>NZ_JACHIN010000007.1:176809-222460 GCF_014203235.1 Nonomuraea endophytica | reverse complement strand
CCTTCGGCAGGGCATCTGCCCGAGCCTTCGGCAGGGCATCTGCCCGAGCCTTCGGCAGGGCATCTGCCCGAGCCTTCGGCAGGGCATCTGCCCGAGCCTTCGGCAGGGCATCTGCCCGAGGCCGAGTCCTTGGCAGGACATGTGACCGAGGGTGGGCCTGGGGTGGGAGGGGCGCCTGAGTCCCAGCCGCTGGTTGGGGTGGTGGTGGAGGTGTTCAAGGAGGCGCTTCAGGAGGCGCCGGTCGATCGGGACGGGGTGCTCGTCGTGGCGTTGGCCGACGCTGTGGGGTTGCGGATGCGGGACCTGCACGAGCGAGGGCTGGCCGAGGACGTGGTGGATGTCGCGGCGGTGTCGCACCTGTATGGGTTCCGGGAGTTGGAGGGGCTCGGGCGGGTGCACGACGACGAGTTCGCCACCGGCGAGCTGCTGATGCGGCTGGAGTACGTGGATGCCATGGACTTCTTCGGTTGCGGGGTCTCGGAGGAGCGGGCGGGGGAGATCCGGCGGTTCGCGGAGGCCTGGGTGGAGGACATCAAGCTGCGCCGGGCGGTGGAGGGGGACATCGACGTCGACGTCCCCGACGTACCCGAGGTGGACTAGACAGACGTACCTGAGGGTGGACCAGACGTCCCCGAGGTGGACTGGATGTGCCCGAGGTGGACTGGATGTGCCTGAGGTGGACTGGATGTGCCTGAGGTGGACTGGATGTGCCTGACGGGGACTAGTAGCCGGTGGGGGCGGGCCAGTGGCGTTCTACTCCGGCGGTGTCCAGTTCGGCGGTGAAGTCGGTCAGGTGTGTCTGGTTCTCTCCGACCTCGTGCGGCTCGGTGCCACGGCGCAGGCAGTACGCGGCGAGGTGTCCGGCGACCTCGCCGATGTTCCACTCCACGGGGTGCAGCCGGAAGCAGCCGTTGGAGATGTGGGTGGTGCCGAGGTTCTTGGCGGCGGGCAGCAGGTTGCGCATTCTGACGGGCAGCAGCGCGCCCAGGGGGATCTCGAAGGGCACGCTGGCGATGTCGATGTAGTTGTCGCCTCCGGTGGAGGGGTGCAGGTCGATGCGGTACGCGCCGACGCCGACGGAGTCGTGGTGGCGTGACGTGCCGCCGACGAGGGCGCGGGAGACGTGGTGCTCGGTCACGGTGGTGCGCGCGCGGATGCGCCGTGATTCCCGGACATAGGCGGACTTGGCGAGGCCGTCCGCGGTGCCGACGGCGTCGTGGCGGAGCCTGAGTCCGGGGAAGCCGGTGCCGCCGTCGAGCCGTGGCGCCTCGGTCTGCAGCCAGTAGAGCAGGGACAACGACAGCTGCTTCGCCTCGGCGTGGGCCCGCGCGGCCGTACCGGCGTCGACCTCGATGATCGGCTTGAGCCAGTAGTCGTTGAGCGGCCAGTTGACCAGGGTGATGTCGGAGGCGGCGAAACCGGGCTCGAACAGGTCGCGGGCGAGGATCCGGCGGAACATCCACAGGTCCTTGTCCCCCGACTGGGCGCTCTGGTCGGCGAGCACCCCGCGCGGGTCGCCGCCGGGGTTGGGGTCGAACCAGCGGTCCTCCGGCTCCAAGGTACGCGGGTCCGGCGCGCTGAAGCCCAGCAGCGGTCCTGGCCAGAAGTCGGGCCGGTAGTCGCGCCAGAACGCATAGTCGGCCGGGCGGTCGATGACGTGGTTCTCGCCCTCGTGGTGGGAGACGGCGAAGCAGTACGTGATGCCCTGCATGTTCAGCGGCTGGGGCTCGTCCGGCGCGTGCGGCTCGTCGTGCTCGCGCCTGGCCTCCGCCCCGGTGACGTATTCGGTCTTGGCCAGCGGCAGCAGCTCGCCGGTCTCGGTCGCGTCGAGGACGTACGCGGCGGTGACGGTGAGCGGGTCGCCCGAGCGGATGTCCTGGAGCGTGACGGCGGTGACGCGGTCGCCGTCCACGTCCACGCCGAGTGGACGGTGTTCGAGCAGGACGCGCAGCCGCCCGGCGGACTGGTGCGGGGCGAGCAGAGCACGCAGTACGGCCAGCGAGACGCCCGGCTCGTGGCACAGTTTGCTGACATATCCGGCACCGGGGTTGAGGTGCCGCCAGCTTCGCGCCCCGCTGGTCAGCGGGTACCACTGCCGGTACTGCTCGCGGATGGATGCGCGCAGCTCCCGGTAGGTGGCGGTGGCGCCGTAACTCTCGATCCAGGGATGTTCGTCCGGCGGCACGGCCTGTGCGGTGAGTTGTCCGCCGATCCAGTCGCTCTCCTCGGTGAGAACGACGTTCTGCCCGGCGCGGCAGGCGGCCAGGGCCGCGGCGACGCCGCCGAGCCCACCGCCGACAACAAGGATGTCTGTTCTGATTTCGGGCATGGTGCGGCCTTCCAAAGGGGTAAGGGGGTGTCAGCGCGGGGACGCCGCGGTCTGGCCGGGCTCGAGCGCGCAGGCCAGGAGCTGATGCCGGGAGACGTTCTGGTCTCCCGCGATGAGCTGGGCGAGCAGCCTGACGGCCGCCGCGCCCATCTCCCGGCGCGGTACGGCGAAGCCGGTGAGCCCGCCCGTCCCGGTGGAGGGGTCGCCGAGCGTGGCCAGGGACAGATCGTCGGGGAACCGGTACCCGGCTTCACGGGCCGCGGCCAGCAAGGCGAGGTGGGCGGCGTCGGTGTCGGTGGCCTCGGTGACGATCGCGGTGATGCCCCGGTCGTGCCAGGTGCGCAGCCGGTCGGCGGTCAGGTCGGCGCCGTCCGTGCGCACCACCGTGGCCGGCAGCCCGCAGGCGTCCATGCCGCCGCGGAAGCCCGCCTCCCTGTCGATCGAGGTGATCGCCTCGTCGGGCTCGCGCACGTACAGGATGCGCTCGTGGCCGAGCTCGGCCAGATGCCGCACCACGGCCGCGCCGGCCGACACGTAGTCGGCCCCGATGTACGGCAGGCGGTCGCCGAAGTCGTCGTGCCGCCCTATGTAGACGATCGGCAGGTTGGTGGCCAGCAGGCGGTCCATCTCCGGCACGGGCAGGTGCCGGCCGAGGAACAGGCAGCCGTCGGCCAGGCGTACCCGGTTGAGGACCTGGGCGTGCGGCCGCTCGCCGGTGACGCTGGAGGCGATGAACATCAGCAGGTCATAACCCTGAACCGCCGACTCCTCCTCGATGCCCACCAGGAACGGGTAGTAGGCGTGGGACATCTCGGTGGGGAAGGTCGAGGTGAAGGTGTAGAGGCCGAGGAGGTTGTTCTGCCCGGCGGCCAGGCGGGTGGCTATCGGGTCGGGCACGTATCCGAGCCGCTCGGCGGCCTCCATGACCTTGCGCTGGGTCTCCTCGGCGATGCCGACGGCGGCGGCGCCGCCGTTCAGGATCAGCGACACGGTCGGCTGTGAGACGCCGGCCAGCCGAGCGATGTCCGCCTGACGAGGGCGACCGCTCGATCTCATGACATACCCCCCAAGAAATAGTAGATCACGGAGCCTCGATCCCGCCGTCCGGCCGCCGGACCTGTGCGGCCCATCGCTCGTGCAGATGGGTCTGCGGCGGATGGCGCAGGGCGGCCCGTTCGTCGAGGTCGATGCCCCAGCCCGGCCGGTCCGACGGCGTCAGGTAGCCGTTGACCGTTCTGAGCGCTCCGGGAAACACCTCGTGCACGGTCTCCGGATAGACGTGCGCCTCCTGGATCCCGAACGCCGGGCTGGTCACGTCGAGGGTGACGTTGACCGCCGCGCCCACGGGCGACACGTCCGGCGGCCCGTGCCAGGCGGTGCGCACCCCGGTCAGCTCGCACAGCGCCGCGAGCTTGCGCACCGGGGTCAGCCCGCCGACGGTCGAGACGTGCAGGCGCAGGTAGTCGATGCCGCCGGAGGTGATGAGGCGCGCCGCGTCGGTCACCGAGGAGACGAGCTCTCCCGACGCGATCGGCATCGGCGCGGCCGCGCGCACTTCGGGCAGCCGGTCGAAGTGCTCGGGCGCGAGCGGGTCCTCCAGGAAGAACAGCCGGTACGGCTCCAGCGACCGCGCCAGCACCACGGCCTCCTTCGGCGTCAGCCGGTTGTGCGCGTCGTGCAACAGGCCGAGCTCCTCGCCCAGGACAGACCGGGCACGCTCGAAGAAGCGGGGGGTGTCGCGCAGGTACTGGCCGACACCCCAGCCGTCCGGATGGGGGCTGCCCGGGTATCCGCCCGGCGTGCCGGTGCCCCCGTAGGTGCCGATCCCGGGCCCGCCGAACTGCAGCCGTACGTACCGGTAGCCCTGCTCGGCGAGGGCCGCGGCCCGCTCGATCGACTCCTCCACCTCGCCGCCCCTGGCGCCGGTGTAGACGGCGGCAGCCGTACGGACCCGGCCGCCCAGGAGTTCGTAGACCGGGACCCCGAACCGTTTGCCCGCGATGTCCCAGAGCGCCTGGTCGATGCCGGACAGCGCGTTGTTGTGCACCGGCCCGCCCCGCCAGTACGACGAGAAGTGCAGCATGCGCCAGATGTCCTCGATGTCGGCCGGATGCCGCCCGATGACCATGGGCGCGACGTGCTGCTCGATCGCGGCCACCACGGCGTGGAAGCGCTGGGTGAAGGTGGCGCAGCCCAGGCCGTACAGTCCGGGCTCGGAGGTGTCGACGCGGACGACGACGAGAGGCACCCCGCCGGGCGCGGTGACGATCGTGCGCACACCGGTGATGCGCAGCCCGTCCCTGGCGGGCCAGGGCGCCTGTGTCTCCGGCATGATCATGGAAGGAGCTCCTCGGGGAACGGATGCAGTGCGGTGAATCCGAGCAGCCGCCGCGCGGGTTCGAGGTCGATGGCGACAGTTCTGCCGGGCAGCTCCGCCCGGCACGGGACGCCGGGATGGTGGGCCGCGACCAGCTCCCGTGTGGGAGAGGTCACGAGCGTCTCCGGGGCGGCGACGTAGAGGGCGGGCGTACCCTCCAGCGCGGCGGTCAGCCCGAGCAGGCAGGCGCGGGCGGCGTCGCGCAGGTCCAGATAGCTCCACAGGTCCGCGGCCCCGGCGGCGGGATTCGCGGCCAGCGTCGCGGCGCGCCAGGCCAGCCTGGCCGGATCGCCCAGGAAGGGGAAGCGCAGGGCGGCGACGGTCATGCCGTGCCGCCGGCCCATCATCGCCGCGGTGGCCTCGTCCACCTGCTTGGACAGCGCGTACGGGTCCTCGATCTGCGCCGGCACGTGCTCGTCGAGCGGCAGGTACTCCGGGCTCCGGGGCGATCGGGCGAACGGCAGCCCGGTGATCGACAGGCTGCTGGCGATGACCGCCCGCCGTACACCATGCTCGCCCGCTTCGTTGAGCACCGTGAACGTGGCCTGAGTGTTGGCGGCGAACACCACCTCGGGCGCGGCGACCTCGGGCGAGGCGAGCGCCGCGGTGTGCACGACGGCGTCGGCCCCCTCCAGCGCCGCGCGCACGGCGGCGGGGTCGCGCGCGTCACCCACGACCACCCGCTCGGCCGCGATCGGGCCGGGGTCCTCGGCGACGAGCGCGGTCACCTGGTGTTCCGCCAGCTCGGCGAGTACGGCGGTGCCGAGACGACCGGCCGCGCCGGTGACGAGGACCCTCATCCCTTGAGCCCGGTGAAGGCGATGCCGCGGATGATCTGCCGCTGGAAGACCAGGAACACCGCGACGGGCGGGATGATGGCGATCAGCATCCCGGCGATCAGCAGGGCCTGGTCGGAGGTGTCGGCCAGCCGGGGGAGCGCCACGGCGAGCGGCTGGCTCTCGGTGTCGGTGATGGCGATCATGGGCCAGAGGAAGTCCTTCCACGCGTTCATGACGGCCAGCAGCGACACCACGGCCAGGATCGGGCGGGACATGGGCAGCACCACGCTGGTGAAGATCCGCCATGCCCCGGCGCCGTCGAGGCGGGCGGCCTCGAACAGCTCGCGGGGGATGCCGTCGAAGAACTGCTTGACCAGCAGGACGTTGAAGGCGTGCGCGCCGGCGGGCAGCCACACCGACAGCGGGGTGTTGGCGATGCCCAGGTCGAGGACGGTCAGGTAGAGCGAGACCATCGAGACCGTGGCGGGCAGGAACAGCGTGGCCAGGACCGCGCCGTAGACGTACTTGCCGTAGGAGGGCCGCAGGATCGACAGCGCGTACGCACCGGTGGCCGCGACGAACAACTGCGTGAACCAGGAGCCCGCGACGAGCACGACGGTGTTGGTGAGGTAGTGGCCGACCTCCAGCGTCGTCCACGCCTCCGTCAGGTTCGACCAGCGCGCCTCGGCCGGCCACAGGGCCAGCGGATCGCGCAGCGACTCCTGGGTGGAGGAGATCGCGCCCTTGAAGAGCCAGTAGATCGGGCCGGCGCCTTCGAGCAGCAGGGCGACGATCAGCAGCACCTGGATGGTGGACAGCCTCCGGCGCATCCCGCGCCGCTCCGTGTCGGAGATCACTCCTCTCATTTCGTCCCCCAGGTTCTGGTGAGCCGCAGGTAGACGGCGGACAGCACGGCCAGCACCACAGCCAGGCTCACGCTCAGCGCGGCGGCGGCGCCGTAGTCGCCGTTGACGAACGCGTAGCGGTAGATGAGCAGCAGCACCGTGACCGTCGAGTCCTCCGGCCCGCCGTCGGTCAGCACGAACGGCTCGGTGAACACCTGGAAGGTGTTGATCACCTGGAGCAGCAGCATGATCAGCAGAATGGGTCGGAGTTGTGGCAATGTCACGTGCCACAACCGGCGCCACACCGAGGCGCCGTCCAGTTCGGCCGCCTCGTACAACTCGGTGGGCACGCTGGAGAGCGCGGCGAGGTAGATCAGCACGGCGCCGCCCGCGCCCGCCCAGGTCGCCTCCAGGACGAGGCTCGGCATCGCCATGCCCGTGGACTGCAGCCACGGGTACGGCCCGAGCCCGACCAGCCCGAGCAACTGGTTGAACAGCCCGGAGTCCGGGTCGTAGAACCACTTCCACATCAGGACGGCCACCACCGGCGGCACCACCACCGGCAGGTAGACCAGCACCCGCATGAGACCGGAGCCGCGGCGCAGCTCCGACATCAGCACCGCGAGGACGATCGGCACCGGAAAACCGATGATCAGGGCCAGGCCGGTGAACAGCAGCGTGTTGCCCGCCGCGGTGACCAGCAGCGGATCGGCCAGCAGGGTGCGGAAGTTGTCCAGGCCGGTGAACGCCGCCGCCTCGACCAGGTTGGTCCGCTGGAAACCGAGCACCACGCTGCGGACGATCGGCCACCAGGAGAAGAGGCCGAACACCAGCACCGTCGGGATGAGGAACAGCGCAGCCGCGAGGCCAGAACGCCTGGTCACTGTGCTTTCTCGAGCAGGGGCGCGACCCGCGCCGCCGCCTTGGTCAGCTCGTCGCGGGGATCGGCGTCCTTGCGGGTCAGCACGGCCTGGACGGCGGTGTCGAGCGCGCCGTACAGGTCCTGGGCGGCGACCGGGGGCTCGACCAGGTACTCCAGCTTGTCGGTGTCCTTCACGTAGGGGGTGAAGTTGGAGACCGGGATGTTGGAGTGCTTGGCGATCGCGGCGTTCACCGGACCGGACACCGCGGTGCCGTAGAACGGCAGCGTGGGCAGGCCGACGGCCAGCTTGTCCGCCGCGTTGGCGATGGCCAGCTGCTCGGCCGCCGCCGGGTCGTAGTTGGGCTTCAGGTAGTAGTAGTCGATCCACTTCACCGCGGCGGCGCGCTGCGCGGGGGTGGCCTTGGCGTTGACGGCCGCGACCAGGCCGCCCAGCAGGGTCGCCTTCGCCCCGGCCTGCTGGGGCAGCGCAGCGATGCCGAAGTCGTCCGGCTTGCCGGAGTACAGGGTGGTGTAGCGGGTGTAGCTGTTGACGGTGCCGATCATCATGCCGATCTTGCCCGCCGCGAAGTCGCGCTCCGCGTCCTGCTGGGTGCGCAGTTGGTTGGCGCCCATGGAGTCGTCCTGCCAGCGCATCGCGGCCAGGTGGCGCAGCGCCTGCTCGGCCGGGCCGTCCAGGAGCGACGGCACGTACTGCTCGCCTTCCTTCTTCTCCATCTGGCCGCCGAAGGAGTAGGTCATCGCGGTGAGGATCCAGCCGCCGGTGTTCTTGACCGTCATCTGCGTGTAGCCCGCGACGCCGGGACCGGCGATCTTCTTGGCCGCCGCCCTGACCTCGTCCCAGGTGGCGGGCGGCTTGTCCGGGTCCAGCCCGGCCTTGGCGAACAGGGCGCGGTTGTAGACCAGGCCGAGGGCGTACTCGGTGACGGGCAGGCCGTAGACCTTGCCCTCGGCGCCGGTCGCGGGGGCCAGCGCGCGGGGGTCGAAGTCGGTCGCGTGCGGCAGGGTCTTGATCTCGGCGCTGAGATCGGCGATCTGCCGCCGCGCGATGAGCCCGGGCGGCTCGGTCAGCGGTACAGTCAGCACCGTCTCGGCATTGCCGCCGGCCAGCCGGGTCGCGAACGTCCTGGCGTCCCACTGCGTGTCGGTCGGCTTGAGCTTGATGTCGGGGTTGGCCTTCTCGAACGCGGCTACCGCGTCCAGGAACTGCTTGCGGGTCTTCGCCGCGGTCGTGGCGGGCATGCCGGCCACCGTGATCGTGGTCTTGCCGAGGTCGCCCTCCGCGGAGCCGGACGAGCAGCCTGACGTCGCGGCGGCGAGCACGAGCGCTCCGGCCATCCCCAGACGCCACCTCGTGGAGACATCCATGGGCTACTTCCCTTCGCCTAATGCGTATTAGGCGGCATCTAAGCCGGTATCGCGGGCAGATGTCAAACACTTGACACTCGCGTTACGGCAGGAGTACATCTCTCACCTAATCCGCATTAGGTGACTGGAAGGGATCCTCATGGCCGACATCCCCCGACGCCGATTCCTCGGCGGAGCCGTTGCCGCCGGGCTCGCCGGAGCCCTGCTTCCCGCGACCTCGGCCCAGGCCGACATCCCATCGATCACCGCAGACGGCATCACCCTCGTCGCCGCCGCCGACGGCACGATCACCGTCAAGGACGGCGCCGGCGTCGAACGGATCCGGCTCACCGGATTCATGGCGAAGGACACCGTCACCGGCATCCAGCGAACCACCGGCGGGACCCCGTCGCTCATCACCCTCCCGGACGGCGGCCAGGCCATCCAGGTCGCCTACACCCTCCCCGCCGCGGCGCAGGGCATCACGGTCCGCGGCGTCTTCCGCGTCACGCCGAACCGGGCGCGGTTGCGCTGGGAGGTCGCGGGTTCGGCCACGCTGATCCCGGCCGGCTTCATGCTCGGCCGTACGGTCATCGCCCCCACCGAGCCCGAGTCGTTCACGGCGCTCACCCGATGGAACCGCGACGCCGGGGGCGGCGTGCCCTACGAGACCAACGCCGGGGTGGTCTACCAGGAGACCTGGGGCAGTGCCCGCGCCTACTTCCGGCTCGGCGGCACCACCCCGGCCTGGACCAACGCCGCCTGGATCCACGCGCCGGCCACGGCGGCCGACGGCGGGGCGGTGACGGAGGCCGACCTGGTGCTCGGCTCGGTACGGCCGGCGGCGGGCGGCACCATGGGCGCCGGGCTGCCCCTGGGCGTGGAGGTCTGGACCGACAAGCCCTTCAGTCTGTGGGACGGCGGCGGCCAGCCGATGGCCCTGCACGCGGAGGTGGCCAACGGCGGCACCGCCGCGCGTACCGTGAAGCTGTCGTGGTGGGCCCGTGACTTCGACGGCCGGGTGCTGAAGTCGGGCAGCGTCACCGGCACCGTCGCCGCCGGATCGGCGTGGAAGCAGACCTTCACCGTCACCTCCCCGTCGCACGGGATCGTGTTCACCGAGGTGAAGGCCACCGCCGGCGCCGACAGCGCGTTCGCCCGCACCAACCTCACCGTGCTGCCGCCGTACACCTACCAAGCGGGCGCCGACAGCATGTTCGGCATCGCCAACTACCCGTGGCTGCTCAAGCCGGACGCCGCCGCGGTCGTGGGCCTCATGCGGCGCATCGGCATCAAGCGGGTGCGCATCTCCTACGACGGCGGGCCCGGCCTGCCGCCCGCCACCCTGAACGCGGCGGGGATCGAGCACAACATCGAGCTCGCCGGCATCCCGCTCGGCGGCACCCCGGCCGAGGTCGCCGCCTGGGCCGACACGAACACCCAGAAGGCGATCGGCTCGCGGGCCGACTACTTCGAGGTCGCCAACGAGGTGAACAAGCCGTGGATGAGCGGGCTGACCGCCGCCGCGTACGTGCGGGACGGCTTACGCCCGGTCCGCGAGCGCCTGACCGCAGCCGGGGCTCCGACCAAGGTGCTCAACGCCGGCCTGGCCGGCATGGACTACGTCTGGACCAAGAACTTCCACGACGCGGGCGGCTGGGACCTCATCGACGGTTTCGCCTTCCACCCCGGCCGGGGCAACTTCACCCCCGACTACGCGCCGCCGCCGGAGGAGTGGACGCAGGGGAACAACGGCTCGTACTGGAACTTCCTCGGCAGCATGCGCAAGGCCCGCGAGATGATCACCGAGTACGGGGACAAGGAGCTGTGGCTGACCGAGGCCTACGCCTGCACCAAGCCGAACAGCTGGTGGCACGACACCTACCGGCAGGCCGCCGAGAACGTCCTGCTCACCCTCGCGCTGTCCATGGCCGAGGGGGTGAGCTGCGTGAACTGGTATCAGCTGCACGACAGCGTCCTCGGCAAGCCGCAGATGGCCGACCCGGCCAACGCCGAGTACCACTTCGGGCTCATGAACCGCGACACCAGCGCCAAGCCCTCGATGCTCGCCTACGCCACCGCGGCCAAGGTCCTGGACCAGGCGACGTTCACCCGCTGGCTGACCTTCGCCGACCCCGACCTCAAGGGGCTCCTGTTCAGCACCCCGGAGGGGCCGGTCTCGATCCTGTGGAGCCGCAAGGACGGCTACCTGCTCAACACCGACCACGAGCCGGGCACGGGGTGGTTCGCCGCGCCGGAACCGTGGGTCGACGACTGGCCGACCAAGACCGACGTGCACGTGCCCGCGGCCGGTGGCCAGGTCAGGGTGCTCGACTGCATCGGCAGGGAACGACGGCTCACCCCGTGCGACGGCAAGGTCAAGATCCGGCTGGACGGCGCGCCACGCGTCTACTACGGCCTCACCGAACACCCTGATGTTCGTTAGAACATGCATATGGTAGAAATGGGGTCATGAGCCGCCTGGACCTGACCCTGCGGCTGGTGCAGGGCACCGGCCGCGTCTCCGTCGCGGAGCTGTCCCGGCGTCTGGGCGTCTCGGAGATGACCGTCCGCCGGGATCTGGACGCGCTGGAAACCCGTGGTCTGGTACGGCGGGTGCGCGGCGGAGCCGTCCCCTCCCGCCTTCCGGAGGAGGGGGCCGGCTTCGACACCCGGCAGTCGTGGCAGGCGGCGACGAAGGACCGGCTGGCGGCGGCCACGGCCGAGATGGTGCCGCCGGGTTCACACGTGCTCCTGGACGCGGGCACGACCACCGCCCACCTCGCCGAACACCTGGCCGCCTGCGCGCCGCTGACCGTGACCGTGCTCAGCCTGCAGGCGGCCACGCTCCTGGCCGACCGGCCCGGGATCGAGCTGCTGATCGTCGGCGGCCGGTCCCGGCCGGGCGAGCGGTCCCTGGTCGGGCCGCTGGCCCTGCGCACCCTGCAGTCCCTGGCCTTCGACGTCTTCGTCATGTCCATCGGCGGGGTGCACGCCGAGCACGGCTGGTCGGAGTTCTCCGTGGACGACGCCGCCGTCAAGCAGTCCGGGCTGGCCCAGGCCACCCGGACGATCGCCGTGGCGGACGCGACCAAGCTCGGCGTGCGCGCCTTCAGCCAGGTCGCCCCGCTCGACGCCGTGGAGCGCTTCGTCACCGACGCCGCCGCGCGGGACACCGCCACTCATCCCGGAGGACCGCGGACGCTGGAGGCGCTGCGGGAGGCCGGAGTCGACACCGTCCTGGTTTGAAGAAGGAGACCACCCTGTGAGCAGTTCTTCCCGCCCGCTGATGATCCTCGTGGCCGGACCCTACCGGTCGGGCACCGGCGACGACCCCGCCAAACTTCAGGCGAACGTCGACGCCATGAACGAGGTCGCCCTGACGCTCTTCCGCGCCGGTCACCTGCCGGTCACCGGCGAGGCCCTGGCCCTGCCGCTGCTGGAGACCGCGGGCAGCGAACGGGTGGGCGACGCGCTGTTTGACGAGATCTTCCATCCCGTCGCCGAACGGCTGCTGGCCCGCTGCGACGCGGTGCTCCGCATCGGCGGGCCCTCCGCCGGAGCCGACCGCATGGTCAGCGTCGCCAGGGAACTGGGCAAGGACGTCTACACGCGAGCCGCCGACCTCACCTAGCGGCGCGCCTGGGTTCCAGGGCGCCGGACTCCATCGCGACCCAGATCAGGCCGTCGGACCCGGCCGTGAGCCCGTGGGGTTCCGCGCCGTCCAGGGGGAACTCCTCGATCGTGCCCTCGATCGTGATACGGCCCAGCGTGCCGGAGCCCCACTGCGTGAACCAGAGGGCGCCGTCGTGACCGGTCACGATGGCGTGCGGTCGGGCGGCGCGGTCGGGCAGCGGGAACTCGGTGATCGTGCCGGAGGTGTCGATCCGGCCCACCTGGCCCGCGCCGATCTCCACGAACCACAGCGCCCCGTCCGGACCCGCGCAGATGCCCACCGGGGCGGCGCCCGCCGTGGGCAGCGGGTACTGCGTCGCCTCGCCGTCCACGGTGATGCGGCCGATCGCGTTGCCCTGGTTGAGGGTGAACCACAGCGCGCCGTCCGGCCCGGTCACGATCATCGACGGCATCGCGCCCTCGGTCGCGAGCGGGTAGCGGGTGATCTCGCCGGTCGGGGTGATGCGGCCGATCTGGTCGCCCTGCAGCTGCGTGAACCACATGGCCCCGTCGGGGCCGGCGGTGATGCCGTACGGCGAGGCCGTCTCGAAGGCGGTGACCGTGCCGTCAACGGTGATCCGCCCGATCCGGCAGCCGGTGAACTCGGTGAACCACAGCGCGCCGTCGACCCCCTGGGTGATCACGGTCGGCTGGCCGTCGGCGGGGTCGAGCTGGAAGACCGTGGGGTCCTCGCCCGGCGTGACCCGCCCGATCCGGCCCTCTTTGACCAGCGTGAACCACAGGGCGCCGTCGGGGCCGGTGGCGACGCCGTAGGGAGAACCGTTGATCAACATGGGTGGCCTTCCTGAAGGGAGATCTCGGTGCCGGTGAAGCGGCGTCGCAGCGCCCGGTCGTGGGTCACCACCACGAGCGCTCCGCGGTAGCCGTCGAGTGCCTGTTCCAGCTCTTCTACGAGGGTGAGCGAGAGGTGGTTGGTGGGCTCGTCGAGCAGCAGCAGGTCGTACTCGCCTGCCAGCAGGATGGCCAGGGCGAGCCGTCGTCGCTGGCCTGTCGAGAGGGCTCCGGTCCTGAGCTGGAGCGCCTCCGGGCGGAACAGACCGGTGGCCATCAGGGCCTCCGCGGGCCCGCCGTACGTCTCGATGACGGTCTTGTCCGGGTCGAAGGTCACCTCCTGCGGGAGGTGTCCGGCGCGGCCGCCCGCCTCGGCGGCGATCGCGGCGAGCAGCGTCGACTTGCCCGCGCCGTTGGGGCCGTGGATCAGGAGCCGGTCTCCGGCCTCGATCCGCAGGCGGCCGAGTTGTACGAGCGTGCCCCTGCGTGTCTCGGCGGGCGTGAACGTGCCGTGGAAGCGCAGGGGGTCCGGCGGGCGGGGGACCGGGGCGTTCTCCAGGCGGAGCAGGCGCTCCTGGGCCTGCCGTACGCGGGAGGCCACCGAGCTCTGGACGCGGCCCGCGTTGCGGTCGTAGGCCATCTTGTTGTTGTCCTTCATGGCCCGGCCCGCGGCCACGCGGTGCGCCGTGGTCGCGGCGTACTCCCTGACGTGCCGGATCTCCTCCCGCCACTCGGTGTAGGACTGCTCCCAGCGCAGCCGGGCGGCCGCCTTATCCACCAGGAACCCCGTGTAGCCGCCGCCGAACCTGGTCATCGTGCCGCCCTCGACCTCCAGGATCGCCGTGGCCACCCGGTCGAGGAAGATCCGGTCGTGCGAGACCGCCACCACCGTGCCCCTGTGCTCGCGCAGCCGGTCCTCCAGCCAGGCCGTCGCCTGCTCGTCGAGGTGGTTGGTGGGCTCGTCGAGCAGCAGGATCTCCGGCGACGCCGCCAGCGCGCAGGCCAGTCCCAGCCGTGCCTGCTCGCCGCCGGACAGGCTCGACAGCACGCGCGAACGCTCGATCCGCGCCAGGCCCAGCCCGTGGATCGCCTTGTCGACGCGGGCGTCGGCCTCGTAGCCGCCTCTGGCCTCGAAGGCGGTGAGCAGCTCGCCGTACCTGTCCATCTCCTGCGCTTCCGCTGCCTCCTGCATGCCGCGTTCCAGGGCGCGCAGCTCGGCCAGCGCGGCGTCGATGGCCTGCTGGACGGTGTGGTGGCCCGGCAGGTCGAGGGTCTGGCCCAGGTAGCCGACGCCACCGGCCGCCGACACCGTCATCTCGCCGTCATCCGGCGTCTCCAGCCCGGCGATCAGCCGGAGCAGCGTGGACTTGCCCGAACCGTTCTCGCCCACGATTCCCGCGCGCTCGCCGGGGCGGACGCTGAAGGTGATCTGGTCGAGTACGCGGCGTTCGCCGTACGCCTTCGAGACTCCCTTGAGGGTGAGTTGTGTGGTCAGAGTGAAGCTCCTATCGCTACTGGTGTCGCGTTAAGCTAACATGGCATGGTCGGCTAATGCAACTGGAGTAGACTTTGACGACTACACGTCCCGGGGGTCGCAGTGCTCGCGTACGCGATGCCGTACGGCAGGCCACGCTCACCGAACTGGCCGAACACGGCTACAACGGGCTGACCGTGGAGAACGTGGCGCTCCGCTCGGGCGTGCACAAGACGACCGTGTACCGCCGGTGGGGCAACGCGGAGGGGCTCATCGCGGACGCGCTGGAGCTCGCGCAGGGGGAGCCGTGGCCGGTGCCCGACACCGGCTCACTCCAGGAGGATCTGCGGGAGATCGCCCAGTTGGTGCGCAACGGGTTCGCCGACCCCGTGGCCGGGCCGATCGCCGCCGCGTTCGTGGCGGCGGCCGTGCAGAGCGGCGGCGCCGCCCGGTCCCTGCACGACTTCTTCGTGGCCCGCCACGAACAGGCGGCGAAAGTCGTCGAACGGGCCGTCGAGCGCGGCGAACTCTCCCCGGACACCGACGCCGCCGACGTGATCCGGATGGCCGTCGCGCCCATCTACTACCGGCTGTTCGTCACCCACGAACCGGTCACCGCCCGCGACGCGGAACGCGCGGCCGACGCCGCCGCCACAGCCGCCCGCGAGGGCGTCATCTAGGGGTTGCTAGAGGACGCCCGCCGCTGAGCGGATGGCCAGCCCGGCGCCCAGAAGGATGACCATCGCGGCGGTGCCCACCGGGGCCAGGCCGGACAGGCGGGCGGCGATGCGGTGACCGGTCGCGGCGCGGCGTTCCAGACGGTCGGCCAGCTTGACCAGGAGCAGGCCGGTGACGGTGAGGGTGGCGGCCATGCCCAGACCGTAGGCGGCGACGAGCGCGATCCCGAACCAGGTACGACCCAGCCCGATCGCCCCCAGCAGCACGATCAGCGCCGACGGACTCGGCACCAGCCCCCCAGCCACCCCCAACCCCACCAGCCCCCGCCTCCGATACCCCCGCACGCCCCCACGCCCGCGTTCGCCCTCAGGCCCCCGCTCGCCCTCATGCCCATGCTCGTCCGTGTCCCCATGCCCGTGCCCGTGCCCGTGGCCGACCGCATCGTGGTCGCCATGCTCGCCACCGTGCCCGGCCACGAGGGTGTCGCCCTTGTGCCTCTGGCCGAGCTCATTCTCGTGATCCTGCGCTGGTGTGGCCGTGTGCCCATGCCCATGCCCGTGGCCCTGGCCATGCCCATGCCCATGCCCGTGGCCCTGGCCATGGCCGTGCCCGTGCCCATGGCCGTGCCCGTGCCCATGGCCATGGCCGTGGCCGTGGCCGTGGCCGTGCGCGGGGTTGCGGGAGGTGAGGAGTTTTATGCCGATTGCGGCGATCAGGACCCCGCTGGTCACGCCGAGCCAGGACAGCACCGACTCCCCGGCCAGAGCGGTGAACACGCTCAGCAGCAGCCCCACCACCAGGACGGCGGCCGTGTGGGTGGCCGTCACCGTGGCGCCCACCACGAGCGCGTCGCGCGGGCGGCCCCTGCGACCGGCCAGGTAGGCGGCCATGATGGTCTTGCCGTGTCCGGGGATCAGCGCGTGCCCGGCGCCGAGCAGCATCGCCAGCAACACGGCGAGCAGCCCGAGCGGCAGGGTGAGGCCGTCGGTGCCGATCAGGTTGGTGAAGGTCTGGTCGACGAAGGCGAGCGCCTCGCCGATGGGCCCGCCGATCACGGGCACCGCGAGCCCACCGCTGGTCCCGAGCCCGCCGGTTCCCAGCCCGCTGGTCCCGAGCCCGCCGGTTCCCAGCCCGCTGGTCCCGAGCCCGCCGGTTCCCAGCCCGCCTGTTCCCGGCTCGCTGCCGGGTCCCACTCCGGTGCGGGTCGCAGGTCCGGTGTTGGTCTCCGCCTCACCCCGGCTGGTCGTGGAAGAGGAGCCGGGTGCGGGGGTGGCGGTGAAGGTGGCGGTGTGCTGGTTCAGGGGGTTGGACAGGAGGTCGTCCGGATACTGGCGTAGTTGGTTGCTGATGCTGGTTGTGCCGACGGTCGAGCCTGAGAGCTGGACTCCGTTGCCCATGGCGGTGATCTCTCGCCAGCCGATCCGGTCCTGCTGAAAAAGGTCCTCAAAGGTGACGCCGCCGGAAATGTCGCCGGTGTCGGTCGTCAGCTCGCAGGTCAGGCGGCTGGTTCGCAAGCCGCCCTGGCCAGGAGTGAACGCGAAGGTCGCGGAGGTGACTCGCCACGGCGCCGCCGTACCGTCGATGACCAGGCGTTGTGCTCGCGCCAACGCGTCGCACTCCGCGGCCGCCGACACGCCGTCGCCCGCCTGGAGCGTGGGCAGTTCGGCGAGGTCCACTACGGCGGTGTTCTCGACACGGTCGGGAAGGACCCGCAGGGCATTGTGGTGGTTGACGGTGAAGTTGCCCAGCGGGTGGGCCAGGAGGGCGCCGGACAGCACCAGCGACGCGATCATGCTCACGAGAACCTCGCAAGGGCGGGCAGGGACGGGTCGAAGGCCGGGTTCAGGCTCTTGGCGGAGATGGAGGAGGGGCGGCGGCCCAGGGCGCGTTCGATTTCGGCGCGGTGGTGGTGGAGGATCGCGTTGCGCCAGCCGCTCGCCGTCGCCTTCTCCGCGTACGGCAGCGCCTCCCGCGACCGCCCCGCCCGGTGCAGAGCCCAGGCCAGGGCGTCGGCGGCGACGGCGTTGCGGTTGTCGGCGTATTCGGCGCGGGCCAGGCGGACGGCGGCGGTGGGGGAGCCGTGGTAGGCCTCGAACTCCGCCCAGGTCAGGGCGTCGCGGACGCCGGCATCCTCGTAGAGGCGGCGCTGGGCTTTCAGGAGCGTCCAGTCGGCGGGCAGTCCGGCCTTGATGCGGGTCTCGCCCTGTTCGAGCAGGTATTGGGGCAGGGGCAGCCGGTTCACGACCGTCTGGTAAAGGTCCAGCGCCTCGGGGAGACGGCCGGACAGGGCGGCAACGCGGGCGCGTCCGGCCATCGCGGGCACGTAGGCGGGCATGGCCTGCTGCGCCAGCGTGTACCAGCGGTCGGCCTCCCGCAGCGCGCCGGATCGCAGTGACAGCTCGCCCAGGTAGTAGCGGGTGTAGGCGAGGTCAGCCGGCCGGTACGCGTCCTCGTGCGCGAGCCGCATCAACTCCGTCGCCGAGACGGCGTCCCCGCGCAGCTCGGCGGCATACGAGGCGCGGGTGAACGACGGCACCCCGGGGCGCAGGGCGAGCATCTTGTCCACGGCGCGCTGGGCGCCGGGCAGGTCGCCGAGCTGGGTGAGGGCGTCGGCCAGGATGCCGTGGGCGGTCGAACTGTAGGCGTTGACGGAGATGGCCTGCTCGGCCAGCCGTACCGCCTGCTTGAACTCGTGGCGGCCGGCGGCGAGGGCCGCGCGGCCGGTCAGCACGGCGTCGTCACGCGGCGCGAGCGCGGCGGCCTTGGCCAGCGCGCCCTCGGCCTTCGGGTAGTAGGCGGGGTCGCCGGTGGTCCTGGCCTGTTCGATGTGCTCCATGCCGAGCTGGGCCCAGGCGCGGTGGTCGCCGGGCAGCCGGGCCAGGCGCGCCTGCAGTGTCTCGGTGAACACGGCGGGCGGCTCGGCCGAGGGCGCGGGCGGGGCGAACACCGCGTAGGCGGTCAGTGCCAGGGCCCCGGCCAGGGCGAGCGCGACGATCCAGCGCATGGCGGGTGGCTCCGTTCAGGGAGTGGAGATGACTGATCCGGCCGCGATGGGTCGGGGGGTGGAGATGACTGATCCGGACGCGAAAGGCCGGGGCGAGACGGGGTGCGGAGGTGACCGGCCGGCCGCGACGGGGTGCGGCCGGCCGGTCGGACGGCGGGCGTTCGGGAGTGTCGCCCGCCGAGGGAACCGGCCGCTCCCGGAGAGGAGGAGCGGCCGGATGGTGGCTTATCGCTGGTTCACCGCGACATTGCTGGGCAGCGGAATGTACGGGAACGTGGTGCCGAACGGCTTGTCGTTCTGGTCGACCTTGTCGGTCAGCGCCGGGATGAGCTTGCCCGACACCGCCGCCCCGGCCACGGCCTGGAGCTCGATGTCCACGACGTCGTCGCTGAGCCGCCGGCCGTTCGGGAAGCCCTGCAGGTCACCGGCGAGCACGCCGAGCCGGTTCGGGTCCTTCGTGGGCGGGATCGACATGTTGAGCCGCATCATCTCGGCGGGGCGCAGCTTGCCCGCGTCCTTGTTGAGCGACTGCGAGTTCAGGTCGGCCATGATCGGGCCGTTGCCCTTGGCGATGCCGGTCAGGAAGATCTGGACCAGGTCGTTGCGCGGGGTGGCCGGGGCCTTGATGCCGTAGATGGACTCGAGGAGCCTGGCCAGTTCGGGGTCGGTGACGCGCTTGACCACGGCCGGGACGTCGGCGTCCTTCTCCGGGGGCAGGGCGTTGAACGCGTCCTTCAGCCCGGCGGGCACCACGAGCTCGTTGACCAGCGGCTCGCCCAGGCGCGAGACCTGCTTGTAGCCGTTGGGGCCCCACTTGTCGGTGGTGGACCACACGCCGATGACCGGGTTGCGCTTGGCGTCGGCCTTGAGCGCCAGGTCCTCGGCCGCGACCTGCAGGCCGAGCGTGTGGACGTTGTAGCCCTTGAGCGTGTCCTGGCCGACCTCGGACAGGTTGCCGCCGTAGAGCAGGTCGAAGACGCGCAGGTCGAGGAAGAACGCCTCGTCGGACTGCCCGGCGAAGGTCTTGCCGCCGGGGATGTTGGTGATGGCCTGCGAGCGCAGCGTGCCGTAGTCGGGCATCGAGGCGGGCCCGACGTTGCTGGGGGCGACGACGCCGTTGGCGACGAGGGTGGTGGTGGCGCTCTCGGTGATCCGCTTGAGCGTGTAGCGCTGGCGGAAGAGCAGGTTCTGGTCGTTCAGCGAGGTGACGGGCCCGTTGTTGTACAGGAACGTGGTGTTTCCGCGCTTGTCCTCGTCGCGGAAGGTCCACTGGTACGTGATGTCGGGCTTGGCGTCGCCGTCGTTGTCGATCTTGATGTTGTAGCGGGACTTGGTGTCGAAGAAGTAGAAGTTGGGGCCGCCCTGGGGCTCCTCGAACGGGATCCAGTTGGCGAGCAGGGTGACGGTGTCGGGCTTGTCGGGGCTGACGAACGCGTAGACGTCGGTGTTGTCGTTACGCGGGTCGCCCGAGATCGCCGGTGCCTCGCGGTGCGAGGAAGCCATGCCGGTGTCAGTTCGGAGCAGGGCGAACGAGGAGGCGGTCAATGCCGCCGCGACGCCCAGTCCGATAAGAGCGCGCCGGTTGATCCGGAGCTCCATGGTCGGTCCTTTCAGTCTTGGTCCTGGCTGAGGTTCCGGCCGGGGTTCCTCGACGCCCTATTCGCACGACTCCTCCTCTGGGATGAGAAGTCAATCAAAGTTGACATACTTAGGTCGTCAATTTAGGTTGACGGGTACGGATCGGACCGTTCGTTCGTTGGAGTTATCGGAAATTCCGGAAAGGGGAACAATGGACGAGGACGCAGGGGGAAAGGCGCCGTTCAAGGTGCTGATCGGGTACCTCAGGCCACATCGGGGGATCCTGGTGCTGGGCGGCGTGCTCAGCCTGATCGGCTCGATCGCGGGCCTGGCCATGCCGCTGCTGGCCAAGTACGTGGTCGACGCGTTCGGCGCCAAGCAGTCCATGGCCGCGCCGTTGATCGGGCTCACGATCGCGGTGCTGGTGGGCGCGGTCGTCTCGGCCGGGGGCAGCTACCTGATGGAGCGCACCGGTGAGGGCATCGTCCTCGGGGCGCGGCGCAAGCTCGTCGACCGGTTGCTCAGGCTGCGCGTGGCCGACGTGGACCGGCTCAAGCCCGGTGACCTGCTGTCACGGGTGACCGGCGACACGACGTTGCTGCGCTCGGTGCTGACCAACGGCATCGTCGACTCCATCGGCTCCGTCTTCATGCTGGTCGGCGCGATCGTCATGATGGCCGCGATGGACGGCATCCTGCTGCTGGTGACGCTCCTGGTCATCGTCGTCATCGGCGGGCTCGTGGCGCTGGTCATGCCGAAGATCCAGAAGGCCCAGCACCAGGCGCAGGAAGCCGTGGGCGAGATGGGCGCGGTGCTCGACCGGGCGCTGCAGGCGTACCGGACGGTCAAGGCGAGCGGCGCCGAGGAGCGCGAGGTCGACGTCGTCGGCGAGGCGGCGGTACGCGCCCGCGACCGCGGCCTGCAGGTGGCGGGCTGGACCTCGCTGGCCGGAGTGGCCACCTGGATGGCGGTCCAGATCGCGTTCCTGTGCGTGCTGGCGGTAGGCGGCGCCCGGGTGGCGGCGGGCACGCTGGAGGTCTCGGCGCTGATCGCGTTCCTGCTCTACCTCTTCTACCTGGTGGCGCCGATCGGCCAGCTGGTCGAGGGCGCGGTGCAGTTGCAGAACGGCCTGGCCGCGCTGAAGCGCATCCGCGAGATCGAGGACCTGCCCGCCGAGCCCGCCTCGGCCCCGACGGTCCGCGAGGGCGCGCCGGTCGGCGTGACCTTCGAGGACGTCACTTTCCAGTACGGCGAGGACCGCGAACAGGTGCACCACGGCGTCACCTTCGACGTGCCGCCCGGCGGCCTGACCGCGCTCGTGGGCCCGTCGGGTGCGGGCAAGTCGACGGTCTTCGCGCTGCTGGAACGCTTCTACGACCACCAGGGCGGGACGATCACCGTCGGCGGCAGGGAGATCCGCGACTGGCCGCTCGGCGACCTGCGCGCCACGCTCGGCTACGTGGAGCAGGACGCGCCCGTGCTGGCCGGGACGTTGCGGGAGAACCTGTTGTTCGCCGCCGAGAACGCCACCGACGACGACCTGTGGCGGGCGGTACGCCGTACGCGCCTCGACGACCTGGTCTCAAGGCTGCCGGAGGGACTGGAGACCCCGGTCGGCCACCGGGGCGTCCTGCTGTCAGGTGGCGAACGGCAGCGGGTGGCCATCGCCCGCGCGCTGCTGCGCAAGCCCCGGCTGCTGCTGCTCGACGAGGCCACCTCGCAGCTGGACGCGGTCAACGAGCTGCGCCTGCGCGAGGTCATCGCCGAGGTGGCCAGGGAGACGACCGTGCTGGTCATCGCCCACCGGCTGTCGACCGTCACCAACGCCGACCGCATCGTGGTCATGGAGGCGGGCACGGTGCGGGCCATGGGCACACACGAGGAACTGGTGGGCGCCGACACGCTCTACCGCGAGCTGGCCGCGACCCAGTTCCTGGTGAGCTAGCCAGATAATCACTGCTGACCTGTACTCTTCGAGTGACATAGGTGAATATGTTCATTCAGTGTCACTCAGAGGAGACTTCATGAGCAGGGTCGTGCGCGCGCCCAGAGGTACCACGCTGACCGCCAAAGGATGGCCGCAGGAAGCGGCGCTCCGGATGCTCCAGAACAACCTGGACCCCGAGGTGGCCGAACATCCCGAGCAGCTGGTCGTCTACGGCGGTTCCGGGAAGGCCGCACGCGACTGGCCCTCGTTCGACGCGATGGTCCGCACGCTGACCACGCTTGAGGGCGACGAGACGCTGCTGGTGCAGTCGGGCCGCCCGGTCGGCGTGTTCCGCACGCACGAGTGGGCGCCCCGCGTCCTCATCGCCAACTCCAACCTGGTGCCCGACTGGGCCAACTGGGAGGAGTTCCGCAGGCTGGAGGCCGCCGGCCTCACCATGTACGGCCAGATGACCGCCGGATCCTGGATCTACATCGGCACCCAGGGCATCCTCCAGGGCACCTACGAGACGTTCGCCGCCGTGGCCGCCAAGCGCTTCGGCGGCACGCTCGCCGGGACGATCACGCTCACCGCCGGGCTCGGCGGCATGGGCGGCGCCCAGCCCCTCGCCGTCACCATGAACGGCGGCGTCGCCATCTGCGTCGACTGCGACCCGCGCAGCGTCTCCCGCCGCATCGAGCACCGCTACCTCGACGTCGAGGCGTCCTCCCTGGACGAGGCGCTGCGCCTGGCCTACGAGGCCCGCGACGCGCGCCGCCCGCTGTCGATCGGCGTCGTCGCCAACGCCGCCGACGCCCTGCCCGACCTGCTGGCCCGCGGCGCCGAGATTGACATCGTCACCGACCAGACCTCGGCACACGACCCGCTGATGTACCTGCCGCAGGGGATCGCCTTCGAGGACATGACCGCCGCCCGCGAGAAGGACCCGGCGGGGTTCACCCAGAAGGCCCGCGAGTCCATGGCCACGCACGTCGAGGCCATGGTCGGCTTCAAGGACGCCGGCGCCGAGGTCTTCGACTACGGCAACTCCATCCGCGGCGAGGCCCAGCTCGCCGGCTACTCCCGCGCCTTCGACTTCCCCGGCTTCGTGCCCGCCTACATCCGGCCGCTGTTCTGCGAGGGCAAGGGCCCGTTCCGCTGGGCGGCGCTGTCCGGCTCGCCCGAGGACATCCACAAGACCGACCAGGCCATCCTGGAACTCTTCCCCGAGAACGAGCAGCTCGCCCGCTGGATCCGCAAGGCCGGGGAGAAGGTCCACTTCCAGGGCCTGCCCGCGCGCATCTGCTGGCTCGGCTACGGCGAGCGGAACCTGGCCGGCGAGCGCTTCAACGACATGGTGGCCAGCGGCGAACTCCAGGCGCCCATCGTCATCGGACGCGACCACCTCGACAGCGGCTCGGTGGCCTCGCCGTACCGGGAGACCGAGGCCATGGCCGACGGCTCGGACGCCATCGCCGACTGGCCGCTGCTCAACGCCATGCTCAACACCGCGTCCGGCGCCGCGTGGGTCTCGATCCACCACGGCGGCGGCGTCGGCATCGGCCGCTCCATCCACTCCGGCCAGGTGACCGTCGCCGACGGCACCGCCCTGGCCAGGGAGAAGGTCAGCCGCGTGCTCACCAACGACCCGGGCACGGGGGTGATGCGCCACGTCGACGCGGGCTACGAAGAGGCCGCCGCCGTCGCCGACGAGCGCGGCGTCCGCATCCCGATGCGCGAGTCGTAGCTCTCCCGATGCGAGAGTCTCGTCTCTTGGCGCGGAGCTCTCGTCTCGTGCTGCGAGGGTCTTGTGTCTTGGCGCGGGGGTCTCATCTCTTGATGCGGGGCTCTCGTGCCTTTGTGCGCGGGTCTCGTCTCTTGATGTGCGGGGCTCCTATCCGTTACGGCTCCGCCGCCCCACCGCCTCCCGCCGCCGTGGGTAGCGCCCGATCGTCGGGCGCTTCTCACGTCGGACGGGGTGCTCGCCGCCACAAAGCCCGCCTGACCGGTCAAGTGGTGCCCACATTTCGGGACACGTGGGATGGGATCGCATGAGTGATGGCGTTGGAGGTGGCGTGACGCATTCCGGGCTAGAGGCGCTGCTCGACGGGCGGCGCCTGTCGCCTGTGCAGCGCCGGATCGCGCATTACCTGTCCGAGCACCTCGATGACGCGATCTTCCTGTCCAGCGTGGAACTGGCCGAGCGGGCCGGGGTGAGCCAGCCGTCGGTGACCAGGTTCGCGATGGTGCTGGGGTTTGCCGGATACCCCGAGCTCAAGCAGGCGCTGCGGCCGCTGGTGCTGGGCGGGCCGCGGCCTGCCGAGGACTCGCTGATCCGGACCGCTCTCGACGACGAGATTCGTAATCTGTCGGCGGTGCGGGAGCGGCTGAGCGTGCTGCCGATCAAGGAGCTGGGGGAGGCGCTGGCGGCCACTGAACCGTTGCCGGTGCTGGGGCTGCGGGTGTCGTCGGGCCTGGCCACCACGTTCGGCTACTACGCCCGGCGCATCCATCCCGACGTGCGGTTGCTGGTGCACGGAGGGTCCGAGCTGATCGACGGGCTGCACGCGGCGCGGCGTGCGGGCGCTGGGTGGGTGCTTGCCGTTGTGCTGCCCAGGTATCCGGCGGAAGCCGTACAGGCTCTGGAATATGCCGAGAAGGCGGGGCTGCGGACGGCGGTCATCACCGACCGGCCGGACTTTCCCGCCGAGGTCGTGCTCGATGCCCCGGTCGGCGACCGGCTTGTCTTCGACTCCCACGCCGCGCCGCTCGCGCTGGCCATGGCCCTGGTCGAGGCCATGGCCGACGCGGCGCCGCTGCGCACCCAGGCGCGGCTGGAGGAGTACGAGAAGATGACCGAGGAAACCGGGACATTCGCGGAGTTGCAGTGACATCCAGAGCGAGGGGTAGCGAGGATGTCCTCGCTGTGACATCCAGAGCGAGGGGTAGCGAGGATGTCCTCGCTGTGACATCCAAAGCGGGGGTAGCGAGGATGTCCTCGCTACGCTGCGGATCCTCGCTACGCTGCGGATCCTCGCTACCCGGCTATCCGCCTCAGTGAGCGTACGGACCAGGTGACGGTCAGCAGGGCGAGGCCCAGCATGATGGCGAAGGCCAGGGGGACGTTGACGTCGCCGAAGTTTCCGGCGAACAGCGCGCGGCCCGCCTCGACCGGGTGGTAGAAGGGCGTGAACCAGGCGACCTTCTCCAGCCAGTCCGGCCCGAAGGCCATCGGGAGCAGCGCGCCCGACAGCAGCATCAGGGGCAGTGCGAAGAACTGCATGATCTGTCCCATGGCGTTCTCGTCGCGCAGGCTCAGCGCCAGGCCGTAGGCGACGCCGGAGGAGAACAGGCCGGTGAGCGCCAGCAGGAGCACCATGAGCAGCAGGCCGACCGGGCCGACCCGCATGCCCATGATGACGGCCACCACCATGACGATGAGCGACTGGATCACCAGCACGACCACGTCGCGCAGCATCCGGCCCAGGACGATCGCCGGGCGCCGGGTCGGGCTGACCGCGATGCGTTCCAGGACGCCGCTGCGCATCTCGTAGATGGTGCCGTACGCGACGCCCATCGAGCCGAACAGCGCGGTGATCACCAGCATGCCGGGGGCGAAGCTGGTCAGCGCCTGCCCGAGATCACCGGCGAACCCCATGCCGGCGAACAGCGGCGCGAACAGCAGCAGGTACATGACCGGCTGCATGATGCCGAACAGCGGCCAGATCGGGTTGCGCAGCGTGTTCCTGACCTCGTAGGCGAAGAAGAGCGAGGTGTCGCGGATCATGCGGCGGCTCCCGTGTCCCTGAGTGAGCGTCCGGTCTTGGCGAGGAAGACGTCGTCGAGCGTCGAGCGGTCCAGCGCGACCGAGCGCAGCTCCAGCCGCTCCTCTTCGAGCCGCTTGAGCAGGGCGGGCAGCGTGTGCTCGCCGTCGTCGAGGTAGACGCGCAGCACGTCCTCGTCCACACGGGTGGCGCGGGCCAGCGGGCCCAGTGCCTCGGCCGCGCGGTCGAGCTCGTCCAGGCGCAGGGTGACCACGTCGCCGGAGACCTCCCGCTTGAGGTCGGACGGGGTGCCCTCGGCCACGACCACGCCGTGGTCCACGATCGCCAGCCGGTCGCACAGGGCGTCGGCCTCGTCGAGGTAGTGGGTGCTGAGCAGCACGCTGGTGCCCATCTCGCGCAGCTCGCGGATGCGGTCCCAGAGGTTGGCGCGGTTCTGCGGGTCCAGGCCCGTGGTGGGCTCGTCGAGGAAGAGCAGCGGGGGCGCGTGCACCAATCCGAGTGCGATGGCCACCCGCCGCTTCTGGCCTCCTGACAAGGTACGGCCCGGCCGGTCGGCCAGCTCCAGCAGGTCGAACCGGCGCAGCACGTCCTCGGCCGCCCGGGCCGGGTCGGCCACGCCGTAGATCTTGGCCGCGAAGACGATCTGCGCGCGCGGGCTGTTGCCCTCCTCGACCCCGCCGGCCTGGGAGACGTAGCCGAGGTTGCGCCGTACGCCCGCGGGGTCCTTGAGCAGGTCGTGTCCGGCGACGACGGCCTGACCGGAGTCGGGGACGATCAACGTGGCGAGCATTCTGATCGTGGTCGTCTTGCCTGCCCCGTTGGGGCCGAGCACGCCGAAGATCTCGCCCTTCTTCACCGCGAGGTCCACGCCCTTGACGGCCTCGACCGTCTGGACGCCCTTTCTGCTTTTCGTGGTGAAGGTCTTCTTTAAGTCAGTAGCTTGGATGATCATCGTTCTCCTCAGGGAAGCTCGTCGGCTTCCACCTTTTTCACGGCTTCCTCGCACCAGGCGAGCTGGGCCTGGAGCATGCCGATGTTGAGCTTGAGGTTCTCGTCGATGTGCCGGGGCGCGCCCGCGCCCCGCTTGGCGCCCAGGGCCCGCTCGGTCATCGCGATCGCCATCGTGAGCTGCTCTTTCCTGCCGCGCAGCGCGCCGAGCAGCTCCGGCTTGCTGAGCCGGTCCATGAACGTCATCGCGACCTGGAACGGGTCCACGATGGGCTTGATCTCGTTCCAGAACGTCATGAGCAGATGGAAGAACTGGTAGCGGCCGTCGTCGCTGAGCGCGTAGACGGTCTTGCCGCCCTTGCCGCTCTCCACGACGTCCAGCAGTCCTTCGTCGGCCATCTTCGACAGCCCGTGGTAGATCGACCCGTAGGCCACGTTGGCCCAGAAGTCGGCGCCCATCATCTCCAGGTGTCTTCTGACCTGATAGCCGTTGCGCGGGCCGTCGAGCAGGGTGCCGAGGATGAGTACACGCGTCGAAGACATGCTCAAGTTTGAGTTCAAATTTGAGTGCGTGTCAAGGGTGGCTAGGGTGACGGCATGAGTGAACGACCGATCGCGCTGGTGACGGGGGCTTCTCGCGGGGTGGGCGCGGCCGTCGCGCGGGCCCTGGCTCCGACCCATCGCCTGATCCTCGGCGGACGCGACGAGAAGGCCCTGGCCGAGGTGGCCGCCGGGCTTCCCGATGCCCGGGTGTGGCCGGTGGAGCTGACCGGTCTGCGGGCCGCTGACCTGCCGGACCTCGAGCGCCTGGACGTGCTCGTGCACAGCGCGGGCGTGGCCGAGCTGTCCCGCATCGCCGACACCCCGGCGAGCGCCTGGCGCGACACCTACGAGATCAACGTGGTGGCGGTCGCCGAGCTGACCCGCCTGCTGCTGTCCGCGCTGCGCGCCGCCGAAGGCCACGTCGTGTGCGTCAACTCCGGCGCCGGCCAGCGGGCCAACCCCGGCTGGGCCTCCTACGCCGCCAGCAAGTTCGCGCTGCGCGCCTTCGCCGACGCCCTGCGCCAGGAGGAGCCCGCGCTCCGCGTCACCAGTGTCTACCCCGGCCGGGTGGCCACCGACATGCAGCGCTCGGTGCGCGAGCAGGAGGGCGGCGCGTTCGAGCCGGGCAAATACCTGGCAGCCGAGACCGTGGCCAAGGCGATCGTCGGCGCCGTCACCGCGGGAGCCGACGCCCACCTGACCGATCTCATCCTCCGGCCCCGGAGCGGCCCTGTCCTATGAATGGATTCATTCACTAGAGTGACCCCATGCTTGGAGAACTTGCGCACATCGGGCGGGATCCCGCGACCAACGGCTATGTCCGGGATGCCTGGTCGGCCGCGGACCTGGAGCTGCGGGAATGGTTCGCCGGGGAGGCGGGCCGGCGCGGCCTCGATCTGCGCGAGGACCGCAACGGCAACCTCTGGGCGTGGTGGGGCGACCCGTCGGTGACGCCGGGCGTGGTCACCGGCAGCCATCTCGACTCGGTACGGCAGGGTGGCGCGTATGACGGCCCCCTCGGCGTCGTCTCCGCCTTCCAGGCGCTCGACCTGATCAAGGAGCGGGGATTCCAGCCGGGCCGGCCGCTCGGCATCGCCTGCTTCACCGACGAGGAGGGCGCCAGGTTCGGGGTGCCGTGCATGGGTTCGCGCCTGCTGACCGGTGTCCTCGATCCCGATCGGGCCAGGGGGCTGGCCGACGACGACGGGCGCACGCTGGCCGAGGTGCTGGCCTCGGCCGGGCGCAAGCCGTACGGGCTGGGGAAGGACGAGGAGACGCTCGGGCACGTCGGCGTCTTCGTCGAGCTGCACGTCGAGCAGGGCAGAGGGCTGGTCGACCGGGGCCGTCCGGTCGGCGTGGCCAGCGCGATCTGGCCGCACGGCCGCTGGCGCTTCGACTTCCGCGGCCAGGCCAACCACGCGGGCACGACGCGCCTGGAGGATCGCGACGACCCGATGCTCGCCTACGCGGCCAAGGTGCTGGCCGCACGTGAGGCGGCGGGCCGCTACGGCGTGGTCGCGACGTTCGGGAAGGTGCGCGTCTCGCCCAACAACGCCAACGCCATCCCGGGACAGGTCTCCGCGTGGCTGGACGCCAGAGGCGCCTGGGAGCGCGCGGTGCGTGCGCTGGTGGCGGAACTCGGCGCGGGGGAGCAGGTCAGCGAGGAGTCCTGGACGCCGGTGGTCGACTTCGACGGGGCCCTGCGCGAGCGTGTCGCCGCCGCGGCCGGAGACGTGCCAGTCCTGGCGACCGGGGCCGGGCACGACGCGGGCATCCTCGCCACGGCCGGGGTGCCGTCAGCGATGTTGTTCGTGCGCAACCCGACCGGCGTCTCCCACTCGCCCGCCGAGTTCGCCGAGGAGGCCGATTGCGCGGCCGGGGTCGAGGCGCTCGCCCGCGTCCTGGAGGACCTGTGCCGCTGACCTACTGGTGCGAGCAGGCGTGGCTGCCCGACGGCGCCGCCGAGAGCGTGATCGTCGAGGTCGACGGCGAGCGCATCACCGCCGTCACCCAGGGCCCGCCGCCGCCCGGCGCGCTCCGGCTGCCGGGGATCACGGTGCCGGGGCTGGCCAACGCCCACTCCCACGCCTTCCACCGGGCGCTGCGCGGCGCCACCCAGACCGGCAGGGGCGACTTCTGGACCTGGCGTGACCAGATGTACGAGATCGCCGCCCGGCTCGACCCCGACTCCTACCTGACCCTCGCCCGCGCCGTCTACGCCGAGATGGCGATGGCCGGGATCACCTGCGTCGGCGAGTTCCACTACCTGCACCACGCCCCGGACGGCCGCCCCTACGCCGACCCCAACGCGATGGGACACGCGCTCGTCCGGGCCGCCCGTGAGGCCGGGCTGCGCGTCGCGCTGCTCGACACCTGCTACCTGACCGGCGGCATCGGCACGCCGCTGGCCGGCGCGCAGGTCCGCTTCGGCGACGGCGACGCCGAACGGTGGGCCCGGCGGGCCGACGATCTGGCCGCGCACTATTCCGGTCAGCCCGACGTGGTGGCGGGTGCCGCGATCCACTCGGTACGCGCGGTGCCGCCCGAGCAGATGCCGCTGGTCGCGGAGTTCGCGCACCGGCACGCGGCGCCGCTGCACGCCCACGTCTCCGAGCAGCGGGCCGAGAACGCCGCCTGCGTCGAGAGGTACGCGGCGACGCCGGTGCAGGTCCTGCACGAGCACGGCGCGCTGGGCCCGCGCTCGACCGCCGTGCACGCCACCCACCTCACCGACGCCGACGTCGAACTGCTCGGCGGCTCGCGCACGCACGTCTGCATGTGCCCGACCACCGAACGCGACCTGGCCGACGGCATCGGCCCGGCCAGGAGGCTCTTCGACGAGGGCGCGCCGATCACGCTCGGCTCCGACAGCCACGCGGTGATCGACCTGTTCGAGGAGGCGCGGGCGGTCGAGCTCGACGAGCGCCTGGCCAGCGAGAAGCGCGGCCACTGGCGCGCCGCCGAACTGCTGACGGCCGCGACCGCCGCCGGCCACGCCTCGCTGGGCTTCCCCGACGCGGGGGTGCTGGCCGAGGGCGCGTGGGCCGACCTCGTCACGGTCCGTCTCGATTCGGTCCGTACGGCCGGCGCCACGGGAGCCGAAGCGGTGGTCTTCGCGGCGACGGCGGCTGACGTGCACTCGGTGGTCTCCTCGGGCCGCCAGATCGTGGCCGACGGCCACCACATTTCCGGAAATGTCGGTCAGATGCTGGCCGAGGCGATAGGAGCCCTGCGGTGAGCGCGAAACTGATCGACGGCATCGGCCTCCTCTACACGGGCGACCCCGCCCGCGAGGAGATCGCCGACGCCGCCATGGTCGTCGAGGACGGCCGCGTCGTATGGACCGGCCCCGCCGCCGAGGCCCCGGTGGCCGACGAACGCGAGGACGCCGCCGGGCGCTGCGTCATCCCCGGCTTCGTGGACAGCCACGCCCACCTGGTCTTCGCCGGTGACCGTACCGCCGAGTTCGACGCCCGCATGTCCGGCCAGCCGTACACGGCCGGAGGCATCCGCACCACCGTCGCCGCCACGCGCGCCGCCAGCGACGCCGAACTGGCCACCCACGCCGCCGCGCTCCTCGCCGAGATGCGCCGCCAGGGCACCACGACCGTCGAGATCAAGAGCGGCTACGGGCTCAGCGTCGAGGACGAGCGGCGCTCGCTGGAGATCGCCTCCGGGCTCGTCGACGAGACCACCTACCTGGGCGCGCACGTGGTGCCCGCCGGGGTGGACGCCGACGACTACGTGCGGCTCGTGGCAGGGGAGATGCTGGCGGCCTGCGCGCCGTACGCGAAATGGGTGGACGTCTTCTGCGAGCGCGGCGCGTTCGACGGCGACCAGACGCGGGAGATCCTCACCGCGGGCATCAAGGCCGGGCTGCTGCCCAGGGTCCACGCCAACCAGCTCACCGAAGGACCCGGCGTGCGGATCGCCGTCGAGCTCGGGGCGGCCTCGGCCGACCACTGCACGCATCTGTCGGACGCGGACGTGGACGCGCTGGCCTCGTCCGGCACGGTGGCCACGCTGTTGCCGGGGGCGGAGTTCTCGACGCGCTCGCCGTACCCGGACGCGCGGCGGCTCATCGACGCCGGGGCCACCGTGGCCATCGCGACCGACTGCAACCCCGGCTCGTCGTTCACCTCGTCGATGCCGTTCTGCGTCGCGCTGGCCGTACGGGAGATGAGGATGACGCCACTGGAAGCCATCAGGGCGGCCACGTACGGCGGCGCCCGCGCGCTCCGGCGCGACGACGTCGGCGTGCTGCGGCCGGGGTCGCGCGCGGACTACGTGACCCTCGACGCACCCTCGTATGTGCACCTCGCATACCGCCCGGGCGTACCCTTGGTAGCGGCCGTCTCCTCCTGAAGGAGGACATCCAGAACCATCCCAGCGGCGTACCTGTTTAGGGAATCTTTGCTTCGGACCGCACGTTGGCCGGGTATAGAACGCAGCTGCGGGAACGAGGTGCCTGGGGATGGCAAGGCCTACGGGGAGTCGCACGCAGGAGGTCGCCGAACGCGACCTGCTCGGAACCTATCTGGCGGAGATAGGCCGCGTTCCGCTGCTTACCGCCGAGGAGGAGGTCGAGCTCGCGAAGCGTATCGAAGCGGGGCTTTTCGCTGAGCAACTGCTCGACAGCGGAGGCTCCGAGCCCCGCATCGGGGACGTCGCCGACGAGGAGCTCGAACGGCTGGCGATATCGGGGCAGCGTGCGAAGGACGAGTTCATCCAGGCCAACCTGCGGCTGGTCGTGGCGGTTGCCCGGAAGTACTCCGGGCGGGGGATGCCGCTGATCGACCTGGTCCAGGAGGGGAACCTGGGCCTGGTGCGAGCGGTGGAGAAGTTTGATTACCAGCGGGGATACAAGTTCTCGACGTATGCCACGTGGTGGATCAGGCAGTCGGTCGGACGAGCCATTCACGAACAGGCACGCCCGGTTCGGCTGCCTACGCACGCCGGGGAGCAGATGACCCGGTTGATGCGGGTACGCCGTGACATGCTGGCCGAGTTCGACACCGAGCCCACTGATGACGACCTCGCCAAGGTTCTGGAACTGCCGATCGAGCGGGTACGCGAGCTGCGCCGGTGGGCCTCCGACCCCGTTTCGCTGCAACTTGGCGTGGGCGACGAGGACGAGACCGAACTCGGCGACATGATCGCGGACGAGACGTGGGCGGATCCGGAGCAGCAGGCGATCGAGATCCTTGAGCGTGAGCGGCTGGACCAGTGGCTGACCGACCTTGAGGGCGACACCTCCGAGATGCTGCGGTGGCGGTACGGGCTGGTGGACGGGCGAGAGCACACGCTTACCGAGGTTGGCGAGCGGTACGGGATCGGGCGGGACCGGGCACGGCGGATCGAGCGGGACGCGCTGGCTCGGTTGCGGAAGATGGCGGCCGCCTAAAAGCCAGGTCATCGCCTTTGGCGCGGACGGGCAAGGTCATCGCTCTTGGCGCGCTTCGCGCTCAGGCGTTTCTCCAGTCGAGCTGAAGCTCGACCCCTGTCGGGCCTCCGCTCCGGGCGCCCTGCTTTTGGCCCCCTCCCTTACCCGGCTAGGTGGCCAGCCAGCTCCTGCCCACCCGAGCCGGTTGGGGTGTGGGCCGGCTGGGTGACCTTAGCCGGGTGAGTCCTTCACGGCCGGGAACCGGTCTCCTTAGCTGGGGCCAGCGTGGCGGCTCCGCCGTACAGCAGAGACCGGAGGAGCTGGGGGCTGTGTTGGCCGAGCACGTCGGCACCGGGCGCGAAGGTCTGAGCGGACCCGTCGATGACGTTGCCGGTCTGCGTGGAGACCGCGGCCTTCGCCACCAGCGGGATGACCAGAAAGGCCGCGAACCACAACCATGACGGCGGGCCGAGCGCGCATGGATCAGGCCTGGGTGATCGACTGGAAGACGCGGTTGAAGACCTGCTCCTCGGCGGTGGTCAGCTGGCGGTAGGTGCGCAGCTTGGCGTAGTCGGCGTCGCTCGGGAAGATCAGCGGGCTCTTGATCATCGCCTCGAGCGCGTCCTTGTCCTTGCCCTTGGCCGTGCCCGCCTTGGTCGTGAGGGTTTCCTGTACGGCCGGCACGGGCGAGATGTACTGGATGTACTCCTCCAGGGCGGCCGCGGCCTCCGTGGAGTACAGGTGGTCCATCAGCATCAGCGCGTCGACCGGGTTCTCGGCGCCCTTGGGGATGAGCATGTTGTCGGTCCAGATGGTGCCGCCCTCGGCGGGAACCACGAAGTTGACCGGTTCGCCGGCGAGCTGACGCTGGAAGACGTCGCCGGACCAGGCCATGGTCAGCCAGACGTCGCCCTTGGAGACGGCGTCGATGTAGTCCTGGTCGTAGTACTTGCGGACCAGGCCGTCTTCGCGCTGCTTCCGGAGCAGTTCGCCGGCCTTGTTCCAGTCGGCTTCGGTGGAGGCCTCCGGATCCACGCCCAGGGCGAACATGCTGAAGTTGCCGATCTCCTGCGCGTCGCGCATCATGCCGACCCGGCCCTTGTACTTCGGGTCGAACAGCGACTGGATGCCGGTGATCGGTTCCTTGACGTACTTGGTGTTGTACGCGATGCCGGTGATGCCGCTCGTGTAGGGGACCGTGAAGCGGTTGCCCGGGTCGTAGGAGCGGCTCTTGTACTTCTCCCCGGCGTTGGCGGCGAAGTTCGGCAGCTGCTTCTGGTCCAGCTCGACGACGTAGCCGAGCTCCAGCATGTGCTGCAGCTGTACACCGTTGGTCATCACGATGATGTCGTAGCCGAGCGATTGGCCGGCGGCGAGCACCGGGCGGGCCCTGCCGAAGAACTCCGCGTTCTCCAGGATGACCTCCTTGTACTCGTAGGAGATCCCGGTGGCCTGCTGGAAGGCCTTGAGCGGGCCCTGGTCCTCGGGCATGTACTCGGGCCAGTTGGCGAAGACGACCTTGCCGTTCTTCTTCTTGCCTGCCCAGTAGTCCTTGTCGAGGCCGGGGGAGTTCTGCGCTTTCTGGCCCTGGACGCCGCACGCGGCCAGGGCGAGCATCGCGGCGGACATGCCGAGGAAGTTTCGCCTGGTGCGGGGCTGGGTCATCCCGCGAAGGAGGAGGGGGTCCATCACTGTCCAATCACGTAAGAATGCCGCGGCTGCCACGACAGCCGGACGGGGTCGCCTCGCTCCGCCGTGGTCGTCGCACTCATGTGCGGGAACAGCGCGTAGGGCTTGAAGACCGTGTTCACGTCGCGCCGGTTCGGCGGCACGTTGGTGACGTCCTGGCCGTGCGGCCGCACGACGCCCCCGGTGGGCTCCTCGAAGCCGGCGATCATCCGCATGGTCGTGGTCTGGCCACACCCGGAGGGGCCGAGGAAGGAGAAGAACTCCCCCTCGGCGATCTCCAGCCTGACATCGTTCACGGCCTGAACGGCCTCTAGCTGGATCGCGTGCAACCTTAGTCCGCGAAGCCGGAAAGCCGGTGAACCACGCGCCCGCCGACCATGGTGAGCAGGACTTTGGTCTCGGCGATGCGCTCGGCCTGCACCTTCATCACATTGCGGTCCAGCACGATCAGATCGGCCAGCTTGCCCACCTCCAGCGAACCGGTGTGGGCGTCCTGGCGTAGCTGGTAGGCGCCGTTGAACGTGGCGGCCCTGAGCGCCGCCGCCCTGGTCAGGCGCTGGTGCGGGGTCATCACGCCGAACTTCGCGAACGGGCTCTTCCGCGACGCCGTACGCGTGATCACCGTCTTGATCGCGGTCCACTCGTCCAGCGGGTCCACCGGCCAGTCGCTGCCCAGCGAGATCCGCCCGCCCGCGCGCCACAGATCGCCTTCGGGCTCGTAGTTCTTCCACCGCTTGGCACCGAGGTACGGCTTGACCGCCTCGACCGAATCCGGTGCGGGCTTGGCCCAGTGGAAGCCCATCGAAGCGGTCACATTGAGCTTGGCGAATCGCGGGATGTCGGCGGGGTCCACCAGTTCGGCGTGGGCGATGGCGGGCCTGATCTTCTTGTGTCCCGCCGCCCGCATCGCGCTGAAGGCGTTCAGCGCGATGCGCACCGCTTTGTCGCCGATGGCGTGGATGTGCGGATCGAATCCGGCGGCGGCCACCTTGGCGACGATGGCGTTCATGCCGTCCTGCGTCCAGTACTGCTCGCCGACCTTCTTGCCCTTCACCCAGTGGTCGTGCTTGTGCACCAGGTACGGCTCCAGCAGGGCCGCGGTCTGCGCCGGGTACTGCAGCACGCCGTCGATGAACAGCTTGGCGTTGTTCACCGCGATGCCCGGCCTGACCTTGGTGGCACCGCCGTGGTACTTGCGGCGCGTCCGCAGCAGGCGGGGACCGGGATCGCGGTCGGTGACGCGGACCGCCAGGGCGAAGTGGGCGCGGGCGGTGAGCTTGCCCTGGTCCGCGAGCGTGGTGAAGGCCTTGAGCGCCTCCTCCGAGGCTATGGCGTCCATGAAGGTCGTCACCCCTTGCGCGGCGAGCGCGGCCAGGGCCGTACGGGCGACCTTGAGGTTGTCCTGACCGGTGGGCTCGGGGATCTTGGCGGTGACCAGGCCGGACGCTCCGTCCTGGAGCAGGCCGGTGGGCTCGCCGTCGGCGTCGCGCTCGATCACGCCGCCCGGCGGGTTCTTCGTCTTCGCCGTGATGCCTGCCAGCTTCAGCGCACGGCTGTTGACCAGTGTGGTGTGGCCGTCGCTTGAGCTGACCACGATGGGCCGCCGGGTGTCGAGCGCGTCGAGGTCGGCCTTGCTGAGCTTGGTCCCCGCGGGCCTGATGGCCTGCTGGTACCAGTTCACGACGGACACCCAGCCGTCCGGCTCCTCGTCGGCGGTCTCGCCGAGGTATTTCTGGATGATCTCCCGCATCTCCTCCACGGTCATCGCGGCGTACTTGAGGTCGCAGGCGAGCAGCCCTTCGCCGCCCGACATCTCGTGCACATGACCGTCGTGCAGGCCGGGCATCAGCATCCTGCCCTTGAGGTCGACGACCTTGGTGGCCTTGCCGGTGTGGGCGCGGGCGCCCTTGGCGGTGCCGACGTAGACGATGCGTCCGCCTCTGACGGCCAGGGCCTGATGGACGCTGTCGCGGGCGTCCACGGTGTAGATGAAACCGTTGGTGAAGACGTAGTCCGCCGACGTGTCGGCGTTCGCCGGGGCGGGTCGGGCGAAGGCGGCGGCCAGCGCGCCGGAGATGATCGCTGCGCGGCGCGAGAGATGGTTGTGCACGGGGGGCTCCTGAAGGCGAGGCAGCCTTTAATTTGAATCACATTAAAGTTTGCTACTGCTGTCCGTCAATGACGGGTTGCTGCTGAGTGATGCAATGGATGCCCCCGCCGAGCGCGAAGATGGCGCGGGCGTCAACCGACTCGACCGCGCGGCCCGGGAAGAGCTTGCCCAGCAGCTCGGCCGTCTCGGCGTCGCGCGGATCGTCGAAGGAGCACATCAGGACCAGCCCGTTGGCCAGATAGTGGTTGATGTAGGAGTAGTCGCTCCCCTCGACCGAGGGGCCCGGCAGTTCGACGACCTCCAGGGGCCGCCCCTTCGCGTCGGTGGCCGAGCGCAGGATCGCCAGGTTCTCCCGGCCGATCTCGTGGTCGGGGTGGCCGGGATCGGGCTGGACATGGCACAGCACCAGGCCCGGCCGTACGAAAGAGGCGAGCAGGTCGACGTGGCCGCCGGTGCCGTACCCTCCGTAGTCGGCACTCAGCCCGCGCGGCAACCAGATGACCTTCTCCACCCCGAGCAGAGCCCGCAGTTCCGCCTCCGCGTCCGCGCGAGTCCAGCCGGGATTGCGGCGGGGGTCGAGCTGGACCGTCTCGGTCACGATCACCGTGCCCTCGCCGTCGACGTGGATCCCACCGCCCTCACCCACCATCGCGGTCCGGTGCCGCGCCACGCCCTCGCGCTCCAGGATGAAGCCCGCCACCAGGTCGTCCTTCTCGTGCGGCGCCCAGCCCCAGCCGTTGAAAGTCCAGTCGACGCCGGCCAGCCGGCCCCGGTCGAAGACGAAGGTGGGGCCGTTGTCGCGCATCCAGCAGTCGTCGAGCGGCCGCTCGACCACCTCCACACGCGGGTCGAGCCAGACGGCGGCCGAGTCACGCTCGGACGGGTCGACGAGCATCGTCACCGGCTCGAAACGCACGAGCGTGTTGGCCACCCGCGACCAGGCGCGGTAGGACTCCTCAGGGGTCTGCAGCACGTAGCCGACGGGCCAGGACATCCAGGTACGGCGGTGTGGATGCCACTCGGGGGGCATGAACACGAAAGGCTCCTACAGGAAATAAAGACGGTTGAGAGAGATGCAGTCCGCGGGCTCCGACCTGATGGGCTCGCCGTCGAGGGTCACCAGGCCATGCGGATCGACGAGCACCCGGCCCAAGCGCGCGTTACGCACGAGGTCGGCCGGGCCGATGCCGCGCGTGCCGTACACCGGAACCTGGCGGCGCCGCGTGGGCAGCGCGGCGGCGGCGCGGGAGACGAAGGCGACCGAGAGGTCGGCGGCGGTGGCGCCGTGCGCGCCGAACTGGGGACCGAGGACCAGTGGCTCACAGGCGTCGGTGGCGGCGTTGGGATCGCCGGTGACGCCCCAGGCGGGGAAGCCGGCCTTGAGCACCAGTTGCGGTTTGGCGCCGAACCAGGCCGGCTTCCACAACACGATGTCGGCCAGCTTGCCCGGCTCGATCGAGCCGACCTCATGCGACAGGCCGTGCGCGATGGCGGGATTGATCGTGAGCTTGGCCAGGTAGCGCAGGACGCGCTCATTGTCGACGCCCGTGGCGTAGCGAGCCGCCATGGCGAGCGTGCGCCGCACGGTCTCGCCGGCGCGGCCCATGCCCTGGGCGTCGGAGGAGGTGATGCCGATGACGCCCAGGTCGTGCAGGACCTGCTCCGCGCCCATGGTCCCGGCGCGGATCCGGTCGTGAGCCAGGGCGGCGTCGCCGGGCAGCTCCGGCCTGAGCCCGTGCACGGAGACGATCATGCCGTGGTGCTCGGCGACGGCGTCGCGGCCGAAGGGCAGCGTGGGGTTGGTGGAGGAGCCGATCACGTTGGGGACGCCCGCCAGTTCCAGCACGTTGGGCACGTGGCCGCCGCCGCAACCCTCGATGTGGAAGGCGTGGATGGTCCTGCCGTCGAGGACGGCCAGGGTGTCGCCGACGGACAGGCACTCGTTGAGGCCGTCGGTGTGCAGCGCCACCTGGACGTCGTTTTCCTCGGCCACTCGCAGGGCGGTGTCGAGGGCGCGGGTGTGGGCGCCCATGTCCTCGTGCACCTTGAAGCCGCAGGCGCCGCCCTCGACCAGCGCCTCGATCAGGGGCGCGGGGTGGGAGGATGAGCCGCGGGCCAGGAAGCCGATGTTGACCGGCCAGGCGTCGAAGGCGTCGAAGGCGTGCCGCAGCGCCCAGGGCGAGTTGACGCCGACGCCCCAGACCGGGCCGAACTCCTGGCCGATGATCGTGGTCACGCCCGAGGCGAGTGACGCCTCCATGATCCGGGGCGAGAGCAGGTGCACGTGGGTGTCGATGGCTCCGGCGGTCGCGATGAGGCCTTCGCCCGAGACGATCGTCGTGCCGGTGCCGACGACCACGTCGACGCCGTCGAGCGTGTCGGGGTTGCCCGCCCGGCCGATCGCGCTGATCCGGCCACCGCGCACGCCGATGGAGGCGCTGCGCACGCCCAGGATCGGATCGAGGATCAGCACGTTGCTGATGACCAGGTCGCAGGTGTCGCGGACGGAGGCGGCCTTCAGGTGCAGGCCGTCGCGGGCGGTCTTGCCGAATCCAGCCAGGAACTCCTCGCCCGGCTTCTGGGAGTCGTGCTCGACCTGGACGACCAGGCCGGTGTCGCCCAGCCGCACGTGATCGCCCTCGCGGTAGCCGTACAGGCTCATCAGGCCCCCAGATAGCCGCAGGCGCGGGCGCGCTCGATCGCCGTCTCGAAGGCGCCCGGCGCGTCCAGCGGCCCGTCGACGAGCCCGGCGAAGCCGATGGCGACCCGGGCGCCGCCGATCGGGGTCAATGCGACGGTACGGCTGCCGCCGGGGTCGAAGCGCACGGTCGATCCCGCCGGTACGGCCAGCCGCCTGCCGTAGGCGCGCGCACGGGTGAAGCGCAACCGGGGATTGGCCTCGAAGAAGTGGAAGTGGCTGGTCACACTGATCGGGACCGAAGCGGTGTTGGCGACCTCGACCTGCACGAGGTCGTCGAAGGCGACCCTTCGGCTCTGCTCGGCGGGGCGCTCGGCGGGGCCGAACGGCGCGGTGATGACGGCCAGCCGGGAGCCGTCGTCGAAAACGGCCTCGACCTGGATCTCCTGGACGACCTCCGGCACGCCGGGCAGCACGTCGCCGGGACCGAGCGCGGCGCGACCGGCCTCGATCGCCTCGGACAGTCTCGCACCGTCTCTGGCCGCCTCGCAGACGACGTCGGACATCAGGGCAATGGCCTCGGGCACGTTGAGCAGGAGTCCGCGGGCTCGCCGGGCGCGGGCCAGTTCCGCGGCGGTGAACAGCAGGAGCCGGTCCCGCTCGGTCGGGGTCAGTCGCATAACTTGAATCTAACTCAAGTTTTATTCGACTCCGCAAGCGTGTCAGACGAGCTTGGCCCCGGCCTCGTCGAGGGCGACCTGTACGGCTCCCTCCGGCTCCAGCCTGCCGATGAGCACGTGCACGGCCAGCCCGTCGAGCAGCGCGTTGAACGCCGCGAGGAAACCGTCGCAGCACCCGAAGACGCCCTGCTCGACACCGTCGCCGACAATCGCCTCAAGGTCGGCCATCCAGTCCCTGTCGAACTCGTCGGCCATGCGGCTCAGGTCGTTGGCCGAGGTGGCGCGGAGCCAGGCTTCCAGCCACAACTTCCACGACACGTCGTGGCGGCCCTTGGGCAGGTAGAGCGTGACGAACCGCGCCAGCCGCTCCAGCGGCTCGCCGCCGCGCCCCAGGTCATCCTCGCGCTGCTCGGCCAGCTGCCGCTCACTCCACCGGAAGGCCTCGGCGAGGATCTGGTCGCGGGACTGGAAGTAGTACAGGACCCGGGCGGGACTCATGCCCGCCCGCTCGGCGATCTGCTGCACCTGGATCTCGGCGACCGGCCGCTCGGCGATGACCTCCATCGCCGCCTCCAGCACCTGCCGCCGCGCCTGCCTGCCGCGTTCCTGGGTCTTCTCCCGCCGCACAGCCACCCGTCCCCGCCTGTCCGCTCGGCTGTGAGACTAGCGCACCGACCCCGTCTCGCCGGGTACGGGATCGACCCTGTGAAGCGTGCGCAACTCGCTGCGAGACAGCCGGCAGACGCAGCCCGGTCGGATCCCGCCGTTTCGAGTGGTCAGCTCGCCCGCCATCGCCTCCAGCGGTTTGTGCTGGCCACCACGAGTGCGCTACACCCTCACCGAACGCGGCCACGCCCTCGCACCGGTCATGCAGGCGCTGTGGGAATGGGGCTCCACCACCGCGGCCCTCAATCACGAGGGGGTGACCACCAGACCACACCGAGGCCACGGGGCCACGGGGCCACCTGTGGGCCGGCCTCTCGGAGGCGCCCATGGACACCGGCGAGCACTCGGCCGGTCTCCAGCCAGGTGGCGCTCGTGGACCTGTTCGCAGCCGTTTTCGCCGCCGCCATCACCATCGTCGTCGTCACCGCCGTGGTACGACTCCACCGGCGCAGGGGGAGCACCGTCGCCGTGGTGACGCAGTGGGTATTGGCGGTCATCTACGGACTCGCCTTCCTCCTGAGCCTGGTCGGCCTGTTCGTCACCGGCGACTTCCTCAGCCTCGTGGTAACCGGCGTCCTGGGCACGCTGCCGGTCACGGCACTCGTCCTGCTCTACAAGCCGGCCACCTCCGCCTGGTTCCAAGGCCGACCTTCTGTCCATCCTCAACACTGATGGCCCGCCCAGACGTCACAGGTCCGTCCGCCTGAAGCCGGCCACGTCGTCCTGCCTGCTCGCTGAAGCGGGACACAAGCGCCGGTCCCGGCAGGCGGCGGACCCCGAAGTGCCGAGCAGAAATCGTCCCTCGCTCAGCCGCCGGAATGCTTGATCGACTGGGGGTCGAGGGCTCGCTAAGGTGAGGCGTTCGATCGCATTCATCCCCAGGAAGTGTCACGTGTCCCGTCGTTATCGATTAAGCCTTCTCGCCCTCCTCGTCGTGGGCGTGTACGTCATCGCGCTGGCCATCGTCGGAGCGCTCGCCCTGGTCTCGGGCGATCTGAGTGCGATGTTGCGGCTGACGTTGGTGCTTGAGATGGACGAACGGCTCGCGGTGACGTGGCACAGCGTGGTCATTCTGGGGCTGGTCGGCGCGATGTGGGCGTGGGCGCTGTGGCAGGGGCTGCGTGGGCCGCTGGCCGGTCCGCCCGTCGAGGTGGATCGGGACACGGCGAGGCTACGGATCGCGCTGTACGTCGCGGCGGCGTCCTGGCTGGTCTATCCTCTCGTGACGTCCTGGTCGTGGTGGATGAGCCTGCTCGACTCCGCGGTGATGCTGGCTGTGGTGTGGCTGTACCACCCGGTGCTGACGCGTGGTCTCAAGCATGCGGACCATATGCGGTCTTTCGGCGTGGTGGCGTACGGGAGCATCGCGGTCTCCGAGGTGCTCGACTGGGTCGGCCTGCCTGTGGGTGACCTGCTGCTCCTGGTCGGCGGACTGGCGGCGCTGATCTGGACCGTGCTGCTCCTGCGGGCGCAGCGGAATGACAGCCGCTGGCAAACCTCCACCGTGATGTACGGCATCGCCTCCCTGGTCCTGATGTTCATCTCCTCGCTGCTGGACCGGCTGCTGGAAACCGTCGGCAACGTTCCCGGCACGGCCACGACTATCGCGGGTGCGGTGACCCTGATCTGGCTGACCCGTTCCGCTCACGACCTGGTCAATCCACGCCTTGAGCCGACGGCCCCGCCTTCGCCTCCGCCTCTCGCCGCGCAGCCGTAACGGCGCTTGGTCTGGGGTCGTTCTTGCGGCCTGCCCAGGACGTGGAGCCGGCTGGTGAGCTGGGGCGCGGTTTGGCATAACGGGGTGGAGTTTCGGCTTCGGACGGTGGCACCAGACGTGGTACTTCCGCACCCTCCCCACGGCGACGGGAGTCTCCGCGCGGGGGCCGGAGCGACACTGGCGCTTCCGGGCCCCGCGGGAGGTGGTTCTAGCCGGGGCTGTTGTCGTTGTTGCGGATCCATCGGTAGGTGGATTCGCCGGTGTTGGTGACGGCCCTCAGTCGGACGCCGCTGCCGTAGCCGCCCCAGGTGTTTCGGGTGGAGTCCTCCCAGATGTCGAAGTTGCAGTAGCCCCATTGACCGACGGCCCATCTGCTGTCGATCGAGCAGTAGAGCGTCTTGATGTACCGCCATCTTTGGCGGTCCCATGCGTAGACCTGGGCTTTCGCGGTGGCCCAGGGGCGGCTGCTCGTCTTCTGGACCCAGAGCATGTCGCCCGGCTTCTGGAAGCAGGCGGTCGCGCCTTGGCCGTTGATGCAGACGGTGGACTCGGCGGCGAGGTTGGGTTCGCTGTTGCCGGTGCCGGCGAGGGTTTCGCCGCCCTCGACCAGCGGTTCGCTGTCGGGGCCGGTGTCACCGGGCGGCGGGTGGTCCGTGTCCGGATCTTGCGTGAGGACGGCATGCGCCGGGGCGGTGAACACGGGGACGAGCGTGAAGGTCAGCGCTGCGGCGAGAACCGGAAAGGCCCAGCGTCGTCGGTGGGCGGCGAGGCGATTCATGTGAACTCCCTTGGCTTGATCACCTTGATCATGATTTGTCGGATTGGACCTTGGATGAGGCAGAGGCCACAGGCTCCCGCGGGCGGCCAGCGCCCCCGCGACCAGGACGGTCATGCGTCTTCGCAACCTCATACGCACCCCCTGATAGCCGACCCAGTCAGACCCGAACTCGACCGGAATTCCCTGATTCGGCGATACTGAATGGCATCACGCGATGGCCGAAATAGTGTCCCGACCATCTATCGGGGCGCGGAATTTGACGTCAGCCAACTGCGGTAGCTTCCGGATCAACCAGCCGGTTTATACGTCCGCAGCATCTCCATCGCGTGATGTACTGATGGGCCTTTGCTCTATACGACATAGGCCAGGCACCTATGCTCAGGTAATGAGTACACCCGCCCGCTCTTGGTGTCTTGAACAAAACGATCGCCGGATCATGTTCGCTACAAACGCGGCCGCCGACCTGTTCGCCAATACGTCGGCAGTCGGCTTGCGCCCCAACCCCAGGCAGCCCTCCTGGAAAGTAATCCTGGGCCTGAGTTCGGACATCGTCCTGCCGTGCGCCGGAGGGCAACCCGCCGCTATGGCCGGAGCTGTCTTTCCGCCTGGTGCCCCGTGCACTCAATTCCGATCGAACGGGCATGTGACGCTCTGGGTGAATGCCTGGCAGACAGCCGAGAACACGCCACGCCAAACCGTGTTCCTGAACGGCGCGACGGTGCGCCGCATCCTGGACGCACTCGGATCCATGCGGACGCCAGACCTCGACGAAGGGCGCCGCGTGCTGATTCCCTTCCTCGGACCAGAGCGACCCTTGGACCCGCGGCTGTTACACGCGTTTCACAACCTCACGCGTTTTCCCACACTGAAGGAACTCGCGAATGAAGTGCAACTGTCCCCGCCAAGACTGCGGTACTTGGTCCGCGAAACCGTCGGTGTGCCGCTGACCCAGTTGCGGCATTGGGCACGGCTGCGAAACGCGTTCTCCAGCATCGACCAAGGACTGGCCGTGGCCGCACAGCGCGGAGAGTTCGCCGACCAGCCGCACTTCACCCGCCTGACGCATCAGCTCTTCGGCAGCACACCGAGTTTCCTCAGCGGCCACGACGGCCGATTCCGTGCCCCGAGCTGAAGACAGGCGGGGCGACCGCCGAGCCATCGCGACTCCCGCAGAACGCGCCGAGCTGGAGGGCGGAGCCGAGTTTCATGTGCTCGCCGCGACGGCGCCCGATCAGCACGAAGTCCGCCTCATCCAGGTGAAACACCCGATCCAGGTCGGCCCGCGCCGGCGGTCCGGCGTTTCTGCCGTAGCCCGCTGCTTTGGCATCACTCAGGAACTCGACTGGCATAGGCCGCAAAGCAGGGCCGACCCACCGGCAACCAAGCCACAGTGATCAAGGCCTTACAGGATCCCGGTCGGGGGTCGTCCACCGACATCGGAACGGTGGATGGCGGCAACTCCCACCGATCCGGTCGCTAACGCCACTGACCGCTCCGTTGTCGATCAAGCCCCTTGTCGCGCGCTCACGCCCGGGGTGCGAAGTCTGCGCCGGGTACATGGGGTTGCTCGGGTTCTCGAAACGCCTGAGATCCGGCTTGAGGATGGGTTTGTGCATCCTTCTCCAGTTCGTTTGGGCGATGGGTGATGCGTGATCGCGTACCCACGTTGCGCGGTCTGGGCTGGGGGTTGAAGATGCCGGTATGCGCGCACGGGCTTGGGGCAGGTGGATCTTGCTTCTGTTGTCGGTACCGCTCGGGGTGGGTACGGCGGTGGCCAGCAATCAGGTGCTCACCGATGCCGGATGGAGCTGGGGGTGGACCGGTGTCGCTGTGGCGGTGGCCGCGGCCGGTGCGCTGGTCGCGTTCTGGCTGACCCGGCCTTCCGGCACTGAACCGGATCCTTCGGCGGGACTGCCCGATGATGGCGGTGCCCAGGCTGGGCAGTCCGGCGCTTCGGCGACGGGGGAGCGGTCGGTCGTTGTCAGCGGTGATAACAGCGGGATCATCTCTACCGGCGGCGGCAGTACCAACATCCAGATGAATGCCCGCGTTTCGGGTCAGGGGCGGGCATATCAGGCCGGTCGCGACCAGACCATCAACGAGTGACGGGCGCCACTTCGGATAAGCTCGGCTACGGCGCTCCGTCCCACACCGTCATTCATGAGACGGTGCTGCCGACCGAGGCGATCTGGCCCCGCAAACGCCACCCTTGAGGCCCGTGGTTGGTGCGGTCGCCGGGATGGACCCCACGATGGTGTACGACTGCGTGGATTTGCTGGCCGTTGATGATCGCTCCGGCTCTACCGGCGCTCCGGCTCTACCGGCGAGACGGGCCGCTTTCTGGCGAGCGGCAGCCCTGGTTTGGTTCTTCGTTTGGGCTTGGGTCCGGCTCTCATCCGTGGCTGCGTTTCGGGCCAAGTCCTTCTCTCGGGTTCGTGAGCTGTCGGCGGTGTCGGCGTGAGGACCGCCCAGTGTCAGGGTGGTCGGCGACGGTGAATGCCGTGAGCGGTGATTCGGGCTCGCTAGAATCAGTAGTCAACATTATTGAGTAGCTGGAGGAGTGTTCCGTGGGCAAGCAGTTGACGGAGATGCTCAAGGGAACGCTGGAGGGCATCGTTCTGGCGATCTTGGCCGGACGGCCCGCGTACGGCTACGAGATCACGGCATGGCTGCGGGAGCAGGGGTTCTCCGACATCGCCGAGGGCACCGTCTATGCCCTGCTCGTCAGGATCGAGCAGCGCGGTCTTGTCGATGTGAAGAAGGTTCCGTCCGAGAAGGGGCCGCCGCGCAAGGTGTACACGCTCAATTCTCAGGGGCGGGAGCATCTCGACGAGTTCTGGAGGAACTGGGGCTTCCTCACCGAACGGCTCGAACAACTCCACGAAGGGCGCAAGTAGACATGGCCGCATAGTGGATCGAAAAAGGTAACCCAACCGGCCCCCACCCCAGCCGGCCTCCACCCGGTGGCCCACCCAGCCGGCCCATCCTCGAACCGGCTCACATTCCCGGTTCATGCCGCAGTCGGTCCA
>NZ_JACHIN010000007.1:94392-176710 GCF_014203235.1 Nonomuraea endophytica | reverse complement strand
CCACCTCAACCGGTCCACACCTCAACCGGTCCACACCTCAACCGGTCCACACCTCAACCGGTCCACACCTCAACCGGTCCACACCTCAACCGGTCCACACCTCAACCGGTCCTCCACTCAACCGGACCTCCACACCTCAACCGGTCCACACCTCAACCGGTCCACACCTCCAGCCGGTCCACACCCAACCGGCTCACATTCCCGGTCCACGCCCCAACCGGTCCACACCCCCAGTTGGCCCACACCCCAACCGGCACGGGTGGGCAGGAGCTGGCCGACCACCTAGCCGGGTAAGGGGTGGGGGGCCAAAAGCAGGGCGTCCGGAGCGGAGCGGAGGCCCGACAGGGGTCGAGCTTCAGCTCGACTGGAGAAACGCCTGAGCGCCAATCGCGCGAAGCGCGCCAAGAGCGATGACCTTGCCTTTAGGGGCGGAGAAGCCGATGAAGAAAGTCTTCGACAGCTCTCTCCGCACCCTCCAGCTCATTCCCCCGAGCCACCAGCAACACGCTTTCGTTGATCGCCGCCAGCAACATGTGCGCGTACACGTCCAACGCCTCCTTCGGCACCCTGCCGGTCGCCCGAAGCGCCGCCTTCAGCATGCCGAACGCGTGCCGTTCCTCCAGTGCCCGCCACCTCTCCCACCCCAGCACAGCAGGCGCGTCGATCAGCACGATGCGGCGGGTAGCCGGGTCACGAGCCATCCGCACCCAAGCCAAACACCCCGTCACAAGCGCCTCGGCAGGGTCGGCGATCCCCTTCACCGCCTCCATCAGCCGCACCCCCACCGACGTCTCCACCTGCTCAAGTACCGCCTCGAACAGGGCGTCCTTCCCCGAGTAGTGGTGGTACAGCGCCCCCCGGCTCAGCCCCGTCTCCTGCAGGACCGTTTCGATCGAGGTCCCCTCGTAGCCTTGTTCGGCGAACAGGCGTCGCGCGACCGTGAGGACCCGGTCGCGGGTGGCCGCGCCCCGCTCTGCCTTGAGGTTCATGAACCAACTCTAGACATACCGACCAACAGTCGGGTATTTTCCAGACCGACAGTCGGTTTGTTTGGAGGCGTTCATGCTCAACCACATCGACGAGGGCCAGGGCCCGGCCACGCTGTTCGTGCATGGCGTGGGTACGAGCTCCTACCTCTGGCGCAACGTCATCGCCGAGCTACGCGGCGAACGCCGCTGTATCGCACTCGATCTGCCCGTCCACGGCGGCAGCCCGGTCACGGACGACCTCACGCTGCCCGGCCTGGCGGAAACGCTGGCCGAGTTCTGCGACGACCTGAACCTCGACCAGGTCGACCTGGTCGCCAACGACACCGGCGGCGCGGTGGCGCAGATCTTCGCGGTGCGCCACCCGGACAGGCTCCGCTCCCTGACCCTCACCAACTGCGACGTCCACGACAACACCCCGCCGGAGGCCTTCCGCCCCACCGTCGAACTGGCCGAAAAAGGTGAACTCGCGCCTCTGGTAGAGGCGCTGATCCAAAATCCCCACCTGATAGGCCAGAGCGTGTACGGCGAGGGCTACGAGCGGATCGACGACCCGGAGGCCCTCGTGGAGGCGTACCTGCGGCCGATGTTCGCCAAGCCCGGCGGCGGGCGGGCCTTCGAACGCCTCCTGGCAGGAATCGACGCCAAGGAGATGGTGGCCATCGAGTCGCAACTGACGGTACTTGCCGTGCCAACGCTTGTGGTGTGGGGTACGGGTGACGTCTTCTTCGGCGTGGAATGGGCGCGCTGGCTGCGCGACACCATTCCGGGCGTGCGGGAGGTCGTCGAGATCGACGGTGGCCGGCTCTTCTTCCCCGACGAGCGGGCCGCCGAGCTCGTCCCTCATCTTCGGCGCTTCTGGGGGTAACGCGGATGCGGAAGCCGGTGGCCGCGACGGTGACGTCGTTGTTCTTCGTCCTCGGGCCCGGACTGGTCGCCGGGGTGGCGCCGTGGCTGATCACCGGCTGGCACTTCGGGCCGACATGGCCGCCGCTGCGGGTGCTCGGCGGCCTCATGGTGGTGGCGGGGGCGGTGGTGATCGTGCCGGCGTTCGTCCGCTTCGTGGTGGAGGGGCTGGGCACGCCGATGCCGGCGGCCGCGCCGAGCCGCCTCGTGGTGGGGGGTTTCTATCGCTACGTGCGCAATCCCATGTACGTGGCGGTCGAACTGGCCATCGTCGGCCAGGCTCTGCTGCTCGGACGGCTGAGCCTGCTCTGGTACGCGGCGCTCGTCGGCGCCGTCACGTGGTTGTTCGTGCGCTTCTACGAGGAGCCGACGCTGCGCCGTACCTTCGGACAGGAGTACGAGGACTACCGGCGGGCGGTGCCCGGCTGGATCCCTAGGCTCCGGCGGGGGTGACCTGGAAGACGGCGGCCTTCCACTCGCCGTCCTGGCGGACCAGGGCCGTCGTGGCGTGGTAGCGCACGGTCTGCTTCTCGGTGCCGTTCACGAGCACGTCGATCTCGACCAGGCTGGTGTGGACGAGGCTGTCGTCGGTCAGCCGGATGACGCGGTGGTCGGACTGATCGGTGCGGATGTAGGGGTTGCGGTTCTCGGCGAAGCCCTTGAGGATCGCCGCCCGGTCGGTCATGACGCCCCAGGGGGAGACGCTCACCGGTTCGGCGGTGAGGAAGCGGTCGAAGAAGGCGGCGTCGCCGTTCCTGTTGGCTTCCCACATGCGGTCGGACAGTTCAATGATCTCGTTCATCTTGGTCTCCTCTGGGTACACCGGTTTAACTGGTGTCAAGTGTTACACTGCACGTGTGGAGAGCGCAAGCGCGATGGTGCTGACCGGAGGCAACGGTCAGCGGTTCAGGTTCGACGCGGGCACGCTGTGCCTGGAGTTCCTGCTCAGCGGGGCGGTGAATCCCTGGGAACGGCTGCACGCCCCCGCCGACCTGGCCGAGTGGATCGCCGTGTCGAGGCTCGGCGTGGACGGGCCCGCGCGGGCGGACGCGGACGAGCTGGTCGCCGCCAAACGGCTGCGCGGCGCGATCCTGTCGCTCGCCATGGAGGCGGTGAAGGACGACGCCCCCGGCTTCAAGGTCGCCGGTGTGGCCGAGGTCAGGATCGACGCTGACCCGCCGGAGCCGCACACGGTCCTCAACGAGCTGGCCGCCGCGCCTCCGCCGGTGCCGGTCATGGGGGCCGACCGGGTCAGGGAGTGGGCGTATCCGGTGACCGGATCGCAGTTCCTGTCGGCGGCGGCCAGGGACGCGATCGAGTTGTTTTCCGGAGATCGTGTCGAACGCGTGCGCATGTGCGGCGGCGAGCGCTGCTACCTGCTGTTTCTCGACACCTCGCGACCCGGCGCGCGCCGCTGGTGCTCGATGGATCGCTGTGGAAACCGGCAAAAGCTCCGCACACGCCGTAAGATCATGAAATGAGTGATCTTGTCGGTGTTGTGGGGGCATTGCGCCGCTATCCGGTCAAGTCGATGCTCGGGGAAGACCTCGACACCGGCGAGATCACTGAGCGAGGGCTCTCCGGAGACCGGGTGCGCGCCGTCGTCGACGTTTCCACGGGCAAGGTCGCCAGTGCCAAGAACCCCCGGCTGTGGCGCGACCTGCTCACGCTCGACGGCGTCGCGCCTCCTGGCGACGCCGAGCTGTCCAAGCTTTTCGGCCGCGAGGTACGGCTCGCCGACACCCCGCCGCCGCAGGCCGAGCTGGAGCGCTCGATCCCCGAAGAGGTGCTGCGACAGGGCGTCGAGCAGGAGGTCGGACACACCATCACCTACCTGGCCGCCGCCGCGCCCGGGACGTTCTTCGACTTCGCCCCGCTCCACCTCATCACCACCTCGACCGTGCGGCGCATCGGCGAGCTGAGCGCCCGAGGCCACATGGAGGCGCTCCGCTACCGCCCCAACCTCGTGATCGACACGCCCGGCGACGGCTTCCCCGAGAACACGTGGGCCGGCGCCCGGCTGCGCCTCGGGTCGGCGGAGCTGGAGGTCATCGTGGCAAGCCCGCGCTGTGCCGTACCCACGCTCGCGCACGGCGAGCTGCCGCGCGACACCGACGCGCTGCGCACGGTGGCTCGCCACAACCGCGTCGAGGTCTTCGACATGGGCGAGCAACCGTGCGCGGGCGTCTACGCCCGGGTCCTGCGGCCCGGCGAAGTGCGCGTGGGCGACGAGGTACGGCTCACGCCGGCGGCCTGACCGTGGTGACGCTGACGTAGTCCACCAGCATCGGCCGGCCGGGAACGGTCGCCGCGTTGGGCGATCCGGGCAGCCCGCCGCCGACCGCCACGTTGAGTATCACGAAGAACGCCCGGGGCAGGCTCCTGTCCAAGGTGAAGTACGGCTTGCCGTCCAGCAGCCAGGTCGTGGCCTTCCCAGTCACCTCGACCGCGTAGGTGTGGAAGGAGCCGTGGCAGCCGGGGCACGGCTGTTCGGGCGTGACCAGGCCCTTCGGCTCCTGGCACGGGCCGCCCGGCATGGTGCCGCAGTGCATGGCGCCGGTGACCGACGGCCGGCCGTTCACCGCCTCCATGATGTCGATCTCGCCGACGGCGGGCCAGCCGGTCTCCCCGCCCAGCATCCAGAACGCCGGCCAGTATCCGGCGCCGTCGGCGGGAGTGACGTTGGGCAGCGCGAGGCGCGCCTCCACCCGCAGCGTGCCGCCGGGCGGGACGGCGAAGTCGGCGCGCTGGGTCCTGACCCGGCCGGAGGTCCACCGGCCGCCCTCCAGCCGCGGGGTGATGGCCAGGTGGCCCTTGCCGTCGAGGGCGACGTTGGCGGGGGAGTCGGTCATCGTCTCGATCTCGCCGGTGCCCCAGCGTTCTGGCGGCCCGGTCTCGTGCCGCCAGCGCCCGGTGTCGAGCGCGGCGCCGTCGAAGTCGTCGCGGAAGACCTCCCGCTGATCCGTGCCGCCACCGCACGCGGCGACGACACAGACCAGCAGGAGCGCGGTGAGGATTCTCATCGGAAACCTCCGAGGAGAACTGGTCCTTCAGGGCTCGAAGGTATCGGAGCTCCGCATGGCGTGAGCCGGGGACACGTAGTGTCCTCAACCCGCCACGATATGGGAACATGTGCTCGATAGTTGACCGCTCGTGCGATAGGATGTGCGGTGTGGCGCGCATCGTGAAGCGGGCTTACACGTACCGCTTTTACCCGACGTCCGGACAGGCCGACGAACTGGTTCGGACGTTCGGTTGTGTGCGTCTGGTCTACAACAAGGCTCTTGAAGAGCGGACCCGTGCCTATGCGGAGGGGCGTCGCGTCTCCTACGGGGAGTCGTCGGCCATGCTGACCGGGTGGAAATGCAGTGACGCGTTGGGTTTCCTGTCGGCGGTGTCGTCGGTTCCGCTGCAGCAGGCGCTGCGCCACTTGCAGGCGGCGTTCGCGAACTTCTTCGCCAAACGCGCTAAGTATCCGGTGTTCAAGAGCAGGAAGAAGGCGCGGGCACCGGCCGAGTACACCCGGTCGGCGTTCCGCTGGCGTGAGGGCCGGTTGACGCTGGCGAAGATGGACGCGCCGCTGGCGATTGTGTGGTCGCGTCCTTTGCCGGAGGGTGCGGAGCCGTCCACGGTGACGGTGAGCAGGGACGCGGCGGGACGCTGGTTTGTGTCGATCCTGGTCGAGAATGAGATCATCCCGCTGCCGCCGGTCGCGGCGAGTGTGGGGGTCGACGTCGGGATCGCGGCACTGGTCACTCTTTCCACCGGTGAGAAGATCGCCAATCCGGGTCATGGGCGGCGGGAGCGGCGCAGGCTGGCCGGGGCGCAGCGGGCGCTGGCCCGCAAGGCCAAGGGTTCGGCGAATCGGGGCAAGGCGCGGCTGCGGGTGGCCAGGGTGTATGCCCGAATAGCCGACCGGAGAAGGGATTATCTGCACAAGGTCACGACACGGCTGGTTCGCGAGAATCAAGCGGTCGCCGTGGAGGACCTGGCGGTGCGCAACCTGGTCAAGAACGGCAAACTGGCGAACGCCATCAGCGATGCCTCCTGGCGAGAACTGCGCTCGATGCTGGAGTACAAGGCGCAGGGGTATGGGCGCACGCTGGTGGTGGTGGATCGCTGGTTCCCCTCCTCCAAGCTTTGCTCGGCGTGCGGTACCCGGCAAGAGGCGATGCCACTGAGTGTCCGGGCGTGGGAGTGCGCCTGTGGCGTGGTCCATGACCGGGATGTGAACGCGGCCAAGAATGTGCTCGCCGCCGGGCTGGCGGAGAGCTGAAACGCCTGTGGAGCTGGTGTAAGACCTCAATGAGAATCCTCTCGGCGGGCAACCGGCGGTGAAGCGGGAAGGACTGCGGGCGACCGTGGGAATCCCCCCGTTACGCGGGGGGAACGATGTCAAAGCACCGTGGGGATCAGGTCGAGCCTCTCCAGTTGCTGCTCCAGGCGTGGAGCGAGCCGCTGGACGAGGGTGTTGGTCAGGTGGGAGTCGTCGCGGTAGAGCACGACGCCGTCGAGCGCCGCCGGGCAGGTGGGGCCGTTGCCGGGGCAGAGCAGGTCGCTGACGTCCAGCGTCCACAGGCCGGGCCGTTTGCCGGCCGCGAGGGGGTCCGGCGCCAGCCCGCGCGAGCGGGGGAAGGCGCAGGACGCGGCGGGCCGGCCGGACAGGCACGCGGGCACGTCGATGCCGGGGAGCGGCGTGTCACGCAGGTACACCAGCGGCGCCCCCAGCCGCGACAGCCGCTCCAGCGTGGGCCGCCAGCCCTTCAGCGTGGTCTTCTTGTCGGCGTAGGCCGACAGCGAGCCCAGCAGGATCAGCCGCGGCGGCCCCTCGCCCTCCAGCCTGGTCAGGGTGTTCTCGCGCCATTCGTCGCACTCGCGGTATTCCCTGCCAAGCCGCGGATCCACGACCTTCAGCGCGGGCAGCGGGCAGCCTGGCTTGGTCAGCACCTCCAGCGTCCAGCCGCGCCGCTCCGCCACCCGCCGCGCCATCGTGAACCACTGCCCGGCGTGCGAGTCGCCGAGAAGCACGACGCGGTCGTTGCCGGGCACCGCGCCCGCTCGCCCGGACCCGCTGGGCGTGAACAGGCACGGCGGGCTCGTGGTCGCGGTCAGCGCCACCTCGCACCCCTCGGAAGGCGGATAGTCGGTACGCGCCGCCGCCGCGTCCACGGTAGGAGCCGTCTCGACCACCGCCGCGGCCACCTCGGCACGCGGCACGCTCGCCCCGCCCAGCAACAGTGCGGCCGTCACCGGCACGGTCATCGCCGCCGTGCCCACCGCCAGCCCGCGCCGGGGCAGTTCGGCCACGACCTTGGAGAAGCGCACCGGCTGCTCCACCAGCCGCATCGTCAGCCAGGCGGGCAGCGCCGAGCCGATCACGAGCGCGAGCTTGACCGGCCACGGCTGCCCGTCGCCGAACAACACCACCACCGGCCAGTGCCACAGGTACCAGGCGAACGACAGCCGCCCCACCGCACCCGTCCAGCCGTGGCCCAGCAGCGCCGAGACCGGCGAGCGGAACAGGATCAGCGCCGCCGTCCCCAGCGTGGGAACCAGTGCCTGCAGCCCCGGATAACCGCTCTCGTCGAGTGTCAGCGACCAGGCCAGCGCCGCGGCGCCGGCCGTACCCAGGAGTGCGGCCAGGAGGCGGGGCGTGCGGGAGAGGTACGGCAGAGCCAGCGCGGACAGCGCCCCCACCCCGAACTGCCAGGCCCGCGTGGGCGAGGCCAGGTAGGCGGCGGGCCCCTCCCAGGACAGCGACAGCGCGAACGACCCCGCCGTGACCAGCACCGCGGCGGTGGCCACGGCCCGGCGCCCGGCCAGCCAGAACGCGGCCAGCAGCAGCGGCGCCCACACCAGGTAGAACTGTTCCTCGACCGCGAGCGACCAGAAGTGCAGCAGCGGGCTCGGGTCGCGGTCGGCGGCCAGGTAGTCGGTCTCCTGGGCGATGAAGCGCCAGTTGGCCACGTAGAGGGCGGCGGTGAAGACGTCGGCGGCCACGTCGGTGGCGCGCAGCGGCGGCAGCAGCAGCCAGGCCGCCAGCGCGCTCGCCACCAGGACCACTCCGGCGGCCGGAAGGATGCGGCGGGCCCGCCGGGCGTAGAAGTCGGCGAGGGAGAAGGTCCCCGCGGCCAGGTCGCGCACGATCAGGCCGGTGATGAGGAAGCCGGAGATGACGAAGAAGACGTCGACGCCGACGAACCCGCCGCCCAGACCGGGCACGGAGGCGTGGAAGGCCAGGACGAACAGGACGGCCACCGCGCGCAGGCCGTCGATGTCCTTACGGTGCCCGGTCACGGGATCACGGGGGGCAGTACGGCCCAGCCCGTGGCCAGCACGATGGCCAGGACCAGCAGGGTGGTGATGGCCAGGGTTTCCGGCCAGCGCTGACGGTGGTTCATCGGACGAACCTCCACAGGTCGCGGATCAGCGGCAGGGCGATGTAGGTGCTCGCGGCGGCGAACAGCGTCAGCGCCCAGTAGTGGTGCCAGCCATAGGTGGGGGCGCGCCAGGCGATGCCCGCCCAGACCGCGAGCGTGGTCCCGCTCAGCCAGGCGAGGGCAAGGCGGGTGATGGTGACCACCAGGCGCGAGCGCTTCGCTCCGCCGCCGCCGCTGGGCACCCAGGCCGACACCCGGTTGCGCAGGGCGTGGCCGATGGCGAACAGGTGGCAGTAGGAGTAGAGCGTCTGGGCGCGGATGACCTCGAAGCGGTAGCGGCCGACCGAGGTCGCGGGCAGCAGCACCAGCGCCACCCACAGCGGGCCGACGAACGGGATCATGTGCCAGGCGCGCACATCCTGCGGGTAGGCGTAGAGCATGATCAGGCCGGGCAGCGGGATGGCCGCGATGTTGAGCGCCGAGACGAAATAGGACAGGAAGCCGCTCCAGTAGGAAAGGCGCACTCGCCAGCCCATCGGCGTGCGGTGGAAGTCCCGGCTGAACAGCAGGCTCAGGCAGCCCATGGCCCAGCGGTACTGCTGCGCCACGTACGAGCCGACGTTGTCCGGCGACAGGCCCTTGGCCAGCAGGACCGGCACGTACTTGGTGCGCAGGCCGTGCTTCATGAGCGCGACGCTGGTGTAGATGTCCTCGCTGTGGTCGATCCTGGGGAAGCCGCCGATGCGGTCCAGGGCGGCGCGGCGGTAGACGACGTTGGTGCCCACGCAGATGGCGCCGCCGTCGGCGTCGCGGCTGGGCTGCAGCCACCGGTAGAACAGCTCCTGGGATGCGGCGGCGGTCCGCTGGATCCACGGCATGCCCTGGTCGGTGTCGAAGAACTGCGGCGACTGGGCGATGGCGATCTGCGGGTCCTCCAGGTAGGGGACCAGGTGGTGCAGGAAGTCGGGGCGCGGGACGAAGTCGGCGTCGAAGACCGCCACGACCTCGTTGCCGGTCAGGGACAGGCCGTGGTTGAGGTTCCCGGCCTTCTTCAGGTGGCCCCGGTCGGGGCGGACGGTGTGGGCGAAGCCGTACGAGCGGGCCAGGTCGGCCACCTCGGGACGGTCGGCGTCGTCCAGGACCGTGACGGTGAGTGGAGCGTTCCAGTCAAGGCGAGCCACGTGGGCGAAGGTGTTGTCCAGCACCTCCAGTGGTTCGTCCATGGTCGGCAGCAGCACGTCCACGCCGGGCGGCCGCTCCGGGCGCCAGCCCTTGGTCAGCAGCAGGTGCGACTCCCAGGTGGTGGTGCGCTGGCGCTGGCCGTCCACGTAGGAGAGCAGCCAGCCAGCCAGGTTGACCACGAGCGCCGCCAGGAAGGGCAGCAGGATCGGGTGGCGCAAGGAGAAGAGGAATAATGTTCCGGCGGTAAAGGTCAGACTCAAAGGTACGGCCAGCAGAACCCACCGGCGCTGCGGGCCAAAATAGAGTGAAATTTCGGTGTCCGTTGGTGGGATGGGAAGAAACTCGTGCTGTGGCCGGGCCGTGGGCGCGAGCAGAGTCGCGGACATGCCGAACACCCCCCGTTCATCAGGCATCTTGCCTTCTACTGTAAACAAACCTATCTAAACGGCGGTGAACGCCGCCTTAAGCGTCAGGGACGGATAGGCCGTCGAAGCAGGGAAAGTCGCGTGGTGTCCGAATTTACTGTGATGGACCTCACGGGAGATTGTCCATAATTAAAGTAGGTTTTGGCCTAGCGCCCGCTTGGGCGCCAGCCCTCCCGGCCCCAAACGCGGGCTGTGCGGAGACCGAAACAAGGGCGAAACACCACGGCGTGGAGATTCACGCACGCGAAACACTCCTGGTCGAGCCGCGAAACCCCGCAGGGCGACAGTTCCGGTCAGTCGCCAATGTGTAAGGAGGTCGCGTCGATGATCGATAGCGGCACTACCGCCTGGATGCTGCTGTGCACCGCTCTGGTGCTGCTGATGACTCCGGGCCTCGCGTTCTTCTACGGGGGCATGACCAGGGCCAAGAGCGTCCTCAACATGATGATGATGTCGTTCGTCAGCATCATCGTGGTGACCGTCGCCTGGGTGCTCTACGGCTACTCGCTCGCCTTCGACACCGCCGGAGACGGCACCGGGTTCATCAACAAGATCGTCGGCGGCCTCGACTACCTCGGGCTCAGTGGCGTCTACAACGCGGTCTACGAGAACCTCATCGTGGCGGGCGGCAACGTCACGCCCGAGGCGGCGGCGGCCGACAACTTCCCGCTGATGGTCTTCTCCGCCTTCCAGCTCACCTTCGCCATCATCACCGTCGCGCTGATCAGCGGGGCCATCGCCGACCGGGCCAAGTTCGGCGCCTGGGTGCTCTTCTCCCTGGTGTGGGCCACGGTCGTGTACTTCCCCGTGGCGCACTGGGTGTGGGGCGGCGGCTGGCTGGGTCAGCTGGGCATCGAGGACTTCGCGGGCGGCACCGTGGTCCACATCAACGCGGGCGCCGCGGCCCTCGCGCTGGCGCTGGTGCTGGGCAAGCGCTCCGGCTGGCGTAAGGAGCCGATGAGGCCGCACAATCTGACGCTGGTCCTGCTCGGCACCGGCCTGCTGTGGTTCGGCTGGTTCGGGTTCAACGCCGGCTCGGAACTGGCCCCCGACCAGACCGCCGGCCTCGCCTTCATGAACACGCAGGTCGCCACCGCCGTCGCGGCGGGCGCCTGGCTCATCGTGGAGAAGCTGCGCGACGGCCACGCCACCACGCTGGGCGCCGCGTCCGGCGCGGTCGCCGGCCTGGTCGCCATCACCCCGGCCTGCGGGTTCGTGGACCCCTGGGCGGCCGTGGTCATCGGCCTGCTGGCCGGTGTCGGCTGCTGCTACGCGGTCGGCCTGAAGTACAAGGCGGGCTTCGACGACTCGCTCGACGTGGTCGGCGTGCACCTGGTCGGCGGCGTGATCGGCGCGGTCGCGCTGGGCTTCGTGGCCGCCTACCCGTTCCTGCCCGGCCAGAACAAGGGCATCCTGATCGAGGGCGGGCAACTCAGCCAGCTCGGGTTGCAGGTGCTCGGCCCGGTCGTGGTGGGTCTCTACTCGTTCGTGCTCTCATGGGTGATCGGAAAGATCATCGACAAGACCATGGGCTTCCGGATCTCCCAGGAGGCCGAGGTCGCCGGCGTCGACGTCACCACGCACGCCGAGACCGGCTACGACCTCGGCAGCGTGCACGCCTCCGGCGTGGTCTCCCCCAACGGCCCGGTCCCTGCCACGAAGAAGGTGGACGCATGAGGCTCATCACCGCCGTCATCAAGCCGTTCAAGCTCGACGACGTGAAGGCCGCGCTGGAGCAGTTCGGCATCAAGGGCATGACGGTCAGCGAGGCCAGCGGGTACGGCAGGCAGCGCGGCCACACCGAGGTCTACCGAGGCGCCGAGTACCAGGTGGACCTGGTCCCCAAGGTCCGCGTGGAGGTCCTGGCCGAGGAGGACGACGCCGAGGACGTGATCGACGTCATCGTCAAGGCCGCCCAGACCGGCAAGATCGGCGACGGCAAGGTCTGGTCCGTCCCGGTGGACACGGTCATCCGGGTACGCACGGGAGAGCGGGGCCCCGAGGCGCTGTGAGCTCGCCCGGAAACCATGGAGGTGTCGTGAGAGGAGAGGCGCGCTCCTTCGCCGCGGCCCGCGGTTCGCGGGCCGCCGACACCGACCGCTGGCTCAAGGATCTCTTCCGTACGGCCGGCGACGGCGCGGGCACGGCGCTGATGGCGGTCGGCAGCCTGGGGCGGCGCGAGCTCGCCCCGGGCAGCGACCTGGACCTGGTCCTGCTGCACGAGGGCCGCGACGACATCGCCTCGATCGCCGACCGCGTCTGGTATCCGGTGTGGGACTCGGGCGTCGGGCTCGACCACTCGGTGCGTACCGTCGACGAGGCCGTGCGCGTCGCCCGCGACGACCTGAAGGCCGTGCTCGGGCTGATCCAGGCCAGGCACGTGGCGGGCGACCCCGAGCTGACCAAGAAGGCCAGGGAGGCGGTGCTGGCCGAGTGGCGCGCCGACTCGCGCCGCCGCCTGGCCGAACTGCGCGTGGCGGCCGACCGGCGGGCCGAGAGCAGCGGCGAGGTCGCCTTCCTGCTCGAACCCGATCTGAAGGACGGCCGCGGCGGGCTGCGCGACCTGCAGGCGATGCAGGCGGTCGCGGCGGCCTGGGTCGCCTCGGCGCCGGGGCCGAGGGCGCGCGAGGCCTACGAGTTCATCCTGGACGTGCGCCACGCGCTGCACGTCGTCACCGGGCGCGGCGCCGACCGCCTGGTCCTGCAGGAGCAGGACGCCGTGGCGGGGCTGCTGGGCCTGCTGGACGCGGAGGCGCTGATGCGCCGGCTCGCGGAGGCCGGCCGCACGATCGCGCACGCCTTCGACGTGACCTGGCGGGCGGTCGACCGGCTGGTGTCGGGGCCGAGCCCGCGAGGACGCCGCCCGCTGGCCGACGGCGTGGTCGAGCACGGCGGCGAGGTCGTGCTGGCGCGCGGCGCCGATCCGCGCAAGGACCCGGTACTGGTGCTGCGCGTGGCCGCGGCCGCGGCCGGGTCGGGGCTGCCGCTGGCGCCCGCGACGGTCACCGTGCTGGCGGCGCAGTCGGCGCCGATGCCGGTCCCGTGGCCCGAGGAGGCGCGGGACGCGCTGGTCTCGGTGCTCGGCGCCGGACGGGCCGCGGTGCCGGTGTGGGAGGAGCTCGACCAGGCGGGCATCCTGGTCAAGCTGCTGCCCGACTGGGAACGTGTGCGGCACCGCCCGCAGCGCAACCCCATCCACCGCTTCACCGTCGACCGCCACCTGGTCGAGACCGCGGCCAACGCCGCCGCGCACACCCGCGAGGTCTCCCGCCCCGACCTCCTGCTGATCTCCGCGCTGCTGCACGACATCGGCAAGGGCTGGCCCGGCGACCACTCCGCCACCGGCGAGGTCGTGGTCCGCGACATCGGCGCCCGGATCGGGCTGCCCGCGCGCGACGTGGAGATCCTCGCCACCGTCGTACGCCACCACCTGCTGCTGCCCGAGACCGCCACCCGCCGCGACCTGGACGACCCGGTCACGATCGAGAAGGTCGCCGGGACCGTGGGCTCGCGCGAGGTGCTCGACCTGCTGGCCGCGCTGGCCAGCGCCGACGGCCACGCCACCGGGCCCGCCGCCTGGAACTCCTGGAAGGCCGGGCTGGTCGCCGACCTGGTGCGCAGGGTGCGTTCGGCGCTGTCCGGCTCGCCGCCGCCCAAGCCGCCGAGCCTGTCGGAGGCGCAGGTCGCGCTGGCCCGGCACGGTGGCGGGGCCGTACGCGTGCACGGGGGAGCGGTCACCGTCGTCGCCCCCGACCGCCCCGGGCTGCTGTGGAGCGCCGCGGGCGTGCTCGCCGCGCACCGGCTCGTGGTGCGTTCGGCCTCCTCAGCGGCCGCGGGCGCCACGGCCGTGATCGAGTTCGCGGTCATCCCCGAGTACGGCTCGCCGCCGGACCCCGCGACACTCGAAGCCGATCTCCGTCTCGTCCTTGCTGGGCGACTTGACATTGAGCAACGTCTGGCCCGCCGTACACGGTCGGTGAGACCCGCCCGCGTACCTGTCGCTCCACCCCGCGTGACGTTGGTGGACGACGCCTCCGCGACCGCCACCGTGGTGGAAGTCAGAGCCCATGACAGGCCGGGGCTTCTGTGGCGTATTGGCAGGGCTTTCGGGGAATGTGGGCTTGACGTACGCGCCGCCCGAGTGGAGACTCTCGGCGCGGAGGCGGTGGACGTCTTCTATGTGGTAGACCGTGCCGGGCGCCCCCTCAGCGACGGTGCGCAGAGGACGCAAGTCCGCGATCTCGTGCTTGCAGCACTGCGGTAACCAACAACACACATTCTGCGGTCACATTTGTAACGATTGTGTCCGTTTTGCCTGGTACGTGAGGTGCTGCGGATACTTTGTGGACGGCTTTACGACCCGTTGAAGACGGGATGATTGAGGGGTAACGAAAGCAGTGACTACGGGGAGTTCCGAGAGCGGCCTCGCCGCGAGGCGGGACCGCGCGAGGCGGTCGCTGCCCAAGTTCAGCCTGCGCAACTGGCGCGTGAGATGGCGTCTGACGGCCCTCATCCTCGTCCCCACGGTGGCCGGCGTGGTTCTCGCGGGCGCCCGGGTCGTCACCTCCGTCGAAAGCGTCAACGTCTACGACCGCGCCGCCGCGGCAGCCGAGCAGAGCGGGCGCATCCGCGATCTCGTGCAGACTGTCGGTCTGGAGCGTGACACGGCGACATGGATGTACACGGCCGGAGCCGCGGGCCGAGAGCTCAAGGGCGCCTTCACCGCCCGTCAGAAAGAGGTCAACGACCAGGTCAAGGCGCTGCAGGACGACCTGACAGCCATGGCCGACTTCGGTCCCCGCGTCGAGCACGCCGTCATGATGGTGCGGACCTCGCTCAACCTGACCAAGATCCGCGCGGACAAGGTCCCGACCGCCTACCGCGGCCTCACCGACTCCCTGCTGAGCCTGCACGACGAGCTGAGCCTGCTGACGCAGGACGCCGCGACGATCGGCTACCACCGCGGCCTCAGCGCGCTCGCGCGGGCCAAGGAGGAGATCTCCCAGCAGCGCTACCAGCTGCTCATCGGCTACTACCGCTACCGCTCGGTCGACGCGCAGGAAGCCCAGCGCTTCATCGCCTCGCACTCCCGCCAGCTTGAGGCCCAGGCCGACTTCGGCGCCGAGGCCGGCGTCGAGTTCGGCATGAAGCTGCGCAACGCGCTTCCGCCCACCGAGTACTACGGCACCGAGCTGACCAAGGCCCGCGCGATCGTGCTCGCGGGCAACAAGGAAGCCGGAGCGGTCTTCAGCAACCACCTCATCGAGGACCCCAACGTCTGGTTCGACGACAACAGCAAGGTCATCGACGCCATCGGCGGCGTGGAGAACGAGGTCGCCCAGCGGCTCGCGGCCCGCGTGCTGGAGCTGAAGAACGCCGAGGTGCGCAGCGCCGTCGTCGCCGGCGTCGCCATCCTGCTGCTGCTCGTGGCCGTGCTGCTGTTTACCGTCGTCATCGCCCGCTCGATGGTCTCGCCGCTGCGGCGGCTGCGCACCGAGGCGCTCGACATCGCCGGCTTCCGCCTGCCCGACGTGGTGCGCAAGCTGCGTATCACCGGTGACACCTCGGCGGGCGCCGTGCGGCCCATCGACATCGAGGGCCAGGACGAGATCGGCGAGGTCGCCAAGGCCTTCGACGAGGTCCACCGTCAGGCCGTACGGCTGGCCGGCGAGGAGGCCGAGCTCCGCAGCAACATCAGCGCGATGTTCGTCAACCTCTCACGCCGCACCCAGACGCTGGTCGAGCGGCAGATCTCGCTGATCGACGGCCTGGAGAAGGGCGAGCAGGACGGCGGCCGCCTGGCCGACCTGTTCAAGCTCGACCACCTGGCCACCCGCATGCGCCGCAACTCCGAGAACCTGCTGGTCCTCGCCGGCCACGAGCCCACCCGCCGGCGCAGCCAGCCGGCCAAGCTCGTCGACGTCGTGCGCGCCGCGCTGTCGGAGGTCGAGGACTACGAGCGGGTCCAGGTCAAGGTGCACCGTTCCACCTCCGTGGTGGGCAGCGCCGCCAACGACCTCGTCCACCTCGTCGCCGAGCTGGTCGAGAACGCGATCCAGTTCTCGCCCAAGAACAGCCAGGTGATCGTCTCCAGCAGCGTCATCGAGGGCGGCGGCGCGCTGCTGTCGGTGAGCGACGCCGGCATCAGCATGACCGAGGACGAGATGGCCGAGGCCAACCGGCGCCTGGCCGAGCCGCCGGTCGTGGACGTGTCGGTCTCGCGGCGCATGGGCCTGTTCGTGGTCGGCCGGCTGGCGCTGCGCCACGGCATCCGCGTGCAGCTGCGCAAGGGCGAGGGCGCCGGCCTGATCGCCATGGTGCTGCTGCCGCCCACGCTGATCCCCGACGGCTCGCAGCCGCAGCCCAACGCCCAGCGGCCCGCCTTCGGCGGCGGCACCGTGGCCTCGCCCGCGCCCGCCTTCGGCGCGCCCGCGCAGAGCTTCAACTCCTTCGGCAGCTACGAGTCGCAGGACCTCACGGCCTCGCGCGGACGGCTGACCGGCTTCACCGCCGACACCGACGGCGGCGCCTTCCGGCAGGACAGCGGGACCTTCCCGTCGTTCCCGAGCGGCCCGCAGCAGCCCCAGCCGCCGCAGCGCCGCCAGGAGCACCCGTCGTTCCCGAGCATGGAGCAGCCCGCCTATCCCAGCGCGGAGCACGCCTTCCCGAGCGTCGAGCAGCCCGCGTATCCGAGCACCGAGCAGCCCTCCTACCCGAGCACCGAGCAGCCCGCGTACCCCAGCGTCGAGCAGCCGTCCTACCCCAGCGCGGACTCCGGCCCGCTGCCCACCCGCGGCCCCGCCGACCAGCCCGTCCAGGCCAGGGAGAACACGGGAGCCTTCCCCGTGCCCCAGCCCACCGCCGAGGTACGGCCCGCCTACCCGCCCGCCACCGGAGCCTTCCAGTCGCAGACGCCGGTGCCGCCACCGCCCGGCGGCGGCGGATATCCGACGCCCCCCGCCAGCCGGCCGCCGACGCGGCAGCAGTTCGAGCCGGTCCGCGAGCACTGGCGCAGGGACGTGCCGTCGGTGGACGTCTCCCCGATGGAGCCCGAGCAGGAGGAGTTCCTGCCGATCTTCGCCTCCGTCGAGTCGGCCTGGTTCCGCAGGCCGCCGGGAGAGCAGGCGCCAGGAGCTCAGGCGCCCGGTACTCAGGCGCCCGGTACTCAGGCGCCTGGGGCTCAAGGGCCGGGCGAGCGGGTGACGGGCGAGCACCGGGTGCCGGATGCGCCGGAGTTGCCCAGGAGGGATGAGGCCGCACCCCCGCAGGCCGTACCCTCTGGGGAGGAAACGTGGCGAACCCCCGCTGACGCCGGATGGCGTGCGGCGGCGGCCGCCAGCGACCCCAGTCTCGGCGGACTCACCTCCGCCGGTCTGCCCAAGCGCACGCCCAAGGCCAACCTGGTGCCGGGTACGGCGGGCCAGCAGTCCCAGCCGCTGTCCCCGATGCCGCCGGTGTCCGCGGATCGGATCCGCAGCCGGATGGCCAGCTACCAGCAGGGTGTGCGCCGCGGTCGTGCGGAAGTACGTGAACAGGAGGAACAAGAGTGAGCGAGCGTCCTGCCGCTAGGGAGGTAGCGTGACTACCCTTAGCCACGAGGCGCACCGGTTCGACTGGCTGATCACCGACTTCGTGAGGAACACTCCCGGTGTCGCGCATGCCGTCGTCGTCTCCGCCGATGGGCTCTGCCTGGCCAGTTCGGAAGGCTTCCCGCCCGACCGCGCCGACCAGCTCGCCGCCGTGTCCGCCGGGCTGCTCAGCCTGACGGTGGGCGCCTCCCGGGTCTTCGAGGGCGGCGCCGTCACCCAGACGGTCGTGGAGATGCAGCGCGGGCTGCTGCTGGTCATGGCGATCAGCGACGGTTCCGTGCTCACCGTGCTGGCCGCCCCCGACTGCGACATGGGGCTGGTGGCCTACCAGATGACGCTGCTCGTCGACCGCGCCGGCCAGGCTCTCACGCCGTCCCTGCGCGCGGAACTCCAGGCAGCCAGGACGCGGTGATGCGATGAAATCGATGGGACAGGCCCGTGTATGGCAGTGACGGGGACGACGAGCCCCTGTTCCGCCCTTACGCGGTAACCGGCGGTCGCTCCGAACCGCGCTACCACCTGGCGATGGAGACCCTGGTGTCCTCCATGTCGATCCCTGATGACGAGTTGTCCCTGCTCACGCCCGAGCAGGATGCGATCATGCAACTCTGCCGCACCTTCCGGTCGGTCGCCGAGATCTCGGCCCTGCTCCGGGTTCCGCTCGGTGTGGCGCGCGTGCTGGTGGCGGACATGTCCGACGAAGGACTCGTCCGCCTCCACCAGCCACGTCTCGCCCAGGGACAGCCAGACCTCAACATGCTCGAAAGGGTGCTCAGTGGCCTACGACGCCTATGAACACAGTGCAGGCTCTAACGCAGGCCTCACATCCACGAAGATTGTGGTCGCGGGCGGCTTCGGCGTGGGCAAGACGACGTTCGTGGGAGCGGTGTCCGAGATCCTCCCGCTCACCACGGAAGCGGTCATGACGGACGCGTCCGCGGGCATCGACGACCTCGGCATGACACCGAACAAGCAGACCACCACGGTGGCGATGGACTTCGGCCGGCTCTCGCTCGACCGTGACCTCATCCTCTACCTGTTCGGCACGCCCGGTCAGCACCGCTTCTGGTTCATGTGGGACGACCTGGTGCGCGGGGCCATCGGCGCCGTCGTCCTGCTCGACACGCGGCGCCTGGCCGACAGCTTCCCCGCGATCGACTACTTCGAAGAGGCCAAGCTGCCCTTCGTCGTGGGCGTCAACGGGTGGGACGGGCAGTTCCCGCACGGCGAGGAGGAGGTGCGGGAGGCGCTGGCGCTGCCCTCGCACGTGCCGATCGTCCGCACGGACGCCCGGCACCGCGACTCGGTCAAGGCGACGCTCATCGCACTGGTGGAGCACGTCGTCCGCATCCGCGCCGCCCACGTCTGACCCTCATCCGGTACGGCCCGGCGGCCCCCTCCCCAGCGGAGCGGGGCCGCTTTCGCCGTCTCCAGGCTGCTTGGGCCGCTCGCGTTTTTCAGGCCGTGTGGCTCGCTCCCTAGGCCGACGCTTTTAAGACGTGCGTCGTTCGATCAGTGCCTCCACGCCGTCCAGCACGCGCTCCAGCCCGAACTCGAAGGCGTGCTCGGCGCTGTAGGCGCTGCCCAGCGCCTCCCCGGTGGCCTGTCCCACCCGCGCGGCCGTCGGGAAGCGGGCGGTGTCGCCGATGCGGGCCAGGAAGGGCGCGTGGGCGGCCCACCACTGCTCGTCGCTCATCCCGGTCCGCGACTCGGCCTGCGCGGCCTCCACCGCCCCTCTGGCGGTGCCGTGGACGAACCCGTTGACGAGCGTGAGCACCGCGTCCATCTCGACGTCGGTGAGCCCGATGCCGTCCAGCGCCCGCAGTTCGAAGTCGTACTTGGCGGTCACGTTGGGGCCCAGCACCGGCCGGGAGGTGGCGACCTGGAGCAGCCAGGGGTGGCGCAGGTAGAGCCGCCAGTTCTCCCTGGCGATGCGCGAGAGCCGTTCACGCCACCCGTCCGGAAGATCCTCGGGCCGCTCGACCTCCCCGTAGACGGTGTCGAGCATGACGTCGAGCAGCTCCGGCTTGCCTGGCACGTAGGTGTAGAGCGACATCGTCCCCACGCCCAGCTTCTCGGCGACCCGCCGCATGGACAGCGCCTGCAGTCCGTCGGCGTCGGCCACCTCGATCGCCGCGCGGACGATCCGCTCGACGCTGAGGTCCGGCTTGCCCTTACGGCTGACGCGGTCGCTGGTCCGCCAGAGCAGCGCGAGGCTGCGCGCCGGGTCGCCCTTCCCGGTGTACTCGATGGTCACGATCCGTACGGTACACCGTACGGCCGGGGGCGATCACGCCACGGTGGTGGAGAGCGCATGCTCGACCAGCGCGATGAGCGTGGACTTGACCGCGTCGCGGTGCCGGGCGTCCGTGCGGACGATCGGGACGTGCGGCGAGAGCGTGAGGGCTTCGCGCACCTCGTGCTCGACGTGCGGGAACTGGCCGTGCCATCCGTTGAGACCGATCACGAAGGGGATGTCGGCGTTCTCGAAGTAGTCGACGGCCGGGAAGCTGTCGGCCAGTCGGCGGCTGTCCACCAGCACGACGGCGCCGATCGCGCCCTTCACCAGGTCGTCCCACATGAACCAGAAGCGATGCTGGCCCGGGGTGCCGAACAGGTAGAGGATCAGCTCGCGGTCTAAGGAGAGCCGCCCGAAGTCCATGGCCACCGTGGTGGTCGACTTGCCGGGGATCAGCCCCAGGTCGTCGATGCCCGCGGAGGCATCCGTCATCACCGCTTCCGTCGTCAAAGGCATGATTTCCGATACCGACCCGACGAACGTGGTCTTCCCGACACCGAAACCACCGGCGACCACGATCTTGGTCGAGGTGAGGCCCGAGTTAGAGCCTGCGTAGTCCACTGAGCACCCTTTCCAGCAGGCTCCTGTCCGGCAGGCCTGCGTCCAACTGCGGCTGGTAGATCCGTACCAGCCCTTCCGCCTCCATGTCCGCGATCAGTACGCGGGCCACGCCGAGGGGGATGCTCAGCAATGCAGAGACCTCCGCCACCGACCTGACCTGGCGGCACAGCTCGCTGATGGCACGGTACTCCCGTGTGTAGGCCATGCCCAGCTGCGCCGAGGTCGCCGAGGAGACGAGCGCCTCCATCGCCAGGCCGCTGCGCGGAGCGGTACGCCCGCCGGTGACCGCATACATGCGTACCAGCGAGCTGCGCTCCGCCTCCGGCGGGCCGTCATGCCACGATGCCACAGTCGACTCCGATCACCAGGGGCGCGCTGCGGAGAGCTCGGCGCGTACGGCGGGCGTCAGCACCTGCCCCGCGCGCTCCACGAGGATGGTCATTTGGTAGGCGATAAGGCCCATGTCGCAGTCGGGTGCGGCCAGTACGGCCAGGCTGGAACCGTCGCTGATCGACATCGCGAGCAGGAGGCCGTGCTCCATCTCGACCAGTGTCTGGTTGACGCCGCCGCCCTCGAACACGCGGGCCGCGCCCGCGGTGAGGCTGATCAGGCCCGCCGTGATGGCGGCCAGCTGGTCGGCGCGGTCCTGCGGGAAGCCTCGCGAGAACGCCATCGGCAGACCGTCGGCGGAGACGACCACCGCGTGGGCCACACCGGGCACCTGTTCGACGAAGCCGGTGACCAGCCAGTTCACGTCCCTGGCCGCCTGGCTCAGATTTCTCATGGGTTCTCCTCAAGCTCGGAGCGCCCCTTACGGACGCCCTGCTGGTAGCTGGAGAGCCTGCTTCGCAGCCTGTCTGGCTCGACCGGCGGCAGGGGTGGCGGTGGGGCCGCCGGCGTGGCAGAGCCCGGAACAAGGTTCGCCCTTGGCGTGCGTTTCGGCAATCCCGAAGAGGTCGTACCCCCGTGTTCCGGCTCGCCGGCCGAGCGGGCGGCCTGCCACGCGGGGTCGGCGGGCGACTGCCAGTCGGTGCGCTGGTCGGGGGTGGGGGAGGACTTGGTGAACCAGCTCGACTCGTTCTCCACCGCCGCGAAGATCGGCAGGTACTCGTCGACCTTGGGGATGGGGCTGGTCATCTCGATCGACGGCGTGGCCGCGGAGAACCAGGAGCGCGGCTCGGGCTCGGGCAGCGGCACGTCGATCGACGGGTGCTGCGGCCTGGCGTCGTAGGAGGGCGGCCCCGAGTCGTAAGAAGGCGTGTGGGAGGGCGGGCCGTCGTAGGACGGGCGGGAGGGCGGGCCGTCGAAGGAGGGCGGCCCCCCGGCCTGCGGTCCTCCGGGCGGTCCCTGCAGCGGGCCTCCCGGCGGTCCTGACGCGTGCGGCGACTGCGGTCCCGTGGCGTGAGATCTGCCGGGCAGCAGGGAACCGACAGCCGGGCTGCCCATGGGCGGGTTCCCCATGGGCGCCGCCGGCCCGGGTCCGCCCTGCGTTCCTCCGGCGAACGGCGAGGCCGCCGGGTCGAAGGGTGAGGGCCCGGTGTTGAAGGGCGAGGAGCCCGTGTCGAACGGTGATCCGGTGTCGAAGGGGGAGGACGGAGAGGGTCCTGTGTCGAACGGCGGGGCGGGCGGCACGTCGAAGGAGTCGAACGGCGCCCCCGGCCCGACCGGCGCCACGTCGAAGGAGTCGAAGGCCTGCCCGCCAGGCTCGACCGCCTGCTCGGTCACCGCCGACAGCAGCGCCTCCGGTATCAGCACCATGGCGGTCAGCCCGCCGATGTCCTGGCGGCGCAGCTGGACCCGGATGTTGTGCCGCAGCGCCAGCCGCCCGACCACGAACAGGCCCATCCGCCGCGACACCGACACGTCCACGACGGGCGGGTTGGCCAGCCGCCAGTTGGCCTGACCCAGTTCCTCCGGGGTCATGCCGATGCCCTGGTCGGTGACCGACACCATCAGCCCGCCGCCGTCGATCCGGCTGCTGCTGATGATCACCTTGGTGTCGCGCGAGGAGAAGGAGACCGCGTTCTCCACCAGCTCGGCCAGCAGGTGCACCACGTCGCTGACGGCCTGTCCGGCGATCGCCGCCGCCGACTGCACCTGGATGCTGACCCGGTCGTAGCTCTCCACCTCGCCGAGCGCGGCCCGGACGATGTCGAGGAGCTCGACCGCCTCACTCCACTTGCGGGCCGCCTCCTGCCCGGCCAGGACCAGGAGGTTCTCGGAGTTGCGCCGCATGCGGGTGGCGAGGTGGTCGAGCTTGAAGAGGTCGCCGAGCCTGGTGTCGTCGCGTTCGCCGCGCTCCAGCCGTTCGATGAGGGTGAGCTGGCGTTCGACGAGCGTCTGCGACCTGCGGGAGAGGTTGACGAACATGGCGTTGACGTTGGAGCGCAGCCGCGCCTCGTCGCCGGCCAGCCGTACGGCTTCGCGGTGCACCTCGTCGAAGGCCCGCGCGACCTCGCCGACCTCGTCCTTGGAGAAGATGCCGATGGGCGGGATCTCGACGTCGGCGCCGCCGTCGCGGGACTCGCGCAGCCGCTGGACGAACTCCGGCAGCCGCCGCCCGGCGATCTCCAGGGCCTCGCCGCGCAGCCTGCGCAGGGGCCGTACCAGAGAGCGCGCGACGCCCGTGGTGATCAGCAGGACCGCGATGAGCAGGGCGAGCACGGCGCCGGCGATGAGGTAGGCGCGCTGGCGTTCGGCGGAGGTGAGCTGCTCGCTGCGGGTCACGATGCCCGCGGACTGGCGGCGTTCCACGGCGCGCATGGAGTCGACCATCACGCTGGCCGCCTCGTACCACTCGCGGGCGTCGTCGCGCTTGGCCAGGTCGAGGCCCTTGAGCGGCTGGTTGTTGGCGGCCCGGCTGAGCACGAGCTCGCGCAGGAACAGCATGCGCTCGGTGCCTGCCGCGTTGACGTTCTCGTCGAAGACGCGCCGCTCGTCGGCGGTGGCCTCGGCGGTGAAGGCCCGGCGTTCGTTGGTCTCGCGGGCCTGCTCGCCGAAGACGGCCTTGAGCTGTTCCTGCTCGAAGCGGCCGGCCTGCAGCGCGATGGTGATCCACGCCTGCTGCCGGGAGACGGCCTCCTTGGCCCTGGCCAGGGCGACGAGCAACTGCGACTGGCGGAACAGCTCGTCGTCGTCGGTGCCCTTGCTGAGCTCGTCGTGGACGGAGATCAGATCGCTGATGACGGTCGTGTAGAGCTCGATGGCCGGTCCGGGCAGCAGGTCGCCCTTGGTGGTCTGCTCGCGCAGGCCGGTCAGGTCGTCGAGCCGGGCGAGGGTGGCCTCAAGCTCGTCGGCGGTGCGGCCGGTGACCTCCCCGGTCAGACCCTCGGCGCTGGACTTGACGGTGGTGGCGGCGCTGCTGGTCTCGCGTACCTGCTGGGTGAGCGTCTCGACGCCGTTGTCGGGGCGGCCCCTGGCGATGAACCAGGCGGCGACGGCGCGCTCGCGGGCCACCTGGTGGGTGAGCTCGCTGATCTGGTCGGACAGGCGGGCGAGCTGGTTGGTGCGTTCGTAGTCGGCGGCGGCGCCGGTGGAGGCGAACATTTGCACGCCGCCGAGCAGGACTGCGGCGGCGGTGGGAATGAGGATCAACGAGACAAGCCGCGCCCGGACACGCCAATTGCGTAGCCGCCAGCCTCCCTCGTCGGCGGCTCTTGCCTGCCTTTCGCCTAACTGTGTGCTCACCGAACGCAACCTCTCGCCGCCCATATCGGCGTATATGGAAGGCCGTGCGGGCCCTTGGGAAATCCAGCAAGTGGGGGTAATTGGAACACATGCCGACTGTTGCGGCCAATCGAACATTACGCGCCAGAATTCGAGTGATGGGTCGCATGAGGCGAGAAGCTGGGGCTCCATCTTTCGGCCGGAAATAACCACGGAAGGTGGCGACTGTCCACGTATAGGCGATTGTCCCGTTCCAAGGCAGTAACGCGTGGGAAGCGCCCCGGTATCTGGACGGTCACGACGTTGTGATTTGCGCTATTCACCACATATGTTGGCCCCCGTCCTAGCTACCTACGGGAGGCAAAATGGGGCTTGCTCCCGAGAGCGCGGCCATCGAGGTCAAGGGTCTCTGGAAGATCTTCGGGTCCGCCGCCGAAAAGGTGCTGAACAGTGAAGACAAGCATCTCGAAGCCGCCCCTCTCCGCGAGAAGACCGGCTGCACGGCCGCCGTACGGGACGTGAGCTTCACGGTACGGCCCGGCGAGGTCTTCGTAGTTATGGGCCTGTCCGGAAGTGGCAAATCCACACTGGTCCGCTGTCTGACCCGATTGATCGAACCGAGCGCCGGCGAGATTTCCATCGGCGGCGAGGACATCGGCAAGGCGAGCCCCACGCGCCTGCGCGAGATCCGCCGCCACCGCGTCAGCATGGTCTTCCAGCACTTCGGGCTGCTGCCCCACCGCCGCGTCATCGACAATGTCGCCTACGGCCTGGAGGTCCAGGGCGCCACCAAGGCCGCCAGGCACGAGCGGGCCCGCGAGATCCTCTCCCTGGTCGGCCTCGACGGACACGGCGACGCCTACCCCGACCAGCTCTCCGGCGGCATGCAGCAGCGCGTCGGCCTGGCCCGCGCGCTCGCCGTCGACCCCGAGGTCATGCTCTTCGACGAGCCCTTCAGCGCCCTGGACCCGCTCATCCGCCGCGACATGCAGGCCGAGGTGATCAGGCTCCACCGCGAGGTCGGCAAGACCATGGTGTTCATCACCCACGACCTGTCCGAGGCGCTCAAGCTCGGTGAGCGCATCGCCATCATGCGCTCCGGCTCGATCGTGCAGCTCGGCACCCCAGAGGACCTGGTCGGCGCGCCCGCCGACGACTACGTGGCCGACTTCGTCCGCGACGTGCCGCGCAGCCACGTGCTGACGCTGCGCTGGATCGCCCGTCCGCCCGAGCCGGGCGAGGCGCTGGACGGCCCGGCCCTGCCCGCGGCGACCGTGGTCAAGGACGCCATCGAGGTCTCCTCGGGCTCCGGCCACCCGATCAGGGTCATGGACGGCGACGAGCTCGTCGGCGTCGTGGACCGGGTCGACATGCTCTCCTTCCTGGCCGGGCACGAGACGCCGGCCGTACGGGCCGGGGCATGAGCGCGACCGCGGTCGGGTCCCCGCCCCGCGTGAAGCTGCCGAGGTGGGCCGTGCCCGCAGCGGCGGCGGTCGCGTTCGCGGTGGGCTATGTCGTCTTCCGTGGAGTGGGAACGCTCCCACACGATGACGAGGCCGGCACGTTCGTCGCGCTCACCGACGCGCGCGAGTGGGTGGACGACAACAAGAACGCCAACCCGGTCTTCCTCTACTTCATCAACTACATCCGGCTGTTCATCGACGGCCTGTTCCAGACCTTCGAGACCGTGCTGCACGCGCTCGGCTGGCCGGGCCTGCTCGGCGTGATGGGTGGCATCGGCTGGCTGGCCGGCGGCTGGCGGATCGCGCTGCTGGGCGTGGCCGGGTTCGCCTCGTTCGGCGTGCTGGGCGTGTGGGAGCACAGCGTCGACACCCTCGCCCTGGTCGCCACCGCCGTGCTGCTGTCGCTGCTGGCCGGGCTGCCCCTGGGCGTGTGGGTGGGCCGCTCACCGCGGCTGCGCCGGGCGATCACGCCGGTGCTCGACTACATGCAGATCATGCCGACGTTCGCGTACCTGGCGCCGATGGTGTTGTTCTTCCAGATCGGCGCGCCCGCGGGCGTCGCGGCCACGATCATCTACGCGATCCCGCCCGCGATCCGCATCACCGCGCTGGCGATCGAGCAGGTCTCGCCCACCGCCGTCGAGGCCTCGGCCTCGCTCGGCGCCACCCGCTGGCAGACCCTCTTCAAGGTACGGCTGCCGCTGGCCCGCTCCACGATGACCCTCGCGATCAACCAGACGATCATGATGGCCCTGTCCATGGTCGTCATCGCCAACCTGATCGCCGCCCCCGGACTCGGCTCCGACATCATCAAGGGCCTGTCCAGGGAGAACGTCGGCATCATGCTCCCGGCCGGCCTGGCCATCGTGGTGATGGCCGTGGTGCTCGACCGCACCACGATGGCGGCGGCCCGGCAGCGGGCCCACGCGGGCCTGTCCCTGCTCAAGCTGGCCGTCGCCGCCGGGATCGCCGCCGTGGGCGTCGGGCTGGCGTACGCGCTGCCGCCGGAGTTCCCCAGCGCGCTGGAGCTGCAGATGGGCGGCCCGGTGAACGAGGCGGTGCGCTGGGCCGAGCGCACCTGGTACCCGGTCACCGACGCGCTCAAGGAGTTCACCACCCGGCTGCTGCTGAACCCGCTGGACGGGGTGCTCACCACCGCCCCCTGGTGGCTGATCGCCGCCGCCGTGCTCGCCTTCGCCTTCTGGGCCGCCGGGGTGCGCCCGGCGCTGACGGCGCTCGGCTGCCTGCTGGCGATCGCCCTGCTCGGGCTGTGGGAGCACAGCATGCAGACGCTGACCATGGTCTTCGTGGCGGTGACGGTCACGCTGGCGATCGGCCTGCTGCTCGGCATCGCCGCGGCCCGCTCGCCCCGCTTCTCGGCGGTCCAGCGCCCGCTGCTGGACGCCGCCCAGACGATGCCCTCGTTCGTCTACCTGCTGCCGGCGCTGGCGTTGTTCGGCGCGACCCGGTTCACCGCCATCTTCGCCTCGGTGATCTACGCGGTGCCGCCGGTCGTCCGGCTGGTGGAGGAAGGGCTGCGCGGGGTGCCGCCGACCGTGGTGGAGGCGGCGCTGTCGGCCGGGTCGACCCCCGGCCAGCTGCTGCGCAAGGTGCAGTTGCCGATGGCGCGCAAGTCCATCCTGCTCGCGGTCAACCAGGGCATCGTGATGACGCTGGCCATGGTGGTGCTCGGCGCCATGGTCGGGGGTGGCGCGCTCGGCTACGACGTCGTCTCGGGGTTCTCCCAGCGCACGGACTTCGGCATGGGCTTCGCCGCCGGAATCGCCATCGTGCTGCTGGGCATCATGCTCGACCGGATCACGCAGGGCGCCGACAGGCGTCCGTCCCCCCAAAAGAGGAAGCCGATATGAAGATTCGCCTGCTTGCAGGCCTTCTGACGCTTGGACTGGCCGTCGCGGGATGCGGCGGAGCCAAGGTGGAAGACAAGCCCAGCTCGGCCGCCGCGCCGTCGGGCTCGCAGAGCGCGGCGCCGGCCTCGGGCGGCGGCACCGTGAAGATCGCGATCAACCCGTGGGTGGGCTACGAGGCGAGCGCCAACGTGGTGGCCTACCTGCTGAAGAAAGAGCTCGGATACACGGTCGAACTGCCGGAGATCAAGGAGCAGCTCGCCTGGGAGGGCTTCGAGACCGGCGACGTCGACGTCATCATCGAGAACTGGGGCCACCCGGACCTCAAGAAGCAGTACATCGACGAGAAGAAGGTGGCCCAGACCGCCGGCTCGACCGGCAACAAGGGCGTCATCGGCTGGTACATCCCCAAGTGGATGGTCGACAAGTACCCCGGCATCACCGACTACAAGAACCTGAACAAGTACGCCGACCTGTTCAAGACCTCCGAGTCGGGTGACAAGGGCCAGCTGCTGTTCGGCGACCCGTCGTACGTGTCCAACGAGGACGCGCTGATCAAGAACCTCAAGCTCAACCTCAAGGTCGTCACCGGCGGCTCGGAGGCGGCCCTGATCAAGGGCGCCCAGCAGGCGCAGGAGCAGAAGAAGCCGCTGCTGTTCTACTTCTGGGACCCGCACTGGCTCTTCAGCAAGACGGAGCTGGCCAGGGTGAACCTGCCGCCGTACGCCGACGGTTGCGACGCCGACCCCAAGAAGGTGGCCTGCGACTACGCCGAGATGGACCTTGACAAGATCGTCAGCACGAAGTTCGCCACGTCCGGAGGCAAGGCCTTCGACCTGGTCAAGAACTTCACGTGGACCAACGAGGACCAGAACGCCGTGGCCGACGACATGACCAACAACGGCATGTCCGGCGAGGACGCGGCCAAGAAGTGGGTCGAGGCCAACACCGCCAAGTGGCAGGCCTGGATTCCCAAGTGACCCCCGGCAGGCCGCGGCCCTAGCGGGCCGCGGCCACGAGGACCTGTGATGCCAACCAAACCGCTCGCGGGACTGCTGGTCGCGGTCCTGCTGCTGTCCGCCTGCACCGGTGAGGAGCCCAAGGCCGCCCCCGGCACGCAGGGCACCGTGAAGATCGACATGCACGCCTGGGTCGGGTACGAGGCGACCGCGGGCGTGCTGGCCTATCTGCTGGAGCACGAGCTCGGCTACAAGGTGCAGACGCGAAAGATCACAGAGGACAAGTCGTGGCCCGATTTCGCCGCCGGCAAGGTGGACGTGATCGTCGAGAATTGGGGCCACCCCGCGGAGAAGAAGGAGTGGATCGAGGAGAAGAAGGCGGCAGTCCCCGCCGGTTTGACGGGGAACAAAGGGGTGATCGGATGGTATGTCCCTGAGTGGATGGTCAGGAAATATCCAGACATCACCAATTATAGAAATTTGAACAAGTACGCCGCGCTCTTCAAGACCACCAAGTCTGGAAATGTCGGACAGTTCTTGGCGGGCGACCCGACCTTCGTCACGAACGACGAGGCGATCATCCGCAACCTCGGCCTCAATTTCAAGGTCGTCTACTCCGGCAGTGAGGACGCGCTCATCAAGGCCGCGCAGCAGGCGACCGCCAAGAAGAGGCCGCTGCTGATGTATTTCTACGAACCCCAGTGGCTGTTCACCAAGATCAAACTCGTCAAGATCAACCTGCCCGCTTACGCTATCGGGTGCGACGCCGACACCGAGACGGTGACCTGCGACTACCCGCCCTACCTCCTGGACAAGATCGTCAGCGCGGACTTCGCCCGCACCGGCGGCAAGGCCTACGAACTGGTCCGCAACTTCAACTGGACCAACGACCACCAGAACAAGGTCGCCAGCGACATGGTCAACGAGAAGATGACCGCGGAGCAGGCCGCCAAGAAGTGGGTCGACGAGAACAAGATCGTGTGGAAGGACTGGATCCCCAGGTGAGCTTCGATTTCGTCATCGTGGGAGGGGGGTCGGCGGGCTGTGCGCTCGCCAACCGGCTCAGCGCCGACCCCTCGGTCAGCGTGCTGGTGCTGGAGGCGGGCCGGCCCGACTACCCGTGGGACGTGTTCATCCACATGCCGGCGGCGCTCATGTTCCCCATCGGCAGCCGCTTCTACGACTGGAAGTACGAGTCCGAGCCCGAGCCGCACATGAACGACCGCCGCGTCTACCACGCCCGCGGCAAGGTGCTCGGCGGCTCCAGCAGCATCAACGGCATGATCTTCCAGCGCGGCAACCCGCTGGACTACGAGCGCTGGGCGGCCGACCCGGGTATGAAGTCCTGGGACTACGCCCACTGCCTGCCGTACTTCAAGAAGATGGAGAACTGCCTCGCCGATCCCGGCGGCGAGTGGCGCGGCGGCGACGGCCCGCTCAAGCTGGAGCGGGGCCGCGCCGAGGGTCCGCTGTTCGAGGCGTTCTTCAAGGCGGTCCAGGAGGCCGGCCACCCGCTCACCGACGACGTGAACGGCTTCCGCCAGGAGGGTTTCGCCGCCTTCGACCGCAACCTCCACCGCGGCCGCCGCCTGAGCGCCGCCCGCGCCTACCTCCATCCGGTACGGCGCCGCCCCAACCTGACCAGCCGCACCCGCGCCTTCGTCGAGAAGGTCGTCTTCGAGGGCGCCAGGGCGGTCGGCGTCATCTGCGACGGCGAGCGGATCGCGGCCAAGGAGGTCGTCCTCTGCGGCGGCGCGATCAACACCCCGCAACTGCTCCAGGTCTCCGGCGTCGGCCCCAAGGCGGTGCTGGAGCAGGCCGGCGTGCCCGTCGTGCACGACCTGCCGGGCGTCGGCGAGCACCTGCAGGACCACCTGGAGGTCTACGTCCAGCACGCCTGCCTGAAGCCGGTCTCGATGCAGCCGTCGCTGGCCATGTGGCGCCGGCCGTTCATCGGCGCGAACTGGCTGTTCCTGCGGCGCGGGCCGGGCGCCACCAACCACTTCGAGGCCGGCGGCTTCATCCGCTCCAACGACGAGGTCGCCTACCCGAACCTGATGTTCCACTTCCTGCCGATCGCGGTCCGCTACGACGGCTCGGCCCCGGCCGGCGGGCACGGCTACCAGGTGCACATCGGCCCCATGTACTCCGACGCCCGCGGCTCGGTCCGCATCACCTCGACGGACGTCCGGGTCAAGCCGCAGCTCCGCTTCAACTACCTGTCCACCGACCAGGACCGCAGGGAGTGGGTGGAGGCGATCCGGCACGCCCGCGCCATCCTGGCCCAGCCCGCCTGGGACGGGCTGAACGGCGGCGAGATCTCCCCGGGGCCCGAGGTGGAGACCGACGAGCAGATACTCGACTGGGTGCGCAAGGACGGCGAGACCGCCCTCCACCCGTCGTGCACCGCCCGGATGGGCGTGGACGAGATGTCGGTCCTGGACCCGGAGACGATGCGCGTGCACGGGCTGGAGGGGCTGCGGGTGGTCGACGCCTCGGCGATGCCGTACGTGACGAACGGCAACATCTATGCTCCCGTCATGATGCTCGCCGAGAAGTCCGCCGACCTGATCCTCGGCAACACGCCGCTCGACCCCATCCCCACGACCTTCTACCGGCACCAGGGATAGGTTGCCAAGATCGGGGGAGGCGACATGGACGACAGGGACCTGCTGCACCTGCGGCGCTGCGTGGAGCTGGCGGCGCGGGCGCTGGAGAAGGGCGACCAGCCGTTCGGCTCCGTGCTGGTGTCAGGCCGGGGCGCGGTGCTGTTCGAGGACCACAACCACGTGGCGGGCGGCGACCACACCCGGCACCCGGAGTTCGAGATCGCCCGCTGGGCCGCGGCCAACATGACGCCGCAGGAGCGGGCGGCGGCCACCGTGTACACCTCGGGGGAGCACTGCCCGATGTGCGCGGCCGCCCACGGCTGGGTCGGGCTCGGCCGCATCGTGTACGCCGCATCGTCCGAGCAGCTGGGTGAGTGGCTCGGTGAGCTGGGGGTGCCCGCGCCGCCGGTCGCCACGCTGCCCATCCGCGCCGTCGTGCCCGACGCCGTGGTCGACGGCCCCGCTCCCGCGCTGACCGCCGAGATCCGCGCCCTGCACCGCCGCTTCCACACCGGCTGATCTCTGGTACGGCACGCGTCAGCCGTACCTGAGAAAGGCCGGCACGGTCAGGAGTTTCGGGCGGTCAGTTCGACCACCAGTGGGCGGCGACGAGTTCGGCGACCAGTGTCTCCGTGAGCAGGGCTACGTCCGGGTCGGTGTCGTGGGTGTAGCGGATGGAGGCCGCCGCGCCCGGCAGGTCGGCGCCGACGGCGAGCACCGTGGAGCCGCGCTGCTCCACCCACTCCATCGCCTGCGCGTCGTACGCGGAGCCGGGGAAGAGGATGGCGCGGTAGTCGAGGGTCTTGGTGAGGTACACGTCCACGTGCGACCAGTCGCCCGTCTCGCACGCGTCGGCCGGGCGGCGCGGACCCTCGCGGAACATCAGCGCCGACTGCTCCGCCGACGACAGGTGCTCGGCGGGGGCGATCGTGTAGACGCCGTGCGGGCCGTCCAGGAGCTCGATGGCGCGGGGGAGCCACTGCTCGCGCCGGTCCAGCAGGTCCGCGGTGGCCTCGGCCGCCTGCCACACGAGCCCGGCCACGCCGCGGTGGCCGCCGCTCAGCCGCGCCTCCAGGGCGAGCAGGAGCGCGAGCGTGTGCTGGAAGGTACGGCAGGCCACCCCGCCCAGCTCCTCGCCCGCCAGCATGTCCACGACCGCGTCGGCGCCCTCGGCCACCGCCGAGCCGATGTCGTTGGTGAGCGCGGCGACGAACGCCTGCCTGTCCCGGTAGCGGGCGACGGCGTCCAGGGTCTCCCTGCTGCCTCCGGTCGCCGAGATCGGCACCACGAGCGTGCCACGGGCCGCCGGGAACGAGGCCCGCGCGGAGGCGTACTCGGCCACCGCGTTCACCCCGGCCGCCCGCAGCCGCAGCGCCGCCACGCCCGCGGCGTAGCGGGAGCTTCCCATGCCCAGGAACACCACGCGCTCGACGTCGCCGGGGATCGCCGCGAACGGGTCGTCGGCCAGCGACTCCGCCAGCTTGGCCAGGGCCTCAGGCTTGGCTTCCAGGTCGGCCAGGAACAGCTCGGGGTTCACGCGGGGTCCTCTTTCTCGTCGTACCAGGTGTGCAGGACGCCCATCGGGGCGTAGCGCCAGCGGGGCAGGTGGCGGGCGGCGTAGATCAGCTCGCGGCACTCCTGCTCGACCTCGAACGGCCTGATCAGGGCGGGGTCGAGCAGGTCACAGGCGCCGGTGTAGGCGGTCAGCATCTCGCGTCTGGCCCGCCGTACCCAGTCGGCGGCCTTGTCAGCGGCGGTGCCGCGGCGTTTGATCGCCACCTGGGCGACGTGCTCCAGGCTCGTGGTCAGTTGTGCGACGTCCCTGGCCGCCGGCTGGTACGGCGCGGCGTCGGCCACCGTGGGGTTGCCGTCGAAGTCGATGACCGCGTAGCCGTCCCGCCAGCGCAGGATCTGTCCCACGTGCAGGTCGCCGTGGATCCTGATCCGCGGCCCGGTCGCCGGAGCGCCGAGCGGGGCCAGCTCGGCCCGCATCCGCCCGGCCTGTCCGGCCAGCCACGCGCCGTCCTCCCCGCCGGTCACCGCCAGCGCCTCCTCCAGAGCCCCCACCCCCCGAGCCAGCAGACCAGCGTCCTGGCCACTCTCGGAGCCACGGTCCGGCCCACTGAACGGGCCGCCGTCTGGGCCACTGTCCGGCCCGCTGAAAGCGCCGCTGTCCGGCCCGCCATCTGGGGCGCGCTCGGGGTCCGTGGGTTGGTCTGAGGGGGCGGGGAGGGTGGACAGGGCGGTGTGGAGGTTGGCGGCCAGGTGGCCGAGCGGTGTCGCGAAGGAGGTGTCGGATGAAGCGCAGGCGTCCACGCACCACTCCCAGCCGTCCCTGGCGTCCGGAAGGTAGCCCGTGACCAGGGCGAGCAGGAGCTCCGACTTGCCGTCGGAGCGTGTCAGAGCCGCGTAAGGGGGAGCGGTTTCGTTGAAGCCGGCATCAACGAGGTGGGCGAAGATCTCGGGCGTCGGGTGCGGGAGCGGAACGGGCGGCGTGAGCCATTTGACGACCACCGATTCGGCCACGACGACCGAGTGGTTGGTCATGTCCACGTGCTCGCCGAAGCCGCGTTCTGGCGCCACCCCGGTGCCCTGATCAGCTTCGCCGTACGACAGAGTGGGCAGCGGCTGGAAGCGGCGCACGGCGAACGGCGCCGGCGGTTCCGTCGCCAGCGCGGCGAGGAGCGCGGCGGTGAGGCCGTGATCCCGTTCGGTAAGGGGATTCTCACCCACAGAGAGCAATCGCTCCCATATTGAATCCGAGTTCAACAGGCAGACCAAACTTCCAGGTGGCAATGTCCGGAAAAGTCTTGCTCATGTTGATTTCTACTGCAACACTCCTCTCCTGGTCTGGCGTGCCTGGATGGTTGCGCGACCTCTTCCCCGAATTCCTGAAGGAGTAGCGACCGTGTTCCGTACCCGGTTCACCCGTCGTCTTCCGGCCGCCGTCGCGGTTGCCGGCCTCGCGCTCGCCGCCGCAGCGTGCGGCGGCGGTGGTGAGTCGACCAGCACGGGCGCAGAGGCCGCGCCCAGTGCCAGTGCGGCCCAGCTCAACGCCAACGCCGACCTGTCCAAGCAGTCGCTCCAGGTCACGGTCTGGGACGGTTACACGCCCAAGGAGCTACCCGACAAGGTCAAGCAGGACCTCAAGGTCTCCAACGTCAAGATCAACCTGCACGACACCAACGAGACGGCCATGAAGAAGCTGGCCGTCCCCGGTGACAGCGGCATCGACGTGGCGTTCGTGTCGGGTCAGTACGCGCAGGCGCTGTGGGAGCAGGGGCTTCTGGAGCCGATCCACCCCGAGCTGATCCCGAACCTGAGCAACCTCTACCCCGAGGCCACCCAGCTGTCCTACGACAAGGGCAACAAGTACTCCGTGCCCTACACCTGGGGCACCACGGGCATCTGCTACCGCTCCGACCTGGTGAAGGCCGAGCCCACCAGCTGGAACGACATCCTCAAGCCGCCGGCCTGGGCGCAGAAGAAGGTCACGATGATGACCACCGAGCGCTGGCTGGCCCTGCCCGCCCTCAAGGCGCTCGGCTACTCGGTCAACACCGACAAGGACGACGAGATCGCCAAGGCCAAGGAGCTGCTCGTCGCCGCCAAGCAGAACCTGCTCGGCTACGACGACACCACCTTCGGCGACAAGCTCAAGTCCGGCGAGGCCGTGATGGTCGAGGCGTGGGACGGCTGGTGCCCGACCACCGACCCGAAGAAGAACATCAAGTTCGTGGTCCCGAAGGAGGGCAGCGACCTCTGGGTGGACACCATGGTGATCATGAAGTCCTCCAAGAACAAGGAGGCCGCGCACGCCCTGATCAACTACATCCTGGACCCGAAGATCCACGGCTGGGCCGCCGAGAACATCAACTACAAGGTCCCGAACAAGGCCGCCATGGACGCCGTGAAGGTGCCCGAGGGCTCGCTGCTGGGCATCAAGCCCGCCGAGCTGCTCAACGGCGAGTCCATCCGTGACCTGGGCGAGGCGTCGACGAAGTACACCCGCCTGTCGACCGAGGTTCAGGCGCAGTAAGCCGACGTGACCAGCCAGACCAAGACCCGGCCGGCGTCCCCCGCACGGGGGCGCCGGTTCGCGGCGTTCGCTTTCCTGTCGCCGGGACTGACCTACCTGATCGTGCTGCTGCTGGTGCCGCTGGCGCTGGTGCTGAGCGCCGCGTTCTTCCGGCGGGGCCGGTTCGGCGGCATCATCTACGAGTTCACCACCGAGAACTTCACCCGGCTGATCGATCCGCTGTACCTGAGCGTGCTCGGCAACTCGCTGAAGATCGCCGGGATCACCACGCTGCTCGCGCTGCTGATCGGCTACCCCACGGCGTACTTCATCGCCCAGCTCCCGCGTAACTGGAAGACCATCGCGCTGGTGGCCATCGTGCTGCCGTTCTGGACGAACTTCATCATCCGCATCTACGCGTGGATCATGCTGCTGAGCGGTCCCGGCATCGTGAACTCGGTGCTCGGCACCCAGCTGGAGCTGCTCTACAAGGACGGCGCCATCGTCGTCGGCCTGCTCTACTCCTACCTGCCGCTGATGGTGCTGCCGTTGTACGCGGCGATCGAGCGGCTCGACCCGCAGCTGCGCGAGGCCTCGGCCAACCTGGGCGCCTCCGCCTTCACCACCTTCCGCAAGGTGACCCTGCCGCTGACGATCCCGGGTGTGCTGACCGGCTGCCTGTTCGTGTTCGTGCCGAGCTTCGGCAACTTCGTCATCCCCGACCTGCTCGGCGGCGGCAAGTCCATCATGGTCGGCAACCTGATCAGGACGCAGTTCCTGCAGGCGCGCGACGAGCCCTTCGGCGCCACGCTGACGCTCGCGCTGATCGCCGTGCTGATCGTGCTGCTCATGGTGCAGTCCTGGGCGGCCCGCCGTGCGTAGGCCGAAGCTTCTCCACGTCCCGTTCTGGGCGACGATCGTCTTCCTCTACCTGCCGATCGCGGTCCTGGTCGCGATGTCGTTCAACGCCGGTGAGTCGGCCTACACCTTCGAGGGCTTCAGCCTGAAGTGGTACGGCGAGCTGCTCGCCGACGAACGGGTCATCTCGGGCCTGGTCAACACGCTGATCGTGGCGGTGAGCTCGACCGCGATCGCCACCGTCCTCGGCACCCTGCTGGCCGTCGGCCTGGCCCGCTACACGCGCTCCAAGATCTTGGACGCGGTGGCCCTGATGCCGGCCGTCCTGCCCGACCTGGTGCTCGGGATCGGGCTGCTGATGTTGTTCATCACGCTCAACCAGACGCTCGGCCACCACTCGGTGATCCTGGCGCACGCGGTGTTCTCGACCGCGTTCGTGGCGGCGGTCGTGCGCACCAGGCTCACCGGCGCCGACACCTCGCTGGAAGAGGCCAGCCGCGACCTGGGCGCCGGCCCGGTGACCACCTTCGTGAAGGTCACGCTGCCGCAGCTCACGCCCGGCATCATCGCCGGGGCGCTGCTGGCGTTCACGCTCTCGCTGGACGAGTTCGTCATCGCCTTCTTCACGATCGGCAACGCCGACCCGACGCTGCCGATCGTCATCTACTCAATGATCCGATTCGGGGTGACCCCGGAGATCAACGCCCTGGCCTCGATCCTGCTGCTGGTGAGCTTCACCGCGGTGATCGCGGGGCAGCGGCTGACGAAGATCGGGGAGTCCCGTGCTCAAGATTGACGGCATCACGCGCAGGTTCGGCGACGTCACCGCGCTCGACGGGGTCTCGCTGGAGATCGGCCAGGGCGAGTTCTTCGCGCTGCTCGGCCCCTCGGGCTGCGGCAAGACGACGCTCCTGCGCATCCTGGCCGGTTTCGAGACGCCCGACGGCGGCTCGGTCTCGCTCGACGGCGCCGACCTGCTCACGCTGGCGCCCAACAAGCGGCCGATCAACCTCATGTTCCAGTCGTACGCGCTGTTCCCGCACATGAGCGTCGCCAAGAACGTCGCCTACGGCCTGGAGCGCGAGAAGCTGCCCCGGGGCGAGGTCAAGAAGCGCGTCGGCGAGGTGCTGGAGACCGTCGGCCTGTCCACCCAGGCGAACAGGAAACCGCAGCAGCTGTCCGGCGGCCAGCGTCAGCGCGTCGCCCTGGCCAGGGCCATCGTCAAGCGCCCCAGGCTGCTCCTGCTCGACGAGCCGCTGTCGGCGCTGGACAAGAAGGTCCGCGCCGACATGCAGCTGGAGCTCAAGCGGCTGCAGCACGAGGTCGGCATCACCTTCGTGGTCGTCACCCACGACCAGGAGGAGGCCATGTCGCTGGCCGACCGCATCGCGGTCTTCGACACCGGCCGGGTGCGCCAGGTGGACCGCCCCGTCGAGCTGTACGAGCGGCCCCGCTCCCGCTTCGTCGCCGACTTCGTCGGCGCCAACAACCTCTTCGCCGGTACGGCCGGCCCCGACGGCACCCTGCGCACCGAGAACTTCGGCACCCTGCGCGGCACGGCCGTCGAGCAGGTGCCGGAAGGGGCGGCGGCGCTGCTGGCCGTACGCCCGGAGAAGCTGGAACTGACCGGGGACGGCCCGCTCACGGGCACCGTGCTGGACGTCAGCTTCTACGGCGGCGTCTCGCACATCTCCGTCGAGGTGCCCGGCCAGGCCAAGCCCGTGCTCGTGGCCGTGCAGGGCGCAAGCGCGGTCAAGCCCGGCGCCGAGGTCGGGCTGCAGTGGGGGGAGCGGGACGCGGTCCTGCTCCCGGCGGTTCAATGAGCGAGGTCGTTGCCGGTCGCCGCGCGGGCGTAGGAGAGGATCAGCTCCACCGCCTCCGCCGGGCCGATCACCGGGTGCCTGGCGGTGATGCGGTAGCCGTAGGCGTCCTCCAGGGCCACCAGGTTGCGCGAGATCGTCAGCGCGTCCGCGCTCAGCTTGAACACGCCGAGCGCGGCCCCGGTGTCCAGGATCGACTGGTACATCGACACCTGGCGGTCGTAGAGCGAGGTGAGCAGCACGCCGTACATCCGGTTGCGGCCCGCGGCCCCGCCGAGTTCGTTGAGCAGGCGCACGTCCGGGTCGAGCGGTCCGGTCGGCAGCCCGGAGCGGATCGTCATGACCAGCTTCTCCACCGGGTCCATGACGGCGGCGATCTGCCGCAGGCGCTGCTCGTAGAAGCGCTCCATGCCCGCGTGCTGGGCCTCGACGAGCAGCTCGTTGAGGTCGGGGTAGTGGTAAAGCACGGCGCCGGAGGTCAGACCGGCCTCCTCGGCCACGTGCGAGAGCTGCACTCCGTCGACGCCATGCCGGATGATGGCTCGGCGCGCCGCCTCGATCAGATCGATCCGGCGATCCGTGCGACTCTTGCGCTGGGCCACGCCCACCCCCGATGCACCATGGTTCAGCAAATCCGTCACCATAGTGCCGCGAAGTTGACCTTTACGCTAGATCAGCATTTGAATTCCCGTTCAGATTGACGTTTCCCCCCGGAGTGACCACATGGCTCTCACCATCCTGTTCATGCCCGAGAGCGCGTACGGGCCGACGAACAACAGCATCGGCATCGGCGACATCCTGCGCCGCCGCGGACACCGGGTCGTCTTCGCGGCCGAGGCGTCGTGGAAGGGCAAGCTCGAAACGCTCGGCTTCGAGGAGGACCTGGTCGACCTGGCACCCCCGGCGGAGGACGCCGAGGAGCAGGACCCCGGCCAGTTCTGGAAGGACTTCATCCGCGAGACCGCGCCGGAATACCGCAAGACCACGCTGGAGCAGCTCGCGACCGTCACCAAGCCGATCTGGGACTCCCTCATCGACGGTGTCAAGTACTGCGAGCCGCAGCTCAAGGCCATCATCGAGCGCGTGAACCCCGACGTCATCGTCGAGGACAACGTGATCACGTTCCCGGCGCTGCTGACCGCGGGCAAGAAGTTCGCCCGCATCGTGTCGTGCAACCCGCTGGAGGTGCGCGGCGAGAACATCGCGCCGGTCTTCTCCGGCCTGCCCGCCGACGACCGCGCCGACTGGGCCGCCTTCCGCGCCGAGTACGAGCGCACCCACCGCGAGATCTGGACCGCCTTCAACGCCTGGTGCGTCGAGCAGGGCACGGACCCGCTGCCCGACCTCGACTTCATCCACGAGGGCGACCTGAACCTCTACGTGTACCCCGAGGTCCTCGACTACACCAACGCCCGCCCGCTGGGCCCGACGTGGCACCGGCTCGACTCGTCGGTACGTGAGACCGAGGAGGCCTTCGAGCTGCCCTTCCAGCGGGGCGAGGGCGCGCTGGTCTACTTCTCGCTGGGCTCGCTCGGCTCCTCCGACGTGGAGCTCATGCAGCGGGTGATCGACGTGCTGGGCACCACCCCGCACCAGTTCATCGTCTCCAAGGGCCCGCTGCACGAGGAGATCAAGCTGGCCGACAACATGTACGGCGCGGAGTTCCTGCCCCAGACGAAGATCATCCCGCTCTGCGACCTGGTGATCACCCACGGCGGCAACAACACCACCGTCGAGGCCCTGCACTTCGGCAAGCCGATGATCCTGCTGCCGCTGTTCTGGGACCAGTACGACAACGCCCAGCGCGTGGACGAGCTCGGCTACGGCGTGCGGCTGTCGACCTACACCTTCACCGACGAGGAGCTGAAGGGTGCCCTGGAGCGCCTGCTCGGCGACGCTGAGCTGCGCGCCGAACTCGCCGCCACCGGCGAGGAGATCCGCGAGCGCGACGGCCTGCGCAAGGCCGCCGACCTCATCGAGCAGCTCGGCCTGAAGTAATCCGCCGGTACGGCTCGCACCGCCGGGCCGTACCGGGTCATCCAAGGAAAGAACCCCATGCGCCAACTGATCAACCCGGCCACCGGGCAGCCCTTCGCCGATGTTCCCGACACTCCGGTGGGGGAGGTGGCGGTAGCCGTACGAAAGGCCCGGCGGGCTTTTGAGGAGTGGTCGCAGACCACTCCGGCCGAGCGGGCGCGGCTGCTGCTGCGCCTGGCCGACCTCGTGGAGGCCGACGCCGAGGAGCTGACCAGGCTGGAGGTCGAGGAGACGGGCAAGCCGGCCGCGGTCTTCCGCGACGGCGAGCTGCCGTTCGCCGTCGACAACCTGCGCTTCTTCGCCGGCGCCGCCCGCTCGCTGGACGGCACCGGGGCCGGTGTGCTCAGCGCCGGGTACACCTCGGTGCTGCTGCGCCGCCCCGTCGGGGTGGTCGGGTCGATCGCGCCGTGGAACTTTCCGTTCATCATGGCCGTCTGGAAGGTGGGGCCTGCGGTCGCGGCTGGAAACGCGGTCGTCATCAAGCCCGCGCCGCAGACCCCTCGCTCCACGCTGCGGCTCGCCGAGCTGTTCGCGCGGGCCGGGGCGCCCGAGGGGCTCGTGCAGGTGGTGCTCGGCGACGGGGCCGTGGGCGAGGCGCTGGTGACCGACCCGGGCGTGGACATGGTCAGCGTGACGGGCTCCACCGAGACCGGCCGCGCGGTCATGACCGGCGCGGCGCGCACGCTCAAGCGGGTCCACCTGGAGCTCGGCGGCAAGGCCCCGGCCCTGGTGTTCGAGGACGCCGACCTGGAGGAGGCGGCGCGCGGCGTGGCCATGGGCGCCACCTACAACACCGGCCAGGACTGCACCGCCGCCACACGCGTCTACGTCGCCAGGACGGTCTTCGACGACACGGTCGAGGCTCTGCGGGCGACCCTCGCCAAGATCACCGTAGGCGACCCCTGGGACGCGGCCACGGACATCGGGCCGCTCGTCTCGGCGGCCCATCGCGAGCGGGTGCACGGCTTCGTCGAGCGGGCGGGCGCTCAGGTGGTGCACGGCGGAGCCCCGATCGACGGCCCCGGCTTCTACTACCCGCCGACGCTCGTCGCCGGCGTGGCGCAGGACAGCGAAATCGTCCAAGGTGAACTTTTCGGTCCAGTTCTTGTGGTGCTTCCGTTCGACCACGAGGACGACGCGGTACGGCTGGCCAACGACACCCGCTACGGCCTGGCCTCATCGGTCTGGTCGCGGGACGTGGCGCGGGCCATGAGGGTGTCGCATCGCCTGGATGTAGGTGTGACCTGGGTAAACGACCATCTTCCGATCGCCAGCGAGGCCCCGCACGGCGGCGTCAAGGGCAGCGGATTCGGCAAGGACATGAGCCAGGAGGCCGTTCAGGAGTACTCGGTGACCCGTCACCTGATGATCAAACACGCTGCCCCGGCCAAGCGGGACTCCTTCCGGCCGGCCTGAAAGCTGACGGCGAAACCGACCGAAATGACACGTTTGGTCGCTTTTGATGGGATATGCACGGTTGGCCGATCTGGTACGGGTTGTGTTCCAATTACCCACGCCCGCGGAATCCCATGCGCCGCACGCGTGTCAGATTTTTCGAGCACGTAGCGCGAGAGGTAGCGAGAGTCAGTGAGGACGGAAAACCCCCGGCACGCGACGCCAGGGGAGTACACAGGCGGACGGTTCCGGCTGGCTAACTGGCGTGTGCGCTCCCGGTTGGTGGCCCTGATCCTCATCCCCACCATCGTCGGTGTACTCCTCGCCGGTATTCAGCTTGCCAACGCGATCGGCACCAGCGCCGAGTACCGGCGGCTCACCCAGGTGGCCGAGCTGGTCCAGCGCATCGGCGCGCTCTCCCACGAGATGGGCAAGGAGCGCGCGCTCACCGCCTGGTACATCGCCGACCAGCGGCGGCCCAGCCGGATGGCGCAACTGCGCACCCAGCGCGCCGTCGTGGACGGCGCCAAGACCAAGGTGCTCGACAGCACGGCCGCCATCGACGACGCGCACTCGCCCCGCGTGCGGCAAGAGGTCGAGAACATGCGCCGCTGGCTCACCGGCCTCGACGGGCTGCGCGAGTCGATCCTGGGCGACAGCGTGCCGCCCCGAGCCGCGATCCGGACCTACTCGACGATGATCGACGTCCTGGAGAACCTCCAGGACGAGCTCGGCCAGGTCGGCGACGACGACATCCTGCTCAAGGACGTGGCCGCCCTCGGCGCCCTCCAGCGGGCCAAGGAAGAGGTCTCGCGCCAGCAGGTCATCCTGGTCGTCGCGCTGGTCGAGCGGAAGCTGGACTACGACGACCTTTCGGACTTCCTCGGCTCCTGGAACGCCCAGCAGGCCGAGCTGGCCACCTTCGAGCAGGAGGCCCAGTCCAAGTACTCCGCCCTGTACAACGACACCCTCAAGGGCCCGGCCATCGACCGCGCCGACGCCATGCGCCAGCGCGCCCTGGCCCAGCTGCGCGAGTACAAGGAGATCCGCGACCTCGACATCACCGCCACCCCGCGCCGTGAGCTGTTGTTCTGGTACGACAGCACCACGCTGGCCGTCAACGCCATGCGCAAGGTGGAGGACGGCATCGCCACGGCCGTCGTGACCAAGACCCGTGAGCTGAGCGACACCGAGCAGCGCAACGCCATCATCTCCGGCGCGCTCATCCTCGTGCTGCTGCTCCTCGTCCTGGTGATCACCACCCGCGTGGCCGGTTCGCTGGTACGCCCGCTGCGCCGGCTGCGCGCCGAGGCACTCCAGGTGGCCACGACCAGGCTGCCGGAGACCGTCCGCGTGCTGCGCGAGTCCGGCGACGGCGCCGCCACCCCAGAGGTCCCCTCCGTCGGCGTCAACACCCGGGACGAGATCGGGGAAGTCGCACGGGCCTTCGACGAGGTCCACCGCGAGGCGATCCGGCTGGCCGGCGACGAGGCCAAGCTGCGCGCCAACGTCAACTCCATGTTCGTCAACCTCTCGCGCCGCTCGCAGACGCTCGTCGAGCGCCAGCTGCAGCTCATCGAAGGCCTGGAGCAGGGCGAGGAGGACGAGAACCGGCTCGCCAACCTCTTCCGACTCGACCACCTCGCCACCCGCATGCGCCGCAACAGCGAGAACCTCCTGGTCCTCGCCGGCCAGGAGGCCGCCCGCAAGTGGAGCGAGCCCGTCCCGCTGGTCGACATCGCCCGCGCCTCGCTGTCCGAGGTCGAGAACTACGAGCGGGTCCAGATCCAGATCCCGTCCGACATCCAGATCGTCGGCCCGGCCGTCACCGACGCCGTCCACCTGCTCGCCGAGCTGATCGAGAACGCGATCTCCTTCTCGCCGCGCGAGAGCCGGGTCAGCGTCACCAGCGCCCCCGCCGACGGCGGCTTCGTCGTCACCATCAGCGACCTGGGCATCGGCATGAGCGGCGACGAACTGGCCGAGGCCAACTGGCGCCTCGCCAACCCGCCCGTCGTGGACGTGTCCGTGTCCCGGCGCATGGGCCTGTTCGTGGTCGGCCGCCTGGCCCTGCGCCACGGCATCAGGGTCCAGCTCCGCATGCGGGAGACCGGCGGGCTCAGCGCGCTGGTCATGCTGCCCGACATGCTCGTCGCCGCCGCCAACGGCATGGTGCCGCAGCAGCGCGGGCAGTACGACAGCTTCACCACCTTCGACCCGGCCATGCTGGGCTCGCCGCCCTACGCCAACCCCGACACTCCCGAGGTACGCGCCCACGAGTCGCTGGCCGACACCCAGTGGCCCGGCTCGATGCCGGTGCCGGACACGGGCGGCTGGACCCCGTACGGCGAGGAGCCGTCACAGGCGGGCAAGCAGCCTTACGCGGACTCGCCCGGCGACCAGGCGCCCGCCGCCTTTGGCGAGCAGCCTTTCGCCGACCAGCAGCACTTCGCCGACCAGCCCTACGCCGAGCAGCCGCCTTCGGGAGGCCAGCCGTTCCCCGGCCAATCACCGTTCGCTGACCAGTCGCCTTTCGCCGGGCAGTCGCCCGAGGCGAGCTGGCCGTCGTTCGCCGAGCAGCCGCCGCCGCTCCCGGCCGACCAGCGCTGGCCATCCTTCGCGGAGGAGCCGCCGCCGCTTGAGGTCGACCAGCGGTGGCCGTCCTTCAGCGAAGACTCGAACTGGCCGTCGGTCGCCTCGACCCCCAACGGCAACGGCTCGGGCAACGGGCTGTTCACGCCGTACAACTCCGACTACGCCTCGCAGGACCTCACCGGTCCGCTGCCCGTGGTCGACAGCTCGCCCATGGAGTCCGAGGGCGAGGACTTCCTGCCGATCTTCTCGTCGGTGGGCTCCGACTGGTTCCGCCGCCCCGAGCCCGACCCGCTGAAGGCCCAGGAGCCGCCCGCCGACCCCGAGCTTTCCGGTCCTTCGACCGGCGCGTTCGGCCCGGTGGGACAGGGCGGCTACACCGGAGCTCCGGGTTCCGCCTCCTCCGACGGCTTCAACGGTCCGGGGACGGGCGCGTTCGGCGTGGTCGGCAACAGCCCCGCCTACGACTCCTACGAGGCCGACTCGCCCCCGACCATGCCCCACCCGGTCATCTCGGCCGACGGCCCCCCGCCGGTCTCCGGATACGGCCAGGGCTCGGGCTACGGTCAGGGCCCGGGTCACCCGGCCTCAGGCGGCCACGGGGACTCTCAGGGCGGTTACGCGCCCGCGGGCACCGGTCCAGGCACCCACGGGGACCCCGCCGGCTACCCAGGCTCCAGCTCGGACTACCCAGGCTCCGACTACGCGGGCTCGGGCGCTCCTGGCACCGGCTACAGCCCAACCCACGGCGGCCCCAGCCAAGCGGGCCCCGGTCAGGCGGGCCCCGGCAACGCGGGTTCCGGTTACGGAGCCGCCGGCCAAGCAGGTCCCGGCCAGATGGGTTCCGGCAACGCGGGTCCCGGTCATGCGGGTCCTGGTGCTGGTGGTCCCGGCGCCGGTGGTCCCGGCGCGGGTGCCGGTGGTGCGGGTGGCGCTGGGCAGGCGGGTGGCGTGGGCCGGTCTGGTCTGCCGCAGCGCAGGCCCGGGCAGTCCGGCGCCGGTGCTTCCTGGTCCTCCCCGGCCGACAGCGGATTCCAGGCCGCGCAGGCCGCCGCCGAGCCCGCCAGGGGTGGTACCACCGCCTCCGGCCTGCCGCGGCGCGTGCCCAAGGCCAATCTGGTGCCGGGCACGGCGGGCTCCGCCGAGCCCCAATTGACGTCTCCGCCGCCGTCGATCTCACCCGAGCGCCTGCGCAGCAGGCTCTCCAGCTTCCAGCAGGGTGTACGGCAGGGCCGTGAGGATCTGAAGGAGAAGGAATGAGAGAACTGAGCCAGGGAGCGCGTGGCATCAGCTGGCTGATCACCGATTTCGTCAACAACGTGCCCGGTGTCGCGCACACCGTTGTCGTGTCGTCGGACGGTCTGCCGCTGGCCTTCTCCGAGGGGTTCCCCAAGGACCGGGCCGACCAGCTCGCCGCGGTCGCCTCCGGTGTGATCAGCTTGACCCAGGGCGCGGCCCGCGTCTTCGAGGGCGGCATGGTCACCCAGACCGTGATCGAGATGCAACGCGGCCTTTTGATGATCATGTCGATCAGTGATGGATCCTGTCTGGCGGTGCTCGCCTCGCCGGACTGCGACATGGGCCTGGTGGCCTACCAGATGACGCTCCTCGTCGAGCGGGCCGGCCAGGTGCTGACGCCCGCCGTACGGGCGGAGCTGCAGGCGGCCCGCCCCCGCTAGCCGGGCGGTGACAGGAGATCATGGTGTCAGGTCAGGGTTGGGCTGGTGATAGCACTCCGCCGCATCCGTCGGCGCCCCGTCCGCAGAAGCCGAGCTCACTGGTGCGGCCTTATGCCGTGACCGGGGGGCGGACCGCTCCGCGGATGAAGTTCGCCATGGAGGCGCTGGTTTCCTCCGTGACGTCGGAATACCAAGATATTTCCCTCTTGAGTCCGGAGTATCAGGCGATCATCCAGCTGACACGAAATGTTCGGTCGGTTGCGGAGATCTCCGCCCTTTTACGGCAACCTCTCGGGGTGGTCCGGGTGCTGATCGCCGACATGGCGTCGGAAGGCCTGATCCGCGTGCACCAGCCTGCGCTGGACGCGGGGAAGCCGGACCTCAACTTGCTCGAAAGGGTACTCAGTGGACTTCGCAGGCTCTAGCGCCGGCCTCACCTCGACGAAGATCGTCGTGGCTGGAGGCTTCGGCGTGGGCAAGACGACGTTCGTGGGAGCGGTCTCTGAGATCCTGCCGCTCACCACGGAGGCCGTCATGACCGACGCGTCGGCCGGCGTCGACGACGTGTCGCTCACTCCCAACAAGACCACGACCACGGTGGCGATGGACTTCGGCCGGGTCTCGCTGGACCGCGACCTGATCCTGTACCTGTTCGGGACGCCCGGTCAGCACCGGTTCTGGTTCATGTGGGACGACCTGGTACGCGGCGCCATCGGCGCGGTGGTCCTCGTGGACACGCGCCGCCTGGCCGACAGCTTCCCGGCCATCGACTACTTCGAAGAGGCCAAGCTGCCGTTCGTGGTCGGTGTGAACGGCTGGGACGGCGCCTTTTTGCACGACGAGCGGGAACTGCGCGAGGCACTGACGGTCGGCGACGGCACCCCGATCGTCCGCCTCGACGCCCGCAACCGGGAGTCGGTCAAGTCCACCCTGATCACGCTGGTCGAACACGCCCTGACCCGCCAGATCGCCCCGGCCTAACCCGCCACAACCCAGGAAAGTTGGCCGAGCCGACCAGGCCCGGCCAACCAACCAACTTGCCAAACAGGCCCAGAACCCACCCCGCCGCCCCTGGCCGAGAACCCACCCAAGGGGCACTGGCTTGGACCCCGCTCTGGCCCGGCGTGAACCCACGCCTGACCCCGGTGAACCAGCCTCGCGCGGTCCACGCGGAGAGCCTCTGGGCATGCCGGGTTTTCCCGCTCAGCGGGTGCGCGAGCGCACGTTGCGGTGGCCGGCCGGGGAGGCGGAGGAGCGTTCCCCTGGAAGGTCACCGGCCACGTGCGGCGGGTGGGGGTGGGGCGGCTTGCCGTAACTCAAAAACAAGACAGCCCTGTGGGAAAGTCAGGCAGGAGTCTTGGAGTCCAGGCCGCGGACGAGACGCCCCACCTCGGCGCGGAGGTGGACGAAGTCGGGGTGCTCGCGGGTGGTGATCTGGTCGCGGGGCGACGGCAGGTCCACGGGCAGGTCGCCGACCACGTTGGCGGGGGCCTTGGACAGGACGACCACGCGGTCCCCGACGTAAACGCTCTCGTCGATGTCGTGCGTGATGAGCACGATCGTCATCTGGTGGTGGCCGCGCACCTGCAGGACGAGGTCTTCGAGGTCCTCGCGGGTCTGGGCGTCGACGGAGCCGAAGGGCTCGTCCATGAGCATGAGCGTCGGCCGGTAGGCGAGGGCGCGGGCGATGGCCACGCGCTGCTGCATGCCGCCGGACAGCTGGAACGGGTATTTCTTGCCCGCGTCCCCCAGCCCGACCGACTCCAGCGCTTCCTGCGCGGCGTCTCTGCGCGCTTTCTTGTCCATGTTCTTGCGGCGCAGCGGCAGGGCGACGTTGTCGGCCACCGACATCCACGGGAACAACGAGCGGCTGTAGTCCTGGAAGACGACGGCCAGGTTGTCGGGTGTGTGGGTGACCAGCTGCCCGTCGACCTTGATCTCGCCGCCGGTGGGCGTGAGCAGGCCGGCGATGCTGCGCAGCAGCGTGGACTTGCCGGCGCCGGAGGGGCCGACGACGCACAACAGTTCGCCGTCGGCGACGCTCAGGGAGAGGCCTTCGATGGCGTGGTGGGCGCTGGGGCCGCTGCCGTAGGTGTGGCTGAGGTTGGATATCTCGAGCAAGGCTGGGTTCCTTGAGGGGCGCGAGTGACCCCCTGACTCTAGCGGAGGCCCGAATTGTGAGGCCATAGCTGGCATTGACCAGAATTCGCGCTGCTTTGTGCCTTTGAGTCCGAATTGGGGATTTCACTCGTCGAAAAGGTGTCAGAAAAGCCGCGCGTCATGAAATATCGTCTCTTGCGGCAGGCCCTCCCCACCCCCCGGAGCGCACACCATGAGACGTACGATCCCCGCCCTCCTGCTCGCCACCACCCTGGCGCTGACCGCGTGCGGGGGTGCCGAGCAGGCGTCCACCGGCGGGCTGGAGAAGCCCGTCATCAAGGTGGGCGCGCTGCCCATCCCCGACGCGGCCGCGCTCTACATCGCCCGGTCCAAGGGCTACTTCAAGGAAGAGGGCCTGACCGTCGAGCCGATCACGATCCAGGGCGGCGCCGTCGCGCTGCCGCAGATCAAGAGCGGGGCCCTCGACATCTCCCACACCAACTACGTCTCCACGTTCCTGGCCGCGGGCAGGGGCGAGAAGATCAAGGTCGTCGGCGACCTCTACGGCGCCGCCCCGAACACCTTCGACCTCATGGTGGCCAAGGACTCCCCGATCAAGGCGGTAGCCGACCTCAAGGGCAAGACGATCCTGGTCAACACCCTCAACAACATCGGCACGCTGGCCGTCACCTCGACGCTGAAGAGCGCGGGCGTGGCGCCGGGCGAGGTGAAGTTCATCGAGAAGCCCTTCCCCGACATGGGCAACGCGCTGGCCGCCGGGCAGGCCGACGCCGCGTGGCTGACCGAGCCGTTCATCACCGCCACACAGGTCCAGCCGGGCCTGCGCGTACTCGCCGACACCATGACCGGGCCGACCGCCGGCCTGCCGATCGCCGCCTGGATGGCCACCGGCGAGTGGGTCGCGAAGAACCCCAAGACGCTCGCCGCCTTCCAGCGCGCGATCGGCAAGGCGCAGAAGCTGGCCGCCGGTGACCGCACGGTGGTCGACGCGATCATCCCCACCTACTCGAAGATCGACCAGGCCGCGGTCACGAAGATCGCGCTGGGCACCTTCCCGACCGACCTCGACCCGGCCAGGCTGCAGCGGGTGGCCGACCTGATGCTGGAGTTCGGGTATCTCAAGCAGCCCCTGGACGTCAAGACGCTCCTGGTCAGCCCCACCGGATGAGCGTGCGTGCCGTGCGGGGCGCGGCGGGCGTCGCCGCGTTCCTGCTCGTGGCCGAGCTGGTCGTGCGCTTCTGGCTGGCCGAGGGCGTGGTGTTCCCGCCGCCCTCGCTCGTCCTGGTCGAGGCCGCGCTGCTCCTGGCCGACCCCGGGTTCCTGGCGGGCGTCGCCGCCACCCTGCTCAACTGGGCGCTCGGTCTGCTGGCCGCCGTCGCCGTCGCGGTGCCCGTCGGCGTGGCGCTCGGCGCGCTGCCCGCCGCCGAGCGGGCGACCCGCCCGCTGCTGGAGTTCATGCGTCCCATCCCGTCGGTGGCCATCATCCCGCTGGCGATCCTGCTCATCCCCGCCGACGTCGCGATGAAGGCCTCGGTGATCGTGTACGCCGCCGTGTGGCCCGTCCTCATCAACACGCTGTACGGCATGCGCGAGGTCGACCCCCTGGCCAAGGACTCCCTGCGCAGCTTCGGCTTCGGCCCGCTGGCGGTGCTGTGGCGGGTCAGCCTGCCCAGCGCCGCCCCGTTCGTGGCCACAGGTGTCCGCATCGCCGCCGGGGTGGCCCTCATCCTCGCGGTCAGCGCGGAACTGCTGGCCGGGGGCAGCTCCGGCATCGGCGTCTTCGTCATCCAGGCGGGCAGCGGCAACCGTACCGATCTCATGCTGGCCGCCACCCTCTGGGCGGGCGCGGCGGGCCTGGTGGCCAACACGCTGCTGGTGGCGGCGGAGCGCCGCCTGTTCCGCTGGCACGAGGCGCGCAGGGGAGTGGCCGAGTGAGCGGGCCGAACAGGCTGTGGTCCGTGCCGTGGTCCGTGCCCGCTGTGCTGAACAGGGTGTGGTTCGTGCCCGCTGTGCTGGTCGTGTGGGAGGTGCTCACGCGGCTCAAGGCCGACACCGACTTTCCGCCGCCGACCGCCATCGCGGGCCGGATGCGCGAGCTGTGGTTCTCCGGCCCGGCGGCCCGGTTGTTCCTGACCGACGAGGCGGTGGCCAATCTGCTGCCGAGCCTGGCGCGCATGTTCACCGGATGGGTGCTGGCCGCCGCGGCCGGTGTGCTGGCGGGGGTGCTGATCGGCCGTTCGCGGGCGGCCCAGGACTACGCCGGGCCGCTGATCCAGTTCGGCCGCTCGGTGCCGCCGCCGCTGCTGCTGCCCTTCTTCCTCGCGCTGCTGCAGGGCGGCCTGGCCACGCAGCTGGCCGCGATCGTCTTCGGCGTGATCTGGCCGGTGCTGCTGAACTCCATCGACGGCGCCCGCTCGGTCGAGGTCCTGCAGATCGAGACGGCCCGCGTGTTCGGGCTGTCCCGCGCGGAGCAGGTACGCAAGGTCATCATCCCGGCGGCGGCGCCGAAGATCCTGGCCGGTCTGCGGTTGAGTCTTTCGCTGGCACTGATCATGATGGTGATCTCCGAGTTGTTCGGCGGCACCGACGGGATCGGTTATCAGCTGCTTCAGGCGCAGCGGGGGTTCGACACCCCGGGGGTCTGGGCCGCCATCGCGCTGCTCGGTCTGCTCGGTTACGTGGTGAACTCCATGTTCGTCGTGATCGAGCGCCGCCTGCTCGGGTGGCAGGGGGCGTAAGCCGGAAGAGGTGGAAATTTCATGAAATTCTCCCGAGTGTCGCTGTTAGCTGGTCTGGTGGCCGCCTTGGCACTGGCGGGTTGCGGCTCGGGGACGGGCGGGGCGGAACCGGGCAAGACGGCCACCGGTCAGGAGTCGAGCGTGGTCAAGGCGATGGCGCTGCCGTTCCTCGACCAGGCGGGGTTGCACGTGGGGCTCGACAAGGGCGTCTTCGCGACCGAGGGCGTCGAGCTTTCCGCGCAGTTCTTCACTGACAGCAAGGCCGGAAGCGTCGCCTTCAACAGCGGCGAGGTCGACCTGGGTTTCGCCAACTACGTGAGCCTGCTGCAGATCATCGACAACGGCGCCAAACTGAAGATCATCTCTGAGGGGTCGGTCGGCAAGCCCGGCGTCCAGGCGGTCATGGTGCCGGAGTCCTCGCCGATCAAGACGGTCAAGGACCTGGAGGGCAAGAAGGTCGCCGTCGCCGTGCTGAAGAACGTCCAGCCGCTCATGCTCAACGCGGTGCTGCGCGACGCCGGCGCCGATCCGGCCAAGGTCGAGTACGTGCAGGTGCCGGTCCCGAACACGGTCGCCGCCGTCGAGGCGGGGCAGGTGGACGCCGCCGCCTTCACCGAGCCGTTCACCAGCCTGGCGGCCGGCAAGGGCTTCCGCCTCGTCACCGACCTGGCCTCCGGCACCACGCAGAACTGGCCCACCGCCGGCTACTTCGTCAAGCAGGAATGGATCGACGCCCGCCCGAAGACCGCCGCCGCCCTCGCCACGGCGCTCGGCAAGGCGCAGAGCCTGGCCGCCGACCGGGTCAGCGTCGAGAAGGTCCTGCAACTGCCCACCTACACCAAGATGGACGCCACGACCGCCGCGGCGATCAAGCTCGTCGACTTCCCGACCGCGCCCGATGCCGCCCGCCTGCAGCGCGTCATCGACCAGATGAGGGTCGAGGGCCTGCTCAAGGGCAATTTCAAGGCCACCGACCTCATCTACACCCCGGGCGGTTGACCGGTTCGCGCTGGCGCGGCGCCGTGGGCGTCGCGCTGTTGCTGGCCGGCCTGGAGGTGCTGGGCCGGGCGAGCGGCGGCACGCTGCCGCCCGCCGGGGAGGTCCTGGCCAGGGCGGCCACGCTCGCCCTGGAGCCCGGCTACCTGTCCCATCTCGCCGGCACCCTGCTCACCTGGGCGGGCGGCACCCTCCTGGCCACCGCCATCGCGATCCCGGCCGGGCTGCTGCTCGGCAGCCTGCCGGGCGTGGAGCGGGCGAGCAGGGCGGTGCTGGAGTTCCTGCGTCCGATGCCGGGCGTCGCGCTCTTCCCGCTGGTCGGCATGATGCTCGGCTCCGGCGGCGCCACCCGGGTCGTGGTCGTCACCTACGTCGCGCTGTGGCCGGTCCTGTTCAACGCCGTGTACGGACTGCGCGACGTCGAGCCGGTGGCCGTGGACACGCTGCGCGCCTTCGGCTTCGGCCGCGCCGCGGTGCTGGTGCGGGTGTCGCTGCCGAGCGCGGCGCCGTTCATCGCCACCGGTGTACGGCTCGCGGCCGGCATAGCCCTGATCGCCACCATCGCCGGCGAGATCTTCATGGGCACCGGCCAGGGCATCGGGGTGCACGTGGCCCAGTCCACGTTCGTCCCCGACGCCACGGCCGAGGTGCTGGCCGTCACCGTCTGGGCCGCCCTGCTCGGCCTGCTCGCCAACACCCTGCTGGTACGCGGCGAGCGCCGCCTGTTCTTCTGGGCCCACCGGTGATCCGCTGGGCGGTGTTCGCCGCCTGCGCGCTGGCCTGGGAGGCGCTGTCGCGCTCGGCGGGCAACCGCTTCTTCCCGCCGCCTTCGCAGATCGCGGCCCGCATGTACGAGTTGTGGTTCTCCGGCTCTTACATCTTCACCGACGAGGCGGTCGAGCACCTCGCCCCGAGCCTGGGCAGGCTGGCCGCCGGGCTGGCCGGAGCGGTGGTCACCGGAGTGGTCCTGGGCTTCGTCCTGGGCCGGTCGGCGAAGGCGCGCGCCTACGCCGACCCCGTGCTGCAGCTCTTCCGCGCCGTCCCGCCCCCGCTGCTGGTGCCGGTCTTCATCGTGCTGCTCAGCGTCGGCACCCAGATGCAGCTGGCCACGATCGCCTTCGCCACGCTCTGGCCGATCCTGCTCAACACCGCCGACGGCGTCAGCGGCGTGGACCGGAGGCATCTGGAGACCGCCCAGGTCTTCCGGCTCACCGCCGCCCAGCGGCTGTGGCGGGTGCTCGTGCCGTCGGCGCTGCCGAAGGTGTTCGCCGGGCTGCGGCTGAGCATGTCCGTGGCGCTGATCCTCATGGTCTTCTCCGAGCTGATGCCCGGCTCCTCCAACGGCATCGGCTACCTGCTGCAGGACGCCTACGCGGTCGGCGACCTGCCCAGGATGTGGTCGGCGGTGGTGCTGATCGGGGTGCTCGGCTACGTGCTCAACGCGGTGTTGCTGGCCGTTCAGCGCAGGGTGCTGGCCTGGCAGGGCGGCTAGAACGCGCGGCGGATCGGGGGCGCGTACCCGGCCGAGTCGATGCCCCACGAGGAGATCGAGGCGGGCAGCAGCTCGAGCCACTGCGGCCCGCCGCCGCGCACCACCCGCTCGCCGCCGCTGTCGTGGAGCTTGGCGGTGCCGCGGATGAGCAGGCCGCGCGGCACGCCGTCCTCGGTGTAGTCGTCCACGACGATCGCCAGCTCCGGGTTCTCGGCGGCGTTGTCGCGGTAGGCGCGCCGCTGCCCGCGGGCAGGCAGGTCGCGCGCGCCGATCTCCAGCGACCGCCCGCCCTCCGACAGCCGGAACCGCACCGGCACCACGTGCGGGCGCCCGTCCGCGGCCGCGCTGGCCAGCCGGCCGATGGTGTGGTCACGCAGGTAGAGGAGCTCGCCTTCAGTGAACACCGGGCCTCACGAGATAGGAGCCGAGGGGACGGCCGATGATCTTACCGGCGTCCATGACGTGGTGGCCGCGCACGAACGTGTCGGTCACCCGCGCCGTCAGCTCGAAGCCCTCGAACGGCGTGTACTCCTGCGTGGACTCCGAGTCGGCCGCGTGCACCGTCCACGTCTGGTCCGGGTCCAGCAGCGCCACGTCCGCGTCGTAGCCGGGCGCGATCGTGCCCTTGGCCCGCAGGCCGTACCTGCGCGCGGGGTTCCACGCGGTGAGCGCCGCGATCCTCCCGTACGGCAGGCCGCGCCGCCGCCCCTCGGAGACGAGCCCGGGAAGCAGATACTCCGCGCCCCCGAAGCCCGCCTTGGCCACGAACACGTCGTCCTTCGGCTCGCCGTACTTCAGCTCCTCGCGGCAGCAGGCGTGGTCGCTGACCACCCAGTCGACGGTGCCGTCGAGCACGTACTCCCACAGTGCCTCGACGTCCTCCTGGGGCCGGATCGGCGGGTTGACCTTGCCGCCCAGCCCTTCCGCCGTCTCGACGGAGGCCAGCAGGTGCCCGATGGTGACCTCGCGGCGGAAGTCGATGTTCGGGAAGGCGGCGGCCATGCGCACCGCGGCGTCCAGCGCCTTGCGCGAGGACAGGTGCAGCAGGTTGATGTTGGCCAGCCCGGTCTCGTGGGCCAGGTAGGAGGCGATGAAGACGGCCAGGCCCTCGGAGTGCGGCGGCCGCGAGGCGCTGTAGGCGGCCAGGCCGCTGAGCTCGCCGGCCTCCTCGACCAGCTTGGTGTAGGCGGTCATGATCTCGGCGGTCTCGCAGTGCAGCGACAGCGAGATCTCGTCGGCCAGGTCGGGGAAACGTTCGCGGGCCGCCTGGACGCCGCGCATGACGAACTCGAAGTGGGCGTAGTCGTAGCGTTCGCCGTCGGGCAGCATGAGGAAACGGCTCTGGTCGTTGGAGCGGCCGTGCAGGCCGTGCCCGCCGTAGAACATGAAGATCTTGAAGCTGGGCACGCCGTGCTTCTCGATCAGGTCGGGCAGTTCGGCGATGTGCGTGCTCGACATGGGCGCCAGGTGGAAGCCGTAGTCGATGTAGGCGCGGCCCTCGGCCCTGGCGAGCACCTCGGGGAAGAACTCGGCGTAGGGGCCGCCCCGGTTGAGGTAGTACTGGCCGGTGCGCATGTAGGTGAGCGCGGTGGTGACGCCGCCCTGGGCGGCCGCCCGGCTCTCGGTCGAGGCGTCCTCCTCCAGCGCGTTGTAGATGCCCCAGTGCTGGTGGGCGTCGACCACGCCGGGGAAGGCGAGCTTGCCGTTCCCCTCGATGACGTCGTCGCCGGGCGGCAGGCCGGGGGCGACCGCGGTGATGCGGCCGTCCGTTATCGCGATGTCCGCCTCAACGGGTTCGTCACGCTCGTGGGTGACGACCCGCACGTTCCTGATCAGCAGGTCTGTCATGACCGCCTCCGGTTGTGGTGCCAGGCGAGGACGCGGCGCTCGCCCATGAGGAACAGGGAGTTGAGAACGAAGCCCAGCACGCCGAGCATCACGACGCCGGCCCACAGGGCGGGCATGTCGGCATTGTTGGAGGCGAGGCTGAGCAGGTAGCCGATGCCCTCCGTGCTGCCCTTGAGCTCGGAGACGACCATGAGGATGAGCGCCAGCGAGACGCTCAGCCGCAGTCCGGCGAAGATCTTGGGGGACGCGGCGGGCAGGATGATGCGCAGGACCCGCAGGTGGGCGGGGATGCCGAAGACGGTGGCCGTCTCGATCTGCATCCGCTCCACGTGGCGGGCGCCGTCGATGGAGTTCAGCAGGATCGGCCAGATGACACCGAAGATGATCGTGGCCACCTGCACCTCGGTGCCCATGCTGAACAGCACCAGGAAGACCGGGAGCATCGCCGGCGGCGGCACCGCCCGGCCGAACTCCACGAGCGGGTCGATGTAGTCGGCCAGCCACCGCGTACGCCCCAGCGCCACGCCCAGCAGGACGCCGACCAGTACCGCCACGCACCAGGCGCCGACCACCCTGGCCAGGCTCGGCCAGACGTGCCCGATCGCCTCCTCGGCGGCGAACATCTCATACAGCCGCACCATGATGCGCGAGGGCGCGGGGAAGTACGGGCTGGCGACCGCCATCGCGGCCAGCTCCCAGCCGACCAGGACGACGGGGATCAGCCAGAGCCGCTTGACGAGAGTCTTGATCATGCGCTTCGCCACCTGAACAGCCGCCGCTCGGCGCGCAGCAGCACCGCGTTGACCACCAGGCCGACCAGCCCGGCCCAGATCAGCGTCGCGATCACGTCGAGCATGGCCGACTCGCCGATGCCGGTGCTGGCCTCGATGAGGAACCTGCCCACGCCGCTGGCGCCGCCGACGAAGTACTCCACGCTGATGGCCAGGATGAGGGTGACCGAGGCGGCCAGCCGTACACCGGTGAAGATGAACGGCGCCGCGCTCGGCAGCGCCACCCGCCACACCACCGCGCCCGCGCCGAAGCCGAACGAGCGCAGGGTCTCGGCGGCGACCGGGTCGACGTCGCGCACGCCGTACAGGGTGTTGATGAGGATGGGCCAGGACGCGGCGTAGACGATCAGCGCGATCTTGGCGTTGATCTCCGGAGTGAAGAAGAACAGCGCCAGCGGGATCAGCGCGACCGACGGGATGGGCCGCAGGAACTCGACGATGGCGCGCGTGGTCTCCTCGACCACCGGCACCGTTCCGAGCAGCAGCCCCACCGGTACGGCCAGCAGCACCGCGAGCCCGAGCCCGAGGATCGCGGCGGTCAGCGTGGCGGCCAGGTCGCCGAGGAAGACGGGGTCGGCGGCCAGCGTCGCGAACCTGATCAGCGAGTCCGAGGCGTTCGGCAGCCAGGTGAACAGCCCGGCCCGGCTGACGACCTCCCACAGAAGCAGAAAAGCCGCCACGCCGACGACGTGGCGGGTGATCTTCCCTATCGGGACGCGGGCGAGCGGGTCGCGCTCGCGCCGCGTTCCGTCGATCGCTGCGGTCATCCCTGCGGATTGACGATCATCGTGCTCACGTCCATCTTCGCCTTCAGGAAGCCGTACTCGGCCATCAGGTCGGCGACGCGTTGGATGCGCTGGGCGTTCAGCGAGGTCGGATAGTTGCCGAGGTTGATCGTCGCGGCCGTTTCCTTGGGGATCTTCGTGAACGTGGGCAGGATCGCGGTCACCGCGTCACGGTCGGTGGCGGCGATGTTCTGCGCCTTGGCCATCGCGCGCTGGAAGGCGGCCATGGTCTTGGGGTTCTCGCTGATCCACTTCTCGGTGGCGGCCCAGCCGGTGATGGGCAGGCTCTCGGTGGGGCCGGACATGGTGTCGATCAGCATGGTGGCGCCGAGCTTGCTCTCCGCCTCGCTGACGTACGGGTCGGTCATCCAGACCGCGTCCGCGTCGCCCTTCTCCAGCGACGACAGCCAGTTGGTGGTCGCGATCTCGACGTAGGTGACGTCCTTCTGCGGGTCAACGCCGTTGATCTTCAGGTGCGGGTTCATGGTGAGAACGCCGAGTCCCTTGAGCGCGTTGACGCCGATCTTCTTTCCCTTGAGGTCGGAGATTTTCTTGATCGGTGAATTCTTCGCGACCATCACACCGAACGCGCCACTGGCTCCCTGATAGGAGTCGGCGATGTACTTGAACTTCTCCGAACCGCCCTCCTGAATGGTCAGGATGGTGGCGTAGCTGCCAAGGACGACGTCCATCTGGCCGTTGCTGAGCTTGGGCAAGACAGCCTGCGGGGCCTGGATGGGCTCCTGCCTGACCTCAAGTCCCTGCTCCTTGAAGAAGCCGCGTTCCATGGCGATGAACAGGGGCGCCGAGTCGGCTCCGGGGTACTGGCCGATGAGCAACGAGGTCTTCTCCAGACCCGACGCGTTGGCCGTACCCCCCGGTTTGCTTTCCGTCCCGGATCCAGAAGAACACCCCGCAATCACCAGGGTTGTCGCCAGGCCGATCAGGGCGGTGCGCCCCAGGGCACGTAACCGCATGCCGTGTCTCCTTATGAACCAGGGGGTGTGAGCGACGATGACACGCACTGTAACGCACGAGAAGAGATTTAAAGGAGATATAGTGGATATGTCAGTTTTAGCCTTTTGACCGTCGGATTTAAATTAAACCGCGTACTTTGTCCGGTTTTATGGGTATTTATGTTGGTATGTCGTGTAGGTGGCAGGGTGGCTTTCCGGATAGGCTCAGAGGGCGATCATAGGTTTGGGTGTAAGGGGTGTCGTGGCAGACGTCGATGGTGAGGCTCCCTACGGACTGAATCTGTCGGAGGCCAGCCCTGCTCGTGTGTACGACTACCTGCTCGGGGGCAAGGACAACTTCGGTGTCGACCGGGCCGAGGGTGAGCGCATCCGCGCGCTCATGCCCGGTGTCGAGATCGGGGTGCGCGCGCAACGCGCGGTGCTGGGCAGGGTCGTCAGGTTTCTGGTCGGAGAGGTCGGTCTACGTCAGCTGATCGACATCGGCACGGGGTTACCGACAGCCGAAAACGTGCATCAGGTGGCTCACTCGGTTGATCCCGGGGTGCGTGTCGCCTATGTAGACAATGACCCGCACGTCCTGGTCCACGCCAGAGCCTTGCTGGCCAGGAATGTCAATACGCTCGCCGTACACGCCGACCTGCGTGAGCCCGCGGCCCTGCTGGGCGACCGCGAGCTGCTCGCGCACATCGACCTCAAGCGGCCGGTCGGCCTGATCCTCTGCGGGATCCTCCACCACGTCCAGGACGAGGAGGATCCGTGGCATCTCACGAAGGAGCTCGTCGCCGCCCTTCCCTCGGGCAGCTACGTGTTCATCCACCACCTCCTGAACAGGGGCGACGAGCAGAGCCGTTCGCTGCTGGAGGCACGGAACACCCGATACCGCACCAAGGATGAGATCGCCCGCTTCTTCGCGGGTCTTGAAATGGTCGATCCCGGGCTGGTAGGGGTGCCTGACTGGCGTCCCGATCCCGATCAACCGTTCCAGGAGAGCCATCCGGTGCTGAAACTGGCGGTCGCCGGCGTCGGCCGCAAACCATGACCAACCCTGCAAGAGGTGTTCCTATGGGTCTTCGTGATGACATGCCGCTTCTCGCCCGCCACGAGGGCGAGTGGGAGGGCACGTACACCCACCTTGACGCGGACGGCAACCTGATCGACCGCCACCGCTCCCACCTGACCTGCACCATCGTGGACGACAAGACCTATCACCAGGTCAACCGCTACACCTGGGACGACGGCAGGACCGAGGAGCTCCAGTTCCCCGGCACGTACCTGGGCAACGGGCGCTGCGGCTTCGACACCGAGCGCATCAAGGGCGAGTTCTGGGAGCTGGACGCGTCCACGATCTACCTGAGCTGGATCTACAAGGCCGCCGACGAGGACCTGCGGCTGTTCGAGCTGATCGTGCTCAGCGACGACGGCAAGAGCAAGAGCCGCGTGTGGCAGTGGGTCAAGGGCGGCGTCTGCGTCAAGCGCACGCTGATCGACGAGCGACGGGTGTCCTGACCCCCGCCCCGGCCGCCCGATCCGCGGCGGCCGGGGGCTCTGCCCGGAGCCGACACGCGCGTTGACAGAGTCTCTCCGATGATGATCGTATTTCCCCCGCTATAGCCGCCCCACCTCCGGAGACACGATGTTGAAGCGCCGTGGTCTGTCCTTCGCTATCGCCTTATCCGCCGTCATGCTGACCGGTCTCGCACCGGGCGCCGCAGTCGCCGCCGACATCGACGACCCCTGGGCCCCGGGCCCCATCTACCGGACGGTCACCGACGACGCCGGACAGCTCCAGCTGCAGTCCATGGGCCGCCCCGACGGCCAGGACATGGTCTTCCGCATCTCCGGCTCGGTCTACGCGAACGTGGAGGGCAACGCCCTCGACCCCAAGATCCGCCACGGCCAGAAGCTGTTCAACCTCGAGGGCTACAACATCCGCCGGCTCTACCGCGTGCCCGGCACCACGCAGATCCACCAGCTCTCCCGCGAGATCGTCTTCTACACCAGCCCCACCAACCCCACGCAGATCCTCACCGAGTGGACCAACCCCGTCGACGGCAAGATCTACCCGGTCGTGCCGATCAACAACGACCGGGTGGCCTTCGGCCCGTTCAACGTCACCCCCTCCTACGTCGGCCCACCCCTGCAGCAGCGGCACGAGGAAACGGCGTGGACCAGCGACATCCCGGTCAACACCAACTTCGGCACCACGCTCGGCGAGCGCTTCGGCCTCAAGAACGGCTACTACAGCGCGATGGAGATGTTCGACTTCTACGTCGACGACCGTGAGCGCGCCGCACGCACCGTCGACGGCACCGTCCCCACCGGCGCCATGAAGACCAAGATCAGCTGGAGCCGCACCAGCCCGTGGGCGCCCTTCATGTGCCTGCCCGAGGAAAGTGTCCAGGGCCAGCTGACCTACCACGCCCGAAGCTGGGCGCTCAACTCCTACGCTGAGGTCGAGCCGTGGCTGCGTGCCAAGATCGACCTGCAGTACCCGCTCTACCAGGCCGCTCCCACCGACCCCGGCGCCAGCGAGAACTCCTGGTCGTCGTTCTACAACAAGCAACTGGGCCGGGGTGCCACCACCTGGGCCCAGTGGTGCACCACCAACGGAAGGTAACCATGACGCAGGTCAGGAACCCGCTCACCGGGGAAACCGACCGCCTGCTCGCACCACCGTCGCCCGCGCTGCTCACGGCCACGGCCAACGAGCTGCGCGCGGCGGCGCCCGCCTGGCGCGAGGCGGACCGAGGGGCCGTGCTCAACCGCTTCGGGGCCGCGCTGGCCACCGACGACGAACTGCTCGCCGCGCTCGTGGCCGACACCGGCCGCACCGGCGAGTCGGTGCTGGAGCGGCAGATCGTGGCGGGCATGATCGAGCGGTGGGTACGGCTGGCCCCCGCCCTTCTCGCCCCGCCCGAGGACGAGCCCGCCAGCCTGCCCGGCATCGTGGTCGGGGGCGAGGCGGTGCCGTACGAGCTGGTCGGGGTGATCAGCCCGTGGAACTTCCCGCTGCTGCTCGGCCTCATCGACGCGATCCCGGCGCTGGCCGCCGGATGCGCGGTGCTGGTCAAGCCCAGCGAGGTGACGCCCAGGTTCATCGAGCCGCTCATGAAGCTGGTGCCCGAGGAACTGCCGCTGCGGGTGGTCGAAGGCGCGGGGGAGACCGGCGCCGCGCTGATCGGCCTCGTCGACGCGGTCGTGTTCACCGGCAGCGTGCCCACCGGGCGCAAGGTCGGCGAGGCGGCGGCCAAGGCGTTCATCCCCGCCTTCCTGGAGCTCGGCGGCAAGGACCCGGCCATCGTGCTGGCCGGCAGCGACCTCGACCGGGCCGCCGCCGCCGTCCTGTGGGGCGGCACCGCCAACGCCGGGCAGGCCTGCCAGTCGATCGAGCGGGTGTACGTGGAGCGGGCCGTACACGCGGAGTTCCTCGCGCTGCTCGCCGACAAGGCGGCCAAGGTGGCGCTGACCTGCGAGGGCGGCCCCATCGGGCCGATCATCGCGGCCGACCAGGCCGACGTCATCGCGCGCCACCTCGCCGACGCCGTCGAGCGCGGCGCGGTCGTGCACACCGGCGGCCGGATCGAGCACCACGGCGGCGGGCTGTGGTGCCGCCCGACCGTGGTGTCGGGCGTCGATCACTCGATGGCGCTCATGACCGAGGAGACGTTCGGGCCGATCCTTCCCGTGATGGCCGTGGACGACGCCGACGAGGCGGTACGGCTAGCCAACGACTGCGCGTACGGGCTGTCGGGAGCGGTCTTCGCCGCGACCGAGCAGGACGCGCGCGCGGTCGCGCGGCGGCTGGAGGCGGGCGCGGTCAGCGTCAACGACGCCTCGCTGACGGCGCTGGTGCACGAAGGGGAGAAGAACTCCTTCAAGCTCTCCGGCCTCGGCGGCTCGCGGATGGGCAAGGTCTCGATCAACCGGTTCGTCCGCCGCCGCGCCCACCTGGTCAACCGCTCGGCCGCGGCGAACCCGTGGTGGCACCGATGACCGCCTACCGGGCGCTGGCCCTGCAACTGGAGACCCGTGCGGTGACGGGTTTGGCCGACCCGCGTTCGGAGATCAGGGCGGCGATCGCCCGGGTGGACTCGGGCCTCGGCGGCTCCAAGGCCTGGATCGGTCCCGACCTGCGGCTGGTCGTCCTGCCCGAGTACGTGCTGACCGGCTTCCCCATCAGCGAGAGCGTCGCCGCCTGGCGGGACAAGGCGGCCCTGGCCCCCGACGGCGAGGAGTACAAGGAACTCGCCGAGATCGCCGGCCGCCACGGCGTCTACCTGTGCGTCAACGCCTACGAGAGCGACGAGCACTTCCCCGAGCTGTTCTTCCAGGCCTGCGTGATCCTCTCCCCGCAGGGCGAGACGGTGCTGCGCTACCGCAGGCTCCACTCCATGTACTCGCCCAGCCCCTACGACGTGTGGGAGCGCTACCTCGGCGTCTACGGCATGGACGCGGTGCTGCCGGTGGCCAGGACCGAGATCGGCAACCTGGCCGCGCTGGCCTCGGAGGAGATCCTCTACCCGGAGCTGGCCAGGTCGCTGGCGCTGCGCGGCGCCGAGGTCTTCTGCCACCCGACCTCGGAGGCCTCGGCCCCGGCGCTGACGCCCAAGGCGATCGGCCGCCGGGCACGCGCCATCGAGAACATGGCCTACCTGGTCTCCGCCAACAGCGGCGGCCTGACCGGCATCTCCATCCCCGGCGACTCCACCAACGGCGGCTCGGAGGTCCTCGACTTCGAGGGCCGGGTGCTCGCCGTGGCCGGGCCGGGCGAGTCGGTCATCGCCGCTGCCGAGCTCGACCTCGACGGACTGCGCCGCTTCCGCACCCGCCCCGGCATGACCAACCTGCTCTCCCGCGTGAAACCGGCCCTCTGGGCCGAGGAGTACGCCCGCCACGACGTGGAGCGCCCCGACGGCCTGGCCGACGCCGAGCCCGGCCGCGCCTGGTTCGTCGCCCGCCAGAAAGAGATCATCGAGCGCCTGTACGGCTGACGCGCGGACGCCCCCCTCCCCTCGGGAAGGGGGCGTCTCAGCGGGTACGGCTGGCCCGATGCCAGCCCAGCGTCATCCGCTCCACCCCGATGAACACGGCGTTGAGCAGGATCCCGAGCACGCCCAGCAGCACGATGCCCGCCCACATGGCCGGGATGTCGAACTCGCTCTGCGCCTCCAGCATGCGGTGCCCGATGCCCTCGCTGCTGCCGACCAGCTCCGAGACGACCATCATGATGAGCGCCAGCGAGATGCTCAGCCGCAGCCCGGCAAAGATCTTCGGCGCCGCCGCCGGCAGGATGATGCGGAACACCCGCTGCGTCATGCTCAGCCGGAAGACCTCCCCGGTCTCCACGTACTGCTTGTCGACGAAGCGCGCCCCGTCCGCGGCGTTGATCAGCACCGGCCAGACGACGCCGTAGACGATCGAGGCCAGTTGCATCGGTGTGCCGATCTTGAACAGGATGAGGAAGATCGGCAGGAGCGTCGAGGGCGGCACCGAGCGGCCGAAGTGGATCAGCGGGTCGGCCAGCGCCGACAGCCAGCGCGAGCGGCCCAGCAGGACGCCGAGCGCCACCCCCGCCACCGCGGCCATCGCCCAGCCGGCCAGCAGCCGGGCCAGGCTCGGGACCAGGTCCGCGAGCGCCTCGTCGGTCAGGAAGACCCGTGACAGCGGCCCGGAGAACCACATCTCGTGCAGCCGGACCACGATGACGCTCGGTGGGGGGAAGTAGGTGGCCTCGGCCTGCCGCGTGGTCAGCTCCCAGGCCAGGACGGCGACGGGCAGCAGCCAGTACCACGCGAGCCTGCGTATGATCATGACGTCGATCCCTGGTGCCAGTGGAACAACCGGCGCTCACCGGCCATGAACAACGCGTTGGCCGCCAGGCCGATCAGGCCCGCCCAGATCGTGCCGGCCAGCATCCTGTCGACGCGGTTGGCGCTGCCGGCGAGGGAGAGGAAGTTGCCGATCCCGCCGCCGCCACCGGCGATGAGCTCGACGCTCACCGCCACGATCAGCGTGACCGACAGGGCGATGCGGATGCCGGTGGCGATGAAGGGCGCCGCGCTGGGCAGGCTGACCCGCAGCACGATCGACATGCCGCCGAACCCGAAGCTGCGCAGGGTCTGCTTGGCCTGGGGGTCGACGTCGCTCAGGCCGTACATCGTGTTGATGAGCAACGGCCACGCGCAGGTGTAGACGATCAGCGCGATCTTGGCGTCCTGGCTCTCGGTGAACAGGAACATCGCCAGCGGGATCAGCGACACCGACGGGATGGGCCGCAGGAACTCCACCAGCGGCCGCACCGAGCGCTCGATCACGGGGACGGTGCCGAGCAGCAGCCCGGCGGGCACCGCGGTGGCGATCGCGATCACCAGGCCGATGAGGCAGGCCAGCAGGGTGTCCCCGACGTTGGACAGGAACTCGCCCTCGAAAGCGATCTCGACCGTGGTGGCCAGCACGGTCGAGACGAGCGGGATGATCTCGGGGTCGATGACCCCGAGACGTCCCAGGGCCTCTACGAGAACGAGGAACCCCAGGACGCCGGCGGCGCCCAGGATTCCTCGTCTGTTGCGGAGAGTGCTCATTCGACCTTGGCGGGGATGAGTGTCGAGACGTCCATCTTCGCCTTGAGGTAGCCGTAGCTCTGGAGCAGGTCGGCCAGCTTCTGGAACGCGGCCATGTCCGGCTCCATGCCGAAGCTGCCGAGCTTCATCGCGGCGACGGCCGGCGCGGGGATCTGGGTGTAGGTCGGGACCACCTCGTTGATGGCGTTGCGGTCCTCACCGGCGATCTTCTGCGCCTTGGCCAGCGCGCGGTGGAAGGCCGCGGCCGTCTTCGGGTTGTCGGTCAGCCACTTCTCCGACACGCCCCAGCCGTCGATCGGGATGCCCGCGGTCGGGCCGCTGGTGGTGTCGATGATCTGGGTCGCGCCCTCCTTGATCGCGGCCGACAGGAACGGCTCCACCAGCCAGGCGGCGTCGACCTTCTTGGAGGCCAGGGCGCCGAGCTGGTCGGCGAACTGGATCGCCACGAACTTCACGTCCTCCGGCTTGAGACCGGCCGCCTGGAGGTGGGCGTTGGTGGCGGTCTGGCCGAGCGCCTTCAGCACGTTGACCGCGACGGTCTTGCCCTTGAGGTCGGCCGTCGCCTTGATCGGCGAGTCCTTGGGCACCACGACGCCCGCGATGCCGGGGGCGCCGGTCTGGACGTGCTGGAACAGCTTGAGCTTGGCCGCGCCGGAGTCCTGGATCGCCATCAGCGAGACGTAGCTGGTGAGGAAGGCGTCCATGCTGCCGTTGAGGATCTTCGGCATGACCGCCTGCGGAGCCTGGATGATCTCCGTCTTGACGGTCAGGCCCTCTGCCTTGAAGAAGCCGCGCTTCTCGGCGATGTACAGCGGCGAGGAGGAGGGGACGGGCACGACACCAACGGTGATCGTGCTCTTCTCCAGTCCGCCGGCGGGGGCCGAGCCCTGCGCCTTCGGCGTCTCCTTCTGCCCGCCGCCGCACGCGGCCAGGGCGAGAACGGTCGCGCAGGCGACGGTGACGACCCGCGTTAATCTCATGTTTTCGCTCCTGCTACTGCTCGGGTCCGTTGAAGACCATGGTGGGGACATCAATCTTGCTCTTCAGATAGCCGAACTCGTGCATGAGGTCGGCCACGCGCTGAATGCGCGTCGCGTTGAGCGAGGTCGGGAAGGTCCCCATGGCCATGGTCATGACCGCTTCCTTGGGGATCTGGGTGTACTTCGGCACCACCTCGGCCAGCGCCGAACGGTCGGTCGCGGCCAGGCGCTGCGCCTTCTGGACGGCGCGCTGGAAGGCGGCGGCGGTCTTCGGGTGCTTGGCCACCCACGCGTCGGTGCTGCCCCAGCCGTCGATCGGCAGCGACTCGGTGGGGCCGGTGTTGGTGTCGAGCAGCACGCGCGCACCGCCCTGCTGCGCCGCCGACAGGAACGGCTCCACCAGCCACGCGGCGTCCACGGTGCCGGACTTCAGCGCGGCGATCTGCGCCTGGAAGTCGATCACGGTGAACTTGACGTCCTGCGGGCTGAGCTCGTTGATCTGCAGGTGCGCGCTGACGGAGAGCTCGCCGAGGTTCTTCAGGGAGTTGACGGCGATGGTCTTGCCCTTGAGCTCCTTGGCGCTCTGCAGCTTGGAGTCCTTCGGGACGACCACTGCGGCGATACCGGGCGCGCCCTGGAGGGTATCGGACAGGATCTTGATCTTCTGACCACTGTCCTGAAGGTTTAGGAACGATACGTAACTGCCCTTGAAGATGTCCATGCTGCCGTTGGCGATCTTGGGCATGACCGCCTGTGGCGCCTGGATGACCTCCATCTTGACGCTGAGGCCCTCTTGTTTGAAGAAACCTCGCGCTTCGGCGATATAAACCGGCGCGGACGACGGCACGGGGGAGACCCCGATGGTGATCGTCGTCTTCTCAAGGCCCCCAGCTGCGGAGGAACCAGTGGGGGAGCCTGAGCCGCTGCTGCATGCGGCAAGGGAAACGGCCACGACGAGCCCGATTACGGACACGCGGAGGGTAGGCCCGAAAGTCATGAGTCTCCTCGACGGGGTGGTGCAAGGGTTCCGCGAGCGTCCCGAGCGACTGGTGGGACCGTGCGAACAGGCGGTGATCGTACCGGAGCCCCGGTCGCAATTGCCATGAAATCATCCGTTTTGTGTTGTCCGAAATATCGAAGGCTGGGCCGTATGTCCGAAATAATGACCTTTGTGGTGATAATGAAGATGTGATATGGCAGGGAGTGGGTGATTTGCAATGCTTGATGAGTTCGGTGAGGCCGGAGTGTTGGCCTGAGTTAGGAGGATGTGCTCAAATAGCTCCTTGTTCCGAGGGTTGTCCCGTCTATCCCTCACCACCCCGTGGAACCCGCGAGGAAGTGCCAGTCACGTGAGGAAACGATCCGGCGCGAACCAGCGTGGCACGCAGAGTCCGGTGCCCACGCAGGCACACTCCAAGGCCGGTGGCGGTAGGTTCCGACTCCGCAACTGGCGCGTGCGATGGCGGCTCATCGCGCTCATCGCCGTCCCGACCGCCGTCGGTGTGTGGATCGGCGGCCTGCAGATCGTGGACTCCATTGGCCGGGCCAACGCTTATCAGCGTGTCCTGGAAAAGGCGGAATTGGGGGATTCCATCACCGAGCTCGTCCACGAGCTCGCCCTGGAACGTGACCGGGCCGTCCAGTATGTCGCCGTCGGTCGGCGCAGGCCCGCTGAAGCCGACTTACGCGCCACGTTCACCCCGGTCGACAAGGCCGTCACCGCCTTCAACCAGAAGGCCGCCGTCATTTCCGACGCGCACGGCGAGAGCGTCAGCCTCATGGTCCAGCAGATGCAGGGCCGCCTGGAGGAGATCGCCTTCGCCCGCGACACCGTCATCAAGTCGCAGCTGCCCGCGCTGCCCACGATGCGCAAGTACTCCCAGATCATCGACGCGCTCCAGAAGTTCCACGACGAGATCGGCCAGGGCGACGTCGACGAGACCCTGAGCAACAGCGTCCGCGCCTTCAGCGCCCTGACGCGCGCGAAGGACGCCGCCTCGCAGCAGCGCGGACTCCTGGCCGCCGCCGCCACGACCGGCGCCTTCCAGACCGGCGAGCAGGAAGCCTTCGGCGGCGCCCGCGCCCAGCAGGAGAGCGAGATCGCCGCATTCCGGTCGACCGCCTCCATCGACGAACTGCAGTTCTACGAGGACACCGTCACCGGCGCCGACGTCGACCGCGCGGCGCTGTTCCGCCTGCGCGCGCTGTCGCAGGCGGCCGAGGGCACCGCCATCGACCTCGACTCCCGCACCCGCGCGGACGCCGACCGCTGGTTCGAGTCGATCACCGGCGCCATCGACGCCATGCGCACCGTGGAGAAGCGGCTGTCGCAGTCGATCAACGTGCAGAGCCGGGGGCTGAAGGACTCCGCCCAGACCTCCGCGCTGTTCGCCGCCGTCGGCTCCGGCCTGCTGCTGATCCTGGTCCTGATCGTCACCACCCTGATGGCGCGCTCGCTGGTCAGCCCGCTGCGCCGGCTGCGCAGCGAGGCCCTGCACATCGCCGGCCAGCGCCTGCCGGACACCGTGCGCACCATGCGCGAGACCGTCGACGCCAGCACGCCCGAGGTGCCGCCCATCGGCGTCGTCTCCGAGGACGAGATCGGTGAAGTGGCCCGCGCCTTCGACGAGGTCCACCGCGAGGCGGTACGGCTGGCGGGCGAGGAGTCCAGGCTTCGGAGCAACGTCAACGCCATGTTCGTCAACCTCTCGCGCCGCTCCCAGACCCTCGTCGAGCGCCAGATCACCCTGATCGACGGCCTGGAGCAGGGCGAGCAGGACGAGAGCCGGCTGGCCAACCTGTTCAAGCTCGACCACCTCGCCACCCGCATGCGCCGCAACAGCGAGAACCTCCTGGTCCTCGCCGGCCAGGACCCGCCCCGCCGCTGGAGCCAGCCGGTCAAGCTGGTCGACGTCGCCCGCGCCTCCCTGTCGGAGGTCGAGAACTACGAGCGCGTCGTCCTGCAGGTGCCCGACGGCGTATCCGTCGCAGGACAGGCCGTCAACGACGTCATCCACCTGCTGGCCGAGCTGGTCGAGAACGCGCTGTCGTTCTCCCCGCGCGAGACCCGCGTCACCGTCTCCGGCAGCCGCATCGACGGCGGCGGCGTCATGCTGTCGATCACCGACTCCGGCATCGGCATGACCGGCGAGGAACTCACCCAGGCCAACGACCGCCTCACCGACGCGCCCACGGTCGACGTCTCCGTCTCCCGCCGCATGGGCCTGTTCGTGGTCGCCCGCCTGGCCCACCGCCACGGCATCCGCGTGCAGCTGCGCCCCCACGGCTCCGGTGGCCTGACCGCCATGGTTCTGCTGCCCGAGGCGCTGCTCGGCGCCCAGGCCGCCGCCATGGCCGGCGCCGGCAGCGGACCTGGCCCGATCAGCGCGCCGCCACCGCACCCGCCCGTGGTCGAGCCGTTCAACGGCCAGCCCATGCAGTGGGGCCAGCAGATGCCCGGCGGCCACCCCTCCTTCCCGTCGAACCCGGCCAGCGGCTCATGGCCGTCCATGCCCCAGTGGCCCTCCGAAGGCGGCGTACCCGCAGGTGGCGGCGGCGGCGGGAACGGCGGCGGCTGGCCGTCCGACCCGCGCGGCGGCGGCCCCGACACCTCGGACGTGTGGGTGCCCTCACGCAACACCGGCGGTGGCGGCTGGGGCAACGAGCCCCCGCTGCCCAAACGCCAGCCGGCGCCTCCATCGGAGGAGGTGTCCACCTGGTCGTTCAACCGCGAGCAACAGCAACCGCAGCGCCCGCAGAACCGCTACGACTTCCCCGAGACGGAGTCGGCCGCCACCGGGCCCATCCCGGCCGTGAACCAGGGCGACGAGTTCCTGCCGATCTTCGCCTCGGTGGAGTCGGCCTGGTTCGAGCACAACGACAACGGCGGCGGCAACTGGGGCTCGACCAAGGCTGACGCGGGCTGGAGCGCGGCGGAAGCCGTACGCGAGCCGGTGCGAGACGCGCCCACGGCGGCGGGACTGCCGAAGCGCGTCCCCAAGGCCAACCTGGTGCCGGGCTCGGCCGACACCGCCAGCGCGCCCAAGGGCGTGGCCCCGGTACGCAACGTCTCGCCCGACCGGGTGCGCAGCCGGCTGAGCAGTTTCCAGCAGGGCTTCCGAGCAGCACGTGATGACATCAGCGAAGGCAGGGCGTATCCCCCTGGCTCGAAGCACGTTGATAGCAGGGAGGAGGGCGAATGAACGACCTGAGCCACGCGGCGCGCGGGGTCGACTGGCTGATCACTGATTTCGTCAGCACCGTTCCCGGGGTCGCCCATGCTGTTGTGGTTTCTTCCGACGGGTTACCGCTCGCGGCCTCCGCCGGCTTCCCGACGGACAGGGCCGACCAGCTGGCCGCGATCGCCTCCGGGCTGATCAGCCTGACCCAGGGCGCCGCCCGGGTCTTCGAGGGCGGGGTGGTCAACCAGACCATCGTGGAGATGGAACGCGGTCTCATGCTGATCATGTCGATCAGCGACGGCTCGTGCCTGGCGGTCCTGGCCGCCCCCGACTGCGACATGGGGCTGGTCGCCTACCAGATGACCCTGATGGTGGACCGTGCCGGGCAGGTGCTGACCCCTGCGGTACGCGCCGAACTGCGCGCCAGCCAGACCAGGTGATCAGCGTGAGTGACCAGAGCTTCGAGGTGCACGCCTCGTGAACAGCCACCCTAGTTGGAACAGCGGCGGCGGCTGGGAACCCCCGCCGCCGCCCCACAACGACCCCGCCTCGCCGGTACGCCCGTACGCGGTGACGGGCGGGCGCACGGCGCCGCGGGTCAAGCTCGCCATGGAAGCGCTGGTGTCCTCGGCCACGGCCGAACACCGGGAGTTCTCGCACATCACCCCCGAGTACCAGGCGATCTCCCAGCTGTGCCGCCAGGTGCGCTCGGTCGCCGAGGTCTCCGCGCTCCTGCGGATACCACTCGGCGTGGTGCGGGTGCTGATCGCCGACATGGCGGCAGAAGGTCTGGTCCGCGTGCACCAGCCAGCGCTGGAAGCCGGAAGGCCGGACGTGTCTTTGCTCGAAAGGGTGCTCAGTGGACTTCGCAGGCTCTAGCCCCGGCCTCACCTCGACGAAGATCGTGGTGGCCGGAGGCTTCGGTGTCGGTAAGACGACGTTCGTCGGCGCGGTGTCGGAGATCATGCCGCTGACCACGGAGGCGGTCATGACAGACGCCTCAGCGGGGATCGACGACCTCGGGATGACACCACTGAAGTCCACGACGACCGTGGCGATGGACTTCGGCCGCGTGTCGCTGGACCGTGACCTCATCCTCTACCTGTTCGGGACGCCGGGTCAGCACCGGTTCTGGTTCATGTGGGACGACCTGGTGCGCGGCGCCATCGGCGCGGTCGTGCTGGTGGACACCCGGCGCCTGGCCGACAGCTTCCCCGCCATCGACTACTTCGAAGAGGCGCAGCTGCCGTTCGTCGTGGGCGTCAACGGCTGGGACGGCCAGTATCCCCACAGCGACGGCGAGGTGCGCGACGCGCTCACGCTGGCGCCGCACATCCCGCTGGTGCGCCTGGACGCCCGGTCCAAGGACTCGGTCAAGAGCGCGCTCATCCACCTGGTCGAGCACGCCCTTACGGTACGCATGGCCGTGCCCGGCTGGAATGGCTGAAGGAGCGACTAGGCTGGGTCCAGACCACGCATAACCGCATCGAGGACTGGCCAACCACGTGTTCGAGACGCTTTCCGACCGGTTGACATCGGTCTTCTCCTCCCTCCGTTCCAAGGGTCGGCTGTCCGACGCCGACATCGACGCGACCACCCGCGAGATCCGCATCGCGCTGCTCGAGGCCGATGTCGCGCTGCCGGTGGTCAAGGCGTTCGTCGCCCAGGTCAAGGAGCGTGCCCGGGGCTCGGAGGTCTCCGGTGCGCTCAACCCGGCGCAGCAGGTCGTCAAGATCGTCAACGAGGAGCTCATCGCCATCCTCGGCGGCGAGACGCGCAGGCTCCGCTTCGCCAAGACGCCGCCGACGGTCATCATGCTGGCCGGTCTGCAGGGCGCGGGCAAGACGACGCTGGCCGGCAAGCTGGCCCGCTGGCTGCGCGAGCAGGGCCACGTGCCGCTGCTGGTCGCGGCCGACCTGCAGCGTCCCAACGCGGTCAACCAGCTCCAGGTCATGGGCGAGCGCGCGGGCGTCGTCACCTACGCGCCCGAGCCGGGCAACGGCGTCGGCGACCCGATCGAGGTCGCCAGGCAGTCGATCGAGGTCGCCCGCCAGAAGCAGCACGACGTGGTCCTCATCGACACCGCCGGCCGCCTGGGCATCGACCAGGAGATGATGAAGCAGGCCGCCGACATCCGCGACGCGGTCTCGCCCGACGAGGTCCTCTTCGTGGTCGACGCCATGATCGGCCAGGACGCGGTGACCACCGCGCAGGCGTTCATGGAGGGCGTCGGCTTCGACGGCGTGGTCCTGACCAAGCTCGACGGCGACGCCCGCGGCGGCGCCGCCCTCTCGGTGCGGCACATCACCGGCAAGCCGATCATGTTCGCCTCCACGGGCGAGAAGCTGGAAGACTTCGACGCCTTCCACCCCGACCGGATGGCCTCCCGCATCCTCGACATGGGTGACGTCCTCACCCTGATCGAGCAGGCGCAGAAGACGTTCGACGAGGAGCAGGCCGCCAAGATGGCGGGCAAGCTCACCTCGGGCGAGAACTTCACGCTGGAGGACTTCCTCGAGCAGATGATGATGGTCCAGAAGATGGGCCCCATCAAAAACCTGCTCGGCATGATGCCCGGCATGGGGCAGATGCGCGATCAGCTCGACTCGATCGACGACCGCGACCTCGACCGCATCGCCGCGATCATCCGCTCGATGACCCCGGGCGAGCGCAGCGACCCGAAGATCATCAACGGCTCCCGCAGGGCGCGCATCGCCGCCGGCTCCGGCGTGACGGTGACCGCGGTCAGCAACCTGATCACCCGCTTCTACGAAGCCCAGAAGATGATGAAGCGGATGGCCGGCGGCATGGGCATCCCCGGCATGCCGGGCGGCCGTAACAAGGCCGCCAAGCAGCAGAAGAAGAACAAGAAGGGCCGCCGGGTCAGCGGCGACCCGCGCAAGGCGGCGCTGGGCAAGCCCGCCCCGTCACCCGAGGACGACGCCGCGCCCCCCAAGAAGGGCGGCCTGCTCGGCAACCTCGGCGGCGGCCCCAAGCTCCCGCCAGGAATGCAGCTTCCGCCCGGTTTCGACCCGTCGAAGTTCCAGCTTCCCGGCGACGACAAGAAGTAGCTCCTCGTGGGGTACGGCGCGCGCCGCCGTACCCCACGTGCCATGTCGCTGTCAGTACCCACGGTCTGGCACAATGGCATGTTGGAACACCGTGACCAGGCGGGTGCCCTCTCACCTCCCGCCGGCCGCGCCTGTCCCTCGAGCGGCCCGCCATCGTGCCCCACTCGATGGCAAACCGTTCACCCACGCTCGATTGCAGGAGAGACCACACCCGTGGCAGTCAAGATCAAGCTCAAGCGGCTCGGCATGATCCGCAACCCGCAGTACCGCATCGTCGTCGCCGACAGCCGCACCAAGCGTGACGGCCGGGCGATCGAAGAGATCGGCCTGTACCACCCGAAGGAAGACCCTTCGGTCATCCAGATCAACGCTGAGCGCGCCGCCTACTGGCTGGGCGTGGGCGCGCAGCCCACCGAGCCCGTGCTGAAGCTGCTCAAGCTCACCGGTGACTGGCAGAAGTTCAAGGGCGAGCCCGCGCCGGCTCCGCTCAAGGTGGCCGAGGTGCCCGCCGACCGTCACCTCGTCTACGAGGCCGCGGCCAAGGAGGCGCTGTCCGGTGGCGACACCGGCAACAGCGGCACCACGCCGAAGAAGGCCAAGAAGAAGGACGAGGCTCCGGCTCCGGCTGCGGCAGCCGAGGCCCCCGCCGAGACGCCGGCCGAGACCCCCACCGAGGGCGAGGGCTGACGTGCTCGAGGAGGCCCTCGAGCACCTCGTTAAGGGCATCGTCGAACATCCTGACGACGTCCGGGTCCGCGCACGCCGCATTCGCAGCGGGCGCGTTCTCGAGGTCCGGGTGCACCCCGACGACCTCGGCAAGGTCATCGGCCGCGGCGGCCGCACCGCTAAGGCGCTGCGCACCGTCGTGAACGCACTGGCTGACGGAAAGTACGTCCGGGTCGATCTGCTCGACCTGCACGAAGCGGTCCGCTAGTCCGCTGGTTTCACGCGCCCTCATCGGTTCTCCGGTGGGGGCGCTCGCGTTTGGCCGTACATGGAGAGAAGGAACTGATCGTGCAGCTGGTAGTGGGGCGGATCGGACGCCCGCACGGCGTCCGCGGCGAGGTCACCGTGGAGGTGCGCACCGACGAGCCCGAGCTGCGTTTCGCGCCCGGCATCGCGCTGACCACCGACCCGGCCGCGCGCGGCCCGCTCGTGGTCGAGAGCCGCCGCTGGAACAAGGACGTGCTGCTGGTGCGCTTCGAGGGCTTCGCCACCCGCGACGCGGCCGACGAACTACGCGGCACCATGCTCGTCATCGACTCCGCCGACGTGGTTCCCTCCGACGACCCCGACGAGTTCCACGACCACCAGCTCATCGGGCTCGCGGTCGTGACGGTCGCGGGCGCGCCCGTCGGCGAGGTGGCCGACGTGCTCCACCACGGCCAGGACCTCCTCGTCGTACGCCGCGACGGCGGCCAGGACGACGCCCTCATCCCGTTCGTGAAGGCGCTGGTGCCCGAGGTCGACGTGCCCGGAGGCCGGTTGATCGTCGACCCCCCGGAGGGGCTGCTCTGACATGCTGCGCCTCGACATCGTCTCGATCTTCCCCGAGTACTTCGCCCCGCTCGACGTCTCCCTGATCGGCAAGGCCCGCGAGCGCGGCACCCTCGACGTCCGCCTCCACCAGCTGCGCGACTGGGCGCACGACGTGCACAAGACCGTCGACGACACCCCCTACGGCGGGGGTCCCGGCATGGTCATGAAGCCCGAGGTGTGGGGCGAGGCGATCGACACCGTGATCGGCGACGGCACGCCCCGCATGATCGTGCCGACGCCGAGCGGACGGCCGTTCACGCAGGAGCTGGCGCAGGAACTGGCGCGCGAGGAGTGGCTGCTGTTCTGCTGCGGGCGCTACGAGGGCATCGACTCCCGCGTCATGACCGAGTACGGCTCCCGCCTGCGCGTGGACGAGGTGAGCATCGGCGACTACGTGCTGGCAGGCGGCGAAGTCGCGGTGCTGGTGATGGTGGAGGCGATCGGGCGGTTGTTGCCCGGTGTGCTGGGCAACGCGTGCTCGGCGGTGGACGACTCGTTCGCTCCTGGTTCGATGCGGAACCTGCTGGAAGGGCCTGTTTACACGAAGCCGCCGGTTTGGCGGGGGCACGAGGTGCCTGGGGTGCTGCTGAGTGGGCACCACGGCAAGGTCGCCAGGTGGCGACGGGACGAGGCGCTACGTCGCACGGTCAAGAACCGACCAGAACTGGCCGCGAACCTAGACCCGCAGACCCTCGACAAACACGATCAAGCCCTACTAAAAGACCTCGAAACCCCAGACTCTCCCTAGCCCTCCACCACCCCCAACCCTCCTTCACACCTCCGCCCACCCCTTCACTCCGCCCACCCCTTCACTCCGCCCACCCCTCTGCTCGGCCCGGCCCTCCGCCCCTGCTCGCTCCTCTGCCCGACCTCTTCGCCCGCCCCACCCTTCCGTTCCACCCGCCCCTCCGCCCCTGCTCGCTCCTCTGCCCGACCTCTTCGCCCGCCCCGCGCCCCTGGCCCGCTCGCCTCTATGTCCCTCCCGGGCCCCGCGCACTGCCTCGCCCTGACACTCTCGGCCCGACCCCCATGCGCTGATGCCTTCGCCGCTGCCCAGGCGGCGCCCTTGACCCCCTTCGCCCGCCCCTCGCTGCTGTGCAGGCAGCGCCACCTGACGCCCTCTGGCCCGAGGGTCCTTGTCGTTCGGTGGGTGGGCTTCGTTTCGCGTCATGCGGGAACATGTGGCAAACTGAATCGCTGCCAACCCATCATGTGGTTGGTTCGCCGTGCCCGGGGGACGCCCGGGTTCATCATGGAAGCAGGCGTGTCCGCCGCGAGCCGCGGCCGGGTGGACCTCCGCGTGCTCGCGAAGACTTTGAGGTAACAGCTCTCATGCACACGAAGATCCAGGAACTCGACAAAGCGACCCTGCGCAGCGACGTCCCGGGCTTCCGTCCCGGTGACACGCTCGAGGTTCACGTGCGAGTCGTCGAAGGCAACCGGTCGCGTATCCAGGTCTTCAAGGGCTTCGTGCTGCGCCGTCAGGGCGCCGGCGCCCGCGAGACCTTCACCGTCCGCAAGGTGAGCTACGGCGTGGGCGTCGAGCGCACCTTCCCGGTGCACAGCCCGGTCATCGAGAAGATCGTGCTGGTCACCCGCGGTGACGTCCGCCGCGCCAAGCTCTACTACATGCGTGACCTGCGCGGCAAGGCCGCCCGCATCCGCGAGAAGCGTGAGAACGCGCCCGCCAAGTAAGGCGCGACCCAAAAGCCCGGTACTGCTTGGCCGTACCGGGCTTTTCTTTATATGGAGCGACTCGCGGACGGGTGTACCGTCGGTCGAGGCTTGTCGAGCCCATGCATCATCTAGGCTCGTCAGCGATGACTAGCGAGAGCCAGGAGAACGGCGCAGCGCGCCGCCCTGTCAAGGACGAGGTGGACGTGGTCGCCGAAGAGACTCAGAAGGCCAAGGACCCCAAAAAGAAGGACAAGAAAGGGTCGTTCTGGAAGGAACTTCCCGTCCTGGTCGTCGTGGCCCTCGTACTAGCCTTGATCATCAAGACGTTTGTGATCCAGGCGTTCTACATCCCGTCTGAGTCGATGGAGAACACCCTGCTGAAGAACGACAGGGTGCTGGTGAACAAGCTGGTCTACCACACGCGTGACATCGAGCGCGGTGACGTCGTGGTCTTCTCCGGGGTCGACTCCTGGGACGGCGAGTTCGTGATGGAGGAGCCGTCGAACCCGATCGCGGCCTTCTTCCGCTGGGTGGGCACGGCCTTCGGCGTGGTCCCCGGTGAGAAGGACTACATCAAGCGCGTCATCGGCGTCGGCGGCGACAAGGTGAAGTGCTGCGACTCCAAGGGCCGCATCTCGGTCAACGGCGTGGCGATCGACGAGGAAAGTTACCTCTATCCGGGCAATGTGCCGTCGCGGGAGCCGTTCGAGATCACGGTGCCCGAAGGGCGGCTGTGGGTGATGGGCGACCACCGCGTGGTCTCGCTCGACTCGCGTGCCCACCAGGGCGATCCGGGTGGCGGTTCGATCCCGGAGAGCCAGGTCATCGGGCGGGCGTTCGTCATCGTCTGGCCTTTCTCGCGGGCGGCGACGCTGCCGATCCCCGAGACGTTCGCGCAGCCCGCGCTGCAGGCCATGGCCGGGGGGCTGCCGCTGGTGGCCGGGTTCGCGTTCGCGGTGCCGCTGGTGCTGGTGCGCCGGCGGTGGGTGCTGAGGAGGAAGCGCTGATGGCCGTCACCAAGAAGGCGGAGCCCGCCGAGAAGAAGAAGAAAAAGGGCGGCTTCCGCGAGACGGTGCTCCTGCTGGTGCTGGGCGTCGGCATCGCGCTGCTGCTGCAGGCGTTCGTGGTCGGCTCCTTCTACATCCCGTCGGAGTCGATGGAGAACACGCTTCAGATCAACGACCGGGTGTTCGTCAACAAGCTCGCCGGCAAGCCGGAGCGGGGCGACATCGTGGTCTTCAAGGGCTGGGACGGACAGGACACCATCAAGCGCGTCATCGGCGTCGGCGGCGACAAGGTCGTGTGCTGCGACTCCAAGCGCCGGGTGACGGTCAACGGCGTTGCGCTTGAGGAGAAGTCCTACCTGTTCCCGGACGACGAGCCGTCGGGCGACGACTTCAAGTACACCGTGCCGGCGGGCAAGCTCTTCCTCATGGGCGACCACCGGTCGATGTCGCAGGACTCGCGTGACCACGTCAAGCAGGAGGGCGCCGCCGGGTGGATCTCCGAGGAGGACGTGGTCGGCAAGGCGTTCCTGCGCTACTGGCCGCTGGGCAGGGGCGAGATCTTCCAGAAACCGGAGAGCTTCGACAAGGTGAAGTAAGCGCCTTTCCGGTCGCGGTTTGCGGCTATTGGGGCGTACGCTGCGTCTGTCATGACAGTTGCGTTCCGCCCCCGACCGAGCGTTGTCCGGCGAGATTCCGGGCTTTACGCGTACGAGAGAGCGCTGGCCCGCCGCGGTCTCACCCCGATCGCCGGGGTGGACGAGGCCGGTCGCGGCGCCTGTGCCGGACCGCTGGTGGTCGCGGCGGTGATCCTGCGCAAGGAGATTTCGGGTCTGGGGGATTCGAAGCTCCTGACAGCCGCCACGCGCGAGCGCCTCTACGCCCTGGTCACGAAGAGCGCCGACGTGGGGGTTGTCGTCATCCCGCCGCAGGAGATCGACGCGCGCGGGCTGCACCGATGCAACGTGGCGGGAATGCGGCGGGCGGTGGCGCAGTTGACGACAGACCCGGAATACATCCTGACCGACGGCTTTCCCGTGCCGGGCCTGCCGGCGCCGTCGCTGGCGGTATGGAAGGGGGACCAGGTCGCCGCATGCGTGGCGGCGGCCTCCATCGTGGCGAAAGTGACGCGAGACCGGATGATGGTCTCGCTGGACACGGAGTTTCCCGCCTACGGTTTCGCCGAGCACAAGGGGTATACGACCGCTCGGCACCGGCGGGCACTGGAAGCTCACGGTCCGTGCTCGCATCACCGGTTCTCCTTCGTCACTGTGGCAAGGGAGATGGGTGACAATGAAATGGGGGCCGGGGTTGCCTGACCTCGGAACTACAGGAGGGACGCGATGAGCGCAGAAGATCTCGAAAAGTACGAAACCGAGATGGAGCTGCAGCTTTACCGCGAGTACCGGGATGTCGTGGGCCTGTTCACTTACGTCGTGGAGACGGAGCGGCGCTTCTACCTGACGAACTCGGTGGATCTCGACGTGAAGACGGCGGGGAACGGCGATGTGTTCTTCGACGTGAAGATGCAAGACGCATGGGTTTGGGACATGTACCGGCCTGCACGGTTTGTTAAGAACGTACGGGTGGTGACGTTCAAGGATGTGAACGTCGAAGAACTGGCCAAGGCCGACCTCGAGATGCCCAAGGAGGGCTTCTCCAAGTAGGGGTTCGGCATTCCGGGTTGGCCTCTGGAGTCCGTCACGACACTGGGGGCCTCTCGCATGCTGCCCAACACTCTGCGACCTCCGGTTCTCGTCCATTCTGTGACCCGCCGTTCTCCCCGGACTCCCAGGTTCCATCGCACCCGCCCACGCCCTTCCGCCACCTGCCCACGCCCTTCCACGCCGACCTGGGCTCTTCCGCACGTGCCCACGGCCTGCCGCACCTGCCTACGCCCTACCGCGCCGACCTGAGCCCTTCCGCACGTGCCCAGGTCTTCTATGCGGCCGCCACCTCCCGCCCTTAGAGCGTCTCGCCTGCTCAGGCCCTATGAGATGCCCATCGCCTCTCTGCCTTCGGGCAACCGACCCTTCGGGCTACCAGTCGGGCGAGCCCCCGAGGGCCTCTCTCCCTTGTCGGCACGCGGGGCGGCCCTCCCTTGTGCGGCGCTCCCGTGTGCGGCGCTCCCGTGTGCGGCGCTCCCGTGTGCGGCGCTCCCCGGTAACCGCGTACCAAAGGGGGGCTGCGCTCAGCAGCTCGGCACCGTGTGGCGCTCCTCGGCAACCCGTGTGGTGGGTCTTCTCTCGGTCAGAGGGCCGCAGGGTGTGTGACCTGGTGCTCTGGGCAATGTGGGCTCTGGGCTGGGGTTAGGTGGATTGGGGGTTAGGGGCGGGAGAAGGCGCCGGGTTTTAGGCGCCAGCCCCTTGCGGTGCGGAGGACATAGCCGGCGGCGGCCAGGCTGCCGAGGGCGCTGAGGGTCGTGGAGAGGTCTGTGCCCGCGGCTACCGCGATTGTGGCGGTCCCCGCACCACCTTTGCCGGGTACCGCGTCCAGAACACTCCTGGCCGTCTCTGAGAGCGCGTCGTGGGGCACCACGGGGCCGCGCGGGGTCGGGGCCAGGTCATCGCCGATCATGCCGACCAGGTCGATGAGTTCCGCCGGGGTGGTCACGCAGACGGCCTTGCGGTCGCGGAGCAGGCGGTGGCAGCCTGCGGACATCTCCGACGTGACCGGACCCGGGACTACGGCCAGGTGGCGTGACAGGGTCAGCGCGTGGGTGGCCGTGTTCGCGGCGCCGCTGCGCAGGGCCGCCTCCACCACGAGGGTTCCTCGGGAGAGGGCGGCTATCAGGCGGTTCCTGATCAGGAAGCGGGCGCGGGTCGGGTGAACGCCGGGCGGGCATTCGCTGATGACCGCGCCGTCTGCCCTGATCTCCGCGAACAGGTCGTGATGACCGCTCGGGTAGGCGATGTCCACTCCGCAGGCCAGGATGGCGATCGTGGTGCCTCCGGCTGCCAGAGTTCCTCGGTGCGCGGCGCCGTCGATGCCGAGGGCGCCGCCTGAGATGACCGTCCAGCCGGACTCGGCCACGCCTGCCGCGAACTCCGCCGCCACATGCATCCCGTACGGCGTCGCCGCCCGTGCCCCCACGATCGACACCGAACGCAGGCAGGAGTAGCGGAGGTCGGCCGTGCCGTTCACCCACAGGCCGAGGGGGCGGCTGGTGCCGAGCTGGTCGAGCTGGGTGGGCCATTCGGGGGTGCCGGGGATGATCAGCCGGGCGCCCGCCTTCTCGCCTGCCGCCAGATCCGCTTCCGGGTCGGCGGTCTCCAGGCGCGCCTGCCACGCTCGCAGCCGCCGACTGAGCCTGGCTTCCTGGGCTTCCGATGCCGTCGTGTCTCGTGTGGTCGCACGGTCGCTGGGATGTTGGCCTCTGTCGCGCTCCTCGTCAGGCGGGCAGCACGCGTGGCCGCTTTGGTGCTCAGGCTCGGGTGTCGGGTACAGCGCGAGGTTGCCCTCGGTCGTGAGCTGGACCCACTCCCCTCGGTAGGCGTGCGGGTCTCCGGCCTGGAGGACGCGCCCGGTCAGGGCGTCCTGGGGACCAGGTCCGGGAGCTTCTCGGCAGCACGCGGAGTTCTGCCCGCTGGGGAGGGGGGACGAGTTGCCGAGGCAGGTGGCCTGGGTGGGCAGGGCCGGGGACGCTGCCCAGGAAGGGGATGTGGCGTTGGCAGTGATGGCGGGGGATGCGGTCCGGCAAGACGTGGCAGGAGAGCAGACGTGTTGTGGCGTGGTCGGCGACTCGGGGTGGGGTGTGGTCGCGAGGGCCGCGGTGTTGAGCTGGGTGGCCGGGTCGAGGTCGGGCTGGGTGACCAGATTGAGGTTGACCTGGTTGACCTGGTTGACCTGGTTGACCGGATGGAGGTTGAGCGGCGTGGCAGGGCTGAGGTCGGGCGGCGTGGCCAGGGTGAGGTTGGCCGGGTTGGGGTTGGCCGGGTTGGGGTTGGCCGGGTTGGGGTTGGGTGGGTTGAGGTTGGGCGGGGTGACTGGGTGGAGATGCGGGGTGGCTGGGGGCAGGTTGGGCGGGGGACAGGCGGTTGGGGTTGAGGTTGGGGCTCGGGTGAGGAGGGTGGGGGTGACTGTGGACTTGGCGTGGGCGTGGATCAGGCGGAGAGTTTCCACGGGGCCGAAGTGGGCCACCAGGCGGCCCATGAGCTTGTCTCCGGCGTCGGCTGCTCGCATCAGGGCCACTCGGGCCAGGAGGTCGTCGTTCTGGGACATCAGCCCACCCCCAGCCACAGGGCCAGCGCTGTCGAGACTTCTTCCACCTCGGGACGGTCCTTTCCCGCCAGGTCCGCGAGGGTCCAGGCGACTCGGATGATGCGGTCCAGGCCTCGTGTGCTCAACGTGCCGGTGTCGAGGCTGACCGACAGGGGCTTCATGGCGTCGTTCGTGGGGCGGAAGTCGGTGTGGAGAGCCGGGGACGGGACTTCGGCATTGGTGCGCCACGGGGTGCCGGACAGGCGCTTCGCGGCTCGGTCTCTCGCCGCCTTCACTCGGGCGGCCACTACCTCGCTGGACTCGACGAAGTGGCGGTCGGCCATGAGTTCTCTGCGGGAGGAGCGGGCCACCGTGACCTTCATGTCGATGCGGTCCAGCAGTGGGCCGGAGAGTTTGCCCAGGTAGCGACGTTTCACGACGGGGGTGCAGCGGCAGGTTTGGTCGCCTTCCTGCGGTTGTGAGCATGGGCAGGGGTTGGCGGCGAGTACCAGCATGAAGCGTGCGGGGAAGGTCACCGAGCCTGCCGCTCGCGAGACGGTTACGTAGCCGGATTCCAGGGGTTGGCGCAGCGAGTCGAGGACGTAGCGCTGGAACTCCGGAGCTTCGTCCAGGAACAGGACGCCTCGGTGGGCCAGGGAAGCGGCGCCCGGGCGGATGATCGTGCTGCCGCCGCCGACTATGGCCGCCGGTGTCGCCGTGTGGTGGGGGCTGACGAACGGCGGCCTGCTCATCATGGGACTGTCGGGCGGCAGGACTCCGGCTACCGAGTGGATGGCGGTCACCTCCAGGGCGTGGTCCAGTTGCAGGTCGGGCAGGAGGGTGGGCAGGCGTTCGGCCAGGAGGGTCTTGCCGGTGCCGGGCGGGCCGAGCAGCCAGAGGTTGTGGCCGCCTGCCGCGCACACTTCCAAGGCCCGTCTGCCCAACGGCTGGCCTACGACGTCGGCCAGGTCGACGCTGGGCCGTACCTGGGAAGTCGTGGGGGTTGGTGGGGGTTCTGGGTATTCGGGCTCGGGTGGGTCGTCGCCTCTGCGTAGCCATTCGGCCAGCTGGCGGAGGTCGCGGACCGGGACCACCTTCACGTCGGGGACGAGGCTGGCCTCGGCGGCGTTCGCGGTGGGGACCACGACTGTTATGTCACCCTCCTTCGCGGTGCTCAGGACGGACGGGAGAATGCCGCGGACGGGGCGCAGGCGGCCGTCCAAGCCGAGTTCGCCCAGGAAGGAGAAGGAGGCCAGGCGTTCGGCCGGGACCACGCCGGCCGCGCCCAGGATGGCCACCGCGATCGCCAGGTCGAACTGGCTGCCTCGTTTGGGGAGGCTCGCCGGGAAGAGGCTGACCGTGATGCGGGCGTCCGGCCAGGGGTAGTTGCTGTTGACCAGCGCGGAACGTACGCGCTCGCGGGCCTCGCTCAGGGCGGTGTCGGGCAGGCCGATCAGGGAGATGCCGGCCAGGCCGTTGCCCACGTCGGCCTCCACCTCCACCGTGCGGCCGGTTACGCCGATGAGGGTGACGCTTCTGGTGCGGGCCACGGCCATTCAGATCGCCCCCCGGATGTGGCGCATCGAGAAGTCGCCGGCGAAGCGTTCCAGGGCTATGACGTCCACGCGGACGGTTTCGAAGCCGCACGGCTGGGCCGCCAGCCATTTCGCGGCGAGCATGCGGAGGCGGGCGAGCTTCATGGGGCGCACCGACTCCAGGGCGGTGCCGTGGGATCTGGTGGAGCGGGTCTTGACCTCGACCACCACGAGGGTGGGGCCGTCTCGGGCGATGATGTCGATCTCGCCGTGGCGGCAGCGCCAGTTGCGCTCGATGATCTCCATGCCTTCGGACTGGAGGTATGCGACGGCCAGCTGCTCGCCTTGCCTGCCGAGGTCTTGTTTCGCGGACATGTCGATGACTGTCGCGCAGACGGGATCTCGGAAAATCGCCGAGCGGGGTTCTGGGGATTGCCGGAGGTGGGCGCGGGTGGGGTGTGGATAACTCGACCTGAGTAACACCCATGCGGCTGAGGGCATCGCTCTGGG
>NZ_JACHIN010000007.1:0-94293 GCF_014203235.1 Nonomuraea endophytica | reverse complement strand
GTGCGGGGGTGCGGGGGTGCGGGGGTGCGGGGGTGCGGGGGTGCGGGGGTGCGGGGGTGCGGGGGTGCGGGGGTGCGGGGGTGCGGGGGTGCGGGGGTGCGGGCAGCGCGAACTGGCCCCTGGGCGGGGTGGGGTTATGAGGGTTTCCGGGTCCTGGCCGCTTGGGTTAGGCGCGGGGGTGGGCTTGGCGGTAGGCGGCTCGGAGGCGGTCTATGGAGACGTGGGTGTAGATCTGGGTGGTGTTCAGGGAGGAGTGGCCCAGGAGTTCTTGGACGCTGCGCAGGTCGGCGCCGCCTTCCAGGAGGTGGGTGGCGGCGCTGTGGCGTAGGCCGTGGGGGCTCAGGTCCGGGGCGCCCTCTACCTGGCGCAGGCGGGTGTGGACGATGCGGCGGACGGTGCCGGGGTCGATGCGGCCGCCTCTGGTGCCCAGGAAGAGGGCGTCGGCGGACTTGGGGGTGCTCCAGAGGGGGCGGGCGTTGACGCACCACAGGTCGACGGCTCGTAGGGCGGGGAGGCCGAAGGGGACGGTGCGTTCTTTGCGGCCTTTGCCTACTACGCGGATCACGTGGCGGGTGCGGTCCATGTCGCCCACGTCGAGGGAGCACAGTTCGCTTACGCGGATGCCGGTCGCGTAGAGGAGTTCGAGGATCGCCTGGTCGCGGAGGGCCTTGGGGGTTGTGTCCTCTGTTGGGGTCAGGGCGGCCTGGGCCTGGGGCTGATCCAGTACGGCGGGCAGCGTTCTTGGCGCCTTGGCGCTGCCCAGCAGGAGGCCCGGGTCAGTGGGGATCCGGCCCTGGCGGTGGCAGAACGCGGTGAAAGTCCTGGCACACGCGGTACGGCGGGCCAGCGTCGCCCGGGACAGCCCTCCGGCGTGCTGGGCGGCCAGCCAGTGCCGGAGCGTGGCTATGTCCAGGCCGGTCAGCCAGGTCTCGCCGGTGCCCTGGTCTCTCAGGTGGTGCAGGAGCGAGGTCACGTCCGAGACGTAGGCGCGGATGGTGTGGGGGGACAGGTCGCGCTCCAGCCTGAGGTGGCGTTCGAACGCGGTGATGATCTCCGCCGCCTCGTCGTCGGGCTGGCTGGGTGCTCCGGTCGGCATGGTCTTACTCTGCCCCGATCTGAGCCTCTTCGCTCATGGCCAGTGCGGGAGGAGGCGGACCAAGCCGGCGCCGGTCAGGAGGAGGGGGTCCAGGTAGCGGCGTTCGCGCAGGAGGCCCCAGTGGAGGCAGTGCTGCGGGCAGTGGGGTGGATTGAGGCTCTGGAGTGTGCCTAGCGGGGTGCCTGTGGTCACGTGCTGGCCTCTGCGCACCGACGGGAGGACGGGGAGGTACGTGGTGCGCAGGCCGTTGGGATGGTGGACGGTGACCACGCCCCGGCCGGCCAGCTGGTCCGCGTAGCCGATGGTGCCCGGGCCTGCGGCGTGTACGGCGGTGCCCGGGCTGGCCCGCAGGTCGACGCCCCGGTGGCCGGACAGCCATGGGGCCGGGGGTGGGAGGAAGCGGCGTACCACTCCGTGGTCGGTCAGCGGCCACTGCCAGGTCACCGCCTCTGGGGAGGGGGCGAGGGCCAGGAGGAGGGCGAGGGAGGCGCGAATCATGGCGGACAGGATGGGGGAGCGGCCCGGGCCGCCGAGGAGGTGAACGGGGTTCTGTGGACGAACCCCTCCGGTCAGCGGGCCTGTGGACAGAAAGACCCCGAACGGAACCGGGCCGGTGGACAGAAACATCCCGGACCGAGCAAGTGGGTTACATCAGTGAGCGCATCTTGACCAGGGTGAGTTCGTAGATGGCCGGTCCCATGGTCTGGTCAACCCGTCCAGGCGGCACATGGTCACGCCGGCCGTACCCAGAAGAAGGGCGCGGCCACATGGACGCCCGCAGCGGCTCCACGACCTCCCGAGATCGCGGCGGAGTGGGGTCCAGCTCGGACCTCCGCAACGGCGAGGCCCAGATCCAGATGGCGCTCAGCGCGATCCCCGCGGCGCACACCAGGATGACCGCCCGCAGCCCCACCACCTCGCCCAGCAGGCCACCCACGAGCCCGCCCACCGCCAGCACTCCCTGCACCGCGAACGTGAACGTGGCGTTGACCCGTCCCCGCAGCTCAGCCGGGGCTTCACGCAGCTGCACCGCCCCCATGCAGGTGGCGAAGGTGACGACCAGCATCCCGGTGGCCACCGAGCTGACGGACATGGCGAGGACCTTCCACCACATCGGCCCACCGATCAGCCCAACGGTCAGGAAATCGACGGGGAACAGCACCACGGACCACTTGAGCAGCCGGTTCGTCCCGGTACGCCGGTTAAGGCGAGCGGTCAGCCAGGCCCCGAGCAGCCCTCCGGCCCCGGACAGCGCCACCAGCACGCCGATCAGGCCCTTGGGGATGGCCAGGACGTTGATCATGTAGAGCATGTAGACGGCCGTGTAGGCCATGGCGAAGAAGTTGATGGTCACGCCGGCCCCCAGCAGGGCGCGCAGTGAGGGGTTCGAGAGGCAGGCGCGCAGGCCCTCGCCGACGTCGCGCAGCATGCCGCGCGAGGCCGCCGGAGTGTGGGACTCGGGGGTGCGGATGCGGCCCATCAGCAGGGCGGACAGCAGGAACGACACCCCCTCCACCAGTACGGCGAGCGGCGCCGTCAGCACCTGCACCAGCAACCCGCCGAGCCCGGGTCCGGCCACGGAGGCGACCGAGTACGACGCCTGCAGGCCGGCCATGGCCTCGGTGCGCTGGCCGGCGGGTACGACGGTGGCCAGGTGGGGGAAGTTGGCGGCGCGGAAGACGACCCCGGCGCTGCCGATGACGAACGCGACGGCCACCAGCAGCGGCACGCTCAGCACCCCGAGCAGCCAAGCGGCGGGTACGGCCAGCGCCGCGACCGCCGCGACCAGCTCGCAGCCGATCATCAGCGGCCGGTGCCTGCGCAGGCGGTCGGAGACGGCCCCGGCCTGCAGCCCGAACAGCAGAGCCGGCGCGAAGGCGGCGGCCGTGAGCAGGCCCATCTGCGACGGGCTGGCGGCGAGCAGCGTGATGCCGGTGAGGGGTACCGCCAGCTTGGACACCTCCGTCCCGGCGACCGAGATCGTCCGGGAGGCCCAGAGAAGGCGGTAGTCGGGTCGCCGGCGCAAGGGGACGGTCATGAGCTCCTCCAAAGACTGTGAAGGAAACCCTTCACAACTATGAAGATAATCCTTCATAACTCTGAAAGCAATCCTTCAGATCTGATCCGGGTACGGTTTGCACATGACCGACGTGCTCAGTGACCCCAAGGTGATGCGCGCGCTGGCCCACCCCGCCCGCCTGGAGATGCTGAACCGGCTGCAGGTCGAGGGCCCCTCGACGGCCACCGAGATCGCGGAGTTCGCCGGAGTCACCCCGAGCGCGGCCAGCTATCACCTGCGCATGCTGGCGAAATACGGCTTTGTGGAGGACGCGCCGCCCCGCGCCGACGGCAGGGAGCGCGTGTGGCGCTCGACAGGCCGCGGGCTGAGCGTGTCCACCGAACCCGGCGATGCGCCCGAACTGCGCGCCGCCAAGGAACTACTGATCCACACCGTCTACGACGAGGCCCACGCCGACCTGAAGCGGTCGATGGGCCAGGTGGACCGCGAGCCGGAGGAGTGGCGGGCGGGGTCGACCTGGCGGCGGAAGTTCCTCCAGATCGGGCCGGAGGAGATGCGCCGCCTGGGCGAGCAGATGGACGCGCTTCTGGCGCCCTATTACGCCGGGTCGCGGGAGGACGCGCCGGACGACGCGCGTACCGTGGTCGTGCAGTACTCCATCTACCTGCGCCCCGAGCGTCCGGTGCCCGGACTGCCCACGGAGGACCACGACGCCGTCTGACCCGTGAGGTCAGCGCGGGAGGTAGACTTTCCGGTGGCCTGTCACTGACGGGCCGACTTCGCATGCCTCATCGCGAGCCGATCCCTCGGTCCGGACCGCAAGGTTCCGGCAGGAACGGCTCAGGGGCATCAGGGCGGCAGTGCCCGACTGCCGCGACACAACCGAGAATCGCGCCTCACGGCGCGCCGACCTGGAGGACCAGCACATGGCCCCCGTCGTCACCATGCGACAGCTGCTCGAAAGCGGCGTTCACTTCGGACACCAGACTCGTCGGTGGAACCCGAAGATGAAGCGCTTCATCTTCACCGAGCGCAACGGCATCTACATCATCGACCTGCAGAAGTCGCTGGCGTTCATCGACCGCGCCTACGACTTCGTCAAGGAGACCGTCGCCCACGGCGGCACGGTTCTGTTCATCGGCACCAAGAAGCAGGCCCAGGAGGCCATCGCCGAGCAGGCCGCCCGCGTCGGCATGCCGTACGTCAACCAGCGCTGGCTGGGCGGCATGCTCACCAACTTCTCCACCGTGCACAAGAGGCTTCAGCGTCTGAAGGAGCTCGAGGAGCTCGACTTCGACAACGTCGCCGCGTCGGGGCTCACCAAGAAGGAGCTCCTCATGCGCCGCCGCGAGAAGGAGAAGCTGGAGCGCACGCTCGGCGGTATCCGTGACATGGGCCGCGTGCCCAGCGCGGTGTGGATCGTCGACACCAAGAAGGAGCACATCGCGATCTCGGAGGCCAAGAAGCTCGGCATCCCGGTCGTCGCGATCCTCGACACCAACTGCGACCCCGACGAGGTCGACTACCCGATCCCGGGCAACGACGACGCCATCCGCGCCGTCGGCCTGCTGACCCGCGTCGTCGCCGACGGTGTCGCCGCCGGTCTGATGGCCCGCTCCGGCGCCGCCCGCGGCGACGAGAAGCCGGCCGCCGCCGAGCCGCTGGCCGAGTGGGAGCGCGAGCTCATCGAGCAGGGCGCCGCCGCCGAGGCCACCACCGAGGCTGTCACCGAGGCCGCTCCTGAGGCCGCCGCCGAGGCTCCCGCCGTCGCCGACGAGGTGGCCCCCGCGGCCGCCGACGAGGTCGCCGTCGAGGACGCCGACGTCGCCGCCGAGGCTGTGGCCGAGGACGAGGCTGAGGTCGTCGCCGAGGCCGAGGCCGCCCCCGCCGAGGCCGAGGCCGGCGCCGAGGACGAGACCGAGAAGGCCTGAAGGTCCCGCACGAGCGGGCCCGCCGCCTGACGACCCCGACTCGGGGCCGCCGGGCGCAGCGGGCCCGCGAACGCGGTCCCGGCCCGCGCGAGCGGCGCCGAAGGTCCGCGCGCAAGGAAAGATCCAAGGCTCCTGGTACGGCTCCCGCGGGTCGTGCCGACCAGCCGGCGGCGACAGCCGTACCGGCACAGAAGGCTTGAAAGGGTGGGTGGCCGGATCCCGGCGCCCACCCGATCCACGACGAAGATCCCACGAGGAAAAAGCAATGGCTTCCGTGAACATGGCCGACGTCAAGCGGCTTCGCGAGCTCACCGCCGCCGGCATGATGGACTGCAAGAAGGCGCTCGAGGAGGCCGAGGGCGACTTCGACCGCGCCGTTGAGATCCTGCGCCTCAAGGGCGCCAAGGACGTCGGCAAGCGCGAGTCGCGCACCGCCTCCAACGGCCTGGTCGCGCTCAAGCAGGACGGCGACAGCGCCGCGGCGCTGCTCGAGCTCAACTGCGAGACCGACTTCGTGGCCAAGGCCGAGCGCTTCCAGGAGCTCGCGGCCGAGGTCGTCGACCACATCCTGGCCACCCGCCCGGCCGACGTGCCGGCGCTGCTCACCTCCGAGTACAACGGCAAGAGCGTCCAGAACCACCTTGACGACGCCAACGTCGCGCTCGGCGAGAAGATCGAGATCCGCCGCTTCGCGGTGCTCGAGGGCGGTTACATCGGCGCGTACATGCACAAGACCGACCCGCAGCTCCCGCCGGCGGTCGGCGTGCTCGTGCAGCTCGACAAGTCCAACGCCGAGGTCGCCAAGGACATCGCCCAGCACGCCGCGGCGATGGCGCCGAAGTACCTCAAGGCCGAGGACGTCCCCGCCGACGTCATCGAGAAGGAGCGCGCGCTCTTCGAGGAGATGACGCGCGACGAGGGCAAGCCCGAGGCCGCGATCTCCAAGATCGTCGACGGTCGCGTCAACGGCTGGTACAAGGACTTCACGCTGCTGCAGCAGGCGTTCGTGAAGGACAACAAGAAGACCATCGCCAAGTACGCCAGTGAGAACGGCGTCGAGGTGCTCGCCTTCGTTCGCTTCAAGGTGGGTCAGGCTTAGGCTTAGTCAAGCCCTCAGCCCCACATCAGAACCACCTACCGAGGAGGCCGCCGCCGTGCAGGAGAACCAGGAGCCAGCTACGTCGGCGGCTTCTTCGTATAGAAGGGTCATGCTGAAGCTGTCGGGCGAGGCGTTCGCCGGCGGCGAGGAGATGGGCATCGACCCGGTCGTCGTCGGCCATCTGGCCGACTCGATCGCCGAGGCGGTGCGCGAGGGCGTGCAGGTCGCCGTGGTTGTCGGCGGCGGAAACATGTTCCGCGGCGTCACCCTGTCGCAGGGTGGAATGGACCGTGCCCGCGCCGATTACATGGGCATGCTCGGCACGGTCATCAACTGCCTCGCCCTGCAGGACTTCCTGGAGAAGCGCGGCGTCGAGACCCGCGTGCAGACCGCGATCACGATGCAGCAGGTGGCGGAGCCGTTCCTGCCGCGCCGCGCGATCAGGCACCTGGAGAAGGGCCGCGTGGTCATCTTCGGCGCCGGGCTCGGCACCCCGTACTTCTCCACCGACACGTGCGCGGCGCAGCGCGCGCTGGAGATCGGCGCCGAGGCGCTGCTGAAGGGCACGCAGGTGGACGGGGTCTACGACTCCGACCCGCGGAAGAACCCGGACGCCGTGCGGTTCGACCACCTGGACTACGCAGAGGTCCTGGTCCGCGATCTGATGGTCATGGACCAGACCGCGATCAGCCTGTGCAAGGAGAACGACCTGCCCATCGTGGTCTTCGACCTGATGGGTGAGGGCAACATCCTGCGGGCGGTCCGCGGTGAGAAGATCGGCACGCTGGTGAGTCCGGCAGGCAAGTAGACGGGAGCCCACTCTACGGACGGGCGACCAAGGCAGCAGGGAGCCCACCCTACGGACGGGCGACCAAAACAGCAGGGAGCCGCTGTGATCGACGAAACCCTCCTCGAAGCCGAGGAAAAGATGGACAAGGCTGTCTCGGTCGCGAAGGAGGACTTCGCGAGTATCCGCACGGGCCGAGTCACGCCGTCGATGTTCAACAAGATCAACGCCGACTACTACGGTTCGCCGACTCCGATCCAGCAGCTGGCCTCGTTCCACGTGCCCGAGGCCCGCATGGTCATCCTCCAGCCCTTCGACAAGGGTTCGATGGCCGCGATCGAGAAGGCGATCCGCGACTCCGACCTGGGCGTCAACCCGAGCAACGACGGCCAGGTGATCCGCGTCAACTTCCCCGAGCTGTCGGAGGAGCGCCGCAAGGAGTACATCAAGGTCGCGCGCGGCAAGGGCGAGCACGCCAAGGTGTCGGTGCGCAACATCCGCCGCTCCGCCAAGGAAACCCTTGACAAGATGATCAAGGATGGCGACGCGGGCGAGGACGAGGTGCGCCGCGCCGAGAAGGAGCTCGACGACATCACCCAGAAGCACGTCGCCAAGATCGACGAGCTGCTCAAGCACAAGGAAACCGAGCTGCTCGAGGTCTAGGCTCCAGTACGGCAAGCCGTGGTGCCCCCATCCCCCGCGCGGGGCTGGGGGCATTCCAGGGTGATCGGCAAGAAATCCCGGCTTGGGAGAGTCTGTGGAAGAAAGTACGGCTGGCACCAGCCCGAGCGGCGGCAGCCGTACCGGAAGGAACCTGCCCGCGGCGATCGCGGTCGGTGCCGCGCTGGGCGCGTCGGTCATCGTCTCGATCTACACCATCAAGGAGATCTTCCTCCTCGTGGTCGTGGCGGCGGTGGGCGTCGGTGTGATGGAGCTGGTCAAGGCGTTCGGCACGCGGGGCATCGTGGTGCCGCTGGCGCCGGCGCTGGTGGGCACGGCGGGCATGCTGGCCGGGGCGTACTGGGGTGGCGCGGTCTCGCTGGTGGGCACGTTCGCGGTGTTCGTGTTCGTGATGCTGATCTGGCGGATGTTCAGCTCGGGCACCGACGGTTATGTGCGTGATGCCACCGCCTCGGTCTTCACCCTGGTCTATCCGGCGTTGCTGGCGGGGTTCATCGGGCTGCTGCTGTCGCCTCAGGACGGCGCGGACCGGGTGCTGATCTTCATCGCGGTGACCGTGGCCAGCGACATCGGCGGATATTTCGCCGGAGTGCTGTTCGGCCGGCACAAGATGTCGATCATCAGCCCGAAGAAGACCTGGGAGGGTTTCGCCGGATCGGTGCTCGCCTGTGTGGGCGTCGGGGCGTGGCTGGTCATCTGGCGCATGGAGGGCGAGTTCTGGCAGGGCGCGCTGATCGGCGTGCTGGCCGCGGCGCTGGCCACGATCGGCGACCTGATCGAGTCGATGATCAAGCGTGATCTCGGCATCAAGGACCTCGGCACGATCCTGCCCGGCCACGGCGGGCTCATGGACCGGCTCGACTCGCTGGTCACGACGCTGGTGCCGATCTGGCTGCTACTGGCGCTGTTCTTCTAACGCCGCGGTGGTGACGGGCACGAGCCACAACCACCGGACGGCCTCACCTCCGAACGCGAACCCCGACATGTCCGGGAAGTCCGGCGGGTCGGCCAGCATGAGCACGCCCGAATAGTCGGCCCCGAGCGGGAACGTGGACGGGTCGTGATACCACTGCGCGGTGTGCCCGTGCCCGAGCCAGGTGACCGAATGCCACGGATACTGCGCCAGCCAGACCAGCACCAGCGCCACCTCCCGAGGGTCCTGGCGGGTGGCGACGGCCAGCTCGATCCGCGAGTACGCGCGCGGCCGGTCGATCCACTGCTCGACCGTCGGCATGCGCTGGCAGCTCATCCCGACCGTGGACAGCACGGTGAACTCGCGCTCGCCGAACGGGGGCCGCTCGGTGATGCCGACCGTGGGCAGGCGCTCGCCGCTGGCGTCCCAGTAGCGGCCGGCCGGGCCGAGGGTGCGGTCGAGGTGGCCCATCACGAACTGCTGGAACGCCGGCCACGAGCCCTCGCGGTGCCGCCAGCGCCAGTAGGAGCGAGCGTTGGAGATGCGGGGCAGGAGTCCTTCGAGCGCCTCCGGCAGCGACCAGGCGAACGGGGTCTCGCCTATGGCGTCGCGGGCGTACCCGGGCATGCCCCTGGACATGTCGGCCCAGCCGGGGATGACGGCCAGCAGGTCGTCGTTCTCGTAGACGGCGACGCCGTCCCCCTCCTCGAACCACAGCGCGCTGAGCTGGCCGAGCGGGCGGCGGCCGCCGGGGTGGACGGTGTTGGCGTGGGGCATGACGGGCGGCAGGCCCGCGTTGATGCGGCTCAGGTCGACCGCGCCGGGCGCTTTGCGGTGGTTGGCCAGCCAGACGGCGCCGTGGACCGTGCCATCCGGCGCGCACAGGTAAGCGACCGAGGCGTCCTCGTCCCGCTCGATCACCAGCGTGCGGCTCCCATACGGGTTGCCGGCAACGAGGACGACCTCGGCCTGGGTGTGCTCACCCGGCTGCTCACCCGCCCGATAAATCGCCATACGAGATGACTGTAGATCGCCGCCCGATCACAGGCGAGAGGCCGTAGGAATGACAAACGCGGGCGAGACGTTCACTACCCTGGTCGGTAACCGTCGAGATGAGGCAGGAACGTGTCGTCCCAGCAGCCAGGTCAGCTCACCTTCGTAGCGCCCCGCCGGGCCAAGCCCGCGCGGCACCTGGCGGACCTGACGATGGCCGAGCGCCGCGCCGCCGTGGCCGAGCTCGGTGAGAAGCCGTTCCGCGCCGACCAGCTCTCGCGCCACTACTTCACGCACCTGACCACCGACGTCGAGGCGATGACCGACCTGCCGGCCCCGGCGAGGGAGAAGCTGTCGGCGTTGCTGCCGCCGTTGCTGAGCACGGTCCGCGAGCTCACCACCGACCGGGGCACCACCCGCAAGACGCTGTGGCGGCTGTTCGACGGCGCGCTGGTCGAGTCGGTGCTCATGCGCTACCCCGACCGCGCCACGATCTGTGTGTCGTCGCAGGCCGGATGCGGCATGAACTGCCCCTTCTGCGCCACCGGCCAGGCCGGCCTGACCCGCAACATGTCCACCGCGGAGATCGTCGAACAGGTCGTCGCCGGCGCCCGCACCATGGCCTCGGGCGAGGTGCCCGGCGGCCCAGGCCGGATCAACAACGTCGTCTTCATGGGCATGGGCGAGCCGCTCGCCAACTACAAGCAGGTCATCGGCGCCGTCCGCCGCATGGTCGACCCCGCCCCCGACGGCCTCGGCATCTCCGCGCGCGGCGTGACGGTCTCGACCGTCGGCCTCGTCCCGGCGATCGGCAAACTCGCCGACGAGGGACTGCCGGTGACGCTCGCGCTGTCGCTGCACGCGCCCGACGACGAACTGCGTGACACGCTGGTGCCGATCAACACACGCTGGAAGGTCGCCGAGGTGCTGGACGCCGCGTGGGCGTACGCGGCCAAGACGAAGCGCCGGGTGTCGATCGAGTACGCGCTGATCAAGGACATCAACGACCACGAGTGGCGGGCTGACCTGCTGGGCAAGCTGGTCAAGAACAAACTGGTGCACGTCAACCTGATCCCGCTCAACCCGACGCCGGGCTCCAAGTGGACGGCCTCGCGGCCGGAGGACGAGCTGGCTTTCGTCCGCCGCCTCCAGTTCCACGGCGTGCCGGTCACCGTCCGCGACACCCGCGGCCGCGAAATCGACGGCGCCTGCGGCCAACTCGCCGCCGCCGAGTAGACCTCCACCAATTCCAAGTCCGCGCCGTCCCTACCTTCCGGCCCGTCGTCTACCTCCAGGCCCGTCGTCTACCTCCAGGCCCGTCCCTGCCTCCAGGCCCGTCTCTATCTCCAGGCCTGCTGTCTCATTTATCGCTTTCTGCAGGCCTGCGGGTCTCTTTCTCCGGGCCTCGCCGTCGCGGCGCCGTCCGGCGCCGCTGTGTCTTTCTCCTGTCGCGGCCCTATCGCCCCGCTCTCTTCTCACGCCGCCCATCCGTTACGGCTCCGCCACCCCCACGCCACCCGCCGTCGTGCGCTGGCGTCGATCGGGGGGATCGCTTCTCACGTCGGACGTGGTCCCCGCCGCAACGGCCCCGTCGACCCGCGAAGGGGTGTAGGCCCGTAGGCTCGTCAGGGGCGGGAGCGGCGTAGCCACGTGTACCAGGCGAGGCCGGCCAGGCACCATGCCAGCGAGATGGCGCCCAGGGCCGGGAGGTCCGAGGGCAGGGCGCCCGATCCTGCCGCCTTCAGCCAGGCCGTGACCGGGACCGTCAGCCAGTAGGCCGGGGTGATGCTGATCAGCAGCATGGCCAGGTAGCCGAAGAGCAGGGCCATGATGGACAGGGCTGGGGAGGGCAGGATCACCCGGCTTGTCAGTGCGCCCAGTGTCAGTCCGGCCAATACGGCCAGTACGTGCAGGACTGTCACGGCGAACAGGACGTCGGTTGTCGGGCTGGCTTCCAGTCCCATCAGCAGGCCGCAGGCCAGGGCCAGGGTGGCGAAGACCGTGTTCACCGCCAAGGCCGCCAGGAGGCCGCCGGTCAGTTCGCGGGTGCGGGTTCCGGTTGTCGTGGCTGAGATGGCGCGTTGCTCGTCGGGTTCGGTGTCGAGCAGGGAACGGGTGGACCAGGCGAGCACCGGGATGATCAGCACCGCCGAGTCGGCCAGCGCGGCGGCCTCGGAGCCTACTGGGGCTCGGTTGGCATAGATGATCGCCATCATCACCAGGATCGGGATGAGCGCCTGGTAGACCCGATGCGACCGGACATATGCCGATATCCGGAACCTGGTCAACGCGATCACTGTGCCGCCTCCGTGGCCTCGTAACCTTCCGCGCGCATCCGCGCCAGAAACGCCCCCACCTCGCCACCGGGCACCCGAACCTCCACCACCACGCCGCCCTCCGAACCACCAACCCGCCCGGACGCCTCCGGACGCTCAAATCCCACCGGATGACCAACGTCCACGGTGGGTGCAAGGCCCATTGGGGGCGCAAGGCCTACGGCGGGAGCGGACAAAGTCGCCGGGTCAGATGCCGCCGCTTGACCGGACGCCTGCCCCCGGCCGGAGTCCGGCGTGTGGTTCGGGAGGAGATTGGCGGTCTGGCCAGGCGCGAGGCCAAGCGTGTGGTCCGGGACGAGGTCAGGCGTGTGGCCCGGCGCGTGCTCCTGGTCGGAACCCGGTGCGTGGTGCGACGCGGGATCGGGTGTCTGGTCCGGAGCGAGGTCTCTTTCGTGGTTTGGGGTGGGGATGTGCGGTTGGCTGGGTGGGATCGCTTGGGTGGTCCTTGGCGCAGTGGCCACGGGTGTGGGGGCTGGGGCTGGGTGCCGCAGCGGGGAGGGTTCTTTTAGGGTGCCGTCGGTCAGGGTCCAGTGGCGGAGGGAGGGGAGGGTGTGGAGGCCTGCCTCGTGGTCGCCTGCTACCACGATGGTGCCCTGGGACGCCAGTTCGGTCACGATGGCGGGTAGTGCTTCGCGGGTGTCGGAGTCCAGGCCGGCGAAGGGTTCGTCCAGGAGGAGCAGGCCTGGGTTGCACATGATTGCTTGGATCAGGGCGACTTTGTGGGCGCTGCCTTTGGAGAGTTCGCGGAGCGGGAGCCGTACGAGATGGGTGAGGTTGAGGCGGTCGGCCCACGGACGCCAGGTGGCGCCGCCTCGGATGCGGGCCATGTGGTCCAGGTAGGCGGAGACGGTGAAGGGCTGGGCCGTGGGGAGGTGGTCGGGGGCGTATCCGACGATCTTTGGGCGGGCGGATATTTTGCCGGTTGTGGGGTGGGTCAGGCCTGCCAGCAGGCGCAGCAATGTTGACTTGCCGGCGCCGTTCGGGCCGGTCAGCTCGATGACGTCGCCGGGGTTCAGGACGGTATCCGCGTTCCTGATCACGTCGGGGGCGCGCCGCCGGTAGCGGAACGAGACGTTGGACAGGTCCATAGTGATCCAACGGTAATGGAGTGGGTCGCATTCTCCGGATAAAGAGCCCCACAATGTAGACACCCCCTCAGCACATCTCAGGAGGACCGTCGCTTGAACCGCTTTCCACGCGTCATGGGTATGCGTTCAGGCTATGACCCCATCGACGTGGACTCGCTCATCAGCCGCATCGAGGCCACGCTTGGACGGGGCGGGCGTGAGCTGGTGCCGGTGACCGCCGATGAGGTTCGCCGGGCCACTTTTCGTGCTCGGCGCGGTGGCTACAACGAGACGGCGGTGGATTTCGCGCTGGAGGCGTTCGTCGTGGCGCTGGAGACGCGGGCGAAGGCGCCGGTGCCGCTTGCCATGACTGAGCCGACCGGGGAGATGCTGCGCGAGGAGTGGTTCGAGACGCAGGCGGCGCGGGTCGAGCGGGTGGCGTTCCGGTCGGGACGGATGGGGACCGGGTACAACGAGGACGAGATCGACGCTTTTCTGGATCGCATTGTGGCTACGTTGCGGGGTACTACCGACAACCCTCTGACTGGGCAGGCTGTGCGTGACGCCAAGTTCGCCACTGTGCTGGTCCGCCCTGGGTATTTGATCGCGGACGTCGACTCGTTCCTCGCGGGCATCGCCGACGTCCTGGACCAGCGCTACTGAACAGCGCCGGATCAAGCACTACTGAAACAGTGCTGGTGGTGCAGCGCAGTTGGATCAGCGTCGGTGCGGCGCTGGTGCTGGTGGTGCTGCGGTGCTGGTGCTGCGGCGGCGGTTGGGCGTTGGTGGTGTGGCGCTACAGGCTCAGCGTCGGTGGGGCGGTGGTGATGCGGCGCTGGGGCGATCGGTGGTGGTGGCGCGCTGCTGGATCAGCGTCGGTGCGGCGCTGGTGCTGGTGGTGCTGCGGTGCCGGTGGTGCGGCGGCGCTGGTGCGGGCGGGGGTGGTGGTGCGGCGCTACTGGGTCAGCGCCGATGCAGCGCTGGCGCGGCGCTGGTGGCGGTGGTCGTGCGGTGGTGCGCCCAATAACGCGGCCAGTAGCGCCCAATAGCGGGTCCAACACGCGCCCAATAGCGCGTCCGATAGCGGGTCCAATAACGGGGGCTGGTGGTGTGGGTGCTACTGGAGGGCGGTTAGGAGGCCGTGGAGGTCAGGCTGGGTGGTTTGGGGGATTGAGGGGTCGGCGGGGGTTTCGGCTAGGCGGTTGATCCAGATGCGGCGTAGGCCGAGTGCGTGGGCGGGGACCATGTCGTGGATGTAGCCCTGCGCGACGTGCACCCATTCAGACGGCTCGTGTGAGGAACGGAAGCGTTCGAAGTGGCCGAGGGATGGCTTGTAGCCTCCGGCATCCTCGGCGGTGATGACCGCGTCGAACGGTACGGGCAGTCGCCGCTGTGTCAGCCCGATGAGGTCGCGGTCGCAGTTGGTGAGCAGGGCCAAGCGCCATCCGGCCGAGCGCAGCGCGCCCAGTTCCGGGCCGACCTCGGGGTAGACGGGCCAGTAGGGGAGGGTGCGGGCGAGTATGCCGGCGTCGTCGGCGCCCAGGTCAAGGCCCTCGGTGGCGCAGGCTCGGCGGAGGGTCTCGGCCATCACCTCGCGGTAGAGCAGGGCAGGCGTCTCGGTCTGGACGGCCATCTCGTGCCGGTTGTAGGCGTCGAGGAGGCGGCCGCCGTATCCGGGGAAGAGTAGTTCGGCGCTGGTGGCGATCCCGTGACGCCAGTCCACCAGGGTCCCGAAGCAGTCGAATGTCACCCATCGCATGAGATCTCATAATGGGCCCTATGCCACTCACCGTGCGACCCATCGTCCCCGGCGATCTGGAACAGGTCGTCGAGATCCTGACCGCGAGCTGGGGCGACACCCATGTCATCGCGCTGACCTGGGGCGAGATGATCGATGCGAGTACGTTGCCCGGCTTCGTCGCGGTCGCCGACGGCGGCGGGATCGCCGGGCTGATCACCTACACCGAGCGCGACGGCAGTGTGGAGATCGTCACGATCGACGCCGTCGTCAGGGGCGCCGGGGTCGGCAGGGCGCTGCTGGACGCGGTACGCGAGCTTGCGCTGAAGCGTGGCATGCGCCGCCTGACGCTGATCACCACCAACGACAACACCCGGGCGCTGGCCTTCTACCAGCGATACGGCTTCGACCTGGTCGCCCTGCGCCGGGACGCGATCACCCGTACCCGTGAGCTCAAGCCGAGCATCCCGGAGCTGTCGGAGGACGGCATCCCGATCAGGCATGAGCTGGAGCTCGAGCTGCCTCTCGATTCCTGATCAGCGCCACGATCACCGAGGCCACCGGTGCGGCCAGGAACGCGCCGGTGATCCCGGCGACCACGCTGCCGACGGCGATGGCCAGCAGGATGACCGCGCCGGGCAGGTCGAGCGCTCTGCCGTAGATCTGCGGCGCCAGCACGTGGCCCTCCACCTGCTGCACGAGGATGGTGACGCCGACCACGATCAGCGCCACCAGCCAGCCCTTGGCCACGAACGCCACCACCGCGGCGAACAACCCGGCCATGAACGCCCCCACCACCGGCAGGAACGCCCCCACGAACGTCAGAACGGCCAGCGGCAGCGCGATCGGCACACCCAGGATCCACAGCGCGAGCCCGATGAAGAAGCCGTCCACGAGCCCGACCATCGCGATGCCCCGGATGTAGCGTCCGACGACGCTGAAGACGACGTGCCCGGCCTCGCGCAGGTGCGGCCTGGTCCTGACCGGCGCCAGGTCGGTCAGCCAGCCGAACAACCGGTCGCCGCCGTGGACGAAGTAGATGGCCAGGATGAGCGCCAGCACCGCGCCGATCACGATCTCTCCGGCCGTGCGGACCCCGGCGATCGCTCCGGTGGCGATGGAGCGCGACTGCTCGGCCAGGTACGCCTGGACCTGCTTGGACATCTCCGAGAGCCGGGTGTCGTCGAGTCCCAGCGAGCGGGCGAAGTTGTGGAGGTCGTCGACCGCCTTGCCGAGGCTGTCCCGTAGCTGCCCGAGCCCGTCGACGGTGGCCGGGACGAGGAGCCAGAAGAAGGCCCCGCCGATCACCAGCGCGCCCAGGCAGACCACGGTGGTGGCCAGGCCCCGGTTCAGCCCTTTGCCCCGCAGCCAGGTGAACGGCGGCAGGAGCAGGGCCGTGATGAACACCCCGATGATCACCGAGATGGCGACCGTCCGGACGAACCAGACGCAGTAGAGGATCACCGCGATCAGCGCGATCCATCCGAGCACCCGCCATGGCTTCATGATCAGGGCGTTCCCACGGTCGGCGCCGCCCAATCAGTGCTGGGTGCGCTTGGCCTCCTCGTAGGCGGCGCGGGCCGGGCTGCCGACCTCGGCGACCGGCACGTCCCACCAGGCCTCGGAGGCGGGCGCGTCCACGTGCGGGTCGGCCTTCACGTAGATGACGGTGGTCTCGTCGGCCGCCCGCGCGCTCTCCAGTGCCTTGCGCAGGTCGTCGGCGGTCTCGGCGCGGATCACGTGCGCGCCCAGGCTGGCGGCGTTGGCGGCCAGGTCGACCGGCAGCGGCCCGCCGTCGTAGCGGCCGGAGCCCCGGTAGCGGTAGGCGGTGCCGAGCCGTTCGGCGCCCACGCTCTCCGACAGCCGGCCGATCGAGGCGAACCCGGAGTTGTCGACCAGCACCACGATCAGCTTGACGCCCTCGGCGACCGCGGTGACGAGCTCCTGGGCCATCATCAGGTAGGAGCCGTCGCCGACCAGCACGAACACCTCGCGCTCCGGCACGGCCAGCTTGACGCCGAGCCCGCCGGCGATCTCGTAGCCCATGCAGGAGTAGCCGTACTCGACGTGGTAGGAGCCGGGGCCGCTGGGGCGCCACATCTTGTGCAGGTCGCCGGGCATCGAACCGGCCGCGCACACCACCACGCCGTCCTCGCCGGCCGCGGCGTTGACCGCGCCGATGATGGCGGGCTGGGGCAGGGGTGTGCCGTCCAGCGCGTAGGCGGCGTCGACCTGGGCGTCCCAGGCGCGGTTCAGCTCGGCGGTCATGGTGCGGTAGACGCCGGCCGTACCCCAGCCGTCGAGGGCTTGGGCGAGGTCGGCCAGGCCCGCGCGGGCGTCGGCCACCAACTGCAGGCCCGACAGCTTGGCCGCGTCGAAGGCGGTGACGTTGAGGTTGACGACCTGCGCGTCCTGGTCGAACAGTGAGCGCGAGGCGGTGGTGAAGTCGCTGTAGCGGGTGCCGACGCCGATGATCAGGTCGGCCTCGCGGGCGAGCGCGTTGGCCGCGGTGGTGCCGGTCGCGCCGACCGCGCCGACCGCCAGCGGGTGACCGTACGGCAGCGCGCCCTTGCCGGCCTGGGTCTCGGCGACCGGCACACCATAGCGTTCGGCGAAGGCGCGCAGCTCCTCTGTCGCCTCGCTGTAGATCACCCCGCCGCCCGCGACGATGAGCGGCCGGGCCGAGCGCCTGATCAGCTCGGCGGCGCGGGCGAGCGCGGCGGGTTCCGGCCGAGGCCGGCCGATGTGCCACACCCGGCGCCCGAACAGTTCCTCCGGCCAGTCCCACGCCTCCGCCTGCACGTCCTGCGGCAGCGCCAGCGTCACCGCGCCGGTCTCGGCCGGGTCGGTGAGCACCCGCATCGCCGCGAGCAACGCGGACGGAAGCTGCTCGGGCCGGTTGATCCGATCCCAGTAGCGCGAGACCGGCTTGAAGGCGTCGTTGACCGACAGGTCGTAGGAGCGCGGATCCTCCAGCTCCTGCAGCACCGGGTTGGCCACGCGGGTGGCGAACACGTCCCCCGGCAGCAGCAGCACCGGCAGCCGGTTGATGGTCGCGCCCGCCGCCGCGGTGATCATGTTGGTGGCGCCGGGACCGACCGAGGTGGTGCAGGCGAGCGTCCGCAGCCGGTTGCTCGCCCGCGCGTAGCCCGCCGCCGCGTGCACCATGGCCTGCTCGTTCCTGCTCAGCAGGTACGGCAGCGCCGCCTCCGTGGCCAGCGCCTGCCCGAGCCCAGCCACGTTCCCGTGCCCGAAGATCCCGAAGATCCCGCCGAACATCCGGTGCTCGGCGCCGTCGCGCTCAGTGTGCTGGGCGGCGAGGAAACGGAGGGTCGCCTGGGCGACGGTCAGCCGGATCATGAGGTCCTCCCGAACGGCAGCCGAGGGTCGACCTCCTGACCGTCCCACGTGCCGCGGATCCAGGCGTGGCGCGGGTCGTCGCAGAAGGCCATGGAACGCTCGCCGGACGGCCCGGCGAGCACGTTGAGGTAGTAGAGGTCGTAGCCGGGGGCGGCCATCGACGGCCCGTGGTAGCCGTAGGGGACGAGCACCACGTCGCCGGGTGCGACCTCGGCCAGGGTGTCGACGTGTCCGCGTTCGGAGGTGTAGACGCGCTGGTAGCCGGGGCCGCCCTCGAAGTAGTAGATCTCCTCCAGCACGGCCTCGCCCGGGTTGGCGGTGTCGTGCTTGTGGGGCGGGTAGGACGACCAGTTGCCGCCCGGCGTGAGCACCTCGACGGCCACGAGCTTGTCGCACTCGAAGGCGGACGGGGAGCAGAAGTTGTTGACCTGCCTGCTGGCCACGCCCGCGCCCCTGATCTCGACCGGGACCCGGTCGGCCGGGACGTGCCGCGGCTCCAGCCGCCGGGTGGCGCGCGCGGCGGGCAGCGCGATCCGGCCGGTGCCCCGCAGGATCACCTCGGTGTGGATCGGCAGGTACGCGAAGTCGCTGGGCCCGGCGAAGACCGAAGGGCGGCCTGCCAGGTGGAAGGTGGTGGTGCCGCCTTCGACCGGGGCGGCGAAGGTGACCGCGCAGGAGCCGGACAGCGGCAGGACGAGCATCTCCTCCTCGCCGGTGTCGAAGGCGACCGGGGTGTCGTCGGTCAGGTCGGCCACGCGCAGCGCCGAGTAGGTCCAGCCGGCCAGCTCGGGGGTGATCTCCACGGACCAGGGGCCCGAGGCGGCCTTGCCGTACGGGATGTGGGTCATCGTGAGGCCTCCCTGACCAGGGTCGCGGCGCCGTCCACGGCGGCGGCGACGTCGTCGTCAGGAGGGTAGAGCAACGTACGGCCGACGACGAGGCCGCGCACGCCCGGCAGTTCCAGGGCGCGGCCCCAGTCGGCGAAGGCGGCGTCGATGTCCGGCGGGTCGCCGCCGAGCAGGAGGGCGGGCAGCGTGGTGGCGGCCATGACCCGCTCCATCTCGGGGATCGCCGGGATCTTCAGCCAGGTGTAGGCGGAGGTGGTGCCGAGCGCCTGGCCGACGCTGATGGCCCGGATGACCGCCTCGGGCGAGAGGTCGTTGCGGACGGGGCCGCCGTTGGCCCGGCTGGACCAGAACGGCTCGACCATCGCCACGAGCCGCCGCTTGGCCAGGTCGGTGACGGCGTGCGCGCACGACTCCAGCGTGGCGACGGTGGCGTGGTCGGCCGGGTCGATGCGGCACAGCATCTTGCCGCCGTCCAGGCGCATGGCGTCGATGGCGGCGGCGTCGAAGCCGGTGAACCTGTCGTCCAGCTCGAAGACGGCGCCCTGGATGCCGGCGCGGTTCATGGAGCCGAAGGCCAGCTTGCCCTCCAGCGCGCCGAGCAGCAGCAGGTCCTCCAGCACGTCGGGGGCGGCCAGGATGCCGTGCACGCCGGGCCGTTCCAGCGCGAGTTGCAGGCGGTCGAGCAGGTCGGGGCGGCTGGCCATGGCGAACGGCCGGTCGCGCACGCCGAGCGAGCCGCGGGCCGGGTGGTCGGCGGCGATGATCATCAGCCGCTCGCCGTCGGTGGGCAGCCCGCGCCGCTGCCGCCTGGCCGCCGCGTGCGCGATCTCCTCAGGCCGGGTCGCCCGGATCCTGGTGAGCCGCTCGTAGCGGTCGGCCCTGGTGAGCGTCAGATCTGTCATGCGCGGCCTTCCATCAGCTGGGTCACCTCGTCGGTCGTGGGCATGGCGTCGGCGCAGGCCAGCCTGGCGGCGACGAAGGCTCCGGCGGCGTTGGCGAAGCGGATCGTGCGCTCCAGCGGCCAGCCGCGCAGCAGGCCCAGGCAGATCGCGCCGCCGAAGGCGTCACCGGCGCCGATGCCGTTGACGACCTCGACCTCGACCGGCTCGGCCAGCGCCGTCTCGGTACGGCTGCGCGCGAAGACCCCCTTGGGCCCCATCTTCACGATCGCCACCTTCACCCCGGCGTCGAGCAGCGCCTGCGCGGCGGCCTCCGGGTCGCGGGTGCCGACGGCCACCTCGACCTCGTCCAGGTTGCCCACGGCGACGTCGGCCAGCGGGAGCACCTGGCGGACCGCCTCCTCGGCGGGTCCCTTCCACAGCGTGGGCCGGTAGTCGAGGTCGAAGACGGTCCAGCCGGCGTCTCCTCGGGCGGCCAGGGCGGCGGCGTGGGCGGCCCGGCTGGGCTCCATGCTCAGCCCGGTGGCGCTGAACCAGAAGACCTTGGCGGCCCTGATCGCGTCGAGGTCGAGGGACTCGGGCGGGACGCGCAGGTCCGGCGGGTGCTCGCCGCGGTAGAAGTAGATCGGGAAGTGGTCGGGCGGGAAGATCTCGCAGAAGGTCACGGGGGTGGTCGCCTCGGCGAAGGTGGCGACGTAGCGGTTGTCCACGCCGAAACCCGCGATGGCCGAGCGCACGTAGTCGCCGAACGGGTCGGCGCCGACCGCGGTGATCACCGCCGAGCTCAGGCCGTGGCGCGCGGCCGCGACGGCCACGTTGGTCGGGCTGCCGCCGAGGAACTTGCCGAAGCTCTCGACCTGGGCCAGTCCGACGCCTGTTTGCAGCGGATAGACGTCGACGCCGCAGCGGCCGATCGTGATCAGATCGAACAAGCTACCTCCCGAGACTCGGACCTAGCATGGCATATTGTCATGACATTCTGATGTCCGCTATGTTGCAAATTACGTCCTGCCCGAAACCCGCATATACCCCCTTTTAGGACGTTCTGGAGGGTTCGCATGAGATTGCGAAAAATCTCGGCTGTCGCCGTCCTGGCCCTGTCGGCCGCCGCCTGCGGCCAGTCGTCCGGCGGCGGCGGTGACACCATCGAGCTGACGATCACCCAGAACGCGATCGCCGGCGGCAAGAACGCCAAGGGCGCCGAGTACATCGCGAAGTGGGTCATCCCCCAGTTCGAGGCGGCCCAGAAGGCGAAAGGGAAGGACGTCAAGGTCAAGTTCATCCCGAGCGGGGTCGACGACGAGCAGTACAAGACCAAGCTCTCCCTGGACCTGAAGTCCGGCAAGGGGGCGGACGTCCTCGACATCGACGGCATCTGGATGGGCGAGTTCGCCGAGGCCGGCTACATCAAGCCGCTGGCCGAGGTCGCCGGCCCCGAGGCGGAGTCCTGGGACGGCTGGAGCCAGATCCCCGAAGCGGTCCAGGGCCTGGCCACCTTCAGCGGCAAGAAGTACGCGCTGCCCGTCGGCACCGACGGCCGCGTCCTGTACTTCAACAAGACGCTCATGACCAAGGCGGGCCTGCCCGCCGACTGGCAGCCGAAGAGCTGGCAGGAGATCATCGACGCCGGCACCAAGCTGAAGGCCGCGGGCGTGCCCGTGCCGATCCAGATCAACGCCGGCACCGCGATGGGCGAGGCCACCTCCATGCAGGGCGTGCTCCCGCTGCTGGCAGGCGCCGGCGGCGAGGTGCAGAAGGACGGCAAGTGGACCGGCGCCGCCCAGCCGCTCAAGGACGCGCTCGGCCTCTACCAGAAGATCTACTCCCAGGGCCTCGGTGACCCCAAGCTCCAGCAGGAGGCCAAGGGCCGCGACAAGTCCTTCGCCCAGTTCGCCGAAGGCAAGATCGGCATCCTGATGGAGGGCGACTACTTCTGGCGCGGCGTCATCAACCCCACCGACGGCGTGGCCAAGATGGCCGACCGCGACCAGACCGTCGGCTACGCGAAGATCCCCGCGATGGAGCCCGGCAAGGGCCTGCGGAGCCAGGACTTCGTCAGCATGTCCGGCGGCGCGCTGCGCACGCTCAACCCCAACAGCAAGCACCCCAAGGAAGCCTTCGAACTGCTCGCCTTCACGCTCTCCGCCGAGGGACTGAAGGAGGAGACCAAGAACGGCAACGTGCGCATCACCCCGCGCACCGACGTCAACAAGGAGATCCTGGCCGGCGACCCGCTGCTCGCTTACATCTCCGAAGAGGTGCTCCCGCTGACCGCCTACCGCCCGCCGGTCGCGCTCTACCCGCAGGTCTCCACGGCCCTGCAGGAGGCCACGGCCGCCGTGGTGAGCGGGAAGACGCCGGACGAGGCCGCCGCCGAGTACCAGAAGAAGCTCGAAGGAATAGCCGGTGGCGCTGGCAACATCGCCTCCTGAGGCCCCGGCGCCCCCGGACAGGAAGACCTACAGCTCTGACGCGGCCGGTCTCGGCCGCGTCAGGGCGTCGGTCTTCGCCGCGCCCGCGCTCCTGCTCATCGCGGTCTTCCTGGTCTTTCCGGCGCTCTGGGTGCTCTACCTCAGCATCACCAACTACCGCCTCAGCGGGGTCGAGGCCCGCGACCCGCAGGTCGTCGGCCTCGACAACTTCTTCAACGCGCTGGTCAGCGGCAAGTTCTGGAACTCGACCTGGCTGACCGTGGAGTTCGTGCTCGGCTCGGCCGTCATCGGCCAGGTCGTGCTCGGCTTCACCATCGCGTGGCTGATGCGCGACCGGACCGGCCCGCTCAAGCGCCTGGTCGAGGGCCTGGTCATCCTCGCCTGGATCCTGCCGAGCGCCGTGGTGTCGTTCCTGTGGGTGGCGCTGCTCGACCGCGACGGCGGCACGCTGAACCTGCTGCTTGGCATCCCCGGCTTCGCCTGGCTGCTCGACTACCCGATGCTGTCGATCATCGTCTTCAACACCTGGCGCGGCACCGCGTTCTCGATGATGTTGTACGGCGCCGCCCTCGGCAACGTGCCGCCCTCGCACCTGGAGAGCGCCCGCCTGGCCGGAGCCTCCGGCTGGCAGCAGTTGCGCGACGTCGTCTTCCCGCACATCCGCGGCCACATCCTGACCAACCTGCTGCTGATCAGCCTGTGGACGTTCAACGACTTCACCCCGTTCATGCTCACCGCCGGAGGGCCGGACGGGAAGACCGAGATCCTCGCCGTCTACGTCTACAAGGAGGCCCTGATCGGCGGGAACCTCGGCGTCGGCGCGGCCATCTCCGCGATCATCCTGCTGATCAACCTCGTGGTCGCCGTGTTCTACCTGCGGCTGCTGAGGAGGAAGTCATGAGCCCGCGGCGCGTACTCGGCCGGATCGGCTTCTACACGCTGATCGCCGTGGTGCTGGCCTTCTTCAGCGTGCCGCTGCTGTGGCTGGCCACGGCCCCGTTCACCAGCGACCCGACCTACGAGGTGTCGCTGCCCGACTTCACGCTCGCCAACTTCCGGGCGATCCTGGAGCATCCGTACGCGCTCGGGTCGCTCTACAACTCGCTGATCCTGGCCGTCGGCACCGCGTTGCTGGTCGTGCTGTTCGCGGCGCTGGCCGCGTACGCGCTGAGCCGGGTGCGCATCCCGGGCCGGGACGGGCTCCTCTACGCGCTCCTGCTGCTGTCGTCGATCATCACCGGCACGGCGGCGATGGTGCCGATCTACCAGCTCGCGGTCGAGCTGAACCTCATCGACACCCATCTCGGCGTCATCCTCATCCTCACCGGCGGCCTGCTGCCCGCGGCGATCTTCATGCTCAAGGACTTCATGGACACCACGCCGAAGTCCTACGAGGAGTCGGCGCGGGTCTTCGGGGCCTCGCCGCTGCAGATCGTGCGGCACGTGGTGGTCCCGCTGGTACGGCCGGGCCTGGCGACCATCGCCGTGTGGGCGATCGCCAACGTGTGGGGCAACTTCCTCATGCCGTACCTGCTGTTCAGCAGTGACCCGGAGAACCAGCCGGCCGCGGTGATCATCTATACGCTCTACACCGAGGGCGGCCAGGCCAACCTGCAGTTGCTGTCGACCTTCGGCCTCCTCTACTCGGTGCCGGTGGTGCTCATGTACCTGTTCGTCAGCAAGAAGTACGGCTTCCGCTTCCACGGAGGGATCAAGCGCTGATGTCGGCCATCGAACTGCGCGGCCTCACCAAGGTCTACCCCGGGGGCGTCCGAGCGCTCGACGCCCTCGACCTGGTCATCCCCGACGGCGAGTTCTTCGCCCTGCTGGGCCCGTCCGGCTGTGGCAAGACCACGCTGCTGCGCACCATCGCCGGGCTGGAGACGGCCACCTCCGGCTCCGTCGTCCTCGGCGAGCGCGACGTGACCAACATCCAGCCGGGCGCCCGCGACCTGGCGATGGTCTTCCAGGACTACGCGCTCTTCCCGCACATGGACGTCACCGACAACATCGCCTACCCGCTGCGCATCAAGAAGGTCGCCAAGGCCGCGCGCGGCGACAAAGCCCGCGAGGTCGGCGAACGGCTGGGCCTGGCCCAGCTCATGGATCGGCGCCCCGGCCAGCTGTCCGGCGGCCAGCAGCAGCGCGTGGCGCTGGCCAGGGTGATGGCCACGCAGGCGCGGGCGTTCCTGTTCGACGAGCCGCTGTCCAACCTCGACGCCCGGCTGCGGCTGGAGGCGCGCACGTTCCTCAAGCGGCTGCAGCGCGAACTCGGCGTCACCACCGTCTTCGTCACCCACGACCAGGCCGAGGCGCTGGCGATGGCCGACCGGATGGCGGTCATGGAGGCCGGGCACATCCGCCAGGTCGGCACCCCGGCCGAGGTGTTCCAGCGGCCCATCAACACCTTCGTCGCCTCCTTCATCGGCTCCACGCCGATGAACCTGCTTGACGCCGTCGTACGGGGCGACAGTCTGGAGGTGTCCGGATGCAAGGTGGCCGTCCCCGAGTCGGCCGCCGGTCTGCTCACCGACGGGGAGAAGATCGTGTACGGCGTGCGTCCCGAGTACATGTCCTACTCCGCCGGGCCCGCGGAGGGCGCGCTGGGCGGGAAGGTGTCGATCGTGGAGAACCTGGGGGCGTCCCACCTGGTGACGCTGGAGGTCGGGACGGCCTCGGTGCAGGCGGTGGTGCCTGAGGGCCGCGAGCCCGTGCCCGGCGACGACGGCTACGCGCTGCCCCGGGCCGACCGCGCGCTGGCCTACCGCGACGGCGACCTGGTCGCGGCCGGACGCGGGGGTACGGAGGCCGGGGCGTGAGCGTGATCAGAGGACACTGGTCGCTGGACGACCGGCTGGAGCGCATGCTGCGCGAGGTGCCGTTCGAGGTGCCCGAGGGGGCGCGGTCGGTGACCGTGCGGTTGTCCTACGACAGGGCGCAGGGCGTGATCGACCTGGGCTGCGGCGCGCCGTCGGGCTTCCGCGGCTGGTCGGGCGGCGCCCGGGACGAGTACACCATCACCACGGAATGGGCGACGCCCGGCTACCTCCCGGGCCCCGGGTATCTGCCGGGGGCGGCGGCCGTGACGGGGGGTGGGCTGGAGGCGGGGATCTGGCACGTGTGGCTCCGTCTGCACCGCATCCCGCCCGAGGGCCTGGATTACACGCTGGAGATCGAGACCTCCCCCCAGATCCCGAAATTTCCGGACACCCCAGAGCCAGTCATGGGCGCGCGCCCGCCCCGCCGCGACATTCCGGATTTTTCAGGAATGCGGTGGTACGCGGGTGACTTCCACGCCCACACCGTCCACAGCGACGGCACCCTGACCATCCCCGAACTGGCCGAGCTGGCCGCCTCACGCGGCCTGGACTTCCTGGCCGTCACCGACCACAACACCGTCAGCCACCACCCCTGGCTCGCCAAGACGGACCGGGGCATCACGCTCATCCCCGGCCAGGAGGTCACCACCGACCGAGGCCACGCCAACGTCTTCGGCGACGTCGGCTGGGTCGACTTCCGCGAGCCCGCCGACTCCTGGGCCGAGCACGCGCGCGAGCGCGGCGGCCTGATGTCGGTCAACCACCCGCTCGGCGGCGACTGCGCCTGGCTGCTGCCGATCGAGCGGCGCCCGCAGGTGGCCGAGGTGTGGAGCTCCGGCTGGTGGGATCGCCGTTGGGGCGCCCCGCTGGCCTGGGCCGACGCCTGGCGTGACGACGTGATCGCGATCGGCGGCAGCGACTTTCACCGCCACGGCAGCGACGGCCTGCCCGGCGCGCCCACCACGTGGGTGCTGGCCGAGGACCCGAGCCTGATCCTCGACGCCGTGGCCGCCGGGCGCACCGCCGTCTCGGCCGGCCCGGACGCGCCCCTGCTGCTGCGGCTCGGCGACGAACTTCTCGCGCTCGACGCCGACGGCCTGGTCCTGGTCCGCCCCGACGGGCGCCGTCAGGTGATCAGGGGCGAGCGCGTGCTGGTTTCCGGTACGGCGGGCCGGCACCGCCTGGAGACCTACGAGAACGAAGTGATGGCTCTATGTGCGTGACGGGAGAGAGGCACTCATGCGCGTGACACGGATCGCCAACGCCCCCGTGAGCTTCGGGGTGTTCGAGCTGAGCGACGGGCCCGCGCCCCTGAGCGCCGACGAGATGGTCGCGGCGCTCGCCGAGGCCGGTTACCAGGGCATCGACCTGGGGCCGATCGGGTTCCTCGGGACCGGCCCAGATTTCGCTCAGCGGCTGTCGGCGGCCGGGTTCCTGCTGGCCGGTGGGTGGGCGGACCTGCGCTACGGCGACGCCGATGGGTTCGCCGCCGGGTTGCCCGCGCTGGACGCCACGCTCGACGTCTTCGACGCGGCGCCGCCGTACGAGGAAGGCTTCGCGCCGCGACCGACGCTCGGCGAGTCGGGATCGCCCGCGCGCTTCGCCCGGCCCGGCGGGAACGCGCCCGGGCTGGAGGCGGGCGAGTGGGCCGGGTACGCCAAGCGTGTGCAGGAGGCGGTCGACCGCTGCCGCGCCCGAGGCTACGAACCGGTCTTCCACCACCACCTCGGCACCAACGTGGAGACCACAGAAGAGATCGAACGCCTGCTGGAGCTCACCGACGCCCAGCTCTGCCTCGACACCGGGCACCTGCTGCTGGCCGGTGGCGATCCGGTGAAGGCGCTGCGCGAGTGGCGCGGGCGGATCGGGCAGGTGCACGTCAAGGACGGCGATCCCGCGATCCTGGCCGAAGCGCTGGACGACGGCGCCGACCTGCGGGAGATCATGGGCCGCGGCGGGTTCAGCGCTTTGGGCCGCGGCGTCCTCGACCTGCCCGGCGTCGTGCGGGCGCTGGACGAGATCGGCTACCGGGGCTGGATCGTCGTCGAGCAGGACACCCTGCCGGGACGCCGCCCGATCGCCGGCGTCATCGCCGACCAGGCCGCGAACCTGGCCAAGCTGAAGGACCTGGGGCTGTGAGGGGGAACCGACGATGAGCACGAGGCTCGCACTGGTGGGCTGCGGGGCGGTCACCCAGGCCGTCTACGTGCCGCTGCTGTCGAGGCGGCGGGAATTGTTCGAGGTCACGGCGGTCTGCGACCTGTCGCGGACGCACGCCGACGCGGTCGGCGAGCGCCTCGGGGTGACGCGCCGCTACACCTCGCTCGCCGACATGCTGGAAGCGGGTGGCTTCGACGCCGTCGTCATGCTCGCCTCCGGCTCCCACGGCGAGCCGGTACGGCAGGCGCTCGCGGCCGGCTACGCCGTGTTGTGCGAGAAGCCGCTGGCCCTGACCGAGGCCGAGGTCGCGGCGCTGCCCGAGGGCAGGCTGATGGTCGGCTACATGAAGCAGTACGACCCGGCGGTGCGCAGGGCCGAGGAGATCCTGGCTGAGCTGGGCGGGGCCGGTGTGATCCGCTCGGTCGAGGTGACCGTGCTGCACCCGAGCGGCGAGTCACAACTGGCCTTCGCCAACCTGGCCCAGGCGCGGGACGTGGACGTCGAGCCGCTGCGGGCCGCCGAGAACGCGATCCTGGACCGGGCGCTGGGCGAGCGGGCTTCGGCGGAGCTGCGGTCGGTCTACAGCGTGGCGCTGGGCTCGATCTGTCATGATCTGTCGCTGCTGCGGCGGTTCACCGGCTCGCCGGTCGCGGTGGATCACGTGGAGAACTGGGGTGGTTCGCCCGGCTCAATCGAGATTTCTGGGCCTTTGCCGGTCGTCGGGCGATATTCCATCCGATGGCATTACCTGGAGGACTATCCGGCCTACCGGGAGACCGTCGCCGTCCACCACGACAAGGGCACGCTGGAGCTGGCCTTCCCGGCCCCGTACCTGATGAACGCGCCCACCGTGCTGACCGTCGTCTCCGGAGCCGAGAGCCGCAACGAGTACCGGGACGTGACCGAGGCGTTCGAGACACAGTTGCTCGCCTTCCATGCCTTCGTGACCTCCGGCAAGCCGCCGCTCACCGACGCCGCCGGGGCGCTGGAGGACATCGTCACCGCGCAGCGGATCGCGGCCCGCTATGCCGTACAGCATGACCTTGTCCTGGGGGGAGAAGCCGGTGAGCGTTGAGATCGTGCTGGTGCCGCACACGCACTGGGACCGGGAGTGGTACGAGCCGTTCCAGCGCTTCCGGCTGCGGCTGGTGGCGCTGCTCGACGAAGTGATCGAGACCATGGAACGTGAGCCCGGCTACCACTTCACCCTCGACGGGCAGCTGGCCTGCGTGGACGACTACCTGGAGGTGCGGCCGGAGAACCGCGAGCGGCTGGCCGCTCTCGTGCGCTCCGGGCGGCTGGCGGTGGGGCCGTGGCAGATCTTGCTGGACGAGTTCCTGTGCTCGGGCGAGAACATCGTGCGCAACCTGGAGCTCGGGCTCTCCCGCGCGGACAAGCTCGGCGGGGCGATGGAGGTCGGCTATCTGCCGGACATGTTCGGGCACACCGCACAGATGCCGCAGATCTTGCGGCGGGCCGGGCTGGAGCACGCCTGCGTCTACCGGGGCGTGCCGTCGAAGGTGGTCACCGACGCCTTCGCCTGGGTCGCGCCCGACGGCAGCGCCGTCCGCACGCAGTACCTGCCGGAAGGCGGCTACGGCAACGGCGTCGACCTGATCCACGGCGCCGGGAAGCTGGAGGAGCGCGCGGAGGCCTTCGCCCGCCGGATGCGCCCGTGGCACGGACCCGAGGGCGCCCTGCTGGCCATGTACGGCACCGACCATTCCGCCCCGGTCGCCGGGCTGCCGGAGCTGGTCGCGTCGATGGGCTCCCGGATGGACACCCTGTCCGGATATATCGCAGCATTCGACCCGTCCGTCCACGGCCTGCCCCGCGTCGAAGGCGAACTGCGCTCCCACGCCCGCGCCAACATCCTGCCCGGCGTCATCTCCGTGCGCGCCCACGTCAAGCAGGCCATGGGCCGCGCCGAACGCATGGTCGAGCGCTACGCCGAGCCGCTGGCCGCCCTCTGGGGCGAGGACTGGCCCGCCCGCTTCTTGGACATGGCCTGGTGGCGCCTGGTCGACGCCAGCGGCCACGACTCCGTCACCGGCTGCGGCGTCGACGAGACCGCCCAGCAGGTCGCCGCCCGCATCGCCGAAGCCGAACACCTCGGCCAGGCCGTACGCGACATGGTCACCACACGCCTGTCCGCCGCCGTCCCGTCCGACGGCGTGCTCGTCGTCAACCCCACTCCCACGGTACGGCGCGGCGTCGTCCTGACCCAGGTCGCCGGCCAGGACCCGCTGGCCGGACCCGACGGCCCCCTCCACACCCAGACCCTCGAATACGAGCCCACCTTGCTGCTCGACGAGGAGATGGACCCCGAACTGGCCTTCTCCTTCATCCACGGCCCCGAGCTCTACGGCCAGCACATCACCGCCTGGACCGTAGACGACGGCGTCCTCACGTTCACCGTGGCCAAGCACAGCGACAAGGTCTTCGGCACCGCCGACATCGCCGCCGCGGCCACCGGAGTCACCCGGGTACGCATCCTGGCCGAGCCCCGCCGTACCGTCGCCGCCCTGGTCGAGGTCCCCGCCCTGGGCCACACCAGCCTGCGCCCCGTCCCCTGGGAACCAGGCCTGGTACCGGCGACCGGCATAGCCCCCGCCCGCGCGGAAGGCCAGACCCTGGACAACGGACTGCTCCGGGTCGAGGTGGCCGACGACGGCACCCTCACGCTCACCAGCCCCGACGGCCTGACCGTAACCGGCGCCGGACGCATCGTGGACGGCGGCGACGCCGGCGACACCTACAACTACGCGCCACCGACGGGCGACCGCCTGGTGTCGGAGCCGGTCGTGGTAGAGGTCTCCCCGGTATGGTCGGGGCCGCTGGTTGCCGCGTTCGACATCCGCCGCACATACCTCTGGCCAGCCACCGAGCCCGAGCCCATGACCGGCGCCGACCACGCCCGCATCCCCCAGCTCGCCGCCCCCGACCCCGGCCGCGGCACCACCACCGTCGAGACGGTAGTCGAGACGCGCGTCGAACTCCGGGCCGGCGAGCCGTTCGTCCGCCTCCGGGTGGAGTTCGACAACCGGGTCAACGACCACCGGGTCCGCCTGCACATCCCATTGCCGATAGAGGCGACTTCGTCGTACGCGGAAGGCCAGTTCGCCGTCGTCGAACGCGGCCTGAGCGCGGAAGGCGGCTGCGGCGAAACCCCCCTCCCCACGTATCCCGCCTCCGCGTGGGTAGCGGCAGGAGGCGTAGCCGCCCTCCTGGAACACGTAACCGAGTACGAAATCGCCGACCAGGAACTGGCCCTGACCCTCCTGCGCTCGGTCGGCTTCCTGTCCCGCAACCGCAACGCCCTGCGCCCCGAACCGGCAGGCCCCCAGATCCCCACCCCGGCGGCCCAGTCAAGGGGACTCCGCTCGGTGAGCCTGGCCCTGATGCCCTACAGCGGAGACTGGTCCGAAATCCCCGCCGCAGCAGAAACCTTCCGCCACGACCTCCTGGCCGTGGCAGGCACCGGCACAGGCACCCTGCCCGCCCCAGAAACCGGCCTCTCAGTAACCGGCCCAGGCGTGGTGATGACCTCGTTGCGCCGCCGCGACGACTGGAAGGAACTCCGCGTCGTCAACTACGCATCCGCGGATACCACGGCGACGATCGAAGGCACCTTCACCGAAGTCCGCCAAGCCGACCTCCGAGGCCGCCCAGGTCCCGCCCTACCGGTCACCCCAGGCCGCGTCGCCCTCCCCCTCGGCCCCTGGGAGATCGCGACCATCCAGTTCCGCTGACGAAAACAGAGCAGCACCGCCCCTTTGACCAGGGGCGGTGCTGCTGGATGGTCAGGAGGTGAAGAGCTCGTCGGTCGAGGTGACGGAAACGGCGCGCTCAACCCAGAGGTCGAGTGTCTCGGGGTCGGAACAGGCTTGAATGCGAGCCTGCTGTTCGTCGGTGACTGGGATACCGCGTGCCTTCAGCACCTTGACAAGAGCCATGGCTTCGCCGCTTACTTCGCCTTTGGCGATGAGACTCTGGGCATACTCGCCCTGGTACAGGTACGACTTGGTCGCCATGAGCCGCTCCATTTCCTTCTGTGCGTCGCCGGTCAGGGCCACGGTCACGTATTCAGCATAGCGAGCCGCCTCAGACGGGTCGATGCTGTTCAGGGCTGTGGTGAGGGTGGCCAGGATGGTCGGGATCTCGGGGTCCTGGCCGTGGGTGATGGCCGAGATGGCGGCCAGGCCGATGTTGCCCACCGCCGTGGCGACATCGGTGATGACGGGGGTGCTGCCGGGGCCGATCACCAGAGGGGTGAGGGTCAGCCCAGGGTGTCCGGTATGGATGGCTCTGCCTGCCCAGCGGGCGGTGGTCTCGGTGGGGCAGATGACGATGAGACATGCGGGGCAGCGGTAGCGGGCCCGCATGTTGGCGATGTAGGCCAGCCACGTCTCGTGCTTGACCGGATCGCAGGCCAACTGGACCTCGGTGATGACCGCGAGCCGGTCCTTGTCCGAGCCGTAGAGGACCGCGCCGTCCGCCCGGTACTCGGCGGGGACGCACTCCGACAGCGAGCAGGTCACCACTTGGCCGCTGTCGGCGGGGATGCGGAGGCTGTCACCGAACAGGGACTCCAGCATGTGGGCGGTATGCCCGGGATCGAGGGTGGCGATACCCACCAAGCCCTCGTGAAGGGGTGTAACCATGAGGTAAAGCTACGATAAGGAGTCGGTCAGATACTCTGCGTGTCTGGAATGTCCCCTTACCTGGTACCCCAGGAGTACGTCTGCTTTCGGAGCTTCAGGTAAACGAAGGACTCGGTGGCGCGGACCGCGGGGATGGCGCGGATCTTGCTGAGGATCTCCAGCAGGTGGGAGTCGCCCTCGCAGACCACCTCGACGATCACGTCGAAGCTGCCCGCCGTCAGCACCACGTAGTCGATCTCGTCGATCGCGGATAGCTCGTCGGCCACGAGTTCCAGGTCGCCTTCGCAGTTGACGCCGATCATGGCCTGGCGGGGGAAGCCGAGCGTCAGCGGGTCCGTGACCGCGACGATCTGCATCACCCCCGCGTCCTGCAGTCGCTGCACGCGCTGGCGGACGGCGGCCTCGGACAGGCCCACCGCCTTGCCGATGGCGGCGTACGGCATCCGCCCGTCGTTCTGCAACTGCTCGATGATCTGCTTCGACAGATCGTCGAGCACGACCGGCCCGGAAGCGGTGTCGTTGCTTCGGCGTACGCGGGGCGGGGTCGTCATCGCGGGGAATCCTCCTACCAGTCCGGCGTTACGGGTGCATTCCCGCTAGCTTGCCGTCCTGGTGCGACATGCTGTCAGTTCTGGCGGTCCTGTCAAGCGAATTCGTAGCAATTCGGTATCCTTTGCTTCGGAATCCCTTGTCTAGATGCGGTTACTCTGTCAGAGTCGCGGCATCTCAGCCACGTTCACCAGGAGGTCACAAGTTGACCAGCCGTCTGCAGAACTTCATCAACAATGAGTTCGTGGACGCCAAGAGCGGCCGATTCTCCGATGTCATCGATCCCTGTACCGGCGAAGCCTATCTTCAGGCTCCGATCTCCGGCCCAGAGGATGTCGATGCCGCCTACGCCGCCGCGGCTGCCGCGTTCGAGTCGTGGGGTCAGACCACGCCGGGAGAGCGGGCCAATCTCCTGCTCAAGGTCGCCGAGGCGATCGAGGCGAGGGCCGATGAGATCAACGAGGCTGAGTGCCTCAACACCGGCAAGCCCCGCGCCCGCATGGCCGAGGACGAGACTCCGGTCGCGGCCGACCACTTCCGGTTCTTCGCCGGTGCGGCCAGGACCCTTGAGGGCCCGACGGCCGGTGAGTTCCTCGCCGAGCACACCAGCGTCATCAGGCACGAGCCGATCGGCGTCATCGGCCAGGTCACGCCCTGGAACTACCCGATGATGATGGCGGTCTGGAAGATCGCCCCGGCGCTGGCCGCCGGAAACACCATCGTGCTCAAGCCGTCGGACACGACGCCCGTTTCCACCGTCAAACTCGCCGAGATCATCGGCAGCGTGCTGCCGCCCGGCGTCTTCAACGTCGTCACCGGCGACCGGGAGACCGGCGCGCTGGTCGTGGGCCACCCGACCGCCTCCATGGTGGCGATCACCGGCTCGGTCGGCGCGGGCATGGCCGTCGCCAAGACCGCCGCCGACGACCTCAAGCGGGTCCACCTGGAGCTGGGCGGCAAGGCCCCGGTCGTGGTCTTCGAGGACGTCAAGGACCTCAAGACCGCCGCCGAGTCCATCGCCACCGCCGGGCTCTACAACGCCGGCCAGGACTGCACCGCCGCCTGCCGCGTGCTGGTCCACGAGAGCGTGCACGACGAGTTCGTGGCCGCCCTCACCGCGGCGGCCGCCGGTACGGTCACCGGCGACCTGTCCAACGAGGACGCCCTGTACGGCCCGCTGAACAACGAGAACCAACTGACCAGGGTCCAGGGCTTCATAGAGCGGGCCCCGTCGCACGCCACGGTCCTGACCGGCGGCCACCGCGTGGGCGACAAGGGCTACTTCTTCGCTCCGACCATCGTCGACGGCCTCAAGCAGGACGACGAGATGGTGCAGAACGAGGTCTTCGGCCCGGTCATCACCGTCCAGACGTTCACCGACGAGGCGGACGCGCTGGCCAAGGCCAACGACGTGCGCTACGGCCTGTCGGGCTCCGTCTGGACCTCCGACCACGGCCGCGCGATGCGGATGTCGAACAGGCTCGAGTTCGGCGTGGTGTGGGTCAACACGCACATCCCGTTCGTGAGCGAGATGCCGCACGGCGGCTTCAAGCACTCCGGCTACGGCAAGGACCTGTCGGTCTTCGGTCTTCACGACTACACGCGCGTCAAGCACGTCATGCACTACATCGGAGACTAGATGCACGCGATCCAGCTCGATGACGTCGTCAAGGAATACCAGTCGCACGGCGAGGTCGTCCAGGCTGTGAAGGGCGTCACGCTGGAGATCGCCGAGGGGGAGTTCTTCTCCCTCCTCGGCCCCTCCGGTTGCGGCAAGACCACGACCATGCGCATGATCGCGGGCTTCGAGGAGCCTTCGAGGGGCGTGGTCAAGCTGCTCGGGAAGGACGTCACCAACGTCCCGCCCAACAAGCGCGATGTGAACATGGTCTTCCAGTCCTACGCGCTGTTCCCGCACATGAACGTGTGGGACAACGTGGCCTTCGGACTCAAGCAGAGGGGTGTCGCCCAGGCCGAGATCCGGCAGCGGGTGACCGAGATGCTGGAGATCGTCGACCTGACCGGCCGCGAGAAGCGCCGCCCCCGGGAGATGTCCGGTGGCCAGCAGCAGCGGGTGGCGCTGGCCAGGGCACTGGTCAACCGCCCGCGCGCGCTCCTGCTCGACGAACCGCTGGGCGCGCTCGACCTGAAGCTGCGCCAGGCGATGCAGATCGAGCTCAAGCGCATCCAGCGTGAGGTGGGCATCACCTTCGTCTACGTCACGCACGACCAGAACGAGGCGCTGACGATGAGCGACCGCATCGCCGTCATGAACGACGGCCTTGTGGAGCAGCTCGCCGGCCCTCGGGAGATCTATGAGCGCCCGGCGACGCAGTTCGTCGCCGGCTTCATCGGCACATCCAACCTTCTCGCCGGTACGGCTGCCGCCGGCGTGCTGCCCATCGGCGGTGGCCGGGTCCTGGTACCAGGCCAGGACGGGGACGTTTCGGTCACCGTACGCCCGGAGAAGATCACCATCGACACCGCGGAGCCGAACGGCCAGGTCAGCGCGGTGCCGGGCACGGTCGCCGAGGTGGTCTACCTCGGTACTTACAACAGTTACGCCGTGGCCCTCGCCGACGGGGCCGAGGTCACGGTATTCCAGCAAAACGCGCACGACTCCACTACCACGGCCGAGCGGGGTGACTCGGTCTGGCTGTCGTGGCAGCCGCAGCACTCATATGTGATTGGAAGTTGAAGGCCATGGACCCCGTGAACAAGATAGCCCTTCTGCGTGGGATGACGCAGAACCGCACCCGGCGTGAAGCGTTGCGGCTCGCCGGGCTCTCGGCCACCGGACTGATGCTGGCCGCCTGCGGTGTGCAGGGTCAGAAGCAGACTCCGGCCAAGCCGGACGCGGTCCAGGACTATTGGGCCAAGCAGAAGAAGACCGGCAAGGTCGTCTTCGCCAACTGGCCCGAGTACATGCCCGAGGACAAGAAGCCGCTGGAGGAGTTCAAGAAGGCGACCGGTATCTCTTACGAGTACAAAGAGGTCATCGACGAGAACGCCTCCTTCTTCGGCAAGGTGGACCCGGTGCTCAGGGCGGGCCAGTCGCTCGGCTACGACATCGTGGTCATGACGAACGGCATCCAGCTCCAGCACATGATCGAGCTGGGCTACGTGGTCCAGCTGGACCAGGCGAAGCTGCCGAACTTCAACGCCAACGCGGGCGCCAAGTACAAGGACCGCTCCTACGACCCGGGCAACGTCTACACCGTGCCCTACACCTCGGGCATCACGGGGATCGCATACAACACCAAGTACGTCAAGGACGACATCACCAGCATCAACGCGTTGTTCGATCCCAAGTACAAGGGCCGCGTCGGGATGATGCGCGACGCCCAGGAGATCGGCAACTTCGGCATGTTCGCGCTGGGCATCGACCCGGAGAAGTCGACGCAGGCCGACTGGGAGAAGGCCGGCGCCAAGCTCAAGGAGCAGCGCGACGCCGGGCTGGTGCGCAAGTACTACGACCAGGACTACATCGACGCCGTCTCCAAGGGTGACGTGTGGCTGACGATGGCCTGGTCGGGCGATGTGTTCCAGCGCCAGCTCGCGGGTGAGCCGGTCAAGTTCGTGGTGCCGGGGGAGGGCGGCACGATCTGGACCGACAACATGCTCATTCCCAAGGGCGCGGCCAACCCGATCGACGCGATCACGCTGATGGACTGGTTCTACAAGCCGGAGATCGCCGCCGAGCTGGAGGAGTTCATCCAGTTCGTCACCCCGGTCCCCGCGGCGCACGACATCCTCAAGGAGAAGGTGGCGACGCTGCAGGGCAAGGAGAAGACGGATCTGGAGACGCTGGTCAACAGCCCGCTGATCTTCCCGACCGAGGCCGACTACGCCAAGCTGCGCGGCTACACCCAGCTCACCACCAAGACCGAGCAGGTGTTCAACCGCATCTTCCAGACCGTCACCCAGGCCTAGCCGTGAAAGGCCGGCTTACCCCCTACCTGCTCGCCCTGCCGAGCTGGCTGTGGCTGGGAATCTTCCTGGTCGTGCCGCTGGCGGCGATGGCCTCGGTCTCGACGACCACCGGCAACAACATCGACGGCTTCGTCCAGACCTTCGCCTTCTCCAACTACACCGACGCCCTGAGCCGCTACAGCACCCAGCTGGCCCGCTCGTTCGCCTACGGGGCCATGGCCACCGTGGCGATGCTGGTGATCGGCTACCCGGTGGCGTACTTCATCGCCTTCAAGGGCGGTGCGCGTAAGTCCACCTACCTGTTCCTGCTCCTGCTGCCGTTCTTCGTCTCGTTCGTGCTGCGCACGATCTCGTGGGGTTTCCTGCTGGCCGACGACGGCATCCTGCTCGGCACGCTGAAGGGCTGGGGGCTGCTGCCCGCCGGTTTCCACGTGCTGGCCACGACCTTCTCGGTGGTGGCGGGGCTGACGTACAACTGGCTGCCGTTCATGATCCTGCCGATCTACGTCGCGCTGGAGCGCGTGGATCCGCGCGTGATCGAGGCGGCCCAGGACCTGTACGCGACCCGCCTGGCCGCCTTCCGCAGGGTGGTGCTGCCGCTGTCGCTGCCCGGTGTGTTCGCCGGGGTGCTGATGACGTTCGTGCCCGCCACGGCCGACCCGGTCAACGCCCAGATCCTCGGCGGCACCTCGAACACGATGATCGGCAACGTCATCCAGACCGAGTACCTGACGAACCTGGCCTACCCGTCGGCGTCAGCGCTGTCGTTCACGCTGATGGCGGTGCTGCTGGTGGGCATCTTCATCTACGCCAAGGCGCTGGGCACGGAGAACGTTCTGGAAGCGGCGGCCAACCGATGAAAAGGAACCGTCTGGGCGACCGCGTCCTCCACCTCTACACCTGGCTGATCATCGTCTGGCTGTCCGCGCCGATCGCCGTGATGATCCTCTTCGGGTTCAACGACAAGAAGAGCAAGTCCAACACCAGCTGGCAGGGCTTCACGCTGCGCTGGTACCAGGAGCTCTTCTCGATCTCGGACCTGTCTACCGCGCTGATCAACTCGCTGGTGATCGCGGTCGCGAGCACTCTGGTGACCGCGGTCATCGGCACGATGCTGGGTCTCGCGCTGGGCCGTTTCCGGTTCCGGGGCAAGGGCATCACCAACTTCCTGGTCTTCGTCGCGATCTCGACGCCGGAGCTGGTCATGGGCTCGTCGCTGCTGTCGCTGTTCGTCTCGGCGAACATGCCGCGCGACTCGTTCACGATCATCATCGCGCACGTGCTGTTCTCGCTGTCGTTCGTGACGGTGACCGTGCGGGCCAGGGTGGTCACGCTCGACCCCTCGCTGGAGGAGGCGGCCAGGGACCTGGGCGCCTCGGCGTGGGGCACCTTCCGTCAGGTGACGCTTCCGGCGATCATGCCGGGTGTCGCGGCGGGGGCGATGCTGGCCTTCGCGCTGTCGGTCGACGACTACGTGGTGACGAGCTTCGTCAACGGCTCCACCATCACGTTCCCGCTGTGGATCGTCGGGTCGGTGAAGACCGGCATTCCGCCGCAGGTTAACGTCATGGGTACGCTGATCTTCGGTGTTGGCGTGCTGATCGCCGTGGCCAACTTCGTCGCGGCTCGGCGGCGCCGTACCTGAGAATTCCGACCTTTCCCCCCGCCGGTCGGCGGGGGGTTTGGCATACGACGCTAAGGAACGACGACAAAGAACAGGGAGGCGAGATCGGATTTCGGCGGGGGGAACCCGTGCGTGATCACTCATACGATCCCGCAATTTTTCGTATTTCACACTAACTTCGTAGGGAAGTGGGATTTGTGGATCCGCTGAAGGCGCTTGCTGATGCGGAGCGCAAGCCGTACTGGCTGGACAGTCCGGCCAGACCTGAGCCGCAGCCGCGGCTCTTCGGACAGACGACCGCCGACCTCGTGGTCGTCGGCGGGGGCTTTTCGGGGTTGTGGACGGCCCTGATGGCCAAGGAACGTGACCCGTCCCAGGACGTCGTCCTGCTGGAAGGCCGCAGGATCGGCTGGGCGGCCACCGGCCGCAACGGCGGGTTCTGCATGGCGACGCTCACCCACGGGCTGGCCAACGGACTGGAGCGCTGGCCCGAGGACATCGAGCGGCTTGAGCACATGGGCGTGGAGAACCTCGACGAGATCGAGGCGACGCTGCGCCGCTACGACATCGACTGCTCGTTCGAGCGTACCGGCGAACTGCACGTGGCCACCGAGCCGTGGCAGCTGGACGACCTCAACGAACACTTGGACCTGATCTCCGACCTCGGGCTCGACTACGTGCCCCTGGACCGGGAGCAGGTACGGGCCGAGGTCGACTCGCCCACCTACCTGGGCGGGCTGTGGGAGCGCAGCGGCTGCGCCATGCTCGACCCGGCCAAGCTGGCCTTCGGGCTGCGCGCGGCCTGTCTCAAACTCGGCGTCCGGATCTACGAGCGCTCGCCGGTCCGGGCACTCGACGACGACGGCGTCACCATCACGTTGCGCACCCCGCACGGCAGCGCCGCCGCGCCCAAGGTCGCGCTCGGCACCGGCGTCTTCCCGCCGCTGCTGCGCCGGCTCAAGCACTTCGTGGTGCCGGTCTACGACTACGCGCTCATGACCGAGCCCATGTCGCCCGCCCAGCTCGCCTCGGTGGGCTGGGAGAACAGGCAGGGCGTCGGCGACTCGGCCAACCAGTTCCACTATTACCGGCTGAGCGACGACAACCGCATCCTGTGGGGCGGCTACGACGCCGTCTACTACAACGGCGGCCACCTCAAGCCCGAATACGACCAGCGCGACGAGACGTTCGTCAAGCTGGCCGGGCACTTCTACGACACCTTCCCGCAGCTGTCCGGCCTGCGCTTCACCCACCGGTGGGGTGGCGTCATCGACACCTGCAGCCGCTTCTCCGCCTTCTTCGGCCAGGCCCACGGCGGCCGGCTGGCCTACGCCGTCGGCTACACCGGCATGGGCGTGGGCGCCACCCGCTTCGGCGCGAACGTCATGCTCGACCTGCTGTCGGGCGAGCGCACCGAGCGGACGGAGCTGCGGATGGTCAGGGAGAAGCCGTTCCCGTTCCCGCCGGAGCCGGTCCGGTCGGGGGTGATCCAGTTCACCCGGTGGTCGATCGCCCGCGCCGACCTCCACCAGGGCAAGCGCAACCTGTGGCTGCGCACGCTCGACCGGATGGGCCTGGGCTTCGACTCCTGAGCCGCGCGCGGCCGTGGACACCAAGGTCCGCGGCCGCACAGACTTGGCGCATGAGAGTGGAGTTCTCCGCCGACGGAATCGTGCTGGCCGGTGATCTGCGGATCCCCTCAGGCTCAGGGGTACGGCCGGCCGTCGTGCTGACCGGCCCCTTCACCGGGGTGCGTGAGCAGGTGACCGGGCTTTACGCCGAGCGGCTGGCCGCCGAGGGTTTCGTCACGCTGGCCTTCGACCACCGGTGCTGGGGAGAGTCGGGAGGCGAGCCCCGGCGGCACGAGGACGTGCAGGGCAAGCTGCACGACCTGCGGGCGGCGGTGTCGTTGCTGCGGTCGCGGCCGGAGGTGGATCCGGAGCGGATCGCGGCTGTGGGTATCTGCCTGGGCGGCGGATATGCCCTGAAATTTGCTGCTTTTGATCCCAGGGTTAAGGCTTTCGCCGGGATCGCGGGGGCGTACAACAATCCGTACTCGATGCGGACGGGGATGGACTATCAGGGCGCGCTGGGCGGGTTCGCCGGCGTGCTGGAGCGTCAGGACCTCGGTGGCGCGGTCGAGTATCTGCCCGCGGTTTCCACGGACGGCGAGGCGGCGATGCCGGGCGACGAGCCCTTCGCCTATTACGGGACCTCCCGCGGCGCGGCCGCGTCCTGGAAGAACGAGGTGACCAGGGCGAGCATCTGCGAGCTGATCACCATGGACAACATGATGGGCGCCGACTTCCTGTCCCCGAAACCGGCGCTGATCGTGCACGGGGTGATCGACCGGTTCTGCTCGCCGGAAGGCGCGGAGGAGGCGTACCGGCGGCTGGACGAGCCCAAGAAGCTGGTCTGGCTGGATGCCAAGGAGCACGTGGACCTGTACGACCGCGAGCCGTACGTGGGACAGGCGGTGGCCGAGGTGGCGGCCTTCCTCCGCGAACACCTCGCCGCCTGACTTTCCCGGATATCTGGGCGTGTGACCTGTTGAGGTGTTGGGCAGAGATCATCCTGTAATGGGAAGATCGCCACCCCCGGGGCGAAGTTGTGTTCCGGGGGGACGGGCATGCGATCGTACGGTCGAGGGCTGTCACCGGCTGCCACGGCGGTCCTGGTGGGCGGGGTCATAGCCGGGTGCGGGACGGTGCCTCCGCCGATGGCGCCGCACGTGCATGTGGCGAACGCCGCCTGTGTGCTGGAGTACCCGGATCTGGTCGGCGCGGTGGCGGCGCGCGGGCGGCTTCAGAAGGACCTCGATCGGTACGTCACCCGGCAGCCCGGACGCATCGTCTACAGTGCGCACGAACTCGTGAGCGGGCTGCGGCTGGCGTACCGGGAGCACGAGAGCGGCATGATCACCGCCAGCGGCAGCAAGGTGGACATTCTCACCGCCTTGATGCTGCGCCGGGGGCGGCTCAGCTCCGCGGAGAGCGACCTGGCGGCCCGGATGATCCGGGAGAGCGACAACCACGCGGCCGACGCGCTGTGGTGGCGGGTCGGCGCCGGCTACGGGATGGGGAACTTCTACCGGCGGATGGGGTTGCGGGAGACCACCCCGGGTCCCAGCCGGTACTGGGGCGGCACCAACACCAGCCCGGCCGACCGGATCCGGTTGTTGCGGCTGCTGGTTCAGGGGGGTGCGGGGTTGTCGGCCGTGCACCGTGCGCACATTCTCGGGCTGATGGGCCGCGTGCAGGCCGACCAGGCGTGGGGGGTCAGCGCGGCGGCCCGGCCAGGGGACCGGGTGGCGCTGAAGAACGGGTGGACTCCCCGGCCCTTCGTGCACAACACCTGGGCGGTGACCAGCTACGGCCGGATCCACGGGCCCGGGCGTGACCTGCTGCTGGCCGTGCAGACCGACCTGCAGCCGGGGGAGGGCCAGGGCATCCAGGCCGTCGAGGGCCTCGCCAGGCTGATCGGCCAGCGCCTCGACAAGCTGTCACCCCGCCTCACCCGCACCTGTCCCGCCGTCCCGGTCATCACCTGACACCCGCCGCCATGTGTTCCAGGGCACCCGTCGCGAGGGCAATAAAGGGGGATCATCCGGCGTTGTAACTCACTGTTAGACCGCTCGGCGGCCGACTGAACCACGTCGGTATCACCCCGGTCGAAGCCCACCACGACGGTGCGCTCCCGGGAGGCTCCGTCATGACCTGGACGGAGACCAGATGAGGTCCTACCTGAACGTGCTGGCCACCCCCGGCGCCTGGCGGTTCCTGGCGCCCGCGCTGGTGGCCCGCCTGCCGTACGCGATGTTGCAGATGGGTGTGCTGCTGCTCGTGCAGCGGTCCACCGGCTCCTACGGCGCGGCCGGAATCGCCGCCGCGGCGGCCGCGGTGTCACAGGCCCTGGTGGGGCCGCAGACCGGTCGTCTCGCCGACCGCTACGGCCAGCGCAAGGTGCTGCTGCCACAGGTCGCCGTCCACGGGCTGGCGCTCGGGGCGCTGCTCGCGCTGGCTTCCGCGCAGGCGGCCGTGCCGTTCCTCGTGCTCACCGCGGCGCTGGCGGGAGCGTCGGTGCCGCAGGTCGGGGCCATGGTCAGGGCGCGGTGGGCACACCGGCTCGGACGCTCGGGGAAGCTCAACACGGCCTTCGCGGTCGAGTCGATCACCGATGAGCTGACCTTCACGCTCGCTCCCGTCCTGCTCGTGGGGCTGTCCACGGGGTTCTCGCCGGTCGTGGCGCTGCTGGGCGCGCTGGTGCTGATCGTGGCCGGGACCGTGGTGTTCGCGAGCGTGCGGACCGCGCTGCCCGAGCCCATGCCGGTCCGGGTGCGGGCCACCGGCGGAGTGCTGCGGCTGCGCGGCGTCGCTCCGCTGGCGCTCGCCTTCCTCGCCATGGGCTCCGTCTTCGGCTCGCTGCAGGTCGGCATCACCTCGCTGACGGCCGCGCTGGGCGAGCCCGCGCTTGCCGGGCCGATCTACGGGACGTTCTCCGCCGCGAGCGTGGTGGGCGGGCTGCTCTACGGCGCCGTCCGCTGGAAGGTGGCGGCCCGCACCCGGCTGGTGGCCGGCCTGGCACTGCTGGCCGTCGCGACCACCGCGCTCACGTTCGCGGGCTCCATCCCCATGACGTACGGCGCCGCCGCCCTCGCCGGCCTGGTGATCGCCCCCGTGGTGATCACCGGCTACACGATCATCGACGACCTGGTCCCGGCTGACGTCCGTACCGAGTCGTTCACCTGGCTCAACGGCGCCATCGGCCTCGGCATCGCGACCGGCGCCTCGGTGGCCGGCCAGCTCGTCGACCAGATCGGCCCCTCCCTCGCCTTCGTGGTGCCGCCGCTGACCACGGGCCTGGCCGCCCTCCTGGTCCTGGTACGGCTCCGCAGCCTCCGCCCCCTGCCGGAGCCCGCCGTCACCGGTGAGCAGGTTCTTCAGCGTCGCTGATGACCTTGGGCACCCCGCGCAGCCCCACCAGCGCGAGCCCCGCGACGACCACCAGGATGGCCGCGGTGACCACCGAGGTCGTCCGCATCCCCGCCACGAAGGCCTGCTCGGCCGCGCTGATCAGCTCACCGGCCCGATCGGCGGGCAGCGTGCTCGCCAGGTTGATCGCGTCGGTGATCGACTCGCGGGCGGCCGGGTCCGCATAGGTCATGTTGGCCCGGTACGTGCTGGTCAGGACCGTGCCGAGGACGGCGATGCCGAGCGCGCCGCCGAGCTCGAAGGCGGTCTCGGAGATGGCCGCCGCGGCCCCGGCGCGCCGCTTGGGCGCGGTGGCCAGCACGTTGTCGTTGTTCACGGTGAACGTGAGCCCGATCCCGATGCCGCCGATGACCATGGGAACCAGCAGGTAGAAGTAGTTCAGCTCGGTGCCGAGCGTGGCGTACCAGGCGAAGGAGACCGCGTTCAGGGCCAGTCCGAGCGCGACCACGCCGTTGCGGCCCAGGACCCGGATGAGCGGCGCGGCCACCATGCCGCCGATCGCGCCGGACAGGCCGCCGGGCAGGCCGGCCAGGCCCGCCTGGAGCGGCGACCAGCCGATGACGAGCTGCAGGTACCAGGCGAACATGAGCGACATCGCCATCATCGTGAAGATGGCCAGCAGGTTCGTGCCGATGGAGGCGGTGAAGGCGCGCTTGGCGAACAGCCGCACGTCGATGAGCGGGTGGGCAAGCCGTGTCTGACGCCGGGCGAACACCACCAGCGCCGCCGCCCCGAGCACGCCGGCCGCGAGGACGTCGGGGGCGCCGAGGCCGTTGTGCGCCGCCTCCTTCACCGCGTAGATGACGGCGACCATGCCGGCGAAGGACAGCACGACGCTGAGCGCGTCGATCCGGCCCGCGTCCGGGTTGCGTGACTCCGGCAGCACGAGGTAGCCGCCGACGAGCACCACGGCCATGATCGGCAGGTTGATCAGGAAGACCGATCCCCACCAGAAGTGGTCGAGCAGGACGCCGCCCACGACCGGCCCGATCGCGAACCCGGCCGCGCTCATCGAGCTCCAGATGCCGATCGCGGTGGTGCGCTCGCCGGGCTCGGTGAAGACGTTGCGGATGATCGACAGGGTGGACGGCATGATCGTGGCCGCCGCGATGCCGAGCAGGGCCCTGGCCGCGATGAGCAGTTCGGCGTTGGGGGCGTAGGCGGTGACGACGGAGGCGGCGCTGAACGCGACCGCGCCGATGAGGAGCAGCCGCTTGCGCCCGATCCGGTCGCCGAGGTTGCCCATGGTGATGAGCAGGCCGGCGAGCGCGAAGCCGTACATGTCGCCGATCCACAGCAACTGCGTCGAGGAGGCGCCGAGGTCGGCGACCAGGCTCGGCAGGGCGAGGTGCAGGACGGTCAGGTCGAGTGAGAGAAGGAGCGTGGCGAGGCAGGCGATCGCCAGGCAGGCCCATTTGGTGCGCATGCCGCCCACAGTGGGCGGCGGCGCTGACGGGTCACTGACCGGTGGCTGACCGGCTCTCCACGAGGTCCAGCGCCTCCAGCGGCGTGAGCGTGCGCAGCAACTTCGCGGTCTCGCCGTCGCCGCGCGACTCGGCGGTGGCGGCCAGGCCGTCGATCGCGGGCCGCGACAGTTGCTTGAACGTGCGCTGCGCCTCGCCCAGCGCGGTGGCGAAACGTCGCCACGCCGCGTCCGCGTCGCCGGCGGCCAGGTCGAGCCGGCCGAGCGCGAGGAGGATGCGGGTCCGGGTGTCCACGACGGCGTACCAGCCGTCCGGGCACTCCGACAGCGCCTGCTCCAGGTAGGCGCGCGCCGCCTCGGGCCGCCCGCGCCGCGCGGCCACCTCGCCCTGCCCGAGGTGCGCCCACGCCAGGGTGTCCGGCGCGCCGATCCTGCGGGCCTGCTCGGCGGCGCGCAGGTAGCCCGCCTCGGCCGCGTCCAGGTCACCGAGGCACAGGACGCTGTCGGTGCGGCGGCACAGGTTCTCGGCGGCGTCGGCGCTCGCGCCCAGCTCCTGCGACAGCGCCATCGCCTGGTCGGCGAGGGCGATCGCGCCCGGGTAGTCGCGCAGCTCGAAGCGCAGGTCCTGGAGCCCGCCCAGCGCCAGCATGCGGCCCCAGCGTTCGCCGATGGCGGTGAAGTCCGCCAGCGCCCGCTCGAACCGCTCAGCGGCCTCGTCAAGCTGGTCATAGGCGTGGTGGACGAAGGCGGTGCCCAGCCACGTCAGCGCCCGCGTCCACGGCGAGAGCTCTACTCCGGGCGGCGGCGCCACGTCCGCCGGCCGGTAGCCCGCCGGCGGTCCGGTGAACAACGGCATCAGCATCGTCAGGAACTCCACCCGGAACGGCAGCTGGAACTCCTTCACCCGGTCCGCGAGCAGCTCACGACGGCGCGCCAGGTCCGCGGTGGCGCGGCCGTCGGCCAGGGCGGTCAGCACGCACGTCGCGTACTCCTCCTCAAGACCGTCGGGCGGCGGCTCGCCCGTCTTGCCGAGCACCAGGTTGGCGAGCTGCGCGCTGACCACCCGGTGCCCGCGCATCCACCAGTAGCAGGCCATCCGGGAGATCAGCCGCAGCGCCAGCTCGATCTGTCCCGCCTCGGCCGCCCAGCGGATCGCCGCGTGCAGGTCGTCGCTCTCCTCGTCCAGGCGCGTCAGCCACGGCAACTGGTCGCGGGTACGCAGCCGGGCGTCGGCCTCGGTCGCCAGCTCCAGGTAGTAGGCGGCGTGCGCGGCCAGCGTGGCGTCCACCTCGTCCGCCTCGGCCAGCCGCTCGGCGCCGTAGGCGCGGATCGTCTCCAGCATGCGGAAGCGGCCGTCGACCAGCTCGACCAGCGACTTCTCCGCCAGCGAGGTCAGCACGTCCTCGGTGCCGGGGCCGCCGCCCGACACCAGCTCGGCCGCGTCCACCCGGCCGCCGCCCACGAACACCGTCAGCCTGCGCGCCAGCCGCTGCTCGCCGGCGTCGAGCAGATCCCAGCTCCAGTCGACGACCGCGCGCAGCGTCTGGTGTCTCGGCAACGCGGTACGGCTGCCGCGGGTCAGCAGCCGGAAGCGGTCGCCGAGCCGTTCGGCCACGTCGGCCAGCGTCAGCGTGCGCAGCCGGGCCGCCGCCAGCTCGATGGCCAGCGGCAGGCCGTCCAGCGCCCGGCAGATCCCCACGATCAGCTCCAGGTCGGCGCCCTCCAGGGCGAAGTCCTGGCGCACGGCGGCCGCCCGGTCGGCGAACAACCGCACCGCCGGATAGTCCAGCGGGTCCGGCACCCCGGGCGGCGGCAGCCGCAGCGGCGGCACGGGCACGAGCGACTCGCCGGTGATCGCGAGCGCCTCCCGGCTGGTGGCCAGCACCCGCAGCGCGGGACAGGCGGCCAGCAACTCGTCGGCCAGCTCCGCCGCCGCGGCCACCAGATGCTCGCAGTTGTCCAGGACGAGCAGCAGCTTCCTGTCGGCCAGCGCCGCCACCAGCCGCTCGCGGGGCGCGGGCGCCGGACGGCCGGGCCCGGCGACCGGCGCGTCCCTGATGCCCAGCGCCGCCAGCACCGCGCGCGCCAGGTCGGTGGCGTCGGCCACCGGGGCCAGCTCCACGAAGCAGACGTCGCCGGGGATGCGCTCGGCCGCCTCGGTGGCCAGCCGTGTCTTGCCCGCGCCGCCGGGGCCGATCAGCGTCACCAGCCTGGCCGAGTCCAGCAGGCCGCCCAGCCGCTCCAGGTCGTCGGCCCGGCCGATGAAGCTGGTCAACTGCGAGCGCAGGCCGAGCCTGGTCACGCCCTCGGCAGCGCCGCCCAGGGCCGGGTCGGCGCGCAGGACCGCCAGGTGCGCCGCGGTCATCTCGGCGCCGGGCTCCACGCCGAGCTCCTCGTCGAGGATGCGGCGGCCCTCCTCGTAGGCGGTCAGGGCCTCGGCCTGGCGGCCGCTGCCGTAGAGGGCGCGCATGAGCTGGGCGCGCAGCCGTTCGCGCAGCGGGTGCGCGGAGATGAGCTGGCGCAGCTCGGCGACCAGGTCGCGGTGGCGGCCGAGCGCAAGGTCGGCCTGGATACGGTCCTCGACGGCGGCCAGGCGCAGCTCCTCCAGCCGGGTGGCGGCCGCCTCGGCCAGCGGGGCGTCGCTCAGCGGGGCGCCGCGCCACAGGTCGAGGGCCTCGCGGAGCACGGCGGCCGCGCTGCGGGCGTCACCGGCGCCGAGCGCCTGCCTGCCGTCGGCGGCCAGCTTCTCGAACCGGTGCGCGTCCACCTGCGACGGGTCGGCCGCCAGGCGGTATCCGGCCGGATGGAACTCCACCAGGTCCTTGCCCAGCGCCCGGCGCAGCCGCGACACCTGCGACTGCAGGGCGTTGGAGATGCCTTCCGGGGGGCGGGTGCCGTAGAGGTCGTCGACGAGCTGCTCCGCGGGGACGATGCGCCCGGCCTGCAGCGCGAGCAGGACGAGCAGCGCCCGCACCCGCGGGCCGCCGAGCGCGACCTCCCGCCCGTCCTCGGCCCGGACCTTGGTCGGGCCTAGGATCTCGAAGCGCATGCCTCGATTATCGGGGTTGCGGGAGCATCGCGGCGATCTGGTCGTAGGTCGGCATCGCCCGCCCTTCGTCTCCCAGTACGGCCAGCATCCCGCGAAGCGACGCCCGATACAGCAGCGAACCCGTGCTGACCCGCGCCACCCCCGCCTCGGCCAGCGCCTCCATCGGCGGACCGTAGAGCACGTTGACCGGCCGGCTCGTGCTCCTGACGATCTCCGCGATCCGCGCCGGGTCGGTCAGGCCGGGGACGAAGACGCCGTCGGCCCGTTCGTACGCCTGGACCCGCTCGACGGCGTCGTCGCCGGTCTTGAGCCAGTGCGCGTCGGTGCGGGCGTTGACGAACACGCCGTGGCCGAGCGCCGCCTCGATGATCTCCTGGTGGTGGGCGATGGCCCTGAGCGTGCCGTCGGGCCGCCCGTCCTCCAGGTTGACGCCCGCGATCCCGGCCCGTCCCAGCTCGGCGACCAGCGTGGCCACCTCGGCGGGGTCGTCGCTGAACCCGCCCTCGATGTCCACGGTCACCAGCACGCCGAGCCCGGCCATGGCCTTGGCCAGCGCGATCGTCTCCTGCTTCGTGGCACCGGCGGCGTCCGGCTTGCCGTGCACCGCCGCGACCCCCAGGCTGGTCGTCCCGATCGCCGGGTACCCCTCGGCGGCCAGCGTGGCCGCCGACCCGTAGTCCCAGGCGTTCGGCAGCAACAAAGGCCGCCCCGGCACGTGCAGCCGCCCGAACACCTCGCCGGCCGTTTCGTTCGCGGTCATGAGCGGTTCCCTTCGAGGTAGCCGGCGGCGATGGCCAGCGCGTGGGCGGCGGCCGGGCAGGGCCGGACACCGTGGCCGAACGTGAGGTGCGGGGTGCGCCCGCGGGACGGGTCGAAGCGGTCCGGGTCGGGGAAGACGTCCGGGTCCCGGTTGGCGGCCACCAGATCGATCTCCACCCCGACCCGGCGGGTGCGCTTCAGCGGCGGGTCGTGGCGGAGCGTCTCGTGCAGCAGGTCCTCGATGGGCGTGACGCCGTCGTCGTGGGCCCGCGCGTTGGCGATGAGCGCCGCGGTGGAGGCGTGCGCCTGCAGCAACACGGTGATCATCGGGATGCCGAGCGGCAGCAGCTCCCTGACCGCGGCGTCGGCCTCGGGGCTCGTCTCCCCGCTGAGGTAGCCGCTCGCGGCCGCGGACACCGCCGCCACCTGGTCCACCCCGAAACTCCTGGCCGCCACCTCGTCGGCCGGTACGCCGGCCAGCGCCCTGGCCCGCACCCGCAGCTCGGCCGGATCGAACGAGGCCAGCAGCTCGACGACGGCCCGGCGGCGCTCGGCGTGCACAGGGCCGGAGGCGAAGCGCGACACCCGCGCCCGCAGCCACGCGAGCGTGCCGGGCTCGGCGTCCTGCGGGACCGGCGGCGGCACCACGCCGCTGTCTTCGAGTACGGCCGTGGCCTGCGTGTATCGGGTGATGAGCATGGTCCGAGCCTAGGTCCGATTCGCTTCGACGCCCGTCGAAGGGTCCCGGACGACAAACACCCCCATGACCAGGGGGAGAGGCGATCGCCTCCCCGTGGTCAAGGGGGTATTTGCGCTAGGCGGCCAGATGTTCCGTGCGCCCGGCGGCGGGACCCGGCCCGGCGTCCGGCGCGGGACCGGAGCCCGCCGTGTCGGACGCGATGTCTGGCGCGGCGCCCTGCGTGGGAATGGCGGCGGTGGACGGGTGGCGGTGTTCCCGGAGGGCGGCGATGGCCATCACGACCAGGAGCACGATCTCGGCCAGCACGAGCGCCCGCTCCAGCAGCCCGTAGTAGGCGCCGCCGTTGATCAGCGGGGACAGGAACGAGGCGGGGTGCGTCGCCAGGTAGACCACCAGCGTGATCGCCGAGGTCACCGCCAGGGCCCGCACCGCGTTCCAGCGGGGCAGCGCGCCGCGGGCGCGGGCCAGCATCCAGCCGGCCACCGGCAGTGTGGTGAAGACCACGGCCGCCGACCAGCGGTGGATCTCCCCGGTGATCGACTTGACCGCGACCCCCGCGGGGTCGGTGGGGAAGACGGCGCTGAGCATGAGGCCGGCGGCTCCGGCCAGCAGCAGGACCCGGGTCGCCGCGGTGCGCGCGGGCTCGCGCACGGCCAGGCCGTACGCGAGGAAGACGCAGGTGGCGGCGAGCCCGAGCATGCCGGTCACGACCGGCACCAGCCCGCCGGAGACCAGCGCGTAGTCACTGAGGAGAGGCTGCTCGGGCAGCGCGAGCTGGGCGTAACCCAGCGAGAACACAGCGACCAGCGCACCGGCGACGGCACCCCAGATCATCGCGCCACCTCATCATAGATCTGCTCGAACCGGGCAAGGGAGTTCTGGTGGTCGTGGGTGAGGGCGAGCTCGCGGCTGGCCTTGCCCATGCGCTCGCGCAGCGCCTCGTCGGTGAGCAGCGTCGTCAGGTTCTTGGCGAGCGCGATGACGTCGCGGGGCGGGAACAGGAAGCCGTTGTCGTCGACGAGGTGCGGCAGCGCCATCGCGTCGGCGACGACCACGGGCAGCCCGCTGGCCATGGCCTCCAGCGTCGCGATGCTCTGCAGCTCCGCGATGCTCGGCATGGCGAACGCGTCGGCGGCGGCGAAGGCCTGCGGCATCTGCTCGTCGGGCACGAACCCGAGCATGAACACCCGGTCGGCCACCCCGATCCGCTTGGCCAGCTGCTCCAGCACCTCGCGCTGGTTGCCGCGGCCGACGAAGGCGAGCTGCGCGTCGGTCTCGTTCAGCACGTACGGCAGCGCCCGCACCAGGTCGTCGAGCCGCTTCTCCTCGTCGAGGCGGCCCACGAACAGCACGGTGTTGCGGTCGGGCAGCCCGAACATCTTGCGCGCCCACTGCTTGGGCTCGGTGTGCGGGTGGAAGCGGGCCAGGTCGATGCCGCACGAGACCGGCTCGACCTGGCCGGTGAAGCCGGTGTCGGCCAGCAGCTTGGCGGCCAGCGGCGTGGGCGTGGTGACCCGCTGGGCGCGGTTGAAAATGCGGCGGAAGTCGCGCCAGGCGAGCTGCCCGGCCTTGGCCCGCAGCCGCGCGGGCACGTGCCCGAACTGGAAGAGGTTGTCGGGCATGAAGTGGTTGGTCGCCACGACCGGGACGCCGCGGCGGCGGGCGGCGTTGATGGCCGCCCGGCCGACCACGAAATGGCCCTGGGAGTGCAGCACGTCCGGGTCGATGGCCTCGACGAGCCGGTCGAGCCGGGTCGGGACCGTCACCCGCATGGTCGGGTGGACCAGCAGCGGCGCCGAGCGCAGCCGGTGCACGATGACCCCGTCGACCACGTCCGCCTTGGCCGGGCCCTCGTCCGACTGGCAGATCACGTGGACCTCGTTGCCGCGCTCCGCCAGGCCGGTGGCCAGGCGGTAGGTGAAGACCGCGGTGCCGTTCACGTCGGGGGGATACGTGTCGGTCGAGATCAGGATCCGGCGGGGACGGTCGGCGACGGGGTGAAGCTCGGGGGTGCGGGTCGGCAGGGGCATGGCCATGTCAGGCGGACCTTTCCAAGGGGGTGGTGCGGGCAAGTGCCACGGTTCCGACCGCGGTGAGCGCGGCGGCGGCGATGGGGGCAACGCCGGTGGGCAGAGGTTCACCGAGCAGCAGGGCGCCGAAGGCCACCGCGGTGAGCGGGTCGGCGATCTGCAGCGAGGCGAAGGAGACGCCGAAGTGGCCTACGGCGTAGGCGCGCTGCAGGAGCATCAGGGCGAGCAGCGCGGGGACGGGCAGAGCGAGCAGGTACCACCAGTTCCAGCCCTGTTCTCCGAAGGTGTCGGCGAGCACCCGCATGAGGGTGGCCGTCGCGCCGTAGAGAACTCCGGCACTGGTGGCGAGCAGGGCGGCCCGACCGGCGGGGGAGGCGATCCTGGAACCTGCCCAGAGCAGCACCGCGGCCACACCGGAGACGGCGAGCAAGATCGCCACCTCCTGGAGGCTCAGGTGCGAAGGGCCGGTTGATGGGGGAACCAGGAGAACCAGGCCGATCAGTCCGACCGCCACGACGGCGGCCGAGCCCAGCTCGGCGCGGGAGGGCCGGCGCCCGTGCAGCGCCGCCGCGAGCGGCAGCGCGAACAACAGGCTGGCCACGCCCATCGGCTGCACGATCGTCAGCGGGCCGAGACCCAGCGCGACGATGTGCAGGCCGCCGCCCGCGACGATGGAGGCCCCGCCGATGACCCACCGCGGCCGCCGGACGAGCGTACGCAGGCGGGTCTTGCCGGAGCCGAGTGCTTCGAACTGCTGAAGTGCCGCACCGAGCGCGAAGAACAGCGAGCCGATCAGGGCGATCGCCGCGGCCAGCACAGTCATGAAACGCTCCTCTCTAGTGGATAGTCGCCAAAAAGGGTCAAACGGACGTGTCTACAGGGAGTCGCTCCGCCGAATCCTGAGTAGCGGCTCGCTTCTTCCTGATGAAGCGGACCCCTTCGACGATCGCGGTGATCGACAATGCGATGCCGAGGCCGAGCAGGAGTCCCTTGATCGGGTCGTTCTCGAAGGCCATCCCGCCGAAGAAGCCGATCAGCGCGGAGTAGACGGCCCAGGAGGAGGTCGCGATCGCGTCGAAGAAGGTGAACGATCGCAGTGGGTGGCGCACCGCGCCCATGGTCAATGTCGTCGCCGTCCGCCCGCCCGGGATGTACCTGGCCACCACCAGCACCAGCCCGCCCCGCTCGGCCAGCGCGTTGCGCGCCCACACGAGGGCCTTGCGTTCGCGGAGCCGTCCGCCGAACTTGCGGCCGATGAGGTAGGAGATGTGGTCGCCGGCGAAGGCGCCCAGGGCGGCCACCACGATGACCAGCACCAGGTTGGTCTGCCCGGTCACCGCGAACACCCCGGCGGTGATCACCGAGGTTTCCGCCGGCACGATCGGGAAGAACCCGTCCAGCAGCGCGAGGGCGAACAGCGCGACATAAAGCCACGGCGAGGACATGACCTGTTGCAGCAGGTCGAGAATCGCGTGAGACATGTCGTGCACTCCGAATCTTCAGTGGGCCCATCCACCATCTCGGCGGAGGAGCCGCGAGGCATCGGGGGACAACCCCCTAAGGTCACGGGCAAACCCCTGAGACGTTCTCGGGGTCACACCACCACGAAGGTAAGAAGTCCGCAGTTCACGGCGCATCGGACGTTCGGTACGCACCACCCCCGACTTTCGTCAGGGTCGAGGTACGACCTCCGGCTGACACCATCGATCCTTCCTGGGTCCTCCCGGTGAGTCAGGAGTGCAGGTATCCGAATCAGAGGTGGGGTTAGCCCTACCTTCGTCGGGGTTCTCACACCACGTTCGGCAGGTCCGGGCGGTGCCCGGCGCCCACTACCGTCGAGGGCGTGAACCACCTCAGCCGATCCGGCCGCCAAGTCGCCTACGACGTGCTCGTCTGGCTGGCCCTGTCGGTGCTCGCCGCCGCCTCCGGGCCCGATCCGCTCGACGGCCTGGGGCCGTTCGTGGCCGTGACGGGCACCCGCGTCGTGCTGCTGGCGGCCGCCGTCGCCGTGGGGCGGGCCTGGCCGGTGGCCGCGGTCGTGCTCATCACGCTGGCCGCGCCCTGGGACCTGGAGATGGGCTTCGCCACGCTCGACCTCGGCTGGCTGCCGGGAGTCGGGGTCACGAAGGTCATCCCGATGACGCTGCTGTCACTGGGCCTTTTCTGGTACGCCTACCTGGCCGGGCGCCAGGTCGAGCGGCTGCGGCAGGCGGTGGCCGCGTTCGCCGGGATCGCGGGCGCCGCTAGCGTGCTGGTGCTGGCCGAGGGCGGGCGGGCCGAGCAGTGGATCGCCATGGTGACCGGGTTGCTGGGCACGTACGCGGTGCCGTACCTGATCGGGGGGCTGCGGAGCAGGCTGCGCACCCAGCGCGCGCGGGCGCAGGCGGCGGCCGAGTCGCAGGCGCGCCTGCGCGAGCGCACCAGGATCGCCCACGACATGCACGACTCCCTCGGCCACGACCTGGCGCTCATCGCGGTGCGCGCGGCGGGCCTGGAGCTGTCACCCGGGCTGACGCCCGCGCAGGTCAAGGCGGCGGGGGAGCTGCGCGTGGCCGCGGCGGACGCGACCGAGCGGCTGCGCCAGATCATCGGGCTGCTGCGCGAGCAGGGGGAGAGCGCGCCGCTCGACCCGGTGGGCGGGAGCGTGGCCGAGCTGGTCGAGCGGGCGCGCGCCTCGGGCATGGAGATCACGTTGCGGCTGGCCGGTGAGCCGCCGCTGGCGCACCGGGTGGTCCAGGAGGGGCTGACGAACGCGGCCAAGCACGCGCCGGGCGCGCTCGTGACGGTGACGGTCGGGGAACTGCGGGTCAGCGTCGTCAACGGGGCGCCCGGCGGGCGGGCGACCGCGATCGGCGGCGGCACCGGCCTGACGGCCCTGCGCGAGCGCGTACGGCTGGCGGGCGGCATCCTGACCGCCGGCCCTCGCGGCGACGGCTACGAGCTGACCGTGGAGCTCCCCCGCGCGGGGGAGGCGGATCCCCGCACAGCGGGATGAGCCGGGCGGCCCGCCGCAGCACGATCGGAGCATGACCAGTGAACGAGCCGGCATAGGCCGGATCACCGCCGCGATCGTCGCGATGGCCGCCATGCTCCCCTACCTCACCATCAAGCTGCTCTGGCTGGCGGGCAACCACGTCGGCGTCTCCGACCCGGCCCTCCTCGCCAATCCCGTCATGGTCGCCATGAACGCCATGACGTTCGGCATGGACCTGGTGGGGCTGGTGCTGGCGCTGTCGTTCACCATGCGGTGGGGGATGCGGCTGCCCGCCTGGCTCGTGCTTCTGCCCATGTGGGTCGGCATCGGCCTGCTCTCGGTGATCCTGGTGACCGCGCCGGTGGGCGTGCTGGTCGAGGGCCTGTCGGTCTTCCCCGCGGACGGGCCGATCGCGCCGTGGGTGTACATGGCGGTCTACGGCGGATTCATCGGCCAGGCGATCGGGCTGAGCACGGCCTTCGCCCTCTACGCCCGTGACCGCTGGCCACGGGCCTTCCGCGCGGTCCGCCCGGCGCCGACCGCGACGCTGCCGCTCCAGCGGATCATGGCCCGCGGCGCGCTGGCCGTGGCACTGCCGCTCGCCGGCATCAAGCTCTTCTGGGCCTTCGGCGGCACGCTCGGCCTGCCCCCGGAGATGGCGGCCGCCTCCGGCACCACCGCCTTCCTGCAGAACGGGCTGAAGGGCGCGCTCATCGCCGCCGCCGCGTTCGCACTGCTCGCCCTGGTCAAGGGGTACGGCGGGCGTACCCTGGCCATCGCCTGGGTGGGGTCGGGTTCGATGTTCGGCTGGGGCCTCTACGGCCTGATCGTCACGCTCAGCGCGGGCCCGCTGGCCGGGCCGGTGGCCACGCCGGTGCCGGACCTGGTGGAGCTGTTCGCGACGCTCACCGGCCTGGTGATGGCCGGCTGCGGCGCGATCGTGCTGGCCGAGCGGTCAGGCGTGGGCCACGTGCATGCGGCGCAGGACCCGCTTGAAGGCCAGGACGGAGAAGGCGATCGCCGAGCCGCTGATCAGCGCGACCACGCCGGTGCGGACCAGCATGTAGCCCTGGAGCTGTGACTCGTTGAGCGCCAGCCAGATGCTCACCGTCGAGTTGGCCAGCAGCACGAAGCCCCACAGCAGCGTGATCCTGGCGAAGAACCTGCGCATCCGGGCGTGCTTGAGCACCACGGATGGCAGCGGGACGAAGTCGAGGGTGAGCTTCTGCACGAGCGGCTTGTTCAGCCGGACCGAGGCCAGGAAGACCACGCTGATGCAGATGGTGCCGAGCTCCGGCTGGATGGCCCAGTAGTGCCAGTCGCCGGTCCAGAAGGAGACCGCCGTCCTGAACGACAGCGCCAGCGCCGCCATCCACATCGTGGCCGGGACCTTGGCCCGCCGCGCCAGCCGCCAGATCAGCCCGCCGAACAACCACGCCAGGCCCGCGAACAACGCGCCCTGGGTGCCCAGCAGCCACACGCTGGCATACACGATGACCAGCGGCGCCACGACCGCCTCCAGCAGCTTCGGCACCGCGTCGCGGGCGAGCGTGGTCAGGCGAGGCAAGGTGATCGGAGGGTGGTTCAAGGCTGCTCCGCAGGTAGGCCGAGACCCTACGACTACCCGGGCAGCGGGGAACCGGGCTTGCCGAACGGATCGGTCGGTGTAACGGCACGGACACCTCGGCACGCCGGGCAGCGCGCCGGTGGCCAACCGTACCTGACCCGCCTGAGTGCGACTGCCTCTTTTGCCACGTTCCACGCGAAGGCTACATACGCCTCACCCGGCCGATAGGCCGACCTCACCCCAGCGATGTAGTGGCCAGCTTGGCCCCGAACCCCAGGAACAACGCCCCCACGCCGCTCGTCAGCCCGGCCGACAACTTGCGCCGCGTACGGAACTGCCCGGCCAGGAAGGTCCCGCTGAAGATCAGCATGGTCAGGTAGAGGACGCTGAACAACTGGACGATCGCGCCCAGGATGAGGAACGAGAACGCCGGGGCGGCGTACCCGGGGTCCACGAACTGGATGAAGAACGAGACGAAGAACAGGATCGCCTTCGGGTTCAGCAGGCTGACCACCAGGGCCTTGCGGAACGGGTTGACGCGGTCGACCGGCTCGGCGGTTTGGGCGATCTCGGTTTGCGGGGCGCGCCAGGCCCGCCAGGCGCCGCGCAGCATCTGGAAGCCGATCCAGGCCAGGTAGCCGGCTCCGGCGTACTTCACGATCGTGAACAGGACCGGGTTCGACTTCAGGAGCGAGGCGGCGCCGGCGGCGGCCAGCAGCATGAGGACCGAGTCGCCGACGAACACGCCGGCGGCGGCGCGGTAGCCCTGCTTCACGCCGCGTTGCGCGGCCAGGCTGAGGACGTAGAGGGAGTTCGGTCCTGGCAACAGGATGATGAAGAACGCACCGGCCACGAAGGTCCAGAGGTCAGTGATGCCGAAGTACATTGCTGAGCTCCTGAAAGACGGGATGTTTCAGGATAGGGGGATGTTGTCGAGAAGGAAGCGGGTCCTGACCTCTACCGGAGCCTTCGGCAGCGTCACCAGCTCGTAGCCGTAGTCCTCGTAGGCCCCGGTCACCGCCGTGTAGGTGCGTTCCGCCTCCTCCACCGACTGCTTGCGCTCGGCGTCGTTGCGGAAGATCTCCGGCCACGGCGGGGCGGCGAAGACGCGCCGGTGGTAGCGGTGGCGCAGCGCCGCCCGGTGCACGTGGTCCGGCACCGGGCGGCCCTCCAGCCGCAGGTAGCCGATCACGTCCACGACGCCGCGGTCGAAGAAGACCGGGCCGGGCCCCTGGGCGGCGGCGGCCCGGTGCGAGCGCAGCTCCCAGGAGAGCATCAGCTCGGCGAACAGGTCCTTGTCCGCCCAGGGCAGCGCCCGCCCGCCGATCGCGCTCTGGTCCTGGATGATCGCCCGGCCCGCTTCCTCGGTCCTGGAATACCCGAGCATCTCCAGCCGGTCGATCAGGGTGCTCTTGCCGGAGCCGGGCCCGCCGGTCAGGACGATGAACCGGTCAAGGCCGGTACCAGATCCCTCCATTGGCCCGATCGTAACCGAGCGTCCGGTACGCGGCGTCGGTCAGCGCCTGGCCCCGGGGGTTGATGCCCAGGCCGCTGCCCTGCTTGTTCATGGAGTAGCCGAAGGCCAGCCGGGCCCCCGGGTCGCAGAAGCCGACCGAGCCGCCCATGCCCGCGTGGCCGAACGCGTACTCCGACATCAGCGCGCCCTCGCTGTCGGCCGCCGGCAGGTGCCGGTTGTCGGTCGACTTCATGAACCCCGCCGACCAGCGCGTCGGCACCCCGAGGACCGCGTCCATGCCCGCCGACTCGGTCCTGGCCATGATCGACCGCTGCTCGGCCGGGACCAGCTCGCCGAGCGACAGCGGCCGGTACATGCCGGCCAGCCCGCGCGCGTTGGTGATCGCGCCGACCGAGCCGTACTCGCCGGCGTGCGACTCCCGGGTGTCGGAGGAGGTCATGAAGCCGCCGTCGTTGCCCAGCAGCAGCGCCGGCATGGACGACGGGTCGGAGAACGCCTTGACGTAGAACGACGGCAACTCGGCCGGGACGTCGGCCGGGATCGTCGGCGCCACCCGGCCCTCCTGCTCCTCCGGCAGACCCAGCCAGAACTCCAGCCCGAGCGGCTCCGCCACCTCCTCGCGGAAGAACGTGCCCAGCGAGCGCCCGCTGATCCGCCTGATGATCTCGCCGACGAGGAAGCCGAAGGTCAGCGCGTGGTAGCCGTGCCGGGTCCCCGGCTCCCAGAACGGCTCCGCCACGGCCAGCCGCTCGGCCATCAGCTTCCAGTCGAGGAACGCGTCCGCGGGCAGCGGCTCGCGCAGCACCGGCAGGCCGGCCTGGTGGGCGAGCACGTGCCTGACGAGGGTGGCGCCCTTGCCGGCGGCGCCGTACTCCGGCCAGTAGCGGATGACCGGGGCGTCGAGATCGAGCTCGCCGCGGGCGGCGAGCAGGTGGGCGCACAGCGCGGTGGCCCCCTTGGTGCACGACCAGACGTGGCCGATGGTGTCGTGGAGCCAGGGCGTCCCCGGAGCGGCCTCGCCGCCCCACAGGTCGACGACGACCTCGCCGTCGACCATCACGCAGACCGACGCGCCGATCTCGCCGCGCTCGGCGATGTTGCGCTCGAACTCCTCCCGGACCAGGGAGAACCGGGGATCGCAGGTGCCTTGTACCGTCATTCCCTGACTTGACCACCGAAGCGGTCTCGCGTCTACACCCTGTCGTACGCCGTCCGCGCCTGATCGATCTCGTCCAGGTGCTGGTGGGCCCAGCCGACCAGCGCGCCCACGATCTCCCGCAGCGTGCAGCCCAGCGGCGTCAGGTCGTAGTCCACGTGGGGCGGGATGACCGGGTGGACCGTCCGGCTGACCAGCCCGTCGCGCTCCAGGCCGCGCAGGGTGACGGTGAGCATGCGCTGGCTGATGCCCGGGATGGCCCGGCGCAGCTCGGTGAAGCGGTGGGTGCCGGTGCTGAGGTTGTAGAGCACGACCATGGACCACTTGTCGCCCACGCGGTCGAGCACCTCGCGGGCGCGGCAGTTGGCCTCGGTCTCCGTCAGGTACTCCACGGTTCTCTCCAGGTAACTAACGCAGGAAAAAGTGCGATCTAGGCGTCTACCACGACGGTAATCCATCATTGCCTTAGTTACTAGAAGGAACCATGAAGGAGTGTCCCGATGTCCCGAGACCACGCCATGGTCCGCGAGCTGATCGCCGTCCACGACGGTCTGCGCCGGGAACTGAAGGAGTTGCGCGGCGCGAGCGAGATCACCGGTGATCTGCGGGTGCGCTGCATGTACTACTGCCACCACGTCGAGATGCACCACACGGTGGAGAGCCACTACCTGTTCACCACGCTGCGGGCCCGCTTCCCCGAGTCCGCCGAGGTCATCGACCGGCTTGAGCGCGAGCACGGCAAGGTCGCCGAGATCCTCGCCGCCATCGAGCGGGCCGCCGACTTCCGCGAGGACCTGGAACGGCTGGCCGAGGAACTCCTGGCTCATCTCGACTATGAGGAGGAGCAACTGGCTCCCCTTTTGTCACGGCTGTAGAGGCGCTTGTCAATTTGGGCCTTGTTCCGAACAGACGTCGGATCTATTCTCCGTTTGCTCGTTAGTTAAGTTTCCTAATGAACGAGTAGGAGTGGACCCCCCCATGCATCGTTCCACGCGGCTGATCACTCTGGCCGCCGTCTGTCTGGCCCTCTTACCCGCACTGCCCGCCGAAGCCGCGCCCACCCGGCTCGAGGCGGAGAACGCCACGATCTCGCAGGGTGCCGTCGAGTCCAACCACCCCGGCTTCTCCGGCACCGGCTTCGTCAACGGCGACAACGTGGCGGGGCCGTACGTGGAGTGGACGTTCAACGCCCCCGCAGCCGGCACCGCCACCCTGGCGCTCCGCTACGCCAACGGCACCACCGCCAACCGCCCCAGTGACATCTCCGTCAACGGCGCCCTGATCGCCGACGACCGCGCCTTCAACCCCACCGGCGCCTGGAGCACCTGGGCCACCGCCACGCTGACCGCACCGGTCGTGGCCGGCGCGAACACGATCAGAGCCACGGCCTCCGCCACCGGCGGCAACCCGAACTGGGACTATCTGGACGCCGAGGTCGCCGCCACGCCCGGCAACGACCACCAGGCCGAGGACGCCACGATCACCCAGGGCGTGGTGGAGTCCAACCACGCCGGGTTCACCGGCACCGGCTTCGTCAACTACGACAACGTCACCGGTTCCGCCGTCGAGTTCACCGTGAACGCGGCCGCCGCCGGCAACGCCACCCTGACCTTCCGCTACGCCAACGGCACCACCGTCAACCGCCCGATGTCCATCAGCGTCAACGGCAGCGCCCAGACCAAGGACTTCCCCGGCACCGGCGCGTGGAGCACCTGGCAGGAGGTCCAGGTGAACGCCGCCCTGAACGCGGGCGCCAACACCGTCAGGGCCAGCTCGACCACCGCCAACGGCGGCCCCAACCTCGACCGCCTCAGCGTCGGCGTCACCGGACCGCCCGACACCGAGAAGCCCACCGTCCCCGGCAACCCGCGCTCGACCGGGACCACGTCCAGCTCGATCTCGCTGGCCTGGAACGCCGCCACGGACAACAGCGGCACGATCAAGGACTACCGGGTACGTGAGGGTGACACCGTCGTCGCCACCGTCACCGGCACCACGGCCACCGTGACCGGCCTGGCCGGCTCCTCCACGCACACCTACACCGTGACCGCGCGCGACCCGTCCGACAACGAGTCCGACCGCAGCGCCGCCGTCACCGCCACCACCCAGCCGCCCACCAGCGGCGGCACCCCGGTTGATGCCAACGGCCAGCTGCGCGTGTGCGGGATCAAGCTCTGCAACGAGAACGGCAAGCAGATCCAGCTGCGCGGCATGAGCAGCCACGGCATCCAGTGGCACTACGACTGCCTCAACACCGCCTCGCTCAATGCCCTGGCCGACGACTGGAAGTCGGACGTCCTGCGCATCTCCATGTACATCCAGGAGGGCGGCTACGACACCAACCCCCGGGCGTTCACCGACCGGGTGCACAACCTGATCGAGCAGGCCACCTCCCGCGGCATGTACGCCATCGTCGACTGGCACATGCTCAACCCCGGTGACCCATTCGCCCAGAACAACCTCAACAAGGCCAAGACGTTCTTCACCGAGATCGCCCAGCGCCACAACAACAAGAAGAACCTGCTCTACGAGGTCATGAACGAGCCCAGCGGCGTCGCCTGGTCGCGCATCCGCGACTACGCCCACCAGATCATCCCGGTGATCAGGGCCAACGACCCCGAGAGCACGATCCTGGTCGGCACCCGAGCCTGGTCCTCGCTCGGCGTCTCCGAGAGCTCCGACGAGACCGAGATCATCAACAACCCGGTCAACGCGACCAACATCATGTACACGTTCCACTTCTACGCCGCCTCGCACGGCACCAACTACCTCAACACCCTGTCCCGCGCGGCCGACCGCCTGCCGATGTTCGTCACCGAGTTCGGCACGCAGACGTCATCGGGCGGCGGCGGCAACAACTTCAGCAGGTCGCAGCAGTACATCGACCTGATGGCACAGAAGAAGATCAGCTGGGTCAACTGGAACTTCTCCGACGACCCCCTCTCCGGCGCCGTCTTCACCGAGGGCACCTGCCCTGGCGGCCCGTTCACCGGCACCAGCCGGCTGAAGGAGGCGGGACGGTGGATCCGCGACCAGGTCCGCCTGCCTGACGACTTCTAACCCCCCGACCCGGGCGCCGTGCGCGTGGGGATCCGCGCACGGCGCCCGGACCAACGACTGGAACCTCCCCCAGGGGCAGGTCCCACACTGGTCCCATGATGAACATCGGGGAATTCGCCGAGCTGACCGGTCTGAGCCTGAAGGCCCTGCGCCTGTACGACGAGCAGGGCCTGCTTCCGCCCGTCTCGGTGGACCCGTGGTCGCGGCACCGCCGCTACAGCGCCACCCAGTTCGAGCACGCACTCAGGCTCAAGGCCGCCCGCGCCGCCGACCTGCCACTCGCCGAGGCGCCCAAGCTGCTCCAGGACGCCGAGTCCGCGACGGCCACGCTGGCCGACCACCGCGCCAGGCTGGCCGCCGACCGCGAACGCCAGGACGCCGCGCTCGACGCCCTGGAGCGCCTGCTCGCCGGCCCCATCCACTGGCAGACGGAGGTACGGCAGGCCGAGGCCCAGCCCTGGGCAGGTGTCGTCCTGCCCCCGGACATCGCCGACGACGAGGAGGCCAACGCGCTGTTCGCCGGGTTGTGGCGGCGCCTGGACGCGGAGGGCAACCGCCCGACCGGCGCGTTCTGGACCACGATCAGGGCCACCCCCGGCAGCGAGACCGAGGTCCAGGTGCTGTGCTGCTGGCCGGTCGCCGCCCTGCCGCCGGAGTCCTGGACGGACGTCGAGCGCGGCACCATCGAGACGGGCCGGGAGATGGTGGTGCGCTGGCGCTGGGACCAGGACGTGCCCATGGTGGAGGGCGCCACCCACCCGGCCGTGCTCGCGCTGCTGGCCGCCGCGCAGGAGAGCGGCGCCGAGGTGTCGCTGTCCCAGGTGCGCCAGATCGGCCTGCTGGAGGAGGGGCAGCCGGTGGGCATGGAGGTGGCCGTGCACCTGAAGTCGTGAGCACCCGGCAGGATGGAGTGCGTGCGCATATCCATCCTCGGACCGCTGGAGGTCACGAACGACGGCGTCCCCGTGTCCGTGGGCGGCGCCCGGGTGCGCGCGCTGCTGGCGATGCTCGCGCTGGAGGCCGGGCAGGTCGTCAGCGCCGAGCGGCTGATCGACGCGCTGTGGCCGGACGAGCCGCCGGCCAACGCGGCCAACGCCCTGCAGACCCTGGTCAAGCGCCTGCGCGCCGCGTTGCGCCCGTACCTGACGGTGGACGGCCGCGCGGGCGGTTACGTCCTGCCGATCCCACGCGAGCGGGTCGACGCCCACGCCTTCACCCAGACCGTCGACGCTTCCACGCGGACCGTCCGCAACCCACAGGACACCCTGAAGGCGGGCAAGGATCGCGAGCCCGCTCTGGAGGCGGCGCTGGCGCTGTGGCGGGGGCCCGCGCTGGCCGATCTGCTGGCGGTGCCGCATCTGGCCAACGTCGCGGCGGGGCTGCAGGAGGAACGCCTGCTCGCCCTGGAGGCCCACGCCCAGGCCGTGCTGGCAAGGGCGCCGGGCGATGGTGAGGTCGCCGCCCTGGCCGCCGGGCTGAGCGAGGAACTGGCCGCGCAGCCGCACCGCGAACGCCTGGCCGGTCTCGCCATGCGCGCCCTGGCCGCGGCGGGCCGCCAGGCCGACGCGCTCGCGCTGTTCGAGCGGGTCAGGGGCGCCCTGGCCACCGACCTGGGCGTGGATCCTGGTCCCGACCTGCGCGCCGCTCACCTCGCCGTGCTCAAGGGCGAGGTCCCGGCCCGCCGTCCCGAGCCGCGCCAGGCCAAGGGCAACGTACGCGCGCCGCTCACCGGCTTCGTCGGCAGGGCCGACGAACTGGCCCAGCTCGTCAGCCTGCTCGGGCAGGCGAGGCTCGCGACGATCGTCGGTCCTGGCGGCGCGGGCAAGACCCGCCTGGCCACCGAGGCCGCCCTGCGCGAGGGCGACGCCTGGATGGTCGAGCTGGCCCCGATCGCCGACCCGGCCGACGTGCCCGGCGCGCTGTCGGGCGCGCTCGGGCTGCGCGACGACCTCAACCAGCCGGGCGAGGATCCGGTGACCCGGGTGGCCGAGCGGCTCGGGCGCGAGCGGGCGCTGATCGTGCTGGACAACTGCGAGCACGTGATCGAGGCCGCCGCCGTCGTGGCCGAGCGGCTGCTGGCGCTCTGCCCAGGACTCCGGGTCCTGACCACCAGCAGGGAACCGCTGAACGTCGCGGGCGAGCGGCTGGTGCCCATCCCGCCGCTGGAACTGCCGCCCGAGGGTGTGGACGCCGAGCGGGCGGCCGCCTACCCGGCGGTACGGCTGCTGCTGGACCGGGCGGTCGCGGCGCGGCCGTCGTTCCGGCTGGACGCGGGCAACGTCGGTGACGTCGCGGACATCTGCCGCCGCCTCGACGGCATGCCGCTGGCCATCGAACTGGCCGCCGCCCGGCTGCGCACGATGACCACGCGGCAGCTCGCCGAGCGCATCGACGACCGGTTCCGGCTGCTGACCGGCGGCAGCCGTACCGCGTTGCCCCGGCAGCAGACGCTCAGAGCGGTCGTCGAGTGGAGCTGGGACCTGCTCACCGCGGACGAGCGGGCGCTGCTGCGGCGGATGGGGGTGTTCGCGGGCGGCGCGGCGCTGGAGTCGGTGGAGGCGGTGTGCGGGGGCGACCCTGACGTTCTGGGCGCGCTGGCCGACAAGTCGCTGGTGCAGGCGGGCGACGACGGGCGCTACCGGATGCTGGAGACGATCCGCGCGTACGCGCTGGAACGGCTGGCCGAGGCGGGGGAGAGCGGGGAGTTCAGGAGGCGGCTGGCCGTTCACATGCGGGAGCTGGCCGAGACGGCGGTGCCGTACCTGCGGACGGATGAGCAGATCGAGTGGATCGAGCGGCTGGCGGCCGAGCGCGACAACTGCGCGGCGGCGCTGCGCTGGGCGCTGGACGAGCGCGAGACCGGGACGGCGCTGCGGCTGTGCGGCGCGCTGAACTGGTACTGGTGGATGTGCGGCTACCGGCAGGAGTCCGCGCAGTGGGCCGAGCAGGCGCTCGCGCTGGCGGGCGAGGAGCCGCCGCCGGGGCTGGCGGAGGCTTATGCGGCGTGCAGGTTCGCGGTCGGGGTGACGATGTTCGGCCGGATCGTGGTGGACCGGCCGCGGCTGAACCGCATGTCGGCCGAGATGGACGCGCTGATCGCGCGGGCCGAGAGCGAAGGTCCTGTCCATCCGATGCTGCGGATCGGCAAGGCCGTGATGGCGATGATCGCCGGGCGCGACGAGCACGCCTACGGGCTGCTGCTCTCCTACGCCGAGGACGAGGACCTGTGGCTGGCCAGCTCGGCGCTCATGCTCAGGGGCCCGCGGGCGACCGAGGAGGCGCTGGAGCGGGCGGTGAGCGGGTTCAGGAAGATCGGCGACCGGTGGGGGCTGAGCGAGGCGCTGCTGCAGCTCGCCGCCCTGCGCGCCGGTGAGGGACGGCCGGTGACCGACCTCTACTCCGAGGTTACCTCGCTGACCAGCGCGTGGATCAGCGCCAACGAGTCGGTCTCGACGCTGACCAGGCTGGCGGTGCTGCGGGCGCAGGGCGGCGACCTGGACGGCGCGGCGGCCGACCTGGCCAAGGCCAGGCTGGGCGTCACCGACGAGATCAACCCGGACGTGCTCGTGCAGCTCCGGCTGGGCGAGGGGATGATCGGCTACCAGCGCGGCGAGTACGGCCAGGCGCTGACCGCGCTGTCGGCCGCCGTGGACATGATGGCGCGGGCCGCCCCGATCCCGCAGCTCGTCGCCACGGTACGCACCCGCTACGGCAGAGCCCTGGTGGCCTCCGGCGACCTGCCCGGCGGCCTCGCCCAGCACCGGGAGGCGCTGGCGGTCATGTGGGGCACGCCCCTGGGCTCGGCACCCGACCTGCCGGTGCTGGCGACCGTCTACGGCAGCTTCGCGCTGGCGGCGCTGGCCGGCGGCGACATGGAGCAAGCGGCCCTGCTGTTCGGCGCCGGCCGTGCCGACGTCGCGACGGACACCGACGTGGGCATGGCGACGGCACGGGCCGCACTGGGAGAGGACCGCTTCACGGAGCTGCACGCCCGGGGCGCGGCCCTGACCCAGGACGAGGTCTACGACCTGATCGGCAACATCACGTAGGACGGCGAGTGGATCGTGGTCAGCCCCTTGTCCGGATTCCTGGCATATTTCGGGAAATTGGAGCCGGCCACGTCCACCCTGATCCGATGCCCGGCCCGGAAGACCGTGGAGATCCACCCCAGGTCCACCACGACCTCGCCGCCCACGGCCCGGGTGACCGCGTCGGTGAGCAGCTCGGCCCGCCCGTCCGGATGCACGTCGACCAGCTTGCCCGTGACGTCGGCCGTCGGCGCGGTCGTGGACATGCGCACCACCAGCTCGGCCCGCCCGGTCACCTCCACGTCGCCGACCAGCGGCGCGCTCGCGAAGCGCAGCACGTCCGCCCGCCCGTCCAGCGGCCGCTGGTCCAGCGGCCCGAACCCGGTGAAGTCCATGACCGCCCCGCCCACGGTCGGCACCGGATCGCCCGGGTCGGCCGCGAACTCCCACGTGCCGTGCGAGGGCGTCGTGGACAACACCCCGCCCTGCCCCAGGTGGTACGGCACCCGCCGCGCCGCCACCGGCCACCGCGGCGAGTCGCGCCACTCGTCGGCCCCCATGACGAAGTACCGCACCACCGGCCCCTCCAGAGGCGAGCCGCGCAGCCAGTGGTCGAACCACGCCAGATGCAGCCCCGTCCAGTCGATCGCCTCCTGTGAGGCTGTGGGCCCGTAGTCGCGCCCGAAGATCTCCCGCCCGTGCGAGATGTGCGTCCACGGGCCCACGATCAGCCGCGAACTCCCGCCGAGCCGCTGGAAGTGGCGGATGGAGGCGTCGCGGCAGAAGTCGTGCCACCCGGTGCTCACCAGGGCGGGCACCTCGATCCGCGGGTAGTCGAACGTGCCGCCCCGCCACACCGCCGCGCCGGCGTCCGGGTGTTCCATCCAGGCGGCGTAGGCGGGCATCAGGTCGTTGAGGAGCGGCTGGTCCGACAGCGGCAGCCGCTCGGCCAGCTCCCGCATCCGCTGCGGGAACCGGTCGGGGAAGCCCAGCGCGGCCAGGTACTCCGCCTCCGCGACCGGCTCCGCCGTACCGGATCGGATGCGGCGGCGCAGCTCGTCGAGGGCGAACGTCATCGCGCAGACGGTGAGGATCTTGTTGAGCGTCACCACCTCGCCCTCGTACACGATCTCGCGGTAGGAGCCGGGGGTGAGGCTGGGCGCGATCGCGCGCAGGCCCTCCGGCCGCTCCTGCGCGGCCAGGAGCTGGGTGAGGCCGAGGTAGGAGTCGCCGAACATGCCGACGTTCCCGTCGGACCAGGGCTGGGTCGCCGCCCAGCGCACCGCGTCGTAACCGTCCTCGGCCTCGCCGGTGAAGACGCGGAACTCGCCCTCCGAACCGCCGGTGCCGCGCACGTCCTGCACGGCCACCGCGTATCCGGCCCCGACCAGGCGCTCCACGTCCAGGCGGAGGCCGGGTCCCGGGATCGTGTCGCGGCCGTAGGGGGTGCGGACCAGCAGGACGGGGTGGCGGGCGCCGGTGCGCGGCAGCCGTACCGTGGTGGCGAGCTCGACGCCGTCGCGGGTCCTCATCGCACTCTCCTGTTGTAGGCGCGCAGCGCGAGCGGTACGAAGACGGCGAGCAGCGCGGCGGTCCAGCCGAGGGTGATCCAGACGTCGGCGGCGTCCAGCCCGCCGACGGTGAAGCCGCGCAGGGCCGCGGCCAGGTGCGAGACCGGGTTCACCGACATCCAGGCGGTCAGCCAGCCCGGCAGGTCCGTGGCGGGGATGAAGGCGCTGCTGCCGAAGGTGAGCGGGAGCAGCACGGCCGTGGAGATGCCCTGCATCGCGGTGACCGACTTGGCGATCACGCCGATCCAGGCCGAGGCCCAGCTCAGCGCCATCGTGAACAGCAGCACCAGGCCCAGCCCCGCCAGCGCCTCAAGTGGCGAGGTGGTGACGCGGAAGCCGACCAGGTAGCCGACCAGCACCGCCATCGCCAGCGTGACCGTCATCGTGCACAGGTCGGCGAGGATACGCCCGGCCAGCGGCGCCATCCGGGCGATCGGCATCGTCCTGAACCGGTCGAAGACGCCGTTGCCGATGTCGGTGGCCAGGTTCATGCCGGTGCCGATCGTGGCCATCAGCGCCACCTGCACCAGCACGCCGGGCAGCATGTACTGCACGGCCTCTGCCCGGTCGCCGCCCGCCGCGCCGCCGAACAGGTAGACGAAGATGACGATCATGAAGACCGGCTGGATGAGCATGGCCAGCAGCTGGCCGGGACTGTTCTTCAACGGCACCAGGCTGCGCCAGGTGAGGGTGAGGCTCTGCGAGATCATGCGCGTGCTCCGGTGAGGGTGAGGAAGACGTCGTCGAGTGAGGGCAGCCGCAGCGCGTGCTCGGCCAGCACGATCCCGGCCTCGTCCAGCTTCCTGAGTACGGCCGGCGCCATGGCGAGGTCGTGGATCGGGATGCTCAGCTCGCCGGAGCCGAGGATGGCCATGGCCTTCTCCTCGTCCTCGGCCCGCAGCGGCCTGATGTCCAGCCGGTGCCCGCCGGCCATGGCCTTGAGCTGGTCGGGCGTGCCACTGGCGGCCACCCTGCCGGAGTCGATCAGCAGGATGTCGTCGGCGAGCTGGTCGGCCTCCTCCAGGTACTGCGTGGTCAGCAGCACGGTCACCTCGTCCGCGACCAGCTCCCTGACCACCTCCCAGAGCTCGCTGCGGGCATGCGGGTCGAGCCCGGTGGTCGGCTCGTCGAGAAACAGCACGCTCGGCCGGCTGACGAGGCTGACGGCCAGGTCGAGGCGGCGGCGCATGCCGCCGGAGTACCCGGACGCGGCCCGCCCGCCGGCCTCGGTGAGCCCGAACCGCTCCAGCAGCTCCGTCGCCCGCGCCCTGGCCGACGAGCGGTTCATGCCGAGCAGGCGGCCCATCATCATGAGGTTCTGCACGCCGGTGAGCTTCTCGTCCACCGAGGCGTACTGGCCGGTCAGGCCGATCAGCTTGCGTACTTCGGCGGGGCGTTCGGCCACGTCGTGCCCGTGGACGCGGGCCCGTCCCGCGTCGGGGCGTTGCAACGTGGCCAGGATGCGCACAGCCGTCGTTTTTCCCGCGCCGTTCGGGCCGAGCACGCCCAGCACCGTCCCGGCCCTGGCGCCGAGATCGACCCCGTCCAGGGCCGCCTTGTCGCCGTATCTCTTGACCAGCCCTTCGGCTTCGATCGCGTAGTCCATGCCCCGAGGTTCGCGGGCGGGGCTGGCAACGGGCTGGCAGGGGCCTGGCGGCTAGCTGGCAGCCCGCGCGGCCAGGGGGAGGACGCGGTGCGGCACGACGGTGGACAGGGTGATCACCGTGGTGCTGCGCCGTACACCGTCGATGGTGAGCATGTGGTCGATGATCTCCTGGATGTGCTCGTGGTCGCGGCCGGCGATGCGGCACCACACGTCGCCGGGGCCGGTCACGATGTAGGCCTCGATCAGCTCGGGGATGGCCGACAGGGTGCGCGAGATGTGCTCGCGGGAGGCCTGCTGCACCTCCAGCGTGGTGAACGCCTGCACGGGGTAGCCCAGCGCCTCGGGGGACAGGCCGGGGCCGAATCCGGTGATCACGCCGTCGGCGACCATGCGGTCCAGGCGGGCCTGGACGGTGCCGCGGGCCACGCCCAGCAGCCGGGAGAACTCCAGCAGGCCGCTGCGGGGCTGCTCGGCGACCAGCTGGAGGATCCGGAGGTCGAGCGCGTCCAGCCCGGCACGCTTGGCTGCCATTTTGTCTCCTGATACCCGGCTTTCACTGTCAGATCGTCAGGATAGCGGGCACTCGGTTGTCATATCCGGCACGCGTCCGCAGACTGCGTCCTCATGGAGCACAAGTTCCCGTTCCGCCCCTACACGCCGGAACGCTACGAGCCGGACGACATGCTCGCCCGCGGCCGCGAGTTCTACGACTTCCTCGACCGGCGCCGCAGCGTCCGCTTCTTCAGCGACGAGCCGGTCCCGCTCCGCTGCGTCGAACTGGCGGTGCTGGCGGCCAACACCGCCCCCTCCGGCGCCCACCAGCAGCCGTGGAAGTTCGTCGTGGTCGGCGACCGGGCGACCAAGCGCCGCATCAGGGACGCCGCCGAGGTCGAGGAGCGGCAGAACTACGAGGGCGGCCGGCTGCCCGCCGAGTGGCGCGAGGCGCTGGCCCCGCTGGAGACCACCTCCGACAAGCGCTACCTGGAGGTCGCGCCGTGGCTGGTGGTGTGCTTCGCCGAGAAGTACGGCCTGCGTCCCGACGGCGGCAAGACCAAGCACTACTACGTCAACGAGAGCGTCGGCATCGCCTGCGGCCTGTTCATCGCCGCGCTGCACGCGATGGGCCTGTCCACGCTCACCCACACGCCCAACCCGATGGCCTTCCTGACCGAGATCTGCGAGCGCCCCGCCAACGAGCGCCCCTACATCCTGTTCCCCGTGGGTTACGCCGCCGCCGGCGCCGAGGTACCGGACCTAACCAGGAAGCCACTAGAGCAAGCCATGGTGCACTACCGCTGAATTGGGCCTTTTCCGGCTGAGCGGAAGTCTTCACTCTCGGTGCAGGCGCGCGTCAACACACCCCCCTAATCGCGCGCCTGAGGAGGAACGAGGTGAGACGCCGATTAACGATCCTGCTTGCCGTCCTCGGCCTGTTCTGCCTGACCGGCATCACCGAGGTGGGCGCGGGTGCCGAACCGCCCGCGAACAAGCAGTATCGGGTTCAGGGCCCGGCCGACGCGCGCCAGCGCAGCGCGGTCTCGGGCACCGGCGCGGCCATCGAGGAGGTGGCGGCTGACTCGGTTCTGGTCACCGCGACGTCCGCCGAGGTCGCGGCGATCAAGAAGCTCGGCTACCGGGTCACGGAGGTGCCACGCCCGTTATCCCCGTCCGGCGCGGCAGCGTTTGACTTCCCGCCGTCGGATTCGGGCTACCACAACTACGCGGAGATGAACGCCAACATCAACGCGCTCGTCGCCGCCAAACCGACCATCGCCAGCAAGTTCGTCTACGGCACGTCGTACCAGGGCAGACAGCTCGTCGGCGTGAAGATCAGCGACAACGTCGGCACCGACGAGAACGAGACCGAGGTGCTGTTCACCGCGCACCAGCACGCGCGCGAGCACCTCACGGTCGAGATGGCGCTCTACCTGATGCACCTGCTGGCCGACAACTACGGCACCGACGCGCGCATCACCAACCTGGTGAACTCCCGCGAGATCTGGATCCTGCCGGACCTCAACCCGGACGGCGGCGAGTACGACATCGCGACCGGCAGCTACCGCTCCTGGCGCAAGAACCGCCAGCCGAACTCCGGCTCGACGGCGGTCGGCACCGACATGAACCGCAACTGGAACTACAACTGGGGCTGCTGCGGCGGCTCCTCGGGCTCGACCTCCAGCGAGACCTACCGGGGCACGGCCCCCGAGTCGGCGGTCGAGGTGAAGGCGGTGGCCGACTGGGTACGCGGCCGGGTGGTCGGCGGCAAGCAGCAGATCAGGTCGCACATCGACTGGCACACCTACAGCGAGCTGATCCTGTGGCCCTACGGCTACACCTTCAACGACACGGCGCCGGGACTGACCCAGGACGACCGTGACGCCCACGCGACGCTCGGCCAGAACATGGCCTCCACCAACAACTACACGCCGGAGCAGGCCAGCGACCTGTACATCACCGACGGGACCATCGACGACTGGATGTGGGGCGTCTACAAGATCTTCAGCTTCACGTTCGAGATGTATCCGCGCACCGCGAGTCCCGGCTTCTACCCGCCGGACGAGCAGATCGTGCCCCAGACCACGCGCAACCGCGAGGCGGCCCTGCGCTTCCTGGAGTACTCCGACTGCGTCTACCGCATCATCGGCAAGGAGGCCCAGTACTGCGGCACCACGCCGGGCACCACCGTCTGGGAGGACACCTTCGAGACCGACAAGGGCTGGACCGTGGTCCCGGGCAGCGCCACGACGGGTCTGTGGGAACGCGGTGACCCCGAGGCCACCACCTCCAGCGGCGCCAAGCAGCTCGGCACGACGGTCAGCGGCGTCAACGACCTGGTGACCGGCCGCCTGGCCGGGGCCGCGGCCGGCGACCACGACATCGACGGCGGGCTGACCTCGATCCAGTCGCCGCAGATCACGCTGCCGGCCACCGGTTCGCTGTCCCTGTCGCTGTCGTGGTATCTGGCACACGGCACCAACTCCTCCAACGCGGACTACTTCCGCGTGAAGGTCGTCGGCAACACCACTACCCAGGTGTTCGAGCAGCTCGGCGCGGCCACCAACCGCAACGGCTCGTGGGCCGTGGCCAACGCCAACCTGACCCCGTTCGCGGGCCAGACCGTGCGTGTCCTCATCGAGGCCGCCGACGCCTCGACCGCCTCCCTGCTGGAGGCGGGCGTCGACGACGTCAAGATCACGCAGCAGCCGTAGTCCCTTCCCGACGGCGCGCCCCCACCCGCGTGTGGGGGCGCGCTCTTGTCTGTGGGGCGGACCGTCTTGCGGGTACGGCGAAGCCGCCGTTACGGTGCGCTTTTAACCCGTGGCGCGGAGTTGGTGACCAGCTGCGGCGATTGAAGATGGAATTAGGTCTTGTAAGGCATGGGTGTCAAGCCTACGATCGCCATAACTCTTAGGAAACTTTCCTAAGAGAAGATCTGAACCGAGGCAATCATGGCGCGCCCCCCACCCCCCACAGCCTGCCACGATCACCATCCGTTGCCGCTCGTACCACCTGCCTGACCTCCACCAGGGCAGGACACCCCCCACAGTTCTCCCGCCGAGGGAGCGATCATGCGGCGTACCCTTCCTTTACTTTCCCTGACCGCGCTGGCAAGTCTGCTGTTAACCCTCGTCGTCCCAGGGCCCGCTCAGGCCGCCTCGGCCACCGCGGCGTTCACGAAGACCTCCGACTGGGGCAGCGGCTTCGAAGGCCGCTACACCGTCACCAACGGCACCACGAGCACGATCACCGGCTGGAAGGTCGAGTTCGACCTGCCCGCCGGCATCACGGTCGGCTCGTTCTGGGACGCCACCCTGGCACGCAGTGGGCAGCACTTCACCTTCAGCAACGTCGGATGGAACGGGACCCTCGCTCCTGGCGCCACCGTTACCTTCGGCTTCCTCGGCAATCCGGGCGGCGCACAGGCCGTACCGCAGAACTGCAAGCTCAACGGCGACCCGTGTGACGGCGTGCCCACCGACACGGTCAAGCCGAGCGTGCCGGGCAACCCGCGTTCGACCGCGCAGGCCGACACCACGATCGACCTGGCCTGGAACGCCTCCACGGACAACTCGGGAACGATCAGGGAGTACCGGGTCTACGAGGGAGCCGCGGTCGTCAAGACGGCCACGGGGACGAGCACGCAGCTCACCGGCCTGTCACCCGGCTCCGCGCACACCTACACGGTGAGCGCCGTGGACCCGTCGGGCAACGAGTCGGACAAGAGCGCCCCGGTCACGGTCACGACCACCGGCACGCCGGACACGGTCAAGCCGAGCGTGCCCGCCGGCCTGCGCTCGCCCGGCCAGACCAGCACCACGATCAGCCTGGCCTGGAACGCCTCGACGGACAACTCGGGGACGATCAAGGAGTACCGCGTCTACCAGGGCGCCACCCTGAAGACCACCTCCACGACGACCGGCGCCACGGTCAGCGGCCTGCCGCCGGACACGGACCAGACGTTCACCGTCAGCGCCGTGGACCCGTCGGGCAACGAGTCCGACAAGAGCGCGCCGTTCACCGCGAAGACCCAGCCGGAGACCCCGGGCGGCAGCTACAACAAGGTCGCCTACTTCGTGCAGTGGGGCATCTACGGCCGCGCGTACACGATGAAGAGCCTCGACGCGCAGGCCGCCAAGCTCACCCACGTCAACTACGCCTTCTCCAACGTCCACCCGACGCAGCACACCTGCATGAACGGCGTGGACCGGGCCACCACCCCCAACCCGCAGGACCCCAGCCAGGGCGACGCGTGGGCCGACTACGTCAAGGGCTTCGGCGCGGGCGAGTCGGTGGACGGCGTGGGCGACACCTGGGACCAGAAGCTGGCCGGCAGCTACAACCAGCTCAAGAAGCTCAAGGCCAAGCACCCTCACCTCAAGTCGCTGATCTCGCTCGGCGGCTGGACATACTCCAAGTACTTCTCCGACGCCGCCTCCACCGACGCCAAGCGCAAGGCGTTCGTGAAGTCCTGCATCGACATGTACATCAAGGGCGACCTGCCCGTTTACCAGGGCCGCGGCGGCCCCGGCGTGGCGGCGGGCGTCTTCGACGGCATCGACGTCGACTGGGAGTGGCCGGGCGCCCCCGGCCACGCGGGCAACCACGTCGGCCCGAACGACAAGAACAACCTGACCCTCCTGCTGCAGGAGTTCCGCACCCAGCTCGACGCGCTGACGGTCACCACCGGCAAGCGCTACCTGCTGACCGCCTTCACCCCCGCCGACCCGGTCAAGATCGACGCCGGGTGGGACCTGTCGAGGATCTTCCAGTACCTGGACTTCGCCAACGTCCAGGGCTACGACTTCCACGGCGCGGGCAGCGACAACTCCTGGGAGCCCAACCGCACGGGCCATCAGGGCAACCTCCACCTCGACACCGACTCGCCGTACAACCCGGACTTCAGCGTCGACAAGGCCATCCAGAAGTACCTGGACGCGGGTGTGAACCCGCGCAAGCTGACCTTCGGCCTGGCCTATTACGGCCGCGGCTGGCAGCAGGTGGCCGACGGCGGCAAGTCCGGCGAGTGGCAGTCGGCCAACGGCGCCGCGCCCGGCGACTTCCCCGAGGAGGCGGGCACGCGCGGCTACAAGAACATCGCCTCACGGGTGCCCGGCTGCACGGTCAGGCACGACGAACAGTCGATCTCCTCCTACTGCTACACCGGCCCCGGTGGTCAGTGGTGGACGTTCGACGATCCCTGGTCCATAGCCAAGAAGACCGAGTACATCAAGGCCAAGAACCTGCTGGGCGCGATGGTCTGGGAGATGTCGGGCGACGACGGATCCCTCACCACGGCCCTCAGCAACGGCCTGCGCTGAACACACCCCCCACCCCACGGGCCCGTACGGCTCGCGCCCTCGCCCCCCAGGGGCGCGGGCCGTACGACTCGAAACCGGAGAATTCATGAAATACCGCGCCTTACTCGTCCTGGTCGTCGGATTGATCTTCGGCCTGGTCGGACCACCCGCCCAAGCCGTCGCCTACCCCCAGTGGCAGGCTTGGACCTCCTATCCCACCGGCACCCGCGTCACCTACAACTCGGCCGACTTCGAGTCCCGCCAGTCGCACACCTCCCAGCCCGGCTGGGAGCCGCCCAACGTCCCCGCCCTCTGGAAGAGCGTCCAGGGCGACCCGCAGCCGACCGTCCCCGGTCAGCCGGGTGCGGCGTCGGTGAGTGCGACGAACAGTTCGCTGGCCCTGTCGTGGGGCGCGTCCAGTGGGACGGTCACGGGTTATCGCGTCTATGAGGGTGCGACGTTGAAGTCGACGGTGACCGGTACGAGTGCCACGATTTCGGGTTTGGGTACGTGTGAGTCGCACACGTACACGATCAAGGCCTACAACAGTGTGGGTGAGTCGGCCGGGCGTGACGCCTCGGGCACCACCACCGGCTGCGTGGGCATTCCGGGTCAGCCGGGTGCGGCGTCGGTGAGTGCGACGAACAGTTCGCTGGCCCTGTCGTGGGGCGCGTCCAGTGGGACGGTCACGGGTTATCGCGTCTATGAGGGTGCGACGTTGAAGTCGACGGTGACCGGTACGAGCGCGACGATTTCGGGTTTGGGCACGTGTGAGTCGCACACGTACACGATCAAGGCCTACAACAGTGTGGGCGAGTCGGCCGGGCGTGACGCCTCGGGCACCACCACCGGCTGCACCGGCGGCGGCCCGCTGCCCAAGCACTTCCTCACCGGCTACTGGCACAACTTCGTCAACCCGGCCACCGAGCTGCGGCTGTCGGCGGTGCCCAACGAGTACGACCTCGTCGCGATCGCCTTCGCCGAGGCCACCAGCACCCCCGGCCAGGTGACCTTCACCCTCGACCCGGGCCTGGCCAGCGCGCTCGGCGGCTACACCGACGCCCAGTTCCGTGCCGACGTGCAGGCCCTGCACCAGCGCGGCAAGAAGATCATCCTGAGCGTCGGCGGTGAGCTGGGACGCGTCCAGGTGACCAACTCCGCCGCGGCGACCCAGTTCGCCAACAGCGTCTGGGGCATCATGCAGAGCTACGGCTTCGACGGCGTCGACATCGACCTGGAGAACGGGCTCAACGCCACCTACATGGGCCAGGCACTCAGGGAACTGCGCGCCAAGGCCGGCTCGAACCTCATCATCACGATGGCCCCGCAGACCATCGACATGCAGTCGACCGGGATGGAGTACTTCAAGCTCGCCCTGAACATCAAGGACATCCTCACGGTCGTCCACATGCAGTACTACAACTCCGGCAGCATGCTCGGCTGTGACCAGGCCCAGGCCTACTCGCAGGGGACGGTCAACTTCATGACCGCGCTCGCCTGCATCCAGCTCCAGAACGGCCTGCGCGCCGACCAGGTCGCACTCGGCCTGCCGGCCGGACCGGGCGCCGCGGGCGGCGGAGTCGTCTCCCCGACCCTGGTCAACCAGGCACTCGACTGCCTGTCCAAGCGCACCAACTGCGGCAGCTTCGTGCCCCCGCAGGCGTGGCCGGACATCAGGGGCGCCATGACCTGGTCCATCAACTGGGACGCCAGCCACAACTGGAACTTCTCCAAGACCGTCAAGCCGCACCTTCAGGGAATGCCATGAGACGCCTTCTAGTCGCGCTGATATCCGCCGCCGCCCTGCTGTTCGCGGGCCTGGCCTCGGCGACGACCGCGACCGCCGGCTCCGCCCGCACGATCGCGTTCTTCGCCGACTGGGCGCCGTGGACGCCGTACGCCATCGGCGCCGTCGTCACCTACAACGGCACCAGCTACACCGCCATCCAGGCGCACACCTCCCAGCCCGGCTGGGAGCCGCCGAACGTGCCCGCGCTGTGGCGGTCCGGCGGCGGCAACCCGCAGCCGGGCGTGCCCGGCCAGCCCGGCAACGTCAGCACCACGGTCACCAACACCTCCATCGCGCTCAGCTGGGGCGCCTCCTCCGGGACGGTCACCGGCTACCGCGTCTACGAGGGCACGGCCCTGAGGACGACGGTTACCGGCACCAGCGCCACCATCTCCGGTCTGGGCGTCTGCACGTCGCACACCTACACGGTGAAGGCGTACAACAGCGTGGGCGAGTCCACCGGCCGTGACGCCTCCGCCACGACCTCCGGCTGCACCAACCCCGACCCGCCGGGCAAGATGGCCGGCGCGCCATACCTCTACATGGGCTGGGGCAACCCGCCCGCGCCCGCGACCGTCATGAGCGCGACCGGCGTGAAGTCCTTCACCATGGCCTTCATCCTGGCCAGCGGCGGCTGCAACCCGGCGTGGGACGGCAACCGGCCGCTGACCGGCGGCACCGACGCCCAGGCGATATCGGCCATCAAGAACGCCGGCGGCAACGTGCAGATCTCCTTCGGCGGCTGGTCGGGCAACAAGCTCGGCCCCAACTGCTCCACTCCGGCGGCCTTCGCCGGCGCCGTGCAGCAGGTCATCAACGCCGTCGGACCGGCCGTCGTGGACTTCGACATCGAGAACACCGACGAGTTCGAGAACTACACGGTGCAGGACCGCATCCTGAACGGCCTCAAGATCGTCAAGCAGAACAACCCGAGCGTGAAGATCGTCGTGACCTTCGGCACCACCAGGACCGGCCCGAACTCCCACGGCGTCCGCCTGATCAACCAGGCGAAGGCGCTCAGCGTGCCGATCGACAACTTCACGATCATGCCGTTCGACTTCGGCGGCTCCAACATGTACCAGGACACCGTCAACGCCTCCGAGGGCCTGAAGACCGCGCTGAAGAACGCCTACGGCTACACGGACGCGCAGGCCTACGCCCGCATGGGCATCTCCGGCATGAACGGCCTGTCCGACCAGCAGGAGCTCACCTCGCCGGCCACCTGGACGCAGATCCGCGACTGGGCCAAGTCCAAGGGCCTGACCAGGCTGGCGTACTGGGCGGTCAACCGTGACCGGCCGTGCCCCGGCGGCGGCGTGCAGTCCAACTGCAGCGGCATCGCCCAGGCCGACTGGGAGTTCACCCGCATCACCGCGGGGTTCTAGGCGATGCGCCTTCGTCATCTCGCGGCGGCCGCCGTGCTGGCCCTCGGCCTCACGGCGGTCTCCGTCACGCCCGCTCTCGCCGCGAACATCCTGAGCAACCCAGGCTTCGAGAGCGACCTCGCGAGCTGGACCTGCACCGCCTCGTCCGGAGCCCAGGCGGTCACCACCCCGGTCCACTCGGGATCCAAGGCGCTGCAGGCCACCCCGGCCGGCAGCGACACCGGACGCTGCCAGCAGTCGATCAGCGTCAAGCCCTCGTCCTCCTACACCCTGTCCGCCTGGGTGCGCGGCGGCTACGTCTTCCTCGGCGCGCTGGGCACCGGCACCACCGACGTCAGCACCTGGACGTCGTCGCCCTCGGCCTACCGCCAGCTGAGCACGACGTTCACCACCGGCGCGAGCACGACCAGCGTGACCGTCTACGTCAACAGCTGGTACGGCCAGGGCGCCTACCAGGCCGACGACGTGGTGCTCGACGGGCCGCCCGGCACCCCGCCGCCCGACGACACCACGCCGCCGACCGTCCCCGGCAACCTCGCCGTGGGCGGCGCCACCCAGAGCTCGCTGTCGGTGAGCTGGTCGGCCTCCACCGACAACTCCGGCACCATCGCCCGCTACGAGCTCTCCCGCGACGGCGGCGCCCCCACCTCCGTCACGGGCACCTCGACCACGGTCGGCGGCCTGACCGCCAAGACCACCTACCGCTTCAAGGTCCGCGCCTGCGACGGCTCGGGCAACTGCTCCGCCTACACCGCCGAGGTCCCCGGCACCACGACCGAGGGCGGCGGAAACGGCGGGCAACTGCCCAAGCGGGTCATGGTCGGCTACCTGCACGCCTCCTTCGCCAACGGCTCCGGCTACATCCGGATGGCCGACGTCCCGAACGAGTGGGACGTCATCAACCTCGCCTTCGGCGAGCCGACCTCGGTGACCTCGGGCGACATCCGCTTCCGGCTCTGCCCGGCGGCCGAGTGCCCGAACGTCGAGTCCGAGGCGGACTTCATCGCCGCCATCCGGGCCAAGCAGGCCGCGGGCAAGAAGGTCCTCATATCGATCGGCGGCCAGAACGGCCAGGTCCAGCTCACCAGCGCGGGCGCGCGTGACGCGTTCGTCTCCTCGGTGGGCGCGATCATCGACCGTTACGGCCTGGACGGCCTCGACATCGACTTCGAAGGCCACTCCCTCTATCTCAACTCCGGCGACACCAACCTGAGCAACCCGACCACCCCGGTGATCGTCAACCTGATCTCCGCCCTCAGAACCCTCAAGGCGAGGTACGGCTCCCGCTTCGTGCTGACCATGGCGCCGGAGACCTTCTTCGTCCAGCTCGGCTACCAGTTCTACGGGCCCGGCCCGAGCGGGGCCTCCGACAACCGCAGCGCGTCCTACCTTCCGGTGATCCACGCGATGCGCAACGACCTGACGCTCCTGCACGTCCAGGACTACAACTCCGGGCCGATCATGGGCCTGGACAACCAGTACCACACGATGGGCACCCACGACTTCCACGTCGCGATGACCGACATGCTGCTCGCGGGCTTCCCCATCAGGGGCGACACCGCCAACGTCTTCCCCGCGCTCCGCCAGGACCAGGTCGCCATCGGCCTGCCGGCGGCGCCGTGGGCCGGCAACGGCTTCACCACGGTGGCCGAGGTCCAGAAGGCCTTCGACTGCCTGGCCAAGGGCACGAACTGCGGGCCGTACCGGCCGCGTGGGGTCTATCCGAACCTGCGCGGGCTCATGACCTGGTCGATCAACTGGGACAAGTACAACTCCTTCGAGTTCTCCCGCAGCCACCGGGCGTATCTCAACGCGCTCGGCTGAGACCCGGGAGGAGCGGGGCTGAGGCTCCTCGGGAGAGGTTTCCGGGTTACCTCCCCCGAGGCGCCTCACCTCGCTCCTCCCGTCTACCCCTTTATGTGCTCTGTGTAGTCTTGTCGGGACTTATCGTGAGCATCGGGGGGCATGATGAGGCGAGTATTGACGCTCGCCGCGATCCTGGCGATCGTGGCGGGCTGCGCTTCGCCCGAACCCGACCCGCTCGAACCCCAGCAGTGGGGCCTCCCGGCGATCAAGCTGCCCCAGGCCTGGACACAGGAACAGGGCGACGGCGTGGTCATCGCGATCGTGGACACCGGCGTGGACACCGACCACCCCGACCTCAAGGACAAGATCGTCGATGGCTACGACTTCGTCGACGGCGACCAGGACCCCAAGGACCGCAACGGCCACGGCACCCACGTGGCCGGCATCGCCGCCGCCGTCACCCGCAACGGCATCGGCATCGCCGGCGCGGCGCCCGGCGCCATGATCATGCCGGTACGCGTCCTCGGCGCCGTCGGATCGGGAGACAGGGCCACGATCGTCAAGGGCATCGTCTGGGCCGCCGACAACGGCGCCAAGGTCATCAACCTCAGCCTGGGCGAGACCGGCCTGCTGTCACGGCTGCTCAAGGGCGGCACGCTCAACCCGGCCATCCTGCACGCCTACAGCAGAGGCGCGGTCGTCGTGGCCGCGGCCGGGAACGAGGGCACCGCCAGGCAGCCGTACAAGGCGGCCACGCAGGTCCTGGTCGTCGGCGCCAGCGACCAGCAGGGCAAGCCCGCCGACTTCTCCAACTTCGGCGCCGAGGACGCCGTCACCGCCCCCGGCGTGCGCGTCATGTCCACGCTGCCGACCTACGCGACCCCGGAGACCCTCAAGAACACCAGCGGGTACGGCCTGCTCGACGGCACCTCGATGGCGGCGCCGTACGTGTCCGGGTTGGCGGCGCTTCTGATCGGGCAGGGGAAGACCCCCGACCAGACCATGAGGGCCATCCGGCAGACCGCGCAGAACCCGACCAAGGACTTGCGTCTGGGCCTGGGCGTCGTCGACGCGAAGGCGGCGCTGGCCAGGTGAACGAGCTGAGAGTTTCCTGTGAGTTTCCCGGCCGGAATAGCGCCTCGGCCAGGTGTCACCGCAGGTAAAAGGAGTGCACAAATGGTGTTGGTAAGCATACTTATCGAGTGTCATGTCTGACCGCGCATTCGCCTGCCCCGGTGGCAGCACCCTCCCGGGTACGGCAGGCTAGAGGCCGCCATGGAATACGCAGTCCTCACGGGGATAGTCCTCGTCGCCGGTGTCGTGCTCGCCCTTCTCGCCCAATGGCGTGACTGGAGACCATCCCTCGTCGTCGCGATCCTCGTGGGCGTGGCCGTACGGACGCTTCTGCTGTTCACCGCGGCCGACGACGCCTGGCAGCCGGTCGACTTCATGGAGAGCTTCAAGCCCGCGGGCGTGGCCATCCTTAACGGCCAGGATCCGGTCCTGGCCAGCGAGGGCGGCTGGCACTTCCTGCCGACGATCCCGTACGTCTACGGCTTCCTGCTCTGGCTGGGCATCCCGTGGGAGTTCGCCGGGCGCCTGGTCACGATCGTGGCCGACATCGCGCTGATCCCGCTGGTGGCCAAGCTGTCCGGCGGGCCCAAGGCCAACCTGCGCGCGCTGCAATACGCGCTCAACCCGCTGGCCCTGCTGGTCGCGGCCATCCACGGCCAGGTCGAGCCGGTCGCGCTGGCCTTCGGCGTGGCCGCGTTCGTGGTGGCGCGCGGGCCTGGCTCGCCGTACCGGACGGGCGTCACGACCCAGGTGACCGTGCGCCTGCGCCGCGGCGTCGCCGCCTACGGCTGGCGCAACGCGCTGGACAGGGTGATCCGCCCCGGCGGCCTGCTGCACCGCTCGCTCATGCCGACGCGCGACGACCGCCACTACCTGCGGCGCGGCATGTTCGCCGGCGCGCTCATGGGCCTGGCATTGTGCTCGAAGAGCTGGCCGATCTGGCTGATCCCGGGCATGCTGCTGCTCCTGCCCAACCTGCGGGCCAGGATCGTCTCGCTGTTCTTCACCGGCCTGGTGCCGGTGCTCTTCCTGCTCTCGCTGCCGCTCGTGGTGAACACCTCGCTCGGCCAGATCCGGGAAGCGATGTCCGTCATGGGGGACATCCGGCCGATCGTCGGCGACTGGGGCTGGGCCGCGCAGTTCAGCGACGGCAACTGGGAGCTGCGTCCCGACCTCGTCGTCCCCGGCACCTACCTGATCTACGCCACCATGGTCGCCTGCGTGCTGCTGTGGCGGCGGGCCGACCCCATCGACATGACCATCGCGATGCTGATCGCCTTCATGGTGGTCACGCCCCGGCTCGGCGCGCAGTACCTCATGTGGTTCATGCCGTTCCTGGTCGCCAGGCCCACCCGCTTCGCCTGGCCGGCGATCATCGGCTGCTCGGCCTGGGCCGCCTACGGCTACCTCTACATGACGCAGTTCGACGTCGACACCTGGTGGGAGCTGCACTCGCAGTGGGCGCTGGCCTCCATCGTGCTGCTGCCGATCCTGGTCATGGCGATGCCCTGGAACCGCCGTAATCCGACGGTCCCAGAGCTCGCCAAGCCGGTGTCCGCCCCCTCCGAGGGGCGGATGAAGTCAGCCGTGTAGCTCCCGGTAGACGGTGATCCACTGGTCGGGGTGGACGTATCCCACCACCGTGTCGCGCTCGACGCCCGCCCGCCGCAGGGCGGCGTCGACGCCCTGGTAGCGGGTCTTCAGCGAGGCGCGCAGCGAGCCGCCCACCCCGGTGAACCCGAGCTCGACCAGCTCCCGCCAGGCCGCGCCCGCCTCCACCAGCGGCTCGGGCCGCCGCTCGATGCGCAGGATGCCGGAGTCGACCGCCGGCACCGGCCGGAAGCTCTCCCGGCCGACCCGGCCGAGCAGATCCCAGTGGAACCACGGCCAGCTCTCCACCGTGACCAGGCTCCACCTGCCGTAGTCGCCCGAGCGCTTACGGGCGTACTCCAGCTGGGTGAGCAGGGTCGCCGAGGTCATCGCGGGCGCCCGCAGGCACCAGTCGACGATCTTCGACGTGATCGAGTACGGGATGTTGCCGACCACCGCGAACGGCTCCTTCGGCGGCTTGGCCTTGGTGAAGTCGCCCTTGACGATCGTCAGCCCGGTCCTGGCCCTGAGCTTGGCGACCAGAAGCGGATCGATCTCGTAGCCGACGACCTCCACGTCCTCCTGCCGGGCCAGCACGGCCGTGAGCGCGCCTTCCCCGGCGCCGGGTTCGAGTATCAGCCCGTGCGGCCGCGCGGCCTTCACGATCAGGTTGACGGCATGCCGATCGACCAGGAAGTTCTGCGACAAATCGCGCCGCGTCTTGTCTCTGGGCGTGCGGCCGCCGCCGGAGTTCCTGGCCTTCTTCTGAGTGTGGGAATAGTTACCGTGTGCGAAGTTCTGCGCCACAGCTGCAGCCCTTTCGGGTCCTCGAGATGAATGGGATCTCGAAGGGCCCTGGGCGCGCTTTTACGGACGCGCTAAGAAGTCGAGCAGTCCGCTAGCGAGCCAGAGCCCGGCCGCTGCGGATGCGGATGCTGTAGAAGCAGGAGCAATACATGCCGACGACCCTACGAGGGCCGCGCGAACGCTCGCAACGCATTAAACCGGGTGCGCGGCCCATGCCCGTTTCGCCACTCTTGTGGGCATGCAGGCAAACGTCACGGTCACCCCGGCGCAGCTCCCCGAGCTGCTGCTGCATGTCGCCGTGGTGCGCCCCGTCTTCCTCTGGGGCGCCCCGGGGATCGGCAAGAGCTCGCTCGTCCGCGAGTTCGCCGCCTCCCTCGGCCTGGAGTGTGTGACGCTGCTCGGCACCCAGCTCGCCCCCGAGGACCTCATCGGCGTCCCCGAGCTCGTGGGTGGCCGCAGCCGCTTCGCCCCGCCGGAGTCGATCGCCAGGGACGAGCCCTACTGCCTGTTCCTCGACGAGCTCAACGCCTCATCGCCCGAAGTGCAGAAGGCCTTCTACTCGCTGATCCTCGACCGCAGGATCGGCACCTACGAGCTGCCCGCGGGCTCGGTCGTGATCGGCGCCGGCAACCGCGCCACCGACAACGCGCTGGCCAGGCCCATGGCCTCGGCGCTGATCAACCGGCTGGTCCACGTGCACCTGCGCGCCAGCGCCGACGACTGGCTCAAGTGGGCGGCCGACGCCGGCATCCACCCCTGGATCGCCGACTACCTCGTCCAGCGCCCCGACCACCTGTGGAGCGCCCCGCCGAAGACCGAGGAGGCGTTCTCCTCGCCGCGCGCCTGGCACATGCTCTCCGACGTCATCACCTCCTACGGCGACGACATCGAGGACGAGATCCTCGCCATGCTCGCCTTCGGCACCCTCACCGCCACCCACGCCTCGGCCTTCCGCGCCTACGTCAAGACCGTCCGCCACGCCTACGACCTCGACGCCGTCCTGAAGGGCGAGGCCCCCTGGCCGCGCCGGCCGGAGGAGCGCGACCTGCTCTACTTCCTGTCGGAGACCTTCCGCGCCCGCCTCGTCAAGGAACTGCCCGCCGACAAGCGCGGCGCCTCCAGCCGGGGCCGCGACCTCGCCTTCCGGGCCAAGACGCTCCTGGTCGAGCTGGCCGAGATCTCGCTGGAGTGCGCGCAGCTCGTCATCGCCAACGAGGCCGACGGCGCGCCCGCCCTGCCGACGTGGTTCCTCGTAGAGGTCGGCCGCGACCTGCCCCGGCTCTCGGCGGCCCGCTCATGAGGAAGAAGCAGAAGCTCGACCCGTGGCGGCTCAAGGTGCAGCAGGGCTGGACCATGGTCACCCGGCACCCGCTGTTCGAGGTCTACCACGCCAACCTGCACCCGGCCGACGACGGCGACCTGTCCAAGGAGACCTGGGCGAGCGTCACCGGCGACGGCGACGTCCGCCACCACCCGCACCGCAAGGCGGAGCCGGAGGAATGGGCATGGATCTTCGCCCACCTCCTGCTCCACCTGGGCTTCGGCCACGCCGACCCGCGCAACTGCGCGCCCGCTGACGTCGGCGCCGAGGTCGTGGCCTCCTGGCAGCGCTCCAACCTGCCCGACGTCGCCTACCAGGCCGCCTGCTGCGTGCACGTCGAGCGTTTCCTGCGCACGCTGAAGCTGGGCCGCTGCCCCACGCCGCTGCCCGCCGAACTGCCGGCCGAGCCCGAGGTCACGCTCTCCGAGCGCTGGCGCAGGATCGGGCTGCCCCCGGAGTACGCGCCGCTCGGTCAGGCCGACTTCCTCATCGGCGCCGAGGACCTCGCCAAGCACCTCGACCACGAACGCTCCTTCGCCATCGGCGTGGCCAGGACCGCCACCGTCGCCCTGGAGAAGGCCGGGACCCCGCGCACCACCGGGGACCGGCGGCCCGACGGCCCGTGGGACGTCGCGCTGCGCTGGTTCGTCTCCTCCTACCCGCTGCTCGGCGCGCTCGCCGCCGGGATGACCGTCGTCGCCGACGCCGATCTTGCCCGCGGCTGGGACATCTCGGTCGCCGCTGTCAGCGCCGAGGCCGCGGAGATCTACGTCAACCCGCTGGCCGGGCTGGTCATCGAGGAGTGGCGGTTCGTGCTGGCCCACGAGATGCTGCACGCCGCGCTGCGGCACGGGGAGCGGACGGGCGGGCGGGAGCCGTACGTCTGGAACATCGCCTGCGACTACGTGATCAACGGCTGGCTCGTCGAGATGGGCGTGGGGGAGATGCCGGAAGGGCTCCTGCACGACCCGTCGCTCGCCGGACAGTCGGCCGAGGCCGTCTATGACCAGATCGTCACCGACCTGCGGCGGCTGCGCAAGCTGGCCACGCTGCGCGGGCGCGGGCTCGGCGACGTGCTCGACCGGCCGCCGCGCGGCGTCAAGGGCTACGTGGACCTGGACGAGTACTACCGCAACGCGCTGACCCAGGGCCTGGTCTACCACCAGACCAGCGGGCGCGGCTTCGTCCCCGCCGCCCTGGAGCAGGAGATCCGCGCGCTCGACCAGCCGCCGCTGCCGTGGGACGCGCGGCTGGCGCGCTGGTTCGACGAGCACGTGCCGGCGGTGGACAAGCGCCGCTCCTACGCGCGCGCCTCCCGCCGCCAGTCCGCGACGCCCGACATCCCCCGCCCCGGGTGGGTACGCCCCGAGGAACTGGTCCAGCAGGCGACGTTCGGCGTCGTCCTGGACACCTCAGGCTCGATGGACGTGAAGACGCTCGGCAAGGCCCTGGGCGCCATCGCCTCCTACGCCATCGCCAGGGACGTGCCCCGCGCCCGCGTGGTCTACTGCGACGCCGCCGCCTACGACGCCGGTTACCTGCCCGTGGAGGACATCGCCCAGCGGGTACGCGTACGCGGCCGGGGCGGCACCATCCTGCAACCCGGCGTGAACCTCCTGGAACGGGCCCCCGACTTCCCGGCCGACGGCCCGATCCTGCTCATCACCGACGGCCAGTGCGACGTGCTGCGGATCCGGCGCGAGCACGCGTTCCTCATCCCGCAGGGCGCCCACCTGCCCTTCCGCGCCCGCGGCTCGGTCTTCACCATGAAGTGACGCTTTGATGCTGCTTTGAGGTAGCCGAGGTAATGCTAGGCGCATGGACAGACCGGCCAAGGTGCTCGTGGTGGACGACGAGCCGAACATCCGCGCCTTGCTCTCGCAGACACTCCGGCTGGTCTCCTTCGAGGTCAGGACCGCCGAGAGCGGCGCGGAGGCGATCAGCGCCGCCCGCGACTTCGAGCCGGACATCGTCGTGCTCGACGTCATGCTGGGCGACTTCGACGGCTTCGAGGTCGCGCGGCGGCTCGGCGAGCGCATCCCGGTGCTGTTCCTGACCGCCCGCGACACCGTCGAGGACCGGGTGCAGGGCCTCACGCTGGGCGCCGACGACTACGTGGCGAAGCCGTTCAGCCTGGAGGAGGTCGTGCTGCGCATCCGCGCCATCCTGCGCCGCAGCCGCGGCGGCGGCCCGCCCGCCGAGCTGCTCAGCTACGCCGACCTGGAGCTCGACACCGCCGCCCACGAGGTACGCCGCGCCGGCGCCCGCGTAGAGCTGTCCCCCACCGAGTTCAACCTGCTGGAGTACCTGCTGGCCAACGCCGGACGGGTGGTCAGCAAGGCCCAGATCCTCGACAGCGTCTGGCGCTACGACTTCGACGGCGACTCCAGCATCGTCGAGTCCTACGTCTACTACCTGCGCAAGAAGATCCCCGGCCTGATCCAGACCGTCCGCGGCGTCGGTTACACGCTCAGGAGCCCGCGATGAAACGCTGGACGCTGCGCACCCGGCTGGTCGTCTCGATCCTGGCGCTGACCACGCTCGGCCTCGTGCTCGCCAACGTCGTCGGCATCGCGCTGCTCCAGGGCATGCTCGTCCGCCGCGTGGACGAGCAGCTCGTCGCGGCCTCCGCGAACATCGGCAGCCGCATCCAGCAGCCGCTGCCGATCAGGCCGCCGGCCCGCTACACGGCCGTGGACGTGAACCTGGAACGGCTGCTCACCAAACGGGTCGCCCAGGTCTCGCGCATCATGATCTACACCAGCTCCGGCACGCTGAAGACCACCCTGCCCGCCACGAAGGACCCGGGCCCGGAGATCGACCGGCTCCGCTACGACGGCCCCTACACCGTGCCCGGCAGCGAGGGCCCCGCCTGGCGGGTGGTGGCGACCGCCGTGCCCATGGGCGACACGGTCGTCATCGGCACCTCCCTGGAGGACGTGGAGCAGACCCGCACCTCGCTCATCGCCATCGCCGTCGCCGTCAGCGCCGCCGTGCTGGTCCTGCTCGGCATGGCAGCCGATGTCCTGGTACGCCTCGGCCTGCGCCCCCTGACCCGCATGGAGAACACCGCCGCCCACATCTCCGGCGGCGACTTCGCCCGCCGCGTCCCCGACCCCGACCCGCACACCGAGCCGGGCCGCCTCGGCCTGGCCATGAACGTCATGCTCGACCGCGTCACCCACGAGATCGCCGCCAGAACCGCCTCCGAGGCCCGCATGCGCCGCTTCCTCGCCGACGCCTCCCACGAGCTGCGCACCCCCCTCACGTCCGTACGCGGCTTCGCCGAACTGCACCGGCGCGGCGGCGGCGACGCCGACGAGACCATGCGCCGCATCGAGGACGAGGCCACCAGGATGGGCGTGCTCGTCAACGACCTGCTCACGCTGGCCCAGCTCGACGAGGAACGCGCGCTCGAACGCGGCCGCGTCGACCTGCTGGAGGTCGCCGCCGACACCATCAGGGACGCCCGCGCCAGAGTGCCCGAACGCCAGGTCAGGCTGGCCGCGCTCGGCGACGCGCTCGCCCCGGTCTCGCTGGCCGGCGACGAGGCGCGGCTGCGGCAGGTGGCCGCCAACCTCGTCGGCAACGCCCTGGCCCACACCCCCGCCGACGCCTCGGTGACGGTCCGCGTCGGGCGCGCCGGCGGCATGGCCGTGCTGGAAGTGGCCGACACCGGGCAGGGGATCGACGAGCGGCACGTGCCGTACCTCTTCGACCGGCTCTACCGGGTCGGGCAGGGACGTTCGCGCTCGGACGGCGGCGCGGGACTGGGGCTGGCGATCGTCGCGGCCATCGTGCACGCGCACGGCGGCAGGGTGACGCTCGACACCGGTCCGGGCGAGGGCGCCAGGTTCCGCGTATTCCTACCTGCCTCCGAGGCGGCTCCCAGCCCGCTCTGATCCGGGCTGGCCACAGTCGGGCCCATGACGCGAATCCTCATCGCCATAGGCGCCCTCGCCGTGATAGCGGGCTGCGGCTCGCAACCGACCACGGCGGGCGTGGCCTCGGTCGCCAACGCCCAGCCCAGCGCGTCCGCCAGCGCCTCGTCCACCACGACCGCCGACCCGCAGGAACAGGCCAGGAAGTTCACCCAGTGCATGCGGGACAACGGCGTCGACATGCCCGACCCCGACCCCGACGGCAAGATGGGCGGCCTGAAGCTCGACGCCAAGGACGTCAACCAGGAGGCGTTCAAGAAGGCCGCCGAGGCGTGCAAGCAGTACCGGCCCTTCCGCGACCGCGCCGACCTCAAGCCCGAGGACCTGGAACGGCTGCGCGGCTACGCCGCCTGCATGCGCGAGAACGGCGTCGACATGCCCGACCCCGACCCCAACGGCGGCTTCGGCGGCAAGCGCCCGGCGCTCAACGCCGACGACCCCGCGTTCAAGAAGGCGGTCGAGGCATGCCGGGCCAAGTTCCCGCAGCTCGGGGGCCGCAAGTGAGGGCCCTGCGCGCCGTCGCCTGGACGGGCGGCGCGGCCCTGCTCGCCGCCGCGGTGGCCGCCGCCGCGATCGGCTTCGGCGGCGACGGATCCGGTACGGCCGTCGCCGCCCGCACAGCCCCCGCCACCGCCAAGGTCACCCGCACGACGCTGACCGAGACCAAGGCGGTCAACGGCTCGCTCGGCTACGGCTCCACCGCCGACATCAGCGCCCGCGGCCAGGGCACCATCACCTGGCTGCCCAAGGAGGGGGACACCATCACCCGCGGCAAGTCCGTCTACAGCGTGGACGCCGACCGGGTCCCGCTCCTGTACGGCTCGATGCCGCTCTACCGCACGCTCCAGGACGGTGTCGAGGGCATGGACGTCGAACTGCTGGAGCGCAACCTCGCCAAGCTCGGCTACGACGGCTTCGACGTGGATGGCGAGTACACCTGGGCCACCCGCGAGGCCGTCGAGGACTGGCAGGACGACATCGGCGTCCCCGTCACCGGCACGGTCGAGCCCGAGGACGTCGTCGTGGCCGACGGCCCGCTGCGCGTCGACAAGCTCAAGACCGCGCGCGGCGCCGCGGCCGGCGGTCCTGTGCTGACCTCCACCGGCACCACCCGCGAGGTGCTCGTCGACCTCGACGTGGCCGACCGCCACCTGCTCAAGAAGGGCATGAAGGCCACCGTCGAGCTGCCCGACGGCACCGAGGTACAGGGCAAGATCTCCAGCATCGGCAAGACCGCCACCACGACCGGCGAGGGCCAGGAGGCCACCACGACCGTCGAGGTCACGGTCGCGGTGAGCGGGGTCAAGGGGTTCGACACCGGGCCGGTGACGGTCACCGTCGTGTCGGGTCAGCGCAAGGACGTGCTGGCCGTACCGGTGGGGGCGCTGTTCGCCCTCGCCGAGGGCGGCTACGGCGTGCAGGTCGTCGAGGGCGCCTCGACCCGTTACGCGGCGGTGGAAGCCGGACTGTTCGCCGACGGCAAGGTCGAGGTCTCCGGTGTGGACGAGGGAACCACCGTGGCGGTGCCCAAGTGATCGCCGAGCTGCAGGAGGTCAGCAAGGACTACGGCGAGGTCCAGGCGCTGCGCGGCGTCACCCTGGGCATCGGCGCGGGCGAGCTGCTCGGCATCGTCGGCCCGTCCGGCTCCGGCAAGTCGACCATGCTCAACATGATCGGCACCCTCGACCGGCCGTCCGGCGGCACCGTGCGCATCGCCGGGCACGACGTCTCGCAGCTCAACGACCGGGCGCTGTCGGCGCTGCGCGCCCAGACGATCGGCTTCGTCTTCCAGCAGTTCCACCTGGCCGCGGGTGTGCCCGCCCTCGACAACGTCGCCGACGGGCTGCTCTACTCCGGCCCCGCCCTGCGCGAGCGGCGGCGCCGCGCCGCGGACGCGCTTGAGCGGGTCGGGCTCGGCCACCGGCTCGACCACCGCCCCCACCAGCTGTCCGGCGGGGAGAAGCAGCGGGTGGCGATCGCCCGCGCGGTCGTCGGCGGCCCGTCGCTGCTGCTGGCCGACGAGCCCACCGGCAACCTCGACTCCCGCTCCGGCGCCGGCGTCATGGACCTGCTGCGCGAACTCAACGACGCCGGGACCACCGTCGTGATCATCACCCACGACCGCGACATCGCCGCCTCCCTGCCCCGGCAGGTCGAGATGCTCGACGGCAAGGTGATCGCATGACCGCCCTCGTCCCGGCCAGAATGCACGCCCGCGACGTCGTGCGGGTCGGCGGCGCCGGGCTGCGCGCCCGGCCGCTGCGCGTCTTCCTGTCGGCGCTCGGCATCGCCATCGGCATCGCCGCCATGCTCGGCGTCGTCGGCATCTCCGCCTCCAGCCAGGAGGACCTCAACCGGCAACTGGCCGCGCTCGGGACCAACCTGCTCAAGGTCTCGCCCGGCCAGACCATGTTCGGCGACAGCTCCCACCTGCCCACCGAGGCCGAAGGCATGATCGCGCAGATCCCGCCGGTCACCTCCGTCACCGCCACCGGCACCACGACCGCCCACGTCTACCGCAACGAGCACATCCCCGAAGGGCAGACCGGCAGCGTGTCGGTCACCGCCGCCAGGCTCGACCTCATCGGCGACGTCGGCGCCCAGGTGGTCAGCGGCGCGTGGCTGAACGAGGCCACCCAGCGCTACCCGGCCACCGTCCTCGGCGCCAAGGCCGCCGAACGGCTCGGCGTCGTCGAAGCCGGGCCCGACCAGCGCGTATGGCTCGGCGGGCAGTGGTTCACCGTGGTCGGCGTGCTCGGCCCGGCGCCGCTCGCCCCCGAGGTGGACACCGCCGCCCTCGTCGGCTGGCCGGTCGCCGAGGAACGCCTCGGCTTCGACGGCTACCCCACGACCGTCTACGCCCGTTCCCACGAACAGTCGGTCACCGCCGTGCGCGACGTGCTCGCCGCCACCGCCAACCCCGCCCACCCCGACGAGGTCGAGGTCTCCAGGCCCTCGGACGTGCTGGCCGCCAAGCAGGCCACCGACGCCACCCTGAACGCCCTGCTGCTCGGCCTCGGCGGCGTCGCCCTCCTCGTCGGCGGCGTCGGCGTGGCCAACACCATGGTCATCTCCGTGCTCGAACGCCGGGCCGAGATCGGGCTGCGCCGCTCGCTCGGCGCCACCCGGGGGAAGATCAGGCTGCAGTTCCTCGCCGAGTCGCTGCTGCTGTCCGCCATCGGCGGCGTCGGTGGCGTCGTGCTCGGCATCGGCGTGACCTCGCTGTACGCCACCTTCCAGGGTTGGCCGTCGATCGTGCCCGTCTGGGCGATGGCCGGAGGCATCCTGGCCACGCTGGTCATCGGCGGGCTCGCCGGGTTCTACCCCGCCGTGCGCGCCGCGCGCATGTCGCCGACGGAGGCGCTGGCCACGACCTGACGTCCGATTCCTTCAAGAGCTCTGGCCGGGCGTCCCGATAGCGTGTGCGGCATGGACATTCTGACCAGCGCCGCGACATACATACAGCTCAACGCCCGGCTCCTCGACCGCTTCCGGTTCGAGGCGTTGTTCGGCGACGGCGACCGGCGACGGGTCCTGGACGTTCTGCGCGCCTACCAGAACCACGACGGCGGCTTCGGCAACGCCCTCGAACCCGACCTGCGCGGCCCCGGCAGCCAGCCGGAGCCCGTCGAGGTCGCCTTCCACATCCTCGACGAGCTCGACGCCTTCGACGACCCCATGGTCAACGGCGCCTGCGCGTACCTGGGCGGCGTGTGCACGCCGGACGGCGGCGTGCCGTTCGTGCTGCCCAGCGTGCGCGACACGCCCAGGGCGCCCTGGTGGCAGACCGACGACGACCCGCCCGGCAACCTCGTGCCCACCGCGTCCATCGCCGGGCTCCTGCACAAGCACGGCGTGCGGCACCCGTGGCTGGTGCGGGCCACCGACTTCTGCTGGTCGGCCATCGCCGCCATCAAGGACGAGACCACCCCGTACGAGGCGCGGGCCGTCGTGCTCTTCCTCGAACTCGCGCCCGACCGGGAGCGCGCCGAGGCGGAGTTCGCGCGGCTGAAGGAGGCCATCCTGGCCACTGTCGCGCTCGACCCCGACGCGCCCGGTGCCGCGCACTTCCCGCTGGACTTCGCGCCCGAGCCGATGCGGCTGCCGCTGTTCGCCCCCGACGTGATCGAGCGCCACCTGGACGCGCTGGTCGCGCAGCAGAAGGATGGCGGGTGGGGGTTCAACTGGACGTCGTGGACGCCTGCCGTACAGACGGAGTGGGGTGGTCACATCACGGTCGAGCGGCTCAAGACGCTGCGCGCCTACGGCCGGATCTGACGCCTCAGGTGAGCAACGTCCCCATGGTGACGCCGCTCAGCCGTTTGACGTCGTTGGCCAGATGCGCCTGGTCGGCGTAGCCGCTCGCGAACGCCACCTCGGCCAGAGGCCGCCCCGCCCTGGCCATCCGGAGCGCCCGCTGGAACCGGACGATGCGCTGCAGAACCTTGGGGGAGTAGCCGAAGCTCGCCAGGCTTCTGCGGTGCAGCTGGCGCTCGCTGAACCCCAGCTCCCAGGCGACCTCGCGGACCGACCGTCCCGCCCGCAGAGCCGTGGCCATCGCCGGCGCGGCCGCGTCGGGCGCGGGCGTCTCGCCCCAGCGCTCGGTCACCGCCCCGACCATCGCCCGCCGCACCGCCGCCCGCACCTCGGGCGACTCCCCGGTACGCCCGCTCGGGCCGAGCCGCGCCTCCAGATCACGCATGACCCCGCCGAGCGCGCTCACGGGGACACGCTGGTCGCGCAGCTCCTCCAGGGGTACGCCGAACAGCGCGCCGGTGGCCCCGGGATGAAAGCGGACACCCACGTAGACGTCGCCCGCGCGCATCGGCGTCGGCATCGGGCCGGTGTCGGGACCGGCCACGTGCAGACCGCCGGGACCCCAGATCAGGTCGACGGCGGCGTCGGGCACCACGAGCTGGGAGCCGTCGGACTCCGCGACCTGTTCCCACAGCCAGGAGATCCGGCCGGCCAGCTCGGCGTGCGGCGCTCGTTCTACATACATGGCGTCAGGGAGAACACCTCCGTCGCCGGTGTTTATGCCTTGCCCGAGATGAGGGCGCCCGCCCATTTCGCGCTCGGGTCGCTGTCGATCAGGAGCGCCTTCGTCAGCAGGCTGAGCGGGATCGCCAGCAGCGCGCCGAGCGGGCCCAGCACGAACGTCCACACGATCAGCGACAGCAACGTCATCGTGGTGGACAGTCCCACCGCGTCGCCCAGGTACTTGGGCAGCACCAGGCCCTGGAAGACGACGTTGATCACGCAGTAGGCGGCGATGACCAGGATCATCTGCTTGGGCCCGCCGTCCAGGAGGGCGAGCATGCTCGGCGGGATGAGCCCGAGGACGAAGCCGATGTTCGGGATGTAGGTGGTGATGAGCGCGAGAACCCCCCACAGCAGCGGCAGCGGGACACCCAGCAGATACAGGGCGATGACATCGCAGGTGGCGCAGATGATCCCGAAGACGGTGGAGACGATGAGGTAGCGCCGGGTCTTGCCGGCGAAGGTGTCCAGGGCGGTGATGATGCCCGGGCGCTCGCCGCGTACCGAATCCAGGATCTTCGCCGTGATGGGCGCGTCCAGCGACATCGCCAGCAGAAGCACCACGATCAGAAACAGGCTCGACAACACCCCGACCAGGCTGGACAGCAACGCCTGGGCCGCACCGAGCAACTTGCCCGGATCGAACGACTGCAGCGCCTTGCTGAGCTGCTCGTTCCCGAACCCGTACTCGGCGGCGAAGCGCTGCGCCTGGTTGAGCAGCCCCTGGAACTGGCCGGAGTAGGAGGGCAACAGCCCGGCCAGCTGCGTGACCGAGACCGTCAGCACCGCGACCATGGCCAGCACCACGAACACCACGATGAGGAACGGCACCGCCACCTGGACCCAGACGGGCGCCCGCTTGCCTGCCAGCCATCCCCGCACGGGAGACACGGCGATGACAAGGACCATGGCGAGCACCAAGGGGCCGACGATCGAGGCGACCTCTCGCAGCCCGAAAAGCACGATCAGTGCGCAGGCGGTGCCTAGCAGCACGATGATCGCGCGGGGTATCGACCGCTCGCTCACACATGGGGTACTACCCCCACGATCCCCTCCACACCGGCACATCTTGCTGATTTGACGGTTCCGGGAGACGTACATAGAGTTCACCAGTCCCACGGGAACGGCCAAGATCGCCGAACCCGGACGGACACCCCCGATTCGACAAGCTCCGGAAGTCGGAGTAAGTTAGAGGGGTTGCCCCGGAGACGGGGTGGTCGAAATTCCCGCAGGTCAGCCCGCGAGTGTCAATTTGACACCAAGCGGACCGGCTGAAAGAATTAAGACACGAAATGAGCCGCTGGAAAACGCGTCCGTTTCTTGAGAACTCAACAGTGTGTTAAAAGCCAGTGCATGAAGTATTTCATGCAACACCTCGTCTGGAATATGATGAGTTTTTGCT
>NZ_JACHIN010000006.1:489427-634915 GCF_014203235.1 Nonomuraea endophytica | reverse complement strand
CCCAAGCTGCCCGTGCTGCCCGTGCTGCCCGTGCTGCCCGTGCTGCCCGTGCCGCCCGTGACGCCGTCATCGGAGTCCTCCCGGCCACGGCGTAGCAGGTCGCGTCCGCCGAACAGGAGGAAGACGACGGCGGACAGGGCGAGGTTGAAGGCGAAGGAGCTGAGGAACAGCATGCCGGGATCGCCCGGCAGGTTGTTGCGGGTGACGACGCCGTTGACGATGCTGCCGAAGATGCTGATGGGTGAGAAGCCGCCGGCGCTGGCGCCGTTGATGACCAGCAGGCCCATGAGCATGGGGTTGATGCGGTAGCGCAGGGCGAAGCCCATGGCGACCGGGGCGATGATGGCGACGGCGGCGGGCACGACCGCCCCCACGGCCGTCAGCAGCGCGGTGACCAGGAACATCATCCAGGGGATGAGCGCGATCTTCCCGCGTACCAGGCGGACGGCGGCCTGCACCAGCCAGTCGACGGTCCCGTTGGCCTTGGCCATCGCGAACAGGTAGGTGACCCCGACCAGGATGACGAACAGGTCGCCGGGGAAGCCCGCGACGATGTCGTCCTTGCCCTCGCCCAGCACGAAGGCCCCGACCATGAACGCGGCGACGAACGCCAGGGCCCCCATGTGAACGGGCAACACGGTGGCGACCAGGAAGACGACGGCCAGGACGATGATCGTGATGATCTGCACCGACATATGGCCTCCAACGGATCTTCCATAATGCGGAAAAGTGTTTCCGCTTAGCGAGAGTATGACCTGGCTCACATTGGGCGTCAAGACTTTTCATCTCCCCCGCGAAGGCATATCTTCCGTATAGCGAGATAACTTTTCCGCATCGTGGATATTTCGAGCGAGGTCCTCATGAGCAGGCACTTCCTGCAGATCCCCGGCCCCACGAACGTGCCCGACAGCGTGCTGCGGGCCATGTCGGCGCCGACCATCGACCACCGGGGTCCCGAGTTCGCCGCACTCGGCCTGGAGGTGCTGCGCGACATCAGGCCGGTCTTCGGCACCGAAGGACCGGTCGTGATCTACCCCGCCTCGGGCACCGGCGCGTGGGAGGCCGCCCTGGTCAACACCTTGAGCCCGGGCGACAAGGTCCTGTGCTTCGAGACCGGCCACTTCGCCACCCTCTGGCAGGAGATGGCCGGCAAGCTCGGGCTGGACGTCGAGTTCGTGCCCGGCGACTGGCGCAGGGGCGCCGACCCCGAGGCGGTCCTACGGCACCTGAGCGCCGACACCGGCCACACCATCAAGGCCGTCTGCGTGGTCCACAACGAGACCTCCACCGGCGTCACCAGCCGCGTGCCCGCCGTGCGCGCCGCCATCGACGCCGCCGGCCACCCCGCGCTGCTGCTGGTCGACACCATCTCCTCGCTCGGCTCGATCGACTACCGCCACGACGAGTGGGGCGTCGACGTCACCGTCGCGGGCTCGCAGAAGGGGCTCATGCTCCCGCCCGGGCTCAGCTTCAACGCCGTCAGCGACAAGGCCCTGCACGCCTCCCGCACGGCCGGGCTGGCCAAGTCGTTCTGGGACTGGGCGCCGATCCTGGCCGCCAACGAGCGCGGCTTCTTCCCCTACACCCCCGCCACCAATCTCCTGTACGGCCTGCGCGAAGCACTCCGCCTGCTCTACGACGAAGGATTGGACGCCGTCTTCGAACGTCACATCCGGCACGCCGAGGCGACTCGCGCCGCCGTACGCGGATGGGGGCTCGAAGTGCTCTGCGCCGACGAACGCGAGCACTCAGCCGCGCTGACCGCGGTGATCGTGCCGGATGGTTACGACGCCGACAAGATCAGAGCGATCATCCTCGACCGCTTCGACATGTCGCTCGGCTCGGGGCTCGGCAGGCTCGCCGGACGCGTGTTCCGCATCGGCCACCTGGGCGACTTCAACGACCTCACCCTCGCCGGCACGCTGGCCGGCGTGCAGATGGGGCTCACCCTCGCGGGCGTGCCCATCGACCCGCGCGGGCTCAACGACGCGCTCGAGCGCCTGCAGACGCCATGACGGCCACCCTTCCGGAGACGAGCGACCTGCGGCGCGCGCTCGGCGCGGCGGTCGAGGGCGAGGTGGCCTTCGACGACTACACGCGCCACCTGTTCTCCCGCGACGCGAGCATGTACTCGATCATGCCGGTCGGCGTGGTCTTCCCCCGGCACGCCGGGGACGTCGCCGAGGCGGTCAGGGCGGCGGGGCTGGCGGGGGTGCCGGTGGTGCCGCGCGGCGCGGGCACCAGCCTGGCCGGGCAGACGGTCGGGCCCGGCCTGGTCCTCGACTTCTCCCGGCACATGAACAAGATCGTCGACCTGGACCCGAAGGCGCGGACCGCGCTGGTCGAGGTGGGTGTGGTGCAGGACCAGCTCAACCAGGCGGCGGCGCCGTACGGGCTGATGTTCGGGCCCGACACCTCCACCAGCAACCGCGCCACCATCGGCGGGATGATCGGCAACAACTCCGCCGGCAGCGGCTCGCTCACGTTCGGGATGACCATCGACCACGTCAGAGCCCTGGACGTGGTGCTGGCCGACGGCTCGACCGCGCGGCTGGAGCCGGTGAGCGAGGAGGAGCGGGCCCGCCGCGCCGCCGAGCCGACCCTGGAGGGCGCGCTCTACCGTGAGCTGCCCGGACTCGTCCGCGACAACGCCGAGGCGATCGCCACCGGCTTCCCGCCGTTCTGGCGGCGGGCCTGCGGGTACCGGCTGGACCGGCTGGCCGGGCCGGGGGAGTTCGACCTGGCGAAGTTCGTGGTCGGGGCCGAGGGCACGCTGGTCGTGGCGACGCACGCGCTGGTCGACCTGGTGCCCAAACCCCGCCACACCGTCTACGCCGTGGGCCACTTCGACAGCACCGCCGCCGCCATCGCCGCCACCGAGGACGCCCTGGCCTGCGAGCCCGCCCAGGTCGAGCTCATGGACAAGACGATCCTGGACCTGTCCCGGCAGAAGATCGAGTACGCCGGCCTCGGCGACATCCTCAAGGGCGACCCGGCGGCGCTGCTGTTCGTCTCCTTCAGCGGCGACGACCGCGATCACCTGACCGGCAAGCTCGACGAGGTCAGCCGGTTGTGGAAGCGCAACGGCCACGGCTACCACACCCTGCTCGCCGTCACCCCCGCCGAGCAGACGGCGCTGCTCAAGGTGCGCAAGTCGAGTCTCGGCCTGCTCATGGCGGCAGGCGAGGGCACCCGCAGGCCGCTGGCCTTCGTCGAGGACACCGCCGTCGACCCCAAGCACCTGGCCGAGTACACCGACCGGTTCCGCGGCGTGCTCGACAGGCACGGCCTGACGGCCGGCTTCTACGGCCACTGCTCGGTCGGCTGCCTGCACATCCGCCCGTTCGTCGACCTGGCCGACCCCGAGCAGGTGACGACCATGCGCGCCGTGGCCGTCGAGATCAAGGACCTGGTCGCCGAGTACGGCGGCGTCAACTCCAGCGAGCACGGCGACGGCCTGGCCCGCAGCGAGTTCAACCGGGAGATCTTCGGCCCCGACCTGTACGAGGCGATGCGCTCGGTCAAGCACCTGTTCGACCCCGAGGGCGTCCTGAACCCCGGCAAGATCGTCGACGCGCCGCCCATGACGGACAACCTGCGCGACGCCGCGCTGCCGCCGGCCGGGCCGATCCGTACCAGGCTGGAGTTCGAGGTGGTTGGTGGCATGCGGGGTGCGGCCGACCGGTGTATGAACATCGGGTTGTGCCGCAAGAGCGGCCCCGGGGTCATGTGCCCGTCCTACGTCGCCACCCGGCAGGAGGAGCACTCCACCCGGGGGCGGGCCAACGCCCTGGTCAAGGCGCTGTCGGAGGCCGATCCCAAGACGGCGCTCGGTGATGAGCGGCTGCACGAGATCCTCGACCTGTGCCTGATGTGCAAGGCCTGCAAGAGCGAGTGCCCGATGAGCGTGGACATGGCCACCCTCAAGGCGGAAACTCTCTCGCACCACCACGATCTGCACGGCGTGCCCCTGCGCTCACGGATCTTCGGCGCCATCCGCTCGCTCAACCGGCTCGGCTCGGCCACCGCGCCGCTGTCGAACCTGCCCACCCGCATCACTCCGGTGCGCAAGGCGCTCGAACGCGTCGTCGGCATCACCGCCAAACGCCCGTTGCCCCGCTTCGAGCGCGGCAACCTCATCAGATGGCACAAAAGGCACAAAAGGCGCAAAGGCCGCGAGACGCTGACGTTCCTGGCCGACTCGTTCACCACCTACACCGAGCCGCACATCGGCAAGGCCGCGATCGAGCTGCTGGAGCGCGCGGGCTGGACGGTCGAGCTGGCCGCCACCGGCTGCTGCGGCCGCTCCAGCCTGTCCAAGGGCCTGCTCGACCAGGCCAAGGCACAGGCCGGCGCGCTGGTCGCCCACCTATCAGACACCGAAGGGCCGATCGTCGGCTGCGAGCCGTCCTGCCTGTTCACCCTGCGCGACGAGCACCGGGCGATGCTGGCCGGCGACGAACGCGTGGACGCGGTCGCCGCCCGGGTCAAGCAGGTGGAGGAGCTGCTCACCGAGGCCGTCAACGCGGGCAAGCTGAAGCTGCGCACCGACTCGTGGCTCGCCGGCAAAAGGGTCGTCTTCCACGGCCACTGCCACCAGAAGGCCGAGGTCGGCACCGCCGCCACCATGGCCATGCTCCGGCTCATCCCCGGCGTGGAGGTCGTGGAGCTCGACACCGGATGCTGCGGCATGGCCGGCTCCTTCGGCTTCGAGGCCGAGCACTACGAGCTGTCCATGACCGTCGGCTCCGACCGGCTCTTCCCCGCGCTGGCCGCGGAACCGGCCGAGACCGTGGTCGCCGCCACCGGCGTCTCCTGCCGCCAGCAGATCTTCCACGGCGCGGCCCGCCAGGCCTGGCACCCGATCGAACTCCTGCGTGAGGCGGTGGTTCCGTCATGAGACTCGTCCGCTACAACCACAAGGACGAGGTACGCACCGGCGTGCTCGTCGGCCACGACATCCACGCCACCCCCGGGCAGGGGCCGGTGGCGGCGCTGGAGGAGGTGACGCTGCTGGCGCCCTGCGATCCACGGGTGATCGTCTGCGCCGGCCGCAACTACGGCGTACCGGGAAAACTCCGCAAACCCCGGCTGTTCCTCAAGGCCGCCAACGCCGTCACCGGCCCCGGCGCCGAGGTACGCCGCCCGCACGGGCTGCGCAGGCTGGAGTACGAGGGCGAGCTGGCCGTGGTCATCGGCCGCACCGCCCGCCAGGTGCCCAAACGCCACTTCCGGGACTACATCCTCGGCTACACCTGCGCCAACGACATCACCGCCGACGACTGGCGCAACGACGGGCAGTGGGTCAGGGCCAAGAGCGCCGACACCTTCTGCCCGCTCGGTCCCTGGATCGAGACCGACATCGACGACCCGGCCAAGCTGCACATCCGCACCCGCGTCAACGGGCTCGTCGTCCAGGACAGCCCGACCGCCGCGATGCTCTTCGGCGTCGACGAACTCCTCGCCTACGTCACCCGCTGGATCACCCTCAACCCCGGAGACGTCCTGCTGACCGGCAGCCCCGACGGCGTCGGCCCGCTGGCCGTCGGCGACGAGGTCGCGGTGGACATCGCCGGCGTCGGCGTCCTCAGCAACACCGTCCGATAGGAGGCAGGCCAGATGCGCTACACCGTCAACTGCTCCATCCTCTTCACCGACCTGCCCGTGCTGGAACGCCCGGAGGCCGCCCGCAAGGCCGGCTTCGAGGCCGTGGAGTTCTGGTGGCCGTTCGAGACCGCCGTGCCCGCCGACGCGGAGGTCGACTCCTTCGTACGCGCCGTCCGCGACGCCGGAGTCGAGCTGACCGGGATCAACTTCGCCGCCGGCGACATGCCCGGAGGCGAACGCGGCCTGCTGTCCCACCCGGACCGCGCCGCCGAGTTCCGCGACAACGTGCCGATCGTGGCCGCGATCGGCCGCACGCTCGGCTGCCGCGCCTTCAACGCCCTGTACGGCAACCGCCTCGACGACGTCCGGGAAGAACTCCAGGACGAAACGGCCCTGGCCAACCTGGCGCTGGCCAATGAGGTCGTGGACGGCGTCGTCCTGATCGAGGCGCTCAGCGGCGCCCCCGCGTACCCGCTCAAGACCGCCGCCGAAGCACTGGCCGTCGTGGCCGCGGTGCCGGGCCTGAAGCTGCTAGCCGACCTCTACCACCTGGCCGTCAACGGCGACGACGTGGACGCCCTGCTGAGGGGCGACAGCGGCGACCCGGGCAGCATCGGCCACGTCCAGATCGCCGACGCGCCGGGCAGAGGCGCGCCCGGCACCGGCGACCTGCCGCTGGCCACCTGGCTGACCGAGCTCGGCCGGACCGGCTACGACGGCTGGATCGGCCTGGAATACAAAGCCACCCCGGGTGAGGACCCCTTCGCCTGGCTCACCTCCGACCCCAAGGAACTGCCGTGAGCAACGTGACTGTCATCGGCCTGGGCATCATGGGCGCCCCGATGGCCGCCAACCTCGTCAAGGCCGGATACACCGTCACCGGCGTGAACAAGGAGCCGGAGAAGGTCGAGCAGCTGATCGAGCTGGGCGGCCACGGCGCGGCCAGTATCGCGGAAGGCGTGCGCGACGCCGACGTCATCGTGACCATGCTGCCCGACACCCCCGACGTCGAACTCGTCGCCGCCGACATCGTGGACCACGCCCGCGAGGGCACGCTGTGGATCGACGCCAGCAGCATCAGGCCGGACGCCGCCGCCCGCATGGCCGCCCAGGCGGCCGAGGCCGGGCTGCGCGCGGTGGACGCGCCCGTCTCCGGCGGCGAGCAGGGCGCGATCGACGCCAGCCTTTCCATCATGGTCGGCGGCGCCCCCGCCGACGTCGAGGCGGCCCGGCCCGTCCTGGAAGCGGTGGGCTCCACCGTCGTGCACGTCGGCCCGGCCGGGTCCGGGCAGACGGTCAAGGCCGCCAACCAGCTCATCGTCGCCGGCACCATCGAACTGGTCGCCGAGGCGATCGTGTTCCTGGAGGCCTACGGCGTCGAGATGGAGGCCGCGATCAAGGTCCTGTCGGCGGGCCTGGCGGGCAACCGCATCCTGGAGCGCAAGGCCGAGGGCATGCTGGGCCGTAGCTTCCAGCCGGGCTTCCGCATCGACCTGCACCACAAGGACCTCGGCATCGTCACCGCGGCCGCCCGGCAGGCGGGCGTGGCCATCCCGGTCGGGGCGGTGCTGGCCCAGCTGATGGGCGCCGCGCGGGCGCAGGGCCACGGGCAGCTCGACCACACCGCCCTGCTGCTGCTCGTCGAGCAGCTCTCGGGCCGCTGACAGAGCGCGAGGAGCGAACCCACATGGCACGCATGCGAGCCGTCGACGCCGCGGTCCTGATCCTGGAGCGTGAGAACGCCACCCAGACCTTCGGGGTGCCCGGCGCGGCCATCAACCCGTTCTACTCCGCGATGCGCGCACACGGCGGCATCAAACACGTCCTGGCCAGGCACGTCGAAGGCGCCGCGCACATGGCCGAGGGCTACACCCGCGCCCGCGCCGGCAACATCGGCGTGTGCGTCGGCACCTCGGGCCCCGCGGGCACCGACATGATCACCGGGCTCTACTCAGCCGCGGCCGACTCCATCCCCATCCTCTGCGTCACCGGCCAGGCGCCGGTCGCCCGCCTGCACAAGGAGGACTTCCAGGCCGTCGACATCGCCGCCATCGCCGCGCCCCTCACCAAGATGGCCTACACCGTCATGGAGGGCGCCCAGGTGCCGGGCGCCTTCCAGCAGGCCTTCCACCTCATGCGTTCGGGACGGCCCGGCCCCGTCCTCATCGACCTGCCGCTCGACGTGCAGCTCACCGAGATCGACTTCGACATCGACACCTACGAGCCGCTGCCCGTCCACCGGCCGGCGGCCACCCGGGCGCAGGCGGAGAAGGTGCTGGCCATGATGGCGGGGGCCGAGCGCCCGGTCATCGTCGCCGGCGGCGGCGTCATCAACGCCGACGCCGGCGACCTGCTGGTCGAGCTGGCGGAACTGCTCGGCGTGCCGGTCATCCCCACGCTCATGGGCTGGGGCGCCATCCCCGACGACCACCCGCTGATGGCCGGCATGGTCGGCCTGCAGACCGCCCACCGCTACGGCAACGCCACCCTGCTGGCCGCCGACTTCGTGCTCGGCATCGGCAACCGGTGGGCCAACCGCCACACCGGCGGGCTGGAGGTCTACCGGCGTGGCCGTACCTTCGTGCACATCGACATCGAGCCGACGCAGATCGGCAGGGTCTTCGCGCCCGACTACGGCGTCGTCTCCGACGCCGGAGCGGCGCTGATCCAGCTCGTCGAGGCGGCCCGCGCCACGCTGCCGCCGGACCGGGGCGTGTGGGCGAAGGAGTGCCAGGAGCGCAAGCGCACCCTGCACCGGCGCACCGACTTCGACAACGTCCCGATCAAGCCGCAGCGCGTCTACCAGGAGATGAACCTCACCTTCGGCAAGGACGTGCGCTACGTCTCCACGATCGGCCTGTCGCAGATCGCCGGCGGGCAGTTCCTGCACGTCTACAAGCCGAGGCACTGGATCAACTGCGGCCAGGCCGGGCCGCTCGGCTGGACGGTGCCCGCCGCGCTGGGCGTGGCCGTGGCCGATCCGGAGGCCACCGTGGTGGCCCTGTCGGGCGACTACGACTTCCAGTTCATGATCGAGGAGCTGGCGGTCGGGGCGCAGTTCAACATCCCCTTCCTCCAGGTGCTGGTCAACAACTCCTACCTGGGGCTGATCCGGCAGGCGCAGCGGGCGTTCGACATGGACTTCCAGGTCAGCCTGGCCTTCGACAACGTCAACGCGCCCGAGCTGGGCGGCTACGGCGTCGACCACGTCAAGGTGGTCGAGGGGCTGGGCTGCAAGGCCATCCGCGTGCACGAGCCAGGCGAACTGGCCGGGGCCTTCGAGGAGGCGCGGAAGATCATGGAGGACCTGCGGGTGCCGGTCGTGGTGGAGGTGATCCTCGAACGCGTCACCAACATCGCGATGGGCGCCGACCTCGACGCCATCACGGAGTTCGAGGAGGTCGCCGACGCCGAGATCCTGTCGCGGGGGTGAGCGGCGATGTCCGTGCTGATCGCGCCCGACAAGTTCAAGGGCTCGCTGACGGCCCGCCAGGTGTGCGAGCACCTGGCGGCCGGCATCATCGGGCGCGCTCCCGGCACGCAGGTCGCCGTGCTGCCGGTGGCCGACGGCGGCGAGGGCACGCTGGATGCCGCGCTGGCCGCCGGGTTCCGCCGGGTCGCCGTCCAGGCCGAGGGGCCTGACGCGCGGCCGGTCGCGACCTCCTACGCCGAGCGCGACGGCGTCGCGGTGATCGAGCTGGCCGACGTGTCCGGGCTGGGCCGGCTGGCCGGCCCGCCCGCTCCCCGGACCGCCACCAGCTACGGCACCGGCCAGGTCATCCGGGCCGCGCTGGACGGCGGCTGCCGCCGGATCGTGCTCGGCCTGGGCGGCAGCGCCTGCACCGACGGCGGCGCCGGCCTGGCCGAAGCACTGGGCGCCAGGCTGGAGGGCGTCACTGGGCGCGGCGGCGCGGCCCTGTCCACCATCGACCGGCTCGACCTGTCGCGGCTGCATCCACGCCTGACCGAGGTGGAGATCGACATCGCCATCGACGTGGACAACCCCCTGCTCGGCCCGTACGGCGCCGCCGCCGTCTACGGTCCGCAGAAGGGCGCCACCCCACGCGACGTGGCCGACCTGGAGGCCGCGCTGGCCCGCTGGTCCCAGGCGGTCGCCGCGGCCACCGGCGTCGAGGCCGCCTGCGTCCCCGGCGCGGGGGCCGCGGGCGGCGTCGGCTACGCGGGCCTGACCATCCTGCGCGGCACGCTCCGCTCCGGCATCGAGCTGGTCCTCGACCTCGTCGGCTTCCCCGCGCACCTGGCGGCGGCCAAGCTCGTCGTCACCGGGGAGGGCTCGCTCGACCACCAGACCGCCCGCGGCAAGGCGCCGGCCGGGGTCGCCGCGATGGCGGTCGCCGCGGGCACGCCGGTCGTCGCCGTGGCCGGGCGCTCGCTGCTGCCGCCCGCGGCGATCGAGCGGCTCGGCCTCGACCGCGTTTACCCCCTCAGTGCCCTCGAACCGGACGGCCGGCGCTCGATGCGGCGCGCCGGCGCGCTCCTGGAGCTGGTCGGCGGCCAGATCGCCGACGACTGGCTCGCCTGAACGCCCGGCCGGGCGAGCTCAGCGCCCGGCTGGGCTCTCGAACGCCCAGCCGGGTCACCCCCACCCGCCCGGCCGGGCCACCCAAGCCCGGCCGGAGGTTCCGGGCGTACCGCTCCGGCTGTAGCGGGCGGGCCGGGAGTCGTACCGGGGGAGTAGGCAGGCCATCACCGCTGGTGGGACGTCCGCGCACCACCGGCTGGACGAAGATTTCCGGCATGAGGTTCCTGCGCATCACACTCACCCTGCAGACCCTGGTCCTGCTGCTCCAGGCGGTCACCGCCGGCATGCTGCTGTCCTCTCCCGGCGGGCGGGCCGCGCACAGCGTCACGGCCATCGCGGTGGCGGTCGTCGTGCTGGTCAACCTGGTCGCCGCCATCGTCGCGCGCCGCCGCGCCGCCATCGGGCCCGCCGTCGGCATGCTGGTGCTGACCCTGGCCCAGATGGCGCTCGGCATGGCCCACATGAAGACGCTGCACGTGCCGATCGGCGTGCTGATGTTCGGCGGCAGCCTGGTGCAGACCGCACAGATCTGGGCCGAGCGCCGCCCCGCCGCGGCGACGGCGTGAACGTCTCGCGCCGGCGGGCGCTGGGTCTGCTCGGTCTGGGAGCGGTCGCGGCGCTGGGCGTCCCGGGCTGCTCGCTGACCGGGCGCACCCCGCTGCCCAAGCTCCTCGCCAGTACGGCGCCGCTGCCCCGGCCGTTCGCCGTGCCGCTGCCGCTGCCACCGGTGGCGAAGCCGTACCGCAGCGACGGCACCACCGACTACTACGAGCTCGTCCAGCGCGCGGCCGAGGCGGACATCCTGCCCGGCCTGCGCACCCCGATCTGGGGCTACGACGGGAAGTTCCCCGGCCCCACCGTCCGGGCGCGCAGCGGCCGGCGGACCGTCGTGCGCGTGCGCAACACGCTGGGCGCGCCGACTGTCACCCACCTGCACGGCGGCCACACCCCGCCGGAGTCCGACGGCTTCCCGACCGACCTGGTGGCGCCGGGCGCCCAGCGCGACTACGTCTTCCCGCTGGAGCAGCGGGCGGCCACGCTCTGGTACCACGACCACCGCATGGACTACACCGGCCCGCAGGTCTGGCGCGGGCTGGCCGGGTTCTTCCTGGTCGGCGACGAGGAGGAAGCGGCGCTGCCGCTGCCCTCCGGCGAGCGGGACGTGCCGCTGATGATCTGCGACCGCGCCTTCCACACCGACGGCACCATGCCCTACCCGGTGCGCGACGACGGGCCCGGCGCCCGCGAGGCGTTCATGGGTGGCCTGCTCGGCGACGTCATCCTGGTCAACGGCGCCCCGTGGCCGGATCTCGCGGTCGACCGGGCCCGCTACCGGCTGCGGCTGCTCAACGGCTCCAACGCCCGCACCTACGAGCTCGCCCTGCCGCCCGGGGGCAAGATGGTGGTGATCGCGAGCGACGGCGGCCTGCTGACCGCCCCCCACCCCGTCGAGCTGGTACGGCTGGCGCCGGGCGAGCGGGCCGACGTGGTGGTGGACTTCGCCGCCTACCGCGTCGGCGAACACGTCGAGCTGCGCAACCTCCTCGGCGAGGAGGGCCCGCAGTCGCGGGTGATGCGGTTCACCGTCGCCCGCGAGGCCCGCGACGACTCCGCGATCCCCCAGACGCTCTCCCGGATCGAGCGCCTCGACCCGGCCACGGCCTCGGTGACCCGCGACTTCTCCTTCACCAGCGGCAGCCTGCACGGCCACACCGGCTGGATGATCAACGACAAGCCCTTCGACGTACGCCGCGTCGATGCCAGGCCCAAGCTCGGCCAGGTCGAGATCTGGCGGCTGACCAGCGACGTCTCCCACCCGGTGCACCTGCACCTGGCGCCCTTCCAGGTGCTGTCGGCCGGCGGCGAGCCGCCCGAGGGCCCGCTCGGCTGGAAGGACACGGTGGAGCTGCGCGAGACGCAGACCGTGGAGATCATCACCCGCTTCACCGGCTACCGGGGCCGGTACGTCATGCACTGCCACAATCTGGAACACGAGGACATGGCGATGATGAGCACCTTCGAGGTGGTCTGAGCGGCCGACTCCGGCAAACCGTACTTCCCTATGATTTCTCGTACTGGAGAGTCGTACCGTACGGAGATACGATTACGGGGTGAGTTCCACATCCGTGCCCTCGCGCCGTCGCCGAGTCGGCGGCGCCCGCAGGGCGGAGGTGCTCGACGTGGTGGTCGACGTCCTGTCCGAGCGCGGCTACGAGCACACGCGGTTCACCGACGTCGCCAAGGTGGCGGGGGTGGCGGTGAGCACGCTGCAGTTCTACTTCGGCTCCCGTGACGACATGCTCGTCGAGGCGCTGCACCACTCCACCGAACGGGAGGTCGCCCGGCTGGAGCAGGCGGGCAACCAGGAGCCCACGCCGTGGCCGCGCCTGGTCGCGCTCGTGGACGGAGGGCTGGCGCCGCTGCCGATCGGCACCTGGCGCATGCTGATGGAGTTCTGGCACGCGGCGGTGCACGATCCCGAGCTGCGCGCGCACAGCGTGAGCCTGCAGGAGCGCTACCGGCGGCCGTTCGCCGAGGCCATCCGCGACGGCGTCGAACAGGGCGAGTTCCACGTGGCCGACGACGTCGAGGACGTGGTGACGGCGCTCGTCGCGCTCCTCGACGGCCTGGTCATCCCGCGGGTGCTCGACCACGAGTACTTCGACGCCGACCGGTTGCGCGTCGTTGTTCTGCGGCAACTCCGCGCGCTTCTCGGAGTCGCCGATCCATGAGTCAGCACGGACAGGAATGAGGAGGGGTTACGCGTGCTTAGTCCGGCTATTTCCGGCGCACCCGCATTGGTGGACATCGCCACCGCGAATCGCGCGGCGACATGCGACTTCTATTCCGGTCTTTTCGGCTGGACCTATTCGTCGGCCGGCGATTACGTCTATGCCGAACTCGACGGCGACGTCGTGGCCGGCGTCCGCAGCGGCGAGCAGGCCGCGTGGACGCTCTACGTGCACGCCGACGCCGTGGAGACGGCGGCCAAGGACATCGAGGAGGCCGGCGGGCAGGTCGTCTTCGGCCCGCATCAGGCCCCCGGGCACGGCGAGGCGCTCGTCGCCGCCGACCCCGCGGGCGCGGTCTTCGGCCTGTGGCGCACCGACGGGCCCGGCGGCTTCGGCGTGGGCAGGCCGGGCACGCTGACCTGGGCGGAGCTGCGCACCATCGACGGCGGGCTCATCGACTCGTTCTACGGCCGGTTGTTCGGCTACGAGCAGCGGCAGATCGGCGACGGGCGGCAGTTCGACTACACGGTCTGGTCGGCGGGCGGGCAGACCCGGCTGGGCCGCCACGCGGACAAGTCCTACGTCCTGCCGTACTGGCTCATGCAGTTCGCGGTCGATCCGGACGTGGGCACGGACGCGACCGTGGTCCGGGTGACCGACCTCGGCGGATCGGTGATCGGCGATCCCGTCAACATTCCCGCGGGGCGCATAGCGCTGGTGGCCGACGTCTCCGGGGCCATCTTCGCGCTGATCGACGACGCGCGCCCACAGGCCTCGTAACCGGCGCCATCGCGTCCGGGCGGGGCGGGCCGGGTGGCTTGTCCGGTGAGACGTCCCCGGGTGGCGACCGCAGCCGCCGCCCGGGGATTCGCGAACTCCCTGCTCAGTCCTGCATGCGCCGGCCGGGCTGGGCAGCGCGCTCTTCCCGCATCTTGATCCGCAGGTGCGGGCGCGGCTGTGGTTCTGGGTGGAACGGCGGGCGGCCGGAGCCGGGTCCCTAGGACGGGTTCGGCACGGGACTGTGCCCGTCCATCGGCCGGCCGACGGGTGGTGGTGGCCCGGGTGCCGCCGACGGCTTAATTATTTGGAAACTTTCCTAAAAGAAAGCGTTGACGCACCTGGTGAGAGCGCCTACCTTCGCGCACAAGAGCGCATTATCACCCCCCTTGGATGGCGAACCATGCGTAAGCGAGCGCGTCTGTCCTTAGCCGCCGTGGCGGCCTCGACGGCCTTGGTCGCGGCGACCTTGGCCGGGTCCGCGGCGGCGGCCGTCGACCACGAGACCTGCCGCCCCGATGGGCTCCACCGAACGTCCGGCGTCAGCGTCCCCTACTGCTCCGCCTACGACGAACAGGGCCGCGAGAACATGGGCGCGGACCACCCGCGCCGCGTCATCGGCTACTTCACCGGCTGGCGGCACGGCGGCAACGGCCAGCCCGCCTACCTGGCCCAGAACATCCCCTGGTCGAAGATCACGCACATCAACTACGCCTTCGCCCACGTGGGCGCGGACAACAAGATCTCGGTGGGCGCCGACTCGGCGACCAACCCGGCCACCGGGCTGGACCTGGCGGGCAACGACCCGGCCCTGCCGTACAAGGGGCACTTCAACGCGCTCACCACGCTCAAGAGGGCCAACCCGCACGTCAAGACGCTGATCAGCGTCGGCGGGTGGGCCGAGACCGGCGGGTACCTCGACGCGAACGGCAACCGGGTGGCCTCCGGCGGCTTCTACACGATGACCGACAGCCAGGCCGCGATCGACACCTTCGCCGACTCCGCCGTCGCCTTCATCAGGAAGTACGGCTTCAACGGCGTCGACATCGACTACGAGTACCCCACCTCGATGAAGGACGCCGGCAACCCGGCCGACTGGCAGATCGCCAACGCCCGGCGCGGCCGGCTCATGCAGGGCTACGCGGCGCTGATGAAGACGCTGCGCGACCGGCTGGACAGGGCCGCCGCGGCCGACGGGAAGTACTACCAGCTCACCGCGGCCGTGCCCGCCTCCGGATACCTGCTGCGCGGCATGGAGACCTTCCAGGTCGCCCAGTACCTGGACTTCCTCAACATCATGTCCTACGACCTGCACGGCGCCTGGAACGAGTTCGTCGGCCCGAACGCCGCCCTCTACGACGACGGCAAGGACGCCGAACTGGCCAAGTGGGGCGTCTACACCACCTCCCAGTACGGCGGCATCGGCTACCTCAACACCGACTGGTCCTACCACTACTACCGAGGCGCCCTGCCGCCCGGCCGGATCAACATCGGTGTGCCGTACTACACCCGCGGCTGGAAGAACGTCACCGGCGGCACCGGCGGCCTGTGGGGCAAGTCGGTCGGCACCACCTGCCCGACCGGGCTGACTACCTGCGGCGACGGCGCCACCGGCATCGACAACCTGTGGCACGACAAGGAGAACGGCCGCGAGGTCGGCGCCGGGTCCAACCCGATGTGGCACGCCAAGAACCTCGAGCGCGGCATCGCCGGCTCCTACCTGGGCGCGTACGGCGTCACCGAGGGCATCACCGGCACCTACACCCGCAACTACGACAGCACGCTCGTCGCCCCGTGGCTCTGGAACAGCGGCAAGAAGGTGTTCCTGTCCACCGAGGACGAGCAGTCGCTCAAGGCCAAGGCCGAGTACGTCAGGGACAAGGGCCTCGGCGGCATCATGATCTGGGAGCTGGCCGGCGACTACAAGTGGACCGGCAGCGAGTATTTCATGGGCGACACGCTGACCACGCTGGTGCACGACACGCTCAAGACGGCGGCGCCGTACACCGCGACCAGGGCGAAGACCGCGCTGCCCGCCGAGAAGATCGACGTGGGCTTCGCCGCCGAGCAGTTCCCCGTCGGTGACAGCAACTACCCGATCAGCCCCAAGCTCAAGATCACCAACCGGTCGGCGTTCACGCTGCCCGGCGGCACCGAGTTCCAGTGGGACTACGCGACCTCCTCGCCGCCGAACGCCAAGGACCAGTCCGGGTTCGGGCTGCGGGTGATCAGCAGCGAGCACACCGGGGCCAACAACATCGGCGGGCTCAAGGGCGACTACCACCGCGTCTCGGTGAAGCTGCCCACCTGGCAGACGCTCGCCCCGGGCGCCTCGGTGACCATGGACTACGTCTACTACCTGCCCGCGCCCGGCCCGAACAACTTCACCGTCACCTTCGGCGGCAAGAGCTACGGCGTGGTCCAGGATTTGGCCCGCGGCGGGGATGTGGTGACCCCGTCGCCGACCCCCACGGTCACGCCGACCGGCGGCACCTGCACCGATCCGGCGTGGGAGGCCGGGAAGGTGTACAACGGCGGCCAGCGTGTGTCCTTCAACGGCCGCACCTATGAGGCCCGCTGGTGGACGCAGGGCAACCAGCCCGGCACCAACGACGTGTGGCGCGACCTCGGCGCCTGCGCCGGCGGCCCCTCCCCGACGGCGACGGCGACCCCGACCCCGACGGCGACCCCGACCCCGACGGTGAACCCGACGCCCACCCCCACGCCGACGCCCACCGTCACCCCGACGGCGACGCCCACGCCGACCGTGACCTACACGGCCGGCCCACGGGAGTGGGCGCCCGGCGTCACCTACCAGACCGGTGCCATGGTGACCTACCAGGGCGGCACCTACCGGTGTAGGCAGGGACACACCTCCCAGGTCGGCTGGGAGCCCACCAACCTCTTCGCCCTCTGGCAGCGCATCTAGTCCCGCGAGGGCCCGGCCCCGGCCGGGCCCTTCCGCACGCCCGGCCCCGGCTGCCGTTCGGCGTCGGCTACTTCCTGGGCAACGTGGCAGGCGGCTTCCTGGGCGACTGGGCCGCCCGCCGCAGCCCCCGCTTCGGCCTGGTCGCGGTGCTGCAAGCCGCCCAGTTCGCCTTCGCCGTCGCGGCCTTCCTCGGCACCCAGATCGCGTTCGCGTCCATCGTGCCGTTCGCGCTGTTCTTCGGCCTGATGGGCGCCGCGCAGGGCGTCAACCCCGGCATCAACCGGCCGATGGTCATGGCGATCACGCCTCCCGAGCTGCGGGGCGCGGCCTTCGCCATCTACATCTCGATCTTCGAGGCGATCGGCTGGGCCGCCTTCAGCCTCGGGGCAGGCTTCCTCGGCGACGTCTTCGGGCTCAAGCAGGTCTTCCTGTGGATCCTGGTCCTGCTGATGCTGGCCAACGGGGCGTACCTCACCCTCCTCTACCGCCCGTACGCCCGCGACGTGGACCGCCTCCAGCACGAACTCGACACCCGCCGCGCCACGGCCCTGAACGACTGACAGGGCTACCCGGCGCCCCGGACGAAGATCAGCAACAGGGCGATCATCCCCAGGCCCCCTCCCAGGATGAACAGCCACTTGGCGAGCTTGTGGATGACCTTCTCTGTCATCCACGTGCGGGACGAGGAGGTTACCGGCCCGCTCAGGGAGCTTCGGGGGGCGTCCCGTCCGGTTCCCGGGCAGGGGCGGTGTCCAGCATCGCGCGGCTCCACCAGACGTCCAGCACGCTGGACAGTTCCGACCCCATCTCGGCGCTGACCAACTCGGCGAAGAACTGGACCCGGCAGGCGCCATGCAGCGCTTCGGCGATGCCACTGATCGTTCGCTTGACTCGCGCCTGTTCCGCGACTGGCACAGCCTTCCTCCCGCCTCGTTGTCCTCGGAAGAGTACGGCCCGCGACGCCACGGCGTCGTGCGCCGGCCACCACCTGGCGTGCCGGGAGCGCGCTGTCCTGCCTCGACGGAGCGTCGCGGCCGCCAGTCCCGGAGGTGGCCCCGGCGCCCGAGGGCGCCGGGGCTCTGTCGCTACTGCCTGCCGCGCCTTCGTCGATGGCGTGGGCGAGTCGGGGGAGGCGTCACCTCCCCCGCGGAATTATCAGTCGCTGCCCGCTTCTGGGGCGGGTCAGCGCCTGGTCCCACGGCCGGCCGTTCAGTGGCACCTGAAGCTTGCCCGGCCGGATCCGTATTTTCCTGAGTGGTGGATTCTCTCCAGCGGATAGACACGATCCCCGCGCGAATCTGCCCGTTACCCACGCCGTGGCGGCAGGCCATCCAGAAAAGGATGATCACTCCCAGGACAACGACCACCGCGGTGAGGAACAACCAGACTCCGCCTGGGCCGACCGCCGAGAGGAGTTTCCCGGCGTCGGCCCACATGGATTACCTAGTCCGCCAACCCACTCGTGAAGTGGAGAACCGCCATGGGTTCCCTCCTTCCTCATAGTCATCAACGTGTAATCCTGTTGATCCGTCCTCGGCAGAGCGCCTGATGGATCGCGCGACGGCCAACCATTACCACCGCACGTTCATTTGTGGCGGCCCCGTCCGCGTCCTGGGGAACGACGACGCCGCCAGCCATCGGACACAGGCTCTCCCGCGTGGTCGTGCGACGAGGTCATCGCCTGTGGCCGACAGAGGGTTGAGTGCGTGGGATGCACCGCCACCTCATGAACCACGATCGGCGAACGTCCTGTTGATCGCAAGCTGTTCATTACGCCGCCCTGCTCAGGGCATGGCCTCCCTTGGTTGACAGGCGCCCTTCCGCGTGTTGTTATAGGCTCTAACAAACAAAAGAGATAGTAACGGAGGTTGCGATGAATACCGGGGAACTCGTCGAGGTGGTCCTGCCGGGCAAGGTCGAGCCGGAGGGGCTGCAGATCCGGCATGGAGAGGTGCCCGTCGCCGGACCTGGTCAGGTTCTGATCCGGATGGAGGCGACCGGCGTCTCCTTCGCCGAGCAGCAGATGCGCCGCGGGCGCTACTACGACCAGCCGGCGTTCCCGTTCGTGCCCGGCTACGACCTGGTCGGCACCGTGGTGGACACCGGTGAGGGCGTGGCGCCCGGTCTGGCCGGCGTCCGGGTCGCCGCGCTGGTCAAGGTCGGCGGCTGGGCCAGTCACGTGCTCGTGGACGCCGCGGACGTGGTTCCGGTGCCCGACGGGATCGGCGCGGCGCAGGCGGAGACCCTCGTCGTCAACGGCATCACCGCCTGGCAGATGCTGCACCGCAAGGCCCGCGTCCGCGCCGGGCAGACCATCCTGGTGCACGGCGCCAACGGCGGCGTCGGCTCGGTGCTCGTCCAGCTCGCCCGCGCCGCCGGCGTCAAGGTCATCGGCACGGCATCCGCCCGCCACCACGACGACCTGCGGGCCCAGGGCGTCGTCCCCGTCGACTACCGCGCCGGTGACGTCGCCGCGCGGGTGCGCGAGCTCGCCCCCGGTGGGGTGGACGCCGTCTTCGACCATGTCGGCGGGCGCGGCATCGTCGACTCCTGGCGGCTGCTCGCCCCCGGCGGCACCCTCGTCTCCTACGGCAGCGCCTCCACCCGCGACGACGAGGGGTCCAAGCAGTGGCCCGTTCTCAAGCTGCTCGGCCGGGTCTGGCTGTGGAACGCCCTGCCCAACGGGCGCCGCGCGTACTTCTACAACGCCTGGGCGGGGCACGCCCTGGCCAAGGACCGGTTCCGGGCGCGGCTGCGCGCCGACCTCACCCAGGTCTTCGCGGCGTTCCAGCGTGGCGACATCACCGCCAGGATCGCCGCCCAGCTGCCCCTCGCCCGCGTCGCCGACGCCCTGCGGCTGGCCGAGTCCGGCACCGTCGCGGGAAAGATCGTGCTGACGCCGTAGCGGGCCTTCATCGGGGGTACGGCTCGCGCAGCGTCGCCAGCCTGCCCTCGTCGTGGATGCGCCGGGTGGCGGCGCGGCCGGGGTAGCAGCGCATGAACATGTTCGTGAAGTGCGTCCCGTAGTGCAGCGGTGGGCCGCCGCACGGGTCCTCAAGGGAGCGGCCGAAGCTCGGCTCGTGGAAGTACGCCATCGCGAACCGCTCACGGTCGGCCAGCGCCACCTTGTGCGGCGTGGACAGCAGATAGCCGCCGGTCAGGAACTGCAGGATGTCGCCAGGAAACACGGTGAACACCCTCGGCACCGGCCGGACGAAGATCCACGGCGGCTCGTTCTCGTACATGCCCGCGGTGCTCTCCGCCTCCAGCCAGTTGCGCGAGCGCTTCTCGCCCTCGACCGGCGGCCGCACGTACAGGCCGCCGACCTCGTCCTGCGCGGCGATCACCAGCAGCCCGTAGTCGGTGTGGGCGCCGATGCCGCGCGCGGTCCGCGCCGAGCTCGGCGGGAACCGCAGCACGCGCATGTGGTGCCAGCCGCCCGCGGTGTGCCCGGTCAGCGTGTCCGGACCGCCCAGCCCCAGACCCAGAGCCGCCAGCCGCAGCAGCCGCTCGCCGATCGAGCCGAGCGCGGCGGTGAACGCCTCCATCCGCCGCTGGTAGTGCGGGCCTGGCCAGGGCACCGGGCCGTGGCAGGGCCAGCGCTCGCGCACCCGCGCGTCGTGCACGGGCACGTCCGGGCAGACGGTGAAGATCTCGGAGTAGTCGGTCTCGCCCGCGGTGACCTCCTCGCCGGAGGCGACGTAGCCGCTGTAGCTCAGGTCGCTGACATAGCTGGATTTTTCCGTTAGCGGCAGCGCGAAGAACTCCCTGCTCGCCTCGAACGCAGCGAGCGCCGTTTCGTGCTGGGCCGTGGTGGCGGCGACCTGGAAGATGCCGTCCCTGCGCCACGCCGCGACCATGGTACGGCCGAGCTCCAGGTCCGCCCGCGTCCCGGTGACGGCCTCCGGCAGGCTGAACGTGGTCAATTCCATCATCTCGTCCCCCTCGCTGGGAGCGGTGTGCGATTCGGCAACCTGTACGCGGACCGGCCCCCGCCCGGCCGTCCCGATCCGGCCGGACGCGCCCAGCGGTCGAACTCACGCGCCCGGTGGCCACCGTGCCACGCCGAACGGCCCCGCACCTGCTCCGGACGGCACCACACCGGCTCCGGACGGCACACACCTGCTCCCAAAGGCACCACACCGCTCCGGCCAAAGTCCGTCAGCGGAGGCCGGGCGTCCCAGAAGTGCGCCCGCCGTACCGGCTGGGGCGCAGGGCGGTGGCGACGAGGACGGCGGCGAGCGCGACCAGGGCGGCACAGATGACCAGCGCGAACGCGTAGCCGCGCTGGGCGGCCAGGGTGACCAGCAGCGCCACGCCCACCGCCCCGCCGACCTGCTGCACCGAGGTGAGGACGGCCGAGCCGACCCCGGCGTCCTCCGACGTGGTGCCGGAGACGGCGGCGGTGGTCAGCGCGGGCAGGCTCAGCCCGCAGCCGAGGCTGGTGACCAGCATCCCCGGCAGGACGCCGCTCACATAGCCGTCGCCGGGCGCCACCCCGGACAGCAACAGCAGCCCTGCGGCGCTGACCGTCAACGCGACCAGCAGCGCGGGCCGCGTCCCGAACCGGGTCACCGCGCGGGACGACAGCCACATCCCGGCCAGGACCCCACCCCCATAGGGCAGGTACGCCACCCCGGCCACCAGCGCGCCGTACCCGAGCCGTGTCTGCAGGTGGATCATCAGCAGGAACGCCATCGCGTAGAAGGCGGCGGAGAACAGCAGGATCGAGAGGTTGGCCACGGCCCGGACACGGACCGCGAGGAACGCGAGGGGCACGAGCGGCTGCGCCGTACGGGACTCGACCACCAGGAACGCCGCCGCCAGCACGGCGGCGAGCAGCAGCGGGAGCAGGACCGCCGCCGAGACCCAGCCCGCGTGCTCGGCCTGGAGCAGCCCGTAGACCAGCGCGAGCACCGCCGCGGTGCCCAGCAGGGCGCCCGGGACGTCCAGGCGGGCTCCGCGCGCGGCCCGGCTCTCGCCGACCAGGCGGGGGACGAGCAGCAGGGCCAGCGCCGCTACGGGCAGGTTGATCAGGAAGATCCAGCGCCACGACGTCAGATCGGTCAGCACCCCCGAGATCACCAGCCCCATCGTGCCGCCCAGGGCCGCGATGGCGCCCCAGACGCCGACCGCCCTGGCGCGTTCGCCCTCGCCGGGGAACATCAGCGTGATCAGCGACAGCGCGGCCGGGCTGGCCAGCGCGGAGCCCATGCCCTGCGCGAACCTGGCCGCCACCAGTTGCCACGGCTCCTGGGCGAGGCCGCAGGCCAGGCTGGCCACGCCGAACGCGGTCACCCCGATGAGGAACGCCCGCCGCCTGCCCAGCAGGTCGGCGGCCCGCCCCGACAGCAGCAGGAAGCCGCCGAAGGCGAGGAAGTAGGCGTTGACCACCCAGGCCAGCCCGGCGGCGGAGAAGCCGAGTTCGCCGCGGATGGCGGGCAGGGCGACGTTCACCACGGTGTCGTCGAGGACAAGCATGAACTGCACGGCGCACAGGACCGCCAGCGCAGGGGTTTTCTTCGTCACCCGACGACGCTAGGCGCGGGCCGCCGATGGCCGCAATCCGCGATGAGGCCAGGTGATATCGCGCTGAGGACATAGGCTGGCCGCATGAAGACCGAGGTGCCGCCCGGCGTCGGCGCGATCGTGGTCGGGCACTTCCCGCTGTCGTCGGGGGAGTGGATCCCGCCGCACACCCACACCCACCACCAGATCGCCTGGACGCGGCGCGGGGTGGTCGGGGTGGCCGTGGGCGACTCCTACTGGGTGCTGCCGCCGACCGTCGCGCTGTGGATACCGGCCGGGGTGGAGCACCGCACCGGGGCGACCCGTGACGCGGTGCTGTGCGGCCTCTACCTGGCGCCGGAGCGCTGCGCGCTGGACTGGCCCGAGCCCACGCCGGTGGGGGTGGACGGGCTGCTGGCCCAGCTGTTCACCTACCTGGGGCGCGACGACCTGGCCGACGGTCCCCGGCTGCGGGCCGAGGCGGTCGTGCTCGACCTGCTGCGCCCGCTGCCCGCCCTGCCCATCGACGTGCCGCGCCCGCGTGAGGAGCGGGTGCGCGCCGTGGCCGACGCGCTGATCGCCGATCCGGCCGACGCGCGCGGGCTGGAGGCCCACGCGCGGGCGGCGGGGGTGAGCCGGCGCACGCTCACGCGGCTGTTCGTCCAGGACACCGGGATGAGCTTCGAGCGCTGGCGGACTCATCTGCGGTTGCGGGCCGCCCTCCCGCTGCTCGCGGAAGGACGGCCCGTCTCCGCGGTGGCGCGGGCGGTGGGGTATGCGACGGCAAGCGCGTTCCTCGCCGCCTTCCGCCGCACCGTGGGGACCTCGCCGGGCCGCTACCTGAACGCGGAGTCGTGAGGCCCTAGACCGAGTACTTGCAGACCAGGGACTGGGCGCCGCCCTGGGCGTAGCCGAGGTAGGTGTAGGTGGGGTTGTAGTACTGGCAGGCGGCCGAGGGGCTGCCGCTGCCGAGGTAGATCAGGTTGGGGGAGGCGTACCGGTAGCAGCCGAGGCTGCCGTTGTAGAAGCCGACGATGGAGCTGGAGTGGACCTTGGCGGCGCAGTATTCGCCGATGGAGAGCGGGCTCATGACGATGTCGATCGGGCCCGCGGCCTGGGCGGGGGCGGTGCTCACGGCGAGGGCGCCGAGACAGGCCAGCGCGGCCGTGGTGAGGGCGAGCGCGCGACGGGGCATACAAACCTCCAGGGGGCTCTGAGCTGCGTTGATCGCAGTATTAATTAGGAAACCTTCCTATGCAATGGGCTCACAGCAGAGCCTTCACGCTGTGTTGGAGGCGGTCAGACATGCACCACCCGGCGGAGGGCCGCCTAGGGTGGTCGCCATGCAGTACAAGATCCAGGGAACACCGTCGGCGGAGGTGTCGGCGGAGCAGGCCGAGACGTGGCACGGGGTGATCGCCGCGTCGCTGGGGCACGATCTTCCAGGTCAGCCGGTGCCCACCCGCGCCCAGTTGACCGTGCCGCCGTTACACAGCCGCCGGTTGGTCTGGATGGCGGCCGAGCCCGGCGGGCCGGTGGCCGGGGTGGCGTCCTTGCGGTTGTTCGACGCGCCGGGCATGGACCATCTGAGCGAGCTCGACCTGCACGTGCGCCCTGAGCTGCGGCGCGGCGGCGCAGGCTCGCTGCTGCTGGCGGCGGCGGTGGCGGCCGCGCGGGCCGAGGGGCGGCGGGCGATGATCACGGCGGTGGCCGCCGGCGGTCCGGGCGACGCCTTCTGCGCGGCCCGCGGCCTGCGGCGCGTGCTGACGCTCCGCCACCTGCTGCTCGACCTGGCCCAGGCCGACTGCCGGGAGGCCGACACCGCACGGCCCGGCTACGACCTGGCGTTCTGGACCGGGACCGTCCCCGACGGACTGGCCGACGCCTTCGCCGAGGCCAAGAACGCCATGAACGACATGCCCACCGGCGAGATGGACTACGGCGCCCGCCGCTGGGACGCCGCCGCCGTCAGGGAGATGGCCAAGGTGCTCGCCGATCGCCGCGACACCCTGCTGACCCTCGCCGCGCTGCACGGCGAGACGATGGCCGGATACACCGAGATCGTGATCAGGTCGGGGGAGCGCCGCCGGGCCGCGCAGTACGACACCGCGGTGGTGCCCGCGCATCGCGGCCACGGCCTGGGGCTCTGGCTCAAGGCCACGATGGTGCGCAGGTTACGCGTCGAGCATCCCGATCTGGCCGAGGTCGAGACCGACACCGCCGAGGACAACGTCCACATGCTGGCGGTCAACGAACGCCTGGGCTACCGGGCCCACCGCAGCACGCACGAGTACCAGTTCGACCTGTAGGAGCTCCATGCACGAGGACACCGGCCGATGACCGCCCAGGCGGACCTGCGGCCCTTATGGCGGCGGCGCGACTTCACGGTCTTCTGGGGCGCCCAGACGCTGTCGGTCGCGGGGGACTCCTTCGCGATCATCGCCGTCCCGCTGCTCATTCTCAACGTCACCGGCTCCGTCGCCCAGATGGGCCTGCTGACCGGCGTCTCCGGCGCCGCCGGCGTCATCGCCGGGATCTTCGCCGGCGTGGCCGTCGACCGCTTCGACCGCCGCAAACTGCTCATCGGCTGCGACGTCGTGCGGTGCGTCCTGTATGCCGCCATCCCGCTGGCCTGGCTGAGCGGCCCCAAGGTCTGGCTCCTGTACGCCGTCCTGCCGCTGGCCGCGGCCGTGGGCATGGTCTTCCAGGTGGCGTACGTCTCCTCCGTGCCCACCCTGGTGGGGGAGGACCGGGTCACCGAGGCCAACGGCAAGCTCTACGCCACGGCCGCCGCCGCCAGCGTGCTCGGCCCGATGCTGGCCGGCGTCGTGGCCGGCTGGCTCGGGCCCACGGCGGCGATCGGCATCAACGCCGTCGGCTTCGCCCTGTCCGCGGTCGGCGTCTACATGGTCAGGCTCGCCCGGCACGAAAGGCCCGCCGTACACGGGGCGCCCTGGCGGGAACTGGTGGCCGGGGCGGTGTTCCTGTGGCGGCAGCCGGTGCTGCGGGCGCTGACCGTGCTGCTGTCGTTCTTCATCTTCCTGACGCTCGGGCTCACCGACATCGTGATCTTCCGGTTGAAGCACGACCTGGGCCAGCCGGACGCCGTCATCGGCGTCGTCCTCGGCATCGGGGCGGTCGGCACGATGATCGGGGCGACGCTGGTGACCCGGCTGCGCGGGCGGCTCGGGTTCGGGCCGACGTGGGTCAGCGCGCTGGCCGCCGCCGGGCTGGCGATCGCCGCCATCGGGTTCATCGGCACCGTGTGGGGCATCGGCGCCGCCATGGGGCTCTACCTGGCCTGCGTGAGCGTGGCCGGGATCTGCAGCCTGTCGCTGCGCCAGCAGGTCACGCCCAGTCACCTGCTCGGCCGGGTCACCTCGGCGTTCTGGACCATCCACTACTCGCTGGGGCCGCTCGGCGCGGCGGCGCTGACCTGGGGCGCGGGCCGGTTCGGCTCGACGCCGGTGTTCGTCTTCGCCGGGATCAGCTGCCTGGCGATCGCCGCCGCGGCGCTGCTCACCCCTGCCCGGCAGCGGCATCCGGAGCGGACCGCAGCCGCGCCGCCAGGAACGGAGCCGTGACACTGGCCTCGGCGCCGGCGACCGAGCGCGGCGGGCCCGCGGCCACCACCCGGCCGCCCGCCGCGCCGCCGCCGGGGCCGAGGTCGACGACCCAGTCGGCGCGGGCTACCACGTCCATGTCGTGCTCCACCAGCACCACCGTGTTGCCCGCCGACACCAGCCCGTCGAGCTGGGCCATCAGCCGGTCCACGTCGGCCGGATGCAGGCCGGAGGTCGGCTCGTCCAGCACGTACAAGGTGTGGTCGCGGCGTACGCGCTGCAACTCGCCCGCCAGCTTCACCCGCTGTGCCTCGCCGCCCGACAGCGTGGTGGCGGGCTGCCCGAGCCGCAGGTAGCCGAGGCCCACCTCGGCCAGCGTGTCCAGGCTGCGGGCGGCGGCGGGCAGACCGGACAGCGCCTCACGGGCCGCGTCCACGGTGAGGTCCAGCACGTCGGCGATGGAGCGGCCGGCGACGCGCACCTCCAGCGTCTCGGCGTTGTAGCGGCGGCCGTGGCAGACCGGGCACGGCGCGCTGGCCCCCGGCAGGAACAGCATCTCGATGGAGATCTCGCCCTCGCCCTGGCAGTTCTCGCAGCGCCCGCCCTGCACGTTGAAGGAGAAGCGCCCGGCGTCGTAGCCGCGCTCGCGCGCCGCCGGGGCCGCGGCGAACATCTTGCGCACCGCGTCGAACAGGCCCGTGTACGTCGCCAGGTTCGAACGCGGCGTGCGGCCGATCGGCTTCTGGTCCACGCGTACCAGGCGGGCCACCTGATCCAGGCCGCTCGCCTTCACCACGGGCTCCTCACCGGCCAGGTACGCCTCCACCGCGGCGGTCAGCACGTGCGTCACCAGGGTCGTCTTGCCCGAGCCCGACACGCCGGTCACCGCGGTGAACGTGCCGAGCGGGAAGCTCGCGTCCACCTCGCGCAGGTTGTGCAGGGTGACGCCGCGCAGCTCCAGCCAGCCCGACGGCACCCGCGGCGTCCTGGAGGCCGGGGGACGGCCGAACAGGTAGCGGCGGGTGACCGACTCCTCCACGCCGGCCAGGCCGGGCACCTCGCCCGAATACAACACCCGGCCGCCGTGCTCGCCTGGGCCCGGGCCGACGTCGACGATCCAGTCGGCCTGCCGTACCACCTCGAGGTCGTGCTCCACCACGAACAGCGAGTTGCCCGCGGCGCGCAGCCGGTGCAGGGCCGCGACCAGCGCGCGGGTGTCGGCCGGGTGCAGGCCGGCGGAGGGCTCGTCGAGCACGTACAGCACACCGAACAGGCCCGAGCGCAGCTGCGTCGCCAGCCGCAGCCGCTGCAGCTCGCCCGCCGACAGCGTGGCGGTCGTGCGGTCGGCGCTGAGGTAGCCGAGGCCCAGCTCGGCCATGGTCTCGATGCGGCCGCGCAGGTTCTCGGCCAGGGCGTGCGCGGCCTCCGCCCGCGCGCCGTCCAGGCCGGGATCGGCGGCGAGTGCCTCGGCGAGGTCGGTGAGCGGCAGCGCGGCCAGCTGCGTGATGTCCCTTCCGCCGAACAGTACGGCCAGCGCCTCCGGCCGCAGGCGCCGCCCCGCGCAGACCGGGCACGGCGAGGAGACCAGGTGCCGCTCCGCCTTGGCGCGCAGCGAGGCGCTCTTGGTCGTGGCGTAGGTGTGCAGCACGTAGCGCTTGGCGCTGGCGAAGGTGCCCTGGTACGGCCGGGTGATGCGGGAGGCCTCGCGGACCGGGTGGATGGTGACGACGGGCTGCTCGTCGGTCATGAGGATCCACTCGCGCTGCTCGGCCGGCAGCTCCCGCCACGGGCGGTCCACGTCGAAGCCCAGCTCGGCGAGGATGTCGCGGTAGTTCTTGCCCTGCCAGGCGCCGGGCCAGGCGGCGATCGCGCCCTCGCGCACGCTCAGCGACGGGTCGGGGACCAGGCTCTCCTCCGTGACCTCCTGCACGGTGCCGAGCCCGTGGCAGTGCGGGCAGGCGCCGGCCGGCGTGTTGGGGGAGAAGAAGTCGGAGTCGAGCGGCGCGGCGCCCGGCGGGTAGTCGCCCGCGCGGGAGAAGAGCATGCGCAGCACGTTCGACAGATGGGTGACGGTGCCGACCGAGGAACGGGTGCTGCCGCCGCCGCGCGCCTGCTGGAGCGCGACCGCGGGCGGCAGGCCGGTGATGTCGCCCACCTTGGGCGCGCCGGCCTGCTCGATGAGGCGGCGCGCGTAGGGGGCGACGGACTCCAGGTAACGGCGCTGGGCCTCGGCGTAGACGGTGCCGAAGGCCAGCGACGACTTGCCCGAGCCGGACACGCCGGTGAACACCACGATCTCGTCGCGGGGGGCGTCGAGGTCGACGTGGCGCAGGTTGTGCTCGCGGGCGTCCCTGACCCGGATCATGGAGTCCATGCGTCCAGGTTATGCTTGCGGACCCACGGTGACCTGGCCGACTGTCAGCGCGGGCGTGCCCTCCATGATCTCGCCGAGGCGGGTGACCTGCTCGTCGAGCTCGTCGCGGTGGGCGGGGGAGAGGGGTTGGAGCGTCTCCACGGTGACCGCGATCTTCTTGCCCGAGCGCTTCTGGTGCCACACCCCGCCGACGACCCCGTCGAGCAGGACCAGCGGGTAGTTGCCCGCCTGCCCCCTGTTCAGCGCCCGCTCGAACGCCCGGCCGGGGAAGAGCAGCTCGCGGGGCTGCCCGGCGATCGTGTACGCGTCGAAGTACGGCAGCAGCCGCACCCCCTGCGCCGGGGCGGCCGGGGCCGAGGTGTCACCGGCCAGCACCCACGCCCGGCCACCCTCGTAGGCCACCTCCTCCAGCTCCAGCTCGCCGAACGCCTGGCTCGCCCAGCCGACCGGCGTGCCCAGCCAGCGGGCGAACTGCTGCGGCGTGGCCGGGCCGTACGCGTGCAGGTACGCCGCCGCCAGCGCTCCGCGACCGGGGGCGGGCTCGAAGGCGGGCGGCGCGGTGAAGGTGACCTTCCTGCCCCGGTTCGGGCCGAAACACAACGCGCCCCGGTGGGCCGCGTGGGCCACCGCCTGCCGCCAGCGCGGCCACATGTCCTGGAAGGCGGGCATGACCTTGTCACCGGCCCACGGGCCGGTCTCCGCCACGACCGCCTCGCTGAGCTCGTCCATCGTCAGCACGGCGCCGGTCAGCACCCGGCGCAGCGCCTCGACGACCTCCTCGGTCTGGCCGGGCGTCAGCCGTACCCCGTCGGGCATGACGTTGTGCGCGGCCGGGATCGTGGACAGCGCGCCCACCCACATGGGCAGGTCGCGGGTGGCCAGCAGGTGCACGGTGCCGCGCGGCCCGTAGGTCTTGACCAGGCCGCCGTCCTGCCACAGGGCCTGCTGCACGTCGGTCCTGGTCGCCCCGTCCAGGCGCAGGGCCAGCGAGTGCTCGCCCGCCGACAGCACCTGGGCGTGGACGCCGGCCATCGCCGAGGCGAGGTCGGCAGGCGATGCGTCCTTGACCGGGTCGGCCAGTCCCTGACGCAACAGCCGCCGCGCACTGACCTCAGGCCACGAAAGTTCCCTCATGAAACCCCACGTTAGAGCTTATTGCGGCATGGTTCGTGCCGCATTGATCAGGTCTTGTCTCGTCTGGCCGGTGGCCTGCGCCGCCTTGTAGCGCTCCTCGCCCAGCTCGGCCAGCAGGCGTTCGGAGAGGCGGTCGTAGTCCCGCTGCTCGGCCGTGCTCACCGGGGTGCCCTCGCGCAGCTCGTCGTGGATCGCCACCAGGCCCGCCGCCTGCTCGGGGCGTCCGTTGGCGGTCAGCGCGGTGGCCAGGGCCAGCTGCCCGAGCGGGAAGCCGAGCTCGTCGCGCAGCGCCTCGGAGGCGTCGAGCGCGGCCAGGCTCAGCCGCAGCGCCCGCCGCGCGTCGCCGCGCCCCTCGGCCACGAACGCCTGCTCCGCCAGCACGAGCGGCAGGTACGGCGGCGGCTCGGCGACCTCGTCGGCGGGAGAGGCCAGCGCCCGGATCTCCCGCAGCAGCGCGTCGGCCCGCTCCAGCTCGCCGCGCTGGCGGGCGGCGAAGGCCAGCGACATGGCGGTCAGCACCTGCGAGGGGTGGTGGCCCTGCAGCTTCGCCAGCTCCAGGCCCCGCTCGCACAGCGTCGCGGCCTCGTCGTGGTCGCCGCGCTGGTAGGCCAGCCAGCCGAGCCAGCCCATCCGCCCGGCGACCTCGACCCACAGCTCCAGCTCCTCGGCCATGCGCAGGGCCTCGCGCTGCAGCCGTTCCGCCTCCCGGGCCTCGCCGCGCAGCTCGACCGCGCCGCCGAGCCAGCCGTTCGCCTCCATCAGCCCCCAGCGGTCACCCAGCCGGGCGAAGGCCGCCCGGCTGGGCTCGGCGTCGCGCTCGATCCCGGCGACGTCGCCGCGCACGTGCGCGAGCTTGGCCCGCAGGGCGCGCACGGCCGCCGCGCCCCACTCGTCGCCGTGGGACTCGAAGACCGGCAGCGCCGCGGCGACCAGCTCTTCGGCCGCGGCCATGTCGCCCAGGTCGACCGAGGTGTAGGCCAGGAACCACTGAGCCCGCGCCTTCTCAGGCCCGTCCGCGTCGAAGGCGTCCAGCGCCGCGGCCCGCAGCGCCGCGCGCCCGGCCGCCTCGCCCGTGGCCTCCGGGTGGCGCAGAAACTCCAGGCCCGTCTTCCAGGCCAGCGCGACGGCTCGCTCCTGAGGCGCGCCGCCGGGCAGGGCCAGCGCCGCCGTCAGCGAGCGCACGCCCTCCGACAGCCGGCCCCGCAGGAACCAGTACCAGCCGAGCGCCCCGGCCAGCGCGAGCGCCTCGCCCGCCGCCCCGTTCCTGACCGCGTGGCCGAGCGCCGCGCGCAGGTTGGCGGCGTCGGCGTCCAGCCGCCGCAGCCACTGCCGCTGCTCGCTCCCACGCAGGTACGGCTCCGCCCGCACCGCCAGCCCGGCGTAGTAGCGGTGATGCCGGGCCTGCAGATCCTCCAGCTCGCCCGCCTCCCGCAGCCGCCCCACGCAGTAGGCGGCCACCGACTCCAGCAGCCGGTAGCGCCCCTCGTTGACGCTCACCAGCGACCGGTCGATGAGCCGGGCCAGCAGGTCGAGCACGTCGAGCCCGCCGTCGCCGCCCACCTCCTCGGCCGCCTCCATCGAACACCCGTCGGCGTGCACGGCCAGCCGCCGCAGCACCGCCCGCTCCTCCTCGCCGAGCAGCTCCCAGCTCCAGTCGATCATCGCCGTGAGCGTCTGCTGGCGCGGCGGCGCGCCCCGGTGCCCGGTGGCCAGCAGCCGGAACCGGTCGTCCAGCCGCTCCACGACCCCGCCCACCCCGAGGGCCCGCACCCGGGTAGCGGCCAGCTCCAGGGCCAGCGGGATCCCGTCGAGCCGCCGGCACAGCACGGCGACCGCCGCGGCGTCCTCGTCGGTGAGGGAGAAGCGCCGGTCGGCGGCGGCGGCCCGCTCCACGAACAACCGGACCGCTGCGGCCTGCCGTACACGCTCGGCCGCCTCGCCGGGGCCCGGCACGCGCAGCGGCGGCACGCTCCACACCAGCTCACCGGCCAGGCCGAGCGGCTCCTGGCTGGTGGCCAGGAGCCGCAGGCCGGGCGCGCCGGACAGCAGCCGCCCGGCCAGCTCGGCGACCGGGTCGATCACGTGCTCGCAGTTGTCCAGCACCAGCACGGCCTGGCGGGAGCGGAGCGTCTCGGCCAGGCGTTCCACCGGGTCGCCCGCTCCCTGCAGGCTCAGCACGACGCCGATCGCCTCGGCCAGCCTGGCGACCGCGTCGGCGTCGCCGGGCCGGTCCACGGCGGCCAGCTCCACCAGCCACACCCCGTCGGGCGCCGACATCCGGCCGGCCACCTCGACGGCCAGCCGCGTCTTGCCGACGCCGCCGGGGCCGGTGAGCGTGACGAGCCGCTCCTCCCCGGCCCTGGCCAGGATCTCTTCGACGGCCTCCTCGCGGCCGATGAGCGCGCCCAGCGGGGCCGGGACGTTGCCCTTCAGCCGGGCGGGGTCCGCCGTCGCGCTCGCCGCCGGGGCGGCCAGCGCGGGATCCTGCACCAGTACGGCCCGCTGGAGCGCGGCCAGGTCCGGGCCGGGGTCCAGGCCCAGTTCCTCGGCCAGCACCTCGCGATGCGTCTCGTAGCTGGCCAGCGCCTCGCTCTGGCGGCCGGAGCGGTAGAGGGCGCGCATGTGGGCCGCGCGCAGCCGTTCGCGCAGCGGGTGCTCGGTCAGCAGGTCGCCCAGTTCGGCGGCGAGCGCCGCGTGCTCACCGAGCGCGAGCCGTACCTCCGCCTGGTCCTCGCGGGCGGTCAGCCGCAGTTCGTGCAGGCGCGCGGCGGCGGCGCGGGTGAAGTCGTGGTCGGCGAAGTCGGCGAAGGCGGGCCCCCGCCACAACGCCAGCGCCTCGGCCAGGTGCTTGGCGCGCGCCTTCGGCTCCTCGGCGGCCGCCGCCTCGGCCAGCAGCGACTCGAAGGCCGCCGCGTCGCTCTCGCCCCTGAGCACGTAGCCGGCGGGGGTGTTGGCGACGAGGTCGCGCCCGCCGGGCTCGGCGTCCTCCAGGATCCTCCGCAACTGGGACACCTTCACCGAGAGCGCGGCCGCCGGGTTGCCGGGCAGTTCGTCGTCGCTCCACAGGTCGTCCACGAGCCGGTCGGCCGGGACCGGCCGACCGGCGTGCACGAGAAGGTCGCTGAGCAGGCCTCTCACCTTGAGCCCCGGCACGCTGACAGGCTCGTCGCCGGAAGTCCATACGGTCAGGGGTCCCAAAATGCCGAAACGCATAAGGGCCACCGTAAGTGGATGAGAAAGATTCCGTAAACGCCGGAGCGCACAGTAAGGCCATGACGCAGCAGACGCTCACCAATGACCTCGGTTTCACCGCCTACCTGCCCGGCCGGAGCGGCTACGACGAGCAGCGCGGCCAGCCGTTCCGGCCGGACATGGACGCCCGCCCCGCCCTCGTGGCCCGCGCCTTCACCGCGCACGACGTCCGCATGGCGGTGCTGGCGGCCGGCGAGCGCGGGCTCCCGCTGGCGGTCCAGGCGACCGGCCACGGCACCCACGTCGCCTCCGACGGCGGACTGCTGCTGAAGACCACCGACATGAACACCGTCACGGTCGACCCGCACCGCCGCACCGCCACGGTCGGCCCCGGCGCCGTCTGGGGCGACGTGCTGGCCGCCGCCGCGCCGTACGGGCTCGCGCCGCTGTCCGGCTCCTCCCCGACGGTCGGCGTCACCGGCTACACGCTGGGCGGCGGCCTCGGCTGGCTGGCCCGCAGGTACGGCTTCGCCGCCGACAGCGTGCTGAGCGCCCAGGTCGTCACCGCCGACGGCCGGATCGTCACCGCCGACGCCGAGCACAACCCCGAGCTGTTCTGGGCCCTGCGCGGCGGCGGCGGCAACTTCGGCGTGGTGACCTCGCTGGAGTTCCGGCTCTACCCGGTCGCCGAGGTCTGGGCCGGCGCGGTCACCTTCGCCGTCACCGACGCCGCCGCCCAGCTGGCCGCCTACCGCGACTGGGCCGCCACCGCGCCGCCTGAGCTGAGCACCGCGGCCGTGCTGACCAGGGAGCGCACCCTCGTGATCAAGGCCGTGGGCCCGGACCGGGCGGCGGTCGAGCCGCTGCTGCGCCGCATGGGCACGGTCATCCAGGACGACCTGCGGCTCATCCCCTTCGCCTCGGCGGCCATGGGCGGCAACCCGGCGGTCACGCTGGAGCTGTACAAGAGCCTGCCGGACGAGGTCCTGGAGTCCGCCGTGGACGTGGACGGCGCCGCCGTGGAGGTGCGCCACTGGGGCGGGGCGATCGCCACCCCGGGTCCCGACGCCGGGCCGGTCAGCCACCGCGACACCGAATTCTCCGTGATCGTCACCAAGCGCGTGGCGCTGCCGTACGTCACCGGAAGGTCCTTCCTCAACTTCTCGAACGACCCGGCGCGCGTCGCGAACGCCTACACCGCGGCGAACCTGGAGCGGCTGCGCGAGGTCAAGCGCGCCTGGGACCCGGGCAACATGTTCCGCCTCAACCTCAACATCCAGCCGTGATCCGGCTCGCCGTCATCGTCGCCAGCACCCGGCACGGCCGCTTCGGCCCGACCGTCGCCGCCTGGCTGACCGCGAAGGCCAGGCGCCGCGCCGACCTGGAGATCGATCTCGTCGACCTGGCCGAGACCCGCCTGCCGCAGGACCTCACCGACCCGGACCAGCCACTGCCACCGCGGGTCGCCGCCCTGGCCCCGCGCCTGGCCGCCGCCGACGCCTTCGCGGTCGTCACCCCCGAGTACAACCGGAGCTTCCCCGCGCCGCTCAAGACCGCCATCGACTGGTACTACGAGGAGTGGCGCGCCAAGCCCGTCGCCTTCGTCGGCTACGGCCGCGAGTCCGGCGGCCACCACGCGATCAGCCAGCTCCGCCAGGTCTTCACCGAACTCGACGCGGTGGGCATCCGCGAGGCGGTCACCCTGCCCTGCTACTGGGAGCTCTTCGCCGCCGACGGCACCTGGCCCAAGGCCACCGCGACCTGCAACGCCGAGCTGAACCACATGCTGGATCGGCTCAGCTGGTGGGCGCACACGCTGCGCGAGGCGCGTCTCGTCACGGCCCACCCATGATCTTTGAGTATTCTCCCAGGTGGATGTAGAGACCTGCGGCTTCGCTCCGACTCAGGGGTGACACGAGAGGAGCACGTGCATGAAATACATGCTGCTGATCTACAACAACGCCGAGTCGCGCAAGGCCATCGAGGCGGACATGGACACCGTCATGGCCAAGGTCGACGAGATCATGAGCGAGCTGCAGGCCTCCGGCGAGTTCGTCGGCGGCATGGCGCTGGCCGAGACCTCACGCACGGTCCAGGTCAGGGACGGGGTGCCCGTCGTCACCGACGGCCCGTTCGTGGAGGCCAAGGAGCTCATGGCCGGCTACATCACCGTCGACGTCGAGAGCTTGGAGCGCGCGACCGAGATCGCCGCTCGCTGGCCGGACGCCGCGCTGTGCGCGATGGAGATCCGCCCGGTCATCGGCGAGGTCGAGTAGGTGAAGGCCGTCGAGGACCTGCTGCGCGAGCTCGCGCCTCAGGTCCTCGGCGTGCTCGTGCGCCGCTACGAGCAGTTCGACGCGTGCGAGGACGCCGTCCAGGAGGCGATGCTGGAGGCCTCGGTCCAGTGGCCCGAGCGCGGCCTGCCCGACAACCCGCGCGCCTGGCTCGTCACCGTCGCCTCGCGCCGCCTCATCGACCAGGTACGCAGCGACGCGTCCCGGCGGCGCAGGGAGGAGACGGTCTCCGCCTGGGCCGACCCCGAGCCGGAGGAACCGGTCCCCGGCCAGGACGACACGCTCACGCTGCTGTTCCTGTGCTGCCATCCGGCGCTGTCGGCTCCCTCGCAGCTCGCGCTCACGCTGCGCGCCGTCGGCGGCCTCACCACCGCCGAGATCGCCCGCGCCTTCCTGGTGCCCGAGGCCACGATGGCCCAGCGCATCAGCCGCGCCAAGCAGAGCATCAAGACGGCCGGCGCGCAGTTCACGCTGCCGCCAGAGGGCGAGCGGGCCGAACGTCTCCGTGTCGTCCTGCACGTCCTCTACCTGATCTTCAACGAGGGCTACACCGCCAGCTCGGGCCCCGACCTGCACCGCACCGACCTGACCGCCGAGGCGATCCGGCTGACCCGCGCGGTGCGCCGGCTGCTGCCCGCCGACGGGGAGGTCGCCGGGCTGCTGGCCCTCATGCTGCTCACCGACGCCAGGCGGCCCGCCCGAGCCGACGCCGACGGCCGCCTGATCCCGCTGGCCGAGCAGGACCGCTCGCTGTGGGACCAGGCGATGATCGCCGAAGGCGTCGAGCTGGTCAGCACCGCGCTGGCCGGGACCGCACTCGGCCCCTATCAGCTGCAGGCCGCGATCGCCGCCGTGCACGACGAGGCGGCCAAGGCCGAGGACACCGACTGGCCGCAGATCCTCGCCCTGTACGAGCTGCTCGCCGGGGTGTCGGACAACCCCGTCGTGCGGCTCAACCACGCGATCGCCGTCGCCATGGTCCACGGGCCGCTGGCCGGCCTGGAGCTCGTGGACGCGCTGGCCAAGCCGCTGGCCGCCAACCACCGGCTGTACGCGGTGCGGGCGCACCTGCTGGAGCTGGCGGGGGAGGTGGCGGCGGCCCACGACGCCTATCGCGAGGCGGCCCGCCGTACCACCAGCCTGCCCGAGCAGCGCTATCTCACGGAGAGAGCGGAACGGACGCGAGGGCCCGGTTGACCGCGGACAGCACGGCCCGCACGGGGGTGTCCCGGCTCGCGCCCCACCAGGTGGCGCCGTTCACCCGGCACTCGGCGTAGGCGGCGTCGTCCTGGGTGGTGAGTTCCAGGATCTCGGCCTTGATCCCGGCCGCCGCCAGCTCGCGGACCAGGGCGTCCACGCTGTCGCCGGGCGAGCCGGTGCGGCCCGGCGTGAGGTAGGTGGCCGTGAACAGCTCCCACAGGTCCTCCGGCGTGGCCTCGCGCACGCTATTTCCGGTACGGCATGCCGCTCGGGCGTTGCGGATTCACAGGGTTTCTTCCTCTGTCGCCGTCCTGCCAGGGAGAGACCGGCAGCACGGCACCCCGCGGCGGGGTGCCGGTCTGGATCAAGCCCCGCCGCGGCAGCCGAGAAGAAGCCCGGTGTACGACATGCCGGATACAGTTACACACAACCAACTCCTCAGACAACCTGAGAGGTGAACGATGCCGCTCGGCGCCCTCCGCCCGAGCCCCCTCGTGGAGCAGGCCGCCCAGGCGCTGCGCGAGGAGATCGCCGCGGGCCGCTGGCCCGTGGGCACCAAGCTCCCGGGCGAGACCACGCTCGCCGCCCAGCTCGGCGTGGGCCGCTCGACCGTGCGCGAAGCCCTCCGCGCCCTGGCCGGAGCCGGGCTGGTGCAACCCCGGCAGGGGTCGGGGGTGTTCGTCATGGCGACGGAAGCACAGGAGGACTGGCCGGCCCGGCTGCGACGGGCGGCCATCGGAGACGTGTACGAGGTGCGCATGCTCGTCGAAGTACAGGCGGCCCGGCTCGCGGCCACCCGCCGCACCGAAGCCGACATCACCGCGCTGAGGGTGGCGCTGGCCACCCGCCGGGAGATCGCCGCCGGGGTTTCGAAGGGGGCGGAGCTCGACGCCCGGTTCGTCGACGCCGACATCGCGCTGCACGCGGCCGTGGTCGCCGCCGCGCACAACCCGGTGCTGACCGACCTGTTCGCCGAGTTCGTCCCCGCGCTGCGCAAGGGCCTCATCGACCTGCTCGGCCTGCTGGACGTGCGCTCCCACGAGCGCGGCCACGGCGACGCGGCCCACGCCGCCCTGGTCGAGGCGGTCGCCGGCGGGGACGCCGGCGCCGCGGGCGACATCCTGGAGCAGGAGCTCCGCGAGACCCTGGCGCACCTGCGATGATGCCGCTCCCGCCGCGCGAGGTGGCCCCCGGCGCCGTGCACGTGCCCGGCTGGCTCGGGCTGGACGAGCAGCGCACGCTGGTGAGCGCCTGCCGCGAGTGGGCGAAGGGCCCGGTCCCGATCCGGCACACGGTGCTGCCCAGGGGCGGCGTCATGTCGGTGCGGACGGTGTGCGTGGGATGGCACTGGCAGCCGTACCGGTACACGCGCACCGCCGACGACGTGAACGGCCTGCGCGTGGCCGAGTTCCCCGGATGGATGGTCGAACTGGGCCGCCGCGCCCTCACCGGCGCCGGCCTGCCGGAGCTCGCCGCCGGCTACACACCCGACACCGCGCTGATCAACTTCTATGACGATCAGGCCCGGATGGGCATGCACCAGGACAAGGACGAACGCTCCGACGCCCCGGTGGTCTCGCTGAGCATCGGCGACGCGTGCCTGTTCCGGTTCGGGAACACCGAGACGCGCGGCCGGCCGTACACGGACGTCAGGCTGGAGTCCGGCGACCTGTTCGTCTTCGGCGGGCCCTCGCGTTTTGCCTACCACGGCGTGCCCAAGGTCTACCCGGGCACCGCCGACCCCGTCGTCGGCCTGCGCGGACGCCTCAACATCACCATGCGCGTCACCGGGCTGTGACGCCGTCCAGCAGCGTGCCCAGGCTGGTGGCGAACGTGCGCCGCGCCACCTGCTCCAGATAGGGCACGTCCGGTTCGAGGGCGGGCCCGGCGTCGCCCCGCTCCAGCCACGACACCGACGGGAACCGTTCGGCGAAGTCCGGCGCGACCTCCAGCAGCAACGCGGAGCGCGCCCGCCACCACTCCTCGTCGGACACCCCCGTGGCCGAAGGCGCCTGCCGGGTCTCGGCGACGGTCCTGGCCGCCCCCCGCACCACGTCCACGAGCGCCGCCACCACCCCCCGCAACCTCTCGGGCTCCAACCCCGTCCCGCGCAGAATCCCGGTCACCGTGTCGATCATCGCGAACTCGTTCGGCCCCAGCACCGGCCGCGCCTGCGACACCTGCAGCACCCAGGGATGCCGGACGAAGAACTCCCGCAGATCATGCGCCCAGGCGACGGCTGCACTCCGCCACCCCTCGTCCAGCGGATACGAGGTGGGCAACTCGCCCATCGCCCGGTCGTACATGAGGTCGACCAGCTCGGTCTTGCTCGGCACATAGGTGTAAAGCGCCATCGCGGTCCGCCCCAGCCGCTCGCCGACCGCCCGCATGGACAGCGCCGCCATGCCCTCGGCGTCCGCGACCTCGATCCCGGCCGCGACGATCACCTCGACGCTCAGCCCCGGCTTGGGCCCCGGCCGCGCCTCCTTGCGCTCCTCAGCCCCCCACAACAACGCCATGGTACGGCGGGCATCGCCCTGACCCGCGTAGACGACCACCCGGACCCCTTACGCCAAGATCTCTTTACACCCTAAGGATAACCACCCTCTGGTCTGGGCGAGCGCGCCCTCCCGGATCCTGATTTGTCGGCTGATGAGAGGTCTCTCATGGGCGTGTCAGCACGGTCTCATCGCTCGCCGGAAAGCTGCTTGACAGCAGACGGAGAGACGAGGAGACCGGACATGGGCAAGATCAAGCTGGTGCTGGCGGGTTCGGCGCTCGGGCTGGGGCTGGGGGCCGGGGCGCTGGCCGTACCCGCGCTGGCGGAGGAGCGGACGTGCCGCGGTTCGATCGGCGCGAGCACGCTCGACAACGTCCGCGTCCCGCAGGGCGCGACGTGCGCGCTCACCGGCACGCGGGTGAAGGGCACCGTCAAGGTGGAGCGGAACGCGGTGCTCGTGGCGCGCGGGGTGCGCGTGATCGGCAACGTCCAGGCGGAGGGCGCGCGGGCGGTCACGATCACGAAGAAGTCCACGGTGGGCGGGAGCGTGCAGGTCAAGCAGGGCGGCGCGGCGAAGGTCAGCTCGTCCCGGGTCACCGGTGACATCCAGTACGACGCCAACCGGGGCGCGCTTCAGGCGGTCGGCAACCGGGTCGGCGGCAGCATCCAGATCGTCGGCAACCGCGGCCGGGCGCTGGTGGAGCGCAACACCGTCAAGGGCAACCTGCAGTGCAAGGAGAACAGCCCGGCCCCGACCGGCGGCGGCAACGTGGTGGGCGGCAACAAGGAGGACCAGTGCGGCCGCCTCTGACCTAGGAGTGCGTCGCGCGGATCTCGGTCACGTGGAAGGCCTCGACGACGTGCCGGTTCTGCAGCAGGAACCCGATCACGGCCGCCACCGCCTGCGCGGCCAGGGCCGCCCTGACCTGCCCGCTCAGGAGGTAGACGAGCGGCGTGGACGGCTGGGTGAGCCCGAAGCCGCGGCCGTGGCGGTGGATGTCCTGCAGGGTCTTGATGGGAATCGGGCGCGCGGTGGTGAACCACGCCGCGACCTCCCACAGGTGCAGGGCCGGATCGTCCTCGGCCGAGTCCTCGTAGCAGGTGACGCAGCCGCGCCCGGCGTGGCGGCCGTGCGGGCAGGTCCACCGGGCGGCCTCGGCCCGGCTCTGCTCGCGCTCGCCCAGAGCCGCCGACTCGACGACGCGCCGGCGCTGCGGGCGCGGGGGCCGGTCCGGCAGGGGCAAGGAGTCGCTGATGGTGATCGAATCCTTCCCGCCTACGTTCCTACAGCCTAACCCGCACGGTCACGGCTGTTCTCCCGCGCAGACGGCGAAGCCGTAGGAGAGGGCGAAAAAGCGCATGGCGGCCTCCTGCGGATCGGGCCGCAACGACGCCTCGACCAGGAGCTGGACCGTTCCCGTGTCCCCGGCGGCCAGCGCCGCGCGCGCCCGCTCGGCGTAGCCGCCGAGCCGCCCGGCCAGCCGCCTGCCCGGCTCGACGAACCGGGCACGCAGCAGCGCGGCGTCCGCCTCCGGCGGCCTGATCGCCGCGATGCGCTCCACCGTGGCCCGCATGACCCGCGCCGCGCGTTCGAGTTCCTCGACGTCCTGTTGCTCGGTGCTCACCGGATACCGCTCCGGGTCGGTCTGCTGCCCGGCCGCCAGGCAGGCGGCCTCGGCCGCGGCGACGTAGCGCCGCTTGGCGGCCAGCGTGTCCTGCGAGGACGGCAGCAGCGCCGCGGCCACGAGGATGACGGTGCCTAGGGCGACACGCGCGTCCATGCGCTCCTCCGAGAGAGTGGTGCCGGGGTGCGGTGCCGCACCCCGGCGGGGGTTCAGCAGGAGATCCGGCGCTGCTCGGTGTAGCCGAACGACCGGGCGCCGCTGCCGCCCTGGGCGATCCAGCCCTTGGTGTGGTTGCGGTAGAGCTGGTTGCCGCCCGAGCATCTCCAGGCCGGCTGCATGGTGAAGGTGACGGCCGCGCGGGTGAAGTGCCGGCGCGTGTACGCCTTGTTCCGCCAGACCCCCAGGCCCCGGTACTGGTCGAGCCGCGCGTCGACGTACCCGCTGCGCCCGATGGGCCCGGTGAAGCGGTCGCAGTGCGCGATCGTGGAGATCTTGATGTACGCCCCGCTCCGCCATGGCGCGGCCATCCGCACGTAACCGCCCCCGCAAGGCAACGGACGGGCGGCCGACTCCACGGCACCCACAGAGGCGGCCGCGCTCGCCTGCCCGGCGGGCAGCGTCACGGCCGCGAGCCCAGCCGTGACGGCCAGTGCTCCGATCACCCTGGTAAGGCTCACCAGTGACTCCTTTCCGAGAGGAACCGGCGCGGCGGGTGGGCCGCGCCCGACATCACGGAAGGCTAGGTTCGTGGCCTTGTCGCGCACATCTACCAGGGGGTTGACCGTGCCCGAAGCTTTCGCGGTACACGCCTGAAACTCTCGCGGTAGCCCTTGACGGTTCACCTGCTGTTCTACGAGCATACCTCTAACACAGAACAGCGTTCGGTAATACCGAACAATTGAGGAAGTGCATCACATGACGACCACCACAGACGTCGCCGCGAGCGCCATGCGCAAAGCGATGTGGCGCCTCGGGCCCTTCCTCGGCCTGCTCTACCTCATCGCCTACATCGACCGGAACAACGCCGGCTTCGCCAAGCTGGAGATGACCACGGCGCTCGGCATCACCGAGTCGGCCTTCGGGCTGGCGGCGGGCATCTTCTTCATCGGCTACCTGCTGTTCGAGGTGCCGAGCAACCTGATGCTGCAGCGCTTCGGCGCCCGCCGGTGGATCGCCCGCATCATGGTGAGCTGGGGGATCGTCGCGGTGGCGACCGCGTTCGTGACCGACGCCACCCAGTTCACCATCGCCCGCTTCGTCCTCGGCGTGGCCGAGGCGGGATTCTTCCCCGGCGTGCTGCTCTACATCACGTTCTGGTTCCCGCAGCACTACCGCACCACGATCCTGGCGATCTTCGCGGTCTCCAACCCGCTGGCCAACGCGATCAGCGCGCCCATCTCCGGCTGGATCATGGACCTGCACGGCCTGTGGGGGCTCGAAGGCTGGCAGCTCGTCTTCGTCCTGGAGGGCATCCCCGCCGTCCTGCTGGCCTTCGTCACCTACAGATGGCTGCCCGACCGGCCGCAGGACGCGCGCTGGCTCGACGACGCCGAGCGCACCTGGATCACCACCACCCTGGCGGAAGAGCGGGCGGCCACCGAGAAACGCCACGGCCGCCTCGGCCTGGGCGCGGTCTTCAGGAACGGCCGGCTGTGGAGCCTGATCTTCCTGTTCTTCGGCGTCGTCTTCGGCGCCTACGGCCTGGGCCTGTGGCTGCCCACGATCGTCAAGGGCATGGGCGGCTACTCCTCGACCGTCACCGGCTGGCTCGTCATGATCCCGAACCTGTTCGCCGCGCTGGTCATGCTGCCCTGGGAACGGTTCGCCAGACGCCGGGGCAACATCCCGCGCCAGGCCGGCATCACGCTGACCGTCACCGCGCTCGCGCTGCTGGCCGCCGTCGCCGCCCGGGACGTGCCCTGGCTGGCGCTGGCCGCGATCAGTGTGGGGCTGGCGGCGCTGTTCTCCACGACGCCGCTGTTCTGGAGCCTGCCGCCCAAGTTCCTCACCGGCACGGCGGCCGCCGCTGGGCTGGCGTTCATCAACTCGGTGGGCAACCTGGCCGGGTTCGCCGGGCCGTACGCCATCGGGTGGATCAGCGAGACCACGGGCACGGCCGTGTGGGGGCTGCTGGTCGTCAGCGCGCTGACGCTGGGCGGCGCGGCGGTGGCGTTCACGCTCTCACGCAAGAAGGAGTGGGCGGACTGACCATGGGGCCGGCGCGCGCCGGCCCCATGGCTACGCGATGGCCTTGCCGGGGTTGAGCAGGTCGTGCGGGTCCAGCGCCGCCTTGATCGCCCGCTGGGTACGGCGGGCCGGCTCACCCAGCTCCCGCTCCAGCCAGGACCGCTTGAGCAGGCCGACCCCGTGCTCACCGGTGACCGTGCCGCCGAGCCGCAGCGCCAGGGCGACGATCTCGTCGAAGACCTGGAAGGCCCGCCGCTCGGCGTCGGCGTCGCCGTGCGGGTAGACGACCGTCGGGTGCATGTTGCCGTCGCCGGCGTGGCCGAACAGGCCCACGGTCATGTCCCGGTCCTTCGCGATGGCCTCGACGCCCTCGATCAGCTCCACCAGCTTCGGCAGCGGCACCGCCACGTCGTCCAGCAGCGTCGCGCCCAGCCGCTCCAGCGCCGGGTAGGCGAGCCTGCGGGCCTGCATGAGCATCTCCGACTCCGCGGCGTCGTCGGCCACGATGACCTCGCTCGCCCCCGCGCACGCGGCCTCGATGAGCCGCAGGTCCTCCTCGTGCGACGAGTCGGACTGGGCGATGACCATCGCCGCGGTGCCGGCCTCGACGCCGAGCGGCTGCCACTCCTCGATGGCGCGCAGCGTCGTGGCGTCGATGATCTCCAGGATCGACGGCTCGGCGCCGGAGGCCAGCACGGCCGTCACCGCCGCCCCGGCCGCCGCGGCCGAACCGAACTGGGCCACGATCGTGCGCGGCGGCGCCGGAGCCGGGCGCAGCGCGAGCGAGAGTTCGGTGATGACGGCCAGCGTGCCCTCGGAGCCCACCAGCAGGCTGGTCAGGTCGTAGCCGGCCACGCCCTTGACCGTGCGCCCGCCGGTGCGCAGCACCGAGCCGTCGGCCAGCACCGCTTCGAGGCCGCGCACGTAGTCGCCGGTCACGCCGTACTTCACGCAGCACATGCCGCCCGCGTTGGTGGCGGCGTTGCCGCCCACGGTGCACATCTCGTAGCTGCCCGGGTCGGGCGGGTAGAAAAGGCCCTTTTCGGCCACGGCCCTGCGCAAATCGGCGTTGATCACGCCGGGCTGCACGGTGGCCAGGCGCTCGGCCGGGTCGACGCTCAGGATGCGGTTCATCCGCTGGGTGGACAGCACCAGGCAGCCGTCGACGGCGTTGGCCGCCCCGGCCAGGCCGCTGCCCGCGCCGCGGACCACGATCGGCGCGCCGTACTCGGCGGCGGTGGCGACGGCGGCGGCCACCTGGGCGGTGTCCTCGGGCATGGCGACGGCGGCCGGCAGCCCGGCGGGCAGGCCGGGCGCCTGGTCACGGCGGTAGGAGTCCATGACGTCGGCGTCGTCCAGCACGGTCAGACCGGGGACGGCCGCACGCAGCGCGGCGGCGAGGTCAGCCATCGCGGCGGCCCGGGAACACGAGCGACGCACGGCGGGCGGGGGCAGGGCGGCGGGTCACAGGCGACTCCGTTCGGTAGCGCAAAACGTAGTTCGCCGGGTAAGCCTAGCGTCCGCTGTAGAGCGCGGTGAGGCGGGCCGCGTGCGCGCGCACGGTGTCACCGATCTGGTGGATGCGCCACACGGGAAGGTCGAGCTTGAGGCCGGTCACGCTGATCGCGCCGGCCACCTCCCCCCGGTGGTCGCGGACGGCCGAGCCGACGCAGAAGACGCCCTCCGCGTCCTCCTCGTCGTCGACGGAGTAGCCGCGCCGGCGGATCTCGGTCAGGTCGGCGACGAGCGCCGCCGGGTCGGTGATGGTGTGGGTGGTGCGGGCGGGCAGGCCGTACTGCTCGATGATGCGCGCGGACTCGGCCTCGGGCAGCTCGGCCAGCAGGGCCTTGCCGAGGCCGGTGCAGTGGGGCGCCTCGCGGTGGCCCATGTGCAGGTCGAAGCGGACCGCGGACGGGGCGTCGACCCGGCCGACGATGACGGCGAAGCCGTTCTCAGGGACCGCGACGCGCGAGGACATCCCGGTCTCGGCGGTCAGGTCGTCCAGGACCGGGCGGGCCAGGTTGCGCAGCGACACCTGGGCCATCGCATTCTCGCCGAGGCGGGCGAGCGCGAGCCCGAGGCGGTAGCGGCGCGAGGCGCCCTCGCCCTGGGAGGCCACGAAGCCGTGCATCTCCAGGGTCTGCAGGGTGGAGAACGTCGCGCTCTTGGAGCCGCCGACCTCGCGGGAGATCTCGGTCACGGTCCGGCCGTCGCGCTGGGCCAGGCACTCCAGGATCTCGACCGCGCGCGAGACGCTGCGGACCTCGTAGCGCTTGTCCAGTTCGTTCGTCATCACCGAACAAGCGTGTCCGAAGCCGGAAAGCATTGTCAACCGAGCTGTTCGGCGCTGCCGAACGCCGTGCTGAGGCGGCGGAGCATGTGATCCCAGCCCGCGCCGGTCTCCTCGCCCAGTACGGCGGGCAGCCCGCTGTGCCGGAGCCTCAGCACGGTGCCGTCACCGTCCTCCTCCAGCGTCACCTCGACCCGCGACGATCCGGGCGGCACGTCGGGCACGCCGGGCGCGGGCTCCCACCCGAAGGTGAAGACGATCCGCTCGCCGGGCACCAGCTCGACGAACTCGCCCACCATCACCGGGCGCGGCCCGCCGTCCATCGCCACCCGGAGCACGCCGCCGGGACGGGCGTCGGCCTCGGCCCGGCCCCACCACCGCGCCAGCCGTTCCGGATCGGTGAAATAGCGGAAGACGGTCTCCCGGCGCGCGGCGATGCGCACGGTCCGCTCGATCATCGTGCCCCCTGTTCGTTTTCCTCCTGCTCGGCGGCCCGCTTGAGCAGGTCGAGCCGGTCGGACCACATGTCCTGGATGAACCCCGCCGCCTCGGCGAGGCCCTCGCGCCGCAGCCGGTACAGGCGGCGGTTGCCGTCGCGGCGCACGCCGAGCAGGCCCGCCGAGGTCAGGACCCGCAGGTGCTGGGAGACCGCCGGGCGGCTGATGCCCGGAAAGTGGCGGGCGAGGTCGCCGGCCGCCACCTCGCCGTCGCGGACCAGCAGGAGGATCGCCCGCCGGGTGGGGTCGGCGACGGCGCGCAACGCCTCGTCCACACCTGCCCCTTTCCCGGCCAGCGTCAGGTATGTAAGTATTTAAGCACTATCTTACATAGGGGAAGCGATGACGAACAAGCAACTGGACGCCCTGGCCGGCCACTGGAACTCGCGCGGCACGACGGTCGGCGACGCCGTGGAGATCAGCGGAACCGACGCCTACGAGTGGCTGGCGGGCGGGCACTTCCTCGTGCACCGGGTGGACGTGCGGATGGGGGAGGAGAAGGTCGAGGCGATCGAGATGATCGGCCCCTACGACCCGGACAGCGACAGCTGGCCGATGCGCGCCTTCGACAGCTCGGGCAACTACGGCACGATGCGCGCCACGGTCGACGACGACGGCGTGTGGACCTTCGCGGGCGAGACGGAACGGGCCACGCTCCGCATCGCCCGCGACGGCGGCGCCATGTCGGCCGTCTGGGAACGCACAGAAGACGGCACGACCTGGTCGCACTGGATGGACATGGCGTTCACGAAGAGCGCGTGACGCCGGGCTCAGCTCACGGGACCCTCGTGTTACGCCGCACGTCCGACCAGGTGCGGCGGTCGGTGCAGATGCCGCAGTCCGGGCCGTAGAAGACCGGACGCGCCTCGGGGTCGTCCATGAGCTGCAGGCGGAACCAGGCCGTGGTCGGCGCGGCGAACGGGCCGGGGTCGCCGGCGACCGTGATGTGGTCGGCGCCGCGCACCTCGCCGTATAGGGCCGGGATGTGGTCGGCGTCGTTGTAGAAGGCCTTGACGAGCGCGGGCCAGACGATGCTGTCGTACTGCCCGGCCATCAGGAAGGCGGGGCCGCGCACGGCGTCGATGTCGGCCAGCGGCCCCGGCTGGATCGGCAGAATCGTGTCCACCCTCGGATCCGCGCCGACCACGATCGCGGCGGCCCCGCCCTGCGAATGGCCGGAGGCGCCGATGCGGTCCAGGGCCACGCGGCCGTGGAAGACGCTGGACGGGTCGGCGTCGCGGGCCGTCAGGCTGTCGATCCCCGCGCGCATCGAGATGCCGAGGTTCGACATCGGCGTGTTGGCGGCCGAGACGATGAAGCCGTGCGAAGCCCAGTGCAGCAGCAGCTCACGGTAGACGAGCGGCACGGCCCCGGTGCCGTTGCCCCAGACGATCACCGGGTGGCGCAGCGGGCTGCGGGCGATGTCGCGCGGGTAGTAGAGCGTGTTGACCGCGCCGATCTCGACGGCGGTCGCGTACGGCCCCGGCGCGCCCCAGTTCCCGCCCACGGAAGGGAAGGCGGCGTCGGCATGGGCGGGGGCGGTGGTGATGGCTGCTGTTAACGCCAGCAAGGCGACGAACAGGCGGCGGAACACGGCGTCCTCCAGGCTGGGGGGTTTGCTCGATCGTGGCCGCGACGGCGCCCGCCGTCAGTCCGCACATGCGGCAATCATTGACGGTGCGGTTTGTGCAATGTGACGATCCGCTGGTGGCAGATCTGCATACCCGCATGGCCCCGCGCGTCCGCGAGCTCACCGGTGAGGTGGTCGCCCGCTGCGCCGCCGAACTCCCCTTCTACCGGGACCTGCCACGCGAGGTGCTGGAAGGCGAGGTCACCCGATCGGTCACGGCGGTGTTCGGCCTGCTCCTGCGCGCGTTACGGCGCCAGGACGCGGTCGGGCCCGGTGACCTGGCCAGGCTCATCGAGTGGTCGGCCCGGCGGGCGGAGCAGAGGGTCCCGCTGGAGGCGGCGCTGGCCGCGTACCTGATCGGCGCCGAGACGTGGTGGCGCGCGATCGGCGCTGCGGCCGAGCCGCACGAACTGGAGGAGGCGGGCGCGGGCCTGCTGGGCTGCCTGCGCACGGCCATGCCCGCCGTCGCCCTGGCCCACCAGCAGGCGCTGGAGGACCTCAGCGGAGAGGACAAAAGGGTACGCCGCGCGCTGCTGGCCGCCCTCCTCGGCGGTCGCCCGCACGAGGCGCTGGCCGACGCGGCGGGCGTCGAGCTTGGGCAGGCGCACGAGGTCGTCAGCTTCGCCTTCGACCAGACGCCGCCCCCGAGACTGGTCCAGTCGGCCCTGGACGCCCACGCCGGCACGCTCGTCCTGGCCGACCACGCCGAAGGCATCGCCCTGCTCCCCTCGGCAGGAGAGGCGCTGTGGCAGACGCTGGCCGCGACCGTGGGCGGCAACCCGCTGCTCAGCGCCGCCCCGGCCACCGACCTGAGCGGTGTTCCCGAGGCGGCCGAGGAGGCCCGCAGGGTCCTGGAACTGGTCCAGCGCCTCGGCCGCCCGCCCGGCCTTTACCGGTTCGACGACGTCCTGGTGGAGTACCAGCTCGCCCGCCCCGGCACTGGCCTGACCCGCCTGGCGGCCAAACTGGACCCGCTGGACGAGCACCCCTACCTGCTGGAGACGTTGCGCGCGTACGTCCGACGAGGCCACAACCGCCGCCAGACCTCCCTGGACCTGCACATCCACCGCAACACCCTCGACTACCGGCTGCACCGGGTGGCCGCGCTGACCGGCCTGGACCTGACCATCCCCGCCGAGGCCCGCCTCCTGGAAGCCGCCCTGACCGCCCGCACCCTCAAACCCTGACCGATCACTCGGAGAAGTGCGGGATCAGCACACCCAGCCGCCAGCCGTACAGGATCAGCAACACCACGAAGAAGACCCTCGCGACCTTCCCGAGCGCGAAGCCGACGGCCGCCCCCAGACCGGCGAGCGCGACCGCGCACGCGGTGGCCATCGTCACGAGCCAGACGAAGTCGGGATCGCTGTATTCCGGCATGTCGGGATCCCACGAGTGCTCTGTCGGCAGCACCAGGCCGAACACCATCGGGGGCATGCTCAGAGCGACCAGAATGGCGCACGCCAGGAGGCGGGTACCGCGATCAGTCCGGTCAGTGGAGCGCACGGGAGGATCGTAATGGGAATGGCGTGGTTTCGCGGCGCGCATGCTTGACCAGCGGTTGGACGGGTCTGCGTCACGGTGAACCGCTAGGGTGGTCCTCGCCGCCGCACGAAAGATACGGAGTTCCCATATGGCCAAGCACATTGTTGAGACGATTACTGACGACATCAATGGTGTCGCTGGCGCGCGGACCTACCGGTTCGGATGGGGAAACGACACGTTTGAGATCGACCTCGCGGATGCGAATTACGCCAAGCTGGAAAAGGCCCTGGCCCCGTTCATCAACGCGGCCCGGCTGGTCAAGGAGCCCGCGGCGGGGCGTGGCCGAGGGGGCCGGCGCGTGGTGCTCGGCGACAGCCGCAAGATGACCCGCGAGCAGTCAGCGGAGATCCGCCAGTGGGCGAAGGAGCAGGGTCTTCCGGTCAGCGAGCGCGGCCGGATCGCTTCCACGGTCATCGAGAGGTACGAGGCCGCGCGGTAACGGGGCATCATCGGTTCTGCCGGGTTCGGAGAAACTCGGCGATGGGCTCGCTCTGACCGAAAATGGCGTGACCGACTCCGGGGAGCAGGGTCACGGTCGCGTGCGGGACGCATTCACGGATGCGCCGTGCGCTCTGGCGGGAGTCGAACATGGCGTCCTGGTCGCCGACGATGACCAGGACGGGCATGGTGAGGCCGCGCAACGCGTCGTCGGGGAAGACCGGGAGTTTCTCCCTGCGGGGATTGAAGTGCGTGAACGTCAGGACGACGGCGTCGAGCGCCTGCCGGTCCTTCACCCCGTCCAGTCCGGCGACGGCCATCGCCGACTCGCGTAGCCCGTCACGTCGGAAGGGGCGGGTCAGCAGGGCCTTGAAGATCCAGCCGACCTTCTGCCGTCCCACCCCGCCGGGGCACATCAGGGCCAGGCGGGTCACCCGTTCCGGACGGCGGATGGCGTAGTCCAGGGCCGTCCAGCCGCCGAGTGACGTGCCGGCGAACGCGGCCTTGGTGACCCGGAGCCCCTCCAGCACGTCGTCCAGCCAGAGGGCCACGGCGTCGGAGCCCAGGGCGGGACGCGAGGGCGCGCTCAGGCCCGGCTCGCCGACGAGGTCGACCGCGTACGTGCGGAAGTGCCGGGACCAGGTGGCGACGTCTCCTCGCCACATCGACGTGTTCGCGCCCGAGCCGTGCAGCAGCACCAGGGGCGGCGCGTCCTGCGGGCCGGAGGCCAGGACGAAGGTCTCGCCCTCGCGGTTCGGCACCCGGATGTGCTCGGCGGGAACCGGCCAGGCGTTCAGTACCTGCCGGTAGTGGTCGAGAAGCTCGAGTCCACCCTCTTGGGACTTGTAGATCATGGTCATCGGAACCACCTCCTTGGCAGCAGTGAAGGGCTTGTCACGGTGTCAAGGTCAAGGCGGCCTGTTTTCCAAAGAGTCGTTGGGTAAGTTACTATCCCAACATGCCTTTGGAAAAGCGGGACGACCTGGTGCCGCTGCGCGCGCTCGCCAACCCGTTGCGTATCCGCATCGTGTCGCTGCTCACCGGCACGTCGATGTCGGCCACCGAGGTCGCCGACGAGCTCGGCATCGCGCACGCCTCGGCCAGCTACCACCTGCGGCAACTGGCCAAGGCGGGCTTCCTGCGGCAGACCGATGAGCGGCCGGCGGCCGGAAGGGGCCGCCCGCAGCGGCGCTACCAGTACGACCTGTCCAGCGGCGACCGCATCGACCGGTCGGAGGGGCGGCAGCTCCTTCACCAGGCGATGAGCGCCGACCTGGGCAGGCGCCTGGCCGAGACCGATCGCCAGCGCGTCTCCACCGATGCCGAGGTGTGGCTGGCCAGGCCCGTCTGGGAGGAGGTCGTCGGACTGATCGGCCAGGCCGTGGCGCTCGTTCACGACAACGCCGGCCCGCCGCGTGACGGTGTCAAGGTCAGCATGACGGCGCTGCTGCTCGAACTCCGTGACGAGCGATGACCGCTCGCCTGCTCGTCAGCACGGGTGGCGCGTTCTTGTCGATCGGGCTGCTCATCCCGGCCGTGCCCCGCTACGTCACCGGCCCTTTGGACGCGCAGACGGGCTGGGTGGGCGTCTCGCTGGCCGTCACCGCGGCGGCCGGGCTGATCGCCCGCCCGCTGGCCGGTCGGGTGGCCGATCGGTCGGGCCGCCGGGCGGCCGTGTTCGCGGGCGCGCTGTTACTGTGCGGGTCGTCGCTGGCCCTGCTCCTGGCCGGGAACCTGTCCCTCTTTCTCCTCCTGCGCGGGGTCGCGGGCGTTGGTGAAGCTCTGGTGTACGTCGGCCTCGCCGCCCTGGCCAGCGACCACCGGCGTCCCGGCGCCGCGATCAACCACTTCTCCGTCGCCGTCAACGCCGGTCTGCTCACCGGACCGGCCCTCGCCGAGACGCTGTACGCCGCCGCCGGGTTCACCGCCGTCTGGATAGCAGCCGCGATCTCGGCCCTGGTGCCGGCCATTCTCGCCGCCGCCCTGCCCAAGACCACCTTGCCCAAGACCACCTTGTCGAAGCCGAACGCGGGCCCCGACCCCAGTCCCCGGCATGTTCCGTCCCGCCGCCCCAGGTCCGCGCTGCGAGCGGGCTTCGGTTACCTGGCCTCCGTCTGGGGCTACACCGTCGTCAGCGCCTTCCTGCCCCTGCATCTGGCCGCGCTCGGGACGGGCTCCGGCGGCGCGCACTTCCTCGTCTACGGGATCGTTCTCCTGGCCGTACGGCTGGCCGGGCAGCGCCTGCTCGCCACGGCCTCCCCGGCCCGCCTGGCCGTCGCCTCCCTCCTGCTGACCGGGGTGGGATCGATCCTGCTCGCCGCCTGGCCCTCGCCCGCCGGAACATGGTGCGCGATCGCGCTGACCGGCGCCGGGCAGGGGCTCGGGCTGCCCGCCTTCCTCAGGATGGCGGTGCACGGCGTGCCGCCCGGCGAGCGCGGATCCGCCGTGGCCACCACGACGGCCTTCTTCGACATCGGGTTCCTCAGCGCCGCCCTGACCCTGGGCGCCCTCGCCGGCCAGTTCGGCCTGGCCGGCGGCTTCGTCCTCGCCGGCGCCGTGTCCGCCGCGGGCGCCCTGCTGTTCCTGCCGCCTCTCTTCCGCCACGACGAACACCGAGACGAGCACCAAGGAGCACCTCGTGACCCTTCCCGCCGCTGACCTGTCCCGCTACGCCGACGTCGTGTTCGACGTGGCCGTGCCCCTGCTGGCCGACGACCGGGTGCTGATCAACGCCGAGATCGAGCACGCCCCGCTCGCCCGCGCGCTGGCCGAGGCCGCCTACGCCAGAGGCGCCCGCTATGCCGACATCTGGTACTTCGACCCGCATGCCAAACGCTCGCGTATCCGGCACGCGGACACCACGACGCTGGCCGAGGTCCCCTCCTGGCTCGACGCCCGCAACGACGACCTCGAACGGCACGGCGGCGTCCTGGTCAACCTCCGCGGCACCGCCGCGCCGGACCTCCTGACCGGGCTCGACCCGGTACGCACCGGCCTGGACCGCATGCCGTCCCTGACCTCCCGCCAGCGGCTCCAGCTCAACAACCTCGTCCGCTGGACGATCATCCCCTGCCCCACCCCCGAGTGGGCCCGCACGGTCTTCGGCGAACCCGACCAGGACCGGCTGTGGCAGCACCTGCGCCGCATCCTCCGCCTCGACGAGCCCGACCCGCGCGAAGCCTGGCAGCAGCGCATCGCCGACCTGCTCGACCGCGCCAGGCGACTCACCGAGATGCGCCTGGACGCCGTGCGCTTCGAGGGCCCCGGCACCGACCTGACCATCGGCCTGCTCCCCGGCGCCCACTGGACCGCCGCCAGTCTCCAGGACGTCGAAGGCCGCCCGTTCCAGGCCAACCTGCCGACCGAGGAGGTGTTCACCACCCCCGACTACCGGCGGGTCGACGGCACCGTCCGCGCCACCCGGCCGCTGTCGCTGGACGGCACCGTCATCCACGACCTGGAGATGACCTTCGCCGGCGGCGTCGTGACCGACGTCCAGGCGAGCACCGGAGCCGACGTCGTCCGCGCCCACCAGGCCACCGACGCGGGTGCGGCCCGCCTGGGCGAACTCGCCCTGGTCGACCGCTCCTCGCGCGTCGGCGAGAGCGGCATCACGTACATGGAGACCCTCCTGGACGAGAACGCCACCTGCCACCTGGCCTGGGGCGCGGGACTGCCTCCCGGCGTACCCGCGGACCTGCGCTCGGACGACCCCGCGCGACTGGACCGGGCCGGGGTGAACACCTCAAGCGTGCACATCGACTTCATGGTCGGCGGCCCGGACGTCACCGTCACCGGCCTGGGGCCCGGCGGGAACGTGGTGCTGCTGCGCGACGACATCTGGCAGTTCTGACCCTCGGCCCGCGCCTCGCCCGGGGCAAGGCGCAGGCCGGTCCGGTCAGTACGGCCGCTGGAGGAACCGGCCGAGCGACGGGTCGTACAGGAGGCCCGACACCAGGACCGTCCCGTCCAGCGTGGTCGGGTGGAACGCGGCGCCCAGCCAGCCGTATCGGCGCGGCTGGGAGGCCGCGCCGAACTCGTCGTACCCGGCCACGGTGGCCAGGCCGGTGCCGAGGTCCAGCTCGGTTCCCACGCTCCCGCCGACGGTGGCCAGCTGGAGGCGCACCGCCCCGGTCGCGCCCGTGAGCGCGGCGAGTTCGCCGCCGACGCCCGCCACCTGACGGACGACGGCGCCGTTCTCAGTGGTCCAGGAGGGCCGCTCGCCGTCGCCGCCGTAGTGCTGAACGGTGACCGCGCCCGCCTCGGTGCTCTCCGTTCTGATCCGGCCGGCCGGGTCGCGGGTCCACGTCAGGCTCCGCCCGCCGGAGGTCTGCCGGGCCGGCAGGCCGTCGGCGAAGTAGCCGATGCTCCGGCCGCCCGGCAGTGACGTGGTACGGCCCGCCGGGTCGTAGCCGTAACCGTCACCGCTCAGCCTGCCGTCGGCGGTGTAGGCATATGTCGTGATATCGGCGGCTGTGTCGTCGGCCGCCGGGCAGTCCTCCTCCGACGCCTGTACGGCCAGCCGTACCCGATGGCCGGAGCCGTCGTAGCCGTAACGGCGCAGCGTGCACAGCGGGAACGCCATCTCCAGCGCCGAGGCGAGCTGACCGGCCTTGTCGTAGCCGAGCTGCCGTTCGGTCATGGCGTCGGTGCGCATGTTGAGCAGTTCCTGCCCGTGGACGTTTCGGCCGACCTGGTCGATCATCACCGGGCCCTCCATGCCGTCCTTGGTGTAGATCCGGGCGAAGTTCTGCCCGCGCTCGTCGTAGGCGGACTGCACGTGCAGCCCGCCGGGCAGGTCGCCCTCGATCTGGCGGCCTTCGGCGTCGTACCGGGCGGTGAAGGTGCCCGCGACCGAGTCGGTGACCGAGGTGGGCAGGCCGCGTGGCTCGGCCGCGTGGTCGTAGGCGTAGACCCTGGTGGACGGGGCCGAGTCCACGACCTTGGCCGGGCGGTCGAGGTCGTCGTACTCGGTGCGGGTCTGGCCGCCGTCGGCGTCGGTGTGGGACAGGACCCGGCCCAGCCGGTCGTAGACCGTCACGATCTTCTCCGCGCCGCGCCACCGCTCGGTGGGCCGGCCGGTGGCCGGGCTGTAGCCGATGCCGATCTCGGTCTCGCCTCCGGCCTGGGTCGCGATGGGGCGGCCCGCCTGGTCGCGCCTGGTCGTGGTGGCCGTGCCTCCCTCGGTCACCGTGTGGGGGAGCCCGGCGGCGGTGTAGGTGAAGGTGCGCCCGCCGTCCTGGCACACCAGGTCCGCCCACTCGGGGCGGCCGCCGCAGGTTCCGCCGCCGGTCGCCGTGTAGAGGACGGGCCGTGCGATGTCGGTGGTGACCGCCCGGCCGCCGGGGTCGCGGACCGTTCTGACCTGGCGTCCGCCGGCCCAGTCGTAGGCGATGGCGGTGGTCCTGACGTCCGCGTCCGGCTTGGACTCGCGCCCGACGATCACGGCGCCGACCTTGACGGTGGTGGGCAGGTCGCGGGCCGTCGCGCTCGCCGGTCGTCCCTCGTCGTAGGTGCTGACGGTGCGGGTCCTGGCGCCGATGGCGTATCCGGCCGGCAGGTCGTCCACGTCGGATTCCAGGTTCACGATGTGGACCGGGCTCAGCTCCTCCGTCTTGCGGCGGCCCGAGGCGTCGTAGACGGAGCGGGTGGACAGCAGCTCCGCGCGCTCCTCCGGGCCGTAGCCGGTGATGGCCAGTTCCACGAGCCGGTAGTCCGTCGTGGGACGCTGTGACAACTCCCTGTTCGCCGCGGTGAGCACCCGCACCGCGTGGCCGAACCGGTCGTAGCCGGTGGCGGACAGGTGCCCGCCCGGGGTCAGCACGTTGACCGCCCGGCCGGACTCGTCCAGGTACGTCACGGTGGGGCGGTTCGTGGAGCCTGGCGGGTGGATCGCCGTGGCCGTCACGGGCGCCGCGGCCTGGCCCCAGGCGGCCACGTGCCCGGCCGACAGGTCAGCCGGGCCGCCGGCCGCCTTGGTGAGCGGCGTGCCGTACACGATGATCGTCTTTGCCTCGCCGGCGATCTGGTCGGCGGTGCCGGGCTTGAGCGTGGCGCGGGCGACGGAGCGCAGCCGGCCGTCGGCCTCGTAGGCGAAGGTCCACGGCAGCTCGCCGGGCGGGGTCAGTGTGGTGACGCGACCTGCGGAGTCGTAGCCGTAGAGGGTTTTCAGCGGCGGGCTGATCCGTGGGTCCCAGGTTTCGGCGAGCCGGCCGGTGCCGTCGTAGGCGTACTGGGCGATCACCGTGCCCTTCAGGGAGACGGTGGTCATGCGTCCGGCGGTGTCGTGGCCGACATCCAGCTTGTGGGTCCGGGTAGCCGGTATGTACACCTCTCCTTGTTTGGTGAAGGTGGTGATCTCGCCGCGGGCGTCGGTGAGCGTGTATGTGCCGGTGAGGGTCAGGTTCTCGGCGCCGGGCTCCGGTTTCCAGCCCGCCGCTGTCTTGGTGAACTGCACCGGTGTGCCGTCGGCCCTGGTCAGCTCGACGGAGGTGGGCGAGGTTTCCTTGAGCACGCTCAGGCCTGGCGACCAGGCGGCGTCGGGGTCGCGGGAGGAGGCCGTGCGGGTGAGCGTCAGGCCGAAGGGGCCGCCGGCCTCGGTCGTGAGGCGGTAGTCGCCGGTGAGCAGGTTCAGCACGCCGGGGCCGACCTCGCTGGTGGCGGCCCCGGTGGCGCGGCGGTCCACGACGACCTCGGCCGGGCGGGACTCCGCCGTGGCCCCGGTCGAGCCGGAGACGAGCGCGCGCACCTGGACCGCGGCGTCGCCGAGCTGCGTCCCGGCGTCCCAGATCAGCCCGGACACCCCGTTGGGGGCCGCCACCGGCCACGCGGTCAGCGGCTTGCCGTCCGCGCCCGTGACGTTCGCCACCGGGAGGTCGGCCCAGGCGTCGATCTCCGAGCGCCGGTACTGGAACCTGGCCTGGGTGAAGCCCGTGCCGGTCACCGCGAGCGGCACCCTGCCCGGGCTGCGCAGGCCGTCCGAGGGAGCGGCGAGCACGGCCACGCCCGCGCCGGACCCCACGTTGAACGTGTACGCGGTGACCGGCGAGGCGTTGCCCGCCTTGTCGATGGTGTGCACGGTGAGCGTGTGCGCGCCGGTCGCGGCGGGCGTCAGCTTGGCGGTGACGGCCGCGCCGGTGGTGAGCACCTTCGTGGTCGCGCCGCCGCCGAGCTTGTAGGCGATCCAGCCGGTGTCGGCGCTGGCCGGGGTGAGGGTGAACGTGCCCGCCTTGCCGGCGTCGCCGTACCAGCCGCCGTCGTCCGGGTAGTCCGGCGAGGCGACCTTGGGCGCGGGCGGCTTGGCGGTGTCGACCGAGAACGTCGCCGACTGGTACGCCTTCGACGTCAGCGAGCCGTCGTTGGCCCACGACCGGATCGTGTACGTCTTGCCACTGGCCAGCTTGCCCGAGGGCACGTTCCCGCCGGAGAAGCCGTTGCTCGGCACGTACCCGCCGTAGAGGTTGTCGATCACCAGTGTCGAGCCCGCGTACACGTCGAACAGCCCGCGCACGTTCCCGCCGTCGGGATCGCGCACATGGTCGCGCAACTGCGGGGTGAGCGTGTTGGTCCAGCGGGCGCCGTTGTAGTCGGTGTACGGCGAGACCCACGTGGACACCGGCGTGCTCGGATAGGAGTTGTACGTCACCGAGATGACCGGCACGTGCGACGAGGCGTTGCCCGAGTTGAACCGCTTCCAGGCGTACTCGTCGGACTCGCTCGCGGCCCGCAGGCCCATGCCGGACTCCTTGTAGCCCTCGTCGGCCCAGTGCTGCACCAGCGAGGTGACGTTGGCGGTGACCCACCCGTCGGCGCAGCCGCTGCCGTGACCCTTGGTCTGGCTGGAGGAGGCGTACTTGGTGACCAGCGCGGGGCCGGGCCAGCGCGAGGCCGTGGTGGCGCGATTGGCCGTCCAGACCTCCCACGAGCGGGCGTCGCACGACCACGAGTGGTAGTTCCAGAGCTTCAGCGTCGCCGAGAGGATCTTCTTGCCCACGGCGCCGGGGGTCTTCCACGTGATGAACGACCGGGCGACCTGGCCGCTGCCGTTATTGCCGATCTTGAGCTCGGTGGCGCCGGACTGGTCGGTGCCGTAGCCCTGCTGCACGAACGTGTCGAAGACCTGGCCCAGGTTGAGCGACGGGTCCACGGTGACCGGATACGTCGTGGCGGGATCGTTCAGGAAGGCGGGGTCGGGCGTGAGGACGAGGTCGCGCCCGGAGACCTTCATGTCCACGGGGGCGCGGCGCAGGTGCTCGCCCGAGATCGGGTGCTTGGTCGCGTCCCACATGACCGGCGCGGGGATGGTGACGGCGATCCTGCCCTTGGCGTCGACCAGCTCCACGCCGCCGCCGGCCGAGCGCCGCGGTTGGAGACCCGCCGCCTTCAGTCTCAGCGTGTACGTCAGGGGAGTGGCCGGCCGGGACTTCAGCAGCAGGAACTGTTCGGCGCCCGTCCTGGTGGCGGTGACGACCAGATCGGCGCCGGGCATGACGTCCGCGTACGTGGCCGTCTCGCCGGACAGCCGGGGCGCGGGCAGCGCGTCCTTCCACTGCATGGTCACCTTGGTGGCGCCCTCGCCGATCGTGATCAGATCCGAAGGCCCTTCCTGCCTGGCCAGGCCGGTACGTCCGCCGCCGAGCCTGAGTGCGCGGCCGTGGCCGCGCGTCACGATCTCGCCCGACGGCGCCTTGGTGAGCGCGATGTCCACCGGCACCCACGCGCCGTCGCGGCGGAACCTGACCGGGCCGGCGAACGAGTCGGCCGTCAGCGTGCCGTCCGGGTTGGCGTAGGTGGTGGTGGTCTCGGTACGGGCGTCCGCGACCTCCACCCGCCGGCCCGTCAGGCGAGCGGACAGCCGGGCGGAGGGCTCATCAGGCGCGACGCCGTCCGCCGGACTTTCGGCGGCGGGTGGTTCGGCGGTGGCGGGTGACGCGGGCGCGGCCAGGGGGACAAGCAGGAGGGCGAGACCGACGGCGAGAGCCCGTGGCGAGATGACAGGCATGGGTGCTCCGGGGGAGGTACGCGAAGGGCGACGCCCCCGCCGGGCGGCGGGGGCGTCGGGTGGTGCGGGTCGGGCTACTTGCTCTGGCAGCTCTTCTTGCGGACCTCGTACCAGACGATGCCCGGAGCCTGGAACCGGACCGCGAAGCACTGCTTCTTGTTGGCCGCCTCCCGGACCTTGTAGATGGCCGACGCGCCGCCGGCCGTGTAAGCGATCTTGCAGATCAGCTTGGCCTTGCCCTTGAGCTTGTCGCAGGCACCCTTCATCGCCTCGATGGCGCCGGCGACCCCGGCGACGAACCAGGCGTTGTAGATCGACTTGGTGAGCTTCTTGGAGAAGATGAGCCGGCACATGGCCTTCCACCACTCGCACTGCAGCTTCAGCGCGGGGTCGGCGACCACGGGGTAGGCGGCGCCCGCGTGGCTGACCGTCTGGATGAGCGTCATGCCCTCCACCCGGTACGAGGTCGGCACCGCGTTGCCGTTGGCGTCCTTGGCCCAGGGCAGGTCGATCTCGGCGAGGTAGAAGTCGTTGTTGTAGATCAGGACGGTGCCGTCGTCCTCCTCGACCTCCAGCATGCTGCCTTCGGGGGCGGAGATCGGGAACCGGTACTCGGTCGGGGCCGTGGCGTCCTTGATGATGGTCAACGCGCGGGCGATCTGGCCGGTGCGCTGGTGGGCGTACGCGACACTGGGCTGCTTGGCGGTGTAGGTGACCAGGCCGGGCAGCGGCTGGTTCCCGTTGCCCGCGGCCTCCGGCATGCCGATGCCGATGTCGGTCTCCGCGACGGTCGCCGTCAGGGTGCGGTCGGGATCCGTCGCGATGGCGAAGGGCCGCTGGACGTCACCGTTGGGGATCTCGGTGGGCGGTGTGGTCCTGGCCTCTTCGACGATCTCGGGGACCACCTGGGTGAGGGCTGCCAGGGCGGGGTCCTGCTGCGCGAAGGCAGGGGTGCCCGCCGCGTTCACGCTGCTGAGTGCCAGAGCTGTCGCCAAAGTGGCGACGAGCGCCCGAGCGGAGATGCGCATGCATGTCCTTCCACGTGCGGTGGTGCATTGCACAAACGCCGCAAACGTAAAGATCACCGGCAACGATTAGGGTGATCTTGGATTGACAGCACGAGAACCTTGGGCGTCTTCATGATCTCTACCGCTGGTCTGGCGGGCGCTATAGCAGCCCGATCACCAGCGTCATGGCGAGAAACAGCACCAGCTGATAGCCGCTGTTGATGAGGGTCAGCTTCGGAGGCTTCAGCTCGAAGGCATTGTGCTGGAGGAGCGTGGTCGCCGAGAACGTCAGCCACGCCACGAGACCGACCAGCAGCGCCAGCCCCACGGAATCGTCACCCGTGGCCGCCGACGCGATCCCGATGCCGGCCGCCAGCCCGAGGGCCGTCACGCCGTTGGCGATGAGGAGCTGGACCATGTTCCTTCCGCTGGCCTTCTTGGACTCTTCGGGCGTTATGCCGGTCAGTTTCCACCAGACGATCCCGAAGCCCTTCTTGCTGTACCACGCGACCGCCACGGCCATCCCGGCGACGACGGCGAGCACGGTGGCAAGCCAGTTGATCTCCATGGTGTAACTCCTTGATCGTCTCTGGCGACGCGCCAACAGTGCTTGATACAATCAACTGTGGTGGAAAATATCAAGCGCTCCTACGGGCAGTTCTGCGGTCTTGCCCGTGCCCTGGACGTCGTGGGCGACCGCTGGAACCTCCTGATCGTGCGCGAACTGCTCCCCGGTCCGCTGCGCTACAACGAACTGAAGACCTCCCTCACGGGGATCGCGACCAACCTCTTGGCGGAGCGACTGCGGAGCCTGGAGGGAAACGGGATCGTCGAGCGGCGGCTTGGAGACGTGGGAGTCCTCTACGCCCTGACGCCGTGGGGTGCGGAACTCCGCGAGCCGATGGAGGCGCTCGGCAGGTGGGGTGCGCCGCTGTTGATGACAGGACGGGGCGACGACGCGTTCCAGCCGCGCTGGCTGGCGCTCGCGCTACCGGCCCTGCTTCGTGACGTGACCGCGGCTCCCGCACTCGAACTCGGCCTCGAGATCGAAGGCCTCCTCATCGTCCTGCGCATCGACGAGAACGGCTCGCGCGCGGTCGTCCAGCCCGGCGACCGGCCGGGCACGATTCTCACGGCCGCGCCGGAGATCGTCGTCGGGCTCGCGGCCGGGGGGCTCACGATCGACCAGGCGGTCTCCGCGGGACGACTCCAGGGTGACGCCGAAGTCCTCCGCCGAGTCTTCCCCGCGGGGGCGGGCCAATCGCCGGCCGAGAGTTGACGGGCCGTTCACGCTGTGTCGGCGCTGAGCACCGGCACCACGGGACGGCGGGCCGCCAGGTGGGCGGGCAGGGCGGTGAGTGCCGCGGTCACCAGGAGGGTTGCGAGCGCGGCGACGAGCATCCAGGGCAACGGCGCCACGACCGCGTTCCCGGGGCTGAGAGCGGAGAACACGCCGATGCCCAGCGGGACGCCGACGGCAGCGCCCGGCAGGCAGGGGAGGAGCTGGGCGATGGACAACCCCGCGGAGACCTGCCCGGGAGTGGCGCCGAGCGTACGCGCGACCGCCAGGCTTGGCCGGGCTTCCATCGCGATGGTCCAGGTGAACGCGACGATGTTCACCACGGCCATCGTGATCAGCAGGGCGGAGACCGCGATCATCAGGTGGCCGGAATTCTCGGCCCGCAGGTTGGGCAGGGCGGTGATAGCGGTTATCCGTGCAAGGTCGTAACGGCGACGACCTCCGTCATGCTCGCCGGGCGAGTTCGTCGAGGTGGCGGGCGATGACGGCGCGCATCACCTCGGGCGTGGTCTCGGCCGCGTGTACGGCCAGGCCGTCCGCCATGGCGTGGAGGAGCTCGACAGGCCTGTTCCCGACAGCGCGCGGGTGCGCCGGCACCTGACGCGGGCGGCTAGGCGGCTTGGAGTTGTGGGTAGTCCGGGAGCCGCCAGTCTCCACCGCGGTCCTCCTTGGAGAAACGTGCCACCAGGTCGGGGATGTGGAGCGCTGTGGCGAGCCCGGTGACGGTGAGGAAGGCGTCGATCGCGCGCTGGGTCATGGGCATGCCCAGCCGGAGGAGGCGCGGGTTGACTTGGCCTTGGATCCCCTCGGCGAAGGGCCGCAACTTGGTGTCATAGTTCGCCAGCGCCGCCGGCAGGTCATCGGGGTGCTGGTTGATCTCTCCGGCCAGGACGTAGGCGCCCACCAGACCGCCGGAGACGCCCATGCCGCTGTAGGGGGAGGCGCAGTGGGCGGCATCGCCGGCCAGGACCACGCGGCCCTTGGACCAGGTGTCGATGCGGACCTGGGCGATCTCCTGGGAGTAGAAGAACGGGCTGGTCTTCATGCCGTCGATGAAGCGCTCGGTCTGCCATCCGGCGCCGGCGAACCTGCCGGCCCAGAACTCCTGCTGGCGTTCGACGGGCTGGCGGTGAATCGCTGAAGCCTCCTCGGAGTCTTCCCTCATCACGAAGTAGACCTGCGTCTCGCTCGGATTGTGGCTGCGGCGCATGATCTGGCGCCCGCCCGGGACCATGTAGGTGTCGCGGATGTCGCCGTCGGAAGCGATGCGCGAGACGAACCAGTACGCCATGTGGATGCCGACCCGCCAATACGGGTCGAATCCCTCGGGGAGGATGGCCCGCCGCAGTCGCGATCCCTGCCCGTCCGCGCCGACCAGGAGATCGAATTCCTCCGATGATCCGTCGGAGAAGTGCGCGACGACCTGGTGTTCGTCCTGGTCGAAGCCGTCCACGCTCTGGCCGAAGACGTACTCCACGTTGTCCTTCGTCGCGTCGTTGAGGATGCGCACCAGGTCACCGCGCATGATCTCGTACTCCGAGGTCAGGCTCTGGCGGCCCCGCCCCGAGGTGTTGGCCATGATCGTCGCCCTGGCTTTGCCGGCGGCGTTCACGAACGCGACGCCCGCCTCGTCCACGAGTTTGTTCCGGACGGCGCCCATGAGTCCCATGCGCTCGATCGCCTCGATGCCCTGGCCGCGCAGGTCGACCTGGGCGCCTGTGGCCCGCAGCGCCGGGAAGCGCTCGACGACCTTGACCCGGTGACCGCCGTGGGCGAGCCAGTAGGCCAGCGCCTGCCCGGCGATCCCGCCGCCGCTGATGAGGATCTTCAAGGAGCGCGTTCCCGATGCGAGAGCCATGTCATCGACGTCCTTATCTATCACTGATAGGTTCATTCACCAGGGAACTCTATCGGTGATAGTTTGTCAAACGTGGTGAAAGTGAATCGCGAGACCGTCATCGCCCAGGCGCTGGACCTCCTCGACGAGGTCGGCCTGGACGCCATCAGCACCAGGCAGCTGGCCAGACGCCTGGGCGTTGAGCAGCCGTCGCTCTACTGGCACTTCCGCAACAAGAAGGAACTCCTCGGCGCCATGGCCGAGGCCGCCATGACGCCGCACGCCACAGCACCGCTACCGGCCCCCGGCCAGGACTGGCGGGAATGGTTCCTGGACAACACCCGCAGCTTCCGCCGCACCCTGCTGATGCGCCGTGACGGCGCGCGCCTGCACTCCGGATCCAGTCCCGGCCCGGCCGACCTCGACCGGATCGCCCACAAGATGGCCTTTCTGGCCGCCTCCGGCCTGCCCGAGAAGGACGCCCAGATGGCCATGCTGGCCGCCAGCCGCTTCACCGTCGGCAGCGTCCTGGAAGAACAAGCCGACGCCGACCCCGGTACGGCCCGCCCGGCCGACGTGCCGACGATCGACCACCAAGCGGCTTTCGAGGACGGACTGGCCCTCATCCTCGACGGCCTGGCCCATCGCGCCGAACACGCTCAGCGACCTGCCGGCTGACCGTCAGGGAACCGCCCGAAACCCCGGGCCTTCCGGCCCGGCGCTCACGCGTCGGACCCGCCTTCTTCGCCGGAACTGGATAGAACGCGGCGGCGGCTGAGCAGTACCAGCGCCGTGCATCCCACGACCGCGACCAGGCGGGCGGCCAGGAACGGCCACGTGGGCAGGGGAAGTTCGGCGAAACCGGGCTCCTCGAACGTGACGGTCCACGACGCGCTCAGCCGTGCGACGTCGCCCGTGCCCGACACCGACAGGACGGCGGGCAGCACGTTGGCCAGGTCCAGGCTGCCCATGACGATGGCGAGCCCGATCGCCGGCGCCGGGCCCCACCGGCTGTTGATCGCGTAACAGCACGCCAGCAGGACGTAGCCGCCCAGGAGCGGGCCCACGGCCGTCACGACGAGCAGCGACGGCAACCAGGCGGCGGCGCCGTACAGTCGTCCGCCGACGAACAACGCGCACACCACGATCCCGGCCGCATAGACGAGGAAGCCGGCCAGAAAGACGCGCAGGCGATCCTTGCTCACCGCGGACGGCGTGGCCGCGGCCAGCCGCCAGCCCGCGCGCAGCCGTTCCTCCTGCCAGAGCGGTCCGAGCAGGGGAACGAGGCCGGCGGCCAGGAGCGCGGTGACGATCGCCCAGTAGCGGGCCAGCCCCCAGGGGCCGAACTCGTCGCCGACCTCGGTGCCGCCCAGCCGGAAGCCGATCCAGGTGAGCCATCCGGCGGGCAGGAGCGCCAGCAGGTACCGGGCGCGCGCGGCCCGGCGCAGGTGATAGCCGATCATCGCGGGCCCTGCGCGCAGAGCGCGAGATAGGCGTCGTCGAGCGTGGGCTCGACCTCGGCGCCGTCGTGCGGTCCCGCCGTCGAGGGAATCCACCGTACGGCGTAGTCGTCCCCGTCGCCGCGCGCCAGGCGGGTCACCAGCCCGTTCGCCCGGATCCGCTCGACGTCCGCGCCGGTCGGGCAGCTCACCTCGAACACCGGTGGCGTGGCGGCGAGAAGCTTGTCCGGCGAGCCGTCATGCACGACCCGTCCCTGGTCGAGCACGACCAGGCGGGGCGCGATCCAGGAGACGTCCGAGATGATGTGGGTGGAGTAGACGACGAGTTTGCTCCGGCCGATCTCGGTGAGGTAGTCGGCCAGCGCGAGCCGTTCCAGGGGATCGAGTCCTTGGGTGGGTTCGTCCAGCAGCAGGATCGGGGTGTCGCAGGCGCACGCGTAGGCCAGCCCGACTCGCCGGCGGGTGCCGCCGCTGAGCTCGCCCAGCGGACGGCGGGCCACGCCGTTCAGCCCGAAACGCTCGAACATCTCCCCGACCAGGCGGTCCGGACGGCCCCGTAACCGCAGCAGATAGCGCACGAACTCCTCGGCGGGCGCGCGCGGGTCGACGACCAGGTCCTGCGGCAGGAGCGTCGTCTCGGCCCGGAGCGCCGCGCGGCGCCGGCCGAGCGGCTGCGCGCGCAGGCTGAACCGCCCCGAGCTCTCGAACATCAGCCCCGCCAGGATCGACAGCAACGTCGACTTGCCCGCCCCGTTGCGGCCGAGCAGCGCGGTCAGCCCGCCGTCCAGTTCCAGGGTGACGTCGTCCAGCGCGGCGAGGCCCGCACGCGTCTTCGTGACGCCGTTCAGCTCAATCATGATCCCGTGCTCCACTCAGCGCGGCCGCGTCCAGGGGAAAGATCCGCCCGGCGGCGACGGCCGCGACCGCCAGGGCGGGCCAGGCGAGCGCGGCCGCCGTGACCGGCGGGCCGAGGCCCGGGTCACCGGACATCCAGCCGTGCAGCGTGGCGTCCACCGCGAAGGGCCGGGCGCCGTAACTCAGACAAGGGCCGACCAGCACCGCGGCGGTGACCGTCGTGGTGATGCCGCAGGCCGTGCCGGGCGCGTGCCCGAACCTGGCCACGACGAGCTGCGCCGTACAGAGCGCCACGACCAGCCCGCTGATCGCCGGTACGGCCAGCCGGGCCACCGACTCACCCGAGGCGGCCGACTGCCCGGCCACGATCGTCCCGGCCACGACCGCCACTGCCGCCAGCACCAGGCCGTGCTCACGCCACCAGCGGGTACGCGGATCGCCAGGGGCCGACAGCACGATCCTGCGGTCGAGGACCCGGCCGGCCGTACCGTAGGCGACGACGGCGCCGGCGTTCAGGGGGATCAGCCACCCGCACACCCAGTGCGCGCCGAGCGCGAGCGTGGACACACCCGGCGGCGGGCTGCCGTAGTAGCCCGACGACCAGGCCACGAACAACGGCAACGCGGCGACCAGGAGTGCCAGGGCACCCGCCGAGAAGGTCCTCGGCGAGTACCCCTGCACCGCGCCGTCACGCTTCATCAGGTGACGCGGCAGACGTTGCTGATCCACGGGCCGTTGCCGACCCAGGCCGACCCCTCGACCTGCCACTTCTTGCCGCCGGTGACCCCGTACCTGCTGTCACGGACCGACATGAGGGTCCAGCCGCCGGTCTTCTTGTTGTAGTCCTTGCGCGCGCCCTCGTGGTACAGGCCGGCCGCGACCGTGTTGCCGACCTTCGCGACGTCGAAGGTGGCGGTCGAGCCCCATTCCAGGTAGCTGGTGCCGATCGGGCGCCAGCAGTCGGCGCTGACCGTCGTGGCCTTGGCCAGCGCGCCCGGCGCGAAGCCCACGACCGCTCCCACGGCGCCGGCGGCCACCAGCATGGCCAGCGCGCGAACTCTCGGAGTCACGGATATCTCCCTGTGTTGTGCTGAAACGGCTCCTCGACTGGAACCGCGGGGAAACGCTAGGGAACAGGGCTTTTGTTTGGTTATTGACGTACGGCCCGCCTCCAGAAGGTGTTGAACGCCACCGGCGGCCGTCGATGCCTCGGGTCACACGAGCGCGGCGGCCAGCAGAAAGATCGCGATTCCGTGTGCGAGGGCGGCACGGAACCCCTCCCGCGGCGCCCAGCCGCCAGAAGCCGAGCGGGGTCATCGCGTCCCAGATCAGAAGGAAGCCGAAGATGAGCGTCACGATGCGCAGGAGCGGGTCGCGTTCGCCACGGGCCAGCCGCCGATCAGCAGCAGTCCGGGCATGACCCGGGCACCCTCCTCGACTCCCCGGACGAGCGTGACGGCACAGATCACCTGCAGGCGGTGATCCACCTCTGGCAAGCCTTCCTTAGCGGATCCGGAGCACACCCTTCGGCTGCTCGAACAGACCCTCGGGTGGACCAAGTCGCGCCCACACGCCGCTCACCGGAGCGCTCTACAACGCTCAGCTCACCACCGCAAAGACACGAAGCCTCGCCGCACAACCTGACCGGCTACAGACAGCAACAGTCCGAATTCGTGCGTACTCTCCCGGTGCGGCCGGGCGAAGCTCAACAAGACCTCAACGAAGGCTCAACGGCAGCGGCCCTACTTTCCTCTCACACCGTTCGGCACAAGAGAGGGGAAGCATCATGAAGGCGATCACGAAGATCGGCACAGTCGTAGCAGCGGGAGCCTTCTCGCTGGCTCTGGCGGGTACGGCGGCACCGGCGGCTTCGGCGACCACAGCGGCTCCGGCATCGATCTCCGCATCGGCCACCACGGCATCGCTCACGTCGCTGACGGCCCGCCCGATGCCCAGCGTCAAGTGGCTGTGCGGCAAGCGCATCATCAAGAAGCTCATCCCGGCCTGCACGAACGGCAAGTGGGAGCTGGTCACCATCAAGAAGATGCGATGCCTGCAGGGCCACGCCCCGTACGTCGGCTGGACCGGCCCCTCCAAGCTCTCCTACTGGGCGATGCGCTGCTTCAAGACCGACGAATGGCAGAAGTGGTAGCAGTTCATCCTCAACCACCGACGGCGAGACATGAAGGCACCTCCTGGTGTTGGTCGGCCTGCTCTACGCCGGCCTCTCCACGGCGATCTGGCTCGCGCTGTCCACGTTCCTTCCTCCCGTCGGTGGAGCAAGTACCGGCTCATCGCAGCTTGCCCAGGATGAGGGAGTAGGGCACGCCGAGGTCCTCTGTGATCAGTGGGCGCGTTGTGCCTGTGGTGATGTCGACGAGGTGATAGCTGGTGACGGGCTCCTGCCCGGCAGCGGAGATCACCAGATGGGTGTCATCGAGCCACGCGTGCAGGAACTCGAGCTGCATCCCCTTGGTGAGCTGCGGCTGGACCTCGCGGACCGTCTTGCCGGTGCGCGAATCGAGCAAGGTGAAGCTCTTGGTCCATTCGTCGGTCAGCCCGTGAGCCACCAGGCGTCCGTCGGGCGAGACGACGTCGTTCTCCTCGCCGATGCCTTGGGCGATCTTGGCGACCACGGTCCGGTCCGGCCGGATGACCCGGCCGGGCCGGTCACCGGTTATCACGACGCCTTCCCTGGCCCATCCGGCCAGTGTCAGGTCCTTGGCGGGCAGGTCCACGATGCGCCCGGTGGTGGTGTCGGTGACGATGACGCCACTGGCCTTGAGGTCCTGCTTGGGGATCGCGTCGAGCTGGAACGCCAGGTGGCGGCCGTCCAGGGAGAAGGCCATGGACGTGTAGGCGTCCATGACGTTCAGGCGACGCTTGGCGAACGTGGCCGAGGCGGGCACGATCTGGCCGTTGGTGACGTCGTGGATGACCATCCGGCCGCGCGACAAGCTGTAGTAGGCGAGCTTGCGACCATCGGGGGTGATGGCCATCAGGCCCTGCTCGCGCAGCGCGTCCTTGAGCCGCCATTTGCGGGTTTCGGTGATGACGTACCACTGGGCGGCGGGCCCGTCGAGGCCGGGTCCGGGGTCTTGGTAGGCGTACTTGACGGGTGCGACGCCACTGCTGGGCATGAACGCGATCTCCTGGAAGCGGTCAGGCAGTGTCCGCTGGTGCGCACGCTCCTGGACGATCAACTGCTCCCTGTCGTGCAGGGCCGCCAGATGACCCCACAGCATCACACCTCCGATCGCCGGCAGCAGCAGAACCGCTGGCGTGATGAGGAGCGCCCGGCGCAGCACACGCCGCCGCCTGATCCGTCGTAGGAGTTCGCCCGGGTCGGGGACGTCGTCGGCAGGAGGTACGGCCGGCGCCGTCCCCGTCATGGTCCGGACCCGCTCGATGCTCCAGCCCAACAGGTCGGCGATCTCGGCCTCGCTGCGCCTGTCGTGGAAGTGCGCCACGTCGAAGGCACGCTGTGCCCGCGAGGCGGCGGGCCAGCGCAGGTAGCGCCGATACAGGGCGATGTGGGCCTGACGGACGTCCTGATGACGGCAGAGCACCGCGGCCAGGATTCGGGTGGCGCGCTTGCCGTACAGCAGAAAGGCGGTGCGAAGCAGTGGCTCGTGCCAGTACTCGTGGACCGTCACTTGAGCACCGCCGCGCCCAGGACGATGTCGTTGTTGGACGGAATGCCCGCCATCCGGACGAGCCGGCCGGTCTTCGCATCGACCCGGAACCAGCCGAGGAAGTCGGTTCCGGCCGTCATCAAGATGGCGACCTCGTCGTCGTTCACCCAGCCCAGCGCCTCCGATTCGGTGGCACCGCCGAGGCTCGGCAGCGGGTGGCGGTTGAGCAGCTTGCCGGTCCTGGAGTCGAGGATGTCCAGGGTGCCGCTCTTGCTGTGCTCGCTGTCGATTCCGGCCGAACGCTTTCCGTCGGGGGAGTCGGCCCAGGTGTAGTAGTCCGTTTCGAGTTTGTCGGACACCTTCTCGGGGAGGCGGTCGGTGGCGGGAACCGGGCTGGTGATGCCGCTGTCGAAGTCGGTCCGCAGGCTCTTGCCGTTCCCCTCGACGGTGAACAGGCCTCCTTCGGGCGAAATGCGGACGCGCAGATACTCCCTCATCTGGGCGGGCGTCAGCTCGGGGGTGAGGTAGACCTTTTTCTTGGTACGCAGGTCAGCCGCGATGTATCTGCGCTCGGCAGAGCTGAGGTAGGCGACCCGGTGGCCATCTCGGCTGATCGCGATGTCGAGCACGAAGGAGCTGGATCCCTCGTCGGTGACCAAGCGGGCGGCGTCGGGAATGACGGCGCTCTGTTCGCAGTAGTCTCCCGAGCAGCTTGTGGTGAGCTCGCCCTTGCCCGTGCTCTCGCCGCCCACCAGGGTCAGGGTCCAGCCCTGGCAGTTGACGGTTCCCGGTGTGGGTGGGGGAGGCGGCTTGTCCATGTCAACGGGCGAAAAGTCAGACATACAGGAGTTCGGTACGGCGTAGCGGACGCCGTAACCGGTGCGCGGAACCTTCCAGGCCTGAGGCGTGGGGGGTTTGTCCGGGGTGAAGGTGACCGTGATCTCCCCGTTGGGCTTGGTCTCATGCTTGAAGCTGCCCTCGCCCATCGCGCTGGTCCACACCTTGCCCTTCTTGTCCAAGCGGACGATCGCTGTCAGATCGCCTTCCTTGTAGCCTGGAACAGCCGGGTCGCGCAGATAGGCCCAAAGAGGGCGCACCTGTAAGAAGGCCAGGACCAACGCCATGGCCAGGAAGATCGCCGTGGGGAGGACAGCACCGCGCAGGCGGCGCCGCCGTACCGACCGCAGAGCGTGGTCGGCCAGGTCAGGGGCGGGGATCTCGTCGTCTGGCACGGCCAGCTCGACGTCACCGAGCTGGGCCGCGGCGAGCTGGGCTTCGACCTCTTCCACCGGCAGGTCCAGCAGGGCGGCCACCTCGGCGTGCGGGCGCCCGTCGCGCAGGCAGGCCACGACGATGAGCCGCTGGACCTTGGGCAGCCCAAGCAGCCCATGCTCCCCCTCCGGAACCTTCTTCATACTGATGAAGGCCTGGTAGAGCGCAATGCGGGCATGCTGTGCCGGGTCAGCCCAGGCAGACGGCGGCCAGGACAGGCCGACAGAGCGGAACGCCTGAGTGGTCAGGCGGGCGGCCAACGTGTGGTCCCCGGTGAGGAGAAAGGCCGCCGCGATGAGGCCGCGCTCGTGTTCTTGAACGAACGCGCGAAACCCGACATATCTATGCACGAGGGGTAAAGATAGCGACTACTGCCACGCGGCGTGTAGAGGAGTCTGGATATCTGCTCGATTGTGGATATCGACAACCAGAGCGTCGAGTGAGCGGGCCAATCGCCTCCGTGGATTACTGAGGATTACTGACAATATCCGCTGAGAACCAGCGCCATCTCTGCGGATATCGGTGCTTGAAGGCCCGCCGGCGCACCTCCCGCCGTACCGATACCGGCGCTGGCGGTGCCGATATCCGGTGCGGGCTCGCCTGCGGTCGGGTCGATGTCGGGTGGCACATTGGTCGGCCAGGTGGAGGGCCGGGCACAGGTGAGCGGGCCCGGCAGCGTGCACAGCGAAGGCGTCGGATCAGTGGTCGTGGAGCGGGCACAACTATGGCACGGTCGTCACCGGCGGCCAGCGCCCACCTCCGCCGCCGTTGGCCCTGGCGGCGCCGCCGGACTTCACCGGCCGAGGCGAGATCGCAACACGGCCCCACAGCGCTGTCAATTCTGACCGACGTCCTCAGGCGCACATCTTCCAAAGCGCAGTTCGAACGCTCATCGCCAACCGCGTCGAGTCAGGTTCTAGTCATGCTTGGGCCAGGTCGGGCCCTGGTCGGTCCAGATGACACCCTTGTTGCGGCACAGGCAGAAGGGGTGGCCGATCGGGTCGGTATAGATCCGCCAGCCGTAGCCTTCGGGGCCGATGAAGTTCTGCTGCAGCGTCGCGCCGAGTCCGAGGACGCGAAGCTGCTCGGACTCGATGTCGTCGACTTCGAAATCGAGGTGGAACTGCTTGGGGTGTTCGCTGTCGGGCCACTGCGGAGCGCGGTAATCGTCCACCCGGATGAACGCCAGCTCGATCTCACCGAATTGGATACCGGCCCAGTTCTCGTGGCTGCCTTCCTTGATCCGGCGGCCTGTCACCTCGGAGTAGAAAGCCGCCAGCGCCATGGTGTCCGGGCAGTCGATAATGAAATCGGTGAGTTTGAGCATCCCTCGAGCTTGCCAGAAGATCACGGGAGCCTGAGTTGCCTGAACACGAAGCCAGGCTAGGTGGTCCACGATTTTGGCAAACGTGTCAGTACTCAGCAACGGTCGCTGACCGCCAGAAAGAACGACAAGGCGTGCACCCTGGGTTCCGGGATGGTGGCGGAGTCCTGCTCCTCAGTTGGTGCTCCCCTGATAGTGCGCGGACGTTTTCGGCGTAACGGATCGCGTTCTTGATGTCGAGCCCGAACCGGGCCGCGCAGCGACATCGTGGTCCGCGATCACCGCGCAGCCGCTGGCCGGGCTTCCGGTGGAGGCGATGACCGCGTCCAAGTTGTCACGGGTACGGGCCAGCGCCGCGATCTGCGCGTTGATGCGATCACGTTCGGCGGCCAGCCGGGCACGCGACTCGGGCGTGCTGACCTTGGCATCGACGCAGGGCAGCAGTTCGGCGACGGTCCGGCTGGACAGGCCGGCGGAGTAGAGCGTCTGGATCAGCTCAACGCGGTCGGCCGCGGACGCGGGATAGTGACGCTGCCCGGACTCGCTCCGGTCCGCCTTCAGCAGTCCCTGCTCCTCGTAGTAACGCAGGGCACGCACGCTGACGCCCGATCGCGCCGCCAACTCGCCGATACGCACCGTGACCTCCATCACAACACTTGCCTCTGACGTCAACGTCAGGTTTTAGCCTATCCGGCATGCAGATCAACGGAGCACACGTGCTGGTCACCGGCGCAAACCGGGGCCTGGGCCGGCAATTCATCCTTTCCCTCCTCGACCGCGGCGCCGGCAAGGTGTACGCCACCGCCCGCCGTCTGGACCTCATCGACGTTCCGGGAGTCATCCCGCTGCGCCTGGACATCACGGACCCGGCGTCGGTCGCCGCCGCGGCCGCCGCGGCGCCCGACGTCAAGATCGTGATCAACAACGCGGGCATCTCCACCGGCGCGAACCTCATCACCGGCGACCTGGACACGATCCGCCGCGAGATGGACACCCACTTCTACGGCACCCTCAACGTGATCCGCGCCTTCGCACCCCAACTGGCCGACGGTGCGATCCTCAACGTCCTGTCCGCGATCTCCTGGCTAGCCTTCGACGGCGCGGGCGCCTACCACGCGGCCAAGGCCGCCGAATGGGCGCTCACCAACAGCGTCCGCCTGGAACTGGCCGGCCGGCGCACCCTGGTGACCGGCCTGCACCTGGGCGCCGCGGACACCGACATGATGGCCTGGTACGACGGCGACAAGACCGCCCCCGAGGCAATTGTCGCGGCCGCCCTCGACGGCATCGAGGCGCACCGGCCGGAGGTGCTCGCCGACTCCTGGAGCCGCCAGGTGAAGGCCTGGCTGTCCGAGGACCCGAGCGTCATCTACCGGGAAGCAGAGGCCGCCCTCACCGCCTGACCTCAGACCCTCCTCTACGTGGAACCACACTCGGCATTCCTGGACCGGACCTGATCGAGGCCGCCCGCGCGTCCGGCGTCACCTGGCAGCAGTTCGCGCCGATGCTGCGGGTCAGCGATCGGCCCAGCGCCGCTACCGACTGATCACTTGGACCCGCAGGAAGGCGTAGACGTCCCCTCGGAGGGCCCCACCACTCCCTGCCGCCGGGCCCGCAGGCCGGGAGTGAGAGGACAGCGCGCTTGGTGTAGCGCTCGCAGGCCTGAGCGGTGACGTTACTAGGCCGTGCACGGGGACCAGGACGACGTGCCATGGATGGAGCGGCCGGATTCGGCCCTGGTCCCACCGTCCGACGCGGGGCGGTCCACGGTCCTCGCCGATCCGGCCCGCGACTGTTTCGGCCCCGCCGCCTTCCCGCTCGCGTTCGTCTGCGGCCGAGGTGGAAGAAGCCGCCGTACAACGTGCTGGAAGACCGCATAGGGGAGTACGTCCCCCGGATCGCCCCGACGCGGCCGGCCTGGTGCTAGTGGCTCCACCGATCAGAAATCCTCCGCCACGTCGTCAGTTCTGGTAGCCCCTCGCACCCGGTGGAAGGATGGATGACCATGACCGACGCCAGAGGGCTGGGCGCTGAGGAGGCCACGTTCATCGCCGCGGTCCGCTCGGACGACCCGGCGAGGTTCGCACTCCTGACGGAGCGCCACCGCCGTGAGCTGCAGGTGCACTGCTACCGGATGCTCGCGAACTACGAGGACGCCCAGGACATGACGCAGGAGACGTTCCTGCGGGCGTGGAACAAGCGGGAGTCGTTCAAGGGCCGTGCCGCGCTGCGAACCTGGCTGTACCGGATCGCGACGAACGCCTGCCTCGACTTCCTGGACAAGCGCAACGACCGCACGCACGTGCCGTCCGAGCTGCCGGAGCCCGGCTCCGAGATGCTGTACCTGCAGCCGTACCCCGATCAGATGCTCCCCGAGGACCCGCAGGAATCGGTGGTGGCGCGGGAGACGATCGAGCTGGCGTTCATCGTCGCGGTCCAGTACCTGCCGCCGCGGCAGCGGGCGGTGCTCATTCTGCGCGACGTCCTGGGCTGGCCGGCGTCGAAGGCCGCCGACGCGCTCGAGCTGACCGTCGCATCGGTGACCAGCGCACTGCAGCGGGCCCGCGTGACGATGCGCGAGCAGCTACCCGACCGCCGCCTCGACTGGCGGAGACCCGCCACCCACGAGCTGTCGGATGACGAGCGCGGCGTGGTGAAGTCGTACATCGACGCCCATGAGCGCAACGACCTCGACGGGCTGACGTCCCTGTTGCGCGACGACCTGCGCTTCGCGATGCTGCCCGAGGCGGGCACCGTGAGCATGACGGCCAAGGACGCGGTGGACGGCTGGGTCTCCGGCGGGCTCTTCCAGCCCGGCTACGACGACTGGCGCTGCATCACCACGACGGTCAACCTCATGCCGGCCGCCGCACTGTACATCCGCACCCCCGGCGACCCGGAGTACCGGCTGTTCAACATCGCGGTCCTGCACATCGTCGACGGGAAGATCGCCGAGCTCACCGGATTCGACGCCACCGACAAACCATGGCTGGGCCTGCCCCCGACGCTGCGATGAGACAAATCTCCGCACGCCCCGCCGGCGTTGCCGACGGGGCACCCGAAGAACATCGTCATGATTTACGACGCCGTCGTCCCCATCCCCAGCGAGCCGGTCAACAGCTCACTCGGAACGCAACGAAGGGTGCTCATCGCCTCGTCTCGTATCGAGTCAGCACCACGCCGCCGGGAAACGTCCGCGTCTCCACCAGGGTCAGGTTCATCCAGCTGTCCAGCGCCGTGAAGAACGGCGTGCCCCGGCCCACCAGGACCGGATAGGTGGCCAGGGCGTACTCGTCGATCAGCCCGGCCCGCATGGCCGCCCCGGCGAGCGTTGCGCCGCCGATGGTCATCGGGGCGCCGTCCTCGGCCTTGAGCCGGGTGATCTCGGCGACCGCGTCGCCGGTGACCAGGCGGGTGTTCCAGTCGACCTTGTCGACCGTCGAGGAGAACACCACCTTCGGCGTGTCCCGCCAGTTCCGCGCGAACTCGATCCGCGCCGGGGTTACGTCGGGCTGCTGGTCGCCGGTCGGCCAGTGGGAGCTCATCGTCTCCCACAACTTGCGCCCGTACAGCGTCAGGCCGCTCGCCCGCTCCCTGTCGAGCCACCACTGGAACAGCTCGTCGCTCGGCGGCCCGCTCCAGTCGATGTCGTCGCCTGGCGCGGCGATGTAGCCGTCCAGGCTCAGGTTCATGGCGAAGATCAGTTTCCGCATCGTGTCAACCTCCCGTGAGTCGATCTCACACATACAGACGGACGCGGCGCCGAATCCTAATCGGTGCGGCAGACAATCCCCTCGGGTCCCAGACTCAACACGGCGTACCCGGAGGGTTCGAGCACCACCCACCAGCCGCCGTTGTCCCAGCCGGGCTCGACTACAGCGGCCACCCTGGAGGTACGTACGGAACGGCCGCGGAGCGCACGGTGTCGCCGACCGGTGACGGAGCCGGGCAGAAGCGGTCCCGAGCCGGCAGTTTCCCGGTGGCCAGGAAGGTGTTCGTCGCCTCGTCGGCGCAGCTGCCCAATCCGAACACGCCGTGGCCACCCTGGTCGACGGTGATCATGGCGGCCCGGCGGCCGAGCGTGGCGCGCAGGCCGCGGGCGCTTCGCAGGGACGTGGACGGATCGCGGGTGTTCTGCAGAATCAGCACATTGCGCGCCCCGTTGCCGGTGACCGTCACCGGCGGCTCGGCCGGACGGGTCGGCCACGCCGCGCACGGCCAGATCAAGAACCTCCTGGGCAGTACGGTCCCCAGCGCGCTGGCCAGGTCGAGGCCTTGATCGCCGGGACCGCCGGGGTTGGACAGCAGGATCCCGCGGCGCGTCCCGGGTCGCGCCGTCGCGATGCGGGAGATCGTGATCTCGATGGTCCGCCCGCGTGGGGCACGGTAGTCCAGCGGCACCTTCAAGATCGCGCACTGCTGGCGTGGGTCGCGCTCGATGCCACGTTGCGGCGCCATCGTGCAATCACCCCAGACGGGCGCCGCCGCCGTCCCCGCTTCGGCGACCGCAGTCTCGGGCGGGACGGCCGTCACCGGTGCGCCCGTCGCCACGATGGCGGCACCGATGATGAGCACTGTCAGACCTAATCGCATGGATACCTCTACCTCGCGCAGGGAAATGAGGTCCTCGCCCCCGACCGGTGATGCCCTGTCGCCGGCCGTGGTGGTGTCTCCATCGGCAGGTACGCACGTGGGTCCGGCAGGTGGCGCTTCATTGATCGTCGAGAAAGAGCTCTTCGATCTTCAGGTTGAACAGCTTGGCGAGACGGAAGGCGAAGGGAAGGCTCGGGTCGAACTTTCCTGTTTCGATCGCGTTGATCGTCTGCCTAGAAACGCCGACACGCTGAGCCAGGTCAGCCTGCGTCCAGGCGCGTTCGGTCCGAAGGTCCTTGAGGCGGTTCTTCATCGGTATCTGATCTTGCCGACGACGAAGGCGATCGAGTAGACGACGCCCAGGAGCACGGGGAAGAGCGCGATGTTGACGTCGTAGGGGACGAGGCCGGCGGCGTCCGCGACGACGTAGGCGAATCCGCCGACCACCCCCACTCCGAGGGTGATCTCCAGCGCATCCTGCAGGAACTTCCTTTGCAACTCATCGAGTGCCCGGAGAAAGCGTGCGAAGGCCACGATCCATCCGATGCCGACGACAAGATTGGCGGCGACTGCGGCCCAGCTCGCCACCGCTTGCTGAGAATCCCACAGGAGCCCGGGACCGAACCTGGCCAAGGCAAGGGTCGCCACCCAGGCGAGTGTCCAGAGGACTAGTCGAACGGTTGTCTTGACCGAGTCCCGATAGGCCCCGGTCTCGTTGTGTGCTTGCACGGGTTGCCCTTCCTGTGGCGGAAGTCAAGTACGCTTGACACGGTAGGAGGCGCCCGCGCCGATGTCAAGCACACTTGACATCGGCCGAGCCGACGCCGATGGAAAGGTCGACCCCGGCGGCGATGGCGCGGATGGATTCTCCGCGTGATCCTGAGCGGGTCGGCCACCGCGTCCATGGTCAAGTCGTCAGGCGGAGTGTTCCGCGTAGGTTCCAGCCGGGCACGCAACGCCTGGAAGCGGGTGTTTCGCGGGCATCACCGAACAGGCCGGATAGCAAGCTTCACATCGGCGATTGGCTGTGTGGCAGGTGAAAGCAGCACACCCATAGCCCCGTCCGAAGTCGGCAACGACCACAACCCCGAGGACCGAGAGGAGTCAGTGTCCAACGCAGCCACCGCGGGTGCCGTGGTGGCGCTGCGGTCAGCGTCCCCGCCTCCTTGGTGGCCGCTCCGCTGCCGTCTTCGGGGAGTACTTTCGCCTGTAAGGCCTGTCGGCTCTCCCGTAAGTCCCACCGACGTCAACCAAGGCGGCAATATCGTCGTCTCCAGGGTCGAAATAATCTTACTGGCCACAGTAGGAGTGATGGTGTGGGATCTCACCCCGTCCTCCTCCGGCCACGTCGTCCCGATCGGCGGCTTCGCCTCGGTGGCCGGCCTGGCCTTCACCGTCATGGTCTTCTCGGCCCGGAACGTGATCCACTACCGGCGGCACCGCGACGAACAGTTCCAACTGCACCAGGGTGGCTTCGTCCACGTCGACGCCCGCGGCACCCGCTCGATCCCCTGGGACGACATAGACGCCGTCAACGACAACTTCAGCGAGGGCGAGTGGGGTCCGATCGCCAAGGTGCGAGTCCGTGACGGATCCCGAATCGGCATCCCCCGCACGATCCCGCACACGAGAAACCTCGTGGACCTGATCAGCGAAGCCGTCCACCGCGGACATTGCCCAGGCCAAGCCACGACTTCCGGCCGCGGCGAGCGCACTCGAGGTCAAGCGCGCGACGAACCGCCGCCTTAGGCTGATGGACCTGGGCCCGCGGCCCGCCAACCACCAAAGGGAGACGAAGCCGCGCCCCTCCAGCGCCGGCTTCAGGGACAAGCGGCCGGGAATCCGGCCGGCTCAGCCCACCCGCCGGAGCTGAGCCAGGGGAGTGCCCCACCGCGACAGCTCGCCACCCGATCACGCACTGATCAAGCGCGTGACCGTATAGGCAGCCGTCAGGAGTGCGACGATTGCGGGAATGGCGATCGCCTTGCGGTCGTCGCCGGCGCGTACGTGCGTGGCGATGGCGCCGATCATCAACGCGGCCAGGCCGGCCCCCGCCAAAGCCCCGAGCCAGGCCAGCCACAGGCCGATCAGCAGCCCGAGCACTCCGCAGATTTCCAGGATGCCGATGAGGCGGTTCAGGCGGGGGCCGACCCCGATGTGGTGGGCGCGCCGCAGGCTGGTCTCCATGCCGGCCACCTTGGGTATTCCGGTGCCGGAGAAGAGCAGCGCGAGCAGGATCGTCAGGACGACGGTGACGACAAACAACTGTGACTCCTATGCGCCAGGTCCGCTGGTGTCAGTGCCGGAAGGTCGCCTGATCGAGGTTTTGGCTGGTCAGCGCGCGAGCGGCGGCGATGTTCGTTTCCTGGCGACGGCGCCAGGCGGCCGGATCGCGGCGCCGGCGGGCGCGGGTGAGCCGGTTGGCCAGGATGAGCGGGGTCAGGACGGCGTCGAGGACCGGCGCGGCGGGCAGGTCCAACTCGTCGGCGCGGCCGTTGCCATGAAATTGGCGGGTCAGGGCGAACAGGGCGGGCAACCCGGCACTGGGCGGAATGCGCGCCAACTGGTGCAACTCACCGGCGATGGTGCGCAAGGTCGCCATGGCGAGCTGGCCGGATTCGGGGATCGGCGGACCGGTGACCGCCTGCAGCAGGTCGTCGACCCGCTGGGCCGCGGAATGGTCGCGGATACCTTCGACCAGGCGGGCGTCGATGCCGAGCAGGTGGGCGACATACCACCAATAGCGGTACAGGGAGGCGGCTTCGGCGGCGCTGAGCGCCCAGCCCATCCGCTCTTCGGCGCGATAGGGGGTGAGCGTGAAGTCCATCCAGGTCCGGGCGAGATCAACCTGATTGATGGGTACGCCCAGGGCGGCCTCGTCATAGCCGCGGGTCCGAGCCAGGCGGCGCATGTGCGCGTGCAACATCCGCACCTGCAGGGTGGCCACGTAACCCGGCCGGCCCCGGCGCAGTGAACCGGGCAGCATCACGGTGTTGACCCACAGGCCGGTCTCCTGCAGGCGGCGCGGCGCCCCCTCCAGCAGCCGTCCGGTCATGGCCAGCACCTGCGCGATCGAGGGGGACTCATAGGTACGCACCAGTGCCCCGGCGCTCAGGGAGATCGCGTGCGCGGGCGCCGGCGCGGCGAAGTAGGGGAGCGACCCGCGATCGAGCAGCTCGTCATCGACGTAGTCCGGCACGCTCTCGGACTGCGCCAGCAACGCGGCCACCGCGAGCGGCGGATCGGTCAACGCGCCCAGTCCCTCGGCGATGCCGCGCTGCAACACCTCGCGAACGGACCGGCCGTGCGCGTGGATCTCCTCGACCACCGCGTCGGCCAGCGGGTCACCGGTGGTCAGTGCCCAGCCCATCAGGTCGGCGCGCGTACGCCCGAACTGGGCCAGGACCGCAGCCCGGGTGGATCGGTCGGTTGGCCACCGTGGCACGTTCACCAGGGAGCCGGTCTGATCTTCGACGGGAAGGGCGCCCATCATCTATCCTCCTAGATATTCTGACGACTGTCAGAATATGCTTAATCTGACAGTCGTCAAGTTTTGCTGCGGTGACCACGAAGCAGTGGATCTAGACTCGAACACGCTGGTGGCCCGAACCGGAGGAGAACTGGCATGACGGAGCGGCACACACGCCGCGGGCCCGGACGCCCGTCCGCCAAGGGACCCACCCCGCCCACGGACGAAGAAATCCTGACCCACGGCCTGGCGGCGTTCGTGGAGCTCGGCTACGACGGGGCCTCGATGCGCGAGCTGGCCCGGAGACTGGGCGTCAGCCACAACTTCATCAACGACCGATACGGCTCCAAGCTGGCCTTCTGGCAGGCGGTCGTCGATCACGCGCTGGAGGACGTGACACGCAACCTGGCACCCGTCCTGCACCCCGAGACCCCCGCCGTGGACGACGCGGCCAGGCTGACCGCCGTGGTCCGGCGCTTCTATGAGATCTCCGCGCGCACGCCACTGCTGAACCAGCTCATGATGGAAGAGTCACACCGGGCGAGCGAGCGCCTGGACTACCTCGTCGAGCGCTACATCGGCCCGACGCTCGCGGCCGTGCAACCTAGCGTGCAGCGCCTGGTCGACTCGGGCCGCATGCCACCCACACCCATCTACATGCTGTACGCGGCGGTGATCGGGCCGGTGATCGCGATGACCGGCAATCCGATGATGGCCAAGCTCGGCCAGCCCGCCGACCGGCAGGAGCCCGAGATGGTGGCACGAGCGAGCGAGTTGGCGCGTGTCATCCTGGACGGCATGCTCGGCCCCCGCCCCCCAGCGCCGTGAGCCGGCGCGCAGCCGTACCAGGTGCTGGTCGAGGTGGAGCAGTAGCAGGCCGGCGAAGGCTCCGGGACGGGCCTGGGCTCGCGGATGCCCGACAACACCGCCGCTGACCTGGACGCCTGGGCGCTCGCTCACGCGGACGGCCGCGGGCAACGGGGTGACAGGCATTGGCGGGTTTCCTGGGCGGTTGTGCCACAGAACGTTCCGGAGTCGCACCCCCGGCCGGAGAGCTGGCGCCGTAGGCCGCGGTGATCACCAGGAAGCTGCGGCACAGAACAGCGATTTCTGTGTCGCCGCAGCCCCTTGCTGTCACCGGCCATCGAGATTGATGGCCTCATCGTCCTCACCTGGCGCTTGAAGCAGACGGAGCAGTTCAGCTCGCTGCTGGCGGTATTGATCGGGAAACCGCCGACGTAGGACCTTCAAGCACGCGTGAAAGTCGTGGAGCGGGCGAAGTGACGTTCCCTAGCGTGAAACGTGCACGCTGAACCGATCAGCGTTTGATCGATCGGCTCCACAGCACCGAGCGCAGGTCACTACTCAACGGGGAGCATCATGCGTTTAGCCACACTCATCGCCGGCAGTGCACTGGCAGCCTCCACCCTGCTGGCGTCGGCGGCCATGCCGGCCCTGGCCACCACCGCGACATCAACCTCAACGACGTCCGTCACGGACCCAGGCCCCGCTCCGCAGATCGACGCCGACGGCTATTGGGAGTTCGTTGGCTACTTCAACGCCGGTGATGTCTGCAGGTGGGTCAAGAACGAGCTGGAGGAGGACGGCGTCCGGGTCTGGCCGCCGGGCTCCTGTCACTACACCGGGCCCCACGGTTACTGGTTCGAGCAATGGGTCTGGTGAGACCCCCAGGCAGCAATGAGATCGCCCAACACGACAGGAGTGATCATGCGCATGCCTAAGGTCATCGTGGCCGCCGCCTTGGCGGCCGGCACTCTGCTGGCAGTGGCTCCCGCTCCCGCATCGGCTGCCACTACAGCATCGTCCACGGCCGAGGCGGGGTGGAGCGGGCCCTACGACAACCTTGATTCGTGCAACCGCGGCAGAGACCGGCTGGCGAAGCTGGGCCACATCACACCTTCGACTGCGAATGGGACAGCGACTGGTGGTTCTTCTACCTCTAGCCCGGGCGTAGCCGTACAACGCGAAGAAGCCCCGCACCCGAAGGTGCGGGGTGTTGTACGCCCATACGGCCCGAAAGTCGGGCCTGCGGGTGCTCGGCCGACTGCGGGATCTTGAGGTGTTCGTCGGGGTGACAACCGAGCCACGGCATCGTGAAGTATGTGTTCAGCTGCTCGGGAACGATCGCAGACGCTCCAACTGTTCAGTGGGTGATGCCGCTGAGTTCGTTGGGGGTGTCCGGGAGGGACGCGGTCTTGAGGATCTTGCCTGAGGCGAGGTCGATCGCGTGGAGCTGCTTCTTCGCCGGGTCGCTGACGTACGCGGTCCGGTCGCGGACGAAGATGTTCGGGCGGGGCTGCTGCCAGTCCAGGGGCTCGGTCCAGGTGCCGAGGACCGGGATGGTCCTGACGACCTTGGCCGCCGCCGGGTCGATGACGTGGATCTTGCCGTCGGTGCCGAGGACGAGGGCTTCGCCCTGGGGACCGCGGGCCAGGGAGCGGAAGGTGTAGCTGGCGCCGAGCTCCACGAGCCGCAGCTTGCCGGTGCCGGTGTCGATGAGGGAGATGCGGGTGGGACGTTCCAGTTCGGCGTCGGGGTCGGTTTTGTAGTCGCCGAGGACGACGGGCGACGTGTCGGTGCCTGACTGGTTGCCGATTCTGCCGTAGGTGTCAGGGCTCGCGATCTTGGTGATCTTGCCGTTCTTGTAGAGGAGGACGCCGTTCTCGCAGCCGATGACGACGGCTTCGCCCCTGGCGGTGGCCTCGCCGTGCACGCCGGGGCACTGCTCGCTGCGGGCGAGTTCCTTTCTGTCCTTGTCCAGGACGACGATGCCGCGGCGTTCCTCCTCCGTGCCGAGCGTGACGACGAGTTCTCCGTTCTCGAGCTCGATGGCCACGCCGTGGTGCGGGGCGGCGGCGGTGTAGACCTCGCCCTTGGGCAGGCCCTCGCCGAGTTGCGCGGGGTCGAAGAGGGTGACCTCGCCGCTGCCGTCGGCGAACAGGACGGTGGTGCCGCCGTGCCTGACCACGTGGCCCGGCTTGGCGGCCTTGAACTCGTCGTTCTTGAGCGCGGGGGTGACGGCGTCGAGCACGCGGAAGCCGGTGGAGGTCGAGACGAGCATGTGGCGGTCGTCTCCGGCGGGGTTGACCCGGTTGTATCCGGTCAGCGGGATGTCCTTGGCCAGGCGGAGGGTCTTGCCGTCGAGGACGTACAGGCCGCCGGAGTAGGTGGCGACGAGCGGGTCGGCGACCGGCTGCGGGGCGGCCGCCTCCGAGGTCGTCCCGCAGGCGGTCAGGAGGAGGCCGGCGGCGACGAGTGCCGGGAAACGCATGGTGAATACACCTTTCATTGGAGGGATGTGACGATGGCTGTGGTGTTGGTGCGCATCATGTCCAGGTAGGTCGCGGCGCCCGGTTCGCGCTGGCTGAGCGACTCGGAGAACAAGGTGACGACCCGTACGTCCAGGCGGGTTTCCGAGGCCAGGACCTGGGCCAGGCGGTCGGGATGGGAGGAGTCGGCGAAGATCGCCTTGACCTTGGTGCGTCTGATGGCGTCCGCGAGCGACTTCAGGTCGGACGCGCTGGGGGAGGCGAGCGTGGTCCCGCTGGGGATCACCGCCCCGACCACGGCGAAGCCATACCTTTTGGCGAAATATCCGAAGACGTGGTGATTTGTCACTAGCTTTCGGTTGCTGGTGGGGATGGTGGCGATCTGGGTGGCTATCCAGGTGTCCAGTTCGGAGATGCGGCTCCGGTAGGCGGCCGCGTTCGCGCGTACCCGGGCGGCGTCGATGCCGTCGACCTCCGCGACGACGCGCTCGGCGATCAGGTCGACGGCCTTGGCGACCTGTCGCGGATCGGTCCAGAAGTGCGGGTCGGCGTCCGCGTCGCCGATCACGCCGTCCCCGACCGCGAGGGTGGGGACGGCGGCTTCGCGTGCGGCCCGGACGTTGCGCAGCACGCCTTCCTCCAGCCCGAGGCCGTTGTAGACGACGAGGTCGGCGTGTTCCAACTGGGCGGCCTGCTGGGCGGAGACGCCGAAGGAGTGCGGGTCGGAGTCCGGCTTCATCAGCACGGTCACCTCGGCCTCGTCGCCGACGATGTTGCGGGTGATGTCGCCGAGGATGTTCGTGGTGACGACGATGCCGGTGCCGTTCCCGATCCCCGTGGTGCACCCCGCGAGCAGGACGATCGCCAGGAGGGCGACGGCGGCGCGGCTCATCGGCCGATCTCCGTCATGTGCCGCGGCGCGAAGCCGAGCTCGAACGTCCGCGCCCGTCTGAGCCGGTCGTTGTAGTCGATCTCGTGGACGGCCCCGCGCTCGGGATCGTTGACGTAGGCGCGGGCCGTGTCCACCTGAATGTCAGGATTCTTCGGTACGGCAAGCAGCTTCGTGCGCGCAGTCCGCCTCCCCGAGACGGGATCGTGGGAATGGAGCGTTCCGTCCCCGGTCAGCGACAGGACGGGCAGGCCGTCTCCGGCCGCGTTCACCGCGAGCACGCCCTTGCTCCTGATCAGTTTCCAGGTTGAGCGGGTCACGTCGAGCACCCAGATGCCCTGGTCACCGGCCTTGGCGGCGAGTGTCGTGCTGCCCGGCCGGTGATGGAACTCCCTCGCCCGCATCCCCTCTTCCGGATAGCGGATCTTCTTCCCCGCGAGGTTCCCGTCGACGACCAGCGCGCCGTCGGCGCAGCCGACGACGACGCCGCGGCGGGTCACGGCGGCGCCTTCCGGCTCGCGGCATCCTTCGGCGATCGTGCGGGCCTGCGCCCCGGTCCTGGTCTTCACCTGTACGGCGCCGCCATCGGCCACGAGCAGGTGCCCCGCGTAGGGCACGACGGGACCATCGGCCGAGAGCGTGCCGATCTCGGAGATGTCCCCCTTGTCCAGGCGGCCCCGGTCGAACAGCTTGACCGTGCCGTCCCCGAACCGCACGGCCGTGACGGCCGCGTCGCTGAACGCCTCGTGCGGCCCCCGCCCGGCGACCTCGCCGAGGTCGCGAACGGCTGACCTGTAGTAGTGAACGTGGTCGCCGTGATCGACCATCCACGCGCCGCCGTCGACGATCCGCAGCGCGCCGCCGGACAGGAAGGCGTGCCGTCCGTCGCCGGTGACCGCCGTGACATTCCCGGCCGCGCCCGCGACGGACACCTTTCCGCTGACCAGGTCAAGGACGTACGCCTTCGCGCCGTCGGCCAGGACAAGCCGGTACTGCGGCTCGGCCGTCTCCTCCGCCCCCGCCACGTAACCGTGGGGAGCGGCGTTCTCGGTGGGCCCGGCGGCGCATCCGGCCAGTGCCAGCAGGCCCGCGAGGGCGGTCCTCATCACTGCGTTCGATTCCTTCCGGCAACTCCGCGACCGAGGGCGGAGACGAAGAACAGGGCAACGGCGACGGCCGCGATCGTGGCGCCCGCGGCCGTACCGGCGTGCCACGACACCACCAGCCCCGCCGCGGTCGAGACGACACCCAGCACCGCGGCGCCGAGCATGATCATCGCGATGCGGTTCGCCCACAGCGCCGCCGCAGCGGGCGGCGCGACCAGCAGACCGAAGACCAGCAAGGTGCCGACGATGTGGAAGGACGCGACGATCGCCACCGTGACCAGGGCGAGGAGCAGCACGTGAGCCAGTCGCGGCCGCATGCCCAGCGTGTGCGCCTTACGCGCGTCGAAGGCCAGGGCGACGAAGAGCCGATGACCCGGCAGCGCGACCACCGCGCAGACGCCGAGCGCGACGCCCAGATGAACGAGATCCCGCGGCCGCACGCCGAGGACGTCGCCGAAGAGGAACGCGGTCAGATCCACCGCGAACGACTCCGAATGCGACACCACGATCACGCCGAGCGCCAGCATCCCGGCGAACAGCAGGCCGATGCCCGTGTCCTGCGACAACTTCGGCGACCTGCTGATCGCGCTCACGCCAAGCGCCATCCCGCCCGCGCTCACCAAGGCGCCGACCAGGAGATTGACCCCGATCAACGAGGCGACGGCGACCCCGAGCAGCATCCCGTGCGACATCGCGTCGCCCAGGAAGGCCATGCCGCGCAGCACCACCCACGTCCCCGCCAGGGCGCAGATGAGCGAAACGAGGATCCCGCCCACCAGGGCATGCCGCACGAACGACACCTGAAACGGATCTAGCAACCAATCCATGGCAAAGCACTCTACAATGAAAACCATTATCAATTTCAAGTCGGAGGTGCCCGTGGCCGTCGTGATCAGAAATCTCAGCGCGGGGTACGGCAGGCGGACGGTCCTGCACGGCCTCGATGCCCACTTGCCGGGGCCGGGCGTCACCGCCGTCGTGGGGCCGAACGGTTCCGGCAAGTCGACGCTGCTGGCCGTACTGGCTGGAGTCGTCAAGCCACTGTCGGGAGCGGTGTCCCGGGACGGCGGCAGCCGTACCGGCTATGTGGTCCAGCGCAGCGAGGCGCCCGACACGCTGCCGATCACGGTCAGGCAGACGGTGGCGATGGGCCGCTGGGCGCGTCGCGGTGCGTGGCGGCCGCTGTCACGGCTGGACTGGGCGGTGGTCGACGCGTGCATGGTCCGGCTGGGAATCCAGGAACTGGCGGGCCGCCAACTGGGCGCACTGTCGGGCGGCCAGCGGCAGCGCACGCTCCTTGCCCAGGGCCTGGCACAGGAGCCTGACCTCTTGCTGCTCGACGAGCCCGCGACAGGGCTGGACGTGGAGGCTCAGCAGCACATCTCCGACGTTCTCGACGAGATGCGTGCCAACGGGACCACCGTGATCCACGCCACCCACGACCTGCGCATGGCGGAGCGCGCCGACCACTGCCTCCTGCTCGACCAGGGACGGCTCGCCGCAGAGGGAACACCGAGCGAAGTCCTGTCCGCACAGCGCGTCCCACCACCGACGTGCGGGAGAGCGTGAGCATCCACCGGCCCCGCTCACCCTTCCCCCGTGTTGGCGCCATCCACCGACATCCGAACGGTGATTGGCGGCAACTCGAGGCGATCCGGTTCGCCAACGCGACTGACGATTCCGTTGTCGATCAAGCCCCGTGACCCGGCTGGTCTGATACGAACTCCATCGCTATAGGAGGGTTTGACCAGCTCCGGCGGAGCCTATCCTCTACGCGGACACCCTTCTCCCGTAGAAAGCTCGTGATGATCGCGACCTCCATGTCCGTCGCCGGCCTGGCGGTCCGCCTGATCCTGGTCGTGACCCTGTTGTGGGGTGGACTTCTCTCCGCGATGTCCGCCTTCCCCGGTTCCGCCCCGCTCTCGGACTTCCATCGCGATCTGCGCTCTGGACAGGTTGACGTCATCGTCGCCGACGTGTCGCGGGTCAAGAACCCCGCGTCGGGAAAGATCGCCGCGCTCAGGTCGATGGCCACCAGCCTGCGCAGCCCGTTCATCCCGCGCAGGTGCCGGCTCCCACCCCAACCGGCCAGGAACTGGGTCAGTCAGCCAGGAGCGTCGGGCGTGCCCGGTGCGGCCCAGCCATGATCGCAGCGCGTGAGAACCCGGCCGGGAGTTCGGTGGGCGTCACGTCATGCCGGGACCAGCGTCTGACGACGTCCGTAGGTCTGCGGAGGCCACTGGTGCCACTCCCAGGAGGGACCGTCACGTGTGCTGAGGGGGGACGGCGAACTTGCGGGAGATGGACCAGAGTTGTTCGAAGTGGCCGACCGAACAGCGGACGAACTCGGGTTCATCGATTCGGAACCCGTCCAGTTGTTGTGCCGCTCCGGACGTGAAGGCGAGCAAAACCACCGAGTCGTCGAAGATGGCCATGTTGACGGCATCTATTCCAAGGGGCCAATCCACGACGCGGATCTCGTGACGCGGATAGGTCGCCGTCTCCTGTGCGAACCGTTGGGCCCATTCCTGCATCTCCGTGTTCGGAGTGCAGATGATCCGACGTACCGAGCGAGGTCCGGGCAGCGCCGACCATCGGAGGACGTTTTCGAAGTATGCGGAGGCGACTTGCGCGGTTTCCCCGTCGGTGAATCCAAGGAAATACTCTGGCGGCCGATGCCGGATGAAGGTCGTCATGATCCGAAACCGGGCACGGTTCACTTCGGCGAGCATCACCCGATAGAACTCCCGGCCGGACAGGTGCCGGGGCGGCCCCGGCATGCCAGCACTGACCGGGTGCTCAATGGCTGGTTCCGCGCCGAGCGCCCGGTCGGTCGCGGCCCAGCGATGCTTCCACGTCCGAATGTCGCCCCCGCAGGTGAGTACGAGCGCCTCCGTCTGCTCCCACGAGGGAAAACGATGACCGTTGAGGATTGCCGACACAGTCGCGTGACTGCAGTGCATGGCGTTGGCGAGCTGCCGCTGCTTCGGCCGTCCCGCTTGCCGGTGAAGATCTCTTAGCTCCAGGGCGAAGCGTTCCAGCGGCAGGTCAGGATTGAGGCTGCGCGAGCGCGAGGGCATGTCAGCCATTGTCCGTCGATGTCCGCGGGATCAGCCATCGTTCACTCACGATCGACGTCATCCTGTCGCATGTCCTCCTTTTCAAGAACGCACGAACCAGCGAGTGCGGCGGCTACACCTGGATTCACGGAGGTAGAGCGCGACGGAGGGAGACCGGCATGAGCGGCATTCGAGACGAGCCTGTCCCAGGGGCGAATCGACGTGCAGCCCGAGCGTGGGGTGTGCGGACCGACCTGGAGATCGCGGCCATCGCCCTTGCCATCGCCGGCTCGACCCTCACAGCCTGCGTAATCGCTGTAGCCACCTTGCTGGTGTCCTATGCCTTCAGAACTCTAGGTGCAGACCGGTTGCACAGACGCCGCGCTCATTCCAGCCGGCGGAGAGTTTTCCGGGACAGCCCGCAAGGCACTGACCGCAGCGGCTGATACTCGCCTTCTGGTGACCTGCTCGTCCAAGCGACGGTCGGGAGCCACATGACCCCAGCCGTATAGCAACCGTCCCGATGACGGTCTTTTGCGGCGGCTCTACGGCTCCCGCTCCCGGTGACCATCCCGAGACCAGCGGCCTATCAGGCCGGCGGTCCGCCCACTGGGCATGGGTACGGGATTCAGGGACGGAACGGGTCGGTACCGCCGGCCGGTAGAGGGTTGGCCGCACGCCGATCAGCAGCAGGAAGCATCGTTGGCGGACGCGGGAGTGGCGAGGGCAGCAGGGACGCCCACGACGGTCACTCACAGCAGAAGAGCGGTCAGCAGTTTGATGGCGATGCGCTTCATCGAGGAACTCCTTCGTATAGATCGCCGGCGCGCCCCGTGACGTTGGGGATCATGTCCATGTACGCCGTGACCGGCTGATCGGGTAGGGCGACCACTGGCCTGGATGCCAGGTTCGGGCGGCGGCTGCGAGCTTTTTGCGTGTCGCCAAAAGGGTTGACGGCTCATTGTCGTGCCTGGTCAGTCCACTGGGGCGCAACATCATGCCCCGCCCAGCCAGATCGACCTCCGCCTGGCAGCACCCGGCCCGCCGTTCCAGGTACGGGCTGGCCCAGTGCAAGGCTGGATGCAGCGTGCCCAGCGTGATGCCGATGCCCTGACCGGATCACACATCCCCGCACAAACCATCACAGACCTTGCCCCCTTTTCTCAGGACGCCACAGCTTGCGCGGGGAGGCAATCAGGGGGCCGGTATGGAGACGTTGGCGGTGCTTCGTCGTTACTTTCGTGAGCCGCTCGCGCGGGCGGCGCCGTACCTCAGCAATACCTCTTGGTGACACCGGGAGGCGTGCACCCAGGCGACGGTTTCCCCGCGATACAGGTTGTTCACGCAGGAGGCGAGCACGTCGGTGCGGAGTTTGTGCGTCAGGTCTTGGCAGTTGTGCTCGGAGGTGGTTCAGGATGCTCACGTCGGAGGTTGGCCAGTTGGTTCAACCCGAAGTCCGCGCGCAGGTCACGCCAGACCGAGTGGGTGTGGTTGCCGTTCCGCTGGGAGTGGTTGTATTCGAGGAGAATGTCGAGACCCTGAGCCCGATAGTAGTGCGGTTTTCCCTCCTCGATGCTTCCCGCCCAGGCGAAATGGACCTCGTCAAGCACGGAATCGACGGCGTAGTGGGCGTCGTGTGCCTCGGCGAGAGCCTCGGGGGCGCGTCCGGTGTAGCGGCTGAGAAGTCGACGCAGCAGGCGGCGTTGTTCTTCGTTCAAGTCCCGGGCGCTGATGCCGTTCGGGGGAATGGTGATCGCCACGCGCGCATGGTCGGCTTCGGTGTATCCGCTGCTCGCTTCCGCTTGGCGGTCGATGTCGTTGACGAATTCGTCCATTGCGGGGTCGGGGAACGGCCTTCTCCAGAGGTTCTGCATGTGAATCATCGTGTCGCCATGACAGACCTGCGGCCGGTTGCCGGAGACGATGTCCGACACTGCTGTGGTATGGAGAAGGGCCTGTCGAAATTGGTCGGGACTTAATGTGCGCACCAAGTCATGCGCCGCGTCCTCCACTCCCTCGAGGGGCCGCAGAGAGCCGCCCAGCAATTCGGTCCTGGCAGGGTCGGCGCCGATGAAGCAGGGGGTCGTCGCGATCACCTGGCCCGCGATGATCACATTGTTCAGGGAAATGTGGTGGCCTCCGAACCGCCACGCCCAGACGTGGTCCCCAGGACTGCCGAAGATTCGGAGCCAGTACAGGCCAGGATCCCGGCCGCGCTGGCGGCCCAGAGTGGAGCCCCATCCCTCGAGCTGGTCCAGGATGTTCTCCAGACCCATCACCATGGCGACGGTGGCGAAGCCTTCGATCGACAGCCCGCTGGCCACTAACCGCATGGCCAGACTTTGCTGATGGGCGCTTTGGTCACGGATGGCGAGTCCGCCATGATCCGTCGGGGTGTAGAACCAGCACAGCCGCTCCTTTTCCGCTGCCGGGTTCAGCGGGGAAGCCCATGCGGCAAGCCCCGACTGGTCGTTGTCCAGGGAGTTGAGCCAGGTGGTGGCGGCACTGGTCATGGCGGCCGCCGCCTTCTCACGTGCGTAAGTCGCTGAGTGGCTGTCGTCGCTCACCATGCGGGCTCCCTCGCTCGCGGAAATCCAGCGGCGCCTTGAGCGATGACGCGGCGAAGGCCGACTTTGCTCAGGGACCCTGGAACCTGGGTCTCGCTGGTTCCGTTCTACTGCTAAACGAGTTGGCGGGCTGGGGGATTGACCATGATTCTCAATGCTGTGGCGATCGGCTTATCCGTTCTGGCGCTGTTGAGTTCGGTCTACTTCGCTTTCCAGCAGGTGACATCTATGAAGCGCGCCAATTACGTTCCTGCGTATCTGGCGTTACTTGACGTCTTCCGGTCGCCGACGTTCCACGAACACCATCGGTACGTCGTTCAGCGGCTCGGTGCCGAACACGATCCCGCTCTCGGTATCTCCGGCCTGCCCGCGGAAGCCCAGGAAGCCGTCTACGACGTCGCGTTCTTCCTGCACAACTTCGTCATCCTGGAACGGCTCGGCATCATCGACGACCGTTACCTGATGACGCTCAACGACAGGGTCGTACGGACCTGGCAGGCCATCGCTCCATTCGTACACCGGGAACGCGAACTGGTCCCACTACCTCACCTGCTGCAGATTCTTGAGGACCATGCCGCGGTGGCCGCCACGATCCCGCCCAATTCCGGCCGAAGCCTGCTCCGACCCTTGAACAAGTAACTGCGAAGCTCGTGTACGGCGGTCGCCGCTTGTCGTTTCACGGGTTTCCCTAGTATGCCGCGCATGACGATCATGTTGATTGGCCTCATCCTCCTCGTCACCGCGCTCGGGTGTCTGGTTTGGCGGTAAGGGAGCGGCGCGTGGTCTCCCGGTTACAGCGGTACGGCGTGCACGGGTCCGGAGGGATCCCGTGCTCACTCCCGCGCGGGCGGCGACCGCTCGCACGCTGAGCCTCGCCCCGGGGTCATCACATGAGCCTCCGCCTTGCTCGTTCTCCATCACTATCGCACTGTACTAGCACGCTGTGATAGCTTGGCCATGGAGTCGCTAGCACAGTGTGTTAGTCGGGGTTGTGGTGAAGCGATCCAAGGAGCATCGGCCGGATTGGCCGGGGAGCGGAGGCGAACATGGTGAAGGCATGGCGGCGCAATCGGGCGATCCGGCGGGTCAAGCAGGGCGACGGGCGTCCTCTGCAGCGGTTTCGCTGGTGGCAGTTGCCGTTAGGGCGTGCGCTGTTCCACCTTCGGCCATCATTCGACGGCCGGCGGCCGGGGGCATATGCCGTCGACGTGCGGCGGCCGGGCGGCGAGGCCACGGCACACCTCTACCTCGACGGCCGCCATCACGCGCAGTCCAAGATCCCCGCCGTGTTCCCGGTGGAGGGCGGCGTCATCGAGGTCGCGACGAGCAGCTTCGGGATCAAGCGCTGCCACTACGTCACCACCACGGGCGAAGAGCACCAACTCGTTCCCGACCCGAAATCGCGCGAGGGCAGGCGGGCCCGTCTCGAGCGTGATCATCCGACGGCGAGCCGCATGGTCGCCGCAACCTCGGTCGTGATGCTCGTGATCGGCGTGGGGCTGAACCTCCCGCAGATCATCGGGCCGATCGCGCAGGTGCCGCTCATCGCCGAGAACCTCGGCACCTTCACTTCCCCCATCCACCTGCCGCTCTGGCTCAACATCACGCTCGGCCTCGGCGCCGCGCTGGCCGGCACGGAACGGGCGCTGCGGCTGCGTTACCACTGGCTGCTCGACGCCGGTGGCAACTGACCGGCTACCCAGGCTGCGGGGCCGGGTGCGCACGCAGTGGTAACCCCCAGAGTCTGCTCCGGCAGGCGATCACCAGAGAAACGGACACGAGACTCATGAACCGCCTTCGCCGACCGTTCCAGATCATCCGTGCCGACATGCGCGCGTACCTGCTGATCAATGCCCTCGCCTACGGCGTGCTCCTCCTGGGCATGGCCCTGGCTGTGATCTTCCCCGATCTCCACGCCGCGCGTACGTCCTCGTTCGTCGACGGCGACCAGGGGGCGCTCGTCAACACCGTGATCGGCAGCCCCTGGACTTTCGGCGCGACCATCTTCTTGGTCAACGTGTTCGCGACAGCGCTGCTGCTCATCGTCCTGCCGTCGCTCGTGATCCCCTTCGCGGGCCTTCTGGCCTTCGTGATCAAGACGATCGACATCGGGATCATCCTCGCGCCCGTGAACCGGACATCGGCCCTGATCCTCATCCCGCACGCCCCGACCATCCTGATCGAGTTCCAGGCCTATGTACTGGTGATGTTCGGCGCCTATCTGCTGGGCAGGGCCTGGCTCCGGCCGGCGACCGTGGGTGCCACCACGCGACGACAGGCTTATGTGGGCGGTCTGAGTCGGCTTGGCTGGCTCTGGCTTCCGGCGCTTGTGCTCTTCGTCATCGGCGCGGGCTATGAGGCTGTCGAGATCTACTTCCTGGTACCGCTGGTGCTCGGCGCCTGACTGCCCCCATGGAAGGTGGGGACCGTCAGCTCGCGGGGACCACGGTCAGGGTGGGGTGGCAGGTGATCGGTATGGGCGCACATGAACCTCGTCTGGAGACGCTTCTCGTCACCGAGGTGACGAGACGTAGCGGCGGCCCGCTCCCGCTGGAGGCGATCGGGGAGCAGGTCGTCAACGCTGACCAGGCTCAGCGGAACGCGTTGAGGTTACGGGTGGCCCAGTCGGCGAAGGGGTGTGGGGCGCGGCCGAGGACCTGCTGGACGTCCGGGCTGACGCGTAGCTCGGCCGGGTTCGGGGAGGCGAGGATGTCCAGAGTGTCGTCGGCGAGTTCCGCCGGCATGCTCGGGGTCATGGCGGCCTTGGCCTCGTCGCGGGTGAGCTCGTGGAACCTCACCGGCGAACCCAATGCGGCGGCGATCGCCTCCGCCTGCCGGCGTGGAGCGATCACCTCCGGGCCGGTCGGCTCGTAGACGGCGCCGGTGTGCCGGTCATCCAGCAGGCAGGCGGCCGCCGTTCGGGCGCAGGTGGGCTCGGGACGGTGTCGGTAATCGACCGTCCGCGATCGCGGCGACGCGTTGCGGTGGGCCGGGCTCGAGCGGGAGAACCTTCCTTTGCACGTCGCCCTCGAGGATGTCGGACAGCGTGGTGGGGATCGGCCCAGGTCCCGTCATGGCCAGCTTGCCGATGACCTTCAGGCAGATCGGGTCGAGGGCGTCGTGCTGCTGCCGTGTTCTGGGGTGTTGCGGTTCCAGATGGATGCTCCCGCGCCGATCAGGCCGATGAGGAGTGGATATACGGCGCAGCGTTCGACCAGGCCGATGAGGACGTTGGTGCCTGAGCCGGCTAGGGCGAGGAATCCCACCAGGGCCACGAGGCCGAACACGCCGAGGACGACCATGGCCTTGCCGGTCTTCGCAGTGATGTCGACGTCTCGGCGCAGCCGTCCAAGAATGATGATGAGCACGTTGCCGCCGACGATGCCCGCGAAGGCGCCCAGTGCGTGATAGTCGATGGCCGCGTGCGCCGTTTCGCCGGATCCGGGGAAGAAGGCCAGCAGGACGCCGCCGACAGCCAGCAGGGCTGCCGGTGTGAGCACTGCCCAGCGGCGCCGGCCATGCAGCCCCCTGAGCATGGCGGCGCCGACGAACAGTGTGATCCCGAAGAGGAAGAAACCGGTGTTCATGACCCACGCGAGCGGCGAGTACATGAACTGCCCGAATGCCTCCGAGGGGCCGCGGACGCCGAGGTTGCTGATGTAGTGGTGGGTGTAGCTGTACGGAGGATTCGTCCATGCCGCGGCGGCGATGAACTCGGCGAGGAAGAAGATCGCTCCTCCGGCGATGAGTACGGCGCCGGCATAGCGACGTTGCATCATCCGATTGCCGCCTGGGGTGAGCGGCTCGGCCTTTACGTCGTTCACGGTTGCCTTCTTTCGTGTACTCACGATGATGTGCGTGGCTTTCCGGAGCACGAACGCAGCCGAATCTGGGTCCGCGGGTCCGAGGTCATCGCCTGATTGCTTCCGTCGACATCCGGTTTCTCGTACCTGGTGTCACTACATGACTGTACCGATACCAGTTTCGGTGTCAAGCCAACTATTGGCTGGATCCAGTACGATGACGGGCATGAGCGATGTGCACCAAGCGGGGCGGCGGGAGCGCAAGAAGGCCGCGACCCGGGCGTTGATCGTGGAAGCCGCGCACGAGCTGTTCCTTGAGCGTGGGTTCGACGCTGTGAGCGTGCGCGAGATCGCCGACAAGGCCGATGTGTCGCCGACCACCGTCTTCGCGCACTTCCCGCAGAAGGAGGCGCTCGCGTTCGGCGACGAGGACGAGCGGCATGAGCAACTCGTGGTTGCGATACGTGACCGAGCGCCGGGGACCTCGATCTCCGCCGCGCTGAAGGCGCACTACCTCGCTGAGATCGCCGCGCTCGGGTCCGAGCCCCAACGTCAGCTCCTCGCCCTGATGGAACAGACACCCGCCCTCATCGAGTACGCCGAACGGATGTGGTTCCGCCACGAGGACGCCCTGATCGCGGCGATCACCGAGGAGTTCGGGCTCGCCGAACCGAGCGACGAGATCCGCTTCTACGTCCGGTTCGCCCTCCAGATACAGCTCAACGCCACCCGGGACGCCGATCCGGAGGCGACGATCGATGCGGGGTTTCGACTCCTCGATGAGGGCTGGGCGCAGTACCAGGGCGAGGCCTAGATCCATCCACTGGCCCCTGTCGGGCATCGCCGTGGCCCTGCCGTAGACCCGCGCGGCCGGCCGCAACCGAGGGCTACTACTAGCTGGCTGCGATGGGTAAGGACGAAGCCGATTGCGATCCTGGCATGACCGGTGCCAGATTCAATGGTGTGGCATGAACTGTGCCGTCTTTGCCAGAATCGCCCGGTGCGATTGTGGACAGTGCAGCACCGGGCGATTCTCGACTCGCTGAAGACCGACGGCGAGCTGGTCGGCGACTGGGACCGCCTGCTGGTCTCGTCGTACCGGCCGGCGTACGAGGAGATGGTGGCGGAGATGACCAGGCGCGGCCTCGACTGCCGGGGCCGCCCGCCGGTGTGGGCGTGGCTCGGGCGGGACACCCGCGACAACGCGGTCGCCGTCACGGCTGAGCTCCTCCTCAGCCCGGAGACCGACGAGGAGTATGCCCGTTACGTCGTCCTGGACCTGGATGTGCCGGACGAGATGGTCGTGCTCAGCTCGTACGGACGCTGGAACGACTTCATGGAAGCGATTTTCCTGGGCGAAGGGCCGGCGACCATGAACTGGTCGATTGATCGGGACGAGCTCGCCGGTGTGCAGGCGTGCTCGCCACGCGTACTGGCTGGACATGTGCGCAGTGCCCGCCCTCTGGAACCGTTTGATCCGGCGCAGGACTCCTGACCTCGCGGCCGCGAGCGTCTCACGATCCGGCAACAGCGCCGCGACCACGGCGGCGCTGGGTGTCGACGATGGTGAGGGGATGGCCAGTCCGGCCGCGATCAGCTTGGTTCCGCCAGATCGGGTCCTGGCCAGCCCACCCCGGCGACTACGGCAAGCGGGTCAGAGAAGCGTCAGCGCCTTGGCCACGCCCGGGTCGCGCCCGGTGGCCAGGTCGAGGGCGGTCATGGGGGCGTAGTGGTCGACCGGCACGCCGATCGTGTCGATGATTTCGCGGGCGGGCCCGAGGTGGCGGACCCTGGGCAGAAGCAGGACGCTGCCGTCGTCGAGAAGGTACCCCTCGCCCGGTCCGGAGATGGCCCCAGCGGTCCGGGTCCCGACAAGGGTGCCCAAGCCGATGTCCCTGACCACCGCGCTGAAGTCCTCACAGGCCGAGGCGCATCCGCGGTCGGTGAGGACGACCAGGCGGGCGCCGAGCAGCGGCACGCTGTCGTCGGTCCGGTTGGGCACGCAGTCGCCCTTGAGCGGGCAGAAGTAGCTGGTGATCTTGCCGTGCGCGAACGCGCCGAGCAGCCGCGTCACCTCGCGAGGCGACCCGCCGCCGTTGCCGCGCAGGTCGAGTACCACCGCCTTCGGTTTGTCCCGCAGCTTGGCGAGGACCTGGTCGGCGGCGCCTTCGTAGAATCCGGGCAGCTGGATGTACGCGACGCCGTCGGCGAGCTTCCTTGACGTCACCGCCGGAGGCTGCCGGGTGATGGGCCCTCTTCGAGGTCGACGGTGCGGGTACGTCCCGTCGTGGGGCGCTTGAGCGTGAGCCGTACCGTGCCGGAGGCGAAGGCGTCGAGAATGCCCCGATTCACGGTGTCGCCGATGAACGCCGGCACGCCGTTGACCTTGACGACGATGTCACCGGCTCTGATGTCGGCCTTGGCGGCTGGGCTGCCGGGCAGCACGCGGGTGATGAACATCGGCGGCCGGGCCGCAGGGTCGAGCTCCGGTCCCTGCTGGGCCGAACTGCCCACGATGCCCGTTCCGACCGGCCCGCCCTCCTGCGGCGCCGGCCGTACCCAGCGAGCGTGGTTGTCTTGCAGTCCGGCGACCATGCCGGTGATCGCGGCGCGCAGAGCGGCGGGATCACCGGCGCCGAGGACCTTCGCGAAGGCGGCCCAGTCGGTGTCGCGGTTTCCGGTCAGGGCGGGCAACTGTAGGTCGGTCCGGTCGGCGCCGCGCCGCATCAGGTTTTGGGTGTAGGCGGCGAAGGCGCTCTTCAGCAGCGCCCTCGAATCCATGACCGGGCCGCTGTAGTAGTTGTCGAGCACGCAGAAGTACGCCTGCCGGAGGGTGTTCACCGACGTCGGCGGTGCCGATGGCGGCGGCGGCGCCTTGATGGCGGTGCAGCCCCCGCCTGGGGTGGTCGCCGGCTTCGGCTGGGGCGTCGGGGCGGCTGCGAGCGCGGACGTGGAGCAGGCCGTCACCAGGACGGCGGCGCAGAGAGCTCTGATCATGGCCGCCAGCGTGGCCTGAAGCCGGTCTCACGGCCGTGAACGGATGCGTAACGCCGTTGTTACCCCGGTTCGGCTAGGGCTCCGAGATGCTTAACGACTCACCCTGTGACGACACTCAAGCACTGAGGGCTCGCGCGACCGTGAGGCTGTCCTCGTAGATGTGATAGCGAATGATGAGTCCTTCCTCGACCGTGAGATGTAGCGCGAACGGCGAGGTGTAGGCGGCGCCATTGGCCCGCACCGTCTGCACGATCTCTCCGAGCACGACGGCATCCGCGCCGTCGACCAGGATCCGGGCCACCGACGTGCCGTTCAGCTCGGGCACGTGATGGGCGCTCAGCGACCGGAAATGGTCCGCCACATCGGCCCGGCTCGACCGCGGCCGGATCCACGGCACCGCCGGATGCCCATCAGCAGGCCAGTCAAGCCGCCAGTCCAACTGCTCGGCGAACAACTCGGCGGTGCGCTCATGATCGCCCTCGGCGATCCGGCGAAGCAACTCTTCCACTACGGCACGGGTGTCACGACTCATGACAGGAGTCTTTCCGGTCCCGTGCGGCCTGTCGATTACCTCCCACGTAAGCGAGACCTTGTCATGGGCGGGCACCGTCCGCGATTAACCCGCACGACAGGCGCAGGGCGCGGGCGATGGCGTCCAGGACCCTGTCCGCCAGCCGTCCCGTTTGATCAGGTCGCCGGGTGCCGCCCGTCGATCCACGACTGGCCGATGCCGCGATGTTCCTCGACCGTGGAGGCCGTCGCGCACGGGGCTGGTGTAGAGGCGGTTGTTCAGGTGGTCGAGTTCGTGGGCGACCGGCGGGCCCAGACGAGCTTGCTCTCCTTGGCCGCCATCGCGGATCAGCCGATTGGTGGTGCGAGGTATTCCAGCGCATAACCGTCGCCGGAGGGGGTCACGCGGGCGATGCCGGGTGAGTCGAGGTGGGCGCCGGCGACGAAGTGGTCAGGTTGGGTCAGTTGTTCGAGGAGGGTCGCCCGTGCGGCGCGGGCCTGGGACTGGTTGCCGTCGAGCTCCCAGGACACGTTCGGCCGCTCGAACTGGAGGGTGGGAACGTGAACGGTGTCGCCCCAGATGAGAAGGTGGCCGGTGCCGCTCCTGACGTCGTAGACGGTGTGACCGGGTGTGTGGCCCGGTGTCGGGATCGCGGTGGTCCAGTCGTTGATCGCGACCTTCTCCGACACGGGTACGACCCGGTCGCGGACCGGCTCGAGTCGCCCCGTGAACACCGAGGTGTCGCCCGCGCCGATCCACACGCGTTCGAGGTTGGTGAACGCCTCGGAACCGTCCGGCGCGATCAGGCCGCTCACGTGGTCTTCGTGCTTGTGGGTGATGGCCACGTCGGTGACCTGCGCGCGGTCGATTCCCGCTTCGTCGAACGCATCGTAGATCAATCCCATGGTGGGGTCGTGCCAGGCGTTGGACGCGCCGGTGTCGATGAGAACCGACCGCGTGCCGTCGGTGACGAAGAAGGCGTTGACCGACAGCCGCAAGTTGTCGCCGGCCAGCGGGACGGCGGCCGGCAGGTCATCGAGCGTGTGCCCATCCTCGTCGCGGAGCCGTGTCGGCGGCATGTCGATGTACCCGTCTCGCAACGAGATCACCTGCAGATCGCCGAATTCGAACGTGGCATGGTGCCGGCCACTCGAGATCAAACGCATGGAACCTCCGTAGTGTTGGGCGCACATCGCGCGTCTCCAATAGAAGACCATATCTTCTTTAGAAGAAACCCTACACTGTGGGCGGTGAGGACCAAACGATCGAGGAGCACGGTGGTTGACCAAGACGCGAACGCGGCCGAACCGCAGCACGGTGACGACCTGGCCGGCGCGTTCGGCGGCAACGTACGGCGACGCCGCGAGGAGGCGGGCCTGACGCTGGAGCAGTTGTCCACGCAGTCGTCGGTCAGCCGGGCGATGCTGTCCAAGGTCGAACGCGGCGAGAAGAGCCCGACGATCGGCGTCGCGTCCAGGATCGCCCACGCGCTCGACGCGTCGCTCTCGGACCTGATCGGCGCGCCGGCCGCCGCCGCGAGTGGTGTGGCCATCGTCATGCGCAAGAACGATCGCCCTGTTTTCCGTGACCCGGAGACCGGCTTCGAGCGGCACATCGTGTCAGCGGCCCCAGGCGCGGGAGGAGCCGAGATGGTCGCTCACTACCTCCCCGCGCAGGTCTCTACCGGGCTGCTGCCCGCATATCCGCCGGGTACGGAGAAACAACTCGTGGTCCTCAAAGGCACCCTCACCGTCGCGATCGGCGGGATCAGCGAAACCCTGAACGCCGGCGACTCCCTGTTCTTCCAGGCCGACGCGGACCACGGCTTCGCCAACCGAACGAACGCTCCCTGCGAATACATCATGGTCATCTCGCGCAGAACCTGATCGGTCGCAGCTTGCTCGCCTGGGCAAACCCCGCCAGCGGCGCTCCGGCGGCCAATGGGGAAAGTATGGGCCCAGCTTCGGGACGGCCACGTCGATCGAGTCTGCGGGGATGTCACCTGTTCGCCTACAGCGACGATGACGTGGTACGCGCCCGGTGGACGAGCGGTGCAAGCCGGGATTGGGGCCCAGGATGCTAGTGCTGAAGATCGGAAGTGGGGTTCAACCGTGCTCACGCGGCCCGGCATGGGGGAGTCCCGACCTTGCAAATCTACATTGTAAAGGCGGTCGCTGACGGAGCCAACCGGATCGCCGTCCGCCAGGTCCGTGGCCACGCTGGAACTCCTCGCGCCGCGAACCACCTCTGCGACCCCCTCGGAGGTGAGCGGTTCATCGCGCAGGGCTCAGGTGATCTCCTGGGTCAGGCGCGGTAGATGGCGCGATTCCGTCAGGCAGACCTGCATGGCTGTCTCCATCGCTAGCGACCAGGCGCGACGCCGTCCGGAAAACATCAGTGCTCAGTGTGAGTGTCGGCGGCCTATCATGCGCTATAAATGTAGCGATACAGATGTAGCGAATGGAGGAGTGTCATGTACGACGTCGTCATCGTGGGAGCCGGTCCCACTGGGCTGATGGCCGCCTGCGAGCTCGCACTGGCAGGCGTTTCATGCACGATCGTGGACAAGCGCGGCAGCGAGTCCAACATCACGAGGGCCTTCGGTCTGCACGCCCGAGCCCTGGAGTTGCTCGACGCCAGAGGTATGGGGGACGAACTGGTCGAGGCGGGCAATCCGCTCAGGACGGTGTATCCCGCCTACGCCTCACGGGTCGACTTCGGGCGGCTCGACACGCGGTACCCGATGCTGCTGCTCGTGCCCCAGAACGGCACCGAGAAGCTCCTTCAGCGGCGTGCCGCCGAACTCGGAGTGCAGATCCGCCGCAACGCCAACGTGGTAGGCCTCACGCAGGACGCCCAATCGGTACGGGTGAGGCTTGAGGACGGAGGCGAACTGGAGACCAGGTACGTCATCGGGGCCGACGGCGCGCACAGCACCGTCCGTGACCTGGTCGACGTGGGCTTCGCCGGTGCGGCCTACAGCATGCCCATGTTGCTGGCCGACGTACGCATCCCCGCCGGCGAGCCGCCCATCACCCAGGTCGGCACGCAGGGGGTGGTGGTGACGCTCCCGTTCGGTGACGGCTGGTTCCGGGTCGGCGCGTGGCTGCGCGAAGAGCGGAAGGACGCGGACTTCGCCCAGATCCGCGGGGCCTTCCGCCAGATCGCCGGCACCGACTATGACATGAGCGAGCCGCGCTGGTTCTCCCGCTTCACCGCCGAACGCCGCCAGGCCCGCAGCTACCGATCGGGCCGGGTCTTCCTGGCCGGGGACGCAGCCCACGTGAACTCGCCCATCGGCGGCCAGGGCATGAACACCGGTATCCAGGACGCCGTCAACCTGGGCTGGAAGCTCGCCGCCACGCTGAACGGCTGGGCCCCGCCCTGGCTGCTCGACACCTACCACGCCGAGCGGCACCCGGTCGGCTCCGCCGTTCTGGCCATGACCGATCACCTCACCGGGCTGGTGCTCAGCGGTTCGCGCGTGCGCCTGGAGATCAACCGGCGCATCATCGCGACCCTGCTCCACACCGCTGCCGGCCGTCGCCGCATCCTCGGCAGACTGTCCGGCCTGGAGTTCGCCTACCCGCCCGGCAAGCCGCACGCGCCCGGCAAGCCGGACACGCCCGGCAAGCCGCACACGCATGGCGGGCAGCCCGGCGAGCCGGACGCGCACCCGCTGGCCGGGCGCCGCGCCGCAGACGGCCCGACGGATGCGGGCCGGCTGTATGAGGTGCTGCGCGCGGGCGCGTTCGTCCTGCTTTCCGACAGGGGAGTGCCGACCCCTTGGCATAATCGGGTACGGCACGCCAGACCCCTCAGCGGCACCAGGCCGGAGGCGACGCTGATCCGCCCGGACGGCTACGTGGCCTGGGCCGGAGATCACACCGGTATCCAAGCGGCTCTGCTGAAATGGTGTGGCCCGGCCGACCACGTCAACAGGAAAGGAAACCGTGCCGCCGCCTAACCCACAACGCCGCGACCACCTGGCGGACGCGGCCATCACGGTGCTGGCCGAGCAGGGCTCACGCGGGCTGACCCACAGAGCCGTCGACACCGCCGCAGCCGTACCGGCCGGCACCACCTCACGCTACTTCCGTACCCGCGACGCGCTGCTCAACGGCGTCATCGAGCGGATCACCCGCAGGCTCGGCGAACGCGTGGACGCCTACACCGTCCGCCCGATCTCGCCGGCCGACCTGGAGGAAGCGCTGGTCGCCGTCCTGACCACGATGCTGGCCGACGACCGGCACGACCCGCTGGCCCTGTTCGAGCTGCACCTGGAGAGCACCAGAAACCCCCGCCTGCGGCACACGCTGACCGACGCCCTGCACGGCCGCAGCGACCTCATCATCCGCCAATGCCGCGCCGCCGGCATCGACATCAGCCAGGACGACGCCATGCTCCTGGAGATGAGCGTGCTGGGCATCCTCTTCACCGCTCTGACCACCGGCGTGCCCGAGTCGCCGAGCCGGCTGATCCGCACCGCCGTACGCACTCTCCTGGACCACCACCAAAGGCACACCAAGATCACTGCAGGCTAGGGCTCCCAGTGAGCCTCCATCCAGACCGCGTCGGCGCCGGTCAGCGCTTCGACGCGGACGCCCCGCGCGGCCGGTGCCGACACGTCGATCTCGTCGCAGTCGGCCACCACGCTGACCGACACCGACGCCGCGCTGCCCACGACCGTGACGCGTGCGCGGCTGGTCGCGGTGGCGAGTGCGACGAGGGCCGCGTCGGTGAGGTCGCGCCGGACGGCCACGGGCGGCGTCGGCCACTGGCCGCGTGAGTCCAGTTCCACCACGACGCCCTTGCGGTCAGCCACGTCGATGCAGTGGCGCAACTCGTGCAGCAGGGGGTTGGCGGCGCCGTCGGACTCGGCGAACAGCCTGCGCATGCGGGCCGCCTCGATGGCGCAGCGCCGCTGGACCAGCGGGTCCTCGGGGCGCAGTGAGCCGTCGGCGAGGCCATCCAGCAGCGGGACCGTGGTGGCCGACAGTTCGGCGAAGCGCGCCTGCCTGCGGTCGTGCGTCTGCGCGGCTACGGCTTCCGCGACGCGTACCTGTTCGAGCTCTCGGCGCGCGGCCACCGCGGTCGTGCCGACTCTGTGCAGCGCGCTCGCCACCACCGCCAGGCACAGCGGGAAGCCGGCCACGGTGACGGACCCGGTCGCGAACCGGGCCAGCGTCACCGGCGTGGCCCCTTCGAGCACGACCAGGTGGAACAGCGCGGTGAGCTCGTGGCTCAGCAGGAACAGCGCCGCGGCGCGCAGCGGGCGGTCCAGCACCACGACGAGGCCCGGCCAGGTGGCGGCGGCGAACATCCAGTCCTCGCCGGTCGAGGTGCGGCCGTCCGGCATCGTCACGTACGCCAGCATGGACGCGGCGAGCACGGCCGCGATGACCGGGACGCGCCACCGGCCCCACGATCGCCCGCGCACGAGCAGCACGGCCTCCGCGATCAGCACGACGCCGAGCACCGCGAAGGCGCCGATCTGCGCGAGCGGCGTCTGGTAGGTGGGGAGGTTGGCCACGAGGGTGGCGAGCGCGACCCCGAACACGCACGCCATGGCCACGACCAGCGTCGCGATCCGCATGCCGCGCCCGAGCCGGGTTCGCGCCGACTTCTCGACGGCGTCGTTGACGCCGGCCCAGCCCGCCGCGGGGCCGCGTTTCGCCCCGCCGTCGCGCGCCGCGCCGTCGCCGACGGGGGCTTCTCCCTCGGCGCGCCATCCGAGCCGGACCCGGGTGCCCTCGCCGACGGCCGAGGTGATCGTGGCCGTGCCGCCGGCGCGCTCCATCCTGGCGCGGATGGACTCGCGTACGCCGCGCCGCGTCCCGGGCACGTCGTGCGGCGCGAACCCCTTTCCCCGGTCGGCGATGTCGAGGTGGAGCGCCCGCGCGTCGCCGCCGAGCCGGACGGTCACCTCGGTCGCGCCGGAGTGGCGGCGCACGTTGGTGAAGGCCTCGCCGGCCGCGTCGGTGATCGCGCGGGCGACGGGGTACGGCAGGCGGAGCCGTTCGGGACCGTCGAAGTCCACGGTGAGATGGGTGAGGGCCAGATCGGCACGCAGCAGGTCGACGAGGTCGGCCTCTTCGGGGGCCCGTCCGCTGACGGTACGCAGCCTGGCCAGGTCGCGCCGCGCCTGCGGGGCCAGCCAGCCGGCGTCCGAGCGTACCTGCCCGAGGCCCACCATCAGCAGGGTCGTGGCCGCGGTGTCGTGCAGCGAGTTGACCTGCTCGCGTTCCTCGGCGCGCACGCCCGCGGCCAGCAGGGCCTCGCCCCGCGCGCGCAGGGCCTGTTCCGCGATCTGGTCGGACTGTCTGGCGGCGCGCCTGACGAGGATCCAGGCCGCTCTGGCGAACACGGCGCCCGGCAGCGCGTACATCGTCCCGGTGGCGAGGCTGGCGTCCACCTCCCACGCCCCCGCGGCGGTGAGCAGCGCCACCGCCCCGCCGGTACTGACGGTCGCGGCCGTCAAGCCCACCAGCCATGAGGTGTGCCACTGGTAGGTGGCGCAGGCGAAGATGACCAGCAGGCGTAACCAGCCGGTGTTCTTGGCGTCCACGGCGTCGGTCCAGAAGATGGTGCCGAACAGGCCCACCAGGACCGCCACGTCGACGGCGACCAGCGCGCTGCCCCGCCCTGCCCGCAGCCACCACGCGAACCCGCAGGTCCAGGCCGCCGCGACGACGACCACGACCAAGGTGCTCGCCAGGTGCTCGGCGGGGGCCCGGAACGGGGCGATGGCGCAGATCGGGACCAGCGTCGCCAGTCGCACCGCGGCGGCGTACGTGCGGCCGAACCGCACCAGCAGCCCTTCAGCCTCCCCGGCCAACCGCCACCTCTTGAGTCACTCACGCCTCCGCTGTCACGGCAGCCTAACGGATCCTTATGATCTCCTAACATCTATAGATCTAAAGTACTAGGAGACTAGATAAATGGAGAAGCCGGTGATCTTCGTGACCACCCTTCGGACCACCTCTCAGGAGGACATGGCGTGAACGCTGTCCTGCAGGCCCAGGGACTGGGCAAGAAATACGGCAGACGCTGGGCGCTGCGCGAGTGCACGCTCGACATCCCGGCCGGCCGCGTCGTCGGGCTGGTGGGTCCCAACGGAGCCGGCAAGACCACGCTGCTGAAGCTCGCCAGCGGCCAGCTCGAACCGACCTCGGGCGGCATCACCGTGCTCGACGGCCGGCCGGCCGCCACCCCCGCGCAGCTGGCCAGGGTCGGGTTCGTCGCCCAGGACACCCCCGTCTACGCGGGCCTGACCGTCTCCGATCACCTGCGGCTGGGCGCCCGGCTCAACTCGCGCTGGGACGCCGCCATGGCGGGGGAGCGGATCGCGCGGCTCGGTCTCATCCCCGCCCATCGGGCAGGCAAGCTGTCGGGCGGTCAGCGCGCCCAGCTCGCGCTCACGTTGGGCCTGGCCAAGCGGCCCGAGCTGCTGATCCTGGACGAGCCGGTCGCCTCGCTGGACCCGCTGGCCCGCCGCGAGTTCCTGCAAGGGCTGATGGAGGCCACCGTCGAGCACGAGTTCAGCGTGGTGCTCTCCTCCCACCTGGTCTCCGACCTGGAACGGGTCTGCGACTTCCTGGTCGTGCTCGTCGGCTCGCGCGTCCAGGTGGCCGGGGAGGTCGACACGCTGCTGGCCACCCATCACCGCCTCACCGGCCCGCGCCGCGAGCCTGTACGGCTGGCCGCGGACCAGCACGTGGTCTCCGAGAGTCACACCGACCGGCAGAGCACGTTCGTGATCCGGGCCGACGCCCCGATCCACGACTCCGCCTGGACCGTCACCCAGCTCAGCCTGGAGGACCTGGTCCTGGCTTACATGGACAAGCACGAGGTGCGGCGATGATCTGGCTGACCTGGCGCCAGTTCCGCGGCTCGGCCGCGATGATGGCCGCCGCGCTCGGCGTGCTGGCCGTCGCCCTGGCCGTGACCGGCCCGGGACTGGCCTCCACCTTCTCCGCGGGGATCGCCGCCTGCACCGCGGACAACACCTGCGACAACTTCTACAACCGCTTCTTCGGCGAGTACCAGCTCCCGTTCATGGCCATGACCCTCGTCGTGCTGCTCCTGCCCGCCCTGGTCGGGCTCTTCTGGGGGGCGCCGATGATCACCCGCGAGCTTGAGGCGGGCACGCATCTGCTGGTGTGGAACCAGAGCATCACCCGCGGCCGCTGGCTGGCGGTCAAGCTCGGGCTCACCGGCCTCAGCGCCGTGGCCGCCGCGGGTCTGTGCGGCCTCATCGTGACGTGGTGGTCGGGCCCGCTGGACGAGTCGGCCGCCGAGGGCATGGCGCTGATGGCTCCGCTGGTGTTCGGCGCGCGGGGGATCGCTCCGATGGGGTACGCCGCTTTCGCCTTCGTCCTCGGGGTGGTCGTGGGCATGCTGGTGCGGCGCACGCTGCCCGCCATGGCCCTCACGCTGGCCGTCTTCGCCGCGATCCAGCTCGCCCTGCCGACGATGGTCCGTCCCCATCTGCTCGCCCCGGTGACCGCGACGTTCGAGCTCAGCATGGCGAACGTGGACAGCATCAGCATCCCCCGGGAGGGCGGCGCGGCTCCGCGGCTGACCTTGCGGGACGCCGTTCCCGGCCGTGCGGGTTCGTGGGTTCTGACCAACGAACTGCTCGACTCGGCCGGTCGCGTGGTCTCCGCCGGCAGCGGCGGCTCCGGGGCCGTGATCAACGTCTCCTCGACGTCGGGGCCCTGCGCGCCGGGGAGCGCGGCGGCGGGCGGCGGGGACGGCTGCCTGGGCGAGGTCAACCGGCTCGGCTACCGGCAGCAGGTGACGTATCAGCCCCTTGAGCGTTTCTGGCTGTTCCAGTGGATCGAGACCGGGATCTACGCCCTGCTCGCCGTCGGCCTGACGTGGTTGTCGTTCTGGTGGATCCGCAGGCGGCTGTCATGAACGTCATCAGGGCCGCGACGGCCGGGCTCGTGCTCTTGCTGGTCGCGGCCTGTACGGCGCCGACGCCGCGCAGCGAGTCGAGCACGGCGGCGAGCACGGTCTGCGCGGCGCCTCAGGGCCGCATCCCGGCGCAGACGCCCACCACGATCGAGGTCGTCGAGCAGGCCTACCACTGCATCCTCGGCAACTATTACAGCGGCGCCACCCTGGACGCCCGGTCCCTGCTGAGCGCCGGGTTCGCCGCGTTGACGCGGGAGCTCAACCTCAACGGGCGTGACCTGCCCGAGGCGAGCATGCCGGCGCTGACCGGTGACCGCACGGCCGACTGGACCGCGTTCGAGGCCGTCTACCGGAAGATCGCCGACCGGGTTCCCGGCCTGCGCGAACGGCTGGCCGTCGTCACCCTCGAAGCGATGGTGGCCGCCCTCGGCGACAATCACGCCAGGTGGGTGTACGGCAGCGGCGGGCCGCCCCCCGGCTACTACGACGGCGACGGATACGGCCTGGGACTCCAGGCGAGCGTCAACGGTCCCCAGGTGAGCGGCAACCCCGGCGCCGCACTGCCCCCGCTGTTCGTCACCACCGTGGAGGGCGGCGCGGCGAAGGCCGCCGGACTGCGTCCGGGCGACGTCATCGAAGCGATCAACGGATCGGCGCCCTTCATCGACGACAAGCCCACCCCCGCGATCGCCGCCCTCTACCCGCGCTACCCCGAGGCCGGCCCGGTCGAGCTGCGGCTGACGCGGCAGAGCACCGGCCGCCGCTGGAGCGTGACGCTCAAGCCCGCCGTCTACCAGCGGGATCTGGCCGCCCTGCAAGGGGTGACGTCGCGACTGCTGAAAGACGGCATCGCCTATGTCAAGTTGCGCGGGTTCGCGCCCGACGCCGCCGACCGGGTCTTCAAGGCGATCTCCAGGCTGCGCGCCGGCCGTACCCTCGCCGGCGTCGTGCTGGACCTGCGCGGGAACGGCGGCGGCCGCGCCCCCGAGGCGATCAGGCTGGTGAGCGCGTTCGTCCATGGCAAGGTCACCGCCTACCTGTGCACGGTCGACGCCAGGTGCGAAGCCCTGCGGACCGACGACACCGTCGAACCGCTCAAGCTGCCGCTCGCGCTGCTCACCGACCGTAGTTGCGCCTCGGCGTGCGAGCACTTCACCTCCGCGGTCAAGGACCTGGGCATCGGCCACCTGGTCGGCACCAGGACCGCCGGCGTCGTCTCCGGCCCCGCCGAGCCGTTCCAGCTCGGCAACAACACCACGCTGACCTTCCCCACCCGGCACCACCTGGGGCCCAACCGCGAGACGCTCGACCGGATCGGCGTGCCGCCCGACCACCACGTGCCCCCGCTGCCGCGCGACGCCGCCGCCGGGCGCGACCCCGCCCTGGCCAAGGCGCTGAGCCTGCTGGCGAAGTGAAGGGACCTCACGATGAGACAGATTCTGGCCGTCGCCGCCGGACTGGTCGTCCTCGCCGCGTCCGCCTGCACCGCGCCCGCGCCGCCCCGGCCGGCCGCCAGGGCGTCGGCCACGCCCACCGGCCCTGCCGCCCTGCCCGCGCCCACCGGCGACCACCGGGTCGGGACCACCATCCTGCACGTGAACGACAAATCCCGCCCCGACCCCTGGAACCTCGACGTCAAGACCAGAGAGCTCAAGGTCACCCTCTGGTATCCGACCGAGCGGGAGGACGGGCGGCGGGCGCCGTACATGACGCCCAAGGAGTCTGAGCTCTTCCTGAAGGGCTCGGAGATCGCGGGCATGCCGTACGACACGCTGAGCAAGACGCGGACGAACGCCATCGAGGACGCCGAACCCGCGGGGGAGAAACTGCCCCTGGTGGTGCTCTCGCCCGGCTTCACCAAACCGCTCAGCTCACTCACCTCGCTGGCCGAGGACCTGGCCAGCCGGGGCTACGTCGTGGCAGGCATCGACCACACCTACGAGAGCTACGCCACCACCTTGTCCGACGGGCGGGTGGTCGACTGCATCGCGTGTGACAGCGACACCGATCCGGGCTTCGGCCCTCGGGTGGTTCAGGGGCGGGCGGCCGACGTCTCGTTCGTGCTGGACCAGTTGCCGGCCAAGTGGGACGGTTCCGGCCTGATCGACCGCTCCAAGATCGCGATGGTCGGTCAGTCGATCGGCGGGGGCAGCGCCCTGGGGGCCATGGTGAAGGACTCCCGCCTGCGCGCCGGGATCGACATGAACGGTAGCACCTACGCCCGGATTCCGAAGGGCGGGCTGTCCCGGCCGTTCATGTTCATCGGCTCGGAGGAGCATGTCCCCTCCGGCGGCGGTAGCTCGTGGGACCGTGACTGGAAGCTGCTGACCGGGTGGAAGCGCTGGGTCGTGGTGACGGACACCGAGCACCAGACGTTCACCGACATCCCGCTCATCGGGCCCTCCCTCGGCGTCGAGCCCGTCTACGGCATGCTGCCCGCGCGGCGTGGTGCCGAGATCGCCCGCACCCTCGTGGCGGCCTTCCTCGACCGGCACCTGAAATCGCGGCGGCAGCCCGTCTTGGACGAACCATCCTCGCGTTTCCCCGAGGCCAAGCGGTGCCCTGAGGCCTGCGGTTCATCATGAATCACACACCGTGGAGATCGGCAGGCTCACCGTCGCGCGGCGGCGAGGTTGGCGATCAGCTCGGCGCGGGTCTGGTGTTCGTGCGCGGTCCACGCTGGCTGACCGGGGCCGCTGCGCCACGACTCGCTGAGCGGGCTGTTGTCGACGGTGTCGAACCCGAACTGGTCGTACAGCCGTGTCACGAGTTCCACGGCTTCGGGAAAGTCGCTTGATGCCGACAGCGCGATACGGCCGGGGGCGCCCGCCGCTCTGCCCCTGGTGGTGATGCGGGGGCTTGGATGTGGGTGAAGGCCTTGACGATCTTGGACCGGGGAAGGTGCTCTTGGCGTAGCTCATGCACCGTCTTCTCGCCCGAGTCGATGACCGGGATGTGGCCGTCGCGCCAGACCATGTAGTTGTTGGTGTCGAGCACGATCTTGCCTGCCAGTTCCTCGGCGGGCATGTCGTGGACGACCTTGAGGGGGACGGCCACGATCGCGAACTCTCCGGCGGCGGCGATCTCCTCCGGGCCGGCCCGCGGCTGCGGATCGTGTCGTAGAGCCGGTCGAGGTCGGCCAGGTTCGAGATGTCGCCGATCACCGCGGTGGCCGCTGGGCCGATCGCTTCGACGGCCGCGTCGAGTTCGGTCTTGCGCCGGCCGGTGATGAACACGTGTGCGCCCTCGGCCGCCAGCCGTACGGCCGTGGCGAGGCCGATTCCGGTGCTGCCGCCGGTGACGAGCGCGGTCTTTAGCCACTTGCGACCACGTGTCATCAAGATCTTGGCCAAGTACACCTAGGCTCTGGGCATGGCCCGTATCCCGTACGCAGACATGTCCGCTTTACCCGATGACCTGCGGGAGTGGCATGCGAAGTTGCCGCCGAACTCTCATCTGTTCATGATGGTCGCCCACGCCGAGGCGAGCGCGGCGACGCTCATGCAGGTGGGTTTGCAACAGATCAGGGAGCTGGAGCTGTCGGCGCGGCTGCGCGAACTCGCGGCGAACGCCACCGCTTGCGTGCTTGGCGCTGACTATCTGCGCGTTCGGCACAATCCGCCCGGTGTGCCGATCACGGCGGACGAGCGCGAGGCGGTCTACCTCGGCGACCATTCCGGGTTCAGCGGCATCGACCTGGCCGTGCTCACCTTCGCGACGGCTGTGGCGCGCGGGCTGCCGGTGGACGACGCGGAGTTCGCGCCGGTCCGTGCCGAACTGAGTGACCGCCAGATCGTCGAGCTGATTCAAGTCATCGGTTACTACTGGATGTTCGGACAGTTCGCGAACGTTCTGCAGATCGACGCGGAGCCGTACGAGAAATGATCACAGGTCTCCGGGCGATGTGCGGGGCAGCATCGCAGAACTCCGAAACTCCGCGCCTTTGCCGATGAACCTGGCGGTCAGGCCGGGGCGATGACGTGGTCGATGGTGGTAAGTATCGCGTCGCTCCAGGCTTCCTCGGTCCGGCCGCGTGGGTTAGGCCCGGGTGCCGGGCGGCCGCAGGGTCAGGCCGACAGTGAGCATGGTTTCGGCGCACCGAGCTACCCACGGTGATCGACACGACGGCATCGCGGAAACATGGAGCGCACCTGCCCGCAGCCGACACCGGCAGAGTCTGCCTTTCTGCCACCACCGCCAGTGGTATGGGCCGTTGCCCCGGTTGTCCGTCGCCGGTTCCACCGGCGCAAACGGCCGATGCGCCACTGGCGGTGGTCTGGGGTGACGCTACGTCACCGGCTTGTACGTCCATGGATAGCAGGACGACTCACCCGAATGCCACGCCGCGGATCAGGGGTAGAGCGTGTAGGTCTTGGTGTTGTTGCACACGATCGTGCCCGGGAGGCAGCGCTTGGCCCTGATCGTGATCCGGTCGAGGTTGGTGCGGGTCGTGGACCATTTGAAGCTCTTGTGGCCCTTGTTCCGGCCGGCCTCCTTGTATCCGCCGTAGATCTCGTCGCCGTTGCTCTTCTTGAAGGAGACCTCGACCACGCTCGTCCAGGAGTCGTTCTTGGTGTCCGTCACGCTGCCGCGCGCCTCGCCGTAGCCGTTGCTGCAGAGCTTGAGGACGTAGCTGACGAAGCCGTCCTTCGTGTTCAGCTTGCTCCACTTGTCCTTGCAGCCGGCCGAAGAGGTGCTCGAGGAGGCGGTGGTGGTGGAGGCCGTGGCGGTCGTGGCCGGCGTCAGCACGGCGAAGGCCGCAGAGACCCCTACAACGGTGGCGAGCATCTTCGTGGGGGAGAGCTTCCGCATGGAATTCGATCCTTGTCAGTTAGCGAGAACTTCGCGGTGCTCCGCCTGTGGTCAGAGCACCGCGAGTGATGCTAAACAGCGGCGGTATGGCGGTGGTATGTCCACGGCATGTCCTCAGGTCAGGGACGTGGCGTGGGTCGTCGAGCGTGGCGCTGGGTGTGCCTACACCCCTTCGCTGGTGGCCTTCGGTGGCGCCGGCCGTCCTTGACCCCGGCGCCGCCTGCGCTGGCCGCCGGGGTCAGGCCGGTGGTCCGGGGGGTGCCGTGCCGTACCGTCTGGGGGATCTTGTGGTGGGCGGTTGCGACGTCCTAGCTCATACGAAGAAGCCGATGATGCTGCTGATGCGGTCGCCGGTGAACTCCACCACGTCGTAACCGGTGGCGACCGTGCCGAGGCGCCAGAGGAATAGGGCGCGGTCGTGGTGGGTGCTGATCACGGTGTCGAGGGTGAAGCGCAGGTCGCCGAAGGACGGCTGGGCCTTGCCGATCGCCTGTGAGAGTTCCGCGTGCCCATGTAGGCCCGCGTTGTCGGGGTCGGAGTAGAACGAGTCTTCGGTGAGGACGGATCGCATGAGCGCCTCACGGGCGACGGCGTCACGTTCGTTCCAGATGTCGAGGTACTTGAGGATCAGGTCGTTGGTGGTCATTTGGCTACTCCTTCGCGCGTGGGGGATCGGGAGGGTTCGAGGGCCAGGGCGATGAGGCCGCCGGCGATGGTGAGCGCCGCTGCTGTCCAGCCTGCTATGTGCAGGCCGTCGAGGAGGTCGGGCGTGGCGGTGGCGACGGCGACGATGACGGCCAGGCCCATGGCGCCGCCGATCTCCTTGGCGGTGGTGGCGATCCCGGAGGCGACGCCCTGCTCGTGTGGCTCGATGCCGGATCCGGCGGAGGCGAACAGGGCGACGAAGGCGATGCCGCCGAACAGGCCCCAGACGACGGTGCCGGGCAGCAGGGTCCAGAAGCCGCCTGCCGGCGTGGCGCCCATGATCATGAAGGCGATGCCGACGCCGGTGCCGACGGTCGAGGCTGACAAAGTGGTGCGGATCCCCCAGCGGCCCAGCGCCATCGGGGTGATCTTCACGGCGGCGAACATGCAGACCAGCGTGAGTGGCAGGAAGCTCAGGCCCGCCTCCAGGGAGGTATAGCCGAGGACGGGCTGCAGGTAGGAGGTGAGGATGTAGTAGCCGCCGCCGAGGGTGGCCTGGAAGATGGCGATCACGATCATCGTGGTGGACAGGGAGCGGCCCCGCGCCAGCCGTAGCGGGATCAGGGGGTCGCGGGTGCGTGACTCCACCACCAGGAGGGCCGCCAGCAAGAGGGCGCCGGTGACCAGCGAACCGGAGACGCGGGGCGAGTTCCATCCGGAGTCGGGGCCGCTGGCCAGCCCGAACACCAGCAGAGCGGCGCCCCCGGTGGCCAGCAGTGCGCCGGGTACGTCGAAGGAGCCCGGGGTGCGGTCGGGGTCGGCGGGTAGCAGGCGGGGTGCGGCCAGGGCGCAGATCAGTGCCAAGGGGACGTTGACGTAGAACACCCATTCCCAGCCGAGATAGTTGGTCAGTACGCCGCCGAGCAGGGATCCGGCGGCCAGTCCCGCGCTGCCCGCCATGCCCCACGCGCCCAGGGCCCGGTTGCGGGCCGGTCCCTCGGCGAATCCACGGTAGATGAGCGTGAGGGTGGCGGGAGTCAGCAGTGCGCCGCCGATGCCTTGGACCGCGCGGGCGGCAACCAGCAGTTCCGACCCGGTCGCCAATCCGCCGGCCAGCGAGGCGACGCCGTACAGGGCCAGGCCTGTCGTGAACATCCGGCGTGGTCCGATGCGGTCGACGGCCCGTCCGCCGAGAAGCAGGAGTCCGCCGAGACCGATCGCGTAGGCGCTGACCACCCACTGAACCGACGACGGGGTGAAACCGAGCGCGTCCCCGATGTCGGGTAGCGCCACGTACACGATGTTGTAGTCGAGAGCCACGATGAGCTGCGTCAACGCCAGCAACCCAAGGCGCAGTCGAGGTGATTCCATCCGAACCTTCCTACATGCCGTTGATTTACTACACGGCGTTCACCATAGGGCACGGTGTTCAATATTCAAACCCTGTAGGCTGATGGTGTGGAAGCGACCATGAGCCGACGCGAACGGCTGCGCGCTCAGACCAGCGACGAGATCAAGGCGATCGCGCTCAAGCTCATGGCCGAGGGTGGCCCCGACGCGATCTCGCTGCGCGCCATCGCGCGGGAGATGGGTATGACGGCGGGCGCTATCTACAGCTACTTCGCCACTCGCGATGACCTGGTGACGACGCTGATCGGCGACGTCTACACCTCGCTTGTCGAGGCTGCCGAGGCGGCGCGGGACGCGGTGTCCGAGTCCGATGCCGGTGGGCGGATCATGGCGTGGGCGCAGGCCGTACGAGAGTGGGCTCTGGCCAATCCTGAGGGGTTTCGGCTCATTTACGGTGACCCGGTGCCTGGGTATCAGGCGCCGGAGGACAGTCCGGGCATTGCCGCCGGGGTACGCGCTTGCGCCGGTATTACCGGGCTCGTGGCTGCTGCTTGGCCGGTGGCGGGGGTTGTACTCCGGGATTATGACTGGCGCGATTTTGATGCCGGGCTGGTCGCGCACACGCGAGAGGAATTTCCCGATCTGCCTCCTGCGGGGCTGGCCCTGACCATGCGCGTTTGGGGGCGCATGCATGGGTTGGTGGCGCTGGAGATCTACGGGCATCTGCGTGGGCTCGCGCACGATCCGGCGACTGTTTATCGCGATGAGATGCGTGACCTCATTGCGTCGCTCGGGCTTTAGCGTCTGAAGCGCGGGCCGGTGCGGTCGGCTTCTTGGCGTATCTCCGCGCTTGGGCAGGTGTCGGCGCACATGGTTGGCGGGATGTTGTGACGGTGGAGGCTCTTGGGCTGGCTCGTCGCCGTATCTGTTCTGTCGGGCTGGGTGGTGGACGTCCTTTCGGCGGCCCTGCCGAGGTGGTTGGCTGGTTTGGTGCGTTGCAGTCGCAGGACTTCCAGCCGGCGAAGTGGGCGGTCGCTCAGCGGCTCGGCCCCGGTGTCACCGACGCGGACCTCGATCGGGCGGTTGACGACGGCGTCATCCTGCGCACGCACGTACTGCGGCCGACGTGGCACTTCGTGGCCCGCGCCGACCTGCGCTGGCTGCTGGAGCTGACGGCGCCGCGGGTGCACGCGCTCAACGCCTACGCCTACCGGCGGGGCGAGCTCGACGGCGGGCTGCTGTGCCGTACCGCTGACCTGATCGCTGACGCCGTCGCCGGCGGGAACCACCTGACCCGCACCGAGATCGCGGCGTTGCTCGCTCGCCACGGCATCGTCGCGGAGGGGTTCCGGCTGGGCTACATACTCATCCATGCCGAACTGGAGCGGGTGATCTGCAGCGGCGTGCTGCGGGGGAAGCAGCACACGTACGCGCTGTTCGAGGAGCGGGTCCCGCGGGCGGGGAGTATGGAGCGTGAGGCGGCGCTGGCGGAGTTGGTCCGCCGGTTCTTCGCCAGCCATGGGCCGGCGACGGTCAAGGACCTGTCGTGGTGGTCGAGCCTCACACGCGCTGACATCGACATCGGGCTGTCACTCGCCGGCCGGGCGCTGGAAAGCACTGATGTCGACGGCGTCACCTACTGGTTCGCGCCGGGCAACGACGCCGCGACGGCTCCGTCCCCGTCGGTGCGGCTGCTGCAGGCGTACGACGAGTACATCGTCGGCTACCGGCAGAGCAAGTACCTGATTGACCTCGGCGGGCTGATGGCAACGACGCCGGACAAGTCAGGCTTGCCGAACGGCGTCATCGTGGTCGACACGCAGCTGGCCGGTCGTTGGAAGCGCACGGTTCGGGCCGATGTCGTCGTGCTTGAGGCGGTGCTGTATCGGCCGTTCGGCGCTGCCGAGAGCGCCGCGTTGCAGGTCGCGGCCGATGAGCTGGGCGTGTTCCTGGGGGCACGCGTTGTCGTCTCGGCGCGACTGCTGTGAGCCTGGAAGTCGCATCAGCGCCGATCGGTTCGAACTCGTCTCGCTGACGGTGGCGACGCCGGGGAACTGCTGGACTGGAATGCCGCATCTCCCCGCAGCGCGAAGCCGAGGTCGTTCAACGCGTCGCCGTGCTTCTTAGGTCATCGTTGGCAGGCTCAGGCGGGCTGTTCGGCGTCTTTTACGCTCACCCGGTGGCCGATGTCCTCCTCCTCGGCCGCGGCCAGCACCGCTTGCAGTAGTCCGGGGAAGCGGGCCTGCAACTCCGGCCGGCGCAGGATCACGAAGCAGCGGGTGCCTTCCTGGCGGGTGCGGGTCAGTCCGGCATCGCGCAGTACCCGCAGGTGGTGGCTGAGGGTGGACTTGGCCACCGGCGTCCGCAGTTCGCCCCAGCCGCGCTCGCGACCGTCTGCCAGTACCCGCACCAGCCCGACCCGGATCGGGTCACTGAGGGCAGCCATCACCGCGGTCAGTGCGATCTCACCCATTTCGGGATGATGTGCCGCTCTCATTCCTCCATCAGCGACCTGTTCGCACTCAACGTCACCGCGCCCAGCCTGCTCGCCGCCGCCGCACTGGCGCACCTGCGCGCGACCCGTGGCGCGATCGTCAACATTTCCAGCACGTACGGTCACCGCCCGTTGCCCGGCGCCGCCCACTACGCCGCCTCCAAAGCCGCCCTGGAACAGCTGACCCGAACCTGGGCCATGGAACTGGCAGCCGACGGCATCCGCGTCAACGCCCTGGCCCCCGGACCCACCGAGAGCCAGGCCCTGACCGCCGCCGGTCTGCCCGACGCCGCCGTCGAGCAGATCAAGCAGGACGAGATCGCCCGCATCCCCCTCGGCCGCCGCGGCGCCCCCGAGGAAGTGGCTGCCTGGATCGTCCACCTCGCCGACCCCGCCGCCACCTGGATCACCGGCCAGATTCTCACCATCGACGGCGGCCTGGAACTCACCTGACGGCCCTGCTCCGCGCGTACCCTCGCAGGGCGTTGAGCATCGCCCAAACGGGTACGGGGGCTGATGCCCCTGCAGGGCAGGTGATGCTGGTCCCCGCCGCCGCCGCCGGGCGGCTGGCCGACCACGTCCGTAAACCCACCCGAGGCCCGCTGAGCCGCCGCGAACTCGACGTGCTGCGCCTGATCGCCGCCGGAGCGAGCAACTACGAGGTCGCCACCCAGCTGTTCATCAGCGAGACCACTGTCAAGACCCATATCTACGCCTGACTCGACGTCAGGGACCGCGCGGGCGCGGTCGGCGAAGGCTACCGGCGCGAAATCCTCTGACACCCGCATAAGCGGTGGAAGAAGGGGACCTGGCGTCCATAAGACCCCCGGGAAAACCGTGGCGCGTGGCTGGTTCCTCGGGCAGCATCAGGATGTCTGCCACATTTACCCCCTGATCCGGAGCCGCGATGTCCGAGGGGCACGATTTCTCACTGCGGATCACCCCGGCCGGGGCCGGTGTGGATCAGGCAGAGGTCGAGCAACTGGCCATCCAGCTCCGCCGGGACCTGCTGGCGTCGGGGATACCCGGGGTCACGCGCGTGGTGGAGGGGCAGGCTCCCGACGGGACCCGGTCGATCGAGCTGATCGCCACCGGGATCGACTTCCTGGTGACGGGACTGTCCGCGGCGGCGTCCGTGGTGCAGATCACGGACTACGTCCAGCGGTGGCGGGAGGCGCATCCGCGTCGTCGCAGGGTCGTGGTCTCCGTCGAGGCCGGCGCCACGTCCGGTGGTTCGCGTGTTTCCGGTACGGCCGGCCGGCGCACCGCGCTCCTCGTGGCCAACGCGGCCTACCGGGATCCCGGGCTGAGCAGGCTGCGCTCGCCCGTCTCCGACATCAGGGCGCTTGCCGAGGTTCTCGGCGAGCCGGGCATCGGCGCCTTCGACGTCGAAACGCTCACCGATGCCGACGAGTCCGTGCTGCGCCGCCGGGTCGCGGCGCTCTTCGCCGACCGGCAGCCCGACGACGTCCTGCTCCTGCACTTCTCCTGCCACGGGCTCAAGGACCAGCGCGGCCGCCTCTACCTGGCGGCGGCCGACACCGAGCTCGGCTCGCTCGCGGCGACCGGGCTGCCGGCGTCGTTCGTCTCCGAGCAGATGAGCGAGTCCGCGTCGCGATCGGTGCTGCTCGTCCTGGACTGCTGCTACAGCGGGGCGTTCGCGCGGGACACTCCGGTGCGCGCCGACCGTACCGTCTACCTGGGCGAAGAGTTCCGCGGGGGAGGGTCTGGGCGTACGGTGCTGACCGCGTCGAGCGCCACCGAGTACGCGTTCGAGGGAGGCCAGCTCACCTCCTACGAGGCGGAGCCATCCGTGTTCACCGAAGCGCTGGTGCACGGGCTGCGCACCGGAGGTGCCGACCTGGATCACGACGGCGAGATAACCGTCGACGAGCTGTTCGACTACGTCGCCCGGCGCGTCCGCGAGGCCGGGGTCGGGCAGGTGCCGCGCAAGTGGAGCTTCGAGACGACCGGCGCGCTGGTGGTCGCGCGCAGCGTCCGCCCGGCCACGCTGCCGGAGGAGGTCCGCGCCGATCTCGGCAGCGATCGGCCCGTCCTGCGACTGGAGGCGGTCCGAGCGCTGGCCGAGTTGCTCGCCGGGGGACGTGAGGGTTATCGGCGGGCGGCTCGCGAGGCGCTCGTCCGGTTACGGGACGACGATGACAGCCTGCAGGTGCGGCGTGCCGCCGCGGCCGCTCTTGGTGACGTCGCGCCGCCCCGGCCGCCCGCGCCTGCCGTACAACCGCCCGCGATTGAGACGCCCGCGATTGAGACGCCCGCGGTCGAGACGTTCGTGATGGAGACACCCGTCGTGGAGGCGTCCGCGATAGAGACGTCCGCCACCGAAACGCCCGTGATCAGGACGCCCGCGGTCGAGGCGCCCAGGGTCGAGGCACCACCGCGGCCACTGCAGGTACAACAGCCACTACCGTCAGCTCGCGCCGCCCGGGTGCCTGTCATGAAATTTCGGCGCTTGTTGGTCGTTGGCGTGGTCGGCCTCGTTGTCGCCGTCTCCGTGACGATCGCCATCGTGTCCAACCAGCGCCAGAGCTCGGACTCTGCCAGCAGTGGCGGGCCGGGGCTCGGGCAGATGCTGACGTCGGTCACGCTGAGTCACAACGGTTCGATCGAGTACGCCGGGCTGAGCCCCGACGGACGCTGGGCGGTCACGCTCGACGCGCCGAAAGATCGGGCCGCCGCGCAGGTCGCGGGGTTGTGGGACGCGTCTTCCGGTCTGAAAGTGGCGACGTTCGACACGGACCGCGGCGTCGTCTTCAGCCCGGACGGCAGCGCCGTCGCCGTCGCCCACTACGAAGGCAAACGCGAGGTCACCACGGTGAACGGCGAGCAGATGGGCGTCCTCATCGGCGGCACGACGACCGTCTCGCTGCGCAAAACGAGCGGGGGCGAGGTCGTGGCCTCGTTCACCGACCACAAGGGTTCCGCGATCATGGCGTTCAGCCCGGACAGCAAGACCGTCGCCACGGCCGGCACGCTCGCCTCAGAAAAGTCCTTCGCCTCGCCGATCCGCCTGTGGGACGTCTCGACCGGCAAGCAACTGGCCACGTTGACCGGCCACGAGAACGGCATCCAGAGCATGCGGTTCAGCAAGGACGGAAACGTGCTGGTCACGGGCGCCGCCGGCGGCGTGACGAAGGTGTGGGACGTGGCCGCCGGCGAAGCCACGGCGACACTGGACAACGCGTGGTTCCCGGTGTGGGTGAGCCCCGACGGCAAGACATTCGCCGACACGCGGCCGGGCGACAAGGACGGCTTCGAGCTGAGGCGCGTGCCCGACGGGAAACGGCTGGCTCTGGTCACCAAGGCCGGAACGTTCGCCGGCTTCACGCCCGGCTCCGAGGCGTACGCGACCGGCAACGACGGGAACGTCCGCCTTTTCGACCTCGCGACCAGGAAGGCCCGCGTGAATCTGACCGCGAGGGTGGAGGGCGATCCGGTGTTCAGCCCGGACGGCAAGCTCATCGCCGCCGTGACCAAGGAGGGCGCACCGGCCTTGTTCGACGCGGTGACCGGTCAGGGTCTCACGCAGCTGACCGGCCACGGCGGCACCGTCACCGACCTCACGTTCGCGGCGGACGGACAGACGCTCTACACCATCGGGACCGACAAAACAGTGCGAAAGTGGAGCGTGACGCGCTGACCCTGAGGACACGAGGACGTCAGGGAGCGACTGTTCGTCGTGCAGGGTGGCCAGGCGCGTGCCGCCTCCAGCGCCCGCTGAGGCTCCGGTGCCAGGCGACATGGAGGACTCGGCGATCATCAGGGCGTCGCCGCGTGAGCCGGAGCGTTTCGATCGGCACGCCGCCGTGCTGCACCGCTACGTCGACCAGGCGGAGCAAGTCCCGTAGCGGTAGGCCGGTCAAACCCGCGCACCCGCTTTCTGGGTACGCGCCAGGATGAGGCCTACCGCGCCGGCCGTCATCAGGCAGACAGGTGTGTAAAGCACGAGGTTGAGCCAGTAGAACAGGGTGCCCGTGCCGAGGCCGAAGGCCCAGACCAGGCCCAGCAATCCGCGTACCAGCAATCCCGCGAAGAGGGCGAGCACGACCGACTTCGCCGGCCACCCGCCCCGGCCCCTGGAGACCGCTACGATCGCGGTCGCCGCCGCGGTCAGCAGAAGGATCAGTGGCAGCAGGATCCGGGGGGTGAAGGGCACGTCCATGTTGAGGACGGCCATGGACAGCGCACGGGGGTCGGACGCGGGCGCGATGAGCCAGTACAGGTGGGCCAGGGCGTCGACGCCCAGGATGGTGGCGACGAAGGCGGCGAGTCGGGTGGTGTTCATGCCCTCAAGGAGGCGGCGGATTTCCCGATGGTTCCATGGAACCTTTGAGAACTTCGCCGCCTCTGGACGTAAGAACCTGCGCGGGCTGCGCGAGCCCGGGGCGCTGTACGGCTGGGCGCGGGCGATAGCCGTACGTGAAGCGGTGAGAATCGCCAGGCGTGACGGCCGCAGCAGCCCCGCCGAGCTGGCCGAGCTGCCGTCGCGGCAGGACGTGGAGAGCGCGGTGGACATCCGCGACGTTCTGGAACGGCTCTCGCCGGAGCACCGGGCCGTGCTGATGCTGCGTGACCTCGAGGGCCTGGAGGAGGCGGCCGCCGCCCGGCTGCTGGAGGTGCCCGTGGGCACCGTCAAGTCGAGGCTGGCGCGGGCGCGGCGGAGTTTCCGCCAGGCGTGGCAGTCCTGAGAGAAAGCATCTATAGTCATATTCATGAGTAGTCATGGACATGACTAGATGGCTCTCCGGCACGCGGTGCTGGCGGCACTGCTGGACGGCGAGCACAGCGGCTATCAGCTGACCAAGATCTTCGACGTCGGCGTGGCCAACTTCTGGTACGCCGCCCCCCAGCAGCTCTACGCCGAGCTCACCAAACTCGAGGCCGACGGCCTGGTGGCCGGGCGCGAGGTGGTTCAGCAGGGCCGGCCCAACAAGCGGGTGTTCACCGTGACCGAGGCCGGGAGGGCCGAGCTGGTCGCCTTCGCCGCGGCGCCGGGCAGGCCCCTGCTCATTCGCGACGACCTGGTGGTGAAGGTGCACGCGGCCGACGTGGCCGACCCCGGGCCGCTGATCGACCAGTTGCACCAGCGGGCCGAGGAGGCCGCGGTCAAGCTCGCCCTCTTCGACAAGATGCTGGTCAACCTGCGCGGCGGTCTGGATGAGGAGACCTTCCTGGCCAGGGGAGAACGCATCGGCCCCTACCTGACCTGTCTGGGCGGCTGCCGCCTGGAGCGCCAGATGCGCGAGTGGTGCCTGCGGACCGCGCACACGCTGAGCGAACGTGCCGCGCACGACGGAAGGACCCGGCCATGACCACCTATCACCGCTACGTCGCCCTCGGCGACAGCCAGACCGAGGGCCTGGGCGACGGCGACGACGTGCGCGGCCTGCGCGGCTTCGCCGACCGGTTAGCCGAGATGCTGGCCGCCGCCAACCCCGACCTGCTCTACGCCAACCTGGGCGTGCGCGGCCGTCTGGCCGCCCAGGTCCGCGACGAGCAACTGGAGGCGGCTCTGGCGCTCCGGCCCGACGTGGCCACCGTCATGGCGGGCGTGAACGACCTCATCCGGCCGGGTTTCGACGCGGCGGTGGTGGCGGGCGTACTGGAGGAGATGTTCGCGGCGCTGACCGCCACCGGGGCGCGGGTGGTCACCGTCACCTACCCCGACATCGGCAAGATCGCGCCCATGGCCCGCCGGCTGGTGCCCCTGGTGATCGACTTCAACGAACGCATCCGCGCCGCCTGCGCCCGCCACGACGTCATCCTGGTCGACACCTTCGGCCTGGAGTTCGCCACCGACGCGCGCATGTGGAGCGCCGACCGGATCCACGCCAGCCCCGAGGGGCACGCCCGCATCGCCGCCGCCCTGGCGTACGGCCTGCGGTTGCCGCGCAGCGACGACGCCTGGATGGCGCCGCTGCCCGCGTTGCCCCGGCCGCCGGTCTGGCGGGTGGCGGCGACCGAGCTGCGCTGGGTGGCGGGCTTCGCCGGGCCGTGGATCGGCCGCCGGCTACGTGGCCGCTCCTCGGGCGACGGCCGTACGGCCAAGCGGCCCGAGCTGGGCCCGGTGACACTCAGCTGAGCAACCGACCCCGGGGGGCTTCTCGCAAAGGGCTCTGACAGGAATCCGCGCCGCAGACCATGTCGAGGGTACGGCTGAGCGCCGGAGGTCGAGTACCGGTCGGGCTGGTGGGGCGGCTGACGAAGCCGTCCCACCAGGCCGCGTTGCTCAGTCGTCCGGCGGCTCGCAGTAGATGGGCGGGCTGCCGGGGGGTGGGTTGGTGACGCCGCAGGTCTGGTACGGGCTGGCGCTTCCGGTGGGGCGTACCGGCTGGTTGTACTCTTCGACGACTTCGGGGTCATGCGTCAGCCCCGGGTCGTTGCCCTCGGACTTGAAGAACTCGTCCCAGATTCTCAGGACGAGCCGCTTGGCCTGCCCCGGCAGTTTGCTGAGGTCGATGTCGAGCGCATCGACGACCACGTAGATCTGCCCGGCGATGGGGATCTTTTCGAACACTTCGCCGAAGATCGCGCGCATGCATTGGTCGCTGGTCAGGCCGGTGTCGTAGCACTCGATTCCCACGGCGATCGCGCCGGGGATGTCGAGCGGGGTGAAACCGGCGACTGCGGGCAGTTTGTCGGCGAGGGAGGTGACCTTGGCGCAGATGTCGCGGCGGCAGATCTGGAGTCCTACGTCGCTGACGTCGAGGGCGGTGTCGGTTGTCCCGAGGGCGTCGTGGACGTCCTGGACGGCCTCGGGCAGGTCGGATTCGGTCTGCAGTTCCAGCTTGTCCGGCCCGCACGTGGGGTGGTTGCTCCCGGAGGAGCCGGGGGTGCAGATGTCGGAGGGGGGCGGAGTGGGTGTGGCCGGATTGGTCCAGCCGGTGCCGTTGTGCTCGCATTGCATCTCCCCGTTGCGGCAGGCGTCGGGAATCAGGCCGCTGGGGTCGGCGTAGGCGACGGGGTTGCTCAGGCCGTAGGTGTAGGGGTTGATGGTTTGCGGGCGGGTGTAGTCGAAGAGGGGATCGGGGGAGATGAAGCGGCCGATGCCGGCGTCGTAGTAGCGGGCGTTGAGGTAGTTGAGCCCGGTGGCGGTGTCCTCGATCTGGCCGATCCACCCTCGGTCGGTGGTGGTGGTGTCGGTGGTGCGGGGCTTGCCGTAGGGCTGGTAGGCGCGGATCTTGCTGGGCGCGGTCCCGGCGGTGGGGACGCTCAGCTGGACCGAGCCTTGGTTGTCGGTGGCCAGATATTCCACGCCTCCGCTGCTGCGGGTGGCCAGGATCGCGCCGGCGAAGGAATAGGTGCGGACGGCGGCGGTGCCGGTGATCTCGTGCCCGTCGATGTACCTGGTGGTGCCGGCCGGGGTGGTGCGCTGGAGCCGGTTGCCGTCGGCGTCGTAGACGAAACTGGAGTTCCCGGTCGAGCTGAGCAGGCGTTCGGGGCTCCAGGTGAGGTTCTCGGCCGTGCCCGACATGGTACGGCCGGCCAGGTCGCCGTTGGCGTTCCACGTGTAGGTGTTGCCGCCGACGGCGGTGGGGGCGTGCGGCCGGGGGCTGCCCGGTGGCGGGTAGGTGTAGGTGGTCGTGGCGGTGCCGTCGGTGCGCTGTGTCAGGTTGCCGTCGGGGCTGTGCTGGTAGGTCTGGTTGTAGGGGTTGGCGCCGGTGTCGGGTGTGCCCGTGGCGCACGTGCCGTTGGTGGTGAAGGCCCGGGTCAGGCGCTGCCGTTCGTCGTAGCCGAAGCATTCGCGCGCGGTCTGGCCGCCCAGCGTGCTGAGGCGTTCGCGGATGGCGCCGAAGGTGGGGTCGTAGGTGAACTGCAGATCTTGCAGGACGGTGCTGCCACCACCGGCCTTGATGGCCTTGACGCGCTGGTCGGTGTCGTATTCGCGCACCTGCCCGAACGGCACCGTCCGTGATCCGGACAGGGTCCAGGTGGGCCGGGCCCGATCGTCGTAAACGGTCGCCCAGACGTATTCGGCGGCGCCGGTCATCGTCTCCGGCCGGCCGAGTGCGGTGTAGCCGGTGGTCACGGTTTCGGCGGGCAGCCCGCCGACCGCCGGGTAAGTGATCTTGGTGGGGTGGTCGGCGGCGTCGTAGCCGTAGCCGACGCTGTAGGTGGCGCCGGGGAAACTCCAGGCTCGGCCGGTGGGCCGGGCCCGGTCGTCGTAGCCGGTGACGTCGACCACGTAGGTGCCGGTGCCGTCGAAGCGGGTGGATCTGTTGGGCAGGCCGCGTTCACCGGGTGCGTCATACTCCCAGCTGGCCAGCAGCGGCCCGGTGGCGGAGTCTTTGCGGCGTTGGAGCTGCCGGTTGAGCGGGTCGTAACTGGTGTGCACCTGCTGGCCGGTGGCGGAGGTCACGCGGGTGGGGTTTCCGGCGACGTCGTAGCCGTAGGTCCAGGTGCCCATGTCCGGATCGGCCATGCGGGTACGCCGACCGGCCAGGTCGAAGGTGTTGGTGATGATGTTGCCTGCCGGATCGGTGACGGAGACCAGCCGGTCGGCGCTGTCATAGCCGTAGCGGGTGGCCCGCCAGGTGTTCCCCTCGCGTTCCTCGACCCGGATGACGCGGTCGTACGCGTCGTTGACGCTGCGGGTGATGCCGCCGGAGGGCGGATGAGGGGTGCGCGTCGCCGCGTCATGGCTGTACTCGGTGCCGAACGAGCGACGGTAGACGCCCGCGCTCCAGGTGATCTCCCAGAAGGGGCGCTGCAGTTCGTCGAAGGCGGTGGTGATCTCATTGGCCCACCCGGAGCCGGGCTTGGCCACCAGAGCCTGGCCCGCGGCACCGTCGAGGGCCTGGGGCAATGTGGTGGCGGCCACCAGGCCCCGCTCGTCGTAGCGGGTATCGGTGACGATCACCTTGCCCTGGGTGGGGGAGGGGACATGGACCTGGCGGGGCCGTAACCACGCATCGGTGATCATCCAGGAGTCCAGGTAGCGGTTGCCGTCTTGCAGGGTACGCGTGCGCACCACCCCCGGCTTTGCCTTGGCGGGATCGATGTCATAGAGGAACTGGTAGGAGGGCGGGGCGCCGGTGCTCTGTTCGGTGGGGCGGTGCACGGTGGCGGTACGTCCCAGGGCGTCATAGGTGAAACCGGTGCGTTTGCCGCGCGCGTCGGTGACACGTTCCGGCGCCTGGCGGAGCCGGAACCAGGCGGTGCTGGTCACATGTCCCAGGGCGTTGGTGATGGTGGTGGTGGCCGGATAACGGATGGCCGGCGTGTAGGCGGTCGTCGCGGCGTGGCCGTTGGGGTCGGTCACCGTGGTGGGCCGGCCGAGCTTGTCATAGGTCGTGGTGGTGGTCGCCCAGGTGGGTGCGGCGGTGATCTTCACCCGGGTGCCGGTGCGGTCGCCCTTGACCGGGGCGGCTCCGAACGCGGCGCCGTCGTAGGCGTACTCCTCGCGGGTGGCCTCGGCTCCGTCGCAGCTGGCGTTCGCGTATCGGGTGACGGAGGCGGGCAGGTCCAGCAGCCACGCGGAGGCGTTGGCGGTGGGGACGGTGAGAGTGCACCGCTCGTCGCCGGTGGATGCCAGCCACCCGTGTTCGACCACCTTGTCCACGGTGCCGAGCAGGCCGTTGTAGACGGTCTGGGTCCGGCGCCGGGCGAAGGTGCCGTCGGCGGGATCACGGCGCCGGTCCACCACGTCGTTGGCCGCCACGAACCACACGTCGTCCAGCGGGTCGGGTCCGGGCGCGTCCAGGGTCCGCTGCGCGTGGTAGCCGTTGACCCGGCCGGTCAGCACCGTGCCGTCGGCGCGCAGGGACTGCTGATCCAGGATCGCCCCGGCGAGCCAGTTGTCATCGCTGACGTTCACCACGGTGCCGTCGAGGCTGGACGTCCTGGCCACCCTCGAACCCGGGCCGGGGAAGGGGTCGCCGGCCAGCCGGTCGGCGTTCATGCCGCGGAAGACCCTGTATTGGGTACGGCTGGCGCCCTGGCTGACCAGCACGTCGGCGTAGCCACGCCACTCCGACCACGTTTGCACGCTGTTGGTGATGAATTCGTCCCGATCGTGATGCCAGGCGCCGTTGGGCAGCCCGGCGGCCACCGCGTCGCCGTACTTGTAGGTGGTGATCATGGGCGGGCTGCCCGCCACCGGATCGCGTTGCTCGACCTGTGTGACCACGTACTTGTGGAACACGGCGAAGCCGCCGGCGCTCCCCTCGGGGGCATACCAGTGCGGGTAGCAGTTTCGCGTGTTCAGGTGCCAGTTCGGGGGGTTGGGCAATGGGCCGGCGCACGGGTGCGGTTGCCCGTAGGTGACGATCGTCTGGCCGCCGTACTCGTTGGTCACCACCCCGACCCGGTAGTGCGGCATGGCCGACAATCCGCCGCCGACGTCGACCCGGTTGTTCAGCAGCACGGGCCAGAACGTGACCGCCGGCAGGGTGATCGGCGGGCTGCTCGTCCTGCCCTTACGCTGGATCGCCGTCAGGTACAGCTTCTGGTCTCCGGGCCGGTTGGCGTCGGGATCGAGGAATCCCTGGGCCAGGGAGATGGTGTCGACGTCCGCGAAGTCGCCGTTGCCGACCTCCACCTGGGTGGTCAGTGACACGTAGCGCAGGGCGGTGAAGAACGTGGGCGCGTGCGGGGCGCATACCGCGGTGAAACACATCAGGTCCACCGGCGTGTCGGGATATTCGGCCGCGGTGGCCGGAGTGGGCTCCTGACAGCCGGCCGCCAGATTCACGCAGCGGTAGTCGACTTCGAAGTCCACCCTGGCCGAGGGCTCGGTCTCCCCGGGGGCGCGGCGCTTGCCGTACTTGATCATCTTGAGGAGGCCGCCGCGCACGTATTCGGTGTGCTCGAAGCCGGGCCAGCCGTTGAGCGCCGCGTAGTGGTTGACCTCACGCACGTATTCGTACTGCTGCACGTTGTCGTGTGGGTCGATCACCAGGTCGAGGTTCCACCGCCAGGCCTGCCGGCACCAGTTCACCGGTGTCACGGTGTTGCAGGGCTCGCCGGGGTCGTCGCCGAACACCGGGACGGTGAACACGGAGTTGGTGTGTGACCCGACGTCGGGGTTGACGCCCCGGCCGAAGTAGTGCTGCACGCCGTCCGGGGTGGTGACCCGCCAGTGTTCGCCGTCGTTGTCGCCGTTCTCGGCCACGCCGGTCAGTTGCTCGATACGCCAGCGTGGATCGTCTTTGAGCCGCCACTGTCTGGGGCTGGTTCCGGGCATGGGCACCAGTTCTCCCGCCCTGCCGTTGAGGGAGATGGTCGCGTTGTCGGACTTCCAGCACAGGTCATCGGTGCCCTGCCCGTCGCTGCGGCAGGAGTTGTAGCGTCGTTCGATGAAGGAGTCGGCGAACGTGCCCCAGCCGAGCCCGATGGGCCCGCTTTGAGTGTTCTTCCCCGACACCAGGCCGTCCACGGCGCCGGAGGAGTATCCCAGCCGCACCGTCGGTGTCGGCCCGGCGGGCGCCTTCGGGATCGGCACGTCGTAGTTGTAGGAGAAGTCACCCGAGCCGGTCCGGACCTGCCAGTCGTCCGACAGTGCCAGCGGAGTGGCCTTGAACGATCCTTCCTCGCCGTCGGGCGCGGCACTCACCGCCAGCACCACCGGATCGCCGCCGCTGCCGGTCGTCACCCTGGTCAGGTCGTCGATGCCGGCGACCAGGCGGGTCCGGTGTCGCTCGTTGCGGCTGGGCAGGGGGCGTCCGCCGAGGGCGCAGCCGTCCGGGACCGGTGTGGCCGCCGCGCACGCGGGCAGCGCGAGGAGCCGGAGCCGATCGGCGTAGCCCGCGCCCCAGCGCTCGGCATAGGCCGCGTAGTCGACCGATACCGTCACCGGCAAGGGCGCGGCGCCCAGCGCCGCGCCGCCCGGCCCGGAGATGCGCATGGCGAACCCCGCCACGCCCAGGCGCTGCGCGATGGCCGCGTCGAGCACCTCCACGCGCAGCGTGCGGCCTGCCGCGGGGGCTCCGCCCGCGCTCAGCTCGACGGGCAACGCGCCCACCCGCTGGGAACGGCCCGGCTGGCCCATCCGTACCTCGGCGAGCGCCGGGGCGGGCAGCAGCCGCGCGGACGGCGTTGCGGCGCGAGTGCTGGTGACCGCCAGCGCCGACCGGGCCGGGACGAGTGGCGGCGAGGCCGGCGGATCCCTGAGCTCCCGCACAGCGGCGCGCCAATCGAGCGGGGCGGGGCTCGCCTGGGCGGCCGGCTGCCACGCGGGCGCCGCCAGGCCTGACAGCAGTAACGCGATCGTGGTCATCAGGCGGAGGGGGATCGTGTGGGGTAATCGCCTGGACATGGGTTCTTCTCCCTGAGGGTGCGCCGGGCAGTGGGAAGTGCGGGTGACTGGGCGGGCGCGGTTGTCCTCTGGTGACAAGGGCGGTCGCCGCATCTATCAGCTGATCGCTGTACACGGTTGGAGCCCGCTGGCAGGCTGGCCGCGTCACCACCTCCACCGCCTGGTGGAAGTCCTGCCGCGACCCGGACACGCAGGTTCCTGGCCCAGAGCGCGCCCGTCCCAGAGGGCAAGATCGAGATTCGCCGTCATTATCCGCATCCGTCGGCGAACCCGACACGGTGGTGGGCCGCAGCCGGACGGCAGGCCCTGGTCACGGCATGACCGCGGATTTTCCGGACCGGAATCGCAGCGCGGGGGAGGAGGACGGCAGGTGCCATCGGGAGCACGCGCGAGGTTCGCCGAGCGGTTCGCGCTGCTGTACGCCGAGGCCGGAACTCCCCCGCTGAAGCAGGTCGCGGCGGCGGCCTCGCGTGCGCGGCGCGTCGACGACCGTGGCCGTCCGGTGCGTGTATCGGTGCAGCGGGTCAGTGACTGGCGGCTGGGCCGTACGGTCCCGGTCCGGTTCGCCGTCCTGGCCGCGGTCCTGGACGTGCTCATCGGCCGGGCGCGCGACAGCCGGCCGCGCGCGGTGGTGGCGGACCTGTACGACCTGGCGTCGTGGCACGCCCTGTGGGAAAGCGCGCTGGCCGACCCGGCTCTCGCCACAGACCCCGCGCCGGAAGCCCTTGAGGACGCCGATATCCGCCCGTATCCGGGCCTGGCGCCGTTCGGCAAGGACGACGCCCCCTGGTTCTTCGGCCGCGGGCAGGCGACCGGCGCCCTGCTGGACCTGCTGGCCGGCACACTGACCACGGGCGGGATGATCGCGCTGGTCGGCGCGTCGGGTTCGGGCAAGTCATCGCTGCTGCGGGCCGGCCTCCAGACGGCGCTGGCCGAGGAAACACCCCAGCTCCAGGCCTGGCCGGTGCTCCTCATGGTCCCCGGGGCCGACCCGGTCGCCGAACTCGCCGACCGGTTCCCCGGCATGTCGCCCGCCCTCGATGCCGCCCTGCACGCGACCGGCCAGACTGAACTGCCAGACGACCTGGCCGCCGAGATACGCACGGCTGTCAACGCCCGCGCCGGGCCGAACACCCGGATCGTGCTGATCGTCGATCAGTTCGAGGAGACCTTCACGCTGTGCACGGACGAGGCGCGGCGGCGGGTCTTCATCCAGGCCCTGCACGCGGCCTGCAGCGCGGGAGGGCGTGCCCTGGTCGTGCTCGGGCTGCGCGCCGACTTCTACGGTCACTGCCTGCGATACCCGCAGCTCGCCGACGCCCTGCGGGAGCGACAGCAGCTCCTGGAGCCGATGACGGCCGACCAGCTACGGGAAGCGATCCTCGCACCGGCCAGAGCGGTCGGCCTGCGACCGGAACCCGGCCTGGCCGAGATCATGCTGCGGGATCTGGGCGAGCGCTGCACCGACGGTACGGCAGGCCTGGAGCCAGGCGCACTGCCGTTGCTTTCGCACGCGTTGCTGGCCACCTGGCGGCGACGCCACTCCGGCAAACTCAGCGTCGCCGCCTACCTGGCCACCGGCCGCATCCACGGCTCGGTGGCCACCACCGCGGAACGGGCATGGACCCGGCTGCGCCCCGATGAGCAGCAAGCGGCGCACCAGCTGCTGCTCCAACTCGTGCGCATCGGCGAAGAAGGACACGACACCCGCAGGCGGATGCCAAGCTCCGACCTGGCCGCGCGAGCGGCCAACGGCGCCGCCACGGCGCGGGCCCTGGAGGTCCTGGCCCAGCAGCGCCTGATCACGGTGGACGCCGCGGGGGTGGAGATCGCCCATGAGGCCCTCCTCTGGGCTTGGCCGCGGCTGCGCAGGTGGATCAACGACGACCGGGCCGGGAACGTGGCACGGCAACGGCTGGAGGAGGATGCCCGCACCTGGGAACGGCACGGCCGCGACCCCTCCCTGCTCTATCGGGGAACCCGCCTGGACACCGCCCGCCTGCTGACGGACGTGACGCCGGCGGCCCGGCAGTTCCTCGCCGACGCCCTCCGGCACCAACGGCGCACGCAGTGGGGCCGGCGCGGCGCCGTCACCATGGTCGCCGTGCTGGCGATCCTCGCCGTGGGGGCGGCCGCCGTGGCCGTGCACCAGCGGGACGAGGCCACCTTCAGACAGGTGCTGGCGGAGGCCGATCGGATGCGTACCACCGACCCATCGGTGTGGGCGCAGCTGAGTCTGGTCGCGCGGCGCATGCGACCCACCGACATGAGCGTGTCCACCAGGTTGATCTCCACACAGCACGCGCCCCTGCAGACCCCGCTCTACGGGCATGCGGGCGCGGTGTACCTGACCTCCTACAGCCCGGACGGGCGGCTGCTCGCCACTGCCAGCTACGACGGGACCGCGCGATTATGGGACCTGCGCGACCCGGCACGTCCGATGCCGCTCGGCCGGCCGCTGGCCGGGCACCGCAGCTGGGTCACCTCCGCGGTGTTCAGCCCGGATGGCGACACGCTGGCCACCGCGGGCGACGATCAGACCGTCCGCCTGTGGGACCTGTCCGATCCGGCCCGCCCGTCACCGCTCGGCGCCCCGCTCACCGGCCCGCGCGGCACGATCTACCTGGTGGCGTTCAGCCCTGACGGCCGCATCCTCGCCACCGCGAACGAGGACCACACCACCCGGTTGTGGAACGTCGCCGACCCGGCCCACCCTGCGCCTCTCGGCCACCCGCTCGGCGGCCACCGTGCCGCGATCCGCTCCCTGGCGTTCAGCCCTGACGGGCGACTGCTGGCCACCGCCGGCGACGACAAGACCATCCGCCTCTGGGACGTCACCGACCCGGCCAAGGCCAAGCCCCGCGCGGCACCTCTGACCGGCCACCACGCGCTCGTCCACTCCATCGATTTCAGCCCCGATGGACGCCTGCTGGCCAGTGGCGGCAAGGACAAGACCATCCGCCTGTGGGACCTGTCCGATCCGGACCACGCCAGGCCCGCGGGACCACCCTTGACCGGACACGGCGGCCCGGTGTGGTCGGTCAAGTTCCACCCCGATGGCCGGACGCTGGCCTCGGGCAGTGTCGACAGCACGACCAGGCTATGGAACCTGGCCGACCCGGCCGCTGCCGTACAACTCGGAGAACCGCTCACCGCACAGACCGGCATCGTCTTCGCGGTCGCCTTCAGCCCGGACGGGCGCACCCTCGCGACCGGGCACGCCGACAGCTCCGTACGCCTGTGGTCGATGCCCTCGGGCGTCCTCACCGGGCACACCGCCAGCGTCGTGCGCGTGGCCTTCAGCCGAGATGGCCGCACCCTCGCCTCGGCCGGCGACGACCAGAGGATCGGGGTGTGGACCGCCCTGCGCTCCGGACGCCCGGCCGTGCGGTTCCTCACCGCACACGCCGGCCTGACCTACTGGGCGGCGTTCAGCCCGGACGGGCACACCCTGGCGACCACCGGCAGCGACAAAACCCTGCGACTGTGGGACGTCACCGACCCCACCGCCCCCAGCGCCCTCGGCAAACCCATCACCACCCGGCACAGATACGCCGCGCCCGTCGCCTTCAGCCCCGACGGGCGAACACTCGCCGCCGCCGGCGACGACATGGAGATCCGGCTGTGGGACATCCGCGATCGCCACCATCCGATCATGTACGGCCGGCCGCTTTCCGGGCATGCGGGCTACGTCAATTCCGTGGCCTTCAGCCCCGACGGACATCTGATCGTCACGGCCAGCAGTGACAAGACCGCCCGCCTGTGGAGCGTCACCGACCCAGCCTCGCCCCGCCTGGTCGCCAAGCCTCTCGGCGGGCACTCCGGCCCGATCCAGCAGGCCTCGTTCAGCCCGGACGGCCGCATTCTGGCCACCGCCGGCGATGACAAGACCGTCCAGTTGTGGGATGTCCGGCACCCCGAGCGTCCGGCCCCGCTCACCTCGCCACTCACCGGCCATTCCGAGGCGGTGAGCTCCGTTGCCTTCAGCCCCGACGGGCACACCCTGGCGACCGGGAGCTACGACAAGACCGTCCGCCTCTGGAACGTCACCGGCCCGGCCCGGCCCGAGCCCCTCGGCGAGGCCCTCACCGGGCACACCGCCGGAGTCCGCTCGATCGCCTTCCAGCCCGGCGCGGACACGCTCGCCACGGCAAGCACCGACGGCACCATCAGGCTGTGGGACCTCGACGTCAACCACGCCGTCCGGCGAATCTGCGCCACCACCCGCGGCGTGCTCACTCCTCGGCAATGGCGCCGGCACCTGCCCCAAACTCCCTACCTGTCACCCTGTGACTCGTGATCTGGTCAGGGGAGGGGGAGGGAGTCGGCTTGGTGCTGGAGTTCGGGCAGGTGGGAGGGGTCGTTCAGGAGGGCGGTGAAGGCGAAGTCGATGATCTCCGGCGGGCTGACCGCGAACTCCGGCAGCGCCATCGCGTCGAACAGCACCAGCACGAGCCGCGCCCCCGTCACCGGGTTGATCGGCCGCACGTCGCCCTCGCGCAACCCCTGCGTGATCATGTCGGTGACCTGCCGTTCGAGCTGTTCGATCAGCGCGCGTTCGGCCGCGAACCGGTCGCGTTCCAACTCGGGCGTGGTGAGGATGGACGCCAGCACGTACGGCGAGTCGAGCAGGTGCTGCAGCGACTCGCGCAACCACCGATGCAGTTTGACCGCCGCCGGGGCCGCGACGACCTCCAGCGAGGCGGCCACGGCCAGCGGCCGCTCCAGGCCCAGCTTGACCAGCGCGGCCAGGATGTCGTCCTTGGCGGCGAAGTGCTTGTAGATGGCCGGCTGCTGGACGCCGACGGCGGCGGCGATGTCGCGGGTGGAGGTGGCGGAGTAGCCGTGCACCGCGAAGAGCCTGGCGGCCGTGCGGAGGATGCGCTCAGCCGACGGGCTCCATTGCGATGCGGGCATGCGGGCCAGACTAGCCGGTCACAGTTCGGTGGCCGCCCGGATGCGGGCCATCGCCGCCTTGAACTCGGGCGCGTCCATGACCGGCATGAGCGTCATGGCCCTGACCATGCTGCCGGTGAACTTCATCGTGCCCTGGGCGAAAGCGGCCTCCTCGGTCAGTTCGCCGCGCTCGATGCGGACGCTGTCGTCGTAGGTCATGGTGATCGTGTAGTCGGGTTTGTCGAGGGTGCCCAGTGCGACCTCGGTCACCCGGCCGTGCTCCAGCGTCCAGTAATAGTGCACGTCGTTGTCGCCGGTCAGGACGTACTGCAGGCGGGCGTTGGCGCCCCGGCGTTCGGGAAGGTCCCGGGTCTCCTGCAGCACGAGTTGTGTCCATTCCTGGGTGAGATAGCGCGCCATGTCACAGCTTCCCGGGCCAGGCGTCGCCCTCGCGGGTCAGGGCGCGTGCCAGGTTCTGGTAGAAGACGATCACGCCGGGCTCCTTGGGGCTGAGGTGGCCGCGCTCGGCGAAGCGTGAGGTGACGCCGCGCTGCACGGCTTCGAGCCCCACCTTGTCCTCGTTGTTCACCATCGCGGTGATCGTCTGCTGGGCTCGGGCGAGCGCCTCGGGATCCACGGAGGCCACCAGTTCGGGCGGCATGAGCACGCCGCCGACCACCTGGACCCTGTCGATGGACAGCGGGATGAAGCTGAGCCAGACGACCTGGTCGCCCATGGCGAGGAAGCCGCCGGTCGGGAAGGACAGCAGGGCCATCCCGTGCGCCTTCTCCAGCTCGCTCAGGTCGAGCGCCTCCGGCTCGATGGGCGCGGCGAACGGGGTGCGGGCGTGCAGGACCCAGGGCGAGTACTGCTTGATGTGGGGATCGCCGCCGCCGGGCAGGAACGGCTCCAGGGTGTTCCGGTGCAGGCCGATGACGTGGTAGTTCTCGGAGCCGTTCTCCAGCGCGAGCTTCCAGTTCGCCTGCCACTCCTCCGCCACGGTGATCACCTGGACCAGATCGCCGAGCCGGTAGTTGACGAAGTCGGGCGCGGCCAGGTCGAGGTGCGCGCCGATGGGCTCGGCGGCGGCGTCGAGGTTGACGTAGACGAGGCCGTTCCACTCCTCGACCGCGAAGCCGGGCAGCCGGCAGTTCTTGACGTTGAAGTCCTTGTTCCCGCCCATGTGCGGCGCGCCGCGCAGCCGCCCGTCGAGGCCGTAGTTCCACCGGTGGTACGGGCAGGTGAAGGAGTCGGTACGGCCGGCGCCCAGCTCCACCAGCGGCATCAGCCGGTGCCGGCAGATCGGCGACATCGCACTCAGCGTGCCGTCGGCGCCACGGGTGACGACGACCGCCTCCCCGGCGATGGACAGCGCCACGTAGTCGCCGGTCTCGGCGAGCTGGCCGGCGTGGGCGACGAGCATCCAGGAGCGGCCGAAGATCCGTTCCCGTTCCAGCTCCCACAGCTCGGGCGAGGTGTAGGCGCGCGGCGGGAGGCTGATGGCCGGCGGATCCTCGTCGAGGTAGCGGCGGAGCTCGTCGAGGATCTCCCCGGTTCCCTCCGCAGTGATCACAGTCATGGTGAACCCTCTCATCGCGAGGTTATCGGCCGATAACCTCTGAGATCAGGGTATCAGTTGATAACCGCTAGTCAATGGGTGAGAGCGACCCGCTCCAGGAGCGGGTCGCTCTCGCTCCTACTCCCTGACCAGCGGGAGCGTCGCGCAGTGCAGGCCGCCGGGGAAGCGGGTGACTTCCGAGAACTCCACCGGCACCGGGGTGATCCCGCGCCGGGACAGCTCGGCCTCGAGCCGCTCGTGCCCGGCCTGGATGATGAGCCGGTCCGGCCCGAGCGCGACCGTGTTGACCGCGAGCGCCCGCACCTCCTGCGGTGTCACGGTGATCAGCTCGAAGCGGTTCTTGAGGTGGTCGAGGCTCTCGGCGTCGAAGGCGGCGGGGCTGACGAGGCCGACCTCGGGCGAGGCGAGGGTGAAGTGCACGTCCAGGTGGACCACGCCCCGGTGGGTGAAGCGCATCGGCACCACCTCGCGTGACAGGCCGGCGTCGGCGATGGCCCGGCGCAGCGCCTCCACGCCCTCCTCGTTGGTGCTGTCGCCGATCCCGACCAGCACCTCGGAGGGGGTGACCAGCACGTCGCCGCCCTCGATGAAGCCGGCGTCCAGCGCGCGTACCTTCGACATGCGCGAGTGCAGGCTCAGCAACGCCGACTGCTCGCGCCGCCGGGTGGGGGTGGCCGGGCGGGCCAGGAAGAAGACGTCGTCGATGGCGAAGCCCATGTCCCGGGTGTACATCTGGGTGAGGCAGTCGACGGGGTCGGCCCAGCGGACCGTCACGTCGTGCTCCTCCAGCACCGCGACGAGCTGGGCGTGCTGCTTGGCCGCGATCGTGGGGTCGGGGGCCTCGATGGAGTAGCGGGCGAGCAGCTCGGTGATGAGCTCCCGGTCGCCGGCATCGCCGTCGGCCTCCGCCTCAAGCACGAGGCCCTCCAGGGTGAACGCCTTGACCGGGCCCACGATCACGTCCCGGAGCCGGCCGACGTCGCTGGTGACACTGATTTCGAGCATGTTGTCCTCTTCGTGTTGGTGTGGAGGCGGTGATACAGCTCGCCCCAGCCCGGGTTCTCCCGGACGAGTTCGTGGAGCAGGCTCTCGTCGAGGCGGCCGTCGGCCGAGAGCGCGAGGCATCGCCAGAAGGCCGGCTCCCGGTTGCCCGCGCCGAAGGCCCGCTGGGCCAGGTCGAGATCGGTCAGGATCGGCTCCGGCTCGCCGCCCGCGAGCATGGCGGCGATGGCCGAGCGCATCAGGCGGTCGCCGCGCCAGAGCCCGAGCAGCCGCTCCAGCTCGGCCAGCGGGTCGGGGTGGTCGTCGACGCGCAGGTCGAGCAGGATTCCGCCCTCCGGCGTCGCGTCCACGACCCGCAGGCCGGCGGCCTGCCCGCCGCGCACGTCGCCGCCCACGTCCTCGGCGGCGCGCAGGGCGGTCAGCAGCCGGTCGGCCAGGTCGCCTGCGGCGCCGGTGAACCGCTCGACCATGAGGTCCCACACCCCGTCGGCGGTGAGCATGTTGCCCTGGGCCACGACGCCGGCGCCGGCTCCCCATCCCGCGTGGGCCACGCAACCGCCGCCGGTGTGCCCGGCGGTGCGGCCGCGGACGTCCACGAGGCCGATCTGGCGCAGCGCGGCGCCTTCGTCATAGGTCATGGCGAGCTCCAGCGCCATCACCGGCGTCAGGCCGGTGGCCAGCAGTTCCGGCAGCTGCCTGCCGTACCGCTGATCGGTGAGCGCCTGGGCGACGCCGGCGCCCAGGCCCGCGCGGGCCCACGGCACCACCCCGCCGACGGCGAGGGCGTGCGAGGCCACCGCGACGCCCATCTGGCCGGTACGCGCGCAGCGGGCGGCCACGGAGAAGGTCATGACCCGCCCATGACGCCGGGCTGGTGCGGCGAGCCGTGGTAGTGGACCATCTTCCAGTCGCCGTCGCGCCGCTGGTAGACCTCGGTGGCGCGGTAGCGCTGGTCCAGGTTGCCGCCCGCCTCCTCGCCGCGCGGCCCGAAGTCGACGCTCAGCCGGCACAGGTAGCTGACCACGGCCAGCTCGCCGCCGACCGTGATCCGCTCGTCCCACGCCTGCGAGACGACCTTCCGGGGTACGGCTTCGCCCGCCATCGCGATCAGCTGCTTCCACAGCTCGACGATGCCGTCGAGGCCGAAGAAGTTGCTGCCCAGCGTGTTCCACATGACGAAGTCGTCACCGGCCAGATGGGCACGCAGCCAGTCGACGTCACCGGTGCCGTTGGCCGTCACCCAGCCGTCGTGTAGTTCGCGGACGCGCCGCTCGTCGTCGCTCATGTCACACTCCTTCGATTGGTCCGCCGTCAGGTGAGGCGGCGGATGGCCTGGACGGGGCAGGCCTCGATGGCCTCCCCCGTCACCACCTCCAGGGCGGCCGGGACGTCCTCCGGCGTCGCCACGGCGTAGCCGAAGTCGTCAAGGTCGAACACCTGAGGCGCGATCTCCGCGCACAGCGCGTAGGCGGCGCATTTGGTGCCATCGACGTTCACACGCATCTGTCAGCCCTCCTCGGGTTCGATGGGGTGCACCCGGAAGCGGGTGTCGGCGCCCACCGGCAGCCGGGCGCAGCGCGCGCACGGTTCGGCCAGGTGGTTCCGGATCTCGTCGGGGAAGTGGAGCAGGAGGCTGTCCGCGGTCAGGCAGGCGGCGTCGAGGGTGCCGCAGGCGCCGCGGCCGCGCAGCTGCCGCGCCCACTGCGCCAGCCGGTCCACCTGCTCGGCGACCGCCGTGCCCGCGCGCAGCGCCTCAACGGCCCCGGCCATGGCGCCCGTGCCCCGGAAGCAGCTTCCGCACTGGCCGGCGTTGGCCCGGTCGAAGAAGGCCAGCACGTCGGCGGCGGCCGCCACCGGGCAGTCGTCGCGGCCGATGGCCACCAGCGCGCCGCAGCCGAGCGTGCTGCCGATCGCGCGCATGGCCTCGTGGGTCAGCGGCGTGTCGCCGGCCGAGGGCGGCAGCAGGCCGCCGGAGAAGCCGCCGGCCAGGAAGCCCCGGCCGGCGTCGAAGCCGTGGCGGGCGGCCAGGTCGGCCGGCCGTACCCCATGCCGGATCTCCGTCAGGACCGGCGCGCGGCCCGAGCCCGAGAGCGTCACCAGCAGGCCGCCGCGCCGGAACCGGGTCAGCAGCGCCATCCTGGCCAGCGACTCGACGTTGAGCACCAGCGTGGGACGGCCGGCGACGCCCTGTTCGAAGGGCCGGGGCGGCTTGGCCGTGGGCTTGGCTGGGCCGCCGTCGATCGCGCGCACGAGCGCGGTCTCCTCTCCGCTGACGAATCCGGGCTCGGCGTCGAAGACCTCCGCGCATGGCGAGCCGCGTTCGTTCAGCGCCTGCCGGACTGAGCGGGCGGAGGGGGCGTCGGAGACGTAGAGGATCGCCCGGTCGGCCCCCACGAGGCGGCGGGCGAGGAGCATGCCCTCGATCACCAGGTGGGGGCGGGTGCGCATCAGGTAGCGGTCCTTGACGCTGGCCGGCTCGCCCTCTTCCCCGTTGGCGACGAGCACGCGTGGCCCGCTCGCCGCGCGGACCGCCTCGATCTTCGCGGCGACCGGGAAGCCCGCGCCGCCGCGGCCGCGCAGCCCGGCGGCGCGGATCGCGGTCAGCACCGCCTCGGGGGAGTGGTGCAACGCGCTGTCGCCACCTGCGGCGAGGTGCCGGGCGAGGTCCTCCCTGACATTTCCCCGTACGGCCATGCCGCCCCCGTCCGGTACGGCCACGCGGGTCGCGATGTTCATCGTTCAGCACCTCCTGATCGGCAGGCGTTCGAGCGTGCGCAGCGCGCCGGCCGGAGCCGCTCGGACCGGCTCGTCCGGACCGAGCTCGAAACACGGCCAGGCGGCCAGGAGTGCGCCGAGCGCGACCTGCGCCTCCATGCGGGCCAGCGGCGCGCCCAGGCAGTGGTGCATCCCCATCCCGAACGCCAGGTGCCTGCCCTCGCTGCGGGTGATCAGGAAGCGTTCGGGGTCGGGGAACTCGGCCGGATCCCGGTTGGCCGCCGCGTTCAGCAGGACGACCGCGGCGCCGGCCGGGATCGTGACCCCGTCCAGCTCGATCGGCGCGCGCGTCACCTTGAGCCCGAACTGGAAGGACGGCTCGAACCTGAGCACCTCCTCGACCGCGCCGGTCAGCAGCGACGGCGTCTCCCGCAGCAGGTCGAGCTGGCCGGGATGCCCGAGCAGCACGTGCACGGCGTTGGCGATGAGCGCGGTGGTCGTCTCGTGCCCCGCGTTGAACAGCAGCAGGGCGCTGGAGACCACCTCCTGCGGCGTCATGACCGCGGTGAGCGCGGTCAGCAGGTCGTCGCGCGGCTCTGTCCTGCGCCGCTCGACCAGGTCGAGGAAGTAGCCGGTGGACTCGGCCAGCGACTCGGCGGCGGCCTCCAGCACGGCGGGCGGCACGATCGGCGCGAGCGTGCGCCCGGTGATCTCGGCCCTGCGCACGCAGGTGGCGCGGTCCTCCTGGGGCACGCCGAGCAGTTCGCCGATGAGCGTGGTCGTCAGCGGCAGCGCGAACTCCGACACCACGTCCATGGACGTTCCGGCCGCCTTCACCAGCTCAGCCGCCTCCGCCTCCAGCCGGGGCCGGAGCGCGTGCACGGAGGCGGGGGTGAACGCCTGCTGGAACAGCTGCCGCAGGCGCCGGTGCTCGGGGTCGTCCATGAAGACGAACATCGAGCGCTGCCAGCGGGCCACCGGCCCGTCCACCCCGTCGAGGTGCCGCTCGGCCCAGTCCCGGTAGTCGGGCCGGGCCGCCGGGTCGCTGGTGGCGCGTGGGTCGAGCAGCAGGGCCCGCACGTCCGCGTACCTGCTGATCAGCCAGAGGGCGTCGTGGATCCGATGGACCGGCGCGCGCTCACGCAGCTCCCGGTAGAGCGGATAGGGGTCGGGCACGACCAGGCCTTCAAAGGTGTAGGTCATGGCCTGGCCTGCCCGAGCGACTCCAGCAGGCCGGGCACCTGCTCGGGCGGGTTGACCAGGCCGAGCGCGACCTCGTCGACCCCGGTCGCGGCCAGGCGGGCCAGGGCCCGCGGGAGCGTGTCCGGCGTCGCGACGAGGGCCAGTTCGGACAGGGCTGCGGTGGTCAGCAGGTCGGCCATCGGCAGCCGGCCCGTTTCGGCCTCCGCCAGGGCGGCGGGGTCGAACAGGCCGGGCGCGGTCACCGCGTACCCGGCGGCGTCGAACGTCCGCAGGATCGGCCGGAGCATCGCCGCGGCGCTCTCCTCGTCGTCGCCGATCGCGCCGAGCACGGTCGCCGAGATCCGGAAGTCCGAGCGGTCGCGCCCGGCCTCGGCCAGAGTCTTGACCACCGCGTTCACGGCTCCGGCCAGGTAGCCGAGGGAGGCGCCGGCGGTCAGTGACACGCCGTCGGCGACCTGCCCGGCAAGTTCGAGCATGCGCGGGCGTACGGCGAGCAGATCGATGGCCGGCTGTGCGGGCGGCGCGACGATGGCGCATCCGGCGAACCGGTGTCCGGCGAACTCCCCGTCCACCTGTTCGCTGTCCAGCAGCTGCCGCAGCGCGTTCACGTACTCCCCGGCGACGCGCACGCCCCGGCGGTGGTCGCCGCCGAGCATCCCGGCCAGCCGGGCGTCGCCGAGCCCGACCTGGACCCGGACCCGGCCGGGGGCGAGCGCGGCCAGCGAGGCCAGCTCCATCGCCAGCAGCGCGGGATGCCGGGCGATCGGGGCGGGCCCGACCAGGCCCACCTCGATGCGTTCTGTACGGGCGAGCACCGCGGCGGCGGGCACGACGGCGTCGGTGAAGCCGAGGTGCTCGCACATCCACACGCCGTCCAGCCCGGCCCCCTCCGCGGCGGCGGCCGCGCGCAGCGTGGGCGGCAACGGCCCGAACCCGCTGAAGCTGAGGCTCAATCGCACGGTGTACTCCTTCGGCTAACGGATCGCGGTGATCCGGGTGACGGTGAAGGCGGCGCCGGCCATGCACAGCGCGGCGGCGGCGAAGAGGCCGGTGAATCCGGCGCCGGACAGCATCACGGCGCCGAGGACCGGTCCGGCCAGGCTGGGAAAGGTGTTGGCGCTCTGCAGCACGCCCAGGTCGCGGGCGTACTCGTCGGCGCGGGGAAGCACGTCGGCGGCGACGGCGAGGTCCATGGTCGAGTAGACGCCGAACGCCAGCCCGGTCACGGCGGCGACGACCAGGATGCCCGTCCACGTCGGCCAGGCAAGATTGGCCACCGAGCACGCGCTGAGCACGAGCCCGGCGCCGACGACGAACGCCTTCCTGCGCATCAGCCGGTCGGAGACGATGCCCGCGATCACCCCGGAGACCACGGCCACCAGCGCGTACATGGACGTGGAAACCGCGATGTAGCCGGCCACCTCGGCCGGTCCGGCGCCGGGACCGAGCACCTCCTGCACCCAGTAGAGGCTGAAGCCGAGCGAGAGCGCCAGCCCGAGGAAGACCAGGAAACGGGTCAGCCACATCCAGCCGAGGTCGGGGTCGCGGCGCGGGTTGAGCCGGACGCAGGCCAGCCACTCCTGCCAGTCCCACGGCCGGACCAGGTCCGAAACGCTGGACGGCTCGCGGACGGTGACCAGCATCAGGAGCCCGCCGCCCAGCATCAGCACGCCGAGCACCAGGTAGGCGCCGGGCACGTCGCCACCCAGCAGGCTGAACACCCAGGCGCCGAAGACGGGGGAGAGCGCGCCGGCCACCCCGAACACCGCGGAGATCTCGCCCCGCTGCCTGCTCGGCACCTGGTCGGCGACGAGGGCGAGCGAGCCGGCGATCACGCCGCCGATGCCGATCTGGAGCACGCCGAAGGCCAGCATCAGCGCCGGTACGCTGGTCGCCGCGGCCAGGCCGGCCAGCCCGAGCGCCCCGGTCACCGCACTGGCCAGCACCCAGGCGCGCCGCCTGCCGTACCGGGATCTGGTGCGGTCGGAGACCATGCCGACCAGCGGGGCGGCGACCACACCGGCCAGGCCGCCGAGGGAGGAGACCAGCGCCAGCGTGCCCGCCTTGGACTCGCCGCCCAGCTCGGCGGCCTGCAGCGGCAGCAGGATCTGGGCGGGGGTGAGCAGCGCCGCCAGCACGCCGAAGGAGCTGGCGCCGAGGCCCAGCCGGAAGGCCACACCCACGCGCGCCTCGGCGGTGGTCATGCTTCCCATGGCCGAGGCGCCGGCCCTCATCGCCGCCTCCAGGAGCTCGCGATCAGGGCCGCGGTCAGGTCCGGCGCCTCGGCCATGGGCAGGTGACCGGCGCCCGCTACGGTGTGCGGCTCGATGCCCAGCGCCGCCGCCGTCTTCGCGGCGACCTCGTGCGGGCAGGTTCTGTCGTGCTCGCCGCGGGCGAGGAGAACGGGGCAGTTCACCTCCGCCGCCGCCGGGCGGAAGTCGGCGGTGAACCCCGCTTCCAGCAGCCGGGCCACGGTCGCCGGCGAGTTGGCGGCGGCCACCCGGTTGGCCTCGGCCACCAGGCCGGGATCGGCGCCGGGGGCGAAGGTCCACTCGGGGGCGATCGCGGCGAAGAAGCCCGCGACTCCTATGCGGGCCAGCAGGTTCAGGGCCGGTTCCAAGGTCCCGGGAGCCGGGTCCAGCGCGGTGCCGAACAACGTGACCGTGGCCGCCCGGCCGGGGTGTGCGGCGGCCACGGCCAGGGCGAGGCCGCCGCCGTACGAGGAGCCGACGAGGTGGGCCCTCGGCCAGCCGAGCCAGTTGACGACGGCGAGCACGTCGGCCGTCTGACGCTCGACCTCGAAGGAGCCCTCCCGGGTGGAGCCGCCGTGCCCCCGCAGGTCCATCGCGGCCAGCGCGCGTTCGCGCGGCAGCCGCTCGAAAACGGCGGTCCAGACGTCGGCCGAGCTGTTGAGCCCGTGCAGGAACAACACGGGCGTCGCCGCGCCGCCCTCCCGCACCACGACGGCCAGCCGGCCGCCGGGCACCGTGACGATCACCGGCCCGTCTCCAGCGGCACGTAGTCGAGGACGTTGCGCTGGAAGGCCTGGATGCCGCGCTCGTAGCGGTAGGCGATCGGGCCGACGGAGAAGAGCGGTGACTTGATGCCCACCTGTACGGCTTCGCAGCAGAAGACGTCCTCCTCGATCAGGTCGTACCTGCGCTGCTTGCGCAGGAGCCGCCTGGTCAGCCCGCCCACGGCCGCCTTCAGCCCCGCCACGGCGAGCTTGCCGTTCTGGCCGGGCATGAAGCGGGTGCGCATCTCGAACGTGGTGGTCTCGGGGCCGGTGGGGATCACCTCGATGCTCGACCACATGACGGCCGAGGACAGCACGAACAGGTTCGGGAAGAACAGGCCGAACGCGGAGCCGTACCAGCGGGGTTCGGTGGCGATCGGCTTGAGCCCGGCCTCCATGGGGGTCAGCTCGCCCGGCTTCAGCGGCGGCTCGTAGAAGAACCAGTGCCGCTCGCCGCAGGCGTACTGTTCCTGGCGTTTGTGGTCGTAGCCGACGAGCGTGTCCTTGTGCACGTAGCCCAGGTGGTAGTTGTCCAAGGCGTTCTCCATGAACACCTTCCAGTTGGCCTTGATGTCGTAGCGCTGCGGGGCCATCACCTCGGCGAGCTGTTCCGGGTCGTAGGGCGGCATGCGGTCGGGCAGGTCCGCCAGCCAGCCGGTCAGCGGCTCCGGTTCGGGATCCGGGTGGACGAACACCAGGCCGCGCCAGACCGCCACGGAGGCCGGGTGCAGGCCGAGCGTGGAGCGGTCGAGGTGACGATCGACCTCGTTGCGCTGGGTGACGGCCAGCAGGCAGCCGTCGAGCCCGTACGTCCAGTTGTGGTAGGGGCAGACGATCTGCTTGTCCACCACCCCGCTGCCGGACAGGACGGCGGTGCCGCGGTGACGGCAGACGTTGTGGAAGGCGCGCAGCTCACCGTCCTTGCCGCGGACGACGACCAGCGGGTGCCGCCCCACTTGCGTCGACCTATAGGAACCCGGTGTCTTGAGGTCGTCGATGGTGCCGGCGTAGCGCCAGGTGCGGCTGAACAGGTGCAGTTGCTCGCGTTCGTACCAGTCGGTGTTGAAGTAGGCGCTCGGCGGGAGCAACTGCGTCGCGGTGTCCGGCATGCACGTCACCTCTTTCTTGGACCGTTGTCCAATTTCTGTTGCTGAACCTTCGTTCAAAAACAGCCCATGGGGTTGACCTCAGCCGAACAGGCGGTCCAGCTGCCGGTCGACCAGGCGCTCGGCCCTGGCCGGCGGCAGCCCGGCGGGGTCCGCGCAACTGTGCAGCGCCAGCCCGTCGACCAGCGCCCACAGCGACGCCGCCTCCTCGTCCGGATCCCTGTCGCCCGGAATGTCCCCCTGGGCCTGCGCCTGCGCGATGGTCGCCGCGAGGTCGGCCCGGGCCGTGGAATAGACCGCGACCTGCACTCTGCGCAGGGCCGGATTGTTCACTGCCCTGCCGCAGAAGACCTGATAAATCCTGATCTCGGCGGTGCGTTCGTCGTCCAGCGGAAGCAGTTCGAGCAGGCAGCGGCGCAGGCGGTCCTTGACCGGGCCGCCCGCCTCCCAGACGTTCTTGAGCCGCTCCACCAGCCGTGCGCCGAGGAACTCGAAGGTCAGCAGCAGCATCTCGTCCTTCGTCGGGAAGTAGCGCTGCACCAGCCCGACGGAGACCCCCGCCTCCGCGGCGACCTCGGCCACCGTAGGCCCTTCCATTCCCCGGGCCGCGATGACCCGCATCGTCGCCTCCACCACCTGGCGGCGGCGCTGCGCGTGATCGGCGACTCTCGGCATGAGAATAAGTGTATGGCAGTATTTTTATCTTGTCGAGCCCACAGGCCCTGAAGGGAGCTGGTTCAGCCGGTCCACCGCCGACTGGCTCTCGTCGTCCGCGGCGCGGCAGATCATCAGTCGCTGGTCCGGATCCTGAAGTGGTGAGAGCACCTCGAACTGCAGGGCGATCGTGCCGACGTCAGGGTGCCGCAGCACCTTGTGCCCGCGGCCGTTGACCATGACGTCCCGCTCGGCCCACAGCCTCGCGAACTCCTCGTCGCGCGTGATGAACTCGGCGATGAGCCCGGTCAGCGCCTTGTCCTCCGGATGCGCGGCCCATGCGGCGCGCAGGTGGGCGACGCCGTCCCGCACGACGCGTTCGCGGTCGACAGAGAACTCCCGTATCTCCGGATGTATCAGGCACAGCCACATCGCATTGCGCCGCGACGGCGGCAGGGTGTCGAAGTCCAGGAGCAACCTCGCCATCTCCCCGTTCCAGGCCAGGATGTCGAAGCGGTGGTTCATCAGCATGGCCGGCAGCGGCGACCGGTCGGCGACCAGCCGGGCCAGCGGCGGCGCGGCTGTGGTGGCGGGCTCGCCGGCGTCGCGGCGTCGCGGCGTCGAGGAGGTCCTGCGCGGTATGGACGATCTGGTACGGCAGGGCAAGGTCCTCGACGTGGCGATCTCCAACCCCCCGCCTGGCAGGTGTCGCGCATGCAGGCGATCGCCGACCTGCGCGGCTGGTCGCCTCTGGTCGCGCTGCAGATCGAGCACAACCTGATCGAGCGCACCGGGGAACGTGACCTGATCCCCATGGCGCGCGAGATGGGGCTGGGCGTGGTGCCGTACTCGCCGCCGGCCGGCGGGGTGCTCACCGGCAAGTACAGCCGCGCCGACCTGACCGCGCCGGACGCCGTGGCCGGCGACGGCACCCGCAGGGACTTCAACCTCGCCAACGGCGGACTCACCGGACGCAACCTGGACATCGCCGATGTCGTGAAGGAGGTCGCCGGCGAATTGGGTCATACACCCGCCCAGGTCGGGCTGGCCTGGAGCCTGCACAGGCCAGGTGTGACGGCATCGCTCATCGGCGCCCGCACTCTCGCACAGCCGAAGGACAATCTGGGCGCCCCGGAGGTCGACTTCACGCCCGCCCAGCTCGCCCGCCTCGACGAGGTCGGCGCGATCGAGCTCGGCTTCCCGCACGACATGCTCGCCAGTGACAGGATGCGCGCGGCGACCCACGGCGGCCTGAAGGTCGAGACCCGTCGCCGATAGGCAGAGACGATCGGTCAGATAGGTAGCACCTCTTGGACGGCGACCCGGTTGAGCTGCTCAAATCGGTGCCATGCACTTCCATCGTGCCCAAGCTCCTTGAAGGAAAGCATGAGCGTCCCGCTGCCCAGCACGTTCCAGTCACGCACCGTCGACGTGGACGGCGTCGCCATCCACACGGTCATCGGGGGTGACGGGCCGCCCGTGCTGCTCCTGCACGGCTACCCGCAGACGCACCTCATCTGGCACGACGTCGCCCCGGCGCTGACGTCCCGGCACACGGTCGTGCTGACCGACCTGCGCGGGTACGGCGACAGCGCCAAGCCGGACCCGGTCACCGACGACGTCTACTCCAAGCGGGCGATGGCCGCCGACCAGATCGGCGTGATGCGGGACCTGGGATTCGACCGCTTCGCCGTGGTGGGCCATGACCGGGGCGCGAGGGTGGGCCACCGGATGGCCCTGGACCACCCCGACGCCGTCGAGGCGCTCGCCGTCCTGGACATCGTGCCGACCCGGCACACGTTCGCGCACGCCGACGCCGCCTTCGGCCTCGGCTACTACCACTGGTTCTTCCTCGCCGCCGGGAACGGCATCCCCGAGCGGCTGATCGGCAACGATCCCGAGTTCTGGATCCGCAGCCGGATGACGGCACGCCACTCCGGCGGCTCCGCGTACGACGAGGCCGCGGTCCGGGACTACGTGCGCTGCTTCTCCGACCCCGCCGCGATCGCCGCCTCGTGCGCCGACTACCGGGCGGCGGCCGGCGTCGACCTGGAGCACGACGAGGCCGACGCCGCGGCGGGCCGCCGCGTGCGCTGCCCGGTGCTCGCCCTGTGGGGCGAGCACAGCTTCGTCGGCCGCGGCTACGACGTGCTGAAGGTGTGGCGCGAATACGCCGACCATGTCAGCGGTACGGCGCTGCCGAGCGACCACTACCTCCCAGAAGAGGCCCCCGCCCTGGTCACCGCACAGCTACAGACATTCCTGGACAGAACCTGA
>NZ_JACHIN010000006.1:0-489330 GCF_014203235.1 Nonomuraea endophytica | reverse complement strand
TGACACCCGGGGCCCTGACCAGAGGCCGCATGGCCAGAACCTGACACCCGGGGCCCTGACCAGAGGCCGCATGGCCAGAACCTGACACCCGGGGCCCTGACCAGAGGCCGCATGGCCAGAACCTGACACCCGGGGCCCGATAGGAGGCCCCTTGGCCAGGACCTGAAACCAGGCCCCTGGCCAAGGGGTGCCCTCAGGACCAGCGTTCTCCGCGTAGCGCCTTGCGGGCCAGCTCCATCTCCAGCTCGATCTTGCCCACCACGCCGTCGTTGCCGACGGGCCCGTGCCCGCCCTCGAAGAAGCGCAGCAGCACGTCACCCCCGGCGGCCCGCAGCCGCCGCGCGTACTCCTCGGCCTGCCGGGCCGGCGTCCGGGTGTCGTAGCGCCCCTGGTTGATCAGCACCGGCGCCCGCACGTCCTCGACGTACGTCATGGGTGAGCTGAGCCGGAACCGTTCCTCGGCGAGCTCGGGCCGCCCGCCCAGGAACCCGCGCCAGGCCGCCTGCAGGGCGGGGTGCATGTCGTCGTAGGCGAGCTTCCAGTCGGCCAGCGCGATGAACGCGAACCCGCCCGCGAACAGGTCCGGGAGCCGGCCGAGCGAGAGCAGCGTCAGGAAGCCGCCGTAGGAGGAACCGGTCATGAACACGGCCGAGGGGTCGGCGACGCCCTCGTCGACCAGCCACCGCCAGGCCGCCTCGACGTCCTCCAGCTCGCGGTCGCCGACGGCTCCCCAGAACCCTTCGCGGAACGTCCTGCCGAAGGTGACGGAGCCCCGGTAGTTCAGCGACGCGTAGGCGAAGCCCTCGGCCAGCCACGCCTGCGCGGCGGGATGGTAGCCGCCCACGTCGGCGAGGTTCGGGCCGCCGTGCACCCGCAGGATCAGCGGCACGGGCCCGGCGGCGTCCTGAGGCGTCGCGACCCACAGTTGCGGCGCGGTCCCGTCCTTGGAGGTGACGGTGACCGAACGCAGCGGGATCCCCGGCACGACATCCCTCGGGGCCATGACGGTGCGCGGCTCGCTCTCGCCCCGGTCCAGGGTGAGCACCTCGAACGGCAGGTCGGCGCGCTGGCGCAGCAGCCGGATCTGACCACCGGGACCGTAGTGCGAGCCCCACTGGTTGGTCACCGCGCACGCCACCTCGGGGAAGAAGTAGGCGCCGTCGGGATGGGGCACGCGCAGCAGCCGGCCCGCCTGGAGGTCGTACTCGTGGACGCGGTGGAGGCCGCCGTCGACGTGGACGAGCAGCAGCCGGGCGCCGTCGTCGGACCAGTCGAGCGGGACGAGTTCGCCCGCCAGCTCGGGCGCGTCGACGTCGGTCCGCTCGCCGGTGAGGGGGTTCCACACGGCGGGCCGCGCGAACCCGGTGCGTTCCGTGCTCACAAGCAGGCGCGGGTCCCCGGCGACCGGCGAGAACCGGACGCCGCGCACGGGCGCGAGCGGCCCGTCGGAGACCGACGCCAGCACCGCGCCGTCGGAGGCGTCGAGCACGGTGACGGCGAAGCGGCGGATGCCGGGGTTGTGGTCGGTGGTGTCGATGCTCGCCAGCGCGCCATCGGCGGAGACCAGGCTGTTCCAGGCCTCGTTCCTGCTGCGGTACAGGCGGTGGGGGCCGGAATCGGTCAGGTGGTAGAGCGTGAATCCCTCGTCGGTGACGGTCGCGATGACGACCGCCGAGCCGTCGCGGGCGACGTCGATGCCGCGGAGCGTGTAGGGAGGCAGCTCGGGTGTGAGGTCCACGGCCTCTCCTTCGGCCGGGCAAGACCACAGATGGCCGACCTCGCCGCCGTCCGCGTCGTGCAGCACCAGCACGGAGCGCCCGTCCGCGGCGGGCACCGGGTTCGCGACGTGCGGCGGCAGGCCAGGCACCCGCAGGCTCTCGCCGGTGGCCGGGTTCCAGATGGACACCTCGGCGTCGCTGAGGCCCGCCGCGTAGATCATTTCGAGGTTGAGGTCGCCGGGACAGGGACGGATGTCCTGGATGATCGGAGTGTTGAAGCGGTCGCGCCAGGCGTCAGAGGACATTGATCAACTCCGGTTTGTGACAGGCGACGCCGTGGCCCGACTCGTCGGTGACGAGCGGGGGGACCTCGGCGGCGCAGATCGGGGCTGCCTTCGGGCAGAGGGTCCGGAAGCGGCAGCCCGACGGGGGGTCGGTCGGGCTCGGTACGTCGCCGCTCAGGATGATCCGGCGGCGGGCGCGCTCGGCCCGCGGGTCGGGGATCGGCACCGCCGACAGCAGCGCCTGGGTGTAGGGGTGGCGGGGACGCTGGTAGAGCTCGTCCGGCGGTCCTTGCTCGACGATCCGGCCGAGATACATGACGGCCACCTCGTCGCTGGCGTGCCGTACCACCGACAGGTCGTGCGCGATGAGCAGGTAGGTCAGGCCGAGCCGGTCCTGGAGGTCCTCCAGCAGGTTGATGACGCCCGCCTGGATGCTCACGTCCAGCGCGCTGACCGGCTCGTCCAGCACGATCACGTCGGGTTCGACGGCGAGCGCGCGGGCGATGCCGACGCGCTGGCGCTGCCCTCCGGAGAACTCGTGCGGGAACCGTCCGGCGTGCAGGGGGTCGAGGCCGACGAGCTCCAGCAGTTCGGGGACGCGGCCGGTGTCGAGGCCGTGGGTCTCCAGCGCCTCGGTGAGAATCGCCCGGACGGTCATGCGGGGGTTGAGCGAGGCGTACGGATCCTGGAAGACCATCTGGATGCGCCGCCGCGACCGGCGCAACCGGGCGGACGGCAGCGCCGTGAAGTCGGTGTCGTCGAGGAGCACCTGGCCCGAGGTCGGTTCGACGAGCCGTACCAGGCAGGCGGCCAGCGTGGACTTCCCGCAGCCGCTCTCCCCGACGAGCCCGAGCGTCTTGCCGCGCTCGATCCGCAGCGACACCCCGGAGACCGCCTGCACGGTGCCCGACCGGCGGCGGAACGCCCCCGCGCGTACCGGATAGGTCTTGACGAGGTCCGTGACCCGCAACGCCGTCATCGCGGCCGCACCTCCTCCAGCTCGGCCGCACGCAGGCAGGACGCCGTGTGCCCGGCGCCGATCGGGACCGGCGAGGGGACCGTCGTGTCGCACAGACCGGAACGGGCGTGCTCGCAGCGCGGATGGAACGGGCAGCCCGCCGCCCGCGAGGGCTGGCCCGGGATCTGGTAGAGCCGTTCGCCGTGCCGGGCGTCGAGCCGGGGGAGCGAGGCCAGCAGGCCCCTGGTGTAGGGGTGGGCGGGCGTGTAGAAGATCGGTTCGACGGCGGCCTCCTCGGCCTTGGTGCCCGCGTACATCACCAGCACCCGGTCGGCGACGCCGGCCACCACGCCCAGGTCGTGGGTGATCAGCATGAGCGCGGTGGCCGTGCGCCGCTGGATCCGTCTGATCACGTCCAGGATCTGCGCCTGCACGGTCACGTCGAGGGCGGTCGTCGGCTCGTCGGCGATGAGCAGATCCGGTTCGTTGGCGATGCTCATCGCGATCATGACGCGCTGCCGCATGCCGCCGGACAGCTCGTGCGGGTACTGGCTCGCGCGCTCGGCCGGCGAGGGGACGCCGACCAGGTCGAGGAGTTCGACGACGCGCTCACGCAGGGCGGGGCGGGTGACCGAGGCGTCGTGCACGCTGATGGCCTCGGCGATCTGCGCGCCGACGGTGTGCACCGGCGTGAGTGCGGTCAGCGCGTCCTGGAAGATCATCGCGATGCGGCTGCCCCGCAGTGTGCGCAGGTCGGATTCGGAGCGGCCCAGGAGCTCCTCGCCGCGGAACCGGATCGACCCGGTGACCCGGGCGCGGCCGGGCAGGATCCCGAGCACCGCCATCGAGGTGACGCTCTTGCCCGAGCCCGACTCGCCGACGATGGCGAGCGTCTCGCCGGGCGCGACGGAGAACGACAGCCCGGTGACGGCCGCGACCGTGCCGCCGTCGGTGGGGAGCTGGACGGTGAGGTCGTCGACCTCCAGCAGGGCGTTCACGGGCGGGCTCCCTTCGGGTCGAAGGCGTCTCTGAGGCCGTCGCCGAGGAAGTTGATGGCCAGCGCCGTCAGGAGGATGAACAGGCCGGGGAAGTACAGCAGGTAGACCTTGCCGGTGCCGATCAGCCCGGACGCCTGGCTCAGCAGGTTGCCCCAGCTGGACTCGGGGGGCTGCACGCCGTACCCCAGGAAGGAGAGCGTCGATTCGACGATCACCGCGCTCGCCGCGCCGAGGGAGGTGCTGACGGCGATGACACCGGTGAGGTTGGGCAGGATATGTCGCACGATGATGCGCCATTTGGTGACGCCGAGCACGGTCGCGGCGGCGATGTACTCCTTCTCCCGCAGTGACAGCACCTGGCCGCGGACGATCCTGGCCACGGTGGTCCAGCCGATCGCCGCCAGCACCGGGACGATCACGACGGGCGAACGGCCGGCGCCCTGGAGCACGACCGCCAGGACCACGATCGCGGGCAGGACGATGAACAGGTCCGTGATCCGCATGATGATCTCGTCAGCCCAGCCGCCGAAGAAGCCCGCGGCGGCTCCCAGCGCGGTGCCCACCACGGTCGCGAGCAGGGCGACGCACAGGCCGATCGCGAGCGAGATCCGGCCGGCGTACAGCAGCTCGGTGAGGTAGTCGCGGCCCAGCTCGTCGGTGCCGAACCAGTGCGCGGCCGACGGCGGCACCGGCCCGAGGAGCAGGTTCTGGGCGCCGCGCTCGTAGGGAGCGATCAGGTCAGCGCCGAAGCAGCCGACCAGCAGGAGCACCAGCACCGCGAGCCCGGCGACCGCCAGACGGTGACGCAGGAACCTCCGGCGGGCCAGCTGCCACGGGGTGAGTTCCGCCGCTGTCATCGCAGTCTCACTCTCGGATCGAGTACGGCGTAGGCGAGGTCGGCCAGCAGGTTGAACACGATCACGACCACCGCGATCACGAGCGTCCACGGCACCAGGACGAACACGTCGCCGGCGAGCAGGGAGTCGAGGAACAACCGGCCCATGCCCTGGATGGCGAAGATCTGCTCGGTCACGACGAGCCCGCCGAACAGCAGGCCGGCGTCCACGGCGGTGACGCTGACGAAGGGACCGAGCGCGGTGCGCAGGGCGTGCCGCGTGACGATCCGGCGTTTCGGCACCCCCTTGGCCCGCGCGGTCCTGACGTACTCGCTGGTGAGGGCGTCGAGCATGGTGGCCCTGGTGAACCGGCTCCAGCTCGCCACCAGGCCCACGGTCAGCGTCAGCACGGGCAGGACGAGGTGGCGCGCGTAGTCGAGCGGGCCGCCGCCGTCGGGGGAGTGCAGGCCCACGAAGTAGAGCGGGGGATCGGTCAGGCCGAGCAGTTCCTGCGGCCAGGCCGCGAGGATCTGGATGAGGATCAGCCCGAGCCAGAACGGCGGCATCGCGACCCCGAGATAGGACAGCCCGGTGAAGGCCAGGTCGCCGGCGGAGTACTGGCGCACCGCCGAGTAGACGCCGACGGCCAGCGCGATCACCGCGGCGACCAGCACACCCCAGACGATCAGCTGCAGGGTGGTGCCGAGGGCGGGCAGGATCAGGCCGTGGACCGGGCCGGCCGTGCGCGAGCTGACTCCCCAGTCGCCGGTGACGAACCGGGTGAGCCAGTGCCAGTACTGCACGGGGATCGACTGGTCGAGTCCGAGCCGCTCGGCCGCGCGGGCCAGCGCGCCGGCATCACGCCCGCCGCGCAGTCTGGCCAGCGGGTCGAAGGCGATCCTGACCGCCCAGAAGAGCAGGAAGGAGGCGATGAGGACGACGGGCACCGAGTAGAGCAGCCGCCGTGCGAGGTAGGCGAGCATCGGCGTGTCAGCTCGCCAGGCCCCACTGGGCGAGGTTCCAGAACGGACCGCGCGCGGGGTCGACGGCCAGCGGGCCGCCGATCTTGTTGTTCCACAGCAGGATGTTGGGGATCACGTCGAGCGGCAGGAGCGCGGCCGAGTCGGCGAGGAGCTTGTCCGCCTGACGGGAGATCTCGACGCGTTTGGCCTCGTCGAGCGACGACGCGGCAGCGCCGAGCACCCTGTCGAGGCCGGGCAGGTTGACGCGGGACATGTTGAGCCCGGAGTAGCCGTTGCCTTCAGATGGCACCGCGCCCGATGAGAAGGACGCTTCGAGCGAGGGCTGGGGGAAGGTGTCGACGAGGGTCCACAGGCCCATCTGGAAGTCGCCCTTGGGGAGCTTGCTCGCGAACAGGTCCGTGGCCGAGGTGTTGTCGATCTTCACCTCGAAACCGGCGGCGCGCAGTTGCTCCTGCAGGATCTGCTCGGTCAGCTCGCGGCGCTTGTTGCCGGTCATCGTGCTGACGGAGAACGCCGCCCGGTTTCCCGCCTTGGCCCAGATGCCGTCGGATCCCTTGGCCCACCCGTCGCCCCGCATCAGGGAGTCGACCTTGGCCAGGTCCGGGGTGTACTGGGCGAAGTCGGTGCCGCCGTAGCGGCCGACGAGCGGGGTGTGCGCGCTCTGGGCGGGTTCGGTGACGCCGAGCGCGCCGTACAGGCGGGTGACGACGGCCTTGCGGTCGATCGCGTGCGACACGGCCTTGCGGAACGGCACGGCGTCGAAGGGCGCCTTGGCGTTGTTGAACCAGATCGCCTCAAGGTTGCCCGACTCGGGATCGACGAGAGAGCTCGCGTTGGACAGCCCGCTCTTGATCTGGTCGATCGAGTCGAGCTGGGGCGTGGGGTAGAGCGCGTCGAGCTGGCCGGTCTTGAACGCCTGGAACGCCGCTGCGGTGTCGGCCGTGAACTGGAAGGTGACCTTGTCGAGCTTGGGCTTGTCGCCCCAGTAGTTCGGGTTCGGCACGAGGACGGCGGAGACGCCCTTCGTCCAGGACTCGATCTTCCACGGGCCGCCGCTCCAGGTGTAGCCGTCCTTCATCAGGGCACTGCGGTCCTTGCCCTTGAGCAGGTGGCTGGGGAGCAAGCCGCTGCTGTCGCTGAACAGGCCCTTCCAGCTCGCGTACGGAGCGTCGAAGGTGACGACCGCCGTCTTGGGGTCAGGAGTTTCGATCTTGGCGATGTGGCTGTATCCGGTCCGGTTCAGGACGTCCTTGCCGTCGCGGATCGCCAGTGCCGTATAGGCGAAGTCCGCCGACGTGATCGGCTCGCCGTCCGACCAGACGGCCGCCGGGTTGATCCGGTAGGTGACCTTCTGCGGCGGCCCGGCGGCGACCTCGGGCTCTGACGCCATGACGTTCGTGGCCGCGAGCCCCCACGTGCCGTCGACCTTCCTGGGCTCGAACACCCGGGGGATCGTCGGGATGTCCATGATGAACGTGCCCCAGATCGAGGTGGCGCAGCTCGCGATCCAGTCGGTGCAGTCCGGTTCCTGCTCGGCGCCGATGACGATGCTTCCCCCCTGGCGCACCGGCGCGCCCGTGGCGGGGCGGGCGTCGGACTTCAGGGCCGTGCCGGTGCCTCCGCTCGTGCACGAGGCCGCGAGGAGGGCGAGGGCGGTGAGCCCGACTGCTCCGAGTCTGAACCTGGTGCTCATGCTCTGACCTTTCTGGGGGGCGATGAGAGGGAGAGTATGGGCAAGTCAGAAGCCAGGCAAGAGTATTAGGCATGTTTATAGTCATTCGCGTTGACTATGCTTTAGCCTCGCACTGCGATCAGGTGGTGCGAAAATGCGTGGGTCGACGAGGGAGGCTTTGGTGGCAGGACGCCAGTCGAAGGAGAAGGGTTCCAAGGCGGAGGCGCGCCCACGCCGCGCGCGTGACAGCCTCAACCGGGAGGTGATCCTCGCGGCCGCCGAGAAGATCGCTCTGCGCGACGGACTGGACGCGCTGACCTTCCAGGAGCTCGGGGCCGAGCTCGAGGCCCACCCGACCTCGCTGTACCGCCATTTCAAGGACAAGGACGAGCTGCTGCTCGAACTGGTCGACGGTCTGCGGGCGCGCTCCTACGGCGGCACCGTCACGCCCACCGACGACTGGCGGGCCGACCTGCGCGACATCGCCCAGCGGGTACGCGAGCACTACCTCCGCTACGCGCCGTTCGCCCAGCAGATGGTCATGCGCACCACGCGACGGCCCACGGAGTTCTCCAGCGTCGACTTCACCCTCGACGCGGTACGGCGGGCCGGGGTGGCCGATGAGGAGGTGGCGGTCGTGCAGCGTGCGTTCGGCAGCTTCGTGCGTTCCGTGGCGAGCCTGGAGGCGGCCGTCCACGCGCTCGACCCGGAGGTGCGGCGCAGGGACGAGCTCGCCTGGCAGGTGGAGTACCGGCAGCTGGACGCCGGCACCTACCCCGCCATCGCCCATCACGCCGACCGGCTCCCGAGCCTCGGCGGCCCGTCCGCCTTCGACGTCGGCCTGGAGATGATGCTCGACGCGATCGAGGTGCGCGCCGAACGGTCACGGGCGCGTCAGCGTGCCGATCAGGGCGGCGACGAGCCGGGCCCGGTCGGCGAGTGAGGCCAGCTCGACCCACTCGTGCTCGGCGTGGGCGCCGTCGCCCAGCGGGCCGAGCCCGTCGAGCGTGGGGATGCCCAGCGCGCCGGTGAAGTTGGCGTCGGACGCTCCGCCGACCGCGACCTCGTCGGGATCGGGCAGTCCGAGGTGGGCCGCCGCCTTGCGGGCCGCCGCGTACAGCTCCCGGGAGCTCACCGGCTCCAGCGGCGGACGGTTGATCTCGCCGTGGACCCGGACCGCCGCTCCCGGGACGGTGGGGGCGAGCTCGCGCAGGCGCTCGTCCACGCGCGCCAGCTCCGCCAGTTCCCAGGCGCGGACGTCCACGCGCAGATGAGCCTGAGCGGGCACGGTGTTCGTGGCGGTGCCCGCGCTCGCGACCGTCGGGGTGACCGTCGTGCCACGCGCCGGGTCGGCCAGCTCCGACACGGCCACCACCTGCGCGGCGAGTTCGAGCAGCGCGTTGACCCCGCGCTCCGGCTCCAGCCCCGCGTGGGCCGCCCTGCCGGTGATCTCCACGCTGTAGAAGGCCCCGCCCTTGCGCGCCGTCTTGAGCGCTCCCGCCTGACTGGGCTCCAGCACGAGTACGGCGTCGCGGGCCCCGGCCATCTCCTCGACCAGCGCCCGCGAGGTCGGCGAGCCGATCTCCTCGTCGCCGGTGATCAGGACGCTCACCGAGCCGGGATCGCGGCACCCGGCGAGCGCGGCGAACGCCGTCACCAGCCCGGCCTTCATGTCGAAGACCCCCGGACCGTACGCCCGACCGCCTTCGGCACGGAACGGACGGTGGGCCGTGGTGCCGAGCGGCCACACCGTGTCGGCATGCCCCAGCAGCAGCACCCCGCCCTCGGCGGGCGCGCGCCACAGCAGGTGCGGGGTGCCGCGCACCGTGACGACCTCCGCCGTCCTGCCGAGCACCGGCTCTCCCCAACTGCGCATCAGGGCGTAGCAGCCCTCCAGTCCTTCCGCGTGACCGGACGGCGACTCGACGCCCACCAGGGCGGACAGGCGCTCGGACAACAAGGCGTGATCCATGGCCAGAACTGTAGTCATGGCCATTGACTACCTCAAGGGCTATAGGCTTGACCAGCCCGGCGATAACCGTTCGCCGGACGGCCGTGATCGCGAGGCGTTACCTTTCCATCACGGGCTGAACCTGCCGAAGGCGAGGGCGCGCATGGACGAGTCGGGCAACCTGCCCACCGAACTGGCGAGCTTCGTAGGACGTACGGCGGAGCTGACCGTCGTCGGAGAGCTGCTGGCATGGGCCCCGGCCATCACGCTGACCGGACGTCGCCAGGGCACGCCAGGACACCGAGCAGCGGATCGCCGAGGTCATCGGCGGCGCCACGGCCCCGGCCTTCCGTTCCGGGCTGCACGGCCACTGGCCATGACATCGGGATGACACGGTTTCAGCCGGCCGACTCCGTGGACCTATGGCTGGACCTTTCCGGTTTTCAGGGCGTGGGTGATGGCGCCGATGGCCTGGGCGGTGGCGGCGCGTGCGGCGCGGGTGCCGCTGACGGGGTCGAGCATCATGAAGTCGTGCAGCGTGCCGTTGTAGCGGACGCTGGTGGTCGGCACGCCAGCCGCGGTGAGCTTGCGCGCGTAGGCCTCGCCCTCGTCGCGAAGGACGTCGTTCTCGTCGACGATGACGAACGCGGGCGGCAGCCCCGTCAGGTCCTCCAGCGACGCGCGCAGCGGAGATGCGGTGATCTCGGCGCGCTGGGCCGGGTCGGTGGTGTAGGCGTCCCAGAACCACTCCATCGCCTTGGCCGTCAGGTACGGGCCGTCGGCGAACTCACGGTAGCTGGCGGTGTCCTGGGCGGCGTCGGTGACCGGGTAGTACAGCGACTGGTGGATGAAGGTGACGTCGCCGCGGCGCTTGGCCAGGATGGTCAGCGCGGCGGTCATGTTGCCGCCGACCGAGTCGCCGGCGACCACCAGCCGGGAGGCGTCCAGTCCTTCCCCGGCGCCGTTCCGGGTGATCCACTGGGCGGTGGCGTAGGCCTGCTCGATCGCGACCGGGTAGCGGGCCTCCGGGGAGCGGTCGTACTCGACGAACACCACCGCGGCCCCCGTTCCCACGGCGAGCTCGCGGACCAGCCGGTCGTGCGTGCCCGCGTTGCCCAGCACCCAGCCGCCGCCGTGGACGTACAGGACCACGGGCAGGACACCCGTCGTCCCGGCGGGTTTGACGATCCGCACCCGCACGTCACCGGCCTCGGCCGGGACGGTGATCCACTTCTCGTCGACGTCCGGCTTGGCGATGGGGCCGGCCTGGAGGTCGTCGAGCACCTTGCGGGCGCCCTCGGTGCCGAGCTGGTACAGGAACGGGGGCTTCGAGGTCGCGTCGGCGAGATCCTGCGCCGCGGGTTCAAGGATGTAGTCGTTCATGCGGACTTCTCCGTTTCCGTCGCCCGTCGTGGAGCGACTCGTCTACTTAGACCGGGCAGCACCCGGATCTGTGACAACGGAGTTCGCGCTGGTCATTGCTGGTCCCGGCCCCCCGGACGCGCCAGGAGAAGGCTCACGATGTGGGGCTCGTAGGATGCGGGCCCGGCCACGATCTGTTCCTTGATCAAGGTGACCCCGGGCCTGCCGGAAAGGTCGACCGCCTTGAACCTGGTGATCATCTTCTTGTCCCGGTAGCTCAGGATCAGGCGGTTCTCGTCGTACCAGCCGTAGAACTCGGTGAACAGCCCGGCGGTCAGGCGGAAGACGACGGCGCCGGTCCCGGCCCGGACGACGCGAATGTACGTCGGTCCGCCCAGGGGCCTCTCGTCCACGGTGACGAAGAGTTCGCCGGAAGGCGAGAACGCCCTGAGGCCGTGTTCTTCCGCCAGCCGGCCGACGTCCTGGTAGACGCGCTTGCGGGTCCCCCGCAGATCGTAGAGCTCCAGAAGGTCCTTCCCCGCCGTGCGGTGCGTGAGCACTCCTGCCGAGTCGGGCGCCCAGCTGAACGAGCCGATGAGATCGGCCTGTGCGCCCGGCCGGGCCGTGCCGGCCTTGACCAGCCGCGGCTTGAAGCCGGCCAACGGGAGCACCACGAAGCCGATCTGCGTGGGGTAGACGAATGCCCCGTCCTGCTCGGGCTCGGGCCGGTATGCCGTGAACAGCAGTGACTCGCTGTCCGGCGACCAGCTCGGCGCGCCCGTGCCGGCCGGCAGCCGCACCGGCACCCGCCGGCCGGATCGCCGGTCGACCAGGGTGACCTTCCGGACGAGTGTCCGGACGTCACTGAGACCTAGGTACTTGTACGGATGGCCCGGGTACTCCCAATCCACCCGCCATCGCCCGTCTGGCGACAGGTCCTCCGGCCTGCCGGACACCTTGACGAACGTTCCGCCCTGCCTCCGGTAGATCGCCTCGTGCCGGTGGCCCAGCACGACATAGCCGGTCACCTTGACCGGGGCGGAGGCGGTGTTGAGCTCGGCGCGGGTGCCCGGCAGCCGCACCCACGCGCCCTCCGCGGCGACCGGAGCCGGCGTCGCCGCCAGGACACCCAAGATCGTTAACGCGGCCAGCAGTCTTCTCGTCATCGGTTGCTCCCGTCCTCGGCTTCGCACGCTTGGACGCCGGAACATCGGTGATCGTTCTGCCTGCCGGTAAGGCAACTGATACCGGATGTCACCCGTGGTGTTCCCGGTGATGGAGCGACGTGCGGGGCATGCTTGGGAGGGTGATCCGCCCTACGAGGAGGTAATCCATGCTGCGTGTCCGCCTGCTTCCACGCTTCGGCGCGGCCGCGATGGCCTTGGTGCTCGCCGTCGCCGGGTCCGCGCCGGTCATGGCGAAGACGCGGGTACGGGCCCTCGCCACCTACCAGGTCGTCACCGGTGAGCCCGTCACCGCGCCGCCGGGCGATGGCCGGCAGTCGTTCGTGCGGTGTCCGCCGGGAACCGTGGTGCTCGGCGGCGGCGAGTCGAACACCGTGCTGCTGCCGACCGGGGCCGAGCTCACCTCCTCGAACCCGGACATCTACAACAACGGCTGGATCACCAGCTTCCACAACTCGTCGCAGCTCATTCCCGTCACCCTTCGCACGCACGCGGTCTGCGGGAGCGGGATCACCGGGCACGAGTTCAAACTCCTGCAGGACCAGCTCGTCCCGCGCGGCCGTACTCGCAAGGACTTCTCGCTCGGCTGCCCGGCGGGTTCGCTGACGCTGGGAGGCGGCAGCGACGGGCCTCAAGGACTGAGGCTGCTGGAGTCCCACCCGGGCGGCAGCAACGACTGGCAGACCACGGTCTTCAACATCTCGCTGACCTCGGACCTGCGGACCACGCTCTTCACCGTCTGCGGCAGCGGCGTCAACAGGTCGCTGCAGCTCAGTGACACGGTCAGGGTCGCCAAGGGCGGCCGCGCCAGCACCTCCGTCACCTGCCCGGCGGGGTCGAAGGTGCTGAGCGGCGGGGGCGACTCCGCACCGCGCGGCAGCAACCTGATCACTGACACGTACCCCAGCTCAGACGGGACGACCTGGACCGTCTACGTCAAGAACATCGTCGACGAGGACTCCTTCATGCGCGTCAGGGCGTTCTGCGGCAGCTGACGACCGGTCAGTTGACCGGGATGACGAAGTTGTAGCCGGCCGCCTGATGCGGCGCGCCGTACTTGCACACGCCCTGCCACGCGTGGCCGCTGTAGAACAACGTCTGGCAGGTCGTGCAGTAGCGCCAGTTCGCCTGGTAGCCGGGGGGTTGCGGGAAGTCGTGCGGCAGGACGTAGTTGAACGGGAAGGGGCTGGAGATGCGGTGCGATCTGGCGAGCGTGCAATTGGCCCAGCTGAGGTAGCCGGCGAAGAAGATCCGCAGGCACAGGTGGCAGCAACGCCAGTCGGGCTGGTCGTTGGGGGTCCAGCCGCCGCCCCAGGGCAGCCGGTAGAAGGGCGAGTTGCCCGACTGGTGCGTGCCGAAGTCCTTCGGGCACTGCCCGCTGTCGGAGAAGCCCCAGTAGAACAGGCACAGGCACTTCTGGCAGGTACGCCATCCGGCGTGCATGTTGGGCTCGGCCAGCGCCGGGCCGGCGCCCACCGCGGCGCCGGCGAAGGCGGCCGCGACTCCCAGCCCGGCGGCTTTGAGCAGGAAGGAGCGCCGGGTGGCATCCGGTCTGCTGTCTGCTTCGTCCATGTTCGGAGGTCCTCTCTCAAGGTGCTGCGTCGCATCGACGCTGGCATGGACCTCTTCCGGCGCGCCTGAGTAGGGGCTACTCAGCCCGTGGCCGAGCCGTACGCCTTGACCAGTTGCTTGAAGATCGTGTCGGCCGCGCGGGTGCCCAGGCGGTTGGTCACGACCATCAGCGTCACGCCGCGGGCCTGGTCCGTCCCGCCGAGCGTGTTGAAGCCGCCGTAGGCGCCGGAGTGACCCAGCCAGGTGCGGTCGCCGGCTTCGAAGATCTCCGTGGCCATTCCGTAGGGCTCCTTCGCCGCGACGGACTGCGGGGTGGGCTTGATCATCGCCTTGACGGTGGCCGGGTTCAGGAGCCGTTTCCTGGTGTACAGCGCGTCGATGAACTGGGCGCCGCCGAGCGCGGTCCCGGCGAACAGGCCGTCGCCCCAGGGCAGGCCGAACATGTCGGCGGGGATGCCGGTGTCGCCGAAGTGGGTGAACATGTCGACCTTTCCCAGGTCGGGGAGGTCTTCGTAACCGTGGGCGAAGCGGGCGTAGTCGGACTGCTTGCGCTCCATCGTCAGCACCCTGCCGTCCTCGGGCACGACGGAGCCGGCGCGGGCGGTGAAGGCGTTGACGGCGGCGGTGAGCTTCCGGTCCCCGCCCGCGCGCACGCTCAGCACGTGGGCCAGGATGAGGAACCCGGTGTTGGAGTAGCTGTACTTCTTGCCGGGATTCACCGGCGCGCGCAGGCCGCGGGCGATCATCTGCCAGGTGTACGGCACGCCCGGCCGATACCGGTCGCCGCCGGGCATCAGCGGGGCCAGCTCGGGCGATTCGTACACGTCGGGGTAGCCGCCGGTGTGGGTGAGCAGCATCCGGAGCGTGACCACGCCGGAGCCGGGCACGTCGTTGCCGACGTAGGCCCTGATCGGGGTGTCCATGGCGAGCTTGCCCGCCTCGACCTGGCTGAGCGCGTAGGCGGCCAGGAGCAGCTTGCTGTAGCTCGCGAAGCCGAACATCGTGTCGTCGGTGACGGGCGCGGGCGGGTCGTCGACGGCGTTGCCGTGCCTGCCCGACCAGACGAGGCGGCCGTGGCGCAGGATGACCGCCTGGACGCCCGGGTCGCCCGCCGTGGCGGCGCCCTTGGCCAGGGCGGCGTCCAGGGCCTCGGTCAGGCCGGTCTTCGGAGGGCTCGCCGTGGCGGGGGTGGCGGTGACGAGGAGGCCGGTGAGGCTGACGAGGGCCAGGAGCGCCCGGGTTCTGGTGGCCGGCATGGCTGCCCGTTCCTTTTCTGAGGGGACCTCGGACAAGAACACGCCACCAAGTGTGAGAGCGGCCACGCTCACCCGGCTTTGGGCCGATCGCCAAACCCTGCCCGCCCCGCCTTATCGGATCGGCTAAATCACTAACCCGGCCGGAGGCGGCCGGCCGGGGCATGCGAGGGCCGGTCAGCAGTGGCAGCCGTGGCACAACATGATGCTCAGTGTGCTGCTGTCGCCGCACATCATGAGGCTGACACTGCTGTTGCCAGCGACCGCGCGATCGAGGTCGGCGTCGGGGTTCTTGAGCCTCTGCAGGTCGAGTACGTGCGTCATGCCGATCGTGTCCTTTCTGGGGCAGTGAGGAAGGGCAGAACGGGCGTGCCTTCGAACGCGGCGCACAGCGCCGTCAGGACACCGGCGGAACCGGTGGCCAGATCCATGGACAGCCGCATCAGCTGTTCACCGGGGAAGGCGGCGTGGCCGCGGTAGGGCAGCAGGTGCCACGACAGCCTGCGCAGGTGCCGGTCCAGAAGCTCCGGCTCATCCGGCCCGGAGAGGAAGGCGATGAAGCCGGCCCTGCCGTTCATGAGACCGGAGCCGATGACGAACTCGCAGCGGGCCGCCCGGCCGATCCCGGCGAGCGCGGTGGCGAACACCTCGTCCTCGCGGTGCCGCAGGTACTCCCGCAGGACCATGCCGATGCCGACGCTCCCCGTGGCGACGTACGGCATCATCCGCCAGCCTTCGTCCACCTGCACGCTGCCGTCGGCCAGCGTCGCGCACACGGCGACGTCGGCGCGCAGGGCGGTCGCGGCGTGGTCCAGGAACGACTCGTCGCCGGTCGCCTCGAACAGGCGGATGTGCAGCAGCGCCTGGCCGGACGGGCCGTGCAGCAGGCCGGGCCGGTAGCGGGTCGTCTCCCACCGGGCGATCAGTTCCCTGCCCGCGGCCACGGCCCGCTCGCGCAGGGAGTCCTCGCTGGTGAGGTCGGCGAAGCGCAGCAGGTTGAGCCCGGCTCCGGCCAGCCCGTCGTACAGGCTGGCCGACAGCCGCTCCGGCCGCGTGTTCACGACCATCTCCAGTACGGCCAGCGCGTCCTGCCGCCGGCCCAGCTCTTCCAGGGTGTAGGCGATGCCGTGCAGGCCGTCGTAGAAGCCGAGCCGGCTGTTGTGGCGGCGCTGCCGTACCCCGTCGAGCAGCCATTGCTCGTGGGCGGGGGAGCGCTCGCGGCCGGCCAGCGCCAGGGCGTGGAGCACGCCCGCGGCGCCGTTGGCCAGGCCGAGGCCGTTGGCGGAGAACTGTTCGATGTCGCCGGGGAAGAGCCGGTCGGTGCGCTCGGGCGTGGCGGCCGCGGCGATGCCCTCGCACAGGGAGTCGCGCAGGCCCGGCCAGTCGAGCCGGCCGGCGTCCATCTCCGCGGCCAGCCGGGCGACGTCGTGGCCGGGGTCGTGGGTGTGCGCGGGGCGGCGGTCGCGTAACTCCCGGACCGGCTGGTCGAACAGGGCGCGGTCGACGCCGAACCGGTCAGCGGCGGCGTCGGCGAGCACGGTGGCCTTGCCCGGGTCGAGCGGCAGCAGCGCCGTCAGCGGCAGGAACATGCTGAGGTACAGGCAGGCCATGGCATAGAGGTCGGCCGCGGCGCCGGTCCGGCCGTCCGGCGCCGCGTAACCGGGCGCGCCCAGCATCACCGTCGTCTCGTCCCGGGTGAAGGAGGCGACCTCCAGATCGACGAACCTGATCTGTCCGTCGGGTCGCACCATGACGTTGCGCGGGTGGAAGTCGCCGATGGCCACGCCGTGGCCGTGCAGCGTGCGGATGGCCGCCGCGATCCGCTCCAGCACGTCCAGCGCCCAGCGGGTGTAGGCGGCCACCTCGTCCCCGGCCGGGTCGGCGTGGATCAGCGGATAGCGGCCGGTCATCAGGCTGAGCAGGGAGTCGCCCTCGACGTACTCCTCGACCAGGAACTCGTGCTCCCAGCAGGTGAGGTAGTCATACGGCTCCGGCACCGTGCCGCTGCCCTTGAGCTCGGTCAGGAAGTCCCGTTCATGCCGCAGACGTTGTACGGCGTCGCGCCCGCCGATGTCCAGCCCGGCGAACGGCCGCGCCTCCTTCAGCACCACGCGGCGCCCGGTGCGCTGATCGTCGGCCAGGTAGACGCCGCCGCCGTTGGAGAAGTGCAGCGGCCGCTCGATCAGGAACGGGAACTCATGAGGAGTCTCCGGGTTTGTCCGCGCCCGCACGCTGGCTTCGAGGAAGGCCGGAATCTTCACCCACTCGGGCACGACGAACTCCGGCTCCCGCTGATCCGGCACGAGACGTCCGTCCGGCGTGGAGATCGCCGCCACCTGCTCGCCGCGCGCGTCGAGGCAGTGCCGTTCGACGAAGGCGCCGAAGCGCACGTACAGCGGCCCGTCCCGCCAGCGCACGTCGCTCAGGATGTACGGCCCCGGCGTCCCGGCCAGCTCGTCGCCCAGTTCGATGAGCACCCGTTCCAGTTCGGTGGCGTCCGGGTAGAGCGTGAGGAGTTTGCCGCTGCCGCCGCGGTCGGCGTACTTGCCGTTGCGCACGTGGAAGCCGGAGTGGTCGGTCAGGTACTTGAACGAGATCATGCGTGGGACGCAGTAGTCCCAGACCTGGCCGACGACCTTGTCGGCCGAGTCCGCGGTCGCCGACACGTGGATCTTCCAGCCCTGCATGGGTACCCGCGTACCCGGAGGAATCAGGCCGGTCCACACATCGCGCCCCTCGCGCTGCCATCCGGCGGGGACCGGGCGGCCGTCGGCGAAACGCCTGTGCGCCAGCGAGGACCGTGAGGGCAGGTCGTAAAAGAGCGGGTCGGTGAAGGAGAACTGTTCGTAGCGCACGATCGCCTCCCGGGGAGCCCGGCCTCCATCAGACTCTGGCCGCCACCTCTTGTAAACCCGGCAATTCACCGGCCTTGGCGGGTGGTCGTGATGGGCACGGCGCTGGCGCGCAGCCCAGCCGGTTTGCGGTCCCCTTTCTTGACATTTCGGACAACGGGTGAATAGTGTCCCGTCAATCGGCAGGCACAGACGAAGACATCCCTGTCAGTGGTCTTCGTCTGTGCTTTTGTCATTTCCGGACCGCTGGCAAGGGACTACACCCCCCTGAAAGGCGGCTGGGCATGAGCGACGCCCCCGTGAACACCGCGATGACCCGCATCCGCGACGCAGCGGACGTGGCCGACGTCATCGACACCCTGAAAAGCCTGCCCCGCAGGGCGAACTGGATCTGGTTCCTCGCCCTGGCGGGCCTGTTCCTGGACGCCTACTCCAACGCCGCCCTCGGCGCCGGCCTGTCTCCCATGGTCAAGCAGCTCGGCCTCTCGCCGGGGCAGGTGGGCCTGCTCACCGCCATGGCGCCGGCCGTCGCCATCGTCTCCAACCCGTTCGGCGGCTGGCTGGCCGCGCGCATCGGCCGGGTCAAGCCGCTGCTCATGACCAAGGTGGTGTTCGGGCTCGGCGCGCTGCTGACCGCGACCGGCTCCGACTTCGAGACCGTCTTCGCCGGCCGCGCGCTGGTCGGCATCGCCTACGGCATCGACTTCGCGGTGGCCATGGCCCTGCTGGCCGAGTACACGCCCGCCGCGCTCAAGGGCAGGCTCAACTTCTGGCAAGGCGTCTGGTACACGGCCACCACCACGAACCTGCTGCTCACGCTGGTGTTCTACCGTTTCGACGTGGGCGCGGACATCTGGCGCTGGTCGGTGGGCTCCTCGGCCGCCTTCGCCGTGGCGCTGCTGATCCTGCAGCTGACGTTCCTGGTGGAGAGCCCGACGTGGCTGGCCGCCAAGGGCCGGTTGCGCGAGTCCGCCGCGGCCTTGCGTCACATGTACGGCTTCGCCGTACAGGAAGACTCCCCGCAGGCCGGGACCACGGCCCCGCAGGCGCGGCAGGTGGGGATGCGGGACGCCGGGGTGCTGTTCCGCAAGCCGTATCTGCCGCGCACGGTGCTGTCCACGGTCATCTCCCTCACCCAGGCCATGCAGTACTTCGCGGTCGGCTGGTACTTGCCGGTAATCAGCCTGGAGCTGTTCGGCAGGGAGTTCGAGAAGGCCACGATCGGGTCGATGGCGTTCAACGCGGTCGGCATCGTCGGCGGCTGCCTGTCGGCCTACGCGGGCCGCCGCCTCGGGCTGCGGGTCAGCTCGATGACCGGTTACGCGGTGGTGTTCGCCGTCCTGCTGGTGATGGGCGCGACGTTCAAGGAACTGCCGATCGCGCTGGCCGCGCTGCTTCCCGCGCTGTTCATCTTCTTCCACTCCGCCGGGCCGGGCCCGAACGGCAAGTCGATCGCCGCGCTGTCCTATCGCAGCGACCTGCGCACGCTGGGCACCGGGGTGACCGGGATGCTGGGCAGCTTCGGCTCGGTCGCGGGCCTCTACCTGTTCCCGCAGTTGCAGGCGGGCATCGGGGTGGGCGCCAGCCTCATGGTGCTGTCGGTGGTGCCGCTCGCCGGCCTGATCACCTGCCTGCTGATCAAGTGGGATCCCACCCGCGTGCGGGTCAACCTGGAAGAGGAGGAGATCGCGTTGCCGACCGGAGGCGGGCGCCGATGACCGGCCCGACCAGGCGCGGCGTCCTCAGCGTCGACGAGGGCACCACGGGCACCCGCGCCGCCGTCGTCCTGGACGACGGCAGCGCGGCCCCGCCCGCGTACCGGCCCATCTCCGTGCGTTCGCCCGACCACCTGCGGGTCGAGCAGGACGCCATGGAGATCTGGGCGAAGACCGCCGAGGTCTGCCTGGAGGCCCTGGAGTGGGCGCGGGCGCACGCGGTGGAGGTCACCGGCGTGTCGATCGCCACCCAGCGCGCCACCGTGCTGCTGTGGGACACCGTCACCGGCGATCCGCTCACCCGCGCCGTGGTCTGGCAGGACCGCCGCTACGCCGCCCGGCTGCGCGCGTGGGAAACCGGCTGGGACGCCCGGCTGATCGAGCACACCGGCAGGCCGGTCGGCTCGCGGGCCCCGCTGCTGTGGGCCGCCGAGGTCATCCGCGACGACCTTGCCGTCCGCCGGGCGTACGAGGCGGGCCGGGTGGCGTTCGGCTCGATCGACACCTGGCTGGTGTGGCGGCTCACCGGCGGCGCCCGGCACGTCATGTCCGCCACCAACGCGGTCGCCGCCGGCGCCTACGACCTGCGGACCGGCGGCTGGTACGAGCCCTGGGTGGACTTCCTGGGCTGCCCGCGCGAGGTCCTGCCGCAGATCCTCGACGAGGACGGCGACTACGGTCACACCGAACCGTCGGTGCTCGGCGTACGGCTGCCGGTGTTGTCGGTGATGGGCGACCAGCACGCGGCGATGATCGCGCTCGGCGCGCACCGGCCGGGCCAGGCGATGTGCGTGCACGGCACGGGAACGTTCCTGGACGCCGTCGCCGGTGACCGGCCGCCCGCGCACCACCGGGCCGTGCCGGGCGTGCTGACGCTGGTCGGCTGGCGCTCGCGCGGCTCCGCGGTGTTCAGCCTGGAGGGCTACGCCGCGACGACCGGTTCCGCGGTGCGCTGGCTGTGCGAGGAGATCGGGCTGTTCGACTCGCCCGCTCAACTGGCCGCGCTCGCCCGCGAGCATCCCGGGCCCAGCCGGGTACGCTTCCTGCCCGCGCTGGCCGGCATGCGTACCCCGGTCTGGTCGCCCGAGGCCACCGGCGCGCTCACCGGGCTCAGCCTGTCCACGACCAGGGCCGAACTGGCCCGCGGCGTCCTGGAGGGCATCGCGCACTCGGTGTGCGACCTGCTCGACGGGGTGGAGCGGGCGCTGGGCGCGCCGGTCACCGATCTGTTCTGCGGCGGCGGGCTGGCCAGCAGCGACGTGCTGATGGCCGCCCAGGCCGACCTCATCGGCCGGCCGGTGCGCCGCGCCCGCGCCAACGAGACGGCCAGCCTGCGCGGCGCCGCCTACCTCGGCGGCGTGCGCGCCCGGCTCTGGCCCGACCTGCCCGCCGCACTCGCCGGGCTCGGCGACGTCCCCGTCTTCGAGCCCACGCTGCCCGACGCCGCCCGCGAGGAGGCCCGCGCCGGGTGGCGCGACCTGCTCACCCGGCACATCTCGTACGCACAGGAGGAGTCCCCCTCGTGATCCGGCTTCCAGGACGCAAGCCCCGATCGGAGACCAGGAGCGCCATCCGGCGCACCCCGCTGCGGCTGGACCGCCAGGCCCAGATCGACCGGCTGGCCACCAGGCCGGTGGACGTGCTCGTCGTCGGCGGCGGCATCACCGGCTGCTACGCCGCGCTGGACGCCGCCACCCGCGGGCTGAGCGTGGCGCTGGTGGAACGCGACGACTTCGCCTCGGGCACCTCGTCCAAGTCCTCCAAGATGGTGCACGGCGGCCTGCGCTACATCGAGCAGGGCAACCTGCCGCTGGTCCGCCGCTCGCTGCTGGAGCGCCAGCGCTTCCGCCGCAACGCTCCGCACCTGGTCAGGCGGCTGCCGTTCGTGCTGCCGATCCTCACCCAGGACGGCGTGTTCGACGCGCGCGTCGCCAAGGCCTTCGAAGGCCTGCTGTGGACCTACGACCTGGCGGGCGGCTGGCGCATCGGCAAGCTGCACCAGCGGCTCAGCGTGGCCGAGGTGCTGGCCAGAGCCCCGCGGCTGCGCGCCGACCGGCTCAAGGGCGGGCTGCTCTACTACGACAGCCGCACCGACGACGCCCGCCTCACCCTGACCATCGCCAGGACCGCCGCCCACTACGGCGCCACCGTGCTGAACGGCGCCACCTGCCGCGAACTGGTCAAGGAGGGCGGCCGGGTGCGCGGCGCCCGCGTCGAGGTGGACGGCCGCACCGTCGAGGTGCGCGCCGGGGTGGTCGTCAACGCCACCGGCGTGTGGTCCGACACCCTGGACAGCCTGTCCGACCCGGCACACCGGGCCCGGGTGCGGCCGGCCAAGGGCGTGCACATCGTGGTGCCGTGGACCCGGCTGCCTATCGACGGCACGGTCACCGTACCGGTGCCCGGCCGGGCCCGCCGCGCCACCTGCACCCGCTGGGGCGACGTGGTCGTGGTCGGCACCACCGACACCGACTACGACGGCTCTCCCGACGAGGTGCTGTGCACGCGCGAGGAGATGCGCTACCTGCTCGACGGCGCCAACACCGCCTTCGACGCCGAGCTCACCCCGGACGACGTGGTCGGCTCCATCGCCGGGCTGCGCCCGCTGGTCGGCGCCAAGGAGGGCGCCACGCTCGACATGAGCCGCGACCACCAGATCACCACCGACTCCCACGGCCTGGTCACCGTCACCGGCGGCAAGCTGACCACCAGCAGGCACATGGGCGAACTCGTCATCGACCGGGCGCTGAAGGTGCTCGGCCGCCAGGCGCGCTGCCGCACCGCCAAGCTGCCGCTGCTCGGCGGCGCCGGCTACGACGCCGAGGCGACGACCGCCACCGGCGGCCTCGGCGCCCACCTGGGCGAACGGTACGGCACCGAGGCACGCTTCGTCGCCGACCTGATCGCCGAGGACCCGTCGCTGGCCGGGCCGCTCATCGAGGGCAGCGAGTACCTGCGGGCCGAGGTGGTCTACGCGGCCAGGTACGAGCTGGCCAGGAACGTCGACGACGTGCTGTCGCGGCGCACCCGGATGCGGATCTTCGCCCGCGACCTGTCGGTCAAGGCGGCGCCCGAGGTGGGCCGGCTGCTCCAGCGCGAACTGGGCCTGTCCGACGACGAGGTGGCCAGGCAGCTCGAGGACTACGTGCGCGGCGTGGACCGCGAGAAGAGCGTACTGATGGAGGGACTTTCATGATCAGCAGGCAGACCGTCACCCACCCGTTCAACCGGGGCGACTACGTGGTCGGCGCGCCCACCCCGCCGCGCTGGGCCGCCGACTGCCCGCCGGGGACGGGTCCGGCCAGCCTGCAGGGCCGGGTCGTGCCGGTGCCCGGGAGCGTGGTGGCCGAGCTGCGGGCGGTCGGCGCGGCCGTACACACGGACAGGGACGAGGTGATCCTGCGCACCCGCGACTGGTGGGCGGGCACCTCCATCGGCGAGACCGACGGCCGCCCGGCCACCCCCGAGGCGGTCGTGGTCGAGGTGGACGCGGAGGAGCAGGTCGCCGCCGTGGTCAGGATCTGTCACGAGCACCGCATCCCGCTGACCGTCTCGGCCGGGCGCAGCAACGTGCTCGGGGCCGCGCTGCCGGTGTTCGGCGGGGTGGTGCTGGACGTGTGCCGGCTCAACCGCATCCTGTCCTTCGACGCGGAATCCATGATCGTCGAGGTGCAGGCGGGCATGTTCGGCGACCTGTTCGAGAAGGAACTGCAGGAGGCGCACGGCGCCACCACCGGGCACTGGCCGTCGGCGTTCGCCATCTCCACCGTCGGCGGCTGGGCCGCCTGCCGCGGCGCGGGCCAGCTCTCCACCCGCTACGGCAAGATCGAGGACATGGTGGTGGGCCTGGACGTGGTGCTGCCCGACGGCACCACAGCCAGCTACGGCACCTACCCGCGCGCCGCGGTCGGGCCCGACCTGCGGCAGCTGTTCATCGGCTCGGAAGGCACGCTGGGCGTCATCACCCGGCTGCGGCTGCGCACCCACCGGCTGCCGGACTACGCCGCGGGCATCGCGTACGGATTCGACACCTTCGCCGCCGGGCTCGACGCGTGCCGGCAAATCCTGCAGCGCGGCGCCACCCCGGCCGCGCTGCGCCTGTACGACGCGCACGAGAGCGGCACCCACTTCGGCCACCCGGAGACCAACCTGCTGCTCATCGCGGACGAGGGCGACCCGGCGCTGGTCGACGCCGTCATGGCCGTGGCGGAAGAGGTCTGCGCCGAACGCGCGCCAGTCACCCTGGACGGCGACGCGATCCTCGCCCGCTGGCTGGACGAGCGCATGATCGTCGGCAAGGCCGCCGACGGCTTCGTGAGGGGACCCGGGTTCGTCTCCGACACCTGCGAGATCGCCGGGCCGTGGTCAACGCTGCCCACCCTGTACGACGAGGTCGTGGCCGCCATCGAAGCCGTGCCCGGCACGCTGCGCGCCTCCGCGCACCAGTCGCACGCCTACACCGACGGCGCCTGCCTGTACTTCTCGCTGCGCGGCGACGTCGAGCGGGACCGGCGGCGCGACTGGTACCGGGCCGCCTGGGACGCCGCCGCCGAGGTGCTCATCAAGCACGGGGCAGCGATCAGTCACCACCACGGCGTCGGGCTGCTGCGCTCGCCGTACCTGCGGGACGCGCTGGGCGAGGGCCACAACACGCTGGTCGCGGTCAAGAAGGCGCTCGACCCGCGCGGCATCATGAACCCCGGCAAGCTGGGCCTGCCCTCACCCTTCGAAAACACGGCGCACTAAGGTGGATGCGGTGAACTCTCGCCACAAGCGCCCCATGGACCGGCGCCTGCTCGCCGCCCTGGCCGAGCATCCCGTCATGGCGTCGCTGGTGGGCGTGGAGATGGCCGAGCGGTTCACCTCCTCCACCGCCACGCCGCTCGGCATCCTGGCCTCGATCCCGCTCGGCGACCTGGCGGCTACGGTCGGGCTGACCGTCGAGGCCGGGAAGATCGGGTTCGTCAACATCGACTCGACGCCGGGGCTCGGGCACGATCCGGGGGCGCTGGCGTACCTGCAGGGGATCGGGGCGGTCGGCATCTGCTCCACCCGGCAGGCGATGATCGAGCGGGCCACCGGGCTGGGACTGCTGACCATGCAGAAGGTGTTCGTGACCGACCGGTCGAACCTGCGGCGCAGCCTGCAGTCCATCACCCGCTCGCAGCCCGACCTGGTGCAGGTCATGCCGGCCATGGTGCTGCGGCACGTCGAGCGGCAGATCAGGGAGGTCGGGGTGCCGTGCCTGGCCGCGGGGTTCGTGCAGAGCGCGGACGACGTGGTGGCGGCGCTGAAGCACGGGGCGGTCGGGGTGTGCACCTCCGACGAGGAGCTGTGGGACCTGCGCCGCTCCTCGCTGCGCGCCTCCTGAGATCCGCCTCCGTGCTTCGTGCTGCACGGTTCGTGGAAGGACCCCTGCGATCTTTTGTGGAAGGACCCTGCGATGACCTCTGCCCCCGTGCGGGAGACCGCGCCCGCGCGGCGGGTCCGGTGGCCTTCCGGGTGGTCGCCGGCGCCCGCTGTGTTCGTCGTGCTGTGGAGCAGCGCGTTCATCGCCGGCATCCCGGGGGTGAAGGCGGCGCCGCCCCTGCTGCTGATGTTCGCCAGGTTCGCCGTCGCCGGGCTGCTGCTGGGCGGGTACGCGCTGGTCAGGCGGGCGCCCTGGCCGCGCGGACGGGCCCTGGCACACGTGGCCGTGGCCGGGTTGCTGATCCAGGCCGTGCAGTTCGGCGCCTTCTTCAGCGCGCTCGGCACCGGGCTGCCGGCCGCCGTCGTCTCCCTGGTGCAGGGGCTGAACCCGGTCGTCATCGTGCTGGCAGCCCGCTTCCTGGGCGAGCGGATCGGCGCCGGGCAGTGGCTCGGGTTCGGGCTCGGCCTGGCCGGAGTGGTGCTGGCGGTCGCCGACCGGGTCAGCCTGTCCGCATCCGGGGTGGCGCTGTGCCTGCTCGGCCTGGCCGGGCTCAGCGCGGGCACCCTCTACCAGCAGCGGTACGTGCCCCGCATGGACGCCCTGAGCGGCACCGCCGTCCAGCTGCTCGTCAGCGCGCCCGTCGCCGGGCTGGCCTGGCTGGCCATCGGGCCGATACGGGTCTCGGACTGGACGGCCTTCGGGCTGTCGGTGGGCTGGATGGCGCTGGTCAACTCCATCGCCGCGTTCATCCTCCTCAACCGGATGCTGCTGCGCGCGCCGGCCAGCCGGGTGAGCACGTTGTTCTTCCTGACCCCCGCGGTGACCGCGGTGCTGGCCTGGTCACTCGCCGGGCAGCCGCTGTCCCCGCTCGCGGTCGCCGGGCTCGTCCTGGGCGGCTGCGGGGTGCTGATGGCCAACCTCGCGACAAGAAGGGCGATCTGATGCGGATTCGCGGAGCTGTCCTGGAGGAGATCGGCCGGGCGCGGCCGTACGCGGAGTCGCGGCCGCTGTCGGTCTGTGATCTTGAGCTTGATCCGCCGGGGCCGGGCGAACTGCTCGTGCGGATCGAGGCGGCCGGCGTGTGCCACTCGGACCTGTCGGTGGTCGACGGCAACAGGGTACGGCCGCTGCCCATGCTCCTCGGCCACGAGGCGGCGGGCGTGGTGGAGGAGACGGGCTCCGGCGTCGGCGACCTGGCTCCCGGGCAGCGCGTCGTCATGACGTTCCTGCCCAGGTGCGGTGATTGTGACGGCTGCGCCACCGGCGGCATCACGCCCTGCGTCGCGGGCAGCGCCGCCAACAACGACGGCACCCTGCTGAGCGGCGCGGTCCGCCAGCACCGCGACGGCGCGCGCGTGCTGCACCACCTCGGGGTGTCCGCGTTCGCCACGCACGCGGTGGTCGACCATCGCTCGGTCGTCCCGGTCGCGGACGACGTACCGCCCGAGGTGGCCGCCCTGCTCGGCTGCGCCGTCCTGACCGGCGGCGGCGCGGTGCTCAACGTCGGCAGGCCACGCGCCGGGCAGAGCGTCATGGTCGTCGGGCTGGGCGGTGTCGGCATGGCGGCGCTGCTCACCGCGCTGGCCCTCGACGACGTCAGGGTCGTCGGCGTGGACGCCAACCCGGCCAAGCTCGCCGCCGCCCGCGCGTTGGGCGCGCACGAGGTGTACGGCCCGGCCGACCTGCCGGCCAGAGCCGACGTCGTGGTGGAGGCGGCGGGCAGCGCCAGGGCGTTCGAGACCGCGGTGACCGCGACCGCCCCCGGCGGCCGCACCGTCAGCGTGGGCCTGCCCGCGCCCCAGGCCCGCGCCGCCATCTCCCCGCTCGCCCTGGTGGCCGAGGGACGCAGCATCGTCGGCAGCTACCTGGGCTCGGCGCTGCCCGCCCGCGACGTCCCGGTGTTCGCCCGGATGTGGCGCGAGGGCAGGCTGCCGGTGGAGAAGCTGGTGTCGGCCAGAATCGGCCTGGAGTCCGTCAACGAGGCGATGGACCACCTGGCGGACGGCACCACCCTGCGGCAGCTCATCATCTTCGACCATTAGCCGACGGTGTTTCACGCCTGCGTGAAAGTCCTCGAACGGCCCGGCGCGCGGTTCCTACGCTGATCAGGCGCCGGGCTCGTCCTTAGGAGGGGGCCCGGCCGTGTGTTCGGACCTGCTTTCACGAAGGGACACCTTTCATGCGCACCGCCTGCCGTCTCGTCGTCACCGCCGGGGCGATCCTCTTCTGCCTGCTCGCCGGAGGGGGCGTGGCCAACGCCCTGCCGTGGGAGGCCTCCAGCGTCCCCGCGCCCTGCATGCCTCCGGTCTGCGGCCAACCGGCGGCAGACCCGGAACCCTGCCCGCCGCCCTTCTGCAGTGAGTCGGCCGCAGACCGGGAATCATGCCCGCCGCCCTTCTGCGGCCAGCCGGTGACGACGGCCGACAAGTGCGCGCCGCCGTTCTGTCCCAAGGCGGATCCGGCGCCTGCCGTGTGCACGCCGCCGTGGTGTCCCGTCGCGCCGCAGGCGCCTGGAGCGATCCGGGGGGCGGCCAAGCAGCTCGCCTGCTATCCGCCGCGCTGCGCCGACGGGTGACCGAAGGCGGGTGGCAGACGATTCGCAGGCTTCTGCCAGCTCATCACCCAGCCGGTTTCCAGCCGCGGGAGGGACGCTGGCGGGGTGGATGCGCGATTACCGCAGCGGCCCGTCCCGCCGCCGCTCCTGCAGCAGCCCCGGCCGCCGTACGGCCGGGGCCTCGGCGTGCGGGCCACACCAGCGCCGCCCTCAGAGCCGGGCTAGACGCGCATGCCGAACAGGAACCGGGTCACCTTGGTACGCCGGACGACCACGTCGTACACGGTGAAGATGATCGCCAGCGAGGCCAGCACCACCACGGCGAGCTTCACCGCCAGCGGCAGGTGCCACGACACCACGAAGAACGCGACGATGACCACGATCGGCTGGTGGAGCACGTACAGCGGCAGTACGGCGGGCGCCAGGTAAGCGTAAAATCGCCCACCGCCCCCTGAAGGGGGAGAGGCGGCGGGGGAGCGGGGGCGGTCGAGCAGGCCCATGATGGCGGCGACGCAGGACCAGCCCGCCGCGCCGTACAGGACTCTGGCGCCCATCGCGAACGGCGTCATGGCCGAGAACGTCTCGTCGCCCGCGATGATGAAAGCGGGCGAGCCCGCGACGAAGAAGACGATCCCGGCGGTCAGCGCGAGCTTGGCGTCGCGCCGCATCGCCTCGCGGAAGCGGCCGTCGGCGGCGATCACGAAGCCGCAGGCGAAGAAGAGCAGGTACGTCCAGTGGTGCCAGCCGCCGTACTCCTGCTCGATGCCGAGCAGCGCGCAGGCGGCCCCCAGCAGCAGGGCGGGCAGCAGGACGGCCCCGCGCCGCCCGGCCAGCACGGCCATGCGCTCGCAGACGGCCCGCGCCCGCGCGGCCGGCACCCAGCGCACCAGCGGCGCCAGCAGCAGCGCGAACGTCAGCAGCAGCAGGACGAACCACAGGTGCCCGGTCTCGAAGTAGCGCCCCTGCAGCACGAAGGGGAACTTGCCCCACTCCAGGTGAATCGTGAAGAAGTCGGGGAGGAACTGCCAATAGGACTCGTGGTGGCCGGGCTGGGAGCGTAACCGCAGCCACTGCGGGATCGGCAGCAGCGTGACCATGGCGAAGACCAGCGGCACGCCGAGCCGGCGCAGCCGCTCCAGCGCGAACCCGCCCGGCCCGCGCTTGGCCAGCGAGTGCCACGATCCCACGCCGGCGATGAGGAAGAGCAGCGGCATCGCCCACACGACCGCCAGCCCCGCGAAGATCATCGTGACGCTGGTGGTGTCCGCGTTCTTGACGTAGAAGTCGCTGCCTTCGTCGAAGACCAGGGAGGAGTGGAAGAACACCAGCCCGACGACGACCATGGCCCGCAGGGCGTCCAGGGCGGTGCGCCGTTCCGGCCGCGACGTCGAGAGCGGCTCGCCGCGTGCGGTCATCACCGGTCCAGTGTCCGCCTGACCGACGGGTAGCGCCAGCGAGACTACCCTCGGCAGGGTGAAGTATCTGATCCTCATCTACAGCAACCCCGAGACCCGCCAGGTGTGGGACACGCTCCCGGTGGAGCAGCGCTCGGCAGGACTGGACGCCTACGCGAAGCTCACCGGCGACCTGGCCGCCTCCGGCGAGCTGATCGCCAACGCCGCGCTCGCCCAGCCGTCGGCGGCCAAGACGGTCACGGTCAGCCAGGGCGAGATCGTGGTCAGCGACGGGCCGTTCGCCGAGGTCAAGGAGTACCTGGCCGGGATCTACCTGATCGAGTGCGAGAGCGAGCAACGGGCCATCGAGGCGGCGGCCCGGGTGCCCGAGGCGCAGGTCATGCGCATCGAGGTGCGCCCGGTCATCGAGCTGAGCGACTTCCTGTGAACGAGCTGCTGCGCGAGCTGGCGCCCCAGGTTCTGGGCGCGCTCGTGCGGCGCTACGGCGACTTCGACGCCTGCGAGGACGCGGTCCAGGAGGCGCTGCTGGCCGCGTCCGTTCAGTGGCCGGAAGAGGGGCTGCCCGACCACCCCAAGGGCTGGCTGATCACGGTCGCCTCGCGGCGGCGGATCGAGGTCCTGCGCTCGGAGTCGGCGCGGCGGCGGCGCGAGGAGAACGCGGCGGCGCTGGAGCCGCCGGAACCACCGCGGGCGCACTCGGGGGACGACGGGCTGACGCTGCTCATGCTGTGCTGCCATCCAGCGCTCACCACGACGTCGCAGGTCGCGCTGACGCTGCGCGCGGTCGGCGGCCTGACGACCGCGGAGATCGGGCGCGCGCTGCTGGTGCCGGAGAGCACGGTGGCCCAGCGCATCAGCCGCGCCAAGCAGCGCATCAAGGGCGCCGCGTTCGTCCTGCCGCCGGAAGGCGAGTACGGCGAGCGCCTGGCCGCGGTACGCCACGTCCTCTACCTGATCTTCAACGAGGGCCATACGGCCAGCTCCGGCGAGCACCTGCAGCGGGTGGAGCTGTCCGGCGAGGCGATCCGGCTGACCAGGCAGCTGCGCGCGCTGCTGCCCGGAGACACAGAAGTGGCCGGCCTGCTGGCGCTCATGCTGCTGACCGATGCCCGCCGTCCCGCCCGCGACGGCCCGGACGGCGAGCTGATCCCGCTGGCCGAGCAGGACCGTACACGCTGGCGCGCCGACCACGTCGCCGAGGGCGTGGCACTGGTCACCGAGGCCCTGGCCGGCGCCCCGATCGGCCCCTACCAGGTGCAGGCGGCCATCGCCGCGCTCCACGACGAGGCGCCCAGCACGGACGCGACCGACTGGCCGCAGATCCTCACCCTGTACGACCTGCTGGCCACGCTGGCCCCCGGCCCGATGGTGACGCTCAACCGGATCGTGGCGCTGGCCATGGTCCACGGCCCGCGCGCCGGGCTCGACCGCCTGGCCGAGGTGGAGGCGGAGCTGTCGGGGCACCACCGCCTGCACGCCGTCCGCGCCCATCTGCTCGACCTGGCCGGCGAGCGCGAGGCGGCCCGCGAGGAGTACCGGCTCGCCGCCCAGCGCACCCTCAGCCTGCCCGAACGCCGCTATCTGGAGTCCCGTGCCCGCTGAGCGCGCGCGATATCCTCGTGGCATCATGCTCGACGACTCTCTGCGCGCCGACTGCGCCAACTGTTTCGGCCTGTGCTGCGTGGCTCTGCCGTTCGCCCGCTCGGCGGACTTCGCCATCGAGAAGGAGGCCGGCCGGCCCTGTCCCAACCTGCGGGAGGACTTCGGCTGCGGCATCCACGCGGGGCTGCGGCAGAAGGGCTTCACCGGCTGCACGGTCTACGACTGCTTCGGCGCCGGGCAGAAGGTCGCGCAGGTCACCTATGGCGGGGTCGACTGGCGGCGGGAGTCGGCCGGGCAGATGTTCGCCGTCTTCCCGGTGATGCGCCAGCTCCACGAGCTGCTGTGGTATCTGGCCGAGTCGCTCGGCCACCCCGCCGCCGAGCCGGTGCACGAAGAGCTGCGCAAGGCGTTCGACCACGTCGACGGCCTCACCCGGCAGCAGCCGGAGCGCCTGCTGGAGCTGGACGTGGCGCAGGTGCGCGGCGAGGTCAACGCGCTGCTGACGCGGGTCAGCGAGCTCGTGCGCGCCGGGAGCGGCCGCAAGCAGAAGAACCGCCGCGGCGCCGACCTCATGGGCGCCAAGCTCAGGGGCGCCGACCTGCGCGGGGCCAACCTGCGCGGCGCCTACCTCATCGGCGCCGACCTGCGCGGGGCCGACCTGCGCCAGGCCGACCTGATCGGCGCGGACCTGCGGGGCGCCGACGTCAGGGGCGCGCGGCTGGCCGGGAGCCTGTTCCTGACCCAGTTCCAGGTCAACGCCGCCGCCGGTGACGCCGCCACCACGCTGTCCAGCGCGCTGATCCGGCCCGATCACTGGAGTTAGCCGGTCAGGCGGGCGGCCTTGCCGTACAGGTAGCGCCGTTCCTGGAGGCTCGCGGTGCGGGCGGCGGCGAGCTCGTAGCAGGCCCGCGCCTTCTCGCGCGCGCCCGCCATCTCCAGCAGATGCGCCCGTACGGCGTGCAGCCGATGATGGCCAGAGACGCGCGGATCGGCGCCCAGCTCCTCCAGCAGGTCGAGCCCGGCGCGCGGGCCCCGGCACATGGCGACGGCGACGGCGTGGTTGAGCGCGGCCATCGGGTTGCCGGACAGCTCCATGAGCACCTCGTAGAGGGCGGCGATCTGCGGCCAGTCGGTCTCCCGCTCGTTCGGCGCCTCGTCGTGGAGCGCGGCGATCGCCGCCTGCACCTGGTACGGCCCCGCCGGTCCCCTGGGCAGCGCCCCGGTGACCAGCGCCACCCCCTCCTCGATGTAATCCTTGCGCCACAGCGTCCGATCCTGCTCGGCCAGCGGCACCAGCTCGCCGTCCGGGCCGTCGCGCGCGAGCGTCCTGGCGTCGGTCAGCAGCATCAGCGCCAGCAGCCCGGCCACCTCGCTGTCGCCGGGCAGCAGCCGGTGCACGATCCTGGCCAGCCGGATGGCCTCGGCCGCCAGCTCGGCTCTGACCAGGCTCGGGCCGGACGTGCTCGCGTATCCCTCGGTGAAGATCAGGTACAGCACGCGCAGGACGGCCGCCAGCCGTTCGCCGCGCTCGGCCTCGGCGGGCAGCCGGAAGGGCAGGCCGCTGGCCTTGACCCGCTGCTTGGCGCGGGTGATGCGCCGGCCCATGGTCGGCTCCGGAACGAAGAACGCGCGGGCGATCTCCTGCGTCGTCAGGCCGCCGACCGAGCGCAGGGTGAGCGCGACCTGGAGGTTCGGCGCGAGCGCCGGATGGCAGCACATGAACAGCAGGATCAGCGTGTCGTCGCCGTCGGCGGGCCGCCGGTCGGCCGCGGGAGACAGCCAGTCCTCCGGCAGCGCCCAGGTGGCGACCTCGTCCTCGCGCCGCTGCCTGGCCTGCTCGCTGCGTAGCAGATCGGTCAGCCGCCGCGACGCCACGGTGATCAGCCAGGCGCGCGGATTGTCCGGCAGCCCCTCCTTCGGCCACTGGCCCGCGGCCGCGATGAGCGCCTCCTGGACGGCGTCCTCGGCCAGGTCGAAGTGGCCGTAGCGGCGCACGAGCGCGCCGAGAACCTGCGGCGCCAGCTCGCGCAGCAGGTCCTCGGCCGGGATGCTCCCCACTAGGCCAGGTGGTCGTCGGCGCCGTCGACGATCGGCCGGATGTCGGCATAAGCCCTGGCGCGCGCGTCACCCGGCGCCGGGCAGTCGGCCAGCCGGGCGGCCAGCTCGGTGGCCCGGTCGAAGCTCGCGCACTCGACGATCGTGTACCCGGCCAGCACCTCGGTGGTCTCGGCGTAAGGCCCGTCGGTGACGAACGGCACGCCGTCCTTGTTGCCGACCCGCCGGGTGTGGACCGGGGCGGTCAGCCCGCGTGCGTCGACGAACTCGCCGGACTCCACGAGCTCCTGGTTCCAGGCCCCCATGAACGCGGTCATCGCGGCGAAGTCCTCGGCGGTCCACCCGGGGTTGCCCTCGCTGCCCTTGCCGGCCAGAGCGTCGAAGTCCTGCTGGGAAGCGAAGAGCATGATCATGTACTTCATGGTTTTCCCTCTTTCGTGACCGGCGCCGCCGCGGCGCCTCTCACCCGGGACGTCGGAGCCACGCGGCCCGCTCCGACACATCCTGGCCGATTCCCCTAACTTTTTTGTAGCGTGGTGCCATGAGTTGGCGACATTGACCTGAACCGAGGCTCTACGCCTACACCTTCACCGCGGAGTTCGTCCTCTTCTACCCGGTCTACGCGGTGTACTTCACCGAGACCGGCCTGTCGGCCGCCGAGGTCTCCTCGCTGTTCGCGATCTGGTCGGTGGCCGGGTTCCTGCTGGAGATCCCCTCCAGCGTGTGGGCCGACCGGTTCTCCCGCCGGCGCCTGCTGGTGCTCGCGCCGCTGGTGACCTCGGCCGGGTTCGCGCTCTGGACGTTCGTGCCGTCGTACTGGGCGTTCGCCGCCGGGTTCGTGCTCTGGGGCGCCGGGTCGGCCATGCAGTCGGGCACGTTGCAGGCACTGGTCTACGAGGAGCTCGGCCGCGCCGGTGACTACGCGCGGCTGATCGGCCGCTCCGAGGCGCTCGCCTCGGTCGCCGCCGTCGCCGCCAGCCTGCTGGCCGCACCCGTGCTCGCCGCCGGCGGCTACCTGGCGGTCGGTCTGGCCAGCGTCGCGATCGGCCTGCTCGGCGCCCTCACCGGCAGGCTGCTGCCCGAGTCACACCCGCCCGCCGCCGAGCGCGCCGAGGCGACCTACCTGTCCGTCCTGCGCACCGGCCTTTCCGAGGTACGGCGGGCGCCGGCCGTCGGCCGGATGCTGGTGATCCTCGCGGCGGTGACCGGGCTGACCTCGATCGACGAGTACCTGCCGCTCCTGGCAGCCGCCGGCGGGGCCCCTACGCCGGTGATCCCGTTGCTGGTCGGGCTGGTGATCGCGGGCATCGCGGCGGGCGGCTGGCTGGCCGGGTACGGCGCCCGGCTGCTGCCCCTGGTCCTGGCGGCCGGCGCCCTGGCACTCGGCGGCGGCGCGGCCTTGAGCGGGACCTCAGGTGGCGGCGCGGCCTTGAGCGGGACTGGGGCCCCAGGCGGGGGCGCGGCTTCGAGCGGGGCTGTGGGGCTCGGGGGCTCTGGGGCTGGGCTTTGGGCGGGGTTCGCGGCGATCGCGGTGGCGTTCGCGGCCTTCTACTGGGCTGTCGCGGTGCTGGACGCGCGCCTGCAGGACATGATCGGCGACGAGGCGCGGGCCACCGTGACCTCGATGGCCGGGCTGGGTTCCGAGGTGGCGGCGCTCGGGGTGTTCGCCTTCTACGGGTTCGGATCGGGGTGGGCGGCGCCGTGGGTGCTGGTCGCGCTGGTGGCGGTGCCGTACCTGGTGATGGCGGTGGCGAGCCGTCGCTGACGGGACGCGGGGCGGCGGCGACGCTCCTGAACGCCGGCTCCGGCCTACCGCGGAAGGTTGACCCGTATACCGCGGAAGTCGTAGGGGAATGTTCGATCTTTCGCGGTATGGGCGGGGAAGCGAGGGCCTCGTAGCCTCGTGTGCGTCTGGATTGTCGCGGACGTCCTCAAGCACCGGGGACCGTCCGCGGCCACGACGTGACGCGCTCGCTCGGCGGCCCGCACGGGGGCGGGGCCGGCTGCTTCGGGTCACGGCGGCGGCGCGCCCGTCACTGGCGCCGGGGCGCCACCAGGCCGCACTCGTAGGCGAAGGCGACCGCCTGGGCCCGGCTGGACAGTCCCAGCTTGGCCATCGCCCGGTTGAGATGGGTCTTGACGGTGGCCTCGCTCACGATCAGCCGGGCGGCGATCTCGCCGTTGGACAGGGCGCGGCCCACGAGCGTGAGCACCTCGGTCTCGCGGCTGGTGAGCGGGGCCAGGTCCGGGATGGGCCCGGCGGCGTCGGGCTCGGGCTGGAACGTCTCGATGAGGCGCTGGATGAGACCGGGAGAAAGGAGGCTGTCGCCGGCGGCCACGGTGCGGATGGCTGCCAGCAGGCGCTCCGGCTGCGTCTCCTTCAGCAGGAAGCCGCACGCTCCTGCGCGTAGTGCCTGGTAGACGTACTCGTCGATGTCGAAGGTGGTCAGGATGAGCACTTGGGGCGGCGGCTGCTCGGCGGCGGCCAGGATCTGCCGGGTCGCGCTGATGCCGTCCGAGACGGGCATGCGGATGTCCATCAGGATGACGTCGGGCCGGGTGGAGGCGGCCAGGGCCACGGCTTCCTCGCCGTCGCTCGCCTCGCCGACGACCTCCAGGCCGGGGGCGGCGCGGATGAGGGCGGCCAGCCCGGCGCGGATCAGGATCTGATCGTCGGCGACCAGCACCTTGATCATAAGTGTCACCAGCCAGTCGTCCGCCGAGGGGCCTTCGTGTCTACCAGCAAACCATGATCTTCAGCAAAGCATGATCTTCCAGCAAAGCGTGACATGTCAGCACAGTGCGATCAAGCCGAACGGTGACGATGCGATCCATGCCCCCGCCCGCGGCCCTCGTCGCCTTCGCCAGGAAACGCCCCACGTTCGTCGACGGCCTGCTCGCCATGGCGCTGACCTGGGGCTCCTGGGTGTGGCCGGTGCTGGCCCCGCATCCGCTCGACCGCCGGCCGGACGCGCTCGCGTTGCTGCTCTGTGCCCTGGTCAACCTTCCGCTGACCTGGCGCAGGCGGCGCCCAGTGCCGGTGCTGGTGGTCTCCTGCGCCGCCGCGTTCGCCTATCACGCCCTGGGCTTCCACTACGGGGCGAACTCGATGGGCCCGCTGCTCGCGTTGTACTCCGTCGTCGTCCACCACTCCCGGCGCTCCGCCCTGCCCGCCGGCGCGCTCGCGCTGGCCGAGTGGATCTACGCCAACGCCCTGCCGGGACAGGAGTGGGCGGCCGTCTGGTACTCCACCATCGTCATCGGCTGGACCGTCGCCTTCGCGTTCGGCATGCGCACGCTCAAGGTGCGCAACGCCCAGCTCGCCGACCTGGCCGACCAGCTGCGCAGGGAGAAGGCGGTGGCGGCCAGGCAGGCGGTCACCGAGGAACGGGTGCGCATCGCGCGCGAACTGCACGACGTCGTCGCCCATCACATGTCGGTCGTGTCCGTCCAGGCCGGGCTCGGTCACTACGTCATCCGGTCGGACCCGGCCACGGCCGAGGGCACGCTGCGCACCATCGCGGAGACCAGCGGGGAGGCGCTGGCCGAGATGCGCCGCATGCTGTCGGTGCTGCGCATCGAGGTGGACGACGGCACCGCGGAGCCGTACAGCGCGGCGCCGAGTCTTGACCACCTCGACGGGCTGGTGCAACGCGTGCGGGCGGCCGGTGTCGAGACGGAGGTGACGGCGGACGGCGAGCGGCGGGCGCTCTCGTCGGGCATGAGCCTGTGCGTCTACCGCGTCATCCAGGAGGCGCTCACCAACGTCATCAAGCACGCGCCGGGGGCGCGGGCCGAGGTGTCGCTGCTGTACTCCGACGACACGCTGAGCGTGAGCGTGCGCAACGACGGCCGTCCCGGCGCCCCGCCGCCGGGGCCGGACGGGCACGGGCTGATCGGGATGACCGAGCGGGTGAAGCTCTACCACGGCTCGCTGAGCGCGGGACCCCTGCTGACCGGCGGCTTCGTGGTCCGCGCCACCTTTCCCCTGGCCGCCGGCGAGGCGTGAGGTCAGGCCCGCGGCCCCGTGGACCCGCCCGCCTAAAGGGCGGCCGGGCCTGTGGAGCCGCGCGCCTAAAGGGCGGCCGGGCCTGTGGAGCGGCGTGTCACGAGGGCGGGACCTGTGGAGCCGCGTGCCACCAGGGCGGGTGGGAAGACGTGGTCGACGTGGGGGGTGTGGTAACCCTGCAGGCGTTCCCACAGCGCGGTGGCCACGGCGCCGGCCATCTGCTCCACCGGCTGGCGGACGGTGGTGAGCGGCGGGTCGCTGTGCGCGGCGAGGTAGGTGTCGTCGTAGCCGACCACCGACAGGTCGCCGGGCACCGACAGCCCCGCCTGCCGGGCGGCGGCCAGAACGCCGAGTGCCATGAGGTCGCTGCCGGCGATGACCGCCGTGACGCCCGCGTCGATGAGGCGCAGGCCCGCGGCGTGGCCGCCGGTCAGCGAGTAGTCGGTCTCGGCGTAGAGGGCGTCGTCCACGGAGCCGAACCAGCGGCGCATCTCCCGGCCGTAGCCGCGCAGGCGGTTCTGGGAGGGACGCAGGTAGCCCTGACCGCCCGCGAGGCCGATGCGGGTGTGGCCGAGCGCGCGCAGGTGGGCGACGGCCATCGCGGCCCCGGCGGCCTCGTCGGTGGTGACGGTCGAGACGGGCAGGTCGGGCACGTGCCCGCCGACCAGCACCATCGGCAGCTGCTGCTGGTGCAGCTGCCAGTAGAAGCCGTGGTCGGCGGAGGGGTTCGCGTGCCGGCCCGAGACCAGGACGAGCCCCTGGATGCGCTGCCTGACCAGGGAGGCGATGTAGTCGAGCTCGGTGGGCCCCTGCTTGGTGGAGCTGCCGATCAGCGCGGTGACGCCGTGCCCGCCGAGCTTGGTCTCGATGGCTCCGGCCAGCAAGGGGAAGACGGGGTTGTCCAGCTCCGGCACGATGATGCCGACGAACGGCTGCGACACCGGCGCGGGCGCGACCATGCCCTGCTCACGCATAGCCTGCAGCACCCGGGCGCGGGTCTCCTCCGCGACTCCGGGACGGTCGTTGAGCACGCGGCTGACCGTCGCCGCGCTGACGCCGACGCGCTTGGCGATCGTGCGAACCGACAGTCGTGCCACGGGAACTCCAGAAACCGTTGAAACATGTTGCGCGACGTTGCCGCACCTGAGGGAGGCTGCTTAGGCTCCTGACCATCAAAGCAGGTAAAGGGAGCGTTAACAGCATGGTCCAGCCGGAAACACTTTGCAACACAGTGGCACACCACGACGGTTCGCCGCTGTATGTCTCCGACCCCTCGCCCGGACTGGGTGATCGGGTCGAGGTGTTCGCCCGCACGGCCGGCACGCTGGGGACCCGGCGCGTCTTCGTCCGCAGCGCCCCCGACGGCGAGCCGGCGTTCACCGAGGCGACGGTCGACCGCGTCACCCCGTCGGAGACCTGGTGGCGGGCCACGCTGCGGGTGGTCAACCCCGAGTGCGGCTACCGCTTCCTGCTGCACACCGACGCGGGGCCGTTGTGGCTGAGCGCCGCGGGACTCTCCCGCACCGAGGTCACCGACGCCGCCGACTTCACCCTCACCGCCTACCCGCCGCCGCCCGCCTGGGCCGCCGACGCGGTGATCTACCAGATCTTCCCCGACCGGTTCGCCCGTTCCGAGCGGCCGCGCGGCCCCCTCCCGTCGTGGGCGCGCCCCGCCGAATGGGACGACCCCATCCCGTACGGCAGGCCGCACGCCCTCCAGCAGATCTACGGCGGCGACCTGTGGGGCGTGGCCGAGCGCCTCGACCACATCGAGACCCTGGGCGCGAACCTCGTCTACCTCACCCCGTTCTTCCCCGCCCGCTCCAACCACCGCTACGACGCCAGCACCTTCGACCACGTCGACCCGCTCCTGGGCGGCGACGAGGCGCTGAAGTCGCTGACCGCGCAGGCCCACGCCCGCGGCATGCGGGTCATCGGCGACATCACGCTCAACCACTCCGGCGACGCCCACGCCTGGTTCGTCAAGGCCAGGAACGACCACGCCAGCCGGGAACGGGACTTCTACTACTTCGACGGCGACGACTACGCCACCTTCGCCGGGGTGAAGACGCTGCCCAAGTTCGACCACCGCTCGGCGGAGCTGCGCCGCCGCCTGGACGCCGTGATCGCCCGCTACCCCGGGGAGTACGGCCTGGACGGCTGGCGCGTCGACGTCGCCCAGTCGGCCGGACGCCACGGCGCGGTCGAGCTGAACGCCCAGGTCGCGACCGCCACCAGGGCGGCGCTCGGCGACGGCAGGCTGCTGCTGGCGGAGAACCAGTTCGACGCCTCGGCCGCGCTGCGCGGCGACGGCTGGCACGGGACCATGGCCTACGCCGGCTTCGCCCGCCCGGTGTGGTCGTGGCTGGCGCGGGAACGTTCCACCGAGTTCTGGGGAACACCGGGCCCCATCCCGGCCTACGGCGGCCACGACCTGGCGGCCGTCATGCGCGCCTACGCCGCCCGCATCCCCTGGCGTTCGCACGCGCACAATCTCACGCTGCTCGACTCGCACGATACCGCGCGCTTCCGCTCGATCGCCGGCCGCGACCACCAGCACCTGGGCGCCGCCCTGCTGTTCACGCTGCCCGGCCTGCCCATGGTGTTCGCCGGTGACGAGGTCGGCGTCGAGGGCGTGCACCTGGAGGACGGCCGCCGCCCCTTCCCCTGGGACCCGGCCGCGCAGGACCACGGCACCCACCAGCTCTACCGCGAGCTGATCGCGCTGCGCCGCGGCCGGGAGGCGCTGCGCCGCGGCGGGCTGCGCTGGCTGCGCGCCGAGCAGGACGTGGTGCTCTTCGAGCGGGCGGCGCCGGGGGAGACGCTGCTGATCCAGGTCAGCAGGAACGCCCACGCCCCGATGCCCGCGCCCGCCGCGCTCGCCGGCCTGCTCGGCGCCCCCGACCTCGCACCGGGCGAGCCCATGCCCGCCGACGGGCCCGCCTTCCACATCTGGGAGACCGCACGATGATCGAAACCCTGACCGGCGTACGCTCGCGGGCGCTGGGCAACTCCCGCGACGTCTTCGTCTACCTGCCGCCCGGCCACGACCCGGCGGCGGGGCCGTACCCTGTGGTGATCTTGCAGGACGGGCAGCACGTGTTCGCCGCGGCGGGCCTGAGCCCGAGCTGGCGGGTGGACGAGACGCTGGACGACCTGATCGGGCGCGGGCTGCTGCCGCCGCTCGTCGCCGTCGGCGTCTCCAATGCCGGTGACCAGCGCGGCAACGAGTACTCGCACGTGGCGCCCTACCCGCGCGACCCCAACGGCGTGCGCAAGGGCGAGCTGTACGAGGAGTTCCTGGTCGAGGAGCTGCTGCCGGAGCTGCGCGAGCGTTACGCGGTCACCGCCGATCCGGCGGCCACCGCCGTCATGGGCTCGTCGATGGGCGGGCTGGTCAGCTACCACCTGGCCTTCCGGCGGCCGGAGGTGTTCGGCCTGGTGGCCGCGCTCTCGCCGTTCCTCGTCTTCGTGGACCCGCGCACGCTCGAAGAGACCCCCGTCTACCGGCGCTTCGACGCCCGCGGCCCGCGCCGGGTCTGGCTGGACATCGGCGGCATGGAGGGCCTCATCATGGTCCGGCCGGTCCGCGAGCTCGCGGAGCACCTCCTCGACCTCGGCTACGCGCCCGACGACGAGCTGCGCTACCTGCACGAGCCGTCCGCGCCGCACCACGAGGACGCCTGGGCCGCGCGCGCCGGCAGCGCGCTCCTCCATCTCTTCGGTACGGCCGGCCCGCCCGTCCTGCTGTCGGGCACCGGCGGCGAGACCGCCACCGGCCAGGACCTCGACGTCGCGCCCATCGCAGAACGCGCCGACGGCTGCGTCTACTCGGCCCTCGGCGCGCGGGTGACCTGGCAGCCCGCCGGGCCGCTCAAGAGCGTCGGCCACGCCCTGCTCGAAGGCGTCGAGGCCGGCGCCGCGCAGGTCGTCGCCCGCACCGGCGAACTGGAGGTGAGCGAACGGGTCACGGTCGTCGACGGCGCCGCCGACGCGCTGCTCGACGTCACGGTCGTGGTCCCCCTCGACACCCCCGGCGACTCGCCCGTCTACTTCTCCGGCCTGGTCACCACCAAGGTCGCGCCCGGCGTCCACCACGGCGTCTGGCGGCTGCCGCGCGGCGTCGGCCTGAACGGCGCCGTCGGGCGCGGCTGGCGCTGCGACGGCCTCGACACCGACGGCTTCCCCATCCGAACCCCCCTGAGGCACGACGCGGACCGGCGCGTGTGGGTACGCGTCGCGAGCTGGAGCGATCCGGCCCAGAACGACCCGCACGCCGGATCCTGAGGAGCGACCATGCGCAAGCTCACCGCACTCGCGGCCACCACCCTGCTCCTGGCGGGCTGCGCCGCCGGGAAGACGGCGGCCCCGCCCCCCGCCACGCTCACCGTCTGGGCCGACGACAGCCGGGCCGCGACGCTGCAGCGGATCGCCGCGACGTTCGAGAAGGACCGCGGCGTCCAGGTCAAGATCGTGCAGAAGGCCATGGGCAACCTGCGCGACGACTTCGTCTCCCAGGCGCCCTCCGGCCAGGGGCCCGACGTCATCGTCGGCCCGCACGACTGGCTCGGCAAACTGGTGCAGAACGGCGTCGTCGCGCCGCTCGACCTGTCGGCCAAGGCGGCGCTGTTCTCCAAGGCGGCCATGGCGGCGATGACCTACGACGGGCAGACGTACGGCCTGCCGTACGCGATCGAGAGCGTGGCCGTGCTGCGCAACACCAAGCTGGTCCCCACCGCGCCCGCCACCTTCGACGAGCTGGTGGCGCGCGGGAAGAGCCTGGTGAAGGCGGGCAAGAGCACCTACCCGGTCGGACTGCCCGTCGACCCCAAGGCGGGCTCACCCTTCCACCTGTACGCGCTGCAGACCTCCTTCGGCTCGCAGGTCTTCGGACCGGGCGGCGAGCTGGAGATCGACAACCCGGGCGGGCTGAAGTTCGCCGCCTACCTGAAGCGGCTGGCCGCCGACAAGGCCGTCTCGACCTCGCTGACCGGCGACATCGCGACCAACGCCTTCGTCAAGGGCGAGACGCCGTTCCTGGTCACCGGCCCGTGGGACGCGCCCGCGCTGGCCAAGACGGGCGTGCCGTTCGCCGTGGACCCGGTGCCCCCGGCGGGCAAGGAGAAGGCGCGGCCGTTCGCCGGAGTGCAGGGCTTCTTCGTCAGCGCCAAGAGCGCCAACCCGATCCTGGCCAACGACTTCCTCGTCAACTACCTGGCCACGCCGCAGGCGCAGAAGGCGCTGCACGCGGCGGGCGGCCGGCCCCCGGCGATGACCTCGGTGCGCGAGGAACTGGCCGGTGACCCGGTCCTGGCCGGGTTCGCCGAGGCCGCGGCCGAGGGCGTGCCGACGCCGAACGTGCCCCAGATGGACGCCGTCTGGGCCGACTGGGGACTGTCCCAGCTCGCCATCATCACCGGCCAGGGCGACCCGGCCGAGCTGACCAGGAAGGCCGCGGAGCGCATCCGCGCGAAGATCGGGTCCTGATGCGCGCGCTTCGCTTCCTGCCGCTCGCCGTCGCCGACGCGCTGGCCGTCTACGGGCTGGTCGCGCTCGGCGGGCAGCGCTCGTGGTGGATGTTCGCGCTGCTGCTGGCCGGGACGGTGGCCGTCAACGCCATCTACCTGAGCAAGCGGGCGGTCCCGGCCAAGTACCTGGCGCCGGGGATCGTGCTGCTGCTGATCTACCAGGTGTACGTGGTGCTCTACACCGGCTACGCCGCCTTCACCAACTACGGCGACGGCCACAACGCCACCAAGTCCGACGCGGTCGCGGCGATCCTGGCCGCCAGCGAGGTCAAGACCGGCGAGAGCCGGCCGATCCGGGTGGTGGAGAAGGACGGCGAGCTGGGCTTCCAGAGCGGGCCCGGGTGGCGGGCGCTGCCGTACGCGGAGATCGTGGCCAGGCAGGCGGAGATCGTCAAGCTGCGGGTCCCGGCCGAGGGCGGCGTGCTGAAGACCGCCGACGGGGTGACGGCCGCGCTCTACCGGCCCACCCTGACCTATTCCGGCGACACCTTCACCGACACGGCCGGAACCGTCTACCGCGACGACGGCCGCGGCGCCTTCACCTCGGCCGGCGGCCGCTCGCTGAGTCCCGGCTGGAAGGTCTTCGTCGGCGCCGAGAACTTCACCAGCGTGCTCACCAACGCCGAGATCCGCGGGCCGTTCCTGGGCGTGCTGGTCTGGACGTTCGTGTTCGCGGCGCTGTCGGTCGCGCTGAGCTTCGGCTTCGGGCTGGTGCTCGCGCTGATCCTGGACGGCTACCGCGTCTACCGCTCGCTGCTGGTCTTCCCCTACGCGTTCCCGGCGTTCATGGCGGCGCTGCTGTGGCAGGGGCTGCTCAACACCGACCACGGGTTCGTCAACGAGGTGCTGCTGGGCGGCGCCACCGTGCCGTGGCTGTCCGATCCCTGGCTGGCCAGGCTGAGCGTGCTGGCGGTCAACGTGTGGATCGGGTTCCCGTACATGTTCCTGATCTGCACCGGGGCGCTGCAGGCCGTGCCACGCCAGCTCGCCGAGGCGGCCCAGGTCGACGGGGCGGGTCCGTGGCGGGTCCTGGCGTCGGTACGGCTGCCGCTCCTGCTGGCCTCGACCGCGCCCGCGCTGGTGGCCACGTTCGCGTTCAACTTCAACAACTTCAACGTCATCTACATGCTCACCGGCGGCGGCCCGCGCGACGCCGGGGCGCCGATCGACGTGGGCTCGACGGACCTGCTGATCTCGCTGGTGTACAAGCTGGCCTTCGGCGGGTCCTCGCGCGACTACGGGCTGGCCTGCGCGGTCTCGATCCTGATCTTCGCGGTGATCGCGGCGGTGTCGCTGGCCGGGTTCCGGCGGGCCAGGCGGCTGGAGGCGGCGGCATGAGGCTCTGGAGGCACCTGGTCGGCGTGCCGGCCTCGGTGGTCGCGTTGTTCCCGCTGGTGTTCGTGCTGGCCGCCTCGCTCAACCCGAGCGGGACGCTGACCGGCTCGAACGACCTGTTCGCCGAGGTGACCTGGCAGCACTACGCGACGTTGTTCACCGACGCGCTGCACCCGTTTCCCCGGTGGTTCGTGAACTCGCTGGTGATCGGGGTCTCGACGGCGGCCGGATCGGTGTTCATGGGCGCGTGCGCGGCGTACGCCTTCTCCAGGTTCCGCTTCCGCGGCCGGTCGTCCGGCCTGGTGGGGCTGGTCTTCATCCAGATGTTTCCCCAGGTGCTGGCCTACGTCGCGATTTTTTTGCTTTTGTCGGCATTTAAGGAGGTGTTTCCCCCGCTGGGGCTGGGCAGCACGCTGGGCCTGATCATGGTCTACCTGGGCGGCGCGCTCGGCGTGAACACCTACCTCATGAAGGGCTTCTTCGACTCCATCCCCCGTGAGCTCGACGAGTCCGCCCAGATGGACGGCGCCTCGCACGCGCAGGTCTTCTTCCTGATCCTGCTGCCGCTCGTGCGGCCCATCCTGGTCGTCGTCTCGCTGTTCTCCTTCGTGGCCACGATGAACGACTTCGTCATCGCCGGCCTGGTCCTGACCGACCCCGACCAGCAGACGCTCGCGGTCGGCCTGTACCAGCTCGTCTCCTACCAGCTCGGGCAGAGCTGGGGCGTCTTCGCCGCCGGCGCACTCATCGGGGCGCTGCCGGTGCTGATCCTCTTCCAGTTCCTCCAGCGCTACATCGTCGGCGGCCTGACCAGCGGCGCCGTCAAGGCCTGAGCGGGCGTCAGTACGGGAGTTTGCGCCCGGAAGGGGTGCGCAGATCCTGGTCCTGGCGCGGAGGGCGAGGGCGCGGCCGGGGCAGCACGATCTTACGCATCGTGCTCTCCGGAGACGGGCAACTCGAACCAGACGGCCTTTCCCTCGCCGGTGCGGACGAAGCCCCAGCAGCAGGCGAGCGCGTCCAGGAGGTAGAGCCCTCGGTGGCCCTCCGCGTGGACGGCCGGCTCGTGCCATGCGGGCGGCTGGGCGCTGGTGTCCTCGACCTCGCAGCGCAGCAGGCCGTCGATGAGCCAGACGGTGAGGGTGACCGGGCCGGGGGCGTACCGCAGGGCGTTGGTCACCAGCTCGCTGACCAGCAGCACGCTGGTGTCGGTGTCGTGGAAGCCGCAGCTGTTGAGGTAGCCGGCCGTGTGCCGCCGCGCCTCCGCGGCCGAGCGGAGGTGGGGCGGCAGGGACCACGACACGATCGTGGACTCCCCGGGCGTCGTCAGTGTTTCCATGTCGCACACCTGAGGCTCACGCTGCTCAGTCGGGCGGGTGGAGGGCAGTGCTGGCACATGGCACTTCCTAATGGTCTTGGTGCTCCCGCACCTGTGGCACGAGATCCGTCACCGGACTTGGGGAGGCATCGGTGCTCATCTCGACAGAGTAAGAACCGGACATACCTCCACCATGTGCATGATGCACACCGAAACCATTTCGATCAGTGCATTGTGTCGATAACCTCCCCTGCCTGGCCTTTTGCCGGACCCGACCCCTGGCCGCCAATCCAAGGCGCTGCGGCTACGGCCGGCGGCGGTTACCCGGTCATCATCACCGAGCGCGCCTACCTCGACGACGCCCAGGAGGAGCGGGCCGACCGGGCCGGGCCCGTGGTCGAGGCGCACCCGAAGGCGCTGTTCTGGCGGACGCCGTCATGGGGTGGCGGCGATGATGCCGTTCAGCATGGCGCGGGCGGCCTGGAGTTCGTCGATGGCGCCGGTGATGCGGTCGCGCTCCACGGCCAGGACGTCGACCAGTTCCGGGCAGCCGGGGGCCAGGATCTCGCCGCTGTCGACCATGCAGGGCAGCACCTCGGCGATCACGGCGGTGCCGAGCCCGGCGGCCAGCAGCGTCCTGATGCGGGCGACGGCGCGCACGTCGGTCTCGGCGTACTCGCGGTAGCCGCTGGAGCGCCGGTGGGGGCGCAGCAGGCCCTGTTCCTCGTAGTAGCGCAGGGCGCGGATGCTGACCCCGGAACGGCGGGCCAGTTCTCCGATGCGCATGTGACCTCCGTCACCAACCTTTGACTCTCACGTCGATGTGAGGGTTTAGCTTAGCCGTCATGACTGATCATCTTGAATCCGGACATGACAAGGCGGCTGTGGCGATCCTCGGGCTCGGGCCCATGGGACGGGTGCTGGCCGAGGTCTATGTGGACCGCGGGCACCCCACGACCGTATGGAACCGCACAGCGGCCAAGGCCGGGCCGCTGGTCGCCCGCGGCGCCCGGCTCGCGGCGAGCGTGGACGAGGCGGTGGCCGCGGCCGACGTCACGATCGTGTGCTTGAACGACTACGCGTCGACGGCCCGGGTTCTCCGGCCGGTGGGGGAGGGGCTGCGGGGCCGTACCGTGGTGAATCTGACGTCGGGGACGCCGTCGGAGGCGCGCGAGACGGCGGCGTGGATGGGCGAGCGCGGCGCGCGCTACCTCGACGGCGCGATCATGGTGCCGCCGCCGCTGGTCGGCGAGCCCGGCTCGGTGTTCCTCTACAGCGGCCCGCGCGAGGTCTTCGACGAGCACCGCGCCACGCTGACCGGCGTGGGCGACCCCCGCTACCTCGGCACGAGCGCCGAGCTGGCGGTGCTCTACAACACGGGCCTGCTGGAGATGATGTACGCCACCATGAACGGCTGGCTGCACGCCACGGCGCTGATCGACGCGGCGGATCTCCCGGTCGGGGACTTCGCCGAGCTGGCGTTCGGCTGGTTCGTGCCGATGATGTTCGGCCCGTCCACGGCCGGGCTGGCGGCCGCGCTGGCGGAGGGCAGCTACCCCGGCGACCTCGGCACGCTGGAGATGAACGTCAACGCCCTGGAGCACATCACCCGCACCAGCGTCGAGCAGGGCGTCCCGGCCGAGCAGCCGCGGCTCATGCTGGAGATCGCCGAACGGGCCGTCGCGCAGGGCCGCGGCGGGGAGAACTACCTCGCGGTATACGAGGTCTTCAAGAAACGCGCGGCGGACGCTGGTCATCCGGCCTCTAGCATGTCCAGGTGACCACCTACGACGACGACGCGTTCGAGTACCTGGACGTCTCCGCCCTGCCGCAGCGCCAGCAGCGGATCCTGGCCACGATCCGGGACTGGGCGGTCCGGTACGGCTACCCGCCGAGCGCCCGCGAGATCGGCCAGGCGGTCGGGCTCCGGTCGTCGTCGTCGGTGTCGAAGCACCTGAAGAGCCTGGAGGACAACGGCTTCCTGCGCCGGAGCGGCACCATGACCCGGCCCATCGACCTGCGCCTGTTCCTGCGGGGAGCGGCGCCGAAGCAGGACGGCGGCCTGGTCAGCGTGCCCGTGGTCGGCGACATCGCCGCGGGCACGCCCATCCCGGCCGACGAGCACGTGGACGACACGCTGACCCTGCCCCGCGACCTCACCGGGCGGGGCACCGTGTTCGGCCTGCGCGTCCGGGGCGACTCGATGATCGACGCCGCGATCTGCGACGGCGACCTCGTCGTGGTACGCCAGCAGCCCGAGGCCCACACGGGCCAGATCGTCGCCGCGATGATCGACGGCGAGGCCACCGTCAAGGTGTTCAGGCGGCGGGGCGGGCACGTCTACCTCGAACCCCGCAACCCCGCCTACGACGTCATCGACGGCGACGACGCCGTGCTGCTGGGCATCGTCGTGAGCGTCCTGCGCAGCGTCTGAGTGGTGAGCGTGCTGCGCGGCGTCTGACGTGTCCTGCGCGGCGTCCGAGTGGTGAGCGTGCTGCGCGGCGTCCGAGTCACTTGCCGTCGAAGGCGGCGGCGCGGGCGTGGTCCTGGGCCAGGTTCTGCTCCCGTTCGCCCCAACCGGCCGCCTCGCGCAGGCGGGCGAACTCGAGGTCCAGGCTGGTGGCCGAGGTGGTGCGGGCGTCCGTGCCGATCGTCACGGCGAGCCCCTGCGCCAGCAGCCGCGTCGCCGGGTGCTCGGCGAGGCTGGGGACGGCGCCGGTCTGCACGTTGCTGGTCGGGCACATCTCCAGCGTGATGTGGTCGGCGCGGAGCCGTTCGAGCAGGGCGTGGTCCTCCGCGCATCGCACGCCGTGCCCGATGCGGCGGGCGCCGAGCACGTCGACGGCCTCCCACACGCTGGCCGCGCCGGCGGCCTCGCCGGCGTGGACCGTGCACGGCAGGTCCGCCCGGTGGGCGAGGTCGAAGGCGGGCCGGTGCGGCGCGGCGGGATACAGGCGCTCGTCGCCGGCCAGGTCGAGGCCGCTGACCACGTCGCGCCGCCGGACCGCCGTCTCGGCCACGGCCAGGCTCTCGTCCGGGCTCTGGTGCCGCAGGCAGCACAACAGCAGGCCGGTGCGCACGCCCGTCGTCTTGCTGCCCTCCGCGAGGCCCTCGGCGACGGCGGTGACCGCCTCGTCCAGCGTCATGCCCCGGCGGCCGTGCAACTGCGGCGCGAACCTGGCCTCGCCGTGGCCGACGCCGTCGGCGCTCCAGTCCTCGACCAGCTCGCGGGCCGCCCGGCGCAGGGCGCCGGGGGTCTGCAGGACCTGGAGCGGCAGGTCGATGTAGGTGAGGTAGCGGCTCAGGCTGCCGCAGTCGGCGGGCGCGACGACCAGGTCCCGCACCGGGCGGTCCAGGGTGAGGCCCTGCTCGCGGGCCAGGCCGGCGACCGTGGCCGGGCGCACCGAGCCGTCCAGGTGGCAGTGGAGCTCGTGGCGGGTGTTCATCGGCGGGCCTCCCGGGCGCAGGCGGCGAAGAGCATGTGCTTGAAGCGCCGCTCGTCGACGCGGCGTACCAGCGTGACGTTGGGCGGGGGAGCGGTGCGGCGGCGGTCGATGAGGAGCTGGCCGCGGGTCTCGTCGCCGAGGGCGACGTCCGCGTGTACGGTCTCCCGCTCCAGCACCAGATCGGGGCACAGGGCGACGGCCATGGCGAGGGGGTCGGGCAGGTCGTAGCCGTCCAGCCCGGTGACGTCGTGGGCCCAGTCGGCCACGGTCCTGTTGATGCGATGGGCGAACTCGGCCAGCGGGGTGCCGAGCTCCTCCAGGAGGCGCTGGTCGGCGGGGGTCATGACGGCGTCCTGGCGGGAGACGTCCCAGCCGATCCAGGTCACGGTCTCGGGCGTGGCCGCCTGCAGGACCACGCGGGCGGCCTCGGGGTCGGCCCAGACGTTGAACTCGGCGGTGGGGGAGATGTTGCCGCGCAGGTCGGCGGCTCCGGCCATGCAGTACACGTGCCGGAAATGCGACAGCAGCGCGCGGTCGCGCAGCAGCGCGGCGGCGAGGTTGGTGAGCGGGCCCAGCGTGACGAGCGTCAGCTCGCCGGGATGGCGGCGGGGCAGGGACAGCAGGACGTTCACCGCGTGGTCCAGTTCGGGGCCGCGCGCGGGGTCCGGCAGTTCGTGGCCGCCCATGCCGTCGGGGCCGTGCACGTGCTGGGCGGTGGACAGCGGGCGGACGAGCGGGCGCTCGCACCCGGCGTGGACGGGGATGTCGGCGCGCCCGGCCATCTGCAGGGTGACCAGCGCGTTGCGCGTGCCCGTGGCGAGCGGCACGTTGCCGGCCACCGTGGTGACGGCGCGGACCTCGCCGGGCGCGGCGAGCGCGAGCAGCAGCGCCACGGCGTCGTCGGAACCGGTGTCGGTATCGATGATCATGCGCACCTCAAGGGTCTAATCGTTTAGATTGGCGAATCTAAACGATTAGATGCGAGACTGTAAACCGCCATGAACAAGCCGATCACCCTGGCCGACGTAGCCCGCCGCGCCGGCACCTCCACCGCCGTGGTCAGCTACGTGATCAACGACGGCCCCCGCCCCGTGGCCGCCGCCACCCGCGAGCGGGTGCTGGCCGCGGCGGCCGAACTCGGCTACCGCCCCAACCGCATCGCCCGCGCGCTGCGCTCACGCACCACCGGCGTGGTCGGCCTGATCCTGGCCAACGCGCTCAACCCCTACTTCGGCGCGCTGGCCGAGCACGTCGAACAGGCGCTCGCCGAGCACGACCGCCTCATGCTCATCGGCAACGCCGGATACTCGGCCGAACGCCAGCGCCACCTCGTCGAACGTTTCCTGGCCGCCCAGGTCGACGCCCTGGTGATCGTCTCGGCCGACGCCGATGACGACGTCGCCCGGCACGCGGAGCGGGCCGGGGTGCCCGCCGTCTACCTGCACAACGGGCCCGTCGCGGGCCGCGCGCCCGTGGTCGCCGCCGACAACGAGCACGCGGTACGCGAAGCTGTCGCCCACCTGCGCGCGCACGGGCACCACGACCTCGCCTTCCTCGCCGGGCCCGACGACGCCGGCCCGGTGGGACTCCGGCGGCGGACCTGGCAGGACAGCGCGGCCCCCGGCGCCGTCGCGCTGCGCTCCACCTACTCCCGGGCCGACGCCGACGCCCTCACCCGCCGCCTGATCGCCGGCGGAGCCATGCCCAGGGCGCTGATCACGGCGACCGACGAGCAGGCCGTGGGCGTCCTGGCCGGGGCCTGTGCCGCGGGGCTGGCCGTACCGGCCGACCTGGCGGTGATCAGCCTGGACGGGACCCCCGGCAGCGCGCACACCGCCCCCGCGCTGACCGTCACCCGGCAACCCGTCGCCGCCATGGCCAGGCAGGCGGTCGGCCTCCTGTTCGGCCAGGCGGCCCCCGCACCCGCCCCGCGCGCCACCCTCATCACCCGCCGGAGCTGCGGCTGCGACCCACGGTGAACCGGCCGGGATAGGGCAGCGCGCTGTATCGAGCCCTGGATGTCCCGGACCGGCGGTCTTGCTCGCGAAAGCGTAACTAGCGTGTTACGCTTTCGTCCATGGATGAGGTGGCCGGCGCGATCGCCGATCCGGTGCGCAGGGAGATCCTGGTCATGCTGCGTGAAGGACGGATGTCCGCCGGCCAGATCGCCGGGCGGTTCCAGATCAGCAGGCCCGCCGTGAGCCGCCATCTGCGCGTGCTCAGGGAGGGCGGGCTGGTCCACGACGAGCTCGTCGGCCGGCGACGCCTCTACGAGCTCGACCCCGCGCGGCTCCACGAGCTCGCCGAGTGGCTCGGGCAGTTCGGGCGGCCCGCCTGGGAGCAGCGCCTGGACGCACTGGAGACCGAGGTCTACCGAACCCGCCGCGAACACCGCACCAGCGGCGCGGCAGAAGAGGTCAAGGAGGACACCGCATGACACCCCGCCCCACCGCGCAACTCCTGCGCAAGGACGCCGAGAGCGATCTCGTGCTCACCCGGACGTTCCGCGCGCCCATCGAGGACGTGTGGGCCAGCGTCACCGAGTCCGAGCGCACCGCCCGCTGGTTCGGGCCGTGGGAAGGCGACCCCGCCCCCGGCCGCACGATCAAGGTCCAGATGGCGTACGAGGACCAGTCCCCGTGGATGGACCTGCTCATCGACGCCTGCGAGCCGCCACGGCGCCTGGCGGTCTCGGCCACCGACGAGCACGGCGAGTGGCGGCTCGAGCTGAAGCTGACGGAGAGCGGCGGCACCACGCAGTTGGAGTTCGTGCAGCACTTCGACAGCCTGGACGGCATCGGCGACGTCGGTCCCGGCTGGGAGTATTACCTCGACATGCTCGTGGCCGCCCGCGACGGCTCGCCCAAGCCGGATTTCGACGACTACTACCCCGCGATGAAGCCGTACTTCGAAGGACTGAGCGACTGAGGGACGGCCCCGCCCGCGCCGCCGAGGAGCGGGCGGGGCCGTTGGCTCAGAAGTCGTCAGGAGTACGGACCCGTTCGCGGATCCACACTCCCGCTTCCTTCAGCCGGCTCGTTCCGGTGAACGGGCCGTTCGGGCAGGTGCCGCCGGTGAAGACGGCGCCGGACAGGCCGTCGTCGGAGTAGTTCCAGTTGACCCAGCTGATCTTCTTCTGGGCCATCAGGTCGATGTACTGCTGCGACATCCCGAAGTTGTTGCCACCGCCGCCGGAGGCGGTCTGCGTGCCGAACTCGGTGACGAACATCGGCAGGCGGTCGGCCGCGCGGGACAGGGTGTTGAAGTAGTTGCTCCCGTGCGAGGCGGCGTAGAAGTGGAAGGTGTACATGATGTTGGTCGCGTTGACCGGGTTGCCGATCACCTCGGTCTCACTGGCGCCGTCGGAGACGCCGAGCGAGGACCAGGCGCGGGTGCCGACGAGGATGGGCGTGTCGGAGTCGATGGCGCGGATCACCGGGATCAGCTGCTCGGCGTAGCTCTTGACCGTCGACCAGGAGACGCCGTTGGGCTCGTTGGCGATCTCGTAGAAGAGGTTCTTCTTGTTGTTGTGCCGCTGGGCGATCTCGGTGAAGAACGTCTTGGCCCTGGCCAGGTTGTACATCGGGTCGCCGGGCGTGAGCATGTGCCAGTCGACGATGGCGTACATGCCGCGGGCCGTGGCCTGCTCGATGAGGTTGTGCACCCGGTCGGTGAACAGGCGCGGGTTGGTCTCGTAGCCGTCCTCCTGGATGTACATCGAGATCCGCAGGACGTCGGCCTTCCAGTCGGTGGCCAGCGCGTCGAGCGAGGCGGTGTTGAGGCACTGGGAGTACCACTGCAGGCCGTGCGAGCTCATGCCGCGCAGCTGGATCTGCTTGCCGTTCTCGTTGCAGAGCTTGGTGCCGCAGACCCTGAGCTGGCCGTTGGCCTCCACCGGCGTGCCGCCGCTGGTGGGCGGCTGCGTGGTGGCGGTGACCGCGTTGCTCGCGGGGGAGGTGTTCCCGGCGGCGTCGCGGGCCTTGACCGTGTAGGTGTAGCTGGTGCTCGCGGTCAGGCCGGTGTCGGTGAAGGTCGTCCCGGTGGCGGTGTTGACCAGCGTGCTGCCTCGGTAGACGTCGTAGCCGGTGACGCCGACGTTGTCGGTGGCGGCGTTCCAGGCCAGTGAGACCGAGCTGGCGGTGGTGGCGGTGGAGCGCAGGTTGCCGGGGGTGCTCGGCGGAGTGGTGTCGCCGCCGCTGCCCGGGGTGCCGTAGACCTGCAGCTCGAACAGGGAGTAGCCGTAGGCGGTGCCGCGCTGGGTGCCGTGGACGCGGACGAAGCGCCCGGCGCCGATCACGGCGACGTCGTCGGTGCCGCCGTCGCCGGTGGTGGTGCTGTGGACGTCGGTCCAGCTGGTCCCGTTCGCGGAGGTCTGGATCTTGTACGCCTGGCCGTAGGCGGCCTCCCAGGTCAGCTTGACGCGGGAGACGGTGGCGTTGGTGCCGAGGTCGACCTGGATCCACTGCGGGTCCACGCCCTCCTCGGAGGCCCACCGGGTGCCGGCGGTGTCACCGTCGACGGCCTTGGCCGCCTCGAATCCGGCGCCCTCGGTGGACGAGGCGGTCGCGGGCCTGCCCTGGGAGAGCAGGGTCTCGGTGCCGCCGCCCTGCTGGGTGGTGGCGGTGACCGCGCCGCTCGCGGGGGAGGTGTTGCCCGCGGCGTCGCGGGCCTTGACCGTGTAGGTGTAGCTGGTGCTCGCGCTCAGGCCGGTGTCGGTGAACGTCGTGCCGGTGACGGTGTTGACCAGCGTGTTGCCTCGGTAAACCTCGTAGCCGGTCACGCCGACGTTGTCGGTGGCCGCGTTCCAGGCCAGCGACACCGTGTTCGCGGTGGTGCCGGTGGAGCGCAGGTTGCCGGGGGTGCTCGGCGGGGTGGTGTCGCCGCCGGACGAGGTCTGCACCGTGAACTCCCAGAGGGAGTAACCGTAGGTGGTGCCACGCTGCGTGCCGTACATGCGGACATAGCGCCCGCTGCCCGACAGGGCCAGCTGATCCGTGCCGCCGTCACCGGTGGTGGTGGAGTAGACGTCGGTCCAGGCCGAGCCGTCGGGCGAGGTCTGGATCTTGTAGGACTTGGCGTAGGCCGCCTCCCAGTTCAGCGTGGCCCCGCTGATCGTGCTGGTGGCGCCCAGGTCGAGCCTGATCCACTGCGGGTCCACGCCCTCCTCGGAGGCCCAGCGCGTGGCGGCGTCGCCGTCGGCCGCCTGGGACGCCTCGAAGCCGGAGCCTTCCGTCGACGACGCGGTCGCCGTCACGGCCACCGCCTGGGTGGCCGGCGTGCTCAGGAGGGTGAGGGGGAGTGCCAGCACCGCGGCTAAGGCCGCGAGTGTTCGTGGTCTCATCTTGGCGTTCGTCCTTCTCTTGGGGGGTTACGGCGTGACCGGGATGTTGGTCAGGCCGGTGCGGGCGTTGCTCACGGTGTTGGAGGCGTAGACGACGTTCGGGTTGCTCGCGCACTTGGAGGTGGAGGAGACGTAGATGGCGTACTTGCCGGTTCCGCCCAGGTCGGAGCGGTTGCCGCGCCACACGTTCCCGCACCCGTTGGCGAACGACGGCGACGTGGACGGGTTGTGCGTCTCGTAGCCGTTGGCGAAGGTGCCGGGCGCGGAGAACGTGCCGGTGTTGTTCTCGATCACGTAGCCGACGCCCTTCGCGTCGACCCAGGAGTCGCCGGAGTTCTCGCCGGAGATGCCGGTGCCGTTGAAGGAGTTGCCGCGGATCAGCCCGCCGGTGGTGCCTTCCTTGATGTCGATGTGCTCGGCGGCGATGCCGGGCCCGAAGTCGTTGTCGAGGACCTTGACCCGGTCGGAGCGGTCGACGCCGCCGGAGTTGCCGTGGCAGCTCCAGTTGGAACCGGCCGAGCCGATGTAGACGCCTTCGCCGTAACCGGGCTGGACCAGGCCGGCGTGGCTGATCGTGGAGTTCTGGATCACGCCGTCGGCGGAGGAGCGCCGGAAGTGCACGCCTTCCTCGTCGGTGTGGTGCACGTGGACGCCGTCGATGGTCACGTGGTGGGAGTCGTCGAGGACGATGCCCTTCTTGGAGTCCTTGACGGTGAAGCCGGTCAGCTTCCAGTACGGCGCGCCGGACAGCCACAGCCCGTACCCGGAGTCCCATCCGCCACCCGGGGCCGGGCACGACGGGGCGGTCCCCGACGGGCCGTCGTTGATCAGGACGGCGCCGGACGGGCCGGTCAGCGTGATGGGCGCGGAGGCGGTCCCGGCCTTCTGGGTGAGGAACGCCCCCCGGTACTCGCCCGCGGCCAGGCGGATCGTCTGGCCGGGCTGGGCGCCGGCCAGGGCGCTGATCAGCTGGGCCGCGGTGGAGACGTCCACGATCGAGCCGCCGGCGCCCTGCTGGGTGGTGGCGGTGACCGGGCTGCTGGCGGGGGAGGTGTTGCCCGCGGCGTCGCGGGCCTTGACGGTGTAGGTGTAGGCGGTTGACGGGCTCAGGCCGGTGTCGGTGAATGTCGTGCCGGTGGCGGTGTTGACCAGGGTGCTGCCTCGGTAGACGTCGTAGCCGGTGACGCCGACGTTGTCGGTGGCGGCGTTCCAGGCCAGCGAGACCGTGTTCGAGGTGGTGCCGGTGGAGCGCAGGCCCGACGGGGTGCTCGGCGGAGTGGTGTCGTCGCCGCCGCCCGTGAAGGTGCCGTAGACCTCGAACTCCCAGAGGGAGTAGCCGTAGGTGGTGCCGCGGGCCGTGCCGTACATGCGGATGTAGCGCCCGCTGCCCGACAAGGTCACCTCGTCGGTGCCGCCGTCGCCGGTGGTGGTGGAGTAGACGTCGGTCCAGGTCGAGCCGTTGGGCGAGGTCTGGATTTTGTACGACTTGCCGTAGGCCGCCTCCCAGTTCAGCTTCACGCGGGAGACGTTGGCCGCGGCCCCGAGGTCGATGGCGATCCACTCGGGGTCGCTGCCCTCGGCGCTGGCCCAGCGGGTGGTCGTGCTGCCGTCCACCGCCTTGTCCGCCTCGAAACCGGAGCCCTCGACGGACGAGGCGGTCGTGGGCTTGCCGCGTGACAGCAGCGTCTCGGTGCCGCCGCCGCCCTGCTCGGTGGTGGCGGTGACCGCGTTGCTGGCGGGGGAGGTGTTGCCCGCGGCGTCGCGGGCCTTGACGGTGTAGGTGTAGGCGGTTGACGGGCTCAGGCCGGTGTCGGTGAATGTCGTGCCGGTGGCGGTGTTGACCAGGGTGCTGCCTCGGTAGACGTCGTAGCCGGTGACGCCGACGTTGTCGGTGGCGGCGTTCCAGGCCAGCGAGACCGTGTTCGAGGTGGTGCCGGTGGAGCGCAGGCCCGACGGGGTGCTCGGCGGAGTGGTGTCGTCGCCTCCGCTCTGGCCCTTCAGGAAGAGCGAGCCCGAGGCGTCGGTCCGCGAGGCGTTGACGCCCGAGCCGGTGAAGTCGGCGTTCTCGTTGCCCGCCCAGTCGAGGATGGTGGTCCCGTTGACCGCCAGGTGCTGGAACTTCGTCGCGTCACTGGCAGAGCTGCCGAACTGGTAGAGCCGCTGCCGGTCCGGATAGTAGACCTGGTACGGCCCGCCCTCGGTCGTCTGCTTGCTCATCTCGTTGTTGTAGATCACGTTCTGCGGCCCGCTGGACCCCGACCACTTGGCCGCCTTCGGCCCCGCGGCCCACCAGATCGGCCACCAGGTCGAGTTGTCAGGACCGCCGCCGCCCTCGTCGCCGCAGTTGGCGCGGCAGTTCTTCGAGGCGTGCTCGAACGGCACGCGCACCTTGTTGTTCTCGAACAGGTTGCGCCGCTCCCAGCCGCCGTGCACGTTCAGGTCGGAGTCGAAGTCGTTGCCGATCGCCACGTTGTTCGACGCCGACCACTGGAAGGTGAAGTGCCGAAGATTGCGCGAGGTGTTGTAGGCGTACAGCGAGTCCCAGACGCGCGAGCCGCGGAAGTAGCCGTTGCCGCCCTTGCCCTTGTTCCACGAGCCGTCGAAGTTCGACTCCTGGACCTGGATGTTCTTGGCGCTCTCGGTGACGACCGCGTGTGAGCCGGTCATCTCGGTGCCGACCCGGCGGATCCAGACGTTGGCCGCCCACTTGAGCACGATGCCGTGCTGGGCGTACTCGGGGGCCATGTTGCCGTAGTTGAAGCGGGCGTCGGCCTGGTCGAGCGCGTACGTGCCGCCGCCCAGCTTGGGCATGCCCGTCATGTCCTGGGTGAGGGTCAGGTCCTCGATGCCGACGCCCTGGACGACCTTCAGCGGGGTGACCCGGCTCGGGTAGACGGTGCCGCCGATCGCCGAGGAGCCGTCGGAGGTGGAGTTCAGCGGCAGGTCGTACTCCAGCGGCTTGTCGATCGTGAGGTTCCTGCCCGCGGTGTCCACGGCGGCGATCGTGAAGATCTGCTGGCGCATGTGCAGGTTCATGTACTTGGTCGTGTCGGTGACCGTCTGCTGCTGGTAGAACTTCACGCTGTTGGCGGCGCCGACCCACAGGTGCGCGCCGACCTTGAAACGGGCCATGTCGGCGTTGCTCGCCAGCCTGATCTGGGTCTCTCCGGTGACCGAGGCGGCGCGGAGCGGCACGCCGGCCGCCCAGTGCTGGTTGATGCTGCCCTCGAAGATGTCCTTGCGGTTGGCGGGAGCGGAGGAGTAGTCGCCGGCGTACTTGCTGTGGACCTCGCGGGTCTGCACCCGCAGCAGGCCGCGGCCCGGCCAGGTCCAGCCGCCCTTGCCCGCGCCGTGGGTGGCGCCGTCCTCGTCCCAGTCGCTGCCATCCTCGGTCAGCGTGTCGTAGCGGGTGTTGGTGTCCGGGCGGAAGGACAGGACCGTCTGGCCCATGCCCGCGCCCTTGAGCACCAGGTAGTCGGCGTCCAGGCCGAGCTGCCTGGTGACCACGAACCGGCCGGCGGGCAGGGTGATCGACGACAGCTTCGTGTATCCGGCGCTCGGCGTGCATGTGGTCCTGATGGCGTCGATGGCCGCCTGCAGGCCCGTGGTGGCGTCGCTCCCGTCCGGGCGTACGCCGTACTGGCCGGCCAGTTCCTGCGGGGTGATGTGGCAGGCCGCGTCCGGGTTCATGGCGCCGGACCCCGGCAGGGCGGCGCCGCCGCGGAAGCCCGCCTTGCTCCAGTCGGGCAGTCCGGCGACGGGCGCCCGGCGGTTGGCGCTGGTCAGATCGGGGATGGCGGCCGCGGCGGCGGCCTGTGCCGGCAGCGCCGGAAGGGGTAGCGCGGCGAGGACGAACATGGCCGCGGCTGCGGCGAGACGGCGTCGTAAGGGGATCGCACCTGACATCAACGGCTCCTGACAGAATCTCGGGGGGTGAGAAGTCCGGTCGCGCAACCGATAGTTAAGAAATATTCCTAACTATTGCGGAGCGTAGGAGCCCATGGCGGCAGATGCAAGCCCCAACTTTACTGAAAGTCAGCGGACGCAGCTCTCCGCATTCACATATCTGAACAGCGAGTTTCCCTCGGGGCGGCTTGTCGACAGTCAAGATGGCTCCGAGCTGGGAGTTAGGAAAATTTATTAACTAAAGAAATTTGAGCGGCCACTCCGATACGCTCTGAAGCCGTGAACCCCCCACAACCCGGGACTCCAAGCTTGATGCGGGCCATCAACGAGCGCATCGCGCTCCGGGTCCTGCTGGAGCGCGGCCCGCTGACGCGTCCCGAACTCGGCGAGTTCACCGGCCTGTCCAAACCGACCGCCTTCCAGCTCCTGGCCCGCCTCCAGACCGCGGGCCTGGTGGTCAGCGACGGGATGCGCTCCGGTCAGGCCGGGCGCAACGCGGAGACGTACCGGATCAACCCGGCGGCCGCCCACGTGGCTGCCATGGGCGTCACCCCGGACGCCATCGAGGTACGGGTGGCCGACATCACCGGCACCGCCGTGGGCGAGTTCGTGCTGCCCACCCCGGAGCCGGTCAACGGCTCGCCGGCCGAACGGCTGCGCGCGGCGCTGGCCGGCGCCGCCCCGCCGGGGCCGCTGAGCAGGGTCGTCATCGGCGTGCGCGCCGCCGTCGACCCGGCCACCGGCCGCCTCGGCCACGTAGCGGAAGCGGACATGCCCGGCTGGCGCCTGCCCGGCCTCGTGCCCACGCTCAGCGCGGCGCTCGGCGCCGAGGTCAGCGTGGAGAACGACGTCAACCTCGTCGCGCTGGCCGAACAGGCGAGGGGAGCGGCCGCTGGCTGTCCCGACTTCGTCCTGCTGTGGGCCGACGACGGCCTGGGCGCGGCGATGGTGATCGGCGGACGCCTGCACCGGGGCTTCTTCGGCGCCGCCGGAGAGATCTGCCACATGCCGATCTCGGGCACGGTGACCGCCCGCGACGGTGGGGAGCACGGCAGCCACGGCTTCCAGTCGGTCGGGGGCGGCGGCGCGATCCGCGACCTGCTCAGCACTTACGGGATCGACCGCCCGGACTTCCGTCAGTCCGTACGCGCCGCCGTGGCCATGGCGGGGGAGTCCGGCCGGGCGGCCCAGGACGCGTCGGCAGGCCTGAGGGTCGTGGCCGGGCGGCTGGCCGTCGGTCTCGCCGCCATCGCCTCGGTGGTCGACCCCGGACTGATCGTGCTAGCCGGGGGCGTCATGGAGGCCGGTGGCGAACGGCTGCGCGACCTCGTGGAACGCGAGCTCCACGTCCTGCTCCCCACCCGGCCGGCGGTGCGCGGATCGGAGCTGGCCGGCAACCCCGTGCTCGCCGGCGCCATGGACCTCGCCCTCGCCACCGTCCGCGACGACCTCTTCGGCCGCTGACCGACCAGGCTCGGCCGACCCCACACCCGCGTAGAGGAACACCCGATCCCAAGCTCCTGCCGAAATGACCGCGGGCGGTACACCGATGACCAACCCGGACGAGATCGGCACGTGGCTGCCGCACCTGGTCGGGACGCTCAGCCGTCCGGGGCCGACCTGATCGACATCAGGCGGAGCTGCAGCATGGCCGACAGGCGGGCGCCCGGGTCGGTGAGGTCGAGGCGGCCCACCTCGGCCGCGCGCCGCAGCCGGTAGCGGAACGTGTTGGGGTGCACGTACATGGCCGATGAGGCCACCGCGACGTCGCCGAAGGCGTCCAGCCAGGCGCGCAGCGTCTCGACCAGGCTGGTCTGGTGCTCCGTGTCGTAGGCGGCCACCCGCGCGATCGTCCCGCTCGGCAGGTCGCCGCGCGGCACCAGATCGGCCAGCTCCAGCAGCAGCGCCTCCACGTGGACGTCGTCCAGCCGGGCCACCTGCCGCCCGGCAGGGGCCCCGGCGCGCAGGACGCGCAGCGCGCGTTCCGCCCCGGTGCGCGACCGGGCCAGCGCCGACGCGTCCAGCGCGAGCTGCCCCACCCCGACCAGCGGACGCAGGCGGGAGCCGACCCGGGCCAGGAACTCCGTGGCGATCAGGGTGGCGCGTTCCTCCGCGTCCTGGCCGGTCTGCGGCAGGATGCCGTACGCGACGTCGCCGATCAGCGCGGCGGCGGCGCGCGGGTGCACGGCCGACAGGTGCATGGAGAACGCGTCGGCCAGCCGCTTGCGCTCGGTGGCGAGCTGCGCGGGCAGCGGATGCGCGGCCGCCGGGGCGATGACCGTGAGCGCGAGGACGACGGCGGGCTCGTCCTTAAGCCCGAGGCGGCGCACCGCCTCCAGCGACCCCGGCGCGCTCTCCAGCGCGGTGCTCAGCAGCTCCGCCCGCAGTCGCCGTTCCCTGTCCTCGTCCGCGCGCTGCCACACCATGTGCATCGCGACCAGCTTGGACGCCTCGAAGAGCACCTCGCTGCGCTCCTCGTTCAGCGCTTCGGGCACGACGACCCAGATCGTGCCGAGGATCTCGTCCCCGGCGCGCACCGCGATGGCAGCGCGGGGCAGTTCGCCGCTCTCGGGCAGCGCCGCCACGAAGACCGGCCTGCCGCTGCGGTAGAGCGCCTGGAACACCCCGCGCTCCTCGAGGATCTGGGTGTAGTGCCGGGGGACCTGCCGGCCGAGGATCGTCCGGACCCGCGACGGGTCGGCCTCCTCCTGCCGGCTGGAGAAGGCCAGCAGGCGCGAGTTGCGGTCCTCGATGGTGACGGGCGCGTCGAGCAGCGCGGCGACGGCGTTGGCGACCGCGAAGAGGTCACCCGACCGGATCCGGCCGAGTGCGAAGGCGTCGTCGTCGAGGCCGCCCTCCGAGGTCAGCGTCCGCAGCATCCCGGTCAGGTGCGTCCACGACGCGCCGCGCGCGAACGCCAGCACCGCGACCCCCGACTCACGCGCCGCCGCGAGCAGCTCCTCATCCGGTACGACGGGTGCGCGCACCACGAGCGCGGCGGCCCCCCGCTCGCCCAGCTGGGTCACGACCCGCGCGATCTCGGCGCTCTCGTGCAGGCCGACACCCAGCACGAGCGCGTTGCCCGGCAGCTCCGGCTCGTCGAGCGGGTCGTGGATGACCACGCCGCCGACGTCACGGACCGACTCGGCGTCTCCGCAGACGACGTCGAGCAGCGTGGAGCCGAGCTCCTCCAGAACCTGGGCGAGGCTGGTCACGGGGTCGAGCACACGCCCGAAGCTAGCTCAGCGCCGGCGCGGGGTCGTTGGGTCGCCATGACGAAATGATGCCATCCCGTTCGTCCGGCCGGACAAGCCTCACGAGGCGGGCACCCAGTTCTTCGCGACCGTGACCTCGTCCAGCACGCCGGGGATCGGGCTGACGCCGAGCCCCGGCCCGGTCGGCACCGCGAGGTGCCCGTCCACCAGGCGGAACGGCGGCGTGATGTCGGTGCGGTAGTAGCGGTCCGAGGCCGAGGTGTCGCCGGGCAGCAGGAACCCGGGCAGCGCCGCCAGCGCGACGTTCGCGGCCCGGCCCAGCCCGGTCTCCAGCATGCCCCCGCACCACACGGGCACGTCGTTGGCCGCGCACACATCGTGGATCCGCCTGGCCTCCAGGTAGCCGCCCACGCGGCCCGGCTTGATGTTCACGATCTGGCACGCCCCGATCGCGATCGCGTCGGCGGCGGCCCGCGCCGAGACGATCGACTCGTCGAGGCAGATCGGCGTGGTGATCCGCCTGGCCAGCTCCGCGTGCCCGATGAGGTCGTCCTCGGCCAGCGGCTGCTCCAACAGCAGCAGGCCGAACGGGTCGAGCCGGGCCAGGTGCCCGGCGTCGCCGCGCCGGTAGGCGGTGTTGGCGTCGACCTGCAGCAGGATGTCGCCGAACCGCTCGCGCACGGCACGGACCGGCTCGACGTCCCAGCCGGGCTCGATCTTGAGCTTGATCCGCAGGTAGCCAGCCTCCAGATAGGCGGCGACCGTGTCCAGCAGCTCGGGGATCGACTCGGTGATCCCCACCGACACCCCGCACGGCACCGCGGCGCGCACGGCGCCGAGCGCCTGGCCGAACGAGACGCCGCGGGCGCGCAGCTCCGCGTCCAGGATCGCCGTCTCCAGCGCGGCCTTGGCCATCCGGTGGCCCTTGAACGCGGCCAGCGCCGGCGCGACCTGGTGCGCGTCCAGCTCCGCCACCCCGGCCAGCGCCGGGACCAGGTGGCGGGTCAGCACGTCGGCGGCGGCGTGCGTGTACTCGGACGAATACAGCGGAGCCGTCCCCGCGCCGCACTCGCCCCACCCCTCCGCCTCGTCGGTGACCGCGCGCAGCACCAGCGCCTCGCGTACGGTCTCCGTGCCGAACGACGTCCTGAACGGTGACACGAGCGGCACCCGGACGGTGCGGATCTCGACTCCGGTGAGCTTCATGGCCTCTCCTGCCTGTCGACGATGTACCAGCCGGCGCGGTCGAACCCGCGTACCCGCGCGCCCTCGGCGAGCAGCCCGCCCAGAACCTCGCGCAGCGCCTCGCGCCACTCGGCGGCCCGGGCCGGATCGTTCTCGCGCATGGTCTCGATGTCGGCGGGGACGCCGACGAGCACGGTGGGGGCGTCGGCGCGGCCGGTCTGCGGCCCGCCGGAGGGTGAGACGCCCAGCGCGACGCCCATGCGCGCCGCCGTCACCTCGGCCGGCCGGGGCCTGCCGGCGCAGGCCGCCTCGACCTCGGGCGACTCCAGCCGCCACCGGACCAGGACGCGGTCGGTGTCGTCGCTGCGGTTGATGTCGTCGTCCAGCGGGCCGTAGAAGTTCGGCAGGTACTCGGCCGGGTCGGCGGCCAGCTTGGTGATGTTGAAGTAGGCGTTGCGCCGGATCAGCGGGTCGTAGGTCCAGGCGACCTCGCCGACCCCGCGCGGCATCGCCCAGGCGCGCTGGTGCAGCTTCAGCGCGAAGCCGACGTTGCGTCCCTGCGTGCGGGCCAGGACGCCGGCGATGTGACTGTGCAGGGTCGCGCGGGCCGGCGCGGAGAAGAAGCCGAAGCAGGCGCCGACCATCTCGCCCCGGTCGAAGGCGCCGCTCACGTAGCTGCCCGCCTTCCACATCGCGCGCAGCAGGTCGGCCGTCACCGGAGGGTTGTTCTCGCCGGTACGCCAGATGCGCTCGTACAGGCGGCGGACGGCCTCAAGCTCGCCGACGCTGTCCAGGGGGCGGATGTCGACGCCCGCGGCGCGCGCGGCCGCCTCCGCCGCGGCACGGGCGGCGGAGGCGGCCGGGGACTCCCGACGGCCGCTGATGAGATCGGTCACGACGGCCATGGTTTCAACCGATCGGACCCCGCGGATGGTCGGCGAGGACATCAGGACGGGGCCCGGTTCGTCCGGCCGGACAACCGTCAGGAGGCTAGGACCAGACGCGCCTCGCGTACTCCTCGAACGAGGTGGCCTCGCGGCCGAGCACCTGCCGGACCCCGTCGGCGGGCTCGGCCACGTGGCCGCCGCTCATGTAGGCGAACATGGCCAGGACCCCGTCGGCGTCCTCCGGGCCCCAGCCCTCCGCCGCCAACTGCTTCCGGTACGCCTCGGGCGTCACCTCCTCGTACCGGATGGCGCGTCCCGAGGCCCGCCCGATGATCGCGACCGCCTCCTCGAACGTCACCCCGCGCGGCCCCGACAGCTCATACGTGCGCCCGGCGTGCCCGTCGCCGGTCAGCACCTCGGCGGCCACCTCGGCGATGTCCTCGACGTCGACGAACGGCTCAGGCGTCTTCCCGAGGGGCAGCTGGAGCAGCCCGGCCATCACGCCGTCGCGCCACACGAACTCGTCGAAGTTCTGGTTGAAGTTGTTGGGCCTGAGCACCGTCCACTCCGCGCCCGAGTTCCGTGCCGCCTCCTCGGCGTCCAGCATGCTCCGGGAGAAGTCCGCGTCCAGCTTGTCGGCGCCACGGCCCGACAGCACCACGTACTTCCTGACGTCCGCCGCCCGCGCCACGAACTCGTGCACCGGGCCCGGACTGTCGGGGGCCACCAGGTAGACGGCGTGGGCCCCGCGCGACGTCTCGTCCCAGGTGCCGGGGTCGTTCCAGTCGAACCGGACCTGGCTGGACCGGGACGCCGGCCGTACCTTCTCGCCAGCAGCCTGCAACCGTCGCACCAACCGGCGGCCCGTCTTGCCGGTCGCGCCCAGAATCAGAATCTCACTCATGGGTCCAGCCAACCGGTGACGGCGTGGTCAGGACATGGGCGACCGTACGGGGGAGTTGTCCGATCGTCCGGATATCGTGGCACGGTGGACCCGCTGGATGATCTGCTCAGAGGCGTGCGCGGCCAGGGAGCCGTCTTCGACGCGTCGGTGCTGACGCCGCCTTACACCGTGCGGGTCGACACGGGCGCGCCGCTGACGCTCTGCTGCCCGCTGCGCGGCGAGGGCCGGCTGGTCAGGGGTGAGCAGTCCCATCGTGTACGCGCCGGCGAAGCGGCCGTCGTGACCGGCCCCGAGCCGTTCGTGTTCTCCGACCGCCCGGTGCCGGCCGATGGCGTGGGCCCCGGCGACCGGACCGTGCTCCTGACCGGCTCCTACGAGATCGGCGGCGAGGTCGCGCGCCGCCTGGTCCGGGTGCTGCCGCCGGTGCTGGTGGTCTCCGACGAGCACGGCTGCTCCAGCATGGGCGAGTATCTGGAGTTTCAGCTCCTGAGCGGGCGTCCCGGTCACCAGCTCGTGCTGGACCGGCTGCTCGACTGGCTCCTGGTGTGCACGCTGCGCGAGTGGTTCGCCCGGCCGGAGGCGGTCGTGCCCGGCTGGTACGCGGCGCTGGGCGACGACGTGGTCGGACCGGCGCTGCGCGCCATCCACGGGGCGCCCGCCGAGCCCTGGACCCTCGCGGCCCTGGCGGAGGCGGCGTCGGTCTCCCGCACCACGCTGGCCAAGCGGTTCACGGAGCTGGTGGGGGAGCCGCCGCTGGCATACCTGACGGGCTGGCGGATGGCGCTGGCCGCGGACATGCTCACCGAGCCCGCCGCGACCGTCGCCTCGGTGGCCCGCAAGGTCGGCTACGCGGACGCGTTCGGCTTCAGCACGGCCTTCAAGCGGGTCCTCGGCAAGAGCCCCACGGCCTACCGCACCGCCGCCACCGGCTAACGGACGCGTGATTCGCGTAGATTGGGGCGGTGATCGACTGGGTGCGGGGCCGGCCGTGGCTCGGTGACCTCGCCCTCGTGGCGGTGGTCCTGGCGGCGGAGCTGCCCGGGGTGGCCTCCGTCAAGAGCCTGCTGATCACGCTGGCCTGCGCCGGGCTGGTCGCGCTGGGCCGGCGGCACCCGGTCCCCGTGGTCGCGCTTGTAGGGGTGCTCTACCTGCTGGGTACTATGCCGCCCGGCTACGACACCCCGGGCAGCGCCATGATCATCGCTCTCTACCTGGCGGGCCGCCACGCTCCGGCCCTCGCCGCGGCAACCGTGGCGCTGGGCGCGGCGGCCGTCTCCGCGACGCTCACCACGGACGCGCTGGTGACGCACCCGCTGACCGGCGTGACGATGACGTTGTTCCCGACGCTCCCGGTCACCGCCGGATACACCGTCGGCCTGCGCGCGGAGCTGGCCCGCCGGGGCAGGGAGCAGGCCGCCGAGCGCGCCGTACGCGAGGAACGCCGCCGCATCGCCCGCGAACTGCACGACGTCATCGCCCACCACGTCAGCGTGGTGAGCCTGTACATGGGCGCGGCCAGGCGGCTGATCCCGACCGACGGCGAACGCGCCCGGCAGGCCCTGCTCACCGGTGAGGACACCGCCAGGCAGGCGATGACGGAGATGCGCCACCTGCTGGAGGTGCTGCGCACGGACGGCGAGAAGGCCGATGGCCTCGCGGGCGTCGGCGCGGCCGGTCTGCCCGCGCTGGTCGAGGAGTCCGGCAACGCCGCCCTGGAGATCACCGGCGAGGTGGTCACGCTGCCCGCGCCCGTGGACCACGCCGTCTACCGCATCGTCCAGGAAGCGCTGACCAACACCCGCAAGCACGCCGCCGGTGCCGCCTCCCGCGTACGGCTGGCGTACCTGCCCGGCGAGATCGAGGTCGAGGTGAGCGACAACGGCCGGGGCGCGTCCGGCGGCCCCGGCCTGGGGCTGGGCCTGGCGGGCATGGCCGAGCGCGTCTCGCTGGTCGGGGGCGAGCTCAAGGCGGGCTCCGCACCGGCCGGAGGCTTCCGCGTGCACGCCCGCATCCCGCTGCCGGAGCCGACATGATCAAAGTGCTGGTCGTCGACGACCAGGTCCTGGTCCGCGCGGGACTGCGGCTGCTGCTGGAGACCGGCTCCGGCCTGGTGGCAGCGGGCGAGGCGGGCGACGGCCTGGAGGCCATAAGGCTCAGCCACGAACTACGCCCGGACGTGGTCCTGATGGACCTGCACATGCCCGGCATGGACGGCATCGCGGCCACCGAGCGCATCGTCGCCGAACTCCCCGGGACGAAGGTGCTCGCGCTGAGCACCTTCGACCTGGAGGAGCACGTGGTGGCGGCGCTGCGCGCGGGCGCCTCCGGCTTCCTGCCCAAGGACGCCTCGCCGGAGGAGCTGATCGAGGGCATCAGGATCGTGCACAGGGGCGAGGCGGCCGTCGCGCCCCGGCTGCTGCTCGGCCTGATCGGGACCTTCGTCCGCCCCGCCCGCCGCGCGCTCAAGGTGCCGACCGAGCTGTCCACGCTGACCGAGCGCGAGCGCCGGGTGCTCGAACTCATCGCGCACGGCCTGTCCAACGCGCAGATCGCGCAGGAGACGGGCCTGTCGCTGTCCACGGTGAAGAACCGGGTGAGCGAGCTGTTCGCCAAGCTCGGCGTCCGCGACCGCGCGCAGGCGGTGATCGCCGCCTACGAGGCCGGTCTGGTGCGGCCGGGCGAGGACCGCTGAACCCCCGCCGCGACCCGCTCGGGCGTCGGCTCCGTCAGCACGTCCACCAGCCGTCCGTCGCTGAGGAACAGCACCCGGTCGGCGTACGCGGCGGCGGCCGGATCGTGCGTGACCAGGATGACCGTCTGGCCCAGAGCGTCGACGACCTGCCGGAGCATGGACAGGATCTCCTGCCCCGAGGCGGTGTCGAGGTTGCCCGTCGGCTCGTCGGCGAAGACGACCTCGGGCCCGGCGGCCAGCGCGCGGCAGATGGCCACCCGCTGCTGCTGGCCGCCGGACAGCTCGTGCGGACGCCGGCCCACATGCTGGGCGATGCCGGTCCTGCCCACCAGCTCCCGCACCCAGTCCCGGTCGGGCCGCCGCCCCGCCAGGCGCAGCGGCAGCTCGATGTTCTCCAGCGCGGTCAGCGCCGGGAGCAGGTTGAACGACTGGAAGACGAAGCCGACCCGCTCCCGCCGCATGGAGGCCAGTTCGCGCTCCTTCAGCCCGGTGAGGTCGGCGCCGCCCACCCGCACGCTGCCCGACGTCGGGTGGACGAGCCCCGCCGCGCACTGCAGCAGCGTCGTCTTGCCCGATCCCGACTGCCCCATGACCGCGGTGAACGACCCGGCGGCGAAGCCGTAGCTGATGTCCCGCAGCGCGGTGACGGCCGAGGCCCCCGAGCCGTAGATCTTCCCGAGTCCGTCGAGACGGACCGCGGGCTCGTTGGTGATGCTCATCTCCGTCTACCTCTCGTTCCTCATGACCGCACGGACGACCAGGACCGATCCCGCCGCCGCCCCCAGCAGCGCGCCGCCCGCCAGCGGGGCCAGCCACGCGAAGGGGATGAAGGACACCAGCGAGGCCATCCCGCCCGCGCTCACCGCGTGCACGAACGCCAGGGCGGCGACCGCGGCCAGCGACAGCACCACCACGGGCAGCACGGTCAGCACGCTCTCCCACCCGGCCATCCACATCACCTGCCCGCGGCGCATCCCCAGCCGCCGCATGGCCCCGAACTCCCGCCTGCGGTCCACGACCGCCAGGCACAGGCTGTTGACCGCCGCCACCAGGCAGAACACCCCGATGAGCATCGAGATGTAGGGCAGCACGCGGTTGCGCTCGGCACTCTCCCGCGCCTTGCTCTCCACGTACTCCCGCCGGTCGTGGGAGACGACCGCCGCGGAGGAGACCTCCCGTCCGAGCGGCCCCCGCACATAGATCGCCGCGTACGGCTCCGCCTGCAGCGGGCCCGCCGAGGGCAGCAGCACCTGCCCGAGCTCGGTGGTGCCGGCGAAGACGGCCGCCACGGTGACGCTCGCCTCGGCCGGAGCCCCCGGCAGCCGGATCCGGACCCGCGACCCGACGCCGGCGCCGTGCCGCGCGGCCAGTTCCTCGCTCATCGCGACCTGCCCGGCCTCCAGGCCGCCGAGCGGGCCGCCCCGCACGGCGAGGCTCAGCACCCGGGTGAGATCACCGGTGGCCAGCGAGGCGGTCATCATGACCGGCGCCCGCCCCTCGGGAAGGACGGTGATGGGCAGCATCCGGACGCCCACGGCCCCGTCGCCGAGCTCGCGCCGCAGCTCCTCGCCCAGGGCGTTGTTGATGGCCGAAGGCCTGAGCACGTGGTCGGCCGTGACCTCGGCCGTGGCACGGTGGGCCGCGCGCCAGTCGTGGAAGAACTGCGTGCCGATGATCGCCCCGGCGAGCGTGAGACCCAGCGTGAGCGAGCCGACCGCGCCGGCGAACCTGCGGTGGTTGAAGACCACGTTCGCCGTGGCCAGGAAGGCACCCGTGGGGCCGGCCCGCGCCGCCGCCGGACGCAGCAGACCGCCCGCGAGCAGGACGAACCACGGCGCCACCAGTCCCACGGAGGTGACCAGCGCCATCATGATCGCCAGCTGCGCGATCATCGGTCCCAGCGGCTCCGGCAGCGCGACCAGGTTCCCGATCAGGACGACGGTGAGCGCCACGGCCAGCACGAACGTCGCCAGCCCCGTGATCAGTCGGCCCCGCCCCAGCCGGCCGCCTTCAGCCGGGGCCTCCGCCAGCGCGTCGCCGGGGCGGATGCGCATGGCCCGCCGTACCGCCAGCATGCTCGCCGTCAGCGCGACGGCCACGCCGAACAGGACCGTCCAGAGCGCGGGCAGCGGCGTGTAGTGCACCTCGAACGCGGCGTTCAGCACGCGGAACTCGCGCAGGCGACCGGCCACCACCGGCGCGAGCAGGCCGCCCAGCGGCACCGCCACCGCCCCCGCGACCAGGGCGAGCAGGACCGCCTCCGCGACCAGCATCACGCGCAGCTGGCCGGGACGCGCGCCGACGGCCCGCAGCGCCGCCAGCTCCCTGCCCCGGCGCCGCAGCGACAGCCCCATGACCGCCGACACCATGCCGACCGCGACCAGCCCGGTCGTGTACACCAGGAACCACAGGGTGTTGAACCCGCCGCCGGAACTCGTGATCACGTTGCCCTCGGCCCGGCCGCGCGCGTCGCCGGTGGAGACCCGCACCGGAAGCGCGCTCCGCCGGTTGTACGGCTCCAGCACCCGGCCGACCGCCCGCCCCAGACTCTCCTGGTCGACGCCTCCGGCCGGGTAGACACCGATGGCGTCGACGCCGCCACGCCGCCCGGCCAGCTCGGCCGCGTGATCGTCGGTGAAGAACAACGCCGACTGGTGGCGCCAGGCCCCCGCGGCCACCGCCACCCCGACCACCTCGTACGGCCGGAAGACCCCGGACACCGCCACCTCGACCCGCTCGCCGACGGCGACCCCCGCCGCCCCGGCCAGCCGCGCGTCCATCACCACCTCGCCCGGCGCGCCCGGCGGCCGGCCCCGCTCGATCCGGAACGGCGTCAGCGCCGCGCCGCCCCACCCGTGCCCGGCCGGGCTCGGATACTGGTCGCCCGGGACGCTCACCGTCGCCCCGCGCACCGACAGCGGCGCGACGAACGTGAGGTCCGGCACGGTGCGCGCCACCTCGGGCAGCGCGTCGAGCGCGCGCACCAGGCCGGGCGGCAACGCCCCCGCGATGCCGCCCGTGCCCACCACGAGCGGGACCCCGGCGTAGCGCTCGACCACGGGCCGCTGCCGCTCGTCGGAGTCGACCACGAACCACATCGCGCCGACCACGGTCGCGGCCAGGACGAGCGTGATCAGCGCGCCCAGCACGCTGCCCGGATGCCGGATTACCGTCCGCCAAGCCAGCCACAACAAGAGAACCTCCCTGGAAAGTCGTCCTTTCCAGGCTCCCGGCGGCGGTGGCGCGCAGCCTCCGCATCCAGGCGGATCTTCGGCAGGTACCGGGGTACTCCGGCGGGCGGTACCCGGGTACCCCGTTGCGTGAGGCACGCGGCGGAGTGTCGAATGAGATCACATCTGGGCGACCCCCTGGGAGAGGCAATGAGGCCGTTGGCCGCCGTGCTGGTAGTGGTCCTCATCGCCGCGGGCTGCGCGTCGCCGAGACGAGACAGGATCACGGTCGCGTGCGGGGCGAACGAGCGGTGGTGCGCGATGATGGTCAAACGGTTCGCCGACGCCACCGGCGTGGAGGCCGACTACGTGCGGCTGTCCAGCGGGGAGGCCCTCGCCCGGATCAAGGCGGCCGGGGAGCGCCAGGAGTTCGACGTCTGGCACGGCGGCCCGGCCGACGCCTACGTGGCGGCCAAGGGGCAGGGGCTGCTGGAGCCGTACCGGTCGGAGGTGGCAAGGGAGATCCGGCCGGGCTGGGCCGACCGCGACGGCGCGTGGAGCGGGATCTACGCCGGTGTGCTGGCCTTCTGCAACAACACCAAGGAGCTGGCCAAGCGCGGCATGAAGCCGGTCCGCTCCTGGAGCGAGTTGCTGGATCGGCGGCTGCGCCGCGGCGTCGCCATCGCCCATCCGGCCACCTCGGGCACCGCCTACACCGCGCTGTGGACCCAGGCGGAGCTGAACGAACGCGACACCGGCGCGGCGCTCGGCTACATGCGCGGCCTCCACCAGAACGTGCTGAGGTACAACACCTCGGGCAGCGACGCCGCCGTGCAGGCGGCCAAGGGGGAGGCGGCGGTCGGCGTCGTGTTCTCCCACGACTGCGTCGCCGCCCAGGAGCAGGGCTATCCGGACCTGGAGGTGACCTTCCCTCAGGAGGGCACCGGCTACGAGCTCGGCGGGCTGGCCGTACTGGCCGGGGCGCACAACCCGGACAGCGCGCGCACGTACGTCGACTGGGCGCTGAGCGGGGCCTCCCAGCGGCTCGGGCCGCTGGTGAAGTTCTACGCCCTGCCCACCAACACGCGGGTGCCGCCGCACTCCAAGGCGGCCGACCCGGCGACGGTCAAGCTGGTCCCCTACGACGTGGAGGCCGCCGGGCGGGCCAAGCAGGAGCTCGTCGCCAGGTTCGGCGCCGAGGTCGCCGGTCCGCCCGCCTAGGAGCAGCCCTCGAACTGCGGCACCGAGACCACCGACAGGTCGATGCCGGACTTGCCGAACCACTTGTCGAGCAGCATGTGCGCCGTGCCGTCCTGGTACATGCGGGTGATGGCCCGGTTGAGCTCCTCGCAGCCGTCGACGTCGCCCTTGCGCACGCCGATCGAGGTGCGCTGCTCGTTGAACGTCGCGCCGACCAGGTGCAGGTCGACGCCGGGCTTGGTGAGCAGCCCGGCGAGGATCTGGCTGTTGGTGGAGATGGCGTCGATCATGCCGTCCTTGATCATGTCGAGGCAGACGTCGTAGTCGGGCGCCTCGACCGGGATCGCCTTGACCCGGCGCTCGTCCACGATCCGCTGGGCGATGTTGGTGCCGCGCACCCAGCAGATCTTGCGCCCTTCCAGGTCGCGGACGTCGCGGATGGCGGCCTTGTCGGCCGGCCGTACCGCGATGTCCTGGAAGTCGACGTGGTACGGCCCGGCGAAGTCGATCACCTTCTTGCGCTCCGGCGTGACCGACATGTGGGCGAAGACCAGGTCGGCCCGCCTCTCGGTGAGCACGGTGAGCTGGTCGCCGGCCTTGATCTCCAGCCAGCGGATGCGCTTGCCCAGCCGGGTGACGAGGTCCTGGGCCACGTCGATGTTGAAGCCCTGGTAGGCGCCGTTCGGCCCCTTGAAGCTGATCAGCGGCACGTCGGTGCGGATCGCGACGATCAGCTCGTCCTTGTCCACGAAGGACTCCGGCCGCGCGGTGCCGCAGGCGGTGAGCACCAGGAGCAGGCAGATCAGCAGTCGTCTCACCGGTACTCCCTCAGCCGGGGGCGGATGCCGGCCAGGATCAGCAGCGCGCCGGCGGCCAGCCCGGCCGGGATCCACCGCCACAGCGTCTCCAGCGCGCCGTCGCCGCTGTCGATGGCCCGCTCGAAGTCCGACTCGTGCCGCCGGACCAGTTCCTCCAGCACCTGGTCGTAGCCCTCGTAGGCCTGGGTGAGCTCGTCGTCCCAGAACTTGATCGCCGCCTCGCCCGACAGGGTGCGCATCCGCGCGTCGGCCTGCTGGAAGCGCTGGTAGACGGCGAAGAGCCGGTCGCGGTCGCGGCCCGCCAGGCCGCCGAGCAGCCCCTGGAAGTTCCGGTGCAGCTTGCCCTGGTAGTCGGGCAGGCTGGTGGACTCGACCGCGACGATCGTGCGGGCCTTGTCCAGGAAGGTGTGCTCGTAGGTGTCCTTGCGGAAGCGGTCGAGCAGGTAGCGGCTCTGGTCGCCGTGCATGCTCTTGCTGATCGCCCGCGTCCTGGTCAGGGTCAGCACCGAGTCGAACCCGCGGGACTTGGCCTCCTCCAGTGCCCGGCCCTGCTGGTTGAGCAGGGCCAGCCCCGTCACCAGGCCGGTCGCGGCGAGCACGGTCGCCACCACCAGGGCAGGGGCGAAGATCCGGCGGAACCTGCGGGTCAGGTACACCTGCAACGCCAGCAGGCAGCCCAGCGCGAGCAGCCCGGTGACGACGACCGCGGTGCGGGCCAGCGAGGTGGCCGAGCGCTCGGCGTCGTGCGCGCGCCGGACGATCGTCCCGGTCTCCAGCGTCAGGTTGTAGGCCTGGGGGAGCAGTTCGCGATGCATGAGGTCGGTGGCCCGCTGGTAGGCGGCGACCACGTTGTCGGGCGGCGCGCCCGCCGTGTGCCCGGACTGGGTGTCGAGCAGGCGGGCGTGGGCGGCCAGCCGTTCGTAGCGGCCCAGGCCCTCGATCAGCGACTCGACCGTGCGCTGCTCGGCGGGGTTGTCCAGGGCGAGCCGGTAGGCCTTGAGCAGGCTCTCGGAGATCTCCAGCCGCCGCTGGTCGTAGCCGGTCAGGTCGGCCTGCTGCTGCGGGCCGTACTCTCTGCCGAGCAGCAGGGTCTCGGCCACCAGCGCGTCCATCTCCGACATCTGCCGATATAGGCCCGTGGTGGCGAGCACCTGCGGGCCGGCGTCGTGCCCGATGGTGCGCAGGCCCGTGCCGGTGCTCGCCGCCCCGCCCACGAACGCGCCCAGCAGCAGCGCCAGCGCCAGCAGAGCCAGCCCGGACAGCAGCCGCACCCGCCCGGAGACCGATCTCTCCCGCCGGGCCGTCACCGTCACCGTCATGGGCCGTTCCGGCGTGTGCGCACCCGCGCCTCCCGCGATCGACTTGTGCTTCGAAGATCGAGCATGACCGCGAGCGCGACGCCTCCGCAAGAGGCTGGGGTACAACGTCAGGGACGACGATCGCCGACCGGATACGGGGGCCGTGGATGCCGGACCGCCTCAGCGTCATCGAGAGGGAGTTACGCGCGCACCCGGAGGTGGCCGACTGCGCCGTCCTCAGGGACGGGGCGACGTTGATCGCCTACGTCGTCGCGCGCGGCGGGACGCGGGGGGAGGAGCTCGCCTCGTTCCTGCGCGAGCGACTGCCGGAACGGCAGGTGCCCGACCTGGTGGCCGTGGTGCCCGTGCTGCCGCGCACGCCTGAGGGCGAGGTCGAGCACGAGAGCCTGCCGCTGCCCGTGCGGCCCGGGCCGAGGCGGAGCGCCGGTGGGAAGGCGGGCTGGGGCGGCGACGCCGTAAGCATGGCGCCCTTCCGGGCGATGGTCGCCGTGGTGGCGGGGATGGTGGCGTTCGGGCTGACGGACGTGCTCTGGCCGTACTCGACGGATCTGACCGGCGTGCCCCAGCCCTGGGCGGGGTTCTTCCGCGGACTCTACGCCGCCGAGTACGTGTCGTTCGGGCTGGGCGTCATGTTCCTGGTGTTCGGGCGGACGTTCCTGGCCCGGCTGGGCCGTCCGGCGTGGCTGACGACGCTCGCGCAGCTGGCGATCACCTGGCTGCTGGTCGCGTGGTGGCCGCAGGACAACTTCTACCGGCTCGCCGCCAAGACCGACTGGCCGCGCCAGGCCGCGCTGGTCTACGGGTTCAACGTCACCCTCATGATCGCCGCGGCCGTGCTCGTCCTCTTCGTGGCCGCGCCGAGGCGGTGAAGATGGCGCCGAGCGCCTCGTTCGCGCCGCGCAGTGCGGCCTCCGCCTCGTCCAGGGCGCGGGCCGTGCGCGCGGCGATCGCCACTCCGAGGTACGGCTCCGCCTCCGCGGCCGCCGTCGGCACCGTGACCAGGAGCGTCGCGCCGAGCCCCCGGCACTCCTCCGCCACCCGCGCGACATAGGCGCGCAGCGCGGCCGGGGGCAGGCGGGCGCCGAGCGGCAGGCCGTCCAGGGTGCGCACGAAGTGGCGGCCGCCGTGGAGCCGGTCCAGCCGGGCCTGGACGCAGAACGCCGCCGCCGGGCCGGTGAGCCGCAGGTTGATCTCGGTCGGGGCCAGCCGGCCTGTCGGGCCGGTGACGTAGTCCACGTCGTACCACCCCCGGTACCCGTGCGCCGCCAGCGCCTCGCCCACCGCGCCGCCGAACCGCGCGGCCGTCTCGGTGAGCGCCGCGGGCAGCACGCCGGGGCCGACGGTGACGCCCTGGTAGCGGGTGCCGTCCATCACCATCGCGCCCGCACCGACCGGGTGGACCTCGCCGGCGTCGTCGATGACGGCGTCGAAGGTCGGGGCGCGGAACGGGCCCGAACCGTCCACGTACTCCTCCAGCAGCCCGCCCTCACGCGCCCACCGTCGCGCCAGTGCCCCGATGCGCGGCGTGTCCCCGGTCACGACCAGCGTGCCGGAGCCGCCGACGCCGTACTCGGTCTTCAGCACCAGCGGTTCTCCCCGGGCCAGCTCGCGCAGCAGCTCCCGCCGCGAGCCGACCGGCCGCTGCCGTGGGATGAAGATCCCCGGATGTGCGGGGGCCAGTGCCCGGAACAGCTCGTGCGCGCCGCGCTTGGACTCGAACCTCTCGACGGCCCGGAGGACGCCGGCGGCCGACGGGACGATCCGCTCGAACTCCGCGGTACGCCCCCACGGCAGCACGCGCCCCCGGCCCAGGCACTCCATGAGGTCCGGCCTGGAGGCGATCGCCGCCGACACCCCGCCGTCCTCGGCGACACCGCTGTGGACCTCCACCTCGCCCCAGCCGAGCACGTCAGCCAGATCCCGAACCCACGCCGCGTCCACCGGCTCCGGCAGGATCACGGCCGCCGGACGCGGGCTCGCGAACACCGCGAGGCAGGAGTAATGGTCACGTCCCGCCGGAACCGGGCTGAACATCCGGTTGAACTCGGCCACGTTGCCGACGTGCACGGCCGGCCGGCCGCCGGTCCACGCCTTCACCCACGCCGGTTCCGGCCCCGGCGGCCACGCCACCAGCAGCGGCAACCCGCCGGATTCGCCGTGTCGCCGCGCGCCCATCGCCAGGTAGAAGCCCACGGCGTGCGGGTCGGAGGCGATCGACAGCCGGGTGAACCCGATCCGCCCCGCCTCCTCGAGCACCCGCCGGTAGAGAAGGCGGCCCACGCCCTGGCCGATCGCCTCCGGCTCCACGAACAGCATGCCCAGCTCGCCGTCCGGCCGGTCGCCGTCCAGCGTGGCGAACCCCACCACGCCGCCGTCCCGCTCGGCGACCACGGTCCTGCGGCCGACGACGTCGCGCAGCCGTAACTCCTCCCGGCAGGACTCCATGAACGCCTCGTCATACCCCCAGGACGCCTTGGAGCGCATCGCCAGCCCGCTCAGCGGCCCGGCCTCGTCCGGCCGTGCCGCCCTCAGCCGCACCCGTCCGCTCACCCGGCATTCATATCAAGGTCGGTACGGCCCCGCCCTCGGCGTACTCGACCGAGACGCCCGCCAGATCCCGGGCCCACCGGCCGGCGATCTCGCCCAGCCGCCCGGCCCGCGGGGGAGTGCGGCCCAGGCCGATCGCGTAACGGGTCTGCCCGCTCTCGAACGGGCGCGGCCAGGCATGCGCGTCCGCCGCCCCCTCCTCGGCCAGGGCGGCCAGCAGATCCAGCATCCGTCCTCTGACCCGGCCCAGCTCGTCCCGCGCGCGGACGGTCACCACCGCCCAGGCCGCGTGCCTGCGGTGCAGGGGCGGCGCGGACAGCAGTTCGGCGCTCCGGCCGTCCTCGGTGAGCTCCCAGGCCCGGTAGAGCTCCTGGGTGAGCAGGTCCAGGCCGCCGTCGCCGACCTGGCGGGCGCAGTTGCGCACCGGGTCGCTGGGAGTGAGCACCGTGACGGGGGCCGGTTCCCGGGTGGTCGCGGTGTTGTCCAGGGCGATCGGGTCGCGCCAGTCCCAGGCTGCCCACGTGCTGAAGAACAGGCTCAGCGGGTCGTCATCGGGGCCGCTCTCGCGTACGGTGCGCGCGGCCATGACCGCCCAGGCCAGGCCTGGCAGGCCGCCGAACGGAGCGGAGTCCAGGCCACGCGCGTGTGCCCACGCCTTCACCTGCCTGGCCAGGACAGCGAAACGAGCGTGCCCGTCACCGATGGAACGGAGGGGCCGTCCGCGGAGCAGGACCCGGTCCAGGCGCGCCGCTCGGCCGGACCGGGAGGAGAGCGCGGCCAGCGGGTTGACGCCGGGGTCGAAGGTGGGGGTCTCGTCGGCTCCGTGCGCCTCGGTCCAGGCGTCGCGCAGGCGGAGAGCGGACTCCGGGGTGTCCGTTCCGTCGTTGAAGTCGCCCATCAGGACCACGTCGCCGTCCAGGCCGGACAGCCCCTCGGCGATCCGGGTCAGTTCGGCGCGCCGCCTGCCCGCGCCGTCGGTGGAATGGTCGCTGGTCAGATGGGTGACGGCGACGACGAGCGGGCTGGCGGCGGTGTCCACGACGATGGCGGCCACCGACTTGTGCGGGCCGAGCTCATGGGCGGCCGCCTCGCGCACGGGCAGCCGGCTGAGCAGCAGCAGGCCACCGTCGTCCACGTCCGGTCCGTGGGGGTCCGTGCCCAGGGTGTACGCGGCTCGTACCCAGGGGGCGCCCAGCAGCATGGACACCAGCGCGGGCTCGACCTCCTGCAACGCCAGGACGTCCGCGTCGGCGTCCTCCAGGGCGCGCAGGAGCAGGGCGCGGCGGCGGGCGGTGTCGATGCGGTCGCTGTCGTAGCGGTCCCACAACGTGTTCCACGTCAGCACCCGCACCACCCCACCCCCAACCCCCGGCATCCCACCACCAGTCCCGAAACCCGGCACCCCGTCGGCAGCTCCGGAACCCGGCTGCCCGTGGGCCGGTCCGGCGCCTGGTTGCCCGGCGGCAGGTCTGGGGTCCGGTTGGCCGATGGCAGGTCCGGAGCTTGGCTGGCCGGTGGCGGGTCGCCATGCTCCCGCCGGGTCCCACGCGTGCGGCGTTCTCGCGGTGAAGAACGGCGGGCGCAGGCGGCGCGGGTCCCGCGCCCGGCCGGCCTCGCAGGTGTCGAGCCGATCCAGGCCGGTGGCCCGGTCCCAGACCAGCTCGCCGTCCGCCTCGACGAACAGCACCCGATGCCAGGGGATCTCACCACCCGGCGTGAAGGCGGCCAGCGCGACCCGCTTGGGCGCCGCGTCACGCTGCCCGACGCCCAGGACGAACCGGGACGGGTCGAAGCGCGGATCCCAGCGGACCCGGTGATAGACCTCTTCGCTGGTACGCATCACAGCCGTCCGTCCATGTCGTCCACGGTCCCGCGCTCACCGACGTACCAGGTGCGATGGGCCTGACCCGGCCGTCGAGCTTCTCCGTCACCACGACCTCGCGCCCGCGCAGCCCGGACAGATCGCCCGCGCGCACGTCGTCCGGGGTCGCGCCCGGCGACCAGGGCAGGTGAGGGGTACGCGGATAGTGCACGCGCATGATCCCTCCCCCGGCCGGCTGGGGGTCACTGTACAAGCGGGGCGAAAGCGCCCTCCAGCCAATAAATCAAGGCCGGGCGAGCCGTTCCAGCCGGCGAAGGAGCAGCCGCCGTTCCGCGTCGTCGCGGACGAGGGCGAGCGCGCGCTCGTAGGCGGCACGGGCGTCCACGGTACGGCCGGCACGGTCCAGCAGCTCCCCACGGGCGGCGTGCAGGTAGTGGAAGTCCCGGAGCGGAAGCCCGTCGATGATCTCGAGCCCGGCCTCCGGCCCCCGCGTCTGGGCGATCGCGATGGCGCGGTTCAGCTCGACCACCGGGGAACCGGTCAGCCGGGCCAGCTCGCCGTACAACATGGCGATCTGCGGCCAGTCGGCCGGCTCCTCGGTGTGCAGGGCGGCGATCGCCGCCTGGACGACGTACGGCCCGCGCCCGTGCAGAGCCAGCGCCCGCGCCAGCACGCGGCGCCCGTCGGCGATCATGGCGGCGTCCCACGACGACCGGTCCTGCTCGGCCAGCAGCACCAGCTCGCCGTCGCGGAAGCGGGCCAGGCGGCGCGAGTCGTGCAGCAGCATGAGGGCCAGCAGCCCGTGCGCCTCGGCCTCGTCGGGCATGAGCTCGACCAGGGCCCGCCCGAGCCGGATCGCCTCGCCCGCCAGGTCCACCCGCCCGGTGTACCCCTCGTTGAAGATCAGGTACGCCACCGCGAGCACCGCGGCCAGCCGGTCGGGCAGCAGATGGTCGGCCGGCACCCGGAACGGGATCCCGGACGCACTGATCTTCCGCTTGGCCCGCACCAGCCGCTGCGCCATCGTCGGTTCCGGCACCAGGAACGCGTGCGCGATGTCGCCGGTGCCGAGCCCGCCGAGTGCGCGCAGCGTCAGCGCGACCTGCGCCTCCATGGACAGCGCGGGATGGCAGCAGGTGAAGATGAGTTCGAGCCGCTCGTCGCGGAACACGGCGTCGTCCATCGTGTCGTCCCCGGACGGCGGCGTCGCGAGCAGGCGGGTCTTCTCGGCCAGCGTGCGGTCGCGGCGGACGCGGTTGAGCGCCCGGTTGCGCGCCGTCGTGATCAGCCAGGCGCCCGGGTGGTCCGGCGTCCCGTCGCGCGGCCACCGGTCGGCGGCGATCGCGAACGCCTCCTGGGCGGCCTCCTCGGCGAGGTCGAAGTCGCCGAGGTAGCCGATCAGCGCGGCCAGAACACGTCCCCACTGCTCGCGGAAGACCCGCTCCAGCACGTCGGTCACTGGTTCAGCGGGCGTATCTCGACCGCGCCGCCCATGCGGGCCGCCGGGATCCGCCCGGCCAGCTCGATCGCCGCGTCGAGGTCGTCGGCCTCGTAGAACAGGTAGCCGCCGATCGCCTCCTTCATCTCCACGAACGGCCCGTCGGTCGTCAGCGTCCTGCCGTCCTGCACCCGCACGGTGGTGGCGGTGTCCGGCGGCTGCATCCACTGCCCGGGTGTCACGCCCGGCGTCTCCTCGATCGCCTGGTACGCCGCAGGCAGCGCCTTCTGCTCCTCCTCGGAAAGGTTCTCCCACGCGCCCGGATCGCCATGGCTGATCAGCAGCATGTACTTCATCGTTTCCTCCTGGGTCCTCGGGAAGGGTCGCGTCATAGACAAACGGGCCGCGGCGAAATCGACACCCCGGCCCGGCCGATTTTCTCCCCCGCTCAGGAGTTACCCGTGCCGCCGCGGTCGTGAATCCTTCACACGCTCCCCGGTAACCCGGCACTACCGCGGAGGAACGCCGATTGGACAAGCTCGTCCCACGTTCACACCCCGCCGAGAGGAGCCCGTCATGGGCCGCTTGATCGTCTGCAACATCATGTCCCTCGACGGCTTCTACGCCGGCTCCGAGGGCAACCCGCTCGTGCTGCCCATGGACGCCGCCTTCGACGCCTACAACCTGGAGCGCATACAGGCGGCCGAGGCGCTGCTGCTGGGCGCCGGCTCCTACCGCATGTTCATGGGCTTCTGGCCGGCCCAGGCGGCCAACCCGGAGGCCAGCGAGGTGAACCGCGAGTTCGGCGGCGTCTACGGCCGCATCCCGGTCAACGTGATCTCCGATTCCCTCACCGACGACGAGGTGGCGAACTGGCGGGAACAGACCACCGTCGTGCCGCGCGCCCAGGCCCACGCCCACGTCGAGAAGCTCAAGGCCGGCACCACCGGCGACATCGTCACGTTCGGCAGCCGGATCACCTGGAACGCGCTGCTCGCGGCCGGCCTGGTCGACGAACTGCACCTGGTCGTCGGCGCGACCGGGCTCGGCGAGGGCACCCCCATCTTCACCGCGCCGGTCGGCGGGCTGAGCCTGGCCGAGAGCCGCCGCTTCGACGGCTCCGGCAACGTCCTGCTGCGTTACACCGTCTCCTGAGGCGGCGTGCGGAACTGCTCGATCATCGCCGCGTAGCCGCTGCCGCCGTGCCCGGCGGCCGCGGCCCGGTCGGCCAGGGCCTTGACGAACCTCGGCAGCTCGGCGCTGACGCCGAGCGCCTCGCTCTCGTGCACGATGTGCGCCATCGCCGCCCGCTGGGTGTCGATGGTGGCGTCCAGCGCCGGGTACGCGCCGTCGTCGATCTGCCGGGCGTACCCGTCCAGCCAGCCGACCACGGCGCCGAGGCCCTCCTTGGCGAACGCGGCGAACGTCGCGGCGTCCACCCCCGCGGTGCCCAGCAGCGCGACGCCCTGGAGGAAGCCGTTCAGGACGCTCCACGACAGGCTCAGCGAGGCCACGTCGTAGAGCGAGGACAGCCCTGGGTCCGTGCCGAGGTACGTGGCTTTCGCGCCGAGGCCGAGCAGCACGGGCTCGTACCTGTCGAAGACCGGCCGGGGCCCGCTGTAGAGGATGAGGCCGTCGTCGGTGCCGATGGACTGGGGCACGGCCATGATCGCGCCGTCGAGGTAGCCGGCGCCCCGGCTCTCGGCCCAGGCGGCGGTCTCCCGCGCGGCCCCGGAGGTGCCGGAGGTCAGGTTCACCAGGACCCGGCCGTCAAGGGTCTTCTCCAGCGGGGCGAGCAGGTCGTGGACGGCGTCGTACCCGGTGAGGCAGACCACCACGAGCGGGCTCGCGGCGACGGCCTCGGCGGCCGAGCCGGCCAGGCGCGCGCCCTCGGCGACGAGGCGGTCCGCCCTGCCCGGCGAACGGTTCCACACGGTCGTGGGGTGGCCGGCGCGCAGGAAGGCGTGGGCCAGGGCTTCGCCCATCAGCCCGAGGCCGAGGACGGTCACGGCGTCTTGCCGGTTAGTGTTCATGGCAGAATCCTCAACGTTCACACCGATATGAATGTCAAGGAGACGTGACCGTGCACATCGGTGAGCTGAGCCGGCGGACCGGGGTCAACACGCACCAGCTGCGCTACTACGAGTCGCAGGGCCTGCTGGAGCCGGACCGCGGCCCCAACGGCTACCGCGAGTACGGCGACGCCGCCGTCCTGACCGTGACCCAGATCAGGAAGCTGCTCGCGGCCGGTCTGTCGACGCGGGAGATCGGCTACGTGCTGCCCTGCGCCAGCGGCGCGCGGCCCGAGCTCGAGCCCTGCCCCGAGCTGGTGAACGGCCTGCGCGAGCGCCTGACCAGGCTCGACGAGAGCATCGACGCGCTGGTGGGCACCCGCCAGGTCCTCCACGACTACCTCGACCTCACCGAGCGGCGCGCGCTCACCACCCCAGGATCCGCCACGGGGTGAACCGCGCACTGCCCACCTCCTCCTGCCAGCAGGCGAACAGCTGGCCCTTGACGCCGAGGCTGAAGACCATCACGCGGCCCGAGCTGTCGGCGGACACGGCGGGCACGCCGATGATCTTCCCGCCGAGGTCCTGCCAGGGGCCGTAAGCGCCGTTCGCCTCCTGTTGCACGGCCACCGAGACGCCCATGGCCGGATTGCGTACGGCCAGCACCACCCGGGATGAGGGGATGGAGGCGTTCGGGCCGCGGGCGGCCTGGACGTTTCCCACGCCGCCGGGAGCCGGGAGCGTCGAGGCCGCAGCCCATCCGTAGGAGGGCGGCTCCTGCTGGGTTCTGACGACGTCGCCGACGGTGACCGTACCGGTGTCGAGGTCGCCCTGACGGTAGAGGAGCTCCAGGCGCGCGTCCGCGTTGAGCACGAGCGTCGGCGGGCTGCCGGGCGTGGTGGAGCCGATGGGAGCCGAGCGGAAGCTGCCGTTGGGCTCGGTCTGCCGCCAGCGCAGGATGCGCGCGGAGTCGCAGCGGGTCCTGGCCGGATCCGCGCGGGCGCACAACGTGGCGAACAGCTCAATCCGCCCGAACCGGTCGCGCATGGCGGTGATGCCGCTGCGCAGTCCCCGCTCCGACAGCGTCCACCACGGCGACCATCGGCCGTTGCCGTAGTGGGTGCGGTAGCTGATCTGGTGGGTGCCGGTCTGGACGAAGACGTTGATCCTGCCGAGCTGGTCGAGCGCGAGCGCGGGCGTCCCGGTGCGGTTGCCGCCGTACGGCGGGCGGCCGAGGTCGGTCCACTGGCCGGTCCACGGGCCGCCGGGGGTGCGCTGCGTGGTCGTGACGATCGCGTCGGTCAGCCCGTTGTCGCGCAGCCGGATGGCGAACGCGCGCAGCCTGCCGTCGCGGTCACGCTCGACGGCGACGCCCGGGGCGAGCCACTCACCGGCGTACCCCAGCGAGCTGGGCCCGCGCCAGCGGCCGTCGGCGCCCTGGTCCCAGGAGACCACGCGGCGCCCCTGCACCGACAGGACGCTGAGCCGCTTGTCGGCGTTGGCGGCCACGCGCAGCAGCTCACCGGTCCAGCGGTAGACCATCCGGTTCATCCTCCAGACGTAGGCCGGATAGTTGAGGTCGGAGTCCCTGGCCAGCGGGTCGTGCGGGGCGTACGCGTCGAAGACGTCCTTCTTCATGTCCCGCTCGGCCGGGCCCAGGTTGGCCGGGACGTCCTGGATGAAGTAGTCGCGGAAGTTGATCTCGACCAGCCGCGGGTTCACGTGACGGTGCTGGCGGGCGGCCTCGGCGGTGAAGCGCGCCGTCTGGACGTGGTCGGGGTGGTCGTGCGTGCGGTAGAGGTCCGGCTGGGGGTCCTGCGTGCGGATCGCGTGCGGGGTGAACATCTCCATGAGCTTGCGCAGCGTGCCGACGAGCCCGCCGTAGGTGTAGCACTGTTCGTACGGCGAGCCGCGTTCGGTGAACGTCGGCAGGCAGCCCGCCTTCCCCTGGTCGTCCCAGAGCCGGACCAGCGCGCCGCGCCCGCGGGCGTCCTGGCGGCGCTTGTTCCCGCCGTCGGACAGGCGCAGGAACAGCAGGTGCACCCCGGTGCCGCGCAGGTGGTTGTGCTCGACGACCTGCGCGCCGACCCGAAGGGCCTCGCTGTCCCAGACCGGCGCGTCCACGCCCGCCATGCGCGCGTACGCCGCCCGCGAGCCCTCGCGCCTGCCCTCGGCGTAGGCGTGGTCCTCCTGCGCCTCGCCCGCGGTGAGGAAAACGGACGCGATCGGATATCCGGCGCGAATGGTCTGGTGGATGTCGGGATTGAGGAAGAGGAGGTCATCATCCTCATGTGCGAGGAAATGCATAAAATGCACATGCTCGATAAGCCTGGACATTTTTGCCTCGGCCGGCAGGACCGCTCCCATAGCGGTCATCAGCAGGCTCGCCAGGAAAAGGCACACACTCTTCTTCAATTCCTCCCCCTCCGTATCAATGAAAGGATCATGGATACAAGAGGGACAGGCCGGGATTGATGCGCAAAGGCACTGTCAGTGTTCTTCTGTCCTGCGGCAAGCGATTCGTCAGCGGGCGTGGCCTTCGCTCCACGCCCGGGTGATCCGCTCCGCTATTTCCTCGTCCGCGTTCCGGTCATTCCTCCGCGTTGTCCTTGCGGAGGCGTTCGGCGTGCCGGGTCTGGTTGAGCAGCGCGAGCCGCAGGAACGTCTCGACCACCTCGAGTTCGGCGACGGTGTAGCGGCGCAGTCCGGCCTGGGCCTCGGCGGCGATCGGACCCCAGACCTCCTCGACGGCCGCCCGGCCCCGCTCGCTCAGGTGGACCAGGACCCGGCGCCGGTCGGCGGTGTCGCGTACCCGTTCGGCCAGCCCGGCCCGCTCCAGCCGGTCGATGGCGGTGGTGGCCGCGCCGCCGGTCAGGCCCGCTCCTGACGCCAGCTCGCTCGCCGTGAGCGGGCCGCGCGCGGTCAGCCGGCTCAGGCAGCGCACGTCGGTCCTGTTGACGCCGAGCCGCCGCGCGGCCAGCTCGTCGATGAGGTCCGTGGCGTCCTGCAGATCCTGTACGGCCCTGGCCACGGCCTCGATCCTGGATTGCTTTGACAATCTAATCCTTAGATTATTGAATCAATTGGGCTCGACCGAAGTCTAACCCTCCTGGAGGCCATGATGGCGACCCTTCCGCCGCACCTGCGACCCGCGACGCCCGACGACGTGCCGGCCCTGCTGGACCTGATGGACTCCGTCCACGCCTGGCTCATCGCCCAGGACCTGCCGGAACAGTGGGGCACGGTCCCCTTCTCCCAGATCCCCGGTTTCCCCGGCCGGGTGGCGGAGTGGACCGGCCTCGGCGTCATCACCCTGGCCGAACGCGACGGCCGTCAGGTCGGCATGCTGGCCGCGGCCCCGGCGACGCCGCCGCGCATCCCGCCCGGCACCGTCCCCGACGGCTCGATGTTCATCCACACCGTGATGACCGACCGCGGGCCCGCCGGACGGGGCGTCGGCCCGGCCCTGATGGCGGAGGCCGAACGCCTGGCCAGAACACACGACGCCCCCGCCCTGGCCCTGGACCACTGGGCCGACAGCCCGGTGCTCGGCCGCGTCTACGACGAGCACGGCTACGTCAAGGTCGCCGACTACTTCGACGAACACCACGTCCGCACCACCGTCCGCGTCCGCCCCCTGAGGTAGCCAACGCCGGGCCGCCCCCCGGTGGACGGCCCGCGGGAGACAGCCGCAGCGGGTGGACGCCTGCGGGGACGGGCGCACCTGTCGGACGGCCCGCCCCCGGTGGTGTGACCGTGGAAAACGGTCAGGAGTCGTGGACCGGCAGGTCCACGGCGACCTCGTGGTGGGTGACGCGCTCGTCCCACCGGGTCAGGGCGCGGCGGGCCACGTCAGCGAGCACCGCCTGCCCGGGATCCTCACCGGCGAAGGCGCGGATCTCGTCCATGCCGGTGAAGTACGCGATCGAGGTGAACAGCACCTCGTCGCCGTCGTCCTGCCGCAGCAGGCGGGCGCCGAGGAAGCCGTCGATCTTCCGCAGATTAACCGCCACCTCCGACCCGTAGTGCCGCTGGTAGTCGTCGGCCGTCGCCTTTCCGGCCCATCCACGCCACGTTCGCGCGATCATGCGTTGCACCTGGCCTTCCTTGTCAGAGCCTGATCACGCCACAGCGTAGGCTCTTCCGATGAAGATGCACGCCGACGAACTGGCCGTCCCCCTCGACACGGTCCGCGCGCTCGTCGCCGGGCAGTTCCCCGCATGGAAGGACCTGCCGGTCAGGCGGGTCGAAAGCCAGGGCACGGTCAACGCCATCTTCCGCATCGGCGGGGATCTCGCGGCCAGGTTCCCCATCGAGGCGCGCGAGCCCGATGCGGCCCGCCGGTGGCTGGAGGCCGAGGCGGCGGCGGCCCGCGAACTGCTGGACGCCACCCGCTTCCGCACACCTGAGCCGATCGCGCTCGGCGAGCCGGGGGAGGGCTACCCGCTGCCGTGGTCGGTGCAGACCTGGCTGCCGGGCGCCGTGGCCAGCGACGAGGACCCGGGGGAGTCGGCGGCGTTCGCGCACGACCTGGCCGAGCTGATCACCGGGCTGCGCGCCGTCGAGACGCGCGGTCGCAGGTTCACCGGCGGCGGCAGGGGCGGCGACCTGACCACGCACGACGATTGGGTGGAGAGGTGCCTGCGCGAGAGCGAGCACCTGCTCGACGTCCCCCGGCTGCGCGCCACCTGGAATGCCCTGCGGACCCTGCCCCGCGAGTCCGCCGACGTCATGAACCACGGCGACCTGATCCCCGGCAACGTCCTCGTCTCGGGCGGCCGGCTGGCCGGGGTGCTCGACGTGGGCGGCTTCGGACCGGCCGACCCCGCCCTCGACCTCGTGAGCGCCTGGCACCTGCTGGAGCCAGGGCCCCGGGCCATCCTGCGCGAGCGGGTCGGCAGCGGCGACCTGGAGTGGGCGCGGGGCAAGGCGTGGGCCTTCGTGCAGGCGATGGGCGTGGTCTGGTACTACGTCGCCAGCAACCCGGTGATGAGCCACATGGGCCGCCGCACCCTGGACCGCATCCTCGCCGACGCTCCCTGAATCATCCGGTACGGCGGAGCCGCCCATGGCCTGGGAAGCGGCTCCGCCGTACCGGAGATCAGCAGGGGATCTTGGAGGTGGTGGCGTCCGGCGCGAGCCGGGGGAGCCCGTCGGCCACGTCCACGGCGACCAGCGCGCTGGAGTTGACGGTGACCAGTCGCATCTTCGGGTTGCCGTTGGTCCGCTTCGCCGGTTCGAGCTCCTCATACCGGTCGCCGAGATAGCGGAACGTCTCCCGATCGAAGATCATCTCGCTTCTGGCGCCGTCCTTGTCCAGCGCCACCGCGATGCCGGGCCTGCCTGCGGCGTCCACCCGCTCGGGAATCAGCCTGATGCCCGGGATCTCGGCGGCGATCTTGTAGAGCTCCGGGGTCACGCTCGGCCGGACCGCCGCGGTACGGATCAGCAGGCTGACCGTCTGCCAGACGTCGGGCCCCCCGGCCGCGACCCGCTCGCGCAGTTCGGCGGGCGTGACGTCGGCTATTCCGGCATAGGTCAGCTCGCCGGACGGCGGCGTCGCGCAGTCGAGCTCGAAGACGCTGTCGGTGATCCCGCTCGACAGGGGGAAGTGGGCCCGCGGCAGTCCCGGCGCGTCCGCCTGGCCCGTCTCGCGTTCGCGCATCAGCCACGGCTTGCGGCCCACGGCCGGTTCCCAGCGCTCCTCGACTCCGCTCGTCAGCTCCCCCTTGCCGTTCTGGACCTGGGTTCGCTGGTTCTGGAAGCGGGTGTAGACGTACTGCTCGGGTCCCGGCTTGAGGTCGGGCTGCTCCTCGGCGGCCGCGGCGGCCCGCCGCAGCACCTCCTGGGCGCTGGCCGGGGCCGCGCCGGGAAGGAACACGACCAGGCCCGCCGTCACCGCCGCCGCCAGCCCGCCGGCCAGCAGGAGCCGTGGCATCGCTCGCCCCCGCGAGAGCGAGCCACGGGGCCGTCGCGTGTCCCGCAGCAGCGACGCGCGCAGCGGCGCCAGGTTCTGCCGGTCCGGTTCCGGCTTCTCCGCCCAGAGCTGCCTGACCTGGGTCATCTCATCCATGATTGGCCTCCAAAGCCTCTCGCACCTGGGTTCTGGCCCGGTTGAGCCGCGAACGCACCGTTCCCACGGGGATGGACAGCGCGGCGGCCGTCTCCTCGTAGGTGAACTCCGCCCACGCCACCAGCAGCAGGACGTCGCGGTCGCCCGCCTTCAGCCCGGCGATCGCCGAGACCAGCGGCCGGTTCACCGCGAGCGTGGTGACCCCGTCCTCCACCAGCCCGGACGGCAGCGGCCTCGCGCCGTCGCGCAGGCTCGCCTGGTAGTGCGAGACCTCGGTACGGCGCCGCCGCCGGATGACGTTCGTCGCGATGCCGTACAGCCAGGGGCGGGCGGTGCCGTACTCGGCGTTGTAGCGGCGCCGGTGCTGGAAGGCGTTCAGGAAGGTCTCCGAGACGACGTCGTCGGCCGCCTCGTCACCGAGCCTGCGCGCGGCGAAGCGGTGAAGCGCGGGCGCGTACCGGTCGAAGATCTCGGCGAAGGCGTCCGGCTCCTGCAACGACCGGCTTATCAGGGCCGCGTCCGCGCCTTCCGCGGTCGCTGTCGATCCCTTCATAGAGGGCCTTTCCGTGGGAATTCGGGAACACCCGTACTTGCCGGGGGGCGCCCGAAAGGTTCACGGATGAGGCGTCAGCGCAGGAGGACGGCCACGGCGAGCACCACGTACCCGGTGGACAGGCCGAGGAAGGTGATCGTGTCCACCCAGCGCATGGCCCGGCTGTCGGCCAGGTCGGGGCGGACGGCGGCGGGGAAGCACGAACCAGTCCGTCAGGACCCCTGCGGTCAGTTCGAGAACCCCCAGCTTCACCAGGAACGGCACCCCCGCCTCCCATCTCCGCACCGAAGAAGTCCTGGCCGAGCGCGTCGCGATGCTCTCCGTGCTCTCCGTCGACATCGAGTGGTCGTGGTTCACCGACGCCGAACGCGCCCACGCCGAGTGGTCGCGGGCGCGCGGCCGCGACACGCTGCTCGTGCTCGCCAAGCCCGACAAGCTCCCCGGCAGCGCGGCCGAGGCCGCGAACGCGCTGCTCGACCTGCTCGTCCGCCGCATCGAGGGCGGCGAGCCCGCGGGTCCCCGGCTCATGCCGGTAGGCCTGTGCCCCCGCGCCTCCACCCTCGGATGGGAGGGAGCCGGAACTGTCGTCTCGTGACCGGTGAAACCCCTGCTACCTTATTTGCCCACATCTGTACGTTTGTCGTGAAAGCCGAGGCGGCGTGGGCAAGTCGAGCGTTCTGTCAGTGATCGGCTGGACGCTGCTGTCCGTCCTCGTGCCCGGCGCCGCGCACCTGCGCGCGGGCAAGCGGCGCACCGGCATCGTGATCCTCACGCTCTACGTCCTGCTTCTGGCGACGCTCACGACGGTCGTCCTGGTCAACGGCACGCAGCTCGCCGGGCTGGTCGCGGACCCGTCGGTGGTGACCGGCCTGATCGTCGGCTGCGTCGTAGGCGGGCTGGCCTGGGCGGCCGTGGTGGTCGCCTCGTACGTGGCGATGCGGCCGGGGAGCCTGCCGCGCCGGGCGCAGGCCGCCACCGGGGCGGTCGCCGGGGTGCTGGCCGTGGCGGTGGCGGTGCCGTTCACCTTCGTGGCGGCGACCGCGCGCACCTCCAACGAGGCGATCGACGAGGTGTTCAAGGAGACCGCCAGCAAGCCGATCGACCCCAAGGACCCCTTCGACGGGCGCCGGCGGCTCAACATCGCCCTGCTCGGCGGCGACGGCGCCGCCTCCCGGCAGGGCGTGGGCATCAGGACCGACAGCATCAACGTCGTCAGCATCGACGTGAAGACCGGGGACTCGGTCCTGTTCGCGCTGCCCAGGGAGATGGAGAACGCCCCGTTCCCGCCGGGCAGCGCCATGGCCAAGCGGTTCCCGCCGCCCAAGAACTTCTGGCTGCCCCCCGGTCAGGGCCGGGGCAGCGCCGACCTGCTCAACGGCGTGTGGGCGTACGCCGACGCCCACCCCGAGGTCGCCGGGCACGCGCGCACCCGCGCCGGAGACGCGCTCAAGGGCGCGCTCGGCCAGATCCTCGGCCTCAAGGTCGACTACTACATGATGGTCAACATGTGGGGCGTGGCCCGGCTGATCGACGCGCTGGGCGGCGTCACCATCAAGGTGGAGCGTGACATCTGCTACGGCGTCGGCCGCAGCGACGGCGGCGTGGTCAAGGCCGGCACCCACAAGCTCAACGGCGAGCAGGCCCTCTGGTACGGCAGGGCCCGCGACCACCCCGGCAGCAGCTGCGCCGGAGGCGACAACAGCACCCGGATGAAGCGCCAGCAGTGCGTCATGAACGCGATGCTCAGCCAGCTCCAGCCGGCCAACGTGCTGCTGAAGTTCAACGCGCTGGCCCGCGCCGCCAAGAGCACGTTCGTCACCGACATCCCGCGCGACCTGCTGGGTGAACTCGTCCCGCTGGCCGACCGGGTCAAGTCGGGGCGGGTGGCGACGATGAGCTTCGTGCCGCCTGCCTACAACCCTGCCTATCCGGACTTCCCGCGCATCCGCCGGGCCGTACGGACCGCCACCGTCGGTGGGATCACGACCAAGCCGACGCCGTCGGCTACGAGCACGCCCTCGGCCGGTGTCACCAAGAAGCCCAAACCATCCGGCGGGGTGTCCAAGCTGGCCTCCACCTGCGCGGCCTGACTCTCCGGAGGGGGCATTTCTGTCGCCGCGCCCGGCTACTCTCCGGGTGTGGATGCTGTCGAACCGCTCCAGATGCCGCCGATGGTTCTGTACCAGGGCAAGACTCCCGCGTTCCTGCTCGCCTGGCGACGCGGGACCGACCACTGGGAAGGCCGGCTCGCCGTACCGCAGTCGCAGGTCGACGTGCGCGGCGAGCCGGTGCACGGGCTCAACTACCGCTGGGCCCCGGCCGCTGAGCTGAACAACCTGCCCCGCGTCGACTACTCGGCCGTGCCGCGCCCCGGCCCCGGCGAGACGGAGCCGCCGCCGTTGCGGATGCCGCCGATGGTGCTGATCAAGGGCGGCGACCCGGCCTTCCTGCTGGCCTGGCGGCGCGGGGCCGACCACTGGGAGGGCTTCCTGGCGGTGCCGCCCGGCGCCGGAGCCCAGGGTGACGGCGTCGTGCACGTGCGCGTGGGCGCGGGGGCCATCACCAAGCTGCCCGAGGTCGACTACAGCGACGTGCCCGCGCCGCCCCGCGAGGCCTGAGCGGTGTTTGCCCAACGTTCGCCTGGTTTGCCGGAAGGTCTTGGGCGTACGCGGGTACCTGGGTGACATGGGAAACACTGAGGCCGCCGCGCACGGGCGGAGCACGCCCCCGATCGGAGAGGGGGTCATCGATCCGCAGACCGCCGCCGAGGACAGCCACCTGCTGGAGATCACCCCCGGGCTGACCGTGGACAACTCCGACGACGACGACCCGGTCCTGATCCGCGCCGACGGCCAGGCGGTGTCCACCTGGCGCGAGCACTACCCGTACGCCGAAAGGATGGACCGCGCCCGCTACGACCACGACAAGCGGCTGCTGCAGATCGAGCTGCTCAAGCTGCAGTACTGGATCAAGCACACCGGCGGGCGGCTGGTGATCCTGTTCGAGGGCCGCGACGCCGCGGGCAAGGGCGGCACGATCAAGAGGTTCACCGAGCACCTCAACCCGCGCGGAGCCACGGTCGTCGCCCTGGAGAAGCCCAGCGAGCGCGAGCGGACCCAGTGGTACTTCCAGCGCTACGTCGCTCACCTGCCGTCGGCGGGGGAGATCGTGATGTTCGACCGCTCCTGGTACAACCGCGCCGGGGTGGAGCGGGTGATGGGCTTCTGCACGGAGAGGCAGTATCTCGAGTTCGTCGAGCAGGCGCCGCTGTTCGAGCGGATGCTGGTCGAGTCGGGGATCCACCTGGTCAAGCTGTGGTTCTCGGTCTCGCGCGCCGAGCAGCGCACCCGGTTCATCATCCGGCAGGTCGACCCGGTCCGGCAGTGGAAGCTGTCGCCCATGGACCTGGAGTCGCTGGACCGGTGGAACGAGTACACGGCCGCCAAGGAGGACATGTTCCTGCACACCGACACCGAGATCGCGCCCTGGACGGTGATCAAGAGCAACGACAAGAAGCGCGCCAGGACGGAGGCGATGCGCCACGTCCTGAGCCTGTTCGACTACGAGGACAAGGACGAGACCGTGGTCAAGACCCCCGACCCGCGCATCGTGATCTCCGCGGCCGACATCGTCGACGAGGACCACACCGGCATGAACGGCACGCGCTGACCCCGAGCAGAGCGGGCGGCCCATCACCCCGCGCAGCACCCGCATGACGTTCTCGCCGAGGATCTTCCTGATGTCGGCCTCGGCGAAGTCCCGGCGCGCCATGGTCTCGGTGATCTTGGGCAGGTCGGCGGGGCGTTCGATCTCGGCGGGGGTGAAGCCGTCCCTGATGCCGGGAGTCCGCGCCGGCCGGCCGCCGAAGGCCTGCCGGAAGTAGTCCTCGATGAAGTCGGGGCCGAGGCCGGCGTGGTCGGCGCCGGCCACGTTCACCAGGTGCTCGATCTGGTCGACGACCCGCTCGGCGCTGGAGTCGGCGTGGTCGATGAACATGGGGATCGCCGCCGCGACGCTGATCACGCCGCCGCGTTCGGCGATGACCGCCCACCCCCGCACCCGGGACCTCCTCGACGCCGCCCGCTCCGGCGCTGGGGTTAGGTTGGGTACATGACAGCCGTGCTCGTCTACGACGGAGACTGCGGGTTCTGCACGACGTGCGTGCGCTTCATCGAGCGGCGCATGCGCGTCCGGGCGCGGATCACCGCCTGGCAGGCGGCCGACCTGGCCGCCCTCGGCGTGACCGAGGAGCGGGCGCGCCACGAGCTGCTGTGGGTGTCCGGCAGTGGCGTGTACGGCGGCGCCCAGGCGGTCGCCAAGCTCCTCCTCCACGCCGGCCTGCCCTGGAGCCCGATCGGCGCGATCCTGCGGCTGCCGCCGGTCCGCTGGCTAGCCCACGGCGTCTACCGCCTTGTCGCAGGCAACCGGCACCGGCTGCCCGGCGGCACCGCGGCGTGCGCGCTGGACGACCCGCTCAAGAGGTAGGAACGCGGCCAGGCAGATCACGTGCGGCAGGAAGTGGATCGTGATCGCCGCCCAGGTCACGACGTGGAAGGCGAGGAAGAACGCCACCCCGGCGTACAGCGCCCTGCCGCGCAGGAACAGCAGGACCGGCGAGGCCGTCTCGGCCAGCAGCACCACCCACTGGCCGATGAGCAGCGCGCCGGGGATGCCCGCGACGAAGTGCCCGAAGAACGTGCCCCGCCGGGTGACCGCCCACTGGAACGTGGCGCCGTTGGGCCACTCCCACCCGCCGTGCCGGATCTTCGCGTAGGCGGACAGGAAGTAGGTGGCCACGACGGCGATCTGCACACACCGCAACGCCCACCCCGCCGCCTGCCCGCACGTTGACGCCCCGCCGGGGCCCGGCGTCTTGCCAGTGGCACGTCCCGCGGTGGGCAGCGTCCGGACGGTGGGCAGCGTCCTGACGGTGGGCTGGTCCGCGGTGGGCAGCGTCCTGACGGTGGCGCGGCCCACGGTGGGCAGGACGAAGAGGGTGACGATCAGGGCCAGGTGGTCGTGGTCGACCTTGCCGTACGACATCGCGAGCACGGCCCAGTAGGTGTATCCGAGCGCGACCACGTACCCCGCCACCCTCGGCAGCCGGCCGGCGGCGGCGACGAGCGCGCCGAGCACGACGACCGCGAACAGCGTGTACACCAGCGCAGTGCCAGCCCCGGGCAGGTGGAGCAGGCGTGCCACCAGGACCGGCCGGTAGATGGACGAGCCGTGCGCGTGGCCCCACACGCCGCCGGTGAACAGGATCATGTCCACCGGCAGGAACAGATAGACGACGACCCCCAGGAGACGGACGCGCCGCAGCGGCTCCTGCGGGAACCACCAGCTTGTCAGCGGACCTGCCATGTCACCCTCTCCACGTGGTGCGCCGACGCCGGGCGCCGGTCCCTCAGCGTGATGACCTTGGTGATCACGTAGATCTTGGTCAGCCGAGGGTCCTGCGGGCGGATCCTGGCGTGGTTGTCGGCGAGTTCCTGCAGCAGGGACGGCTCGGCCATGTAGCGCCCGAGCTGGCCTTCGAGCTCGGCGCGGCGGATGCCGACGTAGTAGGGCTCGATCGGGATCTCCACGCGGGCGCCCGCCGTGGTGTCGGCCTCCATGATCAGCGATCGGATCTCGCCGTCGGGAGGGATGCTGAACGCGTACTGCACCATTGGCCCGAAAGGGAAAAGGTCGTCGTCACCGGCGACCGTGCCATAACCGAGTGCCATGAGCACGGCAGTAGCCGCGACCAGGCGCCACATTCTTCTCCCCCGGGTAAGAATTGCCCCCATGCGCCCAGGAAGCTATCAGGATCAATCAGCGATATCCCGAAAAATGCAGATATGTCAACCAAAGGGGACGTTCAGCGGGTCATTCACCGATGGTTCAATCGGGAAATTCGGCGTGTCCCATTCGGAGCCGTTCGATGCCCTATCCGGGCCGTGACCGGCCGGTTACGATCCCGGGGTGATGATTTCGGCAACAGAGCGGCGGATGGGGCGGCTGCCTGCGGAATTCACGAGCTTCATCGGCAGGAACGCCGAGCTGCACGAGATTCTGCGACTGTTCCATCAATCCCGGCTGATTACCCTGGCCGGACCGGGTGGCGTCGGCAAAACGCGGCTGGCCATCCAGGCGGTCGCGCAGACGGCCGAGAACTACGCCGACGGGATCTGCTTCATCGACCTCGGCGCCCTGCACGAGGCCGACCTGATCGCCACCACGGTCTGCGAGTCGCTGGGCCTGAGCGCGCAGAACGTCGGCGCCCCGGGCACGATCCTGGTCGAGTACCTGTCCACCCGCCACCTGCTCCTGATCCTCGACACCTGCGAGCACCTGGTCGACGCGTGCGCCGACCTCACCGAGCACCTCCTGCGCGCCGCACCCCGCCTGACCATCCTGACCACCACCCGCATCCCGCTCAACATCCCCGGCGAGCACGTCCTCGGCATCGGCCCGCTGACCTGCGAGCCTCCCGCGGCCGCCGACGAGCCCGAGCTGTCGGAGGCGGCCAGGCTGTTCGCCGACCGCGCCACCGCCGTCGCCCACGACTGGCGGCTGACCACCACCAACCTGCAACCCGTGCACCGGCTCTGCGAGCGTCTCGACGGCATCCCGCTCGCCCTCGAACTGGCCGCCGCCCACGTACGCACCCTGTCGGCCGAGCAGATCCTGGCCAGGCTCGACCACCGGATCCTGGAGGTGCCCAGCAGGCGCGGCCGCCGCGGCCGCCACCAGACCCTCGACGCCACGATCGGCTGGAGCTTCGAGCTGTGCTCGCCCCAGGAGAAGCTCCTGTGGGCGCGGCTGTCCGCGCTGACCGGCGACTTCGACCTCGACATCGTCGAGCACGTCTGCGCCGACGGGCAGCTGCCCCTGCACGACGTGGTCGCGACGCTGTCCAGCCTCGTCGACCAGTCCATCGTGCTGCGCACCGGCAGCCAGGACGACGCCCGCTTCCGCCTGCTGGACACCGTCAGGGAGTTCGGCGCCCGCGAGCTCGAACGGCGCGGCGAGCGCGACACGCTGCGCTCCAGGATCGCCGACTGGCTGGTCGAGAACGCCGAACAGGCCCGCCGCGACCTGTCGACCGGCGCGCAGGTGGGCTGGCTGGACTGGTACGCACGGGAGCAGCACCAGATCCGCGAGGCCTGCGATCACCTGCTGCGCGGCGGCCGGCACGAGGAGGTGTTCCTCACCGTCGCGAGACTCATCGCGATGCACGGGCTCATCGGCGAGGCCCGCTACTGGGCCGGGCGGGCCTTCCCCGACACCACCGCCTCCGGCGAGGGCCTGACCATGCGCGCGCTGTTCATCGTCATGCACGACGAGGCCGACGCCGCCCGGCCACTGCTCGACCGGGCCGCCGCCCTCGCCGAGTCGACCGGCGACGAGCCGCTCAAGGGGTACATCGCCCTGGTCGACGGCATCGCCGGGCTGTTCGCCGGTCAGCTGGCCGAGGCGCGTACCCGACTGGAGGAAGGCCGCGCGATCCACGCGGGGCTGGAGACCCGCGACGTGCTCGTCCCGCTCGGGCCGGTGTTCATCGCGGTGGTCGCCGCCCTGCAGGGCGACTTCGACGGCGCCGTCGAGCAGACCGCCGCTGTGGTGGCGGCCGGGGCGGAGGCCGGAGAGCTGTGGGCCCGCTCCTACGCCGAGGCGGTGTGGGGCATGACGCTCATGCTCAGCGGCGAACCGTCGGCCGGCCTGCTCCGGCTGCGCGAGGCCCTGCGCGTCAAGCACGACCTCGACGACATGCTCGGCATCGCGCTCGCCCTGGAGTTCTACGGCGGCTGCCTGCTCAACCTCGGCACACCGGAGGCGGCCGCGCGCTTGATCGGCTCCGTCGAGGACGCGCGGACCGTCAGCGGCATCTCCATGTTCGGCCCCCAGCACACGCTCATCAGGGAGATCATGGAGCAGCAGTGCAGGGACGCGCTGGGCGAGGAGGTCTTCGACGCCCAGCGCCGCATCGGCCACCAGATCGGCCTCGAACGCACCCTGGCCGGCATCCTCGCCGAGTCCGACCCGCCCGCCCCCGCGCAGAGCGTTCCGGAGCCGCTGACCAAACGCGAGTACGAGATCGCCCGGCTGGTGTCCCAGGGCCTGACCAACCGGCAGATCGCCGAGCGGCTCGGCATCGCCAAGCGCACCGTGGACACCCACATGGAGAACATCCTCACCAAGCTCGCCATCTCCTCCCGGGTCCAGATCGGCGCCTGGATCCAGCGCAACGCCCCCTGACGGCTCCCGCGGGCGGGAGCCGTACCGGAAAAGCGAGCCGTAGCGGAGGAGCGGGAGCCGTACCGGGAAAAGGGGTCAGGCGCAGGTGGCGAGCAGGACGGTGATGACCGTGCAGGGGGCGGCGTCGCTGTCGTTGGCCGGGTTGGGGTCGGCGGGCGCCGAGGCGGTGCGGGTCGCGGTGACGGTCACGTTGCCGAGGCTGAGCAGGCCGAGCGGGAGCCGGAAGGTCGCGGTCGCCGACGCGCCGGCCGCGAGCGCGGTGTAGGCGCAGGTGACGGAGCCGGGGACGGACGTGCAGCCGGGGGAGAGGTTGGTGGCGGTCCTGCCGGGCGGCAGCGTCGCGGTCAGCGTGGCCGAGGTGAGCGGGCCGGGACCGGCGTTGCGCGCGGTCATGCGGTAGCTCAGGTAGGGGACCAGCAGGCCGAGGCGAGGCTGCGCGGCCAGGTCCACGGCGACGTCCGTGGCGCCGGCCGGGGCCCAGTCGATCGTGAACTGGAAGCCGGGGATGACGGCCAGCGCGCTCTTGCCGGTGCCGTTGGTGTTCATGGTGAACAGGTCGTTGTCGGAGGTGTAGGCGATCTTGGCGCCGTCGGGCGACCAGCGGGGCGCGCTGCTGAACGTGACGTCGTTGGACAGGTTGGTCTGGCCGCTGCCGTCGGCGTTCATCACGTAGATCTGGGCGCGGTTGGGGGCGAAGCGCGTCCAGCCGTAGGTGATCTTGGTGCCGTCGGGCGACCAGTCGGGCAGTCCAGCGCCGTCGTTGCCGCTGTAGCCGGTGAGCTGGGTCTCGCCGGAGCCGTCGGCGTTCATGACGGAGATGTTGCGGGTGGGGTCGCGGAAGGCGATCCGGTCGCCGTCGGGCGACCACGCGGGGGCGTCGCCGTACACGCCGAGTGAGGTACGGCCGGAGCCGTCCGGGCCGATCACCGTCAGGGTGCTGTCGCCCGCCCGGTAGATGATCTTCGTGCCGTCCGGCGACCAGTCGACGGGCGCGTCCACGACGGGGCCGCCGGTGTCCACCTGGGTCTGCCCGGAGCCGTCCGGGTTCATCGTCCAGAGCTGGTGGGAGCCGTCGCCGAAGCGGGTGAAGGCCACGCGCGTGTTGTCGGCGTTGGCCGCGGCGTTGGAGTCGGCGACCTCGTTGTCGGTGAGCTTGGTCAGGCCGCCGCCGTCCGGGTTGATCCGGTAGATCTCCTTGTCCGGGTCGGTCGTCTGGTCGACGAAGTAGATCGGGCCGTTGCTGCCGGGGAAGGCGGCGTAGGCGGGCGCGGCCAGCACCGCCGACGCCAGCGCGACCACGCCGGCGAGCACCGGTAACGGATGACGGAGCATGTGCATACCTCCAGGCAGGACGAGACCGTCGGTGGACCCAGCGATGACGGCGGCCTGCTGGAGCACCCGATCCGGGACCGGGGACGCCCACCCAGCGACTTTTGCCCGTCAGGACCGTCCGTCAACCACGGTCACCTGGCCAACAGTGGACACCTCGCCCCCGCGTGTCCCGCCGGTGGCGGTCTAGATCGTGACGAGGGCGCGGCACAGGCGCGCGGCCTCGGCCATCAGCCGCTCCCGGTCCCCGGGGAAGTGGTAGACGTGGTCGGCGCTGCCGTGCATCACGTGGTAGAGCACGACCGCCGTCGCCTCCGGATCGGGTACGGCCGCGCCCGCATCGGCCAGCAGCGCGACGATCGCCTCCACGGCCGGATTGGGTCCAGGCCGCTCCGGCCGGGCGGAGCTGTGGAACAGCACGTCGTGCAGCCGCATGTCGCCGAGATACTCGGCGATGCCGGCCAGCATCCACCGCTCGACCCGCTCGACCCCGTCCGCCGAGCCCGCGATCTGGATCTGCCGGGCGGCGAACCGCTCCACGTAACGGTCCCTGAGCGCGCCGACCAGGTCGTCCTTGCTGGAGAAGTGCAGGTAGAAGGTGCCCTTGGCGACTCCGGCCGCGGCGGTGACGTCATCGACCGTCAGCGACTCGACCCCGGCCCTGAGCATCAGCGCCTCCGCCGCGTCGAGCAACTGCGCGCGCCGTTGTCCCGCCGGCCTGGCCCGAGCCACCGCGTCCCCTCACTCTCAGTCGTCGGCCAGCCACTTTATCCCTGCCGCGCTTCGGCGGGCTCCTCGGGCCTGGCGCCGTCGTGCCTGAGGAGCGGGTGGGCGTAGAGCAGGACGATCACCAGGCACATGATGGCGACGGCGGTGACGAGCGGGACCAGGGGCGACAGCGCGTACAGGGCGGTGGCGAGGGTGGGCGCGAGCACGAAGGTGAGCGCGTTGTTCGCGGCCACCACCCCGGCCAGGCCGCCCTGCTCCTCCTTGGTCATCGCGAACGTCGGCCCCGCCGTGTAGCCGGGGATGGCCAGCCCGAGCCCGAGGCCGATGATCAGCACGGCCGCGACGAACACCGGCAGGCCGATGTCCGGCAGCAGCAGCGCCAGGCCGCCCAGCGCGACCAGGGCGCCGGCGCGCATCAGCCGCCGCGCGGGCCAGCCGGCCCTGGGCACGATCACCACCTGCGCGAGCAGCATGCCGACCCCGGCCGCGAGGAGGGTGCCGCCCGTGGCGCCCGCGGTCTGGGTGGCCGACAGGCCGTTGCGGTCCTGCAGCAGGAAGCCGATGAGGATCTGCACGAACCCGAGCGCGGTGAACATCCCGAACCCCGTCAGCAGGTACGGCCACACCCGCCGGTCCAGCGGACGCACGCGGGGCGGCGCGGCCACCAGCTCGCGGGCGTCCTGCGGCTTGACCAGGACCGCGACGAGCACGGCGCCGACGGCGAGGATCAGCGGGACGGCGTAGAGCGGCGTGAGCATGCCGAAGCCGCCGAGCAGCCCGCCCACGCCGGCTCCGGCGATCATCGCGATGCCCTGGGAGGCGCCGATCGCCGCCATCGCGGCCAGCCGGTCGCGCTCGGTCTCGGTGGCGTCGGCGGCGTACGCCTGGGCGGTGGGCGGCACCGCCGCGAACGCGACGCCGAACAGCACACCCCTGGTCAGCACGAACAGGCCGAACAGCAGCGCGCCCGAGAGCACGGCGGCGATCCCGAGGTGCGCGAGGACGGCGAAGGCCAGCATCGCCACCGTGGCCCCGGTCAGGGCGCCGACCAGCACCGGCTTGCGGCCCCACTGGGCGGACCTGCGGCCCCAGAACTGGCTGGTGAGCACCACGACAATGGCCGAGGTGCTGATCATGACGCCGACCTGCCAGTCGGCCAGGCCGACCTCGCGGGCCAGCGGCGCGATCAGCGGGTTGAGGGTCTGCTGGCCCAGGAAGATGATGAACACGCTCAGGTAGAGCACGCGTAGCCGCGCCATGGCACTCCTCCGGGGACTTAGGTAAGCCTTACCGTAGTGGCGGCTCACGCTGTTTTGCAATGGCATTCGCAAAACCTTCATACTGGGCCCATGCGCGAACCGACCAGGAAGGGCGGCCGCCCCCGGGTGGTCGACCGGGAGGCCGTGGCCAGGGCCGTCGTCGAGCACGGGTTCGTCGAGCTGTCCGTGAGCGCGATCGCCCGGCGGCTCGGCGTCAACCAGGCGACCCTCTACCGCCACATCGGCGGCCAGGACGACCTCGTCGACACCGGCGTGACGCTGCTGATCAAGCAGGCCGCCTGGCCGGCCGGCGGCGCGCCCTGGCGCGAACTGCTGGAAGGCGCCGCCTGGACGGTCTGGGGCATCCTGCGCGACAACCCGGGCCTCATGATGGCGGCGGGACGGCGCCTGCTGGCCAACGACGAGCTCATCGCCGCCTTCAACCGGCTCTGCCTCGACCTGATCGGGCAGGGACTGCCGCCGGACAAGGCCACGCTGGCCGTCGACTTCGTCCTGGACCTGGCCTGCAACACCGTTCTGTCGCGGGACCTCATGCTGGCCGGCGCGATGGGCGGCGACCGCGAGCCGCCGCCCGCCTGGACCGGCAACTTCGACCCGCGGGTGCTGGAGGTCATCACCCGGGCCGCGGGTCCCGGCCACGAGGAGTGGTTCGCGGGCAAGCTGAGGATCGCTTTGGATGGGATCGAGCGGATGTTCGTGGATATGAGATAGTCGCCCGGTGAAAGCGATCATCCGGTGGGTCGTGCCCGCTCTGGTCCTGCTGGGCTTCGCGATCTTCTACAACGACCGGGCCGGGAAGAGCGAGCCGGACTTTACCATGGCCGAGGTCAAGGTGGTCGAGGGCATCGTCGCCACCTCCGACATCTCCAGGACGCAGGTCGGCAGCGGCAACCGCCAGACCAGCCGGGTCGACTACACGCTCACGCTGACCGGCCGCCCGCAGAACGTCTCGTTCCGGCTGGACACGACGCCGCGGGGCGGGGTCAAGGCGGGCATGCGCGTACGGCTGGAGATCCTCGAGGACGCCGAGGCGGCCTTCACCTCGGCCACCCGCTATCCCGACGGCAGCAACAAGATCCACGCGGTCGGGGCCGTGCTCGACGGCAAGCCGGTCTACACCGCGGCCGAGTACGTCGCCAGGAGCGAGTCGGCCGCTTCCGGCAACGGCAGGATCGCGCTGATCTTCCTCCTGCTGGGCCTAACCTGGGGCGCGGTGGTGTACTTCGTCAAGATCCGGCCGTTCGTCAGGAGCACGAAGGCTGACTGGTGACGTCGGCCAGCGTGACCTCGCCCAGCAGCGCCGTCTCGTAGTCGTGCAGCCGCTCCCACACCTCGGTCAGCGGGGCGGCGGCGCCGGGGAAGCGGGCGGCGGGCGGCTCGGCCCCCTCGGTCACGGCGATCACGTCGGCCAGCGTGATGTCCTCGGCCGGGCGGGCCAGCCAGTAGCCGCCGTCGGGGCCGCGCTGGCTGCGGATGAGCCCGGCCCGGCGTAGGTGCAGGAGGATGCTGTCGCAGAAGCGGCGTGGGATGTGCTGGTCGGCGGCGATCTGGTGGGCGTGCACCGGGGCCGGGGCGGTGGCCAGGGCGCACATGGCGCGCAGCCCGTACTGGGTTCTGGCGGAGATCCGCATCAGCGTTCCCCGCGGCGGTGAGCTGATCTCAAGGAAGCACTCCTTCGGAAAAGCACGATGCCCCCGGCTCGCGGCCGGGGGCATCGTGGGCGATTCACGGGTGACTCAGGCCGGGGTGGGCTCTTCCTGCCGGTCCAGCTCGGAGTCCACGGCCTCCACCGACTCGTTCGCCTTGTCGCGGCGGTACTCGCGCACCGAGTAGACGATGGCGCCGACCCACAGGAGCGCGATGAGTACGTAGGCGATGGCCTGCACGTTGCCGGGGGCGTCGATCCAGTCGCTGCGCAGCAGGGTGCGCACGTTCGTCAGGATGATCACGCCGCCGACGGCCGAGCCCAGGATGCGCGGCGGGATGTGCCGGACCAGCCAGGCGGCGATGGGCGCGGCGATCACGCCGCCGAGGAGCAGGACGCCGACCCAGGCGAAGTTGATGTTCTCCGAGCCGATGCCGACCAGGAAGCCGACGCTGGCCGCGATGGCCACCAGGAACTCGCTGGCGTCGATCGAGCCGATCACCTTGCGCGGGGGGATGCGGCCGCTGGCCAGGATGGCGGGGGTGCCCACGGGGCCCCAGCCGCCGCCACCGGTGGCGTCCACGAACCCGGCCACGAGGCCGAGCGGGCCGAGGAAGCGCTTGCGCAGCGGCTTGCCCAGGTTGCCGCGGGGCAGCCCGAACGCGGTGAAGCGGATGAGGATGTAGACGCCGAGGGTCAGCAGGATGACCGACATGATCGGGGCGGCGAGCTCGGTGGACAGGCTCGACAGGAACGTGGCTCCGGCGAAGGCGCCGATCGCGCCGGGAACGCCGATCTTGGCGACGACCTTCCAGTCGACGTTGCCGAAGCGCCAGTGGGAGATGCCGGAGGCCAGCGTGGTGCCGATCTCGGCCAGGTGGACGGTCGCTGACGCGGCGGCGGCGTTGGTGCCGATGGCCAGCAGCAATGTGGTGGAGGTGACGCCGTAGGCCATGCCCAGGCTGCCGTCGACGAGCTGCGCGGCCAGGCCGACCAGGCCCAGCAGGATGAGTGATCGCACTGCATCCGCCTTTCCCGCTTTTCCTGCTATATCGGTCGGGATTATCATGAATGCTGGGAAGGGGTCAGGTCAAGTCACCCGCCGTAACTCGGCCATGAGGTGGTAGTCGGTCAACATCACTAAGCTGTGACAGCGACACGCGGAAGTGAGAGTGGGTGGGGTCGATCGGCGCGGACTCGCAGATCACGGATCTGACACTGGACGACCACGCCTGTCTCACCTTCGGCGAGCGCGAGGAGTACCTCGACCTGACCGCCGCCTACATCCGTGACGGGCTGGCGGAAGGGCTGCGGGTGGTGTGGCTGAGCGAGGAGCCGCAGGCCGCCTACGCCGAGCTCGACCGGCGCGGCCTCGGCCTCCGGCACGCCGGAGAGAGCGGGCGGATGCGCATCGTGGCCTGGCAGGACGGGCTGCTGTCCGGCCGGCAGTTCGCGCTGGAGGACGCCATGCGGTGGCTGCGCGCCCAGCGCGACGAGGCCGAGCAGACACACCGCGGCCTGCGGGTGGCGATCGACATGGGCTGGGCGCTGGGCCCGGTCCAGGGCGTCGAGCAGCTGCCCGCCTTCGAGCGGCAGCTCGCCGAGACGCTGGCGGGCACCCGCGTGTCGGTGCTGTGCCAGTACGACCGCGAGCGCTTCGACCCGGTCACGCTCGCGTCGGTGTCCGCCTTCCACACCCGCTCGGTCGCCGCCGCGACCTACCACGACGATCCGCTGCTGCGCATCTGCCGGCAGTACGCGCCGCCGGGCATCCGGCTGGCCGGGCAGATCGACTCCACGGCGGAGGAGTCCCTGGCCCTGGCGCTGGCGGAGGTCATCCGCGGCGACGCGGACGTGATCGTCAACATGACCGAGCTGACCTTCATCGACGTCGCCTGCACGCGGATGATCCTCGACTGCGCCCGCAGCATCTGCCCGGACCGCAAGGTGGTGCTGCGCTGCCACCCCACGATCAGCGCGCGTTTCGTGCTGCTCGGGGCGACCGATATCGCGGGTGTTACGGTGGAAACCGCCGATGAACGGTGACCAGCCCTTTGACCAGCCGACCGGTGCGGAGCAGCCAGGTCAGCCCCGTACCGATCCAGCCGTCGATCCGCCCGGCGGCGGTGACGTCCTGCTCAGACAGGAGTTCACCGGCGACTCCCTCTACCAGCTGCGAGCCGGCGCCGAGGCGCACGCCACGAATGCGGGACTGCCCGCCGGGCGCGCCGCCGACCTGGTCATCGCCGTCCATGAACTGGCCATGAACGCGGTGCGCCACGGGGCCGGGCACGGCACGGTGACGCTCTGGACGCGGGACGGGATGTTGTGGTTCCGCGTCAGCGACCCCGGACGCGCGGACGCCGTCCCGCCCGGCGAGCCGTGGCCCTGCGTGCACGGCCACGGCCTGTGGATCGTCCGCACGCTGGCCGACGAGCAGACGTTGTCCACCGGCCCCGGCGGCACGCACACCACCATCGCCATGGCACTGCCCGGCGCCGAGGGGGAGCCCGCGAGCATCGTGCCCGACCACGTCAACGGGCGTGTGGTGCTGCGCCTGTCCGGCCTCTTCGACCGGAGCGCGGCCACGGAACTGCTGGAGCGCACCCTGACGCTGCCCAAACTCGTGCTGGACCTGACCGAGGCCGGTCCGTGGGACGCCGACGGCCTGGCCGCCCTGGTCACGTTGCGGCAGCGGAGCGAGCTGCGCCTGACCGGCGTGCCGCCGTACCTGCGCGGACGTCTCGAAACCCTGGACCCGGCGCTGTCCGAGGCCATCGACGACTGACCCCGCCGGGCATGGGCATGAGTGAGCAACGCCCGACTGTGGCGGATCGACCGGCGCGCACCTGCGTAAGGATGTCTCCCTCTACCCTGGCAACTGCCATGGCCCCGGGGCCACGGACTCGTACCCAAGTGTGCGGAGGACGGCTCGCGGGCACGTCTGGCGTCAGGAGATGGAGGTGGTCCGTGGAGACCTCGGCCGTGCCCGGTCTGGTGAGGTTGTCGTGGGGGGAGATCGACCCGGAGTTCGGCAACGCGGCGGTGCTGCCGGCCGTCGCCATGGACTGCCGGGACCTCGACGGGCAGGGTCCGCACCTGGTGGTGCCGGGCGACCGGTGTGGCGCCCGGCACATCAGCCGCGTAGCCGCCGTCCGGGTCGGCGACGATGACGGGTTATGGCGCTGAGGCGCGTCTCATGGAGCTGAGGCGCGCCGGGCCGGTCAGGGGCGGAACGGGCCGGTGACGCAGTAGGTGATGCCGCCGGAGGAGGAGCCGCTGGTGCCGCGCTGGGAGGAGAAGTACAGGCGGTTGCCCGCGGGGTTGAACGCCGGGCCGGTGATCTCCGACGACCCCTGGCCGCTGATGCGCAGGAACACCGAGATCTGGTCGTTCGGGGTGATCATGCAGATCTCCATGTTGCCGCCGTCCTCGGCCACGTAGAGGTCGCCGCCGGTCGAGCCGGTCACGTTGTCGACGCCGGTCAGCGGCGGGCTGCCGGGGCTGACCAGGCTGTCGTCGTAGGCGAGTTCGTAGGTGTTGTTCGCCAGGTTGAGCTGCCAGAGCCGGTTGTCGCCCTTGGTGGTGAACCAGACGGTGTCGTCGGCGTAGTGGCAGCCTTCGCCGCCGTTGAAGGACTTGGAGCCGGAGACCTGGCTGCGGGTGGCGGTGGGGGAGCCGTCGGGGTCGGGGACGTTGGCCCAGCTGAAGGAGCCCGAGGTGGACGAGCCGGCGACCAGCACCTGCAGGGTGCCGGCGGACAGGTTGCCCCAGGTCGTGGGGACGAAGCGGTAGAACCTGCCGTTGGTCTCGTCCTCGGTCAGGTAGATCACCCGGCGCACCGGGTCGGCCGCCGCGGCCTCGTGCTTGAACCGCCCCATGGCGGCACGCTGCACGGCCGCGCCGCCGAAGGGATAGGTCTCGTAGACGAACCCTCTGCTCACCTCCTCACACGACAGCCAGGTGTTCCACGGCGTCTTGCCGCCCGCGCAGTTCGTCCGGGTGCCGGTGAGGATGCGCTGGGCCGACTGCACGGCTCCGGCGGAGTTGAACCGGATCGCCGACGCGCCGCCGCCGGGGTTGATCTCGGAGTTGGAGACGTAGATCCAGCCCGCGCCGTCGGCGAAGCAGGCGCCGCCGTCGGGGGCGTTGTGCCAGGTCAATGTGGTGCCCGGGACCGTCTGCCCGGAGCGGGCGATCACCTGGCTGGTGAAGCCGGCGGGCAGCAGGATGCCGTTGGCGTCCGCCGAGCCCAGCGGGCCGTAGGGGCTTGGCGCGTTCTGGGCGGGCGCGGCCAGCGCCGTGCCTTCCCAGAGGGTGAAGGGCAGCGCCATGGTGCCGGCGCCGAGGACCGAGGCACGCAGGAAGTTGCGTCTTTTCATCGGTGCGACCCTTTCCTGACCGGGGGTGTCAAAACCCAAGAGTAGGCACTGCCCGTGAACGCCCGGTGGCCAATTCTGGTCGAGGTCGCGCCGGCGTACCGGTGTATGCGGAAAGTCATCTATTGCATAGGAAAGTTTCCTATTTAATACTGCGATCAAGCACCATCCCCCCTGGTACATGGAGGTTCCATGCTCCGTCGTCTCGCCGTGCTCGCCTCGACAGTGCTTCTCGCCCTGGGCGTGCTCGGCCTGTCCACCGCGCCGGCCCAGGCCCGCGCCACCGCCGTCGTCGAGGACGTCTTCAGCCCGCTGACCCTCGGCGGGTACTGCGCCGCCCAGGTCAACCCGACCTCCGGCATCGGCTTCTACAACGGCTGGCTCAACTGCTACCGCTTCGGGACGCCCGGCCTGGTCTTCACCGGCGCGGGCAACCCGGGCCAGGCCTGCGTGTACTTCCATCCCACGTGGAGCTTCATCAGCTACTCCCAGGGGGTGGGCCAGGCGCTGCTCTGCAGGTACTCGGTCTGACCCTCCCGCCCCGCCGTACCTGTGGTGCGGCGGGGTTCACCGCGCCTCGCGCAGGAAGCGCAGGGCGGTGGCGGAGATCCAGGACCACGACAGCAGTACGGCCAGCGCGAACGCCACGTTGACCAGGGCGGAGGCGTTGCCGGAAGCGATGCCGGCGAAGGCGGCGAGGAACAGCACGCCGGTCAGCGCGGAGAAGATCGCCCAGCCGGTCCGGCGCTCGGCGGCGTGGCGGCGGGCGTGGAGCAGGCAGGCGGCGATCATGCACAGGAAGCCGACGCCGCCCGCGACGAAGTGCAGCATGCCGTGCCAGGTGATGACGGCGGGCGGGCCGCCGGGGGTGCCGGCGGGGAAGCCGAGCGCGGGGTCGGCGACGAAGGCTCCGGCGCCGATGAGGCCGAGGCCGTAGACGCGGATCAGCCAGGGGGCCCAGGGCCGCCGGAGTGCGTACGAGAACGCGATGACGAGCGCTCCGGTGATCACGAAGTTGGCGATCTGGATCCAGCCGAGGTCGCCGTTGCTCAGCAGGCTGGCGGCGTGGCGGGTGAGGTCGAACGGCTCGCGGGTGACGGCCTGGGCCAGGGTGACCAGGACGTAGAACGGGCCGGCGAGGACGCCGCACATCAGGAGGGTTCTGTTCATGCCTTCGAGCATTCCGCAGACAAAAACTTTTGTCAAGACAGTTCTGATTGTCGGAGTTCCGGGCGGCTAGGGTGTCGGCAAACGATCTTCTGCAGCGGATGGGCGGACACATGGACAGGTTGAAGGGGCGGCGGGCCATCGTCACCGGCGGCGCCAACGGCATCGGGCGGGCCATCGCGGTGGCCTTCGCCCGCGAGGGCTGCGAGGTGTTCCTCACCGCCCTGAGCGACGAGGACGCCGCCCGCGACACCCTCGCCGAGCTGCGCGAGCACGGCGTGCGGGCGCACTACATGCTGCTGGACGGCGCCGACCCCGACGGCGTCGAGAAACTGATGGAGGCGGCGGGCCGGGCGCTGGGCGTCGCCGACATCCTGGTCAACAACGCCGCCACGATGACCAGGACCGGGTTCCTGGACCTCACGCCTGAGGAGTACGAGCGGGTGATGGCGGTCAACCTGCGCTTCCCGTTCTTCGCCACCCAGGCCTTCGCCGCCCGGCTGCGCGACGAGGGGGCGCCGGGCAGCGTCATCAACATCAGCTCGATCAGCGCCTTCAAGGCGGTCAGCGCGATGGCCCACTACCAGTCCAGCAAGGCAGGGCTGTCGATGCTGACCCGCAGCGCCGCGTACGAGCTGGCGCGCCACGGCATCCGGGTCAACACGATCTCGCCCGGCCTGACCGCCACCAAGACCAACTCCCCGCAGTGGCGCGACGAGCCCGACCTGTGGCGCGAGCGCAGCAAGGGCATCCCGCTGGGCCGTCCGGGCCGCCCCGCCGACTTCGCGGGCGCCGCCGTGTTCCTGGCCTCGGACGAGTCGTCCTGGATGACCGGCGCCGACCTGGTCCTCGACGGCGGCGACGCGGCCGTGTGATCGAGCTCTAAGGCGCGGCTGTGTGATCGGGCTCAGGCGGGTGACGGCGTGTCGCTCGCCCGCCGCAGCGGGGACAGGATCAGCCAGAGCGTCGAGGCGACCGCGCCCAGGACGCCGATCAGGATGGTGGGCCGCACGCCCAGCCAGGTGCCCAGCGCGCCGCCCAGCAGCCCGCCGACGGGAGCCATGGCGAACGCCAGGAACCTGTTGGCCGCCTGCACCCGGCCGAGCAGACGATCGGGGCAGGCGCTCTGCCGGTAGCTGACCTGGACGACGTTGTAGAGCGTCCCGCCGTACCCGCAGGCGAACCAGCCGCAGACGAACAGCGCGACCCCCCACCCGCGCGACGACAGCGCCATCAGCACGCCGAGCGGCTCGGTGAGCAGCAGCGACAGCACGATCGTGCGGGTGGGGCCGAACGCGCGCGTCCACTTCTTGACGGTCACCGCCGCGAGCACCCCGCCCGCGCCGGACGCGGCGGCCACCAGGCCGGTCATCAGCGGCGAGAGCCCCAGCTCACGCGTCAGGAACAGCACCAGCAGCGCCGCGACCATCGACATGAACAGGTTGACGCTGCCGGTGCAGAAGCCGATCGCGCGCAGCGCCGGGTCGCGCAGCAGGAAGCGCAGCCCCTCGCCGATGTCGGCGAGCGTCCCCTGCTTGCTCGCCGCGGCCGGGGCGGGATCGGGGGTGCGGATACGGCGCAGCAGCCCGGCCGAGGCCAGGAACGTGACCGCGGTAACCGACACCGTGGCGGCCGCGCCCGCCAGCCCGGCGATCAGGCCGCCGAGGCTGGGCCCGGTCACCACCGCGACGGAGTAGCTGGCCTGCAGCTTGGCGTTGGTCTCGATCAGCCGCTCCCGCTCGACCAGCGCCGGCACGTACGCCAGGTGGGCCACGTCGAAGAAGATGGTCCCGATGCTCACCAGCAGGGCGACGGCGAGAAGCTGCCAGACGGTGAGCACCCCGGCGGCGTACCCGAGGGGGATCGTCAGGAGCAGCAGCGCCCGCGCGACGTCGGCGGTGAGCAGGACGCGCCGGCGCCGCATCCGGTCCACCCACGCGCCCGCGGGCAGCCCGAACAGCAGCGCGCCGACCGTGCCGGCGGCGTTGAGCAGTCCCATCTCCAGGGGCGTGGCCGCCAGCGCGGTGACCGCCACCAGCGGGACGGCGATCGCGCCGGCGCGGCTGCCGAGCTGGCTGACGGTGTTCGCCGACCACAGCCGCACGAAGTCGGCGTGCCGCCAGAGGCTCACCACAGGACCGGCAGCCGCACCGGTCCGATCGTGATCGCCGTGGTCAGCCACTCGACCTCCTCCTCCGGTACGGCCAGCCGCAGATCTGGACAGACGCGCACCAGCGCCCGCACCGCCTCCTGAAGCTCCATCCGCACCAGCGAGGCGGCCAGGCAGTGGTGCAGCCCCGGCCCGAACGTCAGGTGCGCGCTGCCCTCACGCTCCACGTCGATCGACTCGGGATCGGGGAAGGCGCCGGGGTCGCGGTTGGCCGAGGCGAACGAGACGAGCACCGCCTCGCCCGCGCGGATGGTCCGCCCGCCCACCTCGACGTCCTCGGTGGCGATCCTGGCGATGCCGAGACCGGGGCTGACGACGAGGTAGCGCAGCAGTTCCTCGACCGCCCGCGCGATCGCCTGAGGCCGTTCGACCAGGCTCAGGTAGAGGCCGGGCTCGGTCAGCAGCGTGTAGGCCATGTTGCCGACCTGCTTGGCCACGTTGTCCTGGCCGGTGGTCAGCGAACTGCCGAGGAAGGTGACGAGCTCCTGCTCGCTGAGCCGCTGCTCGCTGTCGCGGGCGTGCACGAGCTCGCTCAGCAGGTCGTCCTGAGGTACGGCACGCCGCCGCTCGACCAGTTCCAGCAGGTACTGGGCGAACTCTCCCAGGACGCGCTCGACCTCATCGGCGGTGTAGGCGGTGGTGGTCACCACGACCTCGGCCCAGCCGCCGAACCGGTCGCGCTCGCCGTACGGGACGCCGAGCATGTCGCAGATCGTCATCAGCGCGAGCGGCGTGCCGAAGTCCCGCATGAGGTCGGCGGGTGGGCGCAGGTCGCGCAGGAGCGTCTCGGCGCGGGCCGTCACCGAGGGCCGCAGCTCCTCGATCCGCCGCAGCGAGAATGCCTTGGAGACCAGGCGGCGCATCCGGGTGTGCTCGGGCGCGTCCATCATCGCCATGGAGCCGGCGCCGCCGGGCAGGGGCGTCATGCGCGGCACGTCGGCGCCGGCCGCCAGCGCCCGGCTGAAGCGCGGGTCGGAGATGATCGCGCGCACGTCCTCGTAGCGGGTCGCGAGCCAGCCTTCGCGGCCGTAGGGCATCCGGACCCGCGAGAGCGGCTCGGTCTCGCGCAGCTGCGCGAAACGGGGGTGCAGGCGCAGCAGGTCGGGTGGGCCGAAGGGGTAGGAGCCTGCCGTCATGCGTGATCTCCAGGGGTGACGATGAGCGGTCGCTCCCCAGCGGCCCGAGGAGCGTCCCGCCGTTCCGCTACTTGCCGGGCTTGACCGTGGTGGTCATGATCTTGAATTCAGCGGTCACGATGTGACGCATGGGATTCACCTCCTTCTGCTGCGAGCGTCCGTGCGTAGTCGACGGCCTCGACCACGACGTCCTCGGTGAGCACGGGGTTCTCGACGAGCAGGCAGCTGCCGAGCGGGGTGGTGGCGACGTCGCCGCCCGGCCGGCGGTGGACGGTGGCCCTCATCTCGCGGCTCGGCACGGTGTCCAGCGGGAACCCGAACCGCAGCCGCGCCACCCCCGCCCGGCCGGGGCGCCTGCGCGCCTTCTCGGCCTTGCCCGCCGGGCCCAGTTCGTCGAGGGTCTCGCGCCAGCGCCGCGACAGCGGTGACCAGGGGGCGGTCTTCCTGATGAGCGCGCGCAGCTCGGGGGCGAGCGCGAGCGCCTCGGCGTGCTCGCGGACCACGCTGACCAGCGCGTCGCCCAGGCGTCGCTCGGCGAGTTCGGCGAGCACAGAAAAGTCGAGGAGGTCCTTAATGTGGAATTTGCGCTGGAACCTTTCCTCGGCCACGGCGAACAGCCCGCATAAATCATCATGTTCCGGCGGAACGGCCCTTACCGGAACGCCCTTCAGGTCGCCGGTGAACGCACAGGTGGAGACGTCGGCGCCCATCGGTTTGTCGAGATGGGCTTCCTCGGCCGGCCACTTCATGGCCACGCAGACATGCCGGCCGAATTCTCCGTCCATGACGCTGACACCCTGCGGGACGGCGTCATAACGCGCCGACAGGTCCAGGACGCAGTGCCACAGCGCCTCCTCGTCGGGCGCGACCAGGTCGGCGTCCCCGGACTGGCGCAGCATCCATCCGGGCATGTGGGCGGCGATCCTGCGCCCCTTGAGCACGGTCAGCCCGTGCGCCGCGGCCTGCTCCTCACCCACCCTGGCCAGCTCCGCGACCCGGCGGCGGGCCCGTTCCAGATAGGCCGTCGCCGCGTCACTGAGCTCGATGTCCCGAGCCTGCGCCGAGGACAGCCAGGTCGCCAATATCCCCGCCTTAGCGGCCATATGCGCCACCCGCCACGCCGGATATGCCGGTGGCGCGCCGAGGATTCTGTCTATGGAGTCAAAATCCATCATCACCGATAAAAACCCGATACTAACAAGATCAACTCCATGAGTAAACGTTCGTTCTGGCGGAGGTCATGAATCAGGTTTCACCCCCGCCCGTCCCGGCCATGTTGGTGTCATGAGTGAACGCACGCCCCCCGCACCCGTGATCGGCGCGGTGGTCGCCGTCGGCGTCGTCGCCGCACTGCTCCTCGGCACCGGCGCCCTCCTGATCGCGGGCGGCCTGCCGCGCAGCGCCGTGCTGCCGGTGGCCTTCGGCCTCCTCGGCGCGGCGATCGCGCGCGGGCTGTGGCCGGGCTGGCGCGGCCCCCGCGTCCTGGCCGCCTTCTTCGGCGCCTTCGTGATCATGTACGCGGGCACCGCGCTGGCCGACGGGCTGGCCGACGGGCCGGGCGGCACCGGCGCGCCCGCCGCTGTTCTCATAGGCACGTTCGTCCTGGCGCTGGCCGGAGCTGCCGTCATCGTGCTGCTCTTCGTGCCGCCCTCGTCGCGGGCGTGGTTCGCCCGCTACCGCAAACCACGTCCCCGGCGGAATGAGTAGGCCCTACTCATTCGCGGGCCCCGGTGAAAAGCGAGAATGCGTTCGAGGCGTGGCCCGATAAACCTGTGGACGCCGCGCCGTGACGCCGGAAAACTGAATCCGCCGGATTCGTGGCAAGCGTTCGGAGGGGCATCATGTCGACCCGAGGAGTGGCGATCGCCGCGGCACTGATCGCCGCCGCGGCGACGATCACCGGTGCACTGATCACGTCCCGTCAGGTGCCGCTGCCCTGGGGCTCCGGAGACACGGGAAGCTCGGAAACGCAACGCGAAACGGTTCCCGAGAGAATTGGAGGCGGGCAGAAAAAGGCCGCAGGAATCGCCGTAACCCCGAAATCACTGACCTTTTCCTGCGAGGGTGACAGCTGCGCTCAGGAAGTGCGCGTGTTGAGCACGGGAACCGCCACGCTGAAAATCGCCGGCATCGAGTTCGAGGGCGACAATCCCGGCGATTTCCAGCACGACAACGCCTGCGCCGATCAGGCACTCGACGTCGACGACGAGTGCACGCTCAGAGTGTGGTTCGCACCGGCGAGCACCGGAGCGAGCGGCTCGGCGACTCTGGTGATCCACCAGAACGTCGGCCGGTACCCCACCTACGTCAAGGTCAGCGGAGAGGGCACCCAGCAGCCCACCGACGAGCCCACCCCGGAGTCGAGCGAACCGGCGGAGTGAGCCCGGGCATCCGCTGCCGGAGCGCCGCGCACGAGGTGCCCGCCACGCTCACCATCACCGGCTCGGCCCGGCTTCTGCATCCCCGAGGTCGAGGTGACGTTGTTCCGGGCCGTGCAGGAAGCGCTGACCAACGGCCATCAGCGTGACGGTCCCCGCGATCCCGGCCGTCGCCGGGCGGGAGGCGACGTGAGCGTGCGGCTGGTGATCGTGGACGACCATCCCGTGGTACGCGACGGGCTGCGCGGGATGGTCGCCGAGCAGGCCGAACTGGAGGTCGTCCGCGAGGCGGGCGACGGGGAGGCCGGGCTGGCGGTGGCCGTACGGGAACGCCCCGACGTGGTGCTGACCGACCTGCGCATGCCGGGGCTGGCGGGCGCGGAGTTCATCGGGCGGCTGGCCAGGCGGGTGCCGTCGGCCCGGGTGCTCGTCCTGACCACCTACGACGGCGACGTGCTGCCCGCGCTGGCCGCGGGCGCGATCGGCTACCCGCTCAAGGACTCGCCGCGCGAGGCCGTCTTCCGTGCCGTGCGGGCCGCGGCGGCGGGCGAGTCGGTGCTCTCGCCCGCCGTGGCCGGGCGGGTGCTCGTGCGCACGGCCCGCGAGCCCGTCCCGGCCGAGCTCAGCGAACGCGAGCGCACCGTGCTCTCTCTTGTCGCGCGCGGCCACACCAACAGGGAGGCCGCCGCGACGCTGCTCATCAGCGAGACCACGGCCAAGACGCACCTGGCGCACATCTACGCCAAACTGGGCGTCTCCGATCGGGCCGCGGCCGTGGCCGCGGGCTACGACCGCGGCCTGCTGCCCTGAAGCGTCAGTGCACGTGCGTGGTGAGCCAGCGGACGATCTGGCGGCTGTAGTCCACCCGGTTCGAGGGGCGGCCGTCGGCCATGAACTGGTGCGACTCGTCGGGGTAGAGGACCATCTCGGTGGGGACGCCGAGCGTGCGCAGCGCGGTGAACCACTCCTCCGACTGGCCCACCGGGCAGCGGTCGTCGTTGATCGCGTGCACGAGCAGGGTCGGGGTGCGCACGTGCCGTACCCGCTCGATGGGCGACTGCGCCCGCAGCAGCTCGCCGCCGGCGTAGACGTCGCCGCCGAACTCCAGCGCGGCGAAGACGTGGCTGTCGTCGGAGCTGCCGGACATGCTGAGCAGGTTGGTCACCGGCCCACCGGCCACGGCGGCGGCGAAGCGGTCGGTGCGTGTGGTCAGGTGGCAGGTGGTGAAGCCGCCGTAGCTGTAGCCGCAGACCGTCAGCCGGTCGGGGTCGGCCAGGCCCTCGTCGACGAGTCGCTCCACGGGGTCGAGGAAGTCGCGCTCGTCGCCCGTGCCCCAGCGGCCGACGCTGGCGGCGTAGAAGTCCTCGCCGTAGCCGTCGCTGGCGCGCGGGTTGAGCAGGAGCACGGTCCAGCCCTGGGCGGCCAGCAGCTGGTGGTAGGGGTGGGCGGGTTCGAGGTGGGGCGCCCAGGCCAGGTGCGGTCCGCCGTGCGCGTCCAGCAGCAGCGGTCCCGCGCCGGTGGCTCCGGGCTCGCGCAGGATCCAGCCGTGGACGGTGCTCCCGTCGCCGATCGTGAACTCCCGCTCCCGCGGCTGGATGAACTCCACATCCGGCAGCGCGGTCGCGGTGTGCGCGGTCAGCTCGCGCACCTGCCCGGTGTCCAGGTCGGCCAGCGCGATCTCGCCGTGGGAGCGCGTGGTGACGGTGACGACCGCGGTGACGTCGTCGCTGGAGGTGCTCAGGCCGGAGACGCTGCCGGTCAGGACCGGTTCCGGTCGGCCGCCGTCCGCGGGCACCCGGTAGAGCAGGGTGCTGCCGCGCTCGCGGGCGCAGAAGAGCACGTGCGCGCCGTCGCGGGTGAAGCGGGGCGCGCCGCCCGGCCACTCCGGGCCGCCGGGCATCACGTTGCGGTCCAGGTCCCGGGTCAGGTCGACGGGCGCGCCGCCGTCCAGCGGGAGCTTCACCAGCCGCGTGTGCCCGATGCGCACCTCCGGCAGACCGACCGCGAGCAGCGCCGAGCCGTCCGGGTACCAGTGGACGCCGCCGAACCAGCCCTTCTCATCGCCGACCGGCCGCGGCCGCCCGCCGTCGAGGTCCACCACGTACGGCGACGCCGTCAGCGTCAGGTCGGCGTTCTCCCCGGCCGCCGAGGTGTAGGCCAGCCGGGTCCCGTCCGGTGACCAGGCGGGCTCACCGGCGTCCCAGTCGCCGGAGGTGAGCTGTCGCACCTCGCCGGTGCCCACGTCGAGGACGTGCACCTGGCGGCGTACGGTCGCGCGCAGTCCGGCGCCGTCGGCCTTGTAGCCGAGCCGGTCGACGACCACGGGGCCGCCGGGCCAGGATTCGGCCACGCGTACCGGCGCGGAGAAGGCGATCCGCTCGCCGTCCGGGCTCCAGTGGGGCGCTCCGGCGCCGAGCGGCAGGTCGGTGAGGCGCTCCGGCTCGCCGTCGTCCGGGCGTAGCGCGAACAGCTGTCCCTCGCGCAGGAACGTCAGCCGGGAGCCGTCCGGCGACCAGGCCGGTGCGCCGTCGGCCGGGCCTTCGGTCAGCCGGCGCGGCCCCGCCGTACCGGCGGCATCGACGATCCACAGCGCGCGCACGTTGCGGTCGGGCTCGCGCTCGGCGGTGCGCAGCACGTAGACGACGCGCGAGCCGTCGGGGGACAGGGCGGGGGAGCTGGGGATCGCGAAGTCCCACAGGTCGTCGAGCGTCAGACGCCGCTTCACGCGGTACCTCCTTGGTAGGGAAAGACACGGCCGGCGATGCGGAGCCCGAGCAGCTCGCCGGAGGGTTCACGCAGGAACGCGAGGGGTTCGTCCCGCCACGGGCCGTCCAGCAGCGCGAACTCGTCGGCCTCGACCCGGCCCGCGTCCATCTCCAGCGGCTGGTCGTAGTGGACGGTCGACACCTTCAGGCGCAGGGTGCCCGGCCGGACGGTGACCTCGACGCGCGAGGACGTGTCCTGCCGCTCGGGTGTGCTGTAGGAGCCCGCGTAGGGGGCGAGCTCCCGCTCGCCGGTGTCCCGGGAGACCTTCCGGTCGAACTTGCCGATCCCGGCCAGTTCGGCCAGCAGGATGTCGCCGACCTCCCGGTAGACGAGCTGGCCGTCGTCGGCGTTGGTGAGCACCACCACGGCCAGGTCCGCCTCGGGCACGAACCGGCACACGGTGGCGGTGCCGTGCAGGCTGCCCTCGTGGTAGACCGCGCTCACCCGCGAGGCTCCGCGCGGCAGGTAGTCGAGGTGCCAGCCGAGCCCGGTCGCGGCCAGCCCCGCCCGCACGGGCACCGGGTCGGAGATCATCGCCGCGCGCGTCCGGGGCGACAGCGGCCCGGCCACGTCCAGCTCGCCCAGCCACCAGCGCATCCAGCGCAGCTGGTCGCCGGCCGTGGAGATCAGGCCGCCGGAGGGGTTGACGCCGCGGGGCAGCAGCCACGCGTCCTGGACCGGGTGCGGGGCGCCGTCGTCCTCGCGGGTGTGGCCCGCGGCCGCGGGCTGCGAGACCACACGTTCGGCGAAGAACGTCGAGCCGGTCATGCCGAGCGGCGTCAGGACGCGGTCCTCGACGAACGACTCGTAGCTCTGCCCGCTCACCACCTCCACCAGCCGCCCGGCCACGTCCAGGCCGGTGTTGCAGTAGGAGAAGGTCGTGCCGGGCGGCAGGACCTGCGGCAGCGCGGAGAAGGCGGCCACCTGCGCGGCCAGCGCGCCGTCGCCCCGGTCGGTGACGAACTCCGGCTCGTCGCCCAGCCAGCCCGACAGGTGGGTGAGCAGGTGCCGGACGGTCGCCGACGCGGTGGCTTCCTCGTCGGCGACGCGGAAGCCGGGCAGGTAGCGGCGTACCGGCTGGTCCAGGTCGACGGCTCCGGCCTCGGCCAGCGCCAGGACCGCCGTGGCCGTGAACGGCTTGGTCATCGAGGCGACCGGGATCCGCGTCTGCGGCAGGAACGGCTGCTCGGGGTCGGTCCTGGCCAGGCCGTACGCGCCGGTCCAGTGCCGCCCGCCGTGCGCGATCGCGACCGAGCAGCCGGGCACCCGGTGGCGGGCCAGCGCGGACACCACGATCTCGTCGAGGCCGGCGAGGACGGGGGGCGGGTTCATCGGGGACGGGACGGGGCGCACTGCTCCTCCTCGGTCGGTACGGCCGGCGCCAGGTTCACCGGGCACGCGGCACGATGCGCGCCGGAGACCACGGCCAGGGCCGGATCGTCGCGGCGGCACTCGTCCCGCGCGACCGGGCAGCGCGGATGGAAGCGGCACCCGGCGGGGATGGCCGCAGGGTCCGGCGGTTCACCGGCCTTGATGGGGATCGGGCGGCGCTCCTCGCCCGCCCGGGGGACGGCGGCGACGAGCGCGCGCGTGTAGGGGTGGACCGGGTTGGCGATGACCTCGGCCGCCGGTCCTTCCTCGACGATGCGGCCCAGGTACATGACCGCGATCCGGTCGGCGTGCGCGGCCGTGGTGGACAGGTCGTGCGTGATCATCAGGATGCCCAGGCCCGCTGCCCGCAGCTCGTCGAACAACGCCAGCACACCGGCGCGTACCGACACGTCCAGCATCGAGACGGGCTCGTCGGCGACGAGCAGCTCGGGCTCCAGGACCAGCGCGGCGGCGATCGCCGCCCGCTGCCGCTGGCCGCCGGACAGCTCGTGCGGATAGCGCTCGGCGAAGGCGGCGGCCGGTGACAGGCCGGCGCGTTCGAGCGCGGCCAGGACCAGGTCGCGGCGTTCGGCGCGGGTGCCGACGCCGTGCACGGCCAGCGGCTCGGCCACGGAGCGGCCGATGCGGAAGCGCGGGTCCAGCGACTCGTACGGGTCCTGGAAGACGACCTGCATGCGGCGGCGCACCGGCTTGAGCCGGCGCCGGCTCAAGCCGGTGATGTCCTGGCCGGCGAACCTGACCGTGCCCGCGGTCGGGTCGGTCATCCGCAGCACCGACTGGGCGGTGGTCGTCTTGCCCGACCCCGACTCGCCCACCAGGGCCAGCAGCTCGCCGGGTGCGACGGTGAAGGAGACGCCGTCCACCGCGCGCACCACCCGGCGCGGCCGTCCGCGCAGGCGGAAGTGCGTGGCCAGGCCGTCGACTTCGAGCAGGCTCATGCCGTACCTCCGGCGATCGATGCGGCGAGATGGCAGGCGCTGGACTGCCGCGCGCCGAGCGGGACCAGCCGCGGCGCCTCGGTGTGGCAGCGGTCCCGGGCGTGCTCGCAGCGCGGCGCGAACGCGCAGCCCGGCCACTCCTCGTCCAGGCGCGGCGGCGCTCCGGGGATGGCGCCGCCGGAGAACAGCGCCCGGCTGTAGGGGTGGCCGGGGCGCAGGTGCAGGTCGCCGATGTCGGCGTTCTCGGCCACCCGGCCCGCGTACATGACCGCGGCCCGCCCGCAGACGCGGCCGACCACGGGCAGGTCGTGGGTGACCAGGACGACCGCCAGCCCCAGCTCGGTGCGCAGCCGGTCGAGCAGGTCGAGCACCTGGGCCTGCACGATCACGTCCAGGGCGGTGGTGGGCTCGTCGGCGAGCAGCACCTTCGGCTCGCAGGCCAGCGCCATCGCGATGGCCGCGCGCTGGCGCATGCCGCCGGAGAACTCGTGCGGGTAGCGGCTCGCCTTGTCGGGGTGGATGCCGACGAGCTCCAGCAGTTCGCGTACGCGGGCCGTGGCCTGTTTGCCCTCGGCGACCCGGTGCAGGCGCATCGGCTCGGCGATCTGGGCGCCGACGGTGGCGACCGGGCTGAAGGCGTTCATGGCGCCCTGGAAGACCATGGCCAGGTCGGTCCAGCGGTGCCGGCGTACGCTCGCCTCACCCTTGGCCAGGATATTCTCGCCGTTGAGCAGGACCTGCCCGGCGACCGTCGCCGACGGCGGCAGCAGTCCCATCATGGCCAGGATCGCGGTGGTCTTGCCGCAGCCCGACTCGCCGACCAGGCCCAGGCCCTCGCCCGCGCCGACCGTGACGTCCAGGCCGCGCAGCGCGTGCACCCTGCCCTGCGGCAGGTCGAACCAGACGTGCAGGTCGCGGACCTCCAGCAGCGGAGCGGACATCAGCGCTCACCTCCCGACGGGACCGGAGCCAGGCGGAACGTCCGCACCGACAGGTGCCCGGCGCGCAGCCGGGGGTTGAGGTGGTCCTCCAGCGCCCGGCCGATCAGCGTGCACGCCAGGATCAGGCAGCCGACCGCCAGACCGGGCGGCACGATCGCCCACCAGGCGTCACGGGAGACGGCTTGCCCGGCGAAAGCGTTCTGGATGAGCCGCCCCCAGGACACGGCCGACGGGTCGCCGAGGCCGAGGAAGGCGATGGCGGTCTCGACCAGGATGGCGTTGCCCACCGCGAAGATCGCCAGCGTCAGCAGCAGCGGCACGACGTGCGGGAGCACGTGGGTCGCCACGATCCGCAGGTTCCCCGCGCCGATGGTCAGCGCCCTTTTCACGTACGCGCGTTCGCGCACGCTCAGCGCCTCCGCGCGCACCACGCGCGCCAGCCGGGGCCACGACAGCAGCCCGATGATGGCCACGACGCCGGTCATGCTGCGCCCCCACACCGCCGCGACGATCAGCAGCAGCGGGATGTCCGGGATCACCAGCATGTAGTCGGTCAGCCGCATCAGCACGGCGTCGGCGCGCCCGCCCGCGTACCCGGCGGCCAGGCCGATCGCGCCGCCGACCACGACGGCGATCAGCGCGGCGGCGAACCCGACCAGCAGCGACGTGCGCGCGCCCCACAGCAGGAGCGTCACCATGTCGATGCCCGCGTCGTCCAGGCCCAGCGGATGCGCCGCCGAGGGCGGCTGGTAGACCGCGCCGACCTTCTCGTGGCTCGTGTAGGGCGCGATCCACGGGGCGAGCACGGCCAGGACGACGATCGCGGCGAGCATGACCGCCCCGAGCGCGCCGCCCGGATACCTGCGCAGCACGTTCATGTCCTGATCCTCGGATCGAGCTTGAGATAGAGCAGGTCGGCCAGCAGGTTCGCGACCACGATCGCCGCCGTCAGGAGCAGGAACCCGCCCTGGAGCACGGCGTAGTCGCGGTTCTGGACCGCCTGGTAGAGGGCCAGCCCGATGCCCGGATAGGAGAACACGGTCTCCACCAGCAACGACCCGGCGACGATGTAGCCGAACGTGAGGAAGATCAGCGTGGTGATCGGCAGCAGCGAGTTCGGCAGCGCGTAACGGCGCACGATCCGCCAGCTCGTCAGGCCCTTGGCGCGCGCGGTGAGGATGTAGTCCTCGCCGAGCGCCCCGACCAGCGCCGAACGCGCGATCAGCGCCCACGAACCGCACCAGGCCAGCCCGATCGCCAGCGACGGCAGCGCCAGGTGCTCCAGCCGGTCGCCGAGCACCTGCCACCACGACGGATCGCTGAAGCGCAGGTAGGGGTCGGAGATGCCGCCGGTCGGCAGCATGCCGCCGAACAGCAGCAGCAACATCAGCCCGATCCACTGGATGGGCAGCACCGACAGGAACATCGAGGCCGACAGCGGCGCCCAGTCGGCCGCCGTGCCCCGCCGCCAGGCCGCGACGACCCCGATGACCAGGCCGAGCGCGAGCCCGAACGCCAGCCCGAGCCCCACCATCGGCAGGGTGTTGGCCAGCGGCCCGGCCAGCTCGTCCCACACCGGCCGCCGCGTCTGGAAGGAGTGGCCGAGGTCCCCGCGCAGCAGCGCGGAGACGTACAGCCAGAACTGCTCCAGCAGCGGCCGGTCCAGGCCGAGCTCCGCGCGCAGGTAGTCGCGGAACTCGGCGCTGCAGGTCCGGCACATCTGGTACTGCGTGGCCGCGTCGCCCGGCGCGGCCCGGAAGAGCACGAAGTTGATCACAGCCGCCGCCGCGACGGTGGCGAGGGCCGAGGCGAGCCGCCGGACCAGGTAACCGCCCCGGTTCATGACACGCGGTGGATCTGGGTCCACAGACCCGGTCCGAAGCGCTGGGTCTCGATGCCGGCCCAGTCCTGGCGTACGACGTGCACGGTCTCGGCGTGGTAGAGCGGAAGGACGGCCCGCGTGTCGCGCAGGAGCGTCTTCTGCAGCGTGCCGACGGCCGTGGTCCGCTCGGCCGGGTCGAGCATGCCGCGCTGCTTGTCGAGCAGCGTGTCGTAGTCCTTGTCGCAGAACCCGGCGAAGTTGACGCTGCCCCAGCTGTCGCAGCTGTAGACCCTCAGCGTGCCGCCCGGGTCGGGGGAGAGCGTCCAGTAGGAGTAGGCCAGGTCGAAGTCCAGGTACTTGCCGTCGGGCTTGGTGACCGCCGCGGTGTAGTCGGCGGCGATGTCCGGCTTCAGCTCGATGCCGACCTCCGCCAGGTTCTTCTGCAGGATCTCGGCCACGCGGCTGATCTCCTTCCAGACCACGACGGAGTACGACATGCGGTCGCCGGCCGGGGTCACCCGGATGCCGTCGGCGCCGCGCTTGTAGCCGAGGCCGTCGAGGATGCCGTTGGCCTTGGCCGGGTCGTGCGGGTCGGCCCGCAGGTCCTTGGGGATCCACTCGTCCTGGAAGGGGGCCAGGACGCTGCGGCCGGGCCTGCCGTACCCGTTGAGCACGACCTCGACGAGTTCGGCGCGGTCGAGCGCCAGCGACATCGCCTCGCGGACCTGGACCTGCTTCAGCTCGGGGTTGTCCCGCTTCTTCGGGTTGGTGTTGACGTTGAGCATGGCGACCTCCTGGGAGGGGGAGGCGGCCACCTTCAGGCCGGCGGCGCCCTTGACCGAGGCGGCCACGGCCGAGCCGCCGCCGTAGCCCCAGGCGACGGTGCCGGCGCGCAGGGCCTGGGCCAGGCCCTCGTCGTTCTGGAAGACCTGCAGGCCCACGGCGCCGACCTTCGGCGGGGTGCCGAAATAGCCCTTGTTGGGCTCGAAGATCGTGGTGCCGTCACCGGCGAACTCGGTCACCGTGAACGGCCCGCCCGAGACCGCGGGGAGCTTGTCCTCGGGGCGGAAGGCCAGGATCTTCGAGCCGTCGCCGCCCGCGTGCGGCTCGTAGACGTGCTTGGGCAGCACGTGGAAGTTGGCCAGCAGGGTGAGCACGCTCTCGGGCATCGCCTCGGCATAGGTGACGACCAGGGTCTTGTCGTCGGCGGCCTTGACGCTCTTCACCCCTTCGAGGGCGAAGGAGACCAGTCCGGCCGCGTCACTGGCGTGCTTCAGCTCGAAGTTCGCCGTCCAGGCGGCGTCGTGCGCGGTGAGGGGCTTGCCGTCGGACCAGGCGCCGGGCCGCAGGTGGAAGGTGTAGACGCGGCCGCCCTCGGAGACGTCCCACTTGCTCGCCCAGGACGGCTCCAGCTTGGTGCCGTTGAGCTGGACGAGTGCGGGATAGATCAGCTGCCGGGCGATCCACGAGCCGTAGAGGTTGTCGGCCAGGGGATTGAGCGAGGTCATCCGGCCCAGTGAGGCGGTGACGCCGACGCTCAGGATGCCGCTGGCGGCGGGGGATGACGTGGCGGGCTTGGCGTCCGCGCCGCATCCGGTGGCCACCGCGGCCAGCACGGTTACGGCACACCACACCTGAGCCGCACGCCGGCGACGAGATTTGGACATGGCATTCCTTTCCTGATCCCTAAAGTCCGATCCCTAAGGTCCGATCCCTAAGGTCCGATCCCTGAAGTCCGATCCCCAAAGTCCGATTCACAACCAGCCCAGCCGGCCCGCGGCCTTGACGTTGACGCGGACCGCCGGCTCGTGCAGGTATGACAGGGGTGTCTCGGTGATCTCGACCACCTGCACCGTGGCGGGGTCGGCGCCCGCCTGGACGGCCCGGTGGACCGCCTTCTCACTCGCCTCCTCGATGGCCTGCCTACGGCCTTCGCCGGCCGGAGCCAGCGTTTCCCACCGGCCGCTGACCAGGGCGATGGCCGCGCCCACGGCGTTGGCCACGTCGGCGTTGTCGGGACGCAGCACCTTCGCGGCGCCGGTGACGACGTCCGGCACCAGGAACGCGCCGCCGCCGACCGCGACGACCGGCCGGTCGCGCCGGCCCAGCGACATCTGGTCCACCGCGTCGCTGATGACCGCGTCGGCCCCCCGCAGCGCGGAGTCCAGCAGGGCCCGGGTACGCGCCGGAGGCCGGAGCCCGCCGCCCAGCGCGACCCGGCCCGCCAGGGCGCCGGCGTCGCTCAGCGTCGGTGTGCTTCCGCCGAAGGACAGGCCCTCGGAGGTGATGCGGAAGCCGACCGAGACCGGCCCGACGACCGGCTCCTCGGGGGTGCCGCCGACGATGGTGCCGCCGCCGACGGCCACGCTGAGGATGTCCGGCATGCGGAAGTTGGTGCGCACGCCGCCGATGTCGGTGGCGAACGACGACTCGCGGGGGAAGCCGCGCACCAGCACGCCGAGGTCGGTGGAGGTGCCGCCGACGTCGACCACGATGGCCTCGTCCACCCCGGACAGGAACGCCGCGCCCCTGATCGAGTTGGCCGGGCCCGAGCCGATGGTCAGCACCGGGTAGCGGGAGGCGTACTCCAGGGCCATCAGCGTGCCGTCGTTCTGGGCGAAGAAGGCCGCCGCGTCCAGGCCGCGCTCGGCCAGCACGGCGTCCAGGGCCCGGGTCACCTCGCCCGCCGCACGGTAGAGCGCGGCGTTCAGCACGGTCGCGTTCTCCCGCTCCAGCAGGCCGAGCGAGCCGATCTCGTGGCTGAGCGACAGCGCCACGTCGGCGCCGAGCTCCTCGCGGACGATCTCGGCGACGTGCTGCTCCTGCTCACCGGAGGCCGGGCTGAAGATGCCGGTGACCGCCACCGCCTCCGTCCGGCCCGCGACCGAGCCCAGGAAGCGGCGGATGCCGTCGCGGTCGAGCGGGGCGATCGGCCAGCCGTCCACGAAGTGGCCGCCGCCCAGCATCACCGACCCCGCCTCCACCGCCTCGCGCAGGTCGGCCGGCCAGGTCGTCAGCGGCGCCACCGCGGTGGCCGCGGGCGCCCCGAGGCGGATCACCGCCACCCGGCTCAGTCCCCGGCGCTGCAGGACGGCGTTGGTGGCGTGGGTGGTGCCGAGCATGATCCGGCCCACCTGCCGCTCGCGCTCGCCCAGCTCGCCGAGCACCACCGCCAGCGCGCTGCGGATGCCGTCGGTGACGTCCCGCGTGGTCGGCTGCTTGGTCCTGGCCACGATGGCGTCCGACCGGTCGAGCACGACGGCGTCGGTGTTCGTGCCGCCGACGTCGATGCCGATCTTCAGATCGCGCTTGGGATCAGCCGACATGCACGTGCTCCTCAACAGGTCGGTAGTCGATGTGGTAGCCGAAGGCGCGCGGACCCACGACGGCCATGCCCTCCGGGGTACGCCAGAGCGGGTCGCAGGCCCACGCCAGAACGCTGACCCGCTGGCCGTAGCGCAGCGTCTCGGTCGAGACCGCCTCGGCGGTCTGGGTGTCGACCACGGTGATCAGGTCGGGGACGCTGGCCACCACCTCGCCGGACTCGAAGACGACGAGGTTCTCGTTCTGGATCTCGATGCGCACCATGCGGCCCGCGTACGAGCCGGTGCCGTCGACGACGACCGCGCCGCGGACGAAGCCGCCGCCGGTGTTCCGCTCGACCTCGACGATCTTGCCGTCGAGCAGGCGGCGGGCGGCCAGCCGTTCGGTGAGGGCGGCGACCGGGTCGGCGTGGCCGATGGTGGCGCGCCCGATGTCGAGCGCGGCCGAGACGCTGCCCTCGATGACCGCGCCCCTGGCCTGGGCCCCGGACATCAGGTAGTTGGCCATCATCGTGCTGGCGCCGCTGGCCACGCAGAGCGCGCGGGCCTGCCGTTCGGACCAGATCGCGTCGATCGGGCGCAGCGCGGCCACGTTGCCGACGACGTCGGCCAGGATCACCAGGTCGGAGGTCAGACCGGCCACGTGCATCGAGACCATCTGAAGTTCGGGGAAGGCGCGGCCCATGCCGTCGGCGTCGAGCATCGGCAGGCCGAGCTGCGCCGCCCAGGCGAGCGGCTCGACGCCGTTGCTGCCGCCGATCTCACCGGCCATGATCGCGGAGATCGGGCGGCCGGCGATGCGCTCGACCTCCTCGCGCAGCCGCTTCGGCTGCTCGGCGCTGGCGAGCATCTCGTGCCCGACGGTCGGGGCGCCGATGCTGGACATCGGGACGATGAGCGCGTCGTCGTCGAGGTCGGCCAGCCGTACCAGCGGGACGGGGCCGTGCTCGCGCAGCGCCTGCAGGGCGCTGGGGATGGCGGTCTCCACCGAGCCGCCGCCACCGGTCCCCAAGACGGCGCAGCCACGCGCCAGCGCTGGAAGGTCACTCTCGGTCAGCTGCATGGGACGAGTATGGCCACCGGCCCCTTCCCAGCCCATATGGCGCAAACACAAGGTTCAGCCCTAATCTGTGGCCATGCCACAGACGATCGCCGAGATGTTGCGCCGCCAGTCAAGGTTCGGGCTCGCGCTGATCGCCGGGCCCGCGGCGGAGGAGCCCATCCGGCACGTCGCGGGAGCGGACACGCTGTCCGCCATCGAACGCGTACCGGCCGACAGCCTGATCGTGGTGCTGGGCGCGGAGTCCATCTCCGGGTACGAGATCGACGTGGCGATCCGGCAGGCGACCTCGCGGGGGCTGGCCGGGCTGGTGTTCGCGGCGCCGATGCGGCTGCCGATCACCGCCACCCGGCTGGCCGACCGGGCGCGGCTGCCCGTGCTCGCCCCGGACAAGGCCCGTGACGGGGCCGGGCTCCTGCTGGAGATCGACCGGTTCGTCAGGGGCGGCGCGTCGGACGCGCTCGCGCGCGCGGAGAGCGCGATCCGGCTCGCGCAGCAGGCGGCGGAGGAAGGCGGCAACGAGGCAGTGCGGACGCTGCTCGACCACGCGGCCGAGGCGCTGGGCTGCCGGGTGCGGGTGGACGAGACCATGCCGGTCGCCGAGTCCGACCCCGGCGCGGTCGTGGTGGGAAGGCAGGCGGTCGCCCGGGTGGTGGCCGATCTGGACGACGACGCGACCAGGGTCGCCCTGCCGGCGATCGCCGCGCTCGTCTCCCGGCTGCGGCAGCGTGAACTCAACCGCCGCTTCGCGCCCGCGCTCACCCGCGCCGGGCTGATCGTGCAGATCGTGCTGTGCGACCGGGCCCAGCTGCCGCAGCTGGTGGAGCAGGCGTTCCAGCTCGACCTTCCGGTGGAGCAGACGCACGTGGCCGCCTGGCTCAAGGTCGAGGACGCCACCGCCCGCGGCGAGGCGTCGCTGGACCGGGCCCGCCAGTTGCTCGACGAGGCAGAGCTGTCGGCGCTGCAGGTGCTTCACTCCAAGCCGGGCGCCTGGCACGTGGCCACGCTCGGCGGCGACCTGGTGGTCGTCTGCACCGGGCCCGCCGGGACCGACCTGCACCGCCGGGCGCGGGCCGAGGTGCAGCGGCTGATCGAGGCGCTGACCGGGCGGGGCGACGTCGTCATCACCGGCGGGATCGGCACACCGCAGGCGGGACCCGACGGGCTGCGGCAGTCGGCCGCGGAGGCGCGCGTGGCGGCGGACTCGGCGCGCGCGGCGGGCCGCCACGGAACGCTGGCCGAGACCGACGCCACCGGCCTGCGCAGGATCCTGGCCGGGCTGTCGTCCTCGCCGCTGAGCCGGGATCTGCTGGCCGAGATGCTGGGGCCGCTGGACGCCATGGGGGCGGCGCGGGCCAAGGTCGGCGTCACCACGCTGTCGGCCTATCTGGACGCGCAGAGCTCACCCACGCGCACCGCAGAGACGCTGCACCTGCATCCGAACGCGGTCGCCTACCGGATCCGATGGATCACCGAGGCGCTCGGGGCAGACCTGGCCGACCCGGACACCCGCTTCGCCCTCCAGCTGGCCTGCCGGGTCAGGCTGCTCAACGCGTAGACGGCCCGTGACGGCAGGCCTATGCCGTCACGGGCCGTCGCCTCTACGCGGTCGGAGGCAGTCGCGTCGGCGCGGTCAGATGGAGCTTCTGGCATGGTCAGATGGCTCTTTGGTGTGGTCAGATGGCCCTTTGGTGTGGGTCAGATGGACTCGCGCCACGTCCATCGGCCGCCGAGCATGGTCGCGGCCACGGGCATGGCGCGCAGGTCCGCGCCCGACGCGGTGAACGGGTCGGCGCCCGTCACCACGAGGTCGGCCTCGTCTCCGGTAGTCAGCTCAGCCCTGCCCGTCCTGGTCGAGGCCGCGATGGCCGCCTCGATCGGGATCGCCTGCTCGGGGTGCCAGGGCTCCCTGCCGTCCCGGCCGCGGTCCACCGCGGCGGCCATCGTGATCCACGGGTCCAGCGGCGAGACCGGCGCGTCCGAGCCCAGCGCGAGCCGCGCCCCGGCCATCAGCAGCGCGCCAAAGGCGAACGCCCGCCCGGTGCGCCCGGCCCAGATCCGGTCGGCAACGTCACGGTCGTCCATCGCGTGCTCGGGCTGGACACTGGCCACCACGCCCAGCCGCGCGAACCGGCCGAGGTCGGCGTCGTCCAGGAGCTGCGCGTGCTCGATCGCCCCCTGCGCGCCCACCCGCTCGAAGGCGTCCAGCGCCAGGTTGTTGGCCCAGTCGCCGATCGCGTGCACCGCCGGCCGCAGCCCGGCAGCCCACGCCTTCTCCATCATCGGCGCCAGCTGGTCCGGCGGCACGAGCAGCATGCCGTGCGGGTGCGCGCCGTCCTCAAGGCCGGGGTAGGGGTCGTGGCAGTAGGCGGTGCGGGTGTTGAGCGAGCCGTCGGTGATCACCTTGAACGGGCCCATCTCGACCAGGCCCTCGGTCCCGTCGATCACCTCCCCGGTACGCAGCCCGCGCGCCACCGCCTCCTCCAGCAACGCGGGCCAGACCCCGCACACCACCCGCAGCGCCCGGTTGCCCGCCCGTACCCGCCGCGTCCAGGCGTCCAGCCGCCAAGGGGCCTCCAGCTCGACCACGCCGACGACGCCGCGGGCCGCCGCCTCGGCGGTGGCCACCTCGGCCCAGCCGTCCAGCAGGGGAGCGGGGACGTCGGTGATGTCCTGCTGGATCGCCTGCCACTCCGACTCGCGCAGGATCCCGGTCGGATGCTCCTGCCAGCCGTAACGTCCGGCGGCCGCCGAGTTGATCCAGCAGCAGTGCAGGTCGCCGCTCATCAGGACCACGGGCACGTGCGCCGACTCCGGCGCGGCGGCGTCCAGGAGGTCGCGGTGCGGCGCGTCCGGCCACAGGGCGTCGCGGAAGCCGTAGCCCACCAGGGGCAGGCCGGGCTCCGGCGGCCGGGTGCGCAGGCGTTCGGCCACGAGGGCCACCGCCTCGGCGGCCGAGGCGGCGCCGGACAGGTCCAGCCGCTGCCTGGCCATGATCCACTGGTCGAAGTGCACGTGGTGGTCCCACAGTCCCGGCAGCACGGTACGGCCGGCCAGCTCCACCACCTCCCACCCGGGCTCGGCGGGGATGCTCTCGGCGATGTTCGCGACGCGTCCGCCGGAGACGAGCACGTCGTGAAGGGGACCGGAGGGGCCGGTCCGCGCGCCGCGCAGCAGGGTGGTCGTCGTGGTCATCGGTTCTCCTCCGGGGTCCAGACCTCGCGCATCTCGCGAGCGAGCGCGGGATTGGCGTATGTGGGGTCCGTGTCTAGCGCGCGGATGATGTTGTGTGCGATCTGCGGTGACTTGTCCTGGCTGAGCTTCGCCTTGCCCTCGACGCGTTCGGCCCGCAGCCGGAATCCCGCGACGCCGGGCGCGATCCTGCGCGCGTAGGACTCGTCCATCTGGTACGGCGCCGGCAGCACGTGCTCGAACCGGTCGACGGTGTCCACCAGGACCTGGTAGGTCTCCTCCGGGCTCAGCACCTCGGGCCGGCCGTAGAGGTGGACGGCCAGGTAGTTCCAGGTGGGCACGGCCGGGCCGGCGCCGTACCAGCCGGGAGAGATGTAGCCGTTGGGGCCCGCGACGATCAGCAGCGCCTCGCGTTCGCCGAGCTGGTGCAGCTCGTCGTCGGGGCGGCCGAGATGGCTCACCACCGACAGCCCGGGGCCGTCCTCCAGCAGGACGGGCAGGTGAGAGGCGGTCAGACCGTCGCTGACCAGCGTCGCCCACGGGTTCTCGCGGATCAGCGCGCGGATGCGGGTGTGGTCGTCGAGCAGGTAGTCAGGGTTGTGGCGCACGGCACGACTATCGCCGCCCGTGCGGCCCCAGGCCAAGGTGACGCGGCGACAAGACGGCAGGTTCGTTTGTGGTGCGGACACAAGGGGCGGCGCGCGCCGGACGCGGCCCGGACGAACGGCGGGGCGGAAATGGTGCGTGGCGACGAAGCCCCCGGCCGCCGCCGGGCAGCAGGATGAGCGGATGGCTGACCTCACCCACCTGCAGAGCCTGCTCGACAGCGAGGCGACTTCCCTGCACGTACCCGGAGCCGCCGTGGGCGTGCTCTTCGACGGCGCGGAACACGTGCTCACCACCGGCGTCACCAGCGTCGACGCGCCTGCGCCCGTGACGGCCGACACGTTGTTCCAGATCGGGTCGACCACCAAGACGGTCACCGCGACCGTGATCATGCATCTCGTCGAGGAGGGCCGGCTCGACCTGGACGGGCGGGTGCGCACGTACCTGCCCGGCTTCCGGCTCGCCGACGAGGCCGCCGCGCGGGAGGTGACCATCCGGCACCTGCTCACCCACACCGGCGGGTTCCTCGGCGACATCGACGACGGAGAGAGCTGGGGCGACGGCGCCCTTGCTGATGCGATCAAGGTGTACGAGCGGCTGCCCCAGCTCTTCGCCCCCGGCACGCTCGCCTCCTACAGCAACGCCGGGTTCCGGCTGCTCGGGCGGGTCATCGAGGTCGTGTGCGGCGAGCCGTACGAGAGTGTCGTCGGGCGGGTCGTGCTCCAGCCGCTGGGCATGCGCGACAGCTTCTTCTTCCCCTGGGACGCCGCCACCCGCCCGCACGCCGTCGGCCATGTCGTACGCGAGGACGGCGCGCACGTGGCGCACACCTGGGGCCTGTTCCGTGACGCCATGGCCGAGGGCGGCCTCGCCTCGTCGGTCCGCGACCAGCTCCGCTACGCCGCCTTCCACCTGGGCCTGGGCGGCGAGCGGCCGGTCAACGCCGCCACCAGGGAGCTGATGCGCGCCGAGCACGTCGCCGTCGGCGTGCCGTGGTCAGGGGTCGGCCTGCCGTGGCTGCTGGACGAGCAGGGCGGCGTCCGCCTGGTCACCCACGGCGGCAACATCGGCAACGTGCAACTGTCCACGTTCGTCCTGGCCCCCGAGCACGGCTTCGCCGTCACCACGCTCACCAACTCGGGGCCGGGCAAGGTCCTGGGCAAGCGGGTGACCGACTGGTGCCTGGAGCACCTGCTCGACGCCAAGCCCGAAGAGGTACGGCTGACGGTGCGCGACCCCGCCCCCGAGTACGCCGGCGGCTACGACGCCGGCCAGTGGGTCTTCGAGGTGGACGAGAACCTGGTGGCGCGGTTCGTGCTGACGCCCGAGCTGGTGGCGGCCGGGGTGGAGGGCATGCCCGACATGGCGCTGGCCCTGGTCGAGGGTGGCGACGACGTGACGCTCGCGGCCGACCCGCGGCGGGCCGTGGGCCGGTTCCTGCGCGACGACGCGGGCGAGATCTCCTTCCTGCACCTGGGCGGCAGGGCGGCCCGCCGTATCCGCTGATTCCGCGCCATGCCGGGCCTGCCGGGAAGGCCGGCCCGGCGTGGGTGTCAGGGAATGATCGACACGTCGGGGTGCTGAGGGCTGGGCGCGTCGAACAGCCGCGTGGGCCGGTTCTTCAGGTGCAGGTCGAAGAAGGCCGCCACGTACGCCCGCTGCGCCGCGACGGACCGGGCGGGGTCGATGGTGCCCACGAAGTCGGCCACCGGCACCTTCGGCACCGTCTCGGCGATCTTCGGCAGCATCGCCTGAAGATCGGTGAACGAGCCGTGCGCCGCCTTCGCGAAGCGCAGCTCCCGCTTCCAGCCGGTCGAGGCCCGCCAGAAGGACTTCCAGCTCGGCTCGCTCTCCCGGGTGTGGGCCTCGGCCGCGAGCTGCAGGAACGGCCGGCCGACACCCGTCTTCGCCACCCGGCCGACGTAGCCGCCGTCGAGGTTCACCCCCGCGTCCACCCGCCGGTCGTCGTGGACGAGCTGCGCGGCCACCGAGCCGCCGAGCGACTGCCCGAGCGCCCCCACCCGCGACAGGTCCGGCGCGCCGCGCAACCCGTCGGGCAGCCGCGTCTCGGTCCCCAGCTTTCCTCCGCCGGCCAGCGCGGCGACCCGGCCGAGGACGAACCGCATGTCCGCCAGGCGTGCCTGCGAGTGGCGCGCGAGCAGCTTGGCGATGACCCGCGGCGTCAGCTTCGACGGCAGCGGCAGCGCCCGCACCACCCGCCCGCCGGGGAACTCCACCTGGTCGGCCTCGTAGGTGTGGTCCACGGTGACGACCAGGTAACCGCGCGAGGCGAGGTCCTGAACCAGCGTGGTGCCGAGGGCGCGCGGCCCGCCGTCCCCGGAGCCGAACAGCACCACCGGCAGCTTGCCCGCCCCGGGATCCACCGGCGCGCCGGTCCGCGCGTGGGTGGCCGTGGCCGCCCAGTCCACGGCGCCCGCCTTGATGCCCATCGGCGGGGCCGAGTGACGGTCCCAGTCGGCCGCGGCGAGCGGCGCCATGTGCGGCGCGACCGGCGCGCCGCTCTCCTTCGCCGGGTACCACAGGCTGACCATCAGCTCCCGGTAGGGCTTCGAGCGGACCAGCGGATCGGGGCGCGAGCTGTCCACCAGCCGCACCGCGACGGTCCCGACCCGGTACGGCCCGCCCGGCGCGGGCAGGGACACCGTCACGGGCTGCCCGGTAGAGGTGGCAAGGGTGAGCGCGGCGAGCGCCGCGGGGATCATGGTGAAGGTCATCTGGGACTCCTTACGGGAAACGTCCCGACAGGCTCGCAGCGCGGTGCGGGCCCGGCCCAGCGGCATACGGCTGATCTCCGCCTACGACTTCCGGATGACCCGCCCGGATGTTCATCCCGGAGGAGGATGGGGAGCGAACCCGCAGGACAACTAGGGTGAACGCCATGAAGTCCGCCGGTCTCATGGCGCTCGCCCGCCGGTCGTCCCTGCCGGTCGACGGGCTGCTGGCGGCCGCCGTCTTCGTGGTCACGCTCGGTCCCGGCCAGGTGACGTCCCGGGCCGAGCTGGTGCTGCTGCAGGTCGCGCTGGTGGCGCCGCTGGTGTGGCGGCGGCGCGCGCCGGTGCCGGTGTTCTGCGCGATCGCGGTGACGGCGGCCGTTCAGTGGATGCTGGGTGTGCAGCTTCCCGCCGACGTGTCCTTGCTGGTCGCGCTCTACACCGTCGCCGCGCGGAGCACCTGGCGGTGGACGGCGGCGGCCGGGGTGACGCTGGAAGTCGGAGCGCTGCTGGCCGCGGCCCGGTGGGCGCCGCCGGGCCAGTTCCCGTTCACGGCCGCGGCCCTGACGGCGCTGGTCGCCGCCGCCCTCACCACCGGGTTGTGGGCGCGGGACCGGCGGGCGTACGTGCTGTCGCTCGAGCACGACCGCGAGCGGCGCGCCCGGCTCGCCGTCGCCGAAGAGCGCGCCCGCATGACCCGCGACCTGCACGACATCGTCACGCACAACCTGTCGGTGATGGTGGCGCTGGCCGACAGCGCGGCGTACGTGCGCGAGCGCGCTCCCGACCGCGCGGCCGCCGCCGTCGACCAGATCGCCGACACCGGTCGGCAGGCCCTCGCGGACATGCGGCGCGCACTCGGCGAGGCGGCCGAGCCCCTGCACCCGGCGCCCGGAATCGCCCAGCTCGACGGTCTCGCCGGCGGGATGCGCGCGGCCGGGCTGCCGACCCGGCTGGAGGTGACCGGCGACCCCGCCGCGATCCCGGCCGCCGCCCAGCTCACCGTCTACCGGCTCGCCCAGGAGGCGCTGACGAACGTCCTCAGGCACGCCCCGGGCGCGACGGCCGAGGTCAGGCTCGCCATGACACCGAGGTACGCCACCGTCGAGATCACCAACGACGCCCCCACAAGCCGGGCACCCAGGGCCGCGACCGGGCGCGGGCTGGCCGGGATGCGGGAACGGGCCGCCCTCTACGGCGGGACCTTCGAGGCGGGGCCGCTACCCGGCGGGGGATGGCGAGTGGCGGCACGACTCGACCTCACCGGCGGCCTGGCGGGCAGGGGCGCGGCATGACCATCCGGCTGCTGCTGGTCGACGACGAGTCGCTGCTGCGCATGGCGTTCCGCATGGTGTTCGAGGCCGAGCCGGACATGGAGGTGGCGGGCGAGGCGGGCGACGGCGAGGAGGCCGCGCGGCTGGCCAGGCAGTTGCGCCCCGACGTCGTGCTGATGGACGTGCGCATGCCCGGCGTCGACGGGATCGAGGCCACCCGCAGGATCGCCAGGGACACCCCGCAGGCGCGGGTGCTCATCCTGACCACGTTCGACCTGGACGAGTACGCCTTCGCCGGGCTGAAGGCCGGGGCCGCGGGCTTCCTGCCGAAGAACACGCGCCCCGAGGAACTGCTGACCGCGATCCGCAACGTCGCGGCGGGCGAGGCCGCGGTGTCGCCGAGGGTCACCCGCCGCCTGCTGGAAAGGTTCGCGCCGCAGCTCATGCCGGGCGCTCCCGAGCAGGACGTACGGCTGGCCGAGCTCACCTCCCGCGAACGCGAAGTACTGGTCCAGGTGGCGCGCGGGCTGTCCAACGCCGAGGTCGCCACCGCCCTGAGCCTGGCCGAGGCCACGGTGAAGACGCACTTCAGCCGGGTGCTGGTGAAGCTGGGGCTGCGCGACCGTACCCAGGTCGTGGTGTTCGCCTACGAGAGCGGCCTCGTCCGTCCGGCGAGGCCGTGACACGCCCGCGATAATCCCTATAAAGTAAATAGGGAATACATGAATCTTCCAAGTGAAGGTGAAGCCCCATGTGCAGCTTGGGACCGGGCCCTACTGTCATGTCCATGTCGATCGATGTCCAGAAAATGCTTCCCGACCCCGGCCGATCGGTGGTGGCGATCGGCCCCCCGGTGTCCGGCGACGGGTACTGGGCGGGCGCGCCCAGCGCGGTGGCCGGTGACGGGCTGGTCTACCTCGCCTACCGGCTGCGCCGTCCTGTGGGAGAGGGGCGGGGCTACGCGATCGTGGTCGCCCGCTCCGCCGACGGCGAGCAGTTCGAGCCGCTGGTGACGATCACGAGCGAGCGGATGGCCGCCGAGTCGCTGGAACGGCCCGCGCTGGTCCGCACCCCCGAGGGACGATGGCGGCTCTACCTGAGCTGTGCGACCCCCGGCACCAAGCACTGGCGGGTGGAGGTGCTCGAGGCCGCCGACCCGTCCGGGTTCGACCCGGCCGCGCGGCGCACCGTCCTGCCGGGCGACCCGAAGACGGGCGTGAAGGATCCGGTCATCGTACGGCGGGGCGGCCAGTGGCACCTGTGGGCCTCCTGCCACCCGCTGACCGACCCCGACGAGGCCGACCAGATGGTCACCGACTACGCCACCAGTGCGGACGGCCTCGACTGGACCTGGCACGGAACGGCGCTGAGCGGCCGCCCCGGTCTCTGGGACGCCCGCGGGGTGCGCGTCAGCGCCGTCCGCTTCGACGGCGAGCGGGTCGTGGCCTTCTACGACGGCCGGGCCAGCGCGGCGGAGAACTACGAGGAGCGGACCGGGGTCGCGCAGGGCGACGACCCGGCCTCGATGACCCCGGTCGGCACGACACCCGCAGCCAGCTCCCCGTACCACGGGGGCGGGCTGCGCTACCTGGACATCCTCGACCTGCCCGGGGGCGGCACCCGGCTGTACTACGAGTACACAAGGCCGGACGGCGCCCACGAACTGCGCACGGAACTCCGCTGACCGGACCCCTGCCTGATCGGCCGGGGACCGGCATCAACCGGGGCCCGGCTGATCAGGTGGGACGGCCCGATCAGGTGGGACGGCCCGATCAGGTGGGACGGCCCGATCAGGTGGGACGGCCCGATCAGGTGGGACGGCCCGATCAGGTGGGACGGCCGTTTCTGGCCTGGCGCTGGCCCGGCGGGCGGGGGCCGACCAGGCCGCCCGAGCGTTCCTTGGGGCCGAGCCAGTCGCTGAAGTCCTCGCCGGTGACCCGCTGCAGGAGCAGGATGTCGGCGGCGAAGTAGGTGAGCAGCTCCCGCCGCTGCTCCCACGTCAGCGGCCGCCGGGCCAGGCCGTCGCGCTGGAGCCGGGTCTCGACCCGGTCGGCCAGCCCGCCGCGCAGCCGCCGCCGGAACGCCGACAGCAGCGAGGGCCGCTGGTCGGGGTGGGCGGTGACGTTCTCCCTGGGCACCTCGGTGAGCAGGCCCTGGGTGACCCCGAGGAAGGCGCAGATCCGGTCGAGCGTCTCGGCCGGGCGGTCGAGCAGGTCACGGTAGCGGAACGTCAGCACCTGCTCACGCGGGAACAGGCTGAACAGGTGGGCGAGCTGCTCGCCGTACCTGCCGAGACCGGTGTAGTGCCAGAAGTGCGCCCAGCCCGCCGCGATCCGGCGCGGCTCGTCGGCGCACGCGCGCACGACGTCGTCGAGTGGTTCCAGCCCCGCCGACCACAGGTGGACCCAGTTGGAATGGGCGCGTTCGACCGGATCGCGAAGGATCGCGATGAGCCGGGCGTGCGGGACCGCAGCGTGGATGCGCCGCTGCGCGGCCAGATCATAGAGATAGAACGGCGTCGCCTCCCCGCGCAGCGCCCCCGGCGGCGCCCCGGAGAACAGCGCCTCGTAGTCCTGGCGCCGCCACACGTGCTCGCGGTAGGTCGCGGCGTCGCCGGGGCCGCCCTGGGTGGGCGGCGGCCCGGCGGTGAGGAAGTGTTTGGGCTCCTTCACCGCGGACAAGAACAGCTCCGGGTGCTGCTGGAGCGCGGCGTGCAGGGCGGTCGTCCCGGTCTTCGGGGCGCCGATGACGAGGAAGTCCGGCAGGGGCATGGTCGCTCCTTAGGCTGTACCCCCTTTTTCCTACCAAATGTGTGGGATATTGCAAGCCTTCACCGGACGGATAGATCGGGAGCTATGCGTCAGTTCAGTCGCTGCGCCTTGCTGAGCAGCCGCTGCGCGACCACGACCAGCGCCAGGAACGCCCCGCTGACCACCTGCTGGAAGGAGGAGGTGAGGTTGCCGACCTGGTTGATCAGGCTCTGGATCACACCGAGCAGCAGCACCCCGGCCACCGTCCCGGTGACGCCACCGGCGCCGCCCGTCAGCAGCGTCCCGCCGATGACCACCGCGGCGATGGCGTCGAGCTCCATGCCGATGCCGAGGATGGTCACGCCGGACGACAGCCGGGCGGCGTTGAGCGCCCCGGCCAGGCCCGCGAGCAGCCCGGACATCAGATACACCAGGACCTTGGTACGGGTGACCGGCACCCCCATGAGCGCCGCGGCCTGCTCGTTGCCGCCGATGGCGTAGACGTTCTGCCCGAACCCGGTCCGCTGCAGCAGCACCATCGCCGCCAGCACCAGCACGATCGTGACGTAGACCGGATAGGTGAGCCCGAGCAGCTCGCCCTGGCCGAGCGCCGCGAACGCCGGATCGGAGACCAGGTAGGTGGTGGCGCCCTCGTCGGAGATGGCCAGCATGAGCCCGCGCACGCCGAGCAGGCCGGCCAGCGTGACGATGAAGGGCGCGAGGCCGGTCCTGGCGATGATCAGGCCCTGGACCAGGCCGACCAGTCCGCAGACGGCCAGCGGCAGGAGCAGCGCGGCGGCGAAGCCGTACCGTGAACCGGCGGCGGCGAGCACCCCGCCGAGGACGAACAGCGAGCCGACGGACAGGTCGATGCCACCGCCGATGATCACGAAGGTCATGCCGATCGCGACCACGGCCAGGAACGAGGAGGAGACCACCACGCTGGCGGCGTTGCCCACGGTGGCGAAGGAGTCGAAGGCCAGCGTGCCGACGACGATCAGCACCCCGAGCACCATCAGCGCGCCGTGCTGCTGGAGCACCCGGCCTATCTCTTCCCTGCGGGTGACGGTCGTCATCGCTTGACACGCTCCCTCGTCACATACACGGCGGCGAGGATGATGACCGCCTGGACCATCTGCGTCCACGACTGGGGCAGGTTGTGCTTGATGAGCGTGGCCGACAGCAACTGCATCAGCAGCGCGCCCATCACGGTGCTGGCGACCCTGATCCGCCCGCCGGACAGCGGCGTGCCGCCCACGACGACCGCGGTGATCGCCGACAGTTCGATGAACATCCCGAGCGAGGTGGGGTCGCTGGCCTGCAGCCGGGCGGTCGCCAGCACCCCGGCCAGCGCCGCGAGCAGCCCGGAGATCACGTAGACGAGCACGAGAACCCGTTTCACCGGCAGCCCGGACAGCTCCGAGGCGGCCCGGTTGCCGCCGATCGCGACCACCTGCCGGCCGAACGTGGTCCTGCGCACCAGGAACGCGACCACGAGCGTCAGCGCGGCGGCGATGATCACGATGAGCGGGACGCCGAACAGCGAGCTGCTGCCGAGGGCGATGAGGTCGGGGTTGCGGAACTCGACCAGCTGCGGCACCAGCACGTTGGCCAGCCCGCGGACGCCGACGAGCAGGGCCAGCGTCGCCACGATCGGCTGGATTCCCACGTAGGCGACGAGCGTGCCGCCCGCCGCGCCTGCCACGGCGCCGCCGATCAGCGCGACGACGAGGGCGACGGCGGCGCCGTACCCCAGATAGAGGGCGGTCAGCGCGGCGGCCAGCGCCATCACCGAGCCGACGGACAGGTCGATGCCCTTCGTGCCGATCACCAGCGCCATGCCCAGCGAGATGATCACGATGGGCGACACCTGGACGAGCTGGGTGCGGAAGTTGGCCGCGTCCAGGAAATACGGCGTGAACAGCACGTTGAACACCAGCAGCGCGAGCACCGCGGCGTAGACGCCGTAGTCGCGGATCCACCTAGTCATGGGCGCGCTCCGCGATGGCCGCCATGATCTTCGCCTCGGTCACGTTCTCGCCGGACAGCTCGCCGACCACCGCGCCCTCGCGCAGGACGAGGATCCGGTCGGCGCCCTCGACCAGTTCCTCCAGGTCGGAGGAGATGAGCAGCACGCCCAGGCCCTCCCCGGCCAGCTCGTCGATGAGGGCCTGCACCTCCGCCTTGGCCCCGACGTCAATGCCGCGCGTCGGCTCGTCCAGGAGCAGGACCTTCGGCCGCACCGCCAGCCACCGGGCCAGCAGCACCTTCTGCTGGTTGCCTCCCGACAGCTCCGACACCACCTGGTGCGGCGAGGACGCCTTGATCCGCAGCCGCCGCATGAAGATCTCCACCACCCGGTCGATCCGGGAGTCGGACACGACGCCCGCGCGGGCCAGCGAGGGGAGCGCGGCCAGCGCGATGTTGTCGCGTACCGACAGGCCGGGGATGATGCCCTCGGCCTTGCGGTCCTCGGGCAGCATGCTCACGCCCGCGCTGATCGCCGCCTTCGTCCCGCCGCGGGGGAGCGGCGCCCCCGCCACGAGCACCTGCCCGCCGTCCAGGGGCAGCGCGCCGACGATGGCCTTCGCGGTCTCGGTACGGCCGGCGCCGAGCAGCCCACCGAGCCCGACCACCTCGCCGGGCCGGACCGAGACGGTGACGTCGGAGAGCACGTGCCGCCGGGTCAGCCCGCGGGCCTCGACGACCGGCGTGCCGTCCACCGCGCCCTGGTCGCGGTTGAAGCGGGTGAGGCCGCCGCTCTTCACCTCGGCCAGGTCGCGGCCGAGCATGAGGGAGATGAGCTTGAGCCGGTTCAGGTCGGCCAGTGGCCCGGTGTGCGCCACCCGGCCGTCGCGCAGCACGGTCACGTTGTCGCAGACCCGGTAGAGCTCGTCGAGGCGGTGGCTGACGTAGATGACCGCGATGCCGGACTCGCGCAGCCGGCCGATGACGCCGAACAGCGTCTCGACCTCGCGCGGCTCCAGCGACGAGGTGGGCTCGTCCATGATGACCACCTTGGCGTCCACGGAGACCGCCCTGGCCAGGGCGACCATCTGCTGGGCGCCGACGCCGAGGCTTCTCAGCGGGCGCCTGACATCGGTGTCGAGGCCGAAGCCGCGCAGGACGGCGCGGGCGTGGCCGTACAGTCTGGCGGTGTCGATCACCCCCAGGCGGCCGCGGGGCTCGCGGCCGAGCAGGAGGTTGCGCGCGACGCTCATCATCGGGACGAGGTTGACCTCCTGGTAGATGGTGGAGATCCCGGCCCGCTGCGCCTCCAGCGGGGAGGCGAAGCCGGCCGGTGCTCCGTTGTAGCGCAGTTCGCCGCCGTCGGGCTGGTAGACGCCGGTGAAGACCTTGATGAGGGTGGACTTGCCGGCGCCGTTCTCGCCCACGAGGGCGTGCACCTCGCCGGCCCCGAGGGCGAGATGCACGTCGTCGAGCGCCACCACGCCGGGAAAGCGCTTGGTGATCCCCCGAGCTTCCAACAGGGGTTCAGTACGCTTCACCGAGCGAGTCCTTGGCGTTGGCCTGGTCGTATTCGCGGTCGGAGATGATCACTTTCTCGGCGATGCCCTCGCCGCCGAGGAACTTCGCGGCGGTCTCGAAGGCGAGCGGGCCGAAGCGGGGGTTCGACTCGATCACCGAGTGCAGCCAGCCGTCGACGATGGCCTGGACCGCGCTCCTGGTCCCGTCGATGGAGACGATCTTGATGTCGCCCGGCTGCTTGCCCGCGCCCTTCAGCGCGGTCACGGCGCCGAGCGCCATTTCGTCGTTCTCGGCGTAGATGCCGTTGATGTCGGGGTTGGACTGGATGAGCTGCTCGGTGACCTGCTGGCCCTTCTCCCGCGCGAACTCGCCGGTCTGCTCGAAGCTGATCGTGATGCCGGGGGCCTTCTCCTTGACCCGGTCCTTGAAGCCGTTGGTGCGCTCGGTGGTGACGTTGTTGCCGGGCGCGCCGAGCAGGATCGCCACCTTGCCCTTGCCGCCGACCGCCTCGATCATCTTGTCGGCGGCCCGCTTGCCCTGCTCGTAGAAGTCCGAGCCGATGAAGGTCAGGTAGTCGGTGCAGGCCTTGGCGTTGATCTTCCGGTCGACCGTGATGATCGGCACCTTCTTGGCCGCCGCCTGCTGCAGCACCGGCTCCCAGCCGTCGGAGTTCAGCGGCGCGATCACCAGGAGCTTGGCGCCCTGCGCGATGAGCTGCTCCACGTCGGTGATCTGCTTGGAGAACTGCGACTGGGCGTTGGTCACCTTCAGGTTGGTGATGCCGACCTTGGCCGCCTCGTCCTTGATCGACTTGGTCTCGGCGATGCGGAACGGGTTGGCCTCCTTCTCCGACTGGGAGAAGCCGACCGTGGCGCTCTTCAGGTCGAAGGCGGCGCCGCCGAAGCGCTCCAGCGTGCAGGCCGGCCCTTCCGCGGTGCCGGTGGGCGTCTTGACGACCTGCTGACCGGCCGTGGAGGACGGCGCGGCCGCCGTCTGCGGCTCCTCGCCCTTGGCGCAGCCGGCCACGGTCACGAGGACGGCCATCGCCAGGATCGCGGTGCGGGACATGGTGGTTCCTTTCCTAGCAGGCGGGCGAGATCTCGTCGACGAGCGCCCGGTTGGCTGCCCGGACCCTGGCGAGGTCGGGCTTGATGACCGCCCGGTCGTAGGTCATGAGCCCGTTGAGCTCCACCTCCACGTCCGTGGTCTGGGTGTAGATCGCGGCGCTGAGGCCCTCGCAGGCGTGCAGGCGCCGCAGCGTCTGGTCCATCTCGACGTAGCGGGTGGTCAGCGTCTCGGCGTCGGGCTCGACCCGGTAGCCCCAGCCGCCGCCCGACCAGGTGTGGCCGATGACGAGCAGGCCGAGCCCGCCGTACTCGCCGAGGACCGAGGCCCTGGTCGCGCTCGGCGGCGAGACCGGCGCCGGGCCCGGGTACATGTGCCAGTCGATGACGTCGCCGTTGCCGCCGTCGGTGGCGCCGCAGCAGTTGACGCCGCTCTGGTTGTCGACCAGGCGCGAGGGGTCCCAGCTCTTGACCAGGTCGGCGACCCTGGCCACCTCGTACTGGCCCCAGCTCTCGTTGAACGGCACCCACATGACGATCGAGGGGCTGGCGCGGTGCTGGTCGACGATGCGCCGGAACTCGGTCTCGAACTGGGCCTGGTTGGTGTTGCCCGAGGTCGAGGGCATGTCCTGCCAGACCAGCAGGCCGAGCTTGTCGGCGTGGTGGTACCAGCGGTCGGACTCGACCTTGACGTGCTTGCGCACCGCGTTGAACCCGGCCTGCTTGGTGACCTCAAGGTCGTAGCGCAGGGCCGCGTCGGTGGGCGCCGTGTAGAGACCGTCGGGCCAGAAGCCCTGGTCGAGCGGGCCGAGCTGGAAGACGGGCCGGCCGTTCAGCAGCATCCGGGTCTTGCCGGCGACCTGGCCGACCGAGATCTCCCGCATGCCGAAGTAAGACCGCACGCTGTCGTCGCCGGTCGAGACCGTCAGGTCGTACAGGAAGGGGGTGTCCGGGGTCCACGGCCTGGGCTTGGGAACGTGCAGGCTCAGCTCGGTGCCCGAACGCCCGCTCACCCGGCCGACGACCTTCGAGCCGTCCCGCGCCACCAGGCTGACCCGCGTGCCGGTGAGGCTGGCGTTGACGGTCACCTTCAGCCTCTGGCCCTGAAGGTCGGGGACGGAGTCGACGGAGAGGATCCGGTTGCGCGGCGCGGGCTCCATCCAGACGGTCTGCCAGATGCCCGAGCTGGGCGTGTACCAGATGCTGCCGGGGGTGAGGCGCTGCTTGCCGGTGGGGTAGTTGCCCTTGTCCGTGGGGTCGTAGACGCCGACGATCAGTTCCTGGGGGCCCCGGCGCTTGAGCGCGTCGGTCACGTCGACGGTGAAGCGGTCGTAGCCGCCGCGGTGGGTGGCCAGGCGGGTGCCGTTGACGTAGACGGTGGACTCCCAGTCGACGGCGTCGAGGTGGAGGATGACCCGCTCGCCGCGCCAGCCGTCCGGGACCTCGAAGGTCCTGCGGTACCACATGCGGTCCTCGCTCCTGCCGATTCCGGACAGCGCCGACTCGACGGGGAAGGGCACGGTGATCCGCTCGGCCAGGTTCCTGCCGACCGGCGGCTGCTCGCCCGCTTCGGCGGCGGCGAACTGCCACGGGCCGTTGAGGCTGCGCCAGCGCTCGCGGACGAGCTGCGGCCGAGGGTATTCGGGCAGCGGGTTGGCCGGGTTCACGTCCTTGGCGAACTTGCTGGCCAGCTGGTACTCGGAGCGGTTGGTCAGCGCGGCGCGGGGGAACGCTGGCAACGCGGTGCCGTCGGCGAACTCGACGCCGCCGGTGCCGTCGTAGGCGGCCCGCACGCCGTTGCCGGCCTTGAGCGGGATCTTGGCCCCCAGCTTGAACGTCAGCGTCGCGCCGGAGGAGGAGGCGGAGGTGATCGGCCAGGCCGACCCGCCCGTGGTGATCTTGAATCCGGTGGCCGCGGTGGTGGGCCTGAGCGCCTTGGCGAAGGTCAGGGTGGCGGTGTCGCCCGCCTTGCCGACCTCGGCCTGGACGGGCCCCGGCGGGTCGAAGCCCTCGGGCAGGAAGAGCGCCTGCTCGGGCACGGCGGTCTTGGCCAGGTCCGGGCTCTGCCAGCGCAGCCGCAGGTTGGCGCCGCCGAAGTGCTCGAAGTACTCGATCTTGATGTCGTACGTGCGCCCGGCCTCCAGGGCGATCGGGGTGCCGATCTGCTCCACGTCCCAGATGTCGCGCCAGTTGTCGATGATCGGCTTGTTGTCGACCCAGAGGCGGAAGCCGTTGTCGCCGATCATGGAGAAGGTGTAGGTGTTCGTCGCGGGCGCCGCGATCCGCCCGGTCCACCGCACGGTGACGTTCTCGTCGCGGCCGGTCAGTTCCGCGAGGGCGGGGTTGAGGTCGGAGAAGTCGATGCTCGGGTCCACGACGGTGGCCTTGAGCTCGCCGAAGTCGAACGTGCCCGGCCCGGTGCTCAGGTGGTAGTCGCCCTTGAGGCCATGCCGCTCCGCCTGCGCCGCCGCGGGGGAGAGCGGCCACATCACGCTGAGCAGGACGGCCAGTGCTAAGGAGAGGCGTGTGATCACGGAGCTGCCTTCCGATCGAAAACGAGCGCCATCTCGACCAAAGAAAGCACCATTCCGACACTGTGGTCAAGAAAAATCGATCAGATTCGTTCTGAAATGGTCAGAGATGGGCAGTCCATCTCTGGTCGACTATGCTCGGGCCACGTGAGCGACACGCAGAGGGAGAGCGGCAGGCCCGTGTTCGCAGCCGAGCGCCGCCAGAGGATCCTGGAGCTGGTCCGGGCCAATGGCGCGGTCTCCCTTCGCGAGCTCGCCCAGGCGGTGCGTTCCTCGGAGGTGACCGTCCGCCGCGACCTGCGCGCGCTCGAGTCCGAGGGCCTGCTCAACCGCCACCACGGCGGCGCCACCCTGCCCGGCGACTTCACCCGCGAGCCCAGCCACACGCAGAAGAGCACCGTGTCGGCCGCGCAGAAGTCGGCCATCGCCGACCTCGCCGTCTCGCTCGTGGAGGACGGCGACGCGATCGTCATCGGCCCCGGCACCACCACCCAGGAGTTCGCCCGCCGGCTGTCCAGGCACAGCGACCTCGCCGTGGTCACCAACTCCCTGCTCGTCGCCCAGGCGCTGGCCGGCTGCCCGCGCATCGAGGTGGTGGTCACCGGCGGCTCGCTGCGCGGCCCGATCCTCGCCCTGGTCGGCAGCGCCGCCGAGGGCTCGCTGGCGGGCCTGCGGGTGCGCCGCGCGTTCGTCTCCGGCAACGGGCTGACCGCCGAGCGCGGCCTGTCCACGCCCAGCCTCCAGGTCGCCGCGGTCGACCGCGCGCTGGCCGCGGCGGCCGAGGAGGTCGTGGTCCTGGCCGACCACACCAAGATCGGTCACGACACGATGGTCCAGACGATCCCGGCCGAGCGCATCTCCCATCTGGTCACCGACGACGACGCCCCCCGCGACGTGCTCGACGAACTGGCCGCCAAGGGAGTGCGGCTGCACGTTGCCCAGCTCTGACCGAATGTGACATCTTCATTGCGACATTGTTTCTTGTTGTGGCCACCATCGGGGTGGAGGCAACCATGCTGCAGTTGGCAGGCGTACTCAAGACCTTCGACGGCGTCCCGGCGCTCGACCACGTCACGCTGGCCGTACGGCCCGGGTCGGTCCACGCGGTCATCGGCGGCAACGGGGCGGGCAAGTCCACCCTGGTCAAGGTGATCTCCGGCGTCTACCAGCCGGACGCGGGCCAGATCCTTCACAACGGCGTGCCGGTCAGGTTCGCCGGCCCCGCGCAGGCCAGGCAGGCCGGCATCGCCACGGTCCACCAGGAGAGCGGCCTCGTCCCGACGATGAGCATCGCCCGCAACCTCTTCCTGGGCGCCGAGCCGCGCGGCCGGCTGGGGCTGATCGACTTCGCGGCCATGCACGCCCGCGCGCACGAGCTGCTCTCCCAGTACGGCCTGCGCGTCGGCACCCGCCGCCCCCTCGACTCCCTCACCCCCGGTGCCCAGCAGCTCGTCGCCCTGGCCAGGGCCGCCTGCTCGGACGCCAAGGTGGTCATCATGGACGAGCCGGCCACCGTCCTGGAGCACGCCGAGCTCAGGACCCTGCTGGCCGCGGTGACCCGGCTGCGCGAAGAGGGCCGGGCGGTCATCTACGTGACCCACCGCCTGGAGGAGCTCTACGAGATCTGCGACCGCGTCACCGTCCTGCGCGAGGGCCGCGTCGTCCACACCGGGCCGCTGGCCGGCCTCGACCGGGTGCGCCTCGTCTCGCTCATGATGGGCCGCCCCTTCCATCCCCGGGACGCCTCCCCGTCGGAGAGCTGGCCGGTGGACGAGGTCGCCGACCGGCCCGTGCTGGAGGCCAGGGGGCTGACCCGCGCGAACATGCTGGCCGGAGTCTCCCTGGCCGTGCGCCCGGGCGAGGTCGTCGGCCTCGGCGGGCTGCTCGGCGCGGGCCGCAGCGAGACCGCCAGGGCCATCGCCGGGGCCCTGCCCGTCGAGTCCGGCCAGGTCACCGTGTCCGGGACGGCCAGCAGGAAGTGGTCGGTCCGCAGCGCCGTCAGGGCCGGGGTCGGCCTGGTGCCGGAGAACCGCACCACCGAGGGCATCGTGCCCAACCTGTCCGTACGCGACAACATCGCCCTGGCCGCGCTGCCGCGCCTGTCGCACGCCGGCATCGTGGCCGACACCCGGATCGACCGGATCGTCACCACGTTCATGAAGCGGCTGGACATCAAGGCCGCCTCGCCCCGCCAGCTCGCCGGTGAGCTGTCCGGCGGCAACCAGCAGAAGGTGCTGCTCGCCCGATGGCTGGCCATGCAGCCCAAGGTCCTGCTGCTGGACGAGCCCAGCAGGGGAGTGGACCAGGCCAGCAAGCAGCAGATCCAGACACTCCTGGACGAGCTGGCGCTCGACGGCCTGGCGATCCTGCTGATCTCCTCGGACGTGGGCGAGCTCGTCGACAACTGCGACTCGGTCGTGGTGCTGCGCGACGGCGCGATCACCCACCAGCTCAGCGGGCCGGACGTGACCGAGGACCGCCTGCTCGCCGCTCTGGCCGACGGCTAGAACCGGACGATCTCTTGAACGCTTCTTGTGCACGATGATCGACTCGACGGGGCATCGCTCTGAACATGTCGATCTCCGTCATCCTCGCCCACGTCCTCACGGCCGCCCTGACCGGACCGTCCCCGCTGGCCGGCCCCGTCCCCATGATCGTGACCCAGTGCAGCGACGCCCTTCCCTGGCCCGGCGACACCCGGGGGTCGGTGGTGCGCCGCGTCGACTTCAACGGCCGCTCGGTCGAACTGCACGCCAAGCGCTTCAACGGCAAGCAGTACGGCTGGGCCCGCCTCACCGGCTCCACCCGCACCGGCGACGAGGTGTACATGATGGTGCACAAGGGCGACCAGAGCTGCTACACCCGCCTGCAGCGCATCGGCATCGACGGCTACGACGCCTGGTCGCAGATGTGGCCGTCCAGCAGTCAGGGATCGCAGCGGTTCCAGGCGTGTGGCTGGTTCCCTCACGACGGACCCCAGGGCACCAGCCGATGCACCGACCACTGGTGATCTACATTGTAAAGGGCGGTGGCTGGATACCATGACATATGCCCAGAGAGACCCCAGCCGCGACGCGGCAGCGCCGCGAGCAGCTCCGTGCCTTCCTGCGCTCCCGCCGGGCGCGGCTCACGCCCGGCGACGTCGGCATGGCGGACGGCCCGGGCGCGGGCCGGCGCCGGACGCCGGGGTTGCGCCGCGAGGAGGTCGCCGTGCTGGCCGGGGTCGGCGTGTCCTGGTACACCTGGCTTGAGCAGGGCCGCGACATCAACGTCTCGGGCGAGGTGCTCGACGCGATCGGCGTGGCGCTGCGGCTGAGCGAGCCGGAGCGCGCGCACCTCTACCTGCTGGCCGGGCTCAACCCGCCGAGGGCCGGCGCGACCGGCGAGACCGCGGTCACCCCGGAGTTGCGGCATCTGCTGGAGGCGTGGATGCCGCGCCCGGGGATGCTGCGCGACCGGCACTGGAACCTGCTGCTCGTCAACGACGCCGCGCGCGAGCTGTTCGGGTACGGCGACGCCGACCGCAACTGCCTGGTGACGTTCTTCACCAGCCCCCGCTACCGCTCGATGCAGGTCGAGTGGGAGTCGGCCGCCCCGGCCGTCGTGGCCGCGTACCGGGCCTGCGTCGCCCACGACCCCGGTGACCCGGGGTTCGCCGAGGTGGTGGACGAGCTGAGCGTCGTGAGCGAGGAGTTCGCCGAGTTGTGGGCCCGCCACGACGTCAGCGTCCAGGCCCAGACGGTCAAGGCGGTCCGCCATCCCGAGGCCGGTGAGCTGTTCTTCGACACGACGCCGCTGGCCGTGGTCGACCATCCCGACTGGTACCTGGAGCTGTTCAACCCCCGTCCCGGCACCGGCACCGCCGAGCGCCTCGCCAGGCTCCCGCTGCTCAGGCTGGCCGCCCCGGCGTGAGGGTGGTGGTGACAGACCCCTGATAGCTGGGCACTGTTCACCTCGCGCGCCGCTCGGCACGCTGAGACCCATGACGCACACTGTTTCCCGTTTTCAGGACAAGATCGCACTCATCACCGGCGGCACGAGCGGTATGGGGCTGGCCGCCGCGCGAAGGTTGCTCGCCGAGGGCGCGTCGGTGGTCATCACCGGCCGCGACAAGGTACGGCTGGACGCCGCCGTGGAGGAGCTGGCCGGTGGCGGCCGCGTGCTCGCGGTGCGCGGTGACGCGGCGAGCCTGGCCGACCTGGACGCGTTGATGGCCCAGATCCGGGACCGGTTCGGCCGGCTGGACGTGGTCTTCGCCAACGCGGGCGTGGCCTCGTTCAACCCGGCGGCCGAGGTCACCGAGGCCGAGTTCGACCGGGTCGTGGACATCAACTACAAGGGCGTGTTCTTCACCCTGCAGAAGGCGCTGCCGCTGCTGGCCGACCACGCGGCGATCGTGATCAACGCCTCGTGGACGCTGCACCGCGGCCTGCCCGGCGGCTCGCTGTACTCCTCGACGAAGGCGGCGGTGCACAACCTGGCGCACACGCTGGCGGCCGAGCTCGGGCCCAGGCGGATCCGGGTCAACTCCGTCAGCCCCGGCTACATCGAGACGCCCATGTTCCACGACAACGTCTCGGCCGAGGCCCAGGGCACGGTGGTGGCCGAGGTGGTGGCGGGCCGGTTCGGCACCGCCGACGACGTGGCCGGCGCGGTGGCGTTCCTGGCCTCCGGCGAGGCGTCCTACGTCAACGGCCAGGACCTGATCATCGACGGCGGCCTGGTCGCGGCCATCCCCGGGGAGATGCTGTAGCCGATCAGACCAGGGGGCTAGGAGCAGGCTCCCACGTCGCGGGCCGCGGAACCCTGCCCAGGCAGGACGAAAATCGCGGCCCGCGCCGGAATGCTTGAACCGTGATCGACATTCTCCGGTCCGAATGGACCAAGATCCGCTCGGTGCGTTCGACGATGTGGACGCTGGGCGTCACCGGCGCGCTGATGCTGGGCTTCTCCGCGCTCATCAACCTCACGGCCGAGAACATGGCGGAAGGGCGGCCGGTCCCGGCGGAGCAGGTGCTCTCGGCGAGCCTGACCGGCGTGATGTTCGCCTCGCTGGCCATGGCCACGCTGGGCGTGCTGGTCATCTCCGGCGAATACCGCACCGGGAGCATCCGCACCTCCCTCATGGCCGTGCCCCAGCGCCTCATGCTGCTGACCGGCAAGCTGGTGGCGTTCTCCGCGGTGGCGCTGGCCGTCTGCACGGTCGCATCGGCCGGGGCGATCGGCGTCGGCGTGGTGATCTCCCAGCCGCCGTCCTTGGCGGCGGGCGAGATCGTCCGGGCCGCGCTCGGCGCCGGCCTCTACCTGACCGCGTGCGGACTGTTTGGGCTGGGTCTCGGCTCGCTGATCCGGCACACGCCCGGCGCGATCGTGTCGGCCATCGCACTGATCATGGTGCTGCCCACGCTGACGAGCCAGTTGCCGGGGGAGTGGGGCAGGACCGTCTCCGAGTACTTCACCACCAACGCCGGCCTGCTGGTCGTCTCCGGTCAGAGCAACGGGTCGCTGGGCCCGTGGAGCGGGTTCGCGGTCTACCTCGGCTGGGTGGCGGTGGCCGTGGTCGCGGGCGCCGTACTGCTCAAACGCCGCGACGCATAGCAGCGCCCACGCGGGACGTGCGCCCGCACGGGCACAGCGTGAGTGCCGCGCCCGCGCGGGCAGGCGAGGAGGGCGTGTCTGTGCCTGGGTGGGGTTAGGGGACGCAGATGGTGATGCCGCCGGGGAGGATGTCGGCCTTGAGCTTGGTCGCGAGGTCGCGGGCGCCGCCGTCCAGCTCGTAGGTCCGGGGTACGGCCAGCCGTATCGTGACCTTCTTGGCCCGGGTGATGCGGACGAACGGTGACTCGTCGGAGCGGCCGGTGGCCATCTGGCCGAGCAGTCGTCCCCATTCCAGGCGGCTTCTGGCTGTGGCGACGCCCACCTCCAGCCAGCCGTCGTCGGGCCGGGCGTCGTCGAAGGCCTCGATGCCGCCGGTGATCGTGCCCACGTTGCCCAGGAGCACGCATCCGGCGTCGCCGGAGAACCATTTCACGCCGTCGATCGTGATGCGGGTGGGGGTGGTGGTGTCGCCGGCGTGGCGCAGGCCGGTCCAGACGTAGGCGAGGCGGCCCATCCGTCGTTTCAGCCCGCCGTCGACGTCGGCGGCCATGTCGGCGTCGAAGCCGACCCCGGCCATGATGGCGAAGTGCTCGCCGTTGATACGGCCCAGGTCGAGCGGCATGCGGCGGCCTTCGAAGCCGATCCGGACGGCTTCTTCGAGGTCTTCGGGGATGTCGAGGTTGCGGGCGAGGAGGTTGGCGGTGCCGGCGGGCACGACGGCGAGTACGGCGCCGGTTCCGGCGAGGGCGTCGACGCAGCGTTGCACGGTGCCGTCGCCGCCCCAGACGAAGATCAGCTCGGCCCCTGCCTTCAGGGCCTTGCGCGCCTGCTTGGGCGCCTTCTTGCTCTTGGGCACCTCGTACCAGAGCAGTTCGCCGATGTCCCGGTCGGTGATCCGGCGGCGGAGCTCGTCCAGGCCTCCGCCGAGGCTCTTCTTGCGGTGGGCGATGACCGCGACCTTTCGCATGGTGTTCGGCTGCCCGGTGGCGGGCCGGTGAATCATCGGTTCGCCGGTTGGGCGGGATAGCGCCAAGGATCCGGAAATTCCCCTCATCGTGGAGTGGCGGTCTGACCTGGGGATGTGATGCTCGGTTGGGGGGTGCGGGATGGCGCTTGTCCGGTTGGAGGGGTCCGAGGGGGTTTTGCGCGCGGTCGCGGACCTGCCGGGGATCAGTGTGGTGCGTACGGGCTGGGAGCCGCTGGGGGAGGACCGGTGGCGGGCCGCGGCCTATGCCAGGGACGAGGCGCTGGAGGAGGCGCGGGCGCTCGGGGCGGCGGTGACGGTGCTGGCGGGGACCGAGGAGCTCGCGGCGAGCCGGGCGGCGCTGGCCGAGGCCGTCGAACGGGCCGAGCGCGGGCGGGGCTGAACGCGTGCCAGCGCCGGAGGAGCCGGTCAGGAGGCCGGCCACGCCGGCGGAGATCGAGCTGGCGATGGCCGGTCTGGCCGCGCGGTTCCAGGGGTTGTGCGCGCTGGAGAAGCTGGAGAAGGCCAGCGCGGGCGACAGAGTGGACATCCACTGCCTCAAGCTGGCGAATCCCGGTGAGCCGGACCGCCCGGTCGTGATGATCATCGGTGGCGTGCACGGCCGGGAGTATCCTCCGCCGGACGCGCTGATCCGGTTCGCGCGGGCGCTGCTGACGAGCTTCACGGACAAGAGCGACACCGTGTTCCCGGCGATGACGTGCCGCCTGCTGGGCAGGCCGCCGCTCAGCCTGCCGGCGTTCCGGATTCCGTACCCGACGGTGGCGAAGATCCTCAACCGCTGCGACGTCTACATCGTGCCGCTGGTCAATCCGGATGGGCGGTTGCACAACATGCGTCATCCACCGTCGGATCCGGTCAACGAGGGCTGGCGCAAGAACCGCCGTCCGGACCCGGGCGGAGTGGAGGCGAAGGTCGGGGTGGACATCGCCCGGAACTTCGACATCGCCTGGAAGTTCGAGGACTACTTCAACCTGCCGCTGTATCTCCAGCGCCATGAGAAGCCGCCCGCGGACACCGTCGCGACCGGCACTCGTTACCGGGGTCCCAGCGCGGGCTCCGAGCCGGAGACCGACAACGTGCAGCGGCTCATCGACGCCAAGCGGCCACGCTGGTTCTGCGACGTACACACCTTCGGCCGCGACATCGCGACCTCCTGGGGCCTGGAGTGGAACGGCGCCACCCCGGCCATGACCTGGAGGAACCCCGTCTACACCGGCAAGCGCGACGGCCTGCCGCCCGGCGACCCTCACCTGGGGGCGCTGACCGACTACCAGGAGTACGTGCCGGACGAACCGCCCCACCGCGTCAGGACGAACCTGCGCGAATACGCCGAGTCCATGAGGAACGCCATCCTGCGCTCGGCCGGCGTGGACCTGGACAACCACACGTACAGCCCGCAGCGGGAGAACTCCACCTACTCCACCGGCCAGCTCGCCGCCCTCTACCTGGCCGACAAGGGCGGCCCGATCACCGGGGGTTCCGTCGACTACGCCTTCAAGGCGCAGTTCGAGGATCCGGCGCGGGCGCCGGTGTTCGCGTTCGTGATGGAGGCCGGGCATGCCGACGAGCGGGCGTTCGACCCCTCCTACAGCGCCGCCGACGGCCACTGGGCCAAGATCGAGCGGGAGATCTGCGCGGCGATGACGCGGATGTGCCTGCTGGCCGCCAACCATGGCCGATTGTGCCTGGTCGCGACCACCGTCATGGACACGCCGGACCACCCCGCCGTCGCCGCGCTGCGGCGGCTGCGCGATCAGCGTCTGGGCCGCCGCTTCGACCGTCTCTATGGCCGCGTCAGCCCGCCGATCGCCCGCTACCTGGCGGTCCGTCCATGGGCTCGCTTCCTGGTACGGCACTGCGTGGTGGCCCCGGCGGCATTGCTGGCCCGCCTGCTGACCAGAAACCAGGATCACCTGCAGACCAGGGACGAGGATCACCTGTCGGCCAAAACCGACGATCATCTAGCGGCCAGAGATGAGGACTGCCTGCCGACCAGGGACGGGGAGCGGGTGTCGACTGAGGACGAGGGGAGGGGTGATGGCGGGGACGGCTGAGCTGCTGGCGCTGGAGCTGGGCCGGGCGCTGGAGCCGCTGGCGGCCCGGCTGGCCCTGGGCGACCTGGCGGGGGTGTTCGCTGAGCTGGGGTTGCCCCTGCCGGACGCCGCGCTGAACGCGCCCCCGGTGGCGACCGCCACAACCCAGGCCACGCAGGCTCTGAAGGCGCTGCCGGACAAGGTGGCTGAGCTGGCGCGGGCGGTGCACGCGGGCGACGACGCGCTCGCCGGGCAGGCGCTGGCCGTGCTGGGGCCGCTGGAGGTCGCGGCGTTCGCGGCGGTGGGCGGACTGGCCGCCGCGGTCGCCGATGCCTTTCCCGCGCCGCCGCCGGAGCTGGCGCAGATCGTCGGGCAGCTGTCCGACCGGCTGCTGCACGCCACGCTCGTCGGCTATCTGGAGGCGAGCCGCCCCGGCCTGGCGGCGTCGCTGGCGCTGCTCGGGCTGATCGAGTCGGTGTCGGAGCCCGCTGAGGGGGCCCGCCCGCCGTACCGCCGGCGGACGCCGCGCCTGGACCGGCTGGGGGCGGTGCTGAGCGATCCGGCGCGGGCGGTACGTGAGCGGGTGGGCTGGGGCGAGCCCGCCGGTGATCTCGGTGAGTTCCTGCCACGGCTGGCCGCGCTGCTGGAGGCGGCCGGGCTGCCCGCGGTCGCGGAGGGCGCGGGAGCGGAGGGGCCCCGGCTGAGCACGTTTCTGTTCAGCGCCGAGCCGGGTTCTGGCGCCCCGGTCCCGCTGAAGGTGACGCTCGCGGTGTCCGACTTCAGCAAGGTGAACGAGAGCGCCGGGTCGCCGGGAGGCCGCTGGACGGTGCGGATCCACGGCGCCGAGCGGCTGAACCTCGGCCGCGAGGTGCGCGTCGAGCCTCCCGGGCGCGTGGTGCCGCTCGCGCCGGGGCCGGGGACCGGCGGGGAACTGGCCGTGGAGGCCACGCGGAGCGGTCCGGTGGTGTTGTTCGGCCTGGCCGGAGGTTCGCGGCTGAGCGCGGGAGGGGTGGTGGCGCGGGTCGGTCTCGACTTCGAGCCGGCCGGGGGCGGTGTGGCGGGCGAGCTCACGGTGGACGTGCGACTGGTCGACGGGCGGCTGGTGCTGGCGCTGAGCGACCTCGACGGCTTCCTGGCCGCGTTCCTGCCGCCGGTCGCCGACGTGGGGTTCAACGGCGGGCTGCGGTGGAGCGGCCCGGCGGGGCTGGTGCCGCTGAGCGGGACCGGGCTGCGGGTGACGGTGCCGTTGACAGCCGAGTTCGGGGCGTTGCGGCTGGACCGGCTCGACCTCACGTTGCTGCCGGGCGGGCAGGGACTGGCGGCCGAGGCTCGGCTGGCGGGGTCGATCGCGCTCGGCCCGTTCACCGTCGCGCTGGAGGGGGTCGGCGCGGGCTGCGAGGTTGCCCTGCGGCAGAGCGAGCTGGGGCCGCTCGACCTGGACTTCGGCTTCCTGGCGCCGCGCGGGCTCGGGCTGGAGATCGAGGCGGGGCCGGTGCGGGGCGGCGGTTTCCTGGCCTACGACGCTCCGGCCGCCCGGTACGGCGGCGCGTTCCAGGTGGACGTGGGCCCGGTCGGCGTCGGCGCGTTCGTGCTGCTGAACACCCGGATGCCCGGCGGTGGATACGCGTTGCTGGTGGTGTTGCGGGGCTCGTTCCCGCCCATCCAGCTCGGCTTCGGCTTCGCGCTGTCCTCGGTCGGCGGCCTGCTGGCGCTGAACCGCCGCATCGACGTGGACGCGCTGCGCGCCCGCTTCGCCGGTGGCGTGGTGGGCCGCATCCTCGCCCCGCAGGACCCAGTCGGTGACGCGCCCGCGCTGCTGGCCGACCTGGACGCCGTCTTCCCGCCTGCGCCCGGCGTGGTCGTGGCCGGCCCGACGCTCCAATTGTCGTGGGCGGAGCTGGTCCGCTTCGACATCGGCGTGTTCGTCGAGCTGCCGGGACCGTCCAAGGTGGTGCTGCTCGGGTCGGCGCGGGCGGCGATCCCGGGTCCGGCCGGGCCGTTGATGCAGATCCGCCTGGACATCATCGGGCTGCTCGATCTGGCCAGGCAGGTGCTGGAGTTCGACGCCGCGCTGGTGGACAGCCATCTGCTGGAGGTGCTGGAGCTGTCGGGCGGGGCGGCGTTCCGGATGAGCTGGGGCGCGCAGCCGTACGTGCTGCTGGCGGTGGGTGGTTTTCATCCGGCCTATTCGCCGGCGCCGCTGGTGCTGCCGTCCTCGCTGACCCGGGCGGCGATGACCTGCGGCGCCCCGAAGGACCTGTTCTACCTGCGGTTCGAGGGCTATTTCGCGATCACCACGAACAGCTTCCAGCTCGGCGCGGCGGTGGAGGCGGCGATCAACGCCGGGCCGTTCAACGCGCGCGGGCTGCTCGGGTTCGACGCGCTGATCCGGCTGGATCCGTTCTTCTTCCAGTTCTCCTTCGAGGCGTCCATCCGCGTGCGCTTCGACGACGTCACGTTGTACGGCGTGAGCCTGCGTGGTCAGTTGTCCGGCCCGGGGCCGATCACGCTGCGCGGCGAGTACTGCCTGGAGATCCTGTTCGTGGAGATCTGCTTCTCCGGGACCTTCACGCTCGGCTCGGGAAGCAGGCCGGCGGCCGTGCCCGCCACGGGAGTCGTGGCGCGGCTGGCCGGGGAACTGGCGCGGCCCGGGGCGCTGGCCGCCGCGGGCGGGGCGGTGGACCGGTATGTCGTGACCGAGGCCGCGCCCGGCGTGTTCTCCCCGCTGGGCGAGATCGCCTGCACCCAGTCGCTGGCCCCGCTCGGGCTGTTGCTGCAGCGTTTCCAGGGCCATCCGCTGGACGTGCCGCAGACGGTCACCGTGCGGCCGGGCGGCATGGTCCGTGGCCCGGCCACCGACTGGTTCGCGCCGGGCGGGCACGCCGAGCTGACCGACTCCGACGCGCTCAACCGTCGCGCGTTCGAGCGGCTCGACGGCGGGGTGATCCTGGGCGATTCCGGGCTCGCGTACGGCGCCGCCCGCGACCGCGAGGTGAAGGTACGCCAGATCCGGCTGCCCAAGACGTTGTCGGCGATCCTGCACCTGTTCACCGTGCCCGGCTGGCTCGACCGGGCGGCGGCCCGCCGTACCGGAGCGATCGAGAAGGCGGTGGTGAGTCCCGCGCTGAGCGTCGTGGACGAGCGGTGGGAGGTGCGCGGCGCGAACGGCGGCGTGGTGCTCGGCGAGCTCAGCGAGAGCCAGGCTCACCAGCTCACCGCCGCCGGGCGCGGGGTGGCGGCGCTGCCGGGCGTCGATCAGGTCCCGTCCCTGACCTTCTGACGACTGGAGAACCTGGTGCTGACCTTCCGCGACTGGGCCCGCGAGCGCGTGGGCAAGCTGATCAAGAACGCCGAGGGCGGGCGCGGCCGGGTCACGACCAGCTTCGTCCTGGCCGGGGAGCGCGCGGACGGTTCCCCGGCCGACGAGGAAACGTGCACGGTGAGCTTCCTGCTCGCCGGCGCGCCGGACGTGAGGGCGCTGCTGCCCGGCGCGATCGCGGGCCGCTATCCGGCGCCCGGCGCGATCGACGCCGAGACGGACAAGTGCACCCATGTCGAGCTGGCCGAACCGGCCCTGCCCTGGCGCTACAGCCCCGACAAGAACCCCGCGCCGGGAAGCGGCCTGCGACCATGGCTCGCGCTGGTCGTCGGCGTCGAGGGAGAGGAGCTGACCCTCGCCGGGGGCCGGGTCAGCCTGACCGTGGCCGTGCAGCAGGCCCATCCGCTCGTCGCGCCGTACACCTTCGCCCACGTGCAGGAGGCGCAGGGCCGTTCGCTGGCCCGCGTGCTGTCGCTGCGCCCGCTTCAGGAGGACGTGGACTACCTCGCCGTCCTGGTGCCCGCCGTTCCCGGCTGGACCGGCGCCGCGCAGGTCACGCTGCCCGTCTACGACCACTGGCGGTTCCGCACCGCCGCCGAACGGGGCAGCTTCCCCACGCTCGCCGGCCGGCTGCGGCCGGGCCGCGCCGACCCCGAGACCGGCCGCGCCGCCGTCCGCTACCCGTACCTGCCGGGGCGCGAGCTCAAGCTGCGCGGCGCGCTCGCGCCGCTGGGCTCGCTGGACGAGCCGCTGGACCCCGGCGTCGCGGCCGACCTGGCCCGCCGTTGCCGCCCGATCCCGTCCGACGGGGGCGCCGCGCTGGTCGGCCCGCCGGTGTACGGCGACGCCTGGCCGGGCGGGCACCCCGCCTCCGACTGGGCGCGGACGCTCAACGGCGACCCGCGCCACCGGGGCGCCGCGGGACTCGGCCTGGAGCTGGGCATCCGGCTGCAGGAGGAGCTGGCGGACGAGGCACGCGAACACATGGGCGCGCTCGGCATCGCCCACCAATGGCTGAGCCGGCTGAGCCTGGGCCTGGCCGCGTCCGAGGCCTTGTGGCGGCGCAGGCTGCCCGAGGAGCCGCTGCGGCAGCTGTGGCTGTTCGGGCCGGCGCTGCGCCGCGTGGTCACGCCGGAAGGGCCGATCTCGGCGCTGACCACCGCTCCGGGCATGGCGCTGCCGTCGGGGATCTTCTCCACGGCGGCGCGGCGGGTGCTGCGGCACGGTCCGGCCCGCACCGCGCTGGCCGCGGACAAGGTGGACCCGATCCGGGTGCTTCAGGAGACGGCGAAGTGCCGGCCCGTGTCGCCGCCGGAGCCGGAGGGGGTGGCGTACCTCGGCCACGACTTCGACGAACGCCTCCGGGAGACGATCGGGTCCGGGCAGCTCGCGGGCCGTACCGCGGTGGAGGGGTTGGCCACCGTCAGGCCGGAGGTCCTCGCGCCCGCGCTGGGGGAGCTCGCCCAGGAGGTGCTGTGGAAGGTCGACCGGCTGTTTACGGCGGGCGACCACTGCGTGCCGTGGGGCCTGGCCACTGAGGCCCTGACCGGAGCGGAACGGGCCACGCGGGCGCTGCGGGAGGCCGTGAGCGGCGGCATCGCCGAGGCGATCGCCCGCGCCCAGCGCGAGGTGGAGCGGGCATGGGAGGAACTTCGCCGGGCGCTGGACCGCATGGACCACGAATGCGAACCGGACGAGGACGTGCTCGGCCTGCTCGGCGCGCTCCAGGAGCCCGCGGCCACGGAGCCCTGCCGCCCGGTCCTCGTGGAGGAGCTGGCCGACGGCCTCGTCCCGCTGTTCGACCCGACGACGGCCGAGGCGCCGGCCCGCGTGCGGGTGCTCGACCTGATCCGCGGCCTGGACAAGGACCAGCCGCTCGCGCCGCCCGAGGTGTGCCCGGGGCTCGACCGGCCGGCCTGGCGCGACCTCAACGACGCCTTCGCCGAATGGCTGCTGCCGGGTGTGGGGCGTTTGCCGGACGATTCGGCGATCGCCATGGAGACCAACCCGAGCTTCATCGACGCGTTCCTGGTCGGCTACAACACCCAGCTTCTCGGCGAGCTGCGCTGGCGCGACATCCCGGTGGCGGCCGGCTGCACGCCGCTGAAGGTGTTCTGGGAACGCGTGGACACCGCCACCGGCGCGCCGGTCCGCGACCTGGCCGGCGTGCCGAACTGGCCGTCGTCCAGCGCGCTCGGCTCCGCCGCGCATCGGCCGGGCGGGCAGGAAGGCAGGGACCTGGTGCTCGTCTTTCGCGGGCAGCTCTTCCTGCGCTACCCCAAGACGCTGGTCTACCTGGTGAGCGCGGAGCACGACCACGCCGTGGACTTCACCCGCGACCCCGACCCCGCCGGCATCGCGTGCGCGCCCGCCTTCCAGGGCCGGATCGGGGCCGACGTCACGTTCTTCGGCTTCCCGGGCTTCGACCCGGACGCGGTCGACACGCACTGGGTCGTGCTGGAGGAGCCGCCGTCGGCCTACCGCTTCCGCAACGACGCCGTCGCCGACCCCTGGGGGCGCGCGTCGTCGGACTTCGCCGACCGGGCCTTCGCCGACCCGTACCGCGTGCTCATCCGTGGCGACAAACTGCTACCGCGAGGGGGATCATGACCGATCTGGGGGTACTGCTGCCGCTCCGCCTGGAGACGCGCTTCCACGGCTCCGAGCTGAAGGTGCGCGTGGTGCCCGACGATCCCTGGTTCGTCTCGCACGACCCTCGGCTGAGCCCCGGCGAGCGGGCCGCGCTCGCCCGCTACACCGCCGATCCCGGACTGCCCGCCTTCCGTGAGCTGGCCGCGGCCGTCGGTGCGGCGCGGGCGGCGTACCTGGTGCGTTCGGGCGGTGCGGGGGAGCGGAGCGACGTGCCCCTCTTCCCCCGGATCGTGGGGCTGCCGGACCGGTTGCGCGTGTGGCTGGCCTACGTGGGCGAGCCCGTGGAGCTCGTGACCACGTTGGAGGTCCGGCACGAGCTGCTCGCCGTGGATCCGGACCGGAACGTCCGGCGCTGGTGGGAGGACTTCGACGTGGCGAAGGAGGCCGGGCTCGGCTGCGTCCTGGATCTGACCGGCGACCCGGAACGCATCGAGCTGCTCATGGTCACGGGCCTCGGCGACACCCCCGCCTCGGTGCTGTTCGAGGCGCTGCGTGACGAGGGCAGGCTCGGGCTGGTCGCGCCGGGCACCCCCACCAACAGCGTGGACGGCGGGCCCGCCGCCGATCTGGCCCGCGACGCCGCCACCTGGTGGACGCTGCTCGACACGGAACCCGGTCCCGACGAGGCGCTGGCCGGGCAGGCGCTGACCGGAAACGCGGCGCTGCTCGGCCCGCTGCCGGGGGCGGGCGCGGGGCATCGGGAGGAGTCGTCGGCGATGGTGGCGGCGTTGTGGCCGGCGTTGTTCGGGTTCGCCGGTGGTGAGGTGCAGGCGCTGGGAGAGGACGTGCCCGCGTGGAACCTGCCCGTCGCCGAGTGGGCGGCCGGCTCGCTGTTTCCCGAGGGGCCGTTCCCGGCGTTGCGGGTGGGGGCGCAGCCGTACGGGCTGCTGCCGGCGACAGCCCTGGAGGAGTGGTACACCGAGGAGCCCGAGATCGATGTGCCGCTGCTGCCCGCGCTGCGGCGGCTGCGCGAACGCTGGCGCGAGGCCGCCCTGAACCGCGGCACGGTAGCGGGCGCCTCCATCGAGCGACTGCTCGCGCTGCTGGGCCACGTGCCGACCGCGCCCGGCTACCGGCACCGCGTGGCCGCGCCGCTGGAGCTGTGGTGGCAGGCGCAGCTGATGACCGGGGCCGCGGTGAGCTGGGCGGACTTCGACGAGTCCTGGCACTCCATGCATCCGCTGGCTGAGGAACTGGGGCTGCGCCCGCTGCGCCGATACGGCTCGCGCGGCCCCGACCAGCCGGTCGGCCTGCCGATGGTGGTGCCGGCCGGCATGTCCAAAGGCGACATGGTCGACGTGCTGGAGTCGCTGCTCGGCCTCGCCGCGAGCACGCCCTCCGCGTTCTCCCACACCGACGGCGTGGTGGAGGCGATCGGGGCCGATCCGGCCAGCCTGTTCCTGCGGCTGGCCGTACGCTCGCTGCAGGTCGCCATCGGCGACGTCGGCCGCGAGTATTTGCACGAACCCCAGCCCGCCCTCGAACGGCTCGCCCGCGACGAAGACGAGATCGGCCGTCTGCAGGGGTGGATCGGCCGCACCACCTACGACATGATCTGGGGCGGCACTCCGGGAGCGCTCGGCTTCCAGCGGGTACACCAGGCGTTCAAGCGGCTGACGGAGATCGGGGCCGATCGGGTCGAGCGTATGCTGCGTGCCTGCCTCGACACGGCCTGCTATCGCATCGACCCCTGGCTGATCGCCCTGCCCGCGCGCAGGCTCCAGCGGGCTCTGGACGCGGGCGCCGTGCCCCGCCTCGGCGCGTACGGCTGGGTGGACGCGCCCCGCCCCGGCACCCCGGGGCCCACCGAGGCCGGGCTGCTGCACGCCCCCTCCCAGGCGCAGGCGCTGACCGCCACCGTGCTGCGCGACCGCGCGATCAGCGACCCCGAGCCCAGCCGCTGGTACATGGACCTCACCTCGCGCAGCGTGCGCGACGCGGCCAGGATCGGCGAGTTCGTGCGCGAGGGGGCGCATCTGGCGGAGGCGCTGGGGCGTGAGGTGGAGCGGATCGCCGGCACTGAGGTGCTGGTCGACGCGTTGCGTGAGCGGTTCCCTGTGCGTACCGAGCATGCCGGGCGGCGGGTGTGCGACGGGCTGGCGGTGCTGGCGGCGTACCGGGACGATCCCGGCTTTCCCTGGCTGCCCGCGGACAAGCGGCCCGAGCTGGCGCAGTTGTGCGGGGCCGTGGACGTGTACGGCGACCTGCTGGTGGCCGAGGCCGTGCACCACGTCACCCAGGGACGGGCGGCGGTGGCGGGCGCGGCGATGGACGCGGCGGCGGGGCTGGGGCGTCCGCCCGAGCTGGAGGTGGTGCGTACGCGTAGGCAGGGGCGCGGGGTGGCCACCAGCGTGGTGCTGGCCCTGCCCGACGTGCCCTTCGCCGTACTGCCCGCCGACGCCCAGGTGCTGGCGCGGCTCTCTCCCGCGGCGCTGGCCGATCCGGCCGCCGCGGCCTTCGTGGCCGCGCAGACCGGTGGAGCGGCCGCCTGGACGTGGGGCGCGCGGGGGCGGCGGGTGTCGCTGGCCGACCTGGGGCTCACACCGGCCGACGCTCTTTCCTTGTCCCTCCCGGATCTTGAGCGGCTCGCCCTGCACGCCCTGGGCCAGGATGGGGCCGGTTTCGACGAGCGTGCGGGGTCGTCGTGCTATGAGCGGGCCGTGCGGCTGGTGGCGCTGCTCGGGCGCACACCCGCCGGGCCGGGCGCGGTCGCGGGAGCGCCGGGTCAGCCGTCGCCGCCCGGCGAGATCGAGCGCGACCTGCGCGCCCGCTACACCCGGCTGCGTAAGGCCGCCACCGCACTCACCACCCTGCTGGCCACACCCACTCCCACGGCCAGTCTGTTGATCGCCTGCCGAGCCTGGGGCATCGTCCCCGCCCCAGCCCTGCCGCACACCCCGCCGTCGCTGGAGGGTGAGGCGGAGTTCGCGGAACGCGCGCGGGCGCTTCTGAGCTCCAGGCTCGACGGCACGCCCGAACCCGCCGGGCTAGACACCGCCGCCCTGCTGGACGCGATCACCGAGCTGGCCAGCCCCACCGGGCAGCTCGCGATCCTGTCCCGCCTGGCCCCGCCGGCCGTCCAGCGGACGGCGCTCGACCTGGACTGGCTGACCACGATGGCCGCCGTACGCACGCCGCTGGCCCGCCTGGAGGCGCAACAGCTCCACGGCCCAGCCCTCACCGCCTGGTCCACCAAGCCGGGCGACCACTGGCAACGCGTGCCCGACCCCCGCCGTCTGGTCGTCGTCTACGCCCCCGAGGGCCTCGACCTGTCCCGTGCCACCGTCGTCGCGGCCACAGCCCTGGACGCCTGGAGCGAGGTGATTCCCGAGACCGACCAGGTCACCGGGGCGGCGTTCGGCTTCGACGCGCCCGCGGCCCGTGCCCAGCAGGCGATCCTGCTGGCCGTGCCGCCCGAGCCCGGTGGCGTTCTGGGCGACGACACCCTGCTCAGGATCGTCCGCGAGACGAGGCTGCTGGCCCATGCGCGCATGGCCAGGCCCGCCGACCTCGGCACCGACGTGATGGGCCTGCTTCCGACCCTGCTCGTGCCCGCCACGGGCGCCACCCGTACCCCGATCGCGTAGGGATCCGCCATGACCGTCGTCTATGACCTGATCCGCCGCATCACCGCCGCCCCGGAGCTGGACGACCTGGCCCGCGGTTTCCGCGCCGAGATCGCCGACCCCGCCTGGATGCTGGGCCGGCAGTGGCAGCTCGGCGAGCACCAGGGCGAGGACGCCTCCTCCCCGGTCCAGGTGGACTTCCGGCGCCGGCTGACCCCGATCGAGGCCGACGGCGGCCACGACCCGGTCGAGGTGCCCGCCGAGGCGATCGTGGAGTCCGAGCCGTACGACTGGTGGACCCCGGGCCGCCGCGTGGCGCTCGGCCGCCGGGTCGCCGCGGCCTTCCCGGCGCTGCCCGGCGATCCGGCGCTGATGCTGGGGCGGCTGCCGGTGCCGTACGACGGCTTGACCGGCTACGACGGGCGGACGTTGTGGATCAGACGCGAGCAGCTCGGACTCGACGCGTCCCTGTTCGGCCCGGTGCCGCCGCCGCTGCTGCAGCCCGCCGACCTGTGGGATCCGGCCGCCTTCGAGTACGACGCGGATTTCACCGCCGGGAACGCGGACCTGACGGTGCGCCGGCACAGCGGCGGCGACCTCGACTGGTTCTCCGCCGACGCCGAACTGCCCGCCGGGTCAGGCGGGCAGTTCACCGGCGGCGAGGAGCGGCCGTGCGTGGTGCGTCCTGGGCGGGTGCGTTACCCGGGAGCGCCGCTGCCGCGCTGGTGGCAGATCGAGGACGGCGCGGTGGACATCGGCGGGTACCCGCCCGACCGCTCCCACTTCGCGACGCTGCTCCTGATCGACCTCGTGGTGAACCAGTCCGACGACTGGTTCACCTTCCCCGTGGACGCGATGGCCGGACATGTCGTGACCTTGTCGCAGGTGCGGGTATGCGATTCCTTCGGCCAGGAATGGCCGCTGTCGCCGCCCGCCGACGGCTGGAGCCTGTACGCCACTGAGGGACTCGGCCGCGACTCGCTCGTGGTGTGGACCACGGCCGCGACCCCGCTGGCCGGGCCGGTGCTCGACGAGGTGGTGGTGGGCATCGACGAGGACGCCAACGCCGCCTGGGCGGTCGAACGCCGTATCGGCGGCCGGGACGTGAGCACACCCGCCGACCCGGCGCCCACGCTTCCCGGCCACCCCGACATGACCGGGCCGCCGGTCTACGACTACGCCCTGGCCGCCCGGGTGCCGGAGGGCTGGCATCCGTACCTCGTCGGGAGCCGGGACGGGCGGCGCCGGTTCGTCCGCCACCGCGCGGCGGACCTGTCGGGGGCCGAGCCGGCGCCGATGCCCGACCCGCGCACCGACCTGCTGTCCGACGCGGGCGCGCGCCCCCACGTGATCGAGCCCGGCGCGATCCCGGTGGACGGGGCGCGGCTGGAGCGGCGCGCGATGCTGGCCCGCGCCACGACCGGCGACCCGGTGCTGTGGACCCAGCGCCGCCGCACCCCGCTGCTGACCCCGCCCGCCATCCGCCTGCGCTTCGACGCCCTCGTCCCCGGAGTGCCCGAGCGTCCTTGACAACCGCCGTTACGCGAAAGCAAGAAAGCGCGGAAAACACTTTCCCGAACCTCGCTCCGCGTGTTTCCCGCAAGTAAGTCCGCAGCTCGCAACACCTTCCGGCCTGTTATGAGGGACGAATGCGGCGAACAATCTTCCAGGGTTGATCAACCTCCGGACTTCGGTTTGAGTAAAGGAAAGCCGATCCGGGGGGAGGCGCGGTGCCGCGGCCTGAGCGTCCGTTGGACGGAGACGATCCGGAGGTCCTGCGCTTCGCCGCGGACCTGCGGCTGTTGCGCGCCAAGGCGGGCGACCTGACCTACCGGCAGATGGCCCGCCGCGCGCACTACGCCGCGGCCACGCTGTCGGAGGCCGCCTCGGGCCGGCGGTTGCCGACGCTCGCGGTCGCGCTGGCCTACGTACGCGCGTGCGGCGGCGAGCCTCAGGAATGGGAGCGCCGCTGGCGGGAACTGCGCGGCCGGGAAACCGACGAGCCGGAGCCGGCCATCGACGAGGCGGCGCCGTACCTGGGACTGGCGCCCTTCAGGGCCGCGGACGCGCAGCGCTTCTACGGCCGCGAGGCGCTCGTGGAGGAGCTGCTGGAGCGCATCGGCGAGCAGCGGTTCGTGGCGCTGCTCGGCGCGTCGGGGTCGGGCAAGTCGTCGGTGCTGTGCGCCGGGCTGCAGGCGCGCGTGCTGGCCGGGGCGCGGCCCTGGCCGGTGGTGCTGTTCACGCCGGGCGCGCACCCGGCGCGCGACTGGGCGCCGCCCGGCGACGCCGAGACGCTGGTCATCGTGGACCAGTTCGAGGAGGTCTTCACGCTCTGCCGCGACCCGGGCGAGCGGGCGCGCTTCATCGACCTGCTCGTCGGCGCCGCCGACGCGCACCGCGTGGTGATCGGCGTGCGCGCCGACTTCTACGGCCACTGCCTGGCCGAGCCCCGGCTGCTGGAGGTGCTGCGCCGCGCGCACGTCCCGATCGGGCCGATGCGCGTGGAAGAACTGCGCCAGGCCGTGGTACGGCCGGCCGCCGACGCCGGCTGCCTGGTCGAAGGGGCGCTGGCCGCCCGGATCGTCGCCGACGCCGCCGGCCAGAACGGCGTGCTGCCCCTCGTCTCCCACGCGCTGCTGGAGACCTGGCGGCGGCGCAGAGGCCTCACCCTCACGCTGGCCGCCTACGAGGCCGCCGGCGGCATCGACGGCGCGATCGCCCAGAGCGCCGAGCGCGTCTACACCCAGCTCCCGCCGGAGCGGCGGCGGCTGGCCCGAAGGCTGTTCCTGCGGCTGACGGTGCTCGGTGAGGGCGCCCAGGACACCAAACGCCGGGTACACAGGCGGCGCCTGGGCGACGACGCCGCCACGGCCGAGGTACTGGAGCAACTGGTCGCCGCCCGCCTGCTGGTGCTCGACCACGACAGCGTCGAGATCGGCCACGAGGCGCTGCTGCGCTCCTGGCCGCGCCTGCGCGACTGGCTGGCCGCCGACCGCGAGGGCCTGCGCACCCACCAGCGACTCGCCGAGGCCGCCGAGACCTGGCAGTCGCTGGGCCGCGACCCCGGCGCCCTGTACCGGGGCGTCCGGCTGGCGGCGGCGCGCGAATGGGCCGAGCGCCACGCGCCCGCGCTGAGCCCGCCGGAGCAGGAGTTCCTGGCAGCCAGCCTGGCCGCGCTCGAACGCGAGGAGCGCCAGGCCCGCCGCCGCGTGCTCGCCGCCCGCTCGCTCATCGCCGTTTTAACCGCGATGGTGGTGATCGCCGGGGCCGCCACCGGGTACGCGCGCAGCCAGCAGGCGGCCGCCACCGGCCAGCGCAACACGGCCCTGTCCCAGCGCGTGGCCGAGCGCGCCATCCAGCTCCGCACGGTCAACGCGCCGCTGGCCGCCCAGCTCAGCCTCGCCGCCTTCCGGCTCACGCCCACGCTGGAGGCGCGCGGCAGCCTGCTGAGCGCGTTCACCACCCCGCTCGGCGACCGCCTGCCGCACGAGATGAACACGCTGGCCTTCAGCCCCGACGGCCGGGTCCTGGCGGGTGGCGGCGACGACCGCACGATCCGGCTGTGGCGCGTCCACGACGACGGCCCGCCGGAGAAGCTGGCCGAGCTGATCGGGGCGAACGACGACATCGAGTCGCTGCGCTTCACCCCCGACGGCCGCCTGCTGGTCGCGAGCCTGTACGACGGGACCGTCCAGCTGTGGTGGGCCGCGGCGGCGGGGCCGTCCAAGCCGCTGGCCGCCTTCACCGCTTACACCGGGCCCGTCTACGCCGTCGCGATCGGCGGCGGCGGCACGATCCTGGCCACGGCAGGCGGCGACGGCAGGCTGCGGCTGTGGGACATCGCCAACGCGAGCGACCCCCGCCTGCTGTCCACGACCGTCGCGCACCGCTCCACCATGAGCGCCGTGGCCTTCCACCCCACCGCCGCCACCCTCGTCACCGCCGGAGACGACGGCACCGCCGCCCTCTGGGACACCGCCGACCCGCGCCGCCCACGCCTGCTGCGCCGCCTGAGCGGCTCTGGGGAGAAGGTCACCGCCGTCGCGTTCAGCCCGGACGGCCGCCTGCTGGCGACGGCCGGATGGGACCACCGGGTCCGGCTGTGGGAGGTGGCCGAGCCGCGCCGGCCCGCCGTACTGGCCGGGCACACGGGGCCGCTGCAGGCGCTCGCCTTCAGCCCGGACGGCCGCCAGCTCGCCAGCGGCGGCTGGGACCACACCATCCGCCTGTGGAACGTCGCCGAGCCGCGCGCCCCCGCCACCGTGCTGACCGGGCACACCGACGTCGTCTGGGCGCTGGCCTACCGGCCCGGCGGCGGCATGCTCGCCTCGGCCGCCTTCGACGGCACCACGCTGCTCACCCACCTGCCCGGCCCCGTCGTGGCCGGCAACCCGGCGGCGCTGTCGGCCGTGGCCTTCAGCCCCGACGGCCGCACCCTGCTGACCGGCAGCGAGGACTTCACCGCCGGCCTGTGGGACGTCACCGACCCCTACCGGCCGGCCCCGCTGCCCCGGCTGCGCGGCCACACCGGCCAGGTCGAGTCGGTCGCCTTCCACCCGTCCGGCGCGCTGGCCGCGACCGGAGGCGTCGACGGCGACGTGCGGCTGTGGCGGGTCACCGACCGGAGCCGTCCGTCCCCGTCAGGAGTGATCAGCGCCCACGAGGGCGGCATCAGCGCGGTGGCCTTCGCCCCCCGCGGCGACCTGCTGGCCAGCGCGGGTGCGGGCGACCCCGTCGTACGGCTGTGGGACCTCACCGAACCGGCGCGCCCGCGCGCGGCCGGCTCGGTGCGCGAGGGCGGCAACGGCGCGACGGCCGTGGCCTTCAGCGCCGACGGCCATCTGCTGGCGACGCTGAACGGCGTCGTGATCGTCCTGTGGGACGTGAGCGACCCCCGGCGGCCGGTACGGCTGGCCACCAGCCCCGAGCAGCCGGAGACCATGCAGGGCGTCGCCTTCTCACCCGACGGCAAGGTGCTGGCCACCGCCTCCCTGGACCGCACCGCCCGCCTATGGGACGTCTCCGACCGGGCCGGGATCCGCCCGCTGTCCCAGCTCATCGGCCACACCGACGCCCTGCAGAGCATCGCCTTCTCACCCGACGGCCGCAGCCTGGCCACCGCCTCCCTCGATCGCACCGTCGGCCTGTGGGACGTGCGCGACCCCCGCCGCCCCCGCTCCTCCGGCACCCTCACCGGGCACACCGACCGCGTCTACGCGGTGGCCTTCAGCCCCGACGGCCAGTACGTGGCCAGCGCGGGCGAGGACCACACCGCCCGGCTGTGGCCGGTCGACCCCGCGACGGCGGCGGCCCGCGTCTGCGCCCGGGCCAGGCCCGCGCTCACCCCCGCCGACTGGAGCCATTCCTTCCCCGGCCTCCCATTCCGCCCGCCCTGCCCATGATCGCGGCCACGTTTCCCAAGATTGCGGACACGCGCCGGCCGCGCCCGGCCCCGAGCGGTCAGGATGGGAGACATGGCTACCGAGAAGACCATCGCGTTCGTGCTCTACCCCGGCTGCACCATCCTGGACCTGGTCGGCCCGCTGCAGGTGCTGTCCACGCTCGCGGCGATCCGCCCGGAGTTCCGGGTCGTCGTGGCCGGTGAGCGGCTGGAGACCTGGGAGACCGACACGCCCCTGTGGGTGCGCGCCGGCCACACCTTCGACGAGGTGCCCGCGCCCGACGTGATCGTGGTCCCCGGCGGCGGCGCCCCCACCCTGCGCGCGATGGCCGACGAGAACCTGCTCGCCTACGTGCGCACCGCCACCGGGCTGACGACCTCGGTGTGCACCGGCTCGCTCATCCTGGGCGCGGCGGGCCTGCTGGACGGCCGCCGCGCCACCTCACACTGGTCGATGCTCGACGTCCTGCCCGAGTTCGGCGCGATCCCGGTCCGCGAGCGCTGGGTGGCCGACGGCCCGGTGCTGACCGCCGCCGGCGTCTCGGCCGGCATCGACATGGCCCTGCACCTGACCGCCGAACTGGCCGGCCTCGACATGGCGCGGGCCGTGCAGTACGCCCTGGAGTACGACCCTCGGCCGCCGCACGGCAAGCCGGACTGGGAGCAGGCGCCGAAGGACCTGTACACCGCACTCACCGAGCAGTGGGTGCGCGAGGGCCTGGGCGACCACCCCTTGGCCGGCCGCATCACCGCCCGGCTGAAGCCCGTCAGCTGAACGGCTTCGCGGCCCAGACCACCTTCCCGCCCACCATCGTCAGCAGGACGTCGGTCCGGGAGATGTCGTCCGGCGCGACCTTGGTGATGTTCTGGTTCAGCACGATGAGGTCGGCCAGCTTGCCCGTCTCCAGCGAGCCGGTGACCTCCTCCTGGTGCATCTGGTAGGCGCCGTTGATCGTGACGGCCCTGATCGCCTCGCGCCTGGACAGGCCCGGCAGGGCGTTGACCTTCCCGGCGTACTGCGGGAAGTCCTTGCCCCAGTCGGCCTCACGCAGGATCGACGCCTCCAGCCCGAACCACTGGTCGAACGGGTCCAGGCAGCAGTCGCTGCCCAGCGACACCTTGCCGCCCGCCCGGGCGATCGGCTTGGTGGGCTCGTACAGGTCGAACCGCGCGCCCAGGTACGGCTTGACCGCGTCGGTCGAGTCGGGCGCCGGTTTGGCCCACTGCAGCCCCATCGACGCGGTCACGTCCAGGGTGCCGAACCGCCGGTAGTCGGCGGGGTCGACCACCTCGGCGTGCGCGATGGTCTGGTGGGCCCTGATGCCGGGGTTGGCCCGGCGCGCCGCCTCGAACGCGTCGAGCGCGGTCCTGACCGCGCGGTCGCCGATGGCGTGGATGTGGGACTGGTAGCCCTGCCGCTCCAGTTCGGCGACGACCGGGTTGAGGAGCTTGGCGCCGATGTAGAGCTCGCCGCGGGCCGACTTGTCCGTGCGCGGCTTGCCCTTGGCGTCCAGGTACGGCTTGAGCAGCGCCGCGGTCTGCCCCGGATACTGCACGATGCCGTCGAGGAGGATCTTGACGCCGTCGACGGAGACCCCGGGCCCGGCCACCAGGCGCGGGCCCTCCTGCTTGCCGGGACGCCAGGCGCGCACCGGCTGGGGGATCTGGCCGGGGCGCTCCAGCTCCTTGCGGATCTTGGCCAGGGCGGCGTACAACTTCTTGGGTTCGCGCAGGTCGCCGATGCGGGTGGAGATCGCGAAGTGGGCGCGGGCGGTCAGGCCGCCGGCGCCGCGCAGGTTCTGGAACGTCGTGACCGTGGCGGCGTCGCTGCCGGGCACGAAGAAGCTGGTGATGCCCTCCTGGCTGAAGTCGCGCATGCGCAGGCCGGCCAGTTCGGCGGCGCGTTCGGGGGACAGCGGGGGCGGTGGCGGGATCAGCTTGGTGACCAGGCGGGCGGCGGCGTCCTCGAGCAGGCCGTTCGGCTCGCCGTTCTTGTCGTGGTTGATCCGGCCGGCGTCGGGGTCGGGCGTCTTCTTGGTGATCCCGGCCAGGTCCAGGGCCTTCTGGTTGACCAGCGTGGTGTGGCCGGTGACCGCCGCCGAGACGATGATCGGGCGGGTGGTGCCGAGTCCGTCGAGCATGCGCTTGTGCGGGGTGGTCCCGGCGGGGCGCAGGAACTGCATGTAGAGGTTCGTCACCTGCAGGAAGTCGTCCGGCTCGGTGCCCAGCTCCGGATCGGCCAGGCAGGCCTTGACCCGGCCGCGGAACTGCGCGACCGTGAGCGGCTCCGCCTTGAGGTCGCAGGTCTTCTGGTCCTCGCGGGTGATGTCGTGGATGTGCCCCTCGTGCAGGCCGGGCATCACCATGCGGCCCTTGAGGTCGATGACCTTGGTCTTGGCGCCGATGTGGCGTCGCGCCCCGGCGTCGCCGCCGACATAGACGATCTTCCCGTTCTTGATCGCGACCGCCTCCGCCACGCTGTCGCGCGCGTCGACCGTGTAGACGAACCCGTGCCTGAGCACCGTGTCCGCGCCCGCCTGCACGGGAACGCCCGCCTGCGCGGGAACCACCGCGCCGGCGGCCAGCGGAAGCAGCGCTACCAGTAACCGCCTCATGGACTCCTCCGATCCTAAACTTGAATCCAATTTAAGTTGGTACGGCTGTGCGTCAAGGGGGAGGATCGAACTCATGTCAGAACTGACCGAACCGCGGGGCAGAACCCAGGAGCGCGGCAGGCTGGCCCGCAGGCGCGTCCTGGAAGCGGCGCTGGAGATCATCACCGAGCGGCCGGTCAGCGAGATCCAGGTCCAGCAGATCGCCGAGCGCGCCGGGATGAGCCCGGCCCGGGTCCTGTACTACTTCCAGTCACGCGACCAGATCCTGGCCGAGACGTTCCGGTGGAGCGAGCGCGACCTGGCCGAGCGCCGGGCGGGCGAGTTGGCCGCCGTCACCGCCCCGGCCGCGCGGCTGGCCGTCTACATCCGGCTCTACCTGCCCGAGGACCGCCACGACCCGTCGTGGAAGTTGTGGCTGGAGGCGTGGCTGCGCTCGACCTCGGCCAGCGAGATGAGCAGGACGGCCGACGCGATCGACAGCGGGTGGACCCGCGACCTGACCGCGATCGTCGCCGACGGCGTGGCCGACGGCACCTTCCGGGCGGTGCGGGCGGAGGAGTTCCTGCCCACGTTCAACGCGCTGCTCGACGGGCTGGCCGTGCACGTCCTGATCGGGCGGCTCGGCAAGGCGCAGGCCGTAGAGGCGGCGCTGGCGGAGGCCGCCGAGAAACTCGGCGGCCTCGACCCAAGCTGACCAGCCCTGACGGGGGACACCTGGCGGGTTCTCTGGGTCAGCGTTCGCGCTTGGCGGGGAGCATCATGGGCAGGCCCGTCAGCGGGTCGGGGAACACCGAGCAGTCCAGGGCGAAGACGTCGGAGATGAGCTGGGCGGTGACGATCTCCGAGGGGTTTCCCCAGGCCACGACCCGGCCCTCGTGCATGACCACGAGGTCGGTGGCGTAGCGGATGGCCTGGTTGATGTCGTGCAGCACGGCCACCATCGTGCGGCCGGCGTGCTGGAGGTCGGTGAACAGTTCCATCAGCTCGACCTGGTGGGCCACGTCCAGGTAGGTGGTGGGCTCGTCGAGCAGCATGATCGGGGTCTGCTGGGCCAGCGCCACCGCCACCCACACGCGCTGCTGCTGGCCGCCGGACAGGGCGTTGACCCGCTGGGCGCTCAGGTCGAAGGTGCCGGTGGCGGTGAGGGCGTCGTGGATGGCCCGCTCGTCGGCCTCCGTCCACTGCTGGAAGAGTCCCTGGTGGGGGAAGCGGCCGCGGGCGACCAGGTTCGCGACGGTGATGCCGTCGGGGGCGATCGAGCTCTGCGCCAGCACGCTGATCTCGCGCGCCGCCTCCTTGGGGGCCAGCTTGTGCAGGTCGCGCCCGCCGAGCAGCACCCGGCCGGCGCGCGGTGGCAGCAGCCGGCCGAGCCCGCGCAGGAGCGTGGACTTGCCGCAGCCGTTGGGCCCGATGACGACCGTGAACGAGCCGGGCCTGATCTCCAGGTGGAGACCGTCGATGATCAGGCCGGAGCCGTAGCCGAGTGACAGGCCCTCGGCGACGAGCGGCGCGGCACCTGCGCTCACGGTGGGTGCCGGGGCGGATTTCGGGTGGGCGATGGTCACAGGCGTCTCGCTTCGCGTACCAGGAGCCAGATCAGGTAGAGGCCGCCCAGGCTGGTGGTGACGACGCCCACCGGAAGCTGGACGGGCAGGAAAGCCACCCGCGCGACCGTGTCGCCGAGCAGCAGCAGGAGAGCGCCGGTCAGCCCGGCGCCGATGGGCGACCAGCCGCCGCGGCCGGTCAGCCTGGCGGCGATCTGCGGGGCTACCAGCGCGATGAAGCTGATCGGCCCGGCCACCGCCGTGGCGATCGCGACCAGGCCGACGCCGGCGCCGGTCAAGGCGATCTGGGTGTGCCGGGAGCGGACCCCGAGGGCGTCGGCCGCGTCCTGGCCGAGTTCGAGGGCGCGGATGCGGGAGCCGTACAGGAGAGCGAGGGCGGAGAAGAGCGCGATGCCGGCGGCGGCGACCGGCAGCGCGTCGGGGGCGACGGAGTTGAGGCTGCCCGCGCCCCAGATCGCGGCCGACATCGCCACCTGGAGCTGCGCCTTGGCCATGATCCAGGTGTTGAGCGCGCTCAGGACGGCGCTGACGCCGATGCCGACCACGATCAGCCGGAATCCGCGGAAGCCGCCCCGATACGACAGGGCCAGCACGATCGCGGCCACCGCCAGGCCCGAGGCCAGCGCGCCGAAGGAGATGACGGCGGTGGGCGCGTGGAACAGGGCGATGAGCACGATGGCGCCGGTGTAGGAGCCGGTGCTGAAGCCGATGACGTCGGGGCTGCCCAGCGGGTTGCGGGTGAGCGACTGGAAGACGGCGCCGCTGACGGCCAGGCCGAAGCCGAGCAGCAGTGACAGCAGCACCCGGGTCAGGCGCCACTGCTGCACGACGACGGTGTCGGCCCGGGACGCGCCGCCGTAGAAGGTGGCCAGGACGTCGGGCAGGGACACGTAGATGTCGCCGACGCCCAGCGAGACCAGCGCGGTCACGACGATGACGGCGGCCAGCGCGAGGTTCACCACGAGGGTGCGGCGGTCCATGCGGGCCGACAGCAGGCGGGTGCGGACGGCCCACTCGGGGCGGCCGGTGTCGAGCTTGACGGGCGTGCTCACAGGCCGCTCGCCTCCTTGCGCCGGGCCAGCACGATGAGGAACGGCGCGCCCACGAACGCGGTGACGATCCCGGCGGGCAGCTCGCCCGGCCAGAGCACGAGGCGGCCGGCCACGTCGGCCACGAGCAGGAGCACCGCGCCCAGCACGGCGCTGTAGGCGGCGATCCAGCGCTGGTCCACCCCGAACAGCCAGCGTACGACGTGCGGGATCATGAGCCCGGCGAACCCGATGGGCCCGGCCAGCGCCGTCGTCGCGCCGCAGAGCAGGCTGACGGCGGCGACCACGCCGGTGCGCACCGGGCCGAGCCGTACCCCGAGCGCCTTGGCGGGCCCGTCGCCCAGGGCGACGGCGTTGAGCGAGGGCGCGACGAAGAAGGCGATGGCCAGACCGAGCAGGATCAGGGGCAGGACCTGCGCCACCATGGCCAGCGTGCGGTCGTTGAGCGCGCCGGTGTCCCAGTGGCGCATCAGCGTGAACGCCTTCGGCCGCACCAGCGTGATCGCCCCGGCCAGGCCCTGCAGGACGGCGCCGAAGGCCAGGCCGACCAGCACGAGCGTGACCGGGCCCGCGGTGCGGGCGCGGTTCATGGAGCCGATCAGGTAGACCACGGCGGCGGCGACGGCGGCCCCGGCGAGCGCGGCGCCGATGCGGCCGGGCACCCCGGACACGCCGAAGAAGGCGACGGCGATCACGACCGCGAACCCGGCGCCGGCGTTCACGCCCAGGATCCCGGGGTCGGCCAGCGGGTTGCGGGTGAGCGCCTGGATGAGCGCGCCGGCCACCGCGAGCGCGCCGCCCGCGACCACGGCGAGCACCGTGCGCGGCACCCGCAGCTCGATGACGGTGCGCGCCTCCACGGAGTGGGCGTTGCCGAGCAGCGCGTCCAGGACGGTCCGCGGGGAGATGGCGGCGGAGCCGACCATGAGGCTGAGCAGCACGGCGGCGAGCAGCAGCACGACGCAGCCGAGCAGCCAGGCGAAGAGCGGGACGGGCGAGCGCGCCAGGCGCCCGCCGCCCGGCTCAGAGGCCGAGACGCTCAAGCTCGGCCTCGTAGTCGTCGCGCAGGTCCTCCTCGTCGCGGGCGGTGTCCTCCCAGATCGCGTCCAGCCGGCGCTGGTCGTCGGCGGGCAGCGTGCGGAAGCGCTCGGCCCAGGCCTCGCCGTTCGGCGTCCAGTAGCCGATGACCTTGTAGCGGGCGGCGGGCAGGCCGCGTTCTTTGCGCAGGTAGCGGCGGACCGCGCGCAGCGTGTCGGTGGCCCCGGAGACCCAGACGTAGCCGCCGTCGAGCGGGCGGGAGGGCGGGACGGCCGCGCGGACGGCCTCGCCGAGCCGGCTCGGGCCGGTGCCGTTGCCGCCGCGCAGCCAGGTGACCTCGACGTTCGGCCGCTCCGGCAGGTCGAGGCGGGAGTCGTCGCCGGGGATCTCGGCGATCACCTTGGTGGTGACGTCGTCGGGCACGCCGGTGATCAGGCGGGCCATCGCGGGCAGGCCGGTGAGGTCGCATACGAGCACCTGCCAGCGCAGGTCGGCGGGCGGGTCGTACAGGCCGGTGGGGGAGTTGAGGCCGAGGACGTCGCCGGGGCGCGCGCCGAGGGCCCAGCGGGCGGCGATGCCGCCGTCGTGCACGACGAAGTCGACGTCCAGTTCCCGGGGACGGACCGCGCGGACGGTGTAGGTCCGCATCGGCGCCTCGGGAGCGCCCTCCGGGGTGCGCCAGTAGTCTCCGTGCGGCTCGGGCAGGGAGACCTCGCGCCGGTCGGCGCCGTGCGGGAAGAACAGGCGGACGTACTCGTCGCCGACGCCGGTGGTCGGGAAGTCCTCGGTCAGGGCCAGCGTGACCCGGATCATCGTGGCGCTCAGCCGGTTGACGGCGCTCACCTCGCCGCGGAAGATGCGCATCGCCGCCTCACCCGGCCAGGTTCGGGTTGGCGGTGAGGTCCTTGCGCACCTGCTCCACGAAGGCCTGCTGGCCGCTCGGCGAGCCGTACGCGATCTCCATGTTGTAGGTGTAGATGCGCTTGTTCTTCACGAACGGCAGCGCCCGCCAGGCCGGGCTCTGGCCCAGGGTGCCGAGCATGGTGGCGAGTTCCTTCTTGCCCTCCTCGCCCACGCCGACCGAGACCCAGACGACGTCGATGCCGGCGAGCTTGCCCATCTGCTCGGGGCTGATGCTGAGCTTGTCGTCGTCGCTGAGCGGGGTGCGCTTCAGGCCGAGGTCGTCGAAGGCCTTGCAGGCCACGCCGGCGTAGCAGGCGATGTTGCCGTTGCCCTCCCAGTAGCCGAAGGTCGCCACGGTGAGGTCGGAGTTGCCGGCCTTGGCGATGTCGGCCTTGGCCTGGGTGACCTGCTTGTCGTAGGCGCCCTTCCAGGCGTCGTACTGGGCGGTGCGGCCGAGGTCCTGGGCGGTGCGCTTGAAGTGGACCTCCCAGTTCTTGCCGTCGAAGGCGTCGACGGTGTAGGTCGGCGCGATCTGGGCCAGGCGGGGGTGCACCTTGTCGTCGTAGCCGAGGCCGTTGAGGATGAAGTCCGGCTCGGCCTTGAGGGTCTGCTCGTAGTTGTACTCGGGGTAGTTGGCGTACGGCGTGACGCCCTTGAGCGGCTCCTGGGGGAAGTAGTCCGGGAAGGTGGTGAAGCCGCTGTCGCCGCGGATGGGCTGGCCCTTGGCCAGCGGGATGCCGAGCGTGATCAGGATGTCGACGTCGGTGGTGTAGAAGCCGAGCGCGGCCTTCGGCCGGGCGGGCATCGCGACGGCGTGGCCCTTGGGGTCCTTGACCGTGGTGACCGCGGCGGCGGCGGATTCGCCGGAGCCCGAGCCGCATCCGGTGGCGAGGAGGGCGAGGACGGCCAAGGGGACGAGACGCTTGTACAGCATGGGGTCTCCGGTGGTGAGACGATGTCGCCCCGGGAACTTAGCATAGGCTTACCTAACTTATATCTGGCACCCCGCCCTCGATCAAGCTCCCATGTTCAGGTTAGCCTTGCCTAATCTTTGTCGAGTCTTGCGGGAGTGCCACGTGCAGTCAGGTCGGGACGTCCTCTCGAGGGCGATCAGAGGTCAGCGGAGCAGGCTGATCGCGGGTTCGTTGCTCGGAGCCGGGCATCAGGCGGGCGAAGCCCTGGTGCCGGTGCTCGTCGGACTGGCCATCGACCAGGCCGTGGCGGGGGCGAGCTGGAGCCGCCTGCTGGTGTGGCTGGCCGTACTGGCCGTCGTCTACTTCGGGCTGTCGTTCAGCTACCGCTTCGGCGCCCGCGCCGGCGAGCGGGCCGCCACCGAGGCGGCCCACGACCTGCGCTCCGCCATCGTGGCCCGCGTGCTGCACCCGGGCGGAGGCGCCGACCGGGACCGGCTGCCGGGCGAGCTGACCGGGATCGCCACCGAGGACGCCCGCCGGGTCGGCATGGTGCTGCTGGCGGTCCTCACCGGCATCGCCGGGTTCACCGGCCTGGCCGTGGCCAGCGTGGTGCTGCTCACCACGTCCGTGCAGCTCGGGCTGATCGTCCTGGTGGGCACGCCGGCGCTGCTGTGGCTGGGCCACCTGCTCAGCAAGCCGCTGGAGCGCCGCAGCGCGGTCGAGCAGGAAAGCGCCGCGCACGCCTCGGGCGTGGCCGCCGACCTGGTGAGCGGGCTGAGAGTGCTGAAGGGCCTCGGGGCCGAGCAGGCCGCGGTCGAGCGCTACCGGCACACCAGCCGGACCTCGCTGGCCGCCACCCTGCGCGCCGCCCGCGCCGAAGCGCTGCAGAACGGCGTCGTGATCGCGCTCACCGGCGCGTTCATCGCGCTGCTCGCCCTGGCCGGCGGCACGCTCGCCGCCAACGGCACGATCACCCTGGGACAGCTCGTCTCGGCGGTCGGGCTCGCGCTGTTCCTGCAGGGCCCGTTGTACATGCTCGCCTGGGTCAACACCGAGCTCGCGCAGGGCCGCGCCTCCGCCGCCCGCGTGGCCGCGCTGCTGTCGGCCCCGCCCGCGGTCACCGGCACCGGCACCGAGCTGCCCGCGCAGGTCAAGGGCGCGCTACGGCTGCGCGGCGTCACCCACGGCGGCCTGCGCGAGCTGGACCTGGACATCGTCGCCGGCGAACTGGTCGGCGTGGCCGCCACCGACCCGGCCGCCGCCACCGCCCTGCTGCACTGCCTCGGCCGCCACGGCGACCCGGAATCGGGCACGATCGAGCTCGACGGCGTACCCCTGCGCGAGGTCGACCCCGCCCTGCTGCGGCAGGCGGTGCTGGTCGCCGAGCACGACGCCGTCCTGTTCGAGGGAACCGTCGCCGACAACGGCGGCACCCCCGAGGCCCTGGACGCCGCCGGCGCGGCCGACCTGTCGCCCGAGACCCCGGTCGGCGAGCGCGGCGGCTCCCTGTCCGGCGGCCAGCGCCAGCGCGTCGCCCTGGCCAGGGCGCTGGACGCCCGCCGCCCCGTCCTCGTCCTGCACGACCCCACCAGTGCCGTCGACGCCGTCACCGAGGCGCGCATCGCCGAATCCGTCAGGCGGCTGCGCCACGGGCAGACCACCGTCGTGGTGACCACCAGCCCGGCCCTGCTGTCGGCCGCCGACCGCGTCCTGCTTCTGGACGGCGGCCGCGTCGCCGACGACGCCTCCCACGCCGACCTGCTGCAACGCAACGCCGACTACCGCAAGGCGGTGCTGGCGTGAAGGACCTGCTGCCCACCGCCACCCCGGCCCGCGCCCGCGCCGCCGTCCGGGAGATCATCCGCCCGCACCGCGCCGTCGCCGCCGCGGGCTTCGGCCTGCTCATCGTCGCCACCTCCGTCGGCCTGCTCGTCCAGCCTCTCCTCGGGTACGTCGTGGACCTCGTGGCCGGGCGCCAGCCCGCCACCCTGCTCACCACCCCGGTGGCGCTGCTGGTGCTGGTCGGCGTCGTCCAGGGCCTGCTGACCTCCTGGGGACTCGTCCTGGTGGCCAGGTTCGGCGAGACCGCGCTGGCCGAACTGCGCGAACGCTTCGTCGAACGCGCCCTGTCCCTGCCGCTGGAGCGGGTCGAACGCGCCGGCTCCGGCGACCTCACCTCCCGCGTGACCGGCGACGTCGCCCGCGTCGCCGAGGCCGTGCGCTCCGCGCTGCCCGCGCTGGCCCGCTCGCTGCTGTCGATCGTGCTCACCTTGGTGGCGATGGCGGTGCTGGACTGGCGGTTCATGGTCGCCGCGCTGCTGGCCATCCCGGTCCAGCTGCACACCGGGCGCTGGTACGTGCGCAACGCCGTACCCCTGTATGCCGCGCAGCGCGTGGCGACCGGCGAGCAGCAGCAGCAACTCCTCGACACGCTCGCCGGCGCTACCACCGTGCGCTCCCTGCGCGCCGAGGCCGACCACCTGGCGCGGGTCGACGGCCGCTCGCGCGCCGCGGTGGAGCTGACGATGCGCGGCGTGCACCTGATGCTGCGCTTCTACAGCCGCCTGCACATCGGCGAGTACATCGGGCTGGCCGCGGTGCTGGCCGCCGGCGTGCTGCTGGTGGGCGAGGGCGCGGTCACCGTCGGCACGGCCACCGCCGCCGCCCTCTACTTCCTCAACCTGTTCGGGCCGATCAACACCGCGCTGGCCCTGCTGGACGACGCGCAGGCGGCGACCGCGAGCCTGGCCCGGCTGATCGGCGTCGCCGACGTCGCCGCCACCGAAACGCCGAGGCCGGCCCACGGCGACGGCGTCAGCGTGCGCGGCCTGGGCCACGCCTACGAGCCGGGCCGCCCGGTGCTGCACGGCGTCGACCTGGAGATCGAGCCGGGCAAGCGGGTGGCCCTGGTCGGGCCGAGCGGCGCGGGCAAGACCACGCTGGCCAAGATCGTCGCCGGGGTGCACGAGCCGACCACAGGAACGGTACGCGCCCCGGCCGGGATCGCCATGGTCACCCAGGAGGTCCACGTCTTCGCCGGACCCCTCGCCGACGACCTGCGCCTGGCCAGCCCGCAGGCCACCGACGCCGACCTGCGCGCCGCGCTGGCCACGGTCGAGGCGCTGGAGTGGGCCGAGGCGCTGCCCGACGGCCTGGCGACCGTCGTCGGCCAGGGCGGGCACCGGCTCACCGGGGCCCAGCGCCAGCAGCTCGCCCTGGCCCGCCTGGTCCTGACCGACCCCGCCCTGGCGGTGCTCGACGAGGCCACCGCGGAGGCCGGCAGCACGGGCGCGCGTACCTTGGAGCGGGCCGTCGAGCAGGCCATCGACGGCAGGACCGCGCTCATCGTGGCGCACCGCCTCACCCAGGCCGCCAGCGCCGACCGCGTCGTCGTCATGGACGGCGGGCGGGTCGTGGAGGACGGCTCGCACGACGACCTCAGGCAGGCGGGCGGCCGCTACGCCGGGCACTGGGCCGCCTGGACCCGCCACCATGCCCACGACGATCAGTGATGGCGGGGCGCGGGCTTCCTGGTGGCCGCCAAGTAGGCGACCGCGGCGGCGAAGACCAGCAGGGCCGTCCAGTCGTTGAGCCGCAGCCCGGCGATGTGGTAGCTGCGATCGATGCGCAACCACTCGATCCAGGCGCGGCCCGCGGTGTAGGCGGCCGCGTAGAGGGCGAAGGTGCGGCCCCGGTCCAGGTGGAAGCGGCGCTCGGCCCAGATGACGAAGCCGGCCACGCCCAGGCTCCACAGCGACTCGTAGAGGAACGCCGGATGGTAGGTGGGCGTGGACTCCAGGCCGGGCGGCCGGTGGGCGGGGTCGATCTCCAAAGCCCACGGCAGCGTGGTCGGCCTGCCGAACAGCTCCTGGTTGAACCAGTTGCCCCAGCGGGCGATCGCCTGCCCGATCGCGATCCCCGGAGCCAGGGCGTCGGCGAAGTCGCGCAGCGGGATGCCGCGCCGCCTGCAGGCCAACCACACACCCAGCGCGCCACCCGCGAGCGCGCCGAAGATGCTGATCCCGCCCTCCCAGATCGCGAAGACCCGCAGCGGATCCCGGCCGGGGCCGAAGTACGGCTGCCAGTCGGTGGCCACGTGGTAGATCCGCGCCCCGACCAGCCCGAACGGCACGGCCCACGTGGCGATGTCGCCCACCGCGCCGGGATCGCCGCCGCGGGCGGCCCAGCGGCGCCGGGTCAGCCAGGCGCCGGCGAGGATGGCCAGGACCATCAGCAGGGCGTACGCGCGGATCGGGATCGGGCCCAGATGCCAGACGGCCTGGGACGGGCTGGGGATGGCTGTCACGCCGTCGAGTCTGGTTCCGCCACCGCCGCGCCCGCATCGAGCGGTGCGCCGATTGTGCGATCAGTCGACTGGTTGATGTGGATCGGACGGACGACTGATTATCGTCAGCGGTGTGGAGTCCTGGGAGCGGTCGCGGCGCCGGTGGCAGCACGCCTTTTTCGTCTCGTGGCTGGTGCTGACCTCGGCCGGACCGGTGATCGAGGGCGGCCGGGTCCTGCCGGTGGTGCTGGTGGCCGGGCTGGCCGCCTGGTACGCGGTGTGGTTCGTGCTGCGCACGCCGCAGCCGGGTGACGTGCCGCTGCCGTACGTGCTGGGCGGCGGGTTGCTGTGGCTGGGGCTGTTCGCGGTCGACTCCTCCTTCCTGGTGGTCGGGCTGAGCGTGCTGGCGCCGTACTGCATGGACGCGGTGCGGGTCGGGCTGGTCGCGGTGGTGTCGTGCGCCGGGGGCTGGTTGTGGCACCGCTACCACTTGACCGGGTCGATCGCCTGGACCGAGGTCGTCATCAGCGCGCTGATCGCGATCAGCGCGGGCGCCGCGGTCGGCTACTTCCACTCCGTGGCCCAGCAGAGCGCCGAACGCAAGCGGCTCATCGACGAGCTGCAGGCGGCGCAGGAGGCGCGGGCCGCGGCGGAACGAGAGGCGGGCGTGGCGGCCGAGCGGCAGCGGCTGGCCAGGGACATCCACGACAGCCTCACCCAGGGCTTCGCCAGCGTGGTGATGCTGCTGGAGGCGGCCCAGGCCACCCTTCCCGACAACAAACACCTCACCCAGGCATTACGGGTGACCAGGGAGAACCTCGCGGAAAGCCGCCGCGTGGTGGGGGCGCTGCGGCCGGGCGACCTCGACGAGTGCGGCCTGCCGGAGGCCCTGCGGCGATTGTCCGGCCGGCTGTCCGACGAGACCGGCGTCGAGGCGCACACCGTGATCACCGGTACGCTCCGGCCACTGGAGGCCCACGTCCAGGCGGAGCTGCTGCGCGTGGCCCAGGAAGCCGTGGCCAACGCCCGCCGCCACGCCGCCGCCGATCAGGTCACGCTGACCCTGTCGTACATGGAGGACCTGGTGGTGCTGGACGTCCACGACGACGGCGGCGGCTTCGATCCCGAGCGGGCCGCCTCCGGACACGGCCTGTCGATCATGCGGGAGCGGATGGAGCAGCTCGGCGGCACGCTGCTCGTGGAGAGCGCGCCCGGAGCGGGCGCCACGGTCGTGGCCGGCGTCCCGGTCGCGGTGCTGAGCGGGGCGCGATGACCGTCCGCGTCCTGATCGCCGACGACCATCCGGTGGTGCGCGACGGCATCCGGGCCATGCTCGGCACCCAGGACGACCTGGAGGTCGTCGGCGAGGCCGTGTCCGGCACGGACGCGGTACGGCTGGCGCGCGACCTGAGCCCCGACGTCACCCTGATGGACCTGCAGATGCCCGAGATCGACGGCGCGACCGCGATCACCCGCATCCGCGCGCACGACCCCGCCGCCAAGGTGATCGTCCTCACCACCTACGACACCGACAGCGACATCTCCCGCGCCATCGACGCCGGAGCCATCGGCTACCTGCTCAAGGACACCCGCCGCGAGCAGCTGTTCGACGCGATCCGGGCGGCGGCGCGAGGAGAGAGCGCGCTGTCGCCGGCGATCGCCACCCGGGTGCTGTCGTGGGCGCGGGCCGACGCGCCCGACGCCCTCAGCGGCCGCGAGATCGAGGTCCTGGGCGCCGTCGCCCAGGGGATGAGCAACAAGGCCATCGCCGCCCACCTGTGCATCAGCGAGGCCACGGTCAAGACCCACCTCCTGCACATCTTCGCCAAGCTCGGCGTCGACGACCGCACCGCCGCGGTGACCGTCGCCGCCTCCCGCGGCATCATCCGGCTCAGCGGCCAGACCTCATGACGGCGTCGATCGCCTCGTCCCGCCGCAGGCCCGCGCCCCGCCGGTAGGCCCGGTCATAGCCGGTACGGCCGAGCCGCTCCACCAGGCCGGCCGCGAGCGCGCCCAGTTCCACATCGCCTCGGTCGAAGGCGCCGCGGATCACCTCGCTCATCCCGAGCGCGGCCGCCGCGCCCGCCGGATCGCCCTCCAGCGACAGCAGCCGGGCCAGGAGCTCGGCGGCCGGGGCGAGGTCCATGTTCGCCTCGGCCGCCCGGACGGCCTTCGGCAGCATCGCCCGCGCCCGCGCGGCGTCACCCGCCGTGAGAAGGTTCGCCATTCTGGCGGGCAGCAGCAGGCTCTCGCTCGTCCCGGCGGGCAGGGACCACTCGCGGGCTACCCGCTCCAGCCGGTCGAGTTCCTGATCGGCCCGGCCGGGTTCGCCGCGGCGGCGGTGCCACTCCGCCGCGCAGGCGTGAACCTGGATCTCCAGCATCGGCCGGCCACGGTCCATGGCCGCCCGGCGCGCGGTTTCGAGGTCGTCCCCCTCCAGATCGCCGGCGCGCATGCGCTGCGTGGCGAGCCCGAGCCGGGCGGAGATCTCCTCCTGCCAGGCGAGGCCGCCGCTGATCGAGATGCCGCGCTCGAAGTCGGCGACCGCGTCGTCGGGCCGGCCCTCGATGCCGTGGATCTGGGCGGTGCCGTTCAGCATCATCGCGGTCCACCACCCGTCGCCCGCCTCCTCGAACGCGCGCAAGGCCCGCGCCGCCGCGCTCGCCCCGCCCGCCCAGTCTCCCCGGGTACGGCAGCGCAGCGCCTCGACCAGGTGGGTGTGCGCGACGGCCCAGGCGTCGGAGCCGTCCCTGACCCGGGCGATCTCCCGATCGACCAGGTCGTCCAGCCCGGCCATGAAGGCCGCCGTCAGCGTCATGGCCAGCAGCATCGGATAGCGTCGCAGCGCGCCCGTGCGCACGCAGTCCTCGACCGCGGCCCGTATCCGCCCGGCGTCCGCTTCACCGGACAGCAGGTGGATCGTGGTGAACGCGGCCCCGGCAGCGGGCGGCAGCGCGTCGCCGAACTCCAGCACCCTGGCCACGTAGACGTCGGCCCGGCCGTCATATCGCTGCATGTCCCAGTACCAGTACAGCGGGCCGAGGATCCCGGCCGCCGCCTCGGCGTCGCCGTCCTCGACGGCCGTCTGGAGTGCGTAGACGAGATTGTCGTGCTCGAACTCGAACAACCGCAGCGACTCCGCCTGCCCCTGCCCGCGCAGCAGCGGCTCGTGCCGCTCGGCCAGCCCGGCGTAGTGGCGCTTGAGCCTGCGCCGTACGGCTTCGCGCTCCTCGGACCGGAGCTCGCCGGCGGCGTAGGCCCGGATGGTTTCCAGCATCCGGTAGCCGTCGCCGGCTCGCTCCACGATGGACTTGTCGACCAGCGAATCCAGCAGGTAGGCGGCGTCTGCCTCGCACACGGCTTCGATCTGCGCGAGCCCGGCTTTGGCCGGAAATATCGACATTCGGCGGGCGAGGGTCCGTTCCTGGTCGGTGAGGAGGTCCCAGCTCCAGTCGATGACCGCGCGGAGTGTCCGCTGTCTCGGCTGGGCCGTTCTGTTGCCGGTGCCGAGCAGCCGGAAGCGGTCGTCCAGGCGCCGGGCGAGCTCGGCCGCGTCCATCGTGCGCAGCCGGGCCGCGGCCAGTTCCAGGGCGAGGGGCAGGCCGTCCAGCCTGCGCACGATGTCGACCACGGGGCCCGCCGTCGACTCGTCCAGCGCGAAGCCGGGGTGCACCGCGGCCGCCCGATCGAGGAACAGCCGCACCGCGCCCGCCCGCGCGGCGCGGACCGGATCGGCGTGCGCCGGGGGCAGGGCGAGCGGGGCCAGGCGGCACAGCGCCTCACCCATGACCTCCAGCGGCTCCCGGCTCGTGGTGAGGATGGTCAGGTTCGGCAGGCGTTCGAGCAGCTGCCCGGCGAAGGCGGCCGCCGCTTCGGAGATCTGTTCGCAGTTGTCCAGCACCAGCACGCCTTCGCCACCGGCCAGCAGGGTGACCGTCCGGTCGAGCGGGGTCCCCGGCGGCAGGGCCTCGGCCGGGGTGACCGTGCCCAGCACCGCCTCGGGCAGCCCGGCCGGGGTGTCCACTCCGGCCAGGGGGACGAGCCAGACACGGCCGCGCCGATGCGCCCGATGCCGGCTCACCGCCTCTACCGCCAGCCGGGTCTTGCCCACCCCTCCCGGACCGACCACGGTGACCAGCCGTGAGCCCTCCAGCAGGGTGGCGAGCAGGTTCAGCTCCTCCTCACGGCCGACGAAGCCGGTCAGCGCGGACGGCAGCCGGCCCGGCGTCGCCCGCGAGCGCCGCGACGGCCCGCTCTCGCCGCGCAACACCGCCAGATGCGCCCCACGCAGCTCCTCGGAGGGGTCGATGCCCAGTTCGTCCGCGAGCGTGCGGCGCACCTGCTCATACAGCGCCAGCGCCTCGGCCTGGCGACCGGCCGCGTGCAAAGCCCGCATCCGCAGTACGGCCAGCCGCTCGCGCAGCGGATGCGCCGCTGCCGCCGCCTCCAGCTCGGCCAGGATCTCGCCGTGGTTGCCCAGCAGCAGCTCCGCCTCGAACCGGTCCTCGGTGGCCGTGGCACGCAGTTCCTCCAGGCGGGCGGCAGCCGTACCGGCGAAAGGGAGGTCGAGCACGTCGGCCAGCGCGTCACCGCGCCACAACCCCAGCGCCGCGCCCAGCAGCGCGGCGGCCTCACCCCCGGCGCCGGCGGCCAGCTCGCCGCGCCCGCGCCTGGCCAGGTCCTCGAACCGGTTGGCGTCGACGTCCTCGGCCGGTACACGCAGACGGTAGCCGCCGGACGCCAGCTCGACGACCTCGCCGTCACCCAGCGCCCGCCGCAGCCGGTACACCAGCGCGTGCAGCGCCCTGGCACTCTCCCGCGGCGGGAGCTCGCCCCACAGCCCGTCGACGAGCGCATCGACCGGCACCACCTCGCCACCGGCCAGCGTCAGCCTGGCCAGCAGCGCACGGACCCTGGTCCCGCCGACGTCGATCGGCGCCCCGCCGTCACTGTAGGCCCGGACCGGCCCCAGCACCTCGATCCGCATGGCCACCAGCCTAGGAGGACTCCCGCCCACAGCGACCACGAGCCCTGTCATCGCCGGACGGTCGTCTTTCACACCGACACGGAGGCGAAGAGCTGGACCTCATCTTCAAGATCGCCGAAGCGGAGCTGGGTGTGTAAGCGCTTAAGCTGAACGATTGGTGAGCATTTGGTGGCTCCCGGTGACACCCAACCTCGCCTTGCGCGCATTTCTGGAGCGGAGCACACTCGGATCGTCGGCGCATCGTTGCTCGGGGGTGATCCTGTGCACGAGGAGTTCAGCAGCCAAGAGATCTGGTCCTTCGGCTGTCACCGGTGTCAGCACATGTGGGAACAGCGCTACAGCGTACGGACGGTCTCCGACGATCACCACGGCGGGGAGATCCGCGTGTGGAAACGCGGCTCGGCGACCGTTCAGCCGCCCTGGGTGAGCGTGAGTTGTCCCGAGTGCGGGGCCTTTCAGGTGACCTGCCTGCCGTACGGGTTCCTGTCCCGCCATCCCGAGCTCACCGCGGCCCCCGAACCGCGGCCGCTGCAGCTCACTCCCCCCGCCGCTCCGAAAGCCGCGCCCGCCGTGTGGCCGACCCGGCTGCTGGCGGCGCTCGGCCTGCCCGTGCTGGTGTTCGTGGGCTACGAACTCTGGCACAACCTGGTCGCGCTCAGCCCCTCGCACTGAGCGAGCACTGAGACGAGGCTGTCGGATCGCATTCGGTGGAACGCCGCGGAACCTACACCCACACCCGCACGTCGGTTGACCGGCACCTCGCCCTCCAGGTTGGCCACCAACGCCCCAGCCGTGAGCGCCGGATCCGTGGGGGTGTGCTGCGAAAGTCACCCCCTTAGGGTGTCGGCAGCCGCCGCCGTGGCGCTGAAACCCGCAGCTCAGCCCCGCCTTCTTCGTCGCCCGGAGCATGGTGGCGGGCCCGGTGGGGAACGGTGCGGTGGAGGACGCTTGACCTTGACACAGTGACAAGGTCTTCACTGTTGCCGAGGAGGTGGTCCCGATGACCATGCAGAACCAGGACACGGATGCGATGCGCGCCTTCCACGCGCTGGAGGACGGCAGCTCGTCCGTACGGCTGCGCGCGGCGATGGCGGTCGGCACGACCCCCGACCCGCGGTTCGTCGACAAGCTCGTCGAAAGGTCCGCGGTCGAGCCCGAGTTCTACGTACGCGACATGCTGACCTGGGCGCTCACCCGCCACCCGGCGTCCATGACGGTCCCGGAGCTGGTCAAGGAACTGCGCTCGGCGCGTACGCAGGCACGCAGCCAGGCGCTGCACACGCTCTCCAAGATCGGGGACCCGCGGGCGTGGCCGGCGATCACCCGGGCGCTGCTGACCGACGCCGACGACGAGGTGGCGCGCAGCGCGTGGCGGGCCGCGGTCGTGCTCGTGCCGTCGGGCGAGGAGCCCGAGCTGGCCGGGGTGCTGGCGACCCAGCTCGGCCGCGGCGAGCGCGAGACGCAGCTCAGCCTCAGCCGGGCGCTCGTCGCGCTCGGCGAGGCGATGGCGCCCGCGCTGCGCGCCGCGACGACACACCCCGACCCGCGCGTACGCGCGCACGCCATCGCCACGGAACGGCTGGCGCGCGATCCGGATGCCGGATTCGCGTTCGCGATCGAGGAGGCCAAGCGCGTCGTGGCCCTCGGCGGCGCCGGCAAGGAGGAGTGACGGGCCGTGCTGATCGGTGACGTGGCGCGACGGTCCGGGGTGAGCGCCCGCATGCTCAGGCACTACGACGCGCTCGGTCTCGTGCGGCCGACCGGGCGTAGCCACGCCGGCTACCGGGAGTACTCCAGCAAGGACATCCAGCGGATCTTCCACATCGAGAGCCTGCGCTCGCTGGGGTTGTCGCTGCGCGAGGTGAGACGCGCGCTCGAAGATCCGTCCTTCACGCCCGCCGAACTCGTCGCCGACCTCATCCGCCAGACGCGAGAACGCATCGCGGCCGAGACGGAACTGCTCACGCGCCTGCGCCGGATCGACGCCGTGGAACCCAGCGGCTGGGAGGACGTCTTCCAGATCGTCGCACTCCTGCAGGCGCTGGGCTCCAAGAGCGCCGGCAAACGCCAGAGCGCGGCGCTGTCCTCGGTCGACGACGTTCCGCTGCCGGTGGAAGCGCTGGTCGAGGCGGCGCTGAGCGAGTCGGACCCGAACGTCGCCGGAGCCCTCCGCTGGGCTCTGGCGCAGTCGGGCGAGGAATCGCTGGCCCTGCTGGCGGAGGGCCTCGGTTCACCGGCGGCCGAGGTGCGCGCCCGCGCCGTACAGTCGATCGCGGAAATGCCGAACGACGGCGCGACCACCCTGCTGCGTGAGGCCCTCACCACCCCCGACCTCGTGGTACGCAGGCACGCGGCCCTGGCACTCGGCGTCCGCGGAGTAGCCGACGCGGTCCCGACGCTCATCGACATGGTCGTCGAGGGGACGAACGACGTCGACGCCGCCGACGCCCTGAGCGCCCTGGCGACCCGCCCCGCGTCGGCGAAACGCATCGCCACCAAGCTCGCCGACCGCCTCGCCGAAGACGGCGTCGAACCGCCGGCACGTCGCCGCCTGACACAGGCGCTCGCCGACATCCCGGGCCCCACCGCGTCCAAGGCCCTCACGGACCTGTCCCACGACGAGGACCGTGAGGTAGCCCTGACCGCCACCTACATCCTCGGCCTGCGCGCCGCACGCTGACTGTGCTCTTCCCGGACAAGGCCATGCCGGATCACCCCGCACCGGCGATCTTGAGGGAGTCGCGGTCGACGTCCCGCGTCTGCTGGAGGCGCGCCACACCGGGCGGCGCAGCCGGGCCCGGCGGTCGTCTGGGTCGGTGGTCCTGGCGACGAGGCCGTCGGACTCCAGGGCGTCGACCAGCGGGGTCACCGCCCGGCCGCTGACGCCGAGCACGTCGGCGAGGTCGCGCATCCTGCTGCCCGGCCGGTGATGCAGGGTCGTCAGCAGGCGCACCCTCGCGGGTGACAGCCCGTGCTCGCCGAACCTGGCCCGCCCCCGCTGCGAGAAGGCGCGGGCGGCGGCCTGCAGCAACTCGCCCAGCTGTACTTGGCCGAGATCTTGGTGACACGTGGTCGTAGGTTATTGATCATGAAGAAGACCTCCGGGCGTAGTGGAGTTTGCCGCTTCACCCACGCACGGAGGTCTTGATGGCACACGCTAACGCCCGGCTGACGTTTCACGGCAGATGCTCGCTGGTTCGCCGTGTCGTGTTCGATGGCCGCCCGGTCGCTCATGTCGCCGCGGAGCTGGGCGTCTCGCGGCAGTGCGGGCACCGGTGGGTGCGCCGCTATCGCGAAGAAGGCTGGGACGGGCTGCGTGAGCGGCGCAGCGGCCGGTATCCACGCGTGCCCAAGCTCATGCTGCGGGTGATGGGCAAGGAGGCGCGGATGCTGTTCTGGTTCGGCGAGTCCGGATACCAGGCCGACATCCCCGCCCTGCGGGACCTGCATCCCGGCCTGCTGACCCTCCAGGCCTGGCTCGCCGCACACCACGAGCGGGAGGCGGCATGATCCTCGTCGCCGGCGGCTCAGGAATCCGCCGCGGAGCCCATCAGAAGCCCTTCGCCGAACGGGACGCCGGACAGCGCCGGTTCGGTGGAGAACTCCGCCCAGGTCAGTGTTACCCGCTTTCCGGCCATCACCAGCACAGGGACCGAGCGCAGCGCCGGGCCGTGGCGTGGAGTGGGCCAGTCGACGCACGGCTCCACGGTGTCGAGTGCGGGGTGGGGGGTCAGGAGGAGGGAGGCCGGAGATCCGCGAACGTGCCGGTTCGCGCGGGCCGCGGGCCGCTCTGACGAAGGGTCACGGCGAGGGCGGTGATCCAGGCCCACGCGGTGGTGATCGCCGCCCGCTGGAACAGCCCCGCCACCTCGACCAGCGAGGGGTCCTGCTGGAAGCCCAGACCGGCCAGAATCCAGAGCGCGGGGAACACCGCCGCCGTGACGAGCGAATAGACCGTCCACGCGCGCCCGAATCGGCGGGCCAGGACGAGGCAGGCGATCGGCAGGGCCACCAGGGTGGGAATGGCGAACAGGTCGTGCAGCAGCCCGGAGGTGGTGTAGTCGGACAGCGGGGGAGTGCCGGGCGGGTAGCCGCCGACCGGGTCGGTGATGAAGACCCCGGCGCCGACGAGGCTGAGCCCCCAGACGCCGAGCAGCAGGCGCCCCCACAGGCCGGTCAGCGCGACGGCGAGGGCGACCACGAGCAGGCCGCAGCCGATGAAGCTGGCGGACTGCACCCATCCGTACGGCCCCAGCGCGAGTGAGCTGACCGGATGCCGGAGCGGGTCGTAGCCCGCCAGGACGGCGCCCTGGAGCAGGAACGAGGCGACGAACACCGGGCCGGCGACGACTCCGCAGCCCAGCAGCGCTCTGGTGTTCACGTCGTCTCGCCCGCGTCACGCCGTACCCCGTCATAGGTCACCCCGCGCCCGGCCAGCACGGCCGCCAGCGGCGGGGACACCCCCAGCCGGAGCAGCGCGAGCAGCAGGTGCGGGGTGCCGATCTCGCGCGCGCCCAGCGCCTTGGCCTCGCGCAGGCTGATCTCCAGGACCTTCTTGGCCTGTGGACTGTACGGCCCGCCGACCCGGCCGGGCTTGCGGGAAGGCGGCGAGTCCGGCTGGTCGAGCGAGCCGGGCCCGAAGGTCTCCTCGATGCGGCGGAAGACCTGTTCGACGTCGATGCCGACCGAGCCGAGCGCGTCGGCCTCGTCGTCGGTGAGCCCGGCGCGCAGCCGGGGGCCGCGGGCGGCCTCGGCCAGGTCGTCGGCGGTGACGCCGTGGCCGGTGAGAATGTCGGCGCCCGCACCGCCCGCCCGGGACAGGGCGAGCAGCAGGTGGTCGGGCTCGGCCTTGGCCGCGCCCGACTCCGCGGCCATGCTCGCCGCGGCGAGCACGCTCTGGCGCGCGTCGGGGGTGAACCTTTCGAACATCGTGCGGCTCCTAGTCCTGTGTCCGCTGGGCGAGCTTCTGGTGTACGGCCTGCCGGGTGACGCCCAGTGCGTCGGCGATCGCCTGCCAGGACCATCCGCGCTGCCTGGCGTTGCGCACGTGCAGCGCTTCCAGATGGTCGGCGAGTTTGCGCAGGGCCACCACGGCCTTCAGCCCCACTGCGGGATCGTCGTTCATGCTGTCAAGATATATTGACACTCCCAGAATGTCAATATATCTTGACATGATCCTTAACGGCACCTCAAGGGACGCTCATAACGCGATGAAGGGGTCTCTTTGGGACTGCGAAGTCCGAAGATCAGCGGCTAGCTTGACACCACCCCCCGAAAGGAGTGGAAATGTCGAGTAAAACCGTACTCGTCAGTACCACCATCGCCGCGATCTGCTTAGCGGGCCTGGCCACCGCCGCCCAAGCAGACCCCCCGTCCGCAGCCCCCGAGCAGGCCCCGCCGGCCATGGTCGACGCCATGGAGCGGGACCTCGGCCTCACCGAACAGCAGGTGCACACCCGCCTCGCCAACGAGCAGCGCGCCGCCGCGGCGGAGGCGAAGCTCTCCACCCAGCTCGGCGCCAGCTACGCGGGCGCCTGGCTGAACGCCGACGCGTCCACGCTGAACGTCGCCACCACCGACCAGGCGGCGACCGCGTCGATCGAAGCCCAGGGCGCGCAGCCGGTCGTCGTCTCCCGCACCCTGGCCCAGCTCAACGCCGTCAAGGACCAGCTCGACCGGGCCGCCTCCGGACGGGCGAGCCTCTGGTACGTCGACGTCAGCACCAACACCGTCATCGTCGCCGCCCCCACCCAGCGGGCCGCCGACGCGTTCGTCACCCGGGCCGGCGTCGACAGAAGCGCCGTCCAGATCACCACGTCGGCGGAGAGTCCCCAGCCGTTCATCAACATCGTCGGCGGCGCCGCGTACTACATCGGCTCCGGCACCCGCTGCTCGATCGGCTTCTCCGTCACCCGAGGCGCCACCCCCGGCTTCGTGACCGCCGGCCACTGCGGCCGTACCGGCGCGCGCACCACCCAGCCGACCGGCACCTTCCAGGGCTCGTCCTTCCCCGGCAACGACTACGCGTGGGTCGCCGCCCCCGGCAACACCGTCCGTCCGTGGGTACGCGGCTCCGGCGGCCAGAACGTCATCGTCCGCGGCTCCACCCAGGCCTCGGTCGGTTCCTCGATCTGCCGCTCCGGCTCCACCACGGGATGGCGCTGCGGCACCATCCAGCAGCACAACGCCTCCGTCCGCTACCCCGAAGGCACCATCACCGGCCTGACCCGCACCAGCGCGTGCGCCCAGCCCGGTGACTCCGGCGGCTCGTTCATCTCCGGCAGCCAGGCCCAGGGCGTCACCTCCGGCGGCTCGGGCAACTGCACCAGCGGAGGCACGACCTACCACCAGCCGGTCAACGAGATCCTGCAGACCTACGGCCTGACGCTCGTCACCGGATAAGCCACCTCCCGGCCCTGGGCAGGCTCGCCCCCCACCTGCCCGGGCCACCCGCGTGCCCGGCGCCCCACCGCGCCGGGCACGGCGGGGTGATCAGGGAAGGTCGCGCAGCGCGGCCTGGGCGGCGGCCATGGCCTGCTCGTCGCTCGCGCCGGCCTGCCGGGCGGTGGCGGCGAACTCCCGTGCGGCGGCCTCCAGGCGAAGGCGCAACCGGTCGGTGGTGCCCGAGATGACCGCGGTGCGGCCCCGGCGCAGCTCCACCAGCCCTTCGTCGCGCAGTTGCTGGTAGCCGCGCAGCACGGTGTGCAGGTTGATGCCCAGGCTGGCGGCCACGTTGCGGGCCGAGGGCAGCCGGTCGCCCGGCGCCGCCGTACCGTCGGCCAGAGCGGTGCGCACCGCGCCCGCGACCTGGTCCGACAGCGGCTGGGCCGAGGCGAAGTCCACGGTGATCAGCACGAGCCCGCCCGCAACCGGTGCAGCCAGCCGTTGACCAGCGCGGCCGCGGTGCCGGCCTGGCTCGTGGAGTAGGCCAGGCGGCGGTCGTCGGCCAGCGACACCACCAGCACCGGGCCCTTGCCGGACAGCGCGCCCCATCCCCAGCCGCCGTCGTCCAGCTTGTAGCGGCCCTTGGGCGGCTCGCTCATCACGTCGGCGTGCCGGACGCGGGTCCACGGCACCGTGCGCCGTAGTCCGACCCACGGCAGCGTCACGCTGAGGCCGCCGGCGTCGATCTGCAGCCGGGTACGCGCCTGCGCGGCCTCGAACACGGCCCACAGAATCAGCGGCCAGAAGCCGAGCCACAGCGCCAGGCCGACCAGCATCGCACCGGTCACGAGCCGGCGCGCCGACCACGACCGGGTCACGAACATCACCCGCTGCGCCGCCCCGATCGGCATGCTCCGCAACCACGGCGGCGGAACCGCGTCGGTCTCCGGATGGCGCGGCAGCGGCCCGCCCACCGCCCAGCCCAGCGCGAAGGCGGCCGCCGTGCCCGCGACCTGCGCGGCCATCGGCCAGCCCGGCCGCACCTCCCCGCCGAACGCCGGGGTCAGCCCCAGGGCCCACAGCGTGTACGCCACCGGGATGAGCAGGCCGACCGTCCAGCCGAGCGCCACCACGAGGCGCTGACCCAGCGGCACGTGCCAGTACGAGAGGAACGCCACGACCAGCAGCGCCTGGGCCCACATCATCATCCCGAAGACCGGCTGCGCCGACCATTCCTGCCAGGTGAAGCCGATCCGGGTGGCGAACGACCAGGAGTGCACGGTGACCCTCTCGGGCAGGCGCTCGCCCACTGTGGCGACCAGCAGCATCGGCACGAGCACCACGAGCGGCGGGCCAAGAGCGGCGAGAACCAGGCGGCGTACGCGCCCCTGGGCGGCATAGTCGGACATGGCCACCTCCAACTGTTTGCCTATGACTATAACACTTGTAACAGTTGGCGCGAAGAGGTTCAGGCAGACGCCTCGGTGAGAGTCGCCAGCACGGCGGTGATGGCGGGCGGGTCGCCGCAGGTGACGGCGTAGAGCCGGCCGCGGACGGATCGGGTGGAGCCCTGACTCCGGCCGGTGAGCAGGTGTGGGAGCGCGGCGACGTCACCGTGTGCTGTACGACCGACGACGACGTGCACGCCGTCACCGCCGTCGGTGACGAGCCGACCGTGGGGATCCACGTGTACGGCGGCAACACCGGCACGATGAACCGGCGGATGTACGACCCGGCCACCGGCGCGGTCCGCTGGTTCGTCTCCGGCTGGGACAGCCCCTGAGCGACCACGGCCGGAAGCGCGAGGGCCGTGATCTTTGCCGCCCGCTGATCATCAGCGCCCGGCGCGCGGGGAAGACACGGAGAGATGAACCATCTCGCGGGAACCCCGCTCGTCGACGTCGAGCCGTGCAGTGCCCGTTGTGCCCGGATCCTGGCCGGGCGGGAGCACATCACGTTGCTGGTCAGCCCGGGAAACCCCTACTTCTCGGCCGCCCGGCTGGCGGCGACGTTCCGATGGGCGGTTCAGGCGGTCAAAAGGGTCGACGTGCTGGTCTCCGACCTGGAGATGACCGCAGCGACCTATCTCGCCCGCGGCCGCCCGGAACATCACGCCTACCGCAGGGCCCGCGCCGACATCAGCCAGATGGCGGCCAGGATCCGGCGCGCCCGCGACACCGCCGGCCTGCCGGGCCTGCGCGTCAGCGAGTTCGCCGAGTGGGCGGGCACCGCCGAGTACCGTCGCGGGCTGGCCTACGCTCGTCAGGCCATCGCCGACCCGGACTACGGGCCGCTCCTGCGCGCCGGTACGCGGGACGCGCTCATGGCCAGGATGCCCCAGGACTGGGAGCCCACCCCGCGGCAGATCGACATCGGCCTGGTGCACAGCGAGAAGACGCTGCCGTTCATCGTCAACGCGGTCGGGATCCTCGGCGTGAGCGAAACGGTCACGGCTTACAGCCGCCCCACACCGGACACCCGGTACTTCTTCCTCGATGGCGCGAAATTTCGTGCCTTTCCCGGCCAGGGATACATCGCGCTGCGCGTCCGGGAACCCGGGTGTGCCTAGGACCAACGACCTAGCGCGCACGGGCACAAAGGCTGATCCGCCGGACAGGTGATCTCGTGAGACTGGCCCGCATGCCTGTCACGTCTTCCGCACGTGTCCGGGGCGAGCGGGCGTTCCTGACGGGGATGTCCGTCGACGCGCTGGGCAGCGGCCTCTACGTCCCGCTCACGCTGCTGTTCATCCACGAGGTCACCGGCCTGTCCATGGCCGTGGTCGGTCTCGGCGTGACGGTGGCGGCCGCGGCCGGGCTGACCGCCAACCCGGTCGCGGGCATCCTGATCGACCGTTTCGACGCGCGCAGCGTGCTGGTGGGAACGTACGTGCTGCGCGCGCTGGCGTTCGCCGCCTACCCGGTCGTGGACGGGTTCACCGCGTTGATCATCGTCGCGGCGCTGGTCGCGGTGGGGGACCGGGCCTACTATCCGGCCTCGGCCAGCTACGTCGCGGTCCTGGCCGACGGGGCGCGGCGCGACCGGCTCTACGCGCTCATGGCCACCGCCCGCAACGTCGCCTTCGGCCTGGGCGGGCTGCTGTCGGCCGGGGCGGTCTCGCTGGCCGGTGGCGTCGGGTTCACGGTCATCGCGGTGGTGAACGCGGTCAGTTTCGTGGTGGCTTCTACCTGTCTGATCCTCTCGGGGCCACGGGTGCAGGCGGCCGGGGACGCCGGTCCGCGCGGCGGCTACCGGCAGGTCCTGGGCGATCGGCCGTTCATCGCGCTGGTGGGGGCGGAGCAGGCGTTCACGCTCGCGCACATGATCCTTCCTGTCGCGCTGCCGATCTACGCGGTCACGGTGCTCGGGGCTCCGGCCGCCGTGCTCGGGGTGCTTTACGCGCTCAACACCTTTCTGGTGGCCTCGGGGCAGTTGCCGGTCCGGCGGCTGCAGCGGGCGGCCCGCCGTACGCACTCGCTGGCTTTGGGCGGGGCGGTGCTCATCGCGGCGTGCGGCGCCTACGCCGCGGCGGCGCTGCTGCCACCGGGGCCGGTGCGGATCGGCGGGCTCGTCGCGGCCACGCTCATCCTCACCGTGGGCGAACTCATGCACACCGTCCCCTCCTGGGCGCTGGCCGCCGGCGCCGCGCCGCCCGCGATGCGCGGGCGCTACCTGGCGATCTACCAGCTGACCTGGGCGGTCGCCGCCGTCGTCGCGCCGGCCGGGTTCTCGGCGCTGCTCACCTCGGCGCCGCCGCTGCTGTGGGCGACGCTCGGCGTGCTGCTGGCCGCGGCCGCGCTCACGGTGGTACGGCTCGCCCGCCGCCTGCCCGCCGAAGCGGTCATGGCCGCGTGATCATCTGGGCATCCATACCGTCCACGGGGAGGCCCAAGCGGCGGGTTGACGGCCGGTCGGGCCGATCTTAACCTCCAGACGCCACAAGCCCCTGGAAGGAGCATCATGAAGCTTCCTGTCTATGCGGCGACAGCGTTCACGGCGGCCATAAGCCTCGCCCTGACCTTCGTCCCGGCTTCCGGAATCGGCCACTACAACGGCGGAGTCCAGATCGACGTCACCGAATCCGGCGGGTACTACGTCCTGACCGACCCATTACGTCCGGGCATCTCCTGTGGCGTCAACGGCACGACCCCCGTCAGAGTGCCGGTCGGCTCCACGATCGGAAACGGCCGGCGCAACGACACCGTCAGCGCCTGCGTCGACGTCTTGTACGGCGTGCAGCGCATGTGGGACATGCTGCGCGACTGGCTGGGCCGCAACGGCATCAACGGCAGCGGCCGGGGCGCCCCCGCCCGGATCATGACGCGCTCGCCCGTCCCCGGCACCACCGTCGACTTCCCCGGCAGCGACAGCTTCCCGACCCAGCTGGACCTGGTAGGCCACCAGTACGGCCACGTCGTCTACCAGACCACACCCGGCGGTACCGGTGCGGGCAACGAGAACGGCGGCATCAACGAGGGCTCCGCCGACATCTTCGGCACCCTCACCGAGTGGTACGCCAACAGCCTCGCCGACCTGCCCGACTACGTGATCGGCGAGGAGTACGACCCGATCGGCGGCGCGCCACTCCGCCACACCTACAACCCGGGCCTGGACGGCCACCCCAACTGCTACAGCGCCCAGATCCCGAACACCGAGGTCCACGCGGCTTCCGGCCCCATGCGCCACTGGTTCTACCTGCTGGCCGAGGGCAGCGCGCCCGGCGGCGGAAAACCGGCCAGCCCGATCTGCGCCGGCGGCCCCGCCTCGGTGACCGGCGTCGGCCTGGTCAAGGCGGGCCGCGTCTTCATGCTGTCGCTCCTGCGCAAAACATCCGCCTGGCGCTACGTCCACGTCCGCACCGCCTCCGTCACGTCCGCCATCGACCTGTACGGCCCGGCCGACCCGGCCTGCGTCACCGTCAAGGCCGCCTGGGACGCGGTGAGCGTACCGGCCCAGACCGGCGAGCCCGCCTGCACGACACCTTGAGCCCACCGGGCCGGGCGCGTGTCACACTTCCGCGAGGTCGTTTCGTCTGTGCGGCGTAGTCACGGATCACGACGAAGGAGTCCTCCATGGAAGCCCGGTTGAACTTTCTCGGCATCCCGCTCGCGCACAAAGTCCGCCAGCACATGGTCGCGGCGCAGATCGAGGTGGCCAAGGCGGGAGTTCCGCGGGCGACGCAGGAACTGGTGAAGATCCGGGTCAGCCAGATCAACGGATGCGGCTTCTGCGTGGACATGCACACCAAGGAGGCGGCGCACGCGGGTGAGAGCCCGACGCGGCTGAACCTGGTGGCGGCCTGGCGGGAGGCGGCCCTCTTCACCGATGCCGAGCGCGCCGCGCTGGACCTGGCCGAGCAGGGCACCCGCCTGGCCGACACACCCGGTGCCGTCACCGACGAGGCCTGGCAGAACGCCGCCGAGCACTACGACGAAACGCAGCTGACGGCCCTGGTGCGGTGATCGCGATCACCAACGCCTTCAACCGGGCCAACGCGATCACGCGGCAGGCGGCCGGGGAGTACCAGGTCGGCATGTTCGGCTGACGACCCAAGCCCCGGTTCCGGCACGTGCGCCGGAACCGGGGCGTACCTTCACCCGGAATCATCGCAGGAGCAGGGCGCCGAGCGCGCTCGTGAGCAGGAGGGCGGCGAGGACGACGGCCGCCGGGAGAAGGGCCCGGCGGGGAGGGGCGGGCGGCTCGTCGGGGACCGGGTCGTCGCCCGCGGCCCCCTCGAAGGTGGCCGCGTCGAAGGTGGCCGCGAGCGGGATGCCGCGGTACCAGTGGCGGGCCAGCGCCTGCCAGCGAAGACGTTCGTCGAAGCCTTCCGGGTCATGCTGGCCGGTCGCCTTGAGCAGGAGGTCGCGGTGGACGTCGAAGGTGACCTTGACCTGCTGGCCGTAGAGCCGCGCGCTGGGCAGCGCGGCCCGGTAGGCGAGGAGGGCGACGACGCCGCCGGCCGTGTGGCAGAGCAGGAACAGCCCGGGGGCGGCCCCGGCGACGACCAGGAAGATCCCGGAGGCGGCGCTGTAGACGGCGGCGAGGGCGGAGACCGTGAGGAAGAACTCCAGTTCGGTGCGGGCGGCGACGAGGGCGGCGCGTTGCTCCTCGGGGAGAAGGGGATACAGGCGCGGCCAGATGACGACGGCGTCGAGGCCGTAGCGGTCCTCGGGATGGAGTTCGGCGTTCTTGAGTATGTTGCCCAGGCGGGTCGGCATGACCTCGGCGGGGTCGCTCGGATAGCTGGTGTGGAGACGGGCGTAGTCCGCGTCGTCGCCGGGGTCGAGGGCGCTCATCCGGCGGCGGTGCCAGCGCAGGCCGAGGGCCCGTAACGGACGGCCGATCCGGCCGGGCCAATAGCCTTCGTAGAGCCGGACGAGCGTGGTCGCGGCACTGGCCAGCCACGCCGCCGCGAGCAGCGCGACGACGAGGAACGCCAGGACGTGAACGGTCTTGATGGTGGCGCCCTGCCGCTGCCAGGCGGCCACCGCGCCGGCGACTCCGCCCCTCGCGGCGGCCACGGTGAGCAGGCAGCATCCGAGGAACGCCAGCATGGGAAGCAGGCCGTTCAGGAAGAAGCGGCGGTCGAGCAGCCCCCCGGCCTCCTTGACGACGGCGCCGAGCACGTCTCAGCCGCCCATCAGCAGCCGGTGGCGGGGTGGTTCCGGGCGCTGGCACCAGGGCGGCGCGCCGTGCCGGTAGTGGGCGAGCCGGTTGAGGTGACCGCAGCCGGGTTCCCGGCAGACGACGGGCGCCAGCCCGGTACGCGGCTGTCCGGGCAGGGTGGCGTCGCCGAGGCCGCCCGCTCCGGCCATGACGGGCGCCGGTGGCGTGTAGTCCGGTGACGCGAGGTGCGCGGCGAACACTTCGGCGGGGACGACCCCGACCGTACGCTCCCCGTCCCGCAGGACGAGGACCCTGGCGCCGAGGTCGAGAAGGGTGACGGCGGGCGAGGCGGCGAACTCGGCGATGGTCACGTCGGCGTCGACCTCGATGACCGGCGCCAGGCGGGACACCGCCGCGCGCAGGTCGGGCCCGGCGACGTCGGCCAGGTCGGCGTGCCGGACGGCCGCGACCGGGTGCCCGGCGTCGTCGTGGACGATCCCGAGGCCGCCGGCCGCCAGCGCCGTGCGCGCCGTGCCGAGCTCCATCCGCCAGGGCAGGGCGGTGAAGAAGCCGTCGGCCTCCGACAGCAAGGTCGGGCTCATCGCCAGTCACCAACCAATACGAAGGGGGCCCAATGGTAGGGATTACTGTAGATCCGCCGCGTGTAGTCGGGGGCACGATCCGCCGCGGAGGCCGCCCACCTGCTGCGGGTCTCCGCCGCCTGGAGACGGGCGGCCCGTTCGTCGTCCGGGTCGATCGCGTCGAGGAGCAGGCCGTAGGCGTCGCGGGCGGCGGCGAAGTCACCACACCGGAACCGGACGTCGGCGATGTCCTCGGCGTGGGAACCGGGCTCCCGCTCGCACCGGCGGATCACCTCCTCACCGGTGATCGACCGCAGCGTGTTCTGCGCACGCCGCAGCGCGACCGCCTTCCCCGCGCCGCCCGCGAGCTCGCGGTAGAAGTCGGCCATCAGCAGGCTCGTCGACAGCTCGTCGACGACCCAGAGGGTGACGAGGACCGAGGCCGCCCCCGCGTAGATCAACGAACGGGTGAGGCCGACGAGTTCGTCGCCGGGACGGCGGGCGTTGACACCGCTCTCACACGCGCTGAGCGTGACGAGGTCCGCGCGCAGGGAGCGGCCGAGTATGCGCTCGGCGGTGAGCTCGCCGTCGGCGAGCGTGATGCCGGAGCGGAGCGGCGACTCGGGAACGAACGTTCCGTGGCAGCCGAAGTGGACGATCCGCGCGGGTTCGCGGCCGAGGTCGGCGTCGAGAGCGGCGGAGGTGGCGTGCGGGCCGAGCCGGACGACGGCGTCGTCGCCGAAGACACGGGCCAGCCCCTCCGCCTGGCGGCGGGCGTGGGGCAGCGGCCGGGCGGGCGCGGTGTCGGCGTAGGCGAGCACGCGGCGCCGCGACGGGTCGTGCTTGGCCTGGCAGTACCGCATGACGGTGGCGCTGGGCGTGGTGCACGTCGGGTTGCGGGCCGCCAGGGGAGCGCCGTCCAGGGGGAGCATGCCGAACGGCAGATAGTGCAGGGTGTCGTGCGGCACGATCCAGAGGAGGTCGCCGGGCGCGCTGACCTGCGCGAGCGGGGCGATGAGCGCGGCCAGCGGGCCTTCAGCCGATGAGGTACGGCCCGCGTGCAGGGCGGCCGCCAGGTCGGTGATGTGCGTGCGCAGGTCGTCGCGGGTCAGCGGGACACGTTCGGTGCGCGGTTCGTCGGCCTCGGCGTCCGCGAGGAACAGGAAGGTCTCCCGCTCGGTGACGAGATACTCGGCCAGAACGGTTCTCACCCGGACTCCTCGGGTCGCAGCAGCTCCTTCACCTCGGCGAAGGTGAGGGGCGCGCCGCGGGACAGGTTCACATACTCCTCGCCCGCCAGGTCGACGGCGGCGATGCGGTCCTGGGCCGCCGAGAGGGCCGACAGGGCGTCGCGCAGGCCACGCAGCGCGACCTCGCCGCCGCCCGCGGCCGCGAGGTCGGCCCGCCGGTCGGCGACGGCCCGCCGCGCCTCGGCCTCGGCGGCGAGCAGGCCGGGTGGGGCGGCGCCGCCGGGCGGGACGGTGGTGCCGAGCAACTCCAGCAGCCCGCGGGAACGGGCCCGTTCGACCAGGGCGAACGCCGCCGCGCGTGGCGCCGTGGGCCAGGACTCGCCGTCGCCCGCCGGCGCGTCCAGGAGCAGGTCGAGGGTGAGCAGGGTGAGGCGTTCGATGGGGGCGCCCGTGCTGAGCCGTACCTCGTCGTCGAGAATCCGCGTCCGGAGCGTCTCATAGACCTCGGCGGCCTGGCCGAGGGTGCGATAGGCGCGGGAGGGGGCGCTGGCGTGCTGGGCGCGGCCCAGTTCGAGCAGGACGTAGAACGCGGTGACCAGCTGGTCGCCGGCCCGCAGCATCCGGACGGCCTCCATGAGGAGCGCGTGGGCCTGGTCGCGGCGGCCCAGATCCCACATCCGCAGGCCGAGTGCGGCGCGGTCGCGCGCCTGGCTGGGCGGCCAGCTGTCCAGGGCGATGGCAGGGGCGCTGGAGGGGGCGAACTGGGTGATGTCGGCGAAGGGGCCGGTCGCCAGGGCGAGGAGCCGGTCCGCGGTGGCGATCGCCGACCGCCTGCGCGGGATGCCGGCGGCTCGGTACTGGCGCAGGAGGCGGCGGCCGTCGCGGGGGCGGCTTCGCCGCGCGAAGCCCTCGGTCTTCAGCCGCGCGGCGCGTTCGGGATCGCCGAGTTCCCGGTGGACGAGGGAGGCGGCCAGCAGGGTGCGGCGCCGGGCGAGGGGGCTGAGGGCGGGGTCGTCGAGCAGGGGGTCGAGGAGGGCGAGGCCGTCGGCGGGCGTCAGCAGGAGGAACAGCTTCTCGCCGCTGGAGCTGAGGTAGACCAGCGCGCATTCCGCGGCGACGAGATCCAGATAGCCCTCCTGCCGCCAGATCGCGCACGCCTCGGTGAACCCCGCACGGAACTCGTCGCGGTGGCCGGTGGCGAAGTACACGAGGGACCGGGCATAGGCGCAGTGGGCGCGGGCGAGCCGGACCCGGCGGCGGGCCTCCGGCGTGCGGGGGATCGCGGACTCGGCACGGTCGAGGAGGGCGAGCGCGGCGTCGACCCACTCGAGGGAGCGCAGTCCGGGGGTGGTGGTGAAAGCGCTGAGCCCGTTGAGGTCGAGGGTCATGGCGCGCGTCTGCTGAACCGAACGGGTGGCCTCGTTGGCGAGCGTGTGGATGAAGCCGAGGTCGGGACGGTCCGGCCGGTCGCGCACGAAGTCTCTCAGCCAGGGCTCCTCGAACAGGCTCCGCCGGGTCACGGTGTCACTGACGAGGTACTGGTGGGCGTCGTTGGCCCGTGCCTCCCATCCCGGGTAACGCGACTGGATCGCCATGGTCAGCGAGCCGGGCAGGTCGAAGAGCGCCAGCCACAACGCCAGCCACAGCAACCCGGGAGAGGAGGTGATGATCGCGGCGTAGAACAGCAGGACACCCTTGTCGAACAGGACCCGGTAAGGGCTGGACAGCACCCAGACGAGGGGAAGCAGCCGGAGCTTGTAGACGGGCCCGGTGAGCATCTGCGCCAGGGTGACGGCGAGGGCGATCCACAGTTCGTCGCCGTGCAGCGCGGGCAGGAGATCCCACAGCTTCCCGACCAGGCTGCCGAGGAACATGCCGCCGAGGACCTGCATGCCTATGAAGGACAGCTCGCTCTGGAGCCTCAGCACGCGCATGGGCTCCGTCAGGACCATGTAGGAGCGGTACTGCAGCGCGTAGTTCGCGGTGACGAACACGGTGGCGGCGATCGTGACGTCCGGGCGGCCGACCCGTCCGAAGATCAGGGCGACGACGGTCGTGGCGAGCGGCAGCAGCGCCGCGTAGAGGTAGAACGCGCGGGAGGAGCGTGAGCCGGTCATCTCGCCACGTCCGCGGCGGTGACGGCGCGCAGGATCAGGGCGCTTTCGTCGGCTGTCCAGTACGAACGCAGCCGGCCGCCGGGCTCGCCCCACCAGGCGGAGCGCAGAGCACGGGCCGTCACCGGCGGCACCGGGAGGGCCGGGCCGCCGGTGAGCGCCGCTCCGGCCAGCGCGACGCACGCCCGTAAGACGGGGACAGGCGTCGCCGCCCGGCCCAGCCGGTCGAAGGCCCTCGCGGCGTCGGCGGTCCGGCCGAGCCGGACGAGCAGAATGGTGATCATGGCGCGGGCGAACAACTCGTGCGCGGGATGGCCGAGAAGCATGCGACGGGTCGCGCAGTCACCCCACTGGCGGCATGCCTCGTCCCAGGCCGCCGCATGGGTGAGGACGATCGCGCGACTCCAGGACACGTCCGCGCGGGCGTTGCCGGCGGCGAGGTCCAGCCGGGCCCGGTGCCTGCCGGGGTAACGGGGGCGTACCTCGCTGTCGACCAGGTCGAGAAGCCGGTCGGCGAGATCGGCCCAGCACAGGGCGTCCAGGCCGGTCCGGTGCGCGGGATCTCCGGTGCTGTCGCCGCGCGCGGCGAGCGCCGCGCGCTTGCCGAGGGCGCGGATCAGGTTGAAGTCCGGCCGGGCCGGGCGGTTGAGTATCGCGTCGCGCAGCCACTTCCCGGCCAGGTTCCGGGCGCGGTCGGGATTGCCGGTCAGGAAGCCCGTGGCGGACCGGTAGGAGATGTACAACGGAGCGGCCCGTCCGCGGCCCGCCGCCAGCGTCGCGGTCTCCGCCGCGGCCAGAAGCAGGGCGGCGACGGCGAATCCGGGACGCGGGTGGAAGACGGCCAGCGCGACGGCGGCGAAGCCGCCGGTCAAGGGGACGCGGATCAGCGTCGCGAGGACCCGCGCGGGCGCCGGCACGCTACGCCCGAGGCGGAAGGCGAGGTCGAGGAGCAGCCACGGCAGGGTCGCCCACGCGGCGAGGAGCAGCCCTCCGGAGACACCGGTGGGGCCGCGGCTCCATAAATCCGCGCAGGCGGCGCCCACCGGCCCGGCCGCCAGCACGACCGTGCCGGCGCGAAGCAGAGCGGCCCCGGCCAGGCGGCCCAGCCGGGCGAGCCGTTCGGGGACGGCCCGGCTCCGCAGGTCCGTCCAGGCGGTCTGGCCGGCCACGAGCACCGCCGCGGCGGCCAGGGCGGCCCGGTCGGCCGGGCTGAACCCCTGCCCGGCGGCGACCACGGCGGCGAGCGGCGCGAGCCCCGCCAGCAGCCCGGCGGCCCGCCAGAACGGCTCGGCCGGCGCGGTGCCCATGATGACCGGCCCGTTCCTGTTCACCGCCGCGACCAGCCCCCACGCGCCGCGCCGGTCGTGCTCGGCGAGATGGAGGAACCTCAGGATGCCGCCCGCGACCAGCGGCGCCGCCCACCAGTACACGACCAGGGGGTCGGGCGGCCACAGCAGCGCGTGGACCGCGGCGCCGAGCCCGAGAAAGCTCAGCCCGGCCACGCCGAGGGCGAGCCCGGCGGCGGCGATGAGCACGATCCCCGCCGTGCCGGCGTGCCCGAGCCGGGCGAGCGGCGGGGACAGAAGGAAGGCGACCCCGGCCCCCAAGGCCCCGAGGAGCGCCACCAGGCCCGGACTGTACGTGCGGTAGACCGGTCGCGTGATCTCCCTGGCCAGGTGGGCGGAGAGCCACCGGCGTTTGAACTCCTGGACGTTCACCAGGGTCACCACCGCCGCCACGACGACAACCGCCGGCGTGAGCACCGACGCGGTTGTCACCACGCTTGCCCTCCTCCCAACCTGGCCGACTTTATCCGGATTCCACGGACTGCTGCGGCCGTGGCCGGAACCGGCCAGCCCGTTACCTGAAACGGTTCAGATGGTGAAGGGCCGGGAGTGCCAGAACTCGTGCGCGTTGTTACTGGCGAACGCCATGAAGGCGAAGGACCCGACCGGAGGTGTCTCGCCGATGCCGGAAGCGACGAACTTCAGCACGCGCCCCTGACCGGGGACGACATTGTCGGCCACGTCAGAAGCCCGATTGGAGACCCTGAAACCGCCGCTGCCGCCACTGTCCGGGAGTTGGGCAGGGAGCCGGGCGAGCGCCACCGGTTTCGCCTGTGCGGATACGCCGGGAAGGAGCCCCAGTCCGATCGCGGCGATGAGTGTGACCATGGCGATGCGCATGTGTGCTGACCCTCTCGCCGATGATTTCCCCGTGATGGAGAGATGTACATGTGGCGAGAGTTCGGGGCGTCTGCGTCGAAGTGCACGTGGCTCAGGCGCCGGTGGCCGTGCTTTCCCGCACGATCAGGCGGTGCGGGGCGCAGAGGTCCTGCGGGGGTTCGGCTCCGGCCGCCGACAGGCGGGTGGCCAGGAGGCTGACAGCGGTCTCGGCGATGTGGGCCTTGTCCGGGGCGATGGTCGTCAGCGTGGGGGTGGAGAAGCGGCCGTCCTCGATGTCGTCGAAGCCGATCAGGGCGACGTCCCGCGGGACCCGCAGGCCGTGGGAGAGCAGGGTGCGCAGCGCGCCCAGGGCGAGGGTGTCGTTGAAGCAGAAGACGGCGTCCGGCGGGTCGCCGTCGAGCAGCCGGGCCATGGCTTCGGCGCCGTCGGCGCGGTGGTAGTCGGAGACGTCGGCGACGGCGTGCTCGGACAGGCCCGCGTCGGACAGGGCCCGGCGGAAGCCGCGCAACCGCTGCTCGGCCGTGACCGCGCGGGCGGCGCGCTGAGCGCCGATGGCGGCGATGCGGCGGCGGCCGAGCGCGACCAGATGGGTGGTGGCCAGGTGGGCGGCGGCGACGTTGTCGACGGCGATGTGGTCGAGCGTGCCGCCGCCGATGCGCTCGCCCAGCAGCACCATCGGGGTCTGGTCGGTCCGCGCCCGCAGGTCCTCGGGGGTCAGGGCGAGAGGGCTGAACAGCATGCCGTCGATGAGCTGCGCGCGGATGCCGGACATGACGAGCTGTTCCTTACGGCGCTCGCCCTGGGTCTGGTCGATGAGGACGGTCCAGCCCCGCAGGTCGGCCACCTCGATCACCTTGGTCGCCAGCTCGGAGAAGTAGGGGATCGACAGATCCGGTACGGCCAGCGCGATCACCCCTGAACGGCCGCTGCGCAGGTTACGCGCCGACAGGTTGGGCTGGTAGCGGAGCTCGGCGATGGCCGCCTCGACCCGGGTCCGGGTGTCCGGGCTGACGTGGGGATAGCCGTTGACCACGTTGGAGACGGTCTTGATGGACACGCCCGCGTGTTCGGCGACGTCTTTCAGCCTGGGCCGCATGCGGAGCACTCTATCGCGATTTACAACGATGAAATAGACCGTTTACAACGTTGCAGACAACGATGTAGAAAGGCTGCCATGGAAGACGCACACCTCAGCCTGGATCCGGCCTTCGAGATCGCCCCCGTCAACCGGCGCCTGTTCGGCTCGTTCGTCGAGCACATGGGCCGGTGCGTCTACACGGGGATCTACGAGCCCGGCCATCCGAGCGCCACCCCCGAGGGCTTCCGCGGCGACGTGCTGGACCTGACCCGCGAGATGGGCGTCAGCGTGGTGCGCTATCCGGGCGGCAACTTCGTCTCCGGCTACCGCTGGGAGGACGGCGTCGGCCCCGACCGCCCGACCAGGCTCGACCTGGCCTGGCGGCAGATCGAGACCAACCGGTTCGGGCTCCACGAGTTCATGTCCTGGACCGACAGGGCGGGCGTCGAGCCCATGATGGCCGTCAACCTGGGCACCCGGGGCATCCAGGAAGCCTGCGACCTGCTGGAGTACTCCAACCTGCCGGGCGGCACGCACCTGTCCGACCTGCGGATCAAGCACGGGGCGGCGGAGCCGTACGGGATCAAGTTGTGGTGCCTGGGCAACGAGATGGACGGCCCGTGGCAGATCGGGCACAAGACGGCCACCGAGTACGGCCGGCTGGCCAACGAGACCGCCAAGGCCATGCGGCTGGTCGATCCGGGGGTCGAGCTGGTGCTGTGCGGCAGCTCCAACTCCCAGATGCCCACGTTCGGCGCGTGGGAGTCGACGGTGCTGGAGCACGCCTACGACGCTGTCGACTACATCTCACTGCACGCCTACTACGAGGAGGACGGCGACCTCGGCAGCTTCCTCGCGGCGGCGGTCGACATGGACCGGTTCATCTCCTCCGTGGTCGCGACCGCCGACCATGTGAAGGCGCGGCTGCGCCGTACCAAGAAGATGATGTTGTCCTTCGACGAGTGGAACGTCTGGAACCAGGCCCGCTACGAGGGCCGTGAGCAGGGCGACTTCGAGGAGGCGCCTGCGCTCATCGAGGACACCTTCACCGCGGCCGACGCCGTCGTGGTCGGCGACTTCCTCATCACGCTGCTGCGCCACTCCGACCGGGTGAGCGTGGCCTGCCAGGCGCAGCTGGCCAACATCATCGCGCCCATCCGCACCTCGCCCGGCGGTCCCGCCTGGCGTCAGACGATCTTCCACCCGTTCGCGCTGACCGCCCGCCACGCGCGGGGGACCGTGCTGCGGGTGGAGCCGCGCTCGCCGCTGCTCGACACGGCGAGGTACGGCGAAGCCGCGCAGTTGTCCGCCGTGGCCACCCTCGACGACGAGGGCGTCACGGTGATCGCGGTCAACAGGAGCGCCCACGAGGCCCTGGACCTGACCGCCGACCTGCGCACCCTAGGACGGCTGAGACTCGCGCACACCCACCTGCTGGAGGCCGGGGCCGACCCGCACGCCACCGAAGCGGCCGTCGTGCCGCTCGCCAACGCGCAGCTCGACGGGGACCAGTTGCGCGCCCTGCTCCCGGCCGCGTCGTGGAGCCTGATCCGTCTCACCTTCACCGGAGCTGACCCCGCATGAAACGCCTGCTCGCTCTCGCCGTCGTCACCGCACTCACGCTGACCGCCTGCGGATCTGCCGATAAATCCGGCACATCCGGCGGACAGGTCACGCTCACCTTCTGGAACGGCTACACCGGCCCCGACCGCCCCGCGCTGGAGGGGCTGGTCAAGAAGTTCAACGACACGCATCCCGGCATCCGCATCGAGATGAACATCATGACCTGGGATGTGTTGTTCCAGAAGCTGCTGCCCGCCTACACCAGCGGCAACGGCCCCGACCTGGTCGCCTTCGACGACGCCCACATCGGCCGCTTCGCCGCCAAGGGCGTGCTGGCCCCGCTCGACGACTGGTTCACCGCCGAGCGGACCGCCACCCTGGTCAAGCCCGCCGTCGAGGCCACGCTGTTCAAGGGCAAGCACTACGCGGTGCCCATGACGTTCACGCCGATCCTCATGTACTACAACAAGAAGCTCTTCAAGGACGCCGGACTCGACCCCGGCAAGCCCCCGGCCACCTGGCAGGAGTGGCAGTCCGCGCTGAAGAAGCTGACCAAGGACACCAACGGCGACGGCCGCCCCGAGCAGTACGGCACCGCGCTGCCCGACCACCAGACGATCCAGGTCTGGCCGATCCTGCTGTGGGGCAACGGCGGCGACCTGCTCTCGCTCAACAGCCCGCAGTCGGTGCAGGCGGTCCAGCAGTGGAGCGACCTCGTCTCCAAGGACCGGATCTCGCCCACCGGCCTCGGCGGCGCCGACGCCGACAAGCTCTTCCAGACCGGCAAGGCGGCCACCAACATCACCGGGCCGTGGATGACCGCCGGATTCAAGGAGGCCGGGCTGGACTTCGGCGTCGCCATGGTCCCCGCGGGTCCCGCCGGGGCGGTGACGCTGGCCGGAGCCTCCTCCTTCGTGCTCAACGCCCGCTCCGACGCGGCCAAGCAGAAGGCGGCCAAGGAGTGGTTCACGTTCTGGAACTCCAAGGAGTCGCAGATCGCGTGGTCCAACGGCTCCGGCTTCCCCGGCGTCAGAACCGACGTCACCCCCGACGACACCAAGGCCAACCCGTACGTGGCCCAGTTCGCGGCCCATTCGGAGAAGGCCCGCGTGCTGCTGCCCGGCCAGGCCGAGTTCCGCAAGATCTACGAGGAGATCTTCGAACCGGCCGTCCAGCGGGTGACCACGGGCGAGGCCCAGGTCCAGCAGGCGCTTGACGAGGCGGCCAAGGCGATCGCGCCGCTTTCCGGCCCATGAGGGCCCGCCGTACGGCGACCGCGTACGCCTTTCTCGCACCGACCCTGATCGTGGTCGGGGTGTTCATGGTCTGGCCCATGCTGCAGTCGCTGGCCGACTCCTTCTACGACAAGTCCATCGGCCCGGGGATCTTCGTCGGGCTCGGCAACTACACCAAGCTGCTCGGCGACCCGGCCTTCCTCATCGCGCTGCGCAACACGGTGTTCTACGCGGTCGCCGCCACGCCCGTCGCGGTCGCGCTGGCCCTGGGGCTGGCGCTGCTGCTCAACGGGCACGTCCGGGGGCGCGGGTTCTTCCGCTCCGCGCTGTTCCTGCCGTCCGTGGTGTCGCTCGGCGTGGTGGCGATCGCGTGGAAGTTCCTGCTCGATCCGGACATCGGGCTGGTCACGTACTGGCTGCGCGGGCTCGGCGTCGACGTGGGCGACGGCGTGCGGGACGCGGACGTGGCCATGTGGTACCTGATCGGCGTCGGCGTCTGGAAGAACGCCGGTTTCTACATGGTCATGTACCTGGCGGGGCTGCAGACGATCCCGCGCATGTACTACGAGGCCGCCACCATCGACGGCGCCGGGCCGTGGCAGCGCTTCCGCAAGGTGACCTGGCCGCTGCTGGGGCACACCACGATGTTCGTCTTCATCATCGCCGCGATCGCCGCGCTCCAGGTGTTCGACCAGATCTTCGTGATGACCCGCGGCGGGCCGCACTTCGCCACCGAGTCGCTGGTCTACCTCGTCTACCGCAAGGGTCTGCAGGACTTCGAGTTCGGCTATGCCTCGGCCATCGCCTGGGTGCTGGTGCTGATCGTGTTCGTGCTGTCGCTGGCGCAGAACGTCTTCTTCAGCCGCCGGGCGGTGAGGTTCTAGTGCGAGTCCTGAAATATGGGGCTTTGCTGGTCGGGGCGGGCCTGGTCCTGCTGCCGCTGGTCTGGATGGTCGTGGCGTCGATCACGCCGGAGGCGGCGATCGTCCGCTATCCGCCCTCGCTGCTGCCCGGCGGCTTCACCACCGACCACTACACGCAGATCTGGGAGCGCATCCCCTTCGGCCGGCAGTTCCTCAACACCGTCGTGTTCGCGGGCGGCGTGACCGCGATCTCGCTGCTGCTGGACTCCCTGGCCGCCTACGCCCTGGCCAGGATGGACTTCCCCGGCAAGAACGCGGTGTTCGTCCTGATCCTGCTCCTGCTGATGATCCCGCCGCAGGTGACGCTGGTGCCGTTGTTCCAGCTGCTCAGCTCCCTGGACTGGATCAACACCTACCAGGGGCTGATCGTGCCGCGGGCGACGAACGCGTTCGGCATCTTCTTCCTGCGCCAGTACTTCCTGACGATCCCGCGCGAACTCGACGAGGCCGCCCGCATCGACGGCTCGTCCGAGTTCGGCATCTACCGAAGGGTGATTCTGCCGCTGTCCGGGCCCGCGCTGCTCACGCTGGGCCTGTTCCACTTCATGTACAACTGGAACGACCTGCTCTGGCCCCTGGTGTTCACCACCGAGACCGACATGCAGACGCTGCCCGCCGGGCTGGCGCTGTTCATGGGCGAGCACGTCATCGAGTACGGCCTGCTGATGGCCGGCGCCGTGCTCACCCTCCTGCCGATGGTCGCGGCGTTCCTGCTCGTCCAACGGCGCTTCATCGAAGGCATCGCAACCACCGGAATGAAGTAGGTACCACCCATGGTGAAGCACGTCCTTGCCTGCCTAGCCCTTTTATGCGGAAATATCGCCCTCACAAGCGCGCCCGCCGCAGCCACCGTTAACGCGAACGTCATCTCCGTCGACGCGAGCAAGCCGATCGGCGTCGTCCAGCCGTCGGTCACCGGCCAGATGATGGAGTGGGCCTCCGACTCCATGAACAACGCCTGGGCCGAGAAGGTCGCCAACCGCTCCCTGGAGACCGAACCCGCCCGCAGTACCCTCTATGACGGCTTCGACACCGTAGACCGCTCGAAGTGGACCCCCACCAGCCTGGACGGCGCGCCCGCCGGGACGTTCACCGTCTCCGGCGGCGCCGCGGCCATCACCGCGGCCCAGCCCGGCCGTTTCGGCATCATGTCCAACCCGGTCCCCGGCGGCCGCTACGCCACGATCAGCGTGGAGACCAGGATCGTCTCGGCGACGGGCACCAACGCGATCCTGAGCGTCTACGGCGGTTCCGGCGCGTTCACGAATTTCGCCGAGTTCGCCATCGAGGGCGGCGTGCTGAAGGTCCACGCCGACGGCCGCCCCTCGTGGACGGGCGGCGCGGCCACCACGCCGTCGGTCCTGCGCATCGACGTCTCCGGCCGCGACGGCAGCGCGCGGACGTTGCGCTTCTTCCACAACGGCACGCTGGTGCACACCCTGACGGCCTTCACCGGCCTGCCGGGTGACTACCGGGCCTTCCTGTACGGCTGGAGCGGCACGGTCACCGCCGACTACCTGGCCCTCACCCCGGACGGCACCTACGACTCCTTCTCCGGAACCGCCCTGTCACCCCGCTGGACCACCTCCCGCCTGGAGGGCACGAACAACGGCAGCGTGAGCGTCAGCGGAGGCAAGGCCACCGTCACCGGCGGCGCGCAGTCCCGCTACGGCCTGCTGTCCGACCCCATCGCCAACACCTCCGTGGACTGGACGACGATCGAGACCAGGCTCGACGGCGTCACCGGCACGAACGGCCTCATCAACGTCTACGGCGGCGCCGGCGGCTTCGAACGCTTCATGGAGTTCGGCGTCGAGGGCGGCGTGGCCAAGGTCTTCACCAGCGACGGCACCGGCAACTGGACCGGCGGCGCGGTCACCCTGCCCGCGACGCTGACCGTGCAGGTCAGCCCGTACTGGTCCAACGGCAGACTGTTCAGGTTCTTCGTCAACGGCGTGCGCGTGCACGAACTGGCCACCCGGACCGACGTCCCCCTCCAGGACTTCCGCCTCTTCCTGTACGGCTTCGGCGCCTCGACCACCGTCTGGGACGAGGTCAAGGTCAGCCAGGTGCACATGCTCGACCGCTGGGACAACCACTTCGAGGGCGGCGGCGTCTCGGGCGCCTGGACGCCGACCACGCTCGAAGGCGGCTGGGGCAGCGCGGGCGCGGCCAACAGCCAGATGACGATCAACGGGGCGGCCGGAAGCCGCTACGGCCTCATGTCCCAGCCGCTCATGGAGAGCGACGTGCAGGACTACGCGGTCGAGGCCAAGCTCGACTCCTACACCGGAGTGAACGGCCTGCTCAACCTGTATGCGGGCACCGGCCGCGGCGATTTCTCGAAATATCTGGAATTCGGGGTCGAAGCGGGCACCCTGCGCGTCTTCGGCGACGGCGTCACCCCGTGGACGGGCCCGGCGATCTCGCTGCCCGTCACCCTGCGCATCGAGGTCGGCGACACGGTCTCCTTCTTCGCCAACGGCCGTCTGGTCCACAGCCTCCCCAAGCCCGCCGTCCTGCAGAACACCGAGTACCACGCCTTCCTCTACGGCTTCGGCACCAGCGTGACGAAGTGGGACTACCTGACCTGGTGGCGCACCGACAACGCCTGGCGTCCCGACGGCCACACCGACGTGGCCACCTATGACCGCGAGCGCACCGCCTTCAACGGCAGCTACGCCCAGCGCGTCGACGTCCAGCACACCAGCGGGCGCAGAGGCATCAGCCAGGGCGGCATCGCCGTCACCGCCGGCCGCGCCTACGAGGTCAGCGTCTACCTCAAGCAGACCGGGCTGAGCGCGCCCGTCACTCTCGCGCTCGGCCCCGACACCGGCGACTCGCCGGGCTACACGCCCTACGCCACCGCCAACGTCACCGGCGTCGCGGGCACGTGGTCCAAGCACACGGTCACGCTCACCCCGTCGGTCACCGATCGCTACGCCAAGCTCTTCATCGGCACGGCCGGCACCGGCACGCTCTGGATCGACATGGCCGGGGTCATGCCCAAGGACCCGGCCGAGGTCGTGCACGGCGGCTGGCGCAAGGACTTCGTCGACCGGGTGGCCGCGCTCAACCCGGGCTCGATCCGGTGGCCCGGCGGGATCATCGCCGACAGCTACACCTTCAGCGACGGCATCGGCCCCCGCGACCAGCGCCCGCCCATGTACTACGGGCAGTGGGAAGCCGGGTGGATGACCAACGACGTCGGCACCGACGAGGTGCTCGGCCTGGCCGAGGCGCTGAACATCCCCGTGGTGCTCAACGTCAACTGGGGCCAGGGGACCGCGGCGACCGCGGCCAACTGGGTCGAGTACACCAACGGGGCCGCCGGGACCACCTGGGGCGCCAAGCGGGGACGCGCGCCGTACAACGTGAAGACGTGGGAGATCGGGAACGAGGTGTGGGGCTCGTGGACGCCCGGTCACACCAACGCGGCGGCCTTCGCGGCCAGCTACGTGACCTTCCGCGACGCGATGGCCGCCAAGGACGCCACGATCACCTTCATCGGCGAGGGCGGTGACGGCACCAACAACGACCAGAGCTGGAACACGACCATGATCGCCAACGCGGGTTCCAAGCTCGACCACCTGTCGATCCACTACTACAGCCCGCAGCCGCTGCCGCAGGCCTACGACAGCGCCGCCGTCTACGCCGCCTCCGTCGGCGCGTCCGCGGTGATCGGCGACCGGATGGCGACGGTCACCAACACCATCCTCAACGGCACCAGCCGCGACATCAAGATCGCGGTGACCGAGCACAACGCCATGTACTTCAACGAGGAGCACCGCAGGTCCAGGAGTCTGGAGGGCGCGCTGCAGGAGGCCGGGCTGCTCAACCTGTTCATGCGCAGAAGCGACGTGAACGAGGTGAACGCGGCCTCGACCCTCATGGAGTTCTGGGACGGCAGCGCCATCCGGCTGGGCAACAGGGGCAGCTTCGTCACCCCGACGTACCTGGTGCAGAAGCTGATCGCCGACCGCCACGGGCCGCTGCTGCTGCCCACCACGGTCACCGGTCCCACCTACAACGCCCCCGCCATGGGCAACCTGCCCGCCCGCAGCGGCGTGCCGATGCTCGACGTCACCTCCACCCGATCGGCGGACGGCGCCAAGCTCTACGTGTCGGTCGTCAACCGCGACCCGTCGGCCGCGCAGGCGGCGACGATCAACATCGCGGGAGCGGGCACGGTCGGCTCGACGGCCACCGTCTCGACGGTCGGCTCACCCGGCTACCTCGACCGCAACACCTGGCAGCAGCCGACCGCCATCCAGACCACGACCACCACGACCACCAGCGTGAACGCCCACACCTTCCCGGCGCACTCGTTCACCGTGCTGACGTTCGACATCGCGGCGGCCGCCGTCGCGGCGCCGGTGATCGTCGGCAAGGTGACCAAGACCGACGGCACCCCGATCGCCGGCGCGACGGTCACCGCGGGCGGCCCCGGCGTCGTCACCGACGCCTCGGGCCACTACCGGCTGCCCGCCGCCGCGGGCGTCCGCAGCCTGACGGTGTCGGCGTCCGGCTACACCACCTATGTCCGTACGGCGGTGGAGGTGTCGGCACTGGGCGCGAGCCCCTTGCCCGTCCGCCTCACCCCCTAGCCACAGGCGCCCCTCGCGGTTGCACGCGGGGGGCGCCTACCATGCGCTGGTGATCTTAAGCATCATCCTCTTCTTGGTGGCACCGGGTGTCTTCGTGGGGCTGCTGTGCGGGTCGGTCTTCTTCGCCTCGGAAGCGGCCCGGCTGTCGCCGGTGGTCCGGCTGGCCGCCCGTGACGTGGCGCTCGGCGGGCACCGGACGGCCGCCCCCATCGCGGTCACGATGGTGCTGACGGCCTGCGCGATCGTCGTGACGAGTGTCGCGGTCGCCCAGTCGGCGCAGGGCCGGGCTTGGTACGTGCCCCAGGCCCGGCACGGCGCCCTCCTCGTGAAGCTGTCGAACGCGGACCCGGCGGTCACCCGGGCGGCCCTTCAGCGAGAAGTGCCCGCGGACTCCGTCGTGCAGCGAGACCAGACCACCCAGGACCGGCACTTCGGGGTCGACGTCGAGGGTGTGGACCTGCCGGATGTGGAGGGTGTGATTCCGCCCGGCTTCATCGGCGACAAAGCGCTCCTGCGTTACCTCACCGGGAACGCGGCCACGCCCTACGACGAGGGAACGGCTGTGGTCGTCACGCCCCACGACCTGGACGTCGACACGGTGACGATCCGCTACTCCCTGCGCACCGATGACGATGGTGCCGCGGCTCGAACCAAGTCCCTTCCCGCGACCGTGGTCAAGTCTCCCGATCGGCAGGTGAACGAGGTCTTCATCCCGACGACGGTCATCCGGGTCCTGGGCCTCGCCCCGGAGGCGGAGTCGCTGATCGTCGACCCCTCCCGGCACCGGACGACGGCCGCCGAACAAGAGCGCGTCCAGCGGCGATTGACCGACGACGCGTACACCTTCCTTGAGCTTGGGTATCAGGCGCCGGTCGCATAGATGGGCGGGGTCGCCGCGGCGGTCGCCGTCGCGCTCGGCGGGGCGCTGGCCGCGGGTGGCCGGGCGGGCACCGGAACCCGGTCGGGGCGGACGCTGCTGAGAGTCGGCGGCGGCTCGGCCGGGACGTTGCGGTGGTTCGCCGCGGGGCGCGCGGGATGGAGCGCGCTCTGCGGAGCGGTGCCGGGAGCCGTCGCCGGGTGTGGCATCGGATGGTTGCTGGCCTGGCCGATGACCACACCCAACGACGAGGACGACATCCTGCTACGGGTGTCCTTCGGGACTCCCTGGTGGGCGATCGCCGCTCTGGCCGCCGGGTTGCCGGTGCTCGCCGGAGTGATCGCGGCGTTGCCCAAGCCGCCGGCCTCTCACTCCTCGGGCTCGATGACGTAGCGGCGGGGGGCGACCGCGTCCGGGTGGCCGGGCAGCAGGTCGAGGCAGGCCCGGTGCGCCTGGCCCGGGGTGATGGCGGTGCCGGTGACGAGGTGGCAGGTGAACGTGCCGTCCCCGTCGAGCGTGATGCTCGCCGTACCGCCGGGCACCGCGCGCTCCACCAGCAGCCGGACGGCTTCCGGCCGCACCCACGAGGTGCCGGAACGCACCCACTCCGGCCCGTACGGCATGGCCGTGACCCCGGTGACCTCCTCGATCTCGGCGACGTCCACCACCCGATCGCCCGCCGCCGTCAGCAGCCTGACCAGCCCCGCCCCGAACACCTCCGCCTCGTCCTTGGACAGCGCCGCGGGGTTGACCCACAGGGTCAGGTCGAGCACGGTGTCGAGCCGGTTGATCCAGAGCGAGAGGTTGGCCGGCAGCGCCGCCTCGGGCAGCCAGGTCAGCTCGGGCTCGTGGACCGGGTCCTCGTCGTCGGGCGGCACCTGGGCGCTCATGTCGTTGAAGACGCAGTCCCTGGCGTACCTGGTGCCGCGTTCGGCGTCCATGGCGTGGATCGCCTCCCACAGCGCCTCGGAGTCGAACCGGCTGCGCTGGTACCCGGCGAGCGCGGCCACCCGGAAGCGGGCGATCAGCTCGTCGAAGGTCGCGGCGGCCAGATCGGTCACGACCAGGGCGTCCTGGGCCAGCGGGCCGATGTGCGTACGGAGCCGGGGATGGGCGCGGTTGCTCGACAGGGAGGCCAGCAGGCAGGTCGGCTGGGCCGTACGGTGGCCGACGAGGGTGCCGAGCGCGGCCATCACGATCATCGAGGGACTGGCTCCGGTCCTGGCGGCGGCACGTTCCAGGCAGGCCGTGACGGCGGCCGAGCGGATGCGCAGCCGGGCCACCATGGCGTGCTCGGTGTCGAAGGCGACCGGGAACATCGTCTGCGGCGACCTGGCCAGGCCGCCACGCCAGTGTTCGAGCGCGGCCTCGGCGCGACGCAGCGCCGCCGGGGTGCGTTCGCTGTCGGCCAGGTCGATCGGCTGGGTGGGTTCCGGGCCGGGCAGCGGCCGGCCGTGCAGGAGCGCCTCCCATTCGCGTAGCAGGTGGGCGAGGCTGATGGCGTCCACGGCGGTGTGCGGGAGCACGAAGACCGCCAGGCGTGGCTCGGCCTCGGCGCAGACCACCGCCATGCGCAGCGGGAACTCGCTTTCGAGGTCGAAGCGCGGCGCGCGGAGGAGCACGCCCGCCTCCTCGGCGGCGCGCATCGGCGGACCGCCGTGGTCGGGGACGACCACCACCTCCAGCGCCCCCTTGCCGTGCACGTGCTGCGTGTCGGCGGTGAAGGTGGTGCGCAGGCCCTCGTGCCGGGACAGCAGCGCGAGGGTGGCGTCGGCGATCCGGTCGAGACCGGCCCGCCGTGGCACGCGCTTGATCATCAGGAAGTTCATGTGCTCGGGAGGATCCCGGCGCACGCAGCGCGCCATGTTCGCTTGGCCCATGGTCAGCGCGCCCTGCCGGTCCGGCAGGCCATCGAAGTGCACGATCAGATTCAACGGAGCCCGTCCATTGTCCACGTCCACTGGAGCTGTGTAGCATCACGCTAACAAACAAATAGGAAACTTTCCTATCAGAAAATTTGTCAGGTCCAGGGTCAGAACGCACACACCCGCAAAGGGAGTACGGCCACGATGTTCGCCACCCTGTCGCCCGCCCAAGAGCGGATGTGGTTCCTGGACCGCCTGGCCGGCGGGGACTCCAGCTACACGATGGTGGTCGCCGCCCGGTTACGGGGCCCGCTCGACGTCGCCGCCCTCTCCCGCGCCCTCGGCGAGCTGGCCGCCCGGCACGAGTCGCTGCGCACCGTCTTTCCCGAGGTGGGCGAGACGCCCACGGCCGAGGTACGACCGGCCGTACCGGTGGACCTGGAGGTCGTCGAGACGGATGAGGCAGGGCTGGGCCACCTGGTCGCCGCCAGGGCCGACGCCTCCTTCGACGTGGCCCGGGGGCCGTTGTGGCGGGCTTCGCTTCTTCGGCTCGCACCTGCTGATCACGTGCTGGTCATGACCATGCATCACCTGATCGGGGACGCCTGGTCGGTGGAACGTGTCATGTTCCCGCAGCTCGACGAGCTCTACACCGCCTTCGCCGCGGGCCGGGACGCGCCGCCGGTGCGGGAGGCTCCGCCGTACCGGGACTATGCGGCGACGCGACGCGGGCAGGCGCACGAGGAGCAGCGCGCGTTCTGGCGGGCCGAGCTCGACGGGGTGCCGGTGCTGGAGCTGGCCGCCGACCGGCCGCGACCGGCCGTCAGGGGCGGCGCGGGAGCCAAGCTCGTCCACACGATGCCGATCGAGGTCTGGAACGGCGTCGCCGAGCTGGCCAGAGCCCGGCGGTGCACGCCGTTCATGGTGGTGATGGCCGCCTATCAGACCCTGCTCATGCGCCACACCGGCCAGGAGGACTTCTGCGTCGGCACCCCGGTCGCCGGACGGGACCAGGAGGAGTTCGAGAACGTCTTCGGCCTGTTCATCAACACCCTGGCCGTGCGCGCCACGATGGACGGCGACCCGACCGTCGGCGAGCTGCTCAAGCGGGTGCGCAAGCGGCTGCTGCGCGGGTTCTCCAACGCCTCGGTGCCCTTCGAGCAGGTCGTCGCGGATCTCGGCGTGGGCCGCGACCCCGCGCGTACCCCGATTTTTCAGACCATGCTCATGCTCGGGCTCGTCGGCGAGCAGCCGCTGCGGCTGGGCGAGCTGGTCGGCGAGATGGTGGGGACGGGGCCGGAGCGGGCCACGTTCGACCTGGCCCTGGACGTGGTCGTCGGCGCCGACGCGCTCAAGCTAGTGATCACCTACGGCACGGAGTGCTTCGAAGCCGAGACCGTCGCCCGCCTGGCCACGCACCTGGAACGGCTGCTGCGGGAGATGGCCGCCCGGCCGGAGGCCAGGCTGAGCGAGCTGGACATGCTGCCACCACAGGAACAGGCGATGCTGCTGGGCGCCGCCTCACCCACGGCCGAGCCGACGCCCCGGCTGGAGGAGCTGATCGCCGAGCAGGCCCGCCGTACCCCCCAGACGCCCGCGGTGATCACGCCCGACGCCGTGCTCACCTACGCGGAGCTCGACGCGCGCGCCGCCGAACTGGCCGACGAACTGCGCGAGCGAGGTGTACGGCCCGGCGCACGCGTGGCCGTCTGCCTCAAGGCGAGCCCCGAGGCGATCGTCGCGCTGCTCGGCGCCCTCAAAGCCGGCGCGACCTACGTGCCACTCGACCCCGACCAGCCCGCCGACCGGCTGGCCGCGCTCATGGCCGACTGCGGCGCCGCTGTAGTGATCGGCACGTCGGTGCGCGACCTGCCCGCGCCCCAGGCCGAGTCGTCCGGCGCGCCCGCCTACGTGATCTACACCTCGGGCTCCACGGGCGCGCCCAAGGGCGTCGTCGTGGCCCACGACACCGTGGTACGGCTCGCGCGGGCCTTCATCGACCTGCACGGATTCGGCCCCGGCCAGCGGGTCCTCATGGTGCCGCCGCTCAGCTTCGACGCCTCGGCCGGCGACCTGTACCCGGCGTTCCTCAGCGGCGCCGCCATCGTGCTGCACCCCTCGCCCTTCGCGCTGACCGGCCCGGAGGCGCTGGAGCTCTGCGCCCGGCACGGCATCACGATGGTGGACGCGCCCACCGCGCTCTGGCGGCAGTGGGTGGACGACCTGGCCGACCGGGACGCGGTGGACCCGGGACCGCTGACCACGGTCATGGTCGGCGGCGAGAGCGTGCCCGTGGACCGGCTGCGCACCTGGGCCCGGCTCACCGGCGGGCGGCTGGCGTTCTTCAACCACTACGGCCCCACCGAGGCGACCGTGTGCGCGACCGTCTACCGGACGGTCGACGGGTCGGAACTCGGCCCCCGCCCCCACCTGCCGATCGGCCGGCCGCTGCCGCACGTGCGGGCGTACGTCCTGGACCGGCACGGCGCGCTCGCGCCCGTCGGTGCGCCGGGCGAGTTGTACCTGGGCGGGCCGTGCCTGGCCGAGGGATATCTGGGGCGGCCCGAGCTGACCGCCGAGCGCTTCGTCACCTTCCGCGGCGAGCGCGTCTACCGCACCGGGGACCGGGCCATCCGCCGGGCCGACGGGAACCTGGAGTTCCTGGGACGCGACGACCGGCAGCTCAAGATCAACGGCGTGCGGGTCGAACCGGCCGAGGTCGAGGCGGCCTGCCTGGCCCACGAAGGCGTGCGGGAGGCCGTGGTCACCGGAGTGCGCGGGCGGCTGGTCGCCTACCTCACCGGGGACCGGATCACCCGGGCCGAGCTGCGTACCTTCCTGGCGGGCAAGCTCCCGGCCGGGATGGTGCCGCACGACCTGGTCATGCTCGACGCGGTGCCCATGACGCCGCACGGGAAGATCGACTACCGGGCGTTGCCGCTGCCCGAGGTGGAGGCGGTGCCGTACGAGAGCCCGCGCACCCCCACCGAACTGGCCGTCGCCGCGGTCTGGGAGGAGACGCTCGGCGTGCCCGTTGGGCGCAGGGACAACTTCTTCGACCTGGGCGGCCACTCGCTGCTCACGCCCAAGACCGTCAGCCGGATCGCCGCGCGCACCGGGCGGCCCGTCGGGCTCGACGTCTTCTTCGCCGCCGCCGACCTCGCCGAACTGGCCGCCCGCCTGGACGGGCAGACGGTGCGCGGGCCGGACGTGCGGGCGGACGCGGTGCTGCCGGACGACGTGGTGGTCTCCGCGGTCCCTCTTCGTGTCTCGCCGCCGCGGCGGGTGCTGCTGACCGGGGGCACCGGGTTCCTGGGGGCGTACCTGCTGGCGGGGCTGGCCTCGCCGGGCGTCACCGTGCACTGCCTGGTCAGGGGGTCCGATCCGGTGGCGCGCCTGCGGGGCAATCTTGAGCGCTACGGTCTGTGGGACCCGGAGCTGGCCGACAGGATCGTGCCCGAATCGGGTGACCTGGCCATGGACGGGCTCGCAGGGCGGCTCGGCCATCTGGCAGGGAGCCTCGACCTCATCGTGCACAGTGGCGGCCTGGTGGACTTCGCGAAGCCGTACACGGGACTGAGAGCCGCGAACGTCGGCGGCACGCTGGAGATCCTCCGCCTGGCCGCCACGGCCGCGATCCCCGTGCACCTGGTCTCGACGCTCGGCGTGCACCTGACGCCGGGGGAGCGGGTGGTGCGCGAGGACGACCCGCTGCCCGACCCTGACCTCCTGCACCCCGGCTACGACCAGAGCAAATGGGCCGCCGACAGGCTCGCCGCGGCCGCGCGGGCCGCCGGGCTGCCGGTGAGCATCCATCGGCCTGCCCGGATCAGCGGCGACACCGCCACCGGCGCCTGCCCGCCCGGCGACTTCCTGGGCAGGTTCTTCGCCACCTGCGTCACGCTGGGCGCCGTCCCGGACGGCGAGCGGTTCGACATGACGCCCGTGGACCACGTGGCGGCGGCGATCGTCCACCTCGCCCTCGGCCGCGCCACCGGCGACTTCCACTACTACAACCCGCGCACGCTCAGCTCCGCCCACATCGTCGCCGGTCTGCGGGAGCGCGGCCTCCCGCTGCGGCTGATCCCGGGCGCCGACTGGCGCGCCGAGGTGCGCGCGCGGCTGGCGGCCGGCGAACCCCTCCCCGTGGCCGCCTACCCCCGCTCCTTCACCGAGTACGGCCCGGCCAAGGGCCCCGCCTTCGACTGCACCCGCACCGAACACACCCTGGCGGAAGCCGGCCTGACCTGCCCGCCCGCCGCCACCCTCCTGGACGGCCTGCTCACCCACCTGATCACCTCGGGTGAGCTTGACGCCGCCGGCCCTCGTGAGCGTTGAATAGGCGAGCTCACAAGTACCACAGGAGACACCAACACATGAACACGCCATCATCCGTCCGGATCGGAGCTCTCGCTCCGCTGACCCGGCCCGGGTGGGCCGAGGCGGGCCGCCACCTGCTCGCCGGGCTCGAACTGGCCGCCGGCGAGGTCAACGACGCCGGCGGGATCGGCGGACGGCCGCTCGAACTCGTGGTCCGTGACACCGCGGCCGATCCGCGGAAGGCCGCGGCGGCCGTGGACGAACTGGCCGGTATGGGCGTGGCCGCCTTGGCGGGGGAGTACCACAGCGTCGTCGCTCGAGCCGCCGCCGCCCGGGCCGACGCGCTCGGCCTGCCGTACCTCTGCTCGTCGGCGGTTCTCGACGCGCTCACCGAGCACCCGACCGACTGGGTCGCGCGCCTGGCACCGGCGCAGTCCCGAGGCTGGCGGATCTACGCCGACTACCTCCGCGGCGCGGGCCACAGCCGCATCGCCGTGGCCGCCCAGCCGAGCGTCTACTGGGCATCGGGGGCCCGCATCCTCCGGGAGCACCTCACCGTCATCGACCTCGACATGGGCACGCTCACCCCCGCCGCCGTGTGCGACGAACTCGCCGGCAACGGCGCGACCGCCCTCCTGCTCCTGGTCGGCCACCCGGACCCGGCGGTGCCGATCGTCAAGGCCGTGCGAAGCGACCCGCGCCTGTCCGAGATCATGATCGGTGCCCCGGCCGGGCAGCCGGAGCTCCCCGAATGGGTGGCGTCGCTGGGCGAGGACGGCGCCGCGATCCCGTTCCTGCGCTACCTGCCCGAGCGCCTCAGCCCGCTGGGCGCCCGCGTCGAGAGCGCCCTCCGCGATCGGCTGGCCGAAACGCCGTCGTTCGTCGCCTTCGAGGGCTACGACACCGTCACGGTCCTGGCCGACGTGCTGCGTTCCCGGGGCGTGGACCGGCCACGCATCGCCGAGGCCTGGCCGAGCGTCGCGGTCGAGGGCACCCGCGGCCAGATCCGGTTCTCCCGCACACCGGGCATCGACGTCTGGCAATGGGCCTGGCCGCCCATCCAGGTCGCCGACCGGGATCCCGCGGAACCCGGCCGCTTCCGGATCCTCCACACCGGCTGAGGGTGGTGGAAAACTCATTGAACGGGGCGGGAATGCCGCACTAAGGTGCCGTCACGACTTCGACGTGAGGACATGCGCTTGACCCCGCCCGCTCTTTAGACCTGACCCCGCTTCCCGACGCCGCGCAGCCGCCGGCTGCTTCGGCGTGCCCGTCAGGTCTTGAGAGATCATGTCTTCACAACCCCATATCGATCATGTCGTGCTGCCCTGGAACGTCCGGCGCACCCGCCTGCCCCTGCTGACGCTGCGCTGCGTCGGCTGCGGGGCGGCGTCAGCCACCACGGGCGAGGGCCGCTTCCGCGTCAACGCCAACGGCAAGCTCCTCGACGTCTGGCTGCTGGTCCGCTGCGTCTCCTGCGACCGGACCGGCAAACTCACCGTGCACGAGCGGGCTCCGGCCCGCTCCGTAGCGGACCTTCAGGCGTATGAGAACAACGATTGCGAGCTGGTCGCGCGCTGGTTGCTCGACCCGCTCTTCGCCCGGCGCAACCGCTTCAGCCTGGACTGGACGGACGCCTGGCGCCTTGTCACGCCGCCCGAGCCGCCGGATCCATGCTGGCCGGTGAAGGTGGAGGTGTCCTTCGCCGACCCGGTGCCCGTCCGGCCCGACAGGCTGATCGCCCAGGCTCTGGGCATCAGCCGGGCGGAGATCGACCGCCGCATCAAATCCGAAATATCCCTCGTCCGCCGGATCAATACGGACTTCTCGTTCATCGTCCTGCCGGCGGACTGACCGGCACCTTCGGGCCCGCCCTCCGCGAGGAGGGCGGGCCTCAAGGCCGCATCCGGGCTATCGCACCAGCACGATCGAGTTGATGGGAGTGAAGTCGTACGGCGCGTAGGCGCCGACGCCCCGCAGCACGGGGTAGCAGTCGGTGCCGTTGTAGCCCTTGCATATCTGGAAGCCGGCGCCGCCGGTCTGGCTGTTGATGAGGATCTTGATGCCGATCACGTTGGACAGGTTGTGCGGCCCGTAGGAGTACCAGATGTTCCTGCGCGCTATGGAGCCGTCCGGTTCCTGGAGGCAGACCGCACCGCTGGGGCAAGTGGCGGCGACGGCTGACTGGGTGACTGGTTCGGCCCGCGCGGGGCCGGTTGCGGACAGGGTGGTGGCCACGGCGCCGATGACGGCCAGGCTCATCATCCGTTTCATGGATCTCCTCTGTTCGGCGAACTGCGAGTCGATCTCGGTCTACCACCCAGGTATTGATTGGCTTCAGGGCGCGCGGAAAAGACAATCAATTCCAATCAACCTCGGGGCTCAGCCGCCGGGGCCCGTCGGCTGGATCGGCGCGCCGTCGCCGTTCGTCGGCAGGTCACCACGTTCGACGGGGCTTCGCGGCGGTGCGGGTGTCCCGTCGCCGACGGCGGGCCTGGCGCCCTCGGCCGCCCGCTTCAGCACCGCCCGGTCCACCTGCCCGGCCTGGCAGGTCAGCCGGATGTAGAGGCCGGCGCGGACCGCGACGTACTCCTGATTGCCCTCGTGCTCGGTGTACCAGCCGTCACCGTCGCGCTCGCAGGTCCCCACGCACTCGTACGGCGTCCGGTCGACCCGTGACTCCACCTGCCTGCCGTCCGTGGAGGTGTAAACGGCGCCGAACCCGTCCTCGCCGACCGCGCCCACCGACTGCTCGGCCAGCTGGAACCCGGGCAGCTCCACCACGTACATCAGCTCGGGCGCCACACCCTGCCGGGTGGCCTGGTCGATGACGGCCTGGCTCAGCGGCGAACCGGAACCGCAACCGGACAGCACGATCAGCGCCAGCAGCGCGACCAAGGAACGCATCCTTCCACTGTGGTCCACGAGGATGTCACCGAGGTCACGGCACCGCGATGGCGGGGGCCACGCGGGCTGATCCGATGCCGCGATCGGGCTTGCCGAGCCGGAACCGTACCCTGCCCTTGAGCACGGTGCCGGACTCGGCCAGACCCTCGGTGAGGCCCTCCCCGGGGAAGAGGGTGAACGTCCATCTCTCGTTGGCTTCGCAGTCGGGCAGGTCGCGCCCACCCTGCAGCACCCGCGCCCCCCAGAGCTGACGGATCATGAGAGGCCTGGTGTCGGTCCCCGCCACCGTGTACGCCGCCGCCGGCCCGCTCACGACCTGGTGGTGACTGCCCAGGGACGGGCCGTAGGCGCCGGTGACCGTGGCGACCATGGTCCACGGCCGCCCGTCGCCCACGCCGAGGACTCCCGAGGGCAGCCGGTCGTCGAACACGTCATCCGCAGGCACGCCGAGCTGACCGGCCCGCACCTCCGCGGGCATCGGGCGGCGGGTGTCCAGCTTGCCGGGGTCCGGCACCAGCAAGATCCCATAGGTCGTCTCGTCGGCGAAGCGGGCCGAGGCGAAGTGCTCGCGGAGGGCGCTTAGCGCACGTTCGGCGACCTCCCACGACTCGTCGGGAAAGGCCGTCGCCAGATACCCGGGCGTCACCGCGGGCAGCCCGGCCCGCGCCACCGCCTCGGCCACCGGCGCGCACGTCGCCCATCCGGACTCGGCCAGCCTCTCCACCTGCTCATCCTTCACCGACATCACCCCGGAACCGGAAACCGCTCATCCCCGTACGTTATGCGCAGCGGTCATACGGAGTTCGCTTCCACCGGGTCGCGGAGAGAGCGGGCGGCGCGGATCACCCAGGTGGTGGCCGCCGCGGTGGCGAGCAGCACCGCCGCGGCGGCTGCCAGGGTCGGCGCGTCGGGGTGGATGAGGGACTGGCCGCGTCCGGCCTGCCAGGTCACGGTCGCGACGAGCCCGGCGTAACCCAGGGCCGCGACGCCGACCAGCCGGGCCCGGACCTTCTCCTCGCGCAACCACGAGCGGCGGGCGGCGAGGGCGGCCAGCAGGGCGGTGAACAGGAGCAGCGCCTGGATGCCGTGCAGGGCGAAGAAGTGGGGGACACGGAAGTCGCCGCCGGTGACGCTCCAATGGGTCAGCGGCATGCCGTTGCCGTCGGGGTCGCCGATGCCATGGCCCTGATACAGCGGTACGGCGTGGCCGTTGGCGTCGGTGACCGTGCGGGGGTGGATTTCGGTGGTCATCCAGTAGAGGGGGACGATCATGCCGTAGACGGCCAGGGCGAGTCCGGCCCGGATGGCCCGGTTGAGTGCCGGTCCGCCGGTGCGCTGCAACAGGACGGCGACCGCCACGACGAGCTGCGTGATCAGGATGATCATCACGCCATAGGTCAGGACGGGCACCAGGGCCAGGGTGATCGGGTCGGTCTGGTCGGCGTTGAAATGGCTGACCGTGCCGCGGGCGGCCTGGACGGTGATGGCCCCGACCTCCACGATCGCGGTCAGCGCGAAAACGGTGCCCATCCACCAGCCCAGCCGCCTGGCCCTGGTCAGTTTGCCCAGCAGCCAGGCCAGCGTGGCGGCGTACAGGCCGAAGGCGAAGCCGAACTTGAGCGGCTTGACCCAGACCGGCTCGCCGAGGAGCGTCCGGTCGTCCACCAGGAGACCGGCCAGGCAGACGAGCATCAGTACGGCCATGACGGTCGCGCAGGCCATCAGCGGGCGATGCCGGACGCGGCCGTCCGGGCGCGGAGTGTGTCGGGTCATGGCAGGCAGTCTGGCGACGCCGCCGACACGGAAACAGTGGCCGGAAAACCATTTACCGCAGGTTTCGTGCCAAACCTTCACCGCTGGCGTTGCATGGACAGGGCCTGCCGCCAGTGCTCGGCCGCCTGGGCCATGTCGTGGCCGAGGAGCTCGAAGAACTGGCTGGTGGTGTGGAGCCGGTCGCCCGTGGGTGTGTCGGTGCCGAAGATCCCGGCGCCGTGCCGGGTGGTGGCCGCCCACATCGCCATCGACCGGGCGCTCGCCGCCCAGGTGCGATACCAGACGTCGACGTCCACGACGTATCGCATCCGGCGCGCCTCGCGCTCGCGGGCGACCATCTCCCTGCCCTCCAGCCACCTGATCGCATGGGAGATCGTCGCCGGGCTGACCTGGAGGTGCTGGACCAGCTCAGCGGCGGTGAGGCTGCCGCCCTCGCTGGTGAACAGCGCGGCGAACACCTTGGCCGTCATGGGCGCCATCCCGGTCTCGACCATCATGGCGACGAACTGCTCTTCGAACTCGCGCATCGTGGGGGTGTCACCGGCGTGGGCGGACGGGACGCCGGTGTGGGGAGCGCGCCTGCGCCGCCGGGCGCGCCAGCTCGTCGCGTGCTGCGCGCGGGCGGCCAGATAACCGTGCGGGCCGCCGTTCCTGGCGATCTCGCGGGTGACGGTGGATCTGGAACGGCCCAGCCTGCGGGCGATCTCCGCGTACGTCAGTCCGGCCGCCAGCCCCTCGGCGACGCGGCGGCGATCCTCGGCCGTCAGCCGGTCTCCTGGCATGTGACTTATCTTCCCGTTGTTGCACTCAGCTGCACATTCATTGCACCAGTATAGGGGCGTCTACCTGCGCAAATGAGTTTCGTGAGTTGTCTCCGTCCAAGCGCAATCCTAGCCTTCTCCGCAGGAAGAAGAGGAGAGTCACCATGGAAAAGGTCGTCATCGTCACGGGCGCCTCCGCCGGGATCGGCAAGGCCACCGCCCTCGAACTCATCCGCGCCGGGCACGTCGTCTACGGCGCCGCCCGCCGCGTCCACAAGATGGACGACATCCGCGAGGCCGGCGGGCACGCGCTGGCGCTGGACGCGCGCCGGCCGGAAGACCTGGAACGGGTCATCAGCACCGTCGTCGAGGAGCAGGGCCGCATCGACGTGCTGGTCAACAACGCGGGCACCGTGTTGCACGGCGCGGCCGAGGACGTCTCCATCGAGCAGGCACGCGACCAGTTCGAGGTCAACGTCTTCGCCCCGGCGCGGCTGGCGCAGCTCGCCCTGCCGTACATGCGCGAACGGGGCTCCGGCACGATCGTCAACATCTCCTCCATCGGGGGCGAGATTGCGCTGCCGCTAGGCTGCTGGTACTACGCGACCAAGCACGCGCTGGAGGCCTACTCCGACACCCTGCGCATGGAGGTCGAGCCGTTCGGCATCGACGTCGTGATCATCCAGCCCGGCATCATCAAGACCGAGTTCGAGGACCACACGCCGAGGGACCTGCGCGAGATCTCCGGCGCGACCGCCTACGGCGCCATGGCCGAGGCGATGGCCGTCCGCGCGGAGTCGCAGCTCGGCGCCGACAGCCAGGGCTCCGACCCGAGCGTCGTCGCCATCGCGATCCGGGAGGCCATCGAGGCAGGCAAGCCCGCCACCCGCTATGCGGTGGGCTGGATGGCCGAGCGGCTCCTGGAGCTCAACAGGACGTTGCCGGACCGCGAGTTCGACAAGCTCGTCACGAACTTCTCCGGCAAGTAGGCCGGGCGATGCCACAAGAACCGAACCCGCGCAGGTGGTGGGCGATCGCCGCGCTGGTGCTCACGTCGCTGGCCGTGGGGTTCGACGTGACGATCCTGAACCTGGCCCTGCCGAGCATGGCGACCGAACTGGGCGCGGGCAACGCCGAGCTGCAGTGGTTCGTCACCGTCTACACGCTGGTGTTCGCGGCCGGCATGATCCCGGCGGGGGTGCTCGGCGACCGCTACGGCCGCAAGAAGACGCTGCTGGCGGCGCTGGTCATCTTCGGGATCAGCTCGCTGGCCGCCGCCTACGCCCCCTCGGCCGGGGTCTTCATCGGGGCGCGTGCCGTACTCGGGCTCGGCGCGGCGCTGATCATGCCGACGATGCTGGCGCTGATCCCGGCGATGTTCACCGCCGAGGAGCGGCCCAAGGCGATCGGGACGCTGGCGGGCGCCTCGATGCTGGCCTTCCCCATCGGCCCGGTGCTCGGCGGCTGGCTGCTCAACCACTTCTGGTGGGGCTCGGTCTTCCTGATCAACATCCCGGTGGTCGTCGTGGCGTTCCTCGCGGTCGCCGCCTGGCTGCCCGAGTCGCGGGCCGAGCGCCGCAGGCGGGTCGACTGGGGCGGGCTGGTGCTGTCGTGCGCGGCGCTGACCGCGCTCACGTACGGGCTGATCGCGATCGGCGAACGCGGCTGGGGCGACGCCGCCGTGATCGCGCCGCTCGCGTCCGGGGCGGCCGCGCTGGCGTTGTTCGTGCTGTGGGAACGGCGGGCCGCCGAGCCGCTGGTGGACCTCTCGCTGTTCACCAGCGCCCGCTTCACCGCCGGCACCGCGGTGGCGACGGTGGTCAACTTCACCATGTTCGGCGTCCTGTTCACGCTGCCCCAGTACTTCCAGGCGATCCTGGGGACCGACGCGATGGGCAGCAGCCTGCGGCTCCTGCCGCTCATCGCCGGGATGCTCGCCGGCATGCTGACGGCGAGCAGGCTGAGCCGGACGATCGGCCCCAAACTCGCCGCCGCCCTGGGCCTCACGCTCCTGGCAGTAGGCCTGTTCTACGGAGCCACCACCGGTACGACGAGCGGCACCGCGATGACGGCCACCTGGACGGCCGTATACGGACTCGGCCTCGGCTTCGTCCTGCCCACCGCGATGGACGCGGCGCTCAGCGCGCTGTCGCCGGGCAACGTCGGCGTCGGGGCCGCGGTGAACCAGTCCATCCGCACCCTGGGCGGCAGTTTCGGCGCGGCGATCCTGGGCTCGATCCTGACCTCCGCCTACCGCGCAGGCGTGCCGGAACAGGCCCGCGAGAGCGTCTTCGCCGGCCTGGCCACGACCTCGGCCGACACGGTACGCGCCGCCTTCATCCACGGCCTGGACCTCGTCCTGGTCACCTGCGGCGCCCTGGGAGCCGCCGGAGTCCTGCTCGCCCTGGTATGGCTGCCCGCGTCCTCCACCCGCCCCCGGCACAGGTCGCCGGAGACGATCCGTACACCCGTGGGAGGAAGCGGCTGACGCGAAGGATTCTCCGTGGCGCAGTTATGACATGACCGAAACCGCCACCGCGATGACTTGTCGGCGCATCCGACCCTTGATCGACTCTCTTCGTCAGGAAGAGAGGAAGACAATCATGGTAGGCAGAACCTTACTCGCGGCGGCCGTCCTCGCGACGGCACTGGCCGCGACCCCGTCGGCAAGCGCGGAGACACCCCCACCCGACACTGCCGCCGCGAAGAGCGTCACGCTGGTCACCGGCGACCGTGTGAGCGTGGACCGCGGCCGGATCACCTTCACGGCCGGTCCCGGCCGGACGAACGTCCGCTACATCACCGAGGGCACCAAGGACGACTGGACCCTCATCCCGCTCGACGTCGCGGGCGACGTGGCCAGGGGTGTTCTCGACCGCAACCTCTTCCGGGTCCCGCAGCTGATCAAGGACGGTATCGGCGAGAAGCAGCTGCCGCTGATCGTGCAGTACCGCCAGGGCGCGGCACCGATGACAGCGCTGTCCGGCGCACGTCCGCTGGCCTCCATCAACGCCGTCGCCACGCCCGGCGCCGCCTGGGCTCAGCTCAGCCAGGACCGGTCGGTGCAGAAGGTGTGGCTGGACGCGCCGGTCAAGGCGACGCTCGACCGCAGCGTGCCGCAGGTCGGCGCGCCGGAGGCATGGAAGGCCGGTTTCACCGGCGAGGGCGTGAAGGTGGCCGTCCTGGACACCGGCGTCGACGACCGCCACCCCGACCTCGCCGGGCGGGTGGACGCGGCGGCCAACTTCAGCGAGAGCGCCGACGCCATGGACCGCGCCGGTCACGGCACCCACGTGGCCTCCACCATCGCCGGTCAGGGCGTGGCGGGCTCGCCCGCCCGCAAGGGCGTCGCGCCGGGAGTCCGGCTGCTCAACGGCAAGGTGCTCGACGACGGAGGCAGCGGCTACACCTCCGACATCATCGAGGGCATCGACTGGGCCGCCCAGCAGGGCGCCAAGATCATCAACATGAGCCTCGGCGCGCCCGACCAGGCGGGCCTGGACCCGCTGGAGCAGGCGGTCGAGCGCTACTCCGCCGAGCGCGACATCCTCTTCGTCATCGCGGCGGGCAACGAAGGCCCGCGGGCGGGCAGTCTGGGCAGCCCCGGCAGCGCCGACGCGGCCCTCACCGTCGGCGCCGTCGACTCCGCCGACAAGCTCGCCGGCTTCTCCAGCCGTGGCCCCCGGGCCGGCGACTTCGCGCTCAAGCCCGACCTGACCGCTCCCGGCGTCGCCATCGCCGCGGCCAAGGCGGGCAGCGCCGAGCACGTGCGCATGTCCGGAACCTCGATGGCCACCCCGCACGTCGCGGGAGCCGCGGCCATCCTCGCCCAGCAGCACCCCGGCTGGACCTCGCGCGAGCTCAAGGCCGCCCTGGTCACCACGGCCAAGACCGGCGGCAGCGTCTGGGAGCACGGCACCGGCCGTCTCGACGTGGCCAACGCGGTACGCCAGAGCGTCACGGCCGACGCCGGCACCGTCGCCTTCGGTCACCTGCGCTGGCCGTACGAGGACAAGCCCATCGCGCGCACCCTCACCTACCGCAACGCCGGCACCGCGCCCGTCACGCTGAACCTCGCCCTGGAGGCCACCGACCTCGCGGGCAAGGCCGCGCCGCAGGGCGTGTTCACGCTGAGCGCCGCGCAGGTCACCGTCCCGGCGGGCGGCAGCGCCCCGGTCACCGTGACCGCCACGCCCAAGGCCGCAGCCACCACCGCGTACGGCGGGCGGATCACCGCCACCGCCGAAGGCGTGACGCTGTCGACGCTGACCAGCTTCGGCAAGGAGCCGGAGAGCTACGACCTGCACGTCAAGCTGATCGACCAGCTCGGCACCGTCCCCGACGACTCCGAGGACTTCATGCCGATGACCTTGATGCCCGAGGACGGCGGGCCGCTCATCCAGATGGGCATCAACCACGGCGACAGCGAGGGCCCGATCCGCGTGCCGGCCGGCCGCTACCTGGCCTACACCGTCATGCGGACCCAGTTCCCCGACCGGCGCGCGGAGCTCAGCGTCGTGCCGATCACCGGACTGGAGGTGAAGGCCGACCGCGAGGTCGTCTTCGACGCCAGGACCGCCAAGATGATGGACGTCAAGACCGACCGGCCCGACGCCAAGACGGCCGGCGAGGAGTTCGTCTTCTTCCAGAAGCGCCAGGACGGCCAGGAATGGGCGGCCAGCTTCTCCATCGACCGCTTCTCCCTGCCGCGCAACGTCCCGCCGGACCCGCTGCGCTTCCGCGTCGCGCCCACCACGGCCAAGACGTCCGGGTTCCGCTTCGAGACGTTCACCCAGCTCGCCGCCCTGCGCTCGGACGGCACGTTCACCAACAGCCCGTACGTCTACAACCTCGTGCTGCGCAAGGACGGCGTGGTCCCCGGGGAGCTGCGCACCCGTGACCGCGAGCTGGGCAAGGTACGCGCCGACCTCGCCACCCTGCGGGCCGAAGCCACCGGCGCGCCCGGCGCCGGACCCATGGCGGGCGGACCCCTCGGCGACGGCTACACCGGCTGGAGCCAGGTCGTCACCGCCCTGCCCGTGACGCAGTCCTGGTACTTCACCCCCGGCATCCCCTGGGAGCGCGCCTTCGAGACGATGCCGAACGGACGGCTTCACCAGACGATCGAGTACGCCGACGCGCGCACCTTCCGCGCCGGACGCGAGGAACACGAGCGATGGAACTCGGCGGTCGTGGGTACGGCCCTGCGTGAGCGGACCCTCGTCACCAGGACCGACACCGAGTTCGAGGTCGGCAACCTGCCCATGTGGCACGCGGCCGGGCGCGACCGCGTCACCGGCAGCAGCGACTACGGCGACGGCACCACCACGCTGCTGCGCGACGGCAAGGTCGTCGCGACGGCCGGCCAGTTGCCCAACTACACCGTGAACCTGCCCGTCGCGCCCGGCTCGGGGCGCTTCCAGCTCCGCGTCGAGGGCACCGCCGACCCCAGGGCCAGCGAGCTGTCGTCCAAGCTCACCACCGAGTGGTCGTTCACCTCGGCGGGCGCGGGCCCGGTCCCGCTGTTCGTCCTGCGGGCCGAGCCCAAGCTCGACCTGAACAACGCCACCCGCCCCGGCCTGATGACCCTGCCGCTACGGCTGGAGCGCATGGAGGGCGCGACCAAGCCGATCACCAAGGTGACCGCGGAGGTCTCCACCAACGGGACCTCGTGGCACCGGGTCGCGGTCGTGCCTACCGGCCGTGACAGCTGGCACGCGCTCCTGCTGAACCTGCCGCGTACGGGCGACTCGGTCTCCCTGCGGCTCACGGCGCGCGACAGCGCGGGCGCCACGGTCAGCCAGACCGTCGAGCGCGCGTTCCGGGTGCGCTGAGTCCCGGGCTGATCCGGTGGAACCGCGGCTCCACCGGATCAGCCACGACAGTCCCACCTCGGCCAATACTCTCTGTATGTAGCTAGCTACAGAAAGAGAGGTCTCATGTTCGTAGCCTTGGTGGGCGTCGCCGTGGCGCTGGTCGCGGCCACCGTCGCGGGCTTGGCCGCCTACCTCGCCGACCGGGCCATCTCCCAGAAGGTCCGGCAGGACTTCCGTGAGGGCAGCGGCCTGGTGAGCGGCATCATCGGCACGCTGTTCGCGATCAGCGTGGGTCTTGTGGTCGTCGCCTCCTGGAACCAGGTAAACTCGGCCACCCAGACCAGCTCCACCGAGGCCAGCAACCTGGTCGACGTCTACTGGTACTCCCGCAGCCTGCCCGAGCCGCAGCGCGAGAAGCTGAGGCGCCTGGCCGACGAGTACACGACCACGGTGATCCGCCAGGAATGGCCGCTCATGGCGGAGCAGCGAACGTTGTCGCCGGCCGCCTGGCGCTCGGTCGAGCAGTTGCGCGCCTTCTTCCAGACCATCGAGCCGACAACCTCAGCCGCATCCACCCGCTACGGGCAGGCCATGAGCCGCGTCCAGGCCGTGCTCGACGCCCGCAGGACCAGAGCGCAGATGGCCGACACCGGCGTGCCGCCCCTGCTGTGGATCGCCCTGGCCGGCTGCGGGCTCACCGTCGTGGTGCCGGCGGTCGTGTGCGGCGGCCCGGTCCGCAAGGTGCACATCACGATGGCGGCCGTGGTCGGCGGGCTCGTGGGCATGGTGCTGTTCCTGGTCTACCAGCTCGACTTCCCGTTCAGCGGCGGCGTGACGGTCTCGCCGGCCGCCTTCGAACAGGCCCTCGACCGCTTCGCCAGCATCCGCTCGCTCGGCACCGGCTAGACCGGGTAGTCAGCGCTCGGTCGCCGCCTCCAGCACGAAGACGGGGATCACCCGCCCGGCCTTCGCCTGGTATTCGGCGTACGGCGGAAACGCGGCGACCGCGCGCTCCCACCACTCGGCCTTCTCGTCCCCGGTGATCTCCCGGGCCGTCATGCCCTGGCGGACGGGCCCGTCCTGGAGTTCCACGTAGGGGTCCGCCTTGAGGTTGTGGAACCAGACCGGGTGAACCGGGAAGCCGCCCTTCGAGCCCACGGCCGCGTACCGGCCCTCGTGCTCGACGCGCATCAGCGGGACCTTGCGGATCTTGCCGGTCTTGGCGCCGCGCATGGTGAGAATGATGACGGGCAGTCCGGTGTCCCAGAGCGTCGTCCCCTCCGTGCCGCCCGAGCTCTCGTACAACTCGACCTGTTCGCGCACCCACCGCGCCGGACTCGGCCCGTACTCGCCCTCAAGGGGCATCGCGTCCATCACAACCCTCCCTTACCCGACCCGGGAGATGCTCGACCACTGTCAGTCGGTGTGTTCTCGCTTGGCGGCCGCGGTGTAGGCGGCGTCGAGGCGCTCCAGGGGGCTTGGGCCGTTGTGCGGTTTCGGCGGGGCGCCGAGGTGGTGGACGCGGAGTTCGTCCATGAGCTCCTCGAGGAACGCCGGACCCTCATCGCGCATGAGCTGCTGGCGGATCCGGAGCTCGTCGCTGCCGGGGCGCCAGTCGAGGCCCCAGTCGCCGAGGGCGTAGATGATCGGAAGGGTCTGGATGCCGGCTTCCGTGAGGCTGTAGCGGGCGCGCTGTCCTCGCACCGCGGTGCCGCGGGTGAGGATGCCCGCGTCGAGGAGGCGGACGAGGCGGTCGGCGAGGATGTTCGACGCGATGCCCTCGATCGACCCGGTGAGCAGCGCCCGGAAGTAGCGGCGGTCGCCGAAGATGACGTCGCGCAGCACGAGCAACGACCAGCGATCTCCGAGCACCTCGACGGCGGCGTTGATCGGACACCCGGACCGTGGTTCCACGATTCCTCCTTGACGGGCATTTCGCCACCACTATAGTGATTGCAAAACGCAATCACTACGGGGAAGAGGAACGATGGGCCGCTTCGTCTATTCGATGAACGTCTCCCTCGACCTGCGGATCGAGCAAGTTCCCGGAGACAACGGGGCCGGCGAGTGGCTTCGCCTCGACGAGGAACTGCACCGCGAGGCCAACGCGCGGACGCGGGCGCTCGCGCTCATGGTCCACGGCCGGGTCTACTACGAGCTCATGGAGGAGTCCTGGCCGCAGTCGCCCGAGGACGCGTCGCTGCCGGACTTCATGCGTGAGTACGGCGAGATCTGGACGGCCAAGCCCAAGGTGCTCGTTTCGCGCACCCGGCGCAGCGCCGGTCACAACACCCGGATCATCGGCGGAGACGACGCGATCGAGCAGCTCGCCGCCCTGCGGGCCGGGACCGACGGCGACATCAGCGTGGGCGGCGCGGCGCTCGCGACGCAGCTGCTCCGGGCCGGGTTGCTCGACGAGCTGATGCTCTGGACCCACCCCGCGATCCTCGGCTTCGGCAGGACGCTGTTCGACGACTACGACATTCCGATCGACCTCGACCTGATCGAGCAGCGAACGTTCAACCAGGGCGTCACGATGCACCGTTACGCCCTCCAGGATGTAAAGGAGGCGAGCCCATGCTGACGCAGGTCGCAGAGGGTGTGCTGGTCCACGAGAGCGAGTTCGTCCAGAGCAACGCCATCGTCGTGCGGGGCGGGGCCGGTGTGCTGCTCATCGACCCCGGGGTGACCGGCGCCGAGCTCGACTGCCTCGCGGACGACCTTCACAAGCTGGGCCAGCCCGTTGTGGCAGGGTTTTCCACCCATGCGGACTGGGATCACCTGCTCTGGCACCCCCGGCTCGGCGATGCGCCCCGTTACGGCACGGCGCGCTGCGCGGACACCGTCCGGGCTCAGCTGTCGGAGCCGGACGCCGAGGCCAAGGTCGCCGAACACCTGCTCGACACGGAGATCGCCGGGCAGGTCCCGCTGGACATGTACGGCCTCATCACCGCCCTACCTGCCGAAACCGCACAGGTTCCCTGGGACGGCCCCAAAGTCCGGATCATCGAGCATCAAGCCCACGCGCCGGGCCACGCGGCGCTGCTCATCGAAGAACGCGGGGTCCTCGTGGCCGGCGACATGCTCTCCGATGTCCTGGTTCCGATGCTCGACCTGGAAGGCGCCGACCCGATCGAGGACTACCTCGCCGCGTTGCGGCTGCTGGAGGCCGTGGCGGGCGAGGCCGACGTCGTCGTCCCGGGCCACGGTTCCGTCGGCGAGGCAGGCCAGGTGCGCGCACGGATCGAGCTGGACCGGGCGTACGTGCTCGCCCTGCGTGAGGGCCGGGATCCCGGCGACCCGCGCGTCGGCCCATCGGCCAAGCCCGGCTGGGAATGGGTGAGCCACGTGCACACAGGACAACTCCAGAGCCTCGCGCCCGGGTTTTCGGCACCCGGGACCCTCAACTAGGCTGACGGGGCGAGGGGAGTACTTCGTAAGAGCCGGCCCGGTCAATACGGACGTGATGTGACGTCCCCGGGCGGCCACCTGCGTGAACGCGGGTGAAGGAGACCTCGAACGGCCGTATACGTTCGAGGAGCCTGTGTTGGCAACCGTACTTTCCGCTGACCTGACGACGATCGGCACGCCGGCGTTGTGGGCGATCACCGTGGCCGCGCTGGCCGTACTGCTGAGTGTGGACTTCGTCCTGACGCGGCGCCCGCACGAGGTGCGCATGCGTGAGGCCGTGGGCTGGTCGCTGTTCTACCTCGCCCTGCCGGTGGGGTTCGGCGTCTATCTGTGGCAGGCGTTCGGCACCACGGTCTCGGTGGAGTTCTTCACCGGATACGTGGTGGAGAAGTCGCTGTCGGTGGACAACCTGTTCGTCTTCATGCTGCTGCTGTCGGCCTTCGCCGTCCCGGCCGTCTACGCCCAGCGGGTGCTGCTGTACGGCATCATCGGCGCCCTCGTGCTGCGGGCGATCTTCATCGCGCTGGGCGCGGCCGTGCTGCAGAGCGGGACCTGGGCGTTCCTGCTGTTCGGCGGCATCCTCATCCTCACGGCGGGCAAGGTGATGAAGGACGCGCTGGCCGGGCACGAGCAGGAGGTCGACATCTCCCGCATGCGCTCGGTCCGGCTGCTGCGGCGCTTCATGCCGGTCACCGACGACTACCGGGGCTCACGCCTGGTGGTGCGGGAGGGCGGGCGCCGCGCGCTCACGCCGCTCGCGCTGGCCATGGTGGCCGTCTTCGTCACCGACATCGTCTTCGCCGTCGACTCCGTGCCGGCCGTCTACGGCGTCACCGAGGACCCCTTCCTCGTCTTCGCCACCAACGCCTTCGCCCTGCTCGGCCTGCGGGCGCTCTACTTCGTCCTCCAGGGCGCCCTGGCCAAGCTGCGCCACCTCAACCACGGCCTGGCCGTCATCCTGGCGTTCATCGGCGTCAAACTGGTGCTGCACTGGGCACACGGCATCTGGCCCGTCATCCCCGAGATCCCCACCCTGCTGTCACTCGGCGTGATCATCGCGGTCCTGGTCATCGTCACGATCACCAGCCTGACCGCCAACCAGCGAGACGACAGCCCACGGCCCTGACATCAAGACGTCCGTGGGTCACGGCGTTCGCGGGACGAGCAGGCCGCGGTTGAACGCCTCGGTGACGGCGGCGGCGCGGTCGTTCACCCCGAGCTTGGTGTAGATGTTCAGCAGATGGGACTTGACGGTCGCCTCGGTGATGAACAGCCGGGCGGCCGCCTCGCGGTTGGTGTTGCCCGCCGCCACCAGTTCCAGGACCTCCAGCTCGCGGGGGCTGAGCAACTGCGGAGCGGGTTGCCGCATGCGGTTCATCAGCCGGGCGGCCACCGTCGGGGACAGCACGCTCTCGCCCCTGGCCGCGGCCTGCGCACCGCGCAGCAGTTCCTCCCGGGGGGAGTCCTTGAGCAGATAGCCGGTGGCGCCCGCCTCGATCGCCGGCAGCACGTCGGTGTCGGAGTCGTAGGTCGTCAGGACCAGCACGTGCGCGGTGACGCCCAGCCGTGACAGCTCGATGATCGCGGCCAGCCCGTCCATGACCGGCATGCGCAGGTCCATCAGGATCACGTCGGGCCGGAGCTCCTGGGCCAGCCGTACGGCAGCGGCCCCGTCCGCGGCGGCGCCCAGCACCTCGAATCCGGGCGCGGAGGCGAACATGCTGCTCAGCCCGTCCCTGACGACAGGATGGTCGTCGGCGATCAGCAGCCGGATCATGTGCCGCTCCCGGCCGGACAGGGGACGCAGGCCGAGATGCCGGCCCCGGCGCCGGGCTCGGACTCGACCCGCAGGCTGCCGGACAGTCCCTCCACCCGTTGCCGCATGATCGTCAGGCCGAACCCGCCCGCCTCCAGGATCGCGGGGTCGAAGCCTCTGCCGTCGTCGCGCACGTCCAGTGCCACCTCCTGCTCCAGATAGGACAGCGTCACCCCGACCCGGCTCGCGCCCGCGTGCTTGGCCACGTTGGCCAGCGCCTCCTGCGCCGTGCGCAGCAGCGCGAACTCGGCCTCCGGCAGCATCGGCCGCGCCGTGCCGGTCGTCGTCACCTGGACGGGCAGGCCGTGCAACTTCGACCACCGGCCGGCGACGGCGACGAGCGCGTCGCTCAGCCGGGCGGTCTGCAGCGGCTCGGGCCGCAGCGCGTCGACCGAGCGCCGCGCCTCGGCGAGGCTCTCCCGCGCCAGGTTCTTCACCGCGTCGAAGGGCCGCCGCCACGGCGCCGGGACCTCGTGCATCTGCTCGGCCGCCTGGAGTTGCGCGATGATGCCGGTGAGTCCCTGCGCGAGGGTGTCGTGGATCTCGCGGGCCATCCGCTGGCGCTCATCGAGTACGCCCGCCTCCCTGGCCTGGGCCAGCAACTGGGCGTGCAGACCGGCGTTCTCGGCGAGCGACACCTCCAGCAGCCGGTTCGTCCGGCTCAGCTCTTCGAGGGTCTGCTCACGCCGTTCCTCCTCCTTCTCGGCCAGCCGCAGGACCCACGCGCAGCCGCACATCAGGGCGATGTTGAAGGCCACGATGGTCACGTACATCGCCACGCCGAGCGTGTCCGTCTTGGGGATGCCGGACGCCTGCGCCGTACCGGCGAGGACCGCCGCGGCGCTGACGCCCAGCAGCCGCCACGGCCAGCGCAGGACCGTGAAGGAGTAGATGTACGCGGCGGGAGTGAAGAGCCCGAAGGCGGGGTGACGGGCCACCAGGACCGCGGTGATCACGATCAGCCCCGCGACGAACACGCCCATGATCCACGGCCGGTCCCGCCAGCCCGGACGCAGGGTGAACATGCCGAGGATCCACGCGGCGGCCAGCGCGCACAGGCCGAGGTCGATGGGCAGGGAGCCGCCCGCCCAGTCCTCCACGATCAGCAGGATCGCGACGAGGAGCGCCAGCAGCGCGTAAGGAACCACGTTGACCAGAAGGAACGGCGGCTCTCGCGAAACTTTGCTGCTCAAAACTCCCCTCTCTCCGCGCGATTCTATTCCCAGCGGAACCAGCGGACCGCGACGAACCCGCACACCGCCGCGTACGCGGCCAGCGTCAGCAGCTGCACGACGGACGGAAAGTCACCCAGGTACGCGTTCTGGAACGCCCCCATGCCCGCGCCCAGCGGCGTGAAGGGGGCGATCTCGCGCAGCAGCGGCGGCATCTGCGAGATCGGGCCCCAGAGCCCGGCGAAGAAGATCAACGGGAAGAACAGCACCGTGCCGATCGCCGTGGCCGCGGCGCGGCCGGGCGCGAGCGCGGAGATCAGCAGGCCGATCGCGAGCAGCGCCGCCGCCGCGAGCAGCCAGGCGAGGGCGAAACCCAGAGGGTGTTGCGGCAGGTCGACGCCGAAGCCGAGCCAGGCCGTCGCGAGGAACAGCACCATCGCGATGACCGCGATGGCGAGGTTGGCCACGAGCTGGCCGGCGAGCACGCGGGCCGGGCCGACCGGCGTGGTCCGCATGCGCCGCAGCACGCCGTTCTCCCGGTAGCCCGCGAGCGTGGCCGGCAGGGAGGCCGTGGCCAGGATGGCCAGATTGAACAGGATCAGGACAGGAACATAGAGGTCGAAGTACGTCAGGCCGCCGCCGCCCTCAACGAGCTGCCGCAGATCCGGGACGCTGGCCAGGATGATCAACAGGATCAGCGGGAAGCCGATGCCCCAGAGGGGCGCGACCTTGTCCCGGACGCACAACGTGCTCTCGGCCTTGACCAGCCGCCAGGTCGCGGAACCTTGCAGAGTTGACATGATTGTGAGGTCCTCTCGGTGATGTGTTAGCGGGCGCCGGATTCGAGGCGTTTGCCGGTCAGCTGGACGAACGCGTCCTCCAGGCTCGCCTGCTCGACGCGCAGCCGTTCCGCCACGATCTGGTTGCGGGCCAGCACGGTGGTGACGGCGTTGAGCGCGTTGTCGGAGCCGCTGACGATGACCATGTCGCCCTGGCGGGTGACGCCGGAGACGTCGGGCAGGCTCGTCAGCAGGCTGTCGTCCATCGGCCTGGACGGGCGGAACCGGATCCGCTGCCCGATGCGCGCCCGCTCGGTCAGCCCGGCCGGGGTGTCCACCATGACGACCCGGCCGGCGTCGATCAGCGCGAGCCGGTCACACAGGCGTTCCGCCTCTTCCATGAAGTGGGTGACCAGCACGATCGTCACCCCTCGGGCGCGCACGCCCTCGATCAGGTCCCAGGTGTCGCGCCGGGCCTGCGGGTCGAGGCCGGTGGTGAGCTCGTCGAGGATCGCCACCCGGGGGCCGCCGACGAGCGCCAGCGCGATCGAGAGCCGCTGTTTCTGGCCGCCGGACAGCTTGCCGTACCTGGTCTTGGCCTTGTCGGCCAGGCCCAGGTCGTCCAGCAGCGCGCGCCAGTCGGCGGGCCGGGGGTAGAAGGAGCTGTAGAGCTCCAGGGCCTCGGCGACCTGGATCCGCTCGGGGAGGTGGCCGGCCTGGAGCTGGACGCCGAGCCGCCGGGTCAGCTCGGCCTGGTCGCGGAGGGGGTCGAGGCCGAGCACCCTGATCTCACCGCGATCCGGCCTGCGCAGGCCCTCGACGCACTCCACGGTCGTCGTCTTGCCGGCGCCGTTCGGGCCGAGGATGCCGAAGATCTCACCCTCCTGGATGGTGAGCGAGACGTCGTCCACGGCGACCTTGTCGGCGTAGCGCTTGTGGAGGTTGCGTACCTCGATGACTGGTGGCATGCCCGTCCTTCCGGTGATCTGCTGTGGCTCATCAGCCTGCTATGACCAGCGGTTTTCCGGCATCGACCAGTGGACGGGACCTGGCACTCCACCGATCGGTGGAGTGCCGCCCGCCGGACGACGGGTCGCGCGTCACCGGCTCGGGTGGTTCCAGAGCGTCACGCGCCGTTGTCCAGCCTCTTCAGCCGCCGGCGGATGCGTTCGGCGGCGCCGACGAGGCGAAGGATCCTCCTGGTTCCGGGATCGTCGTGGAGGGCGAGCGTGCTCACGTACTTCATGATCGTCACGCCGATCTGGCGGGTCGTCTCGTCGTCACGGCCCCGGGTCTCTTCGAGGCCGGTGAGGACGGAGAACCAGAGCACGAGCACCATGACCGTGTGGCCGGCCCGCCACTCCCGGTCGGCGTCGAGGTAGGCCTCGGCCAGGTTCCACTTGGCCTGCAAGGTGAGGGAGTGGTGCCTGCCCAGGGCCCGTTCGGCGTCCGTGATGAGCTGCCGGTAGTGGGCGAAGGTCAGGCGGTCATCCTCGCGCCGGGCGTACAGGCCGCCGAGTTCGAGCCGGGTCTCCAGGGTGTCGAGGGTGCCGGGGCCGAGCACCCGCTGCTTGTCGGCGACGAGCCGTTCGAACTCGGCGATCGTGACATCCAGGGGATCGAGCGGCGTGCGCAGCTGGGCCAGCGTCGTCCGCATGGACAGCAGGGCCGGGTGGCCGGAGCCCTCGTGCGCGGCCATCGTGCTGTCGAGGAAGGCGACGGCTTCCTGTCTCGACACCGTGCGCGCCAGGTGGACGCCGTAGGCGACCGCGAGGTCGGCCGAGGTGTCGTCGAGCTCGGCGAGGCCGCCCGCCGCGACGAACGCGGCGAAGTGCGGAGCCAGCCGGTCCGCCGGCTCCGGTCCGTCCGTCCAGGCGGTCCGTAACGTGTGGCCCGCCTGGTGCCGGGATCCGGGGACCTTGCTGACGGCCTGGACGAGCCGGTGCACCGAGAGCGCGTCGCCGGACCGGGTGACCAGCCCGTACGCGGCGAGGTGCCCGAAGGCGGCCACGTATGCGTCTTCGTCCGGGAACAGGCTGGTCGGGATGTCGTCGGGGGCGAGCCAGGCCAGGGTGGCGAGGATCCGCCCGGGAAGCGGCCCGTGCCGGGCGGCGATCCGGTCCAGGGTGACCTGCCAGGTCCGCGCGACGGTCCGGTCGAGGTCCCCGCCCGCGGGCGTCCAGTCCAGCACCGCGCCGTCGCCGGAAAGGCACCGCAGATACGTGCGCGCGGAGACCTGGTTCTGGCCGATGTAGTGACCGGCCATCTCGATCGCGAGCGGCAGCCCGCCGAGCGCGTCGCACAGCTCCTCGCCGCCGTCGAGCAGGCCGCGATCGGCCACCCGCCTGTCCAGCATCTTTACGGCATCGCCCGCGGACAGCACACCCAGCCGGATGGGCGTGGCGATGCCCTCCCAGCCGACGCCCTGGCGGCTGGTCACCAGGAACCGCCCGCCGGGCAGCGAGCCGATCAGCTCGGCGACCTCCGGCGGCCGGGTCACGTTGTCGAGGATCAGCAGCCAGCCCTGGTGACTGGCGAGCCACTGCATGGCCCACTCGACGGGCCGCTCCGGCGAGCCCTCCGGATAGAGCTGCCTGGCCAGCGCCTCCAGGCCGAAGTCGATCTGGGCCGGGTCCTCGGCGTCGATCCACCAGATGGGGTTGCGCCGGCCGACCTGGTCCAGCGCGTACCGTCCGGCGAGCGTGGACTTCCCGATCCCGCCCAGCCCGGTCAGCACCAGCGCGGTCCCGCCGGAACGCCGCCTCATGGCCTTGGCCAGTGCCGCGTGCTCCTTCTCCCGCCCGACGAACAGGCCGGCGGCCGCGCGGGTGGAGCGCAGCCGCAGGACACGGGCTGGCGCCTGCACCGTCGTGGCCGGCACCTGGGGTGGGGCCTGGACGATGTTGTTGACGATGTTGATGGCATCCGCGCCGGTGTTGATGATGCCGCTGTTACGCCAGACCCGGACCTTGTCCGCCATCAGCCACCTCCTCCAGCGCATTGTTCGCCGGGATCATCCACCGCGCCAGGGGCTACGGCCTGCCCGGCGAGGTGATCGAGCGTACGTCCGGCCTGACCTCCGCCCCCGCGACCTCACGGGAGGTGCCGGGCCCAGTCGGTCGTGGGGTGGCGGGGGCCGAGTATGCGGGTGGCGAGGGTCACCGCGCGGGCGGCGCATGCGGCGGCCTGGCGGGTGTCGCCGACCGCGTGGTGGGCCAGGGCCAGGTTGCCGAGCCGTACCACCAACTCGGGATTGTCGGCGGCCAGGGCGCGCTCGGTGAGGTCCAGCGCCTGGAGTTCCAGCGCGAGCGCCTGCTCGTGATCGCCCACGCCGGCCAGCGCGGCGGCCAGGTTGCCCAGGTGGCGGCCGAGGTCGGGGTGGCCGGGCGGCAGCGTCACGGTCGCGATGGCCAGCGCGCGGCGGGCCATCGGCAGCGCGTCGGCGGCGCGCCCGAGGTCGATGTAGACGGCGGCCAGGTTGCCGACCCGAGGCGCCAGGTCGCGGTGGCCGGGGCCGAGCGAGGCCTCGGCGATGGCGACGGCGCGCACGGCGTGCTGCAGGGCGTCGTCCCTGCGCAGGCCGCTGAGCGTGGCCGCGAGGTTGGTCAGGAAGCCGATCAGCGCGGGATGGTCGGGGCCGAAACGGTCCTCGGCGAGCGTCAGCGCCCGCTCGGCCAGCGGGAACGCCTCCTTGAACCGGGCGTGCAGGTTGAGCAGGCGGCTGGTGTCGCGAAGGAGCCTGCCCAGCGACATCGAAGTCTTGTGCACCGGCATCAGCGAGGCCACGGCGACCGCGTGCGGATGCAGCGACAGGCCGTCCGGCCACTCGTCGAGGGCGAAGGCGCGGCGCTCGGGCAGCCGCGTGAGCAGCATGGACAGCGCGTCCCTGGCCGCCGCGTCGAGGAGGTGGGCGTCCCTGGCCTCCGCGCGTACCGCGCTCTGCACCAGCCGGTGGATGGCGACGCCGCCCGCGCTGCGCTTGACCAGGCTGTAGGACGCCAGCAGCGCCAGGTCGCGCAGGGCCGCCTCGTCGAACAGCGTGAGCGGGATGTCGTCGGGGGCGAAGCACGACAACGCACGCAGAAGCGCCAGCGCGGTGGGGCTGGTCTGCTCGACCTCCCGCATGCTGATCCGCCAGATCTTCGAGATGGTCTGCTCGGGGTCGCCGCGGTGCGCCACGGGCGCGTAGAGGTCGAAGGTCTCGTCCAGTTTGGTGAGGTACGCGGCGACGTCGCCGTGGGTTTCCTCGATGTAGGCGCCGGCCTGTTCGATGGCGAGGGGCAGACAGCCGAGCGCCGCGGCCAGGCGGGTGGCGGGTTCGCGGTCCTTGCCGCCGGCCGCGCTGAGCATGAGCAGGTCGGTGGCCGACTCCAGGGACAGCACGTCCAGGGCGATGAGCTCACGTACCCGCCAGGCCCGCGCGCCCAGGTCGCGCCGCGTGGTGACGATGATGTGGCCGCGCATCTGGGCCAGGAGGTCGCGTACCTGGGCGGGGTTGTGCACGTTGTCCAGGACCAGCAGCCAGCCGTCGTGCTCCAGCAGCCAGGCCTTGGCCCAGACGGCGGCCTGGCGGGTGGGCACCTCGACCGGGTGCTCGGGCACGAGGAAACGGGTGAGCTGGGCCAGGCCGGCCTCGATCTGCTCGGGCGACTCGGCGGTGATCCACCAGATGACGCGGTAGTGCTCGCGGTTGGCCGTGGCGTACTGCAGGGCCAGTTCGCTCTTGCCGACGCCGCCCAGGCCGTAGACGACCTGGGAGACGACGACCGAGGCCGCGCCGGTCAGCGCGGTGCCGAGCGTGGCGAGCGCGTCGGCGCGGCCGACGAAGTCGAGGGCCGGCGGCTTGGTGAGGTTGCTCAGCCTGCGCGGCGCCGGCACGTCGCCGGGGCGGGGGAGCGGCAGGGCGGAGGTGCCGAGCTGGGCGCCGTCTCCGGTGATGATAATGCCGGAGTTGGCCCCGCCCAGGGCGGCGGAACGCGGGCCGGTGGGTACGTTCAAGTTCAGCGGGCGCACCTCCCAGGGCTCCAGCCCGATCGTAGCCCTCAGATCGACTCTCCGGCTGGAGATCGACGATGGCCGGCCTGCTGGGCTTGGCGGCCATGTCGGCGCCCGTTCAGACCGCGGCGCAGATCACCGGGACGACGTCGTCGACACCTTCCGTTCCTGACCGATTTGCCGCCGGTCAGCGCGGTCGGATAGGAAGCTTGCATGCTAAAGGGCAACAAGGTCGGGCTCAGGGCACGGCACGACGAAGACATCCCGATCCTGCGGACCGAGCTCTACGACGACGTGGTCAACTCCTCGCGGGCCGAGAGCCGGCCGTGGCGGCCGGTGAAGCCCGGCGCGCAGGATTCACGGCTCGTGGTGACCGACGACGATCCGGCGCTCGTCCAGTTCTCCGTGATCGAGCTGGACGGTGGCACGCTGGTCGGCACCGCGACGTTCTGGGGCATCGACAACCACAGCCGGTCCGCGCACATCGGGCTGGGGCTGCTTCCGGCGGCCCGGGGCAAGGGCTACGGCACCGACGTGGTCGCGGTCCTGTGCCACTACGGTTTCGTCGTGCGCGGTCTGCAGCGGCTGCAGATCGAGACGCTGGCGGACAACGCCGCGATGCTGGGCTCCGCCGAGCGCAACGGCTTCGTCCGCGAGGGCGTGCTGCGTTCCTCGGCCTGGGTGATGGGCACGTTCGTGGACGAGGTGCTGCTCGGGCTGCTGGCCCACGAGTGGAAGCCGAACTCTTCCTGACAAGCGGGTGTACGGCCACGCCGTCGCGTCGTGTAGCTGATCCGCCACTCTGGGGTATCTTCTTGCTGAAGAAAATAGTCATGGCCCGCGGGGGGTGATGGTCGTTCCCCGCGCAGGGCCAGGGTGATCATCGGCTTCCGCGACCGCGGGATCCTTCTCCACCCGCGAGTCTTAGGAGCTGGCATGGCAACAGGCACCGTGAAGTGGTTCAACGCCGAAAAGGGTTTCGGCTTCATCGAGCAGGACGGCGGCGGCGACGACGTCTTCGCGCACTTCTCCAACATCGCCGCCCAGGGTTACCGGGAGCTGCAGGAAGGCCAGAAGGTCTCCTTCGACATCGTCCAGGGGCAGCGCGGCCTCCAGGCGGAGAACATCGTTCCTTCCTGACATGTCTTCACGGCCCCGAGGGTGGGCTCCACCCTCGGTGGATCAACGGCGCAGCCGGGCGTCGATCCAGCGCAGGACGTCCGGGGCCGACGACTGGATGATCTGGAAGTGGTCGACGCCGGGGTAGGTGATCAGTTTCGCGGGCGTGCCGAGTGCCTGGGCGCGCTCGGCGGCTTTCGCGGTCTGCGCCGGTGACACGAGGACGTCGGTGAGTCCCTGCGTGACCAGCATCGGCGCCGTGGAGCGCGCGCGGGGGACCGCGTTGTCGCCGAGCCACCCGCGCAGCTTCGCGGCCGCGGTGCCGGTGGCCGGGGTGAACTCGGTGCCCGGCAGGTTCAGCTTGATGAGCCGGTTCGTCAGTTCCGTCATGCACGTGGTGTGAACGCGCGGGTACTCGCGGCGGGCCCGGGGCCCGAGATAGTCCGCCAGGCGCAGACCGCGATGCCGGGCGGACAGCCCGGCCAGGATCGCCATGTAGTAGCCGTGGTCGAAGGGCTGCAGCCGAGACAGCTGGTCCACATACGGCCGGTTGTCGGTGATCGGGGCGAGCGCGACCGTCCCCCGGAAGTCCAGCCCCCTGCCATACCCGGCGGCGATCTCACCGGCCGCCATGGCCGCGTGCCCGCCCTGGGAGTGCCCCACCGTCAGCCACACCCGGGAGACGTCGGGGCTCAGGTCTCTGGCGGCCCGGACCGCGTCCACGACCGAACGGGCCTGGCTCTCGGCGATCAGATAAGGGTGTACGCCCGGCGTTCCCAGCCCCTCGTAGTCGGTCGCGGCGACCACGTAACCCCTGCGCACGAACCCGGCGAGGTAACCGGGATAGCCATAGCCGCCGAGCTCACGGTCACGCGACGGGCTGCAGCGATCGCTGACACCCGTGGTGCCGTGCGCCCAGGAGACGACCCGCCGGCCGCCCGGCGGAGCCGTTCCCGATGGCAGGAACACCACGCCCGTCACTTCGATCCGGCGACCTTCCGGTGAGGTGGACAGATACCGGACACGAAACCCCGAAGCACCGGCGGCGGCCAGCTCGCCGGACACGGCGATGGGGCGGCTTTCCAGCAGCGTGCCACCGGCGGCCATGGCAGGTCGGGCCGGTGCCGTGAGCAGCGCGGCCAGCAGGAGGGCGACCATCATCGTTCTCATCGAGCCACCCCGAGCGTCACGCGAAGCTGGTCCAGCAGAAGGTCTCGCAGATCCTGTACGGCCGGCTGCGGCTGAGCGAGCACCCTGGGATAGAGCAGGCCGTCCAGCGTGGTGACGATCAGATCGGTGATCACCGCGACCTCGTGCCGGGTCCGGAACGCCCCGCTCTCGATTCCCGCGTTCAGCACGGCCTCGAAGGGCGCGCGATAGCTCGCCTGCAACTGGTGACTGTCCGCGCGGAGCGCTTCGTCGTAGGCCGCCGCCGTCCAGAACTCCATCAGCATCCGCCACACCGGCACCGGCGTCGCGAAGCCCCGATCTACCAGCCCGGCCAGCTGATCCCACGGGTCGGTCAGTTCGCCGACCTCCGCCCGCATCGAGTCCACCTCCGCCCGGGTGGACGTGCGCAGCGCCTCGACCAGCATGTCCTCGCGCGTGCTGAAGTACACCTGCAACGTGCTGATCGCCACGCCACTGGCCTCGGCCACGTCCTTGAACCGCGTCTGATGGAACCCGCGCTCGATCATCACCTCGACCACGTGCCCCAGCACATCCTGCCGCCGCCCACGGGCCCGGCCTCTGCCTCGTTCTCGAACCACCATGGCCGTACTGTACCAAAAACCGGTACCGCGATACCGATCCGGATATTTGAACGATAGTACTACTTGTACTATCGTTCAAATATCTAGCTGGAGGAGGACGTATGTCAGAGGTCGCCGGAGCGCGCGAGTGGGCAGGCCTGGCGCTGCTGGCGCTGCCCACTGTGCTGCTGGGCCTGGACGTCACCGTGCTGTACCTGGTGCTGCCGAGCATGGCCGGAGCGCTGGACCCGTCGGCGACGCAGACATTGTGGATCATGGACGCCTACGGGTTCCTCATCGCCGGCCTCCTCATCACGATGGGAACGCTGGGCGACCGGATCGGCCGGCGCCGCCTCCTGGTGATCGGGATGACGGCCTTCGCGCTCGTGTCGGTGTTCGCCGCCTTCGCCCCCAGCGCCGAGCTGCTGATCCTGGCCCGAGCGCTGCTGGGCGTCGCGGGGGCGACGCTGATGCCCTCGACGCTGTCGCTGATCTCCAACATGTTCCGCGACGTGCGCCAGCGGGCGGTCGCGATCGGTGTGTGGGCCACGATGTTCGCCCTGGGCATGGCGGCCGGACCCGTGGTCGGTGGCGCGCTGATCGACGCGTTCTGGTGGGGCGCGGCGTTCCTGATCGCGGTCCCCATCGCGATCGTCGTCCTGGCCGGCGCGAAGGCGCTCCTGCCCGAGTACGCCGACCCGCGGGCGGGGCGGCTGGACCTGGTCAGCGTCGCCCTGTCCATGGCGGCGATCCTGCCGGTCATCTACGCCGTCAAGCACGCCGCCGCCGACGGCGTGGACGTGACCGCGGTGCTCCTGTTCGCCGCCGGCGTGATCGCCGGTGTGGTCTTCGTGCGCAGGCAACGCGGCCTGACCTCGCCGTTGCTGGACGTCACCCTGTTCGCCAACCGGGCCTTCTCCGCGGCGCTGACCGTGCTGCTCATCGGGCTCGTCGGCGTCGGCGGCACCATGTACCTGGTCACCCAGTACCTCCAGCTCGTCGAAGGCCTCACCCCCTTCACCGCGGGGCTGTGGATGGGGCCACCGGCCCTGGCGATGTTCGCCGCCGCCATCGGTGCGCCGCTTGTCGCCCGGCGGGTGCGCCCGGGGCTGGTCATGGCCGCCACTCTCGCCCTGTCGGTGATCGGGTACGCGCTGCTGGCGACGGCCGGCACCGGCAACGCGGTGGCCGTGGTGACCGGGTTCGCCTTCATCTACCTGGGACTGGGCGCGATCGCCGCCCTGGGCACCGACATGGTCGTCGGCGCCACGCCGGTCTCGAAGTCCGGATCGGCAGCCGCGATGTCCGAGACCGTCCAGGAGCTCGGCCTCGCCGTCGGCGTCGCCCTCCTCGGCAGCCTCAGCACCGCCCTGTACACCGCCGGCATGACCGCACCGGCGGACGCCTCACCGGAGGTCGCCGACCGCCTGACCGGCAGCCTTTCCGGCGCGCTGTCGGTCGCCGGAGAGGTGCCCGCCGGGGTCGTGGGGGCGGCGCGGGAGGCGTTCACCACCGGGGTGAACATCGCCTCGGCCGTGGGAGGCGTCGCCATCGTCGTGGCGACCGCGCTGTGCCTTGCGGTCCTGCGGCATGTCCGCCCACTGGGCGAGAACGTGGAGTGAAGCGGGACCGTTACTTGGGCCGGTCGCGGATGGCCTGGGCGTGCTCGGTCAGCAGGTGGCGGAAACGCTGGAGGAGGTCGGCCAGCCGCCTGAGGTCGTCCTCCGAGGTGCTCCCGAACAGTTCCGTGGTCGCCAGGAAGAAGTCGTCGAACAGGCCGAACGCGCGTTCTGCGCCCAGCGGCGAGGCGTGCATGAGAACGCGGCGGCGGTCCTTCGGGTCGATCTCCCTGGCCGCGTAGCCGCCCGCCTCGAGCCGGGAGGCCATCGCGCTGATCGCGGCCGTGGTCAGGCCCAGAGCGGCGGCGATCTGGCCGGGGCTCATCGGGCCGTGGCGCACGAGCAGGTTCAGGCACATGAGGTCGGTCTGGTTGATCCCGATCTGCCCGGCGGACGCGTTCCCGATGAGGTCGAGCGCCATGCTCAGCTCGAACAGCTCGCCCGTCAGCTCGCGGGCCAGCTCATCCTTCGGATCCTTCGACAAGTTGATACTCAAATCGATTGACTATTAGATGATTTGAGTAAATGCTATCACCGTGATGGACTCTCGCCACCTTTACAACCTCGGCTACCGGCTGGCCCGGATGCCCTGGGAGATCGGGCCGCGGGCGGAGCTGGTCGAGCTGGTGCGTTCCGGACGGCTGGCGCCGGGCAGGGCCGTCGACCTGGGCTGCGGCACCGGGGCGAACGCGATCTTCCTGGCACGGCACGGCTTCGAGGTCACCGGTCTCGACTTCGCCTCCGCCGCCCTGGCCAAGGCGCGCAAGAACGCGGCCAGGGCCGGAGCCGGCGTGCGCTTCGTCGAGGACGACCTCACCCGGCTGCGCCAGGATCATGGCGACTTCGACGTCCTGGTCGACTACGGGACCCTCGACGACCTGTCGGCGGCCGGCCGCGATCGGTACGTGGCCAACGTGGTGCCGCTGGCCCGTCCCGGCGCGCTGTTTCTGCTGTGGTGTTTCGAGTGGGCGCCGCGCCGCTTTGAGAGGCTGCGGCCCATGGCGCCCGGCGAGGTGCGGGAGCGTTTCGGCGGCCACTTCGCCGTCGAGCGCCTCACCAGGACGACGGTGACCGGCCGCCGGCGCCTCATCCCCGGCCACGCCGCCTACCTGATGACCCGGCACGACGAGGTGGACCTGCCGTGACCGCCCAGATCGCGATGGCGTGGGCCCTGGCCGGGCTCGTCGCCGCGCTCGCACTCGTCCTGCTCTCCGGGCGCATCGGACGGGAGCGGGCGGCGTCCTGGCTCGTCGTGCTCGGCCTGGTCGTGCTGGCGCTGGAGGAGCCGTTGCTCACGCTGTTCTGGTCGGTCGCGGGGCCCGGCGCCGACCGGGACGGGATGGCCACGCTGGTCACCGAGCTGGCCAGGGCACACGTCCTGGACAGCGCGGCCATGGCCGCCGGGCTGCTCGTCCTGCTCGGGTGGATCGCGCTGACCGCGTTCCGGCGGGGGGAGCGCTGGGCGGTCGGAGTGTTGAGCACGGCGTGGGTGGTGGTCGCCGCGATCGTGGTCACGACGACGCTGGCCGTGCACGGCAGGGGGTTGCCGGTCGGGCCGGGCAGCGGGTTCGGGTGGGAGCAGCTCGCGGTCGGGCTGCTCGCCTGGTTCGCCGGGTTGTGGGTGATGCGTCAGGCGTCGATGAGGCCGTGCTCGGTCAGTTCCCAGTAGTGGCGGCGGCTGGGCCGTACGAGCTGCCAGAGGGCGCGGTAGGCGGCGACGCTCATCAGCGCCCAGTAGACCGGCACGAACAACATCGTCCGCACCGCGGCGTGCAGCCCGCGCTCCAGGCAGCCCGCCATGTAGCCGTGCATGAGCAGCAGGTTGCCCGCCAGCATCGAGGCCACGGCGGTGTACAGGACCGGGCCGGGGAACAGCCCGGCGATCGGGGCCGAGCCCGCGACGAGGTAGAGCGCGGTCATCGCCCAGAAGATCGGGTTGAGCAGCGTGGTGAGGGTGGAGAAGCCGACCGCGAGCTGGAACGCGGCGAAGCCGCGCGGGCCGAGCTCGCGCCACAACCGCACCGGCGCGCGCATGTGCACCAGCCAGGTCTGGCAGTAGCCCTTGATCCACCGGCTGCGCTGGCGCAGCCAGTTGCCCAGCCGGCAGTTGGCCTCCTCCAGCGTCACCGACTCCATCATGCGCACGCTCCAGCCGCGCCTGGCGATCCTGATGCCGAGGTCGGCGTCCTCGGTGACGTTGAACGGATCCCAGGCGCCGAGGTCGCGCAGGGCGCTGGTGCGGAAGTGGTTGGAGGTGCCGCCCAGCGGGATCGGTAGCCGGAAACGGTCGAGGCCGTGCAGGAACAGCCCGAAGTTGTGGGCGTACTCGGCGGCGAAGCAGCGGGTCAGCCAGTTCGTCCACGGGTTCCAGTACTGCAGTTCGGCCTGCACGCACACCATCCACCGCGGCGAGCTGCGGAAGGCCGCCACCGCCTTGCGCAGTTGGAGGGGCTCGGGCTGGTCCTCGGCGTCGAAGATGACGCAGAACTCGCCGCGCGCCTGCCGCAGCCCGACGTTGCAGGCCTTGGGCTTGGTACGCGGGTGCCCGGCCGGGATCACCACGACCTCGAAACCCGGCGGCAGCCCGGCGGGCAGCGCGCCCCTGGTCTCCTCGTCGTCCTCCTCGACCAGCAGCAGGATCTGCCGCCGGTCGTGCGGGTAGTCGAGCGCGGCCAGCCGGTCGAGCAGGGCGCGCAGGATGTTGCCCTCGCGGTAGAGCGGCACCAGCACGGTGTACACGGGCAGTTCGTCGTCCGGCGGCAGTTCCCCCGGGCCGAACCGCATCACGTGCGAACGGTCGTGCCCATAGGTCAGCAGCACCTTGAACGCGATCACGGCGACGTAGAGCACGCTCGCCGCAGCGGTCAGAACCAGGCCGGTCAGGGCGGGGTCGGCCACCGCGGCCACGCCCGCCAGCAGCGCCGCGCCGGTCGCGGCCAGCGCCTGGCCACGGCTCAGCAGCCGCCGGGCGCTGTCGTGCTCCGGTACGCCCGTCGTGGGCAGCGTCCGCTGGGTCATGCCGAGCTCCCGATGCCGGAGAAGCGGTAGATACGCCGGTACGCGTCCTCGTAGACCAGCGTGTAGCGATTCAGCTCCGGCGATTCGCCCAGAGCCCGCCAGACCGGATCCTGATGACCCGGGGTGCGCCGCAGGTGGATCCAGCGGACGTCGCTGGCCGCCGGGTCGCGCAGCGCCGGTTCCCATCGGCGGAAGCTGCCTTCGTACAGGATCGAGGAGAGCGGCAGGTGGGAGTCGAACGTCATCGTCTCGTTGCCGAAGGAGGCCATGAGCACGCGGCCGCCGTCGTAGTGCGTGCGCAGCCACTGCGCGGCGGTGCTGTTGGCGCGCTCGACGCCGGTCGCGCGGAAGGCCTCGGCCTCGCGCCTGGTGTCGATGCCCGAGGCGGCGGCGGTCACCGCGCAGGCGACGACCACCGCACCGGCGAAGACGTGGCCCAGCGTGCGCAGCCGGGCGGCGGGCACCCGGGCCATCCTGAGCCGCAGGGCGGTGACGAGGGTCCTGACCTCGGCGGCCAGCCCCCCGGTGAACAGCGCCACGGGCAGCAGCATGACCAGGCCGAAGCGGACGTTGTACAGGCTGCCGGTGACCTCTTCCACGTGCAGCGGGCGCTGGCCGCCGTACAGCGCGTACACGAAGAAGGGCGCGAACACCAGCAGCGCGAGCGGCACCGGCGAGCGCCGCCGCATCAGGTGCACGGCCAGCCCGGCCACCCCGAGCACCGGCAGCACCGGCCCCATGTTGCCCACGACCGCGTAGGCGTAGGTGAGCGCCGACATCATCCAGTCGCCGGTCGTGACCTCGGCGCCCGACACCCACAGCGAGGGCTTGGAGAACTCGCCGCGGTGGAAGAAGAACGGATCCCCGAAAATCACCGTGTTCCAGGCCAGCCAGCCCGCGATGCCCGCGCAGGCGAGCAGCCCGTAGAAAATCACGTGCGCCTCGGCCCTGCGCAGCCTGCTGCCGCGCGGCGAGCGGGTCCAGGTGATCGCGATCACGACGGCCGCCGCCGTCGGGACGAAGAACCACGCCTCGTAGCGGGTGAGCGTGGCCAGCAGCGACGCCACGCCCGCCGAGGCCAGGTGCCTCGGCGCCCAGGTGCGGCACCAGCGGGTGAGGTGATAGGTGGCCGCGGCCAGGCACGCCAGCAGCGGCAGCTCGGTCATCGGCGTGCTCTGCAGGTAGAGGGCGCTCGGGCAGAGCATGAACACCCCGCCCGCCGTCAGGCCCGCGGCCCTGCTGTGCGTGAGCAGGCGCGCGGTCCCGTACAGGTAGCGGGTCGTCAGCACGTAGGCCGTCATCGAGATGAGCGAGCCCGCCAGCCCGGACAGATACCAGGAGTCCACCCAGACCAGCGGCAACGCCACCAGATGTGGGAACGGCAGCCAGACCCCGCCCAGCTGCGCGAATCCCGGCGTCGGCGACTCCAGCACCCGGCGCGAGATCAGCAGGTGCGAGACGGCGTCCGGGTAGGACAGCGGCACGTCGGCGAAGTACACGCCACCGGCCACCGACAGCACGACGGCGACCACGGTCAGCCAGGCCAGCGCCACGTCCCGCGGGCGGACCAGCCGCTGCGCGGCGCGCCCGGCCGGGCTGTGGCGGAACATGCCCGCCCACAGCCGCCCCAGGCCCACCAAGGAGCGCAGCACGACCGCCGGGCGCAGGCCGGTCTGGTGGCCGTGCTCGCGCGGGAAGTGGTCCACCGGCCGCTGCACCACGCGGGCGCCCCTGGCCTGGATCTTGGCGAGCAGCTCCGGCGAGATCGTGGCGGCGTCGCCGCGCAGCGTGACGTTCTCCAGCAGCCGCCGGTCGAGCAGCTTGTACGCGCAGTCCATGTCACGCACCCGGATGCGCAGCAGCGCCCGGCACAGGCGCGTCCACAGCCAGCCGAACATCCGGCGCGCCGGCGGGTCGGCGCGGCGCTGACGGTAGCCGATGACGGCGTCGGCCCGTTCGGCGCCGGCCAGCTCCACGAACCAGGGCAGCTGCCTGGCGCGGAACTGGCCGTCGGAGTCGGTCAGGAAGATCAGCTCGGCGTCGGTCGAGTCCAGCGCGGCCTGGATGCCGGTGCGTACGGCCGCGCCGTACCCCTGATTGGCGGGATGGTGAACCACGAGCACCCGGCCGGGGAAGCGCCCGGCCAGCCGCTCGGCCACCTCGCCCGTCGCGTCCGATGAGCCGTCGTTCACCACGATCACCTGGTGATCGGTTCCTTCCAGGACGGTCAGGAAATCCACAACCGTCGATTCCAGGCTGCCCTCTTCGCAATAGGCGGGCATCACCACGGCCAAGCTCACCAGCATCTCCAGACGCAGGCTCGGACTTACTCGACCTGACGGTTCATGTCAGGCAGAGTGGATCAACGGGCAGGGTATACGGCGTTTCCGCAGGTTGGACGGGGACGCGCCGACAATGCGAGGGGATGGCGATGGGCGTGTGGATGGCCGGGATGCTGATGGCGCTCCTGCCGGTGGTGCCGGGTCCCGACTCCGGATTCGTGCGCGCCGAGGGGACCCGGCTGACGCTCGACGGCCGGCCGTACGTGATGGCGGGGCTGAATGTCTACAACGCCGCCAGTGACGGCAACTGCTGGTATCCCATGTCGCTGGGCAGGTCGCTGCGCCAGATGCGGGGCAACGTCATCCGCGTCTGGTTCTTTCAGCGGCTGGCGACCAAGGACGGCAGGCGCGACTGGCGCGCGCTGGACCGCGTGCTGGCCACCGCGCGGCGGCACGGGGTGAAGGTGCTGCCCGTGCTGACCGACCAATGGGGCAAATGCGAGTGGAGCGGCTACAAGACCGAGAGCTGGTACCGGGGCGGCTACCGCGAGATCGACCCCGGCGGCACCGTCTCCTACCGCGACTGGGTGGCCGAGGCCGTGCGGCGCTACCGCCACGACCCGGCGATCGCGATGTGGACCCTGGTGAACGAGGCGGAGGCCAAGCCCTCCGGCGCCGCCGACTGCGGGCCGGGCGCGACCGGGGCGCTGCGCGGCTTCGCCGACGACGTGGGCGCCGTGGCCAAGGCCGCCTCGCCCGCGCACCTGCTCACGCTCGGCACCATGGGCGGCGGCCAGTGCGGCACCGCCGCCCAGAACTACCGGGAGGTCTACGCCTCACCCGCGCTGGACGTGTGCGAGTACCACGACTACCACGAGCCGGACGAGGCCATCCCGGGCAACGAGTTCGACGGGCTGGCCGTACGGCTGGCGCAGTGCGAGGCGCTGGACAAGCCGTTGTTCGTGGGGGAGGCGGGTATCGACCCGAAGGCGACCGGCGGGCTGCGCGGCCGGGCCAGGGCCTACGCGGTCAAGATGTCGGCGCAGTTCGCCGCGGGGGTGGTCGGGTTCGTGGTCTGGGCCTGGTGCGACGCCGGGCGTACGGACGGCGACGCCTTCGTGGTACGGCCGCGCGACCCCGTGCTCAAGGTCCTGGACAGGTGGACCCGCCGGAAGCCCCGGTTGTGACCTGGGCGTATCGGCGGCAGGATGGCGGGGTGCAGTCCTGGGCGAGAATTGTCTGTGTGGTTCTGGTGGTCGCGTTGGTGGGGGGTGCGCTGCTCGCGGCGGTCAACGCCGTGGTCGGGTCGCTCTGAGCGTCAGCGGCGGGCCTGGAGTATGCGGCCGGTCTCGGCCAGGAGCTCGCTCTGGCGCAGGCGGTCCTCCGGGAACGGCATCGCGATGACCCGGTGCGCGCCGGCCTCGGCGAGGGCGGCGAGCCGTTCGGCGGCTGCCTCGGGCGGGCCGGTGAGCAGGCCGTCGCGGGCGTCCTGCTCGGTCATGCCGTACTCCATCAGGGATCGGGCCTGCGCGTCGAGAACGGAAGGCGGCAGGTCGCCGAGCCCGGCGCTGAGACCGATGGTGATGCGGGGCGCGGGACGGCCGTAGGCGGCGGCCAGCTCCGTCAGGCGGCGGGCGTGCTCGGCGACGTCGGCGGGGGTGGCGAAGGCCGGGTAGGACTCGTCGGCGAAGCGGGCGGCGCGGCGCACCGGTCCGGCGCCGATGAGGATCGGCGGCATGGGCGCACCGGGCGACAGCGTGATCTCCTCTCCGTTGAGCGTGGTGGGTTTGCCCTCGACCAGGCCCGGCAGGATCTCCAGCGCGGCGTCGGTGCGCCGGGCGCGTTCCGCGTAGGGGACGCCGACGGCGTGCCAGGCGGCCTCGCCGTGCACCGGGCCGCCGGAGCCGACGCCGAGCAGGATCCGGCCGCCGGACAGGTGCTGCAGGCTGGCGATCTGCTTGGCGGCCCAGGCGACGGGGCGCAGGGCCAGGATCATCACGCCGAAGCCGAGCTTGACGCGTTCGGTGACGGCGGCGGCGGTGGCCAGGACGATGGTGCTGTCGAGATAGGGGCGTACCGGGATCAGGTGGTCGCCGACCCAGATGGACTCCAGGCCGAGGTCCTCGGCGTGCCGGGCATGCTCGCGCACCCCGGCGCTCTCGTCCACGCCGAACGACGGCAGGGTCACGCCTAGCTTGAGCACGGTGTTCTCCCTTGATCAATGGATGTCTGCGCCCAGCCTGCAATCTCAAGCATGGTTGAGGTCAATCTCGGCGCAGGACGGTTCCGGCGATGGCCGCCCCGATGAGCGCGCAGCCGGCGGCGGTCAGCCCCGTGCGGTAGGCGGCGGCGAGCAGGCTGCCCAGGACGGTGACGCCGAACGCGATGCCGAGCTGCTGGTGGGTGTCGTTGAGCGCCGAGCCCATGCCCGCGCGCTCCGGTGGCACGGAGCACCGGCACGATGCCCGGCGGCGTGTGGCTGCGCGAGCCGCCCGCCCCGCAGCGCTCGCCGCGCACCCGCCGAGCGCGGACGACGGCTGGGACGCCCACTTCACGCGGGGCATGGACTTCTTGCTGGCGGGTCTGGAGTCCTACCGGTCCTGAGGGCTCCCACAGGTCCATGCCGTCGATCTTGATGACCTCGGCATGGAGCTGGCAACCGGGCGGGCGTCTTGACGTGCGCCTGACGCGCGGAGATCCTTCAGGCCGGATCGGCGGAAGGGCGGCCCTGCCATGCACTCTCCACCCGCGGCGGCCGAGCCCGCCGGCCAGTCCCGGGCGGGTGGGCGAGGTTCGCTGGGCTGGCGCGATCCGCTGTTCCTGGCCTCGCGGCCCAGCCGGGAGCGGGTGTGCCGGTTCGTGGCGATGCTGCTGCTGTTGCAGAGAGCCAGCTATCTGCTGCCGGCGGGCGCGAGCCTGCTGGCCGCCGAGGCGCTGTTCGCCGACCTCGGCCGCAACGCCGCCCTGCTGGCCCTCGCGCTGGCCTGGAACGTGACGTTGTTCCGCTGGGTCGCCCGCCGGGGCTGGTTCGCGCCGCTCGCGGTGGTCATCGACGTGGCGGCCACCTGCGTGTTCATGGTCGCGGTGACGGACGCGTGCCTGCCGGGTTCAGCCGCGTGCGTGTCCAACTGGTCCTCGCACGCCCTGCTGGCGACGGGGGCGCTGATCGGCGCGGTCAGCCGCCGCGCGATCCACTTCGCCGCCCTCCTGCCCCCGATCATCGTGTACGCGCTCGCGCACGCCGCCGACCTCGGCCAGCGCTACCCGTTCCTGCTGGAGCTGGCGGTCCGGGTCAACAGCTACGTCTGGTTCGCGATCATCGTCTTCTTCATCCGCCGCTACCTGGCAGCCCAGGCCACGCGGCTGGACGGCCTGGCCGAGCAGCGGCTGGCCACGGAGGCTGAACGGGTGGCGGAACGGGTGGCCGAGCACGCCAGGCTGGCCCACTTCCGGCAGCTCCACGACACCGTGCTGGCCACGCTGACCGCGATCGCCCGCGGCGGCCTCGACCACCACACCGAGGAGGTACGCCGCAGGTGCGCCTCCGACGCCTCCTATGTCCGGGCCCTGATCAGGCAGGACGCCGCCGGATCCGCCAACGGGCTGAGCAGCGGCCTGGCCAGGGCGGTGGCCAGGGCGGCCGGGCTGGGACTGTGCGTGCGCTACGCCGCCGAGGCGCTGCCCGAGGACCTGCCGGCGGAGGTGTCGGTGGCCATGGCGGAGGCGGCCGAGGAGGCGCTCAACAACGTGGCCAGGCACTCCGGCGAGCGGGAGGCCTGGCTCACCGCGGTCGAGGTGGACGGGGTGGTCACCGTGCGCGTGGTCGATCGCGGCGTCGGCTTCGCCCCTGACCTGGCCGAGCCCGGCTACGGCCTGCGTTCCTCGGTCGTCGGGCGGATGGCCGAGGCGGGCGGCGGCGCGGAGGTCATCACGGCCCCCGGTGAAGGGGTGTGCGTGGAGCTCCGGTGGCCAGGCCGTCCTCTCTGACGCGGGTGGCCAGCTCCAGCTTGGTGTAGGCGGGCCGGCCGGCCTTGCGGTACTTGTCCTTGACACGCTCCAGGTAGTTCTTGGCGGTGCCCGGCTGCACCCCGGCGCTCCGGGCGGCGGCGGCCAGCGTCATGCCGGAGGCGTAGGCGAGCAGGACGGCGCGTTCCTGCGGGGACAGCACGGGCCGTTCGCCGTCGCGCGCGGCCAGCCAGCCCAGCGCCAGCTCCGGCGACAGCGCCACCCCCTCCTCGGCGACCTCCCTGACCTTCGCCAGCAGGGCGGCCAGGTCGTGGTCCTTGGTGAGGTAGCCGCACGCCCCGGCGTCGATCATCTGCACGGCCATGTCGCCCGAGGTCACCACGCTGACCACGAGCACCCGCCGATGCAGACGCGCCAGCGTGCGGACGTTCTGGACGGGGTCGGAGCCGTCGGCCAGCAGCAGGTCGAGCAGGACCACGTCGGCGGGGGCGGGTTCGGTGCGCAGCAGCTCGGCCACGGTCGCGGCGCACGCGGTCAGCCGGACCTCGGGCACACCGTCAAGCCACGCCGTCAGCCCGTCGATGAGCATGCGGTCATCGTCAATCACAGAAAGGGTGATCACTCCTGTCTTTCCCATATCCGGAATGTCGTGTCAAGTGCGCAGTTATTACGCCTATCGGTGACGGACCCGGCGGCAGAACATGGCGCCAAGTCCGAGAAAGGAGCAAGCATGACCGTCACGCTCGAGAGGGCCGAAGAGATCATCCTCGCCTGGAGGACCGGCGAAGAGCCGGACAGCCCCGTCGGCCCCCTGCTGCCCGGCATGTACGTCGAATCCGAGATCACCATGACCGGCCCCGGCCACTCAGGAAAGTGCGGGACCGCCTGCTCGGGCTCGCGTACCCGTTACTGCTGCTGAGCGGGGACGGGAGCACATGGCCGGTGAGTTCGATCCCCCGCTGGACCCGCTGATCGCGGCGCCGCTGGCCGGTCTGGAGGCCCGGCTGGGGTCGCTCACCGGCCTCGCCGCGGCCGAGCGCGCCGCCATCCTGGCCGGCTCCGCGCAGTGCGTCGAGGAGGACGTCCGACGCAAGATCACCAGAGTGCTGGTGCTGGAGCTGAACGCCGCGCGCCTGTCCGGGAAGCTGAGCGCCCCGAGCTCGGAGGAACGCTGGCTGGAGTGGAAGGACGCCGTGGCGCGACCGGCGTTCTGGCAGGCGCTGGCGGAGCCGTACCCGGGGATGATGGGGCGGCTCATGACGGTGATCCGCAACCGGTGCGCGGCCGCGCACCGCTTCGCGGCGCGTTTCGCCGCCGACCGCGCGGCGCTGTCCACGCTGCCCGGCGCGCCGGAAGGGGAGCTGGAGCACGTCGAGTTCGGCGCGGGCGACAGCCACCGCGGCGGGCAGACCGTCATTCTGGTGCGCGGCGCTGATGGCCGGGTGATCTACAAGCCGCGCTCGCTGGCCGTGGACGCCGCGCTGGCCGAGCTGCTCACGCATCTCGGCGTGTCGACCATGCGCGTGCCCACGGTCGTGACCAGGCAGGAGTACGGCTGGGCCGAGCACATCGGGCACCGCCACTGCGCCGGCGACGGCGAACTGCGCGCCTTCTACACCGGGATGGGCCACTGGCTGGCGCTCATGCGCCTGCTCGGCGGCAGCGACCTGCACGCCGAGAACCTCATCGCGGCCGGCCCGCGGCCCGTCGTGGTCGACTGCGAGAGCCTGTTCGCCCCGCACGCCAAGGCCCGCCCCTCCGGCTACGGCCAGGCCGTCGACCTGGCCGTGGAGCTGGTGGACGCCTCGGTGATGCGGACCGGGCTGCTGCCGGGACGCGGCGTGGCCCTGGGCTGGCGGGGCGTGGACATGTCGGCCGCCGGCGCGCTGCCGGGGCAGCAGCCGCAGGTCGAGCTGCCCGTCGTGCTCGGCGCGGGCACCGACAGCCCCCGCATGGGCACGGAACTGGTCGAACTGCCCCCGGCGGCCAACCATCCCAGCCCCGAGCCGGTGCTCGGCCACTACTGGGACGCGATCATCGCCGGGTTCGACGAGCTCGACGCCCGCCTGGCCGACCTGGACCGCTCGGGCAAGCTGGAGCCGCTGCTGGCGGGCTTCGCCGACTGCCCGGTGCGCGCGGTGCTGCGCTCCACCGAGTCCTACGCCGAGCTGGGCCGCATGCTGTGGCACCCGGTCGCGCTGCACGACGAGGCGGGCGCCCGCGCCAAGGCCGCCGCCCTGCTGGCCAAGATGTCGGAGAACGTGCCCGGCGCGCCGGGAGACGCCGCCATCATCGCCGCCGAGGTGGACGAGCTGTGCGACGGCGACATCCCGATGTTCGACACCACGCCGCGCGCCGGCATGCTGCGCGGCCCGGCCGGCACCCGGTGCGGGCCCGAGCTGGATCTGGTCGCCGACGCGGTGGCCCGATGGCGGGCCCGCGACCACGCCCTGGACCGCGGGGTGGCGCAGGCGGCCCTGGTCAGCGCCTACCTCAACGAAGGCTGGATGCCGGAGGACCAGGGGCTGTCGCCCGGCGTGATCCGTACCGACCGGCTGGAGTCGCGCCGCAGGACGGCCGCGGCCGGCATCATGCGCGGCGTGCTCGGCAGCGCCGTACGCGGCGGCGACGGCACGGTCACCTGGATCACGCCCCTGCTCACCCCCACGGGCTGGGCCGTGCAACCCCTGGCCGCCGACCTGTACGGCGGCGCCCACGGCGTCGCGATCCTGGTGAGCGCCTACCTGGCCGAGAGCGCGGCGGGCCGGGCCGACCCCATCGACGGCCTGCGCGAACTGCGGACGGCACTGCTGCACACCATCCGCCTGGCCGAGGACCGCGACGCGGAGAAGCGGCAGGAGGGCATCCCGCTGCGGCCCGAGCCGCCCGGCGCCTACCTGGGCATCGCCTCGCAGATCTGGGGCTGGCTGCTGCTGCGCTCACTCGGAGCCGTGGGAGACGAGGCGCTGGCACGCGCCCGCGCGCTGGCGGCCCTGCTGCCCCCGGCGATCGAGGCCGACGACGCCTACGACCTGCTGTCCGGGATGGCCGGCGCCATCGTCCCCCTGCTGCGCCTGGCCGAACAGAGCGCGGAACCCCGCTGGACCGAACTGGCCGCATCGATCGGCGCCCGCCTGGCCGCCCTCGCCGAGCACCGGGAGGGCGGCGTGTGCTGGCCCAGCCCCCGCTTCCCCCAAGGACTCGGCGGCCTCGCGCACGGCGCCACCGGCATCGGCTGGGCCCTGTCGCGCCTGCCCGGCCGGCGCGAACTGGCCGACGCCGCCTTCGCCTACGAGGACGCGCTCTACGACCATGACCAGCGCGGCTGGCTCGACCTGCGCGGCGACGGCCACACCGCCGCCGCCTGGTGCCACGGCGCGGGCGGCGTCGGCATCGTCGCCGCCGACCAGCTCGCCCGCCACGGCGGCGGCCCGTGGCGCGAACGCCTGGCCAGAGCCGCCGCCTCCTGCTGGGCTGACGGCACCGGCTGGAACCACACGCTCTGCCACGGCGACCTCGGATCCTGGGAGGTGATCGAGCACGCGCGGGCCGCCGGCGTCGCACCGGTCGGGCGCGAGCCGCTGCTCGCCCACATCCTGGGCAGCCTGGAGACCAACGGCCCGATCAGCGGCCTGGCCAGGGACGCCTTCGCGCCCGGCCTGCTGCCCGGCCTCGGCGGGGTGGCCTACCAGCTGATGCGCGCGCACCCGGGCAGCGCGCTGCCGTCCGTCCTGCTCCCGGACCTGGAGTGAGATCGCGTGGAGGATGACCTCGTCGCCCCCTACTGGCACCTGGACCGTCCCGACCCGGCCTCGCGGCGCACGTTGCGCCGCCTGCCCGCGCTGACCGCGCCCGTCCTGCGCCTCATCTGGGACAGCGGGCGCCGCCCGGCGCTGGTCATCCTCGCCCTGCAGCTCGCCGCGGGCGCCGCGACGGCCAGTGGGCTGCTGGCCACCGCCTCGGTGCTGGACGACCTGCTCGCCGAGGGCGCCGCGCCGGAACGGCTGGCCGCCGCCGTGCCGGGCCTGGCGCTCGTCGCCGCGATCGTGGCGCTGCGCGCGGCGGCCGAGGCCGCGGTCGAGCTGGCCAGGGCGCGGCTTGAACCCGCGCTGCGGCGGGCCGCGGAGGAACGGCTGTTCGCCGCCGCGCTCGGCGTGCGGCTCGCCGACTTCGACGACGTGGACTTCTACGACGGCCTGCACCGGGCCCGCGACCGCGGCCTGTTCCACCTGGACCGGGCCGTGGCCAACACCATCGACCTGCTCGGCGCGGCCTGCGGGGTGACGGCGGCGGCCGCCGGGCTGGCCGTCCTGCACCCGCTGCTGGTGCCGCTGCTCGTGCTCAGCGTGATCCCCGAGGGCTGGGCGGTGCTCAGGGCCGCCCGGCACGGGTACGGCGGCATGCGCGAGATGGTCACGCTCAACCGGCGGGTCGACATGCTGGCCGACCTGGCCACCGAACGCGAACCGGCGGCCGAGGTGCGGGCCTGCCAGGCGCAGCCGTACGTGCTGGACGAATACCGGCAGGTGGCGAACGTCCTGCAGAAGACCGAGACCCGGGTGGGCCTGTCCATGGCCCGGGTCAGGGCGGCAGGGCGGGCAGCGGGCGGGCTGGCCATGGCGGGGGTGCTGGCGGTGCTCGGGCTGATGCTGCACTCCGGGTGGATCGCGCTGGCCGCCGCCGGGACGGCGGTGATCGCCGTGCGGGTGGCCGCGACCGCGCTCAAGCAGCTCGCCCAGGCCGCCAACCAGCTGTTCGAGCAGTTCATGTACGTGGCCGACTACCACGACTTCCTCGCCGACGCGCACGCGCGCCGCGCCCCTTCAGGAGGTACGGCGGCGCCCCGCTCACCGGAACGCCTCACGCTGCACGGCGTCGGCTTCACCTACCCGGGCAGCTCACACCCGGCGCTGCACGACATCGACCTGACCATCCACGCGGGCCAGACGATCGCGCTGGTCGGCGAGAACGGCTCCGGCAAGACCACGCTGGCCAGGCTCCTGGCCGGTCTCTACCACCCCAGTACCGGCGCCCTGCGCTGGGACGGCCTCGACACCTCCGATCTGGACCCCGCCTCGCTCGCCGACCGGGTCGTGCTGGTGCCGCAGCACCCGCTGCGCTGGCCGCACGACGCCAGGACCAACGTCCGCATGGGCCGCCACGACCGCCCCGACCCGCACGACCACGCCCTGCGCGAGTCCGCCGCGCTGGCCGCAGCCGACGACGTGGTCGCCGAGCTGCCCAACGGCTGGCGGACGCTGCTGTCGAAGCAGTTCAGGGGCGGTCACGAGCTGTCGGCGGGGCAGTGGCAGCGGCTGGCGGTGGCCCGCGGCCTGTTCCGCGACGGCCCGCTGCTCATCTGGGACGAGCCGACCGCGCCGCTGGACGCCAAGGCCGAGTACGCCGTGTACGAGACGCTCCGCAAGATCGCGGGGGAGCGGACCGTGGTGCTCATCACCCACCGGCTGACCAGCGTGCGGCACGCCGACCGGATCGTCCTGCTGCACCGGGGCCGCGTGGCCGAGCAGGGCACCCACGAAGAACTGCTCGCCCTGCACGGCCGCTACGCCGAGCTGTACGCGCTGCAGACCGGCAAGACGGCCAGCCGATGAAGCTCATCCACCCGGGCGAGCCCGGCTACCAGGCCAGACGCAAGGCGTTTCTCGGCACGCTCACCGAGCGGCTGCCCGCCCTCATCGCCTGCTGCGCGACGGAGTCCGACGTCGTGGCCGCCCTGGACCTGGCGCGCGCACGGGGGATGCCGTTCGCGCTGCGCGGTGGCGGTCACAGCTTCGCCGACCATTCCTCCACCACCGGCCTGCTCATCGACCTGTCCGCCATGAAGACGCTCGTGCCCGGCCCGGAAGAGGTCAGGGCCGGCGCGGGCGTACGCGTCGGCGAACTCGCCGAGAGCCTCGCCGCACACGGCCGGCTGGTCCCGTGCGGCTGGTGCCAGGACGTGGGCGTGGTCGGAGCGGTGCTCGGCGGCGGCTACGGCGTGCTCAGCCGCCTGTACGGCCTGGGCGCCGACCACCTGCTCGCCGCCCGCGTGGTCCTGGCCGACGGGCGGATCACCGACGCGCCCGAGGACCTGCTGTGGGCGCTGCGCGGCGCGGGCGGCGGCAACTTCGCCGTCGTCACCGAGGTCACGCTGCGCACCCGCCCCATCGTGCCGATCACCGTCGTCCAGGCCATCTGCCCGTACACCCGCGCCGCCGACCTCGTCGAAGCCTGGCAACACCACCTGCCCGAGGCGCCCGGCGAGGTGAACCTGGAGATCGCCGTCATCTGCGGCGACGAACCGGAGGAAGAGCCCTACGCCGTGCTCTTCGGCGCCGTAGCCGGAACCGAGGAGCAGGCCCGCAAGGTCCTCGCCGACCTCCCGCCCCTGGAACAGGTCAGCCTCACACCCCTGGACGGCCCGGCCGCCGCCCGCCACCACGCCTACGCCGACGGCGGTCCGGGCGCCGTCACCGACCTGCCTCCGGGCGAGCGCCCCGGCCTGCGCCTGAACAAGTCGGGCTTCTTCCCCGGCCGCCTGCCCCGCGCCGCCATCGACGACCTGCTGGAACGGCTGGCCGCCGACCGCGTCTACGGCGAGATCCGCGACCTGGAGTTCGTCCCCTGGGGCGGCGCCATCGCCCGCGCGAACGGCGGCGCCTTCGCCCACCGCACCCCGCGCTTCCTGCTGAAGCAGTCCGTCCAGGTGGGCTTCCGCGCCACCGGCGAACGCAGGCACGAGGCCCACGCCTGGCTCTGCGCGTCCTGGGCACGGCTGACACCCTGGACCCGCGGCGTCTACCCCAACTACCCCGACGCCGACCTGCCCGGCTGGCCCGCCGCCTACCACGGCGAAAGTCTGGAACGCCTGAGAGAGGTGAAGGCCGCCTACGACCCCGGCGGATTGTTCGCATTCGCGCAGTCACTGTGATCGGCCGGTCTCGCACGGTGGGAGACTTGCCCGCATGACCGGTCCGCAGGTTTCCTTCGACGACGTCCTCGCGGCGCGGGAACTGCTCACAGCGGTGACCGTGCGCACCCCCGTGCTGCCTTCGCGGGTGCTGTCCGACCTGGCCGGCGGCCCCGTCCACCTCAAGTGCGAGAACCTGCAGCGGTCGGGCTCGTTCAAGGCGCGCGGGGCGTTCGTCCGCATCGCCAGGCTCACCGAGCGGGAACGCGCCCGCGGCGTCGTCGCGGCCAGCGCCGGAAACCACGCCCAGGGCGTCGCCCTCGCCGCCGGGCTGGTCGGCGCCAAGTCCACCGTCTACATGCCGGAGGGCGCCGCGCTGCCCAAGGTCGAGGCCACGCTCGGCTACGGCGCCGAGGTGCGCCTCGGCGGCCGCTCCGTGGAAGAGGCGCTGGCCAGGGCGCACGAGCACGCCGCGGAGACCGGCGCCGTCGTCATCCACCCCTTCGACCACCCCGACGTCATCGCCGGTCAGGGCACGATCGGCATCGAGATCCTCGACCAGCTCCCCGACACCGCCACCATCGTCGTCCCGATCGGCGGCGGCGGGCTGGCCGCCGGGCTCGCGCTGGCCGCCAAGTCGCTGCGGCCCGGCATCACGGTGGTCGGCGTGCAGGCCGAGCGGGCCGCCGCCTATCCGCCGTCGCTGGCCGCCGGGCGTCCCGTGCTGCTGGAGCCGTACCCGACGATCGCCGACGGGATCGCCGTCGGCCGGCCCGGCGACCTGCCGTTCGAGCTGATCCACTACCTGGTCGACAAGGTCGTCACCGTGACCGAGGAGGAGATCTCCAAGGCGCTGGTGCTGTGCCTGGAGCGGGCCAAGCAGGTCGTCGAACCAGCCGGGGCGGTCGGCGTGGCCGCGCTGATGGCCCACCCCCGGGCGTTCGAGCCGCCGGTGGTCGTGCTGCTGTCCGGCGGCAACATCGACCCGATGCTGCTGGCCCGGGTGCTGCGGCGCGGCCTGGCGGCGGCCGGACGCTACCTGGCGGTGCGGGTCCGCCTGCGCGACCGGCCGGGCGCCCTGGCCGCCCTGCTGACCGATCTGGCGGCGCTGCGGGTGAACGTGCTGGACATCGTGCACGAACGCGTGGGCTCCGGGCTCGACGTGGACGAGGTCGAGGTGCAACTGCAGCTCGAGACCCGCGGCCCCGACCACGCCGAGGACGCGCTGGCGGCGCTGCGCAGGGACGGCCACCGCCTGGTCCTCGGCTGAACCTAGGCGCAGGTCTTCGTGGCCGGGGCGCAGTGGGTGACCTCGGGGTGGCGTGGCGACGGCCGTTCCAGGAGGGGCTGGGGCCTGGCGCGCAGGTGCAGGTCGAGGAAGGCGCGCACATAGGTGCGGGTGAGCTCGGCCGAGCGGGCCGCCGTGAGCGAGCCCGGCGGTTCCAGGCCGAGCGCGCCCGCCAGCAGCGGCACGTCGGTGAACGACTGGTGGTCGCCGCCGGGCAGCACGAGCCAGCGCTTCCAGCCGGTCAGCAGCTTCCAGTCGCGGTCCCAGGAGATGTCGCGGCCGCCCGGCTTGTGGCCCGCCGAGCCCAGGAACAACATCGGCCGCGCCAGCCCGCCCTTGGGGATGCGGGCGTAGGTGGTGCCGTCCATGTCGATTCCGGCGCGTACCCGCGAGTCCTTCACCATCGCCGCCAAGGCCCCGGCCCCGCCCATCGACTGGCCGGCCATCGCGATCTTGGCCGGGTCGATCAGCGAGGAGCCTTTCCACGCCGGCTCGTCCCCGGTCAGCCGGTCGAGCACGAAGGAGACGTCGGCCGCCCGGATCCCGGAGACCTTCGTGCCGAACCCGAAGTCGGTGTCGCTGTCGCAGGCCACGCAGTCGGCGACGCGCCCGCCGGGAAAGGTCGTCGCGTAGTTCTCGTAGGTGTGGTCGACCCCCGCGACCACGTACCCGTGGCTGGCCAGGTCCTCGGCCAGCGCCGTGAGCGTGGTCCTGGGCATCGTGAACCCGGGGGAGAGCACCACCAGCGGCAGGCTCCCGTCCCGCCCGGCCGGCGCCGCGTCCGCGAAGGCGTGCGTGCGGGTCCTGCTCAGGATGTCGAGCGGCGCGCCCGTCATCCGCTTTCCCTTCAGGGTCAGCTCCGACTCCTTCACGCTCATGTACGGCGCCGCCCGCCCGGAACGCTCCCGGGCCGGATACCACACGGTGACCATGAGCTCCCTGGCCTTCACCTCGGGAACCCACGGATCGGCCCGCGAGTCGTCGGTCAGATGCAGCACGGTCGCGCCCACCGGACGCGCACCCGTGGGCGCGGGCAGCACGGCGGGCCCGCTCGGCGTCGACGGAGTGGCCGGCGCCCCGGCCGACCGGGGCTCGACCGGCGCCGAGCAGGCCGAGACGGCCAGCGCCACGAGCCCGGCGGCGAGCCCACCTCGCAGCAGCGGCTTCAGGCTCATGACGCACTTCCTCCTGGCAGCAGGGTCAGGGCTTTGGCCAGGGCGGCATCCCGCCCCGCCGCGGCGTCCTCCGCGGTCGCCGGCACATAGTGGTCCGGCGCCACGCCCACCCGGTCGACCACCTCGCGGTTGGGCGCCAGGTGGTGCTTCGCCGGGAACGACAGCATCGTGTTGTCGCGCAGCAGGTACGGCTGCGCCGGCCCCGACACCGCGCCCGCGCTCCGCGTGCCGACCAGCTTGCCGAGGCCGTGGTCCTTGACCGCGGCGCTGAAGTGCTCGCACGCCGAGGCGCAGCCGCGGTCGGTGAGCACCACGAACGGCAGGCCGAGCAGCGGGACGCTGTCATCGGTGCGCATGGTGTCGCAGGCGCCGTCGGCCGCGCACTGGTAGGCGGTGACCTTGCCGTGCGCGAACGCGCCGAGCAGCCGGTTCACCTCGACGGGGCTGCCGCCGCCGTTGCCGCGCAGGTCCATGACCAGACCGGTGAGCTCGCCGCCGGTCTTCAGCCTGGAGATCGCCTTGAGCACCCGGTCGGCGGCGTCGGGGCCGAAGCCGCGCAGCCGTACGTGGGCGACGCCGTCGCCGAGGCGGACCGCGCTGACGGTCCGCATGGCGGCCGGGTCGGGCTGGAACAGGCCGGGCTTCAGCGTCACCTCCCGGCGGCGGCCGGTGTCCTGGCGCAGCACCCGCAGCCGGACCGGGTCTGCCTGCGGATAGCGCGGGTAGAGGGCGGTGATCGCGGCGGGGGTGACGGCATCGCCGACGAAGGGGGCGGAGCCGTTCACCGACTCGATGATGTCGCCGGGCCGCAGCCCGGCGCGCTCGGCCGCGCCGCCCAGCACGGACGTGACGAACAGCGGGGGCAGCGCGGTGCCGGGGTTGCCGCCCACCTGGGGGCCGAGGCTGGGCTTGAATCCCAGGCCGTACTGCTCGTCGTCGTAGGCGCTGGGCGCGCGCTGGAGGTCGTGCGCCCAGCGGGCGTGGTTGTCGTTCAGGGCGTCGACGATGGCCTGCAGGGTGGTGGCGGCCAGCCGTTCGCGCAGCTTCGTGTCCTGCGGCAGCAGGTCGGTGAGGCGCCGGTAGAGCTTCTCGAACGCCGCCCAGTCGGCCGTGCGGTCCCCGCTCATCGCGGGCATGGTGGCCTCGGCCAGGTCGTGACCGCTGCGGTTGAGCTCCTGGGTGAAGGCGAGGAATCCGGCGTTCAGCAGCGTGCGGGCGTCCAGTGTGGGCCCGCTGTAGTAGCGGGACAGGATGCAGAGGTAGGCCTGCTCGACGACGTCGATCGTGGTGGGAGTCTCGGCGGCGGGCGGGGCGCCGCGCGGCGGTTCCGCGCACACCGGCGGCCCGCCGGCGCTCGTCTGGCCGGGCAGGGCGCGCGGCGGCGTCTGGCCCGTGCAGGCCGCCGCCAGCAGGAGGGCGAGCCCGGCGGCCACGGTCTTCGCGCTCATGACAGGCGCCTCCTGATCCACCAGAAGCAGAAGCCCGTCAGGCCCAGCGTGAGCAGGGCGTAGGCGCCGGTCTCGATCGCCTGGAAGGTCCAGAACCGGGTGAACGGGTGGTAGATGGCCTGCTGCCGGTAGCCCAGCCGGTTGACCTCGGCCAGGCACGCGCCCATCCCGCCCTCTCCCGGCGCCGCCACCGAGGGCGGCGCGCACGGTCCCGAGGTCGCGGAGATCGGAACGATGGTGCCCGCGTCGTCGCTGCTCATCGGGCGGCCGGAGGGGTCGACCAGCTCGCTGGACAGGACCCAGGCGCCGGTGTGGCCGGGGATGGCATTCTCCAGGGCGACCCGGGGACTCGATCCGTCGCGGGGCAGGCCGAAGACGTCGATGTTCTCCTGGCTGAGCTGGAAGGCCGAGGTGACCGGGGCCTGCAGGTGGGGTCTGGCCAGCAGCGGCACGAGGATCTGGAGTGCGGCGAAGACGGCCAGGGTGACGGCCATCGCGGTCAGCGTGCGGCGCAGGAGCATCCCGACGGTCACGCCCAGCATGAAGGCGAAAGCGGCGTACCCCATGGGGACGATGCCGCGCGCGCCGAACACCAGCGGGTCCATGAGCGCGAACCCCGGCGCGGCCGAGCTGTCCAGCGGGCCCGACCACCACGTCACCACGAGGCTGCCCAGGCCGGCGGCGGCCACGGCGGCCAGGCCGATGACGGCGAGCTTGACGGCCAGCCAGCGGGCGCGGGTGATGCTCTGGTTCCACACGAGAAGGTGCGTGCCGGCCTCCAGTTCGCGGGTGATCAGCGGCGCGCCCCAGAACAGGCCGGTCAGGGCCGGCAGGACCAGGCCGACGACGGTGACCAGGAGGAAGGAGGCTTGGTTGTCCTCGAAGAACCGGTCGAAGAAGCGCGCGCAGTCGCCGCCCTCGCCGGTGCAGGAGGCGACGCCGGCGGAGTACTCCGCGGCCAGTCCGGGGCCGGTGATGGCCAGGACGGCGGCCAGGACGAGCAGGATCGCGCCCATCATCGCGGCCGCGCCGCGGAACTGGCGCCAGGTCAGCCAGATCATCGCTGGACCTCCAGGACCGCGCGCCGGGGCTCCGCGGGCATTTCCATGTAGGCCAGGACGAGGTCCTCCAGACTGAGCCGGCTGACCGTCCAGGCGGGGTCGTGGATCGGGGACTCGGTGCGCACGATGAAGGTGCTCTGCCGTTCGGTGTGGCGCGCGCTGACGATCTCCTGGTCGGCGGGCAGCCGGTCGGGGTCGCGGCGGGGGCCGGTGAGCCGGTGGTGGGTGGACAGGAGCCGGTCGGCCTCGCCCGCCACCCGCACCCGCGAGTCGACCAGCACGACCAGGTAGTCACACGTGCGTTCCAGGTCGGCGACCAGATGGGAGGAGAGCAGAACGCTGAGCTCGTGCTCGACGACCGCCTCCATCAGGCCCTGCAGGAACTCGCGGCGGGCCAGCGGGTCGAGCGAGGCGACCGGCTCGTCCAGGATCAGCACCTCGGGCCGCTTGGCCAGGCCCAGCGTGAGGGCGAGCTGGGCGCGCTGGCCGCCCGACAGCCGGCCCGCCTTGTGGGCGGGGTCGAGGCCGAGCGCGGCGATCCGGTCGCGGGCCAGCGCGGCGTCCCAGCCGGGGTTGAGCCGGGCGCCCAGCCGGAGATGGTCGGCGACGCTCAGCCCCGCGTAGACGGGGGTGTCCTGGGCGACGAATCCCACCTTCGCGAGCTGGGCCGGACCGGCCGCGGGCAGGCCCCCGAGGACCGTGATGCTGCCCGACGTCGGCGCCAGCTGGCCCGCCGCCATCTTCAGCAGCGTCGTCTTGCCGGCCCCGTTGGGACCCACCAGCCCGACGACGTGCCCGGCCGGGATCTCGATGGTGCAGTCCCTGAGGGCCCAGCGCCGGCCGTACCTTCTGCCCAGCTCGTGGGCCTGCAGGACAGCGGTCATGCTATGTCCTCCTGTGCGGCGGTCCGAAAGGTGTTCATGAACAGCGCCTCGATGCTCTCGTCGTCGAGACCGGCAAGCCGGGCCTTGGCCAGCCAGACGCGCAGCTCCCTGCGCAGCGGGGTGTGGGCGGCCAGCGAGGCGTCGGTCAGCGTCCTGGTGACGAAGGTGCCGACGCCCGGCCGGGCCGCCACCAGGTCCTCGTGCTCGAGCTCCCGGTAGGCCTTGAGCACCGTGTTGGGGTTGATCGCCAGGTTCGCGACCACGTCCTTGACGGTGGGGAGCTGGTCGCCTTCGCGTAGCAGGCCCAGCCGCAGCGCCTGCCGTACCTGCTGGACGATCTGCAGGTACGGCGAGACGCCCGAGCGGCCGTCCAGATGGAACTCGATCACCGGTTCTCCCATTTATCTAGTCTCCTAGGACTTTAGGATAACGGATATCAATGGAGCGTAAGTAGTGCTCGTATAGGATTTGCGATAATCTCGGGCCGTGACACGCGTGGTGATCGTCACGGGCGGCGGGAGCGGCATCGGCGCGGCCGTGGCCAGGGCGGCGGACGACGACACCCGGGTCGTGATCTGCGGGCGGCGCAGGTCGGCCCTGGACCGGGTCGCGGCGGAGACCGGCGCGCTGCCGATCGTCGCCGACGTCACCTCAGAGCAGGATGTCGGCGCGCTGGTCGCCGAGGTGGTCGCGTCCTTCGGGCGGCTGGACGGCGTGGTGGCCAACGCCGGGGTGATGCGCGCGGGCACCGTGCTCACGCTGACGCCCGAGGACTGGGAGACCAGCCTGCGCACGAACCTCACCTCCGGCTACCTGCTGGCGCGGGCGGCGCTGCCCCATCTCATCGCCGCTTCCGGGGCGTTCGTCGCGGTGAGCTCCATCGCGGCGCTGCGGGCGCCCGCGGGTGCCTCTGCCTACGCCGCCTCCAAGGCCGGGCTCACGATGCTCACCCAGACGCTCGCCGCCGACTTCGGCCCGCAGGGCGTGCGGGCGAATGTCGTGTGCCCCGGCTGGGTGCGCACCGAGATGGCCGACGAGGAGATGCGCGAGTTCGGGCAGCCGCTGGGGCTCGGCCGCGAGGAGGCCTACGCCGAGATCACCAGGCTGGTGCCGCAGCGCCGTCCCGCCGCCCCCGAGGAGGCGGCCGCCGCCGTCGTGTGGCTGCTGAGCGGCGCCGCCTCCTACGTCAACGGGGCGGTGCTGACCGTCGACGGCGGCACCACCCTGCTCGACCCGGGCACGCTCGCCTTCGACTTCGTCATTCGCCCGCGTGACGGCTGAGCCGGTATTCGTGGGGCGCCAGCCCGTACCCTTCCTTGAACACCCGGCTGAAGTGCGCGGCGTCGGTGAACCCCCAGCGCGCGCCGATGGCGCGCACGGCCACCTCGCGTGAGCGGGGGTCGAGCAGATCGCGGCGGCAGCGCTCCAGGCGCAGGTCGCGGATGTACCTCGACACCGTGACGCCCTCGGCGCGGAACACCTTGTGCAGGTATCCGGGGGAGACGTGGCAGGCCGCGGCGACCGTCTCCGGGCCGAGCCCGGGCTCGCCGAGACGTGCCGCGATGACCGCCTTGACCCGCTCGCGCAGCACGGGCGCCGGAGCGGTGGTGTGTTCGCCCAGGCAGGACGCGTAGAGCGTGGCGACCAGGTCGACGACGTTGTCGGCCAGCCGGGCCGCGGGCGCGCCGCCGATCTCGTCGAGGTGACCGGCGAGGTTCACCAGCAGCGGGCAGACCACGCCGCCCAGCCCACGCCCGCCCGCGATCCGCCGCGCGGTGACCTCGCGCATCGCCCGCTGCGGCAGGCGCAGCTCGCCGCGCGGGAACATCACCACGATCACCCTGCACGTTCCGTCGAAGACGACCTGGTACGGCCGGCTCGTGTCGTAGATCGTGAGGTCGCCGGGCAGCAGGGGAGTGTCACGGCCGTCCTGCCGGATCCGCACCCGGCCGCTGACGGGCAGGCTCAGCTTGTAGAAGCCGGGCCCGGCCGAGCTCCTGATGTGCCGGTCGGTGCGTTCGGCGCGGTGCGGGCCGGCGGTGACCTCGGTGACGAGGACGTGGCCGATCTGGCGGCCGGTGATCTCGCCGGAACAGTCCCGCCGGAACTCGAAGTCGAGCGGGACGAAGCTTTGGGCGACCGTGTGCCGCCAGAGCTCTTCGCGATCCCGCGCCGGGACGTCGCTCGTCCGGAGCCTCATATAGGAAACCGTACATGAACAGGCAACGAATGGATGCTCCCGGACAAGGCGCGATCGGCGGCCCGCGTTCATGCTCAGGACATGACGATCACGCTGGAGGGCTCCTCGACACCCCGGCTGCGCGCACCGGGCCGGCTGTTCATCGGCGGCACGTGGCGCCCGGCGGCCGACGGCCGCGAGTTCGCCACCCTGGACCCGTCGACCGGCGCCGAACTGGGCACGGTCGCCGAAGCCGGTGCGGCCGACGTCGGCGCGGCCGTGGCCGCGGCGCGGACCGCGCTGCACGACGCCGCCTGGGCGCGTATGTCCCCGTCCGCGCGCGGACGCCTGCTGTGGCACCTGGCCGACCTGATCGACGCGCACGCCGACGAACTGGCCCGCCTGGAATCCCACGACCAGGGCCAGCCGCTCGGCATCGCGCGGGAGATCTCCGTCGGGGGCACCGCCGAGCACTTCCGCTACTTCGCCGGCTGGACCACCAAGATCGAAGGCGCGACGATCCCGGTGTCGCTGCCCGACGTCATGCACTACACCCGCCGCGAGCCGGTGGGCGTCTGCGCGCTCATCACGCCCTGGAACTTCCCGCTCATGATCCTCGCCTGGAAGCTCGCACCCGCGCTCGCCTGCGGCAACACGGTGGTGATCAAACCGGCCGAGCAGACGCCGCTGACCGCGCTGAAGCTCATGGAGCTGTGCGAGCGGGCCGGCTTCCCGGCCGGCGTCGTCAACCTCCTGACCGGCGGCCCCGACACGGGCGCGGCCCTGGCCGCCCACCCCGGCGTGGACAAGGTGTCGTTCACCGGCTCCACCGAGACCGGCCGCAGCATCCTGCGGGCCTCGGCGGGCAACCTGGCCCGCGTCACCCTCGAACTGGGCGGCAAGACCCCGGTGATCGTCGCGGCCGACGCCGACATGGAACGGGCCGTGGCCGGGTGCGTCCAGGGCGCGATGTTCAACAGCGGCCAGGTGTGCGCGGCGTACGCGCGCTTCTACGTCGACGCCCGCCGGGCCGACGAGTTCACCGAACGCGCCGCCGACCTGGCCCGGCGCATCGTCCTGGGCGCCGACACCGGCCCGCTGATCAGCGCCGAGCACCTGGGAAGGGTCGACCGGTACGTACGCGAGGGCGTCGCCGCCGGGGCCACCTTGCTGACCGGTGGCGCCCGCGCCGGCGGCCCGCTCGCCGGCGGCTACTTCTACCAGCCCACCGTCTTCGCCGGGGTCGGCGACGACATGAGCATCGCCAGGGAGGAGATCTTCGGCCCGGTGATGTCGGTCCTCACCTATGACGACCCGGCCGAGCTCGCCGGGCGCGCCAACGACAGCTCCTACGGCCTGGCCGCCTCCATCTGGACCGACGACCTGACCACGGCCCACCGGCTGGCGGCCGACATCCGGGCGGGGACCGTCTTCGTCAACATGCTGCACACCCCCGATCCGGCGGCGCCGTGGGGCGGATTCAAGAGCAGCGGGTTCGGTCGGGAGATGGGCGCGTACGCGCTGGAGGTCTACACCGAGGTCAAGGGCGTCTTCATCAACCTCGCGCCCCACTGAGCCCTGTTACAAAGTGACGCTTTTAGACCGAACCCGATCGAGTTTGCCTGTCTCGCGCATTGACTTCGAGTGAAGTGGCTGTAAGGCTCACGGTGAGAGAGCGCTCTCACGCCGAGTCCGCCCACCCCCCGAGAAGGACCTGCCGTGAGACTCACCCTGTTAGCCGGCGGGGCGCTCCTCGCCGCCCTCGTGATCGTCCCGTCGTCCCCGGCGCATGCCGTACCGACTCCGCCCGATTCCTCCGCCGCCGACCAAGCTCTCCAGCGCGACCTCGGCCTGACCCCCGCGCAGGCCCGGATCCGGCAGGCGCACGAGGCCGCCGCTGCCGTGATGGAGCGCCAGGTGCGCGGCCGCCTCGGCGACCGCGTCGCCGGCGCCTGGTTCGACGCCACTCAGGGACGGCTCGCCGTCGCCGTCCTGACCTCCCGCGACGCCGACCTCGTCCGTACGGCGGGCGCCCTGCCCGTCCAAGTCTCCCGCGACGCAAAGGACCTCGCCGCCACCAAGGCCAGGCTCGACAAGGCCGGACCCGGCGAGAACGTCCACTCCTGGCACGTCGACCCGGCCGCGAACACCGTCGTGGTGTCGGCCGCCGACACCGCCTCGGCCGAACGCTTCGTGAAGCAGGCCGGAGTGGCCGGCCGGGACGTGCGGATCACCGTCTCCGAGCCGCCGCGCACCCTCTACGACATCCGCGGCGGCGACCAGTACGTCATCAACGGCAACACGCTCTGCTCGGTCGGCTTCGCGGTCAACAACGGCGGCTTCGTCACCGCCGGCCACTGCGGTGGCGCGGGCAGCCCCACCCTCGGCTACAACAACGTCAACCAGGGCACCGTCGCCGGCTCGTCGTTCCCGGGCAACGACTACGGGTGGGTACGCGCCAACGGCGACTGGACGCCCCGCCCGTGGGTCAACAACTACGGCGGCGGCAGCGCCGTGGTGGCCGGATCGCAGGAGGCCGTGGTCGGCGCCTCGATCTGCCGCTCCGGCCGTACCACGGGCTGGCGCTGCGGCGTCGTCCAGGCCAAGAACGTCACCGTCGACTACGGCGGCGGCGCCCTCGTGTACCAGCTCACCCAGACCTCCGCGTGCGCGCAGGGCGGCGACTCCGGCGGCGCGTTCATCAGCGGCGACCAGGCCCAGGGCGTCACCTCGGGCGCGTCGGGCAACTGCTCCAGCGGTGGCAACACCTTCTACCAGCCGGTCAACGAGATCCTCGGCGCGTACGGCCTGAGCCTGACCACGACCGGCGGAGGCGGCAGCACGAGCCGCATCGTCGGCTGGCAGAACAAGTGCATCGACGTCCCCTACGGCAACGGCGCCGACGGCCAGGCCCTCTGGCTCTGGGACTGCAACACCAGCGCCGCGCAGAGGTGGACGTTCCCCGGTGACGGCACCATCCGGGCCTTCGGGCTCTGCATGGACGTGGCCTGGGGTTCCAGGGACAACGGCGCCGTCATCCAGCTCGCGCACTGCAGCGGCAACCCCGCGCAGCAGTTCGTGCTGAGCGGCGCGGGCGACCTGGTCAACCCGCAGTCCAGCAAGTGCGTGGACGTCAAGGACTGGGGTGGCAGCGGCGCCGCGCTGATCCAGTACGAGTGCCACGGCGGCGCCAACCAGAAGTGGTGGCGCGGCTGATCGCTGGTGGGTCTGTTACCTCTTCCCGTCGGCTCCCGTCATACAGGTGACAACACGTCAACCTACAAGGGAGTCGAGAACAGGATGCTGACCACCATCATGTACGCCACGGTCTACGTCACCGACCAGGACCGCGCGCTGAAGTTCTACACCGAAGGGCTCGGACTGGAGAAGCACGCCGACTATCCGGGCCCTGACGGACGTTTCCTCACCGTGGGCGTCCCCGGAAACCCCGTGAAGATCATTCTTTGGAAGCACGCGCCGGCCTCGGGACAGCCGGCCGAGCCGGGCGGCGCGCCCGGTCCGCTCATCCTGGAGTCGGACGACCTGAGGAAGGACTTCGAGGAGTTCCGCCGGCGAGGCGTGACTTTCGACGAGCCCGAGCCGGTGGACTACCCTTTCGGCGTCCGCGTCGAGGCGGTGGACCCGGACGGCAACCGGATCTCCCTGCGCCAGCAGCGCCGCGTGAACCGCTGACGTCCGCGAGCTGAGGAAAGGTGCCGAGGTGACTGACACCAGCCTGGTGGCCGGCGTGTTCGAAGCCCAGCGTGACCGGCTGCGCGCGATCGCCTACCGGGTCCTCGGGTCGCACGCCGACGCCGAGGACGCGGTTCAGGAGACCTGGCTACGGCTCGCCCGCCAGGACCCGGCCACCATCGGCAACCTGGCGGGCTGGCTCACCACGGTGGTCGGCCGGATCAGCCTCGACGTCCTGCGGGCCCGCCGGTCCCGGCCCGAGGCGGCGTACGACGACCAGTTGCCCGAGCTCGTGGTGACGGTCGACGACGGCCCCGCGCCGGAGGACGACGTGGCGCTGGCCGACTCGGTCGGGCTGGCGCTGCTGGTCGTCCTGGACTCGCTCAAGCCGGGGGAGCGGCTGGCGTTCGTGCTGCACGACCTGTTCGCGGTGCCGTTCGACGAGATCGGCCGGATCCTCGGCAAGTCCACCGACGCCACCAAGATGCTCGCCAGCCGCGCCCGCAGAAAGGTACAGGCGACCGGGCAGCCCGCCGCCGCCCGGCGGGAGCAGCGGGAGGTGGTCCAGGCCTTCCTGGCGGCGACCCGGCACGGCGACTTCGAGGGGTTGCTCCGCGTGCTCGACCCCGAGGTGAAGCTGACCGTCGACACCGCCGACGGCGTGGTCGTCGTCCTCGGCGCCACCAAGGTCGCCGCCGGAGCGCGGCTGTCGGCCACCGCCGCCGCGCGGGGCCGCGACGTGCTCGTCAACGGCCGGCCCGGCATGGTGGCGTGGCGGGAGGACGGCGCCCCGCTCTCGGTCATGGCGTTCACCGTCGCCGAGGGCCGGATCACGGGCATCACGATCGTGACCGATCCGGCCCGGCTCGCCTCCATGGACCTGCCCGCCCCGGAGTGACCCACCGTCCGGGACCCCTCCCGGACGATGACCCCGATGCTACGGACGGTACCGACACAGCCGAGGAGACGAGCATGCGGGCACTGGCCGACTGGCTGACCATCATCCTGTGCTTCCTGGCGATGATCCCGCTGCTTCTGGCCTCACAAGGGCTGAAACGACGTGCCGACGGGACCAACCGCTGGGAGTTCACCTGGTGGGCGAAGGTGTTGCTGGCCACGGGGGCGGTCTTCCTGGCCTTGCTCCTGCTCGTCCAGTTCACGATGCGCTAGCTGTCGGTCGGGTACGGCGCCAGCCGTACCCGGTCAGGCCACGCGGTTTGTAGACGGACAGGACCGTCGCGATGACCAGCACCGTCGCGCCCCCGATCGAATGCGGCAGCGTCGCGGGCAGGAGGCGCGGGTCGGCGTCGTCCAGCGCCGTTTCCGTCAGCGAGCGCACCGTCCGGCTTTCGACCAGCAGGACGACCGTGGCCGCCACGGTGAGGACGAGCTTCACCAGCACCCAGTAGTGACGCAACAGCCCCCAAGGCGTCCCCAGGGCGTTGACCAGCCCGACGACGAGGGAGGCCCCGGCCAGCGGCACGATCGCGAAGCGGACCAGCACGTCCATGCCCGTGTACGCGCCGCGCACCGCCGCGACGTCCGTGCCGAACGCGGCCGTGACGTCCAGGGCCAGGTAGGCGAGGACCGCGCCGAGCCATCCGACGGAGGTGGCGATGTGCGTGGTCAGGATGAGTTTGCGCAGGCGGGGCGGCATCACGGGCGGGGCTCCGCGCCGGTCGCCGCGTGCGCCGGGGAGGCGTGACGGCCGGGGCCGTGTTCGCCGCCGACGCCGAGGACCTGGGCGATGAGGAACGCCAGGAGCAGCACGGCCGCGACGATCCCGGAGATCTTCACCCACTTGGGGGCCGGTGGGGGTGTCGGGGAAGACATGTCGTTCTCCTTTTTGCGAGACAGTATGTCGCTATAGGAGATATCTGTCACGACCCTGTCGTCCCGTATGCTTGGGCGGTGCCCAAACTGTGGAACGAGACCATCGAGGCGCATCGGGCCGCCGTGCGAGACGCGATCCTGGACGCCGCCTGGGCGCTGGTCGTCGAGCGCGGGCTGATGTCCGTCACGATGGCGGGGATCGCCGAGCGGGCGGCCATCGGCCGGGCCACGGTCTACAAGTACTTCACCGATGTGGAATCGGTCCTGGCCGCCTGGCACGAACGCCAGGTCGCCGCCCATCTCCAGCAGCTCGCCGAGATCGCCAACCGGCCGGGCGCGGCGGGCAGCCGGTTGGAGGCGGTGCTGGCCGCGTACGCGCGCATCCTGCGGGGCCGTGGGGAACACGGCCCCGACCTGGGCGCGCTCCTGCACCGCGACGGGCAACCTGAGCACGCCCAGCGGCACCTCGCCGACCTCGTCCGCGCCCTGCTGGAGGAGGGGGTGGGGAGCGGGGAGTTTCGGGCTGACGTGCCCGCCGGGGAACTCGCGCGCTACTGCCTCCACGCGCTGTCGGCCGCCGCGGGCATGGCCTCGGAGGCCGCCGTGGTACGGCTGGCCGGGGTGGTCATGAGCGGCGTCGCGGCTGGTGGTTGAGCCACGGGGTTCGGTCAGCCTCGGAGTCGTTCCAGGAGCTTCTTGGCCGCCTCGTGGCGCTCGCCGTACTTCACCGGATCGCCCTCGCTGAGCCGACCGAAGATCTCGACCGCTTCGGCGGCCAGCTGGATGGCCTCGTCCTTACGGCCCACTGTTTCGAGGTAGGGCGTGACGGGCCACATGATCCACTCGCCGGGCGTGGGTGCGTGCTCGGGAAGCGTCCGCATGATCGTGACGGCCTCCAGGGCGCGGGCCACCGCCCAGGAACGCTCCGGCTCGGGCCGGTGCCAGAGTTCCTGGGACATGACGATGAGCTGCTGCGCCTGGCCGAAGAAGGCCGTGGTCTTGACCTGGCTGGGAGCGAGCCGGGTGTGCCTGATCATCTTGTCGCCGGTCGCGGTGAGGACGTTCATCTCGCCCTCCTCGCCGCTCACCACCACGGGACGGACGGAGGGCCACGGCCGGCCGAGCGGGAACCACTGGACCCAGCGGCGTTCGGCCCGATCGAAGTAGGTGGAGCGGACCCGCAGATCCGGACCGGCCCAGAAGATCTGCATGTCCTCCGGGGAGGAGGAGACGGCGACGATCCCGGGCGGCAACCACGACACCCCGGCATCGGTGACCCGCACCGGCGGCGGCCACGGGGCGTCCGGCTGTGTGCCGTCGAAGGCGGCGCTCCACAACGAGGCGTCCTTCGTGGGCCAGAAGATGCTGATCTGCCAGGGCTTGGGGGAGACGGCGGCCACCGGCGAGTCCGTGGGGTCGGCCAAGCCGGGGGGCTGGCACGACGACGGCCAGAAGAAGTTCGGGCCGCCGCACACTCAGGACATTAGGTGTAGGCGAGCGCGGCGAGCCGATGATCGAACACCCGGCCAGGACCCTGCGTGCTGGGGCGGAAGAAAACGATTCACCCTCCAGCAGGGCGTTCACCGCCAGGCGCGAGTTGTCGTCGGCGTGGCCGCGCAGCGTGGCGTCCGCGCCGCCGCCCACCCACGCGCCGAGCTGGTCGATCGCGGTACGCGCCGAGCCGCGGAAGCCGTCGAGGTCGCGTTGGAGCGGGAGGACGTACGCCTCGTGCTGGTGGCCCAGGAGCTGCTTGACGGCTTCGAGTACGCCGTCGAGCTGGGCCCGCATCGCCTGGAAGCGCTGGTCCATGTCGCGCAGCCTGGCGAGATCGGGCCTCGGGGCGTCGTCCTGAGTAGGGCCTGCTCATGGCCGGGTCAGGTGCCTACTTCGAAGACGATGTCGTAGAAGTCGCCTCGGTAGGTGGATCGTCCCCATTCGACCACGGCGCCGTGCCGGTCCCAGGCCTGCCGTTCCACCAGAAAAGAGGGCGACGCGGGGGCGGCGCCGAGCAGGGCCGCCTCCTGCTCGCCCAGCGCGATCGCGGAGACCCGGTGCACGGCCCGCTCGACCCGCACGTCCCAGCGGTCGCTGAGCGCCGCGTACAGGGACATGTCATCGCGCAGTACGCGCGGCAGGCCGGGAAAGCGGCGCGCGGACAGATGGGTGTGCTCGATCGCGATCGGAGTGCCGTCGGCGGAGCGGAGTCTGCGCAGGTCGATGACACGTTCGCCGGCGTCGACACCGAGCCGCTCGGCGAGGGCGGCGCCGGCCCGGCGGGTGCGGACCGACAGGATGCGGGCGGCCGGGGTCCTGCCCCGGGCCCGCATCTCCTCGCTGAAGGAGGCCATGGTGGTGCCCTGCTGCAGCTTCGGCTCGGCCACGTACGTGCCGGAACCGCTGGAACGCCGGATCACGCCCAGCATGACGAGCTCCTGGATCTTCTGCCGGACCGTTCCCCTGGCCACCTGGTAGCGCTCGGCGATCGAGCGTTCCGAGGGCAGCAGCGTGCCCGGCGGCAGGGCGCGCACCATGAGCTCCAGGATCTCCCTGATCTGGTCGCCCTTGTTGCGGTCGGGGTCGAGGTCCGGCGGCAGCGCGAGGTCGTGGAAGCTGTCATGCGGCGTGCGGGCCATCAGCGGAAGTCGCTGATGCGGAAGACCGCCAGCATGTCCGCCCCACGCGCGCCGGTGGAGAACGAGGCTTCCGCCCCGACCCATCCGCGGAAGAAACCCTTGTCGTCGATGATCTGCATGAGCGGCTTGACGTGGGAGTTGCCGGTGTAGCAGAACTGGCCGCGCTCCATCGCCAGGCACGTGCACCAGTGCCACATCGAGTCGCGGCGGTCGGAGTTGGAGATCTTCGTGAGGTAGTACTGGATGGAGCTGACGTTCGCACGGGTGCCGCCGCCGTACTTGGGGCAGCCGCCGGCCTTCTGGCACGCGCCGTTGGAGGAGGGCTGCAGGTAGGTCAGGCAGCTCGTGGTGGTCTTGCAGGCGCTGAAGGCCTTGTGGCCGAACGGCTGGTTGTTGGAGGGCACCAGCCTGCCGCCCGCCCAGCTCGTCAGGTCCTGCCGCAGTGTGCCGGGGTAGGCCTTGACCGAACTCATCGCGCGCCGGGTGCCGAGCGCGGCGTTGCTGCCGTAGGCGTAGCCGTGGGTGGCGAGCGAGCTGGACTTGAGGTCCAGCCGGGCCAGCTTCCCGTCGGGGGAGGGGCGCACGTACCACTGCTCCGTCCACGTCTGGGCGATCTTCCACCGGATGCTCACGACGTTCCCCGACACGGTGTACGTCCCGGTGCGGGTCTCGTCGGGCGCGCCGGTGAATCCGCCCGCGGTGAGCACCCGGCAGGTACGCACCCGCGTGCCCTTGCCGCCCGCCTTGGTGCTGCAGCCCGCGTCCGGGGTCATGCCGGTGGCCTGCCTGGCCTCGGGATGGCGCTGCCACCACAGGTACAGGGACGAGGTCACGGTGCCGTTCGCGGCGAAGCGGTAACTGCCCAGCCGCACCCAGTTGTCCCGGGACGACGCCTTGAGATGACCCTGCGACACGACATAGGTGGATTTGCCCCCTGGCAGGGCCGCGGCGGGCGCCGGCTGGGCGGGTGCCAGGGTGAAGGCGAGAACCACCGCCGCCCCGATGGAAAGAACGGTACGCATAGAAAGACTCCCAGTGGCCTTTACGGGCTTCGCCGAATTCCACGGGCCACCGTATCCGGTCTATACCAGATAGGTAGGCGAAAGCCGGGAAAGCTCTGCCCGGTTGCGGCGAAGGAAGGAGGAAGAACCGTTCGCAGGAAGGGGAGAGTGTGACGACCGAGTCGCCCGGGAGGGTGGACGACGACGAACTCGTCGACCGCTTCCGGCAGGACGCGGAGGAGTTCACGGCCGTCTACGACCGCTACTTCCGCGAGGTGTACCTATATGTGGCCGGACGCCTGGACGTCCAGATCGGCGAGGATCTGGCGGCCGAGACGTTCTGCCTGGCCTTTCGTGACCGGGAACGTTTCGACCCGGCGCGCGGCGGGCTGCGGCCGTGGCTGTTCGGCATCGCCACCAACCTGATCGCCCGCCACCGCCGCAAGGAGGCGCGCCACTACCGGGCCCTGGCCCGCACCGGCGAGGAGCCTCCGGCGGGCAGCCACGAGGACCGCGTGGTCGACGTGGTCGCGGCCCAGCGTATGGGGCCGCGCGTGGCCGGCGCCCTGGCCACGCTCAACCAGGGCGAACGCGACGTGGTGACGCTGAACTACCTGGCCCAGCTCACCCACCAGGAAGTGGCCGACGCCCTCGGCATCTCCTACGGGACCGTCGGGTCCCGGCTCAACCGTGCCAGAAAGAAGATCCACCAAGCGATGGCGGAGGACAATCATGGATGACCTGCACGTGATCCGGACGGTGCTCGCCAAGCCCGACCCGTCCCCGGAGGTGGTCGCCAGGCGGCGCCTGCAGGTGACCTCGCAGATGCGCCGCAGGCCGCGCGGGCGACGGGCGCGCTGGGTGCTGCTCCCGGCGGTCGCCGCCGTGGCCGCCGCCGCGTTCGTGATCGTGCCGTCCGAGCCGTCCTCGGCGCGTGAGGTCCTGCTCGTCGCGGCCACCGCCGCCGAGCGCGCCCCCGAGGGCTCAGGAACGTACTGGCACGTGACCGTCACGAAGTCCGGAGGGCCGCCGGAGGAGTACTGGTACCGGCGCGACGGGCAGATCTGGCTCAAGGGCGAGAGGTTGAAGGGGGAGGGCACGCTCTTCAAGTGGCCCGGCGAGCCGCAGCCGTTCTGGATCGGGCCGCTGAGCCTGACCTTCGAGGAACTGCGCGGCCTGCCGGAGGAGGAGACGGCGCTGACCAAGCGGCTCACGGAAGAGGTGGCCGACGCCGGCATCCGCACCAGCAGGGGCACGCCGGGCCCCGCGGAACTGCGTGGCTTCACCGTCGAGGCGCTGCTCTCGCTGATCAGCGAGGCTCCGGTCTCGTCCCAGGTGCGCGCCGCCGCGTACCGGGCGCTGGCCGCGCTGCCGGACGTCACGGACCTCGGCGAGGGCGACGGCGGGCGGCGCCTGGAGCTGCCGCTCTCGTCCGGCAGGAAGGTCGTGGTCGTTGATCCGGAGACGGCCAGGGTGCGCAACACGCCGGTCTGGGTCACCCTCAGCGGAGCGATCGCCCTGACCAAGGGCGGGGTGACGATCGACGCCGAATGGACCGACCGGCTGCCCGCCGGGTGATTGCGGGCGCGGGCGGGCGCACCGACAATGGTCGCGGCACTCGGGAGGTGCGATGAGCAAAGTGATCATGCACAACGTCGTGTCGGTCGACGGATTCATCGCCGACGCCGACGACCAGATCGGGCCCCTGTTCGAGTGGTATACCAACGGCGACACCGAACTCGTCGACGGCGGCACGCTCAAGGCGTCGCGGGCCTCGGCCGAGTACGTGCGGCCGATATGGGCCGGCATCGGGTCGATGGTGATCGGGCGGCGCCTGTTCGACATGACCAACGGCTGGGAGGGCAGGCCGCCCGCCGGTGAGCACGTGGTCGTGGTCTCCCACCGGCCCAAGCCGGACGGCTGGCACCCCGAGGCCTCCTACCACTTCGCCGCCGACGTGGCCGAGGCGGTCGCCAAGGCCGGGGAACTGGCGGGGGAGGAGCGCACGGTCGCCGTCGCGGCCGGTGACGTCGGCGGTCAGGCGCTCGCGCTCGGTCTGGTGGACGAGGTGGCGATGGACGTGGTGCCGGTGGTGTTCGGCTCGGGCAAACGTTACTTCGGCTCGGTCGACGCCCAGCACCTCCTCGAGGACCCGCACGTGGTCATCCAGGGCGACCGCGTCCTCCACCTCCTCTACCGGGTACGCCGCCGGCCGTAGGCGGCGCTCAGGGGGTGAGGTCGTCGCGGCGCAGCAGCGGTTCGACGGCCGCCCGCATGACCGCGGTGGCGTCGCCGGCGCCCGTCCAGCGGCTGAAGGCCGCGGCAGCCTGGGCCACCAGCATGCCGGCGCCCCCTGCCGCGCGCATGCCCCGGGCGCGGGCCCGCCGCACGAGTTCGGTCAGCGGCGGCAGGTAGACCACGTCGAACACGGCCGCGCACGGCGAGATCAGGCCGACGTCCACCACCGGGCCGGGGGTCAGCATGCCGACCGACGTGGCGTTGACGAACAGGTCCGCCCCGGCCAGCCGATCGCGTACGCGCGGGTCGGCGAAGGCCATCGGCTCGATCGTGGCCAGGTCGCCGAACCTGGCCGCGAGCCGGCCCGCGTCCGCGGCGTCGAGGTCGAGGACGGTGAGGTGGCCGGCTCCGTCCTTGGCCAGCCCGTACGACACGGCGTGGCTGACACCGCCCGAGCCCGCCACGACGACCTCGGCGCCGCTCAGGTCCGTGCCCACGTGCTCGCGCAGCGCCGTCATGAAACCGCTCACGTCGGTGTTGAAGCCGACCAGCCTTCCGTCCGCGCCGGCGGTCACGCTGTTGACCGCGCCGATCCGCAGGGCGTCGGGCTCGATCGCGTCGAGGAACGGCATGATCACCTGCTTGTGCGGCGCGGTGATCTGGAAGCCGAGCCAACGTTCGTCCCTGGCCTGCCGTACCTGCTCGGCCAGGTCGGATTCGCGCACCTCCCGCAGCTCGTAGCGGGCGTCGACGCCGAACGCCGCGAAGGCGGCGTTGTGCATGACGGCCGAGTGGGTCCGTCGCAACGGGTTGCCGAACAGGGCGACTGTGCGCATCACGACTTCCTGAAGGCCGGCGGACGCTTGGCCAGGAAGGCGCGGGCGCCTTCACGTGCGTCCTGGGTGGAGAAGATCTTTTCCGACTCGTCGAGCTCCAGCGCGAGTCCGTCGTCCAGCGGCCGCTCCGCGGCCTGGTCGATCAGCGATTTCGCGGCCTGTACGGCAAGCGGCCCGCGCGCGGCGATCGTCGCGGCCATCTCCCGGGCCGCGGCCAGCGCCGTGCCCGCCCGCACCACGCGGTTGACCAGGCCGATCGAGAGCGCGGTGGCGGCGTCGAGCGGCTCGCCCAGCAGGATGATCTCCTTGGCGCGGGCCGGCCCGACGATGCGCGGCAGCCGCTGGGTGCCGCCGCTGCCCGGCAGGACGCCGAGCTTGAGCTCCGGCAGGCCGAGCCTGGCCTGGTCGCCCGCGATCCGGAGGTCGCAGCAGAGCGCGAGCTCGAGGCCCCCGCCGAGCGCGTATCCCTCGACGGCCGCGATGGACGGCACCCGGAGCTTGGCGAGCTGACGGTAGACCAGCTTCTCCAGCAGCAGTTTGCGCTCGGCGACGTGCTCGTGCAGCTCGTCGAACTCGGCGATGTCCGAGCCCGCGCAGAAGGCCCGCGTCCCCGCGCCGTGGAGGATCACGACCCTGGTGTCCTCGTCGTCGCCGACGGCGCGCAGGGCCGCGCGCAGTTGCCCGGTCAGCTCGCGGGAGACCACGTTCACCGGCGGATTGTCCAGCTCGATCTCCGCGCAGGCTCCGTGCGTCACGTTGACCAGCGTCGCCATGTCAGTCCTCTTCTCCGAAGGTGATCCCCATGCGGGCAGCGCGGAACAGGCGGGCGTCCATGGGGCGCAGGCGCTCGCTGACCTTCGGGCGGAAGTCCATGTGGGCGAACACGTCCTTCTCCACGTCCATCCCGTCGGCGACCTCGATCAGCTCCAGGCCGTCGGCGGTCAGCGCGAAGACGGCGCGTTCGGTGATGTAGCGGACGTCCTGCCCTTTGCCCAGCGCCAGCGGCCCGTTGAAGCTGATCTCCCTGACTTCGTCGACGAACTTGCGCCGGGCGCCTTCACGTTCGACACGGGGCAGACCGCCGGACAGGTCGACGCGCAGACCGCCCGCCGTGAAGGTGCCGACGAAACAGAGCCGCCCGGTCCGCGCGCTGATGTTGATGAACCCGCCCGGTCCGCGCATCCGGTCGTCAAAGGCGTGCACGTTGACGTTGCCGTGCCGGTCGACCTGCGCGAAGGACAGGCTCGCCAGGTCGAGGCCGCCGCCGTCGTAGAAGTCGAACATGGAGGGCTGTTCCAGGCGCGCCTGGTAGTTCACCCCGGCGCCGCCGTCCGGGCCGTGCGCGGGCACGCCGCCGAAGATCCCCTGCTCGACGGTGAGCGTCAGCCGTTCCGCCACGCCTTCCTCGGCGGCCACCGCGCCGATCTGCTGGGAGATGCCGAAGCCCAGGTTGCAGATGTCGCCCCGGCGGAACTCGAGCAGGGCGCGGCGCGCGATCACCTTGCGCACGTCCAGGGGCGTGGGGGCGGCCGTGCCGTACGGCCTGCGCAACTCGCCCGAGAAGTACGGCGAGTAGCCAGTGCGGTAGGTCTGCCGCTGCTCCGCGTCCACGTAGACGTGGTCGACCAGCGCGCCGGGGATCCGCACCTGGTTCGGCGGCAGCGAGCCACGCGTCGTCAGGTGCCCGACCTGGGCGATGACGATGCCGCCGCTGTTGTGCGCGGCCATCGCCAGCGCGAGGGAGTCGCCGAGGATCGGCTCGTGCTCGAAGGTGAGGTTGCCGTCCTCGTCGGCGGTGCTCGCGCGGATCACCGCGACGTCGACGGGCAGCGCGGGGTAGAAGAGCCATTCCCGCCCGGCCAGCTCGACGATCTGGACCAGTTCCTCGGTGGTGCGCGCGTTCTGCCGTCCGCCGGTCTGGCGCGGGTCCACGTACGTGCCCAGGCCCACGTGGGTGAGATGACCGGGCCGGCCCGCGGCGATGTCGCGGCACAACGCGGACAGCACACCCTGGGGGAAGGAGTACGCCTCGATCGCACCCTCGGCGACCATCGCGCCGAGGTGGGGTTCGTTGCCGATGTTGCTGCCGATGGTGCGCCGGGTCAGGCCGGGCAGCGCGAGCTGGGACAGGCCGCGCTGGGCGAAGTCGCCGATGCCGACGACACGGACCGTGGTCAGGTCGCGGGGCGCGGCGGTGCGGGTGAACGTCGCGGCGAGTTCGTCGATGAACGCCTGCGGCACGCCGTGCCCGGCGCCGGACCCGCCGATCCACAGGGCGGCGCCGTCCGCCACCAGGGCCACGGCCTCCGCCACGCCGAGGAGTTTGGCGCTCATGGCATCAGCCCTCCGCTGTTGGGGCTGAGCGTCTGGCCGAGCATGAGCCGGGCGCCGTCGGACAGGAGGAAGGTGACGCATTCGGCCACTTCCTCCGGCTCGGCGAACCGGCCGAGCGGAAGCTCGGCCATGCGCTTGCGCCCGACTTCGCCCTCCATCACGGTGCGCCCCATGGCGGTGTTGGTGACGCCGGGCGACACGGCGTTCGCCCGGATGCCGCGCGATCCGAACTCCCGCGAGATCGACTTGGCCAGCGCGATCGCCCCCGCTTTCGCGCTGGCGTAGTGCGCGGCTCCGGCCCAGCCCATCTGGCCGAGCCTGGAGGCGATGTTGACGATGGAGCCGGAGCCGCGCTCCAGCATGCCGGGGAGCACGGCCTGGCTCGCGTGGAACATGCCGGACAGATCTGTCTTGAAGACCAGATCCCACTGCTCGGGAGTGATGTCGAGGAAGTCGGACTCCATGAGGATTCCGGCGTTGTTCACCAGGCCGTCGACGCGCCCGAAGCGCTCCTCGGCCCAGGCGGCCAGCGCGAACACGTCCTCGCGCGCCGACACGTCGCACGGCCGGACGTCGGCGTCGCGATCCATCGCCCGGACCTTCTCGGCGACCTCGTGGGCTCCGGCCCGGCTCGAGTGATAGGAGACGGCGACGTGCGCGCCGTCGCGGGCGGCGGCCAGGGCGATGGATCGTCCTATTCCCCGGCCGGCTCCCGTGACCAGGACGACCCGGTCGAGGAGGGGTGTCGATGGCATGACCAGCACCTTTCATCGGGAAGCGCTTTCAATTTTCTGCACGTTCTCATGAAAACTGAACACGCGCAAGACGTGATCTGGCCTTGACACCAGCAGCATCGATGTATAGAAAGCGCTTGCAATTCATATCTAGGGAGCGCTCATGGATCAGGTCCGAATCGGCATCATCATGAACGGCGTCACCGGGCGCATGGGAACCCGGCAGCACCTCGACAGGTCGATCGTCGCGATCAGGGACCAGGGCGGGCTGACCCTCGCCGACGGGCGGACGCTCACGGTCGACCCGATCCTCGTCGGCCGCAACGCCGGCAAGCTCGAGGCGCTCGCCCGCCGGTACGGGATCGACCGCTGGACCACCGACCTCGACGCTGCCCTCGGCAACCCGGACGACACGATCTACTTCGACGCCCAGGTCACCAACCTGCGCGCCGAGGCGGTCAGGAAGGCGATCGCGGCGGGCAAGCACGTCTTCTGCGAGAAGCCGACCGCCGGCGACCTGGCGGACGCCCTCGACCTCGTCAGGCTCGCCGGCGCGGCGGGTGTCAAGCACGGCGTCGTGCAGGACAAGCTCTTCCTGCCGGGAATCCGCAAGCTGAAGCGGCTCGTCGACGGCGGATTCTTCGGCGACCTGCTCAGCTTCCGCCTCAACTTCGGCTACTGGGTGTTCGAAGGCGACTGGCAGCAGATCAACAGGCCCTCATGGAACTACCGCAGGCAGGACGGCGGCGGCCTCATCCTGGACATGTACCCGCACTGGCGTTACGTCCTCGACAACATCGTCGGCCCGGTCAGGTCGGTGCTGTGCCACGGCCAGATCCACATTCCCGGCCGCTGGGACGAGGACGGCAACGCGTACGTGGCGACGGCCGAGGACGCGGCCTATGGTCTGTTCCAGTTCGACCACGGCGTCCTGGCGCAGTTCACGACGTCGTGGGCGACCCGCCCGTACCGTGATGAGATCGGCGAGTGGCAGCTCGACGGCACGCTGGGCAGCGCCGTCGCCGGGCTGCGCGAGTGCCGGATCCAGTCGCGCGCCACCACGCCGATGCCCGTGTGGAACCCGGACATCCCCAACCCGATCGATTTTCGCGGCGGCTGGTCCCCGGTCCCCGACAACGAGGAGTACGTCAACGCCTTCCGCGCGCAGTGGGAGATGTTCTTGCGCCACGTCGCCGAGGACACCGAGTTCCCCTGGGACCTGCTGGAAGGAGCCAAGGGCGTCCAGCTCGCCGAGCTCGCGATGCGCTCGTGGCGCGAGCGCCGGTGGATCGACGTCCCGGAGCTCACGGTCGCGGCGTCATGAGCCCTTGACGACGGGTGCGGTGCTGTCGCGCATGAGCACGGTCCCGCCGATCTCCACGGTGTGGCGCGGCTCGTCCAGGGGCAGCAGCGCGAGGTCCAGCGCCGTCCTGCCGATGCGCTCGAGCGGGAGTTCCACGGTGGTCAGGGCCGGTACGGCGTCGGAGGCCAAGGGAGTGCCGCCGAAACCCGCCACGGAGACGTCCTCGGGGATGCGCAGCCCATTGCTCCTGGCCCAGGCCATCGCGCCCACCGCCACCACGTCGGCCACCCCCCACAGGCAGGTCGGCCGGTCGGGGCGGTCGAGCAGGCGGCGGGCGGCCCGCGCGCCGCCGTCGCGGGACATGTCGGCGTGCACGATCGCGTCGGCGGCGAGCTCGATTCCCCGGTCCTGCAGGCCGAGCCGGAAACCGCGCATGCGGTCGCGCACCGCGATGAGCCTGGCGGGGCCGGAGATCACGCCGAAGGAGGTGTGGCCCAGGTCGGCGAGCAGGTGCGCGAGCCGGCGGGTGGCCTCGACGTTGCCCACCTCGACGAGATGACCGATCCTGCGTCCGCGGGTCACCGAGACGACCGCGCCGCCGTCGGCCTGGTACGCCGACAGCTGCGCGGTCATCGCGGCCGTGTGCGCCCGGTCGATGAAGGAACTGCCCGCCAGGATGATCGCGCGGGGGCGCTGTGTGCTCAGCAGGCTGACGTAGTTGAGCTCCTGCCGCGGGTCCCGGTACGTGCACACCATGGTCACCAGCAGCCGGTGCGCCTCGGCCGCCTTGATCACCCCTCCGGCGATCATGGCGAAGTACGCGTCCCGCACGTCGTGCACGACCAGCCCGACACTGGTCGAGGTCGAGCTGGCCAGGGCGCGCGCGTGCAGGTTCGGCCGGTAGCCGAGCTCGGCGGCGGAGGCGATGACCTTGTCGCGCAGGGCGGCCCTGCCCTTGTAGTCGGAGTCGCTCAGCATGCGCGAGGCGGTGGCCAGGGAGACGCCGGCGTGGTCGGCGACGTCCTGAAGCCGGACCGGGCGTCCTTCAGACGACATCCGTGTTCCTCCCGTGAACTGCGAGCGCGAGCACAAGATACTCGACCCTCCGGCAGGAACGCCGCCGCCTAGCCGGGCGGCCGCCGGGCGGTGGTCTCCCGGGGGATGACGCGGTGGCTCAGGAGGGTGGTCGTCGCGTCGCCGGGCAGGGCGTCGATCACGTGCTGGGCGGCCATGGCGCCCATCTCGTACAGCGGCAGGCTCACCGTGGTGAGGCCGACGAACCGGGCGAGTCTGAGGTCGTTGATGCCGGCGACGGAGATCTCGCCCGGCACGTCGATGCCGGCCTGCCGCAGCGCGTTGAGCGCGCCGACGGCGGCCTCGTCGTTGGCCGCGAGGATGGCGTCGGGCAGCGGCGGGCGGGCGATGAGCCGCATGGCGGCCAGATGGCCGGCCTCGAAGTCGAAACCGCCGGGCAGGCACCGCGCCACGTCGCTCAGGTTCGCGGCGTTCATGCAGGCCAGGAAGCCGTCGCGGCGTTGCTTGCTGGTGGTCATGCCCGGCGGGCCTTCGATGAAGGCGATCCGGCGGTGGCCGAGCGAGAGGAGATGATCGGTGACGTCGTGGGCGGCGCCCTCGTTGTCGGCGGTGATGACCGGGCAGCCGAGATCGCGGCTCGTCAGGGACACGGCCTGGATGCCCTGCTCCTTGGCCTGCCCCACGGCCACGGCCAGATCCGGCGCGAGCGGATCGGCCTCGAAGCCACTGCCGGCGATGATCACCCCGGCGGCGCGGTAGTCGCGCATCGTCCGCAGCCTGCTGATCTCCGTGCTGGTACGCCGGTCGACGTTGGACAGCATGGTGACGTAACCGGCGCGGCTGGCGACGTCGTCGATGCCGCGGGCGATGACGGAGAAGTAGGGGTTGACGATGTCGCTGACGAGGACGCCGATGAGCCTGCTACTGCGTGACACCAGAGCCCGCGCGAGAGCGCTGGGTGAGTAGCCGAGCTTCTCCGCGGTCGCGATGACCTTGGCGCGGGTCTTGGCCGAGATCGGGTGACTGGAGCCGGTCAGCACCCGTGACGCTGTCGACACGGAGACGCCGGCCGCTCGTGCGACTTCCACCAATGAGCTCACGGCACTCAGCATAGCGAGGAAAACGTTTGCCTGCGTCATTCGAGGTCAGCGGGCAGATCTGATGTCTTCTGCGGAGAACGCCCTTGACGGGGGCCCGATCCTTCTCTCTATCCTTCGGTTAAGGCATACGTTTGCCTAGCCGTTGACAAGGAGCATTATGCATCTGAAGAGGCTCGCGGCGCTGGCGGTGATGTCCGCACTGGCCGCGTGCGGCGTTCGGGGGACCGAGACCAATCCCGACGGGACCCTCTCGTTCTCGATCGCCGTCACCGAGCCGGACATCACCACCGTGCCGATTCTCGCCGCCGTCGACGTGGTCAGGCAGGCGGGCCACAAGGTCGAGGTGGTGGAGCTCGCGGAGCCCGAACTGGCCATCGGAGGGCTGGCCGAGGGCGCGTACGCGTTCTCCGCCGAGGCCACCAGCCCCGCGCTGAGCGCCATCGAGCAAGAGGCGCCGATCCGGATCGTCGCCGACGCGATCGGCAACCAGTGGGCGATCTACGGCAAGTCCCGGGTCACGTGTGACGACCTGAACGGCCGGCCGTTCGGGATCTTCAGCCGGGGCGCGGTCGCCACCGCGATGACCGAGGAGTGGGTGCGCACGCAGTGCACCGGCGGCCGGAAGCCCGAGTACCTGACCATCGGCGGATCGGACGTGCGCGCCCAGGCCCTGGTCGCGGGCGAGATCGACGCCACGGCGCTGGAACTGGCCGACGTCGTGGCCCTGGAGCGCTCGGGCGACTCGTCGTTCACCCAGGTCGTCGACTTCGGCGAGACCCTGCCCGACCTGCGTCCGCAGACGGTCTACGCCAACACCGGATTCCTCGCCGAGCACCGGGACGTGGCGCAACTGTTCGTCTCCGCGCTGGTGCGCGAGCACGCCAAGATCAACGCCGACCCGCGGCACCTGGTCAGCCTCGTGAAGACATATCTGCCGGAGGAGGAGACCGATGACGTGGCCGAGATCGCCGAGCGTTCGGTTGAGGCGGGCCTGTTCGACGCGGCCGGCCTGACGGAGCGCAACATGCAGGTCACCATCGACTTCTTCGTCCGCGCCGGCGTGATCGAGCCGGGGATGACGGCGAAGGACGCCACCGATCTGTCCTTCATCAAGGCGGCGGCGTGACCAGGCGGGGGCATCTGCCGTACCAGCTGCTGACCTTCGTGATCTTCGCGGTGAGCTGGGAGGTCTACGCCCGCGTGCGCGGCGGCCTGCTCATCCCCACCTTCACGGAGACCGTCGGGGCGAGCGTGAAGCTGCTGGGCAGCGCCGAGCTGTGGCAGGCGCTGTACGCGAGCAACCAGGCGCTCGTGCTCGGCTTCGCCCTCGCGGTCGGCGTCGGGGTCCCGCTGGGCATCGTGCTCGGCCGGTTCCGGACGCTCGAACGGTTCGCTGACGTCTACCTCAACATCCTGCTGGTCACGCCGATGGCCGCGATCATCCCCCTGCTCGGGATGTCGGTGGGGTACGGCCTGGCCGCACGGGTCATCCTCGTCGCGATCTTCGCGATCGTGATGGTGGTGGTGAACAGCCGCGCGGGCGTCAGGCAGGTCGACCCGTCCCTGATCGAGATGGCGCGCAGCTTCGGCGCGAACGAACGGCGGATCTGGACCCGCGTCCTGCTGCCCGGCGCCCTGCCGGCGATCATGACCGGGATCCGGCTCGGCATCGGCCGCGCGGTCACCGGGATGGTGCTCGTGGAGCTGCTCATGGTCTCCACCGCCCTCGGCGGGCTGATGCTCGAGTACCGCGGCCTGCTGAAGGCGCCGCAGCTCTACGCGACCATCGTGATCATCTTGGCGGAGGCGCTCCTGCTGATCTCCGTGGCCCGCTGGGGCGAACGCAAGCTCACCGGAAGGAGCGTCCGATGATAGAGATCCGTGGACTGAGCAAGAGCTTCGTCGGCCAGGACGGCGGCCGGGTACAGGCGCTGAGCGACGTCGATCTCGACGTGGCCGAGAACGAGTTCCTGACCGTGCTGGGTCCCAGCGGCTGCGGGAAGACGACACTGCTGAAGGCCGTGGCGGGGCTGGTCCCCGTGGACTCCGGCGAGATCGTCGTCGATGGCACGAAGGTGCGCGGTCCCGGGCCCGACCGCGCCATGGTCTTCCAGAACTTCGCCCTCCTGCCGTGGGCGACCGTGCTGGACAACGTCGCGTTCGGGCTGGAGCTGCGCGGGGTCGGCAGGGCCGAGCGCCAGGAGCGTGCCCGTGCGCTGATCGCCATGGTGGGGCTGGCCGGATTCGAGACCAAGCGCCCCGCCGAGCTGTCCGGGGGCATGCAGCAGCGGGTCGGGATCGCGCGGGCGCTGGCCGTACAGCCGAGGGTGCTCTTGATGGACGAGCCGTTCGGCGCGGTCGACGAGCAGACCAGGCGGTTGCTGCAGGAGGAGCTGCTGTCGATCTGGGAGGAAAGCCGGCTGACCGTCGTGTTCATCACCCACAGCATGGAGGAGGCGGTGCTGCTCGGCGACCGGGTGGTGCTGATGAGCGCACGACCGGGACAGATCGCCGAGATCGTGCCGGTGCCGCTGGAGCGTCCGCGTGCCCGCTCGCTCGAACGCTCCGGCAAGTACGCCGAGATCACCGCCTACCTGTGGGACCGGCTGCGCGACATGCACGAAGAGCACCGGGCGGCGCGATGAGAGCGCGCGTTCCGGCCGCCGCCGTCAGCCTGGCCACCGGCGCCGTCGCGTGGGAGCTGATCGGCCGGCTGGCGGGCGTGTCCTTCTTCCCGCCGCTGAGCACCGTGGCGGTGCGCCTGGCGGAGATGGCGGCCGCCGGCGAGATCCTCCAGAGCGTCGCCGACAGCCTGGTCAACCTGCTGATCGGCTTCACGATCTCCCTGGTCGCCGGGCTGCTCGTCGGCGTCGCGATGGGCCGTTACCGCAAGGTGGAGGCCGCCCTCGGCGTCTACGTCTACGCGCTGCTCACCGCCCCCGCGCTGGTCTTCGCGCCGATCTTCTTCTCACTGCTGGGCGACGGGCGCGGCTCGATCATCGCGGTCGTGGTCATGTACGCGACGTTCGTCATCATCATCAACACCGCCTCGGCGATCCAGTCCGTCCCCGCGCACCTGGTGGAGATGGCTCGCTCCTACGGCGCGAGCGAGCGTCAGGTCCTGCTGCGGGTCCTGCTCCCCGCCGCGACCCCGATGATCATGGCAGGGGTACGGCTCGGCGTGGGCAGAGCCGTGACCGGCATGATCAACGGAGAGATGTTCATCGCCGTGGTCGGCTTCGGCCACATCGTCACCGAGGCCGGGGGGCGTTTCGACAGCGCGAGCGTCCTGGCCGTGCTGCTGGTCATCATCGCCGTCGCCCTGGGCGCGGTCTGGCTGGTCCAGGCCGTCGACCGCAGGCTGACCGGCTGGGTTCCGCAAACATCGAGGGGAAGTCAATGAAGATCGACGCCTACAGCCACATCCTGCCCGCGCCTTACTTCGAGCGCATGCGCGAACTCGCCGTCGACCCCGGCGCGCTCAAGCGCTGGCTGGAACTGACGGCGCTGCACGACGTCGGCGCGCGGTTGCGGATGATGGAGGAGTTCGGCGACGACTACCAGCAGATCCTCACCCTGTCCTCGCCGCCGATCGAACTGCTCGCCGGGCCGCGGGACTCACCCGAGCTGGCCAGGCTGGCCAACGAGTCGATGCTGGAGTTGTGCCGCGAGCACCCGGAGCGCTTCCCCGCCTTCGTCGCCTCCCTGCCGATGAACAACCCGGACGCGGCCATGGCCGAGCTCGCGTACGCCATCGACGACCTCGGCGCCCGCGGCGTGCAGGTGTTCACCAACGTGAGCGGCCGCCCGCTGGACGATCCGGCGTTCCGGCCCGTCTTCGACGAGATGGCCCGGCGCGACCTGCCCATCTGGATGCACCCGGCGCGCGGGGCCGCCTTCGCCGACTACGCCACCGAGGACGCCTCCCGGTTTGAGATCTGGTGGGCTCTGGGCTGGCCGTACGAGACGAGCGTCGCCATGTCCCGGCTGGTCTTCTCCGGCCTGTTCGAACGCCATCCGGCCATCAAGATCATCACGCATCACATGGGCGCGATGATCCCCTACCTGGAGGGCAGGATCGGTCTGGGGTGGAGCGACCAGCTCGGCAGCCGCACCGAGGGAGAGGTGCTCGGCGAGCAGTTGCCCAAGGGGCTGCTGGAGTACTTCCGCCGCTTCTATGCCGACACGGCGCTGTCGGGTTCCGCGATCGGTATGCGGTGCGGCCTGGAGTTCTTCGGTCCCGACCACGTCCTGTTCGCCACCGACTGCCCGTTCGACCCGGAAGGAGGGCCCATGTACATCCGGGAGACGATCAAGGCGATCGGCTCGCTCGACCTCTCTCCGGAGGCCCGCGACCGGATCTACCACCTCAACATCAGTTCCATGATCGGGCTCTAGACCCCGGGCAGATCGCTCTGGCGGATGCGGTAGGCCTGCAGGGTGAGATCGTAATACTTGGCCGTCTCGCCGACCCACTGCATGCCCAGGCGCTCGGCCGTGGCGATGGCGCGGCGGTTGGCCGGGCGGGCGACGGCGAACAATTCGTCCACGTCCTGCGTGAACGCCCATGCGATGAGGGCTCGGGCGGCCTCGGTGGCGTAGCCGTGGCCCCACGCCTTGCGGTCCAGCTGCCAGCTCACCTCCAGGTCCTCCTCGTACGGCGGAAGCAGCCGGATGCTCAGCCCGCCCACCACCTCGCCCCCCTCGCGGAGCTGGACCGCCCACCGTCCGCGCGGTTTGAGCAGGTTGGGCTGAGCCTCCTGCCAGGCCTGCAGGACCGATCGCATGCCCGCCACGTCCTCGACGCGGTGCATGGCAGGGGTGAGCCACCGGGTGACGTCGACGGAGCCGTAGATCTCCAGCGCCGCCTCGGCGTCGTCGGCCGACCAGTCCCTGATGATCAGGCGGTCGGTGACCAGTGGCATGTCCATGCGCGAGTTCCTCTCCGTGGGGACGGCCTGGGTGCCGAAGAGCTCTTCTGAGCTTCGCACGGGCACCCGGGCGGGGCCGTACCGGGGTTGGGCCTCCTCGTGGCCGGTCAGAGGTTGTAGCCGCCCGACACCTCGATGACCTGGGCGGTGACCCAGCGGCTCTCGTCGGAGACGAGCGTGGCGATCATCGTGCCGATGTCCTCGGGTTCGCCGACCCGGCCGAGCGCGGTCCTGGCGGCGAGCGGCGGGATGACCTCGGGGAAGCGGGCGAAGGCGTCGTCGGCGAGGCGGGTGCGGGTCGCTCCCGGCGAGACGGCGTTGACGCGGATGCCGCGCGGGCTGAACTCCTTGGCCATGTACCGGGTCAGCACGTCCAGGCCGCCCTTCATCGAGGCGTAGGCGGAGTAGCCGGGCTCCAGGCCGGCCTTCGCGGTGGAGTTGCTGCTCGTGTTGACGACGGCGCCGCCGTTCGCCATCAGGGGGAGCAGTTTCTGGGTCAGGAAGAACGGCCCCTTGAGCAGGACCGCGCTCAGCCGGTCGAACGTCTCCTCGGTCATGTCCTCGATCAATGAGGTACGCGCGAAGCCCGCGTTGACCAGGTAGTCGAAGGTGTCGCGCTGCCAGGTGTCGCGCAGCACGCCGGCGACCGTGTCGCGGAAGGCGGCGAAGGAGGCGCTCTCGCCGACGTCCAGCGGCAGCGCGACGGCGGTGCCGCCCTCCTTCTCGATCGCGGCGACCGTGTCCAGGCCTCCTTGCGGGTTGGCGGCGTAGGTCAGGATGACGCCGGTTCCGCGCTTGGCGATCTCGATCGCGGCGCTCTGCCCGATGCCGGAGCTGGCGCCGGTGACGATGGCGACCCTCATAATGGAATCCTCTCGACGAGTGGAGTGCGGTGATTCCATTCAAGCTGCCTGACCAGTCAAAACGTTAGAATGATGGTCTCCCGTACTTGCACGATCCTCCCAGCTGTGGGAGTGATGGACCTATGAGTCTGGACGAGCTCCGCTCCCTGCTGAGCCGGCACGTACGCCCCGACTGGACCACCGCCATCGACGGCGTCCTCATCTCGAAGGTCGACCGGCCGGATCCGCCCGAGCCGTCGATGACCGGCACCACGCTGGCCGTCATCGCCCAGGGCGCCAAACGGCTCGCCCTGGGCGACCGGGTGTACGAGTACCGCGCCGGGCAGTATCTGGTCGCCTCGGTGGATCTGCCGGTCACCGGGCAGTTCCTTCAGGACGCGCCCGATCAGCCCGCCCTGGGGTTCGGGCTCACGCTGGAACCGGCCGCCGTCGCCGAGCTGCTCCTGCAGGCCGGGCCCGGTGACAGCGCCCGCGTGCCGTCCGGGATCGTCGTCAGCGACGCCCCGCCCGCACTGCTCGAGGCGGTGGTACGGCTGCTGCGCCTGCTCGACGAGCCACGCGACCGGCCCGTGCTGGCCCCGCTCATCAAGCGCGAGATCCTCTGGCGGCTGATCACCAGCGAGCAGGGCGCCACGGTCCGCCAGCTCGGCCTGGCCGACAGCGGTCTCAGCCACGTCTCCCGGGCCGTGCGCTGGATCCGGGAGCACTACGCGCAGCCGTTCAAGGTCGAGGACGTGGCGCGCCTGTCCGGCATGAGCGTCTCCGCCTTCTACCGCAACTTCCAGGCGGTGACCGCGATGAGCCCCATCCAGTTCCAGAAGCAGATCCGGCTGCAGGAGGCCAGGCTGCTGCTGGCCACCCACCCGGGCGACGTCACCGGGGTCGGCCGCCGCGTCGGGTATGACAACCCGTCGCAGTTCAGCCGGGAGTACCGCCGCCAGTTCGGCGCGGCCCCGAGCCAGGACGCCGCCCGTCTGCGCGCATAGATCCACGCTTGGTATCGTGCGCGGTATGTCGGGCGCTTCTGCCGCGGCTGCCGCCGCCGTGACCAGCAAGCTCCGCTAGCGGCGGGGCGTTCCACTTTCACTTTCTGCTGAACAATCCGTCGCTTCGTGTCGCCCGAATTCCTCTTCGCGCACCGGAGCGTTCCTGTGTCATTCCCTCTTCTTTCTTCCGTGCGGTCGTGGCTGGTCCTTGTCGGGCTGCAGTACGCCGCGGTGGCCGGGGTGAGCGAGGACGACGCGGGTGTGGCCTCCGGCGTGCAGCGCGCGGCCGATCAGCTCGGCGGGTCGACCGGCATCACGGTGTACATCGGCCTCGGGGTCGCGCCCGGCCTCGCCGATCCGTTCGTCACGAGCAGCGTGCTGGCGATCGCCGGTCTTGTCGTCGCCGCCGCTGTCACCTGGAGGACTTAGGCGTGTGATCGCCCGGAGGATTTGGGTGCTTCCCCGGTGAGCGTTGCGGCGAAGTCGGTCAGCGCTCTGCTGAACGCGTGCGGCTTGTCGCCGTGGATCACATGCCTGGCGTCGATGCGCCGGTAGACGGTCTGCGGCGCCAGCTCGCGTACCCTCCGCGCGTCGTCGTCGTCCATCGCGCCGACCAGCCCGTGGTTGTCGTAGCGGTTCCAGTTGGCGTGCAGCAGCAGGACGGGGCAGGTCGTCGAACGGAGGGCGGCCTCGTGGGAGAAATCGCCATAGAAGCGGCCGTCGAGGAAGGCCTGGGCGAAGTCCGGATCGAACATCGACGCCGCCCGGACCATCTCCTCCAGCGAACGCGGCAGCCACCGGACGCCCAGGCTCGCCGGGCGTCCGGGGCGCCGCCGCCGATGCCGGGCGATGAGCCGGTCGAGCAGGCCGACGAGCCGCTCCGGCATCCGGACGCTCCTGGTCTCCGAGACGGGGATCTCCTGGCGGTAGATGCCGGCGACCCGCCGCGGGTCGAGGTCGCCGAGCACGCTGACGGCGTGCGCGAGGCTGCCGTAGACCCAGCGGTCCCGGTCGCGGAAGCGCGGCATCTCGGCCGAGAAGATCGGCGGGTCCTCCAGCACGATCGCGGCGACCTCTTCCGGGGTACGGCTGGCGCACCACAGAGCCAGGACGCCGCCCGAAGAGTTGCCGCTGACGATCGCCGGGCGGCCGATGACCTCGCGCAACAGGCGGGCCAGATCGCAGCCCGCGGAGTCCCAGGAGTAGTCGCCGGGCGTCCAGGAGGAGTTCCCATGGCCCCGGACATCGACGGCGAAGACCGTGAACCGCCGCGAAAGCTCCGGCATGACGCGGCGGTAACTGCTCCACAGGCTCATCTGCCCGGGGACGAGCAGAAGTGGCATCCCGGTCTCCGGGCCTTGGACATAGCTGATGACCGTCCCGTCGAACGTGGCGAACTCCTGCTTGAACCCGGCCCGCGCCAGCGCGGGCGGCAACGGGTCGCTTTGCCCAACGAACGGGTTGCGGTAGCCGGTCACCCCTCCTCCTGGGCGGACTCTTGTGCGGCCAGCACGCCGTTGGCGAAGTTGCGGAACCGCTCGTTGTCGACCAGCGCGATGCCCTGCTTGCGGTCCACGAGCACGAGCAGGGTGTCGCCCGGCTGGAGGTCGAGCAGGTCCCGTGCGTCCTTCGGGATGACGATCTGCCCCTTCTCCCCGATCTTCACCGTGCCCACGATGTACCGGCCATCCGGGCCTTCGATCATCTTCCCCGCCATACGCCCTCCTATGCCAACTATTCGCATATTACCCACTTTTCCTACTAGTGGGTGTCAGACCCTGGTGGGACATCGGCGGGCGAGGTCATACCAGGGGAGCAAGCAGGTCTGGACCTAGAGCTGATGCCCTGCGGGGCCGCGATCCGAAGAATGAGCGGGTGACGATTCTCGGGCTGTCTCTCGTGGAGATCCTTGCCGTCCTGGCCGTCGTGGCGCTGGTGCTGGCCCGCTGGCTCCCGCCTCCCGCGCGGCGGCCGATCGCGCTGGCGGCCGGGGCCGTCTTCGCGGTGTGCGCGGTGCTGCTGGCCGTGTTCGGGGTGCGCTGGCAGCTCGTTCCGGTGCTGGCCGCCGGGGGAGTGGCGCTGGCGTTCGCGGGGTTCGTGCTGATGAGAGCGCGGGCCGGGCGGCCGGTGCGCAGGGCGCGGTGGTGGGCGGCGCTGCCGGGGGCGGTGGCCGGTCTGGGCCTGGTCGTGGCGGGCACGGGGGCGTCGTGGGCGTTGCCGCTGCCGGTGTTTCCGAAGCCGCCTGGGGCGTACGCGGTCGGGACCACCGTGGTGCAGTGGACCGACGCCGACCGGGAGGAGACCGCCACCGCCAAGGCCGGTGACCAGCGGACGGTCGTGGTCCAGCTCTGGTACCCCTCCAGTGACTCCACGGGCGCCCGGCAGAGCCGCTACCTCGGGCGCACGGCGGAGGAGGCGCGGATCGTGGCCGCGGGCGCCGCGGCGTATCTCGGGGTGCCCGGGTTCACGCTCGACGAGGTGGCGCGTGCCCATGCGCGTTCGACGCCGGAGGCTCCGGTGGCGGGCGGGAGTGAGCGGTTTCCCGTCGTGCTCTTCTCGCCGGGGCTCGGCGGGGTGCGCACCCAGAACACGGCCTGGGCCGAGGAACTGGCCAGCCGGGGGTACGTGGTGGCGGGGGTCGACCATCCCTACGACTCGGCTGTGGTCGTGCTCGACGACGGCAGGGCCGTACGCACGCGGCTGGCGGCGACCGGTGACGACGCGGAGGACGAGCGGCTGGCGGCCGGGTGGACGGCGGTCCGCGCGGGCGACCTCAGCTTCGTGCTCACACAGCTCGGCCGGATGCACAGCGGCGAGATCCAAGGGCCGCTGGCCGGACGCCTCGACCTGAACCGGGCCGCCGCGACCGGCCACTCCCTCGGCGGCGCCGCCGCACTGCAGGCCGCGCGGCAGGACACCCGGTTCGCCGCGGTCATCGTGCTGGACGGCTATCCGCGCGACCCCGTAGCCCAGCCGTTCCGTCAGCCCGTGCTCGCGCTCACACACGACATCGGGCCAGGGGAGGAGCAGGACTACCTCTCCCGCCTCACCCGGGTGCTCGACCTCAGCACGGCGGCGAGCTACCGGCTCACCGTCCCCGGCTCGGCACACCTGACCTTCACCGACGCGCCCCTCTACCTGCCGCCACTGCCCTCACTGATCGGCTCCGCCGAACGCACCGCCGGGCCCCGCCTCACCTCGGCCGTCACCGCCGCCTTCCTGGACACCACGCTCCGCGGCAAGGGAACCGACCTGGCCAAGACCCTGTCCACGTACGGCGAGCTGACCACCTTCCCTCCATAGCATGTATGGATGATGGATCTACGCCAGTTCCACGTGCTGAGGGCGATCGCGGTCAGCGGCTCGCTGGCCGGGGCTGCCCGCCGGCTCCACTACGGCCAGCCCACGATCAGCTACCACCTCGACGCGCTGGAGACTCACCTCGGCGCCCGGCTGGTCGAACGCGGTCCCACCGGTGCGGTCCTGACCGACATCGGGGCGATGGTGCTGGAGCACGCGGCGGTCGTGCTGGAGCGGGTCGAGAGCGTGGAGTCGGACGTGGCTGCGCGCCTGGCCCACGGCGTGTCCACGCTGCGGGTCGGCGCGTTCACCACGGCCGCGACCAAGCTGCTGCCCGGCCCCCTGCGCCGCGCCACCGAGGGCAGCGACGTCCGGATCGAACTCACCGAGGCCGAACCCCTAGACCTCCTCACCCGGCTCCGGGCCAGCTCACTGCACTGCGCCCTGATCTACGACGTCGCAGCCGCCAAACCCGCCCACATCACGACCGCGAACCCCCGCCACGACCCGGCTGCGCAGCCTGGCCATGGCTCGGCGGCGAAGCTCGACCACGGCTTGGGTGCGCCGTCCGGTCGCGATTCGGTGGTGGAGTCTGGCCACGGTTCGGGGGTGGAGGCGCGTGAGGGTGGGGGGTCGAAGGTCGGGGCGGGGGTGAGGGGGCGGTACGGGGCGGATCTGCGGGTTCGGACGTTGATGGATGATCCCTATCGGTTGCTGCTGCCCGGAAACCATGCCTTGGCTGCCGAAGATGGGCCTGTCGATCTTGGGTTGCTGGCGGGCGAGGGGTGGATCATCTCCAGTGGCTCCTATGACCCGAGTGACCAGACCCTCTATGCGACCTGCCAGTCCCTCGGGTTCCGTCCGCGCATCGCGCTGCGGGCCGACAACTACAGCGTGATCCACGGCTTCGTCGGCGCCGGGGGTGCGGTGGCGCTGGTGCCGGAGCTCGCCTTCGAGCAGGGGTACGACGTGGTCTCCCGGCCTGTGCTTCAGGATGTGGGCGCACGCGGGATCCAGTTCGTCACCCCCGCCGGGCCCCGCCCCGCCGTCGTGGATCGGCTCTGGAACGAGCTCCATAGAGCATATGGAGGTGGTGCAGAAAAGCGGGGCGTTCCGGTGCGGGACCCGTCGCTGTGAGGATGCGGTCATGACCCGATTTGGCGCGATGTATGGTCCCGATCTCACTTTCCTCGGCGTTCCCGCTTGCGACCTGGACGATCCGGCCTCCTGGGACGAGGCCGAGGTGGTCATCCTGGGCGCGCCGTACGACGGAGGAACGTCCTACCGGGCGGGCGCCCGCTTCGGTCCGGGCGCCATCCGGCAGGCCTGCTATCTCGAACACGACGGCGTCCGGCCGTCGCTCGCCCTCGGCGTGGACAGCCTGCTGGATCTGCGGGTGAAGGACGCCGGTGACGTCATGATGCTCAGCGGTGACGGCTACGCGGCGCACGCCGCCCTGGAGCAGGCGGTTCACACGGTCGCGGCGGCCGGCAAGATCCCGCTCGTGCTCGGCGGTGACCATTCGATCGCGCTGCCCAACATCACCGGCGTCGCCCGCGCGGCCGGCTGGGGCAGGGTTTCGGTCCTGCACTTCGACGCCCATGCCGACACCGGCGACAGCTCGTACGGCACGCTCATCGGGCACGGCCAGCCCATGCGACGGCTCATCGAGTCCGGGGCGGCCAGAGGCGACAGGTTCCTGCAGATCGGGCTGCGCGGCTACTGGCCGGGGCCGGAGACGTTGCGCTGGATGGCCGAGCAGGGGATGCGCTCGTACGAGATGACCGAGCTTGTCGAGCGCGGACTGGCCGAGTGCCTGAGCGAGGCGGCCGAGATCGCGCTGGACGAGTGCGACGGCGTGTACCTGTCGGTGGACATCGACGTCGTCGACCCGGGCATGGCGCCGGGAACGGGCACACCGGAACCGGGCGGCCTGACCTCCCGTGAACTGCTGGACGCCGTGCGCCGCCTGTCCTACGAACTGCCGATCGTGGGGGTCGAGGTGGTCGAGGTCGCCCCCGCCCACGACCACGCCGACGTGACCGCGATGCTCGGCAGCCGCGTGGTGCTGGAGGCGCTGTCCGGCCTGGCCAGGCAACGGGCGGAGAAGCGCGGCCAGCTTCAGCCGTGGAAGCCCGCCGAGCCGCTGCTCCAACGGCACACATCCGGCGATGTCAGCCCATGACGGGTGCTCCTACAACACGGGTCACGCGATGTCCGTCGATGACGGGGTGCCGCTGCCTCGATGGCACAGCTCCCACGATGTGAGCGGGTGACGGCTGTGTGGTTACCGCCCCGCCGTGTGTCAGGCGATGTCGGCTGATGAGGGGTCGGCGGAGGTCAGGCCGGAGGCTTGGAGGGCTGTTTCGAGGGTGGGGTGGATGTTGAACTGGCGGTAGGCGCCGGTGACCTCGAGGATGCGGGCGGGCCGGGGTTGCACGGTGGCCAGGTGGAGGGTGCCGCCGTGCTCGCCAGAGGCGGCTCTCAGGTGGAGGAGCAGGCTCAGGCCGGTGCTGTCCATGAAGGTCAGCCCGCTCAGGTCGAGGACCAGGGGCAGCCCCGGCTCACTGTGGCGTTCGGCGACGTAGTCCGCCAGCTGTGTGACGTTGCCGGCGTCCAGCTCACCGGTGACGGTGATCAGCGTGCCACGCAGCATGCTGACGGTCATCAAGGACAGCGGCGTCATCATGACCTCGGTGATCTCCCCGGGCAGAAGCTCCACTCAACGGCGTCACCCTACTCTATGGGCGAATGGCAATACAGGAAAGATATTTCAGTATACGATGTTCCTATAACAGTGGTCGCGCGGGGGACGAGAGAGTGAACGCCGTGCCCGAACCTCAAGGCGAAAGCCCGCCCGGCTGGACCTTCCTCACCCACCACGCCCGGGTCCTGCCGGAGATCGCCCGCGATCCCGAGGTTCGGCTGCGCGACATCGCCGCCACCATCGGCATCACCGAGCGCACCGTCCAGGGCATCGTCAACGACCTGCACGAGGCCGGCTACCTTACCCGCGAGCGAGTCGGCCGCCGCAACACCTACGTGCTCAACCCCGACCGCCACCTCCGCTACCCCACCGAGTCCGGCTTCGCGGTCCGCCACCTGATCGAGATCTTCACCGAATCCAGGCCGCCCACCTGACCCATGTTAAGAATCTTTGACACCGTGTCCAAGATGCTTTACCTTGGCGATGTCGGTTTTTCTTGACATGGAGGAGTGTCGTGTCCACCGAGGAAAAACGTGTGTGGGTGTACGCGGCGGTCGCGCTCGCGATCCCCGTCGTCTACTTCGCCAGCGTCCTCCGGCAACTGCCCGGGGCGGACGTCACCCGGATCACCTACATCCCGGCCCTGCTCACCGCCATCGGCGTCGCCGTACTCGCGAACATCGTGGCGTCGATCGCCACCGCGATCGCCGCGCCGAAGGAGGCGGGCCTGAAGGACGAGCGCGACGCCGGCATCCGCCGGTACGGCCAGCGGGCCGAGTATTACGTGCTGGCCGTCAGCGTCGCCGGCGTGTTCGCGCTGACCCTGGCCGGAGCCGCGCACTTCTGGATCGCCAACGCCCTCTACCTGGCGTTCGTGCTGTCGGCGCTCGCCTCGGCGATCGTCCGGATCGTCGCCTACCGCAGGGGTTTCTGAGCATGGTCAAGCCCACCAAGGTGACGAACTCGATCCGCGCGCTGCGCTTCGCCAGCGGTGAGATGACCCAGGCGGACCTGGCCGAGCGCGTCGGCGTGACCAGGCAGACCGTCATCGCCATCGAGCAGGGCCGCTACTCGCCCTCGCTGGAGATGGCCTTCAAGATCGCCCGCGCGCTGGGCGTCAGGCTCGACGACGTCTTCCAGTATCCGGAGGACGGGGACTGACGGCGGGTGTTCCACGATGGAACGGGATGTCACGCCCCTCTGGTGACACGTCACTCTCAGAGGAGGCACCTCATGCGCAAACACCTGCTGGCGATCCTGGCGGCGGTGGTGACCGTGGCGGCACTGACGGGCGCCGCGCCCGCGCAGGCATCGGTCGGGACCCTCATCCTCGGCCAGAACCAGTCCCTGGGCGGGCTGAACTGGACCTTCAGCGAGACCAACGGCAACCTCTCGCCGACCGGCAGCGACGACCGGGCCAGCTCCCTGCGGGTCACCGGCGACTCGGCCTGGGTCGTCTACCAGCACGACAACAACGGCGGCCGCGCCTACTGCGTCCTGCCCGGCCAGAGCATCAACGACCTGCACCACCGCTGGTGGCAGTTCGGCGACACGATCTCCTCGGTCCAGCGGCTCATCGGACCGAACTGCTTCAACTTCCCCATGTTCCTGAGCACGACTCTCTGACCAGGACGCGCCTGGATAGGGTCGGCTCCATGGACGTGATCGCATGGCTGCGCGACTCCGATCCGGCGCTGCGCTGGCAGGTCGAGCGCGATCTGGCCGGCGAGCCGCCGAGGGTGTGGGAGGCGACGCGGGCGAGGATCGCGGCCGAGGGCTTCGGCGCCCGGCTCCTCGCCCTCCAGGACCCGGACGGCCAGTGGGCAGGAGGCGCCTTCTTCCCCAAGAAGCACTCTCCGGAGGAAGACGGGCAGCCCTGGACGGCGACGACCTGGACGCTCACCACGCTGCGGGAATGGGGGATGGATCCGGCGGTCCTGCGCGAACGCCGTACCGCCGAACTGCTCGCCGAGAACTGCCGGTGGGAGTACGACGACCTGCCGTACTGGGACGGCGAGGTGGACTGCTGCATCAACGCCTGGACGGCCGGGAACGGCGTGTGGCTCGGCGCCGACGTCAGCGGCATCGCCGAGTGGTTCCTTGGGCACATGCTGCCGGACGGCGGCTGGAACTGCGAGTGGGTCAACGGCTCGACCCGCTCGTCGTTCCACTCGACGCTCAACTCGCTCAAGGGGCTGCTCGCCTACGACCTGGCGACCGGCGGCACCGAAGCGACCCGCGCCGCCCGGCGCTCCGGCGAGGAGTACCTGCTGCGGCGCGGTCTTTTCCGGCGGCTGTCCACCGGTGAGCCGGTAGGGCCGTGGGTGGGGCGGTTCGCGTACCCCGTCCGGTGGCAGTACACCGTGCTCAACGCGGCCGAGTACTTCCGCGAGGCCGCGCTGTTCGACGGCGCCGAGCCCGACCCTCGGATGGCGGAGGCGATCGAGCTCATCCGGGCCGCCCGGCGTCCGGACGGCACCTGGGAGCAGGCGTGGCGGTATCCGGGGCGGGTGTGGTTCGAGGTGGACGCGCCGGTGGGGGAGCCGTCGAAGTGGCTGACGCTGTCCGGGACGCGGGTGCTGTCCTGGTGGGACGCGCTTATCCGTGTTTAACCGTCGCCTCTGTTGTGTGGCCTTGATCGGTCCGCACACGACACGAGGCAGGACACATGACCCTCCACCATGCCGACCGGCGCACGTTTCTCAAAGGGACGGCGGCCCTGGTCGCCGCCGCCGGAGCGAGTACGGCGCTGCCCTTCGCGGCCGAGGCCGGCACCGAGGACCCCGGCCAGCTGTTCAAACAGGGCAGGTTCGCCGACGCCGAACGCGGCTACCGCCGCCTGCTGCGCCAGGACCCGCGTGACGCGCACGCCCACGCCCAGATCGGCTACATCGCGCTGCTGTCCAACCGGTTCGGCACCGCGGAGGCGCACCTGTCGAAGGCCACCGCGCTGGCTCCCGGCGACATCGCCTCCACCCAGCGCCTGGCCGAGTGCTACGTCCGCCAGGACCAATTGGCCCGCGCGGTCCCGCTGCTGCGCCGTACCGGCCGCCCGCGCGACGCGGCGTTCGCGAAGGTCTACTCCCACATCGAGGGCACGCCCTGGAAGGTGTCCGGCGCGCGCAGCACCCGCGTGCCCTTCCACACGCTGGATCCCGTCCCCTCGGTCGAGGCGAGCATCAACGGCGGCCGGCCGGAGAAGTTCTACCTCGACACCTACGCGACGCTGGACCTGTCGAAGGAGGTGGCGGAGCGGGCGGGGCTGCGCGCGCTGGCCACGTTCGAGGGCGGGGTCGTGGACGCCCATCCCGTCGTGCTCTACTTCGGCGTCCTGGAGTCGTTCAGGATCGGGGACATCGAGATCCGCAACATCCCGGTGCAGTGGAACGACGCGCAGCGGCCGCCCCTGCCCGACGGCTCGCAGGCGGCGGGCGCGTTCGGCACCACGATCTTCTACCACTTCCTGACCACCATGGACTACGCGGGCAAGGCCCTGCTCCTGCGGCGCACGCCCGGCGCCCCGCGCGACGAGATCACCCGCCTGCCGCTGTGGCTGGCGGGCGACCACTTCCCGTGCTCGGTGGGCAGCCTCGGCGACCACCCGCCCAAGATGGTCACGATCGACACCGGCGGCATCGGCAGCGCCCTGGACACCACGGTGGCGATCGCGGAGCAGTACGGACTCACGGTGGACTACGCCAACCCGCGAGAGCGGTTCGGCATCAAGACCTACCCGGTCACCGCGGAGCGGGCCGCCCTGGGCAACGCGGTCAGGCACGACGTGCGCGGCAACGCCGCCGAGAAGGTCTTCCCCGGACTGCCGGGCCCCGGCCAGTCGGCGCAGTTCGGCTTCGACATGATCGCGAACTTCACCCACGAGTTCTTCAAGCCGTACGCCGTCACCTTCGACTACAGCCGCATGCGCATGTCCATCAGCCGTGGACGTCGGTAAGGGCCTGGTCGAGGATGGCGGCGCCCCGGGTGATCTCCTCGTCGCTCGCGGTCAGCGGCGGGGCGATCCTGAAGATGCCGCCCATGCCGGGCAACTGCACGATGTTCATGTGCAGCCCTAGCTCGAAGCAGCGCCGGGTGACGGCCGCGCCCAGCCGGTCGGCGCCGCCGGCGCCCAGCACCTCGTCACCGGCCAGCTCCACACCCAGCAGCAGCCCGCGCCCGCGTACGTCCCCGACGACGTCGTGCCGGGCGGCGATCTCGTCGAGCTGCCCGCGCAGCATCGCGCCGAGCTCGCCCGCCCGCTTGTCGAGGTGGTCGCGCTCCAGCACGTCCAGGACGGTGTTGCCGACCGCGGCGGGCAGCGGGTCGCTGACATGGGTGGTGAAGAACAGGTACCCACGCTCGTGCGCCCGCTGCTCGATCTCCGCGCCGGTCAGCACGGCCGCCAGCGGCAGCCCGGCGCCGAGCGTCTTGGACAGCGTGAGGATGTCGGGCACCACGCCGTCGTGCTGGAAGGCATACCAGTCCCCGGTACGGCACAGCCCCGTCTGCGCCTCGTCCAGGATCAGCAGCATGCCGCGTTCCCGGCATTTCTCGGCCAGCGCGGCGAGGTAGCCGGGCGGCAGCTCGACGACGCCGCCCGAGCTGAGGATCGGCTCGACCAGGCACGCGGCCAGGCTGCCGACCGACTGGGCGTCGATCAGGTCGAAGCCCAGGTCGAGCTGGCGGCGCCAGTCGAGCTCGCCGCCCGCGTCGACGATGCCGGGACGGAAGCGGTCGGGAACGGGCAGCGCGAAGTTGCCCGGCGCGGCGGGCCCGTAGCCCTTGCGCCCGGCGCTGTAGGTGGCGTTCGCGGCGGCCATCGTCATGCCATGCCAGGACCGGGCGAACGACACGATCTCATGCCGGCCGGTGACGAGCTTCGCCATCCGCACCGCGGCCTCGTTGGCCTCGGCCCCGGTGGTCAGCAGCAGCGCCTTCTCCAGCGGATCGGGCAGGGACTCGGCGAGGCGGCGGGCGAGGTCGACGACGGGACGGCTGAGCATGCCGCTGTGCAGGTGGTCGAGCAGGCCGATCTGCTCGCGCACGGTCTCGACGATCGCCGGGTGGGAGTGCCCGAGGATCGCGCTCATCTGGCCGGAGGTGAAGTCGAGCAGCTCGCGGCCGCTCTCGGTGAACACCGAGGTGCCGTGCGCGCGGGCGATGAGCTCGGGGGTGAACGCGGCCTGGCCGCTGTAGCGGATGAGGTGGCGGGCGGATTCGGGAACCATGCCACCGACGTTAGGCACGCACCGCCGCACGCGTCCATCGCCCGGCGCGGCTAGCGGATCTCGGGCAGGTCCCGCAGCTGCCTGCGCGAGGTGAGCCCGAGCTTGCGGAAGATGTTGCGCAGGTGGGCGTCGATGGTGCGCGGGCTGAGGAAGAGCGTGGCGGCGACGTCCTTGGAGGTCGCGCCCTCGGCCACCAGCCGCGCGATGTGCACCTCCTGCAGGGTGAGCTGCTCCGCCTCGGTGGTACGGCTGCGCGCCTGCTCACCGGTGCCGCGCAGCTCACCGGCGGCTCGTTTGGCGAAGGCCTCGGCGCCCAGCTCGGAAAGCTGCTCGTGCGCCTGCCGGAGCTCCGCCCGCGCGTCCCGGCGCCGTCCCTCCCGGCGCAGCCACTCCCCGTAGAGCAGGTGGGCCCGCCCTCGGTTGACGGCCATGGGGCCGGTCCGCAGGTGCTCGATCGCCTCCAGGTAGCCGTCCTCCTCGCCGGTGACCAGGGCGCGGCAGTACGCCTCGACGCCCAGAGCCCAGCCCGTGCCCGCGGCCTCGGCGCGCGCGGTCAGCTCGCGCAGGGCGGCGGCGGCCCGCTCGGGGCGGCCGGAGCGCACCGCGGCCTCGATCAGCTCCGGCAGGGCCAGACCCGACATGCCCAGGTCGCCGCTGGCGGTGGCGGCCTCGGCCGCCTCCAGCGCGGCGGGGTAGTCGGCCAGGCCGTTGTGCAGGACGGCAGCGGCCCACCGCGCGCTCAGGCTCATGCGCGGCGGCACGTCCGCGAAAAGCGCCATCGCCTCCTCACGCCGACCACGAAGGGCGGCCAGGTGCAGGCGCGGATAGACCAGGGGTGCGGCCCCGGTCGCCGAGGCGATGGCCTCCTCCTCCGAGATCATCTCGGCCGCCGGGCCGAACGCGCCCGTGTGCGCGCGGACGGTGGCCAGCATGGCCAGGCCGATCGGCACCAGGTGGAAGGCGCCCGACTCGCGTCCCGTGGCCACGACCCGCTCGGCCGTGCCGCGCATCACCTCGATGTCCCACAGCTCGGCGGCGGCCAGGTAGCCGAGGGAGGGGCGGCCGGCCCAGACCTCGTCGTCGAGCCGCCGCACGATCGGACGCAGCGGCCCGGCGGCCGCGGCATGGCCTTGGGTGACGAGCGTGACCAGGCCGTCGAGCACGGTGTCGGTGCTGGTCCCGGTGCCGGGCGGGGCGGACCCGGCGGCGTCCACGATGGCGGCCAGCTCGCCGGTCAGCACGCCCATCTCCATCGCGTCCAGGTAGCAGGCCCGCGAGCGGGCCGGGTCCGCGCCGGCCAGGGCACGGGCGGCCCGCAGGAGGTAGGCGGCCGGGTCGCCGCCGCCCCGGTAGCGGGCGAAGGACAGGCGGCCGCGGAGCACGTCGAAGCGCGGGTCGTCGCTCTCCACGCTGCTGAGCAGGTCGGCGGCGACCTCGAACGCGCCGACCGCGAGCTTGGCGCGGGCGGCGGCCAGCACACGTTCGACGCGCGCTTCGGGATCGGTGGTCAGCGCGACCGAGCGTTCCAGGAAGGCCGCCGCGGCGGCGATGCCGCCACGGGCCTGGGCGCGGGCGGCCGAGGCGTCGAGCTCGGCGGCGATCTCCTCGTCCGGGCCGATGGCGGCCTGGGCGCGGTGCCAGGCGCGCCGGTCGGGTTCGGCCGCCGGGTCGGTGGCCTCGGCCAGGGCCGCGTGCGCCCGGCGGCGTTCCCCGGCGGTGGCGGCGCCGTAGACGGCGGAGCGGGCCAGCGGGTGGCTGAAGCGGATCCGGGTCCCGAACTCGGCCAGCCCGCCGGTCCGCGCCGCGGCGTCGGCGGTGATGCCCAGCTGTTCAGCGGCCCGCCACAGCAGGGCCGCGTCGCCCACCGGCTCGGCCGCCGCGACGGTGAGCAGGGTTCTGGCCGGTTCCGGCAGGGCCCGCAGGCGGGTCAGGTAGCTCTGTTCGATCACGGTCGGGACGTCGAAGCCGCCCGCCAGCCCGGCCAGTCCCGCGGTCCTCGGCAGTTCGAGCAGAGCGAGCGGGTTGCCCCTGGACTCGGACAGGATGCGGTCGCGGACCCGCTCGTCCAGCGGCGCGTGGACGGCCTGCGCCAGCAGCGCGCGTGCCTCGGCCTCGCTCAGGCCGCGCAGCCCCAGCTCGGGCAGGTCCGCCAGCGCGGCCGGTCCCGGCTCGCGGGCGCCGAAGACCATGGCGATGCGTTCCGTCCCGATCCGGCGGGCCAGGAAGGCCAGCGTGTGGGCGGAGGCGTGGTCCAGCCACTGGGCGTCGTCCACGACGCACAGCACCGGCCGCTCGCGCACCGCGTCCAGCAGCAACCCCAGGGCGGCCAGGCCGACCATCAGAGGCTCTGGTGTGCCGGAGGCCAGCCCGAACGCCACCTCCAGGGCCGTGCGCTGCGGCGGGGCCAGGTCACCGAGGCGGTCCAGGAGCGGCGCGCACAGCTGATGGAGCACGGCGAACGGCAGCTCCATCTCGAACTGCGCGCCCGTGGCCCGGATGACCAGGAAACCGGCCGCGGCCTGCTCGGCCTGCCGCAGCAGCACGCTCTTGCCGATGCCCGGCTCCCCCTTGACGACGAGGGCACCGCCCCGCCCCTGCCGTGCGGCATCGAGCAGAGCGGTGAGCTGCGCCGTTTCGGCGTGGCGGCCGAGCAACGTGTCCATGGGCAGACACTTTAGGGGGCCTTTTCCGTCGCCTCCTTCAGGTGGCGCAGCCAAGTGGTCAGCGACCCTTCGAGCGCGGCGCGCATGCCCTCCACGTCCGCGCGGATCGCCGCGCCGTCCCACGACTCCTCGGTGTGCACGTGTACGGCTCCCGCCTCCTCGCGGAAGGTCCACAGGTGCAGGCCGTCGATGCCGTGGGCGGGACCACCCCACAGGATGCGGGCCAGCGGCTCCGCCTGGTGCACGGTCGAGGTGATGTCGAGGCCGAACGTGCTCCAGTGGAAGACCGCGCCGGGGATCAGCGGGCTGTGGGCGGAGGCGGTGGTGATGTCGCGCTGCCAGGCGGGCCAGCCGTTCACGTCGGTGTGGAGGCGCCAGACCCGCTCCAGCGGCGCGTCGATCACGGTGTCGAGGCGGACGACGACGGCGGCCTCGGTGTCGATGGCGGTGATCACTTGGTGTCCTCGATCCAGTGTCCGTGGATGCCGGACGGCACCCGGCGGGGAAGCTCCACGGTGGCGACCGTGGTCAGCTCGGCGGCGTCCAGCACGAGCAGCTCGGACGCGTCGGCCTTGAGGTCGCTGACGACGGTGAGCAGGTAGCCGTCGTCCTCGTTGTTGCTGCCGGCGGCGGGCACGAAGACGGCCTCGCCGGGCATGCGGTGCTCGCCGTGGGAGAACAACCGCTGCCGGCCGCTCGCCGTGTCGAACTTGACGGTGTGATAGCCGGACAGTCCCGCGCCGGGGAAGGCGATGGCGTAGCTGTAGCGGTTGGCGATGCCGGTGTGGGCGTCGTTGATCGCGGGGAACTCGACGTTCAGGCTGTCCAGGGGCGCCTCGGTGGCCTTGCCGGTGGCCGGGTCGAGGATCCAGCGGTGCAGGGTCGCGCCGGACAGCGGGCTGGGGCCGTACGCGGGCGCGCCCACCCACCACTTCCACGACGACTCCCACGCGGCGCGGTCGAAACGCGGCCCTTCGAGCACCACGCGCCCGTGGGCGTCCACGTAGGAGTTGCTGACGTGCAGCAGCGTGCTCTGCTCGACCTCGAACCAGGTCACCCGGTCCGACTCGCGCGGCATGACGCCGACCCGGAACGGCACGTCGTCGTGCCAGCGATAGGGGATGCCGGACTGCTCGGCGTGGTCGAAGACGACGGGCGAGCACATGAACACCGCATGCTGCGCGGTGATCGCGAAGTCGTGCATCAGCGACGGCCCCGCCCCCTCGATCACCTGGGTGCGCACGATCTGCCCCGAGGCGTCGGCCACGTGGTAGGTCAGGTACGGCGGGAAGGGGCTGTAGCTGAAGAAGTGCAGCTCACCGGTGACCGGATCCTCCTTCGGGTGGGCGGTCATCGCGCTGGTGAGCTTCCCGCCGAAGTCGAACACGCCGACGGTGTCGAGCTCGGCGGTCACCTCCCAGGGCAGGTTCGCCTCCTGCAGGGCCAGGTAGCGCCCGCCGTGGAAGATGATGCTGGTGGCCGCCGCTGAGACCTCCAGCTCCGTGCCGTGGAAGGGCACTTTTTCCAGGTACGGCGTGCGCACCCACCGGTTGCGGTACCACTCGGCCCGGCCACCGGCCAGCCGGATGCCGTGGATCATGCCCGAGCCCTTGAACCAGTGGGCGGGCGTCACCCCGGGCTTCGGGTTGTGGCCGTTGCGGAAGTAGCGGCCGTTGAGCTCGGGCGGCAGCGTGCCGCGCACGGTCAGCTCGTGGGCGGTGATCTCGTCGGTGACCGGCGTGTAGTGCCCGGTCAGGTACGGCTTGGCGAGTTCCTTCATGAGGGTGCCTTTCCAATCGAGACGATCGTGATGAGCAGGGTCAGCGCGGCGCAGGCGAGGAAGGCCCCGCCGTACGTCGGAAGAAGGGCCAGCGCGGACAGGCCCACGGCGCCGCCGACCTGGCGGGTGGCGTTGACCAGCCCGCCGGCCAGGCCGCTGTCCTCGGCGGGGACCCCGGCGGAGGCCCACGCGGTCAGGCGGACGAAGGCCACGCCGAGCCCGGCGCCGATGAGCAGCGACGGCGCGATCAGCGCGCCGGTGAGCCCGAGCCAGGCCAGGCCCGCGGCGAGCAACAGCAGGCCGACGGGCAGGACGGCGCGACCGCGGATCCGCCCGGCGGCCCAGGACGCGATGGTGATCATCAGGGCCAGGGGAAGCTGGGAGAGCCCGGCCTCCAGCGGCGTGTAGCCCAGGTCCCGCTGCTGGTAGAGCGGCAGGAAGTAGAACAATCCCAGCCAGACCGCGCCGAGCAGCGCCATCAGCAGGTTGGGCCGGGCGACCACCGCCATCCGGGCGGGCAGCAGCGGGTGCGGCGAGCGGCGCTGGATGACCACGAACACCGCCAGCAGCGCCAGCCCGGCGAGCGCCGCGGGCCACAGGCTGGTGAGGCCGTAGGTGAGCGCGATCAGGCCGGCGACGAGCGTGGTCGCGCCCGGCAGGTCGAGGGCGCCGCCTCGCGGGGTGTCGGCGGGCACCAGCCGCCAGGTGGCCGCGATGACCGCCAGGGCGAACGGGACCAGGACGGCGAAGACGGCGCGCCAGCCGTACAGGCTGGTGAGCAGGCCGCTCAGCAGCACGCCCGCCGCGCCGCCCGCGCCGGAGACCGCGCCCCACACCCCGAGCGCGGTCCCGCGCCCCTTCGCGTCCGGGAACAGGCGCAGCACCAGGGCGAGCGCGGTGGGCGCGAGGAGCGCGGCGCCGAGGCCCTGGACGACCCGTGCGGCGATCAGGATCGCGGGTCCGGTGGCCAGCGCGGCGGCCAGGCTGGACAGGGCGAACAGGGTGGCGCCGATCAGGAAGACGCGGCGCAGTCCGTACACGTCGCCGAGCCGGCCGCCCGGCAGCAGGATCGCGCCGAAGACCAGCACGTACGCGTTGATCACCCAGGTCAGGCCGGCCGGCGACATGGCGAGGCCGGTGCGGATCTGCGGGAGGGCGACGTTCACGATCGAGGTGCTGAGGACCACGAGGAACTGGGCGGTGGCCAGTGCGGCCAGGGGCGCCCAAGTGGCGGTTCGGGGAAGTGCGGTGCCGTGCATGACTTCAAGGTCGCAGCGCGGCCCCGGCATTCGCGTCGGTGGTTTTCACCTATATGCCGCCTTGTGCGCCGCTATCGCAACCTGTAGGTTGCCATACATGGTGACGAACACGATCGAGCGTGAGGTGGTGCTGCGGCACCCCGTCGAGCGGGTCTGGGCCGCGCTGACCACCGCCGAAGGGCTGTCCCGGTGGTTCGGCTCGGTGGCCGAGATCGACCTGCGGCCCGGCGGGCGCGCGTACTTCCGCTGGGACGACCTCGGCCAGGAGTCGCTCGCCACGGTCGACGTCGTCGAAGCGCCGCACCGGTTCGCGTTCCGGTGGGGGATCGAGGGGCTGCCCGGGGAGGACGCGCCGCGGACGCTGGTGGAGTTCACGCTGGAGGCCGTGGCAGAGGGCACCCGGCTGCGGCTGGTGGAGAGCGGGTTCGCCCAGGCCGCCGCGGACGTGGCCCGCACCGCCCACCAGGCCAACAGCCAGGGCTGGGACGCCGAGCTCGGCGAGCTGCGGGACTACCTCGATGCCGCCGCCTGACGCGGAGAGCCAGGCCGTCGCGGTGTTCCAGGCGCTCACCGACCCGACCCGGCGGGCACTGCTGGAGGAGCTCGCCCGCGCCGGACCCGCCACCGTCACCGATCTGGCCCGGCGGTTGCCGATCAGCCGCCAGGCCGTGGCCAAGCACCTCGGCCTGCTGGCCGGGGCGGGCCTGATCAGCGCCGCCCGGCCGACGGGCCGCCGCCACCCCTACCGGCTGGAACCCGCCCCGATCCGCGCCGCCCAGATCTGGCTGGCCACGCTCGCCCACCGGTGGGACGACCGGCTGACCGCACTGGAAGACGTACTCAACAAGGAGGAATCATGACCGCCTACACCGCTGGACTGAACATCGCCATGAAGATCCCCAAGGCGCAGTACGAGGCCACCGTGGCCTTCTACCGCGACACCCTGGGCTTCGAGGTCAAGGAGGAGGACGTCGGCTACGCCCCGACCGTGGCCACGACCCATTCGGTGAAGTTCGGCCCCAACACGCTGTGGCTGGACCGCGTCGACAACTACAGCCATCCCGACCTGTGGCTGCAGCTCCACACCGACGACCTGGACGCCGCGACGGCCGAACTGGCCGAGGTCGGCGTCCACCCCTGCGACGAGGTGGAACCGCTGGAGAACCTCGCCACGAGGACCCACTGGATCAAGAACCCGGCCGGGGTCGTGCACCTGCTCGCCGAGTCCGGCTGATCGGCCACCCGCTGACATCCGGGAGTGTGCGGAATCTGCCCTGGTGGCTCGGTACCCTGGTGCCCGGTCGTATCGGGGGGCGGGGTAGTCGTGACGGAGCACGGGCGGATCGTGGCCGAGGTGTCGGCGGTCATCGGGGAGGCGCGTCCCACGCTGGCGCGCGCCGCCTCCGGAGTACGCACCCTGCTGGACGCCGAGGCGTGGCGGGAGTTCACCGGGCCGGGCGGCGAGCTCGTCGAGCATGGCGACCTCGTGGAGTTCATCACCTCGGACCCGCCGCGCGGGCTCGGCGTGACGCCGGGGCTGGTGCGGGCGCTGGTGGCCGACGACCTCGACGTGGCCGCCCAGCTGGACCAGGCGTTGCTGGCCGACACCCCCACGCGGCCCGAGGAGCCGGAAGAGCCCGAAGAGCTGGAGGAGGCTCATGTCCCGGCCCCGGAGACGCCCGCGCTGCGGCGGCTGCGGGAGGACGCGCCCGCGCTGCACAGCAAGGTCGTGGCGGGCGAGCTGAGTACGAACGCGGCCATGGTGCAGGCGGGCTTCCGCCCCCGCACGATCAGCGTGCCGGTCTCGCGCCCGGAGAACGCGGCCAAGGCGCTGCGCCGCAACCTCAGCCGCGAAGAGCTGGTGGAGCTGGTGAGCCTGCTGTCGCAGGACCTGTGAGCACCTCAGTCCAGTAGCGGCAGGGTCAGCCGGAAGCGGGCGCCCTCGCCGAGCGCGGTCTCCAGTTCGACGTCGCCACCGTGCGCGCGGGCCAGGGAGCGGGCGATGGCCAGGCCCAGGCCCGCGCTGGTCCCGGCCGAGCGGTTGCGGGAGCGGTCGGTACGGTAGAAGCGGTCGAAGACGCGGCCCGCCTGCTCGGCCGTCATCCCCGGTCCCGTGTCCGCCACCTCGAGTACGGCCCGGCCGCCCGCCGTACCGACGCCGATCCGCACGGGCGTGCCCGGCGGGGTGTGCGCGGCGGCGTTGCCGACGAGGTTGGCCACGACCTGCCGCAGCCGGTCCTCGTCGGCGCAGACCGGGGCCGGTCCCGGTGGCCCGCCGCCGCCGGGGCCGGTGAGCTCGACCGGGCGCGACGGGTCGAGGGCGCGAAGGTCGTGGCGGGCGTCGTTGGCGAGCGTGCGCAGGTCCATCGGGGCCGGTTCGAGCTGGGACTCGGGCGCGTCGTCGAGCTGGGCGAGCAGCATGAGGTCTTCGGTGAGTGCGGTCAGCCGGGTGGCCTCGCGGTCGATGCGGCCCATCGCCGCGTCCACGTCGGCCGGTCCGGGTAGCGCGCCCATCCGGTAGAGCTCCGTCGAGCCCTTGATGACGAACAACGGCGTGCGCAGCTCGTGGCTGACATCCGAGACGAACGTCCGCATCCGGTTCTCGGCGGCGGTCCGGTCGGCGAAGGCCCGTTCGAGCTGGCCGAGCATGGTGTTGAGCGAGGCTCCGAGATGCCCGATCTCCGTGCCGGGCGGCGCGAGGCCCGGCACGCGATGGGTGAGGTCGCCGCCGGCGATCGCGGCGGCCGTGTGCTCGATCCGGCGCAGCGGCCGCAGCCCCCGCCCGAGCGCGAACCAGCCCACCCCGGTCAGCAGCACGAGCAGCACCACGCCGCCGACCAGGCTGCTGGCCCGCAGCTGCGTGATGGTGGCGTCGGCCTCGGTGAGCGGCGCGGCGGCGATCACCGTCCCGCCCCAGCCGACGGTCGGCCGGGCGACGGCCCGCCAGCGCCCCGAGCCGTCGGCGGCCGGCAGGTCCATGGCCCTCCCATCGGCCGGGATGGCCCGCAACTGCTCGCGCGTGGGCAGGGCGGCCTCGTTCAGCCCGGGTGAGTGCACACGCCCCGACACCGCGCCGTTCGCGTCCAGATACACCAGGTACGGCGTGCCGAACAGGTCGAGCGCCGGGCCGAGGAGCTCCGGGCGGGCCCCGGCCTGCTCGACGTCGGGCGGCCCGTCGCCGGAGACCCGGGAGATGATCGAGGTGAGCGTGCCGAGCTGGTGGTCCAGCCGGTTGAGCTGGTAGCGCTCCAGGTGCTCGGTGACGACGGCGCTGATGAGGGTCAGCCCGGCCAGCAGCAGGCCCGTGGTGAGCAGCAGCAGCCTGGCCCGCAGCGAGAACCGGCTCATGGCCGGGGCCCGCGGATCACGTAGCCCGTGCCGTGCACGGTGTGGATGAGCTTGGGCTCCTCGGTGTCCACCTTGCGCCGCAGGTAGGAGATGTAGGTGTCGACGATGCTGGCGTCGCCGCCGAAGTCGTAGCGCCAGACCCGGTCGAGGATCTGCGCCTTGGACACGACCCGCCCGGCGTTCTCCATCAGGTAGTGCAGCAGCCGGAACTCGGTGGGGGAGACGCGGACGGGCCGGCCCGCCCGCGTCACCAGGTGTCCGTCGGGGTCGAGCGCGAGCGGGCCCACGTGCAGCACGCCGGGCTGGTGGCCCGTGGTGCGGCGCAGGATCGCGCGGATCCGGGCGATCAGCTCCTGCAGGTCGAACGGCTTGGTCACGTAGTCGTCGGCGCCGAGGGAGAGCCCGGTGACCTTGTCCGCCTGGCGGTCGCGGGCGGTCAGGAACAGGACCGGCACCGGCCCGCCGCCGCCCTCGGGACGCAGCTCACGCAGCCGCCCCACCACCTCGAAGCCATCCATGTCCGGCAGCATGACGTCGAGCAGCACCAGGTCGGGCGGCTCCGCGGTGGCGGCGGCGACCGCCTCGGCGCCGGTCGCCGCCGAGCTCACCCGGAACCCGGCGAACCGCAGCGTGGCGGCCAGCAGTTCGCGGACGGTGGCCTCGTCGTCCACCACCAGCAGCCGCTCGCCGCCCTCCGCGGGTGTCATGGCCTGTCCAGGTTGTCGCACGATGGCCAGGATACGGAGGCCCCGTTCACACGTCGCGGCGCAGGAAGACCGCGAACGCGGCGGCCAGCACGACGGCGACCCCGAGGCACATCCCGCCCAGGTTCAGCCAGGGCTCGGGGTAGGCCGGGTCAGGGACCGTGGCGAAGATCGCGGCCGCCCCCTTGGTCGGCCAGATGGCGAACAGCCCCTGCATCCACGAGGGGAACAGGCCCTGAAGCGCGGGCACCAGGAAGATGATCCCCACCAGCGTGGCCAGGGCCCCCGCCGTGGCCCGCATGATCGTGCCGAGCCCGACCGCGAGCAGCGCGATCGCCGACAGGTAGATCCCGCCGCCCGTCACGGCCGACAGCACGCCGGGGTCGCCGAGCTGCGCGTTCGGCACCTCCTGCGTGATGAGCACGGCCTGCCCGAGGAAGAACGAGGCGAACATCAGCACCTGACCCGCCACCAGCGCGACCGCCGTGGCCACCACGACCTTGGCCGCCAGCAGCCGGTGCCGGCGCGGCGTGGCGCTGAGCGTCGTCGCCATCAGCCCGGTCGCGTACTCGGAGGTGACGACCAGGATGCCCAGCACCCCGATGATCAGCTGGGCCACGATGTACGTCGTCAGGCTGCGGCCGGTCGGATCCCAGTCCTGCGGCGACTCGGCCCGGTCGGCCCCGGCGGCGCCCATCGACAGCGCCGTGATGCCGAGGCCGACCACGAGCAGGGTGGCCAGCGTGTACCAGCTGGAGCGCAGGCTGCGGAACTTGATCCACTCCGCGTGGAGAGTCCGGGCGAAACTCACGCCGCCCCCTGGTACTCGACGCTGTCCTTGGTCAGCTCCATGAAGGCGTCCTCCAGCGAGGCCAGCTGCGGGGTGAGCTCGCTGAGCGCGACGCCGTGGTAGGCGGCGAGCTTGCCGATCTCCTCGCCCGTCATGCCGGAGACGACCAGCGAGTTCTCCAGGCCGTCGCGCACGGTGGCCCCGGCGGCGGTGAGCCGCCGCGCCAGCGATCCCGGGTCGGACGTGCGCACGAGCACCGTGCCCGCGCCGTTCGCCCGCATCAGCTCGCTCATGCCGGTGTCGGCGATGAGCCGTCCCCGGCCCACGACGACCAGGTGGTCGGCGGTCTGCGCCATCTCGCTCATGAGGTGGCTGGAGACCAGCACCGCCCGTCCCTCACGGGCCAGCGCGCGCATGAAGTCCCTGATCCACCGGATGCCCTCCGGGTCGAGCCCGTTCACCGGCTCGTCGAAGATCAGCACCCGCGGGTCGCCGAGCAGCGCCGCCGCGATGCCCAGCCGCTGCCGCATGCCGAGCGAGAACCCGCCCGCCCGCCTGCCCGCCACGCCCTCCAGGCCGGTCCTGGCCAGCACCTCGCCGACCCGCCGCCTGGGCAGGCCGTTGCTCACGGCAAGGGCCAGCAGATGGTCGTACGCCCTGCGGGCGCCGTGCACCGCCCCGGCGTCCAGCAGCGCGCCCACCTCGGTCAGCGGCGCCGGCAGGTCGGCGTAGCGGCGGCCGCCGATGGTCACCGAGCCCCGCGCCGGGGTGGCCAACCCCATGATCATTCTCATCGTGGTGGACTTGCCTGCCCCGTTCGGCCCGAGGAACCCGGTCACCTGGCCGGGCTCGACGGTGAACGACAGGTCGTCCACCACGGTCTCGGGCCCGTACTTCTTGGTCAGTCCTCTTACCTCGATCGTGGTCATGCGGGAGATCCTGGCGGGCCTGGTTGGGCGGGTTCTGAGAGGTTCTGGGAGAACTCTGAGAACCGGCGAAGGCCCGGCCCGCGACCGCGTCGCGCGCACAGGAAACTCTCAGCCGGAAAGGGCGCGGACCACCCCGGTGAAGACCGACGGCAGCCGGGCCGCCGCCGGGACGATCAGCTTGGCCGACGCCCGGCGTCGCGCCGCTACCAGGAGCGCGGCGGTGAGCACCCGGTGTTTGCGCGTCAGCAGCCGCCAGGCCCGCTCGTAGTCCTGCGGCCGCTCCTCGACCAGGCAGCGGACCAGGGCCCGCGCCGTCAGGACCGCCAGGCACAGCCCCTCGCCGGTGAGGGCGTCGGTGTAGCCCGCCGCGTCGCCCACCAGCAGGACCCGCCCTGACACCCTGCTGCGTACGCGCTGGCGCAACGGCCCCGCCCCGCGCACCGGGGTGACCGCCGGGCCGTCCAGCCGGGCGAGCAGGCCGGGGAAGGACGGCAGGCGCTCGTCGAAGCCGCCCCGCTCCCTGCTCAGGATCGCCACGCCCACCAGGTCGTCGCCCACCGGCGTCACGTACGCCTCGCCGGCCGCCGACCAGTGCACCTCGACATGGTCCGACCAGGGGGCCACCTGGTAGTGGCGGCGCAGGCCGTACCGGGCGGGCGCCCGGTCGGGCAGGCCGAGCCGCAGCCAGGAGCGCAGCGGCGAGTGCAGGCCGTCGGCGGCGACCAGCCAGCGGGCCCGGAGCCCAGCGGCCTCGACGCCGTCCTGGTCGTGGCGGGGCCGCACGACCTTGCCGGTCACGATCTCCACGCCCAGTTCGGCGGCCCGCGCCGACAGCGCCGCGTGCAGCACGGTCCGGCGTACCCCCAGACCGGGCGCGTCGCCGAAGTCGGCGCGCGCGTGAGTGGCGGCGTCGAGGTAGTCGATGCCGAGGAGCGGATGGCCGGACAGTTCCACGCCCATCGCCCGCAGCGCGGTCACGCCGCCGGGCATCAGGCCCTCGCCGCACGCCTTGTCGACGGGCGTGCCGCGCGGCTCCACGACGACGGCGCGCAGCCCGGCCAGCGTGGCGTGGATCGCCGTGGCCAGTCCGGCGGGCCCGCCGCCCGCCACGACCACGTCGATCACACGACCTCACCACCAAAGGCCACGACCTCATCACCAAAGGCCACGGCCTCATCACCAAAGGCCACGGCCTCGCCTCCACCGGCCACGATGGAGTCGATCACGCGACCTCGTCCAGCAGGGCCAGCGCCCGGTTCTCGCAGCGGATGCGGACCACCATGAGCACGGCGTTGAGCACGGTGAAGACGAGCGCGGTCACCCAGGCGGTGTGCACGAGCGGGAGCGCGAAGCCCTCGACGGCGACCGCGACATAGTTGGGGTGGCGCAGCCAGCCGAACCGGTACGGCCCGCTCCGCACCAGCGGCAGCCCGGGCACCACGATCACCTGGGTGTTCCAGCGCGGTCCGAGCGCGGTGATGCACCACCAGCGCAACCCCTGCGCGGCGATGACGAGCGCGAGCATGGTCCAGCCGAGCGCCGGGACGAACGGCCGCCCGGCCAGGAACACCTCGGCCAGGCACCCGGCCAGCAGGCCGGTGTGCAGCAGCACCATCCACGGATAGTGGCCTTGCCCGGTGAGTATCCCGCCGCGTTCCATGCTCCAGCGGGCGTTGCGGCGGGCGACGACGAGTTCGGCCAGGCGTTCCAGGCCGACGAGCAGGATGAGGAGTGGGTACCAGAACATCGGCGGCTACCAGCGCAGCAGGACGAGTTCGGAGCAGAATCCAGGGCCCATGGCCATCATCAGACCATAGCTTCCCGGCGGTGGGGTACGGCTGCGCAAAGTGTCTCGAAGGACATGCAGAACCGACGCTGACGACAGGTTGCCGTTGCCGGCCAGTGAGAGCCAGGTCAGTTCCAGCGCCTCATGCGGCAGGCCGAGCGTATCGGCGACGGCTTCGAGCACCTTGGGCCCGCCCGGATGGCACACCCAGGTGGTCACGTCGTCCCTGGTCAGGCCGTGTTCGGCCAGCAGCCCGTCGACGTCGTCGGCCAGATGGTCGCGTACCACCCCGGGCACGCCCGCGTCGAGGACGACGCCGAAGCCGCTGTCGCGTACCTCCCAGCCCATGACGTGCTCGGTGTCCGGGTAGAGATGGCCGCGGGTGGCCACCACCTCGGGCCCCGCCGGAGTGCCGGAGCCGCGGAGCACGACGGCCGCGGCGCCGTCGCCGAACAACGCGCTGGCCACCAGGCTCGCGACCGAGGCGTCGCCGCGCTGCAGGGTGAGCGAGCACAGCTCGACCGACAGCAGCACCGCGACGTGGTCCGGCCAGCCGCGCAGGTAGTCGTGCAGGCGGGCGATGCCGGCCGCGCCCGCCACGCAGCCCAGGCCGAAGATCGGGACCCGCTTGACGTCCGGGCGCATGCCCAGCCGCAGGCCCACCCTGGCCTCGATCGAGGGGGCCGCGATGCCCGTGACCGTGGTGAACATGATCAGGTCGACGTCGGCCGGGGCCAGCCCGGCCTGCTCCAGCGCGCCGGACACCGCCTCGGCGCCCAGGTCGACGGCGGCCGCGACGAACACGTCGTTGGCCGCGCCGAAGCCGTCGAGCTTGCCGTACTCCTCCAGCGGCAGGACCAGGTTACGATGATCAACCCGGGCGCTGTCGTGCAGCCGGTCAAGCAGTCGCCGGTCGGCGCCCTCCGGCAGGAAGGACCGTGCCGCCAGTTCGGTGATTTCGGTCTGCGCGTACCGATGCGCGGGCACCGCGCCGTGCACGGCTGCGATCCAGGTCATAGCCGGAGATTGCCCCGCGCCCATGGTTAGTATGCCCGTAAAGCGTCATGGATCGAGGTGCGTGTGCGAACGGTGGCCGGGCTGGCGCGCGCATGTCACCCCGGGCCCACGCTCGCCGTCACCGTCTTCGTCACCGCCGTGACCGCGGCCAGCGGCCGCGACCTGAGGGGAACCGTGCTGGTCGCGGCGGCGATCCTGACCGGGCAACTGTCCATCGGGTGGTGCAACGACGCCGCCGACGCCGCCCGCGACACCGCCTCCGCGCGCCTCGGCAAGCCGATCGTGGCGGGCATGGTGACCGCGGGCACCGTGCGGGCCGCCGCGTTCGCCGCGCTGGCGCTCTGCGTGCCGCTGTCGCTGGCCTCCGGGCCGCAGGCGGGCCTCGCGCACCTGCTCGGCGTCGGCGCCGCGTGGGCCTACGACCTCGGGCTGAAGGCGACCATGCTGTCGTGGCTGCCGTACATGATCGGTTTCGGCGTGCTGCCCGCCTTCGTCACGCTCGGCCTGCCCGGCCGGCCGTGGCCCGCGTGGTGGGCCGTCCTCGGCGCGGCCCTGCTCGGGCTGGGCGCGCACCTGGCCAACGTCCTGCCGGACATCAAGGACGATCTGGCTACCGGAGTTCGCGGCTGGCCGCAGCGGCTCGGCCCCGCCCGCGTCGCCGCGCTGGTCCCGCTGCCCTTGCTGGCCGCGACCGCGCTGATCTCCTTCGGCGTGTACGGCGCCGCCTCCTGGCCGGCCCTCGCGGTGGCGGCGGCGGTGACCGTGGCCGGGCTGTGGCGCGGCGGCAAGGCGCCCTTCCTCGCGGCGATCGTGGTGGCGGGAATCGACGTCGTGCTCCTGGTGATCAACGGCTCCAGACTCACCGGCTGAAGGCTGTGCTCAGTTCGGTCCTGGCCCAGCGGCTCACCACGGCGGCGGCCAGGGGGACGGGGACCGTACCGGCGCCCAGGCCGACCTCCACGAGGAGGTCGAAGACCTCCGGGCGGCGTGCGGCGGTGGCGATGGCCGCGTCGATGAAGCCGGGCGACTGGGCCGCGCGCGCCAGCACGTCGGTCGTGCGCAGGTGCCGCCCGAGTGCGGCGCGCAGCCCGCGCCGGTAGACGGGCAGCGGGTCGGCGCTCGCGGTGACGGCGGCCTCGCCGGCCAGGCGGCCGGACAGCAGCGCGTAGTAGATGCCCTCGCCGGTGAGCGGGTTGATGAGGCTGGCCGCGTCGCCCGCGAACAGCACCCGGCCGACGCCCGCACGGGGGCGGCCGGGCGACAGCGGCAGGTGGTGGGCGCGCAGGTCGCGGGCGGGCAGGTGCGGCAGCAGTTCGGCGAGCCTGCCGTGCAGGACCTGGCGGCCGGGCAGGCCGGTGGCGCGCAGGTGGCGGAGCAGCATGCCGAAGCCGACGTTCGCGGTGCCGTCGCCGATCGGGAACGCCCAGGCGTAGGCGGGCCACCCGGCCCTCTGCATGGCGATGAGCTGGGCGTCGTCGTCGTCCGGCAGGTCGGCGTAGCCGCGTACGGCGATCGCGATGTGCCGATCCGGCGTCTGCCTGGCGCCCAGCAGGCGGCGTACCACCGAGTAGGCGCCGTCGGCCGCGACGACGGCGCGGGCGGTCAGCGTGTCGTCCACCGTCAGCAGGCCGTCGCGGGCGGTGAGCGCGCGCACCCGGTGGCGGCGCACCTCGACGCCGCGCTCGCGGGCCGCCTCGACCAGGCGGGCGTCGAACACCATGCGCGGCACGACGTGGTTGGGCCGGGCGACCGTCGCCGAGACGCGCACGCCGCCGGGGGAGACCACGGACAGGCGGCGGGTCGGACGGTAGTCGTCGAGCAGGCCGGGCAGGCCGAGCAGGTCCAGTTCGTCGCGGCCGTGCGCGGCGATGCCGTCGCCGCACGCCTTGTCGCGCGGGAAGTCGTCGCGGTCCACGAGCAGGACACTCGCCTCGGGCCGTAGCTGTTTGGCGCGCAACGCGGCCGCCGCGCCCGCGGGTCCGCCACCGACGACGAGCACATCCCACACGTTGGCCACGTAGCGCCTCTACCCACTCGAACCGTCGCGGCAACGCCCGGTGTCACACGCGAGGCGTCGGCGGTGCTCTACAGATGTGAACGTAGTGAGGCATCGTAGGAGCGCATCGGCCGTGGTGGCCAGGCGGGCCGAGTGGAAGGACAGCGCGGTGGTGTCGAGCCCCCCGGGCGTCCGGGCCGATCTCGAGCAGGTCTTCCGCACGGCCTATCCGCGCGTCGTCGCGGTCGCCGCCAGGGTGCTCGGCTCCCGGGACGAGGCGGAGGACGTGGCCCAGGAGGTGTTCCTGACGTTCGGGCGCTCCACGGTGCCGGCGGGGGAGGCGCTGGGCTGGTTGTCGGTGGCCGCCGCGCACACCGCGCTGAACCACCTGCGCACCGGCCGCCGCCGCGCCTCGCGCGAGGAGGCCGCCACCCGCGCGGCGACGGTTTCGCACGAGGCGGCCGCCGGAGGCGGTGAGGTCGTGAGCCCGGACGTCGCCGACGCGGTCGTCACCCGCGAGGAGCGCCGCCGGGTGCGGGAGGCGCTGGCGAGGCTGCCCCACAGGCAGGCCGTCGCGCTCGTCCTGCGCCACAGCGGCCTCAGCTACGCCGAGGTCGCCGCCGTTCTCGACCTGTCCCCGGGCAGCGTGGGCACCACGGTGCGCCGCGCCGAGTCCGCTCTGCGGAAGGAGTTGAACCGTCATGCGTCATCCGACTGACGGCACGCTGCGCCGGCTCCTCGACGAGCCCGCCGCGATCGCCGACGCCGACCGCGAGCACGTCGCGGGCTGCCCCTATTGCCGGTCCGGTCTGGCCGTCGTCCAGCAGGACGCGGCGCTCGTGGGCGCGGCGCTGGACGGCACGCCGGACGTGGATGTCGACGCGGGCTGGCGGCGGCTGTCTGGTGCGCTCGTCGCCGAGGGGTCCCAGGTCACGGTTCCGGCTGGTCCTGGTCGTCGCCGGTGGAAGGCGTTGCGCAGCCCGGTGGCCGCCGTCGTCGGGGCGGCCGTCCTGGTGAGCGGGGTCACCGCCGCGGCCGCCGCCGAGTGGCTGCCGATCTTCCGCGCCGAGCAGATCACCCCGGTCGTCGCCCCGCGCGCCGACCTGGTGCAGATGCCCGACCTGTCCGACCTCGGCGACATGGAGGTCACCGAAAGGATCGACCTGCGCCAGGTCGCCGACGCCGCCGCCGCGAAGAAGGCCACCGGCCTGTCCGTCCCGCAGGTGAACACGCTGCCGCGCGGCGTCACCGGTCGGCCCACCTTCCACGTCGTCGGCCGGGTGAGCGCGACGCTGACGTTCTCGGCCGAGAAGACGGCCGGCACCGTGGCCTCGGCGGGCAAGACGCTCCCGCCCACGCTCCCCGGCCTGGACGGCAGCCGGTTCCGCCTGGCCGCCGGGCCCGCCGTGGCCGCGGCCTGGTCGGCGGGCCGGCCGATGCCCGCCCTGATCGTGGCGCGGGCGGTGCCGCCCACGGCGGAGTCCTCCGGCGTGCCGTTCCGGACGGCCCGCGACTATCTGCTGTCGCTGGGCGTGCTGCCGGAGAATGTGGCCTCGCAACTGCGCGCCTTCTCCGGTGACGGCACGACGCTGCCCCTGTTCACGACCATCGAGAAGGTGACGAGCTCGGCCACCGACGTCGGTGGCGTACCGGCGACCCTGCTCGTCCCGCGCGACGGCACGATGGCGGCCGTGATCTGGATGGACCGCGGCGTCCTCACCGTGGTGGCCGGCTCCCTGAGCGCCGACGAGGTGTTGTCGGTGGCCCGCGAACTGAAGGTGGAACGATGATCGACGACACCGCGACCCGGCTGCTCACCGAGCTGCCGCCCGCTTCGGCCGCATGGGGCTCGGGCCTGCGCAAGCGTTACCGGCGCCGGGTCGCCGTCGACGGCGTCTCCCTCGCGGTCGGCCGCGGCGAGGTGGTGGGGCTGCTCGGCCCGAACGGAGCGGGCAAGACCACCGTGATCAAGATGCTGCTCGGCCTGGTCCGGCCGGACGCGGGGGAGGTGCTTCTGCTCGGCCGGCCGGCCCGGGACCCGCAGGCCCGCGCCCGCGTCGGCTACCTGCCGGAACTGTTCCGCTACCAGCCGTGGCTCACCGCCGCCGAGGTGCTGGACCTGCACGTGCGCCTGGCCGGCGTCATCGTCCCCGACCGGGATCGGCGCGAGTGCCTGGCGACCGTCGGTCTCGCCGACCGCGCCGGGGATCGGGTGGGCGGCTTCTCCAAGGGCATGCAGCAGCGTCTCGGCCTGGCGGTCGCGCTGGTGGCCCGCCCCGAGCTGATCGTGCTCGACGAGCCGACCAGCGCCCTCGACCCCATCGGCCGCGCCGACGTCCGCGACCTGCTGCTGTCGCTGAAGGCCCGCCAGGTCGCCGTCCTGCTCAACTCCCACCTCATCGGCGAGGTCGAGCGCGTGTGCGACCGCGCCGTCATCCTCGACAAGGGCCGGGTCGCCGCCTCAGGCACCCTCACCGAGCTGCTCGGCGGCCGCGAGCTGCGGCTGCGTCTCGACGGGGTGACCCCCGAAGCAGAGGTACGGCTGGCCGCCGCCGGCCGCGTACGCCGCACCGGCGAGGCGTACACCGTCGAACTGCCCGCTCAACAGGACCCGGCCACCGTGCCGGACCTCGTCGCCGACCTGGTCGTCCTCGGGGTGCGGGTGCACGCGGTCGAACCCGGCCGGGTCACCCTCGAAGAACGCCTCCTCGACATCGTCCGCGCCGACCAGGCGGAGGAAAGCCGATGAACGCCGGGATCGTGCTCACCATCGCGGCTCTCACCATCAAGGAGTCGGCCCGGCGCAAGGTGCTGCGTGCGCTGGCCCTGCTGACCGTCGTGCTGCTGGGGCTCAGCGCGTGGGGATTCTCCATGATGATCACGATCGAGTTCGACGGCGGCGTGATGACCACCGGGGAGGCCAAGCTGGTGGCCTCCCAGATGCTCAACCTGGTCATGTTCGGCCTGAGCCTGATCGCCGCGCTCGGCACCGCCTTCCTCGCTGGCCCCACTCTGGCCGGCGAGATCGAGTCGGGCATCGCGCTGGCGGTGCTGGCCCGCCCGGTGCACCGCTGGGCGGTGCTGCTGGGCAAGTGGCTGGGCCTGGTCGTGTTCGGCAGTGGTTTCGTGGTCGTGGCGGGGCTGGCCCAGTTCCTCATCGTCCGGTTCATCGTGGGCTACTGGCCGCCGCACCCGGTGACCGGCCTGGCGCTGCTCGCGGCCCAGACGACGGTGCTGCTCACGCTCGGTCTGCTGCTGTCCACGGCCGTGTCGCCGATGGCCTCGGGCATCATGGCCGTGGGTCTGTTCGGCGCCACCTGGATCGCGGGCGTGGTCGGCGGCGTCGGGCTGGCCCTCGGCAACGAGGGGGTGGCCAGGATCGGCACGGTCTCCCAGATCCTGCTGCCGACGGACGGGTTGTGGCGCGGGGCCATGAACGCCTTCCAGGACCCGATCGTGCTGGCCCGCTTCGGCGGACCGGCGCTGGAGGGCGGCTTCCCGTTTCTGAGCAACGCCCCGCTGACTCCGGCGTACCTGACGTGGACCGCCGTCTGGGTGGTCCTCGTCCTGGGCCTGGCCGCCCTGTCCTTCCGCCGCCGCGACCTCTGAACTCAGCCGCCGGCCAGCTCGGAGAAGATCTCCACCAGCTCCGGCCGGTCGAACGGGCCGACGTGCGGCGCCGCGACACTGCGCACGTCGGTCGGGTTGTCCGGCGTGAGGCGGTCGGCCTCGGCGATGAACCGGTCCTGCAGCGCGAGCGGGATCAGCCGGTCGAGGGTGAGGCGGACGTACGTCCGGGGGATGCGGCCCCAGGTGTGCGCCTCGCCCCGGGCCTCGGCCAGCGGGATGCTCGCCGTCTCGTCCGGTTCGAGGGCGTTGAGGAGCCGGCTCACGCCTTCGTCGGTGAAGTCGGCGGCCAGGGTTTCCTTGACGGCCTGAAACAGCGCCGGGTCGGCCGAGCGCCAGTTGATCCTGGTCACCCCGAGCACCGCGGGGTCGGCGACCACGGCGGCGCTCAACCTGTGGACCAGGCTGTCCTTGTTCTCCGGTGTTCCGAGGTAGGCGGTCAGGTTCGGCAGGTCCACGCAGCAGTAGGCGGCGACGTAGACGACCCGGTCGAGCAGGTCGGGGATGGCGTTGCCGACCCGGCTCACGGTGACGCCGCCCTGGCTCATGCCGGCCAGGACCACCGGCCCGTGGCGGCGGGCGCGGCGTACCACGTCCACGACGCGCTCGACGTAGTCGTCGATGGTGATCTTGGCGAGCGGGGACGGCTCCGCGGCCAGCGCCTGGAGGTCCTGCGGGGCCTGGTAGGGGCGGGGGTAGAAGGCCTCCTGCCCGTGTCCAGGCAGGTCGATGGCCACGCACCGGTGGCCGCGCAGGGTGAGCTCGGTGGTCAGGCCGGTGGCCCAGGAGGACGAGGAGTTGGTGCCGTGGATGAAGACGAGGGTGGTCATGGTCGTTCTCTTCCTTAGTTGGGGTGGGGGTGGCGCCACATCGGCCACAGCGGCGGGCTGCCGGCCACGCGCACCGGCTCGCCGAGATCCTCGAAGCCGTGGCGCCGGTAGAGGGCGCGACTGCGGGGCGAACTCGCCTCCAGGTACGCGGGAAGCCGGTCGGCGTCCGCTCGTTCGAGCCGGTGCCGGAGCATCGCCGAGCCGAGTCCGGCGCCCTGCCGCCCGGTGACCACTCCCATGCAGGGGAGGTAGAGGTGCCTTTCGCCGTTGGGGTGCCGTGGGGCCAGCGCTTCGCCGAGGGCCCGCAGCCGCTCGCCGCCGCCCGGCTCCTCGTCGGGCGTGTGGTCCGCGGGCAGCGTCAGCCAGATGGCGGCGGCCTGGCTGTCACCGGCCAGGTACGCCTCGGCGGTGGGGTGGGTGAGCAGGTGGCGGTAGTAGTGCGCCTGGAGTGGGCCTCGCGGGCCCGTTTCGGGGTAGAGCCAGCGGACCAGGGGGTCGTTCATGAACGCCTCGGTGAGGACGTCCAGCACCGCCTGCCGTTCCGCCTCGTCCGCCCGCCGGATGGATGCGTACGGTGTATCGACTGTCATGTTTGAAGGGTATTTGCCCACTACCCACAGGCGCATATTTCCAGGATTTAGCGGGCGAAAGTGCACTAGCGACGGCGGCGATTGAACTAGTACACTCCAGCGTCATGGCGACGCAGCGTCCGGAACCTCCCTACCGGCACATCGCGGCGGAGATCCGCGCCCGGATCGTCAACGGCCGCCTGCGGCCCGGCGACCGGGTGCCGTCCATCCGGGAGATCGCCCAGCGATGGGGCGTCGCGGTCGCCACCGCCACCAGAGTGATGGCCACCCTGCGCGACGACGGCCTGGTCGAGACGAAGGTCGGCGCCGGCACCGTGGTCAGCGGCCGCACGGGCACGAAGCGGCAACCGGCGCCACGGCAGGCGCTCGACAGGAAACAGACCCTCCGCGCCGCCGTCGCGATCGCCGACGCGGAGGGCCTCGACGCCGTGTCCATGCGACGGCTCGCCGCCGAACTCGGCGTCGGCCCGATGTCGCTCTACCGGCACGTGTCGAGCAAGGACGAACTGGTGACGCAGATGACCGACGAGGTCTTCGGCGAACAGGAGCTCCCCGACCCGGGGCCGGACGGCTGGCGGGCCAAGCTCGAACTGATCTCCCGCCTGCAGTGGGAGCTCTGCCGCCGGCACCTCTGGCTGCCCCGGGCCGTCTCCTTCACCCGTCCGATGCTGGTGCCCAACGTGATGGCGTACACCGAGTGGACCCTGCGCGCGCTGGACGGGCTCGGCCTGCCCATGTCGATTCGGATCCGTGAGGCCCTGACGCTGCACACGCTGGTCCTCACCGTCGCGCTGTCCATGGCCGACGAGATCGAAGCCGAGCAGGAGACCGGCGTGACCCTCGACCGATGGTGGCTCACCCAGCGCAAAAGGGCCGACGAACTCCTGCGTTCCGGACGCTTCCCGCTGCTGGCCACGCTGACCGACGACGAGGTGGCGGACGCCGACGGCCTGTTCGAGTACGGCCTGGCCCGCCACCTCGACGGCTTCGCCACCCTCATCGAGACCCCCGGCCAGGAAGCCGGGGGCCGATGATCAGACGGTGCGCTTGGCCCAGAAGTGCACCCCGATCTGCGCGAACTGCGTCACCGGAGACGCGCTGGGCGACTGGCTCTGACCGATGTGCCGGAGCGTCTGAACGTTCTTCGTCGGCAGCGTGCCACCCGGGCCGACCACGGCGGTCGGGTGGAACCACTTCTGGCGGTCGCTGTTGTCGCAGGCCGCCACGGTGACGCTCACCGTGCCCGCGGCGGTCAGGCACAGCGGAGCGCCGCTGTTGATGCTGGCCCGCAGGGTGTAGATGAACGCGGGCTGCCCGCCGCCGGACGAGACGGTGGATGTCTGCGCCCACTGGCCGAAGGTGCTGTTCGTGTCGCTCCTCAGCACGACATCCGCCCCGTTGAAGTTGGCGGAGGCCGTGAGCACCGTCCTGGCGCTGTCCCCCCGGTACTCCAGCTCCTTGAACACCTCGGCGTGCGCCGGAGAGGCGACCAGCGCGCCGATCCCCGACAGGCTCACCGCGGCGAGCGTCATCGCGACGGAACGGCGCAGGTTGTGTGATGCGGACATGAGAAAAGAACCCCCCTGGTTGACGTCCCTTGAGACCGACCGGCTCAAGGCGGCACCAGTACACAGCCGGGGCCCGTCGTGGTCAGCGCACAAATACCGCTTCACCCACCCGAGACGTAGATCACACCCGCCCGGGAACCACACCGGATGAAGGAACCGCCCTGGCGCCGGGAGGCAGATCACAGGGTGGAGTTTGGGTCTGTGGCCCGATTTGACTGGAAATGTTAGATCATAGGCTCGTGAATGATCAGATCAGGGACATAGCCGCCCGAAATGGACTTGGTAGGCCTGAGGCGGTCTATGGGCCCGCTGACGGGGGAACTCCCTGGGATCGGGAGCTGCACCTCTTCGAGCACGGGCTGGTCGTGCGGTTGCCGGATGGGCGGGTTCAGGGGCTCCGGTGGGAGTCGATGACGGTGCTGAAGGACGTCATCGATCCGTTCCGGAGCGTGTACTCGCTGAGCGACGGCGTCTCGGCGCCCGTGGTGATCGACGGGTTCGAACGGCCGGAGCAGTGGGGGCCCGCCATTCACGGGGCGGTCCTGCGGACGCATCTGCCGCAGGCCCGGGCGGCGTTGCAGGCGGGCAGCACCGTGGCGTTCGGGGAGGTGGCGGCGACCCAGCAGGCGTTGCTCACCCCGACCGGCGTGGTGCCGTGGGCGGAGATCAGCGAGATCGGGGTCGAGAACGGCGTCGCCTCGATCAAGGTGCGGCAGCAGTGGCGGCCCCTCACCACCACGTATGTCCGCGACCTCCCGAACTTCCTGGTCCTGTTCACGCTCATCGAGGAGCTCAAGGGCGGGGCCCGCGCCTCGGGGTCCCGGCTGGGCTGGGTGGTCGGCGGGGTCGCGACGTTCCTCGTCATCGCCCTGGTGGCCGGCGGGATCGTCGTGGTCAAGCGGCTGGTGAAGACGGGTGTCCGGGAGGGGATCACCGCCTCACAGGAGACGCCGACGCCCACGCCGTCCGACACGGCCTCGGCGACGCCGGAGCCCTCGGAGACGTACTCGCCGACGACCGAGCCGACCCCGACCGAGGAGCCGTTCGACGCGTCCACGCTCGACGACGAGGACACCGACCAGACCCCGATCACGAGCGGCGCGCTGCTGGCCGACTCCTTCACCACCCGCAAGGGCGTGCGCTACAACCTCAAGGGGACCCGCTCGGACGACTGCCCCGCCTGGTTCCAGGAAGGGCGGGTGCGGACGTTGCTGCGCAGCGGGCGCTGCAAGGAGATGATCTCGGGCGTCTACGCCAGCGCGAACTCGACGAAGAACAACCGGATCATGGTCGTGATCCGGGTCATCCCGTTCAAGGATTCGAGCACCGCCAAGCGCACGTTCGACAAGCTGCCGGCGGGCTCACGGGACTGGGGCTTCATGTGCCCGCTCAAAGGTCCGGGCTCCGGCCTGTGCGCGAACGGCCGCGGCAGCTGGTCCTCGGCGTACATCTGGGGCTGGACCCAGCACAACCACCGCTACGTCATCGCGACCCTGGCCCTGTACGAGAACCTCGCCGACGGCAGCAGCACCAAGCCGTGGCTGACCGACGCGTCGAAGGCGGCGCTGGAGGCGGCCGGCCCCATGGTCTACCACGACACCAACTGAGCCCCGCAGAAGGACCCGAGCGCGCGGTGAAGGCCGGCGCGGTGCGGGCGGTCCAGGTCACGCCGCGCGGAGACGCGGAACGCGGCCCAGGTCAGCTTCCGTTCGCAGGAGGGCAGCGCACGGGCCCGTTCCGCGGCCTTGAGTGCCTCCAGCATGTCCTCGGTGATCCGGTCGAGCCGTGGGCGGACCTCGGTCAGCAGGTCGGGGCGGTGGGTCGGCCGCGAGCCGGGGTCGGCGTGCCAGCGTCGGAACAGGGCGCGCTGGACCAGCTTGCTCGCCTCGATCTGGTCCCGGAAGACCGCGGTGGCCGAGGCCGGGTCGATGCCCAGCCGTACTGACCGCTCGGCCACCGAGGCCAGCACCTGCTCCTCCCTGGGCGGATCGTCGATGGGCTGACCGGTGCCCCACTTGGCGGCGGCCACCTGATCGGCCAGCTCGATCCGATCAGCGGCGAGCGCCACGAAACCCGAGATGTCCGGAACGACGGTCACGGACAGCAGCAGCACGGTCACAACCAGCATCACTCAACGGTAGAGCACCAGGACGAGGTGGCCGAGCGGCGTGTCGCGCAGATCGGCGACCTGGAGCCCGGCCCCCGCGGCGAGCGCCGTGTAGTCGTCGGCGGTGCGCTCGCGCCCGCCGCTGAGCACGAGCATGCGCAGGTCCATCTCGGCGAACATGGCCGGATCGGCGCGCTGCTCGATCACGACCACCCGCCCTTCCGGCCCGGCCGCGTCGGCGCACCGCCGCAGGATCCGCCGTGAGTCGTCGTCGCTCCAGTCGTGGATGACCCGCCTGAGCACGTACGCGTCGCCGCCGGCCGGCAGCGGATCGAAGAAGCTCTGCCCGGCGAACGAGCACCGCGCGTCAAGCCCCAGCCCGGCGAGGTGCCGCCGGCCGCGTTCCACGGTGTCGGGCAGGTCCACCAGCGTGCCGCGCAGATCCGGGTGGGCGGCCAGCACCTCGGCCAGCAGGATCCCGGCCCCGCCGCCGACGTCGACCACGTGCAGCACACCGGACCAGTCGTAGCCCGCCGCCGCGTCGGCGAGATAGTCGGCCCCATCCGCCATCATCGCGTCGAACGTCGCGCTCATCTGAGGATTGGCCGCCAGATAGGACCAGAAGTCCGCCCCGAAGACCGTCTTCCACGCCGGTTCCCCGGTGCGGACCGTGTGGAGCAGCCCGGTGAACGCCAGGTCCATCTGCCCGCCGAACCCGTCCAGGTCGAGCCGCGCCCGCATCCCGGACGGATGCCCGGCGGCCAGCAGCGCGGCGGGCCCGTTGACGGCGAAGGCGCCCGGCTCCGGCTCGGCGAAGACACCCCTGCTGACCAGGTGGCGCAGCAGGCGTACCAGGGCATCGGGGTCCGTGCCGGAACGGCGGGCCAGCTCCAGCACGGGCACCGGCTCGTCGCCCATCAGATCGCTCAGCCGCAGTGTGGCCGCCACCCGCACCGCCATCGGGGTGACCAAGTCGGTCACCGGCGCCAGCACCGCCCACGCCTCTTCCCACGCTGTCATGGCCGGAAGCCCCTTCTCGCGAGATCGAGATCAAGCCGAGCGTACTCCCGCAAGCCCTTCGTGATCGGCCACACCGCGAGAAGGCCGGGCGCGCTGGAGACCGGGAATGACTTCGCGGCCTGGCCGGACGAAGCCATGAGCGACCGGGAGGCCTCGCCTACATGGCCGGGGTGCTCAAAGGGCCGCCAGCAGCAGGATGAGCGGTAGCGAGATGACCGACGACAGCGACATCGCCAGCGAGTGGGTCTTGAACGTGCCGCGTGTCGACAGCCCCAGCATGGTCTGGAACATCCAGAAGAAGTTGCTGCTCACATGCGGCAGGAACAACGCGCCGGACCCGGCGGCCAGCGCCACGAACACCAGCGGCGTGTCCAGCGAACCGGCCAGCGGCGCGAGGATCCCGGCCGCGGTGATCGCGGCGACCGAGATCGAGCCGAGCGCGATGTGCAGCACGGCGGCCACCAGCCAGACGAGGATCAGCGGCGGCAGGAAGCTGGAGCCGAACGCGCCGCCGAGCACCTTGGCCAGCCCGGAACCCTCGATGACCGCCCCGAGCGAGCCGCTGATGCCCGACAGCACGAGGATCGGCCCGCACGACGACAACCCCTGGCCCATCGCGGCGTGGATCTCCGCGCGGGAGTGCGTGCGGCTGGTCAGCAGGTACGACGCGGTCGCCCCGGCGAACATCGCCACCACCGGATCGGTCACGAAGCCGAGCACCGGCGAGGTCCAGCCGAGGTTGCCGGCCAGCGCGCCGAGCGCGATGAGCATCAGGGTGGCGACGACCGGCAGCAGCGACACGCCGAGCCCGGCCCGAGTCTCCTGCCTGACCAGCACGGCCCCGGACGCCGGGGCGCCGCCGCCGGCGGGCTCCTCGTCGGGGATCTCGTCCAGGGCCGGGTTCCAGCGCAGGGCGCGCGGGGTGAGCAGGGCGAAGACCAGCATGGTGAGCACGGCCGTGGGCAGGCCGACGATCAGGCCGTACCAGAACATCTGGCCGAGCGGCACGTCCAGCAGCCCGGCCACGGCCAGCGCCGCCACCCCGGGCACCACGAACACCAGCCCGACCTCGATGCCGGCGGTCAGCGCCCCGCCCATCAGCGCCTTGCCGTGCCGTCCCAGGCGCGGGCCGAGGCGGCGGGCCAGCGGCGCGGTCAGCACGAGCAGCACGTCGGAGTAGATCGAGGTGAACAGCGAGCTGAGCGAGACCGCGAACACGTACGGGATGCTGCGCTCGCCGAAGACGCGCAGCATCAGCTCGATCAGCCGGCGCAGCGCGTCGGTCAGCGTCAGCAGCGAGCCCATCAGCACGCCGAACGTGACCAGCAGCCCGATGTCGGCCATCACCTCGCCGAACCCGGCGGTGATCGCCTTGGTGGTGCCTTCGGCCCCGACGCCGGTGGTCAGCCCGAGGAAGATCGTGCCGAGGAGCAGCGCGATGACGGGCGGGATCTTCCAGACGGTGATGGTGACGATGACGCCCAGGATGGCGACGCCGGTCATCGTCAGGAGCAGAGCGTTGCTCACAGTGGCCCTCCTCGGGGGGTGACGGGGCAATCCCCAGTCAGGCAGGCCACCCGGCATACTGTCCACGATGAACTTTGTCGTTCTTCCATAGGCAGCGCCTATGGAAGCGGGGGTGTGGAGACGGACGTGGACGCTCGCCAGCTCGCCTACTTCCTCGCCGTGGTCGACCACGGCGGCGTGCAGCGCGCGGCCGAGGAGCTGTGGGTGGCCCAGCCCTCCGTCTCCCAGGCGATCAAGAAGCTGGAGCGCGGCCTCGGCACCCCGCTGTTCCGCCGGCACGGCCGCCGCCTCGTGCTCACCCCGGCGGGCGAGGCCCTGGTCACCCCGGCCCGCCAGGTCACCCGCTGGCTGGAGGCGGCGGCCGAGAGCGTGGCCGAGGTGGAACGCCTGCTGGCCGGGAAGCTGACCATCGCCGCCATGCCCAGCCAGGCGGTCAGCCCGCTGACCGAACTGGTGGCCGCGTTCCGCCGGCGGCATCCGGGGGTGCAGGTCTCCGTACGGGCCGCCGACCGCCCGGCCGACGTGGCCGCCGCCCTGCGGACCGGGACCGCCGAACTCGGCCTCATCGCCACGCTCGGCCGCCCGGGCCCCGATCCGGACTTGGTGGTGCACCCGGTGGCCGAGCAGCCGTTCGTCCTGGTCGCGCAGGCCGCGGCCGACCTGCCCGAGGGCGACGGCCCCGTCGCGCCCGCGCTGCTGGGCGGCGCCCGGCTCATCGTCGGCCAGCCGGGAACCGGGATGCGCAGGGCCGCCGACCAGATCCTGGCCGCCGCGCCGGGAGCCGCGATCGCCGTGGAGATGGAGCACCGCGAGGCGCTGCTGCCGCTGGTCCTGGCCGGGGTCGGCATCGCCGTCGTCGCGGCCTCGTGGCGGCGGCTGGCCGAGCCGATGGGGCTGGTCGTGCGCGACCTGGCACTGGACGAACTGCTGTACGTCTCACTGGTGCACCGCACCGAGCCGGTCAGCGCCCTGGCCCGCGCGTTCGTCGCGGCGATATAGCGAACGCCTATACGACGGCCACGATCCTCGTCTTGGACCTCGGCCCGCCGGTTCCGGCTCAATGGCGCCATGACCTCCCACCGCATCGCCCTCATTCCCGGCGACGGGATCGGCATCGAGGTGCTGCCCGCCGCGACCGCCGTACTCGACGCCGTCGGCCGCAGGCACGGCTTCACGCTCGGCTACGACACCTTCGACTGGTCGTGCGAGCGCTACGAGCGCGAGGGCGCGATGATGCCCGCCGACGGCCTGGACCGCGTCCGGCACCACGACGCCATCCTGCTCGGCGCCGTCGGGCGGCCGGGCGTGCCTGACCACGTGTCGCTGTGGGGGCTGTTGATCCCGATCCGCCGGACCTTCCGCCAGTACGTCAACCTGCGGCCCATCACGACCCTGGATGGCGTGGCCGGACCGCTGCGCGACGCCGAGGGCGTGGACCTCGTCGTGGTGCGGGAGAACGTCGAAGGCGAGTACTCCGAGATCGGCGGCCGCCTCAACCGCGGCTTCCCCGAGGAGATGGCGGTCCAGGAGTCGGTGTTCACCAGGGCGGGCGTCACCCGGGTGCTTGACTACGCCTTCGAGCTGGCCGCCGGCCGCCGCGGCGTCCTGACCTCGGCCACCAAGTCCAACGGCATCATCCACACCATGCCCTTCTGGGACGAGCTCGTCAGGGAACGCGCGCTGCCCGCTGTCTCCTGGAACCAGGAGCACATCGACGCGCTCGCCGCGAAGGTCGTCCTGCGGCCGAGGGAGTTCGACGTCATCGTGGCCTCCAACCTGTTCGGCGACATCCTGAGCGACCTGGCCGCGGCCGTCGCGGGCGGCATCGGCCTGGCCCCGGCCGCCAACCTCAACCCGGAGCGCGACTTCCCGTCGATGTTCGAACCGGTGCACGGCTCGGCCCCCGACATCGCCGGGACCGGCGTCGCCAATCCCGTCGGCGCCCTCTGGTCGGCCGCCATGATGCTCGACCACCTGGGCCACGCCGAGGCCGGTGACGAGGTGCGCGCCGCCTTCCGCGCCGTCCTCGCCGAGACTCCGGTCCGCACCCCCGACCTGGGCGGCGGCGCCACGACCAAGGAGTTCACCGCCGAGGTGCTGAACCGGCTCGGCACGGCAGGAGGCCGCCCACGCCAGGCGTGAACGGCCTCCTCGATCGAGCGGTCACGGACAGTTGTGCACGCCGCTCCTGGCGGAGGAGACCACCACGTCAGCCAGCGCGGGCGCGCTCACGTGGACGGCGTTGACCAGCATCCCGGCGGATGTGCCCGCCACCGGCCGCTGCTCGTTCAGCGTGATCGTCGCCACGCCCGCCCGGATGACGGTGTTGGGCGCGATCGAGCCGACCGGGTGCGACACCCCGCCGATGGTCAGTGAGCCGAGCGTCGTCGTGCCGGTCGCGCTCGCGGTGTACGTCCCGAGCGCGCACGTGCTCGTCGAGGTGGCCCGCACCCCGGCGACCTTGATGACCGGCAGGCCGGGCAGCCCGATGGACACCTCGTCGGCCGTCGCCTGCCCGGTGGAGCTGCCCAGGCCGGTGACCACCCCGGCCTTGAGCGCCTTGGCGTTGACCAGCGCGAGCGAGATCGCGGCCGTGGTCTTCTCGGTCGTGGACCTGGCCGAGGTGGACACCTCGCCGGTGTCGGCCACGACGGTCTGCGGCAGCAGGATCGGCTTGACCGACAACGCGTGGGAACGGCCGGTGTAGTAGAGCAGCTTGGCCGTGCCGGAGGCGTTCGACGGCAGGTAGCACGCGTCGCCGGTGAAGCTCGCCTTGATCGCGACGCTCGTCGCGGTGGCCGGCTGGGCGACACTGGTGATCACGCAGCTCGCCACGCCCGCGGCGTCCGTGCGCGCCTGGCACGACTGCGCCGACGTGCCGGTGCCGAGGGTCAGCGTCACGGGCCGGTCCCTGACCGGACGGTCCGCGGCGTCGGTGAGCGTGGCCTTCAGCGTGGCCGGGGCGTCGTTGGCGACGTTGGCCGGGCCGTTCACCTTCAGGCCGGTCTTGACCAGCACGTGCGTCTCGGCCTTGGCGGTGTCGTTGGCCGCGTTCGGGTCGGGACCGGCGAGGTTGTCGACCACCGCGGTCGCGGTGATCGTGCACTCGTCGCCGCTGTGCACGACGTCGTCCTGAACCTTCGCGCGGATCGTGATCTGCCGCGAGGCGCCCCTGGTCAGCTCGTCGAGATGGCAGGTGACCTTGGACCCGTCCCGGACGCACGGGCCGGTGCTGTCGACGAAGGTGACTTCAGCGGGCAGCGTGGTGGTGACCACGACCGAGCTGGCCGGGTTGGGGCCCTCGTTGGTGGCCTTCACCGTCCAGGTCAGGGTCTCGCCGCCGCGCACCGGATCGGGGCTGGCGGTGATGCCGACGCCGACGTCGGTCGTGTTGACCGCCTCCCAGTTGTCCTTCAGCTCCTGGAGGGTGGGCAACTGCTCCGGATCGGGCTCGGCGACGACGGGCTCGTTCACGTCCGAACGCCGCAGGCCGCCCGCGAAGCCGGGGTACGCGAGCGAGGTCGCCACCCTGGCCCAGTCGTCGAAGCCGTTCAGCGTGTCGGCGCTGCTGGTGTTGGTGGCGCAGTCGCGCGGCCTCCTGACGCCGGTGACAGGGTCGGGCGGGCCCGCGGTGTTGACGTTGACGGCGGGGTTGACCGGGTCGTCGGCGCTGTCGCCGTCGCCGTTCCAGTCGGGGGCGACGTTGACGTCCTCGGTGATCTTCGCGCCCTGGACGCCGGGGACGCCCGGGTCCTGGTCGTCGCCGTTGACGAAGATGAACCGGTTCTCGTTGTCGTCGGCGTCGAGGAGCCGCTCGGCGAGCGCGGTCTCGTTCAGCTGGCGCAGGACCTTGCCGCGCGAGGTGCCGTCCAGCGCCAGGCGGGGCGGCGAGAAGTCCACGATCCGGCCGCCGCCCACGCGCGGGATGCCGAACTGCAGGTCGTAGTTCATGGCGCTGACGTAGTTCGGCTTGCAGTTGACGGTGACGTCGCCGCCGTGCTCCAGCCCCAGGGTGTGGCCGAGCTCGTGCAGCAGCGTGCCGCCGTCGTGGTTGTAGTCGACGAAGAACCGGTTGTTGGTGCTGGCCTGGCCGCCGATGTTGCAGGTGGCCGCCTCGGCCGTGCTGATGGCGTAGCGGAAGACGCCGCGCCGTACCGCCGCGAAGTTGTTGGTGTTGCCGGCGGCGGCGTTGAAGGCGGCGTCGATGCCGCAGTTGTTCAGCGCGCCGACCATGCCGCCGCCGCCGAGATCGTCGCCGACCAGGCAGGCGGGGTTGGCCACGTCGGCGTTCGTGCACCGGCCGCCGGGGGAGGGGTCCTCGGCGCTGGCGTCGATGAACAGGCAGTCGGGGTCGGCGCCGTCGCGCAGGCCGTCCAGGCCGTTGTCCTGGTCGTCGAAGCACGTGCCGGGCTGTTGCTGGCGGCGTACCGTCTGGTCGACCAGGTTGCCGGTGTCCACCCACAGGTTGATGCCGCGCGAGCCGTCGGGATTGTCGATGGGCGCGGACTTCATGGCGTTCTTCATCGCCTGGATGTCGACGCGGGTGGGCGCCTCGCCGGCCGTCCAGTCGAGCTCCAGGAAGACGTCCTTGCGCAGCGGGTTCGCGCCGAACCTTTTCAGGTCCAGCGCCATCGAGCCGTCGGCGTTGCGGATGCCGTGGATCTCGGCCAGGTCGGTCAGGCCGTCGCCGTCGCTGTCGGTGCTGGCGCCGACGTTGGAGGAGATGGTGAAGCCGATCATCGTCTTGTAGCCGTCGTTCTCCTCGGGGAAGTCGAAGTCGCCGTTGCCCTCGGCGCAGGTGTGGCCTTTCGGCACGCCGTTGCGCAGGCAGGGGGTGCCGACCGCGAGGTTGTCGCCGGAGAAGGTGGCGTTGACGATGTCGTACTTGAGGTTGAGCGTGAGGTCCCGCTCGTTCTTGCTGAGGTCCATCTGGTCGTCGCCGAAGTTGGTGCCGTCGTCGTAGTCCCAGATCTCGATGTTGACGTCCACCGTCGTGTCGTTGTTCGGCAGGTTCACCACCTTGCTGAACACCCAGCCGTTCGGCGCCTCGGGCAGGCCGAGGGGCTCGAACTCGTCGTCCTCGATGCGCGGGCCCCGGGGGAAGCGCTCGTCGGCGATCTGGACCACCGGGTAGTAGTCGCCGTCGCCGGAGGCGTCGTCGGGATTGTCGAGCTGTTTGAGGTAGTCGATCCTGACCGTCAGCGTGACCTGGGTGGCCGCCGACGCGGACCCGGTCAGCGCCACCATCAGGGCGGCGACCAGGACGCCGATCAGGGCGACGGATCTGCCGCGTGGTAAGAGTGCCATGATGTACCGCTCCAGAGAGATTCACAGGGGAATGTCCTCCCTGTGACTGTCGGGGGCGTCACGGCCGGAAACATGAGTAACCCCGTACTCAGAGCGGGTTGCGCACCGGCAGGCTCGCCTCGGGTTCGGGCAGCCAGGCGTCGCCGGTCGGGGCCAGCCAGTCATGGGCCGTGGCCAGCTCGTCCACGGCCTCACGCAGGGCGCGCAGGCCCGGATGGTCGCCGTCGGAACGCCAGATCATCATCCACGGAAACACCGCGACCGGATCCACGAGCGGCCGCAGCACCGCGCCCGGAATGTCAGGTTGCGTGGTCAAGGTGAGGATCGGCGCGTCCCGGTCGCGGATGTGCTGCGCGAGCTCGTCACCGCCCCGCACGTGCGGGTGGGCGAGCGCGGGGTCCACGCCGAAGGGCGCGAGCAACTGCAGGAGCGCGTGCTCCCACCCGGGCGTCGCGTGGTCGCCCGCGCGGATGCACGGGTTGGTGCCGCGCAACGCCTCCAGGGGTACGGCGGGCAGCTCGGCCAGCGGATGCCGCTCCGGCACCAGCACCGCGATGCGCTCGTGGCGGACCGGGCGCTGCCGTACCCCGTCCAGCAGGCCGGGGCTGCGGCCGAACGTGATGTCCAGCCGCCCGTCCAGCAGCAGCGGCACCGCGGCCTCCGCGCCGCTGTGGAAGCGGGCGAAGAACTCCACCCCCGGCGCCCGCCCGCGCGCGGCGGCCAGCACCAGCGCGGGGGTGAGGCCGGAGCCGACCACGTCGACGGTCAGCGACCGGGGCTGCCCGCGCAGTTCGATCATGGTCGCGTCGAACAGCCCGAGGATCTCCCGCGCCCGGGTCAGCAGCAGCCGGCCCTCCGCGGTGAGCGTGACCTTGCGGGTGGTGCGTTCCAGCAGCCGGCGTCCGACCCGGTCCTCCAGCCGCCTGACGTCGCGGCTGAGTGCCTGCTGCGCCACGAACAGGCGCTGTGCGGCTCGGCTGAAGTGCAACTCCTCGGCCACGGCCACGTAGTGGCGCAACAGCCGGATCTCCACGTCGTCAGGCACCCCTCCTTCCTACCCGATTAACGCATCTGACGCGTGAATCACCTTCGAACAGGTGTTGGACCCCAGGCGAGCGCCGCCGCCAGGATCGAGGCATGGCTGGACGAGGAACGATCATGCTGAGCTACGGGCTGACCGGTGTCATGAACGCGCTGTGGGGCGCCACGCTCCCCGCCACCGACGCCCGCCTGGAACTCGGGCCGGGACGGCTCGGCGGGCTGCTGATGGCGCTGGCCGTCGGCGCCCTCGTGGCGATGCCGGTGGCCGGGCGGCTGGCCGAGCGGTGGACCGGGCGGCGCCTGCTCCGGATCTGCGCCCCGGCGGCCGCGCTCGGGCTGGCCGGACCGGCGCTGGCCGGCGGGGTCGAGACGCTGATGATCTCGGCGGTGGTGCTCGGGATGCTGTTCGGGCTGCTCAACGTGGCCCTGAGCCTGCAGGCGGCGGCCGTGGAGCGTTCCCTGGCCCGGCCGATCATGGCCACGGTGCACGGGACGTGGACGCTCGGGGCCGTGGCGGGCGGCGCGGTCATCACGGCGGCGCTGCGGGCCGGCCTGGACGTGCGGGTGCTGATGGGCGCGGGCGCGATCATCCTGGCCCTGGCCCTGCTGGGGGTCAAGGGCACCCCGGACCCACGCCTCCGCCTCGTCCCCCAGCCTGCCGAGCACGCGCGCCCGGCCCCGCCGCGGCCCGGTCTCATGGTGATGCTGGGCGTGGTCGGCGCGGCGGCCTTCATCACCGAGGGCGCCGCCACCGACTGGGCCGGAGTGCACGCCACCCGCGTCCTGGGCGCGGACCCCGCCACCGGCTCGCTCGTGTACACCGTCTTCTTCGTCGCGATGACGCTCGTCCGCTTCGCCGGCGACGCGCTGCGCACCCGGCTCGGCGTGCGCACCACGATCCGGCTGTGCGGTGTGACCGCAACCGCCGGTTACGGCCTCGTCCTGCTCGCCGGCGTCCTGCCGTTCGGCGCGGCGGCGCGGGTGGGCTGCGCCATGGCCGGCTGGGCGCTGGCAGGCGCCGGCATGGCCGTCGTCTGGCCGATCGTGGCCAGCCTGCTCGGCGCCGCCGACGGCGCGGCCCGCCGCCTGTCGGCCGTCACCACCATCAGCTACGGCGGAGGCCTCGTCGGCCCCGCCCTCATCGGCTACGTCGCCACGGCGGCGACGCTGCCACTCGCCCTGGTGATCCCGGCGGCGCTCGCGCTGCTCGTGGCCACCGCCGCACCACCCCTGCTGAACGCGGTCTCCGTGTCAGCGACCCGCAATCGGCCCATCGCGGCCACCACGTCCAGGAGCACATCATGACCGTCGCCACTCTCGACCTCCCCGACGCCCGCCTGCACTTCGAGGTACGCGGCCAGGGCCCGCTCGTCGCCCTCGTCGGCGCCCCGATGGACGCCGACTCCTTCGCCCCGCTGGCCGACCTGCTGGCCACCGACCACACGGTGCTCACCGCCGACCCGCGCGGCATCAAGCGCAGCCTCCTCGACGACCCCGCCCAGGACTCCACGCCGAAGCTGCGCGCCGACGACCTGTCACGCCTGCTGGCCCGCGTGGACGCCGGTCCCGCCGTGGTCTTCGGCTCCAGCGGCGGCGCGATCACCGCCCTCGCCCTCGCCCAGACCCACCCGGAGCAGCTGCGCGCGGTCATCGCCCACGAGCCCCCGCTCATCGAACTCCTGCCGGAGCGCGACAAGCTCCACACCCTCACCGACGAGCTCATTGCCACCTACCTCGGCGGCGACGCGGTCGGCGCGTGGGCGAAGGTCATGGCGCAGGCCAACATCACGGTCCCGGACGGCGCGCTGGAGATGATGTTCGGCGGCGAGCGCGATCCTCAGCACGTGGCCGACGAGCGCCGCTGGTTCGCCCACGAGCTGCACGGCACCACCCACTGGGCTCCCGACCCGGACCTGCTGCGCGCGGGCCCGCGCCTCGTGATCGGCATCGGAGAGGAGTCGGCCGGCCAGCTGTGCGACCGCACCTCCCGCGCTCTGGGCGCCGCCCTGGGCATCGAGCCCGTCTCGTTCCCCGGCGACCACACCGGCTTCGCCGACGACCCCGACGGCTTCGCCCCCGCCCTGCGCGCCGTCCTGGCCCAGCTCTGACCCCATGCCGGCGCACGTTCCTACACGTGAAGAAGCGGCCGCCCCCGACCGATCGGCCGGGGGCGGCCGCGCCTGCCCCCGGCGAGCCGGTCAGGAGCCGTCCATCAGGCGGCTCTCCCAGGCCCAGGCCACGATCTCGACCCTCCCGCGGACCCCGAGCTTGTCCAGGATGCCGGACACGTACCCCTTGACCGTGCTCAGCGACAGGAACAGCTCATCGGCGATCTCCTGGTTGGTGCGCCCCTTGGCGATCGCCCGGACGATCTCGGCCTCCCGCACGGTCAGCGGCTGCGCCGGCACCCGCGCCCTGGCCCGCGCCCCGCGTTCGGCCAGATGGCTCAGCAACCGCAGCGTGATCGACGGCGAGATGAGCGCGTCCCCCGTGTACGCGGCCCGCACCGCCTCCACGAGCAGCTTGGGACCCGCGTCCTTCAGCACGAACCCGGCGGCCCCCAGCCGCAACGCCCCGTAGACGTACTCGTCCAGGTCGAACGTGGTCACCATGACCACCCTCGGCTCCGCGTCGGCCAGCGCGCGGACCACCCCGATCCCGTCCAGCCGGGGCATCTGGATGTCCACCAGGCACACGTCCGGCCGCGTCCGGTGCGCCTGCTCGATCGCCTCCACGCCGTCGGCGGCCTCGGCGACCACGACGATGTCGGGCTGGTCCTCCAGGATGATCCGCAGGCTGGCCCTGATCATCTCCTGGTCGTCGGCCAGCAGCACCCGGATCGGCGGCGTCATCGGCGCCCGCCGGTCGGGATGACCGCCTGGACGGACCAGCCGGAGCCGGGCCGCGGTCCGGCCGCCAGCGTGCCGCCGAGCGCTTCGAGGCGTTCGCGCATGCCGATGAGCCCGTACCCGGCGCGGCGGTAGCGGCGGGCGGGCGTCTGCGGCGCGTCGTCCTCGACCGCGACCGTCACCGCCGTCCCGTCTTCGGTGATGCCGACGGTGACCTCGCGTGCCTGCGGCGCGTGCCGGGCGACGTTCGTCAGCGCCTCCCGCACGATCCGGTACACGGTGCTGCTCACCTCCGGCGGCCATGCGGACGGTTCCGCGTCCATCCGCAGGTACGCCCGTCGGCCCTGGGCCTCGAAGCCCTCGATCAGCTCGCCGAGCCGCTCGTGGCCCTCGCCGGCCGGGGCGGCGTCGCGCAGCAGGCCGACCACGCGCCGGGTCGCGGCCAGCGCCGCCGCGCCCGCCGACTCGATGCCGGCCAGGGAGCCGGGCGTCTTGTCCGGGTGCTTGGCGGTGACGAGCTGGGCGGCCTGGGCCTGGAGCACGATGCTGGTGATGTGGTGGGCGACCACGTCGTGCAGCTCTCTGGCCAGCTCCAGGCGTTCGGCCCGCCGTACCCGCTCGGCCGCGGCGTGGCGGCGGGCGGCGAGGAGCCGGGGGGCGAGTCCAAGCAGTACGGCGGCGAGCCAGGCCAGGGCGCTCAACGTCGGCACCGCCGAGCCGGGATCGGCGAGGAAGCCGCCCGCCACCACCGCCAGCCCGGCGGTGGCCACGGCGGCGGCCGCGCGGACGGGCAGCGTCCTGACCGCGGCGCCGACGAGCACCGCCAGCGCCAGCGACGTGGCCGGGCTGGGCTCGGCGGGCAGGGGGACGAAACGGGTGGCGAGCACGGCCAGCGCGGCGACGGTCAGGCCCGCGACCGCCGTCCACAGCACACCGGCCTGGCGCACGAGAGCCAGCACGCACACCACCACCGCCACCGCCGCCCCGAACAACCCGTGACCGGCGCCCCAGCTGCCGGCGACCTGGTACGCCTGGAAGGCCACGGCCGCCGCGAACACGACACCGAGCCCCGCCGCCTGCAGCCGTTCGAGAACATGCACGTCACACAGGCTAGAAGAGGAACCCCGCCGGCCTGTACCGGCCAAAGGTACTGTCCTTTTCCCTGCTTTCCGCCGATGTGGGGAGCCGGTCGCGGTTCGCAGGATGAAGCCTCATGTCACAAGAAACGCTCCCCGCGACCTCCTCCGGCCGGCCGAGGGTCGCCGCGCTGGACGTGCTGCGCGGGTTCGCCCTGTGCGGCATCCTGCTCGCCAACGTCAAGCCGATCGCCCACATGGGCGGCACCGCACCGGCCGCACCGGGCGGTGATCCTTCCCTGCTGGGGCTCTTCGTCGACCAGCGCTTCTTCCCGATCTTCTCGCTGCTGTTCGGCGTCGGGTTCTCGCTGCTGCTGGAGTCGGCGAGGCGGCAGGTCCCACGCCCGCGGGTCCTGCTGCTGCGGCGGCTCCTGGTCCTGGTCGCCATCGGTCTGGCGCACATGTTCCTGCTGTGGCGGGGCGACATCCTCACCATCTACGCGGTCGTCGGGCTCGTGGTCCTGCTGCCCTCGACCTGGCTGCCGCGCTGGGCCGTCGCGGGGCTGGCGGCCGTCCTCATCGTGACGCCGCTGATCCTCGGCAGCAACGGGGTGCCGCTGGTGCCCGGATTGTTTCTGCTGGGCTCGGCGCTGACGCGCTATGGCGTGATCGACCGGATGGAGCACGCCGTGCGCGGACCGGCCGTTCTGTTCGTGCTCTTCGTGGCGGGCGCGGTGCCCGCCGTGTGGCTGCAGATCGGGACCGAGGGGTCGGCGGGCTTCAACCTCTGGTTCTCCCTGGCCGGGCTGCTGACCGCGGGCGCGTACGTGTGCGGCCTGCTGCTCCTGCTCCGTACGCCGCTGCGGCCCGTGCTGCAGAAGGTGTTCGCGCCGCTGGGCCGGATGGCACTGACCAATTACCTGACCGCCACCGTGCTCGTCCTGCTGGCCACGCTCGTGCTCGGAGGGTCGCCGGATGAGTGGTCGTCGGGGACGGTGGTGCTGATCGCTGCAGCCGTCATCGTGCCCCAGTGGGTGGTGTCCACGTTGTGGCTGCGCCGCTTCCGGCAGGGGCCGCTCGAATGGCTCTGGCGCTGGGCCACCTGGGCCCGCCGCCCCGCCCTGCACCGCACCCCGTGACCCGCCCGTGCTCGGTGAGCTCCACCGGGGCCGGAAACGTCGGTGGCGGCTGCCAGGATGGCCGCCATGACCGACGATCTGCTCCGGCGGGTGATCGCCAAGGCGGCCGAAGAGGCCCTCCCGCCCACCGTGACCGCCGACGAGCTCGGGGAGGCCGAGCGGGAGCTGGGCTTCCCGCTGCCACCGCTCTTACGGCGCCTCTACCTGGAGGTGGCCGACGGCGGGTTCGGGCCCGACTACCAGCTGTTCTCCCTGCGGGATGCCATCGCGGCCCGCGAGGAGGAGCGATGGCCCGCGGGCGTGCTGCCGGTGCTGGAGTGGGGGTGCGGGATGTACGCGGCGATCGACTGCGAGCACGCGCGCGCCACGGTCCTGCTGTACGAACCCAACGGGCTGGGCAGCGACGATGACGAGCATCTGGCCTGGTACGTCGATGCCGACGAGCTGACCGGCTGGCTGGAGACCTGGCTGGCGGAGACCGGCTGGTATGAGGAGGACGCGGAGGAGACGATCGAGATGCCGCACTGGACGCCCGCCCGGGAGCGGCTGGCCCTCTGAGCGCGACCCGCCGCCCCGCGCTGGGGTGGTCGCGAAGGCGGTGTCGCGCTGCGACGTCGTTGTGCGGAAAAAGCGTTTCGACAGCGGTGTTGCCTACGCTCTGGCCAGTCATGGTTCAGATGCATCGGAGGCGCTCAAATGTCCAAACGTGTGCTCACTGCCATCCTCGTGGCCGCCGCCACCGTACCTCTCACCGCGGTCGTGTCCGCCCCCGTCCAGGCGGCCACCGCGAAGTGCGAGCTGCACATCGGTCTCACCAGTAAGTCCGGCAACTACATCAAGGGCTACGGCAGCAAGCTGAACTGCGGCACCGGCGTGAGCTGGCTGCAGATCCAGCGTAAGCGGTGGTACGGCTGGGAGAACCTGGGGCCGGAGGTCACGGTGCGCGGAAGCGGCAGGGACGTGGGGATCTCCTACTTCTGCAAGGGCACGGGCAAGCACACGTGGCGCACCAAGCACTCGGCGCGCCTGGTCGGCGGCGACGCTCTGTTCAAGTTCTCCAACGAGATCAGGGTCACCTGCTGACCGCTGAAACCCGGCGATCAGGCGCGCAGGACGGCGTCGAGGTCGTGGAGGCTGGCGAGGGTGTCGGTCAGGGCGTCCTGGTCGGCCTCGTTGAGGGGGATCTGCCGGGCCCTGGTGAGGAACTCGCGGGCGGCGGGGTGGTCGTCGGCTCGGGCGGCCAGTTCCGCGCGGTAGGCCAGGGCTTCCAGGAGGTCCCTCGGGGCGGCGGTCTCCTGGTCGCGGCGCAGGGCGGTGTCCAGGATGCGGGCGGCCTGGTCGTGCTTGCCGTGGGAGTCGCCCATGACCACGGCGTTGCGCAGGGACGAGGCCAGCTTGGTCAGCGGTGCGTCCGTGTCCGCGGCGTCGGGTTTGGCGGCGAAGAATCTGATCCAGTTGCCGCCGGGGTCGATCACCGAGAATCCGGAGAGGTTGTCGACGTTCTTCCGTTTGCGCGGGCGGGTCATCCGGGGGATGCCGGAGACCAGCAGCTTGCCGTACGCCACGCGCATCCTCTCGGCGAACGCGTTGAACAGTTCCCCGGTGTCGGGCACCAGCACGATGCAGCTCCCGTAGGAGTCTTCCGGGTTGAAGCCCGGCATGCCGAAGAAGTGGATCTCGATGTCGTCGCGCTTCACCGCCACGTACGGGTTCGGGCGGGTCTGGTAGTAGGTCCTGGTGAAGCCGAGCATCTCGTAGAACTCGGCGATCTCGTCGATGGAACGGCAGGGCAGCGCCGGCACGGTCTTCTCACCAGTCATGCGCAGTACTCTACTGGACAAATTTGACTACTGCACGAGGCTTGGCCCGGCACGACATGATGTCCCCAGTACCGTGGAAGGGGAGCGACATGATGGTTCTCGAATTCCGGACCTACCGCCTCAAGCCCGGCACCCGTGCCGACTTCGTCCAGGCGATGGCGACGCTGGCCGTACCTCTGCTGCGCCAGTTCGGCATCGACGTCGTGGACAGCGGGGCGTCGCTGGTGGATGAGGACGGCCACGAGGAGGCTTATCTCATCCGGGCCTTCGCCTCGCTTGAGGCGCATCGTGATCAGGAGGAGGAGTTCTACGGCAGCGACGCCTGGCTGAAGGGTCCCCGGGAGGAGATCATCTCGCGGATCGAGAGCTACCACTCCATCGTGATCCAGGTGCCGGAGGAAGCCGTTCGGGCTCTGCGCCGCTGACGGTCAGTCTTTCAGGCGGTAGCGGATCGGCAGGTGCTTCAGGCCGCCCACGAACGTGGTCGACATCCACTCGGGCGTTCCGGCCAGCTCGATCGAGTCGAGACGCGGGAGCAGCTCGTCGAACAGGGCCCGGGTCTCCATGCGGGCCAGGGCCGCGCCGAGGCAGTAGTGGACGCCGAACCCGAAGGCCAGGTGCTTGTTGGGGTCGCGGCCCGCGTCGAAGCGGAACGGGTCGGTGAAGACGGCCTCGTCGCGGTTGGCCGAGGGGTAGGACAGGAGCACAGACTCGCCCTCCCGTACGGCCACGCCGTTCACCCGGGTGTCGGCGGCGGCCGTACGCATGAACTCCTTGACCGGCGTGACCCACCGGATCATCTCCTCGACCGCGGTCGGCAGCAGGGCGGGATCCTCGCGCAGCCGGGCCAGCTCGGCCGGGTGCTCGATGAGCGCGTGCAGGCCGCCGCTGATCGTGGAGCTGGTGGTGTCGTGCCCGGCGGTGGCGATGATGACGTAGTAGGAGGCGGCGTCGTAGTCGGACAGGAGCTCGCCGTCGACGCGGGCGTTGGCGATGGCCGAGGCGAGGTCGTCGGTGGGGGTGTCGCGGCGCGCGGCGGTCAGGCGGTGGAAGTAGGTGAAGAAGTCGAGCAGCGTCGCCATGATGTCCTCGGTGGTGCCGCCGCGCTGGAACTCCTTGTCGGTGCCGCCGAACAACTGCTGGGTGAGCTTGAGCATCCGGGGGAAGTCGGACTCCGGCAGGCCGAGCAGCGAGAGGATCACATACAGCGGGTAGTGCGTGGCGACCTGGGTGGTGAAGTCGCATTCGCCGCCGTACTCGCTCATCCGGTCCACGTACTGACGGGCCAGCTCGCGCACCCGCTGTTCCATCGCGCGCATGGCCCTGGGCTTGAACCAGTCGGCGCCGATCGCGCGGGTCACCCGGTGCTGCGGGTCGTCCATGTGGATCAGCGTCCGCAGCGCGGTGCCCTCGGCCCGGCTCCGCTCCATCCGCTCGTCCGTCTCGGCCTTGGCCAGCACCGGGCGGGGCGCGTTGCGGAAGACGGCATGGTCGCGTTCGATCTCCATGATGTCGGCGTGGCGGGTCACGGCCCAGAACGGGTGGTATCCCGCCGCCTCCACCCAGTGCACCGGCTCGTCGCGGCGCAGCAGGCTGAGCGCCTGGTGCAGCCGGGCCTCGTCGGCGTAGGCCGACGGGTCGGCGAGGGTCAGCCCCGCCTCGGTCAGAGTCATCGTCATGGGGGAGTTCCTTAGTGTGCGCGAAAACGGGCTCACACTATGATCTTCCACCGACCGGGGCGGGGCCGAGCCGCCTTCGGTCAGATGGTGTCCTGCCAGGTGACGTTGCCCGCGCGGTAGCCGGCGACCCGGCTGCTCACCTCGGCGGGGGAGACCACCTCGTTCTTGCTGTGGTACACCCAGTCGACCTGCTGGATCCAGGTGCGCGCCGTACCGGTCTGGCCGGCCGTGATGAACCAGTGGTTGAAGTTGATCGACATGGGCGTCTCCGGGTAGTACTTGCCGCCGTGCTCGGCGGCGAGCCGGCCGTCGACGTAGTAGCGGAGCGTGCCGCCGGAGACCTGGACGACCAGGTCGTGCCAGCCGGCGTGGCTGGAGTTGACGAACGTCGAGGTGTTGTCGGCCAGCCACGGGTCGGGCTGGTAGGTCTCCCAGCTCGTCATGTACATGAGCGGGCCGGTCAGGCCCCATCCGCCGTTGGGCAGGTACTCGAAGTCCAGCTCGCCGTAGTTCGGGTCCATCGGCGCGTCCAGCGGGGTGATGGTGAAGAACGTCTGCACGGTCTCGTCTCCGTCGGCGCCCGTGGTGGGGGCGTCGCTGAACTTCACCCGGGCGGCGTAGGTGCCCTCGAAGAACTTGCGCTGGTGCAGCATCTCCGACTGGGTGATGTTGACGCCGTCGTTGGTCGCCTTCAGCTGCATCACCTTGGCGCCGTCGGCGGTCGGGAAGGTCACGTTCCCCTTCGGCCAGGTGGCTCCGGGCACGCCCGGACCGCCGGGGTTGGTGCGGACCGTCCAGTTGCGCGCGGCGATGAGCGGGTCATCGGCATTGGTGTACGCGAAGTCGTCGAACAGCACGCCGGCGGGACCCGACGTGGGCGGCGGGTCGCCCCACATCAGCGTGCCGGACCGGTGGACGGTGGCCTTCGGCCAGTCGGTGTAGGCGGACACGGCGCCGAAGGAGTAGTCGTCGCTCTGGCTGAACGACTGCCAGTCGGCCCGGTAGAAGCGCACCTCCACCTGGGTCTGGGCGCCCGCGCCCAGCGTCCCGCCGCGGAAGCCCAGCTCCAGGTGGCCGTTGCCGAACGTCCCGGTGACCTGCGAGCACCCCACCCGCGCCCACGAGCAGGCGAAGACGTGGGGTCCCGAGCCGGTGAAGTAGTAGCGGATCTTCAGATCGCGCAGCTGGAGGGTGGTCGTGCCCGAGTTGACCAGGTTGAAGATCGGCTCCGCCTGGGGCGCGGCGGGCTGGGGCGCGGTCGTGTAGTACTGCAGGCGCACCGCCGGAGCGGCCGTGGCCTGTGCGGGCACGGCCAGCGTGCCCAGCACGGCCATGGCCACGAGTAAGTGCTTCATCATCGGGGGGTTCTCCTCACCTGTTGGCGCTAACGGACGGCTCCGGCGGTGAGGCCGGAGGTGATACGGCGCTGGAAGACCACGTACGCGGCCAGCACCGGCAGCATCGAGATCGTGAGCCCGGCGAACAGCCCGCTCCAGTCGCTGGCATAGCCCTGCCGCACGGCCAGCACCGCCAGCCCCTGCGCCAGGACGAACTCGGACTCCTCCGGGTTGAGCGCGAGCGGCAGCAGGTACTGGTTCCAGAGGCCGAGGAAGTTGAAGATGCCGACGCTGATGAGGCCGGGCTTGGCCATGGGCAGCATGACCCGGAAGAACACGCCGGAATGGGAGCAGCCGTCGAGGAAGGCGGCTTCGGCGACGGAGGTGGGCAGCGTGCGGAAGAAGGACGTCAGGAAGAAGACGGTGAACGGCAACGCGTACGCGGTGTAGACGAGGATCAGCCCGAGTGGGGTGCCGAGCAGGCCCAGGGAGCGCACGACGAAGAAGAGCGGCACGAGGGCGAGGAAGAGCGGGAAGGCCATCCCGGCGATGAACAGGTAGTAGATGAGCCGCGAGCCGGGAAAGCGGTAACGGGCCAGCACATAGGCGACCATCGCCCCGAACAACATGGTGAGGACCACCGCACTCCCCACCACAACCGCCGAGTTCAGGAAATATCGGCCGATAGAGGCTTCTGTCCATGCTCGGACCCAGTTCTCCCCATGCAGCCGGTCCGGCAGGCTCCACGGGCTGGTCAGGATGTCCCGGTCCGCCTTGAACGAGCTCATCACCGCCCACACCAGCGGCAGCGTGACGATGACGCCCCAGCCGACGAGGGCCACGTGCAGCAACGAGGTCCACGGGCGCGGCCGCCGTACCCGATGAGAATGGGTCATGCCATCTCCACCCTGTCGCGGCGCGAACCGCGCAGCACGAGCACGGCGAGCGCCAGCGTGAGGAAGAACAGCGCGACCCCGAGCGCGGAGGCGTAGCCGAACTTCCCGTAGGTGAAGGCGTTGCGGTAGAGGGTGAGGCCGAGCACCTCGGTGGCGTTGTCGGGGCCGCCGGGACCCACGGTCATGATCTGCACGATGGCGAAGCCGTCGAGCGCGGCCATGCCCAGGTAGATGAAGGCGACCTGGACGTTCTCCCAGACCAGCGGCAGCACGACGCGGATCAGCCGGGTGAGCGCGGAGGCGCCGTCGATGGCGGCGGCCTCCAGGATCTCCCGGGGGATCGACTCCATCGCGGCGCAGAACAGCACCACGTAGAAGCCGACCGCGCTCCACACGACCACCGCCATGACCGCCCACAGCGCGAGCGACGGGTCGCCGAGCCAGGAGCGTCCCTCGATGCCCAGCAGGTTCAGGACTCCGTTGAGCAGCCCGGAGTTCGGGGTGTAGACGAACTGGAACAGGACACCGACCACGGCGACCGACAGCAGTTGCGGGAAGAAGTAGACGACGCGGTAGACCCCCGCGCCCCGCCGGCGGCCAAGGCTGAGCGCCGCCGCCAGGAACAACGCGAGCACCACGGTGGCGATCGGCACCACCAGCAGCATGACCGCGTTGTTCTTCAGCGCCCCCAGCACCTGCGGATCGTCCAGCAGCCGGGCGAAGTTGTCCGCGCCGACGAACTCCGCCCGCGCCGAGACCCCGCGCCAGTCGGTCAGCGCCAGGTAGAACGCCTGCGCGTAGGGCGAGAGCACGAGCACCGCGTAGAGCGTCAGCGGCAGGACGAGGAACCCCGCGATGAACGGCAGCCGGCGGTGCCTCATCGCTTGTACTTGGTGATCGAGGCGTCCGCGGCCACCTGGTCGGCGGCCTTCTGCACGCGCTCCGTCCACCGCGCGGCGCTGACCCGGCCGTTGAGCAGCTCTCCCGTCGAGTCGTGTACGGCTTTCGCCAGCGGCGCGTACCAGCCGGGAAAGCGGTAGGACAGCGCGTCCTTGCCCGCCGCCGCGACCAGTTCGCCCACCGACTTCAGCCCGCTGGACAGCTGGAGCCCCTCCAGCGCGTCCTTGCGCACCGGCATGGCGCTGGCGGTCGTGGCGAAGTTGGCCGCGCTCTCCTTCGCCAGCATGAGGCGCAGGAACTCCAGCCCGCCGGCGGTGTTCTTGCCCTGGGCCGGGATGATGAACGGCTCGCTGCCCGCGGCCTGGATGGCGGTGCCGGGCAGCTTGTCGGCGTCGGAGAGCCGGGGCGTGGGCCCGACGACCATGTCGAAGCCGGCGGGGGTGACCTTGGCCTGTTCGGCCTCCAGCCAGGAGCCGCAGGGGATGAAGACCGCCTTGCCCTGGCACCAGGCGGTCTGCGCCTCGGTGTGCGACAGCGCCTCGGAGCCCTTCATGATGTGCCCGCGCCCGGCCAGCTCGGCGAAGGCCTCGACGACGGCCTTGACGCTGTCGGCCCGCCAGGCGCCGGGCTCCAGGTTGTCGATGGCCGCGACCTGCTCCATGCCGCCGGCCTTGGCGACCATGGTGAGCAGCGGGTCGTTCATGTACTCGGGGTACTTACCCTGGTAGGTCCAGGGGGCCAGGCCCGCCTTCTTGATCTCGTCGCCGAGCGTCAGCATCTCGGCCCAGGTCGCCGGATAGGTCCAGCCGTGCTTGGCGAACAGCGAGGAGCTATACCAAAGGCCCCAGACGGTATAGGCGTAGTTGAGCACGTACGGCACGCCGCCGAAGCTGCCCGCCTCGACGATGCCGGGGACCAGCGTGTCGCGCACCTTGACGGCCGGATCGTCGGCCGAGGGCGCGTCGAGTAACTTCTCCAGCGACAAGAGCTGCTTGTCGGCGACCAGCGAGGCGACGTCCAGCGCGCCCGCGCCGGAGTTGTCGATCACGTCCGGCGGGTCCCCGGCCACCATGCGCGGCTGCATGGCCTGGCCGACGCCCTGGATGCCGGCGTGCTTGATCTTCGCCTCGGGATGGCGCTTGGTGTAGAGCGACTCGGCGAACTTCGCCCAGTCGTCGCCGAAGCCGCCCTTGAAGATGACGACGTCCAGCGGGTCCTTGGCGGCGACGCCGAGCGGGTTGGCGGCGCTGGTGGGCCCGGCGGCGGCCGGGACCGAGGGCGCGGGCGCGCCGCCGCCGGTGGCGCAGGCGGCGACGACCGGGGTGAGGGCGAGCAGGCCGAGGAATCCCCGGCGGGTGGGGGTGTTTTCAGGCATGACGAAGACAGCTTTCGGCTAAGAGACCTCACCTCGCCTCAGTGAGAAGCGAGAGGAGTGACAAGGGAGTTCAGGAGCCGCGGCGGATCCGGCCCGCGTAGAGCGCTTCGAGGCGCAGGTTGTGCTCGTCGCCTTCCGGCACGTTGGCCGACAGGTAGATCGGCGGGACCTTGCCCGCCTCCAGCTGGTCGCGGACGACCTGGGTGACGACGAGCTGGGCGAGCAGGGCCGAGGTGATCGTGGAGACCGCGCCGACCGCGCCGCCGTCGGGAAGGGGGAGCACGGCGTCGCCGTAGGGCGCCATGTTGTCGAGGACCACGTCGGCCAGGTCGCACAACCGGGCGCCCGAGGGGTGGCGGGAGGCGACGGCGGTGCTGTGGGCCAGGGAGGTGATGGCGATCAGGTCGTGACCGCGTTCCTTGACGGCCTGGGCCAGCTCCACCACGACGCCGTTGACGCCGGAGTTGGAGATGACCACGAACAGGTCCGGCTCGCCGATCGGGGCGGCGGCCAGGATGCGGTGCGCCACGGTGGGGTCGCGTTCGAGGTCGTAGCGGGTGAGTTCGGCGCGGTCGGCTCCGCCGTACAGGACGATGTCGCGCAGGGCGAGCCGGTTGGTGGGCACGAGGCCGCCGGCGCGGCCGGCGATCTCCATGGCGACCGCCTCGGAGTGGCCGGAGCCGAAGGCCTGGATCACGCCCCCGTTGTCGAGACATTTGCCGATAAGGCGGGCGGCTTGTCCGATCTCGCCGGCGTGGGTCTGCGGAATGGTGCTGACCAGGTCGGCCACGTGTTGTGCGTATATGTCGGGATTCATTGCCCTCCGTCTAGGCGGTGTCCGGTGACGGCGCGTACCGTCAGGTCGAACGCCTCCTTGGTGCGCTCGTAGGTGCGCTGCGCGACCGCGACGTAGACCACGTCGAGGACGAGCAGCTGGGAGTGGATCGCGGCGAACCCGTCGCTGCGGAAGGTCGTCTCCCGCGCCGCCGTGGTGAGGACCAGCTCGGCCACCTCGGCCAGCGGCGAGCTCGGGTGCGAGGTCACCGCGACGGTGATCGCGCCGTGGCCGGCCGCCTCGGCGAGCACCTCGATGACCTCCCTGGTCCTGCCGCTGTGCGAGATGCCGATCGCCACGTCGCCGTCGGTCAGCAGCGCGGCGTCGGTCAGCGCGCTGTGCGCGTCCGACCTGCTCCAGGTGGGGACGCGGATGCGCTGGAGCCGGTACTCCATCTCACCGGCGACCGCCGCGCTGCTGGCCACGCCGAACAGCAGCACCCGGCCGGCGTTCTTGATGACGCCCGCCACCTTCTCCACCGTGGCCAGGTCGAGCTGGGCGGCGGTCTCCTGGATCAGCCGGATGTCGCTGTTGGAGACCACGCCCAGCACCTTGTCCAGGCCGTCGGCGGGCAGGATCTCCTGCCCTATGTCGGTGTCCCAGTGCTGCTGGGCGGCCCGGCCGGTCTGGCTGGCGATCGTGACCCGGAGTTCGGCGTAACCGCTGAAGCCCAGCGCCCGGCAGAACCGGGTGATCGTGGCCGTAGAGGTGCCGCTGCGCTCGGCCAGGTCCACGATGGTCATCCTGGCCGTCTCCGCCGGGTCGTCCAGGATCACCTCCGCGACCTTGCGCAGCGCTTCGGGCATCTCGTCCTGCTCGGCCCGGATCCGGGGCAGTAGTTCCACGTCGTCCTCCTTGATGGTGAAAATTATGCTCATCATCTGGCGTCGTCAAGGGTTTGGGCCGATAATTCTTGACATGAGTTTAGTTCTCGGCGTGGACGCCGGAGGGACGTCGTCGCGCGCGGTCGTCGCGACTCTGGACGGGCAGGTGCTGGGGCGAGGGCGGGCGGGGTGCGGCAACCCGGCTGCCTGTCCGCCCGTGGAGGCTTTCCTCCAGGTGGGCAGGGCTGTCGAGGAGGCGCTGGCGGCGGCCGGGCGCGGCGGTGTCAGGGCGGCGGTGATCGGGCTGGCGGGCATCGAAGGGCTGCCCGAGGGGCTCGCCGCGCACTTCCCGGTGCCGCCCCGGGTGGTCGGGGACGTGGTCGTGGCCTTCGCCGCGGGCACCCCGGCGGCCTCGGGAACCGCGCTGATCTCCGGCACGGGAGCGATCGCGGCGAAAATTATTGACCACGAGATCGCGGCGACGGCCGACGGGCACGGCTGGCAGCTCGGCGACGAGGGCTCCGGGTTCTGGATCGGGCGGCAGGCGGCCCGCTCGGCCGTCCGCGGGACGCCGGGCTCGCTCACCGCGGCGGTGCTCAAGCATCTCGGCGTCGGGGAGCCGGAGATGGTGGCGGTGGCCGTGCAGGCGGCCCCGCCGCTGGCGCTGGCCGAGCTGGCGCCCCTGGTCAGCCGGGCGGCCGAGGAGGGTGATCCGGAGGCGGTGAAGATCGTCGAGCGCGCGGCCGGGTTGCTGGTGCGGACCTTCCGGGAGGTGCACGCGCCCGGCACACCCGTCGTGCTGGCCGGGAGCGTGCTGACGAGCGAGGGTCCGGTACGGCGGGCCGTACGCGATCTGCTGCCGGACTGCGCGCCGGTGGTCGCCGGGCGGGGCGAGGACGCCGCTGCCTGGCTGGCGGCGCGCTCACTCGCACCTCGAACACCCCACCAGGACTTCCTGCCGGACACGTGGGGGGTGTCCCGAACATAGGCGGAGGACGGCCTCATGGTGGTCCCCGGCCGGCGTCGCCAGGCTGGTGAGCATGATGACTGTCACGAACATCGCCGTCGCACTGGTGGCGCTCGCGGCCACCATCCCGGCTTCCGGCACCCCGAAGCCGTCCTGGCGGGACTGCGCGGACCAGGGCGTGCCCGGCATGCGGTGCGCCGCCATCGAGGTGCCTGTCGACTGGGCCAGGCCGGACGGGCGGAAGGTGCGCCTGGAACTGGCCCGGCTGCCCGCCACCGAGCCCGCGCGCCGGATCGGCAGCGTCCTCGGCGTCCCCGGCGGTCCCGGCTCCAACGGGATCGAGGACCTCAAGCACGGCGCGGCCGACCTCACCGAGCTGCGGCGCAGGTTCGACCTCGTCGCCTACCGCCCGCGCAACAGTCTGTGGATCCAGCAGGTGCCGCCCGCGTGCATGCGGCCCGGTACGACCCTGACCGAGACCAGGAGCCCGAGGGAGTACGAGGCGCTGGCGGCCGCGATGGCCAAGGCCTTCACCACGTGCCAGAAAGCGGACAGGACCGGGCTGCTCCACCACATGGACTCCCTGTCGGTGGCCAGGGACATGGACGCGGTCCGCCGGGCGCTGGGCGAGGAACGGCTGAGCTTCATGGCCAACTCCTACGGCGGGGTGCCCGCCGCCGCGTACGCCCGGCTGTTCCCGCGGCGCATCCGCGCCATGTACCTCGACGGAACGATCAACCAGGTCGACGGCTGGCCCCGCCAGTGGTTGCGCGCCCTGCCCGTGCATGAACAGGTCTTCCGCAGGTTCACCGCCTGGTGCGCGGACACCCCCGCCTGCGCGCTGCACGGTGAGGACGCCGGAGCGGTCTGGCGCACGCTCATCAGGGACGCCGACCGCCGCCCGATCCCGGTCACGTCGTCCGAGTTCGGCAAGGGCGAGCTGACCGGCTGGCACCTGAGGGGCTTCGCCTTCAGCGCCGACCCGGGTCCGAAGGAGACGCGGTGGCTGGAGTTCGCCGAGTCGGTCGACAAGGCCCGGCGCGGCGACGGATCGGGGTTCGCGGACTTCGCCCTCGGCAATGCGCGGATCTGGGCCACACCCGGCGCGCTGGCGATGACCTGCGCGGACGGCCGCGGCTTCGCCGGCTACAGCCAGCTACGGGAGTTCCGCCGCCAGGCGGAGAAGGTCTCGCCGAACTTCGGCGGATCCGCGTTCGACGCGCTCGGCTGCGCCGGCTGGCCGGGGAAGGTCGCCAACCCGCCCCGCCCGCTCCCCGTCAGCGGCCTGCCGCCCTTCCTCGGCATGGGAAGCACCTGGGGCGACTACGTGTGGAGCGAGAGCTTCACCCGGTTGATCCCGGGATCGAGGACCGTGGCCTACGAAGGCCCCGGCCACGTCATGTACCTGTCGGGCAAGAAGTGCCCCATCAGGTACGCCACCGAGTACCTGACCGACCTCCGCCTGCCCGAGCCGGGCACCACCTGCCCGGCCGAATGAGACGTCAGCGGCTCTTGAAGTGGGCCAGGCAGGCGGCCAGGGCCAGTTCGAAGGCGTCGTCGGCGCGGGTCGGCGGGGCCGCGGCCATCGCCTGCGACAGGGCGGGGGTGCCGCTCTGGTCGGACAGGTCCCAGATCGGGTCCGGCGCGGCCAGATCAAGAGCCGAGCCGAAGATCAGGTTCTCCACCGCGGTGATCATGGTCAGCACCTCCCGGAGGGCGAATCCGGCCTCGTTCAGCATCCGCACGGCCTGCTCGTACTGCCCCAGCACCCGGGGCGTGCGCACCGGCGTCGCCAGCAGCAGCGGGATGGCGCGCGGGTGCGCGGCGAAGGCGGCCCGGTAGGAACGGGCCCAGCCGGCCAGCGCCTCGTCCCACGGCGGCAGGTCGAGCATGGAGGAGTCGATCCGGTAGGAGACGTGCTCGCGGATCAGCTCGATGACGCCCTCGCGCCCGTCGACGTGGTGGTAGAGCGAGCCGGTCTGCACGCCGAGCCGCCGGGCGATCTGCGGCAGGCTGACCTCGCCCTGCTCGTCGACCAGGGCCAGCGCGGCGGTGGTGATGCGTTCGCGGTCAAGGAGTGGTGTCCGAGGCCGGCCCATGTGTCGTTCTCCCCGTTACGTCTTCTCAAGCGTGCTCTCAGAGGCTACATTGCCAAAATCAAAAGGCTTTAGGTTTCTGGTGCCTGGAAGGGCGTAACCGCCATGCCTCTCAGATCCAACTCGCTCGGCAGCGTCGACATCTCCTTCTTCGTCATCTCCGCCGCCGCGCCGCTCACCGTCATGGCGGGCGTCTCGCCCATCGCGATCATGCTCGGCGGCATCGGGGCCCCCGCCGGCTACCTGGTCGCCGGTCTCGTCCTGGCGATCTTCGCGATCGGCTTCACCACGATGAGCAGGCACGTACGCGGCGGCGGCGCCTTCTACGCGTTCATCACCCGCGGCCTGGGCCGCCCGGCCGGAGCCGGCGGCGCGCTGGTGGCCATGGTCGGCTACAACGCCATGGAGATCGGCGTGTACGGCCTGCTCGGCAGCGCCACCGCGGGCACGCTGAAGAGCCTGCTGGGCATCGACGTGCCCTGGGTCGTCATCGCCGTGGCCGGGCTGCTGATCACCTACTACGGCGGCTACCGCTCGATCAACTTCGGCGCCAAGGTCCTGGGCGTCCTGCTCGTGGCCGAGACCGCGATCCTGCTGCTCCTGGCCGGCGGGGTGCTGCTGAAGGGCACGCTGAGCCTGGACTCCTTCGCCCCGGCCAACGTGACGTCGCCGGGCATCATCGCCGTCCTGGCGTTCGCGTTCGGCGCGTTCACCGGGTTCGAGTCGACCGTGATCTACCGGCGCGAGGCCCGTGACCCCGGCCGCACGATCCCGCGCGCCACCTACGTCGCGCTGGCCTTCCTCGGCGTCTTCTACGCGTTCATCGTCTGGATCGTGATCCAGGCCTTCGGCAGCGCGGCCATCGTGAAGGCCGCCGCCGACGACCCGGCCGGGCTCTTCTTCACCGCGATCACGGCCTACGTGGGCGGCTGGGCCGCCGACCTCATGCACATCCTGATCGTGACCAGCATCTTCGCCTCGCTGCTCGCCTTCCACAACGCGATCAACCGCTACACGCTGTCGCTGTCGGAGGAGCGGGTGCTCCCGTCCGTCCTCGGCCGGATCCATCCGCGCCACCAGTCCCCTTATGTCGCGGGCATCGCGCAGACCGCGCTCGGGCTGGTCGTCGTGCTCGCCTTCTGGCTGGCCGGCGCCGATCCGTACACCCACCTGCTGCTCTGGGTGAACACGCTCGGCATGATGAGCCTGGTGACGTTGATGCTGCTGGCGGCCATCGCCGTACCGTTCTATTTCAGCAGGAACCGGCAGGGGGAGGGCGTGGTGCGCACGCTGGTCGCGCCCGTGGCCGCCGCGGTCCTGCTCGCCGGGGCGCTCGGCCTGATCGTCACCAAGATCTCCCTGTTCACCGGCGGCGTCGTCGCGGTGAACACCGTCATCCTCACCCTCATCCCCGCGGTCTTCGCCATCGGAACAGGGCTCGCGTTCTGGCTCAGAAGGCACCGCGCGGAGGTCTACCAGAACTTCGGGAGTGAACCGTGCCCACAGCCGACCTCGTCCTGATCGGCGCCCGCGTCCGTACCCTCGACCCGGCCCGGCCGCGCGCCACCGCGCTCGCCGTCAAGGGCGGCCTGATCGCCGCCGTCGGCGACGACACCGACGCGCGGGACTGGCAGGGGAACGGCACCCGCGTCGTGGACCTGGCCGGAGCCACCCTGGTGCCCGGCCTGACCGACGCGCACGCCCACCCGCTGTGGGGCCTGGACCTGGCCACCGGCACCGACCTGTCCGAGGTCACCGACCTCGACGGCCTGCGCGCGGCCCTCCGCGCGGCGCCGCCGGTGGACGGGTGGGTGCTCGGCTACGGGCTCGACCACAATGTGTTCGGCGGCCGGGCGCTCCACCACGACCTGATCGACGAGGCGGTGTCCGGCGCGCCCGCGCACCTGCGGCTCTATGACGCGCACTCCGTCCTGGTCAGCCGGGCCGCGCTGGAGCTGGCCGGCATCGACGGGCCGCGCGCGTTCGCCCAGCGCGCCGCCGTCGTCTGCGACGCCGACGGCCGCCCGACCGGCCACCTCGTGGAACACGCCGCGATGGAGCTGATGACGCCGCTGCTGCCCGCCACGCCGCCGGCCGTACGTGCCGAACGCCTGCTCGACCTCCTGTCCCGCATGGCCGCGACCGGCCTGACCGGCGCCCACGTCATGGACGTGGGCGCCGACGACCTCGACCTGCTCACCGCCGTGGAGGACAAACACGACCTTCCCGTACGGCTCCGCCTGGCCCCCTGGTGCATGCCCGGCGACGGCCCCGACGAGTTCGCCGGCCTGATCGGCATGCAGCAGAAGCACGGCCGTACCTGGCGGGTCGGCGGGGTGAAGCTGTTCATGGACGGCACCGTCGAGGGTGGCACCGCCTGGCTCGAGCACGCCGACTGCCACGGCGAGGGGACCGACGCCTTCTGGCTCGATCCGGCCGACTACCGGCATGCCGTACGGACGCTGCATCAGGTGGGCGTGCCCACCGCGACCCACGCGATCGGCGACGCGGCCGTCCGCCATGTCCTCGACACGATCGAAGGGCTGGGGGCGGGTGGCCCGCGCCACCGCGTCGAGCACATCGAGACGCTGGCCGACGACCAGGTCGGCCGGTTCGCCAGGCTGGGCGTGGCGGCCTCGATGCAGCCCCCGCACACCGCCTACACGCGCGCCGACCACACCGACGAATGGTCCAAGCGCCTCGGTGACGAGCGGGCCGCGCGCGCCTGGCGCTGCCGCGACCTGCGCGAGGCCGGCGCCACGCTCGCGCTGGGCTCGGACTGGCCGATCGCCCACTACGACGCCCGCCAGATCCTGGCCGCCGCCCGCGAGCCGCGCGGCGCGGCCACCGGCCATGGGCTGAGCGGCCTGATGGCGCTGGAGGGCTGCACCTCGCACGCGGCGCTGGCCTCCTCGACCGAGTCGGTGTCCGGCCGGATCGCCCCCGGCTTCCAGGCCGACCTCACCGCGCTCGCGCTCGACCCGGTCACCGCGCCCGCGGACGAGCTGGCCGAGTCCCCGGTCACGCTGACCGTGACCGGGGGACGTGTCGTGTTCGAGCGGCCCTGATCAGGCGATCTTGGGGGTGACGCGCATGCCGACGTACACGCACGGGGTGCCGTCGGTCAGCGTGGAGAACACGACGGGCATGTAGTCGTCGTTGAACGAGGGGCCGGCGCCGCTGCCCGCGAACACGGTCGGGGTGACCGTTCCGAGCTCGACGTCCAGGGGCGGGGAGATGCCCTCCATGCCGTCGACGAACTCATACAGCAGCCGGCCCTCGGTCACGGTCAGCTTCGCGCCCTCGCGGCGGTAGGTGCCGGTCAGCGCGGCCCAGTCGACCTTGGGCGGCTCGGCGGCCGGGCCGAACGGCTCCGGCACGCGCACGCCGGCCAGTTCGGCCAGCAGCTCGCCGAACAGGTCGGCGTAGAGCTGGCGGGTGGAGCCGCCGTTGGTCAGCAGCGCGATCGCCACGCCCGCCTCCGGCACCACGCGCAGGTAGGCGAACTGGCCCACGGCCGAGCCGTCGTGGCCGTAGCCGCGCACGCCGTTCCAGTCGTACAGCGTCCAGCCGAGGCCCCACGCGTCGGCGCTGAGGGTCCACTTGTCCGGGCTGTCGGCCTCGCGGCGCTGCATCGCGGCGATGGTCCCGGGGGAGATGACGCCGGCGCCGCCGTTGAGGTGCATCCGGGCGAACCTTGCCAGATCGCCCGCGGTGGCCAGGACGCGGGCGGCGGGGGCGGCGGCGCGTGCCTGGAAGTCCCACACGGGGGCGGGCTCGGGGTAGGCGCCGGGGCCGCCGAGGTGGCTCATGGCCACGCGGAAGCGCAGCGCCTCCTCGGGCAGCGTCATCGTCTGGTCCAGGCCGAGCGGGGTCAGGATGCGTTCGTTCAGCGCCTGGTCCCAGGTCAGGCCGGTGATCACCTCGACGATGCGGCCCAGGATGACGTAGCCGCTGCCGCTGTAGGACAGCGCGCTGCCGGTGGGGCAGTCCAGGCTCAGGTCCTTGCAGGCCTCGACGTAGCGGGCGACGCAGTCGTCGCCCCGGCCGGTGTCGAGGTGGAAGTCGCCGCTGAGACCGCTGGTGTGGGTGAGCAGCTGCCTGACCGTGATCGTCTTGGTGGCCTCCGCGTCGGCGACGGCGAAGCCGGGCAGCACGTCGGCGACCCGGGCGTCGAGGTCGAGCTGACCGGCGTCGACCAGCTGCATGACCAGCGTGGCCGTGTAGATCTTGGCGACCGAGCCCAGCTGGAACACCGAGTCGGTGGTGGCCTCCACTCCGGTGCCTCGGTGGAGCAGGCCGCTGGCCAGCTCGTACATCTCGCCGCCGGCCACCACCGCCAGCGTCGCGCCCGGCACGTGGTGGGTGGCGCGCAGGTCGTCGAGCCGGGCCTGCCAATATGCGAGATCCATTCTTTCCTCCACAGATGCGCACTTCGTTCCCTTGATGCGAACACTGTACGCACATGGGTGAAGAATGCGCAACCCGGGCCCGGCTAACCTCGGTCGTATGGTGTTCGACTCCGTTGAATTCGATCTCCAGCCCTATGCCGGTTTCGACATGGATCGCTATGTCCGGCGGACCCATTGCAGCTGGGAGAACTTCGGCTGGCGCTCGCTGCTCGTGCAGCGCTTCGAGCACGTGCCCGTGGTCGAGGACATGGAGTTGCCGGCCGCCGCCGACCTGCACCTGATCCTGCCCGTGGGCGGCCGGGCCGCCATGGAGACGCGCACCGGCGGCCGATGGAACCGCCACACCTGGGCGCCGGGGCGGCTCGAACTGGGCGTGCCCGACCAGCCTCTCCTGCGCCGTTACCGAGGGGACGGGCCGCTGCGCAGTGTGCAGGTCCACATCCCGCGCGGCACCGTCGAACGGACCGCCGAGCAGCTCGGCGGCCGCCCGCCCGACTATCCGGGCATGGCGGCCTCCGTGACCGCGGGCGATCCGCTGATCGAGGAGGCCGTACGCGCCGTCGGCGCCGCCGGCGACATCGGCGACCTGTACGCCGAGTCCGTGGCCGCCTTCCTCTCCGTCCACCTGCTCACCCGCCACTCCCGGGAGACCGAGCGGCCCCCTGCCCGGGAGGACACCCGCGTCCGGGCGGCGATCGCCCTCATGCGTGACCGGCTCGCCGAGCCCCTCACCCTGGCCGACATCGCCGACGAGGTTTACCTCAGCGTCTTCCACCTGGTCCGGGTGTTCCGCGCGGCGACGGGGGAGACGCCGCATCGCTATCTGGCCCGCCTGCGGATCGAGAAGGCACGACGCCTGCTGCGGGAGAGCGGCCTCACGGTCGCCGAGATCGCGCCGCTGTGCGGTTTCGCCGGCCCCGGCGCCCTGTCGACGGCCTTCCTGCGGCACACGGGCATGCGGCCGACCGCGTACCGCAATTCCTGATGGCTTTTCCGGCAATCCGCGGCATGGCCACCCGGGGTGACACGTTCCTAGGGTTTCGTTCATGCCTGACATCGAGCCCTACCCCATCCGCATCCCCGACCGCGACCTGGCGAGCCTGCGCACCCGCCTCGACGAGGTACGGCTGCCCGAGCCGGAAACGGTGCCGGACGCCACGCAGGGCCTTGAGCTCGACCGGCTGAGAACGCTCCTCGACACCTGGCGCGGCCACGACTGGCGGGCACTGGAGGAACGCTGGAATACGATCCCGCACTACCGCGTCCGCGTCGACGGCCTGCCCATCGCGTTCTGGCACGTGCGTTCACCCGAGCCCGGGGCGACCCCCCTGTTGCTGACCCACGGCTGGCCGGGCTCGGTCCTGGAGTTCGAGAACGTCCTGGGCCCGCTCACCGACCCCGTGGCCCACGGCGGCTCCGCGAGCGACGCCTTCCACGTGGTCGTCCCGGCGCTTCCCGGGTTCGGGTTCAGCGGCGTTCCTCGCGAACCCGGCTGGCACCCCGGGCGCACGGCGCGCGCGTGGGCCGACCTGATGACCCTGCTCGGCTACGAGCGGTTCGGCGCGCACGGCGGCGACTGGGGCGCGTTCGTCAGTACCGAACTCGCCCGCCTGGCCCCCGAACGCGTCATCGGCCTGCACCTGACCATGCCACTCGCCTCACCCCTGCCGGAGGACCGGATCGCCCCGGACCCGGCGGAACAGCGCATGCTGGAACGCCGCGACACGCACCTGGCCGACGGCTACGGCTTCGCGATGATCATGGCCACCCGCCCCCAGACGCTCGGCTACTCCCTGCTGGACTCGCCCGCCGGCCTGGCCGCGTGGCTCGGCGAGAAGTTCGCCGCCTACTCCGACCCGCGCCCTGAGTACGGCGGCGGAGTCAGCCTGGCGCAGCAGGTGGACACCATCGCCCTGTACTGGCTGACCGGCACCGGCGCCTCCAGCGCCCGCTGGTACTGGGAGACCATGCGATGGGTGCCGCGCAGCGCCGAGGCGGAGAACGCCCAGCCGGTGACGGTGCCCACCGCCTGCTCGCTGTTCCCGGCCGAGCCGTGGCCGACCGCCCGCCGCTGGGCCGAGCGCCGCTACCACGACCTGCGGTCCTGGCACGAACTGGACCGCGGCGGCCACTTCCCCGGCCTCGAACAGCCCGGCCTCCTGGTCTCCGAACTCAGAGCGGCGTTCCGGCGGGACGCCTGGTGAGGGGCCCACCCGCGCTACGCTGGCCGTCGTCCGTCCAGCCCGCCTCGCCGGGGTAGAGGAGAGTCCGCATGGAGTACGGCCGGCGCCGCATCGTCGCCACCACCGGCGAACTGGCCGGCATCGCCGACGGCTGCTCGGACGGCACGCCGGTCATGCTCGACGTGGACGAGATCGAGCCGGGTCACGACCCGCGCGCACCCCGCGACTGGGCGGTGGTGGCCAGGATCGACCACCTGCCGCTCAACGAGGCGGGCGAGCTGGCGGGCCCCGGCGACCGCATCGCCACCGGCGAACCGGACGCCGAGGGGCAGGAGCCGCTGCTGTTCACGCCGGTGCTGATGCTGCAGTCGCGCAAGCTCGCCACCCCCGGCGAGATCGGGCCCGTCGCCCGCCCGGCCGACCCGTGCCAGCGGCGGGCGGACGCCTACGAGCTCATCGAGCGCGAGGGCGAGGCGGGCCTGTACCTGATGGAGCTGCTGGAGGCGGTCGCGGAGCTGCGGCGCGAGGTCGCCGACCTGGCGGCCGACCGGGACCGCCTGCTCCACCCGGCCGCCCGCCGGCACCTGGACAGCCTGGGCGACGCGCTGCGCAACGCCAGATCCTCCGCCGACCACGCCACCCGCTTCAGCACGGTGTGCGAGCTGCTGCGCGGCAGCGCGACCGAGAAGTGGGCCGACGAGCTCGACGCCGACCGGCCCTGCGACCCCGACGGCCTGCACCAGATGCTGGTCGAGCTGCCCGGCATGGGAGGTTCCGAGCTGGCCTGCCGGGTGCACGCCGCCGTGGCCAGCGAGCGGGTGCCGGACGCGCTGGTCAGCCCGAACCCGCACGCCGCGCCCTGATCAGCCGCGGCCGGCCGGCATGTGCTTCTGGAACCAGTCCACGACCCGCGTGCAGAAGTCGATCACCGCGGGGAACGCGCGGACCCCGTGCCCCTCGCCCGGGTAGATCGCCAGCCGCGACTCGACCCCGTGTTCCAGCAACGCCTGATGGAACTCCCTGGCCTGCGTCGGGGGAGTGCATCGGTCCAGGGCCCCGGCGACGTTCAGGCAGGGAGTACGCACCTTGCTGGCATGCGCGACCGGGCTCCTGGTGTGGAACTTGTCCCCGGGCACCTCCGGATTCCCGTCCAGGAACAGCGCGTCGAAGAAGGGGATGTTGCTGGTGAAGTGCTGGCTGTACCAGTTCGTCACGGGCGCGAACGGCACGGCGGCGGCCCAGCGCTGGTCCTGGGTGACCAGCCAGGACGACATGTAGCCGCCGTAGGATCCGCCGATGACGCCGAGTCTGGCCGGGTCGGCGATGCCGCGCTCGACGAGGGCGTCGACCGCCGAGGTGAAGTCGGCGGTGTCGTCGCCGCCCATCTCGCCGAACACCAGCCGGGCGAAGTCCTGGCCACGCCCCGAGCTGCCTCGCGGGTTGGGGTTGAGGACCGCGTACCCCTGCGAGACCAGCAGGGGAGTCCAGGCGTAGAGCATCGACCACAGGTTGCGGAAGCCCCACACCGGGCCGCCGTGGATGTTCACCACCAGCGGGAAGGGCCCCTCGCCGTCGGGGACGCACAGGATGCCCTCCAGCGGCAGCCCGTCCGGCGCCGACCAGGTGACCGTCTCGGCCCGGCCCCCGATCGACAGCTGGTAGTCGGCGCCCGCGTGCGAGAGCGCGGCCAGCTCGACCCGGTCCTCGCCCAGCACCACGACCTGCTGCGGCCGCGCGTAACCCTCCTCGACGATCACCACGCGGCCGTCGGCGGTCCAGGCCGCCTCCGGGTAACGCATGCCGCAGCTGGTGTCCGTGCTCGACCACAGCTCGGTCGTCTTCCCGCTCACCGCGTCGTACACGGCGGCGACGGTTTCCAGGCCGCGTACCCCCACGAAGCCCAGGCGGTCGGCGTCGATCCACTGGGTCGCGGTGACGTCCACCCCACCGGCGTCGACCCGTGCCAGGGCCGCGTCACCGGAGCCCACCAGCAGGTCGCCCGCGACGACCCAGCGGTCGCTGCACACCGCCTCGACCACCGCCAGCCGCTCCCCGGAGGGCGAGGCGGCGGGCCAGCCGAAGTGCACGTCGGAACCGGCCCGTTCGGTGACGGTCCCGTCGAGTCCCACGCGGGACAGCACAGCCGTGTACCAGGCGCTCTCGTCCGGAGCGGGGCTGGTCACCGCGAGGACGGCGTCCGGGCCGGACCAGACCGCCTCCCACGCGTTGAGTCCCTCCGGCGACAGCCGGGTGGTCGCGCCCGCCGCGAGGTCGTGGACCCACAGCGAGCGCCACGCCTCCTCCGTCGCGCCGACCTCGACGTGCGGGTGCCAGTCCGGCAGCTCCTCCTTCGGCTTGTACGTCGTGCCGCTCCCCTGACCGCCGGCCAGATCGGCGCCGAGCCCGGCCACCCCGAGCAGCACCCGGGTGCCGTCGGGCGACCAGGAGCAATATTCGACCGTCCCGGGCACGGCCGGGGTCGCCTCCGCCTCACCCAGCTGGTCCTCGCGCAGCAGATAGAGCTGGAACCTGCCCGCCTCCGCGCGGTCCGACAGGAACGCCACCGTCGCGCCGCCGGGGGAGAAGCACGGCTGCCTGGAGGAGCCGGACGATCCGGTCAGCGGGTGCAGGTCCGTACCGTCGACCAGGAAGCAGGACTGCCGGGGGAGGCCCGCCAGTTCGTCGTACACCAGCCCGGTCACGGCGATCCGCGACCCGTCGGCGGAGCAGGACGGCTCCAGCAGCTTGTGCGGCCGTCCCAGCACCGGCCCGTGCAGCCTGCGGAAGTGCTCCTCGACCAGGTTCCAAGTGGCGCTGCCGCGCACGTCGATGTCGGTCATGACGAATCCTGTCTGTCTGTGGTGCGTGAACGGGGCTACCCCATGACGGTGCCGGTGCTGTCGGTGTTGATGGGCCTTTTCCGGGAAAAGGCGCCCAGGCCGATACGGTGCCCGGTGTGCGGGGCGAGATAGTCCAGGGGCTCGCGGTCATGGTCGTGGCCGCCCTCGACCGCCTCGATCAGCGCGGTCATGATCCGGCCGACGACCGGGGCGTTCTTGAACTGGTTGCCGCTGGTGCCCATCGCCACGTAGAACCCGGGCAGCTCGGTCCTGTCGTAGACGGGCGTCCAGTCGTCGGTCACGTCGTAGACGCCGGCCACGCCCTTGGCCCGGCCGGGCACGGTGAGCGCGGGAAAGCGGCGCGCGGCCCTGGTGACCTGGGTCTCGAACGCCGCCGCCGTGGGCGCCATGGCCGCCTGACCGGGGTCTTCCAGCCATTCGAGCGGGTCGCAGGCCGGTTCCGTGCCGCCGACGAGCAGGCCGCCGCCCGGTTCGCCGCGCAGGTAGACGCCGAGGTCCAGGTCGGCGACGATCGGCCTGAACCCCGGGGGAGCGGCGGCCACGTGGTGGACCTCCTGACGCAGGGGACGCGCCCGCACGGAGGTCACACCGGCCAGCCGGTTGAGCGCCGCCGACCAGGGACCGGCCGCGTTGACCACGATCGGGGCGGCGAGCAGGGTGTCGTCGGCCAGCCGTACACCGCGGACCCGGCCGTGCGCGCGGGCGACCTCCACCACCTCCTGCCGGTAACGGAAGGACGCGCCGCGCCGGCTCGCGGCGGCGGCCAGCCCGGCGGCGGCGAGTTGCGGGTCGTCGACGTAGCCCGCGTCCGGCGTGTAGACCGCGCCGAGCCGGCCGGCCGGCTCGGTCCAGAAGCGCTCGTCGTCGAGCCGCGCGGGCGGCCAGTGCCGGCCGGTGTCGATGCCGGGGACGCGGGCGGCGAGCGTGTCGGCATCCCACTCCTCGTACGGCACGCCGGCCCGGTCGAACAACGGCAGGATCCGCGCCCGGGGAGCGACGGGCGCGTCCAGCATGACCAGGCCGGTGCGGTGGTAGCGGGGGAGCTGCTCGCCGGCCGGCGCGCCGAGGTGGTCGCGCCAGGACTCCCAGCAGTGCCTGGCCTCCCAGGCCAGCGCGACGCCGTCCCAGGTGGAGAAGGTGAATCTGACCACCGCGCTGGATGCCCCGGTCGAGCCGCAGCCGGCGCTGCCGCCCTTGTCGACGACCAGGACGTTCAGGCCGGAGCCCGCCAGTTCGTGCGCGATCGACGCCCCGATGACACCGGCGCCGATGACCACCACGTCCGCGTTCATCCCGTCAGCCTGCCCGCCGGACCCCGGCCGGATCCACTGACGAACCTATGACGGCGGAAGCCCGTGATGCGACGATTGTCGAAAAGCTCACCTCAGGCCGATGAGCCTGGCGACCTTGAACCCCAGATGCAGGGTGAGGCGGTCGTCGCCACTGGACAGGTCGATCCGGGCGACCTCCTCGGCCTTGCGCAACCGGTAGTAGAGGCTGGCCCGGTGGATGCGCAGCTCGGCCGCGGTGCGCTTGACGTCGCCCGCGTTGTCGAGGAATTTCTCCACGGTCGTGGCCAGCGCGTCCTTGCCAGCGTCGTGTTCGAGCAGCCTGCGTACGCCGGGGTGCAGGTCGTGGCCGAGCCGTTCGGCGGGCAGTTCGGCCAGCAGCCCGTAGACGCCGAGCTCGGCGCGCCAGACGACCGGGCCGAGCACCTTGACGATGCGGGCCACGTCGGCGGCTCGCTTGGCCTCGCCGTACGACTCGTGCGCCTGCGCCAGACCCGGGCAGCTCTCGCCGATGCCGATCCAGCACTCCTTGCCGCTCTCCCGGACGACGCGCCCGTGCACGACGCCGGCCAGGTCCTCGACCTCGGCACGTGCGGGGACCTGCTGGACCCAGACGAGGATGCCGTGGTCGGGGCGTTCGAGATGGAGGGCGCTGCGGGGCGGCAACCGGTGACGGGCCTGCTCCAGCCCGACGGCCAGGGCGAGCCGGTCCTGCTCGCCGAGCGGCTGGCCGGATTCGGGCCCGACGGTGGCCACCAGCACGCGGACCGGACCGGCCGCCGCCAGCTCCTCCTCGATCAGCCACCGGGCGGCCTCGGCGCGCAGTTCGGCGTCGGCCGAGATCAGGTCGCGGACGAGCTCGCGTTCGCGGCCCCTGCTGAGCTCGCCCATGAGGAAGTCGCGGTGGAGCGTGAGCGCGGCGCTGTCGGCGGCCTGCCGTACGGCTGCCGCCTGCGCGTCCGTGACCGGCCCGTCGGACAGCAGCAACCACAGGAACCCGAGCAGGGCGCCCTCGTAGCGCACCGGCATGCCCACCCGCGCGACGTCGAACCCCAGGTCGGGCCGGGAGGGAACGGTGAACAGGCCGGCGGCCGTGAGCGCGCCCGAGCCGTGGACGTGGCCGACCAGCTCGGGGGAGACGCTCCTGCGGAGGATGGACTCGAGCCGCGCGCCGTCGATCCGGCCGGTGTGGGAGTTGTAGGCGAGCAGCCGGATGCCGGGATCGTCGATGGCGACCGACCTGCCCAGGCGCGCGCCCAGGCTGTCGACCAGCCGCTGCAGTTCGGACACCACGCCCAAAGGTTAGCCCCGACGCAAGAAATCTACTTTGTAAAGGCGTCCGGTTGTTGCTCAAGCGCTAGTCGGCAAAACCGACAAGAGCGCGGCGGCAGGCGCGGGCGGTCTCGATCATAGTTTCGTCGTCGGATCCGCCTTCGGACATGGCGGCGGCGGCGCTCGCGCTGACGGCGCCGAGTGCGGCGCCCACCATGGCGTACGCGGTGACGCGGTCGAGTTCACAGGCGGCGGCCAGGGCGGTGGCCAGGCGTGCCATGCGGTTGTTGGACCGGTCGATGGCGGACTGGGCGGAGTAGATGGGCAGTTTGACGGCGTCGCCGACGAGTCCGGCGATCAGCCCCATTTCCCAGCTTTCGGCGAGCATGGCGTCGAAGGCCCGGGCGAGCAGGTCCGTGGGTGGTTCGCCGGGGCGTCTGGTGCCGAGCGCCGTCACGCCGGCTTCCAGGCAGTCGGCGCTGTTGGCGTACAGGACATCGGCTTTGTGGCGGAAGTAGGTGAAGAACGTGCGGGTGGAGACGCCGGCCGCCGCGGCGATCTGGTCGACGGTCGTGGTCTCGTAGCCCTGCTTGTCGAACAGCTGGGCGGCGGCGTCCATGAGGGCCTGCCGGGTCTGTCGTTTCTTCCGTTCGCGCAAGGACGCCATGGAGACACAATATTACATCGACTGCATATTTACAGGTCTGCAAGTTTTGCCGTAGCGTGCCGGGCATGGACGCTGCGATCTCGGTCTCTGGGCTCGTCAAGTCGTACGGGCGGGTCAGGGCGCTGGACGGGCTCGACCTGCGGGTGGACACGGGGGAGATTCACGGTTTTCTCGGTCCGAACGGGGCGGGGAAGACGACCACGTTGCGGGTGCTGCTGGGCATGTTGCGGGCCGACGCCGGGCAGGTCAGGTTGCTGGACGGGCATCCGTGGCGCGACGCCGTACGTCTGCATCGGAGGCTGGCGTACGTGCCCGGCGACGTCGTGCTGTGGGAGGAGCTGACCGGCGGCGAGACCATCGACCTGCTGGGGCGGCTGCACGGCCGGATCGACGAGGGCCGGCGCGCCGAGCTGGTCGAGCGGTTCGCGCTGGATCCGGGCAAGAAGGTCCGCGGCTATTCCAAGGGCAACCGGCAGAAGGTCGCGCTGATCGCCGCGCTGGCGGCGCGCGTCGAGCTGCTGGTGCTGGATGAGCCCACGTCGGGGCTCGACCCGCTGATGGAGGCCGAGTTCCGCCGGTGCCTGGCGCGGCGGCGCGACGAGGGCGCCACGATCCTGCTGTCCAGTCACATCCTGGCCGAGGTGGAGGCGCTGTGTGACCGGGTGAGCATCATCAGGCAGGGGCGCCTGGTCGAGTCCGGCACGCTGGCCGAGCTGCGCCACTTCACGTGGACGTCGGTCACCGCCCGGCTGGAGCGGCCGCTGGATCGGCTGGAGGGTGTCCACGACCTGGAGATCGACGGGGGCACGCTGGTGCGTTTCCGCGTGGACAGCGGGCAGGCGGGCCGGGCGCTGGTGCGGCTGGCGGAGTTCGGTCTGGTGGACGTGACGGCTCAGCCCGCGACGCTGGAGGAGCTGTTCATGCGTCACTACCGGCAGTTGCCCGAGGCGGTGGCGGGGTGAGGGCCGGGGCCTGGGTGCTGGTGCGGTTCATCGCCCGTCGCGATCGCGGTCTGATCGCGTTGTGGATCGGGGTGGCCGTGGCGCTGCCGCTGTTCAACGCGTACTCGCTGGCGGCGCTGCTGCCCACCGAGGAGACCCGGGTGGCCTTCGCCGGGATGAGCGCGGGCAATCCGATCACCAGGGCGTTGCTGGGGCCCGTGCACGGCACGTCCATCGAGTCTTTGGTCGCCTGGCGGTCGGGGGTGCAGAGCCTGCTCATCACCGGGCTGGGCGGGTTGCTGTTCGCGATCCGGCACACCAGGGCCGAGGAGGACTCGGGCCGGGGGGAGCTGGTGGCCGCTCGTCCGGTGGGCAGGCAGGCCGTGGTCACGGCCGTCACGGTGCTGGTCGCCGTCGTCAACGTCGCCGTGACCGCGCTGCTGACGGTCGGGCTGAGTCTCGGGTTCGGCTATCCGCCCGGCGGGACGTTGTTGTTCGCGCTGACGGTGGGGGCGGGCGGGATGGCGTTCGCGGCCTGCGGGTTGCTCGCGGCGCAGGTGTGCCAGAGTGCGGCGCTCGCGCGTGGCGCCGGTGTGGGGGTGCTGGTGGCGGGGCTGGTGCCCGGTGTGGTGGTGCCGGAGAGCTGGATCGGGATCTTCCCTGCGGGCTGGCCGCGCCTGGCTCAGGCGTACGGTGCGGAGCGGTGGTGGGTGCCGCTGATGCCGCTGGCGTTCGCGGCCGGTCTCACGGTGGCCGTGTTCGTGTTGTCGTCGCGCCGGGATCTGGGCGCGGGTGTGCTGCCCGACCGGGCCGGCTTCACCGGTCCCGTGCGGGGGCGGCTGGGCAGCCCGCTGGCGCTGGTGTGGCGGCTGCGTGGCGGGCAGGTGGTCGGCTGGACGGTCGCGTTGGGTACGGCTGCCGCCGGGGTGGGCTGGGTGTCGGCCTCGTTCGAGCTGGCCACGTTGACCAGGCACACGCTGCTGGCGATCTTCACCTATGTGTTCTGCATGGTGGTGGCGTGCCTGACGGTGGCCGGGACGCTTCGGCCGTACACGGAGGAGAGCCGTGGCCGGGCCGCGCCGCTGCTGGCCGCGCCCACCACCCGGGCGCGCTGGCTGGGCGGGCACACGGCGCTGTCGCTGGGCGCGCCGGTCGCCATGCTGCTGGCCGTGGGTCTGGGCAGCGGCGCGGGCAACGCGCTGGGCACCGGCAGTGTCGGGCCGCTCCTCACCCAGGTGGGCGCCGCTCTGCTCTTCGTGCCGGCCGCGTGGGCGATCGCGGGCGTGACGATCGCCGTCTACGGGCTGCGTCCCCGCGTGGCCGTTCCCGTCGCCTGGGCGGCCGTGGTGGTGTCGGCCGCCTCTGTGGCGCTGTGGGAGGCGGGGACGATCGGGGACACGGCGTTCCTGCTCACCCCGTTCGGTTACGTCCACCCGTCCATCTCCTCCGGATTCGTCGTCCCGGCCGCGTTCGTGGTGGTCGCGGCTGCGCTGGTGGTGGCGGGGGGTGCCGGGTTCGCCCGGCGTGACCTGCTGGCTTGAGGTGGGTCAGTTGCGGAACCAGCGGTTGCCCCACGAGGTGTAGAGGGCCTGGAGCAGGTCGAGCCATTCGCGCCGGGTGCGGAAGACGGGGTAGGGGTGGGGGCGGATGGCGACCTCGGAGGTCCAGACGATGTCGAACTGCCGGTCGGGGCGGATGCGGCCGATGCGGACGGTCCGCCACAGGTGGCGGTTCTCCTCATCCACCCAGACCCGGCCGCCCGGCCGCCAGGACGCTCGCGGGTGCGGGGGTGCCCGCCGACTCGACCGCTTGGGCCCACAGGCGGACGGCGACGTAGGCGTTGTGGATCTGGTCGTCGGTGTGGCGGTGCGCGCCGTTGGCGCCGGTTGTCGCCCAGTTCGTTGAGCCGGGTGACCGAGCGGTCGTACAGGGGGCTGGCGTGTTGTTTGGCCTCCATGTCGGTGTAGACCGTCCACAGCTCGACCAGTGCGGCGTGGGTGCGCGGGCTGGTGAGCCCGCGCGCCATCAGCGGCCGCTCCTCGTGGATCACCAGCCGCAGGTAGGTGCGCGCCGCGTCCTGCCACACCACCACGATCACGAAGCCCAGCACCAGCGCGTAGACCGCGCCGACGGTCGCGAACGAGCCGCTGATCAGGTCGTCGTCGGCGGATTTACGGCGATGCGGCGGGTAGAGGCGGCGCACGGTGGCGGGCATGAGGTGGGCGCACGCGGCCGCACCGGCAACACCAGGAGTGAGCTGTCAATCGCTCAAGGCGACAGTCGCGTGTGTGCGTGCCAGCAGCCACAGTGTCCCGGCGACCAGGAGGATCTGGATGGCTGTCGGGACGAGGTGGAAGCCGTACTGGGTGATCTGGACCATGAAGCCGGCCCAGCAGTAGGTCAGGACGGCGCCTGCGGCCAGCGCGAACACGTGCCGGTGCGACCAGTCGGCGGCGCGGGTGTTCACGACCAGGACGGCGAGCACGACGGTCATCAGCACCGAGAGCAGGATCAGGGTGAGCGGTTCGGAGATCACCTTCCTGGCCGGGCCGAACTCGAACAGCAGGAACATCGCGCTGCCGCCGGTGAGCGCGAAGGCGCCCATCGCCGCGGGCGGCCATGCCCGATGGGTGGCGGTACGGCCCCGCCCCCGGGTGAGGAAGGCGAGGGCGATCAGCGCGGCCACCGTCACGACGGCGCCGATGAGCTGCCCGGCCGACAGCAGGAACGCCTTGTTGTCCGGGTTGAGGTACATGGCGAAGAACAGGATCACCGCGCCGGCGACGTACCCGATCGTGTTCGAGATCAGCCCGCGCGCCCGCAGCCAGGGTCCGCGCCGGGCGGGGTAGAGGGTCTCGATGAGGACGATCGGGGTGAAGATGCTCCAGACGGAGTGGATGGACAGCACGTACACCGACCACGGCGCGCTGATGCCGAGCCAGGGGATCTCGCCGTAGGAGCCGAGACCGAGGCCGAGGTAGTTGAGGTTGAACAGGGACTGGGTGACCAGGGCCTCCTCGACGACCCCGTAGGCGATGGCCAGCAGGAGCGTCATCCCCCGGCCGCCGCCCGCCCTGACGACGATCTCGCGGATGAGCACCGCGCCGCAGCCGTAGAGCAGGGCGGTCGGCGGGAACGCGGCCGGCGCCCAGACGTCCAGGGGGATGTTGCCCAGCAAGTACTCGCCGATGAGCGGGGCGAGCAGGAACAGGGCCAGGGCGGGTGGAAGGCGTTTCACCGGACGGGGTCCTTCGGCTTGGGAGAGGGCGTACCGGCACGCTAGGGCTGCGGCGGCGCGTGCCGGTACGGCCGAAGGTTGCGCGCCGCCGACCGGATGTTGCCGGGCGCTTCGGTCAGGTGTGCAGGTAGCGCAGGACGGCCAGGACCCGGCGGTGGTCGGTGTCGGAGGGCGGCAGGGCGAGTTTGGTGAAGATCTGCGTCACGTGCTTTTCGACCGAGCCGTAGGACAGGAACAGCGCTTCGGCGATGGCGCTGTTGGAGCGGCCCTCGGCCATCAGCGCGAGCACCTCGCGCTCGCGCGGGGTCAGCGTGTCCAGCTCCTCGGTACGCCGGGCCGCGCCGATGATCTGCGTGACCGCCTCGGGGTCGAGCACGGTCTGGCCGGCGGCGAGCCGGTCGAGGGCGGCCAGGAAGTCCTCGGTGTCGGCGACCCGGTCCTTGAGCAGGTAGCCGACCCCGCGGGCGTCGCCGGCCAGGAGTTGGGCGGTGTAGCGGGTCTCGATGTACTGGGAGAAGACCAGCACGCCGAGGTCGGGGTGGCCGGCGCGGATGCGGATGGCGGCGAGCAGGCCCTCGTCGGTGTAGGTGGGCGGCATGCGCACGTCGACCACGGCCAGGTCGGGGCGGTGCTCGTCCACGGCGCCTTCGAGCGCGTCGCCGTCGCCGACGGCGGCGAGCACCTGGTGGCCCCGGGAGGTGAGGAGCAGGCTGAGGCCGTCCCTGAGCACCGCGGAGTCCTCGGCGATCACGATGCGCATGCGAACTCCGCTCAGAGGTGGAGGGGCAGGTCCACGGTGACCACCGTAGGTCCTCCCGCCGGGCTGCGGATGTCGAGCGTGCCGTCCACGATCCGTACCCGTTCTTGCAGGCCGCGGAGCCCGGATCCGGCTCCTGCGGTGGCGCCGCCGCTGCCGTCGTCGCGGACGCGCAGGTCGAGGCGTTGGCCGCGGGTGTGTACGTCGATCGTGGCCTGGCGGGCGCCGCTGTGTTTGGTGGCGTTGGCCAGGAGTTCTGCGGCGCAGAAGTAGGCGATGCTCTCGATCGCGGGGCTGGGCCGTACGGGGAGGTCGGCGGCGAACGTGACGGGGAGCGGGCTGCGCGCGGCGAGCGTGGCGAGGGCGGTTTCGAGGCCTTTGTCCAGGGCTGGGGGGTGGATGCCGCGGATCAGGTCGCGCAGTTCGGTCAGCGTCTCCTTGGCGTTGTGGTGGGCGCTGTCGGCCAGGGCGCGGGCGTGGCCGAGGCGGTCGGGGTGGCCGAGTTCGTCGCGGATCATGTCCAGGCTCATGGCCAGGGCCACCAGCCGGGCGGAGGTTCCGTCGTGCAGGTCGCGTTCGATGCGGCGCAGTTCGGCGGCGGCGTCGCCGACGGCCAGGGCCCGGGTGCGCTCCAGCGCCTGGATGCGCGCGGCGCTCGGGGCGGGGCCGAGCAGCGTGAACGCGATCCAGCGCTCCGGCGCCAGCGCGAGATGCACGGCCCACGGCGCCAGGACCAGCATCGCCGCGCCCACCGGGCTCAGCAGCGCCGGCTGGCGCCACAGGGGAGCGGCGAGCAGGGCCAGGCCGCCGCCCCACAGCCCGGCCGCGACGCCGAAGCCCAGGAGCGCGGCGGGCAGCCGGAGGAGGCTGTGGGCCAGGGCCCGCCAGCCGGCGACGTCGGCGAGCGCCGGGACCCGGACCCCCGCGAGAGCGCCCGCCAGCGCCCGGTTGACGGCGCCGAGCCCTCTGGCCCCGCGCACGCACAGCGCGAGCAGTGGCACGCCGACGAGGTTGGCCGTGGCGACGACGCCGAGCAGCACGATCAGCAGGTACGCCAATCCGGCGCCGGCCAGCAGCGGCAGGGCCAGCGCGTAGGCCAGTTCGCGCGATGCCCGCTTGGCCACCGGGACGCCACCTCCGCACGACATGATCGATGCATGACCGTTCCTGTGTTGATCATCAGTGGTCCGGTGGGCGTGGGCAAGACGTCGCCGACTTCGTGGTCACGACGGACGAGCGGCCGCTGTAGCCCTCGTTGAAGATCAGGTAAATGACGGCCAGCACCGCGCCGAGCCGCTCGGCCAGCAGGTCGGCGCCGGGCACGGCGAACGGGATGCCGGTCGCCTTGATCTTGGCCTTGGCGCGCGACAGCCGCCGCTTCATGGTCTCCTCCGGCACAAGGAAGGCGCGCGATCTCGGCCGTGCGCAGTCCGCCGCTCGCCGGTATGCCCGACGTGGGCCAGCGCCGCGCGGCGATCGCGAACGCCTCCTGGGCGGCGTCCTCGGCCCGGTCGAAGTCGCCCAGGTAGCCGACCAGCGAGGCCACCACCCGGCCCCACTCCTCGCGGAAGACGGCCTCGAGCGCGGTCAGCGCCTCACCACCGGCCTGACTTCGACCACGCCGCCGAGCCTGGCGGCCGGGATCCGCGCCGCGAGCTCGACCGCCTCGTCCAGGTTGGCCGCCTCGACCAGGCAGAAGCCGCCGAGCACCTCCTTGGTGTCGGCGAACGGGCCGTCGGTCGTCAACGTCCTGCCACCGGCCACGCGTACCGTGGTCGCCGTCTCGACCGGCTGCAACTGGGCGCCGCCGACGCAGCGCGGGTCATCGCCCAGCGCGAAGTACTCGGCGTACATGGCCTCGCGCTCGGCCTCCGACAACGTCTCCGCCAGGCCGGGCTCGGCATAGATCACCAGGGCGTACTGCATCGCGACCTCCCGATCGGTTCACCGTACCTGTGACGACGAACGGCCGGGCGCCGGGGGGACACCCGGCTCCATGAGAACGCGCCCGCGCGGGAAGTCGAAGGTGACCGCGTACGGCTTGAAGAACCGGTGCGTGGGCAGCCCGCCGATGCGGAAGCCGAAGCCGTTCTCGAACCACGGGGGGAAGGCGCCGGTCAGGCCGGGCACGTCGCGGCCGGTGGCCGAGCCGAGCGTCAGTTCGCGTACGGTCACCGGGTGGAATCCCTCGCCGGGCGGGATCTCGATCCCGGCGGCGGTGAAGGTGGAGGGCGGCGCGGTGAACCCGATGTCGCCGCCGCCGGTGTCGACGAAGAACACCATCGGGTCCAGGCCGTTCACGCTGCCGCGGGAGAGCAGGTAGTGGTCGCCGACCCACCACAGGGGCGCGCTGTGCCGTGCGTGTACGGCGGTGCGCCGGTCCCGGCGCAGGACGAGCGCCTGGCCCGGGTAGTCGAGGGTGGGCAGGAACCGGGCCAGGACGCTCGTGCCGATCGCGCCCTGGGTGAGCCTGCCGTCGGGCGCGGTCAGGCGGATGGCGTCGGGGATCGTGTGCACCGGGAGGTTGCCGATCGTGAGGCCGCCGGCCAGGGCGAGGGTGTCGACGCGGCCCTGGTGGGCTCGGTGCTCGCCGTACATCGTGCGGCCCGTGGTGTGGCCGTAGGTGGGGATGGCGAGCCGGTGGGCGTAGTCCTGGTTGAGGGCGAACAGGGCGCCGGTGTCGAGGAAGAACAAGGCGGGCGGGGCGCCGTTCAGCGACGCCTCGATCATGGGCAGCGGGTCGGCCGCCGCGAACGGCACCCTGACCGTCGCCGGGCCGGAGACCGTGTACGGCCGCAGCCCCGCGAAGCTCCGCAACTGCGTCGCCGTCGCGGTGGGACCGTCCTGGTCCACCGAGGGCAGCAGCGCGGCCAGTTCCGCGAACTGGTCGGTGCGCCACAGGGCGTCGGCCAGTTCGCCCCGTGCGCGCGGGTGTCCGGGGTCGAGGCGCAGCACCTGCTTGAGCAGGCGTTTCGCCCTGGGCAGGCGGCCGGTCAGGAGCGCGATGCGAGCGTGCCGGGCCAGTGCGTGCACGTGGTCGGGGTCGCCGCGCAGGACCTTGCGGTAGTGCGCGTCGGCGGACGCGAACTCGCCCGAGGCGAACAGCTCGTCCGCCCTGTCGAGGGTCTTCGGGGAGGTGATCGCCGCCAGGCCGGTGGCGACGGCGGACTTCAGGAGGGTTCGGCGCGTGGTCATGACCATCCTTCAAATACCGACGAGTATCTGGATACCGATCAGTATTCGTATACTCTTGAGAATGTCAACAGCGGGGAAGGGAGCGGTGCGGTGACCGATCGGCTCACCCGGCAGGAGCAGCGCGAGCGCAATCGGCTCAGGCTGCTGGAGGCCGCGGAGAAGGTGTTCGCCGAACGCGGCATCCAGGGCAGTTCCCTCGACGAGGTCGCCGCCGCGGCCGGTCTGACCAAAGGCGCCGTCTACTCCAACTTCGACGGCAAGGAGGATCTGCTGCTGGCGGTCATGCGCCACCGCCTGGGGCAGGAGGCGCGGGCGCAGGCCGAGCACCTGCTCCACTCCGGGCGGGAGGCCGGCGAGCTGGGGGAGGAGTACGCGCGCTACTGGGCCGAGCGGGCGCGCGCGGGCGAGCAGGACACGTTCGCGCAGATGACCGTCGAGCTCATGATCCACGCCACGCGTCATCCGGGCGTGCGCGCCGAGTTGGTCGCCCTGCTGTTCCCGCCAGGGAGGCCGGGCCGCCATCCGCTGGCCCCCGAGGGCAGCGCGCTGGGCGAACTGCCGTACGAGCAGGCGGACGCCGTCCTGAAATCTCTCGACATCGGGATGCGGCTGCTCACGCTCCTGGCCCCGGGGCACTGCCCGCCGGAACTGTTCGCGACCGCGCTGCGCCTGCTGACCGCGCCCTCAGGCGGGCGACCAGACCAGGGCCAGGAACGTCCGGCCCCCGCCGTCCGCCCCCGACAGGACTAAGACCCCCGCCACCTGCCCGTCCTCGACCTCGACCAGCCGTCCCGCCCGGTCCAGTGTCCTGGTACGGCCGGCGAACACCCCCAGCGCCTCCGGCCCCCGCGCGGGCCGGAGCGGATCGTCGCGCAGCAGGCAGGCGTGCAACCGGCGCAGCTCCGCGCCCGGATCGGTGCCCAGCTCATCGGCCAGCCGCCGCCGCATCCGCTCGTACTGGGCCAGCGCCTCCGCCTGCCGCCCGCACCGATCCAGCACGACCAGCAGCCGCTCCCACAACGACTCCCGCAGCGGATGCCGGGAGGCCAGCTCGAGCAGTTCCGCGACCAGCTCGCCGTGCCGCCCCTCGGCCAGGCGCAGGTCGATCCGCCGCTCCACCGCACCCAGATGCAGCTCCTGCAGGTACGGGGCCAGGCTCGCGCGCAGCCAGTCGGAGTCGATGCCCTCGAACGGCGGGCCGCGCCACAGCCGGTCCGCCTCCTCCACCAGGCCGGGCTCGGCCGCCGTGCCGCGCGAACGTGCCGCCTCGGCCAGCAGCCGGCGAAAGCGCAGCACGTCGACCCGCTCCGGATCGGCCTCCAGCCGGTAGCCGCCGGGCATCGTGCGGATCGCCGCCCGGCCGACGACGCGGCGCAGTCTGGTGACGTAGGTCTGCACGCTGCGCCGCGCGTTGGCCGGGAGCTCCTCACCCCACAACGCCAGGGCCAGGCGCTCGAAGGTGACCGTGTCTCCGGCCGACACCGCCAGCACGGCCAGCAGCGTCCGCAGCCGGCCGGTGGTCAGCCGGATCGGCGTGGGCCCCAGCCTTACCTCCATCGGACCCAATAGCGCGACGTCAAGACTCATACGATCACTGTCCCCGCCGGCGCGCCGCCGCGCATCGGCCGCACGGAGCGGGCAGGGCTACGCCCGGCGGCAGAGACGGTCACCCCGGGCACTGCCCCACCGGGATGACCCCGCGGCGCGCGGATGCCGCGCCCGGCGCACATCGCCGCTACGGCGCGGCCCCTCAGCTCTGACCGGCGCGCTCCCCGAGTTCGGCGATCAGGGCGCGCTGGTCGGGGATCAGGGAGCGGGCCAGCGTGGTCGTGGGCACGTGCTCGCCCTGCGTGGTGACGGCCTCGGCCATCCGCACCCCGCTGCCCAGGTGCGTGGCCAGCAACGACGCCCACAGCGTGTCGAACTCGGCGCCGCTGCGCCGCTTCAGCTCGGTGATCTGGACCGCGGAGAGCATGCCGGGCATGGCGTGACCGGCGGCCGGCGGGGTGGAGGGCACCGCCGTACCCCAGGAGCGCAGCCAGGAGGACATGAGCTCGATGTCGGCGCGCTCCTTCTTGATCAGGTCCCGCGCGACCCGCCGGACGTAGGTGTCGCCGGACTTCTTCTCGGCCAGTTGCGCCACCTGGATGGTCTGCAGGTGGTGGGGGATCATCTGCTGGGAGAAGGCCAGGTCGGCGGTGTTGTATCCGGCGCCGGAGGCGATGGGCGCCCCCGCTGCCTGGCCGCAGCCGCAGGCCAGGGCGGCCAGGCACAGGGCGACGATCGCGGTTCGCGCTTTGCAGGAGCCTGTCATGGTCGATCCCTTCGGGAGCACTCATGACCGGATACGCGGCTCCCGCCGGGCAGGTTCGGTCTCAGGCGGCGCGCAGCTGGTTGAGCAGCCCGAGCCGGTCGATGACGGCGTGACGTTCGCTGATGCGCTCGCCGACGAAGCGGAACAGCGCGAACGCCTCCATGGACACCTCCCGGCCGGTCGGGGGCACGCCGAGCAGTTCGCCGCTGTGGGTCGCGGTCATGCGCCAGCGCACGGCGATCTGGTCGCCCTCGCCGAGAATGTCGAGGATCTCGAACCTGGGGCCGGCGTGCGTGGCGTGCACCTCGCGGATGGCCTCCTTGAAGCCCTGGGGCCCGACGATGTGCTGGTGCTCGCCTTCGGTGGTGATGAAGTCGGGGGTGAACAGTTCGTCGGCGATGTCGACGTCGCCGAGCTCAAGGGCCTTGTAGAGACGTCTGACGGTGTCCTTGCGCGCTTCGATGCTCACGGGGGTCTCCAATTTCTGAGTGATTACTCAATAAAGCTACTCTTTCCTGAGTGATTCCTCAATAAATCGGGAGTGAAGCGATGACGGAGTCCCGGCGCGGCCGCCCGTCCACCGGTGTGCGCGAGGCGGTGCTGAAGGCGACGGAGGAGGTGCTCGGCGAGGCGGGCCTGGCGTTGTCGACCAAGGAGATCGCCCGCCGGGCGGGTGTCGTGGAGTCGAGCATCTTCTACCACTTCGGCAACCGGCTCGGCCTGCTGCAGGCCGTCATCAACCTGCACCTGCCGCTGTTCGCCGACGCGACGGTGGTGCTCGGCCGCCCCGGACGCAGCGGCGACCTGAAGGCCGATCTCGGCGCGGTCATCGCCGGGCTGGAACGCTTCTACCTGCGGATCATGCCGATTCTCGGCGCGCTGCAGTCCGACCGCCAGCTGCGCGAGCTGCTCGTCGAACGCGAGGCCGAGGTGGGACCGCATCTCGCGCTGAAGCCGGTCGCCGAGCTGCTGCGGGCCGAGCAGCGGGCCGGGCGGATGCGCGCGTCACTGGATCCGGCGGCGGGCGCGCTGCTGCTGATCGGGGCCGGGCACCAGCGGGCGCTGCACCGGTATCTGCTGGGGGATCTGGCCGCCGGCCTGCTGCCTTCGGTGGAGTCGCTGGCCGAGGCGCTGGTCCCGGCGTTCCAGAAGGACTGAATTCCTACTCGAACGCGCACCGGATGAGGGTCTCGGCCGCCGCGCGGGCCTGCGCGGCCGTGCCGGGGTCGCGCGTGATCGCCGCCGTGGTCTGGGCGCCCTCGGCGAGCAGGGCCAGCTGCGGGGCGAGGTGGCCGGGGCCGCCCGCGTCCCGCACCAGGCCGGCGACGTGGCGCTGGAAGGACGTCTTCTGCTCGCGTACGGCCGCGGCCACTTTGGAGTTGCCGCCGCCCAGTTCGCCGAAGAAGTTGATGAAGGCGCAACCGCGGAAGTCGTCCTCGCGAAACCACTCGGCCAGGAAGTCGAAGACGGCCAGCATCTTGTCGCGCGGCGTCCCGGCCGCCGCGACGGCCTTGGCCAGGCCGGTGTTCCACTGCTCCGTGCGGTGCCGGAGCACGGCCAGGACCAGGTCGTCCTTGGAGGGGTACAGCGCGTAGATGCGCTTCAGCGACACGCCCGAGGCGCTACGGACCGCGTCCATGCCGACGGCCTGCACCCCCTGGGCGTAAAACAGCCGGTCGGCGGTGGACACGACGCGGGCACGCGCTGCCTCCTCGTTGTTCATGAGAGCTCCCGAGTTGCGCGGAGAACGTACGTTCTCTACTGTAGACCACGGAGCGAGAGAACGATCGTTCTCCGCCAAAGAGGAGGAAAGATCTCATGGGCCACATCAAGGTCGGAACAGAAAACAGCACCCCCGTCGAGCTCTACTACGAGGACCAGGGCTCGGGTCAGCCGGTCGTGCTCATCCACGGCTACCCGCTGGACGGCCACAGCTGGGAGCTCCAGACCCGCGAACTCCTCGCCGCCGGATACCGCGTCATCACCTACGACCGGCGCGGCTTCGGCCAGTCCAGCAAGGTGGGCGCCGGCTACGACTACGACACCTTCGCCGCCGACCTGAACACGCTGCTGGAGACCCTCGACCTGCGCGAGGTCATCCTCGTCGGCTTCTCCATGGGCACCGGCGAACTCGCCCGCTACGTCAAGAACCACGGCCACGGGCGCGTCGCCAAGCTCGCGTTCCTGGCGTCGCTGGAGCCGTTCCTGGTGGCGGCCGACGACAACCCCACCGGCGTGCCCCAGAAGGTCTTCGACGGCATCATCGCCGCCGCCCGGGCCGACCGCTACGCCTGGTTCACCCAGTTCTACAAGGACTTCTACAACCTCGACGAGAACCTCGGCACCAAGATCAGCCAGGAGGTCGTCACCGCGAGCTGGAACACCGCCACCACCTCGGCCCCGGTCGCCGCCTACGCGGTGGTCCCGGCCTGGATCGAGGACTTCCGCCAGGACGTCGCGGCGGTACGCGCGGCCGGCAAGCCGTCGCTGATCCTGCACGGCACCAGCGACAACATCCTGCCGATCGACGCCACCGCGCGCCCCTTCCACCAGGCCTTCCCCGAGGCGGACTACGTCGAGGTCGAGGGCGCCCCGCACGGCCTGCTGTGGACGCACGCCGCCGAGGTCAACCGGGCGCTGCTGGCCTTCGTGGCCAAGTGAGCGGTTCGTTCAAGACCGTGGCCCGAGGTGGGATGAAGACTGCCGGGCATGACCGGACGAGCCTTCACTCCCGCCCTGGGCCGCTTGGCCCCCACCCGGCTGTATGACGCCGCGGCCGCGCTGACCCGCGAACGCCTGTGGCGCGGCCTGCTCGCGATGCACGCCGCGCCGCGGCCCGGCGACGTGATCGTCGACGTGGGCTGCGGCACCGGGTCCCTGGCGCTGCTGCTGAACCGGGTCGAGCCGCGCGCCCGCCTCATCGGCGTCGACCCCGACCCTGACGCGCTCGCGATCGCCCGCCGCAAGGCCGCCGCCGCGGGCGCCGAACTGGACTGGCGGACCGCCATGGGCGACGCGCTCACCGACATCGTCGAAGCGGGCTCGGCGAGCACCGCCGTCTCCAGCCTCGTGCTCCACCAGTGCCCGGTCGCGATGAAGCGGGCCGTGCTCGCCTCGATGTTCGCGGTGCTGCGGCCCGGCGGGCGGCTGGTGCTCGCCGACTACGGGCTGCAGCGCACGCCGCTGATGCGCACCGCCTTCCGCCTCGTGCAACTCGCCGACGGCCGAGCCGACACCCAGCCCAACGCCGACGGCATCCTGCCCGAACTCATGGCGCGGGCGGGCTTCCTCGACGTGCGCGAGGCCGAGGTGGTCTCAACGATCACGGGCTCCATCTCCGTGTACGTCGCCCGGCGCGGCTGACCGGCGCAGCAGCGGCGCCACGGCGGCCGGGGTGAGCCCCATCATCTCGCGCAGCCGCCGGGTGAAGTGCGCCTGGTCGGCGAAGCCGCCCGCGATCGCCGCGTCCGCCGGTGACTGCCCGGCCCGCATCGCCTCGGCCGCCCGGCGCAGCCGTACCCAGATCCGCCAGCGCGACAGCGGCATGCCCAGTTGCAGCCGTGCCAGTGCCCGCAGCCGCTGCGGCGACAACCCCACCTCGGCGGCCAGGGCGGGCATCGAGCCCGGGGCGCGCGGCGCGTTCTGGCCGGACAGGGTGCGCATCGCCGCCTGCAGGCGGGGGTCGAGGTCGCCGGAGGGGTGCGCGCCGCCGCCGCGTACGTCCTGCTCGCGCAGGCCGCGCAGGTCGGCGGCGGCGGTGATCCCGGCGCCGTGACGCGCGCGCAGCCGGTCGGCGAACGCGCAGTGCGGCTCGACGAAGAACGTGAGCAGGTTCTCCACCGCGAGGATCCGGTGCCACACCATCGGCGGCACGACCAGCGCCGCCGCGCGGTGCCGGGTCCGGCCGGCGTCCAGCATAGACACCTCGCCCTCGACGGCGATGGCGACCTGGAAGGCGGCGTGGCGATGCGCCACGCTGTCGGAGACCGGGCCCCGATACAGCGCGTATCCCTCGTGGACGGCGAAGTACGGCGCCGTTCCGTCCCCGGACGTCACCCCGCCGATGCTCCCAGGTGCCGGCGCCGGTGGTGTCAGGGGGTGGCGGAGGCGTAGGCCTGGGCGAGCTTCGTCCAGATCGTGCCGGCCACGTCCGCGGCGCCCATCCGGTTGGTCACCACCATCAGCGTCACGCCGCGGGCGCGGTCGGTGGCGCCCATCGAGGTGAATCCGCCGTACGCGCCCCCGTGCCCCTGCCAGGTGCGCTTGCCGACCTTCGTGCGTTCGGTGGCCATGCCGTAGGTGCCGTCGGCGGCCCGCGACTGGGGTGACGGCGTGGTCATCGTCTTGACCGTGGCGGCGCGCAGGAGCCGTTTGTCGACGAACAGGGCGTCGAGGAAGCGGGCGCCGCCGGTCGCGGTTCCGGCGAACATCCCGTCGCCGAACGGCAGGCCGTACAGGTCGGTGGGGATGGCCTTGGCGCCGTGGGCGGTGGAGAAGTCGGTCAGCGCGCCGCCGTCGCCGACGGTGTAGCCGTGGGCGAAGCGGGAGAACGCGCGGCCCGAGCGCTCGGCGGTGAGGTGGCCGGCGCTCGTGCCCGCTCCGCGCAGGAAGCGCCGCAGGTCGCGTTCGAGCGCTTCGCCGCCGCCGGAGACCTTGCTCAGCACGTGGGCCAGGACGATGAACCCGGTGTTGGAGTACTCGTAGCGCTTGCCGGGGTTGACCGGCTTGCGGATGCCCGGCGCGAGCATGGCGAAGGTGTAGGGCCGGTTCGGGTCGTACTTCTTGCCGCCCTCGAACAGGGGAGCGGTCTTGGGGTCGGCGTACATGTCCGGATAGCCCGAGGTGTGCGTGAGCAGCATCCGGAGCGTGACGACCTGCGAGCCAGCCACCTTTTTCCCGACATAGACGGAGATCGGGGTGTCGAGTGCCAGGACCTTCTTCTCGGTCAGCCGCAGGGCGTACGCGGCCAGGATGGTCTTGCCGAAACTGCCCAGGCTGAACAGCGTCGAGCCGGTGACCGGAGCGGACGGTTCGTTGATAGCCCGGCCGGACTTCGCCGACCAGATCACCTTCCCGTCCTTCACCGCGACCGCCTGGGCGCCGGGATCGCCGACGCCGGCCGCCGCCTTGGCGAACGCCTTGTCCAGCGCGGTCTGGAGCGGTACCTGGGCCGAGGCGGGAATGGCCAGCCCGCCCGCGAGAAGGCTTAACGCCGGCACGAGTGTCCTGAAGATCATGGTTGTCCCTCCGGGTGTCGGTGGTCAGTGTCCATGCTTGTTCACGAACGCCGTGAGCGCGTCGAGATAGCCGGGCACGTACAGGGAACGCGGCGCGGCGACGGCCGTGATCGCGCCCCGGATGCTATCGGGACTGTCCAGTTCGTGTTTGGCCGCGCTGTGGGAGCCGCCGCGCAGGATCGCGACGGTCAACAGGTCGCGGGGGAGGGCCGCGCGGTAGGCGGCCTCGGTCTCCTTGACGTCGACGTTGCGGTCGTGGTCGCCGAGCACGAGATACGTCGGCACGCGTACCCGGGGAAGCTGATCGGTCACGTCGGCGCGGAAGTTTCGGAGCACGAACTGCCAGCGGTCCTTACTCATCGGCGGGTCGTCCAGCCCGGAGGCGAGGTATTCGGCGTGGCTCACGCCCTTCTCCAGCAGGCGGATCTGGGCGGCGCGCCGCCTGAGCTCGGCGTCGAGCGTGCTCTGGCCGCGTAGTTCCGCCCGCAGGTTGTACTCGCCCTGCCGCAGCCAGTTCACCGCGGGCCCGACGAGGATCATGAAGCGCACGTCGGTCCGGTCACCGGCGACCTTCGGCAGCACCCAGCCGCCCTGGCTGATGCCCCAGAGCCCGAGCCGCCGCGGGTCGATCTCCGGCCGCTTCTTCGCCCAGTCCAGCGCGGCCTCGACCTCGGCGCCGCGATCGTCCATGCTCTGGTCGAGCCAGTTGCCCGGTGCGCCGCCGACGCCGGGCTTGTTCCAGGACAGCGACGCGTACCCGGCCCGCGCGAACGCCTCCCAGAGCGGCCGGTAGAACCCGTCCCGGCCGGCGTCCGCCGCGCCGTCCCCATGGGCGAAGACGACCAGCCCGTGCGGTCCCTTGCCTTCCTCCGGCAGCGCGAGCACCGCCTTCAGCGGCTGCTTGGGCCCCGGGATGCTCACCTCCACCTCGCGCACGGCGAAGTCGTTCTGCGCGACGACCCACACGCCGGTCCCCGCGACCAGGACGAGCACGCAGAGCACAACCCACGTTCTGACTCTCATGAAAACTATCGTAAACGATACGATCGGATGACTAGTGAACGTTTTCTATGAGATCAAGCATCTCCGCCACCGAACCGGCCGGATCGATGATCGGGAACTGCACCGCCCGGATGACCGCGCCGGGATCGGCCAGCAGGCTGAGGCGCTTGAAACGATCGACGCCGGCCGCGCGGAACGTCGGCAGCAGCAGCCCGGCCGCCAGCTTGCTGTCCTGGTCGGACAGCAGGGGATAGGGCAGCTTGGCGTGCTCGGCGAAGGCGGCGAGCTGGTCGGGCCGCTGGGTGCTGACGCCCCGGATCGCGACTCCGGCCGCGGCGAAGTCGGCCTGCCGGGCGGCGTACGTGAGAGATTCCAGCGTGCAGCCGGGCGCGCCCGGGATGTCGCCCCAGCCGGGCGGATAGTTGTGCGCGCCGGGGGCGAAGGCGCCGGGAAAGAGGTAGAGCACGCTCCAGGTGTCGCCCGGCGCGCCGAGCGCGACGTGCTCGCCGTCGTGGCGTTCCAGGACGACGTCCGGGAGCTTGCGGCCGACCAGATCGTGCACGCGGCGTGACTCGGCCGACCCCTGCTCGCCGGTGGCGGTCAGCGCGCCGTCGCCCATCACGTGCCTGCTGCCCCAGTCCTGCAGCGCGATGAGCGCGGGCAGCAGGCCCTCGCCCTTCGGGGTCAGCACGTAGTCGTGGCGCGGCGGGCGCTCGGAGTAGGGCCGCTTCTCCAGCACCCCGTGCGCGACGAGCCCGGCCAGGCGCTCGGCCAGCGCGCGTCTGCTGACGCCGAGCTCGCGCTGCAGGTCGTCGAAGCGGGTCGTGCCACCGGCCACGTCCCGCACGACCAGGAACGTCCACCAGTCGCCGATGACGCCGAGAGCTTGGGCGATGCCGCAGTCGGCGTCCTGGAGATCAGCGCGCTTCACGCCCCCACTATAGTGCGTTTCAAAATGGAACTCACTGAGGAGGAAGCCGGGATGACGAGCGTCTTCTGGCGTTGGTGGAGCGCCGGCACCACCAGCGCGATCGGCTCTGCGGTGGGCGGGGTGGCGCTGCCGCTGACCGCCCTGACGGTCCTCGACGCCTCCGCGTTCGAGATGGGCCTGATCGTGGCGGCCAGCTACGTCGCCTGGATCGTGATCGGCCTGCCCGCCGGGGTGCTGGTGCAGCGGCTGCCCATGCGCGGCGTGCAGATCGCCGCCGACCTGGCCCGCGCCGTGGCGGTCGTCTCCATCCCGCTGGCCTGGTGGTGGCAGGCCCTCACGGTCGCCCAGCTGGTGGCCGTGGCGCTGGTGATCAGCTTCGCGAACGTCGTCTTCGACGTCGCCAACTCGACCTTCCTGCCGTCGATCGTGAGCAAGGAGCAGCTGCAGTCGCGCAACAGCCTGACCTCGGGCACCCACGCCGTCACGCAGCTCGGCGGGCCGTCCGCGGGCGGCCTCGTCGTCCAGGTGCTCGGCGCGGTCCCGACCCTGCTGGTCGACGCGGTCAGCTACCTCGTCTCGGCGCTGCTGCTGCGCACACTGCCGGAACGGCGGGCCGAAGCCCCCGCCGAGTGGCCGCCGATGCGCGCGATGATCGTCGAAGGCTGGCGCTTCGTCGCGCACCACCCGGTGATGGGCCCCTGCATGTGGGCCGCCACCGCGGCCAACGCGGTCTGCGGCGCCCAGCACGCGCTCTTCGCCCTGTACCTGGTGCGCGAGCTGCACGCCTCACCCGCCCTCCTCGGGATCCTGCTGGCCGCCGACGGCGTCGGCACGCTGATCGGCGCCGCGCTGACCACCCGGATCACCGCCCGGTTCGGCGGCGCCCGCGCCCTGATCGGCGCCGGGTTCGTCGCGGTGGCCGGGGCGCTCGTCCTGCCCCTGGGCGCCGGCGCGCTGGGGTTCATCGCGTTCGCCGTCGGCAGCGCCGTCTTCGCGGCCGGCGTGGTGGTGCTCAGCGTGGTGACCCGCACCTACCGGCAGCTCGCCAGCCCGCCCGAGCTGCTGCCCCGGGTCATGGCGACGGTCCGCTTCGTCTCCTGGGGCGCGATCCCGATCGGGGGACTGCTCGCCGGAGGCATCGCCGGCGCCCTCGGCGGGCGCGCCACGCTGCTGCTCTTCGCGGTGGTGGCCGCCGGTGTGCCGCTGATCCTGCTGCTCTCACGGGTACGCCGCTTGCGCGACCTCACCGACCACCAGCCCACCGCCCTGTCCCCAGAACTGGGGTGAAACACCCTGCCGGATCCGGACACGTACCGGGCAGGCGGGCGCAACCAGGGGAGAAGCGCACCGGAGGATCGATGAACGCGGTCATGCGCCGGTTGACCTGACCTCAGGCCGGACGAATGCGGATGACCACGGCCTTTCCGGTGATGCCGACGACCTCCAGGCTCATCTTGTTGACGACCGTCTTGTCGCCCGACCCGCAGGTCACGCTCCAGAAGGCGGCGGAGTTCGCCGTCGGGCCGGTGATGGTGGGCGAGCACCCGCCGTCGCTGGAGAACTTCGACCCGATGATCGTCGCGACGAACGAGACCGTCTCGTCCTCGACCCCGGTCACCTCGAGCGAGCTGAGCCCGAACCGCTTCGGCAGCGGAACCCTGGCCGAGTTCTTCACCCGGACGTCGCAGGTGCCGTCCGCGCACGCGCGGGTCCTCGTCCCGTCCTTGGGAGCCGACGGTGACGGCGTGGGAGTCGCGGTGGGAGTGGCGGTGGGGGAGGTCGCGGGGGTGGACGGCGCGGCGGCCTCCGGAGCCGAGGTGGCCGGTGAGCATGCCGCCACCAGGGCGATCACAGCAGCGGACAGCGATACGCGGGCAACCCGCGAGCCAGGCATGCCTGCATTCAACACCAAGCACTGACCACGAGTGCGGTCCTTTCGTCAACAAGGCCTGTCGATCACACTGGAAGGATCACCACATACGGGGAAGGAAGCACTCATGCCCACCATCCCGAGTGAGCCCGCCAGCCGCCGCGACGTCTTACGTGGCCTCTCGATGACCGGCGCGGGAGCCGTACTGGCGACAGGTTCGCTGCCTGCGCCCGCCCGCGCGCACTCACCGGACCTCACGGTCCTGCGGCGGGCCAGCCTGATCGACGGCACGGGAGCGCCGGTACGGCGCGGCGTCACCATCGTGATCACCGGCGGCCGGATCGCCTGGATCGGCGACGACCACGGCGCACCCGGACACCGGGCAGCCAAGGTGGTCGATCTGCGTGGACGCTACGTCATCCCCGGACTGTGGGACATGCACACCCACGGGACGCTCGACGAGAAGATCGCCCCGCCGCTGTACATCGCCAACGGCGTCCTCGGCGTCCGCGAGATGTGGGGCTCCCCGCCGCTGCACGCCCTGCGCGACCGGATCGAACGCGGCGACCTGCTCGGCCCGCGCATGGTCGTGGCCAGCAACATCATCGACGGCCCGGTCTCCCTGCTGGGGCCCCTGCCCGCCAAGGTCGCGAACGCGGCCGAGGCCAGGCGGGTCGTACGCGCGGAACAGGCGGCCGGAGCCGACTTCGCCAAGATCTACTCCTACCTCGGCCGCGACGCCTTCCACGCCCTGACGGACGAGGCGCGCGCGGCGGGGCTGCCCGTCGCCGGCCACGTCCCTTACCTGGTGCCGATGGCCGAGGCGAGCCGGGCCGGGCAGCGGTGCTTCGAGCATCTGCTCGGCCTCACCCTGGCCACCTCCGGCCAGGAGCCCGAGTTCCGCCGCCGGATGGAGGACACGCCCATCGACCCGGCCGATCCGCGCGCCTGGTACACCATGGTGCGCGAGATGGAACGGCTGGCGGCCGACACCTACGACCCGGCCAAGGCCCGGGACCTGTACAAGCTGCTCATCCGCGACGGCAGCCGCCACTCGCCCACGCTGTCGGTGCTCAACGTCGTCACCCAGCCCGCCGAGACCTACGCCGACGATCCGCGCCTGAAGTACATGCCGGCCGCCGTCCGCGAGGTCTGGGCCGAGAGCCTGAAGATCGTCGCCCCGGTCACGCCCGAGCAGATCGCCCAGCAGCGCCACTTCTTCAACCGGCTCCTGGGCCTGGTCGGACGCCTGCACCGGGCCGGCGTCGGCCTGCTCGGCGGCACCGACTGCTACAACCCCTACGTCTTCCCCGGCTTCAGCGCCCACGACGAACTGTCGCTGCTGGTACGCGCCGGGCTCGCGCCGATGGCCGCGCTCCAGACGATGACCCGCGACGCCGCCCGCTTCCTCGGCCAGGAGCACACTTCGGGCACGCTGGCTCCCGGCAAGGCCGCCGACCTGGTGGTCCTGAACGCCGACCCGCTGGCCGACATCCGCAACACGCGCCGCATCCACGCGGTGATGACCCGCGGCCGCCTCATCGGGCCGAGGGAACGCGCGCACATCCTGGCCGAGGTGGAGGCGGCCGCCAAGGAGCAGGGCAGCGCGGCGGCAGTGCCCACCTGCGCCTGCCACTGACACCCAACCTGCGTTTGCCAATGACGTCAGGGTAGGAGCCGGGCGCTCTCGGGGTCGGTGAGCGGGACGTAGCTGCCGGAGCGGGGGGCGTCAAGCGGTCACCCGGGAGGTTCCGCCGGGCGGTCGTGGGTGCGGGCGGTGATGACCGCGCCGATCTCGGCGAGCGGTCCCGGGCGGGTCAGGTCCTTGGGGTCGCAGGCCACGTCGTGCGCGTCGATCACGCCCGTGATGTGCGGCCGCCACGCCCCGGCCGTCCGGCGGTCGTGGAGGGTGTCCGCGGTGGCCAGGAAGTACAGCGCGTCGCCCTGGTACACCCTGGTGACATGGGCGCGTACCAGCCGGTCGGTGTTGAGGTGGACGTCCCTGAGCTCGTGGCCCAGCACCATCCACAGCAGCGGGTCGAGGGCGGCGTCGAAGGAGAACGACGCGGTGTGCGCGACGCGCAGCCGTTCGCCGCCGGGGATCAGGCGCTCGCGGTGGCCGGCCAGGAGCGCGGCCAGGCCGCCGTGGGTGGCGACGACGCCCTTGGGCTGGCCCGTGGAGCCGGAGGTGTAGATGACGTAGGCGGCTTGGGCGCGGTCCGGTTCCGCCTGCGGGTCCGCGGGGTCTCGCCCTCCTGCGCCCAGCCGGGGGTGATCACGATCGAGGGGGCGGCGTCGGTGAGCATGAGGCGCCGCCGTTCGGCGGGGTCGACCGGCAGGAACGCGGCCCCGCAGCGCAGCACGGCCAGCAGCGCGACGACCAGTTCGGCCGATCGGGGGAGGGCGAGGGCGACGATCTGGCCGGGTCCGGCTCCTTCGAGTACGAGCTGGCCGGCCATGTGATCGACCCTGGCGCCGAGTTCGGCGAAGGTCAGCTTCTCGTCCCTGCTGACGAGGGCCACGGGGAATGGGTGCGAGGCGGCGGATCATCCGTGCTGTTCGCGGGATCGGAGGGCCGACCACAGCTTCGCCGTACTGCTCCGCCGGCCCCAGGCGATCACCAGGGAGAGCGCGAGCAGGACGAGCGGCAGGAACGCGCCGCCGCCCATCACGAGCACCTGGGTCAGCGTCGCGCCGACCATGAGCGCGGCGAACGCCAGCGCGGCGAGCCCGGCCAGCGGGGGCACCAGCAGGCCGACCACGCCCGCGACCTCCAGCGCGCCCACCAGGTAGCGCAGCCAGTCACCCGCGCCGATCGCGTCGAACGTGCTCGCCGCCGGCTCCGCGTCCGCGAACTTGCCCAGCGCCGCCAGCAGGAAGGCCGCCGCCGTGACGACCTGAAGGATCCAGAGCCCGATGGTACGTAGCGTGGTTGTCATGATCCCGACGCTAGGTTCCGGATCCGGTGTTCAGAATGCAGGTAACGCCCAACCGAGGGTGTACCTGCGTGCACCTCTATAGAGTCGGAACATGCTCCGAGCGCTCTACGCCCGCAGGCTCCGTACCCAGGTCACCCGCGTTCCCCGCCACGTCGGCCTGGTGATGGACGGCAACCGGCGCTGGGCCCGCGAGGAGGGCTTCGCCAACCCCAGCGTCGGTCACCGCTACGGCGTCGAGCACATCCAGACCGTCGCGGGCTGGTGCGCCGAACTCGGCATCAAGGAGGTCACGATCTACGTGGCCTCCTCCGACAACGTGCGCAAACGCGCCTCCGAGCAGGTCACGTTCTACATGGAGCTGATCGAGAAGGTCATCGCGGGCAGTCTGGTCGCCTCCTCGCCGCTGTGGCGGCTGCACGTGGCCGGTCGCCTCGACGAGCTGCCCGACTCGACCGCGCACGCGCTCAAGCTCGCCATGGAGGCCACCGCGGGGCGCGAGCACGGCCACGAACTCACGCTCGCGATCGGCTACGACGGCCGTCAGGAGGTCGTGGACGCGGTCCGCGCGCTCCTGGAGGCTGACGGCGCCGACCTGACGGAGCTGGCCCGGACGCTGACGGCCGACGACATCGCCGCCCACCTCTACACCCGAGGGCGCAGCGACCCGGACTTCATCATCCGCACCAGCGGAGAGCAGCGTCTGTCCGGCTTCCTGATGTGGCAGGCCGCGCACGCCAAGCTGCACTTCTGCGACGTGAACTGGCCCGGTTTCCGCCACATCGACTTCCTCCGGGCCCTGCGCACCTTCGCCCGCGGCTCCCGGACCTGACCGCTCGACCCCTACTTGACCTCGACGCGGCCGGGCAGCGTCAGGCCCGGCCGGTTGCCGGGAAAGCGCTCCAGCGGGCGGGCCCGGCCGCTGCTCACGTCGACGGCGAAGGTGCGCAGGCCCGTCGTTCCCGAGTAGGTGATGGCGATCTCCCCGGAGCCGCGCCAGGGGCCGGTCGCGGTCACGGCGCCGCGGTCCTCGGGCAGGCCCCGGATGGCCACCGTGCGCAGGGTTCCGCCGTTCTTGGCGTCCAGCAGGGTCAGTTCCTCGGCCAGATGGCGCTGGTGGCGGACCGCGGCGACCGTGCGGCCGTCGGGGGAGAGTTCGCTGAACATGATGAACGTGCCGTCGAACCGCACCGGCTTGCCCCCGCCGGTCACCGGCATGAGCCACAGGTCGGTCTTGAGGTAGCGCACCAGCGACACCACGCCGTCCTTGAGGCTGACCGGCTCGAACGTCCCCGGCACCTCCACCTTCGCGCCGGTACGCACGTCGATGACCATCCCCGGCTCCTTGCTGCCCTCGCGCGGGTCGAACGCCAGGTGGCGGCCGTCGTCGGAGACGAAGAGCAGGGAGCCGATGCCGACGCGGTCCTCACTCAGCCGCAACCGCGACACCGTGCGGGTGCCGCGCTCCAGGTCGTGCACCACGTGCGCCCCCTCCCGCGGGTCGTAGTAGGCGAGCATGCGGCCGTCACGGCTGATCGACACCGGCATGGTGAACCCCGTGGAGCTGTGCGCGGGGGCGTCCGGCAGCCGGTAGGTCTTGCCCGAGCGGGTGACGACCCGCCAGTGCGACGTGGAGCAGTCGAGCTTCGGCTTGACGACGCACGGGGTCTGGTAGGCGTAGCCGAGCGGCCCCACCGCGGTGGCGGGCAGGTCGGGCGCCTTCTCCGTGCCCTGAGCCGCGACCGAGATCGCGGTGCTCGTCCACGGCAGCGTCACCGCGGCTCCCGTGACGGCCAGTGCGGTGGCGGTGGCCAGGGCGGCGACCACGCGGCCGGTACGCCGCCTGCGCAGGTGGCCCGCGATGGCCGCCTCGGCCAGATCCACGCGCGGAGCCTGCTCGGCCAGGTCGCCGAGCGCGTCACGCAGCCTCGTCATCGGGCCACCTCCTCGATCACATGCTCCGACAGCAGACCGGCCAGCTCCGGCGCCAGCTCGCGCAGCCGCGCGAGCGCGTGGTGGGTCTGGCTCTTGACGGTTCCCAGCGAGCAGCCCATCACCTGGGCGGTCTGCGTTTCCGTGAGGTCCTCCCAGAACCGCAGCACGAGTACGGCCCGCTGCTTGGGAGTCAGCCTGGCCAGCGCCTGGCGCAGCACGATGCGGTCCAGCGCCGCCTCTTCGTAGCGCCGCCCGTGCTCGGGCAGGCTGGCGCTGGGCAGTTCGGGACGGGGCCGCCGCCGCCAGGAAATGTACTGGTTGACCAGGGCTTTTCGCGTGTACGCCTCGGGGTTGCCGTCGCGGGCCAGGCGCGCCCAATGGCCGACCACCTTGGCCAGGACGCTCTGCAGCAGGTCCTCGGCAAGGTGGGCGTCCCCCGTGAGCAAGTACGCGGTCCGCATGAGCGCCTGCTGGCGGGCCAGCACGAACTCGCGGAATCCGGCGTGTGGGTCCAAGATTCGTTCTCCTCTCACCCCAGTCAAACGCCACGTACGGGGCGAAAGGTTGGAACACCTACCGGATCAGTCCGGCAGGAACCGGATGCGCAACGGCTCGGGCAGGTCGGTCAGCGGCGTCGTGTAGGAGAACAGGTCGAGGCCGAGCCGCTTGTGCCGTACCGACGCCCCGGCCTGGAGCGTGCCCTCGGCCGGCAGCCCCGCCGGGGTCCTGACGACCAGCCGCAGCCGCTGCACCCCGTGCACGGGCGCCCGCGCGCTGCCGTGGAAGACCCACGACGGCGTCCGCGTCCCGTCGTAGAGCCCCTCCACCGCCGTGCGCCGCTTCTTGCGCGCGCCGTCCACCCCGAACTCGCTCTCGATCACCAGCGGCACCACCAGCTTGATCGAGTACGACAGGTCGGCGAACTCCTCCAGCAACATGGGATCCATCGAATGGGCGGTGCTCTCCTCGCCCGACAACGTGATCCGCAGCCACCCCGACGCCAGCTCCGCCTCCTCGTGGGACACGAACGTGCACGACAGCGCGGTCAGGTAGTAGTCCCAGCGGGCGGACTCCGCGGCGATGAAGCCGGCCAGCTCCTCATCCGGCCCCGCGTCGGCGGCGGTGAGCCGTCGGGTCGTGGGCGTGCCGATGGACACCTGCCCCTCCAGCAGGAAGGGGGCCGCCGGCGCCGGCCGCCCGCGTACGGTCCGCAGCCGCAGCGCCACCGGGACGTCGGCGTCCTCCGACAGCTCGATCTCAGTCATCGCCATCCCCTCCCATGAGGACGAAGGCCCCCCAGTCGCGATACTGCGGGAACTGCCGGCGGGTCTGGTGCCGGACGTCGTGGAAGGCGTCCCGGATCCCCTTGCCGCCGGCCAGCTCGGCGTACAGGCGCGGGAAGAAGTACGCCGCCGTCTCGTCCGAGACCGGCCACAGCGTGGCCACGATGAACCGCACCCCGGCCAGGAACAGGGCGGCGGGGATGCCGCGCAGGTTGTCGGCCCGGTCGATCCGGCCGAGCCCGGTCTCGCATGCGCTCAATGTGACCAGTTCGAGCCCGGTCAGGTCCAGGCCGAGCAGGTCGTACGCGAAGAGGGGCCCGTCGGCCAGGTGCACGGCCTGCAGGACGGGCGCGTCGATGTTGTGCGAGCCGTGCGCGGCGAGGTGGACGTAGCGGCTGTCGCGCAGCGCGGCGAGCACGGCGGCGCGGGTGGCGGCGGCGTTCAGGACGGGCGCGGTCGCGAAGGCGGCGGCGCACGCGCCCGCCTCCGCGGCCGCCTCGTACAGCGGCGGGTGGTCGGTGCCGAGGTAGTCGAGCCCGATGCTGGTCAGCGTGCCGTCGCCGATCTCCGGCGCGGGGCGCAGCAGCAGGTCGAGGTTGGGCAGGTAGCCGGTCTTCCAGTCGTCCAGCCACCGGCCGCGCTCGGGCCCGGCCAGGTGGAAGGGGAAGAAGTGGTACGGGCCGTGCGGCGCGACCAGCAGCCGGTCGAATCCGCTCGCGCGCAGGCCGGCGAGGTGGTCCAGGCTCTCCCGGCCGAACAGCAGGGGATTGGCGAGGAAGGCGAGCGCCCCGGCGGTCACGGGGGCCGGGCCGGGGTCCTCCTGCACCAGTCGCCTGGTCCCGGCCACGTCGGTGCCCAGCGTGGACATGGTGAAGGCGGTGTCGCCGACGACGGCGATGTCGCCGGGGGGATGGTCGTCCCAGGCCAGGCCCACGAACGTGGCGTCGGTCGTGATGATCAGGTGGGCCAGCCCGCCCCGGCCGTCGTCGGACAGGATCGGCAGGTAGATGATCAGCGCGGTGCGTTCGCCGAGCCGTTCCCGAAGCGTGCCGAGCTTGAGCGTGGAGTAGGGCAGGAAGGAGCGGTCGGCGAGCACCTTCTCCGTGATCTCGGCGTCGAACGCGCGCTGGCGGTTGCGCAGCCGCCCTTCCTCGGAGCGGGACGGACGGCGGTGGCGGGAGTCGGCCCAGGCGACGACCATCAGCTCGTCCATGGTCTCCTGCGTGGCCGGCGGAACGGCGAACGTGACCGGCTCGGGGTCGGTCAGCGCGGGCGGCCCGGCGAGCAGGACCTCGCCCAGGCGGCTGCCCTTGGCCTGGCTGAGCAGGACCCCGAGCGTGACCTCGCTGGTGCCGGTGGTGAGCAGGCCGGCGAGGACGCGCGCGTAGAACTGCTGGAGCAGGTCGGTGGTGCCGGGGGAGGTGAGCGGGACGGTCTTGGCGATCACGCCGAGGGTCGCGAGAACCATGACGGCGTCGTCGTCGGAGATGCCGGCGCCGGCGGGCATGAGGAAGGACTCGACGACCAGCAGCGCGTACTGCGTGGCGCCCGCGTAGGTGAAGCCGTGGACGGCGGCCGAGGCGAGGCTCACCCGCTCGGAGCCGTCCACCTGTTCCGCCGCGGTGGCCGACAGGCGAGCCGTCAGGAAGTCCAGCGCGGGGCGGAAGCCGGCGAGACGCGGGTCGTCCCGGTCGACCCGCTCCAGCGCGGCCAGGCCCCGCAGCGGATCCCCGTCCTGCGCGGTGGCCAGGTCGGCCTCGGTGAGCAGCCGCCCGAGGTCGTCGTCGTGGATTCTGGCCAGCAGCTTGACCTGCCAGGAGCAGACCTGGGCGACGCTTAAGCTCTCGTCGAGTTCGACGCCGGGTGCCGCGGCGACCTTGTTCAGCAGGTCGAGCGCGCGGGCCGGGGCCGTGCCGACGAGCAGCCGGGCCAGCGTGACCGCCGTCGCCACGGCGGCCTCCCCGCCCGCACGGTCCAGGTATTCGTCCAGATCGGCTTCCAGCAGGGCGATGGCACGTTCCGCTCCGGCGACCCGCTCAGGGCCCGACCGCATCGCCAGCATCCCCAGGCGGCGTCCGTACGCGTCCTCGGGAAGCAACTGCAGCGCCGTCTCGACCGCCGCGTCCAGCTCGGCCTCGTCGATCGCCTCGCCCAGCTCGCGCAGCCGGTACAGCGCGGCCGCCACTCGCCGGGCCGCTTCTCCCCGGGCCTCGCCGGTACGCAGGACCATCGCCCGCGCCAGATGCCCGGCGGCGGTGCGCAGGGCGGTGACGGTGTCGGGCAGACCGGGACCTTCGTGGTTGGGCAGCAGCGGAGCCGGGTCGAGGAGGACCTCGCGGCCGCGCCGTTCCCATCCGGGGGTCGCGAACCGGCCGTAGAGCTCGAGGTTCAGCGTGCCGAGCCGGAAGGCGGCCGTCCCGGCCAGGATGTCCTCGCCGGTCTCCTCGGCGAAGCGGGCCACCCACGCCCCCGCTTTGTCGGCTGCCTGGTAAAGCGCGGGATCGGCGCGGCGTGAGAGCACCTCGCGGGCGCAGTCCACCAGGATGAGGCTCGCCTCGGCCCGTGCCTTGGCCAGGATCGCGTCCGCGGGCGTGTCCCTGAGACCGGCGACCAGAAGCCTGGCCAGCCGTAACGCCTGCTCGGTGGCGCCTTCCCGCAGCAGCAGCGTCGCCTCGCCGGTCTGCCTGAGCAGCGCGCCGAGCGTCGGCTCGTCGTCGGCGAACTGGGGCATGGCCGCTTCGGCCTGCTCGACGTCGAGCGACCCGTCGGCGACGTCGGCGAGCGCGGCCTGAAGGAGCGCGGCGGCGGGCGGCTCCTCCGGGTGGCGCAGGGCGAGCAGGTCGCCGAGAAGCAGGAAGTCGGCGGTACGGCGGGCCGTCTCGATGGCCTCGTCCAAGTCGTCGGGCCGGCCGGCGGCGTCGGCGCGGTGGGACAGCGCCCGCGCCAGCTCCTCCCGGCTCGTGGTGGCCAGTTCATGCCCTTCGGACAGCGACACCGCCCCGCGCAGGAAGCCGATCGCCGCGTCGAGCAGCGCGGGCCTGGGTTCCAGGTCGTCGCGCCATTGCAGCAGTTCGCCCAGGCGGAACAGGACGAGGAGGGGTTCGGCGCCCACCGCGCCGCCGTACGCGGCGAGGCTGCGGTCGAGGTCGGCCGGATCCCGGTGGCGGAGGTGGCGCCGGCGGAGCGCGGAGCCGTACATGAGGGTCGTCAGGCTGGTTCCGTCCAGCGTGGCGGCCAGCATGCCGATGGCCTCGTCCAGGTCGGCGTCGGGGTCGTCGAGCGCCCGTTCGACCAGTCCCAGCCCGGTGGTCCTGGTGATCTCACGCCACTCGGGCGAGTCCCGCGGCAGGGCAGGCAGGAAGCGCCGGGCGACGGCCAGCATGGCGTCGGCGTCCTGGCGGGTGGCGTGGGCGCGGAAGAGGGAGACGACGGCGATCGGCGGCGGGGGAGTGTGCTCGGTGGCCTGCCGGTAGAGCTCGATCGCCTCGTCGAGCCCGGCCGGCGTGTGGCTGAGCGCGTCGCCCAGGTAGGCGAGGAACAGGGCGCGGCGGTGCTCGGGCAGCTCGCCGTCGAGCGCCTCGCGCAGCAGCCGGACCGCGCTCGCCTCGTCGCCGGGTTCGCCTTCGAGGTGGTAGCGGATGTCGTGCGCCAGGCCCAGGTAGCCGGTGAGGACGGCCGAGGGCGGCCGGGTCTCCAGGCGCTCCACCACGCGGCCGAAGAACCGGGGGAGTGTCGGGGACAGGACCTCGTGGATCAGGGCCGCCGTCTCGAGGTCCAGGCCGTCGGCGCGCAGCCCTTCGCTGTCGGCGGCGAACCGGCGCAGCGCTTCGGGGCCCGTCGTGGCCTCGTCGAGTCCGGTGGTCTCGCCCAGGTAGACGGCGCGGTACCAGGTCAGCAGGCCCGAGTCCGGCTGGGGACCGGTCAGGTGGGCGGTCTTGCCGGTCTGTTCGAACGCCCGCAGTTCGGGGGTCGCCGGTTCTTCCTCCGGCTCCGGATCGGGTTCCGGTGTGCCGTCGCCGAACCGGTCGGCCAGCAGCCGGGAGAGCACCTGCCCGGTCTGCCGAGGCGGGTCTCCGGTGGCGTAGAGGCCGGCGAGTTCGTTCAGGATCCGGTCGGCGAGCTCCTCGTCTCGCGAGGTCTCGAACAGGATGGCTCCGGCGTCGCAGTAGTTGAGCACGTGGACGGCCCGGTCGACGTGGTCGCCGGGGATCAGCCCCAGCACGTCCTCGTAGATCTCCACGGCCCGGCGGAGCAGGCCGGGGTCGCCGGTGACGTGGTGCAGGTCCTTGACGATCGCCGCCCGCAGGGCCGAGCGGGTGGCGTGGTCGGGGTCGTCCTGCCGGGTCGCGGCCAGCGACTCCTCGACCAGTTCCAGCGCCCGCCGGAGTCCGGCCGCGTTGGCCAGGTGCTGGGCTATGAGGTGCCAGGCGTTGCCCAGGTTGAACACGTGCCGGGGGCGGCTGGGATCGTCGGGTCCGGTCGCGGCCAGCACGCGTTCCCACAGGTAGACGGCATCGGGCACGCCGTCGACCGTGCCGGTGCCGATCACTCGCTCGACCAGTTCGGCGGCGGCGCCGTCCCACATGAACCGGACGAGGCCGCTCTCACCGGCCAGCAAGTGCCGCGGCACGGCCACGACCAGGTCCTTCGCCGCGCCGGGAACCCGGTGTGGAGCGAGGGTCTTCAGCAGGGAGAACACTCCCATGGCGGCCAGGAGCTCGCCCTCGTGGCGGCTGCCGCCGGTGGTGTAGCGGGCCCAGTGCAGGCGCCCGACCGCCTGGATCGCCTTGGCGAAGTCCGCCGGGTCCACCTCGTGGTCCCCGTCGATGAGCCGCACCAGCTCCGCGGCCTCCGCCAGCGCCTCCTTGGCCCAGACCCGCTTCTTCCTGCCCCAGACGAAGACCCGCCGGCGCACCTTTTCCACCAGGGTGTCCAGGTCGTTCACGGAGCCTCCCCGCCGAGAGTCACACGGCACTCGCCGGAGGCGGGTCCTCCCCAAGCAAACCAGATTGATCCAGTGCGGTCAGCGCCTTTCGATCACGTCGCCGTCCAGGCCGGATCCCGGCCGATGACGCCGAGCAGACGGTCGAAGGCCGGGGCGTCGTCCGGCACCGGCACCGGCGGCCCGAAGGCGCCGCGCTGCCTGCCCATCTCCACCATCCGGCCGGTGAAGTCGACGGCCACCGTCACGGTCTCCGGGTCCGGCTCGTACGGCTGCGCGGTGGCCTTGGCCAGGTCCCAGCCGTGCACGACCATGTCCACGAGGAACATGTGGCCCAGCACGGGCATCGGCAGCCCCATGGCGGCGCTGTCGCCTTCCCACGCCTCGGGCCGCGACCAGACGGTCAGCGCGCGCCCGGCCCGCTCGGGGAAGTCGCCCGTGTAGGGGCCCTGCTCGACGGCCGGCCCCTTGCCGCCCAGCGACTCGAACAGCTCCGCGACCCACTCCAGGTGCGCGATCAGGGCTTCGACGTCGAACTTCGCGCAGGGCGTGGGTGCGGCGAACTGCTCCTGCCGTACCCCGCGCACCACGCCGGCGGTGCGTTCGGCGGCACGTGTCATCAGCGGCATCATGTGGTCCATGGCAGCGATGATGCCCCGTCCGACACAGGCGCGGCTTGTAGAAACGCGACAGCGTGGCTGGGTGGACCCCTATGCCGGGCTTGAGGCCTTCGACTTCACCCGGCAGGCGCCGCCGCCCGGCCTCGCGGCGTTCGTGGACCACTTCTGGGTCGTCACCTGGACGGATCTGGCCGAGCCGTACGAGCAGGTCATCGTCTCCCATCCCACCGTGAACCTGAACATCGCCCCCGGCCACTGCCGGATCGCCGGCGTCATCAAGGGCGGTTTCTCCTACACGATGCGCGGAAGTGGTCGCGTGCTCGGCGTCCGCTTCCGCCCCGGCGGCTTCCGCACGTTCCTCGGCGCCCCCGTCTCCGAGCTGACCGGCCGTTTCGTGGAAATCAGCGACATGTACGGCGAGGCGGGCACGGCCCTTTCCGAGCGGGTACTGGGCGATCCCGAGGCGCGGACGGCGATCACCCGGGTCGAGACGTTCCTGCTGGGCCTGGCCCCGCGCGAGGACCCGCTGGCGGAGGAGGCGGCGGCGCTGGTGGCCCTGGCGGAGGCCGAGGTGCCCATGGTCAGGGTGGAGCAGCTGGCCGCCCGGTCGGGCCGGTCGATGCGGTCGTTGCAGCGGCTGTTCCGGGACTATGTGGGGATCGGCCCGAAGTGGGTGATCCGCCGGTTCCGGCTGCACGAGGCGGCGGAGCGGATCTACCAGGGCCTCGACCTGGCCACGCTGGCGGCCGAGCTTGGCTACACCGACCAAGCCCACCTGACCCGCGACTTCACGGCCGCGGTCGGCATGACTCCTGCGGCCTACGCTCGTCGCAGATCTTGATCTACAAAGTAAAGGCGGGCGGTTGGTTCAGAGAGTCATATAACCATCGCAAACAGCCTCCGACGGGGAAGGGGAGGTCGGCTTGCGAGTGACCGCGGGCTGGATCGTGCCCCGCTCCAGCTCGTCGGTCCTGTCGCCTCCCGATGTCAGGAGTCGGCCAGGCGGTCGGCGAGGTTGAGGATGCGGCGGGCCCTGGCGAGTACCGGGGCGTCGACGAAGCGGCCGTCGGGCAGGGCGAAGGCGGCCTGGCCGGTTTCTGTGGCTGCTCGCACGATTTCGGCGGCGCGGGCGGTTTCCTCGGGGGTGGGGCGGAAGGCTCGGCGGATCGCGGGGATCTGGCGGGGGTGGATGGCGGTGCGGCCGAACATGCCCAGGGCGCGGCCGGCCGTACAGGAGGCTATGAGGCCTTGTTCGTCGCTGATGTCGGGGTAGACCGACATCGGGACGGGGGGCAGGCCTGCGGCGGCGGCGGCGAGGATGACCTGCAGGCGCAAGTGGTCCAGGGCGGCTGGGGAGGTGATGGAGAGTTCGGCGGTCAGGTCTTGCTCGCCGAGTGCCGCTCCGACGACTTGGGGGTGGGCGGTGATGGCGGCGGCGTTGAGGATGCCGGCGGCGGATTCGAGCAGGGCGTAGGCGGGGACGTCGAGGGTGTCCAGGGTGATGGTGGATTCGACTTTGGGCAGGCGGACGGCGCTGAGGCCGAGTGCGCCGGTGAGGGCGGCGAGGTCGTCGCGGCCGCGTGGGGTGGTGAGGTCGTTGATGCGGACCTGGATGGGGATGCCGGGGTTGGTGTGGAGGTAGTCGAGGGCGTTGGCGCGGGCTTGGTCTTTGTGGTCGGGCGCGACGGCGTCTTCTAGGTCGATGATGATCTCGTCGGCGCCGGAGGTGGCGGCTTTGGCGAAGCGTTCTGGGCGGTCTCCGGGGACGTAGAGCCAGGTGACGGTCATGCGATCACTCCGGCTTGGCGCAGGGTGGTGATCTGTTCCGGGGTGTAGTGGAGTTCGGTGAGGATGGCGTCGGTGTCGTGGCCTAGGGGGCGGCCGGGCCAGCGGATTTCGCCGGGGGTCTCGGACATGCGGAACATGACGTTTTGCATGGTCACGGTGCCGAGTTCGGGGTCGGGGAGGTCGACGAAGGTGTTGAGGGCGGCGTATTGGGGGTCTTCCGCGATGTCGGATATTTCGTAGATGGGGGCGATGGCGGCTTGGGCGTTCTCGAAGGCGGTGATGACTTCGTCGGCGTCGCGGGCGGCGATCCAGGTGGCGACGGCGTCGTCGAGTTCTTCGACGTGCTGGACGCGGCCGGCGCCGCTGGCGAACCAGGGTTCGGCGACGAGGTCGGGGCGGCCGACGAGGGTCACGACGCGTTCGGCGACGGGTTGGGCGCTGGTGGAGATGGCGAGCCAGCGGCCGTCGCGGGTGCGGTAGGTGTTGCGTGGGGCGTTGCTGCTGGAGCGGTTGCCGGTGCGTTGGGGGGTGATGCCGAGGGCTTTGTAGGCGCTCATTTGTGGGCCGAGGATGCCGAGGATGGGTTCGATGATGGCCATGTCGACGATCTGGCCTCGGCCGGTGCGTTCGCGGCTGTGGAGGGCGACCATGACGGCGTAGGACATGGCCAGGCCGGCGATTCCGTCGGCGAGGGCGAGTGGCGGGAGTGTGGGCGGGCCGTCGGGCTGGCCGGTCATGGCGGCGAAGCCGCTCATGGCTTCGGCGAGTGTGCCGAATCCGGGTTGGCTGGACATGGGGCCGAACTGTCCGAATCCGGTCATGCGGGCGATGATGAGCCGGGGGTTGGCGTTCAGGAGGTCTTGGGGGTCGAGTCCCCAGCGTTCGAGGGTGCCGGGGCGGAAGTTCTCGATGAGGACGTCGGCGTTCTCGGCGAGTTGCCGGATGATCTGCTGTCCTTCTGGGCGGGACAGGTCGACGGCGGCGTTGCGTTTGTTGCGTGACAGGGTTTTCCACCACAGGCCGACGCCGTCGACGGCGGCGCCGTGGCCGCGTGAGGGGTCGCCGCGCCGTGGGTGTTCGATTTTGATGACGTCGGCGCCGAAGTCGCCCAGCATCATGGCGGCGGAGGGTCCGGCGAACAGGGTCGCCATATCGATTACCCGAAGGTCGGGCAGGCTTGTCATGATGATGTAACTTATAAGAAATAAGTCATACGTCAACCCGCGCGACTCCGAAATACGGAACAATCACGGACATGCCGCCTACGCCGCCGATGAGTAAGGCTGATTACGTCTACAGCGTGCTGCTGGACGACATCCGCAGCGCGCGCATCCCGGGGGGCACCGCCCTGCGCGCCGCCGCGGTGGCCGAGCGCCTCGGCGTCTCCGTCACGCCCGTGCGCGAGGCGCTGCGCCGTCTGGAGAAGGACCGGCTGATCAGCTACGAGCCGCATCACGGCGCGACCGTCATCGACATGGGGGCGGACGCGCTGGAGGAGTTCTACGGGGTGCGTGCGGTGGTGGAGGGGCTGGGGGCGCGGCTGGCCGCCGGCCGGATCACGCCCGAGCATCTGGTGGGGTTGGACGCGTTGCATGCCGAGATGGTCGCTGACCTGGGCGCGGGTGCGCTGGCGGGGTTGGGGGAGAAGTCGCGGGCGTTTCACCTGTCGATCGCCGACATCGGGGGGCCTGCGTTTTTGGGGCAGCATGCTCGGGCGATTCGTAATAGTGTGCCGGTTCCGGCGGCGGCTTCGTTGTGGCTGGATCCGGTGCAGGCGCGAGCCAACCTTGACGCGCACGAGCACATTCTGGCGGCGTTGCGGGCCGCGGACGGCGACCTGGCCGAGAAGATCATGATCGATCATGTACGGCAGGCGGGCGTGTCCCGGGCATCGTGACCGGGGCGTGGAGCCGGGTGTCGTGACCGGGGTTGGCGGCGTCCGACGGAACGTCGCTGCCGTTCCTGCTGGGCTGTGTGGGCGCGGCCATCCCGTCGGTGAACCCACCCGCGCCGTTGCCGTCCGGCGTGCCGCCGCTGCTGGCCATGGGCACCTGGGCTGACGCGCCGGCCACGTTCAGAAGCGTGGCTTCGGTCCCGGCAGCTCCACAGCCCTGCAACCCGACACCGGCCACGAGATCTACGTCACCGGCTCCGCCTGCGCCCGCCAGCACGCCGACACCTACTTCACCACCGGAACCCTCCCCCCACCCAACACCACCTGCACCCTTAACCCGCACACCCTGGCGGCTCGTCGGGGTCCGCCATGATGCGGGCGCTGGCACCAGGAGCACCTGCCGCTTCCCGGCCGGCGTGCCCCGGACTGCTTCCCGGCCGGCGTGCCCCGGACTGCTTCCCGGCCGGCGTGCCCCGGACTGCTTCCCGGTCCGCGTGTCCCGGTCCGCGTGTGTCGGGCTGGTGGCTTGTTGTGTCGGGGGCGGTGCGTCCTGGGGTGGGTTGCCGGTGGTGATTGCGAGTGCTGGGCTGCCGGGTGGCTGGGGTTCTGGGCGGCCGGGGGTTCTGGTGGGTTGGGGGAGGGGTTATGTGTTGGTGAGGATGAGGTCGAGGGCGGGGCGGACGGTGGAGGCGGGGGTGTCGTCGGCTACTTCGAGGAGGGCGGCGCGCCAGGCGGCGGTGAGGATGGGGGCGGCGCTTCTCAGGTGGTTCTCCAGCAGGGTGCGTAGGAGTTCGGTGATGGGGTCTTTTCGTGGCTCGGGGGGTTGTTCGGCCAGGATGCGGCAGGTGCCGAAGTGGACGGCGGTGTCGAAGGCGACCAGCAGGGCCGCACGGATGGGGGTGGGGGAGGCGGCGGCTGCTCCGTGCATGCGGTCGATGACGCGTTGTTCGAAGTCGTCGCGGATGACGCCGTAGAGGCCGAGTTTGGAGCCGAAGTGGTGGTAGAGGGCGCCGGTGGTGACGCTTGCCTTGGCGGCCAGGTCGGTGACGTTGACGGCGTCGTAGCCGTCGCGTTCGAAGCGGTGGAGTCCGGCTTCGATGAGCCGTGCTTTCGCTGAGCCAGGTACCGGGATGGATGGGCGCACCACGCCATCGTAATTGATTGACGCGTACACGTAAACGGATTATGTTCGAGCGTATGAAGCTTATCTTTCTTTATCAGCCGGTCACCGACCTGCAGGAGTCGGTGGCGTTCTACCGCGACGTGCTGGGGCTCGACGAGTCGTGGCGGGAGGGGGAGTCGACGGTGGCGTTCCACCTGCCCGGGACCGAGGTTGAGCTGATGCTCGACGTCCCGCCCGGCGAGGGGCCGGAGTGGGGGAGGGGCGGCGGCTTCATGGTCGACAGCGTCGACGCCTACATCGCCGCCCATCCCGGCCTGAAGTGGGTGGGGGAGGTGCTGGAGCTGCCCGACGGCAAGAGCGCGGCGTTCCTGGACCCGGCGGGCAACCCCATCCACCTGTTCGACCAGAGCACGGCGGGGCCGCAGTAGTTCTTACGCTTTCGGCTCCTGCTGGATGCGTACCAGGTTGCCCGACGGGTCGCGCAGGGCGCAGTCGCGGGGGCCCCAGGGTTGTTCGATGGGCTCCTGCAGGATCTCGGCTCCGGAGGCGCGGGCGTTCTCGAAGGTTTTGTCGAGGTCGTCGGCGCGCAGGACGATCATGGGCATGACGCCCTTGGTGAGGAGCTCCTGGATGGCATCGCCGTCGGCCTGGGAGCGGCCCGCGTGTGGTTCCGACAGGACGATCTCGGTGCCGGCCTGGCCGGGGGTGCCGAGGGTGACCCAGCGGAATCCGCCGGAGGCGACGTCGTTGCGTACCTCGAAGGCGAGGGCGTCGCGGTAGAAGGCGAGGGCTTCGTCGACGTCGTTGACGGTGACGTGGCAGTACTGAAGGGCGATGGTCATGCCGCCCACGTTAGGCGGCGGCCTCGCGTTTGGCTTCTTCGTTCCTGCTCGGCGCGTCGCGGGTGGGCCGGGTGCGCATCCGGGCCACGCATGGGGGCATCGCGGTCACGGCGCTGTGTTCGCGGGCTCGGTAGGCGCTCGGCGTCTCTCCGAGCAGTTCGGTGAAGCGGGAGCTGAAGGAGCCGAGTGAGGTACAGCCGACGGCCATGCAGGCGTCGGTGACGCTGACGCCGGCGCGCAGCATGGCCATGGCCCGCTCGATGCGGCGGGTCATGAGGTAGCTGTAGGGCGTCTCGCCGTAGGCGGCTCGGAACTGGCGGGCGAAGTGGGCCGGTGACATGAGCGCGTGGCGTGCCATCGTGGGCACGTCCAGGGGGCGCGCGTATTCGCGGTCGATCAGATCCCGCGCCCGCCGCAGGTGCGCGAGGTTGGCCAGGTCTTGCGGGGTCATGCGGGCAGCGTAGCACCGGCGGCTGACAAAGTGCCCCTGACCTGCGCTCGGGCTCGGTCCTGGGCGGGGGCTGTGCCGGGGGCGCTGGCGCCGGTAGTCTCGTCGCGTCCTGCGAGTCACCTCCCACGCGTCACACCCTCCGAGTCGAGTCACACCCTCCGAGTCGAGTCACACCCTCCGAGTCGCGCCCTACGAGTCGGCCTCCGACGAGTCGTGCCCTCCCATAAATCGCCCCCACAAGCCGCCCCTCGAGTCGTCCTCTCCAGTCGTCCTCTTGAGCGGCGCCGGCCTGACGGTGAAACCCCCATGACGCTGCCCCGCCTGCTTCCCTCCGCTTACCGGCCGGTGCTGGCCAACCGGGTGTTCCGGCGGCTGATCGGCGGGTTCGCCGTGTCGTATCTCGGGGACGGGATGAGCTTCGTGGCGGTGGCGTGGCTGGCGATGGAGCTGGCGCCGCCGGCCAGTGCGGGGTTGTGGATCGGCGGTGCGGTGGCGGCGTACACGCTGCCGGGGGTGGTGGGGGCGCTGGTGCTGGGGCGCTGGCTGCGCCGGGTGCCGGCGCGGCGGTTGCTGCTGGCCGACAATGTGGTGCGCGGGGTGTTTCTCGGGGTGGTGCCGCTGGCGTGGCTGGCGGGGGTGCTGACGCCGCCGTTGTACGTGGTGCTGCTGGCGGTGTCCTCGTTGTTGCACGCGTGGGGCAATGCGGGCAAGTACACGTTGCTGGCGGAGTTGCTGCCGCAGAAGCAGCGGCTGGCGGGCAACACGGTGGTCAGTTCGCTGAGTTTCGCGGCCACGATCGCCGGGCCGGCGGTCGCCGGGGTGCTGGTGACGTATGTGAGTTCGGCGCTGGTGCTCGGCTTGGACGCGCTGACGTATGTTTTCCTGGCGGTGGTCGTGGCACGTACCCGGCTGCCGAGGGCGGGGGAGGTCTCGCCGGTCGACAAGGCGGCGCGGGGCGGGCTGGCGTTGCTGCGTTCGCATCCGGAGTTGCTGGGGCTGCTGACGCTGACCTGGTTCTTCAATCTGCTCTATGGCCCGGTGGAGGTGGCGCTGCCGTTGCACGTGACCCGGGATCTGGGGGCGCCGGGCACGCTGCTGGGTCTGTACTGGATGTTGTTCGGCATCGGGGCGGTGGTGGGCGGGCTGGCGGTGGGGGCGCTGCGGCGGTTGCCGTTGTGGCCGGTGACGGTGGTGATCGTGGCCGGGTGGGGGGTGTTGCTGCTGCCGTTCGGGTTCGACGTGCCGGTGGCGGTGACGGTGGCGTGTTTCACGCTGGGCGGCGTGGTTTATGGGCCGTTCGTGGCGCTGTCGGTGACGCTGATGCACACGGCTTCGCCGCCGGAGCATCTGGCGGCGATGCTGGCGGCGCGCAGCGCGGTGCTGCTGACCGCCTCGCCGCTGGGCACCGCGCTGGGCGGTCCGCTGACGACCGCGTTGGGGCCGAGGGTGACGCTGGCGGGCTCCGGGCTGGTCACGGTGGCGCTGGGGGTGGTCGCGTGTGTGTTGTTGCTGGCCCGGCGCGCGGCTTTGACCAGACCAAGCAGGAATGAAGAAGCATCCGGTACGGCCCCGCCCTTAGCGTGACCCCCGGGGCCCCTGCGCCAGCAAAACCAGACGTACCACCTAAAACTGCTTAAATCTACACGGCGGCCCGAACAGGACCCCGAGTACAGTTCACGCGCACACGATGGAGACACGATGCCGCACGCTGCCGACTCTCACGACCTGATCCGCGTGCACGGCGCGCGCGTCAACAACCTCAAGGACGTCAGCGTCGAGATCCCCAAGCGCCGCCTGACGGTGTTCACGGGCGTGTCGGGGTCGGGTAAGAGTTCGCTGGTGTTCAACACGATCGCCGCCGAGTCGCAGCGGATGATCAACGAGACCTACAGCGCGTTCGTGCAGGGGTTCATGCCGACGATGGCGCGGCCGGAGGCCGACGTGCTCGACGGGCTGACCACCGCGATCATCGTCGACCAGCAGCGGATGGGCGCCGACGCCCGCTCGACCGTGGGCACCGCCACCGACGCCAGCGCGATGCTGCGCATCCTGTTCAGCCGGCTCGGGCAGCCGCACATCGGCTCGCCGCAGGCCTTCTCCTTCAACGTGGCCTCGATCAGCGGGGCGGGCGCGGTCACGCTGGAGCGCGGCGGGAACACGGTCAAGGAGCGGCGTGACTTCAGCATCACCGGCGGCATGTGCCTGCGCTGCGAGGGCCGGGGCAAGGTCTCCGACATCGATCTGACCCAGCTGTATGACGACTCCAAGTCGATCTCGGAGGGCGCGTTCACGATCCCCGGCTGGAAGTCCGACAGCTTCTGGACGGTACGGATCTACGCCGAGTCGGGCTTCGTGGACCCGAACAAGCCGATCCGTGACTTCACCAAGCGGGAGATGCAGGCCTTCTTGTACAAGGAGGCGACGAAGGTCAAGGTCGACGGCGGCAACTACACTTACGAGGGGCTGATCCCGAAGATCCAGAAGTCGTTCCTGTCGAAGGACCGTGAGGCGATGCAGCCGCACATCCGGGCTTTCGTGGACCGGGCGGTGACCTTCGCCTCCTGTCCCGAGTGCGGTGGCACGCGGCTGAGTGATCTGGCGCGCTCCTCGCGGATCAAGGGCATGAACATCGCCGAGGCGTGCGCGATGCAGATCAGCGACCTGGCCGAGTGGGTGCGCGGGCTGGACGAGCCGACGGTGGCGCCGCTGCTGGCCAAGCTGCTGCACACGCTGGAGTCGTTCGTGGAGATCGGGCTGGGCTACCTGTCGCTGGAACGGCCGGCGGGCACGCTGTCGGGCGGCGAGGCGCAGCGCGTGAAGATGATCCGCCACCTCGGCTCCTCCCTGACCGACGTCACCTACATCTTCGACGAGCCGACCATCGGCCTGCACCCGCACGACATCCAGCGGATGAACGAGTTGCTGCTGCGCCTGCGCGACAAGGGCAACACGGTGCTGGTGGTGGAGCACAAGCCGGAGGCGATCGCGATCGCCGACCACGTCATCGACCTGGGCCCCGGAGCCGGTACGGCCGGCGGCACCATCTGCTACGAGGGCGGCATCGAGGGCCTGCGCGCGGCCGGCACGATCACCGGCCGCCACCTGGACGACCGGGCCCGGCTGAAGGACTCCACCCGCACGCCGAAGGGCAAGCTGGAGATCCGCGGCGCCACCCGCCACAACCTGCAGGACGTCGACGTCGACATCCCGCTCGGCGTCCTGTGCGTGGTCACGGGCGTGGCGGGTTCGGGCAAGAGCTCGCTGCTGCACGGCTCGATCCCGGCCTCGGCGGGCGTCGTCTCGGTCGACCAGGCCCCGGTACGCGGCTCGCGCCGCAGCAACCCGGCCACCTACACCGGGCTGCTGGAGCCGATCCGCAAGGCGTTCGCGAAGGCCAACGGCGTCAAGCCGGCCCTGTTCAGCGCCAACTCCGAGGGCGCCTGCCCCAACTGCAACGGCTCCGGCGTCATCTACGTCGACCTGGGCATGATGGCCGGCGTCGACACCCCGTGCGAGGAGTGCGAGGGCAAGCGTTTCCAGGCTTCGGTGCTGGAGTACCACTTCGGTGGCCGCGACATCAGCCAGGTGCTGGCGATGCCGGTGACCGAGGCCCTGGAGTTCTTCGGCGCGGGCGAGGCGAGCACCCCGGCGGCGCACGCGATCCTCGGCCGGTTGGCCGACGTCGGGCTCGGCTACCTGAGCCTGGGCCAGCCGCTCAACACACTGTCGGGCGGGGAGCGGCAGCGGCTCAAGCTGGCCACGCACATGGCCGACAAGGGCGGCGTCTACCTGCTGGACGAGCCGACCACGGGCCTGCACCTGGCCGACGTCGAGCAGATGCTCGGCCTGCTGGACCGGCTGGTCGACTCGGGCAAGTCGGTGATCGTCATCGAGCATCACCAGGCGGTCATGGCGCACGCCGACTGGATCATCGACCTCGGTCCCGGCGCCGGGCACGACGGCGGGCGGGTCGTGTTCGAGGGCACCCCGGCCGACCTGGTCGCCGGCCGTTCCACGCTGACCGGCGAGCACCTGGCCGCCTACGTCGGCGGCTGAGCGGCCCCGTAGCGGCGCAGGAAGGTCTCCACGCCGTCGGTGATCAGCCGGTCGGCCAGGTCCGGGCGCAGGGCGGCGCCGATGGAGCCGGTGATCAGGTGGGGGTAGACGGTCAGGCTGAAGAACTGCAGGACGGCCAGCTCGACATCGGCGATGTCGAGCTGGCCGCGCGCGCCCAGGTCGCCGAACAGCGCGCCCAGGTCGTGGGCGGAGCGGGCCGGGCCGCGTTCCCGGTAGGCCTGGGCGAGTTCGGGGAAGCGGCGCAGCTCGCCGGTGACGAGGTTGCGCAGCGCCATCCGGGACGGGTCGGTGGCGGCGCTCACCAGGGCGCGGGCGGTGTGCAGCAGCGCCTGGCGCACGTCGCCGGTCTCGGCCAGGAGGGTCCTGACCTGCGCCATGGTGGCGTGCGCCTCGCCCATGGCCAGGCCGATGACCTCGGTGAACAGCTCTTCCTTGCTGCCGAAGTGGTTGTAGACGGTCACCTTGGACACCCCGGCGCGGGCGGCGATGAGGTCCATGCCGGCGTCGAAGCCGTCGCGGGTGAACATCTCGCGCGCGGCGGCCACGATGGCCTGCCGGTTGCGTTCGGCGCGCTTGCCCGTCGGCGGCGCCGTCCTGGTGCTGTCTTTGCCCACGTCCCGCATCCTACCTCTAACTGAACCCTTGAGTACAGGAGTATCTGTCCTGTACAGTTCAGTTCAGTTATCGAGGAGGGGAAGCCGTGAACGAGATCTGGCCCGTGGTCCACGCCGAACGCCAGGCGCTGATCCGGGACCTGGAGGGCGTCCCCGCCGAGCGGTGGGCCACGCCGTCCCTGTGTCCCGGCTGGGACGTCCACGACGTCCTGGCCCACCTCATCGACGACGCCAGGACCACCCCGGTCTCCTTCCTGTTGCGCCTGGCCGCGGCCCGCTTCGACTTCGACCGCTACAACCAGGCTGGGCTGGCCCGCGAGCGCGCCGCCGACCCGCGCGACACCCTCGCCGCCTTCCGCGCCGTCAGCCACCGCACCACGGGCGCCCCGGCGCCGAAGGCCACCCGGCTGGTGGAGGCGTTCGTGCACGCAGAGGACATCCGCCGCCCGCTCGGCCTCACCCGCGACTACCCGCCCGAGGCCGTCGCCGCCGCGCTGCGCTACCAGCTGCGCACCAGCGTCGGGCAGGGCGGCGGCCGGCAGCGGGCCGAGGGCCTGCGCCTGATCGCCACCGACACCGGCCTCGATGCCGGCGACGGCCCGCAGGTGCGCGGCAGCGCCCTGGCGCTGCTGCTGGCCGTCTCCGGCCGCCCCACCCGAACCGACGAGCTGAGCGGGCCCGGCGTCCCGGCCCTGACCCACGACGGAGGAACCCACCATGGCTGACATCGACACCACCTTCACCGCCCCGGTCGTCGCCGACTCCAACAGCGGCTGGCCCTGCGTCCAGATGCCCGGCTCGGCCGGCTTCTTCGGCACCGGCAAGGCCGTCAAGGTCGCCGGCACCGTGGACGGCCACGCCTACGAGGCGACCCTGCTGCCGATCGGCGGCGGCACCCACATGATGCCGCTGCGCGCACCCTTCCGGAAGATCATCGGCAAGGGGCTCGGCGACGAGGTGACCGTGCGCCTGACCCGCCGCCTGTCCTGAAGGGGCCACAGCATTGTGCCTTGCCCGGCACGCCGCGCGGGGGAGACCATCCGTCATGAAACGTTCCGTCATCGGTGCGCTGCTCGTCGCGGGCATGATCGTGATAACCCCCGCCGGCGCGTCGGCCGACCCCACGTGGGGATCGCCCGACTGCTCCGTGGTCCCCCGGCTCTGCCTGGACGCCTACCGGCCGGGCTACATCGGCCAGATCCACGTGCGCGTCTACCGCGCCAACACCGGCGGCGACGTCTGGTATCTGGTGAACGGCTCCACCACCTGGCACTGGGCACTCGGGAAGTACGCCGACGCCTCGGGCTATTTCACCGGATCTTTCACGGTGCCGCAGTGCGCGTACTCCAAAGTCTGGGTGAAGGCCACCGACTGGGCCGGCGTGCACTCCGACGCGGACTTCGTCTACGCGATCTGCTGAAGGGGCGCGTGACGCGTATCACCCACGGGAGGCGTCACGTCCGGCCGCCCTGTTTCGTCAGGTTTACGAGACGAGACGAGGGGGCTCCCATGCGCCTGCTGCCGGCCAAAGGCCGTACCTTCCAGTTCTCCCACTGGACCTTCATGTTCGCCGAGATCGCCATCTGGTCGTTCGTCGTCCTGCTGGTCACCGGGGCGTTCCTCATGGTGTTCTTCGACCCCAGCACCTCGCGCGTGCTGTACGACGGCGTCTACACCCCGCTGAGCGGCATTCCGGTCAGCAAGGCGTTCGACTCGACGATGCACCTGAGCCTGGAGGTGCGCGGCGGCCTGCTCGTGCGCCAGGTGCACCACTGGGCGGCGCTGGTGTTCGCGGCCGCCGTGGCGCTGCAGCTGCTGCGCATGTTCGTCACCGGCGCCTTCCGCCACCCGCGCACCGCGCAGTGGCTGATCTGGGTGACGCTGCTGCCGCTGGCTATGGCGGCCGGCGAGACCGGGCACATCCTGCCCGACGACATGCTCTCGGGCGGCAGCCTGTGGCTGATCAAGTCGGTGCTGCAGTCGATCCCCGTCGTCGGCTCCTACGGCATGTACCTGCTGTTCGGCGCCGAGTTCCCGGGTGAGAACGTCATCACCGTCCTGTACTGGGGGCACGTCCTGGTGATCCCCGCCGTCATGATCGCGCTGCTGGCCGTGCGCGCCCGGCTGCTGCGCCGTAACGGCCACACCCGCTTCGCCGACGCGGCCCCCGGCCGCCGCCGCGCGCGCCCGATCATGGCGGTGACGACCGTCGGCGTGCTGCTCGTGCTCGGGCTGGCCTTCCAGGTCGCCCCCATCTGGCTGTACGGCCCCGCCAACCCCACCCACGTGTCGGCCGGATCGGTGCCCGACTGGTACATGGGCTTCCTGGACGGCGCCCTGCGGCTCATGCCCGCCTGGGAGGCGACCGTCTTCGGCTACACCTTGAGCCTCGCGGTCCTGGTGCCCACCCTGGTCGTGCCCGGCGTCTTCTTCACCGTCCTGGCCGGCTACCCCCTGCTGGAGCGGCGGCTGGCCGAACGCCGTACCCGGCGCGACGCCGAAGGCCGCCCCAAGACCCGCGGCCGCATCAGGAGGGCCAGGGCCCGGCACGACATCCTGCAGCGCCCCCGCGAGGCCGCGGTGCGCACCGCGCTGGCCGCCGCCGGCGTCACCTTCTACGGCCTGCTGTGGGCCGCCGCCTCCAACGACCAGCTCGCCCACCGGTTCCAGCTGTCGCTCGAAGCGGTGACGGTCGCCTTCCAGGTCGCCGTCGTGGCCGGCCCGGTCCTCGCCTTCGTCCTGACGCGCTGGATCTGCCTGGCGCTGCAGCAGGGCGATCGGCGCCTGGTCGCGCACGGTGTGGAGACCGGGATCATCACCCGTTCGGCCGACGGCGGCTTCCATGGCGGGACCAGCCACCAGGAGCGTGTGCCGCTGGGCCGCTAGCGTTCGGGGGGCGGCGCGAGGGCGGCCAGCAGATGCTCGCGAAACAGGCGGGCCGCCTGCGACAGGTAGGCCCGCTCCCGCCAGATGAGCCGCTGGACGCGCTCGCTGCCGGGCGCGTCCAGGTGCAGCAGCACGAGCGGCGGCCCCGCCGGGTTGGCGGCCGACCAGGCCGGGACGAAGCCGATGCCGAACCCGGCGCTGATCAGCTCGACGACGGCGTAGGCCTCGTTGGCCTCGCACGCGTACACCGGCTCCATGCCCGCCGCCGCGAACAGCCGCTCGATCATCTCGCGCTGCCAGTGGCCGGGGGGAGTGGTCGCGACGCGCTCCCCGCGCAGATCGTCCATCGTGGCGTGCGTGCGCCCGGCCAGCCGGTGCCCCGGCGACACCGCCAGCAGCACCTCCTCGGCGGCGAACACCCGCTCCCCGAACCCGGCCCCCTCCAGCGGCTGCGAGGTCAGGCAGAGGTCGACCTCGCCCTCGCGCAGCCGGAGCGCCATCGTGTCGACGTCGGACTGATACAGCCGCACGCCGACCCCGGGATGGGCGGCGATGAAGCTCTTGACCGGCTCGACCAGCATGATCAGTGTCTCCGATGCCACCGACACGCTGCCCCGGGCCAGGCCCGCGGCGTCGGCCAGCTCGCGCCGCCCGTCGTCCAGCTCGCCCAGCGCCCGGTCCACCCGCCGCAGGAACGCCGCGCCGAACCGGTTGAGCCGTACCCGCCGCCCCTGCCGGTCGAACAGCGGCACCCCGAGGTCGGCTTCGAGACGGGCGATCGTACGGCTGAGCGACGGCTGGGCCACCCGCAGCTCCTCGGCGGCCCGGCTGATGTGCTCGTGCCGCGCCACGGCCTGGAAGTAACGCAACGGCAGCAAATCCATTATGCCTCGAAAGCTATCAACTGATGGATATTTCGGTCTTGAACAGCATATGCCGAGGTTGCCTACGGTCGGCGGCGTGGAACTCTTGGATCTGGCCCGTCTCCAGTTCGCCCTCACCACGGGCGTGCACTGGCTGTTCGTCATCCTCACGCTCGGCCTCGTCCCGATCGTCGCCGTCATGCACACCTCGGCGGTACGCGCCCGCGACCCGGACACCCGGGCCGCCCGCGAGCGGATGACCCGGTTCTGGGGCCAGCTCTATGTGATCAACTACGCGCTGGGGATCGCGACCGGGCTGGTCATGGAGTTCCAGTTCGGCCTGAACTGGAGCGGGCTGAGCAAGTTCACCGGCAACGTCTTCGGCGCGCCGCTGGCCCTGGAGACGCTCATCGCCTTCTTCGCCGAGTCCACCTTCCTCGGCATGTGGATCTTCGGGTGGGGGCGGCTGCGGCCCTGGCTGCACGCGAGCATGATCTGGCTGGTGACGCTGACCGCCTACGCCTCGGCGTACTGGGTGCTGGTCGCCAACGGCTTCATGCAGGCGCCCACCGGCCACGTCATCCGTGACGGCGTGGCCTACCTCACCGACTTCGCCGCCCTGCTGACCAACCCCAGCGCGCTGGTCGCGCTCGGCCACGTCATCGCGGCGGCGCTGCTGACCGGCGGCCTGTTCGTCGCCGGGATCAGCGCCCACCACCTGCTGCGCGGCCGGGGAGAGTTCCGGAGCCCGCTGCGTAAGGGCGTCCTGGTGGCGGCCGTGGCGAGCCTGGCCGTCTACGTCGTCGGCGCCCTGCAGTACCCGCTGCTGGCCACGACGCAGCCGATGAAGCTCGGCATGCTGTCCGGCGGCGCGGGCGTGGCGCGGGCGCAGCGCGCCATGGAGGCCGCCCACGGCCCCGGCGACTACATCCCGCCGCACTGGGCGGTGTGGGGCCAGTACGTGATGCTCTGGCTCGGCTACGTCCTGGGCCTCATCGCGCTGTTCGCCGTCATCATCGCCTTCCGGGACGGTCTGGCCCGCCGCAGGAGCGTCGCCGTCCTGGTCACCCTGCTGGCCGCGCTGCCGGCCGGGGAGTTCGCCGGCGGCATCGCCTTCGGCGAGGCGGGCCCCCACCGGCTGCCCATCTACGCCGCCCTCGCGCTGCTCATGGGCGCCGCCCTGATCCACGGCGGCCGCCTCACCCGCCCGCTGCACCGGGTGCTGATGGTCGCGATCCCGCTGCCGTTCCTGGCCTCGGTGGGCGGCTGGGTCCTGCGCGAGACCGGCCGCCAGCCGTGGATCGTCTACGGCGAGCTCACCACCGCCCAGGCCCTGTCGCCCGGCGTCGGATACGGCGCGATGCTCACCTCACTGCTCAGCTTCGCGCTCGTGCTGGGCGCGCTCGCCGTGACCGACTGGACGCTGATCATCCGGTACGCCCGCCGCGGCCCCCACGCCGCCCACCTCGGGCAGCCGGCCGAAACGCGCCCCACCTTCTGAGAGGAACGGCTCCATGGACATTCTCTGGCTGGCGATCCTGGGCTTCCTGCTCACCGGATCCTTCATCCTCGGTGGCTACGACTACGGCGTACAACTCGCCCTGCCCTTCACCACACGTGAGGAGAGCAGCCGGCGTCAGGCCCTCGCCGCCCTCGGCCCGTTCTTCTTCGGCAACGAGGTCTGGCTGATCGGCGCCGCGGGCGTGCTGTTCGGCGCCTTCCCCTTCCTCGAAGGGACCCTGCTGTCGGGCGCCTACCCGCTGATCGTGGCGCTGCTGCTCGGCCTGGTCGCCGGGAAGAGCGCGGTCCAGCTGCGCGGCCGGACCGGCGGCGCTGCGGGCAGGCGGGTGTGGGACGTGCTGCTCACCGCCGGCGGGCTCATCCCCGCGATGGCGCTCGGCATGCTGATCGGGCTGCTGCTGACCGGCGTCCCGCTGCGCGGCGGCCACAGCTTCACCCTGTCGGCGGGTGAGGTCCTGCATCCCTTCGTGCTGCTGTGCGGGCTCACCACCGTCCTGCTCTTCGCCGCGCACGGCGGCGCCTTCCTCGCTTTGCGCGCGGTCGGGCAGGTGGCCGCCCGCGGCGCCGCCTTCGCCCGGCGGGCGGCGGCGTGGGCGGCGCTCGCGGCGGTGGTGACGGCCGCCGCCGGACTGACGCTCGGCATCCGGCCGATCAACGCGGTGCCGATCAACGCGGCGCCGGCCGTCGTGGCGGCGATCGCCCTTCCGGTCCTGCTGACGGGGGCCCGCGCGGCCCTGGCCGCCGCCCGGCCCGGCCTCGCCTTCGCCGCCACGTCGGCCGCCGCCGGGCTGCCGGTCGTGTCCACGGGCCTGGCCAACTATCCGTACCTGCTGGTCTCCTCCGTCACGCCGGGCGCCGGACTGACGCTGGCGGAGTCGGCCGCCGACGGCGCGACGCTGCAGATGCTGACCGGGTTCGGCGTCGTGATCGTGCCGGTCATCCTCGGCTATCAGTTCTTCCTGTGGTGGGCCTTCCGCGGCCGTGTCGCCCGGCCCGACTACTTCTGACCCCGAGGGCTCGCTTCTGCCGGGGCCGGATGGTATTCAGTGGGATCTGCACGAAGATCCGACTGTTGCGGAAAGGTCCCCATGACCGGCCCCTTCGCCGGCCGTACCATCGACGGCCTCGCCCAGGACCTGCGCCGGGCGCGCACCACGTCGGCCGAGCTCACCGAGCTGGCCCTGGACGCGATCGCCGGGCCCGGCGCCAAGCTCAACGCGTTCGTCGCCGTCGATGCCGACGGTGCCCGCGCCGCCGCGCGGCGGGCGGATGCCGAACGGGCCGCCGGAACCGACCGCGGGCCGCTGCACGGCGTGCCCGTCGCGGTGAAGGACCTCATCGGCGTCGCCGGGCTGCCGCTCACCATGGGATCGCGGCACTTCGCCACCCACCGCGCGCGGGCCGACGCCGCCTGCGTGACGCGGCTGCGCGCGGCCGGGGCGGTCATCGTGGGCACGACCACCACCCACGAGTTCGCCTACGGTCCCACCGGCGACGTGTCGGCCACCGGCCCCGTGCGCAACCCCCACGACCCGGCGCGGATGACCGGCGGCTCCAGCGCCGGCAGCGCGGCCGCGGTGGCCGCGGGCCTGGTGCCGCTCGCGCTCGGCACCGACACCGGCGGATCGGTCCGCATCCCGGCCGCGTTGTGCGGGGTGGCGGGGTTCAAGCCCGCCTACGGCGCGATCCCGGCCGGCGGCGTCTTCCCGCTGGCCCGCTCCTTCGACCACGTCGGCGTCCTGGCCGCCTCGGCACACGACTGCCTGCTCGCCTACCGCTGCCTGACCTCTCACGCAGCAGAGGGCGGGCGGGCAAGGGCCGCGCGCGTGGCCTGGCTCGACCCTTCCGATCTGTCCGCGCTCGATCCGCAGGTGGTACGGCTGGCCCGCACGGCAGCCGGAGACCCGCAGGAGATCGGCTGGCCGGAAGGCCTCGCCCACGCCCTGCGCGAGACCTACGCCGCCATGCACAGCTGCGAGGCGGCCGCCGTGCACGCCGAACGCCTGGCCGAAGCGCCCGACCTGTACGAACCCGAGACCCTCGAGCGCCTGCACGGAGCCGTGGAGATGCCCGGCTGGCGCTACGTCCAGGCGATGGACGCCCGAGCGGGCCTGGCCGCGGCCGCCGACGCGCTGTTCGAGCACCACGACGTGCTGGCCCTGCCGACCGTGCCCATCACCGCCCCGCTCATCGGACAGCGCGAAACCGACATCGACGGCGGCCCGGCCCCCGTCCGCGCCACCCTCCTGGCCCTGACCAGCCCATGGAACGTGCTCGGCCTGCCCGCCCTGTCACTCCCGGCCGGCACGGCCGAGGGCCTGCCCGCAGGCCTGCAACTCATCTGCCGCCCAGGCGACGAGGAACTGCTCTTCCAGGCGCTCGATTGAGGCGTCCGTTCAGCCGATGGCATACCCCCAGCGAGTCCTCAGCCGATCGTGCGCGCCGCCCAGAAGGATGACGGGTGTCGATCCACCAACGATGAGGAGCCGATGATGTCGACGCGCATGACGACGGACGAGCGGGAGAGCTTCCTGGGCGGTACGCACATCGGGGTGCTGAGCGTGGCCGACGCCGGCGGCGCCGGCCCGATGGCGGTGCCCATCTGGTACGGCTACGAGCCCGGCGGCGAGCTCACCTTCGCCACCAGCCCGGACAGCCGCAAGATGGCCCAGATCCGGGCCGCCGGACGGGTGACGTTCACCGTGCAGCAGGAGGAGATGCCCTACAAGTACGTGACGATCGAGGGGCCGGTGGTCGGTTACGAGCCGGTCGATCTGCAGGAGTACCGCCGCTGGTCGATCCGGTATCTGGGGGATGAGGCGGGGGAGCGGTTCTTCACCTCGGCCGAGGGATTCATCCGTTCGATGCAGACCGTCCGGGTACGCCCCGAGCGCTGGCTCACCTACGACTGGGGCAAGGAGTTCACCGGCTGAATTGACGAAATATGTAGACCGGTCTAGTTTGAGCGGCATGGGACACAAGGGAGCCGAGACGCGCGAGCGCCTGCTGGACGCGACGCAGGGCCTGGTCGAGGCCGCCGGATACTTCGGCGCCGGGCTCAACCAGGTCATCGCGGTCAGCGGCGCCCCCCGCGGCTCGCTCTACTTCCACTTCCCCGGCGGCAAGGACCAGCTGGTCGCCGAGTCGGTACGGCGAGCCGGCCGGGAGATCGGCGAAGCCATGGAACGCCTGGCCGACACCGCCCCCACAGTGGCCGACTTCGCCGAAGGCATGCTGCGCCACCTGGGCGAGCGGCTGGAGGAGTCGGGCTGGAGCAAAGGCTGCCCGGTCGCCACCGTCGCGCTGGAGACGGCCGCCACCAGCGACCCGCTCCAGCAGGTGTGCTCGCAGGTCTACCGCTCATGGGAAGACGCGCTGCGCGCCCGGCTGGAAGGCCGCCCGGACGCCGACGACGTCGCGGTCACCGTCCTGGCGCTGGTGGAGGGCGCGCTCCTGCTGGCCAGGACCCATCGCGACCTGGAACCGCTGAACCGCGTCTCGCGCCAGATCGCCGTTCTTCTGCGCTGACCCCGCCCGCCGTGGCGGACTCTTTTTCTGCCCACAAAATATGTAGATCGATCTATTTAGGGAGTCCCTGTGGACGCGATCGTCTTCGGCGCGAGCGGCTTCATCGGCCGCCACCTGGTCGCCGAACTGCTGGCACGGGGGCAACGGGTGGCCGCCGCCGTACGCGAGGACACCCTCACCGCGTGGCTGGACGCCCGCGGCGTCGAGACGGGCGGGCTGAGCGTCGTCACCGCCGACATCACGCGCCCCCTCGCCGCACTGCCCGCGGCGCGCGACGTCTACAACACCGCCGGGCGCTACGCCTTCGGCCTCACCAGGCAGGACGCGCGGGCGGCCAACGTCAGCGGCGCGCTCCACGTGCTCGAATGGGCCGCCACTCTGCCGGAACTGCGCCGCCTCGTGCACGTCAGCGGGTACCGGGTGAGCGGGGCGAGCGGGCCGCCGGACTACGCGGCGCTCGGCGCGTACGAGGCGTCGAAGATCGAAGGCGACCTCGCCGTACGCGCCCGGGCGGCCGAGCTCGGCGTGCCGCTGACCATCGCCAACCCCAGCGCCGTGATCGGGCCCGGCCAATACATCGGCCCGGCCACCCTCGTGCGGGACCTGTGGAACGGCAGACTGCCCGCGCTGCCCGGCGGCCCCGACACCTTCGTGCCGGTCGTCGAGGCCGGCTACTTCGCGCGCTTCCTGGCCGAGGTCCCGGCCGGGCCCGCGGGTGAGCACTACTGGGTGCTCGACGACGCCACCCCGCCCCTGCCCGAGCTGATCGGCCTGATCGCCGCCCACCTCGGAGTGAGGGCGCCCCGGCGCTCCATTCCCGCCGGGCTGCTACGCCGCCTGCCGCGCGCGGTGACCGGAGCCGACCCCGAGACGCTGTCGTTCCTGTCGGCCGAGCGCTATCCGACGGCTTCGGCTCATGCGTTCGCCGCACGGGTTGGACTGAAGCCGCCGCCGGTCGAAGACGTGGTGCGCGCCTGGGCCGACGGCCTGGTGGGCACCCGCTTCGGCGCCGCGCCGCCCGCGCTGAGCCCCCACGGGTTCCACGACGTCGCGGGCAGCCGCACCTGGCTCGCCGGGGAACGGCACCGGCCCGCGTACGTCCTGCTGCACGGGCTGCCCATGAACGCCGACCTCTGGGCGCCGCCGGCCGCGCACCTCGACGGCCCGATCCTGGCCCCCGACCTGCCCGGCCTGGGCCGCTCGGCGCCCGCCGCGTCGACGGACGCCTGGATGGAGGGCCTGATGGGCCCGGTGCGCACCCGTCCCGTGCTGGTCGCGCACTCCCTGGCCGGCGGGCCCGCCCTGCGCTTCGCCGCCGCGCACCCGGAGCGCGTCGGCGGGCTCGTCCTCATCGCCCCGGCCTTCCTGCAGGGACCGGCCGCCCGGATCACCCGTTCGAGCCTGGCGGTAGGGAAGCTGCGCCGAATGTCGGCCACCCAGCTCGCCGGGACGCTCGGTGTTCCCGACGGGCCGGCGGTGGCGAGCGCCGCGGCGGACCTGCACCGGCCCGGGGTGGCGCGCCGGGTGATCGCGGCACTGCGCACGGCCTTCGCCGAACGCGAGCACTCCCGGGCCCTGCTCGAACGGGTGGGTGTTCCGGTCCAGATCGTGACGGGCGCGGCCGACCCGCTCACCACGACGCCCGGACATCCGGTGACCGAGATCGCCGGCGCCGGTCACTACCCGCAGCTCACGCACCCGATCGAGGTGGCGCAGGCGGTGCCCCGGCCGGCACGGCGCTGAGGCGACGGTTCAGCGCCGCAGGTCACGTCCGGCGAAGACCAGCCACAGGTACGGCAGCGGCAGCATCGCCAGCCAGAACAGATGCGCCTGGTCCCAGTAGCCGAACCCGCACGCCGCCGGCCAGAGCCGGACCTGCTCCGGCAGCAGGATGGTCCCCAGCACCATCGCCATCTGCACCACCACCGCCGCCATGGCCGCCTGCCGCCCCGGCGCGAACCGCACCGCGCTCGCCGCGGCCGCCAGCGCGATGCCGAGACAGACGCCCACCTCGATGAGCAGGTCGCCCACCGGGAACAGCGCGTCGGCCGGCAGGCGGGTCAGAACATAGGCGAAGGCCGCCAGCCAGATCGCGATCGCCACGCCGCCGGGCAGCAGGCAGCGCAACGCCTGCCGTACCCAGCGCGGGACCGCGGCGGCCCCGAGATCGGCGGACATGGCGTCGACCAGCCCGAACGCCGCCGCCCCGCCGAGCAGCGTGCCGCAGACGCACATGAGCACGAGCGCGTCCCACCGGGCAGCACCTGACCGAAGCCCACCAAGCTGACCAGTGCGGGGAACGGTCTCACGCTGTATCTATCGCAGCGCCGGCGCCCGCCGGTTCTGACGGGTGCGCGGCGTTCACCCGGTCGGCGGGTCCGCAGGCCGTTCGATGGTCAGTGGGCTGGTCAGGGCGCGGTGCACCGGGCACTTGTCGGCGATCTCGTGGAGTTTGCCCCGCTGCTCGTCGGTCAGGTCGCCGGTGAGCGCGAGGTCCTTGACGACCGTGTCCTTGCCCTTCCTGCGCAGCGTCACCGTGACGTGTTCGAGGGGGATCTGCTTGGCGTCGGCGTACATGCGGACCGTGATCGACGTGCACGCGCCGAGCGCGGCCAGGAGCAGGTCGAAGGGGCCGGGACCGGAGTCGTCGCCGCCGAAGGAGCGGGGCTCGTCGGCGATCAGCCGGTGCCGGCCCAGCGTGACCGACTGCTGGTACCTGCCCGCGCGGGTCTCCTCCACCGTGACCACGCCCGGCTCGCCGTCCGCCTCCGGCGCGACGTCGATGTAGCGGCCGGCCCACGCGGCCAGGACCTCGGCCACATAGGCGGCGTCCTCGCGGTCGGTGAGCAGGTGGTCGGCGCCGTCCAGGGAGACGAAGGACTTGGGGTGGCGGGCCGCGTCGTAGATGAGCCTGGCGTTCTCCACGCCCACCAGCTCGTCCTGCGGCGCGTGCATGACCAGCAGCGCGCGGCGCAGCCCGGCGATGCGCTCGTGCTGGTCCTGCTGCCTGATGTCGGCGAGAAACTCCTCGCGGATCCGGAACGGCCGGCCCGCCAGCACCACCTCCGCCACCCCGCTCGCCTCGATCTCCGCCCGCGATGAGCCGAGCAGGTGCTCCACGTGCGAGGTGTCGGCCGGCGCGCCGATGGTGACGACCGCCTTGGCCTCCGGGATCAGATTCGCGGCCGCCAGGACGGCGGCGCCGCCCAGCGAGTGGCCGATGAGGATGCTCGGCGCCCCGATCGTCTCGCGCAGATGGCCGGCCGCGCACACCAGATCGCCCACGTTGGAGGTGAACGTGGTGTTGGCGAAGTCCCCGCCCGAATCGCCGAGCCCGGTGAAGTCGAAGCGCAGGACGGCCACGCCGCGCGCCGCCAGCTCACGGGAGATCCGTGCGGCGGCGACCGAGTCCTTGCCGCAGGTGAAGCAGTGGGCGAACAGCGCCGTCGCCGCCACCGGCCCGGAGGGCAGCTCCAGGCGGCCGGCCAGCGGTTCCCCACCGGAGCCGGGGAAGAGCACCTTGGTGTGGTTCATGCGCTCCAGTGTGCTGGAGCGCCCCGAGCCTCTCTCGCCCGGATCCCCTTCGTCAACGCCTCGCCTGCCAGGAGGAGAAGCCGTCCCGCAGGTGCTCGAAGGAGTGGTCGACGTGATCCTGCGACCACGCCGCGTCCTCAAGGCGCCGGGCCGGATCGCCCTGGGGGCTCCAGGCGTAGCCGTACGGGCTGGCCAGGTTCTCGCCCTCCTGGAAGACGACCACGCCCCGCTCGCGGCGGACCTCCTCGAACGCCAGCCCGCCGACGGTCCTGGGGCCGAGCCGTTCGCCGTCCTTCAAGGTGCGGGCGACCGCCTCCATCTCGGCTGCGGCGCCGCTGAAGCGGGGGTCGTCGGTGCTTCGGAAGGCCACCAAGGCCACCATCATGACGTCGCCGAGGATGAGGACGCCCAGGACCGCCAACGCTCGCACCATTGCCGCATTTGAGCCTGGAATGACCTTGGGCCGACGACAGCCGGGATGCTCCTGGTGATCGTGGCGTTGCTACCGGAGCGGGTGTTACTTCGCGGCCCAGTCGCGGTAGTGGGTCGGGCCCAGGGTGGCGCCGTCGCCGGGGACCAGCGAGCGTTCGAGGACCTCGGCTCCGAAGTACTGGGCGTGCGGGTCGGTGACCACCTCGCGCGGGTCGCCCCACCCGGCCAGCGTCTCGCGGAAGAACTCGTCCATCCGGAACCGCTCGGGTCCGCCGATCTCGATCCGGCCGTTCAGCGGCGTGCCCACCGCCACCGTCGCGAGCACCTGGGCGACGTCGTCGCCCGCGATGGGCTGGAAGAACACCGGCGCCATCCGCACCCGGCCGCCTTCGGTGGCGTCGTCGGCGATCCGCCGCACGAACTCGAAGAACTGGGTGGCGTGCACGAGCGAGAACGGGATCGACGACTTCTCGATCAGCTGCTCCTGGGCGACCTTCGCCCGGAAATAGGCGTTGCCGGGCGGCCGCTCCGTACCCACGACGGACAGGGCGACGTGGTGGCCGACGCCGGCGGCGCTCCCGGCGGCGAGCAGGTTGCCGGTGGAGGTGCGGAAGAAGTCCAGGACGGCCGTCTCCTCGAAGGAGGGGGAGTTCGACACGTCGATCACCACCGACGCGCCCGCCATCACCTCCGTCAGCCCTTCGCCGGTGAGGGTGTTCACGCCGGTGTTCGGCGCGGCGGCCACGGCCTCGTGACCCTGCGCGCCCAGCCTTGCCACGACCTTCGACCCGATCAGGCCGGTTCCGCCGATCACCACGATCTTCATGACTGACCCTCCTGTCCGCCTCCGAACCTGTGACACCTTGGCCGGTCCCCGAAGGTCAGTCGCGGTAAACGGGATTCTTCGCCACGTACCTACGCGATTCCACCCAGGCGGTAGATCAGCGTGTGCGGGCCGTCCTGCGCCTGCACCCACAGGCGGCCCGTGCCGGGCTCGGGGGCGATCCGGGTGATCCCGCTCCCGCGCGGCAGAACCGTCCTGCGCCACGTGCCCTTCACCCAGCGCAGCACGTACGGCCGGCCGTACGGATTGGCGGCCAGCCACAACCCGCCGGTCGCGTCCACGGCCAGCCCCGCCACCCCGGTCCTGTCCAGGGGCGGCTCGACCTGCCGCCAGGCGGCGCCGTCCCAGCGCAGCAACACCCGCGCCGCACCGTGGTGACCAAGGCACGCCTCCGGCTTGGACACCATGGCCACCGCCCACGCCCCGCCGGGACCGGAGGTCAGGCGCTCGATCGCATAGTCCTCCCACGAGCGGCACCCGAACGAGGTCACCGGCGGCGCGACCTGCCGCCGCCGCCCGTTCTCCCAGCGCAGCATCCCTTCGTGGTTGACCAGCCAGGGCGGCGCCACCTTGGTGAACTGGGTGTCGAAGCTCTGATCGCCGCCGGTAGCGACGTCACGCCACTCCGTGCCGTCCCAGTAGCGGACGCCGACGCAGACGCAGTCCTCAGGCCCGCCCTGCTCACCCACCCAGACCCGGTCGCGAGCCGCCACCGCCTGCGGCCCCACGGCGAACTCCCCGCGCGGGAACGGCCTGCTCACCCACCGGCCGCCCTGCCACTGCAGCGGCTGCTCCCCGCCGAACAACCACAGGTCGTCACCGGCGGGCGAGGTGACCAGGCTCCCGTACTCGCTCCAGAAGCGCGGTGGTTTGCCCGCCGGGCTCCAGGCGCGGCCGTCCCAGCGCCGCAGCGCGCCGTCCTTGCCGATCAGCCACGCCTCACCCGACGCGGTCGCCGCCATCGACTGGACGGCCGCCCGCTGGGTGAGCGTCAGCTCCCACACCGGCCTCGACGGCCCGCCGCCCGACAGGCAGGCGATCAGCAGGACGATCACGGCCGGCACCCGCATGCGGCCCCTCTCGGCTCGGGGGCCGACAGCCTACCGGCCGGGCCCCGGACGGCGGGGGAGTGAACGTGGCTGAAAGCGTGCTGTGTGCGGTTTGTGAGTGGAGGGCCGGAGGGTGGGGTCGTTCGTTTCACCTAGCACCCGGAGGAACCGGTCCATGTCGCAACGTGTCCTTTCTGTCGTGGCGTCCGCGCTGGTCGTGGGCCTGGCGGCGACGCTCCCGGCCGCCGCCGCGCCGCCGTACCCAAGCACCGAGAAGCGGGGCGCGCACCTGCAGCGGCTGGCGCGCGAACTGGTGGAGGCCGGGGCGCCCGGCGTGATCGTGCGGGTCGACGACGGCCGCGGCCGGCCGGTCGAGATCGCCGAGCAGGCCGCGTGGACCCGGCGCGATCACCTGCTCAAGGCGGGCGACGAGTTCCGGGTCGGGTCCAACACCAAGGCCATGACCGCCACCCTCGCACTGCAACTGGTCGCCGAGGGCAAGCTCGCCCTGACCGACCCGGTGGACAAGTGGCTGCCCGGCAAGGTGCCCAACGGCCGGGCGATCACGCTGCGCATGCTGCTGAACCACACCAGCGGGCTGTTCGACTACACCCAGGACGCCGCGCTGCGACCGTCGATGCTCGGCAAGGACCGGCGGCGCTGGACCTCGGACAAACTGCTCGCGGTGGGGGTGAAGCACCCGCCGCTGTTCGCGCCGGGCACGAAGTGGTCCTACAGCAACACCGGGTACGCGGCCGTCGGCGCCATCCTGGAACGGGTCACCGGCCGGAGCCTGGCCGACCTGATCCGCGACCGGATCGCCCGCCCGCTCGGCCTCAAGTACACCTACTACCCGGCGGACGGCACCTGGCGCGGCTCCCACGCCCGCGGCTACGAGCGCGACGCCGCCCACATGCCGCCGAGCGTCCCGGCCGCGTTCAGGGACCTCGCCGGGCCGCGCCGCCACGGTCACGTGGACGTCTCCGGCCACGACCCCGGGTGGGGCGCGGCGGCCGGTGCGGTGGTGTCCACCACGCAGGACTGGGCCCGGTTCCACAGGGCGCTGATGTCGGGCAAGCTGCTGCCCGCCGCCCAGCTCGCCCAGATGCGCACGACGGTGCCGGTGGACCCGGCCCGGCCGGACGGGCCCGGCTACGGCCTGGGCGTTCAGACCGGCACTACCCCGTGCGGAACGTTCTGGGGTCACGACGGCGGCATGCCCGGCTACCTGACCACCACCCTCACCGACCGCACCGGCGGGCGAACGGCGAGCGTCGTCATAGCTACGGAGTACTGGGCCGAGTTCGAGGCCGACCCGAAGATCGCCAAGGCCGCCCGGGCGTTGCAGAGCGCGGTGACGTGCACGATGTTCGGCAAGCCGCAGGCTAGCTGACCGGCCCGGAGATGATCGCCGACACCAGGCCCTCGGCCTCGGCCCGCGACATCGCCGCCCCCGCCGCATGGGCTGCCGCGAACCCGGCCGCGCCCAGGGCCTCCGCGGCCCGCCGCGTGACCGCCCGCACGTCGGCGTCGCCGGGCTCGTCCCACCCGCGCAGCACGATCGCGGCCCCGAGCAGCCGCCCCGCCCGCTCACGATGATCAAGTTGTTCCCCGAGAAGTTGTCCTGCACGCTCACGATGATCAAGCAGTTGTCCCGCCGCGAGGGCGACCGCGATGGTGGCGGCGACCGGGGTGTTCCACGTCAGCGTCACGTGCACCGCCGGGTGGTCCAGGCGGCGTACCGCCTGCTCGGGGTGGCCCTCGGCGGCGTCAACGTGGGCGAGCACGGCCAGCAGCAGCGCGGCCAGGTGCGGCGTCGAACGGCCGGGCGCGGCCTCCGCCAGCCCGGCCATGGCATGCTCGCGAGCCGCGTCGAGCTTCCCGGCCCGCCACTCCAGCCGGGCCAGCCCGAGGCAAACCTGGGCCCGCGACTCCGCCGACCCGACCCGCTCCAGCAGGTACGCGAACTGCCGCCGCCCGCCCTCCACGTCACCGGCCTCGGCCAGATGCGTCGCGGCGGCCACCTCGCTCTCCATCGTGTGCTCGGCCATACCAAGCTCCTGGAAGCAACGGCCGGCCCGCTCGGCCATCCCCAGCGCGGCGTCCGGGTCGCCGGACCGGCGCAACGCCGTGCTCAGGGTGCTCAGCGTGGTCCCGAGTCCCCACCGCTCGCCGACCCCCTCGAACCCGGTCAACGCCTCCGACAGCAACTGCGCCGCATCGGCGGCCTGCCCGGCGTTCATGGTCAGCACGCCGCGAACCAGCAACGTGAGCGACCGGCCCCACAGATCCACCCGCTCACCCGACAGGGCCGGTAGATTCGCCCGCTCACCCGGCTGGCTCCACAGATCCGCCCGCTCTCCCGAGCGGCCCGGCAGATCCACCCGCTCACCGGGCCGGCTCCGCAGTTCCCCGCGCTCCCCCGAGGAGCCCGGGAGGTCCACCCGCCCGTCTGAGGGGTTCGGCAGGTTCGCATCCGAGCCGATGGCCAGAGCCAGCCCGGCCATCTCCAGGACGGGGTGGGCGCCGGGCGCGGCCAGCTCCAGCGCCGTCCTGATCTGGGCGAAGGCCGCCTCGCTCTCCTCCGGACGGCTGATGGTCTCGGTGGTGGCGAGGGCATGGGCGGCGACCACCAGCGCGCGGGCCGCCGGATCGCTCGCGCCGCGAACCTGGAGCACCCGGCCGAGCAGGTCCAGTGACTCCGGCGGATGATCGCGCAGGAACCAGAACCAGCTCAGCGCGACGCCGAGCCGTACCGCGAGATCGGCGTCGCCGGACTCGGCCGCCCAGCGGATCGCGGCCGCCAGGTTGTCGCGCTCGGCGTCCAGGCGGGCCAGCCAGCGCAGTTGGTCGGCGGTGCGCAGGTACGGGTCGGCGGTCTCGGCCAGGTGGAGGAAGAAGCGGGCATGGCGGTCGCGTACGGCATCGGGCTGCTCCTGTCGGCGCAGCCCGTACTCGCGGATGGTTTCCAGCATGCGGTAGCGCGGCCGCAGGGGGTCGGCCGACTCCGCCGGGTGCAGCAGGGACTTGTCGACCAGCGCCGTCAGCAACTCGCCGACGTCGTCCGTCCCGCCGATCGCCGCCGCCGCGTCCTCGGTGAACGTGCCGGGCACGACCGCCAGCCGTTCCAGCAAGGTCCGCTCGTCGGTCTCCAGCAGGTCCCAGCTCCACGCGACCGCCGCACTCAGGGTCTGATGGCGCGGCAATGCGGTACGGCTGCCGCCGCTCAGCAGCCGGAAGCGGTCGTCCAGCCGGGCCGCGACCGCCTCGACCGGCAGGGCGCGCAGCCGTGCGGCGGCCAGTTCGATCGCCAGCGGCAGGCCGTCCAGGCGGCGGCAGATCTCGACCGCGGCCGTCAGCGCGTCGCCATCCAGGGTGAAGCCGGGGCGCACCGCGGCGGCCCGGTCGGCGAACAGCCGGACCGCCGCGCAGGCCCGAGCTTGTGCGGTGGTCGAGCCCGGGTCCGGCAGTTCCAGTGGGAGTACCGGGTGCAGGTTCTCGCCGTCGATCCGCAGGGGTTCGCGGCTGGTGGCCACCACCCGCAGTCGTGGGCATCGGCCGAGCAGGGTGGCGGCGAGCGTGGCGGCGGCCTCGATCACGTGCTCGCAGTTGTCCAGGACCAGCACCACGTCGTCGTCGGCGAGGTTGTCGGCAAGGCGGTCCACGATCTCCTCTGGGGCGACGGGCCGCGCCGGACCAGGCTCCTCGCGTGCCCGCAGCCGGTCGAGCACCGCCCGGGGCACGTCGTCGGCGCTCACCGGGGCCAGCGGGATGAACCACACCCCGCCCCTCGGCGTGAGCCGCCTGCCGACGGTGTTGGCCAGCCGCGTCTTGCCCGACCCGCCCGGACCGGTCAGCGTGACCAGCCGGACCCGGCCGAGCAGCCCGGCCACGCGGCGCACGTCATCGTCGCGGCCGACGAAGCTGGTCAGCGGAACGTCCAGGTTGCCGGGTGGCCGGCCCAGGTTGCCCGGAGGGCGGTCCGAGCTGCCGGGCGGGCGGTGCAGGTTGCTCGGAAGGGGGTCCGGGCTGCCGGAGGGGCGGTCCAGGTTGCCGGGCGGGTGGTCCGGGGTGCCCGGAGGGCGGCGGGGTTGGCCGCGCAGCACCGCCAGGTGGGCTTCCCGGAGGTGGGGACCGGGGTCGCTGCCGAAACTCTCCGCGAGCAGGGCGCGGATGCGCTCGTAGGCGGCCAGCGCCTCACCGCCACGGCCCGTCAGCGCCAGGGCCCGGATCAGCTGGGAGTGCAGGCGTTCGCGCAGCGGGTGCGCGGCGGTCAGCGCCTCAAGCTCGGCAACCAGGTCAAGATCGGCACCCAGCGCCCGGTCAAGACCGGCACTCGGCGCCCGGTCAAGATCGGCCCCCAGCTGCAGGTCGGGGCCGAGTGCCAGGTCGGCTTCGATGCGGTCTTCCAGGACGGCCAGTCTGGCGCGTTCCAGCCGTTCGGCCTCCGCGGCGGCGAATGGCGCCGATCGCACGTCGGCCAGGGCGGGGCCGCGCCACAGGCTCAGGGCTTCGCGCAAGATGACCGTGGCATCGGCGGGCGTACGGCGTGCTTCGCGGGCCAGGCGTTCGAACCGGAGCGCGTCGACCGCGTCCGGTTCGACGGCCAGCCGGTACCCGTCCGGGCCCGAGGGCAGCAACCCGGGGTCGCCCAGCAGCCGCCGTAGCCGCGACACCAGCGTCTGCAGCGCGTGCAGGGGAGCCTCCGGTGGCGTCTCGTCCCACAGGTCCTCGATCAGCGCGGCCGGCCGTACCGCGTGCCCGGCCGCCAGCGCCAGCCGGGCCAGCAGCGCCCGCAGCCGCGCGCCCCCGACCGGCGTCGGCCCCGCAGCGGTCTCCAGCGCCAGCGAACCGAGCACGCCGACCCGCACGCCGGCCCGCAGCTCAGCCTCGGTCACCTTCGCCATGGCGTGCAGTCTGTCAGAGCGCGCGCAGCCAGTCGTACCAGGCGGAGGTGCCGTCGCCGCGGGTAGCGGACAGGGGCAGGACGGGGGCGTGGGCGTTGACGCGGCTCAGGTGGGTCTGGAAGGTGGCGAGGGGGAAGTCCAGGTACGGCATCAGGTGATCGTGTTGGCCAGGACCAGGTCCGCCTCGACGAACACGCCGGCGGCGTCGTTGCCCACCCTTCCGGTCAGGCCGAGGCGGGTGGCCAGCGCGTACACGAAGGGCCGGAACCCGACCCCTTGGACGACGCCCTCGACCCGTATCACCCGCCCAGTGTGCGCCCGCCGCAGCGGACGCGCACGGCTTGAGTGTCAGGCGGTCGGCTTGAGCGCGGCCAGGACCTCTTCGGCGACGCGGTGGGCGGACTGGGGATTCTGGCCGGTGACCAGGCGGCCGTCGCGGATGACCTGGGGCTGCCAGTCCGGGCCTGGCACGTGCGTGGCGCCCAGTTCGGACAGCCGGTCGGCCAGCGAGAACGGCACCACGTCGGTCAGCCCGACGGCGGCCTCCTCCTCGTTGGTGAACGCGGCCACCCGCCGGCCCGCCACCAGCGCGGTGCCGTCCTCCAGCGTGAGGCCGACCAGCCCGGCCGGGCCGTGGCACACCGCCGACACCACGCCGCCGTCGGCATAGATGGCGCGCGCCAGGGCGGCGAGTCCGGTGTTGCCGGGAAAGTCCCACATGGCGCCGTGGCCGCCCGCGAACAGGATGGCGTCGTAGCGGGAGGGGTCCACCTGGTCGGGACGCGGGGTCGAGGTCACGGCGGCCGACTCCAGGAAACGGCGCTGGGCCGGGTCGTTCAGGTCGGTGCCGTCGCGGGGCGGCTCGCCACCCGCGACGCTGACCAGGTCGACCTCGTACCCGGCCGCGGTGAAGACCTCCCACGGATGGGCGGCCTCCGACACGTAGAAACCGGTGGGCCGCCCGGTGCTGCCCAGCTCACCGTGGCTGGTCAGGGCGATCAGGATGCGCTTCGTCATGCGGCCATGATGGCCCGCGGAAGCCATCAGAATCCAATAGCACAGAGCGCGTGTATGCATCAGAATTCTGATATGTCCATCTCGTATGACCTGCTGCGGACCTTCCTGGCCGTCTACCGGTCCGGTTCGGTCACCCGCGCCGCCGAACTGCTCGGCCTTTCACAGCCGTCGGTGACCGCGCAGGTCAAGGCGCTGGAGACGGCGCTGAAGCGGCCGTTGTTCGAACGGCTGCCGCGTGGGATGGCGGCCACGGCCTCGGCCGACCAGCTCGCCCGGCGGATCGCGGCGCCGCTCGACTCGCTGGAAGAACTGGTGATGGGCGACCTGAGCGGCCCCGCCGCGGCGTTCGGGCGGGCGGTGCACCTGGGCGGGCCCGCGGAGCTGATGTGCGAGCGGGTGTTGCCCGCGCTGGCCGTGATGGTGACCGGCGGTCTGCAACTGCGGGTCACGCTCGGGCTGCCGGACGGGCTGCTGGCCACCCTGGCCGACGGCGGGCTGGACCTGGTCGTGTCCAGCGTCAGGCCGCGCAGGGGCGGGCTGCGGGTGGAGGCGCTGTGCGACGAGGAGTTCGTGCTGGTCGCCGCGCCCTCGTGGGCGCCGGACGCGGTGGACGAGGCCCCGCTGGTGGCCTACGCGGAGAACCTGCCGATCCTGCGCCGTTACTGGCGCAGTGTGTTCGGGACCCGGCTGGGGCGCTCACCGGCCGTGGTCGTGCCCGATCTGCGCGGCGTGATGGCGGCCGTGGTGGCGGGGGCCGGGGTGAGCGTGCTGCCCCGATACCTGTGCGCGGGGGAACTGGCGGCCGGCCGGCTGGTCACCCTCCTCGAACCCGAGATCGCGCCGCTCAACACCATCTTCCTGGCGTCTCGGGCTGGGGTGACGCATCCGGCGGCGGCCGCCGTACGGGATCATCTTCTGGCCGAAGGCCGGAACTGGTCGTCGTGAGGGTCAGTAGGAGCGGCCGAACAGCACGCGCTTGCCGTACGCGCCGGGCTGACCGCAGCGGACGCAGACGCCGCCCGAGGGCGGCGCGTCGAGCGGGACGCACCGCGGCGTGGCGGCGGTCTCGGCCTTGATGTCGTCCTCGCAGACGGCGCGGCCGCAGTGCGGGGCCGAGGCCCAGCCCGAGGTGACGCCGTCGGCGAACGCCTGCCAGGTGTCGGCGGTGCGGGTGCGGGCCTCGCGGAACTCGGTGGCCCGGCGCAGGAGGAAGGCCTGGAAGTCGGCGAGCACGCCGGGCATGATCTCGGCGACGGAGCCGAGCGGGATCGTCCGCTTGCCCTCCTGGCCCAGCCGCATGGCCATGACCACGGTGCCGGACTCCAGGTCACGCGGGCCGAGTTCGAGCCGGACGGGGGCGCCGCGCAGCTCCCAGTCGTTGAACCGGTAGCCGGGCGAGAGATGGTCGCGGTCGTCGACGTGCACGCGGACACCGGCCGCCTTCAGCCTGCCCGCCAGCTCGCGGGCCGCCGCCGGGACCTCCTCGCCGCGGCCGATCGGGACGATCACCACCTGGTACGGCGCCAGCCGAGGCGGCAGCACCAATCCCTTGTCGTCGCCGTGGGTCATGACGACGGCGCCGATCATCCGCGTGGTCATGCCCCACGAGGTGGTGTGGCACCGTTCGAGCCGCCCGGCCTGCGAGGTGTATTGGATCTCGAAGGCGTCGGCGAAGTTCGTCCCCATGTAGTGGGAGGTGCCGGACTGAAGCGCCTTGCCGTCGCGCATCATGGCCTCGACGGTGAACGTGCGCACCGCGCCCGCGAACCGCTCCCCGGGGGTCTTCTCACCGGGCACCACGGGCAGCGCCGCGATGTCGCGGCAGACCTCGGTGTAGAGGCCGAGGGCCAGCATCGTCTCCCGCATCGCACCGGCCTCGTCGGCGTGCGCGGTGTGGCCCTCCTGCCACAGGAACTCCGTCGTGCGCAGGAACATCCGGGGCCGCAGCTCCCAGCGCACGACGTTCGCCCACTGGTTGAGCAGCAAGGGCAGGTCGCGGTGGGAGGAGACCCACTTGGCCATCATCTCGCCGATGATCGTCTCCGAGGTGGGCCGGACGACCAGCGGCTCTTCCAGCTCCTTGCCGCCCGCGTGCGTGACGACCGCGAGCTCGGGCGCGAAGCCCTCGACGTGCTGGGCCTCGCGCTGCAGGTAGCTCTCGGGGATCAGCAGCGGGAAGTACGCGTTCTCGTGGCCGGTGTCCTTGATCCGCTGGTCCAGCTCGGCCTGGAGAAGCTCCCACAGGCGGTAGCCGTACGGTCGGATGACCATGGTGCCCTTCGCCGGTCCCCGGTCGACGAGCTGGGCCTTGGCGACCAGTTCGTTGTACCAGGCAGAGAAGTCCTCGCTCTGAGGTGTCACACCGCGTTCATCACGTCCCATGCAGGGAGGTTAGCGAGGGGTGGGGTGCCCCGGTCATCTGGTTTTTCCCGGGCGCTGCCGTACGGTGGGTAGTCACTTTCGCCGTAGGAGAGGACATCATGACGGGGTACGCGCCGGTGAACGGCTTGCGGATGTACTACGAGATCCACGGTTCCGGCGGGACGCCGTTGCTCCTGCTGCACGGCGGCCTGTTCAACATCGACCTGCAGTTCGGCCCGCTGCTCCCGGGCCTGGCCGCGACCCGCCAGGTGATCGCCGCCGACTTCCAGGCGCATGGGCGCACCAACGACATCGACCGGCCGCTGACCGTCGCCGGCCTGGCTTCCGACGTGGTCGGCCTGCTGGGCCACCTGAACGTGCCCCAGGTGGACGTCTTCGGCTTCAGCGTCGGCGGCGCCGTCGCGCTGCACCTGGCGATCCGCAATCCGGAGCTGGTCCGCAAGGCGGTCATCTCGTCGGTGTCGTTCCATCCGCGCGGGGACCGTTCCGAGAACACCGACGCCGTGGGCGAGATGACCGTCGACATGATCGCCGGCACCCCCATGGAGCAGGACTATCTCGCCAAGTCACCGCACCCGGAGCGGCTGCAGATCCTGCTGGACAAGCTCGGCGCCTTCGACCCCGGCTTCGCCGGCTGGTCGGACGACGAGGTCCGCGCCATCGCCGCCCCCACCCTGCTCACCGTGGGCGACTGCGACGCCGTCAAGCTCGACCACGCCGTGGAGTTCCTACGGCTGCGCGGTGGCGACGTCAACGGCGACTTCACCGGTGTGCCCGCTTCACAGCTCGCGGTCTTCCCCGGCACGACCCACTTCAACGGGCTCGGCCACACCGACGTGGTCCGTCAGGTCGTGCTGACCTTCCTGGACGCCCCTATGCCCGAGTGAGTCGCCTCAGGCGCAGAAGTCGGCGATGACGCGGGTGAGGACGTCGGTGAGGTGGTCCAGGGAGGCGAGGTCCACCCACTCGACGTCCGCGTGCGCGCCCCCGCCGTCGACGCCGAACAGCAGGCAGGGGATGCCGGCGCGGTCCAGGAGGGAGGCGTCGGTCCAGAAGGGTTCGGCGCGGACCGCGGGCGGACGGCCCAGGACCGCTCGCGCGTGGCGGGTCACCGCGCGGACCACCTCCGCCTCCGGGTCCGCCTCGAACGGATCGCGGCGCAGTCCGGGCTCCAGCCGGTAGCGGAAGGCGGGCACGGTGGCGGCGAGGTGGTCCAGCAGGGCGGTCAGCTCCGCCCGCGGGTCCTCGCCGGGGACGGTGCGCCGCTCCACCGTGATGCGGCATTCGGCCGGGTAGGTGGAGGGCTCGCGGCCGCCGTGGATGACGGACGCGTGGACGGTCCCGGCCCCGAGGAGCGGGTGGGCCGGGCTCCGCGCCAGCCGCGTGCCGAGTTTCTCCAGCGCGACCAGGAAGTGGCCGGCCTTGGCGATGGCGTCGACGCCGAGGTCGGGCCGCGAGCCGTGGGCCGCGCGGCCCTCGATGACCACGTCGAACCAGGCGAATCCCTTGTGAGCCAGGGTCACCTCAAGGTGGCTCGGCTCGGTGACGATCGCCGAGTCGGCGGTGAAGGACCTCAGCACCTCCTCGGTGCCGAAGCTGCCGTGCTCCTCGTCGGCGACGCAGGCGAGGATGACGTCGCCGCGTGGCCTGCGGTCGCGGGCGCGGGCGGCGGCGACCATCATGGCCGCGATGCCGCTCTTCATGTCGAACGCGCCCCTGCCGAACATCTTGCCGTCGTGGACACGCGGGCCGAGGGGGTCGCCGTCGTAGCCGGCCGTGCCCACGGTGTCGAGGTGGCCGTTGAGCATGAGCGACCGGCCGCCGCCGGTGCCCCGGGCGACGGCCACGAGCGACGGCCGGCCGGGACGCTCTTCCAGCCGGTGGACCTCGAAGCCGCGAGCGGCCAGCCACTCGCCGCAGAATGCGGCGACGGCGCTCTCTCCCGCCCCGCCCGGCACCAGGTCCGGATTGACGGAGTCAAGCGCGATCAACCGCTCCAGAACGCTTGCGGGGTCCATGAGTGATCAGGGTACGGACTCGGCGACCGGCTCGGTGCCCAGTTTCCGCGCGGCGGCCATGGTGGCGCGGCCGGACGGCAGCCGGGCGGCGAACGCGATCGCGATGACCGCAGCCACGCCCGCGGCGATCAGCAGGATCTCCACGCTGACCACGTCGGCCAGCGGCCCGAAGACCACGGTGCCGATGGGCGTGGCCAGGGCCATCACGATCGTGACGTAGCTGAACACGCGCCCCTGCATGCCGGGTTCGACGGTCTCCTGGATCAAGGTCATGAACGGCGTCGAGAACGGCGGCACCAGCAGCCCGATCACGAACATGAACCCGTAGAACACCCAGAGGTTGGTGCTCAGCCCGAGCGCGATGGTCGCCAGCCCGAAACCGTAGACGGCGGTCAGGATCAGCCCCACCGGGCTGCGCTTGGCCAGCACCGTGGACATCAGGACGCCGCCGAGCAGCATGCCCACGCTGAAGGCGACCTCCAGGACGGCCAGCATCCACTCCTCGCGGCCGAAGCTGCGCGCGACCATCAGCGGCGTCATGAACGTGGGCGCCACGGTGAGCAGGAAGATCGTCGCGTACACGACGAGCAGCCAGCGCACGACCGGCTGGCTCTTGATGTAGCGCATGCCCTCGACCAGGTCCTGCCGGTAAGAGGCGGTCGACTCGGTCACCCGCTCCAGCGTCGGGACGGCGACCATGGCGAGCAGCCCGATGCCGATGACCGCGGTGACGACGTCCAGGAAGAAGACCGGGACGACGCCGAACGCGGCGAAGATCGCTCCGGCGGCGGCGGGCGCGAGCAGCGCCATCGCCGAGTGGATCGTCTGGAAGATCCCGTTGACGCGCATCAGGTGCTCACTGGGCACGATCTGCGGGATCATCGCCTGCACCGCGGGCGTCTGCACTCCGGCTCCCACCGAGCGCACCGCCACCGCCAGCAGGACGATCCACAGGTCGGTCACGCCGTTGGCCATCAACATCGCGAGCACCAGCGTCGCCGCGGCGATGCCGCCGTCGGCGACCATGACGAGCACGCGGCGGTTCATCCGGTCCGCGAGCACCCCGCCGAAGATCGACACCACGCCCTGCGGCAGGAACGCCGCCACCGCGTAGAGGGCGACCGCCAGCCCGGACTGGGTCTGCAGCGTCACCCACCACATGACGACGTACTGCACAATCATCGAGCCGAACAGAGAAACGGTCTGCCCGGTCAGGAAAAGGGCGACGTTGCGCCGCCAGCCGGTGGTCGTGGTCATGTCGTCTTCCTCTGCGTTTGGATCGGGGCGCGGGCGGCCCGGCCAAACGCGGATCACCAGCAAAACCTTCGAACGGTTGAGCGACCTGAGAGATTCCCGTCGCCCGTTATCGGGAGATCAGCACCAGGAACTCGTTGCCGTCGGGGTCGGTCATCTCCACCCGGTCTCCCTCGCCCTGAGCGGTCACCGTGGCGCCGAGGGAGACGAGACGGTCGATCTCCGCCTGACCGGCGGCGGACAGGTCGTAGTAAAGCCTGTTCTTGCCGAGCTTGGGCGCCACGGGCGGACCGCCCCACGTGATCTTCGAACCGCCGTGCGGCGACTGGATCGCGGTCTCCTCGTCCTGGTCCCAGACCAGCGGCCAGCCCAGCGCCTCGCTCCAGAAGTACCCGACGGCCTGCGTGCCGTCGGAGGACAGCGCTCCGATGAACCCGGTGTCGGCCAGGAATTTGTTGCCGTACTCGATGACGCAGAACTCGTTGCCCTCGGGGTCGGCCAGCACCACGTGGCCCTCTTCCGGCAGCTGGCCGACGTCGATGTGCTCGGCGCCCAGTTCGAGCGCCCTCGCGACCGTCCGCTCCTGGCCTTCGGGCGAATCACTCGTCAGGTCGAAGTGGGCCTGGTTCGGGCCCAGCTTCTTGGCCTGGGTCGGAAGGAACCGGATCGGGAACTCGGTGCCGGCGCCCGGCAACAGCACGACGCCGTCGCGGGGGTCCTCGGCCACCTCCCGGCCCATGAGCTCGCCCCAGAAGCGGGCGAGACGGAGTGGATCGTTCGCGTCAAAGCAGAGCGCGGCGAACTGAGAGGTCATCCGGCGACTCCCATCAGATGAATTACGGTCAGGGGTGTAACCGACGCCACGCTAGTCGGCTGGCCGACGGCGCCGCCAACGCTTTATCCGGCGCCTTGCGTGTCCAGCAGCGCGGACGCCCATCGCCTTGCGGATCCGGCAAGACGTTGTGCCACCTGCGCATACCCGCTCTACCGTGGGGCCATGCACCCACACGACGCCTCCCACCACGACCAGGCGGAGATCCTCGACCTGGACGCCGAAGTCCTCGCCGACCACCTTGCCGCCATCATCGACTGGTTGCCGATCGCCCCGCCCCTTCGCCAGATCGTGGACCTCGGCTCCGGCACCGGCGCCGGCACCTTCGCCCTCCTGTCCCGTTTCCCCGAGGCGCACGTCATCGCCGTCGACTCCTCGCCCCAGCACCTTCACCGCCTGCGCGAGAAGGCGGGTGCGCGAGAGGTGGTCACGATCCAGGCCGACCTCGACACCGACTGGCCCGACCTGGGCACGCCCGATCTCGTGTGGGCCTCCGCCTCCCTGCACCACCTGGCCGACCCCGACCGCGCGCTGCGCGAGGTCCGCGACCTCCTCGCGCCCGGCGGGCTGCTCGCCGTCGTCGAGCTGGCCGGCTTCCCCAGATTCCTGCCCGAGTACGCCCCGCGGGACCGCCCCGGCCTGGAAGAACGCTGCCACGCGGCAGGCGCCCGCTTCCACGCCGAGCACGTGCCGCACCGCGGCGCCGACTGGGGGCCGAAGCTGACCGCCGCCGGATTCGTCGTCGAGGGCGAACGCACGCTCACCGTGAACATCGACGGCTCCGGCAGCGAGACGGTCGGCCGCTACGCCCTCGGCAGCCTGCGCCGCATTCGTGGGAGCGTCGTCGACGTACTCGCGCCAGAAGACCTCGCCGCGCTCGACCGGCTGCTCGACACCGACGGCCCGCACAGCATCCTGCGCCGCGACGACCTCGCGGTTCGCACGGAACGCACCGTCTGGGCGGCCCGCCCGAAGAAACGATGACTACGCGCCGGCAGGTACGCGCACAGCCTTGACCAGCAGCCACACCACGAACGAGAGCTCCGCGACCGCCGCCGGAGTCAGGGCGAACAGCGAGATCGCCGCCCCGAGATCGGGGGCCAGGAAGCGCGCGAACACGTCCACCAGGTGGCCGCAGCACCCGATCAGCAGCAGGACGCCGAGCACCTTGGGGAAGTAGCCCGACTTGACGACCAGGTACCCCAGCGGCAGCAGCCACAGGCCGAAGTACGTCTGGGAGATCAGGTAGCCGTCGCCCTGCAGGCCCGCGAACAGCAGCGTCAACTGGTCGGACCCCGCCTCGCCGAAGGCGCCGGTGTCCACCCGGCCGGTGGCGATCTTCAGCGCCGCGTGCTGGTTGAGCAGGCTGAGGCTCTGCATCGCGACGCTGACCGCCACGACGGTGACCATGGCGGCGGCGGCCACCTGGTTGACGTGTTTGAGCAGCAGATACAGGGTCATGCCGGTCAGCAGGAAGGCCGTGGCGCCCACGAGTTCGGCGGTGAAGCCGAGGCGGAACAGCCCGGCCGAGTCCCTGATGTTGTCGGCGGTGGCCGCCGCGTCGCCTGACTGGACGATGCGCGTGTTGACCAGCCCGGCGAAGATGGTGAACGCCGAGACGATCAGATAGAAGAAGCCGGCGGTCCTGGCGAGCTTCCTCGGGGAGTGGGCCGCGCGCGGGGCGGCGGCGATGACGGCGCTCACGCCGGACCGCCGGCGTGCGCGAGGGCCGAGGGGGTCAGCCGGCCGACGACGGCGGGGGCCTCGTGGACGAGGTCGTCGTCCTCCACCGCCTCGACCATGAAGCGGGCGTAGTCCACGCGACGGGTCATGTTGCTCGCGAGGATCGGGTCGCCCACGTGCCGGCTCCACACCGGCAGGCCCTGGCTGTCGCCCTCCTCCAGGTCGCTGCCGCGCACGACGGTCCAGCGGGCGTCGCTGGCGAAGATTCTCCGGCACGCCTCCACCTGGTCGTCCACGTCCACGACCCCGGCGATCTTCGCCAGCCGGCCGAACACGGCGGCGTAGAACTTGAAGGTGCGGGGATAGACGTCCTTTCCGTCGCGGGTGATGTGCCAGCCGCAGGAGAACACCAGGCGGGCGTCCTGTCGCGCGTGGTCGAGTACGGCCTGGGCCGTACCGGAGGCATAGCGTTTCCTGCCCCAGGGCACCAGCACGGTGAGGACGGCGTCGCAGCCCTTCACCGCCCGCGCGATGACCTCGGGGGTGTTGGTGGCCCCGGGGATCACCGTGATGCGCCCGTCGAAGTCGGCGAGCTTGGGCACGCTCTGCTCCCGGCAGACGCCCACGACCTCGTATCCCCGGTCCAGCGCGTGCTGCACCATGTAGCGCCCGAGCTTCCCGGACGCGCCGACGACGCACACCTTCTTCCCCGCTCCCGGCTGGCCGGCATTGCCTGGTTTCACGGCGCTCTCCCTTGCTCGCTACGGCTACACTTACGGCGTAAGGGTAGAACCTTGCAGTGTAAGGTTGTCAAGCCGTCCCAGCAGAACAGGCAGGAGAACGTCGTGGACACCGAGACAGCCGGCACGCCTGCGCCCCGGCGCAACACGCTCACCAAAGAGGTGGTGATCCGTACGGCGGTAGCGCTGGCCGACGAGGCGGGCACCGGCGTGCCGAGCATGCGCAGGCTCGGCGACCGCCTCGGCATCGAGGCCATGTCGCTCTATCACCATTTCCGCAACAAGGACCTGATCCTCGACGGCATGATCGACCTGGTCTTCAGCGAGATCGAACTCCCGCCCGGCGACCTTCCCTGGCAGGCGGCGATGCGCCTCAGGTCGGCCTCGATGCGCGACGCCCTCACCCGCCACCCGTGGGCGATCCGCCTGATGGACTCACGCACGAACCCCGGCCGGGCGACCCTGCGTCACCACAACGCGGTCATCGGCTGCCTGCGCTCGGGCGGCTTCTCGATCGCCGGCTCTTCACACGCGATGTCGGTCCTGGACAGCTACATCTACGGATTCACCCTCCAGGAGCTGAGCCTGCCGTTCACCTCGTCGGCGGGCCTTGAGGACGTGGCGGGTTCGATCATGGAGCAGTTGCCACACGAGGAGTTCCCGCACCTCAGCGAGATGCTCGCGGACCGGGGACTGAAGGGGGACTACGCGTACAAGGAGGAGTTCGACGTCGGCCTCGGCCTGATCCTCGACGGGCTGGAACGCGGCCGGGAAGGCTGGCGGTAGCCGGTGTCTCAGGCGAGGAAGCGCAGCAGTTCCTTGGTGACGAACTGAGGGTTCTCCTCGATGAGCCAGTGCCCGGCCTTCGGCACGTCCACCGCCCGCACGATGTTGGTCAGGCGCGGGGACACCGTGGCACGGATCGCCTTGATCTGACCCTGGGCGCTCATGACCAGGGCCGGGACGCGCACCGGCTTCGCCGCCTTGGCGTCGCTGACGTCCTTGTCGAGGCTGCGGTAGAGCTCGAACCCGCCGGACAGGGCCGAGGGACGGCTGTAGGTCCTGGCGTACTCGTTGATCTCGGCCTCGGTGAACGGCGATCGGGTCGAGGTGCCGCCGAACGCGGTCCCTCCGAAGGAGACCTGGGGGTAGAACAGGGCCAGGTAGTCGCGGACGTCGTTCCCCACCACCGTCTCGGGGACCTTCGGCTGGGAGTGGAAGGCGATGTGCCAGCTCAGCGAGCGGTAGGTGCGCGCGTCGATGCCGGGCCCCGGCAGCGGCAGGTCGAGGTAGCCGAGGCGGGCGGTGTCGGCGGGGAACTGGGCGGCGTACTGGAACGCCACGGCGGCGCCCAGGTCGTGCCCGATCACGCTGGCGTCCCGCACGCCCAGCCGGTCGGCCATCAGGGTGTGGACGTAGCGGGCGAGCGTGGCCTTGTCGTAGCCGGTCGGGGAGCCGGTGCTGTCACCCAGTCCGGGCAGGTCGACGGCGTAGACGGTGTGGTGCTTGGCCAGCTCCGGCATGATCGGCCACCAGCCGTACCAGGTCTGCGGCCAGCCGTGCAGCAGGACGACCGGCGGGCCGCTGCCGCCGGCCACGTAGTGCATCCGGACGCCGTTCACGTCGGCGAACTCGTGCCGGAACGTGCTCGTGAACTGGGGGTCGTTCCGGGTGGCGACGGAGTAGGCGGGAGCGGGCGTGGCGGGTGCGGGGCTCGCGGCCGGTGTGGCGCAGGCGCCCGCGCCGATCGTGAGCAGTACGGCGAGCGTGGTGGAGGCCAGCGCGCGGAGAAGACGGCGTGGCCGTGGTGCGGAGTTCATGTGTTCCTGTCCTGGATGAGTGGTGGAGTCAGCGGCCGGTCGCGCCGTCGATCAGCTCGCGGAGGATGTCCGCGTGGCCGGCGTGGCGGCCGGTCTCCTCGATCATGTGAACGAGCGCCCAGCGGACGCCGGCCGGGTCGGTGTTGCGGTCGAGAACCTCGTTCGCGCGCTCGACGGTCTCCCGGTAGCGGGTGACGACGTCGGCGACACTGTCGGTCGGCGCGGCCCGGAAGGTCGCCGGCCAGTTGGTGACCTTCTCCCCGAGGAACGTCGCGCGTTCGACGAAGGTGAGGTGGTTGAGCAGACCGAGCAGGTTCGTGCCCGACGGCACGCCCGCTGTTCTGACCTGTGGTTCCGGAGCGCCGTCGACCTTGGCGGCGATCGAGGTCCTGAGGTAGTCGAGGAAGCCGCGCAGGACTTCGGTCTCGCTGCCCCCGGTCCGTGGCGGCGGAGTGTCTCTACGGCGGGCCATCGTGGTCTCCTTAAGGTCAGGCCGTGCGGCGGATGAGCAGGACGTGGTCGGTGACCTCGGCGGTACGCCCGCCGGGACCCGTGGCGATCCGGCGGGGCGCGCCGGACCGTTCGACCGTCCACGCCGCCGGGTCCAGATCGAGCTCGGCCGCGACCTCCAGCGGGGCCGGAAACCGGGCGTCGGGATCCTGGTTCCAGGACCACGGCGTGGCCGAGCCGTGGTCGACGACCAGCAGGCGCCCGTCCACGCGCAGCGCGTGCGCGGCCGTCCGCAGGAGGCTCGCCCTGTCCAGGTCGAACGGCGTGTGCAGGTAGTGGGCGCAGATCAGGTCGAACCCGCCCCGCGGGAACGACTCGCGCAGGTCATGCCGCTCGGCGACGACCCGGTCACCCAGGCCGCGGGAACGGGCGAGGCGGGCCAGCCGTCCGACCGCCACCGCCGAGATGTCGGCGGCGGTGACGTGCCAGCCGCGCCGGGCCAGCCACAGCGCGTCGCCGCCGGCGCCGCAGCCGAGGTCCAGCGCGGCGCCGGGCGGCAGGTCGGCGACCGTCTCGGCGAGACGGTCGTTGGGCCGGGGGTCGGTGGCGGCCGGGCGGGCCGTGTAGACGCCGTCCCAGAACGTGGCCGCATCGGTGGTGCTCATCGAGGTTCCTTCCGTCGTGACGTGCCCAGGTTCGCCGGGCTCACGATGATTCGGCAAGGAAACTTGCGGTTCTGGCAAGATGGCCCCGTGGACCAGGAAACGGATGACGTGCTCGACGGAGTGGGGCCCCGGCTGCGTACGCTGCGGCGGGAACGCGGCCTGACCCTCGCCGACCTCGCGGCGACGACCGGGGTGTCGGAGAGCACCCTGTCCCGGCTGGAGAGCGGGCAGCGCCGGGCGACGCTGGAGTTGTTGCTGCCGCTGGCGCGCACTTATGACGTTCCGCTGGACGATCTGGTCGGCGCACCGCGCACGGGCGACCCGCGCATCCATCTGAAGCCGGTGAAACGATTCGGGATGATCTTCATCCCGTTGTCCAGGCGGCCGGGCGGGGTGCACGCGTTCAAGATGATCATCCCGGCCGTGCCGGAACCGCTCGAACCGACCCCGCAGACCCACGACGGCTTCGAATGGCTCTACGTGCTGAGCGGCCGGCTGCGGCTGGTGCTCGGGGAGCGCGACCTGACGCTGCCGGCCGGTGAGGCGGCCGAGTTCGACACCTCCCTGCCGCACTGGCTCGGCTCCGCCGACGGGGGAGCGGTCGAGCTACTCATCCTGTTCGGACTGCAAGGCGAGCGCGCGCACGTGCGCGCGCACCCTCACGAACGCCGCTGACCCGGTACGGCCAGCACGATCACCCGGTGGACCAGCCACTCCAGCGGCCCCCGGCGGACCAGACGCAGCCACAACGGGGAGAAGACAAGCGCGAACACGACCATCCCCGCGAACAGCACGAACGAGAAGGGCGGCTCGCCGGCCACCCGCTGAATGAAGATCTGGTGGGCGGCGTACCAGGTCAGCGCCAGGCTGCCGGTGGCGGTCAGCGGCAGCAGTACCCGCTGCCAGACGGGCCGCTCCAGCAGCGTCAGCAGCCCGGCCAGAAGCAGCAGGCCGACCCCGACCATCATCGGCGCCATCGGAATGCTCAGCGCGTAGAGCTGGGACGGCGGCAGCGCCAGCACCGAGGCCCACGGCTGCGGCTGCATCGGCCCGCTCATGGCGGCCAGCGCCGCCTCGGCGCCCAGCGGCCCGAGCGCGAACCACGACACCAGCCAGCAGACCGCCACCAGCACCGCGCCGACGACAGCCATCTTCATGCGCACGGCGGGGCTGCGCAGGTCCAGCCGCCCGATCGCCAGCCCGGCCAGCAGCAGCGGGATCGCGTACGGCGTCTGGAACCCGCCGCCCATCAGCAGCCCGTGGAGCTTGGCGAGCCACTCGTCCGGGTGGACGAGCACGGCCAGGCCGATCGAGGGCTGGACGCCGCCGGCCATGGGGGAGATGGGCCAGTCGCGGCCGTAGTTGAGCACGACGAAGGAGAAGACGGGCAGCATGAGGCCGGTGACGCCGGCCGCGGTCAGCAGCGTCGTGGGCCGCAGCCGCACCAGCGGTGTCAGGATCAGCAGCCAGACGGCGTAGTACTCCAGGATGGACAGGTTCAGCCCGGACAGCTGATCCACGCACAGGCTGATCAGCAGCAGCATGGCCGCGCGGATCGCGAGCCTTTTCCTGGCCGTCGCCAGCGGCGTCGGCCCGCCGGTCATCAGCGCCACCGAGATCCCGGCCATCAGCACGAACAGGCTCATCGACCGGTTGGAGACGAGCTGTTCGATCCAGTTGAGGGAGGCCGGCTTGTCCGCCATCGGGGCCGGGCTCAGCCAACCGGTCGGGCCGATGTGTATGTAGACCATGCCCACAATGGCCAGCGCCCTTACGGCGTCCAGGCCGAGCAGCCGCCCCCGGACTTTAGTGTGCGCGGGATGATTCATTTCAGGTGGCCCTCCAAAAGCGCGGAATTCGAATGTGCCATGTGAATTCCATGGGACGTATGAGCTGGTCAGCAGGGGACTCTAGAGGCGGCTTCCGTAGGTCTGTTTCCGCTTTCCCATCGGCCGTCCAGAGGTAATCCATAGATTCTGTAACGGTCCGCGGCCGGTATTATCGGCCGTATGTCGCCGAAAAACGCCGCCGTGCTCGTCCTGGCCGGGACGCTGCTCCTGGCCGGGTGCGGGATCGATCCGCGGGTACGCCTGGAGCGCCCGGCGGGTCAGAGCTCACCGTCGCCGGCGCCGGCGCTGACGGCCATGGGCACGCCCTCCGACCTCGACGGCATGCGGGTGCTGCGGGAGGATCCGCGCCTGGGCACGAAGGTCACCTCCGCCATCAAACGGTGCTCAGACGGTCGGTATCCGATCTACTCCGATGAGATCTCGCTGTCCGGCGACCCGGGGAGCGTGCGCCTCCTGGCCGTCACCGTCTACACCTGCCCCGGCCGTACCTGCGGATACGAAGGCACCCGCGGCACCTACGTCTACCGCTTCGCGCAGGACCGGCCCGCCGGGCGCGTGTTCGCCGACCAGGCCGCGGGCAGCCGGGTCGAGGTCCAGAACGCCGCCCTGGTCCTGGTAAGGCCGTCGTACATGCCCGGCGACGCAGCCGACTGCCCGACCTCGACCTCGTCCACACCCTTGCGCTGGAACGGCCGCGCGCTCGTTCTCGACGGCGCCTGAGACGGCACGGAAGGAACTCCCATGCAAGCGCACGTGCTGTTCGTCGAGGACGACGAGGTGATCAGGGAAGTGACCCAGGTGGCGCTGGAACGCGACGGCTTCACGGTCACGACCGCCGCCGACGGCCCGGCCGGGCTGGCGGCCTTCCGCGCCCGCACCCCCGACGTGGCGCTGCTCGACGTGATGCTGCCCGGAATGAACGGCGTGAGCCTGTGCCGCCGCATCCGCGAGGAGAGCCTCATCCCGGTGATCATGCTGTCGGCCCGGGACGACGCCGTGGACGTGGTCGTCGGCCTGGAGGCCGGCGCCGACGACTACGTGACCAAGCCGTTCGACGGCTCGGTGCTGCTGGCCCGCATCCGCGCGGTCCTGCGCCGCAGCGAGCAGAACACGACCGGGCAGCGCGCCGGCCAGTTGCGCTTCGGCGACGTGGACATCGACGTCGACGGCGTGCGGGTGCTGCGGGGCGGCAGGCCGGTGGCGCTCACCCCGACCGAGATGCGGCTGCTGCTGCGCTTCGCCGAGTCGCCCGGCACGGTGCTCAGCAGGGACGTGCTGCTGGAGAGCGTCTGGGACTACGCCGCCGGCGGCGACTCCCGCGTGGCCGACATCCACGTGCAGCGGCTGCGCAACAAGATCGGCCCCGACCGCATCGAGACCGTGCGCGGGTTCGGCTACAAACTGCGCGCGGAGCCCGGGTGAGGGCCTGGCCTCGGCGGACCAGCCTGCGATGGAAGATCAGCGCCACCGTCGCCGCGGTCAGCGTGCTGGTGGCGGTGACGCTGAGCCTCATCGTCCACCTCGCCTACGCCCGCACCCAGGCCGACGACGCCCACCGCCTGCAGACAGAGCGCATCCGGCTGCTGCTGCGCGAGTACGAGCGCGGCGGCCAGGCCGCCTTCGGCAGCCGGCTGGACGACCCGGCCCTGCCCGCCGACCTGCGCGCGGCGGCCCGGGACGGCACGGTCGCCACCGCGCTGCGCCAGACGCCCGAGGGCACCTACGTCTGGGCGGCGGCCGGCACCGGCGGGCACGTGCTGTCCCTGCGCTCGGACTACCAGCCCAGCCTCGACGAACTGGCCGCACTGGACCGGGTGCTGCTGCTGGGCTCGGTCGCCGCCGGCGCCGGGGGCACGCTGGCCGGGATCGCGGTGGGCGCGCGCCTGTCGCGCCGGTTGCGCCGGGCCGCCGGGGCCGCGCGCCGCGTCAGCGCCGGCGACCCCACCGTCCGGGTCGGCGCGGCGATCGGCGGCCGCTCGCACGACGAGGCCGCCGAGCTCGCCCAGGCCGTGGACGCGATGGCCGAAGCGCTGCAGGGCCGCCTGGAAGCCGAACGCCGGGTCACCGCCGACATCGCCCACGAGTTGCGTACGCCGCTGACCGGCCTGACCACCGCCGCCGAACTCCTGCCGCCCGGCCGGATGACCGACATCGTCCGCGACCGGGTCCAGGCGCTGCGCGCCCTCGTCGAGGACGTGCTGGAGGTGGCCCGCCTGGACACCGCCACCGAACGGCCCGCGCTGTCGGACCTCGCCCTGGGGGAGTTCGTCGCCCGCCGGGTGGCCGCGCTCGCCCCCGGCGCGCTGGTACGCGTGGAGTCCGACACCGTCGTCGCCACCGATCCACGCCGGCTGGAGCGCATCCTGGCCAACCTGCTCACCAACGCCACCCGGCACGGCCGGCCCCCGATCACCGTCACCGTGGACGGCACCCGCGTCACCGTCCACGACGACGGCCCGGGCTTCCCCGCCCATCTGCTGCGCGAGGGTCCGGTGCGGTTCCGCAAGGGGGCCGACCCGGCCACCGCGGGCCACGGCCTGGGCCTGACGATCGCCGCCGGGCAGGCGGCCGTGCTGGATGCCCGCCTCACCCTTGCCAACCCGCCCGAGGGCGGCGCGCTGGTCACCCTCGATCTGCCTTAGCGGCATGACTTGGCCGCTGACCTGGTATTTCCATATCGAGTTATACCAGTGTTTACCAATTCCCTTCCCATCAGATCGAGAATATGGTCAAACGGTATTTCCTATACGGAAAGAGTTCAGGCAATTTCATCCCTTCCTTAATTGCCAAACGATGATTAAAATCACGTCGATGACGACGCATCTGGCCCGTTACCTCACACCGATGGAGGACAGCTCCCGGTGGGACGGGTTCGAATTCCGGCCTGGCGACATTGTCATCAATTCGCCGGCGAAGTGCGGCACTACCTGGACGCAGATGATCTGCGCGCTCCTGATCTTCCAGACGCCCCGGCTGCCCGGGCCCCTGTCCAGCCTCTCCCCGTGGATCGACATGCTCGTGCGTCCGAAGCAGGAGGTCTGGGACCGCCTGGCCGCGCAGCAGCACCGCCGTTTCATCAAGACCCACATCCCGCTCGACGGAATCCCGACCGATCCGCAGGTCACCTACATCACGGTGGGTCGCGACCCCCGCGATGTCGCCATATCCCTGCGCAGCCACGGCAAGAACCTCAAGCGCGACGTGATCCGCCGGCTGATCAACCAGGCCGCCCACCCGGGACCCGGCGGGTCGGAGGCGCCGGTGGACGCCTATGACGAGCGCGACCTGCTCGACGAGCGGTCGTACACCTTACGCTGGGTGGACAACGACGACTCGCCGTTCGTCAACCTCGACTCGCTGCGTGCGCTGATCTGGACGCAGAGCCGCGCGTGGGTGCGCCGCGAGAATCCGAACGTCATCCTGCTGCACTACGCCGATCTCTCCGCCGACCTCGCCGGGCAGATGCGCCGGCTCGCGGACCGGCTCGGCATCGACATCCCCGAAAGTAGATGGCCTGAGCTGGTCGAGGCGGCCACGTTCCGGCAGATGCGCGATCGGGCGACCGAACTGGCGCCGGACGAGCAACTGGGCTACATCCGTGATCGCGAACGCTTTTTCCGCAGTGGTAAGTCGGGCGAATGGGAGCAGTTCCTCACCGCCGAGGACCGGGCGCACTACGACCGCCGGATGGCCGAACTCGCGGAGCCTGGCTTGCTCGAATGGCTCCATCACAGACCAGATAACCGATGATAAATCAGGAAATTCCGGATAAACCGCCCGACGCGCTTGAGTTTGTGACGGTCAAGCGCGTCGCCTCCCTAGGCGACATTTCCGAGCATGCGTGGAATGACGTCGCCGACCCGCGGGACATGTTCCAGAGCCACGCGTGGCTCAGGGCCCTGGAGCAGTCCGGCGACGCACCCGTCACGTACCTGATCGCCCGGCGACCCGGGGACCCGCGCGTCCTCGGCGCCCTGCCCCTCTACGACTCACTCCCCAGCCGCGGCGACTACCTGAGCTGGCCGGAACTCCACTTCCGCGATCTCCTGGCCGCGGGCTCGCGCGGTGGCCGGCTGGGACTGCTGGCCGGCTCCTGCGCGGGGTTCAGCACGCGGCTCATCGTGGACCGCACCCTGCCGAGCCCGACCAGGACCGCCGTCCTGCGCGCGCTCCGGGAGGCCGCCGGCGCCGTCGCGGCCGAGCGCGGGCTCCCGTACACGTTCTTCCTGTTTCTCGACGCCGCCGCGTGGAGAGACCTCGCTCCGTTGACCGCCGACGGAGATCACCACCGATTGGCGAGCGTCGCGCAGACCGAGCTGGAGCTCCCCGGAGCGGGCTTCGACGACTACCTGGCGACGCTGCCGCGCAACACCCGCACCAGCGCGCGCAGGGAGGCGGGGGTCTTCGCCAAGGACTGTTCGACCGAGACCGTGCCTCTGCGTGAAGCCATCCCGGCCGTGGCGCCGATGATCGTGAACGTGCGGGCCAAGCACGGGATGGCGTACAGCGTGGACGTGGTCACCCGGCGGCTGTCGGCCTACGCCTCCGCGCTGGGAGACGGCGCGGCGACGGCGCTCCTGTGCCGGGTGGAGGGCCGGGTCGTCGGCACGGGGGTCATGTGCCGCTGGCACGACCGGCTGTACGTAACCGATTTCGGGCGTCTCGACGACGGGGCGCCCGACCCTTTCGTGTACTTCAACGCGGCGATCTACGAACCCATCAAGCACGCCTACGCGGCCGGGCTGTCGACGGTCGTCACCGGCGCGGGGGCGGAGCTGGGCAAGGCCCGGCGGGGTTCGGCCGTGCTTCCGCTGGTGCACCTGGCGTGGGCGGCGGCGGACGGCGGGGACCGTCAGCTCGGCGCCGCGCAGGCGGAGGATCGCGAAACGTACTGGCGCAAGTTACGCAGCACTCATCCCACCTACTTTCCCGCCGTGTGGGATGAGCTGTTGTGACGTGACAACGAGGGAGATCAGCGTGAGCCGAGGCCACGAACGGGGGCTTCTCGGACGGCCTCGTGACCCGGGCGGCATCGCCCTGGTCCACGAGGGCCGTGAATTCACCTTCGGCGACGTCGCCGCACTCGGCGAGGACGTCGCCGGCCATGTCGAGAGTCATCTTCTGAAGCGCCGCGTGATCGGCGTGCCCGCGGAGCGCGGCCCGGAGTTCGTCGCACGGCTCGCGGGGGTCTGGGGCGCGGGAGCCGTACCGGCGATCCTCGGGGACTGGGGTCCTGAGCGGGTACGCGGCGCGCTGACGGCCACCCGCGCCGCGGCGACCTTCGGACCATCGGGCCGCCTGGACCTTCTGGACACCACCGCGGACGAGCAGCCGGAGGAGACCAGTCACATCCTCTTCACCTCCGGCACGACGGGCAGCCCCAAGGGGATCGTCGTGGGACGGACCGCCTTCGAGGCCGCGACGACGGCGTTCTTCGAGGAACTGCCCATGGACGCGTCCGACCGGGTCGCCTTCCTCAGCAGGCCGGGTCACGACCCGAGCCTGCGGGAGCTGATCGCGCCCTGGCTCACCGGCGCGACGTTGTTCATCCCCGGCCGCCGCACCGCCGCCGACCCCCGGTTGATGGCGGCCTGGCTGGCGGAGCACGCCATCACCGTGCTCCAGGGCTCGCCGGTCCTCCTGCAGCTCATGGCGGGCTCGTCGCCGCCCGTCGACAGCCTGCGGCTGGTCTGCTCGGCGGGGGCACGGCTCACGGCGGCGGCGCTGCGGGCGACGGCCGGGTTCGCCCCCCACGCCACCATCGCCAACTGTTACGGCGCGTCGGAGACCCCGCAGGTGCTGTGCATGCACCAGGTGCCGCCCGGCGAGGGGGCCGCGAGCGAGGACCCGGTCCCCATCGGACGCCCGCTCGGCCACGCCGTCATCAAGATCGTCCCCGCCGACGGTGAAGGGCGATTGCACGTGGAAGAGGCCGCCTGCGCGCTCGGCTACACCGACGGAACGCCGCTGCTGTCGCCCGGCCAGGACGGGCGACGCTGGTACGACACCGGTGACATCGTCAGACGGCTGCCGGACGGCTCGATGTGCTTCGTCCGGCGGGCCGACCGGCAGGTCCAGGTCAACGGCGCCCGGGTGGAGCTCGACGAGATCGAGGGCGCGGCGGCCAAGGTCGCCGGAGTCGTCGAGTCGGTGGCCACGTTCGTCGAGGACAGCGCGGGCGTCGGGTCCGTACGCCTGACCGTCGTGGGCGGCACCGCCACCGAGGACGAGATCCGCGCGGTGCTGCGCGACTACCTGGACCCCGCGGTCATGCCGTCGAGCATCGAGGTACGGGACGCCTGGCCGGACGACGACGAAGCGGCGGCGACGCTGATGGAGGTTCTTCACCAGAGCGCGCGCTCGGCGCTCGGCGGCGGCGAGATCGACCCCGACGGCGGCTTCTTCGAGGCCGGGTTCACGTCGATGTCGCTCATGCGGTTCGTGTCGGAGGTCTCGGTCCGGCTCGGGGCGGAGATCTCACCCCTGCTGGTCTTCCAGTATCCGAGCCTGAACAGCTTCGCCGACTATCTGCGGGAAACCGGCGCTGACGCATCGGAGGGCGGATGATGATGGGCAACCTCGTTGAGCCGATCGCGATCATCGGAATGGCCGGCCGGTTCCCGGCGGCGCACGACACCCAGCAGCTCTGGGAGAACCTCGTCGCCGGGCAGGAGGCGGTGCGCTTCCCGGTCGAGGAGGAGCTGCGGTCGAGCGGCGTGCCGAGCGAAGCGCTGGACGACGCGGCCTACGTCAGGGCGGTGGCGGAACCCGAGGGCGTCGACCTGTTCGACGCCGGGTTCTTCGGCCTGACCAGGCGTGAGGCCGAGACCTGCGACCCCCAGCTACGGCTGTATCTGGAGACGGCGCACGCCGCCGTCGAGAACGCGGGCTACGACGCCGCGAAGCTGGGCAGAGCAGGCGTTTTCTCCTCGGTCGCCGCGAACCGCTATGCCATCGGCCGGGTGCTCGGCAGCCTTGAGGCGCTGCGGAGCGCCACCGGCATGGCGGCCGGCATGTGGAACAACCCCGACAGCGCCTCGACGCTGGTCTCCTACAAGCTGAACCTGCACGGGCCGAGCATGACCGTGCAGACCGCGTGTTCGAGCTCGCTCGTGGCCGTGCATCTGGCCGTGAACGCGCTGCGCCTCCAGGAGTGCGACGTCGCGCTGGCCGGCGGCGCGGACGTCGAGTTCCCGGTCGGCCACGGCTATTGGTGGGCCCAGGACGGCCCGCTGAGCCGCGACGGCCACTGCCGCCCCTTCGACGCGGCGGCCACCGGCACGATTTTCGCCAGCGGCGTCGGCGTCGTCGTGCTCAAACGGCTCACCGACGCCCTGGCCGACGGAGACCGGATCGTCGCGGTGATCCGCGCCGTGGCGGTCAACAACGACGGCGCGAACAAGGTCGGCTTCACCGCGCCCAGCGCCGAGCGGCAGGCGGAGGTCGTGCTGAGCGCCATGGAGGCCGCCGACGTGGGCCCCGAGGACATCGGGTACCTGGAGGCGCACGCCACCGCGACCCGCCTGGGCGACGCCATCGAGATCGCGGCGCTGAAGAAGGCGTTCCGCGGCCGGTCCCCGGCCGCACCCGCCTGCCCGATCGGATCGATCAAGGGGAACGTGGGCCACCTGGGCCACGCTTCGGGGATCACCTCGCTGATCAAGGCGGCGCTGGCACTGAGCCACGAGCGGATTCCGGCGAGCATCAACGTCGAGAACGTCAACCCGCTCCTCGACCTCGAGAACTCGCCGTTCGTCGTCAACGACAAGGCGCGGCCGTGGCCGCGGGCGGACGGCCACCGGCGGCTGGCCGGGGTCAGCTCCTTCGGGATCGGCGGCACGAACGCGCACGCGATCCTCGAAGAGGCGCCGGCCCGCGCGACCGAACCTGCTCCGGAGCCGGTGCAGCTGATCGTCTGGTCGGGACGGACCCCGGCCGCGGCCGAGGCGTATCCAGAGCGGCTCGCCCGGGCATTCAAGGACAGCGCGGACCCGCTCTCCGAGATCGCGTTCACCCTGCAGAAGGGGCGCACGCCGCACCCGGTCCGCGGGGCCGTGGTGGTGGAGAGCGTGTCCGACGCGGCCGCCGCCGTACTCGATCCGGCGCGGCGGATCGTCACGCCGGAGGAACCGGTGGACCGGAGCACCGTGTTCCTGTTCCCGGGCGAAGGCGCGCGGCACGCCGGGATGGCGGCGGAGCTCTATCGCACCGAGCCGGTGTTCCGCGCCGCGCTCGATGAGTGCGCCGCCCTTTTCGCGGCCGATGGGCTGCAGGACACCTCGCCCTTCAGCGTCGAATACGCGCTGGGGCGGCTCTGGCTGGCGCTGGGCGTCGAGCCCGACGCGCTGCTCGGCCAGGGCGTCGGGGAGTTCGCCGCCGCCGGGCTGGCCGAGGTGTTCACGCTCCCGGAGGCGGTACGGCTGGTCAGCGCCCGTGCGACCGGTTCCGCCGAGCGCTTCCGCCTGGCCTTCGACGGCATCGTGCCGCGCAGACCCCGCTGGAAGATCTACTCCGCCTCCACCGGCGGCCCGGCCGAGGCGCGCAGCGTGGACTTCTGGATCGGGCAGCTCACCGGGCCCGCCCTGTTCCAGCAGGCGCTGGAGGCCGTGTTGTCGGACGGTGACCGGGTGCTGGTGGAGGTGGGCCCGGGGCGCACGCTCACCACCCTGGCCCGCGCGCATCCGCAGGTACGCGCCAAGCGGCACCTGGCGATCCCGACGCTCCCCAGCGGGCCGTCGAAGGGCGCCACGGAACGCAGCTCGTTCCTGCACGCCCTGGCCCGGATGTGGACCCTGGGCGCGGAGGTGAACTGGCCGGCGGGGGCGGGTGCGCGGGTGCCGCTGCCGGGCTATCCGTACCAGCGCGAGCGGTTCTGGATCGAGCGGGCGTCGTCCGCGAACGACGCGCCCGTCATCGAGGAAGCAGAACGGCATGCGGTCTTCCGGCTGCCCACGTGGGTGGAGGCCGCACCGGCCGTAGCTCCCGGCGCTGAGATCCCGGGTCCCGCGCTGGTGTTCCTGCCCGCCGATCCGCGACGGGCCGGCGACCTGCTCGCCCTGCTCGGCGACGTGCCGCGGGTGCCCTATGGCTCCTCATCCGCTGAGGTCGCCCGGCTGCTGGACGAGCTGCGGGAATCGCGCCGGTATCCGGAGCTCGTCATCGACGCGACGCAGCTCGGCGCCCTGGCCGAACCTGATCTGAGCGGCATCGACGACCAGCTCGACGCCGGATTCCACCGCCTCGCCGAGATCCTGCGGGAGGCGGCGTCGCGGGCGCCCGACAAACGCGCCCGCGACGTCGTGGTCCTAGCCGAGCAGTCCGCGGACGTGACGGGCGGCGAGAGCGTGCATCCGGTGCGGGCCATGCTGCTCGGACTCCTGCGCAGCTACATGCTCGAAAACCCGCGCGCCAGGTGCAAGCTGATCGACGTCCAGGACGGCGTGAGCGACGACCGGCTGCTCGCGGAGCTGCGCGGCCTGGAGCGGTCGGAGATCGTCGCGCTGCGGGGGGACCGGCGCTGGGTTCCCGGCGAGCGCGACCTCGTCCCCGACGGGCCGGGCCCGGTCGACCTGCGGCACGGAGGCGCCTACGTCATCACCGGCGGGCTCGGCGGCCTCGGCCTGGCCGTGGCACGCGGCCTGGCCGACACCGGTACGCGGCCGAGGTTGCTGCTGCTGGGCCGTACCGTGTCCGGCGGGCACCACGCCGCGCTCGCCGAGATCCGGGCCCTCGGCGCCGAGTGTCGCGTCGAGTCCTGCGACGTGACCGACGCGGCCGCGCTGCGGCGCGTGCTCGACTCCTTCGGCGCCGTCAACGGGGTGTTCCACCTCGCGGGCGTGGTGGGGGACGGCATGCTGCAGTTCCGGACGCGGGAGCAGATGTCGGCGACGCTCGCGCCCAAGGTCCACGGGACGCTGGCGCTGGTCGAGGTCCTGCGGGGCCGGGCCGAGCTGGACTTCTTCGTGGCCTTCTCCAGCCGCGCGGCGCTCCGGGGCCTGGTCGGCGGCGCCGACTACGCCGCCGCGAACGCCTTCCTCGACGCGGTGGTACGCCGCCAGCCCCTGGCCGGGGTCGCCGCGACGACCATCAACTGGCCGTCGTGGTCCGAGGTCGGCATGGCCGCCCGCCAGAGCGCGCGTTCCGGGCCGGGGACGGAGGTGCGGTGGTCGACCCCGCTGTCGGCCGAGGACTACCCGATCCTGGACGAACACCGCATGGACGGCGTCCCGGTGCTGCCCGGCACCGCCCAGGTCGACTTCGTGCTGCGCGCCTTCCGCGAGGCGATCGGCCAGACGGACGGGCGATCCGCGCGGCTGCGTCACATGGTCTTCCGGCAGCCGATCACCACCCCGGAGCCCGTCTCGCTGGAGGTCGGCTTCGAGGCGCACGAGGATTCCTGGCGGTTCACCGTGCGCAGCGCGCCGCTGTCCTCCGACGACTACCGGGTCCACACGACGGGTGAGATCGGGCTGGTGGACGCCGCCGCCGAGCAGGTGGACCTGGAGGGCCTGCTCGCGTCGCTGCCCGAGCGGCGGGTTCCGAGGAACGACGCGGAGAACCGGCTGTTCACCATCGGCCCGCACTGGCCGGGGGAGGAGATCTGGACCTCACCGTCGGATGCCGGCACGAAGCTGGCCGTACTCACCTTCCCCGCGGCGTTCGGGCATGAGCTGGACGAGCACGCGCTGCATCCCACGCTGCTGGACGCGGCGGTGTCGCTGGCCCGCGATCCCGACCACGAGCCGCCGCACGCGCCGTTCGCCTACCAGTCGATCGTGGTGCACCGGTCGATTCCGGCCCGTGCCTACAGCCACATCCGCCGCCGCCCGAGCGGTTCCGACACGATCGTGGCCGACATCGACGTGCTGACGGCCGGTGGTGAGGTCGCGGTCGAGGTCAGGGGCTTCACCATGCGCCGCGTCGACGAGTCCATGGTGGCCCCTCGCGAGCAGCGCGCCGCCGACGACGGGATCTCGCCCGCGACCGGGGTCGGCATGTTGCTGCGCGTCCTGCGGGGCCCCGGCCACCGCCAGGTGGCGATCACGATGTCGGGGGAGGACGCGGTGCTGAGGAACGTCGCGCTCAGGCCGGACGCCCGCGACGCCGGACGGTCGAGTTCACCCGGTCGCGAGCAGGCTCCGGCGCCGTCGGACGAGGCGTCGCTGGAGGTCCGGCTGACGGAGATGTGGGGCGCCGCGTTCGGCGTGGACGCGGTCGGCCCCGACGACGACTTCTTCGACCTGGGCGGCGACTCCTTCACCGCGGTGGAGCTGGTGGAGGAGATCCGCCGGGCGTTCAGCGTGGACGTCGGCATCGCGGCGATCTTCGACCATCCGACGGTGGCCGAACTGGTCGCCGAGCTGCGGCGGCTGACCGAGTGAGATCAGCGCACCTTTCCGATCCATTCGCGGAGCGTCTCGGGATCCAGCTGCTCGACCATCTGGTGGCCGCCCTCGACCATCTGGACCGAGACGCCGTCCGTCGTGTACTGGTTCCAGTCGTTGAGGCACTCGGTGTCCCAGGAGCTGGCGTCGTCGATGGCGCCGACGGCGATGATCGGCGTGTGGAGCATCGGCCGAGGATCCGACTCCAGATAGCGGTTGAGCAGGTGGTACTCGGAGCGCCACAGGCGCGCGTACTCGGGCAGCGCCGCCGTGTCCATGATGTGCGGCGGCGCCTCGATCTCCTCGGCCAGCGCCCGGTCGGGCAGCTCGGCCAGCGGCGAGAGGGGCGTGCGGTGCGGCGGGTACTGGCACATGATGACGGTGCCGCGAAGCCGCCGCTCCAGGTGCCTGGCCGCCTCCAGGCAGACCAGCCCGCCCATGCTGTGGCCCACCAGCACGACGTCCGTGGCGCCGGACTCCGTGATGAGGGACGCCAGCGCCGTGCCCCGCTCGTCGACGGACGGCACGCTCATCGGCTCGCTCCAGTTGGCCCGGCGGATGACGGGTAACCGTCCCGGTTCGTTCCACTGGTCAACGAACTTCGTCCGGCCACCCAGGCCGGGGACGAAGATGACGGCCGGGCCGCCGTCGAGTGCCGGGCTGACGATGTAGTTCGCAGACTCCTGACCACCCACGTCATTCGCTCCTATTGCCACCAATTGACGAAGTGTGAGGACACGCCTTACCAGCTATTTGCCAAAGCTTAGCGCCGATCCCGGGCGGTCTCCATTTATCGCAACAGCGGGTAATTTTCCGCGACCACTGGTTCATTTACGTAGATCTGTGGCAAAGTGTGACAGGTGTCGACGCTGATTGCCGCCGCCGTGATCATCCTTATCGCTTCGACGGTGCACGCGGTGACCGGTTTCGGTTACGCGCTCGTCGCCACCCCGTTGCTGGCCCTCACGGTTGACCCCCATACCGCCGTGGTCGCCACGACGGCGTCCGCCTTAGCCATGACCGTCACGGTCGCCGTGCGCCAGCGCGAGCACGCCGAGTGGCGGGTGGCCATGATCGCCATGGCGGGCATCGTGCTCGGCATGCCGCTCGGCCTCTGGGTGTACGGAATCACCTCTGAGCAGGTGCTCACCGTGCTGATCGGGATCGGCGTCCTGGGCTGCACGCTGATGGTGTGGCGGCGGGTGAAGGTGAAGGGGAACATCCCCATCCTGGTGGGAGTCGGCCTCATCTCCGGCGCGCTGTCGACCTCCACCGGCACCAACGGGCCGCCGATGGTCGCCGCCTTCCAGGGCATGGGCTACGACCCCGCCAAGTTCCGTGCCACCCTCGCGGTGGTGTTCGCGGGCACCAGCGTGCTCAGCCTGATCGGGTTCGCCGTGGCCGGGCAGGTGAACCAGCAGTCGATCTGGATCGGGCTGGTGGGCCTGCCGGTTGTGCAATTGGGGTATTTCATAGGAAATGCGATCTTTAGTCGTATCGATCCGGATCGCTTCCGCAAGGTGGTGCTGCTGGCCCTCATCGTCAGCGCCGTGGTGACCCTCTCCAGCGCGCTCAACGGCTGACCTGCGCCGCTGTCAAGCTCCCGGAAAACAGCGGATTTCATGGAAGACCCAACCGTTCACCCCCTCTCAGCCGTCTTTTCTATATGAGGGATTCCGAGGCGTTCGAGGCCTTCGTCGCCGCCTGGTACCCGAGGCTGCTGCGTGCGGCCATCCTCATCAGCGGTGACCGGCATCTGGCCGAGGACGTGCTCCAGGATGCCCTGATCAAGCTGGCGCGCCGCTGGTCGAAAGTGCACACCGACCCGGTCAGCTACGTGCGTACCACCTTGTACAGGGACGTGGCCTCCCGCTGGCGCAGGCGGCGGGAGTTCGCCTACGGGGAGCCGCCCGACCACGCCGACCCCGACCCCTCCGAGGCGTCGGACCTGAAGGTGGTGTTCGCCCGCGCCCTGGCCAGGCTGCCGGTGAAGCAGCGGGCGGTGCTGGTGCTCCGCTTCTACGAGGACCTGCCCGTCGGGGAGGTCGCCGAGATCCTCGGGGTCTCGTCCGGAACGGTGAAGAGCCAGACGCACGCGGCGCTCAAACGGCTGCGCGAGGTCGCTCCCGAACTGGAAGAGGTGTTGATATGACCGACCAGAGACTGCGGGAGCTCTTCCAGGACCTCGCCGAGACCCTGCCCGAGGGGTCCTCACACGCGGACGAACTCTGGCGGCGGCGCACCGGCGGCCGCGGCCGCCGCCGGTGGGCGATCGTCGCCGTGCTCGCGGTGGCCGCGCTCGTCGCGGTGGGGATCACCGCGTTCCCACAGCGCGTCGAGCGCGGCACCACCGAGACCCCAGCCGTCACCGGCACGCCATCGGCCCCGTCGTCAGCCCCAATGGACCGGGCGCCCGCGGCCCGCGAGCAGGCCGGGCTGCCCGTCGCGGCGGGCGGGCTGCCGGAGAAGTGGGCCGACATCCCCGTCGTGAACGCGGCTCCCGGACCCGTCCTGGCGCTGGCCGAGTTCGGCGACGGGCGGATCTACCTGATGAAGGCCGCCGGCCGCGTCCCGCTCGACGGGGCGACTTCGCTGAACCCCAACGCGCTCGCCCCCGAAGGAACGCGGGCCGCCTTCCCGCAGAAGGACGCGGTGGTGGTCGTCGACCTGGTGGTCGGCCAGGCCCACCGCTACCCGGTGCCGGGGTTCAACGAGATCGTGCTCTGGCGCGGGGAGCAGCTTCTCGTCGAGCAGGAGAAGGCCAACTACCTGCTCGACCTGTCCACCGGGGAGGCGCGGCGGCAGCCGTACAAGGGATTCACGGGTGTGGCGGGCTATCGCGACCTCAGGATCGTCTCGCCCGAGGAGGGCGGCTGGACCGTCCTTCAGGAGCGCGGGTCGGGGGAGGTGCGGCTCGACGTCCAGAACCTCACCGACGAGGGCAGCATGCCCGTGGGCGTGCTGGGCAACCACGGCTGGCAGCGTGACGACCTCGTCGCCAGGTCCGCGCTCGCGCGGCCCGGCCTGGCGGAAGGCGCCGACGTGGTCGTGGTGGCCGACATCGCCTCCGGGCGGGTGGTCAGGACGCTGCTGCTTCCCTCGTGCGGGAAGGGCGGCTGCCCGGTGCGCGGCTGGATCGGCCACGACACGGTGATCGTCGAGAGCGGGGTCCGGCTGCTGGGCTGGAACATCACCACGGGCGCGCTGTCGCGCATCGCCGAACTGCCCGCGACGATGACGGCCTACTCCCTGCGTCCCGGCTGATCCTCCTGGTGCCAGGAGCGGAGTTTGTCGGGGTTGCGTACCGCCCAGATGTGGGTGATCCGGTCGCCGGCCACCTCGAACGCGACCACCGACACGGTGACGCCGTCCTGCTGGGCGATCAGGCCGGGCCGGCCGTTGACCATACGCTCCAGCACCGTCATGTCGCGGAACCTGCTCTCGAGCTGGACCAGCGAGCGCACGATCTGCTCGGCGCCCTCAAGGGGACGCAGCAAGGTCGAGACCACGCCGCCGCCGTCGCCGGTCGCCGTGGCGCCGGGATCGAGGAGGCTGACCAGGGCGTCGATGTTCTTGGCCTCCCACGCCCGCTTGAAGTCCCTGACGATGCGGGCCTGGTGGGTCGCCGGGGTCACGGGGGTACGAGCTGCGCCGATGCGGCGGCGGGCCGACGAGGCCAGCTGACGGCAGGCCGCCGGGCTACGGCCGACGATCTCGGCCACCTCGGCGAAGGGGTAGCGGAAGACGTCGTGCAGGATGAACGCGACCCGCTCGGCCGGGGTCATCGCGTCGAGCACGACCAGGAACGCCATGTTGACCGACTCGTCGAGCGTGACCCGGTCGGCCGGATCGACGGCGATGCCGCCGCCCAGCTCAGAAGGCTCGGGCAGCGGCTCCGGGATCCACTCGCCCACGTAGGTCTCGCGCCGGGCGCGGGCCGAGGAGAGCACGTTGAGGCACAGGCGGCTGACGACCTTGGTCAGCCACGCGCCGGGGACGACGATGGCGTCCTGCTCCTGGCTGGACATGGCGTACCAGCGGGCGTAGGCGTCCTGGACGACGTCCTCGGCGTCGGCCAGCGAACCGAGGAGGCGATAGGCGAGATTGATCAGCTGGCGCCGCTCGCGCATGATCGGCTCGGGCTGGAGGGTCATCGGCTCGTCGGCTCCCTTGATTCGCGGCTTTCCCCGTTCGACAGGACAGCCCGGTCAATTGTGAGGTCGGCGGGGTCACCTCACATTCCGCGGTGATGAGTTGTCGGACCGGCGAGACAGTTCGAGAAGGGATCTCGCCATGTTCACGCCAAGGCACCAGGTCGTCGTCATCGGCGGCGGTTACGCCGGCACGCTCGCCGCCAACCACCTGCGGCTGCGCGCCGACGTCGACATCACCGTGGTCAACCCCAGGCCGGAGTTCGTCGACCGCATCCGGCTGCACGAGTTCGCGGCCGGCACCGGCCGGGCCACCGCCGACTACGGAACGCTGCTCGGCACGGGCATCGAGCTGGTCGTCGACAGCGTCACCCGCATCGACACCACCGCCCGCACGGTACGCCTGGCGTCGGGCCGCTCGCTGGACTACGACTACGTCATCTACGCGGTCGGCAGCACCGGGGCCGCGCCGCCGGACGCGTACGACATCGCGGACCTCGACTCGGCGCGGCTGCTGCGCACGAGGCTGGCGGACACGCCCGTCGCCGCCCCGGTCGTCGTGGTCGGCGGCGGGCTGACCGGCATCGAGACCGCCGCCGAACTGGCCGAACAGCGGCGCCAGGTCACGCTGGTGTGCGGCCGGGCGCTGGCGCCGTCCCTGAGCGTTCCAGGCCGCCGGTACATCGCCAGGTGGCTGGCCCGGCACGGCGTCACCGTCCTGGAGGGCGTCTCGGCGACGGAGGTCTACCCGGACGCGGTCATCCTCGCCGACGGCACGGAGCGTGCGAGCGCGCTGACCATCTGGACCGCCGGTTTCGGCGTGCCTGGGCTGGCGGCCGCCAGCGGCCTGCGTACCGACGCGATCGGCCGTCTGCTCACCGACGAGACGCTGACCAGCGTCGACGACGACCGCATAGTCGCGGCCGGGGACGCCGCCGCGCCCTCGGGCCGGCCGCTGCGGATGAGTTGCCAGGCCGCCGGGCCGCTCGGCGCGCAGGCCGCCGACACCGTGCTGAGCCGCATCGCGGGAACCGAACCGGCGATGATCGACCTGGCCTTCACCGGGTCGTGCGTCAGCCTCGGCCGGCGTGACGGGATCCGGCAGTTCGCCCGCAAGGACGACAGCGCGATGAACGTCTACTTCGGCGGCCGTCTGGGCGGCGCGTACAAGGAGCTGACCTGCAAGTTCGTGATGTCGAGGATCCGCCGCGAGGCCGGCAGGCCGGGTTCGGCGTTCTGGGTGAAGGGCGGCCGCCGGCCGTCCGCACTCTCCGCGAGCTGAGCCCGCAGGTCAGTGGTGTTTGCGGTTGCGTGGCGGAGGTGTCCAGAGCACGCCGATGGTGATGATCGTCGAGAACACCAGCAGGATGCCGAACAGAACCTCCAGCAACGTGGTGATCGACATACGGATCACCCCCTCCGTACACCTTCCACTATCAGCCTGGGAGTATCGCCAGGTCAACGGCTTGATAGCCTGGCAGTCCCGAGGGGAGTACTTCTCAAGCGCCGACCCGGTCAAGACGGACCTTGGCAGCGTCCCCGGGCGGCCGCCCGCACCGTCGGGTGAAGGAGACCTCGAACGCCGAGCACGTTCGAGGAGGCCGCGTGTCCACATCGATCGCCTCGCTACCTCTGTGGTCGGCCACCGTCGCCGCCCTGGTGCTCCTGCTGTCGATCGACCTCGTCCTGACCAGGCGGCCGCACGAGGTGGGCATGCGCGAGGCGCTCGCCTGGTCGGCCTTCTACCTGGCGCTGCCGCTGGCGTTCTGCGCCGGTCTGTGGGCCGCGTTCGGCGCCACGGTGGCGGTGGAGTTCCTCACCGGTTACGTGGTGGAGAAGTCGTTGTCGGTCGACAACCTGTTCGTGTTCATGCTGGTGCTGGCCGCGTTCGCGGTCCCGGCCGAGCTGGCCAGGCGGGTCCTGCTCTACGGCATCATCGGCGCGCTGCTGCTGCGCGTGGTGTTCATCATGCTGGGGGCCGCGGCGCTGCGCAGCGGCACCTGGGCGTTCCTGCTGTTCGGCGCGATCCTCCTGGTCACCGCCGCCAAGGTCATGAAGGACGCGCTGACCGGACGCGACCGGGAGATCGACGTATGTACCCTGCCCGCCGTCCGGCTGGTGCGCCGCTTCGTCCCGGTCACGCCCGACTACCGGGGCTCGAAGCTGCTCGTCCGCGAGAACGGCGCGCGAACCCTCACCCCGCTGGCGCTGGCAGCCGTCGCCATCTTCGCCGTCGACATCGTCTTCGCCGTCGACTCCGTCCCCGCCGTGTACGGCGTGACCCAGGACCCGTTCCTCGTCTTCGCCACCAACGCCTTCGCCCTGCTGGGCCTGCGCGCCCTCTACTTCGTGCTGCAAGGCGCGCTCACCAAGCTGTGCCACCTCAACCACGGGCTCAGCGTCATCCTCGCCTTCATCGGGCTCAAACTCATCCTGCACTGGGCCCACGGCATCTGGCCGTGGGTGCCGGAGATCCCCACGCTCGTCTCGCTCGGCGTCATCGTCGCCGTGCTCGCCGTCGTCACCCTCACCAGCCTGTACGCCAACCGTCGCTGACCGGCGGCGCGAATGTTCACCAACCGTTGACGGCGTTTAGCCCTTATGGACTCATTCGAGTGGTGACGATGGGAGTGTCCGTCGCATCCCCCGCAAGGAGGCTTCGTGCCCACTCCGCCCCGCCCCGGACCCTTCTGGCCGGTGAGGCTCACCGTCATCCTCGCCGCCCTCGTCTCCCTCATCGGCGTGGCCAGCGTCGCGCCCGCCCACGCCGCGGTCTACAACTCCTGCACGATGTCCCGGTGCGCCGACGCGCGCACGGCGAAGTCGATCTGGGCCTCCAAGGGCTACCCCACCACCAGGACCTGGTACTCCTGGCCCGACGGCCGGTCCAACTTCGCCGGCGGACGCTTCTACAACCGCGAAGGCCAGCTCCCCAGTGGCGCCACCTACCATGAGTACGACGTGTACTCCCGGACCCAGGGCGCGCCGCGTGACGCGTACCGGATCGTCGTCAACCGCGGCACCGGCGTGACGTGGTTCTCGCCCAACCACTACACCGACTTCTACCGGCTCTAGGGACCTTCGATGACCGCACCTCCGCTGCCGCGCTGGCTGACCGTGAGTGCCGATCCGGCGCCGGCCGTGCTGGATGGGCGGCTCTGCCGTACCCGCGCCACCTTTTTCACCGAGGTGGCGCGGGTGCTGCGCTTTCCCGACTACTTCGGCCACAACTGGGACGCGCTGTCCGACAGCCTGCGTGACGCCGGGCCCGTCGCGCTGATCGTGGAGAACGCCGAGGACCTGCTCAGCGCCGAAGCTCCCGGGCAGTTCGCGACCCTGCTGGCGGTCTTCTCCGACGCTGCCGAGTCCGGCCTGACCGTGACGTTGCGCACCGACCAGGACCAGGAGCCCGCGCTCCGTCAGCGGGTCACCGCCGCGTTGTCCTGACACCGGTGACGGCCGCCAGGAGCACGAGCAGCGGCGCGACCACGAGCGCGTGCACGTGGATGCCGTGGGTGAAGGCGTCCCTGGCGCTCTCCGCGAGTGCGCCGCCGAGCGGCTGGGGGAGTGTGGCCGCGTGTCGCAGCGTCTCGGCCAGCGTGTCGCCGCTGCCCGATGTGCCGGAAGGCTGGGTGTCGCCGAGCCGGTGGCCGTAGACGGCCGCGGCGAGGCTGCCGAGCAGGGCGATGCCGAGCGCACCGCCCAGCTCCGCGCCGGTCTCGGAGATCGCCGAGGCGGCCCCGGCACGTTCGGGCGGCGCCGCGCCGAGTACCAGGCCGGTGCCCAGGGCCATGAACGGCGTGAGGCCGGCGAACAGCAGCACCGATCCGCCGACGAGGAACCACGGCTCCCGGTCCACCTGCGTGAGCAGTACCGGACCCAGCAGGGCGAGAACCGCACCCCCGCTCATCAGCAGGGCGGGACGCACGCGGGCGGCGAGACCGGACACCCACAACGCCACGACCGTTCCGGCCACCGCGGTCGGCAACTGCCACAGGCCCGCGATCAACGGCGAGTAACCCAGCACCATCTGCAGGTACTGCGAGGTCTGAAGGCTGGTCCCGAACAGCACGATCCCGACCACCACCATGCCCCCGACGGACACGGCGAACGCCCGCACCCGGAACAGCGACAGGTCGAACAGCGGCGCGGCCGCCCGATTCTGCCCGCCCACGAACACCACGCCCAGCACCACCCCGGCCACGAGACTGCCGGCCGCGACGGCGGTGAAGCCGTCGGCCGCGAACCGCTTGACGCCGTACACGACGGACAGCGGGACGAGGAACGACAGCACCACGCCGACCGCGTCGATCCGCCGCGCGTCCGGCGCACGATGCTCGGGCAGCAGGTACGGCGCCGCCGCGACCAGCACCACCATGGCGGGCACCGCGACCAGGAAGACCGACCCCCAGGAGAAGAAGTGCAGGAGCGCCCCGCCGACCAGCGGCCCGAGCGCGCCGCCGGCCATGAAGGCGAGCATCCACACGGTGATGGCGAACCGCCGCTGACCCGGGTCGGCGAACAACCGGCGGATCACCGCCAGCGAACTCGGCGCGAGCGCGGCGGCCCCCACACCCTGGATCGCGCGAGCGGCGATCAGCACACCGGTGTCACCGGCCCAGGCCGCCATGATCGAACCGGTGGTGAACACGGCGGCGCCGGCGAGCAGGAGCCGGCGGTGCCCGTACCGGTCGCCAAGGCTGCCCATCGTGATGAGGAACCCCGCGACCATGAACCCATAGATGTCCATGATCCACAGCTGCGCGGCCGCGCCGGGATTCAGATCGGCCGCGAGCGTCGGCAGCGCCAGGTAGAGCACGGACATGTTCATCATGACCAGGACCGCGGGCACGCCGAGCACGGCCAGCGCGATCCACTCGCGCGTCCCGGCCCGCGCCGGGGGAGTCCGGACCGTCACGCGCCGACCTTCAGCAGCGTCTTGCCGAGGGTGGCTCGCGACTCGATCGCGGCGTGCGCGGCCGCGGCCTCGGTGAGCGGGTACGCCTGCCCGACCACGGGCCGCCATCGGCCGTCGGCGGCCAGGTCGAGCGCGCGGCGGATGAGTGCCCGGTTCTCGTCCGGGCTCGGCGCGCCGGTCAGGCCGTGTACGTGGATGGCGCGGGCCGTGACCTGGTCGTCGGGCAGGTCGGTGGGGGTGCCGGCGGCCATGCCGTACACGCTGATGCGACCGCCGTCGCGCAGAATGCCAGCGGCCGCCGCCCCGATCGCCCCGCCGACGCCGTCGAAGACGGTGTCGACCTCGCCCAGTCCACCGGCCCAGCCCGGCCGGGTGTAGTCCACGAACTCCGCGCCCAGGGCGGCGACCAGTTCGCCCTTGCGCGCGCCGCCCGCGGCGCCGATCACACGCGCCCCGGCGGCGACGGCCAGTTGCACGAGCAGGCTGCCCACGCCACCCGCGGCGGCCTCCACCAGCACGGTCTCGCCCGCCAGCGGCGGCACGTCCCGTGTCAGCAGCAGCGCGGTACGCCCATCGGCCAGCAGCGCCACCGCGTCGCGCAGGTCGACCCCGGGCGGCACGGGAACGACGTCCGCGGCACGCGCACGGGCGAACTCGGCGTACCCGCCGGTGCCGCCGGTCGTGGTGACCACGACCGCGCCGAGCAGCGCGGGGTCGACGCCGTCGCCGATCGCGGTCACGCGCCCGCCGACGCCGTTGCCCGGCGTGCGCGGCAGCGGCGGCCTGCCGAACGGGCCGGATCCCGAGCGGACCTGCGTCTCGACGAAGGTCACGCTCGCGAAGGCCACCCCCACCACGACCTCGCCGGAGCCGGGCACGGGATCGTCCGCCTCCTCCGCCCGCAGCACTTCCGGGCCGCCGAACTCGCGCATGATGATCGCCAGCATGAACCCCTCCTGAAACGGATAGCAGCTGTCCGTTAAGCTATAACGGAGAGGACCTATCCGCAAACGGTAGGGTGAGGACATGGCTCGCAAGGCACCTCGGCACGCGGAGGCCGAACGCAATGACCAGGCGCTCCTGATCGCCGCCAAACAGGTGCTGAAGGCCGAGGGGGCACGCGCCTCCGTCGCCGCCATCGCGGCGCGGGCGGGGGTAGGAATGGCCACCGTCTACCGCCGATACCGCACCAAAGAGGAGTTCTTCCAACGCCTGTGCGTGCTCGCCCTGGAGCAGTGGATCAAGGCCGCGGAAGAGGGACTACGAATGGACGACCCGTGGGGCGGGCTCGTCCACTACGTGTCCGCGGCGCTGGACTTCGGCGGAGGCTCGCTCGGCTCGCTGGCCGGCACCGTCCCCGTGTCCGAGGAGATGGCCGAGGCGTTCACCCGTTCCGAAGGGCTGTGGCATTCGCTGGTCGCGCGAGCACATGAGGCGGGGGTCCTGCGGGCCGACGTGACGAGCGTCGACATCGACCTGCTGATCGAGCAGCTTGGCCAGGCGTCGCTCGTCGAACATCTGGCCAGGCAGGGCCGTACCGAACACCTCGACGAGGCCCGCGGCGCCCGCCAACGCATGATCATGATCGCCCTCGACGGCCTCCGCCCCGGCCACCCGTCACTCCCCGCACCGCCCCCGCCCACGGACCTACTCTCCCGGCGCTGGTCCATGTAGCAGCGGCATTATGCTCTCTGTTTTTTCATCTCGGCCTTTGACGGGATGAAGTGAGTACTTCTCCAAAGGCATCGGGCTTATCCGCCCGCCGCGCTGCCCGCTCTTTCGCGGCCAAAGTGAGGGAACCATGAGCGAACTGCGCCGGCACTACACCTACCTGCCGGAGCAGGGGTCCGTCGCGTGGATCAGGACCACCGACTTCGACGGCATGGTGCGCACCCTGGGTGGCGATCCCGCCTGGGTCTACCCCGCGACCTGGGCGGACGTCGAGAGTGTGGCGTGGGAGCTGGCCGATGACGAGGGCCAGGGGGTGGTCCTGGCCGCGCGCCACGGTCCCTGGACGGTCGTGCTCGACGCGATCCGCGGCCGCCTGACGGGACGGGTGAAGCGCCTGCCGGTCTCCGGAGAGGCCCTTGCTCTCCAATGGACCGTCAACTACGTCGCCTACGCCAGGGACGGGCAGGTGGTTGGCAGCTTCGACCCCGCCGACCTGGACACCATCAGTCCCTTGTCGGGACGCGCATGGTTGTCCGGCCTGCCGGTCACGCCGGAGGAATGGCGTCAAGGCTGGCAGCCGGCCGCTCTTGCCCTGGGCGAGGCGTTGTCCGGGGTCAGGTTGGATCAGGATTGGCTGGCGCGGGAACACCTGTGCGTGCCGCTGGGCACCACTCGGCCCGAGGCCCGTCGCCCGAGCGGCTTTCGCGTCAGGGACTGGCTGCGCCCGACGCTGGAAGGTGACCCGCGGCTGCTGGCGATCGCGGCCGATCCGGCGCCGGAACGGCAGCACGAGATCATCCAGATCGTGATCGAACTGGCCCGGCGTGCCTGGCCTATGTCGGGAGATGTGGAACGGCAGGCGTTGCGGGCGATCGCGGACCGGGTGAGAGACGACCGTTCCGCGAGGACACGTACCCAGCTCGACGCCGCGGCCGCGGACATACGCGCCCGGATCGACGCCACCGCCGCACAGATCGAGAGGCAGGTGAGCGAGGAGCGGGGACCAGTGCAGGTGCCCGTCGTTCCGGACATCGACCTGATGATGAGACTGTCCGCCGACCCGGAACTCGACCGGCTGCACAGGGAACTCCGCCCTCTTGAGATCTTGGCGCAGGCGCTCGACCCCGATCTGAACGCGGCGGCGACCCAGACGAGCGCTCTCCTGACAGGGAACTGGATCCCGCCGGAGATGTCACCCGCTCAGGCGGTCCTGCAGCAGCTCGCCTGGTACGTGGCGACAGGTGAGGTGGATGATGAATGAAGCGTCGATCGCCCTACACGTGGAGTTCTCCGGTCTGTGGGGTTCGTAGTGGGGCGGCGGCCGGTCGCTCTGCCTTAGGCCCCCCTTTGAGGCGGCTGTTCATTACCCAAGGCCGTAGGTTCGCCGAGCAGTACCGGCGAAGAGGGATTCGCGCTCGGCGCTTGAGTAGGATGCGGCGATCAATTTGAACGAGTTCCACAGGGTGACGTAGTCACACAGGCGTCTGTCCACCGGGAAGTTGCTTTCGAACATGCACCGTCCGGGCCCCAGCGTGTCGATGACATGGCGAATGTGCGGGCCCCAGTAGTCGGCGATCCTGGCGGAGGTCATCGGCGTTGATTCGATGAATTCGACGGGAGTGAACGCGGGCATGCCGATCCCGCCGAGCTTCATCACCACGTTGGGAACGCGCGCCAGCTCCATGATGCCGACGCGCCACTCTTCGAGCACCTCGTTCCTCCGCTGGGAGTACGGCCCGGTCGCTGCGGGGCCGCCGAGATGGTTCAGGACCACCACGAGGTTCGGGTGCGATCGTGCGAAGTCGCACAGGTCTGGGAGCTGGTGAAAGTACGTCCAGGTCTCATAGACGAGCCCGCGGCGCGCCAGTTCGGCCGCCCCTCTTCTGAAAGCAGTGTCGAGAAGAAGCCCCGGAGGTGGTTTGCTGCGACTGGCGAACACACCCGGATTCGCATCCCAGGCCACCGTGTGGCGGACCCCTTTGAACCTGCCGTCCCCTGCTTCGATGTGCGCGTCCAGGGCCTCGGCCAGTTCAGCCGGCTCCGACGTCAGGTTCGCGTATCCGACGATGCCGCTGGCCAGTCCGTCGGAGACGGACTGGCTGGCAACCCAGTCCGTCTCTCCCACGGGCCGTAGATGTTTCGGCCCCTCGGTGTAGTAGCTGCTGATGCACTCCACGAAGATGGTGGCAACGATGTGGTGCCCGGACCGAGTATCGGCGCGCAGGTCCCGCACCGAGTACGACATGAGGTCCGTCGGGCTGCCCGGCCACAGGTGGTGGTGCGGGTCCACAATCGGTAGGTCCGGATCCTGAATCGCAGGCATCACACCTTGGGCACCCAGAAACGCTGATATGAGGACGCTATCGCCAGCGGCGGAACCTCATCGTGGTGCACGTAGAGGGAGTCTCGCATGAAATTGACATCGCCGCGCGAGTCGATCCAGTAGACGGGGATTCCCGCTTCCTCCATGATCCGTCGCGACAGCACCGCACGCGGCGAAAAGTACACGTCTTCCTCGAAGACGCATTTGTCTCCGGGGAACGGCACGTAGAAGGCCACCGCATCGTACGCGGACGCGAGGTCGCCAGGCTCTAGCGTTGGGACCGACACGATCCATTCCCGGCCGTCGGCCGAAAGGGATTCCGCTAGTGCCGAGTCGCCGGAGACGTCAACACGCGCCCGTGGATTGTCCTGCACGATATGAAGGAGTAGCTCGCGCATACTCACCGGCAGTTCGCCGGGCACGACCAGGAGTCTCGTCCGTGGCAGCTTTCGAATGTTCCACACGTAGGGAACGAGCGTCTGCCCGACGAGTGCGTTCGTCTTGTCGGCGAACAGGTGATCTCCGATGACGATAGCGTCGAGGTCGGAATTCACGTAGAGGCGAAGTGCCTGCTCGCAGGTTTGGACGAGTGGTTCGCCCCGGCCGTTCAGCGACGTGTTCAAGACCAGCCCGAGTCCAGTCCGGCTCTTGAACTCCTGTATCAAACGGTAGAAGAGGGGATTGGTCTCCTCCGTCACCGTTTGAACGCGTGCCGTGCCGTCGACGTGACCGATCGAGCTGAGAGGCTCGCGCCACTCCTCCCTGATGCGGGCGACCGCGGTCATGTACGGCAGATCGCCGTCAAACTCGAAGTAGGTGTTCACGTCCTCCCGGAGGACCGACGGCGCGAAGGGTCGCCACCACTCCCGGCGCTTCACGCCATTGACCTTGTCCTTGATGCCGGGCACCAGGGGGTTGGCCAGAATCGAGCGATTTCCCAGCGCTCTCGGGCCGATTTCGGACCTGCCCTGTACCCACCCGATGACCTGGCCGGTGGCCAGAGTCTCAGCCGCATCGGCCGCGACGTCCTCTGATTGCCGGCCGCTGACCTGGTAGCTCTTGCCGGCCGTGTCCAGGTTCTCGAGATCGATGTTCTGACCCCAGTACGCATGGGTCATGTGCCACCGGCGGGGGCGATCGGGTGCGCCGATATTGTGATATGCGTAGAGTGCTCCGCCGAGCGCGGTCCCCGCATCGCTTGCCTGTGGATAAGCGACGACCTGGTCGAATCCACTCTCAGCCGCGAGTATTCCATTTGTCAGCGAGTTGAGACCCACGCCGCCCGCGAGAAGGAGAGTCTTCGCTTTGGTCTCTCGCTTCAAGAATCTCGCCTGCTTCAGCATGATCTCTTCGCAGATGGCTTGGACGGTCGCGGCGACGTCTTTGTGTGTCTGAGATATTTCCTCGCCATCACGTCGACCTGGCCCGACCAGTTGTGGCAGGATAATGCGCCCGATTTCCGTAGATGCGAACCGAAACGGTCCGCGCTGGAGGGCCGGGAGGTAGCAAAACTGGCCCTGCTCGTCGATTTGGATGAACGAGTCCAGTTGCCGCCGGTAACGTTGCGGGTCGCCGTAGGCCGCGAGGGCCATGGTCTTGCCTTCCTCACCGTATCCCCACCCCAGCCAGATGGTGACCCCCTGGTAGAGGTGTCCGAGCGAGTGCGGGTGTGGGGTTGTCCTGAGGATGGAGATCCGGCCATTTCGGCCGTGCGCGAGCATCGAGGTCTCTGCCTCGCCGCCACCGTCGACGCTGAGGATCGCCGCTTCATCACTTGGACTCGAATAGTAGACGCCGGAGACGTGACATAGGTGGTGGCGAATGTTGACGATCCGTCTGGTTGGAAAGCCTGCCTTACGCAGAAGCAAATACCACGATGGAAGATGCCAGTCGAGAAAGCGGTGGATGTCGTCGACCTTGTCGGGGGTGATGTACTCAGATATTAAAGACTTGCGTTTTTCCAGTTCGCCGGGGTGCATGCAATTGGTTACAAGGTCTACGTTGGCAGGAGATATCGAGTATTCCGCGAGCCCTTCGAACAGCACGGAGAGGTCTGTGGACGTCGCGCGTTTGACCCGGTTGAAGCGCTCCACCTCATAGACAAAGAGCGGCTCGCCATCCCGGATCAGCGCGAAACATGCGTCATGTTGGCCGGGCTTGCTTCCCAGAACAATCACGTGGCACCTTCCCTTGTGTCTCGAGTGGGCTTCGGTCGTGACGCGCTTGAGCTGTCAGGCGGGCTCACCGATTGCGGTGAAGGACTGCGGGATGTCGCCGGCAGTGGTCGTCCGATGCATTACGCGGGACAGGCCGGCGTCGAAATCCGCTCGGTGGAGCGCTCTGGCGTTGTCCCAGACCACCACGTCACCGGCCGCCCACTGGTGGCGGTACACGAACTGGTCTTGGGTGGCGTGCGCGATCAGTTCCGCCACGGTCAGTTCTAGAGGGACGCCGTCGTCCGACTCGATGCGCGCGAGGCAGAGATCGTTCACGAAGAGAACCGGGGCTCCGGTGTCGGGGTGCGCTCTGATGAGCGGGTGACGGACCGGTGTGTACGTTGAAGTGCCTGCCAGCGCCTCGGGGTTGTTGTGAGCGTCGGCCCGCGTGGCCGCGATGCGATCGTAGGCGTGCAGGCCAATCGCTCCGGCGAGCACCTCTCGCCACTGCGGGGGCACGTTTTCGTATGCGGTCTGCAGATCGGCGTACAAGGTGTCGCCGCCCGACTGCGGTAGCGCGACCGCCCTCAGCATGGTGTATCGGATGGGCCGGCGTAGAAACGAGCCGTCGGTGTGCCAGATGTTGTTTCCGACCACCGGGGTGTCGCCGCTGTTGTCCACGACGAGGAGTTCGGGGGTGTCGGGGTGTCTGTTGTGCATGTCTGGGTCGAGTTGTGGCTCACCGAGGCCGCGCGTCAGTTCGACCTGCTCTGCGGGAGTCAGCTCCATTTCTCGCAGAACGACCACGGCGTACGTCCGCAACAACGTCAGCAGCGCGTCGGGGTCGTATCTCCGGTCATCGTCAGCCGGAAGTTCCGCCACGAAGACCGGGGCGCCTGATGGGGCCGTCATTCGACATCCTCTCGGTTGAACGCCGGTCCGCGTGCGGCCGGTCTCGTGCGGATCGCGAAGGCGATGTGGCGTCGTTCTTGGGCACGCGTGCTGACACCGCCGCCAGGCCTCACGAAGAGGCGTCTCGGCGTAGCCGTGCGGGTGGAAAGGTGATCAGCCGGTTCCGTCTGGCACGTACGGGGCGGCCGGGCGCGGCGGGGGGCTTGCCGTGGTGGTGCGGTGCAGGACGCGCGGCAGCTTCCAGTGGAGCATGTCCGCCCGGTGCAGCACTCTGGCGTTGTCCCAGATCACGACGTCCCCAACACGCCAGCGATGACGGTAGACGAACCTGTCCTCGGTGGCATGCGCGTGGAGCTTGTCCAGCTGAATGAGGTTGGAGGGGTCGTTCTCCGTTTCGATGCGGACAATGCACAAGTCGCTCAGATAAAGCGCTGGAGTGCCGGTTTCTGGATGGGCTCGCACCACGGGATGGCGTACCGGAGGATACAGCTTCTCATAACCCTCTTCGATGGGCAGGCGATGTATCTCCGAGCGCAGGTGGGCAATCTTGTCGTAGGTGTGCACGCCTAGCGCGCCGGTGAGGGCGGCCTTCCAGGATGCCGGGGACTGCGCATAAGCCGCCACCATGTCGGCGAACAGAGTGTCCCCGCCTCGTGGCGGAACAACTTCCGCCCGTAACATCGTGTAGCGCGTCGGTTCCGGCAAGAAGGACCGATCCGAGTGCCAACACCGGTTTCCGACCACGGGAGTGGCGCTCGAATTGTTGACTACCAGGATGTCCTTGCTTTCGGGGTGGTGGTTGCGCATGTCCGTCACAACCTCGGGTTTCCCCAGGAACCGGGTTAGCGCCACCTGCTCTGCCGGGACCAGTTCCAGACCCCTGATCACGACGACTGAGTAAGTAGTGAGCGCCTGTTTGATTGCGTATCCATCGCGCCCGGCCAGCAATGTACCGGTCCGCCCAGTAACTTCCACGACGAATTCTCCGTGGAGAGCTGAGAAGTCCAGCGACACGTTCGCTCCTTACGCCGTTGGTGGAACCAATGTCGTAGCGAGACCAGTTAACGTGGCACACTGGTAAAAATAAGAGAAGCCTATTGCTCGATACATGTCAACGGTCGCCCGGTGGCACTGGCAGCCTCTGGACAGGGCCGCGTCAGCGAGGTCTTCGGCGCGTCGACGGCCGGGAACAGACACTTCTCAGGCCACCCGGGCAGCGCGGAACCTGGGTGAGTTTCGCCAGTAGATGCGCGCGTTCGACGAGGCCGGATTCGAGGGCACGCTGCGGAGGGATCGGGTCGCCGATGGCCATGGCAATGCCGGGCACCACGCCCTGTTCACCTGGATCCACCGGGGGTACGAGGCTAGCCAGGCCCCCGGGGTGCCGTTGCGCGCGGAGTACCCCGGTGCGTGCTAAGGCGCCTGCCGCGCCGGCTTGATCAGGTCGCCGACCTGGCAATCCAAGATGTCGCACAGCGCCACCAGCAGGTTGGGGTTGAGCCGCTCCGGGACGCCGGTGAACAGCCGATGGACCTGCTCGCGGGACAACATCACACCCCGCTCGGCCAACAGCGGCCCCAACTCGGCGGTCGTGAACATCTCCCGCTTGGCCATCACCCCACGCAGATGCCACCGATAACCGAGAGAGGGAGTCATGGTGGCTCGCTCGGCGAGCACCTCATTGAGTCGAGCGGTGCTCCGTGCCCCAACCCACATGTCGTCGCCGATGAATCGAGCGGCCGGATATCGGTCCATCGCGCAGTGATAATACGGGTGCCGGGCATCGTGCAGCATTACGACGGTGTTGGCTTCCATGAAGTCCGCAGCCGCTATTAGGCAGCGGCGTCGCTTGCGGCCGTCCACGATGATCGCGTCGAATTCGTGGCTCGTCGCGGCGGGATAGCTCACATAGTCATCGAGGTCTGCCTCACGGTCCGCCGATCGCTCTGACGGGCGTAGTGCGGTTCGGTTCCAGCACACCGCTTCGATACGGGCACGTCCTTCTCCGGCAGGTCCGCGCAGGATCCTGTCGTCCTCGACATATCGCAGGACGGTGTCGGCCCGATAGAGCAGCGCGGGCGCCAGAAAGGTGTCGAAGTACTCGCGGTCGTATTCGAGGGCGAGCCATTGAAAGGCCAGATCGTGCGCGGCCAGGATTTGGGTGTAGGACAACGTGCTTTGCCCTGAACCCCATTCTAGAACGCGTAGCTCCCGCGCTGATCCTTCGGCTGAGTTGAGCAGGATCGTCTTGATTAAATCTCCATCGCGCGGACTCATCCAAGCGTACGGGCTTTCTATTTCCCTGACCACCTGGCTGCCTCTCTAAGGGATCGTCGCCTGGCATTTAACCGCACTCCCAACAGGAGAACATGAAAATCGCTCAGGAGTCCATAGGATTCGGCCAATCGAGCGATCAGTGCCTTACCATCCCGCGAACATCATCTGGAGATTGGTATCTTCCACCGCGAAATCACTCGACAGGCCGCCGCCGAGTAACAACACGACCGGCCAGTTCCTCACCCGCGTGGAGCAAGGTTGTCACTCGCGCGGCCATGTCACTTTCCGTGGCTGATGTCTAGAGTCCGACACATGAGGGACGGCCCACGGATGACCCTGCAGACGATGCTCGTGCTGAAAGAGATGCTGTCCGACCCGGCCAAGCGCTGCTACGGGCTGGAACTGTGCGAGAAGACGCGCCAGCCCAGTGGCACGATCTACCCGATCCTGGCCCGGTTGGAGCGCGAGTTCGGTTGGATCGAGCGCCACAAGGAGTCCGCGGCCGAGCATCTGGCCCAGGGTCGCCGCGCTCGCTACTACTACAGGCTGACCGAGCAAGGCGCGCTTCGAGCTCGGATCGCCCTCGACCACGCCGAGCGTTCTCGCGGACCGGCCATGGACCCTCGGCCGGCGACGTCATGACCGGGCTCATAGAGCTGCTGCTGGCGCGGTTGCCCGCCGACTTCACCGCTACGGAGAGTGACAGAATCCGGCGTGCCTACGAGTTCGCCGCCTGTTGCCATGCCGGCCGGCTGCGCAAGAGCGGCGAGCCGTACATCACCCACCCCGTCGCCGTCGCGGAGATCGCGCTCGACGCGGGTCTGGACAGCGCCACTGTCTGCGCGGCCCTGCTGCACGATGTCATCGAGGACACCTGGTGCGACGCGGTACGGCTCCGCGCGGAGTTCGGTGATGAGATCACCGAGATGGTCCAGAACCTGACGGAAATCGGGCACGATCAGGCGGCCGTCGCCGATGCGGACGAGCGGGTCCTCGCCCTGCGGGTACTCGACCGGCTGCACAACATGCGCACCCTCCAGTACCTCGACCCGGCGAAACAGCGACGGACCAGCCGGCACGCGGTGAACGTCACGGCACCGCTCGCCGGACGCCTCGGCCTGTCGGCCATCGCCGACGAACTCGAGTCGATCGCCCACGACTGCCTGATCGGGCCGCCTGGAGGGGCGAGCTACCAGGTGCTCGCTCTGGGCGCACTGTTCCTCCCGGCTGCGGTCAGAGCGAGCTACCTGGACGAATGGCTCGGCGAGCTCGACGTCTTACCGGACCGTAGGGCTCGCACCCGGTTTGTACTCGGGCTGGCGCGAGGCGTGCCCGCACTGGCGGTGACCCTGCGGCGGCCGACACGAGGCACCCTGACCGGCCATGTCCTGACCGTTCTGCGCTGGATCTTACGGACTGACCTGCGTACCTGGACGCCACTGACCGTGCTGCTCGGCTGGATGATCGTGGAGGCCGCGAGGACCAGTCTCGGCGACGCCGCGGTCATCGCGATCACCGTGCCTCCCGTCCTTCACGCCGGCCTCACCCGCCTGCGCAGGAAACTCGGCCTCGACAAGCCCGACTGAGGGCGGGGACCCCTCCCGGAGCCGGTCGGGTAGTTCTGTGTGTCACCGGCGCTCGCCCGACGCCGGTCACCCTAAGCGATAGGGACGACACAGCATGCGCAAACTCCTTCCCGTGCTCGTCGTGTGCGCCCTGGCGGGCTGCGCCTCACCCGACACCGGACCGCAGGCGGCCACCCCAGCCCCCACGCCCAGCACGCCCACCACCAGCGCATCGGCCACCGAATCCCCGTCCCGCGAACCCACCACCAAGGTCAAGGCCTGCTTCGACGGTGACTGCCTGCTGAAGTTGTCCAAGCCGGTCACGATCCGGCTGAACGCCAAGAAGTTCTACTACCCGAAGCTCGAGGTCGTGGCCATCGACAAGGACACGATCACGTACTGGGTGGAGTACCCGCACGGAGGCGGCGTGGAGCAGCGGCTCGGCGAGGGCGGAGGCTCCAGCTTCGCGTTCCGCGAGAACACCCCGGTCGAGGTGAAGCTGGTGTCGATCACGAAGGGGCAGGCGCTGCTGTCCCTCTCACCGGGGGAGCGCGGGTGATGATGTCGCGGTCCGCAGCTCGTCACGGTGGGCGTTCAAGCCTGTTGAGCGTGTTTGGGGAGGAGGCCGACCAGGAGCAGGGTGGCCACGTAGAGGGCGGCGGCCAGGGCGGTGATGAGGATGCCCGCGCTGAAGAAGCTGCCGACGTGGGCGGTTTGGGCGAAGAAGGCGGCGCCCAGGGCGGCGGCGCCGGTGGCGTTGGCGAACTGCTGGACGGCGTTGAGCATGCCTGATCCGGTGCCGACCTCTTCGGTGGTGGCGTCGCCGAGGACGTAGTCGAAGATGGGGATGAACACCAGCCCGGAGCCGAAGCCGGTGATCAGCAGGGCGGGCGCGAGGGTCCAGGAGGTCAGGTCGTTCTGGGCGTGGGCGATGGTCCAGGCGAGGGCGATCAGGCCGGCGGCGGCGATGCCGAGGCCGAGGTGGAGGGTGGCGCGGCCGAGTCGCTCGGCGAGGAAGGCCCCGGCGAGGCCGACGGCGATGGCGCTGCCCAAAGCCCAGGGGATCAGGGTGAGGCCGGTGTGCAGGGGTGTCCAGTGCGCGCCGAGCTGGAGCATCAGGTTGAGGGCGAGCTGGAATCCGGTGAGCGCGGCGTAGAAGCCGACGACGATGACCAATCCGACGACGAAGCTGCGTTTGCGCAGGAGCGACGGGGCGATCACCGGGTGGGCGCTGCGGCGTTCTGAGGCGGCGAACAGCGCGAGCACCGGGACCGACGCGGCCATCATGGCGTAGGTCCAGATCGGCCAGCCGAGTTCGCGGCCCTGGACCAGCGGAATGATCAGCAGGGCGGAGGCGAGCGTCAGCAGGCCGACGCCGCGCAGGTCCAGGCGGGTGGAGGTGTCCTCGCCGGTGTCGCGGGGCAGGATGTACGCGCCCAGGGCCCAGGCGGCGACCCCGATCGGGATGTTGATCTGGAAGATCGAGCGCCAGCCGCCGAACAGGTCCAGATGCAGCAGCCAGCCGGCCAGGATCGGCCCGGCCACCGTGGCCAGGCCCATGATCGGGCCGAAGGGGATGAGGGCGCGGCGCAGGTGCCCGGGCGGGAAGACGACCTTCACCAGCGCGAAGCCCTGCGGGATCATCACCGACCCGAACAGGCCCTGCAGGGCGCGGGCGACGATCAGAAACCCGGTTCCGGGCGCGAGTCCGCAGGCCAGCGAGGACAGGGTGAACCCGGCCATACCCAGCAGGAACAGGCGGCGACGGCCGATCAGGTCGCCCAGCCGGCCGGAGGTGACCAGGCCAAGGGCGAAGGCCGCCGTGTACGCCGCCAGTACCCACTGCACGGTGCTGTCACGACCGCCCAGATCGGCCCGGATGGAGGGCCCGGCGAGGTTGGCGATCGTCGAGTCCAGCACGTCCATGATGTCGGCGATGACCACGACCGCGAGGACGAGCCAGGCCCGGCGCAGCGGCAGCACCAGCGACCGAGCAGCTAGAGAACTTTGTTCAGTAGACATGAACTTAGTTCTATGTGGCGAACATAGTTCATGTCAAAGCGTAGAATCGGGGCATGGCACAAGATCCGAAGGCCCGCCGGGCGGCCCGGCACCTGCAGCCCGGCGCTGCCCCGGCCCAGCCGCGCCGGGAACCTCTCACCGTCGAGCGCATCGTCGACGCCGCGCTGCACGTGGTCGCGACCCAGGGCTATGACGCGCTGACGATCCGCGCCATCACCGGCGAGCTGGGCACCAGCCCGTCATCGCTGTACGCACATGTGGTCAACAAAGCCGACATCGACGACCTGATCATCGGCCGGCTCAACTCGGAGCTCGTGCTGCCCGAACCCGACCCCGGCCGGTGGCGCGAACAGATCCTTCAGGTGTACGCCCAGATCCGCGACCAGTTCCTGCGCTATCCAGGCATCTCCCGCGCCGCCCTGGCCACCGTCCCCACCAACCTGGACACCTTGCGGGTGGGCGAGGCGATCCTGGCGATCCTGCTCGCCGGCGGCGTCGAGCCCCAGACCGCGGCCTGGGCCATGGACGCCCTGTCCCTCTACGTCGCCGCCTACACCCTGGAGATCTCCCTGCTCCACGACCCCGGCCAGGGGTGGGTCCTCAGCCGCGCCGAACTTCTCGACCGGCTCGGCTCCCTGCCCGCCGACCAGTTCCCCCACACCAGAAGCCACGCCACCGAACTCACCTCCGGCAGCGGACACGAACGATTCGACTTCACCCTCAACCTGATGCTCGGCAGCCTCAAGAATCCGGCATAGTTTCGGGCCGCCCGCTCGTCCTTGGTGGGTGACATCACGAGGAGGACGGGTGGATCCAGGCTTTGAGGCGGCTCTCCGGCAGTTCGTCATCGACAGGTCGAGCGCGTTGTTCCGCACGGCGTACCTGCTGACCGGCGACCGGCACGCCGCCGAGGACCTCGTCCAGTCGGCCCTGGCGAAGACGGCCGCGCGGTGGCGCGGCCTGCGCGACACCGAGGCCATCGAGGGGTACGTGCGCCGCACCATGTACCACGAGCAGGTGAGCTGGTGGCGGCGCCGGTCGCGGATCGTGGAGGTGAGCACGGACGGGCGGCTCGACCGGGCCGGCGACGGGCACGCCGACGCGGCGGACCTGCGGATGACGATGCGGGCGGCGCTGTCCCGGCTGACGCCCCGGCAGCGGACCATGCTCGTCCTGCGCTACTTCGAGGACATGTCGGAGACCGAGATCGCGCGCCTGCTCGGGGTGCGGGTGGGCTCGGTCCGCAGCCAGATCTACCGATCGCTGGAGCGGCTGAAGAAGTCGGCCCCCGAGCTGAGCACCGTGAGGGAGTTCCGTTGAACGTCGAGAACCTGCTGCGGGAGACCCTCGCCGAGATGGCGGACGAGCAGGCGCCGCCGCCTCCGGCCCGTTTCCTCCCGCAGCGTCCGGCCCGCCGGAGGGGCGTCGCGCTGGCGGCCGCGGCCACCGTCGTCGCCCTGGCCGTGGGTGGCACTGTCACCGTCAAAGCCCTGTCGCCAGAGGCGCCCGTGGTCGTGCGTCCTGAACCTACGCGCAGCGTCACCATCAAAGAGGGATGGCGGGTCTCGTCCTTGTTCGACAACCTCTCCCGGGTGATCGGCGAGCCCACGGCGTCGTTCGCGCGGGCAGCCAAGGACGGCCGGGCGCTGGGCCTGCCGCCGTACGCGAAGGGCAGGCTGGAGGGCTTCGCCCATCCCGGCACCTACAGCTTCGCCGAGTCGGCCACGCCTGCCGAGATCCTGGCCGCGACGGTGGCGCGTTTCCGCGAGACGGCGGACGAGCTCGGCCTGGCCTCCCGCCGCGACCCCTTGGACGTCGTCATCATCGCCAGCATCGTCCAGGCCGAGTCGCCCACCGAGGCCGACATGCCGAAGGTGGCCCGCGTCATTCACAACCGGCTGGCGCGCGGGATGCGGCTGCAGCTCGACAGCACCCTCCTCTATGGACTCGGCAGGTACGGCGTCGGCGTCACGGTCGAGGACACGAAGCGGCGGTCGCCGTACAACACCTATCGCCATGACGGCCTGCCTCCGGGACCCATCTCCAACCCCGGTAAGGCCGCGCTGAAGGCCGCACTCCATCCGGCCGAGGGCACCTGGCTCTATTTCGTGGCGAAACGCGACACTTTGGAGTTCGCCACGTCCGAGAAGGAGTTCGCCGAACTCACCGCGAAGTACCTGCACACGTTCACGCCGGCGTGAGTTTGGCGGCCACCGCGTCGAGGACCCAGTCCAGGCCGGTCGCGAAGGACGTCTCGGCGTCCACGTCCGTGCCGTCGTACACGGCCTTGGCCAGCGCGGGGAAGCGGCCCGTGTCCAGCATCCTCTTCACGTGCGGGCCGTAGGCGCGCTGCCAGTCGCGTTTGGACAGGCCCGTGGCGCGCTCGGCCCGCACGTTCGCGATCTCGCGCCTGAGCGCGCCGGTGATGTAGGCGCTGACGGTCTCCACGGCACGCATGACCGTGTCGAGGTCGGCGAGGCCGTCGAGGGCGGCGAGTGTGCTCTCTGTTACGGCGAGGGCGTTGGGGCCCAGGGTCGGACGGCCGCCGAGCAGGTCGGCCAGCCATTCGTGCCGGAGGGTGGTCCGCCGGGTGCGTTCGGCGTGAATGCGCAACATCTCCCGCCAGTCATCGGGCCGCCCCTCGGGGAGGATCTCGGCGTAGACCTCGTCCACCATGAGGTCGAACAGCTCCTCCTTGGTGGAGATGTATCCGTACAGCCGCATCGGGCCGACGTCCAGCTGGGCGGCGACCTTGCGCAACGACACCGCCTCCAGCCCGCCCTCGTCGGCCAGCGCGATGGCGGCGGCGACGATTCGCTCCCGGTCGAGCGGCGCGGGGCGAGTCGGCGGCTCCGGCCGGTCCCAGACAGTCATGGCTACATCGTACTGTTGCGATACACCGCAGCGAAGCAATACAGTGTATCGACATGAGACAACGTATCGCGGTAATTGGAGCCGGACTCGCCGGCCTTACCCTCGCCCGCGTCCTGCACCGCCACGACCACCCCGTCACCGTCTTCGAGCGCGATCCAGCCCCCGACGCCCGGCCCCCGGGCGGCACGCTGGACCTGCACGACGGGCTGGGCCAGCTCGCGCTGGGCAAGGCGGGGCTGCTGGCGGAGTTCCAGGCGCTGTCCCGGCCCGAGGGCCAGGCCATGCGCATCCTGGACGTGCACGGAACCGTCCTCCGCGACTGGCCACCCCACCCGGACGACCCGGCCCACCCCGAGATCGACCGCGGACAGCTCCGCGACCTGCTGCTCGGCCCCCTCGACGTTCAGTGGGGGAGGGGCGTGACGGAGGTGGTGCCGGGAACCAGGGACGGCGCGCTGGTCCGTTTCGCGGACGGGCGGCAGGAGCCGTTCGACCTCGTGGTCGGCGCTGACGGCGCCTGGTCCCGGGTACGGCCGGCCGTCTCGTCCACGACGCCGCAGTACACCGGCGTCACCTACGTCGAGACCTCCATCGACGACGTCGACACCCGCCACCCCGACCTCGCCCGCCTGATCGGCGACGGCTCCCTGGCCGTGTACGGCGCGAACCGCGCCCTCGTCGCCCAGCGCAACAGCGGCGGCCACGTCAAGGTGTACGCCCAGTTCCGCGCGCCGCTGGACTGGCACACGAACCCTGACCGGCACCTGGGCCTGAACGCAGGCATGAACACGAGCCTGGACCTGGCCGACGCCGAGGCCGTGCGATCAAGCCTGCTGGCACTGTTCGACGGCTGGGCCCCTTCCGTCCTCGACCTCCTCCGCCGCGGCACCACGTTCGCCCACCGCCCCCTCTACGTGCTGCCCGTCTCCCACACCTGGGCCCACGTCCCCGGGGTGACACTGGTGGGCGACGCCGCCCACCTGATGCCCCCGTTGGGGGTGGGCGCGAACCTGGCGATGCTGGACGGCGCCGAACTCGCCGAGTCCATCGCCGCCGGCCCTTCCGATCTCGACGAGACCGTCCGCGCCTTCGAGGAACAGATGTCGGCACGAGCCGGGAACTGGGCCAAGTTCACGACGGCCGGCCTGGAACGCCTCGTGAGCCCGGACCCCGCCGAAGCCCTCGCCCTCTTCGACGAAGTCCAGCCATCCTGATCGGGCGGGCTCTATTGCTCCAGCAGAGGACCGGAGACGGCCACGCCGAGGTCGAACGCTTCCCGCTGGTCGAGGATCTTGCCCTCGACATCGGGATGAGCATCGGCCCACGCCCGCACGGGCGAAGAAGTTGACCGAGCCGCCGCGGCGGCGGCGCAGCAGGAGGTCCGCTGACCGGCGAAGGCCACGGCGCTTGCCGGGTCAGGTGGCGCTGGAGCCGGAGGCGTGCACGGTGACCTGCTGACCGGCGAAGACCACAGCACCAGCCGGGGGTTTCAGGTGGTGCTGGAGGCGTGCACGGTGACCTGCTGGCCGGGGATGGGATCGCCCGAGGCGGACTTACGCCGCAGCACCTGCCGCAATGCCGCGACCGACGGCACCTTCTGAACACGGCAGGACACACTGACAGGCATCCCCGCCACGGCGAACGGGTCGACCCCGTCCACCAACAGCGTGGGAGAGCCGCGCATGCCCCGCAGCCGCGCATCCTCGGCGGAGTTCACGGTGCGGCGCACGATGGGGCCGTCCAGGCCGACATCGGCCATCGCGCGGGAGAGGTGTTCCTCCAGCAAGGGCGCGTGGGGGCAGTCCGGCACGGTCAAGACCACGATCTCCATGCCCCTCACGCTAGACGTTCCAGCGCACTGGAAGGTCAAGCACATCGCCTCTTGCCATGACATCCCGATATCGGGCTATCATCGCCAGATGGCGATTGATAGTGATGCTGGTTCCTGTGTCAGCGCCGACATCGCCGCCGGCATCTCCCCGGCGGCCGCGCTGTTCCACTCCCTGGCCGACGAGACCCGGCTGCGCATCGTGGCCCGGCTGGCCCGCGGCGAGGCCCGGGTGGTCGACCTGACCGCCGAGCTCGGGCTGGCCCAGTCCACGGTGTCCAAGCATCTGGCCTGCCTGCGCGACTGTGACCTGGTCGACTACCGCGCCGAAGGCAGGCAGTCGTTCTACTCGCTGACCCGCCCGGAACTGATGGACCTGCTGGCCTCGGCCGAGCAACTGCTGGCCGCCACCGGCCACGCCGTGACGCTCTGCCCCACCGGCCACGGCGGTCCAGTGGTCCTCCCGGCCGGGGAGGCATCGGCATGACCGCGATCAACCTGCCCGGCCTCGGCCCCTCCCCGGCGCGCCGCGACGCGCTGCAGCGCCGGATCCGGCTGCTGGTGGCCGCCACCATCACCTACAACGTGATCGAAGCGGGCGTGGCCATCACCGCGGGCACCATCGCGTCGTCGGCCGCCCTCATCGGGTTCGGTCTGGACTCCATCGTCGAGGTCGCCTCCGCCGCGGCCGTGGCCTGGCAGTTCTCCGTCACCGACCACGAACGCCGGGAGAAGACCGCGCTGCGCGTGATCGCGATCTCGTTCTTCGCGCTGGCCGCCTACGTCACCTTCGACGCCGTACGCGCGCTGCTTGGCTCCGGAGAGGCCGAACACTCCACCCCCGGCTTGATCCTGGCCGCGTTGAGCCTGGCCATCATGCCTTTCCTGTCGTACGCGCAGCGCCGTGCCGGGCGCGAACTCGGTTCCGCCTCCGCCGTGGCCGACTCCAAGCAGACCCTGCTGTGCACCTACCTGTCGGGCGTGCTGCTCGTCGGGCTGGCGCTCAACAGCCTGTTCGGCTGGTCCTGGGCCGACCCGATCGCCGCCCTGGTCATCGCCGCCGTCGCGGTCAAGGAAGGGCGCGAAGCGTGGCGCGGGGACACCTGCTGCGCCGTACCTCCTACCGTCTTGCCGTCCAGAGGGACGGCCGCCGAAGCTGACGGCTGCTGTGCCGCCGACCGGCAGAACCCGTCGTGACGTGCCGCCCCCCATCGCCGCGATGACCGGGACGCCGGCGGGGGCCTCGTCGACGAAGGTGAGGGCGACGGGCGGGTTGTTCAAGGTGAGCGCGGCCAGATTCTCCAGGTACTCGGCGGCGGCCAGGGCGCCGGTGAGGCAGCCGGACTGTTCGCCGGCCGCTTGGCGTTGTCCGGCGTCCAGGCCGTCGCGCAGGAGGAAGTCGGTCAGGATGAGGCGGCCGCCGGGTCGCAGGAGGATGGCGGGCCACCGCACGGGCGATCGCCAGGCGCTGGCGCCGCCCGCCGGACAGCCCGCCGCCGCGCTCCGATACGCGGGTGTCCAGGCCCAGCGGCATCCGGGCGACGTCGTCGTCCAGGCAGGCCACGCGTAGGGCGGTGGCCAGCGCCGCCTCGTCGACGTCGGCGTCGCCCATCGTGATGTTGTCGCGCAGGCTCCCGGAGAACAGCACCGGCTCCTGCAGGACCGCGCCGATCTGGGCGCGCAGCAGCCGCACGTCGGCATCGGGTACGCCGTAGACGACGCTGCCCGACGTCGGTTCGTACAGGCCGAGCAGGATCATGGCCAGGGTGGTCTTGCCGGCGGCGGTGCTGCCGACGATGGCCACCCGATGGCCGGGTTCGATGGTGAAGGACACCTCGCGCAGCGCCATCGGGCCGCAGTCGGCGTTGCTCATCTGCAGCACCAGCGGGACCCGGTCCGAGCCGCGCTTCGGCGCGCTCGCGCGCTGGGGTGCGGAGGTCAGCGTCATGCGACCACCCCGGCATAGCCCGCCACCACGGCGCCGACCAGTAGCAGCAACACCGCCAGCGCCAGCCATAGTCCGGCCAGCGCCCGTGGCCGGACCGGATAGTCCGGCTCGGCGCCCTCGCCCAGGCCGAGCCCCTCGCGCAGCGCCCGTGCCACGTCGTAGGGGTCGGCGGGCATGCGTCTACGCTCCTAGCGCAGCGGCCGGACGGGTGACCGCGGTGACGGCCGACAACCGCTCCAGCACCTCGTGGTTGAGGCCGTAGTAGGCCCAGGTGCCGCACTGCTGGCGGGTCAGCAGGCCGGCGCGCGACAGCAGCTTCAGGTGGTGGCTGGCGTTGGGCTGCGGCAGCTCCAGCGTGGTGGCGATGTCGAGTACGCACATCGCGGCGCCGTTCACCGCGAGCAGGTTGAGGATCTTCACCCGCTGGGGGTGCGCCAGCGCCTTGAACAGCTCAGCGGTGCTGGCGGCCTCGGCGTCGGTGATCGTCGCGCTGCCCAGCGGCGTGCAGCATTCCGGTGCGCGCTCGGTCATGGCGTCTCCCGGGGGTGGTGCCGTACATTGCTACATCTATATATCTAAGTTCATTTGTATAGAGCGCAAGGCTGTCCCCGTCACCGGTTGGGCAGGAGGCGGGGGACGGTCCGCATGTAGATGAGCATGCCGATGACTTCGACGAGGGGCTGGGTGACCACGACGGCGGCGGCCAGGGCGAGGTGGGCGGGCAGGGCCAAGGCGAGCGGGAGCACGACCAGGGAGTTGCGGGTGGCGCCGGTGAAGACCACCGCCCGCCCATCACGCGTGCCGAGCCGGAACAGGCGGGCGACGCCGAGCCCGGCGAAGGCCATGACGATCAGGAACGCGACATAGAACGGCACCACGCCGGCCAGGTCGGCGAGAGCGGCCGGGTCGGCGGTTAGGGCGGGCGCCTGGGAGGCGACCACGACCAGCAAGGTGGCGGCCATCAACGGCACCATCGTGGCGCCCGCGGCCGTGGCGAGCACCTGGCCGGGCCGGGCGCGGGCGGCCCAGGCCTGGGTGGCCCAGGCCAGCGCGAGCGGGATGACGATGAGCACGACGAACGCCTCGACGAAAGGGCCGGGCCGGACGGTCGCGGCCAGGCCGGGGCCGAGGAAGAGCCACAGCAGGGCGGGCAGGGCGAGCATCTGGGCCAGGAGCAGGATCGGTGTGGTGGCCAGCAGTCGGTCGCTGCTTGCACCCGCCAGTCCGCTGAAGACGATCACGTAGTCGACGCACGGGGTGAGCAGCACCAGCAGCACGCCGATGCGGATGGCCTGGTCGGCGGGCAGCAGCGCCAGCATCCCCGCGACCACGAGTGGCACCACGGCGAAGTTGACCACCAGTACGGCGGCCAGGAACCGGCCCTGGCGCAGCGCGCACAGCAGGCTGGCGGCCGGGACCTGCAGGAAGGTCACATACAGCAGCGCGCCCAGCGCCGGGTTGATCGCCCCCGCCAGTCCCGCGCCCAGCCCGGGCAGCGTCCAGCCCAGCAGGGCACCGACGGCGATCGCGGCCAGGTAGATGGCGATCTGGTGAGCTTCCATGCGGGCGGGCAGGGTGCGGAACGGCCCGCCGTCGCCCAGCACGAGATCCTGTTTCACGACGCGCGGGCTTGGAGCGCGTCCACCACCTCCAGCGTCAGGGTGCGCGCTGAAGGAACCCATTCCTGGTGACCGGCGATGTCCTGTGTCATACCCCGACGGTAGTCCCCCTCGGAGGGGTTCCATCAGCGCTCTTAATCTATTATCGTCGATGTTCGATGAACAAGGATGAACTGGGTCCGTTGGATCGGGCCGAGGCCGAGGAGTATGCGAGCTGGTTCAAGGCGCTCGCCGATGCCACCCGGATCCAGCTCGTGTCGTTGCTGGCCAGGCGGCGGGAGCCGATGACGGTCGGCGAGATCGT
>NZ_JACHIN010000005.1 GCF_014203235.1 Nonomuraea endophytica | reverse complement strand
TCTGGCACAACGACAAGACCGGCCAGCCCACCGCCCGATCCCTCACCGCCTACGACCATTGATCGTAAGCAGCCGCCTTGGAATCAACCATCTAGACGGCGCTGATCGTCCAGCTCGCCTCGTGGTGCTCGCCCGGCCTCAGCACCACCACGTCGGTTCCGGAGTTGAACGCGCCCGGCGGGCACGTCATCGGCTCCACCGCCACACCCTCGTAACCGAGCTGCCCGCCGGTGCACACCTGCACCCACGGCAGCACGGCCGGATCCCACGTCACGCGGGTGCCGCCGACCCGCACCTCGCCCGCCGTCAGCGCGGTGAAGGCGTTGTCGACGTCCTGGCCGCCGAGCGGGCGCGGCACCCGGAAGTCGTACGGCGTGCCGGACACCTCCTCCAGCGCCCGGGGCAGCAGCCGCTCGTCGTTGAGCACCACCTTGGCGGCCGGGACGTGCAGCACGTCGGAGTCGCTCAGCAGCCACGGATGCGGCCCGCACCCGTAGGGCGCCGGGCGCTCGCCGGTGTTGCGGGCGGTGACGGTCGTGCTCAGCCCGGCCGCGTCGAGCCGGTGGAGCACCTGCAGCTCCAGCGTGAACGGGTAGCCGGGCGCCGGCGTGATCGTGTGGACCAGCCGGACGAAGGCGTGCTCGTCCTCGGCGGCCAGCCACTCAGCCACCCGCCAGTCGGCGGCGGAGACCAGCCCGTGCAGGGCGTTGCCGCGCTCCGGCTCGGTCAGCTCCAGCTGGTGATCGGCGCCGTCGAAGGAGTAGCGGCCGTCCGCGACCCGGTTGGGCCAAGGAGCCAAGATCGTCCCGGCGTAGAACGGGATCGGGCCGCCCTCCGGCCACGACGTCACGAGGTCGCGCCCGCCGTGCCTGAGCACGCGCAGGGCGGCGCCGCGCTGGCTGATCTCGGCGGTGTAGCCGCCGCCGGACAGAGAGGGCACGGGGGATTCCTTTCGCCAACGCTGGGGTCGGTCAAGGATATCCGCTGGTCAAGCGGAGGCTCGCCGTACCAGATGAGTGTCGAGTATGACGACCGGCTGGCTCAGCTCCTCGCCGTTGATGCGGGCCACGAGCAGGTGCGCCATCTGGCGGCCCATCTGCTCGGTCGGCTGGTGGACGGTCGTCAGCGGCGGGTCGGTGTGCAGGGCCGCCTTGGAGTCCTCGAAGCCGACCAGCGCGATGTCCCCGGGCACGCGGCGGCCGGCCGCCTTCAGCTCGCGCAGCGCGCCCACCGCCATCAGGTCGGAGGCGGCGAACACGGCGTCGAGGCCGGGATGGCCGGCCAGCAGCGCGCGCATCGCCGCGGCGCCGCTCTCCTCGGAGAAGTCGCCGTAGGCCACCAGGTCGGGGGCGTTGGAGGCCAGCAGCGCGTCACGGTAGCCGGCCAGGCGGTCCACGCCGACGCCCATGTCCTGCGGGCCGGCGATGGTGGCGATACGGGTACGGCCGATGCCCAGCAGGTGCTTGACCGCCTGGCGGGCGCCGCCGCGGTTGTCCATGTCGACGTAGCTGTAGGGGTCGAGGCCGACCGGGCGGCCGCCGAGCACGGTCGGCACGCCCATCTCCTCCAGCCGTCCCGGCAGCGGGTCGGCGCCGTGCAGCGACAGCAGCAGGACGCCGTCGACGTGCTGGCCGGTCAGGTAGTGCTCCAGCCGCTCGTGCTCCTCCGGCGACTGGGCCATGGCCAGTATGAGCTGCAGGCCGGTCTCGGCCAGCGCGGAGCCGATGCCCCTGATCGTGCCGGCGAAGTACGGCTCGTCGAACACGCGCAGCTCCGACTCCGACACCACCAGCGCCACGGTGTCGGTGCGGCGGGTGACGAGTGTGCGGGCGGCGCGGTTGGGGATGTAGCCGAGTTCGTCGATGGCCTGGCGCACGGCGGCGCGGGCCTTCGCGCTGACGTTGGGCGAGCCGTTGATGACCCTCGACACCGTGCCGCGCCCGACCCCGGCGCGGGCGGCGACAGCTTCAAGAGTCGGTCGGTTCATGGCCACCATTCTGCCGGATGATCTCCGCGTACCAGAGAGCGCTGTCTTTGAGCACGCGGCGCTGGGTGGCGAAGTCGACGTGGACGAGGCCGAAGCGTTTGCCGTAGCCCCATGCCCATTCGAAGTTGTCCATGAGAGACCAGGCGAAATAGCCCTCCAGCGGGATGCCGCGGCGGGTGGCCTCCAGGCAGACGGCCAGGTGTTCGCGCAGGTAGGCCACCCGGCCGGGGTCGTGGACGCGCTCTCCCTCCAGGTGGTCGTCGAAGGCGGCGCCGTTCTCCGAGACCACCATCGGCACGGCCGGATACTCCTCGCGCACCCGCGTCAGCACCTCCAGCAGGCCGCCGGCGTCGATCTCCCAGCCCATCGCGGTGACCGGCCGCCCGCCGGAGACGAACGAGACGTGCTCGCTGCCGACCCACGGCGAGCCCGTTCCGGTCGGCGCGGCCGCGGCGGAGGCGGGTCCGGGGCGGGAGGAGACGGTGAAGCGGCTGTAGTAGTTGACGAGCAGCAGGTCGATGGGCTCGCTGATGACCGCAAGATCCTGATTTTTCATCAAATCCAGGTCCATGCCGAGGTCATCCAGGACATCGGATGGATAAGAGCCCTTGAGAAGAGCGTCGAGGAAGAAGCGGTTCTGCAGGCCGTCGATGCGGCGGGCCGCGTCGTGGTCGTCCGCGGTGGCGGGCGTGATCGCGTAAAGGTTCACGCAGCCGCCCACGCGCGACGGCCGCAGCGCCTGTACGGCCAGCCCGTGCGCCAGGTTGAGGTGGTGCGCCGCCCGGATCGCGGCCACCGGGTCCCGCCGCCCCGGCGCGTGCTCCCCCGAGGCATACCCCAGGAAGGCCGCGCACCACGGCTCGTTGACCGTCGCCCACGTGTGCACGCGATCGCCCAGCGCCTCGTGCACGGCGGCGGCGTAGTCGGCGAAGCGGTAGGCGGTATCCCGCTCCGGCCAGCCGCCCCGGTCCTCCAGCGCCTGCGGCAGATCCCAGTGGTAGAGCGTCAGCCACGGCTGGATGCCGTGCTCCAGCAGTTCGTCGGTGAGGCGGCGGTAGAAGTCGAGACCCTTCTGGCTGACCTCGCCCGAGCCGTCGGGCTGCACGCGTGTCCATGAGACCGAGAACCGGTAGGCGGTCAGGCCCAGCTCGGCCATGAGCTTCACGTCGTCGCGGTAGCGGTGGTAGTGGTCGATGGCCACGTCCCCGTGGTGGCCGCCGACCACCCGGCCCGGCACCCGGGTGAACGTGTCCCAGATCGATCGGCCACGCCGGTCGGCGGCGCCCTCGATCTGGTAGGCCGAGGTGGCCGCGCCCCAGGCGAACCCCGCGGGGAAACGCCCGGGCGCGTGCCGTACCTGATCTTCCTGGGTCGTCATGCCTTGACCGCGCCTTCCATGAGCCCGCCCACGATCTGACGGCCGAACAGGACGAACACCACGAACAGCGGCAGCACCGAGGCGGCCGTGCCGGTGAACAACATCACGTAGTCGGTGCCGTGCGCCGAGTTGAGCGCCGCGATCGACGTCTGCACCACCGGGTTGTCCGGGTTCAGCACGATGAGCGGCCACAGGAACTCGTTCCACGTCTGCATGAACACCAGCAGCGCCAGCACCGCCATGCCCGGCCGCAGCGCCGGGAGCACGACCCGCCAGTAGATGCCGAGCGTGGCCGCGCCGTCCACCCGCGCCGCCTCCACCAGCTCATCGGGTACGGCCTGCGCCACGTACTGCGTCATCATGAACACGCCGAACCCGTTGACCAGGAACGGCAGGATCACCGCCTTCAGCTGGCCGGTCCAGCCCAGCGAGACCATCAGCTCATACAGCGGCACCACGCCCATCTGCTGCAGCGGCACCATCATCGTCACCAGGATCAGCCCGAGCAGCAGCCGCGCGCCGGGGAAGCGCAGCTTGGCGAAGGCGAAGCCGGCCAGCGTCGAGATCGCCACCACCGACAGCGTCACCGTGCCCGCCACGACGGCCGAGTTCAGCAGGCCGGTCAGGAAGTGGGCGTCCTCGGTGGCCAGCAGCCGCTCGACGTTCTCGCCGAGCAGGCCGCCGGGCAGCAGGGGCGGCGGGGTGTCCAGCGCGTCCTCGTTGGAGCGCGTGGCCATGATGAACATGTAGTAGATCGGGAAGGCCGACAGCGCCAGCGCCACCGCCAGCCCGATCCGCGTCGTGATCGTGGCCCGGTTCATCGGATCCGCCTCGTGAACAGGTAGTTGACCAGGGTGCCGAGCAGGATCAGCACGAACAGCAGCCAGGCGGCGGCAGCGGCGTACCCCATGTCGAAGTCGCGGAAGCCCTCCTTGACCACGAACATCGCCACCGTCTGGTACTGGCCCGTGGTGCCGCCGGTCATCATCGGGTTGCCCTCGAACATGACCGGCTCGGCGAACAGCGTCAGCCCGCCGATCGTGGAGACGAACACCACGAACACCATCGTCGGCCGGAGCATCGGCACCGTGATCCGCCAGAACTGCCTGCGCGGCGAGGCCCCGTCGATCGCCGCCGCCTCATAGAGGTCGCGGGGGATCGTCTGCATCGCGGCCAGCAGGATGATCGCGTTGTAGCCGGTCCAGCGCCAGTCGATCATCACGGCGATGGCGATCCAGGACGACCACTTCTCGTTCTGCCACGTGATCGGGGTTCCCAGCAGCCAGTTGACCAGCCCGTAGTCGCGGGAGAAGAGCTGGCTGAAGATGACCGCGACCGCCACCACCGAGGTGACCAGCGGCAGCAGCACGCCCAGCCGCAGGATCAGGCGGCCCCTGAGCCGCTTGTTGAGCGCGTTGGCCAGCATCAGGGCCAGCAGCAGCTGCGGCACCGTGGCCAGGACGAAGATGCCGAGCGTGTTGCCCACCGCGTTCCAGAACTCGGCGTCGGCGACCAGTTCGGCGTAGTTGCCGAGCCCCAGCCAGCTCTTGTCCCCGGCCAGCTCCCAGTCGTGCAGCGAGATCCACAGCGTGTACCCGAGAGGAAAGACCCCGAAAACCGCGAACAGCAGATAGTACGGCGAGACCAGCAGATACGGGATGCCGCGCAGATCGAAGCGGGACCACCGGCCGCCCCCGGGCGAGGGGCGGCCGACGGCGCGCCGTGCCTGCGGCCCCGGGCGCGGCGGTCGGGCCGGCTGGGGCGGCGCGATGTTCATGGCCATGCTCAGCCCGCGGCCTTCACACCGGCGGCCACGAACCTGGCCCACGCCTCCTCATACGGCACCGCGCCCTGGTCCATGCCCTCGATGACCTTCTCGACGGCCGTCTTGACCTGGGCGTGCTTCTCACCCAGGAACATCGGCAGCAGATCCTTGACCGAGGCGGAGAAGATCTGGCCGGTCGGGGCGTCGTTGAAGTAGGCGTTCTTCAGGCCGGTGACCTTCGCGTCCTGCTGCGCCGGCAGCGAGCTCGGGAACGCGCCCGCCTCCTCGAACGCCATCACGTGGCCGTCCTTGCCGGTCAGATAGTTCAGGACCTCGGCGGCCTCCTTGGGGTGCTTGCTCTGCTTGGGCAGCGCCAGCCAGGAACCACCCCAGTTGCCCGACCCGCCCGGCACCGCCGCGACGTCCCAGTTGCCCCTGTTGCCCTCGCCGGCCTTGCCCTCGATGACGCCGAGCATCCACGACGGGCAGCCCATCGTCGCGAACCCGCCGCCCTTGATCGCCTTGTCCCACGCCGGGCTCCAGGCCTGCAGCTTCGCGGTCATCCCGGCCTTGCTGAACGTCTGCACCCAGTCGAACGACGTCTTGATCGCCGGGTTGGACTCGATGACGAGCTGGTTGCCCTTGTCGAAGTAGGCGACGTTGCCGTTCTTCGGGGCCTCCTGGGAGAGGATGACGTTGTAGATGGTGTTGGGGCCGTCCATGAACTTCGCCCCGGTCTTGGCGGCCTCGAACTTCCTGCCGGTTTCCAGGAACGCGTTCCAGTCGGGCCAGAGCTTGCCGACGTCCTCCCTGGCGGTGGGCAGGCCGGCCTTCTTGAACAGGTCCTTGCGGTAGCACATCGTCATGCCGCCGATGTCGGTGCCGAGGGCGAACAGCTTGCCGTCGGCGTTGACGCCCGCCTCCCACTTGGCGGCGGGGAAGTCTGCCTTGCGGTTCTGCATGCCGTACTGGCCGAGGTCGGCGAAGAACTGGGGGCGGGCGGCCATGAGGCCCATGGCGCCCTCGTCGATCGCCACCACGTCCGCGGCGCCGCTGCCCGCCTGGAGGCGCTGGAGGAGCTGGGGCAGGTAGACGTCCTCGAAGCGGTCGGTCAGGTTCTGGTACTTGACCTGGATACCGGGGTGGGCGGCGTTCCAGGCCTCGACCGCCTTGTCGTAGCCGAAGTTCTCACCGCCGCCGAAGGTGTGCACGGTGATCGTTACCGGTTCGGCCTTGGCCTGGGCGGGGGTCTGGGGCTGGGGGGTGGAGGTGGTTCCGCAGGCGGCCAGAGCGGCGGTCATGACCGCGGCGGTGGCCAGACGCGTGTGCTTCATTTGTGCCCCTTGGTGGTGGGGGTGGGGGATGGCGGGAGCCTTCTGGGAGCGCTCCCATGCAGAGTGCATCAGGGCGATGACCCCGTCAACGAGGCGACACGCAACCGTTACATTCCGCTCGCCTTTGGAGCTCAAGACCGGACACAAAGCCACAAATCGCCCTTGATGCTCCCTGGGAGCGCTCCCGCCACACTCGTGGCCACGCGCGGGGGCTTGGCCGCCTCAGGCTCTCGGGCGGGAGGTCAGGGTGGCCGGTTCGGGCAGGCTGCCCGCGCTGGTCGCCCGGCCGAAGGCGGTCAGGTGGCCGGGTAGGTCGGCCGGGTGCGTTCGCTCGTCTGAGGGTGGCCGGGCAACCGGGTAACCAGCTCTGCCGGAATGGCCAGGCAGCCGGGTAGTCAGCCCCGTGGGTGTGGCCGTGCGGCTGGGCTGACTGGCTACCGGATCCACCGGTCGGAGCCGGCCGGGCCGGGCGCGTGGTCCGCCGGGTGGTCGGGCTGGCTGGGTGCGGTCCGTCGCGTGGCCGGGTGCTGCTAATGGGAGGGAAATGTGTTAGCCGGTGTGGCTATTGGGGTTTGTGGTGCTTGTGTGGTTAAGGGTTTCTGATCACAAATAGATAACGGGATGGGAGATCTATTTGAGGTGAAAGGGAGATCTATTTGGCGGAATCCGTATCGGAGGGAAAGTCGTATTGGACGCCGGTGAGGTCTTCGGAGACCGTCCATAGGCGGGCGGCGACGGTGCGGTCCTTGGAGGCGGGGGAGGAGTCGACGGTGGTCGGGTAGCCGCGTGAGCCGAAGGCGCCGTCGGGGCCGACGTACGTGCCGCCGGCCAGGCCGCGCTCTGTGGCGGCGTAGAGAAGCGGCAGGGCGCCGCGTTCGGCGCTCTGGGCGAACAGGATGTTCCCCAGCCGGGAGCCGAACTCCAAAATCGCGTTGCCCTCCATGCGCGGACCGGCCGCCTGGAGGTTGGTGGCGGCGTAGCCGGGGTGGGCGGCGACGCTGGTCAGGGCCCCGGCGGCGCGACGCTGCAGCTCGTACGCGAACAGCAGGTTGGCCAGCTTGGACTGTCCGTAGGCGGCCCACTTGCGGTAGGCGCGTTCGCCCTGGAGGTCGTCGAAGTCGATGCGGCCGGTCTTGTGCAGGCCGCTGCTGACCGTCACCACGCGCGGGTCGGGACGCTCCAGCAGCCGCGGTAGCAGCAGGCCGGTGAGCGCGAAGTGCCCGAGGTGGTTGGTCCCGAACTGCATCTCGAACCCGTCCACGGTCTGCCGGTACGGCAGCGCCATCACGCCCGCGTTGTTGACCAGAATGTCGAGCCCGCCGGTGTACGCGGCGGCGAAGGCGCGGACCGATGCCAGATCGGCCAGGTCAAGTTGCCTGACCTCGATCGAGGCGTCGGGAGCCGCCTTCCTCATCAGCTCGACGGCGGCCTCGCCCTTGGCGACGTCCCGGCAGGCCAGGACCGTTGCGGCACCGCGCCTGGCCAGCTCACCCGCGGCGATCATCCCGATGCCGCTGTTGGCGCCCGTCACCACGGCCGTGAGGCCCGACAGGTCGCCGATGTCCGCTGCGGTCCATCCCATGACCCCTCCAAATGTGATCACCGCCACCCTAACCCGCCCACCCCCACCCCGGTCATCGGACAACACCGGGATAGGGCCCTTGGGGATCTCGGGGCGGCCGAGAGGTCGAGCCGTGAGGGCTGGTGGCCGGAGTTGCGCTGGGGCTGTGGTTCTTGGCTTCGCGGGGTGGGGTGGCCGTGGGAGGGGGCTGACGGGGCGCCGTGGCAGGGGGCTGACGGGGCGTCGTGGCGGTGGGGGCCCTGTCCGACGTGCGCGGCGCCCGGCGATCGGCGCCCGCCCACTACGGCGGGAGGCGGGGGCGGCGGCTTGCCGTAACGGAAAGGCACACGCCCTTGAGGCGCGCGTGAAAAGGCACGCGAGGGCGAGACAGCCGCGAGGGAGTGCGTCGGGCGGGATGGGGCGCGCGGGGACGGGGGTGGGGAGGGCGCTGTAGGGATGGAGAGCGCTGTGGAGTGGGGAGCGGGGAAGGGGAAGCGGCGCGCTCGGGGAGCGGGGAAGGGGAAGTGACGCGCTCGGGGAGCGGGGAAAAGGGGAACGGCGCGCCCGGGGGGAGGGGGCGCGCCGTTCCTGGGGAGGGGAGAGCGGGGGTGGGGAGAGAGGGGGGTAGGGGAGGGGGAAGCTAGGCGGAGTAGTCGGGGTAGCCGTAGCCGACGACCTGGGAGGTGGGGCGGGTGCGCTCCTCGACCTTGCCGTTGCCGGTGTTGCCCTCGACGGTGGTGATGGTGCCGTTGCCGTTGTCCTTGATGACGAACCCGACGTGGTTGATGGAGTTGAGGCTCTTGCTGCCGCTCCACGAGAAGAAGACGACGGCTCCGGGCTTCGCGCTGGCGCCCCAGCGGTTGTTGTTCTTGAACCACTTGGCGTGGGTGACGGTGTAGGCGTCCCAGCCGACGGTGGTGCGGGCGCCGGTCTCTTCGCCGACCCAGCTGACGAACATGGCGCACCATGCGGCGTTCAGGTAGGCCTGGCGGTTGCCGCCGTCGCGCTTGACGGTCTCGGCGGCGCGGGGGGAGGACATGTACCACTTCTGGAACTTGGTACCGCCGCCACTGGCGTCCTCGCGGGTGCCGATCTGCTTCTTGGCCAGCGAGAGGACCTGGGCCGCCGTGGGCTTGGGCCGGTCGCTTCCGGCCTTCTTGCCGGGCTCGGCCTGGACGGCGGTTTCCGGTACGCCCGCCGCGGCGGCTGTGGACGCGGCGTGCGTCTCGGCCTGGGCGGGGTGTGTCGCGAACGCCGCGGTGGCGGCGATGGTCACGCCGAGAGCGGCGCGGGTGAGGTCGATCTTGGGGGCACGGGTGAGACGATGCTTCGCCATCGGGTGGGGTGACTCCTTGCTTCCATGCCGCTTACCGGGTTAGCTGACGGGTTCGGGCATGGAAGCTGCCCTACGGCGCGTGGCGCCGATTCACCCCAAAGGACCTGGGTCCCCGGTTCCGCGAGGGTGCGGATTCAGCGGTCACAGGCAAAGCCTGTGATGTGCTTGCGATGGTCTGGCAACGAACGGGTAGCCCGGACGTATGCCTTGGATGACCTGAAGGTAATACATGGGGCAAGGGGATTACAAACTCATAAATGACCATCCAAGGCTTGGTGCGGCCAAAAGGCCGCACCAGCCGGTCATCCCATCCAGTTAAAATTTGCCGGATCAGGGCCAAGACGGGTGCCGTTGTTGAGGGCTCCTATGGCAGCCATGTCCTCCGGGTCGAGCGTGAAGTCGAAGACCTGGATGTTCTCCTTGATCCGCGCCGGCGTGACCGATTTGGGGATCACCACGTTGCCGAGCTGAATGTGCCAGCGGAGCACGATCTGGGCGGGCGATTTGCCGTGTTTTCCGGCCAATGTGGCGAGGGCGGGGTCGTTCAGCAGGCCCTTGCCCTGGCCCAGCGGGCTCCACGCTTCGGTGAGGATTCCGTTGGCCTCGTGGAAGGCGCGCAGGGCGGTCTGGGGGAAGTTCGGGTGGAGTTCGATCTGGTTGATCGAGGGGGTGATCTCGGCCTCGTCGATGAGCCGGGTGAGGTGCTCCACGTTGAAGTTCGATACGCCGATCGCGCGTGCCCGGCCGTTTCGGTAGATCTTTTCCAGGGACTTCCATGCCTGGATGTATTTGTCCTGATCCGGAACCGGCCAGTGGATGAGGTAGAGGTCGACGTAGTCGAGGCCCAGACGGGCCAGGCTCTCCTCGAAGGCCTCCTCGGCGCGGCCGTGGTCGGCGTTCCAGAGCTTGGTCGTGATGAACGCCTTCTCCCGTGGCAGCCCCGACTTCCGGAAGGCGCGGCCCACGCCTTCCTCGTTGTAGTAGAGCCTGGCGGTGTCGATATGGCGGTATCCCGCCTGAAACGCGGTGGTGACCGCGCGTTCGGCCTCGTCGTCGGGCACCTGCCAGACGCCGAAGCCGAGCTGCGGGATCTGCACACCGTCGGTGTTGAGCAGCAGCGAGTTCATGCGACCCATTGTTCATACGGCGTTCCCTGCGGCTTAAGGCGACCGGGCTAGCTTGAACCCGTCGTGAAGAAGCAATGGGCTTGGGTGGAATCGCCGCTCCAGATGCTCTGCGCCGTCGAGGCCCATCACGCCGGGCTGCTCGGTGAGCGCACGGTCATCGTGCCGAGGGCGCGTCAGCGTGCGCTCGTGGCCACGCGCCGTGAGCTGGCCGGGCTCGACCTGCCCGACGGGCTTGAGCTGGCCAGGCCGAGCGAGGAGATGCCGCGGCCGGTCCAGGTGGTCGGTGACGCCTTCTCCGGGCGGGTGCAGCTGCGCTGGCTGACCTCGCGGCCGGGCCGCATCGTCATCGTGGACGACGGGCTGGCCACGCTCCGGCTGCTCGAGCTGCTGGCCGCGGGGCCGTATCGGGCGCTGCTGAGGGCCAGGCACAAGGCGGGACTGCCGCGCAGGGTCCTTGGGACGGCGGCGGCGCTCAGACTGGCCGGCTCCAGCACCGCGGTGTTCACCGCGCTGCCCGTCAAGGACGACCTCGCCGACGCGGTGCGCGAGCGCGGCATCGACCTCGTCTCCCACGACTTCGGCTGGCTGCGCGCGCAGCCCCTGCGCTCGCCCGGTCCGGCCGAGCGCACGGTCGTGCTCGGCACCTCGCTGGTCCGCAACGGGCTCGTGCACCGCGAGCGCTACCTGCGCTGGCTGACGGAGCTGGCCGCCACCGAGCCGCTGGCCTACTTCCCCCACCGCCGCGAGGACCCCATCGACGTGGCCGTGATCAGCGAACGGCCCGGCATCACCGTGCACGACGTCGGCGTCCCCGCCGAACTCACGCTTCGTGGCCTGGACGCGAGCCAGCGCGTCCTGAGCCTGCCCTCGACCGCCATCACCTCGCTGCGCGTGCTGCTCGGCACCCGCGGGGTCGCGGTCGAACCGGTCGAGGTGCCGGACGACTGGTGGACCAGCCGGGCGGCCCCGGCGCTTCGCTCACATCTGACGGGGGTTGCCGGGTGAGGATCCTGGCCGTTGCCGACTCTGACTCATATCTGAAGTGGGCGTCCTGCCTGCTCGCCGACCTGCCCGGGGACTGGGAGCGCGATCTCGCGGTGGTCCGCACGCCGATCGTCCCCTCGCCGTTGCAGATCGCCGCCGCCGTCGGCGACCGTCCCCTGCCGCCGGTGCTGTCGGCCCGGTCATTGCGGCGTACGGCGCAGCGGACCAGACCCGACGCGATCGTGGTGGCGTGCACAGGCCCGGTGGTGGACGTGCTGGTCGCCGAGGTGCTCGACGAGCTGCGGCCCCGGCCCGTCTTCGTCACCGGCCTGCCCGGCATCTCGGTGCCGGCCACCGACAAGGCCTGGCTGTTCCGCAGCGGGTGCGACCTGTTCGTCGTGCACAGCGAGCGGGAGGCGGCCGAGTTCGGCGAGGTGGCCGGCCGGCTCGGCGGAGGAGGGCGGGTGGGGCTCGCCCGCCTGCCGTTCCTGCGCGTCCAGGAGGACGGCGCTCGCTTCGAGCCCGACGTGCGCGAGCGCGACCGGGTGGTCTTCGCCACGCAGGCCAAGGTGCCGCGCGATCGCGAGGAACGCGAGCAGGTGCTGATGGCCCTGGCCAAGCTGGCCGAGCGCCGCCCCGACCTGGACGTCGTGGTCAAGCTGCGCGCCCTGGACGGCGAGCGGCAGACCCACAACGAGCGTCACCCCTATCAGCGGCTCTGGCAGGAGCTCGGCGAGCCGGGACGGCTGCGCTTCGCCGCCGGTTCGATGGACGAGCACCTGGCGGTGGCGGCGGGGTTTGTGACGGTGAGCTCGACCGCGGCGCTGGAGGCGATCGCCCGTGACGTGCCGTCGCTGGTGCTGGAGGACTTCGGCGTCAGCGCCGAGATGATCAACCTGGTCTTCGACGGCAGCGGGCTGCTGGGCACGCTCGACGACCTGGCCGACGGGGCCTTCCGCGAGGCGCAGGGGGCGTGGCGGGCGGCCAACTACTTCCACCCGGCCGAGGCGGGGACGTGGGTGGGGCTGCTGGACGAGCTGCTGGCGGGTCCGCGCGAGCCGGCCCGTTCGCTGCTCGACGGCACCGAGCACCTGGCCGCCCGGCGCCGGGCGCGGCTGCGGGTGGAGGTGCCGCCCGAGGTGCTGAGGATCGGCTACCGCACCAAGCGCAGACTCTCCCGAGCCCTGCGCGTCGGCTGACCACCCCGACCAAACGCCCCGAACCGCTTGGTGCCCGCGCCTCAAAACCGTGGGGGCGCGGCCCGAAGCCTGGGGGCGGTTCAAACCCGCGGCCCGAAGCTGCCTGGGGCGCCCCAGACCGCGTGTCGGGTGCCGAGCGTTAGCGTGGGGCGATGTGGGGTTGGAGTACTTCCAGGTGCTCCGGGCGGCCGGCGGCGATCACGTTCGAGCGGTAGAGACCCACGGCGTCGGGGCGGTCGAAGTAGGCGCGCTCGCACGGCACCAGCGTGTTGTGCAGTTCGTCGATCAGAAACACCCGCGGGTAGTGGGCGTAGACGAGGTCGAGCAGTTCGCCGGTGTCGCAGCCGCAGTTGGCCTGCAGCTCCGGGTGGAGTTCGAACAGCAGCGCCGGGCGCGCGGCGAGCGTGGCCGCGGCGCCCTTGAGGACGAAGCCCTCGTAACCCTCGACGTCGATCTTGATCAGGTCGGCGGCCCGGCCGTCGAGGTAGTCGTCGAGCGTGGTCATCGCGACCGTCACCGACTTGCCGCCGGGACCGGCGTTGCGGACGTCGGCCGAGTGTTTGCCGGACTGCTCCGCCGACAGGTGCAGCTCAAGGGATCCGGCTTCCGCGCCGACCGCGGTCTCGGCCACCTCGACGCGCTCGCCCAGCCCGTTGCGTTCGATGTTGGCGCGCAGGTGGCCGAGGTTCTCCGGCACCGGTTCGAAGGCGATCAGCCGCCCGGACGGCATCCGGTCACCGCCCGCGCAGGCGTACACGCCGATGTTGGCGCCGACGTCGGCCACCAGCCCGCCGAGCGCGGCCAGGTCCTCGAAGAGCGAGACCTCGAACTCCTCGTAGTAGCCGCCCGAGATCGACGGCATGATCGTGTTGTCCCACGCGGGGCCGGTCAGGCGCACGCCTCGGTAGGACACGACGGCGCCGGGGGCCACGCCCATGCGGAAGACGCGGTGGTAGACGACGTTGACCAGCGGCAGCCCGCGCACGCTGCGTCCACGCAGCAGCACCCGGGCCAGCCGGCTGCGGTTGGCGGCTCTGGCGGCGCGCATCGTGGTGACGGCGAGCCTGTGCTTCAACCTGCCGATCATGACTCCACCCTGTCACGGGGCCAGGGTGGATGTCAGGAGATCTCAGGACAGGGCGCGGCTGAGCTTCTTCTTGAGCCGAGACAGCGGGCTCGGCTGCTCGGAGCCGGGCAGCAGGCCGACGGCGGAGAGGCGCTGCTTCTTGAAGTAGCGGCCGCTGCCGTGGGCCTCGATGAACGCCGCCGCCTGCGGGCGCAGCTCGGGATGGGACTCCGGCTGCATGCAGTAGCCGACCGCGCGGACCACCTCTTCCACCGGCGGCCGCCCGTCGCACAGCAGCGCGTCCACGATCGTGGCCGGGATGCGGTTGCTGTTCTCGAACGGCGACAGCCGTTCCAGCACCAGCTCGGTCCCGAACGCGGCGGCCGGCAGCCCGTAGAAGTGCCGGGCGCTGACGAGCCCGGTCGAGAAGCAGCCCACGACCAGTTCCGGCCGCAGCGCCGAGAAGCACACCTCGGCCGGCACGGTCTCGTCGGCCACCGACAGCTTCACGCCGAGCGGCTCGGCCGCGGCCCGCAGCAGCCGGGCGTGCCGGCGTCCCGCCGCCGGGTGCGGCTTGAACACGACGCTGGAGTAGCCGAGGTCGGCCAGGGCGCGCAGCATCGACTCGTGCAGCGACGCCTCCTCCTGCGGGGTGAGGATCTCCAGCGCCGACAGGTACTGGCCCAGGATCATCGCCTGACCGGCCAGCATGTCGGGGGCGGTCGCGGCCACCTCGGTGACGACCCGCAGGAACGCGTCGTCGGAGATGGTCGAGGCGGCCACGCCGTACTCGCTGAGAAGCATGGGGGACAGGCCCGGCAGCAGGTCGAGGTGGAGCAGGCGGGTGATGCGGCGGAAGATCTCGGCGGGCAGCGGGTCGCGGGTGGGGCCGTAGCTCATCAGGCCGTCGGCGTAGACGGTGATGGGGCAGTCGCGCACCAGGCCGGCGATCGTGCGCGCGGGCGGCACCGCGATCGACTCCAGCACCAGCTCGTCGACCTGCTCCAGTTTGAGGTGCGTGCGGAGCAGCCGCTCCATCATCGGCACCTCGATGACGCGGGCCTTCCACGCCGACGGGTGCAGCGGCGCGATCAGCTCGTTCCACGACACCACCTCGTCGAAGCGCGAGCGCAGCACCGCGAAACCGGGCGTGCGGTCCAGCGGCAGCGAGACCTCGGGCACCGCGGCGTTGTTCGACACCAGCAGCATTCTCCGGCCCTCGTGCGGGCCGAAGGCGCCCTCGTCGATCGCCGCGGCCAGCGACATCGCGCCGTAGAGCGTGGAGGCGTAGAACACCTGCGTCATGCCAGCTCCTCCCGGTCCCGGCGCAGGCGCACGGCCTTGTCGGGCAGGTCGGGGACGAGCGCGCGCAGCACTTCCTCGCGCTCGACGGACATCCGCGCGACCGAGTCGGCCACGAGGTCGGTGGGCAGGCCGCGCACCATGGCGGCCCCGCGCTCGGTGAAGCGGGCGCGCAACTCCGGGGTGAAGCGGTCGGCCAGTTCCAGGTGGTGAGCGAGCAGGGCGCAGAAGTTGCGCACCGCCTTGCTCATGTACCGGGCTTCGAGATCCTTGAAGACCAGGTCGAAGGCGTCGAAGAAGTGCAGTTGCCGCTCGTCGCCGACCTGGGTGAGCGAGCCGGATACCTGCCGCCGGTAGAAGACGCCGGCCGCCGACACCACCGCGAACGTGGCCGCCTCGCGGTGCAGCCGCCAGATCCACGGCCGGTCCTCGGCGGTGTGCAGCGATCCGGGGAACTGCAGCAGGTCGCGCAGCGAACGCCGGTAGACCCCCGCCCACGCGTACGGGTAGTCGACCATGGTCTTCACCTCGGCCGGCAGGATCGCCTCCTTCGGGTCGACGACCACGCTCCGTCGTGCCCAGGGGGCGCGGTGCACGACCCGGTTGCGGCCGGTGACCTGCACGTGGTCGGCGCGGACGAAGTCGCAGCCGAGCCCCTCGATGGCGGCGACCATCTCGGCCAGGTAGCCGGGGGCCAGCCAGTCGTCGCCGTCGAGGAAGGTCACGTAGCGGCCGGTCGCCGCGGCCAGCCCGGCGTTGCGGGCGTCGGCCAGGCCCACCGGCGACAGGTGCCGCAGCACCGACAGCCCCGGCACCGCGGCGTCCTCGACGATCTGCCCGGTGGCGTCCACCGAGCCGTCGTCCACGACGATGAACTCGAAGTCCGGCCGCGCGTTACGGGCCAGCGAGGCCACGCAGTCACCGATGTAGGCCTCGCCGTCCCGCACCGGGACGATCACCGTGAGCAGCGCCGCCATCAGACGGTGATGCGGCGCAGGCGGGCCTTGGGGGCCTCCTCACCGGGGAAGACGCGCTTGACGCCGTCGCCCAGTGCCTGCTCGATGATGCGGATGTCGCGCACCAGGTGCTCCAGCCCCGACGGTTCGAGTGAGGCGGCGTGGTCGGAGCCCCACATGGTCCGGTCGAGGGTGATGTGCCGCTCCACCGCCACCGCGCCGAGCGTGACCGCGGCCAGCGAGATCTGCAGGCCGCGCTCGTGGCCGGAGTAGCCGACCGGCACGCCGTAGCGCTGCTTGAGCGTGGTGATCGTGCGGAGGTTGGCCTCCTCGGGAGGCAGCGGGTAGGTCGAGGTGGCGTGCATGATGATCAGCTTGTCGGTGCCGAGGATCTCGACGGCCTCGTCGATCTCCGGCAGCGTGGACATGCCGGTCGACAGGATCAGCGGCTTGCCGGTCGCGGCGAGCGCGCGCAGCAGTTCGCGGTCGGCGACGCTGGCCGAGGCGATCTTGTGCACCGGGACGTCCATCTCCTCCAGGAACTCCACGGAGGGCACGTCCCACGGCGAGGCGAACCACTGGATGCCCCGCTCGTCGCAGTACTTGGAGATCTGGGTGTATTCGTCGCTGCCGAACTCGGTCCGCTCCTTGTACTCCAGGTAGGTCATCTCGCCCCACGGCGTCTGCCGGATCTGCGCGCGCTGTTCCACCGGCACGCAGATCGACGGCGTGCGCTTCTGGAACTTCACCGCCTGGCAGCCCGCGTCGGCCGCCACGTCGATGAGCTTGCGCGCCAGGTCCAGGTCGCCGTTGTGGTTGATGCCGATCTCGCCGATCACGTAAACGGGCTGGTCGTCGCCGACCAGGATGTCGCCGACCGCCACCGGCGCCGACTTCAGCCGCAGCGCCGCACGGACCTGCGCGGGCTCGCCCACGGGTTCGGGCCGCGCCGCCGTCACCCGGTCACACAGCTCGCGTACGGCTCCCGCCCCGCCCGCCCTGGTCAGCACGACCCGAGCGGCGGCCCGGACCCGGGGGTGCGCGTCGGGCACCGCCACCGGCCAGCCGACCAGCCCCATCGGGCCGAGGTCGTTGACGTCGTTGCCCACGTAGGCGACGCGGGCCGGGTCGAGGCCCTCGATGGCCAGCCAGTCGCGCAGCACCGTCGCCTTGTCGGCCAGGCCCTGCAGCACCGGTACGCCGAGCTTGCGCGCCCGCGCGGCCACGACCGGGTTGTGCTCGGTGGACATCACGAGCAGCTTGACCCCGGCCCGGCGCAGCAGGGCGATGCCCATGCCGTCGGAGCGGTTGACGAGGACCATCTCGCGGCCGTCGGAGTCGACGTAGGCGCGGTCGTCGGTGTGCACGCCGTCGAAGTCGGTGATGACGGCGTCGACGTCGATCGGCTCCGGGGTGTCGACGAACGGGGCCAGCGCGCGCACGATCTCCAGGTCGGCGGCGGAGTCCACCTCGACCGAGTGGCTCGCGGAGACCGGCTGGACGGCGACCTCGCCGAAGAAGCGGTGGCCGTGCTCGCGCAGCCCGGCGGCGCGCATGACGTAGAAGGCGCCGGTCTCGCGGTACTGCGGGTCGAGCTGCTGGCGCGGCAGGCGGACCGAGCGGTCGTGGTTGATGCCGACGCCCGCGGCGTTCCACAGGAACTCGTGGGTCGCGGTGGCGGAGAAGACCGCGTCGGCGCCGCCGTCCAGGACCTTGGAGATGGCCGCGTCGAGGTCGGCCGGGTCGATGAAGGCGCTGGTGCACTGCACCAGGAGCACGACCTCGGGCTCCTCCTGCGCGTTGTCGAGCGCGTGCAGCACGGCGGACTCGCTGGAGGCCGACGGGCCGCTCAGCTCCGCCGGGCGGTCCACGACCAGGGCCCCGGCCTCGCGCGCCGCGGTGGCGATCCCCTCGTGGTCGGTGCTGACGACGACCTGGTCGATCAGCTCCGCGCGCACGCAGGCGCGTACGGCCCGCGTGACCAGCGGGATGCCGCCCACCGGGGCGAGGTTCTTCAGGGGGACGCCCACAGAACCTCCGCGGGCGGGAATGACGGCCAGGACTCGCAAGGTGACTCCTTGAGATACGTAGGTGCCACCCGAAGCTAGGCCCCCGAATTGAACCCCGAATTAACTGCGCGGGGTCATCCGGTAGAGAAGTTCTGGCCGTCCGACGCCCCCGTAGCGCGGAAGCCGTACCGCTGAGCCGATTTCCACCAGATACTCCAGATATCGGCGGGCGGTGACGCGGGACATGCCGGTCGCCGTGCCCAGGGCCTGCGCGGACATCCCTTCCTCGGCCGCGCCGAGCTCCGCGGCGACGGCGTCCAGGGTGTCCTGTTGCATGCCCTTGGGCAGGCGCGAGGTCCCGCGCAACGTGCCCAGGACCCGGTCCACGTCGCCCTGGCCGATGATCTGCCCGGCGTCCTGGCGAAATCTGGCGTACCTCTCGAGTTTCTCGTGGAGGGCGGTGAAGGTGAACGGTTTGAGAAGGTATTGCGAGATGCCCAGAGAAACGGCGGAGCGCACCATCGCCAGGTCGCGCGCGGAGGTGATGGCGATGACGTCGCACAGCAGGCCGGCGGCGCGCACGGCGCGGATGACCTCGAGTCCGTGCATGTCGGGCAGGTAGAGGTCGAGCAGGATCAGGTCCACCGGGGTGGCGCGCAGGAAGCGCAGCGCCTCGCCGCCGGAGCGGACCACCCCGGCCACCTCGAAGCCGGGGATCCGCTCCACGTAGATGCGGTTGGCCTCGGCCGTGATCTCCTCGTCCTCGACGACGAGCACGGAGATCACGGCAGCCTCACCGTGAAGGCCGAGCCGTCCACCTCAATGGTGCCGCCCAGACGGCGTACCGCCTGGCCGACCAGCGCGAGGCCGAGCCCCCTGCCGTCGCCCTTGGTCGTCCAGCCCTTCGCGAACGCCTCCGGCTCCGGCAGTCCCGGGCCGTCGTCGCTCACCCTGACCACGATCCCGTCCGGTTCCGTGCGCACCGTCACCTCCACGCGCGAGGCCACCTCGATCGCGTTGTCCAGCAGGTTGCCGACGATCGTCACCAGGTCGCGCGCCGCCATCTCCACGTCGTCCAGTCTGCTGTCCTCGCTGATCACCAGCTCGACGCCGCGCTCGGCGGCCTGCGCGCTCTTGCCCAGCAGCAGCGCGGCCAGGACCGGCTCGCGCACCGAACCCACCACCCGGTCGGTAAGTTCCTGCGCCGAGCGCAGCTCCGCCGTCGCGAAGGCCACCGCCTGCTCGGCCCGCCCCAGCTCCACCAGCGTGATCACGGTGTGCAGGCGGTTGGCCGCCTCGTGCGCCGCCGAGCGCAGCGACTCGGCGAAGCCCCGCTCGGCGTCCAGCTGCCCGGCCAGCGCCTGCAGCTCGGTATGGTCGCGCACGGTCACCACCGTCCCCAGCTCGCTGGGCGTGCGGCTCACCTGCAGGACCCGGTCCCCGATCAGGTGCACACGGTCCTCGCCGAGCTCGGGCGCGGGCCGTCCCTCCGCGTCGGGCGGCAGGTCCAGCAGCGTGCGGGCCGCGTCGTTGCAGAGCGTCAGCGTCCCGTCCCTGCCGACGAGAAGCAGTCCTTCCCGTACGGCATGCAGCACGGCCTCGTGGTGGGCATGGATGCGCCCCAGCTCCACCGGCCCGAGCCCGTGGGTCTGGCGGCGCAGCCGGGCGGTGACCAGCCACGTGCCCGCCCCGCCCGCGAGCAGCGCCAGCAGGGCCACCAGCCCCCAGACGAGCTGGTCGTAGAGCCGGGCGGTGATCCGGTCGACTGTGAAGCCCACGCTGACCAGCGCGACGACCCGTCCGTCGCGCATCACCGGAGTGACGGCGCGCTTGGAGGGGCCGAGCGTGCCGGTGTAGGTCTCGGTGAAGGTGTTCCCGGCCAGCGCCGGGGCGGTGTGGCCGAGGAAGCGCTTGCCGATCTCCGCCGGGTTCGGGTGGGTGTATCGGGTGCCGTCCGGCCTCATGATGGTCACGAAGTCGACGCCGGCGCGCAGCCGTACCCGCTCGGCGTAGGGCTGCAGCGTCGCCGACGGGTCGGCCGCGCCGAGGCCGGCCAGCACGTCCGGCGAGGTGGCGACGGTCTGCGCGACCGCGCTCGCCGTGTTCGCCGCCTCCTCGGTGAGCAGGTGGTGGGCCTGCACCACCGCCAGCACCGCCCCGCCGGCCACGGTGACGGCGACCACCACCAACTGCAGCAGGAGCATCTGACCTGCGAGGCTCCAGCGCCTCATCGATCCTCCCGATGTACGAAATGAACGCAATGGTGACCTGGGTCACTGTGCAGCGCATAGTCGCACAACCAGAAGTTTCCTCCAAAGCCGGAGACCCCCCATGCGTGATCGCACCCGCTATCTCTACCTGGCCGTCATCGTCGCCGTGGTGGCCGGAATCGCCATCGGACTCGTCTGGCCGGAGGTCGGCAAGGAGCTCAAACCCCTGGGCACGGGCTTCGTGGCGCTGATCAAGATGATGATCAGCCCGATCATCTTCTGCACCATCGTGCTCGGCGTCGGCTCGGTCACCAAGGCGGCCAAGGTCGGCAAGGTCGGCGGCCTCGCGCTCGGCTACTTCATCGCCATGTCGACCGTCGCGCTCGTCATCGGCCTGGTCGTCGGCAACATGCTCGACCCCGGCGCCGGCCTGCAGCTGACCGACGCGGCCAAGGAGTCGGCGGCCGCGGAGGCGGCCAAGGGCGGCGAGGCCAGCACCACGGACTTCCTGCTCGGCATCATCCCGACCACGCTCGTGTCGGCCTTCACCGACGGACAGGTGCTGCAGACGCTGCTCGTCGCGCTGCTGGCCGGCTTCGCCCTGCAGGCCATGGGCCCCAAGGCCACGCCCATCCTCAACGGCATCGGGCACATCCAGCGGCTCGTGTTCCGGATCCTCGCCATGATCATGTGGGCCGCGCCGGTGGGCGCCTTCGGCGCGATCGCCGCGGTCGTCGGCTCGACCGGTGTCAAGGCGCTGCAGTCGCTGGCCGTCATCATGATCGGCTTCTACGTGACCTGCCTGCTGTTCGTCGGGCTGGTGCTCGGGCCGATGCTGTGGCTGGTCGCCCGGATCAACCTGTGGTCGCTGCTGCGCTACCTCGGGCGCGAGTTCCTGCTCATCCTGTCCACGTCGTCGTCGGAGTCGGCGCTGCCGCGGCTCATCGCCAAGATGGAGCACCTCGGCGTCAGCCGCCCCGTCGTCGGCATCACGGTGCCGACCGGCTACTCCTTCAACCTCGACGGCACCGCCATCTACCTGACCATGGCCACGCTCTTCATCGCCTCGGCCACCGGGGCGCCGCTGGGGCTGGGGGAGCAGATCTCCCTGCTGCTGTTCATGGTCATCGCCTCGAAGGGGGCGGCGGGCGTGACCGGGGCCGGACTGGCCACGCTGGCCGGCGGCCTGCAGTCGCACCGGCCCGAACTCGTGGACGGGGTCGGGCTCATCGTGGGCATCGACCGGTTCATGTCCGAGGCGCGGGCGCTGACGAACTTCGCCGGCAACGCGGTGGCGACGGTGCTGGTGGGGACGTGGACCAAGGAGTTCGACCGGGATCGGGCCTTGGACGTGCTGGCGGGGCGGGCGCCGTTCGACGAGGCGACGTTGCTGGACGAGGACGAGCACAAGCCCGACCCCCGCACCCCCGCAATGCAACCGGTCAGCTAACCCCTCCACCTCGGGATCCTGGGAAAGGGGTGACCCCTCCGGGATCCCGGGAAACGGCGGCGATCCCGGATCCGGTCCGGGACTCCGGGGGAAAGGTCCCCCGGAGGGCTCGGGAAACTCTGGCGAAGGGTGGCCCGTCTCTTGGTCGCTGAGTGCGGCGAGAGGGCGGGCCGTACGGCTAGAAGGGGGCGGGTTTGCGGCCGATGCCGGCGTATCCCATGCGGGCCAGGTCCTCGTCCAGGAACATCGTGGCCTCGGGGTCGGCGAACGGCCAGACCGTGCCGAGGCCGGTGTCCAGCCCCGGCGGGATCAGCTCGAAGTCGCCGAAGAACGCCTCGATCTCCCTGCCCGAGCGGGGACAGAACGGGGCGCTGGCCTGCTGGTACACCTCGACGATCTGCTGGGTGCGCTCGCTCTTCCAGTCCGTGCTCAGGTGGGTGAGCGCGAGGTAGCCGCCGGGCGCGAGCGCCTCCCGGTACGCCGCCACGAACCCGTGCGGGTCGTCGGAGTCGGGCACCAGGTGCAGGAAGAACATCATGAGCAGCGCCACCGGCCGCTCGAAGTCGATCAGCTTCCTGACCCCGGGGTCGTCCAGGACGAGCTCCGGCAGCCGGGCGTCGGCCTCCAGCATGAGCACCCGTTCGGGGTCGGCCAGCAGGGCCCGGCCGTGCGTGCAGACGACGGGATCGTTGTCGACGTAGACGACCTTGGCCTCGGGCGCGTGCCGGTGGGCCACCTCGTGCACGTTCTCCCGCGCGGGCAGCCCGGAGCCGAGGTCGATGAACTGGGTGATCCCCTGGTCCACGAGGTAGCGGACCATGCGGCCGATGAACAGCCGGTTCTGCAGCGCTCCCTCGCGGGCCTCGGGCAGTACGGCCAGCACCAGCTCGGCCAGTTCCCTGTCGGCCTGGAAGTTGTCCTTGCCGCCGAGGAAATAGTCATACATGCGGGCCGCATTGGGGATCCGCGGGTCCACGCCCTGGGGAGCCTGCTCCGTCATCCCCACATGATCGCGGTAGCGCCATGTGATTTCTATGGATTCGCGTTATCTGTCCTTTGTGTGGGTCCGTTTTCCTGGGTGCCGGGGGCCAGCGGCAGGCGTACCACGAAGCGGGCGCCGCGGATCGCCTCCTCGGCGCTGATGATGCCGCGGTGGGCCAGGGCCACGTCACGGGCGATCGCGAGGCCCAGGCCGGTGCCGCCGGCGTCGCGGCTGCGGGCGGCGTCCAGGCGGGTGAAGCGGTCGAAGATGCGCTCGCGGTCCTGCGTCGGGATCTCGGCCCCGTCGTTGGCGACCTCCAGGACCGCGTAGCCCTCCTCGGCCTCCACGGAGATGGTCACGTGGGTATCGGCGTGGCGCTCGGCGTTGTCGAGGAGGTTGGTGAGCAGGCGCGACAGCTGCATGCGTACCCCCTCGACGATCACGCCGTCGGCCAGGGCGTCGCGAACGGGGATGAGGTCGTGGCGGCCCATGAGCTCCTCGCGCACCAGCTCCGACAGGTCGACCGACTCCTTGACCACGTCCACGCGCGAGCCGATGCGGGCCAGCAGGAGCAGGTCGGTGATGATCGCCTCCAGCCGGTCGGTGTCGCGCAGGGCGCCGGCCACGAGCTCGCCGACGTCGGTGTCGTCCGGGTAAAGCTGGGCGGACTCCAGCTGGGCGCGCAGGCCGGCGATGGGCGTGCGCAGCTCGTGGGAGGCGTCGGAGGCGAACTGGCGCTGCTGGTCGGCCGAGCGTTCGAGGCGGGCGAGCGTGCTGTTGATGGAACGGGCGAGCTCGGCCACCTCGTCGTCACCCGGGGGCTGGGCGACGCGGCGGCTGAGGTCGCTGGCGTTGACGGCGTCGAGTTCGGCGCGCATCACGGCGACGGGGCGCAGCGCGCGGCCGGTGACCAGCCAGGTGGCCCAGGAGGCCAGTCCCACCAGGATCGCCACCTGCGCGAACACCACGGCTTCCAGCACCCGCGTGGACAGCACGCCGGGGGTGGCGCGGCCGGCGTAGACGACCGGGGAGTCGGGGGCGGTGTCGATCCGGATGGCGCTCAGGTGGACGCACTCCTCGTCCTCGCACATGACGGTGCTGATGATGCGGTTGTCGGGCGGCGGCCACATCGTGGTGAGCGGCGGCATGTTGGCGGCGGCGGCGCTGCGCGCGATGACCCGTCCACCCGGCTCGACGACCTGGATGAGGTTCACGGTGGCGTCGGTCAGCGGGATCGTGCCCCCGCGCAGCCCACCGTCGCGGACCTGGGCGGACACCTGGGAGGCCGCCTCGCGGGTGGAGCGCCACAGACCGTTCTCCACCACGGATCTGGCCACCGCGACGCCGCCGACCCCCGCCGGGATCAGCACGGACGCGGCCACTGCGGTGGCGATGAGCGTGACCCGTCCGCGCAGGGACCCCGCCCACATGCGTGACACGTCCTGAGGCTACTAAGTGTGATTTGTCGTGCACGCCGAAGAGACGAAAGGTTTGCGCGATCCATACGGTAAAAGACCGGTTCAGCGGGGCGCCGTCGAACCCCTGACGACCAGCGAGACCGGCAGCAGCATCGACCGGGCGGGCCGCTCGGGATCCTCGATGCCGTCGAGCAGCATGCGCGCCGCCTCCACCCCGACGTCGTGGTGGGGCACGTGCACGGTGGTCAGCGGCGGGCGCAGCTTGTCCAGGAACGGCATGTCGTTGAAGCCCACCACGCTGATGTCGCCCGGGCAGTCGATGCCGCGCTCGCCGAAGACGTCGTAGCAGCCCAGCGCGATCAGGTCGTTGCCCGCCACCACCGCCGTGACATCCGTCCGCGCGTCCAGCAGCGAGCGCGCCGCGCTCGCCCCCGCCTCCTCGCTCCACTGCGCGCACTCCACGACGAGCCCCGGCTCGTCGGACAGTCCCAGATCCCGTACGGCATGCCGGAACGCCCGAGCCCTGGCCGCCCCCGTCGAGGTCGTCTGCGGCCCGGCGAGGTGGGCGATGCGGGTGTGCCCGAGCCCGGCCAGATGGGCGACGGCCGCGCTCACCCCGGCCGCGTCGTCGGCCGTCACGCACGGCACGTCGATGCCCTCGACCCGCCGGTTGACCAGCACGAGCGGCACCCCGGCCGCGTGCAGCTCGGCCAGCAGCGGGTGCTCCAGCCGCGCGGTCGCCACGATCAGTCCCTCGACCTGCCGCGAGCGCAGCGACTCGATGAGCTTGCGCTCGCGCTGCGGGTCGTTGTCGGTGTTGACGATCCAGCCGCTGTAGCCGCCGGCCTCCAGCGCGCTCTCGATGCCGCGCACGATCGGCGGGAACAGAGGGTTGGTGATGTCGGGGATGACCAGGCCGACCGTGCGCGAGCGGGAGGTGCGCAGGCTGAGCGCGATCGGGTTGGGCTGGTAGCCGAGGTCCTTGGCGGCCTTGCGCACCCGGCGCACGGTGTCGGCGCCGACCTGGTTCTGCGTCCTGGGGTTCAGGGCGCGGGAGACGGTCGTGGTGTGGACGCCGACGGCCTCGGCGATGTCGCGCAGCGTCGGAGCGGATGGCCGGTTGGCTTTCATCGGCCGGGCTCTCCTTCTGGTCGGATCCATCGTTTGCGTCCCAGGGCCCCGAAGAGGCCGAGCGGGGCGGCCAGCGCCGCTGCCCAGCCGAAGATCTGAGCATACCGTTGCTGCTCGGCCAGACCGGCGACCAGGACGGCCGCCACCGCGCTGCCCAGGAACAGGGAGCCGGCGAACGCCGACACCACGGTGGCCCTGGCCGCCGGCAGCACCTCGGTGGCCCAGGTCTGCAGCGAGGAGTGCATGGCGGCCCACGCCGCGCCGAGCAGGGTGGCTCCGGCGAGCGCGGCGGCCGGCGATCTGGACAGCGCCACCAGCGCGCAGGCGGCCACGGCGGCGGCGGCGCCGTACGCGATGAGCCGCCAGGCGTGCACGCGGCGCGAGAGGAAGCCGACGAGCTGCGAGAACGCCAGGACCGCGATGCCATAGGCGGCGGTGACCGCGCCCGCGACGGCCGCGCTCACGCCCGCCGCCTCGACCGCGGCGGGCAGCAGCGTCAGCACGCCGATGAGCACGCCGCCCTCGACGAACGCCAGCGCGAGCACGAGCAGCGCGGGCCGCGAGCGGGAGACGGCGGCCAGCGGGGCGACGAGGCCGAGGTGGGCGCGCGGGCGCGGGGGAGCGGGCAGGCGGGCCAGCGCCCATGCCAGGGCCAGCGCGGCCAGGCCGGTCGCGGCGAAGGCGATGCGCCACGTGGAGTACTGGACCAGCACGCCCGCGGCCGTCGAGGCCACCGCGGTGCCCACGGCCACGCCCGCCATCAGGTTCGTGATCTCCCGCTGGCGGCGCTGGGCCGGGACGGTGTCGCCCAGGTAGACGAGGCTGCCGGGGATCGCCGCGGCGAAACAGGCCCCCGCGAGACCGCGGGTCAGGGCCAGCGCGAGCGCCGAGTCGGTGAAGGCCGAGGCGATCGTGCTCACCGCGCCGAGCGCGAGCGCCACCCGCATGGTCCTGACCAGCCCCGCCCGGTCGGAGACCATCCCCCAGACCGGCTGCATGATCCCGTACGCCAGCACGTAGGCGCCGACCGCGTGCACGACCTGCGACAGCGGCAGCCCGAGCTGGGCGGCCATCGAGACCATCATCGGCGGCATGGCGAAGCGGTCGAGCGTGCTGACGAAGGGGACGGCCAGGAGCAGTCGGGGGGCGGGGGTCATACCTCGATCAGACCACGCGCCGGATCGAGCGCGCCGTCCAGCCCCTCGTCGGGCAGATGGCGCAGCCGGAGGCCGAGCACGGTGCGCAGCGCGCCCAGGTCGACGCCGCCGCCGGGGATCAGCCCGTCGAGCGGGTCCTTGAGCCGCCGGAGGTAGCGGCGGGCCAGCGGTTCGGTCAGGCCGAGCGCCGCGCCGGCCTCTTCGAGCACCAGCGTGTCGGCCGTCCCGGCCAGGATGCGGTCGCAGGTCTCGCGCAGCGCCTCGGCCAGCGCCCGCGCCGCCGCGAGGTCCGGGCCCTTGGCGGCGAGCACGGTTCCCAGGTACGGCCCGCAGACTTCGGCCAGCCCGGCCAGCCGTACCATGCCACGGTCCTCGGCGATCAGCTCGTTGCCCGCGTTGAGCATCGTGACGTCGCACCGCCCGGCCAGCAGCGCCTCCAGGCGGCGGGGGGTGGAGCCCATGGCCTCGACCTGGTATTCGCGCAGGCCCACGTGCTCCATCAGCGTGTAGAGCCCGAAGGCGAACCCCGAGCCGGGCACGTCGACGCCGGCGGTCACCGGGCTGGACGGCGTGGGCAGGCGGAGGGCCGGATGGGCGTACAGGCCCAGGCCCAGGCCGCGGTCGACCGCCGACACGATGCGCACGTCGGCCGTCTCGCCGAGCGGGTTGCCGGGCGTGAAGCGGTACGCGAGCACGTTGTCCGGGCTGGTCAGCACCGCGTCCACCCGGCCGTCCAGCAGCGCGCGGAACTGCGCGGGCGAGGAGGCGACCGGCTCCTCCGCCACCGTCAGGCCGTGTCTGTCCAGCAGGCCGAGGCGGCGGCACACCCGCAGCGGCACTGACGGGCTGAAGGCTCCTAACGTCAGCGAAGTCGATTGCTTGGCTCTTGACATGTTGGGGAATATACTCCCATGCTGCTGGCAACGCAATCGATTGCGTAACGATGGGGAGGCACGATGAGAGTCGGCTGGATCGGCACCGGCCGTATGGGATACGCCATGGCCGCACGCCTGGCGGAGCCCGGCACGGACCTGGCCGTCTGGAACCGCACCCGCGCCAAGGCCGAGCCGCTCACCGGGCTCGGCGCCACGGTGGCGTCCTCGATCGCGGAGCTGCGCGATCGCGAGGTGGTGTTCACGATGCTGTCCACCTCCGAGGACCTCGCCGAGGTGCTGGGCGAGCTGCTCGGCGGCGAGCGGGCGCCCGGCCTGGTCGTGGACTGCTCCACCGTCTCCGCGCAGGCCTCATCGCAGGCCAGGCTGGCCTGCTCCGAGCGCGGCGCGGCCTTCCTGGCGGCTCCGGTGAGCGGCAACGCGAAGGTGGCCGCCTCGGGCGGGCTGAGCCTGGTGGTCTCCGGGCCGCGCGAGGACTACGACCGGGTGGAGCCGCTGCTGGCCCGCCTGGGAAAGGCGGTCACCTACGCCGGAGAGGGCGAGACCGCCCGGCTGGTGAAGATCGCGCACAACCTCATGCTCGGCGTGGTCACCCAGTGCCTGGCGGAGATCACCGTGCTGGCCGAGAAGGGCGGCGTGCCCCGCCACGCCTTCCTGGAGTTCCTCAACAACAGCGTCATGGGCTCGGTGTTCACCCGCTACAAGTCGCCCGCCTTCGTCAACCTCGACTACACCCCGACCTTCACCCCCGTGCTGCTGCGCAAGGACTTCGACCTGGGCCTGGAGGCCGCCCGCGAGCTCGACGTGCCCATGCCGCTGGCCGCGCTCACCGCCCAGTTCGTGCAGGCCAGCGTCAGCAGCGGCCGGGTGGACGAGGACTTCGCGATCCTGCTCGACCTGCAGGCCGCCGCGTCCGGCCTGGAGTTGAAGCCGGAGAGCGTGCCCGTGGACGACGGGCTCGGCCATGCCTGAGGACGCGCGGCCGCTGCCCGCCCCCGGACACATGGCGGTCGACTTCGAGCAGCGCCTGGACTTCGACCGCTTACGCGCCTACCGGCTGGAACGGGCCCGCGCGGCCCTGGAGGCCAGCGAGTGCGGCGCTTTCCTGCTGTTCGACTTCTACAACATCCGCTACGTCACCCAGACCTGGATCGGCGGCGCGCTCGGGGACAAGATGACCCGCTACGCGCTGCTGACCAGGGACAAGCCGCCGATGCTCTGGGACTTCGGCTCGGCCGCCCGCCACCACCGCCTGTTCAGCCCGTGGCTGGACCCGGCCGACTGCCACGCCGGGATGCTGGGCCTGCGCGGCGCGATCGCGCCCAGCGCCGGGCTGATGAGGGAGGCGGTCACCCAGCTCAAGGACCTGCTGGACGACCCCTCGGCCCCGGTCGGCGTGGACCTCGTGGAGCCGCCGTTCCTGTTCGAGATGGAGCGTCAGGGTCTTCGGGTGCGCGACGCCCAGCAGCACATGCTGGACGCCCGCGAGATCAAGTCCGCCGACGAGATCACGCTGCTCAACCAGGCCGCCGCCATGGTGGACGGCGTCTACCACGACGTCGTCCAGGCGCTCAGGCCCGGCGTGCGCGAGAACGACATCGTCGCCCTGGTCGCCAAACGCCTCTACGAGATGGGCTCCGACCAGGTCGAGGCGGTCAACGCGGTCAGCGGCGAGCGCTGCAACCCGCACCCGCACAACTTCTCCGACCGCCTCATCCGCCCCGGCGACCAGGCCTTCTTCGACATCATCCACTCCTTCAACGGCTACCGGACCTGCTACTACCGCACCTTCGGCGTCGGCAGCGCCACCGCCGCCCAGCGCGCCGCCTACGCCAGGGCCCGCGAGTGGATGGACGCCGCCATCGCCGCGGTCAAGCCGGGCGCGGGCACCGACCAGATCGCCGCGCTCTGGCCCAGGGCCGAGGAGTTCGGCTTCGAGAACGAGATGGCCGCCTTCGGCCTGCAGTTCGGCCACGGCCTGGGCCTGGGCCTGCACGAACGGCCGATCATCTCGCGGCTCAACAGCATGCGCGAGCCGGTCGAGCTGCGTCCCGGCATGGTCTTCGCGCTGGAGACGTACTGCCCGGCGAGCGACGGCTTCTCCGCCGCCCGCATCGAGGAGGAGGTCGTCGTCACCGAGGACGGCGCCCGCCTGCTCACGCTCTTCCCCGCGCAGGACCTCGTCATCGCCAACCCGTACTGAACCGGGAGGTTCCCATGCTTCACATCGGGGGTCGATCAGCGCCCGCCGCCGACGGCGGCCGGTTCGACGTCACAGATCCCGCCACGGGCGAGGTGATCGCGTCGGTGGCCGACGCCACTCCGGCCGACGCGCTCGCCGCCGTCTCCGCCGCCGCCGACGCGGCCGAGTCCTGGTCGGCCACCACGCCGCGCTACCGCTCCGAGGTCCTGCGCCAGGCGTTCGAGCTCATGGGACAGCAGGCCGAGGACCTGGCCACGCTGATCTCCCGGGAGAACGGCAAGGCCCTGCCCGACGCCCACGCCGAGGTGGCCTACGCCGCCGAGTTCTTCCGCTGGTACGCCGAGGAGGCCGTGCGCGCGAGCGGCGAGGTGATGACCGCGCCGTCCGGGGGCAACCGCATCCTGGTGCTGCGCCGCCCGGTCGGCGTCTGCGTCCTGGTCACCCCGTGGAACTTCCCCGCCGCCATGGCCACCCGCAAGATCGGCCCGGCGCTCGCCGCCGGGTGCACGGTCGTGCTCAAGCCCGCCAGCGACACCCCGCTCACCGCGCTGGCCCTGGCCAGGCTGCTTGAGGAGGCGGGCGTGCCGCCCGGCGTGGTCAACGTGGTGCCCGCCCGCCGCTCCGGCGAGGTCGTCGCGACCATGCTGCGCGACTCCCGCGTGCGCAAGCTCTCCTTCACCGGCTCCACCGAGGTCGGCCGCCTGCTGCTGCACGAGGCCGCGGGCCGGGTGGTCAACAGCTCGATGGAGCTCGGCGGCAACGCCCCCTTCCTCGTCTTCGCCGACGCCGACCTGGACGCCGCGGTCGGGGGCGCGATGATCGCCAAGATGCGCAACGCCGGAGAGGCGTGCACGGCGGCCAACCGCTTCTACGTCGAGGAGCCGGTCGCCGAGGAGTTCGCCCGCCGCCTGGCCGCCCGGATGTCGGCATTGCGCCTCGGGCCCGGCACGGACCCCGGCGCCGAGGTCGGCCCGCTGGTCAACCAGGAGGCCGTGGACAAGGTGGACGGCCTGGTCAGGGAGGCGCTGGCGGGCGGTGCGAAGGCCCTCTCCGGCGGCGCGCGGCCGGACCGTCCCGGCTTCTTCTACGAGCCGACCGTGCTGACGGGTGTACGCCCGGACGCGCCGATCCTGCGCGAGGAGATCTTCGGCCCGGTCGCCCCGATCGTGGCCTTCTCCGGGGAGGAGGAGGCGCTGCGGCTGGCCAACGACACCGAGTACGGGCTGGTCGCCTACGTCTACACCGGCGACCTGGCCCGCGGGCTGCGGATCGGCGAGCGGATCGAGGCCGGGATGATCGGACTCAACCGGGGGCTGGTCAGCGACCCGGCCGCGCCGTTCGGGGGGATGAAGCAGAGCGGCGTCGGCCGGGAGGGCGGCCACGAGGGACTGCTGGACTACCTGGAGACCCAGTATGTGGCGGTCAGCTGGTGACGCCCCGGTCGAACGCCTTGCCGTCCGGGTAGGAGACGAGCTCGAACTGCATGCCCCACGGGGACAGGAAGTAGATCCAGCGCTGGCCCTCGCTGGGGCCCCTGCTGGCGGTCGGGCCGCTGTGCACGGTCAGGCCGCGCTCCTTGAGGTAGGCGACGGCGGCGTCGATGTCGTCGACGTACAGGGCGATGTGGTGGCCGCCGACGTCGCTGTTGCGGGGCTGGGTCTTGCTCTGGTCGGGGGCCTCGTACTGGAAGACCTCGAAGACGGCCTGGCCGCCGCAGCGGAAGAAGTGCAGCTCGCGCATGACCGCGCGGGGGTGCACGTTGAGGTGGTCGGCCATCCAGTCGTCGGCGTGCTCGTAGGGGCCGAGCTTGTACATGAACTCGCAGCCCAGCACGTCCACGAGGAACGCCCTGGCCTCGTCGATGTCGGGGACGGTGAAGCCGATGTGGTCGAGCCTTGCCAGTCCGGGGAGCATCGTGACCCTTTCCGTCGCGGGACGCAATCGATTGCGGAGACTAACATGAGCGAACACCACAGACTAGAACCCGTCGTCCCCTGGATCGAGGTCGTCGCCACCGAGGCCGACTGGGACGCCGCGGAACCCTCCCTGCTGACCACCATGTACGGCCAGCTCGTCCTCATCCGCGCCTTCGAGGAGCAGGTGCTGGAACTGGCCAAGGCCGGACTGGTCCACGGCCCCGCCCACGCCAGCGTCGGGCAGGAGGGCGGGGCGGTCGGCTCGGTCCTCGCCCTGGCCCCCGGCGACACGGTCAACGGCTCCCACCGCGGACACCACCAGTTCCTGGCCAAGGCGCTGTGCCATGTGGAGCCCGAGGGACTCGACCCGCGGGTGGACCTCTCGCCGCGGGCGCGGGCCGTACTGCTGCGCAGCCTCGCGGAGATCTGCGGGCTGGAACGCGGCTTCAGCCATGGCCGGGGCGGCTCCATGCACCTGCAGTGGAACGAGGCCGGAGCCATCGGCACCAACGCGATCGTCGGCGGCGGGGTGCCGCTGGCCGCTGGCTCGGCGTGGGCGCACCGGCAGGCCGGCACCGACGCCGTGGCCGTCACCTACTTCGGCGACGGCGCGATCAACATCGGCTCGACGCTGGAGACGTTCAACCTGGCCGCCGCGTGGAAGCTGCCGCTGTGCTTCTTCGTCGAGAACAACCGCTACGCCGTCTCGACCGGGGTGGAGGAGGCCACCGGCGAGCCCCGGCTGTCGGCGCGCGGGCCCGGCTTCGGCATCGCCAGCTTCAAGGTGGACGGGATGGATCCGCTGGCCGTACACCAGACCATGCGCGAGGCCCTGGCCCTGCTGCGGTCCGGCCGCGGACCGGTCCTCATCGAGGCCGACGTCTACCGATTCTTCCACCAGAACGGTCCTTTTCCCGGCAGCGCGTTCGGCTACCGCACCAAGGAGGAGGAGCGGCAGTGGCGCGCCCGCGACCCGCTCGACCAGGTGGCGCGGCACCTGGAGCGCCGCGGACTGTTCACGCTCGCGGAGCTGGAGAAGGCCCGTGCCGCTGCCACGGCGCTCATGGCCGGGATCGCGGACACGCTGCTGGAGCCGGACCCGGGCCGCCCTGGAGCGGGCGGGCAGGTGGTGCGGCGGATCAAGCCCGCCGAGTGGCCGAGCCCGTCGTTCGCCGACGTGGGCGTCAGAGGTGATCTGGGCGAGTTCGGCGACGCCCGGTTCACCTTCGAGGGCACGCTGACCGAGCAGAAGTTCATCGACGCGGTGGCCGCCGTCATGGCCAGGCGCATGGAGACCGACCCCGGCGTGGTGGTGCTGGGCGAGGACGTGCACCGCCTCGGCGGCGGCACCAACGGCGCCACCCGAGGGCTCAAGGAACGGTTCCCCGACCGCGTGCTCGGCACCCCGATCAGCGAGAACGCCTTCTCCGGCCTCGGCGGCGGCATCGCCCTGGACGGCCGCTTCCGCCCCGTGGTCGAGTTCATGTACGCCGACTTCATGTGGGTCGCCGCCGACCAGCTCTTCAACCAGATCGGCAAGGCCAGGCACATGTTCGGCGGCGAAGGACCGGTGCCGCTCGTGCTGCGCAGCAAGGTCGCGATGGGCACCGGGTACGGCTCGCAGCACTCCATGGACCCGGCCGGGATCTTCGCCACCGCCCCCGGCTGGCGCATCGCCGCCCCCTCCACCCCCTACGACTACGTCGGCCTGATGAACAGCGCCCTGCGCTGCCAGGACCCCGTCCTCGTGCTGGAACACGTGGACCTCTACGGCACCGTCGGCGACGGGCCCGTGGGCGACCTCGACTACTGCCTGCCCGTCGGCAGGGCCGCCGTCCGCCGTACCGGGGGCGCCGTCACCGTGCTCACCTACCTCGCGATGACCCGCCTGGTGCTGGAGGTGGCCGACGAGGCGGACGCGGAGGTGATCGACCTGCGCTGGCTGGACCGGGCCGGCCTCGACTGGGACACCGTCGGGGCCAGCGTCCGCAAGACCGGCGCGGTGCTGATCGCCGAGCAGGGGGCGCTCGGCACCTCCTACGGCGGCTGGCTGGCCGACGAGATCCAGCGGCGCTACTTCGACTGGCTCGACCAGCCCGTACGGCGGGTGACCGGCGGAGAAGCCTCGCCCAGCATCAGCAAGGTGCTCGAACGCGCCGCCATCGCCGGGGCCGCCGAGGTGTCCGCGGCGCTGACCGAGATGACGAGGAGCTGACAGCCATGGCCAGAGTCCTGCGCATGCCCGAGGTGGCGGCGGGCGCGATCCAGGCGATCCTGCAGGGGTGGTCGGTCGCGGCCGGCGCCCCGTTCGGGAAGGGGGAGGTGATCGCCACCGTCGAGACGGACAAGGCGGTGGTGGAGGTGGAGGCCGAGGAGGCGGGGGTCCTGCTGCGCACGCTGGTCGAGGACGGGGCCACGGTGGAGGTGGGAGCGCCGATAGCGGTCCTGGGCACCCCCGGCGAGCCCCCCGACACGCCGGTCCCGGACATCCCAGAAGCCCAGAACATCCGGGAGGCCCTCAAAAGCCCGAAGGTCCCTGACGTGCCGGTTCGTGCCCTTCCTGATGACCCGCCTGCCGCCAGTGAGCCGCCCGTCACCGGTCCGGCGGGCGCGGGCCGTACCAGAGAGCGGGTCTTCACCAGCCCGCTGGCCAGACGCCTGGCCAAGGAGGCGGGGCTGCGGGTGGAGGACATCCCCGGCTCCGGGCCCAATGGCCGCGTCGTCCGCAGGGACGTGGAAGCGGTCGTCGCCGCCTCGGTGAAGGTCACACAGACGCCCGGCTACACCGAGGTCACACCGACGCCCGGCTACACCGAGGTCCCGCACACGCCGATGCGCCGGGCCATCGCCGCCAGGCTCACCGAGAGCAAACGCACCGCCCCCCACTTCTACGTGCGCGGCACCGCCAGAGCCGACGCCCTGCTGGCGATGCGCGCCCAGCTCAACCAGGGCGGCGGCCCGCGCGTCTCGGTCAACGACCTGATCGTCAAGGCCGCCGCGCACGCCCACGTCCGGGTCCCCGCGATGAACGTCACCTGGACCGACACCGCCGTCCGCGCCCACACCCAGGTCGACATCGCGGTGGCCGTCGCCACCCCGGGCGGCCTGCTCACGCCCGTCCTGCGCGCCGTCGAGCGCGCGCCCGTCTCCCTGGTCGCCACCACCCTGCGCGAGTACGGCGAGCGCGCCCGCACCGGCCGCCTGCGCCAGGACGAGCTGGAGGGCGGCACGCTCACGGTCACGAACCTGGGCATGCACGGCACGGAGGAGTTCGCCGCGATCGTCAACCCGCCGCAGGCCGCGATCCTGGCCGTCGGCGCGGCCAGGCAGGCGCCGGTGGTCCAGGACGGCGCGGTCGTGGCGGCCACGGTCCTGTCGGTGACGCTGTCGGTGGACCACCGTCCGGTGGACGGCGTGGTGGCCGCCGAGTGGCTGCGCGTCTTCCTGTCGCTGCTGGAGAATCCGCTCGCGATCCTGGCCTGACCAGCGGTTGTTGCATGTTCCACATCCGCTGGCCCGCGTTGGCGCAGGTCACGCAGGATGGCCGCATGAGCCTCACCGACGACGCCGCGGCGGTGCCCGCGCAGCTGTTCAAGACCCTGGCGGGCTCGCTGCCGACCGGGGTCACGGTGGTGACGAGCCTGGCCGGAACCGGTCGCCCGGCGGGCCTGACGTCGGGGGCGGTGTGCGCGCTGTCGGCCGATCCGCCGCTGATGCTCGTGTGCATCGGCCGCGGCTCGCGCACGCTGACGGCGATCGAAAGCTCCGGCGCCTTCTGCGTGAACGTCCTGGACGCCGGCTCGGCCTCGTTGTCGGAGCGCTTCGCCGGCGGCGGGGACGGCAAGTTCGACGGCATCGCCTGGCGGCCGGGGCGCCACGGCGTGCCGGTGCTCACGCAGGGCACCGTCGCCCACGCGATCTGCGAGGTGCTGGAGACCGTCAGCGGCGGAGATCACCTCATCGTCATCGGCCTCGTCGTCGAGGGCGCCCGCGAGCGGGAGGCCGCCCCGCTGCTCTACCACCGCCGCCGCTACGCCGGATTCCCGGCCCAGCGAGCATGAAGGAGGAACCCCGGATGCGCTTCTCCATCTACCTGAACGCCCAGACCCGCGGCCCGCACGAGGACGTCGGCATCATCGAGACCCTCACCCGCCAGGCACTTGAGGCCACCCGGGCCGGCGTCCAGGGCATCGTGCTCACCGAGCACCACTTCTCCGGCTACAACACCTACGGCGACAACTTCATGTACGCCGCCCACCTGGCCGCCCTCGCGCCCACCGGCACCAGGTTCTCGCTGGCCGTGGCGGTGCCGCCGCTGCACAACCCGATGCGGCTGGCCGAGCGCTGCAACCTGCTGGACATCCTCACCGGCGGCGAGCTGATCGTGGGGTTCGCCGCCGGCGGCTCGCCGCTGGAGTACGCCGGCATGGGCCGCGACCCCTCCCAGCGCCACGCCCAGATGATGCACAACCTGGAGATCCTCGAAGCCGCCCTGGCCAAGCGGCCCGACGATCCGCCCCTGGAGTGGGAGACCGCGTTCGAGCGCGGCACCCTGCACACCCGCATCATGCCCGCCGCCCATCACCGCGCCGCCCCCGCCTTCGCCCGCGCCACCCAGAGCGACTCCGGCGCAGAATGGACCGGCCGCAAGGGCTGGTACCTGTTCACCGCCCGGGAGAAACCACAGCCGCTGACCGCCCGCTGGCGCGTCTACGAGCAGGCGCTGCGCGACGGCGGCCTCGGCGAGGAGGACGTCCAGGACCGGCTCGACTGGAGCATGGTCCAGAAGCAGGTCTACGTGGCCGACACCGACGAGCAGGCCGACCGGGAGATCCGCGAGCGGCTCGTGCTCATGGCCGAGCACCAGCGGCGCAGCTTCGGCATGGTCAAGGACGTGCGCGACGCCGCCCATCTCAAGAGCGTCGTCGGCGTCTCGCCGCAAAACCCCGACGAGTTCGTCGACCACGCCATGCTCATCGGCCACCCCGGGTCGGTGTCCGAGCAGATCAGGGAGTACGAGGCGGCCGGGGTCCGGCACATGGCGCTGCTGTTCAACTACGGGTTCATGCCCCCCGAGGTCTCCGACCGGTCGCTGCGCCTGTTCCTCGACCAGGTACTTCCCGCCTTCAGCTGAACGGAGCACGGTGATGGACATCGGGTTGCTGATCCTCCGCCTCGCGGTCGGCCTGGTCATGGCCTACCACGGCACGGAGAAGCTGTTCGGCTGGTGGGGCGCCGACGGGCTGAAGGGCGCCGCCGCGTTCTTCGGCCGCATGGGCTACCGGCCGCCGCTGCTGATGGCGGCGGTGGCCGGTCTGGCCGAGACCGCCGGCGGGCTGCTGCTGGCCGCCGGGGCGCTGACGCCGCTCGCGGTGCTGATGCTGGCCGGCACGTTCGCCAACATCGTCATCCTGCACCTGCCGAACGGGCTCTCGCGCCGCCGCAACGGCTTCGAGTACGAGCTGGTGCTGCTCGCGGCCACCTGCTGCCTCGCCTTCACCGGGCCGGGCGCGCTGGCCGTGGACGCGCTGCTGGGGCTCTCGCTGGCCGGCGCCACCTGGGGCGCGGCGCTCGTGGGCGCCGGACTGCTGGCGGGGGTGGTCGTCTCGGCCAGCCGTACCAGGAAGGTCTCCGCTGGACCGGCGGGGGCGCCGTGAACGCGCCCGTCACCACCACGGGCGTGCGCGCCGAGCCGCGCCGCCCCGGCGTGCGCCGCCGCACCTCCCCGCGCGGCGCGCTGGCCGCCTTTCTCAGGGGTACGGCCGGCGCCGCGCTGCTGACCCTGGCCTTCGAGGTGTTCGCCCGGCTGGAACTGGTCGATCCGAGGCTGCTGCCGCCCGCCGGGGTGATCCTGGGCGAGGCGCTGCGGCTGCTGGTGGATCCGGCGTTCCTGGTGGAGGTGTGGGCCACGCTCGTGGCGGTGCTCGGCGGCGTGGCGCTGGCGGCGGCGATCGCGGTGCCGCTCGGCGTGCTCATCGGCTCCTACCGGCTGGCCGCGCTGGGGCTGACGCCGATCATCGACTCGCTGCGTTCGGTGCCGGGAATCGCGATCATCCCGCTGCTGGTCCTGGTGATGGGCCAGGGGGTGTCGATGAAGGTGACGATCGTGGCGTTCGTGGCGGTGTGGCCGCTGTTGTTCAACACCGTCTACGGCGTGCGCGGCGTGGATCCGGTCGCGATGGAGACCGCCCGCGCCTTCCGGGTGCCGGTGCACCGTACCTGGTGGCGGGTGGTGCTGCCGAGCGCGCTGCCGCTCGTGCTCACCGGGCTGCGGCTGGCGCTGGCCACCGGGCTGACCGTGGGCATCGCCGCCGAGATCGCGGTGGGCACGCGGGACGGGGTCGGCTACTTCATCCTGCGCGCCAGCTATGCCGGGTTCCACGCCGACACCGTGTTCGCCGCGGTGACGCTCGCCGGGGTGCTCGGCTACCTGATGAACGGGATCACCGTCGCGCTGACGAACCGCCTGGTGGTCTGGGACGGAAAGGGGCCTTCGTGAGCGCCGCGCACGCCCCGGCCGGCAGGAGGGCGGGCGGGCTGGCCCAGGGGTTGCTCGCCCGGCTCGGGCCCGTGGTGCTGGCCGTGCTGCTCTGGCAGTGGGCCGCGCTGGCCGCCGGTTCGCCGTTCTTCCCGCCGCCGGGGCGGATCGCCGGGCGGGTGGCCGAGCTGTGGTTCAGCGAGCCGCTGCTGACCGAGCGGTTCTGGCAGGACGCCGGGCCCAGCGTGCTCAGGGCGCTGACCGGCTGGCTGGCCGGGGCCGCGCTCGGGGTGGTCGTCGGGCTGGCCGCCGGGCTGTGGAAGGCCGCGGCCGGATACGTCGATCCGCCGGTCAACTTCCTGCGTTCGCTGCCCAAGCCGGCGATCGTCCCGGTGTTCCTGCTGGTCTTCGGCTCCGGCGACCTCATGCGGATCGGGCTGATCACCTTCGGCTGTGTGTGGCCGGTGCTGCTCAACACCATGCAGGGGGTGCGGTCGGTGGACCCCATGTACCTGGAGACCGCCCGCGCCTTCCACATCCCGCCCCGCACCCAGCTCCTGCGGGTGGTGATCCCGGCCGCGCTGCCGAAGATCTTCGCGGGCATGCGGGTGACGTTGTCGCTCTCGCTCATCCTCATGGTGCTGTCGGAGTGGCTGCTGGCCGACCACGGGCTCGGCCACTTCCTCATCACCGCCCAGCGCACCTTCGAGATCCTCGACGTCTGGGCGGCGATCGTCCTGCTCGGCCTGCTCGGATACCTGCTCAACGTGCTCTTCCTCGCCGCCGAGCGGCGCGTTCTAAGGAGTCGCCCCTCATGACCGCACTCCAGGTGAGCAACCTGTCCAAAAGCTACGGGGAGGGGAACCCGGCGCTGCACAATCTCTCCTTCGAGGTGCGGGAGGGCGAGCTGCTGTCGATCGTCGGTCCGTCCGGGTGCGGCAAGACGACGCTGCTCAAGTGCGTGGCCGGGCTCGTCCCGGCCACGCGCGGCGAGGTGCGGGTGCACGGCGAGGAGGTGAGCGGCGTCCCGGAGGGCCTGGCCGTGGTCTTCCAGGACTACGGGCGCTCGCTGTTCCCGTGGATGAAGGTGGGGCAGAACGTCGAGTTCCCGCTGGAGACGCTGCGGCTGCCGAAGGCCGAGCGCCAGGAGCGGGTGGAACGCTCGCTGGCCGCGGTCGGGCTGGAGGGCAAGCACGAGCGTTACCCCTGGCAGCTGTCCGGCGGCATGCAGCAGCGCGTCGCCATCGCCCGCGCGCTGGCCTACCGGCCGAAGGTGCTGCTGATGGACGAGCCGTTCGCCTCCGTCGACGCCCAGACCCGTTCGGGCCTGGAGGACCTGACCCGCCGGGTCCATCTGGAGTTCGGGATGACGATCCTGTTCGTCACCCACGACATCGACGAGTCGGTCTATCTGGCCGACCGGCTCGTCGTCCTGCGCAGGTCGCCGGGGAGCGTGCTGGCCGAGCTCGTCATCGAGCTGCCTCGCGTACGCGATCAGATCGTCACCAAGTCGCTGCCGGCGTTCGTGCGCCAGCGCAGCGTCGTGGCCCAGCACATCAAGGACGCGTCCTGAGGAGAGCCCGTGAAACGCACCATCGTCATCTGCGTGGCAGCCTTGCTCGTCGCCGGTTGCGGGGGCGGGCCGGCGCCGGCCTCCTCGGCCGGCCCCATCTCGATCACCATCAGCAATCCGGCCAACGTCAGCAACGTTCCGCTGCACCTGGCCATGGACAAGGGCTTCTTCGCCGCGGAGGGCCTGACCGTCAAGGCCGACGTGGACCTCGGCTCGGGCAGCACCGTCGAGGCGGTCGTCGGCGGCCAGGTGGACATGGCCTGGGCCAACGTGGTGAGCGGGCTCAGCGCGTACTCCAAGGGCCTCGGCGTGAAGCTCGTCGCCCTGACCGACACCGCGGTCACCGGGTCGCAGCAGGTGCTCGTGGGCAAGGGCTCACGCGCCCGGACCCTGGCCGACCTGAAGGGGCAGAAGCTGGCCGTGCTGTCGCCGAGCACGATCTGCATTCTCAACGTGCGCTCCGCGCTCAAGGCCCAGGGGCTGCCCGCGGACACGATCGCGTTCACGCCGGTGGCGCCGCCGGAGCACGCGAACGTGCTGGAGTCGGGAGAGGTGGCCGCGACCTGCACGAGCGACCCGTTCAGGACCCTCATGATCGACCAGCTCGGGGCCAGGTCGGTCTTCGACACCTCCTCGGGGGAGCTGGAGGGGTACGCGGTGGGCGGCTACCTGGTCTCCGACAAGTACGCGGCGGCCAACGGCAGGGCGCTGGCCGGGTTCCAGCGGGCGCTGCTCAAGGCGACCGCGTACGCCAACGCCCATCCGGACGAGGTGAAGGCGGCGCTGCCGAAGTTCACCACGATCGAGGCGGCGGTGGCGAACAAGGTCATCGTCAACAAGTACCTGGAGACGGCGGACGTCGCCACGCTGCGTCCGCAGGTGCAGCGCATCGCCGACGCGATGCGGACATACGGCCTGGCCGAAAACCCCATCGACGTGTCCGGATATTTCCTGACCAGTCCGTGAGACGCTGGATTCAGGTGAGCCTGTGAGAGGAGCACTCCGTTGCTGGCAGACCCCGCCGCGCAGGCGTACACCCAGGAGGAGTTGCGCAACCTGGAGGTCGTCCGCGCCCTGCGCCGCGCCACGGTGGAGGGCCGGAAAGCCTACATGTCGCCCGGCGTCCGTATTCACCGGCGGGGCATGGCCCACCTGGCCGCGCGCTCCGGCGCCTCCTATACGCCGGAGGGCCTGCCCGACCGGGCCGACGAGATCCACGCGATGATCGCCAAGGGTGACCGGGTGTGGGCGGTGTGGACCATCCACGCCACCCACGACGGCCACTTGTTCGGCCAGGAGCCGACCGGGCGGCCGGTGGAGGTGCTGGAGGTCGGCATCTGGCGGCTGGCCGATGGCAAGGTGGTGGAGGCCTGGTTCCTGGCCGACGAGTACGCCCTGGCCCAGACCTTCGGACTGCTGCCGTGAACGGCGGGATCCCGCTGCTGGACGGGCTGGCGGAGGAGGTGGTGGCCGACTTCCTGTCGCTGGCGGAGCACGCCGCCTTCCCGCGCGGCGCCAGGCTCTTCACCGAAGGCGAGCCGGGTGACTGCGTCCTGGTCCTGCTGAGCGGCAAGGTGAAGGCGACCAGGCCCAGCCCCGAGGGCGGCGAGATCCTGCTGAACATGGCCGGGCCGGGGGAGCTCCTGGGCGAACTGCGCCTGTTCGACACGGCTCCGCGCCAGGCCACGGCCACCGCCGTCCAGGAGACGACCGCCTACCGCGCTCCGGTCAAGGAGATGTCGGACTGGATCGACCGGCATCCCGAGGCCGCCCGCCGGGTCATGGGATTGCTGGCCGCGCGCATCCGGCGGATGAACGACCGCATCGAGGACGCGGCGGGCGTGGACGTGGCCACCCGGGTGGCCAGGGTCCTGGTGGAGCAGGGGGCCCGCTTCGCCCGCCGTACCAGCGTGGGACTGCGCCTGACGCTGGACCTCAGCCAGGACGACCTCGCCCACCACGTACGGGCCTCGCGTGAACGCGTCAACCAGATCCTCGTCGACTTCACCCGCCGGGGCTGGATCACCAGGGACGGCGGCGACCTCCTCATCCTCGACGCCCCGCAGCTCACCCGGCGCGCCCGCCACCGCTCCCGCCGCCCGTCGCTGCCGTAGGGCGCCGCGTGTGACGGGACTCACGGGCGATCACCCGCCCGCCGCCCTCCCCGGTGTAGTAGACATGAGACATCTAGATCCATTCGTCTCAGCGTCTCGGTTGAGGAGGGTCGATGCGGACCCGGCGAGAGGAACTCCAGGCCGCCCTGGCCAGGGTCAGGGCGAGCGGCGATCCGGCGGTTCCCGAGGACGTGCTGAGCGATCTGGCGCGGCGGTGGTACGCCGCGCTCGGAGCCCGCATGGACGCCCTGCTCGAAGACGGCGCCCCGCCCGACGTCGTCCGGCGGGCCTACGACGAGCAGGCCCAGGCCGACCCCACGTGGCGCTGGGTCCTCGACGCCCACCGCGACCATCCGGCCGTGGCGCGGACCGAGGAATGGTTCATGCGGGTGACGCTGGGCGGCCAATCGCTGCCCATATGAACCGGGCGATCTCCGCGCTGCCGCCGAGCGAGGTGGTCGGGTGCGCGATCAGGCTGAGGATCACCCGGGTGGTGAACTCGACGGCCTGCTCGGGCGTGACCCGCAGCAGGTGGGCGTTGGGACCGGCGGCCAGGAACGGCGCCATCCCCTCGGTCAGGAACGTGATGAACGCCGTGTGCCCCGGCCGCTCGATGAGCATCGTGAACAGCTCCTCCGGCTCCTCCATGAGCATGCGCTGCAGCACGTCGTGGTTGCCGGTGAACTCCAGCGCGAACTCCACCGAACGGGCGATCTGCTCCTGGGGCGGCTCCTCGGCGGCGAAGATCTCCTGGATCTGCTCGATGAACCTGGCGCCCTCGTGGCGTACCACGAGTTCGCCCATCCGGTCCTTGGAGCCGAACGCGCGGTAGACGGTGGCCCGCGAGACTCCGGCTTTGGCGGCCACGTCGCTCAGGGAGGTCTTGCGGTAGCCGTAGGTGGCGATGCATTCCAGCGCCGCCTGAATGAGCCGGTGGTCCACAGGCGGATTCTAGGGGGCGCTCACGAAGACCGCGGCCGTCCGGCCCGGCACGGTGAGCGCGCCGGTGGCGGCGTCGAAGCGGGACTGCCCGGCCACCGGGTCGGCCTGCTCCGGGTGGAGCGTGGTCGCGGTGCCCTTCAGCTCCGCCACCGTCACGCTTCGCGGCCCGGGGGTGGCGTTGAAGACGACGGTGACCGCCGACCAGCGCGGGTCCAGGCCGGTGCCGTCCAGGCGCATGGCGATCACGCCGGGCGGCGCGGCCGGGAAGGAGACCCGCTCGCGCGTCCCCGCGCCCAGCGCGAACAGCGGGGACGAGCCCCGGATGCGCAGGAACTCCCCGAACCGCTCCCGCGCCGCGGAGATCGCCGCGCAGTCCGGCCGCAGCCCCGGATCGGCCAGCAGCGGCCGCGCGTAGGGCCACCCGGCCTCGTTGTCCGCCTTCGGCGGCAGCCCGGCGCCGAACCCGTTGCCCCGCGCGCAGTCCCAGTGCAGGCGGTTGAACCAGTCGCCGGAGTCGTAGGAGTTGCGGTCCAGCGACTTCGAGCGCAGCCGCTCGCTGCCTGCGTGCACGAACGCGGTCCCCTGGCCCAGCAGCGCGGTGGCCAGCGAGAGCGCCTGCATCCGGACCCGCGCCGCCATGTCCGTGGCGGGCGGGAGCTTGTAGGCGAGAGCATCGTAGAGCGTCTCGTTGTCATGCGCGTCCACATATGTCACGACATCGGAGGGGTGGGCGGCATATCCGGCTTTCTGGCCGTTGTAGGGCACGTCCGCGCCGGTACGGCCGTCGGGCAGCACGTAGTCGCGCAGGTTGCCGGTCAGCCCGAGCATGATGAGGTCCTGGTAGTGCGCCAGGCGCGCCGTCGCGTCTCCGTTGGCCGGGCTGCCGTTGAGGTCGCCGGCCAGGCCGGAGCCGAAGCCCTGGACGCGCGGGTCGGCGTCGAACGGCCCGCCGCCCCGAACCCCATCACGCAGCCGGTCGTTGAAGGTGCCGATCCCGGTCCCGGCCAGGTTGGCCTGCGTGGCCTGCTCGAAGCGGGCGTCGTCGGCCACCTCGCCGAAGTTCCAGCCTTCGCCGTACAGCAGGATGTCCTTGCCGTTGACCCCGTCCTCGGCGGGTGTCAGGGCGTCCAGGGCGCGGCGCACGGCCAGGATGTTGGCCTTCGGGTGGTGTCCCATGAGGTCGAAGCGGAAGCCGTCCACCTTGTAGTCGCGGGCCCAGGTGACGACCGAGTCGACCACGAGCCTGCCCATCATGGTGTGCTCGGGCGCGGTGTTCGGGCAGCACGTCGAGGTGGCGACGGCGCCGTCGGGCAGCAGCCGGTGGTAGTAGCCGGGCACGATCGTGTCCAGCACGTCCGTGGAGTGGGTGTGGTTGTAGACGACGTCCATGACCACGCGCAGCCCCGAACGGTTGAGCCCGGCCACCATGGAGCGGAACTCGCGGGTGCGCGCGTCGGGGTCGGTGGCGTACGAGCCCTCGGGCACCGTGTAGTGCAGCGGGTCGTAGCCCCAGTTGAAGCCGTCCTTGGCCGCGGTCTTCGCGACGCACTCCTGCTGCAGCGGCGAGTCCGGCGGCAACGCGGCCAGGTCGCAGGCCGGCTCGGTCCGGTCGGCCCGGCGTTCCGGCACGGTGGCCAGGTCGAAGACCGGCAGCAGGTGTACATGAGTCAGGCCGTCGCGGGCCAGGTCGCGCAGCGCCCGCATGCCCGCGCCGTCGCCGGTGAACGCCTGGTAGGTGCCGCGCCGGTCCTGCGGGACGGTGGCGTCGGAAGCTGAGAAGTCGCGTACGTGGAGCTCGTAGATGGTCTTGGCGGGTTTCGGCGGGGGCTTGGCGAGGTCCGTCCAGCCGGGCGGGCGCTGCGCGTCCAGGTCGGCGAGCCTGCTGCGCACGCCGTCGGCGGCCACCGCCAGGCTGTAGGGGTCGGTGACCTCGTTGGTGACGACCCGGCCGTGCGCGGGGGAGTGGACGGTGACGAGGTAGGTGTAGTCGCGGCCGCGCCAGGACCTGGGGACGCGCACGGACCACACGCCGGTCTTCGCGTCCCGCCGCATGGCGTGTTCCGTGTACGTCGCCGAGTCCTCGTCGTACAGGGCCAGGCGTACCCGCTGGGCCGTTGGGGCCCACAGGGCGAGGCGGTCGCCCGTGTAGCCGAGCGGCTCGTCGGTGGCGTACAGGTCGTCGAGCACGCCGGGCAACTGGACGCCGGTCGCGGTCAGCAGCCGGCCGCCCGCGTCGTGTTCCACCGCCGCCACCTGGCCGCGCAGCGCGTCGGGCACCAGGGCGGCGTCGCGCGGGTCCACCTTGAAGGCGGGCAGCGCCTTGAGGTGCGGCCACTTGGCCTTCTGCGCGTCGGTGAGCGTGCCGGGCAGCAGCCGGATGCGCCGCTTGACCGTGCCGGTCGTCGATTCGAGTGCCTTGACGGTGTCGGCGCCGGCCTGCCAGACGACGGTGTCGCGGGCGATCCAGTGGGCCCGCAGCTTCTTCAGGTCCACGTCGGCGCCGCCCGCCTGCTGCGGCAGCACGTACCCGTCGACGCCGGACAGCTTCCACGCCTCGTCGCCGTCCAGGCGCTGGTCGGTGGCCTGGTCCTTCTCCTCGCCCTTGTGCACGATGTAACTCAGTCCCTTCGCGCCGTCGGCCAGCGGCACCCTCCAGTACACACCGAAGGCGTCGCGGCCGGACGGAGGCAGCGGGGCGTTCCACTCCGTCGGGGTGGCCGCGCCGCCCCACACGTGCAGGCCCCAGCCGTCGTAGTTCCCGTCGGGCCGGTGGTAGTGCAGCACCGCGACGCCGTCCGCGGCCGCGCGGGTGGCGTGGACCTTGGCCTGCCCCGAGTTCACGTACGCCTCGGGGCCGGTGAACGACTGGTCGGGGCCCGGATCCTTCTCGTCGCCCTTGTGCACGATGAAGTCGACCGGCCGGTCGGGGGCCTTGAGCGGCACCTTCCAGAACACGCCGAAGGAGTCGGCGCCGTCCGGCGGTTTCGGGCTGGCCCAGTCGGTCGGCTCGGCCACCGCCTCGCCCCACAGATGCAGGCCCCAGCCGGTGTACGCGCCGTCGGTCCGCCGGTAACGCACGGTGGCGTAGCCCTGGGCGGCCTGGCGGGAGGCGTAGACCGGCTCCTTGCCCTGCACCAGCCAGACCTCGCCGGTGCGCGCCGGGCTGACCTCGCGGTCGCCCCCATCCTTTTCGTCGCCCTTGTGGGGGAGGAGGCCGACGCTGGTGGCGCCGGGCTTGAGCTTGATCCAGGCGAAGCGGCCGAACGTGTCCTCGCCCTGGAAGGCCACCGGAGTGCCCCACTCGGTGGGCCGCTCGACGTCGCCCCAGACGTGCAGGCCCCAGCCGTCGGGGTCCTGGCGCTGGTAGTGCACGACCAGCCAGTCGCGGGTGGCGGGCTCGCCGGGCTTCGGGTCGGGCCCCTTCCTGGCCTGGGCGGTGGCCGAGGCGTGCCGTCCCGCGGAATCCTTGACGACCGCCTTGTAGAGGATCGGGGTTCCGGCCGCGATCCCCCTCAGGTCATGAAATATCCGGTACGTACGGCCGGTGCCCGGGGCGTCATCGGTCCCCAGCACCCGCCACGGCCCGTCACCCGCCTTGGCCGCGAAGGTGACCTGGTCGAACCCGTCACCCGGGACCGTGGCCCGGATCTCGACCCGCTCGTCCTCGGGGGTGCCCCGGATCTCCTCACCGGGCAGTGTGAGCGAGATCCTCGGACCCTGGGGCGGGGTGGCTAGCTTGCCGCCCGCCCGGAAGACGACGGCGGACATCGGTGGCACGGTCACGTCGAGCGCGGCATCCACCCCAGAGGTCGGCGTCACCGCCGCAGTTGTCAGCGTGACCGCCCCAGAGGTGAGCGTCACCGACCCAGCCGTCGGCGTGGTCGCTCCAGCGGTCGGCGTGGTCGCTCCCGTGACCGAAGCGGCCTTCGCGCCTGCGGGGACGGTCATCCCGGAGCCCGGGTTGGTCTTCGTGCCGCTACTCGGCGGGGCGGCGGCGCCCGGGGTCGGTGAGGCGGCCGGGCCCGTGGACGGCGTAGTCGGTGCGCTGCTGGTGGTTGGTCGCGTGTTGGTGGATGGGGTGGGGGCAGGGCCGTACAGCTGGTGGAAGGGGGTGGAGCGGGAGTAGGTGGGGACGCGCGCGCTCACGGGTGTGGTGGCGTTGTTGATCGCGACCACGTACTCGACCTGCTGCCGGGCGTCGATGCGGGAGAACGCGTAGAGGCCCGCCTGGGACAGGCGCTCCACCTGGGCGCCGTCGGCCAGGGTGGGGTGGCGGTCGCGGAGGTCGGCCAGGGCGGCGATGTGGCGGTACAACGGGTGGGACGGGTCGTAGTTGTCCCTGGCGTGGGTGGCGTCGGTGCCGATCAGGTCGTCGTCGAGATAGTCGGGGGTGCGGGAGGCGAACAGCGAGGCGCGGGCGTCCTTGTCGCCTCCGGCCCCGGTGAAGCCCTGCTCGTCGCCGTAGTAGACGACGGGCTGGCCGCGGGTCAGGTACATGAGCTCGTGGGCCAGCTTGTCGCGCTGGAGGAGCTCGGCCGCCGGGGCGTCCTGGGCGAGGAAGTGCCCGATGCGGCCCATGTCGTGGTTGCCGAGGAAGGTCGGCAGGGAGGCGGCGTTGGAGTCGGCGTCGAGGTGGTGGTCGTCGGCCGCGTACAGGGTGGAGAGCTTGGCGGCGCCGCCCTTGCCGCCCGCGTACGAGCGGGCGGCGTCCTGGAAGGGGAAGTCGAGGGTGGCGTCCATGCCGCCGCGGGTGGAGTAGCGGCTGGTGAAGGCGGGGTCGGAGCTGAACACCTCGCCGAACACGAAGAACCGGCCCCGGTTGACCGCGGGGGAGAAGCGCTCCCAGAACTCCATATTCACGTGCTTGGCGGTGTCGATGCGGAAGCCGTCGACGCCGGTCTCCTTCACCCACGTGCGGTAGATGTCGATCATGCCCTGGACGACCTCCGGACGTTCGGTCCACAGGTCGTCGAGACCGAAGAAGTCGCCGTACTCGGAGCTTTCGCCGGTGAAGGTGGAGTCGCCGCGGTTGTGGTACATCGTCGGGTCGTTGAGCCAGCCCGGCGTCTTGGCGGTGCGCGAGCCCACGGGCGTGTAGGGGAACGACTCGGTGTCCACCTTGGGGAAGGTGCCGCGGCCCGCGTGGTCGCGGTCGTCGAAGGGCATGCCTTCGGTGTCGACGTACGGGTATGCGCCCTTCGAGCGGTACGCGCGTGAGCCCTCGGCGTAGTCGACGACGTCGGCGGTGTGGTTGGTGATGATGTCGAAGAACACCTTCATGCCGCGCCGGTGGGCCAGCTTGACCAGCTGTTTCATCTCCGCGTTGGTGCCCAGGTGGGGGTCGATGCGGGTGAAGTCGGTGATCCAGTAGCCGTGGTATCCGGCCGAGTCCTGCTGGACGGGGCGGTTCTTGAAGGCGGGGGTGATCCAGAGGGCCGTGGTCCCGAGCCCCTGGATGTAGTCGAGCTTGTCGATCAGGCCCCTGAGGTCGCCGCCCTGGTAGTAGCCCTTGTCGGCCGGATCGAAACCGGTGCTCTGCCGGTCGCCCTGGAGGCCGCCGCGGTCGTTGGCCCGGTCGCCGTTGGCGAAACGGTCGGTCATGGCGAAGTAGAAGCGCTCGCGTGACAACTCGTTCCGTATGGCGTCCCTGGCCAGGGCCTCGTCTCCCGGTTGCGCCCGGTCGCTGAGCGGGGTCGTCACGGGTGCGCCTGTCGGCGCGGCCGTACCTCTGCCGGCTGGTACGGCGAGCAGCGCGGCGGCCAGGACGAGGGCGGTGAGCGTGCGTAAGGCGGGGCGGGAGCTCACAGGCACTCCAGGAGAAATGTAGGACGTTGCCCGGAACGTACGCGTTTGCGGAAGACCTTGCAATGCCTTGCAGAGGATTGCAGCAAAACCGCCGAAGATCGGGGCCTCAGATGTAACAAGTTTGCAGACCTTGCAGAAAGTTCTTCCGGATTTGGTCATGCGAGCGTAACGTCCCGGTTGCTTGACCCCGGTTTCGAGTACTTGAGGAGATGGACCATGCGGCGAGCCTTCCCTGCTGCGGCGGTCGTGGCAGCCCTTGCGCTAGCGGTTTCTGCCTGTGGCGGTGGTGAGAGCGCGGCTCCTGCCCCGGCGCAGTCGGCCGCCGACCCGTCGAAGATCAGCGGCGAGATCATCTGGTGGGACACCACCAGGCCCGACAGTGAAGGGCCCGTCTTCCAGGAGCTGATCAAGGAGTTCGAAGCGAAGTACCCGGCCATCAAGGTCAAGTACGTCAACGTGCCCTTCGACCAGGCGCAGAACCAGTTCCAGACCGCCGCCCAGGCGGGCACCGGCGCGCCCGACGTGATCCGCGCCGAGGTGGCCTGGACGTCGCAGTTCGCCTCGCTGGGCTACCTGCAGCCGCTCGACGGCTCCCGGGCGATCGACAACGAGGCGGACTTCCTCCCCGGACCCCTCAGTAGCACGAAATATCAGGACAAGACGTATGCGGTGCCCCAGGTCACCGACACCCTCGCCCTGCTCTACAACAAGAAGCTCCTGGAGAAGGCCGGCCACGCCGAGCCGCCCAAGAACGTCACCGAGCTCAAGCAGTTCGCCCTCGACGTCAAGTCCAAGGCCGGCGTCACCGGCCTGGCGCTCAACGTCGACGCCTACTTCCTGCTCCCCTTCATGTACGGCGAAGGCGGCGACACCCTCGACGTGCCCGCCAAGAAGATCGTGGTCAACTCCCCGGCCAACGTGAAGGCGATGCAGACCCTGTCGGACCTGGTGACCTCGGGGGCCGCCGCGAAGCCCGCCGTACAGGACAGCTACGTCAACGCGATGACCGCGTTCAAGGACGGCAAGGCCGCGATGATCTACAACGGCCCGTGGGCCCTGTCGGAGATCTACCAGGGCGCGGAGTTCAAGGACAAGGCGAACCTGGGCATCGCGCCGGTCCCCGCCGGCAGCGTCAAGGCCGGTTCCCCGACCGGCGGTCACAACCTGGCGATCTACGCCGGTTCCAAGAACATCCCGGCCAGCTCCGAGTTCGTCAGGTTCATGACCTCCAAGGAGAGCCTGGCCAAGATGGCGGGCAAGCTCGGGCTGCTGCCGCCGCGTACCTCGGCCTTCACCGACCCGGCGGTCACCGCGAACAAGGACGTCACCGTGTTCAAGCCGGTGCTCGACTCGGCCGTCCCGCGGCCGTGGATCCCGGAGGGCGGCCAGCTGTTCCAGCCGCTCCTTGAGGGCTACCAGGCGCTGGTCGGCGGCAAGGAGACGCCCGAGCAGATGGTGAAGACGGTCGACGAGAAGTACCGGGGCATCTTCAAGGACTGGAGCTGACCGGTGCCGGACTCGGGCACAAATGAGCGCGTGCCGGACTCGGGCACAAATGAGCGCGTGCCGGACTCGGGCACAAATGAGCGCGTGCCGGACTCGGGCACATCTGAGCGGGTGCCGGGCTCGGGCCTGGGCTCCGCTGAGCGAGTGCCGGGTGGGCGGCGGGTCGCGGGGCGTGCCCGCGGCCCGCGCCGGGCCTGGCTGCGCCACTGGTACGCCTGGGCGATGGTGGCCCCCGTGCTCATCGTCATGGCGGTGCTGATCGGGTGGCCGCTGGCCCGCGGCGTCTACCTGTCGCTCACCGACGCCACCGAGGCCAACGTCGGCCGGACGATCGGGGTCAACGTCATCCCGTCCCGCTACGAGTTCGTGGGGCTGGAGAACTACCTGGACATCCTCGGCAGCGGCCTGTTCTGGGCCAAACTCGGCTGGACGGTCACCTGGACCGTGGCCTGCGTGGCCCTGCACTACGGGCTCGGGCTCGGGCTGGCCGTACTCCTGCACCGCAAGCTGCGTTTCCGCTCGGTCTACCGGGTGCTGCTGATCCTGCCGTGGGCGATCCCCGCGTTCGTGGCCGCGTTCATCTGGCGCTACCTCTACAACAGCGACTACGGCGTCATCAACGCGATGCTGGAGGCGGCCGGGATCGGCGCGGTGGGCTGGCTGAACGACCCGTTCACCGCCAGGATCGCGGTGATCGCGGTCAACGTGTGGCTCGGCGTGCCGTTCATGATGGTCGCCATGCTCGGCGGCCTGCAGTCGATCCCCAAGGAGTTGTACGAGGCGGCCGAGGTGGACGGCGCCTCGCCGTGGCAGCGGTTCACCAACATCACGCTGCCGTCGCTGCGGGCCGTCTCCAGCACGGTGATCCTGCTGGGCACGATCTGGACGTTCAACATGTTCCCCGTCATCTTCCTCGTGACCGGCGGCGGACCGGGCAGCGAGACGGAGATCCTGGTGACCTACGCCTTCCGCGAGGCCTTCACCGGCGTCAGGAACTACTCCGGCTCGGCCACCTGGGGCGTCATCATCCTGTTGCTGCTCGTGCTCATGGCCTTCGGGTACCGGCGGGCGCTCCGTAAGACCGGGGAGGTGTGGTGAAAAAGCAGCATAAGAGGGGTGAGAGAGGCCCGCTGGCGTCGATCGCGCTGCACGTGACGCTGATCGTCGCGTCGCTGATCTCGATCTTTCCGGTCGTGTGGCTGATCCTGACCTCGCTCAAGCCGCGCGACGGCTGGCTCTCCACCGAGCTGGAGCTGTTCAACAGCCCCTCGCTCGGCAACTACGGCCGGGTGCTGTCGGAGACCGCGTTCCCGACGTGGCTGCTCAACTCGGTGCTCGTCGCCGGGCTGACCATGCTGCTCGGTGTGTTCCTGGCCGCGACCACCGGGTACGCGATCAGCCGCTTCCGCTTCCCCGGCTACCGGGGCGTCATGTGGCTGCTGCTGATCACCCAGATGTTCCCGGTGGCGATCCTCATCGTGCCCCTGTACAACCTGATGGCCTCGCTCAAGCTGCTCAACCAGCTTCCCGGGCTGGTCATCGCGTACATGACGGTGGCGGTGCCGTTCTGCGCCTGGATGATGAAGAGCTACTTCGACACCATCCCGCAGGAGATCGACCAGGCCGGGATGGTCGACGGGCTCAGCCCGTTCGGCGCGTTCTGGCGGGTCGTGCTGCCTTTGGCCCGGCCCGGCCTGGCCGTCACCGCTTTCTACTGCTTCATGACCGCCTGGGGCGAGGTCGCCTACGCGACCGTGTTCATGTCGCAGGAGGAGAAGCGCACGCTCGGCGTCGGCCTCCAGCAGTTCGTCGGGCAGCACTGGTCGGACTGGGGGCTGCTGACCGCGGCCGCCGCGCTCATCGCGATCCCGGCCGCGGCGGTCTTCCTGCTGGTCCAGCGCCACCTGGTGACGGGGCTGACCGCGGGCGCCACGAAGCTGTGAGGCTCGCCGACATCGCCGCCCAGGCCGAGGTGAGCGAGGCCACGGTCAGCAGGGTGCTCAACGGCCGGCCGGGCGTCTCGCCCGCGACCCGGCAGGCCGTCCTCGCCGCGCTCGACGTGCTGGGGTACGAGCGTTCGCCCCGCCTGCGCCAGCGCAGCGCCGGACTGGTCGGCCTGGTGACGCCCGAGCTGGAGAACCCGATCTTCCCGGCGTTCGCCCAGGCCTTCGAGCGCGCGCTGGTCCAGCACGGCTACACGCCGCTGCTGTGCACCCAGACGCCCGGCGGCGCGGCCGAGGACGAGTTCACCGAACTGCTGGTGGAGCGCGGGGTGAGCGGCATCGTGTTCCTGTCCGGCCTGCACGCCGACACCGCCGCGCGCTCCGACCGCTACGTGCAGCTGATCGGCCAGGGCGTGCCGATCGTGCTGCTGAACGGCTACGCGGCCGACGTCCCGGCGCCCTTCATCTCCCCCGATGACCGGCTGGCGGCGCGGCTGGCCGTACAGCATCTCGTGGACCTCGGGCACGCGCGCATCGGCCTGGCGGTGGGGCCGGCCCGGTTCGTCCCGGTGATCAGGAAGATCGAGGGCTACCGCGAGGCCGTGGGCGGCCCCGGACAGGTGGCCCACTCGCTGTTCTCTGTGGAGGGCGGGCAGGCCGCCGCCGCCCAGCTCCTCGACCAGGACTGCACGGGCATCGTGTGCGCCAGCGACCTCATGGCGCTCGGCGCGATCCGCGCGTGCCGCGAGCGCGGGCTCTCCGTGCCGGGCGACGTCTCGGTGGTCGGCTATGACGACTCGCCGCTGATCGCGTTCACCGACCCGCCGCTCACGACGGTTCGGCAGCCGATCAGGGCGATGGTGACGGCGGCGGTGCAGACGTTGATGGAGGCGTTCGGCGGTGCGCCGCCGAGGCACTCCGAGCTGGTCTTCCAGCCGGAGCTGATCGTGCGCGGCTCGACCGGCTCGGGTCCGCAGGTGGTCAGGTCCTCTTGACATATGGCGCGGGCGCATCGTATAAAACCGTCTAGTTATGGAACTGGACAGTTATGAACATCTCGACGCCACGTTCGCCGCGCTGGCCGATCCGACCCGCCGGGCCATCCTGGCCAGGTTGCGTGCGGGGGAGGCGACCGTCAGCGAACTGGCGGAGCCGTTCGCGATGAGCCAGCCCGCGATCTCCAAGCATCTGAAGGTGCTGGAACGGGCCGGGCTGATCTCGCGCGGACGCGACGCCCAGCGCCGTCCCTGCCGGTTGGAGGCCCGCCCGCTCAAGGAGGCCACCGACTGGCTGGAGAACTACCGGGACTTCTGGCAGGAGAGCTACCAGCGGCTGGACGCGTTGCTGGACGAGCTGAAGGAGCGGCCGTGACGCTCTCCGTCGAGGCGCTCGGCGACACCGAGATCATCATGATCCGGCCGTTCGACGCGCCCCGCCACCTGCTGTGGGCGGCGCTGACCGATCCTTCGCTGGTGCCGCGGTGGCTGGGGGCGCAGGGGTGGCAGATCGTGCGGTGCGAGATCGACCTGCGGGTGGGCGGCGCGTGGCGGTTCGTGTCGGCCGGGCCTGGTGGGGCTTTGATGGCACATGGCGGGATTTATCGGGAGATCGTGGCTGAGGCGCGGCTGGTGTTCACCGAGTCGTATGACGACCAGTGGGTGGCGGGGGAGTCCCTGACCACACAGATCCTGGACGAGCACGCCGGGCGGACCACTTTGACCACGGTGATCAGGTATTCGTCGCGTGAGGTGCGGGATGTGGCGCTCCGGTCACCCATGGAGCGTGGGGTGGGCGAGGGATTCAGCCGTCTGGACACGGTGTTGGCCAACCTGACACCTTGACCCACCGACCAACTCCGCCCACCGGCTCTGCCTGCCGGCTCTGCCCACCGATCCTGCCCGCTGGCTCTGCCCGCTGGCTCTGCTGGCCACGTCTCCCGCTGGCTCCGCCGACCGGCCCTGCCCGCCGATCCTGCTCGCTGGCCCTGTCGGCCACTTCTCCCACCGGCTCTGCTGGCTACTTCTCCCACCGGCTCTGCTGGCTACTTCTCCCACCGGCTCTGCTGACCGGCTCTGCTGCCGGTTCTCCCACCGGCTCCGATCTGCCTCTTCTGCTCGTGTGGCCCCTTTTTTTGGCCGCGTGTTGTTGCTTGGCCACTTGGCCAGTCCACTTGCTTGGCCACCTGGCGGGTCCACTTGCTTGGCCACTTGGCGGGCCCACGGGGCGGGCGTAACGGCGGCCCGCCCCGCGCGGCCTGCCTGCCGTTTCCCTGGAGTGCCCCCAGCCCCGTGCGGGGGGTGGGGGCGGGGCGGCTGGGCCGTAACGTATGGAAGAGGTTGTGATCTAAGAGGTGCGCTCGACGGCGGAGACGTGGACGTCGGTGGGGGGAAGTTGGGCGCTCCAGGCGAGCCAGTTCTGGCGGGTGCGGTGCGGGTCGTTGGTTTCGCGGGCGCGGCGGCCGGTGCCGCCGGACTGCCACGGGTGCGGGCCGTCGAGCGGGCGGTACTCGCAGCCCGCGGCCTCCAGCCGGGCCAGGTGGGCCTCGCTCAGGCGGCGGGTCAGGTCGGCGAAGTCGGCGGGGCGGCCTGACCAGACGGCCTCGGCGATCGCGCACGCCCTCGGGAAGGTCATGTAGTCGAGGTGGCGGTCGTCCGGGATGTACTCGCGCCACACCTGGAACTGCCCGCCCAGCACCCGCCCGCGCTCCTCCTCCGACCAGGCGCCGGGCAGGACCTCGAAGGTCGCCGCGTCCTCCAGCGTGATCGGGCCGCCGATGGACAGCGGCTCGCCGGGCGACGTGGACTGGTCGTAGTCGAAGTAGGTGGGGTAGGTGGGGGCGCGGACCACGTCGTACCCGGCCGCGGCGGCCTGGCGGGCGATCGCGTCGCCGCGCCAGCACATCACGATCGAGTCCGCGCGCACGCCGCCGCTCTGGAAGCCCTCGTCCCAGACGATCATGCGCTTGCCCCGCGTGGCCAGGTGTTCGGCGATCTCGCGCAGGAACCAGCCGTGCATGTCGCGCGCCCGCGTGACGCCGAGCGCGGCCATGTGCGCGGACACCTCGGGGTCGAGCGGCCAGTCCTCGGTCGGGCACTCGTCGCCGCCGAGGTGCACGTACGGGGTGTCGACGGCCTCCAGCACCTCGTCCAGCAGTTCGCACACCAGCGTGACGGCCGCCGGGATCGGCTTGAGCACGCCCGCCGAGACGCCCCAGCCGCCGAGCACCTCGCGGCTGCCGGTGCCGAGTTCGGGGAAGGCGGCCAGCAGGGCGGATGCGTGGCCTGGCAGGTCGAGTTCGGGCACGACGGTGATGCCGCGCTCGGCCGCGTAGGCGGAGATCTCGGCGAGGTCGTCGAGGGTGTAGTAGCCGCCGTGCGGAGTGCCGTCGTAGTCGTTGGAGTGGCGCCGGTGGCCGATGAGCGTGTCGGGCCGGTGCGTGGACCTGCGGTTGATCGCCGGGTGCCGGCGGCTCTCGACCCGCCAGCCCTGGTCGTCGGTGAGGTGGAGGTGGAGGCGGTTCATGCGGTGCATGGCGAGGAGGTCGACGTACTTGAGCACCGCCCCCTTGGTCATGAAATGTCGTGACACGTCGAGCATCCCGCCGCGCCAGCCGACCGCGGGCGCGTCCTCGATCTCGCCGCACGGCGCCTCCCACCGTCCCGGCAGCGCCGCCGCCCGCCACGCGTCCGCCGTGAGCAACTGCTTCAGCGCCTGTACGGCATGCCGTACCCCTGCCAGGTCCGTCGCCGTGATGCTGATGCCGTCGCCGGAGACGCGCAGCCGATAGCCCTCGGCCTGCCCGCCGTCCTCCACCCGGACGGAGAGCACGCCCTCAGGCGCGGAGCCCGGCGCGAGGGGCAGGTTCAGGGGGTGCAGGAGCCGCCGTACCAGGTGGGTGACCTCGGGTTCCGCGTGCAGAAGCGTGCCCGCGTCGAGCGTGAACGAGCCGGGCTGGGCCGCGGCATGCCGGGGAGCAGGGACGAGAAGTGCGTATCGATCGCTCATGCCAGCAAATTAACAGGATGGTATCCAGAAAGAAAGCCTGTGTGGTACATCTTGGCCCATGCCGCGCACCGCCTCGCCCCACACCGCCCGCCTCATCAACGACCGGGCGGCCTTCGACCTGCTGCTGGAGCACGGCAGCCTGTCCAGAGCGGAGCTGCAGCAGCGCACCGGACTCTCCCGCGCCACCATCGGCGACCTGGTCGACCGCCTGGAGGCCGGCAACCTCATCACCCCGGTGGGTGAATCCCCGGCCCGGCGCCGCGGCCCGAACGCCGTCCTCTACGGCGTGGTCGCCGACCGCGCGCACGTGGCGGGCGTGGAAGTGCGGGCAGGCGAGGTGCTGGCCTCGGTCAACGACCTGACAGGCAACCAGGTAGGTTCCGCCCGCCGCCTCCTCGACCCGGCCGCCGAACCCGACCAACTCGTCTTCGACACCATCACCGACGCCCTCCTGGACGCCCAGCTGGACCCCGGCCGCCTGGGCGGCGTAGTGGTCGGCACCCCAGGCCTGATCGACCCCGAGACCGGAGACGTCTCCTACGTCGGTGCACTGCCCACCTGGCACGCCAACCTCCTGCCCGGCCTGCGCGCCCGCCTGGGCGGCCTACCCGTCCTGGTCGAGAACGAGGTCAACCTGGTCGGCCTGGCCGAACACCGCCTGGGCGCCGCCCAAGGCGAGACCACCTTCGCCCTGCTGTCGCTGGGCACAGGCGTCGGCATGGCCGTCATCCTGAACGGCCGCCTGCACCGAGGCCGATCAGGCGGCGCCGGCGAAATCTCCTACCTCCCCCTCGGCCTGACCGGCTCGACCTTCCCCGACCTCATAACCGGCCCCGCCCTCCTGGCCCTCGCCCAATCCCACGGCCTCACCCCACCCGGCAACACCCCCGTGGCCGAGCCCCCTCCCACCACCCCACCCGGCAACACCCCCCTGGCCGAGCCCCCTCCCACCACCCCACCCGGCAACACCCCCCTGGCCGAGCCCTCTCCCGCCACCCCACCCGGCAGCACCCCCACGCCGCCGCCCGACTCCATGCCCACCTCGCCGGAACGCTCCTCCGTAAACCGCACCCAACCCGGGCACACTCCCGGCCACCCTGCCGGCGGCCAGGTCGCCTCATTCGGGGCTTCTGGCGTCACATCCAGCAGTTCGGCCGCCATCCCCGAGGCGTTCGACCGCACGCCCCGCAACCCCTCCGCCGCCTCAACTGGACAGGCAGGTGGCTTGGCCAGGCAGCGGCTGGGTGCGGAGGAGCTTGGTGAATTTGTCAGGCAGGCGCCGCCCGCGTTTCTGGACGAGCTGGCCGATCGGATCGTGTTCGGGGCGCGGGCCGTCTGCGCGGTGCTCGATCCCGGCGTCCTGATCCTCGCGGGAACCATCGGCAGGACGGGCGGAGAAGCCCTGGCTGCCAGGGTGGAGGAGCGGCTGGCGGCGCTGATCCCGTTGCCCACGCGGGTGGTGCCCGGAACCGTCGAGGGCGATCCGGTATTGCGTGGCGCGGTGGTGGTGGCCTTGGAGAGGCTCTACGCCCAGCTGTTCGACCAGCAATAATGCGAGATAGCCGCATCATGTGTGACATCTCCGTGGAACGTGCTGGAAACCTCACCACGGCACCGTGGACCCTCACGAAAGGGGGCGGACGATGCTGCTTCGGATCAGAGTGTCCCTGCCGGACAGGCCCGGCGGACTGGGCCAGGTAGCCAGGGCGCTGGGCGCGCTCGGCGCCGACATCCTTCAGGTGACCGTCCTGGAACGCGAGGCCGGTCGGGCACTGGACGAGTTCACCGTCAACTGGCCCGCCGCCGCGGGCGAGGTGACCGATCGCCTGTCCGGTGCGCCAGGTGTGCGAGTAGAGGGCTACTGGCCAACGAGGGAACTGCCGGGCTCGGCACCCGACTACGACGTCCTCACACAGGTGGCCGCCGACCCCGCACGCGGGCTCGCGACACTGGTGGACGCCCTGCCCGCCCTGTGCGGGGCCGACTGGGCGCTCGCGCTGGCCGACGGAGTGGTACGGCATGCCAGCCTGGCCGCCCCCACCGCCTTCGACCTCCCCGACCCACCCCTGCGCCCCGCCGCCAGAGCCGGAGCCGACCTGCGCCTCATGGTGCTACCCGTCGCCGAACTCCACATCGTGGTAGCCCGCTCCACCGGTCCCGCCTTCCACCGCGCCGAACTCCACCGCGCCACCCGCATCACCGACGTGGTGGCCAAGCTGTCAGGCCGCACCCCAGAAACCACCCACCCCTAAGCCCACTGACCTGCCTGAGACGGGCTGTCGCGTGAGACGGGCTTTCGGGCGGGGCCGGGACGCCGTGACCTTGGCTCCTGCGTGAGATGGGCGCCTGTGCGAGGCATGGCTCGCGTGGGAGGGACTTGTGGGTGGGTGGGCCGTGGTTGCCTGCCGGTGGGTTCGGTGGGTTCGGTGGGTCCGGTGGGTCCGGTGGGGTTGGTCAGGCGGGAGGGTGGGTGCGGGTTCGGGCTTGGGATGTGGTGGGTTTGGCGGGAGGGGTGGGTGTGGGTTTGGGTGTGTGATGGGTTTGGGGGGAGGGGGTGGGTGTGGGGCGTTGACCGGGAAAAGGTCAGACGATTAACGTGGCGAAGGTGACCGTGCATGAGGCGGCCATCGGCCGCTACTACGAGGACTTCGTGGTCGGCGACGTCTACCAGCACCCGTTGGGCCGCACGATCAGCGAGGCCGACAACACGTGGTTCACGCTGCTCACGATGAACACGAACCAGAACCACTTCAACGCCCACTTCGCCGCCAAGGCCCCGGCCGGGAAGATCATCGTGAACTCGGGGCTGACGGTGGCGATCGTGCTGGGGTTGTCCGTGATGGACGTCAGCCAGACCGCGATCATGAACCTGGGTTGGGAGAACATCAAGCTCACCCACCCCGTCTTCATCGGCGACACCGTCTATGCCGAATCGCTGGTCACCGCGAAGCGGGAGTCGCGGTCGCGGCCGTACGCGGGGATCGTCACGGCGCAGACGCGCGGACTCAACCAGGACGGCGACGAGATCATGTTCTGGACCAGGACGGTCATGGTGTACAAACGCGACGCCCCGCATGACAAGGACTATTTCCCCCAGGCCAAGAACGGTCCCATGACCACATGAGGATCACCTACGGCCCGTGGGGCGAGACCCTCGCCGAACTGGCCGAGGCGGCGCGGGCCGCCGAGGAGGCAGGGGCCGAGGTGGTGTGGCTGCCCGAGCTGCACCGCAGCGCCACCGTGACCGCCGCCGCCGTCGCGCCGGTGCTGAGCAGGGCGGGCGTCGGCACCGCGGTCGCGCTGGCCTTCACCCGCAGCCCGCTGACCCTGGCTCTGGAGGCGCTCGACCTGGACGAGCTGACCGGCGGACGGTTCGTGCTCGGTCTCGGCGTGGGGGCGCGCCGCCTGAACGAGCGCTGGCACCACGTCGCCGCCGACCGCCCCGTCACCCGATTACGCGAGACCGTCGAGATCATCAGGGCCGTGGTCGCGGGTACGCCGCCGGTGGTCGAGGGGGAGACGCGGCGCGCCGACCTGCGCGGGTTCCGGCGGCCGCACCGGCCGGTCCGTGCCGCCATCCCCATCTACCTGGCCGCCGTGGGGCCCCAGCTCACCCGCCTGGCCGGGCGGATCGCCGACGGGTGGATCTCACATGAGCTGTGCTCGCCCGCCTACGTCCGCGAGCACGTCCTGCCCAACCTGTGCCAGGCAACAGCCCCGGCAAAGGACTCAGGCGTCGGGAGTGAGCGGGGCGAAGAGCCCGGCGCACGGGTACGGGCGGGGATGGGTCTGGACGGATCGCCCGGCGCACGGGTACGGGCGGGGATGGGTCTGGACGGATCGCCCGGCGCACGGGTATGGGCGGGGATGGGTCTGGACGGATCGCCCGGCGTGCGGGGAGGGGCGGGGGCGGGTCTGGACGGGGCGTCCGGTGGGTGGGTGGACGCGGGGGTGGGTCCGCAGGTGGGGTCGGGGCTGGATGTGGTGGTTTCGGCTTGTTGTGCCATCGATGCCGATCCCGCCGAGGCTCGTCGTCAGGCCAAGGGTGTGCTCGGCTTCTACGCCAGCGTCGCCACCTACCGCGACTTCTTCGCCTTCCACGGTCTGGCCGAAGAGCAGGAGGCGGTCATCGAGGCCTTCCGGGCGGGGACTCCGGCGGACGGGCTGGCGGCAGCCGTACCGGATCGGATGGTGGAGCGGTTGGCGCTGGCCGGAACGCCCACGCAGGTCGCCGCGGGGATCGACGCCTATCGCGGGCTGGCCACCACGATCAAGCTCACCCCGCCCGTGTACGGCCGGCCGCCCGAGGCCGTGCGCGAGTCGCAGGCCCGCATCATCGCGCTCATCAAGGAGCTGACATGAGGCCGCTGGAGGACGTCAGGGTCATCAGCCTGGAGCAGTACGGCGCCGGGCCGTTCGGGAGCGTGCACCTCGCCGATCTCGGCGCGGAGATCATCAAGGTCGAGGACCCCCGAGCCGGGGGCGATGTGGGGCGGTATGTCCCGCCGTATGCCGAGGGCGGGGATTCGCTGTTCTTCGAGACGTTCAACCGCAACAAGAAGTCGATCGCGCTGGATCTGGGGTGCGCGGCGGGGCGGGACGTTTTCGAGGATCTGGTACGGCACGGCGACGCCGTCTACTCCAACCTGCGCGGCGACGTCCCGGCCAAGATGCGGCTCACCTACGCCGATCTCAAGCATCTCAATCCCCGCGTGGTCTGCTGTTCGCTGACCGGGTTCGGGATGACCGGGCCGCGTACGGCCGAGCCCGGCTACGACTACATCCTCCAGGGGCTGGCCGGCTGGATGACGCTGACCGGCGAACCGGGCGGCCCACCGGCCAAGTCCGGCCTCTCGCTGGTGGACTACTCCGGCGGGCTGGTGGCGGCGCTCGCGCTGGTGGCCGGGGTGCACGCGGCGCGCCGGGACGGGGTGGGGCTGGACTGCGACCTGTCCCTGTACGACACCGCGATCACCATGCTCACCTATGTCGGGACCTGGGCGTTGAACACCGACTTCGTGCCTGCCCGGACCGCGCGGTCGGCGCATCCGTCGCTGGTGCCGTTCCAGAACTTCGCGGCGGCCGACGGGTGGCTGGTCGTGGGATGCGCCAAGGAGAAGTTCTGGCGGCGGCTGGCCGCGATACTCGGGCCGCCGTTCGACACCGATCCCGGGTACGCCGACTTCGCCGGCAGGCGGCGCAACGCCGACCGGCTGCTGCCCGCCCTCGCCGACGTCTTCCTGACCAGGACCGTGGACGAGTGGCTGGCGGTGCTGCGGCCGGCCGGGATCCCGTGCGGGCCGGTGAACTCCGTGCACGAGGCGCTGGCCGATGAGCACACCACGGCTCGGGGGCTGGTGGTGGAGACCTCCCACCCCCGCTACGGGCGGGTGCGGCAGTTCGGGTCGCCGGTGCGGGTGGGCGGTGAGCCGGTCGCGCATCGCCGGGCTCCCCGGCTGGGCGAGCACGCGGAGGAGGTGCTGCGGGGGTTGCTCGGGTACACGGAGGCGCACGTCAAGGCGCTGGCCGGGGCGGGGGCTTTCGGGGAGCCGGGATGACGGCCGCCGAGACGCTGGCCGCGTGGGGGCTGGGGCTCCGGCTGGACGACGTTCCAGACGAGGCACGCGCCGCCGCCCTGCGACACCTGCTCGACGGCCTCGGCTGCGCCACCGCGGCCACCAGACAAACAGCCGCCTGGCCAACGGCCGCCCGGCAGACAGCCGCCTGTCCTACAGCCGCCCGGCAAGGCGAACCACCGGAGGAGACGTCCCAAACCGGCGAGCAGGACAGGGCGCGGCCTGGGGCGGCCGCGGGAGACGGAACGGCGCAAGACAGTGGGGTGGTGGGGGAGGGGGCTTGGGCGGCTGTTCGGGTCGCTGGGGAGATGGGCGGGCCGCCCGAGGCGACGGTGTTCGGGAGCGGGCGCCGGGTGGGGGCGGTGGCGGCGGCGCTGGCCAACGGGGTGCTGGTGCACGCGCTGGACTTCGACGACACCCACGCCCTGGGGCTGGTTCACGCGACGGCCCCGGTGCTGCCGGTGGCGTTCGCGGTGGGGGAGGAGACCGGGGCGAGCGGGGCCGAGGTGCTCACCGCCGCGCTCGCCGGTTACGAGGCGATCTGCCGGCTGGGCGGGGCCGTACCGCATGGATTTCATGCTCGTGGCCTGCACGCCACCTCGGCCTGCGGCACGCTGGCCGCCGCGCTGGTGGCCGCCAGACTGTACGGGCTCACGCACGCCCAGGCGGTCGCCGCGCTGGGCATCGCGGGCAGCATGTCGGGCGGCCTGCTGGAGTTCCTGAACACCGGGGCCTCGACCAAGCAGCTCCACGCGGGCTTCGCCGCCCAGGCGGGTGTGCTGGCCGCGCGGCTGGCGCGGGCGGGGGCGAGCGGGCCCGCGACGGTGGTGGAGGGCGAGCACGGCCTGTACGGCGCGCTGCTCGGCCGCCCTGGCGTCGACCCGTTCGGCGACCTGGGGCGCGGCTGGGAGGTCACCCGGATCACGATCAAGCCCTACCCCGCCTGCCAGCTGCTGCACGCCGCCGTCGACGCCGCGAAGGTCCTGCGTGGGCTGGCCGCCGCGGAGGAGGTGGCCGGGATCGAGGCGGAGGTCCATGACGACGCCGCGGCGCTGGTGTGCGGGGCGGGCAAGGAGCGACCGCGCACGCCGTACGCGGCGAAGTTCAGCCTGGCCTGGTGCGTGGCGGCGATGCTGGTCGACGGTGAGCTGACCGCGCGCACGTTCGCCCGGCCCGAGCGCGCCGACGTGTGTGATCTCGCCGCGAGGGTACGGCACGTGCCATCCGGGCACCGGGGCCCCGCGGCCGACCAGCACGGGCGGCTGCGGGCGCGGCTGACGGACGGGCGCCGGGTGGTCGCGGAGGTGGCGCGCGGTTCGGGCGGACCAGGCGATCCCCGCATCGACCGCCTGGTCGCCGACAAGGCTCTGGGAAACGGGCTGAGCGCCCGCGCCGTGGACCTCGCGCTGCGCCTGCACGAACTGCCCGCCCTCGACGACCTGCTGAAGGAGCTGACGCGATGACCGCGAGGGAGTGGCCGAGGTGAGGGACAGGACCGTGCGGCTGCCCGCGCTGACCGGCACCGACGCCGGCGACGCCTACGAGCGGGCCCGGGTGGCGCTGGGCGCGCTTGGGCTGACGTGGGCGGACGCGGTGCATGTGCGGGAGTACGCGAGCGCGAGGCCGGACCCGGCGGCCAGGCCGGAAGGGGTCACGCTGTCGGCGATCGCGGTCGAGGGCGTGCTGGAGGACGGGCACGAGGTGGCCGTCGAGGTGACGGCGTGCCGAGGGGGCGGGGAGCGGTTCGTCACCGGCCGCGGCGTGGTGACCGTGGCGGGGGAGATCGTGTATCTGCCCGCTATCGTCCCGGCCGATCTGACGGCGGGGTTCGGCGAGCAGTACCGCTCCTGCCTGGAGGTGGCGGCTGAGCTGCTCAAGGTGGCCGGGATCGGGCTTGAGGGGCTGGTGCAGACCACCGACTACACCGCGACCGCCACCCGGGCAGACTACCCGCGCTGCGGCCGCCCGCGCAGGGAACTGCTGGGCGGCGAGGGCGCCGACGGCCGGCCCGTGCATCCGGGCGCGGCCGGGATCCTGGTGGACCGCGCCGCCGTGGAGGGCGCGATGGTCACGCTGGACGCGGTCGGCTCGCGGCTGCCGCTGCGCGCCGTCAACCCCGGCTGGACACGCTACGACACGCTCACGTACAAGCCGGGGGTGGCGGCGGGCGGCACGTTGTTCATGTCGGGCTTCGGCGCGCTGGAGCCGGCGACCCAGCGGGCGCTGCACGAGGGCGACCTGGTGGCGCAGGCCGAGTACACCTACACGGCGATCGAAGCCGTGCTGCGCGAGGAGAACCTGACGGGCTCGGACGTGGTCAGGCTGGTCGAATACATCACTCCTCCAGCCATCACGAAGTATCCGGAAATAGTGGCGGTCAGGGAGCGCCACTTCCCCCACGGCCCCGCCCTCACCTCGGTCGTCTGCACGGCCCTGCTGCGCCCCGAGTTTCTCATCGAGGTCGTCCCCACAGCGGTGCTCCGGTGAACGAGGTCACCTACACCTCCCCGGAAGAGCTCGGCCGCGCCGCGATCCGCTACTTCGCCCAGGCCGTGGGCGACGCCAACCCGCTCTACACCGACGACGCCCACGCCCGCGAACACGGCTACGACGGCGTCATCGCCCCGCCCACCCTGATCTTCGAGACGAACCAGTTCACCGGCCTGCCCCGCGACGCCGACGGCTACTGCGGCCACACCTGGGACCTCGACTTCCCCGGCACCCGCCTCGTGCGCGGCGGCAACACCTACGAGCTCCACCAGCCGGTACGGCCCGCCGACGTCATCACCGTCACCTGGCGCCTTGGCAAGATCGTCCGCAAGGCGGGCAAGATCTTCGTGACGTCCACGGCCACCTACACCAACCAGCACGCCGACCTGCTGGCCGTCAACGAGGAGACGCTGATCTACATACCTCTGGAGGACCCGTGATCCCCCCTCTGCAACGCCGGATCGACCCGGCCGGCATGATCGCGTACGCCGGGGCCACCTGGGACTGGCACCGCCTCCACCACGACTCCGCCTACGCCGTGGAAAGGGGCCTGCCCGCGCCGGTCGTGGACGGCCAGCTCTTCGGCGCGCTCCTGGCCGAGCAGCTGCAGGACTGGCTCGGCCCGAGCGCGCGGATCACCCGGATGAGCTTCCGGTTCCGCTCGATGGTGTTCGCGGGCGAGACCGTCCGCTGCACCGGGCGCGTGGTGTCCGAGGCGGACGGCCTGCTCACGGTGGAGCAGCAGGTCGAGGTCATCGGCGACAACCCCAGAATCGCCGTGGCCCCCGCGACGTCCGTGGTGGAGAGGCGGCTATGACTGCGGTGGCCGTCGTCGGGGCAGCCGAGTCCGATCTCGGGGTCACCGGCAGGAGCGCACTCGAACTCCAGGCCCAGGCGGCCACCCGCGCCCTGGCCGACGCCGGCCTCGCCCTGCGCGACGTCGACGGCCTGGCCACCGCGGGCGTGGGCAGGTTCGCCGCCACCCAGGTGGCCGAGTATCTGGGTCTGCGCCCCGCCTGGACCGACTCCACGTTCGCCGGCGGTTCCGCGTTCGAGATGTACGTGGCGCGGGCCGTACAGGCGATCGGGGCGGGGCAGTGCACGACGGTGCTGATCTCCTACGGCTCGAACCAGCGCGGCGCCCGCACCCGCGCCCTGTCGGGCGTCCACGAGGGCGACGTCCCCCAGACCACCCACGAGGCCCCGTACGGCCCGCTCTACCCGATCTCGTACTACGCGCTGGCCGCCCAGCGCTACCTCCACCAATACGGCAGAAGCCGCGCCGACCTGGCCCAGGTCGCCGTGGCCGCCCGCGAGTGGGCGCTGCTGAACCCGCGCGCCCACCGCCACGCCGCCGGCCCCCTGACGGTCGAGCAGGTCCTCGCCGCGCCCATGATCTCCACACCGCTCACCGCCGCCGACTGCTGCCTGGTCACCGACGGCGGCGCCGCGATCGTGCTCACCGCCCTCGACCGCGCCCGCCACCTGCCGAAGGTCCCGATCACGATCCTCGGGTACGGCGAGGCCACCACGACCGCCGGCATGTCCCAGGCCCACGACATCCTGGACACCGGCGCGGCGGAAGCGGGCCGGAGGGCCTTCGCCATGGCCGCCGTCACGCCGGAGGACGTGGACGTGGCCCAGGTGTACGACTCGTTCACGATCACGGTCCTGCTCACCCTGGAGGCCCTGGGCTTCTGCGAGCCGGGCGCGGCCGGCGACCTGGTGAAGGAGGCGGGGCCGGGCGGCGCGTTCCCGCTCAACACCACCGGCGGCGGCCTGTCCTACTGCCATCCGGGCATGTTCGGCCTGTTCCTGCTGGTCGAGGCGGTCCGCCAGCTGCGCGGCGAGTGCGGCGCGCGTCAGGCGCCCGGCGCCGAGGTGGCGCTGGCCCACGGCACCGGCGGCATCCTGTCCACGCACGCCACCGTGCTGCTGGGGGCCGACCGTGGCTGAACGCCTGGAACTGCAGGAGTGCCGGGCCTGCGGCCGCCGCCAGCACTACCCGAGACCGCTCTGCCTCGGCTGCGGCTCGCCCGATCTGGGCTCGTGCGAGGCGGAGGGAGGCGGCTCGGTGGACACCTTCACCGAGGTCCACCGCGCCCCGTCCGCGGACTTCCAACCCCCGTACGTGATCGCCCGAGTCCGCCTGGACGAGGGCCCCGTCCTGCTCACCCGCCTGGTCGGCCCCGGCCCGTGGGCCTGCGACGAGCGGGTACGCCTCACCTGGTGGCAAGGGCTGCCCGTCTTCGAGAAGGAGTAACGCGCCATGGACTTCGAGCTGACCGACGACCAGAGGGCCTTCAGGGAGACGTTGCGCGCCTTCGTCGAGAAGGAGATCGTCCCCGTGGCCACCGAGTGGGAGCACTCCGGGAGGTATCCCACCGAGATCGTGGCGAAGATGAAGGAGATGGGGCTGTTCGGGCTGACCGTCCCCGAGGAGTACGGCGGGCTCGACGCCGACATGGTGACCTTCGCCCTGGTCTTCGAGGAGATCGCCAGAGGCTGGATGGGCGTGGCCGGGACCATCGGCTCCCACTCGCTGTCGGCCTGGATGATCGCCCGCCACGGCACCGAGGAGCAGAAGCGCCACTACCTGCCGGATCTGGCGAGCGGCGCCCGCCGTACCGGACTGGCGCTGACCGAGCCGGGAGCGGGCACGGACCTGCAGGGCATCCGGACGCGCGCGGTCCGCGACGGCGAGCACTACGTCGTCAACGGCGTCAAGACGTGGATCACCAACGCCCGCCACGCCGACCCGCTGCCGGTACTGGTGAAGACCGCGATCACCGAGCCCGCGCACAAGGGCATGTCGGTGCTGCTCGTGGACGCCGGAACGCCCGGCTTCACGGTCAGCCGCGACCTGCCCAAGCTCGGCTACAAGGGCACCGAGACCTGCGAGGTCGCGCTCCAGGACGTGCGCGTCCCGGTCTCGGCGCTGCTCGGCGGCGAGGAGGGCAGGGGCATGCAGCAGGTGCTGTCCGGCCTGGAGATCGGCCGCGTCAACATCGCCGCCAGGGCCGTCGGGGTGGCCCAGGCCGCCTACGACGCGGCCCTGTCCTACTCCCGCCGGCGGGAGGCGTTCGGGCAGCCGATCGCCGAGTTCCAGGCCGTCCAGCTCAAGCTCGCCGACCTGGCCACGGAGATCCAGGCCGCGCGGCTGCTGACCTACTGGGCCGCCTCGCAGGCCGACGGCGGCAAGCGGGTGGACATGGAGGCCGGGATGGCCAAGTACTTCGCCTCCGAGGTGGCGCTGAAGGCGTCGCTGGAGTCGATGCGCATCCACGGCGGCTACGGCTACAGCCAGGAGTACGTCGTCGAGCGCCTCTACCGCGACGCCCCGCTGATGGCCATCGGCGAGGGCACCAACGACGTGCAGCGCCTGGTGATCGCCAAGGCCCTGATCATCGGCAAGGGCAAGGTCGGCTGGTGATCAGGCGGGCAGCAGGCGCAGGAGCGAGTCGCGCAGCCCGGTGCGGCGTACCGTCATGAACCGGTGCAGGCCGCGCGAGCCGAGCGCCACCCGCTGCGCGCTGCGCCGCCGCTCGGCGTCGTAGGCCCGCAGCGCCTCCGGCAGCCTGGCGTGCGTGGCGATCGCCCTGGTCAGCGCCTCGGCGTCGAGGATCGCCGTGCACGCGCCCTGCCCCAGGTTGGGCGTCATCGCGTGCGCCGCGTCCCCGACGAGCGCCACGTTCCCGCCGCTGGTGAAGGAGGGCAGGGCGGGGTGCAGGTGGCGCATCTCGTAGCGGATCCACTCCGCGGGGTCCGTCTCGTGCAGGATGCGGGGGATCGGGTCGTGCCAGCCGCTGAACAGCTCGCGCAGTTCCCCGGCGGTGGTGGCCTCCGGCACCGTCGCGTACCAGTTCGTCTTGCCCGGCTCGACCGGCGTCATCCCGAAGAACCGCCCGGCGCCCCACGTCTCGCCGTGGATGCCGCTGTCGAATCCGGCGATGCCGATCCACGCCACCGTCCCCACGTGGCGCGGGCCGCTGCGCCCGCCGAAGCGCCCCCGCCGCACCGCGCTGCGGATGCCGTCGGCGCCGACCACCAGGTCGTGGCCGGCCGCGAGCTCCTCCACGTCGCGCACCTCGCCGCCGAACTCGATCGGCACGTCCAGCGCCCCCAAGAGCACATCCAGCAGGTACGGCCGCGCGATCAGCAGTTCCGGCCGCCCGGCCCTGCGCTCGATGCGCTCCAGCGGCAGGTTCGCGATCACCGCGCCGTCCGGGGTGCGGATGCGCCCGTCCCGGTACGGCACCGCCCGCTCCATGAACCCCTGCCCCACGCCCAGCCGCTCCAGCGCGCCCTGGGCGGTCGGGTGGATGCCGAAGGCGGTGCCGTACCTCTCGAGCTCGGCCCGCCGCTCCAGCACCCGCACCGACCACCCCGCGCGCCGCAACCCGATCGCGGTGGCCAGCCCGCCCACGCCCGCCCCGACCACCACAGCCTTTCCGGCCATGTCCCACCTCCACGAAATCGACTACCACATCTGTGGTACCACGTTTGGGGTAGTATCGGCAAAAACGAGAGGCGGAGCATGGCGAACCAGGACCGTCGGGACCTTCTGCGCGACGCGGCCATCCACGTGCTGGCGCGCGAGGGCGGGCGCGGCCTGACGCACCGCGCGGTCGACGCCGAGGCGGGCGTGCCCGGCGGCACCGCGAAGAACTACTTTCCGGCCCGCGAGGCCCTGCTGCGCGCGGTCGCCGAGCGCTGCCTGGAGCTCTACCGGGGCGCCGTCCCGGCCTCGCCGCCCGGCGACCCGGCCGAGCTGGCGGCCAGGTTCGAGGCGCTGCTGCGCGACGCGGCGGGGCCCGGCCGCGCCCGCCTGCTCGCCTACCTGGAGCTGCAGGCCGAGTCGGCGCGCCGGCCCTGGCTGGCGGAGATCCTCGACCCGATCGCGGCGGGCGACTTCACCGGGTTCGAGCTGGCCCAGCGGGCGGCCGGGCTGCCCGTCACCCGCGAGAGCGCCGCGCTGGTCACGCTGGCCCTGCACGGGGCGCTGCCGCACCTGCTGTCGGACGGTCCGGACACGCTGGCGGCGGCGGGGCTGGACGATCCGGGCGCGTTCGTCCGCGGCGTACTGCGGGCGGCCTATCCGGGTGCGGCGCTCTAGGGGAGGACAGTGACGCGGAGCTTCAGGGAGGACAATGCGGGGGTGAAACCACTTCTGGCCGTGAGCTCGGTCGTGCTCGGGGACGGCGAGGTCCTCATGGTCCACCAGCGCAACGCCGCCGACCCGCACCCGATCTGGGGCCTGCCCGGCGGCATGGTCGAAGACGGCGAGCTGTCGGACCGGGCGGCGGCCCGCGAGGTCGCGGAGGAGTGCGGGCTGAAGGTGGGCCCGCCCACGCGCCTGCTGGCGGTGGTGCAGTTCCCGGTTCCCGCGACGCTGACCGCCTTGTACTTCGCGTTCGAACGGCCGCGCGGGCAGGACCTCACGCCCGCCGACCCCGACGGTGACGTGCTGGAGGCGGCCTGGGTGCCGGTCGGGCAGGCGCTGGCGCGGCTGGCGGACTTCCCGCTGGCCGTCATGCGCGAGCCCGCGACCGCCTGCCTGCGCGAGCCCGGCGGCCCGGTCCGCTACTGGACCTGGCCGGACGGGCCCGACGGCCGCACCATGGTGATCTAGGCCGCGGTGATCTAAGCAGTGGTGATCTAGGCCACGGTCAGGGGGAGCAGGCTCGCGGCGGGGGCCCCGGAACGGGCCGCCGTCACCAGGGCCTCCATCCGATCCTCGGGCAAGGCACGGCGGGCGTTGTCGCGGAACTTGCGGGCCAGCTCTTCCCCGGTCAGCGGATGCTCGGGGCCGCCCCTGGAGGAGTCGACGCGGTGTTCCAGCTCGGTGCCGTCGGCCAGCCGTACCCGCAGAACGGCCGCGAAGGCGCGCGGGAAGATCTCCGTCGCCCGCGCGTCGGCAACGCACCGCACCCGCGCGGCCAGCGCCAGCCGCGCCGGATGCAGCTCGGCGAAGTCGTCCAGGCAGACGCCGAGCCCGCCGCCCGAGCCGAGCAGCGCCGTGGCGACCGTGTAGGGGCCGGAGAACTTCGCGTGGTAGGGGGAGCGGGGCGCGGCCTTCTCCTCGGCCGGTTCCGCGATCGTGCGCAGGACCGGCGCGGGCACGCCCAGCTCGATCTCGGCCTCAGCCAGCGCCTCGGGGCCGAGCCGGTCGCGCAGGGCGAGCGCGCAGTCGATCGCGGGGTGGGTGAAGTGGTTGGTCGGGTACGGCTTGTAGACGGTGCGCAGCAGTTCCCACCGCTCGCCGAGGCCGTCGAGCAGCGCCCCGGCGTCGAACCTGCCGTCCAGCCAGGCCTGGAAGAAGCCGAACCGCCCTTCCAGCACCGTCGGCGGCCCGGTCACGCCTTCGAGGGCCAGCACCGCGGCCGACACCCCGGCGTGCGCCGCCCAGCCGCAGTGCACCCGCTTGACGGTGCCGCCGGTCCTGTTGGCCTCGATGACCCCGGCGCCCATGCTGGCGGCGATGCCCAAGGCGTCGGCCAGCCCTTCGGCGGGCAGCTCGTACAGCATCCCGGCCGCCACCGCGGCGCCGAGCGTGCCGCAGATGGACGTGGCGTGCTGGCCCTTGTCGAAGAAGAGCGAGTTGCCCGCCTCGGGCAGGTAGGAGGCCATGCCGAGCCGGTTGCACACCTCGATCCCGGCGGCGACCGCCGCCGCCAGGCTCGTCCCGCCGGCGCCCGTGGCCTCGGCCGCGGCCAGCGCGGCGGGCACCACGGGCGCGCTCGGGTGCAGCACCGAGGGCAGATGCGTGTCGTCGTAGTCGAGAGAGTGCGCGAGCGTGCCGTTGACCAGGGCGGCCGACGGGGCGGGCAGGCGGTGGCCGCTGCCGATCGTGGTCGCCTCCCCGGTGCCGTTCCACCGCAGGGCCGCGCGCAGGACCGCGGGCGCGGCGTCGGCGTCCGGCTCGGCGTAGGCGGCCAGGCAGTTGCCGAGCACGTCCAGGATCCGGCCGGCGACGTCCGCGCGGACCTCGCCGGGCAGTCCGTCGTCGCGGCAGCTCGCGGCGAAGGCGGCCAGCAGTTGCACGTGTGTGGTCATGCGCGCTCCCCGGGCAGAACGGCCAGCGGCCGGACCGGCGCGCCGGTGGCGCCCACGATCGGCAGCGGATTGAGTACCAGGAGGAACTCGCGTACCCCCGCGTCGAGCAGTTCGTGCAGCCGCATCGTCTCCACGATGTTGATCCCCGACTCCACGAGCATGATCCGGTGCACCGGCAGCGCGGCGTGGCCGCGTTCCGGCGCGATGTGCTCGAAGGCGATCGTCTCGCCGCCGACCACGCGCGGTCGCCGCTCGGCGAGCCAGTGCCCGGCCTCCACCCCCGGCCCCGGTACGCCCGCCGTCTGGCCGGTGAACCGCCCGGGATCGTGCCAAACGCGCGACCAGCCGGTGCCGATCAGCAGGGCGTCGCCCGCGCGGATCTCCACCCCCTCCGAGGCCTTCTCCAGGTCGGCGACGCTCACCTCGTAGCCGGCGGGCAGGAAGTCGACGCCGTGGACGCGGGCCACGTCGAGCAGGACGCACCGGCCCACGTACGGGTCGAAGGAGTCGATGCCCAGCGAGCTGAAGCCGTCGTTGGTGGTGAGGTCGGCCGGGTCGGCTCCGCCGTACAGGAGGCCGTCGTGCGAGACGTGGGCCAGGGCGTCCACGTGAGTGCCGACGTGGCCGCCGGTGACGATCAGCTCGTTGGCGGCGGAACCGCCGTCGGCGCGGACGACATCTCCGTGCCGGCGCTCCAGGAGCATGCGAAATGGGGGATGATTGGGCGATTGGGGCATACCCCTACGCATCGGCTGCGCCAAGTCGTACACACGCAACCCGTCCTGCCACATGGCTCACTCCCGGTTGTTCCAATTATTGGAATTAGGTTTCAGACTGTACCCATGATCTACCTGGTCTACCGGATGCGGCTCGCCGAACGCGCCCGCAGGGACATGGCGGCCTTCTGGGAGTGGCTGGAGGAGCGCGAGCGCTGGTTCTACCGCGATTTGCCGATGGTGAAGGAGGTGCGCTGGTTCTACAGCGTGGTCGGTGACGTATACATGCTGGAGAACCGGGCGGCCTTCGACGACGAGGCGGCCTGGGGCGCCTACAGAAAGGCCCTGGCCACCCTCAAGAGCGACTCTTCCTGGGAGTCGCAGCGCGTGTCACAGGAAGAATGGTGGGACTTCGTGGACACGAGGATCATGACTGACCCACCCGTACCGGTGGGGTTGCATCGCAGGTGAAAGGCTCCAGCATGTCCAGCCAGACCGTCGCGACCGTCGAGCGGGCGGCCGACGTACTCGTCCGCTTCGCCGAGGCGGGCACCAGCACGCTCGGGGTGACCGAGCTCGCCGACAGCCTCGGCATGTCCAAGGCGGCGGTCCACCGGGTGCTGGCCTCCCTGCGCAGCCGCGGCCTGGTCGAACTCGACGAGGACAGCCGCCGCTACTCGCTCGGGCTGACCGCGATGCGGCTGGGGCTGGCCTATCTGGACCGCATCGACATCCGCCGCCTGGCCGCGCCCGAGCTGGCCGGGCTGAGCGCCCGCACGACCGAGACCGCGACACTGTCGATCAGGACCGGCCTCAACCGCGTCTACATCGACCAGGTCAAACCGCCGCGCGAAGTCATCATGGCGGTCTCGCTCGGCGTGCCGTACCCGCTGCACGCCGGGGGTTCGTCCAAGGCGTTCCTCGCCTTCCTGCCCGAGGTGGAGATCGACTCCTACCTGTCGGCGCCGCTCGACCCGCTGACCCCGGCCACCGTCACCGACCCGGAGCGGTTGCGCACCGAGCTGGCGCTGATCCGCCGCCGCGGCTACGCCATGTCCATCTCGGAACGGCAGCGCGGCGCCGCCTCGGTGGCCGCGCCCATCCTCGACCACCACAGCCTGCCGGCCGCGGTGATCAGCGTCTGCGGGCCCGCCGAACGCTTCATCGGGGAGGCCGACGCCTGCGCGGCGGCCCTTCTGGAGGCGACCGACCGACTTTCCGCACGACTCGGTCACCGCGCCTGAGCTCTGGTTTTCTCCGGTACGGCCAGGCCGCTCCGGTTCTTGCCATTGACACAGCCGCCTCAGATTGGAACGCTGTTCCCAGAAGTGGAACGGGGCCCCTCGTACGGCGGGGTCGGAACGGCAGGATCGGCCTCACCGTGGGGGAGGCCGAACCCGCCACCCCGGCACTCGCCGGCCCCGTCCGGCAGGGCCGGGCGGGGCCGAATCCCTCAAGCGCCACGGCCGGGACCCGCCGAGTAGGGTCTGACGGTGTGACCAAGAAGCCGCCCGCCTACCAGGCGCTCGCCGCCGAACTGCGGGAGCTCATCGTGGCCGGCCGCTTCCGCCCCGGTGACCGGCTGCCGGTCGAGCCCGAGCTGTCGGCCGCCTACGGCGTGAGCCGGAGCACCGTGCGCGAGGCGCTGCGGCTGCTGGCCAGCCAGAACCTCATCGCCACCGTCCGGGGCGTGGCAGGGGGCAGCTTCGTGGTGACGCCGCGGCCCGAGCAGATCAGCGACTACCTGGCGACCAGCCTCAACCTGCTGGCCGTGGACACGCAGCTCACCGTGGACCAGTTCCTGGAGATCCGGGACCTGCTGGAGGTGCCGGCGGCCGGGTTCGCGGCGCTGCGCCGTACCCCCGAGGACCTGGCGGCGCTGCGGGCCACGCTCTTCGACCCCGGCGCGGCCTCGCCGGAGGAGATGTACGAGCCGAACAAGCGCTTCCACGCGCTGCTGCTCGGGGCCTGCGGCAACCCGCTGCTGGAGGTGGTGGCCAGGCCCGTCTTCCAGGTCCTGGACGAGCGTTTCCTGCGCTCGCGCGCCCCCGGCCGCTTCTGGCACGACGTCGACCGCGACCACCGCGAGATCCTCGACCGGGTGGAGGCGGGCGACGAGCCCGGCGCCCGCGAGGCCCAGCACGCCCACCTGGCCCGCCTGCGCGGCACCTACCTCGCCATCGACCGCAACGCCGCGCCCGGCTGATCGGGCTAAGGCCTCAGGTGGCCCGGCGGGGGGCGTCGATGCGGGCGCCCTCCTGCGTGAAGACCATGAGGCGGGAGACGTCCACGGCCACCTTGGCGGCGTCGTTGACCCGCCAGGCCGGGCGCACGCCCAGCCGGACGATCAGGTCGGTCCTGCGGTGGTGGCCGCTCTCCTCCGCCTGCTCCTGCTCCTTCTCCTCGATCACCGCGCGCGAGGCGAACATCCGCCGCAGCAGCGTGCCCAGCCCCGCCGACTCCTGGGCGTGGCCGTTGACCCGCTGGCGGGGATCCGGCGGCTCGGGTACGGCCACGCCGGGCGCCCCGCACTCCACATAGGCCAGCCACTCGTGCCCGTGGTACTCCAGCGCCCGGACCCGGCCGAAGAACGCCGGCCCGTCATAGGTCTCCGGCACCGGCGCCAGCCCGTCGGGCCGCATGCCGACCAATACCTGGCTGCCCGTGTACTGCGAGATCGCGTACGCCCGGGGGTCGCTCCACGGGATCGTCAGCCGGTGCGGGCCGAAGTCCAGCATCACGTACTGGTTCTGCGGGGTGCGCACCGTGGCGGCCAGCAGGTTGAGCTGCTGGGAGTTGAGGAAGGCCGCGACGAACGCGGTCGCCGGGTCGTTGTAGATCTGCGCCGGGGTGCCGACGTCCTGCAGGACGCCGCGGTTCATGATGGCGATCCGGTCGGCCAGCGTGAGCGCCTCGACCTGGTCGTGGGTGACGTAGATCGTGGTGACGCCGAGCGACCTGACCAGGGCGGAGATCTCCATGCGCAGTTCGGTGCGCATGCCGGCGTCGAGGTTCGACAGCGGCTCGTCCATCAGGAAGATCTTGGGCTGGCGGACGATGGCGCGGCCCATGGCCACGCGCTGGCGCTGGCCGCCGGACAGGGTTCCGGGGCGGCGGTCGAGCGTCTCGTCGATGTGCAGCGCCTTGGACAGCTCCAGCACCCGTTCCTTGACCAGCTCGGGATCGGTCTTGGCGATCTCCAGCGGGAAGGCGATGTTGCCGCGCACCGAGCGGTGGGGGTAGAGGGCGCCGCTCTGGAAGACCATGGCCACGTCGCGGTCGCGGGGGGCGAGGTGGTTGGCGAGCTTGCCGTCGAGCCACAGGTCGCCCTCGGTGATCTCCTCCAGCCCGGCGATCATGCGCAGCAGGGTGGACTTCCCGCAGCCCGAGGGGCCCAGCAGGACCAGGAACTCGCCGTCCTCCGCCTTCAAGCTCATGCGATCGACCGCCAGGTGGTCACCCGGGTAAACCTTGGTCACTTTGTCGAGAACGACCGAGCTCATGGGCAGCACCTTGCAGCCAGGTTCCGCTGTGATTGATGAGGTAGTACATCGCGGTTACAGCCTGATGTCCACCCTTGCCATAAAAAATCTCTATAGATCGGGTGCGCAGGGGTTGACAGCCCGCCTGACTTCTGTCTAATGCCTCAGCCAAGCTTCCGGGTCGTGAGTCAAGTCACATAGGGGGTTTTATCCCACTCTAGGGGTAAGTGTGGCGAAAAATCAGGGGTTGGTGGTACATGGAAGGGCTTGCGTAAACTTGCGGCAAGAGATTTCATGTACGGGACTATTGGGGGGTTTTGATGACCGACTGGTGGCGCGACGCCGTCATTTACCAGGTGTACGTCCGCAGTTTCGCCGACGGGAACGGCGACGGCGTCGGAGACCTGATCGGTGTGCGCGACCGCCTGCCGTACCTGAAGAGCCTGGGTGTCGACGCGGTCTGGCTCACCCCCTTCTTCACCTCGCCCATGGCCGACTTCGGCTACGACGTGGCCGACTACCGCGACGTCGACCCGCTGTTCGGCACGCTGGCCGACGCCAAGGCGCTCATCGACGAGGCGCACGGTTTCGGCCTGCGGGTCATCGTGGACATCGTGCCGAACCACACCTCCTCGGCCCATCCGTGGTTCCAGGAGGCGCTGCGCGGGCGGCACCGCGAGCGCTACATCTTCCGCGACCGGCCCAACGACTGGGAGTCCATCTTCGGCGGCCCGGCCTGGACGCAGGTCGAGGACGGCCAGTGGTACCTGCATCTGTTCGACAAGGAGCAGCCCGACCTCAACTGGGACAACCCCGAGGTGCGCGCCGAGTTCGACTCGATCCTGCGCTTCTGGCTCGACCTCGGCGTGGACGGCTTCCGCATCGACGTCGCCCACGGCATGGTCAAACCGCACGACCTCCCCGACATCGGGCACAGCGACCAGATCCGGATGATCGGCTCCGACGTCGTCCCGTACTTCGACAACGAGGGCGTCCACGACATCCACCGCCACTTCCGGCACATCCTGGACTCCTACCCCGGCGAGCGCATCGGCGTCGCCGAGGCCTGGGCGCCCACGCCCGAGCGGCTGGCCCGCTACGTCCGCCCCGACGAGCTCCACCAGGCCTTCAACTTCCACTACCTGGCCACCCCCTGGGACGCGCCCCGCCTGCGCGAGGCCATCGACGCCTCCCTGGCCAGCGCCGCCTCCGTGGGCGCGCCGTCCACCTGGGTGCTGTCCAACCACGACGTCAGGCGGCACGTCACCCGCTACGGCAGCCTCGACCGCGCCCGCGCCGCGATGCTGCTGACGCTGGCGCTGCCCGGCTCCGCCTACGTCTACCAGGGCGAGGAACTGGGCCTGCCCGAGGTGCTCGACCTGCCGGAGGAGGTCCAGCAGGACCCGCAGCGGCTGCGCGACCCCGAGAGCGGGCGCGACGGCTGCCGCGTGCCGCTGCCCTGGACCCGCGAGCTCGGCTGGGAACTGCCGTGGCTGCCCATCCCGGCGAGCTGGTCCGAGCTCAGCGTCGAGGCCCAGGAAGGCGTGCCGGGCTCCACCCTGGAGCTCTACCGCGGCGCGCTGCGGCTGCGCCGCGAGATCGCCGGTGAGCTGCGCTGGCTCGACTCGCCGGAGGGCACGCTGATGTTCGCCCGCGGCGACCTCGTCTGCGCCGTCAACCTCACCGATCGCCCCGTCGACTTCGCCCTCAAGGGCGAGCTTCTGCTGTCGTCGGCCGCCACGCCCGGCGCGCCCGATTCGGCGGTGTGGTGGAAAGTAAAGTAGCGCCCATGAACGGACACGCCCGCCTCGCCGACATCGCAGCCCAGGCGGGGGTGAGCGAGGCCACCGTGAGCAGGGTGCTCAACGGCAAGCCCGGCGTCTCCGCGGCCACCCGCCAGGCCGTCATGACCGCGCTCGACCTCATGGGGTACGAGCGCCCGCCCCGCCTGCGCCAGCGCAGCAACGGCCTGGTCGGGCTGGTCACCCCCGAGCTCGACAACCCGATCTTCCCCGCGTTCGCGCAGGCCATCGAGAAGGCGCTCACCCAGCACGGCTACACGCCCGTGCTGTGCACCCAGATGCCGGGCGGCGCCCCCGAGGACGAGTTCACCGAGCTGCTCGTCGACCGGGGCGTCAACGGGATCGTGTTCGTCTCCGGCCTGCACGCCGACACCACCGCGCGCATGGACCGCTACACCCGCCTGACCGACCGCGGGCTGCCGATCGTGCTGGTCGACGGCTACAGCGAGCACATCAACGCGCCGTTCATCTCGCCCGACGACCGGCTGGCGGCGCGGCTGGCCGTACAACATCTCGTGGACCTCGGGCACGAGCGCATCGGCCTCGCGCTCGGCCCGCGCCGCTTCGTGCCGGTCATCCGCAAGATCGACGGCTACCGGCAGGCGATGGCGCAGCTGCTCGGCGCCACCGAGGTGGACGGCCTCATCGCCCACTCGCTGTTCTCCGTCGAAGGCGGCCAGGCCGCCGCCGCCCAGCTGCTCGAACGCGGCTGCACCGGCATCGTGTGCGCCAGCGACCTCATGGCGCTCGGCGCGATCCGCGCCTGCCGCGAGCGCGGCCTGTCGGTGCCCGGCGAGGTGTCCGTGGTGGGCTTCGACGACTCGCCGCTGATCGCGTTCACCGACCCGCCGCTCACCACCGTCCGCAAGCCCATCGGCGCGATGGCCTCGGCCGCGGTGCAGACGCTCCTGGAGGAGGTGAACGGCGCGCCCGCCCGGCACGTCGAGCTGATCTTCCAGCCGGAGCTCGTCGTGCGCGGCTCCACCGGCTCGGGACCGCTGGTGAACCGGTGACCCACGACGTCCTCGTGGTCGGCGGGGCCGGCGTCGACACCACCGTCTACGTGCCCGCGCTGCCCCTGCCGTACGCCGACACCCACACCGTCCCGCCGGTGATCGACCGGATCGGCAACACCGGCGCCGGCGTGGCGCTCGGCTGCGCGGCGCTCGGCCTGCGCACCAGGTTCGTCGACCTGATCGGCGACGACCCGCAGGGCGCGCTGGTCCGCCGCGCGCTGGGCGGCGTCGACTGCTCGTTCGGCGCCGCCGTGGCCGGCACCCGCCGCAGCGTCCTGCTGGTCGGCCCCGACGGCCGCCGCACCTCGCTGTTCGACCCCCGCGCCACCCCCGGCGAGACGCTGCCCCCGTCCCTGTACTCGAACCTGCGTCCCCGCCACGCCCACCTGTCGATCACCGACTTCAGCCGGAAGGTCTTCGCCGACCTGCCCGGCGTCCCCACCTCGACCGACCTGCACGACTGGGACGGCGTCAACCCCTACCACGAGGACTTCGCCTACCAGGCCGGCCTCGTCTTCCTCTCGGCCGCCGCCCTGCCCGACCCGGAGACCGTGATGCGCCGCATCCTCACCGAGGGCCGCGCCCACACGGTCGTGTGCACCCGCGGGGCTGATGGCTGCCTCGTCCTGGAGCGCGGCACCGGCCCGCGCGCCTTCCCCGCCGTCCCGCCGCCCGGCCCGGTCGTCGACACCAACGGCGCGGGAGACGCCTTCGTCTCCGGCTTCCTGTACGGCCGGCTGCGCGGCCACGACCTGGAGACGGCGGTCCGGCTGGGTTCGCTGGCCGGCGCCCACGCCTGCACGGTGGAGGGCACCCACGAGTCCCCGCTGACCGAGACCGCCCTCCTCGCGCGGGCGTAGCTTGCCCCGGTCACCGTCCGCCCAGGCCGCAGCGAGGGCAGGCCGGGCGGGTGCGGTAGTAGTAGGCCAGCGTGGCCAGCCCGAGCGCCACGGCCCAGACGGGCCAGTACGCCATCGGGCTCACCAGCCACGACGACGGGTCCGTCCAGTCGGTGACCCGGACCGCCACCGCCCCGGCCGAGGCCAGGATCGCCGTCACCGCCCCGGCCGCGCCCAGCGGCAGCTTGCGCGGCACCGGCCGGCCGGCGAGCACCGGCACCCAGCGCGGCCAGACCTCGCCCCACGGGCGGACCAGGCCGAGCGTCAGCACGCCGCCCACGGCACCGAACGTGGCCAGCCCCGCGCCCGCCCACGCCATCCCGGTCTCGTGCAGCCACCTGATGCCCTCCTCCGAGAACAGCAGCGGGATCTTCAGCGCCCAGGCCCAGCGCACGACCGAGTAGAACAGCGGGACGGCGAAGGCCGTGTAGGCGGCCCACCTGCCCCAGCGCGCCGCGCCCGCGGGCGTGCTCCAGTGGGCGGCGTGGGCCTCGGTGCGGCCACAGCTCTGACACGCTCCCGCGCTGCGGCGGGTGACCGCCAGCGCCGCCCCCGCCCACAGCAGGCCGCCGGCCAGGCAGATCAGCATGTTCACCACCGGCCAGGGGAAGGCCAGCTCGAAGTAGTTGGCGTCCGGCCAGCCGAACGGCAGACCCACCAGGAAGATCGGCGCGTACCCGACCGCCGTCATGATCCGCGCATCCGGCACCAGCACCACCAGCAGGAACGCCATCGCCCACGCGGGCCCCAGCATCGCGACCCTGGCCACCCCGCCCCACCGCCGCGCCCCGCTCTCCCCGCTCCGTGTCGTGGCCGAGCCGCCCCAGTCGCGCGTCATGGCCACCGCCAGGAGCGCGCCCGCGAGGCCGAGCCCGGCGATGACCGGGGCGGTACCGGCCGCCGTGGCCGTGCCCAGGAAGGACTCGGCACGGGCGTCGGGGACGTCGCCTTCGCCGAAGGGGAAGCCGGCTCCGCCGTACGCCCAGAAAAGCCCCAGACCGCCGTACGCCAGCGACCACGCGGCCGCTCCCCACGTCGCCCAGCGGGGCCAGCGGGCGGTTCTCGCAACCTGCATCGTGTTCATGGCCCAAGCCTCGCGGCGGGGGCGGCCGCCGCACATCTGCCGTTCGCCGGATCCGGTGGCCCGCACACCAGCCCCGCCTCCGCCGTTCGGCGGAGGCCGCCGCTCCCCCGTCCCTCTACGCTCGAACCCATGTACGTGTTCGCAGCCGTCGTCGCCGTCCTGGCGGCGGTGACGGCCCTCCTCCCTCGCGGGGTGTCCGGGCTTGGGCGCCGGGCTTCTGGCTTCGTGGCTCTGACGCCTGAGGTCGTGGCCGTGGTGGCCGGGGGTGTCTCGTTGGTTGTCACCGCCGTCATCGTGGTGGCGCGGGGCGATGTCCAGGCCGGGACCTGGGGGTTGTTCGCCGAGGTGCCCGCGCTGCTGGTGCTGACGCTTCTGGCCGCGCGGCGTCGCCCGGTCGCCGCCCTCGTGCCTGGGCTGGCTGTCGCGCTGGTGCTGCTCAGGCAGGTGTGGAACGGTCCGCCGCTGCTGATCCTCGGCGCGTGTGCCGCCTGGGCGCTGCCCGCGGTGGCGGCGGCCGGGGCTGGGCTCTATCTGCGCTGGCTGGATCAGGCCCGGGGGCGGGCGGTGGCGGCGGCCGTACAGGATCAGCGGCTGGCACTCGCGCGTGACCTGCACGACTTCGTCGCCCACGACGTCAGCGGCATGCTGGTGCAGGCGCAGGCGGCCGGGTTCACGCCCGGACTGCCCGAGCCGGTGGCCGACGCTCTGCGGCGGATCGAGGATGGCGGGCGGCGCGCGCTGGCCTCGCTGGACCGTACCGTCCACATGCTCAATGACCCGGACCGGGCGCCGACTCCTGGCCTCGAACGGGTGGGGGAGCTGGCCGACGGGTTCCCGCCGTCGGTGCGGGTGAGCTTCGACGTCGCGACCGAAGGGGTCTCGCGTGAGGCGTCGGCGACCGCGTACCGGGTGGTGAGCGAGGCGCTGACCAACGTCCGCCGCCACGCCCCGCGGGCCAGCGCCGTGGCGGTGAGCGTGAGGGCCGATCGTCTGTGGCTGGAGGTCCGGGTTGAGGACGACGGTGCTGCGGGCCGTACCGACGCGAGAAGGGGCAGCGGCATCGGCAGAAGGGGTGGCTTCGGCCTCGCGGGGCTGTCCGAGTTGCTCGCCGCCGTCGGCGGCTCGCTGGAAGCGGGCCCGCACGGCGACGGCTGGCGACTCACGGCGGTGATCCCCGCATGACACGGTACGGCGCCGCCGTTCCAGGAACAGGGAGAAGATGAGCACGCGGATCGTGATCGCCGACGACCAGGACGACGTCAGGATCGGCTTCCGGCTCATCCTGGACTCCCAGCCGGACATGACGGTCGTGGGCGAGGCGGCCGACGGCACCAAAGCGGTCGAGCTGGCCAGGCATCTCAAACCCGACGTCGTGCTGGCCGACATCCGGATGCCCGGCCTCGACGGCCTGGAGGTCACCCGGCAGCTCGCGCAGGAGACGCGGGTGATCGTGGTGACCACGTTCGACCTCGATGACTACGTCCACACCGCCCTGCGCAACGGGGCCGCGGGCTTCCTGCTCAAGCGTTCCGGCCCGACCCTGCTCATCGAGGCGATCCGGGCGGCGATGGCGGGTGACACGTTGATCAGCCCGCAGGTGACCGTACGTCTGCTGCGCCACCTCCGCGCCCCCGACGGTCAGGCGCCGCCGCCCGACCCGCTCACCGACCGCGAACGCGAGATCGCCGTCCTGGTGGCGCACGGCAGGACCAACGCCGACATCGCCACCGAACTCTTCATCAGCCCGGGCACCGTCAAGACCCACCTGGCCAACATCCAGCGCAAGGTCGGCGCGGCCAACCGGGTCGGGATCGCCGCTTGGGCCTGGAGCTCCGGAGCCGCCCGCTGACCCCGCGGCGCTAGCCGAGTTCTACGCGTACGCCTCGGCTCAGGCCGGAGTCGTGCAGTTCGGCGCCCTCCGCGCTGGCGGTCTTGGGCAGGTCGAACTCCAGGGCGCCGGTGAACGACTGGCCGGGGTCGATCCGGATCGGGGTGATCTCCTTGCCCGCCTTGTCCAGGAGCCTGGCGGCGCCGTGGAGGACGTCGTCCTGGTCGATCAGCTTCTGCTGGCCCGGGTAGAGGACCCTGGCCTCCTGGCCGATGTTGGACACCCGTACGGACAGGCGGCACTGACGGCGCTCGGCGGTCTTGGCGGGTTTGGGGCACTTGGTGGCGGTCACGGTGAACTTCAGCTTGCCGTCCTGGACCGACGCGCCCTCACCCGCCGCCGACGGGCCGCGGAAGAACCACGCCATCAGCGCGATGAACAGCACGATCACCACCAGCACGATCACCGCCGCGATCAGGCACCCCGACACGCCCCGCCGGGCCGATCGCTGAGGCACACCGAAACCACGCGGCGGCAGCGGCCCCTGACCGGTGGTCGACGGATGTGGCAACGGCCCCTGCCCGGTGGCGGAAGGCCGGGGCAGCGGCCCTTGCCCGGTCGTGGAGTGCTGGGCGAGCGGCACCGGCCCGGTCACCCCGGGCCCAGACCGCCGAGGCGGCCCAGTGCGCGGATCACGCCCGGGCCGCGGGTCATGCGGAGCCGGACGCGACCCGGGCCTCACCGGCCCAGGTCCCGCCGGTCCAGGCAACGGTCCCTGACCCGTGGTCGAGTGACCAGGCCCCTGCCTGCCAGGCCCACCCGAGCCGGGTACACCGGGCCCGGGTGCCTCGGAGCCGTGTCGGCCAGGGCTCGGAACCCCGTGGCCAGGTCCGCCAGAGGCCGGACCGGGCCCGCCCGAGCCTGGGGCGGGGCGGCCGGGGGCGCCGGGGATGGGTGGTCCTGGCTGTGGGGGAGGGCCGGGGCGTGCGGGCTGGCCCGACGTGCCGGGGTGGGGCGGCTGGCCCGCGGTGCCGGGGTGCGGGGGCTGGCCCGCGGTGCCGGGGTGGGGTGGCTGGCCTGCGCTGCCCGGGTGTGGGGGTTGGGCTGGGGTGCCGGGGTGGGCCGGAGGTGGGGTAAAGGGGGCTGGGCGGCCCGGGGGGTTCTGGGCCACGGCGGGGTCCCACATGCTGGTCAGGTGCCGGGTCGCGGCGAGCTGGGCGGCGGGCTCGTCGGCCGCGCCCACGAGCTCCAGCAGCAACTGCCGCGACGCCGGACGCCGCGCCGGGTCCGGGTGGATGGCCGCCGCCACCAGCCGGTCCAGCGGAGCGGGCAGCCCACGCAGGTCCGGCGGGGCGGTCCTGGCGCGGGCGGCCATGACGTAGGCGTCACCCTCGCCGAAGGGGTGCCCGCCCAGCCCCGCGTACGCGATCAGCGAGCCCCAGGCGAACACGTCGCCCGCCGGGCTGGTACGCCCCTCGAAGACCTGCTCCGGCGCGATCCACCCCGGTGTGCCCATGACCATGCCGGCGTTGGTGTGGCGGGAGTTGACGTGCGTGGAACGGGCCAATCCGAAGTCGATCACGCGCGGCCCGGCGAGGGTGAGCATGACGTTGGCCGGCTTCAGGTCCCGGTGGACCAGGCCGACGGCGTGGATGGCGGTCAGCGCCGCCGCCACGCCCACCGCGGCCGCGTGCAGCACCGACGGCTCCAGCGCGCCGTGCTCGATGAGGTGGTCCTCCAGGGAGACGCCGTCGATGTACTCGGTGACGAGGTAGAGCAGGCCGTCGTGCTCGCCGTGGTCGAGTACGCGCGCGGTGCAGAACGAGGCGACCTTGCGCGCGTTGGACACCTCTTCGTGGAAGCGCGCCCGGTAGACCGGGTCGGCGGCGAAGTCGCGGCGGATCGCCTTCAGCGCCACCTTGGACCCGTCGGCGCCCTTGGCCAGGTAGACGGTGCCCATGCCGCCCGAGCCGAGGCGCTTGACCAGCTCATACGGGCCGATCTCGGACGGGTCGTCGGGGGTCAGCGGACCGCGCTTTCCCACCCTCGCCGCCCTCTCACCGTCGTCATCCCGCCGTCTCAAACCGACCGATCCTCCGCCCGGCATGCCTTTTCTCCCCAGACTCTAACGGTTGAGAGACGATCAGGCGTCGCACTGGGTTTCATCGCAGGTCGGGGTCCTGAGGCTCCGGAGGGTCCGGCCGCGGCGGGAAGGGTACGGCTCCCGCCCCGGGGATCGGCGCCACCACGGTACGGGGGCCCTCCGGAGGGTGCGTGGACTAGCGGACCCAGCTGACGCCGGAGCCGGCCTTCATGCGATCACCCCCTTCCCTGTGGTCGGTGAGCGGGGCGCCGGCGGCGCCCGGCTCGGCCATGGAAGCGCGCCTCGGACACGAACCACGTGGACCGGGACGCCGCCGGGCCTCCCGTCGTGCCCGCCGCTCAATAGGGTGCGCGGCGGTGCACGCGGGCCTGGGTGCGCCCATGTCAGGGCCCGTTCACGGGCACCTCGATGAGCATGGGCAGGTCGGAGGCGGTCGCGATGCGCAGCGCGGCGGTGAGCGCCTCGGCGGACTCGACGTGGCTGGCGGCGACGCCGTACCCCTTGGCGATGGCGCAGAGGTCGGCGCCGGGACCGGCGCCGTCGAGGCGTGACAGCCAGCGCAGCATCGCCCGCGCGCCGTCGGTGAGGACCACGACGGTCAGCGGCACCCGGTACGCGGCGGCGCTCCACAGGGCGGCGACGGCGTGCTGCAGCGACCCGTCGCCGACGACGGCGACGACGGGCCGGGACGGTTCGCCGAGCTGGGCGCCGATGGCGGCGGGCAGCGCGTGCCCGGCTTCGCCGCCCGCGGCGCACAGGAACGAGCCGGGGCGGTCGATCCTGATCTGGTCGTGGAAGACGGGGCGGCTGGGCGGGGACTCGCTGACCCAGATCGTCTCGGGGGGCGCGCCTTCGGCGAGCGCGGCCAGCGCGGTGACCAGGCTCATCGGACGGCTGCCGCGGGGCGCGGGGGAGGGCGCGGGCCAGGTGCCGGGCAGGGGCTCGTGCCTGAGCTTGGTGAGTTCGGCGAGGGCGGTCAGCGCCTGCCGTACGTCGCCCAGGATGACGTCGCCGAAGGCGGCGCAGGACGGGTCGGAGGTGAGCAGGACGGCGGCGACGCCTTCCGGCGGCGGCACGCCGGCGGCGAGGACCAGGTCGTGGGTGGCGAGCTGGCGGGCGGCGGGTTCGGCGCCGGGGAGCAGGGCGCCGCGGTAGTGCGGATGGGACTGCGGGAAGGACACGCGGCCGGACTGGGCCGCCTCCCAGACGGGCAGCGCGCAGCGCTCGGCGAGTTCGACCGCGGCCGCCCAGCCGCCCGAAGCGTCCACGTCGGCGCCGACGACGAGCACGGGCGAGCGTGCGCGGTCGAGCCGCTCGGCCAGTACGGCCAGCGCGATCGGGTCGGGGGCGGCCGCGGCGGCCAGGGGGCGGACGGCGGGAGCCGGGTCCGCCTCGGTCGCGGCCAGGTCGGCGGGCAGCGACAGGAACACGGGGCCGCGCGGCGGGGTGAGCGAGACGTGGTAGGCCCACTCCAGCGCGGCGGGCACGTCGCGCGGCGCGGGCGCGCAGGACCACTTGACGGCGGGCCGGGCGGATCCGTGGCCGTGGCCGGGGTGCCCGAGCCCGGTCGTGACGATGAGCGGGGTGCGGTTGGCGGCGGCCCCGAGCACGGCGCCCGCACCGTGGGCGGCGCATCCGAGGTCGACGAGGGCGGGGCGGCCGGTGACCGAGGCGTATCCGTCGGCCATGGCGACCACGACGGCCTCCTGAAGGCCGCGGATGCGGCGGACGTCTCCGGGGAAGGCGCCGTCGGCTCCGGGGCCGCCGAAGACGGTGGTGAGGTCCCGCAGCCGCATCCAGTCGGCGATGGCCCGGCTTGTGGTGCTCATGACATTGATGGGAACTCCGCGGCATCAATGAGGCAATCATCCGTTTCGGCCGATGGAACGCCAAGTGCGAATTTCCAGACTGTGTTCCGGCAGGGAAAACCGCAGGTCAGTGGCCTTTGGGTGGATGGCCCCGGTGGATCGACTGCAGGACGCCGATCGCCGCCAACGCGGCCACCGTGGCCGACCCGCCGTAAGAGACGAAGGGGAGCGGGACGCCGATCACCGGGGCCAGCCCGAGCGCCATGCCGATGTTCACGAACGTCTGGAGCGCCAGCCAGCACACGACCGCCGCCGCCGCGACGCAGCCGAACGAGCCCGTACGGCCCGCGACGCGCAGCCCGCGCCACAGCACCACCGCCAGCAGAACCACGATCAGCGCCGAGCCCAGGAAGCCGAGCTCCTCGCCGGCCACGGTGAAGACGAAGTCGGTGTGCTGCTCGGGCACGAACCGCCCGGCCGTCTGGTCGCCGTTGAACAACCCGCGCCCGAACGCGCCGCCCGAGCCGACCGTGACCAGCGCCTCCTTGGCCGTGTAGCCCGCGCCGAGCGGGTCGGCGCCCGGCTCGGCGAAGGCGATCAGGCGGCTCACCTGGTGCGGCTGGAGCAGTCCCAGGAACCAGGCGGCGGCCCCCGCCGCGACGGCCGACCCGCTCAGCGCCAGCAGCCACCGCAGCGCCACCCCGGCCGCGAACAGCGCGCCCAGCACCACCGCGGCCAGGATCAGCAGCGTGCCCATGTCGGGCTGCAGCATGATGAGCGCGGCGGGCGGCGCGGACAGGGCCAGCGCCAGCCCCACCTGGGTCCAGCGCGGCCGCCGCTCGCCGTCGTGCCGCTCGGCGAGCACGGTGGCCAGCGCCAGCACGAGCGCCAGCTTCGCCGGCTCCGACGGCTGCACCTGCAGCGGGCCGAGACCGAGCCACGCCTGCGCCCCGTTCACGGTACGGCCCAGCGGCGTCAGCACCGCCGCCAGGCTGAGCACGGCGGCCAGATAGGCCCACGGCGTGTACGCCCGCAGCACCCGGTGACTCGTGGCCGAGAGCGCGACCATGACCGCGACCCCGACCGCGATGTTGACGAGCTGCCGCTTGAGATAGGTGAGCGGATCCTGCCCGGCGTCCAGCAGCCTCGGCTCGGTGGCCGACCACACCAGCACCGCGCCCAGCCCGCACAGCGCGACCGCCGCCACGGCCAGCACCCAGTCGGGCCGCTGAGCCCTCACCGCAGCGCCGCCTTCCCGCCCTCCAGCCCGTACATGCCCGACCAGATCTCCCGTACGGCCGGCGCCGCCGTCGACGCGCCCGTCCCGCCCTGAGAGACCACGACCACGACGGCGTAACGCGGTTTGCCGGCCGGTGCGAAGGAGGCGAACCAGGAGGTGTCCTTCTTGCCATAGGCCTCGGCCGTACCCGTCTTGCCGGCCACCGCCAGCCGGTCCAGCGGGAACCCGGCGAAGGCCCCGGCCGCCGTCCCGCTCCTGGGCACCTCGGCCAGCGCCTTACGGATGTAGGCGAGCACCTTTTTCGGCACCGGCAGCCGTCCGGCCACCTTCGGCTTGATCCGCCGCACCACGCTGCCGTCGGCCCGCACGACCGCCTTGCCCACACGCGGGGTGAACAGCTTGCCGCCGTTGGCCAGCGCCGCGTACGCCCTGGCCAGCTGCAGCGGCGTCACCAGCACGTCGCCCTGCCCGATGGAGAAGTTGGCCGCGTCGCCGGCCCACCACCGGTGGCCGTCCACGCAGTTCTCCTTGGCGATCGCCCGGACATAAGCGGACCTGGCGCGCTTGGCCTCCTTGCAGGACTGCTTCCTGGTCTGCGCCCAGAACGAACGTTTCCACGCCCGCGTCGGCAGCCGCCCCGCCGCCTCGCCGGGCAGGTCGATCCCGGTGCGCTTGCCGAACCCGAAGGCCGCCGCCATCTTCTGCATCGGATCCCTGGGCCGTTTGACCGGCTTCGTGCCTCCGTCCTTGAGCCACATCTCGTAGGCGAACCGGTAGAAGATCGTGTCGCACGAGGCGGTCAGCGCCCGGCTCAGCGGCATGCTGCCGAGCGGGATCCCGCGGAAGTTCCTGAACGACCTCGCGCCCACCTGGAACGACCCCGGGCAGCCGTAGATCCCGTCGAGCGCGTAGCCCGCCTTCACCGCCGCGGCCGCCGAGGTGATCTTCCAGGTGGAGCCGGGCGCCCACTGGCCCTGGATCGCCTTGGGCTGCAGCCTGCCGCGCAGCTCGCGGTAGGCGTCGCCGGAGATGCCGCCCGACCACACGTCAGGGTCGTAGCCCGGGTGGGCGGCCAGCGCCACCACCCGTCCCGTCCGCACGTCCATGACCACCGCCGCACCGGCGTCCGCGGGCAGCCGCCGGTCGCGCGCCCCCTCCACCGCCCGGCGCAGCGCCCGCTCGGCCACCTCCTGCACCTCGGCGTCGATGCTGGTCACCAGGTCGTGCCCGGCCACCGGCGGCGTCTCGGAGAGCGTCCTGACGACCTGGCCGGTGGTGTCCACGACCACCTCGCGCCGGCCCGGCCGCCCGCTCAGGTCGGCGTCGTAACGCGCCTCAAGACCCTCCTGGCCCGACAGGCCGATGCCGCTGGCCGGGTCGCCGCCGCCCGACGGCGCGACGTAGCCGAGCGTGTGCGCCGCCAGCTCGCCGCGCGGGTGGTCGCGCACCGGCACCGGGTCGGCGCTCACGCCGGGGAACAGCTCCGGCCGCTCGGCGATCTGCAGCGCCGCCCGCGTGCTCACCTCCCCCGCCACGGGGATCGGCTGGTACGGCGAGCCGGGCCAGCACGGGGGGCGGACGCCGGCCGTACACAGGCGGACCTGTTCGGCCAGGCGCGCGGCCGGGACGCCGAGCACGCCGGCCAGCCGGTCGAGCACCGCGCGCCCGCCGTCGCGGCGGCGGGTCAGCGCCACGTGGTCGACCGTGACCGCCAGCCTGGTGCGGTTGCGCACCAGCGGGCGGCCGCGGTCATCGAGGATCCCGCCCCTGACCTGCGGCACGACCACCTGCCTGACGTGATCTTCCGCCGCGGCCCTGGCGTAGTCGTCGCCGTGGCGCACCTGCACGTCCCACAGCCGGATGAGCGGGATGAGCAGCAAGGAGGCGATCAGCACGTGCAGGACCAGCAGCCGGGAACGCATCGGGCGCCTTCCACCGCATCGGGAACCAGACCAGAGGGCTCGCGGCCACTGTGTACGCGGCGGCCAAGGGCAGGACGTGGACGAGCGCCGGACCCCCGGCGCGCGGGTCGCCGAGCGCCGCGTGCACGCCCGCGGTGAACAGCAGCCCGGCCAGCACGCCCAGCGGGAAGGCGGCGACGGCCGGCAGCCTGAGCAGGTGGCCGGCGACGTACCCGGCCAGGCACAGGGCCAGCGCGTCCCGCCCCACCGGGTGGACGGCCGGCGGGATCAGGTCCAGGACGGCGCCGGCGGCGAACCCGGCCACCGCGCCCGCGACCGGCCCCCGCAGGCGGGCGACGGCCAGGACCGCGAGCAACGTCAGGTCGGGGGTGACGCCGCCGGGCAGCGACAGCCGGTTGACCAGCACCACCTGGATCAGCGGCGCGAGCGCGACCGCCGCCCATGCCCGCGCGGGCATCACGGCACGCTCCCCGGCGGGATCACGACGGCGACCGCGTCGAGGGCGGTGAGGCGGGCCGCCGGACGGACCAGGGCGGTGCGGGTGAGGGGATCGGTGGAGGGAGAGACGCCGACGATGGTGCCGATCGGGACGCCGGGGGCGAACGGCACCATCCGCCGCGAGCCGAACGTCACCACCTTCTGGCCCACCGAGACCGGGGCCTCGGCGTCGAGCAGGTTCAGGCGCAGCAGGCCGCCGGGCTTGCCGCCGCCCGTGACGGTGCCGACCTCCCCCGGCTGCTCGCTGTGCAGGCGGGCGCCGACGACCGAGGTGGCGTCGCTGACCAGCAGGACGGTGGCGGTGCCCGGACCGGCGGCGACGACCCTGCCCACCAGGCCGTCGCCGTTGAGCACGGTCAGATCGGGACGGACGCCGGAGGTGGTGCCGGCGTCGATGGTGACGGTGGCGGACAGGCCTTGCCGCCCGCCGTACGCGATGACCTGGGCCGCGACGAAGCGCGGCCCGGGTGCGGTGGGATCGGGCCGGTGGGGTCGGGTCCAGAGTTCGGCCCGCAGGCGGGCGTTCTCCTGCTCCAGCGCCCGGATCCGGCGGGTGTCCGAGCCGCCGGCGGCAAGGCCGGAGACCGCCCTCTCGACCGGGCCTGCCACCGCGGCGCCCGCGGTGAGCAGCGGCTGCAGCGCGGCCTCGCGGTCGGCGGCGATGAGCAGCGCCGCGGCCAGCACGAGGACGCCCACCACCAGCCGGCCCCGGCCCGGTTTCCTGCCGAGCGCGCCCCGGCCCCGTCTCATCCGTCTTCCTTCCCGGCGGCCCCCGCGCGCATCCGCAGGTCGCCTCCTTTCAGATCAGCGACGGGTCTCCGGTACGAAGACGTCCTTCAGGCGGCCGAACTGCTCCACACATCGGCCGGAGCCGAGCACCACCGACTGCAGCGGGTTCTCCACCAGCTTGATCGGCATGCCGGTGGCCTCCGACAGCCGCCGGTCGAGTCCGTGCAGCTTCGCCCCGCCGCCGGTGAGCGCGATGCCGCTGTCCATCAGGTCGCCCGACAGCTCCGGCGGGCACTCGTCCAGCGTGGCCTGGACCGCTTCGACGATGGAGTTGACCGGCTCGGCCAGCGCCGCGCGGATCTCGGCCGCGCTCACCGGGACGGTCTTGGGCAGGCCGCTGACCAGGTCGCGGCCGCGGATCTCGGCCGTCGGGTCCTCGCCGTCGGGGTAGGCGGAGCCGATGTTCATCTTGAGCTGCTCGGCGGTGCGCTCGCCGAGCATGAGGCCGTGTTCCTTCTTGGTGTGGGCGATGATCGCCTGGTCGAGCTCGTCGCCGCCCACCCGGATGGAGGTGGAGCTGACGATGCCGCCGAGCGAGATCACGGCCACCTCGGTGGTGCCGCCGCCCACGTCGACGACCATGCTGCCGGCCGGCTCGTGCACGGGCAGGCCGGCGCCTATCGCGGCGGCCATCGGCTCCTCGATGAGGTAGACCTGGCGGGCGCCGGCCTCGTAACAGGCCTCTTTGACGGCGCGTTGCTCGACGCCGGTGGTGCCGCTGGGCACGGCGACCACGACGCGGGGGCGGACGATGTAGCGGCGGCGGTGGACCTTCTGGATGAAGGAGCGCAGCATGCGCTCGGCGACCTCCAGGTCGGTGATAACACCGTCCCTGAGCGGGCGGATGGCGACGATGTAGCCGGGGGTGCGGCCGATCATCTGCTTGGCGTCGCCGCCGACGGCGACGATCTTGTCGGTGCGGGTGTTGATCGCCACGACGGACGGCTCGTCGAGCACGATGCCGCGGTCTCGGACGTAGACGAGCGTGTTGGCGGTGCCGAGATCCACCGCCAGGTCACGGCCAAGGAAGGGGAACGGGATGGGCATGGGCGACACCAGCCCTCGGTGGGGGATAAATCACGCCCTTCCCCACCGATTCCCCGTCAAACGGCCAGGTCAGAAGGTTTCACAATCGTTAGCAAGGACGGTGTGCTTGATCCCTGCTTCGGGTAAACCCGAAACCATGGATCGCACCCCGGGGGAAGCCCTTCCTTCTCCTTGGCGAGGATGAGGATGGTGGACATGCCGGGGAAGTCGATCGTGCAGCACCGGCGCGCACCGGAGGCCGCCCAGCCGGGCAGCCTGGAGAAGGGGATCGACATCCTCTTCTCGCTCAGCGCCGCGGCGCAGCCGATCAGCCTGTCGCAACTGTGCAGGAACACCGGCCTGCCCAAATCGACCGCCCACCGGATCCTCGCGGTCCTGTGCTCGCGGTCCCTGGCCAAACGGGCCGGCACCGACTACCTCGTCGGCGACCTGCTCGCCCGGCTCGGCGACGCCCGTGGCCGCATTCCGGGGACCAGACGGGCCGTCCTGCCGTACCTGCTGTATCTGTACGAGACCACCCGGCAGACGGTCAACCTGGCCGTGCTGTCGGGCCTGGAAGCCGAGTACGTCGAGCGGGTCTACGGCCACAACCGGGTCGCCTCGCCCTCCGACGGCGTGGACCGGGCGCCGCTGCACTGCACGGCCATCGGCAAGACGCTGCTCGCCTACGACTCCGGGCTGCGCCAGTCGTTCGCCGACCAGGGCAGCCCGCCACGCCTGACCCGCCGCACGATCACCAGCCTGACCGGCCTGGACCGCGAACTCGCCCGGGTCCGCCACTACGGCGTCGCCTACGCGCAGGAGGAGTTCGCCGACGGGGTGGCCTGTGTGGCGGCGCCGGTGTTCGACGCGGCGGGCAAGGTGGCCATGTCGATCTCGGTGGCCGGACCGGCGGTCGCCCTGCCCCTGGCCCGCCTCGGCATCTCCGTCAGAGGCGCCGCCCAGGCCATCTCCGCCGCCCTGGCCCGCCTCGGCTGACCTTTCAGGGACGCAGCGCGGCCGCTTCAGCCGCGAGCTTCTCCACCCTGGCCCAGTCTCCCGTGGCCAGGGCGTCGGCGGGGGTGAGCCACGTGCCGCCCACGCAGCCCACGTTCGGGAGCGCCAGGTAGTCGGGAGCGGTGGCCGGCTTGATCCCGCCGGTCGGGCAGAACCGCACGTCCGGTAGCGGCCCCGCCAGGCTCTTCAGGTACGGCAGGCCGCCCGCCGCCTCGGCCGGGAAGAACTTGAGCTCCTTGAGGCCCCGCTCCGCCAGCGCCATGACCTCGGAAGCGGTCGCCGCCCCCGGCAGGAACGGCACGCCGGACCCCAGCAGTGCCTCGGCCAGCGCCGGCGTCGTTCCGGGCGAGACCAGGAACTTCGACCCGGCCCCCACGGCCGCCGCGATGTCGGCCGCCGACCGGATGGTCCCGGCGCCGATCACCGCACCGGGAACCTCCGCCGCGATGCGCGCGATCGACTCCAGGGCGGCGGCCGTACGCAAGGTCACCTCGATGACCGGAAGCCCGCCCGCGACGAGCGCCCGCGCGAGCGGGACGGCCGTCTCCACGTCGTCGATCACCACGACGGGCACGACAGGGGCGAGATCAAGCAGGCTCATAGACACTTCTCCTCGAAAGCTGCTGGGTCAGCCAGGCCGCCGCCCCCGTCAGCGCCGGCTGCGGCGCGACGATCAGCGTGGTGGCGATCGACGACAGGTACCCGGACATGCTGGGACTGGCGGCGAACCGCCGGCGGAAGGCGCTGGCTCGCACGCGGTCCACGATACGGGGGAGCACTCCGCCGCCGATGTAGACGCCTCCCCTGGCGCCCAGGGTGAGCGCGACGTTCCCGGCGAACGTGCCGAGCATGGCGCAGAAGACGTCCACGGTCTCGGCGCACAGCGGGTCACCGGCACGGGCGACGATCTCCGAGGCGGTCATCCCGTCCTCGGGGGCGGCGCCGTTGACCAGCGCCAGCGCCCGGTACAGGCGCGCCAGCCCGGGACCCGACAGCACGTGCTCGGCCTCGACGTGCCGCAGCCCCTGCTCGCGCAGCGCGGCGACGATCTCCTGCTCGCGCTCGTCGTGCACCGGGACGCTGACGTGGCCGCCCTCGCCCGGCACCGGGATCCAGCCGTGGTCGCCGGGCACCAGCCCGGCCACCCCGAGCCCGGTCCCCGGCCCGAGCACCGCCTTGATCCCGTCGCCGGGCACCGGCCCGCCGAGCCCGACCAGGTCGTCCGCGCCCAGGTGGGGCAGCGACACGGCCAGGGCCTCGAAGTCGTTGAGCAGCACCGCGTACGGCACGCCGAGGTCGCCGACCGACCCCGACCAGGGCAGGTTCGTCAGCTGGTAGGAGTCACCGCCGATCGGCCCCGCGACCGCCACGCACGCCGCCCCCGGCCGCACTCCGCCCGCGTGGTCCGCGAGATAGGCGGCTACGGCATCCGGAAGGCTCGCGTGATCGGCTCCGGCCAGCACCGCGACCTGCGAGGGAGCCTCGCCCGGCGCGGTGACCAGCCCGAACCTGGCATTGGTGCCGCCGACGTCGGCGACCAGCCACGGCAGCTCAGCCACCGGCGTGCTCCGCGGCGTGACGGGCGTGCTCTTCCATGACCTTCAGCCGGGACGGCGTGGCCTCCGCGTGCGCGGCCCCGGCCGGCGCGGCGAAGCCCAGGCCGGGCCCGTGCTCGGGCTGCTCGGCCCCGCTCACGCCGAAGACGCCCGCCCCGTACTCGGCCGGCCCGGCCATCCGCCGGAAGGCGGCGAACAGCTCACGTCCCGTCCCCACCCACTCGGCGTCGCTGAGCGCCCGCCCCTGCGGCTCGCGTCCCGACAGGTCCGCCAGCACCTCCAGGGTCCCGGCGGTGGAGTCGAGCCGGATGACGTCCCCCTCGCGCACGAGCGCGATGGCGCCGCCGTCGGCGGCCTCAGGCGACAGGTGGATGGCCGCCGGAACCTTCCCCGACGCGCCGGACATCCGGCCGTCGGTGACGATCGCCACGTTCTGCCCCCGATCGAGCAGTACGGCCAGCGGCGGCGTCAGCTTGTGCAGCTCGGGCATGCCGTTGGCCGAGGGCCCCTGGTAGCGGATGACCGCCACGAAGTCCTGCCCGTCCAGCGCGCCGGCCTCGAAGGCGGCCAGCAGTTCGAGCTGGTCGTCGAAGACCTTGGCCGGCGCCTCGATGACCAGGTGCTCGGGCTTGACCGCCGACACCTTGCTGACGGCGCAGCCGAGGTTGCCCTCGACCATGTGGATCCCGCCGTCGGCCGAGAACGGCGCCGACACCGGCGCCAGCACGCCCAGGTCGGAGCTGCCCTCGGTGCGCTCCTCCCAGACCAGCACGCCGTCCTTCAGCGACGGGGCCGAGCGGTAGTGGTCGAGCCCGCGCCCGGCCACGGTCAGCACGTCGCCGTGCAGCAGCCCGTGGTCGAGCAGGTCCCCGATGAGCACCTGCATGCCGCCGGCGTCGCGGAAGTGGTTCACATCCGCCTGGCCGTTGGGGTAGATCTTGGTCAGCGACGGCACGACCTTCGACAGGCAGGCCAGGTCGTCCCAGGTCAGCACGATGCCCGCGGCGGCGGCCATGGCCACCAGGTGCAGCGTGTGGTTGGTGGACCCGCCGGTGGCCAGCAGCGCCACGCAGGCGTTGACGATCGACTTCTCGTCGACGAGCTCGCCGATCGGGGTGTACTCGGAGCCGTGCGCGGTGATCTCCACGGCCCGCCGCCCGGCCGCCTCGGTCAGGGCGTGGCGCAGCTCGGTGTGCGGGTTGACGAACGTGGAGCCGGGCAGGTGCAGGCCCATGACCTCCATGAGCGCCTGGTTGGAGTTGGCGGTGCCGTAGAAGGTGCAGGTGCCGGGGGAGTGGTAGGACGCCGACTCGGCCTCCAGCAGCTCCGTGCGGCCGACCTTGCCCTCGGCGAACAGCTGCCGGGTGCGCGCCTTGACCTTGTTCGGCAGCCCGGAGCCCATCGGGCCGGCCGGGACGAAGATCGCCGGCAGGTGCCCGAAGTGCAGCGCGCCGATGAACAGGCCCGGCACGATCTTGTCGCAGACGCCCAGCAGCAGCGACGCGTCGAACATGTCGTGCGACAGCGCGATGGCCGTGGACATGGCGATCACGTCGCGGCTGTAGAGCGACAGCTCCATGCCGGCGCGGCCCTGGGTGATGCCGTCGCACATGGCCGGCACGCCGCCCGCGACCTGCGCCACGCCGCCGGCCGCGCGCACGGCCCTCTTCAGCTCCGGCGGGTAGGTCTCGTACGGCTGGTGGGCGCTGAGCATGTCGTTGTAGCTGGTGACGATGGCGATGCCGGGCTTGGCCGTACCGCGGAGGAGGGGCTTGTCCTCGGCGGGGGCGGCCGCGAAGCCGTGCGCGAGGTTCGCGCAGCCGAGGTGCGCGCGGGCGGGGCCGTTCGCGCGGGCGGCCTCGCCGTCGCGGCGGACGCGCGCCAGATAGGCGGTACGGCTGGCGGCGCTGCGCTCGGCGATCCGGTCAGTGATCTCCTGGATCTCCCGGTTGGTCATCACGCCTCCTCGTGCCAGGCCCGGCCGCTGCGGCCGAGCAGTTCGTGGGCGCCCGCGGGGCCGGCGGTGCCGGCGGGGTAGGGCTCGGGCGGTTCGGGAGAGGACTCCCAGGCGGCCAGGATCGGGTCGATCCAGCGCCAGGCGGCCTCGACCTCGTCGCGGCGCATGAACAGCGTCGGGTTGCCGGCCAGCACGTCGGTCAGGAGCCGCTCGTAGGCCTCGGGGACGCGGGCGGTGAAGGTCTCGCCGAAGCTGAGCGACAGCGGCACCGGCTTGAGCGTGGTCTCGCCCGCGCCCGGCTCCTTGGCCATGATGTGCAGCTCGATGCCCTCTTCCGGCTGCAGGCGCAGCACCAGGCGGTTGGGCGAGCCGCCGGGGTAGATGGAGTGCGGCACGTCCTTGAACTGCACCACGATCTCCGAGACGCGGCGCGGCATGCGCTTGCCGGTGCGCAGGTAGAACGGCACGCCCGCCCAGCGCCAGTTCTTGATCTCGGCGCGGATGGCGGTGAACGTCTCGACCCGCTTGGAGTCCTCGGTGGGCGGGGTGGAGGCGGGCTCGTCGAGGTAGCCGACCATCGGTCCCGCCGCGCCGGACTCGGGCGCATTGGACGCGCCGGTGTACTGGCCGCGGACGGTGAAGCGGTCGACCTCGCTGCCCTCCTGGATGGGGCGCAGCGCCTGCAGCACCTTCACCTTCTCGTCGCGGATGGCCTCGCGGTCGTTGCGCGCCGGGGGCTCCATCGCGGTGAGCGTGAGCAGTTGCAGCAGGTGGTTCTGGACCATGTCGCGCAGCGCGCCGGCCTGGTCGTAGTAGCCGCGGCGGCCGGGCGTGCCGACGGTCTCGGCGACGGTGATCTGCACGTGGTCGATCCAGAGGGAGTTCCAGATCGGCTCGAGGAAGGCGTTGGCGAAGCGGAGCACGAGCAGGTTCTGCACGGTCTCCTTGCCGAGGTAGTGGTCGATGCGGAAGATCTGGCGCTCGTCGAAGATCGCGCCGACTTCGTCGTTGATGCGCTGGGCGCTGGGCAGGTCGCGGCCGAGCGGCTTCTCCAGCACCACCCGCGACTGCGGGGTGACCAGGCCGGCCTCGTGCAGTTCGCGGCAGAACGGGCCGAACGTCATCGGCGGGCTGGCCAGGTAGAAGACGCGGTCGCGCTGCTCGTGCCCGGCGAGCTGCTTGGACAGCTCGGCCCAGCCGGACTTGTCCGGGTTGCCAGAGGGGCCGCCGACGTCCACCGACACGTGGTGCAGGCGGCCGAGGAAGCGCTGCCAGACGGCCGGGTCGTCGACGGGGACCTGGTCGCGTACCTCGGCGTCGACCTTCCCGCGGAAGTCGGCGTCGGTGAGCCCGCCCCGTGACATGGCGATGACGCGGGTCTCTGGCGCCAGGCGGCCGTCCCTGTCGCTGTGGTACAGCGCCGGGATCAGCTTGCGCATGGACAGGTCGCCGGTACCGCCGAAGACGACGAGATCGGCGGCGTGGACGGCGGCGGGAGACGAGAGGGGGGACACGACACGAGCTCCGATGATCAGCCAAGCAAGGACAGAACGGACATTAGCCAGAGTTTGGGTCTTGCACAACCCGAGTTTTGCTATTTGAGATAAGAAAGTCGGGACTGTTCATGACTTAAGCAGGTGTGGTTCACTAAGTCGATGCCTCGACGTACCGCCGCGCCCCTCGCCACCAGTGGCGAGTTCTTGCGGCTCATCCGCACCGGAGAGGCCGTGACGCGAGCGGACCTCGGCCGGGTCACGGGCCTGTCCCGGCCTGCCGTGCAACTGCGGGTGGGCGAGCTGATCGAGCGCGGCCTCGTGGTGGAGCGCACCGACGCCCCATCCACCGGCGGGCGGCCGCCGGTCAGGCTGGAGTTCAACGCCGGAGGCGGCGTGGTGCTGGTGGCCGCGCTCGGCGCCAGCCGTACCCGGGTGGCGGTGTGTGACCTGTCCGGCGCGGAACTGGCCGCGCGGCGCTTCCACATCGACGTCGAGCAGGGCCCCGACGTCGTGCTGCCGCTGCTCATGGACACCTGGGACGAACTACTCGGCGACACCCCGCGCTCACGGGTGCGCGGCGTGGGCATGGGCGTGCCGGCGACCGTCGAGTTCGCCCAGGGGCGCACCGAGAGCGCCCGGGTGATGGCCTCCTGGACGGGCGTGGTCATCCCGCCGCTGATCAGGGCCCGCTTCGACGTGCCCGTGCTGGTCGACAACGACGTGAACGTCCTGGCCATCGGCGAGCACCGCGGCGCCCACGCGAACGTCACCGACCTCATGTTCGTGAAGATCTCCACCCGGATCGGCGCCGGGATCATCTCCGGCGGCGAGATCCTGCGCGGCGCGCTCGGCGCGGCCGGGGAGATCGGCCACATCCCGGTACGCGACGGCGGCGGCGTGCTGTGCCGGTGCGGCAACATCGACTGCGTCGACTCGGTGGCCAGCGGCACCGCGCTGCTGCGCGACCTGCGCGCCGCGGGCAAGGACGTCAAGACCATCGAGGACGTCACCGCGCTCGTGCGGGCCGGCGACGCCCAGACGATGGCGACGGTACGCGAGGCGGGCCGGCGCATCGGCGAGGTGCTGGCCTCCGCGGTCAACATCCTCAATCCGTCGGTGGTCGTGCTCGGCGGCGACGTGGCCGAGACGTTCGGCCCGCTGGTGTCCAGCATCCGCGAGGTCGTCTACCGCCGCTCCACCGCCCTCGCCACCCGCACGCTGCGGATCGAGGCGAGCAGGATGGGCGCGGGGGCGGGCATCACCGGCTGCGCGGTGATGGTCCTGGACCACGTCCTGTCGCCGGACGCCGTGGACGACGCCCTGAGTTAAAAGTGGTCGGGCGTTTCGGTCATGGCACAATCTCCGCCATGTCTAACCGGATCCTGGCCCTGGCCGCCGTCATGACGCTGGCCGCCACCGGCTGCGGAATGCTGCCCCAGCAGCGGCAGGCCGCACCAGCCACGACGGCCCCCGCCGCCCCCACCACCCCGGCGGCGACGACGCCCGCGGCCACCCCCACCGCCACGCAGGACGACCGCCCAGCCCTGGCGGAGACCCGCAGCACCATGACCCCCGACCTCAAGCTCGAGGTCGTCGGCCTCAACCGGGTCAAGGGCAAGCACCTGGTGGTCCAGATCCGCCTCACCAACACCGGCGACGGCAAGGACCTGCCCTGGACCGGCCAGATGGGCGACCACACCCGCAAGCTCGGTGAGATCAAGTGGGCCTCCGGCATCGGCGTGCTCGACGAGCGCGCCCGCACCTGGATCCTGCCGTACAAGCCGGAGAGCAGCCCCTGCCTCTGCACCGACCAGAAGCGCGACGGCGTCGGCTACTTCATCGACCCGGGCGCCTCCATCACCGTCTACGCCGTCCTGCCCGCCCCCAGCGGCAACCCGGAGACCGCGACCGTCGTGACCCCGGTCGCCGCGCCCATGCTCAACGTCCCCATCAGCGACGAACCGCCGCAGGGCGACTTCCCCGACCCGGACGCCGAGCCCGTCACCCCGGTCACCCGCCGCATCGTGCTGCCGTCGGAGTCCGCCGACCGGACCGAGGAGACCTCCGACGACGGCAAGGACCTCCAGGTGAACCTGTCGGCCGACGTCCTGTTCGCCGTGGACAAGGCGGTGCTGACGCCGCGTGCCAAGGCCGTGCTGGCGCGTACCGCCAAGCTCATCGACGCCTCGCCCTCCACCCAGGTCAAGGTCGAGGGCCACGCCGACTCCTCCGGCACCGACGCCATCAACGACCCGCTGTCCGCGCGCCGCGCCCAGGCCGTGCGGGCCGCCATCGCGCCGCTGCTGTCGCGCGACGGCGTCGCCTTCCAGACCAAGGGGTACGGCTCCCGCCGCCCGCTCTACAGCAACGACACCGACGAGGGCAAACGCCGCAACCGGCGCGTCACGGTCACCTTCGCCAAGCCGGAACCCGCGTCGGCCCAGCCGTCACCCTCCGAGGACGTCGTCTCCACCGTGGGCCCCGACGCCGACCTGACGGGCAGCGCCAAGGCCGACGGCCAGCCCATCGCCATGGAGATCACCGGCCTGCGCCGGCTGCCGGGCGGGCTCGGCCTGCTCACCTACACCGTCGCCAACGAGGGCACGGCCGAGGCGTGGTTCAACGACCTGCACAACGGCCAGGACTGGCAGTCGTACAAGTACCAGGCCGCCAGCGCCGTCGTCCTGACCGACCAGGCGAACCGCCGCCGATACCTGCCCGGACGCCTCCAGGTGCCGACCGGGGACGAGGCCGGGTCGTACTGCGCCTGCACCGACGTCTCCGGGGTCCGGCTGAGCACCGAGAAGTTCGGGCCCGGGCAGAAGAGGGAGTTCTGGGGGCTGTTCGCGCTGCCGGACTCCGCCTCGGCGCTGAGCGTCAAGATCGCCGGGTTCCGTGAGCTGCAGGTGCCGATCCAGTAGCTTCGGCGGTACGGCGGTGATCGTCAGGACCTGAGCACGGAGCGGACCGCCTCCTCCGTGCGGCCGATCACCGCGTGGCCGTCGTCGGCGGTGATGATGGGGCGCTGGATGAGGATCGGGTGCTCGGCCAGCGCCCGGATCCACCGGTCGCGATTGGCCGGATCGCGGGGCCAGGAGGTCAGCTCCTTGGCGGCGTCCTCGCCGGTGCGGGTGATGTCCCAGGGCTCCAGGCCGAGACGGGCGAGCACCTCGCGGATCTCCGCCTCGGTGGGCGGGTCGTCCAGGTAGCGGCGGACGGTGTAATCGGCCTGCTCGGCGTCCAGCAGGGAGATCGCCGACCGGCACTTCGAGCAGGCGGGATTGATCCAGATCTCCATGCCGGAAGAATAGGGCTCCTCCCCGGTCCTCGCGGGGAGTCGCCCTATCCTCCGACCCTGCGCGCCGTTCCTGCGCGGCGGTCTTGCGCCTTTCCTGCGCGTCGGCCTTGTTCCCGTGCGTCAGGGCGGCGTCAGGTCAGCAGGCTCTGGCCCACCCAGCCGGACTCCTCGCAGCCCGGCGGGATGTAGAAGACCGCCGAGCCGATCGGCGTCGTCCACTCGTTGAGCAGATCCGCCTTGGCCAGGCGGCGCTGCACCGGGGTGAACTGCCGGGCCACGTCCGCCTGGTAGGAGGCGAAGAGCAGCCCGGTGTCCCCGTCGTCGTAGTTGTACACGCGGCGGAACATCCGCAGCCCGGGATCCTGGGTGTGGGCCCGCCGGATGTGCGCGTACTCCGAGATCACCGGGAAGCCGATCGCGTTGAGCTTGGCGAAGTCGGCCTCGTCGTGCTCGGCCCGGCCGCTCAGCGGGGCGCCGTTGTCCAGCCGCCGCCCCACCGTGAACTCCTTGGCCACCCGGTCGGCGGCGTCCCAGGAGTCCATGAGCATCCGGATCCGCCGCAGGACCAGCATGGTGCCACCGGCCAGCGGCCCGTCCGCGATCCACACGGCCCGCTCGAACTCCGGCGTCCCCGGCTTGGGGTTGACCGTGCCGTCGAGCTGCCCCATGAGGTTGCGCTGGGTCAGCCCCGGCCGCTGCACCGCCTGCCGGAACCCGCGCTGCACCCACCTGACCTTCGTGAACGACGCGGTGTCCTTCACGATCATGCGCAGCGCGTGGGCCAGCGTGACCGGGTCGTCGCAGCAGATCTGCAGCAGCAGATCGCCCCCCGACCACCGATCCTCCAGCCGGTCCACCGGGAACCTCGGCAACTGCTCAGGCCCGCCCTTGACCTTCGCCGCCCGGAACAGCCCCGGCCCGAACCCGAACGTCACCGTCAGCCGCGCGGGCAGCGCCGCCAGTTCGGGCTCGGTGTCGGCCAGCGCGCCGCGGCCCTGGGTGAGCCGCCGGGCGTCATCGGTGAGCAGCCGCATCAGCCTGCCGAGCGCCTCCCTGCCGACGTCCTCGCGCAGATCGAGCCCGACGAAGGCGGCGTGGGCCTGGGGCGCGGTGGCGACACCCGCCTGCCGTACCCCATGAAACGGCTCCACGGCCGCACCGTCGCCGTAGACGCACTGCCCGGGCGGGGCGGTGGCCGGCCCCGTAGCCGAGCTCGGCTCAGCGGCGGCCTGACCGGTAACGCCCTGCCCTGCTCCTGTTCGCTCAGCCACAGTCTGATCCGAGGGGCCTGAGCCGGCGGCTTGGGCGTCGGTGGGGAGACCGGCGGTGAGAGTACCGGTCGCGACCAGGCCGCCCGCCGCCGCGGCGCCACCGGCGAGCAGGCGGCGGCGGGAGATCCCGGACGGACGCTCGCCGTCACTCATGGCCGGGCTGGTACTTCTCGTTGGCGCCGGCGAAGTCCTTGCCCACGGCCTTGAACTCCATCGTGCCGCCGTCCTTGAACTTCAGCGTGAAACCCACCTCCGAGCCCGGCTTCACCGGGGTGGTGACGTCCATCAGCATGATGTGGTCACCGCCGGGCTTGAGCTCCAGCTTCCCGCCCGCCGGGATCGTGAAGCCGCCCTCCTTGGGCCGCATGGTCATCTGAGTGCCCTCGCCGACCGTCTCGTGAAGCTCCACCGTGGGCGCGCCGGTGGAGGTGGCGGAGACGATCGTGATCGGGGCGGCGGAGGGGTTGGCGATGGTGCCGAAGGCGGCGGTCATGCCGCTCTTCGTGGTCTTGATCCAGGGGTCGGCGATGGTCAGCGGGCCCGTGGTGCCGGGCGCGGCCTCCCCGGCGGGAGCGGTCGCCGCAGCCGTGGGCGCTCCGGAGGCGGTGCCGGTGGGCGCGTCGTTGGCGGGGGCGGCGGAGGTGCTCTGCTGTCCACCACAGGCGGCCAGCGCGGCGGTGGCCACGACAGCCAGGAGGGCATGACGAATACGCATGATGAGGTCTCTCTTCCAGAAGTCCAGAAATTTCGGCAATAAACACCCACGACAGGCGCGCCTGCGGCCTGCCTGTCTGCCGGGCAAGCCGGGCAGCCTGGTCACCGCTGTTGCCGGGTTTGGGCAACGTCAGCTGAGCCCCGGCAGCAGGATGCGTGCGGGGGAGGCGCCAGAGGGCGGGGGCTCCGGACCAGAGGTCCGGGAGGGTCAGGCGGGGAGGAAGAGAGGCGGGCCCCGGCCTGAGAGGGTGTGTTCGAGGAGGGCGGAGCGGGGAGTGGGTGGCTCCGCGTGCCGTACGGGAGGGGCGGGGTCTCGCGTCACGGGGACGGCGGGAAGCAGGCCGAGCCGGACCAGCACCCGGCGGAACAGGCCCCACAGCGCGGCCTCGCCCCGCGACAGCCACAGCGCCGTCAGCACGATCGCCCACCCGTGCATCACGAGCATGCCCAGCCCCGGCACCAGCCCGGAGTGCGCGTGCCCGCCCTGGACGGCCACCGGCGCCGCGCCGTGCAGCATCGAGAACATCACGTGCAGCACGGCCTGCAGCACGACCAGCAGCGCCAGGATCCCACCGGCCGAACGTTCCCGCCCGGTCAGCGGCAACGCCGCCAGCAGCGACAACGCGATGGCCGCCACCGCACCGGGCAGCGCCACGGTGGCGCCGGCCACGACGTGTGCGCCCATGCCCAGCCCCGCGCACACCGCGGCGAACGCCACGGCGCGCACCAGGCGGAACGGCAGGGAGGCAGGCATAGTGCCCGCCATCATCCCAGAGCCACCCCTCACCCGCGACCCCGCCCCGGACCCACGCCTGTTGGGGTGGCTAGCGGTTGTGGGGCTGGTTGCCGGGTTTCTTGCCCGGGGTGCGGGTCTTGGTGGGCTTGGGCTTGGTGGGTTTGGTCTTGCTGGGGGTTGGGGTGGCGGATGGGTGGTGGTCCGCGGGAGGGAGGGTGGCCGGGGGTGGGGCGGCGGTGGTCTGGGCGCTGGGGCCGATGGGGGTGACGTCGGCGGGGGAGTTCGCGCCGGTGTTGGCCGGGCTCGGGGCCACCAGCGTGGGGCGGCGGGATTCGCGGGCCGGCATGGGGGTGCGGGTCGGGGGATGGCCGGCTACCGGCGTCGCGTGCCGGGTGTGGGGCTGGGAGGTGGCCGGGGCGGGGTGTGTGCGGGAGGGGCGGGGCGTGGACGAGGGGGTGGCCTCCACGCGGGCGGTCTTCTGCCCGGGGTCGCCGGGATGGCCGGGGGAGCCCGGCCAGCCCACGGCGTTCAGTGAGGCTCCGCCGAGCGCGCCCCTGGAGAGGATGGCCGCCGTCGCCAGCAGGAGCACCCCTAGGAGTACTCCGGCGATCATCAGGGCCCGGCTCGCGCGAGGACGCGTCTCGTTCACAGCCGCCGATGGTAGTCACTCGCGGGGCGAATGCACACACAAGGCTCACAGCGGGCCGTGATCGAGGGCTGGCATTCTGATAGATCCGCGCGGGCCGGGCGTGGTGCGGACAGGTCCGGCCCGTGCGCCCACCAGCCCATACCGCTCCGTCACCTTCCCTGTCGCCGTGCGTGGACAGGGGGTGCGGCGGGCGGGTGGGGCGTGAGAAGCTCCACGAGGTACGGCAGGCGGTCAGCCGTGACGCCTGCCGTACCCCATGCCTCCCGAAGCCCGCCTAGAGGCCGAGGACCTGCCGGTAGCGGTCGCGGACCGCCGGTTCGGGGGCCGCCTCGTGCTCGGTGGTTCCCGGGGTGGGCCAGTCCGGTGGCTCGGAGGCTCCGGACAACGCCCAGGCGGCCTGGCGGGCGGCCCCCCGGGCCACGTACTCCTGCGGCGCCGGAACCGCCACCGGACGGCCGAACACCGCCGGAGCGATCTCCCGCACCGCACGGGAACCCGCCCCGCCGCCGATCAGCAGGACACGTTCGCCCTTGACCGGCAGCGCCTCCAGCGCGTCGGCCAGGTGGCAGAGCAGGCCCTCGACCGTCGCCCTGGCCAGGTGTCCGGGCGTGGCGGTGCGCAGGGTGAGTCCGTGCAGGGAGCCGGTGGCGTCGGGGAGATTCGGGGTGCGCTCACCCTCCAGGTACGGCACGAGCACCAGCCCATCAGCCCCACCCGGAGCGGACAGGGCCAGCGAGTCCAGGCGCGCGAGGTCGGTCCCGAGCATGGCGGCGGCGGCCTCCAGCACCCGGGCGGCGTTGAGCGTGCACACCAGCGGCAGGAAACGCCCCGTGGCGTCGGCGAACCCGGCCACCAACCCGCCCGGGTCCGCGCCGGGCCGGTCGGCGACGGCGAACGCGGTCCCCGAGGTGCCGATCGACACGACCACGTCACCGGGGCGCAGCCCGAGCCCGAGGGCCGCGGCCATGTTGTCACCGGTCCCCGCCGCGACCAGCAGCCCGCCCGCCTCCCCGGCCGCCTCGGCCGGTCCCAGCACCCGGGGCACCGCCGGGCGGCTCCCCATGGCCAGCTCCAGCAGGTCATACCGGTACGACTCGGTGAACGGCGACCAGTACCCGGTGCCGGACGCGTCCCCCCGATCGGTGGTGAGCCGCTCCAGCGGCAAACCGGCAGGGGACGACCGGCCCAGTAACCGCCAGGTCAGCCAGTCGTGCGGCAGGCACACCGCGGCCGTCCGCCGGGCGTGGTCCGGCTCGTGCTCGGCCAGCCACCGCACCTTGGAAACGGTGAACGAGGCCAGCGGCACGCTCCCCACCGCGGTCGCCCACGCCGCGCCCCCGCCCAGCTCGCCGACCAGATCGCGGGCGGCACCGGCCGAGCGGGTGTCGTTCCACAACAACGCGTCCCGCACGACATTTCCGGACTCGTCCAGGCAGACCATCCCATGCTGCTGCCCGGCCACCCCGATGGCGGCCACATCGTCAAGCCCGCCCGCCTCGTGGACGGCCCGGGTCAACGCCTCCCACCAGGCCGCCGGATCCACCGAGGTCCCCTCCGGATGAGCGGCCCGGCCCTGCCGTACCACCTGGCCGGAGGAGGCGTCGAGAACCACCACCTTGCAGCTTTGCGTGGAGGAGTCCACCCCCGCCACGAGCGGCATCAGCGCACCCCGAGCAGATGCTCCAGCGCGAGCTGGCCGAGGCGCGAGGCGTGCAGCCCGCGCGCCGCGGCGCCGTCGAGGTCGAAGCCGGGATCCTCCAGCGTGGCCAGCGTCTCGCCGGGCGCCAGCGTCGGCTCGGCGAGCTGCTCGACCCGGGCGTCGCGCAGCGCCTCCAGCACCTCGGGGTCGGCGCGGTAGCGGCGCGCCTTCTCGCGCAGGATCAGGTACGTGCGCATGTTGGCCGCGGCCGAGACCCAGACGTCCTCGGCGTCCTCGGTGCGCGCGGGCTTGTAGTCGAAGTGCCGGGGCCCGGTGTAGCCGCCGTGCTCCAGCAGGTCCACCAGGAAGAAGGCGTTCTTGACGTCGCCGTGGCCGAAGACCAGGTCCTGGTCGTAGCGGGGGCCGTGCTGGCCGTTGAGGTCGATGTGGAAGAGCTTGCCGTGCCAGAGGGCCTGCGCGATGCCGTGGGCGAAGTTGAGCCCGGCCATCTGCTCGTGGCCGACCTCGGGGTTGAGCCCGACCATCTCCGGGCGCTCCAGCTCGCCGATGAACGCCAGCGCGTGCCCGATCGTCGGCAGCAGGATGTCGCCACGCGGCTCGTTCGGCTTGGGCTCGATGGCGAAGCGCAGATCGTAGCCCTGCTCGACCACGTACGCGCAGAGCAGGTCGAGCGCCTCCTTGTAGCGTGCCAGCGCCGAGCGGACGTCCTTGGCCGCGTCGGACTCCGAGCCCTCGCGCCCGCCCCAGCAGACGTACACGCCGGCGCCGAGCGAGGCGGCCAGGTCGAGGTTGCGCCGGACCTTGCGCAGCGCGTAGCGGCGGATGTCGCGGTCGTTGCTGGTGAACGCGCCGTCCTTGAAGACCGGGTGGGTGAACAGGTTCGTCGTGGCCATGGGCACCTTGAGCCCGGTCTCGGCCAGCGCCTTGGTGAACGCGGCCACGGCCCGGTCGCGGTCCGGCTCGACGGCCAGCAGGTCGTCGTCGTGGAAGGTCACGCCGTAGGCGCCGAGCTCGGCCAGGCGGTGCAGGCTCTCCACCGGGTCGAGCGGCGCCCGTGTGGCGTCGCCGAACGGGTCGCGGGCCGGCCAGCCCACGGTCCACAGACCGAAGGTGAAGCGGTCGTCGGGGGTGGGGGTGTAGGCGTCCAAGGTGGCCTCCCGATCATGTGCGCTTCAGCACTTCATATCATCAGCAGGCGCAGATCAGCCCTCTCAGGGCGGTCTCCAGGCAGGTGCCGGTGCGGGCGGGCACGGGCCAGGGGAAGCGCACCAGCGTGTCGTCCACGCGCACGGTCGCGCCGTAGCGGTCCAGCTCCCACAACCACGCCTCGCCGACCGGGGTGCCCAGGTGCGCGGCCACGGCGCCCTGGAGCTGTGCGCGGTGCGACTCGTTCAGGTGGGCGAGCACCCGCTCGGCGGTCTCGGCCAGCGGGTCGGGCTCGGCATCCAGGTACTCGTCGGCGTCGAGCACGCCGGAGTCCTGGCCGGTCAGGTAGACGACCTGGGCGACGTCCATTCTCATGAGCTGGGGAGCGCCGGGCTCGCCGTACCGCTCGATCGCCTCGAACAGGTCCTCGTCGGCGCACGCCGCGGCGACCGCGACGGCGGCGGCGCGGGCGTCCTCCTCCGGTACGGCCAGCACCCACCCCTGAACCTCGACCAGACCCCGGGGATGCTCGACGGCGCCCAGCAGCCGGGTGGCGGTGAGGTTGACCGCGATGACCGCGTCGCCCTCCAGGCCGTGCAGGCGCTCGCCCGGCTTGACCAGCAGCACGGGACGGCCCCGTTCGTCCACGCCGCCGCGGGCGGGGAAGGGGACGCCGTCGAGGGTGAGCCTGGCGACGCCGGCTCCGGAGGCGAGGGTGCGGATGCGTTCCGCGATCGGCGGCATGCAGGTCTCCTTGAGTTCACACGCTGTAGTAGGTTAGCCTTGCCTAAGTAAGTATTACCTAACCACATTGAGGTGAACATGCGCTACACCGGGCCGAAGGTGCGGCTGTCCCGACGGGCAGGCGTCCCTCTGACCAGGAAAGCCGTGCGGTACTTCGAGGCGCGGCCGTACCCGCCCGGAGAGCACGGCAGGAAGACCAGCCGCCGCAACACCGGCGACTACGGCATGCGGCTCATGGAGAAGCAGAAGCTGCGCTGGTACTACGACGTCTCCGAGCGCCAGCTGCGCCGCTACTGGGACCTCGCGGTACGCAAGGAAGGCGCTTCGGGCGCCGAGCTGGTGACCCTGCTGGAGACCCGCCTGGCCTCCCTCGTGCTGCGAGCCGGGCTCGCTCCGTCGATCTACGCCGCCCGCCAGTACGTCAACCACGGCCACATCACCGTGGACGGCCGCAAGGTCGACATCCCGAGCTACCTCGTCAAGCCCGGCCAGGTCATCGCCGTGCGCCAGAAGTCGCGCACGATGCAGCCGTTCGTGGCCGCGGCCGAGGGCGTCTACGCCGACGACCGCCCCGCCGGATACCTCTCCGTCGAGCTGTCCGACCTGCGCTTCACGCTGGTGAGCAAGCCGCAGCGCGAGCAGATCGCCATCCCCGTCGAGGAGCAGCTCGTGGTGGAGTTCTATTCTCGGTAGGCGTGACTGACGTAGGCGCGACTGAAACGGCGGACCGCCACGCGAGCTGGCTCGAGCTCTTCTTCGACCTGGTCGTCGTCGTGGCGGTGGCCCAGCTGGCCCACCGCCTGCTCCATCCGACCTGGGCGGACGTCGCGCTGTTCGTGATGCTCTACTACGCGATCTGGAGCATCTGGACCTCCTTCACGATCTACGCCAACGTCCGCGCGGACAAGACCCGCACCCGCGCGATGCTGATCGGCATGTTCGGCATCGCGGTGATGGCCGCCGCCGCGCCCGACGTGGCGCACGCCGTGCCCGGCGGCGGCAACCACGACAACTGGTTCGCCGCCGCCTACGTCGTCTGCCGGCTCAGCGGCTCCCGCTCGATCCAGAGCTCGGGCGCGGTCCTGACCTCGTGGCCCGCCGCCCAGTTCGGCGCCGGGCTGGCCCCCTGGATCATGTCCTTCTGGGCCGTCGCCCCCGTCACGTACTGGCTGTGGGCGCTCGGCATCCTGCTCGACCTGATCTTCACCCTCCAGCACGCCCGCCACCCCGAACAGCTCGTGCAGGCGCTGAAGGCGCAGGCCGGCCGGCTCAAGGAACGCGCCCTGCGGCGCGGCGTCGCCGGACGCCGCCCTTCGCGCGAGATACCGGCGCCCTACGAAGCCGTCCTGCACTCCGCGCACCTCGGCGAGCGGCTCGGCCTGTTCGTGATCATCGTGCTCGGTGAGGCGGTCATGCAGATCGTCGTGGACGCGAGCGGCCAGAACTGGGGCGCCCCGCTGAAGCTCGCCGCCGCGGGCGCGTTCGCGCTGGTCGTGTGCCTGTGGTGGGTGACGCTGCAGTACGGCGTGACCGCCGTGCCCGAGGCGAGCGAGAGGGGACTGCCGGCGTTCGTCGCGCTGCCCGCCCACTTCGTCATGACCGCCGGGCTCGTCGCGGCCGCGGCCGGGCTCGGCGCCGCCGTGGCCCACCCCGCCGCGCACCTGCACCCCGGGATCCGGTGGGTGCTGTGCGCCGGCCTCGCCGTGTACTTCGCCGCCTCCGCCGTGATCGGCGTCGCCACCGGGGCGCGGCGGCTGTGGCTCTGGGCGTGGGCGCTGCCGGCCACCGCGGTCCCCGTGCTGCTGGGGCTGCTGGGCGGACCGCTGCCCGCCTGGGCGGTCGTCGCGGTCCTGCTCGTGGCCGCGCTGTGGCGGGTCGCCTACCGACCGCCCGCCACAGCCCCGTCCCCGGCCTGAGCCCTTACACGAGGGCGGCGTTCTTGCGTGGCAGCAGGGCGAAGGCGCCCAGGTAGATCAGTCCGGCCACGATGAGCAGGCTCTGGTAGCCGATCACCAGCGCCAGGTACTCCATGCAGCCGCCGACCATCGCGCCCAGCAGGTTGGCGCCGAAGGACGTCGTGGCGTCGGCGGAGTCGGCGAACCGCTTGGCGAACACCACGTTCGCCGCGAAGATCGGCAGGAAGGCCACCGTCACCGCCGCCACCGCCCGCAGCGGCGTGGGCAACGACAGCAGCCACGCGTTCGGCACCAGCCAGGCCAGGACGAGGCCGGCGAGCAGCACGCCGTACATCACCTTGAGCGGTGGGGTGCGGAAGCGGCGGGTCACCTCGACGGCGGCGAGCACGGCGACCAGCACCCCGGCGAAGACGACCGCGTTGACCACCCACGTCGTGCCGAACAGCAGCGCGAAGCCCGTCACGCTCTTGGTCTCCAGGAGCAGGAACCCCACGCCGAGCAGGAACAGGTCCGCGTAGGGGCGCATTCTCCGGTACGGCCCCGCCACCACCCGCACGGCCAGCAGGCTGACGAGGAGGATGAGACCCAGCGTGATCAGATAGATCGCCGGGATCGTCCGGTCCTTCAGATACAGGAAGGGCCGGTCGTCGGGCGCCGGAGCGGGTGTACCGGCGGCGGCGCCGGCCCATTCGGCGGCGCAGCGCTGGGCCTGCGGCGTGACGCCCGAGGTGATGACGGCCTGGTGCCCGGCGGTGCTGACCACGTCCACGCAGGGTTTGTGGCCGAAGGCGCTCTGCACGGTGGAGGCCAGCCGGTCCACCAGCCAGCTCTCGCGGTAGTAGTTGTACATGGAGAAGGCCCCGCCCGGTTTGAGCCGTTCACGGGCGGCCTTGATCGCCTCCTCGGTGAACAGGTAGCTCTCCAGCCGCAGCGAGCTGGCCCCGGGCACCAGCGTGAGCGAGTCGGGCAGCGCGAACAGGATCAGGTCGAACTTGCGGTCGGTCTGTTCCAGGAAGGCCCGTCCGTCGGTGATGTGCGTGGTCACGCGTGGATCGGAGTAGGGCTTGTCCGGATGCAGCTCGCCGCCGAGCTGGCGCAGCTTGGGGTCGATCTCGACCGCGTCGACGGACGTGGCCCCCTTCGACAGCGCGATGGCCACGTCGGTGCCGCTGCCCGCGCCCACGATGAGGACCTCGCGCGGCGGCGCGGCGGCCCGCTCGTACGGCAGCGCGTACTGCCGCTCGATCTGCAGCCGGGTCTCGGCCGGCATGGCCTGCTGGTGCGGGATGCCGTTGACCGAGATGTCATAGACCGGCATCTCGTACGGCATCCGCTTGTAGGTCACCTTGTAGTACGGCGACCACAGCGCCCCGGCGGTGACGCTCTCGGCGGCCAGCAGCCCGGCAACGAGCATGGCGGGCAACGCCACCAGCCCCCAGTACGGCACCCACGGCTTGGGCGTCAGCAGCAGCAGGAAGCAGACGGCCGCGATCGTCCCCCAGACCACGGGCGGCGCCGACAGGAACGACAGCCCGGTGAAGACGCCGATGCCGGTGAGGCTGCCGATCAGGTCGTAGCGGTAGGCCTCCAGCCGGGGCAGTTCGGGGAAGCAGCGCCCGACCAGCTCGGCCGGTCCCATGAGCGCCAGCGCGGCGGCCACGAACACGATGGGCAGCGTGACCCAGGCCGGCGGCCCTTCCATGGACAGGCTCGTCCAGTACAGGACGCCCTCGGTGTCGCGGTTGACGGTCACCGGGAACGCCAGCACCACGCTGACCAGCACCGCGAGCACGACCGGCGAATAGTACGGCTGCCGCTTGGTCCGCCCGACCCGGAGGAATCCCAGTCCGATGCCGAGGAAAGAACCAAGCAGGACAAAGTTCGTGAAATAACTCAAATGGACGATATTCGAGCCTGTCCACCGGATCAGCGCGAGTTCGAGGAAAAGCATGAACGCGCTGGCGAGTATGAGGCGCGGACGCACGGCCAGCCAATGCTCGGAAGAGGACTCCTGAGGGGCGGCCTGCACCTGGGTGGTCATGACGACTCACCGTAGTTGACGGACCGAAACCGGGGAAGGCTGACGCCCCAGAACAAATGTCGTCCTGTTAGCGAGTTATGAGGCATTTCAGCAGGTCAAACCTGTGACAATGCGCTGGACGCACCGCGATGGATGAAGGAATGTTGGGTGGTTCGTTCCCTCCAACGTTCGGTGGTGTCCCCATGCGGGTTCTGATTCAGCTCCGCCCTTCCCCCGATCTGGTCGCGGCGGTAGCCGACCCCGGCCAGACGGCCACCACGGCAGACGTCGCCGACGGCCTGCCCGGAGTCGAGCTCGACTCCGCCTTCGTTCCCGTCGCCGTGCCACGGCCCGTCCCGCTGGCCGGCGGCGACCCCCTCTCGCTCAACCAGCCGCTCGACTTCTCCCTGGCCGCCGAGGACGCCTCGGTGCTCGTGCGCGGCACGATCTCCGACGACGAACTGGCCACCCGCGTCACCATGCTGCCCACGATCCGCCCCGACGTGGTCGGCGTCTTCGCCGACCCGGTGATCGAGTCCAGCCTGACCTGCGGCGGAGACCCACCGGTCGGCGACTGGCACGACGTCGAACGGCTGATCAACGCCGCCGGGCTGGCCGCCGAGGGGCTCGACGGCTCCGGGGTGGCGCTGGCCGTGCTCGACACCGGCATCAACGCCGCGCACGTGGCCAGGCACCTCGGTCGTGGCGTCACCCTCGACGCCGAGCGCAGCTGGAACCCCGCCGGAGTCACCGGACGGCCGGGGGAGTTCGAGGTCGATCACGGCACGATGTGCGCCTTCGACACGCTCATCGGCGCGCCGCAGGCCAGCCTCATCGACATCCCGGTGCTGCTGTCGGCCCGGCCGGGCGGCTCAGCGCTCGACGGGCTGCTGTCGGACGCGGTGGCCGCCTTCGCGCACCTGCGCACGGTCCTCGACGCGCAGCCCGCCGACTCCAGGTCGCTGGTGATCAGCAACTCCTGGGGGTCGTTCTCGCCCGCCTGGGACTTCCCCGTCGGCCACCCGGGAAATTACTCCGACAACGCCGCCCACCCGTTCAACCTGATCGTGGCCAGTCTCGACCGCGCGGGCGCCGACGTGCTGTTCGCCGCCGGCAACTGCGGGCGCGACTGCAAGGACGGCCGCTGCGCCTACCCCGACCGGCCCATCGTCGGCGCCAACTCGCACCCGAGGGCGCTGTCGATCGGCGGCGTCGACGTGGGCGGCGAGCGGGTCGGCTACTCCTCGCAGGGACCCGGACGGCTGACCGCCCGCAAGCCGGACATCTGCGCCTACACCCACTTCTCCGGTTCCAAGGCCTTCGGCGACACCGAGCCCGACTCCGGCACCTCGGCCGCCTGCCCGGTGGCCGCTGGCCTGGTGGCCGCGATCCGCACCCGCTGGCCGTCCTCGCGGCTGTCGCCCGCGCAGCTGCGGGCCCTGCTGCGCCGTACGGCCGAGGACCGCAGCGAGGTCGGCTTCGACTACGACTACGGCTACGGCATCGTCGACACCGCGGGGATCATCGCGGCTCTGCAGCGCAGAGCCAAGAGCGTAGCCTGAGGACTATGGTCCTCATCACGGTACGTCTGCCGCCGGGCGCGACGCTGGAGGACGCGATCAGCAGGCTCGGCCTGGCCGAGGAAGACGTCGACACCGCCTACGGGCTGGTGCTCATCGACCCCGACCTCGGCCTGTACGGCCTGCGGGTGACAGAGGAGGCGGGCCGCAGGACCGGCCCGCCCTTCTCCGACCCCAAGATCGAGCCCTATGGCCCGCCTAAGCGTTCTCGCGATGGAAGACCCGGGCCCCGATCACCAGGCTCACCGCCGTGAACACCACGACGACGGCGAGGCCGGTGGCGACCGTCGCGTTCCAGTAGTGCCCGGCGAACAACTCCCGCATGGCCTCCAGAACGTGCCGGAACGGGCTGACGCGCGAGAGCGCCTCCAGCCAGCCCGGCGCCATCGACATGGGCAGGAACGCCCCCGACAGCAGCATCAGCGGCACCACCGCGGTCGTCATCACCGGGGCGAACAGGTATTCGTCGAGCGTGAGCGCGGCCGCGTACGACAGCGCCGCCAGGCTCACCCCGAGCACCACGACCAGCACCATCGCGGCCAGCACCCCGGCGAGCGGCGCCCGCAGGCCGAGCGCGTAGGCCGCGGCCACCAGCAGCACGGTCTGGATCACCAGCGTGAAGGCGTTGTTGAGCACCCGGCCCAGCAGCAGGGCCAGCCGCGAGGCCGGAGTGACGCGCTGGCGCTCCAGCACGCCGGAGCGCCAGTCGAAGACGATGCCGAACCCGGCCAGGCCCGCGCTGAGCAGGCCGAGCTGGACGATCAGGCCGGGCACGAGCGTCTCCCAGTCGCCGAACGTGGCGAAGATCGGCCCGAAGAGCACCAGGAAGAACAGCGGCTGCACGGCGGCGACCAGCAGGCCGACCTTGTGGCGCAGGCTGATGCGCGTCGTGTGATGGAACACCAGCCAGGTCTCGCGGATCGCGGCGGCGCTCACGCGGGCACCTCCTCTCGCAGCGAGCGGCCGGTGATGTCGAGGAAGGCCTGGTCGAGGGTACGCCCGCCGCTCTTGAGCTGCGACGGTGTGCCTTCGGCGGCCACCACGCCGTGGTCGATGATGACGATGCGGTCGCACAGGGCGTCGGCCTCGTCGAGGTAGTGGGTCGTCAGGAAGACGGTCGTGCCGCCCTCGCGCAGGGCGCGGACGTGGCTCCACAGGTTGGCCCGGCTCTGCGGGTCCAGGCCGGTGGTGGGTTCGTCGAGGAAGAGCAGGACCGGGTCGTGGACGAGGCCGAAGGCGATGTCGAAGCGGCGTTGCTGGCCGCCGGACAGGGCGGCTCCCGGCGTCGACTCCAGGCCGGTCAGCTCCAGGCGGGCCAGCACCTCGGCTACCCGGGCGCGGGCGGCGGGGCGGGGCAGGCCGTACAGCATGGCGTGGAGTTCGAGCTCCTCGCCGGCGGGGCTCGCGGGGCTGAGCCCGCCGTGCTGGGAGACGTAGCCGACGCGGCGGCGTATGGCGCGCGGGTCGGTCAGCAGGTCGTGCCCGGCGACGGTGGCGCTGCCGGAGGTGGGGGTGAGCAGCGTGGTGAGCATGCGCATGGTGGTGGTCTTTCCAGCGCCGTTGGGACCGAGGAAGCCGACGATCTCGCCCTCGTCCACGTGCAGGTCGACGCCGCGCACGGCTTCCACCCCGCTCTTGAACGTCTTGCCGAGGCCCTTTGTGGTCAACATATTTTTAGGGTAACTGAAATTTTGGTGTCACTGCAAACTTGGTAGGATTGAAGGCATGGAAGAGGGGCTGCGCGAGCGCAAGAAGCGTGAGACGAGGCTGCGCATCGCGGACATGGCGATGGGGCTGTTCATGATGAGGGGGTTCGACAACGTGACGGTGGCGGAGGTCGCGCGGGCCGCCGACGTCTCGGTCAACACGGTCTTCAACTACTTCCGCACGAAGGAAGACCTGTTCATGGACCGGTGGGACGAGGTCGAGGACCTGCCGAGCAAGGTCGTGCGCGAGCGCCGGCCGGGCGAGAGCGTGCTGGCCGCCTTCCGCCGCGACTTCCTCGACGCCCTCGACACGGGCGACTGGCGCTACGGGCTCAACGAGGGCGCCGAGGAGTTCGGCAAGCTGGTCGGCGACAGCCCGTCGCTGATGGCCAGGATGCGGGAGCTGGAATACGCCACCGACGTACGGCTGGCGCGCACGGTGGCCGAGGACGTCGAGGCCGACCCCGACGACCTGTCACCGCGATTGGTGGCCGCGCAGATCATGTCGGTCACCCGGCTGCTGTCCAGGCTCGCGGTACGCCGCAAGTGGGCCGGCGAGAGCTGGCAGGAGATCCTGGCCGACGTCAGAACGCAGGCCGAAGCCGCCTTCGACCTGCTGGAGAACGGGATCGGCCGCTACGCCGTCAGGAGCTGAACGCGCCGGCCAGCAGGGCGAAGCCGAACAGCAGGATGTACCCGCCGACGATCAGGCCCATGAGGCAGGTGCCGATGATGCCGCAGATGCGGCCGGCGTTCACGTTGCCGCGGTTCTCGTAGTAATAGCCGCTGGAGTCGATCTCGCGCAGCGCCTTGTTGCCCATCGCCCAGGCGACCGGCCCGAGGAACAGGCAGATCACGAGGCTGAGGATGCCCAGCACGAGGATCGTGGTCCCGTTGGGGTGGGTCAGCGGCGGCGGGCCGTAGGGGGAGGGGCCGTGGGGATAAGCCATAGGAGCGTTTTCTACCACATGAGGGCGTTGACCGAGCGCTTGCTTGTGTCCTAGCGTGGGCCGGGTGAAGGCGTTCTTCCAGTGGCTGTCGGCGACGTCGTGGTTCCCCAAGGTCGCGCCCGTGGTCGTGCCGCGCATGGACCGCCTCGTGCACCGGCTCACCCGCGGCCGGCTGGCGAGCGACGTGGTCACTCCCGTGCTGATGCTGGTCACCACCGGCGCCAAGAGCGGCGAGCAGCGCTCGTCGCCGCTGGCGTGCCTTCCCGAGCAGGGCGGAAGCATGCTCGTCGTCGGCAGCAATTACGGCCGTCCGCAACACCCTTCCTGGACCGGCAATCTGCTCAAGACCCCCGAGGCCGCCGTGAGCTTCCGCGGGGCCACCTTCCCCGTGCTCGCGACCCTGCTGGAGGGCGAGGCGCGGGCAGCCGCCTGGCCGGAGCTGCTGGCGATGTGGCCGGTATACGACCACTACACCCGGGTATCGGGACGGGAGTTACGGGTGTTCCGTCTGACTCCGACGCGTTGATCAACTGTTTATCTACCGTCCATAAGTGTTACGTCATCATGGACGGGTCTTGATCAACCTTTGGGGAGCCTGCACGTGCGTGACCGCATTCGCGCCTTTATCGAACATCCGCGCTTCCAGCGCGTCATCATCACCGTCATCCTCGTCAACGCGGCCACGCTCGGCCTCGAGACCTTCCCCTCGATCGTCGCCGAGTACGGCGCCGCCCTGCGCGTCATCGACCACGCCGCCCTCTACGTCTTCGTGGCCGAACTGCTGGCCAAGCTCTACGTGGAGCGTTCCCGGTTCTTCCGCGACCCGTGGAACGTCTTCGACGCCCTCATCGTCGGCGTCGCCCTGGCCCCCGCCAGCGGCAACCTGTCCGTCCTGCGGGCCCTGCGGATCCTGCGCGCGCTGCGCCTCATCTCCGCCGTCCCGAGCCTGCGGCGGGTCGTGTCCGCCCTGCTCCGCGCCATGCCCGGGATGAGCTCCATCGTCGTGCTCCTGGCTCTGGTCCTGTACGTGGCCGCGGTCATGAGTACCAAGCTGTACGGCGCGACCGCCCCCGGCTACTTCGGCGACCTGCAGACGTCGCTGTTCACGCTGTTCCAGACCATGACCGGCGAGGCGTGGCCCGACATCGCCCGCGAGGTCATGGCCGTCCACCCGGGCGCGTGGGTGTTCTTCGTGGTCTTCATCCTGCTGTGCTCGTTCGTGGTGCTGAACCTGTTCATGGCGGTGGTCGTCAGCGCCATGGAGGAGGAGTCGGCCGAGGAGCGGGCCGAGCTGGAGAGCCACGCCGAGACGTCCACCCGGCTGATCCTGGACGAGCTCGCCGCGCTGCGCAGGGAGGTGGCCGAACTGCGCGAAACGAACGGCCTCTGGCCCGACGAGGCCGGCTCCCCGGCGGGCCGCTAGCTTCTGGCCCGCTGAGGGACTGTCCGGCCGGGCGTTAGCCTCTGGCCTGCCGGGGGGCCGTGCGGCCGGGCGTCAGCTCAGGCCGCAGAGTTCCGAGAGGCTCTTGGCGGACTTGTTGGTGTTGCGGGTCGGGGTCTCGGTCGGGGCGGAGGCGGCGCCGTTCCGGGTGGGGGTGGTGGTGGCCGAGGGGGCGGACGAGGCGTTGGCGACCTGGGTCTTGCGGGCCGGCTTCAGCGAGTCGGTGAGCGCCCTGGCCGACGCCTTGCGGATCTTGATCCAGTCGGGGCGGCCCGAGTAGAACTCCGGCGGCACGAACTGCAGGCTGGTGATCCTGGCCCCCTTCACCTTCACGGCCAGGTTGACCAGGTGCTCCAGCAGTTCGTGCGGGATGTTCGTGGAGGCCATGCGCTTGGCGGCGCGGGCGACCTTCTCGAAGTTGGTCAGCACCTTCATGGGCGTGGCCTGCTGGGCGAAGGCGCCGATGACGCAGCGCTGGCGGGCCATGCGGGAGAAGTCGTCGCTGCCCACGCGGGAGCGGCCGTACCACAGGGCCTGCTCGCCGGTCAGGACGCGGGTGCCGGCCTCGATGGTGCCGGCGGTGCCGTACAGGCCGCCCCAGCGGATGTCCTTCTCGACGCGGATCTTGAGGCCGCCGATGGCGTCGACGAGGTACGCGAAGCCGTACATGTTGACCAGGGCGTAGTAGTCGATCTTGACGCCGAGGGTCTGGCCGATGGCGTCCATGAGGACGCGGGGGCCCTTGTTCTTGCCGCCGGCGACCTGCGGGTTGTCGTTGGCGAACTTCCAGACCTCGTTGAGCAGGCCGCCGTTGGGCAGTTCCGCCTGGAAGCCGTTGGGGAAGTGCTTGGCCATCGGGGTGCCGGCCGGGAAGCGCACGTGCTGCAGGTTGCGCGGGAGGCTGAACAGCACCGTGTTGCCGGTCTGCACGTGCACGCTGGCCACGGTCATGCTGTCGGTGCGCACGCCGTCGCGGTTGCCCGCGCCGTCGCCGCCGACCAGCAGGAAGTTGACGCGGTCGCGGCCGTTCCAGGGGTCCTCCTGCTTGACCGGCGCGACGTCGGGGTCCTTCTGCGCGCTGGGGAAGATCTGCTGGAGGGCGTCCTGGCCGCTCATCACGAGCTGGGCGGTCAGGGCGAAGGGCGACATGACTGCGACGCCGAGGATGCCGACGGCGATGCCGGAGACGATCTGCCCCTGCTGGCCGAGCCTGCTGGGGCCCAGCGCGATGTAGGAGGCGAGCATGAGCGCGAACCACGCCAGCGCGCCCACCGCCGCGATGACCGTGATGGCGGTCGTCCAGCCGAGGAAGATGCCCGGCTGGGTCATGTTGAGCAGGACGATGACCAGCGCGGTCAGCAGGACGACGGCGTAGATGCCGATGAGCGTCAGCCCGATACGGCGGCGCCCGGCGCGCAGGTGTGCGGCGCCGGGCACGAGGACCGAGAGCATCGTCCAGCCGAGGACGGAGGCGAGCGTGAATGGCTTGGCGAAGCGGGGGGTGGCGGACTTGGCCGCGCCCTCCCCGGCCGGCCGGGCGCCGCGGGGGCGGCGCGCTGCCCGCCGTTTCCTGTCCGCGGGCACGGTGCCGACCTCTTCGTCCTTCGTCACACCGGCTCCTTCAAGCATTTACCAGGCAAAACCCATGGCTTTGCCCCCGGTTGCACAAGATTGCCAGATTCTAGCCCCCATAAAGGGACATCACAGACAACTGGCCAATCTGAGATGAACGAAGGATGACCTCAGGAGGTCGAGGACGAAGATGCCATCCAGGTGTTGCACTGGAGGGCCTGGTTGCGGTCCCAGCCCTGGCGGAACCAGCGGTGGTTGTTGGCCGGAGAGCCGTGGTCGCGGGGATATCCGGGATGGTCGCCGACCCGGGAGTAGAACCAGAAGAGCTTGGCGCGGTTGCCCGTGCTGATCGGGTAGCTGGGGGCCACGGCCTTCATGAACATGCCGCCGAAACAGGTGGCCTGGAGCTCCAGCCTTCTGCTCAGTGCCAGCTTCCCGCTGCGGCTGGTGGAGTCCAGGGTCTTGGACCACCAGGAGTCCATGACGCCGCTGATGTTCTGCACGTGGTGGCCGTACTCGTGGGCCATCATGCTGATGATCGCCCCGTTCCATGGCACGATCTGGCCGTAGCCGAGTGAGTTGCCGTTCCCCTTGGCCATGGCCGAGGTGGAGGCGTAGATGGTGTTGTTGCGCGGGCAGTAGTACGGCACGATGCTGCCCGGCGACGGGTAGTCGCCGCAGGCGCCCCGGCCGCGCTTGGCGGCGATGGCGTAGCCCGGCGGGCTCCAGCCGACGCCCTGGCGCTTCAGGATCGGGCCCCACGCCTGGTCCATGCACCGGCCCGTCTTCAGGATCAGCGCCTTGAGCTGGCTGTGGCTGAAGATGCTCGTGTTGCCGGCCCGGCAGGTCGTGCGCGGCAGCGCGCCCGCCCGGTACATGGAGTTGGTCCTGAGGCTCGTGTCGAGCTTCACCTGGGCGGGCGGGTTGACCGTCTCGGTGTCCTCGGGCTGGGTCTCGGTGTCTTCCGAGCGCGTCTCGGTGGGCGTCGGGCGCCGGGTGGGCCGGATCGGCTCCCTGGTGGTGCCGCGCGTCGGGGGCGTGTAGGTCGGCACCGCGATCGGCGTCGAGGTCTCGGTGCTCCGCCCGCCGCCCATCAGCAGCGCGGAACCGACCACGAGCAGCACCCCGATCACCGCCACCACGCCGAAGACGGCACCGAGCACGGCGGCCGTGCTGCCGGACTTCTTGCGCTGCGGCTGCGGCCACTGCCGGTACTGTCCCGGCGGCGGAGGCGGCGGCCACCCGCCCTGCGGAGGCCGGGGCGGCTGCGGATATGGCCGCTGCGGTGGCTGCCCATACGGGGGCTGCCCTTGCGGCTGTCCGTAAGGCGGCTGAGGGTAGGGCTGTTGTGCTTGCGGCTGTCCGTAAGGAGGACGGCCCTGGGACGGCGCGGGCGGGCCCTGGGGCGGCTGCCCTGGGGGCGGCGCGGGCCGGCCGTACGGCGGCTGCCCCTGCGGCGGGTACGGCGGGCGTCCCTGTGGCGGAGGCGGCGGGTAGGACGGCCCCTGGGGCGGCGACGGCTGTTCCTGCGGCTTTCGGTACCCCGGGGGCGGCCACGGACGGGACGGTGGAATCTGGGGCTGCCCCTGTCCGTGGGGTGGCGGTGGATGCTGCCCGTTGCCCGTCACCGTGAACCCCCTTCACCCCGTTGCCGACAACACCGGACCTTTGCCGAATTTGGGGCAGAAGCATACTGATTTATCACCCGTCACGGATGTGGGCGTACTCGGTTACGGTCCGAAATCATTCGAGGTGATCTCCGCTATGTGCCGGACCGGGCGGGGCCTGTTGTCCTAGCTTCAGTGGCATGAATCTGCAGCAGCTCCGCTATGTGGTCGCAACTGCGGAGCACCGCACAATGACCGACGCGGCCAGATCGCTCTACATCGCGCAACCTGCGCTTTCGCGGGCGATTCGGGACCTTGAACGCGAGTTGGGCATGACGCTTTTCGCGCGTTCGGGTCGGGGCGTCGTGGTCACGGCGCAGGGCAGGAGAGTCATCAAGCTGGCAAGGGAGGCACTCGATGCCGTAAGCGAGATCGAAGCGCTCGCGAGCCACGGCGGATCCCCTGAGGTGGAGCTGCGGATCGCCGCCACTCCGAGCCTGGAAGCCGGACTGGCGGGCCGGTTGGTGCCCGCCTACACCGCCGAGCATCCAGGGGTTCGCGTGCAGATCGTGCGATGTGAGGGCCGCGACGGAGTCGTCACGGCCATCAGGGAGGCCAGGGCCGACCTCGGCCTGACGGACCTCCCGGTCCCCACGGACCTGATCACCCATCCGCTGGAACGGCAGGAGATCGTGCTGATCTCCCCGCCGGGCCTCGACCTGCCGGATCCGGTCCCCATGGGCCGCCTCCACGGCATGCGCCTGGCACTGCCCGCACGAGGATCGTTGCGGCGCAGGGAGCTGGACGCCATGTTCGGCAAGTTCGCGGTCACCCCGGTGGTGGTGCTCGAGACCGACGAGCGCAACGGCTGGCTGAACGCGGTCAGAACGGGACAGGCATCCCTGCTGTGGTATCGAGGCCTGGCCGAGATGGCCGCACGCGCCGGTCTGGTCGTGCGTTCATTGGAACCCGCGGTGCGGCGCGTCATCGCCGTCGTGCACGCCCGCAAGAGACTGCCGCTGAGCGCCCAGGACTTCCTGGCGACGGCGGAGAAGGGAAGCGCCGCCTAACATCCTGTCCATGACCCGACTACCGACTGCCTTCCCGGACGCACTCGCAACCCACGTCCGTGAGGCAGGCCCGCCACCCGGCCAGGGCGGAGGGCATCCGGTACCCGCGACGGGTCGGGGCGTCAAACCCCGAAGAGCAAGGTTCCAGTTCGAAACAGCCGGTCTGCGCACCGGACTGGACGACCCGGACGCGGCCCCGCAAGGCCTGCCGGTGCACGTAGCCGGCGGTGGACCAGGCCTCGCGGGCCGACGCGCCCGTCCCGGTCGCCACGTCGGCGCACGGCGGAACCTCTGATGGCCGGCACGCTGCGCCTGGGAGAGCGCACCTTCGCCCCCGGCGAGCACGCCATCATGGCGGTGGTCAACCGCACCCCCGATAGTCAAGTCACGACTCTCTATCCGCAGGTCGAAACTGAACGCCCGCCATGCGCTATGACCTGCACATACGCTCCCACAGTCAGCCCGCACCGACCTGTGTGTCTCCCCCGGACTCCCATCGCCGCGCCCTGCATTGCGAGGCCATACGGTCCGTGATTCAGTTGTCCCGATCATCGACATCTACGCTGATGAGGGGTATCGGGACATGACGGACAACGAGTTCGTGGACGGCGAGAGCAACGGCGCGGCATTCGTCAGTTCGTACGCTCAAATGCCTAAGCAGGAACGGCATGAGGCGATTAAGAATGTCCTCAAGCGGCGTATTGGCGATAACTCCTTTGGCTGGATCGCAGACCTAGCGACCATTGCTACCGAGACACCCCTAGAGCTGCCTGAGGTTCGGTCCCTGGTCGCTGACCTGGCATGGATCAGCCGCGAGAGCGGTGAGCGCATACCCGACTTTCAAGGTACGGGGGCCCCAGCAAACGCAACGCTTCACCACTACCTGCTTATTCAGGCGTACGTCATCGGGCAGCGTCTAAGGTACGACTTCCGGTTTGAGGCCCTGCATGACAAAACGCAGATCTGGCTTAGCGAGTTCGAGGGCGATGCGCTGATCCTAAGCTTCGCTGCGTTCGGCGCGCTTGGACTCCGCCTGCCCCAAGGGTTGAGTATCTACAAGCAGGCGATTGCTTCGCCTAACGCGGACAGGCGTTCACGACACGTATGTCTCTCCGGCATGTGGCATGCCTCGCACATAGCGGACCAGCCCAACGAACTCCTAGCGCTGTCCGATCAAATGCTCGGTCGGGGAGAGTCGGACAGCAATGTATTCTTTCGGCGCGCATCGGCCCATCGCCGTCTGGGGAACTTCGAGGAAGCCCTAGAAGCTATCGACCACGCCATAGACATGTTAGAGCCGGGGAACAATCGAGTTCATCAGGATTACGCGAGAGAGCGCGAGTTCGTATCAGCGATGCAGGACATGCGCGGGTATGCGAAGTCCCTAACGTCGGGCATCGGCAGGGAGGTTCTGGAAGTCACAGAAAGACGAATCGAAGAGGCGTCAGAAGCTCTCGATAGACAGGTGGAGGCGGCTCAAAAGGTTGTCTCTGACGCGCTTCTAAAGATCGTAGAGATCCTTGGTCTCTTCGTAACCTTGCTGGCCTTCCTAATAGGCTCTGGCGCGGTTGCACTCAAGGCAACCACTTTTGGGGAAGGTGCGCTTGCCATGACACTAGCTGTGGTTGGCGCAATCATCTTCTTCGTTCTCATCCGGATAGTAGTTAGCTTTAGAAGGCGACGGTAGCTAGAGCATGGACCAACACGGACCGGCATTCATTCCGGACTTCATCGTGCCAGTCCGGCAGATGGGCTCACGCGAATTCGACTTCCGGCGACAGGTGGCCGTAGTCGCGATCGTAAATCGAACGCCAAATTCCTTCCACGATCAGGGACGGACATACGAGCTTGATCGCGCAATAGAAGCGGTGTTGCAGGCGTCGGAAGAGGGAGCCGATTGGATCGATATCGGCGGACTCGCCTTTAGGCATGATCAGAGCGAGATCCCGGTTCGCGAAGAAATCGAACGTGTCGTGCCTCTTGTGGAGGCAGCAAAGGCGCAAACGGACCTGGTTATTTCGGTCGATACACACCGGACAGAAGTAGCGCGCGCCGTGCTAGGCGCTGGTGCCGACGTAATCAACGACACGAACGGACTACGGAGCGAAGGAATGGCTGAGGCAATCGCAGAAGCGGGGGCAACAGCCGTTATTGTTCACAGCATCGGAGGGCCACGGAATTTCATCCACGGTCCCACCTATGAGGATGTCGTGGACGACGTGCGGACATTCCTAGCCCAGCAGTGTCTACATGCAATTGAACGCGGGGTACCAGCCGAACGGATCATCATCGACCCTGGGCATGACCTCAATAAGAACACATATCACTCGCTGGAAATTACGGAGCGTCTGTGTGAAATCACGGCTCTTGGATATCCGACATTCGTAGCGGTTTCCAATAAGGACTTCATCGGGGAGACCCTAGATGTGCCCCGAGAGAAGCGCTTGGAGGGCACCATTGCAGCCAATGTCTTTTGCATCATGCATGGTGCCCGCATGATTCGCGTCCACGACGTCAATGCAGGCGTGAGAACCGCAAGGATGACAGAGGCATTGTTGGGTTTTCGTGAGCCAATCAATCCCAAGCATAATCTTCCGTAAGCTGGCATCGATGCAGGTCACGAGGCGTGAACGGTGAGCCGGGCCGTCCCAACCGTCCACGCCTCGCTTTCCTTGGGAACCGCTGCCTGATGCGATACGGGAAGCTCCCCATTGGGGGGAGTGGAAACATCAGGGTGCGGAACCAAGTTAGCGGTCTGCCTGGCTGCTCGCTCTCAGCGTGAATAGGGATTCTTTTGTTCCCCAATTGGGATCGAGGCGCGCCACTGGTCTGCCCTACGGGCTGTTTCAGCCCCTTCTAGCATACTTTTTTCGACTATGTCGTCCGGCTCGCCGACTCTTTTTGGGTGCGCGGGTAGTCGGGCGAAGACTTCTACCAGCCATTGTCCTTGCCATGTTCTCTCGGCTCTTTCAATAGAGCCAAAGTGAAAGCCGATAACCCAGGCAACCCACTCACGGCTTGGCAATATGGCCGCGTTGTTGGCTACCCATCTCTCTGCTACTTGTGCGGGACTTTGGTCCACCGAAACCCCTCCTCCTGTGATTCGATGTAACAGGTCTGTGGTGGATTTTGTTCAACGTTTTAGTAGCGTCCAAACAATTCGGTTGTATTCAAGTCTTGCAACAACAGCGCGTGTCTCAATACGAGGCTCCGGCCGCGCGGTGACTAGAACTTCCTCAATTTGGCCCTCAACCGTTGTCCCGAGTGGAAGGGCAGTCAAAAGGCCGTACACCGCCGAAAAGAGCGTTCCGGCGTCATCGGTAATGCCCGAGTGAGTCTGTGATTTCCCTACGGAAAGCAGAGGACCAGGAAGAGTAATGGTTAAGCGCCATTGCCAAGCAATGGGGTGTTGATCTCCGTAGCCGGTCGCGCTGCGCTTACGAATCTGAGCTTCACGGTCCATCGGAACTATTCCTCGCTTCTGTCGAATCGTTGTAAGCACGGGCTAGCGTCCTCCGGAAAAGGGCGTAGTGAAGTCGAGAGCCATGGTTCATGACTCCCTAGCTTGTGTGAAGTTGTTAGCGGATTGCCTGGCTCACGACCCTCAGAAAGACGTCATGCATAGGTATCTCCCGACGTTGTCAGGCGGACTCATTTTCAACAGGCACAACCTGATTGTTGCGGAGAACCCACTTGTCGCCGCGCAACACGATGATTGCTGTCTCTACTGGAACAAATGAAAGATGTGTTCGCTGAATCTCAAAGACGGGAACCCCTACGGGAATTCTCATCTCTTGCATTTCTTCAGGCGTAGGCATTCGTGTGCGAATCTCTTCTTTGACTTCATCGACGTGAATGCCGATGCTGTCGAATCGAGTCAGAACGTCCGGCTGGTTTATATCGCCAGAAGACGGAGTTTCAATGGGAGTTCCTTTGATAAGGTTGAGTGGTTCCCATTGGATGCTCTTTTCTGTAACTTCGCCATCAGTGAGCCATCGATAGATTACCTGCGTCACCATTTCGCCAGGCGATAGGTCTAGGCGAGACGCGATGTAATCAGTTGCCTGAATCTGGCTAAACTCACTTGTGACATGAGTTGTCCAGCCGCCTTCTTCTGATTCCCTCAGATTCGGCTTGAAGCCGCGCCCATAGCGGCTTCCGATATTGCGGAAGTATTCACGGCGCTCGCTAACAAAGCTGCCCTTTCCTTGGTGAGAAACCGCCAATCCCTGCTGCCGTATGTAGGCGATGGCCTGACGCGCTACGGCGTGACTGACTCCGTACCGCTCGCAGATCTCTCGTTCGCTGGGCAAGCGATCTCCGGGAGCTAGGTCGCCGGAAATGATCATCTGGCGCAGATCGTCTGCGATCTTGCCGTACAGCGGTGTGACGCTCATCACATTCCTCCTTGGGAACCATCGTAGACTCACCCTAGTTAGCAGGTTATCCGAATAAGTCGTATAAGTAGAGGAGGTGGTCTGTTGAACGATCCTGAGTTAGCCCCATGCGATCAACCCGACAGTCCCGCAGCATCCACCGGCCCCCGCCCCCGGAAGGCGCGACGGAGGGCGGATCTCACCCGCATTCCGAAACCCCCGACCCACAGCGGAACGTGCCTGTGTCAGGCGCTCACAGAGAACGGGGCAGGGCGGTGCGCGAAATGCTCCGCACGTGCCCGATGGCGTAGGCGCAGATTCTTCGTCGGCCCCGATTTCTCTGCGTGATGGCCATGGAGATCATTCTCGGCGCGCTGGCCGTCTGCGCGATCTTCGTAGCTCTGCTCGGATCCATCCTGGTCGCAACGATCAAGGAGGAAGATCGAATTCGCAAACTCCCAGCTAGGCCGGCCTCGACCATGATCAAATTCACTCGGTGGATTAGCGGTCTGCACATCCGGGACGGGGGGCAAGAGTGAGCATCGTTCTAGGTATCCCGCTGATCATCCTGGTCGGGGTACTCCTGGCGCTGGCAGTCCGTTACGGACGCCTTAATCCACTGCACGCCATTCTGGCGGCTCTCTTCGGATTTCTGCTGGCCAAGACAGCCGCAGCTCCCGAGATCGAACGGATTCTGTCCGCGATCCTGAAGTAGCGGGCTGTCTCAAATCGCCTACGGAGCGAGTCCGCTGGGCTCGCTCCCTCTACCCGAAAGAGGGTGATATCTCACGGAAAACAAAGTCGAAAATCCGCAGGACCTAGAGGAGGCTATTCGCGAGTTGGCGCGAATGCGCCGCGCACAAAGAAGAATCGTGCGCAACTATGAAAACCTGGTCGCAGCAGGTTTCGCGGCCCTTGCAGCAGAGCAAGAGGGCGAATCCGATCCGCTTTACTATCTTCGCGACGAGTTAACGGCCCAGGGTGCATATCGGCACCCGTACGGGAGTGGTGCTCGTTGACACGTAGGCGCTACTCGCGCCACCGCATGCGGCGCACTGCGCGCCGCATGCGGCGCGCAGGTGTCAATCCGGTCATGTACGTTGATGACGATATCGATTTCGGAGGTATCGCGTTCTCAGCGATAGTGCATTTCCTCTGGCGGTATCGGTCGGAACTCGCGCCAATCTGGGTGATGGTGTCGTGCGAGGCATTGGCGCTCGCGCTTCACTTGCAGTACCCGGATTCGTGGACGCGAGTCCCCGTGGTGTCTGCCGTCCTCACTCTAGCCATTCTTCTTGGCGGAAGATGGTTGGGTCTACGGCTAGCGCTAGAGCGAGCCTACGGGGCTCTCATCTCTGTCTCAGTCGGCGTATGGCTCACATTCGCCGCAAAACTCGGCCCAGGGAAACCGCCCCTGCCTGCGTTCCTTCTCATTGCGGGACTAGTCCTCGCAATCCCTTGGTGGGTGCACAGGAGGCGAAGAGCGCGCGTTCGGGTTGAGCGAACTCTGGCCGCGTGGCCAGAGATAAGTTCAGCGATCGAAATGGTTGGATCCCGAGTTCAATCCGCGATCGTTGACCCATGGGGCTATCGCGCTCGCATCAAACTCGCAAGAGGGCATACGGTCGAACAGGCCATAGCCAAGACGGCTGAAATCGAATCCGCGCTGGGAACACGCCGGGGGGCTGTTCGCATCCTGCCAGTAGCGGAAAAGGCCAACAGGATGGATCTGAGAGTCATTGAGAATGACCCTCATGCAAATTCTCTCGTGTGGCCTGGTCCCTCGATTACCAGCATCAAAGACCAGATCGAGCTGGGTCTATTCGAGGATGGTTCACCGATTCTGGTTTCCCTGCTGCGCAGGCATGCGCTTGTGGGGGGAATCGCTGGATCTGGAAAGAGCGGCGGGCTCAACGCGATCATCGGAAACCTCAGTGCCTGTGAGGACGTGGTTCTGTGGGGCATCGACTTGAAACGGGGCATGGAACTAATGCCCTGGGCATCGTGCTTCGATCGGATAGCTACGGATGCCAGGGAAGCTGAATTGCTTCTCAACGATGCAGTGCGCATTCTCGACCACAAGGCAGAACTCCTTGCCAAGCGGGGTGAGAGGCTGGCCGTTCCTAGCCGCGAGGAACCTGCGCTGATCGTAGTAATCGACGAATTCGCGGAACTCGCGGAAGAGTCGCCAAACTCGGTCGCAGGCACCGACTCCATAGCCCGTCGTGGGCGGGCTCCCGGCACGCAACTGGTGCTTGCGACCCAACGGCCTTCGCAGAGCGCCATGGGGGGTAGTTCAGTGCGCTCGCAGATGGATATCCGCCTCTGCTTTCGCGTTCGCGAAAAGCGCGATGCGGACTTGACGCTAGGGGCTGGCATGCACAAGGCGGGGTGGCATGCGGACCGCCTAGACGCTCCCGGCAAATTCTTTATCAGCGCCCCAGGCCACGACTACCCACGGCGGGGTCGCGCATATTTGCTGTCCGATGAAATCGTGCAGCAAACAGCGAGTGCACATTCTGCGGGAATGCGCACCATTCAGCCTCCTCCTCAGCCAGCAGCGACGGCCAACCCGGACGGAGAGCTCTCAGATGGCCCTAGCAAGGACGTAGACCGCTCTCCGGTATCCAGTGGGGAGAAGCAAGCGCGAGGCGCTCACAGGCGCTCTCAGCGCCCTCTAGAGCTATGCCTGCGCGATGCACCGGCCGACGGGGCCTCGATCTCCGATCTTCTGAGAATGACCGGCATGGGGCGTACCACCCTTCACAACCACCTCAAGGCGCTAGAACGCGCAGGTAGGGCACGCCGAGTAGGCCGGGGGCGCTGGGCTCCAGCGCGCCAAGGCGATGACTGTGGGTGATGTTCCGAACGTTCCGCTGGCTCGTGCGCGCCTGCACGTTGGGGCACGGTCGCAGGCTCGCGGAACATCGGCAGCACATCACGTTCGGTAGTCAGCGGCGCGATCATGAGAGGAGGTGATGCCGGACGGCGAACTCTGCCCGGAAAGCGAAAGGTACGAAGGGAGCGGATAAAGAGCGGAAAGAGGACTTTGATTCTATCGCCGAAGCTCTGGTGTCCACGTGGCAACCACTGACCAAAGAGGAGGTTCGTAGGCTGATGACGATACTGTCTTCAGTGGATATCTAGGGCAAACGCAAAGCGCCCCGTGGTCGCTGATGCCGACCACGGGGCGCTTTATGGTTTCATTGCCCTATGTGTTCTGCCTAGGCTTTGGGCGAATGCCTTTTACGGACTTTTTGGTGACGAGTACTCGGGATTTAATTGATCGGAAGTTTCTTCCTTTTCCCCTGCCGGTTGGAAGCAAGGTGACCTTAAAGAGCATGGCCACGATTGAGCGTTGTTGACCGAGCGTGAGTTTATCCCATATTCGAGCGACGTTTTCCGTGTGGGCGAAGGGCGCTAGGTCGTGATCTCGTGTTCCGTCTAGGGCGGCTTCCAGTTCGCTGATTCTGTTGGTAGTTTGCGCGGTGATAATTAGCATTTGGTCTTCGTCTATGTCGCCGTTGGCGAAGTTGATTGCTGCCCGATTCTTCCTTTGTTCTAGAATGGCGAGCTCTTGTCCTGCCGCGTCTGTGTTTATGGTGTCGCCTCTTTGCGTGAGCGCTGAGAGGTCGAGTTGGGATATGCGCTTGATTGCCACGGATCTAACGTAGTCGTCAACGAGGGGAGCCGGTTGATAACAATGACCGCGCTTTGAGCATTTGTAGGTGGGATTGCCTGAGGGATCTCCGCTGACTGCCATCTTCGTCCCATCGTGGCACTGGCCGCAGTCATAGACCCCAGTGCCTAGCCATTTAATTTTGTGATTTTGGTATTTATTGGGACGTGTCCGCGTTAGGTCTACGAGGATTGTCCTGACTGCTTCCTGAACCTCCTCGCTCAAAATTGGAGGGTAGATTCCGCGCTGGATGATTTGGCCTCTGTATGTGGAGTGACCCACCGTTCTAGGGTTTAGGAGAATATATTTGATTACCTGACCGGTCCATCCTTTGATTTGCAGGCGCGAGCCATTGCGTTTGATGATGCGTCCGTCTGCTTGACCGGCAGTCGGGACCTTTCTCGCCTTCAGGTCCCTGAGAATCTCGTTGATGCTAACTCCTGCGAGAATCTTCTTTGCCCAGTCTTGGATTTCCTTGGCTTCCTTGTGGTTGTGCTTTGTCATGTCGAGAATTGGGCTATATCTGTACTCGCGGTCGGCAGGGCGGGCTTTCGGGTTAAGACACCTTCTTTGTACGAGTCCGGTGTCGAGGCCCCAGCCGAATGGCCTGATCCCCCCGCCATAAACGCCTTCCTCTGCCTGCGTGCGTCTGCGGAGGATTAGCCGTTCGCTCTTGTCGTCGCTTTCCGTCTGCGCCCGCAATGTGTCGGAGAGGAACTCGTTTCGACCTGCCGCCGTTTGGAGGTTGTAGTAAGAACCTTTGCTCGTGCTGTAGAGCAGTACATCCGCTTCGCGTGCGAGCTTCATAAATACGAGTGCTTCTTCGAGTGTGCGATGCAGTCGATTGGCATGCCAGATGATGAGTAGGCGGATTATCCCCGCTACTAGATCCGCTACTAGACGGTCGTATTCGGGACGCGATATGCCCTTCCAGGCAGAGATGCTGCTGTCCTGATAGCTGGCCTGGATTGGATGGCCGATTTCTTGCCCGGACTTAGTATTCGCGGCATGTTGCGCGGCGACGCCGGTAGCCACCCCGGACTGGTCATCACTGATACGGCAGTAGTCGACCGTAAGACGAGAGTCGGTTTTGTCATGCCGCTTGACCATGGCGTTGTCCCTTCTACCTGCTTGTTTGTACCCTGAAAGGAAGAAGGTCTCAACGTAAGAGTGGGCCCCCTGACTCCTTCTACGACAAAGGCCGCACCTACGGCTTCTCCGCCGCGCTCGACGCCGTGGACCAGGCCGTGGCCGGAGGCGCCGACATCGTCGACATCGGCGGCGTCAAGGCGGGCCCCGGCGACGACGTCGACGCCGCCGAGGAGATCCGCCGCGTGGCCGACCTGGTCGAGGCGGTCCGCGAACGCCATCCCAGCCTGCTGATCAGCGTCGACACCTGGCGCGCCGAGGTCGGCGAGGTGGTGGCCCGCGCCGGAGCCCATCTGCTCAACGACACCTGGGGCGGCGTCGACCCCGGCCTCGCGGAGGTGGCCGCCCGCCACGGCACCGGCCTGGTGTGCGCGCACGCCGGCCGCGTGGAGCCGCGTACCCGCCCGCACCGCATCGCCTACGCCGACGTGGTGGACGACGTCATCGGCTACACCGTCGAGCTGGCCGAGCGCGCCGTGGCAGCCGGTGTGGCCCGCGACGCGATCCTCATCGATCCGGCCCACGACTTCGGCAAGAACACCTTCCACTCGCTGGAGGTCAGCAGGCGCCTGGACGAGATGGTGGCCACACGCTGGCCCGTCCTTGTCGCGGTGTCCAACAAGGACTTCGTCGGCGAGACGCTCGGCGGGCTGCCGGTGGACCGGCGACACGCCGGGACCATCGCCACACTCGCCGTTTCCGCGCTCCAGGGAGCCCGGGTCTTCCGGGTGCACGACGCCGCCTCCGCCCGCTCCGCACTCGCCGAGATAGCTCGCCTCGCGTAGTATCCCCGTGCCTAGCTGGGTTGCGATCGGAGTGCAGATCTTGTGCAACACCCGCTTGGAAGCATCACCGGCAGAGGAGAGCGGATGCGATTCAAGATTCTCGGACCGCTGCTGGTCGAACACGAGGGACAGGAGCTCCATCTCGGGGGCAGCCTCCAGCGGGTCGTCATGGCCATGTTGCTGCTCGAAGCGAACCGGGTCGTACCGCTGGAGCGGATGATCGAGGCGGCCTGGGGGGAGAACCCGCCGGACACCGCGCGCAACCAGGTGCAGATCCGGATCTCGCAGTTGCGCCGCGTGCTGCGCGACACGGCGCAGCCGTACCAGACGCTGATCACGCGCTCGCCCGGCTACCTCGTGAAGGTGGAGCCGGCGCGGCTGGACCTGGCCGAGTTCGACGACCTGATCACGCGGGCGCGCGGCGAGGAGCCCGAGCGGGCCGCGCGCACGCTGCGCGCGGCGCTGGCGCTGTGGCGCGGGCCCGCGCTGTCCGACGTGGACAGCGACCTGATCCGGCCCATGGTCCACGACCTTGAGGAACGCCGGCTGCTGGCCCACGAGCAGTGCGTCGAGCTGGAGCTGGGGCTCGGGCGGCATCTGGAGCTGGTCGGCGAACTGCGGCGGCTGGTCGAGGCCCACCCGCTGTGCGAGCGGCCGCACAACCACCTGATGCTGGCCCTTTACCGCTCGGGACGGCAGGCCGAGGCGCTGGACGCCTTCCGCGCCTACCGCGAGATGCTCCTCGACACGCTCGGCCTAGAGCCCAGCGACGAGCTGCGCCGCCTGGAGCTGGCCATACTCAACCAGGAGGACGAGCTCGACCGGCCCGCGCCGCCCGCCAGGCTCACGCCGGTGCCGCGCCAGCTCCCGCCGATGATCTCCACGCTGGCCGGCCGCTCCGCCGAGCTGACCAGGCTCACCGGCATGCTGGCCGGTTCCGGCCAGGACGGGCCGCTGCCCATGGCCGCCGTCGTGGGCCGGGCCGGCGTGGGCAAGACCGAACTGGCCGTGCACGCCGCCCACGAGCTGTCCTCCCACTACCCCGACGGCCAGCTCTACGTGGACCTGCGCGACGGGCAGACCGAGGCCACGGACGTGCTCAGCATGTTCCTGCGCGCGCTGGGCGTCAGCGCCATCCCGCGCTCGGCCGAGGAACGCGGCGCCCTGTTCCGCTCCACGGTCGCCGGACGCAGGCTGCTCGTCCTGCTCGACAACGCCGGATCCTTCGAGCAGATCTGGCCGCTGCTGCCGGGCGGCGCGCCCTGCGGCGTGCTGGTGACCGGCCGCGAGCGTCCCATCGGCATGGCCGAGCACTGGGTGGTCAGGCTGGAGGTCCTGGACGACGCCGGTTCCGTCCGGCTGCTCATGGGCGACGTCGGCGAACGGCGCGCCGCCGCGGAGCCCGACGCGCTCAGGAGGCTCGCCGCCCAGTGCGGCGGCCTGCCCCTGGCCCTGCGCATCGCCGGGGCCCGGCTGGCCGTGCGCCCCCAGTGGACGATCGAGACCCTCGTCGGCCTGCTCAGCGACTCGCGCACCATGCTCGACGTGCTCAGCCACGGCGACCTGGAGGTCCGGGCCAGTCTGGAGGTCTCCTACCGGGGGCTGTCCGCGCGGGCGCGTACCCTCTTCCGGCGCATCGGGCTGGTCGACAGCCCGCAGACGACCGCCTGGATGGCCGGCGCGCTGCTCGACGGCGACGCCGAGCGGGCGCTCGACGAGCTCGTCGGCGCGTCCCTGCTGACCGTCAGAGGCGGCCACTACGCCATCCACGATCTCGTACGCGCCTTCGCCGGCGAGCGAGCCCAGACCGAGGAACGCCGCGAGCAGCGGCTGGCCGCCCTGGAACGTGCCTGCTCCGCCTTCGTCCGCCTCAGCGAACGCGCCCACGAGCGCTACTACGGCGGCCACTTCACGCTCCTGCGCGGCAAGGCGGGACCCGGTCCCTTCGCGCCCACGCTGGCCGACGCGCTCATCGGCGACGACCCGCTGACCTGGCTCGACGGCGAGCGCGCCACGCTGCTCGCGCTCGTGCGCCAGGCCGCCGCGCACGGCCTGGACGAGCTGTGCTGGAGCATCGCGATGACCGCGATCACCCTGTTCGAGACCCACGGCTACTTCGACGAGTGGCGCGCGGTCAGCGAACTCGCGCTCAAAGCCTGCCGCGAGGCGGGCAACATCCGCGGCGAGGGCGCGATGGTCTACTCGCTGAGCTCACTCGCCGTCTTCCAGCAGAGGTACGGCGAGGCCCACCCCATGCTGACCGAGGCGCTCGACCTGTTCGACGAGATCGGCGAGACCCACGGCCGCGCCCTCGCCCTGCGGAACATGGCGATGGTCGAGCGGATGCGCGGTGACGTCGCCGCCGCCAGGGACCGCTACGAACAGGCCCTGCCCCTGCTGCGCGCCGTCGGCGACCGGGCCGCCGAGGCCCACGCGCTGGTCAACCTGGCCGTCATCCACCTGGAACGCGGCACGCTCGACGAGGGCGGCCCCATGCTGGAGCAGGCGCTGGAGATCTTCCGGGAGGAGGGTGTGCCACGGGGCGAGGCCCAGGCGCTCAACTCCATCGGCCGCCTGGCGCTGCTGAGGGGCGAGGGGCGGCGGGCCCTGGAGGCGTTCGAGGCGGCGTCCGTGATCGTGCGCGACGTACGCGACCGGATCGGCGAGGCCTACGTCATGCAGGGCATCGCCGAGGCCAGGATCGCGCTCGGCCAGCCCGACCAGGCCAAGGGGACGCTGGCGGCCGCGCTGGACCTGGCCGAGCGGCTGGGGGAGCGGCTCATCGCCGGCCGGATCCGGCTGAACCTCGGGCTGCTGATGATGGAGGGCGGCGAACGGGCCGCCGAGTCGCACCTTCAGGAGGCGTACGCGTTGTTCGAGGAGATCGGCGCCGAACCCTGGCGGGCGAAGGCCGCCGAGGCCCTCGCCCGCGCGCGCTGAGCGGTCAGTTGCTGGGGGTGGGCGTGCCGATCGGGTTGGGCCAGTGCATGTCGTCGTCGTCGCACAGCGGCTTGCCTTCACAGCCGGGGACCGGCTTGGCGACCGCGGTGGCGGCGACCGCCACGGTGCCGCCCACGAGGGCCGCGGCCAGGCCCAGGGCGATAAGGATGTTGCGCATGGTGTTTCCTTCACGTTCGTTGATCACGGACGGCACGCGTCCGTCCGGGGGAGCGTAGGGGACGGCGCTATCGATCCGCTTTATGCGCTTTTTTTCGCTCTTACGGGGGTTCGCAGCCCCTTATGTGTTGCGGGCGGCCGGGAGCTCCACCACCACGCGCAGGCCGGGCAGCGCGTCTTCCAGGTACACCCGGCCGTCGTGCGCGCGTACCGTCTCCCGCACGATCGCCAGGCCCAGCCCCGCGCCGCCCTCGTCGCGGCCCCGGCCCGAGTCCAGCCGGGTGAAGCGGTCGAAGACCCGCTCGCGGTCCTCCGGCGGAATGCCGGGGCCGTCGTCGGTCACGGTCAGCACGCCGTCGGCGGTCAGCGCCACCTCCACCTTGGAGGCGGCGTGGCGGACCGCGTTGTCCAGCAGGTTCGTCAGCACCCTGGTCAGGTCGAGGGCGTCGCCGGTCACCAGCACCGGGTCGCAGGCGACCAGGTGGGCCTCGCCGTATCGCTCGACGCAGCGCCGTACCACCTCGTCGAGGTTGACCGGCTCGCGGCGGGCCGGACGGCCGCCGCGCTCGTCCAGGCGGGCCAGCGCGAGCAGGTCCTCGGCCAGGCGCGACAGGCGCAACGTGTCCTCCAGCACGCCCTCGGCCGTCTCCTGCCAGTCGGCGCCCTCCGGATGGCCCAGCGCCACCTCCAGCTGCAGCCGGATGCTGGCCAGCGGGCTGCGCAGCTCGTGGGAGGCGTCGGAGACCAGCGAGCGCTGCCGCTTCTCCGCCTCCTCCAGGCGGGCCAGCATGTCGTTGAGCGTGAGCGCCAGCGCGTGCACCTCGTCGCGGGCCTGCGGCACCGGCAGGCGGCGCGAGCGGGCGGTGTGGGTGATGTCGGCGGCGCCCCTGCGCAGCGCGGCGATCGGCCGCAGCGTCCTGCCGATGATCAGCCAGCTCGCCGCTGCCAGCAGCACCACCAGCGCGGGCGTGCCCACGAACAGCACCTTCCCGGCCACGCCCAGGCTCCGCACGATCTCGCCGATCGGGCGCGCCGCCAGCACCGTGCGCCCCCGGTCCGCGCTGACCGCCACGACGTGCAAAGGCCCCGGGATCGCGTACGGCCGGCCGTCCAGATAGAGCGCCTCGCCCTTGAGCGCCCGCTGCCTGGCCGGGGCGTCCAGCAAGGGAACCAGCCGGTCGGCGCCGTAGGTGACGTTCGCGATCCGCCCGTCGCGCTCCAGAACCTGCACGATCGTCCCGTCATGGGTGACGATCGGGCTGGTCAGCATCTCGTTGTCGGCCTTGACCCGCACCGTCTGCGCCTGCCGGCGCAGCGAGTCGTCCACCGTGCCGAGCAGCGCCCGCTGCAACACGCTGAGCAGCACCGACGCCGAGATCGCCAGCGCCAGCGCGAGCACGGCGGCGGCCACCATGGTCAGCCGGAACCGCAGCCCCTGCCGCCGCCACCAGGCCAGCGGCGAGTCAGCCACCGTCGCCTGCCAGGCGGTAGCCCGCGCCGCGCACGGTCTGCAACGCGTTCCTGCCGAACGGGACGTCGATCTTGCGCCGGAGATAGCCGACATAGACCTCGACGACGTTCGGATCGGTGTCGAAGGTGTCCCAGACGTGCTCCAGGATCTCCGACTTCGAGACGACCTCGTCCCGCCGCCGCAGCAGGTACTCCAGCAGCGCGAACTCCCGAGGCGTCAACTCGACCTGCGCCTCACCCCGCTCCACCCGCCGCCGGGCCGGATCCAGCGACAAATCCCCAGCGGTCAGCACGGCCGGCCGCCTCCCCGCATCCCGCCGGAGCAACGCCCGGAGCCGCGCGACCAGCACCACATAGGAGAACGGCTTGGTCAGATAGTCGTCGGCTCCAAGATCAAGCCCATCGGCCATGTCGTACTCGCCGTCCTTGGCCGACAACATCAGGATCGGCACCCAGTTCTCCTCGGCACGCAGGTGCTTGCACACGTTGTAGCCGGACAGGCGGGGCAGCATGATGTCCAGGACGACCACGTCGTAGTCGCCGTTGCGGGCCAGGTGCAGCCCTTCCTCGCCGTCGTGGGCCAGATCCACGGCGAACCCCTCCGCCTGCAGCCCACGCTGCAACGCCGCCGCCATCCGCCGCTCATCCTCGACGACCAGAACCCTCATGCCCTGGAGTGTAGGGACTCCCCCCTGAGAACCCTCTCAGCCCACCCAACCCCCAGTCCGCCAGCCCCGCACTCCCGGCACCTCCGGGACGCCCGCACCACACGCCGCCGCCACGACGGGCACCCCAACGCTTTTAGCGCCGGTGCGGCGGGACGGGGTGCGGTGGAGCCCGGCGCAAGGTGTGCGGCGCCCGGCCGGGGCCGGGTCGGCTGGGCAAGGGGGCCGTTGCGGCGGGGAGTGGCCCGACGTGAGAAGCGATCCCCCCGACCTGCGCCGACGCACGTCGGCGGGTGGCGTGGGCGGCGGCTTCGCCGTAACGGACAAAGCAACGAGAGGCCGAGAGAACTGAGAGGACTCTCAGACGCTCTCAGGATCACCTAAGGCGGGATGCACCACGGTGGGGACATCCGCATACCGTGAAGGAGTGAGATGCGCAGAGGAACGATCGTGAGGTGGGGGGTCCCGATCGCGGCCGCCGCCGTGATCGGGGCGGCGGTCGGCGCCGGTCCCGTGATCGCCGCCGTCAGCGGCGAGCCCGTCCTGCCCGAACGTACGGCCGCGCAGTTGCTGGCCGACGCCGCCGCGGCGGTGAAGAAGGCTGGTGGGCCGCCGGCGATGTCGGGCACGGTCCAGCAGACGGCTTCGCTCGGCCTGCCCGCGCTGCCCGCCCAGGGTGGTACGGCCTCGCCGCTGGCGTTGTTGTCCGGTTCGCACGAGGTCAAGGTCTGGTACGGCGCGCAGGACCGGCTGAGGATCGCCCTGCCCGGCCAGATGAGTGAGACCAACCTGATCGTCAACGGCGACCAGACCTGGTACTGGGACAGCGGCACGAACACCGCGACCAAGGTGAAGCTGCCCGCCAAGCCTGAGGGGGACCAGCCGCTGGCGACGCCGAGCCCGACGGACCTGACGCCGCAGCAGGTGGCCGAGACCTTCCTGGACCGGGTCAACGAGGACACGGGCGTCTCGGTGACGAACACCGCCGAGGTCGCCGGCCGCTCCGTCTACCAGCTGGTGCTGACGCCGAAGGCGCAGAGCTCGCTGGTGAAGGAGGTGCGTCTGGCCCTGGACGGCGAGAACTACGTGCCGCTGCAGGTGCAGGTGTTCGCCAAGGGCTCGGCCGAACCGGCTTTCCAGGTCGGGTTCACGCAGGTGACGTTCAGCCCGCCGGCCGAGGAGAACTTCGCCTTCACCCCGCCCGCGGGCGCCAAGGTGGAGGAGAAGGAGTTCGGTCAGCTGCAAGAGCCGGGCGCCGACCACAGCAAGGAGGCCGAGAAGGCCGCCGAGCAGGTCAAGGTGGTCGGCAACGGCTGGACGAGCGTGGCTGTGCTGCCGTTCAAGCAGGACGGGCAGGCTCAGGAGTCGCGCGAGGCCCAGGCGGCGAAGCTCATCCTCGACCAGGCGACCCCGGTGAGCGGCGCGTGGGGCTCCGGCAAGATGATCAAGACCAAGCTGGTCACCGCCCTGCTGACCGACGACGGCCGCCTGCTGGCCGGCGCGGTCACCCCTGACGAGCTCGTCAAGGTCGCAGGTCAGTGACATCCGAGGTCCTGTTGGAAGCGGGGGCGCCCTCCGGGGCGGCCCCGCCCGCCGCCATCACCACCAGTGGCCTGACCAAGCGCTTTCGCGGTGGCCAGGTCGCGGTGGACGCGATCGACCTGGACGTGCCGCGCGGCTCGGTCTACGGCTTCCTCGGGCCGAACGGCTCGGGCAAGACGACCACGATCCGCATGCTGCTCGGGCTGATCACGCCCACGGAGGGCACCTTCACGATGCCGCCCCTGACCACGGTGGGGGCGTTGGTGGAGGGGCCGGCCTTCTATCCGTACTTGTCGGGCGAGGCGAATCTGCTGCGCTTCGACGCCGCCGACCCGAGCGCGCCACCCAGGACCGCCAAGGCGCGGGCCGCTGAGGCCCTGGAGCGGGTCGGTCTCGCCGCGGCCGCCGGCAAGCGCTACCGGGCGTACTCGCTGGGCATGCGCCAGCGCCTGGCCATAGCCGCCGCGCTGCTGCGGCCCCGGCGGCTGCTGGTGCTCGACGAGCCCACGAACGGGCTCGACCCGCAGGGCACCCGCGAGGTGCGCGCCCTGGTCAAGGACGTCGCCGCCGAGGGCACGACCGTGTTCGTCTCCTCGCACCTGCTGGCCGAGGTCGAGCAGATGTGCACCCACGCCGGGATCATGAGCGCCGGGCGGCTCGTCGCCCAGGGCACCATCGCCTCGCTCAGCGGCGGGCGCGCCGCCAGGATCAGGATCGACACGCCCGACCTGGAGGCGGCCGCACGGGTGCTGGCCGCGCTCGAACTGCCCGACGTGCGCGTGGGCTCCGACGTGACCGCCGAACTCGGCGGGCATGCGCCCGAGCGGATCAACGCGGAACTGGTCGTGGCCGGCGTGGCCGTACGCGGGCTGTCGGTGGTGCGCACGAGCCTGGAGGACGTGTTCGTGGGACTGACGGGGGAGGGGTTCGATGTCGACGGCTGACACCCAGACCGGCGCCCGCCGGACGCCGGGATTGGTTCCGGTGAGCGAGACGCGGCGCAGCGCCGAACGCGCCGCCGCGCCGCGGGAGCCGTCCGTGCTGTCCGAGCCCGAGCCGTCCGGCGGGGTGGTCGCGTTCTGGCGGTTGCTGCGTTCCGAGCTCGGGCTGACGTTCCGGCGGCCGCGCAACCTCATCATGCTGGGCGTGCTCGCGCTGGTGCCGGTGATCATCGGCATCGTGCTGAAGAGCATCGGCACCGAGGACGCCGACGGCGGCATGGGCGCGCTGCTCGCGGCGACCGCGGGGAACAGCCTCATGCTGACGTTCGTGGCGCTGTCGGCGCTGGTGCCGTTGCTGATGCCGATCGCGGTCGCGGTCGTCGCCGGTGACTCGATCGCGGGCGAGGCCGGGACCGGGACCCTGCGCTACCTGCTGGCCGCGCCGGCCGGGCGGGGGCGGCTGCTGGCCGTCAAGTACCTGAACGCGGTCGCCTTCTCCGTCGCCGTGACCGCCGCCGTGGCGGTGTCGGCGCTGGTCGTGGGGGTTTTGTTGTTCCCCGTCGGGCCGGTGACGCTGCTGTCGGGGACGACCGTGAGCTTCGCGGACGGGCTGCTGCGCATCCTCATCACCGTCGGGTACGTGAGCGCCGGGATGGCGGCGCTGGCCGCCGTCGCGCTGGCGCTGTCGACGCTGACGGAGGTGTCGATCGGAGCGATCGCGGCGACGCTGGTGCTGATCATCGTCACGCAGGTGCTTAGGGCGTTTCCGCAGCTGGACTGGCTGGCGCCTTATCTGCTGCCGACACACTGGTCGGGGTTTGACGGGGCTTTGCGGGATCCGATAGGCGACATGTCGGGCGGGCTGCTTGCCTTCACCGCCTACATCGCCCTGTTCCTCTCCACCGCCTGGGCGCGCTTTTCCGGCAAGGATATTTCTTCCTAGTCTTTTCTGTTTTCTTTTACGGCGGGCCCGGTGGGCGCCACCCGCCGACGTGGGCTCGCGCAGGTCGGGGGGATCGCTTCTCACGTCGGACGTGGCGCCCACCGTCACGGCCTTTCGTATACCGGGGACCGTTGGGCTGGTTTCCGCCGTCAGCACTTGTGCTGGGCCGCGCGGGGTTTTCTGGCTGGGCGCCGTTCGTGTTGCGCCGGGCTCCACCGTGACGCGACCCGCCGTACCGGCGCCGACAAGCCTGGGTAGCGCGTCGCCTAGATGTCCGGGCCTACGTGTCCGGGCCTACGTGTCCGCGCTGGGTGGTCGGTCCTGGGCCCGAGCTTGGGGGTCGGGCCCAGGGGTTGTGGGGTTGGGGTTAGGAGGGGCGGCGGCGTAGGGCTAGGGCGGCTACTACGAGGCCGATGATGCCTACGGCCAGGCCGGCGCCGCCCAGGAGGCGGGCGGTGTTGTCGGAGGACGACGTGGCCGCCACCGGGGTCAACGTCGGCTTGGCGGCTGGGGCCGTGGTTGCCGGGGTTGAGGGGGTGCCGTGGGCGTCGGCTGTCGCGGGGGTCAGCTTCAGGACGGGGGCCGGGTGTTCGGCTTCGGTGCCGTCGGTCTTGGGGGCGTCGGACCACTTGACCACCTCGCCGCCCGAGTACGTCTGGGTGGTGGGGAAGACCAACTGGTCTACGTCCTTCGGGAGCTGGCCCATGGAGACCTCGAACTCCTGGAACTCGCCTGGGTTGATCTTGCCGCCGGACCACTCGACCTTGGTGACGGCCTCTTCCAGGTCGCCGAACTCCGTCTTCACCGGCTGGGGCAGCTTGCTCTCGGTGACCTTGACGGTCCAGCCGGGCACGGGCTTGACGCTGACGAATGCGAGCGGGTGGTCGGTGGGGAAGGCGACCTCGATCTTGGTGGTGCCGGCGTCGTCGCGCTCGTTCGGCACGCGGAAGGCGACCTTGGTGAACCCGCCCTGCTCGGCGGTGCCCGGGTTGATGGTGACGTGGGCCAGGGCCGGGGCGGCCAGGGCCAGGGTGAGAGCTGAGGCGGCCGCGACCACGGTCGCGGCACGTCGGAGGAAGGACATGCGGAAATCTCCACTTTGCGATCAGGTAATGGGGGGGATGGAAGGTGTCAGATGGTCAGGCGGGGAGTGGAGGACCGCGCCTGCTGACGGTGAGCGTGACGGCCGGGCAGACCGGTACGCGGCGGGAGGTGAAGAAGGCGGCCTGCCGTACCCGGGCAGGAGCCGTGCACACGAGCAGCAGCACCAGGCGGCGGCCCAGGCGGCGCAGCAGCGACCACAGCGCGCCCTCGCCGCGCGCCAGCCACCAGCCCGTGAGCAGGGTGGCGATGAGGTGCGTGAGGAGCATGCCGGTGTTCTGGCCGAGGCCGTGCTCGGGGTCGGTGAGCGGCGACAGGACCGCCGGGCCGGAGTCGTAGCCGAAGGCGGTGTGCAGGGCCAGCTGGGTGGCGATGAGCACGGTGTTGATGGTGGCGGGGGTGCGTTCGCGGCCGGACAGAATCGTGCCGAGTGCCATGACCGCCGCGAGGCTCAGGCAGAAGAAACCCGGGGTGGGGGCGGCGCCGCCGGCCATGGTGTGGGCGAGCGCGGCGAGCCCCACGCCGACCGCGGCGAAGGCGGCCGAGCGGGTGAGCCGGAGCGGGAGTTGGGCGCGCATGGGTTGCCTCATGCTCTCACGGGGCAGGGGTCGTGGTAGTCCCAAGGTGACCAATGCCTGGCTGATTTGTGGCTTTTGTCGCTAGGGTCTGTGCCGATCGCGTTGACATGAGGTGATGACGTTGCGGCACTTTGCTGGCTTACTCCTCGGCGTGGTGGTGACAGCCGCCGTGCTGGTTGGTGGGGGCTGGGCTGTTCAGCAGGCGTTCGTCGCCGGCATGGGCACGCCGGTGAGCGGGCAGCGGTTGTGGATCGCGCTCGGGGCCATGGGGGCCGTCGGGCTGGTGGTCGGGCTGGTGGTGGCGGGGCGGGTCTCGCCCCTGGCCACGTTCGTCCCGTCGCTGGTGCTTTTGGCGTGGACGGTGGTCTATGCCCTCGACGCGGTACGCGCGCTGTCGCTGATTCCCGACCAGCCCACCATGCACTGGCTGCTCACCGAGGCGGGCGCGGGCAACAAGGCGATGCTGACCTCGGGCTTCTACGCCCTGCTCGGCGTCGCGATGTTCATCCCCGTGCTGATCCCCTCCCGCTGGGCCCGCCGCTACGACGACATGGAGGAGGAGTACGAGCAGTCGCAGGAGAGCTCCTACTACTGAGCGCCGGCGGTGTAGAGGCGGGTGACGACCTCCTCCAGGGAGCTCTCGCCCGCCATCAGCTCGTCCAGGGTTCCGTCGAACTGCATCCTGCCGTGGTCGATCACCATGACCCGCTTGCACAGGCGTTCGATGTCGCCGAGGTCGTGGGTGGTGAGCAGCACGGTGGTGCCGCGTTCGGCGTTCACGCGCTGGAGGAAGGCGCGGATGCTGTTCTTGCTGACGACGTCCAGGCCGATCGTGGGCTCGTCGAGCACCAGCACCTCGGGCGCGTGCAGGAGCGCGGCGGTCAGGTCGCCGCGCATGCGCTGGCCCAGGCTGAGCTGGCGCACCGGCGTCTTCATGAACGTGCTGAGGTCGAGCGTCTCGACGAGCTCGTCCAGCCGGACCCGGAAGTCCTTGCGATCTACTTTGTAAAGGAGCCGGATCAGTTCAAAACTGTCCTTGAGCGGCAGGTCCCACCACAACGTCGTGCGCTGGCCGAAGACCACGCCGATGCGCCGGGCCACGACCGTCCGTTTGCGGGAGGGGTCGAGCCCGGCCACGCGTACCGTGCCCGAGGTGGGGGTGAGGATGCCGCAGAGCATCTTGATGGTGGTGGACTTGCCCGCGCCGTTGGGGCCGAGGTAGCCGACGAACTCGCCCGGCGCCACGGTGAAGGACAGATCGTGTACGGCATGCACGACGTTCCTCTTCACCTTGAAGGAACGCCCGGCCCGGTCCAGCTCGATCATGGTCAACTCCCGGTGGATCGGTAGCGTCGGATGCCCTGGCGCCAGGCCAGCCCGGCCAGCAGGGCGAGGACGAGGGCCGCGACGGGCCCCAGGAAACGCATGAACTCCGGCGTGCCGAAGGGATCGGGCAGGCCCAGGACGTAGAGGCCGGGCTGCCAGTTGACGAAGGCCAGCGGCAGCACGTACGTCACCCCGCGCACCACTTCCCTGCCGTAGATCGCGAACGGGTACTGGGTGAGCTGCCCGCTGCCGTAGGTGAACGCGCTGGACACCTCCGGCGCGTCGGTCAGCACGAACTGCAGCGCCCCGGCCAGGGTCCAGAGCGCGGAGAAGATGACGAATCCGCAGCCGATCATGACCGGCACCATCCACAGTCGCGACCAGGGCAGGTCGAGCGCGGTGACGGCATAGCCGAGCACGAGCAGCGCCTGGAGCACGCGGCCGATCCGGGTGATCAGGAAGCGGTCGGTGGCGGTCTGGATCCAGGTGCTGACCGGGCGGATCAGCATGGTGTCGAACGTGCCGGACTTCACGTGCAGGCTGATCCGGTCGAGGTTGCTGACCAGCATGTCGCAGAGCGCGAAGGCCACGTTGGAGGTGCCGTAGAGGAACAGGACCTGGTCGCGGGTGAAGCCGGCCAGCGTGGTCGTGTTGGAGAAGATCACCAGGATGGCGGCCACGTCGAGCCCGGCGACCAGGAAGCCGAGCACGGTCATGATCGCGAACGAGACCGGGTACGCGGCCGCGGCGCGCGTCCAGGTCCAGGCCAGCAGCACGTAGGTTCTAACCACCCTGGATCACCACCCGGTGGCGGATCAGGCGGGTGCCGAGCGCGCCGAGCCCGAGCATCACCGCCACCCAGAGCGCCTGGACGCCGAGCGCCTGCCAGATGTCGGCCTTGCCCAGGTAGACGTCCATGGGGATCTGGACCATGGCCGCCCACGGCAGCGCCGCGGCCAGGTCGCCGAGGAAGCCGGGGAAGATGCCCAGCGGCAGCATCATGCCGCTGAAGAACGTGGTCAGCACCAGGGAGACCGCCATGGTGCCGCGGTCGTCGAGCAGCCAGCACACCGACAGCGCCACCAGGTAGCGCCAGCCGAAGCTGACCACCACGCCGAGGGTGAAGCTGACCAGGAAGGCGCCCGGGTTGTCCGGCGCGGTGATGCCGAACAGCAGGGCGCCGAGGATCGTCGGCGGCAGGCCGCGCACGACGAACAGGTAGCCGGCCCGCCCGAGGTCCTCCGCCAGCGAGCAGAGCTGCAGGGAGGCGGGGCGGACCAGGTCGAGGGCGATGTCGCCACTGCGGATGCGTTCGGGGATGGTCAGGCCGCCGCCGAACAGCTGCATCGGGCCGATGAAGGCCTGGGTGATGAAGCAGAACGTGACGGCGTCGAGCACGTCGTAGCCGGCCAGGCCGGGCCTGGCCTGCCACAGGGCGATGAGGACGTAGGCGCGCAGGATGCCGAAGACGCTGTTGGTGAAGGCGCCGGCCAGCGCTGCCGCTACATAGGTGGCGTGTTTGCGGAAGCCGTACCGGACGAGCCGGGCGTAGAGGAGAATGGTGTGCACCTCCGGAGAGTGAGGGCACGACAACAGCCCGTGCGCGGGGATGCGCACGGGTATGCCGGGCAAGCCATGTATTATGCGCCGCCGATCCGGTGGTGGCAACGGGTTTTTCTAGCGGTCGGCCAGCCGGTAGACGAAGCGCAGGGCGGACCAGGTGGCGTCCACGGCGGCGACCTTGTTGTCGACCAGCCCGTTGGCCAGGCCGTACTCGCGGATGAGGTTCTCGCCGAGGTCGGTCTGGCGGCCGCTGGCGCGTTTGGGCCAGCAGACCCACAGCCCGCCGTCGCTGACCAGCCGTCCGGCCGCGGTGGCGAAGCGCCGCCGCAGGTCGGCGAAGTCGCCGCAGAAGATCAGGATCACGTCGTACGGCTCCCGCCCCGCCCGGGTGTGCACCGGCGCCCCGAGGTCGAGGTCGTCGGGCAGAGCGGTGGCCAGGACGCGGTGGCCGGGCTTGATGCCGAGCTTCTGCGGCAGGGGCGTCCCTGAATATCCAGCCATACCCCCTAGCGTCGCATGTCGCTCCGAAATATCCGCGTAAGCGAGTAGATACTTACTGGTGGGTAGAGCGATGTTCCAGAAGGGAACGGGATATATCGGAGGCCTTGTATGCACATCGACAGGGACGTCTATCCCGACTACCCCATGAGCTGGCAGGCCCGCACGCTCATCGGCCTGATGCGCGGCACGCTGAAGCCCGCGTCCAGCCTGCTGCTGCGCCACCCGCTCGCGCTCGACGCCGCCGCCCGGCTGGGCACGCTGTCGCGCCTGCTGCCGATGACCCCGCCGAGCCACGTCGGCATCGTCCCCGCCCGCTTCAGCGACTGCGGCGGCGAGTGGATCCGCGCCGGTGACGGCCTGGACGAGCGCAAGGCGCTGCTCTACTTCCACGGCGGCGGCTACTTCTCCTGCTCGCCGCGCACCCACCGCCCCCTCACCTGGCGGCTGTCGGTCGTGGCCCGCCGCCCCGTGCTGGCCCTGGACTACCGGCAGGGGCCGGTGCACCGGCTGGCCGAGTCGCTGGCCGACGCCCTGGACGCGTACTCCTGCCTGCTGGCCCGCGGCCACGCGGCCTCGGACATCCTGCTGGCCGGGGACTCCGCCGGCGGTCACCTCTGCCTGGCGACCCTGCTGGCCCTGCGCGACCGCGGGATGCCCCTGCCCGAGGCGGCCCTGTGCCTGTCGCCGTGGGCCGACCTGACCGACGTGCCGCGCCGCGCCAACCGCTGGCAGGACCCGATGCTGCCCGCCGGGCGGGTGCGCTGGCTGGCCCGGCACTGGACCGCCGGGCTCGACCCGCGCGACCCGCTCGTCTCCCCGGTGAACGGCGACTACACCGGTCTGCCGCCGTTGATGATCGTCACCGGCTCGACCGAAGTGCTGCGCGACGAGGCCCGCCGGGTCGCGGTCAAGGCCCGCCGGGACGGTGTGCCGGTGCGCTACGAGGAGTGGCCCCGGATGCCGCACGTCTTCCCCATCCTGGCCGACGTGCTGCCCGAGGCGCGGATGGCGTTCCGCCACATGGCGGCCTTCCTGGCCGACGTGCGGGGGCGGACTTTTCTGGAAGATGCCGCCTGACGGCGCATTGCTCCTGACGCGGAGTGTAGGTTAGGTGTACCTAACTTAGCTCCCGAGGGGGATGGGGCCCGGATGTCGAAGAGCGAGCACAAGGCGACCGTGCTGCGTACCGAGCAGCTGACGCCGCACATGATCCGCGTGGTGGTGGGCGGGGAGAGCCTGCGCGGCTTCGCCACCTCCGGGCTGACCGACCACTACGTGAAGCTCGTCTTCCGCCATGAGGACGTGAAGTATCCCGAGCCGTTCAGCGTGCAGACCTGTCGTGAGGAGATGCCCCGCGAGCACTGGCCGAGGCTGCGCACCTACACCGTGCGCGCCTGGGACCCCGACACGCTGGAGCTGACGATCGACTTCGTCCACCACGGCGACGAGGGCCTGGCCGGCCCCTGGGCGGCAGCCGCCAAGCCCGGCGACACCCTCTACATGCTCGGCCCCGGCGGCGGCTACACCCCCGACCCGGCCGCCGGGTGGCACCTGCTCGTCGGCGACGAGAGCGCGCTGCCCGCGATCGCCGCCGCCCTGGAGGCGCTGCCCGAGGACGCTGCGGCGCACGTGTTCGTCGAGATCGACGGGCCGGTCGAGGAGCAGAAGCTGGAACGCCCGGTCACCTGGCTCTACCGCGGCGACCGGCCGGTCGGCCAGCTGCTGGTCGAGGCGGTGCGGGGGCTGGAGTTCCCCGAAGGCGACGTGCACGCGTTCGTCCACGGCGAGGCCGGTTTCGTCAAGGAGCTCCGGCGCCACCTGCGGGTCGAGCGCGGCGTACCCCTGGAGCGGTTGTCGATCTCCGGCTACTGGCGGCTCGGCGTCGACGACGAGGGCTGGCGGGCGGTCAAGCGCGACTGGAACCAGGCGGTCGAGGCCGAGGAGGCCAAGGAGCTGTCGTCGTAAAACGCCACTTCAGGCCGTCCAGTCACACCCCTTACTAACCGAAAGGTAACACCCGCCTTACCCGCGATACCCCTTGGGAAAACCATGCGGAAACCCTCCGCCTGTTGGGGCCACAGTGTGCTTGCCAGGTCCCAGACAGGAGAGGCGATATCCGGATGGCGCGTGGTGCGAGCGACATGCCCCCGGGCGTGCGACCGCTGACGGTGGGCGACCCGGTCATCATCGGCCGATACCTTCTCCTGGGCCGGCTCGGCACGGGCGGCATGGGCGTCGTCTACCTGGCCGAACACCCCCGCGGCGGGCTCGTCGCGCTCAAGACCCCGCACGCGACGCACCTGGGCGACCAGACGCTGCGCGCCCGTTTCGCCGAGGAGGTCGCGTTCTCGCGGCGCGTGGTGCCGTTCTGCACCGCCGCCGTCATCGAGGACGGCACCGACCGCGACCGGCCCTACCTCGTCACCGAGTACATCCCCGGGCCCGCGCTCTCGCAGGTCGTCGTGGCCCGCGGGCCGCTCACCCCCGATCTGGCGTACGGCGTCGCCCTCGGCGTGGCCGCCGCCCTCGTCGCGGTGCACGACGCCGGGCTCGTCCACCGGGACCTGAAGCCGGGCAACGTGCTGCTGTCCACCAAAGGGCCGCGCGTCATCGACTTCGGCATCGCCCGCGACGTCGACACCCTCGCCGCCCACACCCAGGCCGGGCAGGTCATGGGCAGTCCCGGATGGGTGGCCCCCGAACGGCTGACCGGGGGCGCGGCCGTACCGGCGTCGGACGTCTTCTCGTGGGGCTGCCTGGTCGCCTTCGCCGCGACCGCCCACCACCCGTTCGGACGCGGCGAGACCGACGTGCTCACCCGCCGCATCCTCCTGGAACCACCCCGCCTGGACGCCGTCCCCGCCATGCTCCGGCCCGCGGTCGAGGCGGCCCTGGCCAAGGAACCCGCCGACCGCCCCCGCGCCGCCGACCTGCTGCGCGCGCTGCTCGCCGCGGGCGGAGTAGGCGACCCCTGGGATCTACGCGCCGCCGTAGGCGACGTCCTGGACGAGCTCTGGACCCCCGTCCCCTACCCAGCAGGAGCCGGCAGAGTACGGCTCGCGCCACCCCCCACCGACGAGACCCCCAAACGCCGCCGGGCCCGCGCCGGAGCCCACTTATCCCACGCCAGCTTCGCCGCCCTGGCCACGGTCTCCATCGCGGCGATCACCGTCGTGGCCGCCGGGAACCAGGGCGGCCTCGGCTTCTCCGGCAGCTCCGTCATCCCCGACATCCCGATCGTCCAGCCGCACGGGTCGGCAGGCTCCACCGTCCGCCCCACAACCGGCCCGGCCACCGGCGTCCCAACCCCCACCACCACACCCCCAACGAGTCCACCCATCACGCTGACCCGCACCCTCAGCCCCAGCGCCGTCCCCACCCCATCCGCCCACCGCCACTCCTCAGGCAGCCCACCCCCGGGAACGTTCCTCCCCGAACCATCGGAGGACGACGACTGCGTCAACCCCGCAGGCCGCAAACGCGGAAACGCGGCGAAACGAGACTGCCCCGTCCCCTCAACCAGCATCACCACCATCCCCCAAGAGGGTCCAGGCGAAGAATCCCCCACCCCCACCACCTCCCCACCCCTGACCCCAACCTCCACCCCAACCACCACCTAACCCCCGGCCTCCGGCCCCGCGCTGCCAGCCCTGCGCTACCCCCGCGTCACCACCCGCCGCCCCCGCGCCGCCCTCGCTCCGCGCTGCCCTGCTTCGCGCCGCTCCCGCCACGCTGCTTCGGTGTCGCGTCACCGTGGTTGGCTCGTGTGGTTTCGTTCTTGGCTGTCTGGCTATCTGGGGGTTGGGTGTGCTGTCTGGCCGCTAACCAGTGGCCTCTCGGGTGGTGATTCCTGGTGGGCCGGAGGGTGGGCATCTGTGGGGGCTGTTCGGGCGAATCAAGGGCATGCCGACAGCACGCAAGGTCCCACGGCGATGGCGGGACGGCGGCGCCTACGAATGCCTGGTGCCTGAGCCCCTGGCCGGGCTCCGGGTGGAGGCCGATCTGGCCGGGGCGGAGGAGCGGGTCCGGGAACTGGACGGTGCGTTCGGACGGTCGCTGGCCCGGTCGGTGCTCGATGTCGAGTGCCTGCCGTCCAGGGTGATCAGGCACTGGACCTCGGCCCCCACGTCGGGCGAGGCGGTGTCGAGGGCGCACGAGGCGCTGCGGCGGTTCGAGCGGGCCTGTGCGGAGGGTGTGCGGGCGCCGGAGCTCACCGAGACCCGGCTTCTGCGGGCCCATGCCTACCTGGTGGGCGGAGGCGGCGTACTGCGGGACGGGGCGGCGTGGGTGGGCGGGGAGAGCCCGGTGACGGCGCGGTTCGTGGCGGCTCCGGCCGAGGACGTCGCGCCTCTGGTCAAGGATCTGGTCGGGTTTCTGGCTCGGCGGGATCTGCCGGTTCTCGTGCAGGCGGGGCTGGCGTACGCGCAACTGGAGTTCATCCATCCCTTCCGGGACGGGAACGGGCGGCTCGGCCGCTGGCTGCTGCAGGTGCTGCCGCGGCGGCGGCGCCTGGTCAGGAGGGTGATGCCGCCGCTGGGGCTGTTCTTCGTCGCTCATGCCGACCGGTACTTCGCCGCTCATCAGGCGTTTCGTGACGGCGATCCCGGAACGTGGCTGGCGTTCTTCGGGGCGGCGGCGGAGGAGTGTGCCGCGACCCTCCTGGACAGGGTGGGCCAGTAACCCGCGGACCGGGCGCGGCCCCGTCGTGTCCGGCCCGCGGCGAGACGGTCAGGGGTGGTCCGGGCAATTCGCGCATCTGGTGCCCTGCAGGTCACCGGTTACGAAGGGCCGATCGTCGGTTACGGCACGGCGCAGCGGTTCCGGTCAGGCCTGTTCGCGCTAGGTGTGGTCGCCTGGGGTGGTGTGGTGGCTCAGGTGTGTCGCGGTGGTGCGCAGCTGTTCGATCATCGCGGTGACGGCGGGCAGGCGGTACTGCCGCTCGGGTGTGGCCACCATCACGGTTCGTGTCAGCGCGGTGTCCGTCATGGGGCGCACGGACAGGTCGGGTGGTGTGGCGGGGAGAGTGAGGTGGGGTGCCAGGGCGATTCCGACGCCGGCGCCGACCAGGCCGCGCACGGTCATCTGGTCGTCGGTGCGGAAGACGATGTTCGGCTCGAAGCCGGCGGCCCGGCAGGCTTTGGGGAGCACGTCGAGGGTCGATCCGCGGTGGACGCCCTGGATCCACCGTTCGCCGGCCAGGTCGGTCAGCTCGATCTGGTCGAGGGTGGCGAGCCGGTGTCCCGGCGGCAGCATGATGTACAGGGGTTCGGACATCAGTACCTCCACCTGGACGCCGTCGGGGACGGCCAGGGGGACGGCGGCGAAGTCGTAGACGAGGGCGAGATCGAGTTCGTGGGCGGTGAGCGCGGCCATGGCCTCGTCGCGGTCGGTTTCGATGAGTTCGACCTCCACTCGCGGATGCCGGCGCATGAAGGCGCTGACCGCCTGCGGCATCAGGGTCGCGTTGGCGGTGTTGAAGGAGCCGAAGCGGAGCCTGCCGCCGTCCGCGCGCTGGATCGCGGCCAGCGAGTTCTCGGCGGCGCGTAGCTCGGTGAGAATGCGTTCGGTGTGCTGGACCAGGGCACGGCCGGCTTCGGTCAGCCGGACTCCGCGTGCGTGGCGTTCCAGCAACTGGGCGCCGGTTTCGCGCTCCAGTGTGGAGATCTGCTGGGACAGGGCGGAAGTCGTGTAGGTGAGCGCGGCGGCGGCGCGGGTCAGCGAGCCGTGCCGGGCGACCTCGTACAGCATGCGCAGGCGGGTGACGTCGAGCATGGCGACACGATAGGCGTTCAGTTGAGCTGAAGTCTTCCTTAAGAAGGTGTCGATTGTCCTTAAGTCTCATGGTGCCTAGATTCGGCCTTCCCGGAATGGACGACACCCGTTTACGGAGGCCACTGATGTTGCGTGAACTTCGGGAGATCACTCCTACTCGGATCTGGGAGGGCGTCGTCGCCCGGGTCGTCGAGGGCGACGAGCTCACCCTGGCCGTGGTGGAACTGCCGCCGGGCGGGCTCGTGCCGGAACATCGCCATCACAACGAGCAGCTCGGGGTGTGCGTCTCGGGCACCCTGACCTTCCGCGCCGGCGACGAGAGCCGCGAGTTCGGCCCCGGCGGGACCTGGCGCGTTCTGGCCGGCGTTCCGCACGAGGTGCTGGCGGGCCCGGACGGGGCGGTGGTCGTGGAGGCCTTCGCGCCCCGGCGTGACGACTGGAGGGACCTGGAGGATGCCCCTGTGGCGGCTCCCCGATGGCCATAGCTCCGATGTATTTACCCGTAAATCGACACCGGGTAAGGAGCGCCATAACAGTAAAGGTTGTTAACTGATCATCCCGGGGCCTGCCCAAAGACGGCTGGAGTCGCTCCGGGATCCGCGTCTCTGGCGACTTGCGGCGGGATCAGGGGACGTGCGAAACTGGCGTGGGCTTAATTGGAAAGGTTCTTTCCAGTAAGGTCGCTCCCCGTCCGAGGGTCGGCCGGTTGATGCCTCCTTTTCAGCTATACATCCAATGTCTTTGGAGGTATCGCCATGACCGAGCCGACCAGGTGACGACCGATCACGCGGTCGCGGGCCGCGCTCACGTGCTGTCCTCCGGGCAGGAGCGGCTGTGGTTCCTGAGCCAGCTCGACCCGGGCAGCGCCTCGTACAACATGTTCGTCACCGAGCGCCTGCACGGCACGGTCGACGCCGACGCGCTCGAACGCGCGCTCATCGCGGTCGTGGCCAGGCACGAGGTGCTGCGCACCCGCTATGCCGACGAGGACGGACGGCCGGTCGCGGTCGTCGACCCGCGTCCGCGCGTCGCGCTGGCCAGGGTCGATCTCGACGGTCCCGACGCGGAGGTACGTGCCCCGCTCCTGGTGACCGAGTGGACCGGGCGGCCGTTCGACCTGGTGGAGGACCAGCCGCTCCGTGCCTGCCTGATCCGGCTCGGCCCGCGCGAGCACATCCTGGTCGTCGTGCTGCACCACATCGCCGCCGACGGCTGGTCGCTGGGCATCCTGCTGGGCGAGCTCAGCCGCTGCTACAACGGTGAGCCCTTGGACCCGCCGGCCCTGCAGTACGCCGACTACGCGCGCGAGCAGCGGGAGAAGGACACCACGCCGCCCGAGGCGCTGGTCGCCCGGCTCACCGGGGCGCCGGACCTGGAACTGCCGGCGGACCGCCCGCGTCCCCTGGTCAAGACCACGGCGGGCGGCCGCGTGGTCACCAGCCTGCCCGCCGGGCTGAGCGAGCGGATCGGGCTGCTGGCCAGGCGGGAGCGGTGCACGCTGTTCATGACCTTGATGGCCGCCTTCCAGGCGCAGTTGTCGCGCTACACCGGCCAGCAAGACGTGTGCGTGGGCACCCCGATCTCCACCCGCGACAGCGAGGAACTGGAGCCGGTGATCGGCTTCTTCCTCAACACCGTGGTGGTGCGGACTGACCTGTCGGACGATCCCACCTTCCGCGAGCTCATGCGCCGCGTGCGGGCCAGCGCGATGGAGTCGTTCATGGCCGCGGACGTGCCCTTCGACCGGCTCGTCGAGGCGCTGGACGTGCGCCGGGACCTGAGCCGCACACCGCTGTTCCAGGCCGAGCTCGTGATGGGCGCCGAGGCCCCCGGCGGGCTCGCGCTCGACGGCGTGACGAGAGAGCCCTACGATCCCGGGACCGCGCGGGCCAAGTTCGACCTGTCGCTGGAGGCGGAGCCCGGCGCCGGCGGGCTGCGGCTCTTCCTCGTCTACAGCAGCGACCTCTTCGACCACGCCACCGCCGAGCGCTTCTGCGGCCACTTCGTCAACCTGCTGCGCCAGGTGGCCGACGATCCCGGGTTACGGCTGTCCGGGCTCGAACTCGCCGGGCCCGGGGAACGCGCTCTCCTCGCCGAGTGGAGCAGGGCCGAGCCGGTGCCGCCGCGGGCGCGCACCCTGCACGAGATGGTGGAGACGACCGCCGCCGCGTGCCCGTCGGCCCCGGCCATCGTCCAGGGCGAGCGCGCGCTGACCTACGCCGAGCTGGACGGCCGGGCCAACCGGCTCGCCGCGATGCTCAGGGACAGCGGTGTGAGCAGGCAGGATCGGGTGGCGATCTGCCTGGATCAGTCACCCGAGCTGGCCGTGGCCGTGCTGGGCGTGCTCAAGGCGGGCGCCGCCTACGTGCCCGTCGATCCCGAACAGCCCGCCGACCGGCTGGCGTACCTGCTGGCGGACTCGGGCGCGGCGGCGCTGGTGTCCGACCGCCGGGTGGGCGGATTCGACGGCCCGGTGCTCGACGTCCCGCGGGCCGGCGCCGGGCCGGTCGGGCCGCTGGCCGGTTCGGACGACCTGGCCTACGTCATCTACACCTCCGGGTCCACCGGGCGGCCGAAGGGCGTGGCCGTACAGCATCAGCAGGTCCTCAACTACCTGTCCGACGTGCGCGAACGCTTCGGCGTCGTGGAAGGGGCACGGTTCGGGCTGCTGCAGTCGCTCTCGTTCGACTTCGGGATCACGGTCTTCTACCTGGCGCTCATGACCGGCGGCACCCTGGAGCTGTATCCCTCGCGGATCTCCGGGGCCGAGTTCGCCGATCACGGGCTGGACTACCTCAAGATGACGCCCTCCCACTTCGGCGCCCTGGCCGTCGAGGTGCCGCCGGAACGGCTGCTGCCCCGCCGTACCCTCATCTTCGGCGGCGAGGGGTCGAGCTGGCAGCAGACCAAGGAGCTCGCGGCGCTGGGCCGGTGCGAGATCGTCAACCACTACGGCCCGACCGAGACCACCGTGGGCGTCACCACCTACACCGTCAGGCCCGACGACGAGGTGCGCGGCCCGGTCACGCCCATCGGCCGCCCGCTGGGCCACGCCCGCGTGTACGTGCTCGACGCCGCCATGCGCCCGGTGCCCATCGGCGTGGCCGGTGAGTTGTGCGTGGGCGGTGACCGGCTGGCCCGCGAGTACCTCGGCCGGCCGGACCTGACCGCCAAGGCGTTCGTGACCGTCAATGGCGAACGCCTCTACCGCACCGGCGACCTGGCCCGCTGGCTGCCCGGCGGCGACCTGGAGTTCCTCGGCCGCCGCGACCTGCAGGTGAAGATCCGCGGCTACCGGGTCGAACTGGGCGAGATCGACGAGGCGCTGCGCAAACTGCCCGGCGTGGCGTACGCGGTGGCCGACGCCCGCGGCACGACCGGATCCAAGGAACTGGTCGCCTACCTGGTGGCCGACGGCCTGCCCGTACCGGTCGGCGAACTGCGGCGCGAACTCGCCACCGCGCTGCCCGAGTACATGATCCCCACCCGCTACGTCTGGCTGGACCGGCTGCCGCTGAAGTCCCACGGCAAGGTCGACCGGGCCGCGCTCCCCGAACCGGAAGGCGAGCGCCCCGAACAGGGCGTGGCGTTCGAGCCGCCGTCGGGTCCCGTGGAGGAGACGATCGCGGCGGCCATGGCGGAGGTGCTCGGGCTGTCGCGGGTCGGCGCGCTCGACGACTTCTTCGACCTGGGCGGCCACTCCCTGCTGGCCACCCGCGTCATCGCCAGGCTCCGCCGCGACCTGCCCGAGGAGTGCGCGCCGGTCAGCGTGATGGACCTGTTCCAGCATCCCACCGTGCGGAGGCTGGCCGCCGTGGCGGCCGCGCCGTCCACACCGCGCGGGCTGCTCTATCGGCTCACCCCGCCGGGGCCCGCCACGCGCACGCTCGTCTGTGTCCCGTACGGCGGGGGCAGCGCCGTGGTCTACCAGCCGCTGGCCAGTGCCCTGCCACCCGGCACGGCGCTGTACTCGGTGGCGGTGCCCGGCCACGACCTGGGCCTGGAGGAGGAGCCCCGGCCGCTGGCGCAGGTGGCGGCCGAGTGCGCGGCGGAGATCCTGGAGAAGGTGGACGGGCCGCTGTCGCTGTACGGCCACTGCGGTGTCGGCGGCGCGCTGACCGTGGAGATCGCCCTCCTGCTGGAGCGGGCCGGCCGCGAGATCGAGACCGTGTACCTGGGCGGGATCTTCCCGTTCGCCAGGCCGACGCGCGGCCTGCTGGGCCTGTGGGCCAAGGTCACCGGCAACGGCCGGTGGCGCAGCGACCGCGAACAGCTCAACTGGCTGACCTCGATGGGAGCCGACCTGGGCGACCTCGACGAGGAGCAGCGGGCGTTCATCGTGCGCAACATGCGGCACGACGCACGGCAGGCCGAGGAGTACTTCACCGGTCTGTTACAGGCGAATGTCCGGTCGCCGCTGCGCGCGCCGATCGTCTCGATCGTGGGGGAGCAGGACCCGACGACGGACTACTACGAGGAGCGCTACCGCGAGTGGCACTTCTTGACCGAGCGCACCACGCTGGTGGTGATCAAGGAAGGCGGCCACTATTTCCTGAAATATCGGGCGGATGAGCTGGCGGCGATCCTGTCCCGCGACCCGCTCACCCCGGGCGACGGCGGCACGGGATGGAGCGTCGGCGGCGGCGGCGTGCGGGCCCCGGTCGCGGGGCCCGAGCCGAGCGTGCGGCGGTTCCTGGCCGTGGCGCTCGCGCAGATGGCGACGATCACGGGTGCGACGATCACCGAGTTCGCCATCCCCATCTGGATCTACCTCACCACGGGACGACTGGCCCAGATGGCGCTGATGACCGTGCTCGCCGTGATCCCGGGCGTGCTGGCCGCGCCGCTGGTCGGCGCCATCGTCGACCGGTCGAGCAGGCGGGCGGTGATGCTCGCGGCCAGCGTGGCCGGGCTCGCCATCCAGTCGGCGGCCGCGGTCCTGCTGTTCACCGGCGGGCTCGACACCTGGACCCTGTATCCGCTGCTCACGCTTCTGTCCGTGGCGCTGGCCTTCCAGCGGGTCGCGTACGCCTCGGCGATTCCCCAGCTCGTGCCCAAGCGCTACCTCGGCCATGCCAACGGCGTGGCGCAGATGACCGCGGGCATGGCCCAGTTCGTCGCCCCGCTGATGGCGGTGGGACTGATGTCGGTGGTCGGCCTGGGCGGCATCCTGATCGCCGACATCGTCGGATACCTGGTGGCCGCGACCGTACTGGTGCTGATGCGCTTCCCCGCCACGCTCGCGCACCAGCGCAGGGAGACGGTTGGCGCCGAGATCAAGGCCGGCTTCCGGCTGTCGATCGGCAACCGGGACTTCCGGGCGATGGTGACGTTCTTCGCGCTGCTGGCGATCGTGCTGTCCCCGGTGTTCATGCTCTACTCGCCGCTCGTGCTCTCCTTCGCCGGGCTGCCCGAGGTGGGAACGGTGGCGCTGTGCGGAGGCGCGGGCGCGGTGGCCGGCGGCCTGTGCATGAGCCTGTGGGGAGGCCCGCGGCGCAGGCGGATGACCGGCATGCTGCTGCTCACCCTGGTGATCGCGGTGTCCTGCGTGATCGTCGGCCTGACCCGGTCGCTCGTGCTGATCGGCATCGGCGCGTTCGGAGTGTCGCTCGGGCTGGCCCTGGTCAACGGCGTGTACGCGACCATCGTTCAGGTGAAGGTGCCCCAGCGCTACCACGGCCGGGTGTTCGCCCTCAACCAGATGGTCGCCTGGTCCACGATCCCGCTCGGGGTCGGCGTGCTGACGCCGTTCGCGGAGCGGGCACTCGAGCCGCTCATGCTCCCCGGCGGCGCGCTGGCAGGCACCGTGGGCACGGTACTCGGCACCGGTCCGGGCCGCGGGGTCGCGCTGATCTACGTCATCTTCGGCTTGCTGATCGCCCTGCTGGTGGCCGGGGCGCTCAGGACCAGGGTGCTCGCCCGCTTCGACGACCACGTTCCCGACGCTACCCCCGACGACCTCATCGGCGTCGCCCGGATGAAGGAGGCCGGATGACCACGGGCCGCTCACCGGCTCTTCACCTACGCCCCACCTTCGCCGCCTCGGAAACACCATGGGGGAGTGGACGTACGCCCGCCGCGCCGTCCCCACCGGAGACCCGCCAGATCGTCGCCACCCTGACCGACATACGGGAACACGAGCCCGAGTGTCCCCGTACCCGCGAAGGGGGCGGCGACGGCCTTTTCGGGCTTCTTTTGATGGTCGGTGCCGCGGACGGGGTGGGAGCATGCCTTCGCGCCGTCCACCTTGCTCCTCAGCCTCTGTGTCGCGGTTTTCGCGGGATCGAGCATGATGGGCGTCGGCTACTTCGAGCGGCGGCGTCAACGACACTATGGCCATCGTCCGCATGAGCCCCGTTGCGACGACCGCCGCGCTACGGGCTTTCCCAGCCCTCCACCACGGCGAGAACATCCGACCGGCTGACGGTTCCGCCGTCCCCTGAGCCGAGCTGTGCCCGCGAATCGAGGGCGACGTGCCGGTTGTCGCTCATGAGCCAGATCCGGTCCGGCGGCACCGTGACGTCGAAGCGGATGTGGGAGGCCGGAGCGTTCTTGATGAACGGCTCCTTCACCACCTGCCCGTTCACCAGAAGCGCTCCTGAGGCGTCGCAGCACGCGACCCGGTCTCCCGGGGCGCCGACGACCCGCGAGATGTAGACGCCGCCCGGGGACAGGTTGGCCCAGTCCTTGGGCGAACGATAGACGACGAGGTCGCCACGGCGCGGTACGTAATCACCCTCGCTACGCCGGGCCGACACCCGCGAGCCCTGCTTGATCGTCGGCTCCATGGCCGGGCCGGACGCGGTGACGCTGAGCTTGCCGGAAACGGTGTCGGAAGCCTTCTGGGCGAATCCGCAGCCGACAGCCAGCGGCATCAGCAGGACCAAGGACAGGGCTACCGGAGCGCGACGGATCACCGGATCATTGTCTAGCCGACAGCGATCGGCGCTGCACTGAGAACATCACGATCTCATCAAAGTGCAACAAATCCGGCAATCCACCCCGAGGCGGCTTCCCGGTCCGGGAGGTGGCTGCGGCTGAGGCCTCTGCGGTCCGGTCATCCCGACACGGTGACCGTTCGTGCCGACCTCGCCCGCCGGACCGCCAACTTCATGCGCTGGAGGCTTCACCAGACGATCACGGTCTCACCCCGGACTGACTTTCCCAGGTACATCCGGAAGGGGGAATGAGCGGCGAAGGTGACAGCTGCCTTGGCTTGTCGTTTGAGCTCTGATCTTCGCTCGGTGGATGCTTCCGGGCGGGCTTGGCTCGACTCGTGTGGGGGTGGTCTCCGGAGGTTCGGTGGGCCGGGCCGGTGTTCAGGTCGTGTGCCCTGTCGGGCCGGCGCCGACGCGGCCGTCCCATCGGCGGCCCAGTCTCGGATGAACTCTGCAGGCCGGTGGCGCGTCCCTTGGGTATGAAGAGATCGCGCTTAGCCGTCATCGCGGTGCTCGTGTCGTCGTGTGCCTGCGGTCAGACAGGTGCCGGCTCGGTGCCCGCTGCGGCCGGGACCGAGACGATCGTGTTGGCACGGGCCGATCAGCCCAGAGCGCATCGGCCCACCCTGGAGCGGCTCAAGCGAGAGGCGGCGTCGTCGGGTCGGCCTCTGGAGGAGGTCGTCAAGCGGTTCGCGACCCGGATGGCCGCTACCGCGTCGCCCAAGCCGACGGACTTCGAGGGTTACGACCCCGCGGTGACCGACCCGGACGTGACGATCGACGGCATTCCCTACGCCGAGCTGATCGACCTCAGAACCATCGCCAAGTCGGAGGGCATCTCCTATGCGGAGGCCATCGACCGCTTCGGCTCACAGTCGTCCAACAGCCGGGTGATCGACCAGCTCAACGCGGAGTTCCCGGACGAGATCTCCGGCGTCGGCTACGTCGGTGAGCATCGGGGGCTGCGCATCGGCTTCAAGGGCCCCATCCCGGCTCGCGCGGTCGAACTGGCCAGGACCCTCCCCATGGAGGTCACCCTGATCGGCGGCAAGGGATTCTCGGCCGACGATCTCCGGCTCGCCCAGGACACGGTCGTCTCCTGGCTCCGATCCCGTCCTGAGGTGGCCACGATGACGGCGTACCCAGACGAGGAGACCGGCCAGGTCAAGGTCACCGTTCAGCCGAAGGTGATGCCGGGCGATGCGGAGGAGTTCAAGCGGGGGCTTCGGCTCCCGCGGCTGGACAATCCGCACATCACCATCGAGGTCACGCTCTCCGCCGAACCGATCGCCGTTCGGTCGCAGTGAGGGGCCACAGAAGCCTCCGCGCACACGGCTGAGCCCGTACTCACCGCTGGTTGTTCCCGCCGTGGCACGTCCACTGCCCGGCGCGGGCCCAGTCGGCGGTGCTCCAGCCGAGGATCTCCAGGCGTTTGCCGCTGTGGATGTTCCCGATCAGGGTGCGCGCGGCGCGGGATACGGCGGAGGTCGTTCCGGTCAGGAACGTTGCTGCGGTGACCAGGACGACCGATGTCGCCCTCACTCTTCGATGGACCGTGGACCTGGTGACTCCCGCGTCGCTGGAGCGATCTGTTCCAGGAATGCTGACGCAGGCGGACGGGGCTCGCCTGAGTAGGCCCTACTCAGCGCGCCACGCCTGTTTCGCGCAGTTGTGCGGGCGCCCGGAAGGCGAGCTTCCGGGCGCCCGGCCGGTCAGCGGAAGGGGCTGGCCAGTTTGCTCATGCCGTCCGCGAACCCGCCCTTAAAGGTGTTGTAGGTGGACCACAGGCCTTCGCGGATGACGTCTCCGGGGTTGCGGAAGCGGGTCGCCTCGGTGACGCCGCGCTCGTACCTGACCGATTTGTGCGGCTGGGGGTGGAGGAATTCTCCCAGGTCGCCGAGCTTGGTCCCCTTCAGGCCCTTGCTGCCGAGACCGCGGCTGATGTCGAAGCCGCCGCCGACCCAGTTGCCCTTGGAGTCCTTCACCCCGTAGACGCTGAATCCCCAGCCCTTCCCGAACTCGATGCTGAGCCCGGGATAGGAGTCCGTCTTACCGGGTGGGGTGTCCAGGTCCTCGATGGTCTTCTTCTTCCAGAACATGCCGAAGAACACCTCGGCGTCGATCCCGGTGCCCATGCCGCCCTTCGCCGTACGGGCATAGCCCGGGGCGCCGTTCCGGTCGGCCACCAGGCAGCCTTCGCCACTCGCCGAACCGGTGGCGCTGAAGCCGGCGCCGAGGCAGATGCCGAGGACGCCCTTCTTGGGCTTGGCGGGCTGCTGGACTTTGGCCGGCTGTGCCGGTCGGGGGGTGAGGTCGGGAATCCCCGGCCGGGCGACGCCCCGTGACACGCCGGGCACGACCGGGCCGTGGCCGACGTACTCACGGGCCGCGATGTACCAACTGGAGACGGCGTAGAAGACGTACCGCCTGATGGCGTTCACCCACATGTTGACCCGGTACAGATCCATCCGGAACAGCAGGTTGTAGTTGCCGTAGCGGGCCCAGAACTGCCAGTAGCCGATCCTCTCGTAGGTGTAGGTGGGCCACCTGCCGTCCGGATCGGACAGGGTCGTCGGGTTGTTGTCGGCGTAGTTGTAGCCGTTCATCTGCTGCGACTGGCCCATGGAGATCTCCGGGTCCACCGAGATGAACCGGCCGGTCCTGGGGTCGTAGCCGCGGGCGCCGAGCATGGTCAGGTCGGTGGAGGTGTCGGCGACGCCGCCGACGAAGCCCTTCTCGTTCCCCGCCGGCCACTGCCCGGCGGCGGCCCGTACCTGGCCGAACGGGGTGTAGCGGCGGCGGCTCAGCGAGCCGTCGGTCGCGTTGATGGCCAGTTCGGCGGTGCCGTGGTGGTCGTTGACCAGGAAGGTGACCCCGGCACTCGTGCGCATGGCGTTCTTGTAGTAGCGGACGGCCTTGGCCGTGGACTGGCCCTTGACCAGCCTGATCTCCATGTCGGGGAGGTAGAGGGTGGTGCCGCCGGGGTCACGGCGCAGCAGCCGGTCGCCGTCGGCCGTGTAGAGGAAGGTGGTCTCGCCCTTCTTGTCGTCCACGACCTTGACCAGCTCACCCTCGGTGTCCCAGGTCAGGGTCTGAGTGCCGGAGGAGGTCCGGCGGGCGGTGGTGTTGCCCGCCGGGTCGTACCCGTAGGTCTCGGCACCGCTGTCGGCGAGTTGGTGACCCTTGAACGCGGGGTCGACACCCTGGTTGCCGGCGTAGCGGTAGCCGCGGGTCGCCGTCTGGGCGCCCCCGGCCGGTCCGGCGCCGTAGTGAGTCTCTCCGGTCCGGTTGCCGGTGTCGTCGTAGGTGTAGTTGATCCTGTACGGCGCCGGCCCGCCGATCGTGGCCTGGGCCGGATCGGCCGAACACCCGGTGGCCGCCTCCTGTGTCCAGGCGTCGACCAGGCGCTGCAGGTCGTCGTAGCGGAAGCACTGGTTGTCCACCCCGTCCCTGGAGGTGTCGGTGGCCCGCAGCAGGTTGCCCGCGTCGGCGTAGTCGTACTCCACGCTGCGATCGGTGCCGGCCGTGCCCGCGTGGGCGGTGGTGGCCTTCTTCAGCCGCTTGGTGCCGTGCTCGTAGGTGAAGGTCTGGTCCACCTGCTTGCCCGCGCTCCCGATGGACAGGCGCTGGCCGATCGGTTTGCCGGTCTTGGTGTAGTCGGTGCCGACCAGGTAGGTGGACAGGTTGGACCCCATGGTCAGGAGCCGGCCGATGGCGTCGTATCCGAAGGAGACGGTCTCGGCCGGCAGGTCGGCCGCCGCAGGGCTGCTCGTCGCCTTCACGCTGCCGTCGAGGTTGTAGCTGGTGTCGAAGACGTAGCCGCCCTGCGGCGCGAGCGCCGCCCCCTCGCTGGCCGGTACCAATACGCGCCGGCGGGTGGGCCGGTTCTGGTTGTCGTAGAAGTCGACCTGGGAGGTGTATCTGGCCGTTCCCACGATCCGGCTGGCACTGGTGAGCTGGCCTCTGCGTACGGTGTCGTAGACCCATTCGGCGACCTTGGCGCCGGGACTGGCCGCGGTGGCGTCGTACAGGCCGGTCTTGCGGCCGAGCCCGTCGTAGGTGACCGCGAGCTTCTTGCCCCGCGCGTCCTCGGTCGTGACGAGCTGGTTCAGGTCGTTGAAGGTGTACTTGGTGACGCCCTTGTCCGGGTCGGTCGACTGGATCTTGCGGCCGCGCAGGTCGTAGGCCGATGCCCAGACGTGGTTGCCGGGCGCGGTGACCGAGGACTCCTGGCCGCGGTGGTTGTAGCGGAAGCTGGTGGTCAGGTAGCCGCCGGCCCGGTGCTCGCGCACCTCGGTCCTGCGGCCGTGCGCGTCCACGTAAGTGGTGACCGGGGTGCCGCCGGCGGGCGGGGTCACCCGGGTCCAGTCGCCGCCGTACTCGTAGCGGGTGCGCCATCTCTCCTGGACGTCGCTGCTGCCGACCAGCAGCCGCTCGGCCGTCTTGCGAGCCTGGCCGTCGTACTCGAAGACGTGCTGCGTCTCGATCTGGCCGGGGTTGGCCACGCCGAAGACGGCCGGCTCGGGCGCGCCGTCGGCGTAGTAGGCCTCGTAGGTGCGATCCACCTGGCCGGCGGCGTTGTAGAAGGTGTCGGAGATCAGCCGCCCGCTGGTCGTGCCGTCGCGGCCGGGGGCCTGGGTCTGCCGTTCCCGTACCCACCCGTCGTACAGCCGGTAGGTCGTCTCCTGGCCGCCCTCGGCGGTGATGGACTTGGTGGAGATCGCCACGACGGCGTTCGGCCTGATGAGGTAGTCGAACTCCTTGTCCGGCACCGCGCTCGTGGGCCGGCCGGCGAGCCAGACCTTGGCCACGTGGCCGGCCGCGTTGTAGGCGATGCTGGTGGTCTTCCCGCCGGCGTCGGTGTCGCTGACCGGGGCGCCCCACGCCGGGTCGAGCACCTTGGACGTGGTGTGCGCGGTCGCGGCGTCGCCCGGCGTGGCCGGCGGGGTGATCTCTTCGATCTTGGTGGTCAGCCCGTGTGGCTCCGTGAACTTCGTGGTGGTGGTACGGCCGGCGACGTCGGTCACCGTCTCGGCCCTGCCGTACTTGTCGAAGGTCGTCCGGCTCTGCGGGAAGTAGGTGACCGCCGGTTCCTTGGCCTTCTCGATCAGGGTGACGTTGCCACGGGTCGGGGCCGTCTTGAAGGCCCCGTTGTCGTAGTACGTGCGCTCGTCGGAGATCAGGTCCTTGGCCAGGTCCGGGGTGTCGGCGCAGCGCCGGGCGACGGTTCTGACCTGGGCGGGCGGGCCGAGTACCCGGTCGCCGTCCGCGGCGAACGTCGTCGTGACGCACTTCTCGTCGCCCGTCACGGCAGTGTCGCCCTCGTCGTCCACCTTGCTCGGCGTGCCCGTGGTCAGGTGGAAGGCGGTGACGGCCGACCTCGTCTCCCGCCAGCCGCTGTCGATCTTCTTCAGGTTGCGGGTGCCGGCGACTCCGGTGAGGTTGGCGGTGACCGTGATCGTGCCCTTGTCGATCGTCCGGGTGCGCGAGGCGGTCTGATGGTGCCAGGGCTTGTTCATGGCCTTGAGCACCGGCACGCCCCCTGCCCTGTCGTAGGTGATCGTTTTGACGGTCATGCCCTGCAGCGACTCGTGGTCGGGATAGGAGCCGCCCTCGCCGTCGCTCACCGTGACGTCCTTGGTCCCGCCGTCGGTGCTCTGCCGGTCACCGTTCATGCCCTGGAAGAACCAGTGGTCGGTCTGGGAGGGGGCGGCGCCGGTCGTCCCGGAGCGCACGCGGACCTTGTCGTAGCCCTGCCATTGGGACCAGGTCCGGTACTTCTCCTTGGTGAGCCCGTCGTCGTCGGTGAAGCGCCAGGAAGGTCTGCCGATGCCGTAGTCGTAGGCGGTGACCATGTCCGGTGAGCCGCCGGTGAGGTCGGTCTGGACGAGCTGGGTCGTGACGTACTTGTGGAACCAGTCCAGGGTGGGGTTGGCGTCACCGCTCGACCGCTCCCAGAACACCGGGAAGCACCGGCGGTGGTTGCTCGCCGGGCTCGGGGTGTCGCCGTGGCGGCAGTCGGCCGCGGAGTAGTTGATGTCCAGTACGCCGCCGGTCTCGTTGGTGATGGACCCGAGGCGGTTCTTGATGAAGGGCCCGACGTCGTCGCCGAGCGTGTCCACCCGGTTCGGCAACTGCGTGTACGCGAACAGCACGGGCGGCATGGTCACCACTTCGGCGCCGGCCAGCCCGCGGTGCACGATCGACTTCAGCAGGAGCTGCCTGTCCACGTCGGCGGTGCCCCAGTCATGGGCGAACGACCAGGAGTCGACGTTCCGGTAGCCGCTGCCGTCGTTCTGGATCACCTTGGTGACCACCTCGACGATCCGCTTGCGCGTCCAGAACGTGGGCGCCAGGGCGCCCTTGTAGTTCTCGCACTTCGTGCCGGCGTTGCAGTTGAGGTCCCAGGGGACGTCCTCCCAATACTGGGGGTGATCGTCGATGGCGGACGCGGCGCAGTCCTCGGCCGTGCGCAGGCAGCGCTCGGCGACCTTGACGTCGACCCGGGCCGGGGGGTTGGCCGGATAGAGGTTGTCGGTGCGCAGGCCGTACTCGACGCTCGTGAGGTATCCGCCCCTCACGTACGGGGTGTCGTCCTTGGCGCGCAGGTTGCGGCCGTAGCGGTTGCCCTCCTGCTCGTAGTAGTAGACGAGGGCGTTGCCGTCCGGGTCCTCGACGTAGTCGAGGTTCCACCGCCAGGCCTGCTGGCACCACGATCCGGCGAAGGAGTCGCCGTGGCACGGCTCGCCTGAGTCGTCGCCGAAGACCGGCGCCGTCCATGCCGACTTCGTCTCCGGCTTGCCGGACGCCCAGCCCGGCAGCCGGTTCCTGCCGAAGTGGAAGCGCGTGCCGTCCGGGGCGGTGACCACCCAGTACTCGTTGTTGTCGTCGCCGTTGCCGGTGTTGGCGTCGGTCCCGGTGAACTTGCGGATCCGGGTGCCGTCGTCCTTGCGCAGCTTCCACTCGCCGGCGCCGGACTGCACCAGCTCGCCACCCTTGCCGCCCAGCGTCAGGACCGCGTTGTCATACCCCCAGCACTGGTCCATCGGATGCACGTCGTAGGTGTCGTCCTTGGGTACGCCGTCGTCCTTGCACGGGCGATACCGGCGCTCGATGTAGCCGGGCCACATGTCGAAGCCGTCGCCTACCTGCGACCCCTGGTTGTTGCTGCTGGAGGTGCGGCCGTCGATGGACGAGGAGGAGTACGCCACGTCGAGGGCGGGCGCCAGCCCGCCGGGAACCGGCGGCACGCGCAGCGGGTAGGACCAGGCGAAGTCACCGGTCTGGGTGCCGACCTGCCAGGTCGCCGAGGCGGCCAGCTCGGTGGCTTTGTAGTCGCCCTTGGAGCTGTCGGTGCCGGCGACGGCGGCGAACACTCCCGGCTCCGCGTCGGCCGCGAGGGTCCGGGCCCGGGTGTCGTTGCTCGACGGCACCGATGTCGCGGTCCGGCAACGCTCGTCGGCCGGCGTGGTCAGCGCGCAGGCGGGCAGCCGTACGAGCTTGATCCGGGATCCGAAGGAGCCGCCGAATGCCTCGGCGAATCCGGAGTAGTCCAGCCGCAGGGCCACCCTGCCCGGCGAGTCGACGGTGAACATCACGCCCTTGACCCCGGCCTTGGCCGTGGCCGCCCGGTCCAGCACGCGCACGCCCGCCTGGCGGGTCGCGCCGGGGGCCGGCCAGTTCACCACCGGGTCGGGGGCGCGCTGGGCGCTGGGCCGGGCCTTGACCTTGAGGGCGCCTCCGGCCACCACCAGGTCGTGATCCTCCGGCCGGGGCCCTTCCGCGGCGGCGGCGGCGCCGTACGCGGGAATGGCCGCGAGCAGCCCGGCGGCGAGGACGAGGGTGAGTCCTGAGGCGAGGAAGCGGCGCGCCGGCCCGTTCCTGAACCGCGATAAGGAACCGCGGATGGTCATGCCAGAACCTCCGAGCGAGTCGGTGAGTCGGAAACGCGAGTCGGGGAAGGTGCGCGGGCCGGTGGCACGACGGCCGCCGGCCCGCCGAAGGTCAGCCGGGAATCGCGCCGAGTTCGGTCGGCAGTGACAGCTGATTGATCAAGTCCTGGGACGCCACACCGCGCAGCACCCACACGTCGTCGATGACACCGGCCCAGGCCCTGCCCGCCGGATAGCCGCCGCCGGCAAGGCTCCGGCCGACCTGCAGCGAGGCGATGGGCCCGAACGGGCGGGTGCCGTGGCGGAAGGACAGGTTTCCGCCCGCGGCCGCCTCCTTGTTGCCGTTCACCCACAGGGTGACCGTGCCCTCGGTCGCGTCGAAGGTGAGCGCGAGGTGATCCCAGTCGCCGTAGTTGCCCTGGTGGAAGGTGGAGTGCTCCACGGTGGCCGTGGTCGCGCCGGTGCCGTCCTTGCTGGGCACGTCGACGACGTAACGCTTCTTGGCCGGGTCGTACCGTACGGCGATCGCGCTGTTGTACGATCCGGCCAGCCCGAGCACGGTCATCACCCGGCCGGGCGTGCCGGGGGTGGAGACCCACGCCGAGACGGTGAAGCTGTCCCTGGTGTCGATCACCGCCCCGCCGGCCGAGGCGTAGTCGTTGTTCCCGCCGGGCAGTTCGAGCGCGCCGCTGGGGGTGCCGGCCGGTGACTGCACCAGCACCTTGGACCAGTCGGTCGTGATCTTGGCGGCGCCGTTGAGCGTCAGCGGGTACGGCACGCCCTGGCCGGTGTCCGGGCTGGTCGCGGGGGATCCGGTGGCGCTGTTGAGGTGCCACTTGCTCTCGACCACCGGCTTGATCGTGAACAGGTCGTGCACCTCGTCGGCCGTCACGATCCGGTCGAAGGCGCGTACGTCGTCGATGCGGCCGGGCACGAAGTAGCCGAGTTGCCCGTTCCACAGGCCGGCGCCGATCTGGAAGGCGTTGCCGGCCGCCCACACCGGGCCGAGTCCGGCCGCGACGCCCTCCACGCCGTTGACGTAGATGCGCAGCTTCTTGGCCACCACGTCCTGCACGCCGACCAGGTGGGTCCACACGCCGGGCCTGGCCGGGTTCGCCGAGACCGCGGTGCCGGCTCCGACGGTGCTGCCGTCGGCCTGGGTCCGGAAAAATCGCCACTTCTTGTCGCCTGGGTCGTACTTCAGGCTGAAGCCCGCCATCTTCGTCCCTGCCTGGCTGGCCACGATCAGGTGCGTCGTCGGCAGGGTGGCCGGCAGCTTCACCCATGCCGAGACGGCCAGGTTCTGCGCCGTGTTGAGCACCGGGCCGCTGGTCGCGGCGTACGCGCCGGTGCCGTTGAGGTTGATCGCCTTGCCCAGGGCGCCCGTTACGCCGAGTTGCGCTCCGCCGAGCGGCGTCGCCGGGTACGCGCCGGCCGAGTCGGCGAGCTGGGTGGCTCCGGCCGCCTCGTCCATCTTCCAGTGCGCCTTGGGAGCCTTGCCTTCGGCGACCCAGAACTCGTAGGTGCCGGTGGACCAGTTGTTGGCCGCGTCCCAGGCGGTGACGTACAGGGTGTTGAGCCCGGCGTGCGTCGGCATCGCCGTGACCGACTCGGTGGCCGCCGTCTTGGTCTTGGCCGAGCCCTCCGACGGGTCGGTGTTCATCGCCCAGGCGTACTTGGCGACCCGGGCGTCCATCGTGATGGCGAACGCGCCGTACTTGCCGACGCCGTCGGTGGGGGTCTGGCCGGGGTTGGCCGGGTCGAGCGGTGGATACGCCGTGGAGGTGATCACCGGCTCGGGCAGCGCCCTGGCGTCGTAGAGGAAGTAGCAGGCCGTCGCGTTGCCGGCCGAGCTCCATGGGCTCCACGCCCTGCCGTCGTAGGCGCGTACCTCCCAGTGCGCGGTGGTCCCCTGCGGCACCACCCCGGCCGGGACCTTCACGCTGAAGGTGGCCCGGCGCGGACCGCTGGCCGACATCTTCTTGACGGTGCCGAGATTCTTGGTCTTCAGGACGCCGCCGGCGTACCACTTCACCTGGAACTGCGCCTTGAGCTTCTCGCCCTCCACGCCCTTGTTGTCGGGGTCGGTGAGGTTCTTGGCGAACAGGGTCGGCAGCCGGTTGAACGTGGCCGGAGTCTGCGGGCCGCGGCAGGGACCGCCCGGACTGGAGGACAGCTGGCTCATCTTCGGCTGCGGCGGCGGGCTGTTGTAGTGCACGCGGACGAAGGCGTTCCGCTCGAAGCGCTTCCACGCGAGCTGGTCGTCACCGTCGCGGGCGCGCAGCCCGAACGTGGTGCTGGACCAGCCTTCCTTGGCCGCCTGCCGCATCGCGCTCGTCACGTTGAACAACACGTCGCCGGCCGGACATCCGGAGCTCCAGCCCTTGGCCACGTTGCGGCTGTCGAGCCTGCGTCCCCAGTTGTCCTTGGTGGAGTTCCACGTCGAGCCCGCGCCGAAGGCAGTGGCCAGGTGGATGTCCACGATCCGCTTCCTGCACGAGGTGGCGAACGTCTCCTCGGCGTGGAACTCGGCGGAGATGATCTGCTTGTGCGCGAACTTGGCGGTCGGCACGCGATAGAACAGCCGCTTCTCGTACCAGCCGTTGCAGTAGCGCCCGGACGGCGGGTAGTCGCGCGGGCATCGGCCCATGCCCTCGGTCTTGGTGAAGTTGTACTTGGCCCATCCGGCGCTGGAGACCATCAGCCTGGCCGAAGCCCTGGGGGTGTCCCACATCGGGTCGATGTAGACCGGGTAGGTAGTGTCGGAGCCGGTGAGCAGGGACGCGTCAGGGGTGAGGGTCATCTCCCCGTTCGCCACGGTGGTGGCCACCGCGGCGATCTTCGAGGTGTCGCCCGGCTGGGTCGCCGAGGCGTCGGCGCCGACGTTCCCGTCCGGCTGGTCGGTTTCCGGGGAGCCGAGAGCCTTCATGGCCTGGGCGGCGGGCGGGGTGGAGTCCCACATGATCGGTACCGGGGCCTCGTAGACCACGGCGCCGGTGGCCTCGTCCACCGCCTCCTGGGTGCCGTCCTCGGCGGCGCGTACCGTCAGGCCGGGCGCCGACAGCCCCAGCTTGATGGTGGCCAGGCGCGGGTCCTTCGCCGCCTGCGCGGTCTTGACGACCAGGACGTGGGAGAAGCCCTCCGGCTCGGCCCGTACCCGCAGATCGACATCGGGCAGGACACGGGGGTACACGGCCGTGTCTCCGTCCAGCCAGGGCGTGGGCAGCGTGGTGGGCCAGGTCAGCGCCATCGGCCGGCCCGCCCGGTTGATCGTCACCAGCGGGCCGCCGCCCCCGCCGGACAGCTTGAGCGACGTCGGGACGGCGCCGGGCACGATCGAGCCGTCCGGCTGCTTGCGCAGCGTGGTGTCGAGCGGCACCCAGACGCCGTCCTTGAACACCCGGACGGGCTGGAAGTGCTCCTTGGAGGTGAAGCTGCCGTCCGGCGTGGCGTACACCTCGCGGGTCTCGCCCCGTTCGGCCAGCACCTCCACGAGCCGGCCCGTCGCGGCGGCCGCCGCCAGGGCTTCCGCCTCGGTCGCCTTGGGCTCCTTCGACACGCCCCAGGTGTTCTCCACCAGCGACACGTTGTCCAGGTGGACGGTGAGCGCGCCCTTGCCGCCGAGCTGGAACGCCACTTCGGCCACGGTCGTGTCGGTCGTCGCGGTGAACGGGAAGGAGAAGCGCTGAGCGGCCGCCTCCAGCTCGACGTCCTGGGCGAGCGCCGCGTTGTAGGGGGCGTCGCCCTCCTGGACGGCCACCTGCACGGCCACGTCGGCGGACGCGCGGGCGTCGAACGACAGCGTGTAGGTCCGGCCGCTCACCAGCGGGGCGGTGCGCTGGGCGAGCACGGCTTCGGCCGTACCGTCGGCGACCGATGCGCGCAGTTCCCCGTCCACGGCGGCGAGCTGGGCGCCGGTCGTCCACCACGGCACCGTCGAGGCGCCGTCGGCGCTCCCGTTGCGCAGGTGCTCGGCGGCGAGCGGCTCGCCCGGCCAGGCGAGCGCGCCCAGCCGTACCTGACCGGTCGCCGGCACCCCGATCGCGGCCGCGACGTCGGCGGGAAGCGCGGCGCCCGCCGTCTCCGCCGGGCTGCCCGGCAGCAGCCGGTAGTCGCCGGCCGGCGCGTTCACCAGGAAACTGGACTCCTGATAGCGGGAACCGGCGTCGCGGCCGGTCGCGGCCTGGAACTCGGCGAGAGACGGGAAGTGCAGGCTCGCTCCGGTCACCCGTGACCACTGCACCAGCGTGCCCGGAGTGCCGGCGAGCTCACGCGAATACCCGTTGTGGTGCATCTGGGCGACCGGGATCATGCCGTCGCCGCCCACCCTGCGCCCCGACTCGGCGGTGTTGTTGTCCGTGGTGTTGACCAGCGGGGCCGTGCCCGCGTCCGCGGCGATGACGTTGTTCATCAGCGTGGTGTCCGCGGTGTCCCACGTGATGCCCAGCGCCCGCTCGGCGTCGGTCGGGCAGTCGTCGTCGTCTCCCGGACAGGTCGGCCTGGAGTCTTCCTGTACGGCTATCGCCTGGCCGTTGCCCACCGAGGTGTTGTTGATGATGCGTACCTTGTTCGAGCCCAGGACGCTCAGGCCGGTCACGCCGTTGCCGGCCAGCACGTTGGAGGCCAGCAGAGCCTCGCCGGACACCTTGTAGTGCAGGCCGTGCCGGGAGTTGCCCCTGATCAGGTTGCGTACGGCGGTCAGCTTGTGACACGACAGGTCGCACCACAGGCCGTTGCCCTGGTTGGCCTCGAAGACGTTGTCCCGCACGACCGCGTTGTGGACCCGCGTGGCGAACATCCCGGCGCCGGACAGGTTGTAGCCGGCCGAGTAGCCGAGCCGTTCGGTGTTGTTGCGCGAGACGCGGTTGCCCTCGACCGTCAGATTGGCCGACCTGTGCGCCTGGATGCCGAGATACCCGTTGTCGGTGATCGCGTTGCGGTTCACCCGGATGTTGTCGGCGTTGACCAGCAGCCCCGTCGCCGCGTTGTGGATGATCGTGTTGTTCTCGAACACCATGTCCTTGGCCTGCGCGATCACCGCGGCCGGTTCCTTGGTCTGGTTCTGGCTCGACCCGTAGTGCGCGAAACCGAGCCCGCGCACGATCGACCCGTCCGCCCCGGCGAAGAAGTGCATGCCGCTCTTGATCGCCGTGACCTCGACCCGGCGGCCCGCCGGGTCGGCGCCGATGTAGGTCTTGTCGGCCGTTCCGTCATGGAAGAACGTGCCCGCCCGCACTTCCTCCCGGGTCGCCACCTGGCGCAGCGGCTCCCCGTCCACGAACACCATCTGCGGGTCGCCGCCGACCGGATTGTCGTCGTTGAAGTGCAGCGGATTCATGCACTCGTCGTACGCGGGCGCGCTCGCCCGGCACACGCTGCCCGGGTTCCAGTTGTCCAGCCGCCAGGCGCCGCCGTCGGCGATCCACTGGCCCGGCTGGATCACCGAACTGCCCTTGAACCAGACCTGCTCCCCCGGATAGGGCTGAAGGGTGACCGGGACGGCGACGTAGCCGAGCCGTTCGCGGTACTCCCCGGCGCGCAACACGATCGTCGTCATCTTGCCGGCGCTCGCCTTCGCCACCGCGGCCCCCGCGGTGCGCAGCGGCGCCGCCTGGGTGCCGGCGTTGGCGTCGTTACCGGTGGGCGCCACGAAGAGGGCGTCCCCCGGTATGGGGTACGACGTGGTGGTGGCGGCGGTCGGTGGGGCGGCGGTCGTCGCCATGGCCGGTCTGGCCACCGTGCCCTCCGTGACCACCATGCTCGCGGCGAGCAAGGCGAGCACGGCCGCGCCCGTACCCAGTAATCGCATCGAATCTCCCCGGTCGAAGTCCCCACGTGCCCCTGACAATCGGCCTCAAGGTATCCACGGGCGGCTTCGCCGGTCGTCCACCCACGACCTGAAAGTGATCGTCCAACCAGCGCGGTACGGCGCCGCGGCCATCCACCTCACGTGGTATCCCGCCCCGGGACGTCCACCTTCCGTGGTATGCGCTGACCGGTTCCGTGAGCCGACGTCGGCCCAATGATCAACGGCAGGGGGCGTTGATGCCGTCGAGATCGCGAGCACCAACGGCTCGCCTAAGCCGGTGCGCCCTCCGTAGCCGCGCGCAGGGCGCTGATCTGGCCGGCGTCGGTGCGGCGTACCGCCAGGCGGATCAGGGGGGCGAACAGGACCCAGGGAAATCCGGTCGTGGCGAGGTCGGCGGTGAGGTGGGCGCGGGTGCGCGCGTCGCCGTCGAGCGGCTCGAGGCGGTAGACGTAGCGGGCGGTGACTCCGCCCTGGACGGTCACGAGCGTGATCGAGCGCCCCTCGTCGAGGTCGGCGATCTCACTGGTGCGGGTCTTGCCGCGGGCATGGAAGGTGATCGTCGAGCCGATGCGGGTGCCCGACTCGGCGCGCATCGACTCCACGCCGTTCATCCATCGGGGAGCTCGTTCCCAGTCGGTCAGTACCCGCCACACGTCCCGTGCCGGCCGGTCGATGACGGCGTCGACGGCGAATGCCCGTTTCATGGCCCACAGTGTTACGGCTGGTCGCCGAAGGGGACTTGTACGGAATTCACATCTCGGGGACGAACCCCGGCTCGTTCTGCCCGGTGGCGAACGCGCTGCGCTGGGCGAGCACGTACGCGGACGGCGTCACCCCGCTGTGGCGCTTGAAATCCCTGATGAAGTGGCTCTGATCGAACCATCCCCACTCGGCGGCCAGCCCGGTCCAGTTCAGATCGGAGTGCACGTCCACACGATTCAGGAGCCGCCGCAGCCGGAGAATACGCGCGAGGGAACGCGGGGTCAGGCCGATGACGCGCACGAATTCCCGGTCCAGGTGGGCGGGGGTGATGCCGAGCTCGGCGGCCAGGCCGGAGATGCGCCGTCGCGGATCGGCCTCCAGCGCGGCGACAGCGGCCGTACACCGTCGCCATCCGCGCGCCGGTGCGAGACCGTCGCGCAGCGCGGCCTCGACGGAATCGAGGCAGGCGGCCGGGTCCGGGCGGGTCAGCAGCGCGGCCCGCAGCGCACGGGCGGGCGGCCAGACCGTCATCAGGTCCACGACCCGCCCGCGCAGCGGAGCGGGATCGACGCCGAACAGCGCGCGGCAGCCAACCGGAGACGACACCACACCGACCGCGAGCGTCTCGGCGGTCGGGGCATTGATCACCGGCTGGTCATGCGGCCCGGCCAGCCAGCCTTCCGCCGCCACGAACGCCGGCCCGTCGCCGTTGCGCGGCGTCTGCACGATCGGAGACCCGAGAACGAGCACCGCAACCGTTGACCCCGTCGGCGCGATCCGCTCCCGCCGGTACGGAATCCGCCCCCGGGCGAACCACACCGACTCCGTGAACGGCTCCAGCGCCCCCGACGGCCGCCGTGCCACGAACTCGAACTCCATGCCCGTCACTATCGCCCCTCGTGAGCCGCCACGTCATCGTCCGTAACGCCACCCGACGGGCGCCGCGAACCTTCTCCGCCTCTGCGGACTCCAACGGGCAACGGTCATCGCCTGGAACGGGGAGCTTGATGAACCTCACCGCACGTCTCTACGCCACCGCAGTGATCACCCTGGTGGCGACCGGCATAGCCGTGCCCGCGCGCGCCGCGGAGGCGGCCGCGCCCAGTCGGCCACCCGCCTTACCGCAGTCGGGATCCGGCCCCGCCGCATTCGCCTACCTGTGCGCCAACCCGAAGGACCCGGACAAGAGCCCCACGGGAGCGTGCGACACCTGGCGGCTGGTGACCGCCAACGGCACAATCTTCTCCGTCCCCGAGGCCGTGGCCTGGGAGAAAAGCAGAGATTCCTACGAGGACGGGATACGATCCTTCGCGATCAGTCCGGACGGCACACGCGTCGCCTACCACCGGGCCCGCGATGACCGCGTCGTGGTGCGCGAGCTGAGCTCAGGCAAAAGCTGGACGACCCCCTACCAGGTGCCGACCGGATCGCCGGCCTCACCGCTCACTCTGAAGTTCGTCCGGGACGGTGGGCAGCTGACCATCCTCGCGGGCGACGCGGAGGTCACCACGCTCGTCGACGTGGAAGCCGGTACGGCACGGCGGATGCCGAAGGGCTGGGCCGTGCTCGACGCCGACCCGGACACCGGGCGTATCACCCTGCAAGAGAGGTCCGGGATGAACGTCGGGGCGTTTCGCACCGTGGGCGGCGGCCGTACCGTCACCGCCAAGATCCCCGTCTATGCCCGCAAGCACTTCATCTGGGGCTCTTTCGCCGCCCGCGACGGACGGGCCGCCAATCTCGTCCCCAAGGAGCCACCCGCGTGCGGCCCGGACATGACCCCCGTCTGGCTGGCCGTCTTCTCCACCCGGACGGGCAAGATGACCACGGTCAAACCGCGACTGCCGGCCGACGTCTACCGGGCCGACGTGATCGACTGGCTGAGCCCACAGGAGATCGTCGCGGCGGCGGGCCGCGAGCGCCCCGGCAAGACGCCCGACACGACCGTCGGCTCCTACGTGTACGCCGTGAACGTCACCACAGGCGCGAGCCGCCTCATCGCCAAGCTCTCCACCAGCGAGGAGGTCTACCGGAACAGCCTGGCCGTGGGCGGCTACACCACGAGGCCGGACCGGCCGGCGGCCGGCAAGCTGGCCAAACCCGGCAAGCGTGGCTGCGAATGACCATTCCGGTACAGCGCGATTCCGACCAAAAATCCAGGCTACCTGCAATTCCTCACAGGCCCGAAGACCTCGGGTGCCGCGGATGCTCGAACGGAAGGGCATGAGATTCGAGACGTCCGGTGAATCCGCAGATCGGGGCTGTGGCGGAGTATTCGAGCCCCACACCCCTGCAGCGGAGGCAAGGTGGATATGCTCGTCGTCCCCGGCGTGACGGATCAAGGAGGACTGTAATGGCCCTGGATGAAGTCACCAGGCAGTTGCAATTGGCGGGTCACGACGCGCAGGTCGCCTTCGACTGTGTGGGGCTCGGCCACCTTGACCGGGCTCACACGCACGTCGTCACCGCGAAGGCCGCCCTCGACGCCGCTGAGGTCGCGCTTCGCCATGCGTTGGAGACCTTGTCGCCGACGGAGGCCGCGCGCGAGGGCGCGCTCATCATGGACGCGCTCGAAGAGCAGGAGGCCGGGCGTCAGGGCCCCGACGAAGACCGCTCCTGAGTACTCAGACGCTGGACACAGGTTCACGGCGCGTCGCGAGAAGGCCGGTAGGGCGAGAATCTGCCCGCGGCGACATCGTCGATTTCTCCAGCGTTCCCCGGCTCGAAGCCTGAAACGCGCCTATTCCGGGCCGACGGGGAAGTTTCCAGGTCATGGACTCACCTCAGGAGCGGCTTTTGCGGTTGGTGCCTCCGACCTTGGCGAGGATCGCCGCGTGGTGCGCGTGTCTGATCGTCATCGGCATCGCGGCCAACTACGTGCTCGGCTTCGTGGCGTCGATGCGCATCATCGCTCTGCCGGTGGCGGTCGCCCTGCTGCTGACCGCGCTGCTGTTCCCGCTCACCCGGCACCTGCGCGCGTCGGGCCTGCGGGCGATCTACGCCGCCTGGGTGACCATGCTCGTCGCCTTCGCCGTGCTGATCGGAACGGGCTGGATCATCGGCGTCCGGGCGAACGCGGAGTTCCCTCGCCTGGTGACGCAGGTCAGGCAGACGGCCAAGACGGTGGAGGGCTGGCTCTACACCGGCCCGCTGCACCTGGAGCCCATCCAGCTCGGCGGCTGGGTGGACGAGATCGCCAAGCTGGTCACCGAACGGCAGCAGCAGATCACCTCGACGGTTCTCGCGGGCACCGTGGTGGTGGTCGAGGTGCTGGCCTCGATCGTGCTGCTGCTCTTCGTCACGTTCTTCCTGCTCAAAGACGGTGACCGGATCTGGTCCTGGTTCCTCAAGGGGTTCGGCCGGATGGCGCCGCGGGTCGACCGGGCCGGGCGGACCGCCTGGACCACGCTGTCGCACTACGTCCAGGGGACGGTGGCGGTGGCCGCGGTGCACGGCCTGCTCATGGGCGTGGTGCTGGCGGTCATGGGGGTCCCGCTCTGGGCGGCACTCGCCGTACTGATCTTCCTGGCCAGCTTCGTCCCGATCGTCGGCATCCTGTTCGCGGGCGCGGTCGCGACGCTGGTCACGCTCGGCGCGAAGGGCCCCATCTACGCGCTGATCTTCATCGGCATCCTGATCGTCGAGCAGCAACTGGAGAACCACGTGCTCCAGCCGCTGATCGTCGGCCGCGTGCTGCACTTTCACCCGCTGGCGATCATCATCGTGCTGGCCGTCGGGGGCATCCTGGCGGGGATCGCGGGCGCGGTCGTGGCCGTGCCGATCGCCGCCATCCTCTACCGGGCCGTGCCCGAGCTCTTCAAAGACGATCCGATCCCTCTACCGCAAGGACCGGCCCCGCTACCACCGGGGCGGGCCGTACCTCCCGGAAAAGATCCCGAACCCAAGAACTGACGGGTTCGGAGGCGGACGGCTGCGCTGCTACGCCCAACGGCCACCGTATGACGAGAGGGTGCTGCAGCGGCAACGGAGCCACGGCCTCGACCGTCGTGAAGGGTGTGGTGGCGTCTGCTGCCCTATAAATCCATCATTTGGAGTTAGTCGAGACCCATATAGCTGCCCGAAGTGGCATATGGCGGCAAATCTCACCACGAGGTTCATCCAGCATGTTGACAAACTTCTTCGGCGGCTCTTAGCGTCGCAGCGTGACCACCGACAACCGCCGGGCGCTGATCGTACGCGGCGGCTGGGACGGGCATCAGCCCGTGACGATCACGGACACGTTCGTGCCGTTCCTCAAGGAGCACGGATTCGCCGTCGCGATCTCCGATGAACTCGCCGTGTACGAGGACGCGGACCGCCTGGCCGCCACCGATCTGATCGTGCAGTGCTGGACGATGGGGACGATCAGCCGGGAGCAGAGCGCCGGTCTCGCCGCCGCGGTACGCGCGGGCACCGGGCTGGCCGGCTGGCACGGCGGCATCGTGGACTCCTTTCACGACCACGGCTACCACCTGCTGACCGGCGGGAAGTTCGTGATGCATCCGCCGGGCTTCCTCGATCACACCTACCAGTTGTCCGCCGAGCACGCCGGCCACCCCGTGATCACCGGCCTCGGCGACTTCGCGATCCACAGCGAGCAGTACTGGGTGCTCACCGACCCGCGCATCGGGGTCCTGGCGACCACCACGTTCCCACCGGACGAACCGGGCGACCGGCCCACGGTGATGCCGGCCGTGTGGACCAGAACCTGGGGCAGGGGACGCGTGTTCGTCTCGACCATCGGCCACAAACCGGACGACTTCGACGTGCCCGAAGTGCGCACCCTGACCGAGAGGGGCCTGCTGTGGGCAAGCCGCTGAACGTCGGCATCGTGGGCGCGGGGAAGATCAGCGGCGCCTACCTCTCGACGCTGGAGCGGCTGAGGTCCGTGCGGCTGATCGCCGTCACCGATCTCGACCCCGGCCGTGCGCGGGCCGTCGCGGACCAGGCCCCGGCCGACCGGCCGGTGACCGTGGCGTCCACGGTCGCCGAGCTGGTCGCCCGGGACGACGTCGACGCCATCCTCAACCTGACCATCCCGGCCGCACACGCCGACGTCGCCCTCGCGGCGCTCGGCGCGGGCAAACACGTGTACGGCGAGAAGCCGCTGGCCGTTCATCGCGAGGAGGCCGACGCCGTACTGGCGGCGGCGCGTGCGGCGGGGCTGCGGGTGGGCTGCGCGCCGGACACCGTCCTCGGCACCGGGATCCAGACCGCGCGCAAGGCGATCGACGACGGTCTCATCGGCGTACCGGTCGCCGCCACCGCCTTCATGACCAGCGCCGGACACGAGCGGTGGCACCCGGACCCGGAGTTCTACTACCGTCCGGGCGGCGGCCCGCTGCTCGACATGGGGCCGTATTACCTGTCGGCCCTGGTCCATCTGCTCGGCCCTGTGGTCCGGGTGACCGGAGCCTCGTCCAGGCCGCGCGCCGAGCGGACCATCGGCAGCGGCCCGCGGGCCGGGCAGTCCTTCCCGGTGGAGGTCGACACGCACATCACCGGCGTCCTGGAGCACGCCGGCGGTGCCCTGACCACCCTGATGATGAGCTTCGATGTACGCGCCGCCCGCCTGCCGCGCATCGAGGTGCATGGTACGGACGCGACGTTGTCCGTACCCGACCCGAACGGTTTCGACGGCGTGGTCGAGATCAACCGCGGCGACGGCTGGGCAGGGCTGCCCGTGTCGGCCGGCTACCCGGAGGCGGGCCGGGGCGTGGGCCTCGCCGACCTGGCCGAGGCCCTGTCGGCCGGACGTCCGCACCGGGCGTCGGCCGAACTCGCGGCGCACGTCCTGGACACCATGCTCACCCTCATGGACGCCGCGGAGCAGGGCCGCGCCCTGAGGGTGGCCAGTACGTGCGAACGGCCCGCCCTGGTGAGTTCGTGACGCGCACCCCCGCCGAGGACCGTGCGCATTGGGAGGGGACGGCGGACCGGCTGCTGCTCGCCGTACGGCCCCATGCCACCGGCGGGCACGCGCTGATCCAGTTGCCCGGTCCGCCCAGCATCAATGGTGTACGCAGCGACGGGCTCGAAGGCTTCGCCCGCACCTTCCTGCTGGCGGCCTTCCGCCTGGCCGGTGCGGAGGGCAAGGATCCGCACGACTTCGCCGGCTGGTACGCGGCGGGGTTGGCCGCCGGTACCGACCCGGGCCATCCACGGCGCTGGCCCACGTTCGCCGAGTGTGACCAGGCCAAGGTCGAGGCCGCGTCGATCGTGCTCGCACTGCACGAGACGCGGCCGCTGATCTGGGACCGCCTCGACGACCGGGTCAGACAACGCGTGCTGGACTGGCTCGCCCCGATGGTCGGCGACCCGATGCCCGGCAACAACTGGATCTGGTTCCAGGGCGTCACCGAGGCGTTCGCCCGCACCGCCGGAGGCCGATGGAGTCAGCGGGACCTTGACCGGATCATCGCGCTGACCGACGGCTGGTACGCGGGCGACGGCTGGTACTCCGACGGGCTGACCGGCGGCGAGCGGCGTAACTTCGACCACTACAACGGCTGGGCGATGCACCTGTACCCGCTGTGGTTCTGCCGCATTCTGGGCGATACGGCTCCCGCCGGGCTCCTCGACCGCTACCGGGCCCGGCTGCGGCGGTTCCTCGAAGATCAGCGGCTGCTGGTCGGCGCCAACGGCTCACCGCTGATCCAGGGCCGCTCGCTCACCTACCGGCACGCGGCGCTGGCGCCGTTCTGGACAGGCGTGTTGTTCGACGCGACGCCGCTGGCGCCGGGGGAGACCCGGGCGATCGCGAGCCGGACGCTCGACCACTTCACGGAGGGCGGCGCCGTAGGCGGGGACGGGCTGCTGACACTTGGCTGGCATCGCCCCTACCGTGGCGTGCTGCAGGTGTACTCGGGGCCCGCGTCGCCGTACTGGGCCGGCAAGGGTTTCATCGGCCTCGCCCTGCCCCCCGACCACCCGGTGTGGACCGCGGAGGCCACCCCGCTCGCCGTCGAACAGGGTGACTTCACGCGGACCCTCCAAGCCCCCGGCTGGCTCGTCTCCGGCACCGCGGCCGACGGTGTCGTGCGCGTGGTCGGCCACGGCGGCGACCACGCCGACCCGGCCAGGCCGCACGCCGACGACCCCTGTTACGCGCGTTTCGCGTACTCCACGCACACGGCGCCCGAAACCCCGGGCGACCCCACGGCGGGCCCCGGCGCCTGCGCGGGCGCCGACCCGCTGGACAACACGGTCGTGCTCCTGGACGCCGCAGGGCGGGCCTCGCACCGGCGCCCGGCGACCAGGGTCAGCGTCGACGGCGCGACGGCGGTCTCCCGCTCGCGGGCACATTGGCCAGAAGACGCGACCTGGGATCCGTTCGGCGGGCCGGACACCCGGTACGTCCTCGGCCCCTGGATCACGGTCGGCTCCGCGCTGCGCGGATCGATCGAGGTACGGGCCGCCCGCATAGACCCCGCACCGAGCGGGGAGACAACGGCGCCGGGCGCGGAGACCACGGCACCGGCACAGACCCTGCGCATCGGCGGCTGGGCGCTGGCCGTCGATCCGAGGACGTCACCCGGTCGCACCGACGACGCCACCGCGCGGGTCGAGAACGCGGCGGGGCTGGTGTCCGTCGTCGTCGGCATGCGGGGACTGCCCAAGGCCGCGGTGATGGCCGGCTCGGACAGCAACGCGCTCGGCGCCGCGTCCCCCACCCCCGTCGTGGAGACTGACGGACCCGTCGCCCACGGCACGGTGTACGTCGCGCTCGTCCACCTCGGCGGCACCGACCCCGCCGCGCTGCCGAGGGTCGCCACCCGAGCCGAGGGCGCCACCCTGCTCACGGAGGTGACGTGGCCGGACGGCGTGCAGGACACGATCCGGCTGCCCGCGCCGGAGGCCGGGTGGGGGGCGTGACGACGCCCGCGATCCGGCGGGGCGCCAACCTGCCGCGCGTCGGCGACTTCAACGAATCCGTGATCCTGGACGCCATCAGGCGGCACCCCACCGGCCTGAGCCGCGTCGAGCTCGCCCGGGCCACAGGGCTGTCCGCGCAGGCCGTCTCCAACATCACCCGCCGGCTGCTCGACCAGGGCCTGGTGCGCGAGTCGGGCAAGCGCAGCGGCGGCAACGGCAAGCCCCGCACCCTCCTCGAGATCGTCCCCGCGGCGCGTTACGCGGTGGGCGTGCACCTCGACCCGGCTGTCATCACCTGCGTTCTGGTGGACCTGCTCGGCACGGTGATAGCCCAGCGCGGCCGGCGTACTCCGCGAGGCGGCGAAACCGACGCGATCGCCGCCGACATGGCGAGCTCGGTGTCGGCGCTGATGGCGGAGTCCGGGGCGGATCGCGAGCGGATCCTGGGTCTCGGGATCGCCGCGCCTGGACCGATCGACGTCACCGCGGGCTGGGTCGTGGACCCGCCCGAACTGCCCGGCTGGGGCCGTTATCCGCTGCGCGAGCGGCTCAGCGCGGCGACCGGTCTACCTGCGTTGCTCGACAAGGACGTCACCGCCGCCGTCGTCGCCGAACGCTGGACCGGCGCCGCCACCGACAGCCGCAACCTCCTCTTCTTCTACCTCGGCACGGGCTCCGGAATGGGGCTGGTGGTGGACGACACCGTGCTGCGCGGCGTGTCCGGCAACGCGGGCGAGGTCGGCGGGCTCGGCGCGGCCTGCTCATCGCGGGCGATCCTCGAGGAGGCCATCGCTCTGGGCGTGCTCGGCGGCGAGTACACGGTGACGGATCCGGCGGAGGCCCAGGGCGGCATGCGGCGGCTGGCGGAGCTCGCCGCCGCGGGGCAGGCGCAGGCGGACGGCATCATCGAGCGGCTGGCCATCCGGATCGGGCGTGGCGTGTGCGCGGCGGCGACGCTTCTGGACGTCGACACCATCGTCTTCGGCGGGCCGATCTGGCAGGTGCTCGCCGACAGGATGCTCCCCGTCATCGAGCCGATGGTCGCCGGGTCGCCGTTCGTGAAGGCCACGCATCCGACGGCGGTCCTGTCCACCACCCTCGGCGAGAACGTCGCCGCCGTCGGCGCGGCCTCCCTCGTCCTCGACCAGGCGCTGTCGGCCCAGCCCCGATCGCTGCTGCTCGGCTGACCGTCAGGGCGCCCGTCACACGAACCGGCCCGCGGCCTGCGAGGACCGCCACAGGGCATTGCCGCCCAGCCGCGGGGTGAAGGTCGCGTGGAAGATGGTGGAGGCCGCGCCGACCGCCGCCGCCTCCGGGCCCAGCACCGACGCCTCGACGTCGACGTGCCGCAGCCGTCGCGCGGTGGGGAAGTCGTTGACCATCGCCCCGATGTGGTCGAGGTACACCGGGGCCGCCTCGTCGGTGAAGAAGGGGCCGCCCAGGACCACCATGTCGATGTCCAGCAGGTCGACCAGGCCGATGGCGCCCTGCCCGATGGCCCGCGCCAGGTCGCGCACGGCCGCGCCGGCCGCCGGATCGCCGCCGGCCGCCGCCTCGGTGATCGCCCGGTACGCCGCGGTGCTGCCCGGCTGGTCCGCGCCGGCGGCGCAGCCGTGCCGGGCCGCGAGCTGCGAAAGGCCGACCGGGGGATTGCACTCGGGCAGGATCTCCGGCCTGCCGTCCGGCTCCGTACGCCCCAGGGCCACCGCGCACAGCTGGCCGAACTCGCCGGCATTGGCGCTGGTGCCCCGGTAGAGGTCGCCGTTCAGGTACAGCCCGGAGCCCACACCGGTCCCGAGATAGAGGTACGCGAAGTCGCGGGCCCGGCGATCGCGTCCGATCCATCGTTCACCCGCGGCGGCGGCAGCGGCGTCCTTCTCCATGATCAGCGGGCACTGGAAGTGGTCCTTGAGCAGATACAGCAGCGGCAGGTCGGTCCACACCGACATGAGCGGCGGATCGAGCACGGTGCCCGAGGCGATGTCCACCGGTCCGGGGACCGCGACGCCGATGCCGAGGAAACCGTCGGCGCGGGCCGTGCCGCGGGCGTCGGCCAGCACCTCGCCGCCCAGCCGCACCACCTGCTTGACCAGGACCTCCGGATCGGCGGTCCGGTGCACGGGCTGCGTGCGCACGGCTATGAGCGTGCCGTCGAGGTCGATGACGACGGCCGTGATGACCTCCGGGTCGATGTGGATGCCCATCGCGTGCGCCGCGTCGCCGCGCAGCCGTACCGGAGTGCGGGGCTTGCCCGAGGTGGCGTGCCGCTGGGCGTCCTCGACGAGGATGCCGCGGGCGAGCAACGAGCGGGAGATCCTGGACACCGACTGCTGTGTCAGGCCGGTCCGGTGCGCGATCTCGCCACGGGTGATCGTGCCCGAGAGCCGGACGACCTCGATGACGACGCACTCGTTGAACGAGCCCAGGTCGATGTGGTTGGCTCCGCCGGACGTCTCGCGGCGCGGCGCGCCGTCGGGCTCCTCGCCGGACGGCACATGGCTCGCGATGCTCTCGCGCAGCCAGTGCAGCGGCTCGCCGGAAGGTTCCGCCGCGTAGCGGCCGATCGCGCCCGCGAGGTCGAGGTAGACGCGGCGGGAGGACTCCGGGTGCCGGGTGCTGTCCAGGGCGATCAGCGCGCGCAGATAGCCGCGCCAGTGGGAGGAGCCGGAGATGCGGTGGAACGTGACGTCGACGTCGTCGTTCGCGCTTTCCGGTGTTCCCCGCAGCACGAGGGCGTGCAGCGCGACGTGCGGATGCCGGCGGCGGGCCTTGGTCAGAAAGGCGGCCAGACCTCCCGGCCGGCCGGTGTCGCTCGGCAGACCGGCGGCCGCGAGGGCCTCGCAGGCCCGGTCCAGCTCCGTCAGCACGTCCGCGCCGACCCCGCTGCCCTCCGGCGGGCCCCCGGCCGGCTGGTGCCGGGTGCCGGTGAGCAGTACCCTGCGCTCGGCGTCGGCGTACAGGCCGATGACCCACAGGTCGGAGCTCGGCAGCGGCGGGTCCGCGGGCGGCCCGGCGGACCAGCGGCGGCGCACCGACGCGACCGTGGCGTGGGACAGGCCGAGGTCGCGGGCGATGGCCCTGGACGCGGCGCCGCTGCCGGGGCCGAGGAGTATGCGCGCGATGACGTGCGCCTCGTCGACGGTCGCGGGGCGGCCGGGCCGGGCCTGCTGCCCCAGCCCGTCCAGGCCGGACTCCGCCCATCGGTGCCGCCAGGTGCCGACGGTCTGGCGGGAGACTCGGAGCTGCCGGGCGATGTCGGCGTCGCGCATGCCACGGGATGCGAGCAGAACGATCCGGGCGCGCAGGGCGAGTTGCCCGCCCTGCGCGGCCCAGGTACGGAGCGTGGCCTCGTCGGCCTGCTGGATCTCAGACATCGGCGTCCCGGGTCATGCGCAGCGTGACGATCTCGAAGGGGCGCAGTGACAGGGCCACTTCGCCGCGCTCGGTGAGGTGATGGCTCCGGCCCCCGCGGGCGTGCGAACTCGGGAACGGGTCCTCCAGCAGGTCCGTCTCCCGGACGTGCGCCACCGGGAAGTGCGCGGTGAGCGTGGACCGGGCCTGCCCGCCGCGGGATTCGTAGAGGCGGACGATCACGTCTCCCGACTGGTCGTCGGCGAGCTTGACGGCCTCCACCACGACGTCCGGGTTGTCCACCGTCAGCAGTGGCCGGCCGGTCCTCTCCGCGCCGGGGGCGGGACGCAGCGGCAGGTTCAGTTCGTAGCCGGCTTCGATCGCCCCGCCGACGTCCGCGCCGGGGCGCAGCGCGTAGCGGTAGCGGTGCTCGCCGCGGTCGGCGTAGGGGTCGGGGCTGTGCGGGGAGCGCAGCAGCGACAACCGCACGGTGGTCGTCGTGCCTCCGGCCGCGCGAGTGCCGCGGCTGACGTCGTGGCCGTAGGTGGAGTCCGTGGCCAGCGCCACGCCCCACCGGTGCTCGCCGACGTGGATCCAGCGGTGCGCCCACAGCTCGAAACGGGCCGCGTCCCAGCTGGTGTTCTCGTGCGTGGGGCGCTCGATGTGGCCGTACTGGATCTCGGCGCGGGTGGTTTCCGCGTGCACGTCCAGCGGCCACGCGGCCTTCAGAAGCATGTCGCGCTCGCGCCAGTCGACGTCGGAGTCGATGACGAGGGCGTGGCTGCCGGCCGTGAGGAGCAGGTCCTGCACGATGGTGGACCGGCCGGTGGAGCGGGTCACGCGTACGCGCGCCAGCAGCGGGCCCCGATCGAGCAGTTCGACCGAGAGCGCGCCGGTGAGATCGCGGTGGACGGTGCGGTAGGTGGGATCGATGTTCCAGGCGCTCCAGCGCACCGGGTCGTCGGGATGCAACTGCAGCAGATTGCCCGCCCCGCCGGGGGCGATCGCGTCCCTGCCGGAGGCGAGGTGCACGGCGGAGCGTACGAGCCCGTCCGCGTCGATGTGAATCCGGATCAGGCCGTTGTCGAGGACGAAACCGTCGTCCTCCGTGACCGCGACCGGGGCGGCGTCTCCCAGCGGCAGGCCGGCCGTACCGCGGCCGAGAGCGGGAGCCTCGGCGAGAACGGCCCAGCGGCCGTCCGCGAGGCGCTGACCGTCGGCGGTGGCGGGGCGGTCGTCGAGGACCACGACCTCGCGGCGGTGGTGTGGGGCGGCGTTGAGCACGGCCGGCGTGCCGCCGTCACCCTGCGCGCCGGTCGCGCGCCCGATCAGGCGCTCCAGCCGCCGGTGGACGCGGGCGTACGTCTGCTCGGCCTGCTGGTGCACCCAGGCGATGGAGGAACCGGGCAGGATGTCGTGGAACTGGTGCAGCAGCACCTGCTCCCAGATCTCGGTCAGCTCCCCGTAAGGGTAGGAGGCGCCTTCCCGCACGGCCGCGGTCGCCGCCCACAGCTCGGCCTCGCGCAGCAGCGCCTCGCTGCGCCGGTTGCCGCGCTTGGTGCGTGCCTGGCTGGCGTAGACGCCACGGTGAGTCTCCAGGTAGAGCTCGCCCCGCCAGACCGGGGCCGTGTCCCCGTACTCCTCGCGCGCCTGCTGGAAGAACGCCGACGGCTCCATGATCTTCACGCGCGGCGAGCCCTCCAGGTCGGCCAGCCGGCGTGCCTTCTCCAGCATCCCGGCGGTGGGGCCGCCACCGCCGTCGCCGTGGCCGAAGGGGACCAGGGAACGGGTCCCGCCGCCCTTGTCGGCGTAGTTGGCGACCGCGTGCGCCAGCTCGGCGCCGGTCAGCTCGGCGTTGTAGGTGTCGACGGGCGGGAAGTGGGTGAAGATCCGGGTACCGTCGATGCCCTCCCAGAAGAACGTGTGGTGCGGCAGCCGGTTGGTCTCGTTCCACGACAGCTTCTGGGTGAGGAACCACTCGGCCCCGGCGAGCGTGGCGATCTGCGGATAGGCCGCGGTGTATCCGAAGGAGTCGGGCAGCCAGACGCCGTCGGTCCGCACGCCGAGCTCGTCGCGGAAGAAGCGGCGGCCGAAGACGAGCTGGCGGGCCAGTGCCTCGCCGCCGGGAAGGTTGCCGTCGGCCTCTACCCACATGCCGCCGACGGGCACCCAGTTGCCGGCGGCCACGGCCTTGCGTACCCGGTCGAAGACCTCCGGCTGGTGCTCCTTGATCCAGGCGTACTGCTGGGCCGAGGAGCAGGCGAAGACCAGCTCCGGGTACTCCTCGGCCATCGTGACCATGTTCGAGAAGGTGCGGGCGCACTTGCGCACGGTCTCGCGAAGCGGCCACAACCAGGCGGAGTCGATGTGCGCGTGGCCCACCGCGACGGCGGTGTGCGCCGACTCGTGGGCGCGCCGGGCCAGGACGGGCGCGAGGACCTCGCGGGCGCGGGCCGCGGTGCCCGCCACCTCGTACGGGTCGACGGCGTCGACGGCACGCTCCAGGGCGACCCGGATCTCGTGCCGGCGCGGCAGCGATTCGGGCAGGGCCAGCATCAGCTCGTGCAGGACTTCCACGTCGTGGATCAGGTGCCAGACGTCCTCGTCGCGGACCACGATGTCGGCGCGGCGGAGCTGGTACAGGGGCGCGCTTCCCGCGGTCATGGGGTCGCCGAAATGGGTGTTGACGCCCGCGCTGCCGACGATGGGAGGGTTCCCCGCGGCTTCCACGAGCAGGTGGATCGGTTCACCTCCGGCCGCCCGGCGGTTCAGCAACAGCGTGCGGTTGTACGGGTGCAGACCCTGCAGCGGCTTGCCGCGCTCGTCATGGACGAAACCCTCGGCCTGACCGCCCGGACCGCGGGTGAGGTCGAAGCCGAGGTCGAAGATCGCCTCCACCCGGCGGCCCGCCCAGCGCCGCGGAATCTCCGCCGTGAACCGGAACCAGGTGGTGGACCACGGCGCGCCCCATTCTCCGCCGATGACGAACGGGTCGTATTCGGCTTTCATCGCCGTCGGCACCGCGACGGGCTCGCCCGGCGCGGTCCAGGCCGTGATGTCCATGGGCACACGGTGTGGGTACAGCGCGGGACGCAGCCGCTCCTTGAGGAACTTGGCTATGCGCTCTTCGCCGACCTGCTGGTGAGCATGCATGGGTGAGGCCTTCCTGTCCACCTGATGTCGGCCATGTAAAACTAAGTGTGTTATTAAGTCAAGGCCCGATCCGCCTTTCTCCTTTTGCTCTTGGATAAATGCCCAGGTATACGGTCAGGCGAATTAATTTACAATCGCCATCGATTGCTTCAGGTAATTCCCTGACATTACGGCCGGTGGACGCTGCCGTCGGTCGCGCGCAGCAACGCCCAGCGGTCGTGCTCCAGCGGCTCCGGCACCGGGTGGCGGCGGGCGGCCACCTCGTCGAAGTCCACGCCGTGGCCCGGCCTGTCGTGCGGCTCCAGGCCGCCGTCGACCGGAACGATCGTTCCCGGGAAGACCTCCAGCACCGCGGGGTGGAAGGTGGCCGCCTCCTGGACCCCGAAAGCGTGGCTGCCGATCGTCATCGCGAGCGTCGCGGCCTGGGCCACGGGGCTGACGTCCGCCGGCCCGTGCGGGGCGAGCCGTACGCCGCGCAGCTCGCACAGCGCGGCGAGCTTGCGGGCGGGAGTGAGACCGCCGAGGGTCGGCACACGCAGCCGGGCGAAGTCGATGTCGGGGCCGTCGAGCAGGGCGAGGAACTGCTTCGGGTCGTGGAACAACTCGCCCACGGCCAGCGGCACCGGAGAGGCGGCGTGCAGCCGGGCGAAATGCCCCGCGTCCTCGGGAGCGAGCAGGTCCTCGACGAAGTACAGCGCCGTGTCCTCGACCCGGCGCAAGAACTCCCTGGCCTGCCGCGGATCCAGTCTCTCGTGCACGTCGTGCAGCAGCTCCACCTCGTCGCCGACCAGCTCGCGCACCCGTGCCAGCGCCTTCGGCACGGTCCGCAGATAGGCGGCCGAGTCCCACGGCACCCGGCGCTCGCGCGCCGCCGCGGCATCGGCCGGGCCGCCGCCCGCGGCGCCGTAGGTGTCGGCGCCGGGCACGGCGACCTGCACCCGGACATGGCGGAAGCTGCGTTCGCGGGCGGCGGCCACCTGCTCCGCGATCTCCGTCGCGTCGGAGCCGTCGACATGCGTGTACGCGTCGGCCCGCTGGCGCACCCGGCCGCCGAAGAGCGAGTGGAGCGGGGCGCCCAGGCGCTTGGCCTTCAGATCCCACAGCGCCACGTCGACACCGCCGAGCGCGTTGGACTCGATGGAACCGCCGCGCCAGTATCCGCTGTTGAGCAGCAGCCGGTGGATGTCCTCGATGTCGTCGGGGTCGCGGCCGACGAGCATCGGGCCCAGGTATCCGTCCAGCACGGCGCGCACCGCGAGCGTACGCTGGGGGTCGCTTGCGCAGCCGAGCCCGTAGAGTCCGGGCTCGTTCGTCTCGACCCGCACGATCAGGTGCGGGCAGCCGTGCGGCGCGGTGAGGAAGGTACGCACGGCCGTGACGCGGATCTTCGCACCGCGCTCCTCGACTCAGGGCGCCGGGGCGAGGACGGGAGAGGTTGAGGACACGGCAACTCCTGCGTTCAGATAAGCGTATGAGATACGACTATCGGAACGTAAGGAGTCTGGCGTGTCAAACTCAGTGCTGGCCGAGCCGCTTGATCAAGGTTCGCAGCGAGTGCGCCGCCTCGGTCACCGCGAGCGCGATCTCCTCGGTGCGCCGGGTGTCCATGCGGCTGCTGGGAGCCGAGCAGCTCACGGCGTCGCCGCTCCCGTGCTCCGCGCCCAGGGCCACCGCCACGCAGAGCACCCCGGGTGAGTTCTCGCCGTCGTCCAGCGCCCAGCCGCGCAGCCGCACCTCCGCCAGCTGGGCGGCCAGCTCCGCGGGTTCGGTGACGGTGTCGGGGGTGAGCTTCTCCAGCGGCCAGCTGAGCCGCCGGTCGACCTCGCCCGGCTCGTACTGCGCGAGCATCGCCTTGCCCGGCGCGATGGCGTGGGCGGGCGCCCGCAGGCCCACCGCCGAGTACATGCGCAGCGCGTGCCGGGACTCGCGCTTGGCGAGGTAGACCACGTCCGGGCCGGACAGCCTGGTCAGGTGCACCGCCTCGCCGGTCTCCTCGGCCAGCGCGTCCAGCACCGGGCCCGCCAGGCTCACGACGTCGTCGCCCTCCAGATAGGCCGTGCCGGTCATCAGCGCCTTCAGGCCCAGGCTGTAGCGGGTTCCCGCCGCGTCGACGTCCACCCAGCCGCGCCCCTCCATGGTGCGCAGGACGGCGTGCAGGCTGCTCTTCGGCACCCGCATGGCGCTCGCCAGCTCGGCGAGCGAGAGCCTGGCCCCGCCGGCGCCGAGCAACTCGAGGACCTCGAGCGCCCGCGCTGCCGACTTGACCTCCTCGGGCTTGCGCTCGCCCGCCTCTGCCGCCACCGATTCCACGAGGACCTCCGCTTCTTGCCGGCGCTCGTCCGGAGCCGATTCTCGCCGCCTTCTTGACGCTTATATCACTACGTCTCTATGTTCAGATAGCCAAACGATGTTCGACTACCTGAATGAGCATAGCGAGGTAAGGGCGATGCGCAGACATCATTTCGGGACTGCGAAGCTGGCGGCGGTGGCTGTCGCGACCGCACTGTCCCTGTCGGCCCTGACCGCGTGCGGCGGCGGCGGTTCCGGGGGCTCCGGGAGTTCGGGCGCTCTCGAGATGTGGACCTTCAAGCAGTCCCATGTCGCCGGGCTCCAAGCGGCCGCGGCGGACTTCGAGAAGTCGGCCGGGGTCAAGGTCAAGATCGAGGCGTACACGCCCGACGACGCCTTCGCGACCAAGATCCAGAGTTCGGCCAAGACCGGTGACCTGCCGGACGTGATGGAGACCCACTCCGACGGTGAGGACCTCGGCTTCGGCGCCAGCGGGATCGCCGCCGAGCTCACGAGCGTGGTGAACGACGCCTGGCTGGCGCGCTACCCGGAGACCGTGCGGACGTCGGGCTACGTCGACGCCGCGAAGTTCAAGGAGTCCCAGGACGACGGCAGCAAGATGCACGGCGTGAAGCAGGGCGCCCGGCACAGCGTCCCGTTCACCATCGGCACCTTCGGCATCGTCTACGCCAACAAGAAGATGCTCACCGACGCCGGAATCGCCAGGCCCCCGGCCACCTGGGCGGAGTTCGTCGAAGCGCTGAAGGCCACGCACGCCAAGGACGCGAAGAACGGCGGCCTGGCACTCGGCCTGAAGGTCCCGGACACCGGGATCACGTGGCTCGCCCAGCCGTTGGCGTACTCCATGCTCGGGCGGAGCGGCTACGAGGCCCTGTTCGGCAAGGACAAGGCCGCCAACTGGTCTTCCCCCAACGGTGTCAAGGTGCTCCAGGCGTACGACCAGGTCACGCCGTACTGGATGCCCGGCACCCAGACCCTCGGCATCGACGAGGCCGACCAGGCCTTCGCCCAGGGCAAGGCCGCCTGGCTGGTGGGCGGCACCTTCACGCTGGCCTTCCTGGGGCAGAACGGCATGAAGCCTGACGACGTCTACGCCTTCGGCCTGCCGGGAGACGCGGCGGGGAAGGTGCCGGACCCGGCTCTGGGCCCGCTGGCGCTGACCAGCCTCATCCTGTCCGCGACCTCCAAGCAGCCGGAGAACGCCAAGAAGTGGATGGAATACCTCTCACAGCCGGAGGTCGCCGCGAAGTTCTCCAAGGCGTCGACCGACCTGCCCGCCACCGAGCTGGGTGCCGAGTCCTCCTCGATCGTCGGCCCCGCCCTCGCCTCGCTGCTCGACAGCTTCAAGGGCACGCCGGAAGGCACGTACGACCCGAGGCGCCGGGAGTTCTTCCCGCCGGGCTACAAGCAGGACAAGGCCGGCGCGATCCTCGTCGACATGAGCCCCCTGAAGAAGGTGACGCCGGAGCAGACCGGCCAGAAGCTCACCGAGCTCACCGAGAGCTTCTGGGCGACATCCCAGTGACCACTCCCGAGACCGCGGAACGACGCACGGTGTCCGGCGGCGAGAGCCGCCGGACACCGTCCGGGGCCCCGCCACGCCGCCGGCGCATCCGCACCGAAGCCGTCTCCGGCTATCTGTTCGTCGCCCCCGCGGTGATCCTCTTCTCCGTGATGGGCCTCTACACCATCGGGTACGGCTTCGCGCTCAGCTTCGCCCACTGGAACGGCTTCACCCCGACCTGGAAGTGGGTCGGCCTCGACAACTACGCCGACCTGCTCTGGCGCGACCCGGTCTACGCGCCCCCGGTGCAGGCCGCGGCACTCAACACCCTCTGGGTGATGATCTTCGTGCCGCTGCTCACCGTCGCCGTGTCCTTCCCCCTGGCCGTCCTGCTCAACCAGGTCAGGCGGCTGCAGGGCGTGCTGCGCTCGATCTACTTCGTGCCGTACGTGACCAGCGGCATCGCCGTCTACTTCGCCTGGCGCTACATCCTGCAGCCGGAGGGCGCCATCAACTTCCTGCTCGGGACGCTGGGGCTCGGCTCACTGCAGGAACCGCAGGGCTGGCTCGGCAATCCTGACACCGCGCTCGCCACCCTCATCGTCGTCATCGTCTGGGGCAACGTCCCGGTGGCCATGCTGCTGTACCTGACCGGACTGCAGAGCATCAACCCCAGCGTGCTGGAGGCCGCGCAGCTGGACGGCGCCGGCTGGTGGCGCACCAACGTGTCCGTCATCTGGCCCCTGCTGATGCCGCTGACCGGAATCAACGTGCTGCTCAACCTGCGCGAGTCGCTGCACGGCTTCCAGACCTTCCTGGTGATGACCAACGGCGGGCCCGCCCAGCACACCAACGTCCTGGGCCTGGAGGCCTACCGGCTGGCCTTCCTGGAGAACCTCAACCCCACCCTGGGCCTGGCCAGCGCCCTGGGCTGGATGCTGTTCGTCGTGGCGATCGTGCTCGCCCTGATCAATCTGCGAGTCCTGAGGAGCCGCGTATGACCGCCGCCGACCTGGCCGCGCCCCGCAGCCCCGGCACCGGCGCGACGGGGCGGATCGCCGCCCGCGCGATCGTCCTCCTGCTGCTGCTCGGTTACGCGCTCGTCAGCTTGTACCCGTTCCTGTGGATGGTCTCGGCCGCCTTCAAGAACCAGATCGAAGTGGTCAGGGGCGGGCACCTCATCCCCGAGAGCCCGACCCTCGACACGCTCATCGACACCTGGAACAAACTCCACTTCTTCGACTACTTCCTCAACAGCCTGCTGGTCACCACCTACACGGTGGTGCTGACGCTGGCGGTCTACGCCGCCGCCGGCTACGCCTTCGCCGTACTGAGATTCAAAGGGCGTACCGCGCTGTCGCGGCTGTTCATGGCGTTGCTGTTCGTCCCCGGTGTCACCGTGATGCTCCCGATCGTGATCCTGGAGAACCAGCTCGGCCTGCTCGGCACGCACTGGGGTCTGGTGTTGCCCTTCGTCAACGGGGGCGCGCCGATGTGCATCCTGCTGATGACCGCGACGTTCAGCGCCGTGCCCGCCGAGCTGCGGGAGTCCGCCCGCGTCGACGGAGCCTCGGAGTTCCGGATCTTCGCCGCCATCTACCTGCCGCTGGCCAAGCCCGCGCTGATCACGGTCGCGCTGCTGACGGTGATCCCGACGTGGAACGAGTACCTGCTCACCCGCGTCTCGCTCAACGACCCGGAGACCTACACGCTGCCGCTCGGCCTGCAGACGCTCGCGTCGGAGAACGTGCCGCAGTACAACAACCTGATGGCGGGCGCGCTCATCGTGGTCGTGCCGGTGGTCCTGCTCCTGCTCTTCCTGCAGCGCTACTTCGTCAACGGCCTGCTCGGTGCGGTGAAGGGCTGATGCGCGTACTCGTCACCGGCGCCGCCGGTCACATCGGCCGGTACGTGCTGCGGGAACTGGCCGAACACGACTACCTGATCACCGCCACCGACGTGGCGCCGTTCGAGGCCCCCGAGGCGCACCGGGTGCACGTCGGCGACCTGCGGGACCCGGAACTGGTGCGCTCCGCGATGGCCGGGGCCGACGGCGTCGTCCATCTGGGCGCCATCCCGCACCCCGTCTCGGACGACCCCAGCCAGTTGTTCGCCACCAACTGCCTGACCGCGCACCGGGTGCTGGACGAGGCGGGCAGGACCGGGGTGCGGCGCGTCGTCGCCGCCTCCAGCCTGGCCGCCGTGGGCCTGGCCTGGGCTCCTCAACCGGGCCTGCCCCGCTACCTGCCGCTGGACGAGGAGCACCCCATTCTGGTCGAGGACCCGTACGGGCTGTCGAAGCTCGTGCTGGAGGAGATCGCGCACGCCACCCACCGGCGCTGGGGCACGGATGTCGTCTCGCTACGCATGCCGTTCACCGGCACGGACACCCGCCTGAAGGACCAACTGGCCGCGGTCGCGGCGAACCCCGAGGCGCACCGCAACGACCTGTGGGCGTGGCTGGACACCCGCGACGCCGCGACCGCGGTACGGCATGCGCTGACCGCCGGGCTTCGCGGCAGCCACGTGGTCAACGTCGCCGCCCCCGACACCTCGGCGCCCCTGCCCACGACGGTGCTGCTCGACCGATATCTGCCCCAGGTCCCGTTGTCCGCCGAGTTCACCGGCCACACCTCGCTGGTCGACAGCTCGACCTGCGCGAAGCTGCTGGGCTTCCGCCCGGGCCGCAGCTGGCGCGGCTGACTCACCTCCCGACGAATCTGACCCAGGAGGTCGCGAGTGTTACCCCTACCGCTTCTACGCCGCGGAGCCCGCCGCCGAGCCGTCGTCGTGCTGTCGGCCGCGGTGCTGCTCTGGGCGCCGGGACCGATCGCCGCCGCGGCCGGTCCAGAGCCGGTGATGTATCCGAGCGGCGTCGGCGCCGACCTCGGCCCCACCCCCAAGACCCTGGGTGTACGCGCCACCGCCGGGCCGGACCCGGCAGGGCTGCGCACCGGCGAGCTGGACGGCCGGCCGTACTGGGAGACCGATCACGCGGCAGGCACCTCCTACCTCAGCTTCGACCTCGACGACGAGTACGTGCGGCAGTTGCCCGCCGACGACCTGGTGGTCAGCGTCACCTACCGCGACACCGGCGAGGGCGAGCTGACCCTGCGCCAGGGAGCGGACGGCACCGACTCCGCCCTGGCCTACACCGGCACCGGCGCCTGGAAGACCCGTGCGTTCGCGCTGACCGACGCCGTCCTCACCGGAGGCGCCGACGTGCTGCGCCTGTCCGGCCGGGGCGGCGGCGCGGCCCGGGACATCACCGTCGCCGCGATCCGCGTCGGCGCGGCCGGCGCCGCCGTCACCCTCGGCGCCGCCCCGGAGACCGCCGGCATCACCCCGCGCGCCGGAGACTCCTCCACCGGCCTGGTCACCGGCGCCGATCAGGGCCGCGGCTACTGGCAGACCAACCGCGGCGCACCCCCGCACGGCGTCAACTTCTTCTACATGAACGTCGCCGACACCTACGCCCACGACACCAGGGACACGGTGTTCGTCAGCGTCGACTACCTGGACGAGGGCAACGGCGCGTTCGGCCTGCACTACGACTCGCCGGGCGCCGAGATCCCGCACAGGTTCAAGAACTCCGAGGTCGTCACCTACGGCGACACGGGCACCTGGAAGACCTACACCTTCGCGCTGACGGACGCGATCCTCACCAACCGCTCCAACGGCGCCGACTTCCGCATCCACAACGCGGGCGCCACGGAGCTGACGGTCGCCGCCATACGCGTCGCGCTGGTCCCCACCGAGCTCAAGCCCGCGCAGGGGCTGGAGAACCTCATCGACGCGGCCTCGCTGAAGCTGTTCGCGGCCCGCGAGGGCACCCGCGACGGCCAGTACCCGGCCGGCGCCAAAGACCGGCTGACCTCGGCCGTCGCCGCGGCCAAGCGGCTGGCGGCCGACGAGAACGCCACCGAGGAGCAGCTACGGCAGGGCCTGCACGGCCTGAACGACACGCTGCGGGACTTCCTCGCCTCCGCCGTGGTCACCGACCTCGCCCGCGGCGCCAAGCTCACCGCGAGCAGCGCCCCCGGCGAGGCGGCGCTGGCCGCCGACGGCGACACCGCGACCACCTGGACCAGCGCCGAGAGCGGCACGGGCGAGTGGCTGCAGGCCGACCTCGGCGGCGCGAAAGCCGTCAACGACGTGCGCGTCCACTGGGCCTCGCGCTACGCCTCCCGGTACACCGTCCAGGTCTCCCGCGACGGCGAGCGCTTCACGACCGTCGCCGAGGCGGGCGGCGGCGACAACAAGCCGATGCGCACCCGCTTCGAGACGGTGACCGCCCGCTACGTACGGCTGTCGCTGACCGGCTACCCGGAGGGCGCCAAGCGGTTCGCCGTCGGTTCCTTCGAGGTACGCGACGAGCGTGCCGTACGGGGGAAACCCAAGCTGGTGAAGACGGAGTACCCGACCGAGTCCCCGGTGGTGGCCGACTTCGACGTCCGCGACTACGACGCCGACCGGACGGGCCGCGAGGACGCCACCCAGGCGATCCAGCGGGCGCTCCACGACTGTTACGACGCCGGTGGCGGCACGGTCTGGCTGCCGGCGGGCACCTACCGGGTGACCGACACCCTGGAGGTCAACTCCTTCTGCACCCTGCGCGGCGACCGCCGTGACCCCGACCACGGCAAGGGCGGCTACGGCACCGTCATCTCGGCGGACCTGCCGTCCGGCGACGACGGTCCCGCGCTGATCCGCGTCGGCGGCAGCGCCGGCGTCATCGGGCTCACGACCTACTACCCGCGGCAGAACGCGAGCGACCCGGTGCCGTACAACCACACCTTCCAGATCCCCGGCCGCGCCTGGATCGGCAACGAGAACTACATGATGACCACGATCTCCGGCGTCACCATGCTCAACTCCTACCGCGGCGTCGGCATCAGCACCTACCGCAACGACCGCGGCGAGAGCGCGAGCTCGGGCCAGGTCCACGAGTCGGCGACGCTGCGCGACATCAAGGGCACCGTGCTGGCCGAGGGCGTGCGCGCCTACAACGGCGCCGACGTCGGCACCTGGGAGAACATCACGCTCTCCAACGCCTACTGGGCCGGCGCGCCCGCCGCCTACCGGCCGCAGCGGCGCGCCGCGCTGGACGCGTGGACCCGCGCGAACGGCACCGGAATGGTGCTGGGCGACCTGGAGTGGGACCAGTTCTCCCGGATCAGCCTGGCCGACTACCGCATCGGCATCCACATCGTGCCCGGCCAGCGCGCCCAGTTCACCGGTGTCTTCATCGAGGCGGACGTCCGCCGCACCGACGTCGCGCTGGAGACCGAGGACTTCGACTCCCGCTGGGGTCTGGCGTTCGCCTCCAGCACTCTGGAAGGCAGCAAGGCCGCGATACGGAACAAGTCGCAGGCGTTCGTCAAGGTCACCGACACCGAGCTGAGGGGGGCCACCGAGGGCATCGTCCACCGGCTGTCCGGTCAGGTGCCACGCCACGAGCCCAAGCCACTGCCCAGGCCCGCCCGCGCCGTGCTGTACGTCGCCGACGAGGCGCCGCGCACCAACGGCATCGTGCCACGGCGAGACGCGACCGCCGCCATCCAGCGCACGCTGGACCGGGCGGGCCGGGCCGGTGGCGGCATCGTCTACCTGCCCGCCGGCTGGTACCGGATCGACGGCCACCTCACCGTCCCCAAGGGCGTGGAGCTGCGCGGCGCGTCCGCCGTGGCCAACCGGGACCTGCTCGGCGCCAGCGCGGGCACCGTCCTCTGGGCGTACGAGGGCCGCGGCACGGCCGAGCCCGACACCGCCACCGCCCTCATCACCCTCGGCGGCGACCGGGCGGGCGTACGCGGACTGCGCGCCTTCTACCCGGAGAACAACCCCGCCGCGGAGGGAGGACTGAAGCCCTACCCGTTCACGATCCGTGGCAAGGGAACCGGCACGTTCGTGATGGACGTCGGCGTGCCCAACGCGTGGAACGCCGTCGACATGACCGGCGACGGCTTCACCGTCCGCAAGCTCGCCGGCGCGTACTTCAGCCACGGCATCAGGGTCGGCGCGAGCCGGGGCGGCCGGATCGAGGGCGTTCTGTCCAACGGCAACGCCGTCACCCGCATCGGCTACGCCCTGCCGGACTGGGCGCAGGAGAAGAACATCTTCCCGCAGGTGATCGACGACCCGATGCGCAAGCAGGCGCGGATCGTCACGGTCGACGGAGCCCGCGGCCTGACACTGTTCAACGTCTTCGGGTACGGCTTCCGCGACGGGCTCGTCGTCCGCTCCGGCGAGGTCACCGCGTACAACCTCGGCACGGACAACCTCGGCGACGACGGCCACACCGTCGACGCGGGCGACACGGCGACGGTCACCGCGGTCAACGTGATGCGCTACAACGGCGCCACCCTGCGCGGCCCGGCACGGCTGATCAACGTGATGGCGATCAACATGGCCCAGCACGCGGTCCGTGCCACCGCCGAACCGGCGGAGGGCGGCACCGTTTCCATCGGCGGCTACGAGACCGAACCGGGCAGGTACGAGAAGGGCAGCGTGGTCACGTACACCGCGCGACCCGCGCCCGGCCACCGCTTCACCGGCTGGACGGTGAACGGCGCCGACCAGGGCGGCGTGACCGTACTCAGACTCACGGTGAGCGCGGACCTGACGGTGACGGCTCGCTTCGCGAAGGAGGGCTGAGCTCCGCGGCCGGGGCGGCTCACGTCGCCCCGGCCATCGGCCTGAGAACCCCTTGGATCGTTGGTCGAGGCCCGCCCGCCCGCCCGGCCGGATCGGGACGGCACCACCGCCGCCGATGCCTGCCCGCCAACCTGCAGGGAGTCTGGAACAACTCGACCACCCCGCCCTGGTCGGCCGACTACCACGTCAACATCAACCTGCAGATGAACTACTGGCCCGCCCTGGTGACGAACCTGGCCGAGACCACCGAGCCGCTCGACCGCTTCGTGCAGGCCATGGTGCCGCCCGGGCGTAAGACCGCGCAGGAGATGTTCAAGGCGCGCGGCTGGGTGGTGCACAACGAGACCAACCCCTTCGGTTTCACCGGGGTGCACGACTGGGCGTCCTCGTTCTGGTTCCCCGAAGCCGCGGCGTGGCTGGCCCAGCACATGTACGACCGCTACCGCTTCAGCGGCGACCTGACCTACCTGCGTGACACCGCCTATCCCGTGCTCAAGGGAGCGGCGGAGTTCTGGATCGACACTCTCGTCACCGACCCGAGGGACGGCAGGCTGGTCGTCTCACCCAGCTACTTGCCGGAGCACGGCGACTTCTCGGCCGGGGCGTCGATGTCCCAGCAGATCGTCTTCGAGGTGCTCAGCCATACGCTGGACGCGGCCCGGCGGCTGAACGTCGACCCGGGCTTCCAGACCGAGGTGCAAAACACTCTGGCCAGGCTGGACCCCGGCCTGCGCATCGGATCGTGGGGCCAGCTCCAGGAGTGGAAGAGCGACTGGGACGACCGCAACAACACCCACCGGCACGTCTCCCACCTGTTCGCCCTGCACCCGGGCCACCAGATCGTGGCCGGCACACCGCACGGGCAGGCGGCGAAGACCTCGCTGACCGCGCGCGGCGACGGGGGCACCGGATGGAGCAAGGCCTGGAAGATCAATTTCTGGGCGCGGCTGCTGGACGGCGACCACGCGTACCGGATGCTCGGCGAGCAGTTGAAGACCAGCACGCTCGACAACCTCTGGGACACCCATCCGCCGTTCCAGATCGACGGCAACTTCGGCGCCACCTCCGGCGTGGCCGAGATGCTCCTGCAGAGCCGGCACGACGTCATCCACGTCCTGCCCGCGCTGCCGGCGGCCTGGCCGACGGGCTCGGTGGCGGGACTGCGGGCGCGCGGTGACGTGACGGTCGGCGTCGACTGGCGTGAGCGGGCGGCGGAGCGGATCACCGTGCGGACCGGCAGGTCCGGGCCGATCAAGGTGCGCTCCTCGCTCTTCGCTGGGCCCCATCGCGTGCAGGACGAGCAGGGCGCCGAGATCGCGGCCACCGTCAGCGGAGACACCGCCACCTGGACCGCCCAGGCCGCGAAGACCTACACCGTCGTGCGGCTGGGGTCGTGCGCCGCGCCGCCCGCGGATCGCCCCGTGGTGGCCTGGGACCCCGCCTCGGGTACCAGCGTCTCGGACGTCTCCGGCAGCGGCCGGCCCGCGTCGGTCGTCGGTCCCGCCGCGTACGAGCAGAGCGCGCCGACCGGCAGCGGCCTGGTGCTGAACGGCACCACCTACCTCAGGACGGCGCCCACCACGCTCGGCCACATCAGGGCGGCGACGTTCGCGGCGGTGGTGAAGACCGGCGGCAGCGGCTACCGGCGGCTGTTCGACTCCCAGCCGTCAGGCGACCCCGGCGGCGACGGGATCATCGTGGACCTGACACCGTCGAACAACCTGCGGTTCATCGGGGCCGGCCGCAACGTCACCACCGGCGCGGTCATCCCGGCGGGCCGATACGTCGACCTGGTCGTCACCATGAGCGCCGCCGGGGCCGTGGACGTCTACGTGGACGGCGTGCGCACGGGCGGCGCCACGGTCAGCGCCGATGGGATCAACGGCTGCGCGACGCGGCCGCTGCAGTTCGGCGCGGACCAGAACGGCGGGCAGCGGCTCGTCGGCGCGGTCGACCGGATGGCGATCTTCCCCAGGCAACTGTCCGGGAGCGAGGTGAGAGGCTGGCAGGATCTCGCCTTCTGATCATCGGGCCGCGGTGCTCGGCAGGGACTTCTCGGTGGGGCTGTCTCCGCGATCTCAGCGCCCGTGCCGACTTGTCGCGGGCCTTGCGGCCTGCGGGAGGCCACAATTGACCTCAATATTGGTTGAGGTTGCAGACTGAGCTCATGAGCGAAGACAGAGTGGTCATTTATGAAGAGGTGGGCGCCGACCCGCTGGCCGACGTCCTGGTGATCGAGAACGAGCACGGCAGGACCCGGGTCCGCGCCGTCCCGGAACCCGGGCAACTGGCCGGTCTGGTGAAGCGGCTGGCCGATGAGGGTGTGGACCGGTTCGAGTTGTGCGGCGGGTTCGGGGCCGTGTGGCATGCCGAGGCGCGCCGGGTCCTGGGGGAGAGTGTCCCGGTCGGGGCGATCTACTACGGGTTCGAGTCGCTGGCATCCGTCGCCGACTATAAGGCGCGGTTCGAGGCGGGCGAGGTCCTGGCGGAGGCGTTCCTCATCGTGCACCCGGGCGCCGATCCCGCGTCCGACCGCGTGGTGCGGCACCGGGACGAGGGCGGGCGCACCACGGTGCTGGGGGTCCCCGACCTCGCCGGCGCCGCCGCCGCGGCCGCCGCGATGGCCGGTGAGCTGCAGCTCATCGAGGTGTACGGCGGGCGCCGTCCGGACGACGCCGAGCCGGTCATCCGAGCGGCCGTCGAGGCCGGGGTACCCGTGGGCATGAGCGCGTTCTGAGAACGGGTCAGCGCGGCCAGGGGTGGTGGTAGACGACCCGCTTGCGGGGCGCCTCGTTCAGCATCCACAGCCGGTCGGAGGCCGGTTGGTAGGCGAGGTTCTCCAGGTTGGTTCCGCCGCGGGTCCACAGCTTGGTGGGCTCGCCGGTCCCGGCGGTGTAGACGCAGCTGGGGATGTTGTACATGCCGCCGACCCACTCCGGGCACGGTCCGGCCAGCACGTACCGGCCGTCGTGGGAGGTGCCGCCCTGCAGGCCCGGGATCCGGGTCCGCAGGCGGGCGCTCGCGGTGCCGGTGAGCTGGCCGGTCGCCTGGTCGACCGGCCAGCGCACGATGTCGCCCGTGGAGGTGGTGAACTGCGCGGGGCCGCTGGACTGGCCGGCCTCGAAGGTCACCAGCTCTCCGGCGGCCGGGTCGTAGGCGGCGGCGGTGATGCAGGGGACGGGCTTGTCGGGCTGGTAGGTGCCGCAGCCCTGCGTCGGGAAGTGGTAGGTGGCCACGCGCGGCAGCGCCCACAGGTGGTAGCTGGCGTTGAACGTGCCGCCGGACAGGCCCACGGCGCGGCCGGAGCCGTTCATCTTCCAGATGTGGCGCAGGTCGAAGACGTCGAAGCCCTCGTAGCCGTTGGTGCCGGTGGGGGCGGGCTCGAACGTGCGCAGGTAGAGGAGGTTCCCGATGAGCACCACCGCGTCGGCGTGCCCGCCGACCGGCTCGAAGACCTCGCCGGTGCCGGTGGGGCGTACCAGCAGAGCGTGGCGGTAGCGGACGTTCGCCGGGTCGCCGATGTCGGCGAACGTCAGCCGGGTCAGGGCGCCCCGGGCGTAGTCGGGGTGGTCGTAGTTGTACCAGCCGGCCAGCAGCAGCGAGGAGCCGTCGGTGGTCAGGCCCTGCGGGACGAAGGTCATGGAGGAGTCGTCGCCGTAGGTGTCGTCCCAGCAGAAGCCCTGGGCCGGTGGGGTGGAGTTCGTCGGGTGGCACAACGGCCTGGCGGTGCTGTTGGCCGAGGCGAGCACGGCGGAGACCGGCTGCGGAGCCAGTTGCGCGTGGGCCTGCTCGGCCTGCCGTACCTTGGCCAGGTCGGCGGCGTCGTAGGTCATGGTCAGCGGCGCGCCGGGAACGGGCTCCAGCGGGGTGGTGATCGTCGCTCCCGGGTCGGTGAGGTTGCGCAGGCCCAGGCGGGTGACCACCCGCCGCGAGCCGGACTGCGTGGCGTCCTCCTCGTAGGCGACGCCGAATGTGGCGTCGGGCAGCACGCCGATCGCGGCCGCGCCCTGCAGCCCGCCGGTCTCCAGGTTGACGCGCGAGGGCGGGAAGCGGCGTTGCGGGGTGGCGTCGGAGTTGAAGCCGGCGGCGTGCACGTCGATGCCGTTGACGTCCTCGTTCCAGGCAAGCGCGAAGCCGCCGGTGTCGTCCATGCCGACCTTCGGGTTGGCCTGCCGGTTCGCGGTCCCGGGAGTGGCGACGCGCTGGGGGAAGCGCTGGGTGAGGTCGGCGCGGAAGCCGCGTACCCGGACACGCCACGCGCCGTCCGGGTTGCCGGCCCAGGCGATGACGAAGTCGCCGCCGGCCATCGCGGCGACCGACGGGGCGAGCTGGGAGTTGGTGGCGTCGGCGTTGGCCGGCGTGCTCGCGCGGGCGATCGTGCCGTCGGCGGCGACCTTGGCGTACAGGATGTCGGTGTTCTGCTCCCAGGCCAGGATCGCGCCGCTGTCGTGCACCGCCACCGCCGGGTTGGCGGCCCTGCCCGCGGCGCTGACCTGCACGGGGCCGAAGGTGCGCGAGGTGATCGCGGAGTAGGCGGCCAGGCGGACGGTGGACGTGGCCGCGTCGGGATGGTCCTCCCAGGTCACCGCGAACGAGCCCGAGCCGCGCACGGCGATCCGGGGCCAGACCTGGTCGCCGCGTAACTCGCCGGGACCGTTGGCGACGACGGTGGCCGACAGGGTGCCGTCGGCGCGCAGGACACGCAGGGCGATGTCGCGGACGCCGTCACCGTCGCCGTCCTGCGCCCAGGCGACGACGGCGTCGCCGCTGTCGGAGACGCCGACCGACGGCTGCGTGTGGGAGAAGGCGCCGGTCCCGCCCGCCGAGACCCTCGTCTCACGGACCTGGGCCCCGTCGCGGAACTGGCGGACGTAGATCTCGGCGCCCGCGGCCTGGCCGGGGGTGGGGTGGTGCTCGAAGGCGACGGCGGACCATCCGGTACGGCTCGCGCCCATCGAAGGGCGTCCCTGATCCGGTACGGCCGCCGCCGCAGGGGTGGCGACGAGCAGGGGTAACAGCAGGGCGGCGACGCCAAGGCGGTACATGCGTGCTCCTGGGGGTGGCATCCGCACTAATGATGGAGACCACATTATGTTGCCCGCACGCGCCAGGAATCCAGAGGGATCATCCCCTTGACCGCCGCGTCAATCGCCAGATATTTACGGACTCCGATATAACTGACGGTCAGATGTCCGCCGGTGGCGTGGCGTGGCCCGGCCAGTTCCAGGCCCTCGTCATCGACACCCAGGCGCGCCCTGCCGCCCGTTCCGCCCGGCAACCGACCGCCGTATCGCCGAGGCCGTACGCCGGCTCAGCGAGGCCCACACCGCGATCAAGAGCGGGCAGACGACCACACCTGCCCACTGAACTCCGAGCCTGACTGATGCCACTGTGCGGCGCCTCCCGGCCCGCCCCGAGCGGCGGCCGATCCACCCCGGTGCGGCCACCCGTAGGCCTCGTCGCCCACGCCGAGCAGGCCCCGGCCGACCCCGACCCCTGGCACGCCCTGGAAGGCTTCCTCGCTCGGAAGGAAGTGGCCACCGATGCACCTCCGCGTCCTTGGCATCGCGCGAAGCCTGTGCCCGCGAACGCCAGCGCGATCATGGCCACGATCGCCCGCGAGGACATCCCCGAGACCGCACCCAAGGCTCTCTTTCGGGATGGCTGTCCGCGGCGGTCATCTCAATCGACGTAGACACGCCCTCTGACAGCCACCCGCTGGTCCACGGCCGCACTGAGTAGGGCCGACATCGCCTGGGCGAACTCCGACAATCTCCACACCGGCTTCTGGCTGCTCAACGGGGCCGGCCAGGTCCTCAGCGTCCCGGAACCTTGGGGCTGGGGCATCTCCTGGGGCCGCATCGAGCCCGTCGGGCTCGGTGACATGAACGGCGACGGGAACCTGGACATCGTGACGCTCGACTACTGGTCGGGGACGGTCACGGCGCACACGTCCGACGGCGCCCTGAACAAGACGGGATCGTACGACCTCGACGGGCCGTGCGACCCCACGTGCAGAAACGCCGGATGGAACCCGATCGGAATCGTGGACACCTACAGGCTCCCGTGGAGCGAGCCGGGCTGAGCATCGCCGTTGGGGCCCCGCAGCCCGCAACGCGGCCGTCGTCATCCACAGACGAGGGATCAACGCCTGGCCATGCTTCGCGCGGTTCGGTCTCGATGGGCTGGACGTCGCATTCTCGAAGCGGGAACATCCCCAAACCGGGAAGTTCCCGTATTCTGCATGCATGACGATGGACCACTCGCACATCGAGACCCTCGGGATCGCCGCGGCGAGTGACAAGCTCGGCCCGCTTGTGTCCCGCGCGGTCCACGCCCACCGGCCCACCCGGATCAAGCGCTCCGCCGACGAACACGCCGTCCTCATCTCCGAAGAGGACTACGCCGACCTCGTCGCCCTCCGCCGTGCTCGCGAAGCCGCGCAGGTGCGTGAGCTGATGGCGGCCGCCGGTCGCGGTGACGTCGCGATGACCGTCTACACCTCGCGGGACGAGGCGTACGCCGACCTCGGGCTGGGCGGCTCCGACCGGTGAAGTTCCCTCTCCACGTTGCCCCCCAGGTTCGAGAGGTTCTCCAGTCGATCGCGCCGATGCTTCGTGCCTCCATCGTTGACACGCTGCTCGACCTGGCCGACGACCCGACCCCGCCCGGCGCCATGCCGTACGCCGACATCCCGGGCGCCTACGAACTGGTGACGCCGGCCTTCCGCGCGCTGTACACCCACGGCCCCGACCATGTGTCGGTGTGGGTGCTTCACGTCAACCTCCGGTGAAGGGCGGGCTCCCGGTGAGCCATCAGACATGGACCACGGCGCTGCGTTACCAGCGACTCCTGCCAATCAGGGACGTGCGCGCCGTTCGCCCGTGACAGCTGGTACTCACCGGTCAGCCCGGGTCGCGGAAGCCGTACTCCTGAGCCAGGTCTGCCACGCGGACCGTCCGCCCGGCATGCCGGGCGACACCGGAGTCCTCCAGCAGCGCCCGCACCGCCCGGCCGGGGAACTCGACCGAGTCGCCGCCCGGCGGCAGCCGGTCGCCGAGAGCGGCCGTGATCGCCTCCGTGCGCGTGAAGCCGGGGGACAGGGCCGAGGCGGTGACGCCGTGCGGGCGCAGGTCATGGGCGAGGGTACGCGCGAGCCGGCTCACGCTGGTCATGGCCAGGTCGTAAAAGACGTGACCGGCGATGATCTCGGCGTCCGGATCGGTGTAGCCGGTCATGACCAGCAGGCCGCGCCGTTCCATGAGCAGGGGAGCCGCGTGCCGGGCGGCCACCAGGTGGCTGCGTACGCCGATCTCCATCATGTTCTGCCAGTGCCGCAGCGGTAGCTTCCAGAACGGTCCGCCTGCGAGCGGCAGCGCGTTGCCGTCGCAAGCGTTGGCGGCCAGGAGGTCGAGCCCGCCCCGCTCGGCGCGGACTCGCTCGAACACCGCGGCGACCGCGGCGTCGTCGGCATGATCGACGACGATCGGGATGCCGTGCCCGCCTCGCTCGTCCACCTGCTCGGCGGTGTCCTCGACGGTGCCGGGCAGACCGGAGTGGCGGCGGGCGCGGGACTCGCGGTCGGTGACGTAGACGGTGGCGCCGGTATCGCCATCGCTTCACCGCTGACCTGGTCGCGGCGCGATCATCCTCGGGCAGGGCGTCGTCACACGGGAGATCAGCACCGGGTGCACTGCAACGTCGCCATCACGGTGCACCCCGGTGCCCGCCCCCTGTCGTGACTCCCGTCAGCCCGGTGGGATGAGGTCGTTCTTGGCGACCGGGACGGCGAGGTGCTCGGGCAGGTTGAACGTGGCCCGTTCCCTGGGCAGCCGACTCAGCACGGGGTTGAGGTGCGTGAGCGTCAGCCGCTGCACCGCGGGCAGCTTGGGCGCCACGATCTCGTACTTCTCCAGGTCGATCCACTGCACGATCTCCCGCACGTCGCCGGGGATCTCGTCGCCCTCCTTCTGCACGGGGACGCAGAGCTGGCGGCTGAACGTGACCTTGGCGGGGGCGTCGGGCAGGTGGGCCAGGCGCGGGTTGAGCTGCCCCAGCCTGAGTTCCACGTTGAGCGCTTCCTCGGTCTTCACCAGGTAACACGCCAGATCGATGTGCTGGACGACGTGCTGGATCTCCTTGGGCGGGAAGAACTCGTCCTTCGCCACCGGCACGCACAGCTGCTGGAGCTCGACCATTGTCACCACGTGCCTGGGGGCGCCGAGCTTCTGCAGTACCGGGTTGAGGTGGCTGAGCCGCAGTTCCTCGCCGATCCGGTTGTCACTGGCGACCTTGTAGCAGGAAAGGTCCACGTACTTGAGGTACGGCAGCACGTCGTCGGGCGGGATGACGCCGTTCTTGGTGACCGGGACGCACAACTGCTGCCTTTCTCCCAGCGTGACCTTCTCCGGCGGCAGCTTCTCCAGGACCGGATTGAGGTGGCGGAACAGGAGCGTCACCGGCTGCGCGGGGACGTACGGGTCGGTCCTGAAGCACTCCAGGTCCAGGTTCTCGGCGAAGGCCAGCGGCCTGGGCAGGGCCGAGGCCGAGGCTTGATTGCCCAGGCCGACGACGCCGACGAGCAGCAGAAGAGCGGCGGCGAAACGCGCTCCACGGGTGCGTGGCACGATCATGCCTTTCTGCCGGGGGGAAGCGGTTGCCCGCAGCATCCCGCCGGGCACCGGGCAGGGCAACAGATTTGGCCACAAGTGGTCAGACCAGGAGTTGCCTCCGCGGATCACCCGCGCCCAGACCACCTCGAAGCCAGCGCCGCGGCGTGTCTCGTGTGGAAGAGCTGACCACGAAACACGCAACCCTGAGAGGAAAGATCATGAGTGGAGTTCCCGTACGGCACGAGATCGTCAGAGGCTTCATGGAGGTCCCGGCCCGCGGAGCCGGATCTGGTACGGCCCGGCATGCATGGCCGGCCGGCCGCTCTCCGGGACCCCTGGCCCGGTAGGTCAGGCATCGCGACGGATATGCCAAGAATGCTCCCGCACCCAGCTTGCCTCGCGGACACCAGCCCACCAGAATGTCGTTCTAGAAAGGGGGTCGGCCATGAAAGCAGCACGCGTCGCCTGGCGCCGCCTCGAACCGGTGCACGGCATGATCTACTTCGTTCCCGAGGCCCATGACCGCTATGCCGCGCTGGGCCTGAAGGACCGGGCGGGCTACTTCGCCTCCCGTTCGGCGCCGTTCGGGCGGGCGTCCGCGGAACTGGTCATCGCCACCTTCTACAACTTCCACCCCGATCTCGTACGGCGTGCCGTACCGGCAGCATGGGACGTCACCACCCCCGACAAGATCCTCGACGCCCGCCGTGAAGCGGCGGCCGCGGCCCTGCGCAGAGCCGGGATCCACGAGCAGCCGACCATGACGGAAACGCTCGCCCTGGCCAGGAGGGCGGCCGAGGCGGCGTGCGAGCATCCGCACGGCCGCCCGCTGTTCGCCGCGCACGCCACGCTGCCCTGGCCGGACGAGCCGATCGAGCAGCTGTGGCACGCCCAGACGTTGCTGCGCGAGTTCCGCGGCGACGGCCACGTGGCGACCCTGCTCACCGAGGGCATCGGCCCGCTGGAGGCGCTGGTCCTGCACGCCGCCAGCGGCACGGTCCCGCCGGTGTTCCTCAAGGTCAGCCGGGCCTGGCCGGAGCAGGAGTGGGCGGCGGCCGAGCAGCGGCTGCGTGAGCGCGGCCTGGTCGAGGGCGAGGAGCTCAGCGACCAGGGACGGGCGCTGCGCAAGCACGTCGAGGACCGCACGGACGAGCTGGCGCTGCCCGCCTACGCCGCGCTGGGCGCGGACGGCTGCGAACGGCTGGCGGAGATCTCCCGTCCCCTGGGCAGAGCCGTGGTGGATCAGGGCCTGCTGAACCTCGGCTGACCACCGATTCCCGGGCACGCGGGGGCGCTCTGCCGCTTGTAGGCCTCGACCGTGTTGGCCGACAGCTTGCACCGGTCGAGGTGGCAGTGCGAGGCGGCGGTGGGCCGGAGCTCACCGCATCCGGTGGCACATTCAGGCAGTAACCGCCAGGAAACTGCCGACACCGCCCGCCGTGCCGCCCCTGAATCCTCAGAAGCCGTAGTGAAGGATCATGCGCCGGCGTCTTTGGCAGTCGAGAGCGCGCGCCGGTAGGTGTCGAGTTCGTTCAGCCAGCTCTCGCGTGCTTCAGTGGTCTGCCACAGGTCGTAGAGCTCGTTGTCGTCGGGACGTGCCGCGATGTCCAGAACGGACGAAGCGTGTCGTCGAAGGTTCACGTCAGCGAGGAATGGGTTTCGTTTCAGCCACTCCGCTGCCCACTCCTCGTCCGGTGTGATCTCCGCGAACCGGCAGGCCACCAGGCAGGCGGCAGCTACCGGGCCTTCCACGTCTCCGAGGTAGATGGGCGCGTCGGCGTCGAGACCGCTCATCAACTTGAAGAGCGCGAGCACCAGGTCTTCGGCATCCTCCAGGTCGTGGAGGTCGTCGAAAGCCTCGTCGCTGTCGAAAGGGTCGGTGTCCCCGCGCCGGATTTCCACTTACTGGCCTCCTGGTGTCGATCGCCATCCGAACTCTTCTCGGCCTGGCTGGATGGCTTCGCTTCGCGGCGAGCCTCGGGTGATCTTCGAGCTCAACTTCATCGCCTGACCAGCGCCTCACCCAGCGGCGTCCGCTCGTACAGCACCTGGTAGCTGTCACGGCGCGAGTCGAGCAGCCCGGCCTCGCGCAGCACGGACAGGTGCGCCGAGACCGTCGAGGGCGCCAGCCCGTGCCGGTGCGCCAGCGCGGTCGTCGAGGCCGGCCCGTCGAGCCCGGCCAGGATCGCCGCCCGGTTCGCGCCGAGCAGCCCCACCAGCTCCCGCCGCGCCGCCATCGGCTCCCACAGCCCGGCCATGCCGCGCGCCGGGTAGATCAGCGCGGGCTGCCACGGCGGTGCGAATCCGCTCACCACGTCCGGCCAGACGAACACGCTCGGCATCAGCAGCACGCCCTTGCCGCGCAGGTCGCGGTCGGGGCCGCGGGAGTTGCGCAGCGTCAGCGAGCCTTCCGACCAGCGCACCGAGGTGTGCAGGTCGGCCAGCGCGCGCTCCAGGCCGCCCTCGGCGAGCTTGCGCGAACGGTAGGCGATGTCGGCCTCGAGCAGCGCCGACAGCCTCGGCCAGTCGGGGGCGACCAGCTCTGTCCAGACGCGCTCGGTCAGGTCGGCGAGCCGCCGTACCGCCCGCTCGGGGTCGTCCAGCATCCTGCGGGCCCGCGGCGAGCGCGCCCCGCCGAGGGAGCGGGCCATCTCCTCGCGCGCCAGCCCCGGATCGGTGGCCCGCAGCCGCGCCAGTTCCTGCTCGAACGAGGTGTCCGGGGTGGCCGGCGGCGGGCCGAGGAAGTCGGGGATGTAGCCGCCGTCCGGCATGAACAGCCACAGCTCCGACAGGTCCAGCCCCTCCGTCGCGGCCCGCGTCCGGCGTAGCCACGGCCGGTGGTAGCCGTGGCGGCTGGCGCGCCGCAGCATCCGTACCGCCTCGTGCGTCTCGCACAGCGGCGAGATCGCGAACCGGCAGCGCAGCAGGTCGTCGGCGCCGAACTCCAGCCGCACGGTCCCCCCTTCAGGTGATTCGCCTGTGCACGAAAGAGTAGAAGACGGTTCGTGCCCGCTCGCAGCCTGTCGGGGTGGGATATCGAGCCGTCTTCGCGGTCCGCGAGTTCCGCGCCGTCTTCGCGGCGCACGCGCTGTCGACGCTCGGCGTCGTCGTCGCCGAGATCGCGCTGTCGGTCCTGGTCTACGGGATCACCGGGTCGCCGCTGCTCAGCGCGCTCACCTACGCCCTCGGGCTGCTTCCGTACGCGCTCGGCGGCACGTTGCTCTCCTCCGTCGCCGACCGCTTCCCCGCCCGGCGGGTATTGGTCGTCTGCGACCTGATCTGCGCGGCCTGCGCGCTGGGTATGGCGGCGCCCGGGATGCCGGTCGTGGCGCTGCTGGTGCTGCGCGTGGTGACCGCCGCCGTGTCGCCTGTCTTCCAGGGGACCAGGGCGGCGACGCTCGGCGACGTCCTGGGCGACGGCGAACTGTTCGTGCTCGGGCGCTCCGTCATCCGGATCGTCGGGCAGAGCGGGCAACTGGTGGGGTTCGGGGTGGGCGGGCTGCTGCTGGGGGTGGTGTCCGCGCGTGCCGTACTCGTGGTGACGGTCGTGACCTTCCTCGGCTCCGCGCTGCTACTGCGTCTCGGCACGCTCGCCCGCCCGGCCAGGCCGGGCTCGGGCGGGACGCTGTTGCGCTCGTCGCTGTCGGGGCTGCGGCTGCTGTTCGCCGACCGTCGCATCCGGGCGTTGCTGCTGTTGTCCTGGGTGCCGCCGATGTTCGTCGTCGTTTCCGAGGCCCTCATGACCCCGTACGCCGCGGGCCTCGCACCCGGCTGGCTCGGGCTGCTGATGTGCGGGATGCCGATCGGGGCGATCCTGAGCCAGAGCCTGGCGGGCTCGCTGCTCGGGCCGCGTGGCCGGGCCCGGCTGACGTTGCCCGTGGCGGTGTTCTCCTCGCTGCCCGCGCTGGGATACGTGTTCGAGCCGGGGCCGGGGTGGGCGCTGCTGCTGCAGGTCTTGACCGGGTTCGGGATCGCGTACACGCTCGGGCTCGACCAGTGGTTCGTGGCGGCCGTGCCGGAGGAACTGCGGGGCAGGGCGATGACGGTCATGACGGCCGGGCTGATGACGGCCCAGGGGCTCGGCATGGCACTGGCGGGGCTGGCGGCCGAGTTCTTCCCCGTCCACCAGGTCATCTACGGGGGAGGGGTGGTGGGGCTGGTGTGCGTCCTCGCGGTGCTTCGCCTCGTCAGACGTACCGAAGACAGAACGCTCTCACCTCGCCCGGCACGGTGACGAAGGTTCGCCGCGTTCTTCGGTGAACCTTTCGCCCCCGCGAGCCGACTGTGCCGGGTATGAGAACCATGGAGCTGGGCAAGCGCTACGGACGCCGGTGGGCGCTGCGCGACTGCACTCTGACGCTGCCCGACGGCGCGTTCGCCGCCCTGGTCGGCCCGAATGGCGCGGGCAAGACCACTCTGCTGAGCATCCTCGCCGGCCTACTGCGGCCCACGACCGGGCGGGCCGAGACCCCCGACGTCGCCTTCGTCGCCCAGGACAAGCCGCTCTACCGGGACTGGACCGTCGGCGAGCTGATGCGCCTGGGCGCGGCGATGAACCCCCGCTGGTCACCGAGCCGGGCCACGTCGATGCTCGGCGCGCTTTCCCTTGAGCAGAAGGCCGGGCAGCTGTCCGGCGGCCAGCGCACCCGCGTCGCCCTGGCCCTGGCCGTGGGCCGCCAGGCGGAGCTGATCCTGCTCGACGAGCCGCTGGCCGACCTCGACCCGCTCGCCCGCCTGGAGATCCTGGAGGTCATCGGCGACCTGCCCGCGACCGTCGTGCTCTCCTCACACGTACTGGCCGAGCTGACCGAGATCTGCGATCACCTGATCCTGCTGGCCGAAGGCACGGTACGGCTCAGCGGCAGCTTCGCCGACCTGCTCGCCACCCACGACGCGGCCTCGCCCGCGGAGCTGGTGATCGGCCAGCTCAGGAAGGCGGCGTCATGATCTGGGTGGCCTGGCGCCGGCAGCGGCTGCAGATCCTGGTCATCTCCGGGGTGATTCTCCTGTACGGCGGAGCCGCGCTGGCCGAGCGGCTCCAGCCCGGCCTGACGGGCATGACCAGGCAGCTCGCGGGCTACTTCGTCGGCCTGGTCGCCATGTTCTGGGGCGTCCCGCTACTGGCCAGGGAGCTGGAGGGCGGCGTCTACCGGATGAGCTGGACCCAGGGCCTGACCAGGGGGCGGTGGCTGGCGTTCATGCTCGGCGTGGCGGCGGCGGGCGCGGTGGTGCTGACCGGGGTGCTGGCCGCGATCCTGGCCTGGGCCGTCTCCGGCGAGGCGCCCGGCCGCCCGCGCGACGCCCTGGACCTGCTGCAGAGCGATGCGGTGGGGCCCGCGCTGTTCGCCAGGGTGCTGTTCGGCCTGTGCCTGGGCGCGATGCTCGGGGCGCTGATCCGCCGGGCGCAACTCGCCGTGCCGCTGGCGATGCTGGGCACGGGCCTGGCCCAGCTCGGTTTGCTGCGGGCGGGTCCGGCGCTCGAGCTCCTCCTCTGCCTGCTGGGCGCGGCCGGCTGCATCGCGCTCACCTGGCTCGCCATCCACCGCAGATCATGACATAGAGCCAAATACCGCCCCTCCGGGGCCCGGCCGCCCGCGATGCCATCCTGGGCGGCATCGCCCTGATCACAGCTAGGCGTTCACCGCGGCCAGCAGGCTGCGCACGTCTTCGGCCTCCGGCAGGCGGAGGCGGTCGAAGATCTCCAGCGCTTCGGTGTAGCAGGCGTGACCGCGTTCCCGCTGGCCGGTGGCGGTGAGGGCCTGGCCGAGGATCATCAGGGCCTTGCCCTGCCAGTGCTCGTCGTCGGCTTCCCGCAGCGCGGCCAGGCCCTGCTCGGCGAGTTCGAGGGCGCGGGCGTGATCACCCAGGGTGAGGTGGATGTCGGCCATGCGGGTGGTGGCCGTTCCGATCCAGTCGAGCTCGCCGATCTCACGGAAACCCGTGACCGCGCTCTCGTACATGCGCAACGCCTCGCCGAGCGCCCCCACGGCCTGCAGCGTGAACGCGAGCTGATAGGGCGCCCACGGGTGCCGCGGGGTGCCGCCACCGAGCTCGGCGTGGACGCGGTAGGCCGATCTGGCCGCCTCCACGGCCTGGCCGGGCTCGTCGGCGGCGGCGAGTGAGCGGGCCAGCAGGCCGAGCCACAGAGCCTGGGCGCCCCGGTCGCCGCCGGCGGCGAAGATGTCCAGGCCTCGCCTGATGAGCTCGACCGAGGCCTGGTAGTCGCCGTCGTCGTAGGCCTGGACGCCGAGGGAGGCGGTGGCGACGGCCGTCACGTAGTGGTCGCCCCGGGCCAGATCGATGGCGGCCAGAGCGTCGGAGCGGCGCGCCTGGCGATCGGCGGAGGACAGGGTCGAGCGGAGGTAGCGGGCCAGGCCCTCGGCGCGGGGCTCGTCCCCGGCCCGCGTGACCAGGAGGTCGAGGGTGTGCCGGAAGGCCACCGACTCCGGTGCGACGTCCGTCAGCATGTCCACGATCCAGGCCAGCCGGTAGCGGTCGGCGTCCTTCCGCGTGGCGGCCTGCCGTACCACTGACAGCAGGGCCTCGGTGTCGGCGGGATCGAAGGCGTCCTCGCACTCGGCGGTAGGCAGCAGCTCGGCGCGCCGGTCGCCGGGAAACAGCGAACGGAAGCGGCCGGCGACGGCGGCGGCGGAGTGATCGAGCAGCCGGTCCAGCGCCGCGTCGGCGGCGGCGGGATCGACCCGGCTCCTGGCGAACACGCGCAGCAGATCGTGGAAGCGGTAGCGGCCGGGCGAGAGCGACTCGAGCATGCTGACGTCGACCAGCGCCTCGCAGACCGCCTCCGCCTCCTGCTCGGGCAGATCCAAGAGCGCGGCCGCCGCACGCAGCGACACATCCGCCATGTCCGGTACGGCCAGCAGCCGGAAAGCCCGCGCGTGCGCCTCGTCGAGCTGCTCATAGCCCAGCGCGAACGTGGCCTCGATCGCCAGATCGCCGGCGCGCAGCTCCGACAGCCTGCGCCGCTCGTCGGAGAGCCGGTCGCGCATGCCGGCCACGCTCCAGTTGGGCCGGGCGGCCAGCCGGGCGGCCGCGATCCTGATCGCCAGCGGCAAAAACCCGCACGCCGCGACCAGGTCCATCGCCGCGCCCCGCTCGGCCTCCGCCCGCTGCTCGCCCACGATCCTGGCGAACAGCCGCAACGCGGCCACCGGTCCGAGCACCTCCAGGTCCACCTGGCGTGCGCCGCTCAGCCCGATCAGCCGGGCCCGGCTGGTCACCAGCACCCCGCAGGTGGCCGAGCCGGGCAGCAACGGCCGCACCTGACCGGCCCCGGCCGCGTTGTCGAGCACCACGAGCATTCGCCGGTCGGCGAGCATCGAGCGATACAGCGCCGCCCGCTCGGCCAGCTCCTCCGGCGCCTCCTCCAGACCCAGCGCGCGCAGCAGCGAACCGAGCACCAGCTCGACCTCCAGCGGCTGGCTGCCCGAGCCGCGCAGGTCGACGAACAACTGCCCGTCCGGGTAGTCCCCGGCCAGCCGGTGCGCCACGTGCACGGCCAGCGCGGTCTTGCCCACCCCGCCCGCACCCGCCACCGCGCAGACCACCAGCGCCGAGCTCCGCCCGGGGCGCAGCGCCGCCGCCATCGCCTCCACCTCGCTCTCGCGACCGGTGAAGTCGGCCACGTCAGCGGGCAGCTGACGCGGCACGTGCCGGGCGGCCGGCGCGGCGGCGGCTCTCGGCCGGGCGGGCGCGCGGCCGAGCGCCGGGTCGGCGCTGATGATCTGCTGGTAGAGCTCGGCCAGCTCGGGCGAGGGATCCACGCCGAGCTCATCGGCCAGCAGCTTGCGGGTGTCGGTGTAGACGCCGATGGCCTCGGCCTGCCGCCCGGCGCGATAGAGGGCCAGCATGAGCAGGCCGCGCAGGCGCTCCCTGGTCGGGTGCTCAGCGGCTAGGGCGCTCAGCTCGACGACCACCTCGGCGTGCTTGCCTTCGTCGAGGTCCTGGCCGAGGCGGTGTTCGAGGGCGACCAGCCGCTGCTCGCTCAGGCGGGCGCGCTGGGCCTCGGCGTAGTCGCCGTCGAGTCCGGCCAGCGGCTCGCCCTGCCACAGGGCCAGCGCCTCGGCGTAACGGCCTTCGCCGTACAGCGTTCGCAGCTCGGCGACATCGCACGTGCCCGCCCGCAACGCATAACCATCGCCGACGGACACCACCGCATCGGCCCCCAGCACCGCACGCAACCGCGAGATGTAGGTGCGCAGGACATTGGCCGCGGTACGCGGGCGTACGTGACCCCACACCGCATCCATGAGCTGGTCGCCGCCGACCACCCTGCCGTTGGCGAGCAGGAGTACGGCCAGCACCAGCCGCTGCTGCGGCGAGCCAAGCCCCAGCTCCCGGCCACCACGCCAAGCCTGAACCGGGCCAAGCACCGAAAACCTGAGGTCATCGCCCATGCCCACCCCCGTCATTCTTCACGACAAGAACGAACACCCTACCGTCCACCCGAATCACGGCATTCCACACGATCTCCCAGGCCCGCCTACCCACTGGTTCTCAGCTGGTGGTCGCGCTGAGCAATCCACTCAGGACGCCGACACCTGGTCGAGGTGTGCGTGCACGGCGGCGCGGTCGACGCCCAGGTGGTTCAGGAGCTGCGCCACCGGGTCCGGCTCGCGCTGGGCGAGCAACGCCAGGAGCAGCCGGACGGGCGCCTGGGCATTCCTGTTCTTGCGGGTCGTTGTCTTGATCGCGTGATTGACGGCGGCTCGGGCACCGGTGGCGAGCGCGGAGACGGGCACCGGAGGGTGCCGGCGTGGCTCGGTTCGCGGCGCCTGGCCGACGTCCAGGCCGATCGCGCGCAGGGCTGCCGTGTCCAGGTCGGCGAGCGCGGCTCGTGCGGTGGCCAGATCCACGCCGAGCGCGCGGCTCGTGGTGGAGCCGGGGTCGCTGAGCAGGCCGAGCAGGAGGTGCTCGGTGCCGATGCGGCGGTCGCCGCGCTGCCTGGCTTCTTGCGCCGCGGCCTTGACGGCTGTCGCGAAGGGGCTCTTCTCGCTTGCGAACATCGCGGTGTCTCACTTCCCGTATCTGGCGTGCACGGATTGCCGGGACATGCCCAGCGCGTCGCCGATCTGCTCCCAGGTCCATCCCTGCTCGCGGGCCAGCGCCACCGAGACGGCCTCGACTTGTTCGGCCAGCCGGTGCAGCGCTCCTACCGCGCGCAGACCGACGGCAGGGTCGTTGGACCTGATGTGTTCGGACAGTTCCTCCATATCCACGCTGTCAGGCTAGCTTGACAGCCTATGTGTGTCAATCTAGCCTGACACGCATGGACGATGTTGTGATCATCGGCGCGGGGCCCGTCGGGCTCATGCTGGCCTGCGAGCTGAGCCTGACCGGCGCCCGCCCCGTCGTGCTGGACAAGCGAACAGAGCCGGGCCAGACGCCCAAGGCCAACGGACTGGGCGGGCAGATCATCGACCTCCTGGAGCACCGCGGCCTCCTGGAGCGCCTCAGCGCCGGCAGCCCCTTCTGCGGGACCCCGCCGGGCTTCCCCTTCGGATCGGTCCCGCTGCGCTTCGCCGCGGTCGCCGACATCCCGCTGCGCATGCTGATGATCGCGCAGCCCCGGCTGGAGCGGCTGCTGGGCGAGCGGGCGGCCGAGCTGGGCGTGTCGATCCGCTGGGGGCACGAGCTGGCCACTCTCACGCAGGACGAGTCCGGCGTGACAGCCCAAGGCACCGGATTCAGCCTGCGCGCCCACTACGCCGTGGGCTGCGACGGGGCCGGCAGCCGGGTCCGCGAACAGGCGGGAATCGATTTCCCGGGCACCACCGACGAGGAAGAACTGTGGATCGGCCACTTCAGAGCCGACACCGAGACCGGCGTGTTCGACCACCCCCAGCTGGCCGGGCTGGAACCCGGCTGGAACCGCACCCCGGCCGGGCGGATCCTGGCCGCCTCACTCCAGCCCGGCGTCCACATCGTCGGCGTGCGGGAGAAAGGCCGGCACCCGGCCGGAACGGTCACCATCGCCGACTTCCGGGCAGCCGTCCACCGCGTGCTCGGCGACGACCTGCGACTGGGCGAGCCGATCTGGCTGTCACGCACGAGCGCCCAGGCGCGGCTGGCCGACCATTACCGAACCGGACGGGTGTTCCTCGCCGGTGACGCCGCCCACCTGTTCCCGGCGGGCGGCTCGGCGCTCAACGTCGGCATGATGGACGCGGTCAACCTCGGCTGGAAACTGTCCGCCACGCTGAAGGGCCGAGGACCGGAGCGCCTGCTCGACACCTACGAGTCCGAACGCCGTCCCGCCGCCGAACGCGCCCTGCTGCAGACCCGCGCCCAGGCGGCCCTCGACCGCCTGCCACAGGAGGAAGGCGAGGCCCTGCGGACACTGCTCACCGAGATCTTCGCCTATGAGCAGCCCCTGCGCCACATGGCGGCACTGCTGCACGGCTCCGACCTCCCGCACGGCGCCGCCGCCCATCCGCTGACCGGCCGTCTGGTACCCGACCTGCGCCTGACCACCGGCGCCGGTGAGCGGCGGCTGACCGAATCGATGCGGCGGGGCCGCCCGGTCCTGCTGGACCTCGGCGGTGAGGCCGGCCTCGGCGACGACGCCGGCGGCTGGATCGACGTGGTCCGAGCGCACTGCGACAACGCTCCCGCCGACGCCCTCCTGGTCCGTCCCGACGGGGTCGTGGCCTGGGCGGGCGCCGATGGGCTGGCGGCGGCCGCGGAGGAATGGTTCGCACCCCGCACCTGAGATTCCATCCTGCAGGGTGGCCCCGTCTCACCCCATGGGGTGATGCCGGCCGGTGACGCCCGGCCTAGGTTCGACGTCGTGTCTTTCCTACGTCCGCGCTTTCCTCGGATGACCTCTCCGTGGACGACCCGCTCGTCAAGGTTCTCCCCGAGTTCACGATGGCCGATCCGCGCGACACCAAGATCACCGCACGCTCATCGAGCGAGATCCTCGCGCCCGCACGAATCGAGGTCATCATGACCGCGTCCCCGACGCGCCCCCGTTCTGCCAGATCAACCGTTAACGACGTCACGTGGTTCTTCACGATCGCCGTCCTGCTGTGTTTCGCGCTGTCCGTCCCGATGGTCTTCCGGCTCGTCCCGACGGACTTCAACAACCTGATCACTCCGATCATGCAACAGACCCCGCTGGTCGCGGCGATCATCATGTGGCTCGCCCGGCGACCCGGAACGTTCCGTGAGACGTTCGCCACCAGTTGGCGCGGCACACCCAAGTGGGCCGGCATCGGCATCGGCCTCATCGCCGCGATCGCCGCGATCCAAACCGCCATCGCACTGGCAACGGGGATCTGGCCGCTCAACCCGCTCGACCAGATCCTCATGGCATCCATATGGGTCGTTCCGGTCTTCGTCATGCAGTCGGTCTTCGCCATCGGCGAAGAGTTCGGCTGGCGCGGCTGGCTGGCGACGCGCGCCGCGTCATGGGGATTCTGGCGGCTGGCCCTGGTCAGCGGTCTGGTCTGGATCGTCTGGCACCTGCCGGTCCTCGCCGTCATCGGTGATCGACCGGTCTGGGACATCGTCATCTACTACGCGGGCATGCTGCCGTGGGCGCCGCTGTTGCTCGCCCTTCGCTGGCAGTCGGGGAGTGTCTGGCCCGCGGTCCTGACGCACGGAGCGATCAACAGCGTCCGGGTGTACCTGCTGCAATCCGTGCCCAACGCGACGGATCACCTGCTCATCGAAGTGATCGGCTGGGTGCTCACGCTCGCCGCCGCCGTGTGGCTGATGCGCCCGAGCCGGGCTCGACCGCTGCCCCACGGTACGGCCGGCCGTACCGGCTGAGGAGGTTGAGCCTGATTATGCAAGCGTCATGCCGCTTGCAAGCGACCAGCGGTAAATGAAGAGGGTGACCCTCTTCCTGACCGTGCTCGCCCTGCTGCTGTTGTGCGTGCTCCTGGTCGTCCTGATCTACAACAGCCTCGTGGTCAAGCGCAACGCCGTCGACAACGCCTGGTCGCAGATCGACGTGCAGCTCAAACGCCGCCACGACCTCGTCCCCAACCTCGTGCGCGCGGTCCAGGGTTACGCCGCGCACGAACGTCAGACGCTGGAGGCGGTGCTCGCGGCCAGAAGCGCAGCCGTGCGGCCCGCCGGTCCGGAGCGGCGGGCGCAGGCCGAGTCGACGCTGAGCGCGGCCATCGGCGGCGTCATGGCGATCGCGGAGGCATACCCCCAGCTGCGGGCCGGCGAGAACTTCGCCGCGCTGCAGGAGGAACTGGCCACGGGCGAGAACCGCATCGCCTACGCCCGGCAGTACTACAACGACGCCGTGCTCGCCTACAACAACGCGCTGCACACGATCCCGTCCAACCTCGTGGCCGGGCTGACCGGGCACCGGGAACGCGAGTACTTCCGCACCGCCGACCCCGAGCGCGGGCCGGTCGAGGTCAGGTTCTGAGCGTGCCGGGAAAGGACGAACTCGTCACGCTGACCCCGGCGCTCGCGATCGCGGCGGCCGTCCTCACCCTGCTGTGGTCGCTGCAGGTCATCTGGCGCATCCGTGCCGCCAAGGGGCCACGGGTGGGGCGGGGCGTGGCGGCGCCGGAGTTCGAGGGGCTCTCGCCCGCCGTGGTCGACCTGATCACCGAGAACGGCACGCTCACCCACGAGGCGGCCGCGGCCACGGTGCTGGATCTGGCGGCGCGGGGTCATGCCGGTATCGAGGAGGTAGGTCCGAATCTCTGTCTGGTACGGCTGCGCCGCGATCGTGCCAGGGACGGGCTCAAGCCGTACGAGATGATGGTCTTGGACCATCTCACGACGCTGGGCGGCACCGGCGTGGTCGCCACGGAGGCGATCGCCGAGGGCAGCCGCGACCTGGGGCGATGGCAGGACGAATTCGAGAAGAGCGTGATCGCGGAGGCGCGCACGCTGGGCCTGACCGGGAAGGCGGGCGGCCCCGGCACCGGTATGTCGATCACCGGGCTGCTCGCCGCCCTGCTGTGGGGCGTGCTGGCCGACCTGACGCTGATGCCCAGGCCGGTGGGCGCGCTCACGCCGCACATCCTCCTGATCGGGCTCGTCGCGACGACCGCCTTCGACAAGCGCCTGGGCGGCGAGCGACTGACCAGGCGCGGCCGGGCCGCCGCCGGGCATTGGCTGGGCGTGCGCGCGCACCTGCGCGGGATCGCGCACGTGGACAGCCTGCCGTCGGCCGCGGTGACGATCTGGGGCAGGCAACTCGCCTACGCCGCCGCGTTCGGTCTCACCCGCGCCGCGCTGGCCAGCCTTCCGGTACTGCTCCCGCGCGACCAGGAGCACGCCTGGTCCGACCACGGCGGGCTCTGGCACCGGGTCCGGGTCACCTACCCCGGCCAGAGCAAGGTGATCACCGGGCTGCTGCTCTTCCTGATCTTCTGCGTCTGGGTGGGGAGCGCGCTGGGGGTGAGCATCTGGTACGGCCTGCGTACCCTCGCCCCCGACGACCCGGCGCCGTTCGTCATCTCGATGATCATGATCGCCGGTGGTGGACTCGTCGCCGTCGTGTTCATGCTGATCGTGGTCCTGCCGATCGGGCTGGTCACCAGGGCGGTGTGGAAGAGCCGGGCAAGGAACGCCAAGCCGCGCCGTACGCTGGAGGGCCGGGTGATCAGACTGCACGCGGCCGACATCACCGGCCAACTGCATTACCTGGCCATCGACCACGGGCCACGGCGCGTGCGGGCGATTCGCGCCCTCGCAAGCCAGCTGACCGGCGTCGCCGACGGGGACCTGGTGCGGGCGCGGGTGACCGGGGCGGGCTACCTGGCTTCGATCGAGGTGCTGGAACATCACGACGCCGCAGACGTAAGAGAGTTGGACAACGGGCGGCCGCCGGTCTGATGTTGGTCAAGGTCGTGCTAGGCGCGTGGCGGCCGCCCAGGTCGTGGCCCAGGATGCAGGGGTCCATGCTGACCTGTGAAGGAGTACGATGCGCTACCTGGTCCTGATCCCCGTTGCCGCCGCGGGACTGTTCCTGGCCTCTCCCGCCCAAGCCGCGCCGGCGCCGCCCGGCGAGAGCCACAGCATGCCCGGCACCCTGCTCGCCGGGCTGACCCAGGGACTGCCGATCAACGGGCTGCCGGTCGGCTGAGGCCATAGCCCCCGCTGGGGCCGCGTGGGCGGACAACCCGGGTATGTTGTCCGCCCGTAGGCGGTTCTGGTGACACTACGAGGTGGCTCCGCCATCAGGGCCTCGGCCTCGCCGCCGACGGCGCACCGGCCGCCGAAGGGAGCCGTCCGTCCGCCGCATCGGGCCGCCTCGCGCCCCACCGCCGCACACACTGACGGCGCAGGCGAGCCACGACATGGCGGCCAGTGGCAGCCGCGTTGACGGCGCCCCGTCCTCCTCTGTCTGACAAGGGCCCGCGCCGAACCCCACGGCCTGTAAGCGCCGCGTCAGTCGCTCGTCATCGGGCCTGGTCATCGTTGCTGACATCAGCGAACCCGCAGAAGGGACTGCATCATGATCAGGGACAAGGTCCAGGAGGCGCTCGACTGGTCGGCGGCCGAGCTGGGCGTGGCCGGCGTCGTCGCCCACGTTCAGGACGAGGACGGCGCCTGGTTCGGATCGGCGGGGGTGGCCGACATGGAAACGGGCCGTCGCCGTGAGCCGGCCGACCAGTTTCACATCGGCAGCGGCGGCAAGGCCTACACCTCCGCCACCGTGCTGCAGCTGGCCGCGGAGGGCAGGCTGAGCCTGGACGACACGGTGGAGCGATGGCTGCCCGGCGTGGTCAGCGGCAACGGCAACGACGGCAGCAAGATCACCATCAGGAACCTGCTCAACCACACCAGCGGCCTGTGGGTCGTGGGCTGGGACCGCGACCTGGTGCTCAACTTCCATACCCGAGCCGGGTTCGCCAAGCACCGCCACTATGTCTGGACCGTTGAGGAGCTGCTGGCACTGCAGATGTCCCAGCCGCCGATCTTCGAGCCCGGCGAGAGCTTCGCCTACACCAACGGCACTTACCACCTCGCCGGGGCGATCATCGAGAAGGTGACCGGCCGCACCTTCGAGGAGGAGGTCGAGCGGACCGTCATCCAGCCGCTCGGCCTCACGACCGGCACCTATGCGCGCCCCCTGCCCGAGGCGGGATTCCGGGGGCAGCACGCCAGGCTCTATTCGAGGATGTTCATCAAGGACGGCGTCGATCCGGCGATCTTGACCACGGAGAACTACCAGTCGCATCTCCAGGGACCCGAGACCGACCCCGTCGACGTCTCCGATTCGACCTTCTTCGGGTGGGCGGCCGGAAACGTCCTGTCGACGACCGGCGACATGCTTCGCTTCACCCGGGCGATGATCGAGGGCACGCTGCTGCCGCCGGCCCAGCATCGAGAGATGTGGACCACGGTCCCCACCAGGGACTGGCTGCCCAACACCCGCTACGGCACCGGCGTGTCGCAGTGGACCCTGGCCGACGGCGGTGTGCTGCACGCCGTGGCCGGCATGGCCACCGGGTCCGCGGCCATCACCATGGGCACCCCCGACGGCCGCCTCCTGGTCTCGATGAACACCAACTCCGACTGGAACTGGCTGCCGGCGTTCAACCGCATCATCGAGGCGGCGTTCGGCTCGCCTCTGGCCAAGCTGCTGTAGCGCCATAGGCCCGGCCTGCGGGCGCGGGCCGTACCGGCGACTCGAAAGGATGGCACCGCGATGGTGTCATAGTGGCGTCATGCGAGTGGCCCGCACGAACGCGTCGTCCGCGTGCTGGAGATCACCGGCACTGATCTGCTGCTACGCACCTACTCCTCGTCGCAGCCCACGTGCTCGATCGCCTGTCGCAACGTGAGCTCCACACGGGCCGGCGGCCGCGCCCGTGGCCCGCGTGGAGGACCAGCACGGGCTGGCCAAGACCGGCCAGATCGATGAGCAGGTCTGGCCGCCTCCAGGGTGGCGGCGAGCGGGACGGGCAAGAGGGCCGGGACACAGCGGCGTGGGGAAAGCGTGGCCGGGACGGCGCGCGTGTGCGGCGACCGGGGCAGGTTCGCTCACATCACCCCCCTACCAACCGCTTGATTTCCGGTTCATCCCCATGCTGCCTTGTCGTAGGGGTCGGAGTTCTTGAAGGCCGTCCTTATGATCTCGTCGACGTCGTCGTCGCCGTAAGTCTCGGGAAGTGCGAGGTCAAGCCGCTCGAAGAGCGTGCGGACCTCCTCGACCGTGGGGGGAGACGACAACGTCACCGCCGCGCCGCGTCGTATGTCGAGAGAGCGTGCCTGCCGCATGCTCGCGTGGAGTTCGGTGGCCCAGCAGTCGAGGGCGAGGGCGTTCCCGGTGATCACCGTGGCGGGGAAGTCGGGTCCTCGCTGCGTGATGAACATGTAGCGAGACGACAGCTCGTAGCGGAACGTCGAAGCGATCGAAGAGAATCCGATCTCTACGTCGAGCAGCTCGTAGCGCTGGTGATGCCAGCAGGCGGAGAGCACGGTCGCGTAGAGCTCCATGCGGGTTCCGTCACCGGTCCAGGTCGACTCGGGGCCGTCGGCGCTCAGGGCCAGGCTCTGGTGCAGGCGGACGAAGCGCTCACACAGATGGATGTCATTCGGATCCAGGATCTCCAGGCGGACCAGCAGCGCCCGTCGTCCCTGGCGGGCTCTTCCCAGGCATTCGGGCAGGGTTACGGCGCGCACGTACGCCCCGGTCGAGCCTTTGAAGATCCATCGATCGGTGTCCAGGCGGGCGTCTGCCAGTAGCCGGTTGAACTCCTCACCCTTCACCAGTCTGGCGGCCGACTGTTCCTGGAGGCGGGAAGGCAGGAGGTCGATCTTGCGGTCGGCGGCCACGATGGCCTGTTCGACGACGTTCTCCGCGGATTCGGCGCGCATGCGGCTGCGCAGCATGACGAACGCGAGTACGGCCAGCGTGGCCACGGTGGCGTTGCTGACGGCTTCCGCGGTGGCGATGCCCGCGATATCCAGCGCGCTCACGATGATCGCCACCGTCAGCGCCACGAGGATGTCGATGTTGACGCCGATCCAGGCAAGGATGCGTTTCACTGGCCGTCCCGATTCAGGGCTAGGGGGATGACACCTGAATCATGGATGAAGGGCGTGCCAGAGGCTAGATCGTTTGCCGCCCGACAGTGGGCCCACTCCTGGGCATCCGCCTGGCCGGCACGCAGGCCGCGTACACCGCTGAATCCATCGCCCGCCCGCGCGGCGGCGACTTGGGGTGCCGTTAAGCGCGGCGCTCCTACTTGAGCGCGGCCAGGTCCAGGACGTACATCTCGTTCTTGATCGGGTAGGTCATCAGGCGGTCGAGGCCGCCGTCGGGGATCCCCATGCTTCCTTTCGCGTCCCGCCGTATGCCGAGATCGGCGGACCTGCCGGTGTCGGCGTCATACAGCGTCAGGACGGTCTGGTCTCCCGGTCCCCGCAACGTGACTTTGAAGAAGCGCTCCAGACCGGCGTCGTCGCCTGTCTGGAAGCTGTTCGGCAGTTCGCGCTCGTGGGAGCCGTCGCGGTCGCGGACGAACCTGCGCAGGATGGTCTGGCTCCGCGCCGTGTCCGGGCACCGGCGAGTGCCGCACTTGATCTCCTTGCCGGAGCGGTCGCGGGGCCTTTCGGCCTTGACGGTCTTGTATCGCACGGCCACGCCGGCGCAACGGTCGACGCCGCACCTGACCTCCTCGTCGGCCTTGACCACGGCGTCGCGCCGCTCACCGGTCTCGGCGTTGAACAGCTCGCGGAAGATCGCCTTTCCGCGGTGGACGCCCACCCACGGCCACCGCAGGATGTGGTGCCGCTCGGCGCCCTTCACCGGCTGCGGCGAGCCCCCGCTCAGCGGCACCCGGTAGACCCCGCCCTTCTCGTAGGCGAAGATCACGTCCGAGCCCGCCACCGTCAGCCCGTCGATGTGCCCCTGCTTCATGACGTTTCCGAGAGGGACGTCGGTCACCGGCCGAGGCTGGCCGCCGGTGGCCGGCACCGTCCAGATCCGGGCCACCCGGGGGCTGCCCGCCTCCTTGTAGGACGCCCACCAGACGATGTTGCCGCCACCGGCGGCGACGCCGTCGGCGAAGATCGCTGATCCCTTCGTCGGGGGGATCTCGGCGATCTGCCTGGGCCGGCCGGTGCTCAGCTCGTAGCTCCACAGGAACTGACGCTTACCGTCACTGACGCCCGTCATGACCAGCAGCGTGCGATCGTCGAGGAGCAGCTGCGGATAGTACGCGCGGCCGTCGGGCAGTTTCGCCGGAATCTTGTGTACGGCTTGCGGCCACACCTTCTCGATGAGCGGCGGAATCTTGTCCGGCGACGCCTCGGGTCTGCCGGTCGCGCTGACCGCGGGATACGGCTCGGCCGACGCGCCCAGGGCGCTGACCACCGCGCCTACCCCGCCTGCCACCAGGACCACGGCCGCGGCCGTGCGCACAGCGGCCATCCGTGCCCGCCGCCTGCGATGGCGCGTCTTGACCGTCGCGAGCAGCCCCTCCGGCGGCTGCGGCGCACGATGTGCCGCACCGGACAGGACGCGGCTCAGCTGGTCTTCCAGGTCGGTCATCGCATGCTCCCGTGAGTCGCCGGTGCGGAGGAGAGGGCGGAACGCAGCTTGTCCAGGCCCCGGAAGGCCTGGCTGCGCACGGTGCCGGTAGAGATGCCGAGCACCTTGGCGATCTCGGCGTCGCTGAGCTGTTCGTAGTAGCGCAGCACCAGGACGGCGCGCTGCCTGCGGGGCAGCGCGGCCAGCTCTTCCCACACCCCCTGCTCGTCGTCGCGAGGGAAGACTTCGTGGTGAACCCGCTCCGGTGGCTCTCCGATCAGGTGTTCACGCCTGCGCCGCCGCCAGACGCTGATGTGTAACCGCGCCATCGTGGTCCGGACGTAGCTGTGCAGGCTGTCCTTGCGTCTCACCCTCGGCCAGGCGCCGCACAGCCGTACCAGAGCTTCTTGGACCAGGTCGGCGGCGTCATGAGGGTTTCCGGTCAGGACGTATCCGTAGCGGAGCAGCGCGGCCGTCTGCTCCGCCACGAAGTCGTCGAAGCCGGGTTCGTCATCCACGTGTCGTCCCTTCGGTAGTCACGTCCCAGACGGCCGAAGGAGCGGAGATGTTGCATCGCTCGGCGAATGTTTTCTTGGGGACCTTACGGCCGGAAATGAACGATCAGCCTTCACCGCAGCCGCTCCTCGCCCGGGTCCCACCCGGCTCTCTCGACCTCGACACCCTCTTCGAGTTCGGCCTGTCGCGCCTGCTCGACGGCGTCGCCGCTGATGTGTCCTGCTCTCATGGTGGCAAGGGGCGCGTACGGGGGATCGTGAACCTCATGAGACCGCACGGCCATGCCATGAACGTGCTGGTCGACGGCGACCACGCCGGCCTGAAGGCCGCCAGGCGTGCGGGCTGGATCTCGTGGTCGACGGGGTGAGTGCGTGCTACCGGCCCCGCTCGGCGAGCCTGTCGGAGGGCCGCGCTCGCCCTCCCACAGCGGCCCCGTCGTGGGTGCCGCGCTCGTCCAGGCGGCCAAAGGGGTGGAGGCGCTTGGCCCCTGTTTCGGGGGCGCTGGCAGCGCGGGGCGGGTTCGCCACAGCCTGGGGCAGGCCGGGCGAAGGCGTCATCGTGAAGGGGTGGCGTCTTCTCCCCTCCCGCCGGCCCCGCGCCTGGTGCTGGTTCTCGTGGGGTCGGCGTGCTGTGGTTGTCGGGGCCGACGCCCGGCCTGCCGGAGGACACGGCCGCTGTTTCCGCGCCGGAACCACCGGACAGGCCGAAGTCGTCGACCGCGTCTTCGCCTAGCGTGCGGCGAGGCGGTCAGGTAGTGGGGCCAGTGCGTAGTGCTTCCAGAAGAAGGTGTCGGCCGCGTGCTGGTCGCCTGCGAAGTTGATCGCTTCGGCGATCTTGCCGTTCCTGATCCGGAAAGCGAGCGCCCACATGATGTCGAGGCCTTCTGGTGTAGTGCTCCAGCCTCGGTGCAGGTCGATCACCCAGGCGCCGTCAGCGGCGAGGGATATCGGTTCTGCCCGGAAGCCGGCTCGGGCGAGTTCGCGGAAGAAGGCCAGCACCTCGGCCTGGCCGTACTTGGTGCCGGACAGAGGATGGTGCCCGGGGATGGTCCAGCGGATGTCTGCTGCGAAGAATCTCTTGAGTGCGTTGGGGTCGCCGCTGGCGTATGCCTTGTAGTACTCGCGGATCAATCGAACGTTGGGATGTTCCGGGGCGGCCGTCTGGGCCTGCGCCGGCGGCGATCCCATCAGCGATGCTGCCGCCATGCCTGCCAGTCCTGCGGATGCTCCACGCAGGAGCTGGCTTCTGCTCATGTTCTCTGACATCACGGAAACCACACAAGCAGCCATGTCGTGTGACGTCTAAGACCTGCCTTGATAACGCATCGGCATAACTGGTGGCGTGCCCATCAAACGGCGGACTCGCTGGGGGAGCGGGGCCGGGGATGTGAATACCGGTGAGCGTGGTCAAGGCGGCGAGGGGCCTTTTGCGCCGCCCTGGCAAAGGTGCGGACCAGCGAGCGGCGGTCATCGCGGCGCCATGCCAGGACGAGGTGCGCGGAAGGTAGGCCTTTCACGGGGATGGCGACTATGCCATCGCGGGTGAAGATGGAGGCGTTGCCGGCGGCGACGAAACAAATGCCCACGCCGTTGACCAGTGCTTCATGGGTCTCGTCGGTGGCCGTGATCTCGGCTGTCACCCGAACCTGGTGTCCGCGACGTTGTTCCAGGGCCAGCCAGTGGTCGCGTAAGGCCCCGGATCGCTTCGGAAGCGCGAGCCAAGGCTCGTCAAGGAGTTCGTCGATGTCGACATGGTCGCGGCGCGCCAAACGATGGCCGCCAGGTACCAGCAGCAGGCGGGGCTCATCGGCGACGTGGATCCACTCATAGGCGTCGGGATCCGGCAGCGGCAGCCAGACGAAGGCGACATCACTGCTGCTCTCCCGAAGGCCAGCGGTGGGATCGTCCCAGCCGAACTGCCGTACGACCAGCTCAACGTCCGGGATGGCCGCGCGAATGCTCGGGAGCAGGCCTCTGCCGAGGACGGTGGACATGCCGATGCGCAGGCGGCTGGAAGGCATCATGAAGGCGTCCCATGTGGCCAGCAGGTTTCGCGCGTGGGGAAGAAGGGCTCGCCCGGATTCGGTCAGTGCGACGCTTCTTCTGTCGCGCTTGAACAAGCTGGTGCCGAGCTCTGCCTCGAGTTGACGTATCTGTTTGGACAGTGCCGGCTGCGAGACGTACAGCCGCTCGGCCGCACGGGTGAAATTCAACTCCTCGGCTACTGCGATGAAGTAGCGAAGGTGTCTCAGGTGAACGTCCGTGCTCATTCCATAGCATTATCACGGCAGGTCTCGGACGTGTGGGTGCGCGAGCGACCGCGCCACAGGGACTTCCCTTGGGTCAGGTCACAGAAAAAGGGCCGTGCCCGGTGGCGGCCCGGCACGGCCCTTTTGTTCGCCGGTGAACGCCCGTGACCACGGGGTCCGGCGAGCTGTGCGGTCGTCGCGGTGGCGAGCCGGTGAGGTGGACGACCGTGTCCCTGGAATGTCCTCAGCCCCGTACGGCGGATGGGGCTGAGGCGGCTTGCCGTAACGACTGAATTGAGAAGCCGAGTTAGTGGGCGGCGGCGAACTGCTCCTCTTCGGTGGAGCCCTTGAGGGCGGTCGTGGAGGAGTCGGGGGCGATCGCGGTGCTGACCAGGTCGAAGTAGCCGGTGCCGACCTCGCGCTGGTGGCGGGTGGCGGTGTAGCCGCGGGTCTCGGCGGCGAACTCGGCCTCCTGCAGTTCGACGTACGCCGTCATGCCGTCGGCCGCGTAGCCTTGGGCCAGGTTGTACATCGAGTAGTTCAGCGAGTGGAAGCCGGCCAGCGTGATGAACTGGAACTTGTACCCCATGTGCCCGAGTTCGCGCTGGAACTTGGCGATCGTGGAGTCGTCGAGGTGCTTCTTCCAGTTGAAGGACGGCGAGCAGTTGTAGGCGAGCATCTGGTCCGGGTACTCGGCCTTGATCGCCTCGGCGAACTCACGGGCGACGTCGAGGTCGGGGGTGCCGGTCTCCATCCAGAGCAGGTCGGAGTGGGGCGCGTAGGCCAGGCCGCGGGCGATGCAGGCCTGCACGCCGTTGCGCACCCGGTAGAAGCCCTCCGCGGTACGGTCCCCGGTGGTGAACCGCTGGTCGCGCGGGTCCACGTCGCTGGTCAGGAGCGTCGCGGCCTGTGCGTCGGTCCGCGCGATGATCAGGGACGCGACGCCGGCCACGTCGGCGGCCAGGCGCGCGGCGTTGAGCGTCTTGATGTGCTGGCCGGTGGGGATGAGCACCTTGCCGCCCAGGTGGCCGCACTTCTTCTCGGAGGCGAGCTGGTCCTCCCAGTGCACGCCCGCGGCGCCGGCGGCGATCATGCCCTTCATCAGTTCGAAGGCGTTGAGCACGCCGCCGAAGCCGGCCTCGGCGTCGGCCACGATCGGCGCCAGCCAGTGGGGGGCCTCGATGCCCTCCGACCAGGTGATCTGGTCGGCGCGCAGCAGCGCGTTGTTGATGCGGCGCACGACGGCCGGCACGGAGTTGGCCGGGTACAGCGACTGGTCGGGGTAGGTCTGACCGCCCAGGTTGGCGTCGGCGGCGACCTGCCAGCCGGACAGGTAGATCGCCTGCAGCCCGGCCTTCACCTGCTGGACCGCCTGGTTGCCGGTCAGCGCGCCGAGGGCGTGGACGTAGTCCTCGGAGTGCAGCAGGTTCCACAGCCGGTCGGCGCCGAGCCGCGCCAGCGTGTGCTCTTCCTGCACCGACCCGCGCAGCCGGATCACGTCGTCGGCGCTGTAGGTGCGCTCGACGCCCGCCCAGCGGGGGTTGTTCTCCCAGTCCTGCCGCAGCTCCTCAGCCGCTCCCTTGAGGCGATCGTTCATGTTCGCTCCTAATGTCGTCCCCTGGGTGCTTGCTGCTGAGTCTGTGCCCCGCCGTACCGCTTCCATAGAGGTTTTTCTCAGCGAAGAACGCCCAGATTTCTGCTAGAGAAAATACTGAGGCGTATTCCAGGCAGAAAAATTCGCGAAGTTTTCCGTTGGCCTAGACCAATCGCGGGGCGCTGGGATCGGCGGCCCCAACCCCTAGAAGAACCGGCGTTTTTCTGTCTAAGCTCAGCGCATGGCCTCGCTGGTGCGCGAAGAACCGCTGTCTTTGACTCAGGAGCTCGATCTCCTCGCTTTCGGGCAGCGGCTCCGTCACCTGCGCAAACAACGCGGCCTCACGCTCTCCGACCTCGGCGAGCGCGTCAGCCGGGCGCCCAGCCAGCTCTCCCTGCTCGAGAACGGCAAGCGCGAGCCCAAGCTGTCGCTGCTCAAATCCCTGGCCGCCGCGCTCGGCGTGCCCGTCGAGGAACTGCTGCGCCGCCAGGCCCCCAACCGGCGCGCCCAACTGGAGATCCAGCTGGAGGAGGCGCAGCGCGACCCCATCTACGCCGGTCTCGGCCTGCCGCGGCTCAAGGTCTCCGCGCGCGTGCCCAACGACGTGCTCGAACACCTCCTCGGCCTGTACGGCGAGCTGCGCGCCCGCCAGGCGAGGGGCACGGCGACGCCGGAGGAGGCCAGGGCCGCCAACGCCGAGCTCCGGCGCCGCCAGCGGGAGCTGGGCAACTACTTCCCCGAGATCGAGAAGTCGGCGGCCGAGGCGCTGTCCGCCGTCGGGTACCGCACCGGCGCCCTGTCGCAGTCGCTCATCCAGGCCCTCGTCACCCATCTCGGCTACACGGTTCACACCGCCCAGGACCTGCCCCGATCGGTACGCTCCATCACCGACCTCCGCAACCGCCGCATCTACGTCAAACACGAGCAGCTCGGTATGCACAGCCCGCGCACGATCCTGCTGCAGACCCTGGGCCACCTCGCGCTGGGCCACGACAAACCGCGCGACTTCGCCGACTTCCTGCGCCAGCGCACCGAGGCCAACTACTTCGCCGCCGCCGTCCTCGTCCCCGAGCGGGCGGCGGCGCCGTTCCTGCGCGAGGCCAAGCAGGACCGGGCCCTGTCGGTCGAGGACCTGCGCGACGTGTTCGCCGTCTCCTACGAGATGGCCGCCCACCGCTTCACCAACCTGGCCACCCACCACCTCGACCTGGTCTGCCACTTCGTCCGCAACGACGCCGGCGGCATCATCTACAAGGCCTACGAGAACGACGGCATCGTCTTCCCCGCCGACGAGCAGGGCGCCATCGAGGGGCAGCGCATGTGCCAGCGGTGGTCGGGACGGCAGGTGTTCCTGTCGCCGGACCGCTTCTCGGTCTTCTACCAGTACTCCGACTCGCCGACCGGGACCTTCTTCTGCGTCGCGCACGTGGATCCCTCGCGGGAGCGGGACTTCGCCATCACGCTCGGCGTGCCGTACCGGGAGTCGCGCTGGTTCCGCGGCCGGGAGACGACCAGCCGGACCAAGTCCAACTGCCCGAACGGCGACTGCTGCCGCCGCCCGCCCGCCGAGCTGGCCGAACGCTGGGAGGGTTACGCCTGGCCGTCGGCCCGGGCCAACTCCCACGTGCTGGCCGCGCTGCCGCCCGGTTCGTTCCCGGGCGTGGACGAGGCCGACGTCTTCACCTTCCTGGAACGGCACGCGGCGCCGTAAAGCAGATCAAAAGCGCTCCTCGATACCGTCACGCCGTTCTCTTTCGCCGTGAATGGAGTGTTTCGTGAAGCGTGTCGCTATTGCCGGGCTCATGGTCGCCGCCGGCCTCGTGTCATCCTCCTCGCCCGCCACGGCCGACGCCGGAGGCCCCAAGTACGGCTGCGCGGTCGGCGACATCTGCTTCTACGAGGACTCGGGGCTGACCAAGAAGATCTCGACGGGACAGACGGGCAACTGGTCGGGCTCCGGCACCTACAGCGCGACCCGGGCGGTCTTCAACAACGGCACCATGGGCGGATTCGACCACGTGAACCTGACGATCCGGTACACCTGGGAGAACCAGGTGATGGAGGACACGATCTGCGTCCACGTCGCCGAGCCCCGCAAGGCGTGGCTGGGAATCGCCCGGTTCGACTTCCCGCTCGACCCGATCAGGGTCCAGTGGGTGCCGGCCGACACCGTGGGCTGCGACGTCTAGCTGCCCTGGGGGGTTTTGCCGGAAATCGTGCGCCTTAAGCTGGTAGGCGTGTGGTCGACGGGGGAGGGGTCGCGTGCTGCCTGAGGTGGAGTCCTGGTGGCGTCGCCGTACCTTCTCCGCGTCCGACTGGCCCCTGGGACGCCTGGTCGAGGCGAAGGCGGGCACCTCCATCAGCGTCGTCCTTCCGGCCCGTGACGAACGCGAGACCGTCGGGGAGATCGTCGGCGTGCTGCTGCGCGAGCTGCCCGATCTGGTGGACGAGGTCGTGGTGATCGACTCGCGCTCCACCGACGACACCGCCGTGGTGGCCGCGCGGGCGGGCGCCGCCGTACACGCGCAGGATGAGATTCTGCCCGCGCTCAAGCCGCTGGACGGCAAGGGCGAGGCGCTGTGGAAGTCGCTGGCCGTGACCTCGGGCGACCTGGTCGCGTTCGTGGACTCCGACATCCGCAACTTCCAGTCCTCGCTGGTCACCGGGCTGCTCGGGCCGTTGCTCGGGCACCCCGACCTCGCGTACGTGAAGGGCTGCTACGACCGCCCCCTGCGCGGCGCGCCGACCGGCGGCGGACGCGTCACCGAGCTCGTCGCCCGCCCGCTGCTCAACCTGCACTGGCCCGAACTGGCCGGGTTCATGCAGCCGCTGGCGGGGGAGTACGCGGGCCGCCGGAGCGCGCTGGAGCGGGTGCCCTTCATCACCGGGTACGGCGTGGAGCTTGGCCTGCTGATCGACCTGCTGTCGCTGGCCGGTCTGGACGCGCTCGCCCAGGTGGACCTCGGCGCCCGCGAGCACTCCCACCAGTCGACGGAGGCGCTGGGCGCGATGGCCTCCCAGATCATGCTGGCCGCCTGGTCACGGCTGGAACGTGAGTCCAAGATCCAGGCGGCGCACGAGCCCTCGACCCATCTGACCCAGTTCCGCCGCACCCGCACCGGCCACCACACCGCCGACCGCGACGTCTCCATCTCCGAACGCCCACCCATCCTCACCGTGGACGGCTACCGCCCTTAGGCGTCGGGAGGGCGGCGGCGACGAAGGCGGCCACGTGCTCGCGCATGTCCTCGTGCGCGGAGGCCTCCTCGCCCAGCATGATCCGGGCCAGCTGCGGCAGCATGGCCGGGAGCAGGGCCAGGCCCGTGAGCAGGAACATCGTCCGGGCCGTGCTGGTGGAGGGTTCCTGTCCGAGGCCCTCGGCCAGGGAGGCGTTCTTGCGCGCGCACCGCTCGACCCTTGACTCCTGGCCGGGCAGCAGCTCCTGGCCCCGGTAGTTGAGGGCCTCCCACATCAGCAGCCGCACCAGCTCGGGATGGTCGGCGTAGTAGGCCGACAGCCGGTCCACGTACGCGGCCGGATCGGCGCCGGGCAGGGCGATCTGGGTGGTCAGCTCGTCGAGCGCCTCGGTGATGACGGCGTCGAAGAGCTTCTCCTTGTTCCCGAAATGCCCGTAGATCCGTTCTTTGTTGACCCCGGCCCGCTCGGCGATGCGATCGACGCGCGCCCCCGCGATGCCGTACGCGGCGAACTCCTCCCGTGCCGCGTCCAGCAGGGCGGCCCGGGTGGCGGCGGTGGAGACGTTGGGTGCCATGCCAGGCATCCTACAGCATCCAACTGGTTGGTTGACATCCAACTAGTTGGTTGGCTACGGTCCGATCCTATGACTCTCCTCGGCATCTCACCGGAGGCGACGGCCGAGCCCACGCCCCGGCGTTACGCCCCCTTCGCCTCCACCGTGACCGCCTTCACCCTCGCCGCCATCCTGGTCAGCGGCCAGCTCTACATCGTCATCCCCCTGCTCCACGACATGGCCACCGCCTGGACGACCACCACCGCGTCCCTGGCCTGGCTGGTGACCGCCTTCGCCATCGGCTACGGCATCGGCTTCCTGCTGTTCGGCCCGCTGTCCGACCGCCTCGGCCGCCGCAGGCTGCTCCTGTACGGCCTGCCGATCGCCGCCCTGGCCACCGCCGCCGTCACCCTGAGCCCCACCCCGGAGGCGGCGATCGCCCTGCGCCTCGTCCAGGGCATAGCCGTGGCCACCTTTCCCCCGGCGGCCCTGGCCTACCTGGCCGAACGCGTGGACCCGAGGCGCCGCGCCGTCGCGATCTCCGCGGTGACCGCCGCCTTCCTGATCTCCGCCGTACTCCTGCAGGTCGGCGCCCAGCTCCTCGTCCCCCTGACCGGCTGGCGCGCGCCCTTCCTCGTCTCCGCCGCCGGACTGGCCCTGTCGATGCCGGTCATCCGCGCGATCATGCTCCCCGACACCCCGCGCCCCGCCGCCGCGTCCCTGCTGGGCGCCTACCGGGCGCTGCCCAGCCTGCTGTTCCACCGCGCCCTGCTACCGCGCTACCTGGCCACGCTCATCCTCATGATCGGCTTCGTCGCCGTCTACACCGCCCTCCAGCTCTACGGCGTCACCACCTCCCCCGCCGAACTCCTCGCCCTGCGCGCCGCCGGCCTCCCCGCGATCATCCTGATCCCGATCCTCATGCCCTGGCTGAGCCGCATGCCCGCCCCCGCCCGAGCCACCACCTTCCTGGCGATAGCCGCCATTACGGTCGCCGCGGTAGCCGCGACAACCCCCTCCTCAACTTGGCTGGCCATCCTTTTGGCCCTGTACGTGGCCGCCATAGCCGGCGCCCTCCCCGGCCTGAACGAGGCCATCTCCGCCACCGCCGGCCCCGCCCGAGGCAGCGCCCTGGCCCTGTTCTCCTTCTCGCTCGCGGTCGGCAGCGCCATCGGCCCCCAGATGGCCGCCGCCTTCCCCTCCTTCACCCCTCTCCTGTACGGAGTGGCCGCCACCATGACCCTCGCCGCCCTGGCGGTAGTGGCCTCCACTCGCATCACCCACTCCTAGCCGCACCCCCCAACTCCGACGCTGTCGCGCGTTGCGAGCGGAGGCCCGGACCGGCGGTGTTGTGCTCTAGAAGACCGATCTCCGGCTGATGCCCTCTTGATGACCGCGATCTCCGTAACCCGGCTGTCGGGGAAGGTCAACTTCTGAGGGGCCCCAACATTGTGCGCTTGTGATTGGACAACTACTGTCAAGAGAGGAGGGAAGGTGGAGTCATGGTCGATCAGGTCCGTCCCATAGTTCTCTTGCTCGCCCGCATAGCCATAGGTGCGATCTTCCTCGTCCACGGGGTGGTCAAGTTCACCGGCGGCATCGGTGGCACGACCGCCTTCTTCGAGAAGATAGGCATACCCCTGCCCGGAGTGGCCGCGCCCGTGGTCGCCACCGTCGAGACGCTGGGCGGCGCCGCGCTGATCCTCGGTGCCGGACTGCCGATAGTGAGCGTTCTCCTCGCGTTGGACATGATCGGCGCGGCGGTGTCCGTGCACTTCGCCAATGGTTTCTTCGTCGACAAGGGCGGCTACGAGTTCGTGCTCGCGCTGGCCGCGGGCAGCCTCGCCGTCGGCTTCACCGGTGGCGGCGCGCTCGCCCTCGACAGCCTGTGGCAACGGGGCCGTACCACCACGAACGTCTGATCAAGGGCCTTTGCGGCCCGGGGGGAGCAGGCCGCCGACGGTGATGTCCGGGCGTTCCACCTTGGTGTCCGGTAACAGGGCTGAGGCGTCCAGGCCGGCGTGGTTCAGGGCTTGGCCCAGCGGGTTCAGGGGCTTCAGCAGGGGCTCGCACTGGGCCGGGGGAGTGCCCATCGAGTACGCCAGCGAGCACAACCACATCGCCAGGTCGTCGCTCTGGCCGTTGAGGTCGATGCGGGCGCGGAACGTCCCAGAACGCGGGTCGTAGGCGTTGTTAGCGTTGTTCACGGCCAGCGGGGCGGTCTGGAGGAACGTCTCGATCGAGGCGCGCTGCCGTACCAGAAGCTTGGTGATGTGGGCGAGGTCGCGGGTGTTCGTGGTGATCTCGGCGCGGTTGTCGTCGACGAAGTCGGCGACCTGGGTGAGCGTGCGGGACAGGCCCTTGAAGACGGCGCGCAGTTCGTCGCGTTCGGCGTTGAGCTGGCCCGAGGCCGTCGCCAGGTCGCGCATGAACGCGCGGATCCGGGTGTCGTCCTCGGCCATCGTGCCGGTGATCAGGGCGAGGTTGCGGATGGTCTGGGAGAACTCGTCGCGATTGCCGGCCAGCGCCGCTGCGGCGTCGGACAGGCTGCGCACGCTCGCGCCGACGGTCGCGCCCTGGCCGCCGAAGGTGTCGGCGGAGGCCTTCAGCAGGCGTGACAGCGAGCCGTCCGCGTTCGCGCCGTCGGGGCCCAGGGCCCTGGTCAGCGTGTTGAAGCTGCGCAGCGCCTCGTCGATCTCGACGGGCGTGCGTCCCGCGGCCAGCGTCGCGCCGTCCCGCAGAACCGCACCTCCCGTGTACGGCGGCGCCAACTGCACATACCGATCGGCCACCACCGACCTGGCCACGATGACGGCCTGCGCGTCCGCGGGCACCTTGCGGCCGGCGTCGTAGGCCAGATCCACCCGCACCCGGTCGCCGACCGGCGTCACGGCCGTCACCTCGCCCACCTTCACGCCCAGGATCCGCACGTCGGAACCGGGATACAGGCCCACGACCCGCCCGAAGTGCACGCTCGCCCGCACGGTGGACGCGGGCTGGAGCAGCAGGAAGCCGGCCGCGCCCAGGAGGGCGGCCAGGAGGGCGGCGAGCCAGCGGTTCATGGGGGGCTTTCGACGGGGGGTGGGATGGTGAGCGAAAGGCTACCGAGGGTGACTGACATTCGCGGGGGCTTTCCGGCCTGGCGGCGCTGACTACTGGCCGGTAGGGTGTTACCGGCGGTAACTTTTCGGGCCTGGGGGATCCGTGGGCGGGTGCGCGTGCCTGTTCCGGACAGGCATCCACGCGGCCACGCCGTACCAGGAAATCTCAGGGAGCAGCGAGATGAGCGGCTTTTGTCCGGAGCTCAGTGGTGATGTGCGCGAAGTGCGGGAGTGGGTGCGCACCTTCGCCCGCGACGTCATCCGCCCCGCCGGCGCCGAATGGGACGAACGCGAGGAAACCCCGTGGCCCGTCATCCAGGAAGCCGCCAAAATCGGGCTGTACTCGCTGGACTTCTTCGCCACCCAATGGTTCGAGGAGAGCGGGCTGGCGCTGCCGGTCGCGTTCGAGGAGATCTTCTGGGGTGACGCCGGGATAGGCCTGTCGATCGTCGGGACCGGGCTGGCCGCCGCCGCGCTCGCGTCGAACGGCACGCCCGAGCAGATGGGGGAGTGGCTGCCCCAGATGTTCGGCACCGAGAACGACGTCAAACTGGGCGCCTTCTGCGCCTCGGAACCCGACGCCGGATCCGACGTCGGCGCCATCCGCACCCGCGCGGAACGCGACCCCTCCGGCGACTGGATCCTGAACGGCGTCAAAACCTGGGCCACCAACGGCGGCATCGCCAACGTGCACGTCGTCGTCGCCTCCGTGGACCCGGCGCTGGGGACTCGCGGCCAGGCCTCGTTCGTCATCCCACCCGGAACGCCCGGTCTGTCCATGGGCCAGAAGTTCAAAAAGCACGGCATCCGCGCCTCACACACCGCCGAGGTCGTCCTCGATCAGGTACGCGTCCCCGCCGCCTGCCTGCTCGGTGGGCAGGAGAAGCTGGAGTCCCGCCTGGCCCGCGTCCGCAACGGCGAGCGCTCCGGCGAACAGGCCGCGATGCGCACCTTCGAGACCACCCGCCCGTCCGTGGCCGCGATGGCGGTGGGCATCGCCCGCGCCGGCTACGAGTACGCCCGCGACTACGCCACCGAACGCGAGCAGTTCGGCCGCAAGATCGGCGAGAACCAGGCGATCGCCTTTCTCCTCGCCGATATGGCGACCCGGGTGGACATGGCCAGGTTGCTCACCTGGCGGGCGGCGTGGATGGCGCGCAAGGGACGGCAGTTCGAGCAGGCGGAGGGCTCGATGTCGAAGCTGGTGGCGGGCGAGACGGCGGTGTGGGTGACCGAGCAGGCCATCCAGATCCTGGGCGGGGCCGGTTACACACGCGACCACCCGGTGGAGCGCTTCCACCGCGACGCCAAGATCTACACCATCTTCGAGGGCACGTCGGAGATCCAGCGCCTGATCATCGGCCGGGCCGTCACGGGACTGCCGGTGCGCTGAGAACCCAGGACGTCGGCGGGAGTGTGGGACCTTGCTGTGCGGTGGGTGGTGGGAAACTGGCCTGGTGAGTGACGACGACCGCCCCGGCCCGCCGGTGACCAGCGCTTCCATCATCGTGCTGACCCTGGCGCGGCGGGTGGAGAATGAGCTGACGGCCGCGCTGGCGCCGCTCGACCTGACGGTGCGCAGGCTCGGGCTCCTGGGGCACATCGCCGGGGTGCCGGGGGCGTCGTTCAGTGATCTGGCGCGGATGCAGGGGATCACCGTGCAGAGTGTGCACGCCGCGGTGAAGTCGCTGGAGGCCGCGGGGCTGGTGCGTGATCACACCGCGCGGGCGGGCTCCGCGTCCGCGATCGAGGTCACGCCGGACGGCGTGGACCTGCTGCGGGCGGCCAGGAAGGCGGTGGGCGAGGCCGACGAGCGGCTGTTCGGGCCGGACGCCGACCCGCTGCAGCGCCGCGTCGGCCGGGCCGTCCTCGCCGCCTTCCTGTCCGAAAAGCCGGACTTCCCCGGCTGACACCCCGGCCCCGTGCGGCTCCGGCCCCGGCCCGCGCGGCCTCTGACGCGACTCCAACCTTCAGACTGCCTGAAGCATGCCTTAAGCTTCAGGCAGTCTGAAGGTTGGAGGAGGAGACATGCTGGAACATGTCCTGCTGTCGGTGCACGTGCTGGCCGCCATCGTGTTCGTCGGCGGCTCGGCCGTGGCGACGAGCCTGTTCCCCCGTTACGCGCCCGCCCCGGCAGGAGAGGGCCGCAGCCGGTCGGTGGCCGTCGCGCTGCACCGCATCACCCGCGGGTACGCCGCCTTCGGCCTCGTGGTCCCGCTCGCCGGGATGATCCTGGCCGGGGTCCAGGGCCGGATGGGCGAGATCTGGATCATCGTGTCGATGGTCCTGACCGCCGCCGCGGCCCTGCTGCTCATCACCCAGATCTACCCCCGCCAGCGCGACGCCCTGGCCGACCGGGGCGAAGGCGACCCGGCGCGGCTGCGGCAGCTGTCGATGTTCGCGGGCATCTACAACCTGGCCTGGGCGATCGTGGTGGTCCTGATGATCGTACGGCCCGGCTCCGGGCAGGGGGCGTGAGCCGGATGCGCCTCCTGCGCATGGCCTCCGCCGTCGAACTGCTCTCGCTGGCGGTCCTGCTCACGAACCTGTTCACGGTGCACGCCGAGGTCATCACCACGTTCGGCGGCCCGCTGCACGGCGTCTCCTACGTGGCCGTCATCGCCGCCGCCTCCCTCGCCCCGTCCGGGGGCCTGCGGGGAACCATGTGGCGCGCCTTCATCCCCGGCGTCGGCGGCCTGCTCGCCCTGCGCAGCCTGCGCCGGGGAGGAGCCCGGACCGGAAACGCCTGAGGGCCCCCAAAACCCGCATGCACGGCCGCACGGATGTGGTGGATCATGGCCTTCGTGGACTTCGCGGGGGTATTCGACATCCATCTGACGGTTGCGCCAGGTGACGACGTGGAACGGCTGGACGCCTGGGCGGCGGGCAACCAGGCCACCCTGACCCACGTCGTGCTGGCGCGCGGCGCCGTCACCTGCCAGCCGACGCTGACGCTCGCCGGCCGCGGCACCCTGCCCGAGCAGCGGGCCGCCGCCGCGACGTGCGCGGCGGGGCTGCGGGAGGCGGGGTTCCGCGTGGTCAGGGTGAAGATCGAGGCGGGGGCGTGGAACCGGGACGTGCCCTGGACCGCCGCCGCGGCCGCCAAGCTCGACGGGTGCTACTTCGAGCACCACGTCACGGTGATCGACCCCGCGCGGACGGACGAACTCGCCGAGATCGCGCAGCGGCACTCCGCGCACCTGTCGCGCAACGCCCGGCGGGTGCGCCCGGACGGCTCGGCCGAGCGGTACGTGACGCAGCGGTGCCGGGGCGTCGGCCTGTCCGTGGCGGGGCACCGGCTGGACGCGCTGGTGCGGGCGCTGGGCGCGGGCGGCTTCGCCGTACTGGAGGCGGAGCGTGAGTTCGTCGTGCACGACGACAACCCGGGCATCGACCGGGGCTGGATCGAGGAGGCTCAGCCGCGGGCGGACAGGTAGGCGTCCAGGGCGGCGGCGCCGCCGAGCATGGCCAGGCCGCGGGCCGACAGCCGCTCGCGCCAGCCCGTCAGCGCGGCCTCCAGCGGGGCGATGCCGCCCGCGGCGCGGACCTGGGTGAGCAGGGGGGCGATCTGCTCCAGCAGGTAGCCGCCGCGTCTGAGCTGGTGGGCGAGCTGGGCGTCGCGAACGTCGGCGGAGGCGTAGACGCGGTAGCCGGTGCGCGGGTCGCGGCCGGGGCGCAGGATGCCGGCTTGTTCCCATTTGCGGAGCGTGGCGGGGCGGACGCCCAGCCTGCGGGCGAGGGGGCCGATGTGGGTGACGCCGTGTTCGGTGGGAGTGGGGGCGAGGTCGCGCAGCGCGTTCTCGACGGCGGTCAGCGTGCGGCGGTCCTCCAGGAGCTGGGCGTGGCTCTCGTCGATGAGCCGCAGGGCCTCCTCCAGCGCGTCCTCGTTGATCGCGCGAAGGACCGCGGTGGCCGTGTGGTGCCCGTGGGCGGGCGTCAGGGCGACGAAGGCGCGCAGTGCCTGCGCGTGCAGGGGGGTATAGGCCCGGTATCCGCTCGGCGTGCGCGCGGCCGGCGGGAGGATACCCGCCTCCTCATAGTTGCGTACGGCCTGCGAAGAAATGCCGTGCTCGCGGGCCAGGTCGATCGGGCGGAGCTTCCTCATGAGTTGAAGGTTACGGCCTCGCCGTACCGGATGAAATCTCCAGAGCTTCAACAGGAGGTTCAACGATACCGTTGAAGCATGGATGACGTCACCTGGGCGGACGCGCGGGACCTGGGCGCGGCCGTGCTGAAGCTGGCCGGACCGGGCACGCGGCTGCTGGGCCTGGGGGAGCCCACGCACGGCGTCGAGGTCTTCCCCCGGCTGCGCAACGAGCTCTTCCGGTATCTTGTCGCGCTCGCCGGGTACCGCTCGGTCACGGTCGAGAGCGACTGCCTGAAGGGGCTGGTCGTGGACGACTACGTGGCTGGCGGCGACGGCGACCTCGACGAGGTGATGCGCGAGGGGTTCAGCCACGGGTTCGGCGGGTCGGCCGCGGAGCGGGAGCTCGTGGTCTGGATGCGGGCGTACAACCGTGGGCGTGGCGAGCAGGACCGGCTGCGGTTCCACGGGTTCGACGCGCCGATGGAGCTGAGCGGCGCGGCCAGTCCCCGCGACTCGCTCCTGCGGCTGCACGCGGCGCTCGCCGCCCACCTGCGGCTGCCCTGGGACGTGACGGATTTCGACGGGCTGTTCGGGGCGGACGAGCGCTGGGACAACCTGGACGCGATGATGGACCCCGCGCGCTCGATCGGCCGCTCCGACGACGCGGTACGGCTGCGCCTGCTCGCCGGCGACCTGACCGGCTACCTCGACGCCGAGGCTCCCCGGCTGGCTAGGGCGTCCGGGCGGGACTGGTGGCGGGCCCGCATGTACGGCCGGACGACGACCGGTCTGCTGCGCTACCACGCGGCGATGGCCGACGACACCCCCGACCGGCTGCCGCGGCTGACCGGGCTGCGTGACGCCATGATGGCCGACAACCTGCTGGCCATCGCCGAGTACGAGGCCCGCCGCGGTCCGACGCTCGTCTACGCCCACAACCGGCACCTGCAACGCGAGCTGAGCACCATGCGGCTGGGCGACACGCCGGTGGAGTGGTGGAGCGCGGGGGCGATCGCCCAGGCCCGGCTGGGCGACGGCTACGCCTTCCTCGCCACCGGCGTCGGCGACTGGCCGGGTATGGAGCCGCCGGCGCCGGACACGCTCGAAGGCATCCTGTCCGCCGTACCGGGCGACCGTCTCGTCGTGGACGCCAGGGCGCTGGCGGCGACGGGCGTGAAGCCGGCGCCCCGGATCAGCACCGACTACCGCTACATTCCGCTGGAACCGGACCACGATGCCGAGGGGATCGTCTTCATCAAGAATCCGGGCTAGCTGTTCGACAATCCCGAACACGCGCTATCGTCGGCAGCGTGGGAGAGACGATCCAGTCGGTCGAGCGGGCCGCCGCCATCCTCAGGCTCCTGGCCGGGCGCCGGCTGGGCGTGGCCGAGCTGGCCAGGGCCACGGCCCTGCCCAAGGGCACGCTCCACGGCATCCTGCGCACCCTGGTCCACGTCGGCTTCGTCGAGCAGGACGCCGCCACCGGCAAGTACCGCCTCGGCGCCACCCTGCTCCACCTGGGCAGCAGCTATCTCGACGTCAACGAGCTGCGGGCCCGCTCGCTCAACTGGGCCGACGGCCTGGCCGGGCGCAGCAGGGAGAGCGTGTGGATCGGCACCCTGCACGAGGGCCAGGTCCTGGTCATCCACCACGTCTTCCGCCCGGACGACAGCATGCAGATCCTTCAGGTGGGCGCCTATCTCCCGGCCCGCACGACCGCGCTCGGCAAGGTCCTCCTGGCCCACGACCCCTACGAGGAGTCCGGCGGGGACGAGCTCGACCTGGTCAGATCCCGGGGCTGGGCCGCCGACCTGGAGGAACTGGAGGAAGGCGAGGTCTCGCTCGCCGCGCCCATCAAAGACCCCAGCGGCGTCGTCGTGGGCGCCATCGGCATCCGCGGCGCCCTGGAGCGCCTGACCAGGGACGGAGAGGTGGACATGCGCTACGTCTCCTACGTGCGCGAAGCCGCCCGCGCCATCACCCGCGACCTGGCCCGTTGAAACATCCGCCCCGGACCCCGTACGATTCCCCCGAGCGTTCGGCATTGTCGAACATCGTGGAAAGAGGCTTCCCCGTGTACGCAGCCGCCATCGACCAGGGCACCACCTCCAGCCGGTGCATCGTGTTCGACCACGACGGCAACATCATCTCCGTCGCCCAGCGCGAGCACCGCCAGATCTTCCCCCGCCCCGGCTGGGTGGAGCACGACGCCGCCGAGATCTGGGCGGCGGTCCAGGGCGTGCTGGCCGAGGCGGTCGACGGGCTGGAGATCGCCGCGCTCGGCATCACCAACCAGCGCGAGACCGCCGTGCTGTGGGACCGGCGCACCGGCGAGCCGGTCTGCCCGGCGATCGTCTGGCAGGACACCCGCACCGACGAGCTCATCGCCGGGATGGACGGCGAGATCTTCCGCGAGCGGGCGGGGCTGCCGCTGACCACGTACTTCTCCGGGCCCAAGGTGCGCTGGATGCTCGACCGGGGGCTGCGCGAGCGGGCCGAGCGGGGCGAGATCCTGTTCGGGACCGTGGACAGCTGGCTCATCTGGAAGCTGACCGGCCGGCACGTCACCGACGTGACGAACGCCAGCCGTACGCTGATGATGAACATCCACACGCTGGCCTGGGACGACGAGCTGCTCGCCGCGCTCGGCGTGCCGCGTGCGATCCTGCCCGAGATCCGGCCCTCCTCCGAGGTCTACGGGCACTTCCGCGGCATCCCGGTCGCCGCCGCGCTCGGCGACCAGCAGGCCGCCCTGTTCGGGCAGACCTGCTTCGAGCCGGGCGAGACCAAGTCCACCTACGGCTCCGGCAGCTTCCTGCTGATGAACACCGGCGCCAAGCCCGTCGTCTCCCGGCACGGCCTGCTCACCACCGTCGGCTACCAGCTCGGCGACGGCCCCGCCACCTACGCGCTCGAAGGCGCCATCGCCGTCACCGGTTCCCTCGTACAGTGGCTGCGCGACAACCTCGGCCTGATCTCCAGCGCCGCCGAGATCGAGACCCTCGCCAAGACCGTCGACGACAACGGCGGCTGCTACTTCGTGCCCGCCTTCTCCGGCCTGTTCGCGCCCCACTGGCGCGGCGACGCGCGCGGGGTCATCGCCGGGCTGACCGCGTTCGTCAACAAGGGGCACCTGGCGCGGGCCGTACTGGAAGCGACGGCCTTCCAGACCCGTGAGGTCGTCGAGGCGATGAACGCCGACGCCGGGCTCGCGCTGACGAGCCTGCGCGTGGACGGCGGCATGACCGCCGACAACCTGCTCATGCAGACGCTCGCCGACGTGCTGGACGTGCCGGTCATCCGGCCGGTGGTCGCCGAGACCACCGCGCTGGGCGCCGCGTACGCCGCCGGCCTGGCCACCGGCTACTGGGACGGCCTGGCCACCCTGCGCGCCAACTGGCACAAGGCGGCCGAGTGGCGGCCCGGGATCGATCCCGGCCGGCGTGAGCGCGAGTACCGCGACTGGAACAAAGCCGTCGCCCGCACGCTCGACTGGGTGGAGAAGCCATGATGATCGTCACCGGAGCCAGCCGCGAGCAGACGCGCGAGGAGCTCTCCAGGTCCGTGTTCGACCTGCTGGTCATCGGCGGCGGCATCCTGGGCACCTCGGTCACCTGGATGGCCGCCCAGGCGGGGCTGCGGGTGGCCATGGTGGACGCGGGCGACTTCGCCGGCGCCACCTCCAGCGCGTCGTCGAAGCTGGTCCACGGCGGCCTGCGCTACCTGCAGACCGGCAACCTCAAGCTGGTCGCCGAGAACCACCGCGAACGCCGCGCCCTGGCCGCCGACATCGCCCCGCACCTGGTCAAACCGCTCGACTTCGTCGTACCCGTGTACAAGGGCGGGCCGCACGGCGCGGCCAAGCTGGGCGCGGGCGTGTTCCTGTACTCGGCGCTGTCGGCCTCGCTCGGCCGGATCGTCGGGCCGCGCCAGGCCCAGGAACTGGTGCCCGAGCTGCGCATGGACGGCCTGCGCGCCGCCGCCGTCTACGGCGACCACCAGATGAACGACAGCCGGGTCGCGGTGATGACCGTGCGCGCGGCGGTGGAGGCGGGCGCGGTCGTGCTCAACCACGCCGAGGTGGCCGGGCTGCGCTTCAGCCGGGGCAGCGTCTGCGGAGCCGAGCTGCGCGACCGGCTCGACGGCACGGAGTTCGGCGTCCAGGCCCACCTGGTGCTCAACGCCACCGGCCCCTGGGTGGACGAGCTGCGCCGCATGGAGGACGAGGGCGCCGAGCCGAGCATCCGGCTGTCCAAGGGCGCGCACGTGGTCATGCGCCGGCGCGAGCCGTGGAAGGCGGCGCTGACCACGCCGATCGACAAGTACCGCGTGTCGTTCGCCATCCCGTGGGAGGACCACCTGCTGCTGGGCACCACCGACGAGGAATACACCGGCGACCCCGGACAGGTGCGCGCCACCGACGCCGACGTCGGCCAGATCCTCGACGAGGCAGGCCACGCGGTCACCGGGCTGTCCAGGCAGGACATCACCTACACCTTCGCCGGGCTGCGCGTGCTGCCCGGCGGGCCCGGCAAGGTCACGGCCGCCAAGCGGGAGACCGTCCTGACCTACGGCAGGGGCGGCATGCTGTCGGTGGCCGGAGGCAAGTGGACGACCTACCGGCACATCGGCAGGCACGTGTTCGAGACCCTGTCCAAGGTGCTGGGCGGCGACCACGCCAAGGTGCTGCCGGCCGTACCGCTGCCGGGGATGGCCAGTCCCGACGCCGTCGCGATGCGGCTGTTCACCGACCGCGAGCCGGACGCGCGGATGGACCCGCTGATCGCCCGCCACCTCGCCACGCACTACGGCTCGCTCGCCTTCGACCTGGCCCGGCTGATCCAGCAGGACCCGGTGCTGGGCGAGCGCATCCATCCGGACGGTCCCGACATCTGGGCGCAGGTCGTCTACGCTCGCGAGCACGAGTGGGCGGCGACCGTCGACGACGTCGTACGGCGCCGCACCACCCTCACGATCCGCGGCCTGGACACCCCCGGAATCCGCGACCGCGTCTCAGCCCTTCTCAGTCGCTGAGGCGGCCATCAGCTCCTTCTCCTCCCGGGTGGCGATCAGCCCGGCCGGCTCGACCAGCTTGGACTCCACGAACGGCTCCTCGGTGCTCGGCAGCGGCTCGGTCGACCTGATCGCCCGCACCCAGACGCGGATCGCGTCCAGCAGCACGATGATGATGAGGATCGCGAAGAACGCCGCCAGGATCCCGTCGACGGTCGAGTTGACGACGATCTGCCGCATGGCCTCGGGCGTCTTGGCCGGGGCCAGGATCTGCCCCTGGTCGATCGCCGCCTGGAAGCGGTTGCGCTGGGCGAAGAAGCCGAGCCCCGGGTCGGCGGAGAAGACCTTCTGGTAGCTGGCCGTCAGCGTCACCGCCACGTCCCAGGCGAGGGGCACACCGGTCACCCACGCCCATTTCAGCCGCCCGCTCTTGATGAGCAGCGTGGTGGCCACGGTCAGCGCCACCGCCGCCAGCAACTGGTTGGCGATGCCGAACAGCGGGAAGAGCTGGTTGATGCCGCCGAGCGGATCGTTGACGCCCTGGTAGAGGAAGTAGCCCCAGGCCGCCACGACCACCGCGCTGGTCCCGACGAGTCCGGGCCACCAGCTGACGCGGCCGATCGGCTTCCACACGTTGCCGAGCGTGTCCTGCAGCATGAAGCGCCCGACGCGGGTGCCGGCGTCCACGGTGGTGAGGATGAACAGCGCCTCGAACATGATCGCGAAGTGGTACCAGAACGCCTGCAGCCCCGGCCCGCCGATGAAGTCGGAGAAGATCTGCGACAAGCCGACCGCCAGCGTCGGCGCACCTCCCGTCCGGGCGATGAGCGTCTGTTCCTGTACGGCCTGCGCCGCCGCCTGGAGCTGTTCGGGGGTGATGACGAAGCCCATGTTCGACACCGCCTCGGCGGCCGTCTGGACCGTGGCGCCGACCACCCCGGCGGGCGAGTTCATGGCGAAGTAGAGGCCGGGGCTCAGGATGCAGGCCGCCGTGATGGCCATGACCGCCACGAACGACTCCATCAGCATGGAGCCGTAGCCGATCATCCGGACCTGGGTCTCCTTCTGGATCATCTTGGGCGTGGTGCCCGAGGAGATCAGGGAGTGGAAGCCCGACAGCGCCCCGCAGGCGATGATGATGAAGACGAACGGGAACAGCGACCCGGCGAAGACCGGGCCCTTGCCGTTGAAGGCGAAGTCGGTGAACGCGGTCGTCCGCATCACCGGCATGGTGATCGCGACGCCGATCGCGAGCAGCACGATCGTGCCGATCTTCATGAACGTCGACAGGTAGTCGCGGGGCGCGAGCAGCATCCAGACCGGCAGCACGGCGGCGACGAAGCCGTAGGCGATCAGCCACAGCGACAGCGCCGACGGGCTGAGCGTGAACGTCTCCGCCCAGCTCGACTCCTGCACCCAGCCGCCCGCGACGATCGCCAGCAGCAGCAGGCCGACGCCGATGACCGTCGTCTCGACGACCCGGCCGGGCCGTAGCTTGCGCAGGTAGAAGCCCATGAAGAAGGCGATCGGGATGGTCATCGCGATCGAGAACGTGCCCCACGGCGAGCGGGCCAGCGCGCCCACCACGACCAGCGCGAGCACCGCCAGCAGGATGATCATGATGGCGAAGACCGCGACCAGCGCGGCGGCGCCGCCGATCGGGCCGATCTCGTCGCGGGCCATCTGCCCGAGGCTCTTGCCGTTGCGGCGCATGGAGAAGAACAGGATCACCATGTCCTGGACGGCCCCGGCGAAGATGACGCCGGCGACGATCCAGATCGTGCCGGGCAGGTAGCCCATCTGGGCGGCCAGCACCGGCCCGACCAGCGGCCCGGCCCCGGCGATCGCGGCGAAGTGGTGGCCGAACAGGATGCGCCGGTCGGTCGGGTGGTAGTCGATGCCGTTGTTGAGCCGCTCGGCCGGCGTGGCGCGCCGGGCGTCGGCGCCGAGCACGCGGCGCAGGATGAAGCGGGCGTAGAAGCGGTAGGCGATGGCGTAGGAGCCCAGCGCCGCGGCCAGCAGCCAGATCGCGTTGACGTTCTCGCCCCGCGACAGGGCGAGGACGGCCCAGCCGACGGCGCCGACGACGGCGACGGCTGTCCAGATGATGATGGATCGCAGTTTCACCGGACGGTCCCTCCTAGGCAGGGGAGGTCGGTCGTGAAGCGCCGCCAGCGCCCCCACGTGTGGCAGTCGATCGTGACCGCGTGCCCGGCGAGGTGCATCCAGGCGACGGGGAGAGCGAAGGCGGGATCGTCGCCGAGTTGCCGTGCGCGGCGGGGGAGCCGGGCCCGGCGTACCGGCCGGGCCGAGAACTCTCCGTCGTGCGCGCAGCACACGCCGATGCCGTGCCACTCGAAGAAGATCACCTCGTCCGGGCGCAGCGCTTCGCGCGCCGCGGCGGTGAGTGTGATCGAGAACATCCCTCACTCCTGTTGCAGGATCATTTTCGACGCTAGCCCCCTGACACCCTCACGTAAAGCACCGGCCGGATCTTCGCGCGCCGGACGCCGCAGGTCCGCCACCTGGGCGCGCCCGTGATCACCTGGGCGATCACCGGCGCGAACGCGCGCCGCGTTGCTCTTGTCGCGCGTGGTGACGGAACGGACAATCGTCTGGGTGTTCCTGAGGGGAGGTCTGTTGGAGGGCGGCAATGACGGTGGTGCTGTTCGTGTGGGGGGCACGGTTCGCAGGACGGTCAGGCGTTGGACCCGGACGGTTCACGCGCTGTTGAGACATCTGGAAGGCAAGGGATTCGAGGGGGCGCCGCGCGTCCTGGGAATCGACTCCGAGGGCCGCGAGGTCCTCACGTATCTGGAAGGCGAGACGATGGGCGTGCGCCGGGTCTGGCCCGAGTGGACGCGCACCGAGGACACGCTGCGCCAGGTCGCCTGGTGGCTGCGTGACTACCACGAGGCCGTCGCCGACTTCGTGCCGCCCCCTGACGCCGAATGGCGTACGGGCGTGCGCTGGTCGCCCGGCATGATCATCGCGCACAACGACGCGAGCTCGTTCAACGCCGCCTGGTCGGCGGGCCGGCTGGTGGGGTTCTTCGACTGGGACTTCGCCGGCCCGACCACCGTCCAGTCGGACCTGGCGTGGACGGCACTGGGGTGGGTGCCGCTGCACGCCCGCCGCGTGGCCGCGTCGGAGGGCTTCACCGACTTCGCCGCGCGGCCGCACCGGCTGCGGATGTTCCTGGAGTCGTACGGCTGGGCCGGTGAGGCAGGCCCGATCGTCGAGGAGATCCGGGCCAGGATGAGCGCCCGTGCCAGGGAGATCCGGCGCTTCGGCGTCGGCGGCGAGGCCCTGTACAAGCGGCTGCTCAGCCAGGGCGTCGCCGACGACATGGACCAGGCGGTCAGGGAGCTGGAGGAGCTTCGGCTGTGACGCGTCACCAGGGCGCCGGCCCCAGGTCGTCGTAGAAGCCGCCCGAGGGCCCGTCGTCGGGCAGGGTCGCGAGCCTGACGATGGCGGCCGCTCCCTCCTCGACGGTGCGGTGGCCGCGGAAGGCGTTCATGGCGGTGGCGGTGTAGCCGGGGGTCGCGGAGTTGATCTTGATGTGGGCCAGCTCCGGATCCCCGGCGAAGGCCAGCGCGTACTGGACGGTCAGCATGTTCAGCGCCGCCTTCGAGCTGGTGTAGGCCATCCGCACCGTGGCGTCGCCGGGCAGGTCCGCGCCGGTGGCGCTCAGCGTCAGCGACGCGGTGGTGCTGGAGACGTTGACGATGCGCGGGGCCGCCGAGCGCCGCAGCAGCGGCAGCAGCGTGTGGATGGCGGTGACCACGCCGAACACGTTCACCTCGAACGTGGCCCGCATGTGCGCGGCCGTGGTCGCGCAGGCCTGCGCGGGCACGATCGTGCCCGCGTTGTTCACCAGCACGTCCAGGCGGCCGTGGTCGCGGGCGATCCGCTCGGCGGCCGCCTCGACGTCCGCCGGCCGGGTCACGTCGAGCCGGATCGCCTCCACAGCCGGCCCGCCGAAAGCGCCCGGTCCGGCGAGAGCGCCCGGCCTGGCGAGAGTGCCCGGTCTGGTGAGAGTGCCCGGTCTGGTGAGCGCGCCCATATCGGCGGCTGCCCTCAGCTCGGCGGCGGCGGCCTCGCCCTCGCCGGGGTCGCGGCTGCCGAGCAGGACCGTGGCGCCGCGCAGCGCCAGCCGCCGCGCGGTCTCCTTGCCCAGGCCCCGGTTGGCGCCGGTCACGAGCGCGACCGTCACAGCAGCGCCCCTCTCTCCACGGTGTGGAACCACGCCACGGTACGGCGTACGCCCTCCTCGAGCCCGATCCCCGGATGCCACCCGAGCGCCTCGGCGGCCCGCTTGACCATCGGACGGCGGCGCGGCGGGTCGTCCTGGGGCAGCGGCAGGTAGCGCACGGGGGAGGCGGAGCCGGTGATCCGCAGGATGATCCCGGCCAGCTCCGCGATGGAGAACTCCGCCGGGTTGCCCAGGTTCAGCGGCCCCGGCTCGGCGGAGTCGATCATCGCGGTCAGGCCGCGTACCAGGTCGTCGACATAGCAGAAGCTGCGGGTCTGGCTGCCGTCGCCGTAGACGGTCAGCGGCTCGCCGCGCAGCGCCTGGGTGATGAAGTTGGTGACCACGCGGCCGTCTCCGGCGCTCATCCGCGGGCCGTAGGTGTTGAAGATGCGCACGATGCCGCAGTCCACGCCGTAGGAGCGGGCGTAGGCGGCGGTCATGGCCTCGGCGAAGCGCTTGCCCTCGTCGTACACGCTGCGCGGGCCGATCGGGTTGACGTGGCCCCAGTACTCCTCGGGCTGCGGGTGCAGTTCGGGGCTGCCGTAGATCTCGCTGGTGGAGGCCAGGACGAAGCGGGCGCCGCGCCGGCGGGCCAGCTCGATCGCGTGCTCGGTGCCCCTGCTGCCCGCCGCCAGGGTCTCCAGCGGGCGTAGCAGGTAGTCGGGCGGCGAGGCCGGGCTGGCCAGGTGGGCGACGGCCTCGACCGGTCCGGCGACCGGCAGGCCCAGCGTCACGTCGTGCTCGGTGAAGCGGAAGCGGGGGTGGCCCATGAGGTGGTCGAGGTTGGCCAGCCGCCCGGTGGTCAGGTTGTCGACGCAGTGCACGGAGTCGCCCCGGTGCAGGAGCGCGTCGGCCAGGTGGGAGCCGAGGAAGCCGGCTCCACCCGTGATGACTACACGCATGATGCCCCCTTACTGGTCGGCCAGGGCCAGCCAGAGGCGGTCGGCGAGGGTGTCGATGCCCTGCTGGTCGATGGTGAGCGGGGGCGCGGCCATGACGGCCAGCCCCTCGGGGCCCTGCCGGCGCAGCAGCAGCCCGCGCCGCCTGGCCTGCGCGACCAGGCGGGTGGCGGCCTCCGGAGTAGCCAGCTCGACGACCGTGATGAGGCCGAGCCCGCGCACGTCGGCCACCCGGCCGGTTGAGGCCAGCGGGGCCAGGCGCTCCAGCAGGCGGGCGCCGAGCACCTCGGCCTGGTGCGGCAGGTCGTGCTTGTCGAGCAGGTCGAGCGTCGCCAGGGCGGCGGCGCAGGCCAGCGCGTGCCCGGAGTTGGTGTGGCCGTAGCGCAGGCCGCCCAGCACGGGGTCGTGGCGGAAGCCCTGGTGCAGGTGCTCCTTCACGGTGACGGCGCCGATGGGCACATAGCCGCCGCTCAGGCCCTTGCTGGTGACCAAAATGTCGGGTTCGGCCGCCGGTTCGTGCTGGTGGGCGAACATGCGGCCGGTCCTGCCGTACCCGGTGAAGATCTCGTCGAGGACCAGCAGCGTGCCCGTGCGGTCGCACAGGCGGCGCAGCGCGGGCAGGAAGCCGGGCGGCAGCATGATGCCGCCGCCGACGTTGAGGAACGGCTCGACCGCCACGGCCATCGGCAGGTCGCCGGGGTCGTCGCCGAAGGCCCGCTCGAAGGCGCGCATCAGCGGCTGCAGCGCGTCGGGCCGGCGCAGCCGCGCGGGCGCGGCGGGCAGTTCGACGTGTGTGACCGGCAGCGGCGGCTCGAACAGGTGGCCCACCCTCGGCAGCGCCGACAGGCTCCGGCACAGCAGCGTGGAGCCGTGGTAGCCGCGGGCGAAGGAGACCACCCGCGAACGCGGCCGGCCGAGGTGCGCGTGGTGGGCGGCGGCGATCATCATGGCCGCCTCGAAGCCCTCGGAGCCGCTGTTGACGAACAGCGTCCTGGACAGCCCATCCGGCAGGTACGAGGAGATCCGCTCGGCCAGCAGCCCGGCGGGCTCGTGGCTGCCCGTCGACAGGTCGAAGTGGTGCAGGCGGCGCAGCTGCCGTTCGACGGCGGCGTCCAGCTCGGGGTGGCGGTAGCCGCACACGGCGCTGAGGGCGCAGCTGGTCGCGTCGATGTACTCCTTGCCGTCGACGTCCCAGACCCGGTAGCCCTCGCCGTGGGAGAACATCGCCTGCGCGCGGTCCTCGCGCAGCGGCGTCCAGGTGTGCCAGACGTGGCGCCGGTCGCGCTCGCGCATCCCGGCGGCCCGCATGATCGAGCTATCGAGGTCCATGGCTGGGCTGCCTTCCGCTCAGTCGCGCCCGCACCAGCTCGCCGGGCGGTTCGGCGATCAGGTAGAAGTGGTCGCCGGAGACCGTGTGCTCCTCGAACGGGCCGGTGGTCAGCTCCTGCCACGGGCGCACGTCGAGGTCGCGGTCGGCCTCCCCGGCGATGGCCGTGACCGGGCAGTGCAGCGCCGGTCCCGGCTCGGGGACGTAGTCGTGGTACATCCGGGTGTCCGCGCGCACGTAGGGGATGACCAGCTCCAGGAAGAGCGGGTCGCGCGCGAGCTCGGCGTCGGTGCCGCCGAGGCTCACCAGCCGCCCGGCGATCGTCGCGTCGTCCTCTTCCTCGTACGGCAGGCGTCCCGGCGACGGCGCGTTCCTGGATCCGGAGGCGAACAGGTGCGCCAGCAGGATGCCCCTGGCCTCCAGCGCCCTGGCCGTCTCCAGCGCGACGACCGCGCCCAGGCTGTGCCCGAAGAAGGCCAGCGGCCTGTCGGCCAGCGGCGCCACCGCCTCGGCGATCTGCCGGGCGAGCCGCAGCAGGTCGGTGGGCGGGTCCTCGTCGATGCGCTCGCCCCGCCCCGGGTAGCGCACGGTGTGCACCTCGGCCTCGGGGACCAGCTCGCCCCAGTTGCGGAAGAACACCGCCGAGCCGCCGGCGTGCGGGAAGCAGACCAGCCGCCGGCGGGCGGTGGCCTTGGGCATGGGGCAGTCCAGCCAGATGCTCATGACGCCGCCTCCCGCTCGGCGCGGCGCAGCCTGGCCTGGATCGCGTGGGCGCGCCGGGCGGCGGCCTCGCGCATGTCGGGCAGCGACTCCTCGGGCGCGGCGCCGCCGTCCCTGATGAGACCGGCCTGCGCGGTCACGGTCGTGTGCCGGAACAGCGCCACGACCGACGGGCGGGTGCCGGTGTGCGACTCCAGGGCGTCCTGCAGGTGGAACATGGTCAGCGAGTGGCCGCCGAGGTCGAAGAAGTTCACGTCGAGCGGGATGCGCGGCTGGTCGAGCACGTCCGCCCAGGCGGCGGCGACCTGCGCGGTCGTGGCGTCCCGAGACTCCCCGGCTTGATCGGGCTCGGGTTCGGCGGCGGGGGCGCGGGCGGCCAGAGCCGTACGGTCGGCCTTGCCGTTGACCGTCAGCGGGAAGGCGTCCATCACCTCCACCCGCGCGGGCACCATCACCGCGGGCAGCCGCTCCGCCACGTGCCCGCGCACCCGCCGGGCGTCGAGGCCGGCGGCGGCGAGCACGAACGCGGTCAGCCGGTCGCCCGCGGCCACGGCGACCGCGTCCCGCACGCCGGGGGCGGTGCGCAGCGCGGCCTCGACGGCGCCGAGCTCCACCCGCTGGCCGCGGATCTTGACCTGCTGGTCGCGGCGGCCGAGGAAGTCGAGTCCGCCGTGCTCGTTCCAGCGGACCAGGTCGCCGGTGCGGTACATGCGGCCCGGCTCGAACGGGTCGGGCGGGAAGGCCCGCTCCGTCGCCTCGGGACGGCCGAAGTAGCCGCGCGCGACCCCGGCCCCGGCCACGAACAGCTCGCCCCGCTCACCGCGGGGCACCGGCCGCAGCTCCTCGTCGAGCACGTAGAGGCGGGCGCCGGGGACGGGGCCGCCGATGGAGACCGGGCCCGGCGCGTCGAAGCGCTGATAGGTGGACCACACGGTGGCCTCGGTGGGGCCGTACTCGTTGACCAGCAGGCCGGGGCCGGTGTGGCGGGCGAAGTGCCGCTCGACCAGCGCCTCGGGCAGCGGCTCCCCGGCCACGATCACGGTGGCCAGCGTACGCAGCCGGTGAGAGCCCAGGCGCTCGGCGGCGTCCAGCACCACGTCGTACAACGAGGGCACGCACAGCATGCGGGTGACGCCGCAGGACTCGACCAGCTTCACCAGCTGCGCCGGGTCGCGGACCTCGTCGGCGGTGGCGACGACCAGGGTGCCGCCGATGGTCAGCGTGCCCCACAGCCCGGCCATCGAGGAGTCGAAGGCCAGCGGCGAGACCAGCAGGAAGACGGGCGCCCCCGGGTAGACGCGGTGGCGGGCCAGGGTGGCGGCGGTCAGCTGCGCGTGCTCGACGAGCACCCCCTTGGGCTCGCCGGTGCTGCCGGAGGTGTAGATCAGGTACGCGGGGTCGCCGGGCTCGGTCACGCCCGGCTCCCGGCGGGCGTCACGCGCTTGCTCGCCGCGCGCCCAGGCGTCCTCGGCGCGGATCACCGGTACGCCGGCCTCCGCCAGCCGGGGCGCCATCGCGCAGGTGGCCACCGCGGCGGCGGGCCGGGCGTCGGCCAGGACGGCGGCGACCCGCCCGTCCGGCTGGGCCGGGTCGATCGGGACGTAGGCGGCCCCCGACCACAGCACGCCCAGCGCCGCGGCGACCATGGCGGCGGACGGCTCGGCGAGCACCGCGACCCGGTCGCCCCTGCCGACGCCGCCGGCCCGCAGCCGAGCGGCGATGCGCCCGGCCCAGCCCTCCAGGGCGGCGTACGTGAGATCGTGCTCGCCGCAGCGCACCGCCACCTGCGCGGGCCGGTCGCGGGCGAACCCGGCGACCAGCTCGTGCACCGCGGGCCGGCCGGCCTCGGGCAGCGCCTCGCCGCGTCCAAGGGTCAGGAGTTCCTCGATCATCGATTCTCCTCCGCGGATCGTCCAACCAGAACGTGGCAGCAATATTGCCAGCTTTGGCAATCTATGGCAACATTTAGGCAACGACGGGCAAGCATAGAGGACGGAAGAAAGTGATGCTCTACGCCGGAGTCTCCTGGAATTCCGCAGGCTACGAAGTCGAGGTCGTGGACCAGTCGGGGCGCCCCGCGCGCTCCCCGGCCAGGTTCGCCGCGGACGAGCGCAACGGCATCGTCGCCTACCTGCGCCGCCTGGCACAAACGCCGGAGCAGTCCCTCGTGGCCGTGGTCGAAAGCACCAACGGAGTCCTCGACGGCAGCCTCATGGCCGCCGGGCTCGAGGTCTACCGCGCCGACCCCTGGATGCTCTCCCAGCGGCCGGTCCTCGCCTCGGTGCCCGCGCGCACCCTGGCCGACACCGCCAGGCGCGACCTGAGACAGCTGACCAGGCTCGGCATCTCCGACGGCACGCTCACCGGCCGCCTGGACGAGCTCCAGGCCGGCATCGCGCGCAGCGTCGCCGCCGAGCAGCCGCTCAAGCGGGCCGGGCGCTGGTTCGGCAACGGCTCGCGCGAGAGCACCGACATCGCGCTGACCTTCGACGACGGGCCGCACCCGCCGTACACCGGCGGCGTCCTGGACGTCCTGGAGAGGTACGGCGTGCCCGCCACCTTCTTCTGCGTCGGCCTGCACGCCGGGGTGCACTCCGAGGAGATCGCCCGCATGGCCGAGGCCGGCCACCTGATCGGCAACCACACCTGGTCGCACGCCTTCCTGCCCGACCTCACCCGCTCGCAGCTCGAAGAGCAGATCGAGCGCACCAACGAGGCGATCGACGGCGCGGGCGGCACCCCGACCCGCTACTTCCGCCCGCCCTACGGCGCGCGCACCCCCGAGGTCGTCGGCTGGCTCGGCGACCACGGCGTCACCACCGTGCTGTGGGACGTCGACGCCGCCGACTGGGCCATGCCCGAACCGGAGAAGATCGCCACCGACGTGCTGGAACGCACCCGGCCCGGCTCGGTCATCCTGCTGCACGACGGCGGCGGCGACCGTTCCAACACCGTGGCCGCGCTGCCGGCGCTGATCGAGGGCCTGCTGGAGCGCGGGCACCGCTTCGTGCTGACCGACGAGCTGGCCCAGCCCGTGACCCAGCCCCTGGCCGAGACCGTGGAGGAACCGGCGTGAGCATCGCGACCGAGGAGAACGAGGCAAGCGTCGGCCCGGCGACCCTGCGCCGCCTGGCCGCCGCGTGGCCCAAGCGCGCCACCGTCCGCACCGACATGGACGCGGTGCTCGAGCCGGGCGCCTACGACGAGCGGCTCATGGACTACCCGGTGGACCTGCTGCCGTTCGGGCGGCATCCGGACTTCGCGGGCGCGCCGTACGAGCAGAGGCTGCTGGTGAACACGCTGGCCTGGCTGGCCTACAACGAGCGGGTCATCGCCGCCGAGGAGCACGTGGCCAACCCGACCTTCGAGATGCTCGCCCACGGCGTCTTCCCCGGGCTGACCCGGTTCGAGGCCAAGGAGGCCGTACAGCAGTCGCACGTGGACGAGGTGTGGCACACGTACATGCACATGCTGGCCATGCGGCGCACCCGCGAGGCCCGCCGCCTGTACGCCGAGCCGGACACCTACCAGCACCCGGTCACCAACCGCCGCCTGTACGCCCTGACCGCGCGGGCGGCGGAGAAGTGGGAACGCGACCTCCTCTACCTGCTGTGGACCGCGGTCGGCGAGATCAGCATCAACAAGTTCCTGGACCTGCTGGCCGGCGACCGCACCATCCAGCCGATGCACGCGCTCATCGCCCGCCTGCACGCCCGCGACGAGGCCGCGCACGGGCCGGTGCTGTTCGAGGTGACCAAGGAGGTCTTCGCCTGCCTGGGCCGGCGCGAGCGTGAGCTGTTCGCGCGCACGCTGCCGGAGGCGATCCTGGCCTTCGGCGCCGAGGACTACGCGCTGTGGCTGGAGATCCTGCGCTTCGCCGGGTTCGCCGACCCGCGCGGCATCGTCGAGGACAGCCGCGCGGCCCCCGGCGCCGACCTGCTGGTCACCGACTTCTCCCCGGTGCAGCGCCTGGTGCGGGAGCTGGAGATCGAGGACCAGGTCGGCTTCGACTTCTCGACCAACCAGAGGACGGGATGATACTCACGGGCCCGGAGATCGTCAGGGCGGCGGGCGACGGCCGCATCGGGATCTCCCCGTTCAACGCCGACCAGGTCAACCCCAACAGCTACAACGTACGGCTGGGCCCTACCCTGCTGACCTACGCCGACGGCGTCATCGACGCCCACCGGGCCAACCCCACCGAGTGCCGCACCATGGGCGAGGACGGCTTCGAGCTGCGGCCCGAGCAGCTCTACCTGGGCCACACGATGGAGCGGGTGGGCTCGGACGTGTTCGTGCCGCTGTTGTTCGGCCGCTCCTCGGTGGGCCGCCTCGGGCTGTTCGTGGAGATCACCGCGCCGATCGGCGACATCGGCTTCAACGGCCAGTGGACGCTCATGCTCTCGCCGGTACGCCCGCTGCGCGTCTACCCCGGGATGAAGATCGGCCAGATCATGTTCTTCGTCTCCATCGGCGACATCGACCTGTATGCCGGGAAATATCAAGAAGCGGAGGGCCCGCAGGCGTCCCGGTACTGGAAGGACAGGGTGGCGGTGCCGTGATCCTCACCGGCCCCGCCATCGCCGCCGCCGTCCAGCGCGGCGACATCGTCATCGAGCCCTTCGAGCCCGCGCGCTGCTCGCCGAACGCCTACGACTGGCGGCTCGGCGACACCGTCAGGATCTGCGCGGACTCTCTGGACGCCGCGGTGGCCGAGCCCCTGGCCGAGCAGCGCATCCCCGAGGAGGGCATGGTCCTGCGTCCCGGGCTGCTGTACCTGTGCGTCACCCACGAGCGCACCTGCTCCGAACGTTACGCCCAGCTCATCAACGGCGACCACACGATCGGCGGGCTGGGCGTGTGGGTGCACGTCTCGGCGCCGCTGGGCCACGTGGGCCACGCGATCCGCTGGACGCTGGAGGTGCGGGCCGCCCGCCCGGTCCGGATATATCCATACATGACCTTCGGGAAGCTCGTCTTCCTCACCACGTACGGCCGGCGCGCCAGCTACCAGGCCATGGGCAGCAAATACCAGCGCACCGACGGCATCGACGTCTCCCGCCTGTACGAGGAACTGCGGTGAAGGCGATCACCGGCGTCGACCTGCCCGCGGGCAGCCCGGGCGGCAGCGTCGAACTGCTGAAGGACCTCTACCTGGGCCCCGCGGCTCCGGTGCCCGCCGACGCGTTCATGCTGGCCGGGCCGGCCGAGCACGGTCAGGTGACGCTCGACGTCGGCGGCAAGACGCTGGACGGCCCCGGCTTCTGGGCGTACGTGGAGGAACTCGCGGCGGCGATCAGGGACCGGTTCCGGCCATCCGACTACGGCGTCGTGCACCTGCAGCATCTCGCCTTCGGCGCCACCCCCGCGCTGCTGCGCGCCTTCCCCGCGCATCCGGCGCTCGCGCTCGTGCACGGCACCGACCTGTTGTTCGCCGCCGGCCATCCGACCCAGCGTGAGGTGCTGGCCCAGGCCGTGGCCGCGGCGGGCGCGGTGGTCGTGCCTACCTCGGCCATGGCCGACCTGCTGCCGGTACGGCCGCGCCGTACCGTGCACATCCCGTGGGGTGTGCCCGACCACCTGATCGCGGCGCCGCCCGCGCGCGCCCGCGACGGCGACGGACCGCTGCGTGTCCTCTACGCCGGCCGCCTCACCCCGGAGAAGGGCGTCGAGGCCCTGCTGGACGCGGTGTCCGGCCTGGACGGCGTCACGCTCTCGCTGGCCGCGCCCGAGGCCGAGCACCGCGAACTGGCCGGGCGCGCCGACCTGAGCGAGACCCGCTACCTGGGCTGGCTGACCCGCCCGGAGCTGTGGCGGGCCTTCGCCGGGCACGACGTGCTGGTGGTGCCATCGGTCAGGCTGGAGGCGTTCGGCCTGGTGGCGGTGGAGGCGCAGGCGTGCGGGCTGCCCGTGCTCCACGGCCGGGTGCCAGGACTGGCCGAGGTGCTCGGCGACTCCTCGCTGCCCGTCGAACCGGGCTCCGGCGCCCTTCCCGATACGCTGGCCTGGCTGGCCAAGGACCGCGGCGCCCTGGCCGACCTGCGTGCGGCCGGGCGGCGCAACGCCGCCCGCTTCCCCCTGTCCAGGACCGCGGCGGGCCTGCGCGACCTGTCCGCCCAGCTCCAGAGGTGACCGATGGACGACTGCGTCTTCTGCGCCATCGTCGCCGGGACCCTGCCCGCCGCGCTCGTCGACGAGGACGAGCGGACGCTGGCCTTCCTCGACATCACCGCCGTCACCGACGGCCACACGCTGGTCGTCCCGAAAGTCCACGCCGCCGACCTGTGGGAGATCACCGCCGACGACGCCGCGGCCGTGATGCGCGCCGTCCACCGCATGGCCGCCCGCATCAGGGACGTCCTGGCCCCCGACGGACTGACGCTGTTCCAGGCCAACCGGCCCGCAGGCTGGCAGGACGTCTTCCACCTGCACGTCCATCTCGTGCCCCGCCGCGACGGCGACCGCCTGACCCGGCCCTGGACCGCCGCTCCCGTCCCGCCAGAGAGCCTGTACGGCACCCGCGACCTGCTCCGACCGAGAGAGGAACGACCATGACAGAGGACTCCATCGGCGTCGTCACGCTCACCCTCGGCGGCCCGCGGCTGCTCAGGGCGATGGCCTCGGTCTTCACCCAGGACTACACCGGCCCGATCGAGCACGTCGTCGTCAGCGACGACAACCCGGCCGCCGTCTCCGTGGCGCGCGCCGCCCCCACCCGTCCCGGCCTGCGGGTGTCGCCCCACCTGGTGCGCCGCCCGCCCGAGGAGGCCGGTGACCTGCGGCGCGACATCCGCCACGTCTACCCGAGGCTGTCGCGGCTGTTCAACGCGGGCGTCCGCGCCGCCACCACGACCTGGATCGCCTTCCTGGACGACGACAACGAGCTCGCGCCCGACCACCTGAGCAGCCTGATCGCCTGCGCACGTGCCAACGACGCCGACGCCGTGCACTCGGCCAGGACGATCCACCGGCCGGACGGCTCGCCGTACCTGGACGAGGTGTGGCACACCGCCCGCGACCCGCAGGAGGGCGCGCGCATCTACGAGCTGATGTGTCAGAGAGGCGTGCGGATCAGGGGCACGAACATCCTCATGGACCGCGTCGATCCGGTACGGCCCAGCTCGTTCCGGCCGAGCACGGTTCTACAGGCCGACGACCCGGTCTTCCTGGTCGACCAGAGCGCCTGGCTGATCCGGCGCGAGCTGCTGCTGGCGGCGCCGATCCCGGAGGAGTTCACCGAGGAGGACTTCATCAGCAACACCGCGCCTGACGACAAGCTGCTGCAGGTGCTGATGGACCGCGGCGTCGCCATCCACTCCACCGGCCAGCCAACGCTCCGCTACTACCTGGGCGGCGTGTCGAACAACTACCGGCAGCCCGTCGCGACCCACTGACGCAAGAGAAAGCCCCCGGAGCCGCTGCTCCGGGGGCTTGTCTGTCGTGTTCAGGATCCGACGGGCGCCACGACCCTCGCCGCCACCCGCTCGGCCTCCTTGAGCACGGTCTCGCGCGAGGCGGCGCCGAGCCGCAGAATCGGCGCCATCACCCGGCACTCGCCCACGTCACCGTCCGGATAGGGCAGCGCGAACCCGACCAGCGGCAGCGTGTCGCTCGGCACCCCGCCGTCGAACACCGCGCCGTCCGCCGCCGTCGCCCCGACCAGCAGCACGTCCCGGCCGCCGACGCTGCCGCGCAGGCAGCACAAGTCCACACCCATCTCCACCACCTCGCGTCGGATGTCGTCGAAGCGCCGGTTGGCCTCGGCGAAGTCGTAGGCCCGGTAGACCTCGACCTCCAGGCACGGCCACTTCGCCAGGAAGTAGCGCCGGTTGGCGCGGAAGCAGGCGAAGTTGGCCGGGGCGTCGCGCCGGTGCGGGAGATGCAGGCCGTACACACGATCGCCGAGCACGATCGGCGTGCCGCTCGCGTGGATGCGCCAGCCCCACTCCTGGTCCTCCGCGCCCCACCCCTGGAAACCCTCGTCGAAGGCGAGGTCGTGGCCGCGCACGGTCGCGGTCGGCAGCGCGACCAGCCCCGACCAGACCAGCGCCCACGGCAGCGGCAGCGGCCGCACGCCCCACCGCACGTCCGGCTCGGCGCCCTCGCGCTCGATCCGCGCGAGGACCTCCCGATAGTGGGAGTACGGCAGCGCCGTCACCTCCTCCACGCTCTCCTTGCCGCTGTAGCCGACGGCCTGGCCGAGCACGCAGACGTTCTGCCCGCGCGCGAAGTGGTCCAGATACAGCCGCTCCAGCAGCCCGGCCGGGAGCGCCATGTCGGCGTCAAGGATGACCGTGACCTGCCCGGACGCCTGCCGCATGGCCAGGTTCCTGGCGTGGCTGACGTTCCAGGCGGCGTCCGACAGGACCGAGACGATGTTCAGCCGCCCGGCGAACTCCCGGCACGCCGCCACATACTCCTCGCAGTACTCCAGCGCGCCCACGACCACCTCGAACCGGTCGGCCGCCAGCGTCTGCTCGGCCAGCGACGTGAAGACGGCCCTGATGTTGCGCAGCCGCTGCTTGTACGGGATCACGATGCTGAACAGCACGTCAGCTCCCGTCCAGCCCGCGCACGAACCCGGCCTCCGCCACGTCCGCGACCTCACGGGCGTACAGGGCCAGGTGCTCCTCCGGCAGGAACGTCCACGCGACGCCGCCTATGGGCAGGGTGGCGACGGCGGCCCGCCGTACCGACTGGTCGACGCTCGAGGGCCGCTCGCCGATGAGCGTCCGCACCGGCACCTTCTCCGCGTGTACGGCCGCGCCCAGCAGCACCGAGACGTTCCACAACGACGACAGATACAGCTCCCCGAGCCCGTCCCTGGCCCGCGCCAGCCCCGGCCCCGCCGACACCAGCCGCTGATAGGCGCGGTGCAGCTCCATCGTGTCGACCTTGAACGGCGTCGCCATGTCCGCCCAGGGCCGGCGGACGTAAGCCGGGTAGCCGTTGCCGCTGGTCCTGGCCAGGGCGATGGCGCGGCCCTTGGTGAGCCAGGGGATCAGCTCGATCGAGTGGGCCAGCGCCTCGTGCGTGTGGCCCGGATCGGGCAGATAACAGGCCGCCTGCCGGATCCCGTGAGAACCGTTTCCCGCCACGCTGTCCTGCTCGCCGTGCTCGACCAGGTTCGGCACCGACACGTAGGCGTCCAGGCCCCGCGCCAGCACGAACTCGGTCATCACCTCGTCGTCATCACCCCACCAGGCCGTGTACGGCTCCGCGAAGGCCACGTAGTCGGCCACGTAGGCCGCGGGCATGACGACCGCCAGCGTCGGGAAGTACTCGCCGCCCACCTCCTGCACCCACGTCGCCCCGGCCGCGGCGGCCAGCCTGACGGCGGCGCCGTTCATGGAGCTCCAGTTGGCGTAGAAGGCGAGGACGGCGTCGGGGAACAGGCGGATGCCCTGCCTGACCCGGCGCAGGAAGTTCTCGCAGGGGACGACGTCGTCCTGGACCACCAGGTGGTGGGTGGCGCCGGGGTCGGCGGCCCGCCAGGCGTGGACGGAGGTGCGCAAGGGGGAGGGGGTACCGGCCTGGGAGGGGTCGGTCACCACGTCGGCGCCGTCGAGGCGGCGGGAGAGGTCGCGGGCCGCTTGGGCGCGCTTGGGGTGACTCATGATCGCGATACTGAGCTCGACGGGGGTCTCCGCCGCCTCGGATAGGTGTCTGACCTTCATCCTTCCTCACCCTCGAACGCAGACAATCGTCCCCCCATCTTCCCCAAGTTTGCCAACTTTGGCAATATATTGCCAATCCCTCATGCCCTCCAACCCCGCCCCACCCCACAAGCCACCCCCACGCCCCACCTCGCTCGCCGATCCACGCCCTTGCCTCCGCCTCGGCAACCTCCACGCCCCACCCGCCCATCCACCGTCCCCTCACGCCTCGATCGCCCCCACTCGCGTCTTGGCCACCCTCGCGCCCCGCACCGCCACGCTCCGGCCCCACCTGTCGCCCCGCACCCGAGCGCTGCGCACGCCCCACACACCGGGTTTCCACGGCAGGGGGCCTCGGGCATAGCTGTGGAGCCCGTCAGGCGGGCGTGTGTGGCGGCAAGAGGGGCCCTGTGGGCGTGCGGGAGCCCGGGGCGGCGGGAAGGGGTGGGGCGGTCGCGGGTGTGCGGCGAGGCCCCGGCAGGGAGCGAAAGGGAAATCCGCCGCCGACCCGGCGAGGCGAAGACCGGGAGAGCGGGGTTCCGGGCTAGGTGCGAGGTGCTGTCGGGCGTGAGAAGGGATGGGTTAGGGGTCGGAGCGGAGGACGCCGCGTTCTGTGGCGCGGACGCCGGCCTGGAAGCGGCTGCGGGCCCCCAGGAGTGTCATGAGCTCGGCGGTGATCCGGCGCGTGGTCCGGATCGAGACGCCGAGGCGGCGGGCGATGGTCTCGTCGGTGTGGCCGTCGGCCAGCAGGCGCAGTACGGCCAGCTGCTGCGCGGTCAGCTCCTCTCCCTGGCGGCGTGGCTGCCCGGCCCCGAGTTCGGCGGAGTTCTCCCACACCGACTCGAAGTGCTCGCACAGCGCGTTGACGATCCCCGTCCCTCTGATCAGGACGGCCCCCATGGTCTCCTCCTCCGGGTTGACCGGCACCAGCGCGCTCTCCCTGTCGTAGATGAGCAGCCGCTGGGAGAGCGCTCCGTACGTGCGCACCAGCGCGCCGGCCTCGGTCAGCCAGTGGGCGTACTCGAGGGTCAGGCTGTCGTTGTAGATGCTCTGCACGTAGATCGTCCGCATGAGGACGCCGCGGTCAAGGATGGCCTGATCGAGCGGGCGGCTGGCTTCCATAGCCTCCCTGGTCTGCGCGCCGCGGGGCGCGAAGGCCATCAGCTCGGTCTGGCAGGTGTTGGCGAGCTCTTCGATACGGGTGCGGATCTCGTCGAGGCCGGTCAAATGGTCAACCTCGGGGTGCTGGGCCGCACGCTGTCTCGAGTGTTGCTCGATGAGCTCCATCACCGCCCGCCGGTTGGCGGCCAGTTCTTGCTGGCGCTGGAGAAGCTCCTGCTCCTGGCGGGCCAGGAGAGTGGAGAACCCCACCGCGGGGGTCACCGCCAGCAGGGTTTCCGGATGTTCCCACGACGGGCGTACCAGCGATAACTCGGCCAGCTCGTCGAGGATGTGGCGCACTCGTTTCGGCGGCCAGCCGAGGAGGTCCGCCAGATCGTTCACACCGTACTGAGGGTTGTCCAGGATTGCGCTGTACAACGTAGCTGCGTCTGGGCCCAAACCTATGGACTCGAACACGCCGCCTCCCGAAGCTGCCAACGGGCATCGTTGGACGTTGAGTCTCCCGTGGGGATTCTACTTTGGCAATCTTGACATGGCCCTTTCCTTTGGCCACTTTTTCTCAGTTTGGCGAGCCCGGCTCGTGCTTTACCGCAGTGAGAAATAGGACGTCCAGATAAGCGGGCCGCCGCGGGCTCTGTTTGCGCTGGTACGCCGTTGATCCACGGCCGTCCCGGCGCGCTTCGCGCCGGGCCCGTCGGAGCCGCCGCGGGGGCTGATGTCGTTCTCCACCCGCTCATCCTCACAGTCCGTGTTCGTGCGGGTACGGCAGGCCGACCCGGGCACAGGAGGCTGGCAGCACCCTGCCACCGCAGGTTCATGACACGGCAGCATGCTGCCCATCCAATATTTGTGGCCATATACTTATGGAGATCGATTGGGAGAAAGTGCTGCGGTTTTAATCAGGGATTGATGAATAGTGTATATCGTCACAGCCCGATTGAGCGGGCGGTCACCTGGAGCGAACGCAGAACGGTTCGAACTCTCCCTGCGGAGCTTCGTCGGTCGCGCGAGCGGCCTGGAGCATTTCCACGTGAGAGCCGAGCCAGATGGCATGAACGTGGTCTTTTTCCTCCTGCAGGCGTCGCTTCTGGAAGCGGAGGCCAAGGCCGTCGAGATCTGCCAGCAGGCGCTGGACATGGCCGGACGCGGCGATTGGGTCATAACGCAGTGCATGGCCACCATCGTCGACCAGGCGGAGGACATCATCATTTCCGACTGGGCGGCCGTGCCGGTGCCGCAGTTCCCGGAAAAGGGCGTCACCGAGCGCCCGTCGACCAGGGTGCGCGGCGTCGGCCCCAGCGTGATCGGCCAGATGAACGAGCGCTACGTCCTCGACCTGATCCGCCACCTCGGCCGGGTCTCGCGGGCCGAGCTGGCCAGGGTGTCCGGGCTGTCGAAGCCGACGGTCTCCTCCGCGGTCATGAACCTGGAGAACAACGGCCTGGTCGAGCGCTACGGCAAGCAGGAGGGCGGGCCGGGACGGGCCGCCACCCTCTTCCGCGTGCGGCGCGAGGCAGGCTGGGTCATGGGCGTCGACGTCCGCGACGGCGTCGCGCAGTGGGCGGTCTCCCGGCTGGACGGCGACACGCGGGTCACCCGGGTCTCCGCGCTGCGCGGCGAGAACGAGGCCGAGTGCTTCGAGGACGTCATGCGCACCGTTGACCTGGTCTGCAAGCAGGCCGGCATCGCCCGCGAGGACCTCACGTGGGTGGTGGCCGGCTTCTCCGCGCCGCCGTGCGAGGTGGCGCCCAGCCCGCGCGGCACCAGTTGCCACGCCGCCGTGGACCGCGCGCTCAGCCGCCTGTTCGGCCCGAACTACCTGGCCAGGCGGGCGGTGGAGATGGAGATGCTTTACAAGTACCGCATCAGCGACCGGCGTGAGGCCAGGGACATGGCCTACGTCGCGGTCGGCCGTTCCATCGAGATCGGCCTGATCGTCGACGGCCGGCTCCAGGCCTCGCCGGCGCCCGTCTGCGTCCCCGAGGCGCTGACGCTCGCCGGCCGCATGTCGGGCGCCGCCGAACGGCGGGTGTGCGAACGGCCGGCCGACGGCCCCGTCCAGACCGACCTGGAACGCATCCTGGCCACCCGTGGCCTGGGCGAACTGTCGCTGGACGAGCTGGTCGAAGGCGCGGAGCGCGGACACGACGACGCGCTGCGGATCGTGGCGGAGATGGCGGTGCTGACCGCCAGGCTCCTCGTCGCGGTCTCCGCGATCACCCGGCCTGAACTGGTGGTGTTCATCGGCAGGCTGGCCTGCCTGCCGGGCTTCCCTGACCAGGTGAGCGCCGAGCTGGCCGCCATGGCCGCCTGGATGTCGCCCGAGATGGAGGTCGGCACGGGACGGGGCGAGGTCGTCCTGGACGGATGCCTGGCCGAGGGCTTCGACCTCGCGTGGAATTCCATACTCGACGACCTCGGTCGTGGATAGCGTTTACCGAACATCATTCGGTTCGCCGGGTGTTCGGCCTGCCGGGACGACGGGACGTTCCCGGACCATTGGGCGCGCTTTCGCCTTGCGTTAAGTGCGCGTTCAATTGGTCCGGGATATTCGCATGCCCTTTTACCGACCTCTTTGACACGGTCCTGCCATTGCAGGGTGCTGACACTTGAAAACCTCGATTTCGGCATTGCGGCGGTCAAGAATCAAAAGCGAAGCAAGGGCTTCAAGAAATACACGAAGGAGGAAGAACAATGATCAGCACGATGGCCAAGCGAATCGCCCTTCCGATCATCATCAGCGCCGCCGCTTTCTCTTCGGTCGCCGCAGTGTCCTCCGCCGCGTACGCCGCAGCGCCGCCCAACACGACCACGGCCGACAAGGACACCAATGGCTGGGGCTGACCTTTCAGAATCGCCGGCCGAACGCCGTCGCATTCGTGAAAAGGCCCGGGACGATGCAGATCGCTGATCGGATCCCGGGCCCGCGCGCCGGGGGCGCGAGAAATCTGAACTTTTCCTGTGAAATTCGGGTGCAGTTGCCATTCGGGGGTTCTGATGGAAGGTCCGCACAACCCGCATTACGCGACCGGGATCCGTGTCCAGGACCCGTGCGCCTTCCCCGCCGCCACGCTAGGTAGCCGTACCCGGGAGCATCGCGTGTCCTCAGGGGGATATTCCGGTATCGCGATGGCCACCGCCCTCCTGGCGCTCCTCACAGGAGTCTTCGCCCGAGGGAGCAGGGACATGAAGACGAGGATCACTCCGGCCGACACGCACGCCGACCCGTCACGGGACCCGGGCGCCCCGAGGGTGCCCGCCGCACAGCCCGACCTCACACGGGTCGCCGCCACGCTGCCAGAAGGCGTGGAGATCGACTGGCCGTAGGCCCACCCGGCCGTGTACCTCCCCGGCCGCCAGGACCACCGCCACACCAGGATCACCACACCAGGATCACCACACCTGGATCACCGCCACACCTGCACCGCCACCTGGATCGCTGTCACGCCTGGATCGCTTTCGCAGGCCGACGCCGCACGCCCGCGTCGACCCGCCCACGCGCTCGCGCAGGCAGTCCTGCGAAGCCATCCACCCAGCGCCCGCGCCGCCACCCCCAGGCCGCGCGGGCGCTCCCATGCACAAGAACACCGGCTGGTGCGCCCCACGGTCACCCCCAACCCGCCAAGCCCAAAGCCACCCACATTGCAAGCCCAAAGCTCCCGTGGCAAGACCGGATCCAGCGAGAAACCGGCCACGTGGCAAGACCCTGACTGGCCGGAGGCCACGCACGTGGCAAGGCTCTGACGGGCCGGAGGCCGCGCACGTGGCAAGGTCAAGGGCACTCGCATGGCAAGGCCGTGCATGACAGGGCCGCGGGTTGGCGCCGGAGATGGGCAAGAGCGGAGTCGTTGCGGTGAGGACCCCGTGAGCCCTCACGACCGGCGCTCGACAGAGGCCCGCCCTCGGCGGCGGGGCGGGGTGGCGTGGCGCTAGCCGTAACGGAGCAGCGAGGTTGTAAGGGGCGCGCGGGCAGAAGAGAAACAGCACGGAACTACGTCGAGGAACCCAAGTAGTAGTGGGTGGCGTCGCCGCGGAGGGGGAGGCTGGGGCGGCCGTCGGGGCCGATGGGGACGTCGCCGGCGACGGTGAGGCGTTCGCCGCGGCGGTGCTGGTCGCCGTAGTCGAAGACGGCGTAGTGCTGGGTGGCGCGGTTGTCCCAGATGGCAAGGTCGCCTGCGCGCCATTTCCAGCGGACCGTGTTCTCGGGGCGGGTGACGTGTTCCTGCAGGACGCGGATCAGGTCGCGGCCGGCCTGGCGGGGGTAGCCGGACACGCTCACGGCGAATCCGCCCAGCAGCAGGGAGCGGTTGCCGGTTTCGGGGTGTACGCGGACGGCGGGGTGCTCGGTTTCGAACACCTTGGACAGCATCGACTCGTGCAGCGCCCGCACGGCCGCGTCGGTGGCGCCCTCGCGTTCGTAGATGGCGGCGTAGTCGGAGTCGTTGCTGTGGACGATCCGCAGCCGGTCGGCCAGGTCGCGGAGTTCGGGCGGCAGGCCGGCGTAGGCGGTCTCGGTGTTGGCCCAGATCGTGTCGCCGCCGACCGGCGGGATGACCACGCCGTACAGGATGGTGAACGCGGGTGGCCGGTCCACGAACGTCAGGTCGGTGTGCCAGTGGTTGGCGCGCATGCCCTTGTGGGAGTCCATCTCCTCGCGGAGCGGCTCTTTCCCGTGGGATTCGAAGATCGGGTGCCCGAGCGTCACGTCGCCGAGCCGGCGCGCGAAGGCCACCTGGGTGTCGTAGGTGAGGATCTGGTCGCGCAGGAACACCACCTTGTGGTCCAGCAGCGCCTGCCGGACCGTGGCGGCGGTGTCGTCGGCGAGCGGGGAACCGGCGTCGACGCCCCGGATCTCGGCACCGATGTTGCCGGCCAGGCGGACGATCTCCACGGCGGTGGCGGCGGGCAGGGTGGGTGCGGTCATGGTGCGTACCTTTCTGCTGGTCGATAGCCAGGTACGGCCTTGCCAAACTTGGCATCAAGCTTGCCATATATTGCCTAATGTGACAATCTCGGGGGTGAAGGTGTCGGCTTAGACCGAGGAGCCTCCCGTGATCCCTGTCCACATCGGCCCGCCGCCGCCGTTCGACCACGAGCTCGCGGCCCCGCTCCGGGCGATTCTCAGCGACCTGCCGAGCCCGCTCACGCCCGAACTGATCGCCGACCGGCGCCGCCGTACGCTCGCGGGGTCGCTCTCCGACACCGAGATCCGCCGGGGCGGCGCCTTCGACGTCGAGGAGCGGGTGGTGCCGGGGCCGCCGGGCGCGCCGTACATCTCGCTGCTGGTCTGCCGACCTACGGCCACGCCGGGACCGCACGCGATCATCTACAACACCCACGGCGGCGGGATGGTGGCCGGCAACAACCGCACCACCGAACTCGCCTCCGAGCTCGAACGCGCGCAGGAGCTGCAGATCGCGGTCGTGGCGGTCGAGTACCGCCTGGCCCCCGAACACCCGGATCCCGCGCCGGTCGAGGACTGCTACGCCGGCCTGGTGTGGCTGTATCACCACGCGGCGCTGCTCGGGCTCGACTGCGACCGGATCGTCATCAGCGGCAACAGCGCCGGTGGCGCGCTCGCGGCCGGGGTCTCCCTGCTGGCCCGCGACTGCGGCGGCCCGCCGCTGATCGGCCAGATGCTGCAGTGCCCCATGCTCGACGACCGGTGCGACAGCCCATCGGCCCACCAGATGGACGGCGTCGGCCTGTGGGACCGCCGCTCCGGCCTCACCGGCTGGACGGCCCTGCTCGGCGAACGGCGCGGCGGCCCCGGGGTGTCCTGTTACGCCGCTCCCGCCCGTGCCCGCGACCTGACCGGGCTGCCGCCGGCGTTCATCGACGTCGGCTCCGTGGAGGCCCTGCGCGACGAGGCCGTCGCCTACGCCGGCCGGATCTGGCAGGCCGGGGGTCAGGCCGAGCTGCACGTGTGGTCCGGCGCCTTCCATAGCTTCGACGAGTGGGTGCCCGGCGCGGTCATCTCCCGCGCCGCCCAGAACGCCAGGATCGCCTGGCTGCGCCGCGTGCTGGCCGCCTGCTCCACCCGCCAACCGACCGCCGCACACGTCTAGCCCGCTCCCGAGCCCACGGCAGCTCCAGCGACGACGCATGCCCTGAGGCGGGGAGCCCCGGCGGTGACGACGAAAAGTCCTGGCGGTGAACGCAAACGGTGGTGGCGGACGCAACGGCGCCTGGTCCCTGTATGAGGACCAGGCGCCGTCGCGATGTCGGAGCGTCTGTCATGGGCCCGCTGCGGCCACGGGCTCCGCCAGCAGGTCGAGCACGATGGTGGTCTGACGTCCGAGGGTACGGCCGGCCAGCATCGACCGGATCGGCACCCGGATCCCGAGCTCCTGGTTGACCTTCCTGGCCAGGCTGGTGATGAGCAGCGAGTCGCCGCCGAGCTGGAAGAAGTCGGACTCGGCCGTCAGATCCGACTGGCCCAGCAACTCCGCCCACAGCCCGGCCAGCACCGCGGGCGCGTCCGTGGCCCGATCCGCCGGGACCTCGTCCCAGGAGGGGCTCTCGACGACAGACAGGGCGAGGTCCTGGGCGGCGGCCTCCGGAGCCACCCACCGAGGCCCGGCGAACGGATACGTGGGCAGGTGTACGCGCTGCCCGACCCCGCACAGCGCGCGCGGATCGACAGGCTGACCGAGGGTCCACAGCCGGCCCAGCGCGTTCAGCACCTCGTCGGCCGGGCGGGTGGAGGCGCGGCCGGGGGAGAGCGGCACGGTGACCAGGTTCGCTGCCAGGGCCGACAGCGTGGTGCCGGGGCCGATCTCGATCGCGACCGCCCCGGGCAGCGACAGGGCGGTGGAGGCCATGGCCTCGGCGTAGCGTACGGTGTGGCGGGCCTGTTCGATGAACGTCTCCGGGCTCACCACCACCCCGGCGGGAATCACCCGCCCGGTGCTGTTGGCCGCGTAAGGGAGCACGGGCCGCCGCAGCCGGATGTCGGTGAGCTCCATCGCCAGCTCCGGCACCGCGGGCTGGACCAGGCGCGTGTGGAAGGCGTGGCTGGTACGCAGCCTGCGGTGGAAGACCTTGTCGCCCAGGGCCAGCTCGAAGCGTTCGACCGCGGCGACGGTGCCGCCCAGCACGCAGGAGTCGGCCGAGTTGACCGCGGCCAGTTCCAGGTCGACGCCGGCCTCCGCGGCCAGCTTCATGCCCTGCGCCTCCGGGCAGCCCAGCGCGATCATGGCACCGGCCGGGCAGCCCTGCATCGCGCTGCCCCGCACGGCCACGAACCGGGCCGCGTCGGGCAGCGTGAACACCCCGGCCAGGCAGGCGGCGGTGATCTCGCCGAGGCTGTGGCCGATCAGGGACGCCGGCCGTACCCCCAAGGCCATGAGGGCGGTGGCGGCGGCGTGCTCCAGCGCGAACAGCGACGGCTGCGCCAGCTCCGTCTCCCGCAGGTCGTCGGCGGGGAAGGCGGGATCGAGCAGCGCCCGCTCGACCCGCTCGGCGAGTTCCGGGGTGAAGCAGTCCAGGCAGGCGGCCAGCGCCGAGGGGAAGCCCGGCAGCGACCGCGCGAACGGCACCGCCATCCCCGGACGCTGGCTGCCCTGGCCGGGGAAGAGGAAGACGACCGGGGCGGGCCCATCCGTCGGACGGCGCCCCCGGGCCGCGCCGTCCGACAGGGCCAAGGCCACCTCGGCGGCCGTGCGCCCGGTCACCGCCAGCCGCTCCGGCAACTCCGCCCGGCCGGTGGCCAGCGTGAAGGACACGTCGGCCAGTTCGGGCGCCCGCGCGGTGAGGTGACCCGCCAGCCGGCGCGCCGCCCGATCCAGCGCCTCACGATCAGCCGCCGACACCAACACAAGCTGCGCGGGCTCCTCTTCCTGCCGATCGAGGCCGGACGGCTCATCCAAGAAGCGGTCGAGAGCGATCCCGGCGTTGTGGTGCGCGGGCGTCCCTTCCCGCGCGGGCGTCCCTTCCCACAGGTCGAGAGCGAAGGGGGCGAGGGGGGAGAGGGCGGTGTGGTGGGTGGGGGGTTGCTCGATGATGACGTGGGCGTTGGTGCCGCCGATGCCGAAGGCGCTGACCCCGGCGCGGCGCGGCAGCGGCCCGGTCCAGGCGGCCAGTTCCTCCGGCACGCGAAGGGGCGACTCGCCGGTCTCCAGCAGCGGGTTGAGCCGGGTGAACCCGGCCACCGGCGGCACGATGCCATCCCGCACCACCAGTAACGCCTTGACCAGGGCGGCGAGCCCGGCGGCCGCGTCGAGGTGGCCGATGTTGGCCTTGAGCGCGCCCACCGCCACCTGTCCCGGCCCGGCGCCCATGCCCTTGAGGGCTGCCGAGGCGGCCGACCACTCGATGGGGTCGCCGACCCGGGTGCCGGTCGCGTGCGCCTCCAGATAGCCGATGGACTCGCCGCCGACGTCGGCGGCGCCCAGCGCGGACCTGATCACCGCCTCCTGCCCGGCCACGGACGGGGCGTGGTAGCCGGCCTTGGCGGCGCCGTCGTTGTTGATCGCCGTGCCGAGGATGATCCCGTACGGCGAAGGCCCGTCGTCCAAGGCGTCGGCCAGCCGCCGCAGCACCACGCAGACCACCCCCGACCCGGCGACCACGCCGTCGGCCCGCGCGTCGAAGGGCCGGCAGGATCCGGCGGCCGACTGGATCCCGCCCGGCATGCACAGATGCCCGGCCTGCGGGAAGCCGAGCCCGGCCGCCACGACGACGGCCTGGTCGCAGTCGCCGGCGACCAGCGCCTGCACGGCCAGGTGGACGCCGACCAGCGAGGACGAGCAGGCGGTCTGCACGGCCATGGCGGGCCCGGTCAGGCCGAGCTTGTAGGCGATGCGGCTGGCCATGAAGTCGGGCTCGGTGCCGTGGATGACCTGGTCGAGCGTGGCCGGGTCGAGCGTGCGGCCGGCGACCAGGCTGCGCAGGTAGCCGCTACCGCTGCTGGAGGCGTACACGCCGGTGCGGGGGCCCTCGCCGGACCGTCCGGCCCCGGCGTCCTCCAGCGCCGCCCATGCCGCTTCCAGCATGAGGCGGTGCTGCGGGTCCATGAGCTGCGCCTCGCGGGCGCTGACCCGGAAGAGCGTGTTGTCGAAGCGGTCGGCGCCGTCGAGGTGGCCGCGCACGGGCACGTAGTCGGGGTCGTCGGCCAGCGCGGCCGGCACTCCGGCGGCCAGCAGCGCGGCCCTGTCGTAGCGCGTGGTGAGCACCGTCCCCGACGTCAGCGCGGCCCACCACGCGTCGAGGTCCTTCGAGCCGGGGAACCTGGCGGAGATTCCCGTCACGGCGATGTCGAGCGATCGGTCGCGGGCCATGAGCACACCTCCCGGGAACTGTCGAGCAATAGCTTGCCGGATTTGGCAACCATATGGCAACCTTTTGACAAGAATGTTGGAAAGCGGTGGCACGTGAGGGGAGTGGAAACCGTGCAGCCAGATTCGAGCTGGACGACGGGGCGCCCGTGCGCCTCGCTCAGCGAAGGCCTGCACGAGGTGCTCGCGCGGACGGCACTGTCACGACCGGACGCGCCCGCCTTGGTGTCGGGACACACCACCGTGACCTATGGCGAGCTCAACCGGACCGCCGACGCGTGGGCGGCCCGGCTGGCCGAGGCCGGAGTGACCAGGGGCGCCCGCGTGCCCATCCTGCTGCCGAGAAGCATCGAGCTGGTGATCGCGCTGCTGGCCGTACTGAAGACGGGGGCCGCTTACGCGCTGCTCGACCCCGCCTGGCCCGAGCGCCGCCTCACCGAGGTGACCGAGGACCTGGCCGCCGGGCTGGTGGTGTGCTGGCCGGACGCCGGCTGCCCCGACCTCGGGCTGCCGGTGTGGTCGCCGCCGGACGGGCCGGTCACCGTGCCGGACGGCTACCGGCCGGCCGCCGTCAGCGGCGGCGACCCCGCGTGCGTCTTCTTCACCTCGGGCACGACGGGACGGCCCAAAGGCGTGCTGACCCCGCATTGGGCCACGGCCCGGCTCTTCCAGCACGACGGGTTCGCCCGCTTCGGCGCCCACACGGTGATGCCGCTGGCCGCGCCGACCCCGTGGGACGCCTTCTCGCTGGAGTTGTGGTCGGTGCTGCTGAACGGCGGCACCTCGCTGATCGTCGAGGAGCCCTACCTGTCGGCGGGCTGCCTGCGCGCGGCCGTCGAGACCCACGGCACGGACACGATCTGGCTCACCAGCAGCCTGTTCAACATGATCGTCGACGAGGACGTCGACGCCTTCCACGGCCTGCGCCAGGTCATGATCGGCGGCGAGCGGCTGTCGGCCGGGCACGTGGCCAGGTTCATCGCCAGGCATCCGGTGATCGTGCTGCTCAACGGCTACGGCCCGGTCGAGAGCACCGTCTTCGCCACCACGCATCGCGTCACCGCCGCCGACTGCGAACGCCCCGGCGGCATCCCGCTCGGCCGCCCGGTGCCCGGCACGCAGGTGCACGTCCTGGACGGCGTCCGCCCCTGCGCCGTGGGGGAGACCGGCGAGATCTGCATCGCCGGAGAGGGCCTGGCACTCGGCTACCTCGGCGACGAGGAGCTCACCCGGGCCAAGTTCACCCACGTGCGGGTCGGCGGCCGCCGCACCCGCGTCTACCGCACCGGCGACCTCGGCGTCTGGAGCCCCGACGGCCTGCTGCACTTCCGCGGCCGCGCCGACCGCCAGGTCAAGATCCGCGGCCACCGCATCGAGCCCGCCGAGATCGAGCGCCAGGTCGAACGCCTCCTGCCCGCGGTACGGCACTGCCGTGTGCTGGCCCGTCCTGGCGACGGCGGCGCCGCCCGCGACCTGGTGGCGTTCTGCGTGCCGCAAAACCCCGGCGACCCGCTGGAGGCGGCGCTCGGCGCCCTGAACCTGGTTCTGGCCCCCTACCACCGCCCCGCCGCGGTGGTGAGCGTGCCCGCCTTCCCGGTGACAGAACGCGGCAAGCTCGACGAACCCGCCCTCCTGGCCCTGGCGCCGACCACCGCGCCCCAGCCCGGACCCGACGCCGATGCGGTCTCGGACGATCCCCTCGACAAGCTCGTGGCCGCCGTCTTCCGCGAGGTGCTCGGCAGGCAGGAAGTCCCCCACGACGTCCCCCTGGTCGAGCTGGGCGGCGACTCGCTGGCCGCCGGGCGGGTCTGCGCCCGGCTGTCGGCCCGCCTGGACCGGCCCGTCCCCGTCTCCCGCATCTACGCCCACCCCACCGCCGCCGCCCTGGCCGCCTGGCTGCGTACCACCGCCGGCCAGGACGGCCAGGACGGCGCCCCGGCCGCCTGCGACGTCGTCCCGCTGACCCCCATGCAGGTCGTCTACCTGACCAAGCACCTGGTCTCACCCGGCGACCGCACCGCGCACTGCCTGCTCACCTGGACCGTCGAGGGCGAGCTCGACCGCGCCGCCCTGGAAGCGGCCGTGGCCGCCGTGCACCGCAAGCACGAGCCGCTGCGCGCCGTCTACCTGGCCGACCCCAGGCCCGCCGCCTGGACCTCGCCCGACATCCCGCCCCCGCCCCTGGAAGTGCTTCCGGCCCGGCCGGACGTCGAGGCCGCCGTCCGCGAACTGCGCACCGCCCTGGCCGACCCGCTGGAGCTGACCGGTGGCGAGGTGTGGCGCACCGCGCTGGTCCCCGTCACGCCAAACCTGGCCGTCTTCGGCGCGGCCGTCCACCACATCGCCTTCGACGGCTGGTCGGAGTCCGTCCTGGCCGCGGACCTGGCCGACGCCTACAACCACGGCCACTGCGGCCCCGCGCCGCGGCCGAGCCGCCACCCGGTCGCCGCCGACCTCGCCGACCACCGCGACTACCTGCTCGACGAGCTCACCGGAGTCCCCGAGCTGCGCTGGCCCGCCGACGAGGTGAACCCGCTGGCCGGCGGCCCCCGCCACCTGGAGAGCCCGCTGGCCCCCGCCGTCGTGGCCCGGGTCGACGAACTGGCCGCCCGGCTCGGCGTCACGCGCTTCGCCGCGCTGCTCGCGCTGTGCGCGAGCAGCCTGGCCGAGGTGACCGGCCAGCGCGACTTCGCCGTCGGCGTCCCCATCGCCCAGAGGTACGGCCCGGCCCTCGACCGAGCCGTCGGCTGCCACATCAACATGCTCTGCGTCCGCCTGCGCGACAGCGCGCTGGACGGCGGCCCGGCCGCGGTGAGGGAGACCGGGAACGTCGTCGCCAGAGCGTTCGCCGCCCAGGACGTGCCCTTCCCCGAGGTGCTGCGGCTGGTGAACCCGCCGCGCACCGACCGCCCGCCGATCTACCAGACGCTCTTCGCCCTGCAGGACAACGCGCCCGCCGGGCTCGCGCTGAGCGGGCTCAGGACCGCGTTCGTGCGGCAGCCGTACCTGGAACTGCCGCTTGAGCTGCACACGGAGCTGTGGCCACGGGCGGACGGCGGCCTGCGGATGGTCGTCTCCTACCGGCCGCAGACCGTCGCGGAGAGCACCGCCGAGGAGTTCGCCAAGCGCTTCACCGACCGCCTGCACACCATCCCGTCAGGAGTCCGGCCATGACGGCACCCACGATCGAGCCCGCCAGCCTTGCCGATCCCGCGCTGTTCGCCGACGGCGACCCGCACGGGCTCTGGCGGTGGATGCGCGCGCACGCGCCCGTGCACTGGCATCCGCCGGGCGAACTGCCCGGATTCTGGTCGCTCACCCGTTACGAGGACGCGCGGGCGGTCTACCGGGACGCCCAGACGTTCAGCTCGGCGCGCGGGGTGCTGCTGCGGCCCGTGCGCTGCGGCGAGGACCCGGGCAACGGGCGCACGATCGCGCTGACCGACCCGCCGCGCCACCGGCGGATGCGCGGGCTGATCGCCGGCTGGTTCGGCGAGCGGGCCGTGCGCTCGGTGGAGGAGAGCATGCGCCCGCTGGCCCGCCGCCTCATCGCGCGGGCCGCCGAACGCGGCACGTTCGACTTCGTCGACGATCTGGCCGCCCGCTTCTCCCTGTCGGTCATCTGCGGCATCATCGGCGTCGCCGAACGCGACCACGACGACCTCTTCCGCTGGAGCAACGCCGCCTTCGACGCCAAGGGCATCGCCCACCAGCGCGTCATGCAGTACTTCCTCGACCTCATCTACGACCGCATGGCCGAGCCGGCCGACGACATGATCAGCGCGCTCGTCCACGGCAAGGTCGACGGCGAACTGCTCACCGAGGAGGAGATCCTCCTCAACTGCGAAAATCTGCTCGGCGCCACCGAGAACGGACGGCTGGCGCTCATCGGCGGCATGCACGCCTTCCTCGAACACCCCGCCCAGTGGGAACGGCTGCGCGCCGAGCGCGGCCTGCTGGCCACGGCCGGAGAGGAGGTCCTGCGCTGGACCTCCAGCGGCACCCACTCCATGCGCACCGTCACCCGCGAGACGAGCGTGCGCGGGGCGCGGATGCGGCCCGGCGACCGGGTCGTGGTCTGGCTCCCTTCGGCCAACCGGGACGAGTCCGTCTTCCCCGACCCCGACCGCTTCGACATCACCCGCACCCCGAACCGCCACCTCGCGCTCGGCGGCGGCGAACACTTCTGCATCGGCGCCACGCTCGTCCGCGCCGAGATGCGCGTGCTCTTCGACGAACTGCTGGAGTCCGGCCACCGCATCGAACAGGCCGGCCCCGCCGTGCCCGTGCGCTCGATCGCGGTCAGCGGGCTGGCCCATCTCCCGGTGAGGATGACGGCACGATGACCCAGATGTCCACGCTCGACCGCCTGTCCAGGCCCGCCTCCGAGTCCGCCATCGAGGTGCGGCGGCTGGTCAAGACGTTCAGGACCGCCCGCCGTTCCCCGGGGGTGCGCGGCGCGCTGCGCGCGCTGATCGCGCCGGAGCTGGAGTCCAAGACCGCCGTGGACGACGTCTCCTTCTCCGTCGCGACCGGCGAACTGCTGGCGCTGCTCGGACCCAACGGCGCCGGCAAGTCCACCACGATCAAGGTGCTGACCGGCATCCTGACCCCGACCTCCGGGCAGGCCACGGTGGCCGGCGTCGTCCCCTACCGCGAGCGCGAGCGCAACGCGCGCAACATCGGCGCCGTCTTCGGCCAGCGCACCCAGCTGTGGTGGGACCTGCCCGCCCGCGAGTCGTTCCGCATCCTGCGCGACATCTACGGCGTCGCCCCCGGCGACTACAAGGCCAGGATGCGCGAGTTCGACGAACTGCTGGAACTCTGCTCCTTCTGGGACACCCGGGTCCGGCACCTGTCGCTCGGCCAGCGCGTGCGCTGCGACCTGGCCGCCGCCCTCCTGCACGACCCGCCCGTGGTCGTCCTCGACGAGCCCACCATCGGCATGGACGTCGTCGCCAAGGAACAGGTGCGCGAGCTGCTGCGCCACCAGGTCGAGCGGCGCGGGCGCACCGTCCTGCTCACCACCCACGACATGACCGAGGTCGAACGGCTGGCCGAACGCGTCGTCCTCATCAACCACGGCCGCATCGTCCTGGACGGCACGCTCACCGAGATGCGCGAGCGCTTCGGCCGGGGCTGGCGCGTCCACGTCACGCTGACCGGCCCCGACGAACGGCCCTGCCCGCCCGGCCTGACCGTGCTCGAACGCGACGGCGCCCGGCTCGTCCTCGGCCCCACCGGCGGCGCCGACGCCGTCCCCACGCACCAGGCGCTCAAGCGCATCATCGAGCGCTACGAGGTCATGGACATCCGCGTCGAGGAGAGCGACCTGGAGGACGTCATGCGCGCCGCCTACCGCGACGCGCGGCAGGAGTCGCCAGCGTGACCATACTCGCCGTCCCATCAGGCTGGCGCACCGGCGCCATCACCGCCGTCACCGAATGGCACTCGCCGAGCCGGATGACCGCCGCGGGGCTGCGGCTGGCCGTACACCTGTTCCTGGTGGTGTGCCTGTGGCACGCCCTGTACGCCGGCACGACCGTCAGCGCCGGACTGACCGAGGCGCAGGCGGTCACCTACGCCGTGCTCGCCGTCCTCATCGTGCGCCCGCGCGCCAACGACCGCTACAGCGCCAGGGACACCGTCATCCAGCACATCAACTTCGGCACCATCGTCTACTGGTTCCTGCGCCCGCTGCCCGCGCGCCGCTACTACTTCTTCCGCGCCGCCGGCGACCAGGTGTACGGCCTGGCCTGGGCGCTGGCCGGCTACCTGGTCTGCCTGGCGGCCGGCGTGCTGGACCCGCCGCCGAGCGCCGGGGCCGCACTCGCCTTCGCGGCCACGTTCGCGCTCGGGCAGGCGGTGACGTACTACCTGCTGCTGCTGACCGACCAGCTGTGCTTCTGGACGATCAAGAACAGTTCGGCGGTGGACATCATGATGTTCACGCAGAACCTGCTGTCGGGGGCGTACGCGGCGCTGTGGTTCTTTCCCGGCTGGTTCCAGGCGCTCAGCGCGGCGCTGCCGTTCCAGGCGACGATCAACGTTCCGCTGTCGTTCTACGTCGGCCGGCTGCCGCTCTCCGAGCTGCCTGGGCAGCTGGCGCTGCAGGGGTTCTGGGTGCTGCTGCTGGCGGCGCTGACCAGGTTCCTGTGGACCAGGGCGGCCGGTCGCGTCGTGGCGCAGGGAGGATGAGGATGCGCGGCTTTCTTCCGGCGTGGGCGCTGGCGTTGCGGGTGGTCGGGCTCACCTTCCGGGCGCAGCTTGAATACCGGGGCGAGTTCTGGATGCGGGTCGCGCTCGGCCTCGCCTGGCAGACCTCGATCATCGTGTTCGCCACCGTGCTGCTCGGCCGCTTCCCCGGCATGGGCGGCTGGTCCAGCGACGCGGTGCTGATGATCGCGGCCGTGCGGATGCTCGGCCACGCCTTCTACGAGGTGTTCTTCGGCCGGGTGGGGGAGCTGGCGGTGCTGGTGCAGGAGGGCAGGTTCGACGCGTTCCTGCTGCGGCCGCTGCCCGTCTACCGGCAGGTGCAGCTGTCGGCGTTTCCCAGCAACGCGCTGGGCGACCTGCTCGTCGGCGGGTCGCTGTTCGCGTGGGCGGTGTGGAGCATCGAGCTGGAGTGGGCGCCGTGGCAGATCGCCTACATCGTCGCCGCGCTGGTCGGCGGCATGCTGGTGGAGGCGGCGGTCTTCACCGCGCTGTCCAGCCTCCACCTGCACTTCCCGTCGGCGATCACGTGGAGCTACTGGACCGAGGAGCTCATGACCACGTTCGGCAACTACCCGCTGAAGATCCTGCCCGGCGTGATCAGCGGCGCGTTCACGTTCGTGGTCCCGCTGGCCTTCGTCGCCTACTTCCCGGTGGCGGTGCTGACCGGCAACACCGCGGGGCTGGGGGTGCCGGTAGCGGTGGCCGCGGCGGCGCCGCTGATCGGCCTGGCCGCCTTCGCCGGTTCGCGGGTCCTCTGGAACTGGAGCCTGACCCGCTACACCGGCGTCAACGGCTAGCGATCAGGCCTTGCTGTAGAGCGTGGTGGCCAGGATCTTCCAGATCTCGGCCGCCAGCTCGACGTTGAGCGCCTCCTGCGCCTGCGTGGCGAGCGTGCGCAGCGCGGTGTTGCCCTCCTCGACCTGGCCGTCGAGGATGAGCAGCTGGCTGCGCAGCGCCTGGAACCTGATCCGGTCGCGGAAGGACAGCAGCAGCTCGCCCACCTCGCCGATCCGCTCGACCAGCTCACGGGCCTGCTCGATCCGGCCCTCCTCGAAGGCCAGGTGGGCGCGGAGCGTGAGCAGCTGCTGCTGGTGCAGGTCGGTGCCGACCAGGTCGAGCACCGGCCCGACCTCGTCCAGCCTGGCCGCCGCCCGGTCGGTCAGCGGCGGGGTGATCTGCAGGTAGAGCGAGGCGGCGGCGAGGCGCAGCCGCATCCACAGCTGCAGGTCGCCCCGGCTGTCGAGGCCGAGCAGCGCGCGCTCCAGCGCCTCCTGGGCGCCCAGATAGTCGCCCTGCCGGATGCGGACGGTGGCCGAGGCCCACAGCGCCTTGATGAACAGCGTGCCGCCGGCCTGCTCCGTCACCTCGCACAGCTCGTCGGCGTGCGCCCTGGCCTCGGCCAGCCGGCCGGCCTCCGCCTCGGCCGAGACGAGTGCCTGGAGCGCGCCGGCCCGATCGGCGGTGGACAGGTCGGGGGAGAGCGAGTAGGCCTCGTGCGCGTAGTCGCGGGCCCGCGTGTTGTCGCCGAGGGCCTGCACACACCGCGACAGCTCGGTGCGCGAGCGGGCGCGCAGCTCGGGCGAGCCCAGGCTGTCGCTCAGCGCGACCAGCTCATGCAGAAGCTGCAGCTCCTCGTCGTGGCGGCCCTGGCCGCCGCGGATGCGGGCGAGCAGCCACATCGCCTGCCAGCTCAGGGCGGGGTTGACGCGGTCGTCTGCGCGCAGGGCGTCGGCCAGGGCCTCGCCCGGGTCGCCGGTCTCCTCCGCTGAGGTCACCGAGGCCAGCACCTGGGCCAGCGACTGCGGTTCGTGCGCGGCGTCGAAGGCCGACACCGGCACGCCGAGGCGTTCCGCCAGGTGCTCGACGACGCGGGCGGTGGGCGGGCGGGCGCCGGACTCCAGCCGGGAGAGATAGCCGGTGGACAGCCCGCCGGCGGCGAGCGCGGCCTGCGACAGCCCGCGTTCGAGACGGAGCGCCCTGAGGCGATGGCCGAAGGCCGGTTGAGCGAGCATTCCTTCTCTCAGCAGACATTATGAGGCGTGTGCATTGTGTCAGAAACTAATCACATTGTGCCAGAAATGGCAACGTGATGTCGGTCATCGATGACTGGATGTGACCTTGGCAACACGCTGCAATGGGCACATGCTGCCGCACACAGATGCTGCAGGGGTGGTGGTATGCCTGGAAATGTGTAAGTCATGACACTCACGGGGATAGCGGGGGCGTCGCTGGCGATTGCCGGTCTTTCTGGAGTACGCGCGGTCGCCTTCGACTTTAACGGCACCATCACCAGCGACGACGAACTGCAATATCTCGTCTACGCCGAAACGGCCGCCGCCGAGCTGGGCGTGGAGCTCGACCGCCCTTTCTTCCGCGCCAGACTCGACGGCCTGAGCGATCAGGACCTGTTCCATGAGATCCATCGTGCCTTCCGCCTGCGGCCACCGACGCCCGAACAGCTCGAACGGCTGGGCCGGGTCCGCCTGGCGCGTTACCTGGATCGCCTGCGCACGGTGTCGCCGGTCCGGCCCGAGGCGGCCGTGCTGATCCGGCGCCTCGCCGTCCACCTGCCGCTGGCGCTCGTCACCAACGCGCCGCGCGCCGAGGTGGAGCCCGTGCTGGCGCTCGCCGGGCTCACCCACCTGTTCGCGACCGTGCTGTCGCGCGAGGACGTCACACACGGAAAACCACACCCGGAGGGATATATCACGGCGATGGAGCGGCTCGCCGAAATAGTCCCGAGGTTACGCCCCGAAGACATCGTTGTCTTCGAGGATTCGGCGGTTGGAATTTCGGCCGCCGGAGCCGCCGGAATGCGCACCGTGGCCGTTCACCCGGCCGCCGGAAAGCACGCCGACCTGATGTGCGCCGCCATGGCCGAAATGGAGTTGGCACGAGAGGGATGGACAATTGGCTGACCTCAAGCTGAGCGTCGCGGTCATGTATCACCCGAGCCGGGAAACGGCCGCCAAGGCGCTCGCCGCGCAGTGCGCGGAGCTCTCACCCAGGCTCGTCGCCGACCCCGACCCGACCGGCCCGCCCAGCCCTCTGCGCACCGCCAAGCGCGCCTGGGCGGCCTGCCCCGCCGAGGCCACCCACCACCTGGTCCTGCAGGACGACGTGGTGCTCGCCAAGGACTTCGTCGCGCACCTCAAAGCGGCCATCCGGCAGCGCCCCGGCCACGGCATCGCCCTCTACGTCAACCGCAACAGCCCGCGCAACTCCTACCTGTTCCGCCGGGCGGCGGCACTCGGGGTGCCCTGGGCGGCGCTCTCACACCACGAGTACACCCCGACGCTCGGCTTCCTGCTGCCAGCCGACCACGCCCGCGCGCTGGCCGCGCGCCTGGCGGAGGTGCCGGACGAGTACCGCGACGACGACGAGGTGGTGACGGTCTTCTGCCGCGAGCGCGGCGTGCGCGTGGTCTCGGTCGTGCCCAGCCTCATCGACCACGGCGACCTGCCCAGCGTCGCGGGCAACGACGATCACGGGGTACGGCACGCCGTCGCCTTCGCCGACCACGCCGGGATCGACCCGTCCTCCTGGGCCGGGGGCGCGGCCGACGGGGTCGCCTGGCCGTGGCCCGGCCTGCCGTACACGCTGGAGCTGCATGACTCGCGGTGCCTGATCAGGTTCGCCCGCCCGGTTTCGGGCGAGCCCGTCGACAACCTGTTCGGCTGGTACTGGCACGACTGGTGCGACCTGCTGGGCGTCGTCGCGGACGAGGTGATCGACGGGTGGACGGCGTACATGGAGGACATCTCGCTGTTCAAGCCCGTCAGCGTGGCCGGGCTGGTCTTCCCCTACGCCGCCGCGCTCGAGGTGTGGGCAGCGGGCTACATCCTCGGCTTCGACGTCTGCTCCTCGCGGCCCGGCAGCCGCCCGCCCGACCCGGTCTCGCCGACCTTCCGCGCCGGCGTGGCCTCGTGGCTGGCCGGCGGGCTGAGCCGGGAGGACGAGGAACGCCTGGACTCCTACGGCCGGGCGGAGCTCGCCGACATGTGCGTGGCCGGGTTCGGTGCCGGATGCGCGGCGACCGTGCTGGTCGCCAGCCTGGAATGATCTTCAGAAGGAGGTCAAGTGAGATGTATCCGACGCTGCCCTTCGACCTGCTGTCACGGATGGCCCGGCGGGAGGCCGGAGCCCTGACGCTCGTCCCGGACCTGCGGGTGCGGACCGACCGGCCGGAGCCGGAGATCCTGTTCACGTTCGTCCCGTGCCGGTGGTGCGCCGCCGCCGGCCCCGCCCTGCCGCCGCTGCGCGAGGTGGCCGTGGTGGAGAAGCCGAGCCTGGCGCGCGACACCACACTGCCCGTGCTCACGCTGCTGCGCTGCGAGGAGCTCACCGCGCGCTCGCTGCTGCCGCTGAGCCTGATCAGGACCGCGCCCGCCGCGCCGCAGCCGCGCTTCAGCACCCGCGCGGCCTACTGGAGCCGGTACGTGCCCGCCGACTGGACCTCGCCATCCGCCGTGGACCGGGGCCTGGAGCTGCTGGACGCCAAGGAGAGCTGGCTGGACGCCTTCCGGCCCGGGGCCGTGCCGTGGACCTGGGGCGAGGAGGTGGTGCTGCCCGCCTCCACCCGCGCCGCCGCCCATCCCGGCGTGCCCGACCGGCCGACCGACGAGGTGGCCGCCGGCCGCCGCAGCCTCCACTTCCTGACCCCGCACGCGGCCTCCGCCTACACCGCCCGCCTCAACGACGCCTACCTGTTCGCCCGCATCACCGCCGTGCGGGCGGCACTGAGCACCCAGGACCACATCGCCTACGCGGTCTGACCCAACCCACCCCCAACACCCACGGCACGCTCGCAAACCCGAAATGTCTAGTGGCTCCGCCAGATTCCGAGGGGCTGCCGCGGGGCCGGGCCGGGAAGCGGGGCCGGTTGCCGGGGCGACGGACGGGGCTATCGAGCGGGGGTGTCGGGGGCGAGGGAGGCGGTGATGCCGTCCAGGACGAGCGTGAGTTTGCGGTCGAACCAGACGGCGGCCGGCTCGCTGAGGGCGGCGCGCATCAGGGTTTCGATCTCGGGTCCCACGCCCTCGGCCCACGCGTCAGCCGTCGCCACCCGCACCGGCCCGTCCGCCGCGGGCCGGTCCATCTGCTGCCCCCGCCCGAACACGTCCACCGTCAGGTCGAACACCGTGTCCACCGCGAGGAAGGCCCGCTCCGGCGTGAACCCGCACGAGACCAGCTGCCGCACCGCCGCCCCGAACCGCACCATGATCTGCGACGGGAACCGCGTCAGCCGCAGGAACTCCTGGATGAGCCCCGGGTGCTCGTCGAGCAGCCGCCAGATCGCCCACGCCTGCTCGCGCAGGTCGGCCCGCCAGTCGCCGGTGGGAGGCGGCCACTCGGCCCGCTGCATGGCCCGGTCGATGGCCAGGATGACGAGCTCCTGCCGGTCGGTCACGTGCCGGTAGAGGGCGGAGTGGCTGACGTGCAGCCGTTCGCCCACGGTGGCCAGCGTCAGGTTGTCGAAGCCGACGGCGAGGGCGGCGTCGGCGATGGCCGGGCGCGTGATGCGGGGCGGCCGCCCGCGGGGGCGGCCGAGTACTCGCCACTGGGGTCGTTCCTCGGCCATGGCCCCATTGTCCCCTACGCCCGCCCGGCCAGCCTCCACCCCTGCGCCCGCGACCGCTCCCGCCAGAACGCCGCGTAGCGCCCGTCGCGGGTGAGCAACTCGTCGTGGGTGCCGAGTTCGGCCACCCGCCCGGCCTCCAGGACCACGATCTGGTCGGCGCGCGCGATCGTCTGCAGCCGGTGCGCGATGACCAGCAGCGTGCGCTCGCGGGCCAGCGCCGACAGCGCGTCCACGAGCGCCGCCTCGTTCTCGGGGTCGAGCGCGGCGGTGGCCTCGTCGAGCAGCACGATCGGGGCGTCCTTGAGCAGGGCGCGGGCGATGGAGACGCGCTGGCGTTCGCCTCCTGACAGGGTGGCGCCGCCCTCGCCGACCCGGGTCTGCCAGCCGCCGGGCAGGCGCTCGACGATCTCGTCCACGCGCGCCGCCCGCCCGGCCGCGCGTACCTCGTCGTCGGTGGCGGCGGGGCGGCCGAGGCGGATGTTGTCCTCGACGCTGCCCTCGAAGAGGTAGACGTCCTGGAACACCATGGAGACCATGCCCATGAGCCGCTCGGTGGACAGTTCGCGCACGTCCTGGCCGCCGACGCGGACGGTTCCGGAGCCGGTGTCCCAGAAGCGGGCGATGAGCCGGGTGAGCGTGGTCTTGCCCGAGCCGGACGGGCCGACGAGCGCGGTCATGGTGCCGGGGGCGACGGTGAAGGAGACCTCGTGCAGGACGGGCGCGTCGCCGTAGGAGAAGCCGACGTCCTCAAGCTCCACCGACGGTACGGCGGGCTCCTTCGGCGAGCCGGGCTCGGGCAGCGCGGGCGTGGACAGGAGCTCGTTGACGCGCGCGAGGCTGCCCCGCGCCAGCCGCAGCTCGGCGCCCACGTCCGCGGCGGCCAGCAGCGGCTCGGTGAAGCGCACGGCGAGGACGAGCACCCCGGCCAGCTCCGGCACGTCCACCGAGCCGCCGAGCGCGAGCGCGCACCCGGCGATCAGCGTGACGGTGAAGGCGAGCTGCACCGACAGCGCGACCGCGCCGAGGCCGGGCAGCGCGGTGCCGAGCAGCCTGCGCAGCGCGGTGCGCTGCCGGGCCAGCGCCTTGTCCAGCAGGTCGAAGCCCTCGCTGGTCCGCCCGAAGGCGCGCAGCACCGCCTGCTGCTGGGCGAACTCCACGACCCGGTCCCCGGCCTCGGCGGCGGCGTCGTGCACGGCGGCGTCGTTGCGCTGCACGAGCGCGGCGGTCCAGCGGAAGGCCAGCCAGATCAGCGGCGCCGTGGCCAGCGCGGCCAGGGCCAGCCGCCAGTCGAAGAAGAGCATGCACACCAGGACGGTCGCCGGCGTCACGACCGCGGTCACCAGCACCTGCATGAGGTGGGCGGGCACGCTCATGACATCCATGACGCCCTTGCCCGCCAGCTGCCCGAGCCGGCCCACGCGGTCGCCGCTGAACCAGCCGACCGGCAGCGTGGCCACGTGGTCGCCGATGCGGTGGAACAGGCCGCGCATGGCCGACAGGCCGACGGCGTAGCCGTACCGGGACTGGATGTAGTGGGCGACGGCGGTGGCGGCGACGACGGCGGCGAAGACGGTCAGCCAGCCGGTCGCGGACTGACCGCCGAGCAGCGCCCGCAGGACCGGCACGAGCAGGGCGAACGTCAGTCCCTGCAGGACGGCGTAGACGGCGGTGATGGCGAGCTGCCGCCGGAAGCTCGCGCCCAGGAGGGTGGTGAGGCTGCGGATCATCGGACGACCTCCTCGTCGTGGGTCCAGTCGCGTTCGCTCGCGCGGGCGTAGGCGGCCCACTGGCGGGCGTAGGGTCCGTCCTGGGCCAGCAGGTCCGCGTGCACCCCGCGCTCGCCCACGGCGCCGCCGTCGAGGACGAGGATCTGGTCGGCCCCGGTGATCGTGGACAGCCGGTGCGCGATGACCAGGAGCGTGCGGCCGGCGATCAGGGTGGACAGGGCGTCCTGGATGGCCGACTCCGACTCGGGGTCGGCGAACGCGGTGGCCTCGTCGAGCACCAGGATGGGCGCGTCGGCCAGCAGCGCGCGGGCGATCGAGACCCGCTGGGCCTCGCCGCCGGACAGGTGGGCGTCCTCGCCGATCACCGAGTCGTAGCCGCGCGGCAGGGCCAGGATGCGATCGTGGATCTGCGCGGCCCTGGCCGCCCGTTCGATCTCCTCCGTGCCGGCGCCGGGGCGGCCGAGCGCGATGTTGGCGGCGACGGGGGCGCGCAGCAGCTGCACCTCCTGGAAGACGAAGCCCACGTGCCGGTAGAGCCGGTCGGAGCCGATCGCCCGCACGTCCTGCCCGCCGATGAGGACGGCGCCCTCGGTGACGTCGTGGAAGCGGGGCAGCAGCTTGGCCAGCGTCGACTTGCCCGACCCCGACGGGCCGACCAGCGCGGTGACCATGCCGGGCTCCATGACCAGGTCGATCTCGCGCAATACCTGGGTCTCGCCGTCGTAGGAGAAGCCCACGCCGCGAAACTCCACCCGGCTGCCCTCCGGCGCGACCGGCTCCTCCGGCTCAGGCAGGACCGGGCTGTCCAGCAGCGCGGCGACCTTCCCGGCCGACTCCGCCGCCCGGCGCAGCCGCATCGAGCCCATGTCGAGCGTCAGGAACGGGGCAGTCAGCCCCACGCCGACCAGCGCGAACGGCAGCACGTCCGGCGCGGCCAGCCAGCCCTGCGAGACGAACAGCGCGCCGCCCGCCAGCACGACGAGCAGCATCGTCGGCGGCGAGATCAGCGCCATGCTGAGTCCGCTGAGCCGCAGCATCGGCCGTACCCACGCGCCGAAGAAGTCGGCGAAGTCGTCCACCGCCTCGGCGAAGCGCCGGTAGGAACGCTGCGTCTGCCCGAACGTCTTGATCACCGCGATGCCGCGGACGAACTCGACGACCGCCGCGTTGATCCGCTCGTTCGCCTCGGCCCAGCGGCTCATCTGGTCGCCGAAGCCGCGCATCATCACCGCGAAGGCCACCGCGAACAGCGGCACCGGCAGCAGCGTGACCAGCGTGAGCCGCCAGTCCACCGTCAGCAGGTACGCCAGCGCCGCCAGCGGCGTCACCACGGCCGCCAGCAGGTCGAGCAGGGCATGCGCGACCAGGTGGTGCATCTCCCTGACGTCGTCCTGCACGGCCTTCTTGACCTGGCCGGAGTTGCGGTCGGTGAACCAGCCGAGCGGCACCCTGGCCAGGTGCGCCGCCATCCGCCTGCGCAGGTGCAGCTGCAGGTCGGCATCGGCGAAGTGCATGATCGCGCCGGCCGCGCCGAAGGCGAGGAAGCGCACCAGCAGGCCGCCGATCGCCACCGCCGCGATGGTCCAGACACGCGCTCCGTCGGGCGGGCCCGGGGCCAGCAGTTCCCTGGCCAGCTCCGCCACGCACACGAACGGCACCAGCGCCGACACCGCGTACACCACCTGCAGCGCCGACGCCGCCACCACCCGGCCGCGGATCGGCGCCATGAGATCCATCAGCGCCGCGCGATCGCTCATCGGGGGCCTCCCTGGTCGTCGAGGAGAGCGGACAGCATGGGCCGGAACTTCAGCCACGTCTCGGCCAGCTCCCGCTCCGGGTCGGAGCCGGCGACGATGCCGCAGCCGGCGAAGAGGGTCGCGACGGCGCCGTCGAGCAGCGCCGAGCGCAGCGCGACCGCGAAGTCGCCCTCGTGGCCGGCGTTCACCCAGCCGATCGGGCCGGAGTACCAGCCCCGGTCGAACCGCTCGGCCGCGCGCAGCCAGCCCAGCGCCTCCTCGCGGGGGTGGCCGCCGACGGCCGGCGTCGGGTGCAGCCGCTCCACGAGGTCGAGCACGCCGGTCGTCTCCGGGTCGGCGATCCGGCCGCGCACCCGGCTGTGCAGGTGCCGTACGTGCGGCAGGTCGAGCACCTCCGGCTCGTCCGGCGCCTCCACCTCATGGCAGACCCCGGCCAGCGCGCCGCGCAGCATGTCGGTGACGATGGCCTGCTCGCGGCGGCACTTGGCGTCGCCGAGCAGCTCCGCGCGCAGCCGGGCGTCGTCGCCGCCGGTGCTCCCGCGCGGCAGCGTGGCGGCCAGGCTCATCGTCTCGGCCCGCCCGCCGCGCACCGCCACCAGCCGCTCGGGGGTGGCGCCGGCGAAGGTCCTGGTGCCGGTCCCGGCCGCGAAGACGGTGGTGCCGGGCTGGGCGCCGACGAGCGTGTGCAGCAATCCACCCAGGTCCGGCGGGTACGGCAGGCGTACCCGCAGCCGGCGGGCGAGCACGACCTTGCTGAACCGGCCCGCCTCGATGTGGCCGACGGCCCTGGCCACCATCGCCTTCCACTCCCCGGCCGTGGGCAGCTCCTCGATCACGGCGCCGGTGACCGGGAGCGGCGGGCACGGCCGTACGACGGTGTTCGCCAGCCAGCTGACGGCGCGCCAGGCCGTACGGGCGGCATCGTCCTCGACGCCGTGGACCGGATCGGCGCGGGCGGCCAGGCACAGCGTGGCCGGGCCGCGGGCGCGCTGCGCGACCAGCACGCGCGGCACCCACATCAGCGAGCCGGGGCCGTCGCCGAAGGAGAACGCGCCCACCAGCGCGGGCGTGGCGCGGTCGCCGGGACCGCCGCCGACCATCGTGCGCGCCGCCCGTTCCCACGCCCGGCGCACCTCGGCGAAGCGGTTGGGGCCCTCGGCGGGGAAGGCGGCGGCGCGGTCCATGGCCAGGATCGTGAGGTCCCCCGACGACCAGAAGAACGTGCCGCGCGACGGCGTGGACGGCAGCAGCGGCTCGACCCGCTCGATCTCCTCGCGCCACACCGCCAGGACGGGGTGCCCGGCGTTCCCGGCCTCGGCCGCGGCCTTGGCGCAGATCTCCTCGAATCCGGCGTGCATCAGCCGACCATCGCGGTCAGGGCCTTCTTGCTGACCTTGCCGAGAGGGGTGAGGGGGAACTCCGCCATGATCCACAGCCGGTCGGGCACCTTGAACGCGGCCAGCCCGCGCTCGCGCAGGAACGCGGCCAGCTCGGCCAGCGTCGGCGGCTCGCCGCGCGGCACCACGCAGGCGCAGCCGCGCTCGCCGAGCACCTCGTCGGGCACGCCGACCAGCGCGACCTGGCGGACCTTCGGGTGGGCGAGCAGGTGGTTCTCGACCTCCTCGGCCGCGATCTTGTCGCCGCCGCGGTTGATCTGGTCCTTCACCCGGCCCTCGAAGACCACGTGGCCGGTGGGCAGCAGGCGCACCAGGTCGCCGGTGCGGTAGAAGCCGTCGGAGGTGAAGGACTGCGCGTTGTGCTCGGGGGAGCGGTAATAGCCGCGGATCGTGTACGGCCCGCGCGCCAGCAACTGCCCGATCTCGCCCGGCGGCACGTCCCTGTCGTCCTCGTCGACCACCCGCAACTCGTCGGCCGGCGAGACCGGCAGCCCCTGGCTGACCAGCACCACCTCGGGCGGATCGGCGGGCCGGTGGAAGCCGCACAGCCCCTCGGCCATGCCGAACGCCTGCTGCAGCCGGCAGCCGAGCGCGGGCTCGACCCGGGTGGCCAGCTCGTCGCTCAGCTTGGAGCCGCCGATCGTGACGCGCCGCAGGCTGGACAGGTCGTGCTCGCCCCACTCGGCGGCCTCCATCCAGAGCAGCGCGACGCCGGGCACCAGCCCGGTCTCGGTTACGCCCTCCCGCTCGACCAGCGGGAACGTCTCGTCGGGGCTCGGCCCCGAGGCCAGCACGAGCGTGCCGCCCGCGTGAACGGTGGCCAGCAGGCCGTGGGTCAGCGGCCAGTTGTGGCCCAGCGGCAGGCTCACCAGGTGAACCGTGCTCGCGTCGTAGTCGCAGGCCTCGGCCACGGCCCGCCCGCTGTAGGCCCACTCCTGGTGGGTGCGGGGGACCAGCTTGGGCACGCCCGTGGTGCCGCCCGACAGCAGGAACAACGCCACGTCCGCCGGGTCGGGCCTGGGCAGCTCGACCGGCTCGGCCTCCGGGATGGTGGTCAGCACGTGTTTGAGCGCGGGCAGGCCGGCGCGTACCTCCTCGGCGAGCGCGCGGTACTCGGGCTCGTCGGGGATGGCGTACGCGGCCGCGCCGGTGAACGCGCAGAAGTACCCGATCTCGCTGGAGCGGTGGGCGGGCAGCGCGAACACCGGCAGCGCGCCGAGCCGGAACAGCCCGAAGATCAGCGCCACGAAGCCCGCGGTGTTCGGCAGCTGGACCACGACCCGGTCGCCCGGCCCGATGCCCAGCGCGAGCAGCCCGGCCGCGACCCGGTCGGCCCGCGCGTCCAGCTCCGCGTAGGTGTATCTCTCCTGTCCCACGACCAGGGCGGGCCGCTCGCCGCGCTCGCGGGCCCGGGCGCGCAACATCTCGCCCAGCGTCTCGTCTTTCCAGTACCCGGCGGCGCGGTATCGCTCCGCGAACTCCTCCGGCCAGGGCACGCACCCGTCCAGCACAGAACCCGTCCTCTCGCCCGATGTCTACGGGGTTCCCGATTTTGTTACAGGGAGTCTTGATTAGGCAAGGGTTACCTAACTATTGTCGCGGTGGCCCCGGCAAGCTGACCGATAAGGGAAATCTGTGCTGTCTTTGGAGTCCATGCGTGCCGACATCGCGGCGCAGCTCGACATCTCCCCCTCCGTCATCTCCGACGACGCCGACCTGATCGGCCTCGGCCTGGACTCGCTGCGCGCCATGCGGCTGGCCGGCCGGTGGCGGCGGGCCGGCGCCCGCATCGCCTTCGCCGACCTCGCCGGGGAGACCACGCTGGCCGCCTGGTGGGCCCTGGTCGCCACCCGCCTGAGCGCGACGCCGGCCGCCGCCGCCCCGCCCGTGGACGAGGCCGCGCCGTTCCCGCTGACGCCCGTGCAGCTCGCGTACGCGATCGGACGGGCCGACGGGCAGCCGCTCGGCGGCGTGGGCTGCCACGCCTACCTCGAGTTCGACGGCCGCGGCGTCGAGCCGGAGCGGCTGGAGGCGGCCGTGCGCGCGCTCGTGCGCCGCCACGGCATGCTGCGCGCGGTCTTCCACGACGACGGCACCCAGCAGATCACCGATACCGGCGCCTGGCCGGGACTGACCGTCTACTCCTCCGGCGCCGAGAGCGTGCGCGCGGAGCTTTCGCACCGCCGTTTCGACGCCGCGCGCGGCGAGCTGTTCGACGTACGGCTGTCGCTGCTGCCCGGCGGAGCCACACGCGTCCACGTCGAGGTCGACTTCCTGGCCGCCGACGTGCTCGGCCTGCAGATCTTCCTGCGCGACCTGGCCAGGCTCTACCTCGGCCGCGACCTGCCGGGTCTGGACTGCTCCTTCCCCCGCTACCTGGCCGCCAGGCCCGCGCCGCCGGAGGCCGACCGCCTCTACTGGGAGGGCCGTCTGGCCGGGCTGCCCGGCCCGCCCCAGCTCCCGCTGGCCGCCGACCCGGCCGCGATCACCGCGCCGCGCTTCGTGCGCCGCGAGCGCTGGCTCGACGTCGACACCTGGAAGCTGGTCAAGGAGCAGGCCCGCGAGCACGGCCTGACCCCGGCCATGGTCCTGGCCACCGCCTACAGCGAGGTGCTGGCCGCCTGGAGCGTCGAGCCGCGCTTCCTGCTGAACGTGCCGCTGTTCGACCGCGACGAGACCGTGCACCCGTCCGTGCCGCACCTGGTGGCCGACTTCACCAACCTCATCCTGCTGGAGGCCGACCTCACCGAGGGCGAGTCGTTCGCCGCCCGCGTGCGGGCCCTGCAGCGGCGCTTCCGCGCCGACGCCCGCCACACCGGGCACTCCGGCGTGGACGTGCTGCGGGACCTGGCCAAGCGGGGCAGCCCGGCCGCTGCGCCCGTCGTCTTCGCCTGCAACCTGGGCGCCGAGCTGATCGCGCCCGAGGTGCGCGAGGCGTTCGGCGAGCCCGGCTGGATGATCACCCAGACGCCGCAGGTATGGCTGGACCACCAGATCAACGAGTACGACGACGGGCTCCACCTGGCCTGGGACGCCGTCGACGAGTTGTTCGCGCCCGGGGTGCTGGACGCCATGTTCGGTGCTTATGGGGCGTTGCTGGAGCATCTGGCGCGGGCCGACTGGTCGGTTCCGGCGCCCCTGCCGCTGCCGGAGGACCAGCTGAGGGTGCGGCGGGCGGTCAACGACACGGCGGGAGCCGTACCCGAGGGGCTGCTGCACGACGCGTTCTTCGAGCGGGCCGCCCGCGAGCCCGCCCGCCGGGCACTCGCCGGCGACTTCGGCACGGCCACCTACGGCGAGCTGGCCGCCGACGCCCTTCAGGTGGCCGGTCGGCTGCGCGCGCAGGGGGTACGGCCGGGCGACGCGGTGGCCGTGACGCTGCCCAAGGGGCCGGGGCAGGTGGCGGCGGTGCTCGGCGTGCTGGCCGCGGGCGGCGTGTACGTGCCGGTCGGCGTCGAACAGCCGCCCGCCCGCCGCGAGCGCATCCTCACCCGCTCGGCCGCCGCGCACGTGATCGACGCCGCCTGGCCGAAGACGCCCGCCGAGCCGCTGCCCGCGCCCGTCCGCGTGGATCCGGGCTCGTCCGCGTACGTCATCTTCACCTCAGGCTCCACCGGCGAGCCCAAGGGGGTGGAGGTCGCCCACCGGGCCGCCCTGAACACCATCGTCGACATCGGCGAGCGCTACGGCGTCGGCCCCGGCGACCGGGTGCTCGCCCTGTCCGCCCTCGACTTCGACCTGTCCGTCTACGACCTGTTCGGCGTCCTCGGCGCGGGCGGCACGCTCGTGCTCGTCGAGGAGGACCAGCGCCGCGACGCCCAGGCCTGGGCCCGCCTGTGCGCCGAGCACGGTGTCACCCTCTGGAACACCGTGCCGACCCTCCTGGACATGCTGCTCGTCACCGCCCCCGAACTGCCGCCGTCGCTGCGCCTGGCGTTGGTCTCCGGCGACTGGGTCGGCCTCGACCTGCCCGGCCGCCTCGCCGCCCAGAGCGGCGGACGCTGCCGCCTGGTCGCCCTCGGCGGCGCCACCGAGGCCGCCATCTGGTCGAACGCGCACGATGTCACCGGCGTGCCGCCGCACTGGACCTCCATCCCGTACGGCAAGCCGCTGCGCAACCAGCGCTACCGCGTCGTAGACCCCACCGGCGCCGACCGCCCCGACTGGGTGCCAGGCGAGCTGTGGATCGGCGGCACGGGCCTGGCCACCGCCTACCGGGGCGACCCCCAGACCACCGCCGCCCGCTTCGCCGAACACGACGGCGAACGCTGGTACCGCACCGGCGACCTCGGCCGCTACTGGCCCGACGGCACCCTGGAGTTCCTGGGCCGGGCCGACCAGCAGGTCAAGGTCCGCGGCCACCGCATCGAACTGGGCGAGGTCGAGGCGGTCCTGGAATCACACCCGGCGGTCGCCCGCGCCGTCGCGGTCGCCACCGGCCCGCGCACCCACCGCCACCTGCACGCCTTCGCCATCGCGCCCGGAACCGCCCCGACCGGGGACGACCTGCGCGCCCACGCCGCGGAACTGCTGCCCGGCTACGCCGTCCCGGCGGCAGTCACCCTGGTGGAGAGCCTCCCGCTGACCGCCAACGGCAAGGTCGACAGAGGGGCCCTGGCCGTGCTCGCGCGACAGCCCGTACCGGATGAGAAGGCGGGCGGGCAGGCTCCCGAGGGTCAGGTGGAGGAGACGGTCGCGGCGATCTGGGCCGACCTCCTGGAGGTGCCCGAGGTGAGCAGGGACTCCGGGTTCTTCGCCCTGGGCGGTGACTCCCTGCTGGCCACCCGCCTGATCGCCCGCCTGCGCGCGGCCGGGATCGCCGACGCCAAGCTCAGCGTCCTTTTCCAGCGCCCCACCCTGAGCGCCTTCGCGGCCACGCTCACCCTCGGCGACGCGGCCGGCCTCACCCCCGAGATCCACGCGGACGACGAGCACCGCCACACCCCGTTCCCGCCCACCGAGGTCCAGCGCGCCTACTGGCTGGGCCGGGCCGGGCACTTCACCCTGGGCGGCGTCGGCTGCCACTTCTACACCGAGTACGACGGCGACATCGATCTCGACCGCCTCGAAGAGGCCTGGAACCGCCTGATCGCCCGGCATCCGATGCTGCGCGTCGTCTTCGACGCCGACGGCCTGCAGCGGGTCCTGCCCGAGGTGCCGCGCTTCACGATCCGGCGCGAGGACACCGCGGACGAACTGCGCGCCCGCATGTCCCACCAGGTCCTGGACCCCGCCGTCTGGCCGCTGTTCGACGCCCGCGCCGTCGTCCACGAGCAGGGTGTACGGCTCGGCGTCAGCTTCGACAACATCGCCATGGACGCCCTCAGCACCATGGTCTTCCTCAGCGAGCTCGACCGCCTCTACCACGACCCCGACGCCCGGTTGCCCCCGGTCGAGGTCACCTTCCGCGACTACCTCCTCGCCCAGCACCCCGACCCCGCCGTCCTCGAACGGGCCAAGGACTACTGGTCGGCCCGCCTGCCCGGCCTGCCGCCCGCGCCGCGCCTGCCGCTGGCGACGCTCCCCGAGGAGGTGGAGCGGCCGAGGTTCGCGCGCCGCGAGGCCAGGCTGCCCGCCCGGCTGTGGCGGCTGGTCGGCGGGCTGGCGCGGGGACACGACCTGACGCCGTCCACGGTGCTGGCGGCGGCGTTCGGCGAGGTGCTGGGGGCGTGGAGCGGGCAGCGCGAGCTGACGCTGAACCTGACCCTGTTCGACCGGCGCGAGGCGCACCCGCACATCCACCGGGTACTCGGCGACTTCACCTCGCTCATGCTGGTCGCCCACCAGGCGGGCGGCGGATGGCTGGAGGGGGCGCGCGGGCTGCAGGAGGAGGTGTGGCGCGGGCTCGAACACGGCGAGGTGTCGGCCGTGTGGGTCATGCGCGAACTGGCCCGCCGGGCCGCCGCCGCGGCCATGACCATGCCCGTGGTCTTCACCAGCACCCTCGGCGTCGCCGACCCCGCCCTGACCTCGGGCCCGTCCTTCGCCCGGCCGGTGTGGGGCGTCTCGCAGACGCCGCAGGTGTGGCTCGACTGCCAGGTGGGCGAGGTGGACGGCGAACTGCTGATCCGCTGGGACGCCGTCGAGTCCCTCTTCCCGCCCGGCGCCCTGGACACCGCCTTCACCACGTACCTGCGGGTCCTGGAGTGGCTCGCCACCGCCGACTGGACCACCCCGCCAACCCCCCTCTCCGAGTACGGCCCCGCCACCGGCACGGCCGATGGTGCGTCCGGGGCTGTGGCGGACGGGCATGAGGCGGGGGTGCCTCGGGGCGGGCTGGAGGCGGAACTGGCCGCCGTCTGGGCGGAACTGCTGGGGACACCGGTCATGGACCGGGTGGACAACTTCTTCGCGCTGGGCGGCGACTCGCTGCTGGCCACGCGGATGGCGGCGATCGCCGCCGAGCGGCTGGGCGTGGAGGTGCCGTTGCGGCGCTTCTTCGCCGACCCGACGCTCGCCGGGTGCGCGCGGGCCATGGACGACATCGAGGAGGGGACGCTGTGAGAGGAGGGGACGCGGTGAACGGGGCGCCTGCCGTACAGGAGCTGATCGCCGAGCTGGAGACGGCCGGGATCAGGCTGTGGGAGGACGACGGGCGGCTGCGGTTCCGCGCGCCTAAGGGCGCGCTGACGCCGGAGCGGCGGGCGGCGGTGCAGGCCGTCAAGGGGGAGATCCTTGAGGTCCTGCGGCTTGAGGCCTCGGCGGAGGTGTTCACGGCCGATCCGGGCGGGCGCTTCGAGCCGTTCCCGCTGACGGACGTGCAGCAGGCCTACCTGCTGGGACGCAACGACGCGTTCGGGTTCGGCGGGGTCGCCTGTCACGGGTACGTGGAGGTGGCCTTCGCCGAGCTGGACCCGGTACGGGCACAGGCGGCGTGGCGGGCGCTGATCCGGCGGCACGACATGTTGCGGGCCGTGGTGCATGCCGACGGTTATCAGCGGGTGCTGCCTGAGGTGCCCGACTACGAGATCCGGGTGACGGATCTGCGCGGGGTGGATCCGGGGGCGGCGATCGCGGCGATCCGCGAGGAGATGGGGCACACCGTCTACCCGGTGGGGGCGTGGCCGCTGTTCGAGCTGCGGATCACGCTGACGGACGAGGGCGCGGTGCTGCACGCCTCGATCGATCTTCTTATTTCGGACTATGTCAGCATTCAGGTGCTGTTGAGGGAGTTTCAGGGGTTGCATGATGATCCGGAGGTGGGGCTGCCTGCCGTACCGGTGAGGTTCCGTGACTGTGTGCTCGCGTTGCGGGCGCGGCGGGAGAGCGCTCGCCACGAGCGTGATCGCGCCTACTGGCAGGCTCGGCTGGACGATCTGCCCGCCGCGCCCGAATTGCCCGCGCTTAGTGGTGCGCCGGGGCGGTTCCGGCGGTGGGAGAGCGTGGTCGGGGCCGAGGTCTGGGCCGCGGTGCGGGAGCGGGCCTCCGGGCAAGGGGTCACGGCGTCGCAGGCCGTGCTGGCCGCCTACGCCGAGGTCGTCGGCCGGTGGAGCCGCCGTCCGCGCTTCACGCTCAACCTCACCCTGCTCGACCGGCCCTCGCTGCACCCCGGGATCGACGGGGTGGTCGGCGACTTCACCTCGCTCAACCTCCTGGCCGTCGACACCACGCCCGACGCCACGTTCGGCGAGCGCGCCAAGGTCGTCGGCCGGCAGCTCTTCGACGACCTGGAGCACCGGCGGCACACCGGCATCGAGGTCATCAGGGAACTGGCCCGGCGGCGGGGACGGGCCGCCAGCCTGATGCCGGTCGTGTTCACCAGCGCCATCGGGCTCGGCCAGGACGAAGCGGAACGCGGAAGGCCCGGCTACGGCATCAGCCAGACGCCGCAGGTGTGGATCGACTGCCAGGTCAAGGAGCACCGGGGCGAGCTGCTGGTCAACTGGGACGTCCGCGAGGGGGTCCTGCCTGACGGGGTGGTGGACGACATGTTCGCCGCCTTCACCGGCCTGCTGCCTCGGCTGGCCGCGCCGGAGACCTGGGCCGCGTACTCGCCCGTGGACCTGCCCCCGGCCCAGCGCCGACGCCGGGACGAGGCGAACGCCACCGCCGCCCCGCTGCCCGACGGCCTGCTCCACGAGCCGTTCCTGCGGCAGGCCGCCAAGACGCCCGGCCGGGTGGCCGTGATCACCCCGGCGGAGCGGGTCACCTACGGCGAACTGCTACGCCGGGCCACCGAGGTGGCCGGGGCCCTCAAGGAGCGCGGCCTGACGCCGGGCGAGACCGTGGCGGTGGCCATGGACAAGGGCGTCGAACAGGTGGCCGCCGTCATCGGCACCCTTCTGGCGGGCGGCGTCTACCTGCCCATCGACACCACCCAGCCCCAGGCCCGCCGCGACCAGATCCTCACCGACGCCGAAGCCCGCCTGGTCCTCCTCCCCACCGCCCCAACCGCCACCGGAAGCACAGAAAACACCGGGAAAGCCAATGACACCACCACCGGCGCTGTCTTGAGCACCCCGGGGAATCCCGATGACGCCGCTTACGTGATCTACACGTCCGGGTCCACCGGCACGCCCAAGGGTGTCGTGGTCAGCCACCGGGCCGCCCGCAACACCCTCGACGACATCACCGCCCGCTTCGGCGTCCACGAGGGAGATCGCGTCCTGGGCCTGGCCGCGCTCGGCTTCGACCTGTCCGTCTACGACGTCTTCGGCACGCTGGCCACCGGCGCCGCCCTCGTGCTGCCCGACCCGGCCCGCAGGGGCGACCCCGCGCACTGGGCCGCCTGCGTGGCCGAGCACGGCGTCACCGTGTGGAACTCGGTGCCCGCCCAGCTCCAGATGCTCCAGCACTACCTGGACGCCGAGCCCGCGCTCGACCTGCCGTCCCTGAGGCTCGGGTTGCTGTCCGGCGACTGGATCCCGCTCACCCTGCCCGGCCTGGTACGCACCAGGCTGCCCGGATTCCGCCTCATCAGCCTGGGCGGCGCCACCGAGGCGGCCGTCTGGTCGATCTTCCACCCGATCGAGGGGGAACGGCCGGGCTGGCCCAGCGTCCCGTACGGCAGGCCGCTGGCCAACCAGAGCTTCCACGTCCTCGACCCGGCGATGCGCCCGTGCCCGGACTGGGTGCCGGGCGAGTTGTACATCGGCGGCGCCGGACTCGCGCTGGGCTACCGGGGAGACGAGGCGAGGACGGCCGAGCGGTTCGTCCACCACGGCGGCGAGCGCCTCTACCGGACCGGCGACCTGGGCCGCTACCGGCCGGACGGGAACATCGAGTTCCTGGGCCGCGAGGACCTCCAGGTCAAGGTCCGCGGCCACCGCATCGAGCTGGCCGACGTGGAGGCGGCGCTGCTGGCCCATCCGTCGCTGGCCGCGGCGGCCGTCATCGCCGACGGTGAAGGGCCGATGGAGCGCCGCCTGCTGGGGTTCGCGCAGGCCGTACAGAAGCAGGACGAGGAGCAGGCGCCGCTGCCTGCCCCGCCCGCCGCCGAGCGGGTGGACACCGGCGCGGTGGTCGAGGTGGCCGCCACGCTGGAGGAGATCGCCATGACCGCGATGGCCGCCGCGCTCCGCGCGGCCGGCCTGTTCGACGACCAGAGCACCGGCCATGACGTGAAGGAGGTGCTGGAGCGGGCCGGGGTCGTGCCGCGTCATCACGGGCTGATCCGGCGCTGGCTGGCCGCGTTGCACGAGCGTGGCCGTCTGGACCTGGACCCGGTGACCGGCCGCTACCACCGCCTGCGCGAGGGCCCGGCCCTGGAGGACGCCTGGCGGCGGGTCGAGGAGCTCACCAAGGATCTCGACTACGGCGACGAGCTGATCGCCTTCCTCAGACAGGGCACCACCCGGCTGCCCGAGCTGATGAGGGGCGAGCTGGAGGCCAGGGACCTGCTGTTCCCCGAGGCCGCCACCCGCACCGCCGAGGGCGCCTACCGGGACAACGTCCTGAGCCGCTATGTGAACGGCGTGGCCAGGCACGTCCTGGGCCACCTCGCCGGCGAGCACGCGCAGCGCGGGAGGGGAGCGCTGCGCGTGCTCGAGGTGGGCGCGGGCGTGGGCGGCACCAGCGCCGAGCTCATCCCGGAGCTGGCCGGGCACGAGGTGGACTACCTGTTCACCGACCTGTCCCGCTTCTTCCTGGACGAGGCGGCCGAGCGCTTCGCCGGGCACCCGTGGGTCCGCTACGGGATCTTCGACCTGAACGCCGACCACCGCGCGCAGGGGCTGGCGCCGAACGCGTTCGAGGTCGTGGTGGCGGCGAACGTCCTGCACAACGCGCACGACCGGGCGGCGGTCCTGGCCCGCTTCCGCGAGCTGCTCACGCCGGGCGGCTGGCTGGTGTTCATCGAGACCACGCGCGACCACGCGCAGATCATGGCCTCGATGGAGTTCCTGATGGACCCGCACGACCGGCCCAGGACGTTCACCACCCGCGAGGAGTGGCTGGCGCTGCTTGAAGAGGCCGGCGCCACCGCCTACACGTGCCTGCCCGGCCCGGACGAACCGCTGGCGGCGCTCGGGCAGTGCGTGTTCGCCGCCCGCTTCCCGGCCGACCGCGCCGTGGTCGACCTGGCGGAGCTGCGCGCCTTCCTGGCCGACCGGTTGCCCGAGTACATGATCCCGGCCACCGTCCAGGTCGTGGACGCGCTGCCGCTGACCGGCAACGGCAAGCTCGACCGGGCCGCGCTGGCCGCTCTCGTGCCCGGCCGCGCCGGACCGGCCGCCAGCGCGGGCGAGGCGCCGCGAGACGAGCTGGAACGCGCCCTCGCCGCCCTGTGGGCCGAGGCGCTCGGCCTGCCCGAGGTCGGCCGCGACCAGGACTTCTTCCTGCTCGGCGGCGACTCGCTGCTGGTCACCAAGCTGGCCGGCCGGATCAGGGAGACGCTGGCGCCCGACCTCTACTGGGACAGCCTGGTCAGGCGGCTCATCAACCAGCCCACGGTGGCGGCGCTGGCCGTACACCTGAGGGAGGAGCGCGAGGATCAGGAGCGCGGCACGACGGCGGCGTCGCCGCTGGTCAGGCTGGCCGAGGGGAGCGGCGCCACCCGCGTGCTGGTCCACGACGGCTCGGGCACGCTGGCCCCCTACCGCGCGCTGATCCGCGAACTCGGCGACGGCGCGCCCCTGGTGGGTCTCGCCGTCGCCGACCTCGCCGGATACCTGGAGCTGGACCCGGCCACCGCCGTCGGGACGCTCGCCGCCGCCTACGCCCGCCACCTGCTCAAGGACGGCGCCACCCGCTTCGAGGTGATCGGCTACTGCATGGGCGGCCTGATCGCCACCGAGCTGGCCCGCCACCTCACCGAGAGCGGCGCGCACGTCGAGCGTCTCACCGTGATCAGCAGCTCCCGCTTCCCCTACCGCGTCGAGGACGACCTCATGATCGAGTACGGCTTCGCGCAGGCCGCCGGCATCGACCCGGCCCGCCTGGGCTACCCGCCGCTCGACCTGGCCGGGGCCCTGCGCGAGGTGCTGGCCGGCTCGCCCGGCCTGGTCGGGCAGGGCGCGCTGGCCGCACTGGACGGAGAGACCGGCCGCGCCTTCGCCGCCTTGGCCGCCATTCCCCGCGAGGAACGTGTGGCCGCGCTGTCCCGCGAGGCCGGCACGGACGTGGACGGCGCGCTGCGCGTCTTCAGCCAGAGCTTCGCCGCCGTCACCCGCTACGACCCCGAGCCGTACGCGGGCGACCTGACCTTCCTGCGCCAGCGCGGCGTCACGAACCTGGTGCCCACCCTCCAAGACGACATGACCGCCTTCTGGCGCGAGCTTTGCCTGGGCCGCCTGACCGTCGAGGACGTCGACGGCGACCACTTCACCTGCCTCGACCCCGCCCACGCCGCCGACGTCGCCCGCCGGATCGCCCGGTGATCGGCGTGCTGGGCGCCTCGGGCGCCGTCGGGCGCACCGTCGCCGCCCTGCTGGCGGACCATGAGGTACGCCGGGGCAGCAGGTCGAGCGGCGCCGACGCCTACGATCCGGGCGCGCTGGCCGCCTTCTGCGTGGGCTGCCGCGTCGTGGTCAACTGCGCGGGCCCCTCGCACCGGCTGGGCGACCGCGTCGCGCGGGCCGCCTTCGCGGCGGGCGCGGACTACGTCGACGCCGCCGGCGACGACCCGTTGCACGACCTGCTCACCCGATCCGGTACGGCCGGCCGCACCGCGATCGTCTCGGCCGGAATGCTGCCCGGCCTGTCCGGCCTGCTCCCGCGCCTGCTGGCCGGGCCGGGCGGCGTCGCCCGCCTGGACGTCTTCACCGGCGGCCGAGACCGTCTCACCCCGGCCGCGGCCGAGGACGTCCTGTTGTCCGGCGGGTACGGGGAGGCGCTGGCCGCCTGGCGTGGTGGCGTACGGGTCTCGCGGGCGCTGAGCCCGGCCGAGGAGGTGGAGCTGCCGTACTTTCCCGAGCGGGTGAACCTGCACCCCTACCTGACCACCGAGGCGGAGCGGGTGGCCCGCCGGCTCGGGGTGGGGGAGTCGCGCTGGTACACGGTGACCTCGCGGGAGCGGGTGCTGGCCCTCGCGCAGGGATCGGCCGCCGACCTGGAGCGGGCAGCGGCTCTCGAACTTGCGGGACGTACACCGTACTATGTCATGCTTTTTCAAGGGAGTGATGCTCAGGGGGGCATCCGGACTCTCGCCCTGCGCACCACGGACACCTCCGCGCTCACCGCGGCCGTCGCGGCACACGCGGCGCGCACGGTCCTGGCCGGCGGGCCCGGACCGGGCACGCACTACGCCGCAGACGTGCTCGATCCCGCGGCCGTGCTGAGCGCGATCGCGCCCGTGGCCCAGGCCGGGCTGAGCACGACGGTCGCGCCCCTGGACCCGCACGCTCCGCCGATCGAGGAGGGCGAGCTGTGAAGCGGATCGTGGTCTGCGGCACCACGTTCGGCCAGGTCTACCTGGACGCGCTGCGCGAGGGGCCGTTCGAGCTGACCGGCATCCTGGCCAAGGGCAGCGCCAGGTCGGCCGCGCGTGCCCGCGAGCACGGCGTCCCGCTGCTGACCCGTCCGGATCAGGTTCCCGAGGTGGCCGACGCCGCCTGCGTGGTCGTGCGCTCGGGCGTCGTCGGCGGCGACGGCACGGAACTGACCGCGGCGCTGCTGGAACACGGCGTGCACGTGCTCCAGGAGCACCCCGTGCACCCCGACGAGCTGGCCCGCGTGCTGCGCACCGCCAGGTCGGCCGGGGCCGTGCACCACCTCAACACCCTCTACCCGCACCTGGAGCCGGTCCGCCGCTTCATCGAGGCCGCCCGCAGGCTGCGCGCCCTCCAGCAGCCGCTGTACGTGGACGCGGCCTGCAGCGTTCACGTCGCCTACGCCCTGCTCGACATCCTCGGGCAGGCGCTCGGCTCGCCGCGCCCCTGGTCGTTCGCCTCGGCCGCGCCCGGCGCGCCGTTCACCGGCGTGAGCGGCAGCTTCGGCGGCGTGCCGCTCACGCTGCGGGTGCAGAACCAGATCGCCCCCAACGACCCCGACGCCCATCTGCACCTGCTGCACCGCATCACGCTCGGCGCCGAGGGCGGCAGCCTCACGCTGGTCAACACCCACGGCCCGCTGGTGTGGAGCCCCCGCATGTACGTCGGCCGCGAGGACGACGGCCGCTTCGCCACCGGCGGCCCCGGCCTGGAGCTGCCCAGCGCCACCGTGTTGGGTCCCGCCGAGGCGCCCGCCTTCCGCGACATCGTCACCCGCCTGTGGCCGGAAGGGGTACGGCGCGCCCTGACCGGCCTGCACGACGCCGTCACCGGCGGCGGCGACCCCCTGAGCCAGGGCCAGTACCACCTGGCGCTGGGCCGCGCCTGGCTCGACCTGACCAGGACCATCGGCCGCCCCGACCTGCTCACCCAGGAACCGCCCAGGCCGCTGGCCGCCGAGGAGATCGCATGAATCCCTTCCACTGCTACGAGGTCCGCCCCGAGGCCACGCTGCGCGTGTTCTGCTTCCCGCACGCCGGAGGCAGCGCCGCCTACTTCCGCCTCTGGCACCGCGGCTCGCCCGGGGCCGAGGTGCGTGCCGTGCAATATCCGGGCCGAGCGGACCGCTCCGGCGAGCCGTTCGCCGAGAGCGTCGCGCTGCTGGCCAAGCATCTCGCCGAGGCGATGACGCCGCTGCTCGACCGGCCCGCCGTGCTCTTCGGCCACAGCCTCGGCGCGCTGATCGCCTACGAGAGCGCCCGCGAGCTGCGCGCCCGCGGCCGCGGCGTCGCCGCCCTGGTCGCCTCGGGACGGCACGCCGCCCACGAACGGCTGGCCGTCAGCGCCCACCTGGGCTCCGATGACGAGCTGGCCGCCGAGCTGGGCAGGCTCGGCGGCTCCGACCCGGAACTGCTGGAGGATCCGGTGATCAGGGAGCTGGTTCTGCCGGCCGTACGCAATGACTACCGGCTGGAGGAGACCTACCGGCACCGCCACGACGCCCCGCTCGACTGCCCCGTCCTCGCCCTCGTCGGCGCGGACGACCCCGAGGTGAGCGCCGAGCAGGCCGCGCGCTGGGCCGAGCTGACCAGCGGCGGCTTCACCCTGCGCACCCTGCCCGGCGACCACTTCTACCTGCAGGACCGGCGGGAGGACGTCATGCGGGCCGTGCTCGCCGCCGTGCCGCCGTCCACTCCTTGAGGAGCACCACCATGATCGAGAACGAGCTCATGCGCATTCTCACCGGCGGGTGGGTGGCGCAGGCGACCAACGTCGCGGCCAGGCTCGGCATCCCGGACGCGCTGGCCGACGGCCCGCGCACCGCCGAAGACCTGGCCGAGGCCCTGAAGGTCAACCAGAGCGCCCTCACCCGGCTGCTGCGCCTGCTGGCGGCGGCGGGGATCCTGGAGGGGCGCGGCGAGCGCTTCGCGCTGACCGAGATGGGCGCCCTGCTGCGCCGCGACCAGCTCGGCCCGCTGGCCGCCCTGTATGCCTCCGACTACTTCACCGCCTCCTGGGCCGCGCTGGAGGACAACGTCGCCACGGGCGAGCAGGGCTTCCACCACGTGTACGGGCTGCCCGTCTTCGACTACCTGGCGGGCGAGCCGGACAAGGCGGCGGAGTTCAACGCCGGGATGGCGGCCGGGACCCTGTACTTCCGCCGGGTCCCGGAAAAGCATGACTTCTCCGGCGCCCGCACCGTGGTCGACCTGGCCGGAGGCACCGGGGCTCTGCTGGCCCAGGTTCTGCGGGCCGTACCCGGCGCCCGGGGGGTGCTGTTCGACGTGCCCGAGGTGATCGCCGCGGCCGGGCCGCACCTGGAGGGCCTGCTGGATCGCTGCGAGCTGGTGGCCGGAGACCTGTTCGCCGCCGTGCCCGACGGCGGCGACGTCTACATGCTCTCCCGCGTCCTGCACGACTGGGACGACGAGCAGTGCGCCGCCATCCTCGCCAACTGCGCCAAGGCCATGCCGGCCGGCGCCAGGTTGCTCGTCATCGAGCGCGTCGCCGGCGCCGACGCTCTGCTGCCCGCCGCCTTCGACCTGCACATGATGGTCATGACCGACGGCCGCGAACGCACCCTGCCCGAATACCGCGCCCTGCTCGGGCACGCCGGGCTGACCATCGAGTACGTCACCGAGCTGCCCCTGGGCATGAGCCTGCTGAGCGCCGTCCTGGAGACCACGTGAACCGACTGCTGCCCGTCCTGGCAGGCCTCTACTTCGCTCAGGGCGTGCCCGTGGGCTTCTCCCTCGTCGCCCTGCCCGCGATCCTGTACGGCGCGGGCGTCGGACTCGGCCAGCTCGGCATGCTGGGCGTGCTGATCATGCCGTGGGCGCTGAAGTTCCTGTGGGCGCCGCAGATCGACAACCGCACGCCGCCGGTGCGGTTGGGCGCGGGCCGCCGGGCGGGCTGGGTGCTGACCTGCCAGCTGGCCGCCGTCCCCGCCGCCGCGCTCCTGCTGGCCGTGGACCCGGTACGCGACTTCACCTGGCTGCTGGCCGTGCTGTTCGTGCTGAACATCCTGTTCGCCACCCAGGACATCGCCACCGACGCCCTGGCCGTCACCCGGCTGGCCGGACGCGGGTGGCTCAGCGCCAACGCCGTCCAGGGCGGCGCGTTCTCCGTCGGCCTGGTGGCGGGTGGCAGCGGCACCCTGCTGGCGTACGCGCTGCTCGGCTGGCCCGGCACGGTGGCCTGCCTGGTGCTGCTGCTCGTGGCCGGGCTGGCGCCGCTGTGGCTGTCACGCGCCCACTTCAGCACCGAGCAGGGGGAGCCCGCCGCCGGGCGCGCCTCCATCCGCCGCTTCCTGCGCCGGAAGGGCTCCTGGGGACTGCTGGCCCTGTCGGCCGCGTACAAGCTGCCGCTCATGATGGGCTACGGGCTGGTCAGCAGCCTCTTAGTTCACCAGGGCGCCTCCTACACCACGATCTCGGTGACGGCGGCGACCGCCGTCACGGCCGTCTCGGTCGCCGGGGCCGTGGTCGCGCCCAGGCTGACGGTGAAGCTCGGCTTCCACCGGTACCTGTTCACCGCGCTGGCGCTGTCGGCGGTGGTGTGGCTGGGGCTCGGCGCGTGGCTCCTGCTGGCCGGCGACGGCATCGTGGTCCCGATCGTCGCCCAGGCGCTGGGCTACCTGTTCGTGACGTCCGCCGCGGTCACCGTGTACGCCCTGTTCATGGCCCTGTCCAACCAGGGCCAGGCGGGCACCGACTACACCCTGCTCTACTGCGCCGAGGCCTTCGGCAACGCCGCGGCCGGCGGCCTGGCGGGTGCGATCGCGGGAGCGCTCGGCTTCGCGCCCACCTTCATGATCGCCGGAGCGCTGGGGCTGCTGCTCCTGCCCGTCCTCGTCCCCGCCTTCCGCCGCCTGCGCGGCCCCGCGGAGGAGCTCACCACCGTCACCGCATAGAGCACCTATCCCGCAGGACGCCCACACCCCAGCATGGACGACATGACCGACATCAGGCTGGTCCAGCGGCGAACCCTCGTCGTCCTCCTCTTCTCCCAGGTCATCGGCACCATCGTCCTCGGAGTCCTCGGCCCCGTCTTACCCCTGCTCGCCGAGGAGATGACCGGATCGCAGACGCTCGCAGGACTCTCCCAGGCGCTCATCACCTCCGGGGCGATGGTGTTCACGATCGTGCTGGCCGCCCTCGCGGTCCGGCACGGCCGCCGCGCCGGCATCGCCACCGGCTCCCTGGTGAGCGGGGCCGGGGTGCTGCTGATCGTGCCCGGCTACCACCTCGACGTCTTCCCGCTGGTCCTGGTCGGCTGCCTGCTGGCCGGCGGCGGCATCGCGGCCGGGCTCCAGGCCCGCTTCGCCGCCACCGACCTGGCCGAACGGCCGGGCCGGGCGCTCGGCGTGCTGCAGTGGGCCTCGCTGGCCGGGGGAGTGGCCGGGCCGCTGCTCATCCCGCTCGCCGACCGGATCATCCCGGGACTGCCGCCGATGACCGGGATGTTCGTCGTGACCGCCGCGCTGTTCTTCCTCGGGGCGCTGATCGTGGCGCTGGGCCTGCGCCCGGACCCGCTCAGCCTGGTCGCCGCGCCCGAACGGGTCCCGCTGCGGACCGCGGTGCGCACCGTCCTCACCATCCCGGCCGCCCGGCACGGCCTGGTGGCCATGGTGACCGTGCACGCCGTCATGGTCGCGCTCATGAACATGGCCGGCATCCACCTGCACCACCACGGCGCCACCCTGCAGGTGATCGGCGTCGTCGTGAGCTTCCACGTGGCCGCGATGTTCCTGCCGGGACCGCTGGTCGGCCTGCTGGCCGACCGCCTCGGCCCCGAACGGCTCCTCGCGGCGGGACTGCTGCTGCAGGTGGCCGCGGCCGCCGTGCTGCAGTCGGGCGACGGGCCGGTCGTCATCGGGACCGGGCTCGTGCTCCTGGGCGCGGGCTGGTCGGCCGGGTTCATCGCCGGGTCGATCGTGCTGACCACCGCCATCCCGGTGCCGCGCCGCCCGATGGCCCAGGGCGCCTCCGACTTCCTCATGCAGCTGACCGCCGCCGCCGGGGCGCTGGCCGCCGGGACGGTCGTGTCCTTGCTCGGGTACGCGGGGCTGGCCAGGGTCGCCGGAGTGATCGTGCTGGCGGTGCTGGCCGGGCCGTACGTGGTCAGGCTGCTGCGCCGCCGCGGCGGCGGCGCGGGCGCGGAGGAGCCCGAGGGGAGTCTCACCCAGCGGTGAGAACGGCCGCCGGGGTGGCTAGGATCGGCGCCATGGTGGCGACGGGAGGCCCGGCGGGCGTTCGAGGGGCAAGAAGCCGGCCGTGATGGCGTTCAGCAGGCGTGCCCGCTGGACGGCCGCCGTCCTCTCCCGCTTCCACCACCCCGCCCAGGTCGTGGTGACCTCCTTCGGCCTGCTCGTGCTCGCCGGCACGTTCCTGCTCATGCAGCCGATCTCCACCGTCGGCCCCGCAGCGACCACGGTCGAGGCGCTGTTCACCGCCACCTCCGCGGTCACCGTCACCGGCCTGGCCATCGTCGACACCCAGTCGCACTGGTCGGTCTTCGGCGAGGTGGTCATCGCCGGGCTCGTGCAGGTGGGCGGCCTCGGCATCATGACGTTCGCGACCCTGTTCGCGGTGATCGTCGGCCGCCGCGTGGGCCTGCGCTTCCGGCTGCTCGCCCAGGCCGAGACCAGCATGCTGAGCGTCGCCGACGTGCGCTCGATCGCCCGCCGCGTGGTCGTGTTCAGCCTTTCCTGCGAGGCGGTCTTCGCCGCCGTCCTCGCCGGCCGCTGGATGATCGGGTACGGCGAGCCGTTCGGCCAGGCCACCTATTACGGCGTCTTCCACAGCATCATGGCCTTCAACCACGCCGGGTTCGCCCTGTGGCCCGACAGCCTGACCAGGTTCGTCGCCGACCCGTGGATCAGCCTGACCGCCTCGGCCGCCGTCATCGTCGGCGGGCTCGGCTTCCCGGTGGTCTTCGAGCTCATGCGCACCTGGCGGCGTCCCGGCACGTGGTCCATCATGACCAGGCTGACCGTCTGGATCTCGCTGGCGCTGCTGGCCATCGGCACGTTGTTCCTGCTCGTGGCCGAGTGGAACAACCCGAAGACGTTCGGCCCGCTGGACGACGGCGGCAAGCTGCTGGCCGCCTTCTTCGCCTCGACCATGACCCGCTCGGCCGGGCTCAACTCGGTCGACATCGGGCAGATGGAGACTTCCAGCCTGCTGGTCAGCGACGTGCTCATGTTCATCGGCGGCGCCAGCGCCAGCACCGCGGGCGGCATCAGGGTCACCACGTTCGGCGTGCTCGCGTTCGTCATCTGGGCCGAGCTGCGCGGCGAGCCGAGGGTCAACATCGGCCATCGCAGGGTGGCGGACTCCGTGCAGCGCCAGGCCATCGCGATCAGCCTGCTCAGCGTCGCCGTCGTCGTGGTCGCCACGTACGTGCTGCTGGTGATCAGCCCGTTCGCCCTCGACCAGGTGCTCTTCGAGGTGATCTCGGCCTTCACCACGACGGGCCTGTCCACCGGCATCACCGCGCAGTTCTCGCCCGCCGGACAGATCGTCCTGACGCTGCTCATGTTCATGGGCAGGACGGGCACGCTCACCCTGGGGACCGCCCTGGCCATGCAGGAGCGCACCCGCCGCTACGAACTCCCGGAGGAGAGGGTTCTCGTTGGCTGACAAGAACAGCGACCCGGTGGTGGTGATCGGCCTCGGCCGGTTCGGCACCGCCATCGCGCTGGAGCTCACCCGGCGCGGCACCGAGGTGCTGGCCATCGACAGCAGGCCCAAGGTCGGGCAGTCGCTGGCCGGGCGCATCACGCACATCGCCACCGCCGACGCCACCGACATGGAGACGCTGAACCAGCTCGGCGTCCCCGACTTCTACCGCGCGGTCGTGGCCATCGGCGGCGACCTGGAGGCCAGCATCCTCGCCACCTCGCTGCTGGCCGAGCTGGAGATCGACGACATCTGGGCCAAGGCCATCAGCGAGCAGCACGGCCAGATCCTGCGCCGCATCGGCGCCCACCACGTGGTCTTCCCCGAGCACGACATGGGCGAGCGCGTCGCCCACCTGGTCAGCGGCCGGATGCTCGACTACATGCAGGTCGACGAGAACTTCGCGCTCATCAAGAGCCGGCCGCCGAAGGAATACACCGGCGTCCCGCTCGGCCGCTCCGGCCTGCGCAAGAAGTACGGCGTGACCGTCGTCGCGGTCAAGAGCGAGAACGAGGAGTTCACGTACGCCACCGCCGAGACCGAACTCGTCTACAGCGACGTGGTGCTGGTGTCGGGGCGCACCGAGGACGTCGAACGGTTCGCCGAACTACCGTAAACGCCAGTATCCCTCCCCTCCGTCGCGACGGAACATGAGTCGGCCGACTACCGGGCGTCAGACGTAAGGGGATCGCGTGCGCGCAGACGGATCGCTGCCCAGCTATGCCCAGCTCTTCGGTCAGCTCGACTTCCGCGAGGGGGAGGAGGCGCGCACCGTCAGCTCGCCCGCCGCCTACCTGGTCGAGCTCTTCCGGCTCATGGAGGGCGCCTTCGGCCGCGTCCCGATCCTGGACCGGCGGCCGGACCTGCGCGAGATCCCGCTGGACGCGGGCAACACCTTCACCCCGGTCCCGTACCTCGACATCGTCAACCGGGTGCTGGAACGCCTGGTCGAGGGCAAGCCTCCTTACGAGGAGCTGCTGGAGCGGCGTCACCCGCTGGCGCTGCCGTTCTCGATCGACCACGAGCGGGTCAAGAACCACCTGCGTCACCTCGGGGTGGATCCGGTCGAGTTCGCGCGGCTGTTCACCGGCGCCGGCGGCCACGCCCTGGCCGCCCGCCTCCACCTCGGCCTGTCCGCCGACGACGTCGAGGTCATCGTCACGCCGGTCAGCGGGGCGACCGGAGTCAAGGGACTGTACGGGCTGGGGAACCGGGACCCGGTCGCGAACCTGTACGAGCCCGAGACCTTCCGCCGCGCCCTCGGGCTGGGCCCCGCCGAACTCGGGGAACTGCTGAGGTTGCCCGGGTCGCGGGTCACGGCCGACGCCACGCGGACTCGGCTGCTGTGGGACGGGGCCGAGGTGGCCCTGCCGCTGGAGTGGCTGGACCTGGTGAACCGGTTCGTGCGGCTGGCCCGCCGTACCGGATGGACGCTGACGGACCTCGGCCTGGCGCTGCGGACCTGCAACGAGGCACGGGTGGACGCGGCGGCGGTGCGCGTCGTCGCGGCGCTCGCCGGCCTGCGCGAGGCGTTCGGGCTCGGCGTCGAGGAGCTCTGCGTCCTGGTGTCTCCCGCCGCGATCCGCACCGAACCCCGTGAGGAGTACGCCGCCGGCGCGGCGCTGGCCGGGCTCGGCGTGTGGACCGGGGACCTGCTGGGCGCGCACAACAAGCAGTACCGGCACGACCTCGCGCACGCCGCCGACCTGGCGGAGAGCGACCTCGCCGAGATCGTCGCCCGCTACCGCGCCCGCCACGGCGAGACCGATCCCGGCCCGTTCGACCGGCCGCAGGAGACCTGGCAGGCGCTGACGCTGCTCCACCGGGCCGGCCTGCTGGCCGGTGCGCTGGGCGTCTCGGTCGCCGAGCTGCTCGACCTGCTGGACGCCCTCGAAAGCGACCCCGCCCTCGACCGGCACACCGCCTTCCCCGTGCTGAGCGGCCGCGGCCCCGGCATCCAGAACCTCCACCGCGTCCTGGAGGGCGGCGCGCCCGCCGACGCGCTCTGGCTGGTCGAGACGCTCCACGCGCTCACGACCTGGATGCGGGAGACCGGCTTCGGCGGCCGCGAGTTGAAGGCCGTGCTCAACGGCCCGCCCGAGGAGGCGGCCGAGCGGGAGGCGCTGCTCGTGGCGCTCGCCCAGCGCTTCGAACGGGTCGAGCTGGAGCCCAGGGTCTTCGCCGGAGAGCGCTTCGGCGAGCGGGCCGCGCAGGTCGTGCACGACGTGCTCGCCGCCTACGACGACGGCGTGGTCTCCCGCCGCGACCCCCGCCTGCTCAAGCTCGACCCGGCGACGGTACGCGCAGCGGCCTACGACGCCGTGCACGACCTCGGAGTGATCACCAAGGAGGACTTCACCGGGCTCGGCCTGGGCGAGCGGCTGGCCGGGAAGATCTTCACGAACCTGGTCCTGACCGGCGGCCTGGCCGAGGGCGGCCTGCTGGCCGAGCCCGTCGATGACCGGCCCCTGGCCCGCGACTTCTCCGCGCACGCCGCGGCCGTCGCCGCGCTGGCCGAGGCGGGCGAGGGGCGGCTGTACCCGTCTGACCTGGCGGGCCTGGCCGGCCTGTCCGAGGCGGAGCGGGCGGAGCTGTACGACAACCTGCTGTACAACGGCGTCGTCGACACCGAGGGGAGCGTCCTCGGGCCGATCGAGGTCAACGCCGAGCTCGGTGACGTGGCGGCGGCAGTGCTTGAGGTCCTGCGCGAGCGGGCCGCGCGGTTCGCGGCCGAGCCCCTGGTCGCCGAACTCGGCCTGTACGGCGGGCAGGACCCCATCCCGAGCCTGCGCTTCAACGGCTACCTGGACGAGGACGGCGCCTACCTGGACAAGGCGGCGCTGGCCCGGCTCCGGCCGGCGGACTTCACGCTGGCGCTGGAGTTCTACCCGCACCGGCGGGCCATCCTCGACGCGGTTCAGGGGCAGATCGCGGCGTTCAGGACGGAGCTGTTCACCTTCACGGCCGACGACTTCGCCCAGGTCGCCGACGAGGCCGCCGCCCGGCGCGTACTCCAAGCCTTCACCGCCAACCTGGAGGAGCCGCCGTCCCCCGACGACGGCCTGCCCCTGTGGGTCCTGGACGCCACGGGCACGGTTCCGGCGGACGGGTCGCCGGGGCTCACGACGGCGATCACGGCGGGCGTCACGACGGACTTCACGGCCGCCGAGGTGGCGACGGTCGGGACCCGGCTTGAGGAGATCCGGGCCGAGCAGCGGCCCTACCGGCTCGATCCGGCCGCGCTGGAAGAGCTGGGGTTCGACGAGGGCGAGCGCGACGGGCTTATCGGGCTGCTCGTCGAGCGGGGCGACCTGGACGACGGGCTGGCCGTACCGCTGGAGCGGCTGGACGTGTTCGGCAACGTGGCCGCGGCGCTCGACTTCACGCTGGAGGGCCTGGAGGACTACGCCAAGGACGTGTTCTTCCTCCTGCACACGGCGGCGACGGAGACCACGGCCGCGATGGCCGAGGTCGGCGCGGCGCTGGCCAGGCAGGTGGGACGGCAGCGGGCGGCGCTGGCCGACGTGCTCCAGGACGCGCTCGGCGTCCCGGCCGACACGGCCGAGGCGATCTGCGCGGCCGTCGCGGGCAGTATGGACGAGGCGCTCGACATCCTGGTCCCGCCCGCGCTGGAGGGCGCCGCCGACACCCGGTTCCGGCTGACGCACCGGCGCGTCAGGCGGTTCGCGCTGCTGGCGGCCAAGCTGGGCCTGGACCCGGCCGAGGTGGCCGTGGCCTTCCACGACCAGGACCTGGTCGGCAAGTTCCCCGAGCCGCTGGTGCTGCCGCCGGGCACCGAGCGCTTCGACGCGCTGCTGGACAGCTCAGACGGCCACGTCTACGTCTTCATCGGCGACCGCTACCTGCTCTACTCCGCCGGAACCCTGGCCAGGACCGACGAGGTGACGCACCCGCTGAGCGAGCTGTCGCCCCGCTTCGCCGGGCTGGAGGCGGTGGACGCCGCCTTCGCGCTGCCGGACGGCGAGGAGTGGATCGTCGCGCACGGCCCCGACCGGGCCGCCCGCTCCTTCACCCGTCAGCGAGGCGGCACCCGCTGGGTGCCGAGGGAGCAGCAGTGGGGCAAGGTCGCGAACGCCTTCGACGACCCGGCCAGGATCGACAGCGCCCACGTGGACGCGGCGGGCCGGGTGCACCTGGTCGCGGGCGGCCAGCGGGTGCGCTACTCGGGCCGCGACTACGGCTTCGCCGACGAGGGCTTCCCGCGGGCCGCCGGTGCGGGCATCGACGCCCAGTTCTACGGCGGCGACGGCCGTACCTACACCTTCACCGGCGGCACCTGGCACGTCACGACCGGAGACGCCGAGCCCACGGGCCAGGAAGACCACGCCGAGGGCACCTCGGTGGCCGGAACGTGGGGCCGGGTGCGCAACGCCTTCGACGGCGCCACCCGCGTCGACGCCGCCTACACCGACCGAGGCAAGGTCTACCTGTTCACCGGCGACCAGGTCGTCCGCTACACCGACAGCATCGAGAACGACGGCGTCCACGTGGACGACGGCTACCCGCGCCGCGCCGAGGAGCAGTTCGACGCCGCCTTCGCCGACGCCTCCGGCACCCTGCACCGGTTCAGGGACGGCATGGCCACCTCGGGCGACGACCGGCCCGTCCCGGCGGCGCAACGATGGGGCGTACTGGAGCCCGCGCTACGCGACGGCCAGGTGGACGCGGCGTTCGTCGGTCTGGACGGCAAGACGTACCTGTTCGGCGGCGAGAAATACATCCGCTACTCCGGCGCCGACTACACCACGACCGACCTCGGCTACCCCCGGCGCATCGCGGGCGACTGGGGCGGGCTGACACGGGTCGGCGCGGCGTTCGTCCTGGACGGCAAAACCTACCTGTTCGGCGAAGGCCGGTACGTCCGCTACTCCGGGCGGGACTACACCGTGCCCGACGAGGGCTACCCGAAGCCGGTCTCGGACAACTGGTGGAACCTGCCCCAGCCGATGGCGGTGGACGCGGTGTTCACCGGCCGCGACAACCTCACCTACCTGTTCTCCGGCGGCCGGTTCGTGGTCCATGACAACAAGCGGCGCTGGTGGTCGGAGCCGCGCGGGCTGCGGGAGCACTGGGACAGCGTGCCGTTCGGCCAGGTCGACGCGGCCTTCGTCGGCATGGACGGCCGCACCTACGTCTTCGGCGAGCGTAGTTACGTGCGCTATTCGAGCGCCGACTACACCAAGGCGGACGACGGCTACCCGGCGCCGGTCACCTCCTTCTGGGGCAACGTGGACTGCACCCTGGCCAGGACCGGGCGGGTGGACGCGACGCTGGTCACGCAGGCCGTCGAACTGGTCGGCGAGGTCGAGACTCCGCGCCGCTACACCTACCTGTTCTCCGGCGGGCAGTACGTCCGCTACACCGACGACCGCTTCCACGTCGTGGACGACGGCTACCCGCGCGCCCTGTCGGCGTTGTCCGGAGAGCCGCGCCTGTCCGGCCTGCGGATGCCGCTCGACGGCCTGGACGCCGCCTTCGCCGACCGGCGCAACGTCTACCTCTTCCGCGGCGACCGGTGCCACGTCGTCTCGGACACCCTCTACCGCCGCTACGACGGCGTCCCGGTGACCTGCGCCTTCCTGGAGGACGGCGCGATCATGGCCGAGCGGGACGGCGCGTGGCGCCACCTCCCGTCGATCGAGGCGGGACCGTCGGGAGACGCGGATCTGGTGCGCCCGAGGACGCTGCGCACGGTCCCCGACGCCTTTCGCGGCGGCCTCGACGCGGTGCTGACCGGCGCCGACGGCACCACGTACCTGTTCAAGGGCGCCGCGTGCCTCAACGTGCGGCTGGGCAAGGAGTACCCGCTGGCGGAGGAGTGGGGCCACCCCCGTAACCGCATTTATCATGACAACACGGTCGATGCGGCCTTCGTCGGCCGGGACGGGAAGACGTACCTCTTCAGCGGCGACCAGTTCGTCACCTACACCGGCGCGGACACCGTCACCGACGCCGACCCCCAGCCCGTCGCCGCCCACTGGGGCGGCCTCACCAGCGTCGCCCTGGCCTACGTCAGGAACGGCACCACCTACCTGTTCGAGAGGCCCGACCCGGGCGGCAAGACGCGCTACGTCGCCTACTCGGGCACCAGCTACGCCGAACCCGATCTCGGCTACCCGGTCACCGCCGACTCCGGCTTCTGGGACGTCCCCGACCACTACCGAGTCGAGGGCCACCCGATCCCGGACGCCGTCCTGTTCCAGGACCAGACCATGCTCCTGCTGTACGGCGAGCAGTGCGTCCAGTACGACGAGCGGGCGGCCCACTGGTCCTACCCGCGCCCCGTCGCACGCATCTGGCCCGGCTACGACCGCGGCCTCGAACCCGGCGACGCCCTGCGCACCGCCTTCACCGCCGCCGACGGCGCCATGTACTTCTTCTTCAAGGAGCACTACACCAGGCACGGCGAGTCCCCCGCGCCCATCCGCGAGCGGTGGGGCAGGTCCCGCAACCCGTTCGTGGCCGAGGGCGGCACGATCGACGCCGCCGTGGTGACCGGCCGCCACACGTACCTGTTCTCCGGGCCCCGCTACGTCCGCTACACCGGCCCCGAGTACCGCTACACCGACCCCGGCTATCCCAGGCCGATCGCCGGGAACCTGCGCGCGGAGGAGGCCTTCGCCGCCCTGCCCGAGGCGTTCGACGACACCGAGCGGGTGGACGCGGTGCTGGCCGGACCGCGCAACGTCTACGTGTTCGCGGGCGGCGCCTGCCACGTGGCCGCCAGGACGGCCGCGGCCACCGACGGCCTCGGGCAGCTCGGCCGGGTCCGCAACGTCCTGGCCGAGCGGGGCCGGGTGGACGCGGCGCTGGTCAGCGGCGGCCGCACGTACCTGTTCTCCGGCGACCAATATGTCCGCTACACCGGCACCGCCTTCGCCCACGTGGACGACGGCTACCCGCGCACGATCGCCGCCGGCCTCCCCGGCGAGCTGCCCGGCCTGCGCGACCTGCCGCCGGACTTCCAGGACGGGATCGACGCCGCCTTCGCCGCGCCGAGCGGCGTCTACCTGTTCAAGGGCAGGAACTACCTGGACAAGGGCCGGGTACGCCCGGTCGCCGGGACGTGGGGCCGGGTGCGCAACGCCTTCACCGGCGCGATCGACGCCGCCTTCGCCACCCCGGCGGGCGAGATCTTCGCCTTCCGCGCCGGACAGTACGTCCGCTACCGCCCCGGCGTGCTCGACCAGGTGGAGCCGGGCTACCCGCGCACGGTCCTGGACGACTGGGGCGACCTGCCCGACACTTTCGAGCGCGGCCCCGAGGCCGCCTTCACCCTGCACGAACGCACCTACCTGCTCCAGCACGGCCAGTTCGTGCGCTACTCCGGCCCCGGCTTCGCCAGGATCGACCGCACCTTCCCCCAGGAGGTACGCCACCGCTGGGCCGACGCGGCCGACTACCGGCTGAGCGACCTGCACACGATCGCCGCCTTCGCCCGGCTGTCCGGCGCCCATCCCGGCCTGCCGGACTTCCTGGACAAGGGCGGGGCCGACCCCTACACGTTCCTGTCGGGCCTGTTCGGCTGGGACCTCGACGAGGTGCGCTGGGCACGGCGCAACACCGGGCTGCTGCACGCGGTCACGGTCGAGGAGTCGCGCTTCGAGATCGAGTTCCTGCTGCGCCTGGACACGCTGTTCACCGTCGCCGGGCGGATGGGCGTGCCGCCGTCGCGGCTGCACGCCGACGTCTGGGAGCCGCTGCGCACCGGAAGGCTCGGCGTCGTGGGCGACGCGCTGGAGCGGCTGCTGGCCCGGCGGCCCGGCTGGGCCACGTTGTCGGCCACGGTGCGCGACGAGCTCAACGTGCTCAGGCGGGACGCGCTCCTGGCCTGCGTCGCGGCGGGCCGTACCCCGAAGGAGCTGTTCGAGCGGCTGCTCATCGACGTCGAGATGGGCGCGGCCGGCCGGACCTCACCCGTGCGCGAGGCGATCGCGGCCACCCAGCTCTACCTGCATCGTTACCTGCTCGACCTGGAACAGGTGAGCCTGCCCGCCGGGCGCGAGCCCGAGACCGTCAGGCGGCGGATCCGGACGTGGTGGGCCTGGATGCGCAACTACCGGCTCTGGGAGGCCAACCGCAAGGTCTTCCTGCACCCGGAGAACTACCTGCGGCCCGAGCTGCGCGGCGGCAAGACCCCCGCCTTCCGCGTGCTGGAGGACGAACTGCTCCAGGGCGAGATCACCGAGGACGGGGTACGGCGCGCCTACAAGCGCTACCTGGACGAGTACACCGAGGTCTCGCGGCTGGCCATCGCCGGCGGCTACGTCTACACCGCCGACGGCGCGCTGCCCGGCGAGCGGCGGCTGGTGCTGTTCGGCCGCACCAGGACAGCGCCGATGCGCTACTACTGCCGGACCGCGGAGTTCAGGGACCGCGACCGGCTGTCGGCCACGTGGCAGCCCTGGCAGAAGGTCGGCGTGCAGATCGACGTCGAGAAGGTCTACCCCGTGCACGCCTTCGGCCGGATCTTCGTCTTCTGGCCGGTCGTCGAGACCGTCTCCCCGCCGGTCACCGCGACGACGACCATCTCCGACGAGCAGAAGGACGGCAAGCGGGAGGTGAGCGCGCCGCCGCCGTCCTACCAGATCAGGATCCGCTACTCCTTCTCCAACCTCACCGACGAGTGGGTCGCCGCGCAGGAACTCCCGGTCGAGGAACTGGCGGACGAGCCGATCACCGGGGTGACCCTGTCCGTGCAGGCCTCGCGGACGGTGCCCGGGCAGGCCGCGGGCGCGCACGACACGATCGTGGTCACCTGCTCCTACCAGGTCGGCGGCCTGACGACGAGCTCGTCGTTCGTGCTCACGCCCGAGCTGTACGCCAGCCGCGCCACCGTGCCGGTCGCGCTGCCCCCGAAGGCGGCCGAACCGGTGAACATCTTCGACGAGCACGTCGCCGCCGCGGGCGTCGTGCCGTTCAACATGCCCGTCGGGTCGCAGGACGGCCCGTGGCTGAGCGTCGACCACAAGGGCGGCAGCTTCCTTTGCCGGCCGATCACCGCCGTGCCGGGCGACGAGCCGCAGCTCCGGCCGATCAGCTCGGCCCCCGGCGAACTGCCCGCCTGGAACCGGATCGACGCGGGCTTCGTGACCTCCTCCGGCGACCGCTACTTCTTCGACAACGGCGCCAAGCGCTACACGGTCCTGTCCGGCAAGGGCGAGGCGGACCCCCAGCCCACCTCCGGCCGGTGGGGCGTCGTGGCCACCAACCTGCTCAGAACCGGCGTCGTGGACGCGGTGCTGGTGCGCGGCGAGCAGGTCTTCCTCTTCTCCGGCGACCAGTACTACCGCTACACCGGCCGCACCTTCGGCACCCTCGACCCCGGCTACCCCCTGCCGCTCGCGGGCAACATCGAGAACCTCCCGCAGTGGCGCAAGGTCGAGGCCGCCTTCAGCGGCCCCGGCGACACCGAGCACTTCCTGTCCCATGACGGGTACGCCCGATCCGGCGCGCTCGGCACGCTCATCCCGCTGCCGGGCCGCCGCTCGGAGTCGGCGGTGAAGCGCTTCCTGCGCGCGGTGAGCGGCCGCGACGACGCCGACGACCGCGTCGCCTTCGCCTTCGGCGGCCGCACGTACGTCTTCGACAACGCCGCGGGCACCTACACCGACGGCGACCGCACCCGCCGGACCCGCGAGCTCGGCCGGGTCGCGACCGCCGTCGACACCAGCGGCACGGTCGAGTCCGCCTTCGTCGAGGGCGACTTCCTTTACCTCACCTCCCAGCTCGAGGTCGTCCGCTACACGCTGCCCCCGGGCGGCGGCGTCCCCGAGTACGTCGACGCCGGCTACCCCAAGCCGATCCAGGCGCGGGTCAACGCCGTCTTCCGCCGCTACGTCTTCTCCGGCCCCCTGTACGGCCGGCTCCGCCCCGGCCAGGCCCTCGGCACGCTCCGGCCGCTGCTGCCCGTCAGAGAGAACTGGCGCTCGCTGCCCGCCGGCCCGATCTCCGGCGTGCTCGACGCCGAGAACCTGCTCTACGTCTTCAGCGGCGAGTCGTACGCCGCCTACCCGAAGGGCGTGCCGATCCCGCGCCCGTACGAGTGGGCGGCGCTGCCGCACGAGATCGTCCGCCTGACCTCCAGCACCGCCTACGAGCTCAACCGGCGGCTGCTGGTCGGCGGCGTCCCGGCGCTGCTCGACCCCGAGACCCAGGAGATCGACGAGCTGCCCGCCTTCAGCGCCGAGCCGACCGACGCCTCCACCCCGACCATGATCAAGGTCAAGGGCGAGGTGTTCCCCTCCGGCGTGCCGGCCAGCACGCACCTGGACTTCCAGAGCGCCAACGGCCTCTACTACTGGGAGATCTTCTTCCACGCGCCGATGCTCATCGCGCAGGCGCTCAACGGCGCCCAGAACTTCGAGGAGGCCCGCCGCTGGTACGAGTACGTCTTCGACCCCACCGAGCCCGGCGGGCACTGGCGCTTCGTGCCGTTCCTGGCCGCCGACGTGCGCGCGCTCGTCGACGGCTGCCGCGCCGACCTGCGCGAACTCGGCACGCCCGCGGACGCGGTGGCCGCCGAGCTGGAGCCGCACCTGCGCCGCCTGGAACCGCTGCACGAGGCCTTCCTGCAATACCGCGAGCTCGACGGCCGCGAGCTCGACTTCCTCGCGACCCTGTCCACGGTACGGCCGGCCGTACCGGATGGCACCACGCCGCAGACCCGTGAGGCGGCGCGGCGGCTGCGCGAGCGGATCGGCATGCTGGGCCGGCTCGGCCGCCAGTACGCGCTCATGGGCGACCGGGGAGCGCTGATGAAGGCCTACATGGACGACCCGCGCGACCCCCACGCGATCGCCGAGCTGCGCCCGTCCGCCTACCGGCGATGGGTCGTGATGGCCTACGTCGACAACCTGCTCGACTGGGGCGACCTGCTGTTCGGCCAGCACACGGCGGAGAGCGTCGACGAGGCCAGGATGCTCTACGTCTTCGCCCACGACCTGCTCGGCGAACGCGACTTCGGCTACGGGCCGAAGGCGCTGTCGCCGGCGCTGCCCTACGCGCGGCTGCCGGTGGCGAAGAACGGCACCACCCCGGCCGAGCTCACCGCCGGCGGCAGCCTGCTGAAGGAGTCGGGGGAGGTGCACGCGGGGGTGGCTGAGCCGTACTTCCACGTGCCGGAGAACGCCGAGTTCGGCGCGTACTGGACGCGGGTGGAGGACCGGCTGCGCAACATCAGGCGGTCGCTGAACATCCACGGGGTCGCCCAGCCGCTGCCGCTGTTCGAGCCGCCGGCCGACGTCATGGCGCTGGTGCGCGGCACCGCGGCGAACGGCGCGGCCGCCGGGGCCGGGGCGGCGGCGCTCACGGCGCCGGTGCCGCACCACCGCTTCCCCGTCGTGTTCAGGAAGGCGCAGGAGCTGGCCGACAAGCTGCGCCAGTTCGGCGCCGACCTGCTCAGCGCCTTCGAACGGCGCGACGCCGAGGAACTGGCTCTCCTGCAGAACCGGCAGCAGGGCACGATCCTCGACCTGACCCGCGCGATCAAGGAGGCGGAGGTCGGCATCGCCGCCGAGAACCTGAACGAGCTGGAGGCGGGCCGGGCCGCAGCCAAGGACCGGGCCGGCCACTACGAGCGGTTGCTCGCCACCGGGCTCACGCCGACGCAGCGGGCGCAGCTCGACGTCATGGCCGCGGCGGCGGCCATGCACTTCGCCGGCAGCGGGCTGAAGATCGCCGCGGCGCTGGCCTCCGGGACGCCGCAGGCCCTCGTGGGCCCGTTCATCATGGGCATCGAGTACGGCGGCGACCAGCTGGGTGACGCGCTCGACCAGATCGCCGAGATCTCCACGACGCTGGGCGAGGGGCTCAGCGTGGCCGGCGAGCTGCTCGGGGTCCGCGCCGAGCACGAGAGCACCAGCGACGACTGGCGCCTGCAGCTCGGCCTGGCCAAGAGCGACCTGACCCAGCTCGGGCACCAGATCGCCGCGGAGAAGCTCAGGCTCGGCGCCGCCCGGCGCGAGCTGGAGATCCTCGAACAGGACCTCGCCCACCAGCGGGCCGTGGCCACCTTCCTCACCGGGAAGTTCGCCGGGGCGCAGCTCTACCAGTGGATGTCCGGGCAGCTGGCCGGCATGTACTTCCAGGCCTATCACCTGGCCCACGAGCTGGCCCGGTCGGCCGAGCGCGCCTACCAGTACGAGCGGGGCGGGGAGGGCGAGCCGTACATCCGGCCGGTCTACTGGGAGAGCAGGCGCGGCGGCCTGATGGCGGGGGAGAGCCTCGCCTTCGACCTGGACCGGCTCGGCAAGGCCTACCTGGACGGCTCCGGGCGCGACCTGGAGATCACCAGGCAGGTCTCGCTGCTGGACCTCGACCCGCTGGCGCTGCTCAGCCTGCGTGACACCGGCAGGTGCGAGTTCTCGCTCGGCGAGGCGATGTTCGACCGCGACTTCCCCGGCCACTACCGGCGGCGCGTGCGCACGATCGCGCTCGCCTTCGACGCCGCCGAACCGGTCAACGCGACCCTCGTCCAGCTGTCCGGGCGTACCGTGCTGGAGCCCGATCCGAAGGCGGTCGCCTACCTGCTCGACCCCAAGGGCGCGCCGCCCGCCGCGCTGCGCGCGGACTGGCGGCCCGGCCAGCAGGTCGCGCTGTCGCACGTGCAGCCGGGGATGGAGAACAACGGCCTGTTCGAGCTGCGCTACGACGACGACCGTTACCTGCCCTTCGAAGGCTGCGGCGCGGTGTCCACCTGGCGGCTGGAGCTGTCCGGCCGGCGTCCCGCCGACCTCGCCGACGTCATGATCACCCTGCGCTACACGGCCCTGCCCGGCGGGGAGGTCTTCGCCAACGCGGTCAGGGGCATGCTGCGCCCGTACCCGGCCGCCCGGTTCTTCGACGTGCCCGCCGACTTCCCCGTCGCGTGGGAGGACTTCCTGGCGGATGAGGGGACGCGCGGGCTGACGCTGCCGCTGACGCCGGAGCTGTTCCCCGGCATGAGCGGCCGCCAGATCACCGGCGTCTACGCCCGCTACGACCTCGACGGCGGCGCCGCCCGCTTCCTGGTCAACGGCGACCCGCGCTTCGCGCTGGAGCACGGCAAACCGGTGCGCACCCCCGGACTCGGCCTCGGTGCTCCCTGGGCGCTGGTGCTGGAGGGCGACAAGAACGCGCTCGCCGGCCTCGGCCTGGTCCTGACCTACCGGGCACTGTAGATCTTCCGGGCGCTTCAGAAGGAGGCACGCCATGCCCGCCCACGGCAACGCCAGGAACCGGCAGAACACCAACACGCGCACCCGCCGCCGCAGCACGGGCACCACCACGGCGGCGAACCTGCGCCGCCCGCGCGGCGGCGTGACCAAGAACAGGCGGCTCACCTCGGTGCCCGCCTGGACCGACACCGAGCGCCAGACGCTCAGCTCCGACGCCGACAAGCGGGCGCTGCGCGCCGTCTACAACCGCTTCTACCAGGGCCAGGAACGCCGGCTCTCCACGGCGGCAGCCGACAGCGTGACCTCGACGAAGGTCTACAACTTCGTCACCAAGGCCGACAACGGCTACCTGAACCGGAGCGTCGACAAGGCCGCGATGCGCCGGTTCAGGGACGACGGCGGCCGGGTCTACGACGTGGTCCCCCAGAGCGGCGACCGCTTCGAGGACGCGCTCAACTCCAATGGCGACTACTTCCGCGTCCAGAACCGCAACGCCGCGCGCGACGACGCCACTCTGGACGGCAAGGCCCGGCGCATCGTCGTCAACGTCAACAACCAGGAGGCCGCCCTCCGCATAGGCCGCAACCTCACACAGCTCTACTCAGACCCCCTGGTGTCCCGATATTTCCGGCAGTTCAAGATGTACGCCTCAGGCCAGGACCAGCAGGGCGTCCCCACCAAACACGACAAGATCGTGATTTATTACGCCATGCGGGACAACAACGCGCCCCAAGACCAGGTCGGCAACCGCATCGTCGAGGTGCTGGAGGAGTCCGTCGGCCCCGAGGACCTCGACGACACGCTCGCCCCCTTCTACCGCCGCCTGGCCCCCGGCATCGGCTGGTCGCACGAGCCCGCCCGTTACCTGAAGAGCCTGCAGAAGGACAACCCCAGCTTCACCGAAGCGCGCTCGGAGGTCATCGCCAACGCCATGCTCGCCAACCCTCAGGTCAAGACCGCGCAGGAGTTCTACGACATGATCAACGCCGCGCTGCTCAACGCCAAGGTCGACCCGGCCCGCCCCCACCGCCAGGGCAGCTAGTCCGGCGCCCAGTACTTCTCCAGGGCCTTCTCCAGGTCCCTGACCACCGGGGACCAGGTCTTGGTGAGCTGATACTTGCTGACGCGGTGGCCGCGATACGTCAGCGTGTACTTCAGGAAGTCGGCCCCCTGCGGGCGGGCCTGCGACCTGCCCAGCTTCAGCCGCTTCAGGTGCGCCTTGAGCGTGCGCCACTCCGCCCTGGTCAGGCACTTGTCGACGGTCGGGCCGGTGCGGCGGCTGAGCCGTACGCAGGAGTTGGTGTAGACCCTCACGCGGTCGCTGAACCCCGCGAAGCCGCCCTCCCTGCGCAGCTCCACCAGCAGTTTCTTCTGCTGTACGGCTGCCGCCTGGGCGGGCAGGCCCAGCCCGGCGACCAAACCGAGCAGCAGCACCGGCAAGAGGATGAGGCGCCAGATCTTCATACCCTTTAGACGCGCGGCGGGGCCGCCCGGCTCACGTGTTCCTCGATCCGTTCGCGTTCCCACGCGCCGTTGCCGATCACCAGGGCGTAGGCGAGGTCGAGGGTGGCTTCCGGCGGCAGCCGTACCTCGTCGTGGAAGGCGATCGACGGGTTGACCGCCGGGAACCACGCGTTCCTGGCGAACCACGTCTGGCCCGGCCCGCTCAGGAACAGCAGCGTCGAGGCGCGGTCCACCTCGTCGTGCCTGCCGGTGTAGGCCAGCCAGGGGGCGTTCTGGCCCATCATGTCCTCGCCCGACCGGCCGTCAGAGGACAGGATCGTGCCGCCGGTGAGGTCGCGCGGGCCGCGCCAGAACAGGCCGCTGTAGCCGGCCAGGGGACGGCCGTGCGTCGTGGGGCTGCCGAACATCAGGTCCGCGCCGCGCACGTTGCGCAGGGAGGTGGCGAAGTCGAGCCGCCACCACGACTCCTCCACCGTGACGCGGAAGCGGCGGGTCTCCTCCACCCACCGCTCGCCGGCCCGCGTCCACCAGGTCAGCCGTTCGACGCCGGGGGCGAGCCACTCCTCGTGGCGCATGGCGCCGTTGTTGTCGCGCTGGATGTAGCGGGCCCGGTCGTGGACGTACGTGCCGCCGCCCCAGAAGTTCTGCCCGGACAGGTGCGAGGCGGTCATCTGCAGGCCCTTGTGCCAGCGGTGGTCGTGCGGGCGGTAACCCGTGACGACGTCGCCGTCCAGGGTCCGCAGCGGGTGGAAGTACGGCTTGGGGGACTCCTCGACGGGCATGTCGGGGCGGTAGACGTAGCGGAGGATCTCCACGCCGCCCGCCTCGTGGATCAGCTCGGAACCGGTGTCCTTCACGGCGGTGATGCTATCCGTTGGGAAAGCGGTTTCCAAGGTGGGCGGCGCGGATCGCTCCTCTTACAGCCCGTACTCCTCCAGCAGGCGCAGCCACACCTCGCTGACCGCCGGGAAGGACGGGACCGCGTGCCACAGCTTCTCCAGCGGCACCTCGGCCGTCACCGCGATCGTCGCCGCGTGCAGCAGCTCGCCCACGCCCGGCCCGACGAAGGTCACCCCGACCGGCACCTTGCGCGACTCGTCCACGACCATCCTGGCCCGTCCGACATATCCGTCGCCGAGCAGGTACGCCCCCGCCACCGACGCCATGTCGTAGTCCACCACCCGCACGTCCATCCCCTGGTCCCGGGCCGCCTGCGCGGTCAGGCCCACCGAAGCGGCCTGCGGATCGGTGAAGACCACCTGCGGCGCCCCGCGCCCGTCCGCGCTGTCGCGCAGCGCCGGGCCGTCGTCCGGCTCGCCCGCCGCACGCGCCACGATCACGTCGCCGCACACCCGCGCCTGGTACTTGCCCATGTGGGTGAGCAGGTTGCGCCCGTTGACATCGCCGACCGCGTACAGCCAGTCGAAGCCCGGCACCCGCATGCTGTCGTCCACCTCGACGGGCCCCTCGGCCGCCAGGCCGACGCTCTCCAGCCCCACGTCGCCGACGGCCGCCTCACGCCCCGTCGCCACCAGCAGCTCGTCGGCCTCCACCGCCGAGCCGTCCGACAGGCGCACGGTGACCGGCCCGCCGTCCACCGGCCGCTCCACCCGCTCCACCGACACGCCGGTACGCAGGTCGATGCCCGACTTCCGCAGCGAATCGGCCAGCAGTTCCCCGGCGAACGGCTCCATCCGGCCCAGCAGCCCGCCGCGTACCAGCAACGTCGTCTCGCGCGCGCCCAGCGCGTGCAGCGCCTGCGCCATCTCGCAGGCCACCACGCCGCCGCCCAGCACGACCAGGCGCTCGGGCACCTGCCGCACCGTGGTCGCCTCCCGGTTGAACCACGGGCGCGCCTGCGCCAGGCCCGGGATGCCGGGCACCACCGGGACGCTTCCGGTCGCCAGCACCACCGCGTGCCGGGCCCGCAGGCGGGTCACCGTACCGTCGGCCGCGGTGACCTCCACCTCGCGCGGGCCGGTCAGCCGCCCTCGGCCGCGCACCAGCGCGGCCGGAAGCTTCTCCACCCACTCCACCTGGCCGCTGTCGTCCAGGCCGGAGATCGCCTCGTCGCGCCGGGCCAGCACCGCGGCGACGTCCACCGGACCGGTGCTCAGGCCCGGCACCCGCGACACCTCGGCCGCCAGCTCCATCGGGCGCAGCAGCGCCTTGCTGGGGATGCAGGCGTAGTAGGAGCATTCGCCTCCGGCCAGGTGCTCCTCCACGACCGCGGCGCTCAGCCCGCCGCGCACCGCCCGGCCTGCCACGTTCTCCCCGGCCGGTCCGGCGCCGATGACCACCACGTCCACGTCCACACGCGGCTCCCTTCTCGTCGGCCACCCACGCTAGCCTGAAACGCACGATGAACCGTTTGACCACGTCACGCGGCGAGCTTGAGCTCACCCGCCACCCAGAGGACCCTCGCGACCCGCTGCGCGCGTGGGACGCCGCCGACGCCTACCTGCTGCGCCACCTCGGCGAGCCGGCCGATCCCGGCCAGGTCGTGATCGCCTTCGACCGGTGGGGCGCCCTGGCGACCGCGCTGGCCGCCTGCCGGCCCACCCAGATCTCCGACTCCCACCTCGCCCAGGAGGCCACCCGCGCCAACCTCAAACGCAACGGCGTGGACGCCGACGCGGTCCGGCTGCTGTCCACCCGGGACGATCCGCCGCCGCGCGCCGACACGCTGCTCGTGCGGGTGCCCAAGAGCCTGGCCCTGCTGGAGGACCAGCTCCACCGGCTGGCGCCGTCGCTGCGTCCTGGCACGGTCGTGGTGGGGGCCGGGATGGTCAAGGAGATCCACACCTCGACGCTGCGGCTGTTCGAGACCATCATCGGGCCGACGCGGACGTCGCTGGCCGAGCAGAAGGCCCGGCTGATCTTCAGCACGCCCGCTTCGCCGGGTGGCGTGAATCCCTGGCCGCTGTCCTACGCCCTGCCGGGCGGGATCGGGCCCGCCTCGGGGCGCACGGTGGTCAACCACGCCGGGGTCTTCTGCGCCGACCGGCTCGACGTCGGCACCCGCTTCTTCCTGGCCCACCTGCCCCGCACCACCGGGCCTGTCACCATCGCCGACCTGGGCTGCGGCAACGGCGTCGTCGGCATGTCCGCCGCCCTGGACAACCCCGAGGCCACGATCGTCTACGCCGACGAGTCACACCAGGCCATCGCGTCGGCCCGGGTCAACGCCCCGCCGGGGGCCGCGCGCTTCCTGCTCGCCGACGGCCTGACCGGGGTCGACCCGGGCTCGGTCGATCTCGTGCTCAACAATCCGCCCTTCCACACCCACCAGGCCGTCGGCGACGCGACCGCGTGGCGGATGTTCACCGGGGCGCGGCGGGCGCTGCGGGCCGGGGGAGAGCTGTGGGTGATCGGCAACCGGCACCTCGGCTACCACGTCAAGCTGCGCCGGATCTTCGGCAACTGCGAGGTGATGGCCAGCGATCCCAAGTTCGTGGTGCTGCGCGCGAGAAAGGACCGGCCATAGCGGGCTTTACGGTGAGTCCCCCTGCGGAGTGTCGGTCTGTGTGCCTTCGGGGTGGCGGAGCCCCGTGGCCGTCTTCTTGCCGCCGTCCCTGCGCCGCCTGCGGCTGCGCCGGGCGGGGGCGCGGTGGGAGCCGGTGCCGGTCAGCGAGCGTACCGACAGCTCCTGGTAGCGCTCCGGATCCACCTTCTCGTCGCTGAGCAACGTCCCCAGCACCGCGCACAGGAACCCGAACGGGATCGACACCAGCCCCGGGTTCTCCAGCGGGAACACGTGGAAGTTCACCCCGGCCGGCAGCAGCGACAGCGACCGTCCCGACACCGGGTCCACCTTGCCGGAGACCACCGGCGACAACACCACCAGGAGCACCGACGCCCCGAGCCCGCCGTAGATCCCGGCCACCACCCCGCTGGAGTTGAACCGCCGCCAGAACAGCGACAGCACGATCGCGGGCAGGTTCGCCGAAGCGGCCATCGCGAACGCCAGCGCCACCAGGAACGCCACGTTCTGGTGCCGGGCGATCACCGCCAGCCCGATCGCCAGCAGCCCGATCACACACGAGGAGAACCGGGCCACCGCCACCTCCTGCGACTCCCTCGGCCGGCCGAACATCAGCACGTGCCCGAAGTAGTCGTGCGCCAGCGAGGTCGAGGAGGCCAGCACCAGCCCCGACACCACCGCCAGGATCGTCGCGAAGGCCACCGCGCCGATGAACGCCAGCAGCACGTCACCGCCCAGCGCCCGCGCGAGCTGCAGCGCGGCGGCGTTGCCCGCCGGGTCCTGGGCGGCGATCGCGTCCTGCCCCACCAGCGCCGTCGCGCCGAACCCCAGCGCCAGCGTCATCAGGTAGAAGACGCCGACCAGGCCGATGGCCCAGTTCACCGAGGTACGCGCCGCCCGCGCGTCCGGCACCGTGAAGAAGCGGCTGACGATGTGCGGGAGCCCGGCGGTGCCCAGCACCAGCGCGAGCGCCAGGCTGATGAAGTCGAGCTTGTTGACCAGAGTCCGCAGCGGATCGCCGGCCACCTCCTTGCCGAACCGGCCGCCGGGCTGCAGGAACCCGGCATGGCCGCTGTTGCGGGCGGCGGCGCCGAGCATGTCGCTGAGGTTGAAGCCGAACCGGCTCAGGACCATGACCGTCAGCACGGTGGTGCCGCCCATGAGCAGCACCGCCTTGATGATCTGCACCCACGTGGTGGCCTTCATGCCGCCGAACATGACGTAGACGATCATCATCGCGCCGACCGCGACGATCGTCACGATCTTCGCCGTGTCCGTGGAGACGCCGAGCAGCAGGGACACCAGCGCGCCCGCGCCGACCATCTGCGCGAGCAGGTAGAAGACGGACACGGTGACGGTCGACGCCACGGCCGCCGTTCGCACGCGGGGCTGGCGCCGTACCCGATAGGACAGGACGTCGGCCATGGTGAAGCGCCCCGCGTTGCGCATCAGCTCCACCAGCAGGAGCGTGAGCAGCCAGGCGACAAGAAAGCCGATCGAGTACAGAAACCCGTCGTAGCCCGACAACGCGATGATGCCCGCGATGCCGAGGAAGGAGGCCGCCGACATGTAGTCACCGGCGAGCGCGAGCCCGTTCTGGGCGCCGGAGAAGGCCCTGCCCCCGGCGTAGTAGTCGTCGGTGCCGCGGGTGTTGGCCCTGGCCCAGAACGTGATGACCAACGTGATGGCGATGAACAGGATGAACAGCGTGAACGTCAGCGCCGGCCCCATCAAGAGCGACCTTCCCGGGTCCTGCGATGAGCGGCGTTACGACGAGGCGGCGCCCAGCTCTCGATCCGCTGCCGCTCGGCCGCCAGCCGTTCGGCGTGCTCGCGCTCCGCCTCCATGGCGGCCGCCTCTTCCCGAAGCTGCTCGGACAGAGGATCGAGCATGCGGCGCGCATAGCGCGAGTAGCGCCAGGCAAGGGCGAACGTGGACACGAACTGCAACACGCCCAGCAGCAGGGCCACGTTGATGTTGCCGACGACGGGCCGGGCCATGAACTCCCGGGCGAAGGCCGACAGCCAGATGTAGAGGAAGTACCAGCCCAGGAACGAGGCGACGATCCCGATGGCCAGCCGATAGAACCTCGTCCGTAGTAACCGGAACCTCCGGTCTTGCGCCAGGCCCGCGTACCACCCCCGCGGAGCCCCGGCGCTGCGATGCCGCGCCTCCCCCACCATCACTCCTACCTGGTTGTGACATTCTGTGGCGAGTTGACTCCACAGTGATACGAACGATAGGGGCCCCAGGCTGGTAATTCCGGCGATTAGCGGTATTGCCCACGAGTACGGTCTTCGCGCGGGGCGCTTCGCGCTTTGGCTCAGGCAGTGCCCCTTTGGGGCGCCGCCCCAAGCCCCGACCGAGCGCTCGCGCCCACGCGTGGCCAGGAAATCGACGGCGTGCACCCAGACTCAGTTGGGAAGTGGAGTGCCAAGGGAGCAGGGCACGCCACATGTCGTCCGCAGGACCACCGCGCCAGTGCCTACTGGGGCGAGCCAGAGTCGGTCACCATCCGCCGGGCGGTCCTCGCCAAGGCGGGCGCTGGTCAGGTGGGCGTGTGGCTGGGCGGGGCGGACGGGGGCGCGACGCCGGGACCCGCTCAGTCCTCCACGGCCAGCATCACATCCGACGCCTTGATCACCGCGGCCAGCTCACTCCCCGGCCGCAACCCGAGCTCCTCGACCGCCTCCACCGTGATCGACGCCATCAACCGCACACCACCGGCGTCCAGCTCCACGTTCGCCGTCGCCTCGCCCTTGGTGATCGCCGTCACCCGGGCCGGAATCCTGTTACGCGCGCTCAGCCGCATGATGTCCCTCACCTCGTCGCCCGCCTGACCTGCCGGCGAATCCAGCGATCACATCCCTGGCCGCCCACATCGGGGGCATGAGGTGATCTTGCCTGGGACGTCCAGGGCAATGCGGTCCGGGGGAGTAAAGAACCGGCAACGCTGAGGAAGGACGGGGTCGCGGGGTGTCAGGCGATGCCGTCCGGCCGTTCCTCGTGCTCCAGCACGTCGATCGCGTCGAGCACGCCGCGCAGCCCGATCTGCTCACGCTCGACGTCCGTGGGGTCGAACAGCCACTCGGTGATCGGCAGCGCGTACTCCTCCTCCGGACGGCTGGCCACGGTCGCGGTCAGTTCGACCTCGACCTCGCTCTCAAGTTCGTGCAAGAACTCGTCCTCGCCGCGCATGTCGTCTCCTAGCCCTGGGCCGCGAGCCAGTCGCGGTAGCGGATCCGGCCGAGGGTGGCGCCGTCGCCGGGGACGAGCGTGCGCTCGCCGGGCACGCTGCCGAAGTACTGCGCCTGCGGGTCGGTGACGACTTCGCGTGAGTCGCCCCAGGCGGTCAAGGCCTCGCGGAAGAACTCATCCATCGGGGACTGTTCGGGCCCGGCCACCTTCACCCGGCCGTTCAACGGCGTCCCGGCCGTCGCCCGGCTCACCGCCTGGGCCACCTCGTCGCCGGCGATCGGCTGGAACCGTACCGGCGCCACGTGCACGGTTCCGTCCACCGTGGCGGCGTCGGCGATGCTGCGGGCGAACTCGAAGAACTCCATCACCGCGGCCCGCTCGAACGACGGCGAGTTCGACACGTCGACCACCACCTGCGCACCGGCCAGCACCTCGGCCAGCCCTTCCCCGGTGAGCGTGTTGACCCCGGTGTTCGGCGACGCCGCCACCGCCTCGTGGCCGTGCTCCGTCAGCTTCGTCACGACCTCGGACCCGATGAGCCCGGTCCCGCCGATCACCACGATCTTCATGGCACGCCTTCCTGTACGCCGGAGGCGCCCGTTGCCCCGGTCGCCAGCTAAGACCGGGCAGCCTCCGGCGTTGTGACAGCCGCGGCGAAGAAACTTGTTCTATTCGACGAGCTTGCCCTCGCTGGAGACCTCGCGCATGAGCCCGGCGATCTCGGTGGGAATCGCCGGGATGGTCTCCCTTTCCACTGATCCAGGGCCGGACCACACGAGATTGACCTGCAGGGCGGGGTCGAGCTCGGGGTAGTCGGAGCGGTTGTGGCAGCCGCGGGTCTCGCGGCGTTCGAGCGCGGTCTCCATCGTCGCGCGGGCGGACAGGGCCGCGGACTTCAGGTCGAAGGCGTGGGCCAGATCCTGGAAGCCGGCGATGTCCGGGTGCACGCCGACCTGGCCGATGCGCGCCTCCAGCGTGGCGAGTTCGGCCAGGCCCTTCAGCAGCCCGGCCTCGTCGCGGACCACGCCGGCGTGCTCGGTCATGATGTTGCGCAGGGCGCGCTGCAGGGCCCGCACGTTCTCGGGTCCGTCGGCGGCGAGGAGTTCGTCCACCTCGGCCCGCGCTTCGTCGAGCGCCTCGGCCGAACGGCGCTGGGCGTCCAGACCGGCTGAGTACGCGGCCGCCTCCTGGCCGACGATGCGGCCGAAGACGAGCAGCTCGATGAGCGAGTTGCCGCCCAGGCGGTTGGCGCCGTGCAGCCCGCTGGCTGCCTCGCCGATCGCGTACAGGCCGTCGACCCCGGTGCCGTGGTCCTCGGGCCGCACCCAGACGCCGCCCATCGAGTAGTGCGCGGTGGGCGCGATCTCGATCGGATCCGTGGTGATGTCGAGCATCTGCAGTTCCATGAGCGTCTGGTAGACGCGCGGCAGCCGTTCCATGATCGTCTGTCGGGGGAGGTGCGACACGTCGAGCCAGACGCCGCCGTCCGGCGTGCCGCGTCCTTCCTTGATCTCGGTGTACGCGGCCAGCGCGATCCGGTCACGTGTCGACAGTTCCATGCGCTCCGGGTCGTAGTGTGACATGAAGCGCTCACCGAGCTGGTTGCGCAGGATGCCGCCTTCGCCGCGGGCGGCTTCGGAGACGAGCGTGCCGGCGGCGTTCTCGGGGGCGATGAGCCCGGACGGGTGGAACTGCACCAGTTCGGGATCGCGGATCCGGCACCCGGCGAGGCTGGCCAGGCGGAAGGAGTCGCCGGTGTTCTCGTCGCGGCGCGAGGAGGTGCGCCGCCAGATGCGGGTGTGGCCGCCGGCCGCCAGGATGACCGCGTCGGCGTGGATGACGTAGCGGCGGCCGTCGTTCAGGTCGAAGCCGTACGCGCCGAAGACGGCGTTGTCCTTTACCAGGATTTTGGTGATGTAGGCGGTGTCGAGAATGGGGATGTCGAGCTGGGCCGCCCGGTTGATCAACGTGCGCTGGATCTCCAGCCCGGTGTAGTCGCCGGCGTAGGCGGTGCGCCGGAAGGTGTGGGCGCCGAAGAACCGCTGCGAGATCCGGCCGTCCTGCTCACGGGCGAATGGCATGCCGTACCGCTGAAGATCTTCGATGCCCCGCGCGGCCCCTTCGGTGACGATCTGAACGGTGTGCGGGTTGGCGAGGAGATAACTCTCCTTGAGGGTGTCGGCGGCGTGCTGCTGCCAGCTGTCCTCGGGGTCCATCGTGGCCAGCGCCGCGTTGATGCCGCCGGCCGCGAGCGAGGTGTGCGCGTCCGCCTTCGGCCGTTTGCCCACCGCCACCACGCTGACGCCGCGCTCGGCGAGCTCGATCGCGGCCCGCAATCCGGCCCCTCCCGTGCCGATGACCAGGACTGAGGTGGCGATCCGGTTCTCTGGCGAGTACATGGCGCTCCTTTAACCGCATCTGCGAAGAACAGTTCCTAATCTAATGACTTGACGGTGGCGTGATTTGTGACGTCGACACTGGTGAGAGCGGTCACACTCGGCCGTCGCTGGGGGAGTGTTAGCCTGCGGCGGGGCCACCGGCACCGGTGCCAAGGCAGGGGGCGAAAAGTGGAGGATCTCGACGAAGCCGTGGCGGTCTTCGAGGGCGTGCGGTCGCGCCTTTTCGGGATCGCCTACCGGATGCTGTCCAGCGTCACCGAGGCGGAGGACCTGGTGCAGGACGTCTGGCTGCGCTGGCAGGCCTACGACCGCACGACGGTGGAGAGCCCCACCGGGTTCCTGGCGACGATCACCACGAGGCTGGCGATCAACGCCTCCCAGTCGGCCCGCGTACGCCGCGAGACTTACCTCGGCCCCTGGCTGCCCGAACCCGTCGACACCACCGCCGACCCCTACCTGGGCGCGGAGCGGGGCGAGGCTCTGGAGTTCGCGGTCCTGTTGCTTCTGGAACGGCTCTCGCCGCTCGAACGCGCCGCCTATGTGCTGCGCGAGGCGTTCGACTACCCGTACCGGCAGATAGCCGAGATCATCGAGGTCAGCGAACCGGCGGTCCGCCAGCACGTCAGCCGGGCCAGAAAACACCTGCGGGCCGAGCGGCGGGCCGCCGTCACCGGCGCCGAACAGCGCAGACTGCTGGCGGCCTTCGTCACCGCCGCCCGCTCCGGGGAACTGGAGGCGCTGGAAGAGCTGCTGGCGGCCGATGCGATCAGCTACTCCGACGGGGGCGGGGCCGTGCGCGCGTCCCGGTTTCCGGTGGCGGGCTCGGTGCGGGTGGCGAAGTACGTCAAGGCGTTCGCCGGCCACTTCTGGGTGGGGGTGGAGGTGGCATGGGCGAACACGAACGGCCAGACCTCGGCCCTGCTGATCCGCGACGGCCAGGTCTTCACGGTCCTCACGATCAACGCCTCACCGGACGGCATCGACCAGATCCTGTGGATGATGAACCCCGCCAAGCTCGCCGGCGTGGCGCCGAAGGCATAGGGATCATCCATAATCGGGATCATGAGGCGCAGGTGGGTGTCCGTCGTGTTGACGGCCGCGCTGCTGACCGGTGGTGTGGCCGCGGCGGATGTGACGACGCGGGGCGAGGCGGCCGCGCGCACCGATGATCCGGGCGGCATGAGCTCGCGGACCGGCGAGGTGGAGCGCGCGGTCGCGCCGCTGCCCCCGCCCCGGGGGCCGTGGCCGACATCCGGGGGTCTCATGGTGATGCTTCACCTGGTTCTGGATGATCCGGCGGACCTCGCCCCGATCGCCGCGGCGGTCAAGGGGCTTGCCGCGGTGGACGAAGTCTCACGGCACATGTGAGGCGCGGCCATGAGAGTCATCGTCGTCGGCGGCAGCGGCTTCCTGGGCAGTGAGCTCGCCCGGCGGGCCGCGGCCGACGGCCATCAGGTGGCCGCCACCTTTCTGACCCGCCCGGGTCAGGCGCGGGGAGCCGAGTGGCTGAGGCTCGACGTCCGCGACCGCGCCGCTGTCGCCGCCCGGATCGCCGAGTTCGGCCCTGACGTGGTGGTCAACGCGGCCTACCGGCCCTCTGACTGGGTGACGACGGCGGTGGGCGCCGCTCATGTGGCCGGGGCGGTGTCCGAGAGCGGCGGGCGTCTGGTCCACGTGTCCAGCGATGCCGTCTTCTCCGGTCAGGCGGTCGTCTATGCGGAAACGAGCGTCCCTGACCCGATCAGCCCCTACGGCGCGGCGAAGGCGGCGGCTGAGGTGGCCGTGCGGGCGATGGTCCCCGCGGCGGCGATCGTGCGGACCTCGCTGATCGTCGGGGACGGCGGTTCGTCGCACGAGGCGTTCGCCCACGCGCTGGCGGCGGGGCGGGAGGGCGTGTTGTTCACCGACGACGTGCGCTGCCCCGTGCACGTCGCCGATCTCGCCGCCGCGCTCCTGGAGCTCACGGGTCCGGACGGGGCGGGGGTCCACCACGTCGCCGGTGCGGACGCGGTGAGCCGGTACGAGCTGGGATGCCTGATCGCGCGCCGGGACGGGCTCGACCCCGCCCGCCTGCCGAGCGGCACCCGAGCGGCCACGGACCTGCGCGGGCCCCTCGACGTGCGGCTGGACTGCCGGGTCACCCAGGCACGGCTGCGGACCCGGCTGCGCGGCGCCCGCGAGTTCATGACGTGACCCTCAAACAGCCCAAGGCCGCGCACGCGCTGCGGACGTGCGCTGCCTTGGGGTGAGGCCGGTGGCGGCGCACGTCCGGACGTGCGCCGCCTGGTGTCGTGTTATCCGGCGGCGTCCTCGGGGTCGCACGTCTCCGCCAGGTCGGCGCCGAACCCCTGGATCGGCTTGGCCCGCTTGAGCGCGTCCAGCAGGGACTCCACCTTCTGTCCGGCCAGCTTCCCGGCGAGCGCCCCGTCGGGGCTCTCCCCGGTCATGAGCGCCTTGTTCTGTACGGCGGTGCGCACCCGCCCCTCGTACTCCCCTTGACCGATGACCTCCCCGTCGTACGGCAGGATCGCCCCCGAGCCGAGGCTGCCCCAGGTCCCCTTGGCGGGGTCGTCCGAGCAGGGATCGTCACGCCAGCGCAGGGCCGCGATGTAGGTGTGCCCGGCCTCGACCCGAGGCCGGCCCTCCAGCGCGAACTTGGCCGTCCCGGCGCCGTCGTTGTCGTTGAAGGCCGAGCCGTACGTCCGGAAGTCCCAGGCCCCCGCGGGCGGCTTGAGCGCGCCGTCCCCGGACCACAGGACCTTGTCGATGCGGGCGTGAACGGTGCGGTAGGTGAGGCCTTCCCGCCGTTCGATCTCGCTGTCCTGCGGTGGTTGCTCGGTCTCGCCGGTCACGGTGTAGGTGACGACGTGCTGGGCGCCGGACACCCAGTGGTCGGCGGTCTGGCTGTCGACGACCTCCAGGCCGTGGCCCATGACGATGGCGTCACGGGGGCCGGCCGAAGGGTTCGCGGCGGCGCCGCCGTTCATCATGAGGACGCCGGTGGCCAGGACCGCCGCGCCCGCCAGCGCCGAGAGGGAGATCGTGGAAGTGCGGTTCATGGAGCTCCTCCAGCGGGCTAGTAGACCTCGTTGATGAAGTACTTGTTGTTGGCCCCGAGCGAGCCCGGGGGGATCCTGCCCGTCTGCATGCACCCGAGGCGGCTGTCCTGGTAGTGGATCTCGGGGTCGGTGTTGAATCCGTGCAGGAGCCCCACCACGTGGCCGGTCTCGTGGCAGGTGACCCCGTGCTTCTGGTAATAGCCGTTGCCCGCGATGCGGACGTAGGTCTGGTCGCAGCGCCAGTTGTTGCCGTTGACGCGGTCGTTGCACCACGCCACGCCGATGGCGCCGTCGAGGCCCCGGCTGTCTTCCTGGTAGACGATGTCGGTCTCCGCCTCGCCGTCGAAGACGGGGCTGTAGTCGTAGGAGACGCTGAGGTTGGTGGGGTCGTACTGCTGGTAGAGCATCTCGCCGAGTTCCAGCTTGTCGAGGTCCTCGACCTTGCCCCACCCGGAGGAGTCGGCGTAGTACGTGAGCGTGCTGTTGTCGGTGAGGCAGACGGTGGCCGAGCCGGTCGGCTCGCCGCCGAGGTCGGCGCAGGTGGGGCGGTATCTGTCGTTGGGGTAGATGCCGTCGTAGCCGGGGGCGGCGGCGGAGGCCTGCAGCGGGGCCAGCACGGCGACCACGCCGATCAGCACGGCGACGATGCGCGCCGGGGCCGATCTGCCGAGGGTCGCGGCGTGCTTGGCGTACGTGTGGAGCAAGGCAGCGTTCCTTCCATGCGGGTAACGGTGCGAACGAGCTCTTGGCGCAGGCCGGCCTGCTGGCGGAGTCCGCGGGGAAGGGCGCGCCGTCGCGGACTCCGTCAGTGAGGTGATCTTGGTGAGCCCGGTGCTAAACCGACATAAGTTCTGGGCTCGAAGAGATCTGATCACTCAGTGATCAGATCTGTCAAGATGTCAGAAAACGGCGACAAGTCCTGATATTTCGAGGGATTGGCGCTCTTGGCCAGGTCAGTCCGGGAAGCGGATGTACACCGGCGGCACGGTCGCGGCGAGCCAGACACCGTTGGCGGTCAGGTGGAAGTCATGACCGGAGGCGTGCATGGCGGCGGAGTCGACGACGAGGATGACCGGGCGGCCGCGGCGGGCGCCCACGCGCCGGGCGGTCTCGCGGTCGGGGGAGAGGTGCACGTGGTGACGGTTCATCGGGCGCAGGCCCTCGGCCCTGATGGCCGGCAGCACCCGGGCCACCGTGCCGTGGAACAGGATCTCGGGCGGCGTCGCGACCGGCAGGTCCAGGTCGACGGGGATCGAGTGGCCCTGGTTGGCGCGGATGCGGCCGTCATCGACGGTGAAGCGGCGCTTGTCGTTCTGGGCGACGGCCGCGTCGAGCTCATCCCCGGTGATCGGGAAGCCGTGGGCAGTGGCGGCGGCCAGGAACGTGCCGATGTCCGTCCAGCCGTTGGGGTCGAGCTCCAGGCCGATCCGGCCGGGCTCGTGCCGCAGGTGCTTGGACTGGTACTTCGAGACACGCACCAGCCGCCGCTCGTCCATCAGCGCAGTCCGGCGAACAGGTCGTCCTCGTGGTCGGGGGCCTCGACCGTGGAGCTGACGCGGATGAAGGCCTCGTGGGAGAAGACCATCTTCTGTGCCTCGTCGGGCATCTGCAGGACGAAGATGCTGTCGCCCTGGCTGGCGTGCGCGCGCAGCGCCTTGAGCTTGCGCTCTATCATCGCGGAGACGTCCACGACGGAGGTGATGAGCTCGTCGGGGGTGCCGAAGTCGGCGTCGGGGTCGAAGTCCTCGCCGAAGTCGACGCCTGCGGCCTTCATCTGCTCGAACATCTCGCGCATCCGCGCGCGGGGGATGGCGGTGTAGTAGAACTTCGCCGGGATGCCCGTGCTCTTCGCCGCGGCGAGCGCGACGCGGTGGGCCTGGATGTGGTCGGGGTGGCCGTAGCCGCCGTTTTCGTCGTAGGTGACGACGACCTGCGGGCGGTAGCGCTCGATCAGGGCGCTCAGCTTGGCGGCGGCCTCCTCGACCGGCACGTTGGCGAAGGAGGAGGCGTCATGGTTGGCGTCCCAGCCGTCCATGCCGGAGTCCTGGTAGCCGAGCAGCTCCACGTGGGTGATGCCCAGGTGCCCGGCCGACTCGCGCAGCTCGGCCAGCCGCTGCTGGGCCACGGCGGCGGCGTCATGGCCTTCCTGACCCGGCTTCACCCCGCCCACGCCGTCGCCCTGCTCCCCGTTGGTGCAGGTCACGAGGACGGTGCGGATGCCCTCGTCGGCATAGCGCGCGAGAATGCCACCGGTGCTCAGGACCTCGTCGTCGGGGTGGGCGTGCACGGCCATCAGCGTCAGTTGGTCCATGAAGGTGGAGCCTACTCGGCGAGCCCGACAAATCCCGTCCGGGTCTCGCACGGCGGCCGGTACGGCAGGCCGGGGAAGTGCGTGGCCCATTCCGCCTCGGTGATCCGGGGGAAGGCGGCCTCGCACAACCGGGCGGCCAGCCGTACCGTGGCGGTCTCCCAGACCAGCGCCGTGCGGTCGTGACTGCCGGTCGCCACGGTGTGGCCGTCGGGACCGAACGCGACGGAGGAGACCCCGTCGGCGTGCGCGCCGAGCGCGGCCATCTCCACGGGGCGGCGGCGGTCGGCCAGGTCCCACAGACGCAGCGAGCGGTCGTTGCCCGTCGTGGCCAGCCGGCGGCCGTCCGGGCTGAAGGCGACCATGGAGACGCTGCCGGTGTGACCGTTGAGCGTGGCCAGCGCGTGGGCGTGCGCGGGGTCGGTGACGTCCCAGAGGCGGGCGGTGCGGTCGAAGCTCGCGGTGGCCAGCGTGCGGCCGTCGGGGCTGAAGGCGAGGGAGTTGATGCCGTCGGCGTGGCCGGTCAGCGTGGACAGGGGGATGGGGCGGCTCAGGTCGGTGACGTTCCACAGCCGGGCGTCGTGGTCCCAGCCGGCGGTGGCCAGGGTGCGGCCATCGGGGCTGAAGGCGAGCGTGTTGACGCCTTCGGCGTCGGCCGTGAAGCCGCCCGAGTGGCGGGGCCGGCGGGGGTCGCGCACGTCGGTGAACCGCACGGTGGTGTCCAGGCTCGCGCTGGCCAGGGTGGCGCCGTCGGGGGAGAAGGCGACGGCGTTGACGTTGGCGGTGTGGCCGGTGAGCGTCGCGAGCGGGCCGGGGCGGGCGGCGGCGACGTCCCAGAGCCGGACGGTGCGGTCGTAGGCGGCGGTGGCCGCTGTGGCGCCGTCGGGGCTGAACGTCACGCCCCAGACGGCCGCGTCGTGGCCGGTCAGGACGGCGCGCTGCCGGGTGCGGCCGGGCTCGGCGACGTCCCACAGGTGCAGCGCGCGGTCCTCCCCGACGGTCGCGAGCGTGCGGCCGCCGGGGCTGAACGCCAGCCAGTAGACGCCGCCGGTGTGCCCGGTCAGCGCGGGATAGGGCAGGTCCCAGAGCCGGACGGTGTAGTCGTCGCTGGCCGAGGCCAGCGTGCGCCCGCCGGGGGCGAACACGGCCGAGACCGCGTTGCCGGTGTGGCCGGTGAACGTGGTCAGTGCCCGGGGCCGGTCCGGGTCGGCGACGTCGGTCAGGCGCACGGCGTCGTCGTGCCCGGCGCTGACGAGCGTGCGGCCGTCGGTGCTGAAGGCGACCGAGCGCACGATGTCCTCGTGCTCGCCGACGAGCCCCCGCGCCCGCGCGCGGGTCCCGTCGACCTGCCAGAGGCGGACGTCGCCGTCGTTGCCGGCCGTGGCGAGCAGGTGGCCGTCCGGCCGGTACGCCACCCAGGCCACAGGGCCGATGTGCCCACGCAGGGAGACCGGCCGGCCGGGGCCGGCCAGATCCCACAGCCGGGCGGTGTGGTCGAAGCAGCCGGTGGCCAGCGTGCGCCCGTCGGGACTGAACGCCACCGACACCACGGCGGCGCGGTGACCCCGCAGGCTCGCCGCGACCCGCAGCCCGGCGACGTCCCACACCCGGGCGATGCGGTCGTCGCTCGCCGTGGCCAGCAGCCTGCCGTCGGGGCTGAAGGCGACCGCGTTCACGTTGGCGTCGTGCGGCAGTACGGCCGGCGGCCGCCCGGGATCGGAAAGGTGCCACAGCCGCACCGTGTGGTCCCAGCTCGCCGTGGCGGCCAGCCGGCCGTCGGGGCTGAAGGCGGCGGCGTTGACGTTGCCGCGGTGCCCGGTCAGCACCGCCAGCCGGCGCGGCCGGTGCGGATGGGTGATGTCCCAGAGCTGCGCGGTCCGGTCGCGGCTCGCGCTGATCAGCGTGTGGCCGTCCGGGCTCACCGCGACCGAGTTGACCCGGTCACTGTGGCCGGTCAGCCGGGTGGCGTACGGGGTGGCGAAGACGCGCAGCAGGCTGTTGCGCGCGTCCTCGGTGGGCGACAGGCGGTAGGCGGCCAGGCTGAGCTGCGCGGACAACGCAGGGTCGGTCTGGCGGAGCCGGTCGGCCTCGCCGGCGACCTTCTGCGACAGGGCCAGGTCGCGCTGGCGGGTGGCGGCCTGCTCGGAGCGGACGGCGTAGATCATGGTGGCCGTGGTCAGCATCACCAGGACGGCCAGCAGCGCCGTGAGCCGCCGCAGCCGCCGGGCCCGCCGCCGGGCCGCGGCCTGGTCCTCGGCCGCCGCGGTGGCGCTGGCGGCCAGGAAGTCGCGTTCCCTCGGCGACAGGAGCGGACGGTGGGCGGCCGCCCACTCCAGGGCGACGGCCAGGCGGGTGCCGCGGTGCAGCGCGGCGTGGTCCCTGCTCTCCTCCTCCCACGCCTCGGCCGCCTCGGTGATCTGGCGGTGGACGCGCAGGCCGTCGCGGTCATCGGCCAGCCAGGCGCGCAGGCGCGGCCAGGACCTGATCAGCGCTTCGTGCGCGATCTCCACGGCGTCGCCGTGCAGGGTGATGAGCCGGGCGCGGGCCAGCGCTTCGAGCACCTCGGCGGCCTGCGGATGGTCGAGTTCGCCGCGGGAGATGCGGCGTCTGGTGTCCTCGGTGCCCTCGCCGAGCGCGGTCAGCCGGAGGAAGATCTGCCGGACCAGTGCCTGCCCGTCCGCGCCGAGCGCGTTGTAGACCGCCTCCGAGCTCTGGGCGACGGCGCGTTCGATGCCGCCGGTGGCCTCGTACCCGGTCAGGCTGACCGTGTTGCCGCGCCGCCGCCGCCAGGTCTCCAGCAGCGTGTGGGACAGCAGCGGCAGCACGCCCGCCTGGCCGGTGGCGTCGGCGACCAGCCGGGAGACCAGCGCGGTCTCGACCCGGTAGCCCAGGTCGACGGCCGGTTGCGTGATCGCCAGGTGAAGCTCTTCCGCGGTCATCGGGCCGACGAGCACCTGCGCGTCCTGCAGGACCTCGGCCAGGCCGGGGTGCTGGGCGCAGTGGTGGTAGAAGTCGGTGCGCACGCCGATGACGACGCGGGTGCGGTTGCCGGGATCGCCGGCCGCGGCCACCAGCGCCGCGATGAAGGCGGCCCGCTCCGCGGCGTCCTGGCACAGCGTGAACACCTCCTCGAACTGGTCGGCGACCAGCACGAAGTCCTGCTCCGAACCCTCTTTGGCCACGACCTGCCTGGTCAGCAGGCCGAGGTCGGCGGGCCGTTCGGTCAGCTCCCTGAGCAGCCCTCCTGGCGCGACGCCGAGCATCGCGCCCAGACCCGTCGCGTACTCGCGCAGCGGATGGGCGCCCGGGGTCAGCACCAGCGAGGGCCGCCCCGCGAGCGCGGGCAGCAGCCCCGCGCGCAGCAGCGACGACTTCCCCGAGCCCGACGCCCCCAGCACCGCGACGAACCGCCGCTCCGACACCATCGTCCGCACCCGCTCCACGAGCCGCTCCCGGCCGTGGAAGCGCTCGGCGTCCTGCTGCCTGAAGGCCGCCAGTCCGAGGTACGGCGCCGCCGCCTCGTCGACCGGCTCCTCCGGGGCCAGCTCGTCGGCCAGCCCGTACCATCGGGCCCGCCACTCCTGAAGGTCCCCGCCACATGAGGCGACATAAGCCAACGTCACCGACAAACTCGGAAGTTTACGGCCCCCGGCCGCCTCAGAAAGGGTGCTGGCCGAATAATGCGCGCGTTTGGCGAGTTCCCGGTACGACGGCGTCCCGGCCTTTTCCCTGAGTTTCCTCAGGTCCGCCGCGAACCGCGATAACCCGTCGTCAGCCGGGCCCAGCGGGCGTTCCTGGCGAGGTATCGTCGCCCCCCTTGTCGATAGGCGGCCGGGGTTCATTGTTCAGCGGTTGATGTTCGGTGTCCAGCGCGTGAGACCGAACAACGCCTTTACTCCTATACAGGGAGGCGTCCGCGAAAGCCGGAATACCGAACCCGGAAAACGAGGGGAAATGACCATGAAGAGACTCGCGGTGGCACTCGTCGCCTCCGTCGCGCTGCTGGGGCTCGCCGTCCCGGCCCAGGCGGCTCCCGTCCGCGCGGCCGAGGTCTCGGCCGCCGCGCTGCCCACGAAGTGCAACAACATCGGCTGGGGCCCGAGCCTGGTGTGCATCGACATCAACGCCGGGGAGCGGTGGATCACCGTCTGGTACGACCGCAGGGACGGGGTCGGCCGCCAGTGGGTGCACGGCCTGTCGTACACGGGCCCTGATGGAAACCACCAGGACGAGGGCGGTTTCTACATCAACCCCGGTGAGCTCAAGGGGTACCGCTGGTACAACGTGCCCACCGGTCGCGGTGGCTACGTAGGTTTCGTGCGCACGGACGCCGGCACCGACAACACCGGCACGCTCTGGATCTAGCGACCGGGGGCGGGGGTCCAGGAGGGGGCCCCGCCCCCACGCGGTCAGCGGGCGGCGACCGTGGCGGCGAGCACCAGGCAGGCAGCGCCGAGTGCGTGGGCGCTGTCGTCCCACGGCCGCACCGAGATCTCCAGGCCCGACAGGACGCCGCCCTCCACCGCGGGGCGGAACCCCGGCTCCAGATAGGGCCACAGCACATGGCTCTCACCGATGACCGTGAGGGCCCGCACCGCCAGCACGTTCACTATCCCGGCCGCCGCCCGGCCCAGCGTGGCTCCCGCCTCGGCCATCAGGTCGCGGATGCCGGGCGTGTCGGCCAGCGCGAGCGCGTGCAGCTCGTCCACGGCCACCGCCCGCGAGGTCAGCCCCCGCTCCACCGCCCGAGCGGCCAGCGCGTAGTCCGCGGCGTAGGTCTCCACGCAGCCGCGCCGCCCGCACACGCACGGCGGGCCGAGCGGGTCGACGGGCACGTGCCCGAACTCCCCGGCCACCCCGTCCGGTCCCCGGTGCACCCGCCTTCCGAGCACGATGCCCATGCCGACGCCCCCGCCGACGGCCAGCACGAGGAAGTCGTCGTGGTCGCGCCCGGTGCCGAACAGCAGCTCGGCCGTGGTGCTGGCACGCGTGTCGTTGTCGATCAGCACCGGCACCGGCAGCAGCTCGGCCAGGCGCGGGCGTAGGGCCAGGTCCGACCAGCCGAGGTGCGGCGAGAGCCGTACCACTCCCTTGGCGGGGTCGATCACGCCGGGCACGGCGAGCCCGACGCCGCGCACGCGCTCGCCCGTGCCCGGCTCGCCGAGCACCTCCAGGCACATCTTGGCCAGCTGCTCCACGGGCTCGGCGCGCGGGTCGAAGGGCTGGGTGAAGCGGCGTACCTCGCTGCCGTTGAGCCGCATGAGCACCCCCACGACGTGGGTGTGGTGCACGCGCAGGCCGAGCGTGTACGCGGCGTCGGGCAGCACCTCCAGCGGCACTCTCGGCCGGCCTCGCCCGCTCACCTGTGGAGCGAGTTCTCGCAGGTAGCCTAGGTCGATGAGCCTCCGCGTGTGCTCGGTGACGGTGGCCGCACCGAGCCCAAGCCGGGCCGCGATCTCCGAGCGGTTGAGCGGCTCCCGCCCGAGCATGGCCAGGATCTCCGCCCTGACCAGATCTTCGCGCAATGTTCCTCCTGCCCCTTGACGTCCTCGGCCGACCAAGCCTAGGGTCCACGACCATAATAATTTCGTCGCCGAAATTAAGGAAACCGCACATGAAGGGCTTTCTGGCAGCGGGGCTCGCGCTCATCCTCGGAGCGACCGCCTGTGGCGGTGGCGGTGCATCTGGTACGGCGGGCGGCGCCAAGCAGGACGACGGCACGGTCACCCTCGACTGGGAGATGTGGGCGGGCAGCGAGGACGAGAAGGCCCAGCTGGACCACCTCGCCAAGCTCGTCACCCAGCAGAACCCCAAGATCAAGATCGCGCTGCGCACCGCGCCGTTCAACGACTACTTCACCAAGCTCCAGACCGAGTTCGCCGCCGGCAAGCAGGCGTGCATCGTCTCCATGCAGAGCCTGCGCCTCGGCGCGTACGCCGACCTCTTGGAGCCGCTGACCGCCCCCGAGGGGTTCGCCCCTGCCTCGCTGGAGGCGCTGAAGATGGGCGGAAAGCAGCTCGCCCTGCCGTACGACCTGGCCTCGATGCTCGTCTACTACAACAAGGACGCCTTCGCGAAGGCCGGGCTGCCCGAGCCGAAGGCGGGCTGGACCGTCGCCGACTTCGAGAAGGCCGCGAAGACCCTGTCGACCGGGGGCAAGGCCGGGTTCGGCATGTCGTTCTCCGACCTGCACACGCTGTCGCTGCTGCTGTCCTACAACGGGGCCGCGCCGGTCACCCAGGACGTCAAGCTGCAACTGGACAGCCAGCCGATGGTCGACGCCCTCACCTGGTACGCGGGCCTGGCCAAGAGCAAGTCCGGCAGTGTGCCCGCCTCCTCGGCCGAAGGCGGCTGGGGTGAGACGCAGTTCGTCAACGGCAACGCGATGATGGCCGTGGACGGCTCCTGGAACCTCGGCTCCCACATCAAGGACGCCAAGTTCGACGTCGGCCTCGCGCCGCTGCCCGCCGGGGCGAACGGGTCCAAGACCTACGTCGCCGGCTCCGGCTTCGGCGTGGCCAAGAGCTGCCCCTACAAGGCCGAGGCGATCAAGGTGGTCGAGACGCTGACCGGCAAGGACGCCCAGGCCTACCTCGCCGGCGTCGGGCGCGGCTTCCCCTCCCGCACCGAGCAGCAGGCCGGCTACGAGGAGTTCCTGGTCAAGCAGAACGCCGGCAAGGCCGCCGACGTCAAGGCGGCCATGGGCGCGGTCAGGGAGGGGCTGGCCGGCGGCACCCCGCTGTTCACCACCAAGAACTGGGACAACGTCAACAAGCTCATGGCCCAGTACTTCCTGCAGGTCTACACCGGGGCCCAGGCGCCCAAGGACGCCCTGGCCACCATCCAGCAGCAGGGAGCGCGCGGCCAGTGAGGACTCGCGAGACGTGGAGCGCGCTCGGGTTCGCCACCCCGAGCGTGCTCGGCCTCGGGCTGTTCACGCTGTTCCCCGTCGGCATGGCCGTGGTCATGAGCTTCTTCAACTGGCCGATGCTGGGCGGCAGCGAGTTCATCGGGCTCGACAACTTCCGCTACCTGTTCGGCGAGGACCCCGACTTCCTGGCCGCGCTGCGCAACACGTTCGTCTTCACCGGCCTGTACGTGCCGCTGAACATCCTGCTCGCGCTCGGCCTGGCCTTCTGGATCAGCAACTCGCGCTGGCAGAACCTGTGGCGGGTGCTGTTCTTCATCCCGGCGATCACCCCGATGGTGGCCAACGCGGTCATCTTCAAGCTGCTCTTCCAGCTCGTCGGCACCGAGCCGAACCTGCTGGCCGACGGCCGTACGGCGCTGCTGTCGGTGGTCGCGATGAGCGTGTGGCAGGGCTTCGGCTACAACATGATCGTGTTCTCGGCGGCGATCAACGAGATGCCCAAGCCGGTGCTGGAGGCCGCCTCGCTGGACGGCGCCACCGGCCTGCGCCGCCTGGTGAGCGTGCAGCTGCCGCTGATCTCGCCCGCGCTGTTCTTCGCCACCACCATGACGGTGATCACCGCGCTGCAGGTGTTCACGCAGCCGTACATCCTCACGGCCGGCGGTCCCGGCAACGCCACCGAGACCCTCGTCATGAACGTCTACCAGGCCGGCTTCCAGTCGCGTGACCTGGGCCTGGCCGCCGCGGCGGCGTGGGTGCTGTTCGCGATCATCCTGGTCGTCACGTTCGTGCAGTTCCTCGGCCAGAAGCGGTGGGTGCACTATGAAAGTTAAGAGCCCCCTGAAGAGCACCGTCTCGCACGCTCTGCTGGCCGCGGTCACACTGGCCTTCCTCTACCCGCTGATCTTCGCCGTCGCCACCGCGCTGAAGCCCGCCGGGGAGACCTTCTCCGACCCCGGCTCGCTCGTGGGCTCCTCGATCCGCTGGCAGAACTTCGCCGACGTCTTCACCTACGTGCCCTTCCAGCGCTACATCCTCAACGGGGTGCTGGTCGCCGGCGTCGGCACGCTCGTGGTGCTGACCGCCTCGGCGCTGTCGGCCTACGCCTTCGCCGCGCTGCGCTGGCGCGGCCGCGACGGCGTCTTCCTGATCTTCCTGGCCACGCTGATGGTGCCGCAGGAAGTGCTGGTCGTGCCCATGTTCATCCTCATGCAGTCGCTCGGCTGGGTGGACACCTACCAGGCGCTGATCTTCCCGTGGGCGTTCACCGCGTTCGGCACGTTCCTGCTGCGCCAGTTCTTCCGCTCGGTGCCGCGCGAGATGCAGGAGGCCGCCCGCATCGACAGCGCCGGAGAGCTGCGCATCTTCACCCAGATCATGCTGCCGATGGCCAGGCCCGCGCTCGGCGTGCTCGCCGTCTTCACCTTCATCAACTACTGGAACAGCTTCCTGTGGCCGCTCATCATGATCAACGACGTGAGCGCGCGGGGCACCGTCCCGCTCGGCCTGCAGCTGTTCTTCGGGCAGAACGGCAACCAGTGGCACCTGGTCATGGCCGCCTCCATCGTCTCCATCCTGCCGACCCTGCTGCTGCTCATCGCCCTGCAGAAGCACCTGGTCAAGGGCATCGCCACCGCCGGCCTGGCCGGCCGCTGAAAGGATCGGTCTTGCTGCAGTTCGACCGCCGCGTCGGGCCCGACCTGGGCGTCACCTACCCGTCGCGGGAGGTCCCCGCGTGGTTCAGGGACGCCAAGTTCGGGGTGTTCGTCCACTGGGGCCTCTACTCGGTGCCCGGATGGGCCAGCCCCCGGCTGCCGGGGCAGAACGTGCCGGCGGAACTCGAATACAGCCACCACCAATATGCCGAGTGGTACGCCAACACCGTCCGCATCCCCGGCTCGCCCGCGCAGGACTTCCACGAGCGCAGGTACGGCGTCGGCGTCTCCTACGAGGACCTCGCCGACGTCTGGACCGCCGAGGCGTTCGACCCGGCCGGATGGATGCGCCTGTTCGCCGAGAGCGGCGCCCGCTACGTCGTGCCCACGGCCAAGCACCACGACGGCTTCTGCCTCTGGGACACCGCCACCACCCCGTTCAACAGCGCCCGCCGCGGCCCGCGCCGCGACCTCATGGCCGCCATGGCCGAGGAAGCGCGGGAGGCCGGGCTGCGGTTCGGCTTCTACTACTCCGGCGCGCTCGACTGGCACGTCTCGCACTTCCCGCCGATCCGCTCGCTCACCGACCTGTTCACGCTGCGCCGCAACGACGAGGCCTTCGCCCGCCACTCCTTCGAGCAGGTGGCGGAACTGGTCGACCGGCACGCCCCCGACCTGCTGTGGAACGACATCGACTGGCCGGACTCGGCCAAGGCGGGCGGGCCGTACGGGTTGAGCGAGCTTTTCGATCGCTACTACGCGCGGGTGCCCGACGGCGTGGTCAACGACCGGTGGGGGGTGGCGCACCTCGGCTACCGCACCCGCGAGTACCAGTCGGAGTCGCGCACCTCGCCGTGGGTGTGGGAGGCGACGCGCGGGCTCGGCCAGTCCTTCGGCTACAACCGGGCCGAGGACGAGCGCCACCTGCTCGGGCGCGAGGAACTGGTGCACCTGCTGGTGGACACCGTCGCCAAGAACGGCAACCTGCTGCTCAACATCGGGCCGCACGCCGACGGGTCGCTGCCGGGGGACCAGGTGGAGCGGCTGCGGTACCTGGGGGAGTGGCTGCGGGCCTTCGGGGACGCGGTCTACGGCACCCGTCCTTGGGTACGGCACGCCGAGCCGGCCGGTCAGCCGGTGCGCTACACGCTGCGGCCGGACGGCACGCTCAACGTGATCGTGCTGGACCCGGGGGCCGGGGTGCTGACCTTGGCCGGGGATCTGGTGGAGACGGCGCGGGCCACGGGGTCGTGGGGGGACGGGCCGGTCAAGATTGACTCGTCCGGAAATATCGAGATTCCCGGGGGTTTGCGGGAGCTGCCGGCCGCCGTCCTCACCATGCGAACGCCCTAGCCGCCGTTGTCGCCGTGGGGCGGGCTGACGTCAGTTGTCGCCGTGGGGCGGGCCGGCGTCAGGCCTGCCGTACCAGCTGATCGGCCTTGAGACGGGCGGCGGTCGCGGCGGCGCGCTCGCCGAGCTGCTCGGCCAGCGCGCCCTGCTTGAGCCAGTTGAACGGGCTGCACGGCCGCACCCCGATGCGCTCGCTCAGCAGCACCCTGGCCACGTCCCCGCGGCCGCCGCGCAGCGCCGCCTCCAGCAGGGTCTTCTGCACGGCGTCGCGCTGCGCGTGGCTGCCGCCGAACTCGTTGATCCGGTGCCGGATCGGATACAGCAGGTCCACCACCGTGTCGTACGCGCCGCGGCCGAAGGCGACGATCGCCCGGCACACCGGCAGGCCCACCCGGGCGGTCATCTCCTGGTTGGTGACCCCCGGGCGCGGCTCGGCGAGGTAGTGCTGCCGGTCGGCGATCAGCTTGTCCGCCTCCCGCAGGCGGCCCGAGCCGGTGTAGGCCATGACGGCGTGCATGTCGTTGAACGCGTAGAAGGCCGCGCCGGCCTTGGGTGTCCAGGCGTCGGCGAGGGCCTGCCAGCGCTCGTGCCGTATGTCGCCTTCGAGGTAGAGCCGCCACAGCAGCGCCGCCGCGTCCAGCAGCTCTATCACGCCCTGGCCGCCGGCGAGCACGGCGTCGTAGATCTCCAGGGCCCGCCCGGTGTCTCCGGCTTCGAGCGTGTAAAGGGAGTAGTGCCACCAGTTGTGCACGTTGAAGAACGTGCCGGTGGACCAGTCGTCCAGCCTGGCGTCCATGTAGCGCACGCCCTGGCCGAAGCGGCCCTGCATCTCGTAGGTGTGCACGACCGCGTGGATGCCCCAGACGTCGCGGGCGTTGAGCTCGACCGCGCGCAGGCCCACCTCCTCCGAGCGGTCGTAGTGGCCCGCCTCCTCCAGCCCGAAGGCGTACATGCCCAGCACGTGCCCGTAGTGCCGGTCGTCCTCCGACCAGCCGGTCAGCGCGCCGCCGATCCGGTCGCGCAGCGAGCGGGCGTCGCCGGTGAAGAAGTCGACCTGATGACCGGCGGCCAGGGCGAGCGCGTCGCGCGGGTGCGCCTCGGTGATCGCCTGCAGCCGGGTGCCGCAGGTGCGGAAGTCGCCGTCCAGCAGGGCCTGCACCGCCTCCACGTGCGCCCGCTCGCGGGGGAGCAGGCGGCTCTCGTCGGCGCGCGCCCGGAAGGCGGCGAAGCGCTCGCGGGCCGCCCTGGCGTCGTCCGCCTCGGTGGTGAGCAGCCCGAGGTAGGCCTGGAGCACGTTGCCCATCGCGAACCCGGGCTCCGCCTCGACGGCGGCCGCCGCGTGCCCGTCCACCTCGATCTGGAAGTGGAGCAGCGCGTCGACGGCCTGGTCGTAGTGCCGGACGGCCGCGCCGGAGCCCGTGGTCGCCAGTCCATGCTGATCCGTGGTCATATCCCCTAAACTAGTGGGTATTACGGTGGGCAGAGTGCCAGGCCCGCGCCGATGTCGGCGAGGTCGGCGTCCGGCACGAACCCCGACCCGGTGGCCGCGGCCAGCAGCCGGTTGGTGACCATCGAGGCGCGTACGACCGAGGTGGGCGGCAGCGCGTCGCGCAGCTCCTCCCACCACAGCGCCGCGACCCCCGCCACGTGCGGAGCCGCCATGCTGGTCCCGTTCTTGGCCGACAGCCCGCCGCCCAGCCGTGCCGAGAACACGTCCTTGCCCGGCGCGCACACGTCGGCGAAGGTGTTGGAGAACCGGGTCACGTCCAGCAGGCCGTCCACCTTCTGCAACGCGCCCACGGCCAGCACCCCGTCGGCCGCCGACGGCAGCTCCGCCCCCACCTCGAACGCCGGGTTCACCTCCCGCATGCTCGAGTTGCCCGAGGCCGCGATGACCAGCGTGCCCTTGTCCACGGCGGAACGCTCGGCCAGCATCCGCATCAGCGAGTCGAACAGCCGCAGGTTGGCCCGGTAGGCCTCCAGCGCCCGCGCCGTGGCCAGGAAGACCGGCAGCCCCTCGGCCACGTCCTCCTCGACGGCCTTGGTGAACGCGAACGACACCGACATCGTGATCACGTCCGCGCCCTGCTGCGTGGCCCACAGGATGGCTTCGAGCAGCGCGTCCGTGGTGCCGCCCCCGGCGTCCCTGATGACCTTGCCGATGAGTGCTTTCCTGATGCCCGGGGCGACGCCGATCCTGATGCCCTCCACCGGCCGTCCGAACACGGTGCCGGCGACGTGCGTACCGTGGCCGCGTTTGTCGCCGTTCCCGTCACCGGTGAAGTCCTTCTGCACGAACTCCATCCCCGCGAACGCCGAGTGCCCCGCGTCGATGCCCGAGTCCAGCACCGCGACCAGCGACCCCTCGCCCGTCCTGCCGGACCCCGCCGCCCCGACCGCCGCGACACCCCACGTGACGTCGGTGGGCGCGGGCGGCTCGTCCCCGTCCACGTCGATCGGCAGCCCGATCGGCATCGACGGCGCCAGCGCCGCCACACCCGGCTCGGCCGCCAGCGCCCGGGCCTCGCTCTTACTGAGGTCGACCATCTCCAGATGCGGCTCCCCCGGCCCGCCACCCGTCCGCCGAGCCTCCAGCGGCCCCGCGGTGAACGTCCGGGTCAGGTCGCGCAGCACCACGTATCTGTCGCCCATCACTTCCGCCTTTCCGAAGGTATGGGCACAGCCTGCGCGAGCACGACAGGAACGACATGAGTAGCCCCTACTCAGCCATCGGCGACGCCGACGGTGAGCATGTGCCCGGAGACGCCGAGCAGCGTCGGCTCGGTCTCCATCGAGCGCTGGGCGTCGAGGACGAGCGAGCGGCGCCACGGGTCGTCGAGCCAGTCGTCCATGTCGCCGTAGAGCCAGAAGGCGCCTTCCACCCCGTACCTGACCGGATCGGGCAGACCGGCGTCGGCGAACTCCCCGGGCACCTCGTCCGGATCGTGGAAGTAAGCGGTGAACCCCGCTCCCGGGGAGAGCATGAAGCCGTCGGCCGCGGCGGAACGAGCCGCCCGCCGTTCCGGCTCACGCAGGTAGTGGCCGAGACAGATCGTGCCGAGTGTGGCCGCGTGGCGGTTGATGGTGGCGGCGGCCACCGGTCCGCCCGGCCGTACCACGCGGCGGGCCTCGCGCAGCGCCCGCACCCGGTCCGCGCGCTCGCCCAGGTGGTAGAGCGGCCCGAGAAGCAGCACCGCGTCCATGACGGCGTCCGGGTACGGCAGCCGCCGCGCGTCACCGGCCACCGCGGTGACACCCGGCAGCGCGGCGGCCCGTTCCACGTGCAAGGGGATCGGATCGATCACCGTCACCTCGTAGCCGTCGGCCGACAGCCACTCGGCGTGGACCCCGGGCCGCCGCCCACATCCAGGATCCGGGCGGGCGGCGGAGGCAACACGCGGCGCAGCACGTCCTGGGTGCGCCAGAGCTCCAGCCGGTCACGGCCCGCACGCAGCCTCAGATGTTCCTTGTCCCTCTCGTAGTAGGCCTGGAGTTCAGGTGTGACGTCCATGTCTGATCATGCGTGGCGGCTCTCGGCGCGAACAACCGATTTTCCGTGCCCGGTCAGCGGGTGCTGAGGTCGGTTACCAGGTTGGTGACGCCCAGGGAGGCGAGGGCCTCTTCCATTGAGCCGGCCGGGCGGAGGTCTTCCAGGTGGTCGCGCCATACCCGCAGGTCGTCGCGCCAGGCGTCCAGGTAGCGCACGCACAGTTCCGGGGTGATGCGGGTCAGGCGGCCGAGTGCGGCGCGCAGGGACTCCTCCATCGGCGTCCGCTTGGCCGGGTCGGCCTCGGGCAGGCGGGCGTGGATGTGTTCGATGAAGCTTCTGCGCCTGCGCAGGAACGTCCGCCAGTGCTCCAGGTCGGCCTCGCTCACCGGGCGCCGGTCGTCCAGGAGCCAGAAGATGCCTTCGGCCAGCACGTCGCCGAACTCCTCGTCGCGGGCGCGCTCGGGGCTCTCGTAAGGATCGTACGGCGCCTGCCACATCCGGCCCGTCACCGCCAGCCGGGGCACTTCGAGGACGAAGAACCAGTCCTCGTTGTACACGTCGGGAAAGAAGGAGCGCGCCTGTGCGGTGTCCACGACCAGCGCGCCGCTGCCGACGAAGGTGTCCTGGTCGCCGCCGACGTCGCGGTAGGCATGGCAGACCACCGAGTTGTCCGGGTAGCCGGAGACCGACAGCGCCACCGCGCCGTGCTCGTCCAGCAGGGCGGCGGCCGAGCGCAGGTCGCCGGGGGAGGAGACGACGATGTCGTCGTCGAGGAAGGCCAGGTTGCGCCAGCCCATCATCCTGGCCAGCAAGAGTCCCGCGTTCCGCTTGGCCGCCAGGTCGCCGGAGCGCTGGAAGGAGTGGGGCAGCACGCGGGAGGTGGCGAAGTCGGGTAACCGGAGCTGCTCCGGCCCTGGGAAGTCGGCGGCGATCACCCAGGGCAGGCGCCGCCGTACCAGGGCCGCGCCGGTGCGGGGGCCGCTGCACAGGGCGACCACGGGACAGCCGAGCTGCTTGGCCAGGTCGGCGGCGTGGTCGAGGAAGGCGGGCGGGCGCGCCGTCGGGATGACGATGGCGTCGATCCGCCCCGTACGCGCGGGAGCGGTTCGGGAGGAGAGCAGCTTGCGATGTGAGCCGTGATGATCAGGTGACAAAGAAGCCTCTTTCCCACGAAGCTCCCATCATCGCAATGATGACGGGAACGGAGAAAGAGTCTTGTAAAGAATGTGACATCTGTCTGGTTTGCGCTCGCTTGTCCCGTCCTCGTGGAGGATCTCCTCGGTCGTCGGCACCGGGGAGTGCTTCCACTTGCGGTACCCCAGGCGCAGATACAGCCGGTACGCCTGCTGGTTGTCCGGATCGACGCCGAGCGCGACGGTCGAGTGGCCGCGTTCGATGAGCTTCTGCTCGGCCACGTAGACGAGCATGGTGCCGAACCCGGTGTCGCGGTATTCGGGCAACAGATCAAGATGCATGAGCAGGGGCGTACCCGGTAGCCGGCGCCGCAGCCTTTTCTCCTCCGCCTTGTCCAGCCAGATGTAGACGGTGCCCACGGCCCGCTCGCGATCCCAGGCGATCAGCAGGACGCCGTGGCCGCTCTCCTGCCTGGCCAGGGCGCGCACGAAGTAGGGCCGCTGCCCGAAGGAGGCCACCAGGGCGGGGATGCCGGCCTCGGTGAGCGGCTCGAACCTGACCAGCCCGCCCTCGGGACGGGGGATGCGGACCGCGTACGGCGCGGCCGTACCCGGCGGGTCGCCCAGGGTGTAGGCGGCCGGACGCCGCTCCTGGTGGTGCACGGCCAGCTCCGGATGGCGCTCCCGCAGCTCGGCGCAGGCCCGCGCGGTCGTCAGCCCGGTCGGCAGTGAGTCGAGGTGGGCCTGCCAGCTCTTCCTGGCGACGGCCCAGTCCTCCACGAAGCGATGGCACGCGCGCGCCTTGATGAGCTTGAGCTGCTCGCGGGCGGCCACCAGCGCGGCCCGCGCGGGCGCTCTGCGCTCCCTGAGCAGGAGGTCATCGACCAGCCTGCGGCGCCGGCGCAGCATTTCCCGCCAGTGGTCCAGGTCCGCCGCCTGCCAGGAGACGCCCGCGTCGAGCAGCCACATCAGGCCCTCGCCGAGCACGTCGCCGAACTCCTCGCGCCTGGCCCGCTCCGGCGTGCCGTAGGGGTCGTACTCCCGCTGCAGCGCCGCGCCGACGCTGGCCGTCGGCCGCAGCAGGCCGTCGTCGCCGAGCAGGTCGAACCAATCCTCGTTGTAGACGGCCGGATAGTAGGCCGGAGCCCTGGCCGCTGCCACGGCCATCGCGCCCGCTCCGGCGAAGGTGGACTGGTCGGCGCCGCCGTTGTCGCGGTAGGCGTGGCACACCACGGAGTTGTCGGGGAAGCCGCCGAGCGTCAGCGCCACCCGGTCGTACGAGCCCAGCAGCGCCGCCGCCCGGGACAGGTCGGCCGGATCGGGTACCACGACGTCGTCGTCCAGGAACATGACGTTCTCCCAGCCGGTCATGGTGGCCAGCAGCATGCCGACGTTGCGCTTGGCGGCGGTGTCGGCGCGGCAGTCGAGCGGCGTTGAACGCGGGAACTCCGGCCCATGGACGGGCGCGGCCAGCGGCCGGTGCCGCGACAGGTCGATGGCGACCAGCTCCACGCCCAGCTCGCCCAGCCCGCGCATGGTCCGCGCCGCCGAGGTGTAGCGCCCGCTCGACAGCGTGACCAGCGGGCAGTCGAGCCGCTCGGCCACCGCAGCCGCGTCCCGCAGGTACGCCGGCGGCCGCACGGTCGGCACGATGATCGCGTCGACCCGCGCGGTCCCGGCGGGCCGCGGGACGGACGCCAGGAGGTGCCGGTGTGAGCCGTGATGGTGACGGCTCACCCCGTCTCCTCCGGCCACTCGTGGAGCACGTTGCCGGAAAGGCGCCAGTCGGGGGTGAGCACGGCGCCGCCCATGACGAGGACCCGGGTGATCAGGCTGAAGCTCTCCTGCCCGGCGAAGCGGGTGTTGAGGTACTCGCTGTTGGCCTCGGCCAGCGCCGGATCGGTCAGCGCGCGCACGGCGCCGAGGGTGCCGCGCCCGAACATGCCGTTGCACATGGTCAGCGTGCCGCTCTGGTAGAGCGGGTTGGGGCCTCGGTAGAAGTGGGCCACGTCCTCCAGCAGGATCTCCCGCCCGTCGGCGCCCCTCTCCAGCGTCGGCGAGTAGTGTTCTTCGCCGACCTCGAAGTAGACCCGGCCCGCGTCCCACTCGGCCACCTGCTTGACCGGCATCGCGGGGTCGGCCAGCACGTCGGCGGTGCGCGGGTTGAAGTCGACGCCGCCGAGCAGCACGACGTGGCCGGCGAAGTCCTCGGTCGGCGAGACGGTGTCGACCCGGCGGCGGCGGACCTTGCTCGCCGGGTTGAGCGCGCGCAGGTGGCCGTGGAGCTCGAAGAGGGCGTCGATGTCGGCGTAGGTGTAGAGGTCCATGTAGTCGGGGTCGTCGGGGTCGACGTACTTGCTCAGGCTCGCGGTCAGGTCGGGCGGCAGGCTGCCGCAGATGATGGTGATCGGCCGCTCGTCGCGGAAGTCCCACGGGTTGGCGGTCGCGCCGGCCGGCTCGTGCACCGCGTCGTTGCGCAGGCTGAGCAGGTCGGCCCGGATACGCCCGCGCTCGGCGAGCTCCTCGGCGGTCAGCTCGGCGACCGGCAGCAGGCGCAGCGTGCCGTCCTTGATCGAGCGCGGGGTGCAGAACAGGGTGGCGTAGTCGTCGAGGCGCGCCAGCGGCGGCGTCTTCGGAGTCGTGCTCGACTCCCAGGAGCTGATCAGTCCGGAGCTGAGCGGCCGGCCGCCCTTGGCCAGGGCCTCGCCCAGCATCGGCTGGGTGATCTTCACCTCCGGCCAGCGCCGGGTGCGCAGCGACTTCAGCCGTTGCGCCAGAACCCGGACGGCGTCGTCCATCGGTTCCATCAGTGAACACCCTTCATCTGAACTTCAGTCTCCAAGTAAACATCTACTGGCGTCCAGATGCGAGTAGTTCGTTTGGCCAGTTCACTGGCATGGCCGCCAGCGTAAAGCCATGAGCCCCGTGTGCGCAGGTTTTTCGCGCCGTCAGCAGGGGAATTCTTCCTTCAGGAGAAGAAGTGAAGATTAGGTAAAGGTTAACCATGAACCAGTCGCGCGCACCGCCCCGCATCAGTCAGACGCGGGCACAGCACCCCCTGCGATCACGCAGGCACTCCCGGGTCGGGGCAGACGATCTCCAGGAGTGCCCGCACTCGTAAGCCCCATCGGCGCGTCAAACACCGGGGAACTCCATGACAACCGTAATCCTCCTCACCACCGCCAGCCCAGAGGGAGTGGCAGCGGCCCGCGGTCTGCTCTCACTCCTCGCGATAGCCTCCGTCTGGGCGATGCTCTTCGCCGTCCGCCAGGTGGCGAAGGCAGTCTCCTTCCTCCTGCGCATCGTTCTCGTCCTGATCGCCGCGGTCGCGCTGGGCGCGCTGGCCGTGGTGCTCCTCGCGCAGGTCGCTCTGGCCCTCGGGCCGTGAACCGCGGAGATGGGCGCGACCCCGCAGCGCCCATCTCGGGTGACGCCTACAGGCGCGCCAGCCTCCTATAGGAGTCGAGACGCTCGTCCAGGTCGTAGGTGTTCATCGTGACCAGCACCTCATCGGCCCCTGACCGCTCCACCAGGTCGTCGAGGGCCAGCGCCACCTCCCCGGCCGTCCCGTGGATCTGCCCGGCCCGCGCCTCCTCCAGATACCCCCGCTCCCTCTCGCTCATCTCCGCGGCGAGGATCTCCGCCGCCGGGGCAAGGGGCGGGAAAGCGCCGCGCGTCCGTGACACCGCCGTCGCCCAGGCCTCCGGCACCTGCAGGTACGCCGCCGCTGCCGCCGTCTCGCCGACCGCCACGTTCGCCGCCACCATCACGTACGGCCGCGCCGCCCACTCCGAGGCCCGGAACGCGGCCCGGTAACGCCCGACCGCCTCCGCCGTCCGGGCGCCGTTCCCGATCACCATGGGCAGCCCGTGCTCGGCGGCGATGTCGGCGCCGGCCCCCATCGCCAGCACGAACACCTCCGGCCGCAGTCCCTCCGCGGGATAGGCGTGCACGCCGGGATGGGCCTCCTGCTTGCCGGTGAAGAAGCCGAGCAGTTCCTCCAGCCGTTCGCCGAAGTCGTCGGCGTCGGCCAGCCCGTGCCCCAGTGCCTTGCGGATGCCGCCGGTGAACCCCACGGAACGGCCGAGCCCCATGTCGACGCGCCCCGGATACAGCGACTCCAGCACGCCGAACTGCTCGGCCACCACCAGCGGCCGGTGGTTGGGCAGCATCACGCCGCCGGTGCCGACCCTGATGCGCGAGGTCGCCGCCGCGACGGCGGCGGCCAGCACGGTCGGCGCGGAACCGGCCACGCCGGGCACGCTGTGGTGCTCGGAGACCCAGAAGCGGTGGTAGCCCAGCTTCTCCGCCTGCCGGGCGAACTCGATGGTGTCCCGCAGCGCCCGCGCCGGTTCCTGTCCGGCGCGGACGAGCGAGCGGTCAAGGATCGAGTAACGAGTCACCTTTGCTGTAACACCTGACGGCCGGAAAGATTTCCTACTTGCCGTACACGCCCACCGACCAGCGGACGGGCCGGTTGGGGTGGGAGCCGCCGTCCATGCGCAGCTTGAGCGTGACGGTCGAGGTCTTGCCCTCCGGCAGCGCGTGCATCCCCATCGCCCAGGGGAAGTCACCCCGCTTCCAGACGGCGCAACTGCCGTTGACGCCGGTGTCCGTGCCGTTGACGGACACACTGAACCTGAGCCGCGAGGCCAGATCGCCGGTGCAGATCTTCTCCAGGCCGATCGCGCCGGTCGTGCGGAAGGTGACGGTGTCCTGCTCCGGCCAGGTTCCCGACTCGCTCTTTCGCAGTTTCATCTCGCCCATCCGTCCCGGCAGGGCGCGCGGCTCCTCGGGGATCACCGGACGCGCCGGAGGGATCCACTCGTAGAAGGCGAGCGACCAGACGCTCCGCTCGATCTTCGGCTGGTCACACGGACCGTTCTTCTTCGTCTGGATGCAGCCCGTGCCGGCGACCATGGGATCGATGACGACCTCGGCCTTGCCGGCGCCCTTCGGGACCTGGAGGCCGAGCACCTGCATCTCCTTGGAGCAGGCCACGAGGCCGTGCTGCGGGGGCAGTCCGGCCGCGGCGACCGACGGCGTGATGCTTCCCCGGACCGCGCCCGTGCAGCTGGCGGCCAGGTCGATGGGGTTGCCGGTCAGCGGGACGGTCACGATGACCTTCTTCTTGCCCGGGGTCACCACGGTCGTGGCGGCCACCTTGCGGTACTCGGTGCCGTCGGCGGCGACGAAGGTGTCGGGCAGCGCCGGCTTGGTGGCCGCCGTCTGGTCGGGCGGCTGAGCCGTACCGGGGAGAAGGGTGGCGGCGAGTGCGACGGCGGCCGCGATCGCGCCGCCCGCCACCGCGCGGCTGCGCAGCCGCCTGCGGCGGATGCGGGCCTCGACCTGGGTACGGCGGGCCGGGTTGGGCGGCGGCGCGGCGGCACCGTGCTCCCGGAGCACCTCGCGCAAGTCCTGCACGGTCATCGCTGCAACTCCTTCACGATCGATTCGTCCACCCGCAACTTGGCCAGGGCCTTGGCCGTCTGGCTCTTGACCGTGCCCGGTTCGCAGCCGAGGGCCTGGGCCGTCTCGGCGACCGGCAGGTCCTCGTAGAAGCGCAGCACGATCACCGCCCGCTGCCTGGCCGGCAGCCGTCCGATGGCCCGCCACAGCGAGTCGTGCTCGTCGATGCCGCCGGTGGCGTCGAGGTGCGCGGTCTCGGGCAGGTCGTGGCTGGGCAGCTCGCGCCGCCAGCGCCGCCGCCACCAGGAGGTGAAGGTGGTGACGATGACCCGGCGCACGTACGGCTCCGGCTCCTCCACCCTCGGCCAGGCGAACCACGCCTTGGTCAGCGCCTCCTGCAGCAGGTCCTCGGCCAGCGCCCAGTCGTGGGTCAGCAGGTAGGCGGTGCGGAGGAGGCGGTCCGAGCGTGTCGCCACGAAATCATGAAATATCGATCTGTCTGCCACCTGATGGCCTCTCGGGTCGTCGCCTGTCGACCGTACTGACGCATCGGGCGGCGGGCCCGGTTGCCCTGGGGCAGGATGGAATCCATGGCGATTCCGGCGCGGCTGACCTGGGCGGTGGACACCCTCGACGTGCGGCCGGGGGAGCGGATACTCGAGATCGGGTGCGGCCGCGGCGTGGCCGCCGAGCTGGTCTGCGACCGGGGCGGGAGGGTGACCGGGCTCGACCGTTCCGCGACCGCGATCAAGGCGGCCGAGCTGCGCAACCGCCGCCACCTCGACGCCGGTCTGGCCGTCTTCCGCCTCGGGGCGCTGGAGCACGGCATCGGCGACGGCGGCTACGACAAGGTGTTCGCGGTCAACGTCAACCTCTTCTGGACCCGCTCACCGGCCAGGGAGCTCGGCCTCATCACCGGCGCCCTCGCCGGGCGGGGCGCGCTCTACGTCTTCTACGAGCCGCCGGGACGCGTCGAGGAGCTGGCGGAGAAGGTGGGCGGCGCGCTGGCCGGAGGCGGCTTCCACGTCACGACCGTGCGCGAGGGCAACCTGCTGTGCGTGAAGGGCGAGGTCACAGCGCCCGCTTGACGGTGAACGGCACCAGCTCGCCCAGCCCGCGCACCGTGAGCCGGTCGACCGGGACCAGCCGGAAGGCGCGGTCACCGGTCAGCTCCTCGGCGATGTCCGGGTCGGCGAGGATCGTCCCGGGGTGCGCCAGCGCCGTCAGCCTGCTGGCGAGGTTGACCGTGGTGCCGAACACGTCGCCCATGCGGCCGATGACCGGCCCCACCGCCAGGCCCACGCGCAGCTCCGGCATGCCGCGCACCTTGGCGTGGGCGGCCAGCAGCCGCAGCGCGATCTCCGCCGCGTCGTGCGCCTTGCCCGAGACGAACAGCACCGAGTCGCCCAGCGTCTTGATCACCCGGCCGCCGGTCGAGGTGACCACGTCGGCCGACCTGCCCTCGAACTCGTCGACCAGCGCGGCCAGTTCGATCTCGGAGATCTGCCTGCTCAGCCGGGTGAACCCGACGAGGTCGGCGAAGCCCACCGCCAGGCGTACCGCGGTCTTCTCCTGCTCGACCATGCGGCCGGCCGCGGCGGCGAGCTGCCTGCGCCAGGCGTAGACGAGCAGCTTCTCCAGGTCGGGGACCACGCGCCTGGCCCGGCGCGTCCACGCGCGCGGCCGGTCGGCCAGCGGCACGCCCGCCTGGTCGAGCTCCTCGGCGCCCAGCTCGGCCTGCGACTCGGCCAGCCGCGCCGTCGCCCGGCCCAGCGAGCGGGCCATGAGCAGCACGTGGCCCTCGTCGTACAGGCCCCTGCTCACCATGCCGAGCAGCGTGCGCAGGGCCTCGACGTCGGAGTCGGTGAACTCGACCGCGTCGTCGGCGACGTTGGCGAAGCCGAGCGCGCGCCAGAACTTGCGCGCACGGTAGACGGGCACCCCGGCCATCTCGGCGACCTGGTGGCTGGTGTAACGACGGTGCTCCCGGAGGAACGCCTCCGTCAGCCCGTCCTCACTCGTCACGGCTGCAACCTAACACCCAGACGGGCCGCCGGTCAGTCCAGGAGGGCGCGCAGGGCGGCGCGTTCCGGGGCGGGCACATAGGTGACGTAGTAGTCGTACATGGTCTGCCGCGACAGCCGCGCCGCCAGCGGTCCGTCGCCCGCCCGCACCGCGGCCAGGACCTCCTCGTGGTGGCGGATGCTCTGCCGCATCAGCCCGTCCTGGTCGGGCGCGGCGGCGATCTTCTCCGCGATCAGGTTCAGCACGATCGAGCGCACCACGTCGGTGCAGATCTGGATGAGCTTGTTGCCGCTGGCCCTGGCCACCGCGTCGTGGAAGGCGACGTCGGCCGCGCTGAACGCGTCGTAGCCGGTCCCGGCCGCGGCCCGCATCGCGCTGATCGCCGCGTCCATCTCCGCCAGCTGCGCCTCGGTACGCAGCCGCGCCGCCAGCAGGTTGGCCGCGGCGTCGAGCGTCATGCGGAACCCGACCAGCTCGCCCAGCGACAGCTGGTCCACCCGGGCCAGCGTGGTCATCGACTTGTGCAGCGCGGCCGGGGTGAACGGCAGCACCTCGGCCCCGTTGGGGTCGCCCGGCCGGGAGCGGACCAGCCCGCGGGCCTGCAGCACGCGCAGCGCCTCGCGCACGGTCGAACGGCTGACGGAGAACTGCGCCATCAGGTCCCGCTCGCTGGGCAGCCGGTGTCCGGGGGTGAGCGTGCCGGTCTCGACGGCCTCCTCGATCTGCTCGACGATGCGCTCGTACGCGCGGACGGTGCGCACCGGTTCAAACCGCGGTCCGCCCATGGAAGAGCCCCCTTGACCCGAGCAGTTGAGGACTGGCAGTGTGCGTAGCCTACTGGTCCGACCAGTGCACTAGCCAGGAGGCTGTTGAACATGAGGCGAATCGGGACCATGATCGCCGCCGGCGGTCTCCTGCTGGCCACTGCCTGCGGCGGCGGTGGCGGCGGGCAGCCGGGCGGGAACACGGCGTCGAAACAGGAGTCGCTGTCGGTCGGGTTCGTGGCGGAACCGGCCAACCTCGACTTCACCGCGACCGAGGGCGCCGCGATCCCGCAGGCCCTGCTGGTCAACGTCTACGAGGGCCTGGTCAAGCTGGACCAGGACGGCAAGATCGTCCCGCTCCTCGCCGAGAAGTGGGAGATCTCCCCGGACCGCAAGAGTTACACCTTCACCCTACGCAAGGGCGTCACCTTCACCAGCGGCGCCCCCTTCACCGCCGACGACGTCGTCTTCTCCTTCGACCGGGTCAAGTCCGACTGGAAGCTGAAGATCAAGGCCCAGCTCGACGTCGTCGACAAGGTGGAGAAGAAGGACGACACCACCGCCGTCGTCACGCTCAAGCAGCCGAGCAACGGCTTCCTCTACGCGCTGGCCACCCGCCTCGGCGCCATGTTCAGCAGGACGGGCGTCGCCGACCTGGCCAACAAGCCCGTCGGCACCGGCCCCTACCAGCTCGGCAGCTGGAAGCGCGGCGACTCCATCCAGCTCACCGCCAACGGCGAGTACTGGGGAACCAAGCCCGCCATCCCCGGCGTCACGCTGAAGTACTTCAAGGACGCCACGGCGATGAACAACGCGCTGCTGACCGGCGGCATCGACGTCATCTCCAGCGTCCAGGCCCCCGAGTCGCTGCAGCAGTTCGCCGACCCCAACAGGTTCCAGACGGTCGAGGGCACCACCAACGGGGAGGTCGTGCTCTCCCTCAACAACGGCCGCCCGCCGTTCAACGACAAGAAGGTACGGCAGGCCGTACGCCACGCCATCGACCACAAGGCGCTCCTGGACACCGCCTGGGCCGGAAGAGGCCAGCTCATCGGCACCATGGTCCCGCCCACCGACCCGTGGTACGAGGACCGCACCGGCGACCACCCGCACGACGTGACCAAGGCCAAGGAACTGCTCGGCGGCAAGACCTACAACGTCAAGATGCGCATCCCCAACCTGCCGTACGCGGTGGCCGCAGCCCAGGTGGTCAAGTCGCAGCTCGCGCAGGTGGGCATCACCGCCGACATCGAGCCGCTGGAGTTCCCGGCCCGCTGGCTGGACGTGGTGTTCAAGCAGGGCGACTACGACCTGTCGATCATCAACCACGTCGAACCCCGTGACATGGGCATCTTCGCCGACAAGTCGTACTACTTCCGCTACGACAATCCCGCGTTCGGCAAGCTGCTCGCCGAGGCCGACAAGGGCACCGAGCAGGAGCAGACCGACAAGCTCAAGCAGGCGGCCAAGCTGCTGTCCGACGACGCCGCCGCCGACTGGCTCTTCCTCTTCCCGAACCTCATCGTCGCGAAGAAGGGCGTCACCGGGCTGCCGAAGAACGCCATCGCCGAGTCCTTCGACTTCACCGGACTCGCCAAGCAGTGATCGTCTACCTGGTCAAGCGGCTGGCGGTGCTCCTGGCGAGCACCGCCGTCGCCGGCGTGGTCGTCTTCGCCTTCATGGCGCTGCTGCCGGGTGACCCGGCCGAGATCGCGCTCGGCGTCAACGCCACCCCGGAGGCCGTGGCCCAGCTGCGGCAGCAGTACGGCACCGACCGGCCGCCCGTCACCCAGTTCCTCGACTGGTTCGGCGGCCTGGTCACCGGCGACTTCGGCACCTCCTACGTGACCAGCTCGCCCATCGGCCCGCAGATCGGCGAGCGGCTGGCGGTCACCGCCGTGCTCGTGACCGGCGGCATGGTCATCGCGCTGCTGGTGGCGGTCCCGGCCGGCACCTTCGCCGCCGTGCACCACCGCAACCCGCTCGGCGCCGCGATCAGCGCCGTCAGCCAGGTCGGCATCGCCATCCCGGCGTTCCTGGCCGGCATCCTGCTGGTGTTCGTCTTCGCGGTGAAGGCGCAGGCGCTGCCCTCGGGCGGCTACGTGCCCATGGCCGAGGACCCCGCACAATGGCTGCTGAGCCTGCTGCTGCCGTGGCTGTCGCTGGGCCTGGTGCAGGGCGCCGTCCTGACCCGCTACGTCCGCTCGTCGGTGCTCGACGTCATGCGCGAGGACTACCTGCGCACCGCCCGCGCCAAGGGCCGCGGCCGCATGGGCGCCCTGTGGCGGCACGGCCTGCGCAACGCCTCCATCCCCGTCGTCACCGTGCTCGGCCTCCAGCTCGCGACGCTGCTCATCGGCGCCGTGGTCGTCGAGCGCGTCTTCGTCATCCCCGGCCTCGGCGACCTGCTCCTGAACGGCGTGGCCGGCCGCGACCTCCTGCTCGTCCAGGGCGTCGTCATGGTGCTCGTGGTCGCGGTGCTGCTCATCAATTTCGTGGTCGACCTGGCCTACGCCGTGCTCGACCCCCGGCTGCGAGGTGCGCCATGAGGGGCAGGATGAACGCCGGGCTGATCGTCGGCGGCACGCTCGTCGCCCTCGTGGTGATCGCCGCGCTCGTCTCGTTCGTGTGGACGCCGCACGACCCGACCCTGGTCGACGCAGCCAGGAAGCTCCGGGAACCCGGCGGCGGCTACCTGCTCGGCGCCGACAAGTTCGGCCGCGACACCTTCAGCCAGCTCATGGTCGGCGCCCGCACCACCTTGTACGTCGGCATCGTGGCCGTCGGCATCGCCGCGCTGATCGGCGCCCCGCTCGGCATGATCGCCGGGATGACCCCGCACGGCTGGCTGTCGGAGCTGGTCATGCGGGTCAACGACCTCGTCTTCGCCTTCCCCGCGCTGCTGCTCGCGGTCATGCTCGGCGCCGTCTACGGGGCCGGCACGCTCACCGCGATGATCGCCATCGGCGTGGCCACCGTGCCCGCCTTCGCCCGCGTCGCCCGCGCCGCGACCATGCAGGTCATGGTCACCGACTACATCCTGGCCGCGCGCGCCGCCGGGCGCGGCCGGATGGCGATCGCCGGACGGCACGTGCTGCCGAACATCGCCTCGATGCTCATCGTGCAGGCGTCGGTGTCGTTCGCCATCGCGATCCTGGCCGAGGCGGCCCTGTCGTTCCTCGGCTTCGGCACCCGGCCGCCCACCCCGTCGTGGGGGCGCATGCTCCAGGAGTCGCAGGAACTCCTCTTCTCCACGCCCCGCCTGGCCCTGTGGCCCGGCCTCGCGATCGCGCTGGCCGTCCTCGGCTTCAACCTCCTCGGCGACGGCCTGCGCGACTATCTCGACCCGAAGCTGAGGAGGATCAGGGAGCGAACCCGACGCAGCGAACGGAGTGGAGGCCCGACGAAGGAGGGACTCCGCGGAGTGAGTGAGGAGCGGTGAGCGACCCAGTGAAACTGCTGAGCGTTGAAGGGCTCTCCGTCCGCGCCGGGGAGCTCGAACTGGTGCGTGAGGTCTCCTTCGCCATCGCGCCCGGCGAGCGGGTCGGGCTCATCGGCGAGTCCGGTTCGGGCAAGTCGCTCACCGCGCTGTCGCTCATGGGACTGCTCCCGGAGGGCGTCAGCGCCTCGGGCACCGCCGTCCTGGGCGGGCACCGGCTGCTCGGCGTGCCGGAGAAGCGGCTCAAGGGGCTGCGCGGCCGTACCGTGTCGATGGTCTTCCAGGAGCCGATGACCGCGCTCAACCCGCTCATGCGGGTCGGCGCGCAGGTGTCGGAGGTGATGACGCTGCACGGCCGCGACCGCGCGGCCGCCCGCGCCCGCACGCTCGACCTCCTGGATCGGGTACGGCTCCCGCACCCCGCCCAGATCGCCCGCGCCTACCCCCACCAGCTCTCCGGCGGCCAGCGCCAGCGCGTCATGCTGGCCATCGCCCTCGCCAACGAGCCCGACCTGCTCATCTGCGACGAGCCGACCACCGCCCTGGACGTGACGGTGCAGAAGCAGATGCTGGAGCTGATCGCCGAGGTGGCCCCGGCGCTGCTGTTCATCACCCACGACCTGGCGGTGGTGGCGTCGATGTGCGAGCGCGTCCTGGTCATGTACGGCGGCCGCGTCGTCGAGTCCGGACCCATGCGCGAGGTCTTCACCCGCCCCCGCCACCGCTACACCGAGGGCCTGCTCGACGCCTCCCGGCTGACCCCGCGCGGCACCCGGCTGCCCACGATCAAGGGCAGCGTGCCGTCGGCCGGGGCGTTCCCGGAAGGCTGCGTGTTCCGCAACCGCTGCCCCCACGCCGGCCCCCGGTGCGAGACCGAACCGGCGTTGACAGGAGAGGCCCATGGCTATGCCTGCTGGCACCCCGGTGATTGAGGCCCGCGACCTCACCCGCGTCTACCGCCGCCCGCGCACCTCGCTCACCAGGCCGGGCGAGGCCGTGCACGCGCTGAAGGGCGTCTCGCTGAGCGTCGCCCGCGGCGAGCGCTACGGGATCGTCGGCGAGTCCGGCTCCGGCAAGTCGACGCTGCTGCGGCTGCTGTGCGGGCTCGACCGGCCCACCAGCGGCTCGATCAGGTTCGCCGGGCAGGAGATCGTGGGACGCCGCGACCTGCGCTTCCTGCGCAACGACCTGCAGATCGTCTTCCAGGACCCGATGAGCTCACTCGACCCGCGCATGCGGGTACGCGACATCGTCGCCGAGCCGCTGGTCGCCCAGAGACTCCCGGTAGGGACCCGGGTCGCCGAACTGCTGGACGAGGTCGGGCTGCCCGCCGCCGCGGCCGAGCGCTACCCGCACCAGTTCTCCGGCGGCCAGCGCCAGCGCATCGCCATCGCCCGCGCGCTCGCGCCCGCCCCCAAGGTGCTCGTCGCCGACGAGGCGGTCAGCGCGCTCGACGTCTCGGTCCGCGGCCAGATCCTCAACCTGCTCGCCGACCTCATCGACGCGCACGGCCTCACGCTGGTCTTCGTCTCCCACGACCTGTCCGTGGTCAGGCACGTCTGCGAGAGCGTCGCGGTGATGAGCGAAGGGGAGATCGTGGAGAGCGGAGCCGTGGACGAGGTCTGGGCCGAGCCCAAACACCCCTACACGCGCACGTTGCTGCGGGCCGTACCGACCTTGGAGGGACTTCTGTGATCGAGATCGACATCGAGATCGACTCTGTGGGCGTGGTGGAGTTCACCCAGGCGCTGGTGCGCGTGCCCAGCACCAACGACCCGGCGCGCGGGCGCAACGAACTGCCGGCCGCCGAACTCGTCGCCGCGAAGATGCGCTCCTGGGGCTGGGAGCCGCGGATCTCCGAGGCCGCGCCCGGCCGTCCCAACGTGGTCGCCGTCGTCGAGGGCGGGCTGCCCGGGCCCACGCTCATGTTCGAGGGCCACACCGACGTGGTGACCGAGGGCGACCTGTCGGAGTGGACCGTCGACCCGTTCGGCGGCGAGATCCGCGACGGCCGGCTGTGGGGGCGCGGCAGCGCCGACATGAAGTCCGGCCTGGCCGCCACCCTCTACGCGGTACGCGCGCTGCAGCTCGCTGGACCGTTCCCCGGCCGGGTGAAGGTGTGCGCGCTGGCCGATGAGGAAGGGCTGATGCTCGGCGCCCACCACTTCGTCGAATCCGGGCTGGCCGCCGACGTGGACGGTGCCATCGTGGCCGAGCCCGAGGCGGGCGAGATCTGCGCCGTGGCCAAGGGCGCGCTGCGCCTGCGGGTGGACTTCACCGGCAAGATGGCGCACGGCGCGATGCCCCAGCACGGCCGCAACCCGATCCCGGCCGCCGGCGCGCTGATCGTCGCCCTCGGGGCCTACCAGGACGAGCTGCAGAAACGTTTTCCCGAGCACGAGCACCTCGGCCAGGTGTACGTCACGCCCACCGTGGCCCGCGCCGGGACCGAGGAGCAGGTCAACGTCATCCCGGTGGCTGCCTCGGTCTTCGTGGACGTACGCACGCTGCCGGGCATGTCGCACGCCGAGATTGCCGGCCGGGTCGGTGAGCTGGCCGCGTTCACCGGGATCGCCACCGAGGTCGCCGTCCTGGTGGACCGGCCAGCGGTCGAGGTCCCCGTGGACGACCCCGTCGTGGCCGCCCTCGCCGCGGCCCACCGCGCCGTCACCGGGGAGGAGCCGGTGTACGGCGGCGTGCCTGGCTCCACCGACGGCACCGTCCTCACCCACTGGGGCGGCGTCCCCTCGGTGGTGTACGGCCCGGGCGGCAAGTGGATCGCCCACCAGGCCGACGAGTTCGTGGAGGTGGCGGAGATCGTCCGGTGCGCCCGCGTGTTCGCCGAGGCCGCCCGCCGCTTCCTGACCCGGGACCCCGCATGAAGCCGGGGGCCGCTCTTTGGAGGACGACGTGAAGCCGGGGCCGCTCTTTTGGGGGACGACGGCGCTCTTTCGGGGAGCGGCGTGAGGGCGGGGGCGCGCAACGCGCTCACCGACGTTCCGGGTATCCGGGTCGGGCACGCGCAGCGTGTGGGCGGCGGCTATCTCACCGGGACCACCGTGATCCTGCCGCCGGGCGAGGGCGCGGTGGCCGGGGTGGACGTGCGCGGCGCCGCCCCAGGCACCCGCGAGACCGAGCTGCTCGACCCCCGCAACCTGGTCGAGCGGGTCCACGCCGTCGTCCTGACCGGCGGCAGCGCGTACGGCCTCAGCGCGGCCTGCGGCGTCATGGACCGCCTCGCCGACGCCGGGGCCGGCTTCCCGGTGGAGGGCGGCGTCGTCCCGATCGTCCCCTCCGCCGTCATCTACGATCTGGGCCGGGGCGGCCACTTCCGCGCCACCCCCGCCGCCGAGCTGGGCGCCGCCGCCTACGACGCCGCCTCGGCCGACGAGGCGCGCAACGGCTCCATCGGCGCGGGCACCGGCGCGGTGGCGGGCGGGCTGGCCGGTGGCGTCGGCACCGCCAGCGCCGTCCTCGGCTCGGGCGTCACCGTGGCCGCCCTGGCCGTGGTGAACGCCGCCGGATCGGTCCTGGACCCCTCGGGCGGCCTGCTGGCGGGCGCCCGTTACGGCCTGCCGGGCGAGTTCGGCGGTCTCGGGCCGCCGTCCGCGCGGGAGGCGGACGCCTGGCGGCCGGTGAAGGTCACCAGCTTCAACACCACCATCGGCGTCGTGGCCACCGACACCGCGCTGTCGAAGGCCCAGTGCGGCAAGCTCGCCGGGGTGGCCCACGACGGCCTGGCCCGCGCGATCCGCCCGGCCCACACCATGGTCGACGGCGACACCATCTTCGGGCTGTCCACCGCCGCCCGATCCGCGCCGTCGAGCGCGGAGCCGCAGGACGTCCTGGCCGCAGGGGCCGACGTGTTCAGCCGCGCCGTGGCCCACGCCGTGCTGGCCGCCACCGGCCGCCCGGAGGCGCCCGCCTATCTCGACGTCTTCCCCAGCGCCCGACTCCTGCAGGAGGAACGACCGTGAACTGGCCGAGCGGACTGCCGATAGGGGCGGGCTGGCTGCCCGTCGAGGACACCACCGAGATCGTCTTCCCTTACGACGGCAGCGTGGTGGCCACGGCGCCGCTGGGCACGGCCGAGCTGGCCGCTCAGGCCGTGGAGGAGGCGCTGGCCGTGGCGCCCGCCATGGCGCGGGTGCCCTCGCACGCCCGCCGTACCGCGCTGATGGGCGCGCACGACGCGCTGGTGGAGCGGCGCGCGGAGGTCGAGCGGCTGCTCGTGCTGGAGACCGGCAAGCCGCTGGTCGACTGCCGGGTCGAGGTGGCGCGGACGATCGTCACGCTGGCCACAGCCGCCGAGGAGGTGGCCAGGCTGCACGGCGAGACCGTCCCGCTGGACCTGCTGCCCTCCGGCGAGGGGCTGACCGGGTTCTGGACGCGGCGGCCGATCGGCGTCGTGGTCGGCATCACCGGCTTCAACTACCCGCTGCTCCTGGCCGCCCACAAGATCGCCCCGGCTATCGCGGCGGGCTGCCCGGTGATCGTCAAACCGGCGCCGGCCACCCCGCTGGCCACGCTCTGGCTGGTCCACCTGCTGCGGGAGACCGGAGCGCTGCCTTCGGCCGCGGTTCAGCTGGTCACGGGGGACGTCGAGGTCGGCCGTACGCTCGTCGAGGACCGCAGGATCGGCGCGGTCTCCTTCACCGGCTCCGCGGCGGCCGGGCACGCCATCGCCCGCAACGCCGCCCCGACCAAGGTCGTGCTCGAACTCGGCTCCAACGCCGCTCTGGTGGTCGCCGCCGACGCCGACCTGGAGGCCGCGGCTGACGCGGTGGTGCGCGGCGGTTACTACGCCTCCGGGCAGGCGTGCATTTCGGTGCAGCGGGTGCTGGTCGAAGAGCGGGTCAGGGACCGGTTCCTGCCTCTGCTCGCCGAGCGCATGAAGAACGTGGTCAGCGGCGACCCGCGCGAGGCGGAGACCCGGGTCGCGCCGCTGATCGACGAGCGTTCGACCGCGCGCGTGCTCGAATGGGTGGAGGCGGCCGTGGACGCGGGCGCGAGCCTGGCGACCGGCGGACGGCGCGCGGGCCGGGAGATCGTGCCGACGCTGCTGGCCGACGTCCCCGACGGGGTGGCCGCCTGGGACGAGGAGATCTTCGGCCCCGTCGTGTGCGTACGGACCGTGGCGGACCTGGACGAGGCCTTCGCCACCGTCAACCGCTCCCGCTACGGCCTGCACGCCTCCGTCTTCACCACCTCCCTGGCCACGGCCTTCGCCGCGATCGACCGGATCGAGGCGGGCGGCGTCGTGGTCAACGAGGTGCCGGGCTTCCGCGCGGACAACATGCCCTACGGCGGCGTCAAGGACTCCGGCATCGGCCGGGAGGGTCCGCGCTTCGCCATCGAGGAGTTCACCGTCACCCGGATGGCGATCATCCGCCCGTAGCCGTGCGGGCCGGGGGGAACCCGGCCCGCACGGTTCTATCCGTGGGAGTCGGGTGAGGTACGGGCCAGGCCGAAGCAGGAGGGCCCGTTGGGTCCGTCGAACCTGACGGAGTTGAAGAAGTCGCGGAAGGTGCTGAAGAAGTTCCCCTTGTCGCGGGGCCGGGTGACCGCGGAGCAGCCGCCGTAGTCGGCCTCGGAGTAGAGGTGGATCCACGAGTCGGTGCGGTTCCAGTCGGACTTGCCCCTGCTGCCCATGCCGAGGGCGGCGAGGCTGGGGGTGTCGCCCTGGATCTCGATGATGTCGCCGGTGCCGTCGAGCCCGGAGAACATGCAGTAGTAGCCGTCGCGGCAGCGGTCGTACCCGTCTGCCGCCTGGGCGGGGGTGCTGGTCAGGGCGGCCATGGCCATGGCCGCGATCGGGAGCGCCAACAGGTGAAGCTTCTTGCCCACTGTCCCTCCATACCTGAAACTTTCCTTCGACCCTACAGGCTGCGATCTTGGCGGTGAAGAGGGATCTTGCGGCGGGTAAGGAATTCCTGTCTAGGCTGGCGCATGATCACTCACGCGGTCTCAGCCGTGGCCCTGACGGCCGCCCTCTCCCAGCTCGCCAACCGCACGACCTGCCTGTCCTCGCCGACCGGGCCTCAGGACAACCGCAGAGTCCTGGTACGGCCCTGCGCCAAGGCCGGCCGGCTCACGTTCACCCGCGTCCGCCGGGGCATGGACGGCGAGCACCTGCGGATCTCCTGGAAGAACGGCCTGTGCCTGGCGGGCAACTACAAGGGCCACGTCTACCGGGCGGCTGCTCGGCCATCGCCGCCGCATGGGTCGTCGTCCGCTGGTCCATGGACTAGCGGACGGCCCACCTGGTGCACTGGTCGGACCAGTCACTAGAGTGCTGACCATGACGAGCTACGAGAGGTTGTTCCGCCTGGACGGACGGCGGGCGGTCGTGATCGGCGCCGGCAGCGGGATCGGCAGGGAGTCGGCGCTGGCCCTGGCCGCCCAGGGCGCCGAGGTGGTCTGCGCCGACCGGGACCTGCCCGCCGCCGAGCGGACGGCCGCCCTGTGCGGCGCGAGCGCGTACGAGGTGGACGTGCTCGACGCCGCGGCCGTGTGGACGCTGGCCGCCCAGGAGCCCGCCGACGTGCTCGTCTTCACCGCCGCCACCAACGTGCGCAAGCGCCTGCTCGACTACACCGGCGAGGAGTTCGCCCGCGTGGTGGACCTCAACCTGCGCGCCTCCTTCGAGGTGGTGAGGGCCTTCGGCGCCGGCATGGTGGAGCGCGGGCGCGGCTCGATCATCGGCTTCGCCTCCATCAGGGCCGCGGTGACCGAGCCGGGCCAGGGCGTGTACTCGGCCACGAAGGCCGGGCTCGTGCAGCTTCTGCGCACCGCGGCGGCCGAGTTCGGACCCTCGGGGGTGCGCGTCAACGCGGTCGCGCCCGGCGTGGTCGAGACCCCGCTGACCCGCCAGATCAAGGACAACCCGGACTGGTACGCCGCCTACGCCGCCAAGTCCGCCCTGGGCCGCTGGGCCCGCCCCGAGGAGATGGCCGGCGCCGTCGTCTACCTGGCCGGTGACGCCGCGAGCTTCGTCACCGGCTCCGTCCTCTACGTGGACGGCGGCTGGACCGCCGTAGACGGCCGCTTCGACCCGCCCAACTGACCCATCAGGCCCGCTCCAGCCGACCTCCCAGGCCCGCGTCAGCTGACCTCTCAGGCTGGTCCAGCTGATCTCTCAGGCCCGCTCCAGCCGTGCCTGCAGCGGCCGTCCGTGCACGGTCTCGAACTCGACCACCGTCCGCGCCCCCGCCGGGCGCACGCGGCACGGCTGCCCGCCGGAGGCGCGCCAGCGGCCCGACAGCGTCGCCCGCAGCAGGTGCGGATGGCTCGGATCGTCCAGCCAGCGGCGCGACCACGGGCTGTAGTGGCCGACGTAGCGGCCCCGCTCGTACTGGTCGGGGTCGATGCCGCCGTACAACCGCAGGTCGGGGTCGCACACGGCGAGCACGAGGCCATCCGCCTCCTGCCTGGTCAGCAGCATGGACGGCGTGTCGACCGCGCGCACCAGCCCCTCCCCGGCCGACAGCCGCTCGAACAGCGCGTACCCGGTGATCCCGCTCGCCCGGTCCGTCACGATATGAGCTCCCTCGTCCGCCCGATGCACCGTGTACGGCGCGCGCCCCGCGTCGGCCATGTCGGCGGCGAAGGCGGCCATGCGCGCGGCAGTGGCGTTGACGACCATCGCGTACTCGTAGCGCCCGCCCCTGGGCGCCGTGCCGTGCCTGATCCAGGCGGTGGAGAAGTCGCCGCTGGTCGGCGCCTCGGTGGCGTTGTGCCGCGAGGCCTGGGTGGTGCGGGTGAGCGCGACCCGCTGGCCGGGGGCGAGGTAGTAGCCGATCCCCTTGTCGTCCAGCAGCCAGCGCGGCGACAGGTCGCGGGCGTCGTGGCCCCAGGGGACCTCGGCCCCGTCCATGAGCAGCGCGCCGCCGGTGCGGGTGGTCTGGAAGAGCGTGGTCTCGGTCTCGTCGCGGGCCTCGTCGTTGCCGATGCCGGTGCCGATCGCCACGATCCGGTCGTCGAACAGGAAGACGGACTTCCTGGCCCGGTGCGAGCCCTCGTACTTCGGGTGCTCGCGCAGATCCATCGCGAACATGCCGTCGCGGTCGTCGATGCTGTGCGCCCCCGCGAACCGCGCGTCGGTGAGCAGCATCTCCTCGATCGCGCCGGTCAGGTCGCCCTTGAGGTCGTCCCAGGACTTGTGGATCGTGGTGGCGCCGGGGCGGCGGTTCCAGTCGTAGCCGTTGTGCGCGTAGCCGCTGTCGAGGTTGGTGCCCTTGTTCACCACCTGGATCTGGCCGTAGGTGTTGTAGCGGCCGTACCAGTTCGCGCCGACGTAGATCTCGGTGCTCCACAGGTAGCGGTTGTGGCCGCGTACCGTCACCTGCCACTCCTCGCGGCGGTGCACGGCCAGCGCCGCGTAGTTGAGCGCCCACGTGCCCGTGGGCGCCGCCTCGGGCTTGACGCCGCGCGCGGCCAGCCGTTCGGCGATCGCCTTCTGCTGCGGCGTCGGTACGGCCGGCAGCAACCGCAGGAACGCGGCGCCGATCTCGTCGTCCACCTGGGCCAGCCACTGGAAGGGCACCACCGACAACGCCGTCAGCCCGCTGGGATTGCGGCCGCTGCACGAGATCGGCCACTGGGTCCGGCCGGCGTAGACACGCTGGGCCAGCAGGGCCTTCCTGAGCCAGCCGTACGCCTGCGTGGACAGGCCGAAGCTGCCGCCGTGCAGCAGATAGACGATGGGCGCCAGCCCCGCGAAGCCGTCGCGCACGTAGTCGGGGAAGAAGCCGACGTGGTGGAAGGCGGTGCCGTCGACCTTGATGCCGTCCTGGATGCCGTCGGTGGGCAGGAGGGTGGCGCTGAGCCAGTCGCGCAGGACCCGGAGGTAGGCGACCTGCTCGGCGTCGCCGTCGCGCAGCATGATGGTGGCGAGCATGCCGCGCACGGTCGTGTTGTAGAGGTCCATCATGCTGCCGCGGGCCATCCGGAAGCCGAATCCGCGGAACATCCGGCCGAGTCCGGTCAGCCAGTCGAGGTCGGCGCGGATCTCCTCCAGCAGCCCGGCCTCGCGCAGGGCGTCGCGCATGAGGTAGGCGGAGTCGTAGTAGCCGCGCACGTCGTAGCCGAGGTGGTGGATGGTGCCCTGGCAACTGCCCCGGGTCCAGCCCTGCTCGCGCAGGTGGCGCAGCATCTTGACGTACAGGGCGGCGAGGGCGGGACGGTCGGGCGGGCTGGCGTGGTGGGCCAGGGCGACGGTGCGCAGCAGGTCGGTGACGGCGCGCAGGGTCGCCGGGTTGACGAATGCCCTCAGCTCGGCGGCGATCTCGGCCGGGTAGATCTGGGCCTGGTAGGCGTGGACGGGGCGGCCGAGCAGGGCGTCGGCCTGGGCGGTCAGGCCGGGCACGTCGACGGTGACCGGGGCGATCAGGTACTCGTCGAGGTAGCGGGCGCGCAGGGCGTGGAGGTCGGCGGTTTCGGCGGCGGACGGCGGCGACATGTCCGGCTTTTTCGTCTTAAGCAGGTGATCGAACCGATAGAGCGCCTGCCAGTGCTGGTTGTCGTACTCGTCGCCCTCGGGAGCGATCTCCGGCAACTGGTAGTCACGGCACGGCGCGTCCGGGCGCAGCGGCACGTTGAGCATGAGCTGGTCGATGTGCAGCACCCCGGCGCGGCGCGGCGCGACGATCCGCAGCGTGTCCATGTCCGGATGCGGGCGGCCGCGCATGTCGTAGGCGTACCGCAGCCAGGCGGTACGCCAGCCGGTGAACCCGAGCCGGAACTCGAACCAGACGTCGGTACGCGCCCCCCGCCCGAACTCGAAGCGCACCACGTCGTCGGCCGGTTCCGTGTTGTGGATCCAGACGCAGAAGGCGTCCACGAGCCCCTGCCAGGCCTGGTCGTCACCGAGCCGGTAGGGGTCGGGTCGCCAGCGCAGCGGGGCGCTGACCGTGATCACGTCCCGGCCGCCGTGCTCCCAGCGCAGGGAACGCGTGCCGCAGACCGCCACCTCACCCGACAGGCTGAGCCCGGTCCCGGACAACTGCGGCGGCACCGCCGTCTCCAGCAGGAACACCGGCGGATCCATGGCCAGCGCGCGCTGCTCCAGGTCCAGGGCGCGCTGCTCTGGGGCCAGGAGTCCGGGGGTCGTCTGGGCGGCGGCGGGGAGGTGGGGGAGGAAGAAGGCGCTTGCCGCACCGGCCGCGATGGCGGATCGGCGGGTGATCTCGGGTGCCATGCGCGTATCCAATGCGAAAATTATCTTCACGTAAACCCCTCCTCGCGGCACATTCTGCCGCCACCCACCCACCGCACTCGCGGACTGGCAAACCGCCGGCTGGCCAGCCCCGCCGAGTGGCCAGACCGCCAGACCGCTGGGTGGCCAGACTGCCGGGCGGCCAGACGGCCAGACCGCCGGGCGGCTGGACTGCGGGGAGAGGGCCGCCGGGCTGCTGGGTCGTTGGGTAGTTGGGACCCCAAGTCGGGGACGAATTGACGGTGAGTTGGGACCTGTGGTCGGCTCGTTACTTATGTTTCTGATGGGATGATGAGAACCGGTTCCGGGGGATAGCTCTTCGATGTCGTGGCGTGTCCACACCACTTCCGCGTTCCTGGCCGTCTGCGCGCTGGTCGTAGGGCCAGTTCCGGCTCCGGCTTCCGCGCAGGCCAAACCGGTGATCACGCCGGTGCCCGAGGTGGCGGCCCCGCCTCAGGCCGCGGACGGGAGCGCCGTGAAGCGGCAGCCGTCGGCGGCCCTGGCGGCGGTTCCCGAACGGGCCGTCGGACCGGCGGCCCCCGAGGTGACCACACCTGCCGGGCCCGCGCTCATCGACGAGCTCAGCGCCGCCGCCGACCGGCGCCGCCATGCCGTACCGGATCTGATCCCGGACACCCGCCAGGCCGGGACGCTCGCGTTGTCGCGCCCGCTCGCCTCGGTCACGAAGCTGTTCGACGGGATCGACCCGCTCAAGGGCGTCCCGCTGCTCACTTACCGGCTGTGCGTGAAGACCGCCGAGGTCGCCTGCTCGGCCACGCAGCCGCTGGTCAAGCCGGTGGTCGCCGACGTCAGCGGCGACGGCGCGCCCGACCTGGCCGCGAACCTGGTGCCCACCGCGGGCGCCGAGGGCACGGTCGGGCTCGGCTTCACGACCCGGCGGCTGAGTGAGGAGCCGCTGGAGGCGACGGTCTGGGCCGAGTACGACGGCCGCGTGGCCATCGGCTTCTCCGGCGACCTCTCGCGCGCCGACAAGGGCACGTTCAGCGTCGACCTGGACGGCAAGAGCGTCAGGGCGAGCGTCAAGCGGACCGAGCCCGGCGACCGCGTCGCCACCATCGCCGGGCTGCCCGGCAAGAGCGCGGTCCGCCTGACCCAGGAGCCCGCCGCCACCAGCTTCACCGCCACCGCGCGGCTGGACCGCCCGCGCCTGGAGGTGACCAGCTCGACCCCGGCCAAGCTGGAGGCGCTCGCCGTCAGCGGCGGCCAGACCACCCAGGTGGTCCTGGACAAGCTGCGCGCCCGCACCACCGTCGAGCTCGTCAGGGGCGCGGCCACCGAGGCGCGCTTCCGCTCCGGCGCCGCCATCGGCCGCGCCGAGCTGCGCACCTACGCCTACCACGACGGCCGCCTGGCCCGCCTGGCCGAGGTCGCCGTCGACCGGGTGCCGCCCACGTTCACCGCCCGCTACGGCAAGCAGCGCCTGTCCGTCGACTCCGGCGCGCCGCGGGCCCGTTCGGCGACGATCACCTACTTCGACCGCGCCGCCGACAAGACCGTGCTGAAGGCGGCGCTGCGCGGCCTGCCCGCCGGCGTCACCCTCCAGCACGACCTCGCCGCCCACCGCGTCACGCACACCTCCAGCTCGGCACTCGGCCGCTTCGAGATCCTGCTGCAGCGCAACGAGGGCGCGATCGCCAGCCCGCGCGGCGGCCACGTCACCATGATCAAGAACGGCGCCGCCGTCGGGGTGTCGGCCCTGATGAGCGGCCTGTCCGGGTTCGACGTCACCTACGGCGCCGCCCCCAAGGCACACCTGAAGACGGGAGCGGGCGGCAACTCCTTCACCGGCGCCGCCAGCATCGACGGCACCCACCTGGCCCGCCTGGAGATCTCCAACACGCCCGCCGAGGTGGACGTGGCCCTCGACCCCGCCGCGCGGACCGCCGAATACACCGCGAAAGGCGTCATCAAGACGCTGCGCGCCGCGTACACGAACATGAAGACAGGACCGACGGTCGAGGGGACCGTGCGCGGCATCCGCGACCGGGTCAAGGCCACGTGGGAGCTGGGCGAACGCTCGACCGTCGAGGTCAGCACCGCCTCCAGCCTGCGCGACATCACCCTGTACGCCAACCGGGCACACGTCACCAAGCCCCCGGACCGGAGCGCGAAGGGCGGGGCCGAACTGCGCGCCGAGGTCGCCGGGCTGCGCAAGCGGGTGACGCTGACGGCCGGCCCCAAGTCGCTCACCTGGGACGCCGACGCCGCCGTCCGATCGGTCTCGGCGACCGCCAGGGCCGACGTGGGCGGACGGGACTTCCGCGCCGCCGCCGCGATCAAGGACGTGCCCGCCCGGTTCGAGGCGTCCTGGGGCCCGGACGGCTACCGCTTCGACGGCGCCGGCGGCAAGATCGGCGAGGCAGCCCTGGCGGTCACCAACCACGACGACGCCCGGGCGCCCGGCGGACCCCACCTGGCCGCCCACTACGACCAGGCCACCGGCGACCTGGACGCCAGCGTGCGGATCAAGGGACTGCGGTCGGCCACGTTCGCCCCCTCGGGCGAGGGTTTCGCCGCCGAGGTGCGCGGCACGCCCCAGACCCTGGCCCTGGACGCCGACCTGTCCGTGGCCGACCTCCGCTATGGTGCGCTGGGCACCGTGGGCCCGTTCCCCGGCCGGCTGGCGGTCTCGGCGGGCGGCGGCAAGGTCACCTACGCGGGCACCCGCCTGGACGTGAAGGGCCAGGTCTGGCTCGGCAAGTCCGCTGCCCTCAGCGCGCTGCGCCCCGCCCCCGTGCTCAAGAACGGACTCTCCCTGACCACCGCCCCCGCCACCGGGGACGGGGCGTTCTGCGTGGCGGGCAAGGGGTGCTTCGGGGTGCGGGCGCACCTGGACCTGACCGGGCTGCCCGAGCAGGTCACCGTGGACACCACGGCCAAGACGTTCGCCTTCTCCGGATATCGCCCCAAGAGCCGCACCCTCCGCCTCTACCTCCACTCCACCGCGCTGGCCCAGGTCAAGGCGTCGGCCACCCTGCGCGGCCTGCCGGAGCGGATCACGAAGATGGACCTGGGCCCGTTCGAGGCGGGCAACGCGGCCTACCGGATCGAGCCCGCGGCCACGCTGGGCTCGCTCGACCTGCGGGCCGAGTCGGGTGACATCAGGGGGAGCCTGTCGATCGATCCGGTGCCCGCGGCGGTAGCCGTACAGGGGACTTATGGGGCGCAGACCCGCATCCGCGTGCAGAACTCCGCGGCCGTGCGGCGGCTCGCGGCCAAGGTGACGGTCAAGGGCAAGGGGAGCGGCGAGCTGCGGCTGGGCGACGTGCCGAAGACCTTCTCCGTGGACGCCGACGCCTCGGCCGCCGGGCTGAAGGTTCCTGCGGTCACCTACAGGGCGGACGCGGGGACGCTGGACGGGTTCATCGGGGTGGAGAGCGGGCTGGCCGATCCGAGCGGGAAGCTGGGCGACGTGTCGCTGGCCGTGAAGGATCTGGCGGCCGAGACGACCGTCCGGCTGAACCCGGACCAGTCGCTGGACCTGGTGTCGCGGCCGAAGCCGACCGGGCTGCTGCGGGTGCACGCGGGGCTCACCGTCGAGGCCGTGGCGCCGCAGCGGATCGCGGTCAGCAAGGAGGTGCCGCACGCGGCCGGGTTCCTCAGCTACCACGTCGGCGGCGCCTTCGGGCTGGGGCGCAGCACCGTCGATGACCTGTCGCTGGGGATCAGGGGCCTGACGTGGCTGAAGATCCGGCCGGGGAAGGTTCCGTTCGGGCTCAAGGCGCCGCCCGCGCTCGGGTACGTGACGCCGGGCTTCGAGGGCCAGTACACCCGGCTGGACCTGCGGGCGGACGGCGTCGACCTGCGTCCGGACGTTCGGCTGGACGTCAAGCTGAGCCGGAAGATCGGCGAGGACCTGTTCAAGGAGAGCGTGCGCCTCGTGCCGACCGGCGACCTGGCGCTGCGCCGCTACGACCAGCGCATGCGCCGCATCGGGGCCAAGCAGCGCGTCAGCACCGCCGGGCTCCAGCTGGCCTGCCTGACCCTGGACGCCAAGCCCGGCTTCGCCGCGGGCGGCGCCAACGCCATCACGCTGCGCGGCGCCGACGGCCCGCAGATGGTCTCCCTGCTCGACCCCGGCGGCCGCGCGCCCGACTATGCCGTGGACCTGCTCACGCACTTCATGTCGCCGTTCCCCGGCGCGGACTGGCAGGTGGCCGGGGTGAAAGCCGGGAAGTGTGGCTGAGGAATGCCGGTATCTGACTTACTAGAGGGGGATTTGTCGCTGAGTCGCGGGAGCTGACCGATGGGCGAGCCGCTGCGCGTGGCCGGACGGGCCGTGCACGAGCTCCTGGACAAGCAGAAGGTACGGCTGGCGCGCGAGCTCGTCTCCGGCTTCGTGGCCGAGATCCCCTTCTACCGCGAGTTACCCGCGGAAGAGCTGAGCGACGACATCTTCCGCATCACCGAGGAGAACCTGCGCCTGGTGTCCAGGCTGTTCCGCGAAAGGCGCCTGCCCAGGCCCGAGGAGCTGGAGCCGTCCTGCGCCTCGGCCGCCCGCCGGGCCCAGGAAGGGGTGCCGCTGGAGGCCATCCTGGCCGCCTACCACCTGGGCGCCGGCCGCGTCTGGGACCTGGTGACGACGGACGCGCGGCCGGAGGAGGTGTCCGACGCGCTGGCCGCCGGCCGGCTCATGCTCGGCTACACCGAGGCGGTGACCACCGCCGTCTGCGCCGCCTACCAGCAGGAACGCGAGAGCATGGTGAGCCAGGACCAGCACGCCCGGCACGCCGCCATCACCGCGCTGCTCAGCGGCGAGACCCAGGCCGGGGCCGGCATCCGGCTGGCCGCCCGCTACCTGGTGCTGGCGGTGACGCTCGACGCCCATCCCGACGAGCGCTTCGGCGCGGTCGCCGGGCGGCGCAAGCTGCACCGCGTGCGCGACGCCGTGCAGAGGCACGCGGCCGAGCCGGTGCTGTCGCTGCTCGAACCCGCCGGTGGGCTCATCCTGGTGCCCGACCTCGACTGGTGCGCCGCGGCGGCGCTGGTCGCGGCGATGGCGGAGGCGGCCGGGGTCGAGGTGCGGGCGGCGGCTGAGGTCGCCGCGCCCGAGGGCGTGGCGGCGGCGGCGCGGCTGGCGCAGGAGGTGCTCGACGTGGTCCACCTCTTCCACCACCCGGCCGGGCTTTACCGGCTGGCCGACGTGCTGCTGGAATACCAGCTGACCCGGCCGAGCGAGGCGATGAGCGGGCTGGCCACGCTGCTCGACCCGCTCACCGACAACCCCGACCTCCTGCAGACGCTCACCGTCTACCTGGAGACCGGACTGGACCGCAGGCGCACCGCCGAGCGGCTGCACGTGCACCCCAACACCGTCGACTACCGGCTGCGCCGGGCGGTCACCCTGACGGGTCTCGACCCGGTGGACCCGGCGCAGCTGCAGAGCATCGGGGCGGCGCTGGCCGCCCGGCGCGTCACGAACCGGCCGGGACCTCTGCCGGACTCCGCCGCCTGAGCAGGAATCCCGCCGCGGCCGCGGTGAAGAACATGATCACGCCATAGGTGGCCGAGGGGACGGCCATCTGCGGGATGGCCAGCAGCCCCATCGCCACCGTGATCGACAGGGTGGCGTTGTGGATGCCGATCTCCATGCAGGACGCGATCGCCTGCTCACGCCCCACCTTGAACAGGCGCGGCGCCCAGTAGCCGACCGCCAGGCTGAGCACGCTGAAGACCAGGGTGATCAGCCCGACGTCGCGGATGTAGCCGCCGATGTTGGCGCGCTCCTGCAGGACCACGCCGACGACGACCAGGAAGAGGATGATCGCCGAGGCGATCTTGACGGGCTTGTGCATGCGCTCGGCGAACGCGCTGAACCGCGCCCGCACGAGCATGCCGATGGCCACCGGCACCAGCACGAGCGCGAAGACCTGCAGGCTCTTGTCGAACTGCAGGCCCAGCGCGCCCGATTCCGCGCCGAAGTAACCGATGGCCAGGTTCGTCACCAGCGGCATCGTGAACACCGCGAGCACCGAGTTGATGGCGGTCAGCGTCACGTTGAGCGCGACGTCGCCGCCGAACAGATGGCTGTACAGGTTGGCGGTCGTCCCGCCGGGGGAAGCGGCCAGCAGCATCATGCCCACCGCCAGCACGGGCGGCAGGTCGAACAGCAGCACCAGGCCGAGGCACAGTGCGGGGAGCAGGAGGATCTGGCACACGAGCGCGATCACGCTCGCCTTCGGGTAGGCCAGCACGCGGCGGAAGTCCGCCACGGTCAGGCCGAGCCCCAGGCCGAGCATGATGATGGCCAGGGCGATGGGCAGGAAGACGCTGGCAAGGCTCATAGAAGCGGGGTCCTGACTGTACGGGTGACGATGGCCGCGAAGTTCCGCATGCCGAGGGCGTTCGGATGGAACGGCGTGGCCGCCGACGCTGGGACGTAGGGCTCGATCCAGCGGACGCTGGAGGACTTGCAGGGATCGTGGCCCTCACTGGGGGTCTGGAAGTCGACGAAGCCGACTCCCTGTGCCGCCGCCTGCTCCCGGAGGGCCTGGTTGAAGTAGGCGATGGTGGCGCGGATGTAGTTGGCGTCGACTCCGAGCACCGGGACCCGGGGCCAGCAGCCGTTCCTGGGGGCGTAGGTGGCGTAGCCTACGACGAAGATCCGGGCTTGGGGAGCGCGGGCGCGGATGTCGCGGATCAGCTGGTCGACGCGGGGGCGCAGGGCGTCGGTGCCGTCGCGGAAGCGGTCGCGGCCGTTGTCCTGGTACTCGTCGTAGCAGGGGTCGCCGGGCAGCAGGCTCAGGCAGTCCTCGATGAAGCCGGTCAGGTCGAGGTCGTTGCCGCCGATCTGCACCGTGACCAGGGTGGCGTCCGGGCCGACGGCGTCGAGCTGGGGCGGCACGCTGCCCAGCTCGGTGCTCTGCGACTCGTACATGTCCTGGATATCGGCGCCGGAGCAGGTGACGTCACGCAGGGAGCCGCCGAGATCGCGGGACGACAGGTGGGCGTAGTTGCGGTCGGAGCGGAAACAGCCGAGCTGGGGCAGGATCTGGTTCGGGATGAGCGGGCCGGAGGCGGCCGAGTCGCCGAGCGCCACGTACACCTCGGCGGCCGCGTGCGCGGGCGGCGCCACGGTCAGGACGAGGGCGGCGGCCGTGCACAGGGTGAGTAATCGACGGATCATCGTGCGCTCCCTAGCGTCGGAACGGACCGGTGACTTCGTACGTGATGCCGCCCGTGCCCGCCGCCTCGCCGCTGGTGCCGCGCTGGGAGGAGAAGTACAGGCGGCTGCCGTCGGGGGAGAAGGCGGGGCCGGTGATCTCCGAGCGCGACTGGCCGTCCAGGCGCATGATCGGGGCCACGACCCGGTCGGGCGTGATGACGTTGATCTCCATGTTGCCGCCGTCCTCGGCGACGTACAGGTCTCCGGCGCGGCTGCCGGTGATGTTGTCGACGCCGTCGAGCGAGCCGCCGCCTTCGTAGACGGTGCCGAGCACGTTGCGGCCGGCGTCGTAGAACCACACCTTGCGGTCGCCCTTGGCGGTGAAATAGCAGACGCCGCCCGCGTAGTGGCAGCCTTCGCCGCCGTTGAAGTGCAGGGCGTCGCTCACCTGGTGCCTGGTCTGACGCTCCAGTACGGCGGGGCCGGGATCGGGCACCCGCTTCCAGGCCGGCCCGGCGCAGAGCACGTCGAGACGGCCGCTCGACAGATCGCCCCAGGTGTTGGGGACGAACCGGTAGAAGCAGCCGTCCGACTCGTCTTCGGTCAGGTAGATGACCCCGTGGTCGGGGTCGCAGGCGGCCGCCTCGTGCTTGAAGCGGCCCATGGCGTTGCGCGGCTGGGCGGAGCGCACGCCGTACGGGTCGGTCTCGTAGACCCTGCCGCGGAAGATCTCCTCACACGACAGCCACGTGTTCCACGGCGTGGCCCCGCCGGCGCAGTTGAGGTTGGTGCCGGACAGGATGCGGTAGGCGCGCTCCACCGACCCGTCGGCCCTGAACTTGATGGCCGAGGCGCCGCCGGCGAGCGGGATCTCGGAGTTGGAGACGTAGATCCAGCCGGTGGCGTCGGGGAAGCAGGCGCCGCCGTCGGGGGCGGGATGCCAGCGGGTGCCGCCGACGGTCTGGCCGGAGCGGGCGACGATCCGGCTGGTGAACCCGGCGGGCAGCGCCATGCCGTTGGCGTCGGGCGGGCCCAGCGGGCCGTAAGGACTCAGCCCTGCGGAGGCGTGGGCGGCTTGTTGCCAGAGTGAACCGGAGAAGGCGGCGGCGGAGACGGCGAGGAGGAACGTGCGTCGCTGCATGGCACACACCATGAGGCGGGCTCGCGGATCTGTGAATTGGGTGGGGCGGCAAACCTGGGCCGGGTTTCCTGTGACCCATCACAAACGCCCTTGACGCCGGTGAAGTCCGGCTGGTCAGTCGACGCCGGGCGCGAAGAATCCCATCGACATCTCCTTGCCCGCCGCGACCTCTTCGGGGGTGGCGGTGCCCGACGCCGTGATGGCCGTCTCCCAGGCCAGCACCGACGCGAGGGAGTAGCGCTGGGCCTCCTCGGAGTTGGCCGCCTCGACCGGGTCGTCGCCCTCCTTGACCTCTCCGGTCAGGAACAGGGCGAGGCCGAGCAGGGCGCCGTCCCAGCCGGGGCCGACGGTGAACGCGCCGGCGCCGCTCTGGGCCATCGCCAGCGGGACGGTGTGCTCCAGGACGAGGTCGGTGCGTTCGTCGCCGGTGGCGGTGAGCCGTACCTCGATGACGCTGGTGGCGTCGCCGAAGGTGACCTTGTAGCGGGCGGGCGGCTCGCACTCCAGGATCTCGCCGCCCGCGTTGCCCTCAAGCTGGAACGTTCCGCCGACGCGCAGGTCGCCGCTGATCGGCATGAGCCAGCGCTTGATGCGGTCGGGGTCGGTCAGGGCCTCCCAGACGTCGTCCACGGCGGCGTCGTAGGTGCGGCCCATGATGACGGACACGCTCTCCTCGTCGCGGGTGACGTCGCGGCGGGTGGCGTTGATGTGGGCGGCGATGTCGATCATGGTTCTCTCTTCTCGTCGGTTTCTTCCGCGGTCTTGCGGCGCTCCCGCTTGCCGCGGGCGAGTTCGGTGGCCAGGGCGTCCAGGTGCTGGGCCCAGAACCTGCGAAACGGCTGCAACCACACGTCGACCTCCTGCAGGGGGGCGGCGTTGACGGCGTAGAGCCGCCGCACGCCTTCTGCCCGCACGGTCGCGAACCCCGACTCCCGCAGGACGCGGAGGTGCTGGGACACGGCCGGCTGCGAGATGCCGAACTCCGCCTGGATGGCGGCGGTCAGCGAGCCGGAGGTCTGCTCGCCGCCGGCGAGCAGCTCCAGGATCCGGCGCCTGACAGGGTCGCCGAGGACGTCGAATGCGTGCACGGCCCCCACTATCGCAGCACCCGCTTATATTAGTCAATCCTTATATAAGCGGGCTAATTCGGTGGCGCGCCGCCCATCCGCCGCGTACCGTCGATCACCTCCCCACCTACCAGATGACCCGGACGGAACCGTGTCTCGTCGCCGTCCGATGGCTGCCCGGTCGCCGATCCACGTCGGCTCGATCGGCAGGGCCCGTGGGCTGTCGCCGCGACGGGCACCTTTGCCTTTCAGCCGGTCAGCAGCCGCCTGATCGCCTCGGGAGGCTGCACGCCGGAGACCGGCCCGGCGCCGTCGATCACCAGGGACGGCACGCCGGTGACCCCCTGCGTCGCGGCCCGCCGCTCGTCGTCGCGCACCTCCTCGGCGTAGGCGCCCTCGGGCAGCGGCACACCGGGCAGCACCTCCTCACGCAGCGCGTCCAGCACCTCGGGGTCGGCGATGTTCGCGCCCTCGGTGTGGTAGGCGCGCAGCAGGCGCTCCATCATCTCCTCGCCCTTGCCGTGCTCCTGGCCGAGCTTCCAGAGGCGGTGGGCGTCAAAGGTGCTCACGGGCCTCGCCAGGTGCAGGTTGAGCTCCAGCCCGTCGGCCGCGCCGGTCGTCCTGATCAGCTCCGTGCGGGCCGGGGCGCGCTCGCCCCACCACTGCCGCATCGCCTCCTCCGCCGTGGGTCCGGGAGCACGGCCGGCCCCGGGGTCGAGCTCGAAGCTACGCCACACGATCTCCGGCGGATCGGCCAGACCCTCCAGCGCCCGTGACAGGCGGCGCTTGCCGATGTAGCACCAGGGGCAAAGGATGTCGGCATAGATCTCGAGTTTCATGACGGCATCCTGCAACCTCAAGTGCGGTTGAGATCAAGCCGGGCCGAGGTAGCCGGGCGGCGGCCGGTCACCGGCGGGCGTACCCGTCGGCCGCCCGGCCAGGAAGGAACGCAGCGCCTTCAGGTACGGCCCCGGCCGATCCGCGTAGACCGCGTGCCCGGCGTCCTCGACGTAGACCAGCCCGCCCCGCGGGTAGTCGCGGATCGACGACCACGGCTGGAAGTCGCACGACCCCTTGACCACCAGCACCGGCACGCCGCTCGCGGCCGGCGGCTCGACGTCGCGCGGCGCCAGGCTCGCGTACCCGCCCGACCCGCGCGGCTCCGGCGTGAGCTTGGCCCCGGGGCAGTGGTAGGAGGCCGAGGCCAGCGCGCGGGTGCGGTCCAGGCGGGCGTCCAGCTCGCCGTCGCCCGCGAAGGCGCGCGCCGCCTGGGGCTCCACCCGCAGCAGCGCGTGGGTGACCAGCATGCGGGCGTCGACGTCCGGCACCCGCAGCGACTCGCCGGGGGCGGGGAAGCCCAGCACGGTCGGCGGGGGACGCAGGGGGGCGGGGGAGGAGAAGACCACCCGCTCCACCCGGCCGGGGAAGGCGCCCAGGTAGGCCGCCGCCAGCCGGGCGCCCTCGCCGTGGCCCACCAGCACGAGGCGCTCGGCGCCCAGCTCGTCGCGGATCGCCTCCAGGTCGGAGACGTCGCGCGGCAGGCCGTACCCGCGAGGGTCCCGCAGCCGCTCCGAGCGCCCGGTGCCGAGCGCGTCGTAGACGTAGACCTCGCGCCCGCCCTCGGCCAGCTGCCCGAAGAACGCGGCGTCCCCGGCCAGGTCGCCGCGTCCTTGGAGCACGACCACCGGCGCCGCGCTCGCCTTCCCGGCGGCCACCCGCACGTACGCCAGCCGCGAGCCGGTCGGCAGCTCCCACTCACGCTGGCCCTCCACCCGGGCGGCGGGCGGCGGCGTGCCCGGCGGCTCGGTCAGCACCTGCGCGCAGACGTGCCAGACGACCACAGCCTCCACCCCGAGCAGCGCCACCGCCCGCGCCCACCGCGCCCATCTGGCCGCCGGTCGGGGCACGCACAGCAGCAGCCCGAGGTAGAACACCGAGGCGAAGACGGCCAGGCCGGTGACGCTGAACACCTGCGGCCCGGCCATCACCGTCGCCATCCCGGCCAGCGTGGCCAGGCCGAGGACCGGTGACAGCAGCAGCACGGCCAGCCCGCAGACCAGCCGTCCCGCCACGCGTAAGAAGCGCCTCACACCGGCCGAAACTACCGACTCACGGCCTCCGGGGTGGGTGGGATAGCGGTTTCCAGGGTGAATGCGGTGAAATATCAGGGAACTCTACGAGAGGTTTGGTGATCCCCCCATGCCGCTGTTCGACCTGCCGCTGGAACGCCTGCGCGACTACCGCCCCGAACGCGACGAGCCCGCCGACTTCGCCGACTTCTGGGCCCGGACCCTGCGCGAGGCCCGAGCCTTCCCGGCCGATCCCGTCTACACGCCCTATGACCTCCCGCTCACCGGGGTGGAGGTGTTCGACGTCCAGTTCTCCGGCTGGGGCGGGGACCGGATCAACGGCTGGTTCATCGTGCCGCGCGGCGCCGACGGGCCGCTGCCGTGCGTCATGCACTACATCGGCTACAGCGGCGGGCGCGGCTTCCCCCACGACCATCTCCTTTGGCCGAACGCGGGCTACGCGGTGTTCGTCGTGGAGACCCGCGGCCAGGGCGGCGCCAGCGTGGGCAGCCCCGGCGCCACGCCCGACCCGCGTGGCGGCGCCTCCGCGCAGGCGCCCGGCATGATGACCCGTGGCATCCTCGACCCGGACGACTACTACTACCGCCGCGTCTTCACCGACGCCGTCCGCGCCGTCGATGTGGCCATCGACCATCCCCTCGTGGACGGCGCCCGCGTCGTGGCCTCCGGCGGCAGCCAGGGCGGCGGCATCGCGCAGGCGGTCACCGGGCTGCGCGACGACGTGGCCGGGGCCCTGATCGACGTGCCGTTCCTGACCCACTTCCGGCGCGCCCTGGAGATCACGGGCCGTGACCCCTACCAGGAGGTCGTCCGCTATCTGGCCAGCCTGCGCGGCAACGCCGACCAGGTCTTCCGCACGCTCTCCTACTTCGACGGACTCAACTTCGCCGCCCGGGGGAACGCTCCGGTCTTGTACTCGGTGGCGCTCATGGACGACGTCTGCCCGCCGTCCACCGTCTTCGCCGCCTACAACCACTGGCAGGGCTCCAAGGAGATCACCGTCTGGCCCTGGAACCAGCACGAGGGCGGCGGCGGCTTCCAGCGCGAGGAGCAGGTGCGCTACCTATCCAAGCTCTTCACGTCCTGAGGCTCTTCACGTCCTGAGGACGGGCGGGGCCCCGGCGGGCGGGGCCCCGCCCGCTGATCAGGCGGGCTTCTCCATCACGACGAAGGAGACGCCGCCCTGGTCGTCGGCGCCGGCGTCCAGGGACTTGTCCTCCAGGACGCTCGCGGCCACCGGGTCGAGGTAGACGCGGGCGCCCTCGGTCTCGACCACCTCGTCCAGCGGCTCGGGCGCGGAGGCCAGTGTCAGGGTCAGCGATCCCGCGCTCTCGCCCTTCGACGAGATGCGGACGCCGCTCTGCGCAGGCTCCGGCGTGGTCGCGGTGAGATCCCGGATGGCCTGGGCTGCGGTAGGTGTCAGGGTGAGCACGACGGCTCCTCCTCGTTCTCGGCGTGCATGAGTTGCCTGCCCTTCCCCCTATGTCGCCGCCCAACCATCCTGACGAAAATTCTTTGCCCGTCGTGACCGCCGGGATCACGGCCGCTCAGCGGCCTCGTAGGAGATCACGAGCCGGGTGTCGCGCTTGTCGATCACCAGGGAGCCGGAGGGCGGCGCGACGGACGAAGGCAGGTCCTGCGCCTCGACGCGCAGGCCGTCCACTGCGGGCCGGCCCGCCTCCTGCCAGGCGCCGACGTGCGCGGCCAGGTCGGTGGCGAGCTCGGGCCCGCGCGGGCCGAAGCCGAGCGCGGCCAGTTCGTCGTCGAGCACCGCCAGCCCGCCGTCCTCGGCCAGGCCCGAGGTCATCCGGACGCCCCCGTGGGTGACCGGCGCGGGCGGCAGCAGCATGGAGTCGCCGTAGAGCGTGCACCAGCGGGGATCGTGGATGGCCAGCCACAGGCTCAGCCCGACGCTGACCTCGCCCATCGTGGCGCGCACGCCGGTCGCCACCTTCGCGACGGGCTCCCGCGCCAGCGTGCGGGCCACATCGCCCACCTCGCGCGGCTGGGGCAGGAACAACGTGAGCCCCTCGGCCACCTGCCACAACCGCTCGGGCCCCGCCGCGGCGCCGCGCATCCGCATGAAACCGGCGGGCACCACCGAGACGCTGCTCCAGCGGTCCTCCGCGCGCTCGAACGCCGCCGAGACCTGCACCCCGCGCAGGTCGAGCGGGGCGACCAGCCGTCCGTCCGGCTCGAGCTGCGCCGCCCACGCGGGCGCGAGGTCCCAGACGCCGACGGTCGCGATGATCCGGTCGTACGGCGCGCCGCCCGGGAAACCGGCCGCCCCGTCCGCGCACTCCACCCGGACCCCGGGGAAACCGGCCCCGGCCAGGTGGTCGCGGGCGTGCCGTACCAGATCGTCGTCGATGTCGACGGTGGTCACCTGGCCGCCGGGCGCGGCCAGCGACCACAGCAGAGCGGCGTTGTAGCCGGTGCCCGCGCCGATCTCCAGCACCCGGTGGCCGGGCTCCACGCCGAGCTGGTCGAGCATCGTGGCCATGATGGCGGGCTGGGAGGAGGAGCTGATCGGCAGGCCGTGCTCGTCGCGCTTGGTGACGATGGGCTCGTCGCGGTAGGCCTCGCGCGGGTCCACGTCCGGCAGGAACAGGTGCCGCGGCACCGTGCGCAGGACCTCGGCCACCCGGTCGCTGATCTCCGCGTGCTGCAGCAACTGCCGGACCATGGCCTCCCGTGCCTGCCTCATGGGTTGATTATCCCGCCTGTAAGCCCTTCTGCCAGGAATGCGCACGTGCCGCATCCCGGCGCGTCTACCCGAACGCGGCGGCGTTCTGCCCGGCCCAGGTGGCGAAGGAGTGCGGCGCCCGGCCGAGCACCCGCTCCACGTCCGGGCTGATCTTCTGCTCGTCGGCGGTCGGCTCGCCGAGGATGTCCAGCGTGCCGTCGGCCACCGCCTCGGGCATGAACGCGAGCATCCGGGCCCTGGCCTCGGCGCGGGTCAGCTCGGTGAAGGCCAGTTCCTCGCCGAGCGCGTCGCCCAGGGCCGCGGTCATCTGTCGGGGCGTGATCAGCTCCGGCCCGGTCAGCACGTACGTACGCCCGTCGTGGGCCGGGTCCCGCAGCGTGGCGGCTCCCACCTCGGCGATGTCGTCCGGATGGACGACCGGCAGCGGCACGTCGGCGAACGGCGCGAAGACCTCGCGCCGCGCCCGGACCGACTCGGCCCAGGCGTAGGCGTTGGAGGCGAAGCCGCCGGGCCTGATCACCGTCCAGCCGAGGCCGCTGGCCATGGCCTGGTCCTCGAAGTGCCGCACCCGCAGGCCGTGGCCGGGCGACTCGGGCCGGGTGGCGGCCGACTGTGAGGTCAGGACCACGATCCGGCCTACGCCCGCCGCCTCGACCGCCGCCATCACCCCGGCGTCGGCCTCCGGCGCCAGCACCGGCGGCACCAGGAGGAACGCCGCCCGCGCGCCCCGCAGCGCCGGGCCGAGCGTGGCCGGGTCGGTCAGGTCGGCGGCGACCGTGCGGACACCGTCGGGCGCGTCGGCGGCGGTGATCCGGCGGGCGACGGCGGTGACCTGCTCGCCCGCCTCGTACAGCGTGCGCACCAGGGCGCGGCCGACGTTCCCGGTGGCTCCCGTGACAACGAACATGAGGTTCTCCAGTTAGTTAGTTGGCTGACTTAGAAGAACCGTAGCACAGGTGCGCCGCTATAGTGAGTCAGGTGACTGACTCGAAGGGTTCCACGCGGGTGCGGGCGGCCGGCGCCAAGAGGCAGCGGCTGATGAGCGCCGCCGCCGAGGTCGTCCACCGGCAGGGCGCCGAGCGGACCACGATCGCCGACATCGCCCGCGCCGCCGACGTCCCCGTGGGCAACGTCTACTACTACTTCAAGACCAAGGACGAACTCGTCGCCGCCGCGCTGTCGGAGCACGCCAGGCGGCTGGGCACGCTCACCGGCGGCCTGGACGCGCTGCCCGATCCGCGGGCCCGGCTCAAAGGGCTGGTCGAGGCCTGGGTGAGCCAGCGCGAACTGGCCGCCCGCTACGGTTGCCCCACCGGCACCCTCGCCGCCGAACTCGACAAGCGCGCAGAGGGCGGGCTGGACGCCGAGGCCGGGCGGGTGATCAGGCTGCTGCTCGACTGGGCCGAACGCCAGTTCCGCGAGCTCGGCCTGCCCGAGCCCGACGGCCTCGCCCTCACGCTCGTCGGCGCCTACCAGGGCATGTCGCTCCTGGCCAACGCGCTGCGCGAGCCCGGCGTCATGGACCGCGAGGGCGCGCGCCTCCTGGCCTGGCTGGACTCGTTGTAGGCCCCGCCGTACCCCACCCCTCCGCGGCCCCCGCCGTACCCCACTCGCCCTCCACGGCCCCCGCCGTACCTCACCCCTCCACGGTACGGCGGGGCGCCGGCCTCAGCTCTCGAAGGCGGGCATGATCTGGTCGTGGATCAGCCGGAGCTGGGTGTCCACGTCGGCCACGTCCGGCAGGTCGCGGCCCATGAACTGCTTGACCAGCGTCGCGTCGGTCACCGCGAGGATCATGTGATTGACCCCGGCAGGCTCGATCTCCCGCTTGATCTTGGCCACGCACTCCTCGGGCGTGCCGGCGATGGACAGGCGCTCGCCGATCTCGGGGGTGGTGAGCTCGATGGCGCGGGCCAGATCTCCGGCGCCGAGCGCCTCCACCACGGGCTTCATCGCGTTGGGGTTGACGCCGTTGCGCTCCAGTTGCTCGGCGGGCATCGACGAGGCGTACAGGCCGACCATGCTGCGGGCGGCCTCCTTGGCGACGGCCGAGTCGGGGCCGGTGGCGAAGACGACCCAGGCGCCGATGTCCAGCGCGGACGGGTCCTTGCCCGCCTTCGCGGCGCCGGCGCTGAAGTGCTCGACCAGGTAGTCGTAGGCCTCGCGGGTGTAGCTGAGCGCGTGGTGGACGCCGTCGGACAGTTCGCCGGCCGCCTGGAAGGAGCGCGGGCCGCGCATGGCGCCGAACTTGACCGGCACCCGCTCCTGCACCGGCCGGGCGAAGGTGAACAGGCCGTTGTAGGTGAAGAACTCGCCCTGGTGGGTGATGGCGCCGGTGTCGAGCAGGGTGCGGACCACGTACGCCGCCTCCTTGACCCGCGACAGGGGCTTGGAGACGGTCCAGTCGATGCCGTACTGGGCGAGGAGGCCGAAGTTGCCGCAGCTCAGCACCACTTCGGCGCGTCCGCCGCTGAGCTCGTCGAGCGTGGCGGCGGCCTGGGCGATGAGGGACGGCTCGCGCAGGACGACCGAGGAGACGCTCGGGCCGAACCGGATGCGCGAGGTCTGCTGCGAGGCGGCGGCGAACAGCAGCCACAGGTCCTTGTGCCAGGTCTCGTCGGCTGCGTAGCAGGCGTGGAAGCCCAGTTCGTCGGCGAGCTTGATCGAACGCAGGGAGTCGGTCAGCGGGTAGTCGGGGAGCATCACGTAGCTGAACTTCATGGGGAACCTGCCTTCTGGGGGATGGCGTCGCCGGCGGGGGCGGCGCCGTGCTCGTACGGCCGGGCGGCCACCAGATAGACCAGCCCGGCGGCGACGACCGCCACGCCGGACAGCAGCACGAGGTAGTCGTCGTACCAGGGCGCCTCGGGTGTGCGTGGCCAGACCATGTTGAGGATGGCCAGCACGCCGTACACCAGGGCCGCGATGTTGACCGCGAGCCCGGCGGCGCCCAGCGTGAAGGGCCCGGACGGCCGCCAGCCGCGCAGCCGCGCCCGCAGCGCGGCGAGGACGACCATCTGGAAGCCCAGGTAGATGCCGAGGACCGCGAACGAAATGATCTTCACCAGCGCGTCAGCCGAGATGACCGAGCCGAGCACCACGAGCGCGGGCACGACGGCGGCCACCAGCAGCGCGTAGGGCGGGATGTGGCGCGCGGGGGAGAAGCGCTTGAAGATCCGGCTGCCGGCGATCATGTCGTCGCGGGCGTAGGAGTAGAGCAGGCGGCCGGCGGCGGCCTGCAGGCTGAGCGCGCACGACAGGAACGACAGCAGCACCACGCCGAGCACCACCCGCAGCCCGCCCTCGCCGAACGCGGCGGTGAGCACGCCGGTCACCGGGTCCGTGCTCGTGCCGGCGATCACCGCGGCGAAGTCCGGCACGGCCAGCAGCAGCGCCAGGCAGACGAAGGTGGCCGCGGCGCCGCCGACGTAGATGGTCATGCGCATGGCCTTGGGGATGCGCCGGGTGGGGTCGGGCACCTCTTCCGCGACGTCACCGCAGGCCTCGAAGCCGTAGTACTGGAAGATCCCGATCAGCCCGGCCGCCAGGAAAGCGGTGAAGTATCCGGAGCCGCTGCCCGCCCCGAACGTGTCGAACAGCACCCCGAGCCCGTGATGGCGCTGCGTCAGCAGCAGCCAGCCGCCCACGGCCAGCGCCCCGGCCAGCTCCGCCGCGAACCCCACGATGGCCGCGACCGCCAGCGCCCGCGTGCCGGCCAGGTTGATCGCCAGCGCCACCCCGATGATCACCACCGCGCCCAGGATCGTGTTCCAGGTGCTCACCCCGATGCCGAGGAACGCCGACAGGTACGGCCCCGCCCCGTAGGCCACGCTGGCGATCGTCACCAGGAGCGCCACGAGGTAGACCCACCCGGTCATCCACGCCCAGCGCCGCCCCCACAGCCGCCGCGCCCACGGGTAGATGCCGCCGGTCAGCGGATATTGCGAGACGATCTCCCCGAAGACCAGCGCGACCAGGAACTGCCCGGCGCCCACGAGCACCAGGCTCCAGATCATCGGCGGCCCGCCCGCGGCCAGCGAGGTGGCGAAGAGCGTGTAGATCCCGACGACGGGGGACAGATAGGTGAACCCGAGCGAGAAGTTCGCCCACAGGCTCATGTCCCTGCGGAACTCCGAGGTGTAGCCGAGATCGGCCAGGCGCCGGTCATCCGTCGAGCTCATGGAGCAGCTCCTCGCCCGAGACCACCGTGTGCGCGAAGTGGCGGTGCATCCAGGCCAGGTGGTCGGCCCGGGAGTGGACCAGCCGCAGCGTGTCCCAGTTGGGGAACTCCTGCTGGAGGACGTGCTCGGTCATCAGCTCCGGCGCGACCTCGTAGACGTGCTCGAACCGGGTGATCGCCACATCGGTCACGGGTACGGCAGGCGGTGGCGACATTTCCTCCGACCGGCGATATTTCATGATGGTGCTCCGTATGCCTGGTCGAGCAGGTACTTGCCCGGGTTCATGATGTTGTGGGGATCCAGCGCCCGCTTGATCTGGAGCATCACCTCGAAGCCGCCGCCGAGCTCCTGCGGCACCAGGTCCACCTCGCCCTCGCGGCACGAGCCGTGGCAGGCGCTGATCGACCCGCCGTGGGCCAGGGCCACCGCCGCCAGGTCCCGCTTGGCGCGTACCCAGGCCGCCCACGTCCGGTCGTCCAGGCGCTGCTCCCAGATGCCGATGTCGATCTCGGTCAGGTAGTCGGCGCCGGTCGCGCCGTTGGTGTAGGCGAACATGCCCCAGTCGTCGAAGACGTCGCTCTCGCGCCGCAGCCGGTCGGCGATCTCGTGCCAGGCCAGGCGGACCGAGGGGAGATTCGTGTAGTTGATCGAGGCGTCCTCGCAGTGCCAGCTCATCGGCGCCACCTGGCCGGACTTCGTGCGGCCGTGCAGCGGGGTGGCGTAGCGGTCGTGGCGGGCGGCCCAGTCGCCCTGGGAGATCTCGTCGCCCAGATAGCGGGCGCCGGCGTCGCGGGCGATGCGCATGAGCCGCCTGCCGCCCGCTTCCACCTCGTCGGCGTAGCCGTACAGGGCGGCGCAGACCAGGGCCTTCACCGACGACGGCTGCGGGATGTAGGCCTCGTCGTCGCGGCGCAGGTAGGCGACCTTCCACTCGTCGAACAGCACCGCTCCGGCGAACGTGGCCACCCCGGCGCGGGCCAGCAGGCCGACGCAGCGGTAGGCGTCGGCGTAGTCCGAGAACGCCCAGAAGGGGGAGAACTCGGCCTCCGGCTTGGGGAAGAGCTTGAGCGTGGCCTCGGTGGCGATGCCGAGCGTGCCCTGATGGCCCATGAAAAGGTGTTTGAGCTGGTAGCCGCTCGACGATTTCGTGATTTTTCGGCCTATGCCATCGCCTACGTGGATGACCTGCCCGCTCGGCAGCACATGGTCGAAGCTCAGGACCAGGTCGCGCGTGTGCCCGTAGCGGGAGCCGATGAGCGACCAGCCGCTCGTGCCGATCCGGCCGCCGACCAGCGAGCACGGATAGGAGGCCGGGTCGTCGGGATAGATCAGATCGTGTACGGCCAGCCGTTCGTTGAGCTTGAGCGCGTTGATGCCGGTGCCGACCGTGCAGGTGCGGTTGTCCAGATCCAGATCCTTGATGTGGTTGAGCCGTTTCACGTCCACGAGGATGCCGCCCCGCAGCGGCACCGCCCCGTCCGTCAGCCCGGTGCCGCCGTCGCGCGGCACCACCGGGACCCGCAGCCGGTTGGCCAGCTTGAGCACCTCGGCCACCTCCTCGGTGCTGCCGGGCATGACCACCAGGTCGGGCAGCCGCTCGGCCCAGCGGTGCACGGGGAACGGCGCGGGCACGCGGGCCCGGTTCAGCCGGTCGGCCTTGCCGGTGAGCACGTGCTCGTCGCCGAGGATCTGGCGCAGCTCGCCGAGCACGGGATCGCTGAGCGCGGTGACGGTCACGGCGCCACCCCCAGTGAGGTCGCGAGCAGCTCGAACAGGTCCACCACGTCGATCGAGCGGGCCCGGCCCGCCTCCGACAGCGGCCGCTCCGACCACGGGCAGGCGCTCACCAGCGTGTCCACCCCCAGCTCGGCGGCCTTGTCGATGCGGCTCGCGCTGATCCGCGCGGTCAGCTCCGGCTTCTCGATCGGCAGCCCGCCGCCTCCGCCCGAGCAGTAGGACCACTGGGTGACCCGGTCCACGTCGGTGAAGGTCAGCCCGGGGATCGCGCGCAGCAACTCGCGCGGCTCCCGCCAGACGCCCTTGCGCTTGTTGAGGCGGCACGGGTCGTGGTAGGTGACGCTGCGCTCGACGGGGATGTGCGGCGTGAGCCGTCCCTCGCGGACCAGCTCCGCGAGCAGCTCCACGACCAGCACGATCTCGATGTCGTAGTCGTCGCCGAAGTACTTGGGGTAGTCCTCGGTGAAGGTGATGTAGTCGTGCGGGTCGAGCACCAGCACCCGCCGCACGCCCGAGGCCCGCCAGTCGTCGAGGTTGTGCCGTGCGAAGCGCCTGGCCTGCTCCTCGTAGCCCATCTCGGCGGCCGGTCCGCCGCAGCACCACTGCTCGTTCATCAGGCCGAACTTGTATCCGGCCAGGTTGAGCATCCGGGCAACGGCACGCGGCACGCTCGTACGGTGGAAGGCGGCCTCGCAGTCGACGAACAGGATCGTCTCCCCGCCGATGGCCAGCTCCAGGCCCTCGGCCCAGTCGCGCACGCGCTCCTGCCCGGCGGCCTCGGTGACGGGCTCGTGGGAGCGCTCGTCGGTCTCGGCGTTCCAGCGCCGCCAGGCGTCCTGGTGCACGTCCTGGGAGACGGCCAGCGCCCGCGCGGCCTTGACCAGGTCGACGGTCCGGGTGCGGAAGCGGTAGAAGTCGCCGGTGAACAGGGAGTTGGGGCAGCGCAGCTCGCAGGCTCCGCAGCCGGTGCAGTTGACGTAGTCCGCCGCCACGTCGGAGATCTCCAGTTCGCCCTTCTCCATCGCGACCACGTTGGCGTGGAAGGCGGTGGGGCTCCAGGACTCGTTCCGCGTGACCTGCATGACCGGGCAGACCTCGCGGCAGAACTTGTGGCCGGAGGAGAAGCAGTTGTAGGCGGCGTCGCGCCACTCCTCGGCGAACCTCTTGTCGGCGTCGGGCACGGGGGCCTCCCAACGAGTTCGGGGTTGCGCTTAAAACTATGAGTTCATATTTCAAAAGGCAATATGCTGGTGCCCGTGACCCAGCTGCCGGTGTCGGCTGTCTTCGCCCCGCTCGACGACGGCTCGGGCCGCGTGGAGGTCGTCGTGCGCCGCCTGGCCGAGGCCATCGCCCTGGGGCTCGTCGCCGACGGCGACCAGCTCCCCTCGGAGCTGGAGCTGGCCGGAGCGCTCAACGTCTCCACCGTCACCCTGCGCGCCGCGTTGGCCGCCCTGCGCGAGCGCGGCCTGGTCGAGACCCGGCGCGGCAGAGGCGGCGGCACGTTCGTGCGCGGCCCGGCCGACCCGTCGGCCGCCCGCCTGCGCCAGCGCCTGCGCGAGCTGAGCAGCTCCGAGCTACGCGAGATCGGCGACTACCGCGCCGCCATCGCCGGAACCGCCGCCCGCCTGGCCGCGCTGCGCGCCTCGGGGGAGAACGTCCAGCGCCTGCGCCAGGTCGTCGCCAAGCTGGAGAAGGCCACCACGATGGGCGAGCGCCGCCGCGCCGACGGCCGCTTCCACATCGAACTCGCCGCCGCCGCCCAGTCCGTCCGGCTCACCCGCGCCGAGATCGACATCCAGGCCGAGGCGGGCGAACTGCTCTGGCTCCCGTACGGCGAGGCCGTCGACCCCGCCGAGGTCGTGCACAGCCACACCGCGGTCATCGACGCCGTGGCCGCCCGCGACGCCGAGAGCGCCAGACGCCTCACCGAAGCGCACATCGACAAGGGCGTCCAGCGTCTGATGGAGTTCCATTGGCGGCTCGTCGCGACAGCGGGAGGTGACGATGGCGGATCCACGCGTTGACCGGGTGGCCGACCGGGTTCACACGATCATCGAAGACATCTTCAGCTCCCTGGAGGAGATCAGGGTGGCGGCCGTCGCCTGCTACCGGCCGGAGCTGTCCACCTCCGACCTGGTGGCGATCCGGCCGCAGATCTTCGGCTGCCTGAGCCGTTCGCCGGACGTGCTGGCCGGCGCCGGGCTCATCCTGGCCCCCGGCGTCCTGGCCGACCGGCCGCGCTGGCTGGAGTGGTGGCAGGCGCCCGACCCGACCTTCCTCGACGTCGACCTCAACCCCGACAGCCTCGACTTCTACGACTACACCGCCGCCGAGTGGTTCGCGGTGCCGGAGCGCACCCGCCGCCGCCACGTCGTCGGCCCGTACGTCGACTACGGCGGCACCGACACCTACATGCTCACGCTCACCACGCCCGTCGAGGTCGAGCGCCGCTTCCTGGGTGTGGTCGGCGCCGACGTGCGCGCGGCCCGCTTCGAGGAGCTGCTGCTCGGCGTGCTGAGCGCCTGCTCGGCCGAGGTGGCCCTGGTCAACGCGGAAGGCCGGGTCGTGGCCGCCAATTCCCCGCGCCGCCCGTCCGGCTCGCTGCTGCCGGTGACCGGCGGCGACCCCCTGCCCAGCCTGCCCTGGCGGCTGATGTCCATAGAGACGACCACGCACGCGGGGTAGCAAAGATTACACCTGGAGGGAGATTATCGCTCCGGTGCATAAAAAATAAACGCAAGCAGTTTTCGTGTTTCACCGCCGCTGCGTACTATTGTCGTTGGAAGGGCCTCCTGCCTGCAGGCTTGTGCAAGGCTCGGCCGGCAGGAGGCCCGACCACCGCTAGGTGGAATTGATCACCCAGACGATCCAGATCACCGCTCGGGCGGCGGACCAGGTAATCCGGCCAATGGCCAGAATGTCCTTATATCTCGACGGGCGACCGTGACGTCCCATTTCTACCTCCTTTCGGGGATCGCGGAACTTCAGGATAAGAGCATGTGGGAGACGTGCAAATACACGTCAAGCGCTCTCAAGGTAGATGGTAATGCCATCTAGGCAGGTTTGAATGCCTCTCGGGTGAGGATTAATCCACCCCAATGAAGTGACTTTCTTGATCGTGTCGTTTTTTCGCGACACGTACTTGAAAGTTGTTTCATTATGGACGTCGTGGATACCCTTAATTCCCTCGATAATCTTGAAACGCGGCATATACACACGCTCTACACAATTCCGCCACCGGGTCCCGTGGACGAGGACCTGTATCAGCTGCAGCGCATGATGACGGTGGTCGTGAGCGAGACCTGCCTGCACCGCCGGATGCCCGACGACGGCGCCGGGCCCGTGCTCGACGCCCTCCATCTCGTCGGCCGTCTGCGCGCCGGCCTCGACCGGATGGAGGCCGAGCTCGTCCTGGAGGCCAGGGCGCGGCGGGTCACCTGGCGCAGGATCGCCGAGGCGTTCGGCGTGGGCGGGCGCGCCGCCGCCGAGCAGCGCGCCAGGCGGCTCCTGCTCAGAACCGGCGGCTAGGGCGCCACTTCCAGGTAGTCGAGGTTCGGGCCGCCGTTGGACGTGGTCGCGGTGGCCCGGATGACGTTGGAACCCGCGTTCAGGGGCAGCGTGACCGTCTTGGTCTGCCAGGTGGTCCACGCGCCGGTGCCGGGGAAGTCGAGCACCGTCCCGGCCACGTTCATGCGGCGGTTGGCGGTGGTGCCGTTGGCGTAGCGCAGGCGTACCCTGGCCGGGCCCGCCGCGGCGGCGGTGACGGTGAACTCGACGTAGCTACCGGTGGCGTTGTCGTAGTTGACGAACCCGGTGCCCGAGTAGCCGGCGTGGTTGGACTCGACCACGCCACGCGAGATCACCGCGTTCTCGGCCTCGTAGCGGCCCTGCGGCGGGGTCGTCGCCCACGAGACCTGCGGCGAGCGGTAGAAGCCGATGCCCATGACCGCCCAGCGCGGCGCCTGCGCGCCCAGGCGGGCGCGGAAGGCGGTCCAGTTGTGCGTCGACCACGGCGACCAGCCCAGCTCGGCGATGGCGGGCAGGCGCGGGAAGGCCATGAACTCGATGTGCTCCTCGGTGACCAGCGTCTCGGTCCACAGCGGCGCCTCGACGCCGAGCACGGCGGAGGCGGGCACGCCGCTGAGATGAGTGCCCGGGTTCCACTCGTAGGCGGTCTTCACCTCGATGAGCGCGGCCCAGTCCTGCCCGAGCGGCGTCGAGGCGGTGTACTTCATGTCCAGGTACGCCTTGTTGGCCGGAGACATGATCACCTTGGCGCCCTTGGCCACGGCGTTCGTGATCAGGGAGTCCGACGTCGTCGTCCCCCAGTACTGGGCCACCCGGCCGGGCGAGTGCTGCACCGCCGACGCGCCGATCTGGTGCCAGCCCACGACCGCCTTGCCCCGCCCGGCCACCATCGGCTGCACGCGGTTCATGAACGCCGCGTACTGCGCGTCCGGCGTCGCGTCCGCCTCGTCACCCCCGATGTGCAGGTACGGCCCCGGCGTCAGCTCGGCCAGTTCCCTGACGATGTCGGCCGCGAAGGTGTAGGTGACCTCCTTGGTGGTGCACAGCGAGCTGAAGCCCACGCCCGTCCCGGTGTAGAGCGGCGGCGCGACGCCGTTGCAGTTGAGCTCGGCGTAGGAGGCCAGCGCGGCGTTGGTGTGGCCGGGAATGTCGATCTCCGGCACGACCGTGATGTGCCGCTGGGCGGCGTAGGCGACAATCTCCTGGTACTGGGCCTTGGTGTAGTAGCCGCCGGGCCCGCCGCCGACCTGGGTGCTGCCGCCGTAGGTGGCCAGGCGCGGCCAGGAGTCGACGACGATGCGCCAGCCCTGGTCGTCGGACAGGTGCAGATGCAAGTAGTTGACCTTGTAGAGCGCGATCCTGTCGATGTGCCGCTTGACGGTGGCGACCGGGTGGAAGTGCCGGGCGACGTCGAGCATGGTGCCCCGGTAGGCGAAGCGGGGATAGTCCACGATGCGCCCGCCCGGCACCGTCCACGGCCCCGGCTGCACGCTCGCGCTCTCCACCTGCGGCGGCAGGAGCTGCCGCAGCGTCTGCACGCCGTTGAACAGCCCGGCCGCCGTCCGCGCCCGGATCGTGACGCCGCCGGTGGCGACGTCGAGCTGGTAGCCCTGGTCGCCGACGCTCGGGTCCGCGCCGGACAGCAGCAGCGACACGCTGCCCTGGCCGCCGGTGCTCAGCGGCAGCGCGTACCCCGTGGAAGGCCGCAAAAGTCCCGCGAGGTAGCCGCCGACGCCCGCGTCGTCGCTGGCGATCGTCGCGTCCGCGGCCAGCGTGTACGGCGTGGCCGCCGCCTGAACCGACACCGGCGCGGGGATCACGTCCCCGAGCGCCTGGGCCGCGCTCGCCGAGGCGACCAGGCTGCCCGCTCCGGCGGCCCCGGTCGGCAACGTCCCCAGCGCGGCCAGCAGCACCCCCGCCAGCAGTGTGCGCGATACCAGCGCGCCGATCCTGGAACGGCCCATGACGGTCCTCCGCGGATGCTCCCGGTTAATTGTTAGTAAGCTTTACTTCCCTGAGTCGTCCGGTCAAGAGACGAACCCGCGCCCCGCCTGGTCGGCCCGCAGCGCGTCCAGCCGCTCGAAGTCCATGACCCGCACCCCGGCGCCCCGCACGTGGTACTCGGCCGGCCGGGCCGGATACGGATCGGCGAACCCCGTCACCCCCGCGCACGGCGCCCCGTGATAGCTGGCGCCGCGTTCCCAGTCGCTCACCGCCACGTACGTCATGAACTCATACGCCCTGGCCACGCTCATGTGCCGCCACAACGCCCGCGACGGCTCCGGCGAGTCCCACTGCGTCACCGAGAAGGCCGGAACCAGCACCGCGTCCACCGGCGCCGCCAGCCGGGCCGAGTACCACAGGTCCGCGCACACCAGCACCCGCACCTGCCGCCCCGCCAGCTCGAACGTCCGCGAAGGCCGCCCCGGCAGCACCCCCGCCCGATGCTCCACCCCGTAGGGATGCGCCTTCTCGTACTCGGCCACGACCAGCCCGGCCGGATCGGCCACCACGCCCCGGTTGACGATCCCGCCCTCGACCGCGTCGTAGTGCGACCCGCCCACCACGTACGCCCCCGCCCGCCGCGCCAGCCCGGAAACCCGCTCCAGATACTCCGCCCTGGGCAACCGCGACCCGGCGAGTTCCGGCAGCACCACCAGATCGCTCTCCTCCAGCAGCTTCTCCGCGGCGTCGAAGTTGTCGTGCCCGTCGGGCGACCAGGCGGCGGGCGCGATCATTGACACCTTCACCCCGTCATCGTCGCAGCCGCCCACACCACGGGTGCCGCGGGGTGGGGTCTGGGAAGCTGGGCGCATGACGGAATTTCAGGAAGTGGTACGGCGACGGCGCATGGTCCGCAACTACGACCCCGACCGCCCCGTTCCGGCCGAGGTCCGCGAGCGCATCCTCGGCAACGCGCTGCACGCGCCCTCGGCCGGTTTCAGCCAGGGCTGGGCGTTCCTGGTGCTGGAGGAGCCGCAGGACATCGAGCGGTTCTGGAAGTTGTCCAGCGACGAGGCCGACGAGTGGGGCAAGGGGCTGCGCCGAGCCCCGCTCCTGATCATCCCGCTCTCGCACAAGCAGGCCTACCTCGACCGCTACGCCGCCCCCGACAAGGGCTGGACGGACAAGGACGAGAACCGCTGGCCGGTGCCGTACTGGGACATCGACACCGGCATGGCCTCCCTGCTCATGCTTCTGACCGCCGTGGACGAGGGACTCGGCGCCTGCTTCTTCGGGGTCCCGCCAGGTGACCGCACGGCGCAGCTGAAGGAGTCGTTCGGCGTGCCCGACGCCTACACCCCGATCGGCGTCATCAGCGTCGGCTACCGGGCCCAGGACAAGGCCTCGCCGTCCCTGAAGCGCGGCCGCAAGCCCACCGGCGAGGTGGTGCACCGCGGCGCCTGGGGCCGCCACTGACGTCCGGTGAGCCTTCCCCGGACAGACGTCTGGGGAAGGCGCGGGAGATCTCAGCGCCTACGGCGGCGCTTCACGATGGCCCGGATCGTCAGCAGCAGCACGACCGCCACGATCTGGCCGCCGAGCACGATGCGGTTGACGTCGACGACCGGCTGCCAGCGCACCTCGCCGTCCTTGACCACGAAGACGCCCGCCGGGGCGGCCCCGAAGCCGAAGCCCCCGCCCGCCCCCTGGCCGGGGTGCTCGCCGCCCTCGGAGGTCCCCGATCCGCCGCCCCCGCCCTGGCCGATCTTGGCGACGGGGATGACGGTGACGTCGCCGTGCCGGATCGGCTCGCCGAACACCCGCCTGACGCTCGCCGCGTCCTTCGTCTTCTCCACCAGTTCCATGATGTCCATCCACCCAGACTCTCACCGGGCGCGGGAGTTCAGTCGAACGTGGTGGAGATCTCGTGCCAGCGCACCATGTCGGCCGCCGCCGCGGGACCCCACGTGCCCTTCTCGTACGGCAGCGGCGCCTGCGGCAGGTCGAGCACCGGCTGAACGATCCGCCACGACTCCTCGGCCAGGTCGAAGCGGACGAAGCGCCGAGGGTCGCCCGACACCGCGTCGGTGAGGATGCGCTGGTAGGCGGCCTCCATGGGCCCGAGCACCTTGGTGAAGTCGACGCTCACCGGCACCAGCCGGGTGGCGTCGCGGCCCGGCTCCTTGGCCAGCAGGTCGAAGGTGACGCCCGCGTCGGGCTGCAGCCGGAACCTGATCAGGTTGGGCTTGACGTCCCCGTGGAACAGCGTGACCGGCGGCATCCGCAGCTCGGCGACGATCTCCAGGTCGGTGGTGGGCAGCGCCTTGCCGGAGCGGATGTAGAAGGGCACGCCCGCCCAGCGCCAGTTGTCGATGGCGGCGCGCATGGCCACGAACGTCTCGGTGGTCGAGCCGGGGCGCACGCCTTCGGTGTCGAGGTAGCCGGTGTACTGGCCGCGTACGATGTCGGCGGGGTGGATGTCCTGCACGGCGCGCAGCACGCGCCACTTCTCGTCGATGAGCGCGCGGGCGTCCTTCGACGGCGGCGCGTCCATCGCGAGCATGGCCAGCAGCTGCATCAGGTGGTTCTGGACGACGTCGCGGATGGTGCCGTTGGCGTCGTAGAAGGCGCCCCGGTCGGCCACGTCGAAGCTCTCGGCCATGGTGATCTGGACGTTGCGCACGAAGTTGCGGTTCCAGATGGGCTCCAGCAGCATGTTGCCGAGCCGGAAGACGAGCAGGTCCTCCACCGGCTCCTTGCCGAGGAAGTGGTCGACGCGGCGCAGGTGGTCCTCGTCGAAGTACTTGAGCAGCTCGGTGTTGAGCTCGCGGGAGGAGGCCTGGTCGTGCCCGAACGGCTTCTCCACCACGAGCCGCGCGTCGCGGTGGAGCCCGACGCCGGCCAGGCCCTGCGCGACGGCGCCGAACAGCGACGGCGGCACCGCCAGGTAGTGCACGAGGAAGCCCGCGCCGTCCACCTCGTCGCGGATGGCGGTGAACGTGGACTCCTCGCGGTAGTCGCCCGCCACCAGCCGCAGGTTGCCCGCGAACTTCTCGAAGGCCGCGTCGCTCGCCCCGCCGCAGGCCTTGCGGGCCCGCTCACGCAGGCCCGCCAGGTCGAGGTCGGTCTTGGCCACGCCGACGATGGGCAGGTCGAGCACCCCGTCGGCGGTCAGCCGGTAGAGCGCGGGCAGCAACATCTTGTAGGCCAGATCACCGGTGATCCCGAACAGGACCATCGCGCCCGCACGCGTCATGTCAAATGCGCCTTCCTCTAAGTTCCCGGTACTTCTTTACCAGCTGGGCGGTGGAAGCGTCGGGGAACGCCACAGGCGGCTCTTCCGAGGTCAGCAAGGGCTCCAGGCCGAGCGCCATCTTCTTGCCCAGCTCGACGCCCCACTGGTCGAAGGAGTCGACGCCCCAGATGACGCCCTCGACGAAGACGATGTGCTCGTAGAGGGCGACGAGCTGACCGAGGGTGTACGGGGTGAGCTTCGGCGCCAGGATCGTCGAGGTGGGCCGGTTGCCCGGCATCACCTTGTGCGGCACGACCTCGGCCGCCGTGCCCTCCGCGGCGATCTCCTCGGCGGTCTTGCCGAAGGCCAGCGCGGTGGTCTGGGCCAGGAGGTTGGCCGTGAGGATGTCGTGCATGCCCGCCGCGTCCTCGTACGGCTCGGCGAAGCCGATGAAGTCGGCGGGCACGAGCCGGGTGCCCTGGTGCAGGAGCTGGTAGAAGGCGTGCTGGCCGTTGGTGCCCGGCTCGCCCCAGAAGATCTCGCCGGTGTCGGTGGTGACCGGCGTGCCGTCGGCGCGCACGGACTTGCCGTTGGACTCCATCGTGAGCTGCTGCAGGTAGGCGGGGAAGCGGTGCAGCCGCTGGCTGTAGGGCAGCACGGCCCTGGTCTGGGCGCCGAAGAAGTCGTTGTACCAGATGCCGAGCAGCCCCATCAGCACCGGCATGTTCCGCTCGAACGGCGTGGTGCGGAAGTGCTCGTCGATCGCGTGGAAGCCGGCCAGCATCTCGCGGAAGCGCGCGGGCCCGACCGCGACCATCAGCGACAGGCCGATGGCGCCGTCGTAGGAGTAGCGGCCGCCGACCCAGTCCCAGAAGCCGAACATGTTGGCGGTGTCGATGCCGAACTCGGCCACCTTCTCCGCGTTGGTGGAGACGGCCACGAAGTGCTTCTCGACCGCGTCCTCGCCCAGCGCCGCCACCAGCCAGTCGCGGGCCACGCGGGCGTTGGTCAGCGTCTCCAGCGTCGTGAACGTCTTCGAGCTGATCACGAACAGCGTCGTGGCCGGGTCCAGGCCGCGCAGGTTGCCGTGGATGTCGGCCGGGTCGATGTTGGAGACGAACCGGGCCGTGATCCCGGCGTCGGCGTAGTCCTTCAGCGCCTCGTAGGCCATCGCCGGGCCCAGGTCGGAGCCGCCGATGCCGATGTTGACCACGGTGGCGATGGGCTCGCCGGTCGCGCCGCGCCACTCCTTGGCGCGCACCCGGTCGGCGAAGGCGCTCATCTTGTCCAGGACGGCGTGCACGTCGGCCACCACGTCCTGGCCGTCGACCACCAGAGCGGCGTCCGCGGGCAGGCGCAGCGCCGTGTGCAGCACCGCCCGGTCCTCGCTGACGTTGATGTGCTCGCCGCTGAACATCGCCTCGATCCGCTCGCCCAGCCCGGCCCGCTCGGTCAGCCGTAGCAGCAGGTCGAAGGTCTCGTCGGTGGCGCGGTGCTTGGAGTAGTCGAGGTAGAGGTCGCCCGCGCGCACGCTCAGCCGCTCCGCCCGGCCCGGGTCGGCGGCGAACAGCTCGCGCAGGGTGGCGCCCGCGATCTCCTCGTGGTGCTTGGCCAGTGCCGTCCACTCCTGGCTCTGGGTGATGTCGCCGCTGTTCATGTGTCCTCCTCGGGCCGTCAAACCGATCACATCGTCCCGTAACGCAGTACCCAACCTGACCATTTCCGCGCATGGCGCAGAAGACTCTTTGCCGTGCTCAGTGCGACTCCCTGGCCACGGCCGAACCGCTCGAACCGGTGAGGAAGTCCAGGTCGCAGCCCCGGTCGGCCTGCTGGACGTGCTCCACGTAGAGCTTCTCCCAGCCTCTGGCCGGGCGGGCGAAACCGGTCGTGACCGGCTCGCGGGCGGCCAGGTCCGCGTCGGGCACGTCCACGCGCAGCGTCCGTCCCGGCACGTCGAGCACGATCGGGTCGCCGGTCCTGACCCTGGCCAGCGGCCCGCCCGCGGCGGCCTCGGGCGCGACGTGCAGCACGACGGTGCCGTAGGCGGTGCCGCTCATCCGCGCGTCGCTGATGCGCACCATGTCGCGCACCCCCTTGGCCAGCAGCTTGGCGGGCAGCGGCAGGTTGCCGACCTCCGGCATGCCCGGGTAGCCCTTGGGGCCGCAGCCGCGCAGCACCAGCACGGAGTTCTCGTCGGCGTCCACGCTGTCCAGGCGCGTGTGCAGGTCCTCGACGCTGTCGAAGACGATCGCCCGGCCGCGGTGGCGCAGCAGTTCCGGCGAGGCGGCCGCCGGCTTGATCACCGCGCCGTCCGGGGCCAGGTTGCCGCGCAGCACGGCGATGCCCGCGTCGGGCAGCAGCGGGTCGGTGCGCGGCCGGATCACGCCGGCGTCCCAGATGGGCGCGTCGCCGAGGTAGTCCGTGAGCGGGCGTCCGGTGACGGTGCGCGCCGCGGGGTCGAGAAGGTCCTCCACCTGATGGAGTACGGCCCGCAGCCCGCCCGCCCTGAACAGGTCGTCCATGAGGTGCCGCCCGGCCGGCTGCAGGTCGGCCAGCAGCGGCACCCCGGCGCCGGTCCGGTCGAAGTCGTCCAGGCTCAGCTCGACGCCGAGCCGCCCGGCGATCGCCAGCAGGTGCACGACCGCGTTGGTGGAGCCGCCGATCGCGGCCAGCGTGACGATCGCGTTGAGGAAGGAGGCGCGGGTCATGACCGCGCCGGGCCGCCGGTCCTCCCTGACCAGCTCGACGGCCAGCGCGCCGCTCGCGTGCGCGCGCTCGAGCAGGCGGCTGTCGGCCGCCGGGGTGCCCGCGGTGCCCGGGATGGTCATGCCGAGCGCCTCGGCCATGCAGGCCATCGTGGAGGCGGTGCCCATGGTGTTGCAGTGCCCGCGGCTGCGGATCATGGACGACTCGGAGTCCAGGAACGACGCGCGGGTCAGCGTCCCGGCCCGCACCTCCTCGCTGAGCCGCCACACGTCGGTGCCGCAGCCCAGCGGCATGCCCTGGAAGTGGCCGGTCAGCATAGGGCCGCCTGGCACGACCAGCGCGGGCAGGTCCACGGAGGCGGCGGCCATGAGCAGCGAGGGGATCGTCTTGTCACAGCCGCCGAGCAGCACGACGCCGTCCACGGGGTTGGCGCGCAGCATCTCCTCGGTGGCCATGGCGGCGAGGTTGCGCCAGAGCATGGCGGTGGGGCGGACGTTGGTCTCGCCGAGCGAGACGACGGGCAGGTTCAGCGGCACGCCGCCGGCCGCCCAGACGCCGGCGGCGACGCTCCTGGCCACCTCGTCGAAGTGGGCGTTGCAGGGGGTGAGGTCGGAGGCGGTGTTGGCGATGGCGATCTGGGGGCGGTCGAAGGCGTCGGCCGGGGTGCCGCGCCGCATCCAGGCGCGATGGATGTAGGAGTTCCTGTCGTCGCCTGAGTACCACTGAGCACTGCGGAGAGGCATTTCGGCAGCTTAGCGCCCACATGATCGGGATATATAGGATATATCCCCCCTTAAGGGGAGGTATGTGATGCGCCGGTTCATCGTGCTCGTGGCCTCGCTGGCCGCCGCCGCACCGCTGTCACTGTTCGTCCAGACGCCCGCTTCCGCCGCCTCGTCCTGCGTGTACGAGGTGGCGCCGCCGTATCCGGCCAACCTGTGGATCAGGTCGGGGCCGGGCACGCAGTTCGAGCGCGTCGGCGCGGTGGGCTACGGCGAGACCGTCGAGGGCTCCTGCGGAGGCGGCCGCGCCTGGATGCGCGTCTGGACAGGCGACGCGGAAGGCTGGGCCTACGGCCCGTACCTGGAGCCGGTCGACTACGACTACTAGAGCGACTCCAGGATCGTCGCGTTGGCCAGCCCGCCCGCCTCGCACATCGTCTGCAGGGCGTAGCGGGCGCCGCGCTCGCGCATGGCCCCGACCAGGGTGGTCATGATCCGGGCGCCGCTGGCCCCGAGGGGGTGGCCCAGCGCGATCGCGCCGCCCTTCACGTTGACCTTGGCCGGGTCGGCGCCGGTCTCCTGCTGCCAGGCCAGCACCACGCTGGCGAACGCCTCGTTGACCTCGAACAGGTCGATGTCGTCCAGGCGCAGGCCGGCCCTGCGCAGCACCTTGTCGGTGGCCGGGATGACGCCCGTGAGCATGAGCAGCGGGTCGGAGCCGGTCACCGCGAAGGAGTGCAGCCTGGCCAGCGGGCGCAGGCCCAGGCGGGCGGCGTGCTCGCTCGTGGTGATGAGCAGGGCGGCGGCGCCGTCGTTGATCGGGCTGGAGTTGCCCGCGGTGACCGACCAGTCGATCTGCGGGAAGCGCTCGGCGTAGCCTGGGTCGGCGAAGGCGGGCTTCAGCCCGGCCAGGATCTCGGTCGTGGTGGCCGGCCGTACCGACTCGTCGTGGCCGAGGCCGGCGATCGGGGCGAGCTCGGCGGAGAAGTCGGCGGCGGCGGCCTTGGCGTGTGAGGCGGCGGAGAAGGCGTCCATCTGCTCACGGCCGAGCGACCACTTGGCGGCGATCAGTTCGGCGCTGACGCCCTGCGGGACCAGGCCGCCGGGGAAGCGCCCGGCCACGCCGGGGCCGAACGGGTCCTTGCCCGGCGGCACGTTCGACCACATCGGCACCCGGCTCATCGACTCCACGCCGCAGGCCACCACCAGGTCGTACGCGCCCGCGATGACGCCCTGGGCGGCGAAGTGCACGGCCTGCTGGGAGGAGCCGCACTGGCGGTCCACGGTCACCGCCGGCACCGAGTCGGGGAACCCGGCCGACAGCAGGGCGTATCGGGTGGTGTTCATGGCTTGCTCGCCGACCTGGTCGACGGTCCCGCCGATCACGTCGTCGACCAGCGCGGGGTCCACTCCCGAGCGTTCCACCAGGGTACGCAGCGTGTGGGCGAGCAGCTCGACCGGATGGACCCCGGCCAGGGCGCCGCCCGGCTTGCCCTTGCCGATGGGGGTGCGCACGGCCTGCACGATGACGGCGTCACGCATGAGAGCCCTCCTGGGGTTAGTTGGAAAACTGGACTAACTGTAGTCCGGGATCGTCCGGTTTTCCAACGCACTGCCGTACCCTGGGATGATGACGACGGCACGGCCCTGCACGATCGCCGACACCCTCGCGGTAGTCGGCGAGAAGTACTCCCTGCTCATCCTGCGCGAGGTCTTCTTCGGCGTGCGCCGCTTCGACGCGATGGCGCGCAACATCGGCGCGCCCCGCGACATCCTGACCGCGCGGCTCAAGCGCCTGGTCGAGGCCGGGCTGCTGGAGAAGGTCGCCTACAGCGAGCGCCCGCCGCGCTACGAGTACCGGCCGACGGCGGCCGGGGTGGAGCTGCAGGGCGTGCTGCACCTGCTGCGCCAGTGGGGCGACCGGCACCTGGCCGGCAGTCCGCCGGTCGTCTTCTCGCACACCTGCGGGCAGGAGCTCGACCCGGTCGTGACCTGCCGCGGCTGCGGGGAGAGCGTGGCGCCCGGCTCGCTGACGGCGGACTTCAAGGTGCCCGGATGGGGAGCGTCCGGCGCGGTCTGACCCCGCCGGAACGGGCTGGAACGGGTTGGAACGCCTCTACGCGAGGGACCAGACCCGGGAGGCAGACCCGTGCACACCATCGCAGCGGCGCTCACCGCCGCCGTCACCGCGTTCGCCCCGTCGGCGGTCTTCGCGCCCGCCCAGACCTGGGGCTGGGGGTGGAACCAGTCCGGCCAGCTCGGCCTCGGCGACACCCGCGTCGCGGTCAACCAGCCCGTCACCGCGGCCGGATCGTCGAGCTTCAAGCAGGTCGAGCCGGGCTTCACGCACAGCCTGGCCATCGCCGCCGACGGCACCGTGTGGGCCTGGGGTGACAACTCCAACGGGCAACTCGGCACCGGCACCCGCGCGACCTCGTCCGAGCGCCCGTTCGGACTGACCGTGCTCGCCCGGACCACCGAGGACCTGGCGCTCGACCTGTTCACGCTGACCGTCATCACTACGCTCACGGCGGATCAGCGCCCGGCGTAACGCCTGTCCCGGCTGACGACCCTGCCAGTAGCGTCGAGCGCATCATGATCGAGCTCCTCAAGGACAGCACCTACCTGCGCTACTGGCTGGCGGTGGTCATCTCCTTCCTCGGTGACGCGATGACCCGCGTCACGCTGATCTTCCTGGCCGGACGGCTGACCGACAGCCCGGTCGTCATCTCGCTGGTCGTGCTGTCCCAGCTGCTGCCCTCCGGGGTGCTCGGCGCCTTCGTCGGCCCGCTGGCCGACCGGCTGCCCACCCGGACGCTGCTCATCGGCGCCGACCTGGCCCGGGTCCCCGTCGTGCTCGCCATGATCCCCGCGCTCGACTCGATGGGGCTGCTGCTCGCGCTCATCCTGCTCGAAGGCGTGGGCAAGGCGTTCTTCGAGACCGCCAGGATCACCGCCATCCCCAGGGTCGTCGGCGGTCACGACATCGCCTCGGCGGTGGCGTTGTTCCAGAGCACCAACCAGACCGTCAACATGATCGGCCCCGCGCTCGGCGGCCTGCTCGTCGCCCTGGGCAGCGTGCCGGTCGTGCTCGGGCTCAACGCCGCGACCTTCGTGGTCTCCGCCCTGCTGCTGGGCAGCCTCGGCGTGCTGCGCCACGGGCCGGTCGCGCGGGCGGCCGCCGAGCCGTACTGGCAGGCGCTGCGGAGCGGGGTCAGCGGCGTGCTCGCCATCCCGTCCCTGCGCTTCCTGCTCGCCTTCCTCGTCCCCGTCACGCTCGTGACCGGCCTGTTCACCACCGGCTTCAACGCCCAGCTCCTCACCGTCTTCGACCTCCGGGCCATGGAGTACGGCACCGCCCAGGCCCTGTTCGCCGGCGGCTCGATCGCCGGAGCCCTCCTCGGCCCCGCGCTGATCCGCCGCTACGGCTCGACGCCCCGGATGCTGGTGGCCACCGTCACCCTGTTCGGCCTGGCCCTGCTCACCCCCGTCCTGCTCGGCGGCAGCCCCGGGCTGGCCGTGATCATCGGCTGGTGCCTGGTCGTCGGCCTCTTCGCCAGCCTCTTCCAGGTGCCGCTGGCCAACACCATGCTCAGCGACCTGCCCGAGGAGCTGCGGGGCAGAGGCGTCGGGCTGCTCAACACCGTCATGGTCAACTTCACGCTGGGCGGGGTGGCGCTGGGCGGGCCCGCCGCGAGCGTGTTCGGGGTGGCCGGGTCGCTGGTCGCCTCCGGGGTCGTGCTGCTGATCGCCTGCGCGGCGTTCCTGCCCGCCGCCCTGCGGGCCCGGCCCGCCGTACCTCAGGAGGGGTGAGATAGCTTGCCCGCCATGACGGAACCCCTCCTCGACCTCGTCCGGCGCACCCCCGAGGCGGCCCGGCTGCTCGCCTGGCCCTTCGGGTTCGACGTGGCGCGCACCGAGCACGTCGAAGCGGTGCGGCCGGCCTCGGGCGACGCCCTCGAAGCGGTCGCCGGCGACGGCTCAGGGGGCACGTATTTCCTCTGCGGCGACCCGGGCGGTCCGCGCCCCGTGCTCTACGCCGACTCCGAGGGCGGCGCCGCGCTCGTCGCCGCCGACCTGACCGCCGCGCTCCAGCTGGTCGTGCGGGCGCCCTACTGGGTCGACTGCCTGGGCCTCGGGGGAGTGGCCGAGATGGCGGCGGCCGTCCCCGGGCTGGAGAACGAGTACGAGGCCGACGACCTCGACGGCGGGCGCTCTGCGGTGTCCGGGATGCTCGCGCCGGCCGTTCCGCCTGTGGGCGAGGTGCTGGCCCGGCTGCTGGAGGCGACCGGGCGGCCCGGGTACGTGCTGCTCAACGACGAGGACGGCGCGTACGAGAGACTAGGGTGATGATCGACCTGCTGACGGCCGCGCCGGGGCCGGAGTTCCACATCCCCGGCTCCACGCTGCCGGTCCGCCTCGCCCGTCTGCACGGCCCCACGTGCCTGGTCGGCTTCCCCGCCGGATGGGAACGCCGACAGCGCGGCCACTACCTGGCGGGGGAGGAGTTCGTCCTCCTGGCCGGCGCCCTGCACATCTCCGGCGTCACCTATTCGCCCGGCCACCACGCCTGGCTGCCCGCGGGCACGCTCCGCCACGACTCCGCCGCCCCGTCCGGCGCGCTGGCGCTGGCGCACTTCGCGGGCCCGCCCAGCTGGGTGCCGAGCGTCCTGGACGAGGCCGACGGGCCCACGACGCGGACGCCGCTGGAGAGCGTGGTCATCCCGCCGGGCGGGCTGGCGCTGTCGCCGCTGTCGTGGCTGCGGGACTCCCCGGTGCCGCTGCCGGGGGACGCGGAGATCGTCACGGTGGGCACGTGGACGTGGCAGCTGTCGGCCTTCATGCCCGAGGGGCGGGTGCTGGTCCGCGGGTGATCGGCGGGCGGTCGAGCCCCAGCGCGTGGCGGAGGAGGGCGCGGATCTCGGAGTAGGGGATCGGGTTGTCTTCCAGAAGGACCCCGGCGCAGATGCCGTCCGACGCCGCGACCAGGGAGCGGATGAGGATCGGGTCGTCGGTGTAGAGCCCGGCCACCTCGGCGACCGCGGCACGCCAGAGCCCGGCGACGGGGCGCAGCGCCGGGCGGCGGGTCGCCAGCATGGTCAGCTCGCGTTCGGCCAGCGCACGGGCGCGGCCGGGTCCCGCCGCGTCGGAGATGAGCTGGGCCAGGCCGTCCACGCCGTCGCGGCCGTCGTCGATGATGGCGCGCAGCTGGCGGGAGTACTCGCCGGAGGCCGCTGTCAGCGCCGCGACCAGCAGGTCGTCGAGCGTGGCGAAGTAGTAGAGCGCCAGGCTCGGCGGCGCGCCCGCCTCGGCCGCGACCGAGCGATGGGTCACCCCGGCGACGCCCTCACGCTCGATCACCCGGAGCGTGGCCTCGATGATCTCCCGTCGGCGTCGTTCTCCTCTGGCCTTGCGCCCGTCCGTGCCGGTCACGGCCTCGCTCAATGCCGTCCTCCCCTGTTAATTGAACGTGCGTACAACAAATTACCGTAGGCTGCTCCCCATGGAAAACGTGATCATTGAACCGCAGACCGGCCGGGCGCTTGAGGTGGCGCGCGGCAGCCTGATCGAGGTCGTCGACCTGGAAGGCCGTCAGGTCGGCGACATGTGGGCCATCGACAGCGGCGCTCCGGACCGCTGGCTGTCCACGGCGCACACCCGCGACCGGCTGGAGCGCCTGTTCCCCAAGACCGGCGAGGCGTTCACGGACCAGACCGGCGAGCCCATTCTGGAACTGGTCGCCGACACCTCGCCGGGCCCGCACGACATGCTCTACCCGCCGTGCAACGCCCCCTTGTACGAGGCCGAGGGGCTGTTCGGGCACCCCAACTGCCACGACAACTTCCTGGGCGCGGTGACGGCGGCGGGCCTGACGCTGCCGGTCGTCCCCGATCCGGTCAACCTCTTCCAGAACTCCCCGCCGCGGCCCGACGGCAGCCTGCCGGTCGGCACCGCGGCCTCCAAGGCGGGGGACGGCATCACCTTCCGCGCGCTGCGGGACCTGTGGTTCGTGCTCACCTCGTGCTCGGTGGACAACTGGCCGACCAACGACTACGTGTGCACGCCGCTGGCCGTACGGGTCACTCGCTGAGCGGCGGCCCGATCGGCTCGGTGTAGCAGAAGAAGATGACCGGACGGCGATCGGCGGGCTCGTCCTCGGCGTTCTCGCCCATCGACTGGTAGCGCATCACCAGGTCGTCGAGCTCGTCGTCGAAGCGGCTGAGCTCCTGCGCGGTCAGCCGCATCGGGCCCTTGCGGGCGAGGGTCGAGGCGTCCTGCCACTCCGGGGGCCAGGCGTGCATGGCGTTCACCCACTCGCGCATCCGCTCGGCCGTGGCGTCGATCAGCTGGAGCATCGTGGCCCGCGAGGCGACGCGGCCGACCGGGTCGTCGGCGAACTCCGATGGCGTCATCGACACGCTCTCGGTCGGCACCATCCGCCACCAGCGCTCGCGCCGATCGCGGGCCAGCTCGGGGACCTCCGCCACCAACCCGTGCAGCGCGAGCTGGCGCATGTGATAGCTGACCACGCCCACGGGCTGGGCCAGCCGCTCGGCGAGCATGCCCACCGTGGCCGGGCCCGTCTCGTGCACCAGCAGGAGCAGCCGCATCCGGAGGGGATGGCTGAGCGCCTTGAGCGTGCCGGCGTCCTTGGGGCCTAGGTGGCGGCGAGCCTGTTCCATGCCCGTCACCTTACTAGAAAGGTTGTACAAGGATTCTTGTACAACTATTGTCGTCGGTTGTGCAGCCGTTGAGAAAGAACCTCCGCTTCCAGCTGTTCTGGCTGGGCTCGGCCGCCTCGGGGCTGGGCTCGACCCTCACCCTGCTGGCCTACCCCCTGCTGGTGCTGGCGCTGACCGGCTCACCCGGCCAGGCCGGGCTGATCAGCGCGGTCAGCCTGGCCAGCGGGATGCTCTTCGCGCTGCCCGCCGGCGTGCTGGTGGACCGCTGGGACCGGCGCCGCGTCCTGCTCGGCGCCGACCTCGTCCGCGCCGCCACGATGGCGAGCGTCGCGCTGGCCGCCGCGAGCGACAGCCTGGTCCTGCCACACCTGGTGGCGGTGGCCATCGTGAACGGCGCCGCCGGCGCGATCTTCGAACCCGCCCACGCCGCCTCCCTCCGGACACTGGTGCACCGGGAGCAGCTACCCAGCGCCTACGCCCAGGAACAGACCCGCCAGCACGCCGCCGAACTGGCCGGGCCACCGCTGGGCGGCCTCCTGTTCGCCCTGGGCCGGGCCTTGCCCTTCGTCGTCGACGCCCTCACCTACGTGGTGTCCTTCGTCTGCGTGGCGCTCGTGCGCGTACCCCGGCGGCCGGAGGAGCCGGCCCCGCGGCAGAGCATGTACCAGGGGATCGCCGAAGCCGTCCGCTGGATGTGGGGCCGTCGCCTGCTGCGCGCCGTCTGCGGGCTGGTCCTGGCGGTCAACCTGGCGTTCAACGCGACCACGATCCCGCTGATCGTCCTGGTCGGCGCCCCGGAGCAGGTCGGCCTCGTCATGGCCGCCCTGGGCGTCGGCGGCCTCATCGGCGCCGCGATCTCCGGCCGCTTGATCAGGTCGCTGCCCACCGGCGCGCTCATGCTGGCCGGGTGCTGGTTCGTCACTCTCGCGCTGCCGTTGATGGTGCTGCCGGTCGGCTGGTACTGGCCCGCGAGCGTCCTGTTCGTCACCGGCCTGGTCGCGCCCGCTCTGAGCATCGCGCTGGTGGTCGAGGTCGCCCGATCCGTCCCCGACCACATGCAGGGCCGCGTCCAGTCGCTGCTCAACGTCGCCACCATGGGCATCACGCCGCTGGCCCCGCTGGTGGGAGGAGTCCTCACTCAGTTCGCCGGCGCCGTCCCCGCCATCCTCGTGATCAGCGGCTACCTCGCCATCTGCTGCGCCCTCGCCACCCTCTCCCCAACCCTCCGCCGCACCCCGGCCCTGACCGAGTAGCCCCTGGTCCGAACCGACCCCGGCACGGGATGACCTCACCCACCCGCCGCCCGACCCGACCTCGGCCACCTCCTCCGAGGCGACGTCGGCGGCCTTCATCTCGGCTGCCGGGGTTTCGATGGGTGGCCCGGGGTGGTGATCCCCGGGGCATGGTGCATGGGGGTCGCCATGCCCCGGGGGAGTCGCGGGAGCCGTACCGGCTAGGAGACGGTGACGCCGAGCAGGTGGCCGAGGCCGTACGTGACCGACGCGGCCGCGACGCCCAGGGCGAGCTGGCGCAGGCCGCCCAGCCACCACGGCCGCGCCGTCATCCGCGCCACCACCGCCCCGAACCCGAACAATCCCAGCAAGCTCAGCACCACAGCCACCACCATCCCGGAAGCCCCGAACAGGAACGGCGCCAACGGCACCAGCGCCCCCACCGCGAACGCGCCGAACGACGAGGCCGCGGCCAGGTACGGCGAGGGAAGATCGTCAGGGTCCACGCCGAGTTCCTCACGGACATGGACGCGCAGGGCCTGCTCCGGGTTGACCGACAGCCCGGCGGCGACCTTGGCGGCCAGGTCGGGTTCGAGGCCGCGGGCACGGTAGAGGGCGGCGAGCTCGGCCTGCTCGCCCTCCGGGTCGCGGGCCAGCTCACGGCGCTCCACGGCGATCTCCGCACGCATCAGCTCGGTCTGGGACTTCACCGACGTGTACTCACCCGCCGCCATCGAGCACGCCCCCGCGACCAGACCCGCGAACCCGGCCAGCACCGCCCCACGCCCGGCCCCCGCCGCACCGACCACTCCGGCGATCAACGCGAAGTTGGACACCAGCCCGTCCATCGCCCCGAACACCGCCGGTCGCAACCACCCGCCGGTGACATCGCGGTGGTGGCGATGTCTCTCTGGTGAGTACGGCGCGGCCAGCTCGACAGTCATGATTTCCTCCACATGATGACACCTTGTCGCCAAATCTAGGCATATTTCCGGAAGATCCGCAACGAAGGGGAGGCTAGCCTGACCTGCGGGAAGACCTGATGGTGACACCATGACGCGAACATCTTCCCGAAAACCAGGACGGTTCCCGAAGAAGCCACACAAGCTCCCTCACCCGCCACACCACACCACCAGCCCGGCACCAACCAACGCTCGCGCCGCCGGCCCGGCGTTGGCCGGCGCTCGTGCCGCCCACCGACGCACCCGGCCCAGCCAGCACACGTGGCACCGACCAACACGCGGGGCGTCGACCAACACGTGCGGCGTCGATTAACGCGCTTGACGCAACCAGCGCACGCGACCTGCGAGCCCTCAACGCCGGGTGCGGCACGCACGGACGTTGCGGGTGCGGTGTGAAGGGCGGGATGCCGGAACTGGGCGAGGGAACCGTGCCGAGCCCGAAAACCAGCTTGCCCCCATCACGCGATGAGCGGATGAGGGCAAGGGTCGCGTCGAGCGGGCCCGAGGGTGAGGACGGGGCGTCGGGCAAACCCAGGGTCCAGGGCAAGCCCAGGGCGAGCCCGGGGGTGGGGCCGGGATGGGGGTTAGACCGGGGTGGGGAGGGTGTGGGGGTGGGGGTCGGGCGTGGGGATGAGGCGGCGGCAGTCCGCTATGGCCGACTCCAGCAACGATCGCAGCACCTGGTCAGGATTGGGGATGCACGCCTGCACGATCCCCACCACCGACAACTGCACCGCGTTCGGCGCCGCGTACCGGCGGAAGCCCTTGTCGGTGATCCGCGCGGCCCGGCTGAACCTGCGCGCCTCGCGCGCCGTCTGCGGGACCTGTTCCATGGCGCGCCGGCTCATGGATGACAGCTGCCCGACCGGCCGCCCGTCGAGCCGGGCCAGCATCTGCTCGGCGGCCAGCACGGAGACGGCCAGGGCGAGCTGGCGTTCGGCGGCGGCCACGGGCAGGGCGGTGGTCGCGCAGCGCAGGGCGATCGTGGCGTCGACCCGCAGGTCGTCGCTGGACAGCCCGATGATGGACGGGACGAGTACGGCCAGGCCGTCGCGGTTCTCGTCGCCGGTGTTGTCGTTGACGAGCCGGGCGAGCGCGGCCAGCAGCGGGTGCGTGCAGGCCGGATGGTCGCTCCAGCGCTCTCCTGCCAGGTAGGAAGCCAGTTCCATGAAGCACGCGCCGCGTTTCGGATTGCGGTGCCTGCCTCGCGACAGAACCGGCATGTGGTCGAGGTGGTTGTCCACGGATGCTCCACTACTCCACGTTCGCCTGTCTTTCCAGTCTGCGCTCCTGTCGCGCGAGATGCCAGTGGTGGGAGGTCTTGAGAACGGAGTCAACTCGCTTGACAGTGATGGTGGGGAGTGATCCCATCAATACGAGTTAGGAAGTTTTCCTAACTATCACCCCCCATCAAGGAGGATCCATGCGCGTGTTAGCCGGCGCGCTTGTGGCGGCGTTACTGATGAGCGTGGCGGCGGCCGTGCCGGCCTCGGCCGCGCCGACCCGCCACGAAGCGGAGAACGCCACCATCTCTCAGGGCCTCGTGGAATCCAACCACGCGGGCTACTCCGGCACCGGTTTCGTCAACGGTGACAACGTGGCCGGAAGCTACACCGAGTTCACCGTCAACGCGGCGGCCGCGGGCCAGGCGGAGATCGTCATCCGCTACGCCAACGGCACCGCCGTCAACCGGGCCGCCGACATCGCCGTGAACGGCACCGTGGTCTCCGCGGCCCGCGCGTTCAACGGCACCGGCGCGTGGTCCACGTGGGCGAACTCCACGCTCACCGCGCCCGTGACCGCGGGCGCCAACAAGATCCGGATCACCTCCACGACGGCCAACGGCAACCCCAACCTGGACTACGTCGACGTCGAGGTGGCCGCGCCCAGCTCCGACCTGCAGGCCGAGGACGCCACGATCGTCCAGGGCGTGGTGGAGTCGAACCACCCCGGATTCACCGGCACCGGCTTCGTCAACTACGACAACGTCGTCGGCTCCTACGTGGAGTTCACGGTCAACGCGCCCACCGCCGGCAACTACGAGGTGAAGTTCCGCTTCGCCAACGGCACCGCCGCCGACCGGGCCATGGCCATCACCGCCAACGGCGGCGCGGCCCAGAACGTGAGCTTCCCCGGCACCGGGGCCTGGACCACGTGGGTGGAGAAGTCCGTGACCGCCTCGCTGATCGCGGGCGCCAACAAGATCAGGGCCACCGCCACCACCGTGAACGGCGGGCCGAACCTCGACCGGATCAGCACCACGGTGCCGCCCGACCCGGAGCCGCCGACCGCGCCGGGCAACTTCCGCATCGTGGGTGAGGTCCGTCCGAGCGCCGTGGACCTGGCCTGGGACGCCTCCACCGACAACGTGGGCGTCTCCAGCTACGTCATCTACAACGGCGGCAACGTGATCAAGACCGTGGGCGGCAACCAGACCACGGCCACGGTCACCGGCCTGACGCCGAACACCGGCTACGTGCTGAGCGTGCTGGCCTACGACGCGGCCGGGAACGGCTCGCCCGCCAGCAACAACGTCCCCTTCACGACCCCGCCGAGCGACGACCACCAGGCGCCGACGGTGCCGGGCAACCTGCGCGCCACCAACGTGGCCGCCACCAGCATCACGCTGGCCTGGGACGCCTCGACCGACAACGTCGAGGTCACCGGCTACAACGTCTACCGCGACGGCACGAAGTTCGCGACCGTGCCCGACCTGACCGCCACCGCGGACGGGCTCACGCAGAACACGCAGTACTCCTTCCAGGTCGAGGCGTTCGACGCCAACGGCAACATCTCGGCCAAGAGCGCCGCGCTGAGCGTCAGGACCTCGACGCAGGCGACCGGCGGCGACCCGGTCTTCGACCGTGACGTCACCAAGCTCGACCTGCCCTGGGGCATCGCGTTCCTGCCCGACGGCAGCGCGCTGGTCGCCGAGCGCGACCGGTTCGAGATCGTCCGGGTCACGGCCGCCGGCCAGAAGACCGTGGTCGGCAAGGTCACCGAGGCGGTCGGCACCGTCGGCGAGGGCGGCCTGCTCGGGCTCGCGCTGTCGCCGAACTTCGCCACCGACCACTACGTCTACGCCTACCACACCGCGTCCGGCGACAACCGGGTCGTGCGCTTCAAGTACGAGAACAACGCCATCGGCGCCCGCGAGCCGGTCGTGACCGGCATCAGCAAGGCCAAGTTCCACAATGGCGGCCGGATCAAGTTCGGCCCGGACGGGATGCTCTACATCACCACCGGCGACGCCCAGACGAGCAGCAGGGCGCAGGACCTCAACTCGCTCAACGGCAAGATCCTCAGGGTCACGCCGACCGGCGCCGGCGCTCCCGGCAACCCGTTCCCGAACGCCCCGCGCGTCTACAGCCTCGGCCACCGCAACCCGCAGGGCATCGCCTGGGACTCCCAGGGCAGGCTGTGGGAGTCGGAGTTCGGCGACGGCACCTGGGACGAGCTCAACATCATCCAGGCGGGCAAGAACTACGGCTGGCCGACCTGTGAAGGCACCTGCAGCGACAGCCGGTACGTCAACCCGGTCAGGACGTGGAGCGTCTCCAGCGCCTCCCCGAGCGGCCTGGAGATCGTCAACGACTGGATCTACATGGCGGCCGTGCGCGGCTCGCGCCTGTGGGTCATGAAGATCACCGGTAACACGACCGACACCCCGCGCGCCTTCTTCAACGGCAACTGGGGCCGGCTGCGCACCGTGGTCAAGACCCCCGACGGCGGCCTCTGGCTGACCTCGACCAACAACGACAAGAACGGGGGCACCCCCACCACCATCGACAACGACATCGTCAGGCTGAAGTTCGCCGGCCCGCCGTTCGCGCTGACCAGCACGGCCTTCGCGAACAACGGCAACATCCCGGCGCGCTTCACCTGCGCGCAGGACGGGGTGTCGGGCAACGACATCTCGCCGCAGCTGGCCTGGTCCACGCCGCCTGCGGGCACGCAGAGCTACGCGATCACCTTCATCGACACGGCCAACGGCGGCAAGCACTGGGCGATCTGGGACATCCCCGCCGCCAAGTCGTCGCTGCCGGAGGGGCTCGGGCTCGGGTACGAGGTGCCGAGCCAGGCTCCGGCCAAGCAGAAGGCGATGAGCAGCGGCAACAAGGCGCTGCAGTACTTCGGGCCCTGCCCGGGCGGCTCGACCCACAAGTACGAGTTCACGCTCTACGCGCTGGACACCGCGACGCTGCCGGGCGTGACCTCCGGCTCGTCGGTGGCGGCGGTGGAGACCGCGATCCTGGCCCGTGACCTGGCTTCGACCAAGCTGGCGGGCAACTCGAACGCGTCCACCCGCTGACCTGCGTCAATGGAGGGGCGGGAGGCACTCGCCTCCGGCCCCTCGAAACATCGGAGGAGTGGGAAGCGATCTCTCATAAGAGATCCCATCTTTGGCGGGAAAGGGCCCCCATGCACAGATCGACGCTGGCCATGATCTTAGTGGCCGGCCTGCTCGTCTGGCCCGGCCAGGCGGCATCCGCGGCCTCGGTCGTCTACGAGGCCGAGAGCGCGGCCATCGGCAACGGCGTGGTGGAGAGCAACCACGCGGGTTTCTCCGGCACCGGTTTCGTCAACAGCGCCAACGCGGCGGGCGCGTACGTCGAGTTCACCGTGACCGGCGCCGGTGACACCAACCTGGCCTTCCGGTACGCCAACGGAACGACCATCGCCCGCCCGGCCACGCTCACCGTCAACGGATCCACCATCGAGACACTCCAGTTCGCGGGCACCGGCGCCTGGACGACGTGGGACAACGAGACCGTCGCCGCCGTCCTCGCCCAGGGCGCCAACAGCGTCCGCCTCACCGCCACCACCGCCGCGGGCCTGCCCAACGTCGACGCCCTGACCGAGGGCGCGGAAGGCGGGGGCGGCACCGGCCCGATCGCCGACCCGATCCCGCAGAACCCCATCCAGTCCGACCTCGGCCTGGTCCTCACCGAGTACGCCCAGTTCCCCAGGACCGAACCCGTCCCCTCGCCCACCGACTCCCGCCTGCGCCGCCATGCCCGGATCAACCACCTGGGCCAGCTCGCCGACGGCCGCAGGTTCGTACCCGACCTCAACGGCAGGCTCTACACCCTGCCGGCCGGCGGCGGCACGCCCGGCGTGTACCTCGACGTCAGAGCCGCGGTCGGCGGCAACTTCTTCTCCGGCCGCGGCCTCGGCAGCGGGTTCGGCTTCGTCGCCTTCCATCCGGACTTCGCGGCCAACGGCCGCTTCTACACCGCGCACAGCGAGGCGTTCCAGGCGCTGAGCACCCAGCGCGCCGACTGGACGCAGTCCGGCGCGGTCGTGCAGAGCGTGGTCACGGAGTGGACGGCGAGCGACCCGGCGGCGCCCGTCTTCAGCGGCACCCGCAGGCAGCTGCTCCGCCTCGGCTTCGGCACCTACATCCACGGAATCCAGCAGATCGACTTCAACCCCAACGCCACGCCGGGCAGCCCCGACTACGGCCTGCTCTACGTGGCCGCGGGCGACGGCGGCAGGGGCACGAGCAGCACCGTGCCGCAGGCCCGCAACCAGCCGTTCGGCAAGATCCTGCGGATCGACCCGCGCGGGAGCGACAGCGCCAACGGCCGGTACGGCATCCCGGCCGGCAACCCGTTCACCGGTCAGCCGGGCACCCTCGGCGAGATCTACGCCCTGGGCATGCGCGACCCGCACCGCTTCAGCTGGGACCGCGGCGGCAGCGGCCGGATGTTCCTCGGGCACATCGGCGAGCACGACATCGAGGCCGTCTACGACGTGCGGGCCGGCGACAACTTCGGCTGGAGCGAGCGCGAGGGCGCCTTCCGCTTCGACCGGAGCGAACCCTGCTACCTCTACCCGCTGCCCGCCGACGACAGCCGGTTCGGCTACACCTACCCGGTCGCCGCCTACGACCACAACGGCCCGCCCGGCTGTACCGGCGACCTCGGCCGGGCCATCGCCGGCGGCTTCGTCTACCGGGGCGCCGCGCTGCCCGCCCTGCGGGGCAAGTACCTGTTCGGGGACCTCGTGCAGGGCTGGATCTTCGCGACCAACGAGATCGAGATGACCCGCGGCGGCACCGACCTCGCGCCGCTGCACCAGCTCAAGATCTACAACGCCGCCGGCAGCCAGGTCACCATGCAGACGCTGGCCGGCAACTCCCGCGTTGACCTGCGCTTCGGCATGGACCGCGCGGGAGACCTGTTCGTGCTGTCCAAGGCCAACGGCAAGATCTGGAAGGTGACCGGCACCCGCTGATCACCAGACCAGGTGGAGCGCCTCCGGGGCGCGATGGATCAGCGTCGGCGCCATCGTGACCTCGGGGCTCTCCAGCCGGATCCCGGGCAGCCTGCGGATCAGCTCCTCCAGCGTGATCCGCAGCTGCTCGCGGGCCAGCTGCGAGCCGGGGCAGCCGTGCACGCCGTGGCCGAAGCCGAGGTGGCGGGCGGGCGGCCGGGTGATGTCGAACCCTCCCGCGCCGTCGCGGCCCGCGGAGCCGTAGGAGACGAAGACCGTGTCCCCGGCCTTCAGCTCGGTTCCGGCGAAGGTGAGCGGGCGGGTGACCGTACGACGGAAGCCCTGCACGGGCGCCTCGAAGCGGGCGGTCTCCTCGATCGCGGCCGCGATGAGCTCGGGGCGCGCGCACAACGTCTCCCACTGTGCGCGATCCCGCAGCAGATGGTGTACGGCGGAGCCGATCAGCGCGGTCGTGGTCAGGTGTCCGGCCAGCAGGAGGTTCTGCAGGTTGGAGACGATCTCGTTGCGTTCCTCGGTGGTGAGCAGGGCGGTGCCGGGGGCCAGCGCCCGCACCATCTCGGTGGTCAGGTCGTCGCGCGGTTCCTTCCTGCGGGTGCGGGCGTAGCCGTCGAGCAGGTGCTGGAGCCGGACGATGTCGCGGGCCGCGGCGGCCTGCTCGTCGTCGGTCATGGGCTGGAACAGCAGGTCCTCGGCCCGGTTCCCGGCTTCGACGGCCGGCCGTACATCGGCTGGGTCGAGGCCCATGAGGTGGCCGATGACGTCGGCGGCGAGCGGACGCGCGTACGCCGACATCCACTCCACGCGGCCGTCGGCGGCGAAGGCGTCGACGAGCTCGGCGGCGCGGCGGGCGATGAACGGCACGGCGGCGGCGACCCGCGCGGGCGACAGGCCGCGCACCAGCGGCTTGCGCAGGCGGCGGTGTTCCTCGCCGTCCCTGCTCAGCACCGCGGGCCGGCCGCCGAAGCCCTTGACCAGCTCGCTCAGCGCGGAACGGCGCGGCAGGTGGTCGGGCCGGAGCGCGCCCTCGGAGGAGAACTCCTCGGGGCGGCCGAGCACCTCGCGCACGTCCTCGTAGCGGGAGACCAGCCACGCCTGCAGCTCCGGTACGAAGGTGAGGCCCGGTTCGCGCCGGGCGGCTTCGTAGGCGGGGAACGGGTCGCGGTAGAAGGCCTGGAGATCCACAAGCCCCATCTTCGCCCAGACCTACCTATCTCGGACCATGAAATTTTCTTTTAGTTCACCCCTGGGTCTTGAAAGTTATATCCGCGAGCGATTGAGTTCGGGGCGTGATCACCCTCAAAGTCGTGGCCGCCGCGGCCTTGGTGTTAACAGCGGCACTCGACCCCCAAGCTCCCGTCGAGGACGCGCCCCCCGCGTCGTCCTACCCGCCCCCCTCCACGCTCCTCGCGGCCCCCGCCCCGAAGCACCTGGAGACGGCCAAGAAGAGCAGGCCGGTGGCGCCCGGCATCACCTTCACCGCCTTCGACCGCTACGACGCGGCAGGCTGGCTGCGCGCCGACGCGCTGTCGGCGGACCTGTCCGGCGGCGTCAAGGCCGGTTACCTGAACTCGGGCGAGGTCTCCAAGACCGAGCCGCTGTCCGGCCCCGCCAAGCGCGCCCGCGCGGTCGCGGCGGTCAACGGCGACTTCTTCGACATCAACCGCTCGGGCGCCGCGCTCGGCATCGGCGTCCAGAAGGGCACGCTCGTCCAGTCGCCCACCAGCGGCTGGAACAACGCGGTCGCCCTCACCGGCGAGGGCGTCGGCCGCGTGCTCAAGATGTACTTCGAGGGCAGCGCCACCCCGCCGAGCGGCGCCCCGATCGCCCTCACCCAGTTCAACCAGCTCATCCAGGACAACGGCGTGGGCCTGTTCACCCCGCTGTGGGGCAGCCACGCGCGGGCCCGCGCGGTCGAGGGCGCGGCCAAGGTCACCGAGGTCGTCCTCACCGGCGGCGCGGTCACCGAGGTCCGCACCACCGCGGGCAGCGGCCCGATCCCGGCCGGCACCACGATCCTGCTCGGCAGGGACGCCGGGGCCGACGCCCTCGCCGCGCTCAAGCCCGGCGACAAGATCGACGTCAAGTATCAGCCCAAGCCGTCGGACGGCGGCCAGGTCGAGACCGCCATCGGCGGCAACTACGTCCTGGTCAAGGACGGGGCCGTGCAGAACTCCACCGACCAGGCGGCGCACCCGCGCACCGCGGTCGGCTTCTCCGCCGACGGCAGGAAGATGTACCTGCTCACCGTCGACGGCCGCCAGGCCGACAGCCGCGGCGTCACGCTGAACGAGCTGGCCGCCATGATGATCGAGCTCGGCGCCCACAACGCGCTCAACCTCGACGGCGGCGGCTCCTCCACGATGCTCGCCCGCGAGCCCGGCGCCGCCGAGCCCCAGGTCGAGAACAGCCCCTCCGACGGCGGCGAGCGCCCCGTCCCCAACGGCCTGGCTCTCTACGCCCCCGAGGGCAGCGGCAAGCTCAAGGGCTTCTGGCTGGAGACCGCGAGCGACCCCGCCAAGGCGCCCGGCGTCGGCCCCGTCACCGGTGGCCGCCCCGACCGCGTCTTCCCCGGGCTCTCGCGGCGGCTGAGCGCCGCCGGTTTCGACGAGACGTACGGCCCCGCCGCCGGAACCCCGAGCTGGCGCTCCAAGCCGGTCGTGCACGGAATCGTCGACCACAAGGGCGTCTTCCGCGCCCTCGTCCCCGGCCAGACCACCGTCACCGCCTCCCGCGGCGACGCCAAGGGCACGCTGGAGCTGACCGTGCTCCAGCCGCTTACCCGCCTCGGCGCCACCACCGACCGGGTCGGCCTGGCCGCGGCGCAGGCCACCGGCACGTTCGGCCTCGTCGGCTACGACCGCAACGGCAACTCCGCGCCCATCGAGCCGGGCGACCTGTCGCTCGACTACGACCGCGCGCTGTTCGAGGTCACGCCCAACCCCAACGGGTTCTTCACCGTGAAGGCCAAGCAGGACAAGGGCGCCGGGCTCATCACCGCCAAGGTCGGCCGCGTCACCACCGCCGTGCCCGTGACCGTGGGCACCGAGGAGCAGAACGTCGCCGCCTTCGACGACGCCGGCTCCTGGACCTTCGCCGCCGCACGGGCCACCGGCTCGCTGTCGGCCGCGCCCGGCCAGAGCGGCGGCGGGCTCAAGCTGACCTACGACTTCACCCAGTCGACGGCCACCCGGGCGGCGTACGCCAGCCCGCCGCAGCAGATCGTGGTGCCGGGCCAGGCGCAGGCGTTCGGGCTCTGGATCAACTCCACCGGCAAGGGGGAGTGGCCTTCGCTGGAGTTCTACGACGCCCAGGGACAGTCGCAGATCCTGCGCGGGCCGTACCTGACCTGGACCGGGTGGAAGTACGTGGAGTTCCAGGTGCCGCCCGGGGTGTCCTACCCGCTGAAGCTGCGTCGTTTCTACGTGGCCGAGACGAAGGCGGACGCTTCGTACACCAACGAGATCCTCATCGACGGGCTCGTGGCCAAGGTGCCGCCGCCGGTGCAGGCGCCGCCGGCGGAGAAGATCGCCGATCCGGTGGTGAAGGCGTCGGTGGAGGCGATGCCGTGGCGGTTCGCGGTCATGTCGGACGCCCAGTTCGTGGCGCGTGACCCGGACAGCGACATCGTGCGCAACGCCCGCCGTACGCTGCGGGAGATCAAGGCGGCCAAGCCGGACTTCCTGCTGATCAACGGCGACCTCGTGGACGAGGCGTCGCCGGCGGACTTCGCGCTGGCCAAGAAGATCCTCGATGAGGAGCTGGGCGGTGAGCTGAAATATCAGTACATCCCGGGCAACCATGAGGTGATGGGTGGCAAGATCGACAACTTCCGGGCGGTCTTCGGCGACACCTACCGCAGCTTCGACCACAAGGGCACCCGGTTCGTCACGCTCGACACCTCGCGGCTGAACGTGCGCGGTGGCGGCTTCGACCAGGTCGCCCTGCTGCGCGAGCGACTCGACGCGGCCGCCAAGGACCCGGCGATCGGGTCGGTGGCGGTGCTGTTCCACGTGCCGCCGCGCGACCCCACACCGGGCAAGGGCAGCCAGCTCGGCGACCGCAAGGAGGCGGCGCTGGTGGAGCAGTGGCTGGCCGACTTCCAGCGGGAGACCGGCAAGGGCGCCGCCTACATCGGGGCCCACGTCGGGACCTTCCACGCGTCCCGGGTGGACGCGGTGCCGTACTTCATCAACGGGAACTCCGGCAAGAACCCGGCCACCGCGCCTGACGACGGCGGCTTCACCGGCTGGTCTTTGTGGGGCGTCGACCCCGTCACCCCGCGCGAGGCCGAGCACGTGCGGCGCAACTGGTTCGTCGACGCGCCCGCGTGGATCGGCGCCCAGGTACGCCCGCACGTGGACGAGCTCACGCTGACCGCGCCCGCCACCGTGGTCGTGGGCCGGCCGGCGGCGGTCACCGCGGCCGTCAAGCAGGGCGCCCGCCAGGTGCCCGTCGCCTATCCGGTGTCGGCGTCGTGGAGCGGCTCGCCCGCGCTGCACATCGGCGCGCGCTCCGGCGCCCGGCCGTGGCACAAGGCCGTCCTCGACCCCGCGACCGGCACCCTGACCGCGCTGCGGGAAGGCTCGATCGTGGTGGCGGTGACGGTCAACGGCGTCAAGCGCGAGGGCACAGTGGCCCTGACCGCCAAAGCCGCCGCCTGACCCTTAACCCGAGCTCCTACCCCGACCTTCCGCGGTGATGAGAACGCCCGGCGGCCGCAGCCGCCGGGCGGTTTCATGACAGCGCGTATCAAGCGATCATTAATCGCGATTCGCTAGGTTAACCGGCCATGACCCGACTGAGTCCGCGCCTGGGACCGCTCACCCCCCGCCAGCACTGGCGCAGAGCCCGGCTCCAGGCCTACTCGTGGCTGCTGACCGGCGCGTACCGGCTCGGCGCCATGCACCCGGCGGTGTGGAAGTTCGTGGCCCGCTCCTACCACCCCGTGCTGGACCGGCTGGCCGCCCGGCACGCCCGCGTGGCCTGCCAGTTCGCCGCCGTGGACGTGCCCGCCTACCGCGACTTCCTGCGCGAACGCGGCGCCGGACAGGCCAGCCGCCTGGCCGACTTCCCCGAGACCACCAAGCAGAACTACGCCGGCGCCTACGACGAGCGCAGCCGCTGCCAGGAGGGCAGGCTGCATCGGCCGGGCGTGATCGTGGACGAGTCATCGGGTTCGAGCGGCAAGCCGTACAACTGGGTGCGCGGCCCACGCGAGCTCAAGGGCATCTACCGCAACGCGGCGGGCTACATCGAACTGGTCTTCCCCGGCCGCCGCCTGTTCGTGATCAACGCGTACTCGATGGGCGCCTGGGCCACCGGCACCACCACGGGCACCGCCATGGCCCGCATAGCGATGGTGAAGAACACCGGCCCCGACCTGGAGAAGATAGCCGACACCCTCCAACATTTCGGCCCCGGCTACGACTACGTGGTGGCCGCGTACCCGCCGTTCCTGAAACACCTGCGCGACCGCCTGGACGCCAGCGGCTTCCCCTGGACGGACTACCGCATCCGCGGCATGGTCGGCGGCGAGGGCATGACCGAGGCGCTGCGCGACTACCTGGAGGAGCGCTTCGAAGAGGTCCGCTCGGGCTACGGCGCCAGCGACCTCACCATCGGAATGGGCGCGGAGACCGGCTTCACGGTACGGCTCCGCAAACGCCTGGCCACCGACCGCCACCTACGCGAAACCCTGCTGGGCCCCGACGAGCAACGCCTCCCCATGATCTTCCACTACAACCCGCTGGAGACGTTCCTGGAGGTCAACGACTCCGGCGAACTCCTGTGCACGATCAACACCAAAAGCTGCCTGCAGCCCAAGCTCCGCTACAACGTGGGCGACGAAGCCCTGCTACGAACACTTCCCGAAGTAAAACGAGCCTTGGGCCCCGAATACGCGGGCATGTGGACCGACGAGCGCATGAACCTGCCGCTGCTGTTCCTGTTCGGCCGCAAGGACTCAACAATCTCGTACATGGGCGCGAATCTTTACCCGCAGGACGTCGAGTACGGCCTCTACAAAGGCAACCCCTACGCGGCCTCGATAGCCCGCTTCTGCCTGTCACTGGAAGAACTACCCGGCCTCGAATACCGCCCCGTCATCAACATCGAACTCCGCGAGGACGCCACCACCGACCGCGAGGCGTTGACCGACATCTGCCGCAAGGGCGTAGTGGCCCATCTGAGCCACGTCTCCCGCGACTTCGCAGAATCCCTCAAGGAAGACCCGACAGCGGCCGACCTCCGCGTGAAACTCTTCAACCACGGCGAAGGCCCCTTCGCCAACCTCACCAAAATGAAAAACGTCTACCTCGTCTGAGCTTCACCATGGATCGGCCACCGCGAGCACAACCGCCCTGACCCGTGCTGCTCCTCTAACAGTTGCTCCATCCTCCACCCCAGCTGGGGTTGGTGTTGAGCATCCTGCCGCGCGCACCGGGATTTCCGTCGTAGAGCTCAAGCCGGTACTCGGAATAGAGTCCCGTCGTCGACTTCTGGAATTGCTTCCCCCAGGGCACCGTGCCGCTGGCCACCGTACGTCTGCTGACGATGTCCACGAGCTTCCACCGCACAGAAGAGCCGACCCCGCTGACGTAGCAGTTGCGCACCTCGGTCCACATGACATTGCCGGGCGTGGGCATGATGCCTGTATTGCATTCCTGCGCGAAGACCTTAATCGTGCAGGTCGTGGTGGCCGCTTGGGCGGTTTGGCCCGGCAGAACGGTGAACGTGATCAATGCGGCCGCAGCCACGATCGATGCGGTCGTGCTCTTTTTCATGGAAATGTTCCCATCGGGAGGAGGGAATGTGGGACGTGGCCACGATAGCGAGCACCGCTTTTGTTTCGCTTTAGACCTCGGACAGTCCGGCGCGCGGGTTTAAGGATTCAGCGGCTCATTATGGTTTCGCGGTCGACGCGGGACGGTTTTTCGGGGGTGCGCACGTGGTAGGCGTTGACGGTTCGGGGATGCCCGATGCCGGGATCGCCGCCGAGGGCGGGTTCCTGCCCGGCCCGCATGACAAGCTCGCCGGTCCGACCTTCCGGGAGTGGCTCGACAGCCGACCCTGAGCCGGCCTGGTTCCCGGGGCGGCTTCGGGAACCAGGCCGGAGCGCCACGACCGGTGAGATCATCGGCCTGCCGGCCAGGGGTCCCGACTGGTCTGCCACACCGGGGGCTACAGGCCGGTCATCACCAGGCTCATGTAGTACCAGTAGTCGCTTCCGAAGATGTGCTGCGGGACGTAGGTGATCTGGCCGGTGGACAGCGTGGCGAGGCGGAGCCCCACGCGGTGACCGAGCCGAGGTGCTTGCCCTGGCCGACGGCGGGCGGGGTGACCTCGCGCAGGCTGAACAGCGCCGATCCGGTGGTGCCGATGGTGGTGGTCGGGTTGGCGAAGTTGCCGGAGTAGGCGCGGTCACCGTTGTCCATGGGGACGTACTGGTTGCCGCTGGGGTACATGTACCCGGCGAGGTTGATCCGGATCTCGTCGCCGTTGTTCTCGTCCACGTCGTAGGCGTCCACGTAGTTCAGTTCCACCCGGCACGTGGCGGCCGTCGCGTCGGCGGGCGAGGCCGCCGCGACGGCCAGGCCCGCTATCAGTGCGAGCGCGGGTAAGAGCCTGTGAGATCGCATGCCGTTCTCCTCTGTTGACCGGCGTTTCATGCCGAAACGCCGGCATCTCAGAGTGCGGCGGCAGCGTGTGCGGGTCAGTGGCCGAATGCGCACTCCATCCACGCTCTTTTACTCGTTCGTACGGCCGGCTCGTCGTGCCGCCGCCAGGCAGGAGAGGCGCTTCGCCACCGCACCCGCGCATCGATCAGGAATCGAGAAGCGCCGGCCGATCCCCTCGCAATAACGTGACGCGGGTAGTCACGGAACGAAATCAGCGAGGAGCCGATACGATATGGCGAAGACACAAAGGATCGTCTACTGGTTTTCCACCGTCGGGCTCGCATCGGGACTGGTCGGTTCCGGAGTCCAGCAACTCCTGAGGATGGAGGGCAGGGAGGCGTTGGCGCCGCCTTATGCCTGGGGCATGGCCGAACTGGGCTACCCCGTCTACCTTCTCACGATCCTGGGCGTGTGGAAGCTCCTGGGGGCGCTGGCGATTCTGCTTCCCAAGTATCCGCTGCTCAAGGAATGGGCGTACGCGGGCATGGTCTTCCTGTTCACCGGAGGGCTTTTCTCGCACATCGCCACGGGCAACTCCTGGTATGAACTGGTTCCGGCACTTCTTCTTCTCATTCTCGCGATCGCGTCATGGCATTTCAGGCCGGAGAGCAGAAGGCTGGTGACGCGATAGGCCGTGGTCGCGCGGTTCAGCAGCCGCCGATCCGGCAGAGCTTGGCGGCCATCCGCTCGGCGTCCTTGGCGTGCTGGGCGATGGTGCGCAGGGCCTTGGCGTCGTTGCGCAGGTCCCAGTACAGCGCGACCGCGGCACCCTTGCGGACCGCCACGAACTTCTGCACCTGCGAGACCGCCCCCGGCTGCTTGACCGTGCGCGCTCCGCCCACCGCGCTGTCGCCGACCGTCTGCAGGATGACCTTGACGCCCTCGCATCGCGCCATGCGCGCGTGCATCTGCTTGATCATTTTCTCTGCCCCGCGGATGTCGGCGAAGAGGAAAACCTGCTCGCCACGGGAGGAGTGGGTTTTCTCGTTGCCGTCGTTCTTCGGATTGAAGGTGACGTCACGCCGGTCGATCCAGCCTTTGAGGCTGGCATTGGAGCACTGAATGTTGTTGACCTCCGCCAGGTCGCGCTCCTTGCCCTCGTTGACGTACCAGTGCTTGTTTTTCACGTCCTGGCGCGCCTGCTTCTCGTAAAGCAGGAAGTTCTTCGGAATCGACCGGCTCTCGGCCACCGCCGCCTGACTCGTGAGTATTCCCGCCACCGCGACCCCGGCCATCACCAAAGAAATCCGCACGTGTGTCATCCCCCTTTTTCATGTGGATCTTTCGCAAGGTTGGATGACACCTCCCCGGGAAAAGTTCGGACCCGATCGAGAATTCGGTCACGGCGGCGCGCGTACCGCCTGGCGCGAGGTGAAAACGGCGTTTGACGGCGAACTCCGACGCGGGAGGCGACGGCCGCGGGCTCCAGCAGGAATCGGTCGGCCATGGTCGTGCGCCACCAGGCCAGGCCGGCGAGGGCGCCGACGCGGCGGTCCGCGCCCGGTCGGCCGGCGTCGCGGCCCACCCGGTCACGCCGGACTCCCCACCGCGATGCGTAAGTCGGAATTCGGGTTTCCTTGTAGATTCCCAAGCATGACCTTGGATGACCTACGGGTCTTCCTCGCCGTGTGCGAGGCGGGCAATCTCAGCGCGGTGGCCAGAACCATGTCGTGCAGCCAATCGGCGGTCAGCCAGCACATCAGGCGGCTGGAGCGTGAGGTCGGCCTGGCCCTGTTCGAACGGCTGCCGCGCGGAGTCGCCCTGACTCCTGCCGGACGCGTGCTCCGCCGAGGCGCCGCCGATGGCCTCGGCGGCCTGGACGCGACACTGCGGCTGCTGTCGGAGATGGAACGCGGCGAAGGCGGAACCGTACGGATCACCACGGGCGCCACGAGCGTGCGGCATTTCCTGGCAGAGGGGGTGGCGGCCTTCCGGGCGCGCCACCCCGAGGCGGTGCTGGAGTTCCAGACAGGCCATTCCAGCACGCAGTGCATGGAAGCTGTCCGCGACCACGACGCCGACCTGGCATGGGTGACGATGGGGCCGCCCGTGCACGAGGTCGAGCAACGGCCCGCCTTGGAACTGCCGTGGGTGCTGGCCGTACGCGACGACGACCCGCTGGCTTCCCGCACCCACCTCGAACCCGCCGACCTGGCCGCAATCCGGTACATCGAGCTGCCCGAGCGCTCCACCTCGCGCACCTGGCTGGAGACACACCTGGCCGGTCACGGGATACGGCTGGCCGCCAGCGCCGGGGTCGCGGACTGGGACACCGCTCTCCTGCTGGCGGAACTCGGCATCGGCCATGCCCTCGTCCCGGCGATGCCCGGATGGGGCCGGCGGCTGCGGCCCATCGCCATCCCCTGGCTGCCCGCGCTGACGGTCGGCTGGGCGGTCCGCCAATGGCGGGCCCTGAGCCCGCTCGTGCTGGAATTCGCCGAGACCGTGAGCGGGAGTGCCGGGGGCACGGCAGTCGCCGATCATCCAAGGTAGGGCTTGGGTATCTGCAAGGAGATCGGAGGATTGACTTGCCTGTTCTGCCGCCCGACGATGTGACGCGGGGCGGCAACCCGGCGACTTCGGGTGCCGACCCCGCCCCATCGAACAAAGGGAGCGTCGCTTGGTCACCCCACTCGACCTGTTGATCGACCTGGGAGCCGGCGACGTCGAGCACCCGGGCGGCACGCTGCTGGCCCATCTGCTGCGGGTCGAGGCGCGGCTGGGGGAGTGGGGAGCCGATCAGGCGGTACGGCGGGCGGGACTGTGCCACGCGGTCTACGGCACCGACGGGTTCGGCACCGCGCTGCTGGAGTTGTCCGAACGCGCCGTCGTCCGGCGGGTGATCGGCACGCAGGCGGAAGAACTGGTGTACTTCTATGCGTCCTGCGACCGAGGCGCCCTCACCGCCGATCGATTCCGCGACCGTTTCACCGGCACGCTCCACCGCCCCCGGCCGGATCTCCTGCGCTCGTTCATGGAGATCACCGCCGCCAACGAACTGGACGTCGCCGAGCACAGCGCCGAGATCAGAAGACGGCACGGCGCCGCCCTGAGCGAGTTCTTCGACGACCACCGCGCACTGCTCAGCGAGGAGGCGGCACGGACCTGCCACGCCTTCCACTGGACCGGGCCTTAGGTCATCTACGGCGGCGCTGTTCGTGGATCAGCAGCCACACCAGATAGCCGCCACCGGCGCCCTTCCCGGCCGAGCCGATCAGATAGACGCCGAGCGTCGCGGCCAGAGCGTCGGCGAACGCGAACCACAGGTATCCGCCGACCGAGCCCACCCCGAACACGGCGATGCCGATCGCGACCGACAGCGCCGCCCCGGCGTTCACACCCGGCAGGCCCGGGTCGGCGAGCGGGTTGCGGGTCAACGCCTGGATCAGCGCGCCCGACGCGCCGAGCGCGGCGCCGGCCAGCAGCCCGGCGGCCGTGTGCGGAAGACGGAGGTCACGCACGATGTGGTGTTCGTCCGACCCGTCGTAGTCGGTGAGCGCCCCGGCGATCGCCGTCGATCGGCTTGGCCCCGACGGCGATGCTCAAGATCGCCACCATCACCAGGGCTACCACGGCGACGACCAGCCACAACGTCCGCGCCGCCCGGGACCGCGCGGGCCCTGTCCCTACAGCGTGAGTGCCGGGTGCCGGGCTCATGAGGCGGCGGTGATCCGTGCCCTCAACGCCGGCCCGGCTGACGCGTCGGCGATCCGCCCCTCGCCGAAGAGCAGCGCGTCGAGGTCGTTGAGCACCCAGACCTGGTTCAGCGGGCCGACTCCGAACCAGGCGGAGAAGTCCACCTCGCCGGTCCGCGATCCCGAGGTGTCGAGCAGCGGGTTCTTGAACGGGGACGGAGCCCCGAACGAGACCGAGCCGGCGAACGCGACGATGATCTCGGCCTTGTGCTCGCCGAGGTTCTCCGGCGACAGGTTCTCGTATCCCCACTCGTTGCCCTTGAGCGCCTGCTGAGGGGGACGCCTCAGGCCGAGATCGGTAAGGATCGGGCCGAAGCCGCGGGCGTTGCCGTACACGCAGAAGGCGTCTTCACCACAAGCGGACAGTGCCGATACGGCGGCGCCCGCGAACTCCGAGGCCTTGACGTGGCGCGCCAGATCGGTGCGCGCCGTCGTGAGACGCCGGGCCACGGCGGCGGCCTCGGCCCGGTGGCCCGTGATCGCGCCGAGGGTGTCGAGCGTGTCCTCCAGCACGGGCAGGCCGGGCAGGATCACGACCGGCGCGATCTCGCGCAGCTGGGGGACGATCGTGTCGCTGCCGGTGTTCGGCAGGCCGACGACGAGCTCCGGCGCGGCGGCGGCGATGAGTTCGGCCTTGCCGGTCTCGACCAGCTTGACCCCGGCCTTCGTCAAGATCGTGTAGGCGGCGGACACGAAGGGGTCGGTGGCGTAGCCGTACTTTGAGTATCGCCCGCGCGATCGCGACACGCTGGCGTTCGCCGCCCGAGAGCTGGGCGCCGGCCTCGCCCACGCGGGTGGCCCAGCCGTCGGGCAGCCGCTCGATCACCTCGTCGAGCCGCGCGGCGGCGGCCGCCTCGTCGAGCTCGTGCCGGCTCGCGTCGGGGTGCGCCAGGCGCAGGTTGTTCTCGATGGTGTCGTCGAACAGGTAGACGTCCTGGAGGACGATGGCGATCTCGTCGAGCAGGGCGCCCTGATCGAGGTCGCGGACGTCGACGCCGCCGACGCGCACGCATCCCGTGTCGACGTCGAAGAACCGGGCGATGAGCCGCGTCACCGTCGTCTTCCCGGAGCCCGAGGGCTCGACGAGCGCGGAGCTACTGAGCTGACCCGGTCTGGCTGCCGCAGAACGCTGTCTTGACGAGGTCGTTCAGCAGCTTCGGGTACTTGGTGAAGTCGAAGGCGGCGTCGCCGGCCGTCAGTGAGGCGGTCAGGGTCTTGCTGCCGTCGGGTGTGCTGTACATCAGCGCCGCGTAGCCGCTGGGCGGGCTGCCGTTGTGGTTGATGACGGTGCCGCAGGCCGGGCCGAGGTTCTGGACGAACACGCCGAGGCCGTAGTTGCCGTAGAGGGGGTCGCTCTTCGGGTGCGGCTCGCGCATCTCGGCCAGCAGTTTGGCGGGCAGGAGCTTGCCGCTGTTCAGCGCGGAGAAGAACGTGTGGAGGTCCTTGGTGGTCGAGAGCATGTCACCGGCTCCGGCCAGCAGGGAGAGGTTCTGGCGGGAGACGTCGGCCACCTTCCACTGGCCGGCGTCCTGGTAGCGGAAGTAGCCGTGGGCGTACGGCGCGGGCAGCTGCGTCCGGTTGCCGGGCACCATGGTGCCCTTCAGGCCGAGCGGTCCCACGATCCGTCGCTTCAGCTCCGTCTCGAACGAGCGGCCGGTGACCTTCTCGATCAGCAGCCTGGTCAGCGTGTAGTTGGTGTTGGAGTAGCCCCAGGTCGCCCCCGGCTCGAACCGGGCCGGCTTGGACAGCGCGAACCGCACCAGTTCCTCCGGCCGGTACGAGCGGAAGCGGTTGTCCAGCCACTCCTTGCCCGTCGCGGGGAGTCCCGGAACCCATGATCCGTCGGGGTCGAGGTCGCCGGTGTAGTTGAACAGTCCGCTGGTGTGCTGCAACAGCATGCGTACCGTGATCCGGCGGTCCAGCCCGAGCTTGGGCAGGTAGCCGGCCACCGGGGCGTCGAGCCCGATCTTGCCCTCGGCGGCCAGTTGCAAGGCCACGGTCGCGTGGAAGGTCTTGGTGACGCTGCCCACCCAGAAATGCCCGTTCGCGGGCGGCTTCGCGCTCGTGCCGAGCTTGCGCTGACCTGCGGTGCCGACCCACTGGCCCCGCTCGTCGTTCACGCGCACCTGAACCCCGAGGAATCCGGCGTCGACGAACGTCTGGATGGCCTTGCGCAGCTCTGGACGATCCTTTCCGGTGGCGGCCACCGCGGGTGTGGCCGACCCGGCCAGCAGTGCGGCCATCAGCGCCGTGACCGCCGCGCGGTGGTAGGCGCGCGGCCTCTTGTCGGTAGGACTCATGGATGTTTCCTCGCTTCGCGATAGTACGTGTCTTGTGCAACTCGAAAGCTACGTTGCGTTCACAGTCACGTCAATCACAAGTAAGGCATTTGCCCAGGTAAAAGGCGATAAAGTGGTGCAATGACGCTGAGGCCTAAAGCAACGCTGTGTTGCAACGAATGATGGCTAAGGCAACAGTGACACCACCCGGCGTTGTCCGGGGACTCGGCCGGGCCGACCCGCGAGCTGAAGGGTCAGCCCGGCATCACAGATTCACCATGGGGCGTGACCGCACCAGTGTGAGGCGAAGTAGGTGTCCTTCGTGTCGCCATCCGACCCGCCGTCGTTGTCCGCCCACCAATCCCACAGGTATTTCCCGGTAATCGAGTCCCTGCCGAATTCACGGATGTAGTGATTGCCGGTGTCGTGCGAGTGGCCGCGGGCACTGACCATGGGATCTCCGCCGGGACTGTCATTGATCCGGAGATCGACTCGCCCAGTATCAGGGCGACCGATCGCGGGAGTCTTTACCAGGGCGGGCAGTGTTCCTTGTCAATGAGCGCATCTGACGCCCGGCCTTGATCGGTGCTGCCGCGACGACTAGCCTGAGCGCCTTGTCGCCGGAAGGCGGGGCCGGGCGATCGCATCACGGGGGAAGAGGATGAGTGCGGAAGAGGATTTCCACCAGGTTGGCGCCGAACTGGCCGACCTGGGTGTGCGGATCTCCAGGATGATGGGGAGCCCGGCGCTCAAGGATCAGGTGGGGAAGGTGTTCGCGAGCCTGCAGCGTGACGGCGCGATGGTGTTCCGGCTGGTCAGGGACACCCCCGAGCACGCGGCCGCGCTCGAGCTGCCCGGAGCGTCACTGTTCGACCCCTCGGGGCAGGGCAGGACCATGAAGGACTGGGTGGTCGTGCCCCACTCCGCGGCCGGGCAATGGACGGATCTGGCCGAGGCCGCCCTCAGCCGCCCGCGCTGATCAGCGCCGGGCGCAGGGGCCGGAACGCGTCGTGACAAAGCGTTAGTCTTGACTCGCGCCGCCGCCCGCGTCGCGCGGAGCCGTTCCACAGGACCAGGATGGACGCATGTCGGGAGAGACTTCACCCAGCGGTAAGCCCGCGGTGCGCGCCTCCCACGCGGACCGGGACCGCGTGGTGGAGGTGCTCCGGATCGCGGCGGGAGAGGGCCTGCTGAGCGCGGAAGAGCTGGACGAGCGCGTGGAAGCCGCCCTGTCGGCACGGACCCTGAGCGAGCTGACGCCGCTCACCGCCGACCTGCCGCCCGTCTCGGCCACAGCCGGTACTGCGGTCGCCGAGGTCAAGGACCTGGTCCGGATCGAACAGGTCCACAGCGGGGCGATCGAGCGCACGGGCCGCTGGGTGGTTCCGCGGAGGCTGGAGCTCGCGGTGACCTACTGCGCCGTGACGCTCGACTTCACCGACGCGGTGATCACACACGACACGTTGCGGATCGACGTGAGCATGGCGGGCAAGACCCTGACGCTGGTCACGAAGCCGGGCATCGTGGTCGACACCGACGGCCTGCAGCTGGTGCACAGCAAGGTCAAGCACCACCGCGGCCCCGAGGCGCCGGTCACCCTGCGGGTGGTGCTGGTCGGTCAGAAGGTTCACGGCCGCGTGGTGGTGCGGCCACCGCGCCGGACGTTCGGGCAGTGGCTGATGCGCAGGGCTTGACCTTGCCCCAGGGGCAAGCTTCGAGGATGCTCCACATGAACACCAACGCACCGCAGACCATCGAAGCTCAGATCCGCGACCAGGTCGCCGCCTACTGCGAGTCCGCCGACGTCCCCGGCTTCGTCGCCGGCGTCTACCAGGCCGGCGAGCAGATCATCGTCGCCCACGGCACCGCGAACGTCGCCACCGGCGCGCCGATGCTGCCCGACACCGGATTCCTGTTCGGCTCCGTCACCAAGGTCCTGACCACCACCCTGGTCCTCCAGCAGGTCGAGCGCGGGGTGCTGGACCTCGACGCGCCGGTGACGACGTACCTGCCCGACTTCGCGCTGGCCGTACCGGGCGCCGCGGACAAGATCCTGGTCCGGCACCTGATCGGGCACACCAACGGCATCGACGCCGACCTGTACTTCCCCGGCGACAAGGGCCGCGACGCCCTGGCCGCCTACGTCAAGGGCCTGGCGAGCGGCTGTGGCACGCTGTTCGAGCCCGGCGAGCAGCTCAGCTACTCCAACGGCGGCATGATCGTCGCGGGCCGCCTGCTCGAAGTGGTGACCGGCCTGTCCTTCCCCGAACTCCTCGCCCGCGACGTCTACGCCCCCGTCGGCATGACGAACTCCAGCACCTCGGCCGAGCAGGCCATCCTGCGCAGCACGGCCGTCGGCCACTTCCCCGACCCGGAGACCATGGAGCCCAAGCCCACGAACATGTTCACGCTGCCCGACACCTGGGGCCCGGCCGGCGGCACGCCGATCGGCACCATCGCCGACCTGCTCGCCTTCGGCCGCACCCACCTCGCGGGAGGTCTCTCGCCTTCCGGTACGCGCGTCCTGTCGGCCGAGTCGACCGCGCTCATGCAGCGGATCTCCTTCGACATGGGCAGCCCCAACACCCCGCCGATCGGCCTGGGCTGGGTGCTGTACCCGTTCGGCGAAACGACCGTCCTGGCCATGTCGGGCGCCTCGCCCGGCGGCGTCTCGATCCTGTGCGTGGTCCCCGAGCACGACCTGGTCTTCACCGCCTACGGCAACAACCCGGCGGCGATCATGCTGCAGGACCAGCTCCTGGGGTGGCTCCTGAGCGAGCACCTCGGCGTCCGGATCCCCAAGCTGGTCACCGAACTGGAGCAGGACGTCGACCTCACCCCCTACGTGGGCACCTACCGTTCCAACCAGCTCCGCGTCGACGTCAGCATCGTCGACGGACAGCTCGAGGAGCGGGTGACGTACGAGCCGGCGGACGCGTCGCAGGAGCACATCTTCACGGAGTTCGCCGGCGGCGCCACCTCCGCCCCGCCCCAGCGCTACGTGCCGATCCGGCCGGGCCTGTTCGCGCCCGAGGGCTACCCCCTGGAGGCGTTCGACGGCTACCTGCGGCTGCTGCTCGTCTCCTTCCACGACGTCCGCGACGGGCAGACGCGCTTCCGCAACGGCGGCGGCCGCCTGACCCGCCGGGTCTGACCCGTTTACACCGAGGTGGAAGGATGGTCGGCATGCTCACGATCGGCCAACTCGCGGACTACGCCGGAGTGACCACCAAGGCCGTCCGCCACTATCACGAGCGCGGTCTGCTCACCGAGCCCGACCGGGACTCCTCCGGCTACCGGCGCTACACCGCCGCGCACGCCATCACGCTCGTCAAGATCAGGACCCTGGCCAACGCGGGTGTGCCGCTGGCCCGCGTCAGGGACCTTCTCGACGCCGGCCAGGAGGCGCTCGCGGCGGCCATCGCCGAGATCGATCACGGCCTCGAGAACCGCATGGCGCAGCTGAGCAAGAGCCGCGACCAGCTCGCCCAGCTGCGCGGCGGTGACCGGCTCTACGTCTCCCCGGAGGTCGCCGACTACCTCGACGACCTGCGCGACCTCGGCGTCAGCGAACGCGCCATCCAGGTGGAACGCGACGGCTGGATCCTCATGCAGACGGCCTCGCCCGAGGACTCGGCCCTGTGGATCGCCGAGAAACGCGAGCTCCTGACCCATCCCGGGTTTCGCGCCCTCTACCTCGACCATGACGCCGCCTACGACTGGTCGCCCGACGACTCCCGCCTGCCCGGCCTCGCGGACCGTACCCGCGACTGGTTCGCCGCGCACCCCAGCCGGGTCGAGAGCCGCCCCGTCCACAACCCGGAGATCGCCGAGCTGGCCGCGCGGTCCCAGCCCGGAGCCTCCTCCCCGGCGTGGGAGCGCCTGGCCGAGCTCATGACCCGCCGGCCCCAGCGGCCGTGATGAGCGCGGGACGGCAACCACTAGGCTGGCTGCGAGATCGCGAGCACGTGGGCTGAGAGGTGCCGGTTGGCCGAGGAAGCGGCGCGGCTGCTGGTGCGCTTCGGCCGGCGCTACGCGGCCGCGGTGCGCCTGGCGACGCTGGTTCCGATCTGCGCGATCGCCCTGTTCCGCGCCCCCGCCGGGAACGTGACGGCCACCGTGTGCACGTGCTCGGCTTTCCGCTGTGCGTGGCCGTGGTGGCGAGCGTCCTGCGCGGCCTCGGCGCGGCCGCGGCGACCTCCCGCCGCGAGATCGAGCGGGTACGCGTCGCCGAGGCCGTCGCGGCCGAGACCCACCGCCGCAGGCGGCAGCGCTTCACCGAGCTGTCGGCGACCACGGTCCCGCTGCTGGAGGGCCTGGCCGACGGCTCACTGCGGCCGGGCGACCCCGTGGTGCAGCGCTCCTGCGCGATCGAGGCGGCCCGGATGCGCAGGTTGTTCGCCGAGACCGACACCGTCGCCAACCCTCTGCTGCACGAGCTGCGTCACTGCATCGACGTGGCCGACCGCAAGGGCGTCGTGGTGGAACTGGACGCGCGCGGCAGATGGCCCGCGCCGCCGGTGGCGGTCCGGCGCGATCTCACCGAGGCGGTCGTCGTCGTCCTGGCCACCGCCGCCTCCCGGGCGCGGGTCACGGTCGTCGGCAGCGCGGAGCTGGTGTCGGTCAGCGTGGTCGCGGACTCCGGCGAGGTCGACGTGCCGACGCCGGTGACGCCGGGAGTGGGAGTTGAGGCGTTGAAGAACGGCAACACGGTCTGGATGGAGGCCCAATGGCAGCCGGCGAGCTGATCACCGCGGTGATCGTCGATGATCACGCGGCCATAGGCGCGGGTGTCCACTCCTGGTGCTCCCGGGCCGATCCGGAGATCGCTCTCGTCGACGCCGGCGACCGGCTCGCCGACGTCTGGACCGGACCCGGCGCCGAAGCCGACGTCGTCATCTTCGACCTGGAGTTGGTGCCGGGCCGGCCGGACTTCGGAGAGCTGCGCCGGCTGGTCGACAGCGGCCGGCGGGTGATCGTGTACTCCCAGCACACCGACGACGCGACCGCGATCAAGTGCGTGGACCTGGGCGCGCTCGCCTACCTGACCAAACGCGAGGGACCCGAGCACCTGGTGCCCGCGATCCGGGCGGTCGCGCGGGGCGAGGCCTACACCGCGCCGTCGTTGTCCGGGGCGCTCATCGCCGACGACGACCCCGGCCGGCCACGCCTGTCCCAGCGGGAGACCGAGGTGCTGCGGGCGTGGTTCGTGTCCTCCTCCAAGGACCTCGTCGCCGCGAAGCTCAACATCACCGTGAAGACCGTCGACACCTACATCACCCGGGTCCGGGTGAAGTACGCCAACGTGGGACGGGCCGCGCGTACCAAGAGCGAACTCGTCGGGCGCGCCCTCGACGACGGGCTCATCACGCTCGCCGAGCTCAACCAGACCTCGATCAGTGAGGGGCCGTCGCGATGAGATCGGCAGTGGATATCGTGCACATGGGTCATATCGGCTGGCTGGTGAAGGACTGATGAGGACCACCGACTTCAGCAAGGCGCCGCCCCAAGGGCAGGCGGGGGCGATGTTCGTGGGGGCGACGCGCTACAGGGGGCCGCTGTCGATCCTCACGCTCACCTTCACGTGGGTGCGCATGGTGCGGGACATGAAGCGCATGCGCGGTTACCGCTGGCACAAGGTCTACTGGGAGTTCCCGTTCACGCTCGGGACCCTGGCCTTCTTCGAGGACCGGGACTCGCTGCTGGTGTTCGCGCGCAGCCGCCATCACCGCGAGCTCATGCGGTGGGTGACCGACGGGACCAAGAACGCCACCGGCGGCTACATCAGGCTCTACAACGCCGAGCCCGAGGGCTACTCCAACGGCGTCTGGCGGGCCGAGGGCGGGCCCATGGCGCACATCGCGACGTTCACCCCGCTGTCCGGCGAGGACGGCGAAGGCCCGGCGGTGACGCGGGCGTGAGTCTGCGCACCGTCGAGTCGCGCCGGGACATGGCGGAGTTCCTGGCGCTGGCCGATCGGGTCTATCCGCCGGGCTCGGGGCATGTGCCGCCGTTGCGCGCACAGGTCAGGGCCTGGCACCGCCAAGGGGTACGGCTGGCCGTCCTGCGCCGCGGCGGCCGGGTCGTGGCCAGGACCACCCTGCACACCGACGCCGCGTTCGACGCCAAGCTGGGCGGCAAGACGCAGCTGTTCGGGCTGACGGAGTTCGAGGAAGAGGCGGCCGGGGAACTGTTCGAGGCGATCGTGGCCGAGGGGCGGGCGGCGGGGCGGCGGAGCGTCTTCGGGCCCGTTTCGCTGCTGCCCAACCAGAGTGGTGGGGTGATCACCTCCGGGTTCGGGGAGCGCGGGTTCATCGACAGCGCCTGGAACCACCCCTACTACCCGGCGGCCTATGAGAAGCACGGGTTCGCGCGCCGGTTCGAGGCCGACACCTGGATCTGTCCCGTGCCGGACGAGGCGGTCTTCGACTTCGACGACGCCCGCCTCGCGGCCGAGGGGCTGGAGGTTCACCGGGGGGAGCGGCGGCGGCTGGGGGAGCAGCTGCCGATCCTGCGCGAGATGCTCAACGCCGCCTTCGCGCAGCTCGGGTACTACACGGAGATCTCCGCCGAGCAGCTGGCCCGGCAGACCGACGGGCTGTCGTTCCTGCTGGACGAGTCGCTGCTGCTGTATCTGACCAAGGCGGGGCGGCCGGTGGCGTTCGTGCTGTGCGTGCCGGATATCTCGGTGTTCGTGGCCCGGATCCGCGGGGACCTTCACCTGGTCAACCAGCTCCGGCTGCTGCTCACCAGGGGACGGTACCGGCGCGAGGCCGTTCTGATCATCAAGGGGACGGTCCCCGCCGAGCAGGGACACGGCTACATGCGGCTGCTCTCGCGCGAACTTCACCGCGGGCTGCTGGACGGCGGCTATCACACGCTGCGCAGCACCTACGTCGAACGGAGCAACCCCGGCTCCGCCGCCCAGTTCCGGGCCATGGGCGGACGGCCGCTGCACGGCTACACGTTCTACGAGAAGGCGCTGTGAAGGCGTTGCGGGAGCTGGAGGCCGACTTCCGGCGGGCTCCCAGCGCGCACAACACCCAGCCCTGGACGCTGACCTACACCGGCACCGGGGCGGTCGTCGGCTGGGATCCGGAGCGGGCGCTGCCGGTGAGCGACCCCACCGGGCGTGACCTGCGGCTCGGGCTCGGGGCGTTCGTGGAGACCTGCCTGATCGTCTGCGCGTCGGCCGGGCTGCGGGTGGGGTTCCGGGCCGATCCTGGGCCGCTGCGGGTGGGGGTGCTGCACGAGGCGGCGGAGCCGTACCGGACGGAGTTCACGACGGCGGACGTGCGCGGGCGCGGCACCAACCGCGGCCCCTACCACCCGGGACGGCTGCCCGGCGACCTGGTGCCGGGGGTGCGGCGGGTGGCCTGCCGGGACCTGGCGGCGCTGCTGCACGCGGCGGACCTGCACCAGTTCGGGGACGCGGCGGTCACCGCGGAGCTGCGCGAGTGGCTGCGGCTCACCCCGCGGCATCGGCGCTACGACCTCGACGGGCTGACGGACCGGGCGCTCGCGCTGTCCGGAGCCGAGGCGCTCGGGCTGCGGGCGGCGCTGGCGGTCTATCCCGTTCTGCGGCGGGCCGGGCTGCCCAGGGTGCTGGCGGCGGCCGGCAAGGGGCTGCTCGACTACGACGGCGAGGCGCTGGTGCTCGTCGGGCCGCCGGGGGAGGAGGTCGAGATGGGGCGGGAGCTCATGCGGATCTGGCTGACCCTGTCCACGCGGGGCTACACCACTCATCCCCTCAGCCAGATCATCGACAGCCCGCCCACACGCGCGCTTCTGGCCGCTCACCTGGGCGTGGACGATCCCGACAGCCTCCTGCATATCGCCCGTGCCGGGCTGCCCAAGGGCGCCGCGCCACGTTCTGCCAGAATCCCTAGTTGACAAACCATCTCAGGCATTGAAAAGTGCCCAGTTAGGTGGATCATCGGGTGGTTGGGGGGTTGCCGCGTGGACGCCAAGACCTATATGGCCGGGGTTTTCGACCGGGCGTCCGGGACGTACGAGCGGGTCGGCGTGCCCTTCTTCGGGCCGGTCGGCGCCGAGCTCGTGCGCCAGGCGGGTCTGCGGCGCGGCGAGAGCGTCCTGGACGCCGGATGCGGCACCGGGGCCAGCCTGATCCCCGCCGCCCGCGCGGTCGGCCCGCTCGGGCTGGTCGTCGGCCTTGACCTGGCGCCCGGCATGCTCGCCGTCGCCAACGCCGAGATCGAACGGCACGGCCTGTCCAACGCCACCGTCCTGTCCGGCGACATCGAACAGGCATCCATCCTGCTGCCCGCCGCGCGCTTCGACACCGTGCTGGCCGGGATGATGTTGTACTTCCTGCCCGACCCCGCTGCCGCCGTACGCGCGATGGCCGGGCTCCTGCGCCCCGGCGGCCGCCTGGCCGCCAGCCTCCTCGCCCAGCCCAGTCCAGCCGAGGCCGACCTGCTCGGCCAGGTGGCGCTCGCCCTTGCCCCCTTCACCAACGGAGCCGGCGGCGCGCCGTTCACCCACCGGCTCAACACCGAACGCGAGCTGGCCGACCTGCTGTCCGGCAACGGGCTGGCCGGAGTGCGGTGCGAGGAGGTCGTCTTCGAGGTGAGCGTCGAACGCGGCCAGGTCTGGGACTGGCTGTGGTCGGCCGCGCGCCGCGCCTCCCTGGAGAGCATCCCCCAGGAACGGCACCCCGACGCGCGGGCCGCACTGGAGTCGTCGCTGCCCGAAGAGGTGTACGTGCTGCCGCGCACCGTCCGCTTCGCCACAGCGGTACGGCCGGGCTCCCTGCTGAGACCCCGGCCGTAGCCCATCGTGCACACGGGACCCGCGACGCCTGTGAGGGGGCGCCACGGGTCCCGTGCTTTCAACCGGTCACGGCGACGACCGTGCCCGCGCCGACGGTCAGGCCGCCCTCGCGGATCGCGAAGCCGAGCCCTTCCTCCAGCGCGACGGCCTTGCCGAGCTCCACCTCGACCTCGACCGTGTCACCCGGCTGGGCCGGGGCCGGAAGGTCGATCCTGCCGGGCACGTCGGTCGTGCGCAGGTAGAACTGCGGCCGGTACCCGTCGGCGACCGGCTTGCGCCGGCCGCCCTCCTCGGCCGTGAGGAGGTAGACGCGGGCGGTGAAGGAGCTGCGCGCCTGCTGCGTGCCCGGCTCGGCCAGGACCATGCCCCGCCGTACCTGCTCGCGACGCACGCCCCGCAGCAGGACCGCGGCGTTGTCCCCGGCCTCGCCCCGCTCCATCGTCTTGCCGAACGTCTCCACCCCCGTCACGACGGCGGAGAACGCCTCGCCGAACCCGACGACCTCCACGGTGTCGCCGACGCGCACGACGCCGCGCTCGATCGCCCCGGTGACGACCGTGCCACGGCCGGTGACCGTGAGCACGTTCTCCACCGGCATGAGGAACGACGCGTCGACGTAACGCACCGGCACCGGGATGTGGTCGTCCACCGCCTGGAGCAGCGCCTCGACCGACGCCGTCCACCCGGGGTCGCCTTCCAGCGCCCGCAGCCCGGAGACCCGGACCATGGGCACGTCCGTGTACCCGTGCTCGGACAGCAGCTCCGACAGCTCCAGCTCGACCAGGTCGGCGAGCTCGGGGTCGGCGCCGTCGGCCTTGTTGAGCGCGACGACGAGGTGCTCGACGCCGACCCGCTTGGCGAGCAGCACGTGCTCGCGGGTCTGCGGCATGATCCCGTCCTGCGCGGAGACCACCAGGATGGCGCCGTCGAGCTGCGCCGCCCCCGTGATCATGTTCTTCACGTAGTCGGCGTGGCCCGGCATGTCGACGTGCGCGTAGTGGCGGGTGGCCGTCTCGTACTCGACGTGCGAGATGTTGATCGTGATGCCCCGCTGCGCCTCCTCGGGCGTGCGGTCGATCCTCTCGAACGGCGTGTACGTGGCGCCGCCGCGCGCGGCGAGCACCTTCGTGATCGCGGCGGTCAGCGTCGTCTTGCCGTGGTCGACGTGTCCCATCGTGCCGATGTTGAGATGCGGCTTGTTCCGCACGTAAGCCTGCTTGGCCATGATCTTGTTCCGTTCGCGAGAGCCTTGAAGGTGTGACCCGTGGCCGGGCCGATCAACCTCCCCCCGCCGGGTCACCGTCAGGACTTACGGGGAGAGGTCAGCGCTCCAGGCCGTCGCAGGCACGCTCGAAGACACCCGCGGCGATCGCGGGAGTCATCGGGTGAACGTGCCGGAACATGAGCGTCATAGTGACGTACCAGAGCAACAGGAGGCAAACGGATATTCCCCGGGCGTTGGTGTGGTGCACAACACAGGGGCGGTGGTTCGTCGCAAAGGCCGAAGCATGGGCCCGCGACGGTCGCCTAGCGTTCGGCCATGCCCCGTCTCTCCTTGGACGACCTCTACCGCCTGGCCGTACCGTCTGATCCGCAGGTGCGTCCCGGCAGTGCCGCCGTGGCCTACACGCTCACCACCGCCGAGCGCGACACCGACGACAACGTCACCCAGATCTGGCTCGCCGCCCCCGGGTCCGAGCCACGCCGTCTGGCGACCGGCACCCTCCCTCGCTGGTCGCCGGACGGCGGCACGCTCGCCTTCGTCCGTCCCGTGGACGGAAAGCCGCAGATCCACCTGCTGCCGATGGACGGGGGCGAGCCGCGCGTGCTCACCGCCGCGCCGCTCGGCGCCGGCGCGCCGCTCTGGTCGCCCGACGGCACCAGGATCGCGTACGGCGGGCCGCACTTCGCACCCTCGGCCGACGGCCCCGACCCGAACGCCCCCATCGTCGCCGACCGGCTCGACTACAAGGCCGACGGCCCCGGGCTGCTGCGCGGGCTGACCTCGCACGTGTTCGTGGTGGACGTCGACTCCGGCGCGCTCACCCAGGTCACCGAGGGCGACTTCCACGCCGCCGGGCCCGCCTGGTCGCCCGACGGCCAGCGGCTGGCGTTCACCACGTCCATGGAGCCCGACCGCGACCTCGTCCCCGGCGGCGCCGTCTACGTCGTGGACGCCACCGGCGGCGAGCCCAAGCGCCTGACCACCCAGGACGTCGTCTGCACGGGCGTGTGGTGGCTGGGCGGGCGGCTGGTCGCGACCGCGTTCAAGGACGGGCCGATCGGGCACACGCGGCTGTTCGCCGTGGGCGAGGACGGCCAGGAGGAGATCGTCACCGGGCTGGACAGGAACGTGATGGTCGGCGGTCCCGGCTACCCGGGCGCGCCGCCCGCGCTGGACGGCGGCGACCTGGTGTTCTGCGCCCGGGACGGCGGGGCCACCCATCTGTACCGGCTCCGGGGCGGGGCCGTGGCGGCGGAGAAGATCGTGGGCGGGGAGCTCAGCGTCTCCGGCGCCGGGGTCGCCGACGGGCGGGTGGCCTACGTGGCGGCCTCGCCGTACACGGTGGGGGAGGTCTACCTCGACGGCGAGAAGCTGACGAGCCTCGCGCTGGCCGGCGTCGAGCTCTACCCGCCGCGCGCCCGGGTGTTCACCGCGCCCGACGGCACCCGCGTCGAGGGCTTCCTGACCGGCGATGCCAAGGGCGGCCCGCTGCTGCTCGACATCCACGGCGGCCCGCACAACGCCTGGGCCCCCGTCTTCGACGGGGTCCACCTCTACCACCAGGTGCTCGCCGCCCGCGGCTGGACCGTCCTCACCCTCAACCCGCGCGCCAGCGACGGGTACGGCGAGGCCTTCTACACCGCCGCGCTCGGCGAGTGGGGCGTGGCCGACGCCCACGACTTCCTGTCGGCCGTGGACGAGCTGGTGGCCGACGGCACGGCCGACCCCGAGCGGCTCGCGGTCACCGGCTACAGCTACGGCGGCTACATGACCTGCTACCTGACGGGGCACACCGGCAGGTTCAAGGCGGCGATCCCCGGCGGCCTGGTCAGCGACCTGACCAGCATGGCCGGAACCTCCGACGCGGGGTACTTCCTCAAGATGTGGGAGTGCTCGGGCGACCCCGCGCCGCAGTCGCCGCTCACCCGCGTGGGCGAGGTCACGACGCCCACGCTCATCCTGCACGGCGACGCCGACGATCGCTGCCCGGTCGGACAGGCCGAGCAGTGGTTCGAAGCCCTGCGCGAGCGGGAGGTGCCGGTCCGGCTGGTCCGCTATCCGGGCGGCTCCCACCTGTTCATCGTCCAGGGGCGTCCCTCACACCGTTACGACTACAACGAGAGGATCATCGCGTGGCTGGAGCAATGGGTCAGCGGCTCGCCGAACTGATCGCGAAGTACGAGGTCCCGGGCGCCGCCCTGGCCTACCTGCACAACGGCGAGCTGCACGAGTACGCCGCGGGCGTGCTCCACCGCGGCACCGGCGTCGAGACCACGACCGACTCGCTCTTCCAGATCGGCTCCGTGACGAAGGTCTGGACGGCGACGCTGCTGATGCAGCTGGCCGAGCGCGGCCTGCTGACGCTGGACACGCCGGTGGCCGAGCTGCTGCCGGAGTTCAAGGTGGCCGACGCCGAGGTCACCAAGACGGTCACGGTTCGCCACCTGCTCTCCCACACCAGCGGCATCGACGGCGACCTGTTCCTGGACACCGGGCGCGGCGACGACTGCGTGGAGAAGTACGTGGCGGCCTGCGCCGGCCTGCCGCAGAACCACCCGCTGGGCGCCACCCAGTCCTACTGCAACTCCGGCTTCATCGTGGCCGGGCGCATCGTGGAGAAGCTGACCGGCAAGACCTGGGACGAGGCCCTGCGCGAGCAGATCTTCGAACCCCTCGGCCTGACCCACGCGGTCACGCTGCCCGAGGAGGCGCTGCGTTTCCGCGCCGCCATGGGCCACATGGGCGGCGGCGAGCCGGCCCCGGTCTGGGGCCTCATGCGCTCGTGCGGCCCGGCCGGGCTCATCAGCGCCCGCCCCGCCGACGTGGTCGCCTTCGGCCGCGCCCACCTCGAAGGCGGGCTGCTGGAGAACCCGCAGGTGATGTGGGAGCCGCAGGTCGCCATCCCCAACCCGTACACGCTCGGCGCCCATTGGGGCGTCGGCTGGATCCTGGACGAGTGGAGCGGCCAGAAGGTCGTCTCCCACGGCGGCAACACCATCGGCCAGCACGCCATGCTCTGGGTCGTGCCCGGCACCGGCACGGTCGTGTGCGTGGTGGCCAACGGCGGCCACAGCGGCGCGTTCACCCACGCGGTGGCCACCGAGCTGTTCGCCGAGCTCGACGGGCTGGAGGTGCCGCCCACGCTCGGGCCGCCCGCGCAGCCGGTCGAGGTCGACGTCACCCGCTACCTCGGCGTCTACGAGCGGGCCGGCGCCCGCCTGACGATCAGCCTCAAGGACGGCGGGCTGTCGCTGCTCATGGAGTCGACCGGCGAACTGGCCGGCCTGGACCAGCCGGAGGAGATCCCGCTGGTCGCCGTGGACGACGTCACCTTCGTCGGCCGCCGCCCCGGCGACCCCGACTGGCTGTCGGCCGTCTTCTTCGAGCTGCCCGACGGAACGCTGTACGTGCACGCGGGCGCCCGCGCGACCCCGAAGGTGAGCTGACCATGGACCTGCAGAAACGCCTGGACGAGGCGGCGGCCAAGCACGGCGTGCCCGGCGCCGCGATCGCGGTCTGGGCCGGCGGCGAGCTGCACGAGGCCGCCACCGGCGTCGTCAACAAGAACACCGGCGTGGAGACCACGCCCGACAGCGTCTTCCAGGTCGGCTCCACCACCAAGGTGTGGACCGCCGCCCTGATCATGCAGCTCGTCGAGGAGGGCAAGGTCGAGCTCGACCGGCCGGTCACCGACTACCTGCCCGAGTTCGGCCTCGCCTACGAGGCCGAGATCACCGTGCGCCACCTGCTGACGCACACCGGCGGCTTCGACGGCGACCTGTTCGAGGACACCGGCCGCGGCGACGACTGCCTCGACAAGTACGTCGCCTACCTGCACGGCACCACGAAGGTGCACGAGCCGGGCGCCCTGTTCTCCTACTGCAACTCGGGGTTCGCGGTGCTCGGCGCGATCGTGGCCAAGGTGCGCGGCGTCACCTGGGAGGAGGCGATGGCCGAGCACCTGTTCAAGCCGCTCGGCGCCACCCAGACGGCGCTGTTCGGCGAGGAGGCCGTGCTCTTCCGCGCCTCGGCCGGGCACATCGGCCCCGACCAGGTCGTCTACCCCAAGTGGCAGATGCCCCGCTCCAACGGGCCCGCCGGGTCCACCATGTGCCTGGCGCCGCGCGAACTGGTCCGCTTCGGCCGCATGGCGCTCGCGGGCGGGCTGGCCGAGGACGGCACCCGCGTGCTGGCCGAGCGGACCCTGGCCGACATGCGCACGCCGCAGACCGAGGTGCCGACGGTGCCCGGGATGCTGGCCACCGCGTGGGGACTGGGCTTCGAGCTGTTCGACTGGGGCGCCTTCGGCCACGACGGCGGCACCCCCGGGCAGAGCACGCTCTGGCGGATCGTGCCGGGCAGCGACGTCGTGCTCGCGATGAGCGCGAACGGCGGCGCCGTCGCGGGCCTCATCGAGGACGTGGTGCTGCCGGTGCTGCGCGAGACGACCGGGATCGACGTGCCGGGACTGCCGCTTCCCCCGGCGAGCCCATCCGCCGTGGACGCCGCGCCGTACGCCGGGACCTTCACCGGGCCGGTCATGTCGCTGGAGGTCGCCGGCGCGGACGGCGGCCTGGACATCACCGAGATCCCCGGCGAGTTCATGGCGAGCATGGGCGCCACCCGCAAGACCACCAGGTACGTCCACCTGAGCGACGACCACTTCGTCGCCGCCGAGGCGGACGGCGGGATGCACGCCACGGTCACGTTCGTGATGCGCGACGGCGTCGCCGCCTACCTGCACAACAGCCGGGCGGTCCCGCGTGCGTGAGATCTTCGACGCCGCCGGCGCGGCCGGGTTCGTGCACGCGCGCGAGGTGGACGGCGACGCCGAGGTGGCCTTCGGGGCCGACGACCCCGTGGTGCTGGCCTCGGTGTTCAAGATCCCGATCGTGCTGGAGTACGCCCTGCAGGCGGCGGCAGGTGAGCTGGAGCGCACCGAGCGGCTCATGGTCACCGCGGCCGACAAGGACGGCGGCATCGGCACCTCCGGCTGCGCCGACGACGTCTCGCTGACGCTGCGCGACCTGGCGCACTTCATGATGACGATGAGCGACAATGCCGCCACCGACGTGCTGCTGCGCCGGGTGGGACTGGACCGGGTGCATGGCACGCTCAGGTCGCTCGGCCTGCCGCGCACCCGGCTCATCGGCGGCTGCGCGGAGTTGTTCGAGCAGGTCAGGCAGGAACTGGGCCCGGTGGACCTGGAGAAGCTGACCGGGGAGCAGGTCAGGATGCTGGCCATCCGCGACCCGGAGCGCACGACCTCCAGCACGCCGCGCGAGATCACCACGCTGCTCAGCCTGATCTGGCGCGACGAGGCCGGTCCCGCCGAGGCCTGCGCGGAAGTGCGGCGCGTCATGGGCAACCAGGTGTGGCCGCACCGGCTCAGTTCCGGCTTCGGGGACGAGGTCAAGGTCTCCGGCAAGACCGGCACGCTGTGGGGCGTGCGCAACGAGGCGGGCGTCGTGGAGTTCCCCGACGGCCGGCGCTACGCCGTCGCGGTGTTCCTGCGCACCGTCGGCCTCGGCCTGCGCGACGCCGCCGCGGACGCCGCCATCGGCCGGGCCGCGCGGGTGGCGGTGGACCGGTTGCGGGTCTGATGTCCGAGGTGACGTATGGTGAGCGGGTGATCGACCGCCCGCTCGCCAGCCTCGGTCGCATCCTGCTCGACCTGGGCACCACCGTGATGGGAGTGGCCGCGTCGCCAGGCGACCTCGGCACCGAGGTCACCGGCGTGCACATCTACGACCCGCTCGACGAGCTGCTGGTGCCGCCGGGCGGCATCCTGCTGGCCGTCGGCGTCCACGCCGCGAGCGACATCCGCGACCTGCTCTACCGGGCCAGGACCGCGGCGGCGATCGTGGTCAAGGTGCCGGTCGAGGTGGACGAGCAGGTACGCGCCGCCGTCCTGGAGACCGGCATCGCGGTGCTCGGGCTGACCAGGGCGGCGTCCTGGTCGCAGGTGGCGGCGCTGCTGCGCTCCCTGCTGGCCGAAGGCGACCTCGACGAGCCGGGCGAGGAGCCGCAGGGCGACCTGTTCGCCCTTGCCAACGCGGTCTGCGCGCTGCTGGACGCGCCGGTCACCATCGAGGACCGCTCCTCGCGGGTGCTGGCCTACTCGGGGCGGCAGGACGAGGCCGACCCCGGGCGCGTCGAGACCGTGCTCGGCCTGCAGGTGCCCGAGCGCTTCCAGCGCATGCTGGACGAGCGCGGCTTCTTCAAACAGCTCTACCAGAGCCGCGAGCCGGTCTACATCGAGCTCCACGACGGCACCAGCATCAACAGGACGGCGGTCGCCGTACGGTCGGGCGACGAGATCCTCGGCTCGATCTGGGCGGCGGTGCGCGAACCGCTCAGCGAGCAGCGCCAGCGCGCCTTCGCCGACGCGGCGAAGATCGTCGCGCTGCAGCTGCTGCGCGAGCGGGCCGGGGCCGACACCCAGCGGCGGCTGCGCGCCGACCTGCTGTCGACCGTGCTGGCGGGCGGCGCCGACGCCGCCGAGGCTGCGGGCCGGCTGGGCGTCGCCACCGAACGGCTCTGCGTGCTGGCCGCCCAGCTCACCGACCTGACCGACGCCGACCCGGCCCGCGGCGAGAGCGACCGCCAGCGCTTCTGCGACGCCTTCGCCCTGCACGTGGGCGCCATCCATCCGCGGGCCGCCGCCGCGCTCGTCGGCTCGGTCGCCTACGCGGTGCTGCCGCTCAGCACCGGCGGCGAGGAGGAGGAGCGGGCCGTGCGGGTCGCCCAGAGCTTCCTGTCCCGGGTCGGCCCGCGCTACGAGGCCAACATCGGCGTGGGCCGGCTGGCCGCCAACCTCGCCCAGGTGGCCAGGTCGCGGGCCGACGCCGACCGGGCGCTGCGCGTGCTGCGTGCCCGCGGCACCTCAGGGCAGGCCGCCGGCTACACCACCGTGCATTTCGAGTCGCTGCTCATGCAGGTGGCCGATGTCGTGACGGCGGAGGAACAGACGCCCACCGGGCCGTACCAGCGGCTGCTGGAGCACGACGCGGAACACGGCAGCGACCTCGTGGCCACCCTGCGGGCCTATCTCGACGCGTTCGGCGACGTCAACCTGGCCAGCGCCCAGGTCCACGTGCACGCCAACACCTTCCGCTACCGGCTCAAGCGGCTGGTCGAGATCAGCGGCCTCGACCTGGCCGACCCCGACGCCCGGCTCACCGTGATGCTCCAGATGCGGATCTTCGGGCCCTAGGACGAGGGCGGCTGTAGTTTTCGTCACAGGGCACGAAGAACCCGCGCCGGGCAGGGACGAAGGTGGGTGACCAACCCCCCACCCGCTCACCCGGAGTCCCCTATGAAGAAAGTCGCGGCGCTCGCCTGCCTGGCCATGTTCGCCTCCGCGTGCGGCGGCGGAACGGCCCAAGCGCCCTCCGCCCGGCCTGTGGCCGGCGGCACCTTCACCTACGCCATCCCCGCCGACCCCGGCCTGCTCGACCCCGCGACGGCCGTCATGTCGGTGACCAACACCGTGCTGGGCTTCGCCTACGACACGCTGGTCAGCGCCGACCGCGACGGGCGGACCGTACCGGGCCTGGCCGAGAAGTGGGAGGTCAAGCCGGACTCGGTGACGTTCACCATGCGCAAGGACGTCACCTGCTCCGACGGCTCCAAGCTCACCGCCGCCGACGTGGCCCAGAACGTCAACCACATCGCCGACCCGGCCAGCAAGTCGCCCATCTACGGCGTGCTCCTGCCGCCCGGGATGAAGGCCACCTCGGACGACGCGGCCGGAACGGTGACGCTCTCGACGGACAAGCCGTTCGCCTTCATCCTGCAGAGCGCCCGGGACCTCTACATCGTCTGCGGCAAGGCGGTCAAGGACCGTTCGCTCATCGCCCGCGCCACCTCGGGCAGCGGCCCGTACGTGCTGAGCGAGTCGATGCCCAGCGACCACTACACCTTCACCCGCCGCAAGGACTACACGTGGGCGCCCGGCGGCGCGAAGACCGAGGGCATGCCCGACAAGCTCGTGCTGAAGATCGTGCCGAACGAGCAGACCTCCGCCAACCTGCTGATCTCCGGCGGCCTCAACGCCGCCGTCTTCTACGGCGCCGACCGCACCCGCCTGGAGGCCACGCCCGGCCTGCTCAAGAAGAGCCCGATGGCGGGCAACGGCCAGTTCTTCTACCACCAGGGCGAGGACCGGCCCACCAAGGACCCGGCCGTACGCAAGGCCCTCACCCAGGCGCTCAACCTGAAGGAGCTGGCGGGGATCGCCTCCAGCGGCACCGGCAGGCCCGCCACCGGCCTGGTCATGGAGCCCCGCCCGTGCAAGGGCGACACCGTCACCGGCCACGTGCCCGCCTTCGACGCCGCGGCGGCCGTCGCCGGGCTGGAGGCCGCGGGCTGGAAGGCCGGTCCCGACGGCGTCCGGGTCAAGGACGGCAAGCGGCTGACGCTGCGCTACCTCTACAGCTCCACCAGGGGCGCCGGGGTCCAGGCGGCCGCCGAGTACGTGGCAGCGGCCTGGAAGAGCGTCGGCGCCGAGGTCAAGCTCAACGGCGTGCTGGACACCAAGATGTCGGAGTCGCTCAACGCCACCCAGGACTGGGACGTGGTCTGGTTGCCCATCGGCGTCTCCCTGCCCTCGCAGCTCGAAGGCTTCCTGTCCGGCCCGGCCGCGCCCAAGGGCGCCAACTTCGCCCACCTGGACAACGCCCGCTACACCGAGCTGATCGCCCAGGCCAAGCTCAAGCCGGGCGAGGAGGGCTGCAAGCTCTGGCTGGAGGCCGAGTCCGCGCTGTTCGACAACTCCGACCTGGTCCCGGTCACCGAGAACACCGTGCTCGTGGCCGGCAAGGGCGCGACGTTCGACCTGGTCGCCACCGTCCTCATCCCCACGTCCATCCGCCTGACCGAAGGAGGCTGAGTGCTGCGGCATCTGGTGCGCTTCATCGTGTCGCTGGGGGTGCTGCTGGTGGCGTCGTTCGCGATGATCCACCTCATCCCCGGCGACCCGGTGCGCGCCTCGCTGGGCCCCGCCGCGCCGATCGAGCTGGTTCAGGCCAGAACGGCCGCGCTCGGGCTTGACCGCCCCCTGCTGGAGCAGTTCACCACCTATGTGGCGAACCTGTTCTCCGGCAACATGGGCGTCTCGTTCCTCACCGGCGAGCCCGTCGGACAGGTGATCCTCACCCGGCTGCCCAACACGCTCGGCCTGGCGCTGCTGGCCACCGTCGTGGCGATGCTGGCGGCCGTGCCGATCGGCATGTGGGCGGCGATCAGGACCGAGAACGGCCGCAACCGCGGCACCGAGGCCACCTTCACCTCGGTCACCGGCACCGCGGTGGCCGTCCCCGAGTTCCTCTACGCCATCGGCCTGGTCACCGTCTTCGCCATCGGCCTCGGGTTGTTCCCGCCCGCGGGCAAGTCGGGTCCGGCCTCGTACGTGCTGCCCATCCTCGCGCTCGCGATCGGGCCGATCGCGATGATCTCCCGCATCTCCCGCGTGGAGACGCTGCGCGAGCTCGGCACCGACTACGTACGGCTGGCCCGCGCCAAACGCCTGCCCGCCGCCCGCCTCTACCTGCGCCACGTGCTGCCGAACACGCTGACCGCCACCCTCACCATCGGCGGCCTGCTGCTCACCGCGCTGATCGCGGGCAGCGTCCTGGTGGAGTACGTCTTCGCCTGGCCCGGCCTCGGCCTGAAGATCGTCGAGTCGATCACCCAGAAGGACTATCCCGTGGCCCAGGGCGTGATCCTCGTCTACGGCGCCATCGTCCTGGTCGTCAACTTCGCCGTCGACCTGATCCTCGGCAAGCTCGACCCGACCTCCTCCATCAAGGAGTCCTGATGCCACGCACTCCCGCCGCCGTCGTCTCGGCGGTGCTGGTCACCCTCATGGTGGTGCTGGCGATCATCGGCCCGCCGATCTGGGGCGAGACCGCGGAGAAGATCGACGCCGGCGCCATCCTGCAGGGCGCCTCGGCCGCCCATCCGCTCGGCACCGACAACCTGGGCCGCGACCTGCTGGCCCGCGTGCTCGTGGCCGGCCGCTACTCGCTGGCGCTGGCCCTGGCCGCGACGCTCATCGGCGCCGTCATCGGCATCGTGCTCGGCGCGCTGCCGTCGGTGCTGCCGCGGCGCGGCGCCCGCCTGGTCACCGGCACCGTCAACGCGCTGGTCGCCTTCCCCGGACTGCTGCTGGCGATGTTCACCGCGGTCGTGTCCGGCATGGGGGCACGCGGTGCCGTCCTCGGCATCGGCGTGGCCATCGCGCCGAGCTTCGCCCGGCTCACCCAGACGCTGGCCGCCTCCGTCGCCGGGGCCGACTACGTGCTGGCCGCCCGCATGCTCGGCGTCCCGCGCCGGCGGGTGCTGGGCCGGCACGTGCTGCCCAACATCGCCGAACCGCTCATCCTCAACCTCGCCCAGGCGCTCGGCGGCGCGCTGCTGGGGCTGGCCGGCATGTCCTTCCTGGGGCTTGGCGTGCAGCCGCCGGACTTCGACTGGGGGCGGCTGCTGTTCGACGGTTTCGCCCGCATCTACGTCACGCCGGAGGTTGCGATCGGGCCGGCGGTGGCGGTCGCGCTGGCCGGCATCGGGTTCAACCTGCTCGGTGACACGCTGGCCAAGCGGGCGGCGCGCACCGCCGTACCGGCGAGGAAGGAAGAGCTCGCCGCGCCGGAGCCGTCGGGCGCGCCCGATCCTCGGGCCGTGCTGGAGGTGCGGGACCTGACCGTCACCTTCCCCGGCGGCGTCACCCCCGTGCGCCACCTCTCGCTGACGGTACGGCCCGGCGAGATCGTCGGCATCGTCGGCGAGTCGGGCAGCGGCAAGAGCCTGACCGCGGCGGCGATCGGCGGCCTGGTGCCCTACCCGGGCACGGTCACGCACGCCGCGCTCCGCCTGGACGGCCGGGAGGTCGCCGAGCTCAGCCAGAAGGAGCTCGGCACCAGCCTGGCCATGGTCTTCCAGGACCCGATGGCCTCGCTCAACCCGGCGCTGCGCGTCGGCGGGCAACTGGCCGAGGTGGCGATCGTGCACCAGGGCGCCACCCGCGCCGAGGCCGCCCGCCGGGCCGTGGACCGGCTCGGCCACGTTCACCTGCCCGAGCCGGCGAAGCAGGCCAAGCGTCATCCGCACGAGCTGTCGGGCGGCATGCGGCAGCGCGCGGTGATCGCGATGGGGCTCATGGGCACGCCCAAGCTGATCATCGCCGACGAGCCGACGACCGCGCTGGACGTCACCGTGCAGCGGCAGATCCTCAAGCTGCTGCGCGAGGTGGTCGACGAGAGCGGGGCGGCGGCGCTGTTCATCTCGCACGACATCGCGGTCGTGGGGGAGCTGTGCGACCGGGTCGTGGTCATGTACGCGGGCCGGGTGGTGGAGGAGCTGCCCGTGTCGGCGCTGGCCAAGGGGGCGGCGCATCCGTACACCAAGGCCCTGGTGGACTCGCTGCCCGACATGGAGACCGACCGCTCGCTGCCGCTGGCCAGCATCCCCGGCACGCAGCCTGCGCCCGCGCTGGTGGGGGCGGGGTGCGCGTTCGCGGGAAGGTGCGCGCTGGCGACCGATCGTTGCTCGACGTCGTTGCCGCCGGTCACCGAGTACGGCATCGCGCACACGGTGGCCTGCTGGGAGGTTTCATGAAATTTACTGACGTGACGGTGCGATTCGGATCGTTCACCGCGGTCGACTCCGTCAGCCTGGAGGTGCCGCGCGGCGGCATCGTCGGGCTGGTGGGGGAGTCGGGCTCCGGCAAGTCGTCGCTGGCCAAGGCGGTCAGCGGGCTCGTACGGTACTCCGGGCAGATCACCGGCGCCTCCCGGGTGCAGATGGTCTTCCAGGACCCCTACGCCTCCCTCGACCCGCGCATGAAGGTCGGCGAGTCGGTGGCCGAGGGCCTGCTGGAGCTGCCCAGGGCCGCCCGCCCCGACGAGGTGACCCGCCTGCTCGGCCTCGTCTCCCTGCCCGCCGACCTCGCCTCCCGCTACCCGCGTGAGCTGTCGGGCGGGATGCGCCAGCGCGTCGCCATCGCCCGCGCGCTCGGCGCCCGCCCCGACCTGCTGGTCGCCGACGAGATCACCAGCGCCCTGGACGTCTCCGTGCAGGGCTCCGTGCTCAACCTCATCCGCTCGCTGCGCGACACGCTGGGGTTGTCGATCCTGTTCATCTCCCACAACCTCGCGGTGGTCCGCTACGTCTGCGACACGGTGGCGGTCATGCACCGGGGCCGCATCGTCGAGCACGGGCCCACCGAGGACGTGGTCGGCCGGCCCGCGCACGACTACACCCGCACCCTGCTGGAGGCGGTGCCCCGCCTGCAGCGCTGAAGCCGCTCCGGCGGCGGGCAGGCGCCGCCGGAGCTTCCGTCCATCGGGTCAGGCGGCGCCCTGACCCCGTCCATGGGGTCAGGCAGCCGCTCTGACCTCCACCTCCCAGAGCGAGTAGCCGAACGACGTGGCCCGCCGTACCCCTTGGACGCGCAGGTGGCGGGTGGTGTTGGGCCGGTCGATCCAGAGCGTGTCCACGCCGCCGTCGCCCGCGCCGACCTCGGCCAGCGGGGTCCAGGCGGCGCCGTCGGTGGAGGACTCGACGCGGTAGGCCGCGCCGTGGGCGGTCTCCCGGCGCAGCACCACCTGGCCCGCGTCCACGGCGGAACCGAGGTCCACCTGGAGACATTCGCCGTTCGCCGGCCGTGACGACCAGCGGGTGGCGGGGTCGCCGTCGACCGCCTTGCCCGGCTCGAACGTGGTGCCGCCCTCGACACCGGAGGCCGTGGCGATCTTGCCCCGGGCCAGGTTGTCCTTCGCGACGGGCCGGTGGGTGGTGACCTCGACCTTGGTGGTCACCCCGGCGAAGGAGATCTCCTGCGTGCCCGAGCCCGACGGCGTGAACACGACCGGCACCGTCAGCAGCCCGCCGCGCGGCAGCGTCAGCCGCCGGTCGGCGGGCAGCTTCCACCCCTGCGGGTCGCGGACGGTCAGCGTGCCGCGCACGGCGGCTCTGGAGGAGCTGACGCAGGGACAGGGCGGCGTAGTAGGTGCCGTCGGCGTCCACGCCGTCGAGGACGATGTCGCCGCGCCCGGCGGCCAGCACGTAGCCCTCGGCGGGCAGGCCGTCGGCGTTCTTGACGCCGAGCCTGGTCAGGCGGGCGTCGCCGTCCCCGAGCCAGACGGTCACGGGGGTGCGGGGGTCGGTCCCGTCGGTGGTGGTCACCCGCTTGACGCCGGCGTCGGCGAGGACCTGCCTGACGACGGCCTCGGCGTGCGGGTCGCTCTCGCTGGTACGGACCAGTCCCACGACGGAGGGGATCGGGAAGCCGTCGGAGCGGGGCTTCAGCTCCTGGGCCACGGGGGCGAGCCGGAGGGTGCCGGCCGCGGCGGGAGCGGCGATGAGCAGGGGAGTCGCGAGGAGGCCGGTGGCTAAAGACGGCTCAGGTGCACACTGTCTCCTGGTCGAGAAGGTGCCACCATAGGATCATCCCCCCTGCAACTGATCAATACCAGTTCAGGTCCCGAAATGTCGGTGGTACGGACCGGATGGGGCGACTGGCCCGTCCCATCGCAGGGGGCGCGCCGCCCGCGCACGACACCCGACCTGGTCGTCCGCCCCGGCCCGGTACGGACCGCGCTTCACCGCCCGCCACGACGAAGATCGAGGCATTGGGCACGAGCACCAAGGGTGCGGGGGTGCTTGGTGAACTGGCACGAATCGAGGCGTCCTCACCATGGTTTACCGTCGCCGTGACAACGGACGACTCGGAGGGCATGCGTGATCGCGATCAGGGAGCTTCACGAGATCGCGGACCTGGAAGAGGTCCACGCGCTGTTCGGTGATATCTGGCATTTCGACCCGGGCGGCGAGCCGATCTCGGTCGAACTGATGCGGGCCTTCTCGCACGCCGGCAACTACATCACCGGCGCATACGACGGCGCCACGCTGGTGGGCGCTTCGGTGGGCTTCATGGCGGTCGGCGGCGTACTGCACTCGCACATCACCGGTGCGGCCGTCGGGCGCGGCATAGGGTTCGAGCTCAAGATGCACCAGCGCCGCTGGGCACTCGAGCGCGGGCTGACGCGCATCTCCTGGACCTACGACCCCCTGGTGCGCCGCAACGCGCACTTCAACCTCGCCAAGCTGGGGGCCAGGCCGCACGAGTACCTGCCCAGCTTCTACGGGGTCATGGGCGATGCGATCAACCAGGGCGACGAGTCCGATCGGGTGCTCGCCGTCTGGGACCTCACCGCGCCGCACGTCGAGGCGGCGGTACGGCGGGAGCCGTACCCGCTGGACGTGCCCCCGGGAACGGCGGTGGCCCTGCGCAACGAGGGCGGCAGGCCGGTGCTCGGCGACATGGACGCGCCGGTCGTGCTGGTGGCGATCCCCGCCGACGTGGAGGGGTTGCGCGGCGTTGATCCGGGAACGGCCAAGGCGTGGCGGCATGCGGTACGCGACGTGCTGGGCGGCATGCTGGCCGAAGGCCGAAAGGTCACTGGATTTCATGACAAGAAGTACTACGTAGTGGAGAAGGCGTGAAAATCACAGGAGTAGAGCTGCGCAGGATCGCGATGCCCTTGGTGGCGCCGTTCCGCACCTCGTTCGGCACCGAGACCTCGCGCGACGTGCTGCTCGTGCGCGTGGTGACACCGGACGCCGAGGGGTGGGGCGAGTGCGTGGCCATGTCGGAGCCGCTCTACTCCTCCGAGTTCGTCGACGGCGCGGCGGAGGTGATCAAGCGGTTCCTGCTGCCGTCGCTGCCGGAGGAGGTCGACGCGTACGGCGTGGGCCGCGCCCTGGAGCCGATCAAGGGCCACCGGATGGCCAAGGCGGCCGTGGAGACCGCGGTGCTGGACGCCCAGCTCCGCGCGGCCGGAGAGTCGTTCGGCCGTTTCCTCGGCGCCGAACGCGACCGGGTGCCGTGCGGCGTCTCCGTCGGCATCATGGACTCGATCCCCGAACTGCTGGAGTCCGTCGAGGGCTACCTGGACGAAGGCTACGTCCGGATCAAGCTGAAGATCGAGCCCGGCTGGGACGTCGAGCCGGTGCGCGCGGTCCGCGAGCGTTTCGGCGACGACGTGCTCCTGCAGGTGGACGCCAACGCCGCCTACACGCTCGTGGACGCCCGCCAGCTCGCCAAACTTGACGACTTCGAGCTGCTGCTCATCGAGCAGCCGCTGGCCAACGACGACTTCGTCCAGCACGCCCAGCTCGCCAAGCAGCTCAGGACCCCGATCTGCCTCGACGAGTCCATCGAGTCGGCCGAGCACGCGGCCGCCGCGATCGCGCTGGGCTCCTGCTCCATCGTCAACATCAAGCCGGGCCGCATCGGCGGCTACCTGGAGGCCCGCCGCATCCACGACCTGTGCCGGGCGCACGGGATCGCGGTGTGGTGCGGCGGCATGCTGGAGACGGGCCTCGGCCGGGCCGCCAACGTGGCGCTCGCCGCGCTGCCCGGCTTCACGCTGCCCGGCGACACCTCGGGCTCGCGCCGCTACTACGCGACCGACATCACCGAGCCGTTCGAGCTGCGCGACGGCCACCTGGACGTCCCCGCAGGACCCGGGCTGGGCGTCGAGCCGATCCAGTCGATCCTCGACGAGGTCACCACGTCCACCGAGTGGATCACGCTCTAACTCAGATTCCGCAGGTCGAGCTGGCGCAGCACCCGCGAGATCACCTGCGGGTCGGCGTCCGGCTCGCGGCGCGCGTCCAGCACGGCGCGCCGGGCCGCCGACATCATCTCGTCGCTGACCCGGCGCACCACCTTGATACGTTCGAGGCGCTGGCCGAACGCCTCGCGGCGTTCCTCGTCCGCCAGCTCGGGGCTGATCCGCACCGCGATGTCGGTCAGGCGGCGGCCGAAAATCTCCACCATGTCGTCGGGCACCTGATCGGTGTCGACGAGCTCCCGCAGCCGCTGCCTCGCCGCGCCGGCCGCCTGCTTGGCCAGCCTGCGCTCGAAGGCGCGTTCCGCCTCGGTGTCGGCGGTGACACCGAGCAGGCGTACCACCCAGGGCAGGGTCAGGCCCTGCACCAGCAGCGTGGCGAGGATGACCGCGAACGCGACGAAGACCAGCACGTCGCGCTGCGGCACCTCCAGCGGGATGGCCAGCGCGAGCGCCACCGAGGCCACGCCGCGCATGCCCGCCCACCACATCACGACCGTCTCGCGCCAGCTCGTCGGCGTCTCGGAGTCGTCGCCGCGCGACTGGTGCAGGCGTCTGGCCAGCGAGGCGGTCGGCAGCAGCCACAGCAGGCGCACCCCCACGACCACGGCGACCACGATCAGGCTCCACACCATCACCTCGCCGAACCTGCCGGTCACGGTGCCGAGCACGTTGTGCAGCTCCAGCCCGATCAGCCCGAACGCCACCCCGGTCACCAGCGTGTCCACGACCTGCCAGAAGGCGGCGCCGGTGAGGCGGCCGATCGAGTCGTCGGCGTCGCTGGTCTTCTCCCGCAGGTAGAAGGCGGTGGTCAGCACCGCCAGCACGCCGGAGCCGAGCAGCTGGTCGGCCAGCACGTAGCTGGCGTACGGCACCAGCACCGACAGCCCGATCTGCAGCGTGGGGTCGCCGAGCAGGCTGTCCAGCCGGGCAGCCACCCACCCCACCCCGAACCCGACGACGATCGCCACCACCCCCGACAGCACCAGCTCGCCCGCCGCGCCCGGCCACGAGAAGGTGCCGGTGAGGGCCGCCGCGATCGCCACGTGGTAGAGCACGATGGCCGTCACGTCGTTGAACAGCCCCTCGCCCTCCAGCAGCGACACCAGCCGCCTGGGCAGCCCGAGCGAGCCAGCGACGCTGGTGGCGGCGACCGGGTCCGGCGGGGCGACCAGCGCGCCCAGCGCCGCCGCCGCGGCCAGCGACAGGCCGGGCACCAGCGCGTGCGCCACCCCCGCGACCGCCGCCGTGGTCACGAACACCAGCGCCACGGCCAGCAGGAAGATGGGCCGCCAGTTGGCCGCGAACTGCCGCCACGAGGTACGGCTGGCCGCCGCGTACAGCAGCGGAGGCAGCAGGGCCGGGAGCACGAGCTCCGGCGGGATGGCCACGTTCGGCACGAACGGCAGGACGGCCAGCACGATGCCGTAGAGCGTCATGAGCACCGGCGCCGGAAGCCCCAGCCGGTCGCCGAGCGGCACCGTGACCAGCGCCCCGAGCAGCACGAGCATGAGCAGCACGAACTGGCCCACGACACCCCCCGATGATCGTCGTCAACCAGCGTGCCACAGGGCGGCGGGAGAAAAGGCGCACCTCGCCCTGGGCTTCGGGGGGTCGTCAGCGGTCGAGCACGACGAGGGCGGGGGGCGGGGTGGTGAGGAGGCGTGGAGTGGACTCCGTGCAGACGGCCACGTCGGCGAGGCGGGCGCCGAACAGGTCGGGGAGGTAGACGGCCGGTTCGAGGCAGAGGGCCATGCCGGGGGCCAGCGTGGCGGGGTCGGCGGGGGACAGGTGAGGCGGTTCGTCGTCGGCCAGGCCCACGCCCCTGCCGAAGTGCCCGGCGGCGAACTGGCCGTAGCCGGACTCCTCGATCATCGACTGGGCCGACCTGGCGACGGAGGCGACGGGCAGGGCCTGCCGTACACCGTCGAGGGCGGCGCTCTGCGCGGCGAGGACCACCGAGTACAGGGCGTCGAAGTCCTCCGGCGGCTCGGCCACCGCGAGAACCCTGGCCACCTCGGCGCAGTAGCCGTCCCACCGCCCGCGCACGGCGACCTGGAGTGCGTCGCCCGGGTTGATCACCCGGTCGGTGGGGCGGTGCGCGGGGATCGCGGTGTGCTCCCCGGCCGCCACCTGGACGCCCAGGATCTCCTCGCAGCCGCTCTCCAGCATCGCGACCCGCAGGTGGCGGGCCATGGCCCGCTCGGTGGCCCCGAACCACCGCAGCTCCCGCGCCCGCGCCACCACCCCGTCCGCCGCGGCGGCCGCGCGGGCGATGGCGTCGAGCTCGCCCTGGTCCTTCCGCAACCGCAGGGGCGCGAGTACGGCTCCCGCCGGCACCAGCTCGGCGTCCACCGACAACCCGAACAGCTCCCGCACCCGCATCTCCGGATCCACCCCGACCCGGCGGGCAGCAGCCGGTACGAGCGCCGCCGGGGTGGCCGTCTCCGCATAGTTCTCCCGCGTGACCACGAGAAACCCTTCGCCCCTCCCGCCCAGGAACCGGAAGTCCGGCGAGGGCCGCAATACCAGCGCGTCCACCTCGGCCGCGGCCATGGCGACCCGCACCGCCCCCACCCGCTCGGCCAGCCCGCCCTCGCCAAGCCCGCCCTGCCTCAGCCCGCACACGAGGGCCCGGTCCTGCCTCCGCCCACGGTCCTGGCTCAGCTCGCCCGCGGGAAGCCCGCCGCCGTCCTCGGGAAGCCCCCGCTGGGCGGGCACCTCCCCGGCCAGGTCTCCGTCCGCCCGGCTGCCTTCCACCTGACCGTCCTTGGCCAGGCCGCCCTCGGTGGATGCCCCTTCGGGGGGTGTGGGGGTCACGTGGGCTCGTGGAGCCAGCAGGCGACCGGGCCGAAGTCCGGCTCCTTGTCGCGGCAGACGTCCATCACGTGCGGGCAGCGCGGGTTGAAGCGGCAGCCGCCCGGCGGGTTGGCCGGGTCGGGGACGTCGCCGGGTAGTTCCGCGGGCAGGGTGCCCTGGCCGTCGGGCAGCGGGATCGCGTTCAGGAGGGCCTGGGTGTAGGGGTGGCGGGGGTTGTCCCAGACCTCGGCGGTCCTGCCGATCTCGACGATCTTGCCCAGGTACATGACGGCGATCCGGTCGGCGATCAGGCGTACCACGGACAGGTCGTGACTGATGAACAGCAGCCCGGCCCCCGAGTCCACCGCCAGGTCGCGCATCAGGCGGGCCACTTGCGCCTGCGCCGAGGCGTCGAGGGCGGAGATGGGCTCGTCGCCGATGAGCAGGCGGGGCTCGGCGGCCAGCGCGCGGGCGATCGCGACGCGCTGCCGCTGCCCGCCGGAGAACTCGTGTGGATGGCGGTCGGTGAAGTCTCTCGGCAGGCCCACGCGTTCGAGCAGGTCGGCCGGGGTGACGGTGCTGCCGCGCGCCACCCGCAGGCCGTCGGCGATCTGGTCGCCCACGCGCCGGCGCGGGTTGAGCGAGGCGTACGGGTCCTGGAAGACCATCTGGATCCCGGTCAGCGTACGGCGCCGCAGCCCGAGCGGCGTCACCGGCTGCCCCTCGAACCTGATGGCGCCCTCGGTCACCGGGTTCAGCCCGCAGACGGCTCTGGCCAGCGTCGACTTGCCGCATCCCGACTCGCCCACGAGGCCGACGACCTCACCGGCGCTCACCGTGAGGCTGGCCCCGGCGACCGCGCGGACGACGGGACGGCCGGGGGAGCGGTGTTCGACGACCAGGTCGTCGATGGTGAGCAGGCTCATGAGCGCTCCTCGTCGGGTGCGGGGGCGAGCGGACTCTCGGGCAGCGAGGCCAGGAGGGAGCGGGTGTAGGGGTGGTCGGGGGTGCGCAGGACGTGGGAGCGGGGCCCGCTCTCCACGATCAGGCCGTCCTTCATGACGCTGACCTCGTCGGCCACCGCGGACATCACGCCGAGGTCGTGGGTGACCAGCAGCACGGCCAGCCCCAGCTCGTCGCACAGCCCGCGCAGCAGACGCAGGATGCCCGCCTGGACGGTCACGTCGAGCGCCGTGGTCGGCTCGTCGGCGATCAGCACCCGGGGCGAGCAGGCCAGCGCGACGGCGATGGCGATGCGCTGCCGCATGCCGCCGGAGAACTGGTGGGGGTAGCGCCCGTACGCCTCGCCGGCGCCGGGGATGCGGACCTTGCCGAGCAGTTCTACGGCCCGCGCCCGCGCCTCGGCCTTGCCCAGGCCGAGGTGGTGGCGCATGTGCTCGGTGAGCTGCCTGCCGATGGTGAGCATGGGGTGCAGGCTGGTGGCGGGGTCCTGGAAGACCATGGCGACCTCGCCGCCGCGTACCTTGTTGAGCTCTTTGGCGGGCAGTTCGAGCAGGTTGCGGTCGTTGTGGAGGATCTCGCCCGTCGCGCGCGCGCCGTGCGGGAGCAGGCCGAGGGCGGCCAGGCCGGTCATGGTCTTGCCCGAGCCCGACTCTCCGGCCAGGCCGTGGACGCGGCCCTCGTGCAGGGTGACGGAGACGCCCTTGAGGATCTGCCGTCCGTGGATGTCCACCCTCAGGTCGGTGATCTTCACAGTGCGCGCTCCTTGATGGCGCGGGCCGTACGCGGGTCGAGGGCGTCGCGCAGGGTGTCGCCGAGGAAGTTGAAGGCCAGTACCACGGTCAGGATGGCGAGACCGGGGAAGGTCGCCACCCACCAGGAGTCGAAGACCTCCACGCCCGAGGCGACCATCGCGCCCCACTCGGGCGACGGCGGCTTGGCGCCGAGCCCCAGGAAGCTGAGGCCGGACAGGAGCAGCAGCGCGGTGCCGATGTCGAGCGTGGCCAGCACCAGGATGGGGCCGGTCACGTTGGGCAGCACGTCCACGCGCAGCGAGCGCCAGGGCGAGAAGCCGAGCAGCCGCCCGCTGAGCACGAACTCCCGCTCGCGCACGCCGAGCACGAGGCCGCGGGTGACGCGGGCGTAGGCGGGCCAGGCGACCACGAGTACGGCCAGCACCGCGTTGGTCAGGCTGGCCCCGAGCGCCGCGGCCACGACCATGGCCAGGATGACGGTGGGGAAGGCGAAGACCAGGTCGGCGATCCGCATGATGGTCTCACCCACCCATCTGCCGAAATATCCGGCGGCGGCGCCGAGCAACCCGCCGACCAGCACGCTCATGGCCACGAGCAGCAGGGTGAGCGGGATGGAGACGCGGGCGCCGTACATGACGCGGCTGAGGATGTCGCGGCCGAGCTGGTCGGTGCCGAACCAGTGCCCGGGGCCCGGCTCGGCCAGGCGGGGCAGGTCCTGCGCGAGCGGGTCGTGCGGGGCCAGGAACGGCGCGGCCAGCGCGATGACCAGCCAGGCCAGCGCGATGACGGCCCCGGCCACGGCCAGCGGCTGCCGCCAGGCCTCGGGCACGCGCCGCTTGCGGGGCGCGAGCGGGTCACGCCTCAGAGCACGCCTCATTGCAGCCTCACTCGCGGGTCGATGATCCCGTACAGCACGTCCACGATCAGGTTGATGATCAGGTACACGACGCCGACCACCAGGCCGACGCCCATCACCGCGGGCAGGTCGAGGGAGGTGGCGCTCTTGTACGCGTACTGCCCGACCCCCGGCCAGGCGAAGATCGCCTCGACCAGCACGGTCCCGGACAACAGCGAGCCGAACGCCAGACCGGCCACGGTGATGATGGGCACCAGGGCCGAGCGCAGGACGTAACGGAACAGGACGGTCCGCCCCGGCAGTCCCTTGGCCCGCGCGGCGCGCACGTAGTCCTGGCCCAGGACCTCCAGCACCGCGCTGCGGGTGAAGCGGGTCAGCAGCCCGATCGTGTAGAGGGCCAGCACCAGCGCCGGGGTGATGAGGTGGCCGACGGCGCTGGCGAAGACGTCCCACTGCCCGGTCAGCGCCGCGTCGAGCGTGTGCAGGCCGGTGATCGGCCCCGGCGCGGTCATGCCGGGGTCGATGCGGCCGCTGCCCGGCGTGAGCTGGAGGCGGTAGAAGAAGACGTAGAAGGCCAGCAGCGCCAGCCAGAACGTCGGCACCGAGATGCCGATCAGGCTCAGCACCCGCAGCAGGTGGTCGGGCAGCCGGTCGCGGCGCAGGGCCGCCACGACGCCGAACGCCACGCCCAGCACCAGCGAGATCAGGATCGCCGCCCCGGCCAGCTCCAGCGTCGCCGGGACGAACGCGGCGAGGTCGTCGCCGACCGGCCGGTGGCTCTGCTGGCTGGTGCCCAGGTCGCCCTGGAGGATGCCCTGCAGGTGCAGCAGGTACTGCTCCGGCAGCGGCTTGTCCAGGCCGTGCTCGGCCTTCCACTGCGCGACGATCGCCGGGTCGCCCAGCGCCCGCTGACCCAGGTTGGCCGCGACGGGGTCGCCGGGCACCATGTTGGTCAGCACGAACGTGACCAGCGTGATGCCCCAGGCCAGCAGCAGCGCGATGAGGATCCGGCGGATCAGGAACCGGGCCAGGGGGTGCCTGGCCCGGGTACCGGTCGTCTTCACTTCACGCCGAGGTCGGCCACGTCGACGGTCCAGACCGGGTGGTACTCGAGGCCGGTCACCGTGGCGGCGGTCACGATGTTCTGGCTCGGCTGGATCAGCGGGACGAACGGGCCGCCCGCGTTGAGCTTGGTCTGGACGTCCCGGTAGACGGTCTTGCGGGCGTCGTCGCCGATGGTGACCGCCGCCTTGTCTCCGGCCGCCTCGATCTCCTTGGCCGCGCCGGGCTTCCATCCGGCGCGCAGGCCGACGGTCTTGCCGGGCAGGAAGGCCAGGTAGTCGCTGGGGTCCGGGTAGTCAGGGCCCCAGTACCACAGGCCCATCTCCTCCTTGCCGTTGCGGTAGTTGTCCAGGGCGGTGGCGACCGGCGCCGGGGCCAGTTCGACCGTGATGCCGACCTCCTTGAGGTTGGCCTGGATGCGCTCGGCCAGCGGCTGGAAGGACAGGCCGTTGACGGTCAGCTCGCTCGGGTACTCCAGCTTGACGCTCGGGTTGGACAGCCCGCTGGCGGCCAGCGCGGCCTTGGCGCCCTCGACGTCCCGCTTGGCGGCCTGGTCGGCGGGCAGCGCGCCGAGCAGCTGCGACGGGATCACGCCGGGCGCCTGCGTCGAGCCCTCGCCGGCCAGCTCCAGCAGGCCCGCGTAGTCGACGCCCTTGCGCACGGCCTCGACGAACTTGGCGTTCGTGGTGGTCTTGCTGATCGCGGAGTCCTGGTTGGCCAGCAGGAAGATGACGTTGGCCGAGGCGGTCTTCTTGACCTGCAGCGTGTTCGGCATGCCGGTGACCTGGTCGCCGGACAGGTTGAGCGCCACCTGGCTGTCGCCGCGCTGGACGTTCAGCTTCTGCGTGGCCGCCTCGACGTTGCGGATGACGACCTTGTCGTAGGCGGGCTTGGTCCCGTAGTACTTCGGGTTGGCCTTGAGCACGACCTGGCTGCTGACGTTGAACGACTCGATCGCGTAGGGGCCGGAGCCGAGGGAGGCCGAGTTCAGGTACTGCTCGGCCTTGTCCTTGGCGTCGGTGGTCGCGCCGTGCTGCTGGGCGACCTTGCTGTTGATGATCCCGAGCGCGGGGTTCGGCAGGATGAACGGCAGCGCCGGGTTGGCCGCCTTCGACGTCAGCTTGATCGTCGAGTCGCCGTCCTTGGCCACCTCCACGCCGTCCAGCAGGAACGACGGGGTGCCCTTCATGTCGCGCACGCGGGTCAGGGAGAAGACCACGTCGTCGGCGGTGACCGGGGAGCCGTCGGCGAAGACCGCGCCCTGCTTCAGCTTGAGCGTGAGCGTCTTGCCGTCCTGCGACAGCTCGTACGACTCGGCCAGCGCGGGGACGGGCTTGGTCACGTCGGCGCCGTCGAAGGTGAGAAGTGTCTCGTAGGCCGCCTTGCCGATGATGAGGCCGGTCGGCTCGTAGGTGCGGCCGGGGTCGCCGGTCTTCAGGTCGAAGGAGGTGTCGATGACGAGGGTCTTGCCTGCGGCGCCGCCGGCGGCGGGGGTCTTGGAGCCGCCGCTTCCGCAGGCGGCGAGGGCGAGTGCACCGGCGAGCAGTACAGCCGCCGTCTGCGAGCGGGTCGCCATGGGTCCTCCAGATATTCTGTGAAAGTTGTCGTGGATTGTCCGGCAGAACGTCCAGCCCGTGTCACGTCGGTGAGACGGTTTGTCGAGGAGTGTGGTACTGGTGACGGAAATTTCCAGAAATGGTGGAGAGAGTGGGTTGCGGTCTGGACGGATCGGCATCGGCCTTGAGCTGGACGCCGTCCATTTGAAGATCCTGCAGGTCCTGCGCGAGAACGGCCGCATCTCGGTCGCCGCGCTGGCCGAACGGGTGGGGATCTCGCGGGCGAACGCCTACACCCGCTTCGAGGCCCTGCGCGCCGACGGCGCCATCAAGCGCTTCACCGCCGAGATCGACCACGTGCGGGCCGGGCTCGGCATCACCGCGCTCATCTTCGTGACCGTGCGGCAGCAGATGTGGAAGCAGTTCCGCGCGGAGCTGGCCCGGATGCCGGAGGTGGAGTACTGCGCCATCACCACCGGGCAGCACGACGCCATGATCCAGGTGCGGGTGTCCGACGTGGCCGAGGTGCACACGCTGGTCACCGACCGGCTGGCGGGCATTCCCGCGGTCAAGGCCACGGAGACCGTCTTCATCCTGGACGAGGTGCTCAAGCGGCCGTACGTGCTGCCCAGCGACGGCCCGCGCCCGCAGCGCCGCCAGGCGCCCGACCCGAGCCCGGCCGAGGTGCCGCTGGGCAAGATGCGCTTCGTCGGCGCCGCGGAGGGGCGCGCCGCCCTCAGGAAGGAATGAACCTAGCGGGCCGCGAGCGTTTCGATGCGGGAGACCGCCTCGGCCACGCCGTCCTCCGTGGCCACGTCGGCGGCGACGGCGGCCGCCGTACCGGATAGCTCCAGGGCGGCCGCGAACGCGGCGGCCACCTCGGGCGCGCGCGGCCGTCCCCGCAGTGGCGGGGGCGCGACGCCCAGCCGGTGCAGGCGGTCGGCCCAGAACGGCTGGTCGCCGAGGAAAGGGCGGACGACCTGCGGGACCCCGGCGCGCAGGGCCGCCGCGACGGTGCCGATGCCGCCGTGGTGCAGCGCCACGGCCACGCGCGGCAGCAGCCAGTCGTGCGGCGCCTCCTCGATCACCAGCACGTCCTCGCTCTCCTCGTCGGTACGCAGGCCGCCCCAGCCCGTCGCCAGGATCGCCCGCCGTCCGGCCAGGCGCGCCGCCTCCACGACGGTCGCCGCCAGACCGCGCGGATCCCGCCCGGCCATGCTGCCGAACCCCGCGTAGACGGGCGGCGGCCCCTCCTCCAGGAACGCGGCCAGCCGCTCGGGCGGGGTCCAGTCGGCGGCGGGCAGGATCCAGAAGCCGATCGGATCCGCCTGCGGGGGCCAGTCGGCGGGCGCCGGCAGCAGGCGGGGGCTCCACGCGTGCAGCACCGGCCCGGCCGCGATCAGCTCCGCCGCCGGGCGGAAGCCCTCGCACAGGCCCAGGACCTCCGTCCGCCACGTGCGCACCACCGAGCGGTAGGGCGCCTCGACCGCCGCCGCGACCCGCCAGGTGGCCCGGTTGACGGCGGGCGGCAGCCGTACCGGGAGGATGGGGGAGGCGAAGTCGGCGGTTGGCACGTAGAGCGGCAGCAGCAGCCCCGCCAGCGACGGGATCCCGGCCTTCTCCGCCAGGTAGGGCCCGCCGAGCGCCTTCGGGTGGTAGACGATCACGTCGGGGCCGGGCTCGATCAGCGCCGCCTCCGCGTCCAGCACCTGGCGCACCATCGGCTTCACCGAGCGCGCCGCCGTGATGGCCGCGCCCGCCCCCTGCCCCTTGACCTGGTCCTGAAGGTCGAGCATCTCATCGGGCAACGGCTCGAAAGCGATCCCGTACGGCGCCGCCAGCGACCCGAACCGCCGCGGCCCCGCCACGACCGGCTCGTGCCCGGCGGCCAGCAGCCCGCGCGCCAGCGCGACGTACGGCTGCACGTCCCCCCGGCTGCCCATCGTGAGCAGGAGCACCTTCACGTTTTCCCACTACCCCGGCGTGTCCCGGCCGAAGCCGTGCCCGTCGTGCGGTCACAGTGAGTCATGGCCGATCATCGCTGGTTGTTGACCGCCCTCCAGCACCTGGCCGTCGTGGCCGGGCTCGTCGCGCTCTACTACCTGATCCCGCTGGGCGACGGCTCCAGCGTGGCGCGGCTCGGCGTGGCGGCCGCGCTGTTCATGCTCGGCGTGCTGGTGCTGGTCTGGGTGTTCGGCCGGCACACGATCGCGGTCGCCCACCACGACAAGAAGGCCAGGCTGCGCACGCTCCTGCTGATCGTGTACGTGGTGACGATTTTCTTCGCCCTCGGCTACCTCATGGTGGCCACGATCGACCCGGCCCAGTTCGCGGGCCTGCGCACGCGCACCGACGCCCTGTACTTCACCGTCTCCACCATCGCCACCGTCGGCTTCGGCGACGTGCACGCGGTCGGGCAACTGGCCCGCGCGCTGGTCGCCACGCAGATCATCTTCGACCTGGTGATCCTCGCGTCCCTGGTCGGCGCCTACCGGGCCGCCATGATCCGCGAGGATCGCTAGGCCCACTCCCACCGGACGCCGTGCACGCCGGGCCGTACCTCGACGTCGGCGATGTGCACCGAGTCCCAGCCGCTCAGCCGTAACTCGCCCACGTCGGCGGGCGGGGTCGCGGTCGTCGGCTGGTGCGTGCGGAAGCAGCGCACCGGCGTCGCCCCCGGCGCGAACTGCACGGTCAGCAGGTACGCGTGCGCGGGGAAGCGGAACCACCGGTTGTAGAACAGCGCCTGCGGCCCGCGTTTCCTGTAGCGGAACTCGTACTCCACCACATAGGTCTCCCCGGCCGCCAGGGGCCGGTCGAACAGCAGCTCCAGTGCCGTCAGCCCGGCCGGCTCGTCCTTCTTGACCCGGCCCAGCCTGCAGAACGACGCGGAGAAGTCCTCGGGCAGGTGCGAGCGCTCGTTGTAGTGGATGGCCACGTGCCGGTCCACGCCGTCCGAGCGGGCCTGGAAGACCGCCCGGGTGCGCACCGAGCGCTCGTCGCGGTCCGTCCCCGTGGTGATGTGGTCGTGGTAGGACAGCAGCGCGAGCTGTCCGTCGGTGACGTTCTTGATCTCGCCGAGGAGCCGCTGCAGGCTCCCCGCTTCAGGGCACAGATCGCGGTACGGCACCGCGCCCGGCACATGGCTCACCCAGCGTCCCCTCGGCCTGGGCGGACCCAGGCTGGCGATGAGAGTGTCGCCCGGCAGGGCGAGGATCTCCTCCAGCGCGTGGAGTGCCCGGAGCGACTGCGATCGCTCCGGGCGGCACTTCCCGCGCTGCCAGTTGCTGAGGCTGGCCAGGCTGACCTTGATGCCGCGCTGGGACAGGCGGGCGTGCAGGCGCTCCAGGCTGAGTCCGCGCGCGGTGATCGCGTCACGGAGTAAGCGGTCAAAATGCTGATCCATCGGGACAACTCCCCTGTTTCAGGAGTGATCAGCCCGAATTTACAGCGCATGTGTCAGAAAGTCAGGCTCCAGGCGTCGATATAGCCCGAGTGGTTGGAGTCGACGTCCTTGACCCGCAGCCGCCAGGTGCCGTTCGCGGGCGAATCGGCGGCGTTCTTCGTGTACGTCTCGTGGATGATCGTGCCGTCGTCGTCCGGCGCCGGATCGCGCAGCCGGTAGACCACGCCGGTCGGGCTGACGAGGTCGAGCTGCAGGTCACCGCGCCAGCCGTGGTGGACGTCCGCGTAGACGCTCAGCGTGGCGGGCGCGTTGCCGGGCACGCCGGTGACCGTGATCGGGGACTCGCCCTGGCCCAGGTCGGCGACGTCCACGTTGGCCGCGTTCTCGAACGTGCGGCCGCCGGGGGTCTCCGGGCCGTAGTTCTGGATCCAGTCGCCGACGTAGCGGGTGGTGGTGCCTCTGCGGGCGCCGCCGCCGTACGCGCCGGAGCCCTCGAAGTAGGTCCAGCCGCCGATGGTCTTGTCCTGAAGCGCGACCCACGAGGAGCCGCTCTTCAGCGCGAAGTGCACGTGGTTGCTGCCCGCCGAGCCGCCGCAGGGGATGCGGGTGCTGGTCAGGCCGAGGTAGTCGCCCATCTTGAGCTGGGTGCCGTTGGGGCGGATCTCGTTGAGCAGGTGGTAGTACTCGGTGGTCCAGCCGTTGTCGTGGATGATGCGGATGTGCCCGCCGTTGGAGCAGACCCAGTAGGCGCGGCCGGACTGCGCGGCGAGCACGCTGCGGTCGCTGGCCCGGCTGTCGAGGTCGATCGAGCTCCACGGCCTGGGCTGGCCCGACCAGCCGTGCGGCCCGCCGATGATCTTCCAGGAGGCGCCCTGCGGGTAGGGCAGGGACAGGCCGGTGGGTGCGGCCTGCGCCTGGGTCTGGGCCTTGGTGTTGGCGGCGAAGGTACGCTTCTCGCCGTCGCTGACCACGGAGGCGGGCGCCTGCTGGGCCAGGGCGGCGAACTCGGGCGTGCCGTCCAGACCGGCCTTCCATCCGGCGGCGGTGCGCTGGGCGACGAAGAGCCAGCCCTCGGGGTAGGCGCCCTCGACGTTGGGCGCCTTGATCACCGAGGAGCCGAACACCCAGTCGCCCCGCGGACTGCGGCGCTGCACGTTCACTTCGGTGCCGGCGCCGGCGGCGGCGAGTCTGGAGCCGTCGGCCTGGCTGCGGGCGGTCATGAGCTGGACGACGGTCGAGTCCAGGTCGGGCTGGGCGGTGGGAGCCGCCGCGCCCATGGACGCGGCGGTAAGGACGATGACTGCGAGAACGGTGGATAAACGGCGGTGCCTCATCGAAGGCTCTCCTTCTCACTCCGGAGGCGGTCTCTCGCCGTGTACCGTCCACCAGTCCGCGGTGGGGCAACAACCACCCTCGGTGGCGGCCACCCCAATACGCTGATAAATCCGCCTTCAACGCTGAAGACGGCTTATGTTCTGGCAGGTCGGGGGCATGAGCTTTTCCTGGGGGTTGAAGTTTCAGCGTTGAGGCAGCCGGTGGAGATTTCCTGATAACGCCCTCACGGCCGCAATGCCTGCCGTACCTTCCTAGTCACAATATGCAGGCATGCGAACACAGGCGGTGAGGTCGTGATGCGGCGGTCCATACGGGGGAACCGGATCCTCGCCAAGCCCTACCGGGACCTGGTCCTGCTCGGCTACCTCGCCCTGCCCGCGACCGGCGGCGAGGACCGGCGGCTGGCCTGGGCGCACCGGCTGGCCGCCGCCGCCGTCGCCCGCCACGGCAGGCTGGACGAGGCCGGCCTGCGCCGCGTGTTCCTGCGCAGGGTGCTGCGGCTGCGCCTCATGCCGTGGTCGGGGCGGCTCGGGCCGGTCGAGGTGGTGCCCGTCGTGGTGTCCAGGTCCGACGTGGCGCTTCTTCGCGAGCTCAACGGCCTCACCGGGGCGGGCCGCGCCGCCTACGCGATGCTCCTGCTGGAGGGCCGCCCGCCCGCCGAGGTGGTGGAGATCCTCGCGGGCGCCGGAGCCGCCGACCCCGGCGGCGCGCTGGCCGAGGCGCGGGCGGTGGAGCAGACGCACGGCGCCCTCGCCCTGGACCCGTCCGTCGCCCGCGTCTACGGCCGCCCGCTGCGCCGCGTCCGGATCGCCTTCGCCGCCCTCCTGCTGCTCGGCGCGGTGGCCGTGGCCGCGCCCGACGTCGGCTCAGGCGGGCCGGTCAGCGCCGCGCCGCTGCGGGTCGAGCGCGCGGCGGCGGGCGCCTGGCGCACGGGCACCGACCTCACGCTCGCCTCCTGGCCGCCGCGCGGCTCCCTCACCGACGACGTCGAGCTGGTACGGCGGGCCCAGCGAGCCTGGGGCTCCGGGCCCGTCCAGCTGATCTACGCGGGCGAGCTGGACGGAGCCCGGATCGTCCTGCTCCGCCGCCACGACCGCATAGCCCGCTACACCACCACCGCCAGCCAGCCGTCCACCGGTGGGCAGGGTGCCAGGGGCGGGCACAGCACCACGGCCGGACACAGCACCACGGCCGGTCAGGGCGCCACCGGCGGTCAGGGCGCCACTGGCGGGCAGGGGGTCGCCGGTGGGCTGGGCGCCACGGGTGGGCAGGGTGTCTCGGGTGGGCAGGGTGTCTCGGGTGGGCAGGGTGTCTCGGGTGGGCAGGGTGTCTCGGGTGGGCAGGATGGGTTGGAGGTTTTGCCTGCGCCTCGGGCCAAGCCTGATGGCACGAGCCCGTTGAAGCTGCTCGCCACCCCGCGGGGCAACCGCTATCTGGTGCCGCCATGGGTGACCGAGGTGTCGGCGGCGGCCCTGTCGGGCGGTGGGCCGCGCTGGCGCAAGGTCGGCCTGAAGGACGGGGTCACCGCTCCGATCACCGCCGACGCCACGGGATCAGCCTCCGGGCAGGGGTGCTGGCGGGGGCCGGTGTTGCGGTTCCGGGCGCCGGAGATCGCGCACGGCATGCCGTACACGATGCTGGACTTCGGGCGGCTGTCGTCGGCGAGTGCCACCTACCAGCCGCCGCCACCCGCCGACATCAACCGGTACGGGCCTTGGGAGCTGGACGCGCTGGCGGAGGGGTTCGGCGCCTGGCGGGCGCTGAGCTGTGTGCTCGACCGGCCGTCGGGGGAGATCCAGGCGGCGACGGCGTGGGAGTTCTGGGCGGGGAGGCTGCCCGAGGGGGTCGGCGGGCGGTGGATGTGCCTGCGGCTGTCGGACGCCACCGGCGGCAACTCGGTGCGGGCGGTCCTGGTCACGCGGCGCGGCGCGCGCACCGTGGGCACGGCGACCGCGACCAGGACCGGCAGCTGGGACTGCAGCCGCCTGCGCCGGGACGTGGTCGCGGGGGTGAAGTGGACGGCGCCGTCCGGCAAGAGGTACTTCGTGAGCGCGGGCAGCCGCCGGGTCGTCCGGATCACGCTCGACGGACGCGAGACGAGCGGCCGGTACGCCACCAAGGCCACGAGCGGGGCCCCCGCCCTGACGGCCGTCAACGAGCAAGGGGACAAGGTGCCCGTCCTGAGGTGAGCGACGAGCCTGGTGTAGAGTGAGTTGGAAATTCAAACTCACTAGGAGGACGCCATGACCGGACTGCCGATCGAAGGCGCGGTCGCGCTCGTGACCGGAGGCAACAGAGGGCTGGGTCGGGCCTTCACCCGGGCCCTGCTGGACAGGGGCGCGCGGACCGTCTACGCGGGCGCCCGCGACCCGGGCACCGTCACCGAACCGGGCGTCGTGCCGGTCAGGCTCGACATCACCGACCCCGCCCAGGTCGCCGCTGCCGCCGCGAAGCTCGGCGACGTCACCCTCCTGATCAACAACGCGGGGATCTCCCGCACCAGCGGGCTCGTCACCGAGCCCGACGCGCGGGCCGCGCGGGCGGAGATGGAGACGAACTTCTTCGGCACGCTGGAGATGTCCAGGGCCTTCGCCCCGGTGCTGGCCCGCAACGGCGGCGGCGCGCTGGTCAACGTGCTGTCGGTGCTGTCCTGGGTGGTGCTGCCCCAGGCCGCCTCCTACTCCGTCTCCAAGGCGGCGGCGTGGTCGCTGACCAACGGTGTACGCCAGGAGCTGCGCGAGCAGAAGACCCTGGTGGTGGGGGTGCACGCGGCGTTCATCGACACCGACATGGCCGCCCGCGTCACCCAGTCCAAGATCAGCCCGGAAGAGGTGGCCGCCCAGACGCTCGACGCGGTCGAGCGGGGACGCGAAGAGGTCCTGACCGACGCGTTCACCCGCGAGGTGAAGGCCGGGCTCTCCGCGCCCCTGTAGCCGGTCAGCGGGCCACGGCCGCCACGTACTCGCGGAAGCCGTCCCAGGCCGTCCTCGTGTCCGGGTCGTCCTCGTGCGGGGCGCGGAAGTCCTGGACGTAGAGGGAGATGTCGTCGAGCTGCCAGCGCAGCCGGAAGAAGTCCATGGCCGGCTGCGAGACCTCGTGGCCCGCCGCCGCCGTGTACGCCTCCCGCGCCCGGCGGCAGTCGCCCAGCGCCAGCCACAGATCCCGCTCGGGCGGAGCCAGCGCCACCGTGTCCCAGTCGACCAGCAGCCGCCTGGACCCCGCGCGCAGGACGTTGCCCGGGTGCGGCTCGCCGTGCGTGATCACCGTGCCGGCGCCGTGCTCGGCCGCCCGGGCGTCGAACCCGGCCAGGACCTCGCGCAGCGCCGCCGCGCCGTGGCCGGACAGCAGGCAGCGGGCCGGCTCCGCGTACGGGCCGCCGGTCCACGGCCGGTCGAGCTCGTCCAGGGCCCGCTCCAGGGCGGCCCGGCCGGTCAGCGACGGGTCGAAGACCGGGACGCCGGTGGCTGTGCTGCCGTGGAGTTCGGCCAGCAGGGCGGCCATCGCCGTACGGTCGGAGTCGGTCTGCGCCTGGCCGAACTCGCCCGCCGTACCCTCGACGAGGGGGTAGACCGTCAGCGCGTAGTGCGGCGGGAAGGCCGCGATCGGCGCCGCGTCGCGGGCGGGCAGCGGCCGGACCACGAAGTCGAGGTCCAGGCTCGCGGCGGTGCGCATCGCGGCGGCCAGCGCGTCAAAGGAGCGGGCCGGGCGGGCGGCGGTGACGAACCAGCGGCCGTCGGCGGTCCAGTGGTGGTCGCCGAAGCCGACCGGCGCGTGGGTCAGCCGCTCGATCGGCAGGTCCCAGTGCTCGCGCAGCGCGCGCAGCAGGTCGTCGGTGCGGATGTCGGCGGGAGGGTTCCGCAAGGTCACGTCCTCTCGGTCAGCAGCCGCGCGAGCAGCCGCCGGTAGTCGTCCTTCATGGGCAGTTCGCGCTCGACGCGCACGCGCCGGCGCCGGGTGACCACGTCCACGCCGCGGATCGGGTCGTGGCCGGGGTGCTCGTGGTTCTCCCACCACAGGCCGACGCCCCGGCGCTGCCAGGCGGGCAGGCCGTTGAAGTCGACGCCGTGGTGCGACAGCAGCTCGTTCTTGGCCGCGACGCCGGTGCGTTCCAGCGCCCGGGCGGCCTCGCGCTGGCTCTGGCCGGTGCCGCGCAGCGTCCAGTAGGACCAGCCGTTGAGCGCGCAGCGGGCCGCGTCCGCCTGCCGCCACGACAGGTAGTCGATGACGTCGTCCACGCCCGCGCCCAGCCACACCCGGCTGTCGAACTGCACCGGCTCGCCCGCCTCGTGGGTGAACGCCGAGGCGGCCACCGCGGCCGAGATCGACACGAGCTTCTGCAGCCCGCGGCCGAACATCGCGAACGCGGGCGCCAGCACCACCGACACCTCGTCGCTCTCGGTGTAGGCGTAGCGTCCGCCGAGCTCCTCCAGCAGCGCGCGGGCCGTGCCCGCCATCAGCGCCGAGAACCTCTCGTCGAACGGCTTGCCGTAGCGCCGCTCGGTGTAGCGCGAGAAGTTCCGGCCGTCCACCCGCACGATCGCCCAGGCGCCGGGGTCCAGCCGGAGATCGTGGAAGCACTCGCCGGCCCGCATCCGGGCTTCGAGTTCGCTGTAGTGCACACCCGAGCCTGGCACAGGATGCGGCGGCGGGGCACCCGATTTTGGCCCTGGCCGAAAAGTCCTGTTCCGTCCTGGCCGGGTCCGGCCAGTTCACCGAGATCGTCGGACACGCGACTGCCGTACGTGATAGCTACGTGACGCAATGTAATCACGGCGATTCCCGGGAGAAAAAACGATGGTGGCTTACGCGCTCGCGGTGGGGGCGGCGGTGGGCGTGGTGGCGCTCGCCGCCCTCGTGTTCAGGAAGATCGGCAAGGGCAGCGACGACAACGACCCCGGCGGTCCGTCGGTCGCGCACGCCGGCGCCATGCTGTCGGCGCTGTTCCTGCTCGCGTTCGCGATCGCGATCATCGTCCCCTGGACCAAGGCCGACTCCGCCCGCCAGAACACCCAGACGGAGAGCCAGGCGGCCGTCGAGGCCTACTGGGCGGCCGCCGGCCTGCCCGACGCGACGCGCGACGCGGTCCGCTCCGGGCTGCGCGACTACGTCGGGTTCGTCGTCGACAGCGAGTGGCCGCTCATGGCCCAGGGCGCGGTCGACCCCGTCGGCGCCGAGCGGGTCGACGCGCTGCGCACGCAGGTGACCGGGCTGGCGACCAAGTCCGACGACGTGGCCGACGCACAGGACCAGGTGCTCGCCCACGTCCAGGATCTCGCCGCCGCGCGCGCCCAGCGCGTCATCGACGCCGGGGCCACGCCGCCGAACGGCCTGCTCCTGCTGACGGCGCTGTCCGGAATCATCGTGGTGCTGTTCCCGCTGCTGGCCGGCGCCCGGCCGCGCGGCTGGTCGGTGCTGCCGCTGATGGCGCTGGCCGCGATGCTCGGCTTCGGCATCTACCTCACCTGGGACATCATGCGCGTCTTCGACGGGCCGCTCGCGGTCGGCCCCGACGCGTTCCGCGCGGCGCTGCAGGAGTTCGCCCGCATATCCGGGGGCGTGTGACCGTGGCTCTGCCACGCACGCCGCTGCTCGTGGCGGCGATGACCCTCGTGCTGTGCGCGGTCGCGCCGGGCGCGGCCGCCTTCTCACCACCCCCCGACCACGGTACGGCCCGGCACGGTCCCGAGCCGGATTCCGAGGTCGTGGCGGGGCCGGTGGACATCTCGATCTGCCTGGAACTGGGGCTGGTGAGCGTCCAGCTGGGATGCGCCCACGAGCCGCCACCGCCACCCCCGCCTCCGCCGTCCAAGACCCCCGAGCCGACGCCCACACCTGAGCCGACGCCGGAACCGACCCCGGAGCCGACCAGGAAACCGACACCGACCCCCGCGCGGCCCACACCCACGCCCACGCCCACACCCACGCCCACACCCACGCCGTCACCCGTGACCCAGCCGGTCGTCCAGCCGAAGGTCGTGGAGCGTGAGACGGCCACGCCGACCCCGGAGCCCAAGCCGACACCCAGCGCGCGCCGCGCCCGCGTGCGCGTCCCCGAGCCGCCGCCCCCGCGCAGAAACCCGCTGGGCACGGTGCTCCTGCTGGTGGTGCTGACCACCGCGATCGCCTCGACGACCGCCGTGGCCTTCGGCGCCTTCCGTTAGCCGTTTCGTGGCCCGCCCGGCCTTCCGGGCGGGCCACGAAACGTCAGCGGGTGCGCGTCATCTGCTCGTTCATGATCAGGAACGCGCCCAGTCCGTGGAAGTCGTTGACCGGCCGCGCCCGGTTGAAGTAGTAGCTGAACACGTCGTCCACATTGGTGCCCTCGCTGATGTCCACGATGTTGGTGCGCCCGTCGGAGCCGGTCGACACCTTGGCGAGGACGCCCTGGTAGCCGCGCTCGGCGTACACCTGGTAGGAGGGGTCGACGTAGCCGCGCTCGACCGAGCGGGAGATCGTGTAGGTGTACATGGCCGAGCACGAGGTCTCGGTCCAGTTGCCGGAGTTGCCGCGCTCGGTCACGACCTGGAACCAGCGCCCGGTCGCCGGGTCCTGCCAGGTGGCGTAGGCGGGGACGAGGTTGCGGAGCATGGTGATCAGCGCGGCGCGGCGCGGGTGGTCGGCGGGGATGATCTCGAGGATGTCGATCGCGGCCATGCCGAACCAGCCGATGGCCCGGCACCAGGAGATGCCGTTGGTGTTGCCGAGCGAGGGCTTGACCCAGGAGGCGGTGAGCCCGCCGGGCTGGTCGTAGGCGTGATAGAGCAAGCCGGCCGCGCTGCCCGACGTGCGGTTGAGCCGGCTGTAGTAGATCTCCATCTGCTTGGCCGGCTCGGTGCGGGTGAAGGCGTCCTCGGCGACCCACGCGCCGTAGCGGGCCAGGAACGGGTTGACCATGAACACGCCGTCGGCCCAGAGCTGGCCCTGGCGCGAGTCGGAGGTGGAGTGCCACCAGCCGCCGTCGGTGGTGCGCGGGTAGGTGTTCAGCCGGTTGCGGATCTTGGCGGCGGCGGTGCGGTAGCGGCTCTGGCCGGTCTCCTTGTAGAGCGCGAGCAGCACGTTGCCTGACTGCATGCTGTCGAGGTTGCTGAAGCTGTGGGAGATGTCGCCGGAGGAGTCGACGAAGCGGTCGGCCCAGTCCTTGATGTACTGCAGGAGGCGGGGGTCGCCGGTGCGCTGCCAGACCAGGTACTGGCCCCACAGGTACAGGCCGCGGGTGTAGCCCCAGCCGCCGAGCGAGCCGGGGGAGTGGCGGGCCATGGTCGACTCGACCACCGCGGTGGACCAGTCGACGCCGCCCGGCTCGTCCACCGACAGCGAGTCGACGTTGGGCCCGCCGTTCGCGGTGGTGGCGGTGGCTCTGATCGGAGTGGTCCCGGCGGCCAGGGAGACGGTGAGGCGGGCGGTGCGCCAGTTGGTCCACGCGCCGGTGCCCGGGAAGTCGACGACGGTGCCGGCCACGTTCATCTGCCGGTTGGCCGCGGTGCCGTTGGCGTAGCGCAGGGTCAGGCTGACGGTGCGGGCCTCGGACGACTCGACGGCCCATTCCACGTAGGAGCCGATGAGGTTGTCATAGTTGACGAAACCAGTCCCGGTGTAGCCGGGGTGGTTGGACTCGACGACTCCCTGGGAGATCGCGGCGTTCTCGGCTTCGAGGAGCGCTGCCGCGCCGGCGGGCTGGGTGTGGAGCAACTGGGCGGCCAGCATGAGCGCCGTGGTGATCTTCAGGATCACGGCGAAGACTCCTCACTGTGAGACATCCCATGTATCACCTGCCCCTGACGGCAGAGTGAGGTCTCCCGGGCTAGCTGGAGGCTGATATAGCCCGGGAGACAGATCCAATCTTTCGCCGGAAGAGATCTGCTCCAGAGCTATCACCAAACGGTTGCTGCGTCCAGGGCCCTACCAGAACATCGGATCTTTGACTCTCCGAAGTTAGGAAACCTTCTTAAAGAATGGAGCGTTCCAAGATCTGAAATCTGTTGACGGATGTGACTCTTTGTGGGAACACGATGAAAAGCTCCAATCTTTCGCCGCCAGTTCTCAAGGAGCACCATGAAGTTACGTAGGTCCCGGGGAGCCTGTGCCCTCCTGCTCGCCGCCGGGATGCTGACCGCCTTGCCTCCCACGGCCGCCCAGGCCGCGCCCATCCGCCACGAAGCCGAGAACGCCACGATCGTCCAGGGCGCCGTCGAGTCCAACCACGCGGGATTCTCCGGCACCGGATTCGTCAACGGGGAGAACGTCGCCGGGCCGTACGTGGAGTGGACCGTCAACGCGCCCGCCGCCGGAACCGCCACCCTCGCCCTCCGCTACGCCAACGGCACCACCGCCAACCGGCCCAGCGACATCAGCGTCAACGGCACCCTCGTCGCCGACGACCGCGCGTTCGCCCCCACCGGCGCCTGGTCCACCTGGACCACCAGCACGCTGACCGCGACGCTCCAGGCCGGGCCCAACAAGATCAGGGCCACCGCCTCCGCGACCGGCGGCAACCCCAACTGGGACTTCCTCGACGTCGAGATGTCCGCGCCGACCACCGAGTACCAGGCCGAGAGCGCGACGATCTCCCAGGGCGCCGTGGAGTCCAACCACCCCGGCTACACCGGCTCCGGCTTCGTCAACCTCGACAACCTCGTCGGCAGCTACGTTCAGTGGACCGTGAGCTCGGCCACCGCCGGCACGCAGGGCCTGTCCTTCCGCTTCGCCAACGGCACCGCCGACGCCAGGCCGATGGACATCTCGATCAACGGCGGCGCCCCCGTCAGCCTGAACTTCCCCTCCACGGGAGCCTGGCCGACCTGGCAGACCGTCAGCCTCAACACCGCGCTCACCGCCGGCGCCAACACGATCAGGGCCACGTCGAGCACCGCCAACGGCGGCCCCAACCTCGACAAGCTGGACGTCACCGGACCCGGCGACACCGAGAAGCCGACCGCGCCCGGCCAGCCGTCCTGCACCCAGATCACCCACAACAGCCTCCGGCTGGACTGGCCGCCGTCGACCGACAACATCGGCGTGGCCGGCTACGACATCTTCCAGCTGGGCACCCAGATCGGCACCGCCGCGGCGCCCCCGCACACGTTGACCGGCCTGCAGGCGGACTTCACCTACACGATCTCCGTCTTCGCGCGTGACGGCTCGGGCAACGTCTCCGACAGCAGCCCCGAGGTCACCTGCCGGACGCAGCCCGCGCCGCCGGACGACCCGCCGACGCAGCCGGGCAAGCCCGCCGTCACCGGCGTCCAGCCGACGCAGGCCACGCTGACCTGGACCGCCTCCTCCGACGACAACGGCGTGCGCGCCTACCTGATCCGCGACGCGAGCAACACCGTGCTGCACACCGTGACCGGCACGCCGCCGGCCAACACCGCGCAGGTGGCGCTGGAGTGCGACAAGACGTACCAGCTGCACGTGGTCGCGCGTGACTCCGCCAACCAGCTGTCCACCCCGAGCGCGGCGTCGGACTCCTTCACCACCGGCGGCTGCGGCACCGTGCCGCAGGCCCCGAGCACGATCGCGGGCGCCTGGGACATCCCCTGGGACATCTCCTGGGCCCCGGACGGCTCGTTCGCGCTGGTGACCGAGCGCGACACCTTCCGGGTGTTCAAGCTGACCCCCTCAGGCACGAAGACGCAGGTGGGGACCGTACCCAACAGCCAGACCACCGGCGGCGAGGGCGGCCTGATGGGCCTGGCGATGTCGAAGACCTGGAACGGGACCTCCGACCAGGAGGTGTTCTTCTTCCACACCTCCTCGGAGGGCAACCGCATCGCCAAGATGAACTTCAACGGCACCGCCCTGTCCGGCTACACCTCGCTGCTGCAGGGCATCGCCAAGAACCGCTACCACAACGGCGGCCGGCTCAAGTTCGGCCCCGACGGCTACCTCTACGCCACCACCGGCGACGCCCAGCAGACCAGCCACGCGCAGAACCTCAGCTCGCTCAACGGCAAGATCCTGCGCATCACCAAGACCGGCGCCGCGGCCCCCGGCAACCCGTTCAACAGCCGCGTCTACAGCTACGGCCACCGCAACCCGCAGGGCATCGCCTGGGACTCCGCCGGCCGCCTGTGGTCCTCCGAGCTGGGCAACTCCTCGCGTGACGAGCTCAACCTGATCCAGTCGGGCAAGAACTACGGCTGGCCGCAGTGCGAGGGCACCTGCTCCGTCTCCGGCATGACCAACCCCAAGCGGACCTGGGGCGTCGGCGAGGCTTCGCCGTCCGGCATCGCCATCGTCAACAACACGGTCTTCATGGGCGCCCTGCGCGGCCAGCGGCTGTGGCGCATCGTCCTCAACGGCGAGAACGTCGGCACCGTCAACAGCTACTTCAACGGCACCTACGGCCGCCTGCGCGCGGTGGAGAAGGTGCCGGGAGCCAGCGCGATCTGGTTCGGCTCCACCAACTCCGACAACAACGGCAACGGCAACCCGGACGTGATCCGCCGCTCCAACATCCAGTGACCTGACCGCCCAGCACTCGCCCGGCGGCCGCACCAGCGGCCGCCGGGCGAGTCACCCCCCGAGCGGAGCCTCGATGACACCCTCTCGACGTGACCTCCTGAAGGCCGCGGGCATCGCGGGCGGCGGCGCGGTCCTGCTGCCCCGCACGGCAGTCGCGGCATCCGGCACGGCCGGCACGGCGGTGGCGGCATCCGGTACGGCCGGCGCGCTCGCCTCACCCTGGGACCAGGTCCCCGCGATCCTGGCCAGAATCGTGCCGCCGGTCTTCCCCGACCGGACCTTCCCCATCACCGACTACGGCGCCAGGCCGGACAACACCACCGACTGCACCCCCGCCTTCCGCGACGCCATCGCCGCCTGCAACGCCGCCGGCGGCGGCACGGTGCTCGTCCCCGGCACGGGACGCTTCCGCACCGGCAAGATCCACCTGCTGTCGAACGTGCGCCTGCACGTGGAGTCCGGCGGCACGATCCGCTTCCGCTCCGACGCCGCGTCCTTCCTGCCGACCGTGTTCACCCGCTGGCAGGGCATCGAGTGCTACAACTACTCGCCCTTCATCTACGCCCGCAACCAGACCAACATCGCGCTGACCGGCACCGGCACGATCGACGGCAACGGCGCGGCGGGCCCGTGGTTCGGCTTCGACGGCCAGCGCGACCCCGACTGGCAGCGCCTGCAGGCGATGGCCGTGGACGGTGTCCCGGTCGACCAGCGCCAGTTCGGCGACGGCCACTACCTCAAGCCCAACATGATCCAGCTGTACGGCTGCGCCAACGTCCTCATCGAGGACCTCGACATCAGGAACCCGGCGATGTGGGCGGTTCACCCGGTCCTGTCCCGCAACGTCACCGTCCGGCGCGTCAAGATCTACAGCCGGGGCGCCATGGTCGACGGCGTGGACCCGGAGAGCAGCGCCGACGTGCTCATCGAGAACTGCTCCTTCGACACCGGCGACGACGGCACCGTGATCAAGTCGGGCCGCGACATCGACGGCCGCCGCGTCGGGGTGCCGTCGGAGAACATCGTCATCCGCGGCAACAAGTACTACGGCCGCTGGGGCGCGATCACCGTCGGCAGCGAGATGTCCGGCGGCGTGCGCAACATCTTCGCCGAGAACAACCAGATCTTCCCCGGCTCCAGCTACAAGTCGTTCTACGCGCTCTACCTCAAGACCAACAACCGTCGCGGCGGCGTGGTCGACGGCGTGCACGTACGCGGCCTGACCGGCGGCCCGTGCGACCGGGGCGGCTTCTACATCGACATGAACTACAGCCTGACCGGCCCCGGCCACGGCCCCATCGTGCACCCGGTCATCCAGAACATCACCGTCGAGCACCTCGACATCAACGACTCCCCGTTCGCGATCAAGCTCTCCGGCTCCTCGGCCAGCCGCGTCAAGAACGTCACCGTCTCCAACTCCACCTTCACCGCCATCGACACGCCCGCGCCGCAGATCAGCAACGCCGACAACGTGCAACTGCACAACGTCAGAATCAACGGCACCCTGTACGGCACGCCGCCCACGGGCACCCGCTACGAGGCCGAGAACGCCACCATCGTCAGGGGTGTGGTGGAGTCCAACCACGCCGGTCACACCGGCACCGGCTTCGTCAACTACGACAACGCGGTCGGCTCTTACGTCGAGTTCACGATCACCGCGGCCAACGCCGGGACGGCCACGCTGGCCTTCCGCTTCGCCAACGGCACCACCACGAACCGCCCGATGGACATCGTGGTCAACGGCACGGTGATCGCCGCGGGCAAGGCGTTCAACGGCACCGGCGCCTGGACCACCTGGCAGACCGCCACGGTCTCGGCCCAGCTCAACGCGGGCGCCAACACGGTCCGGGCCACCGCCACCACCGCGAACGGCGGCCCCAACCTCGACCACCTGGAGGTAACCGCATGACCCCCGCCGCCCCACGGGGGAACACACCCGGCACACCAGACTCGCCCACCCCGTCACCGGCACCCGGCCCGTCACCGGAAGACCAACCCTCCGCGCTTCCGCATGACCCGTCCCACGTGTCCGGTGCGCCGGAGGGGTGGGATGTGTCGCGGCGGGTGGTGCTTGGTGGGGCCTTCGGGTCCATGGCGGTCACGGCGTTTCCCGGGGCGTTCGGGTCCACGGCGGTCGCGGCGCTTCCCGGTGGAGCGGAGGCGTTTCCCGCCGGAGTGAAGGCGAGCGGTGCCGGGTGGGAGTTGGAGGAGAGGGTGGGGACACCCGCCCAATGGCAGGATTTCCTGGAAAATCAGGACCTGCTCTGGGCCCGCCTGCCCACGATCTGGCACGAAGGCCCCTTCCTGGGCGACGGCCTGCTCGGCAGCATGGTCTACAAGGAGCCCGGCGCCAACAAGGTCCGCTTCACCACCCAGCACGGCCGCGTGCAGGACCACCGCCCCCAGTTCGGCAGCGGGTTCGGCACCTGCCGCCTGCCCGTCGGCCATCTCACCCTCGACCCGGTCGGCGCCATCACCGCCGTCGACTGGCGGCTGAGCCTGTGGGACGCCGAGCTCACCGGCTCGATCACCACGACGTCGGGAAGGATCACGTTCACCGCGTTCATCCACGACGAGCTCTTCGTGGCCGACGCCGCGGCGACCGGCGGCGAGCAGGTCCGGTGGACGTTCCATCCGGAGGCGGCCAACAGCCCGCGGGAAGCCTCAGAGGCCCCGCCGTCCGGGTACGTGCGCAACCCCGCCTGGACCACCAAGACCACCGGCGAGGTCAGGCAGGTCCTGCAGGCGCTGGCCGGAGGCGGGCAGACGGCCACCGCCTACCGGCAGAGCGGCGGCCTCCTGCTGCTCAGCGTCGCCCACAGTTTCCCGTCGAACACCGCCGCGGACGCCGCCTCCCTGGCCAAGGTGCGGGACGCGGGGCCGTACCAGAGCCTGAGAAGCGCGCATCAGGCCTGGTGGCACGCCTTCTACCCGAAGAGTTTCCTCAGCCTGCCCGACGAGCGGCTGCAGTCCTTCTACTGGATCCAGTTGTACAAGACGGCGAGCGCGACGCGGGCCGGCGGGCCGGTGATGGCGACCACCGGGCCGTGGCTGGAGCCCACGCCGTGGCCGGGCGTGTGGTGGAACCTCAACGTGCAGCTCGAGTACTGGCTGATCCACGGCTCCAACCACCTGGAGCTCGACTCGGTCACCACCACGCTCGACCAGAACCGGCAGCGGCTCGTCGACAACGTGCCGAGCGCCTACCGCGCCGACTCCAGCGGTGTGGGGCGCAGCTCGGACATGTTCGCCACCAGGAGCGTCGGGACGCCCGGCAGCGGGGCCGAGGTCGGCGACCTGACGTGGGCGCTGCACAACGTGTGGCTGTCCTACCGGCACACCATGGACGACACGCTGCTGCGCGACACGTTGTTCCCGCTGCTCAGGCGGGCGATCAACTACTACCTGCACTTCCTGCGGACCGAGGGCGACGGGAAGCTGCACCTGCCCAGCACGCTGTCGCCGGAGTACCCGGTGGTGCCGCCCAAGGACACCAACTACGACCTCGCGCTCATCCGGTGGGGCTGCCAGACGCTGCTCGACGCGGCGGCCAGGCTCGGCGTGGACGACCCGCTCAAGCCCAGGTGGCAGAGCACGCTGGCCAACCTGACGCCGTATCCGACGGACGGCAACGGGTACATGATCGGCGCGAGCACGCCGTACAGCCAGTCGCACCGGCACTACTCGCACCTGATGATGATCTACCCCTTGTACCTGGTCACGTGGGATCAGACGGCCGGCCGTACCCTCATCGAACGCTCGATCGCGCGCTGGCACGCGGTCACCGGCGCGCACCGCGGCTACAGCTACACCGGCGCGGCCTCCATGTACGCGAGCATGGGCCGCGGCGACGCCGCGCTCGGCTACCTGATGCGCTTCTTCGACCCGGCCACGTCCTTCCCCTGCCGGGCCAACACCCACTACACCGAGGCGGGCCCGGTCATCGAGACTCCGCTCTCGGCCTCGCAGAGCATCCACGACATGCTCTGCCAGAGCTGGGGCGGCGTGATCCGGATCTTCCCCGCCGTGCCGGCCGCCTGGCCCGACGTGACCCTCCACGACTTCCGCACCCAGGGCGCCTTCCTGGTCTCGGCGGTACGGCAGGCGGGCACGACCAGGTTCGTCCGGGTGCGCAGCCTGGCCGGTGAGCCGCTCAGGCTGCGCCACGGCCTGCCCGGCCCGCCCAGCGCGACCCTGGACGACGGCACCCCGGCCCAGGTCACCGACCTGGGCGGCGGCACCGTGCAGATCACGCTGGACAGGGACCGCGAGGTGCTCCTGCACACGGGCCCGCGACCGCCGCTGGTCATCGACCGGGCGCCGATCTCCCGGCCGGGCGCGCGCTGGGGCCTGCCGGGGACGCCGTCGCCGCCGGGCCGCCACGAGGCCGAGAACGCGACGATCTCCCAGGGCGTGGTGGAGTCGAACCACGCCGGGTTCTCCGGCTCGGGCTTCGTCAACCTGGACAACGTCGTGGGCTCGTACGTGGAGTTCACCGTCGCCGCGACGGGCGCGAGCACGCTCACGATCGGCTTCGCCAACGGCACCACGAGCGCCAGGCCGATGGCCGTCACCGTGGACGGCGCCGCGGCAGGGACGGTGGACTTCCCGCCCACCGGGGCGTGGACGACCTGGCGGACGGTGTCGATCCCGGCCCAGCTCGGCACGAAGATCCGGCTCACCTCGGCCACCGCCGACGGCGGGCCCAATCTCGACTACCTCGACGTGGCAGCGTCCGGCACCGACTACCAGGCCGAGGACGCCGTCATCACGCAGGGCGCGGTGGAGTCGAACCACGCGGGCTTCACCGGCACCGGCTTCGTCAACCTGGACAACGTCGTGGGCTCGGCCGCCGAGTTCACCGTCACGGGCGGCGGCACGCGGACGATCACCGTCAGGTTCGCCAACGGCACCGCCGTCGCGCGCCCCATGGACGTGCTCGTCGACGGCGTCCGGGCCGGAGCGCTCAGCTTCCCGCCGACCGGGGCGTGGACGACCTGGCAGACGCTCTCCCTCCAGGCACAACTCGGCACCAAGATCAAACTCGTGTCCACGTCCGCCGACGGCGGCCCGAACCTCGACAAGATCACTATCGGATAGGCAATCATGGAACTGTCACGCCGCCAGCTCGGAATCCTCTTCGGCGCCGCCGCCACGGCGCCGCTCCTGACCGCCCGCCCCGCCTTCGCCGCGCCGACCCTCCTCCCGCCCGGCCAGACCTGGCAGCAGATGTGGGCGCCCACCGCGCGCGGTGACGGCATGCGCGCCTGGGAGTCGATCGAGGACGACCGGGCCGACTCCCACACGTCGGCCGCGCCGCACATCTTCCCCGAAGGCGACAACTTCCGCTTCAACATGCACACGGTCGACCGCGACACCAGCACCGACCGCCAGCGCCACGAGGTCACCGGCAACCGCACCCCGGCCGGCCACCTGCTGTGGAAGCCGGGGGAGTTGTGGCGGGTCACGTACTCGATGTTCATCCCGGCCACGCTCAAGGCCACCACGACCTTCACCCACATCTTCCAGACCAAGATGCCGGGCAGCGGCACCGCGCCCATCACCGTCACCTCGCTGCGGCGGGTGGACGGCAGGCAGACGATCGAGCACAAGGTCTTCGAGCCGAACATCCTGGTGGGCCGGGCCGACCTCACGCCGCTGCACGACAAGTGGATCGACATCGACTACGAGCTCAAGATCGGTGACGGGTCGTCGGGCGCGGTGCGCTGGGTGCTGAGCAGCGGCGGCACGACCGTCGTGGACGCCACCAGGACCGGCGTGGACACCTTCCTGGGCGACCGGGTGCGGCCCAAGTGGGGTATCTACCGCTCGCTGGGCGACACCTCGGGCTCGCTGCAGAACTGCCACCTGCTGCTGACGAACCTGAAGTCGTACAAGGCGGTGCCGGGCGGCGGTGGCAACACGACCCGCTACGAGGCGGAGAACGCGACGATCTCGCAGGGCGTGGTGGAGTCCAACCACGCGGGCCATTCGGGCACGGGTTTCGTCAACGGCGACAACGTGGCCGGCAGTTACACCGAGTGGACGGTCACCGGCACCGCGGGTCCGGCGACGTTGCGGGTGCGCTACGGCAACGGCACGACGGTCAACCGCGCCGCGGCCATCGCGGTCAACGGCACGGCCGTGGTGGCGAACCAGTCGTTCAACGGCACCGGCGCCTGGACCACCTGGGCCACCACCACGCTGCCGGTCACGTTGAACGCCGGGACCAACACGGTCCGGATCACCGCGAACACCGCCAACGGCAACCCCAACCTGGACTACATCGAGGTGACCCAATGAGCAGCCAGTTACCCGGCGGGGCGCTGCGCGCCGCCGCGCTGTCCCGGCGCGAGGTCCTGCGCACCGCGGCCCTCGGCGCCGGGGCCCTGGTACTCGGGGGCACGCTCCCGGCGGCCGTGAGCGAGCGTGCGGCGGCACGCGCGAGTGACACGGCCGCCGGAGTGCGGGGCGGGGCCGCGGTCGTGGAGGGTACGGCCGCGGCCTCGCCCTGGGACGAGGTGCCCGAGATCCTGGCCAGGATCGTCCCGCCCACCTTCCCCGACCGCACCTTCTCCATCACCGACTACGGCGCCGTCGGCGACAACAGCACCGACTGCACCACGGCCTTCCGCAACGCCATCGCCGCCTGCAACGCCGCGGGCGGCGGCCGGGTCCTGGTTCCGGCGGGCGCCTTCCGCACCGGCAAGATCCACCTGCTGTCGAACGTGAACCTGCACGTCCAGGGCACGATCAGGTTCCGCACCGACCCGGCCTCCTACCTGCCGCCGGTCTTCACCCGGTGGGAGGGCATCGAGTGCCACAACTACTCGCCCTTCATCTACGCCAACGGCAAGACCAACATCGCGCTCACCGGCGCCGGGACCATCGACGGCAACGCCCCGGCGGGCGACTGGTCCTCCTGGGGCGGCGGCGGCGCCGACCGCGACCGGCTGCGTGACTGGGGCGCCGACGACCACCCGGTCGACCAGCGGGTGTTCGGCTCCGGCACGAAGCTGCGGCCGAACATGATCGGCCTCTACAACTGCACGAACGTCCTGGTGGAGAACCTCAACCTGCGCAACCCCGCCATGTGGACGCTGCACCCGGTCTACTGCGCGAACGTCACCGTCAGGAACGTCACCTTCTACAGCACCAACTCCCAGGGCGACGGCTGCAACCCCGACTCCTGCACCGACGTCTTCATCCACGACTGCCGGTTCAACACCAACGACGACTGCATCCCGGTCAAGTCGGGCCGCGACCGCGACGGCCGCCGGGTCAACCGGCCCTCGCAGAACATCGTGGTGCGCAACTGCAAGTTCTCCGGCCGCTGGGGCGGCATCACGGTCGGCAGCGAGATGTCGGGCGGGGTGCGCAAGGTCTTCGCCGAGGACTGCCAGTGCAACGCCGCCGACTTCCCGGGCCGCTACCCGGTCAAGTACGCGCTGTACGTGAAGACCAGCTTCAACCGGGGCGGCTTCGTCGAGGACATTCACCTGCGCCGCTTCACCGGCCGCAACCTCGAACGCGACGCCGTCTACATCACGATGAACTACGAGACGTCCGGCAGCATCCCGCCCACGGTCCGCAACTTCACCGTCGACGCGATGACCGTCACCGGCGGCCGGGCGGCCTTCAACATCGACGGCCGCTCCGCCAAGCACATCCAGAACGTGACGATCTCCAACAGCACCTTCACCAACATGACCAATTCCGGAAATGTCGCGAACAATGTCGACAACCTCCAGCTGATCAACGTCTTCCACAACGGCCGCGACATCTCCACCACCACCCCGCCCACCGGCACCCGCTACGAGGCGGAGAACGCGACGATCTCGCAGGGCGTGGTGGAGTCCAACCACGCGGGCCATTCGGGCACGGGTTTCGTCAACGGCGACAACGTGGCCGGCAGTTACACCGAGTGGACGGTCACCGGCACCGCGGGCGCGGCGACGTTGCGGGTGCGCTTCGCCAACGGCACGACGGTCAACCGCGCCGCGGCCATCGCGGTCAACGGCGCAGCGGTGGTGGCGAACCAGTCGTTCAACGGCACCGGCGCCTGGACCACCTGGGCCACCACCACGCTGCCGGTCACGTTGAACGCCGGGACCAACACGGTCCGGATCACCGCGAACACCGCCAACGGCAACCCCAACCTGGACTACATCGAGGTGCAGCAATGAGAGGTGCAGCAATGAGACGCGTCGCCTGGCCGCTGGCCCTCGCCCTCCTGGCCTTCCCCCTCACCGCCGCGCCCGCGAGCGCCACCACCGCAACCACCGCCGCCGCCGAGTTCAACGTGCGCGACTACGGCGCCACCGGCAACGGCAGCACCAACGACGACGACGCCGTCGACCGCGCCATCAACGCCGCCAGCGCCGCCCCCGGCGGCATCGTCGTCTTCCCCTCGGGCAACTACCGCGCCCGCACCATCCACCTGAAGAGCAACGTCACCATCCGCCTCGACTCCGGCGCGACCGTGCGCGCGGCGAGCAGCGGCATGGACGCCCCCGAGCCCAACGCCTTCGACGACTACCAGGACTTCGGCCACAGCCACTTCAACAACTCGCTGTTCGTCGGCAGGGGCGTCACCAACGTGCACTTCGCCGGCGCCGGCTCGATCGACGGCGACGGCAACCTGTCCACCAGCAACTCGCCGCCCTCCGGCGCCGGCAACAAGGCCATCGCGCTGACCGAGTGCGCGAACGTCAGCATCACCGGCATCACCATCCGCCGCGGCGGCCACTTCATGGCGCTGCTCAACGGCTGCCACGACATCCTCATCGACAACCTCAAGACCGTCTACGCCGAGAACGGCGTCCGCGACGGCATCAACCTGATCAACAGCTGGAACGTCGTCCTGCAGAACAGCCGGATCGAGGCCAGCGACGACGCGGTGGCGCTGAAGAGCGACTTCGCCCTCGGCCACACCTACACCAGCCAGAACGTCCGCGTGCGCGACACCACGATCTACTCCCACGAGAACAACGCGATGCAGTTCGGCTCGGAGACCTGCGGCAACTTCCGCGACATCCGCTTCGACAACATCACCGTGCTCGGCGCGGGCAAGGCCGGCATCGGCATGGTCTCGATGGACGGCGCGATCATCGAGGACGTTCACTACACCAACGTCACGCTCACCAAGACCACCACCCCGATCTTCATGAAGATCGGCGAGCGCAAGCGCTGCCCGGGCTCGCCGCCCGCCGGCCGGATCAGGAACATCCACCTGACCAACGTGACCGGCCGCGAGCTCACCGCCCCCGAGCCCTCGGGCACCACCGGCGGACCCGAGCTGACCAGCACCATCACCGGCACGCCCGCCGTCGACATCGGCCCCGACATCACGCTCGACGGCGTCAAGCTGACCGTCCCCGGCGGCCACCCCGCCTCCGACGCCACCCGGGTGCCCGGCGAGTTCCTGACCAGCTACCCGCCCCGCGACTACGGCACCCGCCCCGCGTTCGGCATCTGGGCCCGGCACGTCCAGGGCCTGTCGGTCAAGGGCGAGATGCGCGTGGACGAGAACGACAACCGCCCCGCCTTCATCGTCGACGACGGCTCCGGCATCCAGCTCGACGTCATCGCCCAGCGCGGCTCCGGCAGCGCCTACGACGTCGGCGTCAGCGGCATCAGCGGCTACTCCGTCACCGGCGCCAACACCGCGGGCGGCGCGCTGCGGGTGCGCGCGACGAACTCCACCCCCGTCCCCGGCAACCCCGTCAGCCTGTACGGCGAAGCCGAGGCGGCCACCATCACCGCCCCCATGCAGACCCAGCAGGACCCGGCCGCCTCCGGCGGCTCCTACGTCACCGTCGCGCCGGGCAACAACAGCCAGTCGGCGGCCCCGCCGACCGGCCACGCCACGCTCAGCTTCGCCGTACCCGATCCGGGGTCCTTCAAGGTCTGGGCCCGCGTCATCGCCCCCACGACGAGCGACGACTCGTTCTGGGTGCGCGCGGACGGCGGCTCGTGGACCAACTGGAACACCGTCCCGCTCGGCGCCTCCTGGCACTGGGCCCAGCTTCCGGTCACCTACGACCTGAGCGCCGGAACCCACACCGTCACCTTCGCCTACCGCGAGGACGGCGCCCGCCTGGACCGGGTGGCGATCTCCAGCGACCCGTCCTTCACCCCGTCCGACGGCCCGCCGCCGACCGGCTCACGGTACGAGGCGGAGGAGGCGACGATCGCGCAGGGCGTCGTGGAGTCCAACCACGCCGGGTTCACCGGCACCGGCTTCGTCAACGGCGACAACGCCGCCGGGCCCTACGTGGAGTGGACGGTCACCGCCGCCCAGGCGGGCGCCGCGACGCTGGCCTTCCGGCACGCCAACGGCACCGCCGTCAACCGGCCGATGGCCGTCTCGGTGAACGGCGGCGCGCCCGTCACCGTGAACTTTCCCGGCACCGGCGCCTGGACCACCTGGACCAACGCGACGCTGCCCGCGCAGCTCAACGCCGGTGCGAACACCGTCAGAGCCACCTCCACCACCGCCAACGGCGGACCCAACCTCGACCACCTCGCCGTGACCGGCCCGTAGAGGAGCGCGAATGTCCCGAGCCCCACGTGCGGCCTTACTGGCCGTACTCACGCTCATCCTCGGCATGCTGGTCGCCGTCCCGGCGCGGGCCGAGCTGCAACACCCGCGCCAGGCGTTCCTGCGCTCCTCCGTCGGCGGGCTGTTCCTGCACTGGGGCATGCGCACCTCGCCCCAGCACACCAGCTGCAGCGCCTGGGAGGCGGCCGTCACCGGCGGCGGCTGGAACCCGAACTACTGGGTCCAGGAGGCCAAGAAGCTGCACACGCAGTACATCGTGCTGGCGACCTTCCATTCGCGGCTGGGGTACGCGCGGCCGTACCCCAGTGCCGTGCCCGGCTCCTGCCGTACCAGCAGAGACCTGCTCGGCGAGCTCATCGACGCCGCCGACGCGCAGGGCGTGAAGGTCATCCACTACATGACCGACGACCCGCAGTGGTGGAACGAGGGGCTCGGCTCCGGCCAGTCGTGGCTGAACTCCGCGGCCTACTCCAGCTACAAGGGCCGCAACGTGGACCTGCACACGCGCGACGGCTTCGGCGAGTTCAGCTACGACCAGTTCGTCGAGCAGCTCACCCGCTACCCGAAGCTGGCCGGGTTCTGGATCGACAACGACAACGCCTACTGGGAGCGCAACGGCCTCTACGAGCGCATCCGGCGCGAGCGGCCCGACATGACGCTGTCGAACAACAACGAAGACACGCCGATCATGGACATGATCAGCAACGAGCAGAAGACCGGCATGACGCCGAGCTACGACTATCCGCAGGCGGTCTACACGGCGGCGCCGCGCCTCATCGAGGCCGACTTCAAGCTGCCGACCAGCGGCCCGTGGTGGTACGGCGGCTCCGACCAGGCCGTCGACTACAAGCTGACGCTCGGCCGCCTGATCACCAACGCCGGGTCCTCGGTCAAGGCGCTCATGGCCGAGACGCCGATGAAGGCCGGGCGCATGCCGCCGGCCCAGGAGAGCTTCAACAACTTCGCCAGCACCTACCTGGCGGCGATCTGGGAGTCGCTGTCCGGGACCGAGGGCGGCGGCTACATGTACGGCGGGCTCGATCCGGGCTTCTGGAACAACGGCGCGCACGGCGTGACCACGATCAGCAAGACCAACCCGAACCTGCACTACATCCACGTGATCAACCGGCCGTCGGGCAGCACGCTGTCCCTGCGCGACAACGGCTACAAGATCAGCTCGGTGGTGAACCTGCGCTCCGGCGCGCCGGTGAGCTTCACGCAGGCCAACGGGACGCTCACGCTGAGCGGCGTATCCACCTGGGACCAGTACGACACGGTCTTCAAGGTCGTCTCCGCCGGCCGGGAGGGCATTCACACCGGTGTCACCCTGTCGGCCTCCGCCTCGGCCGGTGGCCATCCGGCCGCCGACGCGGGTGACGGCGACTACCTGACGTACTGGGACGCCACCTCGGCGGGCACGGTGTCGCTCCGCTTCGACCTGGGTTCGCAGCGTCCCGTCCGCTACATCGGGATCAACCAGCGGGAGGACTCCACGACGTACCCCGCCGCGAACTCCGCGCGGATCAACGGCTACCGCGTCTACGTCAGCAACGACGGCAGCAACTGGGGCAGCCCGGTCAAGACCGGCAACCTGCCCAACCATCGCGGCGTCCAGTTCATCGACATCCCGCCCACGACCGCCCGGCACGTACGCCTGGAGAAGACCGGCAGCCACGGCATCGCCCGGCTGCGCGTGGACGAGGCGTGGATCGGCGGCGCCTACCCCGGCGGCGGCGTCGAGCCGCCGGAGAATCGTTACGAGGCGGAGAACGCGACGATCTCGCAGGGCGCGGTGGAGAACAACCACGCCGGATACTCCGGCACCGGCTTCGTCAACGGCGACAACCTCGCGGGCCCCTACGTGGAGTGGACGGTCAACGCGGCCCAGGCCGGCAACGCCACGCTGACCTTCGGCTTCGCCAACGGCACCACCTCCGGCCGCCCGATGGACATCACGGTCAACGGCGCCCAGGCCGCCGACGAGTTCGCCTTCGACCCGACCGGCGCCTGGACGAACTGGACCACGCGCACGCTCACCGTGCCGCTGAACGCCGGGTCCAACACGGTCAGGGCGACCGCCACCACGGCGGGCGGCGGGCCGAACCTGGACTACCTCGACGTCGAGGCGGCGAGCGGCCCCTCACCGACCGACTTCCAGGCGGAGGACGCGGTGATCTCGCAGGGCGTGGTGGAGTCCAACCACGCCGGCTTCACCGGCACCGGGTTCGTCAACTACGACAACCTGGTGGGCTCGCACGTGGAGTTCACCGTGAACGCGGCGAGCGCGGGCCCGGCGACGCTCACGCTGCGCTTCGCCAACGGCACCACGGCGGGCCGTCCGATGGACATCACGGTCAACGGCGCCCAGGCCGCCGACGAACTGGCCTTCGACCCGACCGGCGCCTGGACCACCTGGACGACCCGGACGCTCACCGTCCAGCTGAACGCGGGCGCCAACACGATCAGGGCCACCGCCACCACCGCCGGCGGCGGGCCGAACCTCGACCGGATCAGCCTCGGCTGAAGGAGAACGCGTTGAATCCGACAAGACTGCGCGCGGCCGCCGTGGCCGTGCTGCTGGCCGCCACCGGCCTGGCGATCTCCTCCTCGCCGGCCGCGAGCGCCTCCGACAACGGGCTGTCGATCCGGCCCGCGATGGGCTGGAGCAGCTGGAGCTTCGTGCGCCGCTGGCCGGACGAGGCCAAGATGAAGGCCCAGACCGACGCCATGGTCAGCAGCGGCCTGCCGGCCAAGGGCTACGTCTACATCAACCTCGACGACTTCTACCAGAAGTGCGACGCCAACGGCTTCCTGGTCGACGGCTTCGGCCGCTGGCAGGTGGACGCCGCCAAGTTCCCCTCAGGGATCAAGGCGCTGGCCGACTACGTGCACTCCAAGGGGCTGAAGTTCGGCTTCTACGTCACGCCGGGCATCGCCAAGAACGCCGTCACCCGCAACACCCCGGTCGAGGGTACGAGCTACCGCGCCGCCGACATCGCCGACACCGGCGCGAGCATGCACAAGAACTACAACTGCAAGAACATGTACCGGCTGAAGTGGTCGCATCCGGGCTCCCAGGCGTTCATCAACTCCTGGGCCAACCAGATGGCCTCGTGGGGCGTGGACTACCTCAAGATCGACGGCGTGGACGCCACGACGGTCGCCGACGTCGAAGCCTGGGACAAGGCGCTGCGGCAGACCGGCAGGCCGATCAACTTCGCGCTGTCCAACAACCTGCCCATCGCCCAGGCCACCACCTGGAAGCGGCTCGCCAACAGCTGGCGTACACAGGGCGACGTCGAGTGCTACTGCGGACCGGGCCCGAACGGCTCCGGCTACCCGCTCACCACCTGGGCCAAGATCACCAGCCGGTTCGCCTCCGCCGCCGCGTGGCAGCAGTACGCCGCGCCCGGCGGCTGGAACGACCTCGACTCCCTGCAGATCGGCAACGGCGACCAGATGGGCATCAACGCCGACCAGCGGCGCTCCCACCTGACGTTGTGGGCGATGGCCGCCTCGCCGCTGCTGCTGGGCAGCGACCTGACCGCGCTCACCTCGACCGACCTGGCCATGCTCACCAACGAGCGGCTCATCGCGGTCAACCAGGACGGCGTCGCCGCCGACCGCATTGTGAACAGCGGCGTCAACCAGGTCTGGCGTAAACGGGAGTCGAACGGCGACTACATCGTGGCCCTGTTCAACACCGGAACCTCGGGCAACTCAACGGTCAGCGTGAACTGGTCGCAAGTCGGCTTCTCCGGCGCCGCCGAGGTCACGAACCTGTGGTCCGGCGGCGCGGAAGGCACCGTCACCTCCTCCTACAGCGCCACCCTGCGCCCCGGCGAGGCCCGCCTGATCAGGGTCAGGCCCACGTCGGGCACGGTCACCCGGCTGGAGGCCGAGCAGGCCGTGATCACGCAGGGCCTCGTGGAGTCCAACCACGCCGGCTACTCCGGCACCGGCTTCGTCAACTTCGACAACGTCACCGGCAGCGGCATCGAGTTCACCGCCAACGCCGCCAGCGCGGGCACCGCGACGCTCACCCTGCGCTTCGCCAACGGCACCGCCGTCAACCGCCCGATGAGCATCTCCGTGAACGGCGCCGCCCCCGTCACCCGCGACTTCCCCGGCACCGGCGCCTGGGCCACGTGGGTCAACGCGCCGATCACCGCCGAGCTCAACGCCGGGGCCAACACGGTCAAGCTGGTCGCCACCACCGCGAACGGCGGCCCGAACATCGACTACCTGGACGTGCCGGTCCCGTCGGCGCCGAGCTCGGAGTACCAGGCGGAGAGCGCGGCCATCTCGCAAGGGGTGGTCGAGTCCAACCACGCCGGCTTCACCGGCTCCGGCTTCGTCAACCTCGACAACCTCGCCGGCTCCTACGTGGAGTTCACCGTGACCGCCGCGGCCGCCGGGCCGCGGCCGCTCACGATCCGCTTCGCCAACGGGACCACCGCCGGGAGGCCGATGGACGTCCTCGTCAACGGCGTGCTCGCCGCCGACGAGCGGCCCTTCGACCCCACCGGCGCGTGGACCACGTGGGTGGAGACCACGGTGACGGCCGACCTTCAGGCGGGGGCCAACACCGTCCGCCTGCTGTCCACCACCGCCAGCGGAGGGCCGAACCTGGACCGGATCACGCTCGGCTGACCGGGGCGTGGGCGGCCCGCCGTTCCAGCAGGACCGCCCACGCCAGCACGGCCAGCGCGGGCACCATCAGGCCCGCGCTCACCCACACCGGGGCGCGGAAGCCGAAGCCGGCGTCGAGCGCCAGCCCGCCGAGCCCGGGACCGGCGGCGGCCCCCACGTTGAACGCGGCCGTGGCGAACGCCCCCGCCAGGGTGGGCGCCCCGGCCGCGAGCTGATAGGCGCGCGAGGCCAGGGCGGGCGCCAGCCCGAAGGCCAGCAGCCCCTGCAGGAACACCAGCGTGACCAGCACCACCTGGTTGCCGCCGGCCAGGGCGAGCACCGCCCAGCCTGCGGTCAGCGCGGTCATGCCGTAGCCGAGGACGCGCATGGGGTGCGCGTCGCCGAGCCGCCCGCCGAGCGTGATGCCCAGGAACGCCCCCGCGCCGAACAGCACCAGCATGCCCGGCACCCACCCCTCGCCGAACCCGGCCACCTCGGTGACCAGCGGCGCGAGGAAGGTGAAGGCGCAGAAGGTGGCGCCCTGGATCAGCGCGTTCAGCAGGTAGGTCACCACGACCCGCCGATCGGCCAGCGCCCGCAGCTCGGCCCGCACACCGCCGCCCGTCGTGGAAGGGCTCGTGGAGGCGGTCCGGCGGGCCGTACCGGAAGGCAGGGCGCGCAGGATGGCCACCGCGGACAGGGCCGACAGGACGGCGACGGCCCAGAAGGCCGAGCGCCACCCCCACAGCTGCCCGAGCACCGCGCCCGCGGGAACCCCCGCGACGCAGGCGACGGTCACGCCGCCCACCACGATCGCCAGGGCCCGCGCCCTGGCACCGGCCGGAACCATCGCGACCGCCGCGGCGGCGGCCACGGCCCAGAACCCGGCGTTGGCCAGCGCCGAGACGACGCGGGCCGCGAGCAGCACGGCGTAGTCGGGGGTGAGGGCCGACACCACGTGGGCGGCGGCGAAGACGGACAGGAACAGCACCAGCGAGCGCCGCCGCGGCCAGTGCAGGGTGGCGGCGGCCAGGACGGGCGCGCCGACCACCATTCCGATGGCGAAGGCCGAGGTCAGCAGACCGGCCTGGGACAGGGACACGCCGAGGTCGGCGGAGATGTCGGGCAGCAGCCCGGAGAGCATGAACTCCGAGGTGCCCTGGGCGAAGACGGCAAGGCCGAGGATGAAGACCGCCATGGGCATGGCAGTGAGACTCCCGAGTGAGAGACGGACAGGACCTTGACGGCGGTCCCGGTCACGCCATCCGCGCACGCCGCGCGGGCATGCGGAGGCCGACCACCGGAGCGCCGGTGGTCAGCGTCTGTCGGACTCGGGGCTGGACATAGACACGGGACCCTAGTCGGCGATGTCCGGGAACGCAAGGAAACGGGTGTGGACGCGGCGGGCCTCGGGGGAGTGCTCGGCGCTGTCGCTGTAGCGCATGACCAGCGCCACGTACTCCTCGAAGAACTCCATGAGCTGCGTCAACGTGACCGTGATCGTGCCGCGGGAGAAGGGGAAGGCGTCACCCCAGCCGCCCGGCTCCGACGAGGCCAGAGCGTGGCGGAACGCGGCCATGTCCTCACTGTAGGCGCGGGCGTGGAGTTCGTCCATGACCGCGCGGGTCTGCTCGTCCTGCTCGCTGCGCCGGGGGAAGCGCAGGTCGGCGGAGACGTGGCGCCACCAGCGCTCGCGTCCGCGCGCCTTCTCCGGGACCTCTTCGACGAAGCCGTGCTTGGCCAGCTCGCGCAGGTGGTAGCTGGTGGCTCCGGTGTTGAGGTCGAGGTCGCGGGCCAGGTCGGCCGAGGTGGCCGGGCCGTGCGCGCTGAGGCGGTCGAGGATGCGCTGGCGGCGGGGGTGGGCGAGCGTCCGCAGCGCGTCGAGGTCGGTCAGCGTGCGTACCTCACGATCAGCCATGAACGTCAACCTACAGGATTTCTGTGCATTGTTTCCCGTCCTCATCTGCGTTTTCGTGCTGCCCTGTGCACAATGCAGCTTGCACAATCTGTTGTGCACAAGTCATTGTGTACCCATGCACACGCTTGAGAGAACCGGCGTCGCGCCGGTCCGCGCACCCCGGCGCACGCTCGCCGGGGCCGTCGCCTTAGTGGCCGTCGTGGCCGTGGCCTGCGCCGCCTGGCTGTTCGAACGCCCGCCCGCGGCGGCGGGCGCCGGCGCCCCGGCCGGGGAGTTCAGCGCCGCCCGCGCCTGGCCGCACCTGGAGAAGATCGCCACCGGCGGTCCCACGCCGATCGGCTCGCCCGGCGGCGACCGCATCCGCGACTACCTGCTCGCCCAGCTGACCTCACTCGGCCTGAAGCCCGAGGTCCAGACCGGGGTGGGGGCCCGCTCGTTCGGCTCGGACATCAGCTCGGGCCTGGCCGAGAACGTCGTGGCCGTCATCCCCGGCAGCGCCTCCACCGGCCGGGTCGTGCTCGCCGCCCACTACGACTCCACCACCACGACCCCCGGCACCAGCGACGACAAGGCCTCCGTCGCCGCCATCCTGGAGATCGTCCGCGCGCTCAAGTCCACCGGGCAGCAGCCGCGCAACGACCTGGTCATCCTGCTCAGCGACGGCGAGGAGCCCGGCCTCATCGGCGCCGAGGCCTTCGCCGCCCACCACCCGCTCGCCAAGGACGGCGGCGTGGTCGTCAACCTGGAGGGACCCGGCAACGGCGCCCCCTCCGCCATTTTCAACGTCACCCCCGGCGGCACCGGCCTCGTGCGCGCCCTGTCCTCGATGCCGCACCCGGTGGGGGAGTCCGCCCTCATCGGCGCCTTCCGGCAGTCCGGCTTCCACACCGATCTGACCACGCTGGAGGAACACGGCTTCATCGGCGTCGACCTCGGCACCGCGGGCGGGCGCGCCTACTACCACCACCCGCGCGACACGGTCGAGAACTTCGACCCGGCCGTCCTGCAGATGCACGGCGACAACGGCCTCGCCCTGACCCGCGCCGCGCTGGCCGCCGACCTGCCCGCCCAGCGCGGGGCTGGCGACGCCACGTTCTTCTCCGCCTTCGGCGTCGTCTTCGCCTACCCCGGCGGGTTCGTCGCGCCGCTCGCGGCCCTGGGCGTCCTGGCCGTGCTCGGCCTCGCCGTCCTGGCCCGGGTACGGCGGGCCGCCACCCTGCCCCAGATGGGCCTGGCCACGCTGGCCGGAGTGGTGCCCGTCGCCCTGGCCTATCTCCTGGGCGACCGTGTCTGGCAGCTGCTGACCACGATCCAGCCGGGGTACGCGGGGATGGTGTTCGGCGAGCCGTACCGGCCGGACCTCTACCGGCTGGCGCTCATCGCGCTGGCCGTGGCCCTGGTCTGGGGCTGGTACGCGCTGCTGCGGCGACGGCTCGGCACGGCGGCGCTCACCGTGGGCTCGCTGGCCTGGCTGGCGGTCGCGGGCGCCGCGCTCGCCGGCCTGATGCCCGGCATGTCCTACTACGGCGCCATCCCCGCGCTGGCCGGCGGGATCGCCGGGATCGCCGCGTTCCTGCTGGAGCCGGCCCGGCCGCATGCCGCCCTGGCCGTGCGGGCGGTGGCCGCCGCCGTGGGCGTCGTGCTGCTGACCGTGGGGGCGCGCACGTTCGCGGCCTTCGGCCTGGCGATGGGCGCGGTGACCGTGGTCCTGCTCGTGCTGGCCGCCTGCTCGGCGCTGCCGCTGCTGGCCGAGGTCACGCCCGGCGCACGTGGTCCGCGGGGGCGGTCACGTGCGGCGCTCGGGCCGCTGACCGCCGCGGCGCTGGTGCTCGTGCTGATCGGGGGCGGGCTGATCCACGACCGCTTCGACGAGCGTCATCCGCGGGCCGCCCACCTGGCCTACGTGCTCGACACCGCCACCGGCGCCGCGAGCTGGATCACCGCCGACGACCGTCCGCACCCCTGGGCCGCCGCCCTCACCCCCCAGACGCCGGGGGAGTGGAAGCTGCCCCTGCCGAACGGCATGCGCCCCGCCCACACCGGCGGCGCGGAGGCGGCGAACCTGCCCGCGCCCGAGGTCCGCGTGCTGAACCGGCGGCAGGAGGGCGCCGACACCGTCACCCGGGTCCGCGTCCGCTCGCAGCGCTCGGCCTACCAGATCTCCCTGCACGCCGACCGGCCCGCGACCGGAGGCGTCATCCAGGTGGCCGGGCGGCCCGGCGTGCCGTTGCCGGAGCTGGAGAGCGCGCCGCGTCCGGGGGCGGCCTGGCCGTTCGAGGCGCAGTTCTTCGCGCCGCCCGGCGACGGGGTGGAGTTCGAGCTGCGGACCAAGGGCGCGCCCCGGCTCGTGGCCAGCGACGTCACGCTCGGCCTCGACGGCCTGACCGGCTACCGGCCCAGGCCCGCCGACGTGGACCTGAGCTCCTCGACCGGCGGCCTGCCCACCGACTCCGTCACCGTCGTGGGAAGGATCCAGACCCCGTGACGGTTGCCAGAGATCGTGGACATCACTGACGTCGTGGTCATCGGCGCTGGGCAGGCGGGCCTGTCCAGCGCCTACTTCCTGCGCCGCTTCGGCCTGGACACCGTGGTGCTCGACGCGGAGGACGGGCCGGGCGGCGCGTGGCGGCACCGGTCACCGACGCTGACCATGGACAAGATCCACAGCATCTTCGACCTGCCGGGCGTCGGGCAGGAGGACGGCCAGGACGACACCGCCCCGGCCCGCGAGGTGGTGCCCGCCTACTACGGCGCCTACGAGGCGGCGATCGGCCTGGACGTGCGCCGCCCGATCCGCGTCAGCACGGTCGCCCGCGGGGGCGGCGACCGGCTGGCGGTGGCCACCTCCGGTGGCGACTGGGCCGCGCGGGCGGTGGTGAACGCCACCGGCACCTGGACCCGTCCCTACTGGCCCTACTATCCGGGCGGCGGCGACTTCCTCGGCCGTCAGATCCACTACGCCGGCTACCGGGGGCCGCAGGAGTTCGCCGGGCGGCGGGTGGCCGTCGTCGGCGGCGGCGCGTCGGCCATGCACGTGCTGGCGGAACTGGCCGGCGTCGCCGCCGGCACGCTCTGGTTGACCAGGCGCGAGCCGGTCTGGCGCGACGACGCGTTCGGCGAGGTGGCCAGGCGCGACGCGGTCGCCCTGGTCGAGGAGCGGGTACGCGCCGGGCTGCCGCCGCAGAGCGTGGTCGGCGTCACCGGGCTCAGCTCCACCCCGGTGATCAACGCGGCCCGCGAGAAGGGCGTGCTGAACCGGCTGCCGATGTTCGCCCGCATCACCCCGGACGGGCTCACCTGGCCGGACGGGCGGCACGAGCGGGTGGACGCCATCGTGTGGGCCACCGGTTTCCGCTCCGCCCTCGACCACCTGGCCCCGCTGCGGCTGCGCGAGCCCGGCGGCGGCATCAAGGTCGAGGGCACCCAGGTGGTCAAGGAACCGCGCCTGCAACTCGTCGGCTACGGGCCGTCGGCCAGCACCATCGGGGCCAACCGGGCGGGCAGGACCGCCGCGGGCAACGTGCGCCGCCTGCTCGCGGCGCGCACGCTTCTTTCCGCCTAGTTTCCCGCCGGTCGTTGACCGGGGCTTCGACGGCTGGCTTGGATGGGTGTCAGACACCCGATGTCTGTCGCTGCGGTAAGGAGCCTGTCGTGCGCCCCATCCTCGCTGTCCTTCTGTTAGCCGTCGCGCTGGTCGTACCGGTCCAGCGGGCTTCGGCGGAAAAGGTCGGAGCTGCCTTCAACCATCCCGGCGTCCTGGTCAGCCGGGCCCAGCTCGACCACGTCAAGGCCAACCTGGGCGCCGAGCCCTGGAAGCCGGCGTGGGCGGCGCTGCGCGCCAGCTCGTTCGCCTCGCTGTCCTACACACCGAAGCCGCGCGCCAACGTCGAGTGCGGCCCGTCGTCCAACCCCAACAACGGCTGCTCGGACGAGCGCAACGACGCGATGGCCGCCTACACGCACGCCCTGCAGTGGTACCTGACCGGCGACGACCGCCACGCCAAGAAGGCCGTCCAGATCATGGACGCCTGGTCGGCCGTGATCACCGAGCACACCGGCCACAACGCCCGCCTGCAGACCGGCTGGGCCGGGGCGTCGTTCTCCCGGGCCGCCGAGCTCATCAAGCACACCTACACCGGCTGGGCCAACGCCGGCCGCTTCGCCGGCAAACTGCGCACCGTCTACCTGCCGATCGTCATCGCGGGCAGCCCCAACACCAACGGCAACTGGGAGCTGATCATGACGGACGCGGCGATCGGCATCGCCGTCCACCTCGACGACCGCGCCGCCTTCGACCGCGCGGTCACCACCTGGCGCGGCCGCCTGGCCGCCTACGTCTACCTGACCACCGACGGCTCGTTGCCCAAGCAGGCGCCGGGCAGCAGGTACGACACCCGCGACGAGCTCATCGGCTACTGGTACGGCCAGAGCACCTTCGTCAACGGCCTGGCCCAGGAGACCTGCCGCGACTTCGGCCACACCGGCTGGGGCATCGCGGCGGCCGTACACGTGGCCGAGACCGCCCGCCACCAGGGCCTCGACCTCTACGCCGAGGGCAAGGACCGGCTACGCCACGCGATGGGCTTCCACGCCGGCCTGCAACTGGGCGAGCCGGTGCCGTCCTGGCTGTGCGGCGGCTCGGTGAAGCCGGGACTCGGCCCGACCTTCGAGGTGGGCTTCAACGCCCTGCGCAACCGGATGGGCATCGGCATGGCCCGTACCCAGCGGCTGGTCGAGCAGGGGCGGCCTGCGGGGGTGAGCCACTTCCTCGGCTGGGAGACGCTCACCCACGCGAACAACCCGGCCTAGTGGTAGGCGTGGACGACGGCGTGCCCCTTGCCCTTGCCGATCAGCCACTTGTTGACCGGTGTGGTCACCAGGAAGGCGACCACGAAGGCGAAGGCCAGCGCGCCCCAGAACAGTCCTGAGGCCAGCCCGGCGTCCATGGCGCCGGGCACGACCACCATGACGCCGTTGTCCACGATCTCCATCACGAGGATCGACACCGTGTCGGCGGCCAGCGCCACCTTCAGCGCCTGCTTGAAGCTCACGCCCGCCCTGAGCACGCCGACCATGGTCAGCGCGTAGCCGAACACGAACGCCAGGCCGACGGCCAGCGCGATGGTGGCCACGTTGCCCCAGCCGAGCGCGGTGCCGATCACCATGCCCAGCACCTCGCCGATGGCACAGCCGGTGAGGCAGTGCAGCGTGGCCAGCGCCGCCATCTTCCAGGTCGTCGCACCCGGCCCGTGCCCATGCTCGTGCGCCGCGTGCTGGGCGTGGTCTCCGTGTTCGTGGTGGCCCTGGTGTTCCTGGTGCGTGGACATGCTTGAAGCTCCGTTCGTCAATCAGCGCGGTCACGGTATACCCCTATGGGGTAATGGAGCAAATGTGGCCGCGCCGGCTACTATAGGAAGTAGTAAAAAGTGTCGCGTCAGCAGAGTGGCGGTCACACAGCGTGATGTAGCGTGCACGCCATGACCTGGAGGCCGTTCGTGGCGCTCATGGTCGTGCTCACCCTTCTGTGCATGGCCGGACCGCACGCGCACGCCGACACCCCGCAACCCGCCGGGGTGTCCGGCTGCGACACCGGCACGCATCCGCACGAGCACGAGGCCTCCTGCGACGCCCCCGCCGCGCAGCAACCGGCCGTCGACGCGCCCGCGCCAGGTCAGCAGGGCCGCTGTGCCGCCGCGCCGGTCCCGGCTGCCCCGCCGTCCCAGGCCCAGCCGCCCGTACGGCCCGCCGCCCTGCTCGCCCTCCTGTGCGTGAGCCGGATCTAGAAGCGCCCCGGCGCATCTATCCGTACCTCAGCACAGGAGAAACAAGTGGATATTTCAGGACTCCTCGCAGATCTCGTGGGCAATACCCCGGTGTTGTGGGTGCCCGAGCTCTGGTCAGGCGGCGAGCGCGGCTTCTGGGCCAAGCTCGAGGGCTACAACCCCGGCGGCATCAAGGACCGCCCCGCCCTGCACATGGTGGCCGAGGCCCGCAGGCGCGGCGCCCTGCGGCCCGGCGCCCCGATCATCGAGTCGACCAGCGGCACACTCGGCCTCGGACTGGCGCTGGCCGGAGTGGTGCACGGCCATCCCGTCACACTCGTGGCCGACCCGGGCATGGAGCCGCTCATGCGCCGCCTGCTGCTCGCCTACGGGACGCGGCTGGAGATCGTGGCCGAGCCGTACCGGGAAGGCGGCTGGCAGGCCGCCCGGCGCGCCCGCGTCCGTGAGCTCATGGCCGGCGCGCCCGGCGCCTACTGCCCCGACCAGTACGCCAACCCCGACAACGCGGCCGCCTACGCCGGGCTCGCCGCCGAACTGACCGCCCAGCTCGGCCGCGTCGACGTGCTCGTCTGCAGCGTCGGCACCGGCGGGCACAGCGCCGGGATCCACCGCGTGCTGCGCGAGCACAGCCCGGACGTGCGACTGGTCGGCGTGGACACCGTCGGCTCGACCATCTTCGGCCAGCCCGCCAGGCCACGCCTGATGCGCGGACTCGGCAGCAGCATCCACCCCGCCAACGTCGCCTACGACGCCTTCCACGAGGTGCACTGGGTGGCGCCCGCCGAAGCCGTCTGGGCCTGCCGCCGCCTGGCCGCCGCCCGCTACGCCACCGGCGGGTGGAGCGTCGGCGCGGTCGCGCTGGTCGCCTCGTGGCTGGCCCGGCGCGAGCCGCCGGGCACCCGCATCGCCGCCGTCTTCCCCGACGGACCCGAGCGCTACTTCGACACCGTGTACGGCGACGCCTACTGCGCCGAACACGGCCTGCTCGACGGCAAACCCGAGCCCGAACCCGAGGAGCTGCCGCACCCGGCCGCCGCCGAGGCCGAGCGCTGGACCCGCTGCGCCGCCGTCACCCGCCCGGCCGGAGCCGCCTCGTGATGTCCGGATACAGCACGCCGATCCGGCTGCTCATGGTCAACCAGCTGACCATCAACATCGGCTTCTACATGCTCATGCCGTACCTGGCCGCCCACCTCACCGGCGACCTCGGCCTGGCCGTGTGGGCGGCGGCGCTGGTGCTCGGCGTGCGGAACCTGTGCCAGCAGGGCCTGTTCCTGCTCGGCGGCAGCCTGGCCGACCGGCTCGGCTACAAGCCGATGATCCTCACCGGCCTGCTCCTGCGCACGGTGGGCTTCGCGATGCTCGGCCTGGTCGATGCGGTGCCCGCGCTGCTCGCCGCCTCCGCGCTGACGGGGCTGGCCGGGGCGTTCTTCAACCCCGCCGCCCGCGCCTACCTGGCCCAGGAGGCGGGGGAGCGGAAGGTGGAGGCGTTCGCGCTGTTCAACGTCTTCTACCAGACCGGCATCCTGGCCGGGCCGCTCGTCGGGCTGCTGCTCAACGCCGTCGCCTTCCGCCTCACCTGCCTGACCGCGGCGGCGCTGTTCGCGGTGCTCGCCCTCGCCCAGGCCAGGGCGCTGCCGGCGCGGCGGGGCAGCCGGGCCGACGCGGACGTCTCGATCCTGGCCGACTGGCGCAGCGCGCTCGGCGACCGGGCGTTCTGCCTGTTCGCGCTGGCCATGACCGGCTCGTACGTGCTCGGCTTCCAGGTCTACCTGAGCTTGCCGCTGGCCGTACCGGAGCAGGCGGTGTGGATCTTCGTGGTGTCCGGCGCGATGGCCATGCTCGGCCAGGTGAAGGTGACCGCGTGGGCGGCGGCGCGCTGGACGCCAGGACAGGCGATCACCCGCGGGCTGACGCTGATGGGGCTGGCCTTCGTCCCGCCCGGGCTCATCGCGGCCGGGCTCCCTGGCGGCGTGGCGGTGCTCGCCGCCACCGTCTTGCTCACGCTCGGCAGCATGATCGTCTACCCCTTCGAGATGGCCACCGTCGCCCGCTTCGGCGGCGAGCGGATCGGCACCTACTACGGCCTCTACAGCACGGCCTCCGGCATCGGCGTGGCGGCCGGCAACGTGCTGTCCGGTGTCGCGCTGGAGGCGGGTCTGGCCTGGTGGGGGCTGGTGGCGGTGGGGCTGGGGTGCGCGGCGGGCGTGCACCTGCTCTGCCGATCCCGTCACGGGTTCTCGACGGAGCGTGTTGTACCGCCCGCCAATACGGGCTAGTGTCCGGGATACTGGATCTTTTGCCCAGGGGGTTCCGCGATGCAGGTTCCGGGCTACACGGAGATTCGCGAGCTCGGACACGGCGGCACCGGCCAGGTCATGCTGGCGGTGCGGACGTCGGACGGCTTACCCGTGGCGATCAAGCACCTGTCGCCGGGGCTCCGTGAGGACAAGGAGTTCGTCGCCAGGTTCCGCGACGAGGCCAGGGTGATCGGCGCGCTGGACAGCCCGCACACCGCCCGGCTCTACGAATACGTCGAGGCCGAGGACGACGCCGCGATCGTCATGGAGCTGGTGGACGGCATCACCCTGCGCCGCCTGCTCACCCACGAGGGCGCCACCGGCGCCGAGGCGGCGCTGGCCGTGCTCAAGGGCGCCCTCACCGGCCTGGCCGCGGCCCACGGACTCGGCGTCGCCCACCGCGACTTCAAGCCGGAGAACGTCATCGTCGCCGCCGACGGCGGCAGCAAGCTCGTCGACTTCGGCCTCGCCACCCCCTTCGGCGAGGCCGGCGCCTACGTGGGCACCCCGTCGTACATGGCGCCCGAGCAGTGGGAGGACGCCCCCGCGGGGCCCGCCACCGACGTCTACGCCGCCACCGTCGTCTTCTTCGAGTGCCTCACCGGGCACCGTCCGTTCCCCGGCGAGGACGCCGCCGTCCTCGCCTACCAGCACCAGAACGTGCCGCCGCCGCTGGCCAACGTGGAAGAGCGGGTCAGAGGGCTGGTCGAGCTCGGCATGGCCAAGGACCCGGCCGAGCGGCCTTCGTCGGCGCAGGCCTTCCTGGCCGAGCTGGAGGAGGTGGCGGGCCGCGCGTACGGGAGCGGGTGGGAACGGCGTGGCCGCGCCGGGCTCGGACTGCTGACCGTCCCGCACATCGCGTTGCTGCCGTTGGTGCCCTCCGCCGGGGCCGAGGTGGCGACAGGGTTCGCGCGCACCGCGCTGACACCGGTGGCCAAGTTCGCCATCGCCGGCGGGCTGATCGCGGCCACGGCCGCCGCGGTGGTCTCGGTCTTCGTCATGTGGACCGAGGCCCCGCCGATCCAGTCCGCACGCGCGTTACCCCCGGTGAGCTCGGCGCCGCTGCTGTCGCCGCCGGCCACCACTCCAGAGCGCACGCCCGGTCCCTCCACCGGCTTACCCGCCTCGCCGCCGATCACCGACGCGGGCGACCGTGCGGGCACCGGCTTACCGCCGGACGAGGTCACCGCGGCCGGGGAGCCGACGCGGACGCTCCAGCCGACGGCCCAGCCCAGCCGTACGGCCGCGCCGAGCCGCACCCCCGGCAAGACCGCCGAGCCCACCCGCAGCCCGGCCCGCGACACCGACCCGACCCGCGGCCCCGAGCCCACCAAGGACGCGCCCACGAAGGGCGAGCCCACCAAGCCCACCCCGCCGCCCGCGACGCAGCCCCCGTCCTCGGGCGACAAGCCGCCGGAGAAGAAGCCCGAGCCGCTGCTGTCGGTGTCGCTGAAGGTCTCCCTGGACCTGCCCGTGCTCAAGGGCGGCGACCAGCTGCTCGACGCCGATCTCGGCCTCGGCCTGGGCAGCAGCCTGCTGGGCATGGCCGTACTGCCCGGTTCGGTGCTGCTGGGCCGCCACCTCGCCGCGCGCCAGGCCCGGAGGAGCCGCTCCCCGCGCGATACCGAGATGACCTGATTGCACCTCAACGGCCGCTATCCCCTACTATCTTCGATCGGACAGAGGGCGCCCCCCGGCCTGCGGTTAAGGAACGGCGACCGCCCGTGGGCTCGGTCGAAGGAGAAGCGTGGCGGTTGCGTCACCCGCTGGCGTGCGGCGCGGGCCGCTGTGGAGAAAACTCGCCGCGCTGGCGGCGGCGCTGGCGCTCGCCGTGGCCCCGATACCGGCCTCGGCCAAGCCCAAGCCGACGGTGAAGCAGCTGAAGAGAGAGCTGGCCGCCCTCCAGAAGGAGTCGGACAAGCTCATCACCGACTACTACAGCACCCGCGTCGAGCTGCAGAAGGTCGACAAGACCGAGAAGGCCGCCCGCGAACGCTTCAAGGGCGCCCAGGCCGTCTACGACCGCGAGGCCACCAACCTCCGCCTCATGGGCACCACCCAGTACATCAGCGGCGAGCCCAACCTGGCCAACATGTTCAGCGGCGGCGGCGACCCGGAGTCCCTGCTCAACAGGCTCGCGCTCAACCGCCACATGGTCGACGTCCAGAACGCCCGACTGCGGGGGTTCGCCCAGGTACGCGATGAGCTCCAGCGCGCCCAGGAGGAGTCGGCGGCCCAGGAGGAGGAGCTGCGCGCGACCGTCGAGGACCTGGAGGACCGCAAGAAGAAGGCCGAGAAGCTGATCGCGAAGATGCGCGACAAGATCGAGCAGCTTCACGACGTGCCCGGCGCCCGCCGCGACGGCACCTTCGTCCCGCAGCTGCCCGCCGGCGAGGACAACATCACCCCGCGCATGCGCCTGGTCAAGCAGCTCGTCCAGGAGCGCTTCGAGGTGCCGTTCGGCATCGGCTGCTACCGCTCGATCCGCGACGGCGGCGAGCACCCGCTCGGCCGGGCCTGCGACTTCATGCTCAGCCGGGGCGGCGCCATGCCCTCAGCCGCCGAGATCGCCCGCGGCAACGAGATCTGCGCGTGGGTCGTCAAGAACGCCAAGCGCCTCGGCATCATGTACGTGATCTACCGCCAGCGCATCTGGCACGTGCGCAACGGCCAGTGGCGCACCATGACCGACCGGGGCGGCACCACCGCCAACCACTACGACCACCCCCACATCTCGGTCTACTGAGAACACCCACCGGCGCGTGTACCGTCAACATGTGAGCAACCTGGAGCGCGACCCGCAGGAGGTCGTCTGCGCGGCGGACGACGCGGGTCAGACGGAGCTGCTGACCGGCCGCGCGGTCCCGCTGGGCGGGCCGCGCGCGATGACCGTGACCCGCACCCTTCCCCACGTACGGCGGCGCATGATCGGCGCCTGGTGCTTCGTCGACGCCTACGGCCCCGAGACGGCGGCGATGCGGGTGCCGCCCCACCCGCACACCGGGCTGCAGACCGTGAGCTGGCTGGTCGAGGGCGAGGTGCTGCACCGCGACAGCCTCGGCAGCCTGCGGGCGGTCCAGCCGGGTCAGCTCAACCTGATGACCGCCGGACGCGGCATCTCGCATTCCGAGGAGTCCGCCGAGGGCGGCACGCTGCACGGGGTGCAGCTGTGGGTGGCGCTGCCCGAGCAACATCGGGGCGTGCAACCGGCGTTCGAGCACCACGCGGACCTGCCGGTGCTGGAAGGGCCGGAATACCGCTCCCGCGTGCTGATGGGCGGACCGTCCCCCGCCACCGCCTACTCGCCGCTGACCGGCGCGGAGGTCGCGGTGGACGGCCGGGCCGAGCTGCCGGTCGAGCCGGGGTTCGAGCACGGGCTGCTGCTGCTCGACGGCGCGGTCACGCAGGTGCCGGACGGCCCGCTGCTCTACCTGCCGCCCGGCCGGGAGCGGATCGTGCTGGAGGGACGCGGACGGGTGCTGCTGATCGGCGGCGAGCCGTTCGCGGAGGAGATCGTCATGTGGTGGAACTTCGTCGGACGATCCCATGACGACATCGCCGCCTATCGCAAGGAATGGATGGAAGGCAGTGGCTTCGGCGAGGTGCGCGGGTTCGACGGCGCGCCGCTGCCCGCCCCCGAGCTGCCGGGCATCCGGCTGAAGCCGCGAGGGCGGGTGCGCTGACGGGGGCTACCAGCCACCGCGGTGGAGCTGGCCGCGCACCGCGCCGCCGGGGAACTCCTGCGTGTGCAGGTTCGTGTACCAGTTCTTCGGGTTCCTGTTGATGCCCCGCACCACGGCGGCCTTGGCGGTCGTCGCGCCGGCCACACCGTTGATCGAGGCGGGCAGGCCCTTCGGATCGCCGAAGAAGTCGGCCACGACCGGGCCGTTCTTGCCCCTGGCGCCGCGGTGGATGTGGCCGTTGGTGGGCGCGCCGATCCTGGACCAGGCGGTGGCGAACGCCACCCGGGTGCCCCGGGCCCACACCAGCCACGCGGCGCGGCCGTCCCGGTCGCCGACCTTCGTGCCGGGGGCGGGCACTTCCTGCGCGCCGGTCGCCACCGACGTCAGCGTACGGCCGGAGCCGTAGGCGAGCACGGAGTCCAGGGCGACCGGGCGGATGCGCTGAAGCTGGGCGCGCACGGCGCCGCCGCCGAACTCGGCGGTGTGCAGGTTGGCGTACCAGTTCCTGGGCGTTCCGATGATGCGGCGCAGCAGGGCGCTGTCGTTGACGGTCACCGTGCCCTTGACGGCGGTGAGGTTGCCGGGCAGCGCGGCGCCGAAGAACGGGATCTTCACCTCGCCGTTCCTGCCGGCCCTGCCCTGGTGGATGTGGAACGCGGTCGGCGCGGCCACCCGGTTCCAGCGGATGGCGTAGTCGACCCGGCTGCCGTGGATGCGGAAGACGGCGACGGCCCGGCCGTCGCGGTCGCCGACCTTCTGGCCCGGCGTGGGAACCTCGTTGGCGCCGGTGAGCGTGGCGGCGAAGTAGACCGGGGTGGTGGTGGCCTGCGCGGGGGCGGTGACCAGGGAGGAGGCGGTCAGGGCGGCGGCCACGGCCAGGCCGGAGACGACGAGCTTCTTCATGATCGATCCTTTGGCTGAGGGTGCTGGGTGGTAGCGCCCGGTTGTACGGGGCGGGCACCGCCCGGGTTCAGCCGAAGAGTGTGCAAAAAGACGCGTTCAGCGTTTACGCATCTCGAAGCCCCGCATGTGCTCCAGCCGAAGCTGCTGGGGCACCGCCGTCTCGGACGGTTCCCACGACGAGGTGCTCCGCAGATACGCGGCGCCACACCGGGCGGCCAGCCGGAAGAACCACCACTTGAGGTGCTCGTCCACGTCGGCGAAGGTGCAGTGGGTCAGCGCGGCGGCCAGCAGGGAGAGCAGGAGCTGGTGGCGCCAGTCGTCGCGGAAGCCCTGGGGCACGAGCTTGTCGTCGTACAGGACGCGGACCAGGGGCGCCACCAGGTTGTCTTTCCCCTTGCCCCGCGCGATCAGGTCGAGCAGGGACTCCCGGGGCTGCGGGATCTGCTTGGCGATGAGCGACAGAACCAGCTCCGCCGGGTCCCGGGACAGCGAAGCGGCCTTCTCGAACGTGGTCAGGTCGATGAGCCGGAACAGATCGGGTTTGAGCTCGCCCGTGTGCGCGCGGGGGACCAGGACGTTTCCTTGGTGGAGGTCGCCATGGGAGAAGCCCCGCAGGTGCTGGACATGGTGGCGGCCGACGACGGTCCCGGCGACCATGGCCAGGGGGTTGGGCAGCACTTTCGCGGACCGGTCGCCGGAGAACCAGATCCAGCTCCGCTCCGGCTCCAGCAGCCCGCACTCGCGTGCCCAGGTGTGCAGCTTCGCGCCGTCGCCGAACCGGGCGCCCAGTTCGGCGCGCAGGTATCCCTCCGAATCCAGGTCCGCGTGCACCTCGGGCGGGTACGGGTTCCACTCGGACATGACGCCTCTGATGACGCGCTGGAACACCGGGACGAGCTCGTGAGGCGCGCTCAGCTCGGCCATCTGCACCATGTCGGTGAGGCTTCCGCCGGCGGGCTCCTGGAAGTAGACATACCCGCCGGTGTCGGGCGATGTACGGCGGATGAGGCAGCAGGCCGACAAGGTGCTTGTCGCGGAAACCCGGCACGCTCACCTCCAGGGCGAGCCGGTGACGGGAGTATTCACGAGAGAGCGGGCCCGGCGGGCACACCTTCGCGATCACCTTGCGCGGCGGCGTGCTGGTGCCCGGGAGCGGTTTGATCAGGAGCGCCGCGAGGCTGCAGTCGGTGTAGCCCCGTTTGGTCCAGACCGGGGTGTTCAGCGTGATCTCCAGGCCTTCCGGGTCGCCCCACCCCTTGATGGCGACCGCGACGGGGACGCCGAGTTCCGCGGCGATCCCCTGGTCGTAGTCGCGTCCGGGCTGCGGGGAGGCGTCCACCGCCGATTCCGCCGCGAGCTGCCGGAACTCGGCCACCAGCCCGTCCGGATCGTCGAACAGCCGAGGGCGGCTGTGCAGGAACGCCTGCTCGGCCGATGACAGGCGGCGGGTGGTGATCTTTCCCTGGGCGTGCACGATGAGGGTCCGCTCGATCAGCACCACGGCGGGACCGGCGGTCCGCAGCACGGTGAACAGCCTGGCGACCGAGGGCTCCCGGGGCGGATCCTCGCGCAGGCGGCTGTCCATCTCCTCCAGGCGCTGCTCGGCCGGGACGTCCTCGCCGTCGTCGCGGGGCCTCAGGCCGTAGGCGGTTCCGCCGTCGCCCTCCTCGACCAGCATGGTGAAGCCGAAGGCGCGCGCCACCCGCTCGACGGCGGCCTCGGTGAGCGCGGCGCCCGCCGGGTCGGCGACCCTGATCTTCAGCTCCGTCAGCTCGCCCGCGGTACGCGTCCCCAGCGCCAAGGCGGTCGCCCATGCCAGATCCAGCAGCATGCCGGAGTCGAACGCCTCCTGGTAGGCGTCCTCGCCCAGCGCCTCGCGGCACTTCCGGGTGAGCGCCTCGTGGTCGTCGGTGAGCCACGGCGCGCCCAGCATCGGCAGGCCGGCGGCCTTCCAGTTCTCCTCGAGCGCGCCGAGCAGGCGCACCGAGACCGTGGGCTGCCCCAGCGCGGCGTAGATTCCGGCGGCCGTCTCCAGCGCGATCAGCATGCCCAGGATGTCGTGGAACTGGCGTTTGAGCCGCAGTGCCTTCCGGACGTCGTCCAGTGCCGCCTGGCACCGGCCCATGGCCAGCCGCGCGTCCGCCAGGGCCCAGTACGCGTAGGACCCGACGAACAGCTCTCCCCGTTCCTCGCACGTGAGCAGGCACTCCAGCAGCAGCGACTCCGCTTCTTCGAGCCCTCCCTGTTTGGTCAGCACGATCGACTGCTCGACGACGGCGGGCAGCAGGCCCGGGTTGAGCTCCCCGCTCTCGGCGATGAACTCGATCGCCACCCCCAGCAGCTCGCTGGCCTGCTCCAGGTCCCCCTGGAGCAGGGCGGCGGTGCCCCGCATCTTGGACGACAGGATCATCGCCTTCGTGTCGTTGATCTGCCGCGCTTCCTCACCGCACAGCTCGGCCATCGACATCGCGCCCATGCTGTCGCCCTGGGCGCTGCGCACGTACGACAGCACCCACATGGCCTTGCAGCGCTCCCGGCTCGGCTCGGGGTTGGCGTCCAGCGCGCGTTCCAGATATTTCCGGCCTTCACCGGCGAAGCCACAGCACACCCACATGAACCAGAGCGACGACAGCAGTCTCAGCGCCAGCCCGGCCTCGTCGGGGGTGTGCAGGGCGTGCTCCAGCGCCACCCGGACGTTGTCGTGTTCCTGGCGCATGCGCTCGAACCAGTACATCTGGCGCGGGCCTGACCAGTCCTGATCGCTGCGGGTGGCGAGGCCGAGGTAGTAGAGCAGGTGGCGGTGGCGGATCTGGCGGCTGTCGTCCAGCCGCGTCGCGCCGTACTCCGCGAGCGTGCCGAGCAGCTTGTAGCGGGTGCCCGGGTAGTCGGTCCTGATGAGCAGGACTGACTTGTCGACCAGGGCCTCGACCAGGCCGTCGATCTCCTCCCCGCACACGAAGCGGGCGGCCTCGAGGTCGAAGTCGCCGGCGAAGACCGACAGCTGGGCCCAGAGCAGGCGCTCGGCCGGCTCGCACAGGTCGTAGCTGCGGGTCAGGGAGTCATGCAGGCTCCGGCCATCGGCCGGTCCGGTGAGCAGGGCGAAGCGGTCCTTCAGCCCGGCGGCGACGCCGTTCACCGTCATGCTCGTCAGCCGCAGCGCGGCGAGCTCGATCGCCAGCGGGATGCCGTCCAGGCGGGCGCACAGCTCGGCGACCGAGGTGACGGTGAGCTCGTCCAGCTCGAAGCCGGGCTGCACCTCGCGGGCCCTGGCCGCGAACAACCGCACGGCCTCGTTGTCGGCGCCCGCCGTCTCCATCGGCGCCAGCGCGACCACCCGCTCATCCGGTACGCCCAGCGGCACCCGGCTGGTGACCAGCACGTGCAGCCCGGGAGCCGCCCGCAGCAGTTCCCCGGCGACCTGGGCGCAGACCGGCGCCACCCGCTCGCAGCCGTCGAGCACCAGCAGCCCGCGCCGCCCACCGGCCCATCCGGACAGCGAACCGGTGCCCAGCGCCGCCTCGATCATGGGCCTGACCAGGCACGGGTCCGTCACCGCCGACACGTCGGCGAACCAGACGCCGCCCTGGTGACGGTCGCGCCTCTCGTGGGCCAGGCGCAGCGCCGTGCGGGTCTTGCCGACGCCGCCGATGCCCGTCACCGTGACCAGGCGCGCCTCCGCCACGTGCCGTCTGAGGGTGGCGAGCACGCCGAGCCGGCCGATGAAGCCGGCGTCCTCATCAGGCAGTTTTCCCGCACATCCGAAGGTCATCGCTCTCCCGCAGTGTGAAGGAGACCAGCCTATGAGCCGGGGTTTGCCCGGGGAGAGCTGATCGTGAATCCCGGATATCGTGGATCGGGTGCGAGTAGCGACCTGGAACGTGAACTCGGTCAAACAGCGGCTGCCCCGCCTCCTTCCCTGGCTGGATCAGCGCCGCCCCGACGTCGTCTGCCTTCAGGAGACCAAGCTGGCCGACCAGGCCTTCGCCGACCTGCTCGGCGAGGAGCTGGCCCGCCGCGGCTACGAGGTGGCCGCGCACGGCGAGCCCCGCTGGAACGGCGTGGCGATCCTGTCCAGAGCGGGCCTCGACGACGTGGTCACCGGCGTGGCCGGCGCGCCCGGCTTCCCGCACCAGGAGGCGCGGGCGGTGGCGGCGACCTGCGGGGGAGTGCGGGTGCACTCGGTGTACGTGCCGAACGGGCGCACACCGGACTCCGACCACTACCGGTACAAGCTCGAATGGCTGGCCGCGCTGCGCGAGGTGGTGCGGCTCGGGCCGGAGGAGGCGATGGTGTGCGGCGACGTGAACATCGCGCCCGCCGACGCCGACGTCTTCGACCCGGCCGCCTACGAGGGGCAGACCCACGTGACCGCGCCGGAACGGGCCGCGCTGGCCGAATTGCGCGAGCTGGGGCTGCACGACGTGGTGCGCGAGCGGTGGCCGGAGGAACGGGTGTTCACCTACTGGGACTACCGGGCGGGCATGTTCCACAAGGACCTCGGCATGCGCATCGACCTGGTGCTGGCCTCCGATCCGGTCGCCGGGCGGGTGCGGGCGGCCTGGGTCGACCGGCACGCGCGCAAGGGCACCGGGCCGAGCGACCACGCGCCGGTGATCGTGGACCTGGACGAGGCGCCCGACGGCGACATCGGGCCGGTCGTGCCGCCGCCCTCGGCGCCCGCCCCCAAACGCGGATCGGTGAAGCTGCCGCAGGCGCCTAGCGGGTGAGCGCCCACAGGGACGCGGCCATCGCGAGCGCGGCCACACCGGCGCAGAGCATCACGGCGTTGACGCCCAGCGTGTCCACGACCATGCCGCCGGCCAGCGCGCCGAGCGCGAACGTGGCCTGGAACGAGCTGGTGAACACGACCGTGGCCGCCTCCGGCGCGTCGGGGGCGGCGCGGGCGAACCAGGCCTGCGAGCAGACCGGGACGGCGCCGTAGGCCAGGCCCCACAGGGCCAGCAGGGCGACCGCGCCGCCGGTCGTGCCGCCGACGACGGGAAGCAGCAGGGTGGCCGCCGCGATGAGGGCGCCGGCCGCGGTGAAAGTGGCGCGGGGGTGGGCGGTGACCGTCCTGCCCGCGACGAAGTTCCCGGCCACGCCCGCGGCGCCGTACAGGAGGAGGACGGAGCTGACGGCGGCCGGGTGCAGCCCCGTGACCTGCTCCAGGAACGGCGTCACGTAGGTGTAGGAGCCGAAGTGGGCCAGGACGACCAGGAACGTGGCCAGCAGGGCGATCGCGGTGCCTCGGCGGCGCAGCAGGGCCGCCAGCGTCCCGGCGGCGGTGATCCGGTCGGCGGGCAGCGGCGGGAGCAGGACCAGCAGCGCCACCAGGACGAGCAGGGCCAGCCCCGCCAGTACGGCGAAGGCCGCCCGCCAGCCCGCGGCGTGGCCGATGAGCGTCCCGGCGGGCACGCCCAGCACCGAGCCCAGCGGCACCGCGGAGAAGATCAGCGCCGTCGCGGTGCCCACGGCGGCGGGCGGCACGAGTCGCCCGGCCAGGCCCGCGCCCACGGACCAGAACCCGCCGATCGTGAGCCCGACGAGAACCCGGGAGACCAGCATCGCCTCGTAGGACCACGCGGCCGCGGCCAGCACGTCGGCGGCGGCCAGCAGCGCCATCATCGCGACCAGCATCACCCGGCGGTCCAGGCGGGCCGTGGCCAGCGTGAGCGCCGGGGCGGCGAGCGCGGCCACGATGCCGGGCAGCGTCATCGTCAGCCCGGTGACGCCGTCGGTGAGACCGAAGTCGGCGCCGATGGCGGTCAGCAGGCCGATGGGCAGGATCTCGCTGGTGACGATGCTGAAGATGCCCAGCGTGAGGGCGGCGACGGCGAGCCATCGAACGAGTGGTGTGGTGGACATGGGAGTCCAGCCAAGCAGCGCCCGCCCCGCGGCACTGGCAGGATTCGGACCAGGCCGCCGCCGCCCTCAGCGGTCTAGGCGAGCATCTCCCACCAGGTGTCCAGGGCCGGCGCGTCGGCGGTGTCGACGAGCTCGCCCGGACGCGGCACCACGATCTTGACCTCGCGCGCCTTGGCCTCGCGCCACAACCGGTCGACCGGCTCGCCCCACGGGTGCAGCGCCAGCGTGAACGTCGCCCAGTGCACCGGCAGCATCAGCGTCGCGCCGAGGTCGATGGTGGCGTTGACCGCCTCCTCCGGGTTCATGTGGATGTCCGGCCAGGCCGGGCTGTAGGCGCCGATGGGCATCAGGGCCAGGTCGAACGGGCCGTGCGCGGCGCCGATGCCCTTGTAGCCCTCGAAGTAGCCGGAGTCGCCGGCGTAGAAGACGCGCTTGTCCCGGCCGGCCACCACCCACGAGCCCCACAGCGTGTCGTTGCGGGTCAGCGAGCGGCCGGAGAAGTGCCGGGCGGCCGTGGAGACGAAACGCAGCCCGGCGACCACCGCCTCCTCGTCCCAGTCCAGCTCGATGATCCGGAACAGCGGCACGCCCCAGCGCTCCAGGTGCGCCCCGATGCCCAGCGGCACCAGGAACGGCGCCTTCTGCGAGCTGGTCAGCCGGCGCACCGTCGCCATGTCCAGGTGGTCGTAGTGGTCGTGCGAGATCACGATCGCGTCCACCTGGGGCAGCTGGCCCAGCTCGACCGGCACCGGGTGGTGGCGCCTCGGGCCCACGAGCTGTGAGGGCGACGGGCGGTTGCTCCAGATCGGGTCGAACAGGACCCGCTTGCCCTCGATCTCGATCAGCGTGGAGGCGTGGCCGTACCAGATGGCCCGAAGACCCTCGGCGGCCGGCTCGCCCGACGGCGGCGTCAGCACCGGGATCAGCCCGGCCGGCCTGCGCTGGGTCCTGTCGCGCGTCAGCTCCGCCAGCATGCTGGGGTCGGGCCGGCCCGTCTGGGTCGGCTCGGGCATCGGGTTGAAGAACGTCCCGTCCTTGAACTGCGGCGAGCGCCGCATCCTGGCCGCCCGCTCGGGCCCCGACACCAGTGGCCGTACCCCGAGCTCGGCCGGCACGTCCCGCAGCGCCCATCCGGCCGCGGCCAGGGCGGCCCCGCCCACGAGCAGACGCCGTGCCGTCCGCAATCCCGCCATGTCACACTCCTTGCATAGTCAACTCTCTTCTCGAAGATATATCGCGATAGGTTGTGGCGAGCGTGAGGGTCAGGTCATGGCGTGGAAGCCGGCCTCCGACCACAGGGCCCGGGTCGCGGACCCCGGGTCGCCGACGTCCGACGGGGTGACGTCGAAGAGATGGGTCATGGCGTTGACCGGCTCGTACTCCGGCCAGCCCGGGCTGCCCGTGGCGGCGAACCGCGTCCAGGCCGAGCGGAACTGCGCCGACAGCCCCTCCGCCTCGGGTGAGCCGTCGGTCATCAGCCGGGCCAGCTCCGAGTCGAGCGTGCCGAACGTGAGCGGCACGTCCAGCCCGTGACAGGCGCCGAGGGCGGTGGGCGCCCAGGTCAGCTCGTAGGCGTAGGTCGGGCCGGTGTGCGCGTCGGCCAGCAGCGTGCTCGGCATCCTGAACAGCCAGTCGGACATGAGCCGCAGCTGCAGCTCCGCCTCCGGGTAGGAGGTCCGGTAGACGACGCCGGCCTGCGGCGGCGCGAGCGTCTTCAGCGCCAGCGCGGTGTCCCCGCCCTCGCCCATCGCCAGGAACAGCGAATACTCGTCGCGGGTGAAGCCCACCAGCAGGTCCACGTCACTGGCCGCGCCGTCGGCCAGCGCCTCCCACGGCGTCTCCGGCAGCACCTCGCCGTCCACGACGGGCGCGAACGGCATCTCGGCGATGCCGCACGCACCCCACTCGGCGGTGTTCCCGCGCAGGTCAAGGCTGGAGAAGGCCTGCACGGCCGCGAGCAGTTCCTCCGGGCTCCGCTCGTACGGCGAGCCGCCCGCCCTGGCCATGATCCCCGCCGTCATGCGGGCCGCCAGCTCCGGGGTGTAGAACGTCGCCGGCACGCTCTGCGCGATCACCCGCCGGAACAGCCCCGCCGCCGACGGCATCGCCATGAGGCAGGCCGCCGCCCCGGCCCCGGCCGACTCCCCGAACACGGTCACGTTGCCCGGATCGCCGCCGAACGCCGCGATGTTCTCCCGCACCCAGCGCAACGCCTGCACCTGGTCCAGCAGCGCCCGGTTGGCCGGCGCCCCCGCGACGTGGCCGTACCCTTCCATGCCGATCCGGTGGTTGAACGTCACCACCACGACGCCCTCTCGGGCCAGCCGGGTCCCGTCGTACTCGGGCAGGGCGGCGGCGCCGATGATGTAGGCGCCGCCGTAGATCCACACCATCACCGGCAGGCCGGAGCCGCCGGGATCGGGCGTCCAGACGTTGACCGACAGGCAGTCCAGGCCGTCGGCGGAGCTCCACGGCGCCATCCCCGGCACCATCGACGGCTGCGGCGGCACCGGGCCGAACCGCACGGCCTCGAACGTGCCCTCCCACGGACCGGCCGGGACGGGCGCGGCGAACCGGTTCGGTCCGAAGGGGGCTTCGGCGTAGGGGATGCCGAGGTAGGAGGTGACGTCGTCGGTGGTCCGACCGGTGAGCTTTCCCGTGGAGATCGTCGTCATGTACCAAACTTACGCTTGGCAGGCAGCCGTCCTCATCCGCATTTCGGGTCCTGCGGCGGGAGGCTGCCGAACGTGATCGCCTTCCTGAGGCTCAGCTTGGCCCGCACGACCAGGCAGCCGTCCCGCGCGACGGCCTCCTCCAGGTGGATGTGCGCCTTGTCGTAGAGGTAGGCGGCACTCCAGGCGCACAGGCCCGCGAAGAGCTTGTGCGGGATGCGGACGCAGATCAGCTGGGTCACCGCCTGGGTGCTCCGGTCGGTGGCCTTCAGCCTGGCGTGGATCGAGGCGGTACGCGCCCGCGTGAACGTGTACTGGCACGACAGGCCGCCGCACCGCAGCCCGGACGGCGGCGCCGCCGCCTGGGCGGGGACGGACAGGAGGGCCGAGGCCAGGACGATGACCACGGCGACGCGGGCGGAGAGGAGGTGGCTCACGACAGGTGCCCCTTTCTGATCGGTTGACGGCCTGACGCTCGGTGTCCGGGGCGGTGTCCGGCAACGGCCAGGACGCTTTTCCCGGCAGGCCGGTCCGGCCGCAGGTCCTGGCATAGGCTTCGGACGCGAGGAGGTGTCCGGCGGCGCCGGACGGCGGGCGAGGAGCTCGGCATGCGCGAGGACGGTGATCTCCGGCTGCGGTTCGCCGAACGGCTGCGGGCGCTGAAGGACGCCACCGGGATCTCGGTGCGCGACCTGGAGGCGGCCAGTGTGCGCACACCGCGCCGCCGCGCCGGGCAGCCGCCGCTCCGGCTGAAGCGCGGCACCATCGCCGGCATGCTCAGCACGACCCGCCCGGTCTGCCCGGAACGCGAGCACGTCGAGGTCTTCGTCGACACCTGCCTGCGCAAGGCCGCCGAGTCCCGCCGGTCGCTGCCCGCCGAACTGGGCGAGCCCGCCGCCTGGGACCGCGCCTACGACGACCTGCTCATAGGGCGGAGCAGCAGCCCTGTGGCGCCCCCGGCCTCTCCGGAGACCCCCGCGCCTCCCACTGCCCCGGCCCCTCCGGCGACCCAAGCCCCTCCGGCGACCCCTGCTTCTCCGGAGAAGACCCCCGCCCTTCCGGAGACCTCCGCTCTTCCGGGGACCCGCGCCCGCCGCGTTCCCGAGGCGCTTGCCGGTGCCAAGGAGGTGCTGGCCGATCTGGTCGAACAGCAGTGGCGTATCGAGGCGCGGCTGCGGTCGCTCGACGACCCCGGCCCCATGCCGGTGCGCTGGCGGCTGACCGGTGACGGGCGCCTGCTCGACCACCCCGACAACCTCACCCCGCTGGCCGCGCCGCTGACCGTGTCGAGCGACGACGTTCCGGCCCTGGCCCGGCGGCTGCGCGGCATGCGACGCCGCCGCCTGGTGATCCTCGGTGGTCCCGGCTCGGGCAAGACGACGCTGGCCGTACAACTGCTGCGCGAACTGCTGGCGACCAGGCACGAGCACGGCGACGAGCCCGTGCCGGTGCTGCTTCCGGCGGCCGACTGGGACACGGGAACGTTCCCGCTGCTGCAGGACTGGCTGACGGCCCGGCTGGCCAGGGACTATCCGGCGTTGCGCGCCACCGAACAGGGCGCGCGGGCAGCCGCCGCGCTGGCCGCGCGCGGCCACATCTTGCCGATCCTGGACGGCCTGGACGAACTGCCCGAGGCCGCGCGTACCGCCGTCATCGCCGCGCTCAACCGCTCACTCGGCGACGGCGACCAGCTCGTCGTCACGGCCCGCACCGCCGCCTACCGCGAGGCGGTGGACGGCGCCGCCGACGTGATCACCTCCGCGACCGTCATCGAACCCGACCCGCTGGAACCGTCCGTCGCCGCCGGTTACCTGCGGCGTTGTCTGCCCGCGCAGGCGGGGCCGCTGTGGGAACGGGTCCTGGCCGGGCTGGCGGCCGGGCCGCCGGGGCCGCTGGCCGAGGTGACCGCGACGCCGCTGGGGCTGTGGCTGCTGCGCGCCGTCTTCATCGCCCCGAACGCCGAGCCCGCCGTGCTCCTCGACCGCTTTCCGGACGCGGGCGCGCTGCGTGCCCACCTGTTCGACCGGCTCGTGCCCGCGCTCATCGACGCCCGCCCGCCCGGCGCGCACTCCGGCGAGCTGTTCCGGCCGCGCCGGCGCCGCGACCCGCAGGAGGTACGCCGCACGCTCACCCTCCTGGCCCGCCACCTCACCCACCCCCGTGGCCCGGACGGCAGTCCCCGCACCCGCGACCTGGCCTGGTGGCGGCTGGCCCATGACACCCGCGGCGTCACTCCCGCGATCAGGCTCGCCCTGGGCTTCGCCGTGGCCCTGGCGATCACCGCGTGCTCCACCATCTCGCTGTGGATCCTGAACGACGCCGTTGGCGGCGGGGTGACGTACGGCCTGTTGTTCGGCGTGGCCGCGGGCGGGGCGGTGGCGCTGGCCGCCCGCTCCTGGCCCGCCCAGCAGCCCGGCTACGCCGACCTGCGCGGCCGCGGCCGCCGTTCGAGACCCGCGTTCCTGCCGGTGCGCGGGCTGGCGCTCGGCCTGGTCGCCGGGGTGGCGATGGTGCTGATGATGGGCTTCACCGTCGGCTTCGGGGCCGCCGCCTACCTCGCCGGAGGCGTCTCGGCCCTGACGGTCGGTCTCGCGTACGGCTTCGCCTCCGGCCTGGCCGCCTGGGCCGAGGCGCCGACCAGGGACGGCCGGGCGGGCTCCCCGCTGTCCAGCTGGCGGGCCGACCGTACGCTCAACCTGGTGCGCGCCGCCACGATCGGCGGCACCGCGGCGCTGACCGGCGGGCTGACGGCGGGCCTTGCCGCCGCCTACACGGACACTCCGGGGTTCGGCCTGGCGGTGGGGCTGAGCTACGCCCTCACGTTCGGCTTGACGGCGGGACTGGTGGCAGGACGTCACCACGCCTGGATGGCCTTCGTGATCGCCACCGGGACGGGCCGGATCCCGCGCGGGCTGATGTCCTTCCTGGACGACGCCCACCGCCTGGGTCTGCTGCGCGCGGTGGGGCCGATCTACCAGTTCCGCCACGCCGAACTTCAGGACCACCTGGCCGATCCCCGGTAGCTCAGGGGTGCGGCCAGGGGTTGGGGCGGCAGCCGTCCAGGGACTTGGACTGCTGGAGCATCACCGGGGCCGGGCGGCCCCTGCCCGGGCAGGAGCGGTGGCTGTGGCCCAGGCCGTGGCCGACCTCGTGGTTGATCACGTAGTGACGGTAACGGGCCAGGTCGCCGTGGTACTGGGGGACGCCTCTGGCCCAGCGGACGGCGTTGATCACCGAGCGGTCGCCGTCCCAGCAGGACAGGTCGCCGCCGGTGTTCAACGGGAGGCACAGGTGGTCGGTCAGGCTGGGGCTGGTCAGGGCCACGCTCAGGCGTACCGGGCCGTGGTCGACGCGCAGGAAGCGGCCCCAGCTCCGCCGGTCGTTGAGGGTGCGGTGGACGGCTTCGGCGAACTCCCCGGGGTTGAAGGGGAGGCCGCGCTCCACCTCGACCATGTACCGCACCGGCTGGGCGCGGCCGGGACGCGGTTGTGCCCGGCCCTTCACCACGGTGTACCGGCCCGAGGCGGAGAAGGGCACCTTGACCCGCTTGCGGGGCTCTGGGCCGTCCGCCGCGACCGTCCGGGTGTTCGGCAGTTCGGCGTTCGGGATGTCCCGGGTGGGCGCGCTGACCGGCGGCCCGGGAACGGCGGCTTCGCCGCAGGCGGACAACGCGAGCAGCACCACCAGCAGGACCGGCACTCGCACCCGACTCTCCCCACATGATCACGAGTGGGGAGAAGACGATCATACGCCGGGAACGACCGCATAAGGCCCCAGGTCAATCTCCGGCGTTTCGCCCAGAACCAGCGATGTGGCCAGCATCCCGGCATAGGGCCCCGCGGTCAGGCCGTAGGCGCTGAGGCCGGTGACCGCGACCACCTCTCCGCTCAGGCGGGCGATGAGCGGGCGCTCGCCGTCCATCACCGGACGCAGCCCCGACCGGGTCTCGGCGACGCCCGCCGAGGCGAGGCCGGGCGCCAGCCGTACCCCGGAAGACAGCACGTCGGCCAGCCCCGCCACCGTCACCCGCGCGTCGAAGCCGGCGTCCTCCTTCGTCGCCCCCATGACCACCCGCGAACCCGGGAAGCCCAGCAGGTACGGCCCGCGCCGCGGCAGCACGATCGGCCAGCCCGAGGTGTCCACCCCGTCGAGCACGGCGTGCACGATCTGGCCCCGCCACGGCCTGACCGGCAGGTCGGTCCCGAGGGGCGCGCACACCTGGCCGGTCCAGGCGCCGGCGGCCACGACCACCGCGTCGGCGGGCAGGGGCACGCCGTCGCCGGGTGACGCGTCGTGGTGGAGCAGGACGGTGCCGTCGGGCAGGAGTTCGGCGCGGCCGTGGAGGAGGGCGACGCCGCGGGCCACGGCGTCGGCGAGCAGCGCGTCCCTGACGGCCCGGCCGTCCACGCGCGCCGCGCCGGGCACGTGCAGGGCGGCCAGGCCGGGAGCCAGGGGTGGGAAGAGCGCCGCGGGATCAGGAATCTCCGCGATCTCTCCCATCTCCGGCGCGTCCGGATATCTGGCCTCAAGCAGGCGGCGCATCGGCTCCAGCTCCGCCCGATCCTCGGCCACCAGCAGCGCCCCCACCCGCGCGTACCCGGCGCCGACCGGCTCAGCCAGCTCCGGGTAGTGACGGGCGGCGGCCCGTGCCAGCTCGTACCAGGCGGCGTCGTCCTCGTGGTCCACCCACGGGCAGACGATCCCCGCCCCCGCCTCCGTCGCCTGCCCGGCCAGCCCGGCGTCGACCACCGTCACCGCCACCCCGCGGCGGCTCAGGTGGTAGGCGGCGCTCGCTCCGACGATTCCCTTGCCGATCACCACAACCTTCATACCCAGATGATCGCAGCGGGGATAACGTCGGTCACATGGCAGTGGTACTGATCGGAACGCTGGACACCAAAGGGCCGGAGTACTCCTGGCTGCGCGACCGCCTCGCCGAGCTGGGCCGCGAGGTGATCGTGGTCGACACGGGCGTCGGGCTCGCGGCCTCCGTGCCCGCTGCCTCCGGGCCCGCTGCCTCCGGGCTCGCTGCCTCCGGGCCCGCTGCCTCGGGGCCCGCGGCCGACTTCCCGGCCGGTCAGGTGGCGGCCCTGGCCGGGGCCGATCTGGAGGCGCTGCGGGCGGCGGGGGACCGGGGCGCGGCCGTCACCGCGATGGGGGAGGGGGCGGCCAAGGTCCTGGCCGACCTGCACCGGGCGGGACGGGTGGACGGCGTGCTAGCCGTCGGCGGCAGCGGCGGCTCCTCGATCGCCGCGCGGGCCGTGCGCGACCTGCCGATCGGGCTGCCCAAGCTCATCGTCTCGACCATGGCCTCCGGCGACGTCGCGCCGTACATCGGGGCCAAGGACGTCACGCTCATGTACTCCGTCGTGGACATCGCGGGCATCAACCGCGTGTCCCGCGCGATCCTGGGCAACGCCGCCGCCGCTGTGGCGGGCATGGCCGGGGCGTACGCGGCGCGCGGACCGGCGCAGGACGGGGACCGGCCGCTGATCGGGGCCTCCATGTTCGGCGTGACCACCCCGGCCGTCGACGCGGCCAGGGCCCGGCTCGACGAGCTCGGCTACGAGGTGCTCGTCTTCCACGCCACCGGCTCCGGCGGGCGCGCCCTGGAAGGCCTGGCCGAGAGCGGCATGCTGGCCGGGGTCCTCGACCTCACCACCACCGAGCTGGCCGACGAACTGGTCGGCGGCGTCCTGTCGGCCGGACCCGACCGGCTCACCGCCGCCGGACGGCACGGCGTCCCGCAGGTCGTCGCCCCCGGCGCGCTCGACATGGTCAACTTCGGCCCGCGCGACACCGTGCCCGAGCGGTTCGCCGGGCGCACGCTGTACGTCCACAACCCGACCGTCACGCTCATGCGCACCACTGAGGCCGAGATGGCCGAGCTGGGCCGCGAGATCGCCGCCAAGCTCGCGCGGGCCACCGGGCCGACGGTGCTGTTCATCCCGGAAGGCGGCGTCTCCGCCCTCGACGCGCCCGGGATGCCCTTCCACGACCCGGCGGCGGACGCGGCGGCCTTCGCCGGACTGGCCGCCTACCCGGAGACCGTGCGCCTGGCCGCGCACATCAACGACCCGGAGTTCGGCCGCGCCATGGCCGACCGGATCCACCTGCTGATCAAGGGGGACCAGTGAACAGGCAGACGGTTCTGGAACGGCTGCGCCGTACCGCCGGGGAAGGAAAACCGATCATCGGCGCGGGCGCCGGGACGGGCCTGTCGGCCAAGTGCGCCGAGGCGGGCGGCGTCGACCTGATCATCATCTACAACTCCGGCCGCTACCGGATGGCCGGGCGCGGCTCGCTGGCCGGGCTGCTGCCGTACGGGGACGCCAACCAGATCGTCGTGGACATGGCCGCCGAGGTCCTGCCCGTGGTGCGCGACACGCCGGTGCTGGCGGGCGTGTGCGGCACCGACCCGTTCCGGATCATGCCGCTCTTCCTCGACCAGCTGAAGGCCATGGGGTTCGCCGGTGTGCAGAACTTCCCGACCGTCGGCCTGTACGACGGGGTCTTCCGGCAGAACCTCGAAGAGACCGGCATGGGCTTCGACCTGGAGGTCGAGATGGTCCGGCTGGCCCACGAACGCGACCTGGTGACCGCCCCCTACGTCTTCGACGAGGACCAGGCGCGGGCCATGGCGCTGGCGGGCGCCGACGTGCTCGTCCCGCACGTGGGCCTGACCACCAAGGGCTCCATCGGCGCCGGGACCGCCCTCACCCTGGATGAGGCGGTGGCCCGCGTGCAAGCGATGCGCGACGCCGCGGTGGCCGCGCGGCCGGACGTGATCGTGCTGTGCCACGGCGGGCCCATCGCCGAACCCGCCGACGCCGCCCACGTCCTGCGCAATACCAAGGGCGTGGCGGGCTTCTTCGGCGCCTCGTCGGTGGAACGCCTGCCGACCGAGCGCGCCATCACCGAGCAGGTGGCCGCATTCAAGAACCTGGAGGTCTGATGCTGGTAAGTCCGGACAGGGTGACGACGATGACCTTCGACTGGGGGTCGATCAAGTGGTTCGTCACGCCGTCGCTCATCCCCGGCGCGGGCTCCACGCTCGGCGAGGTGATCGTCAACCCGGGCAAGGGCCACGCGCGGCACAACCACCCGAACGCCGAGGAAGTGATCTACGTGATCTCCGGCGAGGCCACCCAGATGGTCGACGACGGCGAGCCGTTCCCGATCAAGGAGGGTGACACCGTCCACATCCCGGCGGGCGCGTACCACTCGACGTTCAACAGCACGTGGCGCCCGCTGCGGCTCATCGTCACCTACACCCCGGGCGGCGAGGAGAAGGCGCTGGAAGGCGCCCCCGACTACTGCCTGCACGAGGCGGGCACGATCGCCGAATGGCGCCAAGCCGGGGCCTAACCGTCGGCGGCCCAGCCGTGGGTGCGCTTGAGCAGGGCGGCGACGCGGGCGAACCGCTCGCCGTCCAGCACCGCGCCCTCGCGCCTGATGTCATCCTCGTCCAGCGCGAAGACCCGGTCCATGCGCAGGAAGGACGGCTTCCCGTCGCGGTTCCACGCGCCGAGCGGAAACCACTCGGGCCCGTCGTCCCCACGACTCGACACCATGAGCCCGAGCAGCCTGCGCCCGCTCCTGCCCACGATCAGCAGCGGACGATCCTTGCCCCGAGCCGGATCCTCCTCATAAGGCACCCAGGCCCAGACGATCTCCCCGGGATCGGCCAGGCCGTCCAGGTCGGGGGAGTAGGCCAGGCTCGCGGCCCGGTCCACCGTGTAGATCTCCCGCACCGCGCCCCGCGCCGGACGCGGGTCCTCTCCTAGATCACGCACCCGACGGAGCTTACGACCCCAACCCCCCAAAATCCACCACCCACAACCCCACACCCCGGGCCACAACCAGGCCCAGGCCGGAGGCAAGGGCGCGGGGCTCAGGAGCACGGTCGGCGCGGGACCAGGACCAGGACCGGAGGCTGGGCCGCGGCCCAGGACCAGGACCAGGGTCGGCGCGGAGGCGTGGCCAGGGCCGGGGCCGGGGCCAGGGGCGGGGTCAGGGCAACGGCCAGGGGCAGGGGTCAGCACGCCGCGCAGGGGGTGCCCCAGATCGCGGGCCAAGGGGACGGTCGTAACGGCGGGCGGCCACGCACGGTGGACGGCCGTTTCCTGGAATGTCGCCCGCCACGTACGGCGGGTGGGGGTGGGGGCGGCTCGCCGTAAAGCATCTAAGGCCTTTATCGCATCAAAAGGGTTGTAAAACAGCTCATGGGGATAGATGTCGGCGCAGGTTGGTGAGGTGGATGCGCCAGCCGGCACGGTGGTCGGCGGCGGTGGCGGGGCCGTCGGGGAGGTGGTTCCAGCCGACCTCAAGCACCCGGACCACCGTCCCCGCCTCGGCCGGAGTCAGGGTGATCTCGACGGCGGTCGCGACGGGCCGGTCGGTGTAGGACCAGGTGAAGCGGAACATCCGCCCCTCCTCCACCTCCGTCACCACGCCCTGGGTGAGCATCGGGTGGCCGGAGTCGTCGCTCCAGCGCTCCTCGACCTTGCCGCCCGGGGTGACGTCGAGGTCGATGTAGCCCCACCACTCGGCGCGGTCGAGCGCGTCGGTCAGGGCGCGCCACACGCGCTCGGGCGGGGCCGGGATGAGGAGCGACTCGTCGACGATCATGCGAAGGTCCTCTCCGGCGCGAGCTGGCGGCGCAGCGCGGCGGGCGTGTGGCCGAGGTGGCGGCGTACGGTCCGGGTCAGGTGCGCCTGGTCGGCGAAGCCCAGGTCGGCGGCGAGCGCGGCCAGGCTGGTCTCGCCCTGCTCCAGCCGGTCGAGGGCGCGGCCCACCCGCACGCGGTTGCGGTAGTGGGTGAGGGAGACGCCGACGACGCCGGTGAAGGCCCGGCTGAGCTGGAACGGCGACACGCCCAGCAGCGCGGCCAGCGGGAGGAGACCGGCGGCGGCGGGGTGATCGGCGTCGATCGCCGCCCTCGCGCGCCCGACGATCGCCTCCGCCGCGCCGCCGCCCGGTGGTGCGGGATGGGTGCGCAGGGTGGCGCCGAGCAGGGCGAGCAGCGCCTCGGTCAGCGCATATGGCACGTCGCCCGTGCGCGCGGCCCCCAGCAGGCGGCGATGGGCCAGGTCGAGCCCGCCGTCCACGTAGACGGCCGAACGCACCTCCCGCCCGTCCGTCAGCTCCCGCCACAGCCCCGCCGACACGCACAGCGACGTGCACTCATCACCCCCGGCCGGATGCGCGAAGTGCTCCTCCTCGCCCGGCCTGCCCACATACGCCATCGTCGGATCCACGTCGGCGGCCCGCCCGTCGGCCATGCGCCGGAAGCGCCCCCGCCGCGCCAGCACCACCCGGAAGTCGGAGCTGACCTCCGCCGCGCCCCAGCGGCGGTGATCGTCGGCACAGGTCACCGCGTCGAGGGTGAATCCGGGCCCCGAGCCCAGGCGGACGCTTGAACGCATGCCGGGAACGTTACGCGGCGGGTACGACAAACTCGCAAGGATGTTCAAGACCGCCCGGAGCCCCAGGCGGAAGGCTGGCTGCCATGAGCGACACGATCTCCATCTCGTCCATCGTCATCAACAGCGCCGACCCCGTCGCGCTGGCCGCCTTCTACCGCAAGGCCACCGGCTGGCAGGTCACCTCGGACGACGCCGACTTCACCACGCTGAGCGGCGGCGCGGTGACGGTGTCGTTCCAGCGTGTGGCGGGCTACCAGGTGCCGGTCTGGCCGCGGCCGGGTGGGCACCACGTCCACCTCGACCTCACCGTGGCCGACCTCGACACGGCGGTCAAGGACCTGGTCGCGCTGGGCGCGGGCCGGCCGGAGGAGCAGCCGGGCGGCGGTGACTGGGTGGTGCTGACCGACCCCGAGGGGCACCCGTTCTGCGTGATGGCGGGCTGACCGTGGCCTCCGTACGGATCTCGGCCGTGGTCGGCGCGTCCGCCGCGACGGTGTGGGCGGCGCTGCGGGAGGTACACGACCTGCCGAGCCTCGCGCCCGGTTTCGTGGTGAAGAGCGAGCGCGACGGCGAGCGCCGGGTCATCACGTTCGACAACGGGGCGGTGGCCACGGAGCTGGTCGTCGACGTCGACGAGGCGGCCCGCCGGGTCGCCTACGCGGTCGTGGACAGCCCGCTCGGGCTCACACATCATCACGCGACCTCGCAGGTCACGGCGGCGGGCGAGGGGCGGTGCGCGTTCGCCTGGCACGCCGACTTCCTTCCGGCGGACCGGGAGCCGGTCGTGCGGGCCTTCATGGAGCGCGGGCTGGCGGCGGTCGTGCGGGCCCACGCGAACGTCCTCGACTAGAATCTCATTCTGTGTCCCAAGCCTTCTTCGAGCTGAAGGGCGGGGAGTTCCTGCCCGCCCCCCACGCCCACAGCCCCTGGTCCCCCGACATGCTTCACGGCCGCCTGCTCGGCGGGCTGGCCGCCCGCTGCCTGGAGCGGGAGCACCGCTCGGACGGGCTGCGCTTCGCCCGGCTCACGGTCGACCTGTTCAAGAACAGCCCGATGCTGCCCGTGCGGGTGGAGACGGTCCGGGTCAGGGACGGGCACCGGATCCGGGTCGCCGACGCCACCCTCAGCACCGGGCAGGGCGTGATCGGGCGGGCCTCCGCCGTACTGCTGAGAGAGGGTGAGCAGCCCGGCGGCGAGCGCAACGACACACCGGCGTGGGACGAGCGGCCGCCCCAGCACCCGCCCGCCGAGCTGGGCTGGCGGCCGCCCTTCGACCTGTGGCGGCTGACCGCGTGGGACACCGCCGAGCCGCGGCGCGTCTGGATGCGCGAGAACCGGCCGCTGGTGGGGGAGGAAGAGCTCAGCCCGTTCGCGCGGGCGGCGCTGGCGGCCGACTTCGCCAGCCCGCTGAGCGGGTCGGGGACGCTCGGCGTGCAGTTCATCAACGCCGACTTCACGCTCACCCTCGCCCGCGAGCCGGTCGGCGAGCTGATCGGCATGCAGGCCGCCGGGCACCTCAGCGCCGACGGGATCGGCACCGGCGACTGCGTCCTGCACGACGCGGACGGGCCGATCGGCTACTGCGTGGTCACCGCCGTGGCCAACCCGGTGCCGCTGGGCGCGGGCTAGGTCAGCTGCCGATCGTCGCGGTCACCAGGCTCCACTCGACGCGGGCCGCGCCGTCGGCCCAGTGCGCGGCGTGGGCGCGCTCGCGGCTGTCCTGGGCCACCCAGGAGACGCCGGTGTCCTTGCCGTCGCGGGACAACCGCGCCACGCCCGCGCTGTCCACGCTCACCCGCCAGACCGCGGGACCGCCGGGGTGCGTGTGGACACGTTCCCACCGCTGCGAGCCCTTGCGCATCGCCCGCACCTCCGAGCGGCCGATGGAGAGCATCAGGCGTTTGGCGCCGTTCGCCACCTCGGTGTCGAGGTTGCCGTCGATCGCCTCCCCGAGGAACTCCACCGTGAAGTCACCGGCCGTCACCGGCTGCGTCACGCTCGTCCCGCGCAGCGCCAGCGGCCGTGGCCACGCCGCCAGGCAGTCGGTCACTTCCAGAAACTCCGGCTCCCCGTGTACGGTCACCCGCCCCGCCGGCACGCGGGCGCTCCACGCGAGATCGGTGCCCAGCAGGGTGGCTCGGCCCTCGCGGTCCACCAGCACCCGCCACGGGCCGGGGCGCGAACGGGTCAGAAGCCTGCCGTCCTGGTAGAGCCCGTCGTCGCGCCACTCCAGCACCATGCCGCCGACGTCCACCGCGAACCCGGCCCCGGCGGCGGTCACCGCATATGGCCCCTGCGGCCCCGGTTCCCAGACGCCGCCCCGCCGCGTGCGCACGCCGGTGAAGCAGGTCGCCAGGTCGAGCGTGGCGGTGCGGATGGCGCTCCGGTCGTGCTCCCAAACGACGCGCAGCTTGCCGGGAGCCTCCTCTTCGGCGCCGGCGTGGACGTCCCAGCCGCGCGCGTCCCCCGTCGTCAGCCTCGGCCCGTCGGCGAACAGCCGCCCCGGACTCCACGGCCGTCCCGGCTCCTTGACCTTGAAGTGCAGCACCTCGCGGTAGTGATCGGGACGATCGCCGCGGTACGGCCCGGCCAACGTGTTATAGATCGTGACATATCGGCCTTTGGAGTCTTTGGTGAAGAAGCCCTTCCCGAAGGAGTTGGGCAGGTTCTCGTCCAGCACCATCGGCGTCCAGGTGAGGCCGCCGTCGCGGCTGAGGCAGGTGGCCGAGTACGCCGGGCGGGTGCGGTAGTAGGCGTCCTTCTGCTCCGGTGTGCCCTCGACCAGCGTGCGCACCACCATGAGCAGCGCGTCCGGATCGTCCTGGGAGAGCACCACCTGCGGTTCGTCGACGAGGATTCCGCGTGGCGGCACGGCCAGCCCTCCGCGCCGCCACGTGCGCAGGTCGGACGAGCGCAGCACGCCCGCTCCCGCGCGCTCGAAACACGGCAGCAGCCAGGCCCCGCGATGACGGACCGGCTTGCCCGTCACCACGACGCCCCGTCCGTTGCCGGGAACGTCCACCTCGATCGGCCAGTCGGTCCAGGTCGCGCCGCCGTCCGCGCTGTGCTTGGCGGTCAGCTCGACGGGGAGGTCCTCGCGCGTGCGGTCGATCCGGCCCAGGAGGGCGAAGAGCGCGCCGCCGTCGTTGAGGAAGATCACGTTGTGGTAGCCGTGGGCGGCTGTGGCCGCCGCGAGGGTGCCCGCCGTCCACGTACGCCCGCCGTCGTGCGAGCGCGCCAAGCCGATGGAAGCCCGGTCGCCCGGCCCCGCGCGCCAGCCGGCCACGATCCGCCGCTCGCCGAGCACCGCGACATCGGGGACCCGGTGGGCATCGAGGGCCGGTCCGCCGCCGGGCGGCGTGCGCACGTCGGCGAACACGGTGACAGGGCCGCCGACCCCCGGACCCGCCACGTCCACGTCCATGGCGCAAAGCCCAGTCGAAGCGGACGCCGGGGGCAAGCGATGTCAGCCGATGTTCAGCGGTTCTTCGCCCGACTGGCCCCTGCGGGTCAGGAGCCGGTGGCGCGCTCCTTGCGGTCGCCCGACCAGTCGGTGTGGAAGGCGCCCTCGCGGTCCACCCGGTGGTAGGTGTGCGCGCCGAAGTAGTCGCGCAGGCCCTGCACGAGCGCGGCGGGCAGCCGGTCGCGGCGCAGCCCGTCGTAGTAGGCCAGCGCCGAGGAGAAGCCCGGGGTGGGCACGCCGATGCGGACCGCGGTCGTGACCACGCGCCGCCACGCGTCCTGCGCGGCGTTGACCACCGAGGCGAACTCGGGGGCTGCCAGCAGCGTCGCCAGATCCGGGTCGGCGTCGTAGGCGGCGCGGATCCGGTTGAGGAAGCGGGCCCTGATGATGCAGCCGCCGCGCCAGATGGTGGCCATGGCGCCGGGGTCGACGTCCCAGCCGTACTCCTTGGAGGCGGCGGCGATCTGGTCGAAGCCCTGCGCGTAGGCGACGATCTTGGAGGCCAGCAGCGCCTGCCGTACATCCTCGATGAGCTCGCGGCCCCCCACGCCCGACAGCGACGGACCCTCAAGCGAGCGGGCGGCGGCGCGCTGCTCCGGGTGGCCCGACAGCGCGCGGGCGAAGACCGCCTCGGCGATGCCGGTCACGGGCACGCCCAGGTCCAGGGCGCTCTGCACGGTCCAGCGGCCGGTGCCCTTCTGCTCGGCCTGGTCCACCACCACGTCCACGAACGGCTTGCCGGTCGCCTCGTCCACCTGGTCGAGCACCTGCGCGGTGATCTCGATGAGGTACGACTCCAGCTCGCCCTTGTTCCACTCGCGGAAGACCTCGGCCAGCTCGGCGGGGGTCGCGCCGAGCGCCTGGCGCAGCAGGTCGTAGGACTCGGCGATGAGCTGCATGTCCGAGTATTCGATGCCGTTGTGCACCATCTTCACGAAATGCCCGGCGCCGTCGGGGCCCACGTGCACCGCACACGGCACGCCGTCCACCTTGGCCGAGATGTCCTGAAGGATCGGCCCGAGCGCCTCCCACGACTCCACGGAGCCGCCCGGCATGATCGACGGGCCGTTCAGCGCGCCCTCCTCGCCGCCGGAGATGCCGGTGCCGACGAAGTGGATGCCGCGCTCGCGCAGCGCCGCCTCGCGGCGCCGGGTGTCGGCGAAGTGCGCGTTGCCGCCGTCGACGATCATGTCGCCCGGCTCCATGTGCTCGGCCAGCTCCTCGATCACCGCGTCGGTGCCCGCCCCGGCCTTCACCATGATGATCGCGCGCCGCGGCCGCTTCAGCGACGCGACGAACGCCGCCACCTCGTGCGCGGGTATGAACGTCCCCTCGCCGCCGAACTCGTTCACGAGGTCGTCGGTACGGCTGGCCGTCCGGTTGTGCACCGCCACCGCGTACCCGTTCCTGGCCAGGTTGCGGGCCAGGTTCCGGCCCATGACCGCGAGGCCCGTTACGCCGATGTCTGCCAAATCCATGTTCAGGCTCCTTTGCCGGTGATACGCACGATCAAGCCCGGGGGTTCGGAGGGATATTCCCCATGCAACCATGAGGCATATGCGAACCATCATCGCGGGTGGACACGGTCAGATCGCGCTGCGGCTCGCGGCGCTGATGGGCAAGGACGCGGTCGGGCTGGTCCGCAACCCCGATCACGTCGCCGACGTGGAGGCCGCCGGCGGCTCCGCCATCGTGTGCGACCTGGAACACGCGTCGGTGGAGGAGGTCACCTCGCTCCTGGCGGGCGCCGACGCCGCCGTCTTCGCCGCCGGCGCCGGGCCGAACAGCGGGGCGGCCCGCAAGGACACCGTGGACCGGGGCGCCGCTGTGCTGCTGGCCGAGGCGTGCGAGCGGGCGGGCGTGCGCCGGATCGTCCAGATCTCCTCGATGGGCGCCGGTTCGCCGCCCGACCTGTCACGCGGTGAGGTGTGGGCCGCCTACATCACCGCCAAGACGGCGGCCGAAGACGACCTGCGCGCCCGCGACCTGGCCTGGACCATCCTGCGCCCCGGCCGCCTGACCAACTCCGACCCGACCGGCTCGGTCCTGCTGGAGCCGTCGGTGCCGGGCGGGTCGGTGCCGCGCTCCGACGTGGCCGCGGTGGTGGCCGAACTGCTGCGCTCGGGTGCGGGGGTGGGCGACACGCTGGAGCTGATCTCCGGCCCGGTCCCCATCCACGAAGCCTGCGCCCGCTACATCCACTAACACTCCCACACCGCCCTCCACACGTCGCCCAACCCTCCAGGCGTGTCCGCCGACCCGCGTCTTTCGGCGCGTCCCCCGCGCGTCGCTCTCCGCGCGCCTACGCGTCGCCCGGATCGCGCACAGGCGTCGCTCTCCACGCCGCGTCCCTCCGCACGGGTCCCACCCAGGCGCAGGTCCACCCACGCGTTGCGCCCTCAGGGTTGACCGCCCTGGAGGTTGTCCGAGGCGGTAGGAGGGTTTGGGAACTTTGCGGAAACCTGGGGTTGTTTGTCCGGGTTTCCGGTAATGGGCCTTTCCGGAGAGGGGAGAGGTCATGTCGGAAGCATCGCCGTTCGGGTCGTTCTTTGGCAGGGATCCGTTCCGCGGGTTCGAAGAGCTCACAGGCCGGGTCTTCGGCGGGATGGACGCCTGGCCGCCCTCCCGCCCCAGCGTTCAGCGCGTGGACGTGGGCAAGCTCCTCAGCCAGTCGGCCCGCGAAATGCTGACCAGCGCCCTGGAGATCGCCGCCCGCCGCGGCGCCCCCGACCTGGACGTGCTCGACCTGCTCGACGCCGCCACCCAGGACGACCCGGGCCGCGCGCTGCTGCAGACCGCGGGCGTGGACGCCGACCGCCTCCACGCCCGCATCGCCGCCCTCACCGGAGCCGGAGCCGGGGCCGACGCCGCCGGCCAGCCGCCCGACACGTTGAGCCCGGCGGCGAAGCGGGCCATCCTCGACGCGCAGCGCGTGTCCAGAGCCCTGGGTTCTTCCTACATCGGCCCCGAGCACCTGCTGCTCGCCCTGGCCGCCAACCCGGACTCCAGCGCCGCCCGCCTGCTGGCCGAGCAGGGCGCCTCGGCCAACGAACTGCAGCAGGCCCTCATGTCCGGCGCCGCCCAGCCCGGCCGCCGTACCGAAAACGCGACCAGAAGCTCCGGCGAGACGCCCGCCCTCGACGAATACGGCCGCGACCTCACCGAGGAGGCCAGGCAGGGCAAGATCGACCCGGTCGTCGGCCGTGAGGACGAGATCGAGCAGGCCATCGAGGTGCTCTCGCGCCGCACCAAGAACAACCCGGTCCTCATCGGCGAGCCGGGCGTCGGCAAGACCGCGATCGTGGAGGGCATCGCCCAGCGCATCGTCAACGGCAGCGTCCCCGACACCCTCAAGGACCGCCGCGTCATCGCCCTCGACCTGACGGGCATGGTCGCCGGCTCCAAGTACCGGGGCGAGTTCGAGGAGCGGATCAAGAAGGTCATCGACGAGGTACGCGAGCACGCCGACGAGACCATCGTCTTCATCGACGAGGTCCACACCCTGGTCGGCGCCGGCTCCGCCGAGGGCGGCATGGACGCGGCCAACATCCTCAAGCCCGCCCTGGCCCGCGGCGAGCTCCACGTCATCGCCGCCACCACCATCGACGAGTACCGCAAGAACATCGAGAAGGACGCGGCGCTCGAACGCCGCTTCCAGCCGATCCTCGTCCCGGAGCCGACGGTCGAGCAGACGGTGGAGATCCTCGCCGGCCTTCGCGACGCCTACGAGGCCCACCACCAGGTCCGCATCACCGACGAGGCGCTGGACGCCGCCGCCACGCTCTCCGACCGCTACATCTCCGACCGGTTCCTGCCGGACAAGGCGATCGACCTCATGGACCAGGCCGCCGCCAGGGTACGGCTGCGCGCCCGCACCCCCGGCGCCGACGTACGCGAGCTGGAGGAGCGCCTCGACAGCCTCCACCGGGAGAAGGATCAGGCCGTCTCCAGGGACGACTTCGACCGCGCCAAGGAGCTGACCCGCGAGATCGACAAGCTCCGGCCCGAGCTGGAGAGCGCCCGCCACGGCGACGACAGCGTCCCCGAGGTGTCGGTCGCCGACATCGCCCAGGTCGTCTCCCGGCGCACCGGCATCCCGGTCGCCCAGCTGACCGAGCAGGAACGCGACAAGCTCATGCGCCTGGAAGAACACCTCCACCACCGCGTCATCGGCCAGGACGAGGCCGTGGTCGCGATCGCGGAAGCCGTTCGCCGCGCCCGAGCAGGGCTGTCGGACCCGAACCGCCCGATCGGCAGCTTCCTGTTCCTCGGCCCGACCGGCGTCGGCAAGACCGAACTGGCCCGCGCCCTGGCCGACGCGCTGTTCGGTGGCGAGGACCACATGGTCCGCATCGACATGAGCGAGTTCCAGGAACGCCACACCGTCTCCCGGCTGATCGGCGCGCCGCCCGGATACGTCGGCTACGAGGAGGCCGGGCAGCTCACCGAGGCCGTCCGCCGCCGCCCGCACGGCGTGATCCTGCTCGACGAGATCGAGAAGGCCCACCCCGACGTCATGAACATCCTGCTCCAGATGCTCGACGACGGCCGCCTCACCGACGGGCAGGGCCGTACCGTCGACTTCACCAACACGATCGTCATCATGACCAGCAACATCGGCGCCCAGCTCATCCTCGACTCCACCAGCGACGAGGCCGAGCTGGAAGAGCGCCTCATGGACCTGCTACGCCACTCGCTCCGCCCCGAACTCCTCAACCGGATCGACGAGACGATCATCTTCAAGCGCCTGGAGAAGGAGGAACTACGCCAGATCGTGGACCTCCTCCTGGAAAAGACCCGCCGGCGCCTGAAGGGCCAGGACATCGGCATGGAGGTCACCGACGCGGCCAAGGACTGGCTGGCCGAGAAGGGCTACCAGCCGGAGTTCGGCGCCCGCCCGCTGCGCCGCACGGTCCAGCGGGAACTGGACAACCGGCTGTCCACGATGGTGCTGACCGGCGAGGTGGGCGAGGGCGGCACGGTAAAGGTCGACGTCGGCTCCGACGACCGCCTTATGCTCCAGGCCACCACCCCGGAACCAGCCGCCACCGCCCAGGACGTCCCCGAACAAAGCCTGGAATCCTCCCCCTAACCCGCCCCGTCCCGAGGCGTCGGCGGACTCCGGGTCGTCGCCTCGCGCCCTTCCACCTCTTGCCGCAGCCCATCAGCCAGGGCGGCGCACTTCACCACCCTGGCTGACACCTCGGCCGGATGGGCGGCTCGCCCCGCCGCCTTGGCCGAGTGCCCCTGGCATGCGAGCCTCGCCAGGGCCTCGCCAGGGCCTCGCCAGGGCTTCGCCGCGCGGCGCTGCGGCTCTTGCCCCTGCGGGCGTGCGGCCCTTGCCCTGTGGCGCCGCGGCTCTGGCCCGGCGTCCGGGCTTCGTGGCGTGTGCCCTTTGGCAGGTGGCCGCGGCCCCGGGTTGCGGTGGGGTTCTGGTCTGTGGTCTTGGGCGGCCGTGCCGGGTTGGGGTCGGGTTGGGGTCTGTGTCTTGGCGGGGGGTGGGAAAGGCTGGGTGGCCCGTGGGGTGTGGGGGGATCTGGTAGTTATGGTCGGGTGCGAATTAAGCCCTTGGCCGCGCTCGCGGCAGCCGTACCCCTGGTGGCCGGATGTGCGGCCGGAGCCGCCGGGTCGTCGTCGAGCGCGCAGAGCAGTGCGCACCCCCTCGGATCCGGCACCGCCGGCGGCACGGAAAGCTCGAAAGTGACCCCCTCCAAGACACCTGCCGTGAACAAGACGCCTGCCCTGAAGCGCCCCAAGGTGCCCGCGGGCACCACCGCGGGATATGTCGTGTTCGACCGGACCACCGGGAAGATCGTGGTTCACCAGAACGCGCGCAGGAAGTTCCGGTCGGCGTCGGTGAGCAAGATCCTCATCGCGATCGACTTTCTGGAGAGCCACAAGAACGTCCCGGCCGGCGATGCGCGGCTGCTGCGGATCATGCTGAGGTCCAGCGACGACGGCGCCGCCACCTCGTTCTGGAACCGGGGCGGCAAGGGCGCGATCATCACCCGGATGGCCCGCAAGCTGCGCCTGGCCGACACCACGCCGCCGCCCGCCTCGAAGCCCGGTTTCTGGGGATACGTGTCGCTGAGCGCGTACGACGTCGTCAAGACCTACCGCTACCTCCTCGACACCGCGGACCCGCGCGTTCGCGACCTCGTCCTCGGTCATCTGCGCAAGTCAACGCGGTGCGGCACCGACGGCTTCGACCAGTCGTTCGGCATCCCTGGCGCGATCCCGCGGCCGTGGGCGGTGAAGCAGGGGTGGTCGGGGTTCGGGCTGACGCCTCCGGTCCGGTGCGCGAACACCGCCGCGGCGGCCGAGATCATCCCCGCCTCGGTCGGCGCGCCGGTCGGTGGCGGCCCCATCAGCGTCCTGGCGGCCAACGCCCGCGGCACCACCGTCCCCGACTACGGCCACCCCGTGCTCCACACCACCGGCCTGCTCGGCAAGGACGACCGCCTCATCATGGCCCTGCTCACCGCCCACCCGGCCGCCGGCACCTGGGACGCGTCGGTGAAGCGCATCAACAAACTCGCCGCCGACCTGTATCGGCGCGTCTCCTGACTGTCCTGTCTCTCCGCGTGTCCTGACCGCGCGGTCCTTCTCCTGGCTTCTGGGTTACGGCTACCGCCCCCCAACCCGCACCGCCGACCCCGGCCGGCGCCCGTCGAGCGCCGCCGGTGAGGGCTCACGGCGTACTCGCCGCAACGCCGCCCTCTTGGCCGGTTCCCTGGTCAGGACGTTCCCCAATGCCCCCTCGGTTCCCTGGTCAGGACGTTGGCCAACGCCGCCCGCTGGTCAGTTCCCTGGCCAGGAGGTTGTCCCCGCCCTCAAGGTCAGACCGCGGGCTCAACGCGTGAGGACGAGGCGGCCGCCGGGGAATTGTCGGTGGGCGGGGCTAGGGTCGGGCCGTGATCACTGTTGAGGATGTGCGGCAGGTGGCGTCGCGGTTGCCGCGGTCGTCGGAGCATCTCATCCGGGACCGGGTCAAGTTCCGGGTGGGCAGCATCGTCTACGTGGCCTTCTCCAGAGACGAGACGATCATGGGGTTCGGGTTCCCGAAGGAGGAGCGGGAGGCTCTGGTGGCGGCGGAGCCGGAGAAGTTCCTGATGCCGTCGCAGGGTGACATGCGCTACCAGTGGGTCCAGGCCCGGATGGCGGCGCTGGAGGTGGACGAGATGCGGGAGCTGGTCGTGGAGGCCTGGCGGATGACCGTGCCGAAAAAGGTGTATGCGGAATATCTCGCGGCGCAATGAAATATCATTCTAAAACGCGGTGCATCTAATTAAATGGGACTAGCCCGGCGATCATCCGTCTGATAGATATTTCGCTCTGGTCATGTGAGCGGTATCGAATATCGGGCTTCCACTAAGGGTGAATCATGCGGGCGCTAGCCGACGAGCTCTTCCTGGTCGGCTGGGACACCACGAGCACGGGGCGTCCCCGGCTGCATGTCCAGGGAGTCGAACTGGGCCTGGCAGGCGCACTCATCGGTGAGCTGGTGCTGGCCGGGCGGGTCGGGGTGCGCGGGTCCACGGTGCGGCTGGTCGATTCTCGGCCGGTTCAGGAGGTCGTGGCCGACCGGGTGCTCGCCGACATGGGCAGCATGCCGCAGCACACGGATCTGCGGACCTGGCTGGTGTACCTGTCGCAGCGCGCGGTCGACGACGTGTCCGGGAGAATGATCCTGGCCGGATTCCTAGAACGTGAAGCGCCGAAATTATGGCGGCGCAAGCCCGGCCGCTTTTTCGCCACGGATTTCGGTCCGGCCGCATGGCCCAGAACCCGCCTCCACATGGCGCTCACCCGATGGCAGCCGCTCGACCCGCACGACATGGCGCTGGCCTCGCTGGTGGAGGCGTGCGGGATGACGGACGTCGTGGTCGAGGACCCGGCCGAGCGGCGCACTGCCCGCCGCCACCTCACCACCGTCCTGGCCGCGCTGCCGCCGCAGCTGACCGACCTGGCCCGCCACGTCCACGCCGCCGTCGGCGACGCCGTCCTGACCTACCGCACCTGACCGGTCCCACCCCATGCCCACACACCGCCCGCCCGCCTCCCCCCGGCGCCCCCGCCCACCCCAACCCCCCGCATCCCCCGAAGGCCCCGCCTTACCCCCAAGCCCCCGATCACCGCACGCCGCCCGATCACCGCACGCCGCCCGATCACCGCACGCCGCCCGATCACCGCACGCCGCCCGATCACCGCACGCCGCCCGATCACCGCGCAGCCCCGGTTTGCCGCGACGCCGTGGGACACCCCCAGGTCGCGGGCTGCCCCCAGGCCGCCGGTTACCTCTGAGCTGTGGGTTACCACTAAGCCGTGGGGTTGCCCCCAAGCCGTGGGACACCCCCAGGCCGCGGGCTATCCCTGAGTCGTGGGTTGACGCTGGGCCGAGGGTCCCCCTAAGCCGCGGGACACCCCCAGGCCGTGGGTTGCGCCCCAACCGTGCGTCACCCCCAGGCCGCGGGTCACCACCAGGCCGTTGGTTGCCCCGGAGACCTGGGTTGCCAGGAGGTCCCGGGCTGCCGGACGCCTGTGAGCGCGCGGCCGGGCGGCGGGCGTACCGGCCACTGAGAAGTGGAGCGGCCGGCGGCGGGCGTGTCAACCACTGACCTGCAGCATCCAACCCCTCCTCACAGAAAGGATGCCGATGGAAACCCCCCAGCCAGACCCGATCACCCGCGCTCTGGCCGCCGATCGGCTCGGCGCCCCCTCGGTCGTCTACTTCGTCCTCTCGGCCGCCGCCCCGCTCACCGTCGTGGCGGGCGTGATGACCACCGGCTACAGCGTGACGAAGATCACCGGTCTCCCGGTCGCGTTCCTGGTGGTCGGACTGGTGCTGGCGTTGTTCGCGGTCGGTTACGTGGCGATGGCCCGCCACATGGCCAACGCCGGCGCCTTCTACACCTACGTCAGCCGCGGCCTTGGCCGCCCCGCCGGCATCGCCTCGGCCTGGGTGGCGCTGATCGCGTACAACTCCCTCCAGGTCGGCCTCTACGGCGCGTTCGGCGCGGCGGCCACGCCCATCGTCGAGCGGTGGTTCGGAGCGGCGCCGCCCTGGTGGGTGCTGTCGCTGATCGTCTGGGCGCTGGTCGCGGTGCTCGGCGTCATGCGCGTCGACCTGAACGGCCGGCTCCTGGCCATCCTGCTGACCCTGGAAGTGGCGGTCATCCTGCTGTTCGACTTCGCCGACCTGGCCAACCCGGCTCCCGGCGGCCTGTCGCTGGAGACGTTGTCGCCGGGGGCGTTGTTCGTGCCGGGCGTGGGGGCGCTGCTGGTGATCGCGACGCTGGGTTTCGTGGGGTTCGAGTCGTCGGTGGTGTTCTCCGAAGAGAGCCGCGACCCGCGCCGCACGGTGCCCCTCGCCACCTACTCCTCGGTCGTGATCATCGCCTGCCTGTACGCCCTGTCGGCCTGGGCCATGACGGTCGCCACCGGTCCGGGCAACATCGTGGCCACGGCCACCAGGGACGGCGCCGAGACGATCTTCGTCCTGGCGGGTTCGCACCTGGGATCGCTGGTCGTGGACATCGCCCGCGTCCTGTTCGTCACCAGCGTGTTCGCCGCGATGATCTCCTTCCACAACACGACCGCCCGCTACTTCTTCGCGCTGGGCCGCGAGCGCGTGCTGCCCGCGGTGTTCGGCCGCACCCGCCCGCGCAGCGGCGCGCCCCAGGCGGGCTCGATCGCGCAGAGCGTGCTGGGCCTCGTGGTGATCGTCGTGTATGCGGTGCTCGACCTCAACCCGCTGGTCCAGCTCTTCTTCTACGGCGGCGCGTTCGGCGGCTTCGGCGTCCTGCTGCTGATCTTTACCACGTCGATCGCGGTCATCATGTTCTTCGTGCGCGAGCCGAGCGGGGAGAGCGCGCTGCGGAGGATCGTCGCGCCGGTGCCGGCGGCGATCCTGCTGGCGGTGATGGTGTGGCTCGGGTACACGAACATCGACGCGCTGCTCGGGGTGCCGCCCGGCGACCCGCTGACCTGGATCCTGCCGCTGGTGTATGTGGCGGGCGTGGCCGTGGGCGTGATCTGGGCGCTGGTGCTGCGTGCCCGGCAGCCCGCCGTCTACGCCCGGGTCGGCCTCGGCGCCAAGGCCGTCACCGCGCACGAGGCGGCCCGGTGAACGTGCGCCGGGCCGGCGCGCACGAGGCGGAAGCGGTCGCGGAGCTGATCGCGACCGCGTTCGCCGAGCTCAAGGTGGTCCGCTACCTCGTGCCCGAGCCCGAGCGCCGCCAGCGGGTCATGGCGGCGAACTTCCGCATCTTCGCCGAGCACGGGATGATGGAGCATCACCATGCCGCGCTGGGCACGACGCCCGCGTACCTGGAAGCCGGCAGTGCCCGCGCCCTCTATGCCCGGCACGGCTACGAGGTGCGGCAGCCGTTCGCGATGCGGGACGGGACATTGTTCTGGCCGATGTGGCGAGCGGCGCCCTGACGGTTACGGCGGGCCGGGGCCTCGGGTCCCGGCCCGGTCCGGCCGCATAATATGGCGATCATGGAGGAACCCGACTGGCACGGCTGGCACACCGGCTACGACTCCCCAGGTTCTCTGTTGTGGCGCAGGCTGCGGGTGGTGCGCGCGGCGATCTCCGGCGTGCTCGACGACGGCGCCCGCAGCGTGGTCAGCCTCTGCGCGGGCCAGGGCCGCGACCTGCTGCCCGTCCTGGCCGACCACCCCGCGCGGGCCGGTGTCAGTGCCCGCCTGGTGGAGCTCGACGAGCGCAATGTACGGCTGGCGCGGCAGTCGGCCCCCGAAGGGGTGGAGGTCGTCACGGCCGACGCCGCGCTCACCGACGCCTACACCGGAGCCGTCCCCGCCGACCTGGTCCTGGTCTGCGGGGTCTTCGGCAACATCACCGACGCGGACGTCCGCCACACGATCGGCTGCCTGCCGATGTTGTGCGCGCCGGGCGCCACCGTGATCTGGACCCGCCACCGCCGCGAGCCCGACCTGGGGCCGCAGGTGTGCTCGTGGTTCGCCGAGGAGGGCTTCGAGCTGCAGGGACTCACCCAGGAGGACTTCACCGTCGGCGTCCACCGCTACGCGGGCCCGCCCCGCCCGCTGGAGCCGGGCCTGCGGATGTTCACCTTCTGAGCGGGCGAGGTCAGGTGGTGGCCAGCGACTCCTCGTAGGCCTTGAGCACCTGCTTGCGGCGCTTGGCCGGGAGGCGGTCGATGTAGAGGTGGCCGTCGAGGTGGTCGCTCTCGTGCTGCAGGCAGCGGGCCATCAGGCCGGTGCCCTCGACGGTGACGGGGGCGCCGGTGACGTCCTGGCCGTGGACGGTGGCGACGTCGGCGCGGGGCAGCGGCGCGTACTGGCCGGGCACCGACAGGCAGCCCTCGTCGCCCGGGTCGAGGTTGCGCTCGCCGACCGGCGGGAGTTCGAGCGTGGGGTTGACGACCACGCCCACCTGGCGCTCGCCGTCGGCGTCGGGGCAGTCGTAGACGAAGACGCGAAGGCCGACGCCGATCTGGTTGGCGGCCAGGCCCACGCCCTTGGCGGCGTACATGCTGGCGAACATGTCGTCGACCAGCGCGGCCAGTGCCTCGTCGAACCGGGTGACCGGCTCGCAGGGGGTGTGCAGCACCGGATCCCCGACGTACACGATCGGACGGACCTCTCCCACGACGGACGCCCTCCCTAGATGCGAAAGATTCGCAACAAGTGTACGACAAAGAGAGTCTCGCTAGATGAGACAAACGTTCCCAAATTCTGAGACCAAGTTAGAGTGACCCTCATGTACACACATGGCCACCACGAGTCCGTCCTGCGCTCCCACCGCTGGCGCACCGCCGAGAACTCGGCCGGATACCTCCTGCCCCACCTCCAGCCGCACATGACCCTGCTGGACGTGGGCGCCGGCCCCGGCACCATCACCGCCGACCTGGCCACCCGCGTAGCCCAGGTCACCGCCGCCGAGGTCACGGAGGAGGCCCTCCAGCTGTCCCGCGACGAGGCGGCGGCCAGGGGAGCGGGCAACATCGACTTCGCCGTGGCAGACGTGCACGCGCTGCCGTTCCCCGACGACACCTTCTGCGTCACGCACGCCCACCAGGTGCTCCAGCACGTGGCCGACCCCGTGGGCGCGCTGCGCGAGATGCGACGCGTCACCAAACCGGGCGGCATCGTGGCCGTGCGAGAAAGCGACTACGCGGCATTCGCGTGGTACCCGGAATTGCCGGAACTCGACGAGTGGATGAACATCTACCAACGCGCCGCGAGAGCCAACGGAGGCGAACCAGACGCCGGCCGCCGCCTGCGGTCATGGGCAAGGCAGGCAGGCTTCACCGACGTGAAGACCACCTCGTCCACCTGGTGCTTCTCGACACCGCAGGACCGGGAATGGTGGGGCGGCACGTGGGCGGAGCGCGTCGTCTCCTCCGCCCTGGCCCACCAGGCAACCTCAACCGGCCTCGCCACGGAGCAGGACCTGGCGTACCTGTCAGAGGGCTGGCGCACCTGGGCGGCCGACGAGGACGGCTGGTTCTCCATCCTCCACGGCGAACTACTCTCAAGAGCTTGAGCAGCGGATCAAGGGCGGAGTCGTAACGGCGAGCACCCCGTGAGCCCTCACGACCGGCGCTCGACAGACCCCAGCCCACGACGGCGAGTCCGGGCAAGCGGGCGCAAGCCGTAACAGATTAGATGCCGAGAGTGGGAGTGCGTTGCCAGCTGGGGTCGCGGTAGAGGACCACGTCGGTGCCGTCGAGGAGCTCGTCGGGGGCGGAGATCATGGTGATCTCGCCGATGGACTGGAGCTCCAGGAGCAGGTCACGCACCCTCGGCCCCACGGGAAGCCGCCCCACCGGCAGGTCGAGACCCGAGCGGATCGTGTCGGCGATCTCCGACAGCCGGAACGGCCCGTCGAACCCGGCGATCACCCCCCGCACCGTGCTCATCGTGATCAGCTGCTCCGCCTCGGAGTGCGCGAGCTGCCAGATGATCTGCTCCCTGCGCCCCCCGCTGCCCGCGCAGTTGGTGCAGGGCCGGGTGACGCCGGGCGCCATGGTCTCCTCGCCGGAGCCGAGGCAGCCGGTGCACCGGTCGTTCTCGGCGGCGTGGAGCTCGGCGGGCATCCGGTCGGCGAACGAGGCGCCGCACGAGCAGGCGTAGGCGTCCGCACCGAGCAGGACGCCGGGAGTGGGCGAGATGGTGTGGTTCATCGTCGATGACTCTACTTGCTAGAGTCCCCCGACCTGGATGTTGTGGAGGAAGTGTGCTCTTTCGCCCCTCGGTCGAGTCTGATCTCGACCGCCTGCTCGCCTGCGCCGTCGACGACGGCATCAGCTGGGCCGACCCTGACCGCCTGACCGGCTTCCTGGCCGACGGGCAGTACCGGCACGACCATATCTGGATCGCCGAGCAGGACGGGCGTGTCATGGCCCGCGCCGTCTGGTGGAGCTTCGCCGCCAGTGACAAGCCGATGGCGCTCGACTGCGTCTACGTCGATCCCTCGGTGGAGGACCGCGTGGCGCTCGCCGCCGACCTGCTCTCCCACGCCCACGAGGTGTACGGCACGCGCCCCGCCTACCATGTGTTCCTCCCGAACGGCTGGCGCGAGCGCCCCGCCGTCGCCGCGGCCATCGCCTGGCGGCAGGAGGCGGCGGCCCGCGCCGGGCTGACGTTCGAGCTGGAGCGGCTGCGCTACGAGTGGACCCCGGCCGATCCGCTGCCCGCCGCCCCCGGCAGGCTGGTGTTCAGGAACGAGGACGACGACGAGGTGTTCGTCGAGGCGTTCCGGCGGGTCGCGGAGGGCACGCTCGACCACGAGACGCGCCAGGCGCTGGCCACCATGGACCCGGCCGATCAGGCCAGGCAGGACGTCGAGGACTACAAGTCGATGCCGGGCGAGCGTTCGTGGTGGATGCTGGCCCACACTCCGGGCGGCGACCTGGTCGGCATCGCGCTGCCGTCGGCCAACAACGGCGGGCCGGTGGTCGGCTACCTGGGTGTGGTGCCCGAGCACCGCGGCCACGGTTACGGCGACGACCTGCTGGCGGAGATCACCAGGTTCCTGGCCGGGCGGGGCGCGGCGCGGATCGCGGCGGACACCGATCTGGGGAACGTGCCGATGGCGCGGTCGTTCGAGCGGCTCGGCTATCGGAACTACTCGATCCGCCTGGTCCTCTCACCCGCCGAGTAACCCGACAAAACGGGATTGTCGCTGAGTTCTGCAAGGATGCCAGCCATGTCGGAAGATGTGACGTGGGTGGAGGCCGAGGGCGGCTACCGGCTGGCCCTCGACGGAGGCACTCTTGTCTGCCAGAACGCCGCCGGCAGACGGCTCAAATCGGTGCCCAAAGCGGTCAAGGACAGCCCCGCGGCCGAGGAACTGCTCGCCCTGCGCGACCACCTCGCCCGGCACGCGGCCGAGTGCCTGGCGACGGTGGAGTCCTGGATGCTCGGCGGCCACCCGGTCCCGTCCCCGATGATCGCGGCCGTGTGGCCGGATCCGGCCTGGCGCGAGGCGCTCACCGACCTGGTCGTCCTGCGTGACGACGAGCCGGGGCTGCTCAAGGACGCCGGCCGGGACGGCCGGCTCGGCGTCGTCGACCTGGACGCCGAGACCGCCTGGCTGGAGCCGGGGCCGGTGCTGATCCCGCACCCGGTGTTGCTGGAGGACCTGGCCGACCTGCGTGAGTTCGCCGCCGAACTGGGCGCGGCGCAGCGGGTGCCGCAGCTGGCCCGCGAGGTCCACCACAAGGGCGACGTGCCGCCCGACTACGCGGGAGGCCGCTTCTCCGAGCTGCGCCACGCCACCGCCCGCGCGGCCCGCTTCGGCTTCCGGGTGCGCGGCGGCTACGCCGTCTGCCCGGTCGTCGACGCCGGCCGTCCCGTCCAGGCCCGCTACTGGCTGGGCGACGACGGGCCCGACTACGAGGCGTACACGGGAGATCTGATCTGGGTCGGCGCCGACGAGCGCCCGCTCGAACCCGCCGACGTCGGCCCGGTCGCCTGGTCGGAAGGCGTGCGCATGGCCGAGCTCATCTACGCGGGAAGGATCACCGACGGTGACTGACGACCTCCTCCTCGACGCCGGACTCGCCCCGGCCGGCGCCGAAGGCGGCCAGCCCGTCCGGGCCCGCGCCTACGGCCACCCCGCGCTCGGCGAGCGCCCGGTGATCCGCCTGGTCGGCGAGACGACCGCACCGGCCGAGGACCGCGCCATGGCCTTCCTCGGGTACGGCGAGCCGCAGGTGAGCCCGCCCCTGGCCACCGGACGCCGCCGCGGCCTCGGTTACCCGGCGTGGGCCCTGGTCAACGACCCGCGCGGCGCCAAGGCGGCGCTGGCCGCCGTCACCGGCATGGAGCGCGCCGCCCGCATGGCCGCCGCCCGTCCGGGAGCCGCCGCCGACGCCTACGCGGAACTGGCCGACACCCTGCCGCGCACCCACCTGCCGAGCTTCTGGGAGCAGGCAGGCCGGACGTTCATCGTGGCCGGGCACGGCGGCCAGGCGGCGGTGATGTTCGGACGGGCCCGCGAGGCCGAGGCCACCTACGCGCTGCCCGTGGACGAGGCGGCCCGCCGGGCGGTGTTCCTGGAGTACGCCTTCGCCGGAGCCCTGCCGGTCAAGGCGGTCAACGTCTACGTGGGCGAGCTGGCCGAGCGCTACGAGCCGCGCCGCGCCTACGACGAGCTGTTCGAGCTGGCGGTCCGGCGCACGCTGGGCGGCCTGCCGCCGTGGAGCGACCTGCCCAAACAGCTGCGCAAGCTGGCCAAGGCCGCGAAGCTCGACCCCGCCGCCGAGGACGAACGCCTCATCACCACCCTGATCGGCGCCCCGGCGGTGAAGCGGGCCCGCCCGCTGTTCTGGAAGGCCTACCGCACGACCCTGCTCGCCCAGCCCCGGGAGACGCTGCTGGAGGTCTTCCCCACCGCCGACGGCGTCGACGAATGGTGGATGGAGCTGCTGCGGGAGTCCGGCGCGCTCGACACCGTCCCGGCCGCGTGGCTGTCGCGGCAGGTGGCGCACCTCAAGCGCGGCTGGCGCTCGGAGCCCGGCTCACCGGCGCTGCTCGCGCTGGTGGAGCGGGCCGCCGGCCGGCTGGTCGCCGAGGGCGAGCCGGTCCGGCTCGAAGGGGGAGTGGCCTGGCGCAGCCGGATGCTCGACCTCGATCTGCTGGACGCGTGCCTGACGTTCGGGGTCCCGGTCGCCGATCCCGGCAGCGAGGCCGTCGTCCACCTGGGCAGGTGGCTGATGAACGGGCGGAAGCGCGACCTGGAGGCCGTCGTCGCCGACCCGCGCTTCGCGCCCCTGCTGGACCAGGCCGTGGGCAACCACCGCGAGGTCCAGGAACTGATCGAGATCCCGGTGCTGCGGCCGATGGTCCACGCCTGGCTGCTCGACAAGGTCCGGCAGACGGGCTCCGGCGGGCTGCTGGACGCGCGTACCGCGCTCGACGCTCTGGAGAACGCGCTCACCGGTCCCGTGCTGGCCGCCTTCGACGGGCTGCGCGAGGCCATCGAGGGCATCGACTTCGCGGTGCCGCTGGGCCGTACGCTGCGGGCGGGCGTCTACGACGAGCTGGGCTGGGACGCCTTCGACGCCGCCCTGGAAGAGCTCGGCGAGGACGCGCGCATCAGCGCGAGCTGGCCCGTGCTCACCGTCTTCACCGCCGCCAAGGCGATCGCGCTCGGGCCCGGCGGCCGGGTCGCCGAGCACGACCTGCGGGTGCCCGCCGGCATGCCCTACCTCGACGTCCTCTACGCCGACGGCGCGTTCCGCGTCGCCTGGGGCGACCACGACTCGCGCTCGTTCTACTGGTCGTCGGCGCCGTCCGAGATCCACGAGAAGGACGGCTGGCACTACTTCCACGAGCACCGGGCCGGGCTCGGCTACGCCTTCCTCACCCCCTCGGGCGGGCGCGTCACCGGCCGCAAGGCCCTGCACCCCGGCGACCGGCGGCCCGAACTCGACGAGACCGGCCGCATGTTCTGGGACGGCGCCACGTTCTGGATCCAGCCCGACGCGTGGCGGCCGGTGCTGCGCGAGCTCGACCCCGCCTCCGGGCAGCTCGGGCGGGCCAGCCTGCCGGCGTTCCTGGAGGACGCGCCGCCGCCGGACGGCGCGCGATGGCAACTGGAGGGCTGCTCGCTCGCCCCGCTGCCCGAGGGCCTGGAGGGCACGCCGCTCGGCGCCGCGGACGGCATGATCGGCTTCCGTGTTTACTCGGCCGGCGGCCACCACACCTACATGCGCGCCGACGGCCAAGGCGGCAGCGCGAAGCTGACGTCGACGCCCTGGGGGCTGCTCGACCTGCCCGGACACGCTGAGCCACTGCTGCTCACCGGCACCGGCAACACGGTCGTCCTCACCGAGACCGACGGGACGCACCACTGGGACGTCACCACCGGCCGCGACAGGTGGAGCAACGCCAAGGGCAGCTCGGACGGCACCGCCCTGGTGCCGTTCCAGGCGTTCTGGCACCATCTGACGCCGCGTGACCCGGACGGCTCCGCCGTACTGCGGAAGCTGCCGGAGGCCGGTGCGCGGGCGCTCATGGACGGCGGCGAGCCACCCGTGACGCACGAGCGGCTGCGGCGCGGCGTGGCCGGGCTGGTACGGCAGGCCAACGAGCTGGCCACCCGCCGCGACGAACTGCTCATCGCCGCGGGCGCCACCGCCGGGCTCGTCCCCGGCCTCGACGAGGACGAGCTCGCCAAGGCGCTGGCCGACCTGGTGAACGCCCAGGGCCTGCTCACCTACCAGGCCGGGCGGCAGATCGCCTTCACGGCCGCGTTCCTGTCCGGCGAGGTCCCGCCCGAGGCGGTCAAGGGCGGCATGCCCGGCAGCTTCCAGGACTGGACCGACCTGATCGGCAGCCTCGGCGGCCTGGCCGTGCGCGCGATCTCGCCCGCCACGCCCGCGCCGCGCAGGGCCGCGATCCGCACCCTGCTGGAGATGTGGTCGGGTTCGCGGCTGGCCGAGCCCGGCTGGCGCCGCGGCGTCGCCGACGTGGCCGACCTCACCGGCCACCTGTCCGCCGGCGGCGCCCACCTCACGCTCGACCTCACCCCCGACTACTCGGGCATCTACCAGGCGCGGCGGCGCAGGTTCATCGAGTACGGCACCGCCCCCCGCGCCGGCGAGGTGCTGGACGTCTCGGCCGAGCTGCCCATCGGCTGGGCCAAGCCGCGCACGCTCGCCGCCTTCGTCGACCGGCTGCGCGCGGAAGGCCCCGCCGAGCACGATCCCGAGGCCGTCGAGCTCCTGTGCGCCGAGACCGGTCTCGGCCGGCCCGCCGCCGCGCTGCTGATGGCCGGGCTACCCGGCCTGGACAGCTGGGGCCGCGACTTCCTCGACGCCGAGACCCGCGAGGTCCTCGACCTGAAGCCGGCCGAAGCCGTCATCGCGCGCGACGAGCTCAAGTCGCTCACCCAGCAGGAACGGCGCGATCTGCTCGACGCCGCCGTCCCCGCCGACCCCTGGGACCAGAAGGCGCTCGCCCGCGGCCTCGCCGAAGCATGGACCGCCCGCTTCGGCCGCCGGACCCGCGTGCCCGAGGACGCGGTCACCGCCGCCAGGACGCTCCCGCTGCGGCTGCCCGCGACCAGGGCGCTCGGCGCGCTGACCGACCCGTCCCCGGTCGCCGAGCTGAACCGGGACCACGACACCTGGCTGGCCGGCGACAGCTACCACGAGGTGGTCGAGCCCATCGCCCTGGACGACCTGATCGCCGACCTCGCGCTGGCGCTGCCGTGGGCGTATGCCACGCTGCCGGGCGGGCATCCCGTCCGCGCGGGGCTGCCCGCCGCCCTCGACCTGGTACGGCGCCGCCTGAACCACCCGGGGCTGCTCCTGCGCGGCGGCACGATGGAGGGCGACGGCTTCACCGGCGAGCCGTACCACGGCAAGCTGGACGACGGGGTCACGGCCGTCGACGACGGCCTGACCATCGTCGTCACCCACGGCCAGACCTTCTACCGCCCGGCCCTCCTCGGCGGCGACGCCCGCTCCCTGCTGCAGCTGTCGCTGGAGAAGCCCTGGGGCGACCAGACGCCGCCGGCCCGGTTCGTGGAGCTGCTGCGCTCGGACGGCTACACCCGGATGGCCGAACGGACCCCGCTGCTGGAGGCGGGCCGCTGGGAGGCCGACCCGAGGGCCGGCGCACCCGCCGTGGTCGCCGCGGCGGCGGGCGCGCTCGGCCTGGACGAGGACGCCGCCGTCCTCTACCTGCAGCTGCTCACGCTCCTCGAACCCACCGACCGTAACGTCCGCACCTGGAACGACTGGACGCCCGCCCGCCACAAGAAGGCCGCCGCCGCCCTGTCGGAACGCGGCCTGGTCATGGCCGCCAAGCGCGAACGCGCGGGCCGGGGGTTCTTCCTGCCCGGCGGCTGGACCAAGGGCAAGGCGCCCGACCTGCCCGCCGAGACGTGGAAGCTGGAAGCGCTGTATCCGCGCACGCTCGCCCGCCGCCTGCCGGACACGTCGCTGCCCGAGCTGTTCGAGCGGGCCTGGCAGCTCGTCAGCGAAGGGGCGGGCCCCCGATGAGCCTTCAGGCCCAGGTCGAGCCCGCCGAAGTCCGCCACGCCGAAGAGCTGGAGCAGCTCGCCGCCCGCCCCGGCCCCCGCCCGCCCGGCTGGCGGCTGACGCCCTCGGCCGTCGTGGACTTCGTCATGGGCGACGGCCGGCGGATCGCCCGCAAGTTCGTCGGCGAGCGGGCGCTGGTCGAGCGGGCCGTGGTCACGCTCGCCGGAGAACGCGGCCTGCTGCTCGTCGGCGAGCCCGGCACCGCCAAGTCCATGCTGTCGGAACTGCTCGCCGCCGCCGTCAGCGGCGCCAGCGAGCGGGTCGTCCAGGGTACCGCAGGCACCACCGAGGAACATCTGCGCTACGGCTGGAACTACCGCCTCCTGCTGGCCGAAGGCGTCAGCGGGCAGGCGCTCGTGCCCTCCCCGATCCTGGCCGCCATGCGCGCCGGCGCCGTGGCCAGGGTCGAGGAGATCACCCGCTGCCTGCCCGAGGTGCAGGACGCGCTGGTGTCGGTGCTGTCCGAGCGCCGCATGGCCGTGCCCGAGCTCGGCGCCACCGAGTACGCCGCCCAGGGCTTCAACGTGATCGCCACCGCGAACCTGCGCGACCGGGGCGTGTCCGAGATGAGCGCGGCCCTGAAGCGGCGCTTCAACTTCGAGGTCGTGCCGCCCATCGGAACCCTCGCCGACGAGGTCGCGCTCGTCCGCACCCAGGCCACCGCCGCCCTCGCCCGCGCCGGAGCCACGCTGGAGGTCGACGACGCCGTCATGGAAGCGCTGGTGACGGCCTTCCGCGACCTGCGGCTCGGCACCGCGGAGGAAGGCTGGCCGGTGGAACGGCCGACCGCGGTGATGAGCACAGCCGAAGCCGTGGCGGTCGCCGGGTCGATGGGGTTGCAGGCCGCCTACCTGCCCGTCCCCGATCCGCTGTCGCTGCTGCCCGGGTATCTGCTGGGCGTGGTGCGCAAGGACGATCCCGACGATCAGGGCAAGCTGCTGGCGTACTGGGACACGACGGTGCGGCGGCGGGCCGAGAGCGGGCCTCGGTTGTGGCGGCGGCTGTACGAGCTGCGCGACGCGCTGTCCGGAGGGTCGTGAAGGAACTCGAGGACCTGGTCGGGGGGCGGGAGCCCTACCTGATCGGGGTACGTCACCATTCGCCGGTGCTGGCGGCGGCCATGCCGTACCTGCTGGAGGCGGCGCGGCCGCGCGCGGTGCTGGTCGAGCTGCCCGGGGAACTGCAGGAGTGGCTGGGCTGGCTCGGCTCGCCCGCCACCACGGCGCCCGTGGCGCTGGCCGTCGCCTCGCAGGAGGGGGAGCGGCTGGGCTTCTACCCGTTCGCGGACTTCTCGCCGGAGCTGGCCGCGGTGCGGTGGGCGGTCGGGCACGGGGTGCCGGTGCACGCCATCGACCTGCTCACCGGGCTGCCCGGCGACAGCGCGGAGGGGACGCTGGTGCCCGCCCTGATGCGGCAGGTGGACGTGGACGACCACGAGGAGCTGTGGGACCGCCTCGTGGAGACCCCCTCCCACGGGGCCGAACCCGCGCGGATCCGCCGTGCCGCCCTCGCCGTCGGCTGGGCCATGCGGCAGGACGCCGGCACGATCTCCGAGCGGGATCTGGCGAGGGAGGCGTGGATGCGGCGCCGTATCGCCGACATCGGCCCGGAGGGCGCGGCCGTGGTCGTCGGCGCCTTCCACGCCCCCGCACTCACCGCTCCCGCATTGATCGCCCCCGCCTCCACCACCGAGCTGCCCGCCTCCACCTCTGCTGTTCCGGAGGCTGCGGAGGGTGAGGTGGTGACCGCGCTCGTCCCCTACGGTTTCGAGCTGCTGGACTCGCGCTCCGGCTACCCCGCGGGCATCAAGGACCCGGAATGGCGCCAGGCCGTCTACCTGGCCGAGGGTGATCCCGCAGCCGTGGAGCGCGCCGCCGCCGAGACGATCGCGCGGATCTGCGCGGAGTTGCGCCGCGACGGCCACGTGGCGGGCGTCCCCGACGCCAAGGCCGCGTACGGCATGGCCCGCGACCTGGCCGCCCTCCGCGACCTCCCCGCCCCCGGCCGCCGCGAACTGGTCGAAGCCCTCCAGAGCACCCTGGCCCAAGGCGAACCCCTGGGCCGCGCCCGCGCCGTGGCCCGAGCCGCCGAACGTGTCCTCATCGGCGCCCGCCGCGGCCAGGTCGACCCCGCGGCTCCCCGCTCCGGCCTGCTCACCCACGTCGAGGCGCTCGTCGCCGACCTGGGCCTGCCGGGACCCGGCCAGCCGGAGGCCGTCCTGCGCCTCGACCCCCACCGCTCACCCCTCGACCAGCGCCGCCACCTCACGCTCAGCCGCCTGTCCGCGCTGGACGTCGGCTACGCGGAGGAACGCCCCATGACCGGCGTCGGCGGCGCCGACACCCTGGGCCGTTCGTGGACCGCCCGCTGGCGTCCCCTGACCGAGGCCACGCTGGAGCGCGCCGCCGTCTACGGCGCCACCCTCGCTCCCGCCGCCGAGGGCCGCCTGCGCCGCGCCGCCCTCTCAGAACGCCTCCCCGTGATCGTGGAGAAGGCCGCCGAATGCGGCCTGCCGGAGCTGACCGCGGAGCTCGTGGGCCGTCTCGCCACGGAGTTCATCCCCGTGGCCGGCGCGGCGGACCTGGTGGCCTGCCACCGCCTCCTCAGCCGCCTCGCGGCCCTTCCGTCCCCGCCGCCCGGCTGCCAGGAAGCCGCCGAACTCGTCCTGACCGCGGCCGTCGCCTCCGTCGAAGGCCTGTCCGGCATGACCCGCCACGAGGAGGCGGCGCTCCTGGGCGAACTGGTCCGGCTCGCACCGGCACGGGGCCGCCTGACCTGGGCACTGCGCCGCATGGCCACGGACGGCACCCCACTCGCCCAGGGCGCCGCCGCCGCGGCCCTGCTCGTCGCGGGCGCGACCACCCCCGCCTCACTGTCGGTACGCCTCGCCGCCTGGGCCGATTCCGCCTCCCCAACCCCCGCCAAGACCGAGACCGGCACCGATCCTGGGACCGGCACCGATCCTGGGACCGGCACCGATCCCGATACCGGCACCGATCCCGGGACCGGGGCAGGGCCGATGGCTGAGCGAGGGCCGGTGGCTGGGGTGGCGGTGGCGGGGCGGGTTGCTGGGGCGGTGCTGGTGGCGGGGGCGATGCTGGAGGCGTCGGCCGAACTGCTGGCACCGCTGGCCGAACGGGTCGAGGTCTGGGACGACGCCGGGTTTCTCGCCCGGCTGCCCGCGCTCCGTGACGGGTTCGAGGCGTTGTCTCCCGCGTCCCGCCAGCGCCTGCTCGACAGCCTCGGCCTGGACGCCGACGTGACCCTGCACGCCCCGGCCGACGAGCTCGCCGCCTGGGCAGCGGCCGACGAGGCGGGGCGGCTCGCCGTACTGGAGCTGGATCCCGCCGCGCTGGACGGTACGGCGCTGGATCCCGCGGCGCTGGACGGCGCGGCGCTGGACGGCGCGGCGCTGGATCCTGCGGCGTTGGATGGTGCGGCGGGTGAGGTGGCGGGCGGTGCGCAGCCCGTGGGGGCCGCGCTGGACGGGCCGGAAGACTCGCGGCGCATTGGGCGGGTGGATCGGTGGCGGATGGTGCTGGGGCGGGAGGCGGACCGGCTGGATCCTCCGGCCAGGGCGGTCGCGCGGGCGCTGGACGATCTGTATGGGGCCGGAACGGGGGAGGGGGCCGACGGTGGTGGGGGCGGGCGGCCGTATCCGTCGGCCCGGGAGTGGGTGGAGGAGCTGGAGGCGCTGTTCGGGGCCCGGGTACGCGAGGAGGTCGTGGGACGGGTGGCGGCACGCGGGCGGGTGGACGCGCTCCTGGCGCTGGACCCGGAGCGGGTCAGCGCGGACGTCGGCCTGCTCGAAGGAATGCTGGCCCTGGCCGGGGCGCTCCCCGAGGCGCGGCTGGCCAGGTTGCGCCCGCTGGTGGCGCGGGTGGTGGCCGAGCTGACCGAGAAGCTGGCCCGACGCATGCGGCCCGCGCTCACCGGCCTGACCACGCCCCGGCCCACGCTGCGGCCGGGCGGGCCCATCGACCTGCGCCGTACCCTGCGGCGCAACCTCCACACCGCCCGGCTCACCGAACGCGGGCCGGAGGTGGTGGTGGAACGCCCGGTGTTCAGGACCCGGGCCCGGCGTGGCGCCGACTGGCACCTGCACCTGTGCGTGGACGTGTCGGGCTCCATGGAACGCTCGACCATCTACGCCGCGCTGGCCGCCGCCGTGCTGCACGGGGTTCCGGCGTTGAGCGTACGTTTCATCACGTTCTCCACCGAGGTGGCTGACCTGTCCGACCGGGTGACTGATCCTCTGTCGCTGCTGCTGGAGGTGTCCGTGGGCGGCGGCACCGACATCGGCACGGCCCTGCGCTACACCCGCGAACGCCTCACCGTCCCGCGCCGCAGCATCGTCGCCGTGGTGAGCGACTTCGACGAGGGGGTGTCGGTGGGCCGCCTGCTGTCCGAGGTACGCGCGCTGGCCGGAACCGGTGCCCACACCCTCGGCCTGGCAGCCCTCGACGACCAGGGCCAACCCGTCTACAACCGAGCAGTCGCCGAACAGGTGGCGGCCGCCGGAATGCCGGTGGCCGCCCTGTCCCCGTCCGAGCTGGCGGCCTGGATCGCCGAGAGGGTACGCGGATGAGGCCAGACGTGATGCCCGCCGTCCTGGCCGACGCGCTCGCCGCCGCCCCCGCCCGCGTCACCAAGCGCCTCGACGCCGCGCCGGGCGCGGCGGAGGCCTGGCAGTGGAGTCCCGAAGGCGCCGAACTGCACGTCAACACAGGCCAGGAGACGGTACGGCTGCCGCTCGGGGGCCTGCTCACCGACATCGCCCAGATCACCTGCACCTGCCTGCTCACCCCACGCTGCCTGCACACCCTGTCCGTCCTCAGCGCCCTCCCCCTGGCCACCCCCGACACCCCGTCACCAGGCGAAAAGCCCGACCCCTCGCCGGCCCAGAGCGACGAGCCCCCCGCCTCAGGCACCCCGCGAACGCCGAGCCAAGCGGATCCCGACCAAGCACGTCCGACAGCCGACACGGGAGGGCCTGCGGGAGGCGGACCGGGCGGGGCGGCGGCCGGGATGGCGTGGGAGGCGGGGGCCGAGGTGCTCGCGGCCGGGGTGGCGCACGCGGGCGCGGCGGCCAGGGAACGGCTGCTGCGTGCGGCCCATGCCTGTGCCGAGGCGCGCCTGTACACCCTGGCCAGGCTGACCACGGCGGTGGCCCAGGGCGTTCATGACGTGCGGGCCAAGCGGCCGGAGTTCGAGCTGGCACGCTACGCCCAGGACCTGGCCGACCTGCTCAGGACCGCCCGCCGACCGGACACCGATCCGGGGACCGGCAGGCGCCGCTACGAGGCGCTGCCGCCCTTGATCCTGCAGGGCTTGTTCAGCGAGCCCGTAGTCACGGCCTCCGGCTACGCGGGTGTGGTGACCTGGCTGGCCGACGAGACAGGACAGCTGTACACCGTCGCCGACGTGACGCCGGGCGGCGCGGAGCGGGTGGCCGCCGCCTACCGGGCAGCGGTCAGGTTCGGCGGCCTGGCGCTGTCGCCGGAACGCCTAGGCCGTAGCCGCGTCTTCGCGCAGAACGCCGCCGCCAGCGCCGACGGCAGGCTGAGCAGTACAAAGGACACCAAGGCCGCGATCCACGGCGTCAGCACATGGACCGGCCCCCCGTGGACGGAACCCCCAGCCGACCAGCTGGCCAGGGCGCTGCGAGGCGAGCGCGACGGCCTGATGTTCCTGCGGGCCGAACCGGCGGGCCGCGACCTGCGCACCGGCGCGGGCACCCTGACCGCAATAGGCGCCACACCCACCGGCGAAGCCAACCTCCGCAAGCTCACCCCGGCACACGAGAGCGACGTCATCGTCCGGGTGGTGCCCGACCAGCCGGGCGTGGTCACCGTCCTGGCCGTCGATCAGCAGGACCTGTCGTTCACCGACCTGCCCGGCCCGTCAGGCCCACCGCTACCGCCCAGACCCGGCGGCCGCGCCGCACCCCTCACCCCGCTGCGCCGCGTGCTGCACCGGGTGGCCATGGGCGGAAGGGCGACCGCGGGCCCCACGGCGGCCGCCACGATCGCCGCCACCGCCGCCCGCCTGCGCCGCGATCAGCTGCCCACCGCCGCCGCCCTCCTGGAGCGCCTCGCGGGCCGGGCCGCCGCCGTCCGGCGTACCGTGACGGGCGAGTCGCTGCCGGAACCGCCCGGCGAGCTGGCCCGCGTCTGGTCGGCCGCCATGACCTACGCGGAGCGAGCCGAGGGGGAGCTCACCCTGCGTCGCTGGCGGGCGGCGATGGAGCCGGGACCCGGTTAGGCGAGGCGGTGGCGGATCACCAGGTCGTTCAGGGCGTCGTGGGTGGTGGCGGTCTCGGGCAGGGACGAGACGGTCTGGGCCTCTTGCAGGGCCGCAGTCATCCTGGTCACGTCCGCCGCCACCCCATCGATCACCGGCGCCGCCCCGTGTTCGGCCTCCCGTTTCGCCTCCACCAGCTCCGGCAGGTACGCAGGCCCGTACCCGAACAGCAGGGTGAGGTCGGCCACCAGCTCGCCCGTGCGCATCAGGTGGGTGCCGGTCGCCAGCACCCGGAACGTGTAGAGCAGCGGCTTGAGCTCGCCGGTCTTCTCGAACAGGCGCCACTGGGTGCGGGCGAAGCCGAGATAGTGGTGGGCGTGGTGGTTGGTCAGGCAGCCGGAGGCGAGCGCGGTCAGCTCCGCGTGCGCCGACGAGGTGGCCACGACCAGCGGCGACAGCAACTGCTCCAGCACGTAGCCGTTGCGGTTGAGCAGCAGCCGGCAGAACTTGGCCAGGTCGTGCGTCACCAGGTCCACCTCGACCGACTCGCGCGTCCAGGTGCGGTCGAGCGTCTCGGGGCCGGTGCGCAGGCCGACGACCTCCCGTAGCGGCAGCACGTGCGCGCCGCGCAGGTCCACGTCGGAGTCGCGGGAGGGGAAGCCGTACAGGTGCGCGCCGCTCACGGTCGCGAACACCAGCGGGTACGGCTGCTCGCCCGGGATCTCGGGCAGCCAGCCGGGCAGGTTCACAGGTGGGCCCTTCTGACGTCCAGCAGGAACTCCTCGACGGCCGCGCGGTCCGGGGCCGCGGGCAGGACGCTCACCGCGGACTCAAGCTCGGCGGCCAGGCTCTCCCGCCACGCGGCCACCTCCGCCCAGGCGACCTCGCCGCGCTTGACGGCCAGCAGCCGTTCGCGCTCCGGGCCGGCGTCGATCTCGAGGTCGCCGTGCCGTACGAGATGAAGGCCGCAGCGCATGAGGCGGATCATGTGCATGGCCTGCTTCCACTTCGGCGCGGCCGGGTCCAGGCGGCGGAACTGGGCGTCGGCGTACCCGCAGAAGGTCTGGCGGGCCCGCTCGGACAGGAACGCGCGGCGCAGCCCGAGCAGCCGCTCGCCGAACGGGGTGGTCAGCTCGACCAGCGGCGACCACAGGCACTCCAGCACGGTCGGGTTGGCCTCCAGGGCCAGGCCGCAGAAGCGCTCCACCTCCCAGGAGAACTGCTCGGGCAGCGGCCCGTCCCGGTGCGTGGGCGGCTTGTCCAGCCGCCAGAACGCCTGCGTCGGCGCCACGAACACGCCCCTGCGGTCGGTGTCGGAGGCGTCGGTGTCCAGGCCGTAGGCGCGCGAGCCCACGACGACGGACAGGATCAGGTCGTCGGTCACGGCGCCAGCCCGCTCAGCAGGTCGGCGGCCTCCAGGCGGCGTCCGCCCGAACGGTCCGGGTAGAGGGCGTAGACGCCGGCGTCGCCGGGCAGGTCGACGTCGCCGCGCACCAGGATCGCGAGCTCGACGCCGTCCGGCCGGCCCTCCGGCGCGTCGGCGCGGGCGGACAGGCGCGCGGCGAAGCCGGCGACCGGCTCGCCGGGGCGGCGCTCGTAGCGGACGACCGCGCCGTCACGGCGGCGCACCAGCACCTCCCGCGCGCGTCCCGCCGCGTGCCAGCACGCCAGCTCCCACATGGTCACCCGCTCCTCGAACGCCTCGCCCAGCGCCCGGCCGAGCGCCGCCAGCTCGTGGCCGCTCCTGGCCACCTGGTGACCGTACCCGGCGGCCGACAGGTTGAGGTCGGCCCACACCGACGTACGCGACCACAGGTCGGCCACCAGCGGGACCAGGATCTTCGCCGGACCGGACAGGTCGAAGCGCTGCCGCACCGCCAGCGGGTCGAACAACGTCCCCTCCGGCCGCCGCATGAACCCGGCGAAGCCGCGTACCAGCTCGTCGAAGGGCACGTCGTTGTAGCTGAACACGACCGGCACCAGATACCGCCCGCGCAGCGTCCGCACGTCCACGTCGATGAACTCCGACGCGCCGAGCGGCATCGGTGCCGACGTCAGGTCGCCCGAGTGCGTCAGCGCCGAGCCCAGCCGCAGCCGGGTGTAGTCGCACAGGCCGGCGAAACGCCAGCTCTCGTCGAAGACGGCCACCGACAGGTCGAGGTCGACGCGGGTTCCCGGCGGTTCGGCCCAGTGCAGGAAGAAGCGCAGCCGGGCGTCGTCGGGGATCGGCTGCCTGCTGCCGCGCGTCAGCCGTACCAGCGCCTTGGACGCGGCGCGCTCGGACGTCGGCGCGACCAGGTCGGCGAGCGCCTCGTCCAGCAGCGCGCGGCGCACCCCGGGCAGCGCGGACGCGCGCCGCAGGAGCTCGGCCGTGAGCACGTCCTCGGCGCCGAGCACCACCTCGTCGGCCAGCGGCGACCGCTCGTCGGGCAGCGTCCAGAACCGGGCGGTGCCACCCCTCGGCAGGAACAGCCGCCGGCTTCCCGGAGCCGCCCGCAGCAGCCCGAGCGCGGACACGAGCACGCCCGGCGCCACCCGTTGCACCGCGTCCTCAAGCACCGCCCCGGGACCCAGCAGCGTCTCCGGCGACAGCCGCAGCATCTGCGACAGGCGGCGCACCAGTTCGCCCGGCCGCGCGGCGAGCAGCCCGGCCGCCTCCTCATACCGCTTGGCCGCCAGCGCCGGCTCCACCAGCCCGTTGAACGTCGTCGCCCGCAGACGCCCGTCACGCACCCGCACCGCTTCCGGATGCCGCGCCGCCCGCGCCAGCAGCGCCCGCCCGAACGCGGTCCCGCCGTCGAGCGCCGTCCCGCGCAGCGCCGCGAACGCCATCGCCGCCACCGGGAACCTGCGCGCGTGCTCGTGCGGGTGCAGCACCTCGCCCATCCGCACCCACAGCCGGGCGTGCCGCCGCAGATCCTCCAGCAGGTACGGCACCGCCATCCGATCCAGGCATCCCAGCACGACCCTCCGCATCCCCCGGCCCAACGCCAGCCGCTCGGGCGCCACCCGCAGCCCGGGATCGCCGCCCATCAGCTCGAACAGCAGCCGCAGCACGTCAGTGGCGGTCTCCAGATGCGCCTCCAGCAGTGCGGTGGCGCCATGCCGGGCGGCCACGGCCATGGCCACCGCCCTGGTCTCCTTGACCGGGATCGCCTCCGGCAGCCAGGCCGCCGACTCGGGCCAGCAAGACTCCAGCAGCGTGCGCAGTTCGGCCCGCTCGTGCGGGGGCATGGGAGTGCGCCGTTCGAGGAGGGAGCCGGTCAGCTCTCGGACGGCCTCCGCCGGGTCGTCGCACAGTCCCAGCACCGCGACCGGCCTGGCGAGGACGCCACGCGGAGCCGTACCGGCTGATCCTGGGGGTCCAGTGGGGCGCAGGAACGGATCGCCGGCGGCGATCCGCCGGTGGCAGATGGGGCAGGCGCTGAAGTCGGCGCCGTCCCAGCACAGGCGGCACACGAGGTGCGCGCACGGCGAGACGGGATGGACGGTCCTGCGCTCCCCGCACAGCACGCACGGCTGCTCGGCCGCCTGGGTGAGCAGGCTGAACACGCGGCGCACGTAGAAGTCCTGGGTGTCCTGAGGCACGCTGTCAGGAAACTTCCGGAAAAGCGGGATGTGCTCCGCGCCCGCGCCCACCTCGTTCCGCGCCCAGTGCAGCACCCTCCGGCCGACCTTCGCCAGGCCGTCCGCCTCCAGCCCGGACAGCGCGTCCCGCAGCGGCCCCGACAGCAGGAACCCGAGCTGCACCAGCTCGGCCTCCAGCGCCGCGACCCCGCGCGGAACGTCCGCCGCCACCAGCCGCATCCCCTTGCGCAGCTTGCCCACCGGCGGCACCGCCCGCGGGTCGGCCAGCATGGGCGCGAGCGCGACCAGCCGCCGCGCGCGCAGCAGTACCTCGGCGATCACCCTTGGCCTCCCCTGAAGAAGCGTGCGGGAGGCCGCGCTGAGCACGGCCTCCCGGGGCGGAGAGCGGGCACGCTGTTCAGTCGAATGAAGGAGAAGGAAGCGCACCCTGAGCCGCCCAGGCGCCACACGCTACCCGGATGAACACGGCCATGTCCTCCCCATATTCGCGGCACCGGCTGAGATAAGGTCACGGACGTCGAGAAAGGGCGGACCCTTGTCCATGCGCGAATGGCTGCTGCACGGCCTGCAGCCCACCTCCGGGATGCACGACGAGCATCCCGGCAAACGCCATTCCTGGTGGCAGGTCATGTGCCTGACCGGCGTCGACTACTTCTCCACGCTCGGCTACCAGCCCGGCATCGCCGCCCTGGCCGCCGGGGCGCTCTCGCCGATCGCCACGCTGATGCTGGTCGCGCTCACGCTGCTCGGCGCCCTGCCCACCTACCGCGTCGTCGCCGCGGAGAGCCCCAACGGCATGGGCTCCATCGCCATGCTGGAACGGCTGCTGCCGTCGTGGTGGGGCAAGCTGCTCGTGCTGGTGCTGCTCGGGTTCGTGGCCACCGCCTTCATCTTCACGATCACGCTGTCGGCCTCCGACGCGACCGCCCACATCCTGGAGAACCCGTTCTTCCCCGCCGCGCTCGACGACCAGCAGGTGCCGATCACGCTGCTGCTCGTCGCCGCCCTCGGCGCGATCTTCCTGCGCGGCTTCAGCGAGGCCATCGGCCTGGCCATCGCGCTCGTCGCCGTCTACCTGGCGCTCAACGTCGTCGTGGTCGGGCGGGCCGTGGCCGAGGTGCTCAACCAGCCGGTGCTGGTCCACGACTGGCAGGACGTCCTGGCCACCGACTACTCCTCGCCGCTCGCGATGGTCGCCCTGTCGGCGTACGCGCTGCCGAAGCTGGCGCTCGGCCTGTCCGGCTTCGAGACCGGCGTCGCGGTCATGCCGCAGATCGAGGGCACGCTGGAGCAGCGCATCCGCGGCGCCCGCCGCCTGCTCACCACCGCCGCGCTCATCATGAGCGTCTTCCTGGTGTTCAGCAGCTTCGCCACCGCCATCCTCATCCCGCACCGCGAGTTCGAGGAAGGCGGCAAGGCGGCCGGGCGGGCGCTGGCCTACCTCGCCCACCAATATCTGGGCGACTGGTTCGGCACCCTCTACGACATCAGCACCATCGCCATCCTCTGGTTCGCGGGCGCGTCGGCGCTGACCGGCCTGCTCAACATCGTCCCCCGCTACCTTCCCCGGTACGGCATGGCCCCCGACTGGGCCCGCGCCGTCCGGCCGCTGGTGCTGGTGTTCACCGCGATCTCGTTCGCCATCACGATCATGTTCGGCGCCAACGTCGAATCCCAGGGCGGCGCCTACGCCACCGGCGTCCTCGCCCTCATCCTGTCGGCCGCCGTGGCCGTCACCATCTCCGCCGCCCGCCGTGGCCGCCGCGGCCAGGCGATCGCCTTCGGCGTCGTCTCCGCCGTCCTCGCCTACGCCTTCGTCGCCAACGTCATCGACCGCCCCGACGGCCTGTCCATCGCCGTCTTCTTCGTGATCGCCATCATCGTCACCTCGCTCGTCTCCCGCGCCACCCGCTCCACCGAACTCCGCGTCACCGGCATCACCCTCGACCCCGAAGCCCAGCGCATCCTCGACACCCTGCCCCCGGGCGCGCTGCGCATCATCGCCAACGAGCCCGACGCCCGCGACGCCGCCGAATACACGGAAAAGGACCGCGAGACCCGCGAATACCACCACCTGCCCGCGGACGAGCCCATGATCTTCCTGGAGGTGACGCTGGGCGACGCCTCGGAGTTCACCTCGGAGATCGAGCTGAAGGGCGAGCTCCGCCACGGGCACCGGGTGCTGACCGTGGAGAGCGCCGCCGTCCCCAACACGATCGCCGCCATCCTCCTGAACCTGCGCGACCGCACCGGCCGCATCCCCCACGTGTACTTCCACTGGGCCGAGGGCAACCCGATCGGCGCGCTCCTCCGCTACCTGCTGTTCGGCGGCGGCGACGTGCCCCCTCTGACCCGCGAGGTCCTCCGCCAGGCCGAGCCCGAACTCTCCCGCCGCCCCCACGTGCACGTTGGTTGATCTCTTTCTGCTCTCATTCCGTTTCCGGCCTTTCCGTTACGGCTCCGCCGCCCCGCCCGCCGCCCGCCGTCGCCCCGCGGCCCTGTCACTTCCACGCTCCCCGGGCGGCGCGGGTACTCGCCGCGACGGCCTCGATCCTTGCCTGGCCGGGGTGGGGTTGGCCACTTAGGGGGCTCAGGGGGCGGCCGTTGCGGTGCTTTGCTCGCGCGCCCGAGAGGTGTGGAAGCCGTGGAGGGCGGCTCGGGTCGGCGGGGGTGGGTGGGGTGGCGGAGCCGTAAAAGATAGGAAGCTTGTGGGTTGATTGGAGGGTGGCGCGGCTGGTGGGATCGGGGGGTGGGTTTTGATGAGGTGTATCGGCGGAGCATTGAGCAGTCCGAGCGGTTCTGGGCCGAGGCGGCGCGGGGGATCGAGTGGGACGTGGAGCCCGCTCAGGTCCGGGCCGACGGGCGGTGGTTCGCCGACGGGTGGCTGAACACCTGCCACAACGCGCTCGACCGGCACGTCGCCGCCGGGCGCGGGGAGCAGGCGGCGCTCGTCTACGACAGCCCGGTCACCGGCGTCAAACGGACCTACACCTACCGCGAGCTGCTGGACGAGGTGGCGCGGACGGCGGGGATGCTGGCCGGGCTCGGGGTCGGGCGCGGGGACACCGTGGTGATCTACATGCCGATGGTGCCCGAGGCCGTCGTCGCCATGCTGGCCTGCGCCCGGCTGGGGGCGGTGCACTCGGTGGTGTTCGGCGGGTTCGCGGCGCCCGAGCTGGCGGTGCGGATCGACCACGCGCGGCCCAAGGTGGTGCTGTCGGCCTCGTGCGGGATCGAGCCGTCCCGCCTGGTGGAGTACAAGCCGCTGCTCGACGCCGCCCTCCGGCAGGCCGGGCACCGGCCGGGCCACTGCGTGATCCTGCAGCGGCCGCAGTGCCGCGCGGAGCTGGAACCGGGCCGCGACCTCGACTGGGCCGAGGCCCTGAGCACCGCCGAGCCCACCGGCTGCGTCAGCGTCCGGGCCACCGACCCGCTCTACGTCCTGTACACCTCGGGCACCACCGGCCTCCCCAAAGGCGTCGTACGCGACAACGGCGGCCACGCGGTCGCGCTGTACTGGAGCATGAGCGCCGTCTACGGCGTCGCGCCGGGCGAGGTCTTCTGGGCGGCCTCCGACGTGGGGTGGGTGGTCGGGCACTCCTACATCGTGTACGCGCCGCTGCTGGCCGGCTGCACCACCATCCTCTACGAGGGCAAACCCGTCGGAACCCCGGATCCCGGGGCGTTCTGGCGGGTGGTGGCGGAGCACGGGGTGCGCGTGCTGTTCACGGCGCCGACGGCGATCCGGGCCATCAAGAAGGAGGACCCGGCGGGGGAGTGGGCCGCCAAACCCGACCTGTCCGGCCTGCGGCATCTCTTCCTGGCCGGGGAACGCCTCGACCCCGACACCTATCACTGGGCCACCGGCCTGCTCGGCATCCCCGTCATCGACCACTGGTGGCAGACCGAGACCGGCTGGCCCATCGCCGCCAACTGCGTCGGCATCGAGCAACTCCCCCTCAAACCCGGCTCACCCACCAAGCCGGTCCCCGGATACGACGTGCGCATCCTGGACTCCGCCGGCGCCGACTGCCCGCCCGGCACCGAAGGCGCGGTCGCGATCCGCCTGCCGTTGCCGCCCGGCTGCCTGCCGACCCTGTACAAGGACGACCAGCGCTTCACCGAGTCGTACCTGACCCGCTACCCCGGCCACTACCTGACCGGCGACGGCGGCTACATCGACGCCGACGGCTACCTCTACGTCATGGGCCGCATCGACGACGTCATCAACGTGGCCGGCCACCGCCTGTCCACCGGCGCCATGGAAGAGGTCGTCGCGGCCCACCCCGACGTGGCCGAATGCGCCGTCATAGGTGTCGACGACCCGCTGAAGGGCCAGCTCCCCATGGGCTTCGTCGTCCTGAAGGCCGGAGCCGACCGCGACCCCGCCGACCTCGAACGCGAACTCGTCACCATGATCCGCGACCGCATCGGCCCCGTCGCGGCCTTCCGCCGCGCCCTGGTCGTCACCCGCCTCCCGAAGACCCGCTCGGGCAAGATCCTCCGGGCGACGATGCGCGACATAGCCGCCGGCCGCCCCTACCGCACCCCCTCCACCATCGAGGACCCCGCAGCCCTCCAGGAAATCACCGACGCCCTGTAACCCCCACCCCACACCCTCGGGTGGGGATAGTTCGATGAAGGGTGAAATGTCGTGGCCCTAGGGTCAGGGGTATGGAGCAGAGCGTTGAGGTGAGGACCGACCGGCGCGCGTTGGTGGCGGCCGGGGTGACCGTGGTGTTGTGGGCGTCGGCGTTCGTGGCGATTCGCGCAGCCGTACAGGACTATTCGCCGGGTGCGCTCGCCCTCGGGCGGCTGCTGGCAGGGTCGGTCACGCTGGGGGTGATCCTGCTGGTGCGCCGGGAAGGACTGCCCTCGCGCAAGGCCTGGCCCGGGATCGTGGTGTCGGGGGTGTTGTGGTTCGGGGTGTACATGGTGGCCCTGAACTGGGGTGAGCAGCAGGTCGACGCCGGTACCGCGGCCATGGTGCTGGGGATCGGGCCGGTGCTGATGGCGTTGCTCGGCGGGTGGCTGCTCAAGGAGGGCTTCCCGGGGCGGCTGCTGGCGGGGCTGGCGGTGTCGTTCGCGGGCGCGGCCGTGGTCGGGGTGTCGATGTCGGAGGGCGGGGCGTCGTCGGTGCTGGGGGTGGGGCTGTGCGTGCTGGCCGCGGTGTCGTGGGCGGTGGCGATCATGGCGCAGAAGCCGGCGCTGAAGTACGCCTCGGCGCTCCAGGTCACGGCCTACGGGTGCATCGTCGGCACGATCGCCTGCCTGCCCTTCGCCGGGCAACTGCTCACCGAGGCGGCGCGGGCTCCGCTGTCGGCCACGCTCAACCTGGTGTACCTGGGCGTCTTCCCCACCGCCGTCGCCTTCACCACCTGGGCCTACGCCCTCGCCAGGACCACCGCGGGCAAGATGGGCGCCACCACGTACGCGGTCCCGGCGCTGGTCGTGGCCATGGCATGGGTGGCTCTGGGTGAGGTGCCCGGCTGGCTGACGTTCGCCGGCGGCCTCCTGTGCCTGGCCGGCGTCGCCGTAACCCGCTCCAGAACCACCCGCTGACCCACCCGCCCCCAACCACCCGGACAAGATCGACGTTCCGGGCGAAAACCTAGCTCCTGCTAGCGAGGAGGGGTACGGCGTGCCCCGGTCTTGGTCGCGAGCAGGCGGGTCAGGCTGGGGGAGGCCCAGGCGGCTCCCAGCATGAGGCGCATCATCACCGGCAGCGACGTGCGCCCGCGCTCCCGGCGCACCGCGTTGACCAGAGCGCGGGCCACCTGCCCGGGAGTGACGGTGGGGATCAGGTCGGCGATGCCCGGGATGCGCTCCTCCGAGCCGGGGTTGTTGGCGAAGTAGTCGCTGGACACCTTGCCGGGGATGATTTCGGTCACCCCGACCCCGGTGCCGGACAGGTCGGCGCGGAGGGCGGCGACCAGGCCGCGCAGGCCCCACCGGGCGGCGGTGTAGCCGAACGCGCCGGGCCAGGCGATGCGGGAGGCGGGGGAGTTGACGACGACGATGCGGCCGCTGCCCCGCCGTACCATGTCATGGGCGAAGGCGGCGCTCACGTAGCCGGCGGCGAGGAACGGCACCGCGGCCAGCTCCCTGAACTGCTCGGGAGAGGTCTCGTCGGCGAACAGCCACAGCCCGGCGCCCGCGTTGTTCACGATGACGTCGGGCACGCCCACCGTGGCCTTCACGTGCTCGGCCATGGCGGTGACGGCGGCCGGATCGCCCAGGTCCGCGGGGAAGACGTGGGACTTGCCCAGCTCCGTGGCCAGCGCGTGGAGCTTGACCTCGTTCCTGGACGTCAGGACCAGCCTGGCCCCGGCGCGGGCGAACTCCCTGGCCGTCTCCGCTCCGATGCCCGACGACGCGCCCGTCACCAGTACGACCTTGCCCCGCAGTTCCACCGCATCTCCCGAAAGATCGCCAAATATCAGCTCAGAGTATCGGCCATCCGAAAACCCGGCGTCACCCGGAGGCGTGGTCCAGCGGCAGTTCGACGGTGATCGTCAGCCCGCCCTCCTCCCGGGGCCGCGCGGTGACGGTCCCCCCGTGGGCCTCCGCGATCACGCGCACGATCGACAACCCCAGCCCGCTGCCCCGATCGGAACGCAGCCGGTCCCCGTGCAGCCGCCGGAACGGCTCGAAGATGGACTCCAGCTCGTACGGCGGCACCGGCAGCCCGGTGTTGGCCACCACCAGCTCCACCTGCGCGGCCCGTTCCCGCGTCGTCACCCACACCTCGCCCTGCGGATGGTTGTGGCGGACCGCGTTCTCGACGAGGTTCTGCACGAGCCGCTCGACCAGCACCGCCTCGCCGCTGGTCGGCGCGGTGTCCAGCAGCCGGTGGATGCTCACCTCGGCCTTGGCGGCCTCGACGGCCACCTGGTCGAGCACGTGCTCGGCCACGTCCATCAGGTCGAACGGCCGCCGGTCCAGCAGCGCCCGCTCGCCCTCGGCCAGCGCGAGCAGCCCGTCGATGAGCCGCTCGTGCCGGGTGTTGACCAGCAGCAGCGACTCGCCGAGCCGCTTGACGTCCTCGGTGGCGTCGGGACGGCGCACGGCCACGTCGACGAGGGTCCTGTTGATGGTCAGCGGGGTGCGCAGCTCGTGGGAGGCGTTGGCGACGAAGCGCCGCTGGCCGTCGAAGGAGCGGGCCAGGCGGACGAGCATGGTGTCGAAGGTCCCGGCCAGTTCGGCGACCTCGTCGCGGGGGCCCTCGTAGCCGATGCGCTCGGTGAAGTCGTGGCTCTGGGCGACCCGGCGGGCGTTCTCGGTCATCGCCCTCACCGGGCGCATCGCCCAGGAGGCGGCCCGCCAGCCGACCAGGAACGCCAGCCCGGTCCCCGCCGCCACGGAGGCCAGCCCGATCAGGCGGACGTTGGCGAGCGTGTCGTGCCGGTAGACGGTCTGGATCTGCATGGCCCGCGCGCGGGCGATCTCGTAGGGGGCGGTGAAACGTTCGAAGGTGCCGTAGCCGTACTCCGTGGGCACGTTGACCGAGATGCTGGCCGGCGTCATGAGGCCGGAGCGGTAGGAGAGGCTGTGCTGCACGACGAAGTAGACGGCGGCCAGCACGACGGCGCCCAGCACGAGGAACACCCCCGCGCAGGCGACGGAGAAGCGCAGGCGCACGCTCATGGGATGCGGTACCCCGCTCCCGGCACGGTCTCGATGACCTGCGGCTCGCCGAGCTTCTTGCGCAGCTTCATCATCGTGGTCCGCACGGTGTTGGTGAACGGGTCGATGTGCTCGTCCCACACCTTCTCCAGCAGGTCCTCCGCCGACACGACGGCGCCCTTGGCCCGCAGCAGCTCGGCGAGCACGCCGAACTCCTTGCGCGCCAGCGGCACGTACCGTCCGTCGCGGAAGACCTGGCGGTGCGCCCAGTCGAGCCGCACGCCCGCCCGGTCCAGCATCGGCGGGTCGGCGGGCCGGGCCCGGCGGCCCAGGGCGTGCACCCTGGCGACCAGTTCCTCGAACGCGAACGGCTTCGGCAGGTAGTCGTCTGCCCCCAGCGACAGCCCCGCCACCCGCGCCCTGATGTCGCTCGCGGCCGTCAGCATGAGGACGCGCACCAGCGCCCCGTCGGCGACGACCCGCTTGCACACCTCGTCCCCGTGCACGAGCGGCAGGTCACGGTCGAGGACGAGCACGTCGTAGGCGTTCACCGACAGCCGCTCCAGCGCCGACTCCCCGTCGTAGGCGACGTCCACGGCCAGCGCCTCGGCGCGCAGCCCCTCCGCGATCGAGTCGGCGAGCATGCGCTCGTCCTCGGCGATCAGCACTCGCACTCTTCCCCCAAATGATCTTAAACTCCCGTAAGTCTGGTGATTCTCACATAACCTCCGCGTAACCAGATCACGTGACGCCGAGGCTACCTCCGGGGCGGTGGGCTACCCGCCCGTGACCACCCTGACCTCGACACACCGGCTCTTCCTGGTCGTCCTCGCTCTGGCGGCGGCGTTGCGCGTGCTCGTCATGCTGGCCTACGACACCGCCCAGCTCTATTGGTACGACTCCTTCACCTATCTCGACACCGCCCTGCGCATGCGCCCGCAAGGGGCCTTCCATCCGGCCGGGTACTCCTGGTTCCTGTGGCTGCTGCGCCCCTTCCACAGCGTCGAACTGGTCGCCGCCGTCCAGCACACCATGGGTCTCGGCATCGCCACGATGATCTACCTGCTCCTGCGCCGCCGCGGCCTGCCCGGCTGGGCCGCGACACCGGCCGCCGTGCCCGTGCTGTTCGACACCGGGTTCCTGCGCCTGGAGCACGCCGTGCTCTCCGACCTGCAGGTGATCTTCCTGACGATCGGCGCGATCACCGTCCTGCTGTGGCGCGAGCGCGTGGCGCCCGGCGCCGCCGCCGCGGCCGGCCTCATGCTCGCCCTGGCCGGGCTGACCCGCACGGCCGCCGTCCCCCTGATCGGGCTGGGGCTGCTCTTCCTCCTGGTACGGCGGACGCCATGGCGCACCGTCGCCGCCATGGCCGCCACGGCTCTGGTGCCCCTGGTGCTGTACGCCGGATGGTACGCCCAGCACCACGGCCGCTTCGCCCTCAGCGGCTCCGACGGCGTGGCCCTGTGGGCCAGGACGATGACCTTCGCCGACTGCGCCAAGATCCGCCCACCGGAAGACCTGGCCCCGCTCTGCCCGAACACCGTCCGCCTGGACGCCGCCTCCGAGTATGTCTGGGACCCCGGCGCCTCCCTGAACCTCCTCGGCGACCGCTTCGCCCACAACGACCGCGCCCGCCGCTTCGCCGTGGCCGCGATCACCGCCCAGCCCCTCGACTACCTCCGCGAAGTCGCCAAGGACACCTCACTGGCCTTCGCCTGGACGCCGATCGCGCACCCGAAACGTGTCTCGGTGCCCGACGGCGCCTTCCCCACCGGCGTCTGGAGCCTGCCCGACCACCCCCTGGTCGCCCAGGCCCGCGCCGCCTACGACCCCGGCATCCGCGCCCAGCGCTCCGTCGAACCCTTCGCCGGCCTCCTGGCCCGCTACCGCTGGCCCTGGCTCCTGCACGGCGGCCCCTTCTTCGCCCTGCTCCTGCTGACCGGCCTGTCCGGCCTGGCCCGCCTGCGCCGCCCGGCCCGCCACGAGGCCGTGGACGGCGCGCGGGCCGAGGCAGCCGCCCGCGCCGGCGGTGACGCGCTGCTGCCGTGGGCGGCGGCCGTCTTCCTGCTGGTGGCGCCGGTCGCCGCGCTCGACTTCGACCACCGCTACGTGCTCCCCGCCATCCCGCTGGCCTGCGTGGCGGCCGCGCTGGCGCTGAACAGCCTCCGCCCATCTCTGCCAAAGGCCGCGAAATCGCCGTAGTATCCGGACAAAACCAGCATTTGGGGGCGCCAGTTGCCGGTACAGCCTGTGAGTGTGGTCATCGATCCAGCGGTCTCCGCCGAGACGGCAGGACTCCTGCGTGCGAACGCTCACCTGCTGTCCAGGATCCGCTTAGGCTGGCGGCCCGAGCCCGTCGTGACCGAGCGCCCGCGCAGAAACCCGTCGAGCCTGCTCCTGCTGATGGCCACGCCGCCCATGATCGCGCTGGTGGCCGTGCTGCTGGAGTCCCGCGTGGCCCCCGCCGGCTTCGTGGTGCTGGGCGCGTTCGTGGTGCTGGTCCTGGTCAGGATGGCGGCCATCAACGAGAGCCCGCCTGACGCCAGGGTCCACGAGCGGGTCGTCTTCGAGCAGGCCCGCTGGAACGAGGGCCGCTACCTGCTGCCCGAGGACTTCGACACCGAGGCGCGGGCGATCCTGGCCCGCGCGCAGGAGGCCATCGGCACCGTCCTGCGCTCCCACGTCAACGCCGAGGGCCTGCTCGACGACATCCGCAACGCCGTCATGCTGCCCGCCCAGGAGTGGGAGATCGCCCGGCTGCTGGCCAAGCTCTCCTCGCTGCGCACCGAGCACCGGGCGCTGCTCGGCCGGGGGGTCGCGCCGGAGGTGGCCGAGGTGGTCGCGCCGCTGGAACGTGCCCTCGACTCCAGCGAGGCCGCCGTGCTGGCGCGCGTCGAGGCATTGGAGGGGTACGCGGGCCACGTGGCCGAGGCCGAGGCGGCCTACCATGCCCGCGGCCAGATCGAGGAACTCAGGGCCAGGCTGCCCCGCTACGAGGAACTGCTGGCCGAGTCGGGGGCGGACGCGCTGGCCGTGCCCGAGATTGAGCGGCTGGCCGAGGACGCCGGCCACCTTGAGCGAGCCTTACGGCGAAGCGTGACTTCCGCACACGAGGCGTTTCGCCATCTCGAAGGCTGACATTAGGACAGAACGTTACATAGGATCATTTGCGTGTCCGGGCGTCAGGCGAAAGTGGTTGTCGATCCAACCGTTCCCGACCAGGCGGCGGAGCTGTTACGGCAGCACCGCAAGCTTCTCGTCCGCATGCGCGGCGGCTGGGCGCCACCGCACAAACGGCGCAGCGTGGCGGCGCGCATCACCTACAAGATCATTCTGATCGCGATGGCGTCCTGTGCGACCGTGGCCGCGCTGGCCTTCTTCCGCGCCGCCCACTACACCACGTTCGCGTTCATCATGACCGGCGTCTCCTTCCTCATCCTGGCCTCCCTGCTCAAGCCCAACCCCGACGCCGAGGTGGAGAAACAGCTCGACTCCGAGCTCGACGTCTACGAGTGCGCGCGGAAGTATCAAGGCCGGTTCGTGCTGCGGGAGGATCTCGACGAGGCGGCCAGGGCGTTGATGTTGCGGGCGCACTGCGCGATCGACGCTGTCACCGAGTCGCGGGTGAACGCGGAGGGGCTGCTGGACGGGGCGCGTAACGCGGTCATGTTGCCCGCGCAGGAGTGGGAGATCGCCCGGCTGCTGTCAAAACTGTCGGGGTTGCGTTCGGAACATCGCGAGGTGATGTCGGAGGGTGTCACGCCGGAGGTTCTGGCGGTCTCCGTGCCGCTGTCCCGAGTGCTGGAGAGCAGCGAGCGGGCGGTGATCGACCGGGTCGAGGCGCTGGAACGTTACGCGGGGCACGTGCGCGACGCCGAGCGCGCCTACCGTGCGCGCAGCCAGATCGAACGGCTGACCGCCAAGCTGCCCCGCTACGAGGAACTGCTGGCCGAGTCGGGCGCCGACGGGCAGGCGGTGCCCGAGCTGACCGAGCTCGCCGACGACGCCGGCCGGCTGGAGCAGGCCCTGCGCGACAGTGTCAGCTCGGCGCACGAGGCGTTCCGGCATCTGGAAAGATAAGCCGATGGCCGATGTCATCGTGGATCCCGACGTGCCGGACCATGACGCTCACCTGTTACGCCGCCACGGGCCCCTGCTGGCCAGGATCCGCCGCGGATGGGTGCCACCCCCGCGCACCGACGCGAGCCCGGCCCACAAGCAGAAGCTGCAGCTCGGCCTGTCGGCGGCGCTCGCCGTCCTGCTGATCATCACCGTCGTCAACTCCGGCTTCGACGGCTTCGGGTTCGTGCTCGGCATCACCACCGTGATCATCTTCATGACCGGGATCGTCCGGCGCGACATCGACCCCGTCGAAGACGAGCGCGAGGCCAACCTGCGGGAGGTCTTCGAACACGCCCGCTGGTACGAAGGCCGCTTCATCCTCCTCGGCGACCTCGACGAGTCCTCCCAGCGGCTGCTGGGCAGGGCGGGCCGGGCGGTCCAGGCCGTGCTCGCCTCCCGGGTCAACGCCGAGGGCCTGCTCGACGACGTGCGCAACGCCGTCATGCTGCCGGCCGAGGAGTGGGAGGTCGCCCGGCTGCTGGCCAAGCTCTCCTCCCTGCGCGCCCAGCACCACAGGACGGTGTCGAACGGCCTCGCGCCCGAGGTGCAGGCGGTCGCGGCGCCGCTGGCCAGGGCGCTCGACATCAGCGAGGCGGCCGTCGTGGCCCGGGTCGAAGCGCTGGAGCGCTACGCCGACCACGTGGCCGAGGCCGAGCGGGCCTTCCACGCCCACCACCAGATCGAGGAGCTGCGGGAGCGGCTGCCCCAGTACGAGGAGCTGGTGGCCGAGTCGGGGGCGGACGGCTTCGCCGTACCGGAGCTCGATCGGCTGGCGGGCGACGCGGACCTGCTGGAACAGGCGCTGAGGCGGAGCGTCCGCTCCGCCCACGAGGCCTTCCGCCACCTCGACCCCCAGGACCAGAAGCACCTCGCCCCCGCCGAAGACGACACCCCGCAAGACGACACCCCGCAAGGCGACACCCCGCCCGACGACACCCCGCCCGATGACACGCCGCACGGGGGCACGTGGCCGGGCGATCCCCGCGAGCGGGACACCAGACCAGGCGACACCGGGCCGGGCGACACCAGGCCCGGCGGCTGAGGGCTCAGCCTCTGCCGGAGCTCGCGGCGGCCTGCAGCAGCACGTCGGCCAGCGCGTCGGCGGCGTCCACGCGGCCGAGCTTGCGCGCCGCCTCCGCCATCGCCGCCCGCAGCGCCGGGTCGGCCAGCATCGGCATCAGCTCGGCCAGCAGCATCTCGGCCGACGGCCGCGGCTCCAGCAGCGCCCGCGCAGCCCCGGACGAGGCCAGGTAGGAGGCGTTCTTGCGCTGCTCGTCGCCGCCGGTCGGGATCAGCGGGACGAGCACCGACGGCTTGCCCACGGCGGTCAGCTCAGAGACGGTGCCCGCGCCGCTGCGCGCCACCACCACGTCGGCGGCGGCGAACAGGTCGGGCAGCTCCGCGCCGACATAGGGCACGGGGTGGTAGCGGTCGGCCAGCTCGGGAGGCAGGGGCACGGCCCGCATGTGCTCGATCCACGCCGGGCCGCACTGGTGCACGATCTGCGCGTGCCGCAGCAGCACCGGCAGACTCTCGGAGATCAGCGTGTTGATCTGCTTGCTGCCCTGGGCGCCGCCGGTCACGTAGATGAGCGGCACCTCGAAGGTGAGCCCGAAGTGGTCGTAGGCGGCGGCCCGGTCGCCGCGCAGCAGCTCGGGGCGGATCGGGTTGCCGGTCACGACCGCCTTGGCGCGGGCGGAGGCGGGCAGGTAGTCCAGCGACGACTCGTGCGACAGCGCGATGCGGGTGGCGAGCCTGGACAGGATGCGGTTGGCCAGGCCGACCACGGTCGTCTGCTCGTGCATGACCAGCGGGCGGCGGATCAGCTTGGCCGCCACCCCGATCGGCACCGCGACGTAGCCGCCGGTCGACAGCACCACGTCGGGCAGGTACCTGGCGGCGTGCCCGACCGCCTGCGCGACGCCCACGGGGATGCGGAAGACGTCGGCGATATTGGTGCCCAGCTCGCGCAGGTTGGGACGGCGGCGCAGCTTGCCCGTCGTGATCGCCTTGAACGGGATGCCGTGCTCGGCGGTGATCCTGGCCTCCAGGCCGTTGGCGGTGCCCACCCAGAGCACGTCGTGCGGCAACTGCCGCCGTTGCACCGCGCCCAGGGTGGTGAGGGCCGGGTACGTGTGACCGCCGGTGCCGCCGCCGGTGATCAGGAGTCGCAGGGTTCGTGCCATGCGATCAGAGTATTGCCGCACAGCGGAAACCGGTGTGCCCAGTTGAGGAGTCGGGCGTGTTCATGGTGCGCGCGGCGACCCGGTAGCGGTTGCAGTAGGAGTCGTGGCACATGTACGAACCCCCGCGAACGACCTTAGCGTCGCCGACCTCCGGACCTGTGGGATTTTCCGCGAAATCCCGCCACGAGGTGCCCCACCAGTCGGCCGTCCACTCCCAGACGTTGCCGGAGACGTTATAGAGACCGTAACCATTCGGCTGGAAGGACTTCACCGGCACGGTGCCCTTGCCGGGCGCGCCGGGGAAGGGCCCTTCCCAGATGTTGCACCGGCGGCGTCCCTTCGGTGAGAGCTCGTCCCCCCACGGGTACTTCGCCCGTTCCAGCCCGCCGCGTGCCGCCTTCTCCCATTCGGCCTCGGTCGGCAGCCGCTTGCCGGCCCAGGTGGCGTAGGCGTGGGCGTCGTTCCACGACACGTGCACGACCGGATGGTTCTGCCGGTCGCCGACCGCCGACCCGGGGCCCTCCGGCGTCCGCCAGGCGGCCCCCTCGACACCGGCCCACCAGGGCGCCTGCGGCACCGAGGCGTCCATGATCCCGCCGGTGGCGAAGGGCCGGAACACGAACGACCAGCCGATGCTCTCCGCCTCGGTGACGTACCCGGTCTCCTTCACGAACGTCGCGAACTGCGCGTTGGTCACACACACCGGATCGATGAGGAAGGCGTCCACCCGCACCTCCCGCACGGGCCCCTCGCCGTCCCCGGGCCGCCCGTCGGCGTCGTCGCCGCCCATCAGGAACGGCCCGCCCGGCACCCGCGCCATCCCGCGCGGCGCCTGCCGCCTGGGCGTCACCTCGATCTGGTACGGCACCGCCCCAGCATCCCTGCTGGGCCCGCAGCACGACTCCACCTGCACCCCTTCGCCCGTCCGGCGTTTCCTAGGCAGGGTAGCCAACGCGTAAGCCGCATATCACCCGCTCCCCACGGACCGGGCCCCGAGACGGGCGGGAGATCAGGGACGGGAGCGAGACACGAGACGATCACGCTCCCACGTGCGCGGGGTACTTCGCACTCCGCTTCGCCGCGAGGCCGCATGGACCGGTAGCGTTCCTGCCATGCGACTCGGCGTTCTGGACATCGGCTCCAATACCGTCCATCTCCTCGTCGTGGACGCCCACCGCGGCGCGCGTCCCATCCCCGCCTACTCCCACAAGGAGGAGCTGCGCCTGTCGGAGCACCTGGAGAAGGGCGACACGCTCTCCTCCAGAGGCGTCGAACGGCTCGGCGCCTTCGTCGAAGAAGCGCTCCAGATCGCCGAGGACAAGGGCGTGGAGGACTTCCTGGCCTTCGCCACCTCCGCCGTCCGCGACGCCTCCAACGGCGAGCAGGTGCTCTCCGAGATCGACGCGAGCTGTGGCGTCAACATCCAGATGCTCACCGGCCAGGACGAGGCGAGGCTCACGTTCCTGGCCGTGCGCCGCTGGTTCGGCTGGTCATCGGGCCGGCTGCTGGCCTTCGACATCGGCGGCGGCTCGCTGGAGCTGGCCGCGGGGGTGGACGAGGAGCCGGACGTGGCCGTCTCGCTCCCGCTGGGCGCCGGGCGGCTGACCCGTGACTGGTTCACCGGCGACCCGCCGCCCGCCGCCGAGGTGCGCAAGCTCCGCAGGCACGTGCGCGCCGAGATCGCCCGCACGGTCGGCGACATCGTCCGCTTCGGCCAGCCCGACCGCGCGGTGGCCACCTCCAAGACGTTCAAGCAGCTGGCCAGGCTGGCCGGCGGCGCCCCCTCCAGCGACGGCCCTTACGTCTCCCGCTCGCTGACCAGGGAGGCGCTGGCCGACTGGACGGTCAAGCTCACCACGATGGACGCCGCCGCCCGCCGCCAGCTGCCCGGCGTCTCCGAGGGCCGGGCGATGCAGCTGGCCGCGGGAGCGATCGTGGCCGACGCCACGATGGACCTGTTCGAGGTGGACCGGCTGGAGGTCTGCCCGTGGGCGCTGCGCGAGGGCGTCATCCTGCGCCGTCTGGACCTTCTCCCGAGCCGTGTGGTCCGCACCACATGAACGCATAAATCGCGCTATATCGGGCAGGGCATGGTCCCATGTTGACGATGCTCGGCATGGCCGCCTCCCTGACAATCACCCTCCTGCTGTGCTTCCTGGCCGTCCTGGTCATCTCCGCGGTCACCCTCGTCGTCCTCGGCGTGCTGGCCAGACCCCGCTAAAAGGTCACATGGACAGGCCGGCGGCTCCGGCCTCGAAGCGCAGCCGCTTCTCCAGCGACACGACCGCGCCGTTCTCGCGGCGGTTGGTGAAACGCACGTCATCGGCGAGCGCGCGCATGATGAGCAGCCCCCGCCCGCTCTCCGCGCTCTCCTTGGGCTCGCGGACCTGGTGGGGGTCGAATCCGCCGCCGGTGTCCACGACCCTGATCACACACAGGTCGTCGTGGACGCCGGCGGTCACCATGTACTCGTCGCTCGGCGCGGCGTGCCGTACCACGTTGGTGCAGGCCTCGCTCAGCATGAGCTCGATGTCGTCCCTGATCTGGGGGACGACGCCGAGCGATCGGAGCGTGCCGTCGAACATCTGACGGATGAGCGGCACGCTCGCGGCGTCTCTGGGCAGTCTCAGCGCGATGGTCGCCTCCATGGGCGCACCATGCCCGAAACGCCACCGGTTATGCGTCCCTAAGACTCCAGCAGGCTGATCGCGACCTCCACGGTCGCCTTCCTGCGCTCCTCCGGGCCGGCGTCCACGCCCTGGGTCAGCCACATGCCCGCGTGCAGACTGAAGATCGCCAGCGAGCGCCTGATCCTGGTGGTCAGCGGGTCGCCGGGCTCGACGAGCTCGCCGACCACCTCCAGCATCTTCTCCCGCATCCGCAGGATCTTCGGGTGCTCGCGCAGGGCCGTCTGGTTGCGTTCGAGGAAGCGGGCAAGCTCGGCCTGGCGCGGCTGGTCGAGGCGCTCGGCGTAGCGCACGACGAGCTCGCGGCGGGTCTCGGGCGTGCGGGGCTGGGCCCGCAGCCACTCCAGCAGCTCCTCGATCTCGGCGACACGGTCGTCCGCCAGGCTCGCGACGATGTCGTCCTTCGTCTTGAAGTGGTAGTAGAGCGCGGCCTTGGTGACGCCGAGCTCCTCGGCGATCTCGCGCAGAGAGGTCGCCTCATAGCCCTGCTCGGTGAAGAGCCTGAGGGCGATCTGCTGGATCCGCGATCGGGTGTCTTCCCGCAATGTGCACCTATTTCGAAGGATTAGTACGTAGTCTAGTCTAAGCTTGCCGGTCGGCAAGTAAGTAAGATCCAAAACTGGGGGTGGAATCGTGGAAAGACGGCGCGAAGTCATGGTCGTCCTCCCTGGCCTGATGCTCGCGATGGTCCTGGCGATGCTCGACAACATGATCGTGGGTACGGCGATGCCGCGCATCGTCGGCGAGCTGGGCGGCGTCACCCATCTGTCCTGGGTCGTCACCGCGTACGTGCTGGGCACCACCGTCTCCACGCCGATCTGGGGGAAGATCGGCGACCTGTACGGACGCAAGACCATCTTCATGGTCTCCATCGTCATCTTCATGATCGGCTCGGTGCTGTGCGGCATGGCCGGGTCCGAGCTGCTCGGCGGCCCCGAGGGCGGCATGATGGAGCTCATCGCCTTCCGCGCGATCCAGGGCCTGGGCGCCGGCGGCCTCATGGTCAACGTCATGGCCATCATCGGCGATCTCGTCCCGCCCCGCGAGCGCGGCCAGTACCAGGGCATCACCGCGGGCGTCATGTCGCTGGCGATGATCGCCGGCCCGCTGGTCGGCGGCTTCATCACCGACCACCTCGACTGGCGCTGGGCCTTCTACGTGAACCTGCCCGTCGGCGGCGTCGCCCTCGCCTGGCTCGCGATCAAGCTCAAGCTGCCCAAGCACGTCAACCAGGTGCGCATCGACTGGCTGGGCGCGATCCTGCTGTCGATCAGCATCACCGCGATGGTGCTCGTCACCGCCTGGGGCGGCAGCCAGTACGCCTGGACCTCCCCGCAGATCCTCGGCCTGGGCGCGCTGGCCGTCGTGACGCTGGCCGCGTTCATCCCGATCGAGCGCCGCGCCGCCGAGCCGATCATGCCGCTGCAGCTCTTCCGCAACCGCAACTTCACGCTGATCTCGGCCATCGGCTTCCTGCTGGGCTTCGCGATGTTCGGCGCGATCAACTTCCTGCCGCTCTACCAGCAGACCGTCCAGGGCGCCTCGGCCACCAACTCCGGCCTGCTCCTGCTGCCGATGATGGGCGCCGCGATGGTCGTCTCGATCTTCGTCGGCAAGGCCATCACCGTCACCGGCAAGTACAAGCTCTACCCGATCCTCGGCGGCGTCGGCATGGCGCTCGGCATGTGGCTGCTCTCGCTCATGGGCGTGGGCACCCCGGAGTGGCAGACCGCCCTGTTCATCGGCGTGCTCGGCGTCGGCATGGGCTTCCTCATGCAGACCACGATGCTCATCGCCCAGAACAGCGTCGAGCAGCGTGACCTCGGCGTCGCCTCCAGCACCTCGACGTTCTTCCGCTCCATCGGCGGCTCGTTCGGCGTCTCGGTGTTCGGCGCGATCTTCAACAACCACCTGCTGTCCGGGATGACCGAGCGCCTCGGCGCGCAGGAGGCCGCGCGGCTGGCGGGTGGCGGAGGCCGCCTGGACCCGGCGACGCTGGCCGCCATGGCGCCAAGTCAGCGCAGCGGAGTGCTGGAGTCGCTGGCCGGGGCGACCTCCAACATCTTCTGGTGGGCCATTCCGTTCGCGGTCGCCGTACCGCTGCTGGCGTTGTTCATCAAGGAGATCCCGCTGCGGGGCGGCACGCCCGAGCCCGCCCAGGAGGAGGCCGAGCAGTCGCTCAAGGGAGCCTGAACAACTGGTCGAGCGCGGTCACCTTGAGCAGCCTGCGCAGGTGCGGGCTGACCGCGACCAGCCGCAGCGCCGCGCCCTCCGACTCCGCCTGCTGGTGGAGCCGGACGAGCGCGGCCAGGCCGGAGGAGTCGATGAAGGAGATCCCGGCCAGGTCCAGGTCGAGACGGTGGTAGCCGGGCTCGAACACCAGCCCGGAGAGTTTTGCCGCAGTGTCGAAGGCGAGGTCGCCGGTCAGCGAGATCCTGACGGTGCCCGGGGCGGGGGTGGCGACCTCGACGCGCAGCGGGGTCTTGTCGAGCACGCCTCCACCCTACGACGGCGGGAAAATCGGAGGCGGAAAACCCGATAGATCGGGACAATATCCTGCATGAACACCCATCGGATTCGGCGCCCGCAGGTCGAGGACGCCGCCGCCATCCACGACCTCGTCTCCGCCTGCGACCTGGCGGTGCTCGGCCACGTCGACACCACGCTCGAGGACATCGCCGACGAACTGGTCGAGCCCGAGTTCGACCGCGACACCGACGGCTGGCTGGCGGAGGACTCCGATGGGCGCCCGGTCGGCTGGGCATGGGCCTGCCGCAAGGGCGACAGCGACAACGTCGACGTGGAAGTCCTCGTACGGCCCGGCACCGAAGGCCTGTCAGCGGGCCTCTGGGCGCTGGTGCTCGGCCGGGCCAAGGAGATCGCCGCCGAGCTCGGACACAGCGGCGCCACCGTCGACATCGGCGTCTACCGCGCCGACGAGGGCAAGCGGGCCGAGGCCGAGGCGAAGGGCTTCCAGCCCGCCACCAGCTTCCACCGCATGCGCATCGACTTCACCGCCCCGCCCGCGCCCCCGGAACCCCTGCCCGGCCTCACCCTGCACACCGGCGAGGACGAGGAGGTACGCCGCCAGGCCCACCTCGTCCACCAGGAAGGCTTCGCCGACCATTTCGGCTTCATCAAGGTCGACTACGACGCCTGGTACGAGCGGCGCACGGCCCAGAGCGTCAACGACTGGTCGCAGCTCATCGTGGCCAGGGTGGACGGCGAGCCCGCCGCCATGCTCCACGCCAACAACGCCTTCGTCCCCGACGAGGACTGCGGCTACGTCGGCACGCTGGCCACCCTGCCCGCCTACCGGGGCCGGGGCCTGGGCCGCCACCTGCTGCTGCGGGCGTTCGCCGCCGACGCGGCCCGCGGCAGGAAGGGCACGATCCTGCACGTCGACTCCAACAACACCACCCCGGCGCTCGGCCTCTACACCTCGGCGGGCATGCGCCCGGTCATGGTCATCGACGTGTGGCGCCGAAGGGTCTAGCGTTCAGGCCTGTACCCGGTGGGCGGACAGGTGCTCCAGCACCGACTGGTTGGCCTCCCACCCGTCGGGGAACTTCACCGGCACGCCCAGCTGCACCGGCTCGGCCGACGGGTGGGCGTCCAGGAGTTCGGCGATGCCCGCCCGCGCCACCACCACGCACGCGTGCCGATGCCGCGAGGCCAGCACGCACAGCCGTCCCGACTCCAGGTGGAAGGCGGTCGCGTCACGCCGCCCCGACAGCGGGTGCAGCACGATCGTCACGTCGTACTCGCGGCCCTGCAGCCGGTTGGCGGTGTCCACGGTGATCTCCGGCGGCAGCCCGGCGTTCCTGATGGCCGCCACCTGGTCGCGGTGGGCCGCGCCGACCGCGATGCGCTCGGCCGTCACCGGCCGCTCGCCCTGCTCAGAGCTCGCCACCGCGCCCCGCTGCAGCAGCCGCGCCGCCAGCAGCGCCACCGCCTGCACGGCCTCGCCGTCGGTACGGACCGTGTGCCGGTTGGGCAGCTCCAGCAGCGACCACCCCGAGCGCGCCGCCTCCTCCAGCGCCCGGTCGTGCACGGTCCCGAGCCCGCCGGTGCTCAGCTCCAGCTGACGCTCGCCGGAACCGGTGCCCGAGGTGAAGCCGGTGAACGGATAGAAGGCCCGCGAGACCACCGGCGCCGCCGAGGCCGGCAGCCGCCAGGAGACCGGCAGCCGGTGCACCGGCAGGTCGTCGTTGTGGCGCAGCAGCACCGACACCGCGCTCTGCAGCGGATCCCACGACAGCCCCGACCAGCGGTCCGCCTCCACGATCGAGAACGGGTCGAGCTGGCCGGGATCGCCCACGAACAGCGCCCGCTCGAACAGCCCCGCGATGCGCAGCAGCTTGTCCGAGCGCATCTGGTACGCCTCGTCCACGATCGCCCACGGCCAGGTGCGCCCGGAGATCCACGCCCACTTGTCGGAGGTGGCCAGGACGATGTCCGGGTCGCCCAGGTCCTGGATGCGGGTGCCGACGGTGACGCCGGGAAGCTCCAGCAGCCGGCGCGGCGCCACGTACCCGCTGGCCGACAGCCGGCCCACGGTCAGGTCGGGGTGCTTGTCGCTGATGCGGGTGACCAGGTCGTCGACCTGCTCGTTGGTCTGCGCCACGATCATCAGCGGCTCGCCCGTCGCCGCGATGTGCGCCGCGGCCCGCACCACGAGCGTCGACTTGCCCGCGCCGGGCGGGGAGTCGACCACCACGCCGCGGTGCTTGGGCAGGTCGGCCAGGACGTTCCTGATGACCTCCTCGGGGCTCACTCCCACGCCTCCCTGGCGTCGTCGTCGTTCGGCACGTACTCCAGCGGCGGGCCGCCGTGCGTCCACGGCGTCGCCTCGGGCTCGGGCAGCGTCGCGGCGCCCTGGAAGTCGTCGGTCAGCGTGGTGTAGCAGACTCGCTCGCCGACCTCGGGGACCGAGCCCGGGGCCGGCGTCTTGCCCCTGCCCATCCCCTTGGTGATCTTCAGGGTGACCAGGCCGCCGGCCGCCTCGACCAGCTCGGCGCCCTGGCCCTTGCGCTGCGGGGTGCCGAGGGCGCTGCCGGGCGGCAGCCGTACCGGATCGTCGGTCTTGACCACCACGAGCGGGCGCAGCTTGCGCGAGCGGCCCTCGCCCTCGAAGTTGTCCGGCTCGGTCTGCACCACCTCGCCGGCGAACGCCTCGCCCGACAGCCGGTGGTCGGCCATGATCAGCGGGTCGTCGTAGGCGCGCTGCACGTCGTAGGAGGCCTGGGCGCGCTCCATGCGCGACAGGCGGGAGGCGGCGGCGACCGCGCCGTCGCGGCGGGCCTGCGGCGGGCCGCCCTCGGCGAGCTGGGTGGCGAAGCCGCTGTAGGAGCCGCGGTCCAGCTCCCAGCGCTGCGCCACGCTCGCGCCCTCGGGCAGCGTCCGCAGCAGGTCGGCGGCCTGCCACATCAGCCGCCACGTGGGCTCCAGCTGGGTGCGCAGCGCCTCGGTGATGCGCTCGGCCGAGCCGTTCTCGATCGCGGGCGCGAGCACCTCGGAGTCGAAGCCGGGGTCGGTGGCGGGTCCGGCGGGCGGCCAGACCAGCGGGTCCTCGGCCTCGTCGGAGGGGCGCCCCTCGACCCACGCCATCAGGGCGGCCAGGTTGGCGTCCTCCAGCGCGCTCTGCCCGCTGGCCCAGTGGCGGCTCAGCTCCTCGGTCACGGCCAGCGTCAGCGACGAGCCCGGGTAGGCGGCGCGCTCGGCCAGGTACGTCAGCCAGCGGCCCAGCAGCGGCACGCCCTCCGGCACCGGGTAGGGGCCGTCGGTGCGGCGAAAGCGGGTCGAACGGCCCAGCAGCGCGGTGAACGCCACGCCCGCGCGGTTGGGCAGCAACAACTGCGGCGCGTCGAGCGCGCGCTCGTAGGGGTCGGCGTTCTTGCGCTCGACCGTCTCGGTGTCGGCCAGGAAGCTCTCCAGGTACGGCAGCAGCAGCCCGGCCAGATCCGCGGTGAAGGCGAAGCGCAGGTCGCGGTTGCGCGGCTGGGCCACCACGAGCAGCTGGGGCGCCTGCCGGTCGGTGCCGAACATCGCGGCCAGCGGCGCGGCGGCCTCGCCGGACAGCTTCAACGGGATGAACACCATCGGCCGGTCGGACAGATGGCAGTGCCGCACGGTCGCGATCGGCTGCGCCCGCCCCTCCTGCAGGGCGCGCAGCTTGGCCAGGGACGTCAGGAGACTCATGCGAGGCAGTCCTGGCGCAGCCGCTCGGCGCCGCGCAGCAGGCGGGCGATCTCCTCCTGCCCCTCGCGCGGGGCACGGGTGCCGTCGGCCAGGCCGAGCGCCTCCTCGACGCTGGCCACACCGCCCAGCTCGTCGCGGACGTTGCGGCCGAGAAGGTCGGACGCACCCTCCTCGCGGGCCTCGTTCCGGCAGAAGAAGCACAGGTCGCAGGTGGACAGGCAGTCGGGCGCGTAGCGGGCGGTCACTCCGCGCAGCGCGTCGGCGAGGTCGGCGGCGCGGCGCAGCGGCAGGCCGTCCTCGCCCGGCTCCAGGTCGAAGGTGAGCCCTTCCGGCAGCTCCTCCAGCAGCCGGTCGAGCGTGGTCATCCTGGTCAGCTGCCTGCGTAGCACCGCGAGCTGCCTGCGCACGTCCACCAGTTTCGCGACCGGGCGGTTGGCGAAGTTCTCGGGGCAGACCAGGACCACGTCGTGGGAGACGGTCAGCGGGTCGTGGCCGAGCTCCTCCAGCATCGTGCGCAGCGCCAGCACGTAAACGGCCGCCTGCCGCGCGGCCGCCGCCACCGCGGCCGGGTCGGCCTGGCCGTCCACGATCGCGAACGACTTGATCTCCACGATGTGGAAGCGGCCCTCCAGCTGGAAGGCGACCACGTCCGGCTCCAGGTAGGCGGTGTGGCCGGCGATGTCCAGGCTCAGCAGCGGGTGGTCGTAGAGCGTGCCCGCGTCGTGCTCGCCCCTGGCCGCCCGCTCGAACAACGCGCGGGTGTGGGCGTGGCGCAGGTGCGCGCCCACGTTCTCCACGTCGTGGTAGGCGACCTCGGCGATCGGCAGCTCCAGCAGCTCGCGCAGCATCCGCAGCAGCTCGGCGCAGCCGTCGGACTTGACCAGGGCCTCGAACTGGTTGCCGCGGGTGATCGCGAACGGCGACTGCCCGAACGGCGCGGGAAAGCCCAGATGCCGCGCGGCCGCGTCCTTGTCCACCCCCGCGCCGTCCATGAGCGCCCGGCGCGCGCAACCCGGATTCGCGGCCAGCGCCGCGATGGCCCGGGCGTCGTGCGGTTTCGGCGGTGTCGTCCCCCGCAGCGCGTCGATCCGTCTCACGCCGTGATCCCTTCCTTGCCGAGGGCGCCGACGTTGGCGGCGCTCAGGAGCGCGGCGCCGAACAGCCGCGCGGGGTCGTCCAGTTGCTCGCGCGCGCGGGCCGCCAGCTCGGCCCGGTCGCGGGTGTCCCGATCAAGGTGTACGGCCAGCTCCGCCAGCGCCATCTCGGCCACGCGGCCGGGATCGACGTCCTTGCCCAGCTCGACCAGCTCGCCGCCGGGGATGTTGCGCCCCATCCTGGCCACCAGCCGCAGCGACTCCGGTGACGGGCCCGCGCTGCGCTGGATGTGCTGGGCCACCGCCGCCGCGCAGGTCAGGAAGTCGACCCTCGGGCTCAGCGGTCCCACCACCCGGCGCTCCAGCGGCCAGGCGCTCAGCGTGAGCAGGCCCCGGGCGGGGGAGAGGCGGTCGGTCAGGGCAGCGCACAGATAGTACGGCCGGCCGTACGGGCTGGAGCGGAAGGAACGTTCCTCGTCGCGGCGGATGCTGGTGAGCTGCGCCGAACGCAGCCCGCCGGAGAAGAACGCCTCGCTGACGGCCACGATCAGCCGGGGCTGGGCGGGGGCGCCGAGCGCGTCGAGCGCCTGGTGCACCCGCTCGCGCACGGTCGTGGCGCCGGCCCGCTTGCCGCCCGGGGTCTGGACGGGGGAGCTGACCAGGGAGTCCCAGGTGCGTTCCGCGGCGCGCAGGTCGGCGCGCAGGGCCCGGGCGGTGACCGCGTCACGGGCGCGCATGGCGCGGCGCACCCCGGCGCGGAGTTCGTCGATGCGCCTCTCCAGCTGGTCCAGCCGGTCACTCATGGCGCGAGGGTAGCAGGAGTTCCAGTATTTCCCAGTAATTGCGGCACGCGGCGGCGTGGCGCATGGCGCGAACCTCTGGTAGAGAAGCTGATGATACGTATAATCACGCCATGAACTACAAGGACCCCTCACTCCCCACCGCGGCACGGGTCGACGACCTCGTGGCCAGGATGACCCTGCGGGAGAAGGCGGGGCTGCTCTTCCACACCATCTGGTTCGCGCCGCCGCCGGGGGCCGAGACCGCCGAGAGCATGATCGACGGCAGGCACATGAACCACTTCAACGTGCTCGGCGGCGGCTCCCCGCGCGAGATGGCCGAGTGGCACAACGCGCTGCAGGAGCGGGCCGCCGCCACCCGGCTCGGCATCCCGGTGACGTTCTCCACCGACCCGCGCCACTCCTTCTCCAGCAACCCGGGCGCGTCGATGATGGCCGGGGCGTTCTCGCAGTGGCCGGAGCCGCCGGGGCTGGCGGCGATCGGCTCCGCGGAGCTGGTCCGGAAATTCGCCGACATAGCGCGGCGGGAGTACGTGGCCGTCGGCATCCGCGTCGCCCTCCACCCCCAGATCGACCTGGTCACCGAGCCCCGCTGGTCGCGCGCCAACGGCACCTTCGGCCAGGACGCCGAGCTCACTTCCCGCCTCGTGCGCGCCTACATCCTCGGCTTCCAGGGCGAGCGCCTCGGCCCCGGCGGCGTCGCCTGCATGACCAAGCACTTCCCCGGCGGCGGCCCGCAGAAGGACGGCGAGGACCCCCACTTCGCCCACGGCCGCGAGCAGGTCTACCCCGGCGGCCGGTTCGAGCACCACCTGAAGCCCTTCGAGGCCGCCTTCGACGCCGGAACCTCGCAGATCATGCCCTACTACGGCATGCCGGTCGGCACCGAACACGAAGAGGTCGGCTTCGGCTTCAACAAGGGCGTCATCACCGGCCTGCTGCGCGAGCGCTACTCCTTCGACGGCATCGTCTGCACCGACTGGGGCCTGATCACCGACGCCTTCATCATGGGCCAGGAGATGCCCGCCCGCGCCTGGGGCGTCGAGCACCTCACCCCCGCCGAGCGCATGCTGAAGGCGATCGAGGCCGGCGTCGACCAGTTCGGCGGCGAGGCCTGCCCCGACCTGCTCGTCGAGCTGGTCGAGGACGGGCGGATCAGCACCGCACGGCTGGATGAGTCGGTGCGGCGGGTGCTGCGGGAGAAGTTCACGCTCGGGCTGTTCGACGCGCCCTTCGTCGACCCTGACGCGGCCGAGGAGGTCGTCGGGCGGGCCGATTTCGCTCGCGCCGGGTTCGAGGCGCAGACGGCCTCGCTCACGCTGCTCAAGAACGGGCCGCTGCCGCTGGCCGACGGTGCGCGCGTATACGTGGAGGGCGTGGACGCCGACGTCGCCGCCGGTTACGGCAAGGTCGTCGCCACGCCCGAGGAGGCCGACGTGGCCGTGGTACGGCTGGCCGCGCCGTACGAGCACCGGCCCGGCGCCTTCGAGGCCTTCTTCCACTCCGGCAGCCTCGCCTTCCCCGCCGCCGAGATCGACCGCATCACCCGCCTGCAGGCCACGGTGCCCACCGTCGTGGACGTCTACCTGGAGCGGCCCGCGGTCTTCCCCGAGATCGCCGAGGGCGCCGTCGCCGTGGTCGCCGACTACGGGGCGAGCGACCGGGCGCTGCTGGACGTGCTGTTCGGGCGGGCCGAGCCCCAGGGGCGGCTGCCGTACGAGCTGCCGCGGTCGATGGCGGCCGTCGAGGCGAGCCCGTCCGACGTCCCGGGCGGCACCGCCGACCCGCTCTACCCCTTCGGACACGGCCTGACCTCCTGACCCGGCCACCGGCATCACCCACGCACAGAAGCCTGACCGTCCGCCGGGTCACTCGCGGACGGCCAGCACCCAGCTGTGGTCGTCGGTCAGGAAGCGCTCCAGCCGCAGCCCTGCCGGCTCCAGCTCGGCCCGGAGGTCGTCGTCGGTCAGCCGCCGCGACCAGAACGACTGGGTCCACACCCGATCGTCCTGTGTGTACCGCATCGTGGATGCGACCACCCCGGGCCGCACCGGCTCCAGCGCCGTGAGGGTGATGCTGAGGTTGCCCGTCGTGCGCCCCCGGCCGACCTCCCACGCGTCGTGCTGCTCGGCCGGGGTCCACTGGATGAGGACGGAGCCGCCGGGCCGTACGTGCCGGGCGCACGCCGACAGCAGCTCCCGGCGCGCGTCGTCGTCGGCGGTGTTGACCAGGTAGGAGGCGAGCAGTACCGCGTCGAACACGCGCTCCAGCCGCAGCTCCTGCGCCCGCGCCTTCACGGTCTGCGCGCCGCGCACGTGTGCGAGCATGTCCGCGGACTCGTCCACGGCCACGACGTCGTAGCCGAGCGCGAGCAGGGGATGGGTGAGCCGCCCGACCCCCGAGCCGATCTCGAGGATGGACGCGCCGGGCGTGAGCGCGGCGCTGATGATCTCGGGCTCGCCGTTGGGCTCGATGAGGAGATAGAACTCAACAGGGGATCCGTCAGGTGTGATCGAACCAGGACCAGTGCCACTGTTAGCCATGTATCCACGCTAAAGCGTGTAGTCCCGGCCGTCTGTCCCAAGATCGAGACATTGCCCGGATTCCACGGGACGATGGTGACGTGGGACGTCATCTGGCCGCCGCCGCGGCGGGCCTGCTCGCGCTGCCCGCCTTCTACTACCTGACCGAGGCCGGCGCGCGGGCTCTGCGCGCCGGCTACACCGGCTTCGGCCCGAGCCCCGCCGGATTCGGCTACCTGAGCGCCGTGGCCGCGCTGGCCGGGCTGCTGACCGGATGGCAGCGGCTGTCCCCGCTGGCCGCGATCATCTGCGGGCTGCCGCTCGTCGCCCTCGGCGCCCTGTTCGCCACCCGGCTCGACCTCGCGCTGCTGGTGGCGGCGGGGCTGCCCCGCTGGGGCGCGCTGCCGGGCGAGCCGCCGGGCACCCTGGCCGGGGTCACCGGCCTCTACACGGTCGTCGGCGCGCTGCTGGTGACCTCGGCTCTGTTACGCGCCCGGGAGCGATCTATCCTTGCCGGGTGAGGGGACGCAGCCCGGACCGGCGCAGGGCGCTGCTCGACGCCGCCGACCGGGTGATCGAGCGTGACGGGCACGAGGTGTCGATGGCCGCGATCGCCGTGGAGGCCGGGATCACCAAGCCCATCCTCTACCGCCACTTCGGCGACAAGAGCGGCCTCTACCAGGCGCTGGCCGACCGCCACGTGCGCACCGTCATCGACCGGCTGCGCCCGCGGTTCACCGAGGGCGGCGGCGACCTGCGCTCGCGCGCCCGCGCCGCGATCGCCGTCTACCTCGACCTGATCGGCGCCAACCACAACCTCTACCGCTTCCTGTTCCACCGGGCCAGCGCCGAGGACAGCAAGATCCGCAGCCACATGACCACGCTGGTCAGAGGTCTCGGCGAGGAGCTGGCGCAGGTGCTGGTGGCCGAGGGCGTCACCCCCGATCCGGTACGCGCGCAGGTGCTCGGCCACGCCTTCATCGGCATGGTCCAGACGACCGCCGACTGGTGGCTCGACCATCCCGGCGTCGACCCGGGCGAGGTCGTCGACGGCCTGGCCGAGGTGATCGTGGCGGCGCTCGTGCCGCGCCCGGTCAGTCCCCGAACCGCGACAGCTTCCCGTGGGCCCGCGCGTACCTGAGCGCCCAGGCGAACAACGCGAGCGTCAGTCCGAGATAGACCACGTCGAGCCCCGCCGCCCACAGCAGCCGGTCCCACGGCAGCGGCCCGCCGGACATGACCGTGCGCATGCCCTCGAACACATGCGAGGCGGGCAGGAACCACGACAGCGCCTGCACCGGCGCGGGCAGCACCGAGATCGGATAGAAGATCCCGGCCAGCGGCTGCACCACGAACACCAGCGACCAGGCGATCACCTGTGCGTTCTCCCCGAACCGCAGCACCGCCGCGATCCCGACGAGCCCGAGCGACCAGCCGAGCACCAGCAGCAGCCCCATGAACGGCGCCAGCCCCACCCCGAACCCGCCCACCCCGAAGCCGTACAGCGCGAACGCCAGCCCCGACATCACCGTGACCGCGAAGACCACCTTGCCCAGCGAGAACACCACGAGCCCGACCAGATACTCCACGCTCGACAGCGGCGAGACCTGCACGTTCAGCAGGTTGCGCGACCAGATGTCCTCCAGGAACGCGATGGAGATCTCGTTGCTGGCCTTCTGCAGCACCTGCCACAGCAACACCCCGCCCAGCAGGAACGCCACCACGAACGGCACCCGCTGCGTCTGCAGGAACGCCGTCACGAAGCCCCACAGCAGCAGCTCCACCGTGGGCCAGAACAGGATCTCGAACATCCGGATGGGGCTGCGCCGCAGCGCCGCGAAGTCCCGCCGCACCACCCCCATGATCCGGGTACGGCGGGCCGCCCAGCTCAGCGGCGGGAGAGAGATCGTCGTCATCCGCGTGCCACCTTCAGGAAGACCTCTTCGAGGTCGGCCGCCCCATAGGCGCCGGCCAGCTCGGCGGCGCTGCCCGCGGCCACGATCCGGCCGCCGGACATGAAGTGGATCCGGTCGCACATGCGCTCCACCTCGCGCATGTTGTGGGAGGTGATCAGCATGGCGCTGCCGTTCGTGCGGGCCAGGTCGCCGAGCAGCCCTCGGATGCGGTCGCCCGCGTCGGGGTCGAGGTTGGCGGTCGGCTCGTCGAGCACGAGCAGCCGCGGCGCGTTGAGCAGCGCCTTGGCCAGCTGCACCCGGGTGCGCTGGCCGGACGACAGCGCCATCATCGGCCGCCTGGCCAGCGGCTCCAGCTCGAACAGCTCGATCAGCTCCGCCACCCGCGCCTTGGGCCGGCGCAGGCCGTAGAGGCGGGCGAAGGCGTCCAGCACCTCAGTCACGAGCAGCGCGCCGGGCAGGTCCACGTAGCTGGCGGCGAAGTTGACCTTGCTGAGCACCTCGGTGCGGTGGCGTGCCAGGTCCATCCCGAACATCCGGATGCTGCCCGCGTCGGGGGTGATCAGCCCGAGCAGCATGTGCAGGGTGGTGGACTTGCCCGCGCCGTTGAGCCCCAGCAGCGCCACCACCTCGCCCTCCGCCACGGTCAGGCTCAGGTCGTGGACCGCGGTGACGGGGCCGAACCGCTTGGCGAGATGTTCCGCCTCAAGAATGACCACCCGGCCAGCGTGCGGTGCCGGCCGGGCGCCCGCAACGCATTTTCACCACGCTGCGGCCGGGCCCGCAGCGCGGTTTTCAGCGGGCGCCGAGTAGCTCCAGCAGGTCCCATTCGGTCTCGCACACCCGCCGCCCGATCGCCGCCAGCTCCACCGACCGCGCGCCGCCGGCCAGGTGCCGCATCGTCTGCATGACGCAGATGACGCCCCATTTCAGCACCCCGAACGCCTCCCACCACCGCAGCGCCTCCCGGTCCACCACGTGCCCTGAGGTCTCCTCGTAGGCGTGGACCAGCTCGTCGTAGGTGCCGAAGCCGCCCACCGGCGCCTTCTCCCCGAACCGCCACGCCTTCACGCACAGCCAGCCGAGGTCCTCGACCGGGTCGCCGGCGTGGGCCAGTTCCCAGTCGAGCACCGCCCGCACGCCTTCGGGCCCCACGATCAGGTTCCCGTTGCGGAAGTCGCCGTGCACGACCGTCCGCCGCGCGCCTGCCGGCCGGGTCGCCGCCAGCCTGCGGAAGGCCAGCTCGAACACCGGATGCGGCTGCCCGGTCAGATCCAGCACGTCGCGCCACTGGTCCAGCGCGTCGGCTTCCTTCTGCGCGGGCAGGGCGTCGAGCGGCATCCGGTGGACTGCCGCCAGCGCCCGTCCGCACTGCGCGGCCAGCAGCGGCCGGGCACGCCGGTAGGCGTCGTCACGCAGGATCTTGCGCGGGATCGTCTCCCCGTCCACCCGCGCCATGAGGATGTAGGAGTCCCCGGCGGCGACGATCTCCGGGACAGGGACGCCCGCCTCAAGAGCGGCGCGCATCAGGACCGCCTCAGCCGCCAGCCCGCTCTCCGGGGAGGTGCCGGGGCTCAGGGGCGCGCCGGGGGAGTCCAGGCGCAGGATGAGCGCCCGCTCGCCGCCGGGCGTGTCCACGTCGAGCGACCAGGTCTCGCGGGAGGCGCCGCCGGGCAGTCGCGCGCTCGACCGCACCGCCGCCGCCGCGCCCAGGGCCTCCCGCACGATGCCCGCCACCCGGTCGCCGGTGTGCGCGTTCATCGCAGGCCGAACTCCCACGAGCCGCCACTGGTGTACGCGCCCAGGACCCGTCTGCCGACCGAGTCGATGTGCACCTCGTCGGGGCCGTCGTAGATGCGTCCGGCGCGGGCGTGCCGGTACATCCGGTCCAGGGGCGTGTCCGGGGTCAGGCCGGCCGCGCCGTACACCTGGATGGCCCGGTCGATCACGTTGTGCAGCATGCGCGCCCCCACCACCTTGATCGCCCCGATCTCGACGCGCGCGTCCGAACCGGCGTCGACCGCGTGTGCCGCGTGCAGGGTGAGCAGCCGCGCGGACTGGATCTCGGTGTAGGAGTCGAAGACGTGCTGGCGCATGAGCTGCTTCTTGGCCAGCGGCTCACCGAACGCCGTGCGCCCGTGCAGGCGGCGGCACATCAGGTCGAAGGCCCGCTGCGCCTGCCCGAGCCAGCGCATGCAGTGGAAGATCCGGCCGGGCCCGAGGCGCTTCTGGGCGATGACGAAGCCGTGGCCGCGCTCGCCGAGGAGGTTGGCGGCCGGGACGCGGACGTTCTCGTAGCGCACCTCGCAGTGGGCGCCGCCGAGGCCGAGGACCGGCGTCTCGCGGACGATCGTGTAGCCGGGCGTGCCGGTCGGCACCAGGATCATGGAGAAGGCCAGGTGGGGCCGGGCGTCCGGCTCGGTGCGGCACATCACGGTGGTGTAGGCGGCCCGGGAGGCGCCGGTGGTGAACCACTTGTGGCCGTTGATGACCCATTCGCCACCGTCGAGGACCGCTTCGGTCTGGATCTGGGTGGGGTCGCTGCTGGAGACGTCCGGCTCGGTCATCGCGAAGCTCGGCCAGATGTCGCCGCGCACGAGCGGCTCCAGGTAGCGCTCACGCTGGCCGCCCGACGCGTGCTCGTGCAGCATCAGCGAGTCCTGCAGGGTGAACGTGCCGAGCGCGAGCTGGCCGAACTCGCTGCGTCCCTGCACCTCGTTGACGTAGACGTAGTCGAGGAACGGCAGGCCGCCGCCGCCCAGCTCACGCGGGTGTCCGAGCGCCCACAGGCCCTCCTTCTTGGCCTCCTCCTGCAGCTCACGCAGGGTGGCGGCGTCGCCGTCGCACAGGGCGGGCTCGGCGGGCTCGACCCGCTCGGTCATGAACGCGTGGACGGCGTCGCGAACCGGCCGGACGCTGTCGGGTACGGCGAAGGTCATGAAAGGATCACACCGTCTATCCGTTGCCCGGTCAACGGATAAGCGGTCACTTTCCAACGTCTTCGGCGAAGCGGAGAGGAGGCGCCATGGCGGCGCCGCACGACGTGCCCGACGCGACCCAACTGGTCGCGGCGGTCAGGCAGTTCCTGGAGGCCGACGTGCTGCCGGCGGTCGAGGGGCGGGTGCGCTTCCACACGCGGGTGGCGATCAACGTGCTCGGCATGGTGGAGCGGGAGATCGAGCTCGGCCCCGCCCAGGCCGCCGAGCACGCGGAACGGCTGGCCGGGCTCGGCGTGGGCGGTGACGCGGAACTGGCCGCCCGCATCCGGGAGGGCCGCGCCGACGACCCGGAGCTGCTGGCCGCCCTCACCGCGGCCGTGCGCGCCAAAATCGACGTCGCCAACCCCGGCTACGCGACCCCGTAACGCCTGCCAGAGGCTCGGGCGGACGACAAGGCGCAGGTCGCCGCCCGCCCGAACCGGGGCACGTACCGTCTGCACGGGGGCGACGGACGGGGCGTGCCCATTTGTCCACGGTGTGCCCGCGGAGGTTGCATCAACGTTGCTCCCTCCGCGCGATCCGCTAGTGCGGCGCGGCCAGGTCCAGGTCCTTGACCCGGGGGTCGCCCTCGTCGGCGAAGTACTCGTCGCGCCGCGTGCCGTCCACGCCGTCGGCCACCTTCGCGGCCCGCAGGGCCACCGTGACGACGGCGGCCACCAGGAGGTTGACGGCCAGGGCCAGGACGCCGGCGTAGACGGTCGTCTTGGTGTCGAAGCCGAGCTCGCCCAGCGAGAACGCCGAGCCGCCGAAGTGCAGCTTGCCGGAGGCGGGGTTCGGGATGGTGTAGAGCATCCACATGCCGGCCGCCAGGCCCAGGGCCCAGCCGGCGATGAGGCCGCCCTTGTGGAACCACCGGGTGTAGAGGCCCAGGGCCACGGAGGGCAGCGTCTGCAGGATGATCACACCGCCGATGAGCTGCAGGTCGATGGAGAACTGCGGGTCCAGCAGCAGGATGCACAGCACCGCGCCGACCTTGACCACGAGCGAGACGAGCTTGGAGACCGTGGCCTCCTGCTTGTCGGTGGCGTTCTTGTTGAAGTACTCGCGGTAGATGTTGCGGGTGAACAGGTTCGCCGCGGCGATCGACATGATCGCGGCCGGCACGAGCGCGCCGATGGCGATCGCGGCGTAGGCGACGCCGGCGAACCAGTCGGGGAACATGTTGTCGAACAGCACCGGGACGACCGTGTTGCCGATCGGCTTGCCGTTCTCGCCGATGACGGGCTTGGTGCCGGCGGCGATCGCCATGTAGCCGAGCAGGGCGATGAGGCCGAGCAGGAAGCTGTAGGCGGGCAGCGCGGACATGTTGCGCTTGATGACGGTGCGGTTCCTGGCGGCCAGCACGCCGGTGAGGCTGTGCGGGTAGAGGAACAGCGCCAGCGCCGAGCCGAAGGCCAGCGTGATGTACTGCAGCTGGTTGCCCACGTTGAGCAGCGTGCCGTCACCCGGGGCGGGGGATTTGTCGAACTTGGCCGCGGCCGCGTCGAAGATGTTGCCCCAGCCGCCCAGCTTGATCGGGATGTAGATGACCGCGGCCAGGATCACGATGTAGATCAGCGTGTCCTTGACGAAGGCGATCAGCGCGGGGGCGCGCAGGCCCGACTGGTAGGTGTAGGCCGCCAGGATGGCGAAGGCGACGATGATCGGCCAATGGCCGGTGACGCCCATCGACTGCAGCACGGCCTCGATGCCGACGAGCTGCAGCGCGATGTAGGGCATGGTCGCGACCAGCCCGGTGATGGCCACGACCAGCGCCAGCGTCGGCGAGCCGAAGCGGGACCGGACGAAGTCGGCCGGGGTGACGAAGCCGTGCACGTGCGAGACCGACCACAGCCGGGTCAGCACGAGGAAGACCAGCGGATAGATCACGACGGTGTACGGCACCGCGTAGAAGCCCAGCGCGCCCGCGCCGAACACCAGGGCGGGCACCGCCACGAAGGTGTAGGCGGTGTAGAGGTCGCCGCCGACCAGGAACCAGGTGATCCAGGTCCCGAAGTTGCGCCCGCCGAGGCCCCACTCGTCGAGGCTCTCGATGTCCTTGGGCTTACGCCAGCGGGCGGCCACGAAGCCCATGCCGCTGACCAGGGCGAACAGTGCGATGAAGACGACCAGCTCGGTCGTGTGCCCGCTCACTTGGTCATCCTGTAGACAACCACGGTGCAGGTGACGCCGACGAGGATGAAGGCGAGCTGCAGCCAGTAGAACAGCGGGAAGCCCATCAGCCGGGGTTCGTCGGCGTTGAACAGGAACGTGCACAACGGCAGCACGATCGGCACGATCAGCAGCCAGTTCCACGGGCCTTTGTCGGTGCGAGGTGGCGGCTCGGCCATGACCCCTCCGGTGTGACAGTGGTACGCGAGTGAGGGGACACTAGCGTCACAACCCAGATCACCCAATGACCGATACATCACGTTTTGGCCTATTTCTAGACCTTTCGGGTGGTATGTCTCGATATGTGGGCCGACGGGGGCGGCGTCATCCGACGTGACAGTAGTGAGGTTCCGCCGGGAATCCGGACCTGGATCGGCGAACGGTCGGCTCTTCGCGACGAACGGTCAGACGGACGGTCAGGCGAGCTCGTCGGCGATGTCCCGGGTGCCGTACCCCTCGGGTGCGGGCACCTCGGTGATCGGGTCCTCGCGGTCGTCGAACTCCACCCGCAGCGCCCTGGCCATCGTGGCGTGCATCTCGTACATGCAGGTGATGTAGGTGAGCTCGAGGATCTGCTCGTCCGGCAGATGCTTCTTGAGCACGGCGAATACCTCGTCGTGCACCCGGCCACCGTCCAGCACGAGCGCGTCGGTGTAGGCGAGCACGGCCCGCTCCAGCTCACCGAAGACGGTGCTCACCTGCCAGGAGGCGACCGCCCGGATCTTCTCCTCCGGCACGCCGATCGCGCGCATCTGCTTGCAGTGCTGGGAGTAGACGAACCGCGACTGCCTGGCCCATCCGGCGCGCGTCTGGCCCAGCTCGCGCAGCACCGGGTCGAGCGCGGACTTCCGGTAGAGCTGGAAGCCCTTCACGCAGTGCCGCAGGATCGCCGGGTCGAGCGCGAAGACCTCCCACCAGTCGCCGGGCGAGCCCGTGGCGGTGCCGCCGGCGGTCAGCAGCCGGTCGTAGAAGAACGCGGTCAGCGGATCGGCGACCTCCTCGCGCGGGACCCGGCGCAGCCGCGGCATCAGACGGTCCGGTCGGCGGCGGTTTTCGGCTCGTGCCGCACGTCCTCCTCGCGGCCCAGCTCCCGCAGCCAGCAGGCGAACTCGATGAGCACGCCGTCGGGGTCCTTGAAGTAGATGGAACGCACGAACACGCCCTCGTGCGGGGCGGGGGCGACGCCGAACTCGCTGTCGTCGTGGTTGAGCAGCACGCCCACGTCCACGCCCTTGGCGATCAGCCGGTCGCGGTACTCCTCGATCTTGTCCGGCGGCACGTCGAAGGCGATGTGGTTCATCGAGCCGACCGCCGACAGCAGTTCGCCCCGGTCCGGCAGCCCCTTGGGCGCCGAGACCCCGGGCACCGCGTCCGGCGCGTCGGGGAACCAGAAGAAGGCCAGCGCGTTGCCGCCGCCGGCGTCGAAGAAGAAGTGCTGGCCCCAGCCCATCGGCAGCTCGATCGTCTTGATCAGCGGCATGCCCAGCACGCCCGAGTAGAAGTCGACGGTCCGCTTCATGTCCGAGCAGACCAGCGCCAGATGGTTGACCCCGCGAAGTTCGAACTCTTCGTTCATGGTAACTCCTTACTTATCACGCGAGAATCTTGAAGAAAACATGACATGGGGTGTCCTCTTTCCGGCCGAGAGTGGTTCTCATGAACATCGCACTGGTGGCAGGGGCCACCCGAGGCACGGGCCGGGGCATCGCCGAACAGCTCGGCGCCGCCGGTTACACCGTCTACTGCACCGGCCGCACCAGCGGATCGCGGCGCTCGGAGATGAACCGGCCGGAGACCATCGAGGAGACCGCCGCGCTCGTCACCGCAGCCGGCGGCACCGGCATCCCGGTCCAGGTCGACCACCTCGACCAGGACCAGGTCAAGGCCCTGGTGGAGCGGATCGAAGCCGACCACGGACAGCTCGACGTCCTGGTCAACGACGTGTGGGGCGGCGACCGGCTCACCGAGTGGAACGTCCCCGTCTGGGAGCACAACCTGGACAACGGGCTGCGCCTGATGCGGCTGGCGATCGACACCCACATCATCACCAGCCACTACGCGCTGCCGCTGCTGTCCAGGAAGCCCGGCGGCCTGGTCGTCGAGGTGACCGACGGCACCAAGACGTACAACGACGGCCACTACCGGCTCTCCCTCTTCTACGACCAGGCCAAGACCGCGGTCATCCGGCTGGCGTACGCGCTCTCGCACGACCTGCGCGAGCACGGCTGCGCCGCCGTGGCGCTCACGCCCGGGTTCCTGCGCTCGGAGGCGATGCTGGAGAACTTCAACGTCACCGAGGAGACCTGGCGCGACTACATCCCGAAGAACGCCACCTGGGCGGTGTCGGAGACGCCGGCCTTCGCCGGGCGGGCCGTGGCGGCCCTGGCCCAGGACCCGGACAAGATGCGCTGGACCGGGCAGTCGCTCGACAGCGGCAGCCTGGCCCAGGCCTACGGCTTCACCGACCTCGACGGCAGCCGCCCGGACGTGTGGCGCTACATCGAGGAAGTGGAGGACGGCGGCAAGAAGGCCGACCCGTCCGAGTACCGCTAGGCGTCCGGGGTGTACAGGCGGGCCGTCCGCAGGACGGCCTCGCGCACCATCTCGCGCAGCTCCGGCGGTTCCAGCACCTCCGCCTCCGGCCCGAAGCGCAGCACCTGCGTGTACGCGACCCTCACCGACTCCACGCCCAGCTCGACCGTCCCGTCCTCGCCCAGCGAGGCGAGCGCGCCCTCCAGCGCGGCCGGGTCGGCGATGTGGCGGAGCATGCGCACCCCGGACGGGCTGAGCCGCAGCTTGATGGTGGTGCGCAGCAGGGAGCGGGCGAAGCGGGCCGACTGCAGCCGCCAGTACTCCGCCAGGTCGAACCCCGGATCCCGGGAGAAGCCCTCCTCCCGGGCCATGACCGCCTCCACCCGGTCCACCCGGAAGGTGAGGAAGTCGCCAGCGTGCGCCACCAGATACCAGACGCCCGCCTTGAGCACCAGCCCGTACGGGCGCAGCGTGCGCTGCCTGCCCTTGTACGCCAGATCGACCACCCGATCGCCCCACACCGCCCTGGCCAGCGGCGCCAGCGCGGCCGGCGGCGGGTCGTCGGCGGCGAACCAGCCCGGCGCGTCCAGGTGGAAGCGCTGCGCCGCCGTCGAGGGCGCGTCCCGCAGCCCGGGTGACAGCGCCGCCGCCGCCTTCAGCCGGGCGGTGGCCGCCACGTCCTGCATTCCCATCTCGCGCAGCGCCCCCGGCACCCCCGACAGGAACAGCGCCTCGGCCTCGGCCCGGTCGAGCCCGGTCAGCCGGGTGCGGTAGCCCTCCAGCAGCCGGTAGCCGCCGCGCCGCCCCCGGTCGGCGTAGACCGGGACGCCCGCCTCGCTCAGCGCCAGCACGTCGCGGTGGACGGTCCGCTCGGACACCTCCAGCTCCTCGGCCAGCTCGGCCGCCGTCATCCCGCCCCGCCCTTGCAGCAGCAGGATCACCGACATCAACCGGGACGCGCGCACGATCCGACTCTACGGTCCGGTCACTTCGGGCAGGAGCACGGCCGAGGGATGGTCGGGGGAGTGAAGGACCTCGACGTCGGCCGGCAGCATGGGCCCGCCGTCCGCGATCGGATCGCCCGTGCCCGGGTTGCGGGCGATCGTCGGGTACGCCCCGGCCGCCACGTGGACCCGGATCCGGTGGCCGCGCTTGAAGCGGTGCCCGATCGGCCACAGGTCCACCTCGACCCGCCGGATGTCCTCCGGTCCGCCGAGCGTGCGCCGTACCCCCTCGCAGATGTTCATGGACGCGCCCGACGGGTTCACGTCGCAGACCCGCACCACCACGTCCGTGCAGGGCGCGCTGGAGCGCACCGAGAGCTCGGCGCCCACGGGACCGATCATCTCGGTGTCGGCGCGCAGCGGCGCGGAGGTGTAGACGAGCACGTCGCGGCGGGCCTCCAGGCGGCGCTGGTCACGTGGGCGGGAGTCGGCCAGCAGCACCGGGCCGCCGATGACCGGCGTGGGATGGGCGGGGTGGTAGCGGAAGCGGTCGGCGCCGTCCTCGCCGGGCGCGGCCGGATCCAGCCCGAACCCGGACCGCAGGTGCCAGCGGCGCATCCGCATCCCCGGAACCGGCCAGTCCGGATAGTCGCGCCACTCGCCGGCGCCGGTGACGTGCAGCCGCACCGGGTCGGCCCGCAACCGGGAGAAGTCGCCCAGCAGGTGGGCGCGGAACCAGGTCAGCGCCTCGGCGACGGAGGGGCGGCCGTGGCGCATGTCCACGTGGTACCAGGGCCCGATGGTCAGGTACGGCCGCCGCCCGGCTCTGCGCATCGTCAGATAGTCCTTGATCTGCCAGGGCAGGAACACGTCGTACCAGCCGCCGAGCATCGTGACCGCGGCCTCGACGTCGGCCACGTCGGGCGAGAAGTCGCGCTTGACCCAGTACGGCGCGGCCGGATCGCCGTGGTGCGCGAGCAGATCCTGGTAGAAGGCCAGCGGATGCCCGGCCGAGACCAGGTCCAGCTCGCCCATCGGCCGCCCCGACAGCACCGCGCGGCGGGTCAGCCGGGGCGCGGTCAGCGCGGCGGTGCCGCCGAAGCGCCGTGACATCGCGTCGGTCAGCGTCGTCCAGCTCAGCGCCGACTCCAGCGCGAACGCCCCGCCCACGTAGGCGGCGTCGCGGAACTGGGAGGCGGTGATCTGGGTGGCCATCGCCTTCAGGTCGGGACCGGCGTAGGGGGCGATGGCCCACTGGGTGTAGCCGAGGTAGGAGGGGCCGAAGGTGGCGAAGCTGCCGCTGTACCAGGGCTGCTCGCGCATCCAGGCCACGGTGGCCAGGCCGTCGTCGTGCTCGTCGCCGAGCGGGTCGAGCAGCCCGCCGGAGCCGAAACCGCCCCGGCAGGACTGCATGACCACCTGGAAGCCCCGCCGGGCGAAGCCGCGGCCGAACATCCACCCGAAGGCGCCCCTGCGGCCGTACGGCGAGCGGATCAGCACGACCGGCGCACGCGGCGCCCCGACGGGCACGTAGTGGTCGGCCAGCAGCCGCACGCCGTCGGGCATGGGAACGGGCAGGTCTCTGGTGACACGTACTGGATATCTCCCCCGCATACCTCAACGGGTAACAGACGCGTGGGCGGGGGGACAAGGGGGATTCGCGCCCGTGGGCGGGTCATGCTTTCCTGCGGATGCGCCTTGACTGCCGGGGCCGGGTGTGCGGCGGGTGGCGTCAGCTCTGGTCGAGCGGCAGTGCGATGTCCACGACCTGGCGGCGGGCCGGGAACGTTCCCACCTGGGTGGCCGCACCGGTCAGGGGGTCGATGGCGTAGAAGCGGGCGGAACCGCTCACCGTCAGCGCCGCGTAGGCGGTGTTGGCCGAGGCGGCGCCCTTGCGCAGCGTGGTGTAGATGTCGAAGCCGGCCGCGGGGCCCGCGTCCACGCCGAGCTTGCCGGTCGGGGCGAGGTTGCCGGCGTTGGCCGGCGATTGGACCGCGATCTGGTCGGCGGTCGTGTCCGCGTCGAAGAGCGTCGTGGCCGTCGTCGCGTCCAGGTCGTTGTTGGTGTAGGCGGCGCCGCTCACGCCGAGGGCGGTGACGCCGGTCGTGGCGGGCGGCACGGGCGGATTGGTGAGCTTGCCGTCGGTCGCGGTCGTGCCGGCGGCCGGGGCGCCCATCGGGTCGTCGATGTTGTGCCGCAGGTTCTGGCCGGTGTCGCTGATCACGCGCAGCCGGTTGGCGGCGGGGTTGAAGTCGACGCCGAAGTTCTTGCCGTCCAGGGCGACGCTGAGCTGGGAGACCTTGGTCGCCTTGGCCGCGCCGGACAGCGTGTAGACGCCGCCCTGGTCGCCGACGGCGTACAGCTTGCCGTTCTGCACGCGGTAGTCGATGCCGACCACCTTCGCGTCGCCCGTCAGCCCGTTGACCTTGCCGACGTCGGTGACGGAGCCGGGACGGTCGGCGCGGAAGGCGACCAGCCTGCCGTCGTCCGTCAGCCCGGCGACCCGCAGGGTGACGCCGTCGCGCCGGGGGGAGGCGTCGGCGAGCGCGGGCGCGGCCAGGCCGGCGCCCGCGCAGGCCACGATGGCGGCGAGGGCCAGTGTCGTGCGCATGAGGTGTGCTCCTTCTGGTTGGGGACTGTCGCCTCCTACTTCGTCCCGGAGCGTCCGCCGGATTGACCTACGGTCGCGTAGGGCATGACATTCGCGGCAAACTATCCCGTCATGGGACGAATTTCTTCATACGTCGCCCTAGGGGACAGCTTCACAGAGGGACTCGAAGACCCGGCCGCCACGGGCTTCCGCGGCTGGGCCGACCGCCTCGCCGAGCACATCGAGGCCGATGGGCCGGGACTGCGCTACGCCAACCTCGCGGTGCGCGGCCGGATCATCGACGAGATCGTGGCCGAGCAGGTGCCGCAGGCCATCGCCATGGGCGCCGACCTGGTCTCCCTCTGCGCGGGAGGCAACGACATCCTGCGGCCCGGCAGCGGGCCCGCGATCGTCGCCAGGAGGCTGGAACAAGGGGTGCGCGCGCTCACCGAGGCCGGGGCCAAGGTGATGCTGTTCACCGGCTTCGACCTGCGGCACGTGCCCGTCATGCGGCTGGCGCACAGCAAGATCGAGGTCTACAACCTGCACATCCACGACATCGCCCGGCGCTACGACGCCCACCTGGTCGACCTGTGGCCCATGGCCGTGCTGCGCGACCCGCGCGCCTGGGACTCCGACCGGCTCCACCTCAACGGTGACGGCCACCGCCGCGTGGCGCTGGCCGCAGCCGAGGTGCTCGGGGTGCCGGTCGAGCAGGACTGGCGGGTGCCGTACCCGCCGCGGCGCCCGCCCGTCTGGACGGACGCCCGGCGGGAGGACCTGCGCTGGGCCAGGCAGTTCCTGGCCCCGTGGATCAACCGCCGCCTGCACGGCCGCTCCTCCGGCGACGGCGTCAGCCCCAAGCGGCCGGGGCTGACGCCGGTGCGGCCCGGCTAGTTCTTGTCGGGCCGCTCGGAGATACGCACGGCGTTGACGATCGGCTGGCCGTCCCGCCGGGCGAAGCGCACGTTCAGCTGGCCGTCGGTGACCTTCACGGTGTACGAGCGGTTCGCCGCCGTGTAGGCGCCCACCTCCAGGGCCAGGTCGAGCGCGGGTACGGCGAGCTGGCCCTCGACGATCACGTCGAAGACCCGGTCACCGGGCTGCTTCGAGGTGATCTCGGCGAAGCCCAGTTCGACGGTGTAGGTGCCGTTCGGCACGTTGTCGAAGCGGTACTCCAGCAGGTTCTCCCGGGCGGTGCGGAACAACGTCTGCTCCGTGGTGCCCGCGATGGTCCTGCGGGTGTCGGCCGTGCGGTTCTGGTTGGCCACGTAGCCGTGGCCGCCCTGGGTGTACTTGCGGTCCGGGGTCCACACGTCGCCCTGGGCGTCGACGACCTGCCTGGTGGCGCCGGTGTCGAGCGCGACCTGGTGCTTGGGCACCACGACGTTCACGGTGATCTCCAGGATCGGCTGGCGGCCGCTGTTGGACTTCACCGTGAGCTTGCCCGCCCGGACCGTGCCCGGCTGCACGCCCTGGCTGCTGACCGTGACCTTCACCGCGGCCTTCTCGCCCTTGGCGAGGCGGCCGGCGGTCGGCGCGGCGGTGAGCCAGGCGGCGTCGCTGGTGACGGTGTAGTCGGCGGGCGCGCCGAGGTTGGTCAGCTCGAACGAACGGCTGCGGCTGACGCCCGTGGGCATGACCACCGCGACCTCGCCGACCGAGGCGCTCACCGCGCCGGTGATCAGCGCCGTGTCCACGCGGGTGAACGCCAGCGGGGCGATGGTGACGTCCTGGGAGAACGTGCCGTAGTGCTCCCTGGACACCTCCACCTTGTGGTCGCCGGCCGGCACCTGACCGTAGAACGTGCCGTCAGCGCCCGTGGTGAACGTGGCCGCCTCGCCCACCTTCACCGTCGCGCCCGCGATCGCCTTGCCGTCGTTGGCGTCGGTGACCGTGCCCGTGACCAGCCCGTGGCGGGTGGCCGCGACCGTCACGCTCTGCCCGGTGGAGACCGCCGCGGTGTTGAACGAGTACAGCAGCGCGTCGGTGCCGGTCCCGTTCTCCACCCCGATCGTGGCGCTGTTGCCCTGCTCGCGGGCGCCCTCGATGTCCTTGTAGCGGTAGGACACCGAGCCGTTCTCACCCAGGAGCATCGACACCGAGATCCGCAGCGTCGCGTCGGAGTAGAACTTCACGTTGCGCCACTCCACCACGTAGACGCGGTTGGGCGCGGTGCCCTGCGTCGCGGTGTAGATGCCCGACTCGGCGTCGGCCACGAGGTCGTCGAAGTAGGCGTAGACGCCGTTGTTCGGCGTGCCCGTGGTCGGCAGCGTGCCGTTCGAGCCGGTGGTGACCTTCTCGTTGGCGAAGGAGGCGTAGCCGTTCGTGGTGATCCACGCCTTCGTCTGCGCGGCGCCGTAGAACGGGAAGGTGAACGGCAGCGTCACCTGCTGCGCCTCGTCGTCGCCGGTCAGCGCCAGCTTCTCGGTCCCTCCCACGTACGGCAGGGCCCTGCTCTCACAGGTGTAGCCGAACCCGTCGCCCCGCAGCGGCAGGTCCACGTCCTTGACCACGTCCCCGGCCACCGTCACCTGGACGGTCGTCGAGGCCGTCGCGCAGCGCGAGCGCGGCGTGATGGTCACGTCGTAGGTGCCGTGCGGGATCGTGAACCGGTAGCGGCCGTCGGCGCCGGTGACCGCCTGGACCGGCGTGCCCGCCACTGCGAGCGTCGCGCCGGACTCGGGCACGCCCGCGATCGCGACGAGACCGGAGACCGTTCCGCTGTCCTTCTGCGTCATCGTGACGTCCGCGGTGGCCGTCTGCCCGGCCGCCACGGTCGCGCTCGCGGTGCCGGTGGTGTAGCCGAACCTGGTCGCGCTCACCTGGTAGTCGCCGGGCAGCAGGCGCGGCACCGTGTAGGTGCCGTCCGCGCCGGTGAAGACCGTACGGCTCAGCGGCCCGGTCAGGCTGACCTCGGCGTTGGCGACCGGAGCGCCGCCGGCGGTCACGGTGCCGCCGAGGTCGCCGAGCCCGTCGCGGGGCGCCGACTGGACGGCGGCGAAGGAGTCGAGCCTGCCCTCGCCCCAGACGTTGTTGTCGGTGGGCGTGCCGCCGCAGCTGGTGTCGTTGACGTCGATCGCCGTGCTGTCGAGCAGCGGCCGCGTGGCGGCCACGTTGCCCTGCAGGCTCGGGGCCGCCGACCACAGCAGCGCCACCGTCGCGGCCACGTGCGGCGTGGCCATCGAGGTGCCGGTGAAGGCCGCGTAGCCGCCGCCGGGCACGGAGGAGCGCACGTTCACGCCCGGGGCGGCGATGTTCGGCTTGATCTCGCCGTTCTCGCCGGCGCCCTTGCTGGAGCGGGCGTAGAGGGCGTTGTTGATGTCGAGGCCGCCGACGCTGTAGCTGATCACGTACTGGCCGGGGGAGCCGCTGGTGTTGCAGGCCGGGCCGGCGTTGCCGTTGGCGAAGGCGGGGAAGATGCCGGCGGCGATCCACGACTCCACGATCGTCTTGTACCAGGGGTCGAAGCCCGCCCCGCCCCAGGAGTTGTTGACGATGTCGGGCGCCAGGTCGGGCCGTTCGTTCTCACCGTTGAGGTCGGTCGGGGCGGCCATCCACTGGCCGGACCTGATCAGCGACTCGTCGGTGCAGGTGTCGGTCTCGCAGCCCTTGGCGGCGATCCAGCGCGCGGCCGGCGCCACGCCGATGCCGTTGGCGCCGACCATGGTGCCCATGACGTGGGTGCCGTGGTCGTTGTTGTCGCACGGGGCCGCGCTCGGGCACACGCCCGCCGGGTCGAACCAGTTGTAGTTGTGGTCGTAGGCGCCGTCGGGGCTCCGGCCGCGGTACTGCGCGGCGATCTCCGGGTGGGTGAAGTCGGCGCCGGTGTCGATGTGGCCGACGACGATGCCCTCGCCCTTGCTGCCGAGCTCGCTCCAGACGCGGGGCGCGTTGACCCGGTCGATGTTCCACTCGACGGCGGCCCTGGTCCTGGCCTCCGCCCTGCCCTGCTCCGGCTTCGGCACCGCGAGCGTGCGTACCGGGAGGATGCTCTCGACCGCCGCCAGGTCCGCGATGGCGGTGGCGAGCTTGGCGCCCGCGCCGGTGACGCGGACGGCGTTGACGATCCAGTAGGCGGCGAAGTCGGCGTTCTGCGCGGTCAGCAGCTCGCGCAACTCCGCCTGGGAGGACGCGGCGTGCCCCTTCTTGGTCTTGAAGACCTCGGCGGCCTTCGCGTCCTTGGAGGTGGCCCGGCGGGCCGCGGATAAGTTGGCCTCGCCCTTCATCTTGACCCAGAAGGTCGCCTTGTCATCGGCCTTCAGGTCGTCCATCACGGACTTGTCGATCTTGTCGGGTTGGGGTGCGGCCAGAGCCACGGACTGGGGGAGCAGGAGGCACAGGGCGGCTGCGGCCCCCGTGAGAGCCGCCCGCCAGGCGATCTTGACAACCATGTGCAGAGCGTGATTCGACACAGTCAAGTTGGCAAGAGTCAAAGTGGTAATTCGGGTTTTCTACGAGTAATGGTGGAAGTTGCGCCAGCCGTCGCGCCACGGGATCTTCAGGCCCCTGCAGACGAAGATCACCATGCCCTGGATCTCGTTGTCCAGGTCGAGGCCGTTGTCGATCTCACCGGCCTCCTCGCACTTGGTGAACTGCTTGTTCATGGCCCACCGGATCACGTCGACCGCGATGACCACGGTGCCGGTCTCGGGGGGCGGGCCGTACTCGAACAACTGGTTGTGCGCGCTGTAGACGCGCGGCAGGCCCGCACGGTCGGCAGCGCCCGCGTTGCCGTAGTTGCCCATCAGCAGGATCACCCGCGAGCGGTCCTCCGGCGACAGCTTGTCGAACACCGTCCGTAGCTGCGTGGCGAAGCTCGGCCAGCCCAGAGACTCGCGGACCACCTGGTTGGCCTCCGGGATCACCGTCTGCGCCACCTCCTTGACGGGCAGGATCGGCAGCGCGATGAACAGGTTGCCCGCCGCCACCAGCGCCAGCGCCGCCGTGCCCGCCACCCGCCAGCGCGGGCGCGCCGCCTCCAGGCCCACACAGCCCGCAGCGAACAGCAGCACCATCAGCCCGGTGATGTAGTCGGGACGGCCGCCGCTGAGCACCGTGAGCAGGGCGGTCACCGGATAGGCCACCGCCAGCGCCCGCACCCGCCGGTCGCGCCACAGCCGCACGAACCCGAACACGGAGACCACCGCCGCCGCCGGGCCGAGCAGCAGCACCTGCATCGGAAGGAACAGAGCGCGCATCTCCGCGCCCTTGTCGGCGCTCAGCGCCGCCGCCATCTTCAGCTGCGGCCAGCCGTTCGTCACCTGATAGACGAGATTCGGTACGGCCAGCAGCACCGCGATCAGCGCCCCCGCCCACAACCACGGGCTGAGCAGCACCCGGCGCGGACCCACCGCGAGCAGGCCGACGGCCAGGCCGATGACCAGCAGCGCGATCAGATGCTTGTTGTAGGTCGCCACCCCGATCACCGCGCCGGCGGCCAGCCACCAGCGGGGCTCGTTGCGCAGCAGCACCTTGAGGATGAACAGGATGGCCGCCGCCCACAGCGGCAGGTCCACGCTGAGCGTCAGCAGCGAGTGGCCGACGATCAGGACGAATCCCGCCGTCGCCACCCCCAGACTGGCCAGGATCTGCGCGAACCGGCCACCGCCGAGCTCGCGGACGATGAGTGCCACCAGCACCAGCAGCACCGCCGCGCACACGGCGGCGGGGATGCGGATGGCGGTGAGCGTGTCGCCGAACACCCCGATGGCGGCACGCGCCAGCATCGGGGTGAGCGGAGGTTGGTCGACGTAGCCCCAAGCCGGATGCTCGGCGAGCATGCGGAAGTACAGCTCGTCGCGGTGATAGTCGTAGGCCCCGCTTAAAGCCACCAGGATCGCGGCCGTGCCGAGAGCGATCGCGGTGACGGGCCGCCAGGCGAAGGCGCGCTCCATACTCGCTGAAGTTAGGTGCTTGACTCGGGCTTGTCACCACGTGCGAGCCCCTAACCCGCCCTTACACGAACCGCTCCCGCGTCAGGGGGCGCGCCATGGTCGCGACCTCGGCCTGGCGTGTTAACATCCCTGCATGCGAATCGGCTTGCAGAGCCAGTGGTGGCGCCCCTTCTAGGCGGCGCGTACTTCGCATTCCTCAACGACGGCCGCCCCGGAAGGCGGCCTTTGTTGTCTCGCCTCCGGGGCTCATTGGGTTAGCAAGGGGCAGGCAGTGGAGACGAGCGGATATACGACCGCCGGTGGCGTCCATGTCGAGCGGGAGACACGTGAGGTCGCCGAGGAGACGCTCGAAGAGATCGTGAGCGCGCTCGGAGAACGGCGCGGCGGCGCGTTCTCCTCGGGCATGGACTACCCAGGCCGCTACAGCCGGTGGGCCTTCGGCTATGTCGACCCGTGCGTCGAACTCGTCGCCAGAGGGCGGCGCATCAGCGCGACGGCGCTGAACGAGCGCGGCAGGGTCGTGCTGCCCGTGCTGGCGACCTGCCTGCTGGCCGCGGGCAAGCCGGTGGCCCAGCCCACCGCCGACCGCGTCGAGGTGCACGTCGCCGAGAGCGACGAACTGCTGCCCGAGGAGATGCGCAGCCGCCGCCCGACCGTCTTCACCGCCATCCGCGAGGTGATCGCCGCCTTCGCCGGGGACGACGCCCACCTCGGCCTGTACGGCGCCTTCGGCTACGACCTGGCCTTCCAGTTCGAACCGATCCGGCACGAGCTGACCCGCCCCGACGACCAGCGCGACCTGGTCCTTCACCTGCCCGACCGGCTCGTCGTGATCGACCGCCAGCGCGAGACCTGCGTCGAGCACCGCTACGAGTTCACCGTCGACGGCGTCTCCACCCGCGGCCTCGAGCGCACCGGCGCCTCGGTGCCGCAGGTGGTCCCCGGCCAGATCCCGCCCAACCCCGAGAAGGGCTCCTACGCCAAGGTCGTGGCGGCGGCCAAGGAGAAGTTCAAGCGCGGCGACCTGTTCGAGGTCGTGCCCGGCCAGGTCTTCCACTCCGTCTGCACCGACCCGCCCGCCTTCTACCGCACCCTCCACCGGTCCAACCCCGCCCCGTACGAGTTCATCATCAGCCTCGGCGAGGGCGAGCACCTCGTCGGCGCCTCACCCGAGATGTACGTGCGCGTCAGCGGCGACCGCGTGGAGACCTGCCCCATCTCCGGCACCATCGCCCGCGGCTCCAACCCCGTCGAGGACGCCGAGGCCATCCGCACCCTGCTGTCCTCCGTCAAGGAGGAGAGCGAGCTGACCATGTGCACCGACGTCGACCGCAACGACAAGTCGCGCATCTGCGTGCCCGGCACCGTCAAGGTCATCGGCCGCCGCCAGATCGAGCTCTACTCCCGCCTGATCCACACCGTCGACCACATCGAGGGCCGCCTGCGCCCCGAGTTCGACGCCCTCGACGCCTTCCTCACCCACATGTGGGCCGTCACCGTCACCGGCGCCCCCAAAGCCTGGGCGATGCAGTTCATCGAGGACCACGAGGCCACCACGCGCAGATGGTACGGCGGGGCCATCGGCTTCATCGGCTTCGACGGCTCCATGAACACCGGGCTCACCCTGCGCACCGCCCAGATCAAGCACGGCGTGGCCACCGTACGCGCCGGAGCCACGCTGCTGTTCGATTCCGACCCCGAGTCGGAGGAGCGCGAGACCGAACTCAAGGCCAGCGCGCTGCTCGGCGCACTGGACGCGGTCAACCAGCCCGCGTCCATCCCCGTCCCCCCAGCCCTTGAGCAGCCGGGACTCGGCATGAAGGTCCTGCTCGTCGACCACGAGGACTCCTTCGTCAACACCCTCGCCGACTACTTCCGCCAGCAGGGCGCCGAGGTCACCACGCTGCGGCACGGCTTCCCCGCCCAGATGATCGACACGATCGCCCCCGACCTCGTCGTCCTGTCTCCCGGCCCGGGATGGCCGTCCGACTTCGGGATGTCCGCGCTCATCGACGAGCTGTACTCCAGGAACCTGCCGGTCTTCGGCGTGTGCCTGGGGCTGCAGGCCATGGTCGAGCACGCCGGCGGGACACTTGAGCTGCTCGGCTACCCGGAGCACGGCAAGCGCGGGCAGGTCTCGCGGCTGGGCGAGAGCGCGTTGCTGGAGGGCCTGCCCGAGACCTTCACCGCCGCCCGCTACCACTCCCTGCACGCCAAGCGCCCCGGGGTGGTCTCCTTCACCCCGACCGCCCTGACCCCCGACGGCAACGTCATGGCCATCGAGGACCCGGAGAACCGGCGCTACGGCGTCCAGTTCCACCCCGAGTCCATCCTCACGGCAGAGGGCGACGCCGGCGCCAAAATCATCGCCAACGTCCTCCGCCTGACCCGCCGCTAAACCCACAGGTGGGTGGGCAGCCCCTCCTCAATCCCTGCCCACCCACCCCACACACCTTCCCCACCGCGTCCACCGCGCCCGCACACCCTCCCCACCGCGTCCACGCACGCTCCCCTCCGCCCATGCGCTTGTCCGCCCACCCCACGGCCTGCCTCACTCACCCGCTACGCCCTTCCCTCCCCGACCTTCCTGGTCGTCCGAACCCCCCGGCTTTCACGCCCCCACGTCTCACGGGTTCCTGGCTCGTGACTGTCTGGGCCGTTGGGGTGGAACGGGCTCTGCCCTGGGTGAACAGGGGTCCGGCGTTACGGGGCGCATCGGGGCATCCCCGGGCGGTGCCGCCGAGACAAGTGCGGGAATCGCGGCGTGTGGCCCGGCGCGAACGCCTAGGCTCGCCCGCATGCTCCCCGTAGACCTTCCCGACGCGGTGCGCGAAGCACTGCAGGCGCCCCTGGTGGACCACCACTGCCACGGGGTGAGGCGCGACGAGCTCAGCAGGGCACAGTTCGAGCTGCTCATCACCGAAGGCAGCACCCCAGCGCCCCCCGGCACCACTCATTTCGACACCCCCGTCGGCGCCGCGATCCGCCGATGGTGCGCCCCGGTGCTCGACCTGGAACCGCACGCCCCACCCGCCGTCTACCTGGCCAGACGCGCCGAACTGGGAGCGGGCGAGGTCAACAGGAGGCTCCTGGAGGCGGCCGGCATCGTCGCGTTCCTGGTGGACACGGGCCTGGAGTCCCCCGAACTGCTGTCAGCCGCCGAGATGGGACGTCACGGCGGCGCCGCGGCGGACGAGATCGTCCGCCTGGAGCAGATCGAACAAGACGTGTCAGAAACCGCCCATATCGCCGTCGACTACATGGACAGCCTCGCCGAGGAACTGGCCGCCCGCGCCGCCCGCGCCGTAGGCCTGAAGTCCATCGTCGCCTACCGGTGCGGCCTCGACTTCGACCCCGCCCGCCCGAGCAGAGGCTCGGTCATCGCCGCCGCCAACCGCCGGCTGTCCGACCCGAAGCAGCGCCTGACCGACCCGATCCTGCTGCGCCACCTGCTCTGGACCGCCGTGGACGTGGCCCGCGAGCGCGGCCTCCCCCTGCAGTTCCACACCGGGTACGGTGACCCCGACCTGGACCTGGACCGGGCCGACCCGGCCCTGATGACCGGCTTCATCCGTTCTCTGCAGCCGATCGGCGTCCCGGTCATCCTGCTCCACTGCTACCCCTACCACCGCCAGGCCGCCTACCTCGCCGCGGTCTTTCCGCACGTCTACGTGGACGTCGGCCTGGCCCTCACCTACACCGCCGCAGGTTCGGCCAGGGTGATGGCCGAACTGCTGGAGCTGGTGCCGTTCCACAAGCAGATGTTCTCCTCCGACTGCTACGGCGTCGCCGAGACCTGCCACCTGGGCGCCCTCTACTTCCGCCACGGCCTGGCCCGCACCCTGCGCGCCCGCCTGGACGACGGCGAGTGGAACCCCACCGACTGCGCCCGCATCGCCCACATGATCGGCTCCGGCAACGCCCGCCGCGTCTACCGCCTCTGAACCCCGCGCCCACATGCGCCAAACCCCGCGCCCACATGCGCCGCCGACCACACGGGCTCCACCGGGATGCGTGGACACGCGGGCGGGCTGCCGAGCTGATGCGGTGAACCGGCAGCGCGTGCGCCCCGGGGTCAAAGGCCCGCTGGCGGACTCCTTCGAGCAGACGCCCGGATGGCGGGACGCCCGCGTGGGAGCTGCCCTGGTAAGCGGTGCCCGCGCTGGTGGGAGCTGCCCTGGTATGCGGTGCCCGCGCTGCTGGCCCCCGGTCGGCAGAGGCCAGGGGGGCAGCGGTCGTGGGTGAGGCTGCGGCGGGTGATGTCGCGGAGGGGAGGGGAAGGGGAGGGGCGGGCGGGGAAGGAGTGGCGGGGTGTGGGGTTAGGTGGGGTCTACGCAGGCGCCCAGGTTGGTGCCGACCGTTTGCATGGCTTCGGCCAGGGCGTTGACCTGGTCTCGGGTCAGGTGGTCGAAGAGGACCTCGCGCAGTGCCTTCGCGTGGGCCGGGGCGATCTCGGCGATCAGGGCGCGGCCGGTGTCGGTGAGTTCGGCGACCGTGGCCCGGCCGTCGTTCTCGTCGGGACGCAGCCGCACGTACCCCCGCTCCACCAGCTTGCTGATCCGGTGGCTCAACCGGCTGATGGACACGTTGGAGATCGCGGCCAGGTCGGACAGCCGTTTCGGGGCGGTCTCCAGCGAGCACAGGAAGCCGTACTCGATGTGCACCAGCCCGTGCGCGCGAAACGTCCGCTCCACCTGCGGAATGCCGACCAGGAACACGGCCATGAGCCCGTGCCAGGCGCGCTGCTCGTCGGTGTCGAGGCCCTCGATCAAAGAACTCCCAGCGTCAGAACCGTCCGATGGCGATGACGACCGCCACCGCCAGCAGTACCAGGTTAATGGCGAAGTTCTCCTTGCGTCGCACGTGTACGCCCGCCGCGACCACCATCGTGACCGCGAGCCCGACGGCGGCCAGCGGGGTGAGGATGGGCGCGATGCCGGTGGCCCAGGGCAGTACGAGGCCGAGCGCGCCGAGGAACTCGACGAACCCGACGAGCCGGATCTGCCCCTGGGTGAAGTCGTCCACGTACGGCATGCGCTCCCTGACCCGCTCCTTGGCCACGACCATCTTGCCGACGCCGGAGGCGGCGAAGGCGAGGGCGAGCAGGATCTGGAGGATCCAGAGCACCACGTCCATTGGTTGTCCCTTCAAGTTATTACGGTGCGTCAGACTGTAGACCTGAAAACTTGAAGCGACAACCTTTCGGCAGAGGTTGCGGCCGTAACCGAGTCCGTGCCGTGACCAACCTGATCACCGGGCGACCGCCCCGCGGCCCGCGACGGCCAAGGGGCCGTAACTCCGCCCCACACATCTACGCAATGCCCAAGAAAAGCGAAATTTCCTGACTGATGATATTGAATCGTGACACGCCGGTAAGTCAGGGCGAGGCGATGATCAAGACGCCAGAACCACTTACGCAACACCTGGAGGTGTCGTGTCCTGGCGTCCCATCACATCATCGGCTCTTGCCCTCTCGCTCGCGTTAGCCATCCCCCTGGTCGCCCAGGGCCCGGCCCACGCGGCCGACCCGCCGGCGGTCGAGCCCCGCGCCGGCACCGAGGCCCCCGCCGAAGTGAGCGGCCTGGCCGAGGCGGCCGCCGAAGGCGACCTCGCGACCGCGGCCAAGAACCACCTGAAGAACCCCCGCTACCACCTCGACCCCGCCGACCTCACCCCGATCCAGACCGTCACCGACGGCCGGGACACTGCGGTCAGGTTCGCCCAGAAGCACCGCGGTCTGGAGGTCCTCGGCGGCCAGTACCTCGTGCACTTCCGCGGCAGCGGGGCCGCCCGGCAGGTCACCGGCGCCGGCGGGCGCTTCCTCACCGAGCTCAGCGTGGACACCACGCCCAAGCTGACCGCCGAGTCGGCCGGCCGGATCGCGCTGATGCGCTTCGTCACCGACCCGCTCGCCCGCCGAGGAATGAAGACGGGCCAGGGCGGCCTCGTCGTCGTCCCGCGCGGGGCCGGCGGCCGCCTGGCCTGGAAGCTGCCGATGACCGGCGTCGACCGGGCCAAGAAGAAGCTCCTCGCCTTCGACGCCTACGTCGACGCCCACTCCGGCCAGCCGCTCCAGGCCATCAGCCGGATCCAGATGGAGGGCCCGGCCACCGGTTCCGGAACCAACTCGCACGGCCGGGCCGTACCCCTGAACCTCTACCAGCGCGCCGACAGCGTCTACGAGACCCGCGACCGCGCGCGCCCGATGTGGAACGGCACGAGCGGCGAGATCCTCACCTACGACGCGAACAAGGGCGATCTGCTCGACTACCTCGTGCCCGGCGTGCCCCCCGGCGCGAAGCTGGCCGAGTCGCCCACGCCCGTCTTCGGGCCCGCGCACACCGAGAGCGGCGCGTCCGACGCCCACTGGGGCACCGGCAAGGTCTACGAGTACTACCGAGGGCTCGGCCGCGAAGGGCTCGACGGCAAGGGCGGCTCGATGCTGTCCGTCGTCAACGTCACCTTCTTCGGCGAACCGTTCGAGAACGCCCTGTGGGACGGCACCAAGATGGTGTACGGCGGCGGCGGCCCCACCTACCACTCCCTGGCCGCCGGCCTCGACGTCGTCGGCCACGAGATGACCCACGGCGTCATCACCAACAGCGCGAACCTCGCCTACTTCGGCCAGTCGGGCGCCATGAACGAGGGCCTGGCCGACTACTTCGGCAACGCCATCGAGGTCGACGCGCTCGGCGTCCCGATGAGCCACCCCGACGCGAGCCTGCTCGGCGACCGGCTGTGCAAGACGCTGCCGCCCCGCGAGTGCGCCATCCGCGACCTCGACGACGACCGCTCGGCCGCCAAGGACTGGATCGGCGTCGGCGTCAGCCTCGACGGCGGCGGCGTCCACCTGAACTCCACGATCTTCTCCGGCGCGCTCTGGGACATCCGCGAGAAGCTCGGGGCCAAGGCCGACAAGGTCGTCTACAAGGCGCTGACGGAGTACATGACGCCCATCGACGACTTCGCCGACGGCCGGCGCGCCGTCGAGTCGGCCGCACGCGCGCTCGGCGTGTCGCTGCACGACCGGCTGACGATCGCCCTGGCCTTCGAGCGCCACGGCATCCGGCGCGGCTGGGAGCGTGACATCCGCACCGACAGCCGGGTGCTGGTCGACAACGTCAGCGACGCGGGCTCCCGCGTGGGCGTGGCCGGCGACAGGTACGTGGTCGGCAACTCCTCGCCCGACGGCTCCGAGCCGAGCTGGATCCTCACCGGCCGCGTCCGGGGCGGCAAGCCGGTCAAGCTGTCGCAGAACGACGACTGGAACTTCGTCCCGGTCATCGACGGCCGGCGGGCGGTGTGGGCGGGATTCGACGGCGACACCGGCAACTACCGGATCCTCACCCGGCCGCTGGACGGCAGCGCCCCCGAGCAGGTGGTCGCCGAGGTGTCCACGCCACTCGGCACGGTGACCGCCTCCGGTGACGCCATCGCCTGGGACTCCCTGGACACGACCACCGGCGAGATCGACGTGTGGCTGAAGAAGGGCGCCGCCGCGCCGGTCAAGGTCACCGCGCCCGCCGACGTGCTCGGCATCCAGCCCGAACTGAAGGGCGGCAAGCTGTCGTACCTGCGGATCTGGAGCGTGGGCGAGCGGACGCACTCCACGCCGGTCGTGCACGACGTGGCCACCGGCGCCGAGACGGTGTTCCCGGAGATTCCGTCCACGGGCCAGGAGCCGTCGTCGTCGGTCCTGCCCGTGCTCACCGCCAAGCACGTCGTCTGGTACGCCGACGCGGACGCCGACAACGTCTTCGGCCTGGTCCGGGCCAACCGCGACGGGACGGGCCTGACCTGGCTGGTGCCCGACGGGCCGAAGGCGCTGCAGCCCAGCACCATCGACGCCAACGACGACGTCGTCACCGTCGGCGTCATCCCGCACGGCGACGGCACGCTCACCAACGCGAACCTGCCCAAGTTGTTCCAGCTGCCGGTCGCGGGCGGGCCGCTGACCCGTTTCTCCTGCAACAGGGGCGACCAGTTCGCCAACAACTCCGGCGACGGCGCGCTCACCGCCTGGATCGACGGCTCCGCCGGAGACACCGATCTGGTCTACCGCGAGCGGCCCGCCGGCCGCTGCTGACACCTCTCCGGCCGCCCGCCGTACCCCATCACTCAGAGGTACGGCGGGCAAGTCGCGAACCGACCCCCGGACCTGGTTTGCTAGGGCCGTCACATCGCCAAGCCGGGGGGCTGCCATGCACGCCGTTGAACCAGAGGTCTTTATCGTCGCCCGTCCCGAACTCGACTACGACGAGCTGGCCCGCTACCTCGGCGAGGTGGGCGGCACGGCGTGGCTGGAACGGCTGGATCGCGGCGACCTCGACGCCCAGAACCTCGCCGAGTTCGCCGGGCGGCTGTGCTACCGCTCCTTCGAGCCCGGCCTCAACCCCAACGTGGTGCGCATCCGCAAGGACCAGACCGAATACCTGCAGAACATCCTGGCCAGCGCCCACGGCTCGGTCCTTGAGCACGTCAGCTTCAGCTTCGTGCTCCACAACGTCAGCCGCGTGCTCACGCACGAGCTCGTCCGCCACCGGCCCGGCGTGGCCATCTCGCAGGAGTCGCTGCGGTTCGTCCGGCTGACCGAGCTGCCCTTCTGGTTCCCCGACTGGGCCCGCGAGGACCCCGAGCTGATGAAGCGGGCCAGTGCGGTGCTGGAGCAGCTGGAGGAGTTCCAGGGGTGGATGGCCGGGCACTTCGGCCTCGACGAGGAGGGCGTGCCGTTCTCGGAGAAGAAGCACCGCACCTCCTTCATGCGGCGCTTCGCCCCCGAGGGCGTGGCCACCGGGCTGGTGTGGACGGCGAACGTGCGCACGCTGCGTCACACCATCGAGGCGCGCACGGCGGTCGGCGCGGAGGAGGAGATCCGCATGCTCTTCCAGCGCATCGGCGAGCTGATGAAGAAGGAGGCGCCGGCGCTGTTCGGCGACTACGTGGTCGAGGACGGCGCGTGGGTCCCCGGCTGGCGCAAGGTCTGACCCCTGCATCACCGGCGGAGTAAGGGTTTACGTCAGCGGGCGGCGCACCAACAATGAGCGTGTGCGCCGACTGCTGATCATCCTCGGAGTTCTGGTGCTGGTCGCCGCCGCGGCTTACGGTGGCCTGTGGGCCAGCACCGGCCGTTCGCAACTGGCCAGGGCGTTCTTCTGGGGCGACTCGGACGTCGGCGACTGGCAGCGTTTCCCGTTCCGCAAGGTGGCCACGGGCACCCCGGCGCCGCTGCCCAAGCAGCCGCAGGCGATCCCCGGCCTGGACGAGCAGGCGCTGGCCGCGGGCCAGACCACCGCGTTCGTCGTGGTGCGCGACGGCAAGCTGCTGTACGAGGGCTACTTCAACGGCACCCGCCGCGACTCCACGCTGACCTCGATGTCGGTGGCCAAGTCGGTGCTGTCGCTGCTGGTGGGCGTGGCCGTGGGCGAGGGGAAGATCCGGTCGGTGGACGACCCGATCACCGCGTACGTGCCGGAGCTGCGCGAGCGCGACCCGCGCTTCGAGAAGATCACGCTGCGGCACCTGATGGGCATGCGTTCCGGGCTGCGCTACGACGACGAGGGCACGCCGTTCAGCGACGACACCAGCACCTACTACAGTCCCGACCTGCGCGGTCTGGCCATCGACGACTCCGGCGTGGAGAGCGAGCCCGGCCAGGGCTTCCGCTACAACAACTTCAACCCGCTGCTGGTCGGGCTGGCGCTGGAGCGCACGACGAAGGTGCCTGTCGCCACCTACCTGGAGCAGAAGCTCTGGCGCCCGCTCGGGATGGAGGCCGACGGCTCGTGGAGCCTGGACTCCTCCGACGGCTTCGAGAAGATGGAGAGCGGCGTCAACGGCCGCGCCGTCGACTTCGCCAAGCTCGGCATGCTCGTGGCCGAGCAGGGCAGGTGGAACGGCCGGCAGCTCGTGCCCGCCGACTGGATCAACGAGCCCAACACGCCGGTGGTCGCCCCGAACGGCTGGGCCGACGGCTACCAGTACTTCTGGTGGGCGCGCGGCGCGGCCAGGGTCGCCTCCGGGCGCTACGGGCAGGTCATCTACGTGGTGCCGGAGAAGAAGCTGGTGATGGTGCGCTTCGGCGTGGACACCGGCGGGCGCGCCTGGCCGGCGTTCATGGAGACGCTGGCCGAGAAACTCTGAGTGCCCGCGCGTACGCGGGCACCAGGGCCGTCAGAGGGCGGGCAGGACGTAGACCTCGGCGCCCGGTGGGAGTTCGCAGTCGAGGCGGCCGACGCCGTGGCCGTTCTCGCCGCACACGATCATGTTGATGTGGCGGCGGATGCTGCCGTACTCGTCGCGCAGCCGTTCCTCCAGCGACGGATGGACGCGGCGCAGGGTGTCGAGCGCCGAGCCGAGCGTCGGCGGCGTCTCGGGGTCGGCGCCCACGGCGAAGACCTTCACCTCGCTCTGGCCGCTGACCCACCGCTGGAAGGCGCTGGGGAGCACGAACACCACCATGGTGACGGGCCTGGCCATCGCCTAGAGCACCGCCGCCCGGACGGTCTGGACATCCGGCAGGTGCGCGGCCACCTGCGACCAGCTCTCGCCGCCGTCGCGCGAGCCGTACACGCAGCCGTCGCGGGTGCCGAAGAAGACGCCCGCCTCCGACGCGGTCATCGCGTCGCGCAGGACGGTGGCGTAGACGGGTGGTTCGGGCAGGCCCTCGGCGAGCGGGCGCCAGGTGTCCCCGGCGTCGTCGCTGCGGTAGACGCGGTAGCGGTGCTCGACCGGGGTGCGGTCCATGTCGGCCTGCAGCGGCAGCACATAGACGGTGTCGGGCCGCGCCGGGTCCACCACGATCGGGAAGCCGAAGTCGGACGGCAGCGACGAGCCGATGTCCTTCCACGACGAGCCGAAGTCGTCGCTGCGGTAGACGCCGAAGTGGTGCTGCAGGAACAGGCGTTCCGGGCGCGCGGGGTGCACGGTCACCTTGTGCACGCACTGCCCGAACTCCGGATATTGCTGGCCCTCCGGCAGGAACGGCGCGCGGATGCCCTGGTTGGCCGCCTCCCACGAGGCGCCGCCGTCGGTGGAGCGGTAGAAGCCGCCGGTGGAGATGGCGACGCCGAGGACCTTCGGGTCGGTCGGGTGGTTGAGGATCGTGTGCAGGCACAGCCCGCCGCCGCCGGGCTGCCACTGCTCGCGGTGCGGGTGCCGCCACAGGCCTTCGACGAGCTCGTAGGTGACGCCGCCGTCCTCCGAGCGGAACAGCGCGCCCGGCTCCACCCCGGCCCAGACCACGTCGGGCTCGGAGGGGGAGGGCAGCAGCTGCCAGACCCGCTCCAGCGTCGCGCCGCTGTCCTCCGGAAAGGCGATCGGCGCCCGGTCGGCCTCCCGCCAGGTCTCGCCGAGGTCGTCGGAGTACATGACCGACGGGCCGAAGTGGCCGTACTCGATGCCGGCGAGCAGGCGGGGCGTGTCGCCGCGGGTGTCGATCGCCACGGCGGGCACGGCGACGGTCGAGAAGTGGATCGGGCCGACCTCGAACGGGCCGCCGTCGCCGGATCGCGCGAGGAACAGGCCCTTGCGGGTGCCGATCGCGAGTATGGCCTCACTCATGTCGGAGCTCCCATCGTTCGCATGTTCGCTTCTCGGCCATCGTGTCACGGCATGGCAGGTACCGCCGGTGACTGCGGGATTTGTACCGAAGGTCGTTCGATTACCCGCCAGGTAATCGTGATACTTCCCCACGCTCGGTAGATTCCGGGTTATGGAAGCGCTTGCTATGAATGAAGAGTCCTTTGGCGACCTGCTGAGGTCCTGGCGGCAGCGGCGCCGCGTCAGCCAGCTCGACCTCGCCATCGAGGCCGAGGTGTCGGCCCGGCACGTCAGCTTCCTGGAGACCGGCCGGGCGCGGCCGAGCCGCGAGATGGTGATGAAGCTCGCCGAGGAGCTGGAGGTGCCGCTGCGGCACCGCAACCGGCTGCTGGTCGCGGCCGGGTTCGCGCCGGTCTTCCGCGAGCGCGACGTCGCCGCCCCCGAGATGGACGCGGTACGGCGGGCCCTGGACAAGATCCTGGCCGGGCACCAGCCGTACCCGGCGGTCGTCGTCGACGCGACCTGGAACCTCGTGGCCGCCAACGAGGCCGCCGGGATGTTCATGGACGGCGTGCCCGACCACCTGCTCAAGGACCCGATCAACATCATGCGGCTGTCGCTGCACCCGGAGGCGATGGGCGGGCGCCTGCTCAACCTGCCCGAGGTACGCGCCCACCTGCTGCACCGGCTGCGCCGCCAGGCGGAGACCAGCGGCGACGGCCGCCTGGCGGAACTGCACGACGAACTCGCCGCCTACACCTACCCCGGCGTCGAGCTGAACGTCGCCGTCGTGCCCAGCCCCGCCGACATCCTGCTCCCGCTGCGGGTGCGGCACGGGGAGCGCGTGCTGTCGATGTTCACCACGATCGCGACGTTCGGCACGCCCGTGGAGGTGACGGTGTCGGAGCTGGCCATCGAGACGTTCTGGCCCAACGACGAGGAGACGGCGGCGTTCTTCCGTTAGGCGCTCACCGCTCCGACTGGACGATGTCGCGGTGGATGCGCGACAGCGGGACGCCGTCGATCTGCAGGCGGCGCACGGTCTCGTTGACCATCGCGGGCGGGCCGCAGACGTAGACGTCGTGCTCGGACCAGGTGTGGAAGCGCTGGGTCACCTCCGGCAGGTGGCCGCGCATGCCGTGCCACGACGGCTGGTCGGAGACCACGGGCAGCACCCGCAGCCACGGGAACGACGACTCCATCCTGATCAGATCCGGCAGGTCGTAGAGCTCTTCCGCGGTACGCGCGCCGTACAGCAGATGGATGTTGGGACGCCGGCCCGAGGCGATGACGTGTTCGATGATCGCCTTGATCGGCGCCAGCCCGGTGCCGCCCGCCACGCACAGCATGTCGCGCGCGCCGTGCTCCTCGGCCGCCATCGTGCCCATGGGCGGGCCGAGCATGACGGTGTCGCCGATGCGGGTGTGCCGGATCAGCGTGGTCGACACCCAGCCGCCCGGCACCGCGCGTACGTGCAGGCGCAGGGTGTTGTCGGCGCGCGGGGCGTTGGCGATGGAGAAGGTCCGCCAGACGCGCGGCCATCGCGCCGTCTGGACGTTCACGTACTGTCCCGCCGTGTACGGCAGGCGTTGCGTCGGCCGGAGCGTGAGGACGGCGATGTCCGTGGCCCGGCGTTCGTGGTCGATCACCTCGGCCAGCCACCACGCGGGCGAGACCCCGGCGTCGGCGGAAGCCGATTCGATCATGAGGTTGGCGGCGGCGGTGTAGGCGGCGACCCAGGCCGTCTCGATCTCGGTGTTCCACACCTCGGCGGCGAAGCGCCTGATCGTGGCCAGGAGCGCGTTGCCGACGGCGGTGTAGTGCTCGGCCACCACGCCGTACTTGCGGTGGTCGCGGCCGAGCTGTCCGAGGTAGGAGGCCAGGCTGTCCGGACTGTCCAGGCTCCACACGATGCGGGTGAGGGCGGTGAAGAGCCGGTCGCGCTGGATGTCCATGGCCGGCGGGAACATCCCTCTCAGGTGCGGGCTCTCGGCGAACAACCGGCCGTAGAAGTAGGCGGCGGCTTTGTCGGCCACCGGTTCGACGACGGAGAAACTTTCCTTGACCAGGCGCGGATTCAACGTCATTTAACTGACCCCACTTTTTGGCCGGAATCTCATTCCGGTCGTGATGTTCACCTCCCTGACGGCTCCGGGTGACGAGCGCTCGACGGGCCCCGGCTCGGCCGATCGCTCGCTTTGGAGTCTTACATCACTGCGTTGGGGCCACAACCGTTTCACCTCAATATGGTGCGAACCACAACTATCCGTAACTGTAACGTTATTTTCCGCATTCATCTGGTTATGGCGGCTCGCATTAAAAGTGAAAGTTAATCGGATTCGCATTCCCGGCCCATTTCCCGGCCCCCGGCATTCCTGCCCTCCGCCCGCCTCTCTGGCAACCTGTCCGGTTCGCCATGGGCGACGCTTGCCGATCAGGAAGGCCTGGCGGCCGAGGTGTTCGGCATCACGGGGTCCGGAGCGGTGCTGATCCCGTCGGACGAGTTCGTGGGCAGGCGGGGGGCTAGTCGGATCTGGGGTTGAAGATCAGGGCCAGCGACCTCAACGCCAGGATGAACCCGATCAGCAACAACGCGCCCCCGGCCACCGCCAGCAACCGGATGTTCGGCGTGATCATCGGTCCGATGTCCGCCGTGATCAGCATGATCGCGCCCAGCGTGGCGCTCCCCGCCAGCACCGCGATCACGATCTGCTGCACCAGCCCGGTCAGGAAGCGCCGGTCGCCGTCGTCGGCCAGCGGCCGTACGTTGAACGAGAGCCTGCCCTGCTCCAGGTCCTCCACGACGTGGTTGATGCGCCGCGGCAGCCGCTGGAGGATCGGCAGGTAGCCGGCCAGCCGTTCCTCCAGGTCGGCCCTGACCTTGCCGGGCTCGGCGGCCTCGCGCATCAGCGCGCGGCCCTGCTCGCGGGCGGCCCCGACCATGTCGACGTCGGGACTGATCAGCGCGAGGGTCCCGTCGAGCGCGGCCAGCGCGCGGAAGGCGGCCGCGATCTGCGGCGGTACGGCGAAGCCGTTGTCGTGGACGACCCTGAGCAGGCTGCCGAACATGCCGCTGGACCCGCCGCGCCCGGTCCCGGTCCGGTAGCGGACCATGAGCTGCCCGATCTGCCGCTCCAGGTCGCGTTCGGCCAGGCCGCGCGGCCGGTCGAGCAGTTCGATCAGGGCGTCGGTGGCGGCGATCGCGTCGTCCCTGTCGACGGCCAGCAGCAGCATGCCGAGCGCCCGCCGGGTGGAGTCGTCGAGCCGGCCGACGGAGCCGAAGTCGAGCAGGCCGAGCCCGCCGTCCTCGTCGACCAGGACGTTGCCGGGGTGCAGGTCGGCGTGGAAGACACCAGTGCGTACCTGCTGCCTGAGCACCTCGCTGAGCAACTGGTGGGCGATCTGGGCGCGGCGTTCGCGGCCCAGGGCGGCCAGCACGGGGGCGGCGGCGCCGACGGGGGTGCCGCGCAGGCGGGTCATGACGAGCAGCGTGCCGCTGGAGTGTTCATCGACGACCTCGGGCACCGCGATGCCGCCGTCGAGCGTGGCGGCGACGCTGCGCAGGTTGTCGCGTTCGACGGTGTAGTCGAGCTCCTCGTCCAGTGAGGCGGCGAACCCCTTCGCCAGCGTGAACACCCGCAGCGAGCGCCCCCACGGCGTGCTGCGCTCCAGCCTGCGGCTGAGCCTGAGGATGATCTCCATGTCGGAGGCGACCTGGGCGCGGGCGCGCGGCCGCTGCACCTTGAGCACGACCTCGCGGCCGTCGAGCAGCCGCGCCGCGTGCACCTGGGCGACGGAGGCGGCGGCCATCGGCTCGGGGTCGACGGAGGCGAACACCTCGGCCACCGGCCTGCCGAGCGCCGCCCGGATGGCTGCCTCGATCTCGGGCCACGGCTCGGGGTCGGCGCTGGTCTGCAGAGTGGCGAGCTGGTCGGCGAACTGCCCGGGGATCAGGTCGCGGCGGGTGGAGAGCATCTGGCCGAGCTTGACGAAGGTGACGCCGCCCTCGTTGAGCGCCGCCTTCAGGGAGCGGGCGAGTTTCGCGGCGCCCTGGTAGGGGTCGGTTCTGCGCCTGCCGCGCAGGTAGCCGCCGAGGCCGTGCCGTACCGCGATCTTCATGATCTGCGCGTAGCGGCGGGTGCGGCGGCGGCGGGCCTTCCAGCCCTTCAGCAGGTCGAGCGGGGACGGCAGCGTGCCGGTGGGGACGACCACCTCCAGCACCACGAGGGCGGTGAGGCCGAGGACGAACAGCCACGCGATCACCAGGCTGAGCACGAGGTACGCGGCCGGCATCGAGACCATGATCCGGCCGTCGGCGACGATCCCGGCGAACTCGGAGAAGGACGTGACGGCCGAGCCGATGGCGCTGGTCACGAAAAAGCCGACGACGATCGTGCGCGGCCAGCCGACCGGGATGCCGAGCGCGCGCCTGGCCACGACCGCGGCCAGCCAGGCGACGGCGGCCAGGCTCAGGGGAGTGAGGAGGTCCATGTTTAGGAGCGCTCCTCGTCGTCTTCGTCTTCCTTGTCCTTGTCGTCCTCGTCGGCCTTCCGCAGGGCCGCCAGCATGCGGGACTCCTCCTGGTCGATCCAGCGCATGGTCGACTTCGTGAAGTGCTTGCCGTAGCGGAACAGGAGCTCGGGGGCGCCCAGCGAGGCGGCCTGCTCGGCCTCGGGAAGCCGGTCGCCGGGCAGCACCGCGTCGATCACCTTCTCGAACTGGGAGAAGATCTTCTTGCGTTCCTCGAGGAGCCGCCCGACGAGGTCGGGGCTGCCGCCGCCGGCGAAGAAGAGCTTGACCAGGTTCTCGTCCCTGATCTGGACGGGCGAGGACAGCGACTCCAGCCAGGCGCGCAGCGCGGAGCGGCCCAGGTCGGTGATCTCCCAGCGCTGGCGCGAGCGCGGCCCCTCGGCCTCCCCGGCCGGCCGGATGAGCCCCTGCTCGGCCAGGTGGTGCAGCTGGGGGTAGAGCTGGCCGTTGCTGATGCCCCAGAACGCCTCCATCGAGCGCTTGGCGGCCCGCAGGATCTCGTAGCCGGACTGCGCCTTCAACGACAGGAAGCCGAGGATCGCCCACGCGGTGGGCGTCAGGTCGGGCAGCTGGTCATCTTGTGCCATGCGGCCAGCCTAATACGTCTGGCAGACATATGGTGGAGCCCGCTGACCTGCCCTCGCCTCCGATCGGCGACCGCACGTACGTATCTGCCAGACATATTAGGCGGTGCCGGGCCGGAGGAAGGGGGTGGGGTGCGCGCCGACAAGGCCCGAAAGCCCCCAAAGGCTGATAAACCATCCAAAACAAGGATAAAAACAACCTTTGCCATATATCTGACAGATAACGCGAGATGGATTGACTCATCGTGTGAAGTCGGAATAATCGGATCTTGGTGTGAGTTCCTCCGCCGCCACAAGCGACACCAAGCAGGACGGCCACGCCTCCCATCCACCCATGCAAAGGTTGTCATGGCTTCCCCTCGCTCGCCCCAGCAGGCGCAGTGGCTCTGGCCCGTCACCCTGGCCCTCCCTATCCTCGCCGCGCTGCTGGCCTTCGCCGCCGCGACCGGCGCCGCCGCCTGGTTACCTGTCGCCGCGGGCGTGACGGCGCTGGTCTGCGCCGTGGCCGTGGCCGCCGTCCGGTACGAGCACGGCGCCACCGTCCAGGCCCTGGAGCAGCGGGAACGGGCGAGCAAGCAGCGCGAGGCCGAGTTCCAGCACCACGTCCAGCAGCGCAACCTCCAGTGGAACAACCACCTGGCCGCCCGCGCCACCGCCCTCGACGAGGCGGTCAAGCACCTGGTCACCGAGCGCATCCCGGCCGTCGGGAACGACACCCCGGTGCCCCCGCCGTACCAGAACGGGGCCCTGGACGAGGAGGTGGCCGCCAGGCTGGAGGACGTCCTCGACACCGTGGCCGACTCCGCCAAGCAGGACCGCGAACGCCAGGAGTCGCTGCGGCTGGCCGTCGTGGCGCTGGCCCGCCGGGTGCAGACCTCAGCGCACCGCATCCAGGAGACCGTCTCGCTCATGGCCGAGCGGCACCCCGGCAACCCGGACGTCCTCGAAGCCAGCATGCAGGTCGACCACGCCGCCGCCCAGCAGGGCCGCCACGCGCAGAGCCTGGCCGTGCTGTGCGGCGACTGGCCCGGCCAGCAGTGGCCCAAGCCGCTCGCGCTGGTCGACGTGGTACGCGCCGCCGCCTCGCGCATCGTCGCCTACAAGCGCGTCGAGGTCTCCGGCGACCCCGACACCGCAGCCTCCGCCAAGGTCGTCGAGCCGCTCATCCACCTCGTCGCCGAACTGCTGGCCAACGCCACCCAGTCCTCGCCCCCCGCCACCACGGTGCTGGTCGCCATCCGCAACGTCCAGCGCGGCGCGGTCATCGAGATCGACGACGGCGGCGTCGGCATGGACGAGCACCACCTGGAGCAGGCCCGCGAGGTCGTCTCCGGCCGCCGCACCGTCGGCGTCGGCGAGGTCGGCGAGATCCCGCAGACGGGACTGGCCGTCATCGGGCACTACGTGCGCCGCCACGGGTTCCTCGCCGACCTGCTGCCCTCGCCCTACGGCGGCGTGCGCGCGGTGGTGCTGGTGCCGACGGACGTGGTCGAGACGCTGGAACCGGTGTCCGCGCCGCCGGTGCGGGCTGCCCGCCCCGCCGTACCCGAGGAGAGGGCGCCGCACGCCGCGCCCCAGGATCCCGAGCTGCCCCGCCGCCGCTCCAAGCGCGGCGAGGCCGCGCCATCGGCAGAGGGTACGGCGGGCGGCCCGTTCACCGCGGCGGAAGGCGACGGCGAGGAAGGCGCGCCCGCGGACCAGCCCGCACCGGAGCGCACCGAGACGACGCCCGAGCAGGCGGGCGCCTGGATGGCGGCCTTCTTCGACCACAACGCCGACACCGAGCCCGGCGACGACGGCGAATGACGGATGGGCGAATGACGGATGGACGAATGACGGATGGACGAATGACGGAGGAACGGATGCAGCAGGACCAGGACTGGATGATCGGCGAGGTCGTCTGGGTCCCCGGTGTCAGGCACGTCGTCGTCCTCAGCTCCGACGGGCTGCTGAAGGCACGCTCCGCCGGGACCCCGCGCGACGTCGCCGACCGTCTGTCGGCGGCCTGCTCGGGACTGCAGTCGCTGGCGCAGAGCGTCGGCAGGGAGTTCGGCATGGACGGCGGCGGGGTGAAGGAGCTGATGGTCGGCTTCGAGGGCGGCTACCTGTTCGCGCGCTCGGCGGGCACCGGCTCCCACCTGGTGGTGATCACCGAGCCGGTGGTGGACCCGCGCCTGATCGCCCAGCAGATGCAGGCCCAGGTCATCAAGATCGGAGAACGGAACTTCAGCACCCCGGCCCGCAGGGCATGACGGACCCGGGCGACTACAAGGACCATGCGGTCCGCCCGTACGTGCTGACGCAAGGCAGGGCCCGGCCCTCGCGCAACACGATCGGCCTGGACACCCTGCTCGTGGTCACCGAGGCGGGCAAACCGCTGCCGGTCTCGGCCAGCCGCCAGGAACGCGAGCTGGTGCGCATGTGCCGCAGGCTGCTGTCGCTGGCCGAGGCGGCTGCCTATCTGGAGCTGCCGCTCAGCGTCGCCTCGATCCTCGCCTCCGACCTGGTCGACTCCGGCCACCTGACCGCCCGCTCGCGTATCCCCGAAGTCGCCCGGCCGTCACAGAACATGCTCAAGGAGGTGCTGGATGGCCTCCGCAGGCTCCGCTGACCGCTACCTTCCCGACACGGTCCAGGAATCGGTGAAGATCCTCGTGGTCGGCGACTTCGGCGTCGGAAAGACCACCATGATCGGCTCTGTCAGCGAGATCGAGCCGCTGCGCACCGAGGAGACGATGACGCAGGCCAGCGTCGGCGTCGACGACCTGGCCGGGCTGGAGGCCAAGGCCACCACCACGGTCGCCATGGACTTCGGCCGCATCACGCTGAGCCCGCTCACCGCGCTCTACCTGTTCGGCACGCCGGGCCAGCAGCGCTTCTGGGACCTGTGGGCGGGGCTGTCGGAGGGGGCCGTGGGCGCGCTGGTGCTCATCGACACGCGGCGCCTCGAAGGCAGCTTCGAGGTGCTCGACCAGCTCGAACTCCGCGGCGACCTGCCGTTCGCCGTGGCCGTGAACCTGTTCCCCGACTCGGTCAGGTACGGCAGGAAGGCGCTGCGCGAGGCGCTCGACCTGGCCCCGGACACGCCGATCGTCGAGTGCGACGCCAGGAACCGGGCCTCCTCCCTCGACTGCCTCATCACGCTGGTCGAGCACGCCGTACAGAAAGAGCAGGCGGGCCAGAAGGCGCCCGCCGTACAGAAAGAGAAGGCATGACCACCCCGCTCACGGCCACCACCGACTACGAGGAGCTGCGGGCGCGGTGGGGTGACGTGGCCTGGGTCGAGCTGGAGCCCGGGGTGGGCGCCTGGCTCGTCATGGGCTACCAGGAGATCCTCACCATCACCCGCCAGGAGAAGCTCTACAGCCGCGACGCCCGCAACTGGCGGTTGTTCCAGGAGGGCGTGGTGCCGCCGGACTCGGGGCTGGGGCCGATGATGTTCTGGCGGCCGAACGTGATCGGCGCCGACGGCGGCGAGCACCGCAGGCTGCGCCGTCCGCTGGACGACGGCGTGGCCGCGATCGACCAGCGGCGCATGCGCCGCTCGGTGGAGGGCATGTGCGCCGACCTGATCGCCGGCTTCCGCGACAAGGGCAGCGCCGACCTGGTGGGGGAGTACGCGGCGGTCATCCCCATGCTGGCCATCGCCGACCTGTTCGGCCTGGACGTCACCCAGGGGCACGAGCTGCTGGCGGCGCTGCGCGCGCTGTTCGGCAGCGCCGAGGACTCCCAGGCCGGCAACAAGAAGTTCGAGGAGATCCTCGGCGGCATCATGCACGCCCGCCAGCAGGACCCCGCCGAGGACCTCACCAGCCGCTTCCTGCGCCACCACGACCTGAACGGCGACGCCGAGGTCCTGCAGTCGATGGTGGTGATGATCTCCGCCGCCCAGGAGACCACCACCACGTGGATCTCCCAGACGCTGCGCCTGGTGCTCACCGACCCGCGCTTCGCCGGCCGCATGCGCGGTGGCCGGCTCGGCGTCGACGACGCGCTCGACGAGGTCCTGTGGCGCGACCCGCCGATGACGAACATGCCGGCGAGGTACGCGCTGCGCGACACCGAACTCGGCGGCCGGCGCATCGCCCGCGGCGACGCCCTGGTCCTGGGCCTGGCGGCGGCCAACGCCGACCCGAGCGCGCACACCGGCGAGGCGGTGATCGAGCTCGGCAACCGGGCCCACCTGGCGTGGAGCGCGGGCCCGCACGCCTGCCCGGCCCCGGTCCCGGCGCGCCTGATCACCCGCACCGCGGTCGAGACGGCCCTGCACCTGCTGCCCGACGTCCGCCTCGCGGTGGCGCCGGACGAGCTCACCCCGCACCCCTCGCCGTGGACCCGCTGCCCCGCGGCGCTCCCGGTCCTGTTTGGAGATCACTGATGGACGTCATCACGCTCGACCCGGCCGGAACCGACCACCACGGCGAGGCCGAAAGGCTCCGCGAGGCGGGGCCGGTCGTGCGGGTGGAGCTGCCCGGCGGCGTCCGGGCGTGGGCCGTCACCCACCACGAACTGCTGGCTGAGCTCGTCGCCGACCGCAGGGTGAGCAAGGACTGGCGCAACTGGAACGCCGTCCGGCGCGGCGAGATCCCCGACGACTGGCCGCTGATCGGCATGGTCAAGGTCACCAACATGGTCACCGCCGACGGGCGCGAGCACCACCGGCTGCGCAAGTTCGTCACCCAGACGCTGACGCCGCGCCGCGTCCAGGGCATGCGGCCGAGGCTGGAGCAGATCGTGGACGGGCTCCTGGACGAGCTGCCCGGCCACGCCGCCCCCGACGGCACCGTGGACCTGCGCCCGCACTACGCCTACCCGGTGCCGATGCGGATGATCTGTGAGCTGGTCGGCGTGCCCGAGCGGGAACGCGACGAACTGCGCACGCTGGTGGACAGCATCTTCCGCTCGACCACCTCCCCCGAGGAGGTGCTGCGCACCCAGCGCGACATCTACCTGCTGCTGGGCCGCCTGGTGGCGGGCAAGCACGCCGCGCCCGGCGAGGACCTGACCAGCGCGCTGATCGCCGCGCAGGTGGACGACCCGGAGCGGCTGACCGATGAGGAGCTGGCCGGGACCATCTGGCTCATGCTGGCCGCCGGGCACGAGACCACGCTCAGCCTCATCGTCAACGCGGTGCGGGCGCTGCTGACCCATCCCGACCAGCTCGCCCTGGCCCTGAAGGGCGACGAGGCCACCTGGGCGGCGGTGGTGGAGGAGACGCTGCGCTGGGACGCGCCCATCGGGAACTTCATGGCCCGCTACCCCCTGGAGGACCTCACGGTGGCGGGCGTGACGATCCCGGCGGGCGAGGCCATCCTCGCCCCCTACAGCGCGGTGGGCCGTGACACGGCGCAGCACGGCGACGACGCGGCGCGGTTCGACATCACCCGCGAGCAGCGCCGCCACCTGGCCTTCGGCGGCGGGCCGCACGTGTGCCTGGGCGCCGGGCTGGCCCGGCTGGAGGCGGCGGCGGCCCTGCCCGCCCTTTTCGCCCGATATCCGGAAATGTCGCTGGACGCCGCCCGGATCCCCCCGGTCCCCTCCCTGTTCTCCAACTCCGCCGCCACCCTCCCCGTCCGCCTCCAGCTCTAGCCGAAGATCGCGGGCGGGTCGCCGGTGTACCAGACGTTGTCGATGACGACCCGGCTCATCAGCCAGCGCCCGTCCTCGCGTACCAGCTCCACGTCGTAGAGGTTCTTCAGCAGCGCGTGCACGCTCCGGTCGGCGGTGAGCAGGTGCTGGGCCTCGACCATCGCGGTCAGCCGGGCCGTGTCGCCGGTGACCTCGACGCGCGGGTTGGTGACCTGGTGCGTGGTCGCCACCCGGCCCGCGAACTGGCCCAGGATGGTCGTGACGATCGTGTCCCTGCCCGACATCACCGGCGGCGCGGCCCCCCACTTCGCGGCGGCCGGGCCGAAGTCCAGCCGGGCGTCCTCGGCGAAGGCCGAGGCGAACAGCTCCGCGTCCCCCAGGTCCTGGCCGAGCCCGAACCGGTAGAGGGCGTCGGTGATCTCCGGCAGGTCGCGCGGGTCCGCGCCGTCCGCGAGCGCGCGGTCAGTAGTGACGTACATGTGATTCATCCTTGTTTCGTCAGTTCTCGTCATCAATGCGAGTCTGTGCAAGGATCATGAAGCGTGGTTTAACGGTCCGGGGTGGCATGTGGAGAGATACGAGCTGGAAGCCTTCCTGACGCTGGCCGAGGAACTGCACTTCGGCCGCGCCGCCGAGCGGCTGCACGTGTCCACGGCCCGGGTCAGCCAGACGATCAAGAAGCTGGAGCGGAAGGTCGGGGTGCCGCTGTTCGACCGCAGCAGCCGGCGGGTCGAGCTGTCGGCGGTCGGACGCCAGCTGCACGAGGAGATCCGGCCCGCCTGGGAGCTGATCGGCGCGGCCGTGGAACGCGCCATCGAGACCGGCAAGGGCATCACCGGCACGCTGACCGTCGCCTTCGTCGGCCCGGCGGGCGGGCAGCTCGTCATGGGGGCGGCGGAGGAGTTCCGCGCCAGGCAGCCGGGGTGCGCGGTGGACATCAAGGAGGCGCAGCTCGGCGACGTCGTGCCCTGGTTGCGCGAGGGCGTGGCCGACCTGGCGCTGACCGGCTTCCCCATGGAGGCGGCCGGCGTGGTGGCCGGGCCGGTGCTGGTGCGCGAGGCGCGGATGCTGGCGGTGCCCGCCGGGCATCCGTTCGCCCGCAGGACGCGGGTGTCGGTCGAGGACCTGGCCCGGGTTCCCGTGCTGCGGCTGCCCGAGTCGGTGCCGGAGTCGCACCGGGCGGACCGCACGCCCCGCCGTACACCGGCCGGGCGGGCCATCGCTCCCGGACCGGTGGCGGCGACCCTGCACGAGATCCTCACGCTCGTCGGGGCCGGGCGCGGCGTGTTCCCGGTCGGCGCGCAGACCCGCCGCTACCACCCCCGCCCCGACGTGGCCTACGTGCCGTTCGGCGACGCGGCTCCGGTGGAGTGGGGCCTCATGTGGCGGTCAGGGGGAGGCAGCGCGCGGGTACTGGCTTTCGCCCGCGCCGCCGGCGATCTCCTGTCCGCCCACCGATAGCTGAAAAGTGGATCAACACGGCAGGCGAGGACAGGGGTGAGATTCGGGCGGGGATAGAAGTGACAGAACGGGATCTCCGGGAGAGCTGACATAACCGAAATGGTCTGCGCCATGATGGGCTTGAGGCCCCAACTCCCTGGAGATCGCATGTCTCGACCCCTGATCGGTATCACCGCCTACTTCGAGGCCGCCCGCTGGGGCGACTGGGTCAGGGAGGCCGTGCTGTCTCCGCCCTCGTATGCCAAAGCCGTCACCCGCGCCGGCGGCGCCCCCGTGATCCTGCCGCCGCTCGGCCTGCACGCCGTCGAGGACTACGTACGCGGGCTGAAGGGCATCGTGCTGGCCGGTGGCGTCGAGGTCGGCGCGCAGGCCTACGGCGAGGACGACGACGCCAGGGTGCCGGAGCCACAGTCGCACCGCGACCGGTTCGAGCTGGCGCTGGCCCGCGCAGCCGTCCAGGCCGACGTGCCCATCCTGGCCGTCGCCCGCGGCATGCACGTGCTCAACGTCGCCCAGGGCGGCACGCTCATCCCGTGGCTGCCCGACGTGCTCGACCACGAACGGCACGGCGAGCAGGGGCCGCACGTGATCCAGGTGAGCGTGTCGAGCAAGCTCGGCAAGGCCGTGGGCGACAAGGTCGAGGTCGTGGCACCGCACACCCAGTCGGTACGCAGGCTCGGCTCCGGCCTGCTCGCGGTCGCCTGGGCCGACGACCAGATCGTCGAGGGCATCGAGCTCCAGGGGCACCGGTTCGGCGTGGGAGTGCAATGGCACCCGGAACGCGCCGAGGAGATCAAGCTCTTCGATGCGCTCGTGGAGGCGGCCCGCTAGGCTTCGGATCATGCCGCTGCATCCCCAGGCGCGGGACTTCATCGCGCGCTTCCCGTCGGATCTGGGCGTCGACCCGGACACGCTCGATCTGGGCGCCATCCAGCGGATGCGCGCGGAGGACGGCCTGGCCGCCGAGCGCGGGCCGATCACGCACCTGCCGTTCGTGCGCGACGAGACGGCCGAGGGCGTGCCCATCAGGATCTACCGCTCCGACCGCGGCGAGGACGCCCTGCCGGTGGTGGTCTACTTCCACGGCGGCGGCTTCGTCTTCGGCAGCGTCAAGCGCAACGACGCCGTGGGCCGCGACCTGGCCATCCGCACCGGCGCCGTCGTGGTCTCCGTCGACTACCGCCTCGCTCCGGAAAACGTCTTCCCCGACGCCGCCGACGACGCCTGGGCCGTCGTGCGCGACGTCTTCGCCCGGCCCGCCTTCTACCAGAGCAACGGCCGCGTGGCCGTCATCGGCGACAGCGCCGGGGGCAACCTCGCCGCCGTGGCCGCCTGGCAGGCGCGTGACGCCGGGCTGAGCCTGGCCCACCAGGCGCTGGTCTACCCGGTCCTGGACGCGGCGATGGACACGCCGAGCTACACGGAGTTCGGCACGGGCTTCGGGCTCGACGCCGGGGAGATGGCCTGGTTCTTCGCCCAATACGCGCCGGACGCCGACCCGGCCGACCCGCGCCTGTCGCCGCTGCGGCTGGACTCCTGCGAAGGGCTGGCGCCCGCGACCGTGGTGACCGCCGGCTGCGACGTGCTGCGCGACGAGGGCGAGCGTTATGCCGAACGCCTGGCCAAGGCCGGAGTCGCGGTGGACTCACGCAGGTTCGACGGCGCCGTGCACAGCTTCTTCGGCCTGCCGGGGCTGTTCGACCAGGCGATCGAGGCCCGCGAATACGTGGCGGAGCGGCTGCGCGAGGACCTGGCCCCGTGACCTACGCCTACGACAAGCTCAAGATCGACATGCCCGCCGACGGCGTGCTGCGCGTGACCATCAGCGAGCCGCGCCGCCTCAACGCCGTCGACATGGCGGGCCACCGCGAACTCGCCGAGATCTGGCGCGACGTCGACCGCGACGACGCGGTCCGCGCGGTCGTGGTCAGGGGAGAGGGCAGCGCGTTCTCCGCCGGCGGCGACCTGTCGATGATCGAGGAGATGACGCTCGACCACGCCACCCGGCTGCGCGTGTTCGGCGAGGCCCGCGACATCGTCTACAACGTGCTCAACTGCTCCAAGCCGGTCGTCTCCGCCATCCAGGGCCCGGCGGTCGGCGCGGGGCTGGCCGTGGCGCTGCTGGCCGACATCTCCGTCGCCGGGCGCACCGCCCGCATCATCGACGGCCACACCCGCCTCGGCGTCGCGGCGGGCGACCACGCGGCGATCATCTGGCCGCTGCTGTGCGGCATGGCGAAGGCCAAGTACCACCTGCTGCTGTGCGAGCCGGTCTCCGGCGCGGACGCCGAGCGGATGGGCCTGGTCAGCCTGTGCGTGGACGACGACCAGGTCCACGACAAGGCGATGGAGATCGCGGTACGCCTGGCCGCCGGAGCCCAGGAGGCGATCCGGCTGACCAAATACTCGCTCAACAACTGGCTGCGCATGGCCGGACCGGCGTTCGACGCCTCGCTGGCGATGGAGTTTCTCGGCTTCACCGGCCCCGACGTCCAGGAGGGAGTGCGGGCGCTGCGCGAGAAGCGGCCGCCGAGCTTCTAGTCCGCCAACCGGGTCAGCGTCGCCCCGGGGCGGCCCGGTCACCGGTGCCCCTGACGGACCTCCTCACCCTGGGCGTCGGCGAGGCCGCCCGCCCGATCACCGCGGTCGTCGTCGGAGTGGGCGCCGACCTGGACACGCTCATGCGGGCCACCTCCGCCTGCCTGGCCGCCGTCACCGCGCTGGGCACGGCGGCCGGAGCGCGGCTCCTGTCCGGAGGCGGGCGGCGCGCGGCGCTGGCCGCCACCGGGTTCACCCTGCTCGTGCTGGCGGCCTGCGGGCCGTACCTGCTGATCCCGGTGGCGATCGGCGCGCTCGCGCTGCTTCAGAAGCTGCGCGGCAGGCCGAGGACCTGGGTGGCCAGGTAGTTCAGGAGGAGTTCCTCGGTCACCGGCGCCACCTTGCCGATCCGGGCGTCGGTGAGCAGGCGGGCCACCGGGTACTCCAGCGAGTACGCCATGCCGCCGTGCGTCTGGAAGGCCGCGTCGGCCGCCTCCCACGCGGCCTGGGAGGCGGTCAGCTTGGCGATGTTGGCCTCGGTCCCGCACGGCAGCCCCCGGTCGAACGACCACGCCGCCTTGTACAACATCAGCCGGGCCAGCTCGATCTTGGCCTTGACCCGGGCCAGCGGGAAGGCGATCGCCTGGTTCGCGCCGATCGCCCGGCCGAACACCTCGCGCTCCTTGGCGTACTCGACCCCGACCCGCAGCGCCACCTCCGCCCCGCCCAGCGCCGAGGCGGCCAGCAGGATGCGCTCGGGGTTCAGGATGTCCCACAGCACCAGCGCGCCCTGGTCCACCTGGCCCACGACGTTGCTCGCCGGAACCCGCAGGTCGTCCAGGAACACCATGTTCGACGGCGTCGTGTTCGCGCCCATCTTGGGGATCGGCCGGTAGCTGAGCTGCCCGGCGGCGACCGCCTCCGGCACGTTCACCAGCAGCACGGTCAGGCCGTTGGTGCGCGGCTTGGCCTCGGCCGCCGGGATCGTCCGCGTCACCAGCAGCATCCAGGTCGCCCGCTGCACGCCGGTGATCCAGATCTTCTGCCCCTTGACCACGAACTCGTCGCCGTCGCGGCGGGCCGAGGTGGTGATGGCCAGCGAGTTCGACCCGGCGTCCGGCTCGGTCAGCGCGAAGCAGGTCTCGATCTCGCCCGTGGCCATCTTGGGCAGAAGCGCGGCCTTCTGCTCGTCCGAGCCGTGCCGGGCGATGGTCAGCGCGCCGAACCCGGGCGTCAGCACGTACGTGAAGGCCGAGCCCCCCGCCGACCCCGACGCCGACAGCGTCTCGGTCGCGACCGCGAGCTCCAGCAGCCCCTGACCGCCACCCCCGTGTTCCTCGGGTACGGCCAGCCCCAGCCACCCGCCCTTGGCCAGCTCCGCCCAGACCTCCTCCGGCCACCGCTTCTCGGCCTCGCAGCGCTGCCAGTAGTCCATGTCATATCGGGCGCAGATGTCGCCGACGCCGCGCTGTACGGCCAGCGCGCTCTCCGGAAGCGTGAAATCCATCGGCCCATCGTAGAAGGAAGTTCTGGTCAGGGTCGAGGCCGGGAAGCCGCCGCGCGGATCACCGTCGATCCACGCGGGCGGCGGGCGCGGGCAGGCTCAGGGGCGGGGGCGGCGCGCGTTGAAGACGAAGGCGGGCGGCGCGTTGCGCCACACCGTACGGCCCGGCACGACCTCCTCGAACCGCTCATCGAGCAGGTTACGGAAGCGGCGGGCCGCGTTGAGCGGAATCGCGTGGATGTAGGAGAACGTGGTGAACGCCCCGCCGGGCCCGAGCGCCGTGCACACCGCGCCGAGCAACTGCCGCTGCAGGCTGTCCGGGAAGGCGGCCCAGGGCAGGCCGCTGACGACCACGTCCGCGCGGTTCAGGCGGCGCTCGGCCAGCAGTTCCGGTAGCCGGGCGGCGTCGTCGCGTACCACGTCCACCAGCGGGTAGCGCTGGGCGAGCAGCCCGGCCAGCGAGTCGTTCAACTCGACGGCCAGGTGGTGCCCGCGCCCGCACAACCGGCGCTGGATCTCGGCCGTGAAGGGACCGGTGCCGGGGCCGAGCTCGACCACGACCGGTTCTCCGCGTTCCGGGATCGGGGCCGAGACCAGCTCGGCCAGCCGCCTGGAACTGGGTGCGAGCGCGCCGATGCTGGCGGGCGAGCGCAGGAACTGGCCCAGAAAGAGAGCGGTGTCGTTAGACATGTGAGGAAACTTACGGCATAGATCGGCGCTCACTCCTCGGTCGAACGGACAGAGTTCCGGCCACTTGGAGGAGGCCCGATCCTCCGCGGGGAGGACCCGGCAGCCGACACGCGGGGATAGCGTTTGTCCATGTTCTGGCGATGGCGGGGAGTACCGCTCGATCTCCTCCTGGCCGCCTCCGGCATCGGCCTTGACCTGCTCATCTCGGGCAAGGCCCCCGCTTGGGAGGCACGGCCGGCCCTGTCCGTGATCCTGTTCGCGGTGCTGGCCGGGGCGCCGATGGGGTTCGTGCGCCGCTGGCCGGTCGCGGTCGTCTTCTACCTCGCGGGCTTCCTCGTCTACACCGACCAGATCGGGTCGTTCACCTCCAACACGGCGCAGGTGCTGCTGTGCGCGGCCCTCGGCGCCGCCGCGTACCGCACCCGCTGGCCCTGGATGGTGGCGGCCGTCGCGGCGGGCGCGGTGGCCAGCGCGTTCAACATCGCCGACCCGGGCGTGGCGTTCACGTCCAGCGCGTGGATGTACTCGGTGGGGATCGTGCTGTTTCCCGCGCTGCTCGGCGCCTATCTGCGGCGGCCGGCCGTACGGCTGGAAGAGCGCGCCATCGCGCCCGACCTGCTGCTCGCGGCGGGCGGCGTCGCCTACGCGGTGCTCAGCACGTGGACGAGCTGGCACGCCGCCGACCAGCCGATCTGGCTCACCGGGCTGCTCGCGGTGGGCGGCGGGCTGTCGCTCGGCGTGGCGCGGCGGCTGCCCGGCCTGGTCTTCCTGCTCCAGGCGATGCTGCTGCTGGCCGCGGACACCTACCTGCCGCAGGTGGTCAACACCTGCATGCTGCTGGTGCTCATCTCCATCGGCGTGTTCGCGATGCGGGTCTCCTCGTGGTTGTGGACCGCCGCCGTCTACCTCGCCGCGTGCATCCTGGGCTCGATCGCCGTCGTCGAGCCGGGCGTCGAGACCACTCCGTTCCGCGTCGTGGTGCTCATGGCGCTGGTCGTCACGCCGGTGGCCATCGGCCGCTACATCGGCGCGAACCAGGCCGCGCGCTCGGCCGAACAGCTGCGCGCCCGCGAGTCGGCCCGCCTGGCCGTCGCCCAGGTACGCGCCGACCAGCTCGCCGAGCGCGAGCGCATCGCCCGCGAGGTCCACGACATCGTCGCCCACCACGTCGGCGCCATGGTGCTGCGAGCCGGCGCCGCCCGCTACGCCGCGCCCGAGGGCCCGATCGCCGACGCGCTCGCCGACATCCGCGAGACCGGCCACCAGGCGCTGGAGGACCTGCGCGGCCTGCTCCACCTGCTGCGCGACCCCGACAGCCCGCCCGACCTCCTCGCCGACCCCGGCGACGTGGTCAGGGAGTCGGCCGAGCGGATGAGCGCCGCCGGCCTCGTCGTCGCGCTCGAACTCGACCCAGCCACCGAGGCGGCGCCGCTGGTCACCCGCGCCTCCGCCGCCCGCATCGTCCAGGAAGGCCTGACGAACGTGCTCAAACACGCAGGACCCGGCACCGAGGTGAGCGTCAGCGTCACCCCCGCCCGCACCGCGGGCGGCCTGTCGGTCGAGGTGCGCAACGGCCCGCCGGCCACCGCCCGCGAGCAGCTGCCCTCCTCCGGGCAGGGGCTGGCCGGGATGCGCGAACGGGTGCGCGCCCTCGGCGGCGCCCTGACCGCCGGCCCCGACGGGCACGGCGGCTGGCTGCTGAGCGCCACCCTGCCCGGCGCCCGGGGGAGCGCCGCGTGATCCGCGTGCTGGTCGCCGACGACCAGGCCCTGGTACGGGCGGGCGTACGCATGCTGCTGCAGGCGGCGGGCGGCATGGAGGTGGTCGGCGAGGCCGTGGACGGCGCCGAGGCCGAGCGCCTGGCCGCCCAGCTCACCCCCGACGTCATCCTCATGGACCTGCGCATGCCCCGCGTCGACGGCCTGGAGGCGACCCGGCGCATCCTGGCGGCCGCCCCGTCGGCCAAAATCGTCGTGCTGACCACCTTCGCCGAGGACGCCAACGTCTACGCCGCGCTGCGCGCCGGGGCGCTCGGCTTCCTGGTCAAGGACGACGAGCCCGAGCGCATGGTCGACGCCGTGCGCAGGGCCGCGATCGGCGAGCAGCTGCTGGCGCCGTCCGTGCTGCGCCGGGTGGTGGAGCGGGCGCTGGCCGCCGAGGACGTACGCGCCGAGTCCACGCCGGCGGCCCACCTGACCGACCGGGAACTCGACGTGCTGACCCTGCTCGGCTCCGGGCTGTCCAACAACGAGATCGCCGAGCTCCTGCACGTGGGCGTGACCACGGTCAAGACGCACGTGGGGGCGGTGATGGAGAAGCTGGGGCTGCGCAACCGCATCCAGGCGGCGGTGGTCGCCCACCGGATGGGGCTGGTGGACGCGCACTTCCGCCCCATCACGCGACCCGCCCCCTGATCAGCTCCGCCAGCGGAGAAACACCGTAGACCCTGGTCATCGTCGCGGCGGTCCTCGGCATCGTCGCCACCCCGCCTGAGATCCTCGGCTTGCCCCCTGAGGTCCTCGGCCTGCCTCCAGAGGTACGGCCCGCCGACGCCTCGTCCGCCGAGGGCGGGACGGCGGGGCGGTCCGTTCTCGGTGCAGGCCCGTTCCCCGTGATCCCCGGGTGCGCGGCCCGCATGATCTCGGACGTGCCGCGGGCCCGCTGGAGCCGGGCGCCCACCATGACCATGCGCAACGCCCGCTCGGCCGCAGCCACCAGGAACTCCTCGCCGCCGTCGATCGCCTCGGCCAGCCGCATGGGTCCGGGCACGATGCTCTCGAAGGCGTCGATGCCCGCCTCGTGCACCTGGCTGGCCCCGGCGCCGATGGTTCCGGCCAGGGCGAGGACGGGCTTGCCGTACCTCTTGGCCCGGCGCGCCACCTCGGCCGGGATCTTCCCCGACGGCGTCTGCGCGTCGATCGCCCCCTCGGCGGTGATCACCAGGTCGGCGGCGGCGATCTTCGCGTCGAGGTCCACGTGGTCGAGCAGCACCTCGAAGCGTGGCAGCAACCGCCCGCCGAGCGCCGCGAGACCCGCGCCGAGGCCGCCGGACGCCCCGCTGCCCGGCGCGGTCCGCAGCCCGGCGGCGCCGAGGTCGCGCTCCAGCACCTCGGCCCAGCGCTCCATCGCGGCGGCCAGTTCCTCGACCCGCTCGGGCGTGGCCCCCTTCTGCGGCCCGAACACCCGCGCCACCCCCTGCGGACCGCACAGCACGTTGCACGGGTTGCAGGCCACGAGCAGCTCCACGCCCGCGAGCCGCGGGTCAAGCCCCGAGACGTCGATCCGGTCCAGCCGGGCCAGCGCCGCACCACCCGCCGGAAGCGGGAGCCCGTCCGCGTCGAGCAGCCGGGCGCCGAGAGCCGTCAGCGCGCCCGCGCCGCCGTCGGAGGTGCCGGAGTCACCACAGCCGACCAGCACCCGCCGCACCCCGTGATCGAGCGCGGCGGCGATCAGCTCGCCCACCCCGTACGTCGTGGTCAGCCCGGGATCGCGCAGCTCACGCGGCACCAGCCGCAGCCCCGCGGTCGCCGCCATCTCCACCACCGCCGTCCCGCCGGGCAGCAGCGCGAGGTGCGAGTCCACCGGCGCGCCGACCGGCCCGGTCGTCCGGTACGGCACCAGCCGCCCGCCCCGCGCCTCGGCCAGCGCGGCGGCCGAGCCCTCGCCTCCGTCCACCAGGGGCAGTGTCTCGGTCCTGGCCAGCGGCAGAACCCGGCGTACCCCTCGGGCGATGGCCTCGGCGACCATCCCCGCGCTCAGGGACTCCTTGAAACCACTCGGGGCGATGAGAATACGCATGATCATCCTTCAGTAGGGCAGGCCGAGAAGCGGCCACACCATGAGTGCGAAAAGCAGAACGAGCCCGGCGGTCAGCGGCGCGAGCACCGCCGACAGGGCCAGCAGGTGGCGGGAGCCGTACGTGGGGACCTCCTCGATACGGTGGAAAAGCGCCACGGGCTTGGCGGAGGCGGGAAGGGTGTGGCAGAACCCCGCGGCGGCCGTCGAGGCGAACGCGGCCGCGGCGGGGGAGACCCCGAGACCGGCGGCGGCGGTGATGACGAGCGGGACCAGCACGCTGGAGCGCGCCGAGCGCGACTGCAGCAGCAGGTGCGCCAGCGTGCTCACGCCGACCACCGCGGCCAGGAACTGCCAGGCCGGCACCCGCACCCCGAACAACCCGCCCGCGAGCCAGCCGGCCGCGCCGGACGTGGTCATGGCCACGCCCATGGCCATGGTGGCGGCCATGAACATGAGCATCGCCCAGGGCACGGTGGCCAGGGCCTTGTTCATGGTGATCGTCCCGGCCTTCGGCGTGGCGGTGAGCACCGCGCCGACGAACGCGACGACCGCGGGCGAGACCCCGTGCAGCGGCTCGGCGCACCACAGCGCCACGACGACGCAGAGCAGCACGGCCGAGCGGCGCTGCGGCCCGTCCAGCGGCCCGCTGACGGCCACGCCGGTCGCCTCGCCGACCGCCTCGGCGTCCACGCTCACCGGCTCGCGCCGGTCGGCCGGCCGCGTGATCATGAGCAGCACGATCTCGGCGCACAGGTGCGAGGAGACGACGGCCAGCGGCAGCCCGAGCAGCAGCCAGTGCGCGAACCCGATCCGCTCGCCCGTGGCCTGGAACAACATCTCGACCGTGATGAGATGCGCGCCCGCCCCGATGAGGGAGGCGACAGCCGAAAGCAGAATCACGGCCGGAAAGACCAGCGCCAGCGCCACCACGACCCGGCGCCGCCCCTCCAGCACCTTGGCCAGCGCCAGGAACACCGGCACGGCCAGCGCCGCCCGCCCCGACGTGGCCGGAACCGCGAACGCGCTCACCACCAGCGCCGCCGTGGTCAGGTGCACCAGCCGCCGCACGGTCTTCGCCCGCGACACCAGCCAGGCGGTCGCCCGCGCGGCCAGCCCCGATGCCGACACCCCGGCCGCGATCACGAAGGCGCAGATGAGCAGCCACACGGTCGGCTCACCGAGCGCCCCGAAGAAGTCGTCGGCCGGCAGCACCCCCGACACCACCAGCACCAGCCCGGCCCCGAGGGCGACGAGGGTGTCGTCCACCTTGGCGATCACCCACAGAACGGTCGCCACCGCGAACACCCCCAGCGTGATCTTCCCCTGCGTGCCGAGCCCCGGCGTGAACATCACGACGGCGGTCACGGCGAGGGCGCTGAGGAGTGCGGCGGAGATCGTTCTTGTCACGACCACGATCGTCGCGGCGCGTGATTACCCGTTCATGAGGCGTTCATGAGCGCTCTCTCACGATTGCCGTAGCCTGGAGGGGTGTACGTCAAGATCTGCGGCCTGAGCGAAGAAGAGCACGTCCGGACCGCCGTCGAGGCCGGCGCCGACGCCATCGGCCTCGTGCTCACCCACAGCCCGCGCCGCGTCACCCCCGAGCGCGCGGCCGAACTCGCCGCGCTGGTGCCCCCGCATGTCCTGACCGTGGGCGTCTTCAAAGGCGAGGACCCCGACACGGTCAGAGCCGCGGCCCTCGCGGCAGGCGTGCGCGCGATCCAGCTCCACGGCAACCACCCGCACTCCGACTTCACCGCCCTGAAGGACCTGGGCCTCACGCTGGTGCGCGCCGTGGCCGCCGACGCCGACCTGCGCTGCGGTGCCTACGACGAGGACCTTTTGCTGGTCGACGCGCCCCGGGCGGGCGCGGGCGAGCCATGGGACTGGTCCGCCGTCCGCGGCCGCCCGACGGGCCGCTGGCTGTTGGCGGGCGGCCTCACCCCCGGCAACGTGCGCGCGGCTGTGGCGGCCGCCGCGCCGTGGGGCGTGGACGTCTCCAGTGGCGTGGAGGTCGCGCGCGGCGTCAAGGACTCCGCCCTCATCCGCGCCTTCCTCACCGCCGCCCGCCCCTAACCCCCCTCCCAGGTACGCCCCCGCCCACCACCTCCCAACCACCCTCCCTGCACCACCTGCAGATTGAACCCCCTACGCCCGCCTCCGGGACCCGCGTGCCCTGACCTGAGAGCCCGCGTTCCGGGTCGCCATGCCGCGTGCCCCGCTCCCGTGCCCTGACCTGAGAGCCCCGCCTTCCGGGGTTCCCGCGCCGCGGGCCTGCCGTCCGGGGCGCCGCGTCACGTGCCTGCGCCCGCGAGCGTGGTGGGGGGAAATGGGGGAGTCCGGGGATGCGCCGCAGGTGATCGCGTGGGAGGACAACCCGACGCAGTAGGGTCGCAGCGTGAGCGAAACTTCCGCCGAGGACCGGATCTGGACAGTTCCGAACCTGCTGAGCTTCCTGCGCCTGCTTGGCGTCCCCGTGTTCCTCTGGCTGGTTCTCGGGCCCAAGGCGGACGGCTGGGCCATCGCGCTGCTGATGGTGGCCGGGTTCACCGACTGGCTCGACGGCAAGATCGCCCGCGCGTTCAACCAGACCAGCCGCCTCGGCCGGATCATCGACCCGGCCGCCGACAAGCTCTACGTGTTCGCCACGATCATCGGCCTGCTGTTGCGCGAGGTCATCCCCTGGTGGCTGGTGGTGCTGATCCTCGGTCGTGAACTCTTCGTCGCGAGTTTCGCTCCCGTCCTCCGCAAACACGGCTACAGGGCACTCCAGGTGCATTTTCTGGGCAAAGCCGCCATGTTCAACCTGATGTACGCCTTCCCGCTCCTCTTCCTCGCGTCCCACACTGGGTGGTATGCGGAAATTGCCCGGATTACCGGCTGGGCCTTCGCGATCTGGGGAACGGGCCTGTACTGGTGGGCGGGGCTGTTGTATGTGGTACAGGTGCGCCAGCTCATAAAGGCCGACAAGAAGGAGTGATCGGGTGAAGGCGGTCGTGATGGCGGGCGGGGAGGGTACTCGGCTGCGACCGATGACCGCCAACCAGCCCAAACCTCTCCTGCCGGTGGTCAACCGCCCGATCATGGAGCACGTGCTCCGGCTGCTCAAACGGCACGGCCTCACCGAGACCGTCGTGACCGTGCAGTTTCTCGCCGCGCTCGTGCGCAACTACTTCGGCGACGGCGACGAGCTCGGCATGAGCCTCAACTACGCCACAGAGGACCTCCCGCTCGGCACCGCCGGAAGCGTCAAGAACGCCGCGGACAAGCTCAGGGACGACCGCTTCCTGGTCATATCCGGCGACGCCCTGACGGATATCGATTTATCGGACATGATCCGTTTCCATCGTGAGAATGCGGCGCTTGTCACCATCGGCTTGAAACGCGTGCCCAACCCGCTCGAGTTCGGGATCATCATCGTCGATGAGCACGGCCGCATCCAGCGCTTCCTCGAAAAACCCACCTGGGGCCAGGTCTTCTCCGACACCGTCAACACCGGCATCTACGTCATGGAGCCCGAGGTCCTCGACGAGGTCGCCGACGGCGAGGTGGTCGACTGGTCGGCCGACGTCTTCCCCCGCCTGCTCAAGCGCGGCGCCCCGCTCTTCGGCTACGTCGCCGAGGGCTACTGGGAGGACGTCGGCACCCACGAGAGCTACCTCAAGGCCCAGGCCGACGCCCTGTTGGGACGCGTCCAGCTCGACATCGGCGGCTTCGAACGCTCCCCGGGCGTCTGGGTCGCCGAATCGGCCACCGTGGACCCCGACGCCGTCCTGAAGGGCCCCCTGCTCATCGGCGAGTACGCCAAGATCGAGGCCGGCGCCGAACTGCGCGAGTACACCGTCGTCGGCAACAACGCGCTGGTCCGCGAGGGCGCCTTCCTGCACCGCGCCGTCCTGCACGACAACGTCTACCTCGGCCCCGGCGCCCACCTGCGCGGCTGCGTGATCGGCAAGGGCACCGACCTCATGACCGGCGCCCGCGTCGAGGAGAACGCCGTCATCGGCGACGACTGCGTCATCGAGGCCGAGGCCTACGTCTCCAGCGGCGTGCGCGTCTACCCCTTCAAGACCATCGAGGCCGGAGCCGTCGTCAACACCAGCGTCATCTGGGAGTCGCGCGGTCAGCGCAGCCTGTTCGGCCCCCGCGGCGTCAGCGGCCTGGTCAACGTCGAGATCACCCCCGAGCTGTGCGTACGGCTGGCCAGCGCCTACGCCACGACCCTCAAGAAGGGCGAACGGGTGGTCACCGCCCGGGACTCCTCACTGGCCGCCAGAGCGCTCAAACGGGCCGTCATCGGCGCCCTGACCGCCAGCGCCATCAACGTCCTGGACCTGGAGGCCGCTCCGCTGCCCGTGGCGCGCTTTCACACCTCCCGCGAGGCGGCGGCGGGCGGCATCGCCCTGCGTACCACCGCGGGCGACCCCCAGAGCGTCGACATCGTCTTCATGGACCAGCGCGGCGCCGACCTGCCGCCCGCCGCCCAGCGCAAGCTGGAGCGCGTCTACTCCCGCCAGGAGTTCCGCCGCGCGTTCCCCGGCGAGATCGCCGAGCTGCGCTACCCGGCCAGGGCCGTCGAGGACTACGCCCACGAGCTGCTGGCCTGTGTGGACATGACCGGAGTGCGCGAGATGAAGGTCGTCGTCGACTGCGCCGGAGGCACCTCCACGCTGGTCCTGCCGACGCTGCTCGGCCGCGTCGGCGTCGAGGTGCTGACCGTCAACGCCCGCCTGGACGAGGCCTCGCCCACCGAGACCCTCGCCGAGCGCCGCCGCGATCTGCAGCGCCTGGCCGAGCTGGTCAGCTCCTCACGGGCCGCGTTCGGCGTGCGCTTCGACCCCATGGGCGAGCGCATCGCCCTGGTGGACGAGATGGGCCAGCTCATCGGCGAGGAACGCGCCCTGCTCGTCGTGCTCGACCTCGTCGCCGCCGAGCGCCGCCGCGGGCGCGTCGCCCTGCCCGTCACCACCACCCGCGTCGCCGAGCAGGTCTGCCGCTTCCACGGCGTCCAGGTCGAGTGGACCTCGACTGCCACCGACGCGCTCACCTCCGCCGCGTCCGCCGAGGACCTGATCTTCGCCGGAGACGGCAGGGGCGGCTTCATCGTGCCCGAGTTCAGCCCCGCCGTGGACGGCCTCGCGGCCTTCATGCGCCTGCTCGGCCTGGTCGCCCGCACCCGCCTGTCGCTCAGCCAGATCGACGCCCGCATCCCCGAGGCGAGCCTGCTCAAGCGCAGCGTCCCCACCCCGTGGGCGGCCAAGGGCGCGGTGATGCGCTCGGTCATCGAGGCCGCGGAAACGGTCGGCGAGGGCTTCCGCGTCGACACCACCGACGGTGTACGGCTGGCCGCCGAGGACGGCAGCTGGGCGCTCATCCTCCCGGCCGCCAGCGAGCCCGTCACGGACGTCTGGGCCGAGGCCGCCGACGCCGACTCGGCACAGGCACTCCTGGAACGCTGGGCCCGCATCGTCGAACAGGCCTCGGGAGCATGAGACACCGGACGGCCAAGCGGCTCCGGCAGCATGAGACACGGGACCGCCGAGCGGGCCTCGGCAGCATGAGACACCGGACCGCCGGGAGGGCTTCGGGGGCGTGAGGCGCCGGGTCGCCGAGCGGGCTTCGGAGGGCGTGTGGGATCGGACCGCCGAGGTGGGACGCGCGGAGTCGCCGCCGGGCCACCAGAACGTAACGGACCCGATCATTGCGCGGGATTCCGGAGTGTGACACGCCGGAGCTTCGAGTGGATCATCGGGGGCGGATCTGGGAGGATGACCTGCCGGATTGCCCGGCAGGCAACAGGAACGTGACAGAAAGGCAGCGCGGCGGCATGGACCTTGAGGCAGACTCGGCGGTAACTTTGTCACCGTCCAAACCTGTCGTCAGGCGTCCGTCTTGACCTTCGTCGCTGATCAGCGTAAGTTGCGGCATTCGCAAACTTGAAGAGCGAAGCGAGGCGCGCCCCGAGCACCGTTGCCGCGACTTCGCGGTAGGAGGCCGAGCCGATCGATGCCGAGCGTCTACTGCACGCAGTGCGGGCACGCCAACCCCGAGGATGCCCGTTTCTGCTCCCGCTGTGGGTCACCGCTGACCAGACCCGAGGTCGCCGGGGACACCACTTCGACCATCTCGGTGGCGGGAATCGAGGCGTACGAGGCGGAGACCGGTGAGTTCATGCTCGCCGAGCGGGCCCTGGTGGAGCAGTTGCCTCCGGGCACCGCGCTGCTCACGGTCACCAGGGGTCCCAACGTCGGCAGCCGCTTCCGGCTCGACAAGGACCTCACCACGACCGGGCGCCACCCCGAGAGCGACATCTTCCTCGACGACATCACGGTCTCGCGCAGGCACGTGGAGTTCTACCGCCACCACGGCGGCCAGTTCTCCGTGCGCGACGTGGGCAGCCTCAACGGCACCTACGTCAACCGCGAGCGCATCGAGGAGGTGCCGCTGCACTCCGGCGACGAGGTGCAGATCGGCAAGTTCCGGCTGGTCTTCCTGATGCGGACCGCCCTCGCGGGATGACCTCTCAGGCGGCCCGCTCGCACATGAGCATCGGGGAGGTGCTCGGCCTGCTGCACGCCGAGTTCCCCGACGTGACGATCTCCAAGATCCGTTTTCTGGAGGGGGAGGGGCTCATCGAGCCCGAGCGCAGCCCGTCCGGTTACCGCAAGTTCACGCATCTGCACGTGGAGCAGCTGCGTTTCATCCTGCGCGAGCAGCGTGATCACTATCTCCCGCTGCGCGTGATCAAGGATAAGATGGCCGAGTCGTTCGGGCGGCCGCATGCCGTACAGGAGAATTCCGAGGTGCGGCTCAGCCGCGCCGAGCTCCTGGAGGCGGCGGGGCTGAGCGAGGAGACGCTCACCGAGCTGGAGGACTACGGCCTGCTGGCCCCCGTCGCGCGCCGCTATGACGAGGACGCTCTCCAGGTGGCGCGCAGCGTCGGCGCGCTGGCCAGGTTCGGTCTGCACGCCCGGCATCTGCGGGCGGTGAAGGCCGCGGCCGAGCGTGAGGCGGGGCTGGTGGAGCAGACCGTCGCGCCCATACTCAAGCGCCGCCGGCCGGGCGCGATCGGGGAGGCCGACGAGGTGGGCAGGGAACTGTCCACACTTCTGCTCGACTTGCACGCGGCCCTGCTGCGCACGGGCGTGCGGAGTGTCCTGGGCCGATGAAGAGGCCACCGGCGCGCCCTCAGGTGTCCGCCGGGTGTTACGTTGAATTGCATAAGAGCGGTCAGGTGTCGGATACGGAGCAGCCCGTGTTGCAGATGGAGGTAGTGGGCGTTCGCGTTGAAATGCCCACAAATCAGCCGATCGTCTTGCTCAAGGAGGCACACGGAGAGCGGTTCCTGCCGATCTGGATTGGGATGACCGAGGCGACCGCCATCGCGCTGGCCCAGGCCGAGGAGCCGCCGCCGCGACCCCTCACCCACGACCTGTTCCGCGACGTGCTCAGCGCGCTCGGCGTCGGCCTGCGCGCGGTCAACATCGTCGCGCTGCGTGACGGCATCTTCTTCGCCGATCTGGTCTTCTCCAACGGCGTCGAAGTGAGCGCCAGACCCTCCGACTCCATCGCGCTCGCCCTGCGCACCGGTGCCCGGATCTTCGCCAGCGAGGAGGTCGTGCAGGAAGCCGGTGTGATCATCCCTGACGACCAGGAGGACGAGGTGGAGAAGTTCAGGGAGTTCCTTGACACGATCACGCCCGAGGACTTCGGCAGGGCGGGGTAGGTATTTCAGTGAATTTACGCTTCACGACGCGCCGAGCCGGATCGTTGACTGCGCTTGGTCACGGTCCTACGGTGCAAGTGAAACCCGTGGTCGCGCGTTGCGAACCCCCAGATCAGGCCGCGGGATGAGAGAAAGCCGGAGGTCCGCGTGGCGGTCAGCAGCGGCGAGGGAAAGACGGCCGGCCAGGAAGATCCGGCGCGGCGCGAGAGCGCGCGGCAGCGTGCCGGAGAGCAGGGCCTGCTCTTCGACGACGCCCCCGCGACACTTCCCGGTGACATCGGCTACCGGGGCCCGACGGCCTGCTCGGCGGCCGGCATCACCTACAGGCAGCTCGACTACTGGGCCAGAACCGGCCTGGTCGAGCCCACGATAAGGGCCGCCCAGGGCTCCGGCTCGCAGCGCCTGTACAGCTTCCGCGACATCCTGGTGCTCAAGGTCGTCAAGCGGCTGCTCGACACCGGGGTCTCGCTCCAGCAGATCCGCACCGCCGTACAGCATCTGCGTGATCGAGGCGTCGGCGACCTCGCGCAGATCACGCTCATGAGCGACGGCGTCAGCGTCTACGAGTGCACCTCGGCCGACGAGGTCATCGACCTGCTGCAGGGCGGTCAGGGCGTGTTCGGGATCGCGCTGGGCAAGGTCTGGCGGGAAGTCGAGGGGTCGCTCGCGGAGCTGCCGGGGGAACGAGCCGCGGCCGGTGACGACCCGGCCGACCACCCCGCGGACGAGCTGGCCCAGCGGCGGCGCGCGCGCAAGATCGGATAGCTGAGCGAGCCGGAGCGCCCGACGCGGTCCGGCGTAGTAATCTAGAGCCCGAAGGCTGACGACCCCGTGCGGGAGAGTCCCCGACCCTGAGTCGGGGCGCCGAAGGAGCAACCCTCCCCGGAATCTCTCAGGCAACCGGTACCGCTCGGGTGAGGCAACTCTGGAAAGCAGGCACGCCAGCCAGGCGCGCCTCACCGACGGTGCAAGCCCCGCCCGCGGGGTGAAGCTCTCAGGTCCCATGACAGAGGGGGAGACCCGGCCACCGCGCCCCGGCGCCGGTCTCCATCGCCTCGGGAGGGCACCCTCATGACCGACCTGACAGCACCCGCGTTCTCCACCCGCCACATCGGGCCCTCGGCCGACGAGCAGCAGCGGATGCTGGAGGCCGTCGGCTTCGAGTCGGTCTCCGACCTGGTCGCGGTGGCGGTGCCCGAGGCCATCAGGGCCAAGGACCAGCTGAAGCTGCCCCCGGCGGCCAGCGAGACCGAGGTCATCGCCGAACTGCGCGAGCTGGCCGGCCGCAACCGCGTGCTCACCTCGATGATCGGCCTGGGCTACCACGACACGATCACGCCCGCGGTGATCCGCCGCAACCTGCTGGAGAACCCCGGCTGGTATACCGCGTACACGCCCTACCAGCCCGAGATCTCGCAGGGCCGCCTTGAGGCGCTGCTCAACTTCCAGACGGTCGTCTCCGACCTCACCGGCCTCGACGTGGCCGGCGCCTCCCTCCTGGACGAAGGCACAGCAGCCGCCGAGGCGATGACGCTGGCCCGCCGGGCCGGCAAGTCCAAGAGCGACGTGTTCGTCGTCGACGCCGACGCCCTCCCGCAGACCAAGGCCGTGCTGGCCACCCGCGCCGAGCCGCTGGGCATCGAGCTCGTCTACTCCGACCTCGACGGCGAACTGCCCGAGTGTTTCGGGGTGCTGGTGCAGTACCCGGGCGCCTCGGGCCGGGTGCGCGACTTCCGCGCGCTGGCCGAGCGGGCGCACGGCGCGGGCGCCCTCGTGGTCGCCGCCGCCGACCTGCTCGCCCTGACGCTCATCGCCGCGCCCGGCGCGCTCGGCGCCGACATCGCGATCGGCTCATCCCAGCGCTTCGGCGTGCCGTTCGGGTTCGGCGGGCCGCACGCCGCGTACATGTCGGTGCGCGAGGGGCTGCAGCGGCAGATGCCCGGCCGCCTGGTCGGGGTCTCCGTGGACGCCGACGGCGCGCCCGCCTACCGCCTGGCCCTGCAGACCCGCGAGCAGCACATCCGCCGCGAGAAGGCCACCTCCAACATCTGCACCGCCCAGGTGCTGCTGGCCGTCATCGCCGGCATGTACGCGGTCTACCACGGGCCCGACGGCCTGCGGCGGATCGCCCGCCGTACCCACGCCCACGCCGTGACGCTCGCCGAGGTGCTGCGCGCGGGCCGGGTGGAGGTCGCGCACGGCGAGTTCTTCGACACCGTGACCGCCCGCGTGCCCGGCAGGGCCGCGCGGGTCGTCGCCGAGGCGGCCGCCCGCGGCGTCAACCTCTGGCAGGTCGACGCCGACCACGTCTCGGTCTCCTGCGACGAGAAGACCGAGCTCGCCCACCTGGAGCAGGTCGCCGCCGCCTTCGGCGTCTCCGCCGAGCTCAGCGGCCTGGCCGGGGACGACGCGCTGCCCGCCTCGCTCGCCCGCGAGGACGACTACCTCACCCACCCGGTCTTCCACAGCCACCGCTCCGAGACCGCCATGCTGCGCTACCTGCGCAAGCTGCAGGACAAGGACATCGCCCTCGACCGTTCGATGATCCCGCTGGGCTCCTGCACGATGAAGCTCAACGCGACCACCGAGATGGAGCCGATCACCTGGCCCGAGTTCGCGGCCGTGCACCCCTACGCCCCGGCCGAGCAGACCGAGGGCTACCTGGAGCTGATCGGCACGCTGGAGTCCTGGCTGGCCGAGGTGACCGGCTACGACGCCGTCTCCATCCAGCCCAACGCCGGCTCCCAGGGCGAGTTCGCCGGGCTGCTGGCCATCCGCGCCTACCACCAGGCGGCCGGCGACACCGCCCGCGAGGTCTGCCTCATCCCGTCCTCCGCCCACGGCACCAACGCCGCCAGCGCCGTCATGGCCGGCATGCGCGTGGTCGTGGTCGCCTGCGACGACGAGGGCAACATCGACCTCGCCGACCTCGACGCCAAGATCGCCAAGCACCGCGACGCGCTGGCCGCGATCATGGTCACCTACCCGTCCACCCACGGCGTGTACGAGGAGACCATCACCGAGATCTGCGCCAAGGTCCACGAGGCCGGCGGCCAGGTCTACGTCGACGGCGCCAACCTCAACGCCCTCGTCGGCCTGGCCAAGCCCGGCGAGTTCGGCGCCGACGTCTCCCACCTCAACCTGCACAAGACCTTCTGCATCCCGCACGGCGGCGGCGGCCCCGGCGTCGGCCCGGTCGCCGTCCGCGCGCACCTGGCCGCCTATCTGCCCGGTCACGCGCTGCGTCCCGGCTCGCCGGTCGGCGCGGTCTCCGCCGCCCCGTACGGCTCCGCCGGCATCCTGCCCATCTCCTGGGCCTACATCAGGATGATGGGCGGCGAAGGCCTCAAGGCCGCCACCGAGCAGGCCATCCTGTCGGCCAACTACCTGGCCCGCCGCCTGGCCCCGCACTTCCCGGTCCTCTACACCGGCCGTGGCGGTCTGGTCGCCCACGAGTGCATCATCGACCTGCGCCAGATCACCAAGGAGACCGGCGTCACCGTCGACGACGTGGCCAAGCGCCTCATCGACTACGGCTTCCACGCGCCCACGATGTCGTTCCCGGTGGCCGGCACGCTGATGATCGAGCCGACCGAGAGCGAGGACCTGGCCGAGCTCGACCGCTTCGCCGACGCCATGATCGCCATCCGCGGCGAGATCGCCAAGGTGGCCTCGGGCGCCTACGACAAGGACGACAACCCGCTGCGCAACGCCCCGCACACCGCCGGGGCGGCCACCTCCGACACCTGGGCGCACCCCTACACCCGCGCCGAGGCCGCCTACCCGGTCAGCTCGCTGCGCGACGGCAAGTACTGGGTGCCGGTGCGCCGCATCGACCAGGCCTACGGTGACCGCAACCTGGTCTGCGCCTGCCCGCCGCTGGAGGCGTACGAGGACTGAGCTTCTTCTGACGGCCCCGGGAAGGCGCTTTGTGCCTCCCCGGGGCCTTCGGCTGTCCGGGCTCGGGAGCCGACGGTAAAAGGCTGCCGGAGCCCCGGCATGTCCTCATGACTTTCCTCTTGATCCACGCTCTCATGTGCTTGCTCAGGCCCCGAGGGGGCCCGTTTCCAAGCCGTGGAGAAGTGAATGTTCCTTCGGGGAAGATCGGTGCGGGCCGTTCTGGCTCTGGCGCTGGCGGTCAGCGCGCAACTCGTCGCCGCCCCGCCGTCGAGCGCCGCCTCCGCCCCGCGGCTGGGGTTCAGGATCACCCGGTTTCTCGGTGAGCAGCTTCTCGCGCACAAGATGGAGTTCGACGGCACGGTCGTCGGCGGCCTGTCCGGCATCGACCGCGACCCGCGGACCGGCACCTGGTACTTCATCTCCGACGACCGCTGGCGCTACAACCCGGCCCGCTTCTACACCGGCGCCCTCGACATCGACCGGCGCACCGGCGCGTTCACCGGAGTGCGGCTGACCAGCGCCATCACGCTGCTGCGCCCGGACGGGACCCCCTACCCCGGGTACGGCGAGCCCGGGTCGGCCGACCCGGAGACGATCCGCTTCGACCGGTGGAGCCGCAACCTGCTCTGGGGCCACCAGGGCGACCGGCCGGACGCGCGCGACCCCGCGATCCCGCTCTCGGACCTGTTCGTCCGCTGGGCCGGGCGCGACGGGCGGCACCTGGGTGAGCTCCCGCTGCCCGCCAACCTGAAGGTCACCGGCACGGATAGCGGCCCGCGGCGCGACCTCGGGTTCGAGGGGCTGACGTTCGCGCCGGCCACGATCGCCGCCGTCGTGGCGGGCCCCCGCTACGAGGACGGCGAACCGCCCACCGCCGGGTCCGGCGCCCCGGCCCGGATCACCGTGTGGGGCCGCGACGGCCGGCTGCGCGGGCAGTACGCCTACCCGATCGACCCGCTGCCCGCCGCCCCGATCCCGCCGGACGGCGCCGCCCGCAGCGGCGTGTCGGAGATCCTCGCCCTCGACGACCACCGCTACCTGGCCCTGGAGCGCTCCTGGATCGAGGGCGTGAACTACAAGGTCAAGCTCTACGAGATCGACCTGCGCCGGGCCACCGACGTCCAGGACAGGGACGGCCTGGCGACCGGACGCCCCTACCGGCCCGTCTCCAAGCGGCTCGTCATGGACCTGGAGAACGTCAGGGCACCGGTCCAGAACCTGGAGAGCCTGGCCTGGGGGCCGCGCCTGGCCACCGGCGAGTGCACGCTGGTGATCGGCAGCGACGACAACTTCGACCAGCGCGAGGTCACCCAGTTCCTGGCGTTCGGCGCCCGGGGCTGCTGAAGTCCTCATGCCCGCTGTCGTGTTGTCTGTCATCGGCCGCCCTGGGTGTTCGTCACGGCGGCAGGCAACAAGAGCGTGTCCATCAGGGATAGATGAGGACAGGCCGAGTTGCGAGACGTGATCGCCCCGAGTCGTTAGGCTCGGGGCGATCAACGTTCAGAAGGAGCCTCCTTGACACCCCCAGACGTCGACGCGTCCCCGCTGGAACACGCCAGGAGGCTGGCCGAGGGCGGTGATCTCGACGCGGCGGCGGCGATCCTGTCCGAGCTGGCCGCCGACCCCGCAGGGCCCGACCGGGCGCAGGCCGCGGTGGGGCTGGCGGTCGTGCTGGAGCAACGGGGCGACGCCGAGGGCGCGCGGGCGGCCGCTCGGGTGGCGCTGTCCACCGGCCATCCCGAGTACGGAGCGCAGGCCGCGTGCCACCTGGCCCAGGGCTTCGAGCGCGAGGACCGGCCGGACCAGGCCAGAGGCGCCTGGCAGGCGGTGCTCGGCATGGGCGCCCCGGAGTACGTGGCGCTGGCGCGGCTGGGGCTGGCTCGGCTGGCCGTACAGCGGGACGACCTGGAGGGGGCGGAGGAGGAGTTGCGCGCGGCGATCGGCGCCGGTGACCCGCACCTCGGCGCGCGGGCCGCCCAGCAGCTCGGTGACCTGCTGCTGCTCCAGGGCGAGCCGGGTGAGGCCGCCGACGTGCTCATGGCCGCGCTGCACGACGCGCCGGCCGCGGAGGTGGCCAGGCTGCGGGTGCAGCTCGGGATCGCCCACCTGGAGCTGGCGTGCGCGGAGTTCGCCGGCGCGGTGGAGGACGGCGACGAGCCGGGCACGAGCGCGCTCGCCATCGAACTGCTGGCGCGCACGCTGCCGCTGCGCGGGCGCGCCGACGACGCCGACCGGGTCTGGAGCTACGGCCTCAACCACACCGACCAGGCACTGGCCGAAGAGGTCCGCCTACGCCTCGGCCGAGACGGCTGACCACCAGGCCATTGACCGCGCGCCTGTAGACCGCCCGGCCCCCGCCGGGCATGGTGCTGCTCCCGCCGGGCCTGACTGCTGCCGGCGGAGGCACCGCGGGCCACGGAGCCCTCGTACCCGTGGCAGAGCGGTGGGTCAGCGGCCGCGCATGATGGCGACGGACGCCACGATGTTCACCGTGATGATCGCCAGCCACGCCATGACGAGGCCCGCCGGACCGGCCGCCGAGGCGGCGATGGCGGTGAGGGGGATGCTGAGGCCGAGTGACCCCAGCGCGATGGGGATCAGTGCTGAGGTGCTGGACTTGTGGTTCTTGCCGGGCCTGGGGCCGTGGATGTCGAGCTCGGCGCGCACCCGGGCCGCGATCGTGGCGTCCAGCCGCTCCACGAACGATTCCACCAACGCCTGCTCATACTCAGGACCAAGATCGCGCCGGGCGTCGAGAGTCGCCTGCAGCTCGTCGCGGAGAGGACGCATGTCTGCCATACCGAGATTGTCCCCTCCCGGCGGCGCGCCGTCATCCCACCTGAGATCCAGTTCCCGCCTCCTCCCCGAGTACCGTTGGCGCCATGGAGATCACCACTGCGCGCGGTCCCGCGCGGGTCGACCTCGACGAGGTCCGGCGGCCGAAGCTGCTGCTGGTGCTGACGCACGGCTCGGCCGGCACGGTGGACGCCCCCGACCTGCTGGCGGTGCGCGAGCACGCGCTGGCCGCGGGCGTGAGCGTGGCCAGGGTGACGCAGCCGTTCCGGCTGGCGGGGGCCAGGGCGCCGGGCTCGCCGGAGCGGCAGGACGAGGCGTGGGAGGTCGTGCTGGCGGCGCTGGTCGCGCGGTTTCCCGGTCTGCCGCTGGTGCAGGGCGGGCGGAGCAACGGGGCCCGGGTGGCCTGCCGTACGGCGCGGCGGGTCGGCGCGGCGGCCGTGGTGGCGCTGGCGTTTCCGCTGCATCCGCCGGGGCGGCCGGAACGTTCCAGGGCGGGGGAGCTGCGCGAGGCGGGCGTCGACGTGCTCGTGGTCAACGGTGACCGGGACCCGTTCGGGGTGCCGGACCCGGCAGACGCCGCTGAGCTGGTCGTCCTGCCGGGGGAGGGACATGATCTGAAGAAGGACCCCGAGAAGGTGGGCGAGGTGGTCGCCCGCTGGATCGTGCGTTACGCGTAGATCAGGCGGCGCCCACGGCGGGGCGGTGCGGGGCGATGACGATGCCGCCGGGCAGGAGCTCCCCGGTGTCCTCGAACAGGACGACGCCGTTGCAGAGGAGGCTCCACCCCTGCTCGGGGTGGCAGGCGAGGGTTCTTGCTGCCTCGCGGTCAGGCGCCTCGGCAGACGGGCAGACCGGGTCGTGCGGGCACATCGGCGTGCCTCCGATATCTCGTGAATGGCTCCCATGTCGCACTGAGCTGACGGGGAGCGGCTCGGCTGGTTCGTTTCTAGCAAGTGTGCGACGTGGGTCACACAAACCGACATAGCCCGTTCGGGCGGTTAGTGGAGGGTGCCCCGGGTGAGTCTGTGACCTACGACACAGCGTGTCTTAAGCAGGATAACGGTCCAAGCGCGACACGCCGACTAAATTTGCAGTCCTTTGATGAGTGCGTCGAGGCCGCGCTCGAAGTCGGCGTCGGCCCGCTCGTCGCGGCGGGTCCAGGTGTCGACCTCGGGATCGGCCCAGCCGGACTGCTGGACCTCGACCGCGACGCTGCCGAAGACGAAGGCGCGCATGGTGCGCACGGCGTCGGCGGCGGCGGGCAGGCCGGCGTCGGCGAGCTGCTCGGTCTGGTCTCTGATCGAGACCGTGGTGGCGCCCTTGGGCGGTTTCGTCAGGGCGAGGGCGAGCACGCCGGGGTGGTCGCGCAGCGCCTCGCGCCCGGCCCTGCACCAGGCCTTGGCCGTCTCCTGCCAGCTCGAACCCGCTTCCACCCGGACGGCGGTGACGTGCTCGGCCAGGGCGTCCATCAGCGCGTCCTTGCCTCGGGGCAGGTGGTGGTAGATGGCCATGGCCTCCACCTCCAGCGCGTCGCCGAGGCGGCGCATGGTGAGCCTGCGCAGGCCCTGGCTGTCGGCGATGTGCAGCGCGGCGTCGATGATGCGCTCGCGGGACAGGGGCACGGGCGGTCGCTTCGCGGGCATGTAAGAAATCTACTATGTAAAGGCGCCGGGGCGGGTCCGATTACGGCCCGTGTCCCGCGACGGCGTACGCTACGCCTGATACGCAGCGTTGAGAAAGGCAGAGTCGATGGCGTTTTTCCGTCCCCGGGTGAGCCGCGAGGCCGAGGTGCGCTACCACGCGGACATCGAGATCTCCAAGACCTTCCCGGAGCTGCTGGCCAAGGCCCGCGAGGCCGAGCTGACCGTGCGTGAGCTGCGGGCCGCCGACGTCGACGACATCGAGCTGCTGGCCGCCGGCCAGGCCTTCGACCGGGCGCTGACCGAGGCGCTGCGCGGCGCGGAGGCGGGGCAGCGGGCCACGTTCGGCGTCAAGGCCTACGACGACCGCATCGCCCGCCGCAAGGCCAAGGCCACGCCCGCCGGCGCCGAGTGGAGCGCCGAGGTGGAGCGCCTGCGCACGTTGCGCGAGGAGAACCGGCTGTGGGGCATGCCGCGCGTGCCGCGCGCCATCCCGGCCGCGTCCTAAAGAGCTCGGGCAGGGGTACGGCGGCGCCGCCGTACCCCAGAGGTGACCTCAGCGGGAGAGTAGTTCCGTCAGGCGGTCGAGTGGCAGGGCGGGGGAGCGGTGGCCGTCGCGGCCGATGCTCTCCTCGGCGCCGGTCAGCGCGTTGAGCACCGCCTCCTCCACCGCCTCGACCACGGCCGTGTAGAAGGGGTCCATGCGGCCCCACGGCACGAACCGCAGCGTCTCGTAGTCGTCACCGGCCGCGAACCCGCTGCCCAGCGCCCCTTCGTTGGCCGTGGAGAAGGCCAGGAAGATGTCGCCGGAGAAGTGGCTGCCGGTGGTGCCGGTCCTGGCCAGGCCCATCGGCACCCGGCGCGCCAGCGCCTTGCACTGGCCGGGCAGCAGCGGCGCGTCCGTGGCCACCACGACGATCACCGAGCCCGCGCCGGCCCGTGCCCGCGCGTGCTCCTCCATGGGGTTGTCGTCGAGGAGTTCCTGCCCGACGGGCACGCCCGCGACGGTCAGCTCGGATCGCCTGCCGAAGTTGGCCTGGACGAACGCGCCGACGGTGTAGGTGTCGACGGCGTGCTCGACCTGGCGTGAGGCGGTTCCCGAGCCGCCCTTGAAGCCGTAGCAGTTCATGCCGGTGCCGCCGCCGACGTTGCCCTCGGCGACCGGCCCGCCGGCGGCCGACTCGATGGCCTGGCCGGCGTGCTCGGGGCGGACGTGGGGGCCGTTGATGTCGTTGAGGTAGCCGTCCCAGGTCTCGGCCACCACTGGCAGCAGCCATTCGGCGCCGAGCGCGGGATGGGCGGCGACGACCCAGTCGATGACGCCGCGGTGCACGGTGCCGACGGCGTGGGTGTTGGTGATCGTGACGGGCAGCGTCAGCGCGCCGCTCTCCTCGATCCACGTCACGCCGGTCATCTCGCCGTTGCCGTTGAGCGAGTAGACGCCGGCCGCGCACGGCAGGCCGACCCCGTCGCGGCCCCTGGGCAGGATCGCGGTGACCCCGGTGCGGGCCGCACCCTCGGTCAGCGTGACGTAGCCGACCTGGACTCCGGGTACGTCGGTGATGGCGTTGGCGGGACCTGGGCGGCCCCGCAGGGCGATGGGTAGCTCACGAGCGCGCACCCGGCCATCCTACGGAAGGCGATCACCGGGAGAACAGGGGCGCGATCCGGTTGTCGACCATCGTCAGCGCCGAGCCGATGGCGGCGTGCATGTCGAGGTAGTGATAGGTGCCCAGGCGGCCGCCGAACAGCACTCCGGGCTCGGCCTTGGCACGTTTCCTGTAGCGGGCCAGGGTCTGGCGGTCGGCGGCGGAGTTGACGGGGTAGTAGGGCTCGTCGCCGTCCTCGGCGAAGCGCGAGTACTCGCGCATGATGACGGTGCTGTCGCCGGGGTAGTGCGCGCGCTCGGGGTGGTAGTGGCGGAATTCGTGGATGCGCGTGTACGGCACCGCCGGATCCGGATAGTTCACCACCGGCGCCCCCTGGTAGTCGGGCACCGGTTGGACCTCGACCTCGAAGTCCAGGGTCCGCCAGCCCAGGCGGCCCTCGCCGTAGCCGAAGTAGCGGTCCAGCGGCCCCGTGTACACGACCGGCACCCGTCCGACCGGGCTGGATTCGAGGTCGAAGAAGTCGCTGCCGAGCCGGATCTCGATGCGCGGGTGGTCGGCCATGCGCTCCAGCCAGGCGGTGTAGCCGTCGCGCGGCAGGCCCTCGTAGGTGTCGTCGAAGTAGCGGGTGTCGAAGGTGTAGCGCACCGGCAGGCGGGTGATGATCTCCGCGGGCAGGTCGCGCGGGTCGGTCTGCCACTGTTTGGCGGTGTAGCCGCGGATGAACGCCTCGTACAGCGGCCGGCCGATGAGCGAGATCGCCCGGCCCTCCAGCGTGGCGGGGTCGGCGTCCTCGGCCCGCTGGGCGGCGATGAGCGCCCTGGCCTGGGCCGGTGACATCATCGCGCCGAAGTAGGAGCAGATGGTGCCCAGGTTGATCGGCATCGGGTAGACGCGGCCTTCGACGACCGCCATGACCCGGTGGCGGTAGTCGGTGAAGGAGGTGAAGCGGTTGGCGTAGCGCCAGACCCGCTCGTTGGAGGTGTGGAACAGGTGGGAGCCGTAGCGGTGCACCTCGATGCCGGTCTGCGGCTCCGGCTCGCTGTAGGCGTTGCCGCCGAGGTGGTCGCGGCGTTCCAGCACGACGACGTTGAGCCCGAGCAGTGTCGCGCAGCGCTCGGCGACGGTCAGGCCGAAGAACCCGGAGCCGGCCACGAGCAGGTCTGCCCTCATGTCCGCAGGCTACGAACCGCCCGTCCGGCGCGGCAACGGACAGAAGGGGCCGGTGCAGGATGCTGCCACGCTCAGCCGTCCAGGCCGAACAGTCGCCGCCAGTTCTCTCTCGACGACAGCTCGGGCAGCGCCGCGCGATAGCGCTCACGTACGGCCCGGCCCTCCTTGGCCAGCCTGAGCAGCACCGCGAGGCCGCGTCTGGCCAGGGTGAGCAGGCGCCGCCGGTCGTAGCGCAGGACCCGCACTCCCCGCTGGGAGGCGTCGGTCACCACGGCGGTCTCGAACAGCGCCACGTGCCACCAGTGCGCCTCGTCGTGCGCGATCGCGCCGAGGGGGTGCCGGTGGCGGCCGAGGAGCTGGTCGAGGGCGCGGCGCGGGGCGGCGAGGAGCGGGCGGCGGCCGGCGGCGAAGACGGCGAGCTCGCCGGTCGCGACTCCCGGGGGTGCGGCGGCGGGGTGGGTGATCGTCTCGGGGTGGCCGGAGCGGGCCGCGCGCACCTTGCGCAGCGCCTCGGGGCCGCCGTCGCGCAGACAGTCCGGGCCGGTGAGAAAGTCCTCGACCGCGAGCAGGAGGGTTTCGGCCAGGCCGTACCGCATCGACAGGAGGTGGCGGGCGAGCTCGGCGGCGAGTTTGCCGAGCAGGCGGGGCAGGTCGAACGTGCCGTGCAGGGCCGAGATGATCGTGTAGTTGCGCAGCAGGAAGTAGCGGTTGAGCTCGTCGAGGTCCTTCATCGCGAAGTCGGTGTGCCACAGTCCGGCGCCGGGCAGCGTGATCGTGGGCAGGCCGTGGGCGCGGGCGCGGTAGGAGTACTCGGCGTCGTCGCCCTGGAAGAAGACGGGCAGCGGGTAGCCGATGGCCGCGACGACCTCGGGCGGGATGAGGCAGGCCCACCAGCCGTTGTAGCCGGCGTCGAGGCGGCGCTCCTGCAGGGGGCCGGTGAGCAGGTTCACGTCGGTGCGGCTGTGCGGCATGGGCACGCCGGGCTGGATGCCGTCGAGGTCGGTCTGCTGGGCGTCGGCGAGCAGGATCGCGGGGTGGTGGAGGTTGATCATCTGGCCGCCGGTGATCAGCGGGTGGGTGGCGCGGGCGGCGAAGGCGGTGATCCTGACGACGAGGTCGGGCTCGAGCAGCACGTCGTCGTCCATGAGCAGGGCGTTGACGGGTTCGGGTGCCAGTTCGTAGAGGCCGCGGGTGAAGCCGCCGGCGCCGCCGAGGTTGGGCTGGGCGAGGTGGCGTAAGCGGCCGCCGAGGTCGGCTTCGACCTGCTTGAAGCCGACCTGGGCGTCGACTCTCCGGGTGCCGTGGTCGACGACGTAGATCGCGGCCAGGGCGCCGAGCGCGGCGGGGTCGGCGGCCAGGGCGCGCAGGGTGGCCAGGCAGTCGCCGGGGCGGTCCATCGTGCAGATGACCGCCGCCGTCCGACGGCCGGCGGCGGGGGCGTCGGTGCTCCAGCGCACGTCAGTGAGGGTGAGGTCCTGGCCGGGTTCGGTCTCGGCCTCCAGCCAGAGGGAGCCGCCGTCGGTGAAGCGGTCCAGGCGGGCTGTCAGCGTGACCTCGCCGGTGGTGACGTCGCGGGCGGTGACGAGGCGGGCGAAGCCGTTCACGTCGGAGGCGGCCAGGGCGAGGCGGCCCGTGCCGGTGGCGCGCGCGTGCAGGCTGACCTCGCGGGCGGTGGTCCAGCGCTGCCAGTAGGAGGCGGGCAGGCGGCCGAAGTAGGTGTCGCAGGAGACCTTGGCGGACGGGCCGAGGACGAGGCCGGTCCGGCTCCTGGAGACGGGGCCGTGGGTGACCACCGCGTACAGGTCTTGGCTCACGATCTCCGACGGCCCGCGGAACAACACCCGTTGAATCGTTCGCGTCACCGCGGACTCCCTCATTGACAGGTGATCGTCTCCGTGCGGACGATAGTTCACGATCTGGCTGCCTGCCAGGCCCTATGGAGGTGAACCGCTCTGACGGGATTTCCCCGCCTCATCGCCACCGACCTCGACGGCACGGTCGTGCGCGAGGACGGCACGGTGTCCGCGCGCGTGGTGGCGGCCTTCGCCGCCGCGGAACGGCTGGGCGCGCGCGTCGTGTTCGTCACCGGCCGCCCGCCGCGGCTGATCCACGAGATCGCGCCCGCTTTCGGTCACCTCGGCGTGGCCATCTGCTCCAACGGCGCGCTCGTCTACGACCTGGGCGGCCGCCGGGTCGTCGAGGAGAACGCCATCCCGGCCGAGGTGCTGGCCGAGGCCGCCGCCCGCCTGCGCGCCGCCGTCCCCGGCATCGGCATCGCGGTCGAGTACGCCGGCACGCTGGCCGCCGACGACCTTTACGAGCCGTGGGACTGGGACCGCGGCATCACGCTGCAGCGGATGGCCGACCACGAACTGTTCGCCAAACCCGGCCCCAAGCTGCTGGGCCGCCACCCGACGCTGTCGGCCGACGAACTGCTCGCACTGGCCGCGCCCGAGCTGTCCTCGCTCGTCACCGTCTACCACTCCAACGGGTCACGCCTGGTCGAGGCCATCGCCACCGGGGTGAGCAAGGCCTCGGCCCTGATGTCGTACGCCGCGGGGCTGGGCATCGGGGCCGAGGAGGTGATCGCGTTCGGTGACATGCCGAACGACCTGCCCATGCTGGCCTGGGCAGGCACGTCGTACGGCATGGCCAACGGGCACGCCGACGTGCTGGCGGCCGTGGACCACGTGATCGGCTCCATCGACGAGGACGGCGTCGCCCTGGAGCTGGAACGCCTGGCTTTGCGGGCCGGAGGCGCCGTGGCCTAACCCCGGGGGGCGTCGGCCCAGTCGGCGACGAGGCGGGTGAACAGCTCGGGCTGTTCGAGGTTCCAGATGTGCCCGGCGCCCGGGATCACCCGCAGTTCGGCCTGGGGGAGTCCGGCGGCCAGGACCTCGGCGGGCGCGACGTTGGCCTTGTCCTTCTCGCCGACGAGCACCAGGGCGGGCGCCTTGACCTCGGCGAGCCTGGGCCGCAGGTCGAGCTCGCCCAGCTCGCGCAGCCCGGTGAGCAGCGCCGCCTTGCCCGCCGCCCGCAGGTCCTCGGCGGCGGTGGTGGCGTGCTCGGGGCGGCCGCCGGAGTACATGCCCTTCATCATCGACACGATCATCCCGGTCGGCAGCAGCCCCATCACGGTGCGCTGGAGTCCGTCGCCGCCGGTCGGGGCCGCGACGCCGCCGGACAGGACGAGGCTCGCCACCTTCTCCGGTTCGGCCAGGGCCGTCAGGAGGGCGACGCTCACCGATCCGGAGATCCCGACGAGGTGGACCCGCTCCTCGGCGGCCAGCAACTCGCGGACGGACTGCACGGCCGCGTCCAGGGAGAACGGGCCGGGGCTGGAGTGGTGGCCGGGCAGGTCGGGGGTGAGCACCCGGTGCCGCTGTGACAGTTCGGCGACCTGGGGAGACCAGGCACGCCGGCTGGAGCCGAAGGCATGGAGAAGCACAATTGTCGACATGAGACCCCAAACCGGTTCATATGACCTGAAAACTATTGGATCCGGAGGATAGCCCAGTTCAGGACGTTCGGCGATGCACCAGGCCGTGGTCGAAGGCGAAGACGGCCGCGTGCACCCGATCGCGCAGGCCGAGCTTGTCCAGGATCCGCTTGACGTGGGTCTTGGTGGTGGTCTCGCCGATGTGCAGGCGGGCCGAGATCTCCGCGTTCGACATCCCGCGCCCGAGCAGTAGCAGGACCTCGTGCTCGCGGGCCGTCAGCCGGGCCAGCGAGCGCCGGACCTGCTCGGGCGGCTTGGGCGGCGCGGCGCGGGCGAACTCGGCCAGCAGCCGCTTGGTGACCGACGGGCCCAGGATCGCCTCGCCCGCGGCCAGCGTCCTGATCCCGGCCAGCAGTTGCTCGGGCGGGGTGCGCTTGAGCAGGAACCCCGCCGCCCCGGCCCGGATCGCGGCGAAGACGTACTCGTCCAGCTCGAACGTGGTCAGCACCAGCACCGCCGCCGCAGAGCCCGACGCGACGACGGCCCGGGTGGCGTCGACGCCGTCCATGCCGGGCATGCGCACGTCCATGAGGATCACGTCCGGGGAGGTGGCCGCGGCCAGCCGTACCGCCTCGGCGCCGTTGGCGGCCTCGCCGACGACCTGGAGGTCGGGCTGGGTCTCCAGCATCATGCGCAGGCCCGCGCGCATCAGATGCTCGTCGTCCACCAGCAGCACCCTGATCACGGCCGGTCCTGCCTGAGCGGCACACAGGCCACGACCCGCCACCCGGTTCCCGGCACGGCCGGACCCGCCGTCAGCGTTCCCCCCACACGCTCAACCCGGCCACGCATGCCGGCCAGCCCTCTGCCACTCCCCGCTACCCCTCTGCCGCTTCCCGCCGTCCCTCTGCCGCTTCCCGCCGTCCCTCTGCCGCTTCCCGCCGTCCCGCTGCTCGCTGGCCCACTGCCTCTGCTCGCTGGCCCGCTGCCGTTCCCCGCTGTCCCGCTCCCCGCTGGCTCGCTGCCGTTTCCCGCCGGTCCGCTGTTCATGCTCGCGGGCGTTTCGCCGGTGCCGTTGTCAGTGACCACCAGGCGTACCTGTCCCTCATCCAGGGTCACCTCGACCGTCGCGCGGGTGGCGCGGGCGTGTCTGATGACGTTGGTCAGCGACTCCTGCGCCACCCTGCGCAGGGTTTCCGCGAGAGAAGGGTCCAGGTCGTCCAGGCCGGGCCCGAGCGTCAGCTCCACCTCGACCGGCAGGCCGCGCACGAGCTCGCGCAGCCCCGGCGCCAGGCTCTGCCGGTCCGACAGCAGGCCGATGACGCGGTCGAGATCGGCCATCGCGTCCCTGCCCGCCTCCTCGATCCGCGACAGCGCCGCCGTCACCTGCGGCGGACCGTCCGGCAGCGACAGCCGCGCCGCGCCCGCGTGCGTCGCCATCAGCGTCACCGCGTGCCCCACCGCGTCGTGCAGCTCCTGCGCCAGCAGTGCGCGCTCGTCGGCGCGCACGCGCTGGGCCCGCTCCTCGGCCGCCTGCCGCCGCAGCCGCGCCTCCCTCTCCTTCCTGGTACGGCCGGCCGTACCAGACCCCCAGGCGACAGCGTGTACGGCGGCCACCAGCACGATCTGCGGATGCGTGGCCATCACCCCCACGACTGCCAGCACCGGCGCCGCCGACAGCGCCAGGCTCACCGCCGGCCGCCGCCCCTGCGCGATCATCGTCAGCGGCAGCGCGCTGGCCAGCGAGAGGTTCGTGACCGGCTCTCCGGCCAGCATGACCGCCACGGTCGCCGCCGCTCCCGCCCACAGCGCCGTGGCCGGGGCCAGCCTGCGCAGCCCGATCGCGCAGAACCACACCACCACCGCCACCCGGCTCACCAGCGGACCGCCGGTCAGCGACGCCACGTACTCGGACGAGCCGAAGGCGATCCCCGCCGACGCCCAGGCCACCGCCACGTCCAGGGCGACCCACCAGGGGCCGCGTTCGATCGCCCGGTCGGGCAGCCACCATCGCACGATCACCCAGTAGACACCGCCGCGCGGCCCGGCGTCGTCATCCTCCAGGAGGACCGGCTCCGCCCGCCGGGACGTTTCCCCGGCCACCGGCCGGCCGCCACCTTGGCCTCATGAGACAGACATTCGGATTCCTCCTGCTGGCCGCGGGCTTGGCGGCCGGACCGGTGGCGGCGGTCGCCGCCTTCTTCGCCATGGCGCTGGTGTGGCCGTCGCTGCCCGCGATGGTGACCGCGGCCGTGCTCGCGCTGGTGGCCGGGGGCATGCTGCCCGCCTGGGGCGCGGCCCGGCTGACCCGGCGGCGGTGGCCGCCGGTGGTGGCGGGCGTCGTGATGGCGGTGTGCGCGGCGGCCTCGGTGACGGTGTTCCTGCCCGGTGAACGGGCCGAGCCGGGGGCCGCGCCGGCGTACTGGCAGCTGCCCACCGGATCCCGCCTCGCCTACCACCTGACCAAGGCCCAGGGGCGGGCGCGGCCGACGCCGGTCATCCGGCTGCACGGCGGGCCCGGCACGCCGGGGGAGGGGCAGGACGCGCTCGACCGGGCGCTGAGCCGGGCCGGGTTCGACGTCTACGCCTACGACCAGCTCGGCTCGGGCGACTCCCCGCGCCCCGACCAGGTCTCCGGCTACACCGTGGCGCGGCAGGTCGAGGACCTGGAGGCGGTGCGGCTGCGGATCGGGGCCGAGCGGGTGGTGCTCGTGGGGGCGTCGTGGGGCGCGACGCTGGCCGCCGAATACCTGGCCCGCCACCCCGGCAACGTGGCCAAGGCCGTCTTCGTCTCGCCCGGAGCGCTGTGGACCCCGGAGTGGGACGACGCCGAGGCCGGACAGCTCTGGGACCGGCTCACCCCGGAGCAGTCCGCGCAGGTGGGGGCGCTGGGCGACAATCTGCGGTTCACGGTGTGGGAGACGTTGATGGCGCTCGATCCGCAGGTCGCGCACGCGTTCGTGCCCGACGCGGAGGTGGACCACCTGTTCGGGGAACTGCTGCGCGTCGCCGGTGGCGCCGCCTCCTGCCGGCCGGGTACGGCGGAGCTGCCCGCCAAGGTGCCCGGCTTCTACGCCAACCAGCTCATCGCCGCCGACCAGGAGCTTCGGCCCGACCCCAGGCCCGCGCTGCGCCGCTCCGGAACCCCGGCGCTGGTGCTGCGGGCCGAGTGCGACTACAAGCGCTGGCCGATCACTCGCGAGTACCGCGACACGATCCCCGGGGCCCGGCTGGTCTACTTCAAGGGCGCGGGACACGCCATCGCCCTGGACAAACCAGCCGAGTTCGCCGCCACCGTGACCGCCTTCCTCACCGACCAGGCCCTGCCGCTGCCGGCGTACACCGGAGAACAGGAGCCCCGTTGATCACCGAAACCCCGGTAACCCACCCCATTTATCCCTAATATCGGGAGTTTCCGGGGCGAGGGGAGACGGGCATGTCGGGGGCGGAATCCGCAGGGCTCCTCGCGGGCCGCTACCGGCTGCTGTCCCAGCTCGGCCAGGGCGGCATGGGCATCGTCTGGCTGGCGCTGGACGAACTGCTGCGCCAGGAGGTCGCCGTCAAGGAAGTACGGCTGCCGCCGGACCTCGACGCCGCAGCCCGCGCCGAACTGAGCGAACGCACGCTCCGCGAGGCACGGGCGGCGGCGCGGCTGCGCTCGCACCCGGCCATCGTCACCGTGCACGACGTCGTCCTGGACGGCGGCCGGCCCTGGATCGTCATGGAGCTGGTACGCGGCCGCTCCCTCGACCGGGCGTTACGCGAGCACGGCCCGCTCCCGCCCCGGCAGGTCGCCGCGATCGGCGCGCGTGTCCTGGAGGCGCTCGCGGCCGCGCACGCCTCGGGAATCCTGCACCGCGACGTCAAGCCCGCCAACGTCATGCTCACCGACGACGGGCGGGTGCTGCTGACAGACTTCGGCATCGCGAGCGTCGCCGATGACGCCGTGCTCACCCAGACCGGGCTGCTGACCGGCTCGCCCGGCTACATCGCCCCCGAGCGCCTGCGCGGCGAGGCCGACGGCCCGCTCGCCGACCTGTGGTCGCTCGGCGCCACGCTCTTCGCCGCGGTGGAGGGCACGGCGCCGTTCGCCCGCCAGAACCCGGCCGCCTCCATGGCCGCCGTGCTCATGCAGGAGCCGCCGCCCGCGCGCAGGGCCGGGCCGCTCGCCCCGGTGCTGGCCGCGCTCCTGGAGAAGGACCCGGCCCGCCGTTGCTCGCCCGCCCAGGCCGCCGACTGGCTGAACGCCGCCGCCCAGGGCGCACCCGCGACCGCCGGACGCCGCCGGGCCGCCAAGCCGCCGCGCCGCCGTAAAGCCGTCATCCTGGGCGCCGCGCTGGCGGTGGCGCTGGCGGGCACGGCCACGGTGGTGGTCGTGACCCGGAACCTGCCCGGCCTCACCACCGCGACCGGCGGCCCGACCACGACCGGCACCCCGGCCGGCAGCTCGAGGAAGGTGACCTCGGCTCCGAAGTTGTTCACCCGCGACGTCGACTCCTGCAAGGTGCTGAACGCCGCCGAGGTCGGCGAGCTGCTCGGGCCCGGGACCAAGCGCCGGTTCGTGAACGCGAACTCCTGTGCCTGGGAGCGTTCGGACGGCACCTACCTGGGCGTCACCGTCATCCGGTACGCGAAGCTCGCCTTCGCCCGCGACCATCAGACGCAGATGGTCAAGTCCATGAAGGACACGCCGAAGATCACGCCGGGTACCAAACTCCACGCGCTGCCGAAGGTCGGCGAGGGGTCCTTCATGTTCACCCAGTACTCGACCACCGGCGCGGCCGGGCCGTACCGCTCGCAGTTCGCCTTCCGCCTGGCGAACGTCGTGGTGCTGGTCGTCCACCACAGCCTGCGCCGCTCCGGCCACGACTCCACCGTGCGCGCGGCCAAGCTCCTGGCGAAGAACCTGCGCGCGCGACAGTGAACCGGGCACGGCCGGGTGCGACACGGCCGTGCCCGTCCTCCGGGGTCACCGCACGGCGCCGGATCTCGTCAGGAGGTCCTGGTACCACGCGGCGTCCGGGTGGTCCGTCGCCGGATAGCTGGCCAGCGGCGTGGTCGCGTCGCCCGCCGAGTTGAAGCCCCACCCGCGCACCAGCCGCCCCGCCTGCCGGGAGGCGATCATGAACGAGGACGCGTTCGCGGGGGCCGCGTAGAACAGCGCGTCCTGCTGGAGTTCGGCGCTGTTGCCCTGCTGGAACTCGGTGAAGGCGGTCTGCGGGTAGCGGATGCGCGCGCCGGTGTGCCGGTCGGTGTCCACGCGCAGGGTCTGGGCCGGGGTCGGGCCGTCGGCGCCGGTCCACACGCGCACCCGGGAGGAGCCGCTCACCGAGGTGGTCTTGTCGTAGCGGGCGTCGGAGGTTCTGGCGTTGCCGCTCCAGACGACCGATCGGCCTCCGGCGTTGAACGCGCCGTTCCACGTCCAGTTCTGGCTGTTGGCCTGGCTGCGGTGGATCTCGCGCAGCTGGGTGCCCGCCGGGTCGGTGAACCTGACCGTTGGCAGGACGCCGTTGTCGTAGCGGTTCGAGGCCGACCAGGTGATCTCGCCGTCGGCTGCCAGGCGGCCGACGCGGTACCAGAGCGTGGTCGCGGTCTGCGACTGGTGGACCTCGACCAGGTCGCCGTTGTCGTTCAGGGTGACGGCCGGGGTCACGCCGCTGTCGTACCTGCCGTGGCGCAGCCAGGTGACGCGGCCGTCGGCGCCGTACACGCCGGACCAGTACCAGAGGTCGCCGGAGCCCGAGTCGTGCACCTCGACGACCTGCCCCCGGCCGTTGATCGCGACGGCCGGGTTGTGGCCGACGTCCCGCTTGTACTGGGTCCTGGTCCCGCCGTCGCCGGAGATCACCGGGAGCACCCGGCCGCGCAGCGCGTCGACCGTGGGCGGCTGCGCCGGGTAGTCCTTGGCCCGCAGCAGCCGCGCGCCGAAGACGGAGGTGAGCTCGTCGTTGAGGGCGGCCAGGTTGCCCGCGGCGTAGGAGGTGTTGTCGGTGAGGTTGTCCTTGATGTCCAGGGCGACGACGATCGGCGCGGCCTCCGGGTGCTGGGCGGACCAGTTGTTGATCACGGTGAGCCAGTCGCGCAGGTTGTTCGAGCCGGGGTTGCCCGCCTGGTGGTCGACCTCGTCGCCGGGGGAGTCGTGGCCGACTGCGTAGTCGCGGGAGGTGGCGTAGCCGTTGTCGTGGATGTCGAGCTCGACGAAGCGTATGCCGCGGTCGAGCTGGGCGGGGATCGACTTCCTGGCGCCGCCGATGTCGCCCGAGTAGCTGTTGTGCGTGGCGCGGAAGATCGCCGAGGGTAACGGCTGGTCGGCCGAGGCCTGGGCGGGCCCGCCGTACAGGAGGGGCGCGGCGAGGGCGAACAAGGCCAGGACGGTGCGTGATCGGGGCATCCGAAGATCCTCACGTCGGGAATCTCTCCAGACAATACGATCATCGGACCCGGCCAACCACCCCGGAAAAATGTTTCGATGCTTTATATGACTGACTCAGTCAGCTATTATGGGAGGTATGGACGACAGATCTGCGAACCTTGTCAGCGCTCTGGTCGTCGGGCTCGCCGACGAACTGGACGAGGCCACGCGGCGGGTCACCGCCCAGGGCGCCACCGGGGCCTCGGCCCTGGCGACGATCCTGGCCGTGCCGGGCGAGCACGTCGACGAGCTGAGCCGGGTGCTCGGCATCACCGGCTCGGGGACGGTCCGCCTGGTCGACCGGCTGGCCGCCGAAGGGCTGGTCGAACGGCGTCCGGGGCGCGACCGGCGCAGCGTGTCGCTGTGGCTGACCGAACGCGGCACGGAGGTGGCGACGGAGATCGTGGCCGAGCGGCGGGCCGTGCTGCGGAGGGCGCTCGGCACGCTCACCGGCGAGCAGGAGCGGCAGCTGACCGGCATCGTCGAGCAGGTGCTGACCGCCCTGGCCGTCAGCCGCGAACGCGCGGACCGCATCTGCCGCCTCTGCGACTACGTCGCCTGCCCGCAAGAAGACTGTCCAGTAGAACGGTCCGTGTCATGAACCGCCTGCTCCTGATCGTCGCCGCGGTGGGCTGGGGCGCCGCCACGACCGCCACCAAATACGCCCTGGACGGCTTCGGGCCGCTCACCCTGCTGGTCGTCAAGCTCGCCGCCGCGACCGCCGTGCTCTGGGTCGTCCTGCTCCTGCGCGGCAGGCGCGACGGTGCGCCCGGTCCGTGGCGGTTCGCGCTGCTCGGCCTGTTCGAGCCCGCGCTCGCCTATGGCGGGCTCACGCTGGGGCTGACCTTCACCACGGCCACGAACGCCTCGCTGCTGGGGGCGACCGAGTCCGCCTTCGTCCTGGTGCTGGCGGCGATGTTCCTGAAGGAGCGCATCCGCAGCAGGTCCGTGCTCGGGCTGGTGCTGGCGCTGCTCGGCGTTCTGGTGCTGGACGGCGGCGGCTTCGGGAGCGGCTTCAACGTCGGCGACCTGATCGTGCTCGGCGGCTCGCTCGCCGCGGCCGTCTACGTCACGCTCGCGGCCAAGACCGCGCCGACCGTGGACGCGCTCACGATGACGACCTACCAGTTCACCTACGCCACGGCGATCGTGCTGCCGCTGGCGGTGTGGCCGTGGATGAGTGGCCGGGAGCCGTTGCCCACCGACGTGGCGGCGCCGTACTGGCTGGCCGCGATCTTCGTGGGCGGGGTCTGCTTCGCGCTCGGGTTCGTGCTCTACAACCACGCGATCAGGCACATTCCCGCCGGTACGGCAGGCGTGATCCTCAACATGGTCCCGGTGATCGGCGTGCTGACGGCGGTGGCGTTCCTGGGCGAGGCGCTCACCGTCTGGCATGTGGCCGGTGCGGCGCTGGTCGTGGCCGGGATCATGCTCTTCCCCGCGGTCAAGGGGGAGAAACGAGCCGAGGCCCGCACCCATCGGGTGCGAGCCTCGGCCTTCACGCGTCAAGACTAGGCGGGAACGATGTTCTCCGCCTGCGGGCCCTTCTGGCCCTGGGTGATGTCGAACGACACCTTCTGGCCCTCACGCAGCTCGCGGAAGCCGCCCTGAGAGACGATCTGCGAGTAGTGCGCGAAGACGTCCGGGCCACCCTCGTGCTCGATGAAGCCGAAGCCCTTGTCCGCGTTGAACCACTTGACAGTTCCGACGGCCATGTCTATCTCCCTTTGATAGGTGTGCAGAACCGGCATCCGTACCTACGGATTCCGAGTTGCCGCGATGTGCCCATCCGGAGATGACCGGCAACAAAAAACGCACCTGACCAATCACGTTCGCCAGGTGCACCAAAAGTTTGTATGGGGTACCACAACTGCAACTGCCAACGACTGTATCAGGCCGTTGGACTGCCTGCGGTAAAAAGCGGTTAACGGGGCTCCCTGCTCGGGAGTCAGACGGCCGTTCATCCTTCGAGCTCGGCGACCGCTTCCCGCACGCTGTGACGCAGTTCGGCCCGCTCGGTCAGGCCGTGCCGTTCGACGGCCCGCGCGACCGGTGGGCCGGCGGCGGCCATGATCAGGCGGATGTCCCGGCGCGCCGCGTGCTTCATGGCGGCGATGATCGCCCCCATGCCCTGGACGTCGCAGGCGGGAACCTGTTCGAGGTCGAGGATGACGGCAGGGGTCGCCCGCTCGTCGACGGCCGCGAGCGCCTCGCCCAGCCGCTGCGCCGCGCCGGCGCCCAGCGGCCCGGACAGGTGGATGACGACGCCGCGCGGGTAGGTCGTCACGGAGACGCCGAGCTCGTTCGTCATGGGTCACCATCCGACCTGGTCGCCGAGCCGCAATCGTAGCCACAGCACCAGGCGTTCGTCCGGGTCCGCCAGGTCGAAGCCGAAGATCTCCTCGGCACGCGAGAGCCGGTACCTGATCGTGTTCGGGTGCACGGACAGCCGCTGGGAGGCGGCGGCGAAGTCGCCGTCGGCGTCCAGGTAGGCGAGGAGGGTGTCGGCGTAGGTGGTGCCGTGCTCGAGATCGTGGGCGCGGACCGCCGGCCCGAGGCTGCGGGGCAGCGCGCCGTGCGCGGCCAGGATCTGGGCCAGCGCCGACAGCGTCGCGCCCGCCCACACCTCGTCGATCGTGGCCACCTGGCACGGCTGGGGCTCGCCCGGCCGGTCGGTCAGCGCGCGCAGGACGAGATCCGCGTCGGCGCGCGAGCTCACGATCGAGCGCAGTCCCGGGACGAGCGAGCCGAGCCCGGCCTGGATCGGCACCCGCAGCGCGCCGTGGGCCCGCCGGGCGATGTCGGCGACGAGTTCGTGGTGCGCCTTCGGCGACGGCCCGCTCGGCAGCAGCGCGTAGACCGTCCCGTCGATCAGGGCGCAGCCGTGCCTGCCGTAGTGGGCCTCGCAGTGCAGGCTCACCAGGTCGGCGAGCCGGGTGGCCGCGTGTGCGGCCAGGACGTCGTCGGCCCTGCTCGACACGACGGCGAACGCGGCCACCGCGACCGGCTGGTTCGGGTCCAGGCCGAGCTGCGGGGCGACCGCGGTGACGCTGCTCGGGTCGGCCAGCAGCCGCCGCAGCAGGTCCGCGCGCCTGCGCCGGACGGCGTCGTCGGCGGTACGCGCCGCGAGCAGGTGCAGCGAGACGATGTCGGCCACGTCGGACAGCGCCTGTTCGGCGGCGGCGTCCAGGTCGCCCTCCGCGTCGACGACCCAGATCGAGCCCAGTTCCTCGCTGCCCGCGCGGACCACGACGCCGAGACGGGGAAGCCCGCCGCGAAACGCGGGGAACCGGCAGGTACGCCCCGCCTTGACCAGCGCGCGGTACACCTCGTCGTAGTCCGGGCCGGTCGGCACTTGCAGGCCGAGGATGCCCTGGCGGCGGCCCTCGTCGATGGCCTGTCCCGGCAGGGTCGAATAAGCGAGGATGCGCCGCCGCGGATCCTCGATCACGGTGGCGCCGCCGACCATCCCGGCGATCGCGTTGGCCAGCGCGAAGAGGTCGCCGGCGGCCGGCGCTCCGGCGGCCTGCTCGAAACGGACCGTGGAGGCCAGGGCCGTGGAGATCATGGCGTCCAGGTGATGCCAGGCGACGGCCTCGTCGGCGGCGAGCAGCACGACGCCTGACCGCTGCGCGGCGTCGACCAGGTCGGCGACCGGTTCGCCGAAGCTCTTCACCACCAGGCAGGCGCAGCCGACGCCGGCCGCCGCGGCCACGAGCTCCTTCGCCCGCGCTTCCGCCGTGCCCACGCCGACGGCCAGCAGGATCGCGTCCCTGACGTTCGGCAGCGGGGCGCGCGGCTCGAAGATGAGCACGCCGGAGACCGGCACCGGCCCTTCCGGCAGCGCGGTCAGCGGGCGCAGCAGCGAGGAGCCCAGGGCGTCCAGGACTTGGGCGAGATCGGGTACTCCGGTGTCGAGCATCCTCACCTCTTTGGCCGACCGTACAAAGCATGCACGGAATGTCTGGACGGGCACCGAATGCGGAGGGTCAGGTCAGCCGCGACGCTGTCAGCATGCACGTGCCGTGGGTATCCGCCTTACGCAGGAGTATCGTCAAAGGAGACAATATGCGAGGTGTTCTCGTGGCCTTCGTGGTCACGGCCTCTCTGGTGGCCGCGCCGTCCGCCGCGCCGGCCGCGACGCCACGGTGCGACACCAAGCCGATCCGGACGGCGCTGAACGCGCTGGAGAAGATCGGGGCGGGCATCGCGGTGACGGTGAAGAGCCCGCGCTGCGGTGTCTGGACCGGCGGCGTCGGCCTCGCCGACCGCAGGACGGGCCGCGAGGTCCGGGGCGACGAGCACAGCCGCATCGGCAGCGACACCAAGACCTGGACGGCCACGGTCGTGCTGCAGCTCGTCGGCGAAGGCAGGATCGAGCTGGACGACACCGTCGACCGCCATCTGCCCGGCCTCATCCGCACCAAGGACTACGACGGCCGCGAGATCACGATCCGCCAGCTCCTGCAGCACACCAGCGGCCTGCCCGACTACCTGGCCGCGCCGTTCTGGGAGGACGAGGAAGAGCACCGCTGGGACCACATCGAACCCCTGCAGACGGTGAAGCAGGCGCTGCCCCTGCCCCCGCCCGAGCGGACCCCGTCGGGCTTCGCCTACTCCAACACCAACTACAACCTGGCCGGGCTGATCGTCACGAAGATCACCGGCCGCGGCATCGGCGAGGAGATCAACCGGCGCATCATCAAGCCCCTGCGGCTGCGCGAGACGTCCTGGCCGGGCGACCGGACCACCATCCCCAAGCCCGACCTGCGAGGCTACGTCAAGCGGGGCGGCAAGCTGGTCGACAAGACGGAGTGGAACACCTCCGAGGCCGACGCGTCGGGCGCGCTGATCTCGACCGGCGCCGACACGACCGCCTTCTGGACCGCGCTGATGACCGGCGAACTGCTGGCCCCGGCCGAGCTCGCCGAGATGAAGAAGACCATCAAGGACGACTTCGACCAGGACTACGGCCTGGGCGTCGAGGGCTACCAGTTCGCTCCCGGCCTGATCACGTGGGGACACAGCGGCAGCATGGCCAGCGGGCACAAGTTCAGGAACGCCGTCACCGACGACGGGCAGCGGGCCGTCACCCTGCTGATCGGCTCGGACTCGTTCAACTCGGAGAAGGTCGAGTCCATCGTCGGCGCCCTCATCCGCGACCTCCGCTGACCGGGCCGCCGATCTTGCGGTCGGGTTCCGGGTTGTGGACCCTGGGACGGTGGACGAGATCGTGGACGCGGTGTACGGAACCTCCTTGCCCGGAAGGAGCCCCGTGGCCTCCATGTCCACCGACCAGGTGCCGAAGCGGCATCGCCTGGAGTGGTGGACACGCCTGGCCGCGCAGGAGATCGTGCCCACGGCGCTGAAGACCGAGCACGTGGACGACTTCCACGGCCGGGCGTACACCGTCGACCTGGCGGGGGTACGGCTGGCCGAGATCGTGATGTCGCCGATGACGGCCCGGCGCACGCCGGTCCACATCGGGCGCCACGACCCGGAGAGTTACCAGCTCTTCGTGGTTCAGGACGGCCCGTTACGGCTGGAGCAGCGCCGTAACGACGCCGCCCTGGACGCCGGGGACATCGGGCTGCTCAACTCCTCCAACCCCTCCGTCGTCGACTGGGCCGACCAGGGACGGCCGGCCCGGGTGATGATCCTGTCGATGGCGCGGGAGGCGCTGCCCCTGCCCGGCGACGAGGTGGACCGGCTGCTGGCGTCCAGGCTCCCGGCCCGGACCGGTTCCGGGGCGGTGCTGGCCCGCTATCTCACCGGTCTTCGTGAGCACGCCACGGGCTGCGATCCGGCCGAGCTGTCCCGGCTGGGCGCGATCGGCGTCGACCTGGCCGCGACGTTCCTGGCGGGCCTTCTCGGCGCCGGCCGTACTCTGCCGGCCGAGAGCCGTCACCAGACGCTGATGGCGCGGATCGACGGCTTCATCGACCGCCACCTCGGTGATCCCGAGCTGGGGCCGGTCGGCATCGCCGCGCACCATCACATCTCGGTGCGGACGCTGCACGTGCTGTTCGAGGGGCGGCCGGAGACGGTGAGCGTCACGATCCGGCGGCGGAGGCTGGAGCGGTGCCGCGCCGAACTCGTCGATCCCCGGCTGCGGGAGCGGCCGATCGGGGAGGTCGGTCTGCGGTGGGGGTTCAGGAACGCCGCGGAGTTCAGCCGTGCCTTCCGCGCCGCCTACGGCATGAGCCCGACGGACCAGCGCAGGCAGGCGCTCGCGGAGGGCGGCGTCGAGCGGCGGTGAGACGGCGCCCGCCCTGACCGTGGACCGGGCGGGCTCCGCGCTTCAGCCGCGTTCAGGTTCTCTTCAGCTTGCACTGGCGACAGTGAAGTCTCATGACCAACTCCCGAGTGCCGCTCATGATTGCCGCGGCCCTACTGGCGGCTCTCACCGGATGCGCCACGTCCAGTGAGAACGGTGAGACCGGGGCGGCCGCCCCGCCCGCCGCCGATTCCGCCAACAAGCAACGCGAGCACCAGGCTCAGCTGGCCACCTGCATGAAGGGCAAGGGGTTCACCTATCACCCGATGGTGACCACGCCCAAACTGCCGGACGCCATCAAGCATGAAATGTCCGGCGACTACCAAGGCATGCGGAAATATCGCGAAAAGTACGGGTTTGGCTTCGCCGCCTCCTTCGTCTACCCCAACGACGGCGTCGGCCGGATGGCGTGGCGGACGAAGGAGATGGACGGAGCCGGCGACGACCCCAACGGAAAGGTCATCGCCGGGCTGCCGAAGGCGCAGCGGGAGGCGTACTTCGACGCGATGGGCGCCTGCACGCTGCAGATGATCAACAAGGTCACCGGCAAGAACATGAAGTCGATGGAGGAGGTCTCCAAGGCCCAGGGCGAGATGCTGAAGCAGATCATCGCCCGCGAGATCGACGGCGACCCCAAGCTGGTGGAGCTGGCCGGCGCGTTCGCCGACTGCCTGAAGGGCAAGGGCTACCGGGTCTCCTCGCAACGCCCCTCGGACATCGCGCGCAGCACCGAGGAACCGTTCATGCAGGAGTTCGGCAAGCTCGGCCAGGGCAAGACCCCCACCGCCGACCAGGCGCGGCCGCTGCTGCAGCGCGAGATCAAGGCGTCCCTGGAGGACCTGGAGTGCGGCAAGGACTTCTACGCCGCCTACCGGCCCAAGGCGAACGGGGTCTACGAGAAGGCCCAGTTCCTGCCCGGCGTGGGCATGATGATGGCGACGGTTGCGAGCTAGCGTGCGCAGATCCCGAGTGCTCGCCCTGGTCGTGACCGGGGTGCTGGTGATCGCCGCGGTCGGCTGGGTCGTCGGCTCCCGGTTGCGGTCCCCGGCAGAGGAGGCCGCCTCGCGCCGCCCGCCCAAACCCTCCCTGGTCACCTCGGCCGTCGAGCGCCGCAAGCTCACGAGCACGGTGACGGTCAGCGGCACCCTCACGTACGGCTCGCCGCTGCCGATCACCCTGGCCGGGATGGTCGGCGGGAACAGCGGCGGCGGCGGGGCCGGACCCGGCGGCGGGGCCAACGGCGCCGCCCAGCGTGTCACCACGGCGCCCAAACCCGGCCCGATCCGCGCCGGCCAGACGCTGATGCAGGTCAACGGCCGGCCGGTGTTCGCGCTGCAGGGCAAGAAGCCGATGTACCGCCCGCTCGTGCCCGGGACCGAGGGCGACGACGTCAAGCAGCTCCAGCGCGCGCTGCGGGTGCGGGCCAGCGGCGTCTTCGACGCGGCCACGGTCGCGGCGGTCAAGCGCTGGTACGCCAAACGCGGCTACAAGGCGCAGGAACCCGACCTGGAAGCGCGCAAGAGCCTGCAGCAGCTACGCCAGGCCGTGCAGACCGCGCAGGAGACCCTGGCCGCCGACCGCAAGGCGCTGGACGAGGGCCTGGACGTGCGGCCGCTACGGCTGCGCCACGACAACGCCCGCCGGGACCTGAAGTCCGCGCAGAAGGCGCTGGCCGAGGCGCCGGAGGTCACGCCGGAGCAGGAAACCCAGCTGGCCGCGCTGCGGCGGGCCGTACGCACTGCGGAGGAGCAGGTGCTCGCGGCCGAGCAGGCGCTGGCCGAGGCCAGGAAACCCGCGCCCACGCCGACCGCGACACCCGCGCCCACGCCCAGCGAGGTGGACACCAGCCTGCTGGAGATGAAGCTGGCCAACGCCCGGCAGGACCTCGACGAGGCGCACCGGGCGGTGGCCGCCTACGAGGAGCAGGTCCGCGTCGACCGGGACAAGCGGCTGGAGGAACTGCGCAAGGCCGTGCGCACCGCGAAGGAGGCCGAGGCCACCGCCGACCAGGCGCTGAAGCGGGCCAGGAAGGTCTCGCCGCTGCGTACGAAGGTCACCCACAGCGCCGCGAACCTGGCCGACGCGCAGACCCTGCTGGCCGAGTTCCGCAAGACCTACGGGGTCAGCGTCCCGGCCGGTGAGATCGTCTTCCTGCCGAAGCTGCCGGCCCGCATCGACAAGGCCGAGGTCAAGCCGGGCGACACCATCGAGGGCAAGGTCGCGACCGTGACCAGCTCGGCCTTCGCGGTCACCGGGTCGGTCGAGGCCAAGGAGGCCAAGCTGCTGCGCGCCGGCCAGGAGGCCTCGATGGAGACCATGGACGGAACGCAGCTGCCCGCCACGCTGAGCGCGGTGGGGGAGGACGCCAAGGCGGGTGCGGACAAGCCGAAGGACGAGGAGGCCGAGACCGGCTCGGTGCCCATCCTGCTCACGCCCGGCTCGGCCAAGAAGCTCAAGTCGCTGGTCGGCTCGCCCATGACCGTGCGCATCTCGGTCGGCTCGACCGAGGGCGAGGTGCTGGCCGTCCCGGTGGCCGCCGTCATCACCTCCGCCGACGGCCGGCCCCGGGTCAGGGTCACCCTGGACGGTGACCGTACGCGCGAGGTCGAGGTGCGGACGGGCCTGACCGCCGACGGCGTGGTGAAGGTGACCCCGGTCGGCGGGGGCCAGCTCAAGGAGGGCGACCGGGTCGTGGTGAGCGATGCCTGAGCCCGTCATCGAGCTGGCCGGCGTCTGCCGGGACTTCCCCTCCGACCCGCCGGTACGCGCGCTGGCCGACGTGGACCTGCGCGTCGAGCAGGGTGACTACATGGCCATCGTCGGGCCGTCGGGCTCCGGCAAGTCCACCCTGCTCAACATCCTCGGCCTGCTCGACCGGCCGACCTCCGGCACGTACCGGCTGGACGGGGTCGAGACCACGGCGCTGCGCGACGGCGGGCGGACCCGGCTGCGGGGCACCCGCATCGGGTTCGTCTTCCAGTCCTTCCACCTGCTGGCCCACCGCACGGTCGTGGAGAACGTCATGCTCGCCGAGGTGTACGGCCCGCACCCGCGCGCCGGCCGCCGGACCCGCGCGGAACAGGCGCTGGAGCAGGTGGGCATGAGCCATCGCATCCGGTTCCTGCCCGATCGCCTGTCGGGCGGCGAACGCCAGCGGGTGGCCATCGCCCGCGCCCTGATGGCCCAGCCGGCCCTGCTTCTGTGCGACGAGCCGACCGGCAACCTCGACAGCCGCAACACCGAGGCCATCCTGGACCTGTTCGACGGCCTGCGCGCCGAGGGGCTGACCATCCTGGTGATCACGCACGAGGACGGGGTGAGCGCCCGCGCCAAACGCCGGGTCCGGATCGCGGACGGGGTGCTCCGTGAAGCTCCGTGACCTGTGGACCGAGTCCATGGCGGGGATGCTCGCCCGCCCGGTGCGTTCGGCCCTGACCACGCTCGGCACCGTCCTGGGCATCGGCACGCTGGTGGTCACGCTGGGCATCGCCGCCACCGCGGGCAACCAGATCGTCGGCCGGTTCGACGAACTGCTGGCCACCAGCGTCACCGTCGAGGTGCCACGCGGCGGCCACAATCCCCTCGTGTCCTGGGACGCGGCCAAAGAGCTGCGCCTCCTGCGCGGCGTGACCTCGGCGACGGCGCTGGCGCAGAGCGACAAGAGCTCCAACCTCGTCGTGACCGCCAACAACCTGCTCGACCCCACCCGGGTGTCCGGGCAGACCCTCGCGGTGGTCGCGGCCACCCCCGACCTGCCGCAGACCACCCTCGGCCGGATGCTGGCCGGGCGCTATTACGACGCCGGCCACGTCAGCCGCCGCGACCGGGTCGTCGTGCTGGGGGAGCAGGCCGCCGCCATGCTCGGCATCACCAGCCTGGAACACGCGCCCGCCGTGTTCATCAAGGACCGCGCCTACACCGTCATCGGCATCATCGGCGGCCTGCGGCGCGAGCAGATCCTGGCCAGCGCGATCCTCGTCCCGCCCACGCTGGGCCCCGACATCGGGCTCAAGGACGTCACCCGCGTCCTGGTCGCCACCCAGCTGGGCGCCGCCGAGCTCATCGCCCGCCAGGCCCCGCTCGCGCTGAGCCCCAACCGCAGCGCCGAGCTGCAGGTGATCGCGCCGCCGAGCCCCAAACGGGCGCGCGACGGCGCCCAGGACGACGTCAACGGCCTCTTCCTCATCCTCGGCCTGGTCTCCCTGATCGTCGGTGCGGTCGGCATCGCCAACGTCACGCTGGTCACCGTCATGGAACGGGTCGCCGAGATCGGCCTGCGCCGCGCCCTGGGCGCGGCCCGCCGCCACATCGCCGCCCAGTTCCTGATGGAGTCCAGCCTGATCGGCCTGACCGGCGGGGTGATCGGGGCCAGCGTCGGCATGGTGACCGTGGTCGCGGTGGCCGCCGTGCGCCAGTGGACCCCGGTCCTCGACGTACGGCTGGCGCTGGCCGCACCCGTGGCCGGCGCGCTGGTGGGGCTGCTGGCGGGCCTGTATCCGGCGCTGCGCGCGGCCCGCATGGAACCGGCCGACGCGCTGCGGTGAGAGATCCGCCTGGTGAAAAGCCTTTGAGACACCAGAGGCGCGCTGGCTAACCTGCCCTGCGTGATCTCACTCGCCCGTCACCGCCTGACACCTGCGCAAACCGGTCCCGCGCTGCACGCGCTCGCGGAGTGGACGCCGGCCGACGCCCCGGCCGGCGGCCTCCATCCCGGAGACGTGGGGTGGTACCTGCGCTTCACCGACGCCGCCGTCTACCTCTGGACGGACGACGCGGCGCCGGTGGCGGCCGGCTTCCTCGACGGCCCCGTGCTGCGGGTGACCGCCGCGCCCGGCGCCGATCTCGGCGCGCTCGCGGCCGACGCCGAGCAGCTGCTCGAACCCGGCAACGACTGGTCCGACGGCCTGCCGGTGCCCGGATGGGAGCGCGAGCGGGAGTCCTGGCTCGTCCTGTCGTGGACCCCGCGCCCGGTGTCCAGCCGGGCCGAGCCGGTCGGCGCGGCCGACGTGGCCGACCGGGCGCTGGTGCATCGCGCCGCCTTCAAGTCCACGCTCACGGTCGAGAACTGGCACACGATGAGGCGCTCGCCGGCCGGCGAGCTGGCCGTGGAGACGATCGTGCGCACGCCCGCGGGGGAGCCGGCGGCCGCCGCGACCGGATGGTTCGCGGGCGCGGGCAGGTGCGGGCTGCTCGAGCCGGTCGGCACCGCTCCCGACCATCGCGGGCACGGCTACGGGCGCGATGCCGTGCTGGGCACGTGCGCGGCCCTTGTCCAGCGGGGCGCGAGCGCGGTCGCCGTGCTGACGCCGTCCTCGAACCACGCCGCGGTGGCGCTCTACCGATCGGCCGGGTTCACGGTCCTGCGCGAGAACCGCGACTGGGTCCGCCCCGCTTCGGTCTGATTCCTCGTCGGAATGGGTACGTTTCTAGCATTCCCCCTCGCCGGTGACAGCGTCGTGACCAGGGAGGCGAGACGATGGCTTCGTTCGGAGGCGGCTCGGGAGTGTTCCGGCGCAAGCCGGTCGAGCAGATCGCCAGCGAGCACGAAGGGGAACTGACACGGGTGCTCGGCCTGTGGCAGCTCACCGCGATCGGCGTCGGCGGCATCATCGGCGCGGGGATCTTCGCCCTCGCCGGCGCGGTCGCCAACCAGACCGCCGGGCCCGCCGTGCTCATCTCCTTCCTCATCGCCGGTGTGGCCAGCGCCGCAGCGGCGTTCTCCTACGCGGAGTTCGCCGGGCTCATCCCGAAAGCGGGCTCCGCCTATACCTACGGCTACGCCGTACTGGGAGAACTGGCCGGGTGGTTCATCGGCTGGGACCTGCTGCTGGAGTACACCGCCATCGTCGCGGTCGTGGGGATCGGCATCTCCGGCTACTTCGGGTTCCTCGTCGGCAACCTCGGCCTCCACCTGCCCGAATGGATGCTGGGCGCGCCGGGCACCGGGCCCGGCCGGGTCGTCGACCTGTTCGCGGTGGTGTTGTGCCTGCTCATCGCGTTCCTGCTGAATCTCGGCATCAAGGCCGCCGCCCGGTTCGAGACCTTCGTCGTCGGGGTGAAGGTCGTCGTCGTGCTGATGGTGATCGTGGTCGGCTTCTTCTTCATCAACCCGGCCAACTACACCCCGTTCTTCCCGTTCGGCGTGACCGGCGCGATCACCGGCGCGGCGACCGTCTTCTTCGCCGTCTTCGGCTACGACGCGATGAGCACCGCCGCCGAGGAGTCCAAGGACGCCCAGCGGCACATGCCCAAGGCGATCATCTACTCGCTGGCCATCTCGATGGTGTTGTACGTGCTGGCCACGCTGGTCCTGACCGGTATGCAGAACTACAAAGACATCGACCCCGAGAGCGGGTTCTCCTCGGCCTTCGCCTCGGTCGGGCTGTCCAAGCTCGCGGGCGTCATCGCGGCCGGAGCGATCATCGGCATCCTCACCGTCATGTTCACCTTCATGCTCGGCGTCACCCGCGTGTGGTTCGCGATGAGCCGTGACGGATTGCTGCCGCGCTGGTTCGCCAAGGTTCATCCGGTGCGCCGGGTGCCGAGCCGTATCACCTGGATCGTGGGTGTGGTCTCGGCGCTCATCGCGGGATTCCTGCCGATTCGCGAGGCGGCCGAGCTGACCAACATCGGCATCCTGCTGGCCTTCGTCGTGGTGTGCGTGGCCGTCATCGTCCTGAGGTACCGGCAGCCGGACCTGCCGCGTACCTTCCGGACGCCGGGCATGCCGGTGGTCCCGGCCATCGGGGTCGTCTTCTCGGTGTGGCTGATCACCTTCCTGAGCCCGGCGACCTGGCTGCGCTTCGCGGTGTGGTTCCTGATCGGCCTGATCATCTACGTCGCCTACAGCTACCGCCACTCCGCGCTGAACCGCCCGCGGGAGTGATCTCGCGGTTCAGACGCCTTCGACGAGGATCAGCTCGCCCTTCAGGTGGTCCGTGCGGAGCCGGAGGATCTCCTGGTAGGCGGCCGAGTCGTAGAAGTCGCGGGCGTGCTTCATGGACGGGAACTCCACCAGGATCACATCGCCCGGCCAGTCGCCCTCCCGGACGTCGACCTCGCCCCCGCGCACGATGAACCGGCCGGAGAAGGGGTCCAGGGCCGACTGGACCCGTTCCTTGTACTCCAGCACGTCGGGGTGGATCTCTTCCGGCTTGCGCAGGTGGGCGAGCAGGTAAGCGGCCATGATTCCTCCAGGGTTCCTCGGATCGTCGTGATCCCAACGCTAGACAAACGCTGACAACGGCGAATCTGTCGCGCTTAGGTACTTTGCACCGTTCGCTAGCCGGCTCCGTGCTCGCGCAGTTCGCCCAGCCGTTCCCCGGCGAACGAGCGGATCTCCTCGTCCTCGGCCCTGGCCGCGTGCTCCAGGAGGCTCAGGTCGTCGGGGCCGGACAGGCTGATGGCCGCGGCGGCGGCGAACAGCCTGGTCACCGGGTCGCTCGCGGCCAGCCGGGTGATGATGCCGGAGGTGTCGGGCTCCTCGTCCTCCTGCAGGACCAGCCATTCGGTCAGGTCCCTGAGCTGGCCGGGAGCCAGGCAGGACGCCCCCGCCTCAAGCTGCTCGACGGACGACTCGGTCAGGAATTCCAGGACTTTCCAGCGGATCGCGCTTTCCAGGTCCTGGCTCAGGGCGATGACCTGGGCGATGACCGGCCCGTGGCGTTCGTCGGCGTTCTCCAGGACGACCGCCGTCGCGTAGTACCGGACGATGCGGTTCCGGTGGGAGAGCAGGGCCGGGATCTCGTCCATCATCGGGGCGGCGAACTCCGCCAGCTCCGCCAGCAACCAGGCGCCCGTCCCGGCGACCGCCTCGTCGTCGCTGTGCAGAAGCCTGCTGAGGTTCTCCACCGGGTATCCCGCGTACAGCTCGCCGAGCAGGTCGTTGGCCGCCGGGCCCACGATGTCGTCGTCGGCCGCGTGCGCGCGGATCCGCTCGATCAGGGCGTCGCCCGCCTGCGTCTCCATCGACTCCCACCACCTCCTTCTCGTGCCGCCCCCCGGGCGGCAGCCTCACGCCCGTGCGCGGCCGAGGTCCACGATGGATTCGCCTGTACGGCATGCGGCCCTTGGCTGGTTTCGTCCATCACCATGGCCGGCCCGTCGCGGCGTGGTGGTCATCGGCATGAGTCGTGATCCGAGAGGCTTCCCGCCCTGACCCCGATCTCGACTCCTGTCATGCCCAAGCACGATATCGCTACTTATCCCGATATTGAGGTTCCCCCGCCAAGAGAACACGAGAACACGGGAGAATCTGCCGTCGCCGTCGCCGTCGCCGTCGCCGTCGCCGTCGCCGTCGCCGTCGCCGTCGCCGTCGTGTCGCGGTCGTGGCGCGGTCGTGAGCTACCGCGCCCCGCGGAGGTACAGCGCGAGCGGCACGACGGCCGCCGAGGAGACGGCGATGGCCGACAGTGCGGCGGGCAGCCCGACGTGCTCGGCCAGGAAGCCGATCAACGGCGGCCCGCCGAGCATCCCCGCGTGGCCGATGCTGGAGGCCAGGCTCACGCCCGCCGGTCCGCCGAGCGCCCCCGCCTGGGCGATGGCCAGCGGGAACACGTTGGCCAGCCCGCACCCGACCACCACGAACCCGGCGAACGCCACCGCCACCGAACCCGTCCACGAGGCGGCCAGGCCGCCGCACACCGCGAGCACGGCGCCGGTCACGAGCACGGTGCTCTGCCCGAACCGCGCCACCAGGCGGCTGCCCGCCAGCCGGGTGGCCGCGATCGCCACCGAGTAGGCCGAGAACCCGTACGCGGCCAGGTCGGCCTCGGCGCGCAGGTCGTCGCGCAGGTGCAGCACGCTCCAGTCGGCCACCGCCCCCTCGCCGAAGGCCGCGCACACGGCCAGCACCCCGCACAGCGCCACGGCCAGGCGGAACGTCCGGGGTCCGCCCCGGCCCGGGGTGCTCGCGACCGCGGGGACCGTACCGCGCAGGAGCGGCCTGGCCAGGACGGCCGTGCTGAGGAGGATGAACGCGGACACCAGCAGGAAGTGCTGCGAGGTGGTCAGCGAGCCGAGGAGCAGGCCGCCGAGCAGCGCACCGGCCAGGCCGCCCGCGCTCCACAACCCGTGCAGCACCGACATGACCGGCCGGCGGGTGGCCCGCTCGACCTCGACGGCCGCGCTGTTCAGCCCGATGTTGAGCGTGCCGTAGCACAGCCCGGTCACGGCGAGGGCCAGGCACAGCTCCACCATCGTGTCGGCCGGCGAGATCACCGGCAGGGCCAGGCTGAGCAGGCTGATGGCGGCCAGGATGACGCGGCGCGTGCCGTACCGCAGACAGAGCCTTCCGCTCACGGTCATGGCGAGGCCGGTGCCGATCGCCATGCACATGAGCGCCACGCCGAGACCGCCGGTGGAGACGCCGAGGTGGTCCTTGACCGAGGGGATGCGAACCACCCATGTGGCGAAAACAACGCCATCCAGGAGGAAGAACAGCGAGAGGGGCATAGCTGGCAAACTAACAGGACGGTATCCAGAAAGAAAAGGTATGCGGCCGCATCGTCTCCGCATCGCGGATGTATCAACCCGCTCCGGCACCTTTGGTCTTACAGCGACAACGACGAAGGAGCACACGATGAGCAGCACCACCACCACCGCGTACGAGGGATTCACGGCCGAGGAGCGCGCCGCGATGAAGGACCACGCCAAGGAGCTGAAGACGACGGCCCGCCGCAGCGAGGCCGAGAAGGCCGCGGCGGCGGTACGGGACGTGCTCGCCAAGATCGCCGAGATGAAGGACGAGGACCGCGTCCTGGCCGAGCGCGTGCACGCCATCATCACCGCCGGCGCCCCCGGCCTCGCCCCGAAGCTCTGGTACGGCATGCCCGCGTACGCGCTCAACGGCAAGCTGGTCTGCCACTTCCAGCCCGCGGAGAAGTTCAAGAGCCGCTACGCCACGCTCGGCTTCAGCGACCCGGCGCAGCTGGACGACGGCGCCATGTGGCCGGTCTCCTACGCCCTGACCGAGATCACCCCCGAGATCGAGGCCCGCATCAGCGCGCTGGTGAAGCAGGCCGTGAGCTGAAACGCCCGCGGCCTTGCGCCCACCCGGGGTGTGGCGGGAACCTGATCGCCTGGGTGGGCCGACGGAACGAGGCGGTTTCGTGAACGAGCTGATGCCGGTGGTGGCCGGATTCCTGCTCACCACCGTGCTGGGTGGCGTGCTGGGCTTCTTCTTCCAGCGGCGGGCGTGGGCCCACCAGCACCGGGTCCAGACGCGCGACCGCGACCGCGAGCGGGCGGTCATGGTGTTCGAGGAGGTCAGCAGGCTCCTCGACAAGCGGCTCTACCGCCTGCGCCTGCTGTACTGGAGCCTCGCCGGCGAGACCGGCACCCGCTCGGCGAAGTCCGAGACGAGGATGGAGGGCTACCGGCAGGTCCTGTTCGAATGGAACGACAGCATCAACCGCAACCTCGCCCTCATCCAGCAGTACTTCGGGGTCGAGCTCCGGGACCGGTTCGACAACCGGATCGGGGCGGACTTCGTCACCCTGGGCAAGGCCGTGGAGGCGATGTGGAACGGCCGGGCGGACGGCGAGCCGATCGACGACACGCGGCTGAACACCCTCGCCGACCAGGTCTACGCCTACAACCTCGACATGCTCCAGGCCATTCAGACGGGAACCGTGGGCATCACCGGTTCAGGCCTGCCGGCGTCTGCGAGGGGCGGCCGAGCGGGGGGGTAGCGAGCGCATGTGGTCCCGGACCCGGACCATGATGTCGCCGAGCCGGCTCAGGTCCTCGTCGGCCAGAGGGTCGAACAGCATGCCGCGGGCGACCTGGATGTGCCCCGGCATCACGCGCCCCAGCAGCGCCAGACCGTCCTCGGTGATGGTGACCAGGGTGGTGCGCTCGTCGTCGGGACAGGGGCCGCGGGTGATGAGACCGGCCTTCTCCATCAGCCCGGCCTGGTAGGTCAGGCCGGAGCGGCTGTAGACGACGCTGTCGGCGAGTGCGGTCATGGTGAGCTGCCCCTGCGCGTCGGCGAGCCGGGCCAGGAGCTGGAACTGCACGTAGCTGAGGTCCCCCGAGGCCTGGAGCTGCTGCTCGACGTGGTGCTGAAGCAGGCTGACGGCCTCCATCAGCGCGAAGTAGGCCTCCAGCTGCCGGGGGTCGAGCCCCTGGACACCGTCGTCGGTCATCCCCCCACCTTATATGTTTCGAACTCAAAGCATTGTGATCAGGATCACCCGCCGGCCGGGTATTGCTTCGAACTCAAAGCAAGCTACGGTCATCACACGCTTCAACTTCGAAGCAATATGTGAAGGAGAGATCATGAAGGCAGTGCGCTACCACTCCTACGGCGACACCGACGTCCTGGTCCACGAGGACGTCGACCTCCCCGTGGCGGGACCCGGCCAGGTGGTGGTGAAGGTGGCCGCCACCGCGTTCAACCCGGTGGACGTCGCGATCCGCGCCGGCTACCTGCGGCAGGTGTTCCCGCTGACCCTCCCGCACATCCCGAACTTCGACCTGTCCGGCGTCATCACCGAGATAGGCGAGGGCGTACAGACCTGGACCGAAGGCGACAAGGTGGTCGGCTTCCTCCCCGCGACCGACCCCGGAGCGGCTGCCGAGTACACCCTCGCCCCGGCCGCCCTCCTGACCGCCGCCCCGCGAACCGTGCCCCTCGCGGACGCCGCCGCCCTGCCCGCCGTCGGCCTGACAGCCTGGCAGGCCCTGTACGAGCACGCCCACCTGCGGGCAGGCCGGCACATCCTGATCAACGGCGCCGGCGGCGCGGTAGGCGGATACGCCACCCAGCTGGCCAAGCGAACCGGGGCCGTGGTCACCGCCACCGCCGGCCCACGCAGCGCCGCACGCATCCGCTCCTACGCCGCCGACCAGATCGTGAACTACACCGAAACCCCCGTCCCCCAGGCATTGGCGGGCCGCCGGTTCGACGTGGTGCTGAACCTGGTTCAGACCGGCCCGCACGAGACCGCCCAGCTCACGAACCTGGTCGCCGACGGCGGCACCTTCGTCAGCACCACCACCGAGGCGGAGGAGCCCGGTCGCGGAGTGCGCGTCACACGCGTCTTCGCCCGCAGCGACGCCGGGGCGCTCGCCGAGCTGGTGGCCCGTGTGGACGCGGGAACCCTGAAAATCGACGTAGCCGACCGCCGGCCCTTGGCCGACCTCCCCGCCGTCCACGACGCGGCCACCACCGGCCGCCTCCCCGGCAAGACGATCCTCATCCCCTGAGCGCCGCCTCGTCGCTCGCTTCACGGAGGATCACCATCTCCTCCCGGCGGGCCCCGTCCGGCACGAGCTGCGTGACTATGAGGTCCCGGAGTTCAGGACCGCGTCGACGGCCATGTACAGGGTGTCGTTTTCGGCCTGCAGGATCGAGCCCTCGGCGGGCAGGGCTCGTTCCAGGGCGAGGCCGTTGAGGACGGTGAGCAGGAACTGCGCGCGCCGGGAGGTGTCGCCGGGGGTGAGCGCGCCTTCGCTGGTGAGGACCGTCAGCCAGTACTCGACGCGGCGTCTGCCTTCTCGTTCGAGGGTGAGATAGGCCTGTTGCACCTGTTCGGTTGGTTCCGGGGCGATGAACTGCTCGTGGATGACGCGATGGGCCTCCCGCGCGCCGGCGCCGACCCCGGCCGGGGCGAGGACCTGGCGCAGGCAGTCGACGAGACGCTCACGGGCCGGCACCGTCCGGTCGTGGATCCGGTTCTCGTCGACGATGACGTCGTACAGGCGGGTGAGCACCTGGTCCTGGAGGGCGCGCTGCGTCGGGAAGTGGAATCGGAGCGATCCCGTACTCACCCCGGCGCGCGCGGCGACCGCCCGCACGCTGAGCTTCGCCCCGGGGTTCTCCCCGATCATCTGCATCGCCGCCAGTAGCACCTTGTCCCGGCTACCGAGCTGCTCGTTTTCTTCGGCCACCCGTTCACTCTACTAGCACACTGTGACACCTTGCCATCAGGTCACGTGCGGGCGGTAGCGGAACTCGGGGGAGACGGGCGGGTCGCCGCGGTACAGGAACTGGCAGACGTCCAGCCACAGCGCCTGCTCGGCAGCAAGGTTGGCCGGAGGTTCCAGGCCGAGTTCGTGCAAGACCAGCCGCCGGTGCAGGTCGAAGGCGGACTTGAACTGGTCGGAGAAGGCCAGCGCCGCCTCTTTCGCCCCGGCGTGGACGACCATGGCCAGGACGAGTACCGCCGCCACCAGCACGACCCCCACGCAGGAACGGAGGACCGGGACGAGCGCCGGGGGAGTGGTCAGGGAGAAGAGCACGACCGGCAACGACAGCAGCGCCGCCGCCGGGGCGGCCACGACGAGGGGACGGCGCAGCCGTACCAGAGCGGGGATGATCACGAGCACCGCGGCCAGGCAGCTCCACGCGAGCGCGCCCGGACCCAGGGGTGCGCTGACCGCGGCGAGGACCGCGACCGGGATTCCCACCGCGATCAGGTACGCGGTCAGCGTGAGCATGAGGTCCAGGGACGCCTTCGCGTCCTTGAGGGCGGCGGCGAAGGGGTCGGGCAGCAGCGGTTGCAGCCGGGACCAGATCACGACCGGGTCCAGCCCGTAACGCAGCCGGGGATGTTGCTCGGCGGCCAGCAGGATGTTGCCGATCGCGGTCGGCACGACGTCGACGGGGTCGTCGGGGTAAAGCACGAACAATCGCTGCTGTACGGCGGCGCGCCGGGAACGCACGTCCTGCAGGAACCGCCCGGCCAGCCGCGTCGCCGTGGCGACCAGCCGGGCGAAGCGCGGGTCGTCCAGCTCCGGGGCGCCGGTCGCGGCAAGGGCGGCGAGGCGGGCGCTCAGGCCGGGCAGGATCGCCGACGCCCGCTCGGACGGCAGCGCCGCCGCGTCAGCCCAGGCCCGCTCGACCGCCTCCAGCTCGGCTGCGGAGTCGCCGTCGAAGGGCTCGCCGGGTTCGCCGGGTCTGGGCAGCGACTCCACGGCCTGCAGCAGCGCGGCTTCGTGGAGTTCGAGGCGTTCGTCGGCCCTGAGGTCGCGGGCCCGCGCGTCGCGGTGGCGGGCCGTGCGCACGCGGGCCAGCGCCGTGAGCGGGGCCGACTCGCCCCAGCGACCCTGAAAGACCTGGTCGGCCACCGGCCGCAGGTTCACCAGCGCGAACGACCACAACGCGACCACGACCAGGAACCCCACGATGAGCAGCGCCTGGACCACGCCGGGCAGCGCGTCCCACAGCCGCACGGCCACCCGCGGGTCCAGCGCGGACCACACCACGGCCACGACCAGCACGCCCGCCGCGACCAGCGTCGGCAGGAAGGACGACAGCAGCGCCCTGCGGTCGAAGTAGCCGGTGATCTCTTTCAGGACGGTGGCGAACACCGGGCCGTCAGCCTCCTTCGAGCTCCATCGGGCCGTGGGACCAGACGCGCGAGCACGCCGGGGGACCGTTCGTGGCCGAGCGGGGCAATCTGCGCGAGGGCGGCTCGCACTTGCGGCAGACGTAGCGCCGCGAGGGCAGTCCGGGCGCGTTGCCGAGCCGCTGCGACCCCTCTTCGAGCAGCTCCAGCGGGAGCGCCGCGGCCACGTCCGCGCGGGCCATGATCCCGTACGGCCGGCCGTCCCGCTCCACGAGCACCCCCGGCACCTCGGTGAGCAGCCCGAGCAGGTCGGCCAGGTCGAGCAGGACCGCCTCGTCGACCAGGTCGCCGTCCAGCTCCACGACGACCAGCGGCGGATAGGGCCCGCCGCCGCCGTCCACGACCGCGACCACCCGGTCGTCGTGGGTGAGCGCCGTGAGAGTGGCGCCGCGAGGCGGCGCCGGCCCGAGAGAGGCCTGGACGGGGAAGGTCCTGACGAGCACAGCGATCATCCGGTTCGCCAATCTCCCACGAGCGTGAAGGCTGCCCAATGGTAGGGGTCGGCGAACGGCCTGCGCCCGTAGTCGAGCTGCTCCGGCGCCTCGGCTTTCAGCCGCAACCGGCGCAGCTGGCGTCGTACCAGCACGTCCTCGCCGCCCGCCAGCAGCTCCTCGTACACGGCGATGGCAGCGCCGAGGTCGCCGGCGCGTACCCGCAGCCGGGCCACGTCGAGCCGGGTGCCGGCGTCGGTGCCGGACTCGATCCGCTGGATCGCCTGTGCGCAGGTCATGTCCCTGACCGCGAGCTGGGCGGCGGCCAGCGCCTGCGCGGGCCCTTCGCCGTGGCCGCGCCAGCGGGCGTAGAACTCGCGCATGAGCAGCCCCGTGGACAGGTCGTCGACCGGCCAGAGGCTCACCAGCAGCGAGGCCGCCCCGGCGTACATGAACGCCCGGACCAGGCCCATCAGCTCGTCGCCCGGCCGGTTCTCGCCCAGCCCGCTCTCGCAGGCGCTGAGCACGACCAGGCTGGCGTTGAGCCGCAGGTCGTAGACGTCCTCGACGGTGAGGCGGTCACCGCGCAGCAGGATTCCCGACTGCTCGGGGTGCTCGGCGTCGAAGGCGGCGTGGCAGGCGAGGTGGATGACGTCGTAGGCGTCGGCGCCGTCGGCGAGCAGGTCCCTGACCGCGTCCCGGCCGAGGTGGGCGCGGGCGCCGAGCAGTCCGGCGACGGCCTCGGCCTCGGCCCGGGCGTGGCGCAGGTCGTCGCGGGAGTCGCCCAGCACCAGCGCCGAGAACGGCTGCCGCGGCGTCCCCCGGCGGGCCCGGCACAACGCCAGCACCGAGGCGCTGGGCAGGTAGCAGACGGGGTTGCGGGCGATCAGCGGCGCGCCGTCCACGAGCGTGGCGTGCAGCGGCAGGTGGTGCAGGGGACCCGACGGCACCAGGCAGATCAGCTCGCCCGGCCGGCTGGCCCGCTGAAGGTGCCTGGCGAGGGGGCCGGGCTCCTCGTCGGGCCAGGACGACCAGGCGGTGCCGTACCTGCTGACCAGGAGCAGGCCGATCCCGGTGGAGCCGGTGGCGGCGAACTCGGCGAGATGAACGGCGGGCTCGTCCGGGCCCGTCGTCAGCAGGTCGCGGACCTCGGCGGCGGAGCTGACCTGGCCCGCGACCGACTCGCGGGCCCCGAGCGTGGCCCGCAGCAGGCGTTGTTCCAGCCGCCGCAGGGCCGGGCCCTCGCGGGAGATCTCCGTGGCGAGCCGCTCGCCGAACCCGTCGTCGCGCTCGCCCAGGTCGACGCCGAGCGCCCGCAACCGGCCGAGGTCGGCGCCGGGGTCGGCGGCCACCTCCAGCAGCAGGCGGCGGCGCTCGCGGGCGGCGGCGACGGAGGCGGCCAGCCCGGCGGTCTCGGGGCCGCGCAGGGGCGGGCCGAGCGTGAGGCCGTCCACGAAGGCTCTCGCCCGGCCGCGTTCGACCAGCTCCAGCGCGGTGTCCAGGCGGACGGCGGCGACCGCCGCCCACAGCGCCTCGGTCAGGACGGGAAGGGTGTTCGCCTGCCAGCTGATGCGGTCGTCCTCGGCCCGGAAGCCGCCTCTGACCTGGTCGTTGAGGTCGAGCGCGACGAGCAGGGCGGCCAGCGCGGCCGCCGGTCTGCCCATCGAGCCGAGGATCTTGCCGCGGCCGTAGTGCCAGGCGGCCCTGGTCGACGACGGGGCGGCCGGATCGGGCCGGTGCTCGTCAAGGGTGCGCAGCGCGGCGCGCGGGCGGCCGCCCACGCGCTGGGCGTCGGCCAGGTTCCCCGCGATGATCACCTGTTCGTGCGCGTCGAGGTCGTCGCGGTCGAGCGTACGGCGCAGGATGCGGGCCGCCTCGGCGTGCTCGCCGCTCAGCCGGTGGATCGTGGCGAGCACGTTCGCCGCCCGGAGGTCGTCACCCACCTCGCCCAGGACCTCCAGCGCCTCGTCGAAGCGCCCGCTGTCCCGCAGGACCCGGGCCTTCAGCAGCCGCTTCGACCTGACCAGATAGTCCGGGCCGCTGTCGGCCAAGGTCCAGCTCAGCCGCTCCAGCGCGGACGGCAGGTCGCCGAGCCGTACCGCGATGTCGGCGTGGACGAGGTCGATGTAGCCCTGCAGGAAGTCGAGCGCGGCCACGATCACCTCCTGGTGGTCGATGTCGAACACCATGGCCGAGCGGCCGCGCTGCTCGGCGTCGGCCTGCCGGGCGGCCAGGTCGGCGTGGCCCCAGCTCGGCAGGAACTCCGCGTTCGGGATCACCCCGAGGAAGGAGATGACCGCCTCGGCGGCGGCCAGGTGGTCCATCGCGCCCTGCACGTCGGCCAGACGCAGCAGGACGTCGGCGTGCAGCAGGTCGATCTGGGCGGCGAGCTGCGGCAGCCCGGCGGCCACCGCGTGCTCGCGGGCCGTGGCCAGCGCGTACGCGCTGTCGTCGTGCGCCTGGCTCGGATTGAACGCGAAGGTGAAGGCGACGAGCATCTCCACGACCGTCTCCAGCCCGGGAATCGCCTCCAGGATCCGGTCGCACGGCTCCGCCTTCTTGCCCAGCAGGATCATCAGGGCTTCGCGCAGATCGGGGATCGCCAGCGCGTACTGCAGCAGCCAGCGCAGCGCGTTCATCGGCCTGGCCTCGCCGGGCGGCGCCGCGCCGGCCGCGTCCACCAGGCTTTCCAGGGCGTCCATGACGTTGGCGCCGGCGAACGACTCGTTCCAGCCCGCTTCGCCCTCGGCGTGCGTGACGTGGGCCATGCCGCGCAGCAGCAGCCCGTACCAGTCGCCGGGGGCCTCCTCCAGCAGCACGTCCAGGTGGGCCAGCGCCGCCATCGGCCGCCAGCGGGTGATCAGGACGTCGGCGAGGATCCGCCGGACGCCGGGGTGGCGCGGATGCCGGGCGGCCAGCAGCTCGAGCAGCCCGCCCAGCGCCTCGAACGACTCCATGTCGTACGGCCGCAGCCGCATCTCCTCCAGGACGACCAGCGCCCGCTCGACCTCGTCCAGCACGATCAGGCAGCGAGCCCTGGCCATCCGCGACGGCGCGTCGTCGGGCAGGAGCTCCAGGATGGCCGCCGGGCCGTCCATCGCCCCGGCCAGCTCCTCCAGCATGTCCTGGAGCTGGGCGAAGCCGCGCAGCCGGGGGTCGGCCAGCGCCTCGGCCACACAGAGCGCGGCGTCGCCGGTCCGCTCGCTCTCCACCAGCAGCGACAGGCGGAACGCCAGCGCCTGCTCGGCCAGCTTCTCGGTGGGCAGGGTGTCCAGATAGGGGAGGTTCGCGGTGGGGTCGGCGGCCAGCACCTCGGCTTCGGCGTTGGTCTGCGCGACGCAGACGGCCAGGTCGACCAGGGCCTCGCCCATCAGCCCGGCCTCGACCAGGAACTCGGCCCTGACGAGCCGGTGGCGGGGCTGTACTGGCTCGCCGTTCACGGCCGAGCCCATCGCCTCGATCGCCTCCGGCAGCCGGTCCAGCCGCGCCAGCACCCTCGCCCGGCCCTCGTGGGAGCCGAACCGGCCCGGGTCGGCGGCGATGAGCCGGTCGAAGTAGACCAGGGACTCCTCCAGGCGGCCCTGCCGGGCGGTGCCGTAGGCGGCGGCGAACAGCGCGGAGGGTTCGTTCTCGTCGATGGTGAGCGCGGCCTGGGTGAGGACGATGGCGTGGACCAGGTCACCGTGGTGGTGGGCCGCCCGCGCCGCCTTCCCGAGCGAGGAGGCCGCCTCGGCCACGCCCTCGTCGGCCGTCCCCGGTTCGCCCCACTCCCATTGCGCCCATAAGTGGACGAGCTCCAGCCCCGCGTCGGCGGCGGCCTCGAACTCGTCCATGACCGCCTCCAGGACCACCAGCTTGCCCAGCGCTAGCAGTTCGCCGCGCGGCAGGTCCGCCGCCCGGCAGCTGGTGCGCATCCTGGTGAACAGCAGGCGCAGGGCGTCCATGTCGCCGAGCGCGCCGTGGACGCCTTCGAGCAGTTCGGCGAAGAGGGCGAAGGCCGTCAGCCGCCCGTCGCTCCACTCCCCGCCGCCGCCGTCCACCCGGTCGAGGCCGCGCTGGAGCAGCTCGGCGGCCTCGGGCAGCCGTCCTTCTTCGGCGAACTCCTCCGCCTGGCCGGCCCACTCCTGCGCCCAGTCGTACGAGCTGGCCATACGCGCTCCTCGTCATCGGCGCCCCCGGCGCGAATCCAGCCGAGCATATGCCCGCCCCCTCACGCCTGCCTACGTCCTTTCCACGCAGGGAAAAGCGGCCTTCGCCCTAGACTGCCCCCATGATGGTGGGACGTTCCGCCGAACGCTCCCGGCTGGTCCGTCTCGTCGCCGACGCGAAGGCCGGCCGGAGCCGGTCGCTGGTCGTCCGCGGCGAGGCGGGCATCGGCAAGACCGCCCTGCTGGAGTACGCGGCGGGCGTCGCCGGCGGCATGCGGATCCTCCGGGTGGTCGGAATCGAGTCCGAGGCCGAGATCCCGTTCGCGGCGCTCCAGCTGATGCTGGCCCGCGACGTCGAACGCTTCGACGCGCTGCCGGCGCCGCACGCGCAGGCGCTGCGGGCGGCGTTCGGGACCGGCTCGGCCTCCGGCGACCGGCTCATGGTGGGCGCGGCCACGCTGACACTGCTGTCGGAGCTGGCCGGTGAAGGACCGCTGCTGTGCCTGTTCGACGACGTGCAGTGGTTCGACCGGTCCTCCGCTGACGCGCTGCTGTTCGCTGTCCGGCGGCTCCACACCGATCCGGTGGGCGCGGTCTTCGCGGTGCGCGACGGCGAGCGGCCCTTCCCCGCCGCCGGCATCGACGACATCAGGCTGCCGCGGCTCGGCGCGCGCGACTCCGCCGAACTGCTGGCCACGGTCGGCCCGCTGCCGCAGCCGGTCGCCGACCGGGTGCTCGAGGAGTCGGGCGGCAACCCGCTCGCGATCATGGAACTGGCCAGGTCCGGCACCGCCGCCCTCCCCTCACCCGTCGCGCCCCTGGCCGCGGTCGGCCGGCTGGAAGAGCACTACCAACTGCAGGTACGCGCGCTGCCCTCGCGCACGCGGCTGGCCCTGCTGCTCGTGGCCGCCGACCACGGGTGCGAGCTGTGGTCGTTCCTGGCCGCGGCGGAGCGGCTCGGCCTGGGCGCGGACGACCTGGAACCGGCCGAGCAGATGGGGCTGGTGCGGGTGACCGGCGAGGCGGTGGAGTTCCGGCATCCGCTGATCCGGGCGGCGGCGTACCAGGAGGCGCCGTTCGCGCGGCGGCTCGCGGCGCACCGGGCGCTCGCCGACGTCCTGTCCGATCCGCGCGACGCCGACCGGCGCGCCTGGCACGCCGCGACCGCCGCGGGCGGGACCGACGACGGGGTGGCCGACGAGCTGGAACGGGCCGCCGAACGCGCCCTCGCCCGCGGTGCGCCCGCGGCCGCGTCCCGGGCGCTGGAACGGGCGGTGCAGCTGAGCGGCGACCCCGCCGTCCAGGCCCGCCGCCTGGTCACGGCCGCGCGCGCGGCCTATGACGCCGGCCTGCTGGACCACGCGGCCACCTTGGCGGCGGCGGTCACCGCGATGACCGGCCCCGCACTGGCAGGCGCCGACCCGGCCGAAGGCGGCGCGATGTCCGGGAATGTGGCGTGGGTTCAGGCTGAGGCGGCGTGGATCCGGGCGCAGGTCGCCTACGAGCGGGACTCGCCCGCGCGGGCCTGCGAACTCGCCATCGACGCCGCCACCCCCGTCCTCACCGCCGATCCGGCCCGCGCGATCTCCGTGCTGATCGAGGCGGTGTGGTGCGCCCGCGACTCCGCCGACGAAGGGCTCCTCGCCCGGTGCGGGGAGCAACTGGGGCGGGTGCGCGGCGGCCCGCCCGAGGTCGCCCGCGCGCTGGGCGGTTTCGTCGGCCTGCTCAGCGGCCGGACCGAGGAGGCGGTGCCGCCGATGCGCGACCTGCTCCTCGCGGCCGGCGACGGGGGCATGGACGCCACCCTCGAAGGGCTCTCCGCCGGTTTCCTCGGCGTCCTGATCGGCGCCGACGACCTGGCCCTGAAGGTGCTCGACCGGCAGGTCGCCACGATGCGCGCCCAAGGCGCCCTGGGCTGGCTGCCGTACGCCCAGGAGCCGCTCGCGCTCGCCCAGCTCGTTACCGGCAGGTTCCGCGACGCGGAGGCGAACGTCGCCGAAGCCCTCTCCCTGGCCGCCGAACTGGGCCAGGACCTCCAGGCGATCGTGCTCACCGCGATCTCGTGCTGCCTCGCGGCCGTCCGCGGCGAGGTGGACACCGCCAGGCAGCAGGCCGACCTGGTGCTCAAGCACGCCGGCCGCCACGGCATGGCCGCCGCCCAGGCCACCTGGGCACTGGCGCTGATCGACCTCATGGCCGGTGATCCGCACGCCGCCCTCGACCGCCTCGACGAGGTCTGCGCGGGCCCGCCCGGCCGCGACGTGACCGTCCGCGCCATCGCCGACCACGTCGAGGCCGGGGTACGCGCCGGCGATCTGGACCGGGCCCGCCGCCACCTGCCGCAACTGGCGAGTTGGGCCGGGCACACCGCGAGCCCGGCGGCCGAAGCACTCCTGCTGCGCTGCACGGCCCTGCTCGACGACAGCCGGGAGGCACAGGGGCACTTCGAGGCGTCGCTGGCCGTGGACGGCTGTGGCCTCCACGACCGGGCCCGCACCCGGCTCGCCTACGGAGAATGGCTGCGCCGTCACCGCCGCCCCACCTCGGCACGGGCCCAGCTGTCGCAGGCGCTGGCGACGTTCGACCAGGTCGGCGCCTACGGCTGGCACGCCCGCGTGCGGACCGAGCTCGTCGCGCTCGGCGGCCCCGTCCCGCCCGCCGACACCGCGGCCGCCGAACAGCTCACCGCGCAGGAACTCCAGGTCGTCCGGCGCGCCGCCCTCGGCCTCAGCAACCGCGAGATCGCCGCCCAGCTGTTCCTCAGCCCGCGCACCGTGGGCCACCACCTGTACAAGGCCTACCCGAAGCTCGGCGTCAGCAGGCGAGCCGAACTGGCCCAGCTCGACCTGTAGGTAGGCCGCCGGTTCAGCGCCAGTAGTTCGACCGATGCGGCCTGCCGCCCCCGGCTCCTAGCGTGCCTAGGTAGGCGTCGAAAGGGGCAGCCATGGGAAAGCTCATCGTGCACAACATGATCACCGTCAACGGCGTGTTCGACTCGCCCGCCCCCGACACCTGGCTGGAGGCGGACAACGACAGCGGCGACGCCTCGCTCGAACAACTCCTGCTGGCCGACGCGCTGGTGCTCGGCCGCAAGACCTACGAGGGCCTGGCCGCCGTCTGGCCCCACCTCGGCGGCGATCCGGGGCTCGGTCGCTACGCCGAGCGCATCAACGGCATGCCCAAGTACGTCGCCTCCCGGACCCGGCCGGGCCCGCTGGAGTGGAACGCCACCCTGATCAGGGGCGAGCTCGACGAGGCCGTGCCCGAGCTGAAGGACACCCACGGCGGCAACCTGGTCGTCTCCGGCTGCGGCGAGTTCGCGCACACGCTGGCCAGGCGCGGGTTCGTCGACGAGTTCTGGTTCTGGGTCAACCCCTGTCTCTGGGCGGCGGGCCCTCGGGTCTTCGACGGCGTCGGCCCGATCCGGCTGCGGCTGGTGGCGGCGACGCCGTACCGGTCGGGCGTGCTGTGGCTGCGCTACCGTCCGGCGGGCCCGCTCACATGATCGCGAGCTGGCCGCCGTCGATGACGAGCTCGGTGCCGTGGATGAACGCGGCGTCGTCGGAGGCCAGGAAGGCGTACGCGGCGGCGACCTCCTCGGCAAGTCCCGCCCGGCCGAGCGGGATGTGGTCGCGGGCGTAGCCGGAGACGAAGTCGTCGGCCAGACCGGCGGAGATGGAGGAGTTGAGCGGCGTCTGGATGTAGCCGGGGCACAGCGCGTTGATCCGGATGCCGTGTTTGCCGAGCTCCACCGCCATCGTCTTGGTCAGCAGGAGCACCCCGCCCTTGGAGGTGTTGTAGTGGGCGTAGTCGGCCTCGCCGCCCAGGCCGTTGGTGGAGGACATGTTCAGGATCACCCCGCCGGAACCGCGCTCCACCAGGTGCTGGGCGACCGCCTGGGCGACCAGGAACATGCCGCGCAGGTTCACCGAGATGATCCGGTCCCAGTGTCCGGGGGTGATCTCCAGGAACGGCTCGCGCCACGCCGTACCCGCGTTGTTGACCAAGATGTCGATCCCGCCCAGCGCCGCGACGGCGCCGTCGACCAGGCGGGCCACGTCGGCCTCCGCGCTGACGTCGCCGGCCAGCCCGCTCACCTCGCCGAGCGCGGCGAGCTCGGTCACCGCCGCGTCCACCTCGGCCTTGTCGAGGCCGCCGAGCACGACCCTGGCGCCCTCTTCGAGAAACCTGCGGGCGGTGGCGGCGCCGATGCCGCTGCTGCCCCCGCTGATCAGCACCCGCTTGCCGGCCAGGCCGCGCATGCTGCCTCCTTTCAGCGCACGGCCCCGCGGGCGGCGACGCTCAGTTCGGTGATGACTTCCCCGTCCTCGACGCCGTAGGCGATGTCGAAGAGGTTGACGACAGAGCAAGCATGGCTGGGAATCAGCCCCATCCGCGAACCGACGGGCAGCTCAGCGTGGTGGCCGGGCTCCAGATGCGCCACGCCGTGCTCCTCGTTCAAGAACTCCATCCGCAGGTACGGCAGGCCGACCGCGCGGATCCAGCCCGGCGTGCCGTACCCGTCGGAGGTGAGGCACTTGGTGCCCGCGTCACACACGACCCGCTCCGGCATCGGCCGGCCGATCACCGTGGTCAGGATCCTGGCCGCGGTGCTCTCCTCGGTGGCGACGCCGAGGCGCATCATGGCGGTGTCGTTGAAGATGTAGGTGCCCGGCCGGATCTCGGTCACGCCGGCGACCCCGGCCACGTGGCGGGCGGTGGGGGTCGAGCCGACGCTGATCTCGCGCAGCGAGATGCCGTCGCGGGCGCACATCTCGGCGGTCTCCACCAGGTCCTCGCCTTCGCGGCGGGCGGCCTCGGCCAGCTCGGCCGGGGTGCGGGAGTGGTAGGCGTGCCCGGCGAGGGTGAGCAGGCCGACGACCTCCACGCCGGGGATCGCGGCGATCTCGGCGACCAGGTCGGCGCTGGGCCGGCCCGGCGGGCGGCCCAGCCGGTGCTGGCCGGTGTCGACCTCCACCAGCACCTCCACCGGCGGCCCGCCGAGTCGGCCGAGATCGGCGGCGACCTCGGGGGAGTCGAGGCTGACGCGCACCCTGGCCCGCTCGCGCAGCGCGGCCAGGCGGCGCAGCTTGGGCCGGCCCCAGATCGGAAACGCGAGCAGGATGTCGTCGATGCCGGCCTGCGCCATCACCTCGGCCTCGCCGAGCTTCGCGCAGGTGATGCCGCTCGCGCCGGCTTCGAGCTGCATCCTGGCCAGCTCGGGCATCTTGTGGGTCTTGACGTGCGGCCGGAGACGGACGCCGTTCGCGGAGGCCACCTTCGCCATCTCGCTCACGTTGGCCCTGACCACATCGAGGTCGATGACCAGGGCAGGGGTGTCGATTTCTGGATACATCTATGGATCACGCCCCCTCGGGTCTTTGCCTGCTGAACGTAACACAGCCATTCCGTCAGACGCATCAGCTTTCCGTCATACAGAATGCTGGACAGTTCCAGGTAACTCTTGACAGGTGCCCCCGCCACTGCTGTCCTTTTCGCCTAGCCGGAATGGCATTCTGCATCACGGAATGGAGAGCTCGCATGAGAGTCGGCACGGTCCGGGTCGGACAGGCCCGCATGGCCGCGGAGGAACGCGACGGACGCTGGTACGCCCTCGACGTGCCATCGGGCACCCCGCTGGAGTCCGTGCTGGCCGCCGGGCTCGGCACCGCTGGGCTCGGCACCGCTGGGCTCGGCACAGTGGGGACCGGCGGGCTCGGCACCGGCGAACCGCTCGACGGCGCGGTGCCCGTCCGGCCGCTGCGGCCAGGCAAGATCGTGGCGATCGGGCTCAACTACCTCGACCACATCCGCGAGGCCGGGATGGACAAGCCCGAGCGGCCGCTGATGTTCGCCAAGTTCCCCTCCAGCGTGATCGGGCCCGGCGAGCCCATCGTCATCGACGCCGGACTGACCGAGCGTGTGGACTGGGAGGTCGAGCTGGCCGCGGTCATCGGCACGCCGCTCAGGAACGCCGGCGAGGACGAGGCCCTGGCGGGCGTGGCCGGCTATACCGTGGCCAACGACGTCTCCGCCCGTGACCTGCAGTTCGCCGACGGCCAGTGGACCCGGGGCAAGAGCCTGGACACCTTCTGCCCGCTCGGCCCGGTCATCGTGACGCCCGACGAGCTCGGCGACCCGCAGGCGCTGAAGCTCTGGACCCGCGTCAACGGTGAGACCGTCCAGGACTCCAGCACCGCCGAGATGCTCTTCGGGGTGGCCGAGCTGCTGGCCTTCTGCTCGCGCGCCTTCACCCTCGAACCCGGCGACGTCGTGCTGACCGGCACCCCCTGGGGCTGCGGCGAGTTCATGAACCCGCGCCGCTCCCTGCGCCCCGGCGACACCGTCGAGGTCGGCGTCGAGGGCATCGGCACCCTGGTCAACCCCGTCACGGAAGGCACCCGATGAAGGTCCTGGTCACGGAAGGCGCGATGAAGGCCCCGGTCACGGGAGGCGCGATGAAGGTCCTGGTCACGGGAGGCGCGATGAAGGTCCTGGTCATGGGTGGCGTGCGATGAGGGCTCTGGTGTTCACCGGGCCCGGCGCCATGGAGGTGCGTGACGTGCCGGAGCCCGAGGTCGGCGCCGGTGAGGAACTGGTGCACGTGGTGACCTCCGGCATCTGCGGCAGCGAGCTGCACGGGGTCAGGACTCCCGGGTTCCGGGTGCCGCCGCTGGTGATGGGGCACGAGTTCGCCGGCCGTACCGGCGACGGCAGGTTTGTGGTGGTGAACCCGATCCTGTCGTGCGGCGCCTGCGACCTGTGCGCGCTCGGGCTGCGCAACGTGTGCAGGAAGCGGGAGATCGTCGGGGTGCACCGGCCGGGCGGGTTCGCCGAGCGGGTCGCGGTGCCGTCGGGCACGCTGACCGAACTGCCGGAAGGGCTCGGCTGGACGGCGGCCGCGATCGTGGAGCCCGCGGCCAACGCGGTGCACGCCTGGTCGCTGGCCGGCGCGCCCGCCGGCGCCCGCGTGGGGGTCATCGGGGCCGGCGCCATCGGCCTGGCCTGCCTGCTGGTCGCCGGCTCCGGCGGCGCGGCGCGGATCGAGGTCGCCGACCGCTCCGAGCACCGCCGCGAGATCGCCGGCCGGCTCGGCGCCGACGCGGCCGTGGCGGAGCTGGCCGGAGAGTACGACGTGATCTTCGACGCGGTGGGCGCGGCCGGCACGCATGAACAGTCGCTGGCCCGGCTGCGTCCCGGCGGCACCGCCGTCTGGCTGGGCCTGGCCGACCCGACGGCCGGATTCGACGCCGCCGCGCTGGTGCGCGGGGAGAAGCAGGTGGTCGGCTCCTTCGCCTACCGCGACGCCGACTTCGCCGCGGCCGTCGGCCTGGTCGCCGGCTGGGACCTCAGCTGGGTGGCCACCTTCCCGCTCAGCGAGGGCGCGGAGATCTTCACCTCGCTGATGAACGGGCGCACCACCCCCGTCAAAGCCCTGCTGACCTTCTGAATCGAGGCGTCCATGTCCGTGCGCACACCTCTGTCCGACTACCGCCCGATCTCGCAGCTCAGGGTCCCCGTCCACCACGTGGAGCGGGCCCGGCTGCCGGTCGTGGACGCCCACACCCACCTCGGCCGCTGGCTCAGCGAGGACGGCGACTGGATGGTCAAGGACGTGCCCGCGCTGCTGGCCGAGATGGACACGCTCAACGTGCGCGCCATGGTCAACCTCGACGGCCGCTGGGGCGCGGAGCTGGCCGCCAACCTCGAACGCTACGACGCCGCCCACCCCGGCAGGTTCGCCACCTTCTGTCACGTCGACTGGTCGCGGACCGCCGAGCCCGGCTTCGGCGAGCGCCTGGCCGCGCAGCTGCGCGCCTCGGTCGCCGAGGGCGCCGCGGGGCTGAAGGTCTGGAAGGACGTCGGCCTGCGCGTGCGCGACCACCGCGGCGAGCTGGTCATGCTCGACGACGTACGGCTCGGCCCGCTGTGGGCCGCGGCGGGAGAGCTGGGCATCCCGATCGCCCTGCACACCGCCGACCCGGTGGCGTTCTTCGAGCCGGTCGACGAGCGCAACGAACGGCTCGAACAGCTCGCCGCCAACCCCGGCTGGGTGTTCTCCGGCCCGGAGTTCCCGCCGTTCGAGCGGCTGATCGAGGCCATGGAGACCATGATCGGCATGCATCCGGCCACCACCGTGATCGGCGTGCACGCCGGATGCTGGCCGGAGAACCTGGCCTGGGTCGGCGCGATGCTCGACGAGCACCCGAACTTCCACGTCGACATCGCCGCGCGCCTGGCCGAACTGGGCCGGGCGCCGCGGGCCGCGCGCGAGCTGATCATGCGCCATCCGGGCCGCGTGCTGTTCGGCACCGACGACCTGCCGCCGGACCCGGAGTCGTACCGGATCCACTTCCGCTTCCTGGAGACCGCCGACGAGGCGTTCGCCCACTCCACCGAGGACCCTCCGCTGATGGGCCGCTGGACCATCAGCGGGCTGGACCTGCCTGACGACGTGCTGGCCAGGGTCTATGCCGGGAACGTCCGCGCGCTCGTGCCGAGGCTGGCGTGAACGGGCGGCCCCACCCCCGGCAGGGCCGCCCCGTGCCCTCACCTACACGGCTTGTACGGCTTGTCGTACAACGAGTAGTCGGTCGCCTTCTTGATGGAGTTGAACTTCAGCGTGGCGGCCTTGGCGCAGAAGCTGCCCGGCGCGGTCTTGTACTCCACCTGGAAGACCGGCTTGCCCGCCTTGACGAAGGCGGACAGGACATCGCACTCCTTCCACTCGAAGCACTCCTCGTTGACCGCGTAGTCGAAGTGGGAGACCAGCTCGTCCACCTGGCTGAGGTCGTTCTTCAGCGCGACGGACAGGCCCTTCCTGTGGGCCATGGCGGCCAGCGCCTTGTTGTAGGTGAGCTGGGTCTGCGCGCTGATGTTCCAGCCGGTGACCTGCTGGCCCTCCTCGTGCGCGTGGACGACGTCGAACTCGACCCCGTCGAACCCGGCCCGCACACACTTGTCGACGCGCGCCTCCATCATCTTCAGCAGGAAGTCCCGCTGGCCCTTGTCGTTGTTGATGTTGGCCCAGCGCTCGTTCGGGAACTCGTCGCTGAACGGCTTGCCCAGCAGCGACTTGCCGTGGCTGTCGTGCCACTCGACGAACGTCTGGTAGTCGGGGCGGAAGTCCTCGATCGAGCCGGCGTCGATGTAGCAGACGGCCTTGGCGCCCTTGGCGTGGATGGCGCTGACGCCCGCGGTGTTGAGCGTGGTGTTGTTGCCCGCGACCTCGGCGTCCACGTACAGGTCGATGTCGAAGACGCTCGGCCGTACGCAGGCGCCGCCGGACTGCGGCACCTCGCAGATGCCGACGTTGATGCCGCCGGTGGCGGCATGGGCCTTGCTGCCCTGGAGCTGGTACTGCCAGCGGCTCTGCACCGGCGGTCGCCAGATCGCCGCGCCGCCCGACGCCTCGGCCGTCGCACCGGCGGTGAAGGCCAGCGCGGGCACGAACGCCAGCGCCGCGGCCAGGGCCAGGCGGGATATGCGATGGATCAACAAATCAAGCCTCCGTTCCGTATTGCGGAATCATGTTCCGCAGTTAAGGAAACAGAGGAAGATCGGAGGTTGTCAACCTTCTCTCGATGTCGAGAATTCCGTGCTGACGATCATTCCACAGTATGGAATTCTGGTCTGTATTACGGATAGCTGGTTATACTGCCGCACGTAGCGGAGACCCACGCCCGCTTCGTGCTCTGTGGAGGGAAAGTGGCCCATGGCACGCATCGTGTTCGTCGGCGCGGGCAGCGTCGAATTCACCAAAAATGTTCTCTCTGACATTCTGACATTTCCGGAACTGGGGGATTCCACCACCCTCGTCCTGCACGATATCGACGCGGAACGGCTGGCCACCGCGGAGGCCATGGCCGCCTGGATGGTCGCCAAGCTGGGCCTGGGCGCCAAGGTCGAGGCCCACCTCGACCGGCGCCGGGCCGTCGAGGGCGCCGACTACGTGATCAACGAGATCGCGGTCGGCGGGTACTCCGCCACGCGCACCGACTTCGAGATCCCACGCCGCTACGGCCTGCGCCAGACGATCGCCGACACCCTCGGCATCGGCGGCATCTTCCGCGCCCTGCGCACGATCCCGGTCATGGTCGGACTGGGCAACGATCTGGCCGAACTGGCGCCGGACGCGCTCCTGCTCAACTACACCAACCCGATGGCGATGATCCCGCGCGCCGTCTACCAGGGCACGCCGTTCAAGAACGTGGTGGGTCTGTGCCACTCGGTCCGCGACACCCAGGCCCGCCTGGCCTCGCTGGTCGGCGTGCCGGAGGAGGAGGTCTCCTTCGTCACGGCCGGGGCCAACCACCAGGCGTTCGTGCTGAAGTTCGAGCATCAGGGCCGCGACCTCTATCCGGCGCTCGACGAGGTGATCGCCGCCGACCCCGAACTGCGCAGGACCGTGCGGGTGGAGATGTACCGCCGCTTCGGCCACTTCCCGACCGAGTCCAGCGAGCACGGCTCGGAGTACCTGCCGTGGTTCCTCCATCACGACGACCAGGTCGAGCACTTCCGCATCCCCGTGGAGATCTACCTGCGCTGGTCGGAGGAGAACCTCGACACCTACGAGGAGACCAGGCGGCGGCTGGCCGCGGGGGAAGGCGTGGAGATCGAGCCCGCCATGGAGCTCGCCTCCGAGGTCATCCACTCCATCGAGACCGGCACGCCCCGGGTGGTCCACGGCAACGTGCGCAACGACGGCCTGATCGCCAACCTCCCGGCCGGCGCCTGCGTCGAGGTGCCGTGCCTGGTGGACCGGGCCGGGGTGCGCCCGACCCGGATCGGCGCGCTGCCGCCGCAGCTCGCCGCCCTGAACGGGACGTTCCTCAACGTGGGCGAGCTGACCGTGCTGGCCGCGCTCGAAGGGCGCCGCGAGCACGTCTACCACGCGGCCATGCTCGACCCCAACGCCGCGGCCACCCTCACGCTGCGGCAGATCCACGATCTCGTGGACGAGATGATCGCCGCCCACGGCGACCTGATGCCGGAGGGCGTGCGATGAGGCGGGCCCTGGCCGCGGCCGCGGTCCTCGCGCTGGCCGTGAGCGGCTGCGGGGGAGGCGGCAAGGAACCCGCGGCGAACGGCCCGGTGGAGATCACCATCTGGCACGGCCAGGAGGACGCCTCCGCCAAGTCGATCGAGAAGCTGGTCGCCCAGTTCAACCAGAGCCACCCGGACATCAAGGTCGACACCGAGTCCGGCGGAGCCACAGCGGACGGCATGCTGCCCAAGATCACCGCCGCGCTCACCTCCGACGCCTACCCCGACATCGCCTACCTCTACGGCTCCTGGGCGCCCAACATCGCCAGGAACCCCAAGACGGCCGACCTCACCGAGTTCGTCCAGGACCCGGCCATCAAGTGGCAGGACTTCTGGGCCAGCGAACGCGAGGCCATCACCGTCAACGGCAAGGTCATCGGCTTCCCCGCGGTCGTCGACAACATGGTGGTCCTCTACAACAAGAAGGTCCTGGCCAAGGCCGGGCTCAAGCCACCGGGCCCGGACTGGACCTGGGACGACTTCCGCGCGATGGCCAAGCAGTCCACCGACGCCAAGGCCGGCGTCTTCGGCGCCACCTGGCCGATCAGCGGCGGCGAGGAGGCGGTCTGGGGCCTGTGGCCGATGGTCTGGCAGGCGGGCGGCGACATCCTCACGCCCGATCACAAGAAGGCCGCCTTCAACTCTCCCCAGGGCCAGCAGGCGCTCGACCGGCTGCGCGGCATGGCCGTGGACGACAAGTCGCTCTACCTCGACTCCAGCCCGGCCGAGAAGGGGCAGAAGCTGTTCGAGTCGGGACGGCTGGCCATGTTCATGTCCGGGCCGTGGGTGCTGCCCGACCTGCAGGCGGCCAAGGTCGACTACGGCGTCTCGCCGCTGCCCGGCACGAACGGCAACCACGAGACCATCTCCGGGCCGGACAACTGGGTGGTCTTCCAGCACGACGAGCGCCGGGTCAAGGCGGCGGCGACGTTCCTGGCCTGGCTGACCTCGGCCGAACAACAGCTCGTGTGGATGAGCGACACGGGGTCGCTGCCGATCCGCGAGTCGATCACCAAGCTGTCCGGCTACCAGGACTATCTCAAGAAATATCCGGGCATTGATGTGATCTCCGCCAACCTGGCCAACGCCAAGCGGGTCCGGCCGCCGACCACGCGGTACCCGAGGGTGTCGGCGTTCGTCGCCGAAGGCATCGCCCAGGCCCTGCTCGGCAAGAGCGACGCCAAGACGGCCCTGGACGAGGCGGCCAAGAAGGCCGACGCGGCGCTGGCCGTACCGGGATCATGAGCGCGACCGCGCTCGGCGCCACCGCCAGCCAGCACCGGCGCCAGAAGGACCGCAGAAAGCTCGGCGAGAACATCGCCGGGTGGTCCTTCGCCGGGCCGGCGACCCTGGTCATCCTGGGGTTCTCGCTCATTCCGATGGCCTGGGCGCTGGCGCTGTCGTTCACCGACTCCGACCTGATGTCGCCGGGCCGCAACGTCGGGCTGGACAACTACCGGGCGCTGCTGGCCGACCCGGTGTTCTTCCAGGCGCTGCGCAACACCGGGCTGCTCCTGGTGTTGTACATCCCGTCCTCGCTCATCGCCGGGCTGCTCGTGGCGGTGCTGCTGAACAGGAAGGTGCGCGGCATCGGGTTCTACCGGACCTGCTTCCTCGTGCCCTACGTCGTGTCGGCCACCGCCACGGGCCTGCTCATGGGCTTCGTCTTCGACCGTGACTTCGGCCTGGTGAACGGGCTGCTGGCCAAGCTCGGGCTGCCGCTGCAGGGCCTGCTCAGCAGCCCCTCGCAGGCGATGCTCGTGCTCACGGCGATCTTCTTCTGGACCCGCTTCGGGTTCGCCGTGGTGATCTACCTGGCGGCCATCCAGGAGATCAGCAAGGAGGTGCTGGACGCCGCCGCGATCGACGGCGCCGGCGCCTGGGCCAGGTTCCGCCACATCATCGTGCCGTCGGTGCGGCCGATGACGATCTTCCTCACCGTGTGGGGCGTGATCGACGCGCTGCAGTTCTTCGACCTGGTCATGACCACGACCAAGGGCGGCCCGGCCAACGCGACCGTGACCATCGTCTACTACGTGTGGCAGCTCGCCTTCAGCTTCTCCACCGCCGGGTACGGCGCGGCCGTGGCCTACGCCCTGTTCGCCGGAACCCTGGTGCTGATCGTCGCCGGCCTGCTGCTCGCGCGGCGCAAGGGGGTGACGACATGAGGCGCTGGTCGGGCAGGTGGCATCTGCTCCTGGTGCCGATGTCGGCGGTGGTCATGCTGCCGTTCGTGTGGCTGCTGCTGAGCTCGGTGATGACCCAGGCCGAGCTGAACAGGTTCCCCCCGGCGATCTGGCCGGAGAGCATCGACCTGGGCGGCTACCGCACGGTCGTGGAGCGCTCGAACTTCCTGCGCTGGTTCGTCAACAGCATCATCGTCTCGGGCGCGATCGTGGTGGCCCAGGTGGTGCTGTGCAGCATGGCCGGCTACGCGTTCGCCAGGATCAGGTTCGCCGGCTCCAAGCTGGTCCTGATCCTGGTCATCGCCACCGCGCTGATCCCGTTCCAGCTCACCGTCATCCCGACCTTCCTGATCTTCAACGAGGCCGGGCTGACCGACACGCTGGGCGCGCTGATCGTGCCGCAGCTCGCCTCGGCCGTGGGCATCTTCCTGATGACCTCGTTCTTCCAGTCCTTCCCGAAGGAGCTGGAGGAGGCGGCGCGCATCGACGGCTGCTCGCGGGTGGCGACGTTCTACCGGGTGGTGCTGCCGGTGGCCAGGCCCGCCCTGGCCGCGCTGGCGGTCATCACGTTCATCACGGCGTGGAACGACCTGTTCTGGCCGCTGGTGGCGATCAACTCGGAGGACAACTACACGGTCCAGGTGGGCCTGACGACCTTCCAGGGCCAGCACCGGGCGGACTGGCCGGCCATCATGGCGGGCACCGTGCTGACCACGCTTCCGGTGCTCGCGGTGTTCCTGTTCGGCCAGCGCCGGTTCGTGCAGGCGCTGACCGGCGCGGTCAAGGGCTGAGGTCGCGGTAGGGGTTGGCGGGGAGACCCGTATAGGGAGTACGGCAGCGCCACAGCTCCCCGCCCGTCCTGCCGTCCCAGGCCGTGGTGATGTACAGCTCGCCGAGGCCGGGGCCGCCGAAGGCGCAGCTCGTCACGTTGGCGGCGGGCACCTCCACGGCCAGGTCGAGCCGCCCGTCGGGCCGCAGGCGCAGGACCGCGCCGCCCTCCCACAGGGCGACCCACACATGCCCGTCGGCGTCGACCGTGATCCCGTCGGGGAAGCCGCGCGGGATCTCGGCGAACACCCGGCGCCCTGCCGTCCGCCCGCTGGCCGGGTCGTAGTCGAAGACGTCCACCCGGCCCGTCGGGGTGTCCACGTAGTAGAGCAGCCGCTCGTCCGGGCTCCAGGCGATGCCGTTGGAGATCGAGACCCCCTCCAGCACCCTCTCGCATCGCCCGTCGGGGTCGAGCCGGTAGAGCGCGCCCGCGCCCGGCGTGTCGTCCTCGGCCTTGGTCCCGGCGAAGAAGCGCCCGGCGCGGTCGCAGGCGCCGTCGTTCATCCGGTTGCCCGGCCGCTCGGCCGCCGTCACCGCCGCGACCACCTCCAGCCCGCGCCCGTCGCGCACTCCTCGCCCGTCGCGCGGCCCGCCCCCGTCCCGCAGTACGGCGAAGCCCTCCATGACCGCCAGCGCCAGCCCGCCGCCGATCCTGGGCACCGCCACGCCCACCGGCCGGCCGACCTCGGTCACCTCGTGCGAGCCGTCGGCCGGATCGAGCCGGTGCACCAGCCCGGCCGGGATGTCCACCCACAGGAGCGTGCCCGTCTCCCCGTCCCAGCGCGGCCCCTCGCCCAGGCTGGCCCGCGGCACGGGAACGACCTCCGGCTCCATGGCTCCTCCTTCTTTCCGCGATGCAGAACCTCATTCCACGCCAAACCCACACCATCACCCCGGGAATCGGGCTGTCAACCGTCAGCCCTGCTCGGCGATCGCCTTGCGCAGGCTGTGTCCCAGCTCCTCCATCCGGGCCGGCGGCATCCTGTCCTTGATCGCGGTCACGCTCACCGCGGCGACCGGGGACGTCCTGCCCAGGAACAGGGGAGCCGCCACGCAGCGCACGCCCGGCTCGTTCTCCTCCAGGTCGAGCGCGTAACCGCGGCGCCGTACCTGGTCGAGGTGGGTGGCCAGCTTCGCCGGGTTCGTGATCGTGTTGCGGGTCCTGGTCGACAGCGGGCCGAACCGCTCGGCCCAGGCCTTGATCGCCTCGTCGCTCGGGTACGTCCAGGCCAGCAGCGCCTTGCCCACGCCCGTGCAGTGCGCGGCGTTGCGCCCGCCCACCACCGAGGTCATCGTGATCGAGCGCACCGCCTCGACCTTGTCCAGGTAGACCACCTCGGTGCCGTCGAGCGTCGCCATGTGCACGGTCTCGGCGAACTCCTCGCTGAGCCGCAGCAGCAGCGGCCGCACGAGCGTGCGCAGATCCATGCTCTCGTAGAACCTGAACGCGGTCGCGAGCATCTCGGTGCCCAGGAAGTACGGCCCGCTCGGCTCGGGCTGCGCGGCGAACCCCCGGTGCTTCAACGCGCCGAGCAGCCGATGGAGCGAACTCTTGGGCAGCCCGAGCCGCGTGGCCAGCTCGTCGAGCGTGACTCCGCGGCTGTGCCTGCCGATCTCCTGCAGGATCAGCAGGGCACGGTCCACGCTTCCCACCGGTGACTGGGTCTCCGCCATAACGCCTCCCTCGCTTATTCCGGATAATGGAATGCTAGAGCGTTATGCGGAAGATCCGTAATCGGCGTGTCGTTCAGTCCTTCTCCTCGCCGGGGTCGTGGAGGGTCCAGGTGCCGCGCCGCCGTACCACGGTGAGATAGACCACCGTGCCCGCGACCAGGATGGCGGCGGTGACGATCAGGCTGGGGCGGCCGATCACGGGGTCGATGGCGCTGGTGTAGATCACGTACGCCAGCGCGGCCAGGGCGGCGACGGGCGCCAGCGGGTACAACGGCATGCGGTAGACGCCGTGGGCGGTGCTGCCGTTGCGGCGGCCGCCGATGACGGCGACGCAGAGGGCGGCGTAGATCACCACCAGCGAGGTGCCGGTGACGACGAGCAGGTAGCGCTCGGGCACGAAGCAGAGCGCCGCGCTGACCGCGCCGGCGGCGATCGTCGCGGTCCAGGGGGTGCCGAAACGCGGGTGGATGCGGCCGAAGAGGGTGTTGACCCGCGCCGGCCAGGTCGCGTCGCGGGCGCTGCTGAAGATCAGCCGCGCGGTGAGCAGCATGATGGCGATCACCGCGTTGCCGATGGCCAGGGCGACGCCCAGGCTGATCAGCGTGTTCAGGGTGCCGCCGCCGTGCTCGGCGACCACCTGCTGGACCACGTTGCCGCCGTCGAGGCTGGTGGCCGACAGCAGGACGGCGGTGATCGGGATGAGTTCGGCGGCGACGGTGATGGCCAGCGCCCACAGGATGACCCGGGCGATGTTGCGCCGGGCGCCGTGGGTCTCCTCGCCGAAGTAGACGGCGGAGCCGTACCCGTTGTAGGAGAAGATCGCCACGGCGGTGGCGAGCGCGATCAGCCCGAGCGTGGCGGGGGAGCCGTCCGGCGCGACCGGGTTCACCAGCAGGTCGGTGAAGGGGCGCTCGACGTTGAGCACGCCGATGGCCGACAGCGCGAGCAGCGCCAGCATCTCCAGGGCCAGGAAGACGCCGGTCACCACGGCGTTGAAGCGGATGTCGAACACCGCCACCGCCGCGGCCAGCGCCACCGTGACCGCGCCCGCCAGTGGACCGGGCAGGCCGGGGAACAGCACGCCCAGGTACGTGCCGACGCCCAGGGCAATCACCGCGAGGATCAGCAGCTGTGTGACCAGGACCAGCACCAGCGCCAGGAATCCGGGCAGCCGGCCGAGGGTCCTGCCGATGATCGTGTACTCGCCGCCGGTCAGCGGATAGGCCGACGACAGCTCGGCGTACACGAAGGCCATGAAGACGCCCACCACAGCGGCGAGGACGTAGCTCCAGAACGCGCCCGTCCCGGCCTGCCGGACCACGCCCGGGCCGATGATGAAGACGGACGAGGCGGGTGTGATGGCCGACAGGACGATCAGGAGAGTTCCGAACGCGCGCAGCCCGCGCTTGAGACGGGCACCGGGACGGGTCTGGGACGTGCTCATCCGCGCCTCCATACTTTTAACCAGCATCAAAGAACTCCGCCGAAGCGCAGTCAAGAGCGGCCGACTAAAGTTTGATATGCCTTCAAAGAATGCGAGGTGCCATGGCACGACCCAGCCGAGCCCACGAGCGGCGCGCCCATCTCATCGCCGCGGCCAGGCGCAGCGTCGTCGAACGCGGGCTTCTCGGCCTGCGCCTGCGCGACGTGTCGCAGGAGGCGGGCATGTCCTCCGGCTCGGTGCTCTACTACTTCCCCGGCCTCACCGACCTGCTGCGGGAGGTACACCGCGAGGCCGTCGAGCGGTTCTGCGACGAGCGCGAGGCCGTCGTGCGCCACGAGAGCGACCCGCGGCTCCAGCTGTCGGCGATGATCTCCAGCGGGCTGCCCGGCGACCCGCGCGACGAGCTGTGCGTCCTGCTGTATGAGCTGGGCGCGATCGCCAGGCGCGACGCCGCCTGCGCCGCCGCCTACATCAAGCTCTACGAGCGGCAGGTCGGCATCTACGCGGCCATCCTGCAGGCGGGCGCCGCCACCGGCGCGTTCACGCTGACCGACGAGCCGCTGGCGATCGCGCGCAACCTCGTCACGCTGGAGGACGGCTACGGCCTGCACATCACGATGGCCGTGCCCACGCTCTCGCCCGCGCTCGCGGAGCGCCACCTGCGCGCGTACGCCGCCGGGGCGACCGGGGTGAGCCTGTGACCCTTCAGGCCGCCCGGAGAGTACGCCTGCCCGCCAGCACCGCCACGCCCACGGTGACGGCCATCCCCGCGGCGATCGTGCCCGCGTAGACCAGCGGCGCCGCGGCCTGCAGCGGGTCGCCCGTCTTGACGATCGCGAACGGCAGCACGCTGGCGAACGCGCCCAGCCCGCCCGCGGCCACGCTGACCACGGCGGCCGCCGCGACCTCGCGCACGAGCATCCCGAGCGTCTGCGCCCGCGTCGCCCCGACCAGCGTCATGACCGAGAACTCGGCCCGCCGCCTGGTGATCGAGGCGATGAGGTTGTTGCTCAGCGCGATGGCCATGAAGGCCGAGATCAGGACCACGACCAGGTAGTTGATCGAGGCCATCAGCTGGCCCGCGCCGCCTCCGGCGCCGGCGGCGTTCTCGATGCCCTGCATGCTGAGCGTGCCGGCGGCGATGCCGGTGAACAGCGTCAGGAACGTCGCGGCCGGCCGTACCCGGTCGGGGGCGGCGGACAGGTTGATCGCGGCCAGGTGCGCGGCGGCCCCCCGCCGGCCACGGACCGCGCCGAGCAGGCGGGACACGAGCGCCAGGAACTCGGGCGCGAGCGTGCTCAGGCCCGCGGCGACCAGCACGCAGCCCGGCCCGGTCATCGCCGTGGTCAGCACGCTCGCGGGATCCATCGCGAGCACGGCGGCCGAGGAGACCAACCCGGCGGCGATCGCGGCCACGCCCGCGACGCGCCGCCCCCGACCCGGCCGCTTCGAGGTACGGCGGCGCGCCGGTGCGGCGGCGTCGGCGACCGGGCTGCGGTAGGCCGGCGACCTGCTGCCGAACCAGGCGGCGACGACGCTCGCGGCCATCACCACGAGCGTGCCGGCGACCGGCAAAAGCACGCCGGGCGCGTAGACCGTGACGTCCGCGATGAGTCCCGTGTCGCGGATCGCACCAGTGACGGCCCAGCCGAGGAGGTAGCCCCCGGCCAGGCCGGGGAGCGCGGCCATCGTGGAGACGGCCAGCGTCTCGACGGCGATCATGAGCCGCACCTGGCGCGGCGTCGCGCCGATGAGCCGCAGCCCGGCGATCTCGCCGGCCCGGCCGCCCAGGGCGACGCCGATCGTGGAGACCATGGCGAACAGGACGATCGCCACCACCCAGCCGCCCATGATCAGCGGGAACTGGGTGAGGAACGGGCGGTCGGCCGTGGCGGTGCCCTCGGCCAGCCCGGTGGCCAGCAGGCTCGTCATCGACGAGACCAGGACCGTGCCGACGAGCGCGACCAGCCCGGTGGCGAGCGCGACCGTGCGGTGGTGTGCGAAGGAGCGCAGCGCGAGAGTCAGCATCAGCGGGCCGCCGACTGCTCGGCCGACTCCACCAGCACGGCCATCCTGGCCGCGACCTCCTGGGCGGTGGGTCTCGGCAGCCGGTCCACGATCCGGCCGTCGGCCAGGAACAGCACGTGGTCGGAGTAGGAGGCGGCGACCGGGTCGTGGGTGACCATGATGATGGTCTGCCCGTGGTCGGCCAGCTCGCGCATCAGCGTGAGCACCTCGCGGGCGCTGCGCAGGTCCAGGGCGCCGGTGGGCTCGTCGGCGAAGACGACGTCGGGATCGGTGATCAGCGCGCGGGCGACGGCGACGCGCTGCTTCTGGCCGCCGGACAACTGGTCGGGCCGGTGACCGGCGCGGTTGCCCAGCCCCACCCGGTGCAGGAGCGCGGCCGTGTGCCCCGGCCTCGGCCTGCGCGCGTCCAGGCGCAGCGGCAGCTCCACGTTGTCGTGCGCGGACAGCGCGGGAAGCAGGTTGAACGACTGGAAGACGAATCCGACCCGGCGCCTGCGCAGGTGGGCGAGCTGGGTCTGGTCGAGCGTGCCCAGGTCGCGGCCGTCGAGCTCGGCCACGCCCGAGGTCGGCTTCTGCAGGCCCGCCGCGCAGTGCAGCAGCGTGGTCTTGCCCGATCCGGACGGTCCCATGATCGCGATGAACGAGGAGCGCGCCACGTCGAGGTCGACGCCGCGCAGGGCGTGCACGGGTCCGGCCTCGCCGGGGTACTCGCAGCGCAGGTCACGGATGCGGACGATGGGCGGTGCGGTCATGTGTCACTCCATGTATGAACGTATATTTAAAACGAACGTTTAACTGATACCGTAGGACACATGGGGCACAAAGACAAACTGCTGACGGCGGCCCGCGACTGCCTGCTGACGATCGGGTACGCGCGCACCACCGTCCGGGACCTGGTCGCGGCGTCGGGCGCGAACCAGGCGTCGATCAACTACCACTTCGGGTCCAAGGAGCAGTTGCTCACGCGCGCCCTGCACGACCTCAACAAGGAGTGGGGCGAACTGCTCTTCGCGATCCTGGAGACGCCCGACCTGCCCGACAGCGGCGCCCACGAGGCCAGATGGGCGCGGATCATCGAGTCGATCACGGCCAACCGGGAGCTCTGGTTCGTCAACTTCGAGTCCGTCGCCTCGGCGCGCAACGACGACGAGATCCTGAGCATGATCGTCGAAGGTCAGGAGAAGGCGAAGGTCTCGATGGCCCGCGCCTTCGCCGGCCTCGGCCCCGAGGCCCCGCCCGAGGAGGTGCGGGCGGTGGGCTCGCACTACTTCGCCCTGCTCGTCGGCGTCGCTATGCAATGGCTGACCGACCCCGACCACGCGCCGGCGGCCGCTCAGATCGCCGCCAGGCCCGCCTATTGACGGAAGGCTCGCGGACGCTGAACGTGAGAGGCCAGAGCTGTCAGGGTGACCGGGCGAGGCGACCGTGAGTGAGTTGAACCGCAGGCGATTACTGGGCGGGCTGGCCGGAGGCGCACTGATGGCGGGCGGCCTGCCCGCCGTGCCGGGCGGGGGCGTCACCGCGCTCGTCCGGGCCACGCTCATCGACGGGAGCGGCGCGCCGCCGGTGCGGAACGCGACCGTCGTCCTGGCCGGCGACCGGATCCTCGCCGCCGGCCGCCGTCCGGCCCCGCCCGGGGCTCGCGTGGTGGACCTGGCCGGCCGCTACCTCATCCCGGGCCTGTGGGACATGCACACCCACAGCGCCGACCTCGAACGCACCTTCCCGCCGCTGCACGTGGTGCACGGCATCACCGGCATCCGGGAGATGGCGGGCACACCGGCCGCCCACGCCGTACGCCGGCGCATCGAACGCGGCGAGCTGCTGGGCCCGCGCATGGTGATCGGGAGCAACCTGATCGACGGCCCGCCCGGCGCCTGGCCGGGCGCCGACGTGGTCACCACCGACGCCGAGGCCCGCGCCGCGGTCCGCGAGGCCCGGCGCGAGCACGCCGACTTCGCCAAGGTCTACACCTACCTCTCGCCCGGGGCCTACGCGTCCGTCGCGGACGAGGCCCGCCGGCTCGGGCTCCCGTTCGCCGGGCACGTGCCCGCCCGCGTCCCGGTCGAGCAGGCCGTCAGGCTGGGCCAGCACACGATCGAGCACCTGTACGGCATGTACCTGTCCACCTCGGCCCAGGCCGCCGACCTGTACGCCCGGCTGGCGGCCATGCCCGCCGACCCCGCTCATCCGGACTGGTGGGGCCGCCAGTGGTGGCGGCTGGAACGCGACGCCGTGGCGACCCACAGCCCGCGCCGGGCCGGGAAGCTGTTCGCGCTGATGAGGCGGCACGGCGCCTGGCAGTCGCCCACCCTGGTGACGCTGCAGCGCTTCCGCCGCGCGCCCGACGACCTGCTCAACGACCCCGAGCTGCGGGCGCCGCTGCGCTACATGCCCGCCCAGGTGCGCCTGTGGTGGGAGGAGGAGGTACGCGCCCGCCCCCCGATGACCCCGGACGAACCGGCCCGGTGGCGCGCGTACTTCGAGGCCCAGCTCCGCCTGGTCAAGGCCATGGACGAGGCCGGAGTGGACATCGTGGCCGGCACCGACGCCGGCGGCGCCTTCATCTTCCCCGGCATCGACCTCCACGCCGAGCTGGGCCTGCTGGTGAGGGCGGGCCTGTCACCGGCGCGGGCACTGCGCGCCGCCACCAGGGACGCCGCGCGCTGCGCCGGCCTGGAGCGGGCGTCGGGCACGGTCGCCCCCGGCAAGTACGCCGACCTGGTGGTGCTGGACGGCGACCCGCTGGCCGACATCGCCAACACCCGCAGGATCCACGCGGTGGTCTGCCGCGGGCGCTACCTCGGCCCCGGTGACAGGGCGCGCGTGTTCGCCGAGGTCGAGGCCGCCGCGGGCACTCCCTAGGAGCTGGTGAGGATGACGAGCTGCTGGGTCGCCCTGGTCATCGCGACATACCGGTCGACCGCCCCTTCGATGCCCTCGCCGAACCTGTCCGGGTCGACGAGGACGACCAGGTCGAACTCCAGCCCCTTCGACAGCTCAGGCGTCAGCGACCGTACCCGCGTCGTCGCCCGGAACGTGGGGTCGCCGATGACGCAGGCGATCCCGTCCGCGCTCCCGGCGAGCCACGTGTCGAGGATCTGCTGAAGGTCGGAGAGCGGTCCGCGCACGACGGGGAGGTCGCCGCGGCGGATCGAGGCCGGCACGTTGGCGTCGGGGAGCGCGGCCCGGATGACCGGCTCGGCCTCGGCCATGACCTGCTCCGGCGTGCGGTAGTTGACGCTCAGGGTGGCGAGGGTGATCCGGTCGAGCCCGATCCGCTTCAGCCGTTCCTCCCACGTCTCGGTGAACCCGTGCCTGGCCTGCGCGCGGTCCCCGACGATGGTGAAGCTGCGCGAGGGGTTCCTGAGCAGCAGCATCTGCCATTCTGCGTCGGTCAGCTCCTGCGCCTCGTCCACGACGACGTGCGCGAACGGCCCGGCCAGCACGTCCAGGTCGGTGGCCGGCGGCGCGCTCTCGTCCACCAGGGCGTCCTGCAGGTCCTTGCCGTGCAGCATCGTCACCGCGCCCTCGCCGTCGTCATCGGCCTCCAGCAGGCGGTCGATGGCCTCGGCCATGTGCGCGCGCTCGGACTCGGCGGCGGCCTTGCGCAGGCGCTGGCGCTTGGCGGCCTCCGGGTCGCCGAGCCGCTGCCGGGCCGCGTCCAGGAGCGGCAGGTCGGACACCGTCCAGGCCTGCGCCTCCGGGCGCTGCAGCGTGCGGATCTCCTCGATGCTGAGCCAGGGAGCGCAAAGGCGCAGGTAGGCGGGCACCGTCCACAGGTCCCCGACGAGGTCGGCCGCTTCGAGCAGCGGCCAGGCGCGGTTGAAGACCTCGCGCAGTTCCCTGTTCTGCTTCAGGGACTTGCGCAGCAGGTGGTCAGGTGCCTCGCCCTCGTGCCGGTCCACCAGGATCGTGAGCAGCTCCTGCCAGATCTGCTCGCGGGCGTCGTTGTGCGGTGTGCCGGGGTCCGGCGCCTCGAACGCCTCGGCCCAGTCGTCGGCGCTCAGCCGGATGTCGGACCAGGGGGTGGTGACCGTCATCGGCTTGGTGGGCGGGTTCTCGTAGAACCTGACGGCCGGCTCGATCGCCGTCACCATCTCGGCCGACGACTTCAGCCGGGCCACCTCGGGGTCGGCCTCGGCCGTCGCCCGGGCCCCCTCGGCGACGAGGTCGCGCAGGGTGCACGTCTGCACGCCCTCCTCGCCCAGACTCGGCAGTACGTCGGCGACGTACGCGAGATAGGGCTGGTGCGGACCGACGAACAGCACGCCGCCACGGTGGTGGCCGAGACGGGGGTCGGAGTAGAGGAGGTAGGCGGAGCGGTGCAGGGCGACGACGGTCTTGCCGGTGCCGGGACCGCCGTCGACGACCAGCGCGCCGCGCGAGCCCGCGCGGATGATGGCGTCCTGGTCGGCCTGGATGGTGCCGAGCACGTCGCGCATCCGCGGCGAGCGACTGCTGCCCAGGCTGGCGATGAAGGCGGACTGGTCGTCGAGCGCGGCGGCGTGCCCCTCGAACCCGTCGGAGGTGAACACCTCGTCCCAGTAGTCGCTGATCCGGCCGCGGGTCCAGCGGTACCTGCGGCGGCTGGCCAGGCCCATCGGGTTGCCGTGCGTGGCGCCGAAGAACGGCTCGGCCGCGGGGGAGCGCCAGTCGAGCAGCAACCGGCGGCCTTCGCTGTCGGTCAGGCCGAGCCGGCCGACGTACACGGGCTCGCCGTCGTCGCTCACCATGTGCCCGAGGCACAGGTCCAGGCCGAAGCGGCGCAGCGCGCGCAGGCGGGCCGAGATCCGGTGGATCTCCAGGTCCCGGTCCAGCGCCTGCCGCCCCTTGCCACCCGGCGCCTTGCGCTCGGCGTCCAGGCGGCCGGACAGCTCGGCGATCGACTGCTCAAGGCTGCTCGCGATGGCCGCGAAGTGCCGCTCGTCGTCGGCGATCAGCGCCGGGTCGGCCTTGGGGGCGAGGTGGGCGGGTAGGTCGAACGCGCTGGTGTTCAGGTGGTTCACGTCCTTCAGTTCCAATATGTGGGTTCTCGCGCGGGAGTCAGCGCTGGTTACCTGCATTCTGTCCCCCGTTTCCGCAGGTTCTGGCCTCGGCCAGCGAGTATGCGGCATGACGGGGGTCTTGCCGCAAGCCCCCCGGTGCGCTATACGTTGAGAGTGGAAAGGCGCGGGTCTTCCCCTTTCCCTCTGCGGCCGCTCCGTCGGACCGCCTACTCTTGCCTGTACGGCGCAGCCTCTCGTGGACAGAACTTCCGAATTGACGAGGCCCTTCGAGGCGTGTAATAATGAAGATGCGTCGAGGTTGACATGCAAAGTAGTTGTGGACTTTCGTTTGCTCTTTAGGGTATGCTGCGATTTCGCACGACCCTTTGCCGCCCCGCTTTCGCCTAGCGATTGACGGGGCGTCCGGCATGCGTGCGCTCGGATCCATCCGCGCCGCCTCGGAAGGACAACTGTTGGCAGCTTCACGCACCGCTCCACCTCGCCTCTCCTTCGCCCGCATCCAGGAGACCCTCGAAGTCCCCGACCTGCTGGCCATGCAGACGCAATCCTTCGACTGGCTGCTGGGCAACGACAACTGGCGGGCGCGCAAGGACATCACGCCCCAGTCCGGCCTGGAAGAGATCTTCGAAGAGATCAGCCCGATCGAAGACTTCTCCGGGACCATGTCCCTGTCGTTCCGCGACCACCGGTTCGAGCCGCCCAAGCACTCGGTCGAAGAGTGCAAGGACAAGGACATGACGTTCACCGCCCCACTGTTCGTGACGGCGGAGTTCATCAACAACGCCACCGGTGAGATCAAGAGCCAGACGGTGTTCATGGGCGACTTCCCGCTCATGAGCCCGAAGGGCACGTTCATCGTGAACGGCACCGAGCGGGTCATCATCTCCCAGCTCGTCCGCTCTCCCGGCGTCTACTTCCACCGTAGCCTCGACAAGACCTCCGACAAGGACCTGTTCAGCTGCCAGGTGATCCCGTCACGCGGCGCCTGGCTGGAGTTCGAGATCGACAAGCGCGACAGCGTCGGTGTGCGCATCGACCGCAAGCGCAAGCAGCCCGTCACCGTGCTGCTGAAGGCGCTCGGATGGACCACCGAGCAGATCCTCGAGCGCTTCGGCCAGTACGAGTCGCTGCGGGCCACCTTGGAGAAGGACCACACCGCGGGCCAGGACGACGCCCTGCTCGACATCTACCGCAAGCTCCGTCCGGGCGAGCCGCCGACCAAGGAGTCGGCCAAGACCCTGCTGGAAAACCTCTACTTCAACCCCAAGCGCTACGACCTCGCCAAGGTCGGCCGCTACAAGGTCAACAAGAAGCTGGGCGTGGACGCGGAGATCACCCGCACCACGCTGACCGAGGACGACCTCGTCGCCACGATCGACTATCTGCTACGCCTTCACGCGGGGGTTGAAGGCGCGGAGATCGACGACATCGACCACTTCGGCAACCGTCGTCTGCGCACCGTCGGCGAGCTCATCCAGAACCAGGTCCGCCTGGGCCTGGCCCGCATGGAGCGCGTCGTCCGCGAGCGGATGACCACCCAGGACGTCGAGGCGATCACGCCGCAGACCCTGATCAACATCCGCCCGGTCGTCGCCTCGATCCGGGAGTTCTTCGGCACCTCGCAGATGTCGCAGTTCATGGACCAGACCAACCCCCTGGCCGGTCTGGCCAACAGGCGCCGCATGTCCGCGCTGGGCCCCGGCGGCCTGTCGCGGGAGCGGGCCGGCGTGGAGATGCGTGACGTGCATCCCTCCCACTACGGCAGGATGTGCCCGATCGAGACCCCGGAAGGCCCGAACATCGGCCTCATCGGGTATCTGGCGTGCTTCGGCCGGATCAACGCCTTCGGCTTCGTCGAGACGCCCTACCGCAAGGTCGTCGACGGCAAGGTCACCGACCAGATCGACTACCTGACCGCCGACGTGGAGGACCGCTTCGTCAAGGCGCAGGCCAACACGGCGCTCAACGCCGACGGCACCTTCGCCGAGTCGCGGGTGCTGGTGCGCACCAAGGGCGGCGACACCGAGCTCGCGCGTGCCGAGGAAGTCGACTACATGGACGTCTCGCCGCACCAGACGGTGTCGGTGGGCACGTCGATGATCCCCTTCCTGGAGCACGACGACGCCAACCGCGCCCTGATGGGGGCGGGCATGCAGCGGCAGGCCGTACCTCTGCTGAGGAGTGAGGCGCCGCTGGTCGGGACCGGCATGGAATACCGTGCGGCGACCGACAGCGGTGACATGGTGATGGCGGCGAAGGCCGGCGTGGTCGAGGAGGTCTCCGCCGACTACGTCACCGTGATGAACGACGACGGCACCCGCATCACCTCCCGGGTGGCCAAGTTCAAGCGTTCCAACCAGGGCACCTCGTTCAACCAGAAGCCCATCGTCGTCGAAGGCGACCGGGTCGAGGTCAACCAGGTGATCGCCGA
>NZ_JACHIN010000004.1:530816-746947 GCF_014203235.1 Nonomuraea endophytica | reverse complement strand
GTGTGTGACGGATGGTTTGGGAAGATCACCCGTTCTACCGGATCTCCGTTCTCATGTCCTGATCTTCTGACGGTCTTGAAATACCAGCCCCAACCCTAACTAACCGGCATTGCCCCTAACCCACCCTCCAGCCCGCCCTTGGGGCTCTCCCCGAGGGCTCCACTCCGCGTCCCCTCTCGCGCCAAGCCCTCGCGGGGGCTCACCCCGGAGCGCCAACCCCTCTCCGGGTGTTCCGTCCGCCCTGCCGTTCCTCCGACACCCGAGGACACGGCAGGCACCCGAGCACGCGGCAGGGCGTTTCCTCGGGGCCCCGGACAAGGGACCTCGGGCGCCCAAGGGTGGTGGTGCACAGGACACGGGGCCGAGGGGGTGGTCTTGACCTGGGTTGTGGGGCGCGGCTAGTTTCGGTCTGTGCCGAAATCCGTCACGGACGCCCACCGCCTGATCGGCCCCGTGCCGTTCGACGACCTGCCGGAGGACCCGCGCCCCGACATGTCCCGGCTGGGCATCCAGCGCGCCCACGTGACCCACACCCTCAGCCTGTACTCCGACGCCAGAGCGGGCAACGAAGCTCTCATGGAACTGAAGGATCCGGCCCTGCAGCCGGTCCCGGTCCTGGTGCCCGAGTCGTTCGAGCCGATTCCGGACTGGAGCGTGCCGATGGTCCGCCTGTGCCCGTCCAGGCACCGCTTCGAGCTCACCGGACCCACCACGCTCCGGTGGCTGCGCGCGATGGATGTCACGGTGGCCGTCGAGTTCGAGGAGACCTCGCCAGGCCAACTGCTAGCCCTGGCCGGGCACCTGCCACACCAGCGGATCCTGCTGCTCACCCCCGGCTACCGCCACCTGCGCACCATCGGCGAGCTCATGGCCGAGATCCCCAACCTGTGGCTGGAGATCGGCACCGTCAACACCCAGCGCGGCGTCGAGTGGCTGGCCGGACTGTACGGCCCCGAGCGCCTGGTCTTCGGCACCGGCGCCCCCGTACTCGACGACTGCGGCCCGCGCTTCCTGCTCGACCACCTCGACCTGCCCGAAAAGGACGTCGAGCTGATCGCGACGGGAGGCGGCCTGCTGTGATCCTCGACGCGCACGGCCACCTCGGCCCCTGGCCCGACTTCCTCATCCCGGACAAGACCGCCGAAGGCATGGTCGAGCTGATGGACCGCATCGGCATCGACGCGATCGGCATCAGCCACCTGCTCGGCGTCGGGCTGTCGGCCGAGGAGGGCAACCGGCTGGCGTTCGAGGCGGCCGCGCGGCATCCGGGCCGCATCGGCGTCTGGCAGGTCTACAACCCGCACCAGCGCAACCGCCTCACCACCGAAGGCGTCTGGGGCGTCAAGGTCCATCCGGACGTGCACCAGTGCCGCCTCGACGACCGCCGCTACGACCCCGTCTGGGAGCTCGGCCTGCCCGTGCTCGCCCACGGCCAGACCGACTCGCCGTGGAGCGACCCGGAGCAGTTCACGACCGTCGCGCGGCGCCATCCGCACGTCCCGCTGCTGCTCGGTCACGCGGGCCTCTGGCCGTACGGCTTCGCCCGCGCCGCCGAGCTCATCCACGGCCACCCGAACCTCTACCTGGAGATCTGCGGCTCCAAGATGACCGGCCGCTGGATCGCCAAGCTGGCCGGACTGGCCGGAGCCGACCGTGTCGTCTACGGCTCCGACTCCTGCTTCCTCGACCTGCGTGTCGGCTTCGGCCGCGTCGCCCTGGCCCCGCTCAGCGACGCCGACCGTGCCCTCATCCAGGGCGGCAACCTCGCGCGCGTGCTGAAAGGACGCCTCGCATGACCCTCGCCATCCACGGCGGCACCCCCGTCCGCACCACCCCGTGGCCCGCCTGGCCGCCACCGCTCGACGACGCGCAGCGCAAGCTCGTCACCGACGTGCTCGACAGCGGCCTGTGGGGAGCCACCCAGGGCGGCTCCGCCTGCGCGGACCTGACCGCCGCGTTCGCCCGCCTTTCCGGCGTCCGGTACGGCGTCGCCGTAGGCAACGCCACCCTGGGCCTGTTCGCCGCGCTGCGCGGCCTGGGCGTCGGGCCGGGCGACGAGGTGATCGTGCCCGCGTACACGTTCGTCGCCTCGGCCACCTCGGTGCTGCTGGCGGGAGCCGTACCGGTGATCGTGGACGTGGACCCGGTCGACCTGCACCTGACGGGCGCCGTGGTCGAGGCCGCCGTCACCGGGCGCACGGCCGCGGTCATGCCGGTGCACCTGGCAGGCAGTCCGGCGGACATGGACGACATCAACGCGGTAGCCGTACGACATGGGCTGAAGGTCGTCGAGGACGCGGCGCAGGCGCACGGCGCGAGCTACAAGGGCCGCCCGGTCGGCGGGCTCGGCGACGCCGGCGTCTACAGCTTCCAGGCCAGCAAGGCGATGACGGCGGGGGAGGGCGGGCTGATCGTCTGCCGCGACGAGGCCGATCACGAGGCGATCTGGTCGGTCTGCAACCTCGGGCGCAAGCTCGGCGGCCAGTGGTACGGCCATCCGAACGTCGGCTGGAACCTGCGCCTGACCGAGATCCAGGCGGCGCTGCTGCTGCCCTGGCTGGACCGGCTGGACTCGGAGATCGCCCGGCGCAACGCGTTCGTCGCCGAGGTGGAGCGGGGGCTGGCCGCGATCGGGCTGCCCGAAGGGTACGAGGGCGGCGCGCGGCAGCCGGTGAGCGTGGTGCCGCAGCCGCCGGGCACCACGCTCGACTCGCGCCACCTGCTGATGCTGCGCGTGCATGTGCCGTACGACCGGGCCTTCTTCCTGGAGGCCATGGCCGCGGAAGGGGTGCCGCTCGACGGCGGCTACCCGCCGCTCGGCACGATGGCCGCGCTCACCGAGGCCGGCGCGCGGCCGGAGCCGTGCCCCGCCACCGAGGCCGCCAGCCGCGAGGTGGTCTGGATGCGCCAGTCGATGCTCATGGACGATCCCGCCCACGCCTCGCACCTCGTCGAGGCCCTCACGAAGGTGCTGCACGCATGATCTTATGGAAGGGAGCGCTCGCGGCCGTCCTGGTCGCGGTCACCGCGCTCACCCCGGCCCCCGCCCCCGCTCCGGAAAACCTGGGCGTCCCGCTCCAGGACGTGCTGCTGCTCGGCGGCGCCGTCGCCCCAGGCCCGGAGGGCAAGACGGTGATCTGGAGCGCCTCCTCCGGCGTCCCCGCCCACCTCAACGCCGTGGACCCGGCGACCGGGGCGCAGACGGCCAGGTTCGACCTGCCCGGCTCCGGCGGCGCGTGGGCGGTGGCCGCCACACCCGACGGCAGCGTGTACGCCGGCACGTACGGCGACAGCAAGCTCTTCCGCTGGACGGACCAGAGCGGCGTCCAGGACCTCGGCAACCCGCTGCCGGGCGAGACGTTCGTCTGGACGCTGGCCGAGGGCGAGGGCGCGACCGTCTACGGCGGCACCTCGCCGGGCGGCAAGCTCTTCTCCTATAACCCCGCCACAGGCGTACGCGACTACGGCCGCCTGTCCGCCACCCACGCCTACATCCGCAGCGTCTCCTACGCCGGCGGCAAGATCTACGCCGGCACCGAGGCGCCCGCCAAGATCTTCGAGGTGGACGCGGCCAGCGGTGCGATCAAGGAACTGCCCGCCCCCGAGGACACCACCGGCAAGTGGGCCTACGACGTCAACACCGCCGCCGGCTACCTCTACGTACGGCTCGGCAGCGCCAGCCCGGGCCCGCTGCACGTGTGGGACATAGCCGCAGGAAAGTGGACCGACCGGCTGGACGCCGCCCACGGCCTGGACGTCTCGCCGCCGGACGACGAAGGCCAGGTCTACTTTGTAAAGGGCGGCGAGCTGGTCCGCTACGACCCCAAGACCACGACCACGACCCCAACCGGCCTGCCCGTCACCGGCCGCGTGGCCAACACCCGTGGCATCGGCTGGGCCGAACTCGGCCTGCCCGACTACCCGGGCAAAAGCCTCGTCGGCCTGCTCTGGCGTGGCCTGATGTTCCGCTACAACCCGCAGACCGGCGCCAAGGCGTTCGTCCAGAGCGGCATCAAGGGCGAGCCGATCGACGTCACGGCGCTGTCCGAGGGCCCCGACGGCCGCATGTACGCCGGTGGCTTCCTCAACGGCGGCTTCGCCGGCATCGACCCCAAGACCGGCAAGGCCGAGGAGTTCCACACGTTCTCGCAGAGCGAGGACATGACCACACACCAGGGCAAGCTGTACATCGGCGCCTACCCCGAGGCCCGCGTCTACTCCTACGACCCGCGCCTGCCGTGGAACAGCACCGAGTACTCGCCCAGCCCGGAACCCGGCCCGGCCCCGAACCCCGCCCGCCTGTTCGACGCCGCCGCCGACAAGCAGATCCGCCCGCGCGCCATGGTCTCGGCCGGCCGCTACCTCGCCGTCGGCACCATGCCCGACCTCGGCCACCTGGGCGGCGTCCTGTCCATCTGGGACCCGGAGACCGGGAGCCTGAAGTCGTCGCAGCGCAACGTCGTCAAGGACCAGTCGATCGTCGCGCTCGCCTACCGCGACGGCATCGTCTACGGCGGCACCTCCATCTACAGCGGCCAGTCAGCCACTCCGCCCACACAGCCGGAAGCCAAACTGTTCGCCTGGTCGGTGCGCGAGAACCGGCTCCTGTGGGAGATCGTCCCCGCCCCCGGCAAGCCCGCCATCCCGGCCCTGACCTTCGACGCCGTGGGCCGGTTGTGGGGGATCGCCGGTGGAGAGGTGTTCGCGGTCAACACCTGGGCCCGCAAGGTCGTCAAGCGCGTGGTGCTGTCTTCGAGCAAGAGCGCGAGCGGTCAGCTGGCCTTCAACCGCCGCGACCTTCAGTTGTACGGCGCGCATGCCGGTCAGTCGGTGTTCCGCCTGAACCCGTTGACCGGCCGCCACACCGTGCTGCGCTCCGGCCCGGTCCACCAGCTGGCTGTCCACCGCTCAGGCGACATCTACTTCGCCGAAGGCCCCACCCTCTACCGCCTCCACCCCTAACCCCACCCCTCACCCCGGCCCACCGACTCGGTTGACCCCGGCCCCGGCACCCGAGAGGGCACCGGGGCCGGGGTCACGGCGTTTCGGCACCCCTTGGGCGGGATCGGGCCTGCACCCGCCGGGGTGTGCCCGATCCCGCACCTGGAGGGGTGTGCGGGACCGGGTCGTGAGGGTGGGTGGGTCAGCAGATGCGGTAGGTGTGGAAGTTCTCGAAGCGCGACAGGTACAGGTGCCCGTCGGCCCCCTTGAGCAGGTTCGAGATCGGCCGGGCGATCAGGGTGACCGCCATCGTGGCCCGGTCGATCCGGTAGGCCTTGCCCTGCACCTTCCCCCACAACATCCCATTGTGGAACTCGAGGTTGGTGTCCAGCCACACCTGCGTGGCAGTGGCCCACGGATAGGTCTGGTGCTTGGCGGTACGGAGCGTCTGCCCGGTCACCGGGTCCATCTCGAACACCGCGTCCGGCGTGAGCCCCCACAACCGCCCCGCGTCGTCGAAGGTGATCGACCCGAGCGCGAGGTCACCTGCAACAGGCGCCGTCACCCAGCGAAGCGTGTCGGCCGCGATGTCGTAGGCGAACACCTTGGCCGCGGTGTCCTGCGGGGTGCTGATGCCGCCGAAGGCCGAGGTGGCGCCGTAGACGACGCCGTCGCGGTAGGCGAGGCCGATGACGGAGTGGCCGGGAACGAGGTTGCGCTTGATGATCTTCTGGCCGGTGTCGGGGTTGAGCAGGCCGAGGGCTCCGCCGACGGTGCCGGACTTGGGGACGGTGCCGAACGCCAGCCACTCGCCCGCGGAGATCATCGCGAACGGCCGGTCCTGCTCCTGGTCGGAGAGGCTGAGCAGCTGTGTGGGGGTGTCGCCGTCGAAGGAGTAGATGCGGGCGCCGGGGTAGACGCCGAGGTAGAGCTTGCCCTTGTGGGTGACGATGCCTTCGCTCTGGCCGACGTTCGGCCAGAACTGTGACTGGCCGGTCTTCGGGTCGTAGGCGGCCAGGCCGCCGGTGAAGAAGCCGCCCGCGTAGACGCGGCCGTCGGGGCCGTTGCCCAGGGAGCGGATGCTGACGTGCTGCCCCGTGACGGTGGACTCGAACATGCGGCCCTTGCCGGTACGCCGGTCGTAGTGCCACATGCGGCCGGTGGAGCTGGTGCCGACCAGGACGTCGCCGCGCCAGCCGAGGGGCCGGGCGGCGCCGCCGCCGAAGTCGGTGAAGCCGGTAGGCCGGACTTTTCCGGATCGGAGGTCGAGGGTGCCGAGCTGGTCGTTCTGGACCAGATACACCTGGTTCCCGTGGCGTCCGCCGCCGACGGTGAGGCTGTCGACGTCGTCCACGACACGTTCCCAGCGTCGTTCGCGCAGGTCGTAGACGCCCATCGGGTTGACGCCCGTGGAGGTGGCGAACCTGACCAGCAGCCGGTGTCCGATCACGTCGAGGTCGTAGGCGTAGCCGTTGCCCTGGATGGGCGGGTCGATCACCCGGATCGGGGTGCCGTCGGGCCGCAGGATCGCGACCTTCATCGACTGGGCGCCCGTTCCGGCGTAGACGGTGCCGTCGCGGGCGATCGCCAGGTCTCTGATGAACTGCTCGCCGGGCACCGGACTGCCGAGGTCGCTGAGCCGGCCGGTGCGCGTGTCGTACCTGATGAGCTTGCCGTTGGGCGAGGTGCCGGCGTAGACGGCGCTTCCGTCGGGGGCGGCGGCGACGGTCCAGACGAACGTCTCGCCGGGCGCCGCGATGCCGAGTTCGGTGATCTTGCCGGTGGCGGGTTCGAAGCGGAAGAGCCGGCCCATGGCGCCGGCGGTGGCGTTGTAGCTGCCGACGTAGACGGAGTGGTCGGGGGCGACGGTGACCGCCCAGGAGCCGAGGGCGAGGGGGAGCGGGTGTTCGGAGACGAGCCTCGCGTCGGCGGCGTTCCTGACCGCGAGCACGGCGGGGCCGGAGGCACTTGAGGTGACGGTGTAGACGCGGCCGCGGTCCATGGCCGCGCCGGCGGTGGTGGCGCCGGTGAGGGGCAGGGTGCCGAGGGTCTGGAACCCGCAGCCGGTGGGTGGTGCTGATTCGGCCCCGACCGGAGTGGCGAAGGCGAGGAGGAGTAAGAGGGCTGCGATGAGTGCTCGCATGGGAGGCCTCCATGGCATTGGTTAACGGTCTTGACCGTAATTAGAAGAAGGGTCTTCTGGCAACATGGCGGGCATGAGCGGACCGGTGCGGATCATCGCGGTGCGGCACGGCCAGAGCGAGGCCAACCTCGCCTACGAACGGGCGCGCGAGCGTCCCCTCGTCTACGAGCGCGGCGACCAGGAGGTCACCCTGACCGATCTCGGCAGGCGGCAGGCGGCCGCGGTGGGGCAGGTGCTGGCGGCGTTGCCCGAGGCGGAGGCGCCGGAGGTGGTGTGGTGCTCGCCGTACCTGCGGGCGCGCGACACCTGGGCGCACGCGCAACGGGCGTGGGGCGTCACGACCACGCTGCCCCTCACCGTGGACAAGCGCCTGCGCGACCGCGAGATGGGCGCCCTGGCTCCGTTCAACAGCGCGGCCGTGGCCGAGCGCTTCCCCGAGGAGGCCGCCCGCTTCGTGTCCGAGGGCGAGTACTCCTTCCGTCCGCCGGGCGGCGAGTCCTTCGGCGACGTCGTGGTACGGCTGCGCGCCTTCGTCGGCGACCTGCGCGCGACCGCCTCCGGCCGGCGGGTCCTGATCGTGGCCCACGACGCGGTCGTGCTGCTGCTGCGCCACGTCCTGGCCGGCAAGCCCGACGCCGAACTGCCCTCGGTGCACCGCTACGCACCGATCCGCAACGCGTCGGTCTCCACCTGGCACGTAGTGGACGGGCGGATGGAGGTGTTGTCGTTCAATGACGTGACGCACCTGGCCTGACACCCCGCAAGGCGGGCATTGGTTACTAAAAGGTGACACCTGTTCTGGCATTGGTGGGGTGCATGGAACAGTTGACACGGTCATACCCTCAGGCGCCGGGCACGGACTGGCCGGATTTCCCGGGACGGCGCCCGGACGTGGCGCGGCGGGTGCGCGTCCTGGCCGGGGTGGACGAGGACCTGCTCGACCGGGTGCCCGAGGAACGCCCCCGCTACACCAGCCTGGGCGGCGTGGTGCTGGGCACGGCGGCGGTGGCGTTCGTGTCGATGCTGGCCGCGCTGGTGATGGTGTTCGGCGGCGGCTGGACCCTGCTCGTCGCGGTGCCGATCGCGCTGCTCTGGTCGGCGCTGGTCGGCAACTTCGACCGATGGCTCCTGGCCAGCGGCCACGGCGTGATGACCTGGGGCAAGAAGCTCGCCGTCATGCTCCCGAGGCTGGTCGTGGCGACCCTCCTCGGAGTGATCATCGCCGAGCCGGTGGTCCTGGCCGTCTTCGACTCGGCGGTCCAGGAGCAGGTGAAGCGGAGCCGTTCCACCGCGAACCTCGCCTACGAGGACGCGCTCAAGCGCTGCAACCCGGCCCCGGACGCAGCGGGCGTCATCCCCGCGGCCCCCGCGGGCTGCCGCTCCAGGGCGTTGTCGCTGGCCGGAGCCCCCACCGAACGCCTGGCCGAACGCGCCCGCCTCCAGCGCCAGCACGACGACCTCGCCAAGAAGGTCGCGACCGACAGGAAGGAACTGGTCCGCCGCCAGGACCTGGCCCGCCGTGAGTGCAACGGCACCGGCGGCGCCGGGCTGACCGGCCGGGCGGGCGAAGGCCCGAACTGCGCCCGCAACCGCGCGGAGGCCGACGCGTTCGAGCGGGACGGCAGGCTGGCCGCGAACACCGCCACCGTCGCCGCGCTCAACGACCGGCTCACCCGGCTCAACGCCGACCTCGGCGCCGCCTCGACCACCTACGCCGGGGCGCTGTCGGCCAGAATCCAGCAGAAGGTCGCCGAACGCCGGGCGCAGCAGGGCCACATCGGCCTGCTGGAGCGGCTGGAGGCGCTGGGCGTGCTCAAGGAGCGCAGCGGGATGCTGTTCGCGTCGATCTGGCTGGTCACGATCTTCTTCATCGTCATCGACGTGATGCCGGCGCTGGTCAAGTTCCTGTCCCCGACCACCACCTACGACGTGCTGGTCACCGGGCGGCTGGAACGGCGGCGCCGTACCCAGGAGCGGGCGGAGGAGGCGGCGCTGCGGCACGGCCTGTGACCACCTCCGGCATCGCTACCGTTGGGTTCATGCCCAAGACACCCGACAGCTCCCGCCGCAGCGAGCACTCGCGCCAGGCGATCCTCGCGGCCACCCGCGCCCTGATCTCCGAGGTGGGCTACGAGAAGGTCGCCATCGAGGCCATCGCCGCGCGGGCGGGCGTCGGCAAGCAGACGATCTACCGGTGGTGGCCGTCGAAGGGCGCCGTGATCTTCGATTCGATCCTGGCGCTCAGCGAGGACGCCGACGGCCGGGACCTGGCCCTGCCCGACACCGGGGACCTGGAGGCGGACCTGAAGCGGGTCATGCGCGCGACCGTCGCCGAGTTCGCCGACCCGGACTTCGAGAAGCCGATCCGGGCGCTGACCGCCGAGGTGATCAACGACGCCGGGCTGGCCGCGCAGTACCGGGACAAGCTCGCCCGGCCCGTGGACGAGGCCAAGAAGGCCCGGCTGCGCGGCGGGCAGCGGGCCGGGCAACTCGCCGCCGACGCCGACCTCGACCTGGTGCTCGAAGTGCTCTACGCGCCGCTTTTCCAGCGGTGGCTGCAGCGCTCGGGCCCGCTCACGCCCGAGTACGCCGACGCGCTGGTCGAGGCCGCGCTCAGGGCGTTTCGGCCCGGGTGAACTCGGCGATCCAGTTGGTCTCCCAGGTCTGCTCGCCGTCCACCGAGAAGGCCTGCTCCCAGCGGCAGTGGTCGGCGTCGATCCTGATCCAGAGGAAGCGGCAGCGCACCGGCGTGCCCTCGTGCTCGTCGTCGCAGAAGAACGCGCCCCGGTCGCCGTCGAAGCGGCCCACCACGGGCGGCAGCCCGAGCACGGGGTCGGCGGCGCTGACCCAGTAGATCGACCAGAGGTCGGTGGCGGGGTCGTGCAGGCGCAGGGTCAGCCCCGAGGTCCCCTTGGTGGGGAAGGTGACCTCGTCGCAGCTGGCCGCGCCGGACAGGTGCCGCGTGGCGCGCGTGAATCCGGGGAACTCCTCCCAGTCGTCGCTGCCCGCCAGCCGCTTGGTCAGCTTGCGCTGGTGCGAGGTCCAGGTGCCCTCGAAGAAGTCGAAGTTGTTCATGGGCAGAAGCTAGGAGCGCGTCACTGACATCTCCTGTCAGTGCCTGAATCCTTTTATGGTGTTCCTGCCTCTTATGTGTGTCCCGGCGACCCCGCCGGGACCCAGACCCGGAGGTTTCCCACCATGACCATCGCCATCATCGCCGTCGCCGCCGTACTCGTCTGCACGTGTACGGTCGTCGTGCTGCGCCGCAGGAGCCGCAGCCGTGGCTGACACGACCTGGCCCGACGAGCGGCTCATCGCGGCCGCGCAGAGGGGCGACGTCGACTCCATCGCCGCGCTGGTGTCACGCTCGCAGTCGCACGTACGCCGCTTCGCCCACGCGTTGTGCACCACCCCCGAGGACGCCGAGGACGCCGCGCAGGAAGCGCTGATCATCCTGTATCGCAAGATCGGGGTGTTGCGGGCCTCGGCGGCGCTGGCGTCGTGGATGTTCCGCATCGTCCGCAACGAGTGCCTGCGCCGGGCGCGGTCGCTGACCGGGCACCACGTCCCGTTCCTGGAGACCGCCGAGCGGTCGGCCGAGGAGGAGGTGCTGCTGCGCCTGGAGGCCGGGATCGTGGCGGAGGCGATCGCCGAACTGCCCGCCGACCAGCGCAGCGTGCTGATCATGCGGGACGTCCAGGGCCACAGCGGGCGCGCGGTGGCCGCCGCGCTGGGCCTCAGCACCCCGGCCATGAAGTCGCGGCTGCACCGGGCCCGCACCACGGTCCGCGCCTCGCTGCTGAGCTCGGTGGGGGGCGACCATGGCTGACGGACGCGATTTCGCCAGCGGGTCGCTGCCCCGGCACCTGGCGCGCGGCGTGATCGGCTTCGGCGCGCTGGTCGCCGCGCTCGCGCTGCTCCCGGTGGCCGGGCCGGTCAGCCTGCTCCTGGCGCCGGTCGGCCTGCTGGCGCTGCGCGGGTGCCCGACGTGCTGGGCGATCGGGCTGATGCAGACGATCTCCAGGGGACGGCTGCAGCGTAAGTGCGTGGACGGGCGGTGCGAGCTGACTAGCTCCAGAACCCCGTCGTGAACGCCGCCCGGAGTGCCGCGTGGGCGGCGTCGTCGTACGCCGTCATGCTGAGGCTGAGCTGGCGGTCGGCGTCGGCGCTGTGGAAGGACAGGGTGCTGTAGCCGAGGATGGCGCCCCGGTGACCGTAGGCGGTGCCGCAGGGCGTGTCGGCGATCTCCAGGCCGAGGCCGTACGCGCCGCCGACGCCCGGGGTCTTCATCAGCGTCAGCTCGGCCGGTGGCAACAGGCCGCCGGTGAGGAGGGCGTGGAAGAAGGTGTTGAGGTCGGCGGCCGTGGACATCACGCCGCCCGCGGCGCCGGCGGCCGTGGGGTCGAGGCGGGTCACGTCGCGGGGCCTGCCGCCGGTCATGAGGTAGCCGTGGGCGTGCGGGCCGTTGATCGCGGTCGAGGAGGTGGGGGTGCGGGTGGCCGTCAGTTTCAGCGGCTTGATGATCCGGTCGGTGATCTCCCTGGTGTACGGCCGGCCCGTCACCTCCTCGATCACCATGCCGAGCAGGCGGTAGCCGGTGCCGGATGGGGCGTACCGGGTGCCGGGGGCGAACATGACGGTCAGGTCGGCGAGGTCGCGCGCCCGCCGGCGGGGTGCGGGGCCGGGGTGCTCGGGCAGGCCGCTGGTGTGGCCGAGCAGGTGCCGGACGGTGATGTCCGCCGCCGGGTTCGGCAGATGGGCGCCCAGCGGGTCGTCCAGCCCGAGCCTGCCCTCGGCCACGAGTTGCAGCACGACCGTGGCGGTGAAGGACTCGGTGACGCCGCCGATGCGGAAGCGGCCGTTGACGGGGGCGCGGCGCGGGCGGCCGAGCTCGATCACGCCCGAGGCCAGCCTGGTGGTGTGGCCGTCCCATCGGACCTCAGCGATCACCGCGCCCGCTCCGGCCGCCACGATCCTGTCCAGTTCCGGCTGCAGCGGGGCGGTGGTCACGCGCACGATGGGCCCTTCCGAGGGGGGACGACCCTTCGACACTCGCAGCCGGACGATCCCCCCGCCTCCCGCCTGATGCCGAGACCGTGCCTCCACCGCTGGTCGGAGCGGCACCGACCAAAGTCGGTGTTCAGGGGGTCACGGCTATCCGGTGGTCATGGGAGAGACCGTGGGGTGAGCAGGGGACGCCTGTCGCGCGGGGGCACAGGACGTGGTGGTCGTCGGCGCTCGCCACGTAGAGGCGGTAGGGGTTGGGCGCGCTCAGGTACTCAGGGCTCATCGGGCGGCCGCCGCGCGACGGGTCGCCCGGGTAGACGGCCAGGGCGGGCTCCAGGTCGGTGACCTGCCTGGCCGTGGCCGACATGTAGACCGCCTGGCCGCTGCCCGGGGTGACCCGGGAGTCGAAGACGACCATGCCCAGCCGCGGGCGGACCGCCAGGTTCCTGGAGTGGACGGTTTCTGGGGAGGAGACCCAGTAGAAGTCGCGGTAGCCGTCGTGGGCGAAGAACACCGGGTTGGCCCACGGGGTGCCGTCCTGGTCCGCGGTCGCGAGCGTCACGTACACGTTGGCGTCGATGATGGACCGGGCCATCGCTGCCAGGTCGTCGTTCATCAGAATCGTCCGCCTCTCTGCTGGATCGCGCAGGGTGTGCGCTCGCGGTCGAGGCGGCAAACCCTAGTCCCTGACCCGCCGCACGGGCCAGTGCGGCGGGCCGGGGGAGGCGGTGGCGGGCGGTTACTTGATCGGGCCGCAGGCGATCCGGCCGCCCGCGTCGCCCGTGCGCTGGGTGGCCTCGTCCGGGCCGGTGGCGCTGTAGCGCTCGGGGATGTTGGCCAGGTTGTCGGGCAGGGCGTGCACGATGACGGCGCTGCCGTCGGCGTCGGTGAGCTGGCGGACGCGGAAGCGGTCGGTGACCACCGAGGCGGTGCCGGAGCCGTCCGCGCCGACCAGCAGCGGCGGCAGGTCGCCCGAGTGGTGGGAGTGGGTGGAGCCGCCCAGGTCGAAGTGCGCGCCGGCGGTGTAGAACGGGGACACCTTGCCGGTCGCCGGGTCGATGGCGGCAGGGTCGCAGACGCCGGTCGTGTGCACGTGGAAGCCGTGGTAGCCCGGGGGCAGGCCCTTGACCGTGACCGACAGGCGCGACTTGGTGTATCCCTCCGGCCGCAGCAGAAGGGTGCCGACCGGCTTGCCCGCCACGTCGCGGATCGTGACCGGGTGCGTCTCCTGCGAGGTGGCGGTGGCCTGGGCCACGGCGCTGACGCCGATGGCCGCGACCGCGGTGAGGAGCGTGGCGCAGATCATCAGGTGAAGCTTCCGTGGCTGCGGTAACGGCGCCATCGCGAACGGCCTTTCGATGCGGGGGAGTGGACTGCCGTCGCCACCCGGGGCGCCGGCACGCGCTGCGTCGAGGGTAAAGGCGATCCGCCGCGATGTTGTATAGGATTTGGTATAGCAATGTGAGGGGTGGCCGGGGTTATGGCCACCCTTTACAGTCAGGTGGAAATGACGAGGTCGGCTCGGGATCGGGTGGCGTCGTCGGCGAACCAGCGGTCCTCCGCGGCGAACCACGCCTGCCACTCCGCCTCCAGGCCGGCGCCGTCCCTGGCCCGCACGCGGTCCCAGCGGGTCGTGTGCCCGGCCTCCAGCCAGACCCGGAAGGCCAGGAGGTGGTCGGCGTCGCGGCGGGCCGTACCCACGCCCTCGATCACCAGGACCGGAGCGGGCGGGACGTCGAGCCACGTCGTGTACTGGGCGCGGTGCCAGTCGTAGCGGCGGAAACGTCCGGTACGGCCGGCCGACAGCGGGTCCAGGACCTGCTCGCGCAGCGCCGCGAACCAGGCGCCTGGGCCCTCCGACCACGGCACGGGGAAGTCGTCGCTGTGGATCACCTGGCAGCCGAGCGCCTCGCCCAGGCGTCCGGCGAACGTGGTCTTGCCCGCTCCGGCGGGCCCGTCGACGGCCACGAGGCGGACCGGGCCGCACGACGGCGGCAGGTCGCGGACGCGCTGGGCGAGGGTTTGCACGCTGTCGAGGGTAGGGGGCGACGGAAAGGACCTGGCAAGCTGAGAATATTGACTTTCCCCGGGATGGAGGTTGATCTTGCTCGGACCCCTAGGCGACATCGTCGTGCTCGATCTGTCCAGGGCCCTCGCGGGTCCGCACGCCGCCCAGATGCTCGGTGACCTGGGCGCCAAGGTGATCAAGGTGGAGCACCCTGACGGGGGTGACGAGTCGCGGGGCTGGGGACCGCCGTTCGTCGGGCCGGAGCATGACATCTCCACGTACTTCCTGGCGGCCAACCGCAACAAGCTGTCGGTCGCCGTCGACCTCAAGAGCGCCGAGGGCAAGGCGCTGGTCGAGCGCCTGGTCCGGCAGAGCGACGTGCTCGTCGAGAACTTCCGCACCGGGGTGCTCGACCGGCTCGGGCTCGCCGTGGAACGGCTGCGCGAGCTCAACCCCCGGCTGGTGGTCCTGTCCATCACGGGGTTCGGGCACGACGGCCCGGAGGGCGGGCGGCCGGGTTACGACCAGATCGCGCAGGGCGAGGCGGGGCTGATGTCGCTGACGGGTCCCAGCGCCGAGGAGCCCTACCGCGTGGGCGCCTCGATCGCCGACCTGCTCGCGGGCATCCACGGCGCGTACGGCGTGGCCGCCGCCCTGTACGAGCGCGAGCGCACCGGCGAGGGCCGGATCGTGCGCACCTCCCTGCTGGCCGCGGTGACCGGCGTGCACTCCTACCACGGCACCACCTGGACGGTCGGCGGCCAGGTCCCGCGGGCCAACGGCAACCACCACGTCTCCATCGCCCCGTACGGCGCCTTCCACTGCGCCGGCGGCATGCTCCAGATCGCCGTCGCCAACGAGGTCCAATGGCGAAAAGTCGCCACCCTCCTCGGCATAGACCCAGATATCGCGAAATATCGCACCAATCGCGACCGCTTCCAGCACCGCGAGGACCTCATCCAGGACATGGAGAAAGCCCTGGCCGCCCACGACCGCGCCCACTGGCTGGCCGCGCTCGGCGACCTGGGCGTCCCGGCCGGCGCCATCCGCTCACTCGACGAGGTCTACGCCTGGGACCAGACCCGCTCCCAGGGCCTGCTCGTCACCGTGGAGCACCCGGTCCTGGGCCGCATCGAGCTGCCCGGCCCGCCGCTGCGTTTCGACGGCCTGCCGCCGGCCGAGCACACCGCCCCGCCCGAACTGGGCCAGGACGGCGACGCGGTCCTGGCCTGGCTGGAAGAGCGGGAGCGATGATCGACAGCCGCCCCGACGCGCACGCCCTGATCCGCGCGGTCCTGGACGAGGGCTCCTGGCGTTCCTGGGACGCGCCGCCGGTCGACCCGGTGCGCCCCGACTCCTCCTACGCCGACGAACTGGCCGCCGCCCGCGTCAAGTCCGGTTACGACGAGTCGGTCGTGACCGGCGAAGGGCTGCTCGAGGGCCGGCGGGTGGCGGTGGTGGCCAGCGAGTTCTCCTTCCTGGCCGGATCGATCGGGGTGGCCGCGGCCGAGCGGATCGCGGTGGCGGTGGAGCGGGCGACCGCCGAAGGGCTGCCGCTGCTGGCCGCGCCCGCCTCAGGCGGCACCAGGATGCAGGAGGGCGCGCTGGCGTTCGTGCAGATGGTGAAGGTCACCGCCGCGGTGCAGGCGCATCGGGCGGCGGGCCTGCCGTACCTGGTCTATCTGCGGCATCCCACGACGGGCGGGGTGTTCGCGTCGTGGGGCTCGCTCGGCCACGTGACCGCGGCCGAGCCGGGGGCGCTGATCGGCTTTCTCGGGCCGAGGGTGTTCGAGTCGCTGCACGGCTACCCGTTCCCCGAGGGCGTGCAGGTGTCGGAGAACCTCTACCGCCACGGCCTGGTCGACGCGGTCGTCTCGGCCGAGGCGGCGCGGGCGATCGCGGTGCGCGCGCTGAGCGTGCTGTGCGCGCGGGTGGAGGACCTCGACCCGGGTCAGCCGCCCGAGGAGGACCTGCGGCCGGTGGAGGCGTGGGAGGCCATCACCCGCTCCCGGCGCGACGACCGGCCGGGCGTGCGCACGCTGCTCAAGCTGGCCGCCACCGACGTCACCCCGCTCAACGGCAGCGGCGAGGGCGAGAACGAGCCCGGCCTGATCCTGGCGCTGGCCAGGTTCGGGGCGGCGCCGGCGGTCGTGCTCGGCCAGGACCGGCGCCGCCAGCGGGTCGGCGCGCCGCTGGGCCCGGCGGGGCTGCGGGTGGCCAGGCGCGGCATGCGGCTGGCCGCTGAGCTGGGGCTGCCGCTGGTCACGGTGATCGACACGGCGGGCGCGGCGCTGTCGAAGGCGGCCGAGGAGGGCGGCCTGGCCGCGGAGATCGCCCGCTGCCTGGCCGACATGGTCTCGCTGGAGGCGCCGACGGTCTGCCTGCTGATGGGGGAGGGCGCGGGCGGCGCGGCGCTGGCGCTGCTGCCGGCCGACCGCGTGCTGGCCGCCCAGCACGCCTGGCTGTCGCCGCTGCCGCCGGAGGGCTCGTCGGCGATCCTCTACCGCAGCGTCGACTTCGCCCCGGAGATCGCCCAGGCCCAGGGTGTACGCGCGACGGACCTGCGAAGGAACGGCATCGTCGACCGGGTGGTGCCGGAGCTGCCCGACGCCGCCTACGAGCCGAGGGCGTTCGCCGAGCGGGTGGGCAGGGCGCTGGAGTACGAGATCGCCACGGTGCTCCGGCTCGGCCCGCAGGAGCGTAAGGAGGCCAGGAGATCGCGCTATCGCGCGCTCTGACGCGAAAAATATGACTGAACATCTGTATGGTCGCCAATACATGCGTATAGCATGCTGGACATGCGACCAGTTTCTGATGAGGATCTGACGGCACGCGCCCGTATCCGGGACGTCGCCATGGCGCTGTTCGCCGACCAGGGCGTCAGGGCCACCACGATCCGCGGCATCGCCGAAGCGGCCGGGGTCTCTCCCGGCCTGGTCCAGCACCACTTCGGCTCCAAGGAGCAACTGCGCGAGGCGTGCGACGAGTACGTCCTGTCGTACGTGCGCGCCCAGGTGGAGGCCGGGGTCACCGACCACAACCTGGAAGACCCCGACTTCATCGAGAGCGTCCACCGCACCGCGCCGCCCTTCATGCACTACCTCGGCCGCGCCCTCGTGGACGGCTCGCCCGGCGCGGCGGCCATGTTCGACGAGCTCGTCCGCGTCACCGAGGAGCACCTGGCCAAGACCGACGGGCAGGGCGTCGACCACCGTGCCCGCGCCACCGTGCTGACCGCCATGAAGCTCGGCATGACCGTGCTGCACGAGCACGTCTCCCGCGCGCTCGGCACGCCCATGTTCAGCCCCGACGGGGCCCTGCGCGTGGGCAAGGCCCAGCTCGACCTGATCAGACCGGAATTCCTGGGCCGCGAGCTGTTCGAGCAGGCGCGGACGGGCTTGGAGAAGTTCGAGGAACGCCAATGAGCACCGCTGTACGCGCCAAGGGCCTGGTCAAGACGTTCGGCCGGGCCAGGGCCCTGGACGGCCTGAACCTCAGCGTCAAGACGGGAGAGGTGCACGGCTTCCTCGGCCCCAACGGCGCGGGGAAGACCACCACCATCCGCGTCCTTCTCGGCCAGATGCGCTCCGACGGCGGCGAGGTCGAGCTGCTCGGCGGTGACCCCTGGCGGGACGCCACCGAACTGCACCGCCGCCTGGCCTACGTGCCCGGCGACGTCACCCTCTGGCCGTCGCTGAGCGGCGGCGAGGTCATCGACCTGCTCGGCCGGGTACGCGGCGGCCTCGACCCCGGCCGCAGGGCCGAACTCCTCGACCGCTTCGAGCTCGACCCGCGCAAGCGCTGCCGCACCTACTCCAAGGGGAACCGGCAGAAGGTCGCGCTCGTGGCCGCCTTCGCCTCCGACGTCGAGCTGCTGATCCTGGACGAGCCCACCTCCGGCCTGGACCCGCTGATGGAGGCGGTCTTCAACGACTGCGTCCAGGAGGAGAAGAACCGCGGCCGCACCGTGCTGCTGTCCAGCCACATCCTGTCGGAGGTGGAGACGCTGTGCGACCGCGTGTCCATCATCCGCGCCGGCCGTACCGTCGAGTCGGGCAGTCTCGCCGACCTGCGCCACCTCACCCGCACCTCGGTCACGGCCGAGCTCGTCGGCCCGGCCGGCGGCCTCGCGCGGCTGCCCGGCGTGCACGAGCTCACCGTGGACGGCGACCGGCTGCGCTGTCAGGTCGACGGCGCCGCCCTCACCCCGGTCCTCACCGAGCTGGCCAGGGCGGGCGTGCGGTCGCTGACCAGTCAGCCGCCGACGCTGGAAGAGCTGTTCCTGCGCCACTACGAGGGATCGGCGCGATGACCGGCCTCGGTGCGCTGATCCGGCTCATCCTGCGCCGCGACCGCGTCCTGCTGCCCGTGTGGATCCTCATCAGCGCCGTGCTCCCGGCTACCATCGCCGCCAGCACCGCCCGCCTCTACACCGACCAGGCCGCCCGCGACGCCTTCACCCACGCCTCGATGAACAGCCCCGCCCAGCTGGCCACCCGCGGCGTCATCTACGACGCGAGCGTCGGCGGCCTGACCGCCTGGACGCTCGGCTCCTCCGGCGCGCTGATCGGCGGTCTGATCAGCATCCTGCTCGTCATCCGCCACACCCGCGTCGAGGAGGAGACGGGCCGGCGCGAACTGCTGTCCTCCGGCGTCGTCGGCCGCCACGCGCCCCTGGCCGCCGCCCTCGTCGTGGTGCTGGCGGCCAACCTGCTGCTGGGCCTGCTCAGCGTGCCCGGCCTGGTCGCCAACGGCCTGCCCGCCGGCTCGTCGCTGCTGTTCGGTCTCTCCAGCGCCGCCGCCGGCTGGTGCCTCGCGGCCGTGGCCGCCGTCGCCGCACAGCTCACCGCCGGATCCGGTACGGCCCGCGGCATCGCGTTCGCCACCGGCGGCGTCTTGTTCGCCATCCGCTCGGCGGCCGACTCCGGCGGCGTCGGCTGGCTCGCCTGGCTGTCGCCGTTCGGCTGGGTCCGCCTGACCCGGCCGTACGCCGGCGACCACTGGTGGGTGCTGGCCGTGGCCGTGGTGTTCGTCGCTGTGGCGGGGGCGGCGGCGTTCGCGCTGTCGGCCCGGCGCGACCTGGCCGGCGGCCTGCTGCCCACCCGCGCGGGACCGGCGGAGGGCTCGCTCGGCGGCGCGTTCGCGCTGGCCGGCCGCCTGCACCGGGGCACGCTGATCGGGTTCACGATCGGCTTCGCGGCGGTCGGCGGCATGATCGGCTTCTCGGCGCGCGGCCTGGACACCCAGCTGGACACGCGGGCGCTGCGGCAGCTCGCCGAGACCATCGGCGGGCCCGGCGCCGGCGTCGCCGACGTGTTCTTCACGTTCATCCTCTACGTCATGTGCCAGCTCGTCGCCGGGGCCGCGCTGGTCTCGGCGCTGCGCGCCCGCACCGAGGAGGCGGCCGGGCGGGCCGACCTCCTGCTCTCGACGCCGGTCGGCCGCCTGCACTGGGCGCTCGGCCACCTCTTCTACGCGGTCTTCGGACCGGCGCTGCTGCTGGCGGTGCTCGGCGGCATGGCCGGGCTCGCCTACGACGGCGGCCTGCTGCGCGTCGCGGGCGCCACGCTCGCCTACCTGCCCGCGGTCTGGACCGTGGTCGGGGTGGCGGTGCTGCTGTTCGGCGTGCTGCCGCGGCTGGCCGCCGCGGTCAGCTGGAGCGTGCTGGGCCTGATACTCGCCGTCGACCTGGTGGCGGAGTTCAAGCTGGCCGGCGGGTTCGTGCTGGAGCTGTCGCCGTTCGTGCACGTGCCCGCGCTGCTGCTGGGCCGGGGCGCGCCGGCCGCGGCGCTGCTGTGGCTGACCGCGCTGGCGGCGGCCCTGGCCGCGGCGGGGCTGGTGGTGCTGCGCCGCCGCGACCTGGCGCCCTCTAGCTGAGTCCGGCCCTGGCCCACCTCCACAGCACCTTCCCGGTGGCGTCGTAGCCGGTGAAGGCGAGGTCGGGCCAGTTCAGGCCCTTCTTGGCCACCCCTTCGGGGACCGGCGCGGCGAACATCGCCACGCCGTGTCCCCACGGGTCGGGGACGGTCTCGGCGGCGACCCGGCCGCTCTTGGACACACCCTCGACCCGGGCGGTGCCGGGAAGGGCGAAGCCGTACCAGGTGTCCTTGTGCTGGTTCCACTGCAGGGGCTGCTCGCGGCCGACGATCGCGCGCAGCTTCGTCCCGGGCAGGCGCTCGAAGGAGCCGGGCAGCATCTTGCCGTCCTTCCAGAAGTGCAGGCACATGGGGGCCTGCAGGTGTGCCGACACGCCGCCGGGCAGCGGCTGGCCGGCGCCCTCCTGCCTCGGGGTCTCCCAGCAGCTGTGGTCCCACACGTTGACGCGGTCGAGCTCGCGGCCCTTCTCCCGGTAGGAGACGGCGGCGATCTTGACGTTCGCCGGGTAGCGGACCGCCCACACCGCCGCTGGTGCGCCCTTGGCCTTCAGGATCTGGGCGTGGATGGGGGCGCCGTCGACGGTGACCGCCGTGACCGCCTCGGTGCCCGGAGGCAGGACGCCGTAGGCCAGCTCGGCGCCCGGTTCCGGCAGGTAGGAGGTGCGGGTGCTCCTGGAGGAGAAGTGGCGGTCGAGCTCGGCCGTGGAGCAGCCGCTGGACCTGCGCCCGTCCGGCTCGACGCCCCCGGAGGCGCACAGCATGGTCCCCTCGCGGTTCTTGGTGAACCACAGCTCGACCGGGCCGAAGGAGAAGTCCTCCGTGCCCGCCACGACGACCTTGTCGCTGATCCGCTCGCCGTAGTAGCCCAGCTCCTGCCTCTCCGGCGGCGGCTCGTTGCGCCAGATCTCCTTCCCCCGCGCGTCATAGGCGACCAGCGTGTGCCGGCGATCCTCCTCCCGGGCGTCCGCCGTCAGCGCGAACAGCCCCAGCTTCAGCCCCCACGGATCGGGCCGCGGGGTCAGCGTCAGCTCACGGCCGTCGAGCGTCCACACGATGCGCGCGACGTCGGGGCGGGCCGCGCCGAACACCACGCCGTCCTCGGCCTGCACGTGCACCGGCCACGGATTGTCAGCGCCGCCGTCCTTCCACAGGTAGGCGTCCTTCAGCGACATCGAGCTCACTTCCTTGCCGGTGCGCGTCCAGATCACCTCCAGGTCGGTCGCGCCGGGCTGGGTGTCGTTCGGAACCTGGTAGGGCCGTAGCGACAGACCACCCGCCATCTCGTACGGCAGGCCGGCCGGCTTGGCCTTGCGCGAGCGGCCCAGCAGCATCGACCGGGGCATCTCCCCGAGCACCTGCTGAGCCGAATCCAGGAACTCCACCTTGGTGACCTGCTCGGCGGCCGCGAAGCTCACGCTCCAGATCGCCCCAGGCGCCCCCGGCACCCGGTGCACGGTCCCGGCGATCTGCCGCCCGTCTCCCGTCACCGCCCTGACCTGGGTGGTCTCCGGCTTGGCCAGGCCGTAGTCGAGGACCGTGGCGGCGTCCTTCCCGGCCGCCGAGCCCTCGTAGGTGCCCGGTCCCATGAGGTAGACGGCGGCGCACGAGCCGACCGGCTCCCGCCCGCCGCTGGACAGCGCGCAGAACTGCGGATTGCCGAGCCTGCCCTTGGCGAACCACAACTTCAGGCCGTCGAGCCGCACCGGTTCCCCCACCGGCGTCAGCCCCGCCATCAGCTGCCGCTGAAGGGTGCCGGGATCGGCCGCCGAGTTCCTGCCCAGGCCCCCGTTGAGCAGGACAGGAACGAACAGCGCGATCACCGCGACCGGGATCGCGGCCAGCAGCCAGCGGCCTCTTCGCGGCGGCAGCGGGGTGCGGGCGCGCACGCTCAGCCAGGCGTTCTGCCCGGCCTCGTAGGTCTGGGCGCGAGCGTCCAGCGCGGCCTTCAGCCGCTCCTCCAGGGGGGTCACGCGTCCTCCTCGAGCGCCCGGCCGAGTGCGGCCAGGCCCCTGCTCGCATGCGTCTTCACCGAACCGGGCGACACGCCCATGGCCGCGGCGATCTCACGTTCGGAAAGGTCCAGCCAGTAGCGCAGCACCAGCGCCTCCCGCTGGCGGCGGGGGAGCCGGTCGAGCGCCGCCAGCAGTTCCCGGTGCTCCTCGGCGAGCAGGACCGACTGCTCGCTGCTGCGCACCGGTTCGGGCGGCTCGGGGCGGCGCAGCCGTATCAGTCGCAGGTGGCGCAGGCGGTTGCGGGTGAGGTTGCAGACGATCGCGCGCAGGTAGGCCACGGCCGCGCCGTCGTCGCGCAGCTGCCCGGTGTGCAGGCGGGCGAAGGCCTCCTGGGCGATGTCCTCGGGGTCGTCGGCGCCCAGCAGTCCGGCCAGCCGTACCAGAGGCTGGTAGTGGGCCGCGAACAGTTCGGCGAACGACGGCGGCGCCTCCCGCACCGGCGCGACCGAGGTCGTTTGTCGGTTCACGCCCCTATAGACCCACGGACAACGCATCGGTTGACAAGGAATGCGGAAATGTCATCACTTGAGGCGCGGCCGCCGTGCTCTCTTGCGGTTACTCGGGAACCATAGGAGAGTGTTGGCTGACGTGCACCTTTCATAGACTGGGGAGCCTGGTGGTGGCCAAGCAGTACAGCGGAACGGCCGACGAGGCGGACCTGAGGCGCGCCGACTCCCTCGCGCGGGAGATCTTCTCGGACGTCGCCAACAAGTGGGCGCTGCTGATCATCGAGGCCCTCGGCGAGCGCACCCTGCGCTTCAGCGAGCTGCGCGACGAGGTCGAGGGCATCAGCCACAAGATGCTCACCCAGAACCTGCGCATGCTGGAGCGCAACGGCCTGGCCGATCGCAAGGTGCACCCCACCGTGCCGCCGAAGGTCGAGTACACGCTCACCCCGCCGGGCCAGGCCCTGCGCGCGATGGTCGACCTGATGTGCGGCTGGACCCACGAGTACTTCGGCCACATCGAGACCGCCCGCCGCAGCTTCGACGCCTGACGGCTAGGGCACGGGGATGCGTTCCACCCGGATCGAGAAGACCTCCTCGCGGGGCACGACGACCTCGTAGGCGCCGTGGTCGACCATCCAATAGCCCAGGGCCTCGGCCTTCATGCCGCTGTGGCCGGTGTAGGCGATGTGCAGGCCGTCCTCGTCCTCGTCCAGCACGATGCAGGGCTCGCCGCCGAACGCCGCCACCGTGCGCACCAGCACCAGCCACTCGACGCCGGCCCGCTTGACCGTGCGCCGCCAGTAACCGGAGGCGGCCTCGAAGCCCGCCAGCTCCTCCTCGCTGAACAGCACGACCTCGTCGCTGTCCGGGCCGAGCGCGGCGGGAAAGGTGCGCTCCTCGAAGCGCGCCACGAACCCCGACGTGATGGGAACGCTCATGCGACCTCCTTCGGAAGCCGCATGAGCGTTGGACGGCTGTGTCCAATCGTTCGCTCGCTGCGCTCGCTCATGCCGCGGGCCGCCAGGTCAGCCCGTCGTAGGCGGCGAACGGACGCTCGGACTCGGGGCTGACGTGCACGATCTCGGCACCCGCCGGGATCGGCATCGGCATCGTGTGGAACTGCGGCACCACGTGCTCGCGCGAGGTGGTGAAGCCGTTGCCGGCGAACGGCGGCGTGTCGCTCCAGTCACCGCCCATGTGCGGTCCGTACGGCACGGCGTAGGTGTCGACGTCGCGCGCGTACCAGCGCATCACATACAGCTCGGGCACCTCGGCCGTCAGCTCCGATCCTTCGAACGACAGGTCGAGCCCGTGGAAGAGCTGCCTGGGCGTGCTCAGCCGCGCGCAGTCCTGCACGCGGTAGACATATCCGGAGATGACCGTGCGCTTGCCCGACAGATAGGGCACGAGCAGACGCGGCGGGACCACCTTCTGCATTTGCGTTCTGCTCACGACACCACTTTACGATCGCATGACCCCGAGCACCCGATGTTCAAGGCACGGAAGGGTCTTCCTCACCGCGGCCGTCGCCTCCGGATCGGCCTCGACAAGCTGGACTCCAGACGCACTGCCCAGATCCGCCCGGACCACGCCCAGCGGGTCGACGAGCATGCTCCGGCCGACGCCGAAACCGTCGCTCGACTCGGCCGGGTTGGGCGCCTGGCCGACGGCGGCGGTCCACATGGTGTTCTCCAGCGCGCGGGCGCGCACCAGCGTGATCCAGTGGTCCTCCTTCAGCGGCCCCGACCCCCAGGCGGCGATCACCGCGAACATCTCCGCGCCCTTGTCCACCAGCGCGCGGGTCAGCTCGGGGAAGCGCACGTCGTAGCAGGTGACGAGCCCGATCCTGAGCCCCGCCAGCTCGACCACGGTCGGTTCGGCGCCGGGCTCGACCAGCTCCGACTCCTTGGCGCCGAAGGAATCGAACAAATGGATCTTCCGGTACGCCGCCTGGATCTCGCCGCGGGCGTCCAGGGCGACGGCGGTGTTGTACACGCGGTCCCGGCCGGGCTCGAACACGCCGGCGATCACCGCGATGCCGTGGGCGCGGGCCGCCTCGGCCACGCCGGTCACGAACGGCCCGTCCAGCGGCTCGGCCAGGTCGGTGATGCGCTTGCCGTAGCGGGTGAGCGTCGCCTCCGGGAAGATGGCCAGGTCGGCGCCTTCGGCCTCGGTCAGGGCCTGCCGTACCCGCTGGAGGTTGACGGTGGGATCAGGGGACACCGGGATCTGACAGAGGGCGATTCTCGTCACGTCTCGACTCTAGACCGTTGGGCACCCGGCGGAACCAGGTCAGGCACCGCCAAATCCACTCCAGCGGCCCGTAGCGGTGACGGCTCAGCCACCACCGGCTGAAGACCGCCTGCGCGGCCACCGTCGCCCCCGCCACGACCAGCACCCACCAGCCGTCGGTCACCGGCCCGGTCAGGAAGATGACCAGCGTGCCGGAGACGTAGTTGGTCAGCGCCAGCTTGCCCATCGGCTCCAGCACCGCCGACAGCCACGGCCGCAGGACCAGCAGCAGGCCGGTCCCGTAGGCGACCGCACCGGTCACCGCGCCCAGCGTGTAGTAGGCCGGGATCTCGCTGGAGTAGTAGAAGACCGTCAGCGCCAGCGAGGCCACCGACCCGACGGCGAAGAACGGCAGCAGCAGCCGCCGGTCCGGTTTGAGCTGGATCAGCGCCATCCCGATCAGGAACATCCCCGGGATGATCAGCGTGCCGCCGCCCTGCCACACACCCCAGCCGAGCGCCGCCAGCCCGAGCACCAGCACCGGGTAGCCCGGGGCCAGGAACGAGGCGGGCAGCAGCACGGCCGCGCCGAAGGCGGCGTAGTCGGTCAGCACCTCGCCCTCGTAGAAGGTGTGCTGGACCAGCCCGAACAGCAGCAGGAAGAACAACCTGCGCAGCAGCACCATGCGCGAGCCGCTGCGCAGGAACAGCACGAAGCTGATGCCGAACAGCAGCGAGAAGATCGGGTAGAAGCGGCCCTGGAAGGCCGACTCCATGACGGAGTCCAGCGGCTGCTGGGGTGGTTCGTGCGGGGCGTGCTGCCAGGTGTTGACCAGCATGATGCCGCACACCGCGAAGCCGCGGAGCGCGTCGAGCTCTCTGATGCGCGTTACAGGAACCAGGCGAACCACCATACGAGGAACCCGCCGCCCACCACGAGTGCCACCAGGTGCGGCCACAGCCTTCGCGCCGGTTTCGCCTCGATGGCCCACACCGCCGCCGCCACGCTCAGCGCCACCGCGCCCACGGCCAGCCACCCGAACATCTCCACCGAACTCGGCACACCGACGGCCAGAGCGGTCTCGTTGGTGCTGAGCAGGCCGTACACCGCCTGCACGGTCAGGCCGACCGCCGCGAGACCGGCCAGCCCCGCGAACGCGCTCAGCCCCCGCCCCCGCACCCCGCCGCCGACCAGCTGGACCAGCGCGACCAGCGCGAACAGCACCATGGGCACGGCCAGCCACGGCGCGAGCATGATCTGGTACGGCGCGCCCGTCACCAGCATCGACCCCGGCGCGAACCGCTCAAGCGCCACCCGGCTCGGGACACACGGCTGACTCCAGGAACCCGGGGCCGCGACGAACGCCGCCATCGTCTGGCGGCCGCAGGTGGTGGCCATGGCCAGGAAGACGGCGTGCCCCACCCCCGCGAACTCCACGAACGTGACACCCGGCAGCTCGGCGGCGGCCGGCCTGCTGGTCCTGGGCGGCGTCGTGGGATCGAACTGCCCACCCAACACCAACACCGGCACCCCAACCCCCTGCCGGACACCCGTCTGCGCGGCCGTGGTGCCGGGTCGACCGGCACCCACGCCTGTGGTGCGGGATTGCCCGGCTCCCGCGTCTGTGGTGCGGGATTGCCCGGCTCCCGCGTCTGTGGTGCGGGATTGCCCGGCGCCAAGGTCGGCCCGCGTGGTCGCCGGGTCCGTCTGGCCGGAACCCTGGCCGTCCTGCCCGATACCCGAGCTGTCCTGCCCGCTACCCGTCTGCTCCGGGGTCTTGGGGCCCGTGGGCGGGGTTGGGGGAGAGGGGGGCAGGTTCCAGGCTTGGCAGACCGCCTTGTCGTTGGTCACGGTAAAAAGTCGCGAAAAATCGGGAAATTTCGTCTCATCCTGGCATTGGACGGCGTGATACAGGCCGAACTCATGCGACGTCAGCCCCCCACCCACCGCATCGGCCAGCGGGCGCAACAGCTCCTCGTGCCCCGAGGCCAGCGCGTCGATCAGCGCCGGGGCCACCGCCACCAGCTCCGACTCGTGCAGCGCCTCGGCCAGCACGGTCGCCACGTCGTCGCCGCTCATCCGGGCCGTGAACGGCTCGCCGAGCAGCGGATCGGTCGTCGGCACCAGGGCGGGAGCACGGTTGTAGCGCGACACCATCGCCTCGAACCGGTCCTTCACCCCCAGCGCCGTCACGGTGTCGATCAGGTTCCGGTCGGCCTCGCGATACCAGTCGACCTTCTCCGGCAGGTAGGAGTCGAGGATCATCGACCGCACCCCGCCCGGATCGGCCTTGGCCGCCTCCACCATGACCCGCGTGGAGTAGCTGACCCCGAACAGGTTCCAGGTGGGGTAGCCGAGTTTCTTGCGCAGGTCCACGACGTCGGCGACGATCTCGCGCGTGTTGTAGCCGCGCAGGTCGACGCCGCGCTCGGCCAGCCGCTTGCGGCACGCGACGGCCCCGGTCGCCACGGCGGCGGCTCCGGTCTCCGGGCGGCGCAGCCGGTCGAGCATGGCCTCGACGGTCTCCGGGCAGGTCAGCCGGGGCTGGGAGTATTTGCCGCCGCGCTGCTCGATCGTGACGACGTCGCGGTCGGGGAACACCTGGCTCAGGAACCCGGTCAGCTGCAACGACGACGAGGCGGGCCCGCCGCCCATGTAGACGACGGGGTCGGGCTTGCGGGCGGGATCCTGCGAGCGGTGCACGGCGTACCCGACCTTGATGGTACGGCCGGGCGCGTCCCTGCGTTCGGGAACCTCAAGGAACCCGCAGGTGGTGCCGGTGGGAACGGGGACGGGACAGGCGTCGGCGGCCCGGACGGCGGCGGCCGGAGGGGGGACGCTCAGAGCGAGCGCGATCACGACCCTGATGATCACAGGTCGAGCCTAATAGTCTGGGGCCGTGACGGAACCCCTTGTATCCAGGATGCGCGCCTTCGGCACGACGATCTTCGCCGAGATGAGCGCGCTGGCCGTGCGGACCGGCTCGATCAACCTCGGCCAGGGCTTTCCCGACACCGACGGCCCGGCGGCGATGCTCGACCGGGCGGTGGAGGCGATCGCGGCGGGCGCGAACCAGTACCCCCCGGGGCCAGGTGTGCCCGATCTGCGGCACGCGGTCAGCGAGCACCGCTCGGCCCACTACGGCCTCGACTACGACCCCGACGGCGAGGTGCTGGTGACCGTCGGAGCCACGGAGGCGATCGCGGCGAGCGTCCTGGCGCTGTGCGAGGCGGGCGACGAGGTGATCGCGTTCGAGCCCTACTACGACTCCTACGCCGCCTCGATCGCGCTGTCCGGAGCCCGGCTGGTGGCGGTCACGCTGCGCCCGGCCGACGGTCGTTTCACCTTCGACCCGGACGAGCTGCGCGCCGCCGTCACCCCGCGTACCCGCGCGATCCTGGTCAACTCCCCCCACAACCCGACCGGGACCGTGTTCACCCGCGCCGAACTGGCCGTCATCGCCGAGCTCTGCCAGGAACGCGACCTGATCGCGATCACCGACGAGGTCTACGAGCACCTGACCTTCGACGGCGTCGAGCACATCCCGCTGGCCACCTTCCCCGGCATGCGCGAACGCACCGTGATGATCTCCTCGGCGGGCAAGACGTTCTCGGTCACCGGCTGGAAGACCGGCTGGGTGTGCGCGCCGCCGCCGCTGGTCGGCGCGGTGCAGACGGTCAAGCAGTTCCTCACGTTCACGGCGAGCGCGCCGTGGCAGCTCGCCGTCACCTACGGGCTGCGGCACGAGCTCGACTGGGTGGCGGCACTGCGGTCAGGGCTCCAGGACAAGCGCGACCGGCTGATGGAGGGGCTGACCTCGGCGGGCTTCGAGGTGTTCCGGCCTTCGGGCACGTACTTCGTGCAGACCGACATCCGGCCGCTGGGCTTCACCGACGGCCTGGAGCTGACCCGCAAGCTGCCGGCGCTGGCGGGGGTGGTGGCCATTCCGACCCAGGTGTTCTACGACCATCCGGAGCGTGGTGCGCACTTCGTCCGGTTCGCGTTCTGCAAGAAGGACGAGGTCATCGACGAGGCGGTGGCCAGGCTCAAACGCCTGCCGTGACGGCGCGGGTCAGGTGACGATCTTGACGGGCAGCCGCCGCTGCCGCACCGCGCTCCTGACCGCCTTGGCGAGCTGCGCGTACTCGGCCGCCCGCGCCGACGATCCCCGGTACGCCAGGCCGATCGTGCGGCCCGGCGCGGGCGGGGCGAAGCGGCGCAGCGCCAGCCGTACCCGCTTGCCCGTCTCCACGGGCACCGCCGACTCGGGCAGCAGCGTCACGCCGAGCCCGCCCGCGACGAGCTGCACGAGCGTGGGCAGGCTGGTGGCGTAGGTGGTGGCCGTGGCGCGCGCGCCGACCTCCCTGCAGACGTCTATGGCCTGCTCGCGCAGGCAGTGGCCCTGGTTGAGCAGCACGATGTCGAGGCCCTTCAGCGCCGCGCGGCCGAGCGGTTCCTCACTCGCCGCGAGCGGATGATCCTCCGGTACGGCCAGCAGGAAGTCCTCGTCGTAGAGCGGCTCCTCGACCAGCCCGTTCACCTCGGTGGGCAGAGCGAGCAGCACCATGTCGAGCCGCCCCTCGCGCACCTCTTCCAGGATCGTCTCGGTCCTGGCCTCGTGCACGGTGAGCTTGAGGTGCGGGAAGCGCCTGGCGAACATCGGCAGCAGCGCTGGCAGCACGTACGGCGCGACGGTCGGGATGACGCCGAGGTGGGCGGGCCCGCGGAAGGGTTCGCGGTTCTGGGCCACCTCGCCCATGAGGTCGTCGACGGCGGCCAGGACACGCCGCGCGTGCTCGGTCAGGCGCTCTCCGGCGGGGGTGAGCAGCACCTTGCGGGTGGTCCGCTCCACCAGCTGCTGATCCAAAACCTCCTCCAAAGCAGCGATATTTCCGGACAAAGCGGGTTGGCTGATCCGGAGCCTGCTCGCCGCCTCCCTGAAGTGGAGATGTTCGGCCACGGCCAGGAACGCGCGCAGCTGAGCCAGGGTCGGCACGGGCTCACTGATAGGGAACACCTCTCAAATTGGTCTGACTGCTCGATTTCTCAGATCAATGCTACGTGCGGGACGCTTGGGCCCCTGACCACCACGTTCATCCAAGGAGACACGCACTTGCTCACCGTCGGTGACCACTTTCCCGAGTACGAACTCACCGCCTGCGTCGACCTCGACCCCGAGAAGGCGTTCGCGGAGATCAACCACAAGACCTACGAGGGCAAGTGGCGCGTGGTGTTCTTCTGGCCGAAGGACTTCACCTTCGTCTGCCCGACCGAGATCGCCGAGTTCGGCCGTCTCAACGAGGACTTCGCCGACCGTGACGCCCAGGTCCTGGGCGTGTCCGTGGACTCCGAGTTCGTGCACCACGCCTGGCGCAAGGACCACGACGACCTTCGCGACCTGCCGTTCCCGATGCTGAGCGACATCAAGCGCGAGCTCTCCGCCGACCTCGGCATCCTCGGCCCCGACGGCGTCGCCCAGCGCGCCACCTTCATCGTGGACCCGAATAACGAGATCCAGTTCACGATGGTGACGGCGGGTTCGGTCGGCCGCAACGTCAAGGAGGTCCTGCGGGTCCTGGACGCGCTGCAGTCCGACGAGCTGTGCCCGTGCAACTGGAACAAGGGCGAGAAGGGCCTCGACGCGAAGGCGCTGCTGGGCGCGTAGGGAGCGGAGCGACCAATGAGACACAGCCATCTGATGCTTGTGCGACCGACGAAGGAGGGCGCATGAGCATCGCCGCGCTGAAGGAAGCCCTTCCGGCCTACGCCAAGGACACCAAGCTCAACCTGGGCTCGGTCACGACCACCTCGTCGCTGACCGACCAGCAGCTCTGGGGGGCGATGCTGGCGTGCGCGCTGGCCGCCAGGTCCGGCCGGGTCATCGCCGAGGTCTCGGAAGAGGCCGCGCGGAACCTGTCGGAGGAGGCGTTCACGGCCGCCAAGGCCGCCGCCTCCATCATGGCGATGAACAACGTGTACTACCGGGCCACGCACCTCATCGGCGACGAGACCTACGGCACGCTTCCGGCCAAGCTCCGGATGACCGTCATCGGTAACCCGGGCGTGGACAAGGCCGACTTCGAGCTGTGGTGCCTGGCCGTGTCCGCGATCAACGGCTGCGGCCGCTGCCTGGAGTCGCACGAGCAGGTGCTGCGCGGCTCCGGGCTGCCCCGCGAGCAGATCCAGGAGGCCCTGCGCGTGGCCGCGGTGGTGGCCGCCACCGCCGCGACACTTGAGGCCGAGGCGGCGCTGGTCGCCGTCTGACCGCCCCGCTCCACGAGCGGGACGAGCGCCCCACTCCACGAGCGGGGACGAGCATCCCGCTCCACGAACGGGACGTCCGCGACGGGCGTCCCGTTCTCATGTGCGCCTGACCGCAGGACGGTCTGGACGATCCGCCGGACGTCAGGGTGCGGGGGAGGTGTGCGCGAGTCGCCTCGCCCGCGAGATGAACGTCCGGTGGGAGCGCGGTGAATTATCCAGGGCGGTTGGATAATGCCCCTTCTCCGCCGGAGGGGACGCTCCCTACGCTGCCGAACATGTCTAGACAATTAACGTCATTGTGGCAAGCCATCGTGCTGCTCTTGGCGGTCGCGGCAGGGGTGGCGCTGTGCGCAGGCCCGGCCTCCGCGCACCTGACCCGGCAGCACGCCGAACTCGTCGTGGCCACCTCCGAAGGGGTGACCAGTGGACGGCTGATCGTCCACCGCGACGTCGTCAGCCCGGAAGGCGCGGGCGCCTGGGCCTCCGCGCTGCTCCCCACGCCCTGCCCGGTCAGCGCCCACGGCGTCTCCGGTGACGGCGGCGGGGTGTCCGGGGGAGTGGTGGTCGAGCTGGCCTGGTCGTGCGCAGTGGACGCGCTGGATCTGGCGCCGCTGCTGGACCGGGGCGGGCTCACCGAGGTGATCGCCGAGTTCGACGGCACCGCGGCCAACGTGAACGCCGCCGCGCCGGTGATCGACGTGACCGGCGCGCACGCTCCGGTCCGCGCCGTGTGGCCGTTCGTCGTGGGTGTGCTGGCCGCTTTGGCGTTGCTGGCGCTCCTGGTGGTGGTACTGCTGCGCCGTACCGGAAGGGGCGCCGCGGCGACCACCGGACGGGGTGCCACCGGACGGCGGACGTGGCGGAGCAGGGCGGCGATCGCGGTCGCCGTGAGCGTCGCGGTGCTCGCCCCGCAGGCGGCCATCGCCGCGAGCCCCGAGCCCGCGCCGACGCCAGCCACCGGGCGGCCCGCAGCCGAGACGCCCGCCGCAGAGCCGCCCGCCGCCGAGACGACGGCCGAGCAGACGCCCGGCGGGGAGACGCCCGGCGGGGAGAAGGCGGCGCGGGACGCCACGCCGGAAGGTACGGCGGAGGCCACGCCCACGCCGAGCCCGAGCGCGGACAGTGCGGACGCGGCGGCCGGGACGCTGAAGATGACCACGACCGACCCCAAGGCCGGGCAGCCCGTCACCTTCAGCTACTCCACCGACAGGGTCAACGCCCTGAACTGGATCGGGCTCTACGGTCCGGGCGAGAAGCCGGGCGTGGTGGCCTCGCGGGTGTGGGTGCGGGCGCCGCTGGGTTCCGGCACGGTCTCGATCCCCACCACCGCGCTCGGTGAGGGCTCCTGGACCGGCTACTTCATGTTCGACGACGGCTACGAGATGCTCAGCGACCCGGCGACGTTCACGCTGGCCGGGGCCAGCGCCGACATCGTCACCATCACGGGCACGGTGTTCAAGGACCGCAACGGCAACGGCGCCAAGGACCGCGGCGAGGCGGGCTTCCCCCGCGTGTCCGTGACCGACGGCGCCAACTGGGCCACGACCGCGGCTGACGGCACCTACAGCATCCAGGTCGACCGCAACCGCCGCGAGACCGACATGGTCTACGTCGTCTCGCCCGACGGCTACCAGCCGGTGCTGCGCGAGGACTACATCCCGCGCTTCTTCCGCCAGCTCGACCAGCAGACCGGCGTCGACTTCGCCCTGGTGCCCTCCAAGGCGGCGGCCGACCCGAAGGAGAAGTGGCTGATGGTCTCCGACGTCGAGGTGGGCAACCGCACCGACGAGGAGTACCAGAGCGCGGCTCCGCGCTGGACCGGCCAGGTCAAGGCGATGTCCGAGGTGGACGGCGCCACGCTGACCATCACCACCGGCGACCTGACCGTCACCGACTACGCCGACGCCGCCCGCCGTCAGGGCGGTTACGACCTGCTCAGGAACGGCCTGCGCGACGGCAAGCTGGGACACCCGTTCTACCCGGTGATCGGCAACCACGACGTGGGCGGCACCGCGACCTCGGTCGGGTACGGCGGCAGCCTGGAGTTCTGGCGGCGCAACGTCGGCCCCGAGTGGTACAGCTTCGACCGCGACGGACGGCACATCGTCGTGCTGGAGGACAACTACGACACCCGCGGCCTGGCCCCGCAGCTCCAGTGGCTGCGCGAGGACCTGCGCAGGCACGCGGTGGGCAAGCAGGTGTTCGTGTTCGCGCACCGGTCGCTGTTCACCCGCTGGGGTCCGGGCGCCGGCATGCAGCCGACGGTGGACGAGCTGGCCAAGTACGACGTGCGGATGTTCGCCGCCGGGCACAACCAGCAGGCCGAGTACCGCCGGGGCGCGTTCGCCCGCTCGGTCGAGGTCAACAACATGGGCATGTACGGCATCGACGCCGCCCGGCCCGACTACAAGATCCTCGACTTCAGCGCGATCACCGGCAGGGACAAGGGTTACGTCACCGGCGTGCACCGCCAGTTCGGCGTCAACGACGACGTCTCGCTGGTGAGCCCCGCGACCGGCAGCGTCCACGGCAAGAAGGCCGGCGTACCGCTGGAGATCTACGCCGAGGACGACGGCCGCACCCCGTCCAGGGCCGAGCTGACCGTCCGCGCCAAGAACGGGTGGCCCGTCTGGAAGCGCGACCACCTGCGCTTCGGGGAGGAGACCCGGCCGAGGGGCATCGTCAACTGCTACAAGGGCGAGTCGTGTCCGAAGGCGCACGTGTCGTGGACGCGGGTCAGCGACCGGATCACCGGCCTGCACCCGGGCACGTACACGGCCGAGCTGACCGTCAGGGACAGCAAGGGCAAGCCGTTCCCGAAGGTGCGCACCACCTTCGAGGTCAAGCCGGACTCCCGCGTCTCGCGGCCGGAGCCCAAGGGCGACTGGCTGCGGCAGGGCGGCGACGAGCAGGGCCGCTCGGCCTCCACCGACAACCCGGGCGCCGCCCTGGATCTGCGGTGGGCGGCCAACACGGGTGAGCAGTTCCACCTCAACGGGGCCGCCGTCTCGGGTGGCAGGGTGATCGTCGCCTCGCAGGCGTTCGCCTCGCCGTACAGCATGATGCTGGCCTATGACGCGCGCACCGGACGTGAGCTGTGGCGCACCTACCTCGACGGCGACGCCGAGTCCTTCCCGGCCGTGCACGGCGGCAAGGTCTACCTGACGACCGGCGTCGGGCGCGTCTACGCGCTGGACGAGCGGACCGGCAGGGTGGCGTGGGAGACCATCGACGCCGAAGAGGTCAAGCAGGGCACCGTGCGGCGTTACGGCCGCGCCGGCGGGCCGGTCAGCGTGTTCGACCTGCCCGACGGCCGCGCGGTCGCCGTCTACCACGAGTGGGACGGGGTGCGCTGCCGCGACGCCCGTACCGGCGAGCGGCTGCCCGGCGGCTTCAACGCGCCGGTCGCGTGGGGCGAGTTCCACAGCACCGCGATCAGGAAGCCCGGCTCGACCACCGCGTGGCTGCACTCGGGCTCCAGCCAGTCGCTGATCTCGATGGACCTGGCCACGTGCAAGCAGCTGACCAGCGTGGACACCGGGGGCGACATCTTCTCGCAGTCCTCGCCGGTGTTCAGCGAGTCGGGGCTGGTGACGACGACCGCCACCGGCACCCGCGGGCACGGCGCCGACGGCGCGGTGCGCTGGCACGCCAAGGTGGGCACGGCCGCGGTCTGCGAGTACGGCCCGCCGCCCGTGACCAGCCCGGCGACCTGGGGCAACCTCGCCTATGTGGCCGGCCAGGACGGCATGGTCCGCGCCTACGACAGCGCGACCGGCAAGACGCTGTGGGAGACCCCCACCGGCTACCTGCCGGGCGAGAGCCCGATGGAGGACCCGTGGCGTTCCGGCAGCTCGTGCAAGGCCAACGGGCCAGGCTCGCCGGCGGCGCACGCGCTGGCCACCGAGACCACGGTGTACGCGGGCACCTGGGACGGCCGGGTCGTGGCCCTGGACCGGGCGACGGGACGGCGACTGGCCGCCTACGACCTGGGCGGCGGGGTCGCCTCGGCGCTGTCGGTGAGCGGGAACACGGTGTTCGCGCTGAGCGACGACGGGTCGTTGCACGCGCTGGCGGCTAGATGACCAAGGGATTGGCTCGCCTGCTCGCGGTCGCGGGCGCGGTGGCGCTGATCCTGCTGGGGGCGGCGGGTCCGGGGTGGGCACACCCCTTCGGCCCGCCGCCCGTGGCGAAGATCCGCGCCGACGGCCCGGCGGTCGAGATCACCTGGTCGGCGGCCGCCGACGACATCGCCGCGCTGACCAAGGCCGTCCCCGCCCTCGACGGATATTTCCGGCGTGGGGTGACGGTCCGGCAGGGCGCGGCCGACTGCCCGGTGACCGAGGTGCGTACCGGGGCGCTGGCCACGACCGGCGCCGTGCTGCGCTTCCACTGCCCCCAGGTGGCCGGCGAGCTGCGCGTGAGCGTGACGCTGCTGCACGACCTCAACGCCGCCTACCGCACGGTGTCGGTCACGCCGTCGGGCTCGGGCGCGCTCCACACCGCCGACGCGCCCGCCCATCCGGTACGGCTCAGCGGCACCGCGGCCACGGCCACCTCCACGTCGTTCACCACGGACCTGCCGTCGCTGATCGACCGGTTCCTGCCGCTGGCGCTGCTGGTGGCACTGGTGGCGGGGGCGGCCCACGCCTGCGCTCCCGGGCACGGCAAGACGCTGACCGCCGGTTACCTGCTCGGCGGCCAGGCTCGTCCCATGGACGCGGTGCGGCTGGGCGGCGTCGTGGCGCTCATGCACACGGTGTCGGTGGCGGTGCTGGCTGTGGTGTGGTGGCTGGCCGTGGACAACGCGCCCGACCTGGGCGCGGTGACCCGCTGGCTGCAACTGGCCGGGGCGGCGGCGGTCCTGTCGGTGGGCGGCGGCCTGGTGTACCGCCACCTGCGCGCCCAGGGCGCACTGGGCGGCCACGGGCACGGGCACGGGCACGGCCATGGGCACGGTCATGGGCATGGCCACGGACACGGACACGGTCATGGGCACGAGGGGTCGCTGCTCACCCGGCGCGGGCTGGTCACGCTGGGGGTCTCCGGCGGTCTGCTGCCCTCGCCGTCGGCCTTCCTGCTGCTGCTGACCGGCCTGCTGTCCGGCCGGGCGTTCGTCGCGCTCGTGCTGGTCGCCGCCTTCGGGGTGGGCATGGCGCTCACGCTGTCGGCGGTCGGGCTGGCCGTACTGCGTGGGAGTGATCTTCTCGGTACGGTGACCCGGCACCGCTGGACCCGCCACCTGCCCCTGGCCGGGGCGCTGCTGGTGCTGGCCGGCGGGCTGGGCAGCACGGCGCTGGCCGCGATGGAGCTGGTCAGGGCGGGGTGAAGTCCAGCGGGGGCAGCGCGGCCGTGGCCTCGTCGTTGCTGATGCCGGTGGCCTGGAGCAGGTCGACCACGATCGAGCGCAACTGGGCGAGTATCACGTCGGCGGAGAAGCCCAGCCGGTCAGGACGCTGCCGGGCGGCCACGGCGAGCAGGGCCTGCCGGGCGAGCTGGGGTTCGCGGCCCGCGCCGAGCTCCAGTTGCAGGAGCAGGGTCGCCTCGGAGACCTCGCGCAGCGAGGTGGCCAGCGTGGTCGGCGGCGGCGACGTCTCGCCGAGCGCGGCCAGCGTGCGGCGGGCCAGCACACGGGCGTTGCGCAGCGCGAGGTCCACGGGCACCGCCGCGCTCTCGTAGCGGCTCAGGCGGGCGCGGCGGTGCCAGTGCAGCGGCGAGATCGTGGCGATCTCCCGGCTGGTCTCCAGCGCCTGCTCGAACTCCTCGATCACCGCCTGGGTGCCGCGCGCCTCCTCCAGCGCCTCGGCGGCCAGGTCCGCGTCCCGCTTCTCGATCGCCTCGGCGCACTTCTCCAGCACCGTGGACAGCGCGTCGAGCACCCCGGAGGCGTGCTTGGCGGCGATGGCGAAGGGGCTGGCGGGCAGCAGCGCCACGGCCGCGATGCCGACGACGCCGCCGGTGAGCGCGTCGAGCATGCGGTCCAGGCCGCCGGTGTCGCCGGGCGGCAGCAGGGTGGCGACCAGCACGGCCGACGACCCGGCCTGCGCGACGAACAGCGCGCCGCTGTTCAGCAGCACCGCCGCCGACATGGCGAGGCCGACGACCAGCGCGATCTGCCACGGGCCCGAGCCGATCGAGGCGACGAGCAGGTCGCCCACGCCGACGCCGAGGCTGACGCCGACGACGAGCTCGATCACCCGGCGCAGCCGTTGCCCGAGCCCGACGCCGACGCAGATGAGCACGGCGATGGGCGCGAAGAACGGGCGGGCGTGGCCGAGGAGCTGGGTGGCGATCACCCAGGCCAGCGCCGCGCCGACCGAGCACTGCGCCACCGAGGGAGCCATCAGCCCGAACGTGCGCAGCCGGTCCCGCAAGTGCTCGCCGAGCTTCGTAGCCACTCTCCCTACCTTCGCGGATCTTTGTGACATTACGGTCACGCCTGGTCAGCCCATTCTGGACAGCATCTCCGCCGTGACCTCGTGCTCCAGGGGCCGGCCTGCGGCGAAGCGGGCGATCTCGTCGATCACGATGTCGCCGAGCCGCCGGTAGCACTCCACGGTGCCGGCCGCCCGGTGCGGGGTGAGCAGGACGTTCGGCAGCCGCCGGAACGGGTGATCGGTCGGCAGCGGCTCCTCGTCGAACACGTCGAGCGCCGCGTCCAGCCGCCCGGTACGCAGCTCCGCAAGCAGCGCATCCTGGTCCACCAGCCACGAGCGCGCGGTGTTGACCAGCATGGCGCCGTCCGGCATCAGCGCCAGCTCACGCGCGCCGATCATGTGCCTGGTCTCGGGCAGCACCGGCGCGTGCAGCGCCACGACCCGGCTCGTGGCCAGCAGGTCGTCCAGGCCGACCGAGCCCTCGAAGTAGGGATCGTGCACCGCCACCTCGGCGCCCAGCGCGCGTACCAGGTCGATGTAGGCCCGGCCGGTACGCGACGCGCCGACCACCCCGATCCGGCAGCCGAGGATCTCGTGCCGGGGCGGCGCCTCCGAGGCGGCGGCCCAGTCCGCGCCGGAGCGCAACGCGTGGTCGAAGCGCTGCAGCCGGTACAGCAACGCCAGCGTGAACGCCAGCGACGCCTCCGCCACCGACCTGGCCATGCCCGCGCCCGCCTGGGTCACCCGGACGCCGCGGGCCCACGACTCGCCGGTCACGAACGGCTTCACGGTCGCGCCCGTATGGGCCAGCAGCCGCAGCTCGGGTGCCAGGTCGAGCAGCTCACGTCCCAGCGCGGGCGCGCCCCAGCTGGTCACCAGCACCCGCGTGCCGGGCAACGCGGCGGGCAGATCGGCGTGGTCGTCGACGATCCGGACGTCGCCGAGTGCGAGCAACCGATCGAGGTCGGGGAAGAACTGGGCTCGAAGGGCAGGGGAAGCGCTTACCGTGATCCGCATGCCTCAGCACTCTACGATCAGGCCTCCAGGAACTCCTCGACGGCCTCCAGGAAAGCGGCGCGCGCGTCCCTGTGGATCAGGTGGCCGACGTCGATCGTGACCAGCGCGGCGCCCGGAATGAGCTCGGCCACCGGCTCGGCCCTGATCTGGCTGCTCGGCCCGCCCGACAGCACCAGCGTCGGCACGGCCAGCCGGGTGAGCCCCTCGGCCCACGCCGGATCCGGGTCCACGAACTGCCGCTCGGTCTGCAACACCATCTCCCAGTCGAACCCGGTGGAGTCGTCGCGGACCAGCGCCGCCCGCCCGGTCATGGGCAGCGGCGCGCCCGGATCCTCCAGCACGAGGCGCTCCACCAGCTCGGGACGGCGCATCGCCAGGTGGAAGGCCACCATCGCGCCCAGCGAGTGCGCCACGATCACCGCCCTGCGCCCGTCGAGCAGCCCGGCGACGTCGTCGGCCATGTCGGGGAGCGCATAGCTGCCCGGGTACGCGCTCTCGCCATGCCCGCGCAGGTCGGGAGCCAGCACGTGGTAGCGCCTGGCGAAGTGCTGGATGATGCCGTTCCAGTCGTTGTGGTTGGCGGTCCTGCCGTGGATCAGCACCATGAGGGGAGCGTCGGCCGGGCCTTCCTCCCGATAGACGATCTTCAACCCGTTCGCCGTGGTCTCACGCATCATGCGGCGACTCTACCGACGCCCGCCCTACTCCCCGCGCCCCAGCCGGATGCCCCCGCCTGCACAGCGCCAGGCGTAGCCCGGGGCCGGCTCGATGGCCCGGCCGGGCGCCTCGTGGTTCTCGCCGCGCGCGGCTGGAACGAACGAGGAATGTCCGCCATGCCGTACATCTCGTCACGACGTCGGCAGACATTGCCCATGAACGGGGCCGAGCCGCTCGGCTAGCGTCGCCTGCGTGGGGGAACGGCTACTCATCGCACTCGGCGGCAACGCCATGACCGCCCCGGACGGCAGCGCGGCGCCCGAACACCAGCGCGCGGCGGTCGAGGAGGCGATGCGGCACGTGCGCACGCTGCTGGACGCCGGCCACCGGGTGACGCTCACGCACGGCAACGGCCCCCAGGTGGGCAACCTGCTGCTGAAGAACCAGCTGGCCGCGGCCGTGGTGCCGCCCGTGCCGCTGGACTGGTGCGGCGCGCAGACCCAGGCCACGATCGGCACCCTGATCATGAACGCGCTCGGCCCCCGCGTCGCCACCGTCGTCACCAGGACGCTGGTGGACCCCGCCGACCCGGGCTTCGCCGAGCCGGTCAAGCCCATCGGCCGCTACTTCACCGAGGAGGAGGCGCGGCGCTTCGAGAAGCTCGGCCAGACGTGGCGCAGCTTCGGCCGGGGGTGGCGCCGGGTGGTGGCCTCGCCGGAGCCGCTGGAGATCCTCGACGCGGGCGCGGTGACCACGCTCATGGACGCCGGGTTCACCGTCGTGGCCGCGGGCGGCGGGGGAGTGCCGGTGGTGCGGCAGCCGGGCGGCGTCCTGACCGGCGTCGAGGCGGTGATCGACAAGGATCTGGCGGCGGCGCTGCTGGCGCGGGCCGTACGGGCGAAGGTGCTGATCATCGCGACGGACGTGCCACACGCCATGATCGGGTACGGCGGGCCCGACCCGCGCCCGATCGGCCGGATTTCCCTGCCCGAGTTGCGTGTCCTGCACGCCGCCGGGCACTTCGCCGGGGGGAGCATGGGACCGAAGGTGGAGGCGGCGCTGCGCTTCGTCGCGGCGGGCGGGGAACGAGCGGTGATCACCTCGCTCCCCGAGATCGCCGCCGCCCTGGACGGAGATGTCGGTACACAAGTGGAGAAGGGGCAATAGATGCCGGACCCGATCGAGGTACGCAAAGTGCCGATCGAGAGCGTGACGGACGCCGCCGGGCTCGAACGGCTGATAGCGGACGGGGTGATCGAGGCGTCCCGGGTGCTCGCGGTGGTCGGCAAGACCGAGGGCAACGGCGGGGTGAACGACTACACCCGGATCCTGGCCGACCGCGCCTTCCGCGAGGTGCTGGAAAGGCACGGGCACCCGGCGCCGGATTCGGTGCCGCTGGTGTGGTCGGGCGGCACCGACGGGGTGCTGAGCCCGCACGCCACGATCTTCGCCACGACCGCGGACGCGCCCGCCTCCGACGAGCCGCGCCTGTCGGTGGGCGTGGCCATGAGCGAGGTGATCCTGCCCGAGGACATCGGCCGCCCGGCCATGGTGGAGAAGGTCGCGGCCGGCGTACGCGAGGCCATGAAGATCGCCGGCATCGACGACCCGGCGGACGTGCACTACGTGCAGACCAAGACGCCGCTGCTGACGCTGGCCACGATCACCGACGCCAAGAGCCGAGGCCAGGACACCGCGATCGAGGAGACCGGCCCGTCCATGGACCTGTCGAACGCCACCACGGCCCTCGGCATCGCGGTGGCGCTCGGCGAGATCGAGATGCCCTCGGAAGAGCAGATCTTCCGCGACCTGTCGCTCTACTCCAGCGTCGCCTCCTGCTCGTCGGGGGTGGAGCTGGACCGGGCGCAGATCGTGCTCGTGGGCAACGTGCGCGGCGTCGGCGGACGCTACCGCATCGGGCACAGCGTGATGAAGGACGCCCTCGACGCCGACGGCATCTGGGCCGCCATCCGCGACAGCGGCCTCGACCTGCCCGAGCGGCCGCATCCTTCGGACCTGGGCGAGCGGCTGGTCAACGTCTTCATGAAGTGCGAGGCCGACCCGTCGGGGCGGGTGCGCGGGCGGCGCAACATCATGCTCGACGACTCCGACGTGCACTGGCACCGGCAGATCAAGGCGACCGTGGGCGGCGTGGCGGCGGCGGTGACGGGCGATCCGGCGGTGTTCGTCTCGGTGGCCGCGGTGCACCAGGGCCCCTCGGGCGGCGGCCCGGTGGCCGCCATCGCCGACCTGGGCTGATCTTCTTACCACCCACCACGTTTTCGTCGCTCAGGGACGCAAGCGTGCACGAATCTTGGGGTCGTCCCTTCATCTGGTCAGCATTCTCACACCTGACCGGAAGGAGCACCCCCCATGAGACGGATCGGCGCCGTCCTCTGCGCGCTCACCCTGGCGTTCGCCGTGCCCGCGGCTCCCGCGGGCGCGGCGGCGCCCCCTGTGCGGTCCACGGTGCTGCGCGCCGCCATGGACGGCTCGGGCGTGGACACGCTCAACCCGTTCCTGGCGTTCTTCAACGGCGCCCTGGAGACGTTCGGCATGGTCTACCCGTCGCTGAACTCCCTGGACCCCAGCGGCGCGCCCGGCCCCTACCTGGCGACGAAGTGGGAGCCGTCGGCGGACCGGCTCACCTGGACGTTCACGATCCGGGAGGGCCTGAAGTGGAGTGACGGCAAGCCCATCACCGCCGAGGACGCCGCCTGGACCCTCAACCTGATCATGACGGACGCGGTCGCCGGCACCGCCAACGGCTCCCTGGTCTCCAACTTCGAGAAGGTCACCGCCGAGGGCCCGGCGACCCTCGTGATCAAGACGAAGGCGCCGCAGGCGAGCGTGCCGTACGTGAGCCACCCGATGAGCGGCATCCCGATCGTGCCCAAGCACGTCTGGGAACCGCTCGCCAAGAACCTCAAGGACGCCAAGAACGACGTCTTCCCGCTGGTCGGCTACGGCCCGTGGACGCTGACGGAGTACAAGCAGGAGCAGTACGCCAAGTTCACCGCGAACAAGGAGTTCGTGCTCGGCCCGCCGAAGTTCGACAACCTGGTCCTGCAGAGCTTCAAGTCGGGCGACGCGGCCGTGGCGGCGCTGCGCAGCGGCCAGATCGACTACAAGGCCGGCGTCAACCCGACCCAGTTCAAGGCGCTCCAGGCGGACCCGAAGATCGCGGCGGTGCGGACGGTCGGCAACGGCTGGATGGGCCTGGAGATCAACCACAACGCCCGCACCCGGTCCGGCAAGAAGATCGGCACCGGCCACCCGGCACTCGGCGACCCCGCGCTGCGCAAGGCGATCGCGCTGGCCACCGACAAGCAGACGCTGGTCACGAAGGTGATCGACGGCGTCGGCCGGCTCGGCCACGGCTACCTGCCGCCGGCCTGGCCGCAGTGGTTCTGGACCCCGGCCCAGCCGACCCCGTACGACCCGGCGCAGGCCAACCGGGTGCTCGACGAGGCCGGCTACACCAAGGGCGCCGACGGCGTGCGCACCGACCCGAAGAGCGGCAGGCCGCTCGCCTTCCGCTTCGGCATCCACTCCGACGACGCGGCCGACGCCGCCATCTCCGGCTACGTGGTGGGCTGGATGAAGGAGATCGGGATCAAGCTGACGATCCAGTCGCTCAGCATGACCGCGCTCAACAGCGACCTGGCCAAGGGCGACTGGGACCTGCTCATGGACGCCTGGACCACCGGGCCCGACCCCACGTACCTGCTGGGCATCCAGAGCTGCGGCACCCTGCCCAAGGACGACGGCACCGGCGGCAACACCGACTCCTTCTTCTGCGACGCCGCCTTCGACGAGCTGTTCAAGAAGCAGCTGACCACGTTCGACCAGGGCGAGCGGGCCAAGGTCATCGGCGAGATGCAGGAGATCCTCTACGCCGCCAACGTCAACCAGATCTACTACTACGCCGACGGCCTGGACGTGGCGCGCAAGGACACCGTCACCGGTCTCACGCTCGGCAAGCCGGACGCCGACGGCGTCTACCCGTCGCAGACCGCCTTCTGGAGCTACCTCAACGCCGCCCCGGCCACCGCGACGACCGCGGCCAAGGCGGAGGGGTCCGGGAGCGGCATGACCTGGGTCGCCGGCGGGATCGCCCTGGTCGTGGTGCTCGGCGGCGTGCTCGTCTGGCGTCGCCGCGCCGGCGGGGCCGACCGTGAGTAGGTACCTCGGCAAGAAGGTCGCCGCGGCCCTGGTGAGCTTCCTGGTCACGCTGGTCATCGGGTTCGTGATCTTCAGCCTGATGCCCGCCGACCCGGTGCGTACCCTCACCAGGGGGCGGCCGACCAGCGAGGAGCAGCTCGCCCAGATCCGCGTCCAGCTCGGCCTGGACGAGCCGGTCTGGTACCGCTTCCTCACCTTCGCCGGCGACACGCTCCGCGGCGAGCTGGGCTTCTCCTGGCAGTTCCAGCAGTCGGTCTCCTCGCTGGTGGCCGAGCGCCTCGGGCCGACGCTGCTGCTCATGGGCGCGGCGGCGGTGATCTCCATCGCGCTCGGGCTCTGGCTGGGCGTGCACAGCGGCTGGCGGCACGGCACGCTGTTCGACAAGGTCGCCTCCGGCGCCTCGCTGACGCTGTGGTCGGTGCCCACGTTCTGGCTCGGGATGATCCTGCTCGTGCTGTTCAGCGGCTGGTTCCCCAGCGGCGGCATGAGCGACCCGTCGCTGGCCGCCACCGGCCTCGAACACGTGCTGGACGTCGCCCGCCACCTGGTGCTGCCCGCGCTGACGATGGTGCTGGTGGTCTTCGCCCAGTACGTGACGGTGATGCGCGCCTCCGTCATCGACGAGCTCGGCAGCCCGTACCTGCTGACCGCCCGCGCCAAAGGGCTGACCGACGCCGACGTGCGCAGGAAGCACGCGGTGCCGAACGCGCTGCTGCCCTCCGTGACGATGATCTTCATGCACCTCGGCACGCTCGTGACCGGGGCCATCACCGTCGAGGCCGTCTACTCCTGGCCCGGACTCGGCTACCTCACCTACGAGGCACTCAAGATCCCCGACCTGCCGCTCCTGCAGGGCACCTTCATCATCTTCAGCGCGAGCGTGATCCTCATGAACCTGCTGGCCGACCTCGCCTACCGCTTCCTCGACCCCCGGGTGCGGGTCCAATGAAGCGCTCCGGCCTGTGGGGGATCGGCGTGCTGGCCGCCTTCGCCCTGCTCGCCCTCACCGCCCCGCTGCACATCGGCGACGACCAGCTCGACGTGGTCAGGGTCGACGGCCCGCGGCTGGCCCCGCCCAGCGCCGCGTACCCGCTCGGCACCGACCTGGCCGGCCGTTCGATCCTCCACCTGGTCATCTGGGGCAGCCGCGAGTCGCTGAGCATCGGCCTCATCGCCACCGCGCTGACCGTGCTTCTCGGCACCGCCGTCGGCCTGCTCGCCGGCCACTACCAGGGCCGGATCGGGCAGGCGCTCATGCACGTCACCGACTGGTTCATCGCCCTGCCCAGCCTCCCGCTGGCCATCTCGCTGTCGGCCGTGCTCGGCCAGGGCGCCGCCTCCATCACGATCGCCATCGCCGTCACCTCCTGGACCGCCACCGCCCGCCTCGTCCGCGCCCAGACGCTCGCCGTGGAGGCCAGGCCGTTCATCGAACGCGCCAGAGCGCTCGGCGCCGGCAACCGCCAGGTGATGCTCCGGCACGTGCTGCCCAACGTGATGCCGCTCGTGCTCGTCTCCAGCACCCTGACCGTCGCCTCGGCCATCCTGTCCGAAGCCACCCTGACCTTCCTCGGCCTCGGCGACCCCACCAGCGTCACCTGGGGCTCGATGCTGCAGACCGCCTTCTCCGGCGGCGCCGTCACCGCCGGCGCCTGGTGGTACCTGATGCCGCCCGGCCTCGCGATCCTGCTCGTCGTGCTCGGCTTCACGCTGACGGGCCGCGCCGTGGAACACCTGCTCAACCCCCGGATGGTGCAGCATGCTTGAGGTCCGCGACCTGCGCGTCGCCTACGGAGGCACACCCGCCGTACGCGGCGTCAGCTTCACCCTCGAACCCGGCCGCACCCTCGGCGTGGCAGGCGAGTCGGGCTGCGGCAAGTCCACGATGGCGCTCGGCCTCCTGCGTCTGCTGCCCGCCACCGCCCAGGTCAGCGGAGAGGTGATCTTCAAGGGCGAGAACCTGCTGACCGCCCGCTGGGCCCGGCTGCGCGCCGTACGCTGGTCGGCCGCCTCGGTCGTCTTCCAGGGCGCGATGAGCGCGCTCAACCCGGTGCGCACCATCGGCGAGCAACTGTGCGAACCGATCCTGCTGCACGACAAAACCACCCATAAGCAGGCCAGGCAGCGCGCCGCCGAGCTGATGGAGAGCGTCGGCCTGCCGCCGGAGCGGCTGCGCGGCTACCCGCACGAGTTCTCCGGCGGACAGCGCCAGCGCATCATGATCGCGATGGCGCTGGCCTGCCGCCCCGACCTGATCATCGCCGACGAGCCCACCACCGCACTCGACGTGATGGTCCAGGCACAGATCATGGACCTGCTGTCCGGCCTCGTGCGCGAGTCCGGCATCGCGGTCATCATGATCAGTCACGACCTGTCCGTCCTCGCCCAGCTCTGCGACACCCTCGCCATCATGTACGGCGGGCGGATCGTCGAGCAGGGCCCCGCCCGCGAGCTCATCGGCGACCCCCGTCACCCCTACACCCGGGCCTTGGCCGGCGCGTTCCCCGCCATCGGCGACCCCGCCTCCCGCCGCAACCCGATGGGCCTGGCCGGAGACCCGCCCCGAGGCGACCTGGGCGCCGGATGCGCGTTCGCCCCCCGATGTGGGGACGCGGGCGACGCCTGCCGTACCGGGGAGGTCGTGTTGTGGCCGAGCGGACCCGCGCGCACCGCGGCGTGCGTGCGCGTGCTGGAGGGAGAGGTCCATGCTTGAGGCCCGCGACCTGACCGTCGTCCACCCCGCCCGCGGCGGCCGCCCGCCCGCGCGCGCCGTCGACGGCGTCAACCTCCAGGTACGGCCCGGCGAGATCGTCGCCCTCATCGGCGAGTCCGGCTGCGGCAAGAGCACGCTGGCCAGGGCGCTGGTCGGCCTGATACCCCCCACCTCCGGCCAGGTCCTGTACCAGGGCGAGCCCCTGGACCCGCGCCGCATGCGCGCCTTCCGCCGCCGCGTCCAACTCGTCCTCCAGGACCCGGGCGGCGCCCTCAACCCCCGCCAGAACGTCTTCGACGCCGTCGCCGAAGGCCCCCGCCTGCACGGCGAGGGGGGCGGCCGCCTGCGCGCCAGAACCGGCCGACCGCCCCACACCGAGGGGCTTCCACCCCGCGACACCGAAGACCCGCTACCCCGCGACAACCAGGGCCTTTCAGGCCGCGAAGGCGAGCGGCGTCCGCTCCGCGACAGCGAGAGCTACTCACTTCGCGACAGCCAAGGATTCCTGCCCCGCGACGGCCAGGGGCTTTCAGACCGCGACAGCGAGCGTCGTCTGCTCGGCGATAGCGAGCGGCTTCTGGGTGGTGAGGGGTTGCGGGAGCGGGTGCGGGGGGCGCTCTCCAAGGCCGGGCTGCGACCGCCCGAGGAGTTCTACCGGCGCTTTCCGCATGAGTTGTCCGGCGGGCAGCAGCAGCGTGTGGTCATAGCCGGGGCCCTTGCCCTCAACCCCTCGGTGATCGTCGCCGATGAGCCCGTGGCCTCGCTGGACGCCTCCGTCCGTGGGGAGATACTCAAGCTCATCCTGTCCCTGCGCGACGAGCTGGGCCTGTCGGCGCTCGTGGTCAGCCACGACCTCGGCCTGGCCTGGAACATCGCCGACCGGGTCGCGGTCATGTACCTGGGCCGGATCGTCGAGACCGGCACCGTCGAAGAGGTGCTGCTACGGCCCCGCCACCCCTACACCCGGGCGCTCCTGTCGGTCCTGCCCGACTCGCCCGAGCGGATCGTGCTCACCGGCGAGCCGCCCGACCCCACCCGCGTGCCCACAGGGTGCCGTTTCCACCCCAGGTGTCCCGTCCGTGTCGCCGGATGCGACACGATCGATCTGCCCGTCCTGTCCCCGGCCGATTCCGTGGCCTGTTCGGAGGTACCTCAGTGAACCGCCTCATCCCCCCGCCCGCCCTGCGCCCCGGCGACCGGGTCGCCGTCATCGTCGCCTCCAGCCCGTGCAACCAGACCAAGCTGGCGGGCGGCGTCGCGGCGCTCAAGGCGTTCGGGCTGGAGCCCGAGGTCTTCGACTCCGCGCGGGCCGCCGGGACCGGCTTCGACTACCTCGCCGGTGACGACGCCCTGCGCGCCGCCGACCTGACCAGGGCGCTGGCCGACCCCGCGTACGCCGGAGTGCTGATGGCGGGAGGCGGCTACGGCGCCCAGCGCACGCTGGAGCTCGTCGACTGGTCGCGCATCGACCCGGGCGCGCCCAAGGTCGTGGCCGGGTACTCCGACGTGACGGCGCTGCTGGAGGCGCTGGCCGTCAAGCTCGGGTGGGGCAGCTTCTTCGGGCCGATGGTGGCCTGCGACGCCTTCCACGAGGGCGCGGGCTCGTACGCGTTCGACAAGCTCATGGCCATGATCACCACGCCTGTCACCGAGCTGCGGTTCGCCGGGGCGCGTGCCATCGTGCCCGGGGTGGCCGAGGGCGTCACGGTCGGCGGCAACGCCAGCCTGCTGGCCGCGAGCCTGGGGACCGACACGTCGCTGCCGGCCAAGGGCGCCATCCTCTTCCTGGAGGACGTGGACGAGTACACCTTCCGCCTCGACCGCATCTTCACCCAGCTTCGCCGGTCCACCTACACCGACGGGGTGGCCGGGATCCTGCTCGGCACGTTCACCGAGTGCGGCGACCCCGGTGACGTGGAACGGCTGCTCGCCGACCGCTTCGGCGACCTCGGCGTGCCGGTGCTGGCCGGGGCGGACATCGGCCACAACATCCCGATGCAGACCTACCCCATCGGCGTACCCGCCCGCCTCGACACCGAGGCCGGGGTCCTGACCCTGCTCAAACCCGCCCTGGCATAGCCGGGCTGCGCCCTGGTGCGCCCTGATGTGCCCCGGTGCGCCCGGCTGCGCCCGGCTGCAGCAGGGCGCAGCCGGGCGTAATCTCGTGCGTTGTGCCGAGCATTCCGCAGCCCCTCGTACCCGATGACGACGGCAGCGCCGACGCCGCCGTCGCCGCCGCGCTGTCCGCCTACGCGGCGGGCGAGGCCGACGCCACCGGGGTGCTGTCGGCGCTGAGCGGCGCCCGGCTGCTGGTGCCCGTGGTGGCGCTGCTGACCTCCTCCGAGGTCGGCGAGCACGGGCTCAAGCAGGAGAAGGAAAGCGAGATGGCACTGCCCAAGCTCGTCGGCCAGGACGGGCGGGAGGCGGTGCTCGCGTTCACCTCGGCGCGGTCGCTGGCCCTGTGGCGGCCCGACGCGCGGCCGATCCAGGTGAGCACCCTCGACGTGTGCCGGGCGGCCGCGGGGGAGAAGGCCGCCGCCGTGGTGGTGGACGTGGCCGGGCCGGTGTCCTTCGTCATCGAGGGCGAGGTGCTGGCGGCGCTGGCCGCGATCGCCACCGGCACCACCGCCGAGGGCGTCACCGTCGCCCGCCTCGAACCGGCCAAGCGCGGCATCCGCTGGCCCTGGCGCCGCAACTAGCTGCGGGGGTCTCCGGGCTGGGGCTTTCGGCTGTGCGGGGTGGGGGCGCGTGGTTACGCTCGGGGGGTGGGCGGCCTTCTCATCGCGGTGAGTGCGCTCACCGGGCTGCTCTGGGGCGGGTACGTCCGGGCGATGGCCGACGGTTTCGAGGCCGAGCCTGCCGACACGCGGGCCGAGGCCAGGCGGGCGCTGGTGCGGTGGCCGCGGTATCGGTTCCCGCCCTGGCACGAACTGGCCGGTGCCGGGCTCTGCGCGCTGGTGGTCTGGCGGGCGGGCCTGCCGTACCTCTTCTTCGTGCTGGTGGGGATCGCGCTGGCGGTCGTCGACTGGCGTACCTCGCGGCTGCCCGACGTGCTCACGCTGCCCGCCTATCCGCTGCTGGCGCTCACGCTGGTGCCCACGGGCGAGGTGATGCAGGCGCTGCTGGGCGGGGTCGCGCTGGCCTTCCTGTACGGCGTGCTGTGGTTCGCCAGACCGACGGCCATGGGTTTGGGCGACGTCAAGCTGGCCGGGCTGATCGGCATGGCCACGGGCGCGCTCGGCTGGGAGCAGTGGGTGGCCGCGGCGCTCGGCGGGCAGGTGCTCGGCGCCCTCTACGCCGTCTGGCTGCTGGCCACCAAACGGGGCGGGCGCGACACCGAGTTCCCGTTCGGGCCGTTCATGCTGCTCGGGGCGCTCGGCGCGCTCTGTCTCGGCAACTGAACACCGACATCAGCACACTGCCACGCATGGAAGACTTGGGGGCATGTTGCGCTGGTTGACCGCCGGAGAATCCCACGGCCCCGAACTCGTTGCCATCCTGGAGGGCCTGCCGGCCGGGGTCGAGGTGACGACGGCCGCCATCGACGAGGCGCTGCGCCGCCGCCGTCTCGGCTATGGGCGCGGTGCCCGGATGAAGTTCGAGCAGGACGAGGTGACGATCGTCGGCGGCGTGCGCCACGGGCGCACGATGGGCAGTCCCGTCGCCATCCGCGTCGGCAACACCGAGTGGCCCAAGTGGGAGAAGGTCATGGCGGCCGACCCGGTCGATCCGGCCGAGCTGGAGGGCATGGGGCGCAACGCGCCCCGCTCGCGCCCCCGCCCCGGCCACGCCGACCTGGCGGGCATGCAGAAGTACGGCTTCGACGACGCCCGTAACGTCCTCGACCGGGCCAGCGCCCGCGAGACCGCGGCCCGGGTCGCGCTCGGCGAGGTCGCCCGGCGCTTCCTCAAGCAGGCGCTCGGCGTCGACATCGTCAGCCACGTCACCGAGATCGGCGGCGCGCGCACCCCGGCCGAGATCCTGCCGGGCCCCGGCGACCTCCAGCGCATCGACGACGACCCGGTCCGCTGCTCCGACGCCGAGGGCAGCGCCGCGATGGTCGCCGTCATCGACCAGGCGCACAAGGACGGCGACACGCTCGGCGGCGTCGTCGAGGTCCTCGCGTACGGCCTGCCGCCCGGACTGGGCAGCTACACCCACTGGGACCGCCGCCTCGACTCCCGCCTGGCCGGGGCGCTCATGGGCATCCAGGCCATCAAGGGCGTCGCGGTCGGCGACGGCTTCGAGACCGCCCGCCGTCCCGGATCCCGCGCGCACGACGAGATCGAGTACACCACCGAGGACGGCGTCAAGCGCATCACCAACCGCGCGGGCGGCGTCGAGGGCGGCATGTCCAACGGCGAGATCCTGCGCGTCAGCGCCGCCATGAAGCCCATCTCCACCGTCCCGAGGGCGCTGGCCACCATCGACGTCCTGACCGGCGAGGCGGCCAAGGCCCACCACGAGCGCTCCGACGTCTGCGCGGTCCCGGCCGCCGGCATCGTGGCCGAGGCCATGGTCGCGCTGATCCTGGCCGACGCGGCGCTCGAGAAGTTCGGCGGCGACTCCGTCGAGGAGGTCGCCCGCAACCTGTCCGGCTACCTGTCGTCGATGGTGATCAAGTGAGCGCGCCCGGCGCAGCGAATGAGGAGTGGTGAGCGACCAATGAGCCGTGCAGTTCTCATCGGGCCGCCCGGGTCGGGGAAGTCCACCCTCGGCCGGTTGCTGGCCGACAAGCTCGGGGTCGGCTACCGCGACACCGACGCCGACGTCGAGGCGGTCGCCGGCAAGCCGGTCAGCGACATCTTCATCGAGGACGGCGAGGAGCGTTTCCGCGAGCTGGAGTTCGCCGCCGTACGCGCGGCGCTGGCCGAGCACGACGGCGTGCTGTCGCTGGGCGGCGGCGCCATCCTGCGCGAGGACGCCCAGGAGCTGCTCGCCGGGCACCCGGTCGTCTACCTCCAGGTGGGGCTGACCGACGCGGTCCAGCGGGTCGGGCTCGCCTCGGCCAGGCCGCTGCTGGTGCTCAACCCGCGCAGCCAGCTGAAGAAGCTCATGGAGGCCCGGCGCCCGATCTACGAGCGGCTGGCCGTTCTCACGGTCGCCACCGACGGGCGTGAGCCCGCCGAGCTCGTCGAGGAGATCGCGAAGGGGCTCGGGGCATGAGCGTGGGACGGATCACCGTCAAGGGCGACAGCCCCTACGACGTCGTCATCGGCGCCGGCGTGCTGGGCGAGCTGCCCGGCCTGCTGGGCGAGGGCGTGCGCACGGTCGCGGTCGTGCACCCCTCGACGCTGCCCGAGATCTCCCGCCCGGTCTGCGAGGCGCTGACCAAGGCCGGCTACGACGTGGTCGAGCTGCCGGTGCCCGACGGCGAGCAGGCCAAGAGCGTCGAGGTGGCCGCCGGGCTGTGGTCGGCGTTCGGCCGCTACGGCGTCACCCGCTCCGACGCGGTCGTCGGCGTGGGCGGCGGCGCGACCACCGACCTGGCCGGGTTCGTCGCGGGCACGTGGCTGCGCGGCATCAAGGTCGTGCTCGTGCCGACGACGCTGCTGGCCATGGTCGACGCCGCGGTCGGCGGCAAGAACGGCATCGACACCCCCGAGGGCAAGAACCTCGTCGGCACCTTCCTGCCGCCCGCCGGCGTGCTGTGCGACCTGGCGACGCTGCCGTCGATGCCGCGCGCCGACTACGTGGCCGGCCTGGCCGAGATCATCAAGGGCGGGTTCATCGCCGACCCGACGATCCTCATGCTGATCGAGGACGACCCCGACGCGGCCACGCGGCCCGAGGGCGAGCACACCCGCGAGCTCATCGAGCGCAAGATCCAGGTCAAGGCCGACGTCGTCGGCGCCGACCTGCGCGAGGCGGGGCTGCGCGAGATCCTCAACTACGGCCACACGCTCGCGCACGCCATCGAACGCCACGAGCACTACCTCATGCGCCACGGTGAGGCCGTGGCCATCGGCATGATGTACGCCGCCGAGCTGTCGCGGCTGGCCGGCCGGGCCGACCTGGTCGAACGGACCAGGAGCATCCTCACCTCGGTGGGCCTGCCGACCGCCTACCGCGCCGACGCCTGGCCGGAGCTGCGCGAGCACATGCGCCTGGACAAGAAGAACCGCGGCGCCAAGCAGCGCTTCGTCGTCCTGGACGACCTGGCCAAGCCGGGCCGCCTGGAGGATCCGGCGGAGGAGCTGCTGGCGGCGGCGTACAAGGAGATCGCCCGATGATCTACGTGCTCAACGGCCCCAACCTGCGCCGCCTCGGCACCCGCGAGCCCGACGTCTACGGCGCCGAGACCTTCGCCGACCTGACCGAGCTGTGCAAGGCCACCGGCCGGGAGCTCGGCGTCGAGGTCGAGGTACGCCAGACCGACGACGAGGCCACGATGATCGGCTGGATCCACGAGGCGGCCGACGGCAAGATCCCGGTCGTGCTCAACCCGGCCGCGTTCACCCACTACTCCTACGGCCTGCGCGACGCGATAGCCCAGCGCACCGCGCCGCTGGTCGAGGTGCACATCTCCAACCCCGCGGCACGCGAGGAGTTCCGCCACAACTCGGTGGTGGCCGGTGTGGCGACCGGCACGATCGCCGGGTTCGGGCTACGCTCCTACGTCCTCGCCCTGCACGCGATCATGGAGATGGCAAGCAAGTAATGCGGCACTACGGCTCTTTCGTCGCGCTCGGCGACAGCTTCACCGAAGGCCTGAACGACCCCGGCGCCAACGGCCACTACCGAGGCTGGGCCGACCGGGTGGCCGAGCGCCTCGCCGTGGACCACCCGGCCTTCCGGTACGCCAACCTCGCCGTCCGCGGCAAGCTGATGGACCAGATCGTCGCCGAGCAGGTCCCGATCGCCGCCGAGATGGCTCCCGACCTGGTCAGCCTGTGCGCGGGCGGCAACGACCTGCTGCGTCCCGGCAGCGACCCCGACACGATGGCCAAGAAGCTCGCCGCCGCCGCCCGCACCCTGCGCGCGGCCGGCGCCGACGTCCTGCTGTTCACGGGTGTCGACCCGCGCGACACCCCGCTGATGCGCCACATGCGCGGCAAGTTCGCCGTCTTCTACCTGCACGTACGTTCCATCTCCGACCTGTACGGCTGCCGCCTGGTCGACCAGTGGTCCATGCAGGGGCTGCGCGACTGGCGGGCATGGAGCGCTGACCGTCTCCACATGAACGAGGACGGTCACCGCCTGGTCGCCGCCCGGGTCCTGGACGTGCTCGGGGTGCCGTTCGACGAGTCGTGGCAGAAGGAGTGGCCGGAACGCGCCCTCGACCCACGTGCCAAACGCCGCGAGGACGCCCAGTGGATCAGGGAGCACCTGATGCCCTGGGTCACCCGCCGCCTGCGCGGAACCAGCTCGGGCGACGGCGTCCTCCCCAAACGCCCCGACCTGACGCCCTGGTTGTAGGCCAAAAAAGCCAATCAAAAGCGCCATCTCCTAGGGTCTTCCCGTCGGGACCGGAGGGCCAGAGCACGGCGACGTGCCTGACTCGAACCGTGCTGACCGAGGGAGCGTGGTGGCGGCGTCGGGGCGGACGCCGCCACCACCACGCCCCGCCTCCCAGGCAATGCCACCCAAACACCCCCAGCACACCCTCAGCCGTCCACAAACCCCCGGCAGCCAGGCCCTGCCACCCCGAAGCGCACCGCGTCACCCCAAGCGCCTCGCCCCTGCAGATGCCCTGACCCCTGCAACAGGCCAGGAGGCCCGGGCGTGTCCCAGCTGAGCAGGATGCCGGGCGCGTGCCAGCAGGGTGGGGTGCCCGGGCGCGTGCCAACTGGGCGCCGTGACGGTGGTCAGTCGTCCGACGTGAGAAGCGATCCCCCCGATCTGCGCCCGCGCACATCGGCGGGTGGCGGGTGGGGCGGCCCGCCGTAACAGAGAAAGAGCTAAGCCGGGTGGGGCGGCCCGCCGTAACGGAGAAAGAGCTAAGCCGGGTGGGGCGGCCCGCCGTAACGGATAGAACCTAAGAAAGACCAGACAGACGCTTAAGGGCGGCACGAGGGACGGCCGGGTCGGTGGTGCGCCAGAAGGGGGGAAGCGAGCCGAGGAGGAAGCCGCTGTAGCGGGCGGTGGCGAGGCGGGGGTCGAGGACGGCCACCACGCCCTTGTCGTCCATGGAGCGCAGCAGCCGCCCCGTCCCCTGGGCGAGCAGCAGGGCCGCGTGCGTGGCCGCCACCGTCATGAAGCCGTTGCCGCCGCGCGCCTGCACGTGGCGCTGGCGGGCCGAGGTCAGCGGGTCGTCCGGGCGCGGGAACGGCACGCGGTCGATGATGACCAGCCGCAGCGAAGGGCCGGGGACGTCGACGCCCTGCCACAGCGACAGCGTGCCGAACAGGCAGGTCGGCTCGGATTCCGCGAACTGCTTCACCAGCAGCATCGTCGAGTCGTCCCCCTGGCACAGCAGCGGCACGTCCAGCCGCTCCCTCAGCGCCTCGGTGGCGGCCTTCGCGGCGCGCATCGAGGAGAACAGCCCCAGCGTGCGCCCGCCGGCCGCCTCGATCAGCTCGGTGATCTCGTCGAGGTATTGCTGCGGCAGGCCGTCGCGGCCGGGCTGCGGCAGGTGCTTGGCGACGTAGAGGATCCCGGCGCGGGGATGGTCGAAGGGGGAGCCGACGTCCAGGCCGTTCCAGCCCTTGTCGTCGGTCAGGCCCCACTGCCGCGCCATGCCGTCGAACGTGCCGCCGAGCGCGAGCGTGGCGGAGGTGAGCACGACCGTGCGCTCGCCGAAGAGCTTGTCGCGCAGCATGCCGCCGACGTTGAGCGGCGCGACGCGCAGGACGGGCGGGCGGCGGTCGGTGCCGTCCTCCAGCCAGACGACCTCGGCGCGGTCCTCCTCGCCGGCGTGGCCGTAGGCCTCCAGCATGCGTACGGCGGTGTCGTGGACCTCGTCGAGCGCGTTGAACGCGGCCTTGCGCTGCCCGGCGCGCTCCGGGTCGTCCTTGTCGGCGCCGCGCGGGCCCATCGCGGTCACGCAGCGCGCTGCCGAGTCGCGCACGAGCGCGAGCGTCAGGCCGAGCACCTCGGGCAGTTCGTCGATACGGCCGGCGGGCGCCGCGGCCAGCAGCGCCTTGAGATCCTCGCCCGCCTCCATGAGCTGGTCGGAGACCGGCTGGTCGATCAGGCGGGCCACGCGGCGCACGGCCAGCGAGACCGACGCCTCCGACAGCTCGGCGGTGACCACGGAGGTGACCCGGTCGACAAGCTCGTGGGCCTCGTCCACGACCACGACCTCGTGCTCGGGCAGCACCGGGATCTCGCCCATGGCGTCGATGGCCAGCAGCGCGTGGTTGGTGACGACGACGTCGACCTCGCCGGCGCGGGCCCTGGCCATCTCGGCGAAGCACTCGGCGCCGCTGGGGCAGCGCTGGGCGCCCAGGCACTCCTGGGCGCTCACCGAGAACTGCCGCCAGGCCTGCTCGCTGACGCCGGGCACGAGCTCGTCGCGGTCGCCGGTCTCGGTCTCCTCCGCCCATTCCTGGATGCGCTGGACCATCCGGCCGGTGGCGCTGACGTCGCGCGGGTCGAAGAGCTGGTCCTGCTCGTCCTCTTCCGGCCAGCCGGCGGTGGCCTTGTAGCGGCACAGGTAGTTGCGCCGGCCCTTGAGTATCGCGAACGACGGCTCGTGGGGCAGCTCCTTGGCCAGCGTCTCGGCCAGCCGGGGCAGGTCGCGGTCGACGAGCTGGCGCTGCAGCGCGATCGTGGCGGTGGAGACGACGACGGGGGAGTCGGTGCCCATGGCGTGCCGGATCGAGGGCACCAGGTAGGCCAGCGACTTTCCGGTGCCGGTGCCCGCCTGGACGGCCACGTGCTCCTCGGTGTCGATGGCCCGCTGGACCGCCTGCACCATCTGGATCTGACCTGCCCGCTCGCTCCCCCCGAGAGCGGTGACGGCGGCGCTGAGAAGCTCTTCGACTGGGGGCAGATGGGAGTCCGGCACCCCACAAAGCTACCGGCATTTCCGGGGTAGTCGGGGAGTGATCGAGCGGACGCATCCCGGCGTTAGCGAACCGGTCGGGCATCTCGCATGGCACACTTGCGGTCGGAATCCCAACCGGTCAAGAAAGATCTTCCTATCGTGATCAGAGGGGGTTGCGGTGGGTTTGGGTCGGCCGGTTCAGTAGGGTTTTCCGGGGTTGAGTGGACGAATAAAGGCTGGTTAAAGCAGTATGTCTGCCATGTCGGAAGTTGTCCCGTTGCCGTCGTTCGGCGAGGTGTTCTTCGATGCGCGAGGTCAGGAGCGGTGTCTCCGGGTCACCTGGCACGAGGGAACGCTCGTTCTCAGCCTATGGCGTGGGGAGATGTGCACGGCCTCCTTCCGCATGCCCATGGACGACGTCGGGCGCCTGCTCGACACCCTCGACGAGGGTTTCGCGGAGGCGACGGGCGAGCAGCCCGCCGTGCCCGCGCACGACCCCGAGGTGATCCCCGGCACCGGGCAATACCACCGCCCACCGGAGAGCGGGCTCCCGCAGCCACCGCACTACTCCCAGGCCCAGGCCGACGAGCGCCCGACCGCGGCGCTGTCGCCCAACGACGTCCTGGTGGCCAGGGGAGCTCCCGCGCCGCCGGACAAGCTGGTGGCCTCCTACGACACCACCCCGCCGCGCGAGATGCCCATCCCGGGGTACGGCGAGCAGCGCCCCGCCTACGGCGACCAGCCGTCCTATGCCGACCAGCAGCCCGCCTACAACGACACGCCGCTGTACAACGACACACCCGCCTACGGCGACCAGCAGAAATACGGCGATCAGCAGCAGTACGGCGACCAGCAGTATGGCGACCAGCACTATGGCGATCGGTCCGGCTACCACCCCGACCAGACCCAGCCGGTCAAGCAGCCCTTCACCGGCCCCCAGTACGCCGAGCCAGCCGCCCAGGCCGACCCGTTCTACCAGTTGCCCGGCACCGAGTCCCGCCACCGGCAGGCCCCGCTGTCCACCGACCCGCTGGGTTTCCCGTCGCAGGCGGCCGAGCCGTACCAGCAGCAGCACGGCGGTTCCTACCAGACGAACCAGCAATACACCCCGCAGCCGGACCCGTACACGACCGGCCAGCACGCGGCACCCGCCGCCTACCAGCAGCAACCACAGCACCAGCGTGAACGCGGCCAGGGCACGGCCGGGCTCGGCACGCCCATGCACGGCATCCCCGGCGCCGGAAGGCGCGCCCAGCAGGACTACCACTCGGGCGACCACCAGCCCTACCAGGCCCCGGCCAACCCGGTGGACCCGCTGCTGGCCCTGAGCAACCCGGTGCCGCCGCATCACCCCGACCCCGAGATCACCCGGCCCTACGTCGGCGATCCGATGTTCTCCACGGGCGAGCGGCTGCGCCCCGAGCAGCAGTACGACGACCGGGGCGACCGGCGCGAGTGGTGATCCGCGGCGCGTGGGCGCGGAGATCCGCAAGAGCCTCCTGATCGGGCATCATGCCTTGTGACACAGCGTTGTCACCGCCCGTTCCGAGGAGGCTCCCGTGAACCCGGAGATGGCCCTGCGCCTGCTGCTCGTCGCCGCGGGCGCGCTCCTGGTGGCCGCCGTCGCCAGGCGCAGGGGCTGGCCGGCACCGCTGCTGCTGGTGCTGGCCGGGCTGATCGCCTCGCTGATGGTGCCGCCGGTGCCGCTCGACTCCGAGGTCGTGCTGCTGATCTTCCTGCCGCCGCTGCTCTACTCGGCCGCCCTCGACAGCTCCTACCTGCGCCTGCGCGAGGTGACCAGGCCGGTCGCGCTGCTGTCGGTCGGGCTGGTGCTGTTCACGATGGTCGTGGTCGGGTTCGTGGTGCACCTGCTGATCCCGGCGCTGCCGATGGCCGCCGCCTTCGCCCTGGGCGCGATCATCGCCCCGCCGGACGCGGTCGCCGCCGTCGCGGTGGCGCGCCGGCTGGGGCTGCCGCGCCGTACGCTGACGATCCTCATCGGCGAGAGCCTGTTCAACGACGCGACCGCGCTGACCGCGTACCGGGTGGCGATCGGCGCGGCCACCGGCACGGTCTTCCAGCTGACCGGGGCCGTGGGGCAGTTCTTGTACGCGTCGGTGGTGGGCGTGGTCATCGGCGTGGCGCTGGCGCTGGCGTTCGGGTGGCTGCTGCCCCGGCTGAAGGACGCGCTGGTCGAGAACACGATCATGCTGATGATCCCGTTCGGCGCCTACCTGGTCGCCGAGATGGTGCACGCCTCCGGGGTGATCTCGGTGGTGATCGTCGGCCTGTATCTGGGTGCGCGGATGCACCGGCAGGGGTTCGGCACCCGGCTGGTCGCCTCCGGCGTGTGGAAGATGGTGGACTTCTTCCTGGAGACGATCGTCTTCGCGCTCATCGGGCTGCAGCTCACGTACGTGATCCCGAAGGAATACACCGGCTGGCAGCTGGCCGGGTACGCGCTGGCGGTGTTCGCGGCGGCCGTGCTGGCCCGTTTCGTGTGGGTCATTCCCACTTCCTACCTGCAGAGGTCCCGGCCGCCCTGGCCGAACGTGGTGATCGTGGGCTGGGCCGGCATGCGCGGCGTGGTCTCGCTGGCCGCCGCCTTCGCCATCCCGGAGGGGTTCGAGGGCAAGGACCTGATGATCTTCCTGACGTTCACCACGGTCATCGGGACGCTGCTCGTGCAGGGGCTGACCTTCCCCGCCCTGATCCGCCGCCTCAGGGTGACCAGCGAGAACGAGGTCTACGAGGACAACCTCGGCGAGGCCGCCGCCAAGCAGGCCGCCATCCAGGCCGGCCTCGACGCCCTGAACCGGCAGCTCCCGCCGGACGACGAGATGGACGAGATCACCCTGGACGTCGTCGGCCAGCTGCGCCAGAAGACCGAGCGGCGGGCCATGTCGGCGTGGGAGCGGCTCGGTGGCGGCACCGCCCAGGACGGCTCGGAGACGCCGAGCGCCCTGTACCGGCGGCTGCGCGGCGACATGGTGGCGGCCGAGCGCGAGGTGTTCGTCAGGCTGCGCAACGAGCGGCGTATCGACGACGAGGTGATGCGCCGGATGATGGCGGAGCTGGACTTCGAGGAGGCGATCCTGGAGCGCTAGGCGCAGGGGTCGCGGAAGGGGAGGTCGTCGCCGACGTACGCGCGCCAGTCCGCGCCCGACAGCGGCCGCTCCATCCGCGCGCACACCCGCGGCAGCGCCCGCTCCGCGCTGACCGGCAGGTCGCGCAGCGTCCCGTCGTAGCCGAGCACCCGCAGGTCGCCGCCGGGCAGGAAGGCCAGGCGCGGCGCCGCCTCCAGATCGTCCATCTCCGGCCGGGCGGCGGCCACGGTGCGGGCCGCGCCAAGCTGGCGGCCGGTGTCCAGGTCGAAGACGGTCACCTGCTCGTCGTGCGCGAGCGCCAGCGTCCTGCCGTCGGGGGAGAAGGCGGCCCCGCGCACGGTTCCCGGCACCTGGAAGACCTGTCCCGTCGGCTTCCACGTGGTCGCGTCCCACAGGGCCACCCCGCTCCCGCCGTACGGCGCCGCCCCGCGCTTGCCCGCGTGGTCGAGCACCATCCACAGCCGGGCGACGGTGCCGGGCCCCGACGTCCTGGGCAGGACCGTCATCGCGGCCAGGTCGATCACGTCGACCCGCACCGAGTCCCCGGCCAGCAGGTGGCGCCCGTCGGCGCTGAACGACAGGTCCTGGGAGGAGACGGGCCCGAAGACCTTGGCGATCCGGCGGCCGGGCACGTCCACGAGCGCCACGTGCCCGGTCCCGGGGTAGTCGCTGGACCAGATGAACCCGATCGCCGCCCACCGCCCGTCGGGGCTGAACACCATCCGCCCCATGTTGTCGGCCACGCCCTCCTGCGGCCGTTTGATGATCCCGGTGCGGCGGCCGGTCGCGGTGTCCCACACCTGGATCGGCGTGGTCTGGTCGTTGGGGACGACGCTGAGCAGGGTGCGGCCGTCGGGGCTGAGGGCGATGTCGGGTTCGAGGCCGAACTCGAGCTTGCCGAAGGCCTTGACCGGCGGCCGTGCCGGCGTGAACGAGGGCAGCGCCCACGAGCGCGCCTCGGAGCCGGCCAGCCCGTAGGCGGTGCTCCCGTCGGCGGTCATGCGCAGCCGGGTGGTCCCGGCGGGCAACGCGTGCTCTCCGGCCGTGTACTGGGCCAGGTCGTAGACGGTGGCCTGGCCGCCGTCGTCGAGCAGGGTCAGCCGCTCGTTGTCGGCGCTGAGCGCGGGCCGCTGGGTGAGCGGCGCGGTCGTGGTGAACCGCATCAGCCTGGCCCGGTCGGCCACCCGCCAGAGCGTGACGACCGAGGGCGCGGTCACCACGACGCCGTAGTCGCTGAGGTGGCTGAGCGTCACCATGTACGCCCCGTCGGCGGAGAAGTCGGCCGTCTGCGCCTCCCCGGGGAAGTCCCGCACCCGCTTGCCGTCGGCGAGCCTGATCATCGCCAGGTTGGCCTCCTCCGAGACCGCGGCGGCGGCGCCGTCCGGGGTGATGCCGGCCACCATGCCCGGCAGCCGGCGCGGCAGCTTCCTGGCCGGTCCCGAGGGCAGCGCGCGCACCGCGCTGCCGCCCTCATCCTCGCCGGTGTCGTCCATGACGGTGAACCGGTCGCCCGGACCCACCTCCTGGTCGCCGGTCCCGTGCCGGGTGAACGTGCCCGCCGCCCTGCTCCACAGCCCGATGAACGGCCCGCCCTGGTTGGCGGTGACCTCCAGGTAGCCGCCAGCCGGGCTGAAGCGCAACGATCCGGGCATGTTCGCGCCGGTGCCCAGAACGTCCTTCGACCGGTCCTCGGCCACGGGCCTGCCGGTGCGCAGGCTCCACAGCCGGATCTTGCCGTAGGCGCCGAGCGCGAGCGTGTCCCCGTCCGGCGAGAGCGCCGCGCGGAACGGCCCGGGGCCGACGCCGCCGAACTCCCGCTTCACCGCGCCGCTGCGCACGTCGTAGACACGCACCCGGTCGTCCCCGGCGCTGACCAGCAGCGAGCCGTCGCGGCTGAGCGTCCGTCCGGTGTTGGTGAGCAAAGGATCCTTGAAGGTGTGCGTCTCGGGCTGGGCGAGCGAGCTCAGCACCGCCGCCTTCGCCTCCGGCACGGGCGCGATCCGGTACGCGGCCGCGCTCAACGCCATCGCCTTGGCCGGATCGGTCTGGCGCAGCCCGTCGGCCTGGAGCGCCACCAGCCTGGCCCGCTCCTCGGCCTGCTTGTCGGCGAGCTGCTTCCCGCTGGCCTGGCTGAGCCGGGTCTGCTGCCAGGCCAGGACCCCGGCCACGAGCGCGGTGACGGTCAGGACGGCCACGCCGCCGGCGACCAGGCGCCGCCGCCTGGCCCTGCCCTGGGCGTGGCTCCGGCTGGCCTCGACGAAGGCCCGCTCGGTGGCGTTCAGCGTGAGGTGTCCCGGCACGGGGCGGTCGAGGGCCTCGCGCAGGGCCGTACCGGACAGGAGGTCTTCGTCGCGGCGGCCGTGTGCTGACCAGCGGCGGGCGGCCTCGCCGAGCCTGCGGTGGCGGGCCAGGGCCGCGCGGTCGCCGGCCACCCACTCGTGCAGGCGCGGCCAGGCGCGCAGCAGCGCGGGACGGCCCAGGGAGACGGTGTCGGGGCCGCGCTCGATCAGCCGGGCGCGTTCGAGCTCGGCCAGCACGGGTTCGGCGGCTGGGCCGCCGTCGAGCAGTTCGCCGAGCGTGGCCGAGCGCGGGCTCTCCTCGCCCTCGCGCACGTCGACCAGGCGCAGCAGCACCTGCCTGGCCAGTTCGCGCTGGGCGGGCGGCAGCGCGGCGTAGACCTGCTCGGCGACCAGGCCGAGCGCGGGCTCGCCGGCCAGTTCGCCGGGCGGGCGGACCGTGGCGGCTTCCCGCGCGCCGGAGGCCATGAGCGGTTCCTCGGCCATGGTGGCGCCGAGCAGCGCGGTGAGCAGGTCGGGCGCGCTCGGCCGCAGCTCGGGGTCCTTGGCCAGCGCGGCTGCCACGTGCGGGCGCAGCGGCGCCGGCACGGGCGACAGGTCGGGCTCGTCGTTGAGCAGCCGGTTGATGACGGCGACCGTCGTCGGCGCGGTGAAGGCGTCGCGGCCGGTGGCGGCGAAGTAGACCAGCGCGCCCCAGGCGAAGACGTCGGCGGCGGGCTCGGCCCGGCCGCCGGAGAAGACCTCGGGCGCCATGTACATGGGCGTGCCGGTCAGCTCGCCGGTCGAGGTCATCGACAGGCCGGCGGCGCGGGCGATGCCGAAGTCGATGACGCGCGGCCCGTCCGGCCCGAGCAGCACGTTCTCCGGCTTGAGGTCGCGGTGGACCACCCCGGCGTGGTGGATGGCGGCCAGCGCGGTGGCCACGCCGAGCGCCAGCCGGTGCAGCGCGTCGCCGGTGAACGGCGCGGCCCCGCGCAGGCTGGGACCGGCCACGAACTCGGTGACCAGGTAGGGCCGCTCCCCGGTCAGGTCGTGGTCGATGATGCGGGCGGTGCAGAAGGAGGCGACGCGCTGGGCGGCGCGCACCTCGCGCAGGAACCTCCTGCGCAGCGCCGAGTCCCCCGACAGGTAGGCGTGCAGGACCTTGACCGCCACCCTGTTGGCCGCCTCGTCATAAGCCTCGTAGACGACGCCCTGGCCGCCGGCTCCGAGCCGGCCGGCGAGCCAGTAGTCCCCCAGCCGCAGCGGTTCCCCGTTCACGAGCGGTTAGATGCGCGCTCAGCCCATCTGGTTGTCGACGTAACACCACCGCCAGCTCTCGCCGGGCTCGAACGACTGGATCACCGGGTGGCCTTCGCCCCCCGCGTGCTTGCTGGCGTGCCGGGACGGCGAGGAGTCGCAGCAGCCGATATGTCCGCACGAGAGACAGCGCCTCAGGTGCACCCAGCGACCGCCGGACGCCAGGCACTCCTCGCAGCCCTCGGGCGTACGCGCGGGCGGGTCGCCGGCGTTGGAAAGATGTTCGCAGATTGCCATAACCGAAATCGTAGGACTAGAAGCACATTCCAATTTGGCCGCACCTATTGATCGAGCGCTTGGTCCAGTGGACTCTTTGCTAATCGGGGGCGGCGAAGGGAGCCCTCGTGCTTGAGGTCCGCAACCTCGAGGTGATCTACGACGATGTGATGCTCGTGCTGCGCGGCGTCAGCCTGAGCGTTCCGCCCGGCTCGATCGTGGCGCTCCTGGGCGCCAACGGCGCGGGCAAGACGACCCTGCTGCGCGCGCTGTCCGGCCTGCTCGACGTGCACGACGGAGAGATCACCAAGGGGACGGTCACCCTTGAAGGTCAGCCCATCCACCACCTCAAACCCGCCCAGATCGTACGGCGCGGCCTCAGTCAGGTCATGGAGGGCCGCCGCATCCTGGCAGAGCTGACCGTGGAGGAGAACCTCAAGGTCGGCGGCCACACCGCGAAGGAATCCCACCTCGACCGGGTCTACGGCCTGTTCCCCGTGCTGGCCGAACGCCGCAAGAGCGTCTCCGGCTACCTGTCCGGCGGCGAGCAGCAGATGCTGGCCGTCGGCCGCGCGCTCATGGCCGGACCGACCTGCCTGCTGCTCGACGAGCCCAGCCTCGGCCTGGCCCCCGCTCTCGTGGCCCAGATCCGCGACCTCATCGTCGAGATCAACAAGCAGGGCACCACCGTCCTGCTGGTCGAGCAGAACGCCACCATGGCGTTGTCGATCGCCGCCCACGGCTACGTGATGGAGACCGGAAAGATCGTGATGGACAAGCCGGCCGCCGAACTCCTGGCCGACGAGGACATCAGGGAGTTCTACCTCGGGCTCGGCGCCGAGGGCGCGGCGAGGTCCTTCCGCGAGGTCAAGCACTACAAACGGAGGAAGAGATGGCTGTCCTGACCGTCGAGGACGTCGGCCTGTCCTTCGCCGGCGTCCGCGCCATCGACGGCGTCTCCTTCGAGGTCGGCCCCACCGAGCTGTTCGCGGTGATCGGCCCCAACGGCGCCGGCAAGACCTCGATCTTCAACGTCCTGTCCGGCGTCTACCGGCCCCAGCGCGGCAAGGTCGTCTTCCTGGAGACCGAACTGCTCGGCCGGCGCCCCGACGAGATCGCCGCGATGGGCCTGGCCCGCACCTTCCAGAACGTCGAGCTCTTCCACAACCTCACCGTCCTGGACAACCTCATGCTCGGCCGCCACTGCCACTTCGGGTACGGCACGCTGTCGGCCATCGCCTGGTTCGGCCGGGCCAGAAGGCAGGAGCTGGAGGCCAGGGCCAGGATCGAGGACATCATCGACTTCCTGGAGCTGGCCGCCTGGCGCCGGCATCCGGTACGGCTGCTGCCGTACGGGATCCAGAAGCGGGTCGAGCTCGGCCGCGCGCTGGCGATGGAGCCCAGGCTGCTGCTGCTCGACGAGCCCGTCGCCGGCATGAACCTGGAGGAGACCGAGGACATGGCCAGGTTCGTCCTGGACATCCGCGACGAGCTCGGCATCCCGATCGTGCTGGTCGACCACGACATGGGGCTGGTCATGGACCTGGCCGACCGGGTGCTCGTGCTCGACTTCGGCCGCCAGGTGGCCCTCGGCACGCCCGCCGAGGTGCAGCGCGACCCCAAGGTCATCGAGGCGTATCTGGGAGGGACCGCGTGACTGTCACCGCACAACGCCTGGAGACGATCGTCACCCGCGTCGGACGGCGGGCCGAGCGCACGCCGGACGCCGTGGCCCTGCGGCACAAGGACTTCGGCGTCTGGCAGGAGATCACCTGGTCCGGCTACTGGAGCCAGGTCGAGCTCGTCGCGCACGCCCTGCTGGCACTCGGGGTCGAGCCGGGCGACCGGGTCGCCGTCCACTCCGAGAACCGGCCGGAATGGCTCTACGTCGACCTGGCCACGGTCGCGGTGCGCGGCATCACCGTCGGCCTCTACCCGACCAACCCGCCCGCCGAGGTCGCCTATCTGCTGGCCGACTCCGGCGCCCGCATCCTGCTGGCCGAGGACCAGGAGCAGCTCGACAAGGCGCTGGACATCGCGGACCTGGAGCGCATCGTCTACCTGGAGCCGCGCGGCATCCGCGGCAGATACGACGACCCGCGCCTGATCCACTGGCCCGACCTGCTGGCCATCGGCGCCGCCCACCGGGCCGGGCACCCGGACGCGCTGGCCCGCCGGATGGACGAGGCGGCGGCCGACGACGTGGCCACCCTCATCTACACCTCCGGCACCACCGGCCCGCCCAAGGGCGTGATGCTCACCGTCGGCAACGTCGAGTTCGCGATCAGGACGCTGGTCGAGGCGGGCGGCTTCACCTCGCCGCCGCCGTCGGAGCGCGACCTCATCCTGTCCTACCTGCCGCTCTGCCACGTCGCCGAGCGCGCCTTCACCGTCTGGTTCAACGCCGGCGCCGGCGTCCAGGTGAACTTCGCCGAGTCGATCGAGACCGTCCAGGCCAACCTGCGCGAGGTGCAGCCGACGATCCTGTTCGGCGTCCCGCGCATCTGGGAGAAGGTGCTGGCCCAGGTCAACATCAAGCTCGACGCCGCCTCGCCGCTCAAACGGGCGGTGACCAGGCTCTGGCTGCGGGTCGCCGACCGGGTCGGCGACACGCTCGTGCGCACCGGCGGCGCCCACACCCCGGCCACCCGCCTGCTCTACGCGCTGGGCTGGGTGTTCTGCTACCGCTCGCTGCGCGAGCGGCTCGGCATGCGCCGCGTCCGGTACGCCGCCTCCGGCGCCGCCCCGATCGCCCCCGACGTGCTCAAGTTCTACATGGGCATCGGCGTGGCCATGCACGAGGTGTACGGCATGAGCGAGAACACCGCCATCGCCACCGCCAACCGTCCAGGCCGGGTCAAGCTCGGCACCGTCGGCGAGCCGCAGGACGGCATCGAGCTGAAGATCGACGAGGCCACCGGCGAGATCATGACCAGGCACCCGGGCACCTTCGCCGGCTACTGGCGCAACCCGCGCGCCACCGCCGACGTGCTCGACGCCGACGGCTGGCTGCACACCGGCGACGTGGGGGAGTGGGAAGGCGGCACCCACGTGCGCATCACCGACCGGATGAAGGACATCATCATCACCGGCGGCGGCAAGAACGTCGCGCCCTCCGAGATCGAGAACGCGCTGAAGGCCTCGCCGTACGTCAAGGAGGCGGTCGTCATCGGCGACCAGCGGCCCTACCTCGTGGCGCTCATCGGCATCGAACTCGACACCGTGGGCGAGTGGGCGCGCCGGCACGGCATCGCCTACACCACCTACCGCGACCTGTCCGAGCGGCCGCAGACGCGGGCGCTGGTCCAGGACATCGTGCTGCGGGTCAACGAGCGCTTCGCCCGGGTCGAGCAGGTCAAGAAGTTCGCGTTCCTGCCCAAGGAGCTCGACCACGAGGACGGCGAGCTGACCGCCACCCAGAAGGTCAAGCGCAGTGCCATCGCCAAGCTGTTCGAGGAGCTGGTCGAAGGGATGTACCGCGCGTGATAGGAGTGCTCGAATCGGTCATCAGAGGCCTGGGCAACGGTTCCGTGTACGCGTTGCTGGCACTCGGATTCGTGATCATCTACAAGGCGACCAGGGTCATCAGCTTCGCCCAGCCCGCGCTCATGCTGGCCGGGGCCGTGGCGGTCAGCTACCTGACCGAGGTGACCGGCTTCTACCTCGCGGTCCTGCTGGCCGCACTGCTCATCGCCGGGGTCGCGCTCGGCATCGAGCGGGTGGCGATCCGGCCCATGGTCGGCCGCCCGGTGTTCGTCGTCGCGATCATCACGCTGGGCGTGGACGTGGTCGTCCGGGTCGTCGTCAACGGCTTCATCGGCCGCGACGTGCGGCAGATGGGCGACCCGTGGGGCCTGCACCAGGTCGCGCTCGGTCCGCTGGTCGTGCAGCAGCGCTGGCTGGCCATGCTCGCCGTGACGGCCGTGCTGGTCACGCTGCTGTTCCTGTTCTTCCGCCACACCAGGTACGGCCTGGCCATGCGGGCCGCGGCCTTCGACCAGGAGACCGCGCTCGCCCAGGGCGTCTCGGTCGGCGCGGTGTTCGCGCTGTCGTGGGCCCTGGCCGGATTCCTGGCGGCCATCGCCGGCATGTTCGTCGGCACCGGCCAGGGCGTGGAGCAGCTGACCTGGATCGTCGCGCTCAAGGCGCTGCCGGCCATCATCGTCGGCGGCCTCGACTCGCTCGGCGGCGCGGTCGCCGGCGGGCTGACGATCGGGGTGGTCGAGTCGCTGTTCCAGAGCTACCAGGGCGAGTTCGCGCCGTGGCTGGGCCAGAACTTCGCGGTGGTCACGCCGTACGTGGTGATGCTGGTCGTGCTGCTGGTACGGCCCTACGGGCTGTTCGGCACCCGGGAGGTCGAGCGCGTATGACCGACACCAGGTCCACCGCCAAGGCGGAGGTGCCCGACACCCCGGCCGGGCGGTCGCGCCGCCCGCGCGGGCGCCCGCTGCTCTACACCTCCTACACCCAGGACATGGCGCTGCTCGACACCCGGGCCAAGAAGATCTGGACCGGGCTGCTGGTGCTGCTCGCGCTGTCGCTGTCCGTGGTGCTGGCCGACCGTTCGCTGGAGGTGCTGGCGGGGGCGTACGTGCTGGCCATCGGGGCGATCGGGCTCAACATCGTCACCGGGTACGCCGGGCAGGTCTCGCTGGGGCACGCGTTCTTCGTGGCCATCGGCGCGTACACGGCGGCGGCGGTCTCCGGGCCGCGCGGGGGCGAGCACCTGGGGCTGGGGCTGGCCGAGATCTGGATCTGGCTGCCGGCCGCCGGGCTGGTCGCCGCGCTGTTCGGGGTGCTGGTCGCGCCGCTGGCCACCCGGCTGCGCGGGCTCTACCTGGCCGTCGTCACGCTCGGCCTGGTCTTCCTCGGCGAGCACGTCTTCAAGGAGTGGGACCACCTGACCGGCGGGCCCGGCGTGGGCCGGGAGGCGGCGGTGCCGCAGCTCTTCGGCCTGCCCCTCGACCAGGACGGCTTCGCCACCAAGGAGCAGCAGCTCTACGTCCTCATGCTGGTGCTGCTGATCGTCTTCGCGGTGGCCGCCCGCAACCTCGCCCGCTCGCGGATCGGGCGCGCCTTCTCGGCCATCCGTGACCGCGACATCGCCGCCGCGGTCATCGGCGTGCCGCTGACCCGCTACAAAGTGCTGGCCTTCGGGATCTCCTCCTTCTACGCCGGATGCGCCGGAGGGCTGTTCTACAGCATCTCCGGATACGTCGAGCCCGGCTCGTTCAGCCTGCTGCTGTCGGTGCAGTTCATCGCGATGGTGCTCATCGGCGGGGTGGCGACGGTGTCCGGGGCCATCGCGGGGGCGCTGTTCATCTCGCTGCTGCAGCCGATCACCCGGTCGCTACCGGAACTGCTGCCGATCGTCAGCGCCGACACCACCGTCACGCCCAACGTCTTCCAGGTCGAGACCGTGCTCTACGGCCTGCTGATCATCTTGTTCCTCGTCTTCGAGCCGCGCGGCCTGTTCGGCATCTGGATCCGCGTGCGCACCTACTGGAAGTCCTGGCCGTTCTCCTACTAACGAGAGGAAAACTGATGAAGGTGCGCTATGGCGTGACGTTCGTCGCGATAGTGGCCCTTCTGTCCGCGTGCGGCGTCATCCGGGGGGACGACGAGGGCAGCAAGGGCGCCGTGACGACCGGCGTCACCCGGGAACCGTGTCCGCTGGCCGTGGACAAGAACAAGGGCTGCATCTACCTGGGCACGATCTCCGACCTGACGCAGGGGCCGTTCGCGGCGCTGGCCGTACCGATCACCGACGCGCAGAAGGCGTTCTGGAAGCGCGTCAACACCGCCGGCGGCATCGGCGGCAAGTACGAGGTGGACGTGCAGGCCTACGTGCGCGACAACAAGTACAACCCCGAGGTCCACCGGCAGGTCTACAACGAGATCAAGGACAAGGTCCTGGGCCTGGCGCAGACGCTCGGCTCACCCACGACCGCGGCGATCATCGGCGACCTGAAGGCCAACAACGTCGTCTCCGCCCCCGCCTCCTGGACCTCGGCGTGGGAGTTCGAGGACGTGATCGTCGAGAGCGGCGCCAACTACTGCGTCGAGGCCATGAACTCCGTCGACTACGCGATGGAGACCTACAAGCCCAAGACCGTGATGGCCGTCCACCTGGCCGGCGACTACGGCGCCGACGCCGCGGCGGGCGCGAAGATCGCGGCGGAGAAGAACGGGCTGGAGTTCACCGCCGTCGAGACCCCGCCCGGCGCCACCGAGCAGGGCCGGGCCATCACCGAGATCACCAAGAACAAGCCCGACCTGGTCATCCTCACCACCGGCCCCGCCGACGCCGCCGCCATCGTCGGCCAGTCGGCCGCCGCCGGATTCAAGGGCCGCTTCATCGGCACCGGCCCGACCTGGAACCCCGCGCTGCTCAAGTCGCCCGCCGCGCCCGCGCTCAAGGCCCTGTACGAGCAGTCGTCGCCCGGCAAGCCCTTCAACGCCGACACGCCCGGCCACAAGGCCATGCGCGAGGCGCTGACCGGCGTCACCCCCAACGACGGCTACACCTCCGGCTGGGTCTGGTCCTACCCGCTGAAGGCGGCGCTGGAGAAGATGGTGGCCTCGGGCGACATCAGCCGCAAGGGCCTGCTGGCCGCGGTCAAGACGCTCGCGACCGTGGACTACGAGGGCATGCTGCCACCGGAGGCCGGCAACTTCTCCGGCGACCCGAACACCGCCACCTTCCGCCAGACGCTCGTCAACAAGCTGGACGAGACCGCTCCCACCGGTGTCTCCACGGTCAAGGACTTCTTCATCGGTCCGACCGCCCAGGCCTACGCCATGGACGGTCCCTGCTACGCCAAGTTGTAGCCGCCGCCGGGGGCGCGAGCCGTTGGGTAGGGTCGCAGGTATGCGACTCCGGTTTGTGCCCCTAGCCCTTTTCGCCTCTGCCGTCTTCCTCGCCGGGTGCGGCGAGGTCAACAGCACCATCGACAAGGCCCAGGCGTGCCTGGAGGCGCCGAAGATCGTCGCCGACCTGGTGGCCGAGGTCGGCAAGTTCACCAACGATCCGAAGGCGATGGACAAGGCCATCGACGACGCCGCCACCAAGCTGAACGGCGTGGCCGACAAGGCCTCCAACACCACCCTCAAGGAAGCCACCGACAGCCTGGCCACGTCGCTGGGCAACATCAACGTCAAGACCGCCAACGACGCCGTCGACTCCGCGCAGAAGGTGACCGCCGACACCGCGGCCTACCTGGAGAAGATCGCCAAGGCCTGTTCCTAGCAGCCCCGGCCGCGCGCAAGCCCTCAGTCCGCAGGCCCTCAGTCCGCAGGCCCTCAGTCCGCGCGGGCCTCAAACCGCGCGGGCCTCAAACCGCGCGGGCCTCACGGCCCGCGCCATGGCCCGTGCCGGAGTGGCCGTCATCCCTGGTGTTCCTCGGCCAGGTGGGCGGGCAGGAGCGCGGCGCCGAAGTCGGCGCCGGGGCGGCGTAGCACCGAGTGGGCGTGGTTGGCGCCGTTCTGGGTGTTGTCGTACTCGATGAGCAGGCCCGGGCCCTGGATGCGGTAGTAGTGGCCATGGCCGCGCTCGGCGGGTCCGGCCCAGGCGAAGGCCAGCTTGCCCGGCTCCACCGGCACACGGAGCGCGGGCGCCAGGCGGTCGACGTAGACCGAGGCCAGCCTGCCCAGCAGTGTCGCCGCCGAGCCCGGCAGTTCCGCGCCGCGCACCCCAAGCGGGTCCAGAGGGTCGGTGGCGATGGCGGTGCCGGTCAGGATGTCGGGCGGGGCCGTACCGGCGATGAGGGCCGCCGCGCGGTGAGCGGCGGGCAGGTCGGCGAGCAGCGCCCGCGCCAGATCCTCCTCCAGCGGCAGCGGCCGGGTGACCGCGACGCCCTCGTAGGTGACCGCGGCCGGGTTGGCGCCCAGGAACAACGGCGCCACCTCCACCTCGTCCCCGCTGACCGTGGCGGTCACCGAGACGTGGTGGCCTTCGAAGCGCCAGCTCCAGCGGGCCGCGCCGGGCGTGCCGAAGAGCGCGAGGTAGTAGTCGTCGCTGTGGCGCCGGCCCCGGCCCTCCTCGCGCAGGTCGAGCACCTCTTCCAGAGCCATCACGGTCACCGCCTGGGCGAAGGCGTGCGGGGCCAGCGCGGTGGCCAGCAGGCGGTGGGCGGCGTTGCGGGCGCGCCTGCCCAGCCCGAGCAGCGGGACTCCGGGCCGCCACGCCGGGACGTACGTCCACTGCACGCGCAGCGGGTCGGCGAAGTCGTGCGCGGCCAGCCCCCGTCGTTCCTCGTCGAGGGCGTCGAGGAACTCCCCGGCGACGGCCGCCATGGCCTGTGCGGTCATGGTGATTCCCGCCTTCTCTAGGGGTTGTATGTACGAATTATGGTGATTCTATGGAGCCCGACCCCAGATTCACCCTTGCGAATGAACGTACCTTTTTGACGTGGTTGAGCACCGCTTTGGCGTTGAGCGCGGGCGGCGTGGCGATGGCCGCCGTGCCGGAGGACGTCTTCGTCCCGTGGATCCGCACCGGTCTGGCCATCATGCTCGTCGCCCTGGCCGCGCTCGCCGCGGGCATGGCCTACCCGCGCTGGCGCAACATCCAGCGCGCCCTGCGCGACCAATCTCCGCTGCCCCCGCCCGCCCTCGCCGCCGTCTTCGGGTACGGCGTGGCCGCCGTGGCCGTCATCGCCCTGGTGCTCATCATCCTCGCGATCTGACCATGTCCAAGGAGATCTGGGACCCGGGCCTGCAGAGCGAACGCACCCGCCTGGCCTGGGTGCGGACCGCCGTCGCCCTGTCCACCGGCGGCCTCGCGGCGGCTGGGCTCACCCTGCGGGCCGGACTGCCCCCGGCCGCCGTGGCCGGTTTCGCGCTGGCCTCCCTGTGCGGCGGCGTCCTGCTGGCCAGGACCGGGGTCCGCTTCCGCCGCCACCAGCGCGCCCTGCACGGAGGCGTGCCGCTGGACGCCGGCCTCGACGCGCTGTTCGCCTGGCTCGGCACCCTCTCCGTGGTGGCCGGGGCGATCTTCTTCGTCCTCAGCTGAGGACCCGAGTACGCCAGCCGTCGGGGAACTCCCTGCGCCCCAGATCGTCCAGCAGAGACAGCAGCCGGTAGCGCCCCGGGACCGGCGGATCGTCCAGCAGATCCCAGAAGCAGCGGAAATAGCCATCCGCCCGATCCCGCCCGCGCAGCGGCTCCAGCTCCTCCACCGCCTCGTCCGTGCGGCCCAGGCAGGCCAGCGCCAGCGCGCGCACGTGGCGGTCCTTCTCGCTGCCGGTGTGCGCCGGGTTCGGCTCGGCCGCCTGGACCAGCAGCCGTTCAGCCCGCTCCGGGTCGGATTTGCGCAGCATCACGCCCAGCCGGACGCTGTAGCCCCGATAGCCGTCCCGCTCCGCCGCGTGCGCCAGCTCCAGATGGGCGCGGGCCGCGTCCGGGGCGCCGCGCATCAGCTCGACCATGGCGCAGTCCAGGTGATCGGCGTGCGCCGCGTCCGCCTCGCTGATCGCCGCCGCCTCGCCCGACATGGCGAGCACCACCGCCAGCCCCGCCTTGATCCCGGAGTGGTCGGGCCCGGCCCGCAGCCCCTGGCGGTAGACCTGACCCGCCTCCTCCAGCCGGCACAACGCCGTCAGGTGCCCGCCGAGCAGGTAGTAGGCCCTGGGGTAGTCGGGGGAGATCCTGACCGCCGTCCGGTAGGCGCTCTCGGCGGCCGCGTTGTCGCCGAGCGCGAAGTAGGCGTTGCCCAGCTCCAGATAGGCCGCGGCGTGCTCGGGATCCAGGCGTATCGCCTCCTCCAGCGACCGGGCCGAGGCGGCGACGTCGCGCAGGCACGCGTGCAGGACGCCCGCCAGATAGTGCAGCCCCGAGGAACCGGGCCGCCTCTCCAGCCGCCGCTCGGTCAGCTCGACCGCCGTGGTCCAGGCGACGACCGCCTCCGCCGGCCGGTCGAGGTCGCGCAGCACGTACCCCAGGCCCTCATAGGCATAAGGGTTGCCGGCGTCCATCTCGATCGCCATCCGGTACGCGGCTTCCGCCTCCTGCGGCCGGTCCAGCGCGTGCAGCGTGTCGGCCAGCTGCTTGCCGATGAACATCGTGCGCCCGATCTCGATCACCCGCTGGTAGGCGCGCGCCGCCGCCTCGTGCTCTTCGAGGTTGGAGTGCAGCGCCCCCAGCCACTCGTACATCGGCCCCGACCCCGGATTGCGCTCCACCTCCGCCTGCAGGATGCGCAGCCCGAGCCGCCACTGCCGCCGCGCCTCCTGCGGACGGTCGAGCTGAGCGAGCACCGACCCGAGCCGGCCGTAGGCGCTGAAGTCCTCCGGATCGAGCTCCACCACCAGCCGGTACGCCGCCTCCGCCTCCTCCATCCGGCCGAGGGCCAGCAGGGCGTTGCCCAGGTAGGTGTGGGTGTCGGGGTTGTCCGGGCGTACCTGGGTCAGCCGGTCGGCCAGGGCCAGCGCCTGCTCGTGCTCCTCCGACGCCTCGGCCAGCAGGCACGACCAGTCGAGGAAGCTCGGGTCCTCCGGCGCGCGTTCGAGCTGCTCGGCCAGGATGCTCCTGGCCCGCCCCCGGTGCTCCAGCTCCAGGACCCTGGGGCCGGACAGGTGGTAGGAGTTCCAGATGTGCAGGGTCGGCCAGAACCGTTCCTCGTCGTCGTTCCTGGCGGCCTCGAACGCCTGGATGGCCTCGGCGTATCTGCCGTACTGGCGCAGGGCCAGGCCGAGCTGGGTCCAGGCGCCCTCGTCGCCGGGCTTGAGCTCGGCGGCTTCTCGGTAGAAGCCGAGCGCCAGGCCCTGGTAGCCGAGGGCGGTGATGTCGTGGCCGAGGCCCATCGCCAGCGACGCCGGGTCGGCGGCGAGCCTGACCGCGGTGGCGAAGGCCTCCTCCGCCCGGGTCTGCTCGCCCAGGGCCAGCGCGGTCAGCCCGAGGTGGCGCCAGGCGTCGGCCGCGTCCGGCGCGTACCTGGTGGCCAGCTCGGCCGCGCGCAGCGCGTCGTTCGACGGCGAGCGGCGCAGGTTGGCCGGGTCGACCAGGTCGCGGGCGATCTCCATCGCGGCCTGCGCGACCTGCTCCAGCGCGGCGGGCGACGACCCGGCCAGCAGCGCGGCGGCCCGCTCGGTCAGCACGATCCGCGCCCCGGTGTCGAGCGACAGCCAGCGGGCGTGCCGCAGCCGCAGCAGGTCGAGCAGGCCGGCCCGGATCTCGCCCTCGACCGGGCTGTAGTCGGAGCGGGCGCTGTCCATCAGCGCGAACGTGCGCTCCAGCGTCTTCTGGTAGGGGGTGAAGCCGGGCCTGAGCATGTCCTGCATGGTGTCCAGGTGCTCACGCTGGTCAGGGGTCAGCACGGGCTCGAAGAAGCGCGCGGTGAGCAGGAGGTCGCCGGCGAAGCCGCGGTCCAGGACGCAGATCGGGAACAGCCTGGCCATCAGCCGCAGGCCGTCCACGTTGTCGGTCCAGAACGCGTGCCACAGCAGCGTCTCGACGTTCTCCCGCCAGGCCCGGTCGTCCAGGCGCTCGGTGCCGTCCAGGCCGTCCTGGCCGGCCAGCCGTTCGCACAGCACTTCGATGGCGCGCCGGTTGGCCTCCAGCACGGTGTAGCGGTCCTGCGGCCCGAGCAGGAACGAGCGGAACGTCGAGCGGACCGCCTGGTGCAGGCGGCGGGTCCTGGTCAGGATGAAGTCGTGCCTGCGCACCAGCTCGTCCATGATGCGGGCGAAGGCCAGCGGCTCGCCGACGTCCCACAGCGCCGACAGCAGCGAGGCGTCCAGGCGCTCCGAGCGGTGCAGGGCCATGCCGAACAGCAGCATGCGCTCCAGCGGGTCGTGGGTGTGCTTGAGATAGCGCTCGGCCAGCGTCCTGATGACGAAGGAGACCTCGCCGTTCTCGCCGATCTCGGCCAGCGCGTCCTCGACGTCGCCGGTGCTCTCGATCTCGTGGCACAACATCGACACGGCCAGCGGGATGCCCCTGCTGGCCCGCCAGATCCGCTCCACCGGCAGGTCGACGGCGGCCGGGCCGAGGCGGCGGTCCAGGTATTCGGCCAGCGTCCCCATGTCGAAGACCTCCATGAGGATGCGGCGGAAGCGGGTGCCGGGCAGCTCGCGCTGGTAGAGCGAGGCCTCGTTGCCCTCGGTCGGGCTCAGCTCCTCCTCCAGCCGCATGGCGATCACCCAGACGACGCCGGGGCCGGACAGGCGTACCGCCTCGCGCAGCCGCCGGTGGTCGGCCGGGCGCAGCAGTTCCGCCGTGTCCAGGAAGATCGCGATGGGTGAGCCCTTGCGGCCGCCGGTCAGGCTGCGCAGCCCGGCCGCGAACGCGGCCACCACCTGGTCGCGCATCCGCGCCACCCGGGCCTGCTCCCTGGCCAGCCGTTCGGCCTTCTGCTGCTTACGGCGGTGCAGCGCGTCGGCGCCGCGGTCGACCATCCGGTCCAGCGGGCTGGTCGGCAGCGGCACGCCGAACAGCGCGTCGCCGACCAGCTCCCCGCCGAGCTCCAGCGCGCCCTTGGTCCAGGCGCGGGCGCCGGAGTCGTTCTCGTCGCCCTCCGGCGCGTCCTGGTCGCTCTCCCCGAGCGCGTCCACGGCGGCGACGAAGTCCTCGAACTCCTTGCCCGCCGCCCGGCCCTGCCGCCGCTCGCCCGGCGGGCACAGCTCGAAGGCGATCCGCTCCAGCGTGCTCACCAGGCTGGCCCGCCACAGGCCCACCGCCTGGTCGAGGTCCTGCACCTGCTCGGCGTCGAGGTCCACCAGCACCCCGCGCAGCCCGGCCGCCGCGGCCATGTCCACGTAGCGGTTGACCAGCGTGCTCTTGCCCATGCCGCCGTGGCCGTGCACGAGGACGGCGAAGCCCTCGTCGGGCCCGTCCCCCGGATCGCGCAACGCGCTCAGCAGCGAGGCGAAGCGCTCCTGCTCTTCCGTACGGCCTACGAAGATCTGACGCGCCACTTGCCGCTCCAGGTGGGGGGTTACCGGGGTCCGTGCCGATGTTTCTACCCCGGTTGCGGGCGTGCGCAAGCCGGGCGGACACTCGAAGAGAGGGGGTGACCTCATGGAAGAACAGCGCAGAAGCGTGCCGTTCGAGTGCCGGGGATGCTGGCATGTCTGGGAAGAGGACTACCTCGTGCGATCGGTCGACGACCGCCATGGTAACGAAAGAGAGGTGTGGGTCCGCTCGGGCGTGCTCGTCCCGCCGCCGTCGAGCGCCGCGGTCTGCCCCCAGTGCGGCGGGCAGCAGACCACGACCTTCCCCGAGGGCTATCTGGCCCGCCACCCGGAGGCGCGACTGGCCGCGCAGCCGCCGCCCACCGACGAGACGGCCCTGCTCAGCCCGGTACGACCACGCCTGCTCTGAGTCCCGGCGAAGACCTCGGCCCCGTCGTGGTGGGGAATGACCTCGGGCCCCGCCGCGAAGGGGAACGACCACGGGCCCCGCCGCGACGGGGAATCCCGGAGGGGCCTCGTGCCCCTCCGGGAAACGCTCAGCTGAGGCTCTCGATCCACGCCCTGTGCAGGCTGGCGAAGCGGCCGGAGGCGGCGATGAGCTCGTCGGGATGCCCGTCCTCGACGATCTCACCGCGCTCCATCACCAGCACCCGGTCGGCGATCTCCACGGTCGACAGCCGGTGAGCGATGATCAGCGCCGTGCGGTCGGCCAGGATCGTGCGCAACGCCCGCTGGACCAGCCGCTCGCTCGGCACGTCCAGCGACGAGGTCGCCTCGTCCAGGATGAGCACCGCCGGGTCGGCCAGGAACGCCCGCGCGAACGCGACCAGTTGCCGCTGACCGGCGGACATGCGCCCGCCGCGCTTGCCCACCTCGGTGTCGTAGCCGTCGGGCAGCGCGCTGATGAACTCGTGCGCCCCGATCGCCTTGGCCGCCTCGCGCACCTCGCGGTCGGTGGCGTCCGGCCGGCCGAAGCGGATGTTGTCGGCGACGGTGCCGGAGAACAGGAAGTTCTCCTGGGTCACCATGACGACCGCGCGGCGCAGCGTCGGCTCGTCGAGCACGGTCAGGTCGACCCCGTCGAGGAGCACGCGCCCCTCGGCCGGGTCGTAGAAGCGGGAGATCAGCTTGGCCAGCGTCGTCTTGCCCGCGCCCGTCGCCCCGACCAGCGCCACGCTCTGCCCGGCCGGGATCGTCAGGTCCAGCTTCGGCAGGATCGGCATCTCCTCGGTGTAGGCGAAGCGCACGTCCTCGAAGCGCACCTTGCCCCTGGCGCTCTCCAGCGGGGTGGGCTTGCGCGGCTCGGGCACCGCCGGCCGCTCCTCCAGCACGCCGGACAGCTTCTCCAGCGCCGCGCCCGCCGACTGCAGCGTGTTGTAGAACTGGCTGATCTCCTGCATCGGCTCGTAGAACTGGCGCAGGTAGAGCAGGAACGCCGCCAGCACGCCGACCGTGACCTCCTGGTGCAGGGCCAGCCAGCCGCCGTACACCAGCACGCCGGCGACGGTCACGTTGCCGATGAGCTTGATGCCCGGCATGAAGATCGCGAGCAGCTGCATGCTGCGCGCGTTGGCGTCGCGGTAGTCGGCGTTGAGCTGCTTGAAGATCTCCTGGTTGCGGTGCTCGCGGCGGAAGGCCTGGACCGCGCGGATGCCGGTCATCGACTCGACGAAGTGCACGATGACGAGTGCGACCGTCTCGCGGGTGCGCCGGTAGACGATCGCCGACTGCCTGCGGAACCACCGGGTGAACAGCAGCAGCAGCGGCAGCGGGATCAGCGCGAGCAGGCCGAGGTGCAGGTCCAGGACGATCAGCAGCGCCGCCGTGCCGAACATCGTCAGCACGGCCGTGACCAGGCCGTCGAAGCCCGACTGCAGCAGCTCGGCGATCGCCTCGATGTCGGAGGTCAGCCGGGAGATGACCCGGCCCGACGTGTACTTCTCGTGGAAGGACAGCGACAGCCGCTGGAAGTGGTCGAACACGCGCCGGCGCAGCTCCAGCAGGATGTCCTGGCCGATGCGCCCCGACAGCTTCAGGAACGCCTGCCGGGTGAGCGCCTGGGTCGCCGCGGCGGCCAGGATCACGCCGACCACGGTCAGCAGCGTGCCGGTGCCGGTGCCCTTGAGCATCGGCGGGATGCCCTCGTCGATGCCCACCTTCACCAGGTACGGGATCGCCAGGCCGGCCATGTTGGAGACGATGATGATCGCGGTCAGCACCGCGATCTGCTTCTTGTGCGGTTTCAGCAGGTCACCGAGGAGCTTGCGGGAGCGCTCCCGCAGCAACACCGAGACCTTCTCGTCGAGCTCGTCCTGCTCCTCGGAGGCCACGCCGCGCCAGGCCTTGGTCGGGGTGGTCATCGCAGCGCTCCTTCCGAGGGGTCGAGGTCGGCGTCCTGGGCCAGCAGTTCCCGGTACTCGGGCACCGCCTCCAGCAGCTCGTGGTGGGTGCCGACGTGCGTGATCGTGCCGCCGCGCAGCAGCGCCACCTTGTCGGCCAGCAGCACCGTCGAGGCGCGGTGCGCCACGACGATGCCGGTCGCGTCGCGCAGCACCCGCCGCAGCGCCTCCTCCACGAGCGCCTCGGTCTCGACGTCCAGCGCCGAGAGCGTGTCGTCCAGGACGAGGATCCTCGGCTTGCTCAGTACGGCCCGCGCCAGCGCCAGCCGCTGCCGCTGCCCGCCCGACAGCGACATGCCCTGCTCGCCGATCCGGGTGTCGAGCCCCCAGGGCAAGTCGTAGACGAACTGCGCCTGCGCGGTGCGGATCGCCGCGTCCAGTTCCTCCTCGGAGGAGTCGAGGTGGCCGAGCGTGAGGTTCTCCCTGACGCTCATCGAGAACAGCGTCGGCTCCTCGAACGCGGTCGCCACGATCTGCCGCAGCGAGCCCAGCTCCAGCTCGCGCACGTCGTGCCCGTCGATCGTGACCCGGCCGCCGGTGGGGTCGAGCAGGCGGGGGACCAGCGAGGTCAGCGTCGTCTTGCCGGAGCCGGTCGCGCCGACGACGGCCACGGTCTCGCCGGGCCGTACCTCCAGCCAGAGATCGTCGAGCACGGGGCTCTCGGCGCCGGGGAAGCGGTACTCGACGCCTTCGAAGCGCAGGTGGCCGCGTGGTTCGCGGGCCGTGTCGGCGCCGTCCTGGATCTCCGGGACGGTGTCCATGACCTCCATGACGCGGTCGGCGGCGGTCATGGCCTCCTGGGACATGGCCAGGATGTAGCCGAGGCTGGCGATCGGCCAGACGAGCTGCAGCATCAGCGTGGTGAAGGCGACCAGCGTGCCCAGCGAAAGGTCGCCGCCGCCCACGGCGAGCGCGCCCAGCAGCAGGACGAGCGCGAGCGTGAAGTTGGGGATGACCTCGAGGAAGGTGAAGAAGCGCGCGGAGTGGCGCACCTTCTCCATGGAGGTCCCGTACACCTTGAGCGCGGAGTCGTCGAAGGAGTCGAAGACGTGGTGCCGGCGCCCGAACGCCTTGATCGTCCGGATGCCGATGGCCGACTCCTCGACCAGCGTGGCGAGGTCGCCCTGCTCGTCCTGGACCCGGCGGGAGATGAGGATGTAGCGCTTCTCGAACCGCAGCGACACCACCACGATCGGCACCGCCGACCCGGCGACCAGCAGCCCGAGCGGCCAGTACATGTTGAGCAGCACGATGGTGACGGTCGTCAGCTGCAGGATGTTCATGACGAGGAAGAGCATCCCGAAGCCGAGGAAGCGGCGGATCGCCGACAGGTCCGTCGTGGCACGTGACAACAGCTGGCCGGACTGCCATTCGTTGTGGAAGGCCATCGGCAGCCGCTGCAGGTGCCGGTAGAGGTCGTCCCTGATGCGGGTCTCCAGCCCGAGGACCGGCCCGACCTGGGCCCAGCGGCGGAGGAAGGTGAGGAGTGCTTCGAGGACGCCGACACCGAGCGCCAGAAGCCCGAGAGGAAGCAGCGCCCCCTGGTCACCGTGGGCCACGGGCCCGTCGATGACCTCTTTGCCGATGAGGGGGAGCGCGATGCTGGCCCCGATGCCGAGGAGGGCGACCAGCCAGATGAAGACGAGTTTGCCGATGTAAGGGCGGAGGTAGCCCTTCATCCGCCACAGGGAGTTGGTAGACAGCAGGGGACGGCGGGAGGTTGTGGTATCGGGAGGCACTCAATCAATGCTAACCCGACCGATCAACCCATTTTTGGCCGGGGTTTGTTTCGGTCGGGCCCTAAATGGTAGTAGCTGATGCGTGCGTGATCCAATGTCGCGCGTGACCGTCATCGTGAACGCCGAAGCGTCCCCCGTCCTTTTCCTCCGTCCCTGGCAAGACGACGACCTGGCCGCGCTGGTGAGCGCGTACCGGGATCCCGAGCTGCGCAAGTGGACGCTTCACCCCATCGTGACCGACGACGACGGGCGGCGCTGGCTGGACCTTCAGCACCAAGGCTGGGAGAGCGGGGAGCGGATGAGCTTCGCCGTACGGGAGGAGGGGAAGGACGCGCTTCTGGGCAATGTGGTCATGAAGCGCACCGACCCGCTGGGTGACACCGCCGAGGTCGGCTACTGGACGGCGGCGCCCGCCCGCGGCAGGGGAGTGGCGCCGCGGGCCGTGCGGTCGCTGACCGCCTGGGCGTTCTCCACCTATCCCGTGCTGGTGACGCTGGAGCTGCTCCACCAGATCGACAACGTCGCCTCGTGCAGGGTGGCGGAGAAGACGGGCTACCTGTTCGAGGAGATCCTCCCGGCCGAGCCGCCGTATCCGTACGACGGGCACCGGCACTGTCTCCGCCGCCCCGATTAGGCAGGGAATCGGTCAAGGCGGCGCGTCGCGCGGCGGACGGGCATGATCATGCGGGGCACAGTGGGACGCGACCGGCCCACGATCCCGCCGGACCGCCGTAGCCCGTGAGGAGCGCATGGAGCCGCTGCTGATCCTGCACGCCGTGGCGGCGATGTGCGCGCCGGCGCTCGTGCGGGTGATGGGCAGGGGTGCCTTCACAGTGCTGGCGGCGGTCCCGGCGCTGGCTCTGGTGTTCACGGCGGGGCGGGTGCCGTACGAGCACACGCGCGCGTGGGCGCCGCAGCTCGGGCTGGAGCTGGCCTTCCGGGTCGACGAGCTGTCGGCGCTCATGGTGACGCTGGTGACCGGGATCGGGGCGCTGGTCCTGTGGTACTGCTCGCGCTACTTCGGGCCTGACGCCCAGGGGCTCGGGCGCTTCGCCGGCGTCCTGGTGGCGTTCGCGGGGGCCATGCTCGGGCTGGTGGTCGCCGACGACCTGCTCCTGCTGTACGTCTTCTGGGAACTGACCACCGTCTTCTCCTACCTGCTGATCGGCTACGACCCCGAGAGCCGGGCCAGCCGGGTCGCCGCCATGCAGGCGCTCACCGTGACCACGCTCGGCGGGCTGGCGATGCTGGCCGGGCTGGTCATCATCGGCCAGGCGGCAGGCACCTACCGGATCTCGCGGATCGTGGCCGACCCGCCCCAGGGCGGCATGGTGGTGACGGCGCTGGTTCTGGTGCTGGCGGGCGCGCTGGCCAAGTCGGCGATCTTCCCGTTCAGCCTGTGGCTGCCCGGCGCGATGGCCGCCCCGACCCCGGTCTCGGCGTACCTGCACGCGGCCGCGATGGTGAAGGCGGGCATCTACCTGCTGGCGCGCCTCGGGCCGGCGTTCGGGGACGTTGCGGTGTGGCGGCTGGTCGCGGTGCCGCTCGGGCTGGCGACCATGCTGATGGCCGGCTGGCGGGCGCTGCGCGAGACCGACCTGAAACGCCTGCTCGCCTACGGCACCGTGAGCCAGCTCGGCTTCCTCACCGTGCTGTTCGGCGCGGGCACGGGCGCCGCGGCGCTCGCCGGCGTGGCCATGCTGCTGGCCCACGCCCTGTTCAAGGCGGCGCTGTTCCTGGTCGTCGGCATCGTCGACCACGCCACCGGCACCCGCGACCTGACCGTGCTGAGCGGGCTGCGCACCACGATGCCGTGGGTGTGCGCCGCCTCCGTCCTGGCCGCCGCGTCGATGGCGGGCCTGCCGCCGCTGCTGGGTTTCGCCGGAAAGGAAGCCGCCTTCGAGTCCCTGCTGCACGACCCGCTGGTGCTGGCCGGTGTCGTGCTCGGCTCGCTGCTGACCGTCGCCTACACCGCCCGCTTCCTCTGGGGCGCCTTCGCCGCCAAGCCCGGCCTGCCGCCCACACCGGTCCGGCCCACCCCGGCGCCGATGTTCACCCCGCCCGCGCTGCTGTCCGTCCTCGGCCTCGCCACCGCCTTCACCGCCAGTTGGTACGGCGCCGCCATGACCCCCTACACCGCCACCTACCCCGACCACGGCCCCGAGGTCCACCTGGCTCTGTGGTCAGGCGCCCTGACCCCGCTCGCCCTGTCCGCCGTCGCCCTGGCAGGTGGCATCGCCCTCTTCCTGATCAGGGAACCCGTCGCCAGGCTCGGCGCCTCCCTCCACGTGCTCGACGCCGCCCAGCTTTACTGGGCGTTCATGCGCGGCGTGGACCGCAACGCCACCATCCTCACCGGCCTCCTCCAGCGCGGCTCCCTGCCCGCCTACCTCACGCTTGCCCTGGCCGTCATGGCCGCCACCGGCTGCTTCTCCTTCCTGTACGGCGGCGCCCCCGTCCTCGACCTGGACGTCACCGCCTGGGCCAGGCCAGAGCAGCCGGTCATCGGCGCGGTCCTGGTGGCCGGAGCCGTCGCCCTGCTGTTCGTGCGCGGCCACATCCTGCTCGCGCTGATGGCCGGCGTCACCGGCTACGGCGCCGCCCTGCTGTTCCTGGTCCACGGCTCGCCCGACCTGGCGCTCACCCAGTTCCTCGCCGAGACGCTCAGCCTGGTGATGTTCGCGCTGGTGCTCAGGCGGCTGCCGGTCAGCCCTGAGCGCGACTCGGCCCGGGTGCCGTTCGGGCTGCGGCTCGGACTGGGCCTGGTCACCGGGGTGGTGGCCGCGGGGGCCGGGATGGTGGCGCTGCACGAGCGCACCGCCGTACCGGTGGGCACGCAGCTGGCCGCGGCGGCCGAGCGGGCGGGGGCGACCAACATCGTCAGCGCGCTCCTGGTGGACATCCGCGCCTGGGACACGCTGGGCGAGAGCTCGGTGATCATCGTGCTGACGCTCGGCGTGACGAGCCTGGTCTTCCTGCGCCGCCGTACCTTCAGCCTCGAACGTGAGGACGCGGCGCCGCTCCTGGACGGGCGCACGCACTGGTTGTCGGCCACGCTGCCGGCCGGCCAGCGCTCGGTCATCTTCGAGATCGTGGCCAGGCTGACCTTCCACACGATGTTGCTGCTGTCGGTGTTCCTGCTGCTCACCGGGCACGGCCGGGTGGGCGGCGGGTTCGCCGGCGGCATCGTGGCCGGGCTCGCGGTGGCGGTGCGCTACCTGGCGGGCGGCCGCTACGAGCTGGCCAGGGCGCTGCCGGTCAACGCCGGCGTGCTGATCGGCGTGGGGCTGACACTCTCGGTGTGCTGCGCGCTGATCGGGTGGGGCGCGGGCGGCGACGCGCTGCGCATGCTCGCGGCCGACGTGACGCTCCCGCTGGTCGGGACCCTGCACCTGTCGACGGTGCTGCTGTTCGACTTCGGCATCTACCTGTCCGTGGTCGGCATGGTCGGCGACGTCCTGCGGAGCCTGGGGGCCGAGCTCGACCGGCAGATGGAGGGTCCGTGAGCCTGCCGCTGGTGCCGTTCGCGCTGTCCGCCGTGCTCATCGCCGCGGGCGTCACGTTGCTGCTGGAGCGGAGCCTGGTCAGGATCCTGGTCGGCGTCATCGTCCTGTCGAACGGCGTCAACCTGCTGATCGTCACCGCGGGCGGGCCGGCGGGCCGCCCGCCGTTCGCCGGCACCGAGGGGATGGCCGACCCGCTGCCGCAGGCGATGGTCCTGACCTCGATCGTGATCACGCTGGGCGTGACCGCGTTCCTGCTGGCCATGGCGCACCGCTCCTGGCAGCTGACCGGCGACGACGCCGTGCAGGACGACACCGAGGACCGCCGGGTGCGCATCAGGGCCACCGCGGGCGAGCTGAGCCGCGGACTGCGCGACCGGGAGAGGTCCTACGAACGGCTCGTCGCCGACCAGCGCGCCGAACTGGCCCGCCTGGACGCCGAGCGGATCGAGCGCGAGCGCCGCGCGGCCGCCGAGCTGGAGTCCCGGATCCTGGAGATCAACGTCGACCTCGGCCGCTGGATGGAGGCGCACAAGAACGACGGGCTGCCCGCCGAGGAACTGCTGCGCCGCTTCGAGGAGGCCAGGCGGCAGGAGGAGGCCCAGGCCCGAGGCAAGGACGACCGGGTGCGCGAACTGCGCGACGACTTCGCCCGCCGTCAGCGCGAGCAGGACGCCGCCGAGGCGGAACTGCGGCGCAAGCTGCGTACCAGGCAGCGCGAGGCGCGAAGGAAGCTGCGCGCGGCGATCCGCGAGGACCTGCGCAGGCAGGCGCTCGCCCAGGATCCCGAGCTGGAGGGGGAGGACTGACATGCAGGCGCTGATCCCGGCGCCGGTGCTGCTGCCCCTGCTGGCCGCGGCGCTGAAGCTGGCCATCGGCGGGCGGCTGCGCAGGCTGCACGCGCTGATCAGCCTGGCGACGCTGGGCGCCATGGTCGTGATCTCGCTGATCCTGCTCGCGGCGGCCGACCGCGGCGGCCCGCTCGTCGCGTGCATCGGGGGCTGGCCGGCGCCGACCGGCATCTGCCTGGTCGCCGATCGGCTGTCCACGCTCATGCTGGTGGTGTCGTCGGCGGTGACGTTCTGCGTCATGCTCTACTCGCTGGCCAACGCCTACGCCGACCAGGAGCACCTGGCGCCGATGGCGATCTTCCACCCCGCCTACCTGATCATGGTCGCCGGGGTGGCCGACGCCTTTCTGTCGGGTGACCTGTTCAACCTGTTCGTGGCCTTCGAGATGCTGCTGGGCGGCTCGTACGTGCTGCTCACCTTCGGCGGGACGCTGCCGCGCATCCGGGCCGGCGCCACGTACACGGTCATGGGGCTGGCTTCGTCCATGCTCTTCCTGATCGCGCTCGCGATCACCTACGCCAGCACCGGTACGCTGTCGATGGCCCAGCTCGCCGAGCGCTTCGCCGAGTTGCCGCAGCACCTCAAGCTGCTGGTCGAGCTGACGCTGCTGCTGGTGTTCGCGATCAAGGCGGCGGTCTTCCCCATGTCCGCCTGGCTGCCCGACTCCTATCCCACCGCCCCGGCCCCGGCCACCGCCGTCTTCGCCGGCCTGCTCACCAAGGTCGGCATCTACTCGATCATCCGGCTGGAGGCCCTGCTGTTCCCCGGCGGGCCCGTGTCCACGATCCTCATGTGGGCCGCGCTGCTGACCATGCTGATCGGCGTCGCGGGCGCCGTCGCCCAGACCGACATCAAACGCATGCTCTCCTTCACCCTGGTCAGTCACATCGGCTACATGGTGTACGGCGTCGCGTTGTCGTCGATCGCGGGCATGGCCGGCGCCGTCATGTACGTCGTGCACCACATCACCGTCCAGACCAGCCTCTTCCTGGTGACCGGGCTGATCGAGCGGCGCACCGGCACCACGTCCGTGGACCGGCTCGGCGGGCTGATGCGGCTGGCCCCGCTGATCGCGGTGCTCTTCTTCATCCCGGCCATGAACCTTTCTGGGATACCTCCCATGTCCGGATTTTTGGGGAAACTTCTGCTGGTTCAGGCGGGGCTGGCCGACGGCGGGCCGCTGGCGCTCACGCTGGTCGCCGGCAGCCTCGTGACCAGCCTGCTGACCTTGTACGCGGTGGCCAAGACCTGGGGCAAGGCGTTCTGGCGCAGCCCGCCGGCCGCGGCCGGAGCGGAGGAGACCGTGCTGGACAGCGAGGAGTCGTCGGAGGAGGGCGCGATCCGCACCACCGTGATGCCGCCCTGGCCCATGGTGGCCGCCACGGCGGCGCTGGTCGTGCTCGCCCTGTCGTACACGGTGCTGGCCGGGCCGCTGTCGGCGCTGGCCGGGCGGACCGCCGGTGAGCTGATGGCGCGGCAGCCGTACCTGGAAGCGGTGTCGGGGAGCGGCCGATGAGGACGCGTCTGTTCGCGCCGAGGGTGTTCGGGCGGCACGTCCCGCTGCCGCTGGTGATCTGGCTGGCGCTCGTCTGGGTGCTGCTGTGGGGCGACCTCAGCGTCGGCAACGTCCTGGGCGGGCTGCTGGCCGGGGCGGTCATCTCCTGGATGCTGCCGCTTCCGCTGCTCGACCCCGGCATCCGGCTGCGGCCCGTGGCGCTGCTGGCCTTCCTGCCCCGCTACGCGCTGGACATGGTCGTCTCCAGCGTGCGGGTGGCCTGGTGGGCGCTGCGGCCGGGGGCCTGCGCCCCGCCGGTCCACCTGGCCACGGCGACGCTGCGCACCTCGTCGGAGCCGATGACCACGCTGATCATCGTGGCGCTGTCGTCGCTGCCCGGCAGCCTCGTCGTCGAGGCCTACACCGGAAGGAAGGAACTGGTCGTGCACGTGCTCGGCACCTCGGACACCAGCTCGGTCCAGGAGGAGGTCACCCGGCTAGAAAGCCGGGTGATCGCCGTCTTCGGCACCAGGGCCGACAGGGAGGAACTCCGATGAGCGTGGTCTACGCCGTGGTGGTGATCCTGCTCGGCAGCGCGGCGGCGATGACCGTCTACCGGCTGGCCCGCGGCCCCTCGATGCTGGACCGGGCGGTCGCCTTCGACGTGCTGACGGCCGTGGCCATGTGCGCCGTCGGCGCCGCCGCCGCCGTCTACCGCGAGTACTCGGCGATGCCGATCCTGCTCGTCCTGTCGCTGCTGGGCTTCGTCGGGTCGGTCTGCCTGGCCAGGTTCTTCGCCAGGAGCGGGCGATGACCGACATCCTCGCCGGAACCTGCCTGCTGCTAGGCGCGGCGCTGACCTTCGTGGCCGGGATCGGACTGGTCCGCTTCCCCGGCACGCTGGCCCGCATGCACGCCGGCAGCAAGCCCCAGGTGCCGGGCATCCTGCTCGTCCTGGTCGGCATGTGGCTGCGCGAGCCCACGGCGGCCACGGGCGGACCGCTGCTCATCGTGGGCTGCGCGCAGATCATCACCGTGGCCGTGGCCACCTACGTGGTCGGCCGCGCCGCCTACCTGTCCGACTGACCACGGTCCGCTGGTCCGCCTTAGGAGGCTTGGCGGGACTTCCGCGCGGTGAGGTGGTCGTCCAGGACGCGGGCCGCGCGGACCAAAGCGCTGGAGCGGGGCCGCTCGGCGAGCTGGGTGACGACCCCCACAGCGCCGTGAGCACCGGCCCAGCGGGCCACGTCCAGGGCGAAGGCCAGGATCCGGGTGTGGGCGGTGGTGCCCCGCTCGTCGCCGGTCGGCAGGTAGGACGTGAGCAGGCCGGTCATGATCTCCCAGACCTCGCGTTGCGCGCCCTGCCTGGCACAGGACTCCAGGGAAGAGCGCACCGCGGCCGACTTGATCTGGCCCGCCCGCAGCGTCAGGCCGAGATGGTGGCCGCACCGCTCGGCGGGCAGGCAGCCGGTGGCGGCGGCCTCCAGCAGCAGCCGCTCGGCCCGCTCAGCCGGCATGTACCACTCGCGCTCGCCGAGCAGCGCGGCCAGCAGCGCCCCGACGGCCTCACCGGCCGGCCCCTCCAGATGGAGCATGGCCGACACGACGTCGGCGAAGTTCGTCGGCCGCTCCCAGGCCGCGTGCACGTGCGGCAGCAGGTGCATGGCCAGCGCCTCCCGGTCCGACGGCAGCACCCGGTGCCAGTCCTCCATCGACTGGCCGAGCCGGGTGGAGGCCACCCGGCCGAGCAGCGCGTCGACCAGATCGAGCCCGGTCCGCTCCAGGTGCACCACGACCTGCGGCCGCTGCCCGCGCCACACCACCCGCAGCCGCGGCTCGGGCCGGTCGGCCAGCCAGCGCACCAGCGTGGCCCCCGCCTCGGACGTGAGCCGCCCGGCCCGCTCCGCCACCTCAGCCGGAACCACACGCGGCAGCCTCAGCAACGCCTGCTGCAGGTCGGCGGGCAGCGCCACCGCCCCGGCCCGCTCATAACCCTCCAGCCGGGCGACCAGCTCGCCCGCCTCGACCTGCCCCGCCGCCGTCGTCGGCGACGCCAGCAGGTACGGCGGCAGCGTCCCGTCCCGCAGCCCGGCCAGGATCTCGGCGCACCGCTCCAGCATCATCCGGTACGGCGCCGCGACCGTGCGCGGCTTGGGCAGGTGCTCCCGAGGCGCTTCCGCGCGCTCACCCGGATGGGCCGCCTCCCGCATCAGCACCTCGGCCCACAGATCCACGCTGCTCCAGGTGCGCTCGGCGTCGAGCCGGCTCCGGGGCCGGTTGAGCGCCGCCATCACCGCCCCGCGCACGGCGGCCAGCCCGGTCCGTCGCCCGCCCGCCGCCGGCGCGTCCCTGACGAACTTGTCGAGCCACTGCTCGAACGGATCCGGCTCATGGACCGGCGGCTTGAACTCCGGCAGCGCGACCGGCAGGAAACCGTCGTCCAGGCCGGCCTCCGGCTCCACGTGGCCGTACGCCTCGGACAGCCGGGCGAGCAGGTCCGCCGGCAGCACGGTCGCCGCCTCGCGCACCGCCTCGGCGCCGACCGGCGTGAAACGCCCCGCATGCCGTACGGCCAGCCGTACCGTCCGCTCCTGGATCGGGTAGGACTCGCACAGGAACGCCGACGCCAGCGCGGGCGCCAGGTGGTCGAGGTCGCCGTCGCCGTCGCGGGCCAGCCGGTCCAGCCAGGTCAGCCCGGCCCGCACCAGCTTGCTCTCCGGCCGGAACAGCAGCGCCGACACCGCCTCACCGGCGTCGTCGCCGACGAGCGAGCCACGCAGCTGCTTGAGCGCCGCCTCGGCGACCGGCCCCGGCGCGGCGGGCAGCAGGCGCAGGTAGTCGCGGGCGCGGGCGGGGTTCGGCGCGGGGTCGAGCAGCTCGTGCAGGCGGACGAAGAAGCGCAGGTCGGCGGCGTTGCCACCGCGCAGGAACCGGCGCACGCAGCCGTCGGCGAGCATCTCGCGGTCGATCACGCCGGAGGCGGCCAGGTCACGCAGCGTGCGCAGCCAGGACTGCTGCGGCTCCCACTCCCACCGCGGCGGCTCGATCCTGTCCTCGCGCAGGGCCCGGCCCACCCCCTCCGCCTCGAACATCCGAGGCAGCAGATGCGCCGCCAGCGGATCGTCCGGCAGCCGGGGCGGCAGGGCGACCCAGGCGGCCACCAGCGGTTCGTGGTCGGGCGGCACGGTTCCGGTCCTGCGCAGCAGCTCCAGCGCCAGGGCCGCGCTGTCGTCACTGGCCTGGGCACGCGAGCCGCGCAGCCGCAGCGCCAGCCGTACGGCCAGGTCCGCCTGCCAGGCGGCCGGGCGGGCCGCGATGACCTTCAGCAGCGGCTCCATGTCGGAGGCCGGTGACCATCGGGCGAACTCACGCCGGAACAGCCAGCTCGCGACCGCCGCCGCCCCGCCGATCGTGCCCGCTCCCGCCACCCGCATGGGCTCGATCCACGCCTGGGTCAGCTGCCAGTCCCAGTCGCGCCGCCGTTCGGTCAGCCGCTGCTGCGCCGTCCTGGCCGGCCCGATGTGGCCGGGCAGCTCCCGGGCGACCTCACGCCGTCCGGCCTCGTCCAGCTCCAGCACCCGCTCGGCGACCTCACCCGCGTCGGCCCGGGTGATCCCCTTGCGCACGCCCTCCCACGCCCGGCCGTTCACGCGTTCGCCTCTACGGCCACGCGGGCGACGATGCGGGCGGCGAGGACGTGTTTGCACGGGCCGCGTGAACCGCGGTGGTCGAACCACCACTCGCACGTGCACGAGCCCTCGGCCAGCCCGACGATCCTGACGCCGCCCGGCGTGGTGACCTCGGCCCGGTCGCCCGTCATGAGTACCGCGCCTGAGGACGCCAGCGCTCGGGCGGCGGTCAGCCGGGGGTTGAGCTCGGCGACCTGGTCGCGGTCGTAGGGGAGTTCCCGGTGGAAGTGGGCGCTCTCGTGAAGGTCGTAGCCGACCCGGCCGGCCGTGCCGAGCTGGGTCAGCGCGGCCCTCACCCGGGACGGCGCCAGGCCGGAGGCGTCGGCCAGCGCGCCGACCTCGATGGCCGGTTCGAAGGCGAGCAGCGGGGCCAGCACGTCGGCGTCGCCCGCCGCCTCGTCGGTGGAGAGGTGGTCGAGGACGGCGCCCTCGCCGGAGAAGCCGCGCGAAGGGGCGGGGGAGATGGCCAGGGTGTAGCGCATTCCGGGCAGCTCCAGCTCCCACACGCTCGCGGTGGAGCCGGATCCGGCGGGCGGGCCGTACACGCGAAGGGCCTTGGCGAAGCGCAGCAGCGGCAGGAGCGTCGCGACGCGGCCCGCGCCCGCCAGGCAGACGGCGCCGGGCCGGGCGTCGGTGTGGACGCGCAGGTCGCGTCCGGCGGGGGAGACCCAGACGGTGGCGCCGGCGGCGCGCGGCAGCGAACGCAGGAAGCGCACCGCGTGCGGGCCGGTCAGCTCCGCGCGCAGGTCGAATCCGGCGGCGATGACCTGCACCTCCGCGAAACCGCGCAGCCAGCGCGGCGGCAGCGGGACCTTCTTCTCCACGACCGCGCCGTCGAGCGTGGTGACGGCCATCTCGTCGGCGCCCACGCCCAGGTGGAGCGGGTCCTTGCCGCCGACGCGGGCCAGCGCCTCGCGCAGCGGGCCGTTGACGTCGACGTTTGTGGTGCCGCGGTCGAGGATGTCGCCGTCGAGCGCGGCCAGGTCGAGCCGGGCGTAGACGCCGCCGCACGCGGAGAACGACTCCATCCGCAGCCGCTGCCCGTCGCACGTCACCACCGGGTCGCGGGTCCAGCCGGGCCGCGGCTGGTGGTAGCGGGTCATCGCCACGTCCGACAGGGCCAGCAGCCCGGCGGCGGCCGGGGCGGCCTCGGTGACCAGCCCGCTGAAGAAGCGCGGGCGGGGCAGCGGGCCGGACAGCGCCCGTCCGCCGGAGGTGGACAGGCCCAGCCGGGAGCCGTCGAGGAAGGAGGGTGCGGCGTAGGAGTACGCCTGAACGGCAGTCATGGCGGTGAAGTTAGAGATCGACTCCGACAAAATCGCCGACGCCACTTCCGCCCCAGTTCAGGCGACTCTCTCGGGCTGTCCGCACAATTTCTCGGGGCTTTTGGAGCCTGTACGCCCCGCCGGAGGTCAGGCGGTGACGCCGCCGTCGATCACCAGGTCGTGGCCCACGGCGAAGCCGGCCTCGTCCGAGGCCAGCCAGAGCACCGCCGCGCTCACCTCGTCCAGCGTGCCGATGCGGCCGAGCGGGATCAGCGTCGCGAAGCGGGCGGCGCGCTCCTCGTGACTCTCGCCGGGCAACGACGACATCGGACCCTCGTTGGCCCCGGGGCTGACGGCGTTGACGCGGATGCCGTCGCCGACGTGGTCGATGGCCGCGGCCCTGGTCAGCACGCTCACCGCGCCCTTGGAGGTGCCGTAGGCGGCGAAGCCGGGGCGGCGGCCGTGCGCGCCGATGTTGGAGGAGGTGTTGACGATCGCGCCGCCGCCGTGCAGGCGCATGTGGGCGATCTCATGCTTCATCGACAGGAACACGCCGGTCAGGTTGACGTCCAGGACGTGCCGCCAGGTGTCGGCGTCGAGGTCGGCGACGGGGCCGAGCGCGCTGAGCACGCCGGCGTTGTTGTGGGCGACGTGCAGCCCGCCGTACCTGCGCACGGTCTCGGCCACCATCGCGGCGACGTCGTCCTCGCGCGTCACGTCGGCGGCCACGGACGCGGCCTCGCCGCCGTCGGCGGCGATGAGCTCGACGGTCTCCTTCAGCGCGCCGACGTTGCGCCCCGCCACCATCACGGCGGCGCCCTCCCGCGCGAACGCCCGCGCGGTGGCCCGCCCGGTCCCGCTCCCGCCACCCGTGACCAGGACGACCTTGTCGCTGAAACGCATGCCACAACTCCTCAATAATTAAGAACGATCAGTCCAGAAAAAGGGCATCAGTCGAGCAGCGACAGCGCCTGCTCGGCGGCGTCACGCAGGCGCGCAGCGTCGTCGGAGGCCTTGCCGATCACCCGCAGGCCCTGGAGCACGACGAGAAGCACGCGCGCGATGGCCCGCGGGTCCTTGCCCTCGGCCAGCTCGCCCTGTTCCCGCGCCCTGGTGAGCGCGGCGGCCAGGGTGTCCTCGACGAAGTCCCAGTTGACGCGGACGCGCCGGGCGAGCTCGGTGTCGTGCGGGGCGAGCTCCACCGCGGTGTTGACCACCAGGCAGCCGCGCCGCTGCGCGTCGTGCGCGGCCTCCTCGGCGTACTGCCGCACGAGATCCCGTACGGCCGGCAGCGCCGGACCGGCCCCGCCCAGCCGCCCGGTGAAGTCGACCCCGTTCTCCAGGTAGCGCTCGTAGGCCAGCAGGTAGAGCTCACGCTTGCCGCCGAACGTCGCGTAGATGCTGGCCCGCGCCACGCCCAGATGCTCGACCAGGTCGGCCATGGAGGTGGCTTCGTAGCCCTTGCGCCAGAAGAGCTCCATGGCCCGCTGCAGCGCGACGTCCGGGTCGAACTCCTTCGTCCTTGCCATGGCCCAGAACCTAGCCCATTCAAGAACGAACGGTCAAATATCAGTCCTGCTCGCCACCCAGGGCGATGGTCTCGGCGACCTCGGCGTGCCGTTCCGCCTCCTCCTCGGCGAAGCGGGCCTCGTCGAGCTTGTCGGCGATCTCCTCGTCCTGCCGCATGAGCGTGTCCAGGGACTGCCCGGCCATGTCCAGCACGCCCATGTCCGCGTACGCCTGCTGGAGGCGCGGGCTCCACAGCCCGATGTCCTTCACGCACGGCACGATCCGGCTGAACAGCAGCGACCGGAACAGCTTCAGGTACTCGGACTGGTCGACCGCCACCATGGCCTCCTCGACGTCCGCCTTCGACAGGCCGATCGTCTCCCAGGTCTCCCTGCCGCGCAGCCGGTCGCGCATGAGGTAGCAGCCCTCGATGACGAAGTCCTCGCGCTCGTTGCGCTCGGCCTCGGTGAGGTTCTGGTAGTAGTCGCGCAGCGCCATCCGGCCGAAGGCGACGTGGCGGGCCTCGTCCTGCATGACGTACGCGAGGATCTGCTTGGGCAGCGGCTTGGTGGTGATGTCGCGCATGACGCCGAACGCGGCCAGCGCCAGGCCCTCGATGAGCACCTGCATGCCGAGGTAGGGCATGTCCCAGCGGGAGTCCCCGAGCGTGCTGTCGAGCAGCGCCTTGAGGTGCTCGTTGATGGGGTAGGCCAGGCCGACCTTTTCCTGGAGGAAACGGGCGTAGGTCTCCGCGTGGCGGGCCTCGTCCATGGTCTGGGTGGCGGCGTAGAACTTCGAGTCGAGGTCGGGCACCGACTCCACGATCTTCGCCGAGCAGATCATGGCGCCCTGCTCACCGTGCAGGAACTGGGAGAACTGCCAGGCGGCGCTGTGCAGCCGCACGTCCTGGCGCGTCTTCTCGTCCATCCGGTCCCAGAGCGGCGTGCCGTAGATGGCGATGGTCTGGTCGGGGATGCCGAGCACGTTGTACGGGTCGACCTCGAGGTCCCAGTCGATGCGTTTGGCGGAGTCCCACTGCTTGTCCTTGCCCTTCTGGTAGAGGGCGAGCATGCGGTCGCGGCCGTCGTCGTACTCCCAAGTGAATCTGCTCGAACCGGCCATCTCCACGTTCCAGGTGGAGAGCTCCGCGGGGATCGTGTAGAGATCGTGCGTCGACATGCCGCCTCCAGGGGGACGTACACCGTACGTATGTCTGCAGGCTCGCATGGCGGATTGGGGTCCGTCAATGAAACTAGAATGAGCCATGCCCTCCGAGCCGCTGTCCAAGAAGCGCATCGTCACCGCGGCGATCGGCCTCATCGAGCGCGAGGGCGCCGACGCGATATCCATGCGCAGGATCGCCGCCGAGCTGGGCGTGGGCGTGATGTCGCTCTACAACCACGTGCCCAACAAGGACGCCCTGCTGTCCGAGGTGGCCGAGGCGGTGCTCAGCGAGATCGAGTTCACCGACGACCCCGGCGCCGACTGGACCGAGCGGGTCCGCATCCAGGCGCGCGCCTTCCGCCAGATCGCTCACCACTACCCGCGTTCGACCATGCTCGTCGTCAGCAGGCAACTCCACTCCAACGCCGGGCTGCTGCCGGTGGAGCGGGCGCTGGCCACGCTGCGCAGCGCCGGGTTCGACGGGCCCGAGGCGGTGAAGGTGCTGCGCATGTTCATCGCCTTCATCGTGGGCTCGCTGCTGCGCGAGGTCGGGGTGACGCCGTCGTTCGCGCCGCTGCCGGCCAGGATGCGGGCCGAGCGGGTGGACGCCGCGTTGTTCCCCACGGTCGCGTCGCTGGCGCCGCTGCTCGACTCGTGCGATCCGGAGGAGGAGTTCGACTTCGGCGTGGAGCTGCTCATCCAGGCGATGGCCGTACACAGGAAAAGGGCACCCGGCGCGCCGGATGCCCTTTCCGGGGCAGCCGCCCCTTCCCCTGAGCGGCTGTCCTAATACCAGTTGTGCGACCTGAAGTGGCCCCAAGCGCCGCACGGCCTGCCGTACCTGCCCTTGATGTACTTCAAGCCCCAGCGGATCTGAGTGGCCGGGTTGTAGCGCCAGTCATGCCCGGCTCCCCGCATCTTGCCGCCGGGTAGTGCCTGCGGGATTCCGTAGGCGCCCGACGAGCGGTTGTACGCCCGGTGGTTCCAGTTGCTCTCCCGGGTCCACAGGCTGTCCAGGCACCGGAACTCGCGAAGCGACCAGGCCCGCTGCACCACCAGGCCGAGCGCGATCCTCTTGTTCCGGCCCTCGGGCCGCACGGGTGTGGTCTTGGGCCTGGCCTTGGTGCTCCAGATCCCTCGCCTGACGTCCGGTGTCTCCACACTGGAACGCCAGATACCCCGGTGCTCCACCTCGGTGTCGGCCGAGGCGGCGGCAACACTCCCGCCGGTAGCTCCCGCGAACGAGAGCAGGGTGACGAGGGTGCTGCGCAGAGCGCGTTTGCTGTCCAAATCGATCCTTGCTGTCAGGCCGTGTGCGAACGATTACTCAGCGTGACCGCCTTGTACCTGCCGATCCCCGATCCGTGGCTTGGATGAGGAGGGTCCGCGCGGCTTCCCGGGATCTGGTTCCGCCCGTCAAGGGTGGCCCGGAAGCTCCACGACATGTCCTAGGCGTTTTCTAGTGCGCGGGGTCGGCGCGGGTCAGGGACCTGGGGCCTGGTGAGGACAGGACTTTGTGTTCTGGCGGGGTCGGGTTGGCCCGGTCCGGCCGCTTCCTGGACCGGGGCATTCGAACATCCGGTTCCGGCTTGGGAGAAGGGGCTCCCGGGGGCGTGAATGGCCAGGTGGGGCCCGGCGCGCCGCCGTACCGCCGGGGGTGGGGTTTTGCCTGGTCTGAGCGGTTTTGGGGAGGAGTACTGTGGGGATCATGAGCCTTCGTGACATCCCCGTCCGCACCCTCGCGGACGTCCCCACCACACTCGCCGAACTCACCGGCGACAAGGCGCTACTCATAGTGAACGTGGCCTCCCGCTGCGGGCTGACCCCGCAGTACTCCGGGCTGGTCAAACTCCAGCAGGAGTACGGCCCGCGCGGCTTCACCGTCGTCGGCGTGCCGTGCAACCAGTTCATGGGCCAGGAGCCCGGTTCGGCGGAGGAGATCCAGGAGTTCTGCTCGGCGACCTACGGGGTCGACTTCCCGCTCCTGGAGAAGACCGACGTCAACGGCGACACCCGCCACCCGCTCTACACCGAGCTGACCAAGACCGCCGACGCCGAGGGCGCGGGCGGCGACATCCAGTGGAACTTCGAGAAGTTCCTCGTCACCCGCGACGGCGCGGTCGCGGGCCGCTTCCGCCCCGGCACCGAGCCCGGTTCGCCCGAGCTCACGAGCGCGATCGAAGACGTCCTCTGAGCGCGCCTACAGACGGGGACCGCAGCTACCGCGGATGACCAATTCGGTCGGCAGCAGCACGCTGCGCGGACGGCGCGAGCCGGCGCGCAGCACCAGCTCGGCGGCCCGGTAGCCCATGTCGCGGGCCGGCTGGGCGATCACCGTCAGCGGCGGGGAGCACAACTCGGCCCACGGCACGTCGTCGTACATGACCACCGACAGGTCGCGGGGCACACGCAGGTCGAGCTCGCGCGCGGCCAGCACCGCCGCCTCGCCCAGCATGTTGCCGCCCGCCACCAGCGCGGTCAGGTCGGGGCGGGTCTGGAAGAGGCCGGAGGCCGCCGCGTAGGCCGAGTCGCGGCTGCCGTCGGAGAAGACGATCAGCTCCTCGTCCGGCACGCCGCCCACGGCCTGGCGGAACGCCTCCACCCTGCGCTCGCGGCCGGGGCCGCCCAGGTAGGCGATGCGGCGGTGGCCCAGGCCTCTGAGGTACTGCACCGCCGTACGGATGCCCGATCGGTCGTCGGTGAGGACGGCCGGCACGTCCAGCGGGCGTACGGCGGGACGCGGCGCGGCCGGGCGGGCGCCGGGCAGCGCGCCGACGCCGTCGAGCATCATCAGCTCCGACAGCGCCGCCGAGCTGACCCCGCTCAGCGCGCCTTCCAGCTCACTTTCCGGTGCGGCCCCGGCCGGATCGGGTTGAGGTGTGCCCGGGTCGGGCTCGGGCGGCAGACGGTCGGCGAACACCACGGTCATGCCCGCCTTGAGCGCGGGACGCCAGGTGTCGGCGTCGCCGCAGGGCACCGCGATCAGCCGGTCGACGCTCTGCTCCAGCAGCATGCCGATCAGCTCGGCCTCCTGCTCGGGATCGTCGGCGGTGGAACCGATCACGACCGGCTCCCCGGCCGAACGCGCGCACGCGAGCACGCCCTCGGCGAGCTGGCCGTAGAAGCTGTCGGTCAGGTCGGGCAGGAGCAGGCCCATGCCGCCGGTGCGCTGCTGGCGCAGGTTGCGGCCGAGGGCGCTGGGCCGGTAGTCGAGCTGCGCGGCCACGGCCAGCACCCGCTCGCGGGTCTGCGGGCTGGCCGAGCCGCCGGACAGCACCCGGGATACGGTCGCGACGCCGACGCCCGCCGCCTCGGCCACATCCTTGATGGTCGCCCTCTTCATGGAAACGATTCCATCATGGTTTCGACGCGCTTTCCAGTGTTGCCCCTGGCTCTTGACATGGATGTCCGTTTCGGGTGAGATGCATGAAAACGTATCCACGCAGGAGTGCGCATGGCTTCCATCGTCCTAAACAACGTCGACAAGATTTACGCCGGTGGCGTCAAGGCTGTGAACGGGCTCAACCTTGAGATCAAGGATGGCGAGTTCATGGTCCTGGTCGGTCCATCCGGTTGCGGCAAGTCGACCGCGCTCCGGATGATCGCCGGCCTCGAGGACATCAGCGGCGGCGAGATCTCCATCGGCGACAAGGTGGTCAACCACCTCCCGCCGAAGGACCGCGACATCGCGATGGTCTTCCAGAACTACGCGCTCTACCCGCACATGACGGTCGAGGAGAACCTCGCCTTCGGCCTGAAGCTCCGCAAGATGCCCAAGGCGGAGATCCAGAAGCGGGTCGGCGAGGCCGCCAAGATGCTCGGCCTTGACACCTACCTCAAGCGCAAGCCCGCCGCGCTCTCCGGTGGTCAGCGCCAGCGTGTCGCCATGGGCCGCGCCATCGTGCGTGAGCCGCAGGCCTTCCTCATGGACGAGCCGCTGTCCAACCTGGACGCCAAGCTCCGTGTCTCCATGCGCGCCTCGCTGAACACGCTGCACGAGCGCCTCGGCGTCACCACCGTGTACGTCACCCACGACCAGGTCGAGGCCATGACCCTCGGCGACCGCGTCTGCGTCCTGCGCGACGGCCTCCTGCAGCAGGTCGACACCCCGCAGAACCTGTTCGACAAGCCGGTCAACCTGTTCGTCGCCGGCTTCATGGGCTCGCCGTCCATGAACTTCGTGACCGCGGAGCTCGTCCGCGACGGTAGCGGCGCGGCCGTCTCCTTCGCCGACATCAAGCTCACCATCCCCGAGACGACCTTCTCCGACAAGCCCGGCCTCGACCAGTACATCGGCAAGAAGATCATCCTCGGCATCCGGCCCTCCGACTTCGAGGACGCCGCCTCCGCCGGCAACCACGCCAACGGCTGGGCCACCCTGCACGTCAAGGCGGAGGTCACCGAGGAGCTCGGCTCCGAGATCAACGTCCTGTTCCTGATCGACGCCCCGCCCGTCGAGCACAAGGACACCGTCGCCGCCCAGGACACCGGCGACGACGACGAGGCCGCGCTGCCGCTCGTGGGTGACAAGTCCCTGTGGACCGCCCGCGTGAACGCCCGCAGCCACGCGCGTCCCGGCCAGAACATCGACCTGGTCATCGACACGCACAACCTGCACTTCTTCGACTCCGCCTCCGGCCTGTCGATCGGCCACGAGGCGAACATCGGCAAGTAACGCACTCCGAGCTCCGATCCCCACCACAACCCCCTCCTGTGGTGGGGATCGGCTGTTTCCCGGGACCCCTTCTGGGGTCCCTTTTTCATGTGCGCGTACGGCTCCGCCCCCGAAGCTGTTACCAGGCGAAACGCTGTCCTGATGGTGCGAAGATCCTGACCAGGCGCCCCAACCTCTTGAGCTGATCGTTACTGATCCACTACTGTCAGTAATCGTTCGCAGCCTGAAACAGGAGGTTTCATGCCCCGCACGACTCGTCTCCTCGCCCTCTCCGCCCTCGCCGCAGGTGGCCTGTTCCTGGCCACCGCACCGGCCCACGCCGTGGTCGACCCCGCCGCGGTCCTCGGCTGCCTCACCGAGTCGGCCGTCGACGTGACCGCGCTGGTCGACCCCGCGGCGCCGGGCGTACCGGCTGAAGTGCCCGCGGTCCACTGCCTTCAGCCCTGACCAGACAGGCGGCGCGGCGGGCCACGCCGCGCCGTCCCTCCGGTATCCCCCCTTCGCGAAGGAGTTCCGTTGGACATCCGAGCCCTCGTAGCAAGAACGGCCGCGGCACTCGCGGTCGCCGCCGCCCTCATGGGCAGCAGCGACCCGGCCACCCTCAATGTGCAGGCCATCGTCGACAGGCTGAATCTGTACGTCCTGACCTCCTGAGATGCAACCACTGCTATCCATAGCCCGAGTGCCTCAGCCGCGCGGCGCGCTGAGGCGCCTCGGCTACATCATGTTCCTCAGCCGCTGGATCCAGGCCCCGCTCTACCTCGGGCTCATCGCCGCCCAGGTGGTCTACGTCTGGCGCTTCATGGCCGAGCTGCTCCACCTCATCACCCTCGGCTTCGGCGGCAGGCCCGCCGAGACCACGGTGATGCTGATCGTGCTCGGCCTGGTCGACGTGGTGATGATCTCGAACCTGCTGATCATGGTGATCGTGGGTGGCTACGAGACCTTCGTCTCGCGGCTGCGGATCGAGGGACACCCCGACCAGCCCCAGTGGCTCTCCCACGTGAACGCCAACGTGCTCAAGGTCAAGCTGGCCATGGCGATCATCGGAATCTCCTCCATCCACCTCCTCCAGATCTTCATCAACGCGGCCAAGCCCGCCATAACCGACAGAGAACTCCTATGGAAAACACTCATTCACTTGACCTTCATCCTCTCGGCGGTCGCGCTGGCCGTGATCGACCGCATCATGGACGGACACCGTCCCGCCCACCAGTCCGACCCCCAGTCACCGGCAGCCGACGAGCAGCCCCGCAAGCAGATCGCCGCCTGACGACCGGGCTCGCCCTGGCCGCCGGCCTGCTCGGCGGCGCGCTGCTGGCCTCACCGGCCCAGGCGAACACGGCCCCGAGCCTCATGGGCGACGTGATCATCTTCAACGACGAGATCGTCGAACCGGTCTCCCTTCCGGTGAGCACGTGTGGCGGCCCCGGCGTCCTGTTCAGCACCTCGGTCACCGACTGCGGCGGCGCCTCCCGGGTGTCCGACGACGACGCCTGACCCTCCGAGCCGGGTGCCCGCTTGCCGCGGCGGGCACCCACCCGGCTCCCACATTCGTGATCTTTCGGCTATGTTCTGGGCCGTGAACACGGTGCGCACCTGGGGTCCGGCGCTGATCTTCATGATCGTCATCGCCGTCGCCGTCGTCGCGATCTCCGTGGTTCCCTGGATGTTGGAGGACTGGCGCAGGTGCGGCGAGGCGTACGACCGGATCGAGGCGGCGCTGACGCCGGTCGATCTCGTCGAGTCACGCCCGCCCGGCGCGGTCGCGCACGGCGAACTCGTCTCCACTTGTGACGCCGACGACTACTTCGCCTCGGTCGAGCAGTCCTATCGTCCGGGATCCTCGCGGGAAGCGGTGGAGCCCCACTATCGCGAGGCCGCGCTGCGCCATGGCTGGCGGAGGATCGGCGGCGAGGGAAGCTGCTTCGAGAAGGCCGGCGTCACGTTCTCGCTCTTTATGGCGGCGGACGAGTACGTCGTGAGCGCGTCCACCGTGTCGTGCGACGCCCTGTAGGGGTTTCCCGGGGGTTCGCCAAGCTTGCATGGTTAGTTCTCTTGTATCGTTCGTGTTTGTGCGGGTAGCTTTGGCGCCATGACCGCACCCGTGACTCCGACCACCGCCGAGGAACTGCGTGGGGCCGGCCTCCGGGTGACGGCCGCCCGTGTCGCGCTGCTCGAGACCGTCCGTGACGGCGACCACCTCGTCGTCGAGGAGATCGCCTCCAGGGTCCGCGAGCGCGTCGGCCACATCTCGCTGCAAGCCGTGTACGAGGCACTCCACGCGCTCACCGCCGCGCGGCTCGTCAGGCGCATCGAGCCGGCCGGCAGCCCCGCCCTGTACGAGGGGCGCGTCGGGGACAACCACCACCACGTCGTGTGCCGCTCGTGCGGTGCCGTGGCCGACGTCGACTGCGCCGTCGGCCACGCGCCCTGCCTGAGAGCCGCCGACGACAACGGCTTCACGATCGACGAGGCCGAGGTCGTCTACTGGGGCCTGTGCCCCGCCTGCACCACCGCACGCAGTGCCTGAACATGATCCGACAGTCCGGAAGGATTCCCCATGTCTGAGAACCACGACGCGATCGTCACAGACGCGAAGACGGAGGAAGCGGGCGGTTGCCCGGTCGCGCACGGGCGTGCCGCGCATCCGACCCAGGGCGGCGGCAACCGCCAGTGGTGGCCGGAGCGGCTCAACGTGAGGATCCTCGCCAAGAACCCCGCCGTGGCCAACCCGCTCGGCGAGGAGTTCGACTACGCCGAGGCGTTCCAGAGCCTCGACCTCCCGGCCGTGAAGCAGGACATCCTGGAAGTGCTCACCACCTCTCAGGACTGGTGGCCCGCCGACTTCGGCCACTACGGCCCGTTCATGATCCGGATGGCCTGGCACAGCGCGGGCACGTACCGGATCAGTGACGGCCGCGGCGGCGCGGGGGCCGGCCAGCAGCGCTTCGCCCCCCTCAACAGCTGGCCGGACAACGGCAACCTCGACAAGGCCCGCCGTCTGCTGTGGCCGGTCAAGAAGAAGTACGGCAAGAGCCTGTCGTGGGCCGACCTCATGATCCTCACCGGCAACGTCGCGCTGGAGTCGATGGGCTTCAAGACCTTCGGGTTCGCCGGCGGCCGCGAGGACGTGTGGGAGCCCGACGAGGACGTCTACTGGGGCCCGGAGTCCACCTGGCTCGACGACCAGCGCTACACCGGCGACCGCGAGCTGGAGAACCCGCTCGCCGCCGTCCAGATGGGCCTCATCTACGTCAACCCGGAGGGCCCGAACGGCAACCCGGACCCGCTGGCCGCCGCGCGCGACATCCGCGAGACGTTCCGCCGCATGGCGATGAACGACGAGGAGACCGCGGCCCTGATCGTGGGCGGTCACACCTTCGGCAAGACCCACGGCGCGGGCCCGGCCGACCACGTCGGCGACGACCCCGAGGCCGCCCCGATCGAGGCGCAGGGCCTGGGCTGGCACAACACGTTCGGCACCGGCAAGGGCGGCGACACGATCACCAGCGGCCTTGAGGGCATCTGGACGAACACCCCGATCACCTGGGACAACAGCTTCCTGGAGATCCTCTACGGCTACGAGTGGGAGCAGTTCAAGAGCCCGGCGGGCGCGCACCAGTGGCGTCCCAAGGACGGCGCCGGCGCGGACACCGTGCCCGACGCCCACGACCCGTCGAAGCGCCACGCCCCGACGATGCTGACGACCGACCTGTCGCTGCGCGTCGACCCGATCTACGAGCAGATCACCCGGCGCTGGCTGGCGAACCCCGACGAGCTCGCGGACGCCTTCGCCCGCGCCTGGTACAAGCTGACCCACCGCGACATGGGCCCGATCGTGCGCTACCTCGGCGCCGAGGTGCCGGCCGAGACGCTGCTCTGGCAGGACCCGCTGCCCGCGCGGACGCACGACCTGCTCGACGCCGCCGACGCCGCCGCGCTCAAGGCCCAGGTCCTCGCCTCGGGTCTGCCGGTGTCGCAGCTCGTGTCCACCGCGTGGGCTTCGGCCGCGTCCTTCCGCGGCAGCGACAAGCGCGGCGGCGCCAACGGCGCGCGGGTACGCCTGCAGCCGCAGAGCGGCTGGGAGGTCAACGACCCCGACCAGCTCGCGACCGTGCTGCGCACGCTGGAGGGCATCCAGCAGGCGTTCAACGCGGGCGGCAAGCACGTCTCGCTGGCCGACCTGATCGTGCTCGCCGGCAACGCGGGCGTCGAGAAGGCCGCCAGTGACGCCGGGTTCGACGTCGAGGTCCCCTTCGCGCCGGGCCGCGTGGACGCAGCCCAGGAGCAGACGGACGTCGAGTCGTTCGCCGCGCTTGAGCCGACCGCCGACGGCTTCCGCAACTACCTCGGCAAGGGCAACCGCCTGCCCGCCGAGTACCTGCTGCTCGACCGGGCGAACCTGCTCACGCTGAGCGCCCCCGAGCTGACAGTCCTCGTCGGCGGCCTGCGCGTCCTGGGCGCGAACCACCAGCAGTCGTCGCTGGGCGTCCTCACCACGGCGCCGGGGACGCTGACCAACGACTTCTTCGTCAACCTGCTCGACCTGGGCACGACGTGGAAGGCGACCTCCGGGGACGCCAACACCTTCGAGGGCCGTGACGCCTCGGGCCAGGTCAAGTGGACCGGCACCCGGGCCGACCTGGTGTTCGGCTCGAACTCCGAGCTGCGCGCGCTCGCCGAGGTCTACGCGAGCGACGACGCGAAGGAGAAGTTCGTGAACGACTTCGTCGCGGCGTGGAACAAGGTCATGAACCTGGACCGGTTCGACCTGCGCTGATCACCCTCGCGCGACTGGAAGCCCCCGCCCTCCCGCACTGCAGGAGGACGGGGGCTTTCGCGTGTCACTCAGCGGCCGACTCTGGTGGAGATCTGGGCTGCCAGGTTGCGGGGGACGAGCCTGCCCACCGCGACGATCGCCTTGTAGCGCAGGTCCGGGATGCTGATCACGCGGCCCAGGGCCAGGTCACGCATGGCTTCATTGACCACGTTGTCGGCCTTCAGCCAGAGGAAGCCGGGGAAGCCGGAGGTGTCCATGCCGGCGCGTTCGTGGAACTCGGTGCGGACGAGTCCGGGGCACAGCGCCATGATCTTCACCCGCGGGTGGCCCACCTCGGTGGCGGCGGCCGTGCTGAAGTTGACCACCCAGGCCTTCGACGCGCTGTAGGTGCCGCGGGTGAAGAAGGCGGCCACCGATGCGACGTTGATGACGGCGCCGCGGCCCCGGGACTTCATGCCGGGCAGTGCGGCCAGCGTCAGCCGCAGGACGGCCTCGCAGTGCACCTTCAGCATGCGCTGCTCGTCCGCGACCGGGGTCTGCAGGAAGCCGCCGGGGTGGGCGAAGCCGGCGTTGTTCACCAGGAGGTCCACGCCGTCGCGGACGCGGGATTCGACCGCGGTGAGACCGTCCTCCGTGGACAGGTCGGCGGGCAGGGTCTCGACGGCGCCGCCGTACCGGAGCTTGAGCTGCTCGGCGCTCTCGGCCAGGCGCTGTTCGTCGCGGGCGACGAGGACCAGCGTGAAACCGTCGGCGGCCAGGCGGCGGGCGAAGGCGGCGCCGATGCCGGCGGTCGCGCCCGTGATCAGTGCGGTAGGCATGTTCGCAGATTAGCCCGCCGGGCGCGCCGGGCCGCCGTTGCGTGCGCGGGTGGCGTGAGAGGATCGGGGCGTGCGATCGGCTCTTCTCACGCCGCCGGCCGTCGTGGTGGTGCTCGCCGCGACGGTGCTGGCCTGCGCACCCTCCCCTCCCGTGGCCGGTACGCCCACCGCTCAGACCAGCGCGCCATCGGTCACGACGCCTGCCCCCGAGACGCCGGCCAAGCCGGGCAAGCTGGTGTTCAGCGAGGTGGCCACGATGGACAAGCCCGTGGCCTTCGCCGTACGCAAGGACGACGACCGCGTCTACGTCGCCGAGCAGGGCGGCAAGCTCCGCACGCTGGACGGCGCGACCGTGATCGACCTGTCCGCCGAGGTCAGCACCGGCAACGAGCAGGGGCTGCTCGGGGTGGCCTTCCATCCGGGCGGCCGCTGGCTCTACCTGAACTGGACCGACCGGGACGGCCACACCCACGTGACCGAGTGGGCCTTCGACGGGAGCAAGGCCACGGGGCGCCGGGACGTTCTGCGGCAGGACCAGCCGTTCCCCAACCACAACGGCGGGCAGCTGGCGTTCGGCCCTGACGGGTATCTGTACATCGCGCTGGGCGACGGGGGCAGCGGCGGCGATCCGCAGGGAAACGGGCAGGATCTCGGCACCTGGCTGGGCAAGATCCTGCGCATCGACCCGCGCGGCACGCCGTACAAGGTGCCGGAGGACAACCCCTTCACCGGGAAGGAAGGCGCCAAGCCGGAGATCTGGGCCTATGGGCTGAGGAATCCCTGGCGGTTCACCTTCGACAAGGAGAGCGGCGACCTCTGGATCGGGGACGTCGGCCAGAACGCCTGGGAGGAGGTCGACTTCCAGCCGGCCGGTTCCGAGGGCGGCGAGAACTACGGGTGGAACCTGCGCGAAGGCGACCAGCCGTTCAACGGCGGCAAGGGGAAGGACCTCACCGATCCGGTGATCACCTATCCGCTGGGCGAGGGCGGCAACTGCTCGGTCATCGCCGGGTTCGTCTACCGGGGCGAGAAGATCCCGTGGTTGCGGGGGCGGTTCCTGTACGGGGACTTCTGCGCGGGATGGGTGAAGGCGGCGCAGGCCGACGAGCTGGAGGACGTCCTGGACGTGGGCAAGGTGGAGCAGCTGTCGTCGTTCGGGCAGGCGGCCGACGGGGAGCTGTACGCGCTCAGCCTCCAGGGACCCGTCTACAAGATCGAGGCGGCGTCGTGAGCCGCCTGCTGATCGTGCACCACACGGTTTCACCGGCCACGCACGAGCTGTTCGAGCAGGTGCTCAAGGGGGCGACCACGGACGAGGTCGAGGGGGTCGAGGTGGTGACGGAACCGGCCCTGGGCGCCACGGCGGCCGACCTGCTGGCCGCCGACGGGCTGCTCATGGGGACGAGTGCCAACATCGGCTACATGTCGGGCGCGCTCAAGCACTTCCTGGACACCGTCTACTACCCGTGCCTGGCCGAGACGCGGCGGTTGCCGTACGGGCTGTGGGTGCACGGCGACAACGACACCACCGGGGCGGTGCGCGCGGTGGAGTCGATCGCGGGCGGGCTGGGCTGGGAGCGCGCGGCCGCGCCCGTCACCGTCACCGGCCGTCCCGCCAAGACCGACCTGGAAGCCTGCTGGGAGCTCGGCGCCACCCTGGCCGCCGTCATCAGCCCAGCCGCGTGAAACCGGCCTCCTCGCGGAGGCAGTGCAGCACAGAGCCTGACGTAGGGCTTCAGTCCGGTGATCTGACGAACCAGGTGATCATCAGGGCCGCCGTCACCGCGTGCGTGATGCTGGAGGCCACGCCCGCGCCCGTCGCGCCCCAGGCGGGGATCAAGGCGGTGTCCAGGCCGAGGTTGAGCGCCAGGGCCGACAGCGTGATCATGGTCATCGGGCGGGGTCTGGCCAGCCGGGCCAGGTGCTGCTCGACGGGTTTGATGAGCGCCGCCATCACGGCCGCGGGCGCGAGGGCGAAGAGCGGGGCCACGCTCGCGGCGTACGGCGGGCCGTACACGAAGGGCAGCGCGCACGCGGCCCCGGCGGCGATCAGCGCGACGCACCCCAGCGAGATCACCAGGTTGAGCGCGAGCATGTGGGTGGTGACGGCGCGTGAGCCGGAGTCGGTGCCGCCCGCCTGGCCCGGCAGGCACACGTGGGCCACCGCCTCGGTCGGGATCTTCACCAGCATCAGGACCCCGGCGGCGACGGTGTAGAAGCCCGCCTCGCGGGGCGAGTGCAGGAATCCGAGCAGCAGCGTGTCGGCCGCGGGCAGCAGGTGGAAGGCGACGAGGCCGAGGTGGTAGCGGCCGGACAGGGCGAGCTGGCGGACGGCCAGGGCCCTGGCGGGGCGCAACGCGCGCGCCCCGAGCGCGCCGGTGAAGCGCAGCACGGCGGGTACGCTGGCCGCCGCCCAGCACGCGACCACGGCGGTGAGCGTGAGCAGGTCGAACGCGGCCAGCGCCAGGATCGGGAGATACTGCGCGAACCCCGAGGCCAGCTGCGCCTGGTTGACCAGCCGGGTGCGCCCGCGCAAAAGCAGCACACCGCGCAGGTTGAGCCAGCAGACGGTGAACGGCACCGACGCCAGCGCGATCGCCAGCGCGGGTGTGGCGGAGCGCGGATCGCAGGCGGCGGCCGCGGCGAAGGCGAGCAGGGCGGTGATCGTGCCCATGCCGAAGCCGATGACGACCGCGTTGCCCGCCAGCCGCGCCCGCAGCACCCGGTGTGGCCAGAAGGCGATCTGTGAGGTGTTCAGCGACCAGTGCCCGATGAGGACGGCGGTCGTGGCGATGCTGACGATCGCCGCGTAGAGGCCGCGGCCCTCCGGGTGGAGGGCTCGGGCCAGGGCGGCGCCGGCGACGATGCCGAGCGCCGTCTTCACGCCTTCGGCGGCCATCATCGGAAAGGCCGCACGGATGGTCGTTCTCAGCGCCCGGCCCATGGGGCAGATCCTATGGACCACTCCCGTCGCGGATTATGTGGCGTGGTTTTCCGTGAAGTCGGGAGATCGTCTGCATTTGCCAAGGAGGGGAATTCAGCCGGAAATCTGGTCGATGAGATCCTCCACCTGGGCGTTGAGCCGGGCGCCGCGTGCCCAGCCGGCGTAGTGGGTGAGGAAGGCCACGACCTCCCGCAACTCCTCCACGCTCAGCTCTCTGGCCCGCACCGCCGCGTCCAGCTGGATCAGCAGTTCATCGTCCAGACCGCCCTGGCCGACGAGCAGGCCGAGCAGCAGGAGCCGGCGTTCTCGGAAAGAGAGCGCGTCTCGTGACCACAGATCGGCGAATGTCATCTCTGCCATGCAAACCGCGCTCCCTATCCGGGTGATCCTCATATCTTTCGCTACTTCGGGAGATGGACCAATGGGGGTTGCGGGAACGTTGCGGCGGAGTGACCGTGAAGGCATGCGTGCCTTAGGTTTACTCGCCGCCGCGTTGCTCTTCGTCACGGCCTGCGGGGCCGAGCAGGGGGAGGCGCCGGGCGCGGCGCTGCCCCGCAACGACGGCGGGAACGCCAGCCAGCGGGGCGTGCACGTGCGCAACGCCTACCTGCTGAAAGGCGGTTCGCTGCACGCGGTGCTGATCAACTCGGGCACACGGGCGGACCGGCTGGTCCAGCTCACGATCAGCTCCGGGCAGCTCGCCCTGCCGGCCCCGATCGAGCTGCCGCCCGCCGAGCCGGTCGGCGGGGACCGGGCGATCGCCACCGCCACCGGGCTGGAGGCGCGGGTGGGCTCGTGGGTTCCGGCGACCTTCCAGTTCCAGGAGGCGGGCACGGTCACCGTGCAGGTTCCGGTCAAGGAGTACCCCTAGACTTCCGTAACAAGTAAAGCCAAGGGACGGCCAAGATTTGGTCAAGATTTGTCACCGGTCATGACGCTCATTCCGCATGAAAAAGGGCACAACAACACCGTTGGTCCGTTAAGCGGAGGTAAGCCCCGGTGATATCGGTACGGACCTGGGCCGCGGTCATGATCGTGGTCCTGCTGGCATCGGCCTGCGGCCGGCCGGCCTTCCATTACGTACGCGACAAGGGCGGCACGACCTACTTCAAGGTCCCCTCCTCCTTCGCCCAGCTCGACGCCTACCCGATCGAGCTGTATCTGAGCAGGCTCCACCCCGACTCCGAGGCCGCCCGGCTGCGCAAGGAGCGGGTGTGGTCCACCGCCTTCGACCGGGCGGGCGAGCCGACACTCCAGCACCTGCTCGGCTCCGGCGACCCGTTCGTGTACTCCACCGTCCACCGGCTCACCACGCGCGAGCGCGACCGAGTCTCGCTCGACGGGCTGCGCGACTTCGTCTTCCCGGTGACGGAGCCCGCCAGGACCGCCTACCTCACCGACCGGCTCGGCAGCGGGCAGATGCCCCTCTATCTCAGGTTCGAGCCGCTGCTCGACCGGGTCCTGACCCTGGACGGCGGCGCCCGGGGCGTACGGCTCCGCTTCAACTACCAGATCGGCCCCGGCGTCCAGACCTTCGACCAGACCGCGATCCTCGACGAGAAGGGCGCCACGGTCTCGGTGCTGATCGTCAGCTGCCGGTCGCTCTGCTTCAGCGAACGCGGCGGCGAGATCGACCAGATCGCGCAGTCCTTCAAGCTGCTCCGGCTGCCCGGATGAGGGAGCTCCAGTGACCACAACCATCGCCCGCGGGGGCGGAGTCAGGACGAAGATGCGGCTCTGGGATCGTGGCAGGTTCCTGATCGGGCTGCTGGCCGCCTTCCTCGTCCTGACCTGGAAGGCGATGGCGGACTTCGAAGGCATCATCTCCTTCGGGGAGGCCGTGCAGTACGTCGGGGCGGCCCATCCGTGGATCTTCTGGCTGATGGCCGCCGAGACGGTACGGCAGGCGCACTTCCTGGCCGGCGAGCGTTCCTCCGGCTATCACCGGTTCTGGAGCCAGAAGGTCTTCGGCGGCCTCGAACGCTGGTCGCACCGCCGCTTCGGCGACTGGACCCGCTTCCGGATCGCCGGAGCCGTCAAGATCGCCTTCTGGGTGTCGCTGGCCGCGCTGGTGCTCGGGGCGGTGCTGGAGGTCAGCCCGTTCGCCGCCCTGTTCAGGGCCCCGGCGCTGGTCGTGCGGGAGCTGCCGTTTTTCCTGTTCCTCGTGGTCATCATCCTGCTCGGCGGGCTGGTGTGGTTCCTGTCGCGCGGCGGCGTGGAGACGTACTTGCCCGGCGGCATCAAGACCCGCTTCACCGACGTGTGGGGGCAGGACCACGTGGTCGAGCGGGTCAGGGAGAACATCGTCTTCCTGGACAGGCCCGACGTCATCGAGGCACGCAGCGGCCACGTGCCCGGCGGGCTGCTGCTCTGGGGGCCGCCGGGCACCGGCAAGACGCTGATCGCCGAGGCGGTGGCCGGTGAGAGCGGCAAGCCGTACGTGCTCGTGGACTCCGGCGCCTTCACCGGCGTCCTCAAGGTGAAGGCGCTCTTCAGGAAGCTGCGCAAGCTCGCCCTGCGTCACGGCGGGGTGATCGTCTTGTTCGACGAGGCGGACCGCCTCGGCAAACGCGCCCGGCAGGGCCCGCCGGGCCAGCAGGGCTTCAGCGGCTGCCACGGCCTGAACTACCTGTCGGAGGAGACCCGCTCCGTCCTCTCCGTCAAGGCGCACGGCCCCGAGCCGGTCCCAGGCATGACGAACTCCGGCACGCTTCAGGCGCTGCTCACCGAGCTGTCCGGCCTGAACAAGCCGCGCGGCCTCTTCAACCGGCCGGTACGCCGCGTGCTGGGCATGCGCCCCAAGCCGCCACCCAAGTACCGCATCCTCCTCATGATGGCCACCAACCGCCCCGACGCGCTCGACGAGGCGCTGTTACGGCCCGGCCGCATCGACCGCGTCCACAAGGTCGGCTACCCGTCCAAGGCCGGGCGGGTACGCACCTACCAGGGCTACTTCGACAAGGTCGCGCACGAGCTCACCCCGCGACAGCTCGACAAGTTGGCCACGATCACGCCCCACGCCACCGGCGCCACGATCAAGGACCTGGTCAACGAGTCGCTGATCACCGCCATCCGGGCCGGCCGCGGGATCATCACCTGGTCCGACGTGCTGCGGGCCAAGAGACTCAAGCAGCTCGGGCCGCCGGAGGACGTCGAGTACGTCGAGCGCGAACGGCACGCCGTCGCCGTCCACGAGGCCAGCCACGCCGTGGTGGCCTACTACACGCGCTCCCACCTGGAGATCGACATCGCCACGATCGAGAAGGGCGCCGACTACCTCGGCATGGTCGCCTCGATCAAGCCGGAGGACCGGTTCACCCGGTGGAAGTCGGAGTACGAGGCGGACATCATGGTCTCGCTCGCCTCGCTGGCCGGGGAGCGGATGTTTTTCGCCGAGGACAACTCCTCGGGCGTCTCCGGCGACCTGCACTCGGCCACGTTCCTGACCGCGCTCATGGAGTCCTCCTGGGGGATGGGCTCCGGGGTCGCCTCGCTGCCCGCGCTGCGGGAGCTGGAGATCATCGGCGGTACGGCGGCGCGGCGGCCCGACCTGCTGGGGGAGCGGATCGAGTCCAACCTCGGGCGGCTGCTGGAGAAGACCGGGCGGCTGCTGCGGGAGCACCGGCGGGAGGTGCTGAGCGTCGCGCACGCGCTGGAGAGGCACCGCACGCTCAACGGGGACGACGTGGTGGCGATCATCGAACGGCGGGCCGGGCCGTTGGTCGACGGGACCGTTTATGCCTCCGACGAGCTCCACGCCGAGCTGGAGGACTACCACCTGGAGGCGGCCAGGGCGCATCAGGAGCACAGCCGGGTGGAGCGGGAACTGCCGGGCGTGGTGGCCGACGAGGCCGTGGATCACAGGCCCGTCCCCGGCCCGGCCATCCCTCTCCAGAGCCCGGCCGTCCCTCTCCAGAACCCGGCCGTCCCTCTCCAGAACCCGCCCATCCCCCTTCAGAACGCGGCCGTCCCTCCTCAGAGCCCGCCCGCTTCCCTCCAGAACCCGGCCATACCCGCCCAGACTCGGCCGGGGCCGCGCGGGGGCGTGCCGTCTTGGGGCAGGCCTGGGTCTGGCGGGCCTGCCGTACCGGCCGCTGGGGGTGCGACGCGGCCGGAGTTCGTGGCCTGGGCCCCCGCACAACAAGCCCCCGCACAACAAGCGCCCGCACAACAGGCCCGCCCGCAACAGGTCCAGCCACAACAAGTCCGGGCGCAATCTCCGCAACAGGTCCGCGCGCAGCACCCGCGCCCGCAGCAGCCCGTCGTGTCTTTCAACGGGGCCGAGCGGCCGGGTCTGGGGCGGGCGGTGCTGATCGCGGTCGGAAGCCTGGCCGGGCTGGTCCTGGTGGCGGTGATGGGCGGCCTGGTGGTCACCCGGTCGGGACCCACCACCGAGCTGGCCTCGCCGGGACTGCTGGTGATCCTGTTCGTGGTCGTGGTGGCGCTGATCGTGGGCGCCTGCCTGGCGGTCGTGGCCGTCAGGGGACTGCGCGCCGCCCGCGCCAGGGCGGAGCACGAGCGCGACCAGGCCCATGCCCGCGCCCAGCTGCTGGCAGCCGCCATGGACCCCGACACGGCGATGCGCCTGCTCGGCTACGACGGCGGGCGGGCTGCCGGAGAAGGATGACCCCAATCACGTAACGCGGTCACTTCGTTGCTTAGGGTGATACGGACCTGAGCAAGGAGTGATCGTCGTATGGGTCCTGGAATCGTCCGCAGCCTGGTGCCCGCGCGTATGGACCGCCTGCCCTGGTCGCCGTTCCACACCCGGCTGGTGATCGCGCTCGGCGTCGCGTGGGTGCTGGACGGGCTGGAGATCACGATCGTCAGCAACGTCGGCGCGTTCCTGCAACGCACCGACACGCTGGGGCTGACCTCGGCGGAGGTGGGTCTGTCGGCGACCGTTTACCTCATCGGCCAGGTGGTCGGCGCGCTGTTCTTCGGCTGGCTGTCCGACCGGATGGGCAGGCGGAGGCTGTTCATCCTCACGCTGGCCGTCTACCTGATCGCCAGCGGCCTGACCGCCTTCTCCTGGGACCTCGGCAGCTTCCTCGTGCTGCGCTTCGTCGCCGGCACCGGCATCGGCGGCGAGTACGCGGCGGTCAACTCGGCGATCGACGAGATGATCCCCTCCAAGTACCGGGGCCACGTGGACCTGGCCATCAACGGCACCTACTGGCTCGGCGCGCTGCTGGCCACCTCGGCGACCTTCTTCCTGCTCAACCCGGCGGGCCCGCTCGACCCCGACTGGGCGTGGCGGCTCGGCTTCCTCATCGGCCCGGTGCTGGGCATCTTCATCTGGGGCCTGCGCAGGCACCTGCCGGAGAGCCCGCGCTGGCTGATGACCCACGGCCGCGAGGACGAGGCGGAGCGGGTGGTCACCGCGATCGAGAAGGAGGTGGAGAGGGAGGACAATCTCGTCCTGGAGTCGGTGCCGGACAGCAGCGCCATCGAGGTGGTGCCGCAGAAGCAGCTGCCGCTGGTCCAGGTGGCCAGGACGTTGTTCCGCACCTATCCGGGGCGCTCGTTCCTGAGCGCCACGCTGATGATCTGCCAGTCGTTCCTCTACAACGCGATCTTCTTCACGTACGCGCTGGTGCTCACCCATTTCTACGACGTCGAGGCCGGCGAGGTGCCCAAGTACATGTTCGCCTTCGCCCTCGGCAACCTGCTCGGCCCGCTCGTGCTCGGCCGGTTGTTCGACACCGTGGGGCGCCGGCAGATGATCTCCGGCACCTACATCGTCTCGGGGTCGCTGCTGGCCTTCACCGGGTGGTTGTTCGAGCGCGGCGTGCTGACCGCGACCACCCAGACGATCATGTGGTCGATCATCTTCTTCATCGCCTCGGCCGCGGCCAGTTCGGCGTACCTGACCGTCAGTGAGATCTTCCCGATCGAGATGCGGGCCCAGGCGATCTCGCTGTTCTTCGCGATGGGCCAGGTCGTGGGCTCCTTCGGGCCGACCGTCTTCGGCGCGCTCATCGGCGACCAGGCCCACCCGGAGCCGACGCGGCTGTTCTACGGCTACCTCTTCGCCGCCGGGATGATGATCTTCGCGGGCCTGGTGGAGCTGCGCTTCGGGGTGAAGGCCGAACGCGCCACGCTGGAGAGCATCGCCGAGCCGCTGAGCTCGATCGAGGCCAAGGCGCGGCGACTCAGGAGCGAGGAGCAGTGAACCGGTCGCGGTAATGGGCCGTCGTCAGGATATGAACCGCCTTCTCGCGCTCAAGGGCGCGTGCGTGCTTCTCGCCGCCCTCCCGCTCGCCGCCTGCCAGAGCGACCGGATGTGCACGCTCATCGGTACGCCCGTGGGCATCCAGGTGGACGTGGCTCCGCCGATCTCCGACCGGGTGGCGGCGGCCGAGATGGAGGTGTGCCAGGCGGGAACGTGCAAGCCGGCGAGGCTGGAGCTCTTCCGGGCCGACCAGGGCGGCGGCCGGTACGGCTTCGGCAACGTGGAAGGGCTGCGCAAGGAGCCGGCCGAGGTCTCGCTGAAGCTGACCGACACCGCTGGCAAACCACTGGTCGAGCAGGACATCCAGGTCACGCCACGCGGGCGCTTCCCCAACGGGCCCGACTGCGGCGAGGGCGGCCCGAACGCGAAGGTGCAGGTGGACGGCGGGGGCCTGCTGCACGAAGTGCCCTGATGCCTTGACCGGACCGCCCGGCGCCCCCTTAATTGGATTCACTGCCTATTGGATCAAATGCCTAATAGTGGGGTGTGAGATGCCGGAGGTCGTGCGGATCAGCCTGCGGAACCGGTTGCGGGCGCTTTACACCTTCCAGGATGTGCTCGATCGCTTCGACATGATCGCCGACAGGTCGGCGGGAGCCGTACAGGTGCGGACGAGCAGGCGCGGCGGCTACGTCGTCGTGTGGGCGCCCGAGCACGTCGAGCGGGTCTTCGTCACCCACCAGCACCTCTACGCCAAGTCCGCGCAGTACCGGCTGCTCGCCGTCGTCACCGGCGACGGCCTGCTGACCAGCGAGGGCGAGCGGTGGAGCGCCCAGCGCCGGCTCATCCAGCCGATGTTCGCCAAACGCCACCTGGGCCGCTTCGCCGAGCACATGACCGAGGCGATCGCGGACTTCGCCAAGGAATGGGAGCAACTGCCGGACGGCGCCCGGGTGGACGCCGCCACCGCCATGAACCGGCTCACGCTCGACGTGGTCGGCCGGGCGCTGTTCGGCTCCGGCCTGTCGGAGCAGGCCGCGCGGCTGGGGCCCGTCCTCACCTCCGGCCTGCGGGTGGGGGTGCGCGCGACCCGCCTGCAGTTGCTCTTCCGCACGCCGCCGTGGCTGGTGGACGCCGCCCACACCGTCGTACGGCGGGCGCCCAAGTGGATCCCCGGCATCCGGGGCCTGCACGAGGTCCTGACCACCACCGACGAGGTCGTGGAGTCGGTCGTCGCGGCGCACCCCGGCGGCACCGACGACCTGCTCGGCCTGCTGCTCGCGGCGCCCATGGACCGCAGGCAGGTCCGCGACGAGGTGATGACCTTCCTGCTGGCCGGGCACGAGACCACCGCCAACGGCCTGGCCTGGTTCTGGCACCTGCTCGCCCTGCACCCCGAGGCGCGCGCCCGCGTCGAGAACGAGGTGGCGGAGGTGCTCGACGGCCGGGTGCCGACCGCCGAGGACGCCGACCGGCTCGTCTACACCGCCGCCGCCTTCCAGGAGGCCTTACGCCTCTATCCGCCGGCCTGGTCGATCGTGCGTACGGCGGTGGCCGACGACCGCCTCGGCGACGTGCCGGTGCCCGCGGGCACGAACGTGGTCATCCCGGTCTACCTGGCGCACCGGGACCCGGGCGCCTGGCCGGATCCGGACAGGTTCGACCCGGAACGTTTCCTGCCCGGAGCGGCGCCGCGCCGCTTCAGCTACCTGCCGTTCGGCGCCGGGCGGCGGATCTGCGTGGGCGCCGGGTTCGCGGTGATGGAGGCAACGCTGATCATCGCCATGCTGGTGCAGCGCTTCCGGCTGGAGATGGAGGAGGGCGCGGAGGTGCGGGCGGAGGCGACGGTCACACTCCGGCCACGCGATGGGATTCCGATGAGACTGTACAAAGTGGTCTAATTCAATCGGATCCCGCGAAGATCGGAAGGACGCCCTTGACCCGGCTCCTCAGCGCGCAGGGGCTCATCCAGGCCGTCCTGCGCCGCACGAACCTGCTCATGGCCGGCAAACGCGTGGCGATCGTCGGCGACGCGCCGCCGGGCCTGGCCGCGCGGCTGCGCGCGATGGGCGCCCACCCCGGCAGCCCCGTGGAGGAGGCCGACCTCGTCTTCGGCGACGGTGTGCAGCCCCTCGCGGTGAAGCCGGGCGCCGTGATCGTGGGCAGCGTGCGCTGCGGCGTCCTCGGCGTGACAGAGGCCAGGCAGGACGTGCTCCGCGTCAACCTGGGCGGCGGCGACGCCGACGTGTACGTCGTGAGCGTCCCGTGCTGACCGAGATCGCCGACCCCGGGCTCTGGCCCGGCGGAGCCGACCGGATCGCCTGGGCACGGCGCTTCATGCCGGTGCTCGGCGCGCTGTCGGAAGAGCTCGACCTGGACGGCTGGCGGGTCGGCCTGGTGCTCGTCCTGGAGCCCAAGACCGCCAACCTGGCCCTCGCGCTGCGCGACGCCGGGGCCGAGGTGATCGTGCACTGCCCCGGCAGGGAGACCTCCGACGACGTGGCCGCCGCCCTGGCGCACGCGGGCGTATCGGTGCTGGCCAGGTCGGGCACGACGCGCGCCGAGGACGACGACCTGGCCCGCCGGCTGCTCGACGCCGGGCTGGACGCGCTGGTCGACGACGGCTCCCGGGTGATCAGGCTGGCCCATGCCGAGGACCGGCTCGGCCCGCTCAGGGGCGCCGCAGAGGAGACGACGAGCGGGCTGCGTCCGCTGCGCGTCATGGCCGCTGACGGCACCTTGCGGGTGCCGGTCCTCGCGGTCAACGACGCCCGCTGCAAGGTCCTGTTCGACAACGTGCACGGCACCGGGCAGTCGTGCGTCATGGCCGCGCTGGACCTCAGCGGACTGGAGCTCGACGGGCTGACCTGCGTGGTCGCCGGATACGGGCACGTGGGCCAGGGCGTGGCCCGCTACGCCGCGGCCCTGGGCGCGCAGGTCGTGGTCAGCGAGGTGGACCCGTTCGCCGCGCTGCGCGCCCACCACGACGGCCTGCGCGTGCTCCCGCTGATCGACGCCTGCCCGGAGGCGGACCTGCTGTTCAGCGCCACCGGCGTCGCCGGCACGATCACGGCCGGGCATCTGGCCGCGCTGAAGCCGGGCGCGTTCGTGGCGGTGGCCGGGGGAGTGGAGGACGAGGTGGAACGGACGCCGGGCGGCCGCCCGGTCCGCCCCGGCGTCACCGACCACGGCGGCTGGTACCTGCTGGCCGAGGGCGAGTGCGTCAACTGCGCCGCCGCCGAGGGCAACCCGATCGAGATCATGGACCTGTCCCTGTCGCTGCAGGCGCTGGCCGTCGGTCACCTGCTCGGGCGGCGGCTGCCGCCGGGCGTGCACCTCCTGCCCGACGAACTGGACGAGCGGGTGGCCAGGCTGAAACTGGACGCGCTGGGCGTACGGCTTGACCGGGCGACCGATCGGCAGCGCGCGTTCCTGGACCGTGGACTGTGATCGTCGACGTCCGCGACGCCACCGTCCGGTACCGCTCGACCGGCCAGCAGGTGCTGCACGGCGTGGACCTGGCCGTGGAGCGCGGCGACTTCGTGCTGGTCGCCGGGCCGTCAGGGTGCGGCAAGAGCACGCTGCTGCGGCTGCTCAACGGGCTGGTGCCGCACGCCTACCGCGCCGAGGTCACCGGGCGGGTGGAGATCGGCGGCCGGCCCGCCCTGGAGCAGTCGATCCGGCAGCTTTCCACCGTGGTCGGCACGCTGCTGCAGGACCCCGCCAAGCAGATCGTCGGCACCACGGTCGCCACCGAACTGGCCTTCGGCCCGGAGAACCTCGGCCTGCCCCGCGCCGAGATCCGCGCCAGGATCGACGAGGTGGCCGGCCGCGTCGGCATCGCCCACCTGCTGGCCCGGCCCACCCACGAGCTGAGCGGCGGCGAGCTGCAGATGGTGGCGTTCGCGGGCGTGCTGGTGATGCGCCCGGACGTCGTGGTCGTGGACGAGCCCCTGGCCAATCTGGACCCGGACGCGGGCCGCCGCCTGCTGGGCGCGTTACGCCGCTTCGTCGACGACGGCGGCGCGGCCGTGGTGGTGGAGCACCGGGTGGAGGAACTGCTGGAGTTCAGCCCGGCCAAGGCCCTCTACATGGAAGAGGGCCGCACCCGCTACTCGGGCGACATTTCCGGATTCCTGGGTCAGGCACCGGTGGCGCACGTCAAGCTCCCCTTCGAGACCCTCGTCGCCCGCGCCGCCGAACTGCCCAGCCTCCCCGAGCCGTCGCGCCCGGCCCGCACCGGCCCCTCCCGCCTCGCCTACAAGAACGTCTCGCTCGGGTACGGCTCCCGCACCGTCCTGCACGACACCGACCTCGACCTGAAGGCCGACGAGCGGGTCGCCGTCCTCGGCCGCAACGGCGCCGGCAAGTCGACCCTGCTGCGCGCGGCCGTACGCCTGCTCGAACCCACCAGCGGCGAGATCCTCGTGGACGGCGAGCCCATAGGCGAACGCGACACGCTCAGCCTCGCCACGACCTTCGGCTACGTCTTCCAGAACCCCGGCCAGGCGCTCTTCTCCGCCACCGTCGAGGAGGAGCTGGCCTTCGGCCCCCGCAACCTCGGGCAGAGCCCCGAGCAGATCGCCGAGGTCTCCCGCGAGGCGCTGGCCACCATGCTGCTCGACCGCGAGCCCGGCATCATGTCCCGCCCGCCGCACACGCTCTCGCACGGCCAGCAGCGCCGCCTGACCGTGGCGCTCGCGCTGGCCATGCGCCCCAGGACGCTCGTGCTCGACGAGCCGACCGCCGGGCAGGACCTGCGCACCACGACCACGTTCATGGACCGCGTGCTCGCCGGCATCCAGAGCGTCTACTTCATCACCCACGACGTGGACCTCGCGATCACCCGCGCCGACCGCATCGTCATCGTGGACGGCGGCCGGGTCGTCGCCGACGCCTCACCGGCCGAACTGGCCCACGACGAGCGGTTGTGGACCGGCAGCGGCCTGCGCGAGACCAGCCTGGTCCGCGCCATCCGCGACCTGCTACCCGGGAAAGGAGCGATGGCGAAAGGAGCGATGAAAGGAGCGATACCGCACCCGTTCGAGCTGGCCAGATCTGGAAGGACTCACCTGCCATGACATCCCCCGACGCCTTACCCGTCCGCACCTCGCTGTGGGAGATCAACTCCCGCGTGGTCGTCTTCGCCGCCGTCGGCGCCGCCCTGTACGCCGTGCTCGGCCTGATCAGCTTCACCATTCCGGGCACCCAGAACGTCGACATCCGCCCCGCCTTCGCGCTCGTGCCGTTCATCGGCATGCGGTTCGGCCCGATCGCCGGATTCTTCACCGGCCTGGTCGGCAACATGGTCATCGACCAGATCAAGGGTTACGGCGCGCTGTTCTACTGGAACTGGAGCCTGGCCAACGCGCTGACCGGACTGCTGGCCGGCATCCTGTTCGCGCTGATCGTGGCGCGCGTCGGCGCGTCCAAGGAGATGCTGCGCCTGGTCCTGGTGGGCGCCATCGCGTGGGTCTCGATGCTCATCGGGTTCGCCACGACCTTCACCGACATGTGGCTGCAGGACCTCACGTTCGGCGGCTGGGCCTCCTTCGCCTTCGGCCCGCTGCTGCTCAGCAACACGCTGGTCGCCCTCATTCTGGTGCCCGCGCTCGACGCGATCTGGGAACCGATCTCCAAGCGCATGGGCAGGTAACCGCGTGGACGTCACGCCACGGTATCTGGGAGGCGAGTCCTTCCTGGGCCGGCGGGACCCGCGCGTGCTCCTGCTGGTCCCGGTCTGCTTCCTCGTGGCGGTGGCGCGCGTGAGCGACCTGCGCCTCATGCTGGTCTGTGCCCTCGTGGCCCTGGCCTACTACAGTGCGGCGGGCATCCCGTGGCACGCGGTCAGGGCCAACTGGGCCCTCGTCCTGACGCTGATGACGCTGACCGTGCTCGTCAACAGCGTCTTCACCAATGCCCTGCAGATCGAGGCGACCAAGCTGGCGCCGCCGTTGTTCGACATGCCGATCACCGGGAATCCGGTCAGCCTGGCGACGCTGTCGTACTCGATGACGCTTCTGATCAGGTTCGTGGCGATGGCCATGGTGGGCTTTCCGGTGGCGTTCTGCATCGCGCCGGGCGATCTCGGGGTCAGCTTCGCCCGGCTGCGGGTCTCGCAGCGGCTGGCGTTCGGGGTGGACCTGACGTTCCGGTTCCTGCCGTCCACGGCGGCGACCATGCAGCAGATCATCGACGCTCAGCGGGTACGCGGCTACACCCACCCGCGCACGAATAATCCGATAAAGCGGCTAATATCCCTCAAACCGGTCGTGATCCCCCTGACCGTGAACTCGCTCATCGACGCGGAGGACACCTCGAACGCCATGGACCTGCGCGGCTTCGGCGCCAAGCACCGCACGTGGATGCGCGAGCTGGCCTTCGACCGCGCCGACTACCTGCTCCTCGGCTCGTTCGCCGCCTTCGCGCTGGCGCTGCTGGCGTACAAGATCCTCGGCACGGACGTCGTATGGGTCCCGTAGTCCACGGCGCGCCGCTCGTCCTCACCATGGACGGCCCGCCCATCCAGGACGGCACCGTCACCGTCGAGCACGGCCGCGTCGTCGAGGTCGGGCGGGGCAAGGCCGAGGTGCGCTGGCCCGGCGTCCTGGTCGCCGGGCTGGTCAACGCCCACACCCACCTGCAGTACACCTGCATGGCCGCGATCGGGCAGCGCGTCTACGACTCCTTCGAGCACTGGTCCGAGGTCTTCAACCAGGCCTACTTCAAGGGCGGCGAAGGCAGCTGGGACCCCGCGCTCAGGACCGGCGCCTGGGACTGGGCCGCCGCCGCGACCGACGGCGCCTGGCAGTGCCTGCGCTCGGGAACCACCGCCGCCGCCGACATCGTGACCGATCCGGAGGCGTTCGTGGACACGCCGCTGGGCGGCCTGGCGTACCTGGAGATCATCGGCGACACCGACGCCAGCTGGCACCAGGACGGGCGCGAACGCTTCCTCAAGACGCTCGGCGAGCGCCGCGCGGGCATCTCGCCGCACTCGCCCTACACGCTCGACACCGGCGTGCTCGCCGACGCCGCCGTGCTCGCCCGCGAGCGCGGCGCCCGCATCCACATCCACCTGGCCGAGTCCGCGCACGAACGCGAGTACACGATGGCCGGCACCGGGCCGCTGGCCGAGCTGGTGCGCCAGTGGTCGGCGCCGTTCGCGCTGCTGGAGGGCGGCTCGGGCCTGGCGCCCGCCGCCTACCTCGACAGCCTCGGCGTGCTCGGCCCCGACTGCCACCTCGCCCACGGCGTCCACCTCGGGCCCGACGACCGCGCGCTGCTGCGCGAGCGCGGCACCGCGGTCGCGCTGTGCCCCCGCTCCAACCGCACCCTCGGGCTCGACGGCCCCGACGTGGCCGCGCTGCTGCGCGAGGGCAACCCTGTCGCCGTCGGCACCGACTCGCTGTCGTCCTCGCCGTCACTCGACCTGCTCGCCGACGTCGCCGCACTCAAGCAGCTCGCCGTACGGCAGGGCTACCACCACCCCGACCTCGACCGGCGGCTCATCGAGGCCGCGACCCTCGGCGGTGCCCACGCGCTCGGCATGCGCGACGAGATCGGCGTCCTGCGGCCGGGCTCCCGCGCCGACTTCGCCGTCTTCGACGTTGACCCCCGCGACCCCTATGCCGGCCTGGTGGAGAACGGTTCTGGTCGGTGCGTGGCCACGGTTGTGGGCGGCACGAAACTTTGGGCCCTGTAGGGGCGTCCGAGCAGGTGCTAGCGTCCCGGGACGATGGCATCGCAGAGCCTGCGCTTCAAGCTGTACTCCCTCCTCAGCCTGCCGATCGTGGCGCTCGTCGCACTGTGGACCTTCGTCGCCGGTCACGTGGTCGGAGACTTCTTCGAGCTGCGCCGGGCGACCACCGCGTTCGAGAAGATCAGCGCCCCCGCGGCGGCGCTGGTCACCGAGCTGCAGCATGAGCGCAAGTCGGCGGCGATGTTCCTGTCCTCGCCGCCGCCCGACGGCAGCCTGCTCGTCTCCGCGCGCAAGCGCACGAACACTGCGGCGGCCGCGTTCCGCACGCTGTCAGCCTCCGAGGAGGCGCAGACCATCACCACGCCCGAGCTGCGCAACGCCATCGACGCCGTGCTGCGCAAGATCGGCGGCCTGGACGCGGTGCGCAGGGAGGTCGACGACCGCACCACCAACCGCCTGTCGGTCGTGCAGGCCTACGGCGAGGCCACCGACGAGGTCTACCGCCTCTACGACCAGGCCGTCACCGTCCCGGACATCAAGCTCTACCAGCAGGCCGCCGGGCTCCAGCGCATCGCCCACGCCCGCGACCTCATGTCCCGCGAGGACGCGCTGATCTCCGGGGCGACGCTGGCCGGGCGGATCACCCGGGAGGAGTACGAGGCGGTCGAGGAGCTCACACCCAACAGGAGACTGCTGCTCGAAGATGGCGTGGCCGCGCTGGAAGCCGAGCTGCGCGCGCCGTACGACCTGTTGCTGGCCTCCCCCGACCACCAGCGGATCTCCGAGATCGAACGCGAGATCATCGAGACCGCGCGGCTGCCGCGCGTGCGCAACTCCTGGCAGGCCGCCGCCGACAGCTTCGGCGCCACCCTCGACCGGCTGCTGGTCAGCCGCTCGGAGCTGCTGAACGCGCGCGCCGAGGCCGCCGCCGGCGAGATCGTCGTGCGGATCGTCGTGGTCGGCTTCCTCGGCCTGGTCAGCATCATCGCGGCCGTCATGTGGTCGGCCCGCCTGGGCCGCCGCCTGGCCACCGAGCTCGACACCCTGCGCGACGCCGCCGCGGAACTGGCCGACGAACGGCTCCCGCGCGTGGTGGAGAAGCTGCGCGGCGGCGAGGACGTGAACGTCGACGTCGAGGCCCCGCCCATCCCCACCGACGGCGCCACCCAGGAGATCCGCGACGTTGCCCACGCCTTCGCCGGAGTACGCCGCACCGCGGTCGAGGCGGCCGTCGGCCAGGCCGCGCTGCGCAAGGGCCTGGGCCGCGTCTTCCGCAACATGGCCCGGCGCAACCAGGCGCTGGTGCACCGCCAGCTCGTCCAGCTCGACGTGATCAGGCGGCAGATCACCGAGCCGGAGACGCTGCAGGACCTGTTCACGCTCGACCGGCTCACCACCCGCATGCGCCGCCAGTCCGAGGGCCTGCTCATCCTGTCGGGCGGCTCGCCGGGACCCGTCAACGGCGACCCGGTCCCGCTGGCCGACGTGGTGCGCGACGCCATCTCCGAGGTCGAGGCCTACACCAGGGTGAACGCCCCGCCCATCCCCGACGCCTTCCTCGACGGCGCCGCGGCCACCGACATCACGCACCTGCTGACCGAACTGGTCGCCAACGCCACCGCCTTCTCCCCGCCCACCACCACCGTCCAGGTGTACGGGCAGGTCGTCGGCCGGGGCTTCGCCATCGAGGTGGAGGACCGCGGGCTCGGCCTGCCCGACACCATCCGCGAGGAGGTCAACTCCCGGCTGGCCGACCCGCCGGAGTTCGACCTGGCCGACAGCGAACGGCTCGGCCTGCTCGTGGTCGGGCTCCTCGCCCGCCGCCACGGCATCAAGGTCACCCTCAGCAAGTCGGCTTACGGAGGTATCACCGCGATCGTCCTGCTTCCGCAGTCCCTCATCGTCTCCGGATTAACACGGCGTTCACATTCGGGCAAAAACCGGGAAACGGCAGCCTGGCAGCCTCGGCGTGGCTGAGTAAAACCCCGAAAGGACCTCCGTGAGCTACAAGGCTGAGTACATCTGGATCGACGGCACCGAGCCCACGGCTCTGCTCCGCGCGAAGACCAAGATCCTTGCCGACGGCGCCGAGCCGCCGGTGTGGGGTTTCGACGGCTCCAGCACCAACCAGGCCGAGGGCCACGCTTCCGACCGGGTGCTCCGCCCCGTGTTCACCTGCCCGGACCCGATCCGCGGGGGCGACAACGTGCTGGTCCTGTGTGAGGTCGAGGAGATCGACGGGGAGGCCCACAGGAGCAACACCCGCGCCCTGCTGCGTCCGATCGCCGAGCAGTTCGCCGCGCAGGAGTCGTGGTTCGGCATCGAGCAGGAATACACCTTCTTCAAGGGCTCGCGTCCGCTCGGCTTCCCCGAGGGCGGCTTCCCCGCCCCTCAGGGCCACTACTACTGCGGCGTGGGCGCCGAGGCCGTCTTCGGCCGCGAGATCGTCGAGCTCCATCTCGACCGCTGCCTCATCGCCGGCCTGAAGATCTCCGGCATCAACGCCGAGGTCATGCCCGGCCAGTGGGAGTTCCAGGTAGGCCCGGCCAGCCCGCTTGAGGCCGCCGACCACCTGTGGGTCGCCCGCTACCTGCTCTACCGCACCGCCGAGGAGTTCGGCGTGGAGGCCACCCTCGACGCCAAGCCCGCCCGCGGCGACTGGAACGGCGCCGGCGCGCACACCAACTTCTCCACCAAGGCCATGCGCGAGGGCTACGACGCCATCATCACCGCCTGCGAGGCGCTCGGCGAGGGCGACAAGCCGCTCGAGCACGTCCGCCAGTACGGCGCCGACATCGAGTCCCGCCTGACCGGCGCCCACGAGACCGCCCCGTGGAACAAGTACTCCTACGGCGTCTCCGACCGCGGCGCGTCGGTGCGCATCCCGTGGCAGGTCGAGGTGGACCGCAAGGGCTACATCGAGGACCGCCGCCCCAACGCCAACGTCGACCCGTACGTGGTGACCCGTCTGCTGGTCAACACCTGCTGCGCCGCCCTGGAGAAGGCCGGCCAGGTCTGACGGCACGCTCTCCGGAGGAACGCGGGCACCCCCGATTGGGACCCGCGTTCCCCCTTTTCTCACGCCAGGCGTGACTGGTAGACCCGGCGGGCCTCCGTCACCAGCCCGTCCCTGTCCTTGACGAGCCCCTCCAGCAGGTCCAGCCAGCGCAGGCAGAACGTCACGTCCTCTTCTCTCGCCACCCGGCGGCGCTCCACGTCCAGGTAGACCGGGCTCGAATGCGCCCGCACCAGGCCGCCGCCCTCCGCCACCGCCACCACGTACGTCGGCCAGTCCACGCGTAACTCGGCCGCCACCTCGTTCGGCGGGCCCGAGGCCAGTTCGCCGTCGGCGGTCAGCAGCCGCACCCGCTGCACGCCGGGGCCGATCACCCGCGCCGTCGCCCGCACCCGGGTGCCCGCCTGCAGGTCGATCGTGGCGCCCGGACGCTCGCCCTCCACCGACAGCTCCAGGAAAGGGCCCGTGGTGGCGAAGGTACGGCTGTGCCGTACCGCGTGGGCGTAGGACTCGGCGGTGAGCGGGCCGTCCACGTGCGCGTACGTGCGCTCGCCGCCGATCGGGCCGAGGCGTCCCGCGGTTCCGGCGACCGCGGCCACCCGGTTGCCGGCCCCGATCAGCCGCCGGTACGCCCGGTCGGAGCCGATCGCCGAGGAGAAGCTGTCGACCAGGCCCAGCGCCGCGTCCACGACGGACATGCGGGCGTCGTAGATCGGGTAGCCGCCGTCGAACAACTGCTCCGGCGTCTCGACCGGGCCGCGGAAGGCGTTGGCGTACCCGATCAGCGCGCCCCGCTCGCGCAGCTTGTCCACCGAGCCCGACGGGACGCTCGGCGCGTCCTGCGCCAGCCCCACCCGGGCCACGTGGGTGGCGTCCGACCAGGGCAGGTTCCGGCCGGCCCAGAGGTCCTCGGTGTCGCCGTCGCCCGCGAGCAGGTTGACCACGTGAAGATCCTCGCCGTGTTGTGAGTCGGCCACCCACTGGGGCGGGCGGTTGAGCCGCACGTGCAGGTCGCCGCCGTACCAGCCGCGGGCGGCGGCGTCGTAGATGCGCGGCGGGGCCAGCTCCACCAGCGTCTCGCCCGCGCCGGGGGTGAGCGTGGTCTCGGCGTGGCCGTACTCCATCCCGCGCGCCGCCCTGACGGTGAGCCGGCTCGACGGCACCTCCAGCACGACGTCGTCGCCGTGGAAGTACGGCAGGCCGTCGATGTCCCTGGCCGGTGAGGTGCCGTGCGGATACCAGCCGCGGCCGTCGGCCGTCCAGACGCTCCACCGGCATGGGAAGCCGGCGCGCAGGCGGAGGGTCTGCTGGGCCTCGAGTAGTGTCAGATCGTCACGCATCGGCTTCTCCCCGTAATCGAAGGCGCCGTTATCGTGCCACGACCCTGACTCGCCGGAAAGCCCGCCGGTTTCCGGCGGAGTGGCTTTCTTACTCCGAGGTAGAAGGATCTAGAGTCGAGGTGGAGGTTCGTATTTGGGCAGATCCGCGCGTTTCCCATGAAGGTGGGCAATCAGCGCACGCTGCGTTTCGGGGTCGCCGCGCCGGTCCGACTCCAGGTCCCGGATCGCCACCTCGATCAGCCCGCGGGTACGCGGCGGCGCCTCCTGGAACGCCTGCTCCAGCGCATGGTCGTACGCCGTCCTGGCCGCCTCGTCGTCGCCCTCGGCCCAGGCCAGCAACCCCAGGTCGAACAGCAGAAACCCGGGCCGGTCCGGCTTGACCGCCTGATACTGCTGGTAATAGTCCAGCGACTCCTGGTAGCGGCCCAGCCGGTAGAGGCACCACCCCCTGGTCGACAGGTGGTCGGGGTCGTACGGGCTGAGCGCGTCCAGCACCGCCTCATAGCACGCGGCGGCCCGCTCCCGGTCGCCCATCGAGAAGAACGTGTCGCCCTGTCCCGCCAGCGCCCCGGTGGAACCCGCGTCCAGCGCCAGCGCCCGGTCATAGGCCGCCAGCGCCGCCTCCAGGTCGGGCGTCTCCCGGTAGCGGTAGGCCCAGGCCAGCATCTCCTCGCAGTAGGCGGTCACCTGCCTGCCTGGCGCGGTCGCCTCCAGGCCCGCCTCGATCGCCAGGTCCCACGCCGCCACGTACGACAGCGTGATCGACAGCTCCGCCCAGATCCAGGCGGCGTCGGGCTCCAGCTCCACCGCCCGGGTCAGGTTCCTGATGGCCGCCAGCGGGTCCCTGGCGGTGCGCTGGATGGAGCCCAGCACGTAGAGCCGCTCGGCGTTGCCCGGCGCCAGCTCCACCGCCCGGCCAGCGGCCTCCAGCGCGGCCTCAAAGCGACCCATGGCCGCCTCCAGCCAGGCCTGCGCCGAGTGGATCTCCGGATCCTCCGGCCAGACCCTGACCGCCTGGTTGAGCACCTCCCTGGCCTCGTCCAGGCGGCCGTCGTACTGCAGCGCCTCGGAGTAGTGCACGACGACCTGGGGATCGGCGTCCCTGTTGACCACGGTGCCGGTCATGGCGTGCCCGCGCAGCAGGCGTACCGCCTCCTCGCCCCTGCCCAGGCGCTGCAGGGTGTTGCGGAGCATGACCAGGGCCAGCAGATCGACCGGCTCGGCCGGGTGACGCAGCTCCGCCGCCTCGCGAAGGTCGGCTTCGGCCTCCGCGTAGTGGCCCTGGGCGTACTTGGCCGCGCCGCGTACCGACAGCAGCCACCTGCTGTCGTCGGACTGGGGGATGGCCCGGGTGGCGTGGGCGATGGCGTCGTCCAAGTCGCCGGTCATGCGGTAGACCTCGGCCAGCGTGCCGCGCGCCCAGGACAGCTCCGGGTCGATCTCGATCGCGCGTTCCAGGTCAGTCCTGGCCTCGGACAGCCGCTGGAGTGTGTAGTAGAGCTGGCCGCGCGAGCCGATCGCGAAGGCGGACGGCTGCAGCCGTACGGCCTGCTCGGCCAGTTCCAGGCCCTCCTCGGGGCGGCGCGTCATGCGCAGCACCTCGGCCAGGTCGAGCAGCGGGTCCGAGGCGGTGGGCCACAGCTCGATCGCCCTGCGCAGGTGCGGCTCGGCCTCCTCGAAGCGGCCCAGCGCCAGCAGCGCGTTGCCGAGCCTGGCCCGCGCGAACGCGTAGTCCTCGTTGAGCTCGACGGCCCTGGACAGCTCGCGCTCGGCCTCCTCGCGCCGGCCGGCCAGGCCCAGCTCGACGCCGAGGTGGGCGTGGAGGTCGGCGTAGCCGGGCGCGAGCTCGATGCCCGCGCGGAAGGCGGCCACCGCCGCCTCGCGCTCCTCCAGCTTGCTGTAGGCCAGGCCCAGCAGGCGGTGGTCCTCGGCGTCGCGCGGCGGCATGCGGGTGATGTGCCTGGCCACGTCGCGGGCGTCCTTCGCCTGCTCCTGCACGCTGAGGATCTCGCTGTAGGCCCAGCGCAGCGGGATGTCGTCGGGGGTGCGCTCGATGGCCTGCTCGACCGCCTCCCTGAGGTCGGTGACGTCGGCGACGGGCAGCTCCGGCAGCCAGAACTCGGTCAGCTTCGTCAGCGCCCGCGGATCGAGCGGGTCGATCTCCAGCGCCCGGCGGAAGGCGGCGTCGGCCTCCGGGATACGTTTCAGCCCGTGCAGGATCTTGCCGCGGGCGGCGTGCGCGGCGGCGTCCTCCGGGTCCAGCTCCAGCGACCGGTCCAGCAGCCGCAGCGCCTCGGCCGGGTCGTCGGCCTCGACGACCTGGGCCTGCGCGCGCAGCGTCCACGCGTTCTCGAAGCCCAGGCCCGCCGCCCGGTCGAGGTCGTCCTTGGCGCCCGGCAGGTCCATCAGCCGCCTGCGCAGATCCCCGCGTACGGCCAGCATCCAGCCGTCGTCCGGATCCAGCGCCAGGGCCTGGTCGAGCAGCGGCGCGGCCTCCTCCAGCATGCCCAGATCGAGGCGGGCGACGGCCAGGTGGCGCAGCACGACCGGCTCGTCGGGCACGAGCACGGCCGCCTTGCCGAGGGTCCGCTCGGCGTCCGCCACCTGGCCCACTCCGAACAGCGCGATGCCCTCCACGATCAGCGCCCTGGGGTCGTCGGGCAGGTCGGCCCTGATCTCGCGGACCAGCTCCAGCGCCCGGTCCATGTCGCCGGTGCCGAGCAGGATCTGGGCGGCGGCGAAGCGGACGACGTGGTCGGCCTCGGCGTCCAGCGCGGCGTCCACGTGCTCGCGCGCCTGGGGACGGCGGCGCGCCCTGGCGCAGGCGTCGGCGGCGTCCAGGTGGAGCGCCGCGCCCGGCCGGCGGCGGGCGGCCTCGGTGGCGGCGTCGGCCGCGCTCTCGTCGTCGCCGACGCTCTGGAAGGCGATGGACAGCCACTCCAGGATGTCCGGATCGTCGCGGTCGGCCTGCAGCAGCGCCTCGATCGCCTCCTCGTGGCGGTCGGCCGCCAGCAGCGCGCCGCCGAGGTCGCGCCAGGCCGCCGAGGTGAGCTTGCCCAGCCGCTCGGCCAGGCCGAGCCGGAGCCTGGACAGCCTGACGTCGCCCTCCCAGCGGGCGCAGGCGCGGTCGGCGAGGTCCAGCGCGGCGTACGGGTCGCCCGCCTCGGCCAGCAGCACCTGCGTGTAGGCGGTGTAGGGGCTCTCGGCGTCACCCGCCCCGGCAACGATTCGCGCCGCCTCCTCGCGGCGGCCGGTGTGCAGCATCGCCAGCGCGTAGAGCGGCGGCGAGAACGACGGCGGCGAGACCTTCAGCGCCCTGGCGAACAGGTCGCCGGAGGCCGCGTGGTCGCCGGACTCGCGCTTGAGCATGCCCCGGGCGATCAGCACCAGCCCGAGCAGGCCGTTCAGCTCCGCGTGCCAGTTCGCGGAACGGGCCTTGAGCGCGGCGTGCAACGTTTCCTCCAGGGCGGTGGCACGCTCGGCCAGGCCGTCGGAGTGTTCCAGCCACAGGCCGGCCAGCAGCCAGCCCACCTGCTGCGACAGGTCGCCGGTGTCGGGGACCAGGTCGGCGCGCCGGCGGTTACGCCAGAGCTCGGCCATCGCCACGTGGTGTGACGTCATCATGTTCCCCTGGGGGTTCGGGTGGTGAGGGGGCGGCCGCCGCTCCTGGCATCAGGGGAGCGGCCCGTGCCGTCATGCCTGAGATGGTGCATGAGCCGGCCGGCGATCACGTTGGTGCGGAGGGGGTCTCGATGCCTGGCCACCCAGCCCGCGTTGAGGAGGATCACGACCCGGTCGACGGGGGTCAGGGGCGGCAGGGTGTCCCCGAGGAGGAGGTGGTCAGCACATGTTTGCACGTCTGCCCAGTTCTTTGCGGAAAAGCCGCGCAAGCGGTCTCTGTGCAGCGCGGTGTGGAGCCGGCGGCAGAAGTCCGGATCGAGGACGGGCTCCGGGGGGACGCCGAGCTGCCGCAGCAGGTCCGTCCAGAAGTCCTCGAGTTGGTCCACCTCCTCGGCGAAGGCGTCCTGGCCGTCGGCGGGGCCGGCCAGCCGCAGCATGGTCAGGATCATCCGCGCCCTGAGCGTGTCCGGCGGCAGGGCCGAGGCCGAGGGCGCGCTCGGGTGCAGGCGGAAGGTGAACATGGCGCGGGCGTAGGCGGGGCCCAGCATGAACGCGGCCAGCGCGTCCTCGGCCAGCCGGGCAGCGTACGGCGTCGGCGGCCGGGCGAGCAGCTCGTTGAGCATCCTGGCCTTGTCGGCGGCGTGCTTGACGACGCTGGCCCCCGCCTCCCTGGCCGCCAGCGGGACGCCCCAGATGTTCCAGTCGGGGAAGCCGAGCTTGATGACCGCGCGCATGCTGAAGGCCGGTGTCCGCGAGGGCAGCGACAGCGCCTGGTGCGGGCCGAGCATCCGGGTGAGCAGGTGGTCGGTCACCATGCACACGCTGTCCTCCACCGCGCTGTCGCGCATGGCCAGGCCCGCGACGAACTCGACGTAGTTGTCGTAGACCGGCTCCGCCTCCGTCTTGACGAACTCGGCGTACCCGCGCCACAACTCGGGCAGGTCCGCGCCGTCGGAGTCGAGCCGGTCGCGCAGCTTCTCCGCCTCGAAGCGCAGGTTTCCGGTGGCGGCCCGCAGGTCCTCCTCCAGCACGGTCTGCTTCTCCAGCTCCACCATCCGGTCGCTGAGCGGCTCGATCGTCTCGCGGATCCTGGCGACGCGGTCCTCGACCGCCTGGATGTGGCCGTCCAGGTTGGTGATGCTGGCCGTCAGCGGGCGGTTGCCGAGGTCGCCGAGCCGGCCCTTGCCCGGCCTGGCCAGCTCCTGTCCGATCGGGGCGGCGATGCTGGCGAGCTCGCTGACGGCGTTCTCGGCCTCCTGCAGCGCGTCCATCACCTCGCGCATGTGCTCGCGCTTGCGGATCGCGTCGGTCACCGCGCCGCTGATCCGGTCCAGGTCGGCCAGCAGGCAGTCCAGCCTGATCATCAGGATGAGCTTGCCGTCCACGTCAGCCGCCCCGGGCGAGCATGGCCAGGGCGCGCCCGCCGGTCTCCCCGGTGACCCTGCCGTCGAGGCGCAGCCGCCAGACGGCGTTGAGCACGTGGGCCGGGGTGATGCCGGGGCGACGGCGTTCCTCGCCGGTCAGCGCGCGTTCGGCTGCGCCGACCATGCCGCCGGGTTCGTAGCGGGCGCGGGGCAGGTGCCGTTCCAGCAGGTCGAAGACGGTCGCGGCGGGGATGTGGGCCGGGCTCTCCTGCGCGGCGTTCTCTTTCTCGCCGGTGAGCGCCGTCCAGGCCGGTGCGATCATGGTCTCGACGGCGCGGGCGTACGTCCTGCCGTGCTTGTCGGAAATGGCCATGAGCATGTCGGTCATCGTGTGCACGCGGATCCGCCACGACGGGTGGGACGGGCCGGTCACGTCCACCTCGTCCGGGTCGATGCGCAGGCGCACGCACGACAGCGGGTAGGCGGGGCCGAGGGCGTAGGTGGCGTAGCAGTCGGCGATCAGCTCTTCGCGGTGCCAGTTGTCGGCTCGTTCCAGCAGGGGCCGCTCGTCCTTGTCCCGGACGTGGCTCACCTCGCGGATGAGGTAGTGGCCGAGCTCGTGCGCGAGGACCGGGAGGTGCCAGGCGTCGGGGGAGGGCGGCAGCCGGAGCATGTCGGAGGTTCTGGTGTACGACTCCGAACGTGCGGACGCGGCGATCGCCACATGGGCGGGGACGCCCGCGCGCTCGCACAGGAAGCCCACCAGCGCCTCGGCGGCGCCCCCGTCGGCGCCGAGCGCGTGCCGGCGCAGCAGGACGGCCTGCGCGTAGTCGAGCGCCTCGACCCGCAGCCGCCCGGTCTTCTCCCGCAGGTGGCGCAGGTGGGCCCAGTCGTGTACCTCCCGCAGTTCGAGTATCAGGTCGTCGGCGTGGTGCCTGATGGAGTGGGCGGTGGCGGTGCCGGGCTCGGACCGGAGGGCCAGGTTCGCGGCCTGGTCGAGGGCGGCGATCTCGGCGCCGACGTGGTCGTCGATCATGCGGTGGCGTCCTCGACCACGGTCCGCACCCCGCGTACGGCCACCGGCAGGGACCACGCGTCGGCGTAGTCGGCCGCCAGCACGAGCACCGCGCCCAGCAGGAGCGCGGCCACCGCGCCCGCGGCCAGCGGCGTGGCCAGCCACGCGACCACGGCGGTGCTGACCGTGATCGCGATCGCCAGCACGTCCATGTGCTTGCCGAAGCGGTCGCCGAGCTCGGCCAGTTCGGTGCGGGCGCCGTCGAGCCTGGCACGGTCCAGGGCGTCGCGGGCGAGCCGTTCGTCCAAGGCGGATCTGACGCCTTCGGTGCCCAGCAGCGCCGACATCAGGAGCGGGCCGGCCGCCTTGTCCTTGTCCAGGCCGTCGGCCAGTTGGGAGACGGCTGTGTTGACCCGGTCGAGGGCTTCCATGGGGATGAGGCGGTGCAGGGCGGTGAGGGCCTTGTGCAGGGCGCGGGCGGCGAGCTTGGTGAGGGTGCCGGTGAGCGCGCCGACGCCGAGCTTGTCGAGGATCTCCTGGGCGGTCGTGGTGATCGTGCTCACGCCGGGGATCTTGGCCAGGGCGGCGCCCGCGACGCCGGCCGAGCGTTCGTGGATGCGGTCCAGGCAGGAGGCGGCCTCCTGGCGGAGGGTGGCGATCGCGGTGGGCAGATCGGGGGAGGCGCTCGCGGCGGCCTCGAAGCCGAAGCGGTCAGGGGGTTTCAGCGCCGTGGCCAGCCGCCCGAGAGAGTCCCCGGCCACCCGCAACCGCCCAGACTCAGAACCCGCCCCACCGCCACCCCCGCCGTCACGGGTCGCGCCTTCGCCTGCGTCGGTCTCGCCGACGTCGGCTGCGGCGGAGATGAGGGCTTGGGACAGGGCCAGGTCGTGTACGGCCTCGGCGAGCAGGTCGTCCGGGTCCGGGTCCGGTGTGTGGGAGCCGGGGCGGGATCGCTCGAAGCCGTACGAGCCGGTCTCGCCCAGGGCGGCGCGGGCCTGTTCGGCCAGGCGGTCGCGGGCGTAGCCGGCCCGCCGTTCGTTGCCCGCGGTCAGCGCGGCATGGAGCTCACCGACCGTGTCCTGCAGGGATCGTGCCGACCGCGCGAGGCCGTCGAGGTGCTGTCGTGAGCCCACTGTGCATCCCTCCGGAGCAACATTGTGAGGCTCCGGAGGGAATGTTGCCTAGGGGAGTCGGAAGTCCAGGTCAGGAGTGATATCTGCCACGTCCATCTGGGCCTTTTGCAGACGTCCGGAATGATCCCAGTTCATGGCCTGCCAGCGGGTGAACTGGTCAAGCACCCACATACCGGACTGCCGGCTGCCGTTGCCGGACTTGCCGTTGCCACCGAACGGCAGGTGCGCCTCGGCGCCGCTGGTGGAGTTGTTGACGCTGACCATGCCGGCCGAGACGCCCTCGCGGAAGCGGAAGGCGTTCTTCGCGTCGGTGGTGTAGATGGAGCTCGACAGGCCGTAACCGGGCAGGTTGGCCAGCTCGATGGCCTCGTCCATGGTCTGGAACGTGGTCACGCCGACGATCGGGCCGAACGTCTCCTCCAGGAACAGCCGGTCGTCCGGGCGTACGCCGTCGACCACGACCGGGTGGTAGTAGAGCCCGTCCTCGCCGGTGAACTCGTGGTGCGGGCTCTCCTTGCTGATCTTGCCGGTGCTGCCGGTCACGACCTCGTGGTGCGGCTGGATCCAGGTCAGGAACTCCTCGTAGCGGACCGCGAACTTCTCATCCAGCAGCGGCCCGGCCAGCACGTCGCCCATCGGTTCACCGATCTTGGCGTTGGAGACGGCGCGGGCGAAGCGCTCGACGAACTCGTCGTGGACGCTCTCGTGCACGATGACGGTGCCGAGGCTGGTGCAGCGCTGGCCGGCCGTACCGAAGCCGCCGAACAGCGCGCCCTCCACGGCCAGGGCGAGGTCGGCGTCCGGCATGACCACCATCGGGTTCTTGCCGCCGAGCTCCAGGCAGGCCGACTGCAGGTGGCGGCCGGTCAGCTCGCCGATCTTCCTGCCCACCTCGGATGAGCCGGTGAAGCCGACCTTCTGCACGCTGCCCTCGGACAGGGCGAGGTCCAGGCCCTCGAAGGTCTCCTTGCCGTCGGCGAAGACGATGTTGAGCACGCCTTCGGGCAGGCCGGAGGCGGCGAACAGCTTGTACATCGCGTGCGCGGAGGCGGCGGCGTACTCGGCGGGCTTCCACACCACCGCGTTGCCGCACAGCAGCGCCGGAACCAGATACCACGAGGGCACCGCGACGGGGAAGTTCCCGGCGGTGATCACCGCCGCCACGCCGACCGGGTTGCGGAAGGTGAACAGGTTCTTGTCCGGCATCTCCGACGGCACCGTCTGGCCATAGAGCCTGCGGCCCTCGCCCAGGAAGAAGTCGCACGTGTCGACGATCTCCCGCACCTCGCCCAGCGACTCCTTGTACGGCTTGCCGATCTCCTCGGTCACCAGCCGCGCCAGCGCCTCCGCGTTGGCCTCAACCAGCCGCCCGATCGAGGCGATCACCCGCCCGCGCACCGGCGCCGGCACCTTGGCCCACTCGCGCTGCGCCTCCTTGGCGGTACGGCAGGCGGCCGCGAAGGCGCCGGCGTCCGCGAGGCCCACACTGGCCACGACCTCACCGGTGCGCGCCGGGTTGGCCGAGATGTAGGTGCTGGTGGCAGGGACGTCCTTGCCACCGACAATGGAGACAATCTGACGGGTCACCGGAGACCTCCTCGTAGTTCCTCCGCAAAGACAATCATCCTGCCGCACATTTTCCCAAGCCCTGGCGAACGTCCGTCGATGTCCTGGTTCGTATTACTGCGACGGCGAATCTCTGGAGCTGTCCAGATGCGTATAACCGGATGACCGTCTTTCCGGAATAACGGCTGGGGTGCCGTTCCTCGAAGGGGTGTGTGCGGGAAGACGGCCGTGCGCGCGCGTCCCCGGGTGCTGTGGCGGTCCACCGGGGCGCGCGCCCTCACACCTGGAGTGACGATGCTCTTCCCCGGCCCGGTTCTGGAGGCGCTGGAGCGCGCGCCGGCGCGGCCCGCGATCGAGCACGGTGACCGGGTGGTCACCCGAGGGGAGCTGCTCGGGCTGGTCGCGCGGTGCGCGGACGGGCTGCGCGCGAGGGTGCTGCGGCCCGGCTCCTGCGTCCTCGTCGTCGCCGCCTCGACCCCCGAGGTCTACGCCGCGCAGCTGGCCTTGCACGCGCTGGGCTGCCTGGTGGGGATGGCCCGCCCCGGCTGGGGTCCGGGGCGGCTGGCCGAGGCGCGGGCGGCGGGCTTCGACGCCGTGCTCACCGACGCCGAGGTGGCCGAACTGACCGCCGGATCCGCCGGCGTGGTCGAGCTTGGCGCGCGGCCCGATGATCTTGCCCGGCTCACGTTCACCAGTGGCAGCACCGGGAGGCCCAAGGCGCCCGTCCAGACCTACCGCGCCTACAGCCTCGCCTACCGGCCCGACGCCTGGCCGCCGCCGCTGAAGGCACTGATGGCGAACTTCGAGCGCTGCCTGGTCCACGCCAGCCTCGCCGGCCCGGTCATGATGACGTACCTGGGCAGGACGCTGGTCGCCGGAGGTGTCGCGATCATCCCCGAACTGCCGCTGGCCGAGGCGATCTCCGCCCACCGGGCCACCGCCACGATGATGGCGCCGCCGGTCCTGGGCGGGCTCCTGGATGAGGGCGCCGAGCTGCGCGGCCTGCGGGCGCTGGTGCTCGGGGGCGCGCCGGCCGCGCCGTCGCTGCTGGAGCGGGCCGCCGACCGGCTCGGGCCGGTGATCTGGCAGGGGTACGGCCAGGCCGAGGCGGGCGTGATCGCCATGTTGACGCCGGATGACGTGGCGGCGGGCCGTACCGGGGCGGTGGGGCGGCCTTTGCCCGCCGTACAGGTGAGCCTGCGTGACGGCGACGGGCGGCCGGTGCCGCACGGCGCGGACGGCGAGGTGTGGGTGCGCAGCCCGCACATGATGGCCGGATACTGGCGCGCGCCCGAGTTGACCGGTGAGGTGCTGCGCGACGGCTGGCTGCGCACCCGCGACCTCGGCTTCCTGGACCGCGACGGGCTGCTCCACCTGACCGGCAGGACCCGCGACGTGATCATCGTCGGCGCCGAGGTCTGCCACGCGGGCGCGATCGAGCGGGTGCTGGCGGCGCATCCGGACGTGGAGCAGGCGTTCGTGGTCGGCGCGCCGGACCGGGAGACCGGCGAGGCGGTGCACGCCTTCGTGGTGCCGGCCGCGGGGCGGGCGCCCGACGTCGGTGTGCTGGCCGCGCTCGTGCCCGAGGCGTTGAGCGCGGCCAGCGCGCCGAAGAGCATCACCGTCATCCGGGAGGTCCCGCTGAACGCGGCGGGCAAGCCGGACAAGCTGGCGCTCAGACCCACGGGGCCGTCGGCCACCAGATGATCTCGAAGCGGCCGAGCAGCCTGCCCACCCAGTAGAGGGCGGTGAAGGAGCCCGCGACGATGAACGCGGTGCCGGTGATGACGGCCGGCCGTCCCGGCCTGGCGTTCAGCCAGCGCTGGGCCCGGCCGCCGAGCGCGAGGGCGAGCAGCAGCACGAGCACCGCCATGACGACGATGTTGCCGAGCGACTGCAGCATGAACGCCAGCGCGCCGTAGAGCGGGTTGTGGCTGGCGGCGGCGTCCCGGAAGAGCTGGCGGAACAGCCCGAACGGCCGGCCGATGAGGAAGGCGCCGATGATCGCGCCCATGACCAGCATGCGCGCGTTCGGGAAGCGCCGCTCCAGCCGGGCGAGCGGATCCTTGACCAGGCCGAGCGCGGCCAGTCCCAGGAAGACCAGGATCAGCCCGATCAGCCCGAAGGTGACCATCGACTGGATGTTGCGCGCGAGCAGCCCGCCGGCCGGCGGCGAGTTGGCGAACTGCGGCATGGCGGTGCCGGCCAGGCCCACCACGAAGCCGTAGACGCCGGACACCGCCAGCACGCCCACGGCCAGCCAGCCGAGCGGCTTGAGCGTGCGCGCCATCCGCGCGCCCGCGGAGCTGCCTGCGCCCACCAGCGGCGCGACCGCGCCCATGGCGGCGATGTTGCAGGCGGTGAACGTGCCGGCCAGCCCGGTCACGAACGCGAACACGACGCCGGACAGGATCCCGGCGATCGGGGTCTCCGAGGCGTCGTGGCCGAGGAGGGTGTCGGCGACGCTCGCGCCGATGGTCTGGTCGACGAACTCCGCCGACCACACGACGGTCAGCAGGAAGCCGGCCAGCACGCTGAGCAGGACGACCAGCCACCGGCGGGCCGCAGGGCGCTCAGCCGGCGTGGTCTCGGTGGCGCGCAGGGTCATGGGAGGTGTTCCTCTCCTGTTCGAAGTGGCGCTCGCACAGGCGCAGGCGCCTGGCGTGCCAGACCATGTACGTGCCGAGGACGAGCTGGAGCGGGCTGCGCCACACCTCCTCCCATCGATCGCGCAGCCGGAGATAGGCGAGGACGAGCCGGCGGTGCCGTACCCGGTGGCCGCGCGGGGTCATCAGGCAGGGACCGCGGTTGGGCAGCGGGCGGGTGTGCCGGGCGGTCGTGGCCAGGTCGTGCTCGCGCAGGACCTCCCTGACGACGGCCCCGATGCTGATCGGCGCCAGGTGCCAGGCCGGGCAGGGCCGGTTGGCCGCCACCCCGAACGGGATGTGACCGCCCGAGCGGTGGAACTCCGGATAGCTGAAGCACAGCACCGAACCGGCCGGGATCGGCTCGGCCCCCTCCAGGCAGATCTCCGCCGAGGTGATCCGGTGCGCGACGCCGAACAGCGGGAAGTCGTGCAACGTCCACTCGATGACCGCCTCCAGCGGACCGTCGGCGCCGTGGGCGGCGATCTCCATGAGCACGTGCGCGGTGGCCTCGGCGCTCTGCACGACGGCCGTGTTGAAGAAGGTGCCCTGGAGGTAGAAGGCGCGTTCGTGCTCGTCGAGGGTCTCGGGCAGTGGGTGCGGCACCCGGCCGAGAGTGTCGCGGAGGTGGCGGGTCAGGCGCAGGCGCCGGTCCATGTGGCGCAGGCCGCAGCACTTCAGCGAGGTGACCACGTCTTCGGAGTGGTCCACGATGAGGTCTCTGACGCCTGGCGGGCAGGGGATGCCGAACACCACCCGGTGATAGAACTCCGCCCAGACCGGCATCATCAGGTCGCGCAGCCGTACCAGGCCGTGCTGCCGGGGGAGGGCGGCGCGCAGGCTGGCAGTGGCGAGCTCGTCGGCGGTACGGCTCGGCATCGTCAGGATGCGGCGGGTGCAGCGGGCGACGTCGTTGTAGCGGGGTCCGGGTTCGAGGTGTTCCTGGTGGACCTCGGCGCCGGGCGAGAGCCAGTACCAGAACAGGTCGGACAGCGCCGCGCCGCGGCTGCGGCCGTCGGCGGCGGGGTGCGCGTAAAGCTCCATGAAGCGGGAGAGGTCCACGAGGTCGCCGGGCACCGGGATGCCGTCCGCGCCGTTGACGCGCGCGAACAGCCACGTGCGCAGCTTGGTGACGGCGCCGGGCAGCCAGTACGGCAGGCTCAGCAGGACGGCGAGTGCCCCGAGGGTGGCGACCACAACAATCACACCTGGTTCTACGAATGCCGATATGTCCCGAGATTCACCGGAATCTTTTGGGCTGTCGTGATCCGTACAACTCACATGGAGGTCTTCAACCTGCGCGACTTCGAGGACGTGGCCCGGGAGAAGCTCGACCCGGTGTACTACGACTACTTCGCCAGCGGGGCGCAGGACGAGGTGACGCTCGCGGCCAACGAGGCGGCGTTCCGGCGGCTGGCATTGGTGCCGAGGATCCTGCGCGGCCACGGCCCGCCCCGGCTGGCGGGAAGCGTGCTGGGGTGCGAGAGCTCGATGCCGGTCCTGCTCGCGCCGACCGCCTTCCACCGGCTGGCCTGGCCCAGTGAGGGCGAGGCGGCCACGGCCCGCGCGGCGCGCGAGGCCGGCGTCATCATGATCGCCGCGATGCTGTCCACGATCACCATCGAGGAGATCGCGGCGGCCGGGGGCACGCTGTGGTTCCAGTTGTACATCCAGCCCGACCTGGGTTTCACCGAGTCGCTGGTACGGCGGGCCGAGGCGGCCGGCTGCCGCGCCCTGGTCGTGACCGTGGACTCACCGGCGCTGGGCAGGAACGAACGCGGCGACCGCAACGACTTCCACGACCTGCCGCCGGGCATCTTCTGCGCCAACATGCGCGGCTCCGGCCGGAGTGATGGCCGGAACGATGGGCATGTGCGACAAGTCAGCCTTTCTCCCGAAATTTCGTGGAGGCATGTGGAGTGGCTGCGCGGCGTGACGCGGCTCCCCATCCTGCTCAAAGGCGTCCTGCACCCCGCCGACGCCGCCCAGGCCGTGTCCTGCGGCGTGGACGGTCTGATCGTCTCCAACCACGGCGGACGGCAGCTCGACACCACCCCCGCCACGATCGACCGGCTGCCCGTGATCGCCGACGCGGTCGGCGGCCAGGTCCCCCTCCTGCTGGACGGCGGCGTCCGGCGCGGCACCGACGTGGTGAAGGCCCTCGCCCTGGGCGCCTCGGCCGTCGCCCTCGGCCGCCCGGTGCTGTGGGGACTGGCCGGTGGCGGAGCCGACGGGGTCGCCCAGGTGCTGTCCCTGCTGCGCAGGGAACTGGAGAACGCGCTGACGTTGTGCGGGGCCGACTCGCCCGGCGCGCTGACCAAGGACCAGGTGGTGGGATGAAGGTCATCGGTGTCGGCGTCGGCAGGACCGGCACGCTGTCGCTGAAGGCGGCGCTCGAACGCCTCGGCCTCGGCCCCTGCTTCCACGGCCGCCACGTCCTGGACCACCCCGACCGCCTGCCCCTGTGGCGCGCGGCCGCCGCCGGTCAGCCGGTGTCCTGGGAAGCGGTGTTCGCCGGATACGCCTCCAGCGTGGACTGGCCCGGCGCCGCCTTCTGGCCCGAGATCCTCACCGCCTTCCCCGCCGCCAAGGTGATCCTGACCGAACGCGACCCCGAGTCCTGGTACGCCAGCGTGTCCAGGACCATCTACCGCATGTTCGGCGACGGCGAGCCCGACGCCCGGGTGGCCGAGGCCAGGCGGACCGTGCCGGGCCTGGACGTGTTCACCGCGTTCCACCGGGCCATGATCTGGGACGGCTTCTTCTCCGGCCGCTTCACCGACCGCGCGCACGCCGTAGCCGTCTACCGGGAGCACAACGCGGCGGTACGCCGGGTGGTGCCGGCCGAGCGGCTCCTGGTGATCGAGCCGGGGTCGGGATGGGGCCCGCTGTGCGACTTCCTCGGCGTGCCGGAGCCGGGCGAGCCGTACCCGCACCTCAATGATCCCGAACGGTTCTGGGCGCGGGTCGAGGCCCGGATGGCGGAGTCCCGTCCCGCTTCCTAGACCGAGCTTCAGGTACGGCGGGCGCTCACCAGCGCGAACGACAGGAACTCGCCCTGGTCCGCCTCCAGCATCGCGATCGTCCGCTCGGCGGCGTCGCGGCCCTCGGGGCGGTGCTCCAGGCAGGCGCGGGTCCACAGGAGCCAGTCGTTCCAGCCGCCGGGCTGCAGGCGCGCCGACGTCACCGTGACCAGCTCGGTGATCTCCCACTGGAAGCGCCACCACTCGGCGGTGTGCCAGGCGAGCGCCTCCCAGCCCACCAGGGCCTTGATGTGCGGCGGGATGGCGCCGAGATCGCGGATCTCGGCGGTCATGCCGGGGGTGGCGATCCCGAGCTGCCCGCCCGGCTTGAGGAAGCTCGTGATGTAGGCGAGGTAGCTGTCGGCGGTGCCGAAGTACTCGTAGGAGTCGATGCTGACGATCGCGTCAAAGGACTCCTTCTCGAACGGCAGCGCGTGCGCCTCGGCGTTCACCGCCAGCACCCGGTCGGCGACCCCCGCCTCCCTGAACACCTCCTTCGCCGTGTCCGCCGCCACCCAGAGGTCGGCCGCCACCACCTCGACCCCGAACTCCCCGGCCAGGAACACCGACGTCGCCCCCATGCCGGAGCCCAGGTCCAGCACGCGCATGCCCGGCTTCAGGTCGAGGTCGCGGGACAGGTCCTCCAGGAGCCACAGGGGGTGCGGGCCCATGTCCAGGCCGACCACCCAGGCGGGGTCGTAGTGGGAGGAGCGGGGGTAGACGTCGGGGCGGTGGAGGTTCTTCAGTGCGGTCACAGGGCGGCATCCCACCACGTCACCACCCCGACCAGCAATCCGATATCCCTGTCGCGGTCCTCGGGCCGCCCGCGCAGGGTGTCGGGCGGGCGGCGCGTTGGGGTGCGGACCTCGTGGAAGGGACCGGGCGCCAGGGGGTCGAAACCCAGGTGTGCCATTGGACCTCGTGGGAGGGGCCGGGTGCCGGAATGTCGGAGCCCAGGGTGTGCCATCGGCCCTCGGGGGCGGGTGCGGGGCGTAAAGCGAGTTAGGGGGTGGTGGTCAGGGCGGTGCGGATGCGGGCCAGGCCGCGGCGGATGCGGGTCTTGGCGGTGCCCAGGGGGATGCCTTCACGGTCGGCGATCTCCTGGGCGGTCAGGCCGTACAGGATCGACAGGACCAGAGGGCGGCTCTGGGTGGCGGGGAGGGCGAGGAGTTCTTCCTGGATGCGTTCGACTCGGGCGCCGGGGTCGGGTCGGGGCGCCGGGATGGGTAATCGCCACGGATCCACGGGCAGGTCGCGGCGCAGGCGGACGGCGTCGACCGCCAGGTTGCGGGTGATGGTGAGGAGCCAGGTCGCGACCCGGCCGCGGCCGGGGTCGTACGCGGCGGCGTGCCGCCACGCCCGGACGAAGGCGTCCTGGGCCACCTCTTCCGCAAGGCACGGGTCGGCGACCACGCTCAGCGCCAAGCCGTACACTCTGGGTTGAAAGCGCCGCACGAACACGGCCGCCGCATCGGTGTCACCCGATGCCATTCCCGCCATGAGCGTCTCATCGGAGAGTGTCCACACATCCCACGACGATTCCCGCTGAGGGATGGTTCAAAGTTGAATGGCTGTTTTTATGCCTGGAAATCTGCGAATTCAAAGCCGGGCGACACGACGCAGCTGACCAGAACTTCCTGACCGGCCGCGGGGCGGGCCGACTGCCACAGGCCGCCGGGCACGATCGCCTGCGGGACCTGCCCGTTCTCCACGTCCGGGCCCAGGAGCACGTGCTGGTCGCCGATGGTCAGGTCGAGCGGGCCGCCCCGGTGCCACAGCCACACCTCGTCCGAGCGGACCACGTGCGGGACCGACTCCTCGCCGGGCATCAGCAGGAAGTAGATGCCGGTGGCGCTGGCCCGCTCGCCGTCGTAGCCGTCGGGGGTGAAGCGGGCGGCGGTCTTCCAGGTCTGGCGGTACCAGCCGCCCTCGGGGTGGGGGAGCAGGTCGAGCGCCGCGGCGACCGGCGGGCGGGGCACGTACGCGATGGCCTTGCCGTGCACGTCGCGGCGCAGGAACCGGTCACCGTCCAGGACCAGTTGGCCCTCCATCGTGCTGGTCAGGGCTTCGGCCTCGTCGGCGACCTGGGTGGTCGGTCCGTCTGGGTAAATGGTGAGATCCACGGGATTGATGTTAGTCAGGATTGACGACGAGGCCGGGGACGGCGGCCAACGGGGTGAGGTCCAGGCCCTCGGACGGTGAGATGGCGAAGCGCTTGAGCGTGGGCAGCCGGGTGATGATCGACACATCGGTGAGATCGGTGTCGTAGAGACGCAGTTCCTGGAGAGGTGGGCCGGCCGACACCAGGGCGTCGAGACACTCGGGCAATCCCCGGAGGTTGTCCAGGGTGAGCGAGATCAGTTCGCTCGCGTGGGCGAAGACCGAAGGAGACAGGCGCTGGCCGTCTCCGTCGAGGGAGACCATCCTCAGCTCCGTCTGCCGTGACAGCCCTTCCATCCAGGCGTCGCCGTCCGGCAGGTTCAGGCCAAGGTGGTGCAGGCGAGGCCGGTGGTCGAGGAAGGCGTGATCGGCCTCGAAGACGACGTTCCATACCCAGAGCTCACGTAGGTTCTCCAGGCCGTAGAGGGGCGTCATGTCCAGCGGGCGAGGCCGGTCGGCGTAGAGCCACAGGAGCCTCAGGCGGGGAAGGAGGCCGGCGGGGCCGAGATCTCCCGCGAACTGCAGGAGGTCGAGGCTCTCGAGTTGTGGCGTGTCCTTCAGGAACGCGAGGGATCAGCCCGGTCATCCGGACCGTCAGCGCCGCCTGCAGCGGGGTGAACGCCGACAGGTCGTCGGGGACGCGGCGCAGGATCTCCTCACCCGCCGCCGCCAGGATCCTGGCCTCGTCCTCGGTACGCGGCGGGATCACCTCGGCCAGGCACGACTCCACCCGTTCCCGCAGCTCCAGCGGGATCTCCCTGATCGTCTCCAGGCAGGACGCCACCAGCAGCCGCAGCCGCCGGGTGTGCCGGCCGCCGTCGTCGGCCCGGTCCAGGAGGCCGCGCAGCAGGTCGCGGCGCAGGCGGCCGGTGGCGTGGCCCGCGGTCATGACGACGACCTCCCGCCACTGGTCCAGGTGGGCGCGTTCGACGGCCGCCTCGCCGTCGTCGTCCTCGACGAGCTGGCCGGCCGCCAGGTACTCCTGGACGGTCTTGTGGGCGAAGTCGATCCTGCCCGGCACCGGGCAGGTACTCCAGCACGTCAGCCGCCCGGTACGGCATGCGCAGCAGGCCGCGGCCGGATGCGAGCACGCGCTCGGCCCAGCCGCGCGGCATCCGGCCCGCGACCTCCTGGGCGACGTCGTCGAGCAGGTCGGCGGGGGCGGGCAGGCGGCCGTCTGCGTGGCTGGCGCGGACTCGATGCGGCGGCTGCCGGGCTCGCTCTCGTCGCGGCCGGTCAGCGAGGCGGGCGCGAGGCGCTCCGGCGGGCGGCGCTCGTGGCCGGCGCTGACGGTGAGCGAGATGTAGGCGACGCTGAGGGAGGTGCGCGGGCGGTAGGTCTCCATGGGCACGCCGAACAGCTCGACCTCGTCGAGGGTGCGGCTGAGGAAGGCCAGGTAGTGCTGCTCGAAGGCGTGGTCGTCCTGGGAGCCCTCGGGGGCATCGAGCGTGCGGACGGGCAGGCGGGCCAGGACACGTTCCATGCCCTCGGCCAGGCCGCTGAGGCGGGCGAGGCTCTCGGTCGCGGCGCGCGGCAGGTAGGGAGGAAGCTGCTGCATCATGCCGACCAGGCAGGCCACGCACTCGGCCAGCAGCACGCCGTAGAGCGCGTCCTCGGTGGTGCCGAGGCGGGGCGGCGCGACGGTGTCGAGCACGCGCCTGGCCAGCCGCGCGGGGTCGGCGTCCGCGTTGAACAGCGCCTCGTCCGACAGGTCCGCCGTGCGCAGCGACTCGACGACCTCCAGGAGTACGGCGGAGCGGGCGTCCTCGTCCAGCCCTCGGTACTCCTGCTCGACCAGGTCGCGCAGCCGGGCCTCGACGGCCATGGCCATGCCTTCGAGCTGGTTGCCGAACTTCCTGGGGGCCAGGCGGTCACGGAAGCCGCTCTGGATCATGTCCTTGAGCTGTGCGTCGCGGTCCCGGCTCGCGGCGCGGGCGGCGAGCCATTCGCGCATCGCGCGTTCCGCGATGGCCTTGCCCGCCGCCACGACCGCCGTCTCCACACCTGGCATAAATGCGATCATGCGGGAAATCTCACCCCTTCACGGCGCCCCCCAGCAGACCGGCCACGAACTGCCGCTGGAACACCAGGAAGACCAGCATCAGCGGCAGCGTGGCGAGGAACGCGCCGAGCATGAGCCCCGCGTAGTCCACGTGGGAGAGCCCGATCAGGTGGTTCAGCGCCACCGGCACGGTGTAGCGCTCCTCGGAGTTGAGCATGAGGAGCGGCCAGATGAACGAGTTCCACTGCGACATGAAGGTGAAGATGACCAGGGCGCCGAGCTGCGGCCGGACCACCGGCAGCACGATCCGGTAGAAGATCCGCATGTCACCGGCCCCGTCCAGGCGCCCGCTCTCCAGCAGCTCGTCAGGGAAGTCGAGGAACGCCTGGCGCATGAGGAAGATCCCGAAGGAGTTGGCCAGGAACGGGATGATGATCGCCTGATAGGTGTCGACCCAGCCGATGCTGGCCATCATCTGGAACAACGGCACCAGCAGCACCTGGAACGGCACCATCATCGTGGCCAGGACGACGCCCAGGAGCAGGCCCCGGCCGTGGAATCGGTACTTGGCCAGGCCGTACCCGCACATCGCCGACACCAGCGAGCTGAGCGCGGTGTAGACCAGCGCGGTCCAGACGCTCGTGGCCATGACCCGGGCGAAGTGCACGGACTCCTCAAGCTTGACGATGTTGTTCAGCAGGTCGCCGCCGGGCAGGAACGGTGGCGGGGAGGCGAACAGCTCGCTGCCGTCGTGGGTGGCCGCCACGATCATCCAGTAGAACGGCACCACGCTCACCAGGGCGCCCAGAACGGCCAGCACCCACACGAGCCGCCTCATGCGCGCTCCTTCCCGGACGTACGCGAGCCGAAGTAGCGGAACTGCACCCAGGACAGCGCCCCGATCAGTGCCACGACGGCCCAGGCGATCGCCGCCGCGTAACCGAAGTCGAGCTGCTTGAAGCCGACCTGGTAGAGGTAGAGGATCGGCGTCAGCGTGGCGTCGCCGGGCCCGCCGCCGGTCAGCACCAGCGGCTCGTCGAACAACTGCAGCGTCCCGATCGTCGAGGTGATCGAGCAGAACACCACGACCGGCCGCAGCTGTGGCAGGATCACCCGCCGGAACGTGGTCAGCGACCCGGCGCCGTCGATGGCCGCCGCCTCGTACTGCTCGCGCCCGATCCCCTGCAGCCCGGCCAGCAGGATGACCGCGTTGTACCCCACCCAGCGCCAGGTCAGCGACGCGATCAGCGCCACCCGGGCCCAGAACGGGTCGTTCAGCCAGTCCACCTGCAGCCCGAGCACCTGGTTGACCGCCCCGCCCTCGGTGCGCAGCAGCACGCGGAACACCACCGCGTACGCCACCAGCGTCGTCACCGCGGGCAGGAAGTACGCCACCCGGAGCGTCGCGCGGAACTTCAGCCACGACTGGTTGAGCACGTAGGCCAGCACGGTCGCCAGACCGATCATCACCGGCACCTGGACCACGAGGATCAGCCCGGCGTTGGACAGCGACCGCAGGAACGACGGGTCGCGCACCAGCCGCGCGTAGTTCCCGAACCCGCCTTCCAGGCTCTGCAGCAGCGACGCGGCCAGCGGGTAGGCGAAGAAGAGCGCCAGCAGCGCCGCCGCCGGTCCCGCGAAGACCCATGCGACGGTACGGCGCCGCCGGCCGTACCGCCGGATCTTCGGAACGTCGACCGCGACGGAACTCACGGGGCGATCTCGCGCTGGGTGGCGGCGGCGAGCTGCTCGGCCGCGCCGTCGAGCACCGCCTTGGGGTCCTCGCCGTTGAGCAGGCAGGCCGAGACGGCCTTCTTCAGCAGTTCCTCCGCCTGCTTGTCGTCACCGGTCAGCTCCACCGGCGGGATCTCCTTCACCTCGTCGGCGAACAGGCGGTTGACCTTCTCGCCGCCGAAGTACGGCTGCGGCTCGTCGAACAGCGGGTCGGTCAGCGCGGGCAGGTAGGCGGGGAAGAGCGCCTCGGTCCGCATCATCGAGACCTGCCGCTCCTTGCCCGCGAGCAGCCAGTCGAGGAAGGCCCAGGCGGTCTGCTGGTTCTTGGTCTGCGCGGTGATCGACAGCGCCGACCCGCCATTGGCCGAGGTACGGCTGCCGCCGGCCTCGAAGGCGGGCAGCGGGACGACCCCGAACTTGCCCGACAGCTCCGGCATCTCGGCCGTCAGCGTGCCGCTCCACCAGGCGGCGGTCGGCTGGGTGGCGGCCTTGCCCTGCTTGGTGGCGGTGACGCGGCCGTCCCAGCCCTTCTCGTTCTGCAGGAGGTCCTTGTCCTTGAGCGTCTTGAGCAGGGTGAGCGCGCGGACCGCGTCGGGGGAGTTGACCGCGACCTTGCCGTCGACGAAGTAGCCCTGGCCGAGCTGCTGCAGGAGCGTGGTGAAGGTGGCGACGCTCGCCAGGTCGGAGACGAACAGGCGCTTGCCGGTGGCCTGCTTGATCTTCTCGCCGGCCTTGACCGCGTCGTCCCAGGTGGTGAGGGACTTGGGGTCGACCTTGGCCTTCTCGAAGTAGTCGCGGCGGTAGTACAGGCCGACGGGGGCCGAGTCCCAGGGCAGGGCGTACAGGCCCTTGGCGGTGGACGCGGCCTGCCACTTGGCCGGGTCGAAGTCGGCCTTGTACTTGCCTGCCACCGGTGTGAGGTCGACCAGGCCGTCGGGGAAGTTCTCGGCGTAGCCGGGGATGGCGGTGTCTTCGAGCGTGATGATGTCGGGCAGGCCGGCGCCCGACTTGAGGCCGACGGTGATCTTGTCGTAGGCGTTGTCGTAGCCGATGTCGGTCACCTTGACCTTGACACCGGGGTTGGCCTTCTCGAACTCGGGGGCCAGCCGTTGGAGCGCCTTGGCGGCGACATCCCACGACCAGATCTCGATGTTTCCTGACACCTTGGCGTTTGCGGACTGGGTGATCTTCGGCGCTTCCTTGGCCGGGACGCCGCCGGTGGCGCAGGAAGCGGTGAGAACGAGTGATAGCCCGGCGATGGCTCTCTTCACGGGGTTGCTCCCGGTGGTATGTCACGTGATGTATTCTGAGTTTTGAATACAGTAGACGTGTGGTCCCGGTCACGCCAGTCCCTTTGCCAGGAAATGTCGGTCTCGACCGCTACCCTGCATCGAGTGATCTCCGAAACCCCAGCTCAGACCGCGCGGCACGCGAGAGTGGCCGCCGGGCTGGCCGAGCTGGAGCGGTGGCTCGGTGACCAGGTACGGCTCGGCCTGGGCCAGGCGGGGGATCGCGACTGGGATGATCTGGTCAAGCGGCTGGTCGACGCCCAGGCCCCCGGAGCGGCCGGGCTGGTGGCCCGGCTGGAGCGGGTGCGGGCCGCGGCGGGCTGGCCGGGTGCGCTGCTGTCAGAATACGCCCTGCTCAACCTGCTGGCCGTGGCCTACCGGCGGCGTGCCGAGCTGCCCCCTTCCCTGGCGCGTACCGTGCTGACCCGGGTGGGGTTCACGACCTCGCGGGCGGAGGTGCTCGCCGAGCCGCATGTGGTTGACCGGTGGCTGGTGCTCGGGGTCCGGGACGAGCCGCTCGACCACGTGACCGCCCGGCGCGTGTGGCTGCGCGGCCAGGCCACCGGCCGTCCGGCCCTCATCCTGACCTTCACCCCCGCGGCTCATCCCATGGACGAGACCCCGCCACCCGGCGCCACCCTGGAGGCGGCCCTGGCCTTCTACCCCGCCGCCGCCCCGCTACGGGCCCTGGTCGTCGACCTGGACGGGGAGGAGCCGCCGGGGTTTGTCCTCCCGCCCGGCGCGGTGGAACCCGGTCCGCACGGGGCCTTTCCCGCGCCGGATGGTCTTCGCGGGGGCTCTTCCGCGGCTGGCCTGGGGTCCTGGGCGGTTTCGGTGGAGGAGGCGCTGGAGGAGGTGGCCGGGGCGGTGGCGGCCGATCCTTGGACGGACGCGTGGCCGTTGCTGCTGGACGGGGTGGTGCCGGGGCGGGCCGACCTCGGGGGATTGCCGTTGTGCCCGGTCTGTCATGACCCGTGGCGGTTGATCGCGGTCTCCGGTGGCGGGCCGGTGACGGTGGCGGTCGAGTGGACGCCGCTCGGGCTGCGTCCGCTGACGGTGTGGGACGACGACGCCAGGCCGGTGCCCCTGTGAGCGGGCCCGGGTGGGAGGAGATGGTTTCCACCGCTCTGGTGGGGACGGCGCGTCGGCTGTACCGGGGAGAGCTGCTGGGGGATGCGGCGGTCGAGGTCGTGCGGCGGCGGGCTGGGCAGGTGGCCTTGGACGTGCGGGACCGTGAGCGGGCGGATCCTGAGGAGCGGGCGGCGGTGTCGTGGGAGGCGGCGGAGCGGCTGGGGCGGATTCTGGGCGGCGAGCACGGCAGGGTGCTGGGCGAGTGGCTGGCGGTGGCGGCCGGGAGCGGGCGCAGAGTACCACCGCACGTCCTGCCCGACCTGCTCGAACGCGGCAGGCGCGACCGGTCGATCAGGGCGTGGCTCGGGGTCCTGGCCGGGCGGCGCGGGCGGTGGCTGGCCGGGCTGAACCCGGCCTGGGCCTTCCTGCTCGACGAGCCCACCGGCGAGAGCTGGGAGTACGGCTCGCCCGCCGACCGCCGCGCCCACCTGCGCGCCGTCAGGGCGGCCGACCCGGCGGCGGCACGGGAACTGCTCGAAGGCACGTGGGAACGGGAGACGCCGGAAGATCGGGCGGAGTTCGCCGAGGCGCTGGGCGTGGGCCTGAGCATGGCCGACGAGCCGTTCCTGGAACGCGCGCTGGACGACCGGCGCCGCGAGGTACGCCAGTCGGCGGCCAACCTGCTGGCCGGGCTGCCGGACTCCCGGCTGGCCGGGCGGATGGCGCGGCGGGCGGCGGCGTGCCTGACGGTGTCCGGCGGGCGCGTCGAGGTGCGGCCGCCGCTTGAGTGCGACGCGGCGATGGAGCGTGACGGCGTGCGGGCCAAGCCGCCGAGGGGGATCGGCGAGCGGGCCTGGTGGCTGCAGCAGGTGGTGGCGCGGGCGCCGCTGCGGATGTGGGCCGAGCCCCGGGTGATGCTCGGGCTGCGGATCTCCGACTGGGACGCCGAGGTCAAGGCGGGATGGGTGCGGGCGGCGGTGTTGCAGCGGGAGGCGGGGTGGGCGCGGGCGATGTTCGCGCACGATCCGATCGCGGATCTGCTGGGCGTGCTGCCGCCGGAGGAACAGCAGGAACTAGCCGCCGAGTTCGTGAAAAATCAGGACATGGATAGCCAGCTCATCATGGTCCTCGGCGGCGTCGAACCGCCGTGGGGGGCCGGGCTGGCGGCAGCCGTACTCAACAAGATCGCCACGATCGCCGCCAGCCAGCCCTGGAACCTCGGCGAGCTCGCCCGGCTCGCCGGTGAACGCGTGGATCCTGAGCTGCATGCGCTGGCCGGGCAGAGCGGCGCGGCCGAGGTGGCGGAGGTGCTGCGGTTCCGGGCGGAGATGGTGAAGGAGCTTGGGCGAAAGGAGCTTGGGCGAGAAGAGCTTGGGCGTAAGGAGCTTGGGCGTAAGGAGCTTGGGCGAGAAGAGCTTGGGCGAAAAGAATTGGGAAGGGAGAACGCATGACGGTCCTGCGGGCCCATGCGGAGGACGAGTACGCCGAGGAACTGGCGCTGCTGGCCAAGGAGGACGACCGGCCCAGGCCGCCCGGCTGGGCGCTGTCGCCCTGGGCCGTGACCACGTACGTGCTGGGCGACGGGAGCCGGATCACCCCCAAGTACGTGGGCGCCCGCCGTATCGTCGAGGTCGCCGTCGCCACGCTGGCCACCGACCGGGCGCTGCTGCTGCTCGGCGTCCCCGGCACGGCCAAGACCTGGCTGTCGGAGCATCTCGCGGCGGCGATCAGCGGCGACTCCACGCTGCTGGTCCAGGGCACCGCCGGCACCCCGGAGGAGGCCGTCCGCTACGGCTGGAACTACGCCCGCCTGCTGGCCGACGGTCCCTCGCGCGAGGCGCTCACGCCCAGCCCGGTCATGCGCGCGATGGCCGAGGGCCGCATCGCCAGGGTCGAGGAGCTCACCCGGATGCCCTCCGACGTCCAGGACGCGCTGATCACCGCGCTGTCGGAGAAGACGCTTCCGATCCCCGAGCTCAACACGGAGGTCCAGGCCCAGCGCGGCTTCAACCTCATCGCCACCGCCAACGACCGCGACCGCGGCGTGAACGAGCTGTCCAGCGCGCTGCGCCGGCGCTTCAACACCGTCGTGCTGCCGGTCCCCGCCACGGCCGAGGAGGAGATGGAGATCGTCACCCGCCGGGTCGCCCAGCTCGGCCGCTCCCTGCAGCTTCCCGAGACCACGACCGGCCTGGAGGAGATCCGCCGCGTGGTCACCGTCTTCCGCGAACTGCGCGACGGCGTCACCGAGGACGGCCGCACCAAGCTCAAGTCGCCCAGCGGCACCCTGTCCACGGCCGAGGCCATCTCGGTGCTGACCAGCGGCATCGCGCTGGCTGCCCATTTCGGCGACGGCGTGCTGCGGGCCGCCGACGTGGCCGCCGGGCTCGTGGGCGCCGTCGTGCGCGAACCGGCCGCCGACCGGGTGGTGTGGCGGGAGTACCTGGAGACGGTGGTCCGCGAACGCCCGGACTGGCATGACTTCTACCGGGCCTGCCGCGAGGTCTCATGATCGAGGTGTTCGGCGTCCGGCATCACGGGCCCGGGTCGGCGCAGGCCGTACGGGAGGGTCTGGCGCGGCTGCGGCCCGACGCGATCCTCATCGAGGGGCCGCCCGAGGCCGACGCGCTCGTCCGTTTCGCCGCCGGGTGTGAGCCGCCCGTCGCGCTGCTGGCGCACGTTCCGGGCGATCCGTCGCGGTCGGCTTTCTGGCCGTTCGCGGTGTTCTCGCCGGAATGGCAGGCCATCCTGTACGGCACGCGCCACGGCGTCCCGATCCGCTTCTGCGACCTGCCCGCCGCCCACCTGCTCGCTCCGCAGGGCGGTGGCGAACGCGGCGTACGCGACCCGATCGGCGAGCTGGCCGCTGCCGCCGGGCACGACGACCCGGAACGCTGGTGGGAGGACGCGGTCGAGCACCGGCCCGGCGCCGCGTCGCAGTTCGAGGTGATCGGCGAGGCCATGGCGGCGCTCCGGGAGGGGTACACGCCGGACGCCTTCGAGGCCCGGCGTGAGGCGTACATGCGGCGTGTCCTGCGCGCGACCGTCAAGGCAGGACATGAGCGGATAGCGGTGGTCTGCGGCGCGTGGCACGTGCCCGCGCTGGCCGGGTCGCCGCCCCCGGTGAAGGCCGACGACGCGCTGCTGCGCGGCCTGCCCAAGGTGAAGGCGGCGCTGGCGTGGGTGCCGTGGACGTACGAGCGGCTCGCGATCCGCTCCGGCTACGGCGCGGGAGTCGGCTCGCCCGGCTGGTACCACCACCTGTTCACGGTGGCCGACCGGCCGGTCGAGCGATGGCTGGGCGCGGCCGGAGCGGTGCTGCGCGAGGAGGGACTGGCCGTCTCGTCCGCGCACGTCATCGAGGCGGTACGGCTGGCCGGAAGCCTGGCCGCCCTCCGCGGCCGCCCGCTGCCGGGGCTGAGCGAGGTCACCGAGGCGGCCAGGGCCGTGTTGTGCGAGGGCGACGAGCTGCGGGTCGCGCTGATCCAGCGCCGCATGGTCGTCGGCGACCGGCTGGGCCACGTGGGCGACGACGCGCCGCTCGTACCCCTGCAGCGCGACCTGCGCGAGCAGCAACGCCACCTCCGCCTCCACCCCGCCACCCGCGAGGAGCAGGCCGCCCGGGAGGAGCAGGTCGTCATGGCCGTGCGCGAGGAGCGGGCCGGCACGGTCGTGCGTGAGCTGGAGCTGGATCTGCGCAGGACGCTGGACCTGGGCAGGAGTCATCTGCTGCACCGGCTGCGGCTGCTCGGCGTGCCCTGGGGGGTGCCGGGGGAGGCGCGGGGCAGGGGGACGTTCAGGGAGAGCTGGCGGCTGGAGTGGCGGCCGGAGTTCGACCTGGCGCTGATCGAGTCGGCGGCGCTCGGCACCACGGTGGAGACCGCGGCCACCCGCCGCGTGCTCGACCTGGCGCCGACCGGCCAGAGCCTGGGCGAGCTCGCCGCGACGGTCGAGAAGTGCCTGCTGGCCGAGCTGCCCGGCGCGCTGCCCGGTGTGCTCGCAGCCCTGTCGGAGCGGGCCGCGCTGGACGCCGACATCACGCACCTGATGACCGCGCTGCCGGCGATCGTCCGCGCCCACCGCTACGGCGACGTCCGGGGGACCCCGGCCGAAGGGCTGGCGGCGGTCGCCCGGTCGATGCTGGACCGGATCAGGGCCGGGCTCCCCGCCGCGCTGCCCGGACTGTCCGGGCGGGCAGCGGGCGCGATGCTGGCCCAGGTGGACGGCGTGCACGCCGCGGTCGACCTGCTCGGCGATCCGGCCGCCCGCGAGCGCTGGCTGGCCACACTCCTGGCGATCTGCGACACCTCCGGCGCGCACGGCCTGGTCGAGGGGCGGCTGACGCGGATCCTGCTGGACGCGGGCGCGCTGGCCGACGCGGAACGGCGGCTGGCCAGGGCCACCTCGCGCGGCGGCGGGCCCGCCAGGGCGGCGGCGTGGATCGAGGGGTTCCTGGCCGGGGGCGGGCTGCTGCTGGTGCACGACGCGCGGCTGCTGGACCTGGTCGACGCATGGATGAGCGGGCTGTCCGGCGAACAGTTCACCGAGGTGCTGCCGTTGCTGCGGCGGACGTTCGGCGGCTTCGCCGTACCGGAGCGCAGGGCGATCGGGGAACGGGTGCGGTCGGGCGCGGGCGGCGCGCGGCCCGAGCGGGAGATCGACGAACGGCGGGCGGCGGCGGCCGGGCGGACCGTGCTGACGATACTCGGGAGGGCCCATGGATGAGCGGCTGCGCAGGTGGCGGCTGGTGCTCGGCGGCGGCGACGCGGACGGCACCGGCCTCGGCCTGCACGGCGACGACGCCCGGATGGACGCGGCGCTCGGGTCGTTGTACGAGAGCGGGGAGCGGGGCGGGCTCGGGACCTCCGCGCCCAGGGTGGCCCGCTGGCTGGGTGACGTGCGCAGGTACTTCCCGCCCGGTGTCGTGCAGGTCATGCAGCAGGACGCGATCGACCGGCTCGACCTGACCCGGCTGCTGGTCGAGCCCGAGATGCTGGAGGCGGTCGAGCCCGACGTGCACCTGGCCGCCACGCTGCTGTCGCTGGCCAAGGTGATGCCGGACGAGGCGCGCGAGTCGGCGCGGGCGCTGGTCAGGGCGGTGGTCGACGATCTGGAGAAGCGGCTCACTGCCAGGACGCGGACCGCCGTGGCGGGGGCGCTGGACCGGGTGGCGCGGACGCGGCGGCCCCGCCGTACCTCCGATGTGGACTGGAACCGGACGATCCTCGCCAACCTCGGCCACTACCTGCCCGACCGCAGGACCGTCGTGCCCGAGCGGCTGGTCGGGCACGCCCGCAAGCGACGCTCGCTCCGGCGCGACGTCGTGCTGTGCGTGGACCAGAGCGGCTCGATGGCGGAGTCGGTGGTGTACGCGGGGGTGTTCGGCGCGGTGCTGGCCTCGATCCCGGCGCTGCGGACCCGCATGGTGGTGTTCGACACCGCCGTGGCCGACCTCAGCGACCTGCTGCACGACCCGGTCGAGCTGCTGTTCGGCACCCAGCTGGGCGGCGGCACCGACATCAACCGGGCGCTGGCCTACTGCGAGGGGCTGCTCGAACGCCCGGCCGAGTCGGTCCTGGTGCTGCTCAGCGACCTGTTCGAGGGCGGGATCAGGGACGAGATGCTGCGCAGGGTCGCCGCGATGACCAGGGCGGGGGTGCGGGTGATCGTGCTGCTGGCGCTGTCGGACGAGGGCACGCCGCTGTTCGACAGGGACCACGCCGCCGCGCTGGCCGCGCTGGGCGTGCCCGCGTTCGCGTGCACGCCCGACGCCTTCCCCGAGCTGATGGCGGCCGCGGTCGAGGGCCGTCAGACGGCCGCCCCGTAGACGGGCCGCCGGTCACGGGTACGGCCCCGCAGCACCAGGACCAGCACCCCGGCGACCAGCCCGGCCACCCCCGCCACCAGGTAGGCCGCGTTCAGCCCGCCCGCGAACGCCGCCCTGGCCAGCGCCCCGGGCAGCAGCCCGGCCTGCCCGGAGGCGAGCAGGTCGGTGGCCCCCGCCGGGTCGGCCAGCCGCCCGGTCATCCGGCCCTCGGCCCCCGCACGGAACACCGACCCGAGCACCGCCACGCCGAACGCCTGCCCGAGCTGCCGGAACGTGTTGAGCGCTCCCGCCGCCATCCCGCCGCGCTCCGGCGCCACCGCGCCCATCGCCGCCGATGACATGGCCGGGCTGCAGATGCCGACGCCCAGCCCGGTGAGCGACAGGCCGGGCAGCAGCGCCGCCCAGCCGGAACCCGCGTCCAGGACCGCCTGGGCCAGCGCCCCGGCGCCGATCAGCAGCATGCCGCCGCCCACGAGCACCCTCGGGTCGGCCCGGTGCAGGTACGGCCCGGCGACCAGGGCGGCGACGAAGGCGATGCCGGACAGCGGCAGCAGCACGAGCCCGGCTCCGGCCGCGCCGAGGCCCAGCAGCGACTGCAGCCACAGGGAGGTGTAGGCGAGGTAGCCGAAGGCGGACACGCTGAGCGCCATGGCCGCGATCATGATGCCGACGAAGCGCGGCGATCGGAACAGCTTCAGGTCCAGCATGGCGTTCCCGCCCCTGGCCTGGAGGACGACGAACACGGTCAGCGCCACCAGGCCCGCCGCTGCCCAGGCCAGGGCGGCGGCGTCGGCCCAGCCGTACTCACCGGCCCTGATGAGGGCGTAGGTGAGCGCGCCGGCGCCGAGCGTGAACGTGGTGGTGCCCGAGACGTCCACGCGGCGGGACCGCGGATCGCGCGACTCGGTGAGCACCGCGAGCGTGAGCGCGATCGCCGCGATCGCCAGCGGCACGTTGGCCAGGAAGACCGCCCGCCAGCTGCCGTGCTCGGTGACGACGCCGCCGAGCAGCACCCCGGCTCCGGCCGCGGCGCCGTTGACCGCGCCCCAGACGCCGAACGCGACGCCCCGGTCGCGGCCCTGGTAGGTGGAGTTGAGCAGGGCCATCGTGGTGGCGAACATGATCGCCGCCCCCACGCCCTGGGCCACCGAGGCCGCCACCAGCAGCCCGATCGACGGCGCCAGCCCGCAGGCCAGGCAGGCCAGGCCGAACAGCGCCAGCCCCGCCACGTACATCCTTCTCCGGCCCACCAGGTCGGCGAGCGAGCCGGCGCCCAGCAGGAGGGCCGCGAGCGCCAGCGCGTACCCGTCGAGGACCCATTGCAGCGAGGAGAACGTCGCGCCGAGATCGCCGGCCATGTCCGGCAGCGCGACCGCGACCGCGCCCGCCTGCATCAACAGCATGAACGCACCCATGCAGACCGCCACCAGCGGCCACCACTTGCTTGTCATGCCACCGACCATGACCCCTGCTCGGTGCTTTATCGTGCTAGGCAGCGAGAAACCGCGATTTTTCGACATTGAATGGAACATGGGCGTGGAATCCGACATCATCGACCGGCGGCTGATCCACGCGCTGCAGATCGACGGGCGCGCGCCGTTCAGCAGGATCGCCGAGGTGCTGGGAGTCTCCGACCAGACCGTCGCCCGGCGCTACCGCAGGCTGACCTCGCGCGGGCGGCTGCGGGTCGTCGGCCAGACCGTGCCCAGGCTGGTCGGGGAGGTCCGCTGGTACGTGCGCGTCCGCTGCCGCCCCGACTTCGCCCTGGCCGTCGCCGAGGCGCTGGCCCGCCGGTCCGACACCTCGTTCATCATGGTCACCTCAGGCGGCACCGAGATCAACTTCGTCGTCCAGTCCCGCTCCGATCGCGACCGCGACGCCCTGCTGCTGCAGAAGCTGCCGCGCACGCCGCGCGTCGACTCGGTCAGCGCGCACTGCCTGCTCCACGTCTATTACGGCGGCGCCGACGAGCACCCGCGCTTCCTGACGGCCCTGACCGAGCAGGAGGCGGCCGCCCTGCGCCGCCCCGCGCCCGCCGGAACCCCCGTCGAGCTCTCCCCGCAGGACTACCTCCTGCTCGACGAGCTCACCAGGGACGGCCGCGCCACCCTGGCGCAACTCGCCGCCGCGACCGGATGGTCGGAGACGAGCGCCGGCCGCCGCCTCGACGCCCTGCTCACCGGCGGCGCCCTCTACCTCGACCTGGACGTCGACTCGTACCTGCTGGGCCGCGGCACCCAGGCCCGCCTGTGGATGTCCGTCCCGCCCGCCGAGCAGGACGCCGTCGGCGACGCGCTGGCCGCGCACGAGGAGGTCGCGTTCGTCTCGGCCACGACCGGCCCGAGCAACCTGGTCGCCGCGGTGGCCTGCCGGGACGTGTTCGGCCTGCACGAGTACATCACCGGGCCGCTGGGACGGCTGCGCGCGATCCAGCAGCTGGAGACCGCCCCGGTCATCAGGAGCGTCAAGGGCGCCGCCATGATCATGCCCTAGGTCGGATTGCCTAGGTCCCGGGCCCGATGTGCCTGACCTGGGATGATCGTAAGTTGCCAGGCATGACAACTGTTGCTGAAGCCCCACCCGCCCCAGTCAGCGTGATCTCGCGGAAGTACCGCTCGCTGAGCTTCGGACTGGTCGCGCTCGTCACCCTCGTCGCCTTCGAGGCGATGGCCGTGGCCACCGCGATGCCCGTGGTCGCCCGCGACCTCGGCGGCATGGACCTGTACAACCTGGCCTTCAGCGCGACCCTCGCCGCCAGCGTCATCGCCACCGTCCTCGGGGGCCGATGGTCGGACGTGCGCGGCCCCCTCCAGCCCATGGGCACCGGCGTCGTCACGTTCGTCGCCGGTCTGCTGCTGGCCGGATTCGCCCCCACGATGGAGGTCTTCATCGCCGGGCGCTTCGTCCAGGGGCTGGGCGCCGGACTGATCCAGGTGTCGCTGTACGTGGTGGTCGCCCGGGTCTACCCGGGTTCCATGCATCCCAAGGTCTTCGCCCTGTTCTCCGCCGCCTGGGTGGTGCCCTCGATGGTGGGCCCGGCCATCGCCGGACTCGTCGTCGAGCAGGTCGACTGGCGCTGGGTCTTCCTCGGCGTCGCCGTGATCGTCGTGCCCGCCGCCCTGCTCCTGTGGCGCGGCACCGCGGGCTCCGACGTCCGCTCCGGCGCCGCCGAACCCGCCCCCGGCCTCGGCCGCAAGCTCGTCTGGGCCGCGCTGACCGCCGTCGCCGCCGCCCTCATCCAGTACGGCAGCGCCCTCGGCCTGGCCGGTCTCCCCCTTCTCCTGGCCGGAGTCGTCGTCCTGGCCGTCGCCCTGCCCAGACTCCTGCTCAAGGGCTCCCTGCGCGCCGCCCCCGGCCTGCCGACCGCCCCGGTCCTGCGCGGCCTGGCCTTCGGCTCGCTCACCGCCTCCCAGGTGCTCATCCCGCTCATGCTCATGAACGAGCGCGGCCTGTCCCCGATCGGCGCCGGAATCGTGCTGACCGTCGGCGCGCTCGGCTGGTCCACCGGCTCCTGGTTCAAGGGCCGCGGCACCATCAGCAACATGCTCGCCCTGCGCGGCGGCGCCCTCATGATCGCTCTTGGCATCGCGCTGATCAGCCTCGTGCTCGTGGACGCCGTCCCGCTCGCCGTCGCCTACGTCGCCATGGCCATCTCCGGCCTCGGCATCGGCGCCCTCCACCCGACCGTCTCCGTGCTGGTGCTGGAGATGTCCAAGCAGGGCGAGGAAGGCCACAACTCCGCGGCCGTCGGCGTCGGCGAATCCGTCTTCACCGTCGTCGCGGTCGCCGTCACCGGCGCCCTGTTCACCGCCACCCACGAGACCTACATCGCCGGTTTCGCCTTCACCTTCGGCCTCGCCATCCTCGGCGCCATCCTGGCCCCCCGTTTTGCCCAGTCCGCGAAGACGGGCACACTGGAGGGGACCGCGTCATAAAAGGGGGGTACATGCCGCGAGTGCGGGAGCTTGAGGTCTTCAGGCTTGTCCTGCCGTTCGGCGGACGCCAGGAGACCCTGCTCGTCAAGCTCACCGACCACGGTGGCATGACCGGCTGGGGCGAGGCGATCGCCCCTGAGGCCAAGACCTGGACCAATCTGGAGGAGACCCTCGGGGCTCGCCTCATCGGCGTCGACTGGGAGCATCCCGACAGCGCGCCCAGCGGAGACCCGGCCGTGGACATGGCCTGCTGGGACCTCTGGACCAGGATGCGGGGCGTGCCGCTGGCGCACGCGCTGGGCGGCAGCCGTACCTCGTTGGTGGCGACCGTACGGCTGACGCCGGACCCGTCCCTGGAGAGCCTGGTCTCCCGAGTCAACCAGCAGGTGTGCGCCGGGTACGGCCACGTGACGCTGGACATCAGGCCAGGCTGGGATGTGGAGCCGGTGCGGGCGGTGCGGGCGGCGTACCCGGCGCTGACGCTCGCGGTGGACGGGGCCGGGTGCTACACCACGCCCGAACAGCTCATCGCCCTCGACTCCTACGGCCTGGAAGTGATCGAACGCCCCTTCGCCGTGTCGGACCCGTATCTTCACGCGACGTTGCAGGACCAGGTGTCCGCGGCGGTGGCCGTAGAGGCGAGCACGACCGCCGAACTGGACGACTACCTGACGCTGCGAGCAGGACGGGTGCTACTGCTACGGCCGGCGGCCTTCCCGAACCTGAGCGAGACCCGCAGAGCCCACGACCGGGCGGCGGCAGCAGGCTGGGACATCCAGTGCACCGGAGGCCAGGGCGCGGGCTTGGCCAGAGCGGCGACAGTAGCCGTGGCAAGCCTGCCAGGATGCACACTGGCATGCGACGTGACCCAGCCCCCACGCAACAACCAGATCGTGGACCCGATCGTGGGCGCGAACGCGGGCGTGATCGCCGTCCCCTTCACCCAGCCCGGCCTGGGCCACACCATCGACGAACCCCGCGTACACCGCCTGGCCAAAGACCGATTCCACGCCTGAAGGGCAAGGCGTTCCGCTTCGCCAGTCGAGCTGAAGCTCGACCCCTGAAGGCCCTCGCTGCGCTCGGCCGTCTTGCCGGTCGCCCCACCCCTTGCCCAGAGCGGTGGTCACCCCACCCGACAGGCGGGGTGGGCGGCCGGTTGGGTTGCCTCGGCCGCCTGGGCCGCTCTTGGGCCACATGCGCCGATGGCCGGACAAAAGACCCGGGCCCGCTCGACCGGTGCGACCGGGTTTGGCATCTGGGATGCCGCAGACCAAGGAGCCGCGATGAACCACCCGGACCGACAACATCGGTGAATTCAGGCTCGCCCTGTCCCCTCGCGGGCGAAGTGCGGTTCCGCCGCTTCCAGTCGCGGTACCGAGATGCCCAGCCGTCGTGCTTCGGCCAGGGTGTCGCGGCAGACCTCGCGCGGTTCCTCGGCGTCGGGGTCGTTGTGCGCGGTTAGGCTCACGCGCGCGGGCGCGACGTGAGCGGTCAGCCAGGCGAGCACGGGTGCCGTCAGCCAGGTGGGCGCCCGGAACGGCAGCAGACCGCCGCGGTGTCGTCGCAGGTCGAGGCCGCGCGCTTGGAGGAGGGGCAGCAGTTCGCGGCCGGCCAGCAGCGCCTCGCGCAGGTCGCCCGTTGCCCCGGCCAGGCGGGACAGGGATCCCAACCGCAGGCCCTGCGAGAACATGCCGGCATCCGACGCGAAATGGACCCACAGCCAGCCGCGGAAGTCAGGCCGTTCCTTGATCCGGAGCCCGGCCTCGCGAAACGCCTGGCGCACGGCCCGTTCCCGGTCGGTCGGGGGCCGGCCGAGGGTGCCGAAGATGACCGACGGCAGCAGTGTCGCGTGGAGTACGCCGTCCGCGCCGAAGCCGCCACCGGCCTGGGGAAAGCCCCAGGCGATCTGGTCGGCGGGGAGTGCGCCGATGGCGTCGAGCGGCTCGGTCCAGAGGTTGCCGAAGATCAGCACCGTGGCCTGGCCGACCCGCGGGGCCAGGAAGGCCGTCGCCTCCGCGAGGCGGTGGTGCGGCACGCTGAGCACGATCAGGTCGAAGTCGTGGTCCGGCTCCAGCGCCTCGCGGTAGCGCACCGGCCACTTCTCGGCGACGCGCTGCCCCCACATCCGGCGCCGCGTATCGAACAGGTCGAGGTCCACCGTGTCCCCGTACGTCGCCGCGCGGCCCGGCCGGACGTAGAACTCGACGTCGTGTCCCGCCTGTTGCAGGGTCCAGCCGTAGATGGTGGCGATCACGCCTCGGCCGAACATGAGGATCTTCACGCTGCACCTCGTGGGGTACGATCGATCTGGAGGCAATCTCCACTTTCCAAGAAAATATGGAGGTCATCTCCATTTGTCAACGCGAGGGAGCGCATGACCGCCGACAAGCCGCTGCGGGCCGACGCCCAGCGCAACCGCGATGTCCTGATCGCCAAGGCACGAGAGGTCTTCGACGCCGGCGACTTCTTCGACCTGCGCTTCGACGACTTCGCCCAGCTGGCCGGCGTGGGCACCGGCACGCTGTACCGCCACTTCCCCACCCGGGAGGCGCTGGCCGAGGCGGTCTACCGAGGGGAAGTCGCCGCGCTGTGCGACCGAGCCCGCCGGCTGCAGGACACGTTGCCCGCGGCGCAGGCTTTGGCGACCTTCCTGCGCGGCATGGTCGACCACATAGACGCCCACGAGGGCCTGGCCCGGACGCTGGCCACGCTCATGGCCGGTGGCTCGGGCACCATGGCCGAGGGCAGCCGGGCGCTGGAGCGGGCTGTCACCGACCTGCTGGCCGCCGCCGTGCGGGACGGCGCCGTTCGCGACGACGTGAACGCCGGGGCCGTGATGATGGCGCTGCACGGCATCGGCGCGGCCCACGACCGCCCCGACTGGCGGGCCGAAGCCGACGATGTCATCACCCTCCTGCTGGACGGGCTGCGCCGCCGCTAAGACGCCGCCCGCCATAAGAAGGTGCGGCTCGAGGTCGCATGCCGCGAAATCCGCCTAAGTCGCCGAAGGTGGGACTGGCTTAGCCCTGTGGTGCCGACAGCTTTGTGTCTGCGACACCCCTCCTGTTGACATAGCCGCCACATCTCCGCCGTTGACCACGATGGTCGCGGGACCCAGTGATGCGGATGATGGGAATACTCCATGAGGCAAGGACATGCGGAAGGCGGTGCATAGGCCGGTTTGATAGCTAAGGTGACGCTGTGCGGGTCCAACGGGCGGCAACGGCCACAGCCACAATCGCAGCGGTACTGCTCGGCGCAAGCGATTGCCACCAGACCACCTCCCAGCCACCGCCCGACGTCGTCGACGAGATGCGGGCTGTGGGAAAGGTCGTCGCGTCGACCACGACCGAGTGGTTCTGGGAGAGCTACACGGACATCGACCAGGTCGTCGTGGTGGACGTCGGACCCTTGAACCCCGACGACGCCGTCGCCACCGCGATCCGCACCCTTCGGCAGCGCGGCTGGCTGCCGATCGAGGACGTGCCGAACACCCCGTTGCTCTTGGAGAGCCGCAGCTGGGCGGAAACCCGTATCTGGGTGGAGCCGCTGGTCTCCTACGAGGTTCCCCATTCCGAGGGCTTCAACGACCAGCTTGACGCCTCGAACGCGCGGCTGTTTGGAAGGCTCCACGCTCAGGGCGGGGCAGGTGCGTTCGTGGTGCTGACCGCGAAGTCGTCCTGGCTCAGTGGCTAGGCGATGTTCGGAGAGCTTCACGCTCGGCGAGGCACGGGTGCGTTCGTCGTGCTGACCGCGGGGCCGCCGGGCTGAGTGGCTCGCGTCGCGGCGAGTGGACGGCGACAATGGAGGAGTGATCACCATTACGTGGATTCTGCTCGCCCTCGCCGCGCTGAACGCCGCGCTGGGCGTCCACAGCGTGATCATCGACCGGGCCCCGTCCTGGGCCTTCTGGCTGAACAAGCGGCGCCACAGCCGTCTCGGCGGCTGGGCCAGTCTGCTGATGGCCGCGTTCGTGGCCCTGTTGGTGATCGTCCAGAACGCCGAGCTGTCTCACGAGGTCACGATCTCGTTGCTCGCGGTGAAGTTCATGGCCCTGATGGGCGCGATCGCTCTGTGGCTCGTCGAAGCGGGCCGTCAGCGCGCGTAGCCGTTCACGTCACCTGGGCGGGTACGGCGGGCCGAGGCTCCATACCCGTACCATGCCGTCGTCCCCCGCCGACACCGCCACCCGCCGGTCGTCCAGTTCCCCGACCGTCACCGCCTCGATCAGCCCCCGATGGCCGAGGAACGGCCCGCCGATCGGTGCCCCGGGGGCCAGGTCCCACACCCGTACGGTCTCGTCCCGGTACCCGCCGGACAGCACCACCGCGCGGCCGTCGTCCAGTTCGCCCGCCGCCAGCCCCAGGGCCCAGCTCCGGTGACCGGTGAACGGCTTGCCGACCGCCGCCCCGGTCGTCAGTTCCCAGACGCGTACCGAGCCGTCGCCGCCGCCCGAGATCGCCACCTGCCGGTCGCCGAGCCGTCCCACCGTCATCGACTCGACGGGCCCGCTGTGGGCGCCCGCGCGTTCGGCGACCCGGGCGCCGGTGGCCAGGTCGGAGATGAGGATCCTGCCGTCGTAGCCGCCGGAGGCCACGACGGGGCGGCCGCCGGACTGTCCCACCGCGAGGGCCAGCACCCAGGTCGGATGGCCTTCGATGGGTTCGCCGATGGGGGCGCCGCCGGTCAGGTCCCAGCGGCGTACCGTGTGATCCTGACCTCCTGAGACGGCCACGGGGCGGCCGTCCAGGCGGCCGACGGCCACCGACTCCACGGAGCCCCGGTGGCCTGATAACGGTTCGTGGATCGGTGTGCCGGTCGCCAGGTCCCAGACGCGTACCGTGCCGTCGAGGCCGCCGGAGACCGCGGCGGGGATGCCGCGCACCACGGTCGTCGCCACCGACCAGATCGGTCCGCGATGGCCTTTCAGCAGCGCGCCCACGGGAGCGCCGGTGGCCAGGTCCGTCACGGCGATGGCGCCGCCGTAGCCGCCGCTGACGATGACCGGGCGGCCGTGCACCTGGCTCATCGCGAGCGACAGGACCCACTTCTGGCGGCCCTTGGCCGGGTGGCGGACCAGGCTGCCGAACGGCAGGCCGGGGGTGGCGGAGAACAGGCCGTAGGCCGCGGGTACTGCCGCGATCAATACTCCCGCCGCCAGCACGCGCATCACGCGGCGGCGGGCCACGGGCGCGCGCGGGGTCGTCAGCGGGCGCTCGTGGGTCAGGGCGGTCAGGAGGTCGGCGGCCGTGGGCCGGGCGGCGGGGTCCTTGGCCAGGCAGGAGGTGAGCAGCGGGCTCAGGTGGCCGGGCACGCCGGTCAGGTCGGGCTCATGGGTCATGATCGCGTTGAGGATCGCGCCGGGGGTCGAGCCGGGGAAGGCCCGGTGCCCGGAGGCGGCGTACACGATGGTCGCGGCCCACGCGAACACGTCCGAGGCCACACCGGCGGCGCCGCCGTCGAGCAACTCGGGGGACATGTAGGCGGGCGTGCCCACCAGGCCGGAGGCGGTGGTGGAGTGTTCGAGGGCGCGGGCGATGCCGAAGTCGATGACCACCGGCCCCTCCTGGCCCATGATCACGTTGCCCGGCTTGAAGTCCCGGTGCACGACGCCGGCCCGGTGGATCGCCTGCAGCGCCATCAGCGTGGTGATCGCCAGCCGGTCCAGGCCGCCGCCGGCGCGCGGCCCGTCCCGGGCCACGAGCTGTTCCAGGGAAGGGCCCTGGACGTACTCACTGACCAGGTACGGTCGCCCGCCCGCGATACCCGCGTCCAGCACCCGCGCGGTGCAGAAGGCGGCCACGCGGCCGGCGATCTCGGTCTCGCGCAGGAAACGCGCCTGGGCCTGGTCGTCCTCGGCCATGCGGGCGTGCAGCGTCTTGACGGCCACCGGGCGCCCCTGCGGGGTCCGGCTCAGGTAGACCACCCCCTGGCCGTCGCTGCCCAGCACGCCGGTCAGCGGATAGTCGGCGATCCGGTCCGGATCGCCTTCGGCCAGCGGGCGCGGTTCGGACGTGAAGTTTCCCTCTCCCGGCCCCACAGGCGAACGGTACAAGCCGCCGGGAGAGAGTGGAAGGTCGCTCTGGTCCGGAGCGCATCCGGTCAGGCGGCGTCGAGCGCTTCGGTGATCTTGCGGGCCATCTCGGTCATCGTGGGGCTGGGCTCGCCCTGCTGGCTCCGGGCGGCGGCATCGATGGCGACGATGACGGTACGGCGGAAGTTGTCGGCCTCGGCCGGGGCCTGCCGCTTGAGCAGGGCCATGGCCGTGGTCAGGGCGGGAAGCACCTGGTCGGCGAGCTGGGCGACGGTCTTGCCGTACTTCACGCCCCTGGGGGCCTTGGTGATCACGTGGCCGACCGGGCCGGTCGCCGAGGTCAGGGCGAGGGAGCCGTGGGTGGCAACCTTGTGGGCCGAGCCCGCGACTCCGGCGGCGGACATCAGGGAGACGGCGCCCCAGGCGGCGAGGCGGAGGGTCAGCTGGTCCTGGTCGGTGAGGGTGATGGACATGGTGTGCTCCTTCGGATCCGGTGCCGGGTCTCGCGGTCGCTGACCCGTTCATGTGCTCAACCTTCGCCGACCGCCCTGATCCCGGGCCGTCGCCGCCCTGATACGGCGGCTGACACGACTGTCGGGGGCGGAGGGCATGATGTGCTCATGAGTGAGACGTTGACCTTGCCCGGCGCGGTGGACGCCGCCGCTCTGCTGTCCCTGTCCGATGGCCACCACGCCCGCGCCGTCCGCGCGCTGGGCGTCGGTGAGTCGGGCGGTCACCTGGTGAAGGTGTACGCGCTGGAGAAGCCCGGCCGCAGCGCCATCGACATGAAGACCGGCCTGGACATCGCCGGCAGACACCTGGCGCTGGGCGGCGTGCGCGGTTCCCTGGGGCTGTCGGTGCTGATCCTGCACGCCGGAGGCGACGGCGACTACGTCATCATCCATACCTGGATCGAGGGCCACATGTCAGACCTCGCGATCTTCGTCGGCCCCGCTGACGACCCCGCCGGGCTGCGGCCGGGACGGGCGGGGCTGGCGCCGTGCGTGTGGGAGGCCGCGATCCTGGCGCACGAGCGGGAGGCGTTCGTGCGCCACGTGCTCGACGGAGACGGGCCGATCGGGCGGCGGGTGTCCGCGTGGAGCGCCGACGTGATCTCCGGGGAGGTCCGTTGAATCCTCGTGTACGGTCGGCCGTACCCGCCGACCTGCCCCGCGTCGCCGAGCTGGCCACCGAGCACACCGCTTACGAGAAGGCCCCGCCGCCCCCGCCCGACCTGGCCGAGCGGCTGTCGGTGCTGCTGTTCGGCGCCGCCGTCCCCCGGCTGCGCTGCCTGGTGGCCGAGACGCCGTCCGGCGAGGTGGTCGGCTACGCCACCTGCGCGGCCGAGGTGTCCACGTGGGGCGGCTCGGAGTTTCTGCACATGGACTGCCTGTTCCTCAACGAGGCCAGCCGGGGCCACGGCCTCGGGCAGCTGATGATGGCGGCGGTGGTGGAGCAGGCGCGAGAGCTGGGACTGCCCTATGTGCAGTGGCAGACGCCGATCTGGAACGAGGGCGCCATCCGCTTCTACGATCGCCTGGGGGCACGCTCGCTGGAAAAACGCCGCTACACCCTGGACGTCTGAGCCGTGTCCAACTGGCGATTACTCAAGATCGTGCTCCGGACGCAACCCTCCGCGCTGATCCCTTACTGGCTGTTCAGTATTCCCTGGCTGTTGTGGACGGTCGTCGCCTTGGGTGCGGGCGGGTGCTGGTTCTTCCTGTGGCTCGGCGGTGTCGAGGTCTGGCCGTGGACGTTGCTCTTCGCGGTGACCATGGGACTCTGCGCGTGCATCGCCGGCGTCAGGAGTTACTCCTGGAAGAACCCAAGGCTGTCGCTGCGGAAGCAGCCGCGGCTGGCGGCCGTGGTGAAGGACGCGGCCCGGACGGCCGGGTTCCGCCGCATGCCCCAGATCCGGATCAGCGCCTTCGTGTGGACCGGCGTCGCCAGGAACTGGCACGGCAAGCCCCGGTTGCGGATCGGGCTGCCGCTGCTTCTGCAGTTGCCCGAGAACGAACTGCGCGCCCTGCTGATCACCGAGCTGACCCGGCTCAAGAACGGCACGTTCCGCACGCACCTGCTCGTGGATCTGTACGCGGACGAACTTCTGAAGCCGACCCCATGGCAGGCGGAGATCGTCGCGGCCGTGCGGGAGATCCGCCGGGCCGACTGGCTGGCCGGGGCCGAGCTGGCCGGGCAGGAGCCGGTCGCCACGTTTCTGCGGCGGTTCCTCGTCAGCGTCTGGGCCTTCGACTGGCTGATGGCCCGCGCCCCGGGGACGCCCGCCGACGCCTACGAGGCTTTCGTCTGGAAGCTGCGGCACGACCGGCTGGCCGAGCGGATCGCGCCCAACGTCTGGGACTGGATGCGCGCGCATCCCGCCGCCGCCGAGGACAAGGCCATGGACGACCTGGGCTGGAGCGACGGACCCGTCCCTGAACCGGCCGGCGATCCCGTGGTGGCCGAGGTGCCGCAGCGGTTCGTCACCCGCCTCCTGAGGGGAGTCGATCTCGAGACCGGCGGCGGCTTCCGCCTCGCCGACGTCACCCGCGAGCAGTGGATCGACTACTGGGACGAGTTGCGCTCGAACGTGATCGTGGCGACCGCCGAGGTCATCGGCCGGGAGGCCCGTGACGACGACGTGATCGCGCTGGTCCGCGAGGGCCGGGCGGCGGAGATCCAGTGGTGGCACACCAGGTGGCCGTGCCCCCATCCCAACCGCGACGTCTGCGCCCTGCTCCCGATCCTTCAGGTGAAAGCCTGGAAGCTGGGATACGTCGCGAAGCATCCCTACCGGCAGCGGGAGCTGGTCGGGCCGGACGGCCATCTGATAGACGTCGTGGAACTCGCACGCGACGGAGGACACATGCGCGACCCCGACGAGGACGCCCGGCGGCTGGCGGCCGAATCCCTGGCCGGAGGCGACGCCACCGGCTGGTTCGAGAAGCTCTACGCCGAGGCCGCATCCGGCGAGGCCATCGTGCCCTGGGACTCGGGCACCCCGCACCCACTGCTCGTCGAGTGGTCGCAGGGGTCTTCCGGGGACGGGCGGCGGGCCATGGTGGTCGGGTGCGGGCTGGGAGACGACGCCGAGTACCTGGCCGGGCTCGGCTACGCCACCACCGCCTTCGACGTCTCCGAGTCGGCCGTCAAGGGCGCCAGGACCCGCTTCCCCGACTCGGCCGTCGACTACTCCGCGGCCGACCTGCTGGACCTGCCGGGGGAGTGGCGCGGGGCGTTCGACCTGGTCGTGGAGATCATGACGGTGCAGGCGCTGCCCGAGGACCTGCACCCCGCGGCCATCGCCGCCGTGCGGGAGCTGGTGGCGCCGGGCGGCACGCTGCTCGTCATCGCCTCGGCCAGGGACGAGGGCGGGCCCGTGTACGCGCCGCCCTGGCCGCTGACCCCGTCCGAGGTCGCGGCCTTCGGCGAGGGCGGGTTCACCGCCGACATCGAGGAGATCGGCGACGGGGAACGCCGCCGCTGGCGCGCCGCCTTCCACCGCCCCTGAACAGCGCCGTCTGAGCAGCGCCGTCTGAGCAGCGCCGACTGAACAGCGCCGCCTCAGCGGCGCCGCCTTCCGCCTCCACTGCGCCAGGGGTTCCGGTACGGCTAGCCGTACAACGTGCGGCAGGGCCGTACCGGAAAAAGCGGTCAGAGGACGCCGCAGCCGTCGCCGAGGCTCTTCGTGGGGTCGAGTGAGGCGGTCTTGCGCGGTTTCGGCGTGCTGGTGCCGGACGGCGTGGCGGTCGCGGACGCGGCGGCGGCCGGGCGGCGCTCGGCCGACTCGCGGATGGCCTTGGTGGAGATCTGGCGGATCTTGTCCCAGTCGGGATACCCGGTGCTGATCAGCGGCGGGACGAACTGGATGCTGGACACCTTCGCGTTCTTGACCTTCAGGGCCAGCGGCACCAGGTGGGAGAGCATGTTGCGGGGGATGTCGGTCCTGATGAGTTCCTTGGTGGCCAGCGCGATCTTGTTGAACCTGGTCAGCACCGTCGCCGGGTCGGCCTGGTCGAGCAGGGCGGCGATGACGCAGCGCTGGCGGCGCATCCGGGTGTAGTCATCGGAGAAGGTGCGCGAGCGGGCGTACCACATGGCGTCGCCGCCGTTGAGCTTGCGCGTGCCGGCCTTGACCAGGCCCTCGTTGTACTTGCCGAAGACGATGTCCTTCTCCACGCTGATCGTCACGCCGCCGATGGCGTCGATCAGCTTGGCGAAGCCCCACATGTTGACCAGGGCGTACCAGTCGACCTTGACCCCGAGGGTGTGGCCGATCGTCTCCATCAGGACCTTGGCGCCCTGGTGGGTGCGGCCGCCGAAGATCTCCGGGTGCGCGTCGGCGTACTCCCAGACGCTGTTGAGCAGGTCGCTGCGGCCGCCGCCGGGGTCGGGCGGGAGGCGGAAGCCGTTCGGGAAACGCTCGGCCATCGGGGTGCCGGGACGGAAGCGCACGTTCTCCAGGTTGCGCGGCAGGCTCATCAGCACGGTGTTGCCGGAGGCGACGTCGATGCTGGCGAGGTTCATGCTGTCGGTGCGCACGCCGGTCCTGTGGGTGTCGGCGTCGCCGCCGAGCAGCAGGATGTTGACGCGGTCGCGGCCCGCCCACGGGTCGACCGGGCGGCCCTGCTGCTGCGGCCGGTCGGCCAGGGGCGTGTCGGGGGCGAAGATGTTGCCGATCGTGCTGTGGATGGTCCAGACGGTCTGGGCGGCGTAGGCGAAGGGCGTGATGACCGCCACCGCTAGCAGCCCGGCGAGCGTTCCGGTGATGATCTGCGCGTTCGGCGGCAGCCGCCCGGGGCTGAGCACGATGAACGTGTGCACGACCAGCGCGAACCAGGCCAGCCCGAGCACGAGCGAGCCGATCGCGATCGTCCGCAGCCAGTTGACGGCCGTTCCGAACAGGTCGCCGTCGGCGGTCAGGGCGACGAAGAGCAGGGCGAGGAGCCCGGCCGCGTAACAGCCGAGCAATGCCAGGCCGGTCTTACGCCAGCCGGCCCGCAGATGGCCCGCTCCTGGCACGAACGCCGACAACAAGGTCCATCCCAGGACCGCGCCGGTGCTCACCGGTACCTTGCTCCGTGACACACCCATCCCCGCTTCCCCGCGCAGTCCACCGTAGGCCGCTTTGGGGCGGCAGCATACGGATGGAATGCGAAATATGACGTTAGTGGAGAGTGAACATCAGTAACCGAATAAGATTCGGTCCATGGCATTCTCCGAGATCGACTACACCGTGACGGACGGTGTCGCCACCGTCACATTGAAGCGTCCCGAACGGCTGAACGCCTTCACCTTTACGATGCGCGGTGAGTTGATCGACGCTTTCGACAGGAGCGACGCCGACGATGAGGTCCGCGCGGTCGTCGTGACCGGCGCCGGCCGGGCGTTCTGCGCCGGCGCCGACCTGTCCGGCGGAGGCGAGACCTTCGGCCATGGCAAAGGCGAGCTGATCGACGGCTACCCGCGCGACGGCGGCGGCACGGTCGCGTTGCGCATCGCCGCGAGCCTCAAACCGGTCATCGCCGCCGTCAACGGTCCCGCCGTCGGCGTGGGCGCCACGATGACCCTCCCCATGGACGTGCGGCTGGCCGCCGACACCGCCCGCTTCGGCTTCGTCTTCGCCCGCCGGGGCATCGTCACCGAGGCCGCGTCGAGCTGGTTCCTGCCGAGGATCGTCGGCATCGCCCAGGCCATGGAATGGTCGGCCACCGGCCGGATCTTCGACGCCGCCGAGGCGCTCGGCGGACGGCTCGTCTCCCGCCTCTACCCGGCCGGCGACCTCCTGCCGGCCGCGCACGCCCTGGCCCGCGAGATCGCCGACAACACCTCGGCCGTCTCCGTCGCCGCCATCCGCAGGCTCATGTGGTCCGGCCTGTCAGCCGACAGCCCGTGGCAGGCGCACGCCGCCGACTCCCGCCTCATGGCCGAGCTGGGCGGCGCCCCCGACGCGGTCGAAGGCGTCACCGCGTTCCTGGAGAAGCGCCCCGCCGCCTTCCCCATGCGGGTGAGCACAGACCTGCCCGAGGGTCTGCCGGATTGGCCTTATCGTGATGAACATGTATGAGAGCACTGTCCTCCCGCTCCCGCCCGACTCCGAGGGCGAGGTCATCGCGACCCTTCTGACCAGGAGGGCGGACGCCCCCACCGGCCGGGCCGTTCTCTACATCCACGGCTTCACCGACTACTTCTTCCAGGACCACCTCGCCGACCACTACCTGGCCCAGGGCGTCGACTTCTACGCCCTCGACCTGCGCAAGTACGGCCGGTCCCTGCTCCCGCACCAGACCCGCGGCCTGATCAGGAGCGTCACCGACTACTTCCCGGAGATCGACGAGTCGGTCCGCATCATCCGGCGCGACCACGACTCGCTCACGATCAACGCCCACTCCACCGGCGGCCTGGTCGCCGCCCTCTGGGCCGACCGGGTACGCGGCCGCGGCCTCGCCCAGGGCCTGGTGCTCAACAGCCCGTTCCTCGACCTCAACGTGCCGGCCCCGGTCCGCCTGGCCGCCGACCTGCTCAAGACCCCGCTGTCCTACTCCAACCGGGCGCTGCCCCTCGGCGTCAGCACCGCCTACGGACAGAGCCTGCACCGCTCGTCCGGCGGCGAATGGGACTACGACCTGGAGCTCAAGCCGCTCGGCGGCTTCTCCGTGCACGCCTCCTGGCTGGCCGCCATCCGCCGCGCCCAGCGCCGCCTGCACAAGGGACTCGACGTCGACGTCCCGGTGCTGGTCCTGGCCGCGAGCAACGGATTGCGCGTACGCGACTTCGTACCCGAGGCCCGCTCCGCCGACATCGTCCTGAACCCGCGGCAGATCGCCCGCTGGGCCACCGCGATCGGCCCGCACGTCACCTGCGTGCGCATCCCCGACGGCATGCACGACCTGGTGCTGTCCGCCGAGCCCGCCCGCAAGCAGGTCTTCGCCGAGATCGACCGCTGGAGCGCCACCTACATCAACTGAACCCTTACCAGGGGAAGGAGAACAGGCCGTAGTAGGCGGCCGCCACGAGCAGCAGCCCGGTGCCGCCGGCCACCCCGGCGATCGCCACGTGCTGCCAGCGGCTCGGCTGCCAGCCCTCGCGCAGCCCCGACACCACCGCGGCCACCGCGGTGACCTCCTGGATCAGCATCAGCACGGCCAGCGCCCGCACCAGCAGCCACCCGGCCAGCACCGCGGGCCAGGCCCCCGCCTGGTTGATGGAGAACATCACCAGCAGGCCGATGAACCCGACCACCGAGACCAGCAGCGCCAGGCCCGTCCAGGCCATGCGGTGCAGGCGGCGCCGGATCGGGGGCCACAGCCTGGCGTTCGTCTCGGCCGTGGCGCGTTTGTGGCCGCGCAGCCGTACCACCATGGAGGCGACAGGACCGGCCACGTAACCGACGGCGGCCAGGCAGATCGTCAGCCCCAGCATCGTCCCGCCCGCGTACCACGGCGCCGCGGGCACGTCGGCGGCCTCGAAGCGCTGCACCGGCGTCGCGCCCGCCATGTGCACCTGCGGGCGGGCCGTGTGCGGCAGGCCCTTGAGCCAGTTGGCCAGCGTCTCCAGGTATCCCTTGGTGAACGGCCCGCCCGACATCCGCAGCGCGTGGTCGCCCTTGTCCATGAAGCGGATCGTGTATTGATCGTTGCCCGACTCGGTCAGCGCCTTCGTCAGCGCCTTCGTGGACTCCACGAACGGGATCGACGGGTCCGTCGTGCCGTAGAGCGCCAGGACCGGCTGCTTGATCTGCCGCAGCGCCGGCATCGCGTCGTAGCGCAGGAAGTTGAAGCCGACCCCGCCCATCGCCCTGGTCAGCAGGTCGCGCGCGCCCACGGGCGCGCGAAGCCGTAGCAACTGCTCGTTCAGCGCCCACGCGACCTGCCGCAGCGGCGAGACGTTCGGCGATGACACGAGTACGGCGAAGCCCACGTCAAGGCTCTTGGCCGCGGCGATCGGCACCACCCAGCCGCCCTCGCTCACGCCCCAGAGCCCCACCCGCGACTTGTCGACGCCCGGCTGGTCGCGCAGCCACCGCACCCATCGCAGCGCGTCGTCGGCGAGCAGGCCGAAGTCGCGCTCGCGGAAGGTGTAGCCGATCGTCCGCTTGTCGAACGCGATCGTCGCCACGCCCGCCCTGGCCAGGAACTCCGCCTGCGGGGTGAACTCCTCCCGCGAGCCGTTGCCCGAGCCCGACACGAACACCATCCCCGGATGAGGGCCGGGGGTGAGCGGAAAACGGACCGTTCCTGAGAGCGTCTGGCGCTCGGCGGAGATCGTCACCTCGGTCGTGCGTACCGGCCCGGCCGCCACCACGGGCCTGACCTCCTCGGGCGGCTGCGGCGCGAGAGAACGGAACGCCTGATCCACCTGCAGAGGAGGCGGGTCGAACGCCGGTGGCAATGCGTATCCGACGGTCGCCAAAGCCACCAGCACCAAACCCGCGGCAACACTCAAGGTGCCACGGCCTGTGCGCATCGGCCTCCCCATGTGCGCTGGTTTGCCCACTGATCTTCCACCCTACTCCCGGCTCATGTGGCGCAGGGGACCGCATTTGTCGGTGAGACCTGTTAGCTTCCTGCGACATGCGGATCCTGCACACCTCCGACTGGCATCTCGGCCGCGCCTTTCACCGCGAGAGCCTGCTGGAGGGCCAGGCGGCCTTCATCGATCACCTGGTCGAGACCATAATGGCGGAGCGGGTCGACGTGGTGGCAGTCGCGGGTGACGTCTACGACCGGGCGCTGCCCCCGGTGGACGCTGTTGCCCTGTTCGACGAGGCGCTGAGCAGGATCGTCGCCGCCGGTGCCCGGATTGTGATGATCAGCGGCAACCACGACTCGGCGCGTCGCCTTGGCGTCGGAGCCTCGTTGCTGGATCGTGCCGGTGTGCACCTGCGCACCGACCCCGAACTCGCCTGGGAGCCCGTCGTCATCGACGACGTGGCCTTCTACGGCATCCCCTATCTGGAGCCCGAGCTGGTGCGCGGCCCCTGGGAGCTGGCCGAGCGCAGCCACACCGCCGCGCTGGCCCACGCGATGGAGCGCATCCGCGCCTCCGCGGCCCGGCACGAGCGCTCCGTGGCCCTGGCCCACGTGTTCGTGACCGGGGGAGAGGCCAGCGACAGCGAGCGCGACATCAGCGTCGGCGGGGTGGCGCACGTGCCGCTGTCGGCCTTCGCCGGCCTCGACTACGTCGCACTCGGCCACCTGCACGGCCGCCAGCGCATGTCCGAGACCGTGCGCTATTCGGGCTCGCCGCTGGCCTACTCCTTCTCCGAGGTCAACCAGGTCAAGGGCAGCTGGCTGATGACGCTGGGCGAGGAGCCGGAGTTCGTGCCCGCGCCCGTCCCGCGCCCGATCGGCCGGCTCAGAGGCGAGCTCGAAGACCTGCTGACCTCGCCCCGCCACGCCGCCTACGAGGACCACTGGCTCCAGATCGTGCTGACCGACGCGGTCCGCCCCAAGTCCGCGATGGACCGGCTGCGCGCCCGCTTCCCGCACACGCTCGCCCTCTCCTTCGACCCCGTCGGAGCCGCGGAGGCCACCCCCGTGGCCCCCATCAACGGCCGCGCGGAAGCCGAGGTGGCGCTCGACTTCGTCCGTGAGGTACGCGGCGAGCCCGCGTCCGGCGACGAGGAAGACCTGCTCAGACTGGCCATCGAGGCATCGAGGATCAAGGAGGCGATGGCCTAGATGCGGCCGCACCTGCTGACGCTCACCGCGTTCGGATCGTTCCCGGGCACCGAGACGGTCTCCTTCGACGCGCTGACCGAAGCCGGTCTCTTCCTCGTCCACGGCCCCACCGGCGCGGGCAAGACCACCGTCCTCGACGCGTTGTGCTTCGCGCTGTTCGGCAAGGTCGCCAACGCCCAGCGCGACAGCGCCAGAAGCCTGCGCTGCGACCACGCGCCGCCGGACGTCGGCCCGTCGGTGACGCTGGAGGCGACGCTCAGGGGCCGCCTGCTGCGCATCGAACGCTCGCCCGCCTGGCAGCGGCCCAAGCGGCGCGGCACGGGGTTCACCGAGGAGAAGGCCAAGGTCATCGTCCAGGAGCGCACGGGTTCGTCCTGGACCGGGCTGACCACCCGGGCCGACGAAGCCGGGGACCTGATCGGCGGGCTGCTCGGCATGAACGCCGACCAGTTCTGCCAGGTGGCCATGCTGCCCCAGGGCGACTTCGCGCGCTTCCTGCGCTCCGATGGCGACGACCGGCGGCGGCTGCTGGAACGCTTGTTCACCGTCAAGGTCTACACGCAGGCGGAGTCGTGGCTGGCCGAGCGGCGCAAGCAGGCGTGGCGCGACCAGCAGGAGCTCCGCCAGCAGGTCGACTTCGCCATCCAGCGGATCGAGGAGGCGGCGGGCGACGACCTGACCCCGCTCCTGTTCCCGGTGGGTGCGCCGGTCGAGGTGCCGGGCGGCGAACAGGACGCGCTGTTCGACCTGGCCGAGCCGTCTGGGGAGCAGACCGCGCCCGCCGAACCACCCACGGTCACCGGGCTGTTTACGGCTGCCGGGTCGCCCACGGTCGTCGGGTCGCCCACGGCCGCCGGGCAGGCCGAGGCTGTCGAGCCGCCTACGGCTGAGGACGATCCGCTCGGATGGGCCGGAGGGCTGCTGGCGGCGGCGCGGGCCGTGGTGGCCGGGGCCGCCGATCGGCAGGCCGGTGCTGAGTCCGCGCTGCGCCGGGCCAGGAGCGCCTACGAGGTGGCCACCGCGCTGGCCGAGCGGCAGCGGCGGCACGCGGCGGCCGTTTCGCTCCGCCGTACCCTTGACGAGCGCGCGGAAGAGCGCGCCGACCTGCAGGCGCTGCTCGACGACGCGACCCGGGCCGATCGTGTGCTCCCGCTGGTGACGGCGGCCCGCCAGCGCGCGGAGGCCGCCGCCAAGACCCGCACGCTCGCCGCCGACGCCATCGCCCGCGCCCGCCCCCTCCTCCCCACCGACGACGCCCCTACGTCGGACGCCCGCACGTCGGACGCCCGCACGTCGGACGCCCGCACGTCGGACGCCCGCACGTCGGACGGCCGCGTGGCTGAGGCGCGGGTGGTCGAGGGGCGGACTGTTGAGGCGCGGCTGCCCGGCCGACAGGGGCAGCAGGGGCGGCGGGGGGCCGGGGTTGACGATCCTGAGCTGCCCGGTCGGCTGGCGGCGCTGGAGCGGGAGCGGCATGACGAGTCGGCGCGCCTGTCGGAGTTGCTGACCGAGGAGGCGAGGTTGTCGGTGATCCGCCGCGACCTGGCCCGGGTCGAGGACGAGCTCACCGCCCTGGTCACCGACGACGAGAGCACCACCGCCCGCCTCGCCGGACTGCCCGCCCTGATCGAACAGGCCGAAGGGCTGCTGGCCCAGTCCCGGGTGGACGCCGCGCGGGTGCCCGCCGCCGAGGCCGTGCGGGCCGCCGTGTCCGACATTCTCGACACCGACCGTGAGCTGGTACGGCTGGCCGCCCAGCTCGACACCCTGACCCGCCGCCAGAACGACCTGTCGGCAGCCGCCGCCGACCTGCCCGGGAAGCTGGCCGAGGCGAAGGCCGCGCTGGCCCGCGTACGCACGGAGGCCGCCACCGTCCCGGCCGCCGTCGCGGCGAGGGACGCGGCGCGGGCCGTACTGGAAGCCGCCCGCCGCCGCGACGCCCTGACCGGCGAACTCCACACCGCCACCGCAGCCCTGAAGCACCTGGTGGACGAGGCCCAGCGCCTACGCGAACGCTGGCTCGACCTCCGCCAGGCCCGCCTGGACGGGATGGCCGCCGAACTGGCCCGCGACCTGTCCTCCGGCGCGCCATGCGCGGTGTGCGGCTCCCTGCACCACCCCGACCCCGCCTCCCCGGCACCCACGGCTCCCTCCCCGGACGACGAACACGCCGCCGAGTCCGCCCACGAAGCTGCCCTGAGCCGCCGAGAGGCCGCCGAGCTGGCCATCGCCACCCTCGAAACCCGCCTGACCACCGCCACAGAAGCCGCCCACCCGGCACACCCCCACCCCTGGGCTCCCTCCCACCCCTCCGACGAGCACCACCTCGACTCGCAGTCGTCCGACGAGCAAGGTCTCGTCCGTGAGCTGTCAGACGGGCGAGTCTCCGGCGTTGACGGATCGCCGGTTGCCGGAGGTGCTTCCACATGTGCCAGCGCGTCCGTCGACGGGATGTCCGGTGACGTCCCCGTCGTGCGGGCGGTTGTGGCGGCTGGGGGCGGCTCGGCAGGTGACGTCGGGCAGGGGCGTGGGTTGAGTGTGGAGGACGCTCAGCGGGCGGTGCGGGAGGCCGGGCAGGAGGTGGACCGGCTGCGGGCGGTCGCCGAACGTGAGCCTGGGCTGGCCGCCGAGGTCGAGCGGATCGAGGGGCAGCAGCAGCGCGCGGCGGAGCAGGCCCGTGAGGTCGGCGAGGCCATCGCCGCCCAGCGCACCCATCACACCCAACTGGCCGCCGAACGTGCCCGCCTCATCAACCGCCTCCCCGCCATCACCACCCCTGGCACGGACACCGCACCCGACAACCCCGCCTCAGGACACACCGCTCACACGGACGCCGCCTCGGAAAGTCCCGTTTCCAGGGGCATCGCCTGTGAAGGCGTTCCGCCTGACCGCGATGTCGCCTCTGGGAGCGTCCCTCGTGAGAGCGCCGCTTTGGAGGCCGCTGGTTCCGGGGGCTCCGCTTCCGCAGGCGCTGCCTCGGCGGAGGCTGCCTCTGGTGGCGCTGCCACGGAGGGGGCTGCCTCGGCGGGGGCTGTCTCCGGGGGTGATGGGCCGGTGGCCTCGGGTGGGGAGGTTGTGGTTGGGGTGCAGATGTTGCGGGAGGCTGTGGCCGAGGTGGACCGGTTGCGGCGATCGGCTGGGCGGGAGGGGGTGCTGGCTGGGCAGGTGGAGCGGCTTCACCAGGAGCGGGGTGAGTTGGAAGAGCGGTTGCGGCGGGTGACTGCTCGGGTGGCGGCCTGCCGTACCAGGCAGGAAGAGCTGAGCGGCGACGCGGGACGGCTGGCGGCGCGGCTGGACGGTGCGCGCGGCGACGATCCCACGCTGGCGGCGCGGTTGTCACGGCTGGGGGACGAGGCCGAGCTGCTGCGTGAGGCGCTTGAGGCGACGGCGCGCGCGGTGCGGGCGGCGCAGGAACGGGATGCGGCGCGGGGGGAGGCTGAGCGGGCGGCGATCGAGGCGGAGTTCGCGGATGTGGACGAGGCGCTCGCGGCGGCCCGGCCCGATGAGGAGCGTGAGCGTAAGGCGGGGCTGCTGCGGGAGCTGGACGCCCAGTACGCGGCGGTGACGAGCACGCTGGCCGATCCCGCGCTGGTCGCGGCGGCCGGTGAGACGGCGCCTGATCTGGCGGAGCTGGAGGCGGGGCGGGAGCGGGCCGAGGAGGAGTACGCGGCGCTCGTGTCCTCGCGGGATCAGGCTCAGGCCAGGGCTCGGCGGCTGGATGAGCTGTGCGGGGAGTTGCGCGGGTGCCTTGAGAGGTGGGAACCGGCTGCGGCGGCGCATCGGCTGGCGGAGCGGATGGCGTCGCTGGCCTCGGGGACCTCCGGGGACAACCAGTGGAACATGAGCTTGTCGTCGTTCGTGCTGGGGGAGCGGCTGCGGCAGGTTGTGGCGGCGGCCAACGATCGGCTGGACCACATGTCGGGCGGGCGTTATCAACTTCAGCACGACCTGCGGAAGACGGCCGGTGCGCGGGGGCGGTCGGGCGGCGGGCTGGGGCTGCGGGTGGCCGACGGCTGGACCGGTGTCGACCGGGATCCGGCCACGCTGTCGGGGGGCGAGAGCTTCATCACCTCGCTGGCGCTGGCGCTCGGGCTGGCCGACGTGGTGACCGCGGAGGCGGGCGGCGCCGAGATCGGAACGCTGTTCGTGGACGAGGGGTTCGGCACGCTGGACGAGGACACGCTGGACGGCGTTCTGGACATTCTGGACGGGCTGCGTGACGGCGGCCGGGCGGTCGGGATCGTCAGTCACGTCGCCGAGCTGCGCACCCGGATTCCGGCGCAGCTCAGGGTGACGAAGACGCGTACCGGCTCGACGCTGTCGGTGGCCGGCGTCAGCGGGTGAACCACCAGACGGCGACGACGACGGCGCCGATCACGAGGGCGACGGCGTACTGGATGAGAGCCCGGCCGAGGCGGCGGCGGACGTAGCCGGGGCGGTGGCGGTCTGCGGTCATCGCCCCAGTGTGTCAAGGAATCGGGGGAGATGTTGTGACGGATGCGCCCAGCAGAACCAGGATCGCCGTCGCCAGCCTCGTCGGCACGGCGATCGAGTTCTATGACTTCTACATTTACGGCACCGCCGCCGCCCTGGTGCTGAACGCCGCCTTCTTCCCCGAGCTGGACAAGACGGCGGGCAACCTGGCGGCGTTCTCGACGTTCGCGGTGGCGTTCCTGTCGCGGCCGCTGGGCTCGGCGGTGTTCGGGCACTGGGGCGACCGGATCGGGCGCAAGTCGATGCTGGTCGTCTCGCTGCTGCTCATGGGGTTGTCCACGGTGGCGATCGGGCTGCTGCCCGGGTACGCGGCGATCGGGGTGGCGGCGCCGGTGCTGCTGGTGCTGCTCAGGTTCACGCAGGGCATCGGGCTGGGCGGGGAGTGGGGCGGGGCCGCGCTGCTGGCCACCGAGCACGCGCCGCCCGGCAGGCGCGGGCTGTATGCGATGTTCCCGCAGCTCGGGCCGGCGGTCGGGTTCATCGCCGCCAACGGGCTCTTCCTCATCCTGGGCGCGACGCTCACGGACGCGGAGTTCGAGAGCTGGGGGTGGCGGCTGCCGTTCGTGGCGAGCCTGCTGCTGGTGCTCGTCGGGCTGTATGTACGGGTCAGGATCGCCGAGACGCCGGTCTTCCGGCAGGCCATGGACCAGCGCAGGATCGCCCGCGTGCCGTTCGCCGGACTCATCCGCCACCAGTGGCGGCGGGTGCTGCTCGGCGCCGGGGCGATGACCGTGACGTACACGCTGTTCTACACCGCCACGACCTTCTGTCTCGCGTACGGCACCGCCACCCTCGGCATCCCCAAGACCACGATGCTCGCCCTGACCATGATCGGCGTGGTGGTCATGGGCGCCGGCATCGCCGTGTCCGCCCTGGTCTCCGACCGTCTGGGCCGCCGCCGTGTCCTCATGGCCGGTGTGGTGGCCGCGATCGGGTGGGGGCTGGTGATGTTCCCGCTGATGGAGACCAGGTCGGTGCTGCTGATCGGTGTGTCGCTGGCCGGGGCGCTCGGGCTCATGGGGCTCATCTTCGGGCCGATGGGGGCGTACCTGCCGGAGTTGTTCCATGCCGAGTACCGCTACAGCGGGGCCTCGGTCGCCTACAGCCTCGGTGGGGTGCTGGGCGGGGCCGTACCTCCGCTGGTCGCGACCGCGCTGCGGGGCGGCGGGTTCGGCACGATGGCGGTCGGCGGCTACGTCAGCGCGATGGCCGTGCTGAGCCTCCTGTGCCTGGCCGCGCTGCCGGAAACCGCCGGCGACCCGATGTGAACCCGCCAGTCAGGAATCCGCGCGCACAATCGCGGTGACCCCTGCCCGTTTAGGGGTGTGCCCGTCCTGGTTCCGCATAGCAGGCTCGCAGTTCAGAAGGCCCGATCCGGAGCACTCACTCAGCATGTGAATCCCCGGTGAACGACCATGAACGGAGACCCCCATGTTCAGGCGCATCCTCCTCGTACCGGCCCTGTTAGCCGTCCTGGCCACTCCCGCGCAGGCGCAGACCTCCTCGTTGCGCATCCTGCTCACGAACGACGACGGCTACCAGGCTCCGTTCACGCTTCAGCTCCGCCAGGCCCTCGTGGCAGCGGGCCACGAGGTCACGATCGTCGCCCCGGCCGGTGACTCCAGCGGCGTCGGCACCTCGATCAACATCAGGTTCGGCACCACGGTGGAGGCGGCCGAGATGTCGCCCGGCGTGTGGGCGATCGCCGGCAGCCCGGCCGACGCCGTCTCCTTCGGCATCCGGACGGTCTTCGCCGGCGACCCGCCCGACCTGGTCGTCTCCGGTCCCAACCAGGGTGAGAACGTCGCGGCCGCCGTCAACCACTCCGGCACCGTCGGCGCCGCGATCACCGCTGTGGAGGTGGGCATCCCCTCCGTCGCCCTGAGCACCGCCCGTGCGGGCTCGGCCTTCCCCAGCGCGGCCGGTTCGGTCGCGTTCGGCGTCAAGCTCGTCAACCGCCTGGCCGCCACCGCCCGCAACGGCCGCCTGCTGCCCGCGCACACCGCGCTGAACGTCAACTACCCGGCCGTCCCGACGGGCGAGGTCAAGATGGCCCGCCTGGGCAGGATGCTGCCCATCACGGTCGACTACCTCCCGGCGACGGACGCGTGCCCGCGTTGCTACCGGCTCGCGCCGCTGACCGCCACCGCCCCGGACCCGGTCCCGGACGCAGACCGTACGCTCCTGTCGAGCGGCGCCGTCACCGTCACGCCACTGACCTCTTCCTGGGAGGCCGGTCCCGTGGTCACCTCGCGCCTTTCCGACCGGCTCGACGGCCTCACGCCGTAACTGGGAAAGATCTTGAGATTAAGTGTCACAACGGCGAGGGCTGTCCCGTCTATGGGGGTGAAGAACCACTCAAGAAGGACGTGGAAGCCATGAGGAAGCAGATCCTGATCGTCGGCGGCGGATACGTCGGCTTGTACACCGCTCTTGGGCTGCGCAAGCTGGTGCGGAGCGGCGACGCGGAGGTGACGATCGTCGACCCGCGCGGCTACATGACCTACCAGCCGTTCCTGGCCGAGGCGGCCGGTGGCCAGATCGAGCCGAGGCACGTGGTGGCGCCGCTCAACCGGGTGCTGCCCCGCATGAGGGTGCTGACCGGCAAGATCACCAACGTCGACCACAACGAGCGTGTCGCGACCTTCCAGCCCGTCCAGGGCCGCCCCTATGAGATCGCCTACGACATCGTGGTCATGGCCACGGGTTCGATCACCAGAGGGCTGCCGATCAAGGGCCTGGCCGAGCACGCCGTCGGCTTCAAGACGGTCGGCGAGGCCGTGCACCTGCGCAACCACGTGCTCGCCCAGCTTGCCGCCGCCGCCTCGACCGACGACGGCGACGTGCGCCGCAGGGCGCTGACGTTCGTGGTGGTCGGCGGCGGGTTCGCGGGCGTGGAGGCGCTGGCCGAGATGCAGGGGCTGGCCGACGACGCGCTGCGCTACCACCCGCAGATCCGGCGCGATGAGCTCAGCTGGACGCTGGTCGAGGCCACTGGCCGCATCCTGCCCGAGATCCACGAGGACCTCGGCGTCTGGACGGCGAAGGCACTGCGGGAACGCGGCGTCGACGTGCGCCTCGACACGCGGCTCACCTCGGCGGAAAACGGCGTCGCCACGATGAGCGACGGCACCGCCCTGGACGCCGGCACGATCGTCTGGGCCGCCGGCGGCCGCCCGAACCCCCTCGCCGCCAACAGCGGCCTGCCCGTCGACCGGACCGGCCGGATCCTCGCCACGGAGTACCTCGCCGTGGAGGGCCTGGCCGACGCGTTCGCGGCCGGCGACGGCGCGGCCGTGCCCGACCTCACCAAGCCGGGCGCCTTCACCGCCCCCAACGCCCAGCACGCGGTACGGCAGGCCAAGCTCCTCGGCCGCAACATCGTCGCCTACGTCAGGGGCCGCAAGCTGAAGGCCTACAAGCACGCTTACCTGGGCTCGGTCGCCGGACTCGGCCACCACCAGGGCGTCGCCCAGGTCTACCGGCTCAGGCTCACCGGGTTCCTCGGCTGGGTGGCGCACCGGGCGTACCACCTGGCGTGGGTGCCGACCTTCAACCACAAGGCGAAGGTGCTGACCGACTGGACGCTCGCGATGTTCTTCCGCCGCGAAGCCGTTCAGCTGGGCGGTCTTGAGCACCCGGAGAAGGACTTCCACGAGGCCCTGGCCGTCACCCAGGCGCGGGTGGACCGGGCGGCGTGAGCGTTAGCCGGTGTAGCCGGGGAACAACAGGGACAGTTCACGCGGGTAGGTCGCGATCAGGCGCAGTTCGTCGTCGGTGAGCGGCCTGCCCGTCATCGCGTTGCAGAGCTGCACCACCTGGAACGCCAGATCCTCGTCAGCCACCTCGACCCCGAGCCCCTCCATGACGTGCCGGAACCCGGCCTTGCCGCCGTACTCGCCGGTCAGCACGACCCGCCCGTCCCGCGCGTGCCAGTCCGCGGGGAAGGGCCCGAGCGACGCCTCGTCGTAGAGTTCGTAGTTCCCGTGATCCTTGAGCGCGCCGTCCGCGTGGATGCCGCTCTCGTGCGCGAACGCGTTGCGCCCCACCCCCACCTGGTTGTACGGCAGCGCCTGCCCGAAGGCATAGGCCGCCCACAACCCGAACCTCCTGGCCCACGACAGATCGAGGTCGTCACCGATCTCCGCCTTCTCCAGTCCGAACCCGTGCCGGAACGCCAGGATCGTGGAGAGCAGGTCCGCGTTGCCCGAACGTTCGCCGATGCCGTTCACGCACGTGTTGATCCACGCGTCCTGCCCCGCCTCCAGATCCCCGAGCGCGCCGGAGACGGAGTTGGCCACGGCCATCCCGAGATCGTTGTGGCAGTGGGTCTCGACCGGCATGCCGGTGGCACCGGCCAGACGGGCGAACCGCTCGCGGATCCGGCCGGGGGTGTCGCCGCCGATCGTGTCGCAGTACCTCACCCGGTCCGCCCCGGCCTCCTTGGCCGCCAGCGCGAACTCCAGCAGGAACCCGTCGTCGGTGCGCGAGCCGTCCTCGGCGTTGACCCCGACGGTCTCGGCCCCGGCGTCCTTGGCCGCGCGCACGGCCGCCGTCATCTCGCGGATGATCGCCGCCCGGTCGAGGCGGCCCTTGAACTTGTTCTGGATCATGTAGTCCGAGGTGGAGATGGACAGGTTGTAGTGCGTCAGCCCGAGCGGCGCCGCCTTCTCCACGTCCTGCGCCACCCCCCGGCACCAGCCCGACAACCGCAGCCCCCCGAACGCCCCGGCCCGCGCCAGGGCCACCTGCGCCCGCACATAGGGCACCTCGTGGAACAGAAAGGGAAACCCGATCTCCGACTGCGCCACCCCGAGCTTGCCCAGGTAGAAGTTGACCATGGTCTTGCCGAACTTCGACAGGCCCGTGCGCGCGGTCTGCACGCCGTCCCGGTTGGTGACGTCGAGGAAATGAATCGTTGGCATGCCCTCAACGTTGACACGCTTGCTCAACATGGATCAATATTGATTTTCATCAACATTTAGGGGGCTGGGCCATGGACTGGATAGACGCCGCCACCGCGGCCGACCGCCTCGGCGTCAAGCCCGCGACCCTCTACGCGTATGTGAGCCGGGGTGTCCTGAAGCGGCGTCATGACGGCAGGCGCAGCATGTTCGACGCCGCCGAGATCGAACAACTGGCTCGCCGGGGTCGTCCCCGTGGCCAGCCGCCGGAGCTGGTGATCGAGTCCGCCATCACCGCCCTGGGCCTGGACCGCCCGTACTACCGAGGCCACGACGCGCTGACCCTGGCCCGCACACACACCTTCGAGTCGGTAGCCGAACTCCTATGGACCGACCAGGGCGCCTCACGGGGCGGTCGTCCTGATCGCCCGGATCAGGACGCGACGCGCCCTGAGGACCCGGACGGCAGGGCGCTTTCGCGGCGCGAGGAGTCGCTCCTGGGCGGTGCGGCACCTCCGCGGCGTGAGGAGGAGCGGGGTGGCAGGGCGCTTTCGCGAGGTGTGGAGGTGGAGCCGGTCGGGCGGGTCGTTGTGCGGGGTGAAGCGGCGGCGGAGTCGGGCGGGTGGGTAGGGGAGGCGGGGGCGTTGCGGGCGGCCATGGCTGCTCAGCGGGGCTTGCCGGTGGAGCTTCTGCCGTTGGACCGGTTGCAGGTGATCGTCACCGTGCTCGGCGCCTCGGACAGCCTGCGGCACCAGCTCGACCCCGTCTCCGTGGCGGCCACCGGACGACGCCTCATCTCCGGCCTGGTGGACGCGCTGCCCCTGGTGGGGGCGGAGAACGCGACGGGGACGGTCGCCGAGCGGTTGTGGCCGCGGCTGACCGCCCAAGAACCCACCCCTGCCCTCGTGGACGCCCTGCGCGCCGCCATGGTCCTGCTCGCCGACCATGAACTGGCCGCCTCCACCCTGGCCGCCCGGGTCGCCGCGTCCGCGAAGGCCGACCCGTACGCGGTGGTCCTCACCGGGCTGGGCGTTCTGGGCGGCCCGCTCCACGGCGGCGCCTCGTACGGGGCCGAGCGCATGCTGGCCGAGATCACCGACCCCGGCCTGGCGCCGCGCGTGATCGGCGAGCGAATACGGCGCGGCGAGCGCATCCCCGGCTTCGGGCACAGCGTGTACAAGAACGGCGACGCCAGAGGCGCGGCCCTCCTGGACCTGGTCGAATCCGCCGCCACTGGCCACGACCGGGTGGCCGCGGCCCGGGCCGTCCTGTCCGAGACCCGCCGCCGACGGCTCCCGGAACACAACATCGACATGTCCCTGGCCACGTTGGCGGCGGTGGCGGGCATGGTCCCGGGGGCGGGGGAGGCGGTGTTCGCGATCGCTAGGACGGCGGGGTGGCTGGCCCACGCGATGGAGGAGTACAGCAAGGGCACCCTCCTCCGCCTCCGAGCCTCGTACACCGGCCCACCCCCAATCCCCCCAACCCACCCCACCTAACAACCCCGGCCAACCACCCGGGTCGACACGAGAGCACCGGTCAACCAGACCGGCACACCGACCCGCCCCACGGCACATCGGGGTGTTTAGCCCAAAAGGCGCGCACCAGGTATCCGGCCAGGAGGGCGTTGTAGCAGGTGTCCGGCCAAGGGGGGTTGTGCCGGGTGTCTGGCCAAGGGGGCGTCGTGGCGGTGAGTGGGTTGTCCGACGTGAGAAGCGCCCGACGATCGGCGCCCGCCGACAGCGGCGGGAGGCGTGGGGGCGGCTTGCCGTAACGGATGGCGGTGGTCGCGAGCGCGGTGAGAGCTGGTCCGCACGGAGAGCAGAACGTGCGGACCTCACAGAATGAGATGAGAGCGATGAAAGCCTCAATATCCCCGGGTGCGGCGGGAGGCGGGGCGGATGCGGCGGGCCAGGTCGCGGCCGCGGAAGGCGCGGAGGATCTCGGCGCCCATGATGACGCCCGCGCCGATCCCCAGCGCGATCGACAGCGCCTCGATCAGGTGCAGCGTCCCCCGCGACAATTCGCCCAGGCTCATCTCCAGCATCCCCTTGTACAGCACCGACCCCGGCAGCAACGGCCCGATGGCCGGGATCACGAACACCATCGACGGCACCTTCACCCGCCGCGCGAACGCCGTCCCGAGCAGCCCGATCACCGCCGCAGCCACCGTGGTGGCCACCACCGCGGGCAGCCCCTGCCACGTCAGAACCACGAACGTCGCCCAGATCAGCAGCCCGCCCAACGCCCCCTGCGCCAGGTACCTCGGCGGCACGAGCAGTGCGACCGCGAACGTCAGGCTCACCCCGAACGCCCCCAGCAGCTGCGGCGTTTCCAGCGACAGCGGCGCCACCGGGACGTTGTCCACGCTGATCGGCACCCCGAGCTGCAGCGCGAACGCGAGCACCGAGCTGATGCCCGAGATCACCGCCGCCACGATGAACACGACCTCGGTGAGCCGGGCGGTCGCCGTGACGTACTCGCCGGCGATGCCGTCCTGCACGCACGCCACCAGCGGGCGCCCCGGCAGCAGCGCGATCACCGCGCCGACGACGACCGCCGACGACTGCACCGGCACCTCGCCCCAGATCAGCAGCACCGCGATGAGCGCGCCGAAGCTGGCCGCGACCGCGAGCTGGAAGAACTCCGCCACCCCGCGCCGCCCCAGCCACGCGCCGGTCCGGTCGCCGAGGATCGTGGCCGCGAACGCCGCCGCCGCGACGATCGGCCCGCCGCCGATCAGCACCGCCGCCGACGCCGAGATGAGCGCGAGCGAGCAGACCACCGCCCACTCCGGGTACACCTTGACCCGCCGGGTGATCTCCCGCAGCCGTCCCTCCGTCTCGGCCAGCGACAACCCCTCCGACGTGATCTCGCCGACCAGCCCGTGGACGGCGATGAGCCGGTCGTAGTCGGGCTGGCGGCGGCGTACCCTGCGCTCGGCCGTGGCGGCGGCGCGGCCGTCCTCGGGCACGTGCGACAACGTGATCGCCGACAGGTTGACGTCGGCCTCCACGTTGCGCAGGCCGTAGGACTCGAGGATCCTGCGCATGGCGCCGCCGACGTTCTCGGTCGCCTCGCCGCTGCCCAGCAGCAGCTCGCCGACGCGGAGCGCCAGGGCCATGGCCCGATGCCCGTCGGCATCGGAGGCGGTGTACGTCATCGGACTCGGACGCTAGCCGCCCGCCACGCCACCGCCCCGCCGCCACACCGTGGGGCCGCCGGATCTTTATGAGGCGGGCCGCTCCACGTAGGAGGCCAGCGCGCGCACACGTTCCGCGTGCTGGTCGTGCCCGATGATCACCGGCGGTTCGTTGTACGGCATGGCGTCCGACGACCGCCGCAGCTTGATGTACTGGCCACACGCGTCGATCGCATAAGGCTCCATGTCATCCTGAAGCGCGCCGATCACCGTGATCCCATACGTCTCGCCGATCCGCCGGAACAGCGCCACCGCCTCGCGCCGGTGCTCCTTGCCCAGGTTACGGCCGAGCTCGTCGAGCACCAGGCACAGGTGCCCGCCCCCGGATGAGGCGATCGCCGCCGCGCACACCAGCTTGACGGCCTTCTCGTCCATGAGCGCGGTGTTGGCCCGCCGGTTGTACGGGACGAACCCCTGCCCGTCGCCCCGCCGCCACTTCGGCGTGACCCGCCACTGCCAGCGCTGCTCCGGGTCGGCGGGCGGCGGCGGCACCGGGAACTCCAGCGTCGCCCCGTAACCGCCGTAGCCGGTGTCGAGCTTGTCGAACTCCTCCGCCACCCGCGTCAGCCGCGCCTTGATCGCCGCCGTCAGCGCCGCCCGGTGCACGGCCGTCGACTGCGCCGCCTCCTCCGCGCCCTTGTCGGCCGCGGCCAGGTCACGCTGGCGGGAGTCGACCTGCGCCTCGATCTGGCGGCGCTGGTGCTTTTCGTACTCCTCCTGCCCGCGCAGGTAGGAGGCCAGCGCGCCGCAGACCGCCGCGAACGTCGCCTGCTCGCGCGCCGTGCTGCCCGCCCGCTCGGCCAGCAGGAAGGCCAGCTCCTCCGGGACCTCGGCGTCCTCCTCCGGGAACGTGTCGCGCTGCGCCTGGTCGAAGTGGCGTTCGGCCATCCGCCACCACTCGTCGGCGCCGCGCGGACGCTCCTCCTCCGGCAGCGCCTCGATCCAGTCGCGGGCGCCGTCACTGGTGCCGCCCCAGTCGGCGGCCAGCGCGTCGAGCTTCAGCGACTCGCGGTCGGCGGCCACCCGCCGGTCCTGCTCCTTCGCCTGGTTGCGCTCGCCTTCGTGCCGCTGCCTGCGCCCTTCCATCCGCTCGATCTCCATGTCGCGGGTGCGCGCGCGGAAGTCGAGCGATCCGGCCAGCCGCTCGGTCTCGGCCACCTTCGGGGTGATCTCCTCGACCGCCGCCGTGAGCTCGGCCAGCTTGGCCCGCCGTTCGGCCAGCCGCGCCTCGATCTCGGCCAGCCGCACCGCCGCCTTGGCGCCTTCGAGCCGCCGCTGCGCCTGCGCCACCGCACCCTCGGCATCGTGTACGGCCTGCGTCGCCGACTCCTGCGTGTCCTTGGCCCGATTGAGCCGGTGCTCGGCGGCCTTGATCCGCGCCTCGCGCCCGGTGGCGACCCCGTCGAAGGCCCCGACCACGCTCACCCCGGCCGAGGAGACCAGCACCGACCCGGGCAATTCGGCCAGCGCGGCCGCCGCGGCCTCCAGCCGATCGGCGTCCACGATCACCGCGTGCTCGTTCGGCCACCCGCGCAACCCGGCCGGCACCAGCCCATCCGACCCCGAGCCGGGGGCGTGGTCACGCGCCTGTTCGGCGACGTCCAGGGCGTCGAGCAGGCCGGTGGCGTCGAGACCGGCCGCCGACAGGGCGTTGAGCTGGGCCGCGGCCGGGCCGCCCTCGGCGTCGTCCAGCGCCGCCTGGGCGGAGGCCACCTCGCGGTCGGCGACGCCCAGGCCCTTCAGCGCCTCGTTCAGCCGCAGCCTGGCCTCGCCCACCTCCCGCTCGGCGGCCGGAACGTCCCGGCCGTCGGCGAAGCGCCGGGTCTCCTCCAGCGCCGGGATCTGCCCGCGCAGCTCGTCGGCCGAGTTGGCGGCCACCGCCCGGTCGGCGTCGAGCTTGGCCGCCCTGGCCTGCAGCGCGGCCAGCTCCTTGCGCGCCTCGCCGACCTTCCTGTCGAGCGTGTCGTCCTTGAGCGTGGCGATCTCCGCCTTGACCATGGCGATCGCCCCGGCTGCCTTCTCCGCCGCCTCCTGGTGCCTGGCCGACTCCGCCGCCAGCAGTTCGTCCTTGGCCGCGGCGTCGGCCAGCTTCCTGGCCTGGCGGCCCCGCCAGCAGCGCAGCGCCTCGGCCAGCCGTACCCTGGCCTGGTCCCTGCGGTCGAACGTCGTCAGCAACGCCTTCGACTCGGCCTCGAACTCGGCCAGCCGTTCGCCCGCCTGGGCCGCGCGCACCCGCTTGGCGTGCTCGTCGCGCCGCGCCTCGCGCTCCTGCTCCAGCTCGGTGTCCAGGCCGGTGAGGGCGGCGATCGCCTCGAAGACGCGCTCGGGGGTGATCTCGTTGAGCGGCTGCGACAGCAGGTTCGTGGCCACCTTGCTCCGCACCGACGTCGACAGGAACGACACGCAGCGCACCCGGTCGCCGTAGAGGACCTTGGTGAGGTCGCGGGCCACCACGTCGCGGCGTCCGGCCGACTTCGGCAGCGAGTTCCACATGTCGTCGGCCCTGGCCACCCGCTCCGCCTCGGACGCGGCCGCCGCCAGGTGCACCCCTTCCCGCCAGCGGATCTCCAGGTGCGGCGCCTCCTGGTTGACCCGCAGCCACACGGTCACCGCACCTCCGGTCGGAACCTGGAACAGTTCCCCGGTCTCCACCTCCGCCGAGATCAGCTCGCCGGACCCGTCCTCCTCATCGGCGACAGGCGTGACAGGGTCGAGCGCGCCCAGATCGGCATCGGCGCCAGGCGGACCGAAGACACCCACGATGTAGCCATGGTCGGCGCTGGCCCACTGCTTGCCACCGGCTCCACTGGCCAGCTCGGCATTGAACAGCAGCTCCGACACCGCCTTGGCCCCCGAAGCGAACCGCCACTGCTCATCACCCAGCAACGCCGTGATCGAGGCGATGAACGATGACTTGCCCGCCCCGTTGGAGTCCTTCGGCCCGGCCCCCGCCACCACGATCAACGTCCCCGGCACGGTCGGCACGGGGTGCGTCGAAAGCCGCGAGATGTTGACCGCCTGCACAGCGATCAGGACCCGGTCCCCGACGACGTTCTCCACCTGCGACACCCTCAACCCCCGAGATTCATCCAACAAGCCCAAAACCCACCCACACCCCAACCCGCCTGGCGGTGTCCACCCGGGTGGCAACGCGCGTCAGCGTGGTGGTGTCCGCCCGTGTGGTGCCGCCCGCTCGCCTGGCGGTGTCTGCCCGGGTGGCAACGCGCGTCAGCGTGGTGGTGTCCGCCTGTGGGGCGGCGCCCGCTCGCGTTGCGGCTTCTGCCCGGGTGGCGAGGTCCGCTTGTGTGGCGATGCGCTGTCGCCGTCATGACGCGGATGCCCGTCACGATGCGGACCTTCTCGCTCGTACGGCTCCCGCCAGGGGCGTGTGTGGTCCGGCCGCCAGGATCAGCTCTTCCTGCAGCCGCCGCCTGGCCGCCGGGGTGAGCCGGTGGAACTGGGGTCCTGGGACGTACCCGCCCGCCTCCTCACCGGCCTTCACCTGCCCCAGCAGCCCGGCGTGCCGCAGCGCGCGCAGCGCCGACTCCAGCTCGCCGATCGGGAGCTGGGTGTGGCGGCGTAGTTCGTCCACCGGTGTGGGGAACGGCGACAGCCACGTGTCCTCCGGCAGCGCCCCCTCCGCACGCGGGATCGCCACCGAGTGCACCAGCACCAGCGTCAGCACCGCCCGCTCGCTCTCGCCCAGCCCGCCCTCGCCCCGCGCCGCCTCGGCCGCCGTCGCGTCGTCGTAGCCGGAGGTCCAGCGTTCGTGCTGCTGGATGAGGGTACGGCCGCGCCGTCCCAGCATCTCGCCCAGCGTGTGCCGCATGGCCGGGTCGCGCAACGCGGCGAACCTCGCCTCCTGGACCGGCTCAGCCGCGTGCTCCAGCACCATGTAGGCGCCGACCAGCTCGGCCCTCCGCCGTTCGTCATAGCTGGACAGCAGGTCGTCGAACTCGGCCTCCCCGCCCTCGACCAGCCCGCCCGGTTCGGCGGCGGGTGTCCCGGTCACCAGGTCCTCGTCGGCGACCACGGTCAGCTCGTCGCGCTCCGGCTCGGGCAGCCTGCGGACGAGCTCCTTGAGCTGGGCGAACGACTCGACCGGCCAGAGGGCGCAGCGGGGTCCCAGACGTACCACGCCGTCGGACAGGACGATCCACGAGGAGTCGTGCAGGCGGCGCAGCGCGCCGACGGCCCAGTTGCGCATCAGGTCGTCGGAACGCCCGATCAGCGCCCGGTAGGTGTCGAGCACCTGCTCGGCCGGGACCGCGACCCCCGGCCACGGGTCGGCGGCCAGGTCGGTCCAGCAGCACTTCAGGCAGGCCGCCAGCACGCGGCGCGCCTCACCGGCCCGCTCGACCGGCATCGGCGCCACCTGATGCTCCTCCAGCAGGGACGGCGTCACCCCGTCCGGCCAGACGGGCACCGCGAGCCCGGTGGTGTCGTTGTGCGTCAGCCGCACCATGCCCACCGGCGCCGGAGCCCCGGCCCCGAGCCGCAGCGGCCCCCCCGAACGTGCCCACACATGCGCCACCGCCGCAGGCACCTCCCTGCCGAGCCTTGTCACCGCCTGAGGCGCGGCGCTCGTGCGCTCTGCCTCTGCCATCGCCGGCGGCACCGTGCCGGCCTGCCTTGCCACCATCGGCTGCGAGGCGCTCGCGCTCCCTTCCACCGCCGGAGGCACGGCGCTCGCGCTCCCTTCCACCGGAGGCGAGGTGCTCGCGCTCCCTTCCACCGGGGGCGAGGTGCTCGCGCTCCCTTCGACCGCCGGAGATGCGGTGCTGGCGTTCCCTGCCCCCGCCGGAGGCGCGGCGTCCGCGTCCCCTTCCGCCATCGGCGGCGCGGCGTCCGCTATCGGCGGCGTGGCGTCCGTGTGCCCTGGAACTGCTGTGGGCGTGGCGTCCGGGCGGGCTGCTTCGGGGGTGGGGTCTGTGGGTGTCATGAGGTGCGCTCCAGGAAGCCGTGCGAGAGCCAGGCGGGTTCGCGATCCGGGTCGACCGAGAGCTCGTCGGACCAGGTCAGCCGGTAGGGCAGCTCGGGGCGCAGGTCGATGCTGGTGAGGTCGGCCAGCAGGCGGCGTACCGAGGACCAGTCGGCGCCGACCGCGTCGGACAGGCGGATGCGGGCGGCGCCGGCCAGGAGGGACTCGGCGACCTCCGTCAGCCGTTGGACGACGGCGTCGGCCGGGCCGTCGAGGGAGTCGGCGGGGCCGGGGTCGGGCAGGTCGGAGCGTGGGGGAGTGGGCTGGGCGGGCACCGGGCGCGGGGCCTCGTCGACGGCGCGGGCGATCGCGGCCGGATCGTGCCACGGGGCGGGCGCGTCGAACACGAACCCGTCGAGCACGGCGGCCAGGCGTTCGCGCGAGGCGGTCTGGGAGAACGTGCGCCACGTCTCGGTGGGCAGCAGCGTCAGGTTGCGGGTGGTGCCGGCGGAGTCGGCCAGGCGCCCGGCGGCGCGGCGGCTGGCGTCGCTGTAGGAGTAGATGGCGGCGCGCAGGTCGGTGCAGGTGCGGTCGAGATCGGGCCAGCGGGTCAGGATGGTGCCGTGCAGGCTCTGCGCGCGGCGGGCGATCTCCTCGGTGCCCCAGAGCTTGGGCGCCTGCTCGCGCAGCTCCTCGATGGTGCCGGTGGTGAGGGTGATCAGCTCCAGGGCCCACAGGCGGAAGGCGCGCGCGAGGTTGGCGGCGCTCTGCCTGGCCTCCTCCATGGTGGTGCGGGGGTCGGCGACGTTGAGGTCTTCGAGGGCGAGCAGGCGGTGCATCTCGGACTGGCCGCCGTCGTCCATCATGCGGCGGATGAACATCAGCCCGACCACGCTGGTGAACGAGGCCCGGTAGCGCAGCTGATGGGGTTTGGGGAAGACCTCGCGGACGGCGCCCAGCCCCTTGAGCACCCGCAGCCGGTTGTCGAACTGGTCGGCCGGATAGGCGCGGCACACGTGGCGCATCTGCTCGTGCGTCAGCCACTCCTCGCCCGCCTCGGCGAACGCGCCGAACAGCGTCTCGGCGATGTCGACCAGGGCGGGGTCGTCGACCACGGCCCCGCTGTCGCGGGCCAGCGCGGCGAACATCCGGCGGTAGGTCGACAGCACCGCCTCCTCGGAGAGCGCGGCGTCGAGGGTCAGGGGCTGCTCAGGCACGCGAACTAAGGTACGGCTTCGCACCGACACTCTGGCACCGGACGCGGCGCGCCGTACCGAAGACACCAAAGGCACCACCCGCGAGACACCAAAGGCACCACGAGCGGGAGACCAAAACAGCCCCGTCAGATGCCGAACGAGCCTTTCGCGGCGCGCGCCCGCAGGACCAGGTCGATGGCGAAGCGCCGGTCCGGCTCGGTCAGGGCGTCGCCGAGGGCGCTCTCCAGCTGCCGCATCCGGTAGCGCACCGTCTGCGGATGGACCTTGAGCTGCTCGCCGATGTCGGCCGCGGTGCCGCGGGTGGCCAGCCATACCCCGAGCGTCTCCAGCAGCCGCTCGCGCCGCCCGGTCGTGAACGAGCCGAGCGCGGCGAACTCGCGGCGCGCGATCTGCTCGGTGAGCTCGTGGTCGGCCAGCAGCCACAGCGTGACGAGGTGGTCCTCGCAGCGCAGCAGCGGCGCGCCCGCGATGATCCCCTCGTCGGCCAGGGAGAAGACGCGCCGCGCCCACCTCATGGCCGAGGGCGCGGCGGACAGTGGCACGGTGACGGAGATGACGGCGGACATGCCGCTCAGCAGGGATTCCAGCCGCCGCAGCCGCTCGCCGGCGATCTCACCCGGATACAGCAGGCAGGGCTCGGCGCTGGCCCAGTCGGCCAGGACGCCGGGTTCGAGCGGGCCGCCGGGGTCGGCGGCGCCGGCCCGTAGCGCGACCAGCGTGACCTGCTCGGCGGGCGTCCAGGCGGCGCGCGCGGCCCGCTCGGGTACGGCCCCGCCGCCGTCGAGTATGTGGCGCAGCAGCCTGGCCCGGCGCTCACGCAGGTCCTTGCTGGCCCTGGCCAGCTCTTCCTGGTGGCCGCGTACGGACTGTTCGGCGAGGTCGCCGATGAAGGCGATGATCGAGTCGCCCATCGTGGCCACGAGTGAGGGGTCGATGCCGTGCCGGTTGCCGACCTCGACGCTGCGCCGCCAGACCAGGCGCAGGCCGAGCCGGTAGGCGGCCTGGAGGCTGTCGAGGCTGCGGCCCTCGCGGGCTTCGAAGCGGCCGAGCTGGCGGCAGACGGCGTCGCGGGCCTCGAAGGAGGCGCTGGGGTCGGCGACCCGCCGGATGAACGAGGTCAGGATGCAGTCGACGCCGCGTCTCAGCAGCTGGCCGTGCTTGCCGGTGGTGCGGTGGGCGAACTCGGGTATGGATTCGCCGATCGCCAGGAGGACCTCGTCCACGATGCTGGGCACCTCTGGCCACATGATCTCGGCGAAGTGCGGCGGGATGGGGCCGGGTAAGTCACCCTGTTCAACGGTTTGCGTCAACAGTCACACCTCCCTCGCACGCCTTGTGACATGTGACACAACGAACATAGGGAAGAGCCCGGCCTCCGACAAGAGACCAGGCACTTCCTTGATCATCGAACCTTTCAGGGCACGATGTCGGTGTACTTCTTGAAGGATCCGTACTGCTGGAAGATCGCGGTGTTGCGACCGGCGGCGGCAGGGGTTCCAGCCTGGGAGTTCACCACCGCGTTCAGCAGGCCCAGGCCCAGCCCGCAGCTCTCCGCGCCGGGCACCGCGAAGGCGTTGTCCACGATCGTGGCCTTCTGGATCGGCGGGTTCGTGGACACCAGCACCGGCTTCACGCCGGAGATGGGCGTGTTGGGCGGCGGCGGGTTGGTCGTGCCGAGGATGAGGTTCAGCCGGAGGGGGTTCCTGTCGGAGCCGAGCCGGCAGTTGTGGCCGAGGACCGGGTTGATGATGCGGACCTTCAGCGCCATCTTCCATATCGGGCCGGGCACGACGTCGAACGAGCCCGCGTACTGGGGTTCGGCGTAGACGGCGGTCAGGATGGGGTCCCCGAAGATGCCCTTCCTGACCGTCATGCGCTCGGCGCGCAGCCGGCCGAAGACGGTGACCTGCTTACGGGTGTCGGGGTCGAGGCCCGTGGCATAGGTGATCTTCATCTGCTTGTTGATCACCTGGTCGAACTTGCCGAGCACGAACTTCCCGCCGTTGACGATGATCACGTTGCACGTCCAGAACCGAGGATCGGCACGATCGGGCAGGTCGGGGCAGTCGGCGAAGTCGAAAGCGGGGATGTCCTCCGCCTGGGCGGGGCTGGCCATCGCGGCGGGTGTCGCCAGCATGAGCAGTGCGGCCAGGGCGGCTTTGGCTCGCTTCACTGGATTCCCTTTTCAGGTGGATGCGGTCACGGGGCCTTGGTCGCGTACAGCTTCTGGTTGTAGGTGCCGGAGTTGGGCACGGACTCGCCCTTGACCACCACGTTGGCGAAGGCCGCCGCGGCCTCGGGGCAGTACACGTCGTTGGTCTCGGTCGGCATCAGGTAGAACTGCTGCCCCTGCGCGCTGCCCTGGGCCTGGGCCAGCGTCGGGTCGGGGCGGTTGGGGTTGTCCGGGTTGTAGAGGTCGATCTCCAGGGTGGGCGTGTCGGCGGTGAGGCCGTAGTAGCAGGTCTGCGGCTCGGTGGTGACGGCCGGCATCTCGATCACGGCCTTGATCTTCACGCCGGGCTGGTTGCCGGGCAGCTTGAGGAAGGTGTCGCGGTTGTTGGCGTGATCGTCGTCGTAGTAGATGGTGCCGGAGCCGTTGGTGTTCACGGTGGTGATGGTGGTGGTGCCGCCCTGGTTGTTCGGGCAGGCGCCGCCGGAGCCGTTGTTGTCGATCTGGACGTAGTTGACGTAGCCGCCGGTGCCGTTGGAGTTGACGCCGCCGCGCAGCTGGGCGTACTGGCACGTGGTGTCCACGAGGCCGATGAAGGGGGCGTTGCCGGAGAAGTACACCTCGCCGAAGCTCAGGGCCTGGATCTTCCCTGAGTACGCGGCCGCGGTGGCCGTGCCGGCGCGGATGACGGGGGTGGACTCGGCGGCCACCGCGGTGCCGGGCAGCAGTATCAGCGCGACGGCCGCGGCGGCTAATGGCGCGGACACCCGTGCGACGGATTTCATCGTGTGCCTCCATGAAAGGTGAGTGGTGACGAACGTCACAGAAACAGAAGAGAGTTCTGGCGTCAACAATTCGAATCGCTGAAATATGTATTGCTCAGCCAGTGACAAACAATGCGCGCTGAATTAGTCACCGGCTGCCAAGCGGCGCCTGCTCATCCGTTGACAAAGCCGCCCGGCGCGTTTGTCAGCCGATGACAAAGGCTTGAAAAGCGAATGCCTTGTGCCCTACCGTGCCGCGGACAACGCTGAAGGGACTGCCATGCGCTCAGCCGCGCCGTGGATCGCCGCCGGAATCCTCGCGACCATGTTCGGGTCCGGGGGAAGCGCCGCCACCGGGACGCAGGGCCCCGTCTCGGACACCGTGTACGGGTGCAAGATCGGCGCCTCGACGACGAACCATCGCATCAGGATCCGCCTGACGGTCACGATGAAGAGCCCCGAGGCCGTGGGCGTGGACGTGCGCCCCGGACGCCTCAGCATGAAGATCGTCATGCCCCGCTCGATCCTCGCCGACCTCTCCGACCAGCCGGTCGACTCGCTGAGCGCCACCATCACCCCCAAGGTCGGAGCCGCCTTCAAGGCCGACGAGGGCGAGAGCCCGGAGCCGCGCGTGCTCGCCTGGCGGCAGGTGCGCAGCCCGGCCAAGAGCCCGGTCGCCGCCTCCGGCGAGGTACGGCTGACCGCCGCCACCTGGACCGCCGGCCAGCGCGGCGACGCGTTCAGGACGGCGGTGCCCGGGACCGCGACGTTCACCGCCTCGACGCTGACCATGGTGCTGACCCCGCCCGTCGGCGGCGCCAAGACCGCGACCTGCACGCCGGAGACCGAGACCGTGCAGGCCAAGGTGGTCTTCCGCGGCCCGAAGACGGGCGAGGACTGCCCGCCGAACCCGGCCGCCACCGCGCTCAACCCCGACTTCGAGGTCCCCGAGGTGCCGCCGACCGCGGTGCCGGGACCCATCCCGCCCGCCATGGGCTGCGCCAAGCTCAAGGGCTTCTCCAACATCAAGAAGCTCGACGCGGGCGTCTCGGTCGAGTCGCTGTCGGCGGTGAAGAGCCTCAGCGGCTTCCGCTGGGTCGTGCCGAGGGATCCGCCGCCGGGCACGGTGCCGTGGCAGCGTCAGGACTACGTCGGCGAGAACCAGCCGGTCCGCGCCACCGGCACCTTCCTCACCTTCGGCTTCGTGCCGACCACCACGACGGTCGAGCTCACCCAGGTGGGCGCGGCCAACGTGCACCTCATCGACTCCTCCACCTCCGACGGCTCCGACGACCTGGCGGTGGCGGTCAACGCGCGCGTCACGATGCGCGTGCTCAAGGCCAGCGTGAACGGCCAGCCCATCGACGTCGGCCCGAAGTGCAGGACGGCCAGGCCGATCGACCTCAAACTCCGCGGCGGCGAGATGTACGACCCGCCCTACCAGGACAATCTCCTGGTCGGCGGCGTGCTGCGCGGGCTGGTGGAGATCCCGCCGTTCGCCGGCTGCGGCGTCGGCGAGGACATCAGCCGCCTGCTGACCGCCTCGGTCTCCGGCAAGGCCAACGAGATCCAGGTCAACCAGGGCGCCCTGTGCGGAACGGCCGGCGCCCCTTCCGCCCAGTGCCCGCCCGAGGTAACCATCAACGGTAAGAAGGCGGGCTCGCGGAAGGGCTGAACCCCCATGCACCTCCATGGCCACTGGGTCGAGATCGAACGGATCGGCCTGGTGGTGACGCAGGCGTGCGCGCGGTGCGGCAAAACGCGGATCAGGCTCGCCAGGAAAACCCGCACCTGATGACAAAAGGCGAATCCAAAACAATCAGGCGTTGATAGACGACCCGACCGATGCGGAATCGTGTCTTTAGTCACTTGCCTCCCAATCGTCGCGATGAGTAGCTTGCCCGCACGCAATGCCGCGACCTGTCAGGCGAGGTAATGGGAATCGAAGTGGTGGTCCAGGGACTGTCCAAGTCCTTCGGCGCGCAGACCATTTGGGAAGACGTCTCGCTGATTCTCCCGGCCGGGGAAATCAGCGTGATGCTCGGTCCTTCTGGCACCGGCAAAACGGTGTTTCTCAAATCCCTGATCGGCCTGATCAAGCCGGAAAGGGGGAAGGTCGTGGTCAACGGCGTCGACATGATCAACTCCCCGGACCGCCAGGTCTACGAGACCCGCAAGCTCTTCGGCCTGATGTTCCAGGACGGCGCCCTGTTCGGCTCCATGAACCTCTACGACAACATCGCCTTCCCACTGCGCGAGCACACCAGGAAGAGCGAGGCGCAGATCCGCGCGATCGTGCTGGACAGCATGGAGATGGTCGGCCTGGCGGGCGACGGGAAGAAGCTGCCCGGCGAGATCTCCGGCGGCATGCGCAAGCGCGCCGGCCTGGCCAGGGCCCTGGTGATGGAGCCCGAGATCATCCTGTGCGACGAGCCCGACTCCGGCCTCGACCCGGTCCGCACCGCGTTCCTGTCGCAGGTGCTCATCGACCTGAACGCCCAGTTCGACACCACGATGCTGATCGTCACCCACAACATCGACATCGCCTCGACCGTGCCGGACAACCTGGGCATGCTCTACCGCCGCGAACTGGTCACCTTCGGCCCCCGCGAGGTCCTGCTGACCAGCGACGACGAGGTCGTCCGGCAGTTTCTCAAAGGGGACATCCGCGGGCCCATCGGCATGTCGGAGGAGAAGGACGCCGCCCTGCGGGCGATGGAGAGCGTTGTGCCGTACAGCAGCAGGAAGACGATCCCCGAGCAGCTCGCACCCACGCCGGGGCTGCCCCCGCGCCAGGCCGTCTGGCGGCGCATGGACCGGGTCATGCGCATGCTGCCCGAACTCGCCCCCGCCGCCAGGGACGCGATCGTCTCGCGGCACCTGCCCGGTGTGAAGGAGTAGACGATGGCCTCGATCACCGGCGGCTTACGCCAGACGGGCCGGATGTTCGCCCTGGGCGGGTCCGTGCTGGGGCTGATGTTCCGGCGGCCGTTCCAGTTCGCGGAGTTCATCCAGCAGTTCTGGTTCATCACCAGCGTCACGATCCTGCCCGCCGCGCTGGTGTCGATCCCGATCGGCGCGGTCATCTCCCTGCAGGTCGGCTCGCTGGCCCAGCAGATCGGCGCCCAGTCGTTCACCGGCGCGGCCAGCGTGCTCGGCATGCTCCAGCAGATCAGCCCGATGATCGTGGCGCTGCTGGTGTCCGGGGCGGCCGGCTCGGCCATCTGCGCCGACCTCGGCGCCCGCACGATCCGCGACGAGATGGCCGCCATGGAGGTCATGAGCGTCAACCCGATCCAGCGGCTGGTGGTGCCCAGGGTGCTGGCGGCCATGGGCGTCGCGGTGCTGCTCAACGGCCTCGTCTCGGTCGTCGGCGTCGCGGGCGGCTACTACTTCAACGTCGTCATGCAGGGCGGCACGCCCGGCGCCTACCTGGCCAGCTTCTCCGCCCTGGCCCAGCTGCCCGACCTGTACATCAGCGAGTTCAAGGCGCTGCTCTTCGGCTTCATCGCCGGCGTCGTGGCCGCCTACCGGGGGCTCAACCCGGCCGGCGGGCCCAAAGGCGTCGGCGACGCGGTCAACCAGTCCGTCGTCATCACCTTCCTGCTGCTGTTCTTCGTGAACCTCGTGCTCACGGCGATCTACCTGCAGGTCGTCCCCTCGAAGGTGGGCTGATGCACACCCGAGTCCTCACCTGGCTCGACGACCTCGGCGACCAGCTCGGCGTCTACATCAGGGCGCTGCTCTGGATCCCGTCCGCGCTCACCCGTTACTTCAGGGAGATCCTGCGCCTGCTGGCCGAGGTCGCCTTCGGCAGCGGCGGCCTGGCCGTCATCGGCGGCACCATCGGGGTGATGGTCGCCATGACCCTGTTCACCGGCGTCGTCGTCGGTCTGCAGGGGTACGCCGCCCTCGACCAGATCGGCACCGCCTCCTTCACCGGCTTCGTCTCCGCCTACTTCAACACCCGCGAGATCGCGCCCATCGTCTCCGGCCTGGCCCTGTCGGCCACGATCGGCGCCGGCTTCACCGCGCAGCTCGGCGCCATGCGCATCAACGAGGAGGTCGACGCCCTGGAGGGCATGGGCATCCCGAGCCTGCCGTACCTGGTCTCCACCCGGATCGTGGCCGGGACCGCCGCGATCATCCCCCTGTACGGCATCGGCCTGATCAGCTCCTACCTGTCCTCGCGCATGGTCACCATCTGGGTCAACCAGCAGTCGGAAGGCACCTACGACCACTACTTCGGCGTCTTCCTGTCGCCGACGGACGTCCTGCTCTCCTTCCTCAAGGTGCTGATCTTCAGCGTCATGGTGATCCTGGCCCATTGCTATTACGGCTACCGCGCCGCCGGCGGGCCCGCCGGGGTGGGCGTGGCGGTCGGCCGGGCCGTACGGGCCTCGATCGTGCTGATCAGCGTCACCGACTTCTTCCTCAGCCTGGCCATCTGGGGCGCCACCACGACCGTGAAGATCACCGGATGAGGAGCGCGGCGATGAGACGACGGCTGGCAGGGGTGGCGTTCCTCATGGTCCCCGTGCTGCTGGTGTGGCTGTCGGTGGCCGTCTACACCAAGCAGTTCGCCGAGGTCGCCCTCGTCACGCTGCGCACCGGCGCGGTCGGCCACCAGATGCACCCGCTGGCCGACGTCAAGGTGCGCGGGGTCGTGGTCGGCGAGGTCAGGACCATCGCCGCGGACGGCGACGGCGCCCGGCTGACGCTGGCCATCGAACCGGAGCACCTGCGGCTCATCCCCGCCGACGTGCGCGCCCAGATGCTGCCCACGACCGTCTTCGGCGCCCGGTACGTCGCGCTGATCCCGCCCGCGAAGTCGTCGGGACGCCGCCTGGCCGACGGCGGGGTGATCGCCGAGGACCGCACGGCCAACGCCATCGAGCTGCAGGTGGTGCTGAACAACCTGCTGCGGCTGCTGACCGCGGTCAAGCCGGCCAAGCTGTCGGCGACGCTCAACGCGATGGCCCAGGCCCTGGAAGGCAAGGGCGAGCAGCTCGGCCGGACGCTGGTCCAGCTCGACCGCTACCTCACCAGGCTCAACCCGCACCTGCCCGAGCTGAACGCCAACGTCCGCGAGCTGATCGAGTTCAGCCACCTCTACAGCGAGGCCGCGCCCGACATCCTGCGGGCGCTGGCCGACTTCACCACCACCAGCAAGACCATCGCCGACCAGCGCGAGAACCTCAGCGAGCTCTATGCCAGCGTGACCGCCACCTCCCAGGACCTCACCACGTTCCTGCGCGAGAACTCGGCCAACCTCATCCGGCTGGCCGCCCACAGCCGCCCGACGCTGGAACTGCTGGCGCGCTACTCGCCGGAGTTCCCGTGCACGCTGGAGATGCTCGCCGACTTCGTCCCGCTCATGGACAAGGTGCTCGGCAAGGGCACCAAGGAACCCGGCCTGCACGTGAAGGTGATCGCGGTACAGAGCAAGGGCCGCTACCTGCCGGGCAAGGACCGCCCGGTCTACAACGCGACCGGCGGCCCCCGCTGCTACACCATCCCCTACACCGGCGACGGCGCCCGCCCCACGAGCTCGCCGTCCGCGACCGCCTCCCCGTCCGTGAGCGCGTCCTCCACAGCGTCACCATCACCGACCGGCACCGCGTCACCCACTGCCACCGCGTCGCCTACAACCACGGTCTCCGCGCAGCCCACCAGCCCCGCAGAAGCCTTCGGCGGCTCCTACGGCCCGCCCAACTCCGGTGCCGAGAGCCGCCTCGTCAACGAACTTCTCGCCCTGGAGTACGGCGGCGACCCGAGCGCCCTGCCCGACTGGAGCAGCGTGCTGGCCGGACCGCTCTACCGGGGCGTCGAGGTGAGGATCCGATGAGGGAAGTCACCGCGCCGCTGATCAAGTCGATCGCCTTCGTGGTCGTCACGGTCCTGGCCACGCTCGCCCTGGCCATCAGCGTGGCCAACAGCGACCTGGGCGAGCGGACCACGTACCTGGCGCGCTTCACCGACGTGGCCGGGCTCAACACCGGCGACAGCATCCGCATCGCGGGCGTACGCGTCGGCCAGGTGGAGTCGATCACGATCGTGGACCGGCGGGTGGCCGAGGTCGAGTTCTCCGTCGAGCGCGACCGCCGGCTGCCCGCCTCCGTCACCGCGACGATCAAGTACCTCAACCTCGTCGGCCAGCGCTACATCGACATGGCCCAGGGCGAGGGTACGGCGGGCGGCACGCTGGCCGCCGGCGCCACGATCCCGCTGGAGCGCACGACCCCGGCCATCAACCTGACCGAGCTGTTCCGCGGCTTCCAGCCGCTCATGCGGGCACTGTCGCCCGACGACGTCAACAAGCTCGCCGGCGAGCTCATCCAGGTGCTCCAGGGTGAGGGCGCGACGGTCGAGGGCCTGCTGCGCACGATCGGCGAGCTGACCAACTCCCTGGCCGCCAAGGACGACCTCATCGGCGAAGTCATCAAGAACCTCGACACCGTCGTGGCCACCGTCAACGCCCGCGACAGGGAGCTGACCACGCTCGTGGTCACCCTGCGCAGGCTCATGAGCGGCCTGGCCGCCGACCGCAAGCCCATCGGGCAGGCGATCGGCGCGCTCGGCGACCTGACCACGAGCACCGCGGGACTGCTGGCCGAGAGCCGCGAGCCGCTGCGCCGCGACATCGACCAGCTCGGCAGGCTGTCCGGCAACCTGAACGCCGACGCGCCCCTCGTGGAGCGGTTCCTGCAGCGGCTGCCGGACAAGGCCGAGGTCATCACCCGCGCCGCCTCCTACGGCTCCTGGTTCAACCTCTACCTGTGCGAGGCCCTGATCAGCGGGGTCACCTACACCGACGGGCGACCGGCGCCCACGGGCATCCCGAACACCCAAGGCAGGTGCAAGCAGTGAAGCGGCTGCGCGAGCGCAACCCCATCCTGGTCGGCCTGGCCGGTCTGCTGCTCATCGGCGGCATCGGCACCGCCGCCTACCGGGCCGACGCGCTGCCGATCATCGGCGGCGGCACCGACTACACCGCCTACTTCACCGAGGCCGCCGGCCTCACCCGGGGTGACGAGGTACGCGTGGCCGGGGTCAAGGTCGGCAAGGTCAACGACGTCGCCCTCGACCGGGGCAAGGTGAGGGTGGAGTTCCGGGTCAAGGACGCCTGGGTCGGCAACCGCACCACCGCCGCCATCATGATCAGGACGTTGCTGGGCGCCAAGTACCTCGCCCTCGACCCGCTCGGCCCCGAGGCGCAGAACCCCGCGCAGGCCATCCCCGTCACCCGCACGCTGGCCCCCTACGACGTGACCGCCGCCTTCGACGACCTCGGCCGCACCGTCGCCCGGCTGGACACCGACCGGATCGCCGAGAGCCTGGACACGATCTCGGCCACGTTCTCCGGCACGCCGCCGCACGTCAAACAGGCCGTCACCGGACTGTCCGCGCTGTCGAAGACGATCTCCTCCAGGGACGCGGAACTCGCCCGGCTGCTGGCCGGGACCAAGAAGCTCAGCGGCACGCTGGCCGCCCAGAACGACAACTTCGCCGAGCTCCTCAGGAGCGGCAACCTGCTGCTGGACGAGCTACGCAAGCGCAGGGCCGCCATCCACGCGCTGCTCACCGGCACCAGGGAGCTGTCGGCCCAGCTCGTCGGGCTGGTCAGGGACAACAGGAAACAGCTCGCGCCGACCCTGCGGGCGCTGGAGCGGGTGAGCGACGTGCTGCTGCGCAACCAGCGGGATCTGGACCGGGCGCTGGCGCTGGCGGGGCCGTACACGCGACTGGTCGGCAACACGATCGGCAACGGGCGATGGCTGGACGGCTATCTGTGCGGGGTTGTCCCGAAGCACTACCTGCCGGATGGCGTGCCCGACAAGGGCTGTCTTCCCCCCAAACCAGGCGGACCCCAAAAGCCCACCCCGACCCCGACCAGCAGTCCGTCAAGCACCCCGAGCAGTAGCCCCACCGCCACAGCTGGAGACGATCGATGACCGGCCACCGCAGACGCTCGCTCGCCCTGGTGAGCGCGCTGGTCGTCGTGCTCACCGGCGCCGCCGCGCCGCAACAGGCCCCCGACGACCAGATCACCGCCTACTTCCACTCGGCCGTCGCCGTCTATCCCGGCTCCGACGTGCGGGTGCTCGGCGTCAAGGTCGGCGAGATCGTGTCGGTGACGCCCGAGGGCACACAGGTCAAGGCCGTGCTGTCGCTGGACGACGGCGTCGACGTGCCCGCCGCCGCCACGGCCGTCGTGGTCGCCCCCGCCCTGGTGGCCGAGCGCTACATCCAGCTCAGCCCCGCGTACACCAGCGGGCCGAAGCTCGAGCCGGGCGCAGTCCTGCCCGCCGACCGCACGGCGGTGCCGATGGAGCTGGACAAGCTGTACGAAACGCTCAGCGACTTCTCCAAGGCCCTCGGCCCGACCGGCGCCAACAAGGAGGGCTCGCTCTCCCGCGTGCTCGACGTCGGCGCCGCCAACCTCAAGGGCAACGGCCGCGACATCAACACCATGGTCGCCGAGTTCGGCAAGGCCTCCAAGACGCTCGCCGACTCCAGCGGCGACCTGTTCGCGACCGTGCGGCACCTCGCCGACTTCTCGCGCATGCTGCGCGACAACGACGATCAGGTACAGCTGGCCGAACAACAGCTGGCCGACGTGACCGGATTCCTGGCCGCGGACCGCGACGAGATCGGCGGCGCCCTGCACGAGCTGGCCGGGGCGCTGGGCGAGGTGAAGACGTTCGTCGCGGAGAACCGCACACTCCTGGCCACGAACGTGGACAAGCTCGCCGACCTCACCCAGACCCTGGTGAACCAGCGGCGCTCGCTGGCCGAGGCGCTCGACAACCTGCCGCTGGCGGCGACGAACGTGGTCAACGCCTACGACCCGGAGACCCGGACGGTCATGGGGCGGGGGGATCTGCTGGAGCTGATGTTCGGACCGGCGGCCAGGGCGCTCGACCCCAAGCAGATCGTGGACCCGGAGCCCACGCCGACGGCCACACCAGAGGCTTCCAAGTCGCCGAGCCCGACGCCGTCGCCGTCCAAGTCGCCCAGTCCCACGGCACCCGCTCCAACAGCCAGCCCGAGCGGCACCGCCAAGACGAAGGAGCCGACGCCGACACCCGGCGACGAGCTTCCCGGTGAGGAGGAACGCTGATGGCCATCCACCAGGAAGCCGAGTCGGGCACGCGGGGCCGTACCGGAAAAGCGGGAAGGGCGGGCCGTACCGGGAAAGGGCGGGTCGTCGGGGTTGTGGTGGTGGCCGGGATGCTCGCCGGGTGCGGGATCGGCGGGATCAGGGACGTGCCGCTGCCCGGCGGCGCCGAGCTGGGCGAGCGGCCCTACACGGTGACGGCGGAGTTCGAGACCGTGCTGGACCTGGTGCCGCAGGCGGCGGTGCGGGTCAACGACGTGGCCGTCGGCCGGGTCACCGAGATCAGCCTGCCGAAGGACAGCTGGACGGCCCGCGTCACCATGCTGGTCAACGGCGCGGTGAAGCTGCCCGCCGACGCCGAGGCGAGGCTGGAGCAGACCAGCCTGCTCGGCGAGAAGTACGTGCAGCTGGCCGCGCCGGACCGGGGCGGCACGGGCGGGACGCTGGCGGCCGGCGCGCACATCCCGCTCCGGCGCACCACCAGGAACGCCGAGGTCGAGGAGGTGTTCGGGGCGCTGTCGCTGCTGCTCAACGGCGGCGGCCTGGCCCAGATCAGGACCATCTCCCGCGAGCTGAACAAGGCGCTCGGCGGCAACGAGGCCGAGATCCGCGACCTGCTCAAGAAGCTCTCCACGCTGACCGGCAACCTCAACCGCCACAAACAGGAGATCATCGACGCCCTCGACGGCCTCAACCGGCTCGCCAAGACGCTCGACTCGCGCAAGAAGGACGTCAACACCGTCCTGGACGACCTGAGCCCCGGCCTGAAGGTGCTGGAGGAGCAGCGGGGCGCGCTGGTCACCATGCTGTCACAGCTCGAGAAGCTCTCCGACGTGGCCGTGGACGTCGTGGACCGCAGCAAGGACGACGTCGTCGCCGACCTGCGCGCGCTGGAGCCGATCCTGCGCAACCTGACCGCCGCCGGCCGCGACCTGCCGAAGGCGCTGGAGGTGGCGCTCACCTACCCGTTCACCGACGAGATCACGAACGCGGTCAAGGGCGACTACCTCAACGCCTACCTGTCGATGGCCGCCGGACCCGACGTCGAGCCGATCGTCCCGACCATCTCGATCAACGCCGACCCGAAGGACGACTGGCCGGAACTGCCGTTCGACATGGTCAAGCAGAAGGCGGGCAAGCAGCCCACGGCGACGCCGTCCCCGACGAAGTCCAAGACCCCCACGCCCACGCCGTCGCCGTCGAAGTCGAAGACGCCCACCCCCACGCCGGAACCCGAGCCGGAGCCCACCTCGACGCCGACCCCGGAGCCCACACCGACCATCACTCCCGGACAGGAGGACTAGATGCTGACGCGCGCCACCCGCATCCGGGTCGCGATCTTCCTGGCCATCGCGGTCGTCGTGATCGGCTTCATCGGCATCGAGTACGCCAAGCTCGGCAGGCTGTTCGGCCGCCCCGGCCACTACGTGGTCAAGCTGGAGCTGGCCGAGACCGGCGGCCTGTTCCCCGACGCCAACGTCACCTACCGAGGCGTCAGTGTCGGCCGCGTCGGCGAGATGACGCTCACCGAGCGCGGCCTGGTCGCCGACCTGCGCATCGACGACGCCGCCCCGCCCATCCCGGACCGCCTGCAGGCCGTCGTCGCCAACCTGTCGGCGGTCGGCGAGCAGTACGTCGACCTGCGCCCCTCCACAGCCGACGGCCCGTTCTTGCAGGCGGGCTCGGTCATCGAGAAGGGCGCCACCCCCGCGCCGGTCACCGAGATCCTCGGCAACGTCAACGCGCTGGCCGCCTCGGTGCCGCTGGACTCTCTGCGCACCTTCGTCGACGAGCTGGGCAAGGCGTTCCAGGGCCAGGGCCCCAACCTGCGGGCCCTGCTCGACTACCAGAGCAGCTTCGTCTCCGCCGCCGACGAGAACCTCGTCCCCACCACGCGCCTGCTCACCGACGGCACCTTCGTCCTGCGCACCCAGAACGAGGAGGGCCAGGCCCTGCGTGACTTCGGCCGCAACGCCCGCCTGCTCGCCAAACAGCTCAAGGACTCCGACGCCGACCTGCGCACGCTCATCACCGAAGCCCCCGGCGCCACCCGCGAGCTGTCCCAGCTCGTGCGCGAGCTCGACCCCGGCTTCAGCGTCCTGGTCGCCAACCTCCTCACGACGTCCGACCTCACGCTCACCCGCCAGCGGGGCATGGAGGAGCTTCTGGTACGGCTCCCGCAGCTCGTCGCCGCCGGAACCACCGCCGCCAGGTCGGGCACGTTCACCTTCGGCCTGACCAACACCTTCTTCAACCCGCTGCCCTGCGTCAGCGGCTATGGCAAGACGCCCTACCGCAACGGCCTCGACACCAGCCGGGGAACGTCGCTGAACACCGGCGCCCGCTGCCTGTCACCCCCGTCCACCGGGGTCGGCGTGCGCGGCTCGGCCAACGCGCCCAAGGGCGGGGTGCCGGAGGCGGCCAAGCCGGGCTCGTTCAGCCTCGACGAACTGCCCGGCTACCACGACACCCTGCCCGACCCGCCCGCCGACGGGCCCGAGAACGACATGGAGGAGCTCCTGTGGCCCGACCCCGACCGCTGACCCCGCCCACGTCCGACCGAGACCCGCCACCTGACGGAGACGCGCTGCCTGACGGAGACCCGCAGCCTGACCGAGGCTCACCGCCGGACCGAGACGCGCCGCCTGATGGAGACCCACTGCCTGACCGAGGCTCGCCGCCCGTGAGGCGGTGGGCCGGGCCGGTCGCCGTCGTGCTGGTGGTTCTGGCCGCGGCGTTCTGCGGGTGGTCCGGGTGGGTTTCCTGGCAGGCGGCCGGCGACCCGGGCGCGGCCTTGGCGACCGAGCGTGACCGGGCGCTGGAGGCGGGGCGGCGGCAGCTCGCCGTGCTCAACACCATGGACGCCGCCGCCGTGGACGCCGGTCTGGCCCGCTGGCAGGAGGCCACCACCGGGGCGCTGCGCGACGAGCTGGCCGCCGGGCAGGCGAGCACCCGCCTGGCCGTCGAACGTTCCGGCGCCACCTCCCGCGCCACCGTGATCGAGGCCGCCGTCACCGCACTCGACGCCGAAGCCGGTGACGCGCAGATCATCGCCGCCGTCGAGATCGAGCTCACCGGGCGGGGCGGGCGGGCGTCGGTGGAGCGCAAACGGTTCCAGGCCGGGCTGGCCAGGACGGACGGCGGCTGGAAGCTCAAGTCGTTCACCGCGATTCCCGCCGTGGGCGGGTGACGAGGAGGTCCGCGTGGAAACGGAGTCGACCCTGGTCGCCGAGCCTGAGGCCGCCGGACGGCGGGGACGGCACGCCGTACCGGAGAAAAGACGGCGTCCGCGGATGGGCAGGCCCGCCGCGCTCGTGGCGGTCGCGGTCGCGCTGCTCGGGACCGGCGTGGCGGTACGGGCCGCCGCGCCCGCCCCGGACGTCGCCGTGGGGAACCGGGCGCTGCTCGACCGGGCGGGCACCACGCGTGTGGCCGGTGACGTCAGCAACGCGCTGGCCAGGATCTTCACCTACTCACCGGCCGAGATCGAGGCGACCGAGCTGGCCGCGCGGGACTCGCTGGAAGGGCGGGCGGCGGCGGAGTACACGCGGCTGATCGCCCAGATCCGGCGGGACGTGGTGACGCAGCAGGCCACGCTGACCACCCGGGTGGTACGCGCCGGGGTGGTCGCCCTGACCGGGGACACCGCGCGGCTGCTGGTCTTCCTGGACCAGACGGCCACCCGCTCCGGCAAGTCCGCGGGACCGGCCGTGGCCGCCCAGCTCACCGTGAACGCGCGCCTGCGGGACGACCGCTGGCGCATCACCGAGATCACCTCCGGCAAGGCGAAGCGATGACGAGCATCCAGGAAGTCACCGAGGACACCACGGACCTGGAGTCCGGCCACCCGGAGCAGACCGCGACCAGGGAGAGGGCGGCGGGGGTGCCGCGGGTGGCCGTGGCGCTGTGCGCGCTCGCGGCCGTCGGTGCCGCCTGGTTCGGGTGGGCGTGGATCGGCGCCGTGGGCGATGACGGGCTGCGCTACTCCCGGCTGCGGGACGAGGTGGTGCGGAGCGGTTCGCAGGCCGTACAGAATCTGAACACGCTCAGCCACCGCACCGTCGAGCGCGACCTCGCGCTGTGGGAGGACTCCACGGCGGCGCAGCTGCACCAGCAGATCGTTCAGGGGCGTGCGGCGTTCACCGCCGAGATCACCAAGGCGGGCACCGCCACCAGCGCGAAGGTCCTGGAGGCGGCACTCACCGAGCTCGACGAGGCAGCGGGGACCGCGCGGATCATCGCCGCGGTCCAGATCACCGTGGTGCCGCCCCAGGGTGAGCCGGTGGTCAAGAAAACCCGCCTCGTGGGCGAGCTGACCCGCACCTCCGGCGGCTGGAAGCTCGCTGCCCTCACCCAGGCTCCGGACGGAACCACCTCATGACCAGCGACGACAAGGAGCCCCCCATGATCCGCGAACCCGAGCCGCAGCCCCAGCCCGGCGACAGCCTGGTGTACACGCCGCCGGTCGAGCCCGTGCTCGTGCCCGCGCAGCCGGGCCCGGTGGAGCCGCCGTTCCCGCCGCTGCCGCCCGTGGAGAAGGTCCCGTTCGCGGCGCGGGCCAAGCCGGTGCTGTCCGCTGCGGCGTCGGTCTGGCGGCGGGTGTCCGCGCTGCTCATCTGGGCGGTGAAGGTGACCGCCCGGCTGATCGCGGTGGTGCTGCTCCTGCACGCCGCGTTCTCGATCTTCAAGGCGAACGCGGCCAACACCTGGTACCAGGTCGTCGACTCGCTGGCCGGGACGCTGTCGCTGGGCCTGACGAGCCTGTTCGACCTGGCCGACGTCCGGTGGGAGGCGCTGGTCAACCACGGGCTGGCCGCCGCCGTCTGGCTGGTCGCCGGCTCGGTGGCGGCGGGCCTGCTGCGGCGGCTCACGCCATGAACATGATCTCGGCCGCCGCCCGCCGGCTGCCCGCGCTGCTGGCCCTGACCACCGTGCTCCTCGGCGGGGTGGCCGGGCTGGCCGCGACGAAAGCGCACGACCTCCGCAACACGACCACGACCCGGAACACGGCCATGACTGATCAAAACCGGACCAGCCAGGTCAAGAGCCAGATCATCGATGCGGTGAACACCGTCTTCTCCTACGACCACGCCGACGTCGCCAAGACCGAGCAGGCGGCCCGCGACCTGCTGACCGGCAAGGCCGTGGAGCAGTACCAGGGCATCTTCGGCCTGGTGCGCGAGCAGGCGCTGCGCGACAAGCTGGTGCTGACGACCACGGTCACCGACAGCGGCGTGACGCTGCTGGAAGGCGACCGGGCGCGGCTGCTCATCTTCGCCGATCAGCACAGCACGGCGGCGGAGCCCGGCAAGGCCTCCTACGCTCCGGCGATGTTCGCGGTGGGCGCGGTGCTCGACGGTGACCGATGGAAAATCGAGAACATCGACACGTTCTGAGCAAGGCATGCGCCCTGGTACGGCTGCACGCTATCGTGATGCCCGGTAAGACGGGGGCAAACGCTTAGTAATCGTACATACGGGGTGAGTGACGCATGCGCGTCCGCATTCTCCGGGGCGACCGTGCCACCGCTGTGATCGCCGCAGTGGTGGCCGGTTGCCTCGTCGTCGTGGCGGCGGTGTTCGGCGTGGGGGTGTCCAGCGCCAATCCGAAGCTGGCCGACGTGGGCGCCTGGCTCTGGACCAAGGTCCGCGGGAAGATCGTCCACGTCAACGGCCTGTCCGGGGAGGTCGACGGGTACCTCGACGACAAGGCGGGGCGGCCGCTGCGCATCGTGCAGGACGGTCAGACGGTCCTGCTCGTCGACGACCGCACCGGCGTCGTCAGCCGGATCGAGCCGAGCCAGCTCAGCGTGGCGCAGAGCCGCGACTTCGGCGCCGCCGGGATGCAGCTCGTGGTCACCGGCAAGGCCGCCTACGCGGTCAACCCCAAGGGAACGGTGCAGCGCATCGACCCGGCCACGCTCAACTCTCTCGGCGCCCCGCTCGAACTGCAGGGACCGCTGGGGGCCGCGCGCATCGACGGCGGCGGCAAGCTGTGGGTCCCGGTGCCCGCCAAGGGCGAGGTCGTCCCGGTCGCGTCCGGCGTCGCCGAGCAGGCGGTCAAGGCGGGCGAACCCGGCGAGGAACTCGCCGTCACGATCGCCGGCGGCCTGCCGGTGATCGTGAACACCCGCGCCTCCACGGCCGTGGTGATCGGCTCCGACGGCGGCGCCGGGGAGATCCTGCTGCCCAAGGGCGTCGCCCAGTCCGCCAAGGGCGGCGCGCTGACCCCGCCGACGACCGAGGGTTCGCTGGTGCCGATCCTGGCGCCCGGCCCCGACGGGCTGCTCGTGGTGATCGACACCGCGTCCAACGCCGTCCAGACCACCAAGCTCGAGTCCGACGAACCGGCCGCGCTCGGCGTGCCGCAGGTGCTCGGCTCCAAGGTGTACGTCCCGGACAGCGCCAGCGGCGGCCTCATCGTCTGGGACAGCGCCGCGGGCGGCCGGCCGACCACGATCCAGGTGGCCGAGCAGCCCGGCCCGATCGAGATGTTCGTCAAGGACGGCCTGCTCTGGGCCAACGACGAGAACGGCGACAAGGCCGTCGTCGTCGACCCCGAGGGCCGCAAGCACCCCGTCGACAAGGACGACAGCGACGTCCCCGGACCGACCAACACGCCCAAGCCCAAGCAGACGCCGAAGCCCGAGCCCACCGCGTCCGGCCGCCAGCCCGACCCGACCAGGACCTCCGACCCGGAGCCCACGGAGACCGAGGAGCCGGAGCCGACGCACAAGCCCTCGAAGAAGCCCACCGAGGAGCCCGAGGAGACGCCCACCCCGACCCGGACGCCGACGCCGACCCGCACGCCCACCCCGACGCCCACGCCCAGCCCGCCCACCAAGCCGGGCTCGGTCAGCGCCAAGTCGGGGCCGGGGAAGATCGACATCACGTTCAGCCCGTCGACCGGCGGCAAACCCGACCGCTACACCGTCCAGGTCAACGGCGGCGACGGACGCGTGTCGCCGCAGTCGGTGGACGCGAACGGGCCGTTCCAGTTCGAGTTCAGCGGCGGCGACTGCAGCAAGGAGTACACCTTCACGGTCGTCGCCCACTGGAAGGGCGGCGAGGTGCCGTCAGCGCCGAGCGCCGGGGTCAAGCCGTGCGTGGCGCCCGGCGCGCCGTCGAACTTCGCCGCCAAGGCCAAGAACCGCGGCGCCGACCTGAGCTGGAGCGCCCCGTCGAACGCCGGCGAAGGCACCACCTACGAGCTGTCCGGCGCCAAGTCGGACAGCTCCATCAGCGGCACCTCGTTCAACGTGGACGGGCTGGAGAACAACAAGAAGTACGAGTTCAAGCTGAAGGCCAAGAACGCGGCGGGGGAGAGCCAGGAGGTGGCCAGCGCCACCGCCGACCTGGCCTATCCGCGTCAGGCCTACAAGAACGCAAACAACAACCAGACCAACACGCTCGTACGGCCGGGGCCGTCCAAGAGCGGTGAGGCCGGCACGATCCCGAAGGGCCAGTACATCAGCCTGACCGTGATCTGCCAGGTCAAGGGGGCCTCGGTCACGGAGTCCGAGACCAACGAGACCAGCGACGTCTGGAACCGGATCGAGTGGAACGGCGGTGTGGCCTACCTCAGCGTGACGCTGATGGACTCACCGCGTGGTGCCTTCCCGGCGGCGCCGTTGTTCGAATGCACGGACTGAGAAGGGGGACTCAGCTGTGAGCCACTACAACCTGGAAGAGACCGCGCAGCCGTACCAGCAGCAACAGCTCGCCGGGCAGTTCGCCCAGCGCTTCCAGCTGCTCGCGGGCAACATCGAGCACGTCATCAGGGGCAAGCGCGACGCGGTCGAACTGGCGCTGATCTGCCTGTTCGCCGAGGGGCACCTGCTCATCGAGGACGTGCCCGGCACCGGCAAGACCACGCTGGCCCGCTCGATCGCGGCCAGCGTGGACGCCGAGTGGCGGCGCATCCAGTTCACGCCCGACCTGCTGCCCAGCGACATCACCGGCGTGTCGATCTTCAACCAGGCCTACCAGAAGTTCGAGTTCCACAAGGGGCCGGTCTTCGCCAACATCGTGCTCGCCGACGAGATCAACCGGGCCTCGCCCAAGACGCAGTCGGCGCTGCTGGAGGTCATGGAGGAGCGGCGGGTCACCGTCGACTCCGAGCCGCACCAGGTGCCGCGGCCCTTCCTCGTGGTCGCCACCCAGAACCCCGTCGACATGGACGGCACCTACCCGCTGCCCGAGGCGCAGCTCGACCGCTTCCTCATGCAGATCTCCGTCGGCTACCCCGACCACGCCTCCGAGGTCGAGGTGCTCAAGGGCGGGCCGTCCGGGCCCCAGGTCGAACGGCTGCCGGTCGTCGCCCGCGCCGCCGACGTGGCCGGGATGATCGACTTCGCGACCCGCATCCACGTGGCCGATCCGGTCTACGACTACATCGTGGCGCTGTGCGGCGCCACCCGGAACCATCCGGCGATCCGGCTGGGCGCCAGCCCGCGAGGCAGTCTCGCGCTGCTGCGCGCCGCCCGGGTCAAGGCCGCCGCCGCCGGGCGGCACTTCGTGGTGCCCGAGGATGTGAAGGCGCTGGCCGTACCGGTGCTGGCGCATCGTCTGATCCGCACGCCCGACGCGGAGCTGCGCGAGCTGACGGCGGGACAGGTGCTCGGCGAGATCCTCACCGGGATGCCGGTGCCGCAGGCGGTCTGAGATGCTGACACCGCTCGGGTGGGGGACGCTGGGCGGGTCCCTGGTGCTCTATGCGGCCGGATTCCTGCTCGGCTACACCGAGCCCGTCGTGCTGGCCACCGGCGGGCTGCTCGCGCTCGGCGTCGCGCTCGCCTGGACCGCGCCCAAACCCCGGCTGGAGGTCAGCCGCGAGGTGACGCCGCTGAAGGTGCCGCGCGGTGAAGCCGCCGTGGCCGTGCTCAACGTCCGCAACCTCGGCCGCTGGGCGCTGTCCGGCCTGCGCGCCCACGACCGCATCGGCGCCGCAGAACACACCGTCGACCTGCCGCGCCTGCCCCGGCAGGGCGCACGCATGGTCTCCTACGCGCTGCCGACCTCCGTGCGCGGCGAGATCCCCGTCGGTCCGCTGCGGCTCGTCCGCGCCGACCCGCTCGGGCTCACCCGCAGAGTCCGCGAGTACGGCGCCGCCGCCACCCTCCTGGTCCGCCCGCGCACCGTGGCACTGCCCGTGCCCCCGTCCGGACGCGCCCACCACCTGGAGGGCCCGACCAGCGACAACGCCCCCAGCGGCACCGCCACCTTCCACACCCTGCGCGAGTACGTCGTCGGCGACGACCTGCGCCACGTCCACTGGAAGTCCAGCGCCCGCACCGGGACGCTGATGGTCCGCCAGCTCATCGACGCCAGCCTGCCCACCACCACCGTGGTCCTGGACACCCGCGACCTCACCGAACCCGCCGTCGACGCCGCCGCCTCAGCCGCCGTGGCCGCCGCCCGCGCGGGCTTCCCCGTACGGGTGCTGACCGGCGACGGCCCGCTCGCCGAGACCAAGTCCGACGCCGAGATGCTGCTGGACCGGCTCGCCCTGGTCGCCCCCGGAACCTCCGGCGTCACAGAGGCCGTCCGGCTGGCGCGGGGCGGGGGCTCGCTGGTGGTCATCACCGCCGACCCGGCCGAGGTGGGGCGATGTGCCGGGGTACGGCGCCGCTTCGACCGCGTGATCTGCGTATACCTGGGCCCCGGCCGCCCGGCCACACCCGGCGTCACCCTGGTCCCGATGTCCGACCTCACCACCCTTTCCCTGTCCTGGACCCCCCGATGACCTCCCCCCACCCCACGGGTATGCCCGACTCAGGCCAACACCCGGATCTGTCCCCATACCCGGGTTCGCCCAGCTCTGGGGGGTATGCGGGCTCGCCCGGCCCTGGCCAGCCCGCGGCCCCGCCCGGCCTGGGCCGGCACCCGGTCTCGCCTGGCCTTGGTCGGCCTTCGGGCCCGCCTGGGCATGGCCACCACCCGGCTCCGCACGGCCCTGGCCAGGAGCCGGGGCTGTCCGGCGTTCCGGAAGGCGGCTCGTGGGACGGTTCGCCGGAGGTCGGCGGGCGGCGGGGGCGGCAGCGGGCTGATGCCGTGGTGGGGGAGCGTGGTGGCGCCGGGGAACGATATGGCGCCGGGGAGCGCGGTGTGGCGGCTGGCGGCCGGACGAGCCGGGCGGGTCGGCCGAAGCGGGCGGTTGGGTGGCGGCTGGTTGTGGCGCTGCTGATGGTCGCCGGGCTGGCCGGGGTGGCGGGCTGGGGGTTTCATCGGGTTTTTCCGGCCCAGCCACTGCTGTTGGCCCTGAGCCCTGCTGCCCTGGTGCCGCCGCTGGTGGCGTTGCTCGTCAGGAACCGGCCGCTCTGGCTGGCATTGGCGCTCAACGTCGTGCTCTGGTTCGCGGCCACCGTCCCGCTCTACAAGGGCGTCGCGCCCGGGATGGTCAGGGACCTGGCCAACTCCTGGCAGGCCCTGCTCACCACCCTCCTGCCCGCCCAGCCGGAGCCGCGCCTGCTCATCCTGGTTCACGCGGCCGTCTGGCTGGCCGCGATGATCGGGGCCGAGACGGCGGTGCGGAGCGCGACCCGGGTCGCCGCCGCGCTGCCCGCGATGGCGGCGTTCGGGCTGGCCCTGCTGCTCGGCGTGGACGGCGAGGGCTCGAACCTGCCCGTGGCCGCCGCGCTGGTCGTGCTCACGGCCGCGCTGGCGATGGTGCGCGACGACCGTCCCGCGCTTTGGCTGCTGGCGGGGCTGCCCGCGGCGGCACTGCTGGCGGGCGCGGCTCTGGTGCTGGGGCAGCTGCTGCCTGTCGCGGCGGAGCCGTACAACCCTCGGCAGAACGCGGAGCTCCCGCCCCCGGTCCGCGTCGACAGCGTCAGCCCGCTCGACCGTGTGTCCGCGTGGCTGCAGTTTCCTGACCGCCTGTTGTTCACCGTCAAGGCCGACAGACCGGCCAACTGGCGGCTGGCCGTACTGGATCGATATGACGGCGTGCGCTGGACGTCGGGCGCGCGCTTCCAGCCGACCGGCGGGCGGGTGCCGGCCGGTGAGTGGACGGGCGCGGTCGACACGGTACGGCAGAGCGTCACCATCGACGGCCTGCCCGGCGGCTGGTTGCCCGCGGCCGAGCGGCCCGCCGAGGTCACCGGCGTTCCCGGCCTGGGCGTGGACCCGAGCAGCGGCGCGTTGCTGGTCCGGGCCAAGCCCGACAAGGGGTTCACGTATCAGGTGAGCTCGCGGGTGCCGAGGCCGTCGAAGGAGGATCTGGTCGGGGCGGTGCCGGTGCACGATCCGGTGCTGACGGCCTTTCCGGCCGGGCCGCAGGAGGCGGAGTTCAGGAAGCTGGCGCAGCAGGCGACGAAGGGGGCGGACGCGCCGATCAAGCAGGCGTACCGGCTGCAGAAGTACCTGCGGACCAACGCCAGCAACGACCCGACCGCCCCGCCCGGCCACTCGCTGAAGGGGCTGGAGTTCTTCCTGGAGACCACGCATCGGGGGACGTCGGAGCAGTTCGCCTCGACGTTCGCGCTGATGGGGCGGACTCTGGGGCTGCCGACGCGGGTCGTGGTGGGCTTCCGGCCGGGGCAGCAGTCGAATGGCGTCTATCGGGTCATGTCCGGAGATGTCGCGGCTTGGGCGGAGGTCAAGTTCGAAGGGCTGGGGTGGCTGCCCTTCTATCCGACGCCCGGCAAGAGCGGCTCCAAGGACGACCACGACGTGGTGTCGTCGGCGATCGAGGAGAGCGAGCGGCTGGAGGGCGAGTTCACCGAGGGCGGGGTGAACAAGCCCAAGCCGTCGGCCAAGTCCTCCACGGGCGGCTCGCGCAGGACCGGCGAGGGGCCGCCGCTGTGGGTGATCATCCCGGCGGCCGGGATGGGTGTGCTCGCCGTCTACGCGGTGGTGGCGATGGCGCTGCCGTGGTGGCGGCGGCGTCGCAGGCGTGCGGTGACCGGGGCTGAGGGGCGGGTGCTCGGCGCCTGGGTCCAGTCGTGCGACGACCTCGGGCTCAAGGACGACAAGGCGCTGACGGCCGAGGAGGTGGTCGCCCGTCATCCCGAGGCCATCTCCCACCATCTCCGGCCTCTCGCCGACATTTCCAACTTCGTCCGCTACGCTCCCACCGACGGCACTGACAGCGCCGCCATCGCCGACCAGGCCGCCGACGAGGCCTGGCGCCGCAGCGACGCGGTCCGCGCCGAGGTACGCCGCAGCACCCCCCTCAAACACCGCCTCCGCCGCCGCCTCCTCTTCCGCTGACCCCCAACCTGTCCGGACGGGGCTGTTCCCAGCCTCCGGTGCTCGGTAGTGCGCCTTCCTGGATTTGCCTCCTTCCCGGGGTGTCTCCAGAGGGGGTTGCCGCCGAGGTCCCCTCGCGGCAGCGCGACTCCCGGGTTGTCCCCTTCCGGGCTCGGCCCTTCCGGGCTCGGCCTCTCCGGGCTCGGCCTCTCCGGGCTCGGCCTCTCCGGGCTCGGCCTCTCCGGGCTTGGTCCCTCCGGGCTTGGTCCCTCCGGGCTTGGTCCCTCCGGGCTTGGTCCCTCCGGGCTTGGTCCCTCCGGGCTTGGTCCCTCCGGG
>NZ_JACHIN010000004.1:0-530718 GCF_014203235.1 Nonomuraea endophytica | reverse complement strand
CTCCGGGCTTGGTCCCTCCGGGCTTGGTCCCTCCGGGCTTGGTCCCTCCGGGCTTGGTCCCTCCGGGCTTGGTCCCTCCGGGCTTGGTCCCTCCGTGGTGGCCGTTCCGAGCTGGCGCCTCCGAGGGGTGGCTCCCGGGCGGTCGTCGAGGGGGTGGGGTCTGGGAGAATTTTGGGGTGCGAAGTGTTGAAGCGCAGCTGATTCACCGGCCGGGCGGGCGGGGTGCCGGGGAGATGGTGCGGCATCTGCTGGCCGTACAGGCGCAGGATGTGGGGGCTGCTCAGCTGGCTCTGCGGGCGCGGTCCGCCACCGTCACCCGGGCTGAGATCGACGCGGCCGTGGAGCGGCGCGAGATCGTGCGGGCGTGGGGGCCGCGCGGGACGCTCCACTACGTTCATCGTGACGACCTGGCGTGGCTGCTCGCGCTGACCAGCCGCCGGACGGGGTCGCTGCTGCGGCTGTCCCAGGAGGGCGTGCATGGCGACGATCTCTTGCCGCTGATCGAGGGGGCGCTCCTCGGGCAGGGGCCGTTGACCAAGGCCGAGCTGGAAGCGCGGCTGGGTGGGCGGGCGGCTGGGCAGGGGATCGTTCACCTTGTCGGGCTGGCCGCTGCACATGGGCTTGCGGTGCTCGGGCCGTTGCGTGGTGGCAAGCCAACGTATGTTCATGCTGCTGACTGGCTGGGCGGGCCGGTCGTGTTCGAGGCTGATCGGGGCAAGGCGCTGGGGGAACTGGCTGTTCGGTATCGGCGCTCGCACATCCCGGCCGAGCCTGAGGATCTGGCAGCCTGGTCGGGGTTGTCGCTGGGTGAGGCTCGTGAGGGGTGGAAGGCCGCGTCGGCACCCGCCCCGGAGGAGACGGCCGGGCTGATGGTGAGGCTGCTTCCGGCGTTCGATGAGTTGCTGATGGGGTGGAAGTCCCGCGATCCGATCCTGGCGCCGGAGCACGCCCGCAAGGTCTTTCCCGGCGGCGGCATCCTGCGCCCGTCGGTGCTGGTGGACGGTCAGATCCGGGGGACCTGGGCGCGTAGGGGCAGCGCCGTCACGGTTGAGCCGTTCGGCGAGCTGCCGTCGCTGGATGACGAGATCGCGGATGTCCGTCGGTTCCTGGCTTAGGTGGAAATATCGGGATAACCATGCACGGCGGCCGCCTGCCGAAACCGCTCGACCAGCTCAGGTCGTGAAATTTCCGGCACCCACACCGCTTCCGTGAAACTCCACAACAAGTAGGGATGGGCGCCCATCCCATACAGCGCCCCGTAGTCCCGCTCGGCCAGCGCCGCACGCTCCTGCTCGGTCAGCGGGCCACCTGCCCAGTCCCGCGCGTACGCCGCCGGGTCACCCGTATACGCCGCCAAACAGGCAGGCGACATGTTGACCTCACGCATGAACGCGTTGACCCCGTAACGGCTCATGGCGCCCACTCGAAGAACGGCGAGGTGGCGAACCGCGAGACGGCCCCCTCGGCGGACAACGCCGGCTTCCCTCCGGCCACCCCCATCGCGACCAGGAAGTTCAGGAACTGGTGCGACACGTTCCCCGCCTCCGTCAGCCGCTTGTAGGTCAGCTCGCCCAGCGCCCCGTCCACGTCGCCCGAGGCCACCCACTCCACCGCCCGCTCGTCGAACGCCCGCGACGGCGAGCCCGCGAAGTGCCGGGGCCCGCCTACCTCCGTGGCCAGGTGCCCGCTGGCGATCACCGCCACCCGCCGCTCGACCGGCGAGTCCTCAAGCGCCTCCCGCAGCACCTCGCCCACCCGGAAGAACCGGGCCGCGGACGGCAGCGGCGGCGCCATGCAGTTGGTGAACACCGGCACCACAGGCACCTCCAGCTCCGGCGTCAGGTAAAGCAGCGGCAGCAGCACGCTGTGGTCGGCGCGGAAGGCGTCGGAGGCGGCGAAGTCCACCCCGCGCTCGATCCCGCCGCCCAGCAGCTCCCGTCCCAGCTCCGCGTCCCCCCGCAGTTCCCGGTACGGCAGGCCGAACTCCCGCTCCTCGTTCCAGAACGTCGCAGGCACCAGAGGCGCCTTGCCCACCAGGAAGGCGGGCATCGTGTCGTAGAACCACTGCGTCAGGTGGTCGGTCGCCACCACGACCACGGCATCCGGCCGGGCGGCCGCCAGCCGTACCCGCAAACGCTCGAAACCCGCGCGCGTGGCGGCCAGGTCGTCGCCCCGCGCCCGCCACAGCAGCGGGTTGTGCGTGGTGCCGTAGACGCCGACGATCTCAGCCAAGGCCGAACAGCTCCCTCGCGTTGTCCAGCATGATCCGCTGCCGCGAGGCGGGCTTGAAGTCGAGCGACTCGAACTCCGCCGCCCAGCGCTCGGGGCCCAGCACCGGCCAGTCGGTGCCGAACAGCACGCGCTTGGTGATCACGCTGTCGGCGTAGTGGACCACCTCGGCAGGCCAGTAGCGCGGCGCCCAGCCCGACAGGTCGATGTAGTAGTTGGCCTTGTGCCAGCAGGCGGCCAGGTTGTCCAGGTGCCACGGCCAGCCGGGATGTGCGGCGATCACGGTCAGCTCGGGGAAGTCGGCGGCCACGTCGTCAAGGTAGGGGATCGGCCGGGTGTACTCCAGCTTGTAGCCCATGCCGCCGCGGGTGCCGGCGCCCGCGCCGAGGAAGCCGCCGTGGAACATGACCGGCAGCCCCAGCTCCGCGCAGACCTCCCAGATCGGGTAGAAGCGCTCGTCGTTGGGGAAGAAGCGCTGGCGGCCGGGGTTGAGCTCGCCGACGCCCCTGATGCCGTACTCGCCGTGGCAGCGCCGGATCTCCTCCGCCGCGTCCGGCGCGTGGGGATCGATGCCGCAGAACGCGATGAAGGTGTCGGCATGCTCGCGCTGCGCCCGGCCGAGCGCGTCGTTGAGCTCCGGCAGCCCGGCCGAGTTGACGATCACGGCCATCATGTCGCGCTCGCGGTAGAGGTCGGCCTGGGCGGCGAACGAGATCGGGGCGCGCTCCTTGCCGAAGTGGGCGCCCATCTGGCCGCGGCGCCGCCCCATCGCGGCCAGGAACTCCTCGGTCTGCGGGTGGGTGTGCACGTCGATGGCTTTCACTGCAGCTCCGGTGCGGGTCTGGTGGCGGGACGCGGCAGCCGCCGCTCGTGCGTGGAGAAACGGGTGCCCGGCCGGGTGGTCTCGTCGTCGATCAGGCCCAGGTGCAGCGCCTGCGGGTCCTGGACCAGGTCGGCGACGGTGTTCAGCGGCCCGTGCGGGATGTCGGCGGCGGTCAGGCGCTCGAACCACTCATCGCGCGGCCGCTTGACGGTCTCGGCCCGCAACGTCTCCTCCAGCTCCGCGTAGTGGCGGAAGCGCAGCTCACGGGTGGCGAAGCGGGGATCCTCCGCCAGATCGGGACGCTCCAGCACGTTGAGCAGCCCGAGCCAGAACTTCTCCGGCACCGACAGATGGATCACGAACGGCAGCCCCTCCGAGCTCACGCACCCGTAGGCCTGCGCCCGCGCCGCCCTGGTCGACGGCCCGGCGACCGTGCCCGTCTCCAGGTAGGTGGCGATCGGCTCGGTCAGGAAGTCGGTCAGCGCCCCGAGCATGGACACCTCCACCCGGCGGCCGGCGCCGGAGGACGAGCGCGCGTGCAGCGCCGCCAGGATGCCCTGGACCGCCGACATGCCGGACAGCAGATCCGAGAACGCCGGCCCGGCCGGGCGCGGATCATCCAGCGGCACCAGATGTCCGTACATGCCGCCGATCGCCGAGATGATCGTGTCGTACGCCGGCCGCTTAGCGTACGGCCCGCTCGGCCCGAACCCGGTGATCGAGCAATACACCAGCCGAGGCTCGCGCACCTTCATGACCGGCCAGCCGAAGCCCAGCCGGTCGGCCACCCCGGGCCGGAAGTTCTCGATCAGCACGTCCGCGCCGGACACCAGCTCCAGCAGCGCCGCCAGCCCGTCCGGGTCCTTCAGATCGAGCGTCACCGAGCGCTTGCCCCGGTTGTAGGCGGCGAACTGCGGACTGTACGGCCGGCCGCCGCCCCCCTGCCAGCGCCGCATCGGATCGCCGCCCGGCGGCTCCACCTTCGTCACCTCCGCGCCGAGGTCGGCCAGCAGCTTCCCCGCGTACGGCGCGGAGATGTACTGGCCCGCCTCGATCACACGCAGCCCGCTCAGGGGCATGTCGGCTCCTCCTTGGTTACGAGCATCACCTTGCCGAGATGGTCGCGCCGGCCCGCCATCTCGAAGGCCGCGCCGACCTCCTCCAGCGGCAGCTCAGCCGCCACCGGCGGCCTGACCAGGCCGCGGGCCACCAGGTCCAGGCCGTCGCGGACGTCGGCGTAGTCCGCGGCGGCGCAGCCGTACAGGGTGATCCGGCGGGTGTAGAAGGCGCGGGTGTCGAGCTCGACGGCCGAGTCCGGCAGTGCCGCCGCCACGACCACCGCGCCCGCCCACGCCACGCAGCGCAACGCGGCCGAGATCAGCTCGCCGCTGCCCGTCGCGTCCAGCACCAGGGCGGGCGAGCTGCCGTCGAGCGCCTTCTCCAGCGCCGCGCCGGCGCCTTCGCGCGGGTAGGTGACCACCTCGCTCGCGCCCAGGCCGGGCAGGTCGCCGATCGGCTCGCCCTCCAGGGCGCCCGCGGTCACCTCGGCGCCGAGCGCGGCAGCTACCTGCACCGCCGCGCAGCCGAGCGCCCCGGTGGCCCCGGTCACCAGCACCTTCCGCGGCACGCCCCGGCCGGAGCGGCGGATCATGTGCAGCGCGATGGGCACGCTGTGCACCGCCGCCGCGGCCTGCGCGAACGGCAGCCGCCCCACGTCGAAGGCCACCCGGGACGGGACCACGACGTACTCGGCGGCGCCGCCGTCGCGGTGGATGCCGACGACCGTCTGGGCGGGGCAGTCGGCCTCGCGGCCGGCCGTACACGCGCCGCATCCGCCGCACGGGACGTTCGGCTTGACCGCGACGCGCGCCCCCACGCGGTCGGGCACGCCCGGCCCGCAGGCCACGACGACGCCCGCCGGGTCGAGCCCGATCGTGCGGGGGAGCAGCACGCCGGGGCCGAGCGGCGCGCCCGCCATGACCTGGCGTTCGAGCTGGTTCACGCCGACCGCGCGCACCTCGATCAGCACCTCGCCCGGCCCCGGCTCGGGCACCGGTGCGTCGGCGACGCGCAGCCGCGAGCCGTCCCAGCGTGCCGCCCTCATGGGCGCTTGGCCACGCCGAGCGCGTCCTGCGCGCGGGTGAGCTGGCCGAGATGCGTGAACGACTCGAACGGCGCCGGCGGCAGCTTCAGCACCGCGAGCAGTTCCTCGAAGCCCTTCGCGTTCAGCCCCATGTCGTCGTCGTAGAGCAGTGGGCCGTTGGCGTAGACCTCGGGCTCCTCCTCCAGCGGCGTGACGGTGAAGCCCTTGGCGCGCATCAGCTTCTGCACGTACGCCTGCTGGGCGGGGTCCTTGAAGACCTTGATGCCCTTGATCGTCGCCCGGATGAAGCGGGCGGTGGTGTTCGGGTTGCGGTCCACGAAGTCCTGGAGCGCGGTCAGGCTGTCGTTGGGCCACTCCTTCATCACGTCCAGCACCAGGCGGCCCTGCACCAGCTTCTTGTGCCTGGGGAAGATCACGGTCATCGCCAGCTTGCCCTGCTTGAACTGCTCCACCCAGGCGTTCGAGCCGCCGGGCAGGTTCACCGGCTTCACCGCCACGCCGGTCAGGTCGAAGCCGGCCTCCTTGAGCAGTTGCATCCGCACGTCGTACTCGATCGTGCCGGGGTTGGCGCCCAGCAGCACCGGCTTGCCCGCCAGGTCCTGCGGCTTGGCGATCTCCGGCCGCACCACCACGACGAACGGCTCGCGGTTGCGATATCCGGCCACGATCCGCAGCCCGGTGCCCGCCGTCGCCGCAGCGACCACGTCGGGCGAGGCCTCGGCGCCGAAGTCGAGGCTCCCGCCGACCAGGCCCTCCCTGATCGACTGCACCTCCACCCGCTCGACCGTCAGCCCCTCTTCCTTGTAGAAGCCCTTGTCGAGGGCGATCTCGACGGGGGCGTTGGTGTCCAGGTTCGGCAGCCGCATGCCGATCTTCAGGGCGGTCTTCTCCGGCGCCCCGATGGGTCCGGTCGCGGCGGGCGCGGGCGTCTGCGGCGCGGTGCCGCCACATCCGGCGATCAGGAGTACGGCCAGCGGCACGATCAGACGTTTCATGACACTCCTTCGGCATACCAGGGAGCGGCGATCCGGCGAGCGAGGCTCACCAGCGCCATCAACACGTTGGCGATGACGACCAGCAGAAGCGTGAGCGCCAGCGCGGATGCCAGGTCGAAGTCGGCCGACCTGCGGAAGATCAGGTAACCGAGCCCCTGGCTGCCCCCGATGAACTCGCCGACCACGATGCCGACCATGGCCCTGGCCACGCCCATGCGGATCCCGGTGAGGATCAGCGGGAGCGCCGCCCAGAGCTGCACCTTGAGGAACACCTGGATACGGCCGGCGCCGTACACCCGGGCCGCCCGCACCAGCGAGGGGTCCACGCCTCTGATGCCGTCCATGGTGTTGATCGCGATCGGGAAGACCGCCATGAGAAAGATGATGAGGATCTTGGGCGCCGCCCCGAATCCGAGCCACAGCACGAGCAGCGGCTGGAAGGCGATCCTCGGCATCGCGTAGGCCGTCCAGAACGGCGGCCCGGCCACATCGCTGACCAGCCGCGACGACCCGAGCGCCAGCCCGCACGGCACGCCGACGACCACCGCGAGCAGGAACCCGGCCACCGCGTTCTGCGTGCTGAACCAGGCGTGCTCCGGCAGCGAACCGTCGGCCAGCATCCCGGTGAACGCCGTCCAGATCGCGCTGGGCGGCGGCACGAACGACGGGTTGGCCAGCTTGAGCCCGCTGATCGCCAGCTCCCACAGCGCGAACAGCGCCGCCACCTCCAGGGCGACCGCCCACCTCTTGAGGTCACGCATGGTTCCTCCACCCGCCGGCCCGGCGTTCCGCCAGGTCGAGCAGCCGTACCAGCACCACGGACAGCACGACGTAGACGCCGATCGCGGCGAACGCCTCCCCGGTCCTGAACCGCGCGGTGGCGTTGACGATGATCGACCCGACGCCGCTGGGCGAGCCCACCATCTCGCCGACCAGCAGGCCGATCATCGACGTGGGCACCGCCAGACGCAGCCCCCCGATCACGTACGGCACCGCCCACGGCAGCCGGATCTTCAGGTAGACCGCCATCCGGCCCGCCCCGAACACCCGGGCCGCCCTGATCAGCGACGGGCTGGTTTGCGCCGCGCCGGTCGCGGTGTTGAGCGCCACCGGGATCATCGTGCTGAGGAAGACCAGGACGACGATCGGCCCGTCGCCGTAGTCGAGCCAGGCGGTGAGCGTGGGCTGGAGCGCGATGAGCGGCGTCGCCCACAGGGACCAGAGCAGCGGCATGAGCAGCCGGTTGGCCCACGGCAGGCTCCCGGTCGCGAGTCCGGTGACGACTCCGGCCGCCGCGCCGAGACCGTATCCAATCAGCCAGCTTCTGGCGCTGGTGCCGAGGTGGCCGGCGAGTTCGCCGCTGGATATGAGCGTGGCCAGCGAGCCGGCCACGTCGCCGGGGGAGGGGAAGAAGACGCGGTTGACCAGTTCGAGCTCGACCACGGCCACGTGCCAGAGGGCCACGAAGACCACCAGGTCGGCCAGGGCGATGAGCGGGGTGCGGTACTTCCAGGGGCGGCGGGCCGTACCTGATGGGCGGACTCGCAGGGGTTTGGCGGGGGCGGTGCGCGCGGTCATTCCGCGGCCCCGCGGGCCGCGGCCACGGCGTCGGACTCCAGCGACTTCCACAGCTGGTCGCGCAGCCCGTCGCGGTTGCCCGGCGTGACGGAGACGATCTCCTTGATGGTCCCCGGGTGCGAGCTGAACACCGCGATCCGGTCCCCGAGCTGGACCGCCTCGTCGATGCTGTGGGTGATGAAGACGACGGTCTTGCCGGTGGCGTCGATGATGCGCTTCAGCTCGGCCCGCATGACCTCGCGGGTCAGCGCGTCGACCGCGCCGAGCGGTTCGTCCATGAGCAGGATGCGCGGATCGGCGACCAGCGACCTGGCCAGCCCGGCGCGCTGCTGCATGCCGCCGGACAGTTCGCGCGGGTAGGAGTTCTCGAATCCGGACAGGCCCACGAGGCGGATGGCCTCGGCGATCCGGTCGGCGGCGCCCTCCTTCAGCCGGGGCTGCATCTCCAGCCCGAATCGGACGTTGTCGGCGACGGTACGCCAGGGCAGCAGCGCGTAGTCCTGGAAGACCACGGCGCGGTCGGGACCCGGTGCGGTGACCGGGCGGCCGCCGGCGAGGATCGTGCCGGTTGTCGGGGTGAGCAGGCCCGCCACGCAGTTGAGGACCGTGGTCTTGCCGCAGCCGCTGGGCCCGAGGACGGTCAGGAACTCGCCTTCCATGACGTCGAGGTCGACGTCCTGCACGGCGATCAGCCGGTTGCCCGTCCTGGCGACGTGGTACCGGACGGACAGGTCGCGGATCTGGATGATCGGATCGGTCGCCATAAACGGCTCCGTACTCCCAGGGGAACGAGATGGCTACATTATTCATGGCGTTAAAACACGGTCAACCCCCCTCTCTCGGACGTTTCCAAGAGAGTGTTGACAAGATTGGATACGAAATCCAGGCTGTGGGCATGCGCACAGAAGAAGTGAGCTGGTACAGCGACGGCGACCGGATCAGCGCCCTGTGGCGTACCCCCGACGAGGGGGCGGGGCCGTACCGCGCCATCGTCCAGGGCCCCGGCTGGCTGGGGCTCAAGGACGCGAAACTCTACGTCCGCTACCACGAGGCACTGACCGCGGCGGGCTTCGCCGTGCTGGTCTTCGACTACCGGGGCTTCGGCGGCTCCGAGGGCGACCGGTCGATCCTGTCGCCGGTTCGGCAGCTGCAGGACCTGCGCTCCGCCGTCACGTACCTGACCGGCCGCGACGACGTGGTCCCCGACGGCATCGGCGTCTTCGGCAGCGGCGGCACCGGCGGCGGCAACGCCGTGCTGCTGGCCGCCGCCGACCGGCGGGTCCGGGCCGCGGTCAGCCAGTTGCCCGTCGCCGACGGGGCCGACTGGCTGCACCGGATGCGCAGCGAGTACGAGTGGCTGGAGTTCCTGGCCGACGTCGAGGCCGACCGCCTCGACCGGGTACGCACCGCCAAGGGCCGCCTCGTCCATCCCCGCGAGGAGATCATGGTCCCGACCAAGGAACGCCGGGCCACGACCGTCAAGGCCGACGTGGACGAGCGCATCCCGACGCAGGTGGCGTTCGCCCCCGCGGTGGAGGAGATCCTCGCCTACCGGCCCGCGGCGGCCGCGATCCACACCCCGCTGCTGGTCATCGGCATCGAGAACGACGCCACCACACCCACCGACCACGCCGAGAAGATCTACGCCGCCGCCCGCGGCCCCCGCGAGCTGATCATGCAGCGGCACACCACCCACTACGCCGCCTACGACCGCTACTGGACCGAGGTGACCCCGCGGGTCGTCGCCTGGTTCGAGCGCCATCTCGGACCCGCCCACCTGGTGGTCTCCACCCCCGAGGGCGACGCGCGGATCGAGGCGCCCGCATGATGAGGATCGCCGGAGGAACCGTCGTCACCCCCGCCGGCCGCCTCGACGCCGACGTGCTCGTGTCCGGAGGCAGGATCGCCGGGCTGGTCTCCCGGGAGGTGGAGACCGGCGACCAGGTGGTCGACGCCACCGGCAAGCTCGTCCTGCCCGGAATGGTCGACGTGCACGTCCACACCCGCGAACCCGGCTTCACCCACAAGGAGGACATCCTCACCACCACCCGCCAGGCCGCGGCCGGCGGCGTGACGACGATCTTCGGGATGCCCAACCTCGACCCGCCCACCACCACCGCCGAGACCCTGCAGGACGTCCTGTCCCGCTACGCGGCCACCTCGATCGTGGACTACAACCACAACCCCGCCGCCACCCTGACCGACCAGGTCCCCAAGATGGCCGAGATGGGCATCAGGGCCTACAAGGTGTACATGGTCGTCGACACCGGCCGCACCTACCCACACCCCGCCGGAACCGGCATGCACGACCACGGCGACCTGCTGCGCATGATGGACACCATCGCCGCCACCGGCAAACGCTTCATCGTCCACCCGCACGACCAGGCGCTCATGGACTACATCGAGGGCCGTTACCTGGAAAGCGGCGAGAACACCCCGCAGGCCTACGCCCAGGCCTATGCCGAACGCGAAGGCGTCATCTGGGACACCGCCATCGACGTCGTCCTCCGCCTGGCCGAGGCCAGCGGCTGCCCCGTCCACCTGGCCCACATGCAGACCCGCCGCTCCGTCGACGCCGTCCGCCGGGCCAAGGCCCGGGGTGTGGACGTGACGTGCGAGGTCAACCACTGGATGCCGTTCCTGTCCCGGTGGGAACACGTCGAGCGGCTAGGGCCTTATGCGCTGTCGTACTGGGTGCCCGACGACGCCCGCGAGGCCGTGTGGGACGGCATGCGCGACGGCACCATCGACATCGCCGCCTCCGACCACGCGCCGCACACGCGGGAGGAGAAGGAGATCGGCTGGACCCGCATGTGGAGCTCCCACACCGGCACCCCCGGCATCCAGTACTTCTACCCCCTCCTCCTGAACGCCGCCCTGTCCGGACAGATCACCCTGGAACGCGTCGTCGAAATGGCCGCCGAGGTCCCCGCCCGCAAGTTCGGCCTCCCCCAGAAGGGCGCCCTGCTCCCCGGCCGCGACGCCGACATCGTGATCGCCGACCCTGACGCGCCGTGGACCATCACCGACGCGGACGTCCTGTCCAGGGTCGGCTGGACCCCCTACGCGGGCGTGACGTGCGGGGTCCGCGTCGACCGCACGTTCGTCCGCGGAGTCGAGGTGTACGGCGAAGGCCAAGTCGTCGGCCACCCCGGCCACGGCCAACAAGCCTGACCCCCTCCCATCTCCCTACTCTCCCCACCACCACCTCCACCACCACGCCCTCACCCTCCTCCCCTCTCCCCGCCCAACCTGCGCCGCCTCCACCCCGTTGCCCGGTACCTCCCTCGCGGCCGGTCCCTTCGGTTCGCCCGGGCAGGGTCCCGGTCGCTCACCCGCCAGACCTGCCCGACCTGCCGCAGACCCGCAGACCCGCAGACCCGCAGACCCGCAGACCCGCAGACCCGCAGACCCGCAGACCCGCAGACCCGCAGACCCAGGAACCCCGGAGACGCAGACCTGGAAGCCCGGAGACCCGGAACGCTCAAGTGCCGAGGCCCAGAGGTTTTGAGGGGCCTACCGGCCCTTGAGGGCCATGGGGTCTTGAGGGGTTGGGGGATCGGGGTCTCGGCGGGGTGGTGGGGCGGTAGCCGTACCTCATGGATTTAAGGAGATTTGTCGTGAAATTCGGCCTCTTGCTTCCCCATTTCGGTGAGTTCGCCTCCCGTGACCGGTTGCTCCGTGGCTCGCAACGTGCGGAGGAACTGGGGTTCGACTCCGTCTGGGTGCGTGACCACCTGGTCTTCGAGCCGCACGGTGAGATGGAGTCGCCCAACCGGGAGTTCTACGACGCGCTCACCACGTTGACCGCCATCGGGGCGGTGACCTCGCGCATCCAGCTCGGCACCGGCTCGCTGATCCCCTTCCGCCACCCGCTGACCACCGCGCTGCAGCTCGGCACCATGACCCAGCTCGTCGGCGACCGCCTCATCCTGGGGTTCGGCGCGGGGACGTTCCAGCACGAGTTCGACGCGATCGGCTGGGGCGACAGGGACCGGGTCTCGCTGGTCCGCTCCAACGCGGAGATCCTGCGCAAGGTCGCCGTCGAGAACGACGTCAGCTACTCCGACGACAACTTCACCTTCTCCGGCGTCAGCATCGAACCCAAGCCGGTGGGCGGCCCCGTCCCCTTCTGGTACTGCGGCGCCACCCCCCGCAGCGCCCGCCTGGCCGCCGAGTGGGCCGACGGCTGGATGCCCGGCCGCATCTCGCTGGCCACGATCCGCCGCCGCGTCGAGAGCATGCGCGAGATCTGCGAGGAGAACGGCAGGAAGCTGCCGACGGTGGCCGTCATCCCGCCCACCTCCGTCGCCGCGACCAGGGAGGAGGCGCTGCGCGACGTCAACGTCCCGGGCCTGCTGGCCTGGGCGAACAAGGCCAAGTTCGCGGTCAGGCCGCCGTCGGGCCGGTTCGAGACGGTCGAGGACCTCGAAGGCCAGCTCATCGTCGGCGATCCGGGCGAGATCGTGGACGAGGTGAAGAAGTTCGAGGCGGCCGGGGTCGAGCACCTCGTCTTCGACTTCCGCTTCTCCTTCCCGCGCTGGTTCGAGGTGATCGACCTGCTCGGGACCGAGGTGCTGCCCAGACTCCGGTAGTGTCCCGCATGGCGGGACACCTGTGCTTGGATTGGATCCGATAACCGGATCCCCGGGAGAGGCGTGAGCGTGGAGACCGCGACCAAGCCCTCGTTCGACGATGTCGTCGGCCGTATGTCCGCTGGATACAAAACGGTCGGACAGATGGCCTACGACGTCATCCGCGAGTGCATCATCACCGGCGTGCTGGCACCCGGCGAGCACCTGCGCCAGGAGGAGCTCGCCGAGCGCCTCGGCGTCTCGCGCATCCCGGTGCGCACCGCGCTCATGCAGCTGGAGTCCGAGGGGCTGGTGTCCTTCCACCCTCATCGCGGCGCCGTGGTGCGCACCCTCACCGTCGAGCAGGTCCGCGAGATCTACGAGCTGCGCGTCCTGCTGGAGTCGCACGCCCTGCGCAAGTCCATCGCCAGGATGACCTCGGCCAGGGCGGCCCGGCTGCGGGAGCTCGGCACCGCCCTCGACGAGCCGCACGTCAGCAGCTCGCTGGCGGAGGAACGGGCCGCCTTCTACCGGGAGCTTTACGACGCGGGCGAGAACCCCGTCGCCGTCGGCATCATCGAGGACCTGCGCAACTCCGTCGGCCGCTACCTCCTCGGCCTGCGCGTCGGCCACGACCAGGGCGGCCACCGCCACCTCGCCACCCTGGCCGCCCGCGGCGACGTCGACGCCGCCGTCGCGCACCTGCACGAGCACCTCGAGATCGTCTCCCGCCGCATCGTCGAGGTGCTGTCGGAGGAGGCGGAGACCGCGCCCGTCGCCAAACCCCGCCGCCGCCAGGCCAAATGAGGCCGGTGCGGTGAAGGGCCGGGCGGCGGTCTCGGCCGGGCTCATGCTGGCCATGGCGCTGGCAGCCGTGGACGGCACGATCGTCGCCACCGCGGTGCCGTCGATCGTCCGCGACCTGGGGTCGTTCTCGCTGTTCCCGTGGGTGATCTCGGGCTACATGCTCTCCCAGGCCGTGTGCACGCCCATCTACGGCCGCCTGTCCGACCTGTACGGCCGCAAGCCCATGCTGGCCGGCGGCATGGCCATCTTCCTGCTCGGCTCCCTGCTGGCCGGAGTCGCCACCAGCATGCCGATGCTCATCGCCGCCCGCGTCGTGCAGGGCGTGGGCGCCGGCGCCATCCAGTCGATCGTCCAGGTGGTGGCCGCCGACCTTTACCCGCTGGAGGAACGCGGACGCATCAGCGGCCTGTTGTCCTCGGTCTGGGGCGTGTCGGCGCTCATCGGACCGGCCGTCGGCGGGCTGCTGTCCGAGCTGGTGTCCTGGCGCGCGATCTTCCTGCTCAACCTGCCCCTGGGCGCCGCCGCGATCATCACCATCGCCGTCTTCCTCCGCGAACACGTCGAACGCCGCGAAGTCCGCCTCGACCTGCTCGGCAGCCTGCTCCTGGCCGTGGGCGTCGTGTCCCTCATGCTCGGCCTGCAGGAGACGACCTGGTGGCTGCTGCTCCTGGGCGTGGCCGTACTGACCGCCTTCGCCTGGTGGGAACGCCGCGCCGCGGAGCCCCTCATCCCGCCGTGGGTGTGGCGCGAACGCGCCCTGCTCGGCTCCTTCCTGGGCAGCGCCGTGGTCGGCATGGTCCTGGCCGGCCCCACCGTCTACCTGCCCACCTTCGCCCAGGGCGTGCTCGGCGCGGGCGCCGTCGCCGCCGGCTTCGCGCTGGCCGTGCAGTCGATCGGCTGGCCCCTGTCGGTCACCTTCTCCGCCCGCCTCTACATGCGGTACGGCTTCCGCGACACCGCCCTGATCGGCCTCTTCCTGATCGCCGTGTCGGCCGTCCTGTTCAGCCTGATGACCGGATCGTCCTCGCTCCTCTACGCCGGGGCCTGCGCCTTCGTCAACGGCGCCGGCCTGGGCCTCGTCTCGGTCTCCATGCTCGTCGGCGCCCAGAACCAGGTCGGCTGGGACCGCCGCGGCGTCGTCACCGGAGGCGTCGTCTTCTTCCGCGTGGCCGGAGGCGCGCTGGGCACCGCCGTCCTGGCCACCGTCGCCAACGCCACCCTCGCCGGCCGCCTGAACGGCCACGCCTCCGTGGACTCGGCCGCCAGAGCCCTGCGATCCGGCGGCCCCGACGCCGAACCCGTCCGCCAGGCCCTGTCCGCCGCCGTCCACAACGTCTTCCTGGGCATGCTCGCCATCGCGGCCCTGGGCCTCCTGGCCATCCTGCTCGTCCCCCGCCGCCCCCGGCCCACGCCCCCTTGATCCGGGGCTCTAGGTTCCGTGTCGCGGGACCTGGGGTTGATCGGGACGGGTGGTGGTGGGCAGGGTGGGCCATGTCCCACGTTCAGTCGGTCTCGAAGGCCGCGTGTGTCCTGCGCACGCTGGCCGGCACCCAGCGCCCGTTGTCGGTGCGCGAACTCGCCGGCCGTACCGGAATCCCGCGCAGCACGGTGCACGCGCTGTGCACCACGATGTGCCACGAAGGCCTGGTGGAGGCCGAGCCGGGAGAGGGCTACCGGCTGGGAACGCTGGGCCGGCGGCTCACTCCGAGATAGACGCGGCGTTGGGGGCGGCGGCGTCGTTGGGCTGGACGCCGCCCGGCCGGGCGCCGCGGATGCAGGTCGGCTTGGACCAGGCGACGCTGGTCTTCTCCGAGAACTGCAGGGGCACGCCGACGAGGAAGCAGTAGCCGCCGTCCTTGGTGAGGCCGGTCAGGCGGGTGGAGGTCGTGCCGGCGGGCAGCGGGACGAGGGGCTCGCCGTCGGAAGGCTCGCGCTGGACCACGAGCGGGTACTCGCGCGCGCCGCTGGGCAGCCGCCAGGTCAGCGTGACCGACACGCCCTGGTCCCTGCTCACCTTGAGCAGGCGCGGCCGGAGCGCGTCGATGGACTTGCGGTCGACGGTGGGGGTGGTCGGCTTCTTCAGCTCCGTACGGCCCGCCGTGGGCACCGTGCCGGACGGGCGCTGCGACAGATAGACGGCCACCCCGGTACCGGCCAGAGCCACCGCCGCCACCGCCACCCCGATCACGATCTTGCCGCGCCCCGAGGAGCCGCCGCCCTTCCTCCGCCGCCCGCCAGGCACGGCAGGACCGCCGCCCCCCGGCTGCCCCGCCGCAGCGGCCTGAGCCAGGGGAGCCTGCGCGCCTTGAGGCTGGGGAGCCTGGGCGGCAAGGGGCACACCGCTCTGAGGCGCCCATGGACTTGTGGCCTGCCCACCCAAGGGAGCAGTCGGAGGGCGGTGCGGGGCCCACGGGCTGACCGGGTCGGCATGGGCGCCCGTCACCGGATACGTCGAGCCCGGCGCCCAAGGACTCGGACTGGCGGGCGGGTACGCGGGCGCCTGGGCGGGGCCGTTCGGGTCGGCCGGGGCGGTCGCCGGGTAGGTGGCCGGGTGGGTCTGCGGGCCGGACGGCGCGTCGGGCCGGGGCGCGGGGGAAGGGCCGGGGTCGGCGCCGAGCAGGTCGGTGACGGGCAGCCCGAGCTCCGCCTGGATCCGCTGCAGCCGCTCGGCGAACTCGCGGGCGGTGCCGTACCGCTGCTGAGGGTCCTTGGCCATCGCGCGCATGACCGTGGAGAAGACCACGGCGGGCACGTCGGCGCGGTCGATGGGCGGCGGGTCGCTGCTCAGTACGCGATACATCAGCGGCGCGATCGACGGGTCGGTCGGGCTGTGGAAGGCGGGCTGGCCGGCCAGCAGGTGGTAGAGGGTGGAGCCGAGCGAGTAGATGTCGGTGGCGGCGGTGTGCTGGTGGCCGCTCAGGACCTCGGGCGCGGCGTGCAGCGGGGTGAACGCGTGGGTCGAGGCGGACACCTCGGCGGTGTCGATGACGCGGGCGACCCCGAAGTCGGCGATGGCGGGCTCGCCGTACCGGGAGATGAGGATGTTCTGCGGCTTGATGTCGCCGTGCAGGACCCCGGCCTCGTGGACGGCGGCCAGCGCCCCGGCGAGCTTGACGCCCGAGCGCAGCACCTCCTGCAGGGGGAGCGGCCCGTTGTTGCGGATGCGGTCGCGCAGCGAGCCGTTCTCGAAGAAGTCCATCGCGATGTACGGCTTGCCGGACCGCGTGGTGCCGGTGTCGAAGACCGTCACCACGTTGGGGTGGCCGGTGAGGCGGCCGGTGAGCTGGAGTTCGCGCTGGAACCTGCGCATCGTCCTGCTGTCGACCCGGTCCACGGACAGCACTTTGAGCGCCACGACCCGGTCGAGACGCTCCTGGTAGGCCCGGTAGACGATGGCGAATCCGCCCTGGCCGGCCTGATCGAGCACTCGATAGCCGGGGGCGTCCTCGACGTGCTGCACAGTGCTTCCCCCCTGTCAGGGGCGAGTTTAGCGATTTGCCCGGGTGTGGGCGTCAGAAGGGCGACATCAGGTACGCGCCGCCGAACATCGACGCACCCGCGACCAGCAGGAAGAAGAAGACGTAGAAGCCGCCGGGCAGCACCGTGAGCCGGGCGAGCTGGTCGGCGTCGGAGTTGCCCGCCTGCCTGCGGCGACGTTTGCGCTGCAGCTCCATGATCGGGCGGACGCCGCCGAACAGCAGGAACCACACCGCCACGTAGGCCACGACCTGCTGGATGTCGTCCGGCGCGTACATGGACAGGGCGAAGAGCGCGCCGCCGGTCGCCAGCAGGATGAGCGCGCCGTAAAGGTTGCGGATCAGCAGCAGCATGCAGACCAGGAACAACAGCACGACCCAGATCAGCATCGTGATGCGCCCCTGGTCGGTCAGCCACGCCCCGGCCAGCCCGAGCAGCGACGGCGCGACGTACCCCGCCAGCGCGGTCAGCACCATGCCGGGCCCGGTGGGCTTGCCCCTGGTCAGGGTCACGCCGGAGGTGTCGGAGTGCAGCCGGATGCCCTCCAGCTTGCGCCGCGTGAGCAGGGCCATCAGCGCGTGCCCGCCCTCGTGCGCGATCGTGACGAGCCCTCGGGTGAGATGCCAGGAGGTGGTGTAGGAGACCACCGCGAAGGCGAACACCGCCGACACCACGATCACCCATGGCTCGGGGGCGGGCTGGACCTCCACGAGCTGTGCCAGGAACTTGTCCATCGAGTAGAGACCCTATCCGGGTAAAGTCACCGCCGTGGTCACAGAACTTCATTCTGATTCCGAGGTTCCCGCCTGGCGGGCCGCGCGCGGGCTGCCCGGCCTGATCGACCTGCACGTGCACTTCCTGCCCGAACGGATGGAGCGGCGCGTCTGGCACCACTTCAACCACGGCGGCCCGCTGCTCGGCGACGGCTGGAAGGTCTCCTACCAGTGGCCCGTGGAGCAGCGCCTGGCCCGGCTGCGCGAGATGGGCGTCACCCGCTTCACCGCCCTGGCCTACGCCCACAAGCCGGACATGGCGCAGGATCTCAACGCCTGGACGCTCGACTTCGCCCGCCGTACCCCGGAGTGCGTCCCCTCCGCGACCTTCTACCCCGAGCCGGGCGCCCTTTCCTATGTACGGCAGGCCGTCGACGCCGGCGCCCGCATCTTCAAGATCCACCTCCAGGTGAGCGACTTCGACCCCCGCCTGCCCGAGCTGGACGGCATCTGGGGCCTGCTGGCCGACGCCGGGCTCCCGGTCGTCGTCCACGCCAGCTCCGTCCCGGTGCCCGGCGGCCGCATCGGCCCCGAACCCATCGCCGGCCTCCTGAGAAGGCACCCCCGCCTGCGCCTGGTCATCGCCCACCTGGGCATGCCGGAGTACGAGCCGTTCTTCGACCTGGCGGAGCGCTACCAGCGGGTCGCGCTCGACACCACGATGGCTTTCACCGACTTCGCCGAGCTCGGCATGCCTTTCCCCGCCGCGCTCCGGCCCGCGCTGCGTGAACTCGGCCAGGCGGGGAAGGTGGTGCTCGGCAGCGACTTTCCGAACATTCCACACTCGTACGCGCACCAGCTGCACGCGCTCGACCGGCTCGGCCTCGGGGACGAATGGGTCAGGGCCGTGTGCTGGCACAACGGGTCCGACATGATCTGATAGAGGGGTGAACGATCGGCACGAGGCGCTGGTCCGCGCCTTCTACGAAGCGCTGGGACGCGGCAACCTCGAGGTCATGGAGCGTTGCTACCATCCGGACGTCAGCTTCGGCGATCCGGTCTTCCAGGAGGTGGAGGGACGCGACCGCGTGATGGCGATGTGGCGGCTTCAGCTCGGCGTACGCGACGGGCTGCGCTCGGACTTCCGCGACGTGCGGGCCGACGCCCACGCCGGCAGCGCCACCTGGACGGCCCGCTACACGTTCAGCAGAACGGGGCGCGAGGTCGTCAACGAGGTCACCGCGCTCTTCCGCTTCGAGGACGGGCTCATCGTGCGGCACCACGACGAGTTCGACTTCAAGCGGTGGTCGAGGATGGCTCTCGGCCGGCCGGCCGGTTTGCTGTTCGGCTGGACGCCGATGTTCCGCAAGACGATCAGGGACCGGGCCCACCAGGCGCTCGACGAGGTGTCGTAGAGGAGTGAGCGCATGGCACGCATGAAGGGCTTCCTGCAGAGCAGTCGCATCCGCGAGCAGGCGCCGGAGCACTCCATGGACCCCCGGGCCGTGGAGGAGGAGGCCCCCTACCGCCCGACCGTGATCGACAACGCGATCTACCAGTACGGCGAGCGCATCGACAACCCCGGCTCGCTGGCCGACGCCTTCGAACGGCTCAAGGAGATGCCGGGCACCATGGCCTGGATCGGCCTGTACCGCCCGAAGGAGTGGGAGCTGGTCAAGCTGGGCGAGGAGTTCCAGCTCCACGAGCTGGCGCTCGAGGACGCCATCGTCGGCTCCCAGCGCCCCAAGGCCGACCGCTACGGCGACACGCTCTTCGTCGTGCTGCGCGCCGCACGCTACCTCGACGACGTGGAAGAGGTCGCGTTCGGCGAGCTGCACGTCTTCGTCGGCCCCAACTTCGTGATCACGGTACGGCACGCCGAGGCCCCCGACCTCCAGGCCGTGCGCAAACGCATGGAATCCGACCCCGACCTCCTGCGCCAGGGCCCCCAGGCGGTGCTCTACGCCATCCTCGACGCCGTCGTGGACGGCTACGCCCCGGTCGTGGCCGGGCTGCAGAAGGACCTGGAGGAGATCGAGGGCCAGGTGTTCAGCGGCGACCCGGCGGTCTCACGCCGCGTCTACGAGCTGAGCGGCGAGGTCATCGAGTTCCAGCGGGCCACCGCGCCGCTGCTGAAGATGATCGACGGCTTCATCGCCGGCGCCACGAAGTACGGCGTCAACGAGGAGCTCCAGAGCTACCTGCGCGACGTCGCCGACCACGCGATCACGGTCACGGAGCGCGTGTCCGCCTTCCGGCAGATGCTCCAGGACATCCTGGTGATCAACTCGACCCTGGTCACCCAGGCCCAGAACGCCGAGATGGCCAAGATGACCGAGGCCAGCATCCGGCAGGGTGAGGAGGTCAAGAAGATCTCCGCCTGGGCCGCCATTCTTTTCGCCCCGACACTGGTCGGCACGATCTACGGCATGAACTTCGACTTCATGCCGGAAACCCACTGGACACTGGGCTATCCGTTCGCCGTCGTGCTGATGGGCGGGGTGTGCCTGATCCTCTACATCGTCTTCAAGAGACGCGACTGGCTGTAGGGTCTGCCGGACCGCACGGGGCGCGCGGTCCTAGCGTGGTGTCCATGAGTGAGTTCGGGTGGATGGAGGCGGGCGGCCAGTACCTCGCCCGCAAGGTGGACGCGGCCGTCGAGGCGGGACTGGACGGGGCCTCGCAGCTGCCGGGATGGCGGCGCCGCCATGTGGTGGCGCACGTGGCCTGCAACGCGCGGGCGCTGTCTCGCCTGGTCCACTGGGCCAGGACCGGCGAGGAGCGGGCGATGTACCCGAGCAGGGAGGCCCGCGACGCGGAGATCGAGGAGACGGCCCGCATCCCCGCGCCGGAGCTGGCGGCCCTGTCGGCCGAGTGCGACCGGGAGCTGCGCGAGGACCTGGCGGGCCTGTCGGACCTGCAGTGGAACACGAAGGTCCGCACCGCGCAGGGCAAGATCGTGCCGGCCTCCGAGATCCCCTGGATGCGGGCGCGCGAGTCGTGGATCCACGCCGTGGACCTCGGCGCCGGCGGGTCCTTCGACGACTTCCCCGACGGCCTGGTCGACATGCTGCTCAGCGACGTCACCGCGGCCATGGAGAACCGCCCCCAGGGCCCGGCGCTGCTGCTGGTCCCGCTCGACCGGGCGCGCACCTGGCGCGTCCACCCAGGCGGCCGGCCGGACGACGCTGACCTGGTCGAACGGGTCGCGCTGGTGCGCGGGAGCGCGGCGCGGCTGGCCGCGTGGCTGACCGGCCGCGGCCCCGCGCCGGAGCCCGGCGCGCCGTCGATCGGGCCGTGGTTGTGAGCGCTGTCCGGATCTGGACAGGACGTCAGAACGCACTTACCGTCCGAGAATGCGGTTCGGAATCTTCTACGAGCACCAGCTGCCTCGGCCCTGGAAACCGGACAGCGAGCAGCGGCTCTACACCGACGCCCTGGACCAGATCGAGCTCGCCGACCGGGTCGGCTTCGACTACGTCTGGGAGGTCGAGCACCACTTCCTGGAGGAATACTCCCACTCGGCGGCGCCGGAGGTGTTCCTGGCCGCCGCCTCCCAGCGCACCACGAACATCCGCCTGGGCCACGGCATCATCCAGCTCCCGCAGCAGGTGAACCACCCCGCCCGGGTGGCCGAGCGGGTGGCCACCCTGGACCTCGTCTCCGGCGGGCGCGTGGACTTCGGCACCGGCGAGGCCAGCTCCGCCGCGGAGCTCGGCGGGTTCGGGGTGGCGCGCGAGCGCAAACGCGAGATGTGGCAGGACGCGCTCGACTGCGTCACCCGCATGTTCGCCGAGGAGCCGTTCGCCGGATGGAACTCGCCCCACCTCCGCATGCCGCCACGCAACGTGATCCCCAAACCGGTGCAGAAGCCGCACCCGCCGCTCTGGGTGGCCTGTTCGCGGCGCGAGACGATCCGGCTGGCCGCGCGCAACGGGATCGGCGCGCTGTCGTTCGCGTTCGTGCACCCCGAGGACGCGGCCACCTGGTCGCGCGACTACTACCGGCTGCTGGCCTCCGAGGAGTGCGTGCCCGCCGGGTTCGCCGTCAACGCCAACCTCGCCGTCGTGCTGCCGATGATGTGCCACGAGGACCCGGAGGAGGCCAGGCGGCGCGGCGCGTCCGGCGCCGGGTTCTTCGCCTACGCGCTCGCCCACTACTACGGGCCGTCCAGGCACGAGCCGGGCCGGGGCTCCATCTGGGCCGACTTCGCCGCCCGGCGCCCCTCGCTCGGGGCGCGCGGCGACGATCCGCTGGCCGGGGCGCTCGGCAGCCCGCAGCAACTCGTCGAGCTGGTCCGCCGCTACGAGGAGGCGGGCGTCGATCAGATGATCTTCGTACTGCAGGCCGGGCCGAACCGGCACGAGCACATCTGCGAGAGCCTGGAGCTGTTCGGCAAGAAGGTCCTGCCGGTCTTCGCCGACGGGCGCGAGGAGCGGGAGCGGGCCAAGGCCGAACGGCTGGCGCCGGCGATCGGGGCGGCGCTGGCCAGGAGGGCCCCGGTCAGGGTGATGGCGCGGCCGTACCAGATGGACGAGGACGCCGAGGTCGCGCGGATCGGGCGGCGGGCGCCGGCGGCCGGGCCGGGGGAGCGGCTGCGGGCGGCGCGCAAGGCGGCGCGGCGCGGCGGGCAGGGGCTGCTGGCGCGCTTCGTCGGCGGGCGCGAGGACCGGGACCTGGAGCGGTGGTTCGGACCGGGGCAGCAGCGGCTGCTGTTCGGGCTGATGGCGCGCTCGTTCGACCCGGCCAAGGCCGGCGGGTTCCAGGGGACGCTGGAGTTCCGGCTCGAACCGGCGGCCACCTGGACGATCAGCGTGCGCGGCGAGCGGGCCAGGATGGCGCAGGGCCGCGCCGCCGACCCGGCGCTGGTGCTGGCGATGCCCGCCGCCGACCTGCTGCGCGTGCTCGCCGGCACGGTCAACCCGGCCGACCTGCTGATGTCCGGGAAGCTGCGGGTGGAGGGCGACGTCACGCTGGCCTCGCGGGTGGCCGAGATGTTCGGCGGGCCGTCGCCGTATTGACCTCAACTCCGGTCGAGGTTGCAGGATCGGGCTCATGAGACGAGCTCTGGTACTGGGCCCCGGTGGAGTCGCGGCGACGGCATGGCTGGCCGGGCTGATCACCGGACTGCGCCGCGAAGGCGTGGATCTGTCGGCCGCCGACCTCGTCGTGGGCACCTCCGCCGGCGCGGTCGCCGCCGCCCTGCTCGCCACCGGCGCCCCGCTCGACACCCCGCCGGAAGGCCACGCCGACCTGCTGCGGGACGCGGAATGGCCGGCGCGCCGCCTGCTCATCGCGGCCGTGGACGCATCGAGTGGCGAGCGTGCCGTCTTCGACATCTTCGGCGGCGTCCCCCTGCCCGCCGCCGTCGCCGCGAGCCGCGCCGACCCTGCCATCACGATCGCCGGCCGCCGCTACACCGACGCCGGGTCCGCCACCAACGCCGACCTGGCCAAGAGCGCCGACCGCGTCCTGGTCCTGGAGCCACTGGCCCCGCCCACCGCGCCGCGCTTTTTGGCAGTGCCGAGCACTCCGGCGACGCTGAGCCTTTCGGTGGCGCTGTGTCCACCATCGCGCCCGACGCGCCCTTGACCGCCGGGGCCTGGGCGCCGTCCTTCCACTCAGGAGTACGGCAGGCCGCCGAGAGCGCGGCACAGGCCGCGGAGGTCTGGCACGGTCCCAGGCGGCGCCGGGCTAGCTGAGCAGCTTGCGGGCGGCCGCCTCGATCTCCTCCTCCGACAGCAGCACGTGACCGGCCGCCTCGCCGAGCGGGATGAAGCTGTCGGAGGACGTCACCCGCGCGATCTGCCCGGTGAACCCGGCGTCGACCAGCTCGGCCACGACCCCCTCCGAGACGCTGCCCGAGCGGCGCGTCTCGTCGGCGATCAGCACCTTGCCGGTCAGCTCAGCCGCCCGCACCAGGTCCTCGACCGGCAGCGGCGACAACCACCGCAGATCCAGCACACGGCAGCTGTAGCCCTCCTGGGTGAGGCGGACCGCGGCCCGCAGGCTCATCCGCAGGCCGTTGCCGTAGGTGACGATGGTCAGGTCGCGGCCGTCGCCGTAGGAGCGGGCCCGCCCGATCGGCACGTGCGTGTCGGCCCAGCGGGTCGGCGGCGCGTATGTGGCCAGCCAGCCGCCGTCGCCCTCGTCGAACAGGTCGCGCGTGTGGTAGAGCGCGATCGGCTCCAGGAAGACGCAGACCGTGCCTTGGGTACGGGCCGCCGCCAGGCACGTGCGCAGCATCGCCGAGGCGTCGTCGGGCCGCGAGGGCGAGGCGATCACCAGGCCGGGGATGTCGCGCAGCGCGCCGATGGCGTTGTCGTTGTGGAAGTGGCCGCCGAAGCCCTTCTGGTAGGCGTAACCGGCCACGCGTACCACCATCGGGTTGGTGAAGGCGCCGCGGGAGAAGAAGGAGAGCGTGGCGGCCTCGCCGCGGATCTGGTCGAGCGCGTTGTGGAGGTAGGCCAGGTACTGGATCTCGGGCACCGGCAGCAGCTTGGCGACGCCGGAGCCGAGCGCGAGGCCGAGGATGGCCTGCTCGTCGAGGAGGGTGTCGAAGACGCGGGCGGGGCCGAAGCGCTTCTGCAGGCCGCGGGTGACGCCGTAGACGCCGCCCTTCTTGGCGACGTCCTCGCCGAAGACCATCATCTCGGGGTAGACGGCCAGCGCGTCGGAGAGCGTCCTGTTGATCGCCTGCGACAGCGTCATCGCCTTGTCGTTCTCGGGCAGCGCGCCGGCGAAGGCCTTCTCGCGCACCGACGGCTCGGCAGCCACCGGGCTGATCTTGGCGATCACGTCCTCGTCGCGCGGGGCGATGGTCGCCATGACCTCCTCGGCCGTGGACAGCCGAGGGCTGCGCGTGGTCTCCAGCGCCATGCGCAGCACGTGCTCGCGCGTGGACTCGTACGACTTGAGCAGCTCTTCGGGGGTGACGAGGCCCGCCTCGACGAGCATCGCGGCGCTGCGCAGCAGCGGGTCGCGCTCCATGTCGGCGCGGATCTCGCGCTGGGTGCGGTAGGCGACCTCGACGTCGGAGCCGGCGTGGCCCATCAGCCGCACCGTCGACAGGTGCAGGAAGGCGGGGGAGCGGTTGGCCCGCACGTGCGCCACCGCCTGCGCGGCCGCGTCGTAGGCGGCGGCCAGATCGCAGCCGTCGGCGGCGAAGTACTCGATGCCCGGCCGGTTGGCCGCCGCCTCGACCCAGCCTCTGGGCGTGCGGACGCTGATGCCGATGCCGTTGTCCTCGCAGACGAACAGGATCGGCACCGCCTGGCCCTGATAGGTGGCGTAGGCGGCGGTGTTGAAGCCGGACTGCGCGGTGGCGTGGTTGATGGAGGCGTCGCCGAAGCTGCACACCGCGATCGCGTCTCTGGCCCAAGCGGCGGGCACGTCGAGCGCACGGGCCCGCTCGATGGCGAAGGCCACGCCCACGGCCCTGGGCAGATGGCTGGCGATGGTCGAGGTCTGCGGGATGATCGCGAGCTCGGGGTGCCCGAACACCTTGTGCCTGCCGCCCGCGATCGGCTCCTCGGCGGCGGCGGTCAGGCCCATGAGCACGTCGCGGATGCCCTGCTCGGGCAGCCGCCCGGCCAGGGTGGAGCGCGTGAGGTAGAACGCGCCGGAGCGGTAGTGCAGCAGGGCGGGGTCGTCGACGCGCAGCGCGGCGGCCAGCGCGGCGTTGCCCTCGTGCCCGGCCGAGCCGATCGTGTAGAAGCCCTGGTCCTGCTCGCGCAGCCAGCGGGCGGCGATGTCGAGCAGCCGGCTGTCGAGCTGGAGGCGATAGAGGTCGAGACAGAGCCGGCCGCTGAGCGTGCTGCCTTCGCGGACCGGTCTTGACGGGTCCCGAGGAGTGCCCATCTTGAGGTCGGCTACGGCTTCGAGGAAGTGAGTCTCAACTGTGTCGCGCGCCACAAGCCCGATTATGCCCCCCAGAGGCCTCGTCGGGAGGTGACATGTTCTGGACCGGTGTTATTGACTCAGTTTCGTTACGGCATGTCAGCTTTACGAACCTTTTGCCCATCCTAAACGTCTACTAGGGAGAAACACGTGGCACCCTCAATGCCGCGTTGACCACTTGCGGACTCCAGAAGGGACGGAAACCCGCATGTCGCAACGCATCCGCGCCGTAGCCGTCGCGCTGGCGATGGGAGCCGGAGCGATCGCTCTGGCCTCGCCGGCGTCGGCCTCGGCCGGGGCGCAGGCCCCCAGCATTTCCGACGTGGACGTCAGTCCGTCGCCGGTCGTCGTGTTCGACGACTCGGTCACGGCGACGTTCAGCTTCACCACGAAGGGCGCGGGCAAGGCAGAACTCCAGCTTCGCGCGCCCGGTGACGTCAGCGTTCCCACACCGGTCGACCTCAAGTCCGCGCCGCACGGCGAATGGACGAAGTGGACCGGCACCAAGTCCTTCGACGCCAAGAGCGCCGGACGCTGGAACATCCTCGCCATCGCCCACGGCGACGGCGAGAGCTCCTCGCGCGGCTCGTTCGAGGTCAAGAAGGCCCTCGACACCAAGATCGTGGACTTCGACGCCAGCCCCGACCAGGTGGCCAAGGGCTCGACGATCAAGGTCTCCGGCCGTCTCCTCGCCGACGGCAAGGGGTACGGCGGGCAGCAGGTCACGATCACCTTCCGCGAGAAGGGGACCGACGCCTACCGCCACATCACCAAGACCGGCACCAGCCGCTCCGGCTGGTTCTCCACCGGCGTCAAGGCCGAGGCCACCGGCTGGTGGCGGGCCGAGTTCGACAAGACCGGCGCCGCGAGGGGCTCGGTCAGCGACACCGACCGCGTGGACGTCAACGCCGCCGACCGGTCCAGCCGGATCATCGGCTTCGACGCCTCGCCCGAGCCCGTGGACAAGGGCGACCGGCTCGCGCTCAGTGGCAACCTGCAGGTCGAGGGCTGGGAAGGCCTGCCCGGCCAGCGGGTGGCCATCCAGTTCAAGGCCCACGGATCCTCGCGCTGGGAGCACGTGACCAGCGACGTGACCGGCCGCAACGGCCGCTTCTGGGCCGACGCCAGGGCCTACACCTCCGGTTGGTGGCGGGCCGTGTACGGCGGCTCCGCCGGCATCAAGGGCTCGGCCAGCGACGCCGACTGGGTCCGCGTGGAGCGGAACACTCCGCCTCCGCCGCCGGAGAAGGCCGACAGCAGGCTGATCAAGTTCAACGCCTACCCTGAGCCCGTCAAGCGCGGCAAGTACCTGAAGTTCAAGGGCAAGCTGCAGATCCTCGACGACGGCTGGGACGGCCACCGGGCCAAGATCCGCCTGTACTTCAAGCCCAAGGGCTCGAGCAAGTGGTACTACTACAAGGCCACCTGGTCCAACAGCAGTGGCAACATCTACACCAAGGTGAAGGCCTCGAAGTCGGGCACCTGGAGATTCGTCTTCCAGGGCGACTCGGACGCCTACGGCGACACCAGCGGTAGCGACTACGTGCGCGTGAAGCGGTAACCGCCGGCAGTACTCGGGCGCGGGCCTCCGATCCAGGAGGCCCGCGCCTTCTGTTGTGCAGGGCGGTCTTCTGCTTTTCGCTGGACGAGGCCGCTAAAGGAGGCCGCGTTCGATCGCGGCGACCACCGCCGCCGCCCGGGTCTCCACGCCGAGCTTGGCGAAGACGTGCTTGAGGTGCGTCTTCACCGTCGTCTCGCTGATCAGCAGCGTCCTGGCGACCTCCTTGTTGCCCGCGCCCTTGGCGATCAGGCGCAGCACCTCCAGCTCGCGCGGGCTCGGGTCCTTCTGCCGCTGGTTCTTGCCGGCCATCAGGTGCCCGGCGATCGCCGGTGACAGCACCCTGCCGCCCGCGGCGGCCGTTCGTACCGCACGATGCAGTTCCTCGCGCGGCGTGTCCTTCAGCAGGTAGCCCGCCACGCCCTCGGCCAGCGCGCGGCTGACGTCGCCGTCGGTGTCGTAGGTGGTCAGCACGATCACCTTCGTGGCGGGATGCGCTGCGTGCAGGCGGCGGATCGCGCCGACGCCGTCCAGGTTCGGCATCCGCAGGTCCATGAGCACGACGTCCGGCTCGGTGCTCCTGGCCAGTGCGAGCGCCTCACGGCCGTCGGCCGCCGCGGCCACCACCGTGATGTCGGGCAGGCCGTCGAACATGCCGCGCAGGCCGTCCCGCACCACCGGATGGTCGTCGACGATCATCAGGCGCACGGGATGCTCACGCACAGCGCCGTCCCCTCTCCCGGCGCCGACTCCACCGTCACCGTGCCGCCGACCGCGCTCGCGCGCTCGCGCATCGCCGCCAGCCCGTACCCGCCGCCCGGCGCCGCGTCCGCGTCGAAGCCGGCGCCGTCGTCGAGCACGTCCAGCGTCACTTCGTCCTCCATGTACGACAACGTGATGGCCACCCGCCGCGCCCCCGCGTGCTTGGCGGCGTTGGCCAGCCCTTCCTGCGCCGCGCGCAGCAACGTCGCCTCCACCTCCGGCTCCAGCGGGCGGCGCGGCCCGTCCACCGCCACCGTGGCCTGCACCCCGCTCGCCGACGACCAGCGCGCCGCCACGTCACCGAGGGCGAGGTCGATCCTGGCCCGGTTCAGCGGCTCGGGCCGCAGCGCGTCCACCGAGCGCCGCGCCTCGCCGAGGTTCTCACGAGCCAGCCGCTTGGCGACGGCGATGCGCTGCCGTACGGCCGGCTGATCGTCGATCGCCTGCTCCGCAGCCTCCAGCTGAGTGATGATCCCGCTGAGCCCCTGTGCCAGCGTGTCGTGGATCTCCCTGGCCAGGCGGGCCCGTTCTCGCAGCACCCCGACCTCGCCGGCCTTGACCAGGTGGTGGGCGAACAGGCCCATGATCGTGACCAGCCCGGCGTTGGCGAGCAGGCCGCCCAGCGCGCCGGGGTTCACCGCCAGCTCGGTCACCCGGCCGCTCGCCACGAAGGTGGTCAGCACCAGAGTGATCGCGCCGGCGTAGCCCCACCGGCCGGGCAGCATCACGTACGGCATCGGGCACATACCGAACTGGACCAGCTCGAACACGGACTCGCGGCGTAGCAGAAGGAAGAGCAGGCAGAGCAGGACCAGGAAGTGCCAGGCCATGGGGTGGAGGCGTTCCAGGTCCTCGCTCCTGCGGACCACGAAGAGCCAGTAGTAGACGCCCATGGCCGCGGCCAGCCCCAGCGTGAGCGGGCGGCCGCCGCCGGTCCCCATGAGCGCGACCACGGCCATGGGGAACGCCAGGCAGGCGTAGAAGAGAAGGTGGAAAGCGTAGAGCCAGCGGCTCATTCCCACCTGAACGTGAACGCGGCTATCGCCGTACATACGATGATTATCCCCGTGAGCAGCAGCAACGGCAGCGCGGCCGGAGTGCCGAACCAGCCCTCGCGCATCGCCGTCACCGCCTGGGTGAGCGGCAGATAGTCCCCGACCGACCGCAATGTCCCCGGCAGGCCCTCGCGCGGGATCGCCGCCCCGGCCAGGAAGATCATCGGGAACATGACCGTGAGCCCGAGCAGATCAGCCGTCCGCGCCCGGGGCGCCACCGCCGCGATCACGAACCCGATCGCGCACGTCATCAGCGCGCTCAGCGTGAACGCCAGCACCAGCGGCAGCGGGTGCGCCGGCGCCGCCACCCCGAACACCGCCATGCCCGCCACGATCACCACCAGCGACCCGACCAGACCCATCACCAGCTGGGCCGCGACCTGCGCCCCCAGCAGCATGACCGGCGAGATGGGCGTGACCGCCAGCCGCCGCAGCACCTTGCGCTCCCGGTAGGTGGCCACGATCCCCGGCAACGCCGCGATGCCGCCGATCGCCAGGATCATCGCCATATAGCTGGGCAGGAAGATCTCCAGCCGCTCGTTGCCGCTGTTGAGCACCAGCAGCATGAGCGGGAAGGCGACCATGAAGAACAGGCTGCCCGGATCGCGAGCCAGCAGCCGCAGCTCATTGAGCGACAACTGGACGAACGCCCTCACAGCACACCCTCCAGCGACGCCGTGCCCGCCTCGGCCATGAGCTCGGCCGGGCTCCCGACCGCCGCGATCCGCCCGTCGCGGAAGACCGCCACCCGGTCGCAGAGCTCCTCCGCCTCGTCCATGAAATGGCTGACCAGCACGATCGTCGTGCCCGCCGCCTTGAGCCCCCTGACCAGATCCCACGTCTCGCGCCTGGCCACCGGGTCCAGGGCCGTGGTCAGCTCGTCCAGCACCACCAGCTCGGGATCACCCACCAGAGCCAGCGCGAGCAGCAGCCGCTGCCGCTGACCGCCGGAAAGGTCGCTGAAGGCGCGGTTCTTGAGCTTCTCCAGCCCCCAGGTGCCCATGATCTTCTTAGGATCCGCCGGCCGCGAATAGAACGAGGCGAACAACCTGAGCGCCTCACCCACCTTGATCCGATCGGGCAGCGCGCTGTCCTGCAGCTGCACCCCGACCTTCCTGGCCAGCTCCCGCCGCCGCGCCGGATCGATCCCGAGCACCCGGATGCTGCCCGCGTCCTGCTTGCGCAGCCCGGCCAGACACTCGACCGTGGTCGTCTTCCCGGCCCCGTTGCGCCCGATCACGCCGAACGTCTCACCCCGCGCGACCTCGAACGACACCCCGTCCACGGCCACCACACCGCCGTAGGCCTTGCGCAGATCGCGCACCGTTATCGCTGTCATACGCCGATGCTCGCGCCCAGGCGAGCCCCCCGACATCCTCCACCCCGTCACCAGGCATCCCCCAAACGGAGGATCCCCAGCGCCCCGGGCTCACCATCGAACCCGGGGCTCAGGGAACCGGGGCTAGTTCGGGTTCTTGGCACCCAAACTGATCAGCATGGCCTTGATGTCAACCAGCTGACCCTCTACTCGCGTCAGCCGGTCTTCCACCTGCTCGAACCGCTCGTCGATCTTCTCGAAACGTTCGTCGATCTTCTGGAACCGTTCGTCAACCTTCTCGAACCGCTCGTTGATGCTTGTCTCTAGTGCGTCGAACCGCTGATCGATGGCGTCGAACCTGAGGTCCATCGCGTCGAGCCGTCGGTCGATGCCATCGAACCGGAGGTCCATGCCATCGAGTCGCTGGTCGATGGCGTCGAACCGGAGGTCCATGCCATCGAGTCGCTGGTCGATGCCATCGAACCTGTGGTCCATGGCGTCCAGTCGTTGATCGATGCCGTCGAACCGTTGATCGATGCCGTCGAAGCGCTGGTCGATGCCGTCGAACCTGAGGTCGACCGCGTCGAACCGCGTTTCCATCTTCTCGATGACGTTGCGGCTGGTCTCGTCGATGCGCGTGTGCAGCGCGTCGAACCGGTCGGCGATGCTCAGCATAGGCACGCCGCTGAATATAGCTCCTTCCAGTAGACTGACACGCCGCTCGAGAAGCGGAAGGTCGATCTCGCTGACATGCACAGGCGTCTCCTTCGAAACGGAGGGGGGCGAAGATGCCATCGGGAAAGATACCCTCCGTCACCGACAGAACGCGGTGCGAAATGTAGAACCGGCATGGAAAGTCAGTCGGCCCGCCGGAACTGGATGATCCCCACCCCCAGCAACGCCGCCCCCAGCCCGGCGACGACGCCGATCTCCAGGATGACCGGCACCTGCCACCCGAACCACTGCACGCCCGGGTTCAGCATCGCGTTCACCTGCGGCGGCACGGAAAGGTGGGAGAAGACGGCCTGCCGCATCGGGTCGACCGCGTACGTCATCGGGTTGACCACGGTCAGGACGTGCAGCCACGACGGCAGGTTGGCCAGGGGGAACATCGCCCCGGACAGGAACATCATCGGCATGATGGCCATCTGCATCAGCCCGAAGAACGTCTGCATGTTCTTCATCCGCGCGGCCAGCATCACCCCGAAGGCGGTGATGGTGAACGCCGCCAGGAACATCTCGGCCAGCAGCGTCAACATCAGCGTCCCGGAGTACGGCACGCCCACCAGCCCCGCCATCGCGAGGATCACGACGCCCTGCCCGGTGGCCACGATGGCGCCGCCCAGGCACTTCCCGAGCACGATGGCGCCCCGGGAGACCGGCGCGACGAGCATCTCGCGCAGAAACCCGAACTCGCGGTCCCACACGATCGACCCGGCCGAGAACATCCCGGTCATGATGACCGTCATCGAGATCATCCCGGGGTACATGAAGGTGCGGTAGTCCACGCCGGGGATGCTGCCCTGCACCAGCGACCCGAGCCCGGTGCCCATGATGAACAACCACAGCACCGGCTGGAAGAGCATGGACAGCATCCGCGTGCGGTCGCTGAGGAAGCGCAGCATCTCCCGATGGAGCACCACTTTGACCGCGCGCAGGTCGTGCCCGGCGCTGCGGGCCGGCACCACGACCGAGATGGTTTCGGTGGTCATCGGCGCACCATCGCTCTCATCCAGGCGTTCTTGTCGTCGGCTTCGGCGTCCCTGATCGTGGAGCCGGTGTAGGACATGAAGACGTCGTCGAGCGAGGGCCGTGACACGCTCACCGACCTGATCGGCTGGCCGAGTTCGGCGAAGAGCCGGGGCACGAACTCCTCGCCCGCGGCGACGGCGAACGTCACCGCGCCCTCATTCACCGTCGCCTCGATCCCGAACCGTTGGCGCAGCGCGGTGATCGCGCGTTCGTCGTCGCCGGTGTGGATCTGCACGCGGTCCTTGCCGACGCTGGCCTTGAGCGCCTCGGGGGAGTCCACGACGACGATCTCGCCGTGGTCGATGATCGCGATGCGGTCGCAGTATTCGGCTTCCTCCATGTAGTGCGTCGTCATGAAGATCGTGATGTCCTCACTGAGGCGCAGCTTGTTGATGTAGCCCCAGATGGCGGCCCTGGTCTGCGGGTCGAGGCCGACCGTGGGCTCGTCCAGGAACAGCACCCTGGGCGAGTGGAGCAGGCCGCGGGCGATCTCCAGGCGTCGTTTCATGCCGCCGGAGAACGTCATGACCTTGGCGTCCTTGCGGTCCCAGAGCGCCACCATCTCCATGACCTGCCGGATCCGGTCGCCGACGATGTGGCGCGGCACGCCGTACAACTCCGCGTGGAAGCGGAGGTTCTGCTCGGCGGACAGGTACCCGTCGAGGGTCGGGTCCTGGAACACCAGCCCGATGTTGCGCCGCACCTCGTCGCGGGCGCCGACCACGTCGTGGCCGGCCACGCTCGCGCTGCCGCCGGTGGGGTTGACCAGCGTGCAGAGCATGCTGATGGTGGTGGTCTTGCCGGCGCCGTTCGGGCCGAGGAAGCCGAACACCTCTCCCGGCTGGACCTCGAAGCTGACGCCTTTGACCGCGTCGACCTTTCCGTAGGTCTTTTTCAGATCTTGTACGGCTACCGCCGGAGTTAACGTCATCTAATCCTCCGCCAGGATTTGGAACACTGACTTGCGCGTCTGCCGGAGCAGTTTCTTGGCCTCGGCGACCTGCCGGTCGTTGGCCGTGTGGGTCAGGTGGACGAACGCCTCGCCCAGCGCCCCCCACAGCAGCCGCAGTTCGTGCCGGTCCTCGGGGACCGTGCGGGCGACCTCGTCCCACGGCGCACTGCCCGTCGCCAGCCGTTCCGCCTGCTCACGCCCCTGCTCGGTGAGCTGGAAGGTACGGCTGCCGCCGGTCTCGCCACCGCTGACCAGGCCCTCGTCCTCAAGCTGCTGGAGCGCCGGGTAGACCGAGCCGGGACTCGGCCGCCAGACGCCGCGGCTGCGCTCGGCGATGTCCTGGATCATCTGGTAGCCGTTGCGCGGCCCCTCGTGGATCAGCGCCAGCAACGCCGCCCGCACGTCGCCCCGCCGTACTCGCGGGGCCGTCGCGGGGATCGGCGGCCCTGTCGTGTGGAACGGGGTGCCCAAGGGGGTGAACGCCTCGGACCAGTCATCGGATTCATGCACGATGATCACCCTTCTACTATCTAGATGCTTCAAAGATATATCTAGATAATTGGCAGTCGCAAGCAATTAACCGGACCGCCGGTGGCTCAGGGCAAGGGGAACACGGCAACCGTGTGTAGGCGGCCAGAAGTGCCATGTGGCGGCCGGAACCCGGGGAGGGGGATGCCCGGCGCAGGACGGGCAGGGGAGCTGCGGCAAAGCGCGCGGAGGAGCCGGGGATGAACGGCCGGGCGTGGTGGTGTCTGGTTAGGGGATGTTAACCAGGGCGGTGTGCGCCAGCTCGTACAACAGGGTGGCGGTGTCGTCGGCGGGGAGGTCGCCAGCGCTGTGCGGGGTGGAGTTGAGCAGGCCGAAAACGGCGTGCGTGGCCGCGCGCAGCCGGGCGGCGGGGCGGCCGGGCCGCAGTTCGGTCAGGACGGTGACCCATTCCTCCACGTACAGGCGCTGTAGGCGGCGGATCTGCCGCCGCTGCGGCTCGGGAACGTTGCCCAGCTCCCGGTCGTGCACGGTGATCAGGTACGGCTCCCGCAACGCGAACGCGATGTGCCCGCGCAGCAGCGCCGACAGCGCCTCCTCCGGCGTCCCGGCGGCGGTGACCAGGTCGCCGGCCCCGCTGTGCAGCCGGGAGCTGATGCCGAGCAGCATCTCGGCCAGCAACGCGTCCTTGCCGCTGAAGTGCTTGTAGAGGGCGGGACCGGACACTCCCACGGCGGCCCCGAGCTCCTCGATCGAGACCCCGTGGAAGCCGCGTTCGGCGAAGAGCCGGGCGGCGGCGTCGAGGATCTCGGCGCGTCTGGCCCCTCGGCTACGAGTCGGAGTGCTCATGTCTCACATTCTAGACATAGACGTTAATGATGACTAACCTTTCCAGCATGACTCAATGGCCGGTGCTGAAAACGGTCGCCGACCTCGGGGGCGAGGCCTTCAAGGCCAACGCCGACCTCAACGAGCGGCTCGCCGCCGAGTTGCGCGACCGGCTCGCCCGCGCCGCGCTCGGCGGGCCGGAGCGCTCGCGGCAACGCCATGTGGAGCGCGGCAAGCTGCTGCCGCGCGACCGCGTGGACGGGCTGCTCGACCCGGGTTCGCGCTTCCTGGAGCTGTCGCCGCTGGCGGCCAACGGGCTCTACGACGATCAGGCGCCCGCCGCGGGCATCATCACCGGCATCGGCCGGGTATCGGGCCGCGAATGTGTGATCGTCGCCAACGACGCGACGGTCAAGGGCGGCACGTACTACCCGATGACGGTCAAGAAGCACCTGCGCGCCCAGGAGGTGGCGCTCCACAACAACCTCCCCTGCGTCTACCTCGTCGACTCCGGCGGCGCGTTCCTCCCCAAACAGGACGAGGTCTTCCCCGACCGCGAGCATTTCGGCCGCATCTTCTACAACCAGGCCACGATGTCCGCGCGGGGCATCCCGCAGATCGCCGCGGTCCTCGGATCCTGTACGGCCGGCGGCGCCTACGTCCCTGCCATGAGCGACGAGGCGGTCATCGTCCGCAACCAGGGCACGATCTTCCTGGGCGGCCCGCCGCTGGTCAAGGCGGCCACCGGCGAGGAGGTCACGGCGGAGGAACTGGGCGGCGGCGACCTGCACGCGCGCATCAGCGGCGTCACCGACCACCTGGCCGAGGACGACGCGCACGCGCTGGCCATCGTCAGGGACATCGTCGCCACGCTGGCCCCCCGGCAGCCCCGCCCCTGGGCGAGCGCCGAACCGGAGGAGCCGCAGCTCGACCCGCGCGACCTCTACGGCATCGTGCCGGCGGACACGCGGCAGCCGTACGACGTGCGTGAGGTCATCGGGCGGGTCGTGGACGGCTCGCGCTTCCAGGAGTTCAAGGCCGAGTACGGGCACACGCTGGTCACCGGCTTCGCCCACATCCACGGCCATCCGGTCGGGATCATCGCCAACAACGGCATCCTGTTCAGCGAGTCGGCGCTCAAGGGCGCCCACTTCATCGAGTTGTGCGACCGGCGCCAGGTGCCGCTGGTGTTCCTGCAGAACATCAGCGGGTTCATGGTCGGCAAGGCCTACGAGGCGGGCGGCATCGCCAAGCACGGGGCCAAGATGGTCACCGCGGTCTCGTGCGCGCGGGTGCCGAAGCTGACGGTGATCATCGGCGGCTCGTTCGGCGCGGGGAACTACGCGATGGCCGGGCGGGCGTACTCGCCGAGGTTCCTGTGGATGTGGCCGAACGCCCGCATCTCGGTCATGGGCGGCGAGCAGGCGGCCAACGTGCTCACGACCGTGGGCAACGCGGACGCCGACGCCATCCGCGCGCAGTACGAGGACCAGGGCAACCCCTACTACTCCACCGCCAGGCTCTGGGACGACGGCGTGATCGACCCGGCCGACACCCGCACCGTGCTCGGGCTGGCACTGTCGGCGGCGGCCAACGCGCCGCTGGAACCCATCGGCTACGGCGTCTTCAGGATGTGACGATGTTCTCCACCGTTCTGATCGCCAACCGCGGCGAGATCGCCGTCCGGATCATCCGGACCTTGCGCACCATGGGCGTCACGAGCGTCGCCGTCTACACCGAGGCCGACGCCGGCGCCCTGCACGTCCGCGAAGCGGACCAAGCCCTTCAGGTCCCGAAATATCTGGACATGGGGGCTATCACGGCCGCCGCCCGTGACTCCGGCGCGCAAGCCGTACACCCGGGCTATGGGTTTCTCGCGGAGAACGCGCAGTTCGCGAGGCTCTGCGCGAAGGAGGGGCTGGTCTTCATCGGCCCGCCCGCCGAGGCCATCGAGGCCATGGGCGACAAGATCCGCGCCAAGGCCACGGTCGCCGCGGCCGGAGTGCCCGTGGTGCCCGGCGGCGCCGAGCCCGCCGACGACCTTCTCGCCTGGAACGTCTTCCCCGCGCTGATCAAGCCCTCGGCCGGCGGCGGCGGAAAGGGCATGGTGCTCGTCCGCGCCGCCGCGGAACTGCCCGAGGCGCTGGAGTCGGCCCGCCGCACCGCGGTGAACGCCTTCGGCGACGGCACCCTGCTCATCGAGCGCTTCATCGAGAACCCGAGGCACATCGAGATCCAGGTGCTCGCCGACACCCACGGCGCCGTCGTACACCTGGGCGAGCGCGAGTGCAGCCTCCAGCGCAGGCACCAGAAGATCATCGAAGAGGCGCCCTCGCCCTTCGTCACCCCGGAGACGCGCGCCGCCATGGGCGCGGCGGCGGTCGAGGCCGCCCGCTCGGTCGGCTACACCGGCGCGGGCACGGTCGAGTTCATCGTCGACGGCACCACCGGCGACTACCACTTCATGGAGATGAACACCCGCCTCCAGGTCGAACACCCCGTCACCGAGCTGGTCACGGACGTGGACCTCGTGGAGCTCCAGCTGCGGGTGGCCGCGGGCGAGCCGCTCACGTTCACTCAGTCTGAGGTACGGCTGCGCGGCCACGCCGTCGAGGCCCGCGTGTACGCCGAGGACCCGGCCAGGGGCTTCCTGCCCACCGGCGGCCGGGTGCTCGCGCTGGCCGAGCCCTCCGACGTGCGGGTCGACTCCTCGCTGGCGGCGGGCACGGTGGTCGGCAGCGACTTCGACCCGATGCTCTCCAAGGTCGTCGCCTGGGCGCCCACGCGTGCGCAGGCGCTCAGCGCGCTCGACCGGGCGCTCGGGCGTACGACGGTGCTGGGCGTGACGACCAACATCCCGTTCCTGCGGGCACTGGTGACGCGGCCGGAGGTGGTGGCGGGCGAGCTGGACACCGGGCTGGTGGAACGTCTCCTGCCCGGCCTTGACCTGTCGGCCGCGACCCCGGCGGACGTGCTGGCCGTGGCGGCGCTGATCTTCCACGACGCTCCGGCCGGGCGCGATCCGTGGGACGTGGCCGACGGCTGGCGGGTGGGCGAACGGGCCTGGACGACGTTGCGGCTGGAGTCCCGCGAGGGCGTGCACGAGGTGGCCGTCCGCGGCCTGCCCGCCACCGCCGCGGAGCTCCGGCTGCCCGGCAACGCCACCGAGGAACCACCGGCTGAGCGTGCGGAAGCCGTACCGGCGAAGGTGCGGGTTGCGGGGGAGAGGGCCGTGCTGACGCTCGGCGGGCGGGTTTCCTCCTACACGTTCGCGCGCGACGGCGAGACCGTGTGGATCGGACGCGACGGCGGCGCGTGGGCGCTGACCAGGCACCGCATCGGCGACCCAGGCGACCGGCCGGGCGCGGCGGGCGGCGGCGACGGCGTCGTGCGCAGCCCGATGCCCGGCACGGTCCTGCTGGTCAAGGCGGCCGTCGGCGACCAGGTCAGCAAGGACCAGCCGCTGGTCGTGGTGGAGGCGATGAAGATGGAGCACACCGTCACCGCGCCCGTGGACGGCGTGGTGCGCGAGCTCCCGGTACGGGCGGGCCAGTCCGTGGACATGGACGCGGTCCTCGCCGTGGTGGAGGCGTGATGCACAAGCTCGACGGCCTGCCCGAGCGGGTCACGGTCTACGAGGTCGGTCCCCGCGACGGCCTGCAGAACGAGAAGGCGGTCATCCCGGTCGAGGTGAAGGCCGAGTTTATCGACCGCCTCGCCGCCGCCGGGCACACGGTGATCGAGACGACCAGCTTCGTCCACCCCAAGTGGGTGCCTCAGCTGGCCGACTCCGGTGAGCTGCTGGCCATGCTTCAGCGCAGGCCCGGCATCCGCTATCCGGTGCTGGTGCCCAACCTCAAGGGGCTCGACCGGGCGCTGGAGAGCGGCGTCGAGGAGATCGCCGTCTTCGCCAGCGCCACCGAGACCTTCGCCAACCGCAACCTCAACCGCGGCCTGGAGTCGCAGTTCGAGATGTTCGAGCCGGTGATCGCCGGGGCGCTGGAGCATGGGCTGAAGGTGCGGGCGTACGTCTCCATGGTCTTCGGCGACCCGTGGGAGGGCCCGACCCCGATCGAGCAGGTCGTGGGCGTCGGCGCGCGGCTGCTCGACCTCGGCTGCTTCGAGCTGTCGCTGGGCGACACCATCGGCGTCGGCACCCCGGGCCACGCCACCGCGCTCGTCGAGGCGTTCGGCTCCCCGGAACGGCTGGCCGTCCACTTCCACGACACCTACGGCCAGGCCCTGGCCAACACGATGGCCGCGCTGAAGGCGGGCGTCACCGTGGTCGACGCCTCGACCGGTGGCATCGGCGGCTGCCCGTTCGCCGGCTCGGCCACCGGCAACCTCGCCACCGAGGACCTGGTCTGGATGCTCAACGGTCTCGGCATCGAGACCGGGCTCAACCTGGACGAGCTGGTCGCCACAAGCGTCTGGCTCGCCGAGCGGCTGGGCCGGCCGAGCCCATCCCGCGTCGTCCAAGCCCTCTCCCAGAAGGCCCTCTCCCAAAAGGACTAGCCATGCTCAACGACGAGTACTCCGAGCTGCGCAAGACCGTCGAGTCGTTCGCCCGCGAGGTCGTGGCTCCGGTGATCGGCGACTACTACGAGCGCGAGGAGTTCCCCTACGACATCGTCCGGCAGATGGGCGCGATGGGCCTGTTCGGGCTGCCGCTGCCGGAGGAGCACGGCGGCATGGGCGGCGACTACTTCGCGCTGTGCCTGGCCCTGGAGGAGCTGGCCCGGGTCGACTCCAGCGTGTCCATCACGCTGGAGGCCGCGGTCTCGCTGGGCGCGATGCCGATCTACCGCTTCGGCACGGCCGAGCAGAAAGCGACCTGGCTGCCCAAGCTGGCCAGTGGGGAGGTGCTGGGCGCGTTCGGGCTGACCGAGCCCGGCGGCGGCTCCGACGTGCCGGGCGGCATGCGGACCACCGCGGTCCTGGACGGCGGCGAGTGGGTGATCAACGGGACCAAGGCGTTCATCACGAACTCGGGCACCGACATCACCGGCGTCGTCGGCGTGGCCGCGATCACGGGCGAGCGCGACGGCAAGAAGGAGATCTCCACGATCTTGGTCCCGGCGGGCACCCCCGGCTTCACCGTCTCCAAGAAGTACTCCAAGGTCGGCTGGAACGCCTCCGACACCCGCGAGCTGTCCTTCACCGACTGCCGCGTCCCGGCGGAGAACCTGCTGGGCGAGCGGGGCCGTGGTTACGCGCAGTTCCTGCAGACTCTCGACGAGGGCCGCATCGCCATCGCCGCCCTCAGCGTCGGCCTGGCCCAGGGCTGCGTGGACGAGTGCCTGCGCTACGTCCGCGAACGCCAGGCCTTCGGCCACCCGATCGGCCACTACCAGGCGATCCAGTTCAAGATCGCCGACATGGAGGCGCGGACCCACACCTCCCGCCTGGCCTACTACCACGCGGCCGAGAAGATGCTGGCCGGCCAGCCGTTCAAGAAGGAGGCGGCGATCGCCAAGCTCGTCTCCTCCAACGCCGCCATGGACAACTCCCGCGAGGCCACCCAGATCTTCGGCGGCTACGGCTTCATGAACGAGTTCCCGGTCGGCCGCTTCTACCGCGACGCCAAGATCCTGGAGATCGGCGAGGGCACCAGCGAGGTCCAGCGCATGCTGATCGCCCGCCAGCTCGGCCTGTCCGATCTATGACGCTGGGTGGTGGTGTAGAGCACCCTGCGTTCGCTATTCTCCCTGCCTTGACCACAATTCGTGATTGTCCGGTTGCAGAGCAATAAATCGGCATCGGTGAAGTAGGGTGCGCAGGGTGACATCTGACGATCTTGTAATCAGGCGGGCCGAGAAGGGCGACGCGGACGAGATCTTCGCGCTGGCCCGTGAGTTCGGGATGACGTTCCGCCCGGAGCGCGAGGCGTTCGACGTGGCCCTGCCGCAGTTGTTGCGCAACGAGGACGCGCTGCTCCTGGCGGCGGTGGCCGGCGGGCGGGTCACCGGATACCTGCTCGGCTTCGTCCATTTGACGCTCTTCGCGAACGGGCCCGTGGCCTGGGTCGAGGAGGCCATGGTGCAGACGAGCTCGCGCCGCCAGGGCGTCGGGCGCTCGCTGCTGGAGGATTTCGAGCGCTGGGCGCGCGAGCGCGAGGCGGGGTACGTGGCCATGGCGACCCGCCGGGCGCCCGAGTTCTACTCGGCTCTCGGTTACGAGGAGTCGGCGACGTTCTTCCGCAAGGTTCTTAGGTGACCGTTCTGTCCTAGTCAGATGGCATCCTATGGGGCGTGAGCATCCATACGGTGAGCCCCCGGTTCGTCGGGCGCGCGAGTGAACTCGGCGCGCTCGGTCGTGCGCTGGCCCGCGCCCGGTCCGGATCGGCCTCGACCGTGCTGGTCGGCGGCGAGGCGGGCGTCGGCAAGACCCGCCTGATCAAGGAGTTCGCCGAGCGGATCGGCGACGCCCGCCAGCTCGTCGGCCACTGCCTGGAGCTGGGCACGGACGGCCTGCCGTTCGCGCCGTTCACCGCGGTCCTGCGGCGGCTGCTGCGCGACATCGGGCACGAGGGCATGTCCGCGCTGGTGCCCGGCGGCAAGACGCGCGGCCTGGCCCGCCTGCTGCCCGACTTCGGCGAGCCGGACGGCGACGGCGCCGAGGCGCGCGCCCGGCTGTTCGAGCTGGTGCTCGGCCTGCTGGAGCACCTGGCCGAGCAGCGGCCGGTGCTCATGGTGATCGAGGACGCCCACTGGGCCGACCGCTCCACCCGCGACCTGCTCTCCTTCCTGGTGCGCTACCAGCGCACCGACGTGCCGCTGCTCATCGTCGTGACCTACCGCACCGACGAGCTGCACCGCACCCACCCGCTACGCCCCCTGCTGGCCGAGCTGGGCCGCGTCGACTGGGTGACCAGGATCGAGCTCGGCCGCCTGACCCGTAAGCAGGTGGTCGCCCAGGCCGCCAGCATCCTCGAACACGAGCCGTCGCCCGTCGCCATCGACGAGATCTACGCCCGCAGCGAGGGCAACCCGCTGTTCGTGGAGGCGTTGCTGAGCGAGGGCGGCGGCGGTGACAGCCTGCCCGAGTCGCTGCGCGACCTGCTGCTGGCCAGCGTCGAACGGCTGCCGGAGGAGACGCAGGAGCTCATGCGGGTGGCCAGCGCCGGCGGCCAGCGCATCGAGCACGACCTGCTGCTCGCGGTGACCGGGCTCGACGACGGCGAGCTCTCGCGCTCCCTGCGGCCGGCCGTCGCCGGCAACGTGCTGGTGGTGGACGGCGAGGGCTACGCCTTCCGCCACGCGCTGATCAGGGAGGCGCTCCACGACGATCTGCTGCCCGGCGAGCACTCCCGGCTGCACACCCGCTTCGCCGAGGCGCTCGAACGCGACCTGGCGATCCTGCCCGCCCCGCGCGGCGCCATCGAGCTGGCCCACCACTGGCACGCGGCGCACGACGCGCTGTGGGGCCTGGTCAGCGCCTGGAAGGCGGCGGCCGCCGCGCGCAAGTCGGCCGCCTACGACGAGCAGCTGCGGATGCTGTCCCGCGTGCTCGAACTGTGGTCGAAGGTCCCCGACGCCGCGGAACGCATCGGCGCCGACCGCGTCCAGGTGCTGCGCGCCGCCGCCGCGGTGGCCTTCAACGCCGGCGAGTTCGACCGCGGCATCTCGCTGGCCAGCGCCGCGCTGGAGGAGGTCGACCCGGTCACCGACCCGGTGCGCACCGCGCTGCTGCTCAGGCTGCGCGGCCTGCTCCGCTACGACCTGGGCCGCAAGGGCAACCTGGAGGACCTGCAGGCCGCGGCGAAGCTGGTCCCCGCCGAGCCGCCCACCAAGCTGCGCGCCCAGATCGCCGAGTCGCTGGCGCGCATGTGCAACACCCGCGAGATGTGGCCGGACAAGATCGCCTACGCCGAGGAGGCGGTCCGCATCGCGCGTGCCGTCGGCGACGGCGCCACCGAGGCGCACGGGCTGACGACCCTGGCGTGGGGCCGGTTCAGGTTCGGCGACGTGGAGGCGGGGCTGGTGAAGTTCGCCGAGGCCCGCGAGATCGCCATGGGCGACAAGGCCTACAACGCGCTGATGCGCACCGCGATCTCCGAGTCCGACCGGCTGGAGGGCGCCGGCTGGCACGAGGAGGCGGTCAAGGTGGCCCGCCGCGGCATCGCCGACGCCGAGGAGTACGGCCTGGCCCGCACCTCGGGCACGTTCCTGGCGATCAACCTGGCCGAGCCGCTGGTCTCGCTGGGCCGGTGGGACGAGGCGCTGGAAGTCATCGAGCACGCGCTGGATCTGGCGCCGCCCGCGCCGTACCGGGCGAGCCTGCAGGGGTTCGTCGGCGACATCGCGCTGTGGCGCGGCGACCTCGAGAAGGCCGAGGCGATGTTCGCGGCGCAGCAGAGCGTGATCAAGCGCACCATCTACCGCGACCAGCACATGCTGCCCGTCGCCGCCCGCGAGATCGACCTGCTGACCGCTCGCGGGCGGCTGGAGGAGGCGGCGGAGGCGGCCATGCGGGTGCTGCGCGAGCAGGACCTGGCCGCCAGTCCGCGCTATGCCTGGCCGGTGCTCATCCCGTGCGCCCTGCTGGGCGGGGCTGTGCTGGAGGAGGCCCGGCGGCAGGCGCAGTGGATGACGGCCGAAGGGGTGCTGCAGGAGGCGGAGCGGCTGACGTTCAACGCGATCGCGGGGGCGGCCGACGATCTGGTCGCCTGGGACGCGGCGGCCGAGGCTTGGGCCGGGTTGCGGCAGCCGTACCAGGAGGCGAGGGCTTTGGCTGGAGCGGCCAGGGCCGCGCAGGCGGCGGGCGCGCGCAAGGACGCGGCCGAGCGGGTGACCAGGGCGCGTGAGCTGGCCGAGCGGCTGGGCGCGCGGGCGCTGCTGGAGGAGCTCGACTCGTTCGCGCGGCGGGCGCGCATCGCGGTGGCCGACGAGCCGGAGCCGCAGGGGCCGCAGTTCGGGCTGACCGCGCGTGAGCTGGAGGTGCTGCGGCTGCTCACCGACGGCAAGAGCAACCGGGAGATCGGCGGCGAGCTGTTCATCTCGGTCAAGACCGTCAGCGTGCACGTCTCGAACATCCTGGGCAAGCTGGGCGTCTCCTCCCGCGGGGAGGCGGCCGCCACCGCGCACCGCACGGGGCTGTTCGAGGGCTCAGCCGGTTAGCTGGGCCTCCAGGCGGTAGCCGTCGACGGTCACGTAGACCTGGTCGCCGGGGCGCGCGTTGAGCCGCATGAGCACCGGCTGCAGCGAGTCGAACACCGGCTGGTGCCCCTGCCAGACCAGCACGATCGCGTTGTCGCCCGGTCCGGTGACCGACAGCAGCGTGCCCGGCCGCATGCCGAGCTGGGCCGCGTACCCCTCCGGCACCGGCACCGGGCCGCCGCGCAGGTGCTCGGGCGTGACCTCGATGCGCTGCCAGCGGCGCGGATCCGACGTCGGGCTCGGCGGCGGGGGCGGCGGTGTCGAGGGCGTGCCCGCCAGCATCGGCGAGCGTCCGCCCGACAGCGCCGACAGCGTCGCGAGCGCCGCCGACGGGTCGATGTTCCCGGCGGGCGCGGCGGGGATCGGCGTGCCGCCCCGGTGGTGGTGCCCGTTCGCTCCGGGGGTACGGCGGGGCAGCGGCTGCTGCGACGCCGGTTCCGCGGCCGGGGCGGCCGGGCGGCGGGGTGACTCCGGGGGCAGGGCGTCCAGCCAGGCCTGCGCGGAGTGGCGGCGGATGCCGAGCTGTTCGAGCAGTTCGTGGCGGTCGGCGTCGTTCGGGGCCGTGGCCAGGAGCTGGCGGGTGCGGTTCTGCAGGCCGTGCAGGTCGCCCACCACGAGCCAGCCGTCCTGCAGGCGGCGGTCGGGCATGAGCGTGACCAGCACCCGCCACAGCGGGCTGCGCAGCGAGGGAACGATCACCGGGTGGGCCGGGTCGGCGCCGATCAGCTGCTCCTGCGTGGCGGCGGCGCCGAGCCACTCGGTGAGGCGGAACATGTGGCCGGTCACCGGCGCCGACTCCGACGAGCGCAGCCAGTGCAGCACCCGTTCCTCGGCCATGCGCTGGGCCTGGGACAGGACGTCGCGCTCGACGAGCATCTTGTGGGCCAGCGTGCGCAGGCTGACCGGGTCCTCGGCGAACAGGCGGTGGGTGGCCACGGCCAGTTCGAGCCGGTCCATGCCGCGGAACAGCCCGTCCACCACGCGGACCATGGCGTGGTCGGTGTCCGACGGCTCGGGGGTGGGGCTCGGCAGCGGGGCGGGCGTTCGCTGAGGCAGCGCGCCGGGCGAACCCGGAGCACCGGGACCGCTCTGACCCGCGACGTTCTGCCCGGGAGGCGCTTGCCCGGGAGCGGCTGGTGCCCGGCCGGGCACGTTGCCTCCCGGCGCTCCTGGCACCGATGGAGCTCCGGGGGTTTGCGTGCTACCGACCGGGCGGGTCGGGCCGTCGGCGGGTGCGGGCGCGGTGGGCGCCGAGGAGGCGGCCTGCGCGGGCGCACCGGCACGAGAGGGAGCGCCGGGTACGGCACTCGGGTGGGAAGGCGCGCCACCGGGCTGAGCGCTGCCGGGTTGGGCGCCGCCTGGCTGTGCTGCCCCTGGCTGTGCGGCGCCCGGCTGCGGCTGTGCGGGCATGGAGCCCGTGTGGGCGGGCGTGGCACCCGGTTGTGCCGGGGCTCCCGGGTGGGCGGGCACAGTGCCCGGTTGTGCCGGTGCTCCGGGGCGGGAAGGCAGGGCGCTCGGCTGGGAAGGCGCGGAGGATGGCTGCGACGGCGCGGCGCCCGGCTGGGAGACGCCTGGCCGGGACGGGGCACCGGGGGCGGTCTGGGGACCGGTCTGTGTGGGGAAAGGGCCGGTTTGGACGGGCAGGGGACCCGTCTGGGTGGGGCGGGCACCGGTCTGGACGGGCAGGGGGCCGGTCTGGGTGGGGAGGGCGCCGGGTTGGACCGGGAGGGCACCGGGTTGGACCGGGAGGGGGCCGGTCTGGATGGGGATCTGGGCGAGGATCTCGCGGAAGACCGAGCCGATCACCGCGTCCCGAGGTGTGCCGGGCGCGGCCAGGTCGCCTGGACACAGGCGGCGCAGCCGGTGCCAGCCGCCCAGGCCGTTGATCGCCGAGCGGGTCGGTTCCGGCCAGCCGGGCAGTGTCGGGTCCACGTGGTGGACGGTCAGCGCGGGCAGTACGTCGGCGAGGGACAGGTGGTCCCATCGAGCCGAGGCGAGGCGGGCGAGCCGCTCGCACACCCAGTCCAGGCCCGTCGCGCCGAGTGCCCGGGACAACGCCAGCGAGCTCCACCACCCTGCCGGCAGCCGAGGATCAGCCAAGATCTCCGCTACCTGCTGAGGACGGCTCCAGCGCAGGGCAGGGACCAGGTCGCTCAGGCAGATCGATGACTCGACGTCCATCGGCGGACCGTATCCTCCCCAGAGTGATGCATGTGGCTGGTGGTGCAGCCTACGCGGAAAGCTATCAATCGGTGTGAATAGGGTAAAGATGGTTCAACTGCAAACCGTACCGTGGACGGCCCCCCACTAGGGCCACACAATCGGCACCCGCACGGCATCCTGCCCGCAACGCGGCCCCTTCTCCGGCCCCGGAAAGTCGCGCCGTGAGATACCCGGCGGCGAACGCGTCACCGGCTCCGGTCGAGTCCACCGCCTCGCTCGGCAGCGCCTCGGCCGTGGCCACGATCCGCCCGTCCCGGGCCGCGATCGCGCCGCCGGGGCCGAGTTTCACGACCGCGGTGCCGTACCTCTGGCTGAGCTGTTCGGCGGCGCGTTCGGGCGCGGCGGCGCCCGAGAGGAGCAGCGCCTCGTCGCGGTTGGGGATGACGAGGCCGGCGGGGGCGCTCTCGCGCAGGAACCGTTCGACGCCGAAGGCGCGCAGCGGTCCGGTGGAGGCGGGGTCGATGCTGATCGAGACACCGCGGGCGGTCGCCTCCGCCATCACGTTTCGGGCAAGTTGGAGCCCCTGGTTGGCGAAAAAGGTGTATCCGGACAGATGGAGATGGCGGATGCCGTCCAGCATCGACGGCGACCAGTCGGCGGGCGAGATCCGGCCGCCGGCGCCGCGGTTGGTGAGCATGGACCGCTCGCCCGTACGGTCGACCATCGCGATCACCACCGCGGTCGGATGGTCGGAGTCGACCGAAAGCAGCGGGCGCACACCCGCCTTGACCAGCTCGTTCGTGTGCCACTCGCTGCTGTCGTAGCCGACGCGGGACAGCAGTGCCGTCGGCGCGCCCAGGTGGGCGGCCCAGGAGGCGGTGTTCGCCCCCGAGCCGCCGGGGCGCAGCACGATGTCGGCCTCGGTGTCGGTGCCGGTGGCGACCGGCGTGCCGTGCACGGCCACCACGTCGGTGACGACGTCGCCGATGACGAGCAGGCCCCCGGCAGTCCCGCCGTCCATTACTGGGCCCAGGCGAGGGCGATGCGAGAGGCGAGGGCGACGTTGCCGCGGACGGCGGCGAGGTTGGCCTCCAGGGAGGCGCCGCCGGTGCCGCGCACGAGGTAGTCGAGCAGGAACGGGGTGATCGCCTGGCCGGTGACGTTCTCGCGGTCGGCGGCGGCCAGCGCCTCGCCCAGCACGCGGTCGTGCAGGGCCGGATCGAGCTGCTGGTCCTCGGGCACCGGGTTGGCCACGATCAGCGCGGTCTCGGGGCCGCCGAAGGCGTCCTGGCCGCGCATGATGGCGGCGGCCTGCTCGGGGGCGTCGATGCGCCAGTCGATCGGCTCACCGGAGGTGTGGAGGTAGAAGCCGGGGAAGGTGTCGGTGCGGTAGCCGGCGACGGTGACGCCGCGCGTCTCCAGCCGCTGCAGCGTCGAGGGCACGTCGAGGATGGACTTCACGCCCGCGCACACGATCGTGATCCGGGTGCGGGCCAGCGTGTCGAGGTCGGCCGACTCGTCCTGCTCCACGGTCCAGCCGCGGTGGACGCCGCCCAGGCCGCCCGTGGCGAAGATCCGGATGCCCGCGCGCGCGGCCAGGAACGAGGTGGCCGAGACGGTGGTGGCGCCGCTGGCCTTGAGCGCGGCGGCCACCGGCAGGTCGCGCTGGCCGAGCTTGCGCAGCCCGGATTCGGTGGCGATGCGCTCCAGCTCGACCTCGTTCAGGCCGATCTTGGCAATGCCGTCGAGCACCGCGATCGTGGCGGGCACCGCGCCCGCGTCCCTGACGACCGCCTCAAGCTCTCTGGCCACCTCCAGGTTGCGGGGCTGGGGCAGGCCGTGCGAGATGATCGTGGACTCCAGCGCGACCACGGGCGAACCGTCGGCCAGGGCCGCGGACACCTCGTCAGAGGGCTGAAGGATGGGGTCGGCGGTGGTGCGCATGATCGGGTACGTGCTCCTTGTGGGACCTTTTGCGTGGCACTCTTTGGAACGGTCTATTTCCTGATGTTGTTCCAAAGTGAGCACGTTACGGGGCGATCCCGGACGCGTCCACCCGAGATCACACCAGGAGTGCCACCCCTGCGAGCGAGATGCCGGTGATCAGCGCGGTGGAGATCCCGCCGAGCAGGACGGCCCGCCCGCCCTTGGCCAGTTTCCGCAGGTCGATGTTGGTGCCGAGGCCGAAGAGCGCGGCGGCCAGCAGCACGCTCGTCACCGGCGGCACCGCCGAGGTCAGCGTCTCGGGCAGCACGCCGAGGCTGCGCACCACCACCATCGCCAGGAACCCGGCCACGAACAACGGCATGATCGGCGGCCGCCGGGCGCCGGTCCGCGCCCGCAGAGCGGCCTCGGTCTCGGTGCGCACGGAGGCCCCGGCAGGGGTACGGCAGGCGGCTCCGGCCTGGGCGCGCAGGGTGGTGATGGCGACCATGGGCGCGAGCAGGACCACGCGGGCCAGCTTGGCCGTGATCGCCACCCCGAGCACCGCCGCGCCGGAGGCGGCGCCGACCGCCGCCACCTGGGCCACCTCGTGCACCGCGGCCCCGGCCCACACGCCGAGCTGACGCCCCGTCAGGCCCAGCCAGCCGGCCAGCAGCGGGAGGGCCACGATGGCGGCGGTGCCGTACACGGTGATGACGCCCAGGGCGGAGGCGACGTCGTCGTCGTCGGAGTCGGCGCTCTCGTGCATGGCGGCGATGGCGGAGGCGCCGCAGATGCTCACCCCCGCGGCGATGAGCAGCGCGGTGCCGGGCGCGACCCGCAGCCACCGTCCGAGCAGCGGCGTGACCGCGAACGTGACGCCGGTCGCCGCCGCCACGATCAGCAGCGTCGGCGCGCCCAGCGTGAGCACCTGGGGCAGCGCGATCTGCAGGCCGAGCAGCACGATCGCCACCCGCAGCACCCGCTTCGCGACGAACTGCAGTCCCGGCCGCAGCCGCTCGTGCAGCCAGCCGAGGTTGTGGAAGGTCGCCCCCGCCGTCACGGCGATGATCGCCGGGCTGAGCGCGGGCAGGAACCGGCTCACGACCAGCGCCATCGCGACCGCCGCCGCGGCCAGGGCGATGCCGGGCAGATGCAGGCGGGGCCAGGCGCGCGTGACGGTGAGGGAGACCATGATCCGAGTCTCCGGCCGTCCGGGACCTCCCAGTAGACATGCATTGCCTGGCAGGTCATAGCCTTAGGCTATGAGTGCGTTGCCGGATCTCGACTCGCTGAAGCTCCTCGTCGACGTGGGCGAGCTCGGCAGCCTGGGCCGGGCCGCGCGCGCCGCGGGGATCGCCCAGCCGTCGGCGAGCAAGCGCATCGCCCAGCTCGAACGCCGTCTGGGGCTGCCGCTGCTGGAGCGTACGCCGCGTGGGTCGGCGCTGACCGCCGAGGGGAAGATGGTCGCCGGGTGGGCGTCGCAGGTGCTGTCGGCGGCGCAGGAGCTCATGCGCGCGGCGGCGGCCGTGCGGCTCAGCGAGGCGGCGCACCTGCGGGTGGCCTCGTCGATGACGGTGGCGGAGTATCTGGTGCCGCGGTGGCTGGGCGAGTTCCAGAACCGCGAGCCGGACGTGCAGGTGGGGCTGGACGTGGTGAACTCAGCCGAGGTGGCCGCGCTGGTGCTGGCCGGCGCCGACGGGACGCCGAGGTCGGTCGAGCTGGGCTTCGTGGAGGGGCCGAACGTCCCCGACGGGCTGGACTCGCGCGTGGTCGGGACCGACCGGCTGGTGGTCGTGGTGGCGCCGGGGCATCCGTGGGCGCGCCGCCGTACCGTGCTGCGGGGGGCGGAACTGGCCGCGACGCCGCTGGTGGTGCGCGAGCCGGGCTCGGGCACCCGCGAGACGCTGGACCTGGCCTTCCGCGGCCTGCACCAGGCCAGCCCCCGGCTGGAGCTCGGCTCGAACTCGGCGGTGAAGGGCGCGGCCTCCGCGGGCGCGGCGCCCGCGGTGCTGAGCGGCTACGCGGTGGAGGCCGACCTCGCGACCGGGCGGCTGGTCGAGGTGCCTCTCGCCGGCCTCAACCTGGTCCGCAGCCTGCGCGCGGTCTGGCGCCGCGGCCGCACGCTCCCCTCTCCCGCCGCCACGCTCCTCTCCATCGCCAGCCGGCCGTAACTTTCAAGCCGTCCATCCCGTACGGCAAGCCGCCCCCACGCCACCCGCCGACCCGTGCCGGCGCCGATCGTGGGGGTCGCTTCTCACGTCGGACAAATGCCCCGCCGTCACGGCCCCCGCCAGCCGGCCAACTGGTTCATAAATCCCGCTAAATGGTGAATTGATAAACGAGTAAGGTGATTATCTCCTGGCTGGCCGGATTTCCGGGTGACATATTGAAGAACCCAGGCGTCCGATGAAAGGCCCTCCAAAATGCCTGCGTTGCACGGTGAGACCTCGCGCCCCGGCGAAGCCGCGGTTAAAGGCACCAGTAAGAGCGGCCCCGGAATTCACGGCATCAGCCAGGAATTCGACGGGGTGCACGCGACCACCAATTCTCCGCAGAACGCGGCCATAGCCGGATACAACCTCAACACGGAAGGGACCGGGGCGACCCTGTTCGCGGAGAACCGGGGGCGCGGGCCCGGTTTGTTCGCCAGGACCGGGCCCGGCGCCGCTGTGGATGCCAAGAGCGAGGGGTTCGAGGCCGTCCACGCCGAGACCAATGCCACGGGTGCCGCCGCCGTCGCCGTCTACAGCCTCAACACCGAGGGCGCCGGTGCCCTGGTGTTCGGGGAGAACCGGGGGCGCGGGCCCGGCGTGTTCGTCAGGACCGGGCAGGGGGCGGCGCTCGACGCCAGGAGCGAGACGTTCGAGGCGCTGCACGCCGAGACCAACGCCAGCGAAGTCGCCGCCATCGCCGCCTACAACGTCAATCCGACCGGCACCGGCGCTTCGCTGTTCGCCGACAATCGCGGGCGCGGGCCCGGCGTGTTCGTCAGGACCGGGATCGGCGCTGCTGTTGACGCCAGAAGCGAGGCTTACGAAGCCGTTCACGCCGAGACCAATTCCCCTAATACCGCGGCTATCGCCGCCTATAATCTCAATGCGGACAGTACCGGTGCCGCGCTCTACGCCGACCATCGCGGCGTCGGACCCGCCGGATTCTTCAAGGGAAATGTCATCGTCACCGGCGACGTGCTTCTCACCGGAGCCGATCTGGCCGAGAATTTCTCGCTCGCCGAAACCGAGACCGACGAGGTCGTGCCCGGCACGGTCGTCGTGCTCGACGGGATCGACCGGGTGCGGATGAGCACCAGCGCCTACGACTCCAAGGTCGCCGGGGTGGTCTCCGGAGCGGGCGACTACCGGCCCGGCGTCATCCTCGACCACCGCGACCAGCGCGCGGGACGCTACCCGCTCGCGCTCGTCGGCAAGGTCTACTGCCGGGTCGACGCCTCCTACGCCCCCGTCGGGGTCGGCGACCTGCTCACCACCTCCGACACGCCCGGCCACGCGATGAAGGCGCTCGACCCCGGCCGGTCCTTCGGCGCCGTCATCGGCAAGGCCATGTCCGCGCTCGACGGAGGCATCGGGCTGATCCCGATCCTCGTCCTGCTCCGCTGACCCCGCTGGAGGAATGCCATGCTCTCCGTACGACTGAGCAAGGCGGTCCGGTCGCTTCCGATCAGCGTCCGCACGCTGGGGCGCGAGGCGGGGCTGCCCGGCCAGGTGTCGGTGCGCGAACTGCTGCGCCGTACCGGAACGCACACGCGGCCACTCAACGTGAAGGTGCTGCGCTACACCTGGGCGACCAACGCCCCCGACGCCAACGTCCACCCTGTCTGGCCCGACGCGGCGCTGGGCGAGGTCCTCCACGCGGCGAACGGCTGGAGCATGCTCGACTTCTGGTCGGCCTCGACCCTGCGGCTGCGCGAACTGCGCTTCAGCGTGGAGCCGTGGCGCGTGCTGACCGGCATCTCGCAGGTCGGCAACCGCGACGACCGGGGCGGCATGGTCAACCAGACCCGCGCGCAGGCCGAGCGCGACGGCGTCAGCTTCGACGGCGTTGACCGCGTCGTCGTGTTCATGCACCCGCCGCCGTGCAACTCCGGGGCCATCGGCGGCGCCGCCGTCCTCGACCAGGGCGGCTTCCTGTCCTTCTACGACCACGAGATCGGCCACGTGATCGGCTTCGAGCACGCCTTCGGCCCGTGCGGCGACTACGTCTACCACGACGACTACTCGGTCATGGGCTTCACCGGCGTGCAGGACCGAGCGGTTCCCACGCCGCCCGCGTTCGTCGGCGTCACCGTGATCTCGCCCGGCTTCTTCCGCAGCGACCGCAACCTGTCACCGGCCGCCCTCTACCGGTACGTGCCGGAGTTCGCCGAATCCAGCAGCGTGCTCCGCCCGGACCTGTCCACCTCCCCGCGCGTCCGGCTGGCCGCCTTCGGCCAGGCGAACCTGCACGACCCCGTGCTCGCGGTGGTCCCGACCAGCCAGGGCGAGATCACCGTCGAGTACCGCGCCCGCTTCGGCCAGGACGCCGCCATCCAGCCGGCGGTGGTCGTGCACTCCATCGGCCGCCGCCCCATGCTGGCCTGGCACGGCGAGCAGAACCCGGTCTGGTACGAGGGCACGGCCTCGGTGGGCACGAGCCTGCCCACCGAGTATGCGGTGGACACCGTGCTGAAGGTTCAGGTGGTCGCGGTCACGCCGGACCGGAGATACGTGGAGGTGGTATTGACGGATCCGTGACGGGTAAGGTCCCGGGCATGGTGTCCAGGGAGGAACTGCTGCGGCCGGAGCCGCACTGGCAGACGGGGCTGTAGCGGGGCGCCGGTCGTGCCGTCCCTTCCCTTTCCTGCCTCCTGCTTAAGGACCTTTCAATGCGTTATGACGCCGTCATCGTGGGCGCCGGGCACAACGGGCTCGTCGCCGCCGCCTATCTCGCCCGTGCCGGTCGCCGGGTGCTCGTCCTCGAACGGCTCGCTTACGTCGGCGGGCTGGCCATCTCGGCCCAGGCCTTTCCCGGGGTCGAGGCGCGGCTGTCGCGCTACTCCTACCTGGTCAGCCTGCTGCCGACGAAGATCGTCACGGATCTGGGGCTGCGGATCGAGCTCCGGCGGCGGCGTTACGCCTCCTACACGCCGGTCGGGCAGACCGGGCTGCTGGTGGACAACGAGGACGCCGGCCGTACCGAGGAGTCCTTCCGCGCCGTCACCGGCGGCGCGCAGGACTACCGGGCCTGGCGGGAGTTCTACGGGATGACCGCCGAGGTGGCCCAGGCACTGGCGCCCACGTTGCTCGGGCCGCTGCCTTCCGCGCGTGAGGTCGAGCGGCTGGTCGGGGCGCGGGCCTGGGGGGAGATGTTCGCCGAGCCGATCGGGCGGGCGGTGGAGGCGCGCTTCCGCGACGACACCGTGCGCGGCGTGGTGCTGACCGACGCGCTCATCGGCACGTTCGCCGACCCGGCCGCCGACCTGCTGGCCAACCGGTGCTTCCTCTACCACGTGGTCGGGGACGGGACCGGCGAGTGGAACGTCCCCGTCGGCGGCATGGGCGCGGTGTCCGGCGCGCTGGCCACCGCGGCCCGCGAGGCCGGGGCGGGGATCAGGACCGGGGCCGAGGTGATCGGGATCGATCCTGAGGCCGGGGAGGTGACGTTCCGGCTGGGGGAGGCCGAGCACGTGGTGTCGGCGGAGCGGGTGCTGGCCAACGTGCCGCCGGCCGTACTGGATCGGCTGCTCGGACGTGAGCCGGAGACGCCCGAGGGAGCGCAGCTCAAGGTCAACATGGTGCTGCGGCGGCTGCCGCGGCTCAAGGACACCGGCGTGGAGCCTCATGCGGCCTTCAGCGGCACCTTCCACATCAACGAGAGCCAGGAGCAGCTCGCGCGGGCCTTCGCCCAGGCGGCGCGGGGCGAGATCCCGGCGCTGCCGCCCGCCGAGGTCTACTGCCACTCGCTGACCGACCGGTCCATCCTCGGCCAGGACGGGGAGACGATGACGTTGTTCGGGCTGCACATGCCCGCCCGTCTCTTCCGCGACGACCCGGAGAAGTCGCGGCGCGAGGCGCTGGACGCCACGCTCCGCTCGATCGACTCCGTGCTGGCGGAGCCCATCGAGGACTGCCTGGCCACCACCCCCGATGGCGAGCCCTGCCTGGAGGCCAAGACGCCCGTCGACCTGGAGAACGAGGCCGGGCTGCCCGGCGGGCACATCTTCCACCGCGACCTGAGCTGGCCCTACGCCGACGAGGGCGGCTGGGGCGTCGAGACCGGGCACCCGAGGCTGCTGCTGTGCGGGGCCGGGGCGCGGCGCGGCGGCGGGGTCAGCGGCATCCCCGGCCACAACGCCGCCATGTCGCTGCTGACCTGACCTTCAGCGAGTTCTCATGATGGCGACGTAGCGTTGACGCATGAGTGAGCCCATGAGACTCCTGGTGGTGGACGACGAGCCGGCGCTGCGCGAGGCGCTGCAGTCGAGCCTGGAGTTCGAGGGCTACCAGGTGGCCACGGCCGTGGACGGGCAGGCCGCGCTGGAGCAGCTGGCCCGCGAGGCGTACGACGCGGTGCTGCTGGACGTCATGATGCCCAAGCTCGACGGGCTGACCGCGTGCCGGCGGCTGCGGCAGGGCGGCAACCACGTGCCGGTGCTGATGCTGACCGCCCGTGACGCCGTCGGCGACCGCGTCTCCGGCCTGGACGCGGGCGCTGACGACTACCTGGTCAAGCCGTTCGAGCTGGACGAGCTGCTGGCGAGGGTACGGGCGCTGCTGCGGCGCAGCGCGCTCGGCGCCGTGCCGCAGGACGGCCTGCTCTCCTACGCCGACCTGCGCATGGACCCGGCCACCCGCGAGGTCACCCGCGGCGCCCGCAGGCTCGATCTGACCAGGACCGAGTACCAGCTTCTCGAACTCCTGCTCAGCCACCCGCGCCAGGTGCTGACCCGCGACCAGATCCTCGGCGAGGTGTGGGGCTTCGACTTCGAGCCGACCTCCAACTCCCTCGACGTCTACGTGATGTACCTGCGGCGCAAGACCGAGGCGGGCGGCGAGCCCCGGCTCATCCACACCGTGCGCGGCGTCGGTTACGTGCTGCGGAACGCACCGTGAAATGGAGCAGCCTGCGTGCCCGGATGACGTTGCTGGTGACGGCTGCGGTGGCGCTGGCGGTCGCGCTCTCGGCGGTCCTGTGCTTCTCCATCGTGCGCATGGAACTGCTCAGCCAGCTCGACCACGAACTGGAGGGCCCGCCGGGCAAGCGGCCCGACATCGTCAAGCTCCAGCTCAGGTGCTCGACCGAGCCGCCGGCCGAGGACGCCTACGCGCCGCCGTACTCCGAGCAGATCATCTACGCCGACCAGAGCCCGACCTGCTCGTTCGGCACGCCGATCCGGGTGACCGAGGCCGACCTGCGGGTGGCCCGCTCCGGCGGCCAGTGCCTGCACACGAGCGCCACCATCGACGGCGCGCAGGTCCGCGTCGTCACCAAGTGGGTCGCCCCGGGCGTGGCCGTCATGAGCGCCCGCCGCCTGGACCGCCTGCAGACCTCCCTCAGCACGCTGGCCGCCCTGCTCGCGGGCGTGGCCGGCCTCGGCGTGCTCGGCGCCGCCTCGGCCGGCCTGCTCGTCTCCCGTACGGCCCTGCGCCCGGTGGGCGAGCTGACCAGGGCGGTCGAGCACATCGCCACCACCGAGGACCTCGACACCTCCATCCCGGTCAAGGGCGAGGACGAGATCGCCCGCCTGAGCGCCTCCTTCAACGCGATGACGGCCGCCCTGGCCGGTTCCCGCGACCGCCAGCGCCAGCTCGTCGCCGACGCCGGCCACGAGCTGCGCACCCCGCTGACCACGCTGCGCACCAACATCGACCTGCTGCTGCGCAGCGAGCAGACCGGCAGGCAGCTCGACCCGGCCGCCAAGGAGCGGCTGCTGGTCAACGTGAAGGCCCAGTTCGCCGAGTTGTCGGCGCTGGTGGGTGACCTGCTCATGCTGGCCAGGGGCGACACCGACCACGAGCCGCACGTGGAGCTGGCCGTGCACGAGGTGGTGAAGGCCGCCGCCGAGCGGGCCAGGCTGCGCGGCGCCGAGCTGAGCACCGACCTGGGCCAGTGGTTCACCGTCGGCAACGCCGCCTCGCTGGAACGCGCGGTGCTCAACCTCATCGACAACGCCCGCAAGTTCAGCGAGAACGGCATCGAGGTGGTGCTGCGCGGCGGCGTGCTGACCGTGCGCGACCACGGGCCCGGCATCCCGCGCGAGGAGCTGCCGCACGTCTTCGAGCGGTTCTGGCGCTCCCCGTCGGCACGCGCGCTGCCCGGCTCGGGTCTGGGCCTGGCGATCGTGGCGCAGGCGGTGGCCGAGGCCGGCGGAAGCGTCCGGCTGGACAACGCGCCGGGCGGCGGAGTGATCGCCACGGTACGCCTGCCGGGAAGTCTCACCCCGCTCTCATCATCGGCTAAGTCCGGCTAAAGACCGGCCCGGTGACCTGGGAGACATGCGAACATCCATCAAGACGCGGCTGGTCGAGGTGGTCGTCCCGGTCCACGACGAGCAGCGCGCCCTGCGCGCCAGCGTGACCCGGCTGCACGACTATCTGACGGCCACCTTCCCTTACGGCTTCCGCATCACGATCGCCGACAACGCCAGCACGGACAACACCTGGCTGCTGGCCAGGGAGCTGGCGGCCGAGCTGCCGCACGTGCGGGTCGTACACCTGGAGGAGAAGGGGCGCGGCAGGGCGCTGCGCAAGGTGTGGTCGCAGAGCGACGCGGACGTCGTCAGCTACATGGACGTGGATCTGTCCACGGACCTGGACGCCTTCCTGCCCCTGGTCGCGCCGCTGCTGTCGGGCCACAGCGACCTGGCCATCGGCACCCGGCTGGCGCCCGCGGCGCGAGTGGAGCGCGGGCCCAAGCGCGAGGTCATCTCCCGCTGCTACAACCTGCTCCTGCACGCCCTGCTCGGCGCCCGCTTCACCGACGCCCAGTGCGGCTTCAAGGCGGTGCGCACCGAGGTGGCGCAGGCGCTGCTGCCCGCGGTCGAGGACGAGCAGTGGTTCTTCGACACCGAGCTGCTCCTGCTGGCCCAGCGGCACGGGCTGCGCATCCACGAGGTGCCGGTCGACTGGGTGGACGATCCGGACAGCCGGGTCGACGTCGTGCGCACCGCGCTGGACGACCTGCGCGGCATGGCCAGGCTGGCCCGCGCGCACGCGCTGCGCGCGCCGATCCCGTCGCGGCAGGTGCCGCGCGGGCTGGCCAGGCAGCTGCCCCGCTTCGCGATCGTGGGCGTCTTCAGCACGCTGGCCTACCTCGGGCTGTACACGCTGCTGCGCGGGGCGCTCGCGCCGATGCCGGCCAACGCGATCGCGCTGCTGGTGACCGCCGTGGCCAACACCGCGGCCAACCGGCGCTTCACGTTCGGGATCAGCGGGCCGGCGGGCGTCGTACGGCACCAGTTCGAGGGTCTGATCGCCTTCCTCGTGGGGCTGGCGCTCACCACCGGCGGGCTCGCGCTGCTGCCCGGCGGGGTCTCGCACGGAGTGGAGCTGGCCGCGGTCGTGCTGGCGAACGCGCTGGCCACCCTGGTGCGCTTCCTGCTGCTGCGCGTCTGGGTGTTCAACCCGCGCAGGGTGAGCCGATGACGCGGGCGCGCTGGGCGCTGGCCGGGGTGCTCGCCGTCGCCCTGGTCCTGTACACGTGGGCGCTGAGCGGGATGGCCAACACCTACTACTCGGCCGCCGTCCTGTCGGCCACCCAGAGCTGGAAGGCGTTCTTCTTCGGCGCGCTGGACGCCGGGTCGTTCATCACCGTGGACAAGCCGCCGCTGGCGCTGTGGGTGATGGCGCTGTCGGCGCGGATCTTCGGGTTCTCGACGTGGAGCATGCTGGTGCCGCAGGCGCTGGCGGGCGTGGCGGCGATCGCGGTGGTCTATTCGGCGGTACGCCGCAACATGTCCCCCTATTTCGGGGAACGGCGGGCGGAGGCGGCCGGGCTCGTCGCCGCCCTCGCGATGACGCTCACCCCGATCACCGTGGCCATCAACCGCGACAACAACCCGGACACCCTCCTGGTGCTGCTGCTCACCGTGGCCGCCTGGTTCTGCCTGGAGGCGCTGCGCACCGGGCGGCCGCGCTGGCTGCTGCTCTGCGCGCTCTTCGTCGGCCTCGGGTTCAACGCCAAGATGCTCCAGGCGTACCTGGTGCTGCCCGCCTTCGCGCTCGCCTACCTGTTCTGCGCCCGCGCCAGCGTCGTCAGGCGGCTCGGCCACCTGCTGGCCGCCGGGGCGGTGCTCGTGGTGTCGAGCGCCTGGTGGATGGCGATCGTCGACCTGTGGCCCGCCGACTCGCGGCCCTACGTCGGCGGATCCACCGACAACTCCGTCTGGGACCTGGTCATCGGCTACAACGGCCTCGGCCGGATCTTCGGCCAGGGCGGTGGCGGGCGGGCCGGCGGGCCCTCCTTCGGCGGGGAGTCCGGGGCCGGGCGGCTGTTCAACGAGGTGATGGCCGGGCAGATCTCGTGGCTGCTGCCGTTCTGCGCGATCGCCCTGCTGCTGGCGACCGCGGCCGGGCTTCGGGCCAGGAGGTCAGGGCAGGCGTGGAGCTGGGGGCCGTGGCTGGTGTGGGGCGGCTGGCTGGCCGTGCACGTCGTGGTCTTCAGCTTCTCCAGCGGCACCTTCCACCCCTACTACAGCACGGCCATGGCTCCGGCGGTGGCGGCGCTGAGCGGGATGGGCGGGGTGCTCATGTGGCAGGCCTATCGGGAGGCGCGGGTGCTGGGCTGGGTGCTGCCGGTGGCCGTCGTGGTGACCGGGGGGTGGGCGTTCGCGGTGCTGCGCCGTACGCCGGAGTGGACGCCGTGGCTGGCCTGGGCGGTGCTCGGGATCACCGCTCTGGCCGGGCTCGCGCTCATTCTGGCCCGGGTACGGCGCGGCGCCGCGATCACCGTCGCCGGGCTGGTCCTTGCCCTGGTCGCAGGGCTGGCCGGACCGGCGGCGTACGCGGTCACTCCGCTCCAGTCCCCGATCAACGGCACCAACCCGACCGCCGGACCCGACGCGGGCCGCCGTGGCTTCGGCGGCTTCGGCGGTTTCGGCGGCGGTCCGACGGGCATGCCGGGCGGCCGTCAGCCCGTCGGAGACCGTCCACCCGCCGGATCCACCCCGCCCGCCGGATCCACCCCGCCCGCAGGAGACGGTGCGCCCGCTGGAGATCGCGCGCCCGCCGAGGACCGGTCGCCCGGCGGTGGGAACCCGGGCCTTTCCGGCGGACCGGGCGGGCGGGAGGTCAGCGCCGAGCTGGCCACGTTCCTGGAGGCCAACCGGGGGAACGCCGACTGGCTGGTCGCGGTGGGCAGCGCCCAGCAGGCATCCTCGCTGATCCTGTCCACCGGTGAGCCGGTCATCGCCATGGGCGGCTTCACCGGCTCCGACCCGGCCATGACCACCGCGCGCCTGGAGGAGCTGACCTCCTCCGGCCGCCTGCGCTACGTGATGACCGGCGGCGGCAGGGGCGGCGGCCAGGCCACCTCGTGGGTCCAGGAGAACTGCTCGGCCGTGGAGGGCCAGGACGGCCTCTACGACTGTTCTTGATCGGGGGTTGACAACGATGTCAACCCCGCTCTTGATAGATCTATGGCCGGACCGCTGCTCGAAGCCCGCGGCATCGTCAAGAGCTACGGCCACGTCGAGGCGCTGCGCGGAGCCGACCTCGCGCTGCCGCCCGGCGAGGTCGTCGCGCTGATCGGGGACAACGGCGCGGGCAAGTCCACCCTCGCCAAGATCCTGTCCGGCGTCGAACCGCCCGACGACGGCGAGATCCTGCTCGACGGCAGGCCCATGGCCTTCTCCTCCGCCGAGGACGCCAGGGCCGCCGGGATCGAGACCGTCTACCAGGACCTCGCCCTCTGCGCCGACCTCACCCCGGCGGCCAACTTCTTCCTCGGCCGCGAACTGCTCAAGCCCGGCCTGCTCGGTCGCCTCGGCCTGCTCGACGACGCCGCCATGCGCGAGCGCGCCCGGCAGGCCTGCGAGCGCCTCGGGGTCGAGCTGAAGTCGCAGGACGCGCCGGTCTCCACGCTCTCCGGCGGTCAGCGGCAGGGCGTCGCCGTGGCCAGGGCGGTCACCTGGGCGCGCCGCGTGGTGTTCATGGACGAGCCGACCGCCGCGCTCGGCGTCGTGCAGACCCGCCGCGTGCTCGACCTCATCCGCGGCGTGCGCGACTCCGGCGTGAGCGTGCTGCTCATCAGCCACAACATGCAGGACGTCAAGGCCGTCTCCGACCGGGTCGAGGTGCTCAGGCTCGGCCGCCGGGTGGCCCGCTTCGACACCGCGCAGGTCTCCATGGAAGAACTGGTCGGCGCGATGACCGGAGCGCGCGGATGAGCGGGCGGCTGCTGTCGGCGCAGGTGTTCTGGATCGGGCTCGTGCTCGTGGGCCTGCTCGCCGCCTTCGCCCTCCTGCGGCCCGCCAGCTTCGCCACCCCGTTCAACCTCCTGAACTTGGTCAGCGACGCCGCCATCCTCCTGCTCCTGGCCACCGGCATGACCTACGTGATCATCACCGCCGGGATCGACCTGTCGGTCGGCGGCGTGCTCGTCTTCTCGGCCGTGGCCGCCGCCTTGACGGCCGAGGCCACCGGCTCGCTGCTGTTGGGGGCGGCGGCGGCCGTACTGTCCGGGCTGGGGTGGGGTCTGCTCAACGGCGTGCTCGTCGCGCACGGGCGGATCCCCGCGCTGATCGTCACCCTCGGCACGCTCGGCATGTCGCTCGGCGCCGCGCTGCTGCTGACCGGCGGCGTCGACCTGCGCGCGCCCGGCGAGCTGAACCTCGGCCTCGGCCTGGCCCGCTGGCTCGGCGTGCCGCACCTCGTGTGGATCTGCGGCGCCATCACCGCCGTGCTCGGCTTCGCCCTCGCCCGCACCCGCTTCGGCCGCCACACCTACGCGATCGGCTCCAACGCCGAGGCCGCCCGCCGTGCCGGCGTGCGCGTCGGAAGACACCTGGTCACCGTGTACGGCCTGGCCGGACTGCTGGCCGGGCTGGCCGGATACCTGTCGCTGGCGAAATACGGCATCACCGGCGTGTCCGCTCATTCCACCGACAACCTGCAGGCGATCGCCGCCGTCGTGATCGGCGGCACGTCGCTGTTCGGCGGCGTCGGCACCGTGGCCGGCACCGTCATCGGCGTGTTCATCCCGGCGGTGCTGCAGAACGGCTTCCAGATCCTCGGCGTGCGGCCCTTCTGGCAGCAGGTGGTGGTCGGCGCCGTGCTGATCGCCGCCGTCTACGCCGACCAGCGCCAGCGCGCCCGCCGCGACCAGTGAGGAGACTTCCCCATGCGCAAGGCATTCGCCGCCGCCCTCCTGCTCGCCCTCGCCGCCTGCGGCCAGCCCAGCGCCGGCGGCGCCGTCAGGGTGACGCTCGTGCAGGGGCTGGCGGGGGAGGAGTTCTACGAGACGATGGCCTGCGGCGCACGGGCCAAGGCCAAGGAGCTCGGGGTCGAGCTGGAGGTGCAGGGGCCGCAGAAGTTCGACCCGACCCTGCAGACGCCGATCGTGAACTCGGTCGTGGCCGCCCAGCCCGACGCCCTGCTCATCGCGCCCACCGACGTCAAGGCGATGATCGCCCCGCTCACCCAGGCCAAGCAGCGCAACATCAAGATCATCCTGGTGGACACCGTAGTGGAGGACGCCTCGATCGGCCTGTCCAGGATCAGCACCGACAACGTCAAGGGCGGCGCGGCGGCGGCCAAGGCGCTGTCGGAGCAGATCGGCGGCAAGGGCAAGGTGCTCGTCATCTCCACCGACCCCGGCGTGAGCACGGTGGACGCCCGGATCAAGGGCTTCGAGGAGGAGATCAAGGCGGCCCACCCCGGCGTGAGCTCGCTCGGCGTGCAGTACTCGCACAACGACGTCGGCGAGGCCTCCAAGATCGTCAACGCCGCGCTGGCGAAGGACCCCGACCTGGCCGGAGTCTTCGCCACCAACCTCAACTCCGCGACCGGCGCCGGCACGGCGCTGCAGCAGGCGGGCAAGCTCGGACAGGTCAAGATGGTCGGCTTCGACGCGGGCCCGGCCCAGGTGAAGCAGCTCAAGGACGGCGTCGTGCAGGCGCTCATCGCCCAGCTGCCCGGCGAGATCGGCGCGAAGGGCGTGGAGCAGGCGTTCGCCGCGGTCAAGGGACAGCAGGTGACCGCCGCCATCCCGACCGACGCCACCATCGTGACCCGCGAGAACGTCGACACCCCAGAGGTGCGGAAGGTCCTTTACAAGGCCGGATGCTGACGGATACCGGCGTACGGCCCGGCGATAGGATTTCGTGGTGCGAAGTGCTTCCTCCCGAGCCGAACAGGCCGACCAGCGCCGGGCCGAGCTGCTGGCCGCCACCCGGCGCGTCGTCCTCGAAAAAGGGCTGGCCAACACCCGGATCGCCGACATCGCCAAGGCGGTCAACGTCAGCGGCGGCCTCATCCACTACCACTTCGCCACCAAGGACGAGCTCATCACCGCGATGCTCAGGGCCACGCTCGACGTGGAGAGCGCCCGGCTGGAGGAGATCGTCCGCGGGCCCGGCACCGCCGTGCGGCGCTTCGACCGGGTCCTCGACTACTACATCCCGCAGTCGCGCGCCGACCAGAGCTGGCTGCTGTGGCTGGACGCCTGGAACACCGCCCTGCGCGAGCCCGCGGTCAACGAGATCGTCCTGGAGCTGGAGGCGACGTGGCTGCGGGCGATCGAGCGGGTGATCACCGAAGGGGTGGCCGCCGGCGAGTTCACCTGTGACGACCCGGCCGGAGCGGCAGAACGCCTCGACGCCATGCTCGACGGGCTGGCCATCCGCTACACGCTCCACCCCGACGTGCTGACCCAGGAGCGCCTGCTCGCCCATGCCCGCACCGCCGCGGCCCGCGAGGTCGGGCTGTCTCCCGAGGCGTTCTCCGCATGACGGCCATGCGCGCGCGTGATCACGGTCTGGCGGCCGGGCCGTACCCGACGGGGGAGCACAACGCGATCACCGACGTGACCGGCGTGCGCGTCGGCCACACCACGCTGCGCCGCGAGCCCGCGATCCACACCGGCGTGACCGCGGTCGTCCCCGACCGGCTGCCGCTCAGCGCCGGCGTCTACGCGGGCAACGGCTACGGCAAGCTCGTCGGCACCACCCAGGTCGCCGAGCTCGGCGTGATCGAGACGCCGATCCTGCTGACCGCGACCATGTCCACCTTCCGCGTGGCCGACGCGCTGATCAGCTGGATGCTGGCCCGCGACCCCGGCCTGCCCTCGGTCAACCCGGTCGTCGGCGAGTGCAACGACGGCTGGCTGTCCGACATGCCGGCGCGCCCGATCACCGCCGAGCACGTCTTCGCCGCGCTCGACGGCGCCCGCCCCGGACCGGTCGAGGAGGGCTGCGTGGGCGCGGGCACCGGCACCGTCGCCCTGGGATTCAAGGCCGGCATCGGCACCGCCTCGCGCACCCTCGACCTGGCCGGGGCCGGCCGGGTGACCGTGGGCGCGCTGGTCCAGGCCAACTTCGGCGGCACCCTGCGCACCGGGGCGCGTACCCACGAGGCCGAAGCCGCCTCCGAGCTGGAGCTCCTCGGCCTGGAGACGCCGCCGGACGACGGCTCCTGCATGATCGTCGTGGCCACCGACGCCCGCCTCGACGGGCGTCAGCTGACCAGGCTCGCCAAGCGCGGCGTCTACGCGCTCGGCCGGGTCGGCGCCTCCTACTCCCACGGCAGCGGTGACTACGGCCTCGCCTTCTCCACCGCCGCCTCCGGCGAGCACGTCGCCGACCGGCGCCTCAGCCCGTTGTTCGAGGCCACCCTCGACGCGGTCGAGGAGTCGGTGCTCAACAGCCTCCTGGCCGCGGTGACCACCCGGGGCCGCGACGGCCACACCGCGGCCGCCTGGCGGCCCGCCTAGCGCCACCACGGCCGGTTGGCGGGGGCGGTGCGCAGCACGTTCGTGCCGCAGTGGATCGAGCCCAGGCGGACGTGGTAATACCACGCCTCGATCCACTGCACGCGGTAGCCGAGCTTGTCGGCGACCGCCTCGGTCCAGGCCTCGAACAGGTCCACCTTGTTCTCCGGGATCACCACCTGCCGCCAGCCGCCGCCCTTCAGCTGGCCGGCGGCGTCGAACGCGCTCGCGTTGGCCCGCCGGATGTGCCCGCGGACCTGGGCCTCCGGCATGCCGCGGGGAAAGCCGTCGGCGAAGGCGGCCGCCAGGTTGGCGAGGTCGGTGGCCGTCGACTTGCCCACCGACTGGTGGCGGGCCCAGAACGTGGTCCGGTGCAGGCCGCGGGCGCGCAGCCACTGCGGCGTGAGCCGCGCGGCGCGCGCCGCCTCGGGGAAGCGCGTGGCCACGGCACGGAGCACGCGGGCGGCCGACTCCGGCGACATGCGCGGGCCGTGCGGGCGGGGGATGAGCAGGCGGTCTCCGGCCACCTGGAGGTTGGCGAGGTTCGGGGTGAAGGCGGTGCTGCGGCCGCTCGCCGGGGAGCGGCGGTCGAAGAAGACCGGCAGGCCGAGGATCGGCATCCGGCCGTCGTACTCGGTGGTGATCCGCCGCACCGCCTCGGTGAGCTGGCCCACCGCGGGGAACTCCGTCCCGTCCGGGTCGCTCCTGGCGGGCGCCGGCTCCGCCTCCAGGTCCTCGTTGAGGCTGTCGCTGAAGTAGTACATCTCATAGACCGAGATGCCCGCCGGATAGACCGGCGCGGGCTGGGTGCTCCAGGGCGAGATGGGCAGCGGGATGTCGTGCGCGGTCGGGCCGGAGGCGTTCTGGCGGGCGAGGCGCTGGTAGATCTCCGGCGGTTCGGTGGGCAGCGTCTGGCCCGGCTCGTGATGCTGCAGCCAGCGCAGGCCCCGCAGCAGGTGGGTCATCGGCTTGGTGCCCTGGATCGTGTGACGGCTCCTGGAGCTGATGTACTGCCAGTTCGTGTACTCGGCCTGGTCGCGGGCGTTCAGGCCGCTCAGGAACTCCCGCTTGGCCTCCGTGATGATCAGCAGCGCCATGGACGGGGCGGCCCGCAGCACCGTGCCCAGGCCGCGCGGGTCGCGCAGGTCCGGCACGAACGCCAGCATCTCGTCCACGTGGCCCACGTCCAGCCAGCTCGTGTCCACCTCCACCACGCTCTGGTGGCCGTGCGCCTGCCCGCGCAGGAAGGCCAGCAGGTCCGGATCCATGTCGGTGAGCGTGGAGCCGTCGTCGGCCTGCTGGGTGGTGTTGCCGACGACGACCACTCCGGCGGGGCCGTTCTTGGAGGGCGGGCCGACCTCGATGTTGCCGCCGTAGTTGTGCCCGGAGTGCCAGTTGCCGAGCTGCTGGTCGAGCTTGACCAGTTCGCCGGCGCTCAGCACGAACTCCCTCGCCGGGCGCGGCCCGTTGGCGGGCAGCCGCAGCCGGGCCCGTCCGGCCGTGATCGGCATCTCGGTCGTCACGGCGGTGACCTGCCGGCCCGCGTCGTCGAGCAGTGGGTCGATCAGGTCCTTCTTCCACGGCGTGTCCGGGCGGGTCAGGGCCGCGCGTGCCGTACCGCGCAACAGGCTCAGCAGCAGCTCCAGCTCCACGCGGGACTTCCACACGTCAGCCCGCGCCGGGCCGATCGCCTTGCGCATCCGGGCGAGATCTTCGGCGGTGCCGATCCTGGAGACCATCTCCACCATGTGCCGGCGCAACACCAGCACCCTCGTCAGCACCGTCAGCAGGCGGTCGCTCTCGGCGAAGCCCATCCGCGCGGGCGCGCCGCCCGCTCCCGGGACGGTCAGCTCGCGGTCCCAGAACGCCTGGCAGACCCCGATGTCCCTGCTCAGGAAGTGCCCGGCCAGCACGCCGCCCAGGTTCGGGCCGCCGGTCCTGGAGGCGTCCGAGCGGGTGCGCGGCGTGTGCAGGAGCACCCGCTGCACCCCGTCGGGCGTCTGCGTGTAGCCGAGCTGGTACTGGTCCTGGATCCAGCTGTCGCCGCCGTGCACCTCCTGCGGGATGAGCACCAGCGGCACGCGCAGCGGGGCGAGCGCGGCACGCACGTCGGCGACGGCCGGCCCGTTGTCGTCCAGCGACTTCGCCGGGTCGTCCTCCCGCACCGTGCACATGTAGAGCCGCTCCAGCCGCCCCGCGTTGCCGATCAGCACGAACGGCGCCAGCGTCACCACCGCCTCGTCCTCGACCACGGTGCCGCCCGCGCCGTCGCGCTCCAGCCGCACCACGATCCTGGCGCCGGTCGGCGGCCCGGCTCCGGGGACCAGCAGCCTGTTGGTCGCGGGACTGGCCGCCAGGTCCACCGCCTCCAGCGCCAGCTTCTTCGGGAACGGCCCCGCCGGCAGCGGATAGCGGGCCAGGTTCCGCTTCGGCACCGGCCGGATCCGCACCCCGGTCGAGTCCACGACCGCGATCCGCCGCGGATCGGCCCCCTGCAGCACCACGAACAGCGGGCCGGGCTCGTGGCTCACCTCCTGCACCTGCATCCTGATCGGCTCGTCGTCCCCGGCCGTCTTGGCCTGGCGCTCCCGGTCGGGGGTGGCCGGGCCCGACCGGGCGACCGACGCGGGCAGCCGCCTGGCGTCGGCGTCCAGGTTGGCGCGCACCAAAGCGCCCGGCTCGAGTTTCCTGCCGGCCCACTCCGCCGCGTCCCCGCTCAGCCGCCCGGTGCGGTCGTAGTCGGCGTGCAGGCGGTAGGCGCACACCTCAGCCTTCGCCGGCGTCGAGGATGACGGGCGCGCCGGGGCGCAGCGCGTCCCGCATCGGCGGCACCTCCGACAGGTCCTGGACCAGCACCAGGTCCGTCGGCACCACCACCTCCCACGGCCTGGACCCGGCCGGATACGGGACGCCGCCGTCGATCCTGCCGAGGTTGGTGGTGATCTCGTCGATGATCGGCACGTAAAGCTCGTCCTCGACCGTCGGCACGTCGTTGCCGTCCCACACGTTGCCGGTGTGCACGAAGTAGGCCACCGCGCGCTCGAACCCCGGCCGCACCGGCACCTGCACCCGCGCCGCCCCGGCCCGCAGGAACGCGGCGAAGTCCGCGTCGGGATCGGTGACGTTCAGCGCCGACACCCAGCGCGCCCGCCGCCCCCACAGGTGCGGGTAGAAGACGTAGAGCATGTTCTGCCACTCGAAGGCGTTCTCCAGGAACCGGATGTAGCGGCCGTTGGCATTGGCCTTGTCGAGGTCCAGGACGGGCGCGCCGGTCGGGCTCTTGAAGGAGTCGAGGTTGAGCTCCGGCTGCTTGGCCAGCATCATGATGACCCACTTCTTCAGCTCGTCACGCTCCACTCGCCGGTTGGCCAGCGGGTTGCGGCCGAACTGCTGGCTGCTGCTGCGTTCGAGCTCACGCTGCGCCTTGCGCTCGTTGTACTCGGCGAGCTGCTGCTGGTAGGCGGTGATGATGGCGTCGAAGGCGGCGTGCTGCCAGCCCGCGTACGCCTCGGGGGAGAGCTTGCAGTCGAGGTCGATCGCCACCGCCCACGCGTTGGCCGCCACGGAGATCGAGACCGACGCGTCCTTCTCCAGCCAGCTCGTCGAATTGCCCTGCGAACCCCAGCTGTTGTGGAAGTCGTACATCTTGCCGTCGAAGACGATCTGGAACGGGTGCAGCTGGACGTCCTCGGCCCAGATGTGGGTGGCCTGCACGGTCGCCCGGTAGGCGCGGTAGCCCTCCGGGATCTCGACCTTGCCCGCGGCGCCGGTGGAGATGTAGTTGCCGCCGTCGTACTTGGCGAAGAAGCTCGCCGTGCGCAGCTCCGGCGGCTGCGCGGGCGCGTTGGTCACCCGGTAGCGGGACAGCAGCGGGCCGTAGGTCAGGGCGTTGATCTGCCCGGGGGTCAGCGGGTTGCCCGCGACGGTCGGCGGAGCCGGCTTGACCAGCTCGCTGTCCTGTGGCGGGTTCTCCACCAGGCCATACAGATAGAACGCCGCCGGCTCCGGCACCACGAAGTCGAACATCATGCGCTGGCCGTAGTTGAAGACCTGGGCGTCGTAGACCTTGTTGAGCCAGCGGTAGATGCCCCGGAGGTGGCGGTTCAGGTTGTTGCTGAAGCCGTGCCGGTTGTTCTCCTCGAACTCCTCCAGCGTGCGCTTGCGCACCAGCGTGCGTACCTTCTCGCGGACCTTCTCCACCGTGCGCTGGGTGACCTCTTGCGAGAACGAGGACGCCTTGCGCTGCGACTCCTCGGTGGTCGTGGAGAAGCCCGCCTTCAGACTGGAGGTGAACGAGACCGCGGGGCCGTAACTGCCGCTGACCTGAAGACCCGCCTCGATGTCGAGCTGGCTCTTGACGTGCTTCTCCGCCTCGTTCTGCAGCTCGTTGCGGGTCGTGGACTGGAGGTCCTTCTCCTTTTCCGTCTCCGTCTCGGTCTCCCGCTCGATGATCTCCTCGACCTGGGTCAGGCGGCGGGTGGAGCGCTCGCGGGACTCGCCGGCCATGACGTTCTCGATGTGGGCGTACTCGCCCAGCTCGTAGGCCTTGATCTTCTGCCTGACCACCAGCAGGTCGGCGACGCCCGCCTGCGAGTGCTGGGGGACCGGCGGCGGGTCGGTGACGGCCGGGGAGTCGCTGAGGGCGCGGTGGTAGCGGCCGAGATCGATCTCCCCGCCGTCAAAGGCCAGCACCCCATCCGGTACGGCCGGCGTCCCCACCTGCGCGCCGGCCCGCCGCATCTCCTCCTCGATGACCGGAACCGCCCGCAACGGCAGCACCTCGCCGTCGAGCTGCCCCAGCTGTGCCAGGACGCCGGTGGTCGTGTCGCTCAGCCGCGCGGAGGCCGACAACCGCGGCCGCCCCGCATTCGCCGCCCGCAGCTCGGCCAGCTGCCGCTCGACGTCGCCCTCTGGCACGACGGGGGCCAGGACGTCCGGATACTCGACGTGCCGTCCGTCGGTGACCAACCGCACCAGCTCCCGCCGCGCCTCCTCCAGCCGAGCCAGCCAGTCACGAGCCTCCTGGTCGGCGGTGTCGGTGGGTATGGACGGGGGCACCGGAAGGGGTTCCTGCCGGGCCCGCCCCAAAAACCCGGGCAACACCACGACAACCCCACCCACCACATCCCCCAACGTCCTCCGCCCACCCCCGCGTTGGGCCGCCACATCCCCACCGTGGGCCGCCACACCCGCACGTTGGCCCGTCACATCCCCGGGTTGGCCCGCTACATCCCCGCCCGTACCGGAATCCGCCTCCCCGGGTGTGCCCTGCCCCTGACCCGGCTGCCCCTGACCCGGCTGCCCCTGACCCGGCTGCCCCTGACCCGGCTGGCCGTGATCCGCCTGGCTTCGGGCGGCATCCCAGGGAGCCACATCCTCGTCACTCAGGTTCCCGTGGACGGCATCCCCCTGACCTGCGTCGCCGTGGGCCGTCTGGCGGGGTATCGCCTGCTCCGGGATCGCATGTCCCGAGGCGGCCGAGTCCGAGATGGCCTGATCCAGGGCGCTTTGGTCCGGCGTGGGCCCGTGGCTGCTTGCCGGGGCGGTGGGGTCGGGCGGGGTGGCGGAGAGGGTGACGGCGAGGGCGAGGAGCTTGGCGTCGAGCAGGTGGCGCTGGCCGTCGCCCGCCGGGTCGCCGAGCAGCGCGGTGGTCAGCACCTGGTCGGTGACCCGGGCCCGCGTGGCGGCGAACTGGTCCCCGGCCACCAGCTCCGGCAGCGCCCTCCCGTAGGCGTGGCGGACCAGCCCGTCCAGGTCGGCGTCTTCGAGGGGACGGTCCTGGTTGGCGTAGAACCACTCGCGCAGGGCGGCGGGGTCGAGCGGCTCGGGCTGGTCGGCGGCGGTGGTGTACCCGCGGGCGATCTCCCGCAGCCTGGCCCGGTCCGCGCCGCCCGCCACGGCCGCGGCGAGCTGCTGGAAGAGCCCGGCCGCCGGGATCAGCACACTCGGCGGGGGCTGGACACGCGCCTTGGCCGGCCGGACGGTGATGAACCGGAGAATGCCTTCGCTAGCCAATGGGCACCTCACCCTCGCTGGAACCGCTCGACAGCACTCTTGGTGTTGACATGACCACTTAGCGTGCTGAGCTTGACGGGCCAACGTTACGTCCGTCAGGCCGGGTTGTCACGGGGTTTCCCGCTCAGCGGGCCGACATCCGGGCCGTCACGGCGGCCGGCCCCGCACACCCGACGACCGTCCCCCTGGACAGACCCCAGCCATGTGCGGCGGGTGGGGTGCGGGCGGCTTGCCGTAACCCCGAAAGACCGGTCACAAGAGGAAAGGCCCACGCGCCCGCAAGATGCCCGCACAACGGGAGACCCTGCGCGCCCAGCCATCTCCGCACGACGCGGGAAACCCTCGCGCGCTACGCGCCGCGATGCCCGCGGCGTGCTACCCGTCGCGCGATGCGTGAGGCGCGATGCGTGTGGCGGGAGGGGGCTCGCGCGCTGCGCGCTGTGATCCTCGTCCGGGCCAAGGCTTGCGCGGGGAGAGAGGCCTGTGTACCGCGCATGAGAGGGCAAAAGCGGCCAGCGCGAGCGTGTGCGGGAGAAAGTCTGTGCGGCGCACGGGAGGCCGAAAAGGGCGGGCGTGTGGTGAGAAATGCTTGTGGGGGAGAAAGTCCTCGGGGGGAAAATTGCGCGGTTAGGCGGGGAGCGCGGCGAGGAGGAAGGCGAGGCGGGCGGCGGCGGCTTCTACGTCGTCGGTGCTGCCGAGGCGGTAGCCCCAGGAGGTGACGAAGGCGCCCTCGTCGGAGCAGGTGACGGTCTCGGTGAGGGTGGTGGAGAAGCGGTTGCGCACCGACACATAGGCGGGATCGCAGGCCAGGGCCACACTTTGGACCGAGAGGTCGGCGTGGCGACCCGCGTACCAGGCGAAGCGCTCCAGGCAGAGCGTGGTGTCCAGCATCAGGCGTCACCTCCGCAACGTCTCGCGACAGAATTGCACGATCTTCACTCGCGGGGCAAGCAATTGCTGGGATTAAAGTGAGGATTGTTTCCCGTATTCGTGAAGTATCCGGATGATGAGGGCCCTGCCGGATTCGTCGAAATGGGCGACCTTGCAGTACTCGTCGAACGCGCTCACGTAGAAGGCGATGTCATCGGGATCGCGGAGGACCAGGTCCTTTGTCATCGTGGCGACTCCGACCATGGCCTCGTTGTAGATCCAGAAGCCGTTGATCGGCGAGGACGGCAGCTCGCTGGTGTAGGGGATCACGCCGAACTCGACGTTCGGCAGCGTGCTGACGGCCAGCAGGCGGTCGAGCTGGCCGCGCATCACGTCGATCGGGGCGAGCCTGGTGTGGAGCACCGCCTCGGGGACCACGAAGCGGAAGGTGCGGGTCGGGTCGTAGAGGATCTCCTGGCGCTGCATCCGCACGCGCACCGCCGCGTCGATCTGGTCGGGGGCGCTGTAGAGGCGTTTGACCTTGCGGAAGACGTGGCGGGCGTATTCGGTGGTCTGGAGCAGGCCCACCACGATGCCCGGCTCGAACACGCGGAACAGGCGGGTGCGCGCCTCCAGGTCGCGGATGTCCTCCTGGATGGCGGCCAGCCCGCTGCGGTGGCGCTGCTTCCAGTCGTCGTGCCGTTCGAGCAGCGAGATCGCCTGGCCTATCAACTGGTCCGTCACCTCCGGAGCAGCATGTACGGCACTCGCCCACACGACCACGTCGTCCTCCGTCGCGGTCTGGCGGGCGTTCTCCAGCCGGGAGACCTTGGACGGTTGCCAGCCCAATCGCTCGGCAAGATCCTTGCCGGACAGGTGCACCGCCTCGCGCAGCTGGCGTAGCTGGGCGCCGAGGTCGATGCGCGCCTGCTGAAAGGACGTCACGCCGCTAGAGGCTAGACCTGTCTGCATGGATCATGCCAGGCCCGGTTTCGCAATTGTGATCAATCGGTCGCGGCGCGTGGCTTTCCGACGGCCGGAATGCGGAATGCCCGCGCCGAGGGGTGACGCGGGCAGGGTGGGCGCTCGGGGGCGGGCGAGCGTCCGCGATGGGTCAGAGGACTCTGCGGGCGATGTCTACGAGCAGTTCGCGTGGTACTTCGACCGCCGTCTCACCGTCGAGGACGTCGCGCAGATCGGCGAGCGCCTCGGGGTCGGTGAGCTGGAGGCCCTGCACCACGATGGTGCCGCGGTCGGTCTCGTAGAGGGTGGGACAGGCCCCGGCTTCCGAAGTGGAGCCGAGAAACCGCATACGCATGACGATCCTTCCCCGATCAATCCTGCAATTGCGAGCAATTGTAGGAGCTCCAGGGATTTATGTGATCGTTTTAGTCAAAATCGGTATGAGTCGGTCACCGGGGGCCGGTCAGGCGGACGTCCCCCTTCGTCGACAGCACGAAGACCTGCCAGTTGTAGTACGCGTAGAAGCTGCGCGGGTCGCGCTTGATCTGGGCGGCGTGGGACAGCACCGCGTCCACGTAACGCACGTCGTGGTTGTAGGCGAAGACGGCGCGCCGGTAGTTCCTGGGAGCGCCGGTGGCCTTCAGGTAGTTGGCGGCGGCCATGATCGAGTCCTTGGACTTGTGGACGTCGCCGCCCATGCCGTACATCTTCCAGGTGCCCGGCATGAACTGCATCGGCCCCTGCGCGCCCGTGGAACTGGCCGAGCGCACGCGGCCGAACTTCGTCTCCACCAGCATGATCGCCGCCAGCACCTCCCACTCGACGCCGAAGCGCTTCTCCGCCTTGACCATGTGGCCGCGCAGCGTCCCGGCCGGTTCGGCCTGCGCGAGGCGCATCTTCGCGCGACGGGCGGCGGTGATCGGGCGGGCCATCGACAGCAGCTTGCCGACCGCCTTGGCGTTGTCGCGGGCCTCGGCCGCCACCGGCTTGGGCAGCTTGGCGATGACGGCGCCGGCCAGCTTGGCGTTCCTGGCCAGCTTGCGGTAGACGCGCTGGTGGTGGAGGGCGTAGAGGACGACCTCCTGTGGCGGCTGGGCGGCCTTGCTCTTGGTCCAGGCGTCGATGCCGGAGTAGAGGGCGGTGGTGGTGGCCTTCAGGTCGGCGGCCAGCTTGGCGGGGTCCGCCGGGATGGGCGTGTCAGGGGCGGGGGCGTCGCCGGGCGCGCTCTGGGAGGTGCCCTGGGGCTCGGTGGTGGCCGGAGACTCGGCAGCGGGCTTGAGCTGCTCCCGGGTGGCGGTGCCGCCGGCCGTACCGCCGCATCCGGACAGGACGACGGCCAGGGACGCTGCGAGGACGAGTCTCATGACGTCCCACCGTAGTGGCTGGATCAGCTATATATCGGCGTATTTCGCCCGAGCGGCCGCAATCTTGTCCGGCAAGTACTCCGTGGGCCACAAACCCGGCGCCGGCGAGTAGTCCTTCAGCACGCGGCGGGCGATCGAGGCCTGGTGCACCTCCGTCGGCCCGTCCATGATGCCCATCAGCGGCGCCGCCTGCCACAGCCGCGCCAGCGGCGTGTCGTTGGAGACGCCCAGCGCGCCGTGCAGGTGCATCGCCCGGTAGACCACGTCGTGGAAGACCCGGGCCGCCGCCACCTTGCAGGCCGCGATCTGCGTGCGCGCCTCCCGCGTCGAGGACTGGTCGATCAGCCACGCCGTGTGCAGCACGAGCAGCCTGAACTGCTGGATCTGCAGGTAGGAGTCGGCGATCGCCGCCTGCACGAGCTGCTTGCCGGCCAGTACCCCGTCGTGGGTGGCCCGCGACAGCGCCCGCTCGCACATCATGTCGAAGGCCTTCTTGACCGCCGCGACCGTGCGCATCGCGTGGTGCACCCGGCCGCCGCCCAGCCGCGCCTGCGCCACCGCGAACGCCCCGCCCTCCTCGCCGAGCAGCGCGTCCACGCCGACCCGCACACCGGTGTAGCGCAGGTGCGCGTGGTGGCCGGAGCGGTCGCCCATCGTGCCGATGTTGCGCACGATCTCCACGCCCGGCGTGTCCGACGGCACCAGGAACATCGACATCCGCTTGTACGGATGCGCCTCGGGGTCGGTCACCGCCATCACGATGAAGAAGGCGGCGTTATGGGCGTTGGAGGTGAAGTACTTCTCGCCGTCCAGAACCCACTCCTCGCCGTCCCTGGCCGCGCTCATCGTGAACAGCCTCGGGTCCGATCCGCCCTGCGGCTCGGTCATCGAGTACGCGGAGAACACCTCGCCGTCCAGCAGGGGACGCAGGTAGCGCTCCTTCTGGGCGGCGGTGCCGTACATGGCGATGATCTCGGCGTTGCCGGTGTCGGGCGCCTGGCAGCCGAAGATGACCGGGGCCCAGGTGGAGCGGCCGATCAGCTCGTTCATCAGGGCCAGCCTGAGCTGGCCGAAGCCCTGGCCGCCGAGTTCGGAGCCGAGGTGGCAGGCCCACAGGCCCTGCGCCCTGACCTGCTCCTTGAGCGGGTCCACGATCTTGCGCAGCCGCTCGTCCGGCGTGCCGTACGCCTGGCCGGGGAAGACCAGGTCGAGCGGCTCCACCTCCTCGCGGATGAACGTGTCCATCCAGTCGAGCTTGGCCTGGAACTCCGGCTCTACCGAGAAATCCATGTCTGTGCCCTCGCAAACAGGTCCAGGGTGGTCTGGTGGAGGAGGTCCCCGATGTCCTTGGGCGCCTTCCCGGCGCAGGCTCGGGCGTGGGTGCCTTCGAGCACGATGCCGAGCTTGAAGCAGGCCAAGACCGCGTACCAGTCGACGGCCGACATGTCCCGATCGGTCAGCGCGGCGTAGCAGGCGACGATCTCGTCCTCGGACGGCAGGCCGGGCACGTGCCCGGCGTTCGACGGCCAGGTGGCCAGCAGCCAGCCGAGGTCCAGCAGCGGGTCGCCGACCGTGCACATCTCCCAGTCCACGATGGCCGCCACGCGCGGGCCGTCGTGGGCGAACATCAGGTTCGCGAAGTGGTAGTCGCCGTGCATCACCCCGGGCGTGAACGACTTCGGCCGGTGGCGCTCCAGCCACGCGGCGGTCTCGCGCAGCAGCGGGATCTCGGGGCCCGGGTAGCCGTCGAGCTTGCCGTAGGACTCCAGCTCGGCCGTCCAGCGCGGCACCTGCCGTTCCAGGAAGCCGTCCGGCCTGCCGAACCCCGGCAGCCGCTCCGGATCCACCCGCCCGAGCTCGGCCAGCGCGACCGCGGCCTCCAGCCCCATCCGGTGCCGGATCGCCGGGTCCGAGGCGTGCGGCTCCGGCAGCCCGGTCGAGGGGTTGAAGCCGTCGACCGGCTCCATCAGGTAGTAGACCGGCTCGTCCGAGGTCTGCGCGGCGATCAGCCGCGGCGCGGGCACCGCGGTGTCGCGCAGCACCGCGAGCACCCTCGCCTCACGCCGCAGCACCTCGTTGCTCTTGCGCCGCGGCCGCAGCGGCGGCCTTCTCAGGATGTACGGCCGGCCGCCCCGCGAGAAGCGCACCATCACGTTCTGCGTGCCGCCGAGCACCGGCGCGACGTCCCCGATGGGCCCGCCGGGCAGGCCCTGCCCGTCCATCCAGGCCCCGAGCGCGTCGAAGTCGATCGTGCTGACGTCGATGTGCGTGGAGGTCATGGCACCCTTCGGACCCGGATCAGAATCAAATTCTAGTCGTGAATCTACGGCCGCCCTTCGCCGAAGGTCAACCCAGCGAGACCATCAGCGGCAGGAAGCGGCGCGCGTGGTCGCCCTGCAGCTCGCCGCCCCGCACCATCACCGTGTTCGGGAACGGCGAGCCGAGCCCCCGCTCGACCGCCCACGCGACCAGGTCGGGGCGGCTCGTGTCGAGGTCGAGCCGGACCGGCAGGTCCCAGCCCGCGGCCAGGTCGGCGATGAGCGCCGTGGCCTGCCCGGTGTCCTGGGCGATGAGGGGGCCGATGACGATCTGGGTGTCGTTGCGCCACGCGCCGCCGTACCCCTCGATCCTGCCGCCCGTCTCCAGCACCCTGACCCGCTCGTGGAAGGCGGGCATGCGGCGCAGCAGGTCCGAGCGGTCGGCGCCGAAGACCTTCGCGTCCAGCGCGAGGATGTCGTCCAGGTCGCGCTCGGTGGCGGGGCGGGTCGCGCCGGACGGCGCGCCCGTGAACGGGCCGCGGTGGGATTCGACGCGGCCCACGCTGCGGAAGCCGAGGCGCTCGTAGACGGGGCGGCCGTTGTCGGTGGAGTAGAGCCAGACGGTGCGCTCGCCCGCCGTGTCGAGGATGTGGCGGATGATACGGCTGGCCAGGCCCTGGCGCTCGTGGCCTGCCGCGGTCAGGACCATGCTGACCGCCGCCGCGTCCGGCCCGTAGGGGACCAGGAGCGCGGTGGAGGCCAGGCCGCCGCCGGGGGCGTCGATGCCGTAGACCTCGCCGACGTCGAACAGGAAACGCCACTTGTGCTCCTCCGCGCCCCAGTGGCGGGAGACGGCCAGGCGGGAGCAGGCGGGCAGGTCGTCGTGGCTGAGGCGGCGAACGTGCATGCCGGACATGATGCCTGACCGGGTGGTCAGGGCAGGTACTCGGCCGGGATGTCGGCCTGTTGGGCCCTGAGCTCCTCGCCCAGCGCCTTGGCCTGCGGGTCGAGTCGCGGGCTGGCCGCCACACCCCGTCCCAGCAGCCCGTGGACGACGAAGTTGACCGCGTGCAGGTTGGGTAGCTCGTACCGGTCGAGGCGGTATCCGGCCAGCTGGGGGAGCAGCTCCCGGAGCCGGTCGGCCGTCAGGTACGCCGCCAGCCAGCCGTACTGACCGGCGGAGCGTACCCACACACCCAGGTTCGCGTTGCCGCCCTTGTCACCTGATCGTGCCCCGGCCACCCTGCCCAGCGGCGCCCGCACGGTCGCGCCGCCGGAGTGCGCGGGCGCCTCGGCCACGACCCCGTCGTACCCGTTCGCGGAATGCTCGGCGACGGGGACCTCCACCGGCGTCCCGTCCACCGTCACCCGCGCCGTGACCGAGCCGGCGGGCACCAGAACGGGCCAGTACACCCCGTACGGCGAGGCGTTCCCCGGCGGGGTAAGCCCGTAGAAGCCCGGATAACTGGCCAGCCCCGTCTCCACCACCGCCGAGGAGAACCTGCGCCCGGCCACCTGGGCATCGGCCGACTTGACGGTGACCCGCAGCAGCGGCGGATCGTAGCTCACGTCCACCTCGTCGAACGCCTCGCGCGGCACCCGGGCCCAGATCGCCTCCTGCGCCACCCGCGCCTTCTCCTCCAGGTCCAGGCCGGTGAGCATCAGCGTCATCGTGTTGCGGTAGCCGCCCAGGTAGTTGACGGCCACCTTCAGCGTGTCCGGCGGCGGCGAGCCGCGCACCCCGCTGACGCGGACCCGGTCGGGCGCCTCCTGCTCCAGCGTGACGGTGTCGAAGTGGGCGGTGACGTCGGGGCCGAGGTAGTGGGGGCCGCCGATCTCGTAAAGGAGCTGGGCGGTGACGGTGCCTACCGTGACCGCGCCGCCGGTGCCCGGGTGCTTGGTGATCACCGAGGAGCCGTCGGACTCCAGCTCGGCGATCGGGAAGCCGCAGTGCGCCAGGTCGGGGATCTCGGTGAAGAACGCGTAGTTGCCGCCGGTGGCCTGGCAGCCGCACTCGATGATGTGCCCGGCGGCCACCGAACCGGCCAGCGCGTCGTAGTCGGTGGGGCGCCAGCCGTACCGCCAGATGCCGGGGCCCGTGACCAGGGCGGCGTCGGTGACGCGGCCGGTCACCACCACGTCGGCGCCGGCCCTGAGGGCGGCGGCGATGGGGAGTGCGCCGAGGTAGGCGTTGGCGGTCAGCGGGGTGGCGTCGAGCCTCTCGCCGGTGTCGGCGTTCGTGAGGTCGAGGTCGCGGCCGGTCAGGTCGTCGCCGCTGACGGCCGCCACGGATGCGCGCAGCCCCAGGCGGGCGGCCAGGTCGGTGACGGCGGCGGCGCAGCCCTCCGGGTCGAGTCCGCCGGCGTTCGAGACGATCTTGATGCCTCGGTCCAGGCAGGTGCCCAGCACCTGCTCCACCTGCTTGAGGAAGGTGGGGGCGTAGCCGGGGCGGCCCTTCAGGCGGTTGCCCGCCAGGATGAGCATGGTCAGCTCGGCCAGCCAGTCGCCGGTCAGTACGTCGATCGGGCCGCCCTCGACCATCTCGCGGGCCGCGGACAGGCGGTCGCCGTAGAAGCCGCTGCAGTTGGCCACGCGCAGGGTCACGGCACCCACTTCGGCGGGCGCTTGTCCACGAAGGCGGCGATGCCCTCCTGGCCCTCCTCCGAGGTGAAGCGCTGCGCGGACAACGCCGTCATCTGCCGCAGACCCTCCTCGAACGACACCTGCGGGATGTCGCGTACCATCCGCTTGGTGATCGCGAGCGCCTCGGGCCCGCCCTTGAGGAGCATCTCGGCGTAGCGCGCCACCTCCGCGTCCAGCCTGTCCCCTGGTACGGCCCGCGTCAGCAGCCCGATCTCCGCGGCACGGGCGGCGTCGAAGACCTCGCCGGTCAGGAAGTACTCGGCGGCGGCGCGGGGCTCCAGCCTGCGCAGCACCGGCACCGAGATCATCGCGGGTACGACGCCGAGCCGTACCTCCGTGAAGGCGAACGAGGCGGTGTCCGGCGCGATCGCGAAGTCGCAGGCGGCCACCAGCCCGAGCCCGCCCGCCCGCGCGGTGCCGTTGAGGCGGCAGATGACCGGTTTGGGACTCTCCCAGATCAGCCCCAGGATCTCCGGGAACGACGCCGTCACCGGCGCGTCACCCGCCCCGGTGGCCGGTTCGATGCGCTGCTCCTTCAGGTCGGCGCCCGAGCAGAACACCGGGCCGGTGCCGGTCAGCACGATCAGGCGGACCTCCGGCTCGGCCAGCGCCCAGTTGAGCCTGGCCTCAAGGTCGCCGAGCAGGCGCACCGACAGCGCGTTGCGGTTCGGCGGAGAGTCCAGCGTGATCGTGGCGATGCCGCCGTCGAGCTCCTTGTGGACCAGACTGCTCACTCGTCCCCCTCCTGGATGATCGCCAGCACGCTGCCCGCCTCCACCTGCTGCCCCTTTTCCACGCGCAGGCCGGCGACGACGCCGTCGGCGGGCGCGGCGATCTGATGCTCCATCTTCATGGCCTCCAGCACCAGCACCACCTGACCCTTGGCCACGCGGTCGCCGGGCTCGACCTCCACGCGCAGCACGCTACCGGGCATGGGCGCGAGCAGTGATCCCGGGGCCACGTGCTCGACCGGCTCGGGCAGCCGCGGCAGCGGCGTCAGGCGGGTGGAGCCGACGTAGACGGCGTCGCCGTAGCGGGCGACGTCGTGCGCGTGCCTGATCCCCTCCCGTTCCAGCACCACACGGTACGGCGTCGCCGTCACGACCGTGATCCCCTCCGGCAAGGGGCGGTAGACCACCTCGATCTCGGCGAACCTCGCGCGTTCCTCCTGCGAACGGACATTGCGCCACCCGGCGGGCAGCGTGGCCAGGACCTTGGCCCCGGCCCGGTGGGCGGCGGCGAGGGCGAGGGCGGCGGCCAGGGCTTCCAGCTCGGTGGGTTCCGGGGTGGCGGTGAGATCGTGCTGGTCGAGGAAGCCGGTGTGGGTGGCGCCTGCCAGGTAGTCCGGATTTTTCAGGATATTGAGGAGGAGATCGCGATTGGTGGTGAGGCCGTGGAGTGTGGCGTGTCTCAGGGCGCCGGTCAGTTTCCTGATCGCCTGGATTCGGGTGTCTCCGTGGGCGATCACCTTGGCCAGCATGGCGTCGTAGTGGGTGGAGACCTCGGAGCCCGACTCGACCCCCGAATCCACCCTGACGGGGCCGTCGATCTCGAACCTGTGCAGGGTGCCGGATTGGGGGACGTAGCGGGCGTCCTCCGCGTACAGGCGGACCTCGATCGCGTGGCCCGACGGCTCCGGGGGTGCTTCCGGCAGGGCGGCGCCCTCCGCGACCTCCAACTGAAGCCTGACCAGGTCGACGCCGTAGACCAGTTCGGTGACCGGGTGCTCCACCTGCAGGCGGGTGTTCATCTCCAGGAACGCCACGGTGTCGTCCTTGACCAGGAACTCCACGGTTCCGGCGCCGGTGTAGCCGATGGCGCGGGCGGCGCTGACGGCGGCCCGCTGGAGCCTGTCGCGCATCTCGCCGGAGATCGCGGGGGACGGGCATTCCTCCAGCACCTTCTGATGGCGGCGCTGGACGCTGCACTCGCGCTCACCCAGGGCCCAGATCGTGCCGTGGGTGTCGGCCAGGATCTGTACCTCGATGTGCCGGGCGGCTTCGAGCAGCGGCTCCACGAACACGGTGCCGTCGCCGAAGGCCGACTCGGCCTCCCGTCTCGCCGAGGCGACCTCCCGGTCGAGGTCGTCGGCCGAGCGCACGACCCGCATCCCGCGTCCGCCGCCTCCGGCCGACGCCTTGACCAGCAGGGGATAGGGCAGCTCGTGCGGCGGATCGATGGGCAGTGACGGCAGGACGGGGACGCCCGCCTCGGTCATCAGGCGTTTCGCCTCGACCTTGGAGCCCATGGCGGCGATGGCATCGGGGGAGGGGCCCACCCAGGTCAGGCCCGCGTCCAGGACGGCTTGGGCGAAGGCGGCGTTCTCCGACAGGAAGCCGTAGCCAGGGTGGACCGCGTCGGCGCCGGATGCTCGGGCCGCCTGGATGATTCGGGAAATGTCGAGATAGGTGGCGCTGGGGGTGACGCCGCTGAGCCGTACCGCGTGATCGGCTTCCGCCACGTGCGGCGCGGCCGCGTCGGCGTCGGAGAAGACCGCGACGGTCTCGATGCCGAGCTCGCGGCAGGTGCGGAAGACGCGGCGGGCGATCTCCCCGCGGTTGGCGACGAGCAGGCGCGTGATCACGGTCATGGACGGAACACCCCATATCTCTGCGGTTCCGGCTCCGGCGCGCTGTTGATCGCCGACAGGCACAGTCCCAGCACGGTCCTGGTGTCGCGGGGGTCGATGACGCCGTCGTCGTAGAGGCGGCCCGACAGGAAGAACGGCAGCGACTCCGCCTCGATCTGCGCCTCGACCATCGCGCGCATGGCCGCGTCCTGCTCCTCATCGTACGGCAGGCCGCGTGCCTGCGCCGAGGCCCGGCCCACGATGGACAGCACCCCGGCGAGCTGGGCCGGTCCCATGACCGCCGACTTGGCGCTCGGCCAGGTGAACAGGAAGCGCGGGTCGTAGGCGCGGCCGCACATGCCGTAGTTGCCCGCGCCGTAGGAGGCGCCCATGGTCACGGTCAGGTGCGGCACGCTGGAGTTGGACACCGCGTTGATCATCATGGCGCCGTGTTTGATGATGCCGCCCTGCTCGTACTCCTTGCCGACCATGTAGCCCGTCGTGTTCTGCAGGAAGAGGAGCGGGGTGCGCGACTGGTCGGCGAGCTGGATGAACTGCGTCGCCTTCTGCGACTCCTCGCTGAACAGCACGCCGCGGGCGTTGGCGAGGATGCCGATCGGGTATCCGTGGAGGGTGGCCCAGCCGGTGACGAGGGAGGGGCCGTAGAGGGGCTTGAACTCCTCGAAGGCGCTGCCGTCCACGATCCTGGCGATGACCTCGCGGGGGTCGAACGGGATCTTGAGATCCTCGGGGACGATGCCGAGAAGCTCCTCCGCTGGATATTTCGGGTCATGGGGGGTTGTGGGGGTGGCGCCGAGCTTGCGCCAGCGCAGCGATTTCACGATATTTCGGCCTATGCGGAGGGCGTCATGCTCGTCCACCGCGAGGTAGTCGGCCAGCCCGCTCGTCCGCGCGTGCATCTCCGCCCCGCCCAGCGACTCGTCGTCGGACTCCTCGCCGGTCGCCATCTTGACCAGCGGCGGACCACCCAGGAAGACCTTCGCGCGCTCCTTCACCATCACCACGTAGTCGCTCATCCCGGGCACGTACGCGCCGCCCGCCGTGGAGTTGCCGAACACCAGCGCGATCGTCGGGATGCCCGCCGCACTCAGCCGCGTCAGCTCCCGGAAGATCCGCCCGCCCGGGATGAAGATCTCCTTCTGCGTCGGTAGGTCCGCGCCGCCCGACTCCACCAGATTCACGTACGGCAGGCGGTTCCGGAGGGCGATCTCCGACGCGCGCAACGTCTTCTTCAGCGTCCACGGATTCGACGCCCCGCCCCGGACCGTCGGATCGCTGGCCGTGATCACGCACTCGACGCCCTCGATCACCCCGATCCCCGTCACCACGCTCGCGCCCACCGGGAAGTCACTGCCCCAGGCGGCCAGCGGCGACAGCTCCAGGAAAGGGGAGTCGGGATCGATGAGGAGCTCGATGCGCCCCCTGGCGAGGAGTTTGCCGCGTTTGCGGTGCCGGTCGACGTACTTCTCACCCCCGCCCGCGACGGCCTTGGCGTGCTCGGCGTCCAGATCGGCCAGCTTGGCGAGCATCGCCACGCGCCGCTCCAGATACTCCGCGCCGCCCGTGTCCAGCCTGCTCGTGATCATCGCGGCGGCTCCAGGGGATCTGTGTCGTCCGGTGGTGAAGTTGACGTTCGCGTCAAGCCGATGGCGCGGGCCCAGAGCTTGGTCAGCAGGTCCACGGCGGCGGCCTCGTCGGCGTGCTCGCCCAAGTCCAGCCATACGTGGGCGAAGTGCTCCACCATGCCGCCCAGCATGATCGCGGTCAGCCTGGGGTCGAGCGTGGGGTCGGCCAGGCCCTGGTCCTGGAGGCGGCGCAGGCCCTCGGCGCCCCTGCGGACGAACACCTCGCGCAGCTCCAGCAGCAGACCGGCGAAGCTCTCGTCGGTGGTGGCGGCCTGTTCGAGCATCCTGACCAGGCGGGAGTTGGCCGCCCAGGCGCGCAGGTAGAGGCGGTTGGCCGCCTCTATGCGCTCATACGGCCCGCCGGAGACCGCGGGGCCGACGACGCTGGCGGTGAACATCTCGCCCACCACCACCCCGGCGACCTCCCTGAACAACGCTTCCTTGGAGTCGAAGTACGTGTAGAAGGTGCCGTGGGAGACGCCCGCGCGGGCGCACACGTCGTCGATGCGGACGGCGTCGAGCGGCTGCACCGCGAACGCCTCCCGGCCGGCGTCGACCAGAGCGGCCCTGGTCCTCCGGCCGCGAGCGGTCAGCACCTCAGACTTGACGATCACGTCAACTACCCTACGACTGCCGCCCCGGCCAACGGAAGACCCAACCACCACAAACAAGACACCCCATCGGCAACCACCCCACGCTTGCTGGTCGCGCGGTGCCGTCTCATTCCGGTGCCGGACGCCTCTCCGGGCCACCGCACCGTTCGTCGCCCTTCGGGCGCACGGGTCTAAGCGCGCACGGGTCTATGCACGCACGGGTCTATGCACGCACAGGTCCTATGCGCGCACCGTTCCTGTGCACGGGTCGTCCGCCGGGTGCGCCTGGGCCGGACTGCCGTGTTCTTTCGCCCGCGCGGGGAGCGGGCGGCAAGGCCGTACCTCATGGCGCGTGCCTTTCGCCCGAGCGTGGCAGATGGGCGGCAGGCCTACCTCATCGTGCGGGTCCTTCACGCTCGTGCGGCGGGCCGTACCTCATGGGGCGAAATGACGGCGGCGCCGCGCCCCTGGGAGGGGTGCGGCGCCGCCGGGAGGGGGTCTAACCGCAGTGGCTCCAGCCGGACTTCCAGGACAGGTTGCCCCAGGAACCGCCCCAGATGACGCACTTCTTGAGCGCGGCCAGGCGGACCGGTCCGGCGTAGGCGGTGAACGAGCCCGGGTTCGCGCCGGAGCCGCCGCCCTTCACCTGGAGGATGGCGTTCATCGACACCTTGCCCGGGTACAGCAGGCGCGACATCGTGACGACGCAGTTCTTGCCCTGGGCCGAGTTGTACATCAGGTAGATGGTCGCCTTGTCGCCCAGCGCGTGGGAGTTGACCGTCTTGAAGCCGGAGCCGCAGACCTGGCCGACCGTGTACGGGTTCGGCTTGGTGCTGGGCTTCGGGGTCGGCTTGGGGGTTGGCTTGACCGTCGGCTTCGGGGTCGGCTTGGGCTTGGCCGTCGGTTTGGTCGTCGGCTTCGTGGTGGGCTTCGAGGTCGGCTTGGGCTCCTCGGACGGCGGGTCCGTCGGGCCGGAGGTCTCGCCGCCCGGGTCCACCTGGTTCTCGGACTTGCTGGGCTTGGTGGTGGGCTTCTTCGAAGAGGGCTTGTCCGACGGGCGCGTCTCCTGCTGGGGCGGGTTCGTCGGGTTGGGCTGCTGGTTCCTGGACTGCACCGGTTCGGGCAGCGTCTCCAGCGACGGCTCCTCGAACGTCGGGTCCTCGCTCGGCAGCAGTTCGGTGGGCTCGCCCTGCGTGGGCTCATTCGTGGGTACGGCGGGCAGATCCGTCACCACGGGCGGCTGCCCCGCGTCACCGGAGCCGTCGCCCGCCGGAGTCGGCGACTCGTCCGAACCGAGGGCGTTGACCAGCGCCACTGGCGTCTGGCCGCTCTGCGCGGCGATGACGACACCGCCCACGACGAGCAGCGCCACCGCGGCGACACCGGACAGCGCGTAGGTCAGCGTCCGGCGGCCGCGGGAGGCGGGGTCGGCCTTGCCGTCGTTCCGCCCCTGCTGCCCGGCGACCGCGGCCGCCATGGGCCCACCCTGCGGAGGCACACCAGGTCCAGGCACACCCCGCTGTCCAGGCGGCCCGAACATCCCCGGTCCTTGAGGATGCGCCTGTCCGGGGCCCTGCGGTCCGGCCGGACCCTGAGGCCCAGAGGGAGCGTGGGGTCCGGACGCCGCCTGAGCGCCCGCGACGGCCCCTGGCACGGAGGGAGCGCCTGGCGCGGAAGCGGGCATACCGGCCACGGGCTGGGGGCCGGAGGGAACGTTCGACCCGGATGCGGGCATACCGGCCACGGGCTGGGGGCCGGAGGGGCCGTGCGGGCCGGATGTCGGCTGCTGGCCAGGGACGGGCTGCGGGCCGGGGGCGGCGGGCTGGGGGCCGGTGGTGGGCGGGGCGTTGTCCGGGAGGGGGCGGACGTGGGCCGTGGGGCCGGTGACGGGTTCGACTGCGGCGCGGGGGACCGGCTGGCCGGTGAGGCGGACGATGATCTGGTCCGCGGTCGGCCGGACCGCGGGGTCCTTGGAGAGGCAGGCGGCCACCAGTTCGGCCATCGTCCCGTCGAGCCCGACGATCTCGGGCTCCTGGTGGAGGATCCGGTTCATGACCACGGGGATCGAGTCGGACCCGAACGCGGGCCGCCCGGACGCGGCGAACACCATCGTGACGCCCCAGGCGAACACGTCCGCCGCCTCGGACACCGGTGCGCCGCTCAACTGCTCGGGAGCCAGGTACGACGGCGTCCCCATCGCCATCCCGGTGGCCGTGGCGCCGGGTGAGTCCAGGGCACGCGCGATGCCGAAGTCGATCACGACCGGACCCTCGGGCCCCATGAGGACGTTCGCGGGCTTGAAGTCCCGGTGCAGGATCCCGGCGCGGTGGATGGCCGCGAGCGCGGTGGCCGTGCTGATGGCGAGCCGTTCGAGCGCGGCGCCGCGGCGCGGACCCTCCTGGTCGACGAGCTGACGCAGCGACGGCCCGGCCACGAACTCACTCACGATGTACGGTCGGCTGCCCTCCAGATCGGCATGCAGCACTGGAGCGGTACAGAACCGGGCTACCCGCTGCGCGACCGCGACCTCCCGGAGGAACCGGTCACGGGCCGTCGGATCGGCGGCCAGCGCATGATGCAGCAGCTTGACCGCGACCTGCTCTCCTGAGTCAGATTTCCCCAGGTAAACAATGCCTTGACCACCCTCGCCGAGCCGGGCGACGATGTCGTACGCACCCAGCCGTCGCGGGTCGTCCGCCGCCAACGGCTGGTACTGATTCACGTCGGACCCCCATAAGTCATCAATAGATGGGGCAAAACGCTACCAGTGTGCTAGTTGGTGCGTCTGCTGACCTGAGAGATCTTTCACGTTTTAACCCGGTGCTAAGGCACGGCACCTGCCAGTCAAGAAGCCGTTTACCCGATCATTCCGGCGCGCCGAAAGGCGGCGGATCCGCGGGCCGACCAGGCGTGCCGTACCGGAAAAGAGGCCAGAAAAGGGGTCAGATGGCCTTGCCGGGGTTGAGGATGCCCAGCGGGTCGAAAACCGCCTTGATGCCGTGGTGTATCTCCTCCACGACCTCGCCCGTCTCCAGCGCCAGCCACCGCTTCTTCAGCAGCCCCACCCCGTGCTCGCCGGTCAGCGTGCCGCCGAGCGCGAGCGCGCGGGTGAACACCTCGTCGGCCGCCGCCCACACCTCGGGCGGGGGTTCCGAAGCGCCGCGGTCGAAGATGAAGACCGGGTGCAGGTTGCCGTCCCCCGCGTGAGCGACGGTGCAGATCTTCACGCCATGCCGTACTGCTGCCGCCTCGATCGCGCTGATCATGTCGGGCAGGACCGAGCGCGGCACGCACATGTCCTCCACGAGGCAGGCGCCCAGGCGCTCCTTGGCGTGGTAGGCCATGCGGCGCACGCCGATCAGCTCCTCGGCCTCGGCCGGAGACGACGAGACCGCCACGAAGGCCGCGCCGTTGGCCTCGCAGACCTCCTGCATGCGCGCGACGGCCGCCGCCGAGTCGGTGGCGTCGGACTGGCCGATCAGCATCGCCATCGTCGCCGCCTCAAGGCCGATGCTGCGCATGTCGTCGATGGCCTCCAGCGTGGCGCGGTCGAGCAGCTCCAGCAGCGACGGCTGGCAACCGGCCGCCATGATGGCCGACACCGCGGCCCCCGCCTCGCGCAGGGAGCCGAACTCGGCCGCGAACGTCGCCGGCGGTGACTCCGGCGCCCTGCGCAGGCGTACGGTCGCCGCGGTGATCACCCCGAGCGTCCCCTCGGAGCCGACGAACAGGCCGGTCAGGTCGTAGCCGGTGACGCCCTTCATGGTGCGGCGGCCGGTGTTCAGCACCCGGCCGTCGGCCAGCACGACCTCCAGGCCGAGCGCGGAGTCGCGGGTCACGCCGTACTTGACGCAGCGCAGCCCGCCCGCGTTCGTGGCCAGGTTGCCGCCGATGGTGGAGATCTCGTAGGAGGAGGGGTCGGGCGCGTACATGAGGCCGTGCTCGCGCGCCGCCCGGTCCAGATCGGCGGTGATCACCCCTGGCTCGACCACGGCGATCTCGTCGGCCGGCGACAGCTCGCGGATCGCCGTCATCCTGGCCAGGGAGAGCACGATCGAACCGTCACCCGCCGTCGCCGCCCCGGCCAGCCCCGTCCCCGCGCCGCGCGGCACCACCGGCACCCGGTGCTCACTGGCCCACCGGAGCGTGGTCACCACGTCCTCCCGAGACCCGGCGAGCACCACGCCAAGAGCCTTGCCAGGCTCGCAGAACGTCTTGTCACGGGCGTAGGAGTCGATCACATCAGGGTCGGTAAGTACGCGTCCGTCCGGAAGGCGGTCGATCAAGGTATCAATCACGCTCACAGGAGAACCTTACGGTTTGCGCTGGCCACGCCTTACGGCCAGACTGCACCAGGTGGATGTGACGTGCCCGGTGTGTTCCCAGGCTGATCAGGTGGCCTCGGTGCCGGGGGTCGTCGCCGCCGGCACGATGTACAAAATCGGCCGGGTACGTCTGCCAGGCGACAAACAGGTCCACGACCTACCCACCGCGCCCTCTCTGGGCGTCTCCAAGCGCGCGATGAGCCGAACCCAGCTCGCGGTATGGCTCTCCTTCCCCAGCCGCCACTACACGCCCTGGGCCCGCAACCAGGGCTACCTCATGCTGCTGGCCGCCGCACTGGTGCACCTGGTGGTCGCGCTGATCATCGCGATGGGCGGAAACGCGTCCTGGGGCGAGGTACTGCTGGCGCCGTTCTGCCTGACCGGCCTCTTCTGGATCTTCGGCACGTTCTTCGTGGTCGGCTCCTACGGCGCCCGCAAACGCGACGACGCCGAAACCCCGGCCAGGGAACGGGCGATCGAGGTCTGGCACGGCCTGTTCTACTGCGCCCGCGACAACGCCGCCTTCGAACCCGGCGTAGGCGTCTCCTTCCACCCCAGCGAAACCCGCGAATACATCTTCGGCTTCCGCCGCTAGCCCCCAACCCCTGCCTACCGGGGGCTCCGTGCGCCGAGGGGCTCGTGCACCGAGAGGGTCTGTGCGCAGGCGTCGCGTGCCGGGAGGTTCGCGTGCCGCGGGGGCCGTGGGGCGGAGCCGGTTTTCGCGCCGAGACGGCGGGAAGTCCGGCGGTGGTGTTCGGCGCGCCGGTACGGCGGCCCGCGCAGGGCACGGAACCCTGCCGGCGAACCGCCGTAACGGCGAGCACCACGTCAGACTGCCGGCCGACCCCGCACGGATGCGAGCCCACGACGGTGGGAGGCGCCCACTGGGCTGCGCCGTAGCGGATGAGGGCGCAGCATACTCAAAGCCGCAGAGATCGATTAGGTGGCGGCGCGGACGCAGATGACGAGGCCGTGCATGGCCTGTTCGAGTTCGTCGAGGCTCGGGTAAGTCGGGGCGATCCGGATGAACCGGTCGGACGGGTCGTCGCCATACGGGTGTGTGGCACCGGCCGGCGTAAGGGCGATGCCCGCGTTCTTGGCCAGTTCCACCACCCGCCGGGCGTTCGGCACCTCAAGGGTGATGAAGTACCCGCCCTTCGGGCTGGTCCAGGTGGCGAGCTCGCCCAGCTCCTTCGAGAGGATCTGGTCAACGACCGCGAACTTCGGCCCGATCAGCTCGGCGTGCTTGCGCATGTGCGCCGCCACCCCCGCGCCGTCGCGTAGAAACTCCACGTGCCGCAGCTGGTTGATCTTGTCGGGCCCGATGGACTGCTTGGCCGTGTTGGCCAGGAACCACGCGACGTTCGCCGGTGACGAACCGAAGAACGACACCCCGCTGCCCGCCAGCGTCACCTTCGACGTCGAGCCGTAGACGAACACCCGGTCGGCGTTGCCGTGGGAGGCGCTCAGGGCCAGCAGGTCGGCGATCTCGGCGTGGTCCTCGGTCAGATGGTGCACCGCATAGGCGTTGTCCCAAAAAATCCGGAAATCGGGGGCGGCGGTGCGCATCGACGCCAACCTCCGCACCGTCTCGTCGCCGTACACGATCCCCGAGGGGTTGCTGTACTTCGGCACGCACCACATGCCCTTGACGCTCGCGTCCTCGGCCACCAGCCGCTCGACGACGTCCATGTCCGGCCCGTCGGCGTTCATCGGCACCGCGACCATCTTGATCCCGAACCGCTCACAGATCGTGAAATGCCGGTCATATCCGGGAACAGGGCAGAGGAAGGTGATCTCTCCGGCCTCCACCCACCGCACCGGCGCGCCCGGCACCGGGCTCAGCAACGCGTGCACGACCGTGTCGTGCATCATCGTGAGGCTGGAGTTGCCGCCCACCACCAGCTGCTCCGCCGGGACCTGCAGCACCGGACCGAACAGCTCGCGCAGCTCGGCCAGCCCCTGCAGGTTGCCGTAGTTGCGGCCGTCCATGCCGTCCCTGGCGACGTAGGACGTGGGCAGCGTCAGCATCGCGTCGGCGAGATCGAGCTGGCGCGGCGACGGCTTGCCCCTGGTGAGGTCAAGCTTGAGGCCCCGGCTGACCAGGGTGTCGTAGTCGCGCTGAGCGTTCACGTGATCTCCTCCGATCGATTCGTTACGAAGGATAGAAGAAGCCGGGCCCGCGCGGGTCAGCAGCCGCCGATCGCGCACAACTTGCCCGCCATCCGCCTGGCGTCCCGCTCGTGCTGCGCCATGGACCGCAGCGGCTTGGCGGCGTTGGCCAGATCCCAGTAGAGGGCCACCGCCGCGCCCCGCCGTACCGCCACGAACTTCTGGGTCTGCGGGACCTTCGCCTTCACCTTGAGCACCCCGCCCACGGCCTCGTCGCCGATCCGCGGCGCGCTCGGCCTGATCTGCGCGCATCCCTTCATCAGCTTGCGCATCCCGGCCATCATCGCCCGCGCCTTGCTCGCCTTGCTGAACACGAACACCTGCTCGCCGCGGATCCTGTTGGTCTTCTCGCCGCCGCCGATCTCGGTGTCATAGGTCAGGTCCCGCCGCGCCGACCAGCCCTTGAGGCTCGCCGGGCGGCACTGGGCGTTCCAGACGTCCTCGTGCGCGCCGCCCTCGACGAGGATCCAGTGCGCGCCGCCCGCGTCCGCGCGCGCCTGCTTCTCATAAAGGAGGAAGTTCTTCGGGATGGACGGCTTCGCCTGCGCCGCCTGCCCCGTGAACAATCCCGCCATCACGACCCCGGCGCACACCAGCGCGACCCTCTTCATCGTCCACCCTTCCTTAAGCCGATCTTCGCAAGGGTAATTGCGCCAATGCTGCGGTTGGCGTGGAATGGGGGCATCGGGGGCACCGCGTCGGAGGGAGCTGCCGTGACGACCGTCCGCGAGACCTCTATCGAGCATGTACGGCGCCGCCGTACGGGCACCGTGATCGTCTCCTGGATGTCGACCACCGACCACAAGGTCATCGGGTACCTGTACCTGATCACCTCGTTCGTGTTCTTCCTCGTGGCCGGGCTGATGGCGATGGTGATGCGGGCCGAGCTGGCCCAGCCGGGCATGCAGCTGGTGAGCCAGCAGCAGTACAACCAGCTGTTCACCATCCACGGCACGGTGATGCTGCTGCTGTTCGCGACGCCGTTGTTCGCCGGGTTCGCCAACGTGGTGATGCCGCTGCAGATCGGGGCTCCGGACGTGGCGTTCCCGCGGCTGAACGCGGTGGCGTACTGGCTGTTCCTGTTCGGCGGGCTGATGGTGCTGGCCGGGTTCATCTCGCCGGGCGGCGCGGCCGACTTCGGCTGGTTCGCCTACACGCCGCTGTCGACCGCCACGTACTCGCCGGGGCTCGGCGGCGATCTGTGGATCATGGGCCTTGCGCTGTCGGGGCTCGGCACGATCCTCGGCTCGGTCAACTTCATCACCACGATCATCGGCATGCGGGCGCCGGGCATGACGATGTTCCGGATGCCGCTGTTCACCTGGAACACGCTGCTGACCAGCATGCTCGTGCTGATGGCCTTCCCGGTGCTGGCGGCGGCGCTGCTGGTGCTGGAGTCGGACCGCAAGCTCGGCACCCAGGTGTTCGCGCCGGAGAACGGCGGGGCGATGCTCTGGCAGCACCTGTTCTGGTTCTTCGGCCATCCCGAGGTCTACATCATCGCGCTGCCGTTCTTCGGCATCATCACCGAGGTCATCCCGGTCTTCAGCCGTAAGCCGATATTCGGCTACATGGGGCTGGTCGGGGCGACGATCGCGATCGCCGGGCTGTCGATGACCGTGTGGGCGCACCACATGTTCCCGACCGGGCAGGTGCTGCTGCCGTTCTTCGCCTTCATGACGTTCCTCATCGCGGTGCCGACCGGCGTGAAGTTCTTCAACTGGATCGGCACGATGTGGCGGGGCCATCTCAGCTTCGAGACGCCGATGCTGTTCGCCGTCGGGTTCCTGGTGACGTTCCTGCTCGGCGGGCTGACCGGCGTCATCCTGGCCGCGCCGCCGCTCGACTTCCACATCTCCGACACCTACTTCGTCGTCGCCCACTTCCACTACGTGGTCTTCGGCACCGTGGTGTTCGCGATGTTCTCCGGCTTCTACTTCTGGTGGCCGAAGATGACCGGCCGGATGCTCGACGACCGGCTCGGCAAGGTGCACTTCTGGACGCTGTTCATCGGCTTCCACACCACGTTCCTGATCCAGCACTGGCTGGGGACGCTCGGGATGCCGCGCCGCTACGCCGACTTCGGCGCCGCCGACGGCTTCACCACGCTCAACGAGATCTCCTCGGTGGGCGCGTTCCTGCTCGGCGCCTCGACGCTGCCGTTCCTCTACAACGTCTGGAAGACCGCCAGGCACGGCGCGAAGGTCACCCTCGACGACCCGTGGGGCTACTGCAACTCGCTGGAGTGGGCGACGTCCTGCCCGCCGCCGCGCCACAACTTCACCAGCATCCCGCCGATCCGCTCCGAGCGCCCCGCCTTCGACCTGCACTATCCCCGCGAGCCGGTGCAGGCACAGCCGCCGCAGGTGGAGCAGCCGCAAACCGAGAGAGACATCTGACCTTTTCAGGAGGTCCTCGTGGTGCTTGTGTGGAGATGACATTTCGCCTTTCTAGGGAGATCGGCGATGACAGGCACCAAAATCCCCTTCACCCCTGAACAGGCTCCCTGCGGGAAGCGGTCTGGCGGTGAGCGCCTCGTCGACGACGACGGCTACGGCCTGGTCATCAGGGATCAGTTCTTCGAGTGCGGCTGCCGCAGGATCCGCCACGAGTACCACGACGGCAGCATCCATCTGTCCGCCATCCGGCACGACGGCAAGCGGGTGAAGGACCCCATCGAACCCGACCACGGGAAGTGACGCCCATGATCGATGTGCTCATCGTCGGAGGGGGCGGCGCCGGGCTCCGCGCGGCCATCGCGGTCGCCGAGGCCGACCCGGAGCTGAGCGTGGCGGTCGTGTCGAAGGTCTACCCGATGCGCAGCCACACCGTCTCGGCCGAGGGCGGCGCCGCCGGGGTGATCGCGGCAGGAGACTCCCTGGACGAGCACTGCTACGACACCGTCTCCGGCGGCGACTGGCTCTGCGACCAGGACGCCGTCGAGGCCTTCGTGGCCGAGGCGCCCAGGGAGCTGATCCAGCTGGAGCACTGGGGCTGCCCGTGGAGCCGGGAGGCCGACGGGCGGGTGGCGGTGCGGCCGTTCGGCGGGATGAAGCGCGAGCGCACCTGGTACGCCGCCGACAAGACCGGCTTCCACCTGCTCCACACCCTGTTCCAGACCACGATGAAGTACGGCGAGATCCGGCGCTACGACGAGTGGTACGTCACCAAGCTGATCGTCGACGACGGCCGCGTCCACGGCGTCGTCGCCGTCGAGATCAGGACCGGGCACATCGAGACCATCGCCGCCCGCACCGTCATCCTGGCCACCGGCGGCTGCGGCCGGGTCTTCCCCTTCACCACCAACGCCGCCATCAAGACCGGCGACGGCATGGCCCTGGCCTACCGGGCCGGGGCGCCGCTGAAGGACATGGAGTTCATCCAGTACCACCCGACGGGCCTGCCGTTCACCGGCATCCTCATCACGGAGGCGGCCCGCGCCGAGGGCGGCTGGCTGATCAACAAGGACGGCTACCGCTACCTGCAGGACTACGACCTGGGAAAGCCGACGGAGAAGCCGAAGCTGCGCAGCATGGAGCTGGGCCCGCGCGACCGCCTCTCACAGGCGTTCGTGCACGAGCAGCGGCGCGGCCGCACCGTCGAGACGCCCTACGGCCCCGTCGTCTACCTCGACCTGCGCCACCTGGGCGAACGCAAGATCGACGCCAGGATCCCGTTCGTGCGCGAGCTGTGCCGCAGCTACCAGAACCTCGACCCGGCCACCGACCTCATCCCGGTCCGCCCGGTCGTGCACTACGTGATGGGCGGCGTCCACACCGACCTGGACGGCGCCACCCCGATCGCCGGCCTGTACGCCGCGGGTGAGACCGCCTGCGTCAGCATCAACGGCGCCAACCGGCTCGGCTCCAACTCGCTGCCCGAGATCCTCGTCTTCGGCCGCAGAGCCGGTACGGCCGCCGCCGCCTTCGCCCAGGCGCACCGGCAGGCGGAGCCGCCCGCCGTACACGCGCAGGGGGAGGACGAGCGGCGGCGGCTGGAGCGCGCGCGGGAGGGCAACCACGGTGGCGACCGCATCGCGGACCTGCGGGAGCGGATGCAGCACACGCTGGAGGGCGCGGCCGGGATCTACCGCACCGGCGCCGAGCTGGCCAAGGCCGTCGACACGCTGGCCGAGCTGCGCGAGCGGGCGGACGGCGCGCGGATGGACGACACCAGCGCCACCTTCAACACCGAGCTGATCAACCTGCAGGAACTGCACACGATGCTCGACGTGGCGCAGACGATCGCCGCCTGCGCGCTCAACCGGCGCGAGTCGCGCGGCGCGCACCAGCGCACCGACTACGAGGCGCGCGACGACAGGGAGTTCCTGGCCCACTCGCTCGTCTACCGCGCCCCCGACGGCGCGCCGTCCGTCGGGCTGCTGCCCGTGACGATCACCCGCTGGCCTCCCGGCGAAAGGGTTTACGGCCGTGACTGAACCCGACGCAGTGAGCGGAGTGGACGGCGCCGCGAAGCAAGCCGGCCGCGGAGCGAATGAGGAGGGTGAAGGAACCATCAGACGCGTGACTGAACCCGACGCAGTGAGCGGAGTGGACGGCGCCGCGAAGCAAGCCGGCCGCGGAGCGAATGAGGAGGGTGAAGGAACCATCAGACGCGTCACTGAGGCGAAACACCACGAGGTACGCCAGACGACCACGCGCACCATCACCCTCGAAGTCACCCGATACCGGCCGGGGCAGGACAGCGCGCCCGTGCTGGAGAGCTTCGACGTGCCGCTCATGGACGACTGGGCGGTGCTCGACGGGCTCAACTACATCAAGGACCAGCTCGACGGGACGCTGTCGTTCCGGTGGTCGTGCCGGATGGGCATCTGCGGCTCCTGCGGCATGAACGTCAACGGCGAGCCCCGGCTGACCTGCGGCACGTTCTTCACCGAGTTCGGCGACGGGCCGATCAGGATCGAGCCGCTCAAGGGCTTCCCGATCATCCGCGACCTGGTGGTGGAGGTCGACGACTTCCTCGACAAGCTGCGGCACGTGAAGCCGTGGCTGATCAGGGAAGGCGAGGAACTGCCGCTGACGACCGAGCACGCGCAGACCCCGGCGCAGCTGGAGGCGTACAAGCAGTACTCGATGTGCATCAACTGCATGCTCTGCTACTCGGCCTGCCCGGTCTACGTGCTCGACCCCGACTTCCTCGGCCCGGCGGCGATCGCGCTGGCCCAGCGCTACGAGCTCGACTCGCGCGACATGGGCGACCGCTTCGACATGCTCAACCTGGACGAGGCGGTGTGGGGGTGCACGTTCGTCGGTGAATGCACCAAGGTCTGCCCCAAGCACGTCGATCCGGCCGAGGCGATCCAGCGCTACAAGGTCACCGCCGCGATGCGGTCCATCCTTCCTTGGAGCAGGCGATGACGACGGCGTACCGGCCGCCGCGCGACCACGCGTGGTTCCTGCGCAACCGGAACTACACGGTGTTCGTCGCGCGCGAGCTGACCAGCGTGTTCGTGGCGTGGGCGATCGTCTTCCTGATGATCGTCATCGACGCCGTGCTGAACGGCGGCGACCCGGCCGCCTTCGCCGGGCAGCCGTGGGTGATCGCGCTCAACGTGGTCGCGCTGGCCGCCACGACCTTCCACGCGGTGACGTTCCTGAACCTGGCCCCCACCGCCACCGTCATCAGGCTGGACGGCTACCGCCTGCCCGCCTGGATGATCCAGGGCGGCAACCACTCCGCCTGGCTGCTGATCTCGGCGGTCATCGCCTACTTCGTGCTGAGGACGCCATGAGCCGGCGGCGTACGGCCGAGCCTTATCTGTGGCTGCTGTTCAGCGGCGGGGGAGTGGTGGCCGCGCTCCTGCTGCCGGTGCTGGTGCTGCTGTTCGGGGTGCTCATGCCGCTCGGCGTGCTCGACTGGCCGTCCACCACGCATCTGACCGCGCTCCTTGACCCCCTTCCGGTACGGCTGGCCCTGGTGGCCGTCATCGTGCTGTGCCTGTTTCACGCGGCGCACCGGATCCGGCACACCAGTGAGGAACTTCTGGGCGTGGCCAGATTCGACCTGTTCATCGCGCTGCTCTGTTATGGCGGCGCTATTGCGGGCGGCACTCTAGCCGTGCTTCTGCTGTTCTGAAATTCCCCACTGATACATCACATTTCCCGAAAGGGCTTTACGATCACTTGACCTTGGGCTTAGCGTCCGCTTTGTGCCAAGCAGACGCTACTTAGCCACAGTCCCCGCGCTCACCCTCATCGCCACGGGACTCGCCGTCGCACCAGTGGACGCCTCTATCGCGAGGTATGTCCCCAGCGCGGCTGACGCCTACATCAACTACGCCCCGCCCCGGGTGGAGAAGACCCTCGAGGAACCGCCGACGCCGGGCTCGCCCGCCGCCCGCAGCCTCTCCCCGGCGCAGAAGTTCGACCAGAAGTTCACCAGCGGCAACCCGGTCGCCGGCCGCGTCCTGGCCGCCCGGGAGAACGAGGCCATCAGAACCGGCCGCAACCCCGCCGACTGGATCTTCAAGAAGTCGAAGCAGACCAAGACGGCCAAGCTGCTGACGTTGCTCGTGGAGTTCAACGAGAACGCCAACGACGACTTCTCCGGCTTCAACCGCCTGCGCACCCCCGACAGCGGCCCCGAGGACTGCGTCGTGGAGCCGCCGGGCACCAAGATGAACGGACCGCTCCACAACAACATCCCCGACCCGGCGAGCCTGCCGCAGAAGGACAACAACTCTTTCTGGGTTCCCGACTTCAGCCCCGCGCACTTCAACAAGATGCTCTACACCGACAAGGGCATCACCGAGCGCGTGCGCAAGGACCTCAAGGACCCGCGCGACGGCCGGGCCGGCATCGACATCTCCGGCCACACCATGAAGAAGATGTACGAGGAGATGTCCAAGGGCGCCTACTCCGTCACCGGCTCCGCCGTCGGCTGGATCAAGGCCCCGCACTCCGAGGCGTGGTACGGCGCGGCCGCCTGCGGTGGCGCTCCCCAGGACATGTCCGGCCACCCGGACAACCCGCTGGGCGCCGGCCAGCTCGCCATCGACGCGGTCAACGTCCTGGCGCAGACGCAGCCCGGCTTCAACTGGGCCGAGTACGACCAGGAGGACACCTCCGACGCGGACGGCGACGGCAACTTCGCCGAGCCCGACGGCGTGATCGACCACCTGGTGCTCGTCCACGCCGGCAAGGACAAGTCCTCCGACGGCGGCAAGGAGGGCACCTACGCGATCTGGGCGCACTCCAGCGCGGTCGCGGGCGGCTACCAGGTGCCCGGCACCGACAAGAAGATCTCGAACTACATCGTGCAGCCCGAGGACTCCGGCGTCGGCGTCTTCGCCCACGAGTACGGCCACGACCTCGGCCTGCCCGACCTGTACGACACCAGCGGCGCGGGCAGCTCCGCCGTCGACTTCTGGGACCTGATGTCCAGCGGCTCGCACTCCGGCCCGATCTTCCAGTCGATGCCGACGCACATGGGCCTGTGGGACAAGTGGGTCCTCGGCTGGGCCAACCCGAAGACGCTCAACCCCGGTGACGCCAGCAAGATCGTCACCGTCGGCCAGTCCTCGCGCACGCCCAAGCTCACCGCCGACGGCATCCGCGTCAACCTGGCCAGCCAGCCGCTGAAGATGATCGACGCCCACAGCGGCACCAACGCCTGGTGGTCCGGCATGGACCAGGAGTGGGCCAACGTCAAGGTCACCCGCGACGTGCAGGTGCCCGCCGGAAGCGACCTGCGCTTCTGGATGTGGAACAACTACGAGATCGAGGCCGACTGGGACTACGGCTTCGTCGAGGTCTCCGCCGACGGCGGCAACACCTGGACCCAGCAGAAGGTCTTCAACGAGGCCGGCCAGGAAGTCACCACCCCGGACGACTACCCGGACCCGAACAAGAACCTCAAGACCTTCGGCAACAAGAAGTACGGCCTCACCGGCAACACCGACGGCTGGCGGCACGACTACGTCAACCTGACCCCGTTCGCCGGCCAGACCGTCAAGCTGCGCCTGGCCTACAACACCGACGCGGCCTCCACCCCGCGCGGCTGGCACGCCGACGACTTCCAGCTCACCAACGGCGGCACCGCCGTGTGGAGCGACGACGTCGAGGGCGGCGAGAACGGCTGGAAGGCCACCGGCGGCACGTTCACCAACACCAGCGGCCAGGGCTGGACCGTGAACAACGGCTCGCGCGAGATCTCCCGCTTCTACCTCGCCGAGTGGCGTAACTTCGACGGCTTCGACAAGGGCCTGCAGTACGCCTACGACACCACCTACTCGCGCGACGGCGCCTGGAAGGTGCAGAAGGTCAAGTACAACGCGCCCGGCCTGCTGGTCTGGCTCCGCGACTCGACCTACACCAACAATGTGATCATCCCGAGCCTGGAGCAGCTGCCCAGCATCGGAGCCAAGGGCAGCCTGCTGGTCGTGGACTCCCACTACGAGCCGCTGCGCCGTACCGGGACCGCGGCTACCAAGGACCCGAGCCGCAACAAGAACCTGGAAGGCCGCTCCCAGACCTCCAACGCCGCGTTCTCCTTCAACAAGACCTACCCGTTCAAGGAGTGCCTGGAGGCGCCGAACGAGCCGTTCAGCGAGTACTGCTCGGACATCGCCGCGCTGAAGGGTGTGCCGAACTTCACCGACGCGAAGACCTGGTACCCGGGCTTCGAGCTGCAGAACGGCTCGTTGTTCTACCGCGACTTCGACGCCTCGGCGGTCGTTCCGGCCAAGGGCGACCAGCAGTACAGCACCCGCGTCGTCAACTTCGACGGCACTCCCGCCCCCGACCTGTACGGGACCGACATGGGCCACGGCCACAAGCTCGGCACCGGCAACCCGGGCGACGAGGGCAAGGCGCTGGGCGTCCAGTTCAAGCTGGTCAGCCCCCTGCCGGGCAACCTCGGAGCCATCGTCCAGGTCATCGCGCCCAAGAAGTGATCGTAGGGGCCGCTCCGGCGGCCCTACGATGAGGGACCATGACGGACCTTAGGACCAAGGCGGAGCACACCGCGGCCATCCGGCGGGAGCGCCGGGTGGCCGTGGTGATCAACACACGCTCGCGCCGCGGTCGCCGCCACTACTTCGAGGCGCTCGACCTCATCCACGGTCTGGGCTTCGAACCGCTCGCCGAGTTCTCGGTGCTCAAGCCCAAGCGGTTGCGTGAGCATCTCGACAGGGCGCTGGCCACCAAGCCCGACCTGCTGATCGTCGGGGGCGGTGACGGCACCCTGTCGTCGGCCGTGCGCCACATCGCCCACCGCGACGTGGCGCTCGGCGTGCTCCCGCTCGGCACCACCAACAACTTCGCCCGCAGCCTCGGCCTCCCGCTCGACCTGGCCGGCGCGATCAACGTCTTCGCCACCGGCAAGGTCGCCGACATCGACCTCGGCATGGCCGACGACCGGCCGTTCGCGAACCTGGCCAGCTTCGGCGTCTCCGTCGAGGTGGCCGGCAAGGTCAAGCCGTGGCTCAAGCGCATCATCGGCCGCCCGGCCTACCCGCTGACCGCGCTGACGATCCTGCCGGGCCACCGGCCGTTCCGCGCGTTCATCACCGTCGACGGTCAGCGCCACGAGCTCCTGACCCACCAGCTCAACATCGCCAACGGCCGCTTCCACGGCGGCTGGCAGGTGGCCAAGGACATCAGCATCGACAACGGCCAGCTCGTCGCCTACCAGCTCGGCTCCGGCAAGAAGCTGCGGCTGCTCGGCGAGACGCTCGTGCGGGCGGCGACCGGCCGCTGGCGCAGCATGGGCGGCGGGCCGTTCGTGACCGGCCGCGAGATGCTGCTGGAGACCGACCCGCCGATGGCCGCCGACGTCGACGGCGAGGTACGCCTACGCACACCCATCAGGCTGCGCGTGGTGCCCAACGGAGTGCGCGTGATGGTCCCGGAGACCTTCGAGGACCGCTGAGATCCGCTCCAGCGTGAGCGGGCGCGTCAGCATCTCGCCCAGGCGGGCGCGCGAGCGCGCCCGGTTCTCCTCGGTTTCCGTGGGATCGGTCGCCCGCCGCGCGTAGAACTCCAGCAGATGCCCCTGTACGGCCACGCGCATCGAGAAGTCCTCCGGCCGGGTCACCCGGGCCGGCCCGCCCGCCGCCACGTAGGCGCGGTAGACCTCGGGGTCGCGGGCCACGATCGCGGCCAGCTCCCAGGCGGGCACGGCCGGGCCGCAGTTCTCCCAGTCCAGGACGGTGAGCACGCCTGCCGTGGACATGCGCAGGTTCTCCTCGTTGAGGTCGCGATGGCAGGTCGTCACCCGCGCCGGATCCGGCGCGACCACGATCGCGTCCACCGCGACGAGGTCGTCCAGCCAGGCGTGCAGCGCGTCCTCCCACTCCTGGCGGCGCGAGATCCCGGCGATCCCCGCCCACCCGTCCGCGCCCAGCGGGGCGGCGAACCACTCGGACACCGGCCCGCGGGCGGCGTGCCGTACGCGATGGACGCTCGCGGTCGCCACGCCCAGCTGGGCCGCGGTGATCTCGCCGGCGGCGAGATCGGCCCACTCATAAACCCGCAGGTCGTACGGCCGCGCCCGCAGGATAACCCGCCCGCCGCGGTCCACGACCGGAGCGGGGAGCACCACGCCGGACGCGGCGGCGGCGCGCTGGAAGGCCACGTCGGCGGCGGCGTCGTGCTCGGCCACCTCGATGAGCGACTCCTTGACCGCCCACGAACCCCGATCGGTGTCCACCCGCCAGATCAGGCCCAGCTCGCCGCGGGCCGCGTAGACCGGCTCCGCCGCCACCTCGCCCAGCTCGAACTCGCGCGCCACCCGCTCGGCCGTTTCGATCAGCATGCGCCGACGCTACGGCACCCCGCGGATCTTCCACACCAGAAGGGCGCCCGCGATGCCCACCGCGGCCGTGACCGTGTAGAGGGCCGGATAGCCGCCGAGCTGCGTGACCAGCGGCGCGGCAAGCACCGGGGCGAGCACCTGCGGCCCGGCCGAGGCCAGGTTGAGCACGCCGAGGTCCTTGCCCCGGTCGAGATCGGTGGGCAGCACCTGGGTCAGCAGCGCCTGGTCCACGGCCAGGAACGCGCCGCTGCCCGCCCCGAGGATCACCGCCGCCACGATCACCGTCGGCCAGGACGTGGTGAACGCCAGCAGCACCCCCGCCGAGGCGGTCAGCAGCGCCGCCACGCTGACGATCGGCCGCCGCTTGCCCAGTTTGTCCGACAGCCAGCCGGACAGCAGCGTGGGCGCGATGCCGGCCACCGTGGAGACGGCCAGCAGGATGAGCACGCCCTCGTCCACGCCGTGCCCGGGGAACAGCCGCTCGTAGCCGATCGCGTCACGCAGGTAGTAGAGCAGGTAGCCGGTGCCCATCGAGATCGACAGGTTCAGCAGGAATCGTGTCACCCACGCCCACGCGAAGTCGGGGTGGCGTCGCGGGCTCACCCACAGCGTGCGCCAGTCGAAGCGGGTCTTCTCCGCCTCCGCCACCGGCCCCTCGCCGGTCGCCAGCGCGAACGGCAGCACGGTCGCCAGCAGCAGCAGCGCCATCGCCAGATAGGACGGCAGCACGCCGGTGACGACCAGCGCCACCACCAGCCCGCCCAGCAGCGGCCCCGCCGCCTGCGCCGCGCCCGCCACCGCCAGCACCCGGCCGCGCTGCCACTCCGGCACCCGGTCGGGCACCACCGCGACCGTCGAGGCGTACGCCGCGTTGAACGTCAGCTGCACCAGGCTCCAGCCGATCGTCATGCCCAGCACCGTCTGCTGGGTGCCGAGCAGCGCCAGGGCCGCGGCGCCGGTCAGCGCGCCGAACACGATCCACGGGCGGCGCTTGCCGAAGCGGCCCCGGGTGCGGTCCGACAGCGCGCCGAACGCCACGTTCGACACCATCGACACCGCCGCCCCCACGGCGAACACCACCGCCAGCGACGCCTCCTTGCCGGCGTTGTCCACCACCACCATGTGCTGGGGGAGCACGATCTGGATCAGCGTGAACCAGCCCATCATCAGCCCGAGCTGGGCCAGGGAGAGCCGTGCCGTCCAGCCGCCGGAGACCTTTGCCGTTAACGCGGGTGAGCTCACGAGGAGTCCTCTCCGGTTCGGGGCGAGAGGGCCCTCATATTAGGTCTCGTCGGCGGGCGCCTCAAGATCTGCGGCCATGCCGATGTAGGCCGGTCCGAGCTGGTGCGCCAGCCCCTCCGGCGGCGGGAAAAGCCGCAGCAGCAGATCGGGCGCGCCCGCCGCCCGCCGCTCGGGCCGCCGCACGCTCGCGCCCGCCGCGTAGAAGTCGGCCAGCCGGTCGGCGAACGGCACGTCCGCCACCGCCAGCGGGTCGCCGCGCGCCCCGCCGTCATCGGCCAGCGACCCCAGCAACCGCTCTTTGGTACGGCCCCGCCACGCCAGCACCAGGAACGGGTCGTCGTCGAACGACTCGGCCAGCAGGTAGAGCACCGCCGACAGGTGCTTGCACGGAAACCCCCAGTCCGGGCAGGAGCACTCCATGTCCAGATCGCGCGGGAACAGGTCGACGCCCATCGCGGCGAAGACCTCCTCGATCTCCGTCGGCATCTCCCCGGCCAGCAGCTTGGCCCGGTGCACCGCCTGCCCGGCGATCGCCGCCTCCAGCTCGGCCCACAGCGCCTCGGCGTACACCTCGACCCTGACCGCCACCTCGTACGGGTCCGGGCGCGAGCCCTGCACCCTGGCGCTCACCAGGCCCGCGGCCAGCTCCAGCGAGAGCACCTGGCCCTTGCGCGCGTAGGTGCGCCCGCGGGCCAGCCGCCCCTTGTCGCACACCCGCTCCAGGATGTCGATGAACCTGCGCGACCACCACGAGGCGCCGATCGTGCCGCGCTGGGTGCGTGCTTTGAGGCCGCCCTCGACCGCGATCGGCCGCCCGCCGTCGTACCACCCGTCTTTGCCGACCGGCATGCTCAGCTCACCGCCTCGGCGCCCAGGCGGAAGACCTCGCGCAGCTCCTGGGAGGACAGGTCGGTGAGCCAGTCCTCGCCGGTGCCGACCACCCGCTCCGCCAGCGCCTTCTTGCGCTCGATCATCTCGTCCACACGCTCTTCGAGGGTGCCCGCGCAGATCAGCTTTCGTACCTGGACGTTCTTGCGCTGCCCGATCCGGAACGCCCGGTCGGTGGCCTGGTCCTCGACGGCCGGGTTCCACCAGCGGTCCACGTGGATGACGTGGTTGGCGGCGGTCAGGTTGAGCCCCACGCCCGCGGCCTTCAGCGAGAGCAGGAACACCATCGGCTCCGGGTCGTTCTGGAACCGGTCGACGAGCCGGTCACGCGCCTTCTTCGCCAGGCCGCCGTGCAGCCAGAGCACCGGGCGGTCCAGCCGGGCGGACAGGTACGGCTGCAGCATCGTGCCGAACTCCGCGTACTGCGTGAACACCAGGGCCTTCTCGCCCTCCGCCACGATCTCCTCGGTCAGCTCCTCCAGCCGGGCCAGCTTGCCCGAGCGGCCCGGCAGCCGCGAACCGTCCTTCAGCAGGTGGGCCGGGTGGTTGCAGACCTGCTTGAGCTTGGCCATCGCCGCCAGCACCAGCCCGCGCCGCTCGATGCCCTCGCTGCCGTCGATCTTGCCCATCATGTCGTCGACCACCGCCTGGTAGAGCGAGGCCTGCTCGGGGGTGAGCGAGCACCACTCCTTGACCTCCAGCTTCTCCGGCAGGTCGGTGATGATGGACCGGTCGGTCTTCAGGCGGCGCAGCACGAACGGGCCGGTGGCGCGCTTGAGGGCGAGCGTGGCCTGCTCGTCCTGGCGGGCCTCGATCGGCTCCTGGTAGCGGGACCTGAACGTGGTGCGCGAGCCGAGCATCCCGGGGTTGCAGAACTCCATGATCGACCAGAGCTCGGCCAGGTGGTTCTCCACCGGGGTGCCGGTCAGGGCGAGGCGGGTGCGGGTGGGGATCGACCGCACGGCGCGGGCCTGGAGGGTGCCGCTGTTCTTGATCGCCTGGGCTTCGTCGCAGACGACGCGTTGCCAGGTGAAGCCTTTCAGGGTCTCCAGGTCGCGCTGGGCGGTGCCGTACGTGGTGATCACCAGATCGGCGCCCTCGGCCAGGGTGGCGTCCCGTCCGCTGCCGTGGTGCACGTAGACCTTCAGCCCCGGCGCGAACCTGGCCGCCTCCCGCTGCCAGTTGCCGACCAGCGACATCGGGCATACGAGCAACGTCGGCGACGTCTGCCTGGCCTGAGCCTTCTCGTGGGCCAGCAGGGCCAGCGTGGTGATCGTCTTGCCCAGGCCCATGTCGTCGGCCAGGACGCCGCCCAGCCCCAGCTCCGACAGGAAGCTCAGCCAGGCCAGCCCGCGCTCCTGGTAGGGCCGCAGGGTGGCGTCGATCCCGGCCGGAGTGGCCAGCGGGGTCAGCCGCCGCTCGGCCTGCCCCGACAGCAGGTCGCCGAGAACGCCGTCGGCGTCGATCTCCAGCAGGGGCAGCTCGTCGTCCTCGCCCCGCACGACGTTCCGCAGGATCTCGGCCGCGCTCAGCTCGCCGTCCCTGCGCCCCTCGACCGCCCGCAGCGCCGCTTTGAGCTGGCGTTCGTCCAGCTCCACCCACTGCCCGCGTACACGCACCAGCGGCACCTTGAGCCTGGCCAGCTCCGCCAGCTCGGCCTCGCTGATGCTCTCGTCACCCACAGCCAGATCGATGCGGAAGTCGACCAGCTCCCGCAGCCCGAACCCCTGCCCGGTCGCCGCCTGCTGGCTCTTGGTGCGCGTGGTCAGCTTGAGCCCCAGCTTGGCCCGCCCGGCCCAGCGCGGCAGCTGCACCCCGAACCCGGCCGCCTGCAGCAGCGGCGCCGCCTGCCGCAGGAAGGTGAACGCGCCAGCGGTGTCGAGAACCAGCTCCCTCGGCTCGGCCACCCTGAGCGCGGGGTCGAGGTCGGGATAGAGGCGTACCGCCCGGCCCAGCCCGGTCAGGAACTCCCGCTCGGGCCGCGTAGGCAACCCCGGCAGCGGCTCACCCTGCCAGATCTGGTCGGCCGGGACATACAGGCTCGGATCCTCCACAGCCTGCAACGCCAGCTCCACCCGCCACCCGGACCGCTCAGCCTTGTCCCCGGCGTCCGCGGAGGGCTCGACCAGCCGGAAACTGACCCGCGCCGAGCCGTCGGCCCCGGCCACCGCGTCATGCCACTCGGTGAGCGCCTCCCGCAGCTCCGGCACGTCCGGGCAGGCGGCGTCCGGCCCGGTGAGCGCGGCCAGCCACCGGTCCCTGAGCGTCCGTGGCCGCCCCACCAGCGGCTCCTGGACCTTGGCCCTGACGTGGGCGTCCGCGAAGTGGTCGAGCGCCGCCCGCAGCACCTCCGCCGACCCCCGCTCCACAGCTCCGGTACGGCAAGCCGGCGGCATCGCCAAGCCCAGCTCCCGGAACCGCACCGCGTCCTGCCCGGTCAGCACCACCCGCCACCGAGCCCGCGCCGTGTCCTCCGGTATGGCCCACATGGCCAGTCCGTCGTCCACCGCGGTACCGCCCGTGGACCCGCCCTGGTCACCAGCCTTGGCCTCGCCCGCCGCGTGGTCACCGCCCGTTGATGCCGATTCGGTCTGGGTGGGGAGCAGGAGCTGGGGGAGGACCCGGCCGCGCCGTACGAGATCAAGGGCGAGCTCGGCCACGACGCTCCAGAACCGCACGGTCGCCCCACCGGAGTCGAGCAGGTCGAGGCAGTGTCCGGCCGATGGCACCACGACCGGCACCCGCCAGCCGCGCAACCTCGGTCGTGTCCCGTCGCCCAGCAGCCCGGTCTCCGGCGACGGCACGGGGGCGGCGGCCGAGCCCGGCAGCACCAGCTCCATCACCCCGTGCCCGCCGTCGGCGAGCCCGAGGTGCGCGGCCAGCTCCTCGTGCCCGGCGGCGAACGGATGAGGCCGTGGCCAGGCGCCACGCGACACGGCTCCGACCGCCTCGGTGTCCTCCGCCCAGAAGGCGAGCCCGCCACCCGCCCACACCCCATGCACCACCAGCACCCCGGCAGGCTACCGCCGCCCACCGACAGCACGCCGCCCCAAAGAGCCCGGAGGGACGCTTACCGGATCGAGGCTCGCGGCGGCGGTGGGGGCGGACGTAGGCTGAAGGCATGAGCGGATCCTGGTGCGAACGCCCCAAACCGCCGACGCCGCCGTGCGAGCTGCCCTCGCCGTTCGCCGCGCCGGACAAGCCGGGCGGCTGGTGTGAGGTGCCCAAGTCGTCCGACGCCGCGGCGGTGGTCGGGTTCCTGCTGAGGCTCGCCCGGCGCTGACCACATCGTGGCCGGGGCTTTGCCGTTGATCTCGACCCGTGCGGTTAGAACCACGGGTGAGAGCACCACGGGAAGGCAGGGCCGATGGAGGAGCACGAGGAGTACGTCGAGGGAGTGACCGCGGGGTACGTCGGCGCGCACGAGGCCGTCGTCGGCACGCCCGTGGACCCGACCTCGATCAACGTGCCGCAGACCCGGGCGGGTGCGGCGGAGAACGCCGAGGCCGCCGAGGCGGCGCGGAAGGCGCGCGGGGTGTTCGTCGCGGCCGACAACACGCACGGGGACGTCACGGACGTGAGCGGGGAGGAAGAGCTCGCCGCGGTCCGTGAGCACGCCGAGGAGGAGGACCCGCTCCTCGCCGCCCGCGACGCCATGCGCGAGGACCTGCGCGGGGGACAGCCGTGATAGAGCGCCTCCTGGCTGGGTAGGCGCCTTTCTCGTCGGAGGAGGCGGCGGCGGCACTGCGGCCGGCGCGGAGTCCGATGAGATGACCGGAACGAGAGACAAGGCAGGCGACGCGATGGCGACGGCTAAGGATAAAGCGGGCGACATGGCCGACACGGCCAAGGACAAGGCGGGCGAGGTCGCCGCGGCGGCGAAGGACACCGCTTCGGCGGCCAAGGACAAGGCAGGCGAACTGGCCGCCACGGCCAAGGACAAGGCGGGCGAGATGGCGGTGGCGGCCAAGGACACGGCAGCCGCGGCGACGGACAAGGCCGGGGAGGTGGCCGACGCCGCCGCCACGGAGGCGAAGAAGCGCCCCATCCTGGTGATGGCCGCCGTCGGCACCATCGTCGCGCTGGTCGTGCGCCGCCTGCTCAAGCGCAAGCGCTGAACGCGCCCCGGCACACCCGAACGCGCCGCCGTACCCCAGAGGAGGGAGCGGTACGCTGCGGCAGGTGAAGAGGACATGGGCCGCGGCGGTCCTGCTGGCCGTCGGGGCTGCCGGGTGTGGCGCGGGTTCGGCGGTCAGCGACTACGGCACCGTCGTGAAGGGTGCGAAGGGGCGGACGACCCAGGTCGAGGTGGGCCAGGGCGATCGGTTCTCGCTGGTCGTGCCCGACAACCCGTCGGTCGGTGACAACTGGTCACTGGTCGAGGTGCCGGACGCGACGGTGGCCTCGTTCATCAGCGAGGAGCACGAGAGCGAGGGCGACGCCCCGGGCAGCGGCGGCGCCGGCTATTTCGTCTTCAACGCCAAGCGGCCGGGCACGACGGAGGTCAAGCTGTTCAACTGCTGGCGCTGCGGGGCCGAGAAGACGCCGTCGGCCCCGGACAGCGTCCGGGAGTCCGGCACCGCGATCTTCACAATAACGGTCAAGTGATCACGACAATGTGTCTTGAAACCTGGCGCGTGGTCATAGAGGCTTCAGCCCATGGATTTCCTTCGGGTGCGCGCCTCGACTGACGGCGCCGAGACGATCTCGTGGTGGACCGGCGACGTGTACGGCTGGCAGGACGACGACGGGCCGCACCACCTGTTCGGGTTCGAGGGCCTCAACGTGGCACGCGTGGTCGAGGCCGACGGCGCCTGGCAACTCCTGACCCGCGAGGCCGCCGCCTACCTCGACCCGAAGTCCCGCGAGATCCTCCAGACCTGGGACAACCCGTTCACCGGCCAGGAGGTCGAGGTCCAGCACGTCTTCAACGACCCGGTCAACCAGCGCCTGGGCGCGTACCCGGTCCCGGTCACGCGGCTCGGCGACCAGGTCGTCTTCAACGTCGACATCCGCCTGGCCTACCCCTCGCCCCTCAAAGTCGCGGAATTTCCGGAAAATTCGGCAAATGACACCTATCGCGCCCTGGAGCTGTTCCAGTTCTTCGCCAAGGCCGAGGACGTCGACTCCGGCGCCGCGAACGTGCCCAGCTTCTTCTCCTGGAGCCGCGTCTCGCCGTGGCTGCCCTGGATGGCGATGGGCCAGCGCCCCGGCGGCCTCGTCTACCACGTCAGGGGCGGCAAGGTCGCCGAGGCCCCCGAGCGGCTGGCCGCGCACGTCGGCGAGCACTTCCTGCACGCGCCCCAGGAGTGGGGCGGCCCCAACGTGAGCAGCTGGTCGGCGTTCGCGGCTAAAGTCGGCAGGTGAGCACCGACCTGTTCTGCGAGATCATCGCGGGGGAACGGCCCGCCTTCACGGTCTTCTCCGACGAGGTGGCCGTCGGCTTCCTCGACACGAGGCCGGTCTTCAAGGGCCATGTCCTGCTGGTGCCGCGCCGCCACGTGGAGACGCTGGCCGACCTCACCGAGGTCGGCCCGTTCTTCGAACGCGTCCAGGCCGGCGCCCGCGCGGTCGAGGACGGCCTGCAGGCGGCGGGCACGTTCGTCGCGATGAACAACCGGATCAGCCAGAGCGTCCCCCACCTGCACGTGCACATCGTGCCCCGCCAGAAGAAGGACGGGCTGCGCGGCTTCTTCTGGCCGCGCACCAAGTACTCCGACGACGCCGAGGCCGAGTCCTATGCCGAGCTGATCAGGAAGTCATGGAACTCGCCGTCGGCCTGATCCTGGCGGTGGTGCTGGTCGGCGTGCCCGCCGTGGTGCTGTGGCGGGTTCTGCGCGGCCGCCGCGAGCTGGGCACCGGGCCGGCCGAGCGGGCCACGTTCGAGACGCTGCACACCGCCTCGCTGGCCGCGCCGCCGCTGCGCGCCGGGCTGACCGCCGAGGGCGCGCAGAAGGCCTCGCGCCACCTGCGCGAGCTGCTCGGCTCGCCGGCGTTGGCGATCACGGACGGCGAGCGGCTGCTGGTGTACGACGGCGCCGGCGACCACCACGCCGCCGACGCCCTGGACCACGCGGCGGCGACCTTGCGCGACGGCCGTACCCAGGTGCTGTCGATCCCGTGCGAGCTGCTCGAATGCCCGATCAGGCACGCGGTCGTGGTGCCGCTGACCACCGACGACCGCATCGTCGGTTCGCTGACCGCCTACGGCCCGCACGCCTCCGCCGGGCTGGTGCGCGCGGCCCAGGAGACGGCCGGCTGGGTCGACTCCCAGCTCGAACTGGCCGAGCTGGACCGCTCCCGCACCCGCCTGATGGAGGCCGAGGTACGCGCGCTGCGCGCGCAGATCTCCCCCCACTTCATCTACAACTCGCTGACCACGATCGCCTCGTTCGTCCGCACCGACCCGGAGCGCGCCCGCGAGCTGCTGCTGGAGTTCGCCGACTTCACCCGCTACTCCTTCCGCCGCCACGGTGACTTCACCACGCTGGCCGAGGAACTGCGCTCCATCGACCGCTACCTGATCCTGGAGCGGGCCCGCTTCGGCGACCAGCTCCAGGTCACGCTCCGGATCGCGCCGGAGGTGCTGCCGGTCGCGGTGCCGTTCCTGTGCCTGCAGCCGCTCGTGGAGAACGCGGTACGGCACGGCCTGGAGAGCAAGAACGGCGTCGGCCGGATCACCATCGTCGCCGAGGACGCCGGGGCCGAGTGCCGCATCAGCGTCGAGGACGACGGTCTCGGCATGGACCCCGACCGGCTCCGGCTCATCCTGGCCGGGGAGGTGGTCAGCGCGGGCGGCGTGGGCCTGGCCAACGTCGACGAGCGCCTGCGCCAGGTCTACGGTGATGAGTACGGCCTGGTCGTGGAGACCGGCAAGGGCGCCGGGACCAAGGTCAACGTGCGCGTGCCGAAGTACCACCCGGGGGTCTCGGCCCGCTAGTGACCTGTGACCTGCGCGTGACGGGCTTGACGCCTCTTGTCGCTTTTATCACTGTCAAGGGATCGGAAGGAGTGTTGCGTGGCTGGCTTGCGCGTCCTGGCGGTCGACGATGAACTTCCGGCTCTGGAGGACCTTTCGTACCTGCTGCGCGCCGACCCCCGGATCGACGAGGTGCTGACCGCCCGCGACGGCGCCGCGGCGCTGCGGCAGCTCGACCGCGGCATCGCCGAGGGCCGCCCGGTCGACGCGGTCTTCCTCGACATCAGGATGCGCGGGCTCGACGGCGTGGTGCTGGGCCGCCTGCTGGCGCAGTTCGCCAACCCGCCCCGGGTGGTGTTCGTGACCGCCTACGAGGAGCACGCGGTCGACGCGTTCGAGATCAAGGCCGAGGACTACCTGCTCAAGCCGGTACGCCCGGAACGCCTGGCCGAGGCGATCCGCAGGGTCGCCCTCTCCTCCGACGTGGCGCCGGACGCCGAGGACGCCGACACGATCCCGGTCGAGCTGGGCGGGGTGACGCGCTTCGTCTCCTCCGCCGATGTCGTGTACGTCGAGGCGCACGGCGACTACGCTCGCCTGCACACGCAGACGGGCACCCACCTGGTCCGCATCCCCCTCAACACGCTGGAGGAGCGCTGGGCCACGGCCGGGTTCGTCCGGGTCCACCGCAGCCATCTGGTCGCGGTCAAGCACATCGAGGAGCTGCACATCGACTCGGGCCGGTGCACGGTGACGGTGGGCAGCACCGAGATCCCGGTCAGCCGCCGCCACACCCGCGAGCTGCGCGACCTCCTCGTCAGAAGAGCCAAGCGATGAGCGGTCGCCGCGTCGTCGTCACCAGCCCCCGCACCGCCGCCGCGCGCCGCCGCCGCTACCCGGCCACCCGCGAGATCGACGAGCAGACCGTGGTCGGCGAGGTCTACATGCGCTCCCTGCTGCGCACCCAGTTCCGCCTGGCGTTGTTCGTCTGCACCGTGCTGGCCTGCGTGATCGGCGGGCTGCCCCTGCTGTTCCTGCTCCTGCCGGACGTTCGCGGCCTGCACCTGCTCGGCGTGCCGCTGCCGTGGGCGGTGCTCGCCTGCCTCATCTACCCCGCCTTCGTCGTGGGAGCCTGGCTCTACGTACGGCAGGCCGAACGCAACGAACGCCACTTCGCCGACCTGATCGAGCGTAAATGAGCGAGCGAAGCGAGTGAACAACAGGCACAGTCTTGTCAGGCTCATCAGACCAGCGGAGCTGGTCTGATGAGCCTGACGGCGGTCGTGGTCGTCGTCGTGGCCGCGGTGCTCATCGGCGCTTTCGGCATCCGGTTCTCGCGCACCACCTCCGACTTCTACGTCGCCTCCCGCACGGTCAGCCCGCTCTGGAACGCCTCGGCCATCGGCGGCGAATATCTTTCGGCCGCCTCCTTCCTCGGCATCGCCGGCCTGATCCTCACCTACGGCATCGACATGCTGTGGCTGCCGGTCGGCTGGACCGGCGGCTACCTGGTGCTGCTCGTGCTCGTCTCGGCCCCGCTGCGGCGCTCCGGCGCGTACACGCTGCCCGACTTCGCCGAGGCCAGGCTGGAGTCGATGGCCGTGCGCCGGACGGCCAGCGTGCTCGTGGTGCTGATCGGCTGGCTCTACCTGATGCCGCAGTTCCAGAGCGCCGGGCTGGTGCTGCGCACGATCACCGGGGCGCCGGTCTGGGTCGGCGGGCTGCTGGTGGCGGTGGTGGTGGCGGTCAACGTGCTGTCGGGCGGGATGCGCTCGATCACGTTCGTGCAGGCCTTCCAGTACTGGCTGAAGCTGACCGCGCTGGCGGTGCCGCTGGTGTTCCTCCTGCTGGCCTGGAAGCGCGACGGCGCGCCCGGGATCAGCGCGGCCGACGCGGCCACCTGGCAGATGCCGCTGGGCAGCGGCAAGGAGTACGGGCTCTACTCCACGTACTCGCTGATCCTGGCGACGTTCCTGGGCACGATGGGGCTGCCGCACGTGCTGGTGCGCTTCTACACCAATCCGGACGGGCGGGCGGCGCGCCGTACGACGCTGGTGGTGCTGACGCTGCTCGGGGCCTTCTATCTGCTGCCGGCCGCCTACGGCTGGCTGGGCCGGCTCTACACCCCCGACCTGGCCCGTACCGACGCGGTCGTGCTCACACTGCCCGGCACGATGGTCGGCGGCACGCTCGGGGACCTGCTGACCGCGCTGGTGACGGCGGGGGCGTTCGCGGCGTTCCTGTCCACCTCGTCGGGGCTGACCGTGTCGGTGGCCGGGGTGATCGCGCAGGATCTGCTGGGCGGCGGCGTGCGCTCGTTCAGGATCGCCACGCTGATGGCCGTGGCGGTGCCGCTCGCGCTGGCGCTCTGGGCACGTTCGCTGCCCGTGGCCGACGTGGTGGGGCTGGCGTTCGCGGTGGCCGCCTCGTCGTTCTGCCCGCTGCTGGTGCTCGGCATCTGGTGGCGGCGGCTGACCACGACGGGCGCGCTGGCCGGGCTGTTCGCCGGGGGCGGGCTGGCCTGCTGCGCGGTGCTGGCCACGATCATCGGCGGGCCGTACGACGGGCTCATCAACGCGCTGCTGGCGCAGCCGGCGGCGTGGACGGTGCCGATCGCGTTCACCGTGATGGTGGCGGTGTCGTTCCTGACCCCGCACCGGGTGCCGCCGGGCGTGGCCAGGACGATGGTGCGCCTGCACACGCCCGAGGACCTCGACCTGGACCGCGGCGACTGGCGGCCCAAGGGCTAGGCGCCGCGCTCGCCGGATCCGCGCACGACCAGCTCCACCGGCACGGTCACCCGGCGCGGCCGTCCTGACGGGTCGAGCAGGAGGCCGACCGCGCTGTGGGCGATGCGGTCGATGTCGTAGCGGACCACGCTCACGCCGGGGTTGAACACCTCGGCCAGCGCGAAGTCATCGAAACCCACGTACGCGGGGCGTTCGGGGCGCTCGCGCAGGGCCTGCAGGATGCCGATCGCGGCCCGGTTGTTGGTGGCGAAGAACGCGGTGGGCGGGTCGGCCAGGTCGAGCAGCCTGGCGACCTCCTGCGAGACGCGCCACGGGTCGAAGACGCCGTGCACGACGAGGCGCTCGTCCGGCGTGCCGAGCGCCTCGCGGTAGCCGGTGGCCCGGTCGTGGACCGAGCTCAGCCGTACGTCGTCGGAGATCAGCGCGATCCTGCGGTGGCCGTGCGCGAGCAGGTGCTCGGTCGCCAGGCGGCCGCCCTTCAGGTCGTCGAGCAGGACCACGTCGCTGTCCTGGCCGGGCGGCAGCCGGTCCACGAAGACCGTGGTCAGGCCGGTGTGCCTGGCCAGCCACGCGTGGTCGCCCGACGACGGGACGACGATGAGGGAGTCGACGCCTCGGGCGTACATGGACTCGACCAGCATGCGCTCGCGCTCGGGCCGCTCCTCGTAGGAGCCGAACACGACCAGCGCCTCGTGCTCGGCGGCCGCCGCCTCGACCGCCTTGGCCAGGCGCGAGTAGAACTCGTTGGAGATGTTCTCCATGACCAGCCCGATGGTCAGCATCGTGGCGCCCCTGGCAAGCCGGGCCGCCGCCTCGTTGCGGCGGAAGCCGAGCGCGCTGATCGCGGCGCTCACCTTGAGCTGGACCTCGGCGCTGACGTGCGGCTCCCCGTTGACCACCCGGGAGACCGTCTTCAGGCTGACTCCCGCGTACCTGGCCACGTCGGCCATGGTCGGCTTGCGCGCTGTCATACTCTGCCCCCATGGATGATGAATGGATCTGCGGACGCCTCGGCGAGGACGAGCCCTGGCTGCTCGGCGCGGTCAACCCGCCGGTGTTCGAGAACTCCCTGTTCACCTTCCGCACGGCCGGTGAGCTGGGCGAGGCGATCAAGGACGAGGACGAGCGCTACGTCTACTGGCGCGGCACCAACCCGACCGTCGACCTGGCCCAGCGCAAGCTCGCCGCGCTGGAGCGGGGGGAGCGGGCCAAGTGCTTCGCCTCGGGCATGGGCGCGATCTCGGCCACGATCTCGTCGCTGGTGTCGGCGGGGGACCACGTGCTGGTGCTGGGCGCCGTCTATGGGCCGACGACCCAGTTTCTGCGCTATCTGGAGAAGTTCGGCGTCACGCATACGCACGTCAGCGATCTCGCGGGGTGTGACAGCGCTATCAGGTCGAGCACGCGCCTACTCTACTTCGAGTCGCCGTCCTACATGCGCTACGAGGTCTTCGACATCGCGGCCGTCACCGGCTGGGCCAGGGAGCACGGCCTCGTCACCGCCATGGACAACACCTGGTCCACGCCCATCTTCCAGAAGCCGCTGACGCTCGGTGTGGACCTGGTGCTGCACTCGCTGTCGAAGTACGTGGGCGGGCACAGCGACCTGGTGGGCGGCGTGGTGGTCGGCCCGTCGCGGCTGATCAGGCCGCTGGCGCTGACCGAGTATCAGCTGTACGGCGCCGCCATGTCACCCCACGACGCGGCCAAGGTGATCAAGGGCCTGCGCACGCTTCCGGTGCGGATGGCTGCGCACCAGGAGCGCGGCCTGGCCGTCGCCGCCTTCTTGGCCGAACACCCGGCCGTCCGCGTGGTCAACCACCCAGGCCTGTCCGCACACCCCGGCCATGCCCAGGCCAAGGCCCAGATGTCCGGCTTCTCCAGCCTGTTCAGCATCGAGCTGGACACCGAGTCGCGTGAGGAGGCGGCCGAGTTCCTGGACCGGCTGCGGCACTTCCGCATCGGCGTCTCGTGGGGCGGCTTCGAGTCGCTGGTCAACGTGCCGGCGCTGTCGGTCGAGGAGAGCGTGCGGGCGACCATGGGCATTCCCGTGGGCCTGGTGCGGCTGTCGGTCGGCCTGGAGGCGGCGGACACATTGATCAAGGACCTCGGTCTAGCGCTGGAGGGTGTCGGTCGCCTAGCGTGACTGACAGCGCTGTCACATCTATGGAGGCGTCGTGAAATCCTTCCTGGCCCTTGCCGCCCTCACCGTGCTGCTCGCGGGCTGCGGGTCGTCCTCCGGCTCCGGCCCCGGCGAGGTACGGCTGCGCATGGTCGAGAGCCTGACCAGCCCGGAGCGCACCAAGCTGCTCAAGTCACTGCTCGCCGACTTCGAGAAGACCAACCCGGGCGTCAAGGTGGAGCTCATCTCGCCGCCGCTGGACAGCGCCGACCAGAAGATCACCCAGATCCTGCAGACGAAGAAGGACCTGGACGTGCTGGAGGTCCGCGACCACACGGCCAAGTCCTTCTCGAACAACGGCTGGCTCGGCGAACTGCCCACGACCGAGTGGAGCGGCTGGGCCGGGCTGACCGACCTGACCCAGAAGAAGGCGGTCGAGGTGGGCGGCAAGCCGTACCTCATCCCCTATGGCTTCTACCAGCGCACGCTCTTCTACCGCACCGACTGGGGCCTGGCCGCGCCGCCGAAGACCTGGCAGGAGCTGTACGAGGCGGGCAAGAAGATGACCGGCGGCGAGCGGTTCGGCTACTCCTTCCGCGGCGGCAAGGGCGGCGCCGACTACGCCGTGATGATGATCAGCGCCTACAACGGCGAGGCGCTCAACCCCGACAAGTCCTTCTACCTGAAGGACAAGCGCACGATCTTCGCCACTGCGGAGGCGGCCCAGGCGCTCGACCTGTTCGTCAAGATCTTCAAGGAGGCGTCGCCGCCGGACTCGGTCTCGTGGGCCTACCCGGAGATGGTGCAGGGCTTCACCTCGGGCGTCACCGGCATGCTCATCCAGGACCCCGAAGTGATCAAGACGGTCGAGGAGAGCGGGGTCAAGGCGTGGTCCACGGCGCCGATCCCGAAGGGCCCGACCGGATACGCCTACCAGCCCGTCGGCTACGCCGGATGGGGCGTCACCTCCTTCACCAAGCATCGGGACCAGGCGGTCAAGCTGGTGCAGTTCCTGTCGGAGTCGCAGCAGAGCATCCGCTTCGCCAAGGGCAACTCGCTCATCCCGATCTCCAAGCAGGCGCAGAGCGACCCGCAGTTCTCCCAGGGCGCCTGGAAGGCGTACCTGGAGGCGCAGCAGGACCCCAAGCAGGTGATCACGATCCGGCCCGTGGACTACCCGGGATGGAGTCAGTTCCTCGTCGACTCCGACCGTGACGTGCAGGCGCTGCTGACCGGCAAGAAGAGCACGGCCGACGTGCTCAAGGCCTGGGACGCCTTCTGGACCGACCAGGCGAAGAAGGTCTCGTGACCAAAAGGGCGTTCACCGGGCGCAGGGCGGCGTTCATCACGCTGTGCCTGCTGCCCGGGATCGTGTTCGTCGTCCTGTTCACCTACTGGCCGATGGTGCGCGGCAGCGTCATGGCCTTCCAGCGCTACAACCTGTTCGACCTGACCCAGACGCCGTTCGTCGGCCTGGAGAACTTCGCCGCGGTGCTGGCCGAGGAGCGGTTCTGGACCTCGCTGCGCAATACCGGAACGTGGGTCGTGGTCTCGCTGTTCTTCCAGTTCGTGCTGGGCTTCGGGCTGGCGCTGCTGCTCAGGAGGCACTTCAGGGGCCGCGGGCTCTACCAGGCGTGGGTGTTCTTCCCGTGGGCCATGTCCGGGTTCCTGATCGGGCTGCTGTGGCGGTGGATGTTCAACGGGCAGTTCGGCGTGATCAACGACCTGCTGCTCAAGACCGGGATCATCGACCAGCGCATCGGCTTCCTGTCCACGCCCGGCTGGGCGATGACCTCGGTCATCGTGGCCAACGTCTGGTACGGCACGACGTTCTTCGCCATCATGATCATGGCCGCGCTGCAGTCGGTCCCCAAGGAGCTTTACGAGGCGGCCGGCGTCGACGGCGCCTCCCGGCTGCGCCAGTTCTGGCACGTCACGCTGCCGCACATCCGGCCCACGCTGGCGCTGATCGTGCTGCTGCGGATCATCTGGATTCTCAACTTCCCCGACCTGATCTACTCCATGACCGGCGGCGGGCCCGCCGGCAGCACCGACATCGTCACCACCTTCCTCATCCAGCAGGTCATGGGCGGCGACTACGGCCGGGCCGGCGCCGTCGGGCTGCTGGTCCTGGCGTTGCTGCTGGCCTTCAGCATCTTCTACCTGAACGTGACGAGGTCCGCCGATGGTGAAAAGGCTCGCTAAGGGGACGGTGCTGGGCATCTGGCTGCTCATCACCGTCTTCCCGCTCTACTGGATCGTCGTCACCTCGCTCAAGCCCAAGGCCGAGATCTTCTCGATGCCGCTGAAGTACTGGCCGGCCAACGTCACCTTCGAGCACTACGCGGAGCTGTTCGAGTTCGCCGACTTTGGCCGCTACCTCGCCAACAGCCTGATGGTCTCGCTGGTCGCGGCGGCCGCCGTCACCGTGATCGGCGTGCTCGGCGGCTACACGCTGGCCCGCTTCACCTTCCCCGGCAGGGGCGCGCTGATGCTGGCCTTCCTGGTGACCCAGATGATCCCGCTGTTCATCGCCCTGGGCCCGCTCTACCTGCTGATGTCCGACCTCGACCTGCTCAACCGGCTGGCGGGCCTCATGGTGGTCTATGTCGCGATGCTGGTGCCGTTCTCCACGATCATCATGCGCGGTTTCTACGAACGGGTGCCGGTCGCGCTGGAGGAGGCGGCCCAGGTGGACGGGGCCTCGCGGCTGTCGGCGCTGGTCCGCGTGGTCATCCCGGTGATGCTGCCGGGCATCGCGGCGACGTTCATCTTCGCGTTCGTGCAGTGCTGGAACGAGCTGTTCCTGGCCATCACCTTCATCGACAGCGAGGACGCCAAGACGGTCCCGGTCGCCATGAACTCCTTCATCACCCAGTACGACATCGACTGGGGCTCGATGGCCGCGGCCACCGTCGTCTCGGTCATCCCCACCCTCATCCTGTTCGCCGCGATCCGCCGCTACATCGTCGAGGGCCTGACCGCCGGAGCCGTCAAGGGCTGAAGGCTGTCAAGCGGCCCGCGGCGCGAAAAGCCCTCCTGCGGCGGGAGTTCGGCATGGACAACGAGATCGAGCGCGTCCGGGTGGAAGTCGGCGGCGCCCCCCTCTACATCGAGGTCGCCGGCGGGGACGACGGCCAGGAACGCGACATCGCCGCGCTCAAGCTCGACCTGGCCGAGGTCTTCAAGGCGCGGCCCGCCCGGAACCCGGTGACGAGCTGTGGGCCTACGGCCACCCCGAGGGCGACTACCGCAAGGGCGACGTCATCCGCTGCGTCTACGACGGCCCATCGACCGCCCTCGACGGCGCCGCACTCCTGCGGGTCACCGAGGGGTCGGCCGAGCCCCCGGGGGCGCTGGCCGCGCTCGCGGCCGACGTCCGGGTGGCGGGTTCGCACCGGGTGCGCGCGGCCTACGAGCTCACCGGCCTGGACCGTGCCAGGGGCAGGACCTCCTGGCCGGGCTCAGCGGCGACCCCGGCGTGGAAGACGTGCGGGCGGAGCTGCGGAAGGCGGCCAGGGTCCGGGTGAAGAAGGCCAGGGCCCGCTTCTTCCGCGATCCGGACTGCGATCCGCTGGACGGACCGGCGCCGCCGCTGGAACCCGGGCCGGTCAGTCCTTCCGGGTGCAGGCGGCGCGCCTGCTCGGCCACTTCGACGCGGCGCGGGCCGTCGAGCGGCTGACCGCGCTGGCGGGGGAAACGGATGGGGAGGTGGCCGCGCTGGCCGCCGCCGTACTGGCTGAGCTTGCTTGATTACGCAGAGTAGTTGCATGTATACAAGTCAAGCGGCCATTTTTCTCGAATGCTCAGACATATCCCGCTAAACAACGGCGGGTGCCGCTTATCGCGTCAAACGGACCTTTCACCGCAGGCCATGCCCAACTAAACGCCACGCGGCGGCGGCTCGCCGAACGACGGGACTGTGGCACTCCACGGAGGGTAGTTTGCGCTCTTACCTTGTGCGTGATCCCCATCACACTAAGCGGGAGGCATGGTGACAACACAAGAACACGACGCGTCGGTCTATGAACGGGTTCAGCAAAGCAGCGAATTCCAGGAGTTGAAGCGCAGGTTCCGCGCTTGGACCTTCCCGATGACTGTCGCGTTCCTCGTCTGGTACCTCCTGTACGTCGTGCTGTCCGGGTGGGCACGTGACTTCATGGGCATTCAGGTGCTCGGCAACATCAACATCGGTTTGATTCTGGGCCTGCTGCAGTTCGTCTCCACCTTCTTGATCGCCTTGGCCTACTCCAGGCACGCGGAGAAGAAGCTGGACCCGCTGGCCGACAAGCTCCGGCACGAAGTCGAGGAGCAGACCAAGTGAGTTCGTCCACGCTTTCCACGATCCTGTTCCTGACGTTCGTGGCCGCCACGCTCGGCATCACCTTCTGGGCCAGCCGCAACACCAAGACCGCCGCCGACTACTACGCCGGCGGGCGTTCTTTCACCGGCGTCCAGAACGGCCTGGCCATCGGCGGCGACTACATGTCGGCCGCCTCGTTCCTCGGCATCGCCGGCATGATCGCGCTGTCCGGCTACGACGGCTTCCTTTACTCCATCGGCTTCCTGGTCGCCTGGCTGGTGGCGCTGCTGCTGGTCGCCGAGCTCATGCGTAACTCGGGCAAGTTCACGATGGCCGACGTGCTGGCCTTCCGGATGAGCCCGCGCCCGGTCCGCACCGCGGCCGGCGTCTCCACCATCGTCGTCAGCATCTTCTACCTGCTGGCCCAGATGGTCGGCGCGGGCGCGCTGGTCGGGCTGCTGCTCGGCATCACCAGCGCCGAGGCCAAGAACTGGACGATCGTCGCCGTCGGCGCGCTGATGATCGTCTACGTGGTGTTCGGCGGCATGAAGGGCACCACCTGGGTCCAGATCGTCAAGGCCGTCCTGCTCATGGGCGGCGCGGCGCTGATCACCGTGCTGGTGCTGGCCAAGTACAACTTCAACCTCTCGGCGCTGCTCGGCGCCGCCACCGAGGCCAGCGGCAAGGGCGCGGCGTTCCTCGAACCCGGCCTCAAGTACGGCACCGAAGCCCAGGGCCTCATGGGCAAGATCGACCTGATCAGCCTCGGACTCGCGCTCGTCCTCGGCACCGCCGGCCTGCCGCACATCCTGATCCGCTTCTACACCGTGCCCACCGCCAAGGACGCCCGCAAGTCCGTCCTGTGGGGCATCGGCATCATCGGCACGTTCTACCTGCTGACGCTGGTGCTCGGCTTCGGTGCGGCGGCGCTGGTCAAGATCCCGGCCACCGACACCGCGGGCAACACGGCCGCACCACAACTCGCCGCCGCCATCGGCGAGAACTTCTTCGGCTCCGTCGGCGGCACCGTCCTGCTGGCGCTCATCGGCGCCGTCGCCTTCGCCACGATCCTGGCCGTGGTCGCCGGGCTCACGCTGGCCTCCTCGTCCAGCTTCGCCCACGACCTGTACGCCCACGTGTTCAAGAAGGGCACCGCCACCGAGCGCGAAGAGGTCGTCGTGGCCCGCGTCTCCGCCCTGGTCATCGGTGCCGCCGCCATCGGGCTCGGCATCCTCGCCCAGGGCCAGAACGTCGCGTTCCTCGTCGCGCTGGCCTTCGCCGTCGCCGCGTCGGGCAACCTGCCGGCGATCCTGTACAGCCTGTTCTGGAAGCGGTTCAACACCGCCGGCGCCGTCGCCTCCATCTACGGCGGCCTGATCTCCTGCCTGATCCTCGTGGTCTTCTCGCCGGTGGTCTCCGGCTCCAAGACCGCGCTGATCAAGGGCGCCGACTTCCACATCTGGAACCTGTCCAACCCCGGCATCATCTCGATCCCGCTCGGCTTCTTTTTCGGCTGGCTCGGCACCGTGCTCAGCAAGGAGTACAACGCCGCCAAGTACGCCGAGATCGAGGTCCGCTCGCTCACCGGCGTGGGCGCGGAGAAGGCCACCGAGCACTGACCGGGTGGGGCGCCCTGACCCGGGCGCCCCACCCTCGGTTCCGAGCCCGGACGATAGAGTCTTGTCATGGAAGACCAGGCCGCCGCGCTGCTCGCCACCTGTTCACCGGAGATCTGCACCCTGGCCGGAGCCGCCCGAAACTTCCTGCGCCGGCTGCTGCCGGACGCGCAGGAGGAGGTCGACGAACCGGCCCGGCTGATCGCCTACACGTACCAGCCCGGCACGTACAAGGGGCTGATCGTGGCGATCGCCCTGCATCAGGCGCACATCAACCTGATGTTCGCCCGCGGCGCCGACCTGCTCACCCAGGACCCGACCGCGCTGCTTGAAGGCACTGGCAAGAAGGCCCGCCACGTCAAAATCTCCACCGAGTCGCGCCTCTCCGACCCGGATCTCGCCGCGCTGGTTTCTGCCGCTTCCGTGCTCACTGCCTCTCGCTAAACGCCCCTACTCGGGGCTTTACGGCTTTTTTGGGGGTAGGGCTTTTTGGGGTTACGGCAAGCCCGGCTGGCGCCTCCCGCCGCCGTGTGCGACACGTCCGTGCAGGGTGGTCAGCAGTCTGACGTGGTTCTCGCCGTCACGACGCATGCTTGCCCAGCCACCGTGCCCTCCGCCGGCCGCCGCAATAGCGCGCCGAACCCCACCGCCGACCTTCCCGCCGCCTCGGCGCGCCAAAACCCCACGGGGTGCCGCCGCCCTGCGACCTCCCCGTCCCGACCCTCCGCCTCGGCTCCGCGTCCAGGGTCAGGGGGTTGAGGCTTCGGCCAGGGTGGCTTGTTCCTCGGCGCTCAGGGCCAGGCGGGCTCCGGTCATCAGCGGCTTGAGCTGCTCCGGGGTGCGGGCGCTGGCGATCGGGGCGGTGATCGTGGGCTGGGCGGCCAGCCAGGCCACGGCGATGGCGGCCGGTTCCACGTCGCGGACCGTGGCGATCTTGGCGAGGGCGTCCAGGACGCGCAGGCCGCGCTCGGTCTTGAGGTACTCGGCCGCCCTGTCCGCCCTGGGGCTGTCCACGGTGACGCCGGGGGCGTACTTGCCGGTCAGGAAGCCGCGGGCGAGCGTGTGGTACGGCGTCGTGGACAGCCCCTCGCGGGCCACGACGTCGCGCAGCGGGCCCTCGAAGCCGCGCTCCATCAGGTTGTACGCGGGCTGCAGTGCCACGTACCTGGCCAGGCCCTCGTCGTCGGAGACCTTCAGCGCCTGTGCCAGGCGTGGGGCGGTGTAGTTGGAGGCGCCGATGTAGCGGACCTTGCCCTCCCGCACCAGCGCGTCGAACGCGGCCAGCGTGTCGGCCAGCGGGGTCGCTTCGTCGTCGACGTGCGCCCAGTAGAGGTCGATCCGGTCGGTCCGCAGGCGGCGCAGGCTGTTTTCCACCGCGGTCCTGATGGTCCTGGGCGCCAGGCCCGTCCATCCGGACAGCATGCCCACCTTCGTGGCCAGGACGATGGAGTCGCGGTTGCCGCGCTCGATCATCCAGTCGCCGATGATCCGCTCGGCGGTGGACTCCCCGGTCGCCCACGCCGGGTAGACGTCGGCGGTGTCGAGGAAGTTGCCGCCGTCCTCGACGTAGGCGTCCAGGACGGCGTAGGACGCCTCCCGGTCGGCGGTCCAGCCGAAGACGTTGGTGCCGAGGCAAAGAGGGAACACGGACAGGGCCGTGGTGCCGATCGATCTCACCTCGCTATTATCCGCGCATCCAACAGCGGTTCCGCCGTCAGGGTCCTGGCGCCGCGTGAGGAGGGCCGATGCGAGCCCGGATGCGTGGCTGCCTGATCGGCGCGATCCTCGCGGGCGCGCTGTTCGTGCTGGTCGTGGTCGCCCTCAGGGCCGACTGGCAGCCCCAAGAGGTGAAAAATCCGGAAAAATCGGGAACGCAGAAAAAATCGTCTGAGCCCACGTCCGAGCCCGCGCCCTCGATCGAGGTGCTGGACGAGAAGCGGCTGGACGAGCGCCGCCTCGAACTCACCCTCCGCTCACCCGCCCTCGACGCCACCACCAAGGTCCGCCTCCTGCTCCCGAAGCGCTGGGACGAACGCGAACGCTGGCCCGCCCTGTGGCTCCTGCACGGCGGCCTGGACGACCACACCTCCTGGACCGCCAAGACGGACGTCGACGACCTCACCCGAGACGACGGCCTCATGGTCGTCATGCCCGACGGCGGCCGGTGCGGCAGCTACTCCGACTGGTGGAACGGCGGTGAAGGCGGCCCCCCGAAATGGCAGACCTATCACCTGAAGGAGCTCCTGCCGCTCCTGGAGTCCCGCTACCGCGCCGGCCCCTCCAGGGCGATCGCGGGCTACTCCATGGGCGGCCAGGGCGCCATGCTGTACGCGGCCAAGGGCGGCTTCAAGGCCGCCGCCTCCTTCAGCGGCGCCGTGCACATCCTCAGCGACGGCGTCCCCCAGGCGGTGATGGCCGGCACCACGATCGGCTGCCTCGGCACCGACTGGAAGCGCATCTGGGGCGACCCCGAACGCCAGCGCGCCACCTGGCAGGCGCACAACCCCTATGACCAGGCCGAAAAGCTCAGGGGACTGCGCCTGTACGTGGCCGCGGGCGCCGGCGACCTGGTCGAGGACCTGGCCAACCGGGCCGCCCGAGCCTTCGCCGGCCGCCTGCGGGCGCTGGACATCCCGGTCACCACCCACTTCTACCGAGGCGGGCACAACCACGCCTTCTGGCAGCGGGAGCTGCGCCGGGCGTACCCGATGTTGAAGGGCGCGCTTCAGTGATGGGCCGCGCCGATGTCGAGCGTGCGCGGCGTCAGCTTCCACACGGCCGCGGCCGCCAGCAGCATCAGCACCGCGCCGACCGCCCCCGTCATCGCGATCGAGTCGCCGAAGGCCACCTTGGCCTGCTCGGCCAGCCGCGCGCCCTGCGCGCCGAGCGTGGCGGCCACGTCGAGCGCGCCGCCGATCGACTCGCGCACGACCTCGGCCCGAGTTCCGGTGTACGGCAGCGCCGCACGGTAGACCGCCGCCGCGACGCTGCCCAGGACGGCTACCCCGAGCACCCCGCCCACCTCGTAGCTGGTCTCCTCGATGGCCGCGGCGCTGCCCGCCTTCTCCAGTGGCGCGCCCGACATGATCACGGCAGAGGCGATGGCCAGCGAGCCCATGCCCGCGCCGATGAGCAGCAGCGCGAGCGCGACCCAGCCATAGACCAGCGGCGCCGCGAACAACACCAGGAACCCGAGCCCCGCCACGACCAGCCCGCCGGCCAGCACGGTACGCGCCCCGATCCGCTCCGCCATCGCGGGCGCCAGCGGTGAGACGATCAACGCGGTGGCGGCCGTCGGCAGGAGGCGCACTCCGGTCTCCAGCGGGGTGTAGCCCTGGACGAGCTGCATCCACTGGGCCATGAGCAGCATCATCGCGGCCATGGCGATCGAGGTGGTGAGCGCGGCCAGCACCCCGGAGGTGAACGGGCCGCTGCGGAACAGCCTGACCTCCAGCAGGGGGTCGGGGCGGCGCAGGCTGCGCAGGACGAACCAGGTCAGCGCGAGCGCGCCGACGGCCAGCGACACCAGCGCGGTCGGGTCGGTCAGGCCGTCCTTGGCGAAGTGCTTGATGGAGTAGACGAGTCCGACCATGCCGACGATCGACAGGACGGTGCCGAGCGCGTCCCAGCGGCCGGGGCGCGGGTTGCGCGACTCGGGCAGCAAGAACAGGCCGGCGAGCACGGCGACGGCCATGACCGGCACGTTCACCAGGAAGGCCGCGTGCCAGCTGAAGTTCTCCACCAGGAAGCCGCCGAGGATCGGGCCGAGCGCGCCGCCGACCGCCGCCATGGCCGCCCAGACGCCCAGCGCGGTGGCGCGTTCGCGCGAGTCGGTGAACAGCGCGCGGATCATCGACAGCGTGGACGGCATGATCATGGCGCCGCCCACGCCGAGCAGGGCGCGCACCGCGATCACCGCGCCGGGGCTCTCGGCCCACATCACCAGCACGGAGGCGAGGCCGAACACGCCGAACCCGGTGAGGAGCATCCTCTTGCGCCCCCACCGGTCGCCCAGCGCGCTCACCGTGACCAGCAAGCCGGCCAGGACCAGCGAGTAGACGTCGACCATCCACAGCAGCTGGATGGCGTCCGGGCGCAGGCTGGCCGAGATCGCCGGCAGCGCCACGTTCAGGATGGTCATGTCCATGACGACCAGCAGGAGGCTGGCCGACAGGACGGCGAGTCCGGCCCATCTGCGCTTGTGCGCGACGGGCGCGGTGCTGAGCGTCATGTTGTCCCCCGGTAGAACGTGTCAAGGAAGATCCTGGGCAGGTCCCTGCGTGCGACGTCCCCTTGCCGCATGCTCTCCCTCACGGCCACGAGCAGGCCGTACACAAGATTGCTTACCCAGCGTGGCGGAAGGTCCGCACGCAGCACGCCGGCCCGTTGGGCGGCGGCGAACAGGGCGATCTCCTTCTCCTCCAGCTCGTTCGCGTGGCGCACCAGGTCCGGCTGGCCGTGCGTGGTGTGGTCGGTGAGCGCGAAGCCGTGCTCGTCGGAGTGCTCGAGCGTGACCGTCAGCAGCTCGTCGAGCACCCGTTTGATCCCGGCGGCGTCGAGGTCGGCGCTCAGGGCCTCGTCGAGGCCGACGGCGGTGTGCGTCTTCGCCCAGGCGTCCATGGCCCGCGACGCGAGCTCGTACTGCAGCTCGGCGCGGGTGCTGAAGTGCCGGTGCAGCGTGGCGCGGCTGACCCCGGCGGCCTGCGCGATCTCCGCCATCGACGCGTTCGGCGCGTGGTTGAGGTGCTGGATCGCCACGGCGACGATGTCCTCACGGCTGGCTGCCATCACACACCCTCGTCTTGTTTGCGACATTAATGTCTCAAATAGTACATCACTGTACGACGGGGGATGTACGGTGATCTCTCCTGTACGGCATGGCCAGCGTGTCAGCCGTGGCGATATCGTTCGGCTGTGGTGATCGGTGACGCGCGCACGCGCATCCTGGACGCGGCCGAGGAGTTGTTCGCGGGCGGTGGCTACGAGGCCACCCCTACCGCGGTCATCGCCAAGCTGGCGCGGGTGCCCAAAGGACTGGTCTTCCACTACTTCCCGCGCAAGATCGACGTGCTGGTGGCACTGATCGACGAGCGCACGCTCGTGGAGGAGACGAAGGAAGTCGACGCCGTGCCGGGCGATCCGGCCGGCACGCTGTCCAAGCTGGCCCGCAGGCTGCCGCTGCGCGCCTCACCGGCGATGCGGCGCATCCTGTTCCGCGAGGCCGACACCCACCGCTCGGTCAAGGAACGCCTCGGGCGGCTCAACGGCGAGCTGATCAGGCGCTCCAGGTTCGCGCTCGAACTCGCCCTGCCCGGCCGGCGCGGCGAGAGCGCGCGGCTGGAGGTGGCGGCGGCCACGTTCGCCGCCGTCCTGCTCTACCAGGAAAACCTCTGCCAGCTAACCGGACACCAGATCGACCCCGACGCCGTCGCCGAGCTCATCGCCCACTCGCTCATCTAGCAGCTCGTCCAGCGCGGCGCGCAGGTGGCGCAGCAGCGACCAGACGTCGTCCAGCCGCTCCGGGCAGGCCACGACGCCGAAGTCGAGCATGCCGTCGTAGGAGAAGCAGGTGATGTTCACCCCGCCGCTCAGGTCGGTCAGCACCGAGATCGGGTAGTACGACAGCACCCTCGCCCCGCACAGATACAGCGGGAACTGCGGGCCCGGCACGTTGCTGATGATCAGGTTGATCGGCGGGCAGGCCACCGACGCCAGCCGGAAGATCGCCGGGGAGGCCAGCCGGGTCACCGGCGGTGGCAGCAGCGAGCACAACTCGTGCAGCCAGCTCGACGAGGCCGCGGCGAAACGCCGCTTGGCCGTGCGCATCATGGAACGGGTCGCGTGCAGCCGCGCGTGCCGGTCGGCCACGTTCGTCGCCAGCGGCGTGACCATGGCCGAGATGTGGTTGCCGACCAGCTGCCGGGCGCCGGTCGTCCGCACCGCCACGGGCACCGCCGCGATCAGCGGCTCCTCGGGCAGCGCGTCCCGATCCCGCAGCCAGGTCCGCAGCGCGCCCGCGCACAGCGCCATGACCACGTCGTTCACGCTCATGCCGTGCCTCTTGGCGACGTCCTTCACGTCCTTGAGCGGCACCGAGCCGAACGACAGCCGCCGCTCGGCGCTGATCGGCCCGTTGAACGGCGTGCGCGGCACGTTCAGGCCGGGCAACTCCGGCCGCGGCCGCCGGTCGCCGGCGACGAGCCTGGCCGCCTGCGCGATCTGCCGCGCACCGGGCAGCCCCGCCGCCAGGGGGATCGCGTCGAGCTCGGCCGCCGCCCTGGCGAGTGAGCCCAGGGCGCGCACGGGGTGTGTGGCGGTGCGTACGGCGGCGCCGTACAACATGCCCGCCAGACTCGGACCCCGCTCGGCCGGTGGCGGCGTGACGTCGATCACCCGCGGCTCCGGCGAGAGGTCGAGCAGGGCGGCGAGCGTCTCCGCGCCCGAGACGCCGTCGATGGCCGCGTGGTGGACCTTCGTGTAGACCGCGACCCTGCCGCCGGCCAGGCCGCGCAGCAGGTGCATCTCCCAGAGCGGCCGGCTCCGGTCGAGCTGCCGGGCGTGGATGCGGGCGACCGCGTCCGCCAGCTGGTACTCGCCTCCGGGCGCGGCCACCTCCGTCTCGAACAGGTGGTTCGCCAGGTCGAACGCCGGGTCGGGCTCCCAGTAGGGATGATCGAGGCCGAACGGCACCTCGCTCAGCCGCAGGCCCAGCGCGGGCGACAGGTGCATGCGCTCGCGCAGCAGCGCGGCGAGCGTCTCGCGGTCCAGGACGCCGCCGAGCGGGTCGAGGATGGCCAGCCCCGCCACGTGGGCGGAGGTCGTCGCTGACTCGGCGTTGAGGAACTGCGCGTCGAGTGCGGTCAGCTGGCGCATCGGCTCTTCTCCCGGGTGTTCGATTCGAGGTCAGCTTCACATCGCGGGGTTTCCGGGACGTTTCCGCGAGAGTCTTACAGATGAATTCGGATGCTCCGCGCGGACCCGCAGCTCAGCGACTCGGTGACAATTATCTATCCATGGATGACGGAAATGGGGTGTCTTACCGCGGCGTCGAAGTGATAACCGAACGCGTGCTGCGGCCTTTTCAGCTGCTGCGTCGCGCCGCTCGCGTCGGTGGCCCTGACGAGGATCGACCGCTCGCCCAGACGCCTCGGCACCCACGTGATGTGCCAGGGCAACCAGGCGCTGACCAGGTGCGGGCCGCGATGCTCCGCCCGCCGCCAGGTCCGGCCATCGTCGAAGCTCACCTCGACTTTAACCACCCGGCCGCGGCCCGACCACGAACGGCCGCGCAGCAGTTGCGGCCTGCCGAACGGCACCCGCGCGTTCCAGCCGAGTTCCAGCGCGCTTTTCACCGGATTCACCGTGACGTCGCGGTAGAACTCCGTGTTCCACGGCGTGAACAATTCCCGCGTGGCCACTTCGATATCTCCCAGCCATTTGATGGACGCGATTCCCACCCATCCCGGCACCACCAGGCGTACCGGGAATCCGTGGTCGGGCGGGAGGGGGCGGCCGTTCATCTCGTAGGCCACCAGGACGTCGTCCATGGCCTTGTCGACGGGCAGGGGGCGGCGTACGTGGCCGTGGTGCTCGAAGGGGGCGTCGAGTCCGGTCGGCAGCACGTCCACGGCTCTGGCGGAGATGTCCGAACGCTCCAGCAGATACCGCAGGGGCACCCCGCGCCAGCGCGCCACCCCGATCGCACCGAGCCCCCACTGCGTGCCGGGGGCGGGCTCGCCCTGCTGGGTGCCATAGAAACGGCGCCCGTTGCCCGCGCACTCGATCGCCGCGTCCAGGGTCCGGGCCGGCATGGCGCGCAACTGGTCATAGGTGTACGCCCCCGGACATCGCACACCGTCTCCGTGGATGGCCAGTTGCCAGGTGGCGGGGTCGATGGACGGGGTGAAGGTGTGGTTGCGGACGAAGAAGCGGTCGGTGGGGGTGTGGAAACCCTGGCCCGCCATGGCGTCCCAGCGCATCTCCGCGCTCGCGCCGTGCGTCCTGAACAGCTCTGGGGGGAGCGGCTTGACGATGGTCGCGGTGGCGTACATAACTCCCCTATTCCCTACCAGTTAACTAGCCAATCCCATCCTACGGTGTGACCTGCATGATCGCCCACTATCCCCTTCTCTTACGTGCCCCCGTGTCTCCCTCACGAAAACGTGTGCCTGGCTCGTAACTGGGTCTGTGGACGGTGGGATCGGGCGTGCATAATCGGCCCAAACCCCTGTCAGCCGCCAGCGGAGCGAGGCCGCCATGCCCCCCACCCCAGACCCAGCGACGTCCGCCCAACCCCCGGACGCCCCACCTGCCACGGACCCACCTTTAGCGGACTCACCGATGGGCACAGCGTCATCCACGGGCCCAACACCGAAGCAACCAGAGGCCGTGGAGCAGCCCGCGAGCGTACACCCGCACCTGCCCGTCGGCGCAGTGTCTTCGGCAGGCGCGCAACCGGCGCGGGCCGACGGCGTCGCGCCGTCCGCGAGCACGCAGCCGGAGCCGCCCGGCGGCGCGGCGTCTGCCCTGGGCGGGCAATCGGAGTCATCCGCTGGCGCGGCGGCTTCCGCAGGTGGGCAGTCGCAGCCGTCCGAGGGCGTGACGGCGTCCGGGGCGGGGGTGCCGGTGGGGGCGGAGGTGCCGGGGAGGCTGGTGGTGCTTGCGGCGTTGTCGGCCGGAGCGGGGGCTATGCATTTCGCGGCGATGGGGGAGCACTTCGCGCTGGACTGGCGGCATGGGGTGTTCTTCGCGGTGGCCGGATGGGCGCAGGTGTTGTGGGCAGCCGTGGTGCTGCTTCGCCCCGCGCGGTCCGTGCTGCTGGCCGGGATCGTGGGCAATGCGGCCATTGTGGCTCTGTGGGGAGTCAGCCGCACCCTCGGCGTCCCCTTCGGTCCTGGGGCGGGGCGGCCGGAGGCTGTGGGTGCTCCGGATGTGCTGGCCACCGTCCTGGAGATCGTCCTGGTCTGCTGCGCCCTCGCCTTGCTGGACAGGACCGCGCGCCAGGCCGTTCCCAGCCGGTCGAGGCGGATCGGGGCTGGAGTGGTGGCCGGGTTGGTGGTGGTCGCGGTCGGGACGGTCTTCCTGCCCGTCTTCGGCTCCCACGGCCACGCCGTACCCGCGAACTCGGCGGACACCACCGCGGCGGCCGGACACCAGCACGGCACCGGCCAGGGCCAGAACACCAGCACGGACCCAGGCCAGAGCACCAGCACGGACCCAGGCCAGAGCACGGGCACGCAGTCCGGGACCGGCCCGAGCACGGGCACTGACCAGCAGGATGCCGGTGGGCACAAGCATGGTGACCAGGGGCCGGTGGTGCCGCCGAGTGAGGGTGAGCGGGCGGCCGCGGACCTGGCCGTGGCGGCGGCCAAGCGGGAGTTGCCCAAGCGGTGGCCCACGTTGGCGGCGGCCACGAAGGCCGGGTTCGCGGAGTCGATCGACACCGGCGGCGTCGTTCACCTCACCAAGATGGCGTGGATCATGGACGACCGGGTGCTCGACCCCACCCGCCCCGAAGCACTGGTCTACTACCGCAAGCCGAGCGGCGGCAGCATCCTGCTGGGCGCGATGTACATCATGCCTCCGGGTGCCCAGGGCCCCAGAATCGGCGGCTCCCTCACGCACTGGCACGCCCACGACGACCTCTGCGGGCTGCCCGGCGGCGGCGTGGCCGTCCTGGACCCGGACGGCACCTGCCCCAAGGGCACCGCGAAGCTCCCTTCCACCCCCGAAATGCTCCACGTCTGGGTCGTCGACTACCCCGAGGGCCCCTTCGGCGACGCCACCGCCCCAGCCCTCCGCACCGCCATCACCACCCTCCTCTCCAAAGGCGCCTAACCCTCCAGAAATCCCGGAGGATCGAGCAGGTCAAGAGCCTCACGGAGGCGTCTGGGCGTGCCTGTGCTGCGGGATCCGCGCAGATCCTCCGGTCAGCGAAGCTGCGGACGATCCGACCAGCCAGGCCACCCAACCCGGCATGCGCATGTGGAGCCACAGGCGGGGCTGATGGTCAGGTCAGGGCCGGGGTAGCGGGTCAGGGGTGAGGGTCGCGGGTGGGGGCGTCTTGGGTGGTGGTGGGGGATTGGTCGGCGAAGGTGATGATGAGGTATCTGCCGTTGGAGTAGCTGACCACGCGTTGGCCGAGCATGTCGCTCACCCGGCGGGCCACGTTCTGGAACAGCTCCACCAGGTCCGGGTTGTCGGCCGCCACCTGGAAGCGGCCGTGGGAGATGAGTTGCTGGGCGACGAAGGGGGAGAAGTTGGCCTCGCTTCTGGCCTTTTCCTCCGGGGTGAACGGGGTCTGCCGGAATGCGGGCTGGTTGCCGAAGGACTGGGTCATCGCGTGCCTTTCTTCTGGTGGGTCAGGTCAGCGGGCGGCCGTGGTGAACGGCTCGCCCGCGTTGAGCTTGGCGATCAGGCGGAGGACTCCGTCCCGGCCGTCGTGGGTCAGGAGCCAGCGGCTCACCTGGCAGGCGGCCTTCGCGTACGTCTGCCGATCGGCCGAGGCCGCCCGCAGCCAATTCTCCAGCGTCTCCGGCAGCGGCCCCGACGGCTCCACCAGGCAGCGGTCGCCGGTGGGGCCGAGGTAGCGCGGGTCGCCGGAGACCACCACGGCCAGGCCCTCGTCGAACCACTGCGGCACCTCCCCGGACAGCCGCGCGTGCAGCTCCACGTGCGCCATCTCGTGGGAGGCGATCACCGGATCGAGGCCGCCGGGTGACAGCATCACCGCGCGGTTGAGGATCGCCACGCCCTTCTCCCTGCCGCCGCCTATGCCCGCGTAGCAGGGCGCGGTGCCGCACACGAGGACTCGCGGAGTGCTCTCCCGGCCGCCGTAGAAGTCGCCGACCAGCCGTCGGGCGGTGGCCACGGTCGCCAGGACCGGCGCGGCGGGCACGCCGTCCTCCACGTAGACGCCGTCACCGGCCGAGCTCAGGCCATAGCAGCCGGGACAGGCGGTGGCGGCCACCGACGGGTAGGCCCAGGCCACCCCGCCGACGGCCAGCACCAGCACGGTGACCACCGCGATGATGGTGATTCTCATGGGGAAAGCCTGCCGGGTGGGGGGCGGGATTACATCAGCCCGGGGTATGTCATCCTCAGGTATGCGGTCACCTGCCGCTTGCCCCCGTACTCCGCCCAGTCCAGCGGCGTCGAGTCGTGGTCGTCGTCCGTCGCCGCCGGGTCGGCCCCGAGTTCGAGCAGCGCCTTGACGGTGTCCACGTCGTCGTTCCAGGCCGCCAGGTGCAGGGGAGTGCTCCGCTCCCGGTGCCCGACGTCGAAGCCGAGCCCCGCCAGCAGCCGGACCACGTCCGGCCGCCCGTGCTCGGCCGCCCGGTTCACCAGGCCGGGCGTCTCGGCCAGCGCCCGCGCGAGCACCTCGGGTCCGAACGTGGCGACCGCGCCGGCGTCGCCGCTCATGCACGCCGCCGCGAACGCCTCCAGCTCGCCGAGCTCCGGCCGCCGCGCCCCCGCCGCCGCCAGCAGTTCGGCCACCTCGCGGTGGCCGTGGAGAAGCGCCAGCTCGTACGGCGTCCGCCCGCCGAACGCCGGATGCGCCCCCGGCCGATCGACCGGCACGCCGTACTCCAGCAGGAGCCTGACCCGGCGCGGACCGCCCCGCAGCGCGGCCGTCGCCAGCTCCTCACTGAGCAGTTCGGCGGGCGAGGCAAGCTCGTGCCCGAGCCGTGCGCGCCAGGGCCCGCCGTCGCCGCGGCCGAGCCCGTACTCCAGCATCAGCTCCAGGTGCGCGGTGTCGTCGGACCAGGAGCCGCCGAGGCCGAGGTTGTAGACGGTCTGGGCGTCGTTGGCGTCGGCTCCTGCGGCCAGCAGCACGCGGGCCAGCTCCAGCCCGCTCGGGTGCGGCGGCTGGTCGCCCTCTCCGCCGCCGAACGCGCCGGTCAGGGCGGTGAACGGCGACGGCAGCCCGTCCCACAGGAACCCGGCGTCCGGGTCGGCGCCGTGGTCGAGCAGGATCCGGGCGGCCTCGGCGTACCGGCCGGGCCGCTTGAGCCGCGCGTAGGCCAGGTAGAGCAGCGGCTCCCACCCGAACGGGCCGCCCTGCGCGGCGGCGAGCGACGGGTCGGCGGCCAGCGCGGCACGCAGCGGGGTGGCGGAGCCGGTGGCGGCCATCGTGTAGACGTTCGCCGTGGCCAGGCCGGGGTCGGCGGCGAGCAGCTCGTCGGCCTCGCGCAGGCGGCCGGGGTAGTCGTCGCCGTAGGTGAGGCAGGCCACGCGCAGGAACTCGGTGGCCGGATCATCGGTGGCGGGCACCTCGTGCGGCGAGCGGGTGTAGCGGCCGACGGTCTCCAGGTGCTTCATCAGCCGTCCCCAGCTGGGGAATCCGTGGCGGCGGGCGGTCACGAGCTGGGCGTCGGCCAGCTTGGGCGCGCTGGGGCGCCGGGGATGGAACTCCTCGACCATGGCCAGCGCCTCCGGCACGCCGGCGCGTACGTAACGCAGCAGGGTCTTGGCCTGTTTGCGCAGCGCTTCCGCGCTCGGATGGTCGGGAAGACGAGAGATGGGCACGATGGCCTCCCTTCCGTATACGTCTGACGTCCGCATGATCAGACCGGAAAAGAGGTCAGGCCTAACAACACACCGTGACCAGGTGGGCTTCGCCCTTCCCGCGGACCGGATGCGCCCTGTCGCGCCACATCAGCATACATCTGGACAGTCCGGTGGCCGTGATCTGTAATGGCGAACCATGGCCACTCTCTACGAGCACGCCGGCGGCGACGAGGCACTGCACCGCGTCGAAGCCTCCTTCTACGACAAGGTCCTGGCCGACCCGGTGCTGAAGACCCTGTTCACCGAGCGTCGCCCGCACCACGTGGACCACCTGACCTGGTTCACCGCCGAGTCCTTCGGCGGCCCCGGCCATTTCACCGAAGAGCTCGGCTTCGACCACATCATCCGCGTCCACCGCGACCTCGAGATCACCGACGAGCAGCGCGAACGGTTCGTCACGCTCTACATGGAGGCCTTCGAGGAGGCCGGGCTGCTCGCCGACGAGCGCTTCCGCGCCGCCGTCCAGTCGCACGCCGACTTCGGCGCCCGCGTGGCCCAGCAGAACTCCCACGCCAAGACCGACGCCGACCTGCACCCGATCAGGGAGGTGCCGCTCTGGACGTGGGAGTAGGGTTCGCGGATGACGTCCTCCCTGTATGACCGCCTGATCGCCGACCTCGACGCCGCCGGGGCGGGCTACCGCCTGATCGACCACGCTCCGGAGGGGCGCACGGAGCTGGTCAGCGAGATGCGCGGCAACGAGGTGAGCCACGCGGCCAAGTGCCTGATCGTCATGGTGAAGATCGGCAAGAAGGAGAAGCGCTTCGTGCTGGCCGTCGTCCCGGGCGACGCCAAGCTCGATCTCCAGGCGGTCAAGGCACTGTACGGAGGCACGTACGTGGCCTTCGCCGACAAGGAACGGGCCGAGGAGCTGGCCGGGAGCGTGAGCGGCACCGTGCTGCCCTTCTCCTACCGTCCGGACCTGGAGCTGGTCGTGGATCCGGCGCTGCTGGCCGTACCGGAGATCTATTTCAACGCCGCGCGGCTGGATCGCTCGATGGCGCTGTGCACGAAGGACTATGTTCTCGTCGCCGCGCCCAGAACCGAGCGCATCACTTAATACTGGGAAACATGCGCCACTCCGACTGGGGTACGGTCAGCGCCCGCTGGGCGGGCATCCGCAGCGAGACGGTCGACGTCCACGGCGCCGCCGTCCACTATCTCCGGGCCGGATCCGAGCACGACGGCCCCGCGCACCTGCTGGTCCATCCGCTGGGCGGCAGCGCGACGCTGTGGATGGACCTCATCCCGCACCTGGCCGCCTTCGGCCCCGTCTACGTGCCCGACCTGCCCGGAACGCTGTTCGGCCATACCGAGATGCCGCATCCGCGCGCGGCCAGGCTGGCGCCGAACGTCCGCTTCCTGCGCGCCTTCACCGGCACGCTCGGCCTGGAGAAGGCGACCGTTCACGGCTGGTCGATGGGCGGGCTGGTGGCGGCGATGTTCGCCGACCTGGCGCCGGAACGGGTGGGCCGCCTGGTGCTCGCCGCCCCGGCCCTGCCCGCCCGGCTGCCGGAGGAGGAGGCGCGGTGGTGGCGCACGATCGGCCGCGCGTGCCTGTCGGCCGCGCAGCCGCTGGCCCGCACGGTGCTGCGCGCAGGCGCGCGTCCGCTCCTGGAGATGAAGATCAGGACGTACGCCGACCACGGCACGCTGACCGGCGGCGAAAAGCTGGTCGGCGGCGACCTGAGCCGCCTGTCGCCGGAGATGACCGCGCTGATCGGCGACGAACTGCGCGCGGCGGACCCGGCCAGGCTGGGCGACGCCGTCACCGCGATGACCTCGGTCATGCGGGCGATCTTCGCCGACCCCGAGCCCGTCCGCGCGGCCCTGTCCCGGGTGAGCGCCCCCACCCTGATCCTGTGGGGCGAGACGGACAACATCGTCATCGACGGCGCCCGCGAGGACATGACCGTCCGCCGCCCCGACTGGACGCAGCACACCATCCCGGACGCCGGGCACGCCTTCCCGCTGGAGGCGCCCGGCGTATACGCGGAAACCGTCGCGCGCTGGGCGGGATACACCTCGTAGTCTTTGCCGGATGCAGCACGTTCTGACGACCGACCGGCTCGAACTCCGGCCGGTCGCCGCAGCCGACCTCGCCGACCTGCTCGCGCACTGGACCGACCCGGACGTGCGGCGCTTCCTGTTCGACGGCGAGGTCCTCACCGCCGAGCGGGTGGCCGGGGCGATCGCCGACAGCGAGCGCGACCCCGTCTGTGGTCTGTGGCTGGTCCGCGAGCGCGCCACCGGCGCACTCGCCGGCACCGCGGGGCTCCGGCCGCTGGAGGACGTCGGCGTTGAGGTCACCTACAGCCTGTCACCGCCCTTCTGGGGGTACGGCTACGCCACGGAGGCGGCCCGCGCGGTGGTCGAGCACGCCCTGGGCCCGGCCGGCCTGCCGGAGGTCCTGGCCGAGGTGGACGAGGGCAACACCGCCTCCATAGCGGTGGTGGAACGCCTCGGGATGACGCCGTTCGAGACGGTTCCCGGCCTGCTGGGGCCGATGATTCGCTACCGGAGGATCGCGAATGGCTGACCGCCTCTACACCGAGCCCCGGCTGGCCGAGCTCTACGACACCCTCTGCGCGGGACGTCCCGACTTCGCCTTCTACCTCCCGCTGGTGATGGAGGCCGGATCGGTGCTGGACGTCGGCTGCGGCACCGGCGAACTGCTCATCGCCGCCAGGGACGCCGGCCACGCCGGCCGCCTGACCGGCCTCGACCCCGCCGACGCCATGCTCGGCGTCGCCAGGCGGCGCGCGGGCGTGGAATGGGTGCTCGCCCGCGACTGGGAACGCTGGACCGGCTCCGCGATCACCGACGCCTCCGGCACGCCGGTGCGCGTGGACGTGGAGGTGAAGCAGGTCACGGCCGAGCGCGTCACCTTCACCCAGACCTACACCAGCCCGGGATGGGCGGGCCCCGAGGTCAGCTGGAGCACCCTGCGCTTCCTCGGCGTGGCCGAGCTCGCCGGGTTTCTGGAGGAGGCGGGGCTGGAGGTCGAGGCCCAGTACGGCGGCTGGAACCGCGAGCCGCTGACCGAGGCCGCCCCGGAGATCATCACGTTCGCCGCCGGGTAGTCCCTCACCGGAGCGCGCCAGCGGACAGAATCGGAGTATGCGCTACCGCATCCTGGGCCCGACCGAAGTGGCCGGCGAGCAGGTCAACGGGGACGGCCTGCGGGCGCTGCTCGCGGCGCTCCTGCTGGAACCCGGGCGGCCGGTCTCCGCCGAGCGGCTGCGCGAGGTCGTCTACGGCGGCGACGGGGCCGCGCCCAACGCCCTGCAGTCGCAGATCTCCCGCCTGCGGAAGTTCGTCCCGGTCGAGCGGGTCGGGCCCGGCTACCGGGTCAGCGTGGACCCCGACGACGTGGACGTCCACCGCTTCGCCCGCCTGGCCACCGAGGGGCGGCGGGCCGGCCGTACACCTGAGGCGGTGCGGTTGCTGGGCGAGGCGCTCGCGCTGTGGCGCGGCGAGGCGCTGGCCGGGCTGCCGGGCCTGGACGGCCACCGCGAGCGGCTGGCGGGCCTGCGCGCCGAGGCGCTGGAGAACCGGATCGAGGCCGAGCTCGCGCTGAAGGCCGAGCCCGCCCGCCTGGTCGGGGAGCTGCGCGGCCTGGTCGCCGCCGGCCCGCTGCGCGAGCGCCCGCGCGAGCTGCTGATCCGCACGCTGGCCGCGACGGGCAGGCAGGTCGAGGCGCTGGAGTGCTACGAGGACTACCGCCGCCAGCTGGCCGAGGAGCTCGGCACCAGCCCGTCGCCGGAGCTCAGAGCGCTGCATGTCTCGGTGCTGCGCGGCGAGCACGCCCAGCGCCCGCTGATGGCCATGCCGGGCCCGCGCCGCCAGGTGAGCAGCTTCGTCGGCCGCGAACGCGAGCTGGCGGACCTGCGCGTCCTGCTGCGCGAGCACCGGCTGGTGACGCTCGTCGGCCCCGGCGGCTCGGGCAAGACCCGGCTGGCGGCCGAGGCGGTGAGCGGGCCGCTCGGGGAGCGCGTCTGCTTCGTCGAACTCGCCCCGGCGGCAGGGGTACGGCAGGCCGTGCTGGGCGCCCTCGGCGGCGCCTTCACACCCGGCGGCGACCCGGTCGCGATCCTGGCGGGAGAGTCGCTCCTGCTCGTGCTGGACAACTGCGAGCACCTGATCGACGAGGCCGCCGCCCTGGCCGACCGGGTGCTGGCCGGGGCGCCCGGCGTACGCGTGCTGGCCACCAGCCGCGAGCCGCTCGGCCTCGACGGCGAGGTCAGCCTGCCGCTGCGCCCGCTCGCCCTGCCCGCCGAGGGCGCCGCGCTGGCCGAGGCGCTGGACAGCCCCGCGGTGAGCCTGCTCATGGACCGCGCGCGGGCCGCCGACCCGCACTTCGCCGCCACCGGAGCGGTCGTGCGGATCTGCCGCGCCCTCGACGGCCTGCCGCTGGCGATCGAGCTGGCCGCCGCCCGGCTGCGCGCGCTGTCGGCCGACGACCTGGCCGAGCGGCTGGAGGAGCGGCTCGGCGGCCGTCTCGACCTGCTCGGCTCCGGGCTGCGCGGCGGCCAGGCGCGCCACCGCACGCTGCGGGCCGTGGTGGCGTGGAGCTGGGAGCTGCTGTCGGCCGACGAGCAGCGGCTGGCCGCGCGGCTGTCGGCGTTCCCGTCGGGGGCCACGCTCAAGGCGGCGGAGGACGTCTGCGGCGCCACGCCCGGCCTGCTAGCGGCCCTGGTGGACAAGTCGCTCGTCCAGCCCGATCACGGGCGCTACCGGATGCTGGAGACCGTACGCGCCTACTGCGCCGAGCACCTCGAAGCGGACGAGGCCCACGTCATCAGCGAGGCCCATGCCGAGTACTTCGCCGACATGGCCGTGCGGACGGAGCCGTACCTGCGCAATCACCGGCAGGCGGGCACGATGGCCGAGCTGGCGGCCGAGCACGACAACCTGCACGCGGCGCTGCGCTGGGCGATCGCGGCCGGGCGGCCCGCGACGGCGCTGCGGATCACCGCCGGGCTGTGGCTCTACTGGTGGCAGCGGGGGCTCGGGCAGGAGGCCTCCCGGCTCACCGCCGCCGCGCTCGCGCTGCCGGGAGCGGAGGAGTGCGGCGCCCACTACGTGATGTCCGTGCTGCAGGTGGCCTCGGAGTCCGGCCCGCGCGCCCGCATCCGCCCACTGTTGGAGCGGGCCGAACGCCTGGCCGAGCAGCTGGGGCCGGTGCCCGAGTACCCGCTGATCCAGATGGTGCGCCCCTACCTGGCCGTCGCCGAGAACGACTACGGCGCGATCGTGCCCTCGCTCCTGACCGCCGCCACGAGCTCGCAGCCTTGGTCGCGCGGCTTCGCCCACCTGGTCCTGGCACAGGTACGGCTGGGCGGCGGCAACCAGGTGAACCAGGCCACCGAGCACCTGAGCAGCGCGCTCACCGCCTTCCGGCTGGCCGGCGACGGCTGGGGCGCGGCGCAGGTGCTGCTGCAGATGGCCGAGATCGCCGGCTGGCGCGGCGAGCACGCCCGCGAGCTGGCCCTGACCGAGGAGGCCATGGCGCTGACCTCGGTCTTCGGGGCGGCGGAGGACACCGTGTTCGTGCTGGCCCAGCGGGGCGCGGTCAAGGCCAGGGCGGGCGACCTGGACGGCGCCAAGGCCGACCTGGAGCGTGCGGTCGTGCTGGCCCGGTCGAGGAAGGGGCCGGAGGCGATGGCCGCGGCCACGTACGTCCAGGCCGAGGTGGCCAGGCTCGAAGGCGACGGCGGGCGGGCCGCCGAGCTCTACCGGGGGGCGCTGGCCGGCTGCGGGCAGACGCTCTGGGTGGGGGAGGAGGAGCTGCGCGCCCGCGTCCTCATCGGGCTGGGGCAGGTCACCGGCGACGAGGGGCTCTTCCGCGAGGCGTTCGACATCCTCCTGCGCACGCTCGACGTGCCGGCCGCCGCCGGCGCGGTCGAGGGCATGGCCGCGCTGGCGCTGGCCGCCGGGGCAGGGGAGCGGGCCGCGACGCTGCTCGGCGCGGCCGGCACGCTGCGCGGCCTGCCGGGCACCGACGCCGCCGGCGTCGAGGCGGAGACCAGGCGCGTGCTCGGCGACGCCGCGTTCCGGCGGGCCCACCGGCGGGGCGCCGGGATGGATCGCGAGGAGATCGTCGTGCTCATGTCAGCGCCGCGTGCGGGCGCGGTCAGCCCCGCCGCCCACCGTTGAGGCATGAGACAGATTCCGATGACGCGCTCCTGCCCATTCAGCCCGCCGGACGGTGCCGCCGACGAGGCCCTCGGCAAGGTGCGGCTCAGCACCGGCGACGAGATCTGGTACGCCACCACCCACGACCTGGTCCGCAAGCTGTTCGGCGACACCCGCTTCAGCTCCGAGGTGGAGGGCGGCCAGCAGGGCATTCCGTTGTACAAGGCCCCGCCGCCGCCGGGGATGTTCGTCCAGATGGACCCGCCCGAGCACACCAGGGTGCGCCGCATGCTCACCGGCCGGTTCACCCTCCAGCGGATGAACAGGCTGCGGCCCAGGATCGAGCAGATCATCGCCGACCAGCTCGACCACGTGGAGAAGCAGCCCAGGCCGGTGGACCTGGTCGAGCACTTCGCGCTGCCGGTGCCGACGCTGGTGATCTGCGAGCTGCTCGGCGTGCCGTACTCCGAGCGCGAGACCTTCCAGATCGCCAGCGTCCGGCTGCTCGACATCAACCTCGACAGCGAGACGGCCACGGCGGCGCTGGAGGACTTCGGCGTCTTCCTCATGGAGCTCATCGCCGCGAAGCGGGCCCGGCCTGGGGAGGGGCTGCTCGACGACCTGCTCACCGGCACCGACCTGAGCGACGAGGAGGTGGCCGGGGTCGCCGTGCTGCTGCTGATCGCCGGCCACGAGACCAGCGCCAGCGTGCTGGGCCTCGGCACGCTGCTGCTGCTCCAGCGGCCCGACCAGCTCGCGCTGCTGCGCGACGAGCCCGAGGCCGCCAAGACCGCGGCGGATGAGATGCTGCGCTACCTGTCGGTCGTCGACACCCTCCTGTTCCGGCGCGCCTCGCAGGACCTCGAACTGGACGGGCGGACGATCCCGGAAGGCGACTTCCTCACCGTCTCGCTGGCCGCGGCCAACCGGGACCCGTCGCTGTGCGAGAACCCCGACGTCCTGGACCTCACCCGGCCGCGCACCCACCACCTGGCCTTCGGCTTCGGCCCGCACCAGTGCCTCGGGCAGAACCTCGCCCGGATCGAGCTGGAGATCGCCTTCCCCGCGCTGCTGCGCCGCCTGCCCGGGTTGCGGCTGGCCGTACCGCCGGAGGAGGTGCCGACGCGCGAGGGGATGCTCGTGTACGGCGTGAACCGGCTGGAGGTCACGTGGTGATCGTCGTGGACCGGGAGCGGTGCGCGGCCGCCGGCCAGTGCGCGGCGTGGGCGCCCGAGGTCTTCGACCAGGACCCCGACGACGGCCGGATCGTCCTGCTCGCTCAGTCCGACGGCCCGCAGGTGCGGCGCGCGGTCTCCGGCTGCCCGACGGGGGCGATCACGCTCATGCCGTCCAGCAGGTAGCCGAGGCCGCGGGCGAAGGTGGCCGCCCAGTCGTGGGCCAGGCCGTGCGCGGCCAGCGTGGGATACGGACGCAGGTGCTCGGTCAGGTCGGCGGCGCTGTCGTGGGCCTGGAGGGTGACCGAGCCGATCACGAACGTGGACAGGCTGTGCGCGGCCGCCCGCACGTCGGGCAGCCCGGCCTCCTCCAGCGTGCGGTAGAGGAAGTCGGTACGGCCGAGCGCGTTCGGCCCCATCATGGGCCGGTCGAGCAGCGTGATCGACCACGGGTGGCGCAGCATCGCCGCCCGCCAGGCCGAGCACAGCCCCTCGGCCCGCGCCCGCCAGTCGCCGCCCGAGGGCAGTTCGGCCTCGCCGAACACCGCGTCGAGCGCCAGGTCGAGCACGTCGTCCTTGGTCTTCACGTGCCAGTACAGCGTGGTCGACCCGGTGCCGAGCCGCTCGGCCAGCCGCCGCATGGTCAGCCGGTCGATGCCCTCCTCGTCGAGCAGGGCGAGGGCCTCGGCCACGATCCGCTCGATGGTCAGCACCTGGCGGGCGGGTTTGCGGGGGCGCAGCCACACGTTCTCGTCGCTCACCCGGCCGATAATACGGTGTACGCGAACCAGATCGATGGTCTAGTAATAGAACGGTGAGCCATATCGAGGTCGACGACCTGACCTACGTGCTGCCCGACGGGCGCCTGCTGCTCAACGAGGTGTCGTTCAAGGTCGGCGAGGGCGTCAAGGCCGCCCTGGCCGGCCCCAACGGCGGCGGGAAGACCACGCTGCTGCGGCTGATCGCCGGCGAGCTGCGGCCCTCGGCCGGGCGGGTGCGCTCTACCGGCGGGATCGGGGTGATGCGTCAGTTCCTCGACGCGGGGAGCGTCGGGGACCTGCTGCTGTCGGTCGCGCCCCCGGCTCTCCGCACCGCCGTCGCGTCGGTGCGCAGGACCGAGGCCGCCCTGGGCGACGACGAGAAGAGCCAGCTCGCCTACGCCCAGGCGCTCAGCGACCACGCCGACGCCGGAGGCTACGAGCTGGAGGTCGTCTGGGACGTGTGCACGACGGCCGCGTTCGGCCTGCCGTACCTGTCGGCGCGGGAGCGGGACGTGCGCACGCTCTCCGGCGGCGAGCAGAAGCGCCTGATGCTGCACGCGCTGCTACGCGGCCCCGACGGCGTGCTGCTCCTGGACGAACCCGACAACTACCTCGACCTGCCCGGCAAGCAGTGGCTGGAGGACGAGCTACGCGCCTCACCCAAGACCGTCCTGCTCGTCTCGCACGACCGCAGGCTGCTGGCCGAGGTCGCCGACCGGATCATCACCGTCGAGGCGCGCGGCGTGTGGGTACACGGCGGCGGCTACACCGGCTACCCCCAGGCCCGCCGCGACCGCGCCGCCCGCCTCGACGAGCGCCGCCGCCGCTGGGAGGAAGAACGCGCCAGGTTGCGCGGCGCCGTCCACACCCTGCGCCAGCGCGCCACCCACAACGACGCGCTCGCCGGCGCCTACCAGGCCGCCATGACCCGCCTCACCCGCTACGAGGAGGCCGGCCCGCCGGAACGCCCCCCGAAGGAGCAGAACATCCGCATGCGCCTGCGCGGCGGACGCACCGGCAAACGCGCGCTCACCGTGCGCGACCTCGCCCTGCCCGGCCTCGTGCGCGCCTTCAGCACCGAGATCTGGTACGGCGAGCGCATCGGCATCCTCGGCCTCAACGGCACCGGCAAGTCGCACTTCCTCCGGCTGCTGGCCGGGGAGCCGATCGCCCACACCGGGACGTTCGATTGGGGCGCCCGGGTGCGGCCAGGGTGGTTCGCCCAGACCCACCTCCGCCCCGACCTGCACGGCCGCCCGATCGCCGAGCTGATCATCGCGACCTACGGCCTGGAGCGCAACGACGCGATGGCCGCGCTGGCCCGCTACGAACTGGCCCCGGCGGGCGGCCAGCACTTCGAGACCCTCTCGGGCGGGCAGCAGGCACGGCTCCAGATCCTGCTGCTGGAGCTGTCCGGAGCGACGCTGCTGTTGCTGGACGAGCCCACGGACAACCTTGATCTGGCCAGCGCGGAGGCGTTGCAGCGCGGGCTGTCGGCCTACGAGGGGACCGTACTGGCCGTCACCCACGACCGGTGGTTCGCCGCCGACTTCGACCGCCACCTCACCTTCACCGCCACCGGCCACGTCCACGACTCCCCCAACCCCAACACCCCCTCCTAACCCCCAACGCACGCGGTGCATGCGGTGGTGGGTGGGCTGGCATGCTGGGTGGGGAACGCCGGTGGCGGCTGAGCGGTAGGTTTGCGCGGCGAACGATGTGAAGCGGAGCGGGTGGATGGAAGCGGAGCGGCCCAGCGCGATCGGGCAGGCGCTGCTGGCGATCAGCGACCAGTGGACGATGCTCATCCTGCAGCGCGCCTTCCTGCTGCGCCTGCGCCGCTTCGCCGACTGGCGGGACGAGCTCGGCATGTCGGAGTCGGTGTTGTCCAACCGGCTCAAGGAGATGGTGGCGGGCGATCTGCTCAGGCCGGTGCCCTATCGGGAGCAGGGGCGGACGCGGACCGAGTATCTGCTGACCGAGCGGGCCATCGAGCTGTGGCCGGTGCTGGTGGAGATCTGGTCGTGGGAGCGGCGGTGGGTGCCTCGGCGGCACGGCTTGCCGGAGCTGGCGCATGATGTATGCGGGAGCCGTACCGACGTCGAGCTGGGGTGTTCGGGGTGCCTGGCTGCGCCGGTGGGGGCGCGTGACACCGAGACTTCGCGGGGGGCGGCGACGTTCGCCCAGGTGACGGTGCCGCGGCACCACAGAAGGATCGTGCGCGCGGGGGAGGACGACGCGCTGTCGTATTTGCCGGAGACGTTCGAGCTGCTCGGGGATCGGTGGAGCACGGTGGTGCTGGCCGCGGCCTTTCTGGGGGTGCGGCGGTTCGCGGACTTCCAGGCTGAGCTGGGGGTGGCGCCGTCGGTGTTGTCCAGTCGGTTGCGGCGGTTCACCGAGCTGGGGGTGCTGGATGTGGAGGGGCCTGGGGCGCGGCCGCTTTATCGGCTGACCGGTAAGGGGCTTGGCTTCTTCGGGATCTTCGCGTTTCTGGTCGAGTGGGCGCAGAAGTGGTACGAGGGGCCGCCGGACACCGATCTGGCTTTCACTCATCGGGAGTGTGGGCGGGCGTTTGTGCCGTTTCTGAGGTGCGGGTCTTGTGGGGTGGCGCTGAGCCGTACCGAGGTGCACTTCGTGATCCCCGAGCGGCGGCTGCCGCTGGCCGGGACCGCCTGAGGCGGGCTGTGTCATCATGTGCGGGTGCATGTCGGCCGGCCCGTTCTGCGCGCTTTGCGCGCCACCGTGTTCGCGGTGGCCTGCGTGCTGGCCTCGCTCACGCTGCACATACTGGCCGGAGGCGCACAGGTACGGCCTGTCACGCTGGGTCTCGCTCTTGCGCTGACCTGGGCCGGTGCCTATCTGCTCGGGCGGCGTCAGCGTGGCAGGGAACTCCTGCTGGTCATTAGTTTCGCCGCGCAGTACGGCATGCACCACCTGTTCACCGCCGGTGCCGAGCCCGTGGCCGCCCAGGTGGCCGCGCACGGGCACGGCGACGGGGTCGGCAACGGCCTGGGCATGCTCCTCGTGCACGCCGTCGTTGCCCTGATCTCCGCCTGGTGGCTTGAGCGCGGTGAGTGCGCGCTGGCCCTGCTGGCCCATCTCGCGGTCGCGTCCGTCGGCGGCCTGTGGGCCCGGCTGTTCGTCCTGCTGACCGCCACGCCGGAGACCGGCTCCGCCGGGCTGGCACCGGTCGAGGACGAGGGCACGTTCGCCCCTCGTGCGCCCTTCGTCACGATCGTCTCCCGGCGCGGACCGCCGCTCACCCTCTCCGTTCACTGATCCCGGGCATCCCCGCCCGGGTGTAAGGCCGTGCGCTCTGGCAGCCGCGGCCTCCGCGCGTGTCCTCGTCGTCGATCGGGGCCGCGTCCGAACCCCCTGACCGGATCGCGCGTACCTCGCTGTGCGCGCCACCGGCCGAACGGAGATAACCACCATGAGCTCCTCCACCGACGTCATCGAGCGGACCGCGAGCGCCGATCCGCCCCCCGCGCGATCGGCGAACTGGCCCGCGCTGCGCCCGCTCGTGCTGCGCCTGCACTTCTACGCCGGGCTCCTCATCGCCCCGTTCCTCCTGGTCGCGGCCACCACCGGCCTGCTGTACGCGGCGTCGTACCAGATCGAGAAGGTCGTCTACGCGCACGAGCTGACCGCGCCGCCCGGCGGCCCGAGCCTGCCCCTGGAACGCCAGGTCGCCGCCGCCCGCGCCGCCCACCCCAAGGCCCCGGTCACCGCGGTACGGCCCGCCGCCGAGCCGGGCGCGACCACCCGCGTCCTGCTGGACGTGCCCGGCTTGCCGGAGAGCACCCAGCTCGCGGTCTTCGTGGACCCGTCCACCGCCCAGGTACGCGGCTCGCTGGAGAGCTACGGCAGCTCCGGCGCGCTGCCGGTGCGCGCCTGGATCTCCCACCTCCACCGCAACCTGCACCTGGGCGAGCCCGGCCGCCTCTACAGCGAGCTCGCGGCCAGCTGGCTCTGGGTGGTCGCGCTCGGCGGACTGCTGCTGTGGATCGGCCGCAAGCGGCGCAAGGGCACCCGCCTGCGCCGCCTGACCACACCGGAGCGCGGCGCCACCGGCCGGCGGCGGGTCCTGTCCTGGCACGGCTCGATCGGGCTGTGGGCGGTGGTGGGCCTGGTGTTCCTGGCGGCGACGGGTCTGACCTGGTCGAAGTACGCCGGTGACAACGTCGACCGGCTCCGCACCACGCTCGGCTGGACCACGCCGTCCATCGCCACCGGCGGCGAGCACGGCGCCCACGCCCCCTCCGCCGGAGGCGGGCACCGGCACGGCGGCGGCGACGTCGGTCCCGACCGGGTCACGGCGGCCGCGGCGAGCCGGGGGCTGTCCGGGCCGCTGGAGATCGTCTGGCCGGAGAAGCCCGGCGAGCCGTACCTGGTCAAGGAGTCCGACAAGACCTGGCCGCAACGGCTGGACCAGGTGGCCGTCGATCCCGCCACCGGCCAGGTGCGCGCCGAACTGCGCTTCGCCGACTTCCCCCTCGCCGCCAAGCTCACCCGGTGGGGCATCGACGGGCACCAGGGCCTGCTCTTCGGGCTGGCCAACCAGATCGTGCTGATGCTGCTCGCGGCGGGCGTCATCACCATGATCGTGCTCGGCTACCGCATGTGGTGGTCGCGCCGCCCGAACCTCGGCGGCTACCCGCGCGGCGGCTGGCGCGGCGTGCACCGGGCGGTTCTGGTGGTGGTTGCCCTGGTGGCAGCGGGCGTGGGGTACTTCCTGCCGCTGCTGGGCATCTCGCTGTGCGCGTTCCTGCTGCTCGACATCGTGCTCGGCCGGGTTCTCGCGGGCAGGCGCGGCTGACACTATGGCGGATGTGTCCCCTCGGGATCCGAGCCTGCGCCTGATCCGCGCCGCCGTGTTCGGCATGGCGTGCGTCGTGGTCTCCGCGGGAGGACACCTGCTGGCCGGAGGCGGCGCCATCGCGCCGTGGGCGCTCGCCCTCGGGGCCGCCGCCTCCCTGTCGCTCGCCCTGGTGCTCGGCGGGCGCGAGCGCGGCCGCGAAGGCGTCCTGGCCGCCACCGCGGGGACGCAGATGCTGCTGCACCTGCTGTTCGCGCAGACGTCGGCGCACGTCGTCGTGCCCGATCACGGGCATCCGCGCCCCGGCATGATCGTGGCCCACCTCACGGTCGCGCTGCTGACCGGGTGGTGGCTGTATCGCGGCGAAAGCTCCGTGTGGACCCTTTTGCGCCTGTGGTCCGCGCCGTCGCCTCGCCTGCCTCGGCTGCTGGCCGCCGCTCCGGTGCTCCTGCCTTCTCCGGTACGGCCGGCCGTACCGGAAGGCGAACCGGAACCCCGCGGGCGACGTGAGCTCGCCGCGGTGGTGCACCGGCGCGGACCGCCTGCCCCGTCGCGCGCCGGCTGAGGTGCGCCGGCGCCACAGGCGTCCATTCCGGTGTCCCCGGCCTTCGCGGGCCGGGTCGTTTCCATGGAGTCTCAGACGATGGCGAAGCTGCCGCGTTCCATCCTGACCGCGGTCATCTGCGGTCTTGTGATCATTTTTCTGCCAACCGCCGCTCTTGCCCACGACGCGCTCAAGTCCAGCTCGCCCGGCAAGAACGCCAAGGTGAAGTCGCTTGAGGAGATCGAGCTGGAGTTCACCGCCAAGGTTCGTATGCCGGTCGTGGTGCTGCGGGACAGCGATGACAAGCTCATTCCGCTGAGCAAGCCCGCCGCCGACGGCAAGACCGTCACCACCGAGGTGCCAGAGGCGCTGGCCGCCGGGCGCTACGTGATCGGCTGGCGGGTGGTCTCCTCCGACGGGCACCCGATCCTTGGAGAGATCCCCTTCACCGTGACCGCCCCACCCACCCCCGAGACGTCCCCCTCGTCCACCCCCGCCACCCCTGCTGAGGCCACGTCAGCCGCTCCGCCGCCGCCCGTGGAGAGCGCTTCCGCGCAGCCCGTCGATCCGGGGCAGGCGGCGGCCGCGACCCAGGAGGGCCAGGGGTTGCCGGGCTGGATCTGGGTGGTGGCCGCCGTGCTGGTGGCGCTGGGTGCGGGCATGTGGTTCGCCGGCTCCCGCCGCCGCACCGCACCCGACGGCCCAACACCGGACAAGCCGACGGACGACGATCCTGCGTCCGGCAAGCCGACGGACGACGGTCCTGCGTCCGGCAAGCCGACGGACGACGGCCCGGAGCAGGGTGGCCCGACCAGCTGAGGCCTTCACGAGCGGGATGGCCTCAACGGCCAAAAGGTCATGGGCCTGGGATGTGGGGGGCGAGGGTTTTGAGGGTGGTGGTGCCGGCGGGGTCGCGGTCGGTGCTGACCGGCACCAGCGCCACCTCGTCCACCCCCGCCTCCGCGTAGGCCGACAGGCGCGTGGTCACCGTGTCCGCGTCGCCCAGCAGCGACACCGAGGCGACGAGGTCGTCCGGTACCGCGGCCAGCAGGTCGCGGGGGTGCGGGCCGGTGCGTGCGTAGGCGACCACGTCCGCGAACCCGGCCTCGGCGAACATCTCGCCGTAGCCGGGCGCGGGGAGGTAGCCGACGACGGCCCGGCGGATGCGGTCCACGGCCTCGCGGTCGGGGTCCACGGCGGCGCTCACCCAGGCGGCCACCGAGATCCCGGGGTTCAGGGCGCGTACCTGGGCGGCCAGCCGTCCGGCCGACGCGGGAGTGATCAGGTTGAGCACCATCCGGTCGGCGCGGGCGGCCGTGCGTACCGCCGACGGCCCGAACGCCGCCACCGTCAGCCGCGAGCGGGGCGCGGGCAGCCGCAGCCGGTAGCCGTTGCTGGACAGCGACTCGCCGGTGAACGCCGACCGTTCGCCGTCCAGCAGGGGGCGCAGAGCCTCGACCGACTCCCGCAGCGCGACGGCCGAGCGGGCGCGGGAGCGGCCGTGCCAGCCCTCGACGACGAGCGGGCTTGAAGTGCCCAGGGCGACGTCCACCTGCCGGCCGGTGAGCGCGGCAACGGAGGCGGCGCCCATGGCGATCGTCATCGGGTCCCGTACGGTCACCGCCAGCGGCCCGACCGTCAGCCCGATCCGCCCGGTGGCCAGCCCGATCGCCGTGGCCAGTGCGAAGGCGTCGTAGGTGGCCATCTCGCCGACCCACAGCGACGGGTACCCGAGGGCGTCGGCCGCCCGCGCGGTGGCCAGCGCCTCCTCGGCCGGCCGGTCCTGCCACAACCCGAGCGAGACGCTGAGCAGACCGCTCATACCCGCTCCAGCAGCACGGCCGACCCGGACCCGGCGGCGCCGCTGACCGCGGCCACCCCGTACCGCGCGCCCCGCCGGTGCAGTTCGGCGACGCAGGCGGCCACCAGCAGCGCCCCGGTGGCGCCGAAGGCGTGGCCCATCGCGATGGTGCCGCCGTTGACGTTGAAGCGGTCGTCGCCGACCTTGAGGTCGCGCTGGAACTTCAGGCACAACGCGGCGAAGGCCTCGGCGAACTCGAAGACCTCCACGTCGTCGGCGCTCAGCCCGGCCTGGGCGAGCACCTTCTCGACCGCCGCCTGCCCGGCCGTGAGCATCGTGACGGGGTCGCCGACCGCGGTGGCGCTCCCGGCGACTCTGGCCAGCGGCTCCAGGTCCAGGCCGGTCCCGATGAGCACGAGCCCGGCGGCGTCGCACAGGCTGGGCGAGGTGCCGCGGGTGTGGAGGTGGCGGATCCGGCCGACTTCGGGCAGGTGGGCGAGGGCTATGGCGTCCTGGTCGGGGGAGGCGGCGAAGGCGGGTTCGAGCGCGGACAGGGCGGCCTGGGTGAGGCCGGGCCGTACATGCTCGTCGTGGCCGAGGTCGTTCACCGGGACCAGGAACCGGTCGTAGCGGCCGCCTGCCCACGCCTCGGCGGCCAGGGTCTGGGTACGCAGGCCGTACCGGTCGAGCTCCTCGCGCGAGAAGCCCTCCAGGGTGGCGACCACGTCGGCCGCGACGCCCATGTGCAGGGATCCGACCGGCAGCGACCACAGCGGCCCGCGGTCGGAGAACATCGGCACCCGCGAGACCGACTCCACCCCGCCCGCGACCACCACCTGGGCGCCGCCCGAGGCGACGAGGGCGGCGGCGGTGCGCACGGCGTCGATGCCGGAGGTGCAGTAGCGGTTGAGCGTCATGCCGGGCGAGTCGAAACCGGTGGTCAGGGCGGCGGTGCGGGCGAGGTTGCCGCCCTGCTCGGCGTTCTGGGTGGCGCAGCCGACGATCAGGTCGTCGGCCCTGGTGATCCCGGTACGCCCGCCGAGCGCCCCGAGCAGCCCTTCGAGCATGGCCAGCGGCGTGATGCCGGCGAGTCCGCCGCCGGGGCGGGCCTTGCCGCGCGGGGTCCTGACGCAGTCGTAGAGGTAGACGGTCATCGCAGCTGGTCCGCCCGCACCCAGGTGGCGTGGAAGCCGAGCGGCACCCGCCGCGGCAGCAGCACACGGGCCAGCGGCCCCTCGGAGATCCGCGAGGCGGCCAGGATCTGCACCTCGGAGCGGCCTTCGCGCTCGTCGGTGACGAAGGTGATCAGGTACCCGTCGTCCTCGCCGGTCGAGCCGTCGCGCGGGGCGAAGGGGGCCTCGCTGCCGTAGACGCCGGGGCCGTAGGTGTAGGTCTCCTTGGCGCCGGTGGCGTTGTCGTAGCGGACCAGGCCGTCGAACAGGTTGGTCGCGGCGTCGGCCACCGAGACGTTGTAGGCGTAGCGGCTGGGCAGGCCGGTGGCGCGCGCGTCGATCGAGGGGAACTCGGTGTTGTGGTCGGCGTCCACGTAGTGCTCGGAGGTGGCGCCGGTGCGCAGGTCGAAGCGGTAGCGGTACATGCGCGCGTCGAGCTTGAGGTAGGCGATCATCCGCGACAGCGCGGAGCCGTTCCCGGACGGCGCGGGCCGCGAGACCCGGCAGACGTCCATGACGATTTCCTCGTTTTCCTCCCACGCGTTGACGACGTGGTAGATGTAGCAGGGTTTCGCCTCGAACCACCGGATCTCATGCGCCTGCCCCCGCCGCGGGATCACCCCGAAGCGCGAGGGCAGCTCGCGGTTGAAGGTGAGCTTGTAGCGGCCCTGCCGCGCGGCGTCGAGGTCCTGGTAGAGCGGCAGGTCCATGAGGATCGCGTGGTTCTGGGTGATGGCCATGTCGTGCGGCAGCCGCGCCCCCGGCAGGTCCAGCTCCACACAGTGCTCGACCTGCCCCGACGCGCCGACGACCCCATAGCGCAGGTACGGCGGCCGCGGCCCGTAGTCGAACCAGAACAGCTCCCCGGTCCGCTCGTCCACCTTGGGATGCGCCATGAAGTCGCCGTTGAGCGTGTCGAGGAAGGTGTCGGCCCCCAGCGTCTCCAGCGACAGCGGATCCACACTGTACGGCGAGCCGCACAGATACCAGGAGGCCAGCACCCGCCCCCGGTGGAAGATCACGTCGGTGTTGGCCGTGTCCTTGAACGGCAGCCCGCGCGCGTTCCCGAACGGGTTGCCCTTCGGGTTCTCCATCACGCCGGTCCAGAGCGCCTGCCCGGCGGCGGACTCCGCCTCGAAGGCCCGGGTGCGGATCCAGCGGTTGCGGTAGCGGGCGGTGCCGTTCTCGAAATGCACGGCGTGCACCATGCCGTCCCCGTCGAACCAGTGGTAGCGGCCCTTCACGGGGAAGCGGGCGTTGGGCCCGTTGCGCAGGTAGACGCCGTTGAGGTCGGCGGGGATGCGCCCGATCACCGTCAGCTCGCCGCTGGTGAACTCTTCCTGGACCGGCGCGTACAAGCCCAGCAGGTACGGGTTCCGCTCGCCTGACTCGTCCGTGATCACGACAGTTTCGGCCATGATTGGAAGCTACGATAGACGAAGTCAGCCGTCAATATCCGACCGTTGACGACCTGACTTCTGCTTTCGTAGTGTTGCGGCCATCACACCCCTGGGGAGTCGCGATGACGCATTCCGCCGACCGGATCGCCCGCTACGTCGCCGCGGGCTGGTGGACAGAAGACACCATTGACCAGCTCCTCCGCGTCCACGTGGCGGCCCGCCCCGGCGTGCTCGCGATCGTGGACCCGCTCGACAAGACCACCCATCTCGACGGCCCGATCAAGCGCCTGACCTGGGCCGAGCTCGAGGCGGACGTCGACAGGGTCGCCGGCGTCCTGCACGCCCGCGGCGTCGGCCCCGGCGACGTGGTGGCCGTCCAGCTGCCCAACAGCGTCGAGCTGGCGGTCACCTTCCTCGCCGTCGTCCGGCTCGGCGCGAGCGTCACGCCGTTCCCCGTCCAGTACCGCGAATACGAGCTGGCCCAGCTCCTCCCGCTGTCCGGCGCGGCCCTGCTCGTCACCGGCCGGGACTCGCGCGCCCCCGCCGGCACCCCCACGCTGTCGTGGCCCGCCGACCTCGAAGGCGCCGACGCTCCCGCGCCGCCGCCGCGCACGGCCGCCCCGGCCGAACAGGTGACGATCTGCTGGACCTCCGGCACCGAGGCCACCCCCAAGGGCGTGCCGCGCTGCCACTACGACTGGCTCGCGGTCGAGTCCGTCTGTACGGCCGCGCCCGCCCTCACCGCCGGCGACGTGATACTCAACCCGTTCCCCATGGTCAACATGGCCGGCATCGGCGGCGTCTTCCTGCCCTGGCTGCGCTCCGGCGCCGTGCTGGTGCAGCACCACCCCTTCGACCTGCCCACCTACCTGGCCCAGATCGCCGCCGAACGTGTCACCTACACCCTGGCCCCGCCCGCGCTGCTCACCCTGCTGCTGCACCAGGAGGCGATCCTCGCCAGGGCCGACATCTCCTCGCTGACCAGGATCGGCTCCGGCTCCGCGCCGCTGCCGCCGCCGATGGTCCGCGGCTGGCAGGAGAAACACGGCATCGCGATCATCAACTTCTTCGGCTCCAACGAGGGCGTCGCGCTGCTGTCGGACCCCGCCCACATGCCCGACCCCGAGACCCGCGCCCGCTACTTCCCCCGCCCGGGCGCACCCGGGGCGCCCGTGCTGCTGGACCGGGTCAGCACCAAGCTCGTCACCCCCGACGGCCGGGAGATCACCGAGCCCGGAGTCCCTGGCGAGCTGCGGCTCAGCGGCCCCACCGTCTTCGCCGGCTACCTGCCCGGCACCGCGGTGGCGGAGCCGTTCGACGAGGACGGCTATCTCAGGACCGGCGACCTGTTCGAGATCGCCGGCGAGCACGGCCAGTACCTGCGCTACGTCGACCGGGCCAAGGACATCATCATCCGCGGCGGCATGAACATCGCCCCCGCCGAGCTGGAGGGGCTGCTGGCCGGGCACCCGGCGGTGGCGGAGTCCGCGGTGGCCGGTTATCCCGACGACGTGCTCGGCGAGAAGGTCTGCGCGGTCGTCGTCCCCAAGGGCGAGATCTCGCTGGAGTCCGTCGTCGCGTTCCTGCGCGACAAGGGCATCGCCTCCTACAAGCTGCCCGAACGGCTGGAGATCGTCGAGGCGCTGCCCAGAAGCCCGGTCGGCAAGATCCTCAAGAGGGAGCTGAAGCTGTGATCCGCGTGCTCGGCGGCTACCAGACCGACTTCGCCCGCTCCGGCGTCAGCCTGTACGACATGATGCGCGAGGCCTCGCTCGGCGCGCTGGAGTCGGCGGGCGTGGCCGCGCGGGAGGTCGAGGTCGCGCACGTCGGCAACCTGGCCGGCGAGCTGTTCGCCGGCCAGGCCCACCTCGGCGGCATGGTCGCCGCCATCGACCCGGCCTGGTCCATGCTGCCCACCTCCCGCCACGAGGCCGCGTGCGCCTCCGGCTCGATGGCGGTGCTGGCCGCGATGGCCGACCTGGAGGCCGGTCGCTACGACGTGGCGCTGGTCGTCGGCGTCGAGCTCATGCGCAACGTCGGCGCCAAGGAGGCCGCCCAGCACCTCGGCTGCGCGGCCTGGGCCGGCCGCGAGGGGCAGGGCGCTGACTTCCCGTGGCCGGCGCTGTTCGCCGAGATCGCCGACGAGGTTGACGTCCGCTACGGCCTCGCCCACGAGCACCTCGCCCGCATCGCCGAGATCAACCACGGCAACGCCCTGCGCAACCCGCTCGCCCAGGCGCGCTCCTGGACCTTCCCCGACGGCTGCTTCGGCGCCGACAACTTGCTCAACCCGCTGGTCGAGGGACGGCTGCGCAAGTACGACTGCGGTCGCATCACCGACGGCGCCGCCGCCGTCGTCCTGGCCTCCGACCGGTACGGCAGGCCCGGCCCGGCCATCTCCGGCTGGGGCCACAGGACGGCGCCGATGCTGCTCAAGGACAAGCTGGCCACGCGCGAGTCGTACCTCTTCCCCCATCTGCGCCGCGCCGTGCTCGACACCTACGAGCGGGCCGGGCTGCGCGGCCCGGACGACGTGGACGTGATCGAGACCCACGACTGCTTCACGATCACCGAGTACGTGGCGCTCGACCACCTCGGGCTCACGCCGCCCGGCGAGTCGTGGCGGGCCGTGGAGTCGGGGGCGATCGAGTTCGGCGGCTCGCTGCCGGTCAACCCGTCGGGCGGGCTCATCGGGCTCGGCCATCCCGTCGGCGCCACCGGGGTGCGCATGCTGCACGACGCCGCCCGGCAGGTGTCGGGCGGGGCGGGGGAGTGCCAGGTGGAGGGCGCGCGCACCGCGCTGACCCTCAACATCGGCGGCAGTTGCACCACGGTCGCGCTGTTCGCGGTCACGGCCTGAAGGCGTTAGGGCTCGCCGCCATCGGGCAGGGGCGAGCTCATGAGCAGCATCGAGTATTCAGTAGACGTCACGGTCCCCGTCAGGGTGGCCTATAACCAGTGGACGCAGTTCGAGACGTTCCCCGAGTTCATGGAAGGGGTGGAGTCGGTCAAACAGCTCACCGACACGCGCAACGCGTGGCTGGCGGAGATCGCCGGGGTCAAGCGGGAGTTCGAGACCGAGATCACCGAGCAGCACCCGGACGAGCGCATCGCCTGGCGCTCCGTCGACCGGCCGCACCAGGCCGGTGTCGTCACCTTTCACCGGCTCGACGACACCACGACCAGGGTCACGCTGCAGATGGAGTACGACCCGGAGGGCTTCGTCGAGACCGCCGGCGACTGGCTGCAGCTCGTGCGGATGCGTGTCCAGGGCGACATGCGGCGCTTCAAGGAGTACATCGAGGCACGCGGCGACGAGACCGGCGCGTGGCGCGGCGACGTGCCGTATCCGCACAGCACCGACACCCCGCAGACGCCGGGCGACCAGCAGACGCCGGGCGGACGGCAGATGCAGGGTAGCCCGCAGATGCCGGGCAATCCGCAGATGCCGGGCAACCCGCACGACCCGGGTATCCCGCCCACGCCGGGAACTCCGCACGTCCCCGGCAACCCCGGCGACCGGCCGCCGCCCGGGACGGGCTTCCCGCGTTCGCCGGAGCCGGGTCTGTAGCCCGTCCATCCGCCCTCGGCCCCCTTCCCGGTCAGGGAAGGGGGCTTTCGCGTGGGTCAGCCGCCGGGCTGGGTCACGCCGTTGATCTTGAGGGTGTAGGGCGCGTACTGCTGGACCTGCTCGCCCGGGTCGTCGACCGCCACGATGGCGGCCACCTTCGGGAACGGAGCCAGCAGCGCGAGCTGTAGCCGGTTGAGGCTGAAGGCGAACTTGTCGTCCACCTCCGTGTACAGGGCCACCGACCGCTTGCCGTCATACCCGATGAGCCGGACGTTCCAGCTGTCGATCGCGATCGGCCTGACCTCGGTGACCGAGTCGAACGGGTCGAGGCTGGAGCCGTCGCTCACCGCGGCGCCGCCCACGGCGATGTCGTCGAGCTTGAGACCGCCCTCGTTGACGCCGCCGTCGCTGATGTAGCGGAAGTTGACGAGGATCTCCTGCCCGGCGTACGCGGCCAGGTCGAAGGTGTGCGGTTCGAAGCCGGTCGTGGTGCCGTTCAGGCCGGGCCCGAGCGGCGCCTCCGTCGTCTTGTCACCGGCGATCGGGGTGTAGGTGGCCCCGCCGTCGGTGGACACCATCACGTACGCGTAGTCGTACCCGGTCTCGGCCCCGTACTTGGCCAGGAAGCGCAGCGTCGGGTCGGCGGCCGGGACGGTCACCTTGGTGACGGCCGTGGCGTCGAGGTTGTTGCGGTTGCCGGACCAGATGACCGGGTTGCCGGGGCGGTCGGCGTCGTCGCTGACGACGGTCCACTGCAGCGGCGCGGGCGGCAGCGACCGTACCCCCTCGAAGGAGAGCGAGCGCAGGTCGCGCCCGCGCAGCTCCTTGCCGGCGGCGTCGCGCAGGGCGAGGTAGTCGGCGCCGTTGGGCGCCGCGCCGGGGGTGGCGTGGGAGTCGGGGTTGGCGAAGTTGACGCTGGAGCGCAGGTTCGCCGCGGTGACCCGCTTCTTGGGCACGCCGATCACGACGCCGTGCCGGGACTCGCCCACGATGCCGTCGAGCAGCGTCATCGACTGGTAGTCGTGGATGACCTGGTAGAGGTTGTTCTGTCCCTCGGTGGCGAGCTGCGCGGTGACGCTCTCGAGGCCGCGCTTGGCGTCGTTGTGGAGCCTGGTGAGGATGTCGGCGCCGTAGCGGTCGGCCAGGTAGAGCATGAAGGCGTAGGCGTTGCCGTAGTCGGCCAGCACGTCGCCGCCGGTGTTGCCCTCGCCCCACAGCGTCAGCGAGTTCTCCGGGCCGCCGCAGTCGCGGACGTTGGGGTTGGCGGGCGTCTGCACGGTGGCCCAGCCCTGCTGGCAGATCAGGTGGCTGTCCCAGCCCTTCTCGTGCACGGTCTTGAGGCTGTCGGAGTACCCGGTCAGGTACATGGCGTAGTCCGACAGGCCCTCGTTGATCCAGTTACCTTCGAAGGAGTCCGTGTAGTACATCTGCAGGTGCTGCCACTCGTGCGCGAACGTGCCCTCGTAGGAGTTGGGGCGGGCCGGGCGGCTGGTGCAGGGGTCGGACGTGGGCTCGTCCGGCGGGTTGACCCCGGTGCGGTGGGCCCAGTCGAAGGCGTCGATCGTCATGACGTTGCGGTCGGTGGCCTCGTTGAGCGCGCCGGAGAAGAATCCCGCGGTGTAGGTGGTGTTCGCGGGGAAGTCGTAGAAGTTCGAGTCGCGCACGTTGTCGACCAGCGCGACGGTGTTGTCGCCGTCGCCGGTGAAGTCCCTGGGCACCTGGGAGGCGGTGCCGTCGCGGTCCGGCGGGGTGCTGAAGGCCGCCGTCTCCTTCGGATACATGTTGGTGTCGAACTCGCTGATCATCCGGGCCACGTTGGCGTCGGTGATCGTGACGGAGCTGGCCGGGCGGCAGTCGCCGGCGGGGAAGGCGAGGTCGTTGGCGACCCACACCTCGATCTTGTTCCCGACGCCGCGCAGCGTGAAGTCCTTCAGGTACCAGCCGGTGTTGTCGTCGCTGGCGAACCACTGCCGGACCGTTCCGACGGGCGGTGTGGGGGCGGCGGACCGCGCCGTGGCGGCCGCCTTCCGGGTGTAGGTGGCCGGCATCTCGTAGGTGGCGCCGTCCACCACCATCCGGGCGCTGGTCTTGGCGCCGGCGACCATGTCGCCCGGTGGCGCGGCCCCGGGCGTCGCCGCCGCGCCCGCGGGCGCCGCGACGATCAGGAGAGGGAGGGTGAGTACGGTGGCGGCTAAGCCGATGAGGCGGCTGCGAGCCATAAAAGGGTTCCCTTCACATACCTCGGTTGACAGTAGGTACCTAAAGGGCATTTACCGGCTGGATCAAGTGGAGTAGTTGCCAAGAAGCCTCGGCGTTATTGGCTCATTCGCCGACGTTGAATATGATCTCCACGCGCCGGTTCTTGGCCCGGTTTTCCTCGATCGCCTGGCCTCCGACCTGGTTGGGCAGCTTCGGCTTGGTCTCGCCGAAGCCCTTCGCCTGGAAGGCGACGCCCCGGCCTTTCAGCGCGGCCTCGAGCACTCGCTGTACGGCTTGCGCGCGTCGCTGCGACAGGGCCAGGTTGTAGGCGTCGGCGCCCTGGTCGTCGGTGTGGCCCTCGACGCTCACCGGACCCGAGCCGATCTTGGCGGCGACGGCCGCGACGCGCTGCCGGGCCTTGGCGCTCAGCGTGTGCTTGTCCAGGGCGAACAGCACGTCGCTGGTCAGCGCCACGGTGACGGTCTGCCCGCGTTTCGACTCGCTCTGGCTGCCGTCCAGCGACTCGACCTCGGCCAGCAGGTCCTCCACGGGCGCGACCAGGTCCTCGACCGGGGCGGGGACGGGCTCGGCCAGGGCGGGCCCGCCGTACAGGACCAGGGCGGCGGCGAGGGCCACGGCGGCCAGCCGCTCAGGAGATCGGGACATCGGTCAGCCCGCCGAGCTCGCCCAGGGTGATGTTGACCTTCCCGACCTCGGGCGGCGGCGCGGCGTAGGTCGCCTGGAACGACAGCTTGCCGCCGGTCTGCACGGTGGTGGCGTCGGTCTCGGTGCAGGCGCAGGTCCCCTCGGGGCCCTGGCTCATGGCGGCGCGGTAGCGCTTGGCGTTCTGGACGTCGATGAGCGAGACGTTGGAGACGGTGTAGTCGGTGTTGTGCCGGCCCATCTTGGTGCCGACGCTCCAGTGCTCGCCCTTCTCCACGGTCAGCGTCCAGCTCAGCGTGGCCATCTTGCCCTCGCGGCGCAGCTCGGTGACCTCGACCTTGAGCACGGCCTGGTCGTCGTTGACGCGGCGGGTGGCGATCATGCCCTCGCCCTGCGGCGCGGCCGTCTGCCCTGCGGAGGCCGACGCCGAGGCCGTCTTCGGCGGGGCCGCCACCTTCTCCTCTCCGCCGCCTCCCTGGGTCAGTCCGCAACCGGTCAGCGCCGTGGCCAGGAAGGCTACGGCGAACATGTGCTGTTTCATGAGCCAACACCCTAGAAGGCCCATGTTCAGGATCCGCATAGTGGTGCGGGTCTGCTAGAGCTCACGGGCCTTCTGCTCGGCGCCCCACCGCTCCAGCGCCTCCTGGTCGGCGAAGGCGAGCGCGCGCATCATGTTCCCGCCGTCGCTGGCCCGGATCCGCGTCACCAGCCGCCGCCGTAGCTTCGCGGGCAGCGCTGTGGTGCCCGCCTCGACCGCGTCGCCGAAGTGGGGCGCGAAGGCCACCCCGGAGAATCCGGTACGGCGCAGCAGCACCGGCAGCGTGGCCGAGGAGTAGAACATCAGGTGGTTCTTGGTGAAGCCGCTCCAGCGCGAGCCGTACGCCTTGAGCAGCAGGGAATTGGCGTTGACGGTCAGCACCAGCAGGACCCCGCCCGGCGCCAGCAGCCGGCGGAAGCGCGCGAAGTCGTCGAGCGGGCGCGGCAGGTGGGCCAGCACCGACCAGAGCGTGATGACGTCGAACCCGCCCGCGGCGATCTCCGGCACGTCCTCGGGGTCGCCCAGGTGGGCGCGGGCGGTGCGGAGCGTGGCGTTGGCCCGTTCCACGGAGTCGGGCGAGAGGTCGACGCCGACCGCGTCGAAGCCGAGCTCCTCGGCCAGGCCCAGGAAGAGCCCGGCGCCGCAGCCGAAGTCGAGCAGCCTGCGGCCCTTGCCGTCCTCGAACACGGGGGAGAACGCCTTCATCGTCAGCTCGTAGCGGCGCCGGCGCTGGGCGGCGTACTTGCCGGTCAGGAAGGAGCTGTAGGAGCCGGCGTACAGGTCGCCGAGGTGCTCGGGGCGGACGTTCGGGTTGCGGTAGAGGAAACCGCAGGCCGGGCAGCGCACCACCCGGTAACGCCAGCCCTTGCCGCCGGTCGGCTCGAACAGCGGCTGCTGGCGCTCCTCGCCGCACAGCGTGCAGGCCAGGAACTCCTCGATCTCGCCGAGCGGCACCGACCCGGAGTAGTCGGGCAGCGAGGTCACGGGCGCACGGCGCAGCCTCAGCCGCCACTGCGCCTCGCGGATCACCCGCTCACCCGGTCGTACGTAAGCACGCTGGCCGTGCGGCAACCGGTCGTAGCGGGAGCCGTAGAGAATCCGCACCAGCATTCCGCGGGGTGTCACCATTTCCGGGTCTTACCCCTGGCCCATCCGTCCTCACGTAATGCCCCGCCATAAGCTGGCTTGCATGGAATATTCGCGTCTGGGAAACACCGGTCTTCAGGTCTCGCGCATCTGCCTCGGCATGATGAGTTACGGCGATCCCGAGAAGATGGAATGGACCCTGCCGGAGGAACAGGCCGAGCCGCTCGTCCGGCGCGCCGCCGACGCGGGGATCACCTTCTTCGACACCGCGGACGTCTACAGCGCCGGCGCCAGCGAGGTCATCACCGGCAACGTGCTGCGCCGGATCTTCCCCCGCCGCGAGGACTACGTGCTGGCCACCAAGGTCTACTTCCCGATGGGCAAGGCGCGCAACGACCGCGGGCTGTCGCGCAAGCACGTCATGGCCGCGATCGACGCCTCACTCGAGCGCCTCGGCACCGACTACGTGGACCTCTACCAGATCCACCGCTGGGACGACGAGACGCCGATCGAGGAGACCATGCTGGCCCTGCACGACGTCGTCCGCTCCGGCAAGGCCCGCTACATCGGCGCCTCCAGCATGTACGCCTGGCAGTTCGCCAAGGCCCAGCACGTGGCCGAGATCAACGGGTGGACGAAGTTCGTCTCCATGCAGAACCACTACAACCTGCTCTACCGCGAGGAGGAGCGGGAGATGCTGCCGCTCTGCGCCGACCAGGGCGTGGGCGTCATCCCCTGGAGCCCGCTGGCCCGCGGCGTCCTGGCCAGGGCCGGAACGGCGCAGCAGACCGCCAGGCAGGGCACCGACGAGCGCATCGACTTCCTGTACGAGCCGGAGAACGACCAAGTGGTCCTGGACCGGGTCGCCCAGGTGGCCAGGGAGCGCGAGCTGCCGGCTGCGCAGGTGGCGCTGGCCTGGCTGCTGGGGCGTACCGGGGTGACCGCGCCGATCGTGGGCGCCACCAAGGACCGGCACGTCGACGACGCCGCGGCGGCGGTCGGCGTGGAGCTGACCGAGAAGGAAGTCGCGTTCCTGAGCGAGGCCTACACCCCTCGCGAGGTGCGCATGTGAGCGCCTGGGCCGGGCGCCATCGCGACGACCGGCCCACGCGTCATCTCACTGGGACGTGCTGTACAGGGCCCGCGCGACCTGCGCGAACAGCCCCTTCGGATGGTTGCGGAACATCGGCTCGGTGCCGAACAGCACCACCCGCGCCCCGCGCTCGTCCTGGCCGCTGACGACCGCCGCCTGACCCTTGGCGGCGTCCTGGCCGCCGGAGCCGTCCTGGTTCGGGCGCCAGTGCCCGGACACGAACGCGTCGTAGGTCTGCTCGGCCTTCACCTCCGGACCCAGCCCGGTGAACCAGCGTGGCGAGTACACGAACCCGTGCTCGCCCGAGGCCATCCTGACCACGCCGTTGGCGTCGCCGCGCCCGGCCACCGAGGTGACGGTCAGGAGTCCGGCGGCGGCGTTGAAGTTCGCGCCGGTGCCGCCTCTGGTGACGACGCCGCCCTTGGCCAGGAAGGCGTCGAGCGCCGCCTTGGCCGCCGGGTTGAGCGCGGTGTAGGACAGGCCGCTGGAGACGTACAGGACGTCCACGGTGTTCCAGTCGAACCCGGCGTTGGCCAGGGTCGTGGAGACCGGCGTGACCGTGAAGCCCATCTCGCGCAGCGTGAACAGCTCGTCGGCCGAGGCCGCCGCGGCGATCCTGACCGGGGCGAGTTTGGGGCCGCTCGCCGTACCGGCCCGGGAGAAGCGCACGCCGTAGCGCTGGGCGACCTCGCGGGCGGCGGCGCGCGCCGAGCGGGGCAGCGTGGCGGTGTCGCCCGCCCAGGTGACCTCGACGCCGCGGGCGAGCAGCGCGTTGATCGCCTGCGCGTCGCGGCCGTCGGCGACCTTGAGCGCGAGCGTGCCGTCACCGTGCGGGACGTAGCCGGTGGAAGCCGCGGAACGGACCGGCTCCGCGAACACCCGCAGGTCGCGCACGGAGGTGACGCCCGCGCCCCAGAGCAGGGCGTGGCTCCAGCCCGAGATGTCGTACATGGCGTCGACGCGCGGGCTGATGTCCGCGCCGGGCTCCAGCATCACGTTGGCCAGGCCGCGCTTGGGCTGGCGCATGTCCACCACGTACGTGCCGGACGGGTAGAAGCGGCCGCCCGCGTGGAAGGGCAGGATCGCCCGCTCCACCTCCACGTCGTTGGCGATCAGGTGGTCCACCAGCCGGGCCGCGGCCGGGGTGCCCTCGGGGATCACGTAGCCGCGCGGGTAGGTGGTGGTGTAGACGTCCTCGGGGCCGAAGCCGGGCACGATGCCCAGCGGGACCGTCCTGGCCGGCTCGCCCGCCGCACCCCGGCGGAAGACCTCGGTCTGGTCGGCGATCAGCTTGTCGTGGTTGGCCAGGACGTGGCTGTAGGTGGCGCGCACGGCCGCGGCTGCCACGTCGGTGTTGATCCTGGAACGGCGGCGCAGCTCCTCGACCGGCAGGTTGGTGTAGTCGGAGCCGTTGACGCGCAGCGGGATCTCCACCGTGTGCGCGGCGACCGCGCCGTGGAAGGGCGCGTATTGCGGGGTGAAGATCGGGGGCCAGTCGTCCCAGCCCTCCTCGGAGTCGCGGAAGGGGATCTGGACGGGGAAGACGCCGTCCTTCTCCGGCGTGTAGCCGAGGCCGTTGACGCCCGTCTCCATGCCGAGGCCGTTGGCGTAGGTGTTGGTGATGAACAGGTCGTACTCGTAGTTGGCGCCGTGGGGCGGGGTGGTCGGCTCGATCAGCGTGCCGTTGACGTAGCCGTGCAGGTCGAGCATGGCGACCGGCTGCGTGTCGATCATGATCTGCCGCATGGCCCTGGCCTCGGGCTGGGAGGCGGTGATCATGTCGCGGTTGAGGTCGAAGCCGTTGCCGTTGGGGCGCTGGCCGAGGACTCTGCCGTCGGGGTTGGCGGTGATGTTGAAGTACAGGCGGGTGCGCTTGAGCAGGGTGGCCGCCTGCGGGCTGGTGGCCAGCTCCTCGATCACCCGCAGGGAGGCGTCGGTGCCCTCCCACTCGTTGCCGTGGATGTTGCCGTTGATGAAGATCGGCGTTTTATAGCGATTTTTCGGGACTTTTCTTCCGGATTCGATCTGCTGGCGCAGGCGTTCCTGCTCGCGGACCTCGGCCGGGCTCTCCGGCGCGGTGACCGTCACGAAGTAGAGGTCGCGCCCGCCCGCCGAGCGGCCGAGCACCTCGGCGCTCACGCGGTCGCCGAGCGCCTGCAGCGCGTTCAGCTTCGCCGCGATGGCGTGGTGCGGGACCAGGCCCAGCTTGATCGAGGCGTCCGCGGGGTTCTCCGGCGGGAGGGGGAGCTGGTTCTTGCGGGGGTAGCCCCTGGTCTTGTCGTGGTGGTACGGCGCGGCCGCCTGGGCCTTCAGCGCCGTGGCCGCATCCTCGACCAGGGCGGCTTCTTCGTTGCGCTCGGGGCCGTTGCCGAAGTCCCTGACCGCCGGGGGCGGCGTGGGGACGGGGGCGGCGGCAGCCGTACCGGCTGGCAGGAGGAGGACCGATAACAGGGCTAACAGGGTGGTTCTGCGCATGGTCGAGCGTGACATGTCCGGGGGCGACATGGCGAGAGGAAATGTCGGCCCCACCTCCTAAGCTGTGCACATGGCACGGGCAAATGAGCAGGCGGCGGCCGCCCTTCAGGAATACGCAGAGCTGTTCGCGCTGACCGGGGGCGACGCCTTCCGGGTACGCAGCTACCAGAAGGCGGTCAAGGCGATCGCCGGCTTCCCCGAGGACATCGCGCAGGTCGACGTCCGCAAGGTGCCGGGTGTGGGCGAGGCGATCGCGCTGAAGATCGAGGAGTTCCTGGAGCGCGGCAGCTTCCGGCAGCTCGACGCCCTGCGCGCGAAGGTGCCCGACGGCGTGCGCCGCCTGACCAGCGTGCCGACGCTGGGGCCGAAGACGGCCATCATGCTGTTCGAGGACTTCGGCATCGACTCGCCCGCCGCGCTCGCCGAGGCGATCACCGCCGGTCGCCTCGACGGGGTCAAGGGTCTCGGGCCGAAGACGCTGGCCAACCTGGCCAAGGGCATCGAGCAGATGGAGCAGGCCGGGCGGCGGGTGCACGTCGGCGTCGCGATGTCGCTGGCCGAGCAGGTGATCGCATCGCTGTCCGACCTGGCCACGCGCATCGACTACGCGGGCTCGCTGCGCCGGATGAAGGACACGATCGGCGACATCGACATCCTCGCGGTGGCGCCGGTCGAGATCATGGAGCGCTTCCGCGCGCAGCCGTACGTGGCCGAGGTCATCGCGGCGGGCGACAAGAAGACCTCCATCCGCACCACGGCGGGCGTCCAGGTGGACCTGCGCGTGGTCCCGGAGGAGTCGTGGGGCGCCGCGATGCAATATTTCACCGGCTCCAAGGAGCACAACGTCACCATCCGCGAGATCGCGGTGAAGAAGGGCTGGAAGCTCTCCGAATATGGGCTGTTCGAGGGCGAGCGGGTCCTGGCCGCCGCCACGGAGCAGGACATCTACACCGCGCTCGGCATGCAGTTCGTGCCGCCGCCCATGCGCGAGGACGGCGGCGAGGTGAAGCTGGCCCTGAAGGGCGAGCTCCCGGCCCTGGTCGAGCTGGGCGACCTGAAGGGCGACCTGCACACCCACACCAACCTGACCGACGGCATCGCCTCGCTGGAGGAGATGGTCGCCGCCGCGCACGCACTCGGCTATTCCTACTACGCCATCACCGACCACGCCCCCGACCTGACCATGCAGCGCATGACGCTGGAGAAGGCGCTGGAGCAGCGCGAGCAGATCAGGAAGCTGCAGGAGTCCTATCCGGGGATGCGGCTGCTCCACGGCAGCGAGCTCAACATCGCGCCCGACGGCTCGGTCGACTGGCCGGAGGACGTCCTGGCCGGGTTCGACGTCTGCGTGGCCTCGGTCCACTCCCACTTCACGCAGTCGCGCGAGGAGATGACCCGCCGGTTCATCGCCGCCTGCGAAAACCCTTACGTGGACGTCATCGGGCATCCGACCACGCGTAAGATCGGCAAGCGCCAGCCGGTGGAGGCCGACTGGGACGCCGTGTTCGCCGCCGCCGCGCGCACCGGCACGGTCATGGAGATCGACGCCTACCCGGACCGCAGCGACCTTCCCTCCGATCTGGTCCGGCTGGCCAAGCACCATGGGGTGAAGTTCTCCATCGACAGCGACTCGCATGCCGTACCCCATCTGAAGAACCAGCGTTTCGGCGTCGGCATCGCCCAGCGCGCCTGGCTGACGACCGACGACGTGGTCAACACCTGGCCGGTGGAGCGTCTCCTCGCCTACATCCGTCCCTGAAAACCTCCCATCCCACGAGGGGGACGGGGTGTTTCAAGGAGTGACGTGCTTGATCTCCGGATGGCTGGGTGAGGGGCGGTCGAGGAGGGGCTGGGGCTTCTCGCGCAGGTGCAGGTCGAGGAAGGCGCCGACGTAGGTCCTGGTGAGGTCCCAGGAGCGAGGTCCCGGCACCTGGGCGCCGGTGTCGAGCCCGAGCTGCGCGGCCAGCGGCCCCAGGTCGTTGAACGACTCGTGCTGCGCGCCGGTCATCAGCAGCCAGCGCTTCCAGCCGGTCAGGCGCTTCCAGGCCTGTTCCCAGGTGGCGGTCTCGGGGCGGCCGGATCCCGGGGTGTAAGTGTCCGGCTTGCCGAGGAACATGAACGGCCGCGCGAGATCGGCGTCCGGGATGTTCGGCGGGACCGTGCCGTCGATGTCGATCCCGGCGCGGATCCTGCCGTCCTTCGCCATCGCGGCGAGGCCGCTCGCGCCGCCCAGGGAGTGGCCCGCCATCGCGACCCTGGACCGGTCGATCAGCGCGGCGCCCTTCCACGTGCCCTTGCCGGTCAGCCGGTCGATCACGAACGAGACGTCGGCCGCCCGCCCCTTGGCCGCCTTGGTGAAGGTCGATGGGTCGCGCTCGCCCTCACAGGGCACGCAGGTGGTGACCCGCCCGTCGGGGAATTGCGTGGCGACGCTCTCGTAGGTGTGGTCGATGCCGGCCACCACGTAGCCCCGGCTGGCCAGGTCCTCGGCGATGGCGGACAGCGTGGCCCGGGGCTTCTTGAACCCGGGCGAGAGCACCACGAGCGGCAGGCCGCGCTTACGTCCGCGCGGCTTCGCGTCGGTGTAGGCGTTGGTGCGTGTGGTGGCGAGGACGCCGGGCGGCACGCCGGTGATCCCGCCGTCCTTGAGCAGCAGCGCCGACTCCTTCGCCGTCATGTACGGCGCCCGCTTGCCCTTCGACGTGGCCGGATACCAGACCGAGACCATGAGCTCCCGCATCTTGACCGAGGGCACCCAGGGGTCGGGGCGGGAGGTGTCCTTGAGGTGGAGGGACGTGACGCCGACCACCCGCGAGCCGGTCGGCTTGGGCAGGTGGGGCGCCGGTTTCGACAGGTGTGGCGCGGCGGGCTTGGGCAGGTGGGGCGTCGCCTTGCTTGGGAGGTGTGGAGCAGCGGCCGGTCTGGGCAGGTGGGGCGTGGCCTTGTTGGGGAGGTGTTGTGGCGGGGTGGCGGAGGCCGGGGTGGCGGCGGGTGACAGCAGGCTTGCGACGGTCACCAAACTGCCCAGGGCCAGACGATGCATGAAGTATCCCCGTTTCTCGTATGAAGTGAGGACGACGCTAGGGGCGGGGGAGCGGCGGGCGCGTCGGCCGTGACGGGGATGTCGGCTACCTCCCGGGGATGATCCGCCGGGATGTCATCCCTGCGATGTACGTCTGCCGGACCACCGCCCCGGTCACTCCGGACGATGCGGCATAGCCGGGCAAACGCGACAATACGCAGGTGACAGCTGATGAACCGCGGCTCTGGTGGCAGCACGTGCGCGGCATGGTGCGCCCTGAGGCACCGGCCGCCCGGCCGTCCCGCGCGGCGCTCGTCACCGATCTCCTGCTCGCGATCGCCCTGACGGTCGTGGCGGTGTTCGCGACGATGAGCCTGGACGACGCCGACCGTGGTGCCGTGCCCCATCCGGTCTCGGACCTGCTCCGCCTTCGCCATGATCCATCGGCTCAGCCCGCCGTTCCGGCGGCGACACAGTCGCTTCCCATAGCGCCACCGACCCCACCGACAACCCCCAGACCACCGACCCTGCCGGAACTGCCGACGACCCCCAAGCCGCCAACCCCGCCGAGTGGGGTGCCGCCGGTGGTGCCCGCTTCTGACGGGGACGCCGGTCTGTCGGTGTTGCTGGTGGTGCTCGGCACGCTGCCGCTGGCCGCCCGGCGCCGGTTCCCGCTCGCCACCTTCTGGGCCGTGGTGCTCGCGACCCTGGCGATGGACGGGGGAGAGACCTGGATCACCGTCGTGGCCTGCGCCATCGCCGCCTACAGTGCGCTCGCGCACAGCCGCCACCGGGTCGCAGCGGCGGCGGGGCTCCTGCTGGCGGCGGTGCTGGCGGGCGCCGCCGGTGCGGACATCGTGCCGAGCCTGCCGAGCTGGCTGGGGCCGTACGTGGTGCTGCTCAGCGCGGGCGCGCTCGCGGTGTTCGTGCGGTTCTGGCAGCGCAACCGCGAGCGGCTCGACGCGCTGCGACGGGACCGGGACGAGGCCACGCGCAGGGCGGTCCAGGCCGAGCGCTCGCGGATCGCGGGAGAACTGCACGACGTGGTGACCCACAATGTGAGCGTGATGGTGATTCAGGCCGGGGCCGCGCGCAAGGTGATGGACGCGCATCCCGAGCAGTCGAAGCAGGCCCTGGTGGCGATCGAGGCCAGCGGCCGGGCCGCCATGGCCGAGCTGCGCAACGTGATGGGCCTGCTCGCCGCCTCCGAGGAGCGTCCCGGCGGGCTCGAGCCGCAGCCGGGAATCGACCAGCTCGACGGCCTCATCGAGCGGGTACGCGCCGCCGGTCTCCAGGTGGAGGCCAGGGTCGAGGCCGGGCTCCAGCCGTTGCCTCCGGGTGTGGACCTGGCGGTCTACCGGGTCGTACAGGAGGCGCTGACGAACACGATGAAGCACGCGGCGGGCGCGGCGGCCACCGTCACGGTCGGCCGCGCGGGTGACTTCCTGGAGGTCGAGGTCGGCGACACCGGCGGCGAACCGGCCGCCGGGTCGGGCACCGGCCAGGGCCGCGGCCTCATCGGGCTGCGCGAGCGGCTCGCCCTGTACGGCGGGACCCTGGAGACCACCCGCGCGCCGGACGGCTACCGGCTCAGGGCCCGCATCCCCTGGACCGCCGCGTGACCCCGGTGCCGCTGCGCGCGGTCATCGTCGACGACCAGGCGCTGGTGCGGACCGGGTTCAGGATGATCCTGACGGCCGACGGCATCGAGGTGGTGGCCGAGGCCGCGGACGGGGCCGAGGCGGTCGCCGCGGTCCGGCGCACCAGGCCGGACGTGGTGCTCATGGACATCCGCATGCCGGGGACCGACGGCATCGAGGCCACCCGGCAGATCGTGAGCGGCGGCGCCGACGACACCCGGGTGCTCATCCTGACCACCTACGACCTCGACCACTACGTCTACGCCGCGCTCACCGCCGGAGCCAGCGGCTTCCTGCTCAAGGACGTCACCCCCGAGCACCTGGTGGCCTCGGTCCGCCTGGTCCGCTCCGGCGACGCGCTGCTCGCGCCCACGATCACCCGCCGTCTGGTGGAGCGCTTCGCCCGCCGCGACGACGCCCGCGCGGTCCTGCACCGCGACCTGTCCGGCCTGACCTCGCGCGAGCTGGAGGTCCTGCGCCTGCTGGCGACCGGCCTGAGCAACGCCGAACTGGCCGACCGGCTGACGCTCAGCGCGACCACGGTGAAGACGCACGTGGCCCGCATCCTGTCCAAGCTCGGCCTGCGTGACCGCGTGCAGGCGGTCGTGCTCGCGTACGAGACCGGCCTGATCTCCCCGGGCGGCCACGACTAGCGTCACCAGCTGACGGGAGCCGGTGCAGGCCGTAGATGCTGCCGGCCGAGGCACTGGTGGACGCCGTGTCCGAAGGCCAGGTGGCCGCCGGCCTCGCGGGTGACGGTGGGCAGCACGAACATGCGCACTCCTTCTCTCGCGCCGCCGAGGCCGGGGTCGAGGTGCCGATGGTCTACTACTTCTTCGGTAGCAAGGAGAAGCTGTTCGCCGTGCCGGAACACCCGCCGCAGCAGCTCGGGCGCCTCCTCGACGACGCCGAACTGAGCCTCGAACTCGTGCTGACCCACCTCATGGGGCTGGTGATCGCCCGCTACCAGCTCGGCCTGGAGCGCATCGCCGCCGCCGACCGCGAGACCCTGGTCTCCTGGTACGCCCCCCGCCGTGCAGCGTTACCTCAGCCCCACCGGCTAGCGAGGCCGCCTGGACTGCGCCTTACGGTGTACGGGTAAAGTGCTGGGGTGCCTCTTTGGATCGACGACGAAGCCGATGAGCGGCCCCGTGTCCCGCTGAGCCGCAGACGGGTGCTGCGCGCCGCCGTCGAGCTGGCCGATCAGGCCGGGCTCGACGCGCTGACGATGCGGCGGGTGGCTCAGGAGCTCGGGGTGGAGCCGATGTCGCTCTACCACCATGTCGCCAACAAGGAGGCGATCCTCGACGGGGTCGTCGAGATGGTGATCGGGGAGATCCTCGGCGCGGTCGAGGGCGAAGAGGGTCCGGATCCGGCCGGTGACTGGCAGGCGGCGTTGCGGTGGCGGATTCTCGCCGCGCGCGAGGTGTTGCTGCGGCACAAGTGGGCGCCGGGCGTGATCCAGACGCGCTCGTCGATCAGCGAGGCGGCGATCGCCTACTACGAGGGCGTGCTCGGGATCCTGCGGGCGGGCGGGTTCACCTACGATCTGGCGCACCACGCTCTGCACGCGCTGGGCAGCCGGGCGATGGGGTTCACCCAGGAGATGTTCGAGCCGGACAATCCGGACGACGACATGGACCCGGCGATGCTGGAACAGATGGGTATGAAATATCCGCATCTGGCCGGGATGATGGCGGCGATCGCCCACGAAGCCCCCGAGACCACGCTGAGCTGGTGCGATGACAACACGGAGTTCTCGTTCGCGCTCGATCTGATCCTTGAAGGACTGGAGCGCCGCCGGCTCGGCTGAGAGCCGTCTCAGGCTGGGACTTGACAACCTTACGTCGTACGGCAACCTTATGACGTATGGCAACCTTACGACGTACGAAGGCTTGGGTCTGGGAGCGGTACGGCTCGCCGGACGTCCTGGCCCTGCGCGAGGTCGACGAGCCCGAGCCAGGGCGCCAGGAGGTACTGGTCCGGGTACGGGCCGCGTCCGTCAATCCCGCCGACTGGCGCCACCTGCGCTCGGACCCGCACCTGGTGCGGCTCTCCGCAGGGCTGCGGCGGCCCAAGCCGGGGTCGATCCTCGGCGCCGACCTGGCCGGGGTCGTCGAGCGGGTGGGGGCCGACGTGCGTGGCCTGGCCGTGGGTGACGAGGTGTTCGGTGATGTACGGCTGGGCGCGTTCGCCGAGGTGGTAGCCGTACCGCAGGAGACGCTCGTCCTGAAGCCCGAGGGGGTGAGCTTCGAGGCGGCGGCGGCCGTGCCCATGGCGGGGCAGACCGCGCTGCGGGCGCTCGACGGGCTCGTGGCCGGGCAGCGGGTGCTGGTCAACGGGGCGTCGGGGGGCATCGGCACCTTCACCGTCCAGCTCGCCAAGGCGCTCGGGGCGCACGTCACCGGCGTGTGCGGCGCCGGCAACGCCGACCTGGTCCGCTCGCTCGGCGCCGACGAGGTCGTGGACTACAACCGCGAGGACTTCACCCGGCCGCTGGAGCCGTACGACCTGCTGGTGGACATGGTCGGCAACCGTTCGCTCAAGGACTTCAGGCGCGCGCTCACGCCGAAGGGCACGCTGGCGCTGGTCGGCGGCCTGTCCTCGGGCGGCGGGCGGGTGCTCGGGCCCCTGGTGCAGGTGGTCAAGGGCATGGTCGTCGGGAAGTTCGTCGGGCAGCGGATCACCGGCGTCTCGTGGACGCCGGGCAAGCAGGCGCTCAACCACCTGGCCGAGCTGCTCGCGGCCAAGGAGATCGTGCCGGTCATCGACCGTGTGTATCCGCTGGCCGAGGTTCCGGAGGCGATCCGGTACGTCGAGAGCCTGCGGGCCCGCGGCAAGGTCGTCATCACCGTCTGACAGGGGGAAACTCGAATGAAGGTCTGTATTGTCGGCGCCTCGGGCAAGCTGGGGCAGTACATGGTGCGGCACGCGCTAGAGCGTGGTTACGAGGTCGTCGGCGTCTGCCGCGAGAAGAGCGTCGGCAAGCTCGACGCCGTCAAGGACCGCATCACCATCATCCCCGGCGACACCAACGACCGCCGGGTCATCGAACGCGCGGTCGCCGGATGCGACGGGGTGCTCACCGTCCTGGCGCCGTGGGGGGTGCGGAACTACTCCAGCGGCACCGCCCAGGCGGTCATGGACTACGCGCGGCCCGGCGCCCGCCTGGTCTTCTCCTGCGGGTGGCACATCACCCGCGACGGCAAGGACGTCTACACCTGGCAGCTGCGCACGTTCGCCGCGGTGTTCGGCGTGCTGGCCCGGTGGATCCGCTTCGCCGACCTGCGCGACCAGGTGGAGGCCTGCCGGCGCATCTTCGCCAGCGACACCCGGTGGACCGTCGTGCGGGGCAGCGACCTGGAGGAGGGCGAGAGCCAGGGGCTGCCGGTGTGGAGCCGGCACGTGGGCGACCCCGTCCTGGCCGGCAACCTCACCCGGCGGGTGGACTTCGCCCTGTTCATGGTGGACGCGCTCACCAACGACGAACTCGTGCACGAGGCGCCCGCGATCGTCGGCCGCGAGACGGCGTCGGCCCGCGCCCACGCACAGCGGCTCGGCTAGCTCACCTCCGGACCCTGACCCGCCAGCCACTCCTCGAACGTGGTCGGCATGATCCGGGCCCCCTCCGCGGGCAGCAGCACGTCGCCCGCCATGTCAGGACCGAAGAGACCCGCCCACGTCGGCACCAGCACGATCTTCTGCCCGCGCGCCGCGTACGTGCGCCGCGCCATGTCGACCAGGTCCTGCTGGTCGGGGCCCGCGATGTCGGTGTACACGCCCTTCGGCTCGCCGGTGGCCACCTCGGCCAGGACGGCGGCCACGTCCGCGGGCGCGATCGGCCGCATGAGCAGCGGGGCGACCGTGGCGACGCCGTCCCGCTCGGCCCAGACCACCGTCGTCGCGGCGAAGTCGTGGAACTGCGTGGCCGGCACGATGGTCCACGGCACGGGGCCCGCCGACACGAGGCGTTCCTGCTCGCGCTTGCCGGCGTAGTGGGCGTTGCCGCCGGTGCGGTGGAGGCCGGCGATCGAGAGCAGCACGTGGTGGCGGACGCCGGCCCGCTGCTCGGCCGCGAGCAGGTTGCCGGTGGCGCCGCCGAAGAACGCCACCGTCTCGGCCTCGTCCATCGCGGGGGCGCTGATGGCGTCGACGACCGCCTCGACGCCGGTCAGCGCCTCGTCCAGGCCCTTGCCGGTGGACAGGTCAACGCCCAGCGAGCGGCTGATGCCGACGACCTCGTGCCCGGCCTTTTCGAGGGCGGCGATGGTGAGGGCGCCGATGTTGCCGGTCGCGCCTGCTACGGCGATGCGCATGATGATCTCTCCTCGTCTCGGTACCGGGGTGACAGTATCACGGACTAAATGGGTCCGTAATATCTCCTATAGACTCGTGGGCGTGAAGTTGCCTGTGAGCACGGAATGGGTCCTGCACTGCGCCACGACGCTGGCCCAGCTCGAACCCGGAGCGAGCGCCTCCACCACCCAGCTCGCCCTGTACTTCGACCTACCCGTGCCCTATCTCGCCAAGCAGCTCAAGGCGCTCGTCAAGGCCGGGCTGCTGACGGCCAGCACGGGGCCCCGGGGCGGGTTCCGGCTGGCGCGGGCGGCTGCCGAGATCACGTTGCTGCAGGTGGTGGAGGCGGTGGACGGGACGTCTTCGCCGTACGAGTGCCGGGAGATCCGGCAGCGGGGGCGGGGGGCGCTGCCGCCGGAGGAGTGCCGGACCCCGTGCGTCCTGGCCGTCAAGATGGCCGAGGCACACCAGGCCTGGCGCCGGAACCTCGCCGCCACCACCCTGGCCGACATCCTCACCGACATCCCCGCCACCGCCCCAGCCCGCACCCGCCACCGCCTCACCACCCTCAGCTGACCTCGCGCCACCCCAGCGCACGCTGTCTTTCCGGTACGGCCCGCCGGGTGAGCCGAGCCATCAGGGCGGAAGATCCCGCAGGACGGACAGAACCCGGGCATTTCGGGCCCCGCGCTGACAGGGGCCGAAACGCGGAGTGGAGGCGTGCCGGGTTGCGCGTCCTGCACGGGAGAGAGGCCGCAGGTGTCGAGGTCCGGGGTGGAGGTGTGCCGGATTCCGGGTGCCACGGGCGGGGGTGTGGGGGCCGCGGGTGGCAAGGCGTGAGGCGGGTCGGGCGGTCAGGGGACGATCATCGTGACGCCGGGCACCGAGCCGATGGCGGCCAGCGCCTTGCCCGCGTCGGCCAGGCCGATGGTGCGGGTGACGAGCTGGTCGGGGTGCAGGATGCCGGCCCTGATCAGCTCCAGCATCCTCGGGTAGGCGTGCGCGGCCATGCCGTGGCTGCCGAGCAGCGACAGCTCGTGCGCGATCACGCGGCCCATCGGGATCGGCGTCGCCGCGCCGGGCAGCAGCCCGACCTGCACGTGCCGGCCCCGGCGGCGCAGCGACTCGACGGAGGCCGCGCAGGTGGCCGGGCTGCCGAGGGCGTCGAGTGAGACGTGCGCGCCACCCCTGGTCAGCTCCCTGACCTGGGCGGCGGCGTCACCGGCCGAGGCGTTGACGAAATGGGTGGCGCCGGCCCGCTCGGCCAGGTGGAGGGCGTCGGTGCTGATGTCCACGGCCACGACGCGGGCGCCCGCGGCGGTGGCGATCATGATCGCGGACAGGCCCACGCCGCCGCAGCCGTGCACGGCCACCCACTCGCCGGGTCGTACGTCGCCGACCTCGGTGATGGCCCGGAACGAGGTGGCGAAGCGGCAGCCGAGACCGGCGGCCGTGGTGAAGTCCATGTCCTCGGGGACCGCGATGAGGTTGACGTCGGCGTGGTCGATGGCGACGTACTCGGCGAAGGAGCCCCAGTGGGTGAATCCGGGCTGGGTCTGCCGTTCGCACACCTGCTGGTCTCCGGAGGCGCAGGCCGTACACGATCCGCAGGCGCAGATGAACGGGACGGTCACCCGCGCGCCCTCGGACCAGTCGCGCACCAGGGAGCCGGTGGCGACGACCACGCCCGCCAGCTCGTGCCCGGGTATGTGCGGGAACGCGGTGATGTCGGGGTCGTGTCCCTGCCAGCCGTGCCAGTCGCTGCGGCACAGGCCTGTCGCCTCGACCCTGATCACCGCCCCGTAGGGCGTGGGCGTGGGGTCGGGGAGCTCGCGCAGGTCCAGCTCGCCGCCGAAGATGTCAAAGGCTACCGCTCGCATCTCATGAGCTTAGGGTCACCTGCCGCAACCTGCGCAAGGCCTGGTGAGAGGGGGAGCCGGGTTCGGTGGTGTAGATGACCAGGCGCAGGTCGTCGCGGTCGGGCACTGGGAGCACCTGGCAGATCGCGTCGATGGTTCCGACGGCGCTGTGGTGGATGCATTTTCGTTGCTCCCTGCGCACCGCCACCTCGTGCTCGTCCCACAGGGCGGCGAAGTGCGGGCTGCAGGCCAGCATCTCCGCCACCAGGGCCTGGATCTCGGGGTCGCCGGGGTAGCGGCCGGCGGCCCAGCGCAGGTCGGCGACGGACGCGCGGGCGAAGCGGCCCTTCTCCTCGTCGCTGAGGTGCTCGGCCAGTTCGGGGGAGCGGAAGACCCAGCGGATGACGTTGAGGTCGTCGCGCGGGTGGGAGTCGAGGTCGCCCATGAGGGCGCTGGCCATCGGGTTCCAGGCGAGGATGTCGTACTTGGCGTCGAGGACGTAGGCGGGGACCTCCTCCAGGAACGCGATGAGGTGCAGGGTGCCCTCGGGCACGTCGCCGCGCCGCCTGGTCGCCTCCAGCGGCTGCCCGGCCAGGTGGAACAGGTGGGCGCGTTCGTCGGTGTTGAGCATGAGCGCCCTGGCCAGCGCGTTGAGCACCTGGCGCGAGGGGTGCGGGCCGCGGGCCTGCTCCAGCCGGATGTAGTAGTCGATCGACATGCCGGCGAGCTGGGCGACCTCCTGACGGCGCAGCCCGGGGGTACGGCGGCGCCCGCCCTCGGGCAGGCCGGCCTCGCGCGGGGCGAGACGGGCGCGTCTGCTGCGCAGGAACCCGGCCAGTTCTTCGCGGTTCATGTCCTTCATCCTCCGTCATCGGCCGCGAGCCAGGGTGGTACCACCGATCCCAGTTTCGGGAGGTCTCTCCCGCCCGCGCCGCGCCGGCGGAAACCTCGACGGCATGACGACAGCTCTCATCACAGGCGCGAACAAGGGAATCGGCTTCGAGATCGCCAGGCTGCTCGGCGAGCGCGGCGTCACCGCCGTCGTCGGGGCGCGCGACGAGGAGCGCGGGCGGGCCGCCGCCGGGCGGATCGGCCAGCCGTACGTGCGGCTCGACGTGACCGACGAGGCGAGCGTGCAGGCCGCGGCGAAGTGGCTGGAGGAGGAGTACGGCACGCTGGACATCCTGGTCAACAACGCCGGCATCGTCGTGGCGCAGGACGACCCGCGCCCGAGCGCCACCGGGGCCGCGGTGCTCAGGCAGGTCTACGAGACGAACGTGCTCGGCGTGGTCACGGTCACCAACGCCATGCTGCCGCTGCTGCGCCGCGCGCCCGCCGGCAGGATCGTGAACATGTCGAGCGAGCTCGGCTCGCTGTCCAGGGCCATCGACCCGGACGACCCGCTCTACCCGCACAACTACATGGCCTACAACTCCTCCAAGTCCGCGCTCAACATGGTGACGATCGCCTACGCCAAGGAGCTCATGGACACCTCGATCAAGGTCAACGCCGCCAACCCCGGCTACTGCGCCACCGATCTCAACGGCCACACCGGCTTCCGCACCGCCGAGCAGGGCGCCGCCATCGCGCTGCGCCTGGCGACGCTGGCCGGCGACGGGCCGAGCGGCGGCTACTTCGAGGACGACGGTCCGGTGCCCTGGTAGGTGTGGACGCCCGCCCCCAGGACAGAAGGGAGGGATGGGACGAGACTTGGACAAGGAGCGGTTCTCCGAGGCGGAGTACGCCCGGTTCGGAGAGCGGCTGGAAGAGCAGCTCGGCACGTTGCGCGCGCTGCTCGATAGGCCCGGCTTCGGCCAGGGCCCGACGACGCTCGGCGCCGAGCTGGAGCTCTTCCTCATCGACGAGAAGGGCCTGCCGCTGCCGCGCAACCAGGAGGTACGCGCCGCGCTCGACGACCCGCGCGTGGTGCTGGAGCTGGGCAGGTACAACCTGGAGATCAACCTGACTCCGGTGCCGCTGGCGGGCCGGCCGTTCGAGGCGATGGGCGCCGAGGTCCAGGAGACGTTGCTGAAGGTGGACGGCGCGGTCGAGGGCGGCGGAGCCCTGCCGATCGGCATCCTGCCGACGCTCGGCACCGGCGACTTCACCCGGCAGGCGATCAGCGACGAGAACCGCTATCGGGCGCTGAGCAGGGGCATCAGGCGGCTGCGGGTGGAGCCGTTCCTGGTCGTCATCGACGACCTGGAGCTGCAGGTGGAGGACGTCATCCTGGAGGCGGCCAACACCTCCTGGCAGGTGCACCTGCGCACGCCGCCCGAGCGGTTCGCCCGGTTGTTCAACGGCGCGCAGCTGGCCACCGGGCCGGTGCTGGCCGCCTGCGGGAACTCGCCGTTGTTTCTGGGCCGGACGTTGTGGGAGGAGACGCGCATCGCGCTCATGGAGGAGGCGGCCGACGACCGGGACGTGGAACGCCGGTTCCGAAGGGACGGCCGGGTCACGTTCGGCTCGGACTGGGTGCACGAGGGGGCGTATGAGCTGTTCGAGCGGTACGTCCGCGACTACGACCCCGTCATGCCGGATATGTCATCCGATGGTGAGCTGGCCGAGCTCCGGCTTCACCAGGGCACCGTCTGGCAGTGGAACCGGCCCGTCTACGACCCCGGCGACGGCGGCCACCTGCGGGTCGAGATGCGCGCCCTGCCCGCCGGGCCGAGCTGCGCGGACATGGCCGCCAACACCGCGTTCCTGGTCGGGCTCACGCTGGCCTGCGCCGAGCACGACCTGACCGGCTACCGCTTCGCCGAGGCGTACCAGAACTTCTACCGGGCCGCGCAGAACGGCCTGGACGCGCGGCTGTCCTGGCCGGGCCGCGAGGGCGAGCTGCCCGCCGCCGACCTGGTGCTCGCCCTGCTGCCCGAGGCCAGGGCCGCCCTGCTCGGGGCGGGCGTCGCGGCCGACGACGCCGACCGGGCGCTCGGGGTGATCGAGCAGCGGGTACGGCTGCGCCGTACCGGATCGGTGTGGCAGCGCGAGGCGCTGGAGCGCTACGACGGAGACGTCGAGCGGCTGGTGCTGCGCTACCGCGAGCTGGCACTGTCCGGGCTGCCGGTTCACTTGTGGCGCTGAACGCAACTTCTGGCCCGCCCCATTCGTCAAACTGAGACAAAGGAGACGACAAGCGAGGGGTACATGGCTACCACGGGAATGGTCCCGGCAGACGCGGCGCCCTTCGCGCTGCGGCAGGCGCCCGGCGAGCTGGCCGAGGGCGCGGCCAAGCTGGCCGGCGAGATCGGCAGCACCGGCGTCCAGGCGCTGCTCGCCCAGGCCAACCGGACGGCCGTGCGCAAGGGCGCGGCGGGGGCGCTGGGCACGATGAGCCCGAAGCCGCACGAGTGGTACGCCTTCGACGCCAAGGACCAGGAGACCGTCGACTGGTATCCGCAGGGGCTGACCGGCGGCGAGGACTCCGGCGAGGTGGGCGTGCCGGTGTTCGCGGTCAGCTGGTACTTCAAGCCGAAGGCGCCGGTGCCGGAGCGGGGCATCCGGGTGACGTTCCTCAGCCCGTCCACGCTCAAGTACCAGCACGTGCTGCTGGTCGAGGCGAAGCCGGACGGCTCGTACGGGCCGATCGACATCCACGCGGGCGGCATCGCCTGGTACGGCGACCTGCTCTACGTGGCCGACACCACGCGCGGCCTGCGCGTCTTCGACGTCAACAACCTGCTGGACCTGCGCACCGCGCAGAAGGACCTGGGCGACGACAAGCGCCTGGGCCGCCACGGCGGCAGGTTCCACGCCTACGGCTACCGCTACGTCCTCCCGCAGAGCGACTTCTGGCGGCTGGCGACGCCCAGCGGCGCGGTCTTCTCGTTCGCGGCGATCGACCGCAGCGCCGGCCCCGACCTGCTGATCACCGGCGAGTACGACGTGGACGGGCCCACCGGCCGGGCGGTCCGCTACGAGCTGGCCGGGAACAAGATCGGCCCGGCCCGCGACTGCTTCCAGATGGGCGCCGCCAAGATCCAGGGCGCGGTCTCCCAGGGCGGCACCTGGTACCTCAGCCAGGCCTTCGACGCCGACAGGAACGGCAGGCTCCTGGTCACCAACGGCGCCAAGCTGAGCGCCCGGCCCTTCCCGATCGGTCCCGAGGACCTGACCGTGCAGGGCGGCAGGCTCTGGAGCGTCACCGAGTTCAAGAACCGGCGCGTGGTCTTCGGGGTCAGTCTCTGAGGTGTTTCATCAGCACCTCGCGGTAGGAGCGGTCGAAGGCGTCGTAGCGTTCGCGCAGCTCGGCGCCCGGCCAGCCGGCGGGCAGCAGCGCCGGTGGCAGCAGCGGGTCCTTCAGCAGGTGGCGCAGGACGGCGGCGGAGACGATGAAGCCCTCGGCCAGCCCGTCGGCCCGCTCCAGCTCCCGCTCCAGCGCGCGCGCCTCGGCCGCCCAGCCGTCGAGATCCCACAGGAGGGGAGTGGGATCCCGGCGGGGGCGGCCGTCGACGAGCGTGCACTGGGCGGTGACGCTCTCCGGCCAGTCCCTGATGAGGTTGGCGGGGCGCATCCAGGTGCCCTCGCGCAGCTCGGCCAGGCGTAGCGCGCCCATCGTGTGGCGGAAGGCGGCCCGGTCGGCGGGGGCGCGCCGCTCGGCGGTCACCAGCGCGATCTCCCAGTCCCCGTCCCACGGCCTGGTGTGCGGGTCGCGGCTCTCGTCCTGCCTGCCCTGCCGTTCGAGCAGGCGTTCCGACAGGGTGTAGCGGCCGTCCTGCTGGACCAGGTCGCCGGCGGCGACCATCCGGGACAGGGCCACCCGGACGGTGCCCTCGGCGATGCCGAACAGTTCGCCGATGCGCACGAGGTGGCGGGCGGCCAGCCGGGGCGGGTGGCTGCCGAGCAGCGCGCTGAGGACGGCGGACCGGGCACTGAGACTATTACGCTCTTCCATCGCGTGTTGAGTATATGTAACACTCCGAGCATGGGCCGCTATCTCAACGAACCGTTCGACAACAGTGACCGCTACGCGACCGAGCGCTACCAGGGCGCCGCCGGGCGCGACTGGTGGGCCATCGACCCCACGCTGCAGTTGCTCATGCGCCACCACCTCGGCGACGGTTACGCGTGGGCGGAGCCGTACCTGCGCAGGCTGGGCGTCGTCACGGGCGGCGTCGTGGCCGAGTGCGCGGAGGAGACCGACCGCAACCCGCCGCGGCTGGAGAAGTACGACAAGTGGGGACGCGACGTCAGCCAGGTCGTCATGCCGCCCTCCTTCCACACCGCCCGCGCGGCGATGATGGCCGACAACTTCCTCGCGCCCGCCTTCGTGAAGGAGGCTCTCGACCACGGCGCCAACCCGGCCGCGCTCGGCGCCGCGTGGACCTACCTGCTCAACCAGGCCGACATCGGGATGGGCTGCGCGCTCGGCACCGGCGGCGACATGGTGGTGCAACTCGCCGAGAAGCACGCGCCCGCGGACGTGCGTGACCGGGTGCGCGAGATCTTCGCCAACGGCTTCTACTCCGGCGAGGCCGCGCAGATGTTCACCGAGCGCACCGGCGGCTCCGACCTGGCCGCGCTGGAGACCACCGCCGTCCCCGACGGCGAGGCGTGGCGGCTGGACGGCTTCAAGTGGTTCGCCTCCAACGCCAACGGCTCCGCCTTCGTCGTGCTGGCCCGGCTGCCGTCGGAGGAGGTCAAGCCGTTCCTCGTGCTGTGGGAGCGGCGCGACGGCGCGCGCAACGGCGTGCGCATCCGCCGGCTCAAGGACAAGCTCGGCACCCGCTCGGTCGCCTCGGCCGAGGTCGAGTTCACCGGCGCCGAGGCGTTCCTGCTGTCCGGCTCGGGCTCCGGCTCCGGCCTCGGCACGATGATGAAGCTCACCAACGCCTCCCGGCTCGGCGTGTCCATGATGGGCGTCGGCGTGGCCCGCCGCGCGCTGGTCGAGGCCATCTGCTACGCCCGCGCCCGCGAGGCGTTCGGCAAGCCGCTCATCGCCCAGCCGCTCATGCGCCGCAAGCTCGCCGAGCTGATCGTCGAGGTCGAGGCGGCCCAGGCCATGGTCTTCGACGGCCTGGTCAACCGGCTGCGGCTAGGGCCCGCCGTGATCAAGCTGCGCACCGCCAGGCTCGGCGTCACCGCCGCCAGCGACGCCATCGAGGTGCACGGCGGCAACGGCTACATCGAACAGTGGCCCGTCGCCCGCCTGCTGCGCGACGCCCAGGTCAACCCCATCTGGGAGGGCGGCGACAACATCCTCTGCCTGGATGTACGGCGCGCCATGCTCAATGAGCAGGCCCACCTGCCCTTCCTCGACCGCCTGCGCGGCGCCGCCACGTCACCCCTCACCCAGGAGCGCGTCGAGGACCTGGCCAAGGCCATCGAGGCCTGGCACGGCGCCCCCGACGAGGCCAGGCTCTACCCGCTGGCCCAGTTCATGGCCGACGTCTACGCCGCCGCGCTGCTGGAGGAGCAGGCCACGTGGGGCATCGACGACGAGCGCAAGGCACTGGTGGCCCGCCTCTACGCCGAGGCGCACCTGGCCGAGCGCGGCCCGCTGCGCGGCCTGGACGCCCCCTACGCCGACCACCTCGACGCGTTGCTGGCAGGGGCCATCGCGTGATCCGCACGGAGACCGCCGCCGGCGTCCGCTCGATCATCCTCAACCGCCCGAAGGAGTACAACACGATCACCCCCGGCCTGCGGGACGCGCTGGCCGGGGCGGTCGACGAGGCGGACGCCGACCCGGACGTGCGCGTCATGCTGCTGCGCGCCGACGGCCCGGCCTTCTGCGCCGGCTACGGTCTCGACTGGTCCACCGAGGCGCAGGCCGCCGAGGGCGACTGGGACTCGGCCAAGGACTTCCGGCTGATGAAGTCGTTCGTGGACGTCTACATGAAGCTCTGGTACGCCGCCAAGCCGACCGTGGCCGCGGTCAACGGATGGTGCCTGGCCGGAGGCACCGACCTGGTGTTGTGCGCCGACGTCATCGTGGCGGGCGAGGGGGCGAGCTTCGGCTATCCGCCCGCCCGGGTCTGGGGCACGCCCACCACCGCCATGTGGGTCTACCGGATGGGCTTCGAGCAGGCCAAGCGCTATCTGCTCACCGGCGACGAGATCCCCGCCCGGCGGGCCGCCGAGATCGGCATGATCGCCGAGGTGGTGCCGGACGAGCGGCTCCAGGAACACGCGATGGCGCTGGCGTCCCGGATGGCCTTGCTTCCCGGCAACCAGCTGGAGATGCTCAAGCTGCTGTGCAACCAGACCGCCGAGAACATGGGGTTCGGCGCGAGCCGTACCCTGGGCACGTTCCTCGACGGGGTGGCGCGCCACACGCGCGAGGGCCGCGACTTCGTGGCCAGGGCCGCCGACGTGGGATTCCGGCAGGCGGTGCGTGAGCGCGACGACCCGTTCGGCGACTACGGATCACGGAGGCGAGAGCCATGAGCGTCCGAGTGGAGCGCGCGGGACCGGTGACCACGGTCGTGCTGTCGCGGCCGGAGGCGCGCAACGCGGTCGACAGGAAGACCGCCGACGCGCTGGTGTCGGCGTTCACCGAGTTCGAGGAGTCCGACGCGGCCGTCGCCGTGCTGTGGGGCGAGGGCGGCACGTTCTGCGCCGGCGCCGACCTCAAGGTGCTCGACAACCACGTCGGCGAGGAGGGCGAGGGCCCGATGGGGCCGACCAGGATGCGCCTGTCGAAACCGGTGATCGCCGCCGTCGCCGGGCACGCCGTCGCGGGCGGGCTGGAGCTGGCCCTCTGGTGCGACCTGCGGGTGGCCGAGCGCGACGCGGTCTTCGGGGTGTTCTGCCGCCGCTGGGGCGTGCCGCTCATCGACGGCGGCACGGTACGGCTGCCGCGCCTGATCGGCCTGTCGCGGGCCATGGACCTGATCCTCACCGGCCGCCCCGTCGAGGCCGCCGAGGCCCTGGACATGGGCCTGGCCAACCGCGTCGTCCCCACCGGCGCCGCGCGGCAGGCGGCCGAGAAGCTGGCCGCCACCCTGGCCGCGTTCCCGCAGACGTGCCTGCGCGGCGACCGGCTCTCCGCCCTGGAGCAGGACGGCCTGCCCGAGCGCGAGGCCATGGTCAACGAGCTGCGCCACGGCATGATCTCGCTTGAGGACGGGCTGGCCGGGGCGGCCAGGTTCGCCTCGGGGGAGGGCCGGCACGGCCGCTTCTCCTAGCCGACCAGCCGACGTCGGCCAGGGGCGGGGCCACTCGGAAGGGGTCCCGGGCTTTGTCGGAGTGAGCACGTATCTTGAGTCCATGGACGTGGCTGGGCGAGAGGTTCGCATCACCAACCCCGACAAGGTCGTCTTCCCGGAGGCCGGATACACCAAGCTCGATCTGATCACCTATTACCAGGCCGTGGCCGGCGGGGCGTTGCGCGGCGTCGCCGGACGGCCGATGATCCTCAAGCGGTTCGTGCACGGCATCCAGGAGGAGGCGTTCTTCCAGAAGCGGGCGCCCGCCAAGCGGCCGGACTGGATCGAGGTGGCCGAGCTCAAATACCGCTCCGGGCTGAGCGCGGCCGAGGTCGTGGTCAGCGACCTGGCCCAGCTCGTGTGGGTGCTCAACCTGGGCTGCGTCGACCTCAACCCGCATCCGGTGCGGTCGGGGGACCTGGCCCACCCCGACGAGCTGCGCATCGACCTCGACCCGATCCCCGGCGTGCCCTTCCGCGACGTGCTGTCCACCGCGCAGGTGGCGCGGGAGGTGCTGGAGGAGCACGGGCTGACCGCCTGGCCCAAGACGTCCGGGTCGCGGGGTTTCCATGTCTACGCCAGGATCGAGCCGCGCTGGCCGTACGCGCAGGTGCGCAAGGCGGCCGAGGCCGTCGCCCGCGAGGTCGAGCGGCGCGCTCCCGACCTGGCCACCGCCCGCTGGTGGAAGGAGGAGCGCGAGGGCGTCTTCGTCGACTTCAACCAGAACGCCTACGACCGCACCGTCGCCTCCGCCTACTCGGTGCGCGCGGTCCGCGATGCCCGCGTGTCCACGCCGCTGACCTGGGACGAGGTGCCCGGCTGCCGGCCGGAGGCGTTCACGATCGAGACCGTGCCGAAGCGCTACTCCGAGATCGGCGACCCGTGGGAGGACATGGATCTGCACGCCGGCACGCTCGACGGGCTGCTGGAGCTGGCTGAGTCGCTGGGGCCCGCGCCCAAGGCGCCCAAGGGGGAGGGGCGGCGGCAGCAGACGATGCCGCTCATCGAGATCGCGCGGGCGCAGCACAAGGACGAGGCCGTGGCCGGGCTGGAGCGCTGGAAGGAGCGCCACCCCGGCGTGGCCGCCCTGCTGGAGCCCGCTGACGTGCTGGTCGACGGGATGCGCGGGCGCAGCAGCGTGTGGTATCGGATCCGGGTCAACCTGCAGCACGTGCCGGAGGAGCAGCGGCCGCCGCAGGAGGAGCTGGAGGTCGACTACGACCCGTTCGAGGGCGTCGAGTGGCCGGGGGCCGGGCGCTCCTGATCCAGCCGGACCGTCCGTCCCCGTGCGGCGGGGTCGTCGGGCCAGGTGAGCAGGCGCTCCCCGACCTGGGCCGCGTCGCCCGTGCCGCGCCGGCGCAGCAGGCCGGGACCGGCCAGTTCGCAGGTCGACCAGGCCAGCTCGCCGACGCCCTCGGGGAGCATCAGGCCCGAGCGGGCGGGCAGGTCGATCCCGCGCCCGCCGAACAGCGGCCGGCCGTCCCTGCTGAGCACGAGTGACTGGTCCACCGGGCTGACGTTCAGCAGGTGCACCAGGCGTTGCCCGCCCGGGCCCGCGGTGGAGGTCACCACGATGCCCGGGACCGGCGCGTCGTGGGTGTGCCGGGGCCGGGCGCCGAGCAGGGCGAGCAGGCCGGTCCAGAAGTCCAGGTGGCACGGGTAGTCGCAGGTCAGCACGATCGCCTGGCCGGACCCGGCGCGCACACGCACGCCGACCGGGGCGCCCGAGACCGCCTCGCGGACCAGGACCTCCGCCTCCGGCGCGCTCAGGTGCTGCAACACGCCGACGCGGACCTCGGCGCGGCCCTCCGCGCGGACCGAGGGGAAGAACTCGGCCGTGCCCTCCACCGGCGTCCCGGCCGACAGGCCCAGCGCCTCGGCCAGGATCGTGCAGGGCGCGCCGTCGGTGTCGCGTCCCGGCAGCATGCCGGCCAGCAGCAGCCGCCCGCCGTCCAGCACGTACGCGGCCAGCCGCCGCTGGACCGGCGCCGCGAGCGTGGTGGCGCTGCCCAGCACCAGCACCCGCCCTGGGCCGAAATCCTCCTGGAGATCGACGGCGGGGAAGGAGAACCCGGCCAGCAGCAGCGCCCTGGCCAGGACGTCCCTGGAGCCCATCCCGCGAAAGCGCTCCAGGTCGGCCACGACCGCCCGCCGCTCGGCGTCGCCCGGGTAGGCGTACTCGGTCAGGTAGTGGTCGGGCACGAAGCCCAGCGCCACGTCGTCGTGCTCCTCGTCCATGTCGGCCAGCAGCTCCGCCGCCCCGCGCACCGCCGACAGCACCGACCGGATCGCCGCGAACGCCGGGCCGGTGCGCCCCTCCGGGTCCACGGGCGCGGCGAAGCCGTGGCGCTCGCCGGTGAACGCGACGCGGTCGTTGCCGTCGCCCGCGGGCAGGTCGAGCGGCGGGTTCACCCCGCCGGCGAACAGGTAGTAGTTGATCAGCCGGTTCCCCTGAGCCACGCACAGCCGGGTCTTCAGCTCCAGCGCCGACGGCGGCACCATCAGCGCCAGGTCCTCGCCGTAGTCGCCGGTGCCCGCCTCGAACTCCAGCGAGGTGAGCGGCTGGTCGGCGTCGTGGACGGCGGCCATGAACGCGTTGCCGACGTACAGGTCGGCGACGTTGCCCACGGTGAGGTCGCCCAGGTAGTGGTCGGAGCCCGAGGTCAGCTGCGGCTGACCTCGGTAGGCGCGGTAGAGCTGGCTGATGCCGATCGGGTAGGTCCGGCCGCGCCCGCCGCCGGTCCCGTGGATGTTGACCAGGTACGGCACGCCGCGCACCCCGTAGGCCTCGGCCCGTTCGCGCAGGAAGGCGAAGTAGCGGGCGTACCGGTCACGGTTGTAGTCGCCCAGCGCGTGGTGGAAGGCGAGCGAGCCGGGGCCGGACGGACCGCGCGGCGACAGGCCGCCGAACGCGCCGCCGCTCCACGCGGCGAAGTCGGCCAGCACGCCGTCGGTCAGGTCGGGGGAGTTGCTCACCCACGACAACATCCCGACCTCGTTGTCGAGCTGCACCGCCGCCACCGGCCCGCCGTTCGGCGCCAGCCGTTCGGCCAGGACCGGCATGATCGCCGCGTACCAGGCGTCCACCTCCTCCAGGAACGCGGGCGCGAGGTAGTCGATGGTCCTGGTCGGGGCCGGTGCGCCGTCCCAGGTCACCGGGTGCACGTGCGGGTGCCGCTCGTAGACGCGGTAGGGGATGCCCTCGTTCTTGAGCTCGGCCATCACGAACGGCCCCGGACGGGCGATCACCGCCAGCCCGCGCCCGGCCGCCAGGTCCAGGAACCCGGTCAGGTCCCGGTGCCCGCCGGTCTTGCCGGTCAGGTCGACGGACCCGTCGGGCAGCTCGTGCACCAGCCACGGCATGTACGTCGCCACCGCCGTGCAGCCCGCCTCCACCAGTCGGTCGAGCCGGTCGCCCCAGTCGCGGACGGCCAGCCGGAAGTAGTGCACCTCCCCGCTCATGACCAGCGAAGGCACGCCGTCGATCAGGATCCTGCGCCGGCCGAGACGGATGTCGCGCATGCGGACGGGTCCTCTCTGTGGGGGTCTTGCCGTGGTGAGGTTCCTCACATATGGTCGCTGAAAGCGGTTACAGCAACACGTTACGGCGGAGGCGGGCATATGGGCAACAGACGCCCGACAGTGCGAGAAATCGCCAAGATCGCCCAGGTCTCCGTCGCCACCGTCTCCCGCGTTTCGCGGGGAACGGGCCAGGTCAGCCCCGAGATGCGCGAGCGCGTGCTGCGCGTCATCGAGGAATACGGTTACCGCCCCAGCCAGATGGGACGCGCCCTGGCCGAGCAGAAACACGGCTCGGTGGCGATGGTCTTCCCGGGGCTGGCGGGGCCGTACTTCTCCGAGCTCATCCAGGGCTTCGAGTCGGAGGCGATGGCGGTCGGGGCCTCGGTGCACATCCTGGCCACCCACCACCGCGCCGGCGCCGGCGAGCAGGTGCTCACCATGGCCGAGCGGGTGGACGGCATGGCCGTACACGGCGGCACGCTCAGTGACGACGCGCTCCGGCGGGTCGCCGAGCGGGTCCCGGTCGTGACGCTGGCCGGGCGCTCCATGGACGGCGTGCCGGCCGTTCGCGCCGACAACACCACGATCGGCGAGCTGACCAGGCACCTGCTGCTCGACCACGGTTATCGGCGGCTGGCGTTCGTCGGCAACCCCGACGGCTCGCCCGACGTGACCGAACGCTGGGAGGCGTTCAAGGCCGCCCACCGCGCGGCCAAGGTGAGCGCGCCGCGCGAGCCGCTGCGGCTCGGGCTGCAGCAGTCCGACGGCGTCATCGCCGCCGGTGAGCTGCTCGAAGGCCGCCGCCGCCCGCGCGCGGTGGTCTGCGCCAACGACGAGACCGCGCTCGGCCTGCTCATCGGCGCGCTCGGCCGAGGCCTGTCGGTGCCCGCCGACGTGGCGATCACCGGCTTCGACGACGTGCCCATGGCCTCGCTCGTGCAGCCGCGCCTGACCACGGTCCGCCAGCCCATCAGGGAACTGGGCGCGACCACCGCCCGGCTGCTCATCTCCGGACTCGGCGGCCCGGGCGCCGTCATGGACGCGGTCCTCGCCACCGAACCGGTGCTGCGCGAGAGCTGCGGCTGCACCACCACCAGAAGGAGTGAAAGCAAAGGTGAGAGGACGTAAGCGGATCCTCATCGCGTCGTTAGTGACGGCACTGGCCGTGGCCGGATGCACCGGCACGGAAGGCATGTCCGCCCCACAGGACACCGCCCAGGGCATGATCGGCTACCTGGACTACGGCGACTTCGGCGGCGGCACCGAGCCGCAGGCCAACTACAACCCCTACCTGCCCGCCACCCAGCTGGGCGCCACCGGATACCTCTTCGAGAAGCTCGTCGAGTACGACCACTTCTCCTGCACCCCGAAGCCCTGGCTGGCCGCCGCGTACTCCTGGACCGACCCCAAGACCCTCGTCCTGCAGGTACGGCAGGGCGTGAAGTGGACCGACGGCACCCCGCTGACCGCCAAGGACGTGGCCTACAGCTACTCCCTGATCAAGAAATATCCGGCCTTCGACAACGAGGGCGTGTGGCGCTATCTGTCCTCCGTCGAGGCCACCGACGCCGCGACCGTCACCATGCGCTTCAAGGACGCCGGCGCCTCCGCCTTCACCCTCGCGGTCAACGTCCTCATCGTGCCCGAGCACATCTGGTCGAAGGTCCCCGACCCGGCGACGTTCGTCAACGCCGACAACCCCGTGGGCACCGGCCCGTTCACCGTGAAGGCCTTCAACCGCCAGCAGCTCACCATCCAGCGCAACCCGAACTACTGGCAGGCCGACAAGATCAAGGTCCAGGAGATCCGCTTCCACAAGGCCGACGGCGGCGGCCCGATCGACCAGCTCAAGATGAGCCGCGGCGAGTACGACCACAACGCGATGTTCATCCCCGACGTGGACAAGGCCTACGTGGCCCGCGACCCCAAGGTCAACCACTACTGGTACCCGCCGGGCGGCACGATCAGCGTCTACCTCAACCTCACCAAGAAGCCCTTCGACGACCTGGCCTTCCGCAAGGCGCTCACCGGCGCGTTCGACCACAAGCAGATCATCGACAAGTCGCAGAACGGCTACGTCACCCAGGCCAGCCAGAGCGGCCTCATCGTCCCCGGCCACGACAAGTGGCTGCCTCCCGGCCTGACCGGCAAGGGCGTGATCCCCTACGACGCGGCCAAGGCCGACGCCGCCCTGACCGCCGCCGGCTACGCCAAGGACGCCGACGGGACCCGGCTCGGCAAGGACGGCAAGCCGCTGTCGTTCACGTTCAAGGTGCCGGGCGAGTGGACCGACTGGCTGGCCGCCGGCCAGATCATCGTCAAGAACCTCAAGGCGCTCGGCTTCGACGTGGACCTGGAGACCCCGGACTTCCCGACCTACGAGAGCGATCGGGCGATCGGCAGCTACGACGCGCTGCTCGGCGTGCACGGCGGCTCGTGCAACATGTTCAGGAACTTCGCCGAGCCGCTCGCCGGCGACCAGAGCGCGCCCATCGGCAAGAAGGCGGCCTCGAACTTCGTGCGCTGGAAGGACGCCGAGACCGACCGGCTGCTCGGCGAACTGCGCGTGGCCACCGACGAGGCCACCCAGAAGAAGGCCGTCGCGGGCCTGGCCACGATCATGATGGAGCAGGTGCCGGTCATCCCGCTGTGGTACGGGGCCAAGTGGTTCCAGTATCAGACCGACAAGGCCGTGGGCTGGCCCGACGCGAAGAACCCGTACGCGGCCCCCAGCGACAACCTGCTCATCATCACGAACCTGAAGCCGGCATGAGGTACTTCCTGCGGCGGGCCGGCTTCTTCGCGGCCACCCTCTGGGCCGCCGTCACGCTCAACTTCCTCATCCCCCGGCTGCAGCCGGGGGACCCGGCCGAGGCCATCGTCGCCCGGCTCAGCGGGCGCAGCCAGGCGATCGACCCCGCCCAGGTCGCCGCGGTGCGCACGATGCTCGGCGCCCCCGACGGCACTCTGCTCACGCAGTACGTCAACTACCTGGGCGCGGTGCTGCGGGGCGAGTTCGGGGTCTCTTACACCTACTTCCCCTACCCGGTCACGCACATGATCGGGCAGGCGCTGTGGTGGACGGTGATCCTGGTCGGGGTCACGCACGTGCTCTCGTTCGCCGTGGGCACCCTGCTCGGCGCGTGGGCGGCCCACCGCCGCAACACCCGCGCCGACTCGGTGATCACGCTGGGCTCCACGTTCGTCGGCACGCTGCCGTTCTTCTGGCTGGCGCTCATGCTCATCTACCTCTTCGCGATCACGCTCAACTGGTTCCCCGCCCGCGGCGGCTACGGGCCCGGCTCCAACCCCGGCTGGAGCTGGATCTTCTTCTCCGACGCCTTCCAGCACAGCGTGCTGCCCGCGCTGGCGCTGCTCATCGTCGGCCCGATCGGCTGGATCATCGGCATGCGCAACAACATGGTCCAGACGCTCGGCGAGGACTACGCCCGCCTGGCCCGCGCCAAGGGCCTGCCCCAGCGCAGGATCGCGCTCACCTACGGCGCCCGCATCGCCATCCTGCCCAACGTGACCGGCTTCGCCATGGCGCTGGGCGGCATCCTCGGCGGCACCGTGCTGGTCGAGTCGATCTTCAACTATCCGGGCCTCGGCCGGATGATGCTCGACTCGGTCACCAACCGCGACTACCCGCTCATGCAGGCCCTGTTCCTGTTCATCACGATCGGCGTCCTGCTCGCCAACTTCCTGGCCGACATGCTCTACGGCGTGCTGGACCCGCGCGTGCGCAGGGAGGTGGCCGCATGACGGCGGAACTGGCCGCCACCGAGGCCCGGCGAGCCACCCGGCTGCCCGGCTGGCTCGTCATCCTGTGGCGCAACCGCAAGTGCCGGATCGGGCTGGTCATGCTGGCCGGGTTCGTCCTCGTCGGGCTGCTCGCGCCGGGGCTGGCGCCGTACGAGCCGCGCGACGACTCCTTCGACGGCTCGCTGCCGCCCGGCGCCGGGCACTGGCTCGGCACCACCGCGCGCGGCGAGGACGTGCTCTCCCAGCTCATCTACGGCGCCCGGATCTCCCTGGTGGTCGGGCTGGCCGCCGGGGCGCTGTCCACGGTGATCGCACTGGTCGTCGGGCTGACCTCCGGCTATCTCGGCGGGCTGGTCGACGAGATCCTCTCCTTCTTCACCAACCTGGCGCTGGTCGTGCCCGTCCTGCCGCTGATGATCACCCTCGCCGCGTACTCGCCGGTCAAGGGCCTGTGGCTGATCGTCGCGGTCATCAGCGTCACGGGCTGGGCGTACGGCGCGCGGATCAAACGGGCGCAGATCATCTCCCTGCGCACCCGCGACTACGTGACGGCCGCCAAGTTCGCCGGGGACTCCACCGCCCGGATCATCATGAAGGAGATCATGCCGAACATGACCTCGCTCGTCGTGGTCGGCTTCATGGGCGCCTGCCTCGGCGCGATCGGCGGCGAGGCCGGGCTCGCGTTTCTCGGGCTCGGCGACCCGGCCAGCGTGAGCTGGGGCGCGATGCTCAACCAGGCCAACAACGGCGGCGCGATGCTCACCGGCCAGTGGGCCTGGCTGGTGGCGCCCGGCCTGGCCTTCGCCGGGCTGATGATCGCGCTCACGCTGGTCAACTTCGGCGTGGACGCGCTGAGCAACCCGCACCTGAGGGAGGACTGACATGGCCCTGCTGGAGGTGCGCGAGCTGTCGGTGACCTACCGGCCGCGCGACGCCGCGCACGTGCACGCGGTGGACCGGGTCGGCTTCGACGTGGACGAGGGCGAGTTCGTCGGGCTGCTGGGGGAGTCCGGGTGCGGCAAGTCGACGCTCGGCAACGCCGTACTGCGGCTGCTGGACAAGCCCGCCGCGATCAGCGGCGGGAGCGTCGTCTTCGACGGCGTGGACGTGACGCACGCGAGCGAGGAGGACCTGCGGCCGCTGCGGTGGGCCAGGATCTCCACCGTCTTCCAGAGCAGCATGAACGCCCTCAACCCGGTCATCACGGTCGGCGCGCAGTTCGACGACGCCTTCCGCGCCCACGACGCCCAGGGCGACGCGGCGGCGCTGATGGAGATGGTCGCGCTCGACCCGGACGTGCTGCGCCGCTACCCGCACGAGCTGTCCGGCGGCATGCGCCAGCGGGCCGCGCTCGCGCTGGCACTGGCGCTGCGGCCGAAGTTCGTGCTGCTGGACGAGCCCACCACCGGGCTCGACGTGGTCGTGCAGCGCACCATCCTGGACCGGCTGCGCGAGCTGCGGGCCGAGCTGGGCTTCGCCGTGCTGTTCATCAGCCACGACCTCGGCACGGTCATGGAGATGGCCGACCGGGTCATGGTGATGTACGCCGGGGAGATCGTCGAGGACCAGCCCGCCGCCGCGATGCTCACCCGCCCCCTGCACCCCTACACGCGCGGCCTGCTCGGCTCCTACGCCGATCCGCGGGCCGCCGAGGTGAGCGTGGACTACGTGCCGGGCCGCCCGCCGGACCTGTCGCGCGAGCAGACCGGCTGCCGCTTCCGCGAGCGCTGCCCGGTCGCGGTCGCCGCCTGCGCCACCACCCACCCGCCGCTGGCCCCGGCCGGGCCCGGCGCGGTCCGCTGCGTGCTCGGCGGCGACCTGCCCGAGGCGGGCCAGGCCCGCGCCTTCAGCCCCGACCGCCCTGAGCTCACGACGACCGCGCCGGGCGAGCCGGTCGTGTCGGTGCGGGAGGTGGTCAAGGACTACCGGGTACGCCGCGGCTGGCGCACCACCGTGACGCGGGCCGTGGACCGGGTCTCCTTCGACCTGCGGCCGGGCCGGGTGACCGCGCTGGTCGGGCAGAGCGGCTCCGGCAAGACCACTCTGGCCAGGCTCGTGACCGGCATCGAACGGCCCACCTCGGGCACCGTCGCCTTCGGTGACCTCGACGTGGGCGGGCTGCGCGGGCGGCGGCTCACCCGCTACCGCAGGCACGTCCAGATCGTCTTCCAGGACCCGTTCGCCGCCCTCAACCCCACCCGCACGGTCGGGTACGCGCTCGCCCGCCCGCTGCGCAACCACCTCGGGCTCGGCGAGCGGGCGGCGGTGGAGAAGGCGGCCGAACTGCTGGAGGCGGTCGGGCTGCATCCGGCGGAGCAATACCTGGACAAGCTGCCCCACCAGCTGTCCGGCGGGCAGCGCCAGCGGGTCGTCATCGCCCGCGCGCTGGCGCCGGAGCCGAGCGTGCTCGTGGCCGACGAGCCGATCTCCATGCTGGACGTCTCGATCCGGGCCGAGATCCTCCAGCTCCTCGACCGGCTGGCCCGTGACCGGGGCATCGCGATGCTCTACATCACGCACGACCTGCTCAGCGCCCGGCTGCTGGCCGACGAGGTGATCGTGCTGCGCGACGGGCGGGTGGTCGAGAGCGGCCCGGCGCTGCGGGTGATCAGGCACGCCGAGCACGCGTACACCAAGCTGCTGCTCGACTCGATCCCGACGCTCACCCGCACTCTCTAGGAGGTCTGTCTCACCATTCGGCGAACGAGCCGTCCTCGTGGCGGAAGACCGGGTTGCGCCACGTGTGCCCGCGCTCGGCGGCCTGCCGTACCGCCCGCTCGTCCACCTCCACGCCCAGGCCCGGCGCGGACGGAAGCCCGACGTGGCCCGCCGAGAAGGCGAACACCGACGGGTCGGCCAGGTAGTCGAGCAGGTCGGCGCCGGTGTTGTAGCCGACGCCCAGCGACTGCTCCTGGATGAGGAAGTTGGGCGTGGCGAAGTCCACCTGCAGGCAGGCCGCCAGCGCGATCGGGCCGAGCGGGCAGTGCGGCGCGAGCGTGACGTCGTGGGTCTCGGCCATCGCGGCGATCCTGCGCACTTCGGAGATGCCGCCCGCGTGCGACAGGTCCGGCTGGGCGACCGCGATGCCGGTGGTCAGGACGTCGCGGAAGTCCCAGCGGGAGTAGAGGCGCTCGCCGGTGGCGATCGGCACCGACGTGCTCTCCACCACCCGGCGCAGGTCGCGGGAGAACTCCGGCAGCACCGGCTCCTCGGCGAACATCGGCAGATACTCCTCCAGCAGCGGCAGCACCCGGCGGGCCGCGGCGGCGCTGAAGCGGCCGTGCAGGTCGACGCCGACGTCCACACCGTCGCCGACCGCCTCGCGGACCGCGGCCAGGCGGGCGACGACCGCCCGCACCTGCGCCGCCGACGGCACCGCGGGCAGCGGCCCGTTCCACGCGGCGAACTTGACCGCGGTGAACCCGGCCGCCGCCTTGGCCCTCGCGTCCTCGGCCAGCGCCTCGGGGGTGTCGCCGTGCGTCCAGGTGTAGACGCGGACCCGGTCCCTGACGGGGCCGCCGAGCAGTTCGTACACCGGCACGCCGAGGGCCTTGCCCTTGATGTCCCAGAGCGCCTGGTCGATGCCGGAGACGGCGCTCGACAGCACCGGGCCGCCCCGGTAGAAGCCGCCCTTGGTCATCACCTGCCAGTGGTCCTCGACCCGGCGCGGGTCGGCGCCGGACAGCACGTCCATGAGCGTGCGCACACACGCGGCGACCGTCTCGGCGCGGCCCTCGACGATCGGCTCGCCCCAGCCGCTCACGCCCTCGTCGGTGTCCACGCGCAGGAACAGCCAGCGCGGCTCGACGAAGAAGAGCTCGAACCCGCTGATCTTCACAGGGTGATCTCCAAGCTGGAGCGGATGGGGGGCGGCACCGGGGAGACCTCCTGCTTTGGAAAGCGCTTACCAAGAGCCTATGAGGACGCTACCGCCCCGGCAAGGGGCGGGAGCGGATCCAGTCGGCGTCACGGGCTGAGCCGCTCGCGCACGAGGGCTTCGACGCCGTCGAGCAGCCGTGCCAGGCCGAACTCGAAGCTCTCCTCGGGCCGGGGTGTCAGTGCCCCGGCCCTGGCCGCTCTGATCAGTGCGGGGAAGGCCTCCGCCACTCCGTCGGGCTCGTCCTCGGGCACCGGCGCCGGGTCGAGGGCCGAGCGGGCCATGCCGCGCACGTACGCGTCGAGGGTCTCCACGACGTCCACCTTCTCGGGCTCGGTCAGGCCCGTGGCCTCGAGCGAGGCCAGCGTCGAGTCGTACCAGGCCACGAGGTTCGGGCCGGGCCGCACCTGGGCGACGGCCAGTTGCAGGACCCAGGGGTGGGCGCGGTAGCCGTACCAGTCGGCGCGGGCGCCCGCCTCCAGGCGCTCGCGCCAGGTGCCCGGCAGGGTGTGCGGCAGCGGGCCGGTGCCGATGATCCAGTCGAGCATGAGCGCTTCCAGCGCGGGCTTGCCCGGCACGTACGTGTAGAGGGACGCGGCGCCGGCGCCCAGCGCCTTGGCCAGCCGGCTCATCGTGAGCGCCGCCAGGCCGTCGGCGTCGGCGATCTCGACGGCCATGGTGATCACACGTTCCAGGTCGAGGCCCTGCTTGGGGCCCCGGGTCGGGCGCCGCACGCGCCCCCACAGCAGGTCGTCGATCGTCATCTTGCGGCCATCCTACAACTCCGTATACCGTTCGGAGTCATGAAACTCCGAATGTCAATCGGAGTTGTGAAGGGGGAGTGATGGCGTCAAGCGAACGCTCGGCCGCGCCCGACCTGGCACGTGGCCTGATGCTGGCGATGATCGTGCTGTCCAACGTGGTGTTCCACCTGTGGGCCGCGCCCGCGGCCCCCTCCGGCTGGCACCCCGCTGGCGGGTCGGCCGCCGACCGGGTCACGCAGTTCCTGATGATCGTCCTGGTCGATCTGCGGATCTATCCGCTCTTCGCCTTCCTCTTCGGGTACGGCATGGCCCGCCTCATGGACCGGCAGATCGGCCGGGGCGACTCACCCGCGGCGGCGGTCCGCCTGGTCCGCCGCAGGAGCCTCTTGCTGATCGCCTTCGGCTTGGTCCACGCGGCCCTGCTGCTGGCAGGCGACATCCTCGCCGTGTACGGCCTGATCAGCCTCGTCCTCGGCACCCTGTTCCTGCGCCGCACCGACCGCACCCTGCTCGTCTGGGCCGCGATCTTCACCGGCCTGCTCCTCGTGGTGGCACTCGGCCTGAACGCGCTGATGCTCGCGACCGGCGCGTCCGACGCCCCGCCCGGCCACGTCGCCACCCCCGGCCACGCCGAGTACGCCACCGGCGAGGCAGGCTGGTTCGCCGCCGCGATGGGCAGGCTGACCACCTGGGGAACGCTCCTGCTCGGCGCGCCGGCGCAGTTCGGCATGCACGCCGTCCTGCTGCTGGGGATCTGGACCGCCCGCAACCGCGTGCTGGAGGAGCCCGCCCGCCACCGCCGGCTGCTGGTCATCACGGCCGCGGTGGGCATCCCGATCGGCTGGCTGGGCGCGCTGCCGTCCGCCCTGGCCCACCTCGGCGTCCTGACCGTGCCGAGCGGCGCGCAGACCGACCAGGGCGAGCTGTTCCTGCTGCAGGCGGCGACCGGGATCTTCGCCGGGCTCGGCTACGTCGCGCTCCTCACCCTGCTCGCGACCGGCGCGTGGGTGCGGCGCCCGCTGGCGGTCGCGGTGGCCGCTGTAGGCCGCCGGTCGCTGTCGGTCTACCTCGCGCACTCGGTGCTGCTGGCCCCGGTGCTGGCCGCGTGGGGCCTCGGGCTCGGCGCCCACCTGGGCAGCGCGGGCGCGGCACTGTACGCGCTGGGCGCGTGGCTGGTCACGCTCGCGCTCGCCTTCTTCCTGGAACGGCGGGGCCTGCCCGGCCCGGCCGAGGCGCTCATGCGCCGCCTGCTCTACCGGCGTCAGCCCGCGGCCGACGTGCGCAGGTAGTGCTCGGCGATCTCGTCGCTGGTGGTCAGCCAGATGTCCGGCTGGGCGGCCAGGTACTCCAGCGCCTGGTCCACGTACTTGGCGCGGAAGGCCTGGCCGGTCACGAACGGGTGCAGCGCCAGCGCCATCACCCGCCCGCTGTCCCGGGAGTCGGCGCGCAACTGCTCGTACTGGTCCTTGACGATCTGCAGGAACTCCGGCCCGGTCGTGCCCTTGGAGAACAGCGCCAGGTCGTTGAGCTCCAGCGTGTACGGCACGCTGATCACGCCGGGCACGTTCAGCCGGTACGGCTGGTCGTCGTTGGTCCAGTCAAGCACGTAGCTCAGCCCGAGCTCGGCCAGCAGGGCGGGGGTGTTGAACGTCTCGGTCAGCCCCGGCCCCATCCAGCCCCGCGGCCGCCGCCCGGTCGCCCCCGCGATGGTGTCCACCACGTCGGTGAGAAAGGCGCGCTCCTCCTCCAGCTCCATGTTCGTGTGCAGGATGGAGTTGGTGCGCCCGTGCGCCAGCCACGCCCAGTCGCGGCTCAGGCCCGCCTCGATGATCTGCGGGTAGTGCAGGGCCACGTCGGAGTTGAGCAGCGCGCTGGCCCGCACGCCGTGCCGGTCGAGGCTCTCGATCGTGCGCCAGATGCCCACGCGCACGCCGTAGTCGCGCCAGCCGTAGTTGAGCGCGTCGGGCACGAGGTCGGCGGTGCCCGGCCAGATGCTGGTGGACGGGCGGTCGATGAGGAAGTGCTCGATGTTGAGCCCGACGTAGGCGGCGACCTTGGCGCCGCCCGGCCAGTTGATCGGGGGCCGATCGTTGATGGGGCTGTAGTCGAAAAGCGTCTGGTTCGTCATGCGAGAACCGTAAGACCTGCCATTGATGTCAGGTTCAAGCCGGCGCGGGCAGGTAGTGAGACCTCCCGCGCGGGCACGAGGGCGGTCAGCTCTTGAGCTGGGGGAGCACCTGCTCGATCGCGTACGGGATGCTCAGCACGGTGTTGAACGACAGCGCCGCGCCGATCGGCGGGTCCTGGTAGGTCAGGAACAGGTCGCGGCCCTCCTTGGCCACCTTCAGCTCCTTGTACACGGCGTCCTTCTTGATCCGCTCCCACGGCTCCTTGCCCGTGGTCAGCCAGACCAGCCGGTCGACCTCCAGCATGTTCAGCCCCTCGGAGCCGAACTCGGCCACGTTGGACGTGCCCGCCTGCTTGGTGATCTGCTCCGGGATCGTGAAGCCCAGTTCGGCCAGGAACGCCGACTTCGGGTCGCCCTTCTGGAACGCCGAGTAGGTGCCGGCCTTGAAGCTGTCGGCGGCCACCGCCGTCTTGCCCGCCCACTGCGGGTTGTCCTTGCGCGCCTGGGCGAACCGGTCCTCGATGCCGGTGATCAGCTTCTTGGCGTCGGCCTCCTGGCCCAGGGCACGCCCGGCCAGCAGCGTCATCTCCTGCCACGGGGCGGCGTAGGGGTCGAAGCCCTTCGGCTGCGCCACCACCGGGGCGATCTTGGAAAGCTGGTCGTAAGTCGCCTTCTGGACACCGGAGTACATGGCGAAGATCAGGTCGGGCTTGAGCGCGAGCAGCTTCTCCATCTTCACGCCGTCCTCGCGCAGGCCCAGCACGGTCGGCTCGGTGCCGGCCCACTTGTCCTTCGTCCACGGCCAGTCGCTGAACGGGCTGCGCTGGAACCAGTCCACCACCCCGACCGGCTTGTGGCCGAGCGCCAGCACCGGCTCGTGGTCGCTCAGGCCGATGGTGACGATCCGCTCGGGCTTCTTCTCGATCTCCGTCGTGCCGTACAGGTGCTCGACCTTCACGGGGTACGCGCCGGTTGCCGCAGGGGCCGTGGCCTGGCCTTCCGTGTTCTTGTCTGGTGCGGGCCGCGCGCCACCGCACGCGGTCGTCAGGCTCAATGCCAGGGCGGCGAGCGACACCAGCAGGCGTCGAGGAGTGTCCATGGGACCGTGATAGTAAGGTAAGCCTTCCCTCTTCTTCAATTCGATCGGACCTCGGTGACTCGTCAGAGATCGTTGCTGATCACGGGCGCCGTGGTCGTTCTGCTCGGTCTGGTGCTGCTCTCCCTGGCCGTCGGCAGCCGGGCCATCCCGCTCGCCGACGTCGCCCGCGCGCTGACCGACCCCGCGAGCGTCGACCCGGAGACCGCGGCCATCGTCCGCGGCACCCGGCTGACCCGCACCTTCGTCGCGATCCTCGCCGCGGCCGCGCTGGGACTGGCGGGCGCCGTCATGCAGGGCCTCACCCGCAACCCGCTGGCCGACCCCGGCCTGCTCGGCGTCAGCGCCGGCGCCGCCTTCGGCATCGTGGCCTCCGCCACCCTCCTGGCCGCCACCGGGCTGCTCACCACCATCTGGTTCGCCTTCGGCGGCGCCGCGCTGGCCGCCGTCGTCGTCTACGCCCTGGGCAGCCGTGGCCGGGGCGGCGCGTCCCCGGTCAAGCTCGCGCTGGCCGGCGTCGCGCTCACGTACCTGCTCGACTCGCTGACCAGCGGCCTGGCCCTCACCGACCCCGAGGCGCTCGACCGCTACCGCTACTGGTCGGCCGGCTCGCTCACCGGCCACTCCAACGAGACCGTGCTGACCGTCCTGCCGTTCCTGGCGCTCGGGGCGATCTTGGCGTTCGGCACCGCCCCCGCGCTCAACTCCCTGGCCCTGGGCGACGACGTGGCCGTCACCCTCGGCCGCCGCCTGGGCCCGACCCGCCTGCGCGCCGCGATCGCCGTCACCGTCCTGACCGGCGCCGCCGTGGCCGTCACCGGCCCGATCGTCTTCGTCGGCCTGGTCGTCCCGCACCTGGTCCGCATGGTCACCGGCCCCGACCACCGCTGGCTGCTGCCCGGCGCCGCCCTGGTCGCGCCCTGCCTCGTGCTCGTGGCCGACATCCTCGGCCGCGTCGTGGCCCGCCCCCAGGAGATCGACGTGAGCCTGGTCGCCGCGCTGCTCGGCGCGCCGTTCTTCATCGCCCTGGTCCGCCGCCGCCGGGTGGCCGAGCTGTGACCGACCGTCCGGGCGTGCCGCCTGAGAGCATGGCGCCGAAAAGTGGCCGCACCGTGAGTGCTCCCGGCGGTTTGCGGCTTTCCCGGCGCCGGACGGCCTTCCGGCTGGTACGGCCGGCCGTCTCGGGAACCGTGCGCACCCGTGTCCTGGTGGTCTGGCTGGCCCTGGCCCTCACCGCCTTCCTGTCTTTCTGCCTGGCCGTGGGCATCGGCGCCGGGGACATCGCGGTGCCGTTCGGCGAGATTCTGCCCGCGCTGTGGGGCAGCGGCGAGCCCGCCACCCTCTTCCTGGTCCACGAACTGCGCCTGCCCAGAGCGGTGGTGGCCGTGCTGACCGGGGCGGCGTTCGGCATGGCCGGGGCGCTCTTCCAGTCCATCACCCGCAATCCGCTGGCCAGCCCCGACATGCTGGGCATCACCCAGGGCGCGGGCACCGCGGTGGTGGCCGCCATCGTCCTGGGCTTCACCGGACTCGGCTCCCAGGCCCTGGGCCTGGCGGGCGCGCTGACCGCGGGCCTGCTCATCTACGTCCTGGCCTGGAACCGCGGCACCACCGGCTATCGGATCGTCCTGGTCGGGATCGGCCTCAGCTGGATCTGCGTGAGCGTCACGTACTACCTGCTCAGCCGGGCCGAGCAATATCAGGCGGCCAGGGCGCTCGGCTGGCTGGTCGGCAACCTCAACGAGCGCGGCTGGGATCATGCCCGGCCGCCGGCGCTGGCCCTGGCCGTGCTCGTGCCGGTGGTGCTGCTGCTGACGCGCGGGCAGCGGGCCCTGCAACTCGGCGACGACGTGGCCATCGGGCTGGGCGTGCGGGTGCAGCGCGCGCGGGTGGCGCTGCTGCTGTGCGGAGCGGCGCTGGCGGCGTTCGCGACGGCCGCGGCGGGCCCGGTCCTGTTCGTGGCACTGGCCGCACCGCGCCTGGCCCAGCGCCTGGCACGGGCCCCGATGCCACCGGTCACCGCCTCGGCCTGGGCGGGCGCGACGCTCGTGGTGGTCAGCGACCTGATCAGCCAGCGCCTGCTGACCGAGACCGTCCTGCCCGTCGGCGTGGTCACCGGCGCCCTGGGCGCGCCGGTCCTGCTGTGGCACCTGGCCCGCTCGCGCACATGAACGGGTCAGGGGTGGCGGGACAGGTGGTCGGCCTGGCGAATCGGCTCCGGGATGCGGTAGGCGGGCGACAGGCGCAGGATGTGCGCGCACGCGTTGTCCAGGCCGACGCCGTGCCCCTGGGAGACGAAGACCGGCTTGACCCCCTCGCGGGTGCGCAGCGCCCGGCCGACCACCTCGCCGTCGAGCCGGATCGCCGACCAGGCGCCACGGGCGGGCGGCGGCTCGGCGTGCTCGCCGACGAACGGCGTCTTGGCCACGCCGATCGTCGGCAGCCCGGTCAGCACGCCCAGGTGGCAGGCCAGGCCGAAGCGGCGGGGGTGGGCCAGGCCGTACCCGTCGCACACCAGAAGGTCGGGACGGACTGACAGCTTGTCCAGCGCGGCCAGCAACGGCGGCAGCTCGCGGAAGGCGAACAGGCCCGGCACGTAGGGGAAGCTCGCGCGCTGCCTGACCACCGCCCGCTCCACGACTGCCAGGCTCGCGGCGTCGAGCACCACGACGGCGCCCACCACCTCGTCGTCGTCCAGGTACCCGACGTCGAGCCCGGCGACCAGGCCCACCTCGGCCGGTCCCGGGCTGTCGAGGTCGGCGAGCGGCCGCAGGCGGTCCTGTTCGGCCTCTGCTTCGGCGACGGTCGCGGGCCAGTGGGGTCCGGGGGCGTGGAAGGTCACCGGCGCCATTCTGCCACGCGCTTTCAGCATCGCTAAAGGATGGTTGAAAGACCTTTTCACTGGTTACCCGGGTGGCTCCCGGTTAGCATCGAATTCGAAATCCCTTTACTCCGTGTTCCGGGACGAAATTCGTGGGGGCCTCGATGAGTATTATCGTGCTGCATAAAAAGAATTTGAGCCGGCGCAGGCACCTGGCGCGCACGCGGAAATACGCCGAGGAGCACGGCCACCGGGTCATCATGATCATGAAGGATCCGGAATGGGAGGCCGACTACGTCGACGAGGTCGTGGTCGCCGACACCAGCAGCATCGACGACACGTTAAGCGCCGCCAAGGCCGTGGCAGCGGCCGAAAGCGCCCCGATCGACGCGGTCGTCACCTTCGCCGAGGCCGCGGTGCCCTCCGCCGCCCGCGTCGCCGCCGAGTTCGGGCTGCCGGGGGTCAGCGAGCGGACCGCCCACCTGGCCAGGGACAAGTACCTGATGCGGGCCGCGTTCGCCGAGGGCGGGGTCGCACAACCCAGGTTCGCCCTGGCCGGATCCCTGGAAGAAGCGGTGAAGGCGGCCGACGAGGTCGGCTTCCCGATGGTGCTCAAGCCGATCATCGGCACCGGCAGCATGTACGTGCGCAGCGTCGCCACCATGGCCGAACTCGAAGAGCACTTCGACGTCATCCGCGAGGGCGCGTGGGCCGGCTTCACCTACGACCCGCTGCACGACTCCGCGATGCGCTCCTACGGCGGCGGCGTGCTGGCCGAGCAGTTCGTGCCGGGACCCGAGATCTGCGTGGAATCCCTGGTCGTGGCGGGCACGACCCACGTGCTGGCCATCCACGACAAGCCGCTGCCGACCGGGCCGACCTTCGAGGAGGTCTACGCCTGCACGCCGACCCGGCTGCCGGCCAAGACGGTCGAGCGGATCGCCGCCGCCGTACGGGACGTGCACGAGGCGATGGGCATACTCACCGGACCGACCCACGTGGAGTTCCGGCTGGCCGACGGGGTGGAGCCGGTCGTGCTGGAGGCCGCGGCGCGCATGGGCGGCGGACCCATCTACCGCTCGGTCCTGCTCAGCACCGGGGTGGACCTGGTCGAGGCGGCGCTGGACCTGGCGCTGGGCCGTACCCCCGAGATCGCGCCGCGCGAGGTGGCGCGGCCCATCGGCTTCTGGAACATCTTCCCCGAGCGGGCGGGCACGCTGAGCGAGATCGTCGGCCTCGACCGGGCGGCCGCCGACCCGCGCGTGGACGAGGTGGAGATCTACCGCCACCTCGGCGACCACCTAGAGGTGCCGCCCCGCACCTTCCAGGGCCACGGCCACCTGATCTTCAAGGTGAACGACGTGGACGAACTCGACCCGGTCTTCGACGAACTGGTGAGCACGCTGCGGCTGCGCACCGACCCCGAGGGGCGATGACATGTCCGACGGATTCCCGCCCGACGACCCCGCCGACCACCGGCCGCTGATCCTGCTGGTCAACAGCGGGATGAACCCGCAATACCGCGAGTGGGGGCTGCGCGGGCTGCACCGCGAGTTCCGGCTGTGGTTGCTGGACGCCCGAGAGGCCACCTGGGACCGGCCCTACCTCGTCGGCCAGACGAAGGTGGACGCGCTCGATCTGGACGAGGCGCTGGAGGCGGCCAGGGAGCTGTTCAAGCGCATGCCGTTCGCCGGAGTGCTCTGCTACGACGAGATGCGCGTCCACCACGCCGCGATCATCGCCGAGGCGCTCGGCGTGCCCACCAGCCCCTCCGAGGCCATCCTGGCCTGCAGGGACAAGAGCCTGACCCGCGCCCTCATGACCCCGGACATCCCCGGCTCGGTCCGCTCGACCCCCGTGCCCGACGCAGCCGCGGCCCACCGCGTCGCCGCCGAGATCGGCTATCCGGTCGTGCTCAAACCGCGTGCGCTGGCCGGCAGCGAGGGCGTGGCCAAGGTGGACGGGCCCGAGCAGCTCGACGCGCAGTTCGCCTTCACCGAGCGCGCCCACTTCGCCGAGGTCGAGCGCTACGCCGAGGGCGTGCTGGTCGAGGAATATCTGGACGGCCCGGAGATCGGCGTCGACGCCGCCGTCTTCCACGGCGAGGTCGAGCCCGTGTTCATCTCGCGCAAGGAGCTCGACCGGCCGCCCACCTTCGAGGAGACCGGCCACTTCGTCAGCACCGACGACCCGCTGCTGCACGACCCGGAGATCGTCGAGGTCGTGCGCGCCGCGCACGCCGCGCTCGGCTTCGACAACGGCGTCACCCACACCGAGCTGCGGCTCACCGCGAGGGGCCCGCGCGTGGTCGAGCTCAACGGCCGCCTCAGCGGCGACCTCGTCTCCTACGTCGGCCTGCTGGCCACCGGCGTCGACCTGCTCGTGGCCGCCGCGCGGATCGCCTGCGGCGAGCGTCCCGACGTACGGCCCCGCCGCCGATCGAGCGCCGCGGTGCGCTACTTCTACCCCCCGCACGACATGGTCGTGGAGGACCTGCGCCTGGACACCGACCGGCTGCCCCCGGGCATCTGGGAGGTCACCCTGCTGGCCGAGCCGGGCAAGCGGCTGCTGCTGCCGCCGGGCTCGTTCGTGAAGGGCCGGATGGCCGCGGGCTTCGCCGTCGGCGAGGACGCGGCGGCCTGCGACCGCTCGCTGAAGGGACTCGGCGAGCTGTTCCACATCCGCGGCCGGAGCATCGATGGCTGAAGGCCGCGGGACGGAGGCGGAGACGCTGGAGGAGCGGCCGGGTTCGCTCTTCCGGGTCAACCGCTCCTTCCGGCTGCTGTTCGCCGCCGCCGCGGTCAGCATGTTCGGCACCCAGATCAGGCTGCTGGCGCTGCCCCTGGTCGCGGTGATCGTGCTCAACGCCTCGCCCGGCCAGGTCGGCGTGCTCGGCATGCTGGGCACGATCGCCTTCCTGCTGATCGGGCTGCCGGCGGGCGCGTGGATGGACCGGGTGCACGGGCGCCGCAGGGTGATGGTGGTGGCCGACCTGGTGCGCGCCGCGCTGGTCGGGTCGGTGCCGGTGGCGTACGCGCTGGGTGTGCTCGCGCTCCCGCAGCTGTACGTGGTCGTGGTCCTGAGCGGCTTCGCCACCGTGTTCTTCGACGTCTCCTCGCAGAGCTACCTGCCCGCGATCGTCTCGCGCGACCGCCTGGTGGAGGCCAACTCCCACCTGGGCGGCATGGAGGCGGTCAACAACGTGGCGGGCCCGGCCGGCGCCGGGTTCCTCATCCAGCTGATCACCGCGCCGCTGGCCGCCGCCGTGGACGCCGTGGGCTACGTGTGGTCGGCGCTGTGCCTGTCGCGCATCCGCGACCGCGAGGCGCCCCCGCCGCCGCCCGAGGGCGGAAAGCGCCACCTGGTACGGGAGATCAGGGAGGGCCTGGTCCTGGTCTTCGGCCACCCGCTGCTGCGCGCCATCGCGATCAACGGCGCGATGGTCAACATGTCGGTCTCCATGATCATCGTGATCATGCCGCTGATGTTCCAGCGCGAGCTCGGGCTGTCGGCGTTCACGCTGGGCCTGTTCTTCGCCGTGGACGGCATCGGCATGCTGCTCGGCGCCCTGACCGCGCGCCGGGTCACCGCCTGGCTCGGCCAGGGCCGCGGCCTGTGGATCATCGGGCTCGCCGTCGTGCCGGCCTGCGCGGTGTTCCCGCTGGTCGACCGGGGGATATGGCTGTGGCTCGCGGGCGCCGCCTGGCTCGTGCTCAACTACCGGATCGGCGTGAACAACGTCATCCTGATCAGCTTCCGCCAGCAGGTGACCCCCACGCACCTGCTGGGCCGGATGAACGCCACCATGCGCTTTCTCATGCACGGCGTGCTTTCACTCGGCGCCGCGCTCACCGGGTTGATCGGGCAGTTCGCCGGCGTGCGGACCGCCCTTTGGGTGGGCGCGGCCGGACTGGCCCTCGCGTGGCTGCCGCTCTATTTCTCGCCGATGAGAAAGATGCGGGAACTGCCGCGGGAGGAGCCGGAGTCCTAGGAACCGTCGAATGCGTCGAACGGCACAAAACCACCCGACCGGCAGGGCTGACGGAGGAGGAAGGCCCACGGTTAGGATCGGCACATGATTGAGTTGGCGTTAATGCAGACGTTGCACGCCGTAGCTCGGAGCGGCTCGATCAGCGCCGCTGGGGACGTGTTGCACATCACGACCTCGGCGGTCTCCCAGCGCCTGGCCAAGCTCGAACGCGAGGTGGGCCAGAGCATGCTGGAGCGCCACGGCAGGGGGGTCCGGCTCACCGACGCCGGACGGCTCCTGCTCGGATACGCCGAGCGCATCCTGTCCCTGGCCGACGAGGCGGAGGCCGAGCTCGACGGGTACCGGGGCGCGGTCGTGGGCAAGCTGTCGATCGCGGGCTTCCCGTCCACGGTACGGGGGCTGCTGCCCCGGGCCGTCACCATGTTGAAACGCGAGCATCCACAGCTGCGCGTGGAGCTGTCGGAGCAGGAGCAGGAAGGCTCGATGCCCCTCGTGTCCCGGGGGGACCTGGACGTCGCCGTGGTCCAGGACTGGTTCAACGTGCCGCTGGCCGTACCCGATCGGCTGGCTACGAAGCAGTTGCTGGAAGACGTCGTGGACGTGGCGCTGCCGGCCGGGCATCCGCTGGCCGAGCGCTCGGTGCTCGACCTTGAGGACCTGGCGCAGGAGGTGTGGATCACCTGGTCGCCGGGCACGGGCTGCCACGACTGGCTGCTGCACACCATGCGCGAGCGCGGGGTGGAGCCGAGGGTGGGACACACCGCCGGTGAGCACCCGACGCAGCTGGCGCTGGTGCAGGCGGGCTTCGGGGTGGCGGTCATGCCGAGGCTGGGCCGCGACCAGGTGCCCGACGGCGTGCGGATCGTTCCGGTACGCCCCCGCCTGAGCCGGCGCGTCTACGCGGTCTGGCGCCAGGAGGCCGGTCGGAGGCCCGCGGTCATGGCGGCCGTGGAGATGCTGGCCACGGCGGCCCGGCTGGTGACCCAGCCCGACCACCGGCTGATCGACGGGCCCCTGCCCGCCGGGACGCCGTCCGTCCTGCCCGGACCGCGCGCCCCGGCGGCCGCCATTGGCGCCTAGCCTCCCGCGACCTCGCGTGTGAGGTAGGCGAACTGCTCGTCGGTCAGCTCGACGTCGCCCGCCGCGACGTTCTCCTCCAGGTGGGGGATCGAGCAGGTGCCCGGGATCGGGACGATCACGGGGGAGCGGCGCAGCAGCCACGCCAGCGAGATCTGCGCGGTCGTGGCGTCGAGCTGCTTGGCGACCTGCGCCAGCGCGCCCCCGGCGCTGGCGTGGCCGCCCCTGGCCAGCGGCAACCACGGGATGAACGCGATGTTCTCCCGCTCGCAGTAGTCGATGACGTCGTCATAGCGGCGGTTGGTGATGTTGTAGAGGTTCTGCACGCTGACCACGTCGATCTGCTTGCGCGCCTGCTCGATCTGCGCGACCGAGACCTCCGACAGGCCGATGTGGCGGATCTTGCCCTCGTCCTGGAGCTGCTTGAGCGCCCCGAACTGCTCCTCCGCCGGGACCTTCGGGTCGATGCGGTGGAGCTGGTAGAGGTCGATGCGCTCGACACCCAGGCGGCGCAGGCTCAGGTGGGCCTGCTGCAACAGGTACTCGGGGCGGCCGAGCGGCACCCAGTCGTCGCTGCTGGGCCGGCTCTGGCCGGCCTTGGTGCCGATGACCAGGCCGTCGGGGTAGGGCCGGAGCGCCTGCGCGAGCTGCTCCTCGTTGGTGCCGGGGCCGTAGGCGTCGGCGGTGTCGATGAAGTTCACGCCGAGTTCGACCGCGCGTCTGGCCACGTCGAGCGCGTACCCGGGGTCGTCCGGCAGGCCCCAGTTGCCCTCGCCGGTCAGCCGCATCGCGCCGAAGCCCAGCCTTCGGATCGGAAGGTCGCCGCCCAGCGAGAAAAGGGAACTTGGCATCAGACGTTTCTCCATAAGCCGGAATCCGTTTCGGGCCCCATTATGGAGGGTCGGCGCGGAAAGAAGTAGTGAAAGATTCTGTGCCCTGGGTTGAAGCGCCGCTTAAAGCCTCGCGATCCCCCGAAATGCGTGCACAATGGATTTTCTGCGGAAATTGTGGGGGTGTCATGCTGACGCTCGGCTTCTCGGCGGACGACCTCGCCCGCACCCGCTTCGCGACCTCGCCGCTGCAGGAGGTGGTCGCCAGCATCCGGGTGCTGAAGGATCCGGCCGCCCACATCGTGCACGAGCCGTGGGTGGCCGAGACCCGGCCCCTGCTGGCGGCCTCCGGCCTCGACCTCGGCCCGCTGTCCGACCTGGTGCCCGTGCCGAGCTGGTACATCCCGGACTTCCTGACGCCGCCGCCGCTCACGCCGGCCCCCGAGTTCGCCGCCCAGCTGGAGACGCTGCGCGCCACGCCGCCCGACCAGCTCAGGACCGACCTCGGGCACATGGTCGACGCCCGCTCGCCCTGGGTGGACACCCTCCACGACGACCCGGTCCCCGGTCTGGCCAGGCTGGCCGAGGTGATCGAGGCGTACTGGGAGCTGGCGATCGCCCCGCACTGGCCGAGGCTGCGCGCGCTCCACCAGGGCGACGTCATCTACCGCGCCCGCCGCCTGGCCGACGGCGGCGCGGCCAGGCTCTTCGCCGACCTGGCCTCCATCGTGCGCTGGCAGGACGGCAGCCTGCACATCGCCCACCCGCGCTACTCGGGCACCCGTTCCCTGGACGGCCAGGGTCTGTTGCTGGTCCCCTCGGCGTTCGTCTGGCCGTCGGTCTTCTCCAGCACCATCCCGCCCTGGCAGCCCACGCTGACCTATCCGGCCCGCGGGGTCGCCTCGCTGTGGGAGCGCCGCGACCGCACCACGGCCGACGCCCTCGCGGCGGTCATCGGGCGCTCCAGGACGCTTCTGCTCATGGAGCTCGACACCCCCGCGTCGACCACCGAGCTCACCCATCGGACGGGTCTGGCCGCCAGCAGCGTCTCGGAACATCTCGCCGCCCTGCGTTCGGCGGGACTGGTGACCGCACATCGCGCGGGGCGATTCGTCATGTACGCGCGCACCACCGTGGCCGAGTCCCTTGTAATGGCACCCATCGCGTGATATCGCCGCTCCATTAATATGCCGAGAACATCGGATCACAATGTTGAAGCCCTGCTGAAGGGTGGCGTCCATCGGCGCTTTAAGGCCATCCTGACTTAATGCGATCCACCTGGCTAAATATGTCATGTGTTGACAGTCCGACGACCGGTCGTGTAACACTTGACCAGTGATTTGTGGGGCCCGCACATAGATCCGCGGCCAAATGGGCGCGGAGATGAGGCCAGGGGTGAAATCGGGGTGTGATCGATACGGCAAGGGCGGAGCCGGTTGATCGGCACAGATAAACAATCCGAAGGTGTATTCGGCGAGCCTGCTCGCCTGGGCGGAGACACTGTAGGATCTCCCATCGCATGGCGCTGACCAGCGCTGAAGCATGCTTCCTCTGGTACGAGTCGGATACGGCCAAGAGTGCGGAGCGACAAACATTCGCGCCGCACGTCGACACGTGTGCATGGTAAAGGGGAGAAATGAGTTCGCGGGAACTGGCAATAGCCGGCCGAGTGATCTCGGATGGTTCCGACGCGTATGTAATCGCGGAGATCGGGCACAACCACGAGGGCGACCTGGATAAGGCGGAAGAACTCGTCCTGAAGGCCGCCGCCGCCGGCGCGAGCGCGGCCAAACTCCAGAAGCGCGACAACACGTCCTTGTACACCAAGGCGATGTACGACGAGCCCTATACCGGCAGAAACAGCTACGGCGCCACCTACGGCGCGCACAGAGAGGCGCTCGAATTCGGGCACCACGAATACACGCACCTCGCGAAGGTGGCCGGTGAGGCGGGCATCGACTTCATCTCGACCGCCTTCGACTTCGCCAGCGTCGACTTCCTCGTCGGGATCGGCGTCCCGGCGATCAAGCTGGCCTCGGCCGACCTCACCAACACCCCGCTGCTCAGCTACGCCGCGAAGACCGGCCTGCCGCTGATCATGAGCAGCGGCGGCGCCGACATGACCGACGTGCGCCGCGCGCTCGACGTGGTGCTGCCGATCAACTCCAACGTGGCGATGCTGCAGTGCACCGCCATCTACCCCGTCTCGGCCGCCGACCTGAACCTGTCGGTCATCGGCACCTACCGGCGGGAGTTCCCGCACGTCGTGGTCGGCTTCTCCGGCCACGACCTGGGACCCGATCTCAGCTACGTCGCCTACGCGCTGGGCGCCCGGGTGGTCGAGAAGCACTTCACCCTCGACCGCACCCGGCCGGGCAGCGACCACCACTTCTCCCTGGAACCGGAGCAGCTGGGAGAGCTGGTCGCCGGGCTGCGCCGTACCCGGGAGTCGCTCGGCTTGGGGGAGAAGCGCCAGCTGCCGGCGGAGGCGCCGGCGCTGCGCAAGCTGGGCAAGAAACTGGTCGCCGCCCGCGACCTGGACACCGGCCACGTGCTGACCGAGGACGACATCGCGATCAAGTCACCCGGCGGCGACGGCATGCGGCCGTACCTGCTGGGACAGGTCGTGGGGCGCACGCTGCGCGCGCCCCTGGCCTTCGACGCCGACCTCAGCCCCGACCTCCTCGACTGAGGGTGACTGCGCTGAACATCGAACTCACCGGGGAGATCGCGGTCGTGACCGGCGTCCTGGGCCGGCTCGGCGCGGTCTGGACCGACGCGCTGCTCGGCGCGGGCGCCAAGGTGCTCGGCCTCGACATCCACGGCGAGCTGAGCGCGGAGCTGGCCGAGACCCTGAACCGCCACGGCGGCGAGCGCTTCGTGCTCGCCAAGGCCGACATCACCGACCGGCTCAGCCTGGGCGCGGCACTCGAGTTGTGCCTGGCCGAGCTGGGCCGGCCGGCCATCCTGGTCAACAACGCCGGGATCGACCAGCCGCCGTCGGCCACCACCGGGAGCTGGACGTTCGAGGACATCCCCGACGAGCGCTCGGCGGCCGTGCTGGATGTCAACCTGCACGGCACGCTGCGCGCCTGCCAGGTGTTCGGCGCCGAGCTGGCCAGGAACGGCCGGGGCTCGGTGGTCAACATCGGCTCCCTCTACGGGAGCATGGCCCCCGACCCCCGGCTGTACGAGCACCTGCCGCTCGACCCGCCCTTCCTCAAGCCGCCCGCGTACGGCATGTCGAAGGCCGGGGTGTCCGCGCTGACCAGATACCTGGCCGCGCTGTGGGGCCCGCGCGGCGTGCGGGTCAACACCCTCTCGCCCGGCGGGGTGCTCGGCGGCCAGGACCCCGAGTTCCGCAGGAAGTTCAGCGCCAAGGTGCCCCTGCAGCGGATGGCCCGCCACGAGGACCTGGCGGGGCCGCTGCTCTTCCTCGCCTCCAACCAGAGCAGTTACGTCACAGGAACGGAGTTGCAGGTCGATGGCGGCTACGTCTGCTGGTGAGACCCGCACGCTGGCCTGGGTGCCGGTGAGCGAGATCACGCGCGTGCTCGGCGGCATCGAGGACCCCTGCCGCCGGGCCCACGCCTTCGCCACCCTCACCAGGATCAACACCCTCTACATGATCATGCGCGCCGGATCCGGCCACATCGGGTCCAGCTTCAGCGCGGCCGATGTCATCAGCCGGCTCCTGCTCGAAGAGTTGCGCGAGGACGACCTGTTCTTCTCCTCCAAGGGCCACGACGCCCCCGGCCTGTACGCGGCCCTGATCGGCCTGGGCCGGCTGGATGAGGACCTCCTGCACCGGCTGCGCCGCCTCGGCGGCCTGCCGGGACACCCCGACGTCGGCACCCCGCACATGCCCTTCAACACCGGCTCGCTCGGCATGGGCATCTCCAAGGCCAAGGGCGTCGTGCTGGCCAACCGGCTGCTCGGCCGCGACCAGCGCGTCTACGTCCTGACCGGCGACGGCGAGCTCCAGGAGGGCCAGAACTGGGAGTCCCTGGCAGGCGCGGCCCGCTCCGCCATGGGCGAGCTGACCGTCATCGTCGACCACAACAAGATCCAGTCCGACACGTGGGTACGCGACGTCAGCGACCTCGGCGACCTGGAGGCCAAGTTCACCGCGTTCGGCTGGGCCGTCCTGCGCTGCGACGGCCACGACCAGGAACAGCTCGCCGCCGCCTTCGCCCGCCGCGCCGACGAGCACGCCGACCGGCCCGCCGTGATCATCGCCGACACGGTGAAGGGCGCGGGCTGCGCGCGCTTCGCCGCGACCTCAATGCGCGAGGACGAGTGGCGCTACCGCTTCCACAGCGGCGCGCCCGCGCGCGAGGACTACCTCGCCGCGCACGGCGAACTCCTCGAAGCCGCCCGCGCGATCTGCGGTCCGTTCGGCATGAGCACCGCCGACGACCGTCCCCCCGTCAAACTCCAGACACCCAAACTCCCCGACGTGTACGGCGAAGCCCTCGCCGACCTGGCAGCCCGAGACGCCCGGGTGATCGCCCTGGACGCCGACCTCGTGCTCGACACCGGCCTGATCCCGTTCTGGCGCCGCTTCCCCCTGCGCTTCGTCGAATGCGGCATCGCCGAACAGGACATGGTCTCGATCGCCGGCGGCCTGGCCTACCGGGGGCTGCTGCCGTTCGCGCACTCCTTCTCCTGCTTCCTGCACGCCCGGCCGAACGAGCAGATCTACACCAACGCCACCGAAGGCCGGAAGGTGATCTACGTCGGGTCGCTGGCCGGGCTGCTGCCCGCCGCGCCCGGCCACTCCCACCAGGCGGTCCGCGACGTGAGCGCGCTGGCCGCGATGCCCGGCCTGGTCATCCTGGAGCCGGCGAGCCCGGAGGAGACGCGGGCCGCGGTCGACTTCTGCGCGAACACGCCGCACAGCGTCTACCTCCGGCTGGTCAGCGTGCCCTGCCCGCCGGAGACCGCCACGCTGCCCGCCGCGCCGCTCGTGCCCGGCCGGGGCACCGTCGTGCGCGAGGGCGGCCGGACCGTGGCCATCGGCTCCGGGCCGATCGTCCTGGCCCAGCTGCTGCGCGCCGCCGAGGCGCTGGCCGCGACCGGCCTGGAGCTCACCGTGGTCAACCTGCCCTGGCTCAACCGCGTGGACGCCGGCTGGCTGGCCGACCTCGCGGGCCGCGCCGACCGGCTGTTCGTCGTGGAGAACCACTACACCAGGGGCGGCCAGGCCGACGTCGTGGCCAGGACGCTGCTGGAGCTCGGCCTGCCCGGACCGCCGGCCTTCCTCGGGATCGGCGTCGAGGACGTGCCCCGCTGCGGGCGCGACGACGAGGTGCTCGCCGCCCACGGGCTGAGCGCCGAGCACCTGGCCGACACCATCCGCAAACACCTTTCCTGACCCAGCGCCCCTCCCTGAAAGGACCACCGTGGAGACCATCTACAACGACGTCGAGCGGCCGCCGCGTGAGCTCGTCGACGCCTTCCGCGAGGTGTTGAAGGAGTACAGCCCGAGCTGCCTGGTGACCGACGCGCGCCGCCGTACCGGAGCCATCGGGGGACTGCTGCCGGTGCTGCCGCACCACAAGATCGTCGGGCCCGCGATCACCGTGAACCTGTCCATCGACGACCTCGTCGACTGCATGCCGGTGCTGAGCAGGGCGCAGCCGGGCGACGTGATCGTGCTCGCCTGCCACCGCTCCACCAGGACCGCGATGTGGGGCGGGCTGATGTCCACGCTCTCGCTGAAGGCGGGCGTCGCGGCCGGGATCGTGGACGGCGCCATCCGCGACGTGGACGAGATCCGCGATCTGAACTTCCCGGTCTGGTACCGGGGCACGGTGCCCAGGCCCTCGCCCACCGCCGTGCACAACCGCACCGAGCCGGTGCAGGTGAACGTGCCCGTCGTGGTGGACGGCCAGGTCATCCACCCCGGCGACATCATCGTGGCCGACGAGAACGGCATCGCCGTCGTCCCCTCCGCCGAGGCCCAGGACGTGCTGGAAGGCACCCGGGTGCAGATCGGCAAGGAGAAGACGATCCGCGACAAGATCAACTCGGGGGCGACCGTGTCCGAGCTGCTGGCCGAGTTCGGCCACCTGTAAAGGAGACGCGGGGGAATGCGGATCTACCTCACCGGAGCCGACGGCATGCTCGGCACCGCACTGCGCGCCGAGCTGGCCGCCGACCCGCTCACCGAGGGCTGGGGCGTGCGCGGCGTCTCCGTCGCCGACTTCGACATCGGCGACCCCGGCGCGGTGCGCGCCTCCGTCGAGGACTTCGCGCCCGACGTCGTCATCCACACCGCCGCGCACGCGATCGTCGACGAGTGCGAGGCCGACCCGCAGCTCGCGCTGCGCGTGAACGTGGCAGGCGTCCGCAACGTCGCGGACGCCTGCCGCAGAACCGGCAGCCGCCTGGTCTACGTCTCCAGCGACTACGTCTTCGACGGGGCCGACACCCCGGACGGCGGCTACCGCGAGACCGACACGCCCGGCCCGCTCAGCGTGTACGGGCTGAGCAAGCTGGCCGGCGAGCGCATCGCGGCCACCGTCGACGACCACCTCGTCATCCGGACCTCCTGGCTGTTCGGCGGCAGCGACGAACGCACCGACAACGTGCTCGCCATGATCCGCCAGACCGAGCGGGGCGAGCGCGTGCGCCTCATCCACGACCAGTTCAGCTGCCCCACCTACACCGTGGACCTGGCCCGAGCCATGGTGCTGCTGCTCAAGCGGGGCACCGCCGGGACGCTCCACGTGGCCAACACCGGCTCGGCCAGCTGGTTCGACGTCGCCAGGGTGGCGCTGGGGCGCGAGGGCCGCGCCGCCGAGCCGGTCGCGCTCGACGACTGCGGCTTCCTCGGCCGCCGCCCGCGCAACTCCACCCTGAGCACCGGCCGCCTGAAGCACCTCGGGATCACCATGCCGGACTGGTCCGACGCGGTCTCCCGCTACCGCACCCACCTCTCCGCAGGGAACGGGAGAACATGAGCAACAGACCCTCCTGGCGTACCTGGTCGGGCACGGCGCGCTGCGCCCCCGCCACGCTGCTCGCGCCGACCCGCGAGGACGAGATCGTCCACGCGGTGCGCCAAGCGGCCAAGATCGGCCGAACCGTGCGCCCGGTCGGCACCGGGCACTCCTTCAACCAGCTGGCCTGCACCGACGGCACGCTGCTCGACCTGACCCGCTTCCGCGGCGTCGTCGGCGTGGACCGCGACGCCGGTACCGTCACCGTGCGCGCCGGCACCTCCTTACGCCTGCTCAACGCCGCCCTCGACCGCGCCGGGCTGGCGCTCGGCAACCTCGGCACCATCGCCGAGCAGACCGTCGCCGGGGCGCTGGCCACCGGCAACCACGGCACCGGGCTGACCCACCCGCCGTTCTCCGGCCAGGTCACCCGCCTGCGCCTGGTCACCGCCGACGGCTCCGTACGCGACTGCGACACCCGCGAGGACCCCGAGCTGTTCCGGTGCGCGCGCACCTCGCTCGGCGCACTCGGCGTGATCACCGAGGTCACGCTGCGCGTGGTGCCGCGCTTCAACCTGCGCGCCGTGCTCGGCCGCGAGCCGCTCGACGCGCTCCTCGAACGCTTCGAGGAATGGGCCGGCAGCGCCGAGCACGTCTCGTTCTCCTGGCTGCCCTGGGCCGACAGCGCCGCCACCCGCGCGCTGGACCGCACCGCCGCGCCGCCCACCCCGCGCGCCGCGCGGCACCGCTACGACAGCACGCTGGCCGAGGTCCGCTGCGGCCTGTCCGGCCTGGCCGGACGGCTGCGCCCCGGCATCGTCCCCCGCCTCGGCCGCACACCGGCCACCGGCGAGCGCGTCACCTACGTCGACACCGCCCACCGGGTCTTCGCCTTCCCGCAGCCGATCAAGTTCCTGGCCATGGAGCACGCGCTGCCGCTGGAAAACGTCCCCGCCGTGATGGCCGGGCTGCGCGGCGCGCTGCGCCGCTTCGGCAGCTATTCGCCGTACTCGGTGCTCGTGCGCGTCGGCGCCCCCGACGACTCCCCGCTCAGTCCCGCGTACGGCCGGCGGACCGGCTACGTCAACCTGTGCGTGCCCAGGACCGCCGGCTACATCGAGATCCTGCGCGTCGCCGAGCCCGTGCTGCGCGACCTCGACGCCCGGCCCCACTGGGGCAAGGCGCACACCGCCACCGCCGAGATCCTGCGCCCGCGCTACCCGGAGTGGGACAGCTTCGCGCGCGTGCGCGCCGCGCTCGACCCCGACGGCGTGTTCGCCAACGACTACCTGGGCCGCGTCCTCGGCCCGGTCCACGCAGGGCAGCCCGCGTGATGGCCGTGCGCGGACTGTTCTTCGACTTCGACGGCCTGCTCTGCGACACCGAACGGGCGGCCAGGCAGTCCTGGCGCGACCTCTACGGCCGCTTCGGCCTGGCCTTCCCCGAGTCGGTGTGGGCGGCGATGACCGGACGCCCATCCGGCGCCGAGATCGCGGCCGGGCATCTCGGGCGCACGCTCGGCCGCGCGGTGACCGAGGAAGAGGTCGCCTGGCGGCTGGCCCGCAAACAGGAGCTGTCCGACGCCGAGCCGCTGCGGCCCGGCGTGCGGGCGCTGGCCGGGGAGGCCGCGCGGCGCGGCATCATGCTGGCGGTCGTCTCCGGCTCGCCGCGGAGCTGGGTGGCCGGACACCTCGGGCGGCTCGGGGCGCTCGAGTGGTTCGACCACCTGGTCACCGCCGACGGCGGCATCGCCGTCAAGCCCGCTCCCGACCTTTACCTGCTGGCCCTGCGCCGGTGCGGGCTGCGGGCCGAGGAGGTGCTGGCGCTGGAGGACTCCGAGGTGGGGGTCGCCGCCGCGCGGGCCGCCGGACTGCGCTGCGTCGCCGTGCCCAGCGCCGCCGGCCGCCACGCCGACCTCGGCGCGGCCAGCGCCGTCCTCGACACCCTCTACCAGATCTCGCTCGACGGCCTGGAGGTGGCGGCCGCATGACGCACGCACTCGAAACCCAGGCCCTGGACTCGCTGGCCGCCCGGGGCAGCGGGCACCCGGAGTGGATCTGGCGCGACGGCGCGCTGGTGCCGTGGGAGCAGGCCACCGTGCACGTCAACGCGGTCGGCCACGCCTCGGTCGCCGCTGTCTTCGAGGGCATCAAGGCCTACCTCGCCGCCGACGGGCACCGCCTGCTGGCCTTCCGGCTCGACGACCACCTGCGAAGGTTGTTCGACTCGGCGCGGCTGTGCCGGCTCGACCTGCCCGGCAGCGTGGACGACCTGCGGGAGGCCATCCTCACCCTGTTGCGCGCCAACGCCTGCCGTACCGACACCTACATCCGGCCGTGGGCCTTCCCGCGCGGCGTGATCCGCGAGCAGATGGTCCCGGCCGGCACCCGCTGCGAGATCGTCGTCGACAGCTGGCCCTTCCACAGCCACCTGCTCACGCCGCGCGGCTGCCGCGCCGCCGTCAGCTCGTGGATCCGGGTCAGCGACGCGTCCATGCCACCGCGCGCCAAGACGTTCTCCAACTACCACAACGGGCGGCTGGCGATGATGGAGGCCAGGGAGAACGGGCACGACTGGCCCATCCTGCTCAACGAACGGCACAAGGTCAGCGAAGGTCCCGGCGCCTGCGTCGCCCTCGTGCGCGACGGTACGGTGGTCACCCCGTCGCTGACCAGCGGCCTGCTGGCCGGGCTGACCAGGGACAGCGTCTGCGCGCTGACCCGCGACCTCGGGCTGGCGCTGGAGGAGCGGGAGGTCGACCGCAGCGAGCTCTACCTGGCCGACGAGCTGTTCTTCATGGGCACCGCCTGGGAGATCCTGCCGATCACCACCATCGACGGCCGCCGCGTCGGCGACGGGACGATGGGGCCGGTGACGACGAGGCTGGAGCGGGAGTACGCGGCTATCGTGCGCGGCCGCTCCGAACGCCACCCGGAGTGGCTGACCGAGATCCCGCTTGACCCGGGCTGAGGGGGCCCGGACCGCCGAGCCCCCTCGCCCGTTCAGATCGTGAAGGACTTCACCATGTCCACCGTCTCCCGCGCGCACCCCCACGAGAAGCTGAACCCGGCGCCGCCGTGCGCGTAGTTGTGCACGATCCGGGTCCCCGGCTCGCTCTCCAGGCAGACGTTCTGCTTGCGGAAGGGGCGCAGGCCCGCGCGTACCGGCTCGACCGGGTCGATCTCCGCCTTGCCGATCGCCGGCATGAACTGCACGCACCGGTTGTACATGTCGCGTACCGGCTGGTGGTTGTCGAGGTTGATGTCGGTGCTCCACTGGTCGGGCTCGGCGAGGCCGCCCAGCACGACGAGGTTCTCGCCGCGGGGCACGATGAACACGATGTCCTGCTCGTCCCCGTTGCGCTCGTCGTGCGAGACGCAGTGCGCCTCCTCGATCTTCGGGATCCTGGTGCCGTCGTTGAGCACCCGCACCAGCGCGCCGCGCAGCGGGTACATGGGCACCCCGTGCAGCTCCGCCGCGCCCAGGCCGGTGCAGTTGACGATCGCGTCCACGCCGTACGCCTGGTGCAGCTCGCGCTCCTGCTCACGCAGCAGGCCGGAGACCCGCGCCCGCACGACCTTGACCCCGGCCTCCTCCGCCTGCCGCAGCAGCCAGCCGGTGTAGGTGTCGGTGTCGATCATGGGGGCGAGGTGCCGGTAGGCGTCCATGATCCCGTACGTCGGGTTCACGCCGTTGGCCGAGGCGAGACCGGGGTCACGCTCGAACCCGCGCACCCTGACCGCCAGCTCGTTCATCTTGTTCTGGTCATGGACGTGCTGCTCGACGCGGTGGGTGAAGTAGAAGTTCGAGACCCGCATGAACACGCCCGTCGACGGGTCGGCTGCCAGGCCGTCGAAGATCTCGTACGACTCCATGCACCACCCCTTCGAGCGCGACAGCGAGATCTGGTCATGGTGGTAGCCGCACACCGCCGGCGGCCACTCCCACAACGCGCCCGCCACCACGGACACACACTGCGAAGCGTCCTTCTCGGCGGCGACGACGACCTCGAACCCGGCTCGCGACAACGACAAGGCCGTGGTCAGGCCGCTCACTCCGGCGCCGATCACAAGGACGCGCTCGGCCCGTTTCCTGATGATCTCGGTCATGGCTGCAACCCCTCATTCGTGCGGAAAGGTGAACACGCTGGTGGTACGCATCGGCGGCTGCGTGGACGGGCTGATGATCGGCCCCGAGCCGGCCGGGATGGCGCGGATGAACGACGAGCCCGCGTAACCGCGGTCGGTGAAGAAGAAGCTCCAGGCGGCGATCCAGTCGGCCACCTCGCCGCTGGCCGCGTCGCAGACCGGCTCGGCCTGCGGCGTCACCCGCCGCTGCACGATGTAGCCGTCGCCGGTGTGCGCCGCCACCGCCTCACGCCACTCCCGCTCGCCGACCGCCCACCCGGCGACCGCCCCGGTGCCGGCGTAGCCGACGCGCGGCTTGAGGATGAGCGAGTCGCGCTCGGCCAGCGCCCGTTCGACCACGTCCGCGCCCGACAGGGCCCGTGTCCACGGCAGCACCCGGTCGATCAGCGCGGACTCCTCGGCCGTGAACGCCTCCCGCCAGCGCGGGTCCGACAGCAGGTACATGCAGCCCTTGTTGGAGTAGAGATAACTGTCGAGCGTTGAATGGAGAACCGTCCGGCCCGATTCGTGCGCCCGCACTATCGGCTCCACGACCTCTTCTCCCGCCGGGTCGGAACATATTTCGTCGACCGAGAAATAGCGCAGGACCATGTCGACGGGAGTGCCGTCCAGAAAGAGCTTTCCGGCCTTTTCCTTGAACTGCCCCGCCTCGGCCAGCCGTACGTCCAGCCCGGCCGCGCACATTTGCTCCTGCAGCACCCGCATACGGTGCCCATAGGCGGCCAGCCCGTCCGTCCATTCGGTCATGGCCACCACCGGGCGGTCGCCTTCCGTCACCGGCGCCGCGATGTCGCGCAGCGCCGCGGCGAACTCCGCCGCCGTGTCGGAGAACCCCAGCCGGTGCTCCTCGGCGAAAGCCCGGAACTCCGGCACCTCCAGCAGCGCCCGGTTGACCGCCGCCTGGTCCAGGCCGCCGAGCGCGCTGCAGATGTTGAGCTCCAGCAGCTTGAACGCCGAGCCGTCGAAATACACGTCAGGACGCGCGTACCTGGGCGGATTGCGGGTCGCGTTCCTCGTCATGACCGCCGCGTGCCGGGGACTGACACCCAGCGTCGCGCAGTACGCGGCCAGGTCGCCGTCGAACAACCGCCACGGCAGCGACACCAGCAGATCCAGGAACGGCCGCAGATCGGCGGCGAACTCACGCAGCCGCGCCTCCCCGGCGAACCACGGCCGATCCGCCAGCCGCTGCCCGTAGGCGTTGGCGAAGGCCGGTGAGAACGGCGCCCGCCGTACCGCGTCACGCAGTCCCGAGCGCTCGTCCAGACATTGATCGATGTAATGCTTGGTCACGGAATTCGGCATGGCGGAATCCCCTTCTGAACATACGTGGGAAAACGGCGCGCCCCGTCCGGCCTGCGCCCGAAGTTCCTCCCCGATTACCCCTTGGACGCGACGTTATGGGCCCCGGCTGCGGCTGCCAATCTATTCGGGCTGAGCCGAATCGAGGGCCTTTCAGTATTCCTTAAAGATGCACCGGAGAGTTTTTCGCTGGTCGTCGGGGGTGCGGCTCGATAAACTCGGCGCGGGCGTCGGCCCTGTATCCATCGACTTTCCGACGGCTTTCCACCTACACAGACAGGGGCTCACCGCATGCTGCGCACCTTCATGAATTCCAAGATCCACCGGGCCACGGTCACCGACAGCGACCTGAACTACGTGGGCTCGCTCACGCTCTCGCCCGAACTGCTGGAGGCGGCCGGCATCGGCGTCCACGAACTGGTGCACGTCGTCAACGTCAACAACGGCGCCCGGTTCGAGACGTACACGATCCTTGGGACGCCGGGCGCCAACGAGGTCGTGGTGAACGGCGCCGCAGCCCGGCTCGTCCAGCGGGGCGACACCGTCATCATCATCACCTACGCCCAGCTGGCCGAGAACGAGATCGCCGACCACCGGCCCAACGTCATCCTGGTAGACGAGCAGAACCGCATCCTCGAACCCGCCTTGACCTGACCATCCAGGAAAACCCGGCGTCGGCCCCGCCCGCCGGCGCCGGGGACCCTATCGGCGAGCACCCCTCCCGGCGGGCACCTCTCCCGTCGGGGACACCAACAGGCGGGGACACCAACAGGCGGGGACACCAACAGGCGGGGACACCAACAGGCGGGGACACCAACCGGCGGGGACACCAACCGGCGGGGACACCAACCGGCGGGGACACCAACCGGCGGGGACGCCAACCGGCGGGGACGCCAACCGGCGGGGACGCCAACCGGCGGGGACGCCAACCGGCGGGGACGCCAACCGGCGGGGACATCTACCGTCGGGGACCCCTCCCGGGGCGGGCGGGACATCCTGTCTGGGTGACGAAGACGACGCTCACGGGGATCGCCCTGAAGTCGGCGAAGTCCCTGGGCCAGGCGGGACAACGCGTCGGCTTCAAGGACTGCGCCAGAACCGGGAACTGGGAACGCATCGCCTCCTGACCAGACCTCGGACGCCTGATGATCGTTTCAGGACACGCCAACCGGACGCGCAGGCCGCGTGCACGATCGGACGCTGGAAGGCGACGAGGATCCTGGATCAGGCAACTGTCCGGCCGCTTGGCTGGGCGCGGAGAGTGTGGCGCAGGTGGTCATCGCCGGGCGGCCGCAGCCAGCGAGATGGTTCGGCTGGAGGGATGGCCTTCAGCTCGGCCTGGGGAGACAGCCTCGCCCTCGCGCGGAGAGCTCGGCGGTGCTGGTGGACGATACTGGGATGGTCGTTTGGGGTGCAAAACCCCCTGTTTTCTAGGGTCTGCAGGGTTGTGGGTCAGCACAACGTCAGCACCCCTCACGCCGCCTGAGCTGTTGGGGTGGCCTCCCGGTAGGCGGCGTCTAGGACCTTGGCGGCCTTGGCGTACTCGTCGGGTAGTAGGTGGGCGTAGGTCTTGTAGGTCTCGTTGATGTCCTTGTGGCCGAGCCAGCGGGCCACGGCGTCGATGCGGACTCCGTCGGCCAGGGCGCGCGAGGCGAAGGTGTGGCGTAGGTCGTGGGGGGTGAAGCGGGTCTTGATACCAGCCTTCTTCACGGCGTCGGTGAAGCGTGTACGGAAGGTGTCGTCCACCACGAACCTGGACTTCTCCCCGGCGAACAAGTAGCCGCCTGAGTGGGTGGTGTGGGTGGCAATGTGATCGGTCAGGATGTCGCGCAGGTAGGCCGGGAGGGGCATGTACCGGCTCTCACCCTCCTCGCGGTGCTTTAGAGGAGTTAAGCCGTCGCGGCGGTCGTACTGCTCGTGGATGCGAAGTCGGTCGGTGCGGATGCAATCGCGATGGAAGGCGAGAGCTTCGTCTATGCGGAGCCCTGCCCCGGCCATCAGCCAGACGATGGGTCGCCACTGCTCGGGCATCGCATCGGCAATCGCCTTGACCTGGGTCCAGGTGGGGACGTTGAGTTCCTTGCGGGGTGGGGCCTTGGGGGTGGCGATGTCCTGGAACGGCGATTCGGCCATCAGGCGCTTGGTGACGGCGTGGGCGAAGATCCGCCGCAGGACGGAGATGACGCCGCGTTGCACCGATACCGAACGCTCGGCCTTGATCTGCTGCACCAGGGCTTGGAGTTCATCGGTGCGGATGCTGTTGATACGCCGGTCGCCCAGGATCGGATAGATCTGGTTGGCGAGGTAGCCCCGGTAGGTGCGGAACGTGCCGGGCTTGCCACTGAAGCGCTGCACCCATTCATCGGCGAACGTGCGGAAGAGGACGGCACCGGCTTTGGGGTCAGCGGTGACCTTGAGGTGGGTCACCTTGGCGGACTCCACCCGCCGGGCGTACTCTTCGGCGTCTTTCTTCATCTCGTGCGGGTAGGACGCCTCGGTCTGCTTGGTGCCGCGTCCTCCAGGCCGATAGCGGAGGACCCATGAGTGGCCGCACCGGGCCCACACCTTCTCAGCCGTTTTGCGGTCGTCGGCTTTGCGGAGGTTGAGCGTGCGCCCGGTCTTGGTCTCCGCGCACTCACACTTCTTGATTAAAGATGCCAATTTAGTTCCTTTCGTCAGTGTCGTTGGTGGGGTTGAGCAGGGCTACGGCCTTGTCGGTGAGTTCACCACCGGGTTTCCCTGCTCCGTAGGTGATGAGGAGCCCTAGTTGGCGGGCGCGGCGCAGGCGGGCGCTCATGGTTTCGCGGTTGATGCCTGCGGCTTCGGCCATCGCCTGGAGGGGGCGGCGTTCGCCCATGTGGGTGAGCTGCACGTAGGCCATGGCGGTCACGGCGTAGTCGTACTCGTTGGTGACGTGCGCGGGGATCGGCGGTGGGAGTAGTTCTGGGTAGAAGCGCTCACGGATGCGGTCGCCCCACTCGGTGATGACGCGGCGGGCTTCGCCCAGGGGGACGGAGCGCAGGACTTGCAACGTGATGCCGTCACTGTCGAGGGCGCGTTCCGCCGACTCGGTGTCGAAGGGCGTGATGTCGAGGGCCACGCTGAGGGGGCCGTTGGTGATCCAGCGGGGTTGCGCCGTGAAGGTGACGTCTATGCCGTCGATGACGTACCGGCCGCGCAGCTCGGTAGGGATGCCGTCGGGGGTATCGGCCCACAGGCTCCAGCCGTCAGGGAGGGTCCAGCCGTACTGTGCGGGGTCGAGTTCGTAGGGTCCGCCCCTGTGGGGCGAGTCAGTCGGCATCATGTGATCACGATAACACCTTAACCAGGTGTAAACCTAGTGCCTCGTGACATAGAATCTGGTCTAGCCGGTCAACGACCGTGCGATGACGCCGAAGGCAGGAAGCAACGGAGGAAGGAGCGATCGTTTGAGTAGTGGAGGCAGCAACAGGCTTTTGAGCGTGGAAGAGGTGGCCGCCCTCTTGGGCGTGCCGAAGAGCACCGTTTACAGCAAGTGGCGGGCCTGGGGCCTGAAGGGCATCAGGGTCGGGCGCAACGTGAAGTTCCGCGAACGCGACGTAGAGGCCTGGCTGGAGCGCCAGACCATCAATTGACCAGCAACGACATCTGAGGAGATTTGATCATGAATATGGCTTACCCCGAACGACAGTTCGGCATGGTGGTTCAGCGCTACGCCGGGAGCGTGGCCCGGCAGGGGCACACCCTCTCCCTTGACGCTCGACTTCTGTTGACGGCCATGGCTCGCGCCAACAACACCGGGCACGCGATCTTTAACAAGGGGGAGCTAAGGGAGATCCTCTCCAAGCGACTGGACGGGCGCCTGAAGCCCGCTTCGCGCTCTACCGTCTACGCCACCTTGAAGAAGCTAAGGGACGCGGGCCTGGTGCTGCCTGGGGGTGGGGAGACGTGCGTGTGGCTGCCTCGGGACCTGTGGGAGAGGAAGTTGGACCGGGGAGGAATGTGCCCGGCACACCACACCTGGGAATCACAGCGCATCGGCTGGGACGAACGAGCCGCCTGAGTCCGGCAACACCGTGACCGTAGTCCTATGGATGTGGATTGAGCGGTCCGCCGGACCTGGATTGGACTACCCCTTTGACCTGCGGTGATACGCCGCCCTCTCTATATCTCTTTATCTCGACGGAGGAGAAAGGGGTTACGGACAATAGGTAAGGCCAGCCCCCTGGGGCTGGCTCTATCTGAACTTGTCTATCAAGGGGGGCCGGAGGCCCCTATGACTACTACTGATACAAGGCAGCCCTCGGGCTGCTCTATCGATTCTTGTTACGCATGAGCAGCCATCGGCTGCCATAGATTGATCCATCGTTGCGGCCTCCCGGAGGCCTTTGACGCAAACCATGTCACCGCCGTTCCTCGGCGGAGGCTGAGAGTCATTCAACCTCCGTTGCATCCATCGGGCGTGTCACGCCCGTAAGACCACCAAGGATCGCGCCCGTAGGCGTTGACGAGACTTCTTGTGTTTCGTCTTTCCACTTCCCGGCCCTCCACTGGGGCCGGAGGTATCTTCTTGATCTTTTGTCAGATCCATCCTTCGACACAACAGCCGGCGACCTGAGCGCCGGAGCAAGGGAGAGACCATCGACTCCAGCGACATCACGCAGCGTGCCCGGCAGGGGCACGCCCAACACCCCGGCAGGACTGGTCAGAGGCATCTAGGCCGCCACAACGGCAATACAGGGTTACCGGCGCATCCAGTGGTGCGCCTGCGATGCGGGCTTGCCTCCTGTGGGAGGACGTTCGACTATCCAAAGGGCCGGGGCCGCTACCCCGGCTTTTGCTCCAAGACTCACCAGGCGGCCCACCGGGTGGCGTACCTGGCCAACCGGCAACGCACCTATGCGCGGTGCGCGCACTGTCATCTGGTCAAAGAGCTGACGTGGGCTGAGAACCGGTATTGCTCGGGCCGCTGTTTCGCCCTCGCCGCACTGGTCGCCGCTGGGCGTCCTGAGAACGCCGCTGAAGCCCGCGTAGCGGAAGTGGCATCCAGACATCCGAAGTTGTTCACCAAACGCTCTCCGGCCCTTTCAGGGCCGTCCTGGAATGAATGGGGATTAACGTATCGGAGTCGGCATCTCCTGGACGTGTGGGAGTTCACCTCCGGCGGCTACCGCGTCACCAGTCAGGAAACCTATCTCGGCGGCCATCTGGGGCCGGATGAGGGCCGTACCTGCGAGGAAACCCACACTCGGGATCTGGGCCGCCATGAGTGGTTCACAACCCATCCGCGATGGTGGGCCGACCTAGCGTCGGCACAGTAATTACGAGTGGAGGGAACACGCCGTTCTTTCTTTCGTCGAAAGGAGCACCATATGACCTACGTTATCACCACCGAGGCCGACCTTGAGAACTGGAACCTGGAGGACCTGGAAACGTTTCTCAAGGCTGACGCCTTCAACGCCGAGTGTCAGCCGCGTTTTGAGCCGATCATCAACCCGGCGCTGGGCCTAGAGCTGATTTACGCCCCTATCGGCTTCACCTGCGGCGGCTAGGTACACGAAGGAAGCTAATCACCCAGATCACTCATTCAGCTAATCGTAAGGAAGGTTACACATGGCAGTTTTCCCCGCTGCGGGAAATACGCCCGTAGATAGTTTCATTCCTGAGGTGTGGGCCTCGGAACTCATGGTGCCTCTTCAGGAGAACCTTGTTCTCGGGTCTGGGGTTTGCATCAACCGCGACTTCGAAGGCGAAATCAAGGGACCTGGGGATCAGGTTCACATTGACTCGCTGACCCGTCCTACCATCGTTGACTACAGCCGGAACGTCGATGTTGTTCCGCAGCTACTCGAAACCGAGGACCAGCTTCTCGCGATTGATCATGGCAAGGCTTTCGCTTTCATCCTGGACGACCTTGACCGTGTGCAGGCTGCTGGCGACATGATTATCACTGCCACGATGGAGAGCGTGCAGGCTCTTCGCGTTGCTGCTGACACCTACGTGGGCACAAAGATGCTTGCTGGTGCTTTGGCAGCAAATAAGAAGGTCTTCAAGACGACAGGCGCGACTCTCGGAGACCCCTTTATCGCCCTTGTTGATTATGGCGTAATCCTGGACAACGATGATGTTCCAGCAGCCCGGCGTTTCGCTGTTGTTCGTCCCGAGGTCAAGGCAATGATTCTTAAGCACGACAAGTTTATCGCCAGTAGTTACGGAAGTGGCGTGCCCATCCAGAACGGCGTTATTGGTTCCCTTGCCGGTTTCACGGTTGCGGTTACGCCGCACCTTCCCGCCAATGTGAATATGATTGTTGGTTCGCCTATCGCAACGACCTTTGGTGATCAGATTGTAAATGTCGAGAGCTTCCGCAGTCCGACCAAGTTTGGTTATGTCGTTCGTGGTCTCCATGTGGCGGGAGCCAGGGTGATTCGCCCCGGGGCACTTATCATCGCCTCGGAAAGCTAGAAAAATAGGAACGCGCACGGCGGGCCCCAAGCTTAATAGCTTGGGGCCTTTCTTATTTTTACTTTTATCGAGTATCGCTCGCTCAATATTGACCAGATTTGCGCACTGACCGAGGAAGCCCCACCGGCGGGGTCACGTTTCTTAGACTTTAGGGGTACCCCCCAACCCTCGGGGGCGATGACGAAAGTAAGAAGCTCGCTAGGGACTTTATCTTGTCTCTTGACAACGAAAGTCCGGCTGCTATAGCTTCCGGATCGCTCGGCTTCACCACGAAAGTACGAAAGGTAGGAAGTCGAGCCCCAGACATAAGCCAGCCCGTGAGTGTCACATCCGCCAAGACACGCACTCACGGGCCAACACCAGGAAGGCTATCAAGCCCATGTCCTCCAACGCTCCTGTCATCGCTCCTGAGACGTTCCATGGCCTGTTCGGTCGCATCGCTGACGCTCTCGACCCCCACACGGAGGGAAGCAAGGTCGGCGTCATGCTGACGCTCATGTCCGCCTACTCGGCGTACGTGGGCTACGGCCCCAGCGTGGAGACCGGGAAGGGCTCCACCCCTCTGGCTCTGTGGGGCGTCTGGTGGGACGCTCCGGTGTCGGTGCGAAGGGCACCGCTACTGGCATCGCGCGTCGCGTGGTGAACGCGGCATTCTCGACGTTCGCGGAAGAGTCCACGGTAGACGGGCTTCCGGCCACGGGCCTGGGGTTGATCACGGAACTGTCAGACCGTGCGGAGGGCACGCTCGCGAACCCGGTGTGGTTCGTGGAGGAGGAGGGGGATGCCCTTCTGTCCAACGCTCGCAGGGATGCGAAGTTGGGTGTCTACCTGCGGAAGGCGTTCGACGCCCAATCCCTGGCGCACAAGACGAAAGTCGATGACCTGCGGGTACGTCGTCCGCACCTGGGTTTGATCATGCACGTGCAGCCGAAGAACTGGGCGGCTGTGGCTGGGGGCAAAGATGCCACAGGCGGTACCTGGAACCGCGTTCTCCCTGTGTGGGTTGAGCAGTCCAAGGTTCTGCCCCTGTTCGAGTCCGCCGACGCTCATGAAGTCATCCGGCAGGCCGGACGCGCCCTCAGGCAGGCCGGTGAGTACGCGCGTCAGGTGGACACGGTGACCGTGCCTGCACACGTGGCACGGGTCTTTGAGACCAAGCACCGGCCAATCGTGCGGGCGATGATCGCGACCGAAGCCATGAGCCAGTACGCAGAGCGGGCGATGATCTACATGATCCGCCTCGCGGGACTGTTCGCCCTGTCGGAGCGCCGGGACGAGATCAGCGAAGCTGACTTCGATGCAGCGTTGGCGCTGGTCACCTACTCGATTCAGACGATCGCTTATGTGCTGCCCGAAGCTGAAGCGTCGGAGGAGACCGCGCTTGCGGTCAAGATCGAGAACTTCGTGAAGGAAGCCGGACACAAGGGCGTCCAGTCCACGGTTCTGTACCGGAAGTTCGGCCTGAAGAAGGCCGACCTGGAACTTCTCCTTCAGGATCTCGACACGATCGAGGCGGTCAAGATGCCGTCCACGGGAGGTCGGCCCGCCCTGGTCTACAGGTATGCGGAGCCGCTTGACGAAAGCGGCACGGTCGAGCTGTGGGGGGATGACCTTACAGAAGAAGTCCCCGAGGTCATGGAACTTCCGTCGTTGCCGGAAGTCGCCCCCGAGGTTGTCTCTCCTGAGCCTGTCGCACCGGCCACGCCGGTGGTTCGGCCGGTCACGGTCAACCCCGATCTTCCCAAGGGCGTTGACGCTCTGCGGGCGTTCTTCCAGAGCATGGAAGGGCCGGAGACGGCTCCCGAGCCTGAGGAGGAGGTCACGGAGGAGGCTGCCGTCTCTGAGGACGCGGTAAAGGCTTACCTTGCTTCCCCGGCAGGGGCGGAACTCCTTCAGGGCATCCTGGCCCAGATGCTCGCCGTACAAGCCCCTCAGGTCCCGCAGGAGGCTCCTACGGCCAAGCCCAAGACCACACGGCGCAGCCGCGCCAAGAGCGCTCCTGAGGCTCTGTTCCCCGCCGCTGAAGTAGCTGCCTAGCAACAGATAAAGGCCCCCGCTACGGCGGGGGCCTGTTCTGTTCTCACGGCTACATCGGTACTTCCCAGAGCGTGTACACGCTCCCGGCCCGTACGGGTACGTGACCCTCGAACGGCTCAGTACGTTGAATCCGACGCGTACCGGCCACCCGGCCGGGCGATCGCGGGCAACCCCGTCCTTGAGGTTCGCGTCCGTCTCGCGGATCTGTACCGCTGCGCCGTTGGCCGGGCTGGTCGGCTAGAAGTCCACGACTGCCAGCCACCAGCCGAACGCGAGAGCCAGCAGCAGGAACGGCGCGAGCATGTACAGGTGCTTGCGCAGCATCGAAATGCCTCCAAACACGCGGGTTGGCCTGGGAAGACTGAGCCGGCCGCTACTGCCCGTTGCGGGACTGAGGGCACGGATGGTTTACGTGCCTGTTCGGGCAGCAGATCATGCTGACCTTGGCGAAGCGGCCTCCTGGTAGCCACGTGGACCACTCCACATCGACCCCCCGCGGCAACAGGTCATACGCCTGATCCATACGCAGAGACAACGGGATCTGGTCGTGAGGTACGGCTGGCGCGTACTGAGACCGCATCCATGCGATGGCCTTGTCCACGTCGTCGAACGTCTCGGCGATCCGTGATGCGGGTTTGGCCAGCCATTCACCGGTCCGCATCGGTGGCAGGACAGAACTAAAGAATTCTGGTGACGTCGGGCGGCGTTCGCCTTCACGGGCCAGGTCTTGCCCGTTGCCGTGCCAGGTGTAGCCGTGCCAGTGCAACAGATCCCCCCGTACAGTCGAAGCGTGGCCCCTGCCTGTTTCAGTCGGGCAGGGGCCATCAAGGAGCGGCGTGTTAGATGGTCGTCATCCCGGCCGCGCGAAGCTCGGAACCGGTGAAGCGGAGCGTCCCGGCATCCGGGTTCTTCGAGTCACGCAGGGCGAACGCGTCGTCCACGCCCGTAAGCGAGGCGATCTCCAAGCAGCTCTCTCCTTCGCCGTCCTCGTTGTTGTTGCCTCCGCACATGCGGCGGAAGTCCATTGGGCTTAGCTCTCTCGCGTACAAGTCCACAGACATGCTGAACAGACCTCCTAGCGATGTGGTGGGTGGATTTGATGGCCCCCGTCATCTCGCAGACGGGGGCCACCTTCACGGCCAGCCCCGACACGGTGGTGTGGTGTCCTCGGGCAGGTTGGACCAGCCGTGAGCTTTGAGTGTCAGCTACCTCGATGCCCGCAGGGTGGGCGTCAGGATGCCTCGGCGGCAACAGCCGTGGGTTTGGCCCGACGCGTGTCGGCCAGGAATGCCTTCAGGAACGCTTCCAGCAGCATGTCTGCTCGTGCCTTCGCCTTCTCCAGGTCGCGGAAGTCCTCCGCTGGCAGGGTGACGCCTTTGGCGTCGGGCAGCCTCGGTGCAAGCGTGAACTGCGAGCCGTGGCGGACAATCGAGAACGCCTTGATCTCCCCGACCATCCCGTACTCGGTATCGGAGAAGTAGGGCTTCCATTGGATCTTGAGCTTCATGAGGCCGTCTCCTCCACGTCAATCAACAGCCCCCAGGGCTCAGTGTTCGGGCGCTTCTCAAGCAGCCCATGCGCTTCGGCCAGCTCCAGATATCCGCCGAACCCCGCCGCCATGGAGCGCTGGCAGTCCTGCACCCCTCGCGCCACTAGCAACGCTCGGTACTCGTTCGGCGTCCAGCTCTCCGGCAGCTCGGGTTCCGTCTCGGCCTCCGGCCCAATCTCCGCCAGCTCCTCCGGCGCAAGATCCCCCACGAAGGCCCTGCGCCTGCTCCGGACGTCAGAGGCAAGCTCGCAGGTGAACGAGGCTGCCTGTCTGCTGGATGGTCTACGTGTGGGGGCCATGCTTCGACGGTAGGAGCGGCTACGAGCCAGGCTCAACGAGTGTGGCAATGTGTGGCATGCGAGTTCATTGCATGTCGGCCAGGGCTTTGGCTATAACCGAGCGCGCCTCAGATCCAGTGACCGCCATGCTGGCTAGTAGCTCGAACTCACGGCGATATTGATCGATCTCGGAAGGCACAGTGACGTTTATGGCGGCTGTCAACAGTTCGATTCGCACTTCGGCTTGGTCATAGATGTTGAAGTTGCCGAGTGCGTGCGTCTTACGTGCCCTGCTGAACGGAATCACCATGAGTGAGACGGACGGCAAAGCCATGACCATAAGGAGGTATCCGAGCTGCCCGGCCATGACCGTAGGACCGCCGATTTGGTAGCGCAAGACGGACTCTTCCAGGATGAATGCGAAGCGATGGCCACCTTCTCGCAAGAGCCGGGCGCGCTTCATGCGCGCAGCAACGGCGGCTTCAACATCATTGGGCAGCTTGTTGCGAACAGCGACCGCCGACAAGATCGCAGTCGCGTACTCCGGCGTCTGTAGTAGACCGGGAATCACCTGGGAGGCGTAGCTCCGAAACTCCTGAGTCTGCTCGAACACCGCAGTCCGCTGCTCCTGGAGCCGACGTAGGCCCGTGCGCTGGAGTCGCTTCCATTCCTGATACATGCCGGTGACGGCGCGCAGTGCAGCCAGGAGATCATCAGTTTGATCTTCGGCTCGGCAGAGCCGACACCAGGTCCGAATGTCGGCCAAGGATGGGGACCGCGCTAGGTGCTCAATCTTGCTGATCTTGGTTCGTTCCCAACCGGCCAACCTCGCCAGCTCGATGGCGGTCAACTCTGCTTCCTCGCGCATAGCGCGTAGCCGACTGGCGAGCGCTCTACGCGCTTCTTGGACCGAAGACGAGGGCGAGGTGGGCACGATGGTGCTCTCGCGGGCTGTCGTCTACAGAGGCTTGTATTCTGCGTGGTCGATTGCCCGGAGCCAGACTGCCTCAAAGGCAGACTGACAGAGCTGGATGACAGGAGGCTCTGTGCGTAGTTCCTTGCCGGTCACGGAACCGTCTCCGGCGAAGTGGCCGAACCTGACGAGATGATCGTCAAACACCCAGAAGTCGTTTCCAGGCAGGCATAGATCAGATGCTTGACTCCGAGGGAGCCAGCGCACGCGTTCCCCTGCGACGATGTTCATGGAATCCGTTACCGAGTGCTCAAAGCGGATGTAGTCGGTGATGGGTTCAGAGACGATCCGGGCACGACGGACCGTGACGCCTCTAGACACGGCACTGTCGATGATGTCCCTCCATTCGCGTTCCCGCTGCGTGCGGTCGAAGGGCGGTCCGCCCAGAAACGCGATGAACGATGGGTCGTCGGGCGTATAGACATCACGCATCTCTAGATGCACTGCGCTGTAGGAGGCTCCTGCGATCAGCTCAGGGAAGGGTGGAACTGTCGTCGAGTTCACGCAGCGCCTCCAGGATGTGCTTTCTCATGCGGGCCGGGATGATGATCGCCGTCTCGCAGGACTTTAGTCCCGTACTCGCCTTGATGGCGGCGAGGTCGGAAGGGTCGGTGATCGTCTCGCCGATGACGGCGAGATCGCCCGTCTCCTCGTCGAGGTGCAGGGCGGGGCAGTCGTCGCCGTCAGTGTCGGGATCGATCACGAGGAAGCGTAGCCGCATGGTTTCCTCCCGGATTGGACTGTGTCGGACTGTGGCGCACCTGAAGCCTGAACGCCCGCCAGGTTGGCGTCAAGTGCCGAGGCCAGCGCCTAGCTGCCACACATCAGCACATCGTCAGCACGCGTACTGGCAACCGTCGCGAACAACCACAAACAACAAGAAGCCCCAGACTCGCGGCATAGGCCATGAGCTGGGGCTCTGTCTCCTGTTTGACCAGGTCAAGCCTGATATGCTATGGAGCGTGGTGGACGATACTGGGATTGAACCAGTGACCTCTTCCGTGTCAGGGAAGCGCTCTCCCGCTGAGCTAATCGTCCTGGGATTATTCAGTTGTTAACGAGCGGAAGACGGGATTCGAACCCGCGACCCTCACCTTGGCAAGGTGATGCTCTACCACTGAGCCACTTCCGCATGGCGCTTGACCTACTTTAGCGGATCCTGGCGGTCCGCCGTACAACCGAGGTGGAGACGGGATTTGAACCCGTGTAGACGGCTTTGCAGGCCGCTGCCTCGCCTCTCGGCCACTCCACCAGGAGATCGCACTCCGAGCGGAAGACGGGATTTGAACCCGCGACCCTCACCTTGGCAAGGTGATGCTCTACCACTGAGCCACTTCCGCGTGTGTCCGGCGGTGAGCGCCGGTCACGGGAAAACCATATCGCTTCCGTGGAGTGCCCGTGCGCAACGCGCGTCCACACGGGGACGTTCGGCTCGACGTCCTCGTGTCATCTGACGAGCCGCACGTCCTCCGCCCGTACGAACATCACCCGGTGTCCGAGCTGGATCTGGTGGTAGCGCAGCCGGCCCTTGACGGTGTCGTGGCGGGCGGGGTGGATGGAGTCGGCGCGGTGGTAGGTGCCGGTCAGGGTGAGGCCGGTGGAGTAGGACTGGCCGCGGCGGATGACGTAGTTCAGGGGGACATGGCGCTGGAAACGGCTACGCGATCCGGCATAGGCGGATTTTTCGGGGTACGCCCGGCCGTACACCCGCACCCTGTCCTTCACCGGCGTCACCAGCGGGCCCGCGGCCGGGATGGCGGTCGGCGCTGACGGCGGGTTGTGGAACCAGGCCCGCTGGCCCAGGTACCAGATCGCGGTCCACTCGCCCTCGCGCCCGGCCACGGCGAACCGCTGGCCGGTCGAGGCACGCGCGCTGTGGTCGTACACGCTGTAGGTGCTGTCCTTGCCCACGCGCTTGCCGATGTCGTCGACGAGCGGCGCGTCCTCGCGCGGGGCGGTGCGCAGCCATACCGACGCCGAGCCCTGCGACGGGCAGGCGCGGGCCGGGCGCTTGCTGGAGCAGCCGGTGTAGTGCTCCCGGTGCTCGTCGAAGTCGGGGCGGATGATGATTGATTCGCCCTTCCCGGCCGGTTTGAGCGGGGCGTCCATGAGGGCGAAGTAGCGGGCCCAGTCCCAGTACGGGCCGGGGTCCTCGTGCATGCCGGGCACGGTGCTCGGGGTGGTGCCGGGGACGTTGTCGTGGCCGATGATGTGCGCGCGGTCGAGCGGCACCTTGTACACCGACGCCAGGTGCTTCACCAGCCGCGCCGACGAGCGGTACATCGCCTCGGTGTACCAGGTGCCGCCCCGCGCCAGATAACCCTCGTGCTCGATGCCGATGGAGCGCGAGTTGATATCCCAGTTGCCCGCATGCCAGGCGATATCGCGATTTCGCACGTGCTGGGCGACATGTCCGTCGCGGGAGCGGATGGTGTAGTGCCAGCTGACATATCTGGGATTGCCCACCATGGACGGCACACCCGCGTATGAGCCCTCGGTGTCGTGGATGACGATGTAGTCGACGCGCCTCGGCCGGTTCAGGCGGTCGTGGTTGCCGTAGTCCTTCTTCTTGCCGAACTTCCTGAAGGCCGCCGGCATCCACTCGCAGTCCAGCGACGTCGGGCACTCGGCCGGGCTCGCCGCCTTCCGCATCGGGCGCGCGGGCGGCACCGCCCCGGGCGCGGCGGCCAGCCGTACGAGGGACCCGTCGTCGGTACGGCGCGCCGCACCCGCCCTCATCAGCGCGAACACCTCGTCCGCGAACCCCCGCGACCCCGCGTACCGCACGACCGCGTCATACCAGTCGGCCGGAGCCCCGCCGGGCCGCCCCCGATAGGAGGCCAGCAGCGCCGCCCCGCCCCTGATGTTCGCGGCCGGATCGCGCCGCAGCCGCCCGGCCCCGATCCCGCTCACCCGCGCCGCCTCCCCCAACGTGTCCTCCGGGACCTCGGCAGAACCAGCAGGGCTTTGGGGTGTTGTGGGGAGGTGCATGGGGCGGGCGTCGTCGCCGCGTGGGTCGCCGTCGTGATGATGGCCTTCCGGTACGGCCGCGCCCCCGTCCACCAGGTGCATCGGCCCATACCCCCCGGAAACGCTCGGTTGCCCGGCATGGTCGTCCCACCGCGACTGCAGATAGGAGACCCCGAGCAGCACGCTGACCGGAACGCCGTACTCCCGGGCCGCTTCGGCGAAGTCGCCCTGTCGGCCGGGCTGTGGGGTGGGTGCGGTCAGGAGGCCGGTGGCGAGGGTGAGGGCGATCCAGTGTGGCATGACAACTCCCACGGAAAGGCAGCATACAACTACATAGAGTAATCATGCCCTGTGAGAAGAGTGTCACCCGGGGCGTGCGATGCGTATGTGGTCCGATTTTGCGGCCTTCCGAGGCAAAGGCACGGGACGAAGTCGCCAATTCCTGCCCGATTTCGGGCAGGAAGTTGTTTGAACATGGCCCAGATGCGTAATGTCCTCGACTGTGTCCACGGCACGGCATCCCTACGAAGAGCTCATCGCGCACCTCACCAGGACCAGTCCGCTGGGCCCCGGTGAGGCGGCCCGCGTGGTCGCCGAGGTGCTGGCGTACTTCTCCGAAACGGTGGAGGAGTTCGTCCGGCGGCGGCACGCCGAGTTGAAGGCCCGCGGCCTCACCAACGACGAGATCTTCCCCAGGATCGCCGCCGAGTTGCCAGGACGCCGGGTCGCGGCACCGGAGCTGTCACTGCGCCAGCTGCGCCGCATCGTTTACGGATAAGAGAGGACGCCCCGTATGTGCGGAATTGTGGCTTACGTCGGTCCGAAGGACGCCGCCCCCATCCTGCTGGAGGGACTGCAGCGGCTGGAGTACCGCGGGTACGACTCGGCCGGGGTCGTCGTCTCCAGCAAGGGGTTCAAGGTCCGCAAGGTCAAGGGCAGGGTGGCCGACCTGGCGCAGGCCGTACCCGCGCGGTTCAAGGGCACGCTCGGCATCGGTCACACGCGGTGGGCCACCCACGGCGAGCCCAGCGACGTCAACGCCCACCCGCACCTTTCCACCGACGAGCGCGTCGCGGTCGTCCACAACGGCATCATCGAGAACGCCACGGAACTGCGCGCCAAGCTGGAGGCCGACGGCGTCGTCTTCGCCTCCGAGACCGACAGCGAGGTGCTCTCCCACCTGATCGCCCGCACCGTCGAGGAGACCTCCAGCCTGGAGGAGGCGGTCAGGAAGGCGCTCAAGAGCGTCGTCGGCACGTACGGCATCGCCGTCCTCGACGCCGAGCGGCCCGGCGAGGTCGTCGTGGCCCGCAACGGCAGCCCGATCGTGCTCGGCATCGGCGAGAAGGAGATGTTCGCCGCCTCGGACGTGGCCGCGCTGGTCCGCTACACCCGCCAGGTCGTCCACCTGGAGGACGGCGAGCTGGCCGTGCTCAGGGCCGACGGCTTCCACACCTTCGCCAGCGGCGGCCTGGAGACCGCGAAGGAGCCGCTGACCGTCGACGTCGAGGCCGGGCACTACGACACCGGCGGCTTCGAGCACTACCTGCTCAAGGAGATCTCCGAGCAGCCCGAGACCGTCGCCCGCACGCTGCGCGGCCGCCTCGACGAGCGCTTCCACATCGCCCACCTGGGCGGACTCAACATGGACGCCCGCGAGACCCGCTCCTTCCGCCGGGTGAAGATCATCGGCTGCGGCTCCGCCTATTACTCCGGCCAGATCGGCGCCCAGCTCATCGAGGAGCTCGCGCGCATTCCCGCCGACGCCGAGCCCGCCTCGGAGTTCCGCTACCGCAACCCGGTCGTCGACCCCGACACCCTGTACGTCGCGATCAGCCAGTCGGGCGAGACCTACGACACGCTCGCCGCCGTCCAGGAGCTCAAGCGCAAGGGCGGCCGCGTCATCGGCATCGTCAACGCCGTCGGCAGCGCCATCGCCCGCGAGGTGGACGGCGGCATCTACCTGCACGCGGGGCCGGAGGTCTCGGTCGCCTCCACCAAGGCGTTCACCTCGACCGCGGTGGCGTTCGCGCTGCTGGCCCTGCACTTCGGCCGCGTGCACGACCTCTCGCCCGCCGACGGCCGCCGCATCGTGGACGGCCTGGCCAAGCTGCCCGACCAGATCGAGGAGATCCTCAAGCAGGGCGACCGGATCAGGGACTTCGCCCGCAAGTACGCGGGCCGCCCGTCGATCATGTTCGTCGGCCGGGTGCGCGGCTACCCCGTGGCCAGGGAGGGCGCGCAGAAGCTCAAGGAGATCTCCTACATCCACGCCGAGGCCTACCCGGCCAGCGAGCTCAAGCACGGGCCGCTCGCGCTCATCGGCCCCGAGATGCCGACGGTGGCGATCGTCCCCGACGACGAACTGCTCGACAAGAACCTCACCACGCTCGGCGAGATCCGCGCCCGCGGCGGCAACGTCCTCATGATCGGCCACCGCGAGCCCGACGCCAAGCTGGCCGACGACGCGATCGTGGTGCCGAAGAACGAGATCGAGCTGGACCCGATCCTGCTGACGATCCCGCTGCAACTGCTGGCCTACCACGCCGCCGTGGCCCTGGAGCGGGACGTCGACAAGCCCCGCAACCTGGCCAAGAGCGTCACGGTCGAGTAGCGGCTACCTGCGCACGGGCAGGTGGAGCGGGCGGACCATGATGCTGCCCGCCGTCCACTCCACCTCCTCGGCCGGTACGGCCAGCCGCAACCCCGGCATGCGCGCGGCCAGCACGCCCAGGAACTCCTGCACCTCGGCCGTGGCCAGGTTGGCGCCCACGCAGTAGTGGGCGCCGCGGCCGAAGGACAGGTGTGACTGCCCGGCGGCGCGGTCGAAGTCCATGGTGGCGGGGGAGGGGAAGACGCCGGGGTCGAAGTTGGCCCCGGCGAAGGAGGCGATGACCCCCTCGCCCTTCCTGATCGTCCCCGACGGCAGCTCGACGTCCTCGGTGGCGACGCGGATGAGCGGGCTGTCGCCGGGCTGCTCCACGCGGAACAGCTCCTCGGCCGCCTTCGGGATCACGCCGGGGTCGGCGACCAGGCGTTCGAAGCCGTCGCGGGGAGCCAGCAGCCGCAGCGCCATCCTGGACAGGATCGAGCCGGTCGTCTCGTGCCCGGCGAGGAACAGGCCGAGCGTCATGCGGACGAGTTCTTCCTCGGTGAGCCGGTCGGCGCCGTCCCTGGCCTCGATCATGGCGGCGAGCAGGCCGTCGCCCGGGGTGTCGCGGTGCTCGGCGATCATCGTGGCGCAGTAGGCGTAGAACTCGGCGGCCGAATGGGCCTTCTCCTCCTCGGTGAGGCCGGAGGAGGAGAGCATGGCGTCCGACCAGCGCCTTACCCGCTCGCTGTCGATGCCGGGCACGCCCATGACATCGCAGATCACCTGGACGGGCAGCGGGAAGGCGAACTCGGTCACGAAGTCGAACTCGGCGGGCAGCCGGTCGGCGAGGTCGGTGGCCAGCTCGCGCAGGCGGGGGCGCCAGCCGTTCACCTGACGTGGGGTGAAGGTGCCCGACAGCAGGCGGCGCAGGCGGGTGTGGTCGGGCGGGTCCATGCTGATCAGGCCGCCGGGCGCCTCGGCGATCGTGAAGCCGCTGAACATGCGGGGCGCGCCGGGGTAGGACAGGTCGCGGCTGAAGCGCGGGTCGGTCAGCACCATGGCGGCGTCCTCGTAGCGGGTCGCCAGGTGGACGACGTCGCCGCTCGGCACCTGGATCAGGCCGAGTGGCTCCTTCTCGCGGCGGACGGCGTAAAGGTCCGATGGGGCACCCCGCGGACCGGACGGAAAGGGGAAATGCTCGAAATCGGCCATGAATCGGACGGTATCCAGTGAAGTTGTGACTGAGAAGACCTAAGATCATGATGTGGCCTTCGACCCGCAGACGCCGAATCTGGCGCGGATGTATGACTACATGCTCGGCGGCAAGAACAACTTCGGCGTCGACCGCGACGCGATCGACCAGCTGTCGAAGCACATCCCGGAGGCCATCCCCATAGCCAGGGCCAACCGCGCCTTCCTCCAGCGGGCGGTGCGCGCGCTGACCGAGGCGGGCGTCAGGCAGTTCCTCGACCTCGGCAGCGGACTGCCCACCCAGGGCAACGTGCACGAGATCGCGCCCGACGCCCGGGTCGTCTACGTCGACAACGATCCGGTCGTGGCCGCGCACGCCCGCGCGCTGCTGGAGGAGTCGGGCCGGGTCGTCTTCCTCCACGCCGACCTGCTGCGGCCCAGAGAATTACTGGCCAGTCCCGAGGTGACCGGCTTCCTCGACCGCACCGAGCCGATCGCGGTGCTGCTGGTGTCGATCCTGCACTTCGTCCAGGACGCCGACGACCCGGCGGGCATGGTCGCGGTCCTGCGCGAGGCCGTGCCGCCGGGCAGCTACCTGGTGCTCACCCACGCGGTGCCGACGCTCGGCGATCCGGAGGCGGAGGAGGAGGCCAAGAACATCTACCGGAGCTCCTCCGTCGGCGGGGCCGTGGGGCGTACCGAGGCGGAGATCCTGGGCTTCTTCGGCGACTTCGAACTGGTCGAGCCGGGGCTGGTCGAGGTGACCGAGTGGCGGCCCGACATCCCCCGGCTGGTCGGTGAGGACCGGCTGCCGCCGTACCTGCGCGCCGCGATGGGCCGCAAACCCGGCAACAGCCCCAGCCGCCCCCACTAGCCCGGTCTCACGGCATCAGCAGTCCCCAGTACAGCGCCCAGGGCAGGAAGGCGGCGGCGCCGGTCAGCAGGACGGCCAGCCGTACCCGCTCGGAACCACGCGCCCGGCGTGCGGCGGGCACCGTGAGAACGGCCGCGACCAGCGCGAGCACCGCGAGCGCCTGCAGGACCAGCCAGACGAGCGGGCGGCCGGCCACCAGCGGACCGGGGGAGCCCAGCTTGCTGCCCGACATGGTCGAGTAGAACAGGTAGGCCAGCGCGCCGAACGCCGCGACGGGCGCGGCGATCGCCACCGTCCTCGGCCAGCGCGTCCCCGTGTCCGCCGGGGTACGGCCCCGCACCCGCCTGACCAGCGCCCAGACCGGGTAGCCCAGGAAGGCCACGAGGAACAACACCAGCGCCCCCACCTGCACCACAGCCGACTCCCACCAGGCCGGCGGCGGTACCGGAACGGTCATGGACGCTTGGGTGGGCAGCTCGCCCACGCTCTCGGCGGTGGGCGGCCGCCCGGCGGCGACGCGTTTCACCCAGGTCCCGACGGCCTCGGCGTAGCCGGGCGCGAGCTCGGGGGAGCGGGTGACGCCGCGGTCGGGCGTGAGGTGGGCGGCGTGGTCGGCGCCGGCGAAGTAGCGCAGCGTGTAGTTCTCGTGCGCCAGGCCTTTGACCAGCAAGGGCGGGGTCTCCCTCGGCGGGGTGAGCAGGTCGTGGGCGCCCCAGATGCCGAGCACGGGCCGGGTGACCCGGGCGAGCACGCCCTGCGCGTCGTGCCAGGGCATCGGGAACTGCCCGGCGCCGGCCAGCAGCCGGTAGACGGCGGGCACGCCGCGGTCGGGCACCGGGCCGCTTACACCAGCGTTGCGCAGCCCGGCGGCGACCGCCCAGGTCTGCTGGCGCAGCGGCTCCATGGCGTTGCCGCCGACGATCACCACGAACGCCACGTCTTTGGAGCGGGTGGCGGCCAGCGGGGCGACCCAGCCGCCCTCGCTCAGCCCCCAGATGCCGACGTTGTCCCGGTCGACCCCCTCGAAAGCGCGCAGGACCGCGTGCGCGCCGAGCGCGTCGCCGGCCAACTGGCCGTAGTCGCGGACGGTCATCGAGTAGCCCTCTGAGCGCTTGTCGTAGACCAGCACGGCCAGGCCCTGGCGGGCGAAGGCCTCGGCCTCGGTCATCAGCTTCGTGCGCGGAGTTCCCTCGCCCGATCCGTGCACGAGCACCAGGCCGGGCAGCGGCCCGCGGGCGCCGGAGGGGATCAGCACGCTGCCGTGCAGCTGGAGCCCGCCGCTGCCGCGGAAGGTGACCTCGGTGACGGTCAGCCCGTCGGCGGCCAGCGCCGGAGCGGCCGGGATGAACGCGCAGACGAGCGCGAACAACATGATCACAAACCTCTTCATGCTGCCGACGCTACTCTGCAGAGAGGTCTCGGCAAAGAGGTGTCTGCAGAAATCATCCGGCAGGACTAAGCTTTCTCCTCATGAAGGATGAGGACGAGGCGCCGCTGTATCTTGACGACCACGAGCGCCTGAAGGCCCTGGCCCATCCGATGCGCAGGCGCATGCTGTCGCACCTCAACGTGCACGGCCCCGCCACCTCCACCACGCTGGGCGAACTGCTCGGCGCCAAGACCGGCACGACCAGCTACCACCTGCGCCAGCTGGAGAAGTACGGCTTCATCGAGGAGATCCCCGAGCGCTCGACCGGCCGTGAGCGCTGGTGGCGCAAGGCCGACATGCCGCGCGACATCCGCACGCCGAACTTCCGCGACGTGGCGCCGGAGAGCCGCGCGGTGCTGGAGGAGTTCTACCGCATCGGCATGGCAGAGGACCGTGCGCTGATGGACCGCTTCGGAGCCGCCTACCTGCGCGATCCCGACTGGGCGAAGGCCTCGCGGGGGTTCGGCCGGATGACCAAGGAGGGGTTCGACGCCTTCTTCGAGGAGTACATCGCGCTGCTGTCCAAGTACAGCTACCGGGCCGACGACGCGCCCCCGGACGCCCGCCCGCTCTACATCAGGATGTTCGCGCTGCCGGCCGATGATACGTGAAGAGTGCCCCCCGATGTGTAACACCGTGTGATCTGTCAATAACCTCATGTAATGGGAGGTCTATCGGGTTCCGGGGAGGGGCATCATGCGGCGTCGGCAGTTCTTCGCACTCGGGCTCGGCCTGGCCGCCTGTGCCTCCGGATGCGCCACCGCGGGTGGCGGCGGGCACGGACTCGGCCCCGTCGGCGTCGTCCCCGGCGGCGAGCGCTGGGCGCCCGTCGCGCAGGCGCTCTTCCGCACCCTGCGCAGGACCGGCTACCCCGCCACCGGCACGGGCGGCGCGACCACCGTCACCGTCACCGGCCTGCCCGCGCTGGCCGCCGCCGAGCTGAACGACCAGCGCCCCATGCACGTCGCCACCACGCCGCTGGCCAGGCTCACCGGCAACGTCGAGGTGCTGGTGGTGCCGGCCAACTCGCGGCTGAAGGACTTCGACGCCTTCGCCGCCCACCTGCTGGCCCAGCCGGAACGCACCTACCTGGCCGGCGGGCCCCTGGGCGAGCCCGATCACCTGCTGTTCGGCCTCATCGCGCAGGGGCTCGGCGTGGACGTCAGGAAGATCGACTACACCGGCTACCCGGGCGCCCAGGAAGTGGCGGCGGCCATGCAGGGCGGCAAGGTCGCGGCGGCCACCGGGCGGCTGCGCGACTGGCGGGCCCGGCTCGACTCCGGCCGGATCAGGCCGCTGGCCGTCTCCTCGGCCGTCCGGGTGCCCGGCGTCGAGGCCCCCACGCTCCTGGAGTGCGGGGTGCGGGTCGACTTCGCCGACTGGTGCGCGGCGGTCGGGCCCGCCGCGATGGACCGCGAACGGCGGGGCGCAGCGGTGCGCATGATGGAGGAGGCGACCCGGTCGGCGCCGTGGCACGAGGCCTGCCGCAACGGCGGCTGGGAGGCCATCCCGCTCAGCGGCGACGACTTCGCCACATGGCTGGCCACCGAGTCCGCCCGCACCCGCAGAGTACTCCGCGAACTGGGCATGCTCGACACGCCGAGCACAACATACCGGGGATAGTTGCGGGATCGGCCACTAAATGTAGGATCCTGCACTGTCGCTGGTTCGCCTCTCCCAGGAGGCGGAGCAAAAGGGAACCTGGTGCGATCCCAGGGCTGCCCCTGTATGGCGACGCCTTCGACACCGCCTACCGCGCCGCCGAGGCGGGGAGCCTGTACACGCGGCAGATGCCGGCCCGCACCCTGTACGGCCGGATGATGCGCACGCTCGCCCAGACCGGCAACGGCTGGATGACCTTCAAGGATGCCGCCAACCGCGTCTCCAACCAGACGGCCAGGCCGGAGAACGTCATCCACCTGTCCGACCTGTGCACCGAGATCCTGGAGGTGACCAGCGACGGCGAGACCGCGGTCTGCAACCTCGGCTCGGTCAACCCGGCCGCGCACCTCACCGGCGCCGGCCTGGACTGGGAGCGGCTGGCCGGCACCGTCCGCACCGCGGTGCGCTTCCTCGACCGCATCATCGACCTGGGCTTCTACCCGACGCCCGAGGCCGAGAAGGCGAACAGGCGGTGGCGGCCGATCGGGCTCGGCGTCATGGGCCCGGCCGACGTGTTCTTCGCGCTGCGGCTGCCGTTCGACTCGCCTGCGCGCCAGGATCGCCGAGACCGGGCTGCGCAACTCGCTCATGATCGCCATCGCGCCGACCGCGACGATCGCCTCCATCGCCGGGTGCTACGAGTGCATCGAGCCGCAGGTGTCCAACGTGTTCAAGCGCGAGACGCTGTCGGGTGAGTTCCTGCAGGTCAACCGATATCTGGTGCGCGACCTCCAGGGGCGCGGGCCGTGGACGCAGGACATGCGCGACGCCATCAAGCGCGCCGACGGCTCCGTCCAGGACGTTCCCGGCATTCCGGATGAGCTGAAGGTGCTCTATCGCACCGCGTGGGAGCTGCCGCAGAAGGCGCTGATCGACCTGGCCGCGGCGCGCACGCCGTACATCGACCAGTCGCGGTCGCTGAAACTGTTCATGGCCACGCCCACGATCGGCAAGCTCTCCTCGATGTACGCCTATGCCTGGAACAAGGGCATCAAGACCACCCATTACCTGCGTTCACGTCCGGCCACCCGGATCGCTCAGACCACCGTCCAGACGGCCCCCGTCCAGGAAGCGGTCGCCTGCTCCCTGGAGAACCCGAGTACTGCGAGGCGTGCCAGTGACTGAGCGAAGCGAAGGAACCATCAAACACAGCATGAAAAGCATTACTGGACCGACGAAGGAGGGCCAGTAATGTTGCTAGACCCCGGAAGGGGCCTGACGCTCCGTCCGATGCGCTACCCCGAGTTCTACGAGCGTTACCGGGCGGCCATCCGCGACACGTGGACGGTCGAGGAGGTGGACCTGCACTCCGACCTGGCCGACCTGGCCAAGATGTCGCCGCAGGAACGCCACCTGATCAACCGCCTGGTCGCCTTCTTCGCCACCGGCGACTCGATCGTGGCCAACAACCTGGTCCTCAACCTGTACCAGCACGTCAACGCCCCCGAGGCGCGCCTCTGCCTGTCGAGGCAGCTGTTCGAGGAGGCGGTGCACGTGCAGTTCTACCTGACGCTGCTCGACACCTACCTGCCCGACCCGGACGAGCGGGTCAAGGCGTTCGCCGCGGTGGACAACATCCCGTCCATCCGGGACAAGGCCGAGTTCTGCTTCCGATGGATCGACTCGCTGTCGGACCTGCAGCGGCTGGAGACGCGGGAGGACCGGCGGACTTTCCTGCTCAACCTGATCTGCTTCGCCGCCTGCATCGAGGGCCTGTCCTTCTACGGCGCGTTCGCCTACGTGTACTGGTTCCGCTCCCGCGGCCTGTTCGGCGGGCCGGCCACCGGCACCAACTGGGTCTTCCGCGACGAGTCCATGCACATGGAGTTCGCCTTCAGCGTCGTGGACACCGTGCGCGCCGAGGAGCCCGACCTGTTCGACGACAAGCTGGGCGAGCAGGTCACCCAGATGATCGAGGAGGCGGTCACCGCCGAACTGGCCTTCGCCCGGGACCTGTGCGGCGACGGCATCGGCGGCATGAACGCCGAGCACATGCGCGAATACCTGGAGTACGTGGCCGACCAGCGGCTGTCCAGGCTCGGCCTGGAGAAGAAGTACGGCACCGCCAACCCGTTCGCGTTCATGGAGCTCCAGGACGTGCAGAAGCTCGCCAACTTCTTCGAGCGCCGGGTGTCCGCCTACCAGGTCGCGGTCGAGGGCAACGTGTCCTTTGACGAGTCCTTCTGAGATCTCCGGCACCATAGGGGGAGTGTGATTTTTCGCGACAGGTGAGGAGTGACTGTGTCGACCTGGGCGATCCTGGCCCTCTCGGTGGCAGGGGCGATCATCGTCGTGGAGGTGGCCCGCAGGCTGCTGTCCAGGGCGGGCGCCAAGTGGGGCCTGGCCCGGCATCTCGTCGAGCACTGCACCTGGGCGGGCTTCGCCACGGCCGTGGTCATCGCGGCCAACGTGGCCTTCGTGCCCGCCATGTTCGGCGGGACGCCGCAGGAGCGGACCCTCGGCGAGGGCGTCGACCGGGTGCTCGGGCTGATCACGATCGCCTGCGTCACCTGGTTGATCGTCGGCGCCGCCTACGCCGTCACGGATGTCATCCTCGACCGCCTCGTGCTGGTCGAGGGCGACCGCAACCGCCGCGCCCGGCGGATCATGACGCAGATCGCGCTGGTCCGCCGGGTCGCCACCGCCGTCATCATCGTGGTGGCGCTCGGCGCGATGCTCTTCTCCTTCCCGCAGGTACGCGCGCTCGGCGCCGGTCTGCTCGCCTCGGCGGGCATAGCCGGCGCGATCGTCGGCATCGCGGCCCAGTCCACGATCGGCAACATGCTGGCCGGGCTGCAACTGGCCTTCAGCGACGCGCTGCGCCTGGACGACGTGGTCGTGGTCAACAACGAGTGGGGCCGGATCGAGGAGCTCACGCTCACCTACGTCGTCCTGCGGCTGTGGGACGAGCGGCGGCTGGTGCTGCCGGTGTCGTACTTCACCACGAACCCCTTCGAGAACTGGACCCGGCACGGCAGCCGCGTCCTGGCGGTGGTGCACCTGCGGGTGGACTGGGCGGTGCCGGTTGACGCCCTGCGCGAGGAGCTGTACCGCTTCATCCAGGAGAGCCCGCTCTGGGACCAGAAGGACTGGACCCTCCAGGTGACCGACGTGCTGCCCAACGGGCTGGTGGAGCTGCGCGCGCTGATGAGCGCCGCCGACTCGGCCTCGGCGTGGGACCTCAAGTGCGACGTGCGCGAGCACCTGGTCGGATACGTGCGCGAGAACCACCCCGAGTCGCTGCCCCGCTTCCGCGTGGACCTGCCAACCGGCCCCCAGCCCACCTCCTGGTCAGCCCAAGCCTGAGCCCGAGCTGCCCTGGTCCTGCTCGTGGCCTTGGCCTTGGTCAGCCCAAGCCTGAGCTGTCCTCGTCCTGGTCGGCCGAGGCCTGGCTGAGGCGTTCCCCGTCTGGTCGCCGGCGGGTGCGGGTCAGGCCCCAGATGGTGGCCGCGACGAGTGTCACCGCTCCGGCTCCGACCAGCGCCAGATCCGGTACGGCCGCCGCCCACGCGCCGACCCGGTCCTCGAAGCCTTCCGGCACCGGCCCGGCCAGGGCGGCGGTGCCGTCGGTTACCAGGAACACCACGCCGAGCGCCACGAAGACCAGCCCCGACAGCGTGGAGGTGGTGTGCAGGCGCCATGGGCCGATCCGCAGCCTGCCGATCAGGACCGGCCCCAGCTCGACACCGCGTCCACGCAGCCACCGGCGCCGCCCCAGGTCGTAGCGCTCCCACAGCAGGGCGAGCAGCAGCAGCGGCGCCGCCATCCCCGCCGCGTACACGGCCAGCAGCACCGCGCCCCGCACCGCGTCACCCGAGGCCGCGGCCACGGTGAGCACCGCGCCCAGGATCGGGCCCGCGCAGAACCCGGCCAGCCCGGAGACCGCGCCCAGCCCCAGCACCGCCCAGGGCGAGTCGCCGCTCAATCGGGCGCGCAGCCGTTCGACCGGCCCGAGCGTCCAGCCCTGCCCGGCGATCTGCAGCACGCCGAACACGATCAGCGCCCACCCGGCCACCGTGATCAGCAGCTCGCGGTGGCCGTAGAAGATCCGGCTGACCAGGGCCGAGCCCATGCCCAGCGGGACCAGCACCGCGCACAACCCGGCGTAGAACAGCGCCGTCCTGCCCGCCAGCGCCCGGCCGGTCGGGAAGGCGTAGCAGAAGAAGGCCGGCAGGAGCATCGCGCCGCATGGGCTGACCAGCGAGAACAGGCCGCCCAGGAACGCGGCGGCGTAGCCGATCTGGGTCAACGTGCCCGCCTGGCCTTCTCGATCGCCTTCTCGAAGGCGGCCACCGGCTGGGCGCCGAACAGCAGCTCGCCGTTGATGAGGAAGGCGGGGGTGCCGGGCAGGCCCAGTTGGAGCGCGAACTCGAGGTCGGCCTGTACGGCCTGCCGTACCGACGGATCCTTGCGGTCACGCTCGAACCGCGCGAGGTCGAGCCCGGCCCGGTCGGCGGCCTCGCGCAGACCGGAGTCGCTCAGCGGCACCTCGCCCGAGTAGAGCACGTCGTGGAACGGCCAGAAGCGGCCCTGGCGGGCGGCGGCCCGGCCGGCGTGCGCGGCGCGGGTGGAGTCGCGGCCCCTGATCGGGTAGTCGCGCCAGAAGACGCGGGCGATGCCGGTGTCCAGGTACTTCGTCTTGAGCGCCGGGGCGATCTCGCGGGCGTAGCGGCGGCAGCTCGGACACTTGAAGTCGCCGAACTCCTCGATCGCCACGAGCGCGCCCGGCTGCCCCAGCGACAGGCCGGTCTCGATGCCGGGCGCGGTCGGCCCGACCCAGGTGGGCACGTCGGAGGTACTGGGGGAAGGGGCGGGGCCGGGCGTGGTGGGCTCGGCGGGTCCCGCGGTCGGACCGGGGTCGCGGCGCAGCGCGGCCACTCCCAGAACGGTCAGCGCCGCCGCCCCCGCGAGCGCGCCTGCCAGCACCCGCCGCCGTGATCGCTCCCGTGGCAGGTCATCAGTCATCCCGTCCATCTTGGCATCCGGCGAGCGTGCCGATGACGCGATATATCTTGACTGCCCCACAAGACGCGATATATCGTCTCTCACGATACGCCGACAGAGTGGGTGATCGCGCATGACAAAGCTCGCCTCAGCGGACGGGACGCTGATCAGCTACGAGAGCATCGGAACCGGACCCGGGATCGTCGTCCTCGGCGGCGGCCGGGTGGCCGGGCGCGGATACCGGGCGCTGGCCTGGTATCTGGCCGACTCCTTCACCGTGCACCTCCTGGACCGCGACACCCGCCTCGCCGGCTACAGCATCGACCGGGTCTGCGACGACGTCATCACGGTCATGGCGGAGACCGGGTCCACGCGCCTGTTCGGGCACAGCTCCGGCGGGCTGGTCGCGCTCGAGACCGCGTTACGGCACCCGGTGGAGAAGCTGGCCGCCTACGAGCCGGCCGTGTCGGTCAACGGAGGGCTGCCCCAGGACTGGCTTCCGGCCTTTGAACAGGCGGTCGCCGACGGCCGGACGCTGGAGGCGCTGGCCCGGCAGGTCAAGGGGCTGAAGGTGGCGGGGCCGTTCAGTGAGCTGCCGCTCTGGCTGATCAAGACCATGATCGCGTTCACGCTGCGCGGGGAGCGCCGCCAGGGGTACGTGGACGTGCTGCCCAGGGTGCCCGCCGAGATGCGGGAGGTGCTGAGGCTCGACTCCGACGGCCTTCGCTACCGGGACACGGCCGCCGAGACCCTCCTGCTGACCGGCGAGCGCGGGCCCGCGTACCTGCTGAATGCCGCGGCCGTCCTGAACGACGTCATCCCGGACTCGCGGCTGGTCGAACTGCCCGGACTCACCCACGACGCGCCGAACGACAGCGCCCCGGCCCAGGTCGCCCAGGCGATGCGGGACTTCTTCGCCGCCTAGCCGTCCGGGCGGCGCGCGGGGGCCGCCGCCCGGAAACACCGGCCGCCCGGAAACACCGGCCGCCCGGAAACACCGGCCGCCCGGCAACACCGGCCGCCCGGCAACACCGGCCGCACGGCAACGTCGGTTGCCGGATCCGGGACAATAGGGGCATGGAAGACGTCATCGCCCAGGTGGGGCCCCGGCTCAAGCGGCTGCGGACCCAGCGCGGGGTCACGCTCTCCGCGCTGGCCGAGGCCACGGGGATCTCCAAGAGCACGCTGTCACGGCTGGAGTCCGGCCAGCGCCGGCCCAGCCTGGAGCTGCTGCTGCCGATCGCCCAGGCCCACCAGGTCCCGCTGGACGAACTGGTCGGCGCGCCGGAGGTGGGCGACCCCCGGGTCAGGGTGGTGGCGCGCACCGTCAACGGGCGCACCGTGCTGCCGCTGACCCGCCAGCCCGGCGGGCTGCAGGCCTACAAGATGGTGATCCCCGCCGACCAGTGCGTCCCCGAGCCGCGCACGCACGAGGGCTACGAGTGGATGTACGTGCTGTCGGGACGGCTGCGCCTCGTGCTGGCCGACCACGACATCGTGCTCGGCTCGGGGGAGGCGGCCGAGTTCGACACCCGGCTGCCGCACTGGTTCGGCAGCGCGGGCGACGGGCCGGTGGAGATCCTCAGCCTGTTCGGCCGTCAGGGCGAGCGCATGCACGTACGCGCCAAGCCCGCCGAGGTCACACCTGAACGATCCGCACCCCGGACTCCGCGAACCGGGCGGTGAGGTCGGCGGGCGCGGTCGAGTCGGTCACCAGGACGTCGATCTGCGCCAGCGGGCAGATGCGGGAGAAGGCGCGCTTGCCCAGCTTCGACCCGTCCGCGACGATGATCACCTGGCGGGCCTTGGCGGCCATGAGCTGGTTGATGGCGGCCTCGCCCTCGTTGTGCGCGCTGGCGCCGTGGTCCACATCGAGGGCGTCGACGCCGAGCACCGCCACGTCGAGTGCGATGCGTTCCAGCATGCCGGTGGCCACCGGGCCCACCAGCTCGTACGACTGGGCGCGGGCCGAGCCGCCGGTCGTGACCACGTGCAGATGGGGGCGTACCACCAGCTCGTGGGCGATGTTGAGGGCGTTGGTCACCACGGTCAGCGCCGGGCCGCGCTGGTCGCCGCCGAGGTCGCGGGTGGCCAGGGCGCGGGCCACCTCGGTCGTCGTGGTGCCGCCGTTGAGCCCGACCGTCGAGCCTTCGGGCACCAGGGCGGCGGCGGCCGAGCCGATGCGCTGCTTCTCCGGCGCGTGCTGGGCGACCTTGTAGCGCAGCGGCAGGTCGTAGGAGACGCTGTGCGCGATCGCGCCGCCGCGGGTCCTGGTGAGCAGCTGCTGCGCGGCCAGCTCGTCGAAGTCGCGCCTGATCGTCGCGGTGGAGACGTCGAGCTTCTCGGCGGTCTCGACGACGTCCAGCTGCCCGGCCTCGGCGACCATCTCCAGCAGGACGTTCCAGCGTTCGTACCGGTTCACCCGGCCAATCATGCAGTTAATGCGCGATATGTGCAAAGATATGCCGCAATGCTGAGCATCTCCTCTGTCCGGCTCCCGGTTTCGCCGCTCGGCCCGGAGAACCCGCTGCCGCCCCTCCACACGCTGACCGACCCGCGCGGCGGCCTTGAGACGACCGCGGCCGACGCCGAGATGGCCGCTCAGCTGGCCTATGGGCATGCCGGGTCGCTGCTGCCGTACACCTTTCAGGACGGCTACGGGCGTGAGCGGGCCGAGCGGGAGCTGAAGACGGCGGTGCTCGACAACGGCGTGCTGCGCGCGGAGTTCCTCCTGGAGTACGGCGGGCGGCTGCGCTCTCTGGTCCACCAGCCGACCGGCCGCGAACTGCTGCACCGGCCCCCGCACCTGCAACTGGCCAACCTCGGCCTGCGCAACGCCTGGTTCGCCGGGGGAGTGGAGTGGAACCTCGGCACGTTCGGCCACACGGCGCTGGCCTGCGCGCCGCTGCACGCGGCCCGGGTGACCAGGCCGGACGGCGTGCCGGTGCTGCGCATGTACGAATGGGAGCGGCTGCGGCGCCTGGTCTACCAGATCGACGCGTGCCTGCCGCCCGGCTCGCCGGTGCTGCTCGTGCACGTGCGCGTGCACAACCCGTTCCCCGTGGACGCACCGGTCTATTGGTGGTCGAACGCCGCCGTCCCGCAGACCCCGGGCACGCGCGTGCTCGCCCCCGCGAGCCAGGCCTACCACTTCTCCTACGATGGCCGGCTGCGCCGCGTGCCGGTGCCCCGCTGGCAGGACTCCGACCAGTCCTACCCGGGCCGCAACGAGCAGGCCGCCGACTTCTTCTACGAACTGCCCGACGGCGAGCGCCGCTGGATCGCCGCCGTCGACGAGTCCGGCGCCGGGCTGGCGCAGGTCTCCACCGACCTGCTGCGCGGACGCAAGCACTTCCGCTGGGGCGTCAGCCCCGCCGGGCGCAACTGGCAGGACTGGCTGTCCGGCCCCGACCGCCCCTACCTGGAGATCCAGGCGGGCCTGGCGCGCACCCAGCTCGAACACGTCCGCCTCGCGCCCCGCTCGGCCTTCTCCTGGACGGAGGCCTACGGGCTGGCCGAGGTCGAGGACGCGCACGGCGACTGGGAGCCCGCCGCCGTCCGCGCGGGCGAGGCGGTCGAGCGGCTGATCCCCCGTGACCGGCTGGCGGCCGAGCACGAGCAGGCGGTACGGCTGGCGGCAGCCGTACCCGATGAGACTTTGCACGTCGGCAGCGGATGGGGCGCGCTCGAACGCCGGGCGCTCGCCAAGCGGCGCAGCAGGGCGCTGAACCTGCCCGCCACGCCGTTCGCCGACGCCACGATCGGCCGCGACCAGCAGTCGTGGCTCTCGCTCGTGCGCAAGGGCTCCATCCCGACCCCGGCCCCGGCGCTGCCGCCCTCCTCCTACACCGTCGGGCCCGAGTGGCGGGCGCTGCTGGAGGCGGCGGAGCCGACCTGGTTCACCCGGTTCCACCTGGGCGTGAACCTCTACCACGACGGCGACCGCGACGGCGCGCGGGTCGCCTGGGAGCAGTCCCTGGAGTGCGCGCCCAACGCGTGGGCGCTGCGCAACCTGGCCGTCCTGGAGCCGGAGCCGGGCCCGGCGGCCGGGCTCTACCTGAAGGCGCACGCGCTCTCGCCGAGGCTGCGCCCGCTGACCATCGAGACGCTCTCCGCGCTGCTGGCCGACGGCCGCCCCGCCGACGCGCTCGCGCTGATCGACAAGCTGGGCCCGGCCGACCGCTGGCACGGGCGCATCCGGCTGCTGGAGTGCCGGGCCGCCCTGGACGGCGGGGACCGGGCCAGGGCCCGGCGCATCCTCGACACCGGCCTGGTCGTCGACGACCTGCGCGAGGGCGAGGACTCGCTCGACGCCCTGTGGTGGGACTACCACGGGCAGCCGCACACGCACGCCTCGCGCCTGCCGTGCCGCTACGACTACAGCGTCAAGCAGTACTGACCATCTCCTCGTCCTGAGGGCTTTCAACACCTCCAGTGCAGCTTTTCTCGCACTCCTTGCAGGAGTGTGCATCTTTGTGCGCAAAAATCGTCGCTTAGTGCACGATGTGATCAAAGCGTTGCATGTACTGCCTTGTTTGGCGCTTTGAGGCGGTTCTAGGGTGCCGCAACAGGTAATCGCGAAAGGTGAACCGATATGCGCGCACCCAAGGTCCTGGCGGCCGGTGTCGTGGCCGCCCTGGCGCTGACCGCCTGCGGCGGCGACAAGGGCACCACCGAGGAGAAGGGCGGCCAGTTCACCTACTGGTCGATGTGGAAGGAGAACGAGCCGCAGGCCAAGGTCATCAAGGCCGCGATCGACAAGTTCCAGGCGGAGACCGGCACCAAGGTCACGGTCGAGTGGCAGGGCCGCGACATCCGCACCAAGATCGGCCCGGCGATCGCCGCGAACAAGGCGCCCGACCTGGTCGAGAACGGCTTCGACGTGATCAGCTCGCTGCTCGCCTCGACCGGCCAGGCCAGGGACCTCACCCCCGTCTACGACAGCGAGGTGCCCGGCGAGGGCAAGAAGGTCTCTGACGTCATCCCCGCCAAGTACCTGGACGCGATGCCGAAGGACCCCGACGGCGTCACCCGCTGGATCGTCCCGTACGTCCTGAACTCGGCCATGTTCTACTACAACAAGGCCGACGCCGACCTGGCCAAGACCCCCGCCACCTGGGACGACTTCGTCAAGCTCTGCGAGACGCTCAAGGCGAAGGACAAGGCGTGCGTCGCCTCCGACGGCGACAACACCTGGACCAACTTCCTGTTCATGGACTACCTGCTGGTCCGCGACAACGGCCCCGGCACCATGGGCAAGATCGTCAACGACAAGACCGGCGCCGGCTGGGACCAGCCGGGCGTGCTGGAGACGGCCAAGCGGATCGAGGCGTTCGTCAAGGCGGGCCACATCCTCAAGGGCTACGACGCCAGCAAGTACCCCGCCCAGCAGACCAACTGGGCCACCGGCAAGGCCGCCTTCCACCTCGACGGCACCTGGGTGCCCAGCGAGGCGCAGAAGAACCTGGCCAGCGGCTTCAAGGTCGGCGAGTTCGCGGTGCCCACCACTGCCGGGGGAGCCAACACCGAACTCGACATCATCCCGCTCGGCTTCGCCATCCCCAAGCGGGCCAAGAACCCCGAGCCCGCGCAGAAGTTCATCGCCTACTTCCTGAAGAAGGACAACATCTCCGGCATCTCGACCGAGGCGAAGAACATCACCCCGCGCGCCGACGTGCCCGCCCCCGAGGAACTGCTCGACGCGCAGAAGCTGCTCACCGACAGCCCGAGCCGCCTGCCCATCGACGGCGTCTCCGGCGACTACCTCGACAAGGCGCTCTTCCCCGCCTTCAGCGAGCTGTGGCTGGGCAAGGCCACGGCCGAGCAGTTCATCACCAAGGCCAAGGAAGGCCACCTCGCCTACTGGAAGGCCAACGGCTAGTGGCGGTCACCTCCACGGCCGCACCCCGGCGGGCCCGCGCGGCCCGCGGGGGCCCGCTGGAACGGCAGGCCAGCCGCCTGTTCTGGCCGTTCGTCGGCCCGGCGCTGGCCTTCTACGCCCTGCTGTTCCTGGCCCCGATCGCCTACGCCGCCTGGACGAGCCTGTACAAGTGGGACGGCATGGGCGCCATGCAGTGGCGCGGCCTGGGCAACTACCAGACGCTGCTGGACGACCAGGCCTTCCACTACGCGGTGACCAACACCGTGAAGATCCTGGTCGTGGGCGGTGTCGCCACCTTCGCGATCAGCTTCCTGCTCACGCTGGCACTGCGTGAGATGGCCGGCAAGATGTTCGCCCGCTCGGTGCTCTTCTTCCCGTGCCTGGTCAACGCCCTTGTCTTCGGGATCGCGGCCGGGTTCCTTTTCGGGCCGACCGGGCCGGTCAACAAGATGCTGAACCTGCTCGGCATCGACGCGGTGCCCAAGTGGCTGTCGATCGACAACCTGCCCGCGATGATCATCGCCACCATCGTGTGGACGGCCACCGGCTACTACACCACGATCATCATGGCCGCCGTCGACCAGATCCCGACCTACCTCTACGAGGCCGCCGAGCTCGAGGGCGCCAACGCCTGGCAGCGCTTCCGGCACGTCACGCTGCCGCTGTCGTGGGAGGTCGTCAGCGTCTGCGCGGTGCTGTGGACGGTCAGCTCGGTGAAGGTCTTCGAGATCGTGCTGCTGTTCGGCGGCGGCGCCACCGTCAGCAGCGCGCCCATCCAGACCTGGACCACGGCCATGTACGTCTACTACTCCGCCTTCCCCGGCAGCTCCGTGCCCAAGCTGGGCCTGGCCGCCGCGGCTGCCGTCGTCAGCCTGATCATGGTCGGCGTGTTCGTGCTGATCCTGCGGCGGATGATGCGCAGGGAGCGGGTGTCGCTGTGAGACGGATCGGGCACACGATCGTCTGGCTCCTGGTCGTCGCCGACCTGGCACTGCTGGCCTGGATCTTCGTCACCTCGCTGCGCGACACCCAGTCGATCTTCAACGAGCCGTTCGGGCTGCCGGTGCCGCCGCAGGGCGGCAACTGGGCCAAGGCCTGGGCCGACGGCGGCTTCAGCGGCGCCGCGATCAACAGCGTCGGGGTCGCCGCCGTCTCGTCGCTGGTCGCCGTCGCGCTGGCCGCGCCCGCCGCTTACGCGCTCGCGCGCCGCCGTACCAGGACCTCGAACGCGCTGACCATGACCTTCGCGCTCGGCCTCGGGGTGCCGGGGCAGGTGCTGCTGGTGCCGTTGTTCGTCGGTCTGGCCGCGGTCGAGCTGACCGACAGCTTCATCGGGCTGACCGTCGTCTACATCGGGCTGGCCATGCCGTTCACCGTCTATCTGCTGACCGGGTTCTTCGCCGGCATCCCCGTGGTGCTGGAGGAGGCGGCGGCCATCGACGGGGCCTCCGGGCTGCGCGCCTTCGTCAAGGTCGTGCTGCCGGTCGCGCGGGGCGGGCTGATCACCGCGTTCCTGCTGCAGTTCATCGGCGCGTGGAACGAGACGTTGTTCGCGATCGCGCTCATGACCAGCGACGACAAGATCACCCTGCCGGTGGCCCTGGTCAACTTCGTCGGCCTCCAGCAATACGCCGGGCGCGACTGGGGGACCATGTTCGCCGGCATCTGCATCATCCTCGCCCCCATGGTCGCGCTGTTCTCGTGGCTGGGCACCCGCATCATCCAGGGCATGACCGTTGGCATCGGTAAATAGGGAGATTTTTCGCGTGAAAGCTCTGCTTGTCGGTTTTGTGCTGGTCGGCCTCACCGCCACACCCGCACTGGCCCAACCCACCCCCGGCACGTACGGGTATGACCATGGTCGTGCCGTTCACGTCGACTGTCAGTCGCGTAAGGCCCCCAAGGGCACCGTCGGCCATCCACTCAACACCCTCGCCCAGGTCAACGCCCTGGCCCTGCGCCCCGGCGACCGTGTGCTGTTCAAGCGCGGCTCCACCTGCACCGGCGCCCTCGCCCCGCAGGGCTCGGGCCGGTCCGGCGCGCCGATCCGCATCGACGCCTACGGCCGCGGCGCCAAGCCCCGCATCCAGGGCGGCGGCGTGGACGACGCGGTCAGGCTGCACAACCAGCAGCACTGGGAGATCGCCAACCTCGACGTCGCCAACACCGGCGCCACCGCGGGCAAGCGCCGCGGCGTGCGGGTCAGCGCCCGCGACGCCGGCACCCTCCGGCACATCGTGCTGCGCGGCCTCGACGTGCACGACGTCAACGGCGACGACTCCAAGGACGAGTACGGCTCGGCCGGCATCACCATGTGGGTCGAGGGCAACACCACCCCCACGCTCTTCGACGACGTCCTGATCACCGGCAACACGGTCAGGAGCGTCGACCGCTCCGGCATCTTCCTCTTCTCCACCTGGAACCTCTCCGGCTGGGGCAGGGAACCGGGCAACCGCCACGTGCCCTGGACGGGAGTGAAGGTCGAGCGCAACACCGTGACCGATGTCGGCGGCGACGGCATCGTGCTGGGCAGCGTCACCGGCGCCCTGGCCGAGCACAACCGCGTGCACGGCTTCCAGCGCCGCTCCCAGGGCTACAGCGTCGGCCTCTGGACCCACAACTCCGACAACGTGGTCATCCAGTTCAACGAGGTCAGCGGCGGCGAGACCACCCGCGACGGCATGAGCTTCGACGTGGACGAGAACGGCTTCGGCACCGTCTTCCAGTACAACCGCAGCCACGACAACCAGGGCGGCTTCCTGCTGCTGTGCAACGCCGCCGGGAAGATCAAGGACGCGGTCGTCCGCTACAACCTCAGCGTCAACGACCACTTCCGCGGCGTGGAGAACTGCAGTGGCGGCATCGAGAGCGCCGCGATCTACAACAACACGTTCGTGATCGGCGACGGCGTCACCCAGACCGTCATCAACGAGAACAACGCCAATCGGCGCAACGTGCTGTTCGCCAACAACATCGTGGTGACCAGGGGCTCCGGCAAGGCCGTGTTCAACCTGCGCTCCGGCGGATACAAGCTGGAGAACAACCTCCTGAACGGCGTCGCCGTACCGGACGGTGCGACCGGCACCGTCACCGGCGACCCGCTCCTGACCGGCGAGCACAAGCTCCAGCAGGGCTCGCCCGCACTCCAGAAGGGCCGGGAGATCGCGGCCAACGGCGGCCGCGACCACTTCGGCAACCCGGTCACCTGCACGCCCGACATCGGCATGCACCAGCTCACGACCTGCAACTGACGATCCACCCACTCGGGGACCACCACATGACCAGCACCCTGCGCGGCGGCACGCTGCGCCTGCCCGCGACCGAGCCGCCCCAGGACGGCCCGCTGCCGATCCTGCACGGAACCCGGGTCAGGCCCGGCATCACCGGCGCCGATCCCGAGATGACCGCGCAGATCGGGTACGGCCAGCCGTACTCGCTGCTGCCGTACACGCCGCAGGACGGCTACTCGCGCACCCGCCACGAGCGCGAGCTGCCCGTGGTGGTCCTCGAGAACTCCCAGCTCACCGCCACTTTCCTGCCAGGGTACGGCGGGCGGCTCTGGTCACTGGAGCACCGCCCGAGCGGCCGGGAGCTGCTGCACCGCAACCCGATCCTGCAGCCCGCCAACCTGGCCCTGCGTGATGCCTGGCTGGCCGGTGGCGTCGAGTGGAACCTCGGCGCCACCGGCCACTGGCCCCTGACCTGCTCGCCTCTGCACGCCGTCCGCCTGACCAGGGCGGACGGGACGCCGATGGTGCGGCTGTATGAGTTCGAGCGGATGCGCCGCCTGCTGCTGCAGATCGACGCGTGGCTGCCGGAGGACTCGCCGGTGCTGTTCGTCCGGGTCACCATCCGCAACCCTGCGCCCGCCGAGGCGCCGGTCTACTGGTGGTCCAACATCGCCGTCCCCGAGGGGCCCGGTGTGCGGGTGGTGGCGCCCGCGGACCGGGCCCACCACTTCGACTACACCGCCGAGCTGCGCGTGGTCGGCTTCCCGGTGCTGGACGGCATCGACCGCAGCTACACCGACGACGTGCCGCGCTCGGCCGACTACTTCTTCGAGATCCCCTCCGGGGAGCGGCGCTGGATCGCCGCGCTCGACACCGAGGGCCGTGGCCTGGTCCAGACCTCGACCGACCTGCTGCGCGGGCGCAAACTGTTCCACTGGGGCACCGGTCCCGGCGGGCGGCGCTGGCAGGAGTGGCTGAGCGGGCCGGGCTCACGCTATCTGGAGATCCAGGCGGGGCTGGCGCGTACCCAGCTTGAGCACGTGCCGATGCCGGGCAACACGTCGTGGTCCTGGGTGGAGGCGTACGGGCTCCTGGAAGCCGACCCCGACCGGGTGCACGGGACCTGGGACGAGGCGCGTTCGGCGGTGTCGGAGGCGCTGGAGCGGCTCGTTCCCCGGGAGGCGCTGGAGGAGCAGGCCGAGGGCTTCTCCGGGCAGGCGGTACGGCTGGCCCACGGGTCCGGGTGGGCCGCGCTGGAGGCCGCCGCCGGGGCGCTGCCCGAGCTGGACGGCCTGCCGTACGGGGAGATGGGGGAGGAGCAGGCTCCTTGGGCCGAGCTGCTGGCGAGCGGCAGGCTGCCGGTCGGCGATCCGCCCGCGGCGCCGGTGACCGGGCCGAGATGGCGGGCGCTGCTGGAGGCGCACCCCGCCGACTGGCACGCCCGCTACCACCTGGGCCTGGCCCGCTACGCCGACGGTGACACCGAGGGCGCCCGCACGGCGTGGAAGGAGTCCCTGTCCCTGCGCCGCACCCCATGGACCCTGCGCTGCCTGGCCGAAAGCCTCCGCCTGGAAACAGGCGAAAGCCCGCGGCATGAAGACGAAAGCCCGCGGCATGAAACAGACGGGGGCGTGCGCCTGGAAACGGACGGTGCGCGGGCTGAGGTGGCTGAACTGCTGGTCGAGGCATGTGCTCTGGCGCCGCGGGTGCCGGAGCTCGCCGTCGAGACCCTGCACGCGCTGCTCGCCGCCGGACGCCCGGCCGACGCGCTGGCGCTGATCGACGGGCTTCCCGCCGGGCAGCGTTCCCGTGGCAGGGTCCAGCTGATCGAGACGCAGGCCGCCCTGGACGCGGGTGACCTGGAACGTGCCGGGCAGGTTCTCACCAGCGGCATCGAAGTGGACAACCTTCGCGAAGGTGAGATATCCCTGGACGCCGTCTGGTTCGCCTACCACGAGCGCCGCCTGTCCGGCACCGGCCCGGTCACGCCGGAGCTCGCAGAACGGGCACGCCGGGAGAACCCGCTGCCCAGCCGTTACGACTTCAGGATGCAGGTGTCCGAATGAGATGGGGTATCGCCGCCACCGGCGGAATCGCGCGTACCGTCGGCATGGTCATCGCCGCCGAGCCGGGCATGCGCGTGTCGGCCGTGGGCTCGCGGTCGAAGGAACGCGCCGCCGTCCTGGCCCAGGAACTGGACGCCGAGCTCGCCTTCGGCTCCTACGCGGAGCTGTGCGCCGCCGACGAGGTGGACGCGGTCTTCGTCGCCACCCCGCACGCCCAGCACCTGGAGGTCGCCGCCGCGGCCATCGCCCACGGCAAGGCCGTGCTGTGCGAGAAGCCGCTCACCGCCCGCCTGGACGAGGCCGAGCGCATGGTCGCCCTCGCCCGCGAGGCCGGGGTGTTCCTGATGGAAGCCATGTGGATGCGGTTCAACCCGCTCATCCAGATGATCGCCGCCGACGAGCGCTTCGGTGAGATCCGCGGGGTGCAGGCGGCGTTCGGCTTCCCGCAGCCCTACGACCCGGCCCACCGCCTCTGGGATCCGGCCCTGGGCGGGGGCGCCCTGCTCGACCTGGGCGTCTACCCGTTCGCGCTGGCCCAGTTGTTGCTCGGCACGCCGGTGGACATGCACGTGACCGGCTCGCTCGGCCCCTCCGGCGTGGACGCGGAGGCGGGCGTGCTGCTCGCCTACGAGGGCGGCCGCCGGGCGCTGCTGGACACCTCGCTGCTCAGCCCGCACCCCAACAACGCCACGGTGATCGGCACCGAGATGCGCGCCGACATCCCGGCCGCGTTCTGGGCGCCCCGCCGGATCGTGCTGACCAGGCCGGGCGCCGAGCCGGAGGAGCACGTGCTGGACCCGGAGGAGAACGGTTACCGAGGCGAGGTCCGCGAGGTCGCCCGCGCCGTCGCCGAAGGCCGCACCGAGAGCGCGGTCATGCCGCTGGACGACAGCCTCGCCGTCATGCGTCAGCTGGAGGAGGCCCGGCGCCGCCTCGGCGCCCGATGATCCCCTCGGCCGCCCGCCGCAGCCTCGGCAGGAACGCGCGCACCTGGTCCGCGCGTTCCTCCGGCGACCCGAGCCGCAGGTCGGCGAGCATCTCGTGGAAGCCGGGGCTGTCGCCGCCCAGGACGAGCAGGCTGCGCGCGTAGGTGACGGCGATCCAGAACATCGCCTCGCGGTGCAGCCCGCGCTCGATCAGCTCCCGGCTGCCGTCGACGGCGATGTGCCTGGCCTGCGGGGAGATGTCCGAGGCGAAGGAGTACGGCGAGCCCTCCACCCGGGCCGCCTGGTCGAACACCCTGGTCATCGCCGCCAGGTGCCGCTCGACCCGTCCAGGGGCCAGGTGCTCGCTGCCCAGCAGCTCCAGCAACCGCTCGTAGAGCGCGGCGCGGCCGTACGGCATGAGCATGATGCGCACCGCCGGATAGCGCAGCCGCACCGTCGGGTTGCGCAGCCCCGCCGTGAGCAGCACGTGCGTGGTGACGCCCGTCGCGAACAACAACCGCAACACCTTCATCGGGTACGGCTGCGCCTCGTCCATGGCCGCCAGCCCCTTGAGGATGCCGCTCTCGGCGTGCTCGCAGCGTTCGCGCACCCAGCGCGGCTCGGTCCAGGCGGGCGCCACGGCGGCCTGCAGCTCGCGCAGCCGCCCGGTGGGGTCGGCCAGCACGTTGTCGTCCTTGAACGCCCCGGCCAGGTGGTAGTCGCCGAGGATCGCCGCGGCCGACGGAATCCGCTCCCACGTGAGGTAGGTGGCCTCCAGCAGGGCGCCCTCGAAACGGAACTTGCCGAGCTTGCGGCGCTCCTCACCGACGAGGACGAAGACGTCCACGTCGGAGGCAGGCGGCAGGTCGTCGTCGCGGGCGAGCCAGGTCGCCGACCCGCTGAGGAACGCTCCCTCGCACTCGATCCCCGCCACCCAGCGCGCCGCCGCCTGGCGCGCTTCTTGCACGTTCACGCGTGTTTTCCTATTCGTCCAGGGACCGGGCACTCTACCGATTCGGCGGGGTTTGGGGGAGAGTTTCGGACGCCTGGATACGCGAGGGGCCGGTGTGGCACTCCACACCGGCCCCCGGCGAAGATCAGCCCGCCTTGGCGATCGACTCCTCGAACTCCTTGCGGATCTTGTCGCCGCCGCCGCTCTTCCACTCCTCCACGACCGACTTGAAGTCCGTCAGCGGCCGGCGGCCGGTGACGGCGTCCTCGATGTACTCATAGACCTTCGAGGTGAGCGACTGGCCCTTGTCGATGTTGGTCTCGGAGTAGTGGCCGAGGATCGGGCTCGGCTGGGAGATCTCCAGCAGCTGCTGCTGGGCGGTGTGGATGGCCTTGGTGGTCTCGTCCATGCCCGGGTAGTAGAGGAACTCGGGCGACTGGGTCATGAACTTCAGCTGGTTGCTGAAGGCCAGCTGGGTCTCGCCCTCCTTGGTCTTGACCGGCGCGCCCTTCTCCATCTTGTGCTGGGTGCCGGCGACGCCGTAGTTGAGGAAGAACCACTCCTCGCTGCCGAACGGCGCCGCCAGGTAGTCCAGCACCTTGAGCAGCATCTTGGTCTTCTTCTCGTCGTTCTTGTTGCTGATGCCGGTGAAGCCGACCGAGCCCCTGGCCAGGTTGTGCACGCCCTTGCCGCCGTCGTGGCCGAAGGGGATGAACGTGGTCATTTCCCAGGCGGTGCCGTAACCCGGCTGGTTGGGGACGCCGACCCAGCCCGCGCCCGACAGGACCTGCGCGGCCACCGTGCCCTGCGCGACCTTCGAGGCGATGTCGGTGATCTTCGGGTCCGGGTAGAAGACGCCGGCCTGGAACGCCTTGATCGCCATTTCGATGGCCGAGACGTACTCCTGCGTCTCGAACATGTGGGTGAGCTTGCCGCCCTCCAGCTTCCACGTGTTGACGCCGCGGAAGATCTGGTTGAACTGGGCGACGGCGTTGACGTAGGCGGGCTCCAGCGCCCAGCGGCCCGCCTTGGCGTCGGTGAGCTGCTTGAACTTCTCGATCAGCTCGTCGGGCGTCTTGGCGGTGAAGCCGTCGACGGAGTCCCAGGACTTCTTGTTGCCGGCGTAGACCTGGCCGAAGAAGCTGTAGGGCACCGGGACGCCCCAGATCTTGCCGTTCATCACCGCGGCCTGCCAGGTCATCTCCTGGAAGTTGGCCAGGTTCGGGTACTCCTTGACGGCGTCACCCGAGACGAACGGCGTCAGGTCGACGAACTTGGCCTCGGCTAGCTGGGCGATCTTGGTGAGACCCTGGTTCGGAGCCACCCACATGAAGTCCTTGATCTCGCCGCCCGCGACGATCGTGTTGAACTTCGTGGGGTAGCCCTCGTCGTTGCCGGTGTCGAGGTTGAAGGTCACCCCGAGGCGCTTGTTGACCTCCTGCCAGAAGGCGTTGCCGCTCATCTGCGGCACGATCGGGCCGTCGTAGTAGGTCAGGCCGGTGATCGTGGAGCCGTCGCCGGGGACCGCCTTGACCGACTTCACCGGGCTCGCGGGGAACTTCAGGAAGCCCGGGTCCAGTCCCTGGGCGTTGCCGGGCAGGTCGGGGGTCGGGCCGGCGAACGGCACGTACGTGGGCATCTTCAGCGGGCCGCCCGCGGCCCCGGCCTTGGAGCCCGCAGTGCCGCCGCCCGAGGTGGAGCAGCCGGTGACCGCGACGGCCGCGGTCAGCCCGGCCAGGCCCAGGAAGGAACGCCGGTTGAGGTTCATGTGCAGGCTCCTTTTAGCCCTTGATGGCGCCCGTGAGGACGCCCTTGACGAAGTACTTCTGGAGGAAGGGGTAGACGCAGACGATGGGGGCCACGGCACAGACCAGGACCGCCATCTTGATCGCCTGGCCCGGAGGCAGGTGGGCGATGCCGAGGTCGCCGGCGTTCATCTCGCCGGCCTCGATGATGTAGGAGCGCAGGATCATCTGCAGCGGATACTTGTCCGACTGGACGTAGAGCATCGCGTTGAAGAAGGCGTTCCAGTAGCTGACGGCATAGAAGAGGCCGACGACCGCCAGCACCGCCTTCGACAGCGGGAGGATCACCTTGCGCAGGATCGTCATGTCGGTGGCGCCGTCCATGCGGGCGGCGTCGAGCAGCTCGTTGGGCACGTTCATGAAGAACTGCCTGACCACGATCACGTTGAAGGCGTTGAGCAGCACCGGAAGGACCAGCGCGGCGTAGGTGTCGAGCATGCCGAGCTGTTTGACCATGAGGAAGCTCGGGATGATTCCAGGTGCGAAAAGGAACGTTCCCAGCATCATCAACACGATCCAGCGGCTGCCGAGTGAGCCGGGGCGGCTGGTGCCATAGGCGATCATGATGGTGGCGAGCATGCTCAGCGCGGTGCCGATCACCGTGACGCCGACCGTCACCACCGCGGCCTTGGTCACCACGCCGCCCGACAGCAGGACCTGGTATGCCTCCAGCGTCGGCTCCGACGGGATGAGCACCCAGCCACCGGCGGCGCGCAGTTCGTCGGCGCTGGCCAGGCTGGTGCCGACGGCGAGCACGAACGGGTAGAGCACGAGCACACAGATGATCGTGAGTGCGATGCCCTTGGTGGCGCGGCCGAGGACCGTGGGCTTTTCCATCCACGGCGGCATCGGCGGCAGCGCGAACGGATTCCTCATCGGTTGTAGACCCCCTGCTCTCCGAGCCGGTGCGCGAGTTTGTTGGCCGCGAGCATCAGCGCGGCGCCGATGATGCCCTTCATCAGGCCGGCGGCGGTGCTGATCCCCCAGTTGCCGTCGATCACGCCGTTGTAGAAGACATAGGTGTCGATCACCTCTGAGGCGTTGGCACCGACGAATTTTCGTTGTAGCAGGATCTGCTCGAAGCCGACCGAGAGGATGTCGCCCAGCCGCAGGATGAACAGCATGATCAGCACGGGCCGGATGCCGGGCAGCGTCACGTGCCACAACCTGCGCCACTTGCCGCCACCGTCCACGGCCGCCGCCTCGTAGAGGTTCTGGTCCACGGCGACCAGGGCGGCGAGGAACATGATCGTGCCCCACCCGCAGTCCTTCCAGATGACCTGGCTGGTCATCAGCAGGGAGAACGTGTCGGGGTTGTTCATGATGTTCAAGATGCTGATGTCGTTCTGGCGTAGGAACATGTTGAGTGAGCCCGCGCCGCCGAAGACCTGCTGGAACATGGCCACGACGATGACCCACGACATGAAGTGCGGCAGGTAGACCACGGTCTGCACCAGGCGCTTGAGACGGTTGCCGAGCATGCCGTGCAGCAGCAGCGCCAGCGCGAGCGGCGCGGGGAAGTACAGGAACAGCTGGAGAAGGGTGATCTCCAGCGTGTTGCCGACCGCCTTCCAGAAGGCGTCGTCCGCCAGCATCGCGGTGAAGTTCTCGAACCCGACGAACGAGCTGCCGGTGAACCCCAGGAACGGCGCGTAGTCCTGGAACGCCACGACGTTGCCGAGCAGCGGGATGTAGAAGAACAACACGAAGTACAGCGCACCCGGCAGGGCGAGGAAGAACAGGGTCTTGTCCCTACGCCAGCGCCCGGCGCGCTTCCCGCTCGCCTCGCCCTCGGTACGGCGTTGCCCCTGTGGGGGGCGCACTGCCGACTCGACCGTCGTCACGTCTCACCTTCGTCCGGATTATTGGGGGATTGATCCGACATCGTGCGAGATGCCAACCGCCCTGGTCAATAGTGTTCGCAGTATTTATGAAAGAGACATCTTTAATCACCGTTGGGCACACGTTAGCCTGTCCGCCATGCTGCAACCCCACGAGGCCGTCTCCTTCTGGGCTCCCGCCGAGCTCGGCAACCACCGCGTGACCGTCCTGGTCGAGGCGGAAAGCCCGCTGGTTACGGTGCCCGTGCCCTGGATCCCGCCCCAGCGCCACCGGGGCTCCGGCCTCGTGCGCACGGCCGACGGCGAGGAGATCGGCCGCGCGCACGCGGTCCCCGGCGGCTACGCCTTCGCGCCCACCCGTGGCAGAGGACGCTACGTTCTCTACTACACTGCGTACGAGAACGCGGCCACCCCGCAGTACCCTCAGCACGAGTACCTCCCGCCCGCCGGTGACCTGCCGGAAGGCCCGTCGGCCAGGTGTGTGGTGGAGTCCTACGAGGCCCGCACCGAGCACGACCGCTACACCGACATGGAGCGCCCCGCCCCCGCGCGGGAGGGCTTCTTCGCGTTCGGCGAAAGCCGCGAGCACCCCATCAGGACACGCGCCCTGCCCGCCCGCTGGCTGGAGCGCGAGCCCGGCCCCGTACGGCTGCGCGCCGACCGCGGCGACCACCTCGCCTTCCAGATCGGCGTGTACGGCTCCCGCCCCCTGCGCGACGTCCGGGTGGAATGCGACCTGCCGGGCTTCACCTGCTACACCCTCGGCGGCACCGACCACCTGGGCCGCGACTTCACCCGGCGCCTCGACGTGAGCGCGCACACAGTGCAAGCGCTCTGGTGCGGAGCGCTCATTTCCGAAAGCGAGTTCACTGTCCGCGTGTTCACGGAGGGTGAGCAGCCGCTGACGGTCGACTTCGTGGTGGAGCTCAGCGATCGGACCTCCGACGACCACGGCGACGGCGACCCGGCCAAGCTGTCGCGGCTGCGCTGGCTCGACTCCCGGCGCTTCGCCGACGACACCGTGGTGCGCCCGTTCACGCCGGTCACCGTGGACGGCGCGCGGCTCGGCGTGCTCGGCCGCACGGTCACGCTCGGCTCCGACGGACTGCCCGCCGCGCTGACCTCGTACTTCACGCCCGAGGTGACGCTCGGGCAGGAGGCCGTGCAGGTGCTGTCGGGGCCGGTCGGCTTCGAGGTGCCCGGCCACGCGTGGGCGAGCGACGGGTGGCGGATCACCTCCCGGAGCGCCGCCGCCGTGACCTGGGTGTCGCGGTGGCGGGCCGGGGACCTCACGCTCGACCTCGACGGGCGGCTGGAGTTCGACGGGACGCTGGACTACCGGCTCGAACTCTCAGCGGAGGCCGACGCCGACCTGGACGACACCCGGCTGAGCGTGCCGCTGGCGGCGCTGCCGTACCAGATGGGGCTGGGGCGGCCCGGAGGGGCGCGCGCCGACCTCGACTGGCGCTGGGACGTCAGCCACAACCAGGACGCGCTGTGGGTCGGCGCGGTCAACGCCGGGGTGCAGGTCAGGCTGAGCGACGAGCACTACACGCGCCCGCTCAACACGAACTTCTACCACCAGCGGCCGCTCGTGCTGCCCGGCTCGTGGCACAACGGCGGGCGCGGCGGCGTCCGCCTCGACGACGAGCGGCTGCTCTGTTACGGCGGGCCGCGCCGCATGGCGGCGGGGGAGAGGCTCCGCTTCGACGTACGGCTGACGCTGACCCCGTTCAAGCCGATCGACACCGTAGCCCACTTCCGCGAGCGCTACTTCCACGCCTACCGGCCCGCGAGCGAGGTCCTGGAGGCCGGGGCGACCGTGGTGAACACCCACCACGCCACCGAGGTCAACCCCTACATCAACTACCCGTTCCTGGCCACCGACCGGCTCAGGGAGTACGTGGACGAACTGCACGCGGCTGGCCTGCGCAGCAAGGTCTACTACACGGTGCGTGAGCTGACCACGCGGGCGCCGGAGCTGTGGGCGCTGCTCAGCCTGGGTGACGAGGTGCTCGCCGCGGGACCCGGCGGGGGCGCCGCCTGGTCGCGTGAGCACGTCGGCGACGGGCGGCTGCCCGCCTGGTTCGCCACCGCCACCGACGACTCCTCGCTCATCACCAGCGGGCAGTCGCGCTGGCACAACTTCTACGTCGAGGGGCTGGACTGGCTGGTGCGCAACGTCGGCGTCGACGGCATCTACCTCGACGACCTCGGCTTCGACCGCGAGGTGATGAAGCGTGTCAGGCGGGTGCTGGACCAGCGCCCGGCCCCGCTGATCGACCTGCACTCGGCCAACCAGTTCAACGCCAAGGACGGCTTCGCCAGCAGCGCCAACCTCTACCTGGAGCACCTGCCGTACGTGGACCGGCTGTGGTTCGGCGAGTACTTCGACTACAGCGCGCATCCCGACCAGTGGCTGGTGGAGACGTGCGGCATCCCGTTCGGCGTGATGGGCGACATGCTGCAGGACGGCGGGCACCCCTGGCGCGGCCTCGTCTACGGCATGACCAGCCGCGTCTACGGCGGAGACGGCGACCCGCGGAGCATGTGGCGGCTGTTCGACGCCTGCGACCTGCCGTCGGCGGCGATGTACGGCTACTGGTCGCCCTCGGCGCCGGTGCGGGTCTCGTCGCAGGCCCGCGCGACCACCTACGTCGGGTCTTCCGGCTCCCTGGTCGCGATCGGCAGCTGGTTCGACGGGCCGGCCGAGGTCAAGCTGGAGATCGACTGGGACGCGCTCGGCCTGGACCCGCGCACCGCCGTGGTGCGCTCGCCCGCCGTCGAAGGACTGCAGGAGGCGGCGCTGTTCTCCGCCTACAAGCCGGTGCCCGTCGAGGGCGGACGGGTGCTGTGGATCAGCGGTCCACGATCTCGTTCTTCCCGATGATCACCACGCCGCCCCTGGTCACGGCGAACCGGGTGCGGTCGTAGTCCAGGTCGAAGCCGATCCGGGCACCGTCCGGGATCACCACGTTCTTGTCCACGATCGCCTTCCGCACGATCGCGCCCCGGCCGACCTTGACGTTGTCCATCAGCACCGAGTCCTCCACCAGCGAGTGCGAGTGGAGGACCACCTTCGGCGACAGGATCGAGCGGACCGCGGTGCCGCCGGAGACGATCACGCCGGGGGAGACCAGCGAGTCGATCGCCCGGCCCACCCGGTCGCCGTCGTTGTGCACGAACTTCGCCGGAGGCAGCGGGTCGTGGCCGGTGAAGATGGGCCAGCGGTCGTTGTACAGGTTGAAGACCGGGTGCGCGGCGATGAGGTCCATGTGGGCCTCGTAGTAGGCGTCGAGCGTGCCGACGTCGCGCCAGTAACCCCGGTCGCGCTCGCTGGAGCCCGGCACCACGTTGTTGGCGAAGTCGTAGACGTCGGCCACGCCCGACTTCACCAGCATCGGGATGATGTTCCCGCCCAGGTCGTGCTTGCTGGTCGGGTCGAGGGCGTCCTCGCGCACCGCGTCGATCATCGCCTGGGTCTTGAACACGTAGTTGCCCATCGAGGCGTAGACCTCGTCGGGGGAGTCGGTCAGTCCCACCGCGTCCTTCGGCTTCTCGCGGAAGGCCACGATCTTGCGTCCCGCCGGGTCGGTCTCGATGACCCCGAACTGGTCGGCCAGCGCCAGCGGCTGCCGGATCGCGGCCACCGTGACGTCCGCGCCCGACGCCTCGTGCTGGGCGACCATCTGGCGCGGGTCCATCCGGTAGATGTGGTCGGCGCCGAACACGATCACGTGCTCGGGCATCTCGTCGTAGATCAGGTTGAGGTTCTGGAACAGCGCGTCGGCCGAGCCCGAGAACCAGCGCGGACCCAGCCGCTGCTGCGCCGGGACCGGCGTCACGTAGTTGCCCAGCATCGCCGACAGCCGCCACGTGCGCGACACGTGCCGGTCGAGGCTGTGGTTCTTGTACTGCGTGAGAACCACGATCTTCAGATAGCCGCCGTTGGCCAGGTTGGACAGGACGAAATCCACCAGCCGGTACATCCCGCCGAAGGGGACCGCCGGTTTCGCCCTGTCCGCCGTCAGCGGCATGAGCCGCTTGCCTTCTCCACCGGCCAGCACCACCGCGAGAACCCTGGGGGACGTCATGACCAGGAAGCTACCCCGAAATCCGGCAAGTACGAACAACCTCGGCGACGGGGTGCGCACTGACCGCTTCGTCCTTCGTTAAGGTGGGCTCCGTGCGCGTCGATCTGCTCAGCCGGGAGTATCCGCCGGAGGTTTACGGCGGCGCCGGAGTCCACATGGAATACCTGGCCCGCGAGCTGCGCCGACTGGCCGACGTGCGGGTGCGCTGCTTCGGCGCGGCCCGCGAGGAGCCCGGCGTGTCGGCCTACCGGGTGCCGGGCGGGCTGGAGACGGCCAACGCGGCGCTGCAGGTGCTGGGCGTCGACCTGGAGATGGCCGCCGCCTGCGAGGGCGCGTCCGTCGTGCACTCCCACACCTGGTACGCGAACTTCGCCGGGCACATGGCCAAGATGCTCTACGGCCTGCCCCACGTCGTCACCACCCACAGCCTGGAGCCGCTGCGGCCGTGGAAGGCCGAGCAGCTCGGCGGCGGCTACACGGTCTCGTCCTGGGCCGAGCGCACCGCCCTGGCCTCGGCCGACGCGGTGATCGCGGTGTCGGAGGGCATGCGCGCCGACGTGCTCGCCGCCTATCCCGAGATCCGGCCCGAGCGGGTGAGCGTGATCCACAACGGCATCGACACCGTCGAGTACGCCCCGGACCCGGGCCACGATGTCCTGAAAAAACATGGCATCGACCCCGCGCGGCCGTACGTGATCTTCGTGGGCCGGATCACCCGCCAGAAGGGGCTGGTCCACCTCCTGCGCGCGGCGCGGTCCTTCGCGCCCGGCGCGCAGATCGTGCTGTGCGCCGGGGCGCCCGACACCCCCGAGATCGCCGCCGAGGTCACCGGCCTGGTCGAGGGCCTGTCCGCGGCCCGCGACGGCGTCGTCTGGATCTCCGAGATGCTGCCCAAGCCCGAGGTCATCCAGTTGCTCACGCACGCCCGGGTGTTCGTCTGCCCGTCGGTCTACGAGCCGATGGGCATCGTCAACCTGGAGGCCATGGCCTGCGAGACCGCCGTGGTGGCCACCGCCACCGGCGGCATCCCCGAGGTCGTGGCCGACGGCCAGACCGGCCTGCTCGTCCCCATCTCCGGCGGCCCCGACGGCGAGCCCCGCGACCCCGGCCGCTTCGCCGCCGACCTGGCCGAGCGCGTCAACGCGGTCCTCGCCGACCCCGGCCACGCCCGCGACCTCGGCCTGGCCGGCCGAGCCAGGGCCGTCGAGCACTTCTCCTGGGAGCACATCGCCACCCGCACCCTGGAGCTATACACGTCCCTGGTGTGAGCCGCCGGGGTCAGCGGGAGATGTGGTGAAGGATGACGTTGTGCACGTGGTGGGCCTTGTTGTCGCCGCGGAACTCCACCTCGTAGGTGTGCGTCCCGACGTGGACGGCGATCGCGCCCGAGGAGAAGAAACTGCCCGCGAACGACTTGTTGCTGACCACGCTCACCGCTGAGATCTTGCTGTACGGGATGCTGGTGATCGCGACCCGCTTGCCCACGAACGACTTGTCCTGGACGATCACCCGCCGGTCGGTCAGCCCGAGGAAACCGGTGCCCGCCCCGATCGCGTCATAGACGGCGATGATCTGCTCGCCGGGCAGCAGACCACTCTCGATCTGTTTGAACTGTTCTTTCCGGTCATAGGGGATGTCAGCCATGCCGGGCCAACGAACGGCCCGCCGACTCCGGTTCCATCCGGGCAAATGGGTCTTGTCCGCCTCCAGGTTCGGGATCACCCTGAAAACCAGGAGGCCTGCCATGACGCATCCCCTCGGAGTCAGCCGCCCCGACCTCACCGTCGCCGACCTGCCCACTCCGGAGGAGGTCTTCAACGTCGCCCGCATCGGGCCGAAGGAGCTGGTCAAGTACGCGGTCGGCCCGAGCCTGATCGCCCTCGGCATCTCCATCGGCAGCGGCGAATGGCTGCTCGGCCCCCTCAACGTCGGCCAGTACGGCTTCGTCGGCGTCGGCTGGGTCATCCTGGTCTCGGCGCTGCTGCAGACGTTCTACAACGTCGAGTGCTCCCGGTACGTGCTGGCCACCGGCGAGACCCCGGTCGTGGGCTGGGGCCGGGTGCCGCCGGGCTGGTTCCTCTGGGTGCCGCTGTCCGTGCTCGTGGTGATCTTCGCGTTCATCGCGGGCGGCTGGGCGGCCTCGGCGGGTCAGGGCGTCTACGCGCTCGTCCACGGCACCATCGCCCCGGCCGGCGCTGAAGAGCCGAGGTTGTGGGCGATCGCCCTGCTCGTCCTGGTCTTCGTCATCGCCGCCTCGGCCCGCCGCATCAGCCGCGCCCTTGAACTGGCCAATTGGGTGATGGTCGGCGCGATCCTGCTCGGCCTGCTGGCGATCGACCTGTTCGTGGTGCCGTTCTCGCTGTGGTGGGAGGGCATCCGCGGCTTCTTCACCCCGGCCGCGCCGCCCGCAGGCATCACCGCCACGCAACTCGGCGCGCTGGCCGGATTCACCGCGCTGGCCTCGGGCCTCAACTGGTACGTGATGGGCCACTACCGCGACAAGGGCTACGGCATGGGCTTTCGCGCCGGCTTCATCTCGGGCCTGCGCGGCGGCCGTAAGGAGATCCTGGCCAGCGGGGTCACCTTCCCCGACGACGAGCGCAACCGCGGCCTGTGGCGCCGCTGGTACCGGCTGCTGCTGACGGACATGTGGGGCGTCTTCTTCGTCGGCGCCATGCTGGGCATGCTGCTGCCCACGATCCTGATGGCCCAGGCCGTGGCCCTGTCGGGGGAGAAGCCCACCCGGGCCAACGTCCCGACGTTCGTGGCCGCCGCGCTCGGCGACGAGTACGGCCGCGCGCTCTTCTACGTCGCGCTCGCGCTCGGGGTGCTGATCCTCTTCTCGACGCAGCTCGGCATCTTCGAGGCGATGGTCCGGGTGACCACCGACGCCGCCCACGCCACCAGCCCGCGCCTGCGCGCGCTGATCGAGGGCGACCCGCGGCGCTTCTACTACCCGTTCATGCTCGTCCTGCTCGTGATCATCTCGATCGTCATCCATCTGGCGCTGCCGGTCGGCCTGGTGGAATGGTCGGCGAACCTGTCCAACCTGGGCGCGCTCATCTACCCGTTCATGCTCATCTACCTCAACAGCAAGCTGCCGCGCCCGGCCCGCCCGCGCCCGTGGCACTACGTCATCCTCATCCTGAACTTCCTGTTCTTCGGCTTCTTCTTCGTCAACTTCGTCGCCGACACCTTCGGAGCGCCGCTGGTCACGTTCTAGGCCACGATGGTGGGATGCGACCTTCGGACGACGTACTGGCCGCCTTCGGCCTCGCCGGGCCCGCCCGCCCGCTCGACGGGGGCCAGGGGGAGAGCTTCCGTGCCGGTGACGCGGTGCTGAAGCCCGCGGGTGACGTGGATGAGGCCGAGTGGGCGGCGCGCGTGCTCGGCGGCCTGCCCGGCGGCGACGGCTTCCGCGTGCCCCGGCCGCTGCGCACACGCGACGGCGGGCACGTCGCGGACGGGTGGTCCGCCGCCGAGTTCACCGAGGGGACGCCGGGTCCTGACAGCCGGTGGGCGGATCTGCTCGCGGCCGGGCGCGCCTTCCATCAGGCCCTGCGTCACGTGCCGCGGCCCGCGCTGCTGGACCGCCGCGAGCACGCCTGGGCCGTGGCCGACCGCGTCGCGTGGGAGGAGCGCGAGCCGCCGCGAGGACCCGCGGATCTTCTGGAACGGCTGCGCCGCATCCCCGGCCCCGCCGGGGCGCCCAGCCAGCTCGTCCACGGCGACCTGACCGGCAACGTGCTGTTCCACCGGGACAGGCCGCCCGCGGTGATCGACTTCTCGCCCTACTGGCGGCCGCCCGGCTACGCGGAGGCGGTGGTCGTCGCCGACGGCCTCCTCTACCACGGGGCCGATCCCGCGCTGGTCGAGGAGGTGGACGGCGGCGCCCGCATGGTGGCCAGGGCGCTCGTCTTCCGGCTGGCCACCTCGGTGCTGCTGCCCGGGGCCATCCCGCGTGAGGAGGTGGAACGCTTCGCGCGGGCCACCAAGGTGGTGGAGTCGGCCGTCAGGTGACGGGTTCGAGCACCACCACCGGGATCGGGCGGTCGGTCTTCTGCTGGTAGTTGTCGTAGTCGGGCCAGACACGGGTCATGGCGCCCCACATGCCGGGCTTCTCCTCGTCGGTGGCGGTTCTGGCCCGCGCCTTGAAGAGTTTGTCCTTGACCTGTACCTCGGCCTCCGGGTCCGCCAGCAGGTTGGCGTACCAGTCGGGGTGCTCCGTGGCGCCGCCGTTGGACGCGACGACCGTGTAGGCGTCGCCGTACCTCTGGTAGATGAGCGGGGTGGTGTAGGGGCGGCCTGACCTGCGGCCGCGCGTGGTCAGAAGCAGGACCGTGGTGCCGTTCCAGTCGTGGCCCTCGGCCCCGCCGGTCTGCTGGTATCTCTCGACGTGTTCCTTGCCGTACAGCATGTGATCGCACCTACCCGGCAGCGGTGTGACCTCACCGTTACTCGCCGGGGTCTGTACGAGAAGTTGACGCGGCTGGCACACTCCTTTTCTGTAAGCGCTTACACGAGGTTGTGTGTAACCGCTTACACAGTGAGGGAGACGGACGGTGGACGTGACGATTTACGAGGTGGCCCAGCGGGCAGGGGTGTCGATCGCGACGGTGTCGCGAACGCTGCGCGGCACCGGGCCCGTGGCGTCGAAGACGCGCGAGAAGGTGCTCAAGGCCGTGGAAGAGCTCAACTTCACGCCCAGCAGGCTCGGCGTCAGCCTGGCCGAGGGCCGCCACGCCGCCAACGGCATCGTCTTCCCCAACCTGTCCGGCCCCTACTACACCGAAGTTCTGCTCGGGTACGAGGAGGTCGCCTCCGAGCTGGGGCGTTCCGTGCTCATCCTGTCCACGACCGGGCGTACGCGGGTGCGGGACCTGGTCAAGGATCTGGCCGGGCGCGTGGACGGGCTGCTGATCTTCGGCCACACCGCGCCGGACGACGTCATCGCCGAGCTGATCCAGGTGGGGATGCCACTGGTGTTCGTCTCGCGCGAGCCGCTGGCCGGGGCCGACACCCTGCGCGCCGAGAACACCGCCTCGGCCCGACTGCTGGCCGAGCACCTGGCCCTGCACGGTTACGAGCGCTTCGCCTTCCTCGGCGCGCCGCTGGTCACCGGCGACGACGTGGACGAGCGCTGGCAGGGCGTGCGCTCGGTGCTCGGCGCCGCCATCGAGGCGGTGCCCACCGGCCACTACACCGTGGACGACGGTCATCAGGCGGCGCTGCGCCTGCTCAGGTCAGGCGACCGGCCGCGGGCCATCATCTGCTCCGACGACGAGGTGGCGCTCGGCGCGCTGCTGGCCGCCGAGGAGCTCGGCCTCGCCGTACCGGATGACGTGGCCGTCACCGGCTGGGACGACATCATGGCCGCCCGCCACGCCCGCCCGGCGCTGACCACCATCAGGCAGCCGATGCGCGAGCTCGGCGCCCGCGCGGCCCGCGCGCTCGACGAGCTGATCACCGCGGCCCGCTCCACCCCGAACCACCTCACTCTGACCACCGAGCTGGTGATTCGTGCCAGCTGCGGTCATCACCCCCAGGAGGAACCCCGATGAACACCACCACCAGGCGCTCGGCCGCCGGCCTGCTGGCGCTGGCGATCCTGGCCGCGGGATGCGGACGCGAGGCGAGCAAGGCGCCGGAACAGGCCAAGGACGTCGCGACCGGCAAGGTCGCCGGCGAGGTCACGGTCTGGGCCATCGGCGAGGAGGGCAAGGCGCTGGGCGCGTTCGCGAAGGACTTCGAGTCCGCCAACCCCGGCGTGAAGGTCAACGTGACCCCGATGGGCTGGGACGTCGCGCACGACAAGATCACCTCGGCGATCGCCGGGTCCGCCACCCCCGACGTGAGCATGATCGGCTCGACCTGGGCGGGCGAGCTGTCCAAGACCGGCGCGCTGGAGCCCACGCCCGGCAACCTCATCGACAAGGCCGCGTTCTTCCCCGGCGCCTGGCAGACGGTCGACGTCAACGGCACCGCGTACGGCGTGCCGTGGTACGTCGAGACCCGCGTCTTCTACTACCGCAAGGACCAGGCCGAGAAGGCCGGCGTCGAGCCGCCGAAGACGTGGGCGGAGTGGAAGACGTTCGTCAAGGCGCTCCAGGACAGGGGCGGCGCCAAGAAGGGCTTCAACCAGGGCTACACCGAGGGCTCCTGGCAGGAGATGGTCCCGCTCATCTGGCAGGCCGGCGGGGAGATCGTCAAGGACGGCACGTACACCTTCGACACGCCCGAGGCGATCACGGGGCTGAAGCAGTACGCCTCGTTGTTCCAGGAGAAGCTGGCGCCCAACGACACCCCGAAGGGCGGCTTCCCGCAGAACTTCATCAAGGGCGAGGTGGGCGGCTTCATCTCCGGGCCTTGGATGGCCGGCGTGCTCAACAACGACGGGGGCGCGGGCTTCAAGGACAAGTTCGACGTCGTGCCGTACCCGAAGGGGCCGGTCAGCGGCACCAGCTTCGTCGGCGGCTCCGACCTGGTGGTGTTCAAGAAGGCGCAGAACCGGGACGCGGCGTGGAAGTTCGTCCAGTGGCTGAGCGAGCCCAAGGTGCAGGCCAAGTGGTATACGACGGTGAAGGCGCTGCCTGCCGTACAGTCGGCCTGGCAGGAGCCCGAGCTGACCGCGGACCCGCAGCTGAAGGTCTTCGGCGAGCAGCTCAAGGACGCCAAGACGCCGCCGCCCTACCCGACCTGGGAGCAGCTGGCGAAGGTCATGGAGGGTGAGCTGGAGAAGCTCGCGCTCGGCAAGTCCACGCCCGAGCAGGCGGCCAAGGCCATCCAGGCGCAGGCCGACGCGATCGGCACCGGCCTGTAATCATGATCCACGCTCGGAGGACCGGGCTCGGCTGGGTGTTCGTGCTGCCGTTCCTGCTCATGTTCGTCGTGTTCTACCTCGGGCCGCTGCTGGCCGGCCTCGGGATGAGCTTCACCGACTTCCGCAGCACCGACGTGGCCGACGTGCTCGGCGTCGACCCCGTCGGCGTGCAGAACTACATCCGCCTGGCCCAGGACGAGGCCATGGTCAAGGCGGCGGTCAACACTCTCGTGTTCGTCGTGGTCTGCCTGCCGCTGACGATCGGGCTGGGCCTGGCCGCGGCGGTCGCGCTCAACTCGGGGATCGGACGGCTGCCGGCCGCCTTCTTCCGGCTCGGCTACTACCTGCCGCACATCACCAGCATCATCGGCATCGCGGTCGCCTGGAAGTTTCTGCTGGAGCCCGAGGCCGGGCTGGTCAACCGGCTGCTGGAGCTGATCGGCGTCCAGGGGCCCGCCTGGCTGCAGGATCAGCGCACGGCGCTGCCGTCCATCATCGCGATGACGGCCTGGCGCGGGTTCGGCTTCGACATGGTCGTGTTCCTGGCCGCGCTCCAGGGCATCCCGCGCGAGCTGTACGAGGCGGCGGAGGTCGACGGGGCCGGGCGGCGGCAGCGGTTCTGGTCGATCACGGTGCCGCAGCTGCGGCCGGTGATCCTGTTCTGCACCGTCTACAGCACCGTCGGCTTCCTGCAGTTCATGGAGGAGCCGCTGGTCATGACCGGCGGCGGGCCGCTCAACTCGACGCTGTCGGTGTCGCTCGCCATCTGGAAGCAGTTCGGAGTCGGCAACTACGGCTACGCCGGCGCCGCGGCCACCGTGCTGTTCACGGTGATCATCGCGCTCGCGGTGCTGCAGCTCAGGATCGGGAGGTCGCGGTGAAGCGCACCCGCGGGCAGCACGTGATCACCTACGTCGGGCTCGCGGCCGGCCTGCTGCTGGTGATCGGGCCGTTCCTCTGGGCCGGGCTGAGCTCGTTCAAGCCCGAGTCGGAGATCAGGCGCGACCCGCCGACGCTCCTGCCCGAGACCTGGACGCTGGGCAACTACGCCGAACTCCTCGAACGCGTGCACATCGGGCAGGCGTTCATGAACTCCATGATCGTGGCGCTGGCCATCGTCGCGGGCAACCTGTTGTTCGGCTCCATGGTCGGGTATGGCTTCGCCAAGCTCCAGTTTCGCGGCAAGAACGTGGTCTTCGCCCTGGTCCTGGCCCAGATGGCGGTCCCGGCGATCGTGCTCATGATGCCGCAGTTCGTACTGATCGCGAAGCTCGGCATGGTCAACACCTTCCTCGGCATCATCCTGCCGGGGCTGATCAACCCGCTGGGCGTCTTCCTGATGCGCCAGTTCATCGCCGACCTGCCCGACGAGCTGATCCACGCGGCGCGGGTGGACGGCGCGGGCGAGTTCCGGATCTTCTTCCGGATCATCCTGCCCCTGTGCAGGCCCGCGATGGCCACGCTCGGCCTGATCACCTTCCTGGGCGCGTGGAACAACTTCCTGTGGCCCGCCGTGGTCGCGCAGTCCGAGGACCTCTACACGCTCCCGGTCGCGCTCAACATCCTCAACTTCGCCGAAGGCACCCACTACAACCTGCTGGTCGCCGGATCGGTGATCGTCATCGCGCCGATCCTCATCCTGTTCGTCTTCCTGCAGCGCTTCTTCATCCAGGGAATCGCCACCTCCGGCATCAAGTAAGGAGCACCCGGAATGCTGCTCAACACCCTGTTTTCCTTAACGTCGCTGGCGGGCTTGCTGGCCGCCACGCCCATGCAGCCGACAAATCCCGATTTAACGCTCTACAAGTACGCCAAGGACACGTGGCGCTCCATGAACGCCATGGTCGAGCCCGCCACCGGCCTGCCCGCCGACAAGGTCACCGGCGACCTGCGCACCCGCGCCAAGGTCACCTCGCCCACCAACATCGCCACCTACGTCTGGAGCACGCTCACCGCCCGCGACCTCGGCATCATCGGCGCCGGCGATGCCTCCAGGCGCGTGGCCAGGGTCCTGGACGCGCTGGACAAGCTGGAGCGCAACACCCCCACCGGCCAGTTCTACAACTGGTACGACCCGGCCACGCTCAAGCTCGTACGCGTCTGGCCCGACAGCGGCAACCCCATCCAGCCCTTCGCCTCCAGCGTCGACAACGGCTGGCTGGCCACCGCGCTCATGATGATCCCCAAGGCCATGCCGCAGCACGCGAGCAAGGCCGGCCGCCTGGCCCGCTCCATGAACTTCGCCTCCTACTACGACCCGGCCGCCCGCCCCGACGCCGGCACCGGCCTGCTGCGCGGCGGCTTCTCACCCGAGAAGCCGGAAGGCTGCTCGGTCGAGAGCGACTACGCCGGCACCGGCACCGTCGTCTACTCCACCTGCCACCACTACGGCGCGCCCGCCGAGACCCGCATCGCCACCTACGTCGGCATCGCCCTCGGCCAGATCCCGCGCGAGCACTACTTCGGCATCTACCGCACGTTCCCCGACAACGCCTGCGACTGGGCCTGGCAGGACCAGAAGCCGGTCGGCTCCTGGAAGGAGCACCTGGGCGTCAAGGTCTGGGAAGGCACGTACGGCTACCGCGGCATGCGCTACGTCCCCAACTGGGGCGGCTCCATGTTCGAAGAACTGATGCCCGACCTGGTGGTGCCCGAGTCGAAGTGGGCGCCGCGCAGCTGGGGCCGCAACCACCCGGTGTTCGTCCAGGCCCAGATCGAGCACGGCCTGCGCGAGGCCAAGTACGGCTACTGGGGCTTCTCGCCCTCCAACGACCCGCACGGCGGCTACCGCGAGTACGGCGTGGACCCGCTCGGCATGGACGCCACCGGCTACACCACCGACAGGGAACGCACCACCACCGACCCCGGCTACGAGGGCTGCCGCCCGGCCCAGCCGGAACCGGCCGCCTACGGTGACGGGGTCGTCACGCCGCATGCCGGGTTCCTGGCTCTGCCGTACGCGAAGAAGGCGGCCATGGAGAACCTGGCCGGGCTGAAGAAGAACTTCGACGCCTACGGCCCCGGCGGCTTCTACGACGCCGTCGCGGTCAGGTCGGGCGTGGTGTCGAAGTGGTACCTGGCGCTGGACCAGGGGATGGTCATGGCCGCCCTGGGCAACGTGCTGGCCCGCGACAACATGCGCCGCTACTTCGGCACACCCGCCGTCGAGGCGAAGCTCCGTCCGGTGATGGGGCTCGAAGAATGGGACGTTAAGGAAAAAAACGTCGTCCCGCTTGTCTCCCAGTAGAAGAGGAACGCATTCTCGATGAGTACGGCCGATGCCGCACGCCGTGACTGGCAGGAACGTATTTACCAGGCCTCGGGGGAGGTCACACCCGTCGGCGAGATCCCGCTGCCGGCCCCGGAGGGGCTGCGGGCGGATCCCGGCGCCGGGCACGTGACGCTGACCTGGGAGCCGGTGCCGGGCGCCATCGGGTACCTGGTGCACCGGGACGGAGAGTCGGTCAAACAGCCCGACGTCGACGTGCCCGCCGTCCCGGAGTGCCGCTACGTCGACACCGGCCAGGACCCCGCCGCGTACACGGTGGCGGCGATCGCCGCCATGGAGGTGACCGGCGCCTTCACGGCGCCGGTGCGGGCGGCGCCGCTGCCCGGCCCGGCCGCCGTCACGGTCGTGGTCGAGGCCGACCGGGTCACCCGCGCGCTGCCGCGCCCCTGGACTCCCATGATCGGCTCCGAGCACCTGTCGTACATGCTGTCCGAGGACACCACCGGCGGGCGTCCCATCGGGGCCGAGCTGACGGCGGCGCTGCGGACGATGCGGGAGGAGTTCGGCGTCGAGACCGTCCGGGCGCACGCCATCTTCTGCGACGACCTGGGGGTGTACAAGGAGGTCGAGGGCGCGGCGGTCTACGACTTCACGCGGGTCGACCGGGTCTACGACACGATCATGGAGTTCGGGCTGCGGCCGGTCGTGGAGCTCGGCTACATGCCGCGCGACCTGGCCACCGACCCGTCCAAGACGGTCTTCGGCTACGAGGCGATCATCTCACCGCCCAAGGACTTCGAGGCGTGGAGCGACCTGGTCAGAGCCCTGGTGGAGCACCTGGCCGAGCGCTACGGCATCCAGGAGCTCATCGAGCGCTGGTCCTTCGAGGTCTGGAACGAGGCCAACCTGGCCGTGTTCTGGTCCGGCACGCCGGAGGAGTACTTCCTGCTCTACGACGTGACGGCGGCGGCGGTGAAGAACGTCCACCCGGACCTGCGCGTCGGCGGGCCCTCCTCGGCGGCCAACGGCTGGGTCGAGGAGCTGCTCGCGCACGTGGCCGAGTCCGGGGCCGCGCTCGACTTCGTCTCCACGCACACCTACGGCAACGCCCCCCTCGACTGGCGGCCCGCCCTGGCCAGGCACGGCCGCGAGGGCGTCCCGATCTGGTGGACCGAGTGGGGCCCGACGCCGACGCACTTCCACGGCATCGGCGACGGCCCGTTCGGCGCGACGTTCCTGCTGCACGGCATGAAGGCGGCGGCGGGCCGGATCGAGGCGCTGTCGCACTGGGTGGCCTCCGACCACTTCGAGGAGCTGGGCCGTCCGCCGCGCCTGTTCCACGGCGGTTTCGGCCTGCTGACCGTCGGCAACCTGCGCAAGCCCCGCTTCCACGCGCTCACCCTGGCCCACCGGCTGGGCGATGAGGAGCTGGCCGCGCGGGCCGAGGGCGACGCCGGCGGCGTGGAGGTCTGGGCCGCCCGCCACGACGACGGCCGCATCGGCGTCCTGATCTGGAACGGCACGCTCAACCAGGCCCAGGCCGACGGCGCCGCCGACCTGGCCCGCACGGTCACGCTGTCGATCCCGGGGCTGGCCGGCCAGCACGTGGTTACCCATCACCGCATCGACGAGCGCCACACCAACATCAGGGCGGTGTGGCAGGCGATGGGCGGCGGCGACTGGCCCGCCGGCGGCCAGTGGGAGGAACTGGCCGCCGCCGACACCCTGGACGAGCTGACCCCGCCCGCCCGGGTGGCCGGCGCGCTGACGCTGGAGTTCGACCTGCCCATGCCCGGGGTGTCGTTCGTGGAGCTCACCCCGGCGTGAGCTCGTCCTTCTCGTCATGACCGCCGAACCCCTTGCGCTGGGCCGACTGCACCTTCCCGGCGAACAGCGCGGCGCCCCGCGAGGCGAAGCGGCTGTAGAGCGCGGCGGTCAGGACGGGCGAGGGCACGCCCTCCTCGATGGCGGCGATGCTCGTCCAGCGGCCCTCGCCCGAGTCCGACACCCGGCCGGCGAAGTGCTCCAGGTCCGGGTCGGCGTACAGCGCGGTGGCGGTCAGGTCGAGCAGCCACGAGCCGATCACGCTGCCGCGCCGCCACACCTCGGCCACCTCGGCCAGGTCGATCGCGTCGTACTGGTAGTACTGCGGGTCGCGCAGCGGCGCCGTCTCGGCGTCCGCCTCACGCACGTGCCGGCCCGCCCCCGCGCCGCCGAGCACGCTCAGCCCCTCGGCGTAGGCGGCCATGATGGCGTACTCGATGCCGTTGTGGACCATCTTCACGAAGTGTCCCGCTCCGGGTGGCCCGCAGTGCAGCCAGCCCTGCTCGGCCGCCGACGGCTCGCCCGTCCGTCCGGGGGTACGGCCCGCCGCGTCCACCCCCGGCGCCAGCGCGGCGAGGACCGGCTCGACCAGCTTCACCGCCTCGTCGTCGCCGCCGACCATCAGGCAGTAGCCGCGCTCCAGGCCCCAGACGCCGCCGCTGGTGCCCACGTCCACGTAGTGGATGCCGCGTTCCCCGGCCGCCTGGGCGCGGTCCACGTCGTCGCGGTAGTAGGAGTTGCCGCCGTCGATGACGACGTCACCCGGCTCCAGCAGGCCGAACAGCGTCTGCGCCGCCTGCCCGGTGACGGCGGCGGGCAGCATCAGCCAGACGACTCTGGGGGACGGCAGCGCGCGTACCAGATCCTCGGTCGAGGCGACCCCCTGGGCGCCCTCGGCGGCCAGGGCCTGGACGGCGGCGGGGGCGCGGTCGAACACCACGCACTCGTGGCCGGCGCGCATGATCCGGCGCGTCATGTTCGCGCCCATCCGGCCCAGGCCCACCATTGCGATCTTCATGCCCGTCACCCTCCCCGCGGGCGGGTAATGGCATGTCCGTGTATGTCCCTTAAGGTGATTGACCCCAGCCCGCCGCGACCGAGCGGTGGCAGCGGTCCTGCTCGTCGCCCGCGCTGACGAACAGCGCGGTCAGCATGGGTACGGCGTGGCCCAGCACCTCCCGCGGCAGCGGCCCGGTGGCGACCAGCGAGGCCAGCCCGTGGCCGATGACCCAGCAGCGCGTGGCCAGCTCCAGGGGGTCGGTGCCGGGGCGGAAGCGGCCCTGCGCCGTGGCCCGCTCGGCCGCGCTGACGAGCATGTGCAGCGAGGCGTCGGCCGCGGCGGCGTCCTCCAGCTCGAACCCGGCGTCGAACATGACCCGGTAGAGATCGGGGTCGCCGAGCGCGGCGGCGGTGTAGGCGGCGCCGAGCGCGGCCAGGTCGCGGACCGGGTCGTCGGTCAGCACGACCGTCGACAGCCGGGCGGCCAGCCGGGTGAACCCCTCCTGCCGCGTCGCCGACCACAGGCCGTCCATACCGCCGAAATGTGTGTAGACGGCCATGGTGGAGACGCCCGTGCCCTCGACCAGGGAGCGGAGCGTGACCGGCTGCCGGGTCCGCAGCATGTGCGCCGCCCGGTCGATCAGGAGCGAGCGGACCGCCGGGTCCTTCATCCTTGGCATGCCGTCTAGCATACATAGCATAGCTATGTTATGTTACGGGGCATGGCCGTTACCTTGCACAACCCCGACGGGCTGCCCAAGCCCGATGTCTACCGTCAGCTCTCCGTCGCGACCGGCTCGCGGCTCGTCTTCCTCGCCGGGCAGGTCGCCCGCGCCGCCGACGGCTCGAAGGTGGGGGAGGGCGACCTCGCCGCCCAGGTCGAGCAGTCCTACCTCAACATCGCCACCGCGCTCGCCGGCGTCGGCGGCAGCTTCGACGACGTCGCCAAGCTCACCGTCTACGTCGTGGACTGGACGCCGGAAAAGCTGCCGCTCCTGGGCGAAGGCGTCGCGCGGGCCGCGGCGAAGCTGGGCGTCGACCCGGTCAAGCCGATCACGCTGCTGGGCGTGGCCGCGCTCGGCGAGCCCGACCTGCTGGTCGAGGTCGAGGCCACCGCCGTGCTCCCTTAGGTGCCGGCGGGCAGGCGGAGGACGCCGCCCTGGTCCCTGATGTTCTCCACCACGCGCATGTCGCCGACCGGGTTGCCCTGCGGGTCCACCGTCATCGCCACGGCCCGGTCGCCCAGGCATTTGGCCTGCTGACTCTCGCAGAACAGCACGTAACCCATGAGCCGGTCCACGCGCCCCGGCCGCAGGCGCCACAGCCCGACCACGCCGCCGACCATCGCGCCGGGACGGTTGGCGGCCAGCCACTCGGTCGCGCCTGCCCTGGCCCGCTTCTCGAACTCCTCCCGCTGCTCGAAAGGCCGCACGATCCGCGCGGACGGCTCGTTGGCCGGCGAGTAGGAGGCGACCAGATACGGCTCCCTGGACAGCGCCGCGAGCACCTTCGTCTCGGTCATCCGCAGGAACGTCGGCAGCCCCTCACCGCCCCTGGGCCGCTTGGCGGCGACGGCGGGCGTGGCGAAGTTCACCGCGAGCGCCTTGCCGGTGCCCAGGCAGCCGCGGACCGTGCCGAGGAACGACGCGATGGTCGCGTTCGTGGGCGCGGCCTCGATCCAGACCTCCGACAGCGGCGCGTTGGCGGCGATGATCGGGTGCCCGCAACTCTGGAATCCCGCCGCCAGCCGCCGCCAGTTCTCCCCGAGCTCCTTGCCCTTCTGCACCGCCGCCGCGAGCTGGCTCTCGCACGGCTTGCGGTCGCAGGTGCCCTTGTCCGCGTCGATCCTCAGGCGTACGACGGCGTCGGGGTCGCCGGCCAGCGCGAACGTGATCTCCGACCCGTTGGTCTCAGGGAACAGGTTGCGCGCGCCGACGACCTTCAACTGACCCGGGTAGAGCTTGCCCGCCAGTTCCTCGGCCCGGCCGCGGTCGTCGCCGGTGCCCAGCGAGCACCCGCCGGCCAGCACGACCATCCCCAGCAGCCCGGCCGTGAACCGCCGCCGTGTAGAACGCTCCATGACAGATCACCTTAATCCCCTCCGGGTCACCTGGGACAGAGGTCCAAGGCTGTCGGTCGGTCCCGGCGGCCAGGCTCGCCGTCCGCACCACTGAGCGCGGCCTGGCGGGAGGCGGCGGCACACCACGCGGCTGGCTTGCGCGCGCGGGGAGGCGCACACGGCGGTTGGCCTGCCCGCACCGGGCGGCACACCACGCGGTGGGCCTGCCCGCATCGGACGGCGGTTGGCTTGCGCGCGCCGGGTGGCGCACACGGCGGTTGGCCTGCCCGCGTGCGCAAGGCGGCCGGGTGAGGGGCGCGTCTCGGCGGTGCCGGGAGGGTGGCGGCAGTGTGCTGGGCGGCTGGTCTCCGCCCATGTGTGCGCGGCGTCCGGGGGAGGGGCCGGGCGGTGACGCGGGGCAGGGAAGAACCGCGTGGCGGTGGTGGGTCAGAGGTAGGCGCGGGTGGCGGTGATGAGGTCGGGGGTGGCGTCGCGGGTGTCGACGTAGAGGGCGGTGTCGGGGGTGCGTTCGCGGATGTCGCGCTCCCTGATGGCGAAGATGGCCGGGGCGGCGGCGCCGTTGCCGTAGCGGGAGGCGATGGCCGTCGTGGCGGCCCGCCGTACGTCGGCGACGACCTGGCGGGTCTCGTGCCCGGCGCCCGAGGCGGCCACGTACCCGAGCATCGCCGCGAAGCGGAGCTCGGTCTCCGAGGCGGGCCGCTGCTGGGGCAGGACGGGGCGGTCGAGCCAGAAGACCTTGCCGGCGAGGAAGGCGTCGTAGGGCAGCTCGCGCGCCGTCTCCGTCAGGAGCGCGCCGAACCCGGCCAGGTCGGCGTCCGGCGGCAGGTCCGTCGTGACGAGCAGCGGCACGATCAGAGAATCGAGCATGGCAGGCACCCTTTCGTGAGGTCGCTCATCGTAGGGGGCGGCACTGACATTCTCACGCCGGGCGGGGCGGTGTTGGGAGCGGTTTGGTCCAGGTGAGGGAGTACCTCCACAGCAGGTGCCGGCGCCACCGCGCTTCGGGCAGCAGGGTCAGGGCTTCGCGGCGGACGGCGGACCAGGTCATCGTGGGCGCGGCGACGGGGGTGTTCTGCTCGGCGCCGCCGTGGACGCGGGAGAGGATCTGGTGCTTGACCACGCTCATCCCGTCGATCACCCAGTCGAGGGGGGTGGCGTTGGCGGCGATGCCGATGACGACGAGCCTGCCGCCGGGGCGCAGCAGGCGCGTCATCCGGGTCAGGGCGGGTTCGAAGTCCATGTGGTGGATGGTGGTGACCGTGGAGACGAAGTCGTAGGACGACTCGGGCAGGTCACTGGCCAGGAAGTCGGCCTGGAGGTAGTCGGGGCGGCCGCCGGCGGACCGGGCCTCGGCGATCATCTCGGCGGCGACGTCCACGCCGGTGACCTGCCGGGAGAGGGAGGACAGCTTGCGGGCCAGCAGCCCGTCTCCGCAACCGACGTCCAGCGCTCGTTCGCAGCCTGCGGGCACGTTCGCGAGGACGAAGGGGTGGAAGGCGATGTTGTGGTTCCACATCGGTGTCACTCTAGATGTAAAGGGAGTTCCATTCGTCCACGATGGCCGAGTGGACGACGGAGTCGCGCCAGCCGTCGGGCGCCAGCACGTGGTGCCGGATCCGGCCCTCTTCGATCATCCCCGCCGTCAGCATCGCCAGCTGGGCCGGGATGTTGGCCGGTGCGCGCGCGCCCCAGATCCGGTGCAGGCCCAGCGATCGGAAGCCGAAGCCTAACAGGAGCCTGATCAGGTCGGTCCCGATCCCGCGCCCCCACTGGTCGGGCCGCAGGCCGAGGCCGATCTCCGCGCTGTGCGGGTGGTCGGCCTCGACGTGCAGGCGGGCGACGCCGATCACGCCGTGATGGTCGGGATCGGTGACGGCCAGGAGGTAGAGGCGCCGGGGTTCGGTCGCTGCTGCGGCCATCGCTTCCTCGACGATCCCGGCGACCTCGTCGAGGGAACGTGGATTGAACGGAAGATGCTCGGTGGCCGCGCGGTTGCCGTAGATGGCGTGCAGGGCGTCGATGTCGGCAGGCGTGACGTCCCGCAGCCCGAGACGCTCGCCGACGACGTTGACGCAGTGCATGCGCTGACGGTAACGCCTACATAGTGATCTTTACAAGTATTGTCAAGTCGCTAGTTGACTACCGTAAGCTCGGGCGACAAGTTCGGCGATCGCGCCGTGCGCGCCCAAGAGGTCTGCGTGGCCGGCGCCAACCTCTGTGGCTGCCTGTTCGACCAGGCCAGAGGGCGCTTCGATGGCGCACGGGGCGATGGCGAGGCGTTCGGCGCCGGCCGCCCGCAGGCGCTGTGCTGCCACGGCCACACCGGGCTGGCTGTCGAGTGAGGCGGCCACCACCGGCATCGTCAGGCGGGAGGCCAGCAGCACGGCGGTGGGCTGGGCGGCCGCGACGGCCTGCTCGCCGCCGAGCGTGCCGAGGATGACGGCGTCGACGGGGCTGCCGACGTTCAGCAGGCGCACCCGGTCGGCTCTGGCCAGGCCGCGTTCGGCGAGGCGGATGTGCAGGGCCTCGGCCAGCAGCGGGTGCGGGCCGAGCGCCTCGGTGACGGCCGCCTCGGCGCCGCTGGCGGCCACGGCCTTGCCGATCTCGCCGAGGACGGCGGGGTCGTCCCAGGTCAGCAGGGGTACGACGACGCTTGGCCGGCTGTCGGTCAAGGCCTTGGAGAGCTCGGTGACGGCGGTGAGGCGTACCTCGATCTGCGGGTTGTCGACCCGCACCACGGCCGCGATGTCGGCGGCGGGTCCGTCGGTGCCGCCGGGACAGGCGAGCACGAGCACGGGGGCGTCCGGGGGTAGCGACGCGGGGACCGGTCGGCGGTGCCGGCCGCCGCCGGGCCGGGGGGAACGTTCACGTACAGGCAGGCTCACAGGCGCGCATTTTATGCGTTTTCCCCGATTCATGTAACGAAACAGGGCTGCGATTCGATCACGGGGCAGATGTGATCGAGATCACATCGTGACGTCCGCGAACGTTGACGGATGGTGACGAAGCAGAGCAGGGTGAAGCAACTAGAAACGCGTTCTAGAGCGACAGTTCAACCCCGGAGGACTTGGGATGAAGCCGTTCTATGTCCGCGAACTGCACGTGTATCCAGTCGGCCGCAACCGCATCCGCCTGCTGGCCATCGCCGTGCTCGCCTCGCTGGTCGCCAACTTCGAGACCACGATCGCCACCATCCTTCCCCTGCTGCGCCAGGACCTCGGCATGACACTGGAGGTCTACGGGCTCATCGCGGCCGCCTCGGTGCTCGTGGGCGGCCTGTCGGCCGGGTTCGGCGGCATCCTGTCGGACCGGTGGGGGCGCGTCACGATCCTCGTGCCCACCCTGACCGTCACCGCCGCCTGCAACTTCCTGCTGGCGACCGTCGAGACGACCACGGGACTGTTCGTGGTCAGGTGCCTGATGCTCTTCATCGAGGGCGCCGGGATCACCATCACCGCCTCGCTCGTGCGCGACTTCTCGCCGCGGCTGGGGCGGGCGCAGGCGTTCGGGTTCTGGACGTGGGGGCCGGTCGGCGCCGCCTTCCTGGCCTCGCTGATCGCCAGCGTGACCCTGCCGATGTTCGGCAACGCCTGGCAGTCGCAGGCGATCATCATGGGCGTCGTCTCGCTGGTGCTGTGCGCGGTGATCATCTGGCAGATCGCCGAGCCGTCGGCCGCCCTGCGCGCCCAGGTCATGCGGGCCGAGTCGGCGGTCCGCGTCGAGGAGAAGATCGATCCAGGCCGGGTACGCGAGCTGTTCCGCCATCCGCACCTGTGGGCGCACGTGCTCGGCAACACCGCCTGGCAGGTCCTCTACTGGACCTTCGCGATCTTCGGTCCGACCATTCTCAACGAGGCCTTCGGCATGGAGACCGCCGCCGCCAACGGCGTCGTGGCCATCGGCATCCTGCTCAACGCGCTGGCCGTCATCGTGGTCGGCCGCTTCTCCGACAGGCTGCAGACGCGCAAGCCGTTCACCGCGGTGGGGACGGTCCTGACGATCGCCGCCCTCGGCTACTACGTCAGCCTCATCGGCTCCGCCGTCTCCACCACTCAGATCACCGTCGTCTACGCGCTGATGTTCCTGTTCATGGGCGTCGCGTACGTGCCCTGGATGGCCAACTTCTCCGAGGACGCCGAGGACGTGGAGTCGCGGCTGCAGGGCGCGGCGCTGGGCATCTGGGGCATGGTCGTCCGGGTCATGATCGTGGTCCTGCTGATCGTCTCGCCGCAGGTCGTGGCGGGCGGCGGCTGGCGAGCGTGGCTGCTGGTCGGGCTGGCCGGCCAGGTGATCTTCCTGGTGTCGATGGTCGCCTTCAAGGGCGGCTGGCGGCCCGCCCGCCGCGACGCGAAGACCGCGGCCTGATCCTGAACGCCGGGCGGCGTTGGCAGCCGCCGCCCGGCGACCCTTCCGCGAGGGCTCAGGCCTGCTGGGGGACCCGTACGTCCTGGTCCTGGCCGGACGGCGCGATGGCCAGGCCGACCGCGGTGATCGCCAGCGCGATGACCACGTAGACCGACACGGCCAGCGTCGACTTGTAGGTGTCGAAGAGCTTCAGCGCGATGATCGGGGCCAGGGCGCCGCCGACGATCCCGGCCACCTGATAGCCCATGGAGGCGCCGCTGTAGCGCAGCCGGGTGCTGAAGAGCTCGGCGATGAAGGCGGCCTGCGGGCCGTACATGGCGGCGTGGGTGATCAGCGCGACGATCGCGGCGAGCGCGATCAGCGGGAACGACCGGGTCTCCAGCAGCGGGAAGAAGGCGAAGACCCAGACGGCGGCCGCCACGACGCCGGCCAGGTACACCGTGCGGCGGCCGACGCGGTCCGACAGCGCGCCGAACGCCGGGATGAGGAACAACTGCAGTGCCGAGCCGATCAGCACCGCGTTGAGGCCGACCGAGCGGTCCATGCCCAGCGTGGTGGTGATGTAGACGAGGATGTAGGCGGTGAAGGTGTAGAAGGCCACGTCCACGCCGATCCGGGCGGCGAAGGCGGACAGCAGTGCCCTCGGGTGGGTGCGGATGACCTCAAGGAGGGGCATCTTGGCCTTCGCGCCCTTGGTGTCGATCTCGGCGAACTGCGGGGATTCGGAGACGCGGCGCCGTACCCAGAAGCCGACCAGCACCAGGACCCCCGACAGCAGGAACGGCACCCGCCACCCCCATGACAGGAACGCCTCGTTGGTCAGCGTCAGGGACAGGACGGTCAGCAGGGCGGTGGCCAGGACGTAACCGGCGGGCACCCCCACCTGTGGCCAGCTGGCGTTGAAGCCGCGGCGGCGCTGGTCGCCGTGCTCCATGGTCATGATGACCGCGCCGCCCCACTCGCCGCCCAGTCCGAGGCCCTGGATGAAGCGGAGCGTGACCAGCAGGACCGGGGCCAGGACGCCGACGCTGTCGAAGCCGGGCAGCACGCCGATGAGGAAGGTCGCGATGCCCATCATGAGAAGGGTGACGACGAGGACGGTCTTGCGTCCCACGCGGTCGCCGAAGTGGCCGAACACGACACCGCCGAGCGGCCGGGCGACGAAGGCGACGGCATTGGAGGCCAGCGCCGCGAGCGTGGCGTTGAACGGGTCGAGCGTCGGGAAGAACAGCTTGCCGAAGACCAGCGTCGACGCCGTCGTGTAGAGGAAGAAGTCGTACCACTCCAGCGACGTGCCGACCAGGCTGGCGAGGATCACCCGCCGCGTCTGTTGGGGGGAGCCAGACATCGCATCGCCTTTCGTTGGTTATCTCTCAACGTAAGGATCGTTGAACAATTCGACAAGAGGTTTGTGGGGTGATTGTCTGTTACATGTGGATGACGCGGTTGCGGATCTCGAGCGCGAGCGATCCAGGCTCGGGCGTACCAGCACGGCGGAGCGGGTGGCCGACATCCTGCGCGACCGCATCATCGAGGGGTTCTTCGAGCCTGGGCAGCGATTGTCGGAGGAGTCCATCTCCGAGGCGCTCGGCGTCTCGCGCAACACGCTGCGCGAGGCCTTCCGGCTGCTCGGGCACGAGCGGCTGCTGGATCATCGGCTCAACCGCGGCGTCTTCGTCCGCGTGCTGTCGGCCGAGGACGTGGCCGACCTCTACCGCGTCCGCCGCGTGCTTCAGGACGCGGCGGTGCGCCGGCGCCCCACGGGGGCGGCGCTGGCGGTGATCAGGGAGGCGGTCGCCGACGCCGAAAGGTCGGCCGCTGCCGATGACTGGCGCGGCGTCGGCACCGCCAACATCCGCTTCCACCAGGCGCTGGTCGCCATGAACGGCAGCCCCAGGCTGGATGAGACCATGCGGCAGCTCCTGGCCGAGCTGCGGCTGGTCTTCCACGTGATGAAGAACCCGCGTACCTTCCACGAGCCGTTCGTCGAGCTCAACCGCAAGCTGCTGGAGCTCATCGAGGCCGGCCGCACGGACGAGGCGGCCGGCTTTCTCGCCGACTATCTGGACCACGCCGAGCGGCTGCTCGTCCGCGCCTACGACCCCAGCCGATAGCGTGCGGTCATGGAGCGGACCTTCACCCTCGACGAGGCGCGCGCGATGCTGCCCGGAATCCTCGAAGAGGCGGAGCGGCTGGTCGCCGCCCGCGCCGACCTCGCCGAGATCGCCTTCGACCGCCAGCAGGAAGGCGTCTCCCCGCTGGGCGGCCTGGCCGAGCTGAAGGCCCTGGAGGCGCGGATCGAGGAGATCATCAGCGGCTGGCACGAGCGCGGGCTGCAGGTGAAGGGGATCGCGCCGGTGCTGCTCGACTTCCCCTCGGTGATCGGCGGGCGGCCGGTGGGCCTGTGCTGGATCGAGGGCGAGCTCGAACTGGGCTGGTACCACCGCGACGAGCTCGGCTTCGCCGGGAGGCGGCCCCTCCAGCGCGAATAGTGGCCGAGCTGTGACCAACCGTCCTCCTTCCGCACGGGTCCAACCCTGTGAGCGAAAGGAGGACGAGGATGAGACACAACTCAGCGGCCGCCACGGTCGTCGCGGCGGTGCTCGCCGCCGGATGGGCCGCGACGCCCGCCGCCGCGCACGCCGGGGCGGCGCCCGAGGCCAGGGCCGCATGGATCAAGTCCTGCACGGACAAGCAGGACGTCTCCTACCCGTGCGGACAATGGCGGCTGATCATGCGCGACGGCCGCACGGTCACCGTGCCCGGCGCCGCCGCCGCGGCCACCGACGAAAAGGGCGTCCCGCAGTACCAGGAGGCGCCGTTCGCCGTCAGCGGTGACGGCCGGTGGATCGCCTACCTGCGCGCGAGCGACCACCGCCTGGTGGTACGGCCCGCCGCCGGCGGCCGGGTCACCGCGCTGCCGAAGTCCCTGACCCCGAAGGCGTCGGGAACCATGGACCTCACGCTGCGCCTGTCGCCACGCGGCGACCGGATCGCGATCGACCACACCGACGGCAACAAGCCCGGCAAGATCGTCACCGTCAGGACGGGAGCGACGGTGAACCTTCCGGCGGACGACGTTCCGCAGGCCTTCAGCTCCGACGGGGACGAGCTGCTGGCCACGCGCAACCTCACCGACAACACCACCGCGCTGGTCGTGCACCATACCGACGGCCGGCCGCCAATCCGGCGCACGCCGCCGCAGGTCGTCGGCGCGGCCGGCGTGTACGCCCTGGCCGCCGACGGCAGGAACGTCGCCGCGCTCATCCCCGGCGACTACGACGGGGTCAGGCCGCCCAAGCTGCGCGAGTACGACATGACCAGCGGCGAGATGGGCCCGTCGCTGAAGCTGGCGGCGCCCAAGGGCTACGTGCCCGCGGTCGCCTCCTACGACCGCGTCGGCGGCCTCGGCGTGCTGTTCTACCAGGGGGAGAGCGGCGTGGGGCACGGGTGGTCGGCCGGCGTGGACACCTCGACGGGCACGCTCACCAAGCGTGACCGCTACACGATCAGCGCGGCCAGGTACGCCGCGCGGCTGGCGGGGGAGTGAAGGCCATGAAGATCAGGTTCACCGCCGCGCTGGCCGCGGGCGCCCTCGCCCTGAGCCTGTCACCGGCCGCCCCGGCGCTGGCGGGGCCGCACGACCACGACGCCGTCCGCTACGCCTCGGTGAAGGGCTGCGCCGACAAGAAGGGCGAGCGGCGGCCGTGCGGACCCTGGCGGCTGGTCACGCACGACGGCAAGCAGCGGCCGCTGCGTGACGCGCAGACCGTGGCCAGGCACGCCGACGGCACCTCCTCGGGCTATCAGGTGGCGCCGATCGCGGTCAGCGGCGACGGCAGCCACGTCGCCTACTTCACCAAACGCGGACGCCTGGCCGTCCGCACGATCGGCGGCGGGGTGAAGCTGCTGGCCGAGGGCGCGCTGCCGCGGGTCGCGCAGTACGACGTGACGCTCCTGCTCTCCGACGACGGCGCCAAGCTGGCCGCGGCGATCTCCGGGAAGCAGACGCGGATCTTCGACACCGTGAGCGGCACGCAGCTCGGCTCGGCCGGCAAGGGCGAGGCGGTCTCCGGCTTCAGCGGCGACGCCGACGAGCTGCTCACCTCGGCCGAGGGCGAGGAGCCCGTGACCGACCTGGCCGTCTACCGCGACAACGGTGAGCAGGTGCGCCGGGTGACCCCGCCGCAGGTCGTCGCCTTCAACGGCCCCTACGCGCTGGCCGCCGACGGCGCGACGATCGCCAACGTGATCCAGGGTAAGAAGCCCGCGCTGGTCCTGTACGACAGCTCTGTTGACCAGGTCACCGCGAAGATCCGGCTCACGCTGCCCAAGGGTGAGGTGCTGAAGGCCGACTGGACGGGCGAGAACCAGGTGACACTCCACCTGGCGAACGTGCCGGAGAGCGGAGCGACGCGGATGACGGTCGTGCGGGTCGAGGTGCCGTCCGGCAAGGTCACGGTCAGGGACCGCTACAGCGTCCTGGCCGACTCCTACGTCTTCGCCGCCTGCGGGGGCTGAAGCCGTACGCTGCTGGGATGGAGGTGCATTCGACCAAGGCGATGGCGGCGCGGGCGGTGGCGTTGTGCGAGGCCCTGCTGTGGGAGGAGCCGACTCCGGGGTCGATCGCCGATGTCCTGCGGGCTCACGGGGAGCCGGGCCCGCTGGAGCTGTCGCCGGGCGACGTGCGCGCGATGCGCGCGGCCGCCGGGCGCCTCATGGAGCTGTTCGCCGCCCCGTCGGCCGGTGAGGCGGCGCGGCTGCTCAACGGGCTGCTCGCCGGCGCCGCCTGCCCGCCCCGCCTGACCGACCACGGCGGCACGACGTCCTGGCACCTGCACGTGGACCGCGACGACGACGCGCCGTGGGCGGAGTGGTTCCTGGCCTCGTCGGCGATGTCGATGGCGGTGCTGCTGGCCGATCACCAGCGGGTGCCCGCGGGGCTGTGCGCCTCGGCGACCTGCGGCCGGCCGTTCCTGGACACCTCGGGCGGCAGCCCCAGGCGCTACTGCTCGCCGCGCTGCGCCACTCGGGAGCGGGTGGCCGCCCACCGCGCCGCCTCCCGGGACCTGTAACGTCTCCTTCATGTTATGGCGTTACATGCTCGGTGCGGCCTCGGCGCGTACCGGCGACGACATGTCCGGGCCCGCGCTGCTCGTGCTGGGGCTGGCCGTCAGCGGGTCGCCGGCTGTCGCGGGATGGCTGCTCGCGGGGCTGACGGTCTCGGCCTCGGTGGGCGGGCCGCTGCTCGGCGTGCTGCTCGACCGGGCCCGCCGGCCGGGCCGGCTGCTGGCCTGGTGCCTCACCGGGTACACGGGCGGGCTCCTGGTGATCCTCGCCCTCCTCGGCCGGGTGCCCGACGGGCTGGTGATCGGGCTCGCGGTGCTCACCGGGCTGCTCGGGCCCGCGCTGAGCGGCGGCTGGACGGCGCAGCTGCCCCTGGCGGTGCCCGCCGGCTCGCTCCCGCGCGCCAACGCCCTCGACTCGATCTCCTACAACGTCGCCGCCCTGCTCGGACCCGCGCTCGCCGGGCTCATGGCGGCCTTCGGCGGCGGCTCCGTGCCGGTGATCGCCGCCTGCGTCCTCATCGCCGCGTCCCTGCCCGTCGCCCTGTCCCTGCCGCAGCGCGAACACGTGGAGAAGGGAGCCTCGGTCGCGGCCGAGCTCCTGGCCGGAGCGCGGGCGATCACCGGCCACCCCTCGCTGCGCCGGGCCACCGTGACCTCGATGATCTCCATGGCCGGGGTCGCGATGCTGGTCGTGTGCACGCCGCTGCTGGGCGAGCGGCTCGTGGGCAGCGCCGGGTTCGGGGCGCTGCTCCTGGCCGTGACCGCCGCCACCGCCCTCGGCGCCAACGCGGTCCTGGCCCACCGCCTTCCCGCCGCCGGGAGCTGGTGGCCCGACGGCGCGCTCGTCGCCGCCACCGCAGTGGTTGGGGCGGGCATCGCCGTCGCGGCGCTCGCCGACTCCTTCGCGCTCGCCGTCCTGGCCGCCGCGATCGCGGGCGTGGGCGAAGGCCCGCAGCTCACCGCCCTTTTCGCGGTACGGCACCGCGACGCCCCCGACCGGCTGAGAAGCCAGATCTTCACCACCGGCGCCAGCCTGAAGATCACCTCGTTCGCCGCCGGGTCCGCGGTGGCCGGGCCGCTGGCCGTACACTCCGTGCCCCTCGCTCTTGCCGCGGGTGCGGCGCTGCAGGCGGCGGCGGTCGTGGCCTACTGGGCGCTGTCGCTCAGCGCACCCCGCGCGGACGGAACTGCACGCTGATCCTCGGCCCGCACGGCCGCGCGGTCTTCGGCACGGCGTGCTCCCAGGTGCGCTGGCAGCTGCCGCCCATCACGATGAGGTCGCCGTGGCCCAGCTCGCGGCGCACCGACGGGCCGCCGCCCCTCGGACGGAGCAGCAGACTGCGCGGCGAGCCGACCGAGACGATGGCGACCATCGTGTCCTCGGCGGCGGCGCGGCCGATCGTGTCGCCGTGCCAGGCGACGCTGTCGCGGCCGTCGCGGTAGAGGCACAGGCCCGCGGTGCGGAACGGCTCGCCCAGCTCCCCGGCGTAGTGGGCGTCGAGCGCGGCCTTGGCCTCGGTCAGGACCGGGTCGGGCAGGGGCTCGTCCTCGCCGTAGAACTTCTGCAGGCGCGGCACGTCGACCACCCGGTCATACATGACCCGGCGCTCGGCCTGCCACGGCACCTCGCGCAGCAGCCGGTCGAACAGCGCGTCGGCGCCGCCGAGCCAGCCGGGCAGCACGTCGATCCATGCTCCCCGCGACAGCCGGGTGCGCACCGGCGCGAGCGGGCCCGGACCCGGTTTCTCGTCCACGTCGAGCAGTGAGCCTTGGAAGAGCACATCCATGTGTTCGATTGTACGTGATCGCCTGAACACACATTCGAAACTCGCTAGGCTCTCCTCATCCCCGACGCCGTGTGCGACGCTGACAAGTGGCGTCGCCCTCAATCCCCTCCGCACCGTGAGGCGGCGGGCCGACCATCATCCACACGAAGGAGCACGCCATGCTCACCACGAAGAACCTTCCGGGCACCCCGGTCTGGCTCGACCTCGGGAGCCCCGACCTCCCCGCGACCGTGGCCTTCTACACCGAGCTGTTCGGGTGGAGCCACCACACGATGCCGGGCGGCGGCGACTACGGGTCGTTCCAGCAGGACGGCAAGACCGTCGCGGCGGTGGGCAAGCTCACCGAGGAGGGGGCCAGCCCCGCCTGGATCCTCTACTTCCGCAGCACCGACGCCGAGGCCACCGCCAAGGCCGTCGAGCAGGCCGGGGGCGCGGTCCGCATGGCGCCGTCCGAGGTCGGGCCCGAGGGGCGCATCGCGCAGTTCACCGACCCGGCGGGGGCGCAGTTCGCCATCTGGGAGCCGGGGCAGCTCAAGGGGCTGGAGCTGGTGACCGTGCCGGGCTCGCTGTGCTGGGCCGAGCTCTACACGCCCGACACCGGCGGCGGGCAGGGGTTCTACCGCTCGGTGTTCGACTGGAGCTTCGAGGACATGCCGATGGGCGAGATGACCTACACCGTCGTCACCCCGCCCGGCGGCGGCGCCGACGACAGCATGGCCGGGCTCGTGCCCATGCCGGGCGTGCCGCCGCACTGGCTGCCGTACATCGAGGTGGGCGACTGCGACGCGGCCGTGGCCAAGGCGCAGGCACTGGGCGGGGCGGTGGCGGTGGCCGCCGAGACGGTGGACGGGGTCGGCCGCTTCGCCATCCTGACCGACCCGCACGGCGTCCGCTTCGCCGTCATGACCAGCTCCGGCTGACCCGGTCCGCCCCCTGCCCTGTCCTGGCGGCTGGGCAGGGGGCACACCCGGCTGGGCAGGTGGCGCGCCCGGTCGGTCGGCGGCGGGTGGGTCCGTGGCTGGTGGGTCTGTGGACGGTGGGCCTATGGACGTTGGGTCAGTGGCGGGTGAGGGCCAGGCGGGCCACTCTGCCCTGCTCGCCCGCGGCCCAGCAGCTCAGGTCGGGCGTGCACGACACGGTGTCGAACGAGCCGGTGTCGAACGTGTGCCACGACCGGCCGCCGGTGAAGGAGATGTCGCTGCCGCTCGGGCCCACGGCGATCGCGGCCAGGGGGAGCAGCGCCACGCCGGAGCGGTAGGCGGGCGGCGGCACGCGAGAGGGCCGCCAGGTGGCGCCGCCGTCGGCGGAGTAGGCGCCCGCCGAGGGGGAGGCCTGGTCGGGCCGGTAGTCGCCACCGACCGCGATGCCCTGGTGCCGGCCGCGGAAGGCGAGGGCGAACACGCCTCGGGCGGGGTCGCCGGCGGGGATGGGGGTGTCGGCCACGGTCCAGGTGCGCCCTCGGTCGCGGGAGTGGAACACACGCGAACGCTCGGCGCCGCCACTGGCCAGCCACGCGTCCCGGCTGCCCGACGTCACCAGGCACTGCCCGCTGGCCGCGAACCCGGCCTCACCGGGCAGCGCCGCAGGCATCCCTTCGGAGGGCAGGACCGCCCAGCTCCGCCCGCCGTCCGACGTCGACAGGATCCGGAACCTCCCGTCCACCGGATCGCTCATCGCCAGCCCGTGGCGGCGGTCGAAGAAGGCCATGCAGTCGTAGAAGGCGCGCGGCTCGTCGTTGCGGAAGGTCTCCGTCCAGGTACGTCCGGCGTCGTCGGTGCGGTAGACCCGCGAGTCGGTGCCCTCGCCGATGGACAGCGCCACGGCGGTGTCGGGCCCGAACGCCTCGATGTCCCGAAACTGCAGCGCGGCCGCACCGGGCGGGGAGACGTTCTGCCAGGTACGCCCGGCGTTGGCCGTCCTGAGCACGGTGCCCGCGCTGCCCGAGGCCCACACGACGTCCCGGCTCACCGGAGCCAGCCCGCGCAGGCGGCTGGTGACGCCGGTCTGCTTGAGGTCCCAGCGGAGGAGGTCGCCTCCGGTGAGGCCGCCGAGGTCTGGGGTGTCGGCCTGGGCGGGCAGGGGGGTGATCAGCGCACAGGCCGCGGCTACGGCCGTGATCGCGATACGTAACTTCATGCCGAGCAAGCTAAGCCCGCCCCCAACACCCCGTCCACCACCCCTCCCCGGTCTCCGGCCCCGACGTCCTGGGTCCTGGAGCTTCCGGTCCCGGGGCCACGGTCTCGGGGGTCCCGAGGTCCCGAGGTGCCGAGGTGTCGGGGGTTCCGGGGTCCGGGGTCTCGGGTTCCGGTCTGGTTCGGTGTCCATCAGGGTGTGTGCGCGGTGGGTGGAGGCCCCCATGCGTGGTCAGGGCGCATGGGGGCTCATGGGGTGGTCAGTCGCCGGACTTCCACTGGGCGATCAGCTTGTCGTAGTCCAGGGTCTCGGGCTTGCCGCGTTCGTCGGCCAGTTTGGGCGCGGGCGCCCCCGGCTGGTCGAGCCAGGCCTGGGCGGGCTGCTCGGGGTTGAGCTTGGGGGCGCAGGCGCCGCCGTAGCCGCGCCGTTCCAGGCGGGACAGGATGTCGTCCTGCTGCTTGGCCAGGTTGTCCATCGACTGCTGGGCGGTCGTCTCGCCGGTCACCGCGGTGGCCACGTTCTGCCACCAGAGCTGGGCGAGCTTGGGGTAGTCGGGGACGTTGGTGCCGGTCGGGGTCCACTGGACGCGCGCGGGTGAGCGGTAGAACTCGATGAGCCCGCCGTACTTGGGGGCGTTCTCGGTGAAGTAGGCGCTGCGGATGTCGGAGTCGCGGATGAAGGTCAGGCCGGTGATGGACTTCTTCAGCGACACCGTCTTGGAGGTGACGAACTGGGCGTACAGCCAGGCGGCGGCGCGCCGTTCGGCGGGGGTGTTCTTGAGCAGGGTCCAGGATCCGGCGTCCTGGTAGCCGAGCTTGTTGCCGTCCTTCCAGTACGCGCCGTGCGGGCTGGGGGCGATGCGCCACTTGGGGGTGCCGTCGGCGTTCACGACGGGCAGGCCCTGTTTGGTCATGTCGGCGGTGAAGGAGGTGTACCAGAAGATCTGCTGGGCGATGTTGCCCTGCGCGGGCACGGGGCCGGACTCGCTGAAGTTCATGCCGGCGGCTTCCTTGGGCGCGAAGCGCTTGAGCCAGTCCACGTACTTGGTGAGGGCGTAGACGGAGGCGGGGCCGTTGGTGTCGCCGCCGCGGGTGACCGAGGAGCCGACGGGGCGGCAGTTCTCGACGCGGATGCCCCAGTCGTCGACGGGCAGGCCGTTGGGGATGCCGGGGTCGCCGTTCCCGGCCATGGACAGCCAGGCGTCGGTGAAGCGCCAGCCGAGCGAGGGGTCCTTGCGGCCGTAGTCCATGTGCCCGAAGACCTTCTTGCCGGCGATCTGCCCGTTTCCATTGACCTTGTTCGTGAAAAAGTCGGCTATATCCTCATAAGCCGCCCAATTCACAGGTACGCCCAGGTCATACCCGTAAGCCGCCCTGAACTGCTTCTTGATCTCCGGATCGGTGAACCAGTCGTACCGGAACCAGTACAGGTTCGCGAACTGCTGGTCGGGCAGCTGGTACACCTTCTTGTCCGGCCCGGTGGTGAAGCTGATCCCGATGAAGTCCTTGAGGTCGAGCGTCGGCGAGGTGACGTTCTTGCCCTCCCCGGCCATGTAGTCCGACAGCGGCACCACGTAGTCGCCGCGGGCGTGCGTCCCGATGAGGTCGGAGTCGTTGACGTAGGCGTCGTAGATGTTCTGGTTGCCCTGGATCTGGGTCTGCAGCTTCTCGACGACGTCGCCCTCCTGGATCAGGTCGTGCTTGATCCTGATCCCGGTGATCTCGGTGAAGGCCTTGGCGAGCTGCCGCGACTCGTACTCGTGCGTGGTGATCGTCTCCGACACCACGTTGATCTCCATCCCACGGTACGGCGCCGCCGCCTTCAGGAACCATTCCATCTCGGCCAGCTGCTGATCCCTGGCCAGCGTCGACGGCGTGAACTCGGTGTCCACCCACCTCTTGGCCGCCGCCCTGCCGTTCTCCTCACGGAAGTCGCTCGACGGCTTGCTCCCGCTGGAGCACCCCGCCAGCAACAGGGCGAGTACGCCCAGCGCGGCCGCGTGCCTCTTGAGTGTGTGCGACATGTCCGACTCCTCTCGCGAGCAAGCAAGGGGGCGCAGGTCAACCCCATATCCCGATCACGGCCACGACGACGAGCGCGCACCCGAGCGCGAGCCACATCGACAGGTCCGTGACGGCGATCCACCCGGCGAGCACCACCGCCGCGCTGATCAGTCCGATGTAGAGCCGGTCGCCCCTGTCGGTCTCGATGCGCAGGAAGCCGCGCCGGGCCAGCGGCGGCGACAGGCGCGCCCAGACGGCCATGGCGACCAGCAGCAGGGCCAGTCCGGCGAAGACCAGTGCGGTGGGCGCGGTCCAGACCATCCACTCCAGCACCTGTCACACCCTTCCCAGCGCGAAGCCCTTGGCGATGTAGTTGCGGACGAACCAGATGACGATCGCGCCCGGGATGATCGTCAGCACTCCGGCGGCGGCCAGCAGCCCCCAGTCGATCCCGGCGGCGCTGACGGTGCGGGTCATGGTGGCGGCGATCGGCTTGGCGTTGACCGAGGTGATCGTCCGGGCGATCAGCAGCTCGACCCAGCTGAACATGAAGCAGAAGAACGCGGTCACGCCGATGGCCGAGCGGATCATCGGCAGGAAGATCTTGAAGAAGAAGCGGGGCAGCGAGTAGCCGTCGATGGCCGCGGTCTCGTCGATCTCGCGCGGGATCCCGGACATGAACCCTTCCAGGATCCACACGGCCAGCGGCACGTTGAACAGCATGTGCGCGATGGCCACCCCGAGATGCGTGTCGAACAACCCCACGCTCTGATAAATCTGGAAAAAGGGGAGAAGGAAGACCGCCGGCGGCGCCATCCGGTTCGTCAGCAGCCAGAAGAACAGGTGCTTGTCCCCGGCGAAGCGGAACCGCGAGAAGGCGTAGGCCGCCGGCAGCGCCACGATCAGCGAGAACACCGTGTTCAGCGAGGTGTAGACGATCGAGTTGAGATAGCTGGAGTACCACGCGGAGTCCGTGAAGAACGTCACGTAGTTCTCCAGCGTCACGTTCTGCGGAAGCAGCGAGAAGCTCCCGAGGATCTCGTCGTTCGGTCGGATCGACATGCCGAACATCCACAGCAGCGGCAGCATGAGCGTCGCCACGTACAGCCAGAACACGGTCCGCGCCCAGGGCAGCCGTCTCATCTCCCGCTCCTCGTCAGCACGGTGAAGAACACGTAGCAGGCGATCTGCACGATGAGGAAGTAGAGCAGCGAGAACGCCCCGGCGGGCCCCAGGTCGAACTGCCCCACCGCGATCTTCGACAGCAGGATGCTCAGGAACGACGTGGCGTTGCCCGGCCCGCCCCCGGTCACCACGAACGGCTCGGTGTAGATCATGAAGCTGTCCATGAACCGCAGCAGGATCGCGATCGTCAGCACCCCGCGCAGCCGCGGCAGCTGCACGTGCCGGAACGTCGCCCAGGCCGAGGCCCCGTCGATCTGCGCCGCCTGGAAGTACGGCTCCGGGATCGAGCGCAGCCCCGCGTACGCCAGCAGCGCCACCAGCGGTGTCCAGTGCCACACGTCCATGGCCAGCACGGTGATCCACGCGTCGGTGGAGTCGAGCGTGTAGTTGAAGTTGATGCCGAGCACGTTGTTGACGACCCAGCCGCCGAGCCCGATGTCGCCGCGGGCGAAGATCTGCCAGATCGTGCCGACGACGTTCCACGGGATCAGCAGCGGCAGCGCCACCACGACCAGCGCCACCGACACCCACGCCCCGCGCCGCGGCATGCACACCGCGAGCAGCACGCCGAGCGGGATCTCGATGATCAGCACCTGCGCCGAGAACATCAGCGTGCGCAGGAACGCCGCCCGCACCTCGGGATCGCGGGTGACCGACCTGAACCAGTCCAGCCCCACGAAGATGCGGTCGGTGGGGGTGAAGACGTCCTGCACCGAGAAGTTGACCACGGTCATCAGCGGGATGACCGCGGTGAAGGCCACCGACACCACGACCGGCAGCACCAGCCACCACGCGCGGTTGTTCTTGGGCTTGACGTCCCTGGGCGCCTCCTCCTCGTTGGACGCCGACGGGGGTACGGCCGGCGCGACGACCTCACCGGCCACCTGGCTGCCGGCGACCTTGGCCGGAACGTCGCTGGTCGTCATGCGCCGCTCCCTTCGAGTGCCGCGAGCGTGCCGCACCTGATCTGGTCGCGGAACAGGTAGGCCCGCTCGAAGTGCAGGTGCTCGGCCGTGCCGTGCTCGCCGGGATCGGTCTTGGCGACCAGGTCGCCGCCGGCGGCGCGCGCGTGCACGAGGTGGTAGGAGCCCATCCGGTCCACGCCGGTGACGCCGGCCCGCAGGCCGGGGGAGCGGGGGAACGGGCTGATCCTGACGAACTCGGGTCGTACGCCGAGCCGTACCGGACCGTCGGGAAGGGCGCCGTCGTCGCCCACGGCGCGCCCGACGAGGGCGGACCCGACGCGCACGATGCCGCGCTCGACGGCGGCGTCGAGCACGTTCATGCCGGGCGAGCCGATGAAGTGGCCGACGAACTCGTGCGCGGGGGACAGGAACAGCTCGGCGGGCTCGCCGCTCTGCACGATCGCGCCGTCCTTGAGCACGACCACCTCGTCGGCGAAGGTCAGCGCCTCGGTCTGGTCGTGGGTGACGTAGATGAGCGTGTGGCCGGTGTCGCGGTGGATCTCCTTGAGCTTGCTGCGCAGGGTCCACTTCAGCGCGGGGCCGATGACGGTGAGCGGTTCGTCCAGCAGGACGGCGGCCACCTCGGATCGCACGAGGCCGCGGCCGAGGCTGACGATCTGCTGGCGGCCGGGGTCGAGGCGGCGCGAGCGGCGGCGCAGGTGCTCCTCCAGGCCGAGTAACCGCGCGACCTTGCGTACGCGCTCGTCGACCTCGGCTTTGGGGTACTTGCGGTTGCGCAGGGGGAAGGCGAGGTTGTCGTAGACCGACATCTCCTCATAGAGCACCGGGAACTGGAAGACCTGTGCGATGTTGCGGGCCACCGGCGGCAGGCCGGTGACGTCGCGGCCGCCCAGCAGCACCCGGCCCTGGGAGGGTGTGATCAGGCCGGAGATGATGTTGAGCAGCGTGGTCTTGCCGCAGCCGCTCGGGCCGAGCAGCGCGTAGGCGCGGCCGTCGGACCAGGTCCAGGTCATGGGGTTGAGCGCGTGGGTGCGGCCGCCGTCGTAGCTGTGGCCGACGCCCTCCAGCGTGATGTCAGCCATGCAGGTCGACCTCCGTGGCGGTGTCGGCCACCAGTTCCCCCGTTCCGGAGAAGATCAGGATGTGCGCGGGATCCACGTACGCCACCGCGGGCTCACCGGGCGTGAACAGCTGGGTGCCCGGCAACTGCGCGACCAGGTGGCGCCGCCCGGCCAGCAGGAGGTGCAGGAACGTGGTGCTGCCGGTGACCTCGGCCAGGCGGATCTCGGCGGGGAACTCGATCTGGCCGGGCCGGGTGCGCTCGATCGTCACCTGGTGCGGGCGGATCCCCAGCACCATGTCGTCGCCGAAGAAGTGCGTGCCGGGCGTGGACAGCGGGACGCCCAGGCATTCCAGGCGGCCCTCGTTCACCACGCCGGGCAGCAGGTTGAGCGGCGGATCGGAGAGGGTGGCCGCCACCGCCAGGGACGGCGGCCGGTCGTACATGCGCGCCACGTCGCCCACGTGCTGGACGCGGCCCTCGCCCAGCACCACGGTCGGGGCGGCGAACATCAGCGCCTCGGCCGGGTCTGAGGTGGAGTAGACGACGGTGCCCCGCGAGTCCTGGAACATCGCCTTCAGGTCGGCCCGTAACTGCTCGCGGAGTTTGTAGTCGAGGTTGGCCAGCGGCTCGTCCAGCAGGAGCACGTCGACCGGTCGGGCCAGCGCGCGGGCGATCGCGGTGCGCTGCTGCTGGCCGCCCGACAGCTCGGCCGGGCGCCGTTCCAGCAGGTCGGCGATGCCCATGAGCTCGGCCACGTCGCGCACCCTGCCGTCCACGTCCTTGCGCGGGAATCCGGCGGCCAGGCGTAAGGGGGAGGCGATGTTCTCGTAGACGGTCAGCGACGGATAGTTGATGAACCGCTGGTAGACGAAGGCCACGGAGCGTTTGCGCACCGGGACCGAGGTGACGTCCTCGCCGTTGACGACCACGCGGCCGTCGGTCGGGGTGTGCAGCCCCGCGATCACCCGCATCAGGGTGGTCTTCCCGGCCGCCAGCGGCCCGATGAGGGTCGTCATGCCGCTGGTGAGTTCTAGGTTGATGTCGTCGAGCCACACTTCACCGCGTTGCCGTACGCGGACGCCATCGAGTCTCAGCGCCACATTTCCTCCGGCGGTAGGTGCGTGGCTGTCCTGAACCAACGTGCTCTTCCATCTAACATCGCCATCAACTCTGCGCAAACAGCACATGTGATTCAGGAAAGAAGTCCTAGTTCGTAACCCACCGCCAGTGCCTCGGCCCGATTTCGGACATCCAGCTTGCTGAACAGGCGTGACTGAATGTTCTCCACGGTCTTGGTGGTTATGGCCAAAGCCTGGGCCGTCTGCCGTACCGAATGGCCCGTCGCTATGGACCGCAGGATCTGCAGCTCGCGGTCGGTGAGCGCCGAGCGCGCCGCCGCGCGCCTGCTCATCTCCGGGTGTACGGCCCGGCCCAGCTCACCGATCGGCACCACCGCGTCCGGCGCCGGAGACGTGATGACCTGGCCGAACGCGGTCTCGGTGACCACGACCACGCGGGCGCCGACCGCGTGCATGTGGTGCCAGGCCCCGGACTCGTCGATGATCACGGCCACCAGCGGGCGGCGGAGCATGAGCGTGTCGTCCTCGTGGGTCCAGCGGTCGCCGGCCACGAAGACCGGTAAGTGCTGCCGGATCAGGTTCTCCACGACGGCGTCCCGGCAGCTTCCCGGCCCGCCGAAGACGACCGCGAGCGGCACCGTCGCCGGCCGGGCCCCGGACCGGAACAACAGGCCGAGCCGGGCGGCCAGCGAGACCAGGTTGACCCGGCTGTGCACCTCGGTCTTGGCGAAGATGCGGCGCATGTGGTTCTCGACGGTGGCCGGGGCGATGCCGAGCATCCTGGCCGCCTCCTGCACGCTGTGCCCCGATGCCGCCAGGGCCAGGACGTCCAGGTCGCGCCGGGTCAGGACCGGCGGGTGGGCGGGGCGGGCGCGGGGTTCGAACGGGCAGCGCCGTACCGCGTCGAGGAGCGCGGCCAGCCCGCGTGAGTAGGGCACCAGCGTCAGTCCCGCGCCCACCGCGCGCACCACGTCGCGCACGTCCATGCTCGCGTAGGTGAGCACGAGGCCGCGGCCGCGTAATCCCGGGAGCTTGGCCATCACCTCCTCGAAGTCGTCCGCGACGTCGATCACTGCGACGTCGACGTCGCGGATGCGGCACAGTCGTTCCAGATCGGAGAGGTACTGGGTGAGCCCGGACATGCTCAGGCCGGGCTGCCCGGTGAGGGCGGTGGCGAGCGCTTCGCGGAGCAACCGGTTGGCGGAGTGCGCGGCCACGTGGATGGCCATACGCAGAATGTACTCAAAAGAAGCTTTCTTGTCTGTAAACTGCTCTTACCGGAACTTGTCAGGGTGTCACTGTCCCCGGCTGGCCGGATCGAGCTTGGCGAACCGCAGCAGATCGACCATCGTGAACGTCCCCGACGTGCGGCTCGGCAGCGTCGGCCGCCAGCTCGGGCTGGCCGCGAGATAGGAGCCGGGGTCCTTCTGCAGCAGGCCGACGAAGACCTCGCCGATCAGCCGGGCGCCGACTCCGATCAGCTGGATGCCGTCGCCGAGGTCCTGGCCCTCCTTGAGCACGTAGTACCAGAGCGGGGCGTTCGCGGCGAAGCCGAACGGGGCCAGCTCGGAGGTGTCGACGTGCGGGATGCCCATCGTCGTGGCCAGGCGCTGACCGGACGGCAGCGACCAGGTGAGGTGTCGCAGCAGGTTGCGGGTGGCCAGCGAGATCGGCGGGTCGCCACTCGGGATGGAGCGCAGCGGCAGCTGGAAGAGCGGCGTGGAGAGCTGGGTGTCCATGCGCTTGTTCGGGCGCACCTGGCCGTCGCCGAAGTTGAAGAACGTCTGCCAGCCGATGAAGCGCCGCCCGGCCCTTACGCCGCCCCGCAGGTCCACCGGGTCGGCCTGGCCCTCGGCCACCGGGTCGAAGATGAAGCCGAAGAACGGCTGGCCGCCGTCACCGGCCAGGTTGGCCCGGTAGGACGGGCGGATCATGCTGTGGCCGAAGCGGTAGGCGATCTGGAACTCCACCGGGATCGACGGCGCGCCGGGCGGCCGGTAGAACTGGCGGCCGAAGTGCAGGATGTGGTCCAGGAGCGGCCGGCCGATGATCTGCGGCAGGAACTCGTTCAGGATGATCCACTGGTAGTGCCACAGGACCGTACGGCGGGCCGTGTCGAACAGGGCAGTCTCCGGTGTGCCCTGCGCGCGCAGCCGCTCGACGACCTTGTTGTGGAACACGAGGAACGCCACGTGCAGGCCCGAGATCATCATGTTCTCGTCGTTGCGCGGGTCGCCGATGATCGCCCGCTGGTCCGGCTGCCTCGGCACGTCCTCGAACTGGCCGCCGCTCTCCACGCGCATCGTGACCCGGTCGGCGTTGAAGAGATGCGGGCTGGCGCTGGGGCCGCCGCCGTACACCGTGTCGAGGTCGAAGGCAGGAGTGCGCAGGTTCGGCGAGGACTCGGGACGGGTCGGCACGCCCAGCGGCGAGGCGTTGTCGAAAGTCATGTCGTGGTCGAGGAACTGGCCGAAGAACGTGGTGCCCGCGGTGTGGAAGGGGTTGTCGCGGTTGTTCGGGCTGAGCTCCGGGTTGGTGATCAGCCGGATCGGGCCCTCGTGCAGCGGGTCCTTGGCGTCCAGGATGCCGCCCAGCTTGCCCATCTCGGTCAGCGCCGCCCGTACCTGGGGCGTCGCCTGGGCGAACGGGGGCAGGTTGAAGACCCGGCCGAAGTTGTTGACCAGCGTGCCTTCCTGCTCGGCGCGTGCGGAGGCGGTGATGGCGGAGTCCAGGTCGAGCGCGACGATCGCCGCGCTCGCTCCGACTCCGCCGAGGAAGGTCCGCCGGGTGAGGGCGGACGGGTCCGTGATGGGCTGGGGTAACCGTCCTCGACGCATCATGCTTCCTCCTCTGTGCGGGGGGTTCGACGGGAAGCTTCGTCGCGTCGGGAGTGTGAGCTTGGCCGCGAGCGCGGCGCAATGACCCCAGGGTGCGCCGGGTTTCCCAAGGGTTTCCTGCCCTCCCAGGGGTGCGCGGGGCCCTGAGGGGTGCTTGGTCCTCCCAAGGGGTCCGTGTCCTCCCCATGGGTTGGTGACTGGTCGATCCGGATTTGTGGAGTTATGTTCGGTCTCCCCGGATCTCCCCGCAGAGGAGTGGCATGAGATCACGTCTGCTCGCCGTACTCGCCACGCTCACCGTGGTCTTAGCCGGAGGCCTGCACCAGGCCACCGGCGCGACCGCGCTCGCCCCGCCCGACATCCCCCTGGCCAACGTCAAGGCGCACCTGACGCAGCTCCAGAGCATCGCCACCAGCAACGGCGGCAACCGCGCCCACGGCCGCCCCGGCTACCTGGCCTCCGCCAACTACGTCAAGGGCCGCCTGGACGCCGCCGGATTCACCACCACGCTGCAGTCGTTCACCTACAGCGGCGCCACCGGCTACAACGTCATCGCCGACTGGCCCGGAGGCGACCCCAACGACATCCTCATGGTCGGCGCCCACCTCGACAGCGTCACCGCCGGACCCGGCATCAACGACAACGGCTCCGGCAGCGCCGCCATCCTGGAGACCGCGCTGGAGGTCTCCCGGCAGGCGCTGCAGCCGACCAAGCACCTGCGCTTCGCCTGGTGGGGCGCCGAGGAGCTGGGGCTGCGCGGGTCGCAGTTCTACGTGACGAACCTGGCCGCCACGGAACGGGCCAAGATCAAGGCGTACCTGAACTTCGACATGGTCGGCTCGCCCAACGCCGGCTACTTCGTCTACGACGGCGACGACTCCGACGGCGTCGGCTCCGGCCCCGGCCCGGCCGGGTCGGCCGCCCTAGAGCGCACGCTGCAGGACTACTTCACCTCCGTCGGCGTCCAGACCCGTGGCACCGACTTCGACGGCCGCTCCGACTACGGGCCCTTCATCTCGCGCGGCATCGCCGCCGGCGGCACCTTCACCGGAGCCGAGGGCATCAAGTCGAGCGCCCAGGCGCAACTGTGGGGCGGCACCGCCGGGCAGGCCTTCGACGTCTGCTACCACCGCGCCTGCGACACGACCTCGAACATCAACGACACCGCGCTCAACCGCCACGCCGACGCCGTGGCCTACGCCGTGTGGACCATCGCCACCGCCGTGCCGCCCGTCGTGGTCTGGGAGGACACCTTCGAGACCGACAAGGGCTGGACCCGCCTGACCGGCAGCGCCACCACCGGCCTGTGGGAGCGCGGCGACCCCGAGGCCACCACCTCCAGCGGCGCCAAGCAGCTGGGCACCACGGTCAGCGGCGTCAACGACCTGGTCACCGGCCGCCTGGCCGGCGCCGCGGCGGGCGACCACGACATCGACGGCGGCACCACCGCCATGCAGTCACCCGCGGTGACGCTGCCCAGCGGAACGGTCAGGTTGTCCTTCGCCTGGTACCTGGCCCACGGCAGCAACGCCAGCAGCGCCGACTACCTGCGGGTCAGGGTCGTCGGCACGACGACCGGCACGGTCTTCGAGCAACTGGCCGCCGTCAGCAACCGCAACGGCGCCTGGACCACCTCGACCGTGGACATCTCCGCCTTCGCCGGGCAGAGCGTCCGCATCGTGGTCGAGGCCGCCGACGCCGCCACCGCCAGCCTCGTGGAGGCCGGAGTGGACGACGTCAAGATCATCCGCTAGCCGGTACGGCGCCGCCCCACCGCTCCGGGGGCGGCGCCCACCTGGTGTTGCAGCTGAGGCATACGATGTTGCCCATGACGCAAGGTGACGGCGAGCTGGACAGCCTGGTGCGCAAGCGGATCCGCGCCCTGCGCGTGGCACAGGGCTGGTCGCTGGAGGAGCTGGCCACCCGCGCCAATGTCAGCCAGTCCACGCTCTCGCGCATCGAGACCGGCCAGCGCCGCCTCGCCCTGGACCAGCTGGTCACCCTCGCCCGCGCCCTGGACACCTCCCTGGACCAGCTCGTGGAGACCGCCTCCGACGACGTCGTCACCAGCCCGATGATCGACGGGGCTCGCGGGCTGATGCGCTGGACCGTCAAGGGTGACCCGGGCATGAGCGTCGTACGTCAGCGCATGACCGAGCCCCCGCCGGACAACCCGGCACGCATGCGCGCGCACCCCGGCCGGGAGTGGCTCGTCGTCCTGTCCGGCACCGCGATCCTCATGCTGGGCCACCGCCGCTTCCGCGTCGAAACGAACCAGGCCGCGGAGTTCCCCACGATGCTCCCGCACGCGATCGGCGCCGAGGGCGGCCCCTGCGAGATCCTGGGCATCTTCGACCGCGACGCCCGCCGCGGCCACCAGCGCGACCGCACCGGCGACGCGGAGGCCTAGGACCTCGCTGTTGCCCGCCAAGCAGCCGTCCGTCTTCGTCTGCCCCCTCTCACCTCCCGGCAACCACCTGCCGATGCGCGTGGAGGCGGGCGAACGCGCCCTCGTCTACAACTGGACTCAGAAAGCGAGCCGGAACACCGTGAGCCAGGACCTCAAGGACAAGGCCGTCACCTACCTGCGCAGCCTGGAGAAGGCCGACTGGGACACCGCCCGCGCCATGTGCGCGCGGACGGCCACCGTCTGGCACAACGACGGCAAGGGCGAGTCGCCCATCGAGGAGTACGCGAACTTCGTCCCCGCCGGCCAGGACGGCTAAAGAGCCCTCACATCCGGGCTCTCAGCACGTCCACCTCGCAGCCCGGCGAGGACGGGTCGAAGCCGTGCTCGGTGAGCCAGCGGATCGCCGACAGGCTCCGCAGCGACCACCACCCGCGGATCACGTCGAGGTCGGCGTCGGCGCCGTAGCCGGCGAGGACGTCGTCAAGCCGCTCCTCGTGTCCGAGCGTCAGGATGGCGAGGTCGTGCATGGCGTCGCCCCGGCTCGCCTCGGACCAGTCGAGCACGCCGGTGATCTCGTCACCGTCGGCGAACACGTGGGTGATCTGCAGGTCGCCGTGAGTGAACACCGGCGTCCACGGCCGGAGCGCGGCCTCGGCGACCTGACGGTTGCGCGTGACCAGGTCGGTGGGAAGAACGCCGTTCTCGATGAGCCACGCGCATTCGCCGTCGAGGCGGGCGACGATCTCGTCGAGGCTCCGGCCGGGCCAGGGCGGCAGCGGCGCGTCGTGCAGCTTCCGTACGGCGGCGCCCGCCGCCGCCCACGCCGCAGATGACGCGGTCGACGGCTCGCCGAGACGGCCGAGCGCCGTGCCGGGAAGGGCGGCGAGCGCGAGCACGGGCGGCTTGCGCCACAGGATCTCGGGGGTCGGGATCGGCGCCATGGCCATCGCCTGGACCTCGACGTCGATACGCGTCTGATCAGCGTCGATCTTCAGGAACACGTCACCGACGCGCAGGGTCGCCCGCTCGTTATGGGCGACGACGACCTCGACCTCTTCTTTCACGTCGGCCATTGTCGCGGGGACGCCCACGGATGTCGCCAGGATTTTCGCGCGACCGGACTTTCAACCAGAGCCTTGGCTGGCCGGGAGAACGGTCTTGATGGTGGACGATACTGGGATTGAACCAGTGACCTCTTCCGTGTCAGGGAAGCGCTCTCCCGCTGAGCTAATCGTCCGGGTATTCAACTAGAGGTGGAGACGGGATTTGAACCCGTGTGGACGGCTTTGCAGGCCGCTGCCTCGCCTCTCGGCCACTCCACCGAGCGAGGCCCCAACGTGCGGCCTCTCCGAGCGGAAGACGGGATTCGAACCCGCGACCCTCACCTTGGCAAGGTGATGCTCTACCACTGAGCCACTTCCGCGTCCGCCGCTGCTCGCGGCGACACAGCAACTCTAGCGGGTTTTTGGAGTGGATGCTCACTTGCGCAGCTGTCGGGCCACGCTGCGTTCGGTCGCCGGGAGGCTGAGGAAGATCTCCAGGATGCGGGTGAGGCGGTGGACCTCGATCCGGTGGAAGGCGGGGCCGTCGGTTCTGGCCAGCATCAGGGTGAGGGCCAGCGGCGGCAGCGGGGCGTGGATGATGTGCAGGCCGTCTTCCATGGTGGTCGCGACGGGGCGGGGCGGGTTCTCGGGCGGGAGGACGACCTCCTGCGGGGCCCGCCAGCTGGCGTAGACGGTCGCCTCTGAGGTGGTCGCGGCGGCCCAGTCGGCGCTGAACAGCACCGGCAGCGAGTCGATGAGCGTGGTCAGCGCGCGTTCGCCCGCGGTGGTGATGTATTTGAGGATTTCCAGCTCGGGGTAGGTGCCGGCGGCTTCGCGGGTGGCCCAGATCGCCTCGACGCGTACACCCTGGACGGTCAGCAGGCCCTTGGCCAGCGTCTCCTTGGGGGTGCCGTCCGGGCAGAAGACGGTGATGTCGTCCACGGCCCGCCCGCCGCCGCGCTCCAGAACGGTCAGCTGCGTGATGTCGGCTCCGGCCACGCCCAGCACCCGGGTGACCTGACCGAGCGAGCCCGGCCGGTCGGGCAGGGTGAGCCGTAGTCGAAGCAGCATCGTTCGCCTCCCCATCGATCGCAGCTCACAGCGTATCCGCGATGGTCGTTCGGGGTGCTGTCATCACGAATCTGCGCGAGTTTCTGGTACGGCACGCACCCCCCGGAAACCGGCCATTCGGTGACGGTCAGGCGGGTTCGGTTACGGCCAGGCGGTCGGCGGCCCAGAGGACGGCGGCGTCGTAGTCCACGGTGCCGAGGACGGTGAGGCCGCCGGGGCCAGGGTTCTCCACGAGGTCGGCCAGGGACGGGGTGGCCACCACGCTCACGTAGCCGACGCACCAGTCGGCGATCTCGGCCTCGCGCTCGGACCAGAACGTGTGGATGATCTCCAGGGCTCCCTTCTCGGGCGCCTGGCGTTCGCGCTGGTCCACGACGACGGCGAAGCGGCGGTTCTCGGCCCTGGCTCGGGCGAGCACCTCGAGCATGCCGGAGTTCAGCCGGTTGGCCTCTTCGACGGTGAGGCGGCCGTTCTGGGAGGCGGTGACCAGAGGCCACCTGCCGAGGTCGACAACGTTGCCCATGGGCATGGCTCCTTCAGTGACATATGGCTGCAAAACCGGTCGAACCTATCGCACGAAGAGGATTTGATATTAGGTGAGGCTAACCTAAATTATCAGTGGAGGAAGAGCATGACGCCACGTGTCCCCGCCCGCCCGGCCATCGGCACGGTCTACGCCGAGGCCGCCGGGGTGTGCTTCGAGCGGTGAGCAGGTGTCGCGCGGGGCCGACCTGGAGGTGTTCGCGGGGGAGGTGCTGGCGCTCGTGGGTCCGAACGGCTCCGGCAAGTCCACGCTGCTGTCCGTGCTGGCGGGGGACGTGCGGCCGGAGGTGGGAGCCGTACACCTGGATGGGGAGATTGTGGAGGCGGAGCTGGTGCGGGCCGACGTCGCGCGGTTCAGGACTCGCGCCTCTCAGGAGTTGTCGGGCGGGGAGCGGGCGCGGGACGGGGACGCCGTCGTCGTGGTGCTGCACGATCTCGCGCTCGCCGCCGCGCACGCCGACCGGGTGGCCGTGCTGTCGGAGGGGGTGGTGCTGGCGTGCGGGACGCCCGGCCAGGTGCTCTCCGAGGAACTGCTCAGCCGTGTCTACGGGCACGCGGTCGAGGTGCTGCCCCACCCGCGCACGGGGGTGCCGCTGGTCGTGGCCAGGCGGTGAGTTTCCGTCGGAGGGGCAAAGTCGGCTACAACTGAACGGGTGAAGATTGGGCCGATGGGGGTGTGGCCGCCGGTCGTGCTGGCGCCGATGGCGGGGATCACGAACGCGCCGTTCCGCGTGCTCTGCCGTGAGCAGGGCGCCGGGCTGTTCGTGTGCGAGATGATCACCACGCGGGCGCTGGTCGAGCGCAACCCCAAGACGCTCAGGATGATCAGGTTCGCCGACGGGGAGCGGCCGCGCAGCATCCAGCTCTACGGCGTCGACCCCGAGACCGTCGGCCGCGCGGTCAAGATGATCGCCGAAGAAGACCTGGCCGACCACGTCGACCTCAACTTCGGCTGCCCGGTGCCCAAGGTGACCAGGCGCGGGGGAGGTTCGGCGCTGCCGTACAAGCGCAATCTGCTGCGGCGGATCCTGCGCGAGGCGGTGCGCAACGCGGGCCCGCTGCCCGTCACCATGAAGATGCGCAAGGGCATCGACGACGACCACCTCACCTACCTCGACGCCGGGCGCATCGCGGTCGAGGAGGGCGTCGCGGCGATCGCGCTGCACGCGCGCACCGCCAAGCAGCACTACGGCGGGCAGGCCGACTGGGCGGCGATCGCGCGGCTCAAGGAGGCGGTGCCCGAGGTGCCGGTGCTCGGCAACGGCGACATCTGGAGCGCCGACGACGCGCTGCGCATGGTCGCCGAGACCGGCTGCGACGGCGTCGTGGTGGGGCGGGGCTGTCTGGGGCGGCCGTGGTTGTTCCGCGATCTGGAGAACGCCTTCAACGGCGATCCGGCGCGCGTGCGGCCGTCTCTGGGTGAGGTCGCCGATGTCATGGAACGGCATGCCGAAGGGCTGGCCGGCTGCTTCGACACCGAACGGTACGCGGTGGCCGACTTCCGCAAGCACGTCGGCTGGTACCTCAAGGGCTTCACCGTCGGCTCCGAGCTGCGCCGGGCGATGACCACGGCCGAGTCGCTGGACGAGCTGCGCACGGCCCTGGCCAAGCTCGACCGCGACCAGCCGTGGCCGCCCAACACCGACACCCCGCGCGGCAAGTCGGGCGAACGGGACCGGGTGCACCTGCCGGACGGCTGGCTGGACGACCCGTGGGACAGCCACGTGCCCGATGACGCCGAGTCGGACATCTCCGGCGGCTAGGGCAGGCAGCTGGTCATCGGTCCCTGACCAGCCGGAAGGGGGCGCGGCATCTCCTTCGGGAAGACCGTGCAGCCCGCGGGCGTCGTCACGACGTCCGCGCCCGGCTCGCTGAACCACTTCTGGACCTGCCGGATGCTCTCCCAGTACAGGCGGGGGAGTCGGTCAGGCCGTGGCCGAGCGTCTGCGGGCGGGTGGACTGCTCGGCCGAATACCCGTCCTCCCACTGCTTGGCGTGCTCCATCGCCGCCAGCGATGCCCGCTCGGCGGCGGTCAGGTCGCCGAACGTGTCCGGGTCCGGCGGGGCGAGCGGGGGCACGAGGTGGATGCCGGCGACGTGCGCCGGGTCGTGCCTGCCGAGCAGGGCCCGCCGTACGCGACCGGGTCGGTCAGCGGGCCGACGGCCTTCAGGAACTCCAGCACCGAGCCGGGCCAGCCGTGCGTCATCACCAGCGCATTGTGTTCGGGTGGGGTGAGCGGGACGCCCTGCGACCGGTCGGTGACGGTCTCGGCCTCGGGGACCTCGGCGAGGAACGGCCGCACGTCGGCGCTCACGCTGGCCTTTCCTCCTCCGGCACGGTGACCCCTACATACTCCACAGACCGGGCACCGCTCGCCAGGCGGCACGCCTAGTGCGGCCCCGACGCCTCGGTGCCGCACGGCCCGCCGCCCTCGGCGGCCGGGAGCGGGTGGGGCGCGCCGGCCATCGTGAGCGTCGGGTAGTAGGCGGCGATGCGCTCGGCCGAACGGCCCGCGTAATGGAAGATGAGGCTGCGGCGGAAGCGGTCGGCGGTGGCGTTCGGGCCGGAGCCGTGCACGAGGCTGCCGTTGAAGAACAGCACGTCGCCCGGCTCCATGTCGACCGGCACCCGCTCCAGGCCGGGCGGCGGCGGGACGTACTCGCGGGTGAAGGAGATGGACGAGTCCGCGTCCTCCGGGCAGAACAGGTCCATCTTGTGCGTACCGGGCACGACCTCCAGGCCGCCGTTGGCCCGGTCGACCCGGTCCACGGCGATCCAGGCCGCCACACAGGTGCCCGGCTCGACGCGCAGATAGAAGTTGTCCTGATGCAACGCCTGTCCCCGGGCGCCGGGCGGCTTGAAGTAGAACATGCTCTGGGCTGCTATCGGCTCCTCCTCCAGCAGCTCCCGCAGGACGGCGGCGATCCTGGCGTCCAGGAGGTAGCGCAGCGCGACGTCGTTGATCTGGTGCGGGTGCATGATGCGCGGATAAGCCCTCAGCCCGTCGTACGGCAGGCCGGGTTCCTGGGGCTTCGGCGAGAAATGACCTGGGACCGGGCCCGCGGCGTGCAGACGGGTGAACTCCTCGCGCAGCAGATCCGCCTCGTGCGGGGCCAGCATGCCGCGGGCGACGATGTAGCCGCGGTCGTGGAAATCCTTGGTGTCCATGCCTTCGAGCCTAGGAAAGCGGGCTGTGGGAAGGTATGCCGGTGAGCGCCGACGACATGTCTGTTCCTGCTGCCGAGCTCGTCATCGTGGGCCACTACGACAGAGGGTCCGGCTATGCGACGCGGCGCGCGTCGGGCTCGCCCAGCTGGCTGCTGATGTGGACGCAGGAGGGGGCGGGGCTGGTCGAACAGGGCGGTGCGACACTGACGGCGGGCCCGGGGGACCTCGTGGTGCTGGCCTCACGAGCCGCCCACCACTACCGGACGGCGGGGGAGCGCTGGCGGTTCTGGTGGGTCCACTTCCAGCCGAGACCCTCCTGGGTGACCTGGCTACGCCCCTACGCGCTCTCCCCAGGCTGCCACCTCACCCGCGGCTCCCACCTCGCCCCACCCCTCCAGCCCACCGCGGCCACCACCCTCGTGCCCAGCGCCACCCTCGCGCCCGGAAGCGCCCTCGCGCCTGACGCCACCCTCCCGCCTGGAAGCGCCCTCGCGCCCGGTACCAGCCTCCCGTCCGCCGGTCTCCGTGCCCCTGGCAGGCAGCTCTCGCCCGGCAGCTTGGGACAGCCGGGGGCTGAACCTCCGTCGTTGTCCGCTCGGATCGAGGAGGCGTTCCTGCGGGCGCATGCCTATGCCCGCTGGAGCGGCCGGGGTGTGCCGCCGGAGCCGGGGGAGACGCACCGGCCGGTGGCCGCGATGGCGGAGCGGGCCCGGGAGCTGGTCCTGGGTGCGGTGGAGGAGATCCTCCTCCTGGCGACGTCCGAAGCCCCGGACGCCTTCGGCCCGCATCCAGACGACAGGGGCGCGAGCGGGCCGGGTGTGGGCGGGTTGAGCGGGGCGCGGCCGGGTGGGGTGGGGGTGGATCGGAGGGTGGCGCGGGCGCTGGAGCTGATCGCCGCGGAACCGGGCGCCCCGCACACCGTCGCGTCGCTGGCGGCGGCCGTGGCGCTGTCGCCGTCCCGCTTCGCCCACGTGTTCGCCGAGCGCACCGGCCGCACTCCCATGCGTGCCGTACGCGCCGCAAGGCTGGCCCATGCCGCCCAGCTCCTGGAAGCCACCGACCTGGACATCGGCCAGGTGGCGGCGGCGTGCGGCTTCGTCAGCCCGTTCCACTTCAGCCGCACCTTCGCCCACGAGTACGGCCTCCCACCCCGCGCCTACCGCCGGCGCCTGGGCTCCTAGAGCTCGACCGGCCCGCCGCTGCGCCAGTAGACGTTGCCCTCCCGCGACAACAGATCCGCGTCGACCAGATACCGCCGCAAAGCCGCGTAGTCATCATGGAAGGCCCGCAACGCCACGTTCACGTCCTTCTCGGCATACCGCACACCCGGCTCGAACACCCGCACGATGTACCGCAGCACCACCAGCCGCTTCTCGTGCTTCATCGGCATCGTCTGCAGCCGCCCCTCCACCAGGAACGTCTGCAGGACCCGCTCCTCCTCGCTCAACCGCGGCGAGGGCTCGGCCAGCGCCTTCAGCAGCTCACGGAACCTCTCCGGCCGCGCCCGCCACCGCCCCTCCTCATCAGGTACGGCAAGCCCGCCGGCCCGCAACCTCTCCAGCACCTTCGGGGAAAGATCGGCGGCACCGGCGTCCAGCACCAGCGCCGACAAGGCCCGCAAGGTGTCGTCCTGGGCCAGCAACCCGAGGACCCGCTTGACGTCTTCGTCGCTCATTCCCCCTATTTTGAACCATGCTGAAGACGATCCTCGCCGCCTCCGTCATCGCCGGAGCGATCCCCCAGGGCTTCCTGCTGTATGAGAAGGACGCCGCGAAGAAGGACAAGAACCCCGAGACCAACTGGGCGGTGAGCAAGAAGAAGACCGCCAAATCGGTCGTGAACCCCTGTGACCGCGCCGCCCTCGGCCAGGCCGGCCGTACCTCCGCGAAGACGATCATCTACACCGCCGTCCCCGACTACTCCAAGTCGGAGCAGCTGATCCTCTACACCGACGCCACATCGGCCGGCGCCGCCCTGGCGGGCATCAAGAGCGCGGCGGCCTCGTGCGGCACGAAGGGCTACCGTTTCTCCGCCCGCGCGGTGAAGCTCGGCGACGCCGCCCTCGCGGTCACCGGCCAGAGCTACTACAAGGGCAAGGCCGCGGTCGGCGGCGAGCGCGCGATCGTGGTCCGCCGGGCCAACGCGCTCATCGTGTACACGCAGGCAGGGGAGTGGGGCAAACCCGCCACGGCCGACTTCACCCGCCAGACCCAGGACGCCAAGCGCATGCTGGCCAAGGTCTGTCAGATCGCCTCGTGCTGAATGTCTCGATCTTGGGACATTGTCATGACACGACGGGGAACCTCGTGACCGGACACTAGAGGAAGAGGCGTGTGCCGGGGCGCCCTTGCCAGTCCGTCCCGGCGCACGGCTTAACCATCCCCCACCGCCCGCGAAGCGTCCATCGCCCGCCTGGCGTCCCCGGATCCCGGTCCTCCTAGATCACGGCCATCCCGGATCCCAGCTCTTCCGAATCCCGAGTCTCCCGGCCCTCCCGCATCGCTCGGTCTCCCGTCCGGGTCGTGTGCCCTGGAACAGCGCCATCCTCGCGGCACTGAGCGTCTCACCGCACCTCCGACCATCCCGGCGCCCCAGGTCGAGAGGGTGCTGCGCCCGGCGGGGTCGAGCGGGGCGCCATGGGCGAGGGTGCGCCGATGGGCGGTGTCTGTTGGTGGGTGGTTAGAGGCGGTTCAGGCCCTGGATGTGGAGGACGGCGCGGCCTTCCTCGTCGGAGGCGGTCAGGTCGACCTGGGCGTCGATGCCCCAGTCGCCGTCCCCGGCCGGGTCCTTCACCGTCTGGCGGACCTTCCACAGCCCGCTCTCCTCCTCGATCCGCAGCAACGCGGGCCCCCGGGCGTCGGCGCCGGTGAGGATCTCCTCGTGGTCGTCGTAGTAGGCGTCCAGTGCCGCGGGCCAGTCGACGTCGGGAGCCAGCTCGGCCAGCTCCTCCTCCTTCTCCAGCGCGCACAGCTCCACCAGCCGGAACATCGCGTTGCGCACCAGCACCCGGAACGCGCGCACGTTGGCGGTGACGGGACGGACCTTGGTCTCCAGCTGGTTCTGCGCCTCCAGCGCCTCGGCCGGGTTGGCCAGCTTCTCCCACTCGTCGATCAGCGAGGAGTCGACCTGGCGCACGAGTTCGCCGAGCCACTCGATGAGGTCGACGAGGTCCTCGGTCTTGAGGTGCTCGGGCACGGTACGCGACAGGGTCCGGTAGGCGTCGGCCAAATAGCGCAGGACGGTGCCTTCGGATCGGGCCAGCTCGTAGACCTGGATGTACTCGCTGAACGTCATCGCCCGCTCGTACATGTCACGCACGACCGACTTGGGGCTGACGGTGTAGTCGCCCACCCACGGGTGGCCGCGGCGGTAGGTCTCGTACGCGCCGAGGAGCAGCGTCTCCAGCGGCATCGGGTACATGACCTCGGTGAGGGCGTCCATGCGCTCCTCGTATTCCATGCCGTCGGCCTTCATCTGGGCCACGGCCTCGCCGCGGGCCTTCTTGAGCTGGGCGGCGAGGATCTGGCGCGGGTCGTCGAGGATGGATTCGACGATGGAGACCATGTCGAGGGCGTAGCTGGGGGAGTCCTGGCCGAGCAGGTCGAAGGCGGCCAGGGCGAAGGTGGACAGCGCCTGGTTGAGGGCGAAGTCCTCCTGGAGTTCGATCGTCAGGCGGGCTCGGCGGCCCTGCTCGTCGGGGTCCTTGAGCTGCTCGACGATGCCGCCGGCCAGCAGGGAGCGGTAGATGGCGATGGCCTGGCTGATGTGCCGGCGCTGCCACTTGCGGTCCTCGTGGTTGTCGGTGAGCAGGTGCTTCATGGCGGCGAAGCAGTCGCCGGGGCGGTTGATGACCGCGAGCAGCATCGCGTTGCTGACCTTGAAGCGGGAGTTGAGCGGCTCGGGCTCGGCGGTCTGGAGCTTCTCGAACGTCTCCTCGCTCCAGCCGACGAAGCCCTCCGGCGGCTTCTTGCGGGCGTAGCCGCGCCGCCGCTTCGGGTCGTCGCCGATCTTGGCCAGCGCCTTGGCGTTCTCGATGTCGTGCTCGGGAGCCTGGCAGGCGACGTAGCCGATGGTGTCGAAGCCGGCCCGGCCGGCGCGGCCGGCGATCTGGTGGAACTCGCGGGCGCGCAGCCTGCGCACCTTGTTGCCGTCGTACTTGGACAGGGCGGTGAACAGCACGGTGCGGATCGGCACGTTGACGCCGACGCCGAGGGTGTCGGTGCCGCAGATGACCTTCAGCAGCCCGGCCTGGGCCAGGCGCTCGACCAGGCGCCGGTATTTGGGCAACATTCCCGCGTGGTGTACGCCGATGCCGTGGCGTACCAGGCGCGAAAGGGCACGCCCGAAGCGGGTCGTGAAGCGGAAGCCCCCGATCATCGCCGCGATGGCTTCCTTCTCCGCCTTCGTCGCCATGTTGATGGACATGAGGGACTGGGCGCGTTCCATCGCGGAGGCCTGCGTGAAGTGGACCACGTAGACCGGCGCCTGGCCGGTGGAGAGCATCTCCTCCAGCGTCTCGTGCAGGGGCGTCATCCGGTAGGAGTAGACCAGCGGGACGGGGCGTTCGGCGTGCTTGACGACCGAGGTCGGCTTGCCGGTGCGGCGGGTCAGGTCGCGCTCGAACATCGACACGTCGCCCAACGTCGCCGACATCAGGATGAACTGGACGTTGGGCAGCTCCAGCAGCGGCACCTGCCAGGCCCAGCCGCGGTCGGGCTCGGCGTAGAAGTGGAACTCGTCCATCACGACCTGGCCGACGTCGGCGGCGGCGCCGTCGCGCAGCGCGAGGTTGGCGAGGATCTCGGCGGTGCAGCAGATGATCGGGGCGCCCGGGTTGACGCTGGCGTCGCCGGTCATCATGCCGACGTTCTCGACGCCGAAGACCTCGCACAGGTCGAAGAACTTCTCCGAGACCAGCGCCTTGATCGGCGCGGTGTAGAACGTGCGGATGTCCCTGGTGAGGGCGGCGAAGTGCGCGCCCGCCGCGACCAGCGACTTGCCGGAGCCGGTCGGGGTGGCGAGGATCAGGTTGCTGCCCGAGACGACCTCGATCAGCGCCTCCTCCTGGGCTGGGTAGAGCGTGAGCCCGCGGTCGGCGTTCCAGCCGACGAACGCGTCGAAGATCTCATCGGGCTCGGCGTCGATCTCTTCCGGCAGGCGTTCTACGAGGAGGCTCACCCCCCCTATCCTGCCGAATTCCCGGACCTGCTCGAACACCCCCGCCCGGATCCGTCGCAGTTCGGAGCGGATGATTACATAGTGTTATGAGTCGATCGCTTTTGGTAGCCAGTGTCCTGGTGGTGGCGTTGTGCGCCTGCGGTACGACCAAACCGCAGCCCTCGGGGCCCGCCGAGCCGCCGGCGGCGGGGGGACAGGCGAACCCCAGCCCGTCCGCCGGCCCCACCTCGCCCAGCGCTTCGGCCAGTCCCTCCGCCAGCCCGAGCAGCACCCCCGCGTTCATCCCCTCCTACGTGGCGCCCGAGAACAAGGACCTGAATCCGGCCGAGAAGCTGATGCGCGACCACCATCTGCTCAGGGAGTGGACCGAGTCGGCCTCCGACGCGTTCATCCCGCCGCGCGACATCCCGGTGAAGGCCGAGCAGTGCGACACCGTCAACGCCTTCTACAGCCCGGAGGACCGGACGATCACCATGTGCTACGAGATGGTGGCGTACCTGCAGAGCCTCTTCGCGGCGCCGGAATCCGGCCAGAGCGCGACGCCCGACCCGCAGGACGTCGACGAGAGCGTCGTGGGCGCGATGAGCGGCATCTACTACCACGAGCTCGGCCACGCCCTCATCGACCTGTACGACCTGCCCTCCACCGGCAGGGAGGAGGACGCCGTCGACCAGCTCTCCGCGCTCGTGCTCATCAGCTCGGCCGAGGACCAGCGGGACTACTCCGAGATCATCAGCACCATCCAGGCGTGGGGCCGGATGTCGCAGCAGGAGGTCTCGCAGCCGCTGGACAAGACCGTCTTCGCCGACGAGCACTCGCTGAGCGTGCAGCGCTACTACAACATGATGTGCTACCTGTACGGCTCCAACCACAACGCCTTCCTGCCGCTGGTCGCCGACGGCGCGCTGCCGGTCACGCGGGCGGTGCGCTGCGAGGAGGAGTACGCCAAGATGGCCAAGGCCTGGGCCACCCTCCTGGCCCCGCACATGCGCACCGACCTGCCCGACGTGTCCCCCGCCCCAACCCCCAGCCCCAGCCCGAGCCCCACCGCGAGCCCAAGCCCCACCCCAAGCCCCACTCCAAGCCCCAGCCCGAGTCCCAGCTCGGGCAGGCCCAGCTAGCTCAGGTCCAGCTGCATCAGCACGGTGTCCAGCCAGCGCCCGTGCTTGAAGCCGACCGCCCGCAGCCGCCCCGCCTCCTGGAACCCCAGCGCCCGGTGCAGCTTCGCCGAGGCCGGGTCGCCGCCGTCGGCGATCACCGCGATGATCTGGCGCGCCCCGCTCTCCCGGCAGGCCGCGACCAGCGCCTCCAGCAGCGCCCTGCCCAGCCCCCTGCCGGTGAAGCCGGGCGCGAGGTACACGGTGTCCTCCAGGCTGTGCCGGTAGGCGGGCTTGGGCCGGTACTGCCCCGCGTAGGCGAACCCGCCGACCGCGCCGTCCGCCTCAGCCACCAGGAACGGCAGGCCCGTCGCCGCCTTGGCCCGCCAGAAGTCCTGTCCGGGCGGGTTCTCCTCGAAGGTGGCCACGGTGTTGAGCACGTAGTGGGCGTAGATGTCGGCGACGGCGGGCAGATCGGCCTCGGTCACCGGGCGGATGACGCTCATGCCGCCCGATTGTGCCCGAGAACGCCTCACAACCTGGCACGCGGCCCGGTGAGGAGCAGGCCACCGAGGATCGCCACCGTGCCGACGACCGGGGCGATGCCGGGGGCGAAGCCGTACACCATGAGAAGGACGAGCCCGAAGCCGACCAGCGCCGCGGCCGGGCCGGAGGTGGACCACGAAGGCTTGCCGTACGGCAGCGCCGGCGGCTCCTCGAACCGGGCGAAGCACCGCACCAGCGGCCACATCACCAGGGTCAGCAGCCCGAACCAGATCGGCCACCCCAGCAGCCAGCCGAGGCTGCCCGGAGCCGGCGTGTCGATGCCGAACGCCACCACGACCACCCCGGTCACCGCGAACAACGCCGGCATGTGCCACAGGTACACGGTCATGATCCGAGGCCCCGCCCAGGCCAGCACCTTCCCGGTACGCAACCGCACCAGCCACGGCCGCAGCAGCATCGCCAGCCCGATCTGCCCGAACGAGACCGCCAGCATGGCCAGCGTGGGCGGCGCCATGTTCGACACCGCGGCGCCCGGCATCCCGATCATGCTGCCCGGGTAGGGCCCGAAGGCCACCAGCAGCGCCGCCGCCCCGAACCCGGCGGCGGCCATCAGCGCCGGCCTGCGCAGCCGTCCCTGGGCGTAGAAGAAGCCGAGCTGGTGCACGGCCAGCCAGACGAACACGACGTTGGCGTAGCCGAGCGCCTCCACCCCCGAGGAGAACCGGACCACGTCGCTCACGACCGCCCCGGCGGCCAGCACCGCCACGACCCGCCAGCCGAACCGCTCGTGCGCCTTCATCATGTACGGCGTCAGCGTCACCGCGATCAGGTACACGGCCAGGAACCACAGGAGTTGCCCGGTCAGCCGCGCCCCTGTCTCCAGCGGCTGAGCGGGCACCCCCATCGCGGCCAGCGCCTGCGGCAGCGGGATCCACACCGCCGCCAGCGGCAGCAGCGGCCAGGCCAGGCGGCGCAGCCGTACGTTCAGCCACTGCGGCGCGCCGGCGTGGGCGCGCCCGAAGCTGATGGCGTTGGCCGCCCCACCGGCGAAGAACACCAGCGGCATCACCTGGCTGATCCACGTGATCACCCAGACCCCCGGGGTGGCCAGCGCGTTGCCGGTGGTGAGCCGGCCGCCGTCGTAGCTGAGCACCGGGATCGTCCAGTGCTGCAGCACCACGAGCCCCATGCCGAAGACCCGCAGCAGGTCGATGAAGGTGTCGCGGCGTGCGGGCGCCTGGACGACCCGCCTGGGTGGGTGGTCGAGCAGGACGGTCATGGGGGCCTCGATTCAGTGGATTTCGTGATGAACCAAGGCTTCCGGCCAGGCCGCCGCGGCACAGTGATGCCCGCCGCCCTCTTCCGGTCAAGATCCCACCACCAGGGTCGGTAGTGCTGGCCCTACCCCCAAAGGCGGGCGTACCCGGTCGTCTCAGCGGGGGCGGGGCCGTAGCGTTGACGGCATGCGCTCCCTGATGAGACGAGTCCTCCTGGACTCGCGCTACACCCTGGTCGGCTTCCCGACAGCCGCCATCACGTTCGTGCTGATGGTGGCCGGTCTCGCCGCGGGCGTGGGCACCGCGGTGGTGTGGATCGGGCTGCCGATCCTGGCCGGCACGCTGATGCTGGCCCGCGCCTTCGCGGAGGGTGAGCGCGGCTGGCTGTCGGACGTGCTGGGCCGCCCGCCGGTCCGCCCCCGCTACAAGCCGGCCCCTCCGGGCGCTGGCCGCCTGCGCCGCCTGGTCAACCCGCTGACGACCGGGCAGTCGTGGCTCGACCTGCTGCACGGCATCCTGAACTTCCCGGTCGCGATCGTGTCGTTCGTGATCACGATCGTGTTCTGGGCCATCCCGATCATGGGGCTGACGTATCCGATCTACGGGATCTTCACCTCGCGTATCCCCGGCAACCAGGAGCTGCCGCAGTTGCTGGGGTTCGGCGACGGCTACGGGGTCAACGTCGTCTTCCACGTCGGCCTGGGCCTGATCGGCGTGGTGCTGCTGCCGTTCGTCACCCGGGGCGCCGCGCTGTTGCGCGCCGCGCTCGGCCGCGTGCTGCTGACCGGCGTCGCCGAGCTGCAGGAGCGCATCTCGGACCTGTCGGAGTCCCGCTCGGCCGCCGTGTCCGCCGAGGCGAACGCGCTGCGCAAGCTGGAGCGCGACATCCACGACGGGCCGCAGCAGCGCTTGGTCTCGCTCGCGATGGAGCTGTCACGGGCGCAGCGGCAGATGCAGAAGGACCCCGAGGCGGCCCAGGTCACCATCAAGGAGGCCATCAGCGCCACCCGCGAGACCCTCGACGAGCTGCGCGCCCTCTCGCGCGGCATCGCCCCGCCCATCCTGTCCGACCGCGGCCTCGCGCCCGCGCTGGCCGCGCTGGCCGGACGGTGCACGGTCCCGGTCGACCTCGACGTGCAGACCGTCGAGCGCTACCAGGCCGCCGTCGAGAACGCGATCTACTTCGTCTGCGCGGAGACGCTCACGAACGTCGCCAAGCACAGCCGGGCCCAGAGCTGCACGATCCAGCTGGTCAAGACCGGTGACACGCTCATGCTGATCATCGGCGATGATGGTGTCGGCGGCGCACACGTCGCCAAGGGACACGGTCTCGCCGGACTGGCCGACCGGCTGCGCGCCGTGGACGGCGAGCTGACGGTGCGGTCACCTGACGGCGGGCCGACATTGATCGTGGCGGAGGTTCCGTGCGGGTAGTGGTCGCCGATGACGCGGTGCTGATCAGGGCGGGCCTGGTCAGGCTCCTGGAGGAGTTCGGCTTCGAGGTGGTGGCCACGGTGGGAGACGGCGACGCGCTCGTCGAGGCCGTCGCCGAGCACCGGCCGGACGTGTCGGTGGTGGACGTGCGGATGCCGCCGTCCTTCACCGACGAGGGGCTGCGCGCCGCCGTCGAGGCGCGGCGCCGGGTGCCGGGGGCGCCGGTGCTGATCCTCTCCCAGTACGTGGAGGTCTCCTACGCCGACGACCTGCTTGCCGACGCCAGGGGCGCGGTGGGCTATCTGCTCAAGGACCGGGTCGTCGACGTGGACGAGTTCCTGGAGGGCCTGCGGCGGGTCGCCGCGGGCGGCACGGTGTTCGACCCGCAGGTGGTGTCCCAGTTGATGGTGCGCAGGCGAAGGGACGATCCGCTCGCCCAGCTGACCCCGCGCGAGCGTGAGGTGCTCGGGCTGATGGCCGAGGGCAAGTCGAATCCGGCGATCGGGCGGCAGCTCGTGATCAGCGACGGCGCGGTGGAGAAGCACATCCGCAGCATCTTCGCCAAGCTCGGGCTCTACGCCGAGGACGGTGACCAGCATCGCCGGGTACTCGCCGTCCTGGCCTATCTGCGGTCCTGACGCGTGGCGTGGGGTTCGCCTGTGGAGGGGTGACGGGGGGTGCGGGCCGCCCGCCGTACGCGCACAGGGGATTCTGCGCGCCCGCACCAGGCGGGCGCGAGCGCCGGCCGGTCCGCGCGACAGTGCGCGCGGACCCTGGCGGCTCGGCTTTTCTAGCCGAGCGCGTCGACCAGCTTCTTGCGCTGCTGGGCGCCCAGGCCGCCGAGACGGCGCTTCTCGTCGACGCCCGCCTCCTCCATCAGCGCCGTCGCCTTGGCCGGGCCGACGCCCTTGACCGCGCGAAGGGCCTGGGAGACCTTGATCTTCTTGGCGATGTCGTCGTCGCGCTCCAGCAGCTGGGCGAACGACAGCTCACCGGCCTTGACCTTGGCGAGCAGGGCGGTGCGGGCGGCGCGAGCCTCCGCTGCCTTCTCCAGCGCTGCCTTGCGCTGCTCAGGGGTAAGGGTAGGAAGTGCCATCGGATTTCTCTCCTCGGGGATTTACGGACTGTTACCCGTAGTGCAGTGGCTAATCATGGCGGATACCAGCGGTTCGTGTTGCGGAAAGCGGCCGCTCAGCCCGTCCGCCAGACTTCGGCGGCGGCCTCGGCGCACGCCACGTCCTGCGCGACCGTCCCTCCGCTGACCCCTATCCCGCCGACCACGCGTTCTTCCTCACCGTAGTCCGCCCACAGGGGTATGCCACCTCCGAAACAGATGAATCGGTCCCCGGCCAGCCCGAAAAGCTCCCCTCCCGGCGCCGTCAGCGGGGCGAGCTCCGCGGTGGACATGCGATGGGCGACCGACGTGTACGCCTTCCCGGGCGCAAGCACGGGACCTGCGATCTCAGCGCCTTCCATACGCTGAAAGGTCACCAGGTTCCCTCCCGCGTCGACCACCGCGACCGACACCCGCGCCCCTTCCCGCCCCGCCTGCTTCAACGCCGCCTCACACATGCGCAATGCGATCTCCAGGTTCACGCGACTCTCCCCAAGTCCCGAAATCTCCAGATCCATGTGTACGGCTCGCGCCGACTCCCGCGCAAGATCATCGAGCACCTGTTCGGAAGTGCGGTTCATCCCTTGTCGGTGGTTTTCATCACATTGCGAATCTCGGGCGTGTCGCGCCAGGTGAAGCTCACTTGTGACAGTGAAATTTTTTAGTATGATCGCGACATGTCATTGCGGATGGCCCTGCTGACGCTCATCGCCGGAGCGCCACGTAGCGGATACGACATCGGCCAGGAATTCGACGGCGTCCTCACCTTCGTCTGGCATGCCAAGCCGACGCAGGTCTACCCGGAGCTGAAGCGGCTGGCCGCCGAGGGGCTCATCAGGGAGCAGGCCGAGGGGTCGCGGGGGCGGCGGCCGTACGAGATCACCGAGGAGGGGACGCGGGCGCTGCGGGAATGGCTCGTGACCACCTCGGCCGACCACGCGCAGCGCAACGAGACCGTGCTGCGCTCGTTCGCGCTGTGGGTGGTCTCGCCGGGGGAGGCGGCCGACTTCCTGCGGGAGGAACTGGAGTATCACCGGGCGAGGCTGCGCGGGCTGCGTGCCCTGCGCAACGGGCTGGACCTGCGGCTCGCCCCGGATCGGGCGGCCCTGCTGGGAGTGGAGGCGGGCGTGCGGCGGCTGGAGGCCATGGTGTCCTGGGCCGAATGGGCCATCGAGACCGTCTCCCAGTGGCCCGCGCCGGTCGCGGAGGGACGCGCGTGAGCGGGGTCGAGTGGGCGGAGTTCGGCGATCCGGCGGGCAGGCCGGTGGTGTTCGTGCACGGATACGCCTCGTCGCGATGGGCCGCGGGGTGGACGCTCTCGGGTGGCCTGCTGGTCCGGGAGGGGATCCGGGTGCTCGCGCCGGACCGGCCCGGCTACGGGGGCACGCCGCCGATGCCGCCGGAGCGCTGGACCGCGCAGGTGGCGGCCCGCGCCGAGGAGGTGGGCCCGGTGGTGGTCGCCGGGGTCTCCATGGGCGCCTCGTCCGCGCTGCGGCTGGCCGCAGCCCGGCCCGACCTGGTGACGGGCGTGGCGCTGCTGTCGGGCATGGCCCCGGTACCGGCCACCAGGTGGTCGCCCGCGGCCAAAGCCGACGCCTTCTACTGGCGGCTGGCCCGCCGCGCGCCCTGGCTGCTGCGCCGCCTGTGCGCGGTGTCCGCCCGCGCGATGGCGTCGGCCGACGCGCGCGTCATCCCGCGCGTCGAGCGCGCCCTCCCCGCCGCCGACCTGGAGGTCTTCCGAGCCCGAGCCGGTACGGCCCAGGCCGCCTTCCTGGCCGACGCCAACGAGAGCGCCAGGCAGGGCGGCGCCGCGATGGCCGATGACCTGCTCCTGCACCTGCGCCCCTGGGACATCGCCGTGGAGGAGGTGAGGACGCCTGTACGTCTGATCCACGGGGTGGACGACCCGAAAGTCCCGGTGTCACTGGCCCGAACGCTGGCCGCCCGCCTGCCACGCGTGGAGACGACGTACCTGCCCGGCGGCCACTTCGCCCCCTTCGCCGACCAGGAAGCCCTCATGGACGTTCTCGGGGGCGCCAGGTTCTGAGGCCCTCCGGGGTCAGGAAGGCGTCGAACACCGACTCCATCGCCCCCAGCAGCGCCCCGCTCCACCCCAGCTCCGACGGCGCCAGTTCGGGCAGCCGCTCGACCCGGATCCGCATCAGCCCGGCCAGGTACGCCTCCGACAGCGCCGCCCGTCCCTGCGTGAACAGGTCGACGCCCAGCCCGGACAGCGTGACGATCTCCGGGTCGTGCGCGTTGACCAGGGCGGCGATGCCGCGGCCCAGGGCACGCGCGCCCGCGTCGACCGCTTCGGCCGCCTCGGGATCGCCCTTCCCGGACCTGGCCAGGATGGCCTGCGCCTGGTCGCGCCCCCTGCCGCCGCCCGCGGCCAGGCCCAGGTGGCGCAGCAGCGCGTTGGCCCCCACCTCCATGGCCCAGCACCCCCGGGCCCCGCACAGGCACGGATCGGCACGCCCGGTCAGCGGCATGTGCCCGAACTCCGCCCCCACGCCCGTCGCCCCGCCCAGCGGCCGTCCGTCGACCACCAGCACGCCGCCGAGGTCGAAGTCCACGTGCAGGTGCAAACCCACCCGAACCCCCGCCATCCGCCCCCTGCGCGCCTCGGCCAGCGCCGCGAACGCCGTGTCGTTGCCCACGTGCAGCAGCGTGCCGGCGGGGATGCCCGACGCCAGCCCGGCGACCGCGTCCACGGCACGCCAGCCCAGGTGGGAGACGTCGACGAGGCGGTCGTCGCGTACCGGTCCCGGGACGGCCAGGCCGATGCCGACGGCGCGGGAGCCGTACCGCTGAAGATGGGTGCGCAGCGCCGCCGCGAGCGGGCCGAACGCGCCCTCGGGCGTGCCGTCGTGCGGGCGCGCGGCGAGCGGCGTGATGCGGCCGCCGAGCTCGCCCGCGGCGATCTCCCACCCGTCCTCACGCAGGTCGGCGGCGAGGGCGACGGGGCCGCACGGGTGCGGTCCCGGGATCTGGGTGGGGCGGCCGCGGCCGTGCTCGGCGGAGGGTTCCTCGTGCAGGAGCGAGTCCTCGCTCAGCCCTGTGACCAGGACCGACGCGGTGCCGCGGGCGAGGTCGAGGTCCTTGGTGAGCTGTGATCGGGTACGGCTCGCGCCGCACTCGTGCACCGCGCGCAGCAGCCGCGCCCTGTTGTGCTCACGGAGCTCGACGCTGGTTGTGGCCCCGGTCACGGTTCGCATCTCGTCATTGTGGCGGCCTCCTCGTTCTTATTATGCTCTAGCCGTGAACAAAATGGTGGCGAGGCGTGCGCGGCAGGGTGTGTTCGGACTCTTCTTTCTCAGCGGGCTCGTGGTGGGCGTGTGGGCGGCCGGGCTGCCCTCACTCAACGACCGGCTCGACCTTGGCCCGGCGAAACTGGGCACCGCGCTCCTGCTGATCTCCCTGGGCGCGCTGGTGTCGATGCTGATCGCCGGGCCCGTGGTCGACCGTTGGACGAGCCGGCGGGTGTGCTGGTTCGCGGGCCCGCTGTCGGCGCTGGCCCTGCTCGCCCCCGCCCTGGCGCCGTCCTACGGTCTGCTGGCGGCGGCCGCCGTGGTGTTCGGCATCGGGATCGGGGTGGTCGAGGTCGCCATCAACGCCCACTCCGTCGAGGTCGAGCGCGTGTACGGCCGGCCGATCATCTCCGCCTTCCACGGCACCTGGAGCCTGGGCGGCGCGGCGGCCGGCCTGATCACGTCGCTGGCGCTGAAGCTGGGGGCCAGCGGGCAGGCGCTGCTGGTGGCCACCGCCCTGATCGTGCCGTTCCTCTATTTGCCCGCCGTCACCCGGCTGCTGCCCCCCGTGCCTTCCCCCTCTCCCTCCGCCGATACGACCGCCCCCGGCAAGGCGGTCGGGCTGCGGTGGGGGCTGATCGCGCTGCTGGGGCTGGCGGCGTTCGCCGGACACCTGAGCGAGGGCGCGGCCATCGACTGGGCCGCGCTGCACGCCCGCTGGATCCTCGGCACGGATCCGGCGGCGGCGCCGCTGGCCTACACGATCTTCGCAGTGGCGATGACGACGGTGCGGCTGCTCGGCGACCCGATCCGGGCTCGGCTGGGCTCCGTGCTGACCATCCAGCTGGCCGGTGTGCTGGCCACGTGCGGGTACGTGCTCGTGCTCTGCGCGCCCCTCTTCGCGGGTGCGGGTGCAGTGGTCGTCGCGTGGACCGGGTGGGCGCTGGCCGGGGTGGGTCTGGCCACCGTGGTGCCGGTCATCTTCAGTGCGGTCGGGGCTGCCGGTGGGCCGGTGGGCAAGGCGTTGTCGCTGGTCACCGCGTTTGGGTACTCGGGGTTGCTGATCGGGCCCGCGGTGCTGGGGTTCGTGGCCGAGGCGTCTTCCTTGCCGGTGGCGCTGGTGATCCCGGCGGCGTTGGCGGCGGTGGTCGCCTTGGCGGGCAGCCCCTCCATCCGAGCCCTGACCACCCGCCCCACCCCCGACCCCGTCCCCGCCCAAGCTCAAGAGCGTGGTTAGGCGGCCCACTCCCGGCCCTGAGCCCCTGGGCGCCGGTCCCCGGTTCCCGAGTGCCCGGTCCCTGAGCCCTGGGCACCGGCCCCCGGTCTCCCCGAGTCCCCGATCCCTGAGCCCTAGGCACCGGTCCCCGGTTCCCGAGCCTCAGGGGGCGGTGGCGGTCGGGAGGTGTGGGGCGGGGTGGCCGGGTAGGGCGTGGGGGTTACGGAAAGTTGGGGTGGGCTACTGATGGGGTGACAAAGGGTCAAATAGGGGCTGACCTGGTGTTATTCTATCGTGACTTGACCTCAAGGTTACAGACGGGTTTCATGAGGCCAACTCAGTAAACGTTTACAGATGGCTTTCTGTCACCGTTTACCCCCATGGAAGGAAAGCCTTGGCCGACGGACCCACGATCAACACGATCGCCGAGCGTGCGGGCGTTTCGATCGCCTCCGTCTCGCGGGTCCTGAACGGCCTGCCGACCCGCCAGGAAACCATCCGCAAGGTGCTGGCCGCCGCCGAGGAGCTCGGGTACGTGCGCAACGCCGTCGCCCGCAGCCTCAAGTCGCGGCGCACCAACCAGGTCGCCTTCGCCATGGCCGACATCGGCAACCCGGTCTACCTGGCCATGGTCCGCCAGATCCAGCCGGTGCTCAAGGCGGCCGGATACCGGCTCGTGCTCCACTCCACCGATGCCATCGCCGCCGACGAGATCGACGTGCTGCACAGCCTCGGCGAGCGCTACGTCGACGGCCTCATCATGAGCCCGCTGAGGGTCACGGAGGCGCACCTTGAAACGCTCAAGGCCGCCCGCGCCCCCGTCGTGATCATCGGTTCGGTTCCGGACGGCACCCGGGTCGACAATGTCCGGGCGGACTCGCGCACCGGAGTCCGGCTCGCGCTCGACCACCTGCACGCGCTCGGCCGCCGCCGGATCGCGCTGGTCAACGGGCCGCTCGACACGGTTCCCGGCGCGTCCCGAGGGGCCGCCTATGCCGAGGCGCTGGAGGAGCTCGGCCTGCCGTACGACGACGGGCTGGTCGAGATCGGTGACTTCTACCGGGCGGACGGGGCACGCGCCGTGGCCGCGCTGCTGGCCCGGCGGCCCGACATCGACGCGCTCATGTGCGCCAACGACCTCATCGCCCTCGGCGCGCTCGACGTCCTGCGCGCCGCGGGGCGGCGGGTGCCCGAGGACGTGGCCGTGGTCGGCATGGACGACACCGAACTGGCCGCCGCCTCCTACCCGTCGCTGACCAGCGTCTCGCTCGGCTCGGCCGAACGTGGCAAGGCCGCCGTCGAGCTGCTGCTCGACCGGCTGCAGCGTGGCGACCGCGAGCCGCGCCTGGTGACGGTGCCGCCGCGCCTCGTGGTGCGCGCCTCGACCTCGGGTGAGGAGCCCGCGCTGCCGTACGACCTCACGACCAACACGCCGGGAGCCCTGGCGGGGGCGGCTCCCGGCCACCAGAGCTCGGCACAGGAGGGAGGCGCCGGATGACGGCGACCGCGACCAGACCGTCGCCACCCAAGCCGCGCACGCGGCGCGGCGGTGGCGGCTCGCGCCGCAACCGCGAGATGTGGGTGCTGATGTTGCCGGCGCTGGTGCCGGTCCTGCTGTTCAGCGTGGGGCCGCTGCTGTACGGCGTGGGCCTCGCCTTCACCGACGCCCGCGCGACCAGGAACCGGGACGTTAGTTTTACCGGTCTGGAAAACGTTTACGAACTGTTCGGCGACGCCGACTTCTGGTCCTCGTTCAAGATCGGCCTGATCTGGTCGGTGTCGGTGACGGTGCTGCAGTTCCTGGCCGCGCTCGGCCTGGCGCTGCTGCTCAACCAGAACCTCAGGTTCAGGGGCGTGGCCCGGGTGCTGGCCGTGGTGCCGTGGGCGATGCCGCCGGTGGTCATCGGCCTGATGTGGAAGCTCGTCTACCACCCCGACGCCGGAATCCTCAACAGCATGCTCGGCACCGACGTCAACTGGCTGGCCGACTTCTCGCTCGCGCTGCCCGCGATCATCGTGGTCGGCGTCTGGACGGGCATGCCGCAGACGACGGTGGTGCTGCTGGCGGGGTTGCAGAGCGTGCCGAAAGAGCTGTACGAGGCGGTCGAGGTCGACGGCGCGGGCCGCTGGCGGCGCTTCTGGAACATCACGCTCCCGCAACTGCGCCCGGTCATCGTGGCCATCACCTCGCTCGACTTCGTGTGGAACATCAACCAGTTCGGCCTGGTCTACGTGCTCACCGCCGGTGGACCGGGCGGTCAGACAAGGCTGCCGATGCTGTTCGCCTACGAGGAGGCGTTCCGCTACCGCTTCTTCGGCTACGCCTCCATGCTCGGCGTCGCGTTCGCGATCGTCGTGCTCGCGGTGCTCGGCCTGTACCTGTGGCGTCAGATGAAGGAGGCCAAGTGAAGCGCCTGCCGAGTTACGCGGCCCTGCTCGCCTACATCGTCTTCTTGGCCTTCCCGCTGGTCTGGCTGCTCTCGACGGCGCTGAAGACGCCGCAGGAGATGGCCCAGCTGGACCCGACGTGGATCCCGCGCGAGCCGACGCTGGCCAACTTCTCCGACGCCTTCGGCGAGCAGGACCTGACCGGCGCCGCCCTGCGCAGCCTGGTCGTGGCGATCTTCAGCAGCTTCATCACCGTGCTGATCTCGCTGCCCGCCGCGTACGCCATGGCCCGCTACCGCAGCCTGGTCAACCGGGTGGCGATCGGGTGGGTGCTGGTCAGCCAGGTCTTCCCGTTCATCCTGATCATCATCCCGCTCTTCATGGTGCTGCGTGAGCTGGAGCTGGTGAACACGCTGCCCGGCCTGGTGGTCGTGCACGTCACGTTCACGCTGCCGTTCGCGCTGTGGATGCTCCAGGGATACGTGCGGGCGGTGCCGCCGGAGCTGGAGGAGGCCGCGTCCGTGGACGGCGCCGGCCGCCTGCGCGCGCTGGTCAGCGTCGTCGCGCCGCTGCTCGCCCCCGGTGTGGTGGCGACCTTGCTCTTCTCGTTCATCTCCTCATGGAACGAGTTTCTTTTCGCGCTCGTGATCCTTCAGGACCCCGACGTGATGACCCTCCCGCTGACGCTGGTGCGCTTCACCGGCCCGGAGGGGGTGGCCAGGCTCGGCCCGCTGGCCGCGGCGTCGCTCATGGCGACGATCCCGAGCCTGATCTTCTTCGCAATCATTCAGCGGCGATTGAGGTCCGGCCTGATGGCCGGCGCCGTCAAGGGCTAGGAGGCTCATATGCGAATCAAGTCCGCATTCGCGGTAACGGCGTTGCTCGCCCTCGCCGTGACCGCCTGCGGTGGCGGCGGCGCCGGCGACAAGGGTGAGGCCGCCAAGCCCGGCGAGCCCGTCAAGCTGAACTTCCTCAGCCTCGCCTGGCAGAAGGAGTCCCTCGCGGCGAACAAGGAACTCGTCGAGGAGTGGAACAAGGCCAATCCCACCATCCAGGTCACCTACGTCCAGGGCAGCTGGGACAACGTCAACGACCAGCTCGTGACCCAGTTCGCCGGCGGCACCGCCCCCGACGTCATCCACAACGACTCCCCGGCGCTGTCCGGCTTCGCCGCCGACGGCTACCTGCTCGACCTCAAGGACAAGATCCCGGCCGAGCTGAAGAGCGACATCCCGCAGGCCGCGTGGGACACCACGACGTTCGACGACGGCAAGGGCAACCAGGGCGTGTACGGCGTGCCGTTCCTGCAGGAGTCGCAGGTCATCATCGCCAACAAGAAGCTCCTCGACGAGGCCAAGGTGCGCATCCCCACCGCGGACAGCCCGTGGACGTGGGAGGAGTTCTCCGAGGCGGCCAAGAAGATGACCAAGGACGGCCACTTCGGCGTCGCCTGGCCGATGAAGTCCCCGGTGAACAAGACGCTGAACCTGGCGCTCAACTTCGGCGGTAAGTTCTTCGAGACCGCCGCCGACGGCAAGACCACCGTCAAGGTCGGCCCCGAGGAGCGCGAGGTGCTCCAGCGCATCCACGACCAGCTCTGGAAGGACAAGTCCGCCGACCCGGCCGCGCTCGGACAGGGCACGGCCGACCCGCTGCCGGCCTTCTACAAGGGCAAGTTCGCGCTGCTGCCGGTCGGCGTCTACCTGCGCCAGCAGGTCGTCGAGCAGGCGCCGGAAGGCTTCGAGTGGGTGACGCTGCCCGGCCCGAAGGGCACCACGACCGAGCAGGGCGCCGTCTCCCAGACGCTCTCGGTCGCCCAGGACAGCAAGAACCCGGACGCGGCGCTGAAGTTCATCTCGTTCTTCCTCAACGGCAAGAACCAGGCCAAGCTCGCCAAGGGCGACTGGCTGCTGCCGACCTCGCAGGCCGCCGCCGCCGACCCGTCCATGACCACGAAGGAGAACGGCTGGGACGTGGCGACCGCGTCCGGCAAGAGCCTCGTGGTGGCGCCCTTCCTCAAGGTGAAGGGCTTCGACGAGTGGAAGAGCAAGGTGGCCACGCCGGTGCTCCAGCAGTACTTCGCCAACAAGATCAGCCTCGACGAGGCGGCGAACAAGCTGGTCACCGACGGCAACTCGGTGCTGGAGCGGTACCAGAAGTGAACCATCGCGACAGGGCCCGCGGGTGTCTGCTCGGCCTCGCGGCCGGGGACGCCCTCGGGGCCCCTGCGGAGAACATGACCCCCGAGCAGATCACCGCCCGGTGGGGCCGGCTCACGGAGATCGAGGGCGGCGGCACCGACGACACCGAGTACACCATCTTCGCCGCCTCCCTGCTGCTGCGCCACGGGCACGCGCTCACCCCGGCCGACGTGGCCGCCGCCTACCGGTCCGAGATCATCCCGCTGATGACCGGGCCGATGCGCGGGGCCGGGTTCTCCGAGCTGGGAACGGTACAGGCGCTGCGGCGCGGGCTGGAGCCGCCGCTGACCGGCCGCGTGCACGCGCACGGCTGGTCGGACGGGCTGGCCATGCGGGCGGCGCCGTACGGGATCTTCTGCCCGGGAGATCCCGCCGAGGCGGCGCGGCTGGTCGAGCAGGACGGGCTGGTGAGCGGCGACGGCGAGGGCATCCTCGGCGGCCGCGCGGTCGCCGGCGCGGTGGCGGCGGCGATGGCCGGCGCCCGGCCGGGAGAGGTCGCGGACGCCGCGCTCGCGGTGATCCCCGCCGACTCGTGGACGGCCCGCGCGATCGCCCGGGTCCGCGAGGTCCTGGGCGACATTTCCGGTACGGCAGGCCAAGGTACGACAGGCAACGGCACGACAGGCCAGGGCACGGCGGGTGACGGCATTCCCGGCGATCTCGGTCGCCGGTTGCACGACGCCGTCGTGGTCAGGCACTACCCGTGGACCGACGTCGCACCCGAGGCCGTCGCGCTGGCGCTGGCCGCGTTCCTGGCGGGCGAGGGCGATGTCGAGGCCTCGGTGACGTTCGGCGTCGGCCTGGGCAGGGACGCCGACACGATCGGCGCCATCGCCGGCGCCATGGCCGGCGCCTTCCAGGGTGAGGCGGGCGTGCCCAGGCGATGGGCCGAGCGCATCGGCCCCGCCACCGGGAAATGCCTGCCGGCCGTGAAGGGCAGACACGTGCTGGACGTCGCCGACGAACTGGCGAAAGGACGCTGAACATCGATGTCGGGGGACAGGATCAGGGGAGCCTTCATCGGGCTCGCCATCGGGGACGCCGCCGGGTGGCCCGCCGCGCGCCACAGGTCGGCGCTGCACGCCCCGTGGAGCAGGCGGTTGCACCGGGAGCTCGACCTCTTCGCCGAGGAGCACCGGATCACGACGCTGCCGGTGCCGTTCGCGCTGAACCAGCCGACCGCGCCGCTGGCGCTCGGCCCGTCGGACGACGCCGAATGGCTGGCGTGGACCGTTCTCACGCTGCGCCGCCCGAGGGCTGAGGCGTTTCGCGAGCTGGCCGGCCGGGAGGACGTCCGGGCCCGGATCTCGGTGGCGAGCGCGCTGGACAACCTGGCCAAGGGCGTCGAACCGCCCGCCAGCGGCCACGACAACCCGCACTTCTTCGACGACGCCGCCGCGATCAGAGCGGTGGCCTTCGGCGCGGCCGGGCTCGACCCCACTGACGACGCCCGGGTGACCAACGCCGGTGACGGCGTTCTCGGCGCCAGGGCGGTCGCCGCGGCCATCGCCGCCGCCGTTGGTGGCGCGCCGGTCTCGGACGCGGTCGAGGCGGCGCTGGCCGTCCTGCCGGAGGACACCGCGATCGGGCACAACGCGCGGCTGGCCGTACAGGCTGGCAGGAAGGCGGGCGAGGCGTTCGGCGCGGTGCCCGCGCTGGACGCGGCGCTGCTCGACCACGTCTACAGCTACGCGGTGGGTGCGGCGCAGACCGTGCCGATCGCGCTCGCGCTGGCCGAGGCGTCGGGCGGCGCCGTCGGACCGGCCGTGTCCGCGGCGGCGTGCCTGGCCGCCACAGCGGACTCAGCGCCCGCGCTCGCGGGCGCGATCACCGGAGCGTGCGGGGGGTACGGCGCGATCCCGGAGGGGTGGATCGCGCCGGTTCGCACGCTCGCCGGTTGCTGCTTGCCAGAGCTGGCGGGCAGGGATCTCCTGGAACTCACGGAAGGACTGACATGACGCCGCTTGAGGACAAAGCCGCTGGCTGCGTGGCGGGGGCCGCGGTGGGTGACGCTCTGGGCGGCGCCACGGAAGGCTGGACTCCCGAGCAGATCACCACCAGGTACGGCGGGCCGGTCGAGGGCATCGTGCCCCCGTACAACGAGGACTGGCGCAACGCCCGCCCGATCGCCCCGTACCACAAGGGCGACGGCCACATCACCGACGACACCCTGATGACGCACGCGCTGATCCGCGTGTACGAGAAGGCCGGCCGCCACCTGGACGCCTATGCCATGGCCGAGCACTTCGTGCCGGAGCTGATGGGCGAGCGCGTGTGGATCCCCGAGCTGGAGGCCGAGGCGCTGCCGCTGCAGCGGATCTTCCTGGCCGAGAAGTGGATCGTGGCCCGCCTGCACTACGGCCACGCCGACCCGCGCGAGGCCGGGGTGGGCAACATCGTGAACTGCGGCGCGGCCATGTACGTCGCCCCGGTCGGCGTCGTCAACGCCGGCGACCCGGACGCCGCCTACGCCGAGGCGATCGACCTGACCGGCGCCCACCAGTCCAGCTACGGCCGCGAGGCGGCCGGCGTCATGGCGGCGGCGGTCGCCGAGGCCATGCGGCCGGGCGCCACCGTGGACAGCGTGATCGCCGCCTCGATCCGCCTGGCCAAGGACGGCACCCGCGCCGCCATCGAGGCGGTGTGCGGCGCGGCGGTGGATCTCGGGCACTGGGACGGCTCGTTCGAGAAGCTGCGCGCGGCGATGCGGCCCTACGACACCGTCGCCGACACCTACCGCGAACAGGGGCTCGGGGCGCGCCGGCCGAGCCGGGTGCACAGCATCGAGGAGCTGCCGCTGGCGCTGGCCTTCCTGGTGATCGCCAAGGGCGACTTCAGGGAGACTGTGCTCGGCGGGGTGAACTACGGGCGCGACGCCGACTCGATCGCCTCCATGGGCGGGGCGATCGCGGGCGCGCTCGGCGGGCTCGACAGCGTGCCTGCCGCGTGGGTCGAGGCGGTCGGCACGGCCAGCCGTACCGACATCGTGTCGCCGGGGCGGGCGATCGCCCGGGTGGCCGGCCGCGTCCACACCGCCGACCTGGCCCGCAGGCGTGCCCACGAGGACGCCTTCGCCGAGCTGGCGGGCGAATGATCCGCCTCACCTGGGTGCAGCCGGAGGACCTGATCGGGCACGAGCTCCGTCAGGCCGAGGAGGACGGGCGGGCCGCCGCCCACCCCGCGGAGCTCGCCCGCATCACCGGCGAGTGGCACGTGGCGGGCGGGCACGACGCCCCGCCGCGCGCCGGCGCCTCGGAGCCGAGTGCGGCGCGGCTGCGCGGGCTGGCCGGCGAGCTGATGGACCGGCTCGCCGAACTCGCCTCGCCGCTGGAGGAGCCGGGCGAGCTGACCGACATCATCGCCGCCTGCCCCGCCTGGCCCGAAGCGCGGCCCGTGGAACCCGATCCGGCGCGGCTGCTGGCCGCCTGGCAGGGCCGGGCGGCCGGGTGCGTCCTCGGCAAGCCGGTGGAGAAGATCCCGCGCGCGGGCATCAGGGAGATCGCCGAGGCCACCGGGAACTGGCCGATCAGCGGCTGGTTCACCGCGAAGGGCCTGCCCGCCGAGGTGGCCGGGCGGTGGCCGTGGAACCGGCGCAGCGCGGTCAACTCGCTGGCCGAGAACATCGACGGCATCCCCGAGGACGACGACCTCAACTACCCGCTGCTCGCGCTCACCGTCCTCGAACGGCACGGCCACGAGTTCACCACCGACGACGTGGCCAAGCTGTGGCTGGACGAGCTGCCCGCCGGCCGTACCTTCACCGCCGAGCGGGTCGCCTACCGCAACCTGCTCGACGGCCTGGAGCCGCCGGACACTGCCGTCCACCGTAATCCGTTCCGCGAGTGGATCGGCGCCTTCATCAGGGCCGACGTCTACGGATGGGTGAACCCGGGCGATCCGGCCACGGCCGCGATCCACGCCTACCGCGACGCCCGCCTGACCCACACCGCCAACGGCCTCTACGGCGCGATGTTCGTCGCCGCGATGTGCGCCCGCGCCCTGGTGGGCGCGGACGCCGAGGACGTCGTGGAGACGGGCCTGTCCGTCGTGCCCGCGCGCTCCCGCCTGCATCAGGCGGTACGGCAGGCCGTCGAGTCGGCCCGCGCGGCCGGCGACTTCGAGCAGGTCGTGGACGGCCTGTACGAGCGGCACGGCGGCCTGCACTGGGTGCACACGATCAACAACGCCGCCCTGACCGCCGCCGCCCTGGTCCACAGCCGGGGCGACTTCACCCGGGCCATCGCCGGGGCCGTGGCCGGAGGCTGGGACACTGACTCGGCCGGCGCCACCGTCGGCTCGGTCGCCGGTGCGCTGGCCGGTCGGGTGCCCGAACAGTGGATCATGCGGGACCGCCTGTCCAGCAGCCTCACCGGCTTCGATGGAGTGGGGCTGGCTGAGCTGGCCCGCCGTACGCAGGAGATGATGAGGGCATGATCTCGGTCTTCGGCAGCGCGAACATGGATCTGGTCGCGTACGTCGCGCAGGCTCCCAGAACCGGGGAGACCGTCACCGGGCGCGCCTTCCGTACGATCCCCGGTGGCAAGGGGGCCAACCAGGCCATCGCCGCGGCGCGCGCGGGCGGCCGGGTGGCGTTCCTGGGCGCGGTGGGCGACGACGGGTTCGGCGCCGAGATGCGGGCCACGCTCGCCGGGGCCGGGGTGGACGTCAGGGGCCTGCGCCAGGTGTCCGGCTCCAGCGGCATCGCGCACATCGTGGTCGACGACGACGGCGGCAACTCGATCATCGTGGTGCCCGGCGCCAACGGCACGATCACCGGGCCGTCCGGGGACGACCTGGCCGCGATCGCCGGGTCGCAGGCGTTGCTGCTGCAGCTCGAACTGCCCATGGAGGCGGTGATCGGGGCCGCCCAGGCGGCGCAGGTGTCCGGCGCGCCGGTCATCCTCACCCCGGCGCCCGCCCGGCCGCTGCCGGAGGAACTGCTGGACGCCGTCACCCTGATCGTCCCGAACGAGCACGAGGCCGCCGCCATCACCGGCGCGTCCGGGGCCGAGGAGGCGCTCGACGCGCTGCTGAAGCGGGTGCCCGAGGCGGTCATCACGCTCGGGGCGGCCGGCGCGCTGTACGGCTCGCGCTCCGGTGAGCGGCTGCGGGTGGCGGCGGTGCCGGTGAAGGCGGTGGACACCACGGCGGCCGGGGACACGTTCGTGGGTGCGCTGGCGGTGGCCCGTGGGGAGGGGCTGGCTCCGGCCGAGGCGCTGCGGTTCGCGTCGGCGGCTGCCGCGCTGTCGGTGCAGCGGGAAGGGGCAAGTACCTCGATGCCGGACCGGGCCGAGATCGACGCCTTTCTGCGCGGCTGAGCGGGTCAGGGGTGGGACGACCGGGTCGCGAGGCTTGCGGCGATCCAGGTGGACACCTCCTCGACGAGGCCCTGGTCCACGGGCTTGGCGTACTGCCTGCCGTACGTGCTCTGTGAGGCGGGGCCGGGGTCGCGGCGCAGCAGGTGCGTGAGGTCGGGCAGGCGGCGGACCGCGGCCGGGCCCGGGACCACCGCGGCGAGTACGTCGAGGTCGGCGGGGCTGACCTGCACGTCCTTGGCCCCCGTGACGGCCAGCAGCGGCACGCGGACCTCGGCGAGGTCCTTCTTGGGGTCGTAGGTGAGGAACTCGCGCATCGACCGCGCCGGGATCTTGAAGCCGTAGAGCCTCGCCACGTCGCCCTTCGTGGCCTTGATCTTGGCCGTCAGCTTGGCGGCCAGGCCGCGCATCGTGCGGCGGCCGAACAGCAGCGCGATGAGCCGCATGGGCTTCGACAGGCCCTCGGCGTCCTTGAGCCCGGCCCACCACAGCAGCGTCTCCTCGCCGGTCATGGTGTGGCCGGAGATCATCACCACCGCCGCGGCGCCCTCGTGCGCGCCGAGCGCCGCGGCGTGCAGCGCGCCCTCGCTGTAGCCGATGGCGCCGGCAGTGCCGATCTCCGGAAGTCCGGCCAGCTCGCGCAGGGCCGCGGCGGCGTCGGCGCGGTGCTGATAGAAGCCGGCCGCCTGCCAGTCGCCAGGGGTCGCGCCGACGCCGCGACGGTCGTAGCGGTAGGAGGCGACGCCCTTGGCCGCCAGCGCTGCCGCGAGCGGTCCGCCCAGTTCGATGCGGCCCTTGCCGAGGTTGCCGTCGCGGTCGAGCTTGCCGGGCATGAGCAGGAGCACGGCCGGGTGCGGGCCGTCGCCGTCCGGCAGGGTCAGCGTGCCGGACAGGGGTAGTCCGTCGTCGGTGGTCAGGATCAGCTCTCGGTTCATGGGCACTCCCTGTCTTCACGATATGTCGCATTCACATTATCGCCCGGTGCGAACGTTCGCAACAGTTGAGAATGGTCGCACAACATGAAACCATAGATCCGTGGACGCCTTGGAACTCTTCGCCCATCCGGTACGGCTGCGCGTCATCCACGCCCTTGCCGGGCAGCGCACCCTGACCACCGCCCAGCTCTGCGAGGTCATCCAGGACGTGTCGAAGGCGACCGTCTACCGGCACGTCGGCGTCCTGGCCGACGCCGGGATCCTGGAGGTCGACGGGGAGGAGCGGGTCCGGGGCGCGGTGGAACGCCGCTACCGGCTGCGCCGCGACCGGGCCGCCATCGAGCCGGAGGCGATGGCCGCGCTGTCACCCGAGGAGCACCGCCGCGTCTTCGCCGCCGCCGTCGCCACGCTGCTCGCGGAGTTCGGGGCCTACGTGGAGCGGGAGAACGCCGACCCCGTCGCCGACGCGGTCGGATACCGGCAGCATGCCGTGTGGCTCGATCCGGCCGAGCTGGAGCAGCTCATCACCGGCCTGCGGGCCGCGCTGGTGCCCCACCTGGGGAACGCGCCCGCGCCCGGACGGCGCCGCTACCTCATCAGCCCGATCCAGTTTCCGCTGGAGGACTGAGGGGTCCTTCAGGAGGCCAGGTGGTGGGCGCAGTCGTCGCGGTAGCGCAGGGTGATCTCGCGGATGCGGGCCGGGTTCTCCGTCACCGCTCGGGACACCGAGGGGATGACGGCGTGCCGTACCCCGGCGAACAGGCGCGCGAGGTCGGACGGAGAGGCGCCCTGGACGCCCAGGCCCGGTGCGAGGATGGGGCCGTTCAGCCGGGAGAGGTCGTAGGCGGGGTCGGCGACCGTGGCGCCGACCACCACGCCGATCGAGCCGAGGGGGGTCGCGCCCTGGTTCAAGCTGGCCACCGCGTCGAAGATCTGGTCGGCCACCCGCGACTGCAGCTGCTCGGCCTGCGGGTTGGAGGTGCGGGCCAGGATGAACAGGCCGGCGTCGTTGGTGTGGGCCTGGCGGATCGCGGGCGCCAGGGAGGCCAGGCCCAGGTACGGGCTGACCGTCAGGGCGTCGGCGGCCAGGGGGCTGCCGGGGTCGAGGTAGGCCTCGGCGTACGCGATCATGGTGGACTCCACGTCGCCGCGCTTCGCGTCCAGGATCACCAGCGGGCCGGCGGCGCGCAGGTCGCGGACCGTGCGCTCCAGCACCGCCACGCCGCGGCTGCCCCAGCGCTCGTAGAACGCCGACTGCGGCTTGACCACCGCCGCGACGTCGGAGATCTCCTCCACGATCGTGCGGCTGAACTTCTCCAGGCCCGCGGGTGAGTCGTCCAGACCCCAGGCGAGCAGCTGCGCCGGGCTCGGGTCGATGCCGACGCACAGAGGTCCGTATTTATCCAGTCTGGAGCGCAGGCGCGCCCCGAACGTCTCTTCCATCACAGTGACCCCCCTTACGCGCCGCAGCCTAACTGGTTCGTGGCGCGCACAGAACGGAATAGACGACCACGGCATGAGTTGGGGGTACGGCCCCGGCCGGATGCGGGAGCCCGGTCGTGGGTAGGTCGCAGGCATGTACGAGATCGCCAGCCGCACCCTCACCCTGCGCACCATGCCGCCCAGGGAGGTGACGATCACGGTCGGCCTGCCGTACGAGGAGCCGACGGGGGAGTGGTCGTGCCCCTACCGGATCGACGGGCTGGACGGCTGGGAACACGAGCGCAAGGTCACCGGCGCGGACGCGGTCGAGGTCGTGGAGATGGTGCTCGGAGTGCTGCGTACGGCGGTGGCGAACTCGCCGGAGGGCCGCGAGGGCCTGCTGTCCTGGGACGAGGAACCCTCGGGCCCGCGGACCGTCTACCTGCGCATGGATCAGGAGGTCAACGCGGCCTACATCGCGATGAAGCGGGAGATCGCCCCGGGTGAGGCGGTACGGCAGGCGGTGGCCGACGACGTGGTCCTGGACTTCTCCGAGTCGGGAGAGCTGCTGGGCGTGGAACTCCTGAACGCCGACACCGCCCTGCCCTCCGAGATGCGCGCCTGACTGACGGGACCTCAGCGGAGGGCGTTGGCCATGGCCACGGCGGTGGTGCGCCAGATGGGGGTGGCGGGGTCGATGACGGCGAAGTGGTCGCCGGACATTTCCAGGTACGTGAGGTCGTCGCCCGACTCCCTGGCGGCCCTGGCATAGCGGCGGCTGAAGTCGACCAGGTCCAGATCGTCGCCCGAGCCCTGGACCACCAGCTGGCGTACCTTCAGGGGGAGTCTGGACAGGGGGCTGGCCGCGCCGTACACGTGGGCTTCCGGTCCCAGGGCCGAGGCCACCGCGCCCGAGCTCAGCCAGCGGCGCTCGCCCTCCACCAGGTCGAGTACGCCCGCCAGGGAGACGGCCAGAGCCACCCGCGCGCCGTCGGCCGCCGCGCGCAACGCCAGCTGTGCGCCAGCGGAGTGCCCGGCCACCGCGACCCGGCTCAGGTCCAGGGCCGGTTCCACGGCCGGGGCCAGGGCGTCGATGCCCGCCGCCACGTCCGCTGTCGTGGCCTGCCAGCCGTGGAGGTCGGGGCGGCGGTACTCCAGGTTCCACACCGCGAACCCGCGCCCGACCAGGTCGGCGGCGAGCGGCTCCATCAGGTCGGCGGCCCAGATCGACCGCCAGTAGCCCCCGTGCACCAGCACGATCACCGGAAACCCGCCGGAGGATGATCCGGTGGTGGGTGGTTCGGCGGTGGGTGGTTCGGCGGTGGGCGATTCGGCGGCGGGTGGCAGGTAGAGGTCGGCCCACTGGTCGGGGTGGGGGCCGTAGGTGATGCGGCGGGCGCTGTGGCGGGTGCGGTGGACGGCGTGCCTGATCGCCCAGGCCAGGCCGTCCACGCCGCGTCCGTGCAGGTGGCGGGCGTCCTTGCCGGGGCTCACCCGGTCGTCGCGGGTGAGGTCCAGCCAGACGACCGGGCCCACCGGCTCGCTCATGAGGGCCCGCGCCGCCGGGTCCGGTCCCGGGAGGATCACCGGGATGCCGCCGTCGGGGCGGAGCTCGTCGACGGTGCGGGCGTACCTGATGTGCCCCTTCACGCCCAGCGCCGCGAACTCGCGTTCGGCGACCTCCGACAGAAGGGTGGGATCGGCGACGACCCCCGGCCCCACGACCACGCGCACGTCACTCACGAGTCCGACAGTACTTGTTCACATACGCGACATGCGAGGGCTGAACGCCCATACCGCCAGCCACACGCTGAGCCCGAAAATCGCCAGCGCCAACGGCACGTGCACCGCCGTGGCCCCCGACCCGCCGGTCATCGACTGCGCGAACCCCAGCAGCAGGATCGCCACCCCCACCAGCGCCGGCCAGCCCGCGCCGCGCCCCGGCTTCCACGCGAGCACCCCGGTGATCGCCACCAGCAGCCCCGCCACGTGCACGGCCCCGGCGCCCATCCCGTGCGCGGAAGTGCCCGCGCCGGAGAGCAACTGGCCGGCCGTGACCCCCTGGGCCAGGACCGCGAGCGCGTTGAGGACGATGGCGACCTGAAAGGCGGTCCTGAGCCCGCCGCGCTCCTTGACGACCTGCTGGGTGACCACGGGGTTCTCCTTCGATCTCGGGTGAGACCACCAGGCTCGCGGGTCCGGGGCCGCCGGGCATCCACCCGGTGTCGCGATCGGCCGTACTACAGATGGGGTACGCGGGGCTCAGCCGTACAGGCGCTCCAGGACGGCGGCGACACCGTCCTCGTCGTTGGACAGCGTGCGGCGCTCGATCGACTCCAGCAGGAGAGGGTGGGCGTTGCCCATCGCGTAGCCCTGCCCGGCGTAGGCGAGCACGGCCAGGTCGTTCGGCATGTCGCCGAAGGCCACCACGTCGGCGGCGGCCACCCCGCGCGCCTGGCAGACGCGGGCCAGGCCGGCCGCCTTGTCGACGCCGGTCGCGCTGATCTCCAGCAGGCTCCGGCCGCCGGAGTGGGTGATGGTGACCTGGTTCTGCACCGCCGCGACGGCCAGGCTCGCCAGCTCGTCGACGGGGTGACCGGAAGCCCAGGCCAGCAGCTTGGCCACCGGCTCGCCCGCGTCACAGACGGAGGGGACGTCGAGGTAGAAGTCCAGCTCTTCGGGGATGCGCCGGGAGTAGCCGGGTTCGCACAGCACGTTGTGCCCCGTCTCCGCGGCGAACACGATGCCCGGCACGCTCTCCGCCAACGCGGCCATGATCTTGCGGAGGATGGCCGGGTCGAGGTCGACGCGCTCGGTGATGGTACGGCCGGCGAGGTCGTACACGATCGCGCCATTGCTGCAGACCGCCGTCCCCGCCACCCCGGCCACGGCCGCCACCCGCTCGGCCCCGCGCGGTGGGCGGGCGGTCACGAACACGATCTCGGCGCCGGCCCGCTCGGCCAGGCGCAGTGCTGCTCGGGTGCGGGGGGTGAGGGAGCCGGTGGAGTCCAGGAGGGTGCCGTCAAGGTCGGTGGCCACGAGGCGAGGAGGAGTCACCTGCCCAAGTATCACCAACCCACCCAACCACCAACCAAACCCCCCGCCACCCCCCAAGCAACCCACCCCCGGCCCCAGCCCCCGCCTTCCCGCTACCGGCCGCTCGGCTCCCGACGCCTCTCCCACCCTCGACCCCGAAAGCCTGACCGCTGGAGCTCCGGTCCTTGGGGTCGGCCCCGGAGGTCCGGCCCCGGAGGTCTGGGCCGCCCGGTCCCGGAGGTCTGGGCCGCCCGGTCCCGGAGGTCTGGGCCGCCCGGTCCCGGAGGCCGGAGGCCGACCCCGGAGGTCCAACCCCCGGAGGTCCAACCCCCGGAGGGCCAACCCCCGGGGTCCGGATCCCGAGGCCCGGAGGCCGACCGGGACGTCCGGTCCCAGGGTCCGGTCCCCAGCGGCCCAGTCCCGGGGGTGCGGCCTTAGGGTGCGGTCCTGGAGGTTTGGCGCGCTTCGGGAGGTGGGGCTGGGTGGTGGGGCTGGACAGACTGACCTTCCAGCCCTACAGCGCGGACGGCGCCCACAGCGCGGTCCGGGCGAAGCTGCAGGCGCAGCCGGGTGTGGACTTCTGGCCGCACGAGACCTTCGCCCAACTCCGCACAAAGGGAGACATCGAGGACTGCTTCGCCGAGCACTACCAGGACGCCCACCTGCCCACGCTCACGGCCGACTTCCGCGCCAACCCGGTCGGCCACCTGGTCACGATGCGCTGCGCGCCCTGGCACGCCCGTGTCGGCGACTCCACCGTGGGCCTGATCGGCGACGCCGCACACGCGATCGTCCCCTTCTACGGCCGGGGCGCCAACTGCGGCTTCGAGGACTGCGTCGAGCTGGACCGGTGCCTGGACGAGACCGGCGACGACTTCCCCGCCGCCCTGGCCAGATTCGAGCGCCGCCGGACGGATACCGACGTCATCGCCCGCCTCGCGCTGGACAACTTCGTGGAGATGCGCGACAAGGTCGGCTCGAAGACGTTCCTGGCGGGCAAGCGCCTGGAGCACGCGCTGGAACGGGCGCTGCCCGGCCGCTACGTCTCCCGGTATGAGCTGGTCTCCTTCTCCACCACGCCGTACTCGCAGGTGGAGCGCCGGGTGGCACGCCAGCGCGGCCTCGCCGCCGCCGCGGGTGTGGGCGCCGCAGCCCTGGCCGCGCTTCTGGTGCGCCGCCTGCGCTCAGGATGACGTTCCGTACCGGGTGGCGATCGCGGTGGCACGCTCGCGCAGCGAGTCGCGCAGCCACTGCGGGGTCAGGGCCTCCGCGCTCATGGTGAGCTGCCACAACGCCCACTCGGCGTGCCTCTGATCCTGGAAGGTCACCTCCATCCGCAGCCAGCCGTCCGCGTCGGTCTCTTCGGCGAGTACGGCCAGCGCGGTGCCCACCAGATCCTCCCGGCGGGCCGGGTTCACCCGGACCAGCACGGTGACCTGGTCGCCGCCGGTCCGGAAGCGCGTGCTGCGTTCCTGCCAGGCCCGGTCCAGGTCGACCCGGTCCGGTCGCTGCGCGGGTTCGTCGAGCTCCTTGGCTGCCAGGACCCGCGACATGCGGTAGGTGCGGTCCGCGCCGGACTTCGTGGCCAGCAGGTAGCCCCGGTCGCGGACGGTGACCAGGCCGATTGGGTCGACGGTGCGCCACTGCGGGGTCTGGCCGGCGGCGGCGTAATGGATCCGCAGCTTGTGGCCGGCGAACACCGCGCGCAGGACCTCGGCGGCGATGGCGTCGGGCACCTCCTCGTCGGCGAGGCGGCGCGAGAGGAGGTCGATCTCCGGGTCGATGAGCAGCCGCTCGGCGGCGCCGGCGGCGGTGTCGCGATAGCTGTCGGGCAGCGCGTCGACCACCTTGAGCATCGCCGACGCGAGCGCCGAGCCGAGGCCGAACGCCTGCGCGCCGCGCCGCGATCCGGCGACCAGCAGGGCGAGGGCCTCGTCGTGGTTCAGCCCGGTGAGCTCGGTCCGGAACCCGGGCAGCAAGGCGAAACCCCCGTGCCGGCCGCGTTCGGCGTAGACGGGGACCCCGGCCGCCGACAGCGCCTCGATGTCGCGCAGCACGGTGCGGGTGGAAACCTCCAGCTCGCGGGAGAGCGCGGCCGCGGACAGCCGGCCGTGCTGCCGCAGCAGCAGGACCAGCGAGACCAACCGGTCGGCGCGCATACGAAAAGTTAACAGGAATACGCGACACAAGATGTCGTGATTTGCCGGGAGGCTGTTGAGCACGACGGGGGCCACCGTGCCGACCGGCGTCTGTGATGTGAACGAATCGAATGGAGACGGATATGGCAATCGAGCGAACCGCGGTCAACCCGTGGGCCTGGTCGACGGAGCTGGGCTACAACCAGGGCGAGCTCGTCTCCGGGCAGACCCGGACCTTGTACTGCTCCGGGCAGACCGCGATGAGCGCCGACGGCAAGCCCCAGCACGCCGACGACATGGCGGCGCAGCTGGCACTGAGCCTGGACAACCTGGAGGCGGTGCTCGCCGAGGCAGGCATGTCCCTGGCGAACCTCGTCCGGCTCACGGTCTACACCACCGACGTCGACCGGCTCTTCCAGCACTACGGCGTGCTGGCGGCCCGGCTGGGCGCCGCCCGGGTGGCGCCGTCCACCTCGATGCTCGGGGTGACCAGGCTGGCCATCCCCGACCTGATGGTGGAGCTTGAGGGGACAGCCGTCGCGTGATGTGGTGCGCCGCTTCCGGCAGCGCTGCCGGAAGCGGCGCCAGGAACAGGAAGGCGGGTGATCTCCCGGTGCTCAGAATGGTGACAGTCGGCGTCTACGGCTTCGACGCCGAGTCCTTCCTGCGACGGCTGCGGCAGGCCGACGTCCGCCTGCTGCTCGACGTACGCCAGCGGCGCGGCGTCCGCGGACCCGAGTACGCCTGGGCCAACTCCCAGCGCCTGCAGGCGGCGCTCGCCGAAGCCCGGATCGCCTACGCGCACCACCGTGAGCTCGCGCCGACCACCGAGCTGCGCCACCTCCAGTACGCCGAGGACGACCGCCAGGGGGTCGGCAAGCGCTCGCGCCGCGAACTGGCCGCCGAGTACACCCGCCGCTACACCAGCGAGATCCTCGACCGCGCCGACCTCACGCCGATCGTGGCGGAACTGCCGGGCGACGGCACGGCGGCGCTGCTCTGCGTCGAACGCGACGCCGGGGCCTGCCACCGCTCGCTGATCGCCCGGCGGCTGACCGAAAATCACCACGTCACCGTCGACCACCTGCTCCCAGGGTCCTAGCGGGGCAGGTGGAGGCGGAAGCCGTACAGACCCGCCTGGCCCACCGCGTACAGGCGGGTGCCGCCCGGCGTCCACGCGCACCCGGTCAGCTCGGCGTCGAGGTGGATGGCGGCCACGCACCGGCCGGCGCGCACGTCCCACACCCGCACGGCCGCGTCCTCGGTCGCCGTGGCCAGCCAGGACCCGAACGGCCCCGCCGCCAGCCCCACCGCCGCGGTCTGCTCCTCCAGCTCGTCGCGCAGGCGGCCGGTGCGGTCCCAGCGCCGGATGGCGCCGTTGGTGGAGGAGGCGGCCACCCAGGCGCCGCCGGGCGCGACGGCCAGGCCGGTCACCAGGGAGCTCGGGGTCAGCACGGGCGCGATCCGCCGGCCGGACGGGTCGAGCAGCAGCACGGACTCGCCGCCCGCCGCCACCCACGCGCCGCCCGGCGCCATGGCCAGGTAACCGGGTTCCTTCATCGCGGTCTCGGCGATCAGCTGTCCGTCGGGCCGCCAGAACTGCACCGCGTCCCGCGCGGCGGTGGCCAGCCAGGAACCGTCCGGCGCCAGGGCGACGGAGCGGCCGGGGCCGCGCAGCCGTACACGATGGAGGGGGTCGCCGTGGCGGTCCAGCAGCCACAGCAGGCCCTCGTCGTCGGTCGCGGCGAGCAGGGCGCCGTCGTCGGAGCTCGCCACCGCGGTGAACGTGACCTGCTCGTGCAGCGTGTGCCGCGCGCTGCCCTCCTCGTCCCAGAGCGTCAGGCCGGGGCCGCCGCCCGCGGTGACCAGGCCGCTGCCGTCGGCCACGGCGGCGATCGCGCGCAACGGGCGGCGGCGCAGGTGCTCGTCGGGCGCGGGCAGGCTCGGGGCGGCGTCCCACAGGCGGATGCTGCCGTCCAGGCTGACGCTGGCCAGCCAGCTGCGGTCGGGGGCGAAGGCGACGCCGGTGACGCCGAGCCGGTCGAAGTGCTCGGCGGCCTTCACCTCGGCCAGCGGGTCGGGGGGCGGGGGAGTGTCGGTGGCCGAGGGCAGGCCGTCGCGGGTCCAGGCGTGCTCGCGGTGGGTGAGTGTGCCGCTGTCGGGGGTGATCACGGGCGCGGGCCCGTCCTCGGCCGCCGCCCGCCACAGCAGGCGGCCGTCCGGCGCCCACGCGATCAGGTCCTCGGCGCACGAGACCAGCCAGGAGCCGTCCGGCGCGATCACCACGTGCCTGACCGGGTCGTCGTGGCCTTCGAGCACGTGGCGCTGGGCGCCGTCCGGCGACCATAAGCGCACGGTGCCGTCGTCGCTGCCGGTGGCCAGCCACTCGCCGTCGGGGGCGACGGCCACGCAGGTGACGTCGTCCTCGTGGCCGGTCAGCACCGTGCGGACGGTGCCGTCCAGGTTCCACAGGGTCGCGGTGCAGATCTCGTCGGCGGTGACGAGCCAGTCGCCGCCGGGGCTGATCGCCACGCCGTAACGCTCCTCACCGCGCGCGCCCATGATCCGGCGCAGCGCGGGCGGCGGCAGGTCCGGGGGCGCCCACAGGCACTCCAGCCACGGCGAACCCGAGCCGCCGAGCAGCGCGGCGATCTCCCGCGCGGTCGCCGGCACCGCGAACAGCCGCCCCGCGAGGGTGGCCGCCGCCGTGGGCGCGGCGGGCGCGGCGTGCTCGGTCCTGGCCAGCACCAGCGCGCTCTGCGCCAGCGTACGGCGCAGCCGCTGCGCCAGCGGCGTGGCGGCCAGCTCCAGATCCTGTTCGACGGCGGCCACGCCGAAGCTCTGCAGCTTGGTCGCGATCCAGCCGCCGTCGCAGACCAGCTCGGCCACGTTCATGCCGGCCTGCCGGAGGTGGCCGGGCAGCCGGGCGAGCACGTAGGCGATGTCCTCGTGGGAGGCCTCGCCGTCGGCGCCCCGGTCGATGGCCTCGACCAGGGCCCGGTTGACGCGGCGCAGCCCGTCACGGCCGAGGGCGGCGCGCAGGTAGCCGCGCACCACGTCGGGCACGAGCAGCACCTCGCGGTCGGGGGCCTCGGCGAGCAGGCCGAGCGCGCTCAGCCCGGCCAGCGTCAGGTCCGACTCGATCGGGCTGAGCTCCGCGGTACGCGCCCACAGCAGGCGGGCCAGGCCGGTCGGGATGTTGCGGTCGGTGGCGAACGCCCCCAGCTCCAGCAGGCGGGCGACGCTGTCGGGCAGCTCGGCCCGCACCAGCCCGGCGTCGAGCAGTTCGTGGACCGCGCTCTCGCGGGAGGCGGGCTCGCGCAGGTCGGGTTCGCGGGCGGGGCGGGTCTTGAGCGCCGCGGCGAGCCGGTCGAGGAGCGGCCAGCGCCGCACCGGAAGCCGCACGACCGTCGCGCTGTCGGGCAGGCCGCGGGCGGTGCGCGCGGTGACCAGGACGCTCGCGCGGTGCGCGACGATCATCGCGAGCATCGACACGTGCGGCGAACGCACGCCGTCCAGCACGACCAGCCCGTCGCCCGGCGCGGCGGTCAGCTCGTCGGCGGTCAGCAGGACCTCGATCCAGTCGGCCGGGTCGGCGCCGCCGCTGACCTCCAGCGCCCGCTCCAGCAGCTGGTCGCCGAGCGACTGGCGGGGGTCGGCGCCCACGGTCAGCCAGGCGATGCCGCCGGGGAAGCGGGCGCGTACGCGGGGATCTTCGCAGGCCGTCGTGGCGGCGGTGGTGACACCGGCGCCCTCCAGGCCGTCGATCTCCGGCACGACCGCGATGAGACCGCTGTTTCCCTCGGTCAATGCCGTGATCAATTCCTCCATGCATTGAGGGTTGCATCCGATGTGGCGACTGTCACGTTGCCTTATTGGCATTGAGTCCAAAAGATAAGGACATGTCTGATCTTCCGCAGTCGGCGGTGGCCCGGACGGCGAAGCTCGCCGCCCTTCCTCTCGGATACGCGGGCCGCACCGCGCTCGGTCTCGGCAAGCGCGCGCTCGGCAGACCGGCCGAGCTCATCGCGGCTGAGGTGCAGACGCGCACCGCCGAGCAGCTGTTCAAGGTGCTCGGCGAGCTCAAGGGCGGCGCCATGAAGATCGGGCAGCTCCTGTCGGTGCTGGAGTCCGCGCTGCCGCCCGCCGTCATCGGCCCCTACCGGGCCGCGCTCACCAAGCTGCAGGACTCCGCGCCGCCCATGCCCGCGGCCACCGTGCACAAGGTCCTGGCCGAGGACTTCGGCGACGACTGGCGCGCGCACTTCGCCGCCTTCGACGACGCCCCAGCCGCCAGCGCCTCCATCGGCCAGGTGCACCGCGCCCTGTGGTCGGACGGCCGGCCCGTGGCCGTCAAGGTCCAGTACCCCGGCGCGGCCAAGGCCCTGCGCGGCGACCTCAAGCAGCTCGGCCGGGTCGCGAAGCTCTTCGGCGTGCTGCTGCCCGGCCTCGACGTGCGCTCGTTCGTCCAGGAGCTCCAGGAACGCGTGGCCGAGGAACTCGACTACGGCAAGGAGGCCGAGGCCTGGCACGCCTTCGCCACCGAGTACGCCGACGATCCCGACATCGCCGTCCCGCCCGTCGTGGCCGCCTCGGAGCACGTGATCGTCACCGAGTGGCTCGACGGCACCCCGCTCGCCCGGGTCATCGCCGACGGCCCGCAGGAGGTCCGCGACGCCGCCGCGCTGCGCCTGGTCCGCTTCTCCTTCTCCTCGCCCGTCCGCTGCGGCTACCTGCACGGCGACCCGCACCCCGGCAACTTCCGCGTCACCCCCGACGGACGCCTCGGGGTCCTCGACTTCGGCGCCGTGAAGGCCTACCCCGACGGCCACCCGCCCGCCGTGGGGCCCATGCTCAGGTACGGCGCCGCCGACGACGTCGAAGGCGTGGCCCGGGTCTTCCGCGAGGAGGGCGTCATCCGCGACGGCGTCGAGATCGACCTGGAGGCGCTGGGTTCCTTCGTCCGCCCGTACGCCGAGCCGATCGCCGCCGAGTCGTTCACCTTCACCCGCGACTGGATGCGCGAGCGCGGCCTGTACATGCTGGGCGACGGCACCAGCATCTTCCGCACGCTCAACGTGCCGCCCGACTACGTGATGAGCTTCCGCGTGCTGACCGCCGGATACGGCCTGCTGAGCCAGTTGGAGGCCACCGCGCCCTTCCGGGCGGAGGCCGAACGCTGGATCCCCGGCTTCACCGCCTGACCCCCGGCGCGGGCGGGCCGAAGGCCACCTCCTAGCATGTCGGGGGTGATCGAGGTGCTGGGACTGCTCGGGGTGGGGATCGCCGCCGGAATCGTCAGCACCGTCGTCAGCCTCGCCTCGGTCGTTTCCTACCCGGCCCTGCTCGCCTTCGGCCTGCCGCCGCTGACCGCCAACGTCACCAACACCGTGGCCCTGCTCTTCACCGGCGTCGGCGCCGCCGCCGGCTCCCGTCCGGAGCTGCGCGGCGAGGGCGCCAGGGTGCTGCGGCTGGGCTGGCTGACGGCGCTGGGCGGCGCGTCCGGGGCGGCCCTGCTGCTCGTCACCCCGGCCAGGACGTTCGAGCTGATCATGCCGTGGCTCATCGCCGGCGCCTCGCTGGTGCTGGTCCGCCCGCCCACCGCGGGCAGGCTGCACGAGCACGGCGTGATGGCGAAGCTGGCCATGTACGCCGTCGCCGTCTACGTCGGTTACTTCGGGGCGGCGGGCGGGATCCTCATGCTCGCGGTCCTCTCCGCCGTGCTCGACCATCCCGTGGCCAAGGTCAACGCGGTGAAGAACGTGCTGACCGGGCTGGCGAACGCGGTGGCGGCGCTCGGGTTCGCGGTGTTCGGGCCGGTGGACTGGGTCGCGGTGGGCCCGCTGGCCGCCGGGTTCCTGCTGGGCGGGTGGGTCGGGCCCAAGATCGCCAGGCGGCTGCCCGGCCAGAGCCTGCGCTATCTCGCCGCCGCCTGCGGGCTCGCAGTGGCCGCCAAGCTCGGCTACGACACCTACACCGCCCCGTGACCGACGCCGGACAACGGGGTAGGTTATGGCACTAACCGGAACGGGGGTCAGACATGTCTAACGGTGCGCGGCACGGACTCGGAGTATTGGCGGGGCTCCTGCTGGCGCCGTTGCTGGTCGTGGTGCTGTCGTTCGGCCTGGACGGGTTCAACTACGCCATGCGGACCTTCACGCCGCCGTGGATCGGGCTCGCGATCATGGCGGGCGCGGGCGTGCTGGTGGCCTTCATGTTCAGCTCGCGGATCTCGCCGGTCGCCACCGTCATCGGCGGGCTGATCTACACCGTCGTCGGCCTGTTCCCGATCCTGGAGATGTCGCTCAAGGTCCGGCTGCTGCCCGACTTTCTGCCCAGCACGTTCAGCCGGGGGCTGATGACGCTGATGTACACCGGCATCCTGCTGACGCTCGGCGTCGGGATGCTCGTGGCGTCGTGCTTCCCCTCGCGCTGGCGGGGGGCCCGGCGGGCCGTACCCGCGCACGCAGCCAGAGGTACGGCGGCGTACGGACCGGGCGGCTACCAGCCCGCCCCCGGACCCGAGCAGACCTACCAGCAGCCCCCGGCCTTCCAGCCGCCGGAACGCCAGCCCTCGGCCTTCCAGCCGCAGGAGCAGCAGCCGTCGGCCTTCCAGCGGCCGCCCGGACAGGAGCCGGGCTCGGTCTTCCAGCCCCAGCAGCCCACGGGCGGCGAGGACGCCACGCGTCCGATGCACCGCGAATGACCAGATGGGTCTGCCCCCGCTGCGACCGTGAGTTCGGACTTGAGCGGCAGTCGCACGTCTGCGTGCCCGGCGTCACCGTCGACCAGGTGTTCGCGCCCTGGCCCGAGGCCTACCGGGAGATCTACGACCGCCTCGTCGAGCCGCTCGGCCCCCTCGGCCCGCTGCACGAGGACGCGGTCGGGGTCGGGGTGTTCCTGAAGGCGGAGAGGAAGTTCGCCGAGATCCGGCCCAAGGCGCGCAGCCTGCAGGTGGAGATCACCCTCGCCCGGCCGATCGCGCACCCGCTGCTGGCGCGGAGCTACGCGATGGGCTCCGGGCGCTACGCGCACTTCTTCAAGTTCACCCGGCCCGAGGACGTGGACGGGCAGATTCTCGACTGGATGGCGGAGGCTTACGATGCGTGACGTCCTGATCGTGCAGAACAGCCGGAGCGGCGGCCCCGGCAGGTTCGGCGATTGGCTGGCCGAGCAGGGGGTGCGGCCGGAGGTCGTGCACGGGCACGAGGGCGCGGCGCTGCCCGAGACGCTGGAGCACGACGCGATGGTCGTGCTGGGCGGCGGCTACCTGCCCGACGACGACGCCCGCGCGCCCTGGCTGGCGCAGACCCGCAAGCTGGCGGTGCAGGCGATCGAGCGGGCGGTGCCGTACTTCGGGATCTGCCTGGGCGGGCAGCTGCTCGCGCACGTGGCGGGCGGGGTGGTGACGGCCGACGCGGGCGCGCCCGAGAACGGCAGCATCCCCGTGACGATCCGCCCGGAGGCGGCGGCCGACCCGCTCTTCCACGGCCTGCCGGAGGTGGTGCCCGCGATCGAGCACCACGTGGACGCGGTCACCGCCCTGCCGCCGGGCGCCGCGTGGCTGGCCTCCACGGAACGCTGCCCGTACCAGGCCTTCCGGGTGGGCGACCGGGCGTGGGGCGTGCAGTTCCACCCCGAGGCGCTGCCCGAGCGGATCAGGCGGTGGGAGGCGGACGGCTTCGACCCCGACGAGGTCTACGCGCGAGCGGTCGCCGACGAGCCCGTCTCCACGCCGATCTGGCACACCGTGGCCACCCGGTTCGCCACGCTGGTATCCGTACAGTAACCGGACAGGCGCATAGGGTGACCGTCACAATGGGCGGGTGCTGCTACCTCTGATCCTCGTGGCGGGCCTGGTCACGGCGCCCGCCTCCGGTGTCCGCGAGTACGTCGCGCTGGGCGACTCGTGGAGCGCCGACGTCTCCATCGTCAACCTCACGACCAAGCACGTGCCGAGCGGCTGCGTGCAGAGCTCCAGGAACTATCCCAAGCAGGTCGCCGCCGCCCTCGGCGTCACCGCGTTCCGGGACGCGACCTGCGCCGGGGCGACCACCGACCACATGACCAGGTCCCACGACGTCACCCGGATCAGGGGGCTGATCGACGGGGTGAACCGGCCGCAGTTCGACCGGCTGAGCGCCACGACCGACCTGGTGACGCTGGGGATCGGCGGCAACGACGCCGGACTGGCCGCGGCCGTCGGAGACTGCATCAGCCTGCTGCCCACGCTGACGCTGCCGGGCGGCTCGCTGCCCGCGCCGTTCGGGGCGCCGTGCAAGAAGCGGTGGGTGGTGGACGGCGTAGACCGCATGTCCGGAAATATCCGTGCAACGGAGCCCAAGGTGGTGGCGGCCGTCAACGGCATCAAGCAGCGCTCGCCCCGCGCCGAGATCCTCCTCGTCGACTACCTCGCCGGCCTGCCCGACGTCGGCGGCTGCTACCCCTACGTCCAGATCACCGACCTCGACATGGACTGGCTGTCGGCCAAGCTCCGCGAGCTCAACGCCATGCTGACCCGCGTGGCCAAGACCACCGGCGTACGCCTGGCCGACACCTACACCACCAGCCGAGGCCACGACGTCTGCCGCCGCCCCGGGGTCCGGTGGGTCGAGGGCCTGCTCCCGCTGTCCACCGACCCGCTCGGCCCGGTCATCCCCTTCCACCCCAACCAGCGGGGCGCCGACCACCAGGCGCGCGTCGTCTACAACCTGGTCAAACCCTCAGACCTCTGACCCGGTACGGCTCGCGCCGCCGTACCGGACCCGCGAACGGCGACGGGGTCAGGGCTCCCGGGTGAGGGCGGCGAGTTGCTCGGCGAAGGGCACGAGGCGCTCCTCCCGCGCCGGAGCCCGGTGGCGCATGAGGCCGGCCAGCTCCGTGGCCGCGCGCCGGACGCGGTCGGGCAGGCCGTCGTCGTTGCCCCAGTCCTCGGCCGCCGCGTAGACGGCGGTCGGGGCGACGACCGCGTGCAGGTAGGCGAACATCGGCCGCAACGCGTGCTCCAGCGCCAGCGAGTGCCGGGGCGTGCCGCCCGTGGCCGCGATCAGCGTCGGCTTGGCCTCCAGCGACTCGGGGTCCAGGACGTCGAAGAACGACTTGAAAAGCCCGCTGTAGGAGGCGGTGAAGATCGGCGTGACCGCGATCAGGCCGTCGGCCGAGGTGACCGCCTCCTGAGCGGCGCGCAACGCCCGCCCGGCGAAGCCGGTGACGAAGTTGTTGGCGATGTCGGTGGCCAGGTCGCGCAGCTCGACGACCTCGACCTCGACCTCCTCGACGTTGACCTCCCCGACGTTGACCTCCTCGACGTTGACCTCGTCGCCCACGGCGCGCACGGTGGCCTCCACCAGCCGGTCGGTCAGCAGGCGGGTCGAGGACGGCTGGGTGAGTCCGGCCGAGACGGCGACGAGCTTCATGAGTTCTTCTCTCCAAGCCGGGACAGGTGGGTGGGCGCGTCGGGCACGTTCGCGGGCCGGCCGATCGCGAACTCCTTGCGCAGCACGGGCACGACCTCCTCGCCGAGGATGTCGATCTGCTCCAGCACGGTCTTCAGCGGCAGGCCCGCGTGGTCCATGAGGAACAGCTGGCGCTGGTAGTCGCCGAACGAGTCGCGGAAGGTCAGCGTCTTGTCGATGACCTCCTGCGGGCTGCCGACGGTCAGCGGCGTCTCGGCGGTGAAGTCCTCCAGGGAGGGGCCGTGGCCGTAGACGGGGGCGTTGTCGAAGTAGGGGCGGAACTCGCGGACGGCGTCCTGTGACTTGGCCCGCATGAACACCTGCCCGCCGAGCCCGACGATCGCCTGTTCCGGCGTGCCGTGGCCGTAATGGGCGTAGCGCTCCCGGTAGAGCTCGATGAGGCGCTGGAAGTGCTCCTTCGGCCAGAAGATGTTGTTGGCGAAGAAGCCGTCGCCGTAGAACGCGGCCTGCTCGGCGATCTCCGGGGTGCGGATGGAGCCGTGCCAGACGAACGGCGGGACGCCGTCCAGCGGGCGCGGCGTGGAGGTGAAGCCCTGGAGCGGGGTGCGGAAACGGCCCTTCCAGTCCACGACGTCCTCGCGCCAGAGCTTGTGGAGCAGGGCGTAGTTCTCGATCGCGAGCGGCACGCCCTGCCGGATGTCCTGGCCGAACCACGGATAGACCGGGCCGGTGTTGCCGCGCCCCATCATGAGGTCCACCCTGCCGTCGGCCAGGTGCTGCAGCATGGCGTAGTCTTCGGCGATCTTCACCGGGTCGTTGGTGGTGATCAGCGTGGTCGCCGTCGAGAGGATCAGCCGCGAGGTCCGCGCGGCGATGTAGCCGAGCATGGTCGTGGGGGAGGAGGGCACGAACGGCGGGTTGTGGTGCTCGCCCGTCGCGAAGACGTCGAGCCCGGCCTCCTCCGCCTTCAGCGCGATCGCGACCATCGCCTTGATGCGCTCGTGCTCGGTGGGAGTCCGGCCGTCCGTCGGGTCGGTCGTCACGTCGCCCACACTGAAGATGCCGAACTGCACTTTCATCACCAACCTTGACTATTGAACATTCAACTCTACTGCCGTTGAGCGTCCATGGCCAGCCCCTTATTCCCGTCCGCCAGAATCAGGGCATGCGCATCGATCTGCACAGCCACAGTGACGCCTCCGACGGCACCTCGCCGCCCGCCGAGGTGGTACGGCGGGCGCGCGCGGCCGGAGTGGACGTGCTGGCGTTGACCGACCACGACACCACGGCCGGGCACGCGGCGGCCGGGCGGGCCGCGCTGGAGGCGGGCCTGCGGCTGGTGCCCGGCATGGAGATGTCGTGCCGCCGCGACGGGCACAGCGTGCACCTGCTGGCGTACTGGTTCGACCCCGCGGACGAGGCGCTGGTGCGCGAGTGCGCGCTGATCAGGCAGGCGCGCGACGGCCGGGCTGAGGCCATGGTCGGGCGGCTGGCCGAGCTGGGCGTGCCGATCACGATGGAGATGGTCACGGCCGTGGCGGGCGGGGGCGTGGTCGGGCGGCCGCACATCGCGCGGGTGCTGGCCGAGCTGGGCGCGGTGGCCACCCCCGCCGACGCCTTCACCGCCGAATGGATCGGCACCGGCGGCCGGGCCCACGTGACCCGCTACGCCCCCGACCCGGCCCGCGCGGTGGCCCTGGTCCGCGCCGCCGGAGGCACGGCCGTGCTGGCCCACCCGAGACGCGGCTTCCTGATGCCGGACGCCTGGATCGCCGAGCTGGCCGGGTCCGGGCTGGCCGGCGTGGAGGCCGACCACCCGGACCACGACGCCGAGGCCCGCGCACACCTGCGCGGCCTCGCCGCCGACCTCGGACTGGTGGTGACCGGCTCCAGCGACGACCACGGCAACCTTACCGGCCACCGCCTGGGCTCGGAGACCACGGCCGAAGAGGCCTACGAGACCCTCCGCGCCGGTCGTGCCTGAGCGGGGCGGGTCAGAGGGCGTGGATCTCGCCGACCGGCTTTCCGCCGCCGAAGACCGGGATCCGGGTGAAGGACTCCGCCCCTGACACGTCACAGCCCATCCGAGCCAGCACCGACACGGCGATCGCCGACGTGGCCCGCGGGCTGCCGTCGATGACCTTGACGGCCGCCGTGTGCCCCGACGCGAGCGCCGCGACCAGGACGCCCTCGGCGCCACCCTTCACCACCGCTCCGGGCAGCGCGCGCATCAGGTCGGTGTTCTGGTGCCCGGTCCCGCCCACGTACTCGGGATGGTCGCGCATCGCGTCGGCCACCTGCCGGGGCGCGGTGCCGGGCGCGGCCAGGACCAGCGCCCGCACCGCGCGGGCCAGCCCGGCCAGCGACATGCCGAACAGCGGCGCCCCGCACCCGTCCACGGCCACCGCCGTGGCCTTCTCCCCGGACAACTCCTCGACCGCGGCGCGGACCGCGAGCTGGAGCGGGTGGCCGGGGGAGAGGTAGGAGGCGGGGTCCCAGCCGTTGGCCACGGAGGCGGCCAGCATGGCGGCGTGCTTGCCCGAGCAGTTCATGCGCCCGCGGGTCTTGGCGCCGCCCTCGCGGATCAGGCGCAGCCGGGTCGCCTCGTCCTCCGGCCAGTCCTCGGGGCAGAGCAGGTCGGCGGGGCGCAGGCCGTACTCCTCAAGGAGCTCTTCGACGAGCCGTACGTGGAAGTCCTCGCCGGTGTGGCTGCCCGCGGCGATCGCCAGGCGCGCGCCCGGCAGGGCCGCGCCGGAGGTCAGGCAGGCCAGCGCCTGGAACGGCTTCGCCGACGACCGCGGCAGCACCGGCGCCTCCACCGGCCCGAGCACGACCTCGGGACGGCCGTCGGGGCCGAGGCCGACGGCGCTGCCGTAGTGGACGCTTTCCACGAAGCCGGAGCGGACGACCTTGGCGAGTGCGGGGAAATCAGGCACGTGCGGAACTCCTTCGCTCCAGGACTCTGGCGAGCTTGGACAGGGAGGCGTTGACCACGAGGTAGATGAGCGCGATCACGATGTACGTCTGGATGAGCAGCCCGTTGTAGGCCACGAGGACCTTGCCCGAGTAGAACAGCTCGCCGTAGCTGACGATGAAGCCGAGCGAGGTGTCCTTCAGCAGGCCGACGGACTGGCTGACGATCGACGGCAGGACGCGGCGGGCCGCCTGGGGCAGCACGATCATCCGCAGCGTCTGGCCGCGGGTGAGGCCGACGGCCAGGCCCGCCTCGGTCTGGCCGCGTTCGATGGACAGGATGCCGGCGCGGAAGATCTCGGCGAACGCGGCGGCGTTGGAGACCGTGAGCGGGACCACGAGCTTCCAGAACAACGGCAGGTCCAGCCCGTACTTGGGCAGCGCGAACAGCACGACGTAGACGAGGAGCAGCGCGGGGATGGTCCGCACGACCTCGATGTAGACGGTGGCGGGCCCGCGCAGCCAGCGCTTGGATGACAGCCTGCCGAGCGCGAGCAGCAGGCCCAGCGCCATCGACAGGGCCGCCGCGACGACGGCGGAGAGCGCCGTCGACCACAGGCCGTCGAGCAGGTACCGCCACATGGGCCAGGTGGCGTACGGCTGCCAGCGTTCGGCCGCGAGTTGCCCGTTGGCGGCGAACTGACGCACGGCCAGGGCGGCCAGCGCCAGCGTGGCCAGCACGCCGAGCACGGTGGCGATCCGGATCCGGCGCTTGGCGCGCGGTCCCGGCTCGTCGAACAGCACGGTGCTCATCGCATGATCACCAGCCGCCGCTCCAGCCGTCCGGTGACGTAGCCGACCGCCGCGGCGATGGCGGCGTAGGCGAGGCCGGAGCCCACGAAGATCGCGATGGGCTGGGCCTCCTGGAGGTTGACCCGCTTGGCCGCCTCGGTCAGGTCGACGACGCTGATCGCGCCGGCCAGCGCGGTGGACATGATGAGCTGGATGGTGAGGTTGCCCAGCGGCTGCACGACCGTGCGCAGCGCCTGGGGCAGGATGACCAGCCGCAGTGACTGGCCGAAGGTCAGCCCGAGTGCCCGCGCGGCCTCAGCCTGGCCCTTGGACACGGAGTTGACGCCGGAACGCAGCGCCTCGGCCATGTACGCGGCCTGGTAGACGGCGATCACCACGATCGCGGTCGCCATCGGCGGTCCCTTGATCCCGATCTCCGGCAGGCCGAAGAAGACCAGGACAAGCAACACAAGCAACGGCAGATTCTGAAATGTCTCGACGTAGGCGGTGCCCAGCGCCCGCAACACGGGAACCGGACTCACCCGCATCGCCGTGACCAGCACCCCGAGCACCGCCGCGCCGACGAACGACGCGACGGTGAGCTGGAGCGTCACGAGGAGGCCCTGCCACAACTCCGGCAGGTGGTCCAGGAGGACGGACATCAGGAACCCGGCACCGAGCCGATCGCCGGCGGCGCGGGGGCCTCACCCTTGACGACGGTGCCGAGGGAGTCCTTCCACGCCTGCTGCCAGACCCCGGCGTCCTGCATCTTCTTCAGCCAGTCGTTGACGAACTTCTTGAACTGCTCGTCGCCGTGCTTGAGCCCGATGCCGTAAGGGTCCTCGGTGAACGGGTTGCCGATCACCTGGACGGTCGGGTCCTTCTGCGCGTTGGCCGCCAGCAGGGTCTCGTCCTGGACGTAGGCGACGCCGCGGTCCTGCTTGAGCGCCTGCATGCACTCGGGGTCGGAGCCGAAGGTGATGATCTCGGCCTGCGGCGCCAGCTTCTTGATGGCCGCGATGGCCGGGGTGTTGGCGCCCGCGATGACCTTCTTGCCGTTGAGGTCCTCGGGCTTGGCGATGCCGGTGGTGCCCTTCTTGACCGCGATCGACAGCCCGGAGGTGTAGTACGGCCCGGCGAAGGCGACCTGCTTGGCCCGCTCCGGCGTGATCGTGTACGTCTGGAAGACCACGTCCACGGTGCCGTTGCCGATCAGCGCCTCACGCGTCTCCGACGCCGAGTTGACGATCTTCACCTTGGGCTCGCCGATGATGTACTTGGCCAGCGCCTTGCCCATCGAGGCGTCGAAGCCCTCGACCTCGCCGCTGACCGGGTTCTGCTGCGACAGCAGCGGCGCGTCGAGGGAACCGCCGACGAGCAGCTCGCCGCGCTGCTTGATCTTCTCCATCGTCGAGCCGGGCACGATGGCCGCGGCGTCGGCGACGGGCGCCTTCGCCAGCAGGCCGCTCGCGGCGGGCTTGGCGTCCCCGGGCACTGCTGGGTTCGAGCCGCCGCCGGTGCTGGAACACGCGGCCAGGCCGAGCAGCGACACGGCGACGACAGCGACCATCTTTCTCATGGACACCATCCCTTGCGTTAGTGAGTCAGTACTTTGGCCAGGAAGTCCCTGGCCCGGTCCGTCTGCGGGGAGTCGAAGAACGCCGCGGGAGCGCCCTGTTCGACGATCTGGCCGTCGGCCATGAAGACCACACGGTCGGCGGCCTTGCGCGCGAAGCCCATCTCGTGGGTGACCACGACCATGGTCATGCCGTCGGCCGCCAGCCCGGTCATGACGTCGAGCACCTCGCCGACCATCTCGGGGTCGAGCGCCGAGGTGGGCTCGTCGAAGAGCATGACCTTGGGCGTCATGGCCAGCGCGCGGGCGATGGCCGCGCGCTGCTGCTGGCCGCCGGACAGCTGGGCGGGCAGCTTGTCCGCCTGCGCGCCGATGCCGACGCGCTCCAGCAGCTCACGCGCGCTCTTCTCGGCGTCGGTACGGCTGGCGCCGCGCACCTTCACCGGAGCGAGCACGACGTTGTCCAGCACGCTCATATGCTGAAAGAGGTTGAAGGACTGGAACACCATCCCCACGTCGGCCCGCAGCTTCGCCAGCTCGCGGCCCTCCAGAGGCGCGGGCACGCCGTCGATGACGACCTCGCCCCGCTGGACGGTCTCCAGCCGGTTGAGGCAGCGGCACAGCGTGGACTTGCCGGACCCGGACGGGCCGACCACCACGACGACCTCGCCCCGCGCGACGTCGAGGTCGACGTCCCGCAGCACGTGGTGCTCGCCGAACCACTTGTTCAGCCCTCTTGCCCGAATCATCCAGCTCTACTTCCTTCGATATCGAAGATAGAGCGGACCGTAATAGATGATTTCATGCGAAGTCAACACGTTGTCGAACAAAGCCCAATCGTGGTATTCATCTCCACATGTCTGGCAAAGAGCGACTGCCGGTGACGGGGGCGCAGGGGGACCTGCTGCGGCTCGTCGCCACCGGGCAGGCCGAATCGCGCGCGGAACTCGCGCGCCTGTCGGGCCTCGCGGCCTCCAGCGTGTCGCTGCGCGTGGAGGAGCTGCGCGACGCCGGGCTGCTCGTAGAGGAGGGCTCGGGCACCTCGCGGGGCGGCCGCCGGCCCCGCCGGCTCAGGCTGTCGCCGAGCGCGGGCGTCCTCACCGTCGCCGACCTCGGCGCCCATCACGTACGGCTCGGCCTGCTCGACCTCAGCGGCACGCCGCTGGCCGTACAGGAGCGTGAAGCCGACATAACAGCTGGGCCGGAAGCGGTCCTCGACTGGCTGGCCGACGCCTTCGACGACCTGCTGGAGACGCACGCGCCGCCGGGAGTCCCGCTGCGCGGCGTCGGCACCGGCATCCCCGGCCCCGTCGACCCCGCCACCGGACGCGTGGTCGGCCCCTCCCGGATGCCCGGCTGGAACAACTTCCCCGTCGCCGACCACCTGCGCGCCCGCTACGACCTGCCCGTCCTGGTCGAGAACGACGCCAACCTCATGGCCGTCGGCGAGGCGCGCTCCTGGCCGGGCGCCGACAACCTCATGGTCCTCAAGGCCGGGACCGGCATCGGCTGCGGCGTCGTCGTCAACGGCCGCCTGCACCGGGGCAGGGGCGCCGCCGGCGACATCAGCCACGTCAGGGTCCGCACCGACTCCTCGATCGTCTGCGCCTGCGGCCACCGCGACTGCCTGGAGGCCTACGCCAGCGGCGCCGCGCTCCAGGCGGCCCTCGCCGAGGCGGGCATCACCATCGAACGGCCCGCCGACATCGTCGGCCTGGTGGACGACGCGGTGCCCGAGGCCACCAGCCTCGTCCGCACCGCCGGGCGCATGATCGGCGAGGTGCTCACCGTCCTGGTCAACTTCTTCAACCCCGACGTGATCGCCGTCGGCGGCAGCCTGGCCGCGGCCGAGCCGCTCATCGCCTCGATCAGGGCCGCCGTCTACGAGCGCTGCCTGCCGCTGGCCACCCGTGAACTGGAGATCGCCCCGGCCCGCGCGGGCCAGGACGCGGCGCTGCTCGGCGGTGGAGCGCTCCTGCTCGACGCCGTCCTCTAGCCGTCATCCGGCGTTCACCGGCCGTTCCCGCGCGAACGCCACACTCCGCGCATGCGTACCCTCCTGCTCAGCCTCGCGCTGGTCGCCGTCAGCGCGGCGCCCGCGCTGGCCGCCGACCTGCCGCGGGCGACCCCGGTCGCCGAGACGCCCGCCCTCTTCGACGACGCGGCCGGCGGCAACGCCAACGGCGACGACCCCGCCATCTGGGTCAACAAGAAGAACTCCGCGCGCAGCCTGGTCATCGCCACCGCCAAGGAAGGCGGCCTCTACGTCTACGACCTCGACGGCAAGCAGCTCCAGCACGTCGCCGCCCCGCCCGCGCCGGGCAAGGACGACGAGCCGGGCCGCTTCAACAACGTCGACCTCGTCTACGGCTTCCACGGCAGGGACCTGGCCGTCGTCTCCGACCGGGGCCGCGACCAGCTCCGCTTCTACGCCATCGACCCGGTCACGCTGCGCCTGACCGACGTGAGCGACCCGGCGGCGCCGTACGTCTTCAACAAGGACCAGAAAGAGGTCAACGAGGCCCGCACCGCCTACGGCCTGGCCACCTGGCAGGACGGCGGGGGCGACTACGCGCTGGTCAGCCGCCGCCACCAGACCCGGATCGGGCTGGCCAGGCTCACCGAGCGCCGCGGCAAGGTGAGCTACAAGCTGGTGCGCACCCTCGACCTGCCCCGCGCGTTCGAGCTGCCCGACGGCTCCCGCTGGCGGCCGTGCGGCGAGCCCGGCGAGCTGGCCCAGGTCGAGGGCATGGTCGTCGACCGCGGCCGGGACGTGCTCTACGCCGCGCAGGAGGACGTCGGCATCTGGCGGCTGCCCGCCGACCTGTCCGGTAAGCCCGTCCTGGTCGACAAGGTCAAGGAGTACGGCCGGCAGGACACCTACGACCCCAAGACCGAGGAGTGCCTGCCCGGCGAGGACCGCGGTTACGGCGGCGAGCACCTGGCCGCCGACGCCGAGGGCCTGACCATCTGGTACGGCACGGGCGGCGCCGGCTACCTGCTGGCCTCCAGCCAGGGCGACAACACCTTCGCCGCCTACCGCCGCGAGGGCCGCAACGCCTACCTCGGCTCGTTCCGGGTCGGAACCGGCCGGGGCATCGACGCCACCGAGCACAGCGACGGCGCGATGGTCGTCGGCGAGCCGCTCGGCCGGTTCCGCAAGGGCCTGCTGGTCGTCCACGACGGGCAGAACACCCCGGCGGACGGCGAGCGGGAGAACACCAACTTCAAGTTCGTCCCCTGGGACGCGCGGCTAGTCCGCTAGCTTCTCGAAGAAGAACTCGTGCTTGAGGAACGACGTGTCGTACTCGTGCCCGGGATAGGGCGGGATGAGCTGGGAGGCCTGGAACAGCCGCCAGCCGTCCCGCAGGGCCGCGACCCCGCTGTCGTAGGGCGGCTCGTCGCCGTCGCCCGTCGTCGGGGTCGTGCGCCCGGTGCCGTCGTAGGACGCCCAGCCGACCACGGGCGCGTCCAGGGCCGAGGTGGCCAGGTAGAGAACGAGAACCTGCTGCTTCACGCGATCCTCCGGGGACGGTTGCTGACACGGGTGGCCCAGTGGTCGACGTCGAATCCGTCGAAGCCGGTCATCGCGCGCCACATCGCGACCCGGTTGTAGACCTCCAGCCGGCCCGTCGCGGGCTCGTACCAGGGGAAGCGGGTGGACAGTTCCTCCGGCACGGCCGGGTCGTCCAGGTCGGCGGTGTCCCAGAGCCGCACCTGCCGTACGGTCGGGTTGAAGCGGATCTTGAACATGTAGCGCCGCTCGGCGCTGTCGTTGCGCCGCCCGCCGTGCCAGATGCCGTGGTGCAGCAGCAGCACGGTGCCCGCCGGGCAGGTCAGCCTGATCTGCCCGCGCAGGTTCTGGTAGCGGCCGGTGTCGCTCTCGTTGGTGCGCCGCAGGTGGCTGCCGGGCACCAGCAGCGTGCCGCCCATGGCCGGGCTCACCTCGTGCGGGAAGTACATGAGCTGCACGTCGAAGGCGTCGGTGCGGGTGTCGATGATGGCGTCGCCGTGCAATGGCTGGGCGCTGCCGCCCTGGGGCTCGCGCACGTGCACGGCGTGGTGGTCGACGGTCGGGTCGGGGCCGACCAGGCTGCGCAGCGCACCGGCCACCCGGGGGACCTCGACCAGCCGGCGGGCGAACGAACCCTCGGGGAAGGCCAGCGGCAGCGGCGTGCCGTACGGGACCGGGGGGATGCCCGCGGAGAGCACGCCGATCGCCTCCGCGTTGAGCTCCTCCGGCACCGCGGCGTCCAGCCGCAGGAACCCCTGGGCCACGAACCGCGCCACCTCCACCGAGGTGAGAAGAGTGGTTTCCATGCGTCAACCGTAGGATCGCAGGCCCTGCTCATTCGTGGGTCTGGCTCACCATTACTGGTAGATTCTCACCATGGACCGGGTGACGTTGCGACTCGGCGCGCCGCCCGAGGTGGCCAATGCCGGGGTGGGCGTGCACGGGGGCGGCCGCCGCCGCGACATCTTCCGCCTGCGCGGCCTGTGGCAGCTGCATCTCTACTCCTACTCCGCCCGGCTGACCGTCGGCGGCCGCACCCACGAGATCCGGCCGGGCCGGGTGAGCCTGATCCCGCCCGGCGAGCTCGTCCAGTACTTCTACGAGGGCCGCTCCGAGCACCTCTACGCCCACCTGCGCCTGCCCGAGCAGGGCGAGCCGGTGACGGTGCCGCTCATGCAGGACGCCGGGGCCGACACCCCGTTCCTGCGCGACCTGCTGCGCCAGGCGATCACCGCCGCGCCGGTGACGCCCGCGATGGCCGCCGCCGCGGCGTGGACGGTGCTGTGGCGGGTGGCCCGGCTCGCCGAGTCCGAGGGCCCGCACGCCGCGGTGCGGCTGGCCATCGCGCACATCGAGTCACACCTGGCCCAGCCGCTGACCGTCCCCGAGGTGGCGGGCGCGGCGGGCATCTCGCACAACCACCTGACCCGGTTGTTCCACGCCGAGACCGGCGACACCGTCGTCGCCTACATCCGGCGCCGCCGCCTGGAGCAGGCCCGCCACCTGCTGCGCGAGACCACGCTGCCGATCCCGGCGGTGGCCGCCGCCGTGGGCCTGGCCGATCTGCAGGCCTTCAACAAGGCCTGCCGCCGCGAGCTGGGCGCCGCCCCGCGCGCCATCCGCCAGTCGGGCTGACGGTCTGAGCGGCTTTGGAGCGGCGCGTACGGCCTGTTGGGCTGTCGGGCTTTAGAGCGGCGCGTACGGCTTGCGCGGGTCCGGCCCGATCGCGCGGTCGAGTTCGGCCAGCAGGTCCGCGGCCAGGCCGGGCCGCGCGGCCGCGAGGTCACGGCGCTCGCCGGGATCGTCCCGCAGGTCGTACAGCTCCACCCGCCCGCGCGGCCCCGCCCCCGCGATGCCCGGCGCGAACCTGACCGCCTTCCACCGCCCGCGCCGGATCGCCTGGACCTTGCGCGGCCGGTTCCAGATCAGGTGCCGCCGCTTCGGCGCCCCCGCCCCGGTCAGCGCGCCGCGCAGCGACACCCCGTCGAGCCCCTCGGGCACCGGCATCCCGGCGAGGTCGGCCAGCGTCGGCAGCACGTCCCAGAACGCCACCGGCCGCCGCTCTACCCGCGCCTTCACCCCCGGCGACCAGGCGATCATCGGCACCCGGATGCCGCCTTCGTACAGGTCGCGCTTGTCGCCGCGGAAGGGCCCGTTGGAGTCGAACAGTTCCGGCGTCACGCCCTTCTCGCTGTGCGGCCCGTTGTCGCTGGTGAACAGCACCACCGTGCGCTCGGCCTGCCCGCTGTCGCGCAGCGCCCGCACCAGCGCGGCCACGTCCGCGTCCAGCCGGCCGACCTGCGCCGCGTGCCGCCGGTTCGGGCCGGTCCACGGCCGGTCCTCGTACGGCCCCGCGTCGCCGCCGGGCACCACGCTCGGCGAGTGCGGCAGCGTGGTCGGGAAGTAGAGCAGGAACGGCCGCTCGCGCTCCTTCTTGATGAAGCGCACCGCCCGCCGCCGGAACAGGTCGGGCGCGTAGGAACGTCCGCGCAGCGGCACCGTGCGGTCGTTGTGCCAGAGCCGCTGCGGATAGTACCGGTGCGCGGCCCGGTGCCCGATGAAGCCGAAGAACTCGGCGAAGCCCCGCTCGTTGGGATGCGAGGGCTGGCCGGGCAGGTCGGGTCCGAAGCCCCACTTGCCGATGCACGCGGTGTCGTACCCGGCCAGTTGCATCACCCCGCCGAAGGTCAGGTCGGCGTCGGTGAGCGAGCGCTGGGGGCCGCCTTCGGGGTTCTCGCGGACCGTCCCGTGCCCGGCGTGCAGACCGGTGAGCAGCGCGCAGCGCGAGGGCGCGCACAGGGGCGCGCCCGAGTAGGCCGCCTCGAAGCGCACGCCCTCGGCCGCCAGCCGGTCCAGGTTCGGGGTCGCGATCGTCCGCTGCCCCTGGAAGCCGACCTCGCCCCAGCCCAGGTCGTCGGCGAGGACGACCACGACGTTCGGCCGCGCGGGCGGTCCGGCGCTCGCGTGAGTGGCCGGGCCGCCCAGGAAGGGGGCGGCCATGGCGCCGGTGAGCAGGGTGCGGCGAGAGGGCCCGGAGATCATGTCGGACACCTTGGAGGCCGCGGGGGAACGCCAAGCCAACGACCCGTTAACCACGGGCGAACTCACAGGTAGCGCCACCGGCGGCAGATCTCCCAGAGCTTCTCCGGCACCTCGTCCGGCGCCGGCAGCGGGCGGCCCTCCACCACACTGCCGGTGCGGATCTTGTCACGCCAGTCGCCGATGCCCTTGACGAAACCGCCGTGGTCGCGCGAGCCGTACTCCAGCATGGCCGGCTCCCACGCGACCTCCAGGAAGTCGCAGACCTTGCGCAGCACCGGGCCGGGCTCGGCGACCAGGTCCTCGTAGGTGACGGTCAGACCGGGCAGGTGCTCGCGGGCCTCCTGCAGGTAGACCATGTAGTTGAGGGTACGGCTGACCGCCTCGTCCATGGGCCGGTTGTCGGGGTCGGCCTCGTGCCAGGACTGCGCGATCGACATCGGGTGGCGCAGCAGGAACAGGAAGCGGGCGTCCGGCCAGCAGGTGGCGATGCGCCGCCAGGCGAAGACGTTGCTCGGCGTCTTCTCCACCATGATCTGCTTGCCGCTGCGGGCCAGTTCCCGGTGCAGGAGGCGGTCCCAGATCAGGTGCTCGACGTCGCTGTGGGTGTGGCCGAGGGCGGCCACGGCCTGCCGTACCGGATCGGTGGGGAAGCCGGTCGTCACGCGGCGGAAGTGCGTCTCGATCGGGGAGTGGATCAGCGAGTGGCTGTTGAGCAGGACCCGCAGCAGCGTCGAGCCCGAGCGCACCGACGAGAACAGGAAGACCGGAGCGCGCAGCAGCCGGTCGTGCACCGGATCGGCGGGGCCTCTGACCTCGTCGTCCGGCAGCCGCACCAGCGCGGGATGCGGCTTCGGCGGGGGCACCGGGCGGGGCACGCGGGTGGCCCGCGAGAGCGTGTACCCGGTGAGACCTTCGAGCGTGGCGTTCGCTCGGTACTTCCAGTTCATGCCCGGCACCGTAGAGGGAGCCGGTTAACCACGCGTTAACCCCGCCTGAGAACGTGTTCGGCTTGCCATCAGTCATCACTTTTCCTGACATGCCGCGCTTTTGCGGGAGGGGCGGGACAGACTGGGGGGCATAGCACCGTCGAGGGGGCTGGTGGACATGCGGGCCTGGGGTGGGTCCGGGCGGGGATCCGGTCATCTGTGGGTCGTGGCGATGTGGGGGCTGATCTGGTTGCTGGACACGGCGGAATTCCTGCTGCACATCTAGCGGGGCAGGAACACGAGGAGCGCGACCAGGGTGACGGCGGCCGGGATCCCCCAGGTGAGGACCTCGGGGACAGCCGCGGCCGTCCCCTGCGTGCTGCCGTCGAGCGCGCGGGTGAGCAGGGTGCCGAACGCGGCCACGCCAAGCGACAGGCCCAGTCCGCGCGCGGTCATCGTGGCCGAGGTGGTGGCGGCCAGGTCGGCGGGGGAGACGGCGTTCTGCGCGACGACCACCAGATTCTGCATCAGCAGCCCGAACCCGGCGCCGAGCACGCCGAGCGCGACGGCGAGCAGCGCGTACGGCGTGCCGGGCTCCAGCCTGCTCAGCAGCACGAACCCCACGACCACGATCGACGCCCCGGCCAGCAGGAACGGCCTGAACCGCGTCCCGATCCTGGCGCCAGCCACGAACGACACCGCCGTGAACGTCAGGACATAGGGCGTGAGCGCCAGCCCCGCCCGGGTCGCCCCCATCCCGTACGCGGCCTGCACGAACGTGGGCAGGTAGACCAGCGAACCGCCGAGCAGCGCGCCGAGCAGAGCGGTGGCCGGCAGGACCACGCGCAGCGCCGGGACGGCGAACAGCCTGGGCGGCAGCATCGGGTCTGGCGCGCGGCGCTGCCACCACACCGACAGCGTCAGCAGCACCGCGAAGGCCGCCGCCGCCACGCCCGAGGGCGACTCGGCCAGCAGCAGCAGGCTGACCGCGGTGCCCGCGATCAGCGCCGCTCCGGCGAGGTCGAGCCTGCCCGCGGCACCCGGCTTGGGCAGGCGCAGCGCGTACCCGACCAGAGCCATGCCGATCGCGGCGAGCGGCAGGTTGACGTAGAAGATCCAGCGCCAGCCGGCGGCGTCGGTGATCAGGCCGCCCGCCAGCGGGCCGCCCACGCCGGCCAGGGCGAAGACGCCGCCGGTGAAGCCCTGGACGCGGCCGCGCAGGTGTAGCGGATACAGCTCGGACAGGGCCACCGCCGGGACCACGAACAACGCGCCCGCCCCGATGCCCTGGAGCGTCCTCGCCGCTATCAGGTGGGGCATCGTCTGGGCCAGGCCGGACAGCGCGGAACCGGCGGCGAACACGGCCAGCGCGGCCAGGAACACCGTGCGCCGGCCGAAGCGGTCGCTGACGCGCCCGTAGAGGGCGCCGGTCGCGGTCGAGGCCAGGACGTAGGAGGTGACGATCCAGCCGATCGCGTCCATGCCGCCCAGGTCTTCGGCGATGGCGGGCAGCGCGATGGCCACCACGGTCTGGTCCAGGACCGAGAGCGCCATGCCCAGCAACAGGCCGGCGGTGGCCATCGTCTTCCGGGTCGGGTGTGCGGACATCGCGCTCAGCCCTTCGGGGCCGCGAACGCGGGCAGGTCGAAGTCGGCGCTCAGCAGGTCCTGGTCCAGGGCGGCCCCGGCGACGGTTCCGGCGGCAGCCGCGGCGATGACCGCAGCCAGCGGGACCGGGACGGTGGCCCGGCGGGCCAGGTCGCCCGCCGCGTAGACGCCGCGGACGCTGGTCTGGCCAAACTCGTTCACCTCCACGCAGCCGTCGGCGAACGTGGCGCAGCCCAGCCGGGCGGCCAGGTCCGTCTGGTTCCTTCGCGCCACGTTGACCACGAACACCGCCTGCCTGGGCAGCGGCGGGCCGTCCTCGAACACGATCCGCTCCAGCCGGGCGTCTGCCGCCTCCAGGCGGGCGATGCGCTCGTCCCGCACGGTGACGCCATGGGCCAGGAGCTTCGCCCGCGCGGCCGGATCGAGTGGTTCTTGATCGGTGCACAGGGCCACGTCGGCGAAGCGGCTCAGTTGCAGCGCCAGCCGTACCCGGGCGGGAGCCGCCCCGACCACCGCGACCGCCTTGCCCGAGACCTCCCACCCGTGGCAGTACGGGCAGTGGAAGGCGGATCGCCCCCACAGCGCCTCGACCCCGGGCGGGCCGGGAAGGGCGTCGGACAGCCCGGTCGCCAGCAGGAGCCGGCGCGCGCCCGCCGTAGCCCCACCGGACAGCTCCACCCGGAACCCGGGACTGACAGCGGTGACCGTCTCCTCCCGGATCTCCACGGACGGATAGGCCGACAGCTCCGCGCGGGCGAGCTCGCGCAACTCGGCGGGCGGCGTGCCGTCCCTGGTCAGAAAGTTGTGAACGGCCTCGGCCGGGGCGTTGCGGCCGTGCCCCGCGTCGAGCAGGAGCACCCGGCGGTGCGCCCGCCCGAGGATGAGGGCGGCGGCCAGCCCGGCCGGCCCGCCCCCGACGATGACGACGTCGTTGATTGACATGCCGGAAAGTCTGCAAGTTAATGTCAACATGAAGTCAATGCGCATCGGGGAACTCGCCGACCAGTTCGGACTCGGGACGCACGTCCTGCGCCACTGGGAGACGATGGGCCTGCTGACCCCCGCCACCCGGGTGAACGGCCGCCGCCAATACACCCGCGACCACGTCATCCGCGTCATGACGATCATCCGCGCCAAGGGCGGCGGCATGAGCCTCGACCAGATCGGCGACGTCCTGTCGGCCACCGGCAAAGCCGAACGCCGGGCCCTTCTCCAGCGGCACCACGCGGACCTGGAACGGCGGCTCGCGGAGATCACGACGTCCAAGCGGCTGATCGAACACCTCATGGAATGCGGCGCGGAAGACTTCACCCAGTGCCCCGACTACCGGCGCATGGTGGAAACCGCGGTCGGCCTCTCCGACTGCGTGGGCAATTCTTGAACGTGCCGGGGTGCGCGGGTGAAGCGGTGGCCAGGTCCACGGGGGCACACTCCTGGCCATGCAGACTCTCCAGCTCACCAAAGCCCCCGCCGCGTACGCATGCATGATCGTCCGCGCGCCCGCCGAGACGGCGTTCCAGGCCTTCGCCGACCCGTCCGTCACCACCCGCCTGTGGTACTCCAAGAGCAGCGGCCCCATGCTTCCGGGCGCGGAGTTGCGCTGGGAATGGGAGAGGTACGGCGCGACCGTTCAGGTCTGGGTCAAGGCGGTGCAGGAGGGACGCCTGATCCGGTTCGAGTGGGGCAACTACGAGCAGCCGACCACGGTGGAGATGCGCTTCACCCCGCAAACCGGCGACGCCACGTTCGTCGAGGTCACCGAGACCGGCTTCCAGGGCTCGGGCGATGACACGATCCAGTGGGTCAACGACACCGTCGGCGGCTTCACCACGGTGTTGTGCGCCCTGAAGGCCCTGCTGGAGCACGGCATCGAACTCAACGCCGTCTCCGACCACCACCCAGCGGCTGATTCGTTGTCACATGCGTACATGAATATATATAATTCAGGGGCCACCGAGAGGGGACGCGATGACACACCCCAACCCTCCACACCACAGCCACGCCCCATCAAAGCTGGGCCACCTCCTCAAACCCCACAGCCACGACACCGCCGACAAAACCGACGCGGCCCTGGAGTCCAGCAGCCGAGGCATGCGCGTCCTGGCCGTCTCCTTCGCCGCCCTCATGATCACGGCCCTGATCCAAGCCGTCATCGTCGCCCTGTCCGGCTCGGTGGCCCTGCTGGGCGACACGCTGCACAACTTCGCCGACGCGCTGACCGCCGTCCCGCTGGCGATCGCCTTCTCCCTGGGCCGCCGCGCCGCCACCCGCCGCTTCACCTACGGCTACGGCCGCGCCGAAGACCTGGCCGGCATCGTCATCGTCACCCTGATAGCCGCCTCGGCCGCGCTGGCCGCGTATGAGGCCATCAAACGCCTGATCACCCCCGAGGACATACAAGCCCTGGGGTTGGTGGCGGCCGCAGGAGTCGTAGGCTTCGCGGGCAACGAGTGGGTGGCCCGCTACCGCATCAAGGTGGGCCGCGAAATCGGCTCAGCCGCCCTGGTGGCCGACGGCCTGCACGCCCGCACGGATGGCTACACCTCCCTGGCCGTTCTCCTAAGTGCCGGAGGCGCGGCCCTGGGCTTCCCGTTGGCCGACCCGATAGTGGGCCTGCTCATCACGGTCGCGATCTGCTTCGTCCTGCGCGACGCCGCCCGGGAGATCTACCACCGCCTGATGGACGCCGTGGACCCCGCCCTGATCACCCAAGCCGAACAGACTCTGACCGCGGTACCAGGCGTAGAAGGCGTGGGCGCGGTCCGCATGCGCTGGATAGGCCACACGCTACGCGCCGAAGTAGACATCACGGTCAGCCACGAGCTGACCCTGATCGAAGCACACGCGGTGGCGGTAGAAGCGGAACACCGCCTGATCCACGAAATACCCCGCCTGAGGGCCGCGACCGTCCACGCCGACCCCGACGGCCCACCCGACACCGACCACCACTCGCCCTTGCAAACCCACCGGTAAGCGCTCGGTCCGCTACGCCAGGCTCCGGCCCGGACATGTCGCCATTCGACTGGCTGGAGAGTCCTTCAGAGGGCGAGCTTCGGCTCTGCCTGCCCTCACGGCTGAAGGGCTGGATGGTGGTGGACGATACTGGGATTGAACCAGTGACCTCTTCCGTGTCAGGGAAGCGCTCTCCCGCTGAGCTAATCGTCCGGGATATTCAACTTGAGGTGGAGACGGGATTTGAACCCGTGTGGACGGCTTTGCAGGCCGCTGCCTCGCCTCTCGGCCACTCCACCGAGCCGGAAGCCTCGAGCGGAAGACGGGATTTGAACCCGCGACCCTCACCTTGGCAAGGTGATGCTCTACCACTGAGCCACTTCCGCGAACACCGCGATCAGCGGCGACGAGAGAACTGTAGCGAATCTTCCCCCTCTCCCCAAACTCAGTTCTTCGCCCTGGCCCGGAACGCGGCCGTCTTCACCCGGTTCTGGCACGCGGTCGAGCAGAAGCGCTTGGTGCCGTTGCGGGAGACGTCCACGTAGACGCGGTCGCAGGCGGGCGCCGTGCACACGCCGAGCCGGTCGGCGAACTCGCTGCCCAGCACGATCGCCAGCGCCGTCGAGCAACTGGCGCCCCAGTCGCCGGCCACGGTGCCGCCGGGGCCGTGGAAGTGCAGGTGCCAGGGTTCGCCGTCGTGGCGGTCGAGGCGGGGGCGGGCGTTGTGGTCGTCGAGCAGGCGGTTGACCTGGGCGGCGGCGGTGTCGGGGTCCTCGGCGGAGACCGCTTCGAAGACGGCGCGCAGCCGTACGGCCACGCCTGCCAGCTCTTCCGCCTCCGGTGCGGTGAAAGGGCGGTGTGCCGGGTAGACCTCGCGGGCGCTGGTGGTGGCGGCTTCGTCCAGGACCTCGGGCGTGAACGGGCGTCCTCGCCGCATGCCGGGGGTCAGTGCGTTGACGAAGCTCACCGTCACCCGCGTGACACTGTCCGTGTGACTGTTGAAGTTCACTTGACCGGTTACAACCTCTCGGTTAGCTTGTGACTATCCAAAGTGTAGACGACAGTTACAAGGAGCCGGTTGTGCTTACCCATGACGCCGCCCGTGAATGGATCGACCGCTGGGACCTGCAGCAGGCCGGATACCTGCCCGACCGCGAGGAGCGCTTCACCGCGCTGATCGACGCCGTTGAGGCCCTCGGCCGTACCGACCCCCTTGTGCTGGACCTCGGCTGTGGCCCCGGATCGCTCTCGGCCCGCCTGCTCGATCGTCTGCCGAAGGCCACGGTGATCTCCATCGACGCCGACCCGCTCCTGCTGGGCCTGGGCCGCGCCGCGTACCCGCGACTCACTTTCGTCTCCCGGGACCTGAGGGCCCGGGGCTGGAGCGACGGGCTCGGCCTGGACCGGCCCGTGGACGCCGCGGTCAGCACGACCGCGCTGCACTGGATCACCGGCTCCGAGCTGGCCGGTGTCTATACCGAGGTGCATCAGGTCTTGCGTCCGGGCGGGTTGCTGCTCAATGGCGACCACCTCAACAGCGACGATGACACTCCCGCCCTGGCCGAGCTTGAGCGGGCGATCCACGAGAAGGAGACCGAGCGCCGCTTCCGCGAGGCGCGGCCCGAGGACTGGCAGGAGTGGTGGCAGGCCGTCGTCGCGGACCCCGATCTGGCCGAGCTCAACACCGCCCGCCACGACCAGGGCACCACGCACAACGGGGAGGAGTCCGAGCTGCTGTCCACGCACGCGCGTGCTCTGCGCACGGCCGGGTTCGCCGAGGTCGGCACGCTGTGGCAGCGCGGCAACAACCGTCTGCTGTGCGCGGTGAAGGACCGCGATGCTTAGACCGGGGCCGAAACGTCGGTGGGCTAGCGTCGCATCATGGCCGCAGAACATCTCACCCGCGACGCCGACATCGCACCGGTCGCCGCGCTCATCGCCGACCCGACCAGGGCCGCCATGCTCAACGCGCTGCTCGACGGCCGAGCCCTGGCGGCCGGGGAACTGGCCAGGCTGGCCGGAGTGAGCGCCGCCACCGCCAGTTCCCATCTGGCCAAGCTGCTGGAGGGCCGCCTCGTGGAGGTGGTCAGCCAGGGCCGCCACCGCTACTACCGTCTGGCCGGGCACGACGTGGCCGAGGTCCTGGAGGTACTGGCCCGGGTCAGCGCGCGGCCCGCCGTACGGTCGCTGCGGCAGTCGCGCCAGGCGCGGCTGCTGGAGGAGGCCCGCACGTGCTACGACCACCTGGCCGGACGGGCGGGCGTGGCGCTGCTGGACCGGCTGCGCGCCGACGGGCACCTGGACGGCGGCGAGCTCACCGCGGCGGGGGAGCGGGCGCTCAAGCTGATCGGCGTGGACGTGGACGCGGTGCGCAAGGCGCGCAGGAGGTTCGCGCCCGACTGCCTCGACTGGACGGAACGGCGGGCCCACCTGGGCGGAGCGCTCGGCGCCGCGCTGACCGAGGCGTTGTTCGAGCGGGGCTGGATCGCCCGCGGGAGCATCCCCCGCGCGGTGACCGTGACAGAAGAGGGCAGAAGGGAGTTGTTCCATGGTAAGGAGCTAACATCGCATACGCCGGTTACCCAACACCCCTAAACGAGAGAGTGGCAGCATGCGCGACAACGTAGTCGTGAACGTCGGTCCCGAGCCGCTGAGCTTCGAGGACGTCATCCGCGTGGCCAGGGACGGCGCCGCCGTACGCCTGACCGACGACGCGATCGCGGCGATCTCCGCGGCCCGCCAGCGCGTGGACGAGCTCGCCGAGAGCCCGACGCCCGCCTACGGTGTGTCGACCGGCTTCGGCGCGCTGGCCACACGGCACATCGACCCCGCGCTCCGCGCGCAGCTGCAGCGCTCGCTCGTGCGCTCGCACGCCGCCGGCAGCGGTCCCGAGGTCGAGACCGAGGTCGTGCGCGCGCTCATGCTGCTGCGCCTGCACACGCTGGCCACCGGCCACACCGGCATCCGCCCGATGACGGCCAAGACGCTCGCCGCGCTGCTGAGCGCGGGGATCACGCCGGTGGTGCACGAGTTCGGCTCGCTGGGGTGCTCGGGCGACCTGGCGCCGCTGGCCCACGTGGCGCTGACGCTGATGGGCGAGGGAGTGGTACGCGACGCGGCCGGCAACCTCACCCAGGCCGCCGAGGCCCTCAAGCAGGCCGGCATCGAACCGGTCGAACTCGCCGCCAAGGAGGGCCTGGCCCTCATCAACGGCACCGACGGCATGCTCGGCATGCTGATCCTGGCCATCGACGACCTGACCAGGCTGCTGAAGACCGCCGACCTGAGCGCCGCCATGAGCGTGGAGGCACTGCTCGGCACCGACCGCGTCTTTGCCCCCGAGCTGCAGGCCCTGCGCCCCCAGCCCGGCCAGGCGCTCGCCGCCGCCAACATGGTCAGGATCCTGGCCGGCTCCGGCGTCATGGCCAGCCACCGCGATCCCGAGAACTGCGCCCGCGTCCAGGACGCCTACTCCCTGCGCTGCGCCCCGCAGGTCGCCGGCGCCGCCCGCGACACCGTCGCGCACGCCGCCAACGTCGCCACGTGGGAGCTGGCCAGCGCCGTCGACAACCCCGCCGTGCTCGACGACGGCCGCGTGGAGTCCAACGGCAACTTCCACGGCGCCCCCGTCGCCTACGCGCTCGACTTCCTGGCCATCGTCGCCGCCGACGTGGCCTCCATGTCCGAGCGCCGCACCGACCGCTTCCTCGACGTGGCCCGCAACCACGGCCTGCCCGCCTTCCTCGCCGACGACCCCGGCGTGGACTCCGGCCACATGATCGCCCAGTACACGCAGGCCGCCATCGTCTCCGAGATGAAGCGCCTGGCCGTCCCCGCCAGCGTCGACTCGATTCCGAGCTCGGCCATGCAGGAGGACCACGTCTCCATGGGCTGGTCGGCCGCGCGCAAACTGCGCAAGTCGGTCGACGGCCTGACGCGGGTCCTGGCCATCGAGATCCTCACCGCCGCCCGCGCCCTCGACCTGCGCGCCCCGCTGACGCCCGCCCCCGCGACCGGCGCCGTGGTGTCCGCCCTGCGCGAGGCGGTCCCCGGCCCGGGCCCGGACCGCTTCCTCGCCCCGGAGATCGAGTCCACCGTCCGCCTCGTCGCCGACGGCGCCCTGCTCTCCGCCGCCGAGGCCGTAACGGGTTCTCTCTCTTAAGAGCCCCCGTCCGTTAGGGCTCTCTTTGAGGGCCCCCGTCCGTTAGGGCTCTCTTTGAGGGCCCCCGTCCGTCAAGGCTCTCTTTGAGAGCCCCCCATCCGTTACGGCGAAGCCGCAGCCACCCCCGCCCGCCGCACGTGGATCCCTCTGTCCAGGGAGACGGTCGTCCAGCGGGGGTGGTGGCCCGCCGTGACGAGCGCCCCGCCGGCCGCCTGAGGCTGGCTCACGAGGGCAGCGCCACGATCGCGTCCACCTCCAGCACCAGCCCCGGCATGAACAACCGGGACACCTCCACCGACGTGCTGGCCGGAGGCGTGCCCGTGATGTAGCGCTTGCGCACCTCCCGGTAGGCCGGAGCCTGCGACATGTCCGTCAGGTACGACCGGATGAACGCGATGTCCCCGAACCCCGCCCCCTGATCGGCCAGAATCCGCTCCAGGCACGCGAAGACATGCTCGGCCTGCGCCCCCATGTCCCCGGGCGCCACCACGTTCCCGTTCTCGTCGAATGCCGCCTGCCCGGAGATGTACAGCGTGTCCCCGGTTCGTACCGCGTGCGAGTACATGCCGTTGGTGGCGGGCACGGTCGGCGGGTTGATCGGCGTGACCCGGGACGGACGGCCCGCGCCGACGTGTTCCGCGATCGCGGTCACGTCACGGTCGCCGAGCCCGGCCGCCTCGGCCGCGCGCAGGCGCAGGCGGGCGGCGGTGGCCAGCGTTCCGCCCTCCCACGCGGCCAGCTCCAGGTCCTTGGCCGCGAGTCCCAGCGCGAAGCGGGTCTCGGTCCCGGGATCGCGCAGGCGTTCCGACAGGCCGCCGAGCGGGGTGCCCGCGAGCACGTCCAGCACCGCCTCACGGGAGACGCCGTGCGCCTCGCCGTACGCGAGAGACTCGGCGATGAGCACCTGCGCGGGCAGGAACGCGCTCATGACGGCGAGCTTCAGCGCCGCCCCCGACCCCAGCGGCCCGCACTCGCGCACGGTGCCGAAGACGGACAGCAACTCGCGCACCGGCTCCACCGCCCCGCCCGCCAGCACCGTCAGCGTGCCGTCGGTGGCGGGACCCACGCTGCCGAGCACGGGCGCGTCCACCAGCGACACCGAGGACGGCAGCAGCTCGCGCACCCGCGTGACGGCCGGCGGCCCGATCGTGGACATCTCGATCACGGTCGCGTCCGGCCGCAGCCCCGGCAGCGCCGACGCCAGCACCTCCAGCACGGCGGGGCCGTCGCGCAACATCGTGATGACGACCGAGGCGCCCTCGACAGCCTGCGCCACCGGTGTCCCGGTGCCGCGCCGCCACGTCGTCACTTTGTGCCCGGCCGCCTCAAGCCGGCGGGCCATGGGGACGCCCATGCGCCCCTGTCCAAGAAAAGCAATCATGTTTCCCTTTATAGAAGAGGTGCGAGCCATTCCACCACCGACTACATTGCATACCAGCCATGCTTGAGACGAATGACTTGCGACTGTTTGACGAAGTGGCCCGCTCCGGCTCGTTCACCGCCGCCGCCGAACTGCTCGGATACACCCAGTCCGCGGTCTCGCGCCGCATCGCCGCGCTGGAGCGCGAGGCGGGCGGCCCGCTGTTCGAGCGCCGCGCCAGGGGCGTACGGCTGACGCCCGCCGGCCACGCCCTGCACCGGCACGCCCTCGCCGTCCTGGAACGCCTGGACCAGGCGGGGGAGGAGCTGGCCGCCATCCACGCCGGAGGCGGCGGCAGGCTGCGCGTGGGTGCTTTCGCGACCGCCAACGTCGAACTGGTGCCCGCCGCGCTCAAGCGCTTCGCCGGCCGGAGCCCCGGCGTCGAGGTGCGCCTCGCGGAAGGGCTCAGCCCCCGCCTGGTCGAACGCCTGGAAGCCGGCGAACTCGACGTCGCGGTGATCAGCGACTACCCGGCCGGTCTGCCCGCGGGCGGTCACACGGTGCCGCTGGGCGAGGACCGGCTGCTGGTGGCGCTCCCCGACGGCCACCCCCTCGCCGCCCGCGCCGCCGTCGACCTGGCCGACCTGCGCGAGGAGACCTGGATCGAGGCCGCGCCGAGCGGCCAGCCGACGCTGCTCGTGACCGCCTGCGCCGCGGCCGGGTTCGTGCCGCGCGGCGGGCTGCGGGTGGCCGAATGGTCGGGCAAGTTCGGCTTCGTCGCCGCCGGGCTCGGCGTCACGCTCGTGCCGGAGCTGGCGGCACGGGCCGTACCCCGGGGCGTCGTGCTCCGCCCGCTCGGCGCCGCCGCCCCGACCAGGCGCTATTACGCGGCGTTGCCGGACGTCCCGCTGCCCGCCGCCCTGGCCTTCGTGGACTTGTTGTGCGAGGTGGCATCACGCACTGGGACAATGGCCGCGTGTACGACAGCTTCGCCCATGTCGGCGGGCGGCTCGCCACCGGCCTGCGCGACCTGACCACGGACCTGGCCGCCCTCGACGGCGAGGGCTGGTGGGCCGTGGTGGTCGACTACGAGGGCAAGGTCAGCTGCGCCCGCTTCGACCAGGTACGCCACGCCCCGCTGCCCCCGGCCGGACCCTGGCACGGACCCGGCGCCCGCCAGTGGCGCAGTTCCCTCGACCGGGCCGCCTACGAGCGCGGCGTCCAGGCCATCCGCGAGCACATCCGCCAGGGCGAGGTCTACCAGGCCAACCTCACCCGGATCCTCACCGCGCCGCTGCCGCCGGAGGCCGACCCGCTCGCCCTGGCCCACCGCCTGGCCGAACGCAACCCCGCCGCGTACGCCGCGGTGATCAGCCTGCCGGGCCGTACCGTGGTCTCCGCCTCGCCCGAGCTCTACCTCTCCCGCGACGGCGCCGTCGTCGAGTCCCGCCCCATCAAGGGCACCGGGGCCACCGAGGCCGACCTGCTCGACAAGGACTACTCCGAGAACGTCATGATCGTCGACCTGGTCCGCAACGACCTCGGCCGGGTGGCGGCGGTCGGCTCGGTGCAGGTTCCCGCGCTGTGCGTGCCCGAGGCCTACCCGGGCTCGGTGCACCTGGTCTCGACCGTCCGCGCCCGGCTGGAGCCCGGCAAGGGATGGCCCGAGCTGTTCTCGGCCACGTTCCCGCCCGGGTCGATCACCGGAGCGCCCAAGTCCTCGGCCCTGCGCATCATCAATGAGCTCGAACCCGAGCCCCGCGGGCCGTACTGTGGGGCCGTGGGCTGGGTCGACGCCGACCGCGGCACGGCCGCGCTGGCCGTGGGCATCCGCACCTTCTGGATCTCCGGTCAGGAGATCCGGTTCGGCACCGGCGCGGGCATCACCTGGGGCAGTGACCCCCGGCGTGAATGGCAGGAGACCGAGCTGAAAGCATCCAGGCTCATCGCACTCGCATCTCGCTTTGGAGGAGATAGATGACAGTCCCTGTCTGGGTCAACGGGGAGATCCTCGACCCCGCCCGAGCGAGCGTCTCGGTCTTCGACCACGGTCTCATGGTCGGCGACGGCGTCTTCGAGACGATCAAGATCGTCAACGGCGTGTCGTTCGCGCTCACCCGCCACCTCGACCGGCTCCGGCTCTCCGCCCGGCGCATGGACCTGCCCGAGCCCGACACCGACGCCATCGCCGACGGCATCGGACAGCTCCTGGCCGTCGCCCCCGCGTGGCCGCTCGGCCGCATCCGCGTCACCTACACCAGCGGCCCCGGCCCGCTCGGCTCCGACCGCGGCGACCAGGGCGGCACCTCCGTCGTGATCGTGGACGAGCAGAAGCCCTTCCCCGGCACCGCCGCCGTCACCGTCGTGCCCTGGCCGCGCAACGAGCGCGGCGCGCTGTCCGGCGTCAAGTCCACCTCCTACGGCGACAACGCCAAGGCCCTGGCCTTCGCCAAGGCGCGCGGCGGCGGCGAGGCGATCTTCGGCAACCTCGCCGGGAACCTGTGCGAGGGCACCGGCTCCAACATCTTCATCGTCCGCGACGGCCGCCTGATCACCCCCACCCTGGAGGCCGGGCCGCTGGCCGGAGTCACCCGGGCGCTGGTCGTCGAGTGGTGCGGCGCCGAGGAGGCCGACGTCCCGCTGCAGGCGCTCTACGAGGCCGAGGAGGCGTTCCTCACCTCGACCACGCGCGACGTGCAGCCCATCAAGCTCGTCGACCAGACCACGCTGCCGGTCGCGCCAGGACCGATCACCGCCAAGGCGATGCAGGTCTTCGCCGAGCGCTCTGCCGCCGATCTCGACCCGTGAGCTAGTCTCGTGCCCCGCATACCGATCATGTGAGGCATCGTGGACATCGGCCCGTACCGCATCCTCCGCGAACTCGGGCGAGGCGGTCAGGGCACCGTCTACCTGGGCCGGGACGACCGCGGCGAGCTCGCCGCGGTCAAGGTCGTCCACGGGTTCGACCGCGCCTTCGACCGCGAGCTCGCCGCCGCCCGGCAGGTCGCCGAGTTCTGTACGGCCCGCGTCCTGCGTGCCGACCTGGACCACAACCCGCCCTACGTGGCCAGCGAGTTCATCGACGGCCCCGCGCTGCACCAGGTGGCGCCGCTGCGCGGGGCGGCGCTGACCCGGCTGGCCATCGGCACCGCCACCGCGCTGACCGCCATCCACCGGGCCGGAGTCGTGCACCGGGACTTCAAACCGGGCAACGTCCTCATGGGCCCGGACGGGCCGCGAGTGATCGACTTCGGCATCGCGCGGCTGGTGGACCTGTCCCAGTCGCAGGGCGCCGCCGGGACGCCTCCCTACATGGCGCCGGAGCAGTTCGCGGGCGGGCAGGTCGGGCCCGCGGCGGACGTGTTCGCGTGGGGCGCGACCATGGTGTTCGCCGCCTCAGGACGGCCGCCGTTCGGCTCCGACACCCTCGCCGCCGTCGCCTACCGCATCATCCACGCCGACCCCGACCTGGGCGAACTGCCCGAGCCGCTGCGCACGATCGTCGCCCGCTGCCTGGCCAAGAACCCCATGGCCCGGCCCACGGCCCGCGACCTGCTGCTGAACCTCCTGGGCGAACACGCCCCCGCCCAACCGGACGCCGCCCTACGCCAAGGCAAGGCCGCCGCTCAACCCGCAGGCCCCGCAGACCCGAGATCCTGGCCCACACCAGGCCCGCCGCAGGGGCCGCCGGGCGCCATGCCGGGCATGCCGGGCGCTCCGGGTGCCATACCGGGCGCTCCGGGCGCTGTTCCGGGGGTGTCCACGGCGCCCGGTTCCTGGGGCGGGGCCGTACCCACTGAAGGGGTGTCAGGACGGGTGTCGCGGCGGGTGGTGCTTGTCGGCGGTGCGGCGGCACTGGCCGTGGCGGCCACCGGCGTGGTGCTGTGGCGTGGCGGGCTCGGCCAGGGCACGCGCGCGAACCCCACCCCCACCGCCGACGGCACGCCGACCACCCCGGGCAGCACCCCGAGCGGCAGCCCCGGCAGCACTCCGAGCGGCACGCCCAGCGCGGCCGCCCCGCCCGCGGCCGGGCAGCTCGCGGATGTCATGGAGAGCGCGGTCGGGCTGGCGCCGATGGCCGACTTCACCCTCGACGCCCGCATCACCCAGGGCACCTGGCACACCACCGCCACCGGCCGCCTGGCCTACGACCCGCAGGTCTCCGACGTCCGCATGGACACGCGGGTCACCGCCGAGCACGTCGAGCCGGCGCTGACCGGGCGCGTGCTGATGGCCGAGCAGGACTACGTCGGCGGCCGGCTCGTCACCGACCAGTCCAAGACCCCGATCATGCTGTACGCCCGGTTCGTGCACGCCGTCGCCTCGATCGCCAACGTGGCCGACCTGGCCAGGCTCACCCCGGGCGTGCAGTCCGAGGGCCGGACCTACACCGGCTCGCTGCCCACCACCAAGGGCCCGGAGTCGCTCTGGCGGCAGATCAGCGCCATCAACAACGACGAGATCCCCCAGGAGCAGCTCGCCAAGACCACGCTCTCCTGGGTGCTCAAGCTGGACGAGCGCAACCGGCCGCGCTCGCTGCAACTGTCGTGGCACATGCTCCTCGACGAGGGCGCCCGGCTGACCTCCCCGTTCAACGTCACCTACAAGGGGTGGCGCGACGGGGAGATCAGCGAGCCCGGCTAGTACGACTTCTGTGTCTGGACGTTGAAGTCGTCCATCTTGACCTGCTTGGCCGGGTCGGTCAGCGGGTCGTCGATCTGGATGACGTCCAGGCCCTTGAGGATGTCGCTGGAGTAGATGTAGCCGTTGTAGTAGTACGCCGACCAGGAGCCGGCGATCGAGTGGTCGCCGCCGGCCGGGCCGCGGTCGAAGAAGCCGACCTCACGCGGGCTGTGGGAGTCGGTGAAGTCCCAGACGGAGACGCCGCCCTGGTACCACGCCTGGACCATCACGTCCTTGCCCTTGATCGGCAGCAGCGAGCCGTTGTGGGCGACGCAGTTCTCGTTCGAGGTCTGCTCGCGCGGCATCTTGAAGTAGCCGCGGCGTTCGAGCTTGCCGTCCACGATGTCGTAGATGGCGTTGGCGCCCTTGGTCTTGGGCGTCTTGTTGTCGCAGGTCGCCATCCCGCCGCCGCCGAGTTCGTCGCTGAAGACGACCTTGGTGGCGTCGTTGTTGAACGTGGCCGAGTGCCAGATCTGGAAGTTCTCGGTGTCGCGTACCTGCTGCAGGACCTTGGGCTTGACCGGGTCGGCGATGTCCAGGAGGACGCCGTCGCCGAAGCAGGCCGCGGCGGCGAGGTTCTTCTCGGGGTAGGCGGTGATGTCGTGGCAGCCGGCGGCGAACATGCCTTCGCCCTGGCCATCAGGGAAGATGTTCGGCTTGGCCACGATTTTTGCGGACTTGGGGTCCTTTACTGGGATTTCTACGATCTGGATGAGTTCGTGGGGTGGCGGGCAGGTCTTCGAGTCCGGTTCGGGGCCGGGGGAGGAGACGTACACGTACAAGGTGTCGGGGTTCTTGCCCGGGACCATCGTGTGGGTGTGCGAGCCGCAGTCGGTGCGCACCGCGGAGACGTACGTGGGGTTCTTCTTGTCGCTGATGTCGAAGATGCGCAGGCCCTCCCAGCCGGCCGAGGACGGCCCGGTGCCCTGGTCAGAGTCGCACTTCTCGCCGCCGCGCGGCTCGTCGATCGACAGGATCAGCAGGTCGCCGTAGACGGAGACGTCGTTCTGCTGCGACGGGCAGGAGACCTGGCTGACCGGCTTCGGCTGCGTGGGGTCGCTGATGTCGAAGATCGAGAACCCGCCGAAGTTGCCCACGTACGCGTAGTTCCCCTGGAAGGCCAGGTCGGAGTTCCAGCTCATCGGGCCGTCCAGCGGCGCCGTCCGCGGCATGTTGGCGACCAGCTTCACGTTGTCGCTGGTCATCACGTCAGCCATGGTCTTCGCCGAGGGCGACGCGCTCGACGGCGTCTTGCTCGCCGGACTCGGGCTGGGCCCGGCGGCCGGTGTCCCGGCGCAGGCCGCCACCAGCATGACAGCCGCGCCGACCACCGCCACTCGTAGCTTCGCAGGGATCACGCGTGCACTCCTTCAATGTCGTGGCCCAGTATGGAAGCTATGTCAGTACAGTTCCGGCCGCGTCTTCTCTTCATCACAGTTCTGCTGACATTCGCCCTGGCCGCCTGCGCGACGGAGAGCGCCGGCCCCTCTCCCGTCGGCACCGACGCGCCCGTCCTGGTCCCGCACGCCCCGGGATCTCCCGCCCGTACGGCCACGCCCGGCGAGCGCCTTCCGCGGCCGGAGCAGCAGCCGTCCGCGGCCGACGTGCGATTCGCCGAAGGCATGATCCCGCATCACCGCCAGGCCCTGGAGATGGCCGGCCTGGTCGCCGAACGCACCCGCACCCCCTCCATCCGCCGCGTCGCCGACCAGATCAGGCTGACGCAGGAGCCCGAGATCCGCATCATGTCCGGCTGGTTGTCGGCGCTGGGCCGGGCCGTACCCCAGACTCACGGTCACCCCACGGGGCAGCCCGCGAACGGCATGGCCACCCTCACCGAGATGAACGCCCTGCGCGCGGCCCGCGACGGCCAGTTCGACCGCATGTTCCTGCGCCTCATGATCAGGCACCACGAGGGCGCCCTGACGATGGCCGACGCCGCCCTGCGCGAGGGCACCGACCAGCGCATGCGCATGATGGCCAGGGACGTGGCCGCGGGCCAGAGCATCGAGATCGCGCGTATGCGGGAGGCCATGAGGTCATTACCCGCTCTTTAGGTTTATGGCCTTAGGCTTCAACCATGGCAATCTGGCGCACTTCCGACGGGATGCAGGTGGAGGCGGTCGTAGTCGACGATCAGCCCGTCCTGCGCGTGTCGCGGCGCGTCGAGGACAAGCTGTACTTCCGCGGCTACGTGGACAGCGTGGACGATCTCCACAAACACGGTGTGGACCTGGCCGACCTCACCGAACACCCCGCCGCCTGACCTCTGGCGGAGCGCGCGCCCTTGCTGGTTAAGTGGTTGGCCGCGCGTCCGATCGCCAGGAGGCTCCCACGATGTCCCAGGTTCCGCGCACGCGCGTCGCCATCGCCGCCGCCGCGCTCCTGTTAGGCGTCGCCGCCGTGGTGGTTTTCCTGCGTTCCGGGACGTCCGCGAGCATCGGCCAGGCCGTGACGGACGGCGGCCTGACCATGACCGTGACCAAGGTCGAGCAGCTCGACCGGATCGGCGCCGAAAGCCTCGGCAAGGCCGCGCGGGGGCGGTTCGTCGTCGTCCACCTGTCGGTGAAGAACACCGGCACCCGGGCGCAGGCGTTCATCAGCGACTCCCAGAAGCTGCTGGCCGGCGGCGCCGAGTACCGGGCGGACGCGGGCGCCGCCGTCTACGTGGACGGAGCGGACTCGAAGCTCCTCTACGAGAAGATCAAACCCGGTGACACGATCACCGGCGCGCTCGTCTTCGACGTTCCCAAGGGCGTTCAGCCCGGCAGCATCGAACTGCACGAGCGGGCGTCGTCCGGCGGCGCCGAGGTGAACCTCCAGCCCCAGTAGCCGCTGCTACGCTGGATTGATGTCCAAAACGGACAAGGTGCGCCGTCTCTGAGAGCGACGGCGCCAAATCCCAGTTCACGCCGTCGCTCCTGACTTAGGGCCAGGAGCGCCGTTTGGGCGCTCGGATGGCTTCCGTACCGGAGCGCACGCATGTTCACCTTGTCCGTCCGTCAACGCCGGCGTGTCCTGGCCGCCGACCTCACCTCCACCGCGGTCTTCCCGCTCGCGATCACCGGCTCGACCGCGGTCGTACCCGACGTCACCGCCCAGCTCCCCGGCGCCGTCGCGCTAGGCCCATGGATCGTCCTCGCCTACGACGGGCTCTTCGCCGCCGCCCTCCTGCTGGCGGGCGCGACAGCCGACCGCAGCGCCCGCACCCGCTTCTTCGCTTTGGGCAACCTCGTCGTCGCTGCCCCCGGCGTCCTGTCTCGCCTTCGCCCCCGACCTCGCGTCCCTGGTCGTCCTGCGGGTGATCGCCGGCGCGGGGGCGGCCATGTGCGCCGCGGGCGGGTCCTCGATGATCCTCGCCGTCTACCCGCCGGAAGAGCGCCGTCGCGTGTACGGCTGTGCCGGCGCCGTCCTGGGCAGCAGCCTCGCCCTGGGCCCGGTCGTCGGCCAGGGCCTGATGGCGGTCGGCGGTTGGCCCCTGGTCTTCCTCGCCCCGGCCGCCGTCGCCGGTCTGGCCGCCCTGGCCACCGTGGGACTCCCTGCTCTTCGTGGTCCCGATACCCCCGCGACCCTTGACCTGGCCGGGGCCGTACTGTTCGGCGTCACCATCGCCGCCGCGGTGACCGCTCTCGGGCTCGGGCCTGGCTGGGTGTCTGCCGGGCTTGTCCTTGTCGCCCGGACACCCAGAGTCGCCAGCCCGAACCTTCGGGTTGACGTTCAGGCAGGCCCCAGCCTGGACCTGTAGGTGATTTCCAGCTCTTCGGGTTGGCGTTTGGGTGGACCCCGGGTTGGATAGGTGGGTCCCGGCCCGGACGCCGGGAGAGTCCCCAGCTCGGGCGCAGGGATCGGCCCCGCGAGGAGTCCCTCGCGGGGCGGTTTACGCGGATGATGTTCGCCGGCGGGCGGGCTAGTGGTGGTTGTTGTGGTGCTTGCCCTTGCACCACTGCTTGACCCAGCGGTGGTGCTTCCAGCAGTACCAGCACTTGCGGTCGTGCTTGTCCCACCGCCATTTGCACTTGGGCTTCGCCGCCGACGTCGAGAGCTGCGAGGTGGATGCCACCGAGCAGCTTGTCTTGGTCTGGGTCGACGCGCTTGCCGCCTGCGAGGTGACCGTTCCGGTGACCGCGAACACGGACGCCGCGATCGCGGCGCCGACGAGTATGCGCTTCAGCATCAGAGATCCATCCCTGATTTGAGGCCCAGCGGATGTCTGGGCAGGTGGATGGCGCCGAATTCCGGTCAACAGGACACGCGAGAACGGCGCTTACGGAACGTATCCGACGCTAACTGCCAACACCCCGCACGGTCTCCCGCTAGGAAGCAAAGCCTTATTTCCGACATTTCACTATTTATACGAAAAGGCCATCTTTGGGGGGAGTTGTGGTCGTCGTGAAGCTGTTCTGACCAGGCGCTTAGCGGTCGAACCGACTCTCGCGACCAGGTATGTAAGCACTCCGGCGCGTTCGAGTACCCCGATGTAATAAATGCAACCACCTCGAGTTCAACAAATGGTGGGAAGACGCAACGGTCATTCGGAAAAGCCGGGCGCGGCTCTTTCCGCGCTCACCCGGCCCGCCGCCGCGAGCGGCCCGATCGCAAGGGCGGCCCCACTCCCGCTCGCGCCCACTGGAAGGATGGCCGCCATGGATCGACAACTGCTGAGCGCCATCGCCCACCGTGACCACCCGATCGCCGCGCCGATCTCGGAGTCCAACCTCGACAGGTTGCTACGCCGGGCGGCGTTGCCGGAGCGGGCCAGAATCCTCGACCTCGGATGTGGCGAGGGCGAGTGGTCACTACGGGCCCTCGAAGTCGCCCCCACAGCCGTGGCCGACGGCGTGGACATCTCCCCGCATGCCATAGCCAATGCGGAGAAGGCGGCGACCCGGCGAGGCCTGTCCGACCGCATGACGCTGCACACGATGCCCGCCTCGGACTTTTCGGCCGCCGAGCCGTACGACCTGGTGCTCTGTGTGGGCTCGACGCACGCCTTCGGCGACTTGAAGCAGACGATGGAAGCCATCGGCCGGTTCGTCCGCCCCGGCGGCCTGGCCCTGGTGGGCGAAGCCTTCTGGGAACGCCCCCCGGCACCGGAAATCGTGGAGGCCATCGGCCAGTACCCCGACCTGGCAGGAACCGTGGAAACGGCCGAATCCGACGACTGGCTGACCGTCTACGCCCACATCAGCGAACTGGCCGAGTGGGACGAGTACGAGTGGTCATGGACCGGCACCCTGACCCGCTGGGCCGCGGCAGCTTCCGGCCCCGACGCCGACCAGGCCCTGGAGGCCGCGAGAGAACACCGCGACCTGTGGCTCAACGGCTACAGGAACACGCTCGGCTTCGTCTCCCTGCTCCTGCAGCGCAAGACAGCCTGACCTCCTCGCCGTAAAGGACGAGTCCGGGGCCCTCAGCCGGTGCGGGCCCCGAGCAGGTCGTCGCAAAGGGCGTCCACGAGACGGTAGGGGACACTCGACCCGGTCAGGGCGCGATAGACGATCGCCCCGACCAGCGCGTCGATGGCGTCGGCGCCGAGGCCGGGCGAGATCGCTCCGGCGTCGATCGCGCGCGCGAGCATGTCACGTTCCTGTTCACGCCGTGGCCCGAGATGGCGCTCGTGAAGGAGCTTGGCCGTGGCGGGATCGTGCTGCGCCTCGGCGATGAGGGCGAGCAGAACCTTGCCGGCCGGATCACGGGTGACGAACCGCGCGAAGGCCCGCATGTAGCCACGGATGCCTTCCGCCGTGGGCTTGTCCGTGGGGATGGGCAGGCGCTTGCCGCTGTCCTCGATGAGCGTGTCGAGAAGAATCTCGACCTTCGACGGCCACCAGCGGTAGATCGTCTGCTTGGCGACGCCGGCCCGACGCGCGATCGCCTCGACGGTCAGAGCGCCGAAGCCGTGCTCGGCGAGCAGGTCGTCCGCCGCGTGCAGGACCGCCAGGCGGGCGGCCTCGTCGCGTCGGCTACCTGAGCGCGTCCTGCGGGGCTGGGAGTTCGCGACGGACATGCGAGACACCATACCGTCCAGCCACGTCAGGCATTTGTCTGGACGCAACGTTGCGTCTATCGTAGGTGGCTCCACTACCAAGGAGGGACCATGTCCGCCACGCGTGACCGCCAAGCCCTCGTCCTCGGAGCGTCTCGAGGACTGGGACTCGTCCTGGCCAACGAGCTCACCCGACGCGGCTGGCGCGTCATCGCCACGACGCGCCAGAACGTCGCCGAACCGCATGAGAGCGCCGACGAACTGCGCGAGAGCGCCGATGCCTCGAACGGACGATTGACCGTCGAGTCGTTGGAAATGACCAGCCCCGAACAACTGGCCGCACTACGAGACCGCCTGGCCGGCCGCCGCTTGGACCTGCTTTTCGTCAACGCCGCCATCGACCGGGGCAACCTGCCGATCGACCAGGTCCCGACCGGCATGTTCACCGAAGTGATGATCACCAACGCGTTGAGCCCGTTGCGCGCCCTTGAGACCCTCCGCGAACTCGTCGCGCCCGGCGGAACCGTCGCGGTCATGTCATCCGAGCAGGGCAGCATCTCCCGCAACACCGAGCCCGGCTTCGAGCTCTACAAGGCCAGCAAGGCCGCGCTCAACCAGCTGATGCGCAGCTACGCCACCCGCCACGCCGACGACGGACAGACCAAGCTCCTCATCGACCCCGGCCACAACCAGACCCGCCTCGGCGGCCCCGACGCGCCACTCACCGCCCAGGAGAGCATCCCAGCCGTCGCCGACGTCCTCGAGGCACAGACCGGCGCTCCGGACCTTCAGTTCCTGGACCGCCACGGCAAAACCGTCCCGTGGTAGGAGAACAGTTCAGCCGGCGAGTCGTCGTTCCCGCCGGGCCTGCCGGTGACGTTCCAGCCGTCCGCCACCTTCTCGTAGGAGGCGTTGTCCTGTAGCTGAGCACGCAGGCATCTCCAGGCGTTGCTGCCGGATCGCAGCACCGCGGGCGGCGGCCGCCGGAATGCCGATCCCGTTGAGGAGGGCAGAGAGATGGTCAGCGGGCTGTCTGTTCTCTCCAGTCGTCCCCGGCCGGCAGAGCGGCCGGGGACGCGGAGAGGTGCTCACGGGGTCGTACGCCGCCGCGAGGCCTTGGCGGGGTTCGGCGGAAGAACGTTCATCCGGCACTACCATCCACAGGGGATGGTGGACACCGAGGCCCTGGAGCCGAGGGCGTCGGTGACCGTGACCAGTGTGGTGAAGGTGAGTTCCGGCCCGCCGGGGTTGTTGCAGTCGAACGCGGCCGTGGTCCTGCGGGCGGCCGCGTCGGTGTTCACGACGGGCTGGCGGCGCGCTCGCGGGCTGAACCACTCAGCGGTGACCGGGTCGACCCCGCCCGCCCACACCGCTTCGCACAGAACGTAGTTCACTCCCCGCGGTTGTGGGCCGCAGGTGAAGCTGGTGATGCTGGCAGTTCTGCTCGGGCACGTGATGGGCGTGTTCCCCACGCTGGGAATGAGGTCGTCGGCGAGGTTGATCGTCAGCCCGATCACGAGCTGCCGGCCGGGTGTGCAACTCACCAGGATCTGCCGGATGCCGTCGAACTGGGGAAGGGGGGCATTGTCCTTCGTCCATTCGATGGACTCGATCGGCCGATTGTCGAATTCCGCGGGGATGGCGCAAACGATGTCGGGTGTGTTGGTCAACGCCGGTCTGCACACGGGGTCGCCCGCGTTGGCGTGGGCGGCGCCCGCTCCGGTCAGCAGACCTCCGAGCACGGCGGCCAGCAGCACGAAGACAGCGCCCCATCGTCGTCGCATCTGATCTCCTCATCAGGTAGACACTGATCGATGCGTGGCCCGCGCGGACTACTCAGGTACTTCGCGCACCGGGACCCTGCAGATCACCGATTCCGTGACGAGGCCCGATCCAAGGGCATTCCAATCGCGGTCGCCCTTAGCTTGTGAGCTCCGGCGGTTGGTGGCCGGGATTCTGGCCGGGCGCGGAGTGCGCGGGTGCGGAACAGTGGTGCGGCCGATGGCGACCCGCGGGATCAGGGCAGGCATACGTGCTGCACGCCGCAGATCGCCGGCGGCTTTCGCTCGAACATGGCGCGATGAGTTGGGCGCGGCATGCGGTCGGCGGTGTTTGCTCAGCCCGGGGTGGTGGATAGCGACCTTAGTCAACCGCCCCCAGCCCCGCGTACCACCAGCAGCAGGGTCACCCCGGCAGCGGCTGCCAGCTCTGGATCCCCGATGAGCTGGATATCCACGTCGTGATCCATCCCTGTGCGGGGCGGCCCAATGGCGCCGCCCCGCACAGGTCGATCAGTCCTCGCAGTCGCACTCGGTCTCGGCCTCGCAGAAGTCGCTGCCGGGACCGCCGAGCGCGTGGTCGGATCCACCTTCCTTGCCGAGCAGGATGTCGGCGGCGCCGTTCCCGTTCAGAGCGTCGTTGTCGGCGATACCCGAGACGAAGTCCTGAGCCGAGCCACCGAAGAAGGTGTCACGGCCGGGCGGTGTCCGCGGAGTTCCTGACAACCAGGAACCCGCCGTCCACGTTGATGCCGATGTTCGGCTGCCTCCGCCGAGCTGACGAAGAGCTGCCCCGAGGAGGCGCCCACGTTGGAGAACGTCATCGCGGGGCCGGCCGTGAGGGCTCACCAGGGGCATGGTGAGCAGCGCCCCCGGTGAGTATCGCGTGTTTGATCTTCAGTGCCGGCTTCTTCAGGCTTCCTGTTCGCAGGAGTTCTCCGCCTCGGCGTCGCACAGGTCGATGCCCGCGCCGCCGAAGACCTGGTCGAAGCCCCCGCTGTCGCCGATGAGGATGTCGCTGCCGCCGTTGCCGTCGATGAGGTCGTTGCCTTCGTCGCCGTTGACGAAGTCCCGGGCGCTGCCGCCGGAGTACTGATCGCCCTCAGGGCCGAGGAAGGCCCGGGCGGGCAGCGCCGTGGTGTTGCGGACGACGTCGGCGCCGCCTTGCGTCTGCACCTGGATCTTGGTGATCCCGGCGCTGGGGCAGCGGACGGTGCGGCTGTCGAGCCGCTGGCAGTTGAAGCTGGGCGTGTTCATGGTGTCCTTGAAGTTCCGGACGACCAGGAATCCCCCTTCGAGGCTGATGTTGATCTCGTCGCCGACGTTCCCCGAGTTGATCGTGAGCTGGCCGCCGACGCCGCTCACGCTGGTGGCCGCCATCGCCGGGCTGGCGAACACCGCCATCAGAGGAAGGGCGAGCAGAGCCCCCGTGGTGAGTGCGCGCTTGAGTCTCATGGTTCTCCTTGATGAGTGATTGGCCCCCTGTCCGCACGGAAGTACATCCCAATCACGACGGCGAATGTACGTCCAAAGACGCACTGGCAGACGGCCTGCCGGTAAGGACGCGCGCACCCGCTGCCACCTGTGGCGTTACCGCTGGTCGGACCCTTGATCCGCGTCGCAGCAGTATCGATCACGCCAGGCCGTCAGAGCAGCAACTCATCGGCCTTGACCCTGCCCAGTACAGCGGTTGTTGCGTTCTCGATGTCCGCACGATTTGGCCATAATCGGATCGGCATCACCAAACGCAGGGGAGACGACCTCGTCCGGCCGCTCGACCGCGGCCTGGGCGACGAACGCCGGCAGGCCGGACCGGTCGTCGGCCCGAGTGCGGGCCGGTCCCCGCAGGCTGCCGCGGTGATCACCGTGCCTGTCAGCAGCAGCGCGCCGCACAGGACCTGGCGGCCCGGCGGCGAACGGCTTCCTCGTTCTCGTAGGAAGCGGCCGTGTCGAACTGCCGGTATCCGGCGCGCCAGGGCGTCGGCGGCGGCCTGCGTCTGACGTGGAGTTCCACGCTCGCCTCTCCCGCGAACTGGAGCCAGGTCACCGGGGATGGCTGGAACCGGTGAATGGTCAGTCGGAGAAGATCGCGCGGCGCAGTGGGGGAAGTGCGCCGCACACGCGGAAGAACATCCGTGCGATGGTCCGGATCGCGCGGCTGGGCAGGGTGGCCAGGCGCAGGTACATGGTCGCGGCGCGTACGGCGGCGAAGCCGTTCTTCAACATTTCACGCTCGTACGCGGCGACGGCGGGGAGCAGGTCGGCTTCACCCCGGCCGACCGGGATCAACGCGCGGCGCAGTGCGTCGGCGTCGTACAGCGCGGCGTTGCCGCCGAGACCGCCGACCGGCGGCATGGAGTGGGCGGCATCGCCCAGCACGGTCACGTTCGTGGTGGGCCAGGGCTTCACCGGCTCGGCGGTGGCGAAGTCGAACCGCTCGATGGTGTCGGCCGGTGTTTGGGTGATCATTTCGCGCAGGTCGGGATGCCAGTCGGTCAGGCGGGAGGCGACGAGCTCGCGCAGCCGTTGCCCGCCCGCCGGGGCGTCGCGCAGGTCGGCGGGCAGTACGCGCCGATGGGCGACGTAGGCCCACATGACGTAGTCGTCGTCCTTGGCGTCCTGGACGAGGAGGTCCGGGTTCAGGCCGGCGGTCCGAATCTGGTCGCCGACGTGCTCGACGGTGGTCCCATCGGTGTCCCGGCGGCGAAACACCGCCGTGAACAGGAAGTCCCGCTTCGGCAGGAACATGTTCTTGGTACTGGTCATCTCCTCGGGCAGCCACGCCGTTCCATCACCGAGCGGGAGTTTGCCGCCGATCCCGAAGCCGGGTGCGGGGAACCGGCGCGCGTGCGGCAGCAGTTGCCGTCGCACGCGGGAGTTGGCGCCATCCGCGCCGACCAGCAGGTCGCCAGTGGCCGAGGTGCCGTCGGCGAACAGGGCGGTGACGGTGCCGGCGGCGTTCTGCCGGTAGCCGGTGAACTCCTTGCCGAAGTGGACGATGTCATCCAGACCGGCGAGCAGCAGCCGCCGCAACGTGACCCGGCTGACCGCATGCGTCCTTTCGGATGCGTCGCGCTCCGCGGGCAGGGGATCTTCCCGCATCAGCAGGCGAAGCCGTTCGGTGAACACCCCCATGCCGAGCCCGGGATCACCGGCGGTGGCCACCAGGACGTGCCAAAGATACGGGGGAAGGCAGTCGTGCAGCGCACGACTGCCGGCCGGTTCGATGTTGAGCCGGTATCCCTGCAACCGGGCGTCGGGTGTGGCGTCGCGTTCGAAGACCGCGACGTCGATGCCGGCGGCGTGCAGGCCTTGGGCCAGGCACAGGCCGCCGATGCCGCCGCCGACGATGAGGACCCGGAGCGGATGTGGGGACATGAAAGGCTCCTCCTGAGAGGCAGAGTGGGGTCAGGCCCGAATCAGCAACTGGTCGAGAAGCTCGATGACGTCGCCGGCGCGGCTGGATGCCAGGCTCGCTCCCTTGACGGTGGCGATGACCAGTTCCGCTCCTGTCGCCGGATCGACGCCCGGGGCCAATGCTCCGGCAGCGGCGGCACCGGTCAACAGAGTGCGCAGTGAGCTGCGCCAGCCCTCCTCCCGGCCGGCGATGATCTCCAGCAGTTCGGGGTCGCGCCGGGCCCGCAGATCCAGCTCGCGCAGGACGATGTGGAGCTCGGGCTCGTCGACGATCTTCTGGCGGAGCGTGGCCAGGTGGTGCCGCAGGCGCTCAACGGGGCCGCCGTCGGGCGGGGTGGTCGACCAGAACTGCCGGGTGGTGTAGTCGACCACCGCCACCACCAGATCCTGCTTGGTCGGGAAGTGGTGATGGATCGACGAATGGTCGATGCCCACGCCGGCGGCCACGTCTCGCATCCGCAGCCGCTCGAACCCGCCTTCGGCCAGACATCGATACGCCGCCTGCACCAGCGCGTTCCGCCGCTCCGGACCCGCCGGAGGCCTACCTCGTCGCGTCGCCGTCATGCCCACTCCTCATTAATTCACCAACTGGTTGGTGGATTAATATCAGGCGCACCGACGCGACGTCAATCCGCCCGGTGAGGCGACAGCGGGGGGCAGTCGCCTTGTGGTGTGGCGCTCCGCGATCCTCTTCACGTTGCTGGATGAGTTTCTCGCTTGGCGGGAGCTGTCTACGATGCGCATGCAGCTTGATCCCGCCCTCACGTACTTTCGCCGGGAAGATTGCCAGTGACTTAGGGTAGTCGTTTCAGTTCCTTGGGTAATGGGATGCGAGAGTCGCACGCCGCGGCCCGCATCAACTCCCTTAGGAGAACCCCATGCGCGGTACTGCTCCCCTGTTCGGCGCCCTGTCGGTTGCCGCCTTGCTCGCCCTGGCCGTCCCCGCGTACGCGGCCTGCCCGCCCATCCCCGAACAGGCCACGCTGGATGATGTCTTCAACCCCATCCCGCAGGGCCTGATCGAGCCGGACGACACCGTCGTCATCCAGCCGAGGGGATTCACCGGCGTGCCCGATATCGGTTGCCCGCCCGGGCAGAAGAAGACCCCCGACGGTAGGTGCGCGCAGGTCCCGACGTTCTGACCCTTCCTTCGCAAACGATCAGGCGTGTCCACCAGCCGGTGGACACGCCCTCAGCATGTACGGCGCATGCCGCACGCCCTGCCTCGGAGCATCGATCCGCACTGTGGGCCATCGTGAGCCTGCACCTCTTCGAGGTCGGCCAGGTCGATGCCGGGGCGGGCCGGGTCGATAGCGAGAAAACGGACAAAACAGTCAAGAGCCAAAGGTGCGACGGAGATGCATGGTCCTGCGCCTGCTCTCTGCTGATGGAGTCCTATCGAACAGATCGCACGCCTGGTAGGGCACGTCGGCGGCTCGGCGGTAACAGAGACGATCTATCGTCGGCGGATTCGACCCGTGATGCAGGAGGGGACAGTGATCATGGATCGACTCTTTCCCGGCCAGGGCGAAGACGATCGGTAAGTCACTCAGAAGATCGAAAAGGCCACCTCCCGCGTTGGGAAGTGGCCTCTGACGTTGGTGGGCGATACTGGGATCGAACCAGTGACCTCTTCGGTGTGAAGGCAAAAGAGCAAGTCTGACAACGTCGATCGGAGTCGATCGGGGGCTTCTCACCTCACAGAACACTCTGGGGAGGTCGAGGGAAGTCCAGGGGAGCCGGAACGCATTGGCTCCCGCAACTGGCTCCCACAGACCCTCTCCGGAGCAGGAGAGGAGCCGATGTGATCGACGAAACCAACGGGTACGGCCATGGCCGAAATGATGGGGTCTTCCCTGAGGAGACGCCAGTCCTGGTCAGGTATCCCCTGCACGCCGAACAGGCCGATGATCGCAGCTCATGGCCATGGCTACCGGGTACTGTCCTGGAGCAGTGTGGCCCGGATGAGTGGTTGATCCTCGTCGAGGTGTCCGTCCTGGCCGAACCTGGCCCTGCCGTATCCGACGACGCCAATCCGGGGAGCCTGCTCTACCCGGCATGTTTCCGCGACTCGACAGAGATCCGCGCTGTCGGCACTGAGGAGTGGTTGCAAGCTCGGAGCGCAACCGTGTACTGAGATAACCCTGCCCGCCATGCGACGAAGGCACTTCCCGTCATAGCGGGTGAAGGGCCTCCGTTCTGTCTGCGTCGGTGGAGGTGCTGTCGATTCCCGCATGCGATCGGGGAGGTCAAAACTTCATTGACGTCAGGTCTTCGGACATGCGGAAGACACCTAGATCATGCGTTATCCACAACCCGTGGTGTCAAGCAGTGGCAGGATCAGGGCCATGTCGACAGTCATCGCGGTCCACTACTTCGAAGTCGACCAATTCTGGGTCGGAGCAGAAGTTCTTGGCGCACGCTACACGGCCGTCGTGGGCGGTTACCGATGCACGTTGGTAGTTCCTCGATCGTCAGAGGGCGCTGACCAAGACCTTGAATGGTTGCCGGGGCCTGACGCAATGAAGGTTCAGAACTTTCATCTGTTGCGTGGCTGGATCGAGACGCCCGAAGGTGAGAGGGCCAAATGGAGGGTTGGTTGGGTCAAGGTTGAGGTTGAGCTTCCCAGCGCTCTGCTGGCTGGCGACTTGGCAGGCGACCCTTCCGGAGAACGCCGGGAGGAGGTCATCGAACTGATCAAGGTGGCACGGGATGTGTCCATCGAATTCGTCACACGAATCATGCGCCATGCCGCCGTCACCTACCGACAGCCGTGGCTCGGGCCCAGTGCCAAACTCTTCCTCCCGGGATTTACGAGTGGCCGCCTCTACGACCGAAACGGTGAGTGGTTCCGCGCTGGCTACGGCGTTACGAAGCCTGGTGTGCTCCGCCTTGGAGTGTCGGCCCCTAACCATCAGGAGTTCGAGGCTCTCGTTAGCAACATCTCCGGTGCCGGGTATGTCGAGCCCCCCTTGGCTGAAACCCTGCTAGCCGACGCGTTGTACACATCGTCGTCAGCGGATCATCCGGATCTCCGTCTTGCCACGCTGCTGGCCGCCATGGCCTGCGAGGTGAAGATCAAGCAGGCTATGAGGATTCTCGCTACCCAAGAGCAGGCGGCGCTCGTCGATGCTCTTTTGGATAACCCTCGCGATTGGTCGATGGCTGCGTCATCGCTCTTCGATAAGGGGATCGCGGCAGTATGCGGGAGATCCATGAGGGTGGAAGATCGACCCCTGTGGAAGCGAGTTGATCGCCTCTTCTTCGTCCGGAACAAAGTCGCCCATGTAGGCGGTGAAGGACTTGAACCGACCGCGATCAGCGAGGGCCACCCAGAAGCAGCGCGGGACGCGTTCGAGTGGGTGGATCGCGTCATCGTTGATTCTGCAAGTCGGCCGCCTGATGATGAGCCTGCTTCGCAAACCTCTGCCACTCGCTGAGCGGCCGGCACGGCTGCTCGCCCACAACGTGCCGACGTCGCCCAACGGCGGCTCGCATGCCCCCGGCGCACACGATGGCGATCTGCTGGCCGGGTAGCTCGACGACGCGCCACGTCCAGACGCCTCCGCCGACCTGCGTGCAGGGACGCAGCGACTAGTTCGCTAAGGTCGCATACAGCAGGATGTGTGTGCCTTCGACTCAAGGGGAACTGAGTTGTGAAGGGTTACGTGCAGGTCGTGACGACTGTGCCTAATGCCGCAGAGGGGGCCGACCTCGCCCGCAGCATCGCCTGCGAGCGCCTAGCGGCGGGTATTCAGATCTTAGGTCCGATCAGGTCTGTGTACTGGTGGCGCGGTGCCTTACAGGATGCTACTGAGTGGCAGTTGGTTATTCTGACCACAGCCGAGCACTTTGATGATCTCGAAAGACATATTAAGGCCAATCACACCTATGAGACGCCTGAGATCATCGCTACCGATATCGTGGCGGGCAGCGCTGAGTATCTTCGCTGGATTACTGACGAGACGCGGAAAACTGACGCTTCGTCATGATGATGTCCTCCAGGAAGAGGCGTACTGGCTGTTGCACCCGCCATCTCTCCAGCGCCTTTGCGAGTATTTCGAAGCGCGGCAACCAGATGACCGACTCTGTCTCCCGAACTACCGCGAGCCCCTCTCGTGCGGCTCTCGCAGCCTCGTTCGCTGACCCGTGTGCGATATGTGCCATGGCGATATCGCCAAGGATGATGCCCGCACGCTTCCTGTCCACTTCCGGCAATCGAGAGATCACGGCTCTGGCGACTTCTTCCGCTTCGCTCAGCTGGCCGATCTGCGAGAACGTGGCTATCCGAAACGCATCGAAGCGATCCTGATCAAGGAATCGGGTCCAGACGCGATCCTCGTCCGGATCGGCGATTTCGAATGCCTCTTGTGCTTCAGCCCATGAGCGGTAGGCGTTTTCCTTATCGCCGAGCGCGGCGCTCTCCTCCGCATGTCTGGCCGCAAGCCAGGAGGTCGTCCCAGGTGACGCGGACTTTGGAAGCAAGTCGAGAGCGCTGGCCAGAAGCGCTCGGGCTCGCCCGTGGTTCGCTTTCGAGCTGGGAATGTAGCTGCGGTACCCGTAGGCGCACGCGATGATGCCCAGATCGTTTGCCTCTCTTGCCGCCTTCTCCGCAGTGTCGTAGAAGTTGCGTGCGGTTGGTGGGCTGCCCAGGTCCGACGCGATCCACCCAGCCAGGACGCTGCTTTCGCTGGCCACCACCATGAGGCGCCTACGCAGGTCATCCTTCGGATCGGATGTCGTGCCATTGAGGATGGTGCCGACTTCCCGCAGGTGGGCTGCAAGGCCTTTGAAGATGGCGTTCGCCGGAAGCATCTCTTCAAGTCGGTGGAATCCAGCGGATCTAGCCTCCATTTCACGGACGATTGCCTCGTCAAGAGCGGACGGCTTGGTCAGAGCGAATGAGATCTTCTCCCATGCTTCGCTCTGCGCGAGCGTGGTCGTCGCGCCCAACTGTGCCACCATTCGCAGTAATTCCCGGCGCTTCAATGCCTCGCCTCTTTTCCCGATCGCCTCTGCCAGGAGCTGCAAATCAAAGGTGTCCGTCGGGATTTGCAGCCCATCGCCAACACGTCGGGCATCGTCGCTGCCACCAGGCGCAAGCCCCAGAGACCTACGCAAGTGCGCAGGCATGCCCAAACCATCAGCGATGGACTCAAAGGTAGACTTTGCGGTCGCGAAGCGCTTCCCGGTCTTGTACTCGCTGATGCGACCTTGCGCGATGCCGGTAAGGCCGGCGATCTGTCCTTGCGTGATGCCGTACTTGTTCAAGATTCGGATGACGCCCCCGACATCACGACGTTTGCACACTTCCTCTAGGTCCTGACGTGCGAAAACGCCCGTAAGGACTTCTCGGATGTGCGCTTGATCCATCGTCATGGCGGGCGTTCCGTTCCCGTGGTAGCGCGCCTACAAGGAAAGGTGAAGCCTCCCTAGTCCATCACATCGTGAGATATCACGGCGAGATTCGCTGGAACCTCTTTGCTTGGGAATCTCACAGAGGCACAGAGCGCAGGTTAGGAGCGCTCGGCGATTCGTTGGGTTCTGGGGAGGTTGTGAGCGAATGAATCCGTATAGATGGATGCTTCGCCACACCGGTCCCTGCGCTTCTGATCCGCTGTCGCGGCCGGCCACCAAGGAGGCGTCGTGGCCGTGACCTTGGCTCAACTGAGCGCCGCCTACCCCGGTTGGCACATTCAGGATGTGGCCGGACCTGGAGATGGCTGGTGCGCGATTCGCATCATCCTCGTGCCTACGAACACGGGCCTCTCGAACGTGCGATGTGGAGCCGACCTCGACGAACTACGCAGGCACCTTGAGGCGGAAACTCGGGGTCAATCTCGCGGAAGATCGCCCGGGTCGCGGGGAAGGGACTGAGGCCCACCAAGCGGGTACGGCAGCGCGCGTGCTCTCCGGATAGGTGAGGGGACAGGCCTGGAGGGCTCCCCACCTAGGCGCTGCCGTACCTAACTCCCTCCAGACGCCCCCGGCAGGGCTGGCAGCGTTCCCCAGAGCGCTCGTTCCCACGGCCCTGTCGGGGGTCTTTTGCGTGTGCGCGCTCTATACCGCTTGACCTGCGGCGTATCTCACCACCAGATGGCGCGTATCTCACTGCAAGATCTAAACGATCTCATCGCACGATCTCATCTCGCGATGGGGCGGGCCCTTCCGTCAGACCTACCTTCGCAGTCGTAGGTCAACCGCACAGACGGAACGGAAGGGAAGTGATCTTCAGTGACCGGTCTTGAAGGCACTCAGCCAACACGCTTGATCACGGCCACGCGCACCCTGGCCGAACTGCTGGACAACTGTGCGGACAGCCTTGCTTCCACGTTTCTTGCCGCCACGGCGCTGCTGCTCGTGATCATCACCCTTCACGCCATTGCCGATGTGCTGGAGAACTGCCCCGACGCGCTCCGGCTCTGCACGACTCAACTCGTAAGGAAGGTGATCTCACATGACCGACGACACGATCACTGACGTCCGCCGGAATCAGGTCATCACCGATCTCCGGAGGCTGGCCGACTTCCTGGACGATCACCCCGAGATCCCGGCACCGATGCAGGTGGATGCATCGGTACTGCCTCGTCACAACGGATCAGCCCAGACCGAAGCACAGGCCATAACCGAGGTAGAACGAATCGCCGCCTGCTTGGGCACGCCTGTGGCTGTCTCCCACGGCAACTACACAACCACGATCAGCTTCGGAAGGGTCTTCTTCCGGGCGTTCGTCGTCACGGACGAGGCAATGGCTCGTCACAGGGCCTTGGTGTCCTACGAAGGTGCCGTCACCCCCTACGACGAGGCGGTGTGAGACGTGGACACCGCCGCCCTCATCGTCGTGGCCGGCTTGGTTCTCGCCGCTGCCGCGCTCGCTCTCTTCGCCCTCATGGTGATCTCGATCCGCAGCGACGACCGCCGACGCCTCAACGGCACTGTGCCAAGCCACGCCGAAGGGATGACGCGTCGCCTGATCGTCGCGTACGCCCACCGGTGCCACTACACCCCCGACGTCTGCCCGGAGAGGAGGTGACTGCCTCTTGAGGTCCCTGCCCCGATCCATCGCCGGCTCTTGCTTATGCGGCGCTGCCGTACAGCCCGGTAATCGCAGGTGCGCCAAGTGCCGCGCCCGTTGGCGCTGGCACCGCCGCAAGGCCCTGCACGACGGCATCTGAAGCCCTTGACAAGGCACGAGAGGAGGTGAGGCCCATGACCATCACGATTCCCCTGGTCGTGCTGCTGGGCATGGCCGTGTTCATCGGCCTGCGGTACCTCGGGTTGCGCCTGTGGCAGGCGGCCGTGTCCGTCGTGTTCGGCTTCCTGCTGGCCGCGACCGCGCTCGCTCCCGACATCCAGCACGTTCTGAGCGGTCTGCTCGACCTGATCACCGACCGATGACGGCAGCTAAGGAGCCCTTGCCCGACACGTAAGCACCCGTCTCAGACCACTACGCCAGCGCCCGCGCACGCTGGCACCCCATCCCCACGACCAGGAAGGAACTGCCGTTGGAACCACATCGCCGACCCGAAGGAGGGATGCCCTATGACCCACCGCCACCCCTTCCCGCCCGCCCGGCTACAGGAGGTTCTGTCCCGCAACCACACCGCCGTCCACCTCATCGCCACCCTCGCCCGATCCACCCCCGCTCACGCTCCCATCTGGGAGCACCTCGACACCGTTCTGTACGACGCTCGCGCCCTCGTAGTCGAACTCAGCCATGTGCATGCCGAGCTGGACAAGGTCCGCCGCAGCCAGGCCAACATGCTGGCCGCCGCCCAAGCGACGCTCGCAGCCGCCCAAGACGGGGAGCCCGATCCGCTCTGGTACCTGCGCGATGAGGTAGCCGCGCAACAGGCCAACGCCTTCCCGCGTAGGGCGGGAGGCGAGGCCCGATGAGCCACCGCCGTACCTCTCGGCACCAGATGCGCCGCAACGCCCGCCGCATGCGCCGCATAGGCGTCCAGCCGATCGCATCGATCACCGACGACCTAGAGCTCGCGCCCATGATCATCGCGACCATAGGCCGCGCCATGTGGCGCTACCGCTCCGAACTCGCCCCTCTCACTCTGGCCGCCCTGCTCATGGCGGCCGCGATGTTCCTGCACGCCAACTACCGGCCGTGGTGGCCGACCATCGCAGGGACTGCCGCCCTGGTCGCCGTGGCGGTGCTCGTCGGAGGGCAGTGGATCAATCTCAGCCGGCCAATAGAACGTGGCTACGCGGCTGTCGCCACGGCCTTTGTCGGGGGATGGCTAGCGGCCAGCACCGCCTACGGCCCGCTACCGCTCGTCCTCGGGGTCGGGGCCGTGCTGCTGGCCATACCGTGGTGGGCGCATCGCCGCCGACGCGCCCGGGTACGCGTCGAACGCACCTTGGCCGCATGGCCGAACATCGCAGAAGCCGTCGCTCTGGCCGGCTCACGCGTGCAATCCGCACTCGTGGACGTCTGGGGCTACCGCTTCCGGCTCGCCCTGGGACCAGGCCAGACCGTCGAGGACGCCATCGCCAAGGTGCCCGCTCTGGAGTCCGCGCTCGGTGCCAAGCGTGGAGCGGTGCGCGTACAACCGATACCGACCAGGGAAGCGAATCGAGCCGACGTGAGGGTGATCGAAACCGATCCGCACGCCGACGCGATCACGTGGCCGGGTCCGTCCATCTCCTCCATCACGCAACCGATCAAGATCGGGCTGTTCGAGGACGGCACCCCGGTCCGCGTCTCCCTGCTGCGACGGCACGCGCTGTTCGGCGGAGCCACCGGGGCAGGCAAGAGCGGCGGCATGAACGTCCTCCTCGGGGAACTCACCGCCTGCTCCGACGTGATCATATGGGGCATCGACCTCAAGGGCGGCATGGAACTCATGCCCTGGGCCGCCTGCCTCGACCGCCTGGCCACCACTCCGCAAGAGGCAGAAGCCCTGTTGGCGGATGGCGTGACCATCCTCGACGGGCGCGCGGATCACCTCGCACGTGCCGGCGAACGCGTCTGGACGCCCAGCCCCACCATGCCGGAACTGTTCATCGTCATCGACGAGTACGCCGAACTCGTCGATGAGGCCCCTAATGCCATCCGGCACGCCGACTCGATCGCCCGACGTGGACGAGCACCCGGTGTACAACTCGTGGCCGCCACCCAACGCCCCACCCAGAAGGCCATGGGTAAAGGCGTGGTCCGCTCACAGATGGACGTCCGCCTGTCCTTCCGCGTACGTGAGCAACGCGACGTCGACCTGATCCTCGGACCGGGCATGCTCAAGACCGGATGGCACGCCCACCGCCTCGACGCCCCCGGCAAGTTCCTCATCTCCGCCACCGAGCACGACTCTCCGCGGCGGGCCCGTGCCTACCTCCTGGCCGACGCCCACGTGCAAACCACCGCCGACCGACACGCAGCACACCGCCCACAGTTGGACGTCGTGTCGGCCACCGCACTGGAAAGGGCCTCACAGCCCATTCCGGACGACAACCAGCCACAACCACCACGACACGCTCGCTCTGAAGCCATCCAGGATGCGGAACAAGCCCTGGAAGACGCCCTGAAAGCGGCGCCCTCGGACGGGGTATCGGTCGGCGACCTGATCACCGCCACTGGCATGGGCCGCCGATGGGTCTACTACCGGCTCGACGAACTCGCTCGGTCCGAACGCGCCGTCCAGATCACACGTGGACGCTGGCGCGCCGAACCTCACAATCCGTAACTGAGTCCTCTTTGTGCACGTGCACGCCTCGCGCGCGTCTGCGCGTATGGGCAGACACACGTGACGTGCACGTGCACGATGCACAACTACACACCGTGACGCACGAGAGAGGAGCCGACCCGCCGGCGAACGAGGGGAGGGATGCACATTCAGGCATACACCGTCGAACAGGTAGCAGAGATGCTGAGCGTCGGGCGCGACAAGGTCTACTGCCTTCTCCGCACCGGACAGCTCAAGAGCATCAAGATCGGCAAACTTCGCCGCATCACCGACCAGCACCTGGCCGACTTCGTTTCATCGCTGGAAAGCATCGACGAGGCGTAGAACAGCGTGCTACGTTGCTCTACACGCCGGTCCGCCGGCGGCGCCTCTTGATAACTGCATGACACACCCCGAAAGGAAGCCGTCAATGACGAGCGACCGAACGACCCTGCCACCCGTGAGGGTCGATGCGGAGCTGAAGGACCGTCTCCGCAGGTACGCCGAGTCGCAGGAACGCGACGTGTCGTGGGTGATCAGGAAGGCGATCGAGGAGTATCTCAACCGTCACGAGAAGGGGTGATCCCTTGGCCAAAATCCTGATCGGCAAGTACGAAGCGACCATCTACCCCGAGGGAGGGGGCTACACAGGAGCCATCTCCCTCGGGTTCCATCCCGACGGAAGGCGCAACCGCCCCAAGCGCAAGGGCAAGACCAAGACCATCGTCAAGGACAAGCTGAAGAAGCTCGCCGAAGACCTTGAGACGGGCATCATCGCGTCAGAGAACTACACGGTTGGCGATGCAGTCAAAGACTGGCTCGCCAAAGGTCTCAAGGGGCGATCCGAAGCGACCATCGTCAAGCTGACCGGGCTCGCAGAGAAGCACGTGATACCGAAGCTGGGAGCAGGCAAACTCCAGAGCTTGATCGCGGATGACGTGGACGAGTGGCTTGACGGGCTCGCCACCCGCCTGGCCACTACAACTCTCCGCGAGGTCCACAGCATCCTGAAGCGATCGATTCGGCAGGCCCAAGCGCGCAACAAGGTCCTGAGGAACGTCGCCGAGTTGGTCACCACGCCCGAGGGCGTGGACGGACGGCAGAGCAAGGCACTTACCCGGGAGCAGGCGACGGCGGTTCTCAAGGCTGCGGCTTCGACGAATCTGCACGCCTACGTCGTGCTCAGCCTCACTACGGGTGTTCGCACCGAGGAGGCCAGGGCACTGTGCTGGGACCACATCGTGGCATGGGTCCCCAAGCTCAAATCCTGGAGGCCGGTGACGGAGGCAGGGTTCAAGCACAAGAGGTTCGCCATCTATGTATGGCGGACGGTTCGGAGAGGGGGCGACACCAAGACCCGGAAATCACGGCGGACGCTGGAACTGCCCAAGCTGGCCGTTCAGGCGCTCCAGCGACACCATGTCCGCCAGGCCGCCCAGAAACTGAAGGCCGGCGAGGCATGGCAGGCTCACCAACTGGTGTTCTGCACGAGCGTTGGAGGTCCGCTGGACGCGGCCAATGTGCGGCGCGCCTTCCGTAGGATCACCAAGAACGCGGGGATCGGAACCACCTGGACGCCTCGCGAACTACGTCACTCGTTCGTCTCCATCATGAGTGACCAAGGCGTACCCATCGAGACCATCGCCGATCTCGTCGGGCACGCGGGCACCAGCGTCACCGAAGCTGTGTACCGGCACCAGCTCAGACCGGTGATCACCCAGGGTGCCCAGACGATGAACATCATCTTCGGCGACAGCCGACACGGGTAGAGAGTCCGAGTGGGATGGCTCCCCGATTGGCTCCCATTGACTTCTCAGGCATGCGAAAAGGGGCCTCGGATGGCTCCGAAACCCCTTCTGAGCTGGTGGGCGATACTGGGATCGAACCAGTGACCTCTTCGGTGTGAACGAAGCGCTCTCCCGCTGAGCTAATCGCCCGCCCTGCCTGGCTCCTCGCGGTGCCCGACGGGGAAAACCATACCGCACTTCCGGAGCAGGTGGCGAAGCGGCGAGCGGCGCCGAGAGGATTCGGGGGGAAACGCGGTGGTTGCCCATCGTCGTGGTGGCTGGTTGGCATAGCATCGGTCATGTTCGGAAGGCGCTGGGAAAGGGGATCTTTCGCCCGAAAGGTGCCGAGGGCTCGCCGGGGTGGGCTCTACAGCTCGCAAAACCCTTGCAAACACGGCCCGATTGATGCCGTTTAGCCTGGTAGATGCCCAAATGTCCTGCTGTGATGTGCGTTACAGAAGGCCTCAGGAGCGGAATCTTTCCTACAGGTTTCTTCGTTCCGCGTCATAGCTCAGGACGAAGTCCGTCAGAGCAGTAAGCCCCGAAGAGGGGACCCTACGACGAAAAGGTTTGGCTGACGATGAACAGCACCACCGTCTCTGCCGAGCTTGGCCTTCGGCTTGTGGTCCCCGACCGTACGACCGTCCCCCTGCTCGCCGGACTGAGCTACACAGCCGACGACCCGTATGCCATACGCATGGCCTTCCACGTAGGGAACGACGAACCGGTCGAGTGGATCTTCGCCCGCGAACTACTGACTGTAGGCATCGTGCGGCGTGTCGGCGACGGCGACGTGCAGGTCTGGCCTGCCCGCGCCGACGGCGAACGCACCCTGCACATCAGCCTGACGTCACCGTTCGGGCAGGCGCTCTTCGAAGTCCCGCTGGCACCTCTCACCGAGTTCCTGCATCGCACCTACGAGAAGGTGCCCGCAGGCAGGGAGACCGACTTCATGGACCTCGACGCCGAGCTCACCAACATGCTCTGGCCGTCCTGACCCCCTCGGCCGCGCCTGCCCGGCCGTACCAGACCCCCGTGGCAGGATGAGAGGTGCCGTGAACCTCCTCAACCTCAGCGAAGATCTCAGCGACCCCACCACGTGTGAGCACGTGGTGCGTTGTCGCGCGTGTCAGCATGTTCTGCGCGCGCCCGAGTCGCGCTGGGCCAGAATCGGCCCGGAATGTGCCGAACGCCTCGGTCTGGCCAGGCGTAAACCGGTGCGGATCCGGGCCGCCGCGGCCCACTGGATGTGCGAGGGCCAGCTTGATCTCCTGGCTCAGAGGCAGGAGACCGAGTCGCGGTAGCTCGAGTTGTACGAGCACTTGTCGATGATCTTGCGGTTCGCGTCGCGGACGTAGGCGCTGTCCTTGTCGTTGTTCCACACGTACGCGCGCCGCCCCCAGTAGACCGTGCTGGTTCCCGACGTGCCCTGGCCGGTGCGCAGGGTGAGGCTCTTGCCCGCCTTGAGCACCTGTCCGGGTACGAAGGTGTACCGGTAGCCGGTCTGGTCGGCGATCGTCCACCCCTCCAGGTCGATGGCGGCCCTGGTCGTGTTCCTGACGACGGCGTACTCGCCGTTGAGTGAGGCGTTGGCGCGCCGGTCCACGCCGGGGGAGTCGTAGTAGACCTTCACGAGCTGGATCTTCGGCACGGCCGCCTGGGCCGGCGCCGCGGTCGCGATCAGGGCGGCCGCGCAGGCGAGGATCAGGGTGGTGGGACGCATCGTCGGGTCCTCCATCGATGGGTGGACCTGTGAGACGTGCGAAGATCGCCCTAGGTTGTCCTGGGCAATCAAGGGCGGAGCCGTACCACGGAAGGGTCGAGGGAGCCGCCGAGCAGCTGGATCGTGCGGGTCAGTTCGGCGCGGACGAGGTCCAGCACCCGGTCCACGCCCGGCTCGCCCGCGGCCATCAGCCCGTACAGGTAGGCGCGGCCGATGAAGCACGCGCGGGCCCCCAAGGCGAGCGCGGCGGCGACGTCGGCCCCGCCGCGCACGCCGCCGTCCAGGTACACCTCCGCCCGGTCGCCCACGGCCTCGGCCACCTGGGGCAGCAGTTCCAGGGGTGTGGCCGCGCGGTCGAGCTGGCGGCCGCCGTGGTTGGAGACGGCGATCCCGTCGATCCCGGCCTCGGCCAGGGCGACCGCGTCGTCCACGCGTTGCACGCCCTTGACCACCAGCGGACCGCCCCACGCCCCGCGGATCCACTCCAGGTCGGCGAAGGTCACGCCCGGGTCGAACATCAGGTTGGTGATCCCGGCGAGATCGCTGCCGCCCATGGTGGCGAAGGTGAGAGGTTCGCTGGTCAGGAAGTCGAACCACCAGGCCGGATGTCGCACCACCCCCAGCGCGCTGCGCCGGCGCAACCTCGGCGGCATCGTCAGGCCGTGCCGTACGTCACGCAGCCGCGCGCCGGCGACCGGCACGTCCGCGGTGACGACCAGCACGTCCATGCCCGCGTCGCGGGCGAGGTCGAGCGCGGCGCGGCTGCGTCCGCGGTCGCGCGCCATGTAGAGCTGGAACCAGTTCCACCCGCCGGGCGCGGCGCGCGTCACCTCGGGCGCGGACGTGGTCCCCATGGTCGACAGCGTGTACGGCACGCCCGCCCTGGCCGCGGCCCGCGCCACCGCCTTCTCCCCGTCGCGGTGCATCATGCGCGTGAACCCGGTCGGCCCGAGCACCAGCGGCATGCTGATCTCCCGCCCCAGCACCCGCGCCGTCAGCGGCACCTCGCCGACGTCGCGCAGGATCCTCGGCCGGAACTCCACCCGCGCGAACGCCTCGCGCGCCCGCGCCATCGAGATCTCGTCCTCCGCCGCGCCGTCCACGTAGTCGAAGACGAGCCTGGGCGCCCGCCGCCTGGCCAGCAGCCGGATGTCGGCGATGCCGGCCGCGGCCAGCAGCCGGTCCCGCCTGCCGAGGGGCGGCAGCACCGCCCGTATGTCGCGCCACCGGGGAAACCGCCGCTCATCACCCATCCGACCATTACACGAAATTTGCCGTCACTCGCGATAGCGTTGAGGCCATGATCGGGGAGCTCCTCGCCGACACGCCCGCCGCCCAGGCCCTCCACGCCGAGCTGGTGGCCCGCTGGTCGGAGCCGCACCGCCGCTACCACACGCTCACGCACCTGCGCGCGGTGCTCGCCGCCATCGACGACCTCGCCGACCTGGCCGGCGATCCCGTGGCGGTACGGCTGGCCGCCTGGTTCCACGACGCGGTCTACGACGGCCGGCCGGGCTGGGACGAGGAACGCAGCGCCCAGCTGGCCCAGCGCCGCCTGCCTGCCTGCGGCGTACCGGCGGAGCGGGTGGCCGAGGTGGCCAGGCTGGTCCGCCTGACCGCCGCCCACGACACCCTCCGGGACGGCGACGCCAACGGCGCGGTCCTGTGCGACGCCGACCTCGCGGTCCTGGGCAGGCCCGGATACGAGGTGTACGCGGCCGACATCCGCCGGGAATACGCGCATGTGCCGGACGAGCTGTTCGCCGCCGGGCGGAGTGCGGTGCTGGCGCGGCTGCTGGCCGTACCCAATCTTTACCGGACGGAACGCGCCCGCGCGTTGTGGCAGGACCGCGCCCGCCGCAACATGAGCGCCGAACTGGCCGCGCTCGGGGGCTAGGCGGCGTAGTTGCGCAGGACCGTCAGAGCCTGGGCGGCGTGCGGGCCGGTGGCCGTGAGCGTGGAGTCGGCGGGGGCCAGGCGGCGGGCGCCCACCAGGCAGAACTCGGCCGCGGGGCCGGTGATGACCGACGGCGAGCCGCGATCGCCAAAGTGCCATGAATCGCCGTCCGGGGCGGTCAGGTCGCAGTACACCGGGGCGGGCTCCAGGCCCTCCAGCGTGAAGGCGTACGGCAGGGTGCGGTGCCCGAGCCAGGCGATGTGGCGCAGCCGCGCGGTGGCCGGGTAGGCGATGCCGAACGGCGCGGTGACGTCGTGGGCGTGCGCCCAGTGCTCGGCCAGGCGGGTGGTGGCCAGGGTGCGCGGCGACAGGGTCCCGGCGACCCAGGGCAGGCGGGCCTGTCGCGGGTGCGCGGCCAGCGCGGAGGGGGTGGCCCCGGCCGCGGCGCGCCAGCGGGCCAGCAGTTCGTCCGGGGTGATGTCGCGCTGGGCGGCCACGAGGTCGGCGGCCATGCCGTCCACGTCGCTGACGGCCGGGTCGCGGGCGAACAGGCCGTCGTGGCCGTCCAGGGAGGCGGTGACCAGCTCTTCGGTCTGGGCGAGGTGGAGCACGACGTCGGAGACGGTCCATCCCTCGGCGGCCGAGGGGTGGGACCACTGCGCGGGGGTGAGGGCGGCGAGTACGGAGTCCAGCTGCCGGTACTCGGCTTCCAGGTCGCCGAAGATGTCCGTCATGGGCTCACCGTACCGAATAATGTTCTGGCTGGCGTCAGGTCACGACGAGCGTTTACGGCGCCGCAGCCCGCCCTCGGTCAGCCGCCGCAGCAGCTCCCGGCTGCTGACCGCCTCGGCGCCCAGCGACACCGCCTGGGCGTGCACGGTCTCCGGGACGTCGTAGTGGTCGCGGTCGAAGGCGCGCACCGGCACCCCGAGGCGTCCCGCGAACGTGTGCAACTCCTCCAGCGAGGTGTCGCTAACCAGGTGGGACCACATGAGGCCACGCGGCCCCGGCCAGTTCGGCGGATCAATGAGGACGGTCATCCCTCACATTCTCTACGAAACCGGCACCCGCCCGCGTACCTCCAGCTCGCTGAGATCGCGTACCACCAGGTCGGCGCCCAGTTCCCGCATCTCCGCCGCGCGGCCGTTGCGGTCCACGGCCACAACCAGCCCGAATCCGCCCTTCCTGCCCGCTTCCAGGCCCGGCAGGGCGGCTTCCACGACAGCGGCGCGGGCGGCTTGCAGGTCCAGGCGGCGGCAGGCCTCCAGGAACAAGGCTGGGTCGGGCTTGCCCGGCAGGTTCATGAGGGCCGCGTCGTTGCCGTCCACGACCAGGTCGAACAGGTGGGCCACGCCCGCTCCGGTGATCAGCTTGCGGCCGTGGGTGCTGGAGGTCACCGCCGCGGTGCGGCAGCCCCGGCGGCGCAGCTCGTGCAGCAGCGCGACGGCCGAGGGGAAGGCGGCCACGCCGTACTTGTCGACCTGGGCCTGGAACTCCAGGTCCTTGGCCCGTCCCAGACCGTGCTCGGTCGGCGCGCCCGGCTCGTCGTCGGCCGAGCCAGCGGGCAGGGTGATGCCGCGCGAGGCCAGGAAAGTACGCAGCCCGTCCAGGCGGGGCCGTCCGTCGACATGGCGCACGTAGTCGGCGCGGATGTCGAACGGCGCCGAGCGGCCGCGCAGGAATCCGTCGAAGACATGCTTCCATGCGGCCGCGTGCACACGCGCCGTGTCGGTCACGACGCCGTCGCTGTCGAACACGACGGCGCCGATGGCGCTCAGGTCGATGGCGTGTCCGTTCACATACGTGACGTTACGCTGCCGATCTGCCGTCTACCAGGCGACGGGGAGCTTCTCCACGCCGTACACGATCGCGAGCTTCCTGAAAGGCACCTCGCCGTCCACCCGCAGGTTCGGGAACCGGCGCAGCAGCGCCGGGTAGGCGATGCGCATCTCCATCTGGGCCAGCGGGGCGCCGATGCAGCGGTGGATGCCGTGCCCGAAGGCCAGGTGCGAACCGGCGCTCTCCCTGGTGGGCATGACCTTGTCCATGCTCTCGCCGAGCGCGGGGTCGCGGTTGGCGGCGGTCAGCGAGCACAGCACGAGCTGGCCCTTGGTGATGGGCGTGCCGAACAGGTCGAGGTCCTCGCGGGCGAAGCGCGGGAAGGCCACCTGCACGACCGTCATGTAGCGCAGCAGTTCCTCGACGACGTGGTTGACGTAGCCGTCGACCTCGCGGACCTTGGCGGCCTCCTCCGGGTTGTTCATCAGCCAGAGCGAGCCGAGGGCGAGCATGCTGGTGCTGGTGTCGTGGCCGCCGGTCAGCAGGCCGTCGGCCATGCTGGCGAGCGTGCGGTCGTCGAGCTCGTCGCCGTGCTCGCGCAGCAGCTGGCCCAGCAGGCCGTCGCCGGGGTTGAGGCGCTCACGGGCGACCAGGTCGGTCAGGTACGTCATCGCGTCGTTGATCGCCTGCAGCGACGCCTCGGGTCCCGCCGTGAAGTCGAAGCGGTCGGTGCTCAGCTTGAGGAAGTCCGACCTGTCCGCGTACGGCACGCCGAGCAGCTCACACACCACCAGCGAAGGGATCGGCAGCGCGAACGCCTCGACCAGATCGGCCGTGTTCCCGGCCGCCTCCATGCGGTCCAGGTGCTCCTCGACCATGGCCTCGATCCGGGGCTCCAGCCTGCGCAGACGGCGCATGGTGAACTCCGGCGTCAAGTACTTGCGCAGCCGCGTGTGCTCGGGCGGGTCGCGGAAGCCGAGGCCGCCCGGGTCGTCCTGGTTGGACCCGAGGCCGATCACACCGGCGAAATCGTTGCTGAACCGCTCGTGGTCGCTCAGCACGGCGCGGACGTCGTCGTAGCGGGTCACCAAGTACACGGTTTGGTCGCCGGGGATCTCCATCGGGAACACCGGCTGTTCTGTGCGGATCCGGGCCAGCTCGGCCACGGGGTCGAAGCCTTCGCGCATGAACTGCACGAGGGGAAACTCTGACTCAGACATCAAACCCATCCTGCCGGAGGCGTCATCGCATTTTGTCGGGATAAATCCCGTTATAGATGGTCCCACCTGCTGACGGGCCTTCGTCCACCCCCATCCACAACCCTCAGATTCGGTACGGCAGGGCGCATCCGCACGCCACGTTACGCACGCGACGCGCCCCGCGCCTCCGGGGCGCCCGCAAGCCGGGGGCATCTGGGGGGAACGGCGGCGAGAAATGAGGGTAGGACCGGGGTTTGCCCCGACCCCAGCACCCCACCAACTACCGTGACCAACCTCTCAACCCCCACAACCCACCCGAAACCCAACCCGCCCACCGCCCTCCCGGCTCCCGGCCCTCGTGCTCTGCCTCCCGCCCCCTGCTCCCGGGTCTCGGGCTGCGCTTCCCGCGCTCTCTGCTCCCGGGTCTCGGGCTGCGCTTCCCGCGCTCTCTGCTCCCGGCCCTCGGGCTCCGCCTCCCGCCCCCTGCTCCCTGCTCCCGGCTCCCTGCTCCCGGCTCCCTGCTCCCGGCTCAGAGGCTCTGCCTCCCGCGCTCTCTGCCCCCGGGCCTCGGGCTCCGCCCTCCGGCTCCTGGTCTCCGGCTCTCGCCTTGGCCCGATTCTGGACCCGGGCTTGAAGGCGCCGGGTGCCTCTTGCGAGGGCGCAGCGATGCCGAGTGGCGGTGGGGTTCCGGCTACGGGCTTGGCTTTCGGCCCCGGCTTGGCCTTCGGTTCGGGGGTTCGGAGTCGTGGGCTCAGTTCCGGTTTGGCCCCAGAGGCTCGCCCGGTGTGGCCTTCGGCCTGCGGATGTGGGCCATGGGCTTGGCTTGCGAGCTTGTGGCCGGGAAAGGTGCGGCAAGCAGTGGTGCTGCGAAGGGTGGTGGCTCGGGTCAGGGGGTGTCGAGGAGGGGTTGGATGAGGGGGGCGTACCAGGTGACGAGGTCTTCGGGGGAGGCGGTGGCGGGGCCGGGGAGGCGGAGGCCGTAGCGGGCCAGGGCGAGGCCCAGCAGTTGGGCGGTGATGAGCTGGGCGCGCAGGGCGGTGTCGGGGCCCTGGAGGTGGGAGGCCAGGCGGGTGGTGAACTCGCGTTCCACGTACTCGCGCACCATCTCGGGTGGCTGGCCGGAGCGCAGGAGGGCCAGCGGGCCCATGCCGGCTTCGTCGAAGGCGGCCAGGAAGCCGCGGACGATGCGGGCCGCGGCGCCGTCGAGGCCCTCCGCGAGCAGGTCGTCCAGGGGGCCGCGCGGGCTGACCGGACCCTCCAGCGCCGCCGCGAACAGCTTGTCCTTGCTGCCGAAGAAGTAGTGGATCATCGCCGGATCCACCCCGGCGTCGGCGGCGATGGAGCGCACGGTGACGATGTCGTAGCCGTGCGAGGTGAAGCGGGCCCGCGCCGCGTCGAGGATGCGCCGGCGGCTCTCTTCGCCGCTGCGCCACCTGCCGCGCCGCCCGGCGCCCGACTCGCTCATGGTGAGAGTGATCCTACTTTTCTCCATCGCTGTTGAAGAAGCCGGGTGAACTCTGGCAAAATTCTTCATCAACGACGAAGAAACGAGGGCCCGGCATGCCGTACCCCTTCATCGCGACCTTCGAGGAGCCGGACCGTGAACGGGTGGGCGGCAAGGGCGCCGCTCTCGGCGAGCTGACCCGTGCCGGTCTGCCGGTGCCCGGGGGCTTCTGTCTCACCACCGATGCCTTCGCGGCCTTTGTCGGCGACGGCATGGACGGCCTCCATGACGAGCTGGACGGGCTTGACCATGCCGATCTCACGGCGCTGGCCGACGTCGGCGCGCGGGTGCGCGGCCACCTGATGGGTCTGCCCATGCCGCCGGACGTCGAGACCCAGCTCCTGGCCGCCTGGGACGAAGCGGGCGCCGGGCGCGCCTACGCCGTGCGCTCGTCGGCGACCGCCGAGGACCTGGCCGGCGCCTCCTTCGCCGGACAGCAGGACACCTTCCTCAACGTCGTCGGCCGCGATCAGCTCCTCGACGCCGTACACCGCTGCTGGGCCTCGCTCTACACCGACCGCGCCATCGCCTACCGCGCCCGCGGCGGCTTTGGGCACCGGGGGGTCCGCCTGGCCGTCGTCGTGCAGCACATGGTCGAGCCCGAGGTGTCGGGCGTGATGTTCACCGCCGACCCGGTCTCCGGCGACCGCCGCGACATCGTGGTCAACGCCTCGTGGGGGCTGGGCGAGTCGATCGTGTCCGGGCTGGTCGACGCCGACCTCTATCGGGTACGGCACGGCGTCGTCACCGGCCGCGTCCTCGGCGGCAAGAAGTTGTCGATCGAACCGCTGCCCGGCGGCGGCACGCGTACCGTCGAAAGCACCGATCGCGGACAGGCGCTGCCGGACGCCGAGATCCGCGCGCTGGCCGAGCTGGGCGGGCGCGTCCAGCGTCACTTCGGCACACCCCAGGACGTCGAGTGGACCTGGGCGCGCGGCCGCTTCCACATCGTGCAGTCGCGGCCGATCACCTCGCTGTTCCCCGTTCCCGAGGGGCGGGGGCCGAGGGTGTACTTCTCCTTCGGCCACCAGCAGATGATGACCGACGCCATCAAACCGCTCGGACGTTCGGTTCTGCGCACGTTCTTCCCCTTCGGCGGCTCGGCGATCGGGCAGGAGAGCCCTTACCTGGTGCCCGCGGGCGGCCGCCTGTACATCGACGTCACCCGGGTCCTGGCCACCCGCCTCGGACGGCCGCTGCTGCTCCGCGCCCTCGCCGGCATGGACGAGCAGGCCGCCGCGGCGCTCGCCCGGGTGGCGCAGCGGCCGGAGTACCGCAGGGCCGGCCTCCGCGCCGAGCTGGAGGTCGCCGGCTTCGCCGCCTGGACCTTCGCCAGGATCGCCAGGAGCCTGCTGCGCCCCGGCGCCGCCCGCGTGGAGGCGGAGGCATTCATCGCGCACACACTGCGCGTGGCCGGGGCGGAGATCGGCGCGAGCACCGGAGCCGAACGCGTGCGCCGCATCCAGCGCACCATGCGCCACGTGCCGATCCGCATGTACGCCGAGGTGCTGCTCAAGCCCGTCGCCGGCATGCTGGCCGGGGCCGTCGCCGCCGCCCTGAGCAGGCGCTGGCTGGGCGACGACGCCGAACTGCCGGCGCTCACCAAGTCGCTGCCCGGCAACGTCACCACCGAGATGGGCCTCGCCGTCGGCGACCTCGCCGACCTGGCCCGCGACCGCCCCGCCGTGCTCGCGTTCCTGCGCGACCCGCCGCGCCCGCTGGTGTGGCCCGAGGGCGAGTTCACCCGCGCCTTCGAGAACTTCCTGCGCGGGTACGGCATGCGCGCCCCCGGCGAGATCGACCTCACCAGGACGCGGTGGCGGGAGGAGCCGGAGCAGTTGTTCGCCGGGATCCTGGCCAACGTCGAGACGACCGGGCCGGGGGAGCACCGGCGACGCTTCCGCGACGGCGAGCGGGAAGTCGCGCAGGCGGCGCGGCGGCTGCGCGGCCGCCTCCTGGCGACCAGGGGCGGGTGGGCCAAGGCGGTGGTGATGGCGCGGGTGGTGCGGGTCTACCGGGAGTTGCTGGCGCTTCGGGAGCACGACAAGTACTTCACCGTGCGGCTGTTCGACGTCTTCGGGACGGCGGTGCGCGAGGAGGCGGCTGAGCTGGTGGCGAACGGGGTGCTGGAGACCCTGGACGACGTGGACTACCTGACGCTCGGGGAACTGCTCGACCTGCTGGCCGGGGGTCGGCCCGCCGTACCCGTGAAGGAGCGGCGGGCGGCGCACGCGGCGGATGAGCTGCTGCGCCCGCCCAGGGTGCTGACCGGCGACGGCGAGGCCGTCGCCGTGGCGCGGGCGGCGGAGCGGGAGGGGGCGCTGGCCGGGCAGGGGGTGTCGGCGGGGAGCGCGGAGGGACGCGCCAGGGTCGTGCTGCGGCCGCAGGACGCGCGGCTGGAGCCGGGGGACATCCTGGTCGCGCCGTACACCGATCCGGGGTGGACGCCGTTGTTCGCGGCGGTGACCGGGCTGGTGCTGGAGGTGGGCGGGATGATGACGCACGGCGCGGTCGTGGCCCGTGAGCTGGGGCTGCCCGCCGTCGTCGGGGTGGACGGGGCGACGACGGCGATCCCGGACGGGGCGCGGATCCGGGTGGACGGCACTCTGGGTACCGTGCACCTCCTGTGACGGGAGAAAATGATGGGGCGAGACCGGTTTGGCGTACAAGAGGGCGACATTCTGCGATGATCTCGCTGTATACAGTCGGACATCCAACCTGACGGACAGTGACTGATGCCCCCATTTGAGGAAATCGCCGCTTTTGTCGCGGAAAAGCCGGTCGTGACCGTGATCATCTCTGTGCTGGGACTGATCGCGCTCGCACTGGCCTTCATGCTCATCAAGATCGGTTGGCGGGCGGGAGCGTGGCTGTTCACCCGCTACATCTCGCCACGGCCGATCGAGGACGTCCTCACCGTCGTGGCCGCGTGCATCGCCACAGGCGTGTCGGCGCAGGGCATGTGGCGCTTCTCCGGTGACGTACTCGGGCTTGACGGGCCGCTGCGGTTTCTGCTGTTCGCCTTCATCGAGGTCGCGATCATCACCTCGGCCGTCCGGGCCAGACGCAACATGCGCGAGAACTTCTCCGCCGGCATCGACGGCATCGCCGTATGGGCGCTGACCTGCCTGACCGCGGTGCTCTCCAGCATGGACGCGCGCAGCCTGCCCGAGGCCATCTTCCGCCTGGCCGCGCCGCTCGTCGCGGCCTGGCTGTGGGAGCGCGGCATGGCCATCGAACGGCACCGCATCCGCGGCACCGGCCGCATCAACTGGCGCCTCACCCCCGAGCGGCTGCTCGTCCGCATGGGCCTGGCCGAGGTCAGCGACCGCACCGCCAGCGAGGTCGACGCCCACCGCCGCCTCACCCGCGTCGCGCTGGCCGCCAAACGCGCCAAGGCGCTGCGCGAGGGCGGGGGCTCCGAGCGGAAGGTACGCGTCGCGCTGGCCAAACTCGACAAGGCCATGGACCAGGCCGTCGAGCACACCGGCCTGGCCGTCGACCCGCAGCGTCAGGAGGCGCTGCTGGCCCAGATCGCCGCCCTGTACAACACCTCCAAGCTCGTCGACGCCGACCCGCGGGTGCCGTGGGAACCCGAGCAGGACCACCAGCCGGTGCCCGCCCGCGCCCTGCCGCCCGCGCTGACCCAGCTCCACGACGACGAGGACGACGACGTGTTCGACGCGACGCCGCAGGTGCTCGACACGGCCGAGCGGGCCCGGCTGATGCGCGCCGCCCGGAGGTACTGGGACCGGCAGATCGAGAAGCGCATCGTGCCGCGCACCGTGGACATCGCGCAGGAGGTCGGCATCGCGGTCGGCACCGCCCGGGAGTGGCGTGCGCTGTGGAAGCTCGAGCCGCAGGCGCACGCCATCATCGAGGCCCTGTACCAGGAGCACGGCATCGTGGACACCGGCTCCTTCCCCGCCGTCAAGGACGACGACCGCATCCTCACCAACACCCCCTGACCCCCCGATCCAGGCGGCCCCACCACCATCGGTGTCTAAACCCTCGGGTTTCCGGGGTGGCCCCCTTCCGGGGTGGCCCCCTTCCGGGGTGGCCCCCTTCCGGGGTGGCCCCCTTCCGGGGTGGCCCCCTTCCGGGGTGGCCCCCTTCCGGGGTGGCCGCCGCGCGGGTGTTGCCGCTAAGGGGGTTTCCGCTAGGGGTTGCGTTGGGTCAGGGCGGCGGAGACTACTGCTCTGGCTTCCTCCTGGACCTCGGCCAGGTGGTCGGGGCCCTTGAAGGACTCGGCGTAGATCTTGTAGACGTCCTCGGTCCCGGAGGGGCGGGCGGCGAACCAGGCGTGGTCGGTGGACACCTTCACCCCGCCCAGCGCCGAACCATTGCCCGGCGCCTCGGTCTGGACCGCCGTGATCGGGTCGCCGGCCAGGGAACGGGCGGTGATCTGGGAGGCCGACAGCTTGCCCAGCACCGCCTTCTCCTCGCGGGTCGCGGGCGCGTCCACCCGGGCGTAGGCGGGCGCGCCGAAGCGTTCGGTCAGCTTGGCGTAGTGCTCGCTGGGCGAGGACCCGGTCACGGCCAGGATCTCGGCGGCCAGGAGCGCCAGGATGAGCCCGTCCTTGTCGGTCGTCCACACCGAGCCGTCCCGGCGCAGGAACGACGCCCCCGCGCTCTCCTCCCCGCCGAACCCGAGCGACCCGTCCAGCAGCCCCGGTACGAACCACTTGAACCCGACCGGCACCTCCATCAGCCGCCGTCCCAGCGACTCCGTCACCCGGTCGATCATGCTGCTGCTGACCATGGTCTTGCCGACCCCGGCGTCACCCGGCCAGCCGGTGCGGTGCTCGTACAGGTAGGAGATGGCGACGGCGAGGTAGTGGTTCGGATTGAGCAGCCCTCCGTCGGGCGTCACGATGCCGTGCCGGTCGGCGTCGGCGTCGTTGCCGGTGGAGATGTCGTAGCGGGAGCGGTTGTCGATCAGGGAGGCCATCGCGTAGGGGGATGAGCAGTCCATGCGGATCTTGCCGTCCCAGTCGAGGGTCATGAACCGCCAGGTCGGGTCGACGAGCGGGTTGACCACGGTCAGGTCGAGCCGGTGCCGCTCGGCGATCTCGGCCCAGTAGGCGACGCTGGCCCCGCCGAGCGGGTCGGCGCCGATGCGCACGCCAGCGCCGCGGATGGCGTCGAGGTCGAAGACGGAGGGCAGGTCGTCGACGTACGCGCCCATGAAGTCGTGCCTGCGGGTCGTCTCCGCCTCAAGAGCCCGGGTGTACGGCACCCGCCGTACCCCCTTGAGACCCTCGGCGAGCAGCGCGTTGGCGCGCTCCTGCACCCACCCGGTGGCGTCGGTGCCGGCGGGACCGCCGTTGGGCGGGTTGTACTTGAAGCCCCCGTCGGCGGGCGGGTTGTGCGACGGCGTGACCACGACCCCGTCGGAGCCCGGGTGGGTGAGGATGGCGTGGGAGACGGCCGGCGTCGGCGTGTAGCCGTCGCGGCTGTCGATGCGCACCTCGACCTCGTTGGCGGCGAAGACCTCCAGCGCCGAGACCCGGGCGGGCTCGGACAGCGCGTGCGTGTCGATGCCGAGGAACAGCGGCCCCGACACGCCCTGCGCCGCGCGGTACTCGCAGATGGCCTGGCTGGTCGCCAAGATGTGATCTTCGTTGAACGCGCTCTTCAGTGCCGACCCGCGATGCCCTGAGGTGCCGAACGCCACGCGCTGAGCGGGATCTCCGGGATCCGGATGCAGCGCGTAGTAGGCGGTAACCAGCCGGGAGACGTCGACCAGGTCGGCCGGCTGAGCGGGTTGTCCTGCGCGATCGTGGGTCATGGAAGCAAGCCTATGATGGCCGGAAAAACTAGAATGGAGTTCGGTAGCGATGCGGATCGGACTGTTCCTCAATGAGCCCAGGGGCGATGACCCCATCGCCGAACTGCGCGAGCGCCTGGCCGGCGCCGCCGCCGACGGCTTCGCCTCGGCCTGGATCTCCAACATCTTCGGCCTCGACGCGCTGACCGCCCTGACCGCCGCGGGCGGCGACGCGCCCGGCCTCGAACTCGGCACCTCCGTCGTGCCGACCTACCCGCGCCACCCGGCCGCCCTCGCCCAGCAGGCGCTGACCGCCAACGCCGCGCTCGGCGGCCGCCTGACGCTGGGCATCGGCCTGTCGCACAAGATCGTCATCGAGAACATGTACGGCTACAGCTACGACAAGCCCGCCCGCCACATGAGCGAGTACCTGTCGGTGCTGCTGCCGCTGGTGCGCGACGGCGAGGTCAGCTTCCAGGGCGAGACGCTCAAGGCCGACGTGCGCCTGAGCACCCCCGGGCGTGGCCTGCAGGTCCTCATCGCCGCCCTGGCCCCCCGCATGCTCCACCTGGCAGGCGCCGTCGCCGACGGCACCGTCCTGTGGATGACCGGCCCCAAGACCGTCGTCGAGCACGTCGCGCCCGCCGTGACCGCCGCCGCCCGGGAGGCCGGCCGTCCCGCGCCGCGCATCGTCTGCGCCCTGCCCGTCTGCGTCACCGACGACCCCGCCGCCGCGCGGGCGCGCGCCGAGGAGGTCTTCTCGGTGTACGGTCAGCTGCCCTCCTACCGGGCGATGCTCGACAAGGAGGGCGCCGGCGGCCCCGGCGACGTGGCCGTGGTCGGCGACGAGGACTCCGTCCACGCCCAGATCCGGCAGCTCGCCGAGGCGGGCGTCACCGACTTCATCGCCTCGGAGTACTCCGGGCGGGAACGTACGCGACAGTTCCTCAAGGGCCTAGTTCAATAGGGCGTACGGCGCGGCGCAGGGTCGGCCGGAGTATGGCTCAATAAGATCCGGCAAGGTGAGCGGGCGAAGCGGCAGGCAGGGCAGGACGGGCTTCGCCGCGCCGACGAAAGGGGCGCGGTGAAGCGCTTGCTGCATGGGATCGACGTGTCCAACTGGCAGGGGACGGTGGACTGGGGCGCGCACGCCAAGTCGGGCGTCGCCTTCGCCTTCGCCAAGGCCACCGAGGGCGGAGACTGGAGCGACCGGTTCTTCCGCCGCAACTGGAACGGCATGCGCGAAAGCTGGATCGTCAGCGGCGCCTACCACTTCGGGCGGCCCAAGGGCGATCCGGCCGAGCACGCCCGGCACTTCCTGCGCACCGTCCAGGCCGCCGGCGGCCTGCGCAGGGGCGACCTGATCGCCCTCGACCTGGAGACCAACGACGGGCTGCCGCCCGACCGGGTGGCACGCTACGCGCGCCGCTGGTGCCGCTTCATCGAGCGCGAGGCGGGCGTGCGGCCGTTCATCTACACCTTCCTGTGGTTCGCCAAGTCGGGCAACTGCGCCGGCCTGGGCGAGTACCCGCTGTGGATCGCCTCGCCCCAGCAGCCGCGCGGCCAGCCGATCGTGCCGGGACCGTGGACCCAATGGACGATCCACCAGCACTCCAACAGCCCGCTCGACCGCAACGTCTTCCACGGCAGCCGGGAGGAGCTGACCAGGCTGGGCTTCGACCCGCGATAGCATTCGGTGCACCCGTTTCACCGTCATCCAAGGGAGTCACCGTGTCAGCCGAGCTACGCATCACCCTCGCCGGAGCCGAGCGTGTGGTCGCGGCCGGCACGACGTACGGCGACGCGCTGGAGGCCGACGGCCGCTCGGTCGTCGCCGCCCGGGTCAACGGCGAGCTGCGCGACCTGGCCGCCCACGCGGTGCCCGGCGACGTGGTCGAGCCGGTCGAGGTCGGCAGCGCCGACGGGCGGGCCATCGTCCGCCACTCCACCGCGCACGTCATGGCGCAGGCGGTGCAGGAGCTGTTCCCCGAGGCCAAGCTGGGCATCGGCCCGCCGGTCGAAAACGGCTTCTACTACGACTTCGACGTCCCGCAGGCCTTCCACCCCGACGACCTCAAGCGCGTGGAGAAGCGCATGCGGGAGATCGTCAAGCAGGGGCAGGTGTTCTCGCGCCGCGTGGTCTCCGACGACGAGGCGCGGGCCGAGCTGGCGGCTGAGCCGTACAAGCTGGAGCTCATCGGGCTCAAAGGAGCACGTGCGGCAGACACTGCCGACGAGCACGCGAGTGTCGAGGTCGGCGGCGCGGAGCTGACCATCTACGACAACCTCGACCCCAAGACGGGCGAGCTGTGCTGGAAGGACCTGTGCCGCGGGCCGCACGTGCCCTCCACCAAGTCGATCCCGGCCTTCAAGCTCATGCGCACCGGCGGCGCCTACTGGCGCGGCAGCGAGAAGAACCCGCAGCTCCAGCGCATCTACGGCACCGCCTGGGAGTCCCGCGACAAGCAGGACGACTACCTCAAGCTGCTGGAGGAGGCCGAGAAGCGCGACCACCGGCGGCTCGGCGCCGAGCTCGACCTGTACAGCTTCCCGCCGGAGCTCGGCTCCGGGCTGCCGGTCTTCCATCCCAAGGGCGGGATCATCCGCAAGGAGATGGAAGACTACATGCGCAAGCGGCAGCTGGAGGCGGGCTACGAGTTCGTCAACACGCCGCATCTGACCAAGTCATCGCTGTTCGAGACCTCCGGGCACCTGCCCTGGTATGGCGAGGACATGTTCCCGCCCTTCGAGCTCGACGGCACCGAGTACCGCGTCAAGCCGATGAACTGCCCGATGCACAACCTGATCTTCCGGGCCCGCGGGCGGTCCTACCGGGAGCTGCCGCTGCGGCTGTGCGAGTTCGGCTCGGTCTACCGGTATGAGAAGTCCGGTGTGGTCCACGGCCTGACCCGCGTACGGGGGATGACGCAGGACGACTCGCACATCTACACCACCAAGGAGCAGATGGGCGACGAGATCAAGTCGCTGCTGGCCTTCGTGCTGAGTGTGTTGCGCGACTTCGGCCTGGAGGAGTTCTACCTGGAGCTGTCCACCCGCGACGACTCCGACAAGTTCATCGGCGAGCAGGCCGACTGGGACGAGGCCACCGAGTCGCTGCGGCAGGCGGCCGAGGAGTCCGGCCTGGAGCTCGTGGCCGACCCCGGCGGCGCCGCCTTCTACGGGCCCAAGATCTCGGTGCAGGCCAAGGACGCCATCGGGCGCACCTGGCAGCTGTCGACCATCCAGCTCGACTTCAACCAGCCCAAGCGCTTCGGCCTCGAATACCAGGCCGCCGACGGTTCGCGGCAGACGCCGGTCATGATCCACCGGGCGCTGTTCGGGTCGGTCGAGCGGTTCATGGGCGTGCTCGTCGAGCACTACGCGGGCGCCTTCCCGGCGTGGCTGTCGCCGGTCCAGGTGGTCGGCATCCCGATCGCCGAGGCGCACATCGCCTACCTGCAGGACGTCGCCAAGAAGCTGCGCGAGCGCGGCATCCGGGTCGAGGTCGACAGCGCCGACGACCGCATGCAGAAGAAGATCAGGAACGCGCAGAAGGCCAAGGTGCCGTTCATGCTGCTGGCCGGTGACGAGGACATCGCCGCCGGCGCGGTCTCCTTCCGCTACCGCAGCGGCGAGCAGAAGAACGGCGTCCCGGTCGAGGTGGCCGTGGCCGAGATCGTCGACGCGGTGGAGCGCCGCATCCAGGTGTGACGGCGAGCTCCTGGGCCGCTGGACCCAGGAGCAGCTTCACCACGTGGCTGGTTACTCCGGGTGGCAGTGCCCCCCGGTCGAGCGGGGCACGTCCAGCGTCGGGTTGCGGTCGAAGAAGCCGGTCGGCTTGAGCGAGAACCCGATGTGGTCCACCGGCATGACCGGCCAGTCCTCGGTGCGCGGGAAGTGCGTCACGCCGAAGGTGTGCCACAACACGATGTCCTCGCCGTCCAGGCTCCGGTCGGCGGCGGTCCAGGCGGGCAGGCCACCGCCGCCCGGGTGCTGGTTGATCAGGTCGCCGGCCGGGAAGCGCTCGTCGTCGGCGTGCCGGGTGACCCACAGGTGGCGGGTGGCGAAGGCGGCGCGGGCGGCGATGGAGGAGGCCGGGTCGGCCAGCAGCGTCGGGCGCGGCTCCGGGATGAGCGTGTAGCCGACCGGCGCGCCCAGGCGGTTGGTGACCTGCGGGTTGACGACCTGCCAGACGCGGCCGCGCGACGGGTCGGCCAGGCGCTGGGCCTGGCTCTCCGTGGCCAGGCGGGTGACCTGGCGGGCGAAGGCGTTGCCGTACGGGTTGCCCTCGCCCATCGGCACGCTCACGGCGTCGATCTCGTCCACCGCGTTCGTGTGGCCGTCGACCGCCATGTCCAGGCGGGCGGAGAAAAGGTGCTGGTGGAAGGGGGCGGCCAGGCCGGGGGCGACCTGGGCGGCGTACTCGCGGCCCTCGGGCGGGTAGGCGGAGGTGAACAGCACGCCGGTGGCCTTGCACTCACAGCCGATCGTGCCGTCCAGGTAGAGGTACCAGTAGAAGCCGTAGTCGTAGTTGCCGACGGTGGTGAAGAACGAGATCACCAGGCGGCGCTGGCGGCGGGTCTCGTTCGAGCCGGCGAACATGTCGGAGTGCTTCCACAGCACGCCGTAGTCCTCTTCGTGCATGCAGATCGCGTTGCGGATCGTGGCGGGCTCACCCTGCTCGTCGGCGACGACGACGTCGGTGTAGTGGATCTCGCCGACGCAGTCGCAGCCCAGTTCGAGGGAGTTGGTGAAGCGGCCGAAGAGGTACTCGCCCTGGTCGAAGTAGTTCTGCCAGAACCGCACCGGTGACGGGTCGGCGTACGGGACGACCATCTCGGCGATCGAGGCGCGATGGATGACCGGCCGGTCGCGGCCCTGGTCGCGGAAGCTGATCTGGTGCAGCGTGAGGCCCTCGCGCACGTTGAAGCCGATGCGCAGGCTCCAGTTCTCCCAGTGCACGAGCCCGTCCTCGACGGTGAAGCTGGGGCCCTCCGGCTGGGTGATCTCGATGGGGCGCAGGCTGGTGCGGGCGGGGCCGGTGTAGCCGGCGTCCTGGAAGTTGCCGGGCTCGCGCGGCACCTCGGTCAGCTCCTCGTCGATCACCTTCATGACCGTGCCCGCGACGAGGTCCACGTAGGCGACCAGGCCGTCGACCGGGTGGGCCCACGGGTGGTCGTGCTCGTGGTCCTGGTGGAAGCCGAAGCTGCGGATGACGCGGCGGCCCGACTCCTCCGGGTAGGCGTAGTGCCCGGCCGACAGCGGGCAGGCGCGTACGGTCTCCGGAGTGAGGCCGCGCCTGGCCAGCGCCTTGCCCCACGCCGGGTCGTCGTCGAGGATGCGCTGCACCGCCTCGAACTCCTCGACCATGATGGGCGACTGGCCCGACACGGCCGGGTCGAGCTTCTCGACGTGGTCCACGACGCCGCGGGTGACGGAGACGAGCAGGGAGGAGGCGGCGCCGGTGGACCGGTCGAGCAGCAGCACGCGCAGCCGCCGGTCCACGAGGTCGCCCGGGTTGTGGGCCAGCAGGTCGGCTTTGGCGGGTTCTTCCGGGCCGAGGTAGGCGAAGCGCACGTCCGGGCCGAGGTGCCCCGCCGTACCCAGGATGCGGCGCGCGGCTTGGACCTCGTCGGCGGTGACCATCGCAAGCGGGTGCACGGCCATGGGGCACTCCTTACGTCAGAGGGACTTCCATCGTGCGCGAAATGATGTTCCCGGTGAAGTGCCGGATGCCCGGAAACCAAGGTTAAGGTCATTCGCACGGCATCCCGATCTACGGAGAGTGTGTGATCCCGCTCGTTCCCACCCCCCACCGGCTCAGCGCCGCGGGCGCCCGCCTGCGCCTCGGCCCGCACGCCACGATCAGCCCCGGCGCCGGGCCGCTGCTCGCCGAACTGCGCGCCGCGACCGGGCTGCCCCTTCCCGAGCGTGTACGCGGCGCCGACCTCGAACTCGCCACCGACCCCGCGATCCCGCCGCAGTCCTACGTCCTGGAGATCGCCGACCGGGTCCAGGTGCGCTCCTCGGACCCGGCCGGCGCCTTCTACGGCCTGCAGACCGTGCTGAAGCTGCTGTCGGGCCCGGAACTGCCCAAGCTCACGATCACCGACGGCCCTGCGGTCGCCGTCCGCGGCGTCATGCTCGACCTCGGCCGCCGCCACTGGGACCCCGCCTACCTGCGCCGCTTCGTACGCCGGATGGCCTGGCTCGGCTACAACCGCCTCCAGCTCCACCTCACCGAGTGGAACGGCTTCCGCGTCCGCCTGCCCGGCTACGAGGACCTGGCCACCGAGCCCGCGTACAGCATCGACGACCTGACCGAGCTGATCGGCTACGCCCGTTCGCTGCACATCGAGGCGGTGCCGGAGATCGACCTGCCCGCGCATGCCTCCCACCTCATTGCCCGCCGTCCCGAGCTGCGTCCGGCGGACTCCGCCCTCAACGACGGCGCCCACTGGACCGGGCACGCCACCGACGCCTGGACCATGGACGTCACCCGGCCGGCCAACCGCGAGTGGATCAAGGGCCTGCTGGCCGCGTTCTGCGCCGCCTTCGACACCCCCGCCGTCCACATCGGCGCCGACGAGTGGCCGGTCGAGCCCGCCCTGTCGGCCGCCCCCGCCCTGGTGGCGTACGCCCGCTCGATCCACCCCGACCACGGCCCCAGCGACGCGCTCATCGCCTTCGTCAACGAGCTCGCCCAGGTCGTCCGGGATCATGGCAAACGGCCGGAGATGTGGAACTGGTGGGAGTACGCCTCCGGCGGCACCCACCGGATCAGCCCCGACCGCGACATCCGCCTCACCGCCTGGCCGGACACCGAAGCCGAGGTCCGCGCCTTCTCCGACGCGGGCTACGACGTGATCGCCGCCCCGGCCGTCAGCCACTACATCACCCCACGCACCGCCCCGGGCAACCGCATGGGCGTCAACTACGTCACCGCCGACCCCCGCCACCTCTACCACGACTGGGCCCCCTCCCAGATCAGCGGCTACCAGCTGTGCGTGTGGGCCGACTGGGCCGAGGAACAACCCGACACCTACTTCGGCTGGTACGCCACCCGCCCGCTCGCCGTCCTGGCCGACCGCTTGTGGGGCGGACCCCGTCTGGCCGATGTGGACGACTACCTGTCGGTGGTGGACGCGCTGCCCTGCCCGGGAAACGCGCCGCAGCGGCCGGTTGGTGAGGTGGGGCCGAGCGGTGAGGTGCAGCCGGTCAGGGGGCTGCGGCCGGTCGGCGGGCTGGAGGCGGTCGGTGAGGTGGGGTGGGTCGGCGGGGTGGGGGCGGTTGTGGCGCTGGCCGAGCCCGTCCGTATCCGGCGGGTGCGTTTCCGGCCTGCGGTGCCCACCGGCGCGCGGGCGGTGGGCGGGAAGTGGCCGGAGCCGGTGTGGCGGGCGCTGGACGCGGTGCGGGGGACCAGGTTCCAGGGGGCTGGAGCGGCCGAGGGGCCCTGGGAGGATCTCGCGGTGGTCGAGTGGCTGCCCACCACCACCTGGAACGTGCTGGACATCGAGGCCGACGGGGCATACGCGTGCCTGCGGGTGGTCGACGCGCCCGACGGGCTGGACATCGAGTGGTGGAGCGAGTAGCGACCGGTGGTTCTCCGCGGCCGGTTCCGCGTGTGGGCAGGCGGGTGGTCGCGGGCGGTTGTGTATCTGGACAGGGGGTGGGTTGCGGCAGGTTGTGTGTGGGAATGGGGGCGCGGCCGGGTGGTGGTTAGCGGGGGTAGAGGCGGAAGGTGACGGCGGGGCGGTCGCCGAACTGGGGGGCGCTTTCCTTGGGGAAGCGTTCGACGATCGAGCGGGCGTAGGACTCGACGTCCTCGTCGGTCAGGGCTTCGATGTAGGCGCGGTGCTCCATGAGGGAGGCGACGCCGCGCTCCAGGCCCGTGGTGACGTCGACGGCGTGGGTGGCGTCGGGGGTGCCGTTGATGGCGACCCAGCGGACGCCGTCCCAGCGCTCACCGGCGTCCGGAAAAATCCATCGATTTCCGGCGTCACCGGCGGCGTCCAGGACCGCACGGCCGACGGCCCGGTGGTCGGGGGTGTTCCAGATCGTGCCGCCCCAGGTGTCGTCGGGGTTGAGCGTGATCACCAGCTCCGGACGATGCCGGCGGATCGCCGCCGCGATGTCCCGGCGCAGCGGGAGTCCGTACTCGATCACCCCGTCCTGGTAGCCCAGGAACTCCACGCTGGACACCCCGACCGCGGCCGCGCTGGCCCGCTCCTCCTGCTCGCGCAGCGGCCCCGACTTGGCCGGTTCGATCGAGTCGATCCCCGCCTCGCCGCTGGACACGATCACGTACGCGACCTCACGGCCGGCGTCGGTCCAGGTGGCGACGGCTGACGCACACCCGTACTCGAGGTCGTCGGGGTGGGCGACGATCGCGAGCGCACGGGTCCAGTCCTCGGGCATGGGCTCCAGCTGATCAACCATGCCCACACCTTAGACGCCCACCCCCACCCCCGCGCACCCCCGCGCATCCAGCCCACCGAAGACCCACCACCCGAGACCGCCCACCCCGCAGGTGGGTTCGACGTTCTGGGTGACGACTCGCCACGGCCGGGGGTTCCGTGCCGCGTTACGGCGGCGCGGCGTCATCACCGGAGGAGCGTGGTTCGGCAGAGCCCGGCCATGGTCGGCGGGAGGCGCCAGGGTGGCTTGCCGTAACGGATGGGCGGGACAGAGGGACTTACGGCGGCTTGGCGGGGCGGGCGGGGCGGAAACAAAGCGAAAGATCAGGAGGTAAAAGTGTCGGGGTCCGGGTCGGGGGCGGGGCGGGGCTCGCCGGGGAGGCGGACGTCGTCGACAGTGACGTTGACTTCGGTGACGCGCATGCCGAGCATGCGGCCGACCGTGCGGGCCACGTTGGTCTTGACCTCGGCGGCGACCTCCATGACCACGTGGCCGTACTCCACGACGATCACCAGGTTGACCGCCACCTGCCGGTCCTGGATCTCGGCGCTGACGCCCTGGTTGCCGCGACGCGAGCCGATGCCGATCCGGTCGCGTACCGACTCGAAGGCCCTGGCCAGGTCGCCGCCCATGTCGGCCACTCCGGGGACTTCCAGGGCGGCCAGGGCGGCGACCTTTTCCACGACCTCGTCGGCGACCTTGATCCGGCCCTTCACGACGGCGGGGGAGGAGGAGGGAGTGGGCTCCGTCTGTTCCGTCTGTTCCGCTAATACTTCGCTCATGGGGGGATTGTGGCGGATATGTGCCTCGGTTGTCCGGTAAGCCGGGGGCCTATGCTGCTACCTATGCACGATCAGGCTGGGGCCGGGGAGCCCGACAACTTCCAGCGGCTGTGGACCCCCCATCGCATGGCCTACATCAAGGGCGAGAACAAGCCGTCCGGCTCCGGACCGGGCGACGGCTGCCCGTTCTGCGAGATTCCCAAGATGAGCGACGAGGACGGCCTGATCGTGGCCCGCGGCACCGTCGTGTACGCGGTGCTGAACCTCTACCCCTACAACTCCGGTCACCTGATGGTGGTGCCGTTCCGGCACGTGTCCGACTACGACGAGCTCGACGTGACCGAGACGGCGGAGCTCGGTGACTTCACCCAGCGTTCGCTGCGCGCCCTGCGCAAGGCCAGCGGCGCCCAGGGCTTCAACGTCGGCATGAACCTCGGCCACGTCGCGGGGGCCGGCATCGCCGCCCATCTGCACCAGCACGTGGTGCCCCGGTGGGGCGGCGACACGAACTTCATGCCCGTCGTCGCGCAGACCAAGGTCCTGCCGCAGATGCTGCGCGACACCCGCGAACTGCTCGCCGACACCTGGAACGCCTGAAACCGGCCTCAGGTGCTGCTGGTGGCCAGGTGTTCGTCGGGGTCCTTCACGGGCTCGCGGGTCCCCGGCAGTACGGCGATGCCCACCGACAGCAGCAACGGGATCGCCATGGCCAGCGCCATCGACAGGATCGCCGCCCCCGAGTCGTTGACCAGCATGCCCACCACGCCGCTCACCAGCGTTCCGATCAGCCCGGCCTTCAGCGCGGGCGAGTAGGTGAAGGCCGCGGGCACCACGCCCGCCGACGCCTTCTCCGGGCGCAGGATCGCGTAGATCAGGAATCCCAGCGCGGCCAGCACGATCGGCACCAGGTTGGGGTTGATGAGCGTGCTGATCATCGCCTCGAACTTGCGCCAGACCACCTCGACGGCCTCGCCGTTGAGCACCTGGCCGACGAAGCGCCCGAGGTGTGACTGCTCGCTGGGCGGCCGCAGGTAGTTGGCGACCGCGAAGGCCGTGACCGCCAGCCCGCCCGCCACGCAGAACAGCGCCAGCTTCAGCACCGAGATCCGCTTGCCCAGGATGAGCAGGGCGGTCACCGCGATGCCGGGCACGAAGGCGATGACGCCGCCGAAGTCACTGCCGAGCCCCGAGCCGCCCAGCACCATGGCGAACGCGCCGAGTACCGCCACGACGGCGGCCCCGATCCTGCCGGGGAAGCGGTGGGCGATCACGGTCGTGGTCAGCAGCGTGCCGGTGGCCAGCAGCGCGAACGGGATGTTGCCGAGGCCGTAGTAGCGGGCGCCCTGCTCGGCGCTGAAGCCCATGAAGCTGTTGAGCTGCAGTGTCGTGCCGGTCAGCAGGTCTCCGGCGAGCGTCAGCGTCGTGGCGCCGGCGACGACGGCCAGCGGGCCCAGCGGGTGGCGGCGCCACGGGCCGGCCAGCGCCAGCACGGTCAGCGCCGCCCAGAAGGCGGCCATCCCGCCGAACAGCTCCACGTGCGACGACCACGGCAGCAGGTTGACCAGGAACGAGGTGACCGGGAGCGCGGCCAGGGCGACCGCGGCCAGCCGTACCCAGGGAAGGCCCTTGCGGCGGCGCAGCAGGAGGAAGGCGAGCACGTAGAACAGGACCTGCAGCACGGCCAGGACCGTGAAGTAAGGGCCCTTGACCGAGCGCATGGTCTGGGCGCTCTCGTCGGCGTCGGCCATGTGCCGCGGGGTCGCGCCCGTGGCGCCGGTCTCCCACAGCTGCCCGATGATCGTCGCAGGTACGGCCACGCCCAGCTTGGTCAGCACGGTGGTGGTCAGGTCGGGCAGGATCGAGATGTCGTCGCGCCGGGTGGAGGCGGCGCCCAGCGAGCGGCCCTGCGCGCCCGGCTCGCTCAGCATGGCCGCCCGCAGGTGCGGGACGCTGCCGTGGTCGGAGATGCCCGCCAGCATCACCGTGGTGCCGGGCGGGAGGATCGACAGGAGCGCCTCGGCCTTGGCGTCGGCCAGGTGGAGGGCGTTGCGGCGGTCCTCGGCGCTGAGCAGGTCGGGCACCCGCGCGATGCGGCCGCCGGGCAGGTAGGGGCGGATGAGGTCGTCGACGTCCATGGCGACGAGCTGGGCGCTCTGCAGGTCGGCCGTCTTCACCTGCAGCGGCGAGGAGCGGTAGACGGGCACCGCGCCGGTGGTGTCGGCGAGTGCCAGCGCGGCCCCGGGGCCGATCGCGATCGTCGAGGCGCCGGCCTTCTTCAGCGTCTCGCCCAGCGCGCCGGCGTTCTTCTGCTCGCCGACGTCGATGAGGGCGCGGAAGCCGGGGATGACCGCGCCGGCGCCGCGCTGCTCGGGCACGGGCGGGGCGCCGCAGCTACCGCCGGAGGCGGAGCGGATGCCCGCCGAGACGGTCAGCCAGCCGTCGTAGGGACAGGTGACGCTGCCCACGGTCCGCACGGACATCGACCCGATAGCGCTGCTCTGGGAGAGCTTGAACAGATTGGGGGTGTCCTGCGGGGTGATGTCGTTCCAGTGCAGGCCGGGGATCCCGATCAGCGCCACCCGCGCGGCGGGAGGTGGGGCCGCCAGCCCCGCGGGGGCGAGCGCCCCCGCCAGCAGCAGCTGACCCATCAGCATGGTCACGATGACCAGCGCCCGCCTCACCGTATGTCCTCCCGCGGTCGAGCCCGTGTGTGGCACGACATAGTCTCACGCATCGCCGGACCACGCGGGCTCACCGCGAGACCGGGAGGAGGTCAGACCGGGTTGACCGTGACCTTCACCGGCTTGGACTCGTTGTGCAGGCGGTCCAGCGAGGTGATCAGGTACGTGCCCGGCCGCGCCGCCGCGAAGGACGGGACGGTGACGACCGCGGCCAGGCTGCGGGCATCGGCGCCCTGGCAGGCCTCGCCCTTGTCCGGGACCCGGTAGACCGCGTAGGCACGGGCGCCGGGCGAGGCGGTCCAGGTCAGGGTGCCGCCGCTCGCCTTGACTCCGGCGGGCTTGGCCGGGGCCTCGCCGCCGCGCTCCTTGATGAGGGGCAGCAGGGCGGGGCGCGCGTAGTGGTCGGCGGCGACCTTGTCGATGGCCTTCAGCGGGTTGGTCAGGAACTGCTTGGCGCTGAAGTAGACGTCGCCGTCGATCTGGGGGTGCTTGCGGTTGAGCGTGAGGTGGGCCGACAACTCGCCGGGCCTGGTCCAGGCCTTGTCGTCCTTGGAGCCGACGCGGTAGAGGGCCTGGCCGATGTAGAGGTCGACGCCGGTGCCCTTGACCTCCTTGGCCCACCAGGGGGCCAGCGCCTTGTAGTCGGCGACCTTGAGCCCGCGCGGCCAGTAGAGCTGCGGCATCACGTAGTCGACCGTGCCGTTCTTGATCCAGTGTCGCGCGTCCGCATAAATCGAGTCATAGGCCGACATGCCGGAAGTGGCGGAGCCGGTCGGGTCCTGCGCCTTGTTGCGCCAGATGCCGAACGGGCTGATGCCGAACTTCACCGACGACCTGGTCTCGTGCACCGCCTTGTCGACCTGGGCGATGAGCTTGTTGACGTTGTCACGCCGCCAGTCGGCCAGGCTCTTGCCCGAACGGTACTTCGCGAAGGCGGCCTTGTCGTTGAACGTGCCGCCCTCGCCCGGATACGGGTAGAAGTAGTCGTCGAAGTGGACCCCGTCCACGTCGTAGCGCTTGACCACGTCGGTGATGACCCTGGTCACGTGCTCGCGCACCTGGGGCAGGCCCGGGTTGTAGTAGAGGCGGTCGCCGTACTTGACGATCCAGTCGGGGTGCACGCGCGCCGGGTGGCCGGCCGGAAGCTTGGCCGCGTTGGCGTCGTAGGAGGCGCGGTAGGGGTTGAACCAGGCGTGGAACTCCATGCCCCGCTTGCGCGCCTCGTCGATGAGGAACGGCAGCGGGTCCCAGCCCGGGTCCTTGCCCGCGGTGCCGGTCAGATATTGCGACCACGGCTCCAGCGAGGACTTGTAGAGCGCGTCGGAAGCCGGGCGGACCTGGACGAAGACCGCGTTGAGCCGCCGCTTGGCCGCCGCGTCGAGAATCTTCACGTACTCGGCCTTCTGCCGGTCCGGGCTCAGCCCGGTGCGCGAGGGCCAGTCGATGTTGCGCACGGTGGCGATCCAGACGCCCCGCAACTGCCGCTTGGGATAGCGCGCGTCAGGCGTGCAATCGGCGGGTGCGGCGGCCGTGGTGGCCTTCTTCGCCGCGCCACTGGCGGTCTTCTCCGCGGTCCCCGGCCCAAGGGCGTAGGCGGCGCCGGCGGTGACGACGGCGATCGTGACGGCGGCAAACAGAGGTCGTCCGGTTCGCATGGTTCCTCAGTCTGGCATCGCCACTGACGTGCTTTGGCCCAAAAAACGAAATGGATTCGTGATGATTGTGTGACTGTTGGTACGGCCGTGCCGCAGGTGACGTACGGCCGGCCGTACCAACAGACACACCGAGCCTCACTCGGCGGCGGCCAGTTTGCCCGCCAGGTGCGACGGCAGCGGCTCATAGCGCAGGAAGGTGCGCGTGAACATGCCGGTGCCATGGGACATCGACCGCAGGTCGATGGCGTAGCGGACGAGTTCGAGTTCGGGAACCTCCGCCTTGACCAGGGTGCGGCCGGTGCCCACGGGTTCGGTGCCGAGCACTCTGCCGCGCCGCGACGACAGATCGGACATGACGGAGCCGACGTAGTCGTCGGCCACCAGGACCGCGAGCTCGTCGACGGGTTCGAGCAGGAGGGTCGGCACCTTCGTCGCGGCCTCCTTGAGCGCCAGCTGCCCGGCGATCTGGAAGGCCATGTCGGAGGAGTCGACCGAGTGCGCCTTGCCGTCGTAGAGGGTGACGCGGACGTCGACCATCGGGTACCCGGCCACGACGCCCCGCTCCATCTGGGCCCGCACGCCCTTCTCGACGGAGGGGATGAACTGCCTGGGCACCACGCCGCCCACGATCTTGTCCACGAACTCGAAACCCCCGCCGGAGGGCAGGGGCTCGACCTGCAGGTGGCAGATGGCGTACTGGCCGTGGCCGCCGGTCTGCTTGACGTTGCGGCCCATGGCCTTGCACTCGCCGCCGAAGGTCTCGCGCAGCGGCACGCGTAGTTCTATCCGTTCGACCTCGACGCCGTGCCGCTTGGCGAGGCGGTCGAGCAGCACGTCGGTGTGGGCCTCTCCCATGCACCACAGGACGAGCTGGCGGGTCTCGGCGTTGTTCTCCAGTCTCAGCGTCGGGTCCTCGGCGACCAGGCGGCCCAGCGCCTGCGAGAGCTTGTCCTCGTCGGCCTTGGACTTGGCCTGGATGGCGACGGGCAGCAGCGGGTCGGGCATCGTCCAGGACGTCATGAGCAGCGGGTTGTCGACGTCGGAGAGCGTGTCGCCGGTCTCGGCGCGCGACAGCTTGGCGACCGCGACGATGTCTCCCGCGACGCCCTTGGCCACGCCGCGCTGCTGTTTGCCCAGCGGTGAGGTGAGCGTGCCGATGCGCTCGTCGACGTCGTGGTCCTCGTGCCCGCGCTCGGCCAGGCCGTGGCCGGAGACGTGGACGGTCATGTCCGGGCGCAGGGTGCCGGAGAAGACGCGGACGAGGCTGATGCGGCCCACGTAGGGGTCGGAGGTGGTTTTGACCACTTCGGCCACCAGCGGGCCGTCGGCGTTGCAGGTGATGTCCCTGACCTGCTTGCCGTCGAGGGTGGTGATCTCGGGCATCGGGTGCTCGGCCGGCGCGGGGAAGCCCTGGGTGATGATCTCCAGGACCTCGACGGCGCCGACGCCGGTCCCCGAGCACAGGACCGGGTAGAAGCTGCCGCGGGCGACCGCCTTCTCCAGGTCCTCGATGAGGACCTTGGTGTCGATCGGCTCGCCTTCGAGGTAGCGCTCCATGAGCGACTCGTCTTCGCTCTCCTGGATGATGCCCTCGATGAGCGAGTCGCGGTGCTCGGCGATCTGTGTCTCGTACTCCGGGCCCGGTTCCTTCTCCGAGCGGTTCCCGGTGGCGTAGTTGAAGAACTTCTGCGACAGCAGCCCGATGAGTCCGTTGACGTGCCCGTTGGTGATGACGGGCAGGTAGAGGGGGGCCACGCCGTCGCCGAAGACGTCCTGACAGGTGGCCAGGACCTCGTCGAAGTCGGCCCGCTGATGGTCGATCTTGGTGATGACCACCGCTCTCGGCATCCCGACCTGGGCGCACTCCTCCCAGAGCATCTGCGTCAGGCCGTCGACGCCCTCGGAGGCCGAGACCACGAACAAGGCCGCGTCGGCGGCGCGCAACCCGGCGCGCAGGTCCCCGACGAAGTCGGCGTATCCGGGGGTGTCCAGAAGGTTGATCTTGATGTCGTTGTAGACCAGGGGCGCCAGTGCGAGGTTCACCGAACGTTGCTGGCGTACCTCGACCTCGTCGAAGTCGGTGACCGTGTTGCCGTCCTCGACCCGGCCGGTGCGCTGGATGGTGCCCGTGGCCGCCAGCAAGTGCTCGACCAGGGTCGTCTTGCCCGCTCCTGAATGGCCGACCAGCACGACATTGCGTATGGCATCCGCACTGTCGGCCGTGGGTGCCCTGCCCGCGGCTCCCGCATGGCCGCCGGGATTCTTTTCTGCCACATTGCCTCCCGCGTCGTTGGGTGGGGGTTCCAACGCCGCGCCCGCGCGGAAGGGTTCAGAAACCGCATGGACGCGGTGTGTTCACCAAATACCCCTGTGGCGAATATCACAAGGGGGGTGAGGCAAAGAAAGTCCAGCGGGCTCTTATGGCCTACGATCGGAGCGCGATGCTGAAACTCCTGCGCCCGGCCATGACCCGGATCCTCACCCCGCTGGGCAGGGCCCTCGTCCGCCGCGGGATCGGCCCTGACGCCGTCACCGCGATCGGCACGTTCGGCACCGTGGTGTCGGCCCTGTTCTTCTTCCCGATGGGCATGCTCACCGTGGGCGCCCTGGTGATCACCGTGTTCGTGCTGTTCGACCTGCTCGACGGCGTGGTGGCGCGCCTGGGCGGCAGCGGCGGCACGAAGTGGGGGGCCTTCCTCGACTCCACGCTCGACCGGGTGGCCGACGCGGCCATTTTCGGTGGTTTGACGCTCTATTTCGCGATTGAGGGCAATATCACCATGGTGGCGGTCACGTTGTTCAACGTGGTCGCCGGCGTGCTGGTGTCCTACGCCAAGGCGCGGGCTGAGGGGCTCGGCATCGAGTGCGACGTCGGCCTCGCCGAGCGGCCGGAGCGGCTGGTCGTCGGTCTGGTGGCCGCGTGCTTCTGGTTCGTTCCCCATGTGCTGGCGATCGGCATGTGGGTGCTGGCCGTGGCCAGCGCGATCACCGTGGTGCAGCGGGTCGTCCACGTCTACCGACAGTCGGGGGTGTCATGAGCGAGAAGACGTCCGTCGCCGACCGGGCGGTCGCCGCCGGGTTCGCCGCGGGGTGGACGCTGGTGCCGTACCTGCCGCAGAAGCCGACGGCGGCGGCCTTCCGCCTTGCGGCCGACCGGGTGTGGCGCAAGCGCGGCAAGTCGGTGCGCCGCCTGGAGTCGAACCTGAGCCGGGTCACCGGCCTGCCCGTCGGCGGCGCGGAGCTGGGCGAGCTCACCCGACAGGGCATGCGCTCCTACTTCCGCTACTTCCACGAGATCTTCCGGCTCCCGAAGATGGACCGTGCCGAGGTGGTCAGGCGTACCCACGTGACCGGCGCCGAGCACGTCCACGACAACGTGGCCGCCGGGCGCGGCGTCGTGCTCGCGCTGCCGCACATGGGCAACTGGGACCAGGCGGGCGCGTGGCTGGTCGGGGTCGGGCATCCGTTCACGACCGTGGCCGAGCGACTCAAGCCCGAGTCGCTGTTCCGCCGCTATGTGGCCTTCCGTGAGGGACTGGGCATGGAGGTGCTGCCGCTCACGGGCGGTGACGGCCACAACTTCGGTACCCTGGCGACGCGGGTACGGCGGGGCGGGGTCGTCTGCCTGCCCGCCGAGCGCGACCTGACCAAGAGCGGCGTCGAGGTGCGCTTCTTCGGCGCCACCACCAAGGTGCCCGCCGGGCCGCCGCTGCTGGCCGTGCAGACCGGATGCGCCCTGCTGCCCGCGATCGTCTACTTCGACGGCGACGACTGGGGCATCGACATCCACCCCGAGGTGCCGGTGCCCGCCGAGGGCACCCGCCAGGAGAAGGTGGCCTCGGTCGCGCAGGGGCTGGCGGACGTGTTCGAGAAGGGCATCGCGCAGCACCCGGAGGACTGGCACATGCTGCAGCGGCTGTGGCTGGACGACCTGACCCCGGTGAAGGCCGCGACGGAAGCCGCCGCGAACGAGGAGCGGTGACGGGAGCGATGAGAATCGGCATCGTCTGCCCTTACTCGTGGGACATGCCGGGCGGCGTCAAGCAGCACATCGACGACCTGGCCCAGGCGCTGATCGCGCAGGACCACGAGGTGTCGGTGATCGCGCCGGCCGCCGACGACGACGAGCTGCCGCCCTATGTGACCGGGGCGGGCCGGGCGATCCCGGTGCCCTACAACGGGTCGGTGGCGCGGATGTCGTTCGGGTTCATCTCGGCGGCGCGGGTGCGCAGGTGGGTGCGCGACGGCGGGTTCGACGTGCTGCACATCCACGAGCCGCTGATCCCGAGCCTCGGGGTGCTGGCCTGCTGGGCGGCCAAGGGGCCGATCGTGGCCACGTTCCACGCCTCCTTCAGCCGCTCGCGGGCGATCGCGGTGGCCGAGCCGCTGCTGCGCAGCGCGCTGGAGAAGCTCCACGGGCGCATCGCGGTCTCCGACGCGGCGCGCAAGAGCCTGGTGGAGCAGTTCGGCGGGGACACGGTGCTGATTCCCAACGGGGTGACGGTCGCGCGCTACACCGAGGCGGAGCCGCTGGACGGCTGGGGCCCCGACGGCTCGACGATCGGCTTCCTCGGGCGGGTGGACGAGGAGCGCAAGGGCCTGCCGATCCTGCTGGAGGCGCTGAAGTCGATCCCGGACGCCAAGCTGCTCATCGCCGGGCCCGGCGAGGTCAAGGTGCCCAAGGAGCTGCGTGACCGGGTGACGGTGCTGGGCATGGTGAGCGAGGCCGACAAGATCCGCGCCTACCACTCGGTGGACGTCTTCTGCGCGCCCAACACCCGCGGGGAGAGCTTCGGCATCGTGCTGGCCGAGGCCATGGCCTCGGGGGCGACCGTGCTGGCCAGCGACATCCCGGCCTTCCGCCGGGTGCTGGGCGAGGGCCAGGCGGGCGCGCTCTTCAGGAACGGCGACCCGGCCTCGCTGGCCGAGGAGGCGCGGGCGCTGCTGGAGGCCCCGGAACGGCGGGCCAAGCTGGCCGCCGAGGCGCTGGTGGCGGTGCGCAAGTACGACTGGTCGACGGTGGCACGGGACGTGGTGCGGGTGTACGAGACGGTCACGGCGGGCGGCGCAGGCCGGGTGGAGGAGGACGCGTAGTGACCTCCACGGTGATCATCCTGGTCGTGGGCATCGTCGTGGTGCTCACGGCCGTCTACGTCTCCTGGCGGGCCGGACGGCTGGACCGCCTGCACATCCGGCTGGAACTGGCCGGGCAGGCGCTGGAGGCGGCGCTGCTGCAGCGCCGCTCGACGGTGCTGCTGATGGCCGGTTCGCGCATCCTCGACCCGGCCACCTCGCTCATGCTGGCCACCGCGGCGCAGGAGGCCAGGATCGCCGGGCCGGAGGAGCGGGAGCGGGCCGAGAGCGACCTGTCGCGCACGATCCGCGCGGTGGTGGACCAGGACCGTTTCCGGGAGAAACTGGCCGAGGCGCCGGGCGGCGCGGACCTGCTGGAGGAGCTCGACGCGGCGGTGACCAAGGTGGTTTACTCCCGCCGTTTTCACAACAACGCGGTCGGAGTCACGCGTACGGCGCAGCAGCGCTGGCTGGCCAAGACCCTGCGCCTCGCGGGTCACACCGATTTTCCCCAGTTTTTCGAGATTGATGATGATCCGCCGAAGAGTATGGCAACTGAATGACCGAATTTGTTCATCGCCGGTAAGCTTCGTCCGTTCTAGGAGCTAAAGGCGGAGGAGTGGACAGGTGCGGCTACCGCGGATGATCACCGTGACGCTGGCGGGTACGGCGGTCTTGCTGCCGGTCGCGGCGTGCTCGTCGGAAAAGCCCGCCCCTCCCGCGGCGCCACAGGCGGCCACGGCCAGCCCCAGTGCGACACCGGACGCCGGTCCCGGTCACCCGTTCACCGGGCTGCCGGACGACAAGCGCAAGCCCGTACTCGCGGTCAAGATCGAGAACACCGCGGCCGGAAAGCCGCAGATGGGCCTGAAGAGCGCGGACATCGTCTACGTCGAGCAGGTGGAGGCGGGGCTGACCCGGCTCATGGCCATCTTCTCCTCGAAGATCCCGGCCAAGGTGGGTCCCGTGCGCAGTGCCCGCATCTCCGACCTGCACATCGCGCCGCAGTTCGGCAAGCCCGCCTTCGCCTACTCCGGCGCGCAGACCAAGATGCTGCCGCTGATCGCCGAGGCGTCCCTGTTCGACGTCGGCGACACCAGGAACGGCGGCGCCTACTTCCGCCAGCCGGGCCGCTTCGCCCCCTACAACCTGTTCGCCAACACCAAGAAGCTGCTGTCGGCCGCGCCCAAGGCGTCCAAGGCCAAGGACATCGGCTTCACCTTCGGCGACGCCCCGGCCGAGGGCGGCGTGGACAAGACGTCGTGGACGGTGCGCTGGCCGGCTGCGCGCTTCACCTTCAACTGGTCCGACGCCAAGAAGCAGTGGATGATCTGGCAGGACGGCAAGAAGGACATGGCGGCCGAGGGCGGGCAGCTGAGCGCGCCGACCATCGTGATCCAGTACACCAAGACGGTCCGGTCGCAGTTCCACGACAAGAACCAGAGCTACACGCCGCTCGTGCACAGCACCGGCAAGGGTTCGGCGATCGTGCTGCGGGACGGCAAGGCGTACAAGGCCAAGTGGGAGCGGGAATCGGAGGAGTCGGGCACGACGTTCACCACTGCGGAGGGTGAGCCGATGAACTTCGCGCCGGGTCAGGTGTGGATCGCGCTGGCCAGCCGCAAGCCCGTCACTCCCTGACCGCCTGCCGACATTTGGGCGGGCCGTACAAAAGAGCGGACAAATCCTGACATGGTGGCATGTCGGGGGAGGGGCGCTCCAGGACCTACGATGGGCTTGATAGCTTACCGTTCGCCCAGGCGGGTGCGCCGGGGCGCGACCCGTCCGAGAGCCCGTATGTGTTCGCGCAGGCGGACCAGCCGAGAGAGCCCGTGAGGAAGACCGTGTCCAGCAGCACGCCAGAAACCACTGCCGTCACCGGAACCGCCCGCGTCAAGCGTGGCATGGCCGAGATGCTCAAGGGCGGCGTCATCATGGACGTCGTCACCCCTGAGCAGGCGAAGATCGCCGAGGACGCCGGCGCCGTCGCCGTGATGGCCCTCGAGCGCGTGCCCGCCGACATCCGCGCGCAGGGCGGCGTCTCCCGGATGAGCGACCCCGACATGATCGAGGGCATCATCAGCGCCGTCTCGATTCCCGTGATGGCCAAGGCCCGCATCGGCCACTTCGTGGAGGCGCAGCTCCTCCAGGCGCTCGGCGTGGACTACGTCGACGAGTCGGAGGTCCTGACCCCGGCCGACTACGCCAACCACATCGACAAGTTCCGCTTCACGGTCCCGTTCGTGTGCGGCGCCACCAACCTCGGCGAGGCCATGCGCCGCATCACCGAGGGCGCGGCCATGATCCGCTCCAAGGGCGAGGCCGGCACCGGCGACGTCTCCAACGCCGTCACCCACATGCGCACCATCCGCGGCGAGCTCCGGCGGCTGACCACGCTGCCCGAGGACGAGCTTTACGTGGCGGCCAAGGAACTGCAGGCCCCCTACGAGCTCGTCGCCGAGGTCGCCAAGACCGGCAAACTCCCCGTCGTGCTCTTCACCGCCGGCGGCATCGCGACCCCGGCAGACGCCGCCATGATGATGCAGCTCGGCGCCGAGGGCGTCTTCGTGGGCTCGGGCATCTTCAAGTCCGGCGACCCGGCCAAGCGCGCCGCCGCCATCGTGAAGGCCACCACCTTCTTCGACGACCCCGACGTCGTGGCCAAGGTCTCGCGCGGGCTTGGCGAGGCCATGGTCGGCATCAACGTCGACGAGATCCCGCAGCCGCACCGCCTGGCCGAGCGCGGCTGGTAGAGCGTTGCCGTAGCCCCGCCCCCGGCTTGGGGCGGGGCTACGCCGTGCCTACGAGGTCTGGCGCGCGAACTGGGTGATGGCCCCGCGCCAGTGCACGCCCAGGCTGTAGAGCACGCGTGAGCCGGGGGCGAGGAGCGGGCCGGCGTGGTTCATCACGCCTGTCGGCCCGATCTGCCGGCACATCGCCGGCAGGCCCTCTCCGACGCATCCGGCGTAGGTCAGGTCGCCGTTGGGTGAGCGGCGCAGGTGGGTGACGGCGCCCCACGCGTAGCCCGCGTCCTGGGCGTTGCCGTAGACGCTCGCGCCGTCCGGCGCCACCGCCACGTCCATGTACGTCCCCCGGGGCCCGTCGCCCCGGCAGCCGGTGGCGTACCCGATGCAGCCGTGGTGGGCGAGGTCCCCGCTGACGGTGTTGCGGCGCAGGTGGGTGACGCCGCCGGGCCCCGAGACGTACAGGCTGTCGCCGGCCGGGGTGATCGCGGCCCGGGTAGCGCGGTACAGGCCGTGGGTGGCGGGAACGTTGCAGCCGCCGGTGCCCGTCTCGGAGATGCACCCCACCTCGGCGAGCGAGCCGGTGGCGAGGTCACGGCGCAAGTGCGTCACCGAGCCGGGGTCGCTGCCGACGACGTAGAGGCTGCGGCCGTCGGCGCTGAGCACGGCGTCGCCCGGGGACTTCAGGACGCCGGTGCGGCCGATCGGGGCGCATCCCGGCATCGCCTCCCCGACGCAGCCGTGGAAGGCCAGGCGGCCGGTGGCGTTGTCGCGGCGCAGGTGGTAGACGGCTCCCTTGGAACCGCCCGCCGCGTGCATGTACAGGTCGCGGCCGTCGGCGGTCACGGCCATGGCGTGGTTCGAGGTGGCCCAGGGGGCGAGTCCGGGCAGGGCCGAGACGCCGCCGCAGTTGTCGTCCCAGACGCAGAAGCCGGTGTCGAGGTCGCCGCTCGCCGTGGTCCTGAAGCCGACCACGGCGGCGGGCGTGGCGGCGTACACGTGGGAGCCGGCGGACACCACCGAACTGGCGGCGTACAGGCGGCCGGGCAGCACCACGTCGCCCACCTTCGTGGGGCGGCAGCCCGTGAGACCGCCCATGCAGCCGGTGAGGGTCAGCGTGTCGTCGGCGGCCCGGCGGAAGGAGGAGATGGCGGGCATCGCCGTGCCCGACCCTCCGTCGCCGCCGGCCACGACGTAGACGGTGTCGCCGTTGGCGCGCATCGTCGCCGCGGCCGCCCAGTCGAGCGGGTTGACCGGGCCGATGTGCACGGCTCCGGGGACGTGGGAGGAGATCGTCCGCACGAAGCCGATATCGCCCACCGCCGCCTGCGCGCCGGTGGGATACGCCAGAACCAGGGCCAGTGCCGCGGCGATCACCGAGGTCCACCGTCGTGTACGGGCAGTTGCCAGCACGTTGCGCTCCTTTCGTCAGACCGACGATCGGCGACGCTCCGGCTGCGGGGGAACGCGTCCGGAGATATCCGGACAAGGCCGTACAGGTTGAGCCAGTAGATTGAGCCAGTAGATTGAGTCAGTAGATCGAGTCAGTATCGTCGGGGGTGGTGCGGCCACCGAGATCCTGAGGGTGCTTGATGCAGGTACGACCGCTTCGCTCGTCCGATCCCCGAGAAGTACGCGGGTACGCGCTGCGCGGCAGGCTGGGAGAGGGCGGCCAGGGCACGGTGTACCTCGGCGCCGCCGCTGACGGCTCGCCGGCGGCGGTCAAGGTGCTGCACGCCCGCCTCACCGAGGACGGTGAGGCCAGGCGCTACCTGCAACGCGAACTGAACGCCCTGCGGCGGGTCGCCTCCTTCTGCACAGCCCGCGTGCTGGCGGCCGACCCCGACGCCGACCCGCCGTACGTGATCAGCGAGTACATCGACGGCCCCTCCCTGCAGGAGGTGATCCGCGGGCGCGGCGTCATGGCGGGCGCCGACCTCGACCGGCTGGCCGTCGCGACCGCCACCGCGCTCGGCGCCATCCACGCGGCGGGCGTCGTGCACCGCGACTTCAAGCCGGCGAACGTGCTGCTGGCCGCCGACGGCCCGCGGGTCATCGACTTCGGCATCGCCCGGCCCATGGACGCCACCTCCGCGACCGTCAGCTCCGCCGTCGGCACCCCCGCCTACATGGCGCCCGAGCAGCTGTCCGGGCATCCGGCCGGGCCGCCGATGGACATGTTCGCGTGGGCGTGCACGATGGCGTACGCGGCCAACGGCCGGCCGCCGTTCGGTGACGAGACGCTGCCCGTGGTCATCAACCGGATCCTCAACGCCCAGCCCGACCTGGGGCGGATGGACGGGCGGCTGCGCGGGTTCGTGGCCGCGTGCCTGGAGAAGGACCCGGCGCGGCGGCCGTCGGCCAGGCAGGTGCTGTTCGGGCTGATGGAGCAGGCGCCGGGCGGAACGCCACCGCCACCGCCGCCCCGCGCCCAGCCGATCGCGGGCGGCCCGCCTCCACCCAGGCCGGGATACGGCCCATCCTCGCAACCGCCGAGGCAGGGACCGCCCCCGCCGATGCCGGTGCTGGGTACACCCTCGCTGCCGCCCCGGCCGGCCAACCAGACCAGGCCGGGCAACAGGGTGGCCCGTGTGACGGTCGGCGCGGCGGTGGCGGCGGTGCTCGTGCTAGGGTCGGCGACGGCGGTCTACGTCGCCACCAGGCCGGACGCCAAGGGCACCCCGGTGACCACCACCACCCCGGTCAACAGCCCCAGCCAGGCGCCGGTCGGCGACGTGACCCGTTCGCCCCGGCTGGGCCTGGAGGTCTGGCAGGACGACAAGCCGGTGGCCCTGTCGCTCGACGACCTCGACGCCCCGGTGACCGTGGCCCAGCTCAGGGCGGCGCCGTTCGAGCTGCGCTTCCCGAAGCTCGCCGAGGGGCGGGCGCTGCAGGTCTGCGCGTGGACCGGCAAGTCGGTCTTCTCCATCGAGGACGGGGCCAAGGTCGACAGCCATCCGTGCTTCCGCCCCGGCACCGGCGTGGCCGACTACGAGTACGGCTCGGGCACGCTCTACCTGAACAACAACGACGGCCACAACTACCTGGTCGGCAACCGGGTCGCCGCGCAGTCGCCCACCCAGGACAAGGTGTTCGTCGCCAAGATCTTCCGCGACGGGACGGACACGCCGCTGGCCGAGTTCAGCGGGACGCTGTACCTGGCCGCCTTCATCGACCTGAACGGCGACAAGGCGTTCAAGCGGGCGGGCGAGGGCGAGTACGACTACCTCACGCTCAAGATCACCCGCTGACCGGCAAGCTTGGGCAAAGACCGTGATTTGTCGGACTACGTCAACTGTTGTGGAGGAATGACCCCCAGGTGGACGGGGGTGGGCGATGACGGCCACGGAGACACAGGCGGCGTCCCAGAAGCTGTCGCTGCCGACGCTGACCGCGATGGTGGTCGGCTCGATGGTCGGCGCCGGCGTCTTCTCGCTGCCGCGCAACTTCGCGCAGGCCACCGGGGTGTTCGGGGCGCTCATCGCGTGGGCGGTGGCCGGGGTCGGCATGCTCATGCTGGCCTTCGTCTTCCAGGCGCTGGCCGTACGCAAGCCCGACCTGAACGCCGGCGTGTACGCCTACGCCAAGGCCGGGTTCGGCGAGTTCCCGGGGTTCCTGTCGGCGTTCGGCTACTGGGCCAGCGCCTGCGTGGGCAACGTCTCCTACTGGGTGCTGATCAAGTCCACGCTGGGCGCGGCCATCCCCGGCTTCGGTGAGGGCGACACGATCCTGGCCGTGGTCATCAGCGCGGTGGGCGTGTGGGCGTTCCACTTCATGATCGTGCGCGGGGTGCGCGAGGCGGCCGCGATCAACCGGATCGTCACCGTCGCCAAGCTCGTGCCGATCGTGCTGTTCATCGTGATCGTCGCCATCGCCCTGAAGTCCGGCACCTTCTCGGCGAACTTCTGGGGCACGTCCGGCGGCCTGTTCGACCAGGTCAAGGCGACCATGCTGGTGACCGTGTTCGTCTTCCTCGGCGTCGAGGGCGCCAGCGTCTACTCCCGCTACGCGCGCCGCCGCGAGGACGTCGGGCGGGCCACCGTGCTGGGCTTCGTCAGCGTGCTCGCGCTGTTCGCCGCGGTGTCGATCTTCTCGTACGGCGTGCTGCCCCAAGGCGAACTGGCCCAGATCCGCCAGCCGTCCATGGCCGGGGTGATGGAGTCGGTCGTGGGCCACTGGGGTTCGGTGTTCATCAGCGCCGGCCTGATCGTCTCGGTGCTCGGCGCGTACCTGGCCTGGACGCTGATGGCCGCCGAGGTGCTGTTCGTGGCGGCCAGGGACGACGACATGCCGCGCTTCCTGCGGCGGGAGAACCGGCACGGCGCCCCGGTGGCCGCCCTGGTCATGACCGGCATCCTGATCACCGCGGTGCTGGCGGTCACCCTGTGGTCGGACGACGCGTTCACGTTCACGCTGAAGCTGTGCAGTTCGCTCTCGCTGGTGCCGTACCTGCTCGCCGCCGGCTACGCGCTCAAGCTGCGCGGCACCGCCAGGCAGGTGGCCGTGTCGGCGCTGGCGGTCGTCTACACCGCCTTCCTGATCTTCGCCGCGGGGCTGGAGTTCCTGCTGCTGTCGTGCATCATCTACGCCCCCGGCACGATCCTGTTCGTCATGACCAGGCGCGAGCGGGGCCGGCGCGCGTTCACGCTGCCCGAGCTGCTGTTGTTCGTCCTGGTCGCCGCCGGGGCGGTCATCGGCGTCATCGGCCTGGCCGCGGGCTGGATCACCATCTGAGAAGGAGGAAGCCATGACGCTGGGTGTGCATTCCGAGGTCGGGATGCTGCGCAAGGTCATCGTGCACCGTCCGGAGCTGAGCATGAAACGCCTCACCCCGGCCAACAACGACCGGCTGCTGTTCGACGACATCCTCTGGGTCGAGCAGGCGCAGCGCGAGCACGACGCCTTCGTGGCGATGATGCGCGGGCGCGGCATCGAGGTCTACGACCACCAGCGGCTGCTGGCCGAGGCGCTGGAGTCGCGCTTCGACGCCAAGCAGCACGCCATCGAGCAGGCCGTCACCCACCTGACCGTCGGCCCGGCCCTGGTCGACACCATCCGCGAGACGCTGGCCGGGTGGAGCGGCGAGAAGCTGGCCACCCATCTCATCGGCGGCCTCACCAAGCAGGAGTACGGCACCGCCGCCCTGGACGAGAAGTCACTGGTGGCCGCCGCGGCGCGGCCGGGGGAGTTCATCCTGCCGCCGCTGCCGAACTCGTTGTACCAGCGCGACCCCTCGGCCTGGTTGTACGGCGGCGTCTCGCTGAACCCGATGTACTACCACGCCCGCCTGCTGGAGACGATGAACCAGTCGACGATCTACCACTACCACCCGATGTTCACCGAGGAGCGCTTCGCCTTCTGGTATCCGGACGCGGGCGAGGACGACCGCTTCCACGAGGAGGACTACGGCACCGCCGCCATGGAGGGCGGCGACATGATGCCCATCGGCAACAAGACCGTGGCCATCGGCCTGTCCGAGCGCACCACCGCCCGCACCGTCGAGCACATCGCGCTGTCGCTGTTCGCGGCGGGCGCCGCCGAGCGGGTGATCGCGGTCAACATCCCCAAGCGCCGCTCCTACATGCATCTCGACACCGTCTTCACCTTCCTGGACGCCGACAAGGCCACCGCCTATCCGCCGTTCCTGGAGACCGCCACCACGTACTCGCTGCGCCCCGGCGACAAGCCGGGCACGCTGGACGTGCGCCGCGACGCCTCCTTCGTGGGCGCTCTGGAGGAGTCGCTCGGGATCGGCCGGCTGGAGGTGATCCCGACCGGCGGCGACGACTATCAGCAGGCCCGCGAGCAGTGGGACTCGGGCAACAACTTCTTCGCCCTCGCGCCCGGGGTCGTGGTCGGCTACCACAAGAACCAGTTCACCAACCGCAAGCTGCGCGAGCACGGGGTCGACGTCATCGAGATCGAGGGCTTCGAACTCGGCAAGGGCCGCGGCGGCGCCCACTGCATGACCTGCCCGATCGAACGCGACGCCGTCTGAACCTCCCCCCGGGAGGAAAGCCATGAGAATCGTCCTGATCTGCACCACCTTGCTGCTGGCCACCGCCTGTTCCTCGGGCAACCAGCCCGACTGGTGGCGTACCAACCAGACCGACGGCCAGGTCGGCCCGGTCCGGCTCGTGCACGTCAACATCGAGGCGCCGCCCATGGACGAGCAGAAGCCCGGCGGCACGCTGCCGCTCTACCTGACGTTGTTCAACGACGCGGCCGTCGAGCAGGTCCTGGACGCGGTGAGCACGGTGGAGGCCAAGAAGGTCGTCTACCGCTCGGGCTCGGCGGCGCCGGTGGAGCGCATGCGGGTGGTCGTCCCGCCGAAGGGGGAGCTGTCCCTGCAGAAGGGGAACGGCCGGCCGTACCTGGAACTGGTGGGCATGGACCGGCAGCTCGGCAACACGACGATCCCCGTCACCTTCCGCTTCCCCACGGCGGGGACGGTCACCATCCGCGTGCCCGTGCGGGCGGGACGGCCTTCGCCGGCGCCGTCGTGAGACATTGAAGAACAAGATTCCAGAATGTCATTCTGGTTCCATGACCGTCGACAAGCACGCCCTCCGCGCCCGATACCGCCAGGAACGCGACAAGCGCCTCCGCCCCGACGGCAACGACCAGTACCAGCGGCTGACCGGCCGCTTCGCCTCCTACGCCGACGACCCCTACACCCCCAGGACGCCCCGGGAGCCGAAGAACGACCACGTCACGGTGGCGTTCGTCGGCGGCGGGTTCGCCGGGCTGGTCACCGGGGCGCGGCTGAAGGAGGCCGGGGTGGCCGACGTCAGGATCGTGGAGAAGGGCGGTGACTTCGGCGGGACCTGGTACTGGAACCGTTACCCCGGCGCCCAGTGCGACACCGCCTCCTTCGTCTACATGCCGCTGCTCGAAGAGCTCGGCCACATGCCGACCGAGAAGTACGCCCACGCGCCCGAGATCCTGGAACACTGCCGGCGCATCGGCAAGCACTACGGCCTCTACGACAACGCGCTCTTCCACACCGAGGTCACCGGCCTGGAATGGGACGACGAGCGGGCGCTGTGGACCGTCACCACCGACCGGGGCGACCGGTTCACCGCGCGCTTCGTGGCCATGGGCGTCGGGCCGCTGCACGTGCCCAAGCTGCCCGGCATCCCCGGGATCGACTCCTTCGCCGGGCACTCCTTCCACACCAGCCGCTGGGACTACGACTACACCGGCGGCGACCCTGCGGGCGCGCCCATGGACCGGCTGGCCGGCCGGCGGGTGGCGGTCATCGGCACCGGCGCGACAGCCGTGCAGTGCGTGCCGCACCTGGCGCGGTCCTGCGCCGAGCTGTACGTGTTCCAGCGCACGCCGTCCTCGGTGGACGTGCGCGACAACCGGCCGACCGACCCCGAGTGGTTCGCCGGGATCGCGACGCCCGGCTGGCAGCGGCGCTGGCTGGAGAACTTCACCGCCAACCAGGCGGGCGGCGGCGCCGACGAGGACCTGGTGATGGACGGCTGGACCGACATCGCCCGCCGGGTACGCGACCGGATCGAGGCCCTGCCCCAGGACGCGCGGACGGTCGAGCGGATGCTGGAGGCGTTCGAGGACTCCGACTTCGAGAAGATGGAGGAGATCCGGGCCCGCGTCGACGCCCTCGTGCGCGATCCGGAGACCGCCGGCCGGCTGAAGGCCTGGTACCGGCAGCTGTGCAAGCGGCCGTGCTTCCACGACGCGTACCTGCAGGCGTTCAACCTGCCGGGCGTCCACCTGGTCGACACCGACGGCAAGGGCGTCGAGCGGGTCACCGAGACGGGCGTGGTGGCCGCGGGCCGGGAGTACGAGGTGGACTGCGTGATCTACGCCTCCGGCTTCGAGGTGGGCACCGACTACACGCGGCGCGCCGGCTACGACGTGACCGGGCGGGACGGGGTCAGGCTGTCGGCGTACTGGGATGAGGGGATGCGCACGCTGCACGGCACCCACGTGCACGGCTTCCCGAACGTCTTCATCGTGCAGCCGACCCAGGGCGCCAACCTCCTCTCGAACATCCCGCACAACCTGACCGAGTCGGGCCGGACGATCGCGACGATCGTCAAGCACGCCCTCGACCACGGCCACGTCCGGGTGGAGGCGAGCGAGCAGGCCGAGGACGCCTGGATGGAGCTGCTCACGTCCTCTCCCGGCTCGTTGCTGGGCGGCGCCGACTGCACGCCCGGCTACTACAACAACGAAGGCCAGGACCCAGGCAGAAAGGGCTGGCTGAGCGTCGGCTATCCGCTCGGGGCCACCGCCTATTTCGCCTATCTGGAGCAATGGCGTACGTCGGGCGACTTCGCCGGCCTCGACTTCACCTAGCCTGATCTTTACCCCCGTGCCGGTGCCTTTGCCTGCGTCAGGGCAGCTCAACCCCTGTGAGCCGCGACAGCGACGACGTCACGGCCCGGATCAGGGAACGGCTGAGCGCCCTGCGTGCGCGCATGCGCCGCGAGGCCGTCCTGGACGAGGCCGTCAGCCGTACGGCCGCGCGCCTGAACATCCGCCCCGAGGAGGCGGCACGCCACCTCAGCAGGCAAGCCCACGGTTCCGGCGTGGAGCTCGAGGACCTGGCCGCCACGGTCGAGCCCGCGCCGCCCCCGGCCACGCTGCCGCCGGTGCCCGGGTGGGTGCTGGCGGTGCTGCAGGCCGTACACGTCTCGGCCGCCTACCTGGCGCCGGTCGTCGACGACGACGACCGGCCGGTCGACTTCGTGATCGCCGCGGCCAACGAGCAGGCCCGCGACGTGACCGGCCGCGGCGCGGCCGACCTCGTCGGTGAGCGCCTCGTCCAGGCCTGCCCGGGGGTGGTGAAGTCCGGGCTGCTGGAGGCGTACTTCCGGGTGCTCGCCGAAGGCCGCCCGCTCAAGCTCGACCCGGTGGAGTACGTGGAGGCGCGCGACCACAAGCTCTGGCCGGCGTCGCTGACCGTGCGGGCCGTACCGCTGCACGAGGGGGTGCTGGCGAGCTGGCGCGCGCTCGACGAGGACGAGCGGCTGATCAGCCGGTGGGACCGCGCCCAGCGCGAGGCCGAGCTCGGCTGGGCCGAGTGGACGCTCACCACCGGCCGCACCTACTGGACCGCCCAGATGTACGGGATCTTCGGCCGCGACCCCGCCGACGGCCCGATGCCGCTGGAGGAACTGCCCGGCACCGTCGTCGAGGCGGACGTGCCGCTGGTGGACGAGCTCATGTCCACGCTGCTCGAACACGGCGAGGCGGCCGACAGCGAGTTCAGGATCAGGCAGCGCCACGGCGTACGGCAGGTGCGCACGGTCAGCGAGCCCGTGCTCGACGACAGCGGCACCCCGGTGCTGGTCAGGATGCTCGTCCAGGACATCACCCGTGGCCGCCGCCGCGAACGCGCCCTGTCGGCGGCCCACGAGCAGGCGGTCAGCCAGCGCCGCCGGGCCGAGGAGGAGCAGCGCGTCGCCCATCGCCTGCAGGACGCCATCCAGCCCGGCCGCAGCGGCGTCCTCGACCTGCCCGGCGTCCGGATCGCCGTACGCTACCTGCCCGCCGAGGACGTCGGCCGGCTCGGCGGCGACTGGTTCAAGGCCAGGCGGCTGCCCGACGGACGGGTCCTGGTGGCGATCGGCGACGCGATGGGCCACGGCCTGGCCGCCGTCGGCCTGATGGCGCAGATGCGCTTCGGCCTGGCCGGGCTCGCCTACACCAAGGCCGACGCCGCCCAGCTCGCCACCTGGCTGAACGACCTCATCTACCACAACAGCGAGACCGTGGCCGCGACGGGCACCGCCGTCATCGGCCACTTCGACCCCGGCAGCAGGCTCCTGACCTGGACCAGCGCCGGTCACCCGCCGCCGCTGCTGGTGCGCGACGGGGTCGCGGCGCTGCTGGAGCCGCCGCCGGGACTGATGCTGGGCGCCCTGGAGTCGGTCGCCTACGAGCTGACCTCCACGCAGCTCCACCCCGGCGACATGCTGTTCCTCTACACCGACGGCGTCATCGAGCGCCGTGACCAGGATCTCGACGCGGGCCTGAAGTCCCTGCTGGAGGCGGCCGACGACTGCCCACTCGACGATCCGGAGGCCGCCATCGGCTGCGTCCTGGACCGCATCGGCCTCGACACCCACGACGACGTCTGCCTGCTGGCGCTGCGCATCCGCTGAATCCACGGGCTACACGCTTGTGTAGTCTCATACACAGGCGTACAGTCAGCTACACCCGTGGATAGGAAGAAGACGATGACCGCACCCGATCCGGAAGACCTCACCGCGCGCGCCCGCATCAGGGACGCCGCGATGCTCCACTTCGGCGAGCACGGCTTCGAGCGGGCCACCATCCGGGGCATCGCCGAGAGCGCGGGCGTCTCCTCCGGGCTGGTGCGCCACCACTTCGGCTCCAAGCAGGGGCTGCGCGAGGCCTGCGACGACTACCTGGTCAAGGCCATCCGCACGCTCAACGACGAGGTCCGCGCCGACGCCGGGCACAACTACGTCGCCGTCGCCCGCACCGTCTTCGGCCCCTACCAGCGCTACATGTCCCGCGCGCTGGCGGAGGGCTCGGCCGCCGAGGTCTTCGACGCGCTCGCAGAACTCAGCGAGCAATGGCTGATCGAGGCCGACAAGAGCCGCCCCGACCCGCCGAAGGTCCCGGTCAGGGCCCGCGCCACCGTCGGCACCGCGATGTCGCTGGCCGTCTCTGTGCTGCAGGAGCACATCTCCCGGCGGCTGGGCGTGCAGATCTTCAGCCCGGCCGGGGACGAACTGCTCGCCCGGGTGCTGCTCGACCTCTACTCCCACTCCTGGCTCACCCCCGAGGAGGGCGCCGCGTTGCAGGCGCGCCTCGACGAGAAAGAAGACGAACGATGACTGACGCCATCTCGGTGACCGGGCTGGTCAAAAGCTTCGGCCCGGCACGGGCGCTGGACGGGCTGAACCTGTCCGTGCGCACCGGGGAGGTCCACGGCTTCCTCGGGCCCAACGGCGCGGGCAAGAGCACCACGCTCAGAATCCTGCTGGGGCTGATGCGTGCCGACTCCGGCCAGGCCCGGCTGCTCGGCGGCGACCCCTGGACCGAGACCGCCGAGCTGCACCGGCGGCTGGCCTACGTGCCCGGCGACGTCACGCTGTGGCCGGGACTGTCCGGCGGCGAGGTGATCGACCTGCTCGGACGGTTGCGCGGCGGCATGAACCAGACCCGCAAGAAGGACCTCATCGACCGCTTCGCCCTCGATCCCCGCAAGAAGGGCCGCACCTACTCCAAGGGCAACCGGCAGAAGGTGGCGCTCGTGGCCGCCCTGGCCTCCGACGCCGAACTGCTGGTGCTCGACGAGCCCACCTCCGGCCTCGACCCCCTCATGGAGGAGGTCTTCCGCGAGGTGGTGCGCGAGGAGCAGCGCAGGGACGGCCGCACGGTGCTGCTGTCGAGCCACATCCTGGGCGAGGTCGAGTCCCTGTGCGAGCGGGTGACCATCATCCGCGAGGGCCGCACGGTCGAGGCCGGCAGCCTGGCCGAACTGCGCCACCTGAGCCGCACCTCCGTCCAGGCCGAGCTGGCGAGCCCGGCCGCCGGGCTGGAGGACCTGCCCGGCGTGCACGACCTGCGCGCCGACGGCGCCCGGGTCAGCTTCGACGTCGACGCCCCGGCGCTCGACGACGTGCTGCGCCACCTCACCGCGGCCGGCGTGCGCTCGCTCGTCAGCCGCCCGCCGACGCTGGAAGAGCTCTTCCTGCGCCACTACGACACCACGCCCGTGGGGGCCCTGCGATGAACACGCTCACCGGAACCGGCATGCTCCTGCGGCTGGCCCTGCGCCGCGACCGGTGGATGATCGCGGTCTGGACGGTGTTCACCTCGGTGGTGCCGCTGGGGTTCGTCTCGGCCTTCAACGCCACCGCGCCCACCGCCGCCGCCCGCCAGGACTTCGTCGACACCAGCGTGCACAACACGGCCTTCATCATCGCCTACGGCCCGCTGCACGGCTCCACCCTGGGCCAGCTGGTCACCTGGCGGGCCGGCTTCATCCCCGTGATCGTCGGTCTGGTCGCGCTCTTGCTGATGATCCGGCACACCCGCACCGAGGAGGAGGCCGGTCGCCTGGAACTGGTCGGCGCGACCGCCGTCGGACGGCACGCGGGCCTGGCCGCCGCGCTGATCTCGGTCCTCGTCGGCAGCGCCGTCGTTTCCGCGCTGTCGGCGCTGGCGCTGGTCAGCGCGGGCCTGGGCGCGGGCGGCGCGGTCGTCTTCGGTCTCGGCCTGCTCCTCACCGGCTGCGCCTTCGCCGCCGCCGGCGCGATCTTCGCCCAGCTCACCGCGGGCGCGGGCGGCGCGCGCGGCATCGCGATCGTCGTGCTGGGCGCCGCCTTCCTGGTACGCGGCATCGCCTCGGTCAGCCAGCAGTCGGGCGGCTCCCTGGGCTGGCTGGCCTGGTTGTCACCGGTCGCCTGGGCCGGTGAGTTCCGTCCCTACGCCGGCGACCGGTGGTGGATCGCCGTCCCGTGCCTGCTGGCGACGGCCGCGCTGGTCGCGCTGGCGGTGACGCTGGCCGGACGGCGCGACCTGGGCTCCGGGATGATCCAGCCCCGTCCCGGCCCGGCCGAGGCGGCGGCCGCGCTGCGCACACCGCTGGCGCTGGCCTGGCGGCTGCACCGGGGCGCGTTGTTCAGCAGGCTGGCGGGCTTCGCCGTGGTCGGCTACGCCCTGGGCGCCGTGGCCGAGAGCATCAGCCACCTGCTCGACAACAGCGGCGCCGCCGCCCGCGACCTGCTGGCCGGGCTGGGCCTGCGCGGCAGCCTCCTGCAGCAGTACGTGGACGGCATGATGACGCTGGCCGCGGTCGTCGCCGCCGCCTACGCCATCCAGGCCGCGCTGCGGCCGCGGGCCGAGGAGGTGGCCGGGCTGGCCGAGCCCATGCTGGCCACGCCCGTCCAGCGGCTGCGCTGGGCGTGGAGCCACTTCCTGTTCGCGCTGCTCGGGCCGACGCTCGGGCTGGCCGTCTTCGGCGCGGTGCTGGGCCTGGCGCACGGGATCAACGCCGGTGACGTGGCCGGGCAGGTGCCCGCGATGCTGGGCGCGGCCCTGGTGCAGCTGCCCGCGGTCTGGCTGTTCACCGGGGTGGCCGTCGCCCTGTTCGGCCTGCTTCCCCGGCTGGCGGCGTGGGCGTTCGCCGCGCTGCCGCTAAGCCTGTTCCTCGGCTGGCTCGGCGCGGAGCTGCAGCTGGGGGAGTTCGTGACGGGACTCTCCGCCTTCTCGCACATCCCGAAGCTGCCCGCCGAGCCGCTGAGCGTGCTCCCGCTGGCGGTGCTGACCGCGATGGCGGCGGCACTGATCGCCGCGGGCTCCGCCGGAATCCGGGGGCGCGACCTGCCGATCGGGTGAAAGCATCCCGGGTGCTCAGATAACGCTAAGGAAGATCCCCTTTAGCGCAAAACCAAGCTCACCACCGCAAGTTATGCCGAAAAGGACGACATCCGGCTGGATGTCGTCTTTTTCGTGTTAGGTGGCGTTCACCCGTGAGTCATGAGCCTGAGTCAGGCTACGGGCGTCCCTCACCCTTGATCGACAGGGAGCCACCCCCGTGCGCAACCTCAACCGCCGCCACTTCCTCGTCACCGGCCTGGCCGCGGGAGCCGCCGCCGGGCTGCCCGCCGGGGCCGAGGCCGCCACCCGTGGCAGGGAACCGGCCGCCAGCCCCTTCACCCTCGGCGTCGCCAGCGGCGACCCCGACCACCAGGGCTTCGTCATCTGGACCAGGCTCGCCGTCAACCCCATGGCCGAGGACGGCATGGGCGGCATGCCCGCGCGCCCGGTCACCGTCCAGTGGCAGATCTACGCCGACGAGCGCGCCAGGTTCCCCGTGCGGGTGGGCGTCACCCGCGCGGTCCCCGAGTGGGGCCACAGCGTGCACGTCGAGATCGCCGGCCTGGCCCCGGGCCGCGAGTACTGGTACCGCTTCAAGACCGGCCGCCACGTCTCCCCGCTCGGCCGCGCCCGCACCGCCCCGCACCCCTTCCAGTACGGCGGAGCCCTCTCGATGGCCTTCGTCTCCTGCGCCCAGTACGAGCACGGCTACTTCACCAGCTACCGCCGCCTGGCCGAGGAGAACCCCGACCTCGTCCTGCACCTGGGCGACTACCAGTACGAGTACACCAAGAACACCTACGTCATCCCCGGCGGCAACGTCCGCCACCACGACGGCCCGGAGACCGAGACGCTGGCCAACTACCGCCAGCGCCACGCCCAGTACAAGGCCGACGCCGACCTGCAGGCCGCCCACGCCGCCGCGCCCTGGCTGGTGGTGTGGGACGACCACGAACTGGACAACAACTGGGCCGACGAGATCCCGGAGAAGCCCGAGATCCCGCAGCCGAATTTCCGCCAGCGCCGCGAGGCCGCCTTCCGGGCCTACTACGAGAACATGCCGCTGCGCCGTTCGTCGGTCCCGCGCGGCATCGACATGCAGCTCTACCGGCGCGTGCGCTGGGGCCGCCTGGCCACCTTCCACATGCTCGACACCCGCCAGTACCGCGACGACCAGGGCTGCGGCGACGGCTACCGCGACTGCCCGGCGGCGATCGACCCGGCCCGCTCGATCACCGGCGGCGAGCAGGAGGCCTGGCTGCTGGACGGCTTCCGCCACTCCCGCGCCCAGTGGGACATCCTCGGCCAGCAGGTCTTCTTCGCCCAGCGCGACAACAACGCCGGACCCCAGAAGATCACCTCGCAGGACGCCTGGGACGGCTACGTCGCCTCGCGCAAGCGCATCACCCAGGGCTGGCTCGACGCCAAGGTGCGCAACCCCGTCGTGCTCACCGGCGACGTGCACGCGCACTGGGCCAGCGACCTGAAGCTCGACTACGACGACCCCACCGGCCCGTCGGTCGGCTCGGAACTGGTGGCCACCTCCATCAGCACCGGCGGCGACGGCAAGGACTCCGACCCGCAGACGCAGCCGTTCCTCAAGATCAACCCGCACCTGAAGTTCTACAACAACCAGCGCGGCTACGTGCTGACCAAGATCGAGCGGGACCTCATGACCGCCGACTTCCGGGTGGTGCCGCAGGTGCAGGTGCCCGGTTCGGGAGTCCACACCAAGTCCACGTTCGTCATCGAGGACCGCGTCCCCGGCGTGAAGCAGACCTACCTGCGCCCGGTCGACCCGGCGCTCAAGGCGCTCGGCGAGACGACCATCGAGGAGACGGTCCGCATGGAGACCGAGCGTCCCTGACCCCGCTGGCCCGCCCCGGTCCCCCAAGCCGCAAGGGGGCCGGGGCGTTTCGTTTTGGATACTTAGCTCAACTAAGTTAGTCTGGCTAAGTATGAGGGACGATCCTGACGCGCTGGCCGAGCAGATGTCCGTGGTGCTGCGCCACCTGGTCCTGCTGCTGCGCCGTACCGTCGCCGGCCAGCCCGTCACCAGCCAGCAGTACGCCGTCCTCGGCTCGCTCAAGCAGGGGCCGCGCCGGATGACCGAGCTGGCCGAGGAGCACGCCGTCCAGCTGCCGACCATGACGGTCCAGATCAACCGGCTCGAAGAGGCCGGCCTGGTGGCCAGGGGCGGCGACCCGGCCGACGCCAGGGTCAGGACGGTCGAGCTGACCGGCGAGGGCCGCACACGGCTGCTGGCCGTACAGCGTGCCAGGATCGCGCACCTCGCCCACGAACTGGCCGCGCTCACACCGGACGAGCGCGCCGCCCTCGCGGCGGCGCTCCCGGTGCTGGCCAAGCTCGGCTGAGACGCACGAAGGAGTGTCATGTCATCCGGTGGCGGCATACTGCGCCAGCCGATGTCCGTCTGGGCCACCGCGTTCGCCGCGGTCGTCGCCTTCATGGGCATCGGGCTCGTCGATCCGATCCTGCCCTCCATCGCCCAGGGGCTCCACGCCGGCCCCAGCCAGGTGTCGCTGCTGTTCACCAGCTACTTCCTGGTCACCGCCGTGGCGATGCTGGTCACCGGCTGGGTCTCCAGCCGGATCGGCGGCAAGAAGACGCTGATGGCCGGGCTCGCCCTGGTCGTCGTCTTCGCCGCGCTGGCCGGGACGTCCGGCAGCGTGGGCGAGCTGATCGGCTTCCGCGCCGGATGGGGCCTGGGCAACGCGCTGTTCGTCGCCACCGCGCTCGCGGTCATCGTGGGCTCGGCCAGCGGCGGCGCCGAGGCCGCGATCATCCTCTACGAGGCGGCGCTCGGCCTCGGCATCTCGCTCGGCCCGCTCGTCGGCGCCCTGCTCGGCGACTGGAACTGGCGGGCGCCGTTCTTCGGCACCGCCACGCTGATGGCCGTCGGATTCGTGCTCATCGCCACCCTGCTGAAGGACACGCCCAAGCCCGAGGTCAGAACCCGGCTCAGCGCACCCATCCGGGCCCTGGCCCACGGCGGGCTGTCCACCACCGCCTTCACCGCCCTGTTCTACAACTTCGCCTTCTTCACCGTGCTGGCGTTCACCCCGTTCATCCTGCACATGTCGGCCTACGGCATCGGCGCCGTCTTCTTCGGCTGGGGTGTGTGCGTGGCGCTGGCCTCGGTGTTCGGGGCGCCGCCGCTGCAGCGCAGGCTCGGCTCGGTCAACGTGCTGCACCTGGCGCTGGCCCTGCTCGCGCTGTGCCAGATCGGCATCGCGCTGTCCGGCCACGCGGGCATCATCGTGTTCACGATCCTGTCCGGCATCCCGATCGGGCTCAACAACACCGTCTTCACCGAGTCGGCCATGGAGGTCTCCGACGCGCCCCGGCCGGTCGCCTCCGCCGGCTACAACTTCGTGCGCTGGATGGGCGGCGCGCTGGCCCCGTTCCTGGCCACCAAGATGGGCGAGGAGCTCGGGATCGCGGTGCCGTACGTCGTCGGCGCCACCTGCTGCGTCGTCGCCATGGCCATCCTGTACGGCAGGCGTCACCACCTGCTCGCCCTGCGGCGCGTCGACACCGACCACGCCCTGGAGGACGCCGTGGTTGCATAGCGGGCATGATCGGACACGCCCTCGTGGCGGCGGGACTGGCGATCAGCCCTGCCGTCGCGTTACGCCCGGAAATATCGGTCATGACGTGGAACGTCTGCGCGGGCACGAACGCCTCCTGCTCCCTGTACCGCCGCACCGCCCCCGAGATCGCCCGCGCCGTCGGCACCCAGGCGGGGCGTGGCACCGACGTGCTGTTCCTGCAGGAGTTCTGCACCGGGGCCGACGCGGCGCTTGAGGGCTGGCTGGAGAACGCCACCGGCCGCGCCTGGACCGTGCGCTCGTGGGGACTCCTGTCCCGGCACGGCACGCCGTACGCCTGCCATCCCGACCTGCTCGGCCGCCCGCGCGGAACCCAGAGCGTCACCGTCGCCGTCGCCGGTCCGGCCACCTTCCAGACCCACGCCCTGAGCTCGCCGCCCTGGTCGGTGCGGCGGGCCGCGCTCTGCGCCGACCTGCCCCGGCAACGGGTGCGAGCCTGCACCGGCCACCTGTCCGTGGGACTGCCCTATGACGACCGGGGGCCCGGCGCGCCGTACCGGACGAAACAGGTGCGCGAGCTCTTCGCGCTCACCACGCCGGGCCGCACGCCCGTCTTCGGCGGCGACCTCAACCTGCGGCCGGACAGCCGCGCGCTCGCCCCCGTCTACGCCCGCTACCGGGAGTGCGACCCGCGGCGGCGGCCGACGATGCGGGCCAAGAAGCTCGACTACCTGTTCACCACGCGGGTCCTCGGCTGCCGCGTGGACACCCGCACCACCGTCTCCGACCACCAGCCGCTCCATCTCCGCGCCGCCCTGTAGGAAGACGTCGGGCCCTCGTGGTGTTGAATGATGCGAACTCCAGACCATGACGGAAGGACCAGCGTGCCCACGATCGGTGTACTCGCCCTCCAGGGAGACGTGCGCGAACATGTCGCGATGCTGGAGGCGGCCGGCGCCGGCGCGACCCCCGTGCGCCGCCCCGCGGAGCTTGAGGCGGTCGACGGGCTCGTGATCCCCGGCGGGGAATCCACCACGATGTGGAAGCTGGCCGAGATCTTCGAGATGCTCGAACCCCTGCGCCTGCGGATCAAGGACGGCCTGCCCGTCTACGGCTCCTGCGCCGGCATGATCATGCTCGCCGACCGGATCGAGGACGGCGTCGACGGCCAGCAGACCATCGGCGGTCTCGACATGGTCGTGCGGCGCAACGCCTTCGGCCGCCAGGTCGACTCCTTCGAGGCCGACCTGACCTTCGACGGCGGCCCCGTGCACGCCGTGTTCATCCGCGCGCCCTGGGTGGAATCGGTGGGTCCGGAGGTCGAGGTGCTGGCGACCGCGCCGCCGGGGGATAGGATCGTCGCGGTCCGCCAAGGGCCTCTGCTCGCGACATCGTTCCATCCCGAGCTGACCGGGGACACTCGCGTGCACCGCTACTTCGTGAACATGGTAAACACAGTGAGGGATCATTAGCTGATGTCCGGCCACTCCAAATGGGCGACGACGAAGCACAAGAAGGCCGCGCTCGACGCCAAGCGCGGCAAGCTTTTCGCGAAGCTCATCAAGAACATCGAGGTGGCGGCACGGACCGGTGGCCCTGACCCGGACGCCAACCCCACCCTCTTCGACGCCATCTTCAAGGCGAAGAAGAACTCGGTGCCCAACGACAACATCGAGCGGGCCCGCAAGCGCGGCGGCGGCCTGGAGGCCGGCGGCGCCGACTGGCAGACCATCATGTACGAGGGCTACGCGCCCGGCGGCGTCGCGGTGCTCATCGAGTGCCTCACCGACAACCGCAACCGCGCCGCCTCCGAGGTACGCGTCGCGCTGACCCGCAACGGCGGCTCGTTGGCCGACCCCGGATCGGTGTCGTACATGTTCAACCGCAAGGGCGTCGTGCTCGTCCCCAAGAACGGCCTGGACGAGGACGACGTGCTGACCGCGGTCCTGGACGCGGGCGCCGAGGAGGTCAACGACCTGGGCGAGTCCTTCGAGGTCGTCTCCGAGGCCGGCGACCTGGTCCCGGTGCGCAAGGCGCTGCAGGAGGCGGGCATCGACTACGACTCGGCCGAGTCCGGGTTCCTGCCGACCATGAGCGTGCAGCTCGACGAGGACGGCGCGCGCAAGGTCTTCCGCCTCATCGACGCGCTGGAGGACAGCGACGACGTGCAGAACGTCTTCGCCAACTTCGACGTCTCCGACGAGATCATGGAGAAGCTCGACGCTTAATGCGGAACGAACCTTTCCGCATTGGCCCGTAGCGTGACAGGCATGATGAAGCCTTTCACCATCGACGTCCCGCAGGCCGACCTCGACGACCTCCGCGAGCGCCTGGCCCGCACCCGCTGGCCCGCTCGGCTCCCCGGAGCCGAGTGGAACCGCGGCGTCCCCGTCGCCCACCTGCGCGAGCTCGCCGACTACTGGGCCGACGGCTACGACTGGCGCGCGTGGGAGGCGAAGATGAACACCTTCCCGCAGTTCACCACCGAGATCGACGGCCAGCGGATCCACTTCTTCCACGTGCGCTCCGCCAACCCGGACGCGCTGCCGCTGATCATCACCCACAGCTGGCCGAACTCCGTCTCCGAGTTCACCGAGTTGCTCGGGCCGCTGTCGGAGCACTTCCACGTGGTCGCGCCCTCGCTGCCCGGTTTCGGCTTCTCGCCGTTCCCCGAGCCCGCCGACGAGCGGCCGTGGAGCGTCGAGCGCGTCGCGCGTACCTGGGCCGAGCTGATGAGCCGCCTGGGATACGAGCGCTACGGCGCGCACGGCAACGACGCCGGCGCGCTGGTCTCCCCGCAACTGGCCGCGCTCTTCCCCGAGCACGTCGTCGGCGTGCACATCACCGGCGGGCTCGGCATGCCCACCGAGCCGGAAGACCAGGAGGGCATGGACACCTGGGTCCTCGACATGCTCAGCGGCGCCGGGGGCAGCGGGTACGCCCCCTACCTGGCCGCCCGCCCCCAGACGCTCTCCTACGGCTTCAGCGACTCGCCCGTCGCCCAGCTCGCCTACCTCGTCGAGCGCTTCAAGGAGTTCGACGGCTGGCACCAGGCCGGCTCCACCGACCCCATCGAGCGCGACCTCGTCCTCACCAACGCCAGCCTCTACTGGCTGACCGGCACCGGCGGCTCGTCGTCGTGGACGTACTACGAAGGCGCGGCCGGGATGCCGATCGACCAGGACGCGGTCCCCACCGGCGTCTCCCACGGCGGCCCCGACACCTTCCGCCGCATCGCCGAGCGCAAGAACACGATCGTCCACTGGAGCAACCTCGAAGGCACCAGCCACATGCTCGCCATGGCCGCGCCCGGCCCGCTGGCAGCCGACATCCGGGACTTCTTCGGAGGACTCACCCGTCGCTAGGGTGGTGGGCCATGATCCCGGCCCCGCCCGCTCCCCGCCCGCCCGCCGCGCTCGGCTGGTTACTCCTGGCGCCGGCGGCGTTCGCGGCGCTCGCCTGCCTGGTCGTGCCCAGCGTGTACACCGCCGTGATGAGCATGCGATCGGCGCGCCTGCTGTCGCGGCGGGACGAGCCCGTCGGCCTCGCCAACTACGTCACCGTCATCGGCGAGCCGGGGTTCTGGCGGGCGGTGGCGTTCTCGCTGCTCGTGACCCTGGTGCCGGTGCTGGTGGCCGTGGTCGTGGCGCCCCTGCTGGCGCTCGCGCTCGACCGCGGCGGCAGCCTGGTCCGGCGCGGCGGGCGGGTCGTGCTCTCGCTGGCGGTCATCACGTTCTCCCCGATCGCGGTGGTCGCCGCCTGGACGCGCGGCCTGCGTCCCGACGCCTCGGGCCTGGCCACGCTGGTCCGCGGGGTGGCGGGGGAGGAGGCCGCGCTGACGTTCCCGCTCGTCGTGGCGGCCATGACGTTCGGCGTGGTGTGCGCGCTGGCCACGCTGGCCTTCCTGCCCGCGTTGCGCGGCGGCACCGTGACGCCCGCGATGTTCGCCGTGGCCGCCCTGGCCGTGCTCACGCTGCTCGCCGTCGGGCTGCAGGCGTTCACCTTCAGCTCGGCCCTGTCGCGGGGCGGGTCCGGGGGTACGCGGACGCTGGGCGCGTACATGCTGTTCGAGGGGCTGGCAGCGGGACGGCTGGGAGCGGCAGCGGCGGCGGCGACGCTGACCGGCGTGCTGCTCGGCGCGCTCGGCCTCGCGGCGGTGGCCGTGGTGGTGCTGGGCGGGATGCGCCTGCACCTGTCGCCACGGCCCGCCGGGCCCGGACGGCCCGTGGTCGGCGTGCTCGCCCTGGTCGTGGTGGTCGCCGTCGGGCTCGTGCTCGCCTGGCCGTGGATCACCGCCCTGTTCGGCGGGGAGGAGACGCTGCCCGTCACCCTGGGCACGTACGTGCGGACGTGGCTGCCCGCCCTCGCCGGCGCGCTGGTGTCCGTGGCCGTCGCCTACGCCGCCGCGCTCGGCATCGGCGGCCTGCGGCCACTGGGGCGCAACAGCGAATGGCTGCTGCTGCCGTTCGCGCCGTGGGCGCTGGCCGGAGTCGGCCCGTTCAGCCTGGCCACCTGGACCTACATCCGCGACTTCGGGCTGATGGACACCATCGTCGCCCTCGTCCCGCCCATGCTCATCAGCGTGCCCGCCCTCGTCGTGCTCACCCTGCTCTGCCGCGGCCTGGCCGAACGCGCGCAGGCCGGATTCCTGCGCGGCGTCGTGCTGCCCTCGCTGCCCATGGCCGGCATCCTCACCGGCGGTCTCACCCTCGTGAACGCCCAGGACGGCCTCTGGCCGCTCATGGTCTCCCAGCGGCCGGACAACGCTCCCGCCACCATGCTCCTGAGCCAGAGCCTCAACTCCTACCGGAACACCACCGTCGACGTCGGCATCACGACACCGCTGCCCGTCATGCTGCTCGCCCTCGCCGCCGTGGTCGCCGCACAACTCCTCTACCTCGACCGGCTGGCGATCACGATGGGGAGGAGCGCGTAAGTTTGTCCGGTGGACATACGTGAGCTGACCCTGGACGACCTCGACGCCGTGCTCGACATCCGCAAGCGCTCCTTCGGCCTGCTGTCGCCCGGCGAGCGCGAGCTGTGGCTCAAGGCCATGCCGCCGGTCCTGGCCGAGGGCCGCTACCTGGGCGTCTTCGACGGCGAACGGCTGTCGGCCGCCGGCCGTATCCGGGCCTTCACCCAGTGGTGGCACGGACGCCCGCAGCCGATGGCCGGCGTCGCCGGCGTCACCGTCAACCCCGAGGACCGGGGCCGAGGCGTGGGCACACTCCTCATGACCGCCCTGATCAACCGCGCCGCGGCGCTCGGCGAAGCAGTCTCCGCCCTGTACCCGGCCACCACCCCCATCTACCGCTCGCTCGGCTACGAGCACGCCGGCGCCCAGAACCTCATCACCCTCCCCACCGAAGCGCTGCGCCGCATCCGCCACTCCGGGCAGGTGAAGCTGCGCCGCATGGGCCCCGACGACGCCCCCGAACTCCTGTCCGTCATAGGCCGCGCCCATGCGTCTGCCCGAGCCAGCGGCCCCATCACCTGGGACGAACGCACCTGGCGCGTCTGGCTGGCCGAGGAAAACGACTTCCTCTACCTCGCCGACGACGGCAACGCCATCTACCGCTGGTCCGACGGCGGCATCGAGGTCGACGCCGTGGTCGCCGCCTCCCCGGAGACCAGCAGGGCGCTGTGGTCCCTCATCGGCAGTTCCTCCTCCATCGCCGCCCACGTCACCGCCGCCATCGCCCCCGACGACCCGGTGCTGTGGCTGGTGGGCGAGCGCGCCAAGGAGACGGTCAAGCAGGTCCGCTGGATGCACCGCCTCATCGACCTGCCTCTGGCCGTGGCCCGCCGCGGCTACCCCGCCGCCGTCTCGGCCTCCGCCGTCGTCGAGGTCACCGACCCCCAGCGCCCGTCCAACTCGGGCGCGTGGCGCCTCGACGTCTCCTCAGGCTCCGGTACGGCTACCGCCATCACCTCCACCGCCGGCCCCCACCTGACGGCCAACGGCATCGCCGCCCTGTACGCCGGAGTCCCCACAGCCACTCTGCGCCGCTCCGGGCTGATGACCGGGCCGGACGCCTCTGACGACAGCCTGGATGCCGTTTTCGCTGGCCGGCCGTACATGCTGGACTACTTCTAACCCACCTCCCCGGCACGACCCGCACCCCCGGGTTCCCCACCTCCCCGGCACGACCCGCACCCCCGGGTTCCCCACACCCCGGGGGTTCCGCCACCCTGGGCTTTCCCGCGCTCCCAGGGTTCCTCCACTCCCAGGCTTTCCCGCGCTCCCAGGGTTCCTCCACTCCCAGGCTTCCCCGCGCTCCCCGGGTTCCTCCACTCCCAGGTTTCCCACGCTCCAGGCTTCCCCGCACCCTCGCCGCTTCCCGGACACCGCATCCCGCCTCGGTTCCTGCGACCGCGTGTTCGCGGTGCGCGGGCGGGGGAACACGGGTAGAGTTCCTTGCCGAACAGGTGTTCGGCGGTTGAGGGGGCGTGCGGGTGCGGGTGATGGGCGTCGATCCCGGGTTGACCAGATGCGGCCTTGGGGCCGTCGAGGGACGGCCGGGCACCGCGCTCTCCCTCTTGGCGGTGGGAGTGGTGCGCACCTCACCCGACGACGACCTGGGCACCCGACTGGTCGGGATCGAGGAGGGCATCGAGCAGTGGCTCGACGACGTCCGCCCCGACGCCGTGGCCGTGGAGCGCGTCTTCAGCCAGCACAACGTCCGCACCGTGATGGGCACCGCCCAGGCCGCCGGCATCGCCGTCCTGTGCGCCGCCCGCCGCGGACTGCCCGTGGCGCTGCACACCCCGTCCGAGGTCAAGGCCGCCATCACCGGCAGCGGCACCGCCGACAAGAAGCAGATCGGTGCCATGGTCACCCGCTTGCTGCGCCTGACCGAGATGCCCAAGCCCGCCGACGCCGCCGACGCCCTCGCCCTGGCCATCTGCCACATCTGGCGCGGCGGCAACCAGCAGCGCCTCGCCCAGGCCGTGGCCCGAGCCCAATCCCAACGCCGTACCCCCCACCCCTCCATCCCCCCACAGCCCCGCCGCACTACCTCCCCCCAACCCCCTCAACCCCGCACCACCCCAACCAGCCCCCCTGGCGCCCCCACCTCGGCTAACTCGCCTGCCACCCCCTCCGGCACGCCCACCGTCGCGGCCAACCCGCCTGCCACCGGCACCGGCATGCCCACCGCCCAGACCAGCTCGCCTGCCACCCCGACCGGGACACCCGCGAGCTCGACGGCCGCGCCCACCGAGGCGCCCCGCGCTGTCGGTGCCCGCAGCCGTACTTCCCGCGGCACGGCAGAGCCCCAGGTGCCTGGTCAGGCTCTAGGCTCGCCTTCCGGGCAACTGTCAGGCCCGGACGCCGGTCAGGGCTCCGGTGCCGAGGCGGGGTCCGGGGCTGGATCGGGTGTGGGCTCTGGGGCCGGGGCTGCCGGCCGTACCACTGGAAAGGGTGTGGGGTTGTGATCGCGTCCGTGGCGGGGAAGGTGGCGGCGCTCGCCCCAGACGGCGCTGTCGTCGAGGTCGGCGGGGTGGGGATTCTGGTGCACTGCACTCCCGGCACCCTGGCCGGGCTGCGGGTCGGGGAGGCGGCCAGGCTGGCGACGTCGCTGGTGGTGCGGGAGGAGTCGCTGACCCTGTTCGGGTTCGGGAGCGAGGACGAGCGGACCGTGTTCGAGATGCTGCAGACGGCCAGCGGCGTCGGTCCGAAGCTGGCGCTGGCGATGCTGGCCGTGCACACGCCCAACGCGCTGCGCGTGGCGGTCGCGAGCGCGGACCTCAAGGCGCTGACCCAGGTGCCGGGCATCGGGCAGAAGGGCGCCCAGCGCATCGTCCTGGAGCTCAAGGACCGGCTCGGCACCCCCGAGGAGGCCGTCAACGCCGCGATCGGCGGCAACGCGGGCAAGCCCGCCTGGCGTGAGCAGGTTCACTCCGGCCTGGTCGGGCTCGGCTACTCCAGCAAGGACGCCGACGAGGCGGTCGCCGTCGTGGCGCCCGAGGCCGACGTCGCGCTGGCCGAGGGACGACAGCCGCAGGTGGCCGCGCTGCTCAAGGCGGCGCTGAGGGCGTTGAGCGTGCGATGAGCGACTGGGACGACCTGGGCGACCTGGAGCGCGAGCTGGTCGCGCCGGAGGCGGGCGGGGACGAGCAGCAGATCGAGGCGGCGCTGCGGCCCAAGCGGCTGGCGGAGTTCATCGGTCAGGGGCGGGTGCGCGAGCAGCTCTCGCTGGTGCTGGAGAGCGCGCTCAGACGGCAGCGTCCGCCGGACCACGTGCTGATGAGCGGCTCGCCGGGCCTCGGGAAGACCACGCTCGCGATGATCATCGCGGCTGAGCTGGGCGCGCCGCTGCGCATCACCTCGGGTCCCGCGCTCGAACGCGCCGGCGACCTCGCGGCGATCCTGTCGACGCTGGCCGAGGGCGAGGTGCTGTTCATCGACGAGATCCACCGGATGGCCCGCCCCGCCGAGGAGATGCTCTATCTCGCGATGGAGGACTTCCGGGTCGACATCGTCGTCGGCAAGGGCCCGGGCGCGACCGCGATCCCGCTGGACATCGCGACGTTCACGCTGGTCGGCGCCACCACCAGGGCGGGGCTGCTGCCCGCGCCGCTGCGCGACCGCTTCGGCTTCACCGCCCACATGGACTTCTACGAGGTGCCCGAGCTCGAACAGGTGCTGGCCCGCTCGTCCCGCCTGCTCGGCGTGCACCTGCCGGACGACGCCGCGCACGAGATCGCCCGCCGTTCGCGCGGCACGCCCCGCATCGCCAACCGGCTGCTGCGCCGGGTGCGCGACTTCGCCGAGGTACGCGCCGACGGCGTCATCACGCGCGACCTGGCCGCCGCCGCGCTCAACCTCTACGAGGTCGACGCGTGGGGGCTCGACCGGCTCGACCGGGCGGTGCTCGGGGTACTGCTGCGCAAGTTCGGCGGCGGCCCGGTCGGGCTGTCCACGCTGGCCGTGGCGGTGGGGGAGGAGCCGGAGACGGTCGAGGTGGTGGCGGAGCCGTTCCTGGTGCGCCAAGGTCTGCTGGCCCGCACCCCGCGCGGACGTGTCGCGACCGCCGCGGCCTGGACCCACCTGGGTCTCACCCCGCCGCCGGACGCGTTCGGCGCCCCGCTGTTCGGACCCGCGGACCTATGACCCGGAACGGCACGCGCCCCGCCAAACCCCCGGGGTCACAGAACGGTTGCAACCATTGCAAATTGGGAACTTCCCCGCGCGCCGAATCGCTGCCTCGTTGCCGCGTTTCGCAACAACCGCCTACACTCCGTGGCTTGGCTGGCTGTGTAGGCTGACGGGCTGAGCGGCGCGGCCCCGACGCAACGCACGGAATTTCCGGCGCGAGGCCGGTGTCAACTTCTTGTACGACAATGGAAGGTCGCCCCTTATGGACATGGGATCACTCGGAAGCATCCTGCCGCTGGTACTTCTGGTGGTGGTGTTCTATTTCCTGCTCATCCGCCCGCAGCGCAAGCGGCAGCAGGAAGCCGTCAAAATGCAGAACTCGCTCACCCCCGGTACGCGAGTGATGACCACGACGGGGCTGTTCGCCACCGTGGTGACGGTCGACAATGAGGACGTGATCCTTGAGGTGGCGCCCGGCATCGAGACCCGCTGGGTCAAGGCGGCCATCGGCCGCGTCGTGACCCCGGGTGACGCCCCCGTCGAGGACGAGCCCGTCGCGGACGAGCCCGTCGCCGACGTGGCCGACGAGGTCAAGACCGAGGACGTCAAGGACGAAACGAAGAACGGCGACTCGAGCACGAAGCAGTCCTGACTAGGCTGCGACAGACACCTCTAATCCGAAAGAACTGACGACCCGTGGCCCGACCGACCAGCCGCCACAGCAATCCGGGGCGCACGCTCCTGATTCTCCTGGCGCTCATCCTCGCCCTGGGCGGGACGATGTTCCTGCAGAAGGCGTTCACGCCCAAGCTGGGCCTCGACCTCGCCGGCGGAACGACGGTGACCCTGTCACCCGTAACGCTCAGCGGCGCGGCTCCCTCCCAGGAGTCGCTCGACCGTGCCGTCAGCATCATCCGTGACCGGGTGAACGGCACAGGCATCTCCGACGCGGAGGTCGCAAAGTCCGGCGACAACATCATCATCTCCGTTCCCGGCAAGGGCCAGGAGGAGGTCATCAAGCTGGTCGGCACCACGGCGGAGCTGCGCTTCCGCCAGGTGCTCGCGGTCGAGGCCGCCGCCCCGGAGCAGCTCAGCACCGAGGCGCCCAAGCCGAGCACCAGCCCGAGCGGCACCGCGAAGCCGAGTGGATCGCCGTCGGCCAAGGAGCCGAGCGCGAAGCCGTCGGCCAACGCCCCGCAGGAGACCCCCAAGGCCTCGCCGACCGGCAAGGCCCTGTCCTCGGCGCTGACCTCGCCCACGACGCCGACCCCCTCGGCCAAGGACGACAAGAAGAAGGACCCGAAGGCCACCCCGACGCCGTCGGGCTCGCCCTCCGCCCAGCCTTCGCAGCCCCAGCAGGAGCAGCAGCCGCAGATCGACACGACGGGCGTCGACCCGGCCGTGCTGAAGCAGTACCAGGGTCTCAAGTGCGCCGACCCCAAGACCCGCGGCCAGGGCGTGCAGGACGACCCGAAGAAGCAGTTCGCGGCCTGTTCCGACGACGGCTCCGCCAAGTACATCCTGGACGTGGCCAAGGTCGTCGGCACCGACATCGACACCGCGTCCTCCGGCGTGCGTCCCGGCAGCACCGACTGGGTCGTCCAGCTCGACTTCAAGAGCGCCGGCGCCACGGAGTGGAGCAAGCTCACCTCCACCGCGTTCAACTCGCAGGCCCCGCGCAACCAGGTGGCGGTCGTCCTCGACGGCCTGGTCATCACCGCGCCGGTCATCCAGGGCCCGATCCCCGGCGGCCGCGCCGAGATCACCGGCGGCTTCAACCAGAAGACCTCGACCGACCTGGCCGACCAGCTCAAGTACGGCGCGCTGCCGCTGAAGTTCAACCGCAGCTCGGTGGAGACGATCTCCTCGACGCTCGGCTCGGACCAGCTCATGGGCGGTCTGATCGCCGGCGGCATCGGCCTGGCGCTCGTGGTGCTCTACTGCCTGTTCTACTACCGGGGCCTCGGCCTCGTCGCGGTGCTGAGCCTGGTGATCGCCACGGTGCTGACGTACGAGTCGGTGGTGGTCCTCGGCGCCAACGGAGGCTTCGCCCTCTCGCTGCCGCACATCATCGGCCTGGTGGTGTCGATCGGCATCACCGCCGACTCCTTCATCGTGTACTTCGAACGTATCCGTGATGAGATGAAGGAAGGTCGGCGGACGCTTCGCGCGGCCGTCGAGGTGGCCTGGGTCCGTGCCCGCCGCACGATCCTGATCGCCGACGCCGTGATGTTCATCGCCGCGGTCGTGCTCTACTTCCTGGCCGTGGGCGGTGTGGCCGGGTTCGCCTTCGCGATGGGCCTGACCACGCTGATCGACATCGTCGTGGTGTTCCTGTTCACGAAGCCGTTCATCGCCCTGCTGGCGAAGCTGAAGTTCTTCTCCAAGGGGCACCCGCTGTCCGGTCTCGACGCCGAGCGCATGGCATCCGAGCCCGCCCGCACCAACACCCCGCAGGAGGCCTGACATGGGACTCGGGCGTCGCCTCTACCGCGGCGAGATCGACGTCGACTTCGTCGGCAAGCAGAAGCTCTGGTATTCGCTGTCGGGCCTTCTGCTGGTGTTCTCGCTCGCCGGCCTGATCTTCAGCGCGGTGAACACGGGCAGTCCCCTCAACCTGGGCGTTGAGTTCAGGGGCGGGTCGGTCTTCTCCTTCAAGGCCCCCGCGGCCGACATCGAGCAGGTCCGCTCGACCTTCACCGACGAGGGCGTGCACCAGGCGATCGTGCAGACGGCCGGCGACCGGTGGCGCGTGACCACCGAGACGCTGTCGGAAGCCCAGGTCACCCAGGTGCAGAACGCCGTCGTCGCCGACTACAAGATCCCGGTCTCGCAGGTGGACATCCAGTCCATCGGCGCCTCCTGGGGCGGCGAGGTGTCGCAGAAGGCCCTGATCGGCCTAGGCGTCTTCATGCTGGCGATCATCCTATATCTCAGCATGGCGTTCGAGCCCAAGATGGCGCTGGCCGCCATCGTGGCGCTGGTGCACGACCTGGTCATCACCGCGGGCGTCTACGCCTGGTCGGGCTTCGAGGTCACCCCGGCGACCGTGCTGGGCTTCCTGACGATCCTCGGTTATTCGCTGTACGACGCGGTCGTCGTCTTCGACATGATCAAGGAAGTCACGGCCAAGCTGGGCACCACGTCGAAGAAGACCTACACCCAGGCGGCCAACGACGCGCTGAACCACACGCTGATCAGATCGCTGAACACCTCACTGGTGGCCATCCTCCCGGTGGCGGCGATCCTGTTCATCGGCACCACGCTGCTCGGCGCCGGCACGCTGAAGGACCTGGCGCTGGCCCTGTTCGTCGGCATGGTCGTCGGCACGTACTCCTCGCTGTGCGTCGCCACACCGCTGCTGGTGACGCTGAAGGAGCGCGAGCCGAAGTACCAGGCGATCGCCAGGAGACTGGCCTCCACCGGCGGCGGCAAGGGCGCCAAGAGGGCGGCCGCGGCCAAGGGCTGACGATTTTCCGGCATGGCCCCCGCTCCGCTTCGACGGGGCGGGGGCCTCGCTTGTCCCACACGAGGAGACTTCATGAACGAGCGGACCCTGGACCTGATCAGGGACGTGCAGGACTATCCCCAGCCGGGGGTGCTGTTCAAGGACATCACGCCGCTGCTGGGCGACCCTGACGGGTTCGCGGCCATGGTGGACGAGATCGCCGGGCTGTTCGAGGCTGACAAGATCGTCGGGATCGAGGCGCGGGGCTTCATTCTGGCGGCGCCGGTGGCGTACAAAGCTCGTGCCGGGTTCGTGCCAGTCAGAAAGAAGGGCAAACTGCCCGCCGAAACCCTGGAAGAGTCCTACGATCTGGAGTACGGCTCGGCCACCATCGAGGTGCACCGGGACGCCTTCGCACCGGGTGACCGGGTGCTGATCGTGGACGACGTGCTGGCCACGGGCGGCACCGCCGCGGCCACGGTGGAGCTGGTCCGGCGTGCCGGGGCCGACGTCGTGGGCGTGGCCGTACTGATGGAGCTTGCCTTTCTCGAGGGGCGTGCGCGCCTGCCGGGAGTAGAGGTACGCGCCCTGCTGACCGTCTGAGTTCGCCACCTGGATACACTGGGGGGCCTGGACTCACACGTAAAGGAGTCTGTGTGCCCCGTGATGTGGTCGTGCCCGACGTAACCGAGTCTTCGACGCGTCGGCGGCGGTTTGGGGGTGGGGCCATGAACCCGGTGCTGGAACCCTTGTTCCGGACGGTCAGGGCTACCCATCCCAAGGCTGACCTGCGCCTGATCGAGCGTGCCTACGACGTGGCCGCGTACCATCACCGCGATCAGAAGCGTAAGAGCGGCGACCCCTACATCACGCACCCGCTCGCCGTGGCCACGATCCTGGCCGAGCTCGGCACCGACGACGAGACCCTGTGCGCAGCGCTCCTCCACGACACCGTCGAGGACACCGCCTACGGCCTGGAGGAGCTGCGCGGCGACTTCGGCGACACGATCGGCTCGCTGGTCGACGGCGTCACCAAGCTGGACAAGGTCAAGTTCGGGGACGCGGCGCAGGCCGAGACCGTGCGCAAGATGGTCGTGGCCATGTCGCGCGACATCCGCGTGCTGATCATCAAGCTGGCCGACCGCCTCCACAACATGCGCACGATGCGCTATCTGCCCGAGCACAAGCGGCAGCAGAAGTCCCGCGAGACGCTGGAGATCTTCGCGCCGCTCGCCCACCGCCTGGGCATGAACACCATCAAGTGGGAGCTGGAAGACCTCGCCTTCGCGATGCTCTACCCCAAGCGCTACGACGAGATCGCCCGCATGGTGTCGGAGCGGGCGCCGCGGCGCGACCTGTTCCTGCAGGAGGTCATCGAGAAGGTCTCGGGCGACCTGCGCGAGGCCAAGATCCGCGCGGTGGTCAAGGGCCGGCCCAAGCACTACTACTCCGTCTACCAGAAGATGATCGCCAGGGACGTCGCCTTCGACGACATCTACGACCTGGTGGGCATCCGCGTGCTCGTCGACAGCGTGCGCGACTGCTATGCGGCTCTCGGAACGATCCACGCGCGATGGAACCCGGTGCCCGGCCGGTTCAAGGACTACATCGCGATGCCCAAGTTCAACATGTACCAGTCGCTGCACACCACGGTGATCGGCCCCGAGGGCAAGCCGGTGGAGCTGCAGATCCGCACGCACGCCATGCACCATCGCGCCGAGTACGGCGTGGCCGCCCACTGGAAGTACAAGGAGGAGGTCGGCGCCACCGCCCCGCCGGGCAAGGTCAAGCCGGGCAGCGACATGGCGTGGCTGCGCCAGCTCCTCGACTGGCAGAAGGAGACCTCCGACCCGGGCGAGTTCCTGGAGTCGCTCCGCTTCGACCTGTCGGTCTCCGAGGTCTACGTCTTCACCCCGCGCGGCCAGGTCGTGGCACTGCCCGAGGGCGCGACCCCGGTCGACTTCGCGTACGCCGTCCACACCGAGGTCGGCCACCGATGTATCGGCGCCCGCGTCAACGGCCGCCTCGTGCCGCTGGAGTCGCGGCTGGGCAACGGCGACACCGTCGAGATCTTCACCTCCAAGTCGCCCGACGCCGGGCCGTCGCGCGACTGGCTGAAGTTCGTCAAGTCCGGCCGGGCCCGCAACAAGATCCGGCAGTGGTTCTCCAAGGAGCGCCGCGAGACCGCGATCGAGGCCGGCAAGGAGGCCATCGGCCGGGCCATGCGCAAGCAGGGGCTGCCGCTGCAGCGCCTGATGTCCGGCGAGGCGCTGCTGGCCCTCTCCCGCGACCTGCGCTACCCCGACGTCTCCGCCCTCTACGCCGCCGTCGGCGAGGGCCACATCGCCGCCCAGTCGGTCGTGCAGAAGCTCGTGGCCTCCATCGGCGGCGTCGAGAGCGCCGAGGAGGACATCGCCGAGACCTCGCTGCCCACCCGCCTCAAGGGCCGCCCGCGCGGCGGCGGTGGGGCCGGTGTGGTCGTGGCGGGCGACGCCGACGTGTGGGTACGCCTGTCCAAATGCTGCACGCCGGTGCCGGGGGACGACATCGTCGGCTTCGTCACCCGCGGCCACGGCGTCTCGGTGCACCGGGCCGACTGCACCAACGTCCAGCAGCTGAAGGAGCAGCCCGACCGGCTCGTCGAGGTCAGCTGGTCGCCAAGTGAAGACTCGGTCTTCCTGGTGGCCATCCAGGTCGAGGCGCTCGACCGCCCCCGGCTGCTGTCCGACGTCACCCGCACCCTGTCCGACCAGCACGTCAACATCCTGTCCGCGTCGGTGACCACGTCGCGGGACCGGGTGGCGATCAGCAAGTTCACCTTCGAGATGGGCGACCCCAAGCACCTGGGGCACGTGCTGAAGGCGGTCCGCAGCATCCAGGGCGTCTTCGACGTCTACCGCGTCAGCGGCGCCGGCAGCTGACCCCTCTTCTGGTACGGCCCGCCGCCCGATAAGCCGGATCCCACACCTTCCCGTGGAACAGTGCTCGGGGCCTTTTGGCCGCTCCTGTAGCTCGACGCGGCGTTGTGTCGTCCTGGGCCGTGCCGGGGATGCTCGGGCCACTGCGGAGGGCAACGGGGGCGGGGCCGTACCTCCTAGTCGGGCAGGAGGGGGACGGTGGGGCCGTCGTCGCGGCCGAGCAGGACGGCGCGCGTCACGGCGGCGGAGCCGAAGCGCAGGCGGAGCGAGTCGACCGTGGTGTCCAGGGCGCGCGGCTCGTCGAAGGGGAGGGCGAGCTGCAGCGCGGTGGAGTCGCTGAGGTTGGTCAGCGCGAAGCCCACCAGCGTGATGCCGCGCTCGTCGATCAGGGGCGCGGCGGCGGCCAGGAGGCGGCGGGCGGTGGCCAGCAGGGCGGCGGTCTCGTCGGTGGCCTGTGGGACGGTGTGGGAGCGGGTCACCCGGGTGAAGTCCTCGAAGCGCAGCCGCAGGACCACCGTGCGGGCGCAGCGGCCGGCGGCGCGCAGGCGGCGGCAGACGCGGTCGATCAGGGCGATGGTGATGGCGTCGAGCTCCTGGCGGGTACGCCGGGTGCGGCCCAGGGCGCGCTGGGCGCCGATGGAGCGCCTCCGGCGGCCCGTTCGCACGGGGCGCGGGTCGCGGTTGAGCGCGAGGGCGAGCAGGTGGCGTCCGGCGGCGGGGCCGAGGCGGGCGGTCAGCGTGGACTCCTGCAGCGCGGCCACCTCGCCCACGGTGGTGATGCCCAGGGCGTGGAGCTTGCGGGCGGTGATCGGGCCGACGCCCCACAGCCGCTCGACCGGCAGCGGGTGGAGGAAGTCGAGCTCTCCGTCCGGCGGGACGACGAGCAGGCCGTCGGGCTTGGCGACGCCGCTGGCCACCTTGGCCAGGAACTTGGTGCGGGCCACCCCGACGGTGATGGGCAGGCCCACCTGCTCGCGTACGTCGCGGCGGAGCTTGGCGGCGATGCGGCCGGGCGGGCCGGAGATCTCGCGCAGGCCGCCGACGTCGAGGAAGGCCTCGTCGATGGACAGGCCCTCGACCAGCGGCGTGGTGCGCTCGAAGACGTCGAAGACGGCCTTGCTGGCCTCGGAGTAGGCGGACATGCGGGGCTCGACCACGATCGCGCGCGGGCACAGGCGGCGGGCCTGGCCGCCGCTCATCGCGGTGCGGACCCCGCAGGCCTTGGCCTCGTAGCTGGCCGCCAGGACCACGCCGCCGCCGACGATGACCGGACGGCCGCGCAGGCGCGGGTCGTCACGCTGCTCGACGGAGGCGTAGAAGGCGTCGAGGTCGGCGTGGAGGATCGTCGCTTCGCTCACGAACACATGTTCGCATGGATGGCAAGATCAGGGCTAGCGCAGGCCGGGGAGGTTGACGACGATGGCCTCCTGGGTGCTGCGGGCGATGACCACGACGGCCTCCCGCGTGGGGTCGGGGTTCTCCTCGCGGTGCGGGACGAACGGCGGCACGTAGACGTAGTCACCGGCCTTGGCCTCGATGCGCACCTCCTCGCCGCCCTCGGGGTCGATGAAGACGAAGCGCGGGGTGCCGCTGACGACGTAGATGGCGGTCTCGGACTCGCCGTGGTGGTGGTCGGCCGAGGCCGTGGACGGGGCGACGTGCGTCTGCCCCATCCACAGGCGGCTGGAGCCCACGGAGGCGCCGCTGATGGCGGCCAGGCGGCGCATGCCCCCGGTCTGCGCGGTGTCGGCCGTCAGCAGGCCGGGGGCGATGTGGTGGAGCTTGCGGTGGAAGGCGTCCATGGCGGCCACCTTCTCACGCGCTCAGACCTCGACGCCGTTGACGAAGACCTTGCGCAGCCGCAGGCCGTCGGTGAAGGCGATCTTGTCGGGCCCGGTGATCCCGGTGAACCGGCACCTGTCCAGGCGTACGTCCGTCAGGTGGTCGGTTTCGAGGCCGACGAGGTTGAGCACGGCGTCGGCGCCGTCGATGCGGGTGTCGCGCATGGTGATGTTCCGGACGGACACCGGCAGGGTGCCCGGCTCGGTGCTCGCGTAGTTCATGTTGACGAAGATGATCTCCCGGTCCACCCCTGAGCCGGTGAAGCCGCGCACGTGGACGCCGTCGACGTACGCGCCGCGCTTCTTGCCGGCCTTGATGTAGACGGGGTACTTGACCGGGTAGTTGCCGGGGAAGGCGGGGGAGTTGATGACGCAGCGCTCGGCGAAGACGTCGCGCACGCCGCCGGACATCTCGCTGCCGACGGTGATCCCGCCCCAGCGCCCGGAGAACAGGCAGTCCTGGACGACGATGTTCCGGCTGGGCACGCCGACCCGCCGGCCGTCGGCGTCGCGGCCGGACTTGACGGCCACGCAGTCGTCGTTGGTGTTGAAGCGGCAGTCGTGGATGTGCACGTAGGAGGAGGCCTCGGGGTCGCAGCCGTCGGTGTTGTAGAGCGTGCTGACGACAGTGATCCGGCGGATGGTGATATTTCGGGAAAGAACCGGGTTTACCGTCCACATCGCCGGTTCCAGGATCGTCACCTCCGAGACCAGGACGTTCTCGCACTCGACGAACTGGATCATCGCCGGGCGTAAGTAGTGCCCGGCGCCGAAGACCCGCTGCTCCACCGGCACGCCGTCGTCGCCCATCTTCCGCAGCGCGCGCTGGTCGGCGCCCTGGGGGCCGCCGTTGGCGTACCAGCTCTCCCAGGGGCCTTGGCGGGCCTGGCCGTCCAGCGTGCCCTTGCCGGTGATGGCGACGTCGCGCTGTCCTCGGGCGTAGACGAAGGGGGAGTAGTTGTAGCACTCGGTGCCCTCCCAGCGGGTGAAGACCACCGGCAGGTAGGCGTTCGGATCGGTGCTGAAGGCGATCGTGGCGCCCTCCGAGACGTGCAGCTCCACGCCGCTGCGCAGGTGGATGGCCCCGGTCAGGAACCTTCCCCGGGGTACGAGCACGCGCCCGCCGCCCGCCCGGGAGCACGCGGCGATGGCCTGACGGAAGGCGGCGGTGCAGTCGGTGACGCCGTCGCCGACGGCGCCGAAGGCGGTGATGTCCCACTTCCTGGCGGGGAAGCGCGGTGGTCGGATCCTGCGGAGAATGTGAGGGACTCGGTGCCAGGGATCATCCGATGAATCGGCGTGTGCCGTACCGGGCATCATGCTGGCGGCAGCGAGAAGCAGAACAGAGCGCCGTGAAGGCATCAGTCCTCCACCAGAAGGGGTCGGATGTCTGGAGCCTAAATCACATTCGCTTCGCTAGGAAGTTAATTCGGCGGACGCACGAAAAGCGCCGGCCGGTGGGAACCGGCCGGCGTTCGTCGTCGCGGTGGTCAGCTGAACTCGGCGAGCGTGCGCTCGGCCTCCTCCAGCCAGGAACGGCGGGCCGTCAGGGCCTCCTCGGCCTCCTTGACGTCCTTGGCCCGGCCCGCGGCCTCGGCCTTGGCCAGGCGCTTCTCCAGCTGCTCGATGGAGGTGCGGAGCTGGTCGACGGTGCTCTGGGCACGGGCGCGGGCCTCGGGGTTGGAGCGCTTCCACTCCGCGTCCTCGGCCTTGCGCACGGCCTCGTCGATCTTGCGCAGCCCGCCTTCGAGCCGGTCGCGCTGCTCGCGCGGCACGGGACCGACGGCCTCCCAGCGCTCCAGAAGCACGCGCAGCGAGCCGCGGGCGGCCCGCGCGTCGGTGACCGGGAGGATCTTCTCGGCCTCGACGAGCAGCACCTCCTTGGCCTCCGCGTTGGCCGCCAGCGACGCGTCCCGCTCGGCGAAGACGGTGGAGCGGGCCTGGAAGAACACGTCCTGCGCGGCCTTGAAGCGGGCCCACAGCTCGTCCTCGGCGTCGCGGGAGGCGCGTCCCGCCGCCTTCCAGCGCTGCATCAGCTCGCGGTAGACCGAGGCGGTGGGGCCCCAGTCGGTGGACTTCGCCAGCGCCTCGGCCTCGTCGACGATGCGCTCCTTCTCGGCGCGCACGCCTTCGCGCTGCTCGTCGAGCCCGGCGAAGTAGGTCTTGCGGCGCTTGGCGAAGGCCGTGCGGGCGGCGGACAGCCGCTTCCACAGGCCCGCCTCGGTGGCGCGGTCGATGCGGTCGGCGGCCTTCCACTCCTCGACGAGCTGGCGGAGCCGCTCGCCGCCGGACTTCCAGTGGGTGGTCTCCTCGGCGATGCGCTCGGCCTCGGCGACGATGCGCTCCTTGACCGCCTTGGCCTCGACGCGCGCGTGCTCGCGGGCGGCCTTGACCTCCTCGCGGCGGTGCGCGACCAGCTCCGACAGCCCGTCGAGGCGCGCCGTCAGCGCGGCCAGGTCGCCGATGGCATGGGCGTCCGCGACGGCCTCGCGCAGCTTGACGATGCTGGCCTCGGCCTGGGCCGGCGCCAGGTCGGTGCCCTTGAGCCGCTGCTCCAGCAGCTGCACCTGCCCGGCCAGCTCGTCGTACTTGCGATGGAAGTAGGCCAGCGCTTCCTCGGGTTCACCGGCCTGCCAGGAGCCGACGGCCCGCTCTCCCTCAGCCGTACGCACGTAGACGGTGCCGTCGTCGTCTACCCGGCCCCACGGGTCGGTGCTCACCGTGTCCTCCCGCACTTTCCATCAGACCCTTCGGGACTACCCGTCCCTAGTTGTATTACGTCAGCTCTTGCCAGAGATTGTCACGTCTTTGAGTTGGAGGGTTTCCTTGGGCGCTCCCGTTCCGTCCGGACCCGGCGTGATAACGCCCGCCTTGTTCACCTTGTCGAGAATGTCGAGCCCCTTGGTGATCGTACCGACTGGCGTGTAATCCGGGGTGAGTCCGATGTCGCCGTATACCAGGAAGAACTGGCTTCCGGTGGACCCGGGCGCGTTCGTCTTGGCCATGGCCATCACACCGCGCTTGTACGTGGCGCCCTTGAGGTTCTCCTCGGCCATCACGTAGCCGGGGCCGCCCATGCCGTCGGTCTGGCTCTTGCCGTCGGCCTTGGCCGTCGGGTCGCCGCACTGCAGCATCGGGAACTTCTCGTTGCCCAGCCGGTGGCACTTGCTGCCGTCGTAGTAGTTCTTCTTCGCCAGGAACTCCAGCGAGTTGACGGTGCACGGCGCGCTCGCGTTGTTCAGCTCCACCTGGATGTCGCCCTGGTTCGTGGCGAACGTCAGCGTCTTGGTCGCCGGCTTCACGCTCGCCTTGGCCGGAGGCATGCCGACATCCTTCACGGTCCCGTTCTTGTCGGCCACATAGCCGCACTTGCCGGTCTTCGGGTCGAACGGCGCTGCCGCCGCGACCTGACTCGGCGACGTGCTCGGCTGGGCCGAGTCCGAAGCCGCCGGCGTGGGCGATGCCGCCGCCTCCGTGCCGGGCTCCCCGTTGAACAGGGCCACGGCGGCGACGATGCCGCCGACCACTACGACGACGCCTATGCTGGAGCCGATGATCGCAGTGCGCTTGTTACGCTGCTCGCGCTCGATGCGGCGCTGCATCTGCCGCTCGTAGTGCTCACGAGCCAGCTGCTTCTGCCGGTCCTTCCCCGTGGCCACCGCTTTGCCTCCCATAGTCAATCAACTGAGGTGGGCGAATCGTATCGGCCAAAGGGCAATGGTTCGCAGCCCGGCGACCCGCACCGGTACCCTTCGGTTACATTCCCATTGGCTTTTTCAACGAGATCAGCTGAGGCAGATGCTCATCGCAGGGTTCCCCGCAGGGGCCTTCCAGACCAACTGTTACGTCGTCGCGCCCGCCGCCGGCGAGGAATGTGTGATCGTCGACCCTGGTCAGGACGCCGTGGACGGCGTAGACGAGTTGCTGCGCGAGCACCGGCTGAAGCCGGTCGCCGTCGTGCTGACCCACGGGCACCTCGACCACGTCTGGTCCGTGGCCCCGGTGTGCGGCGCGCGTGACATCCCCGCGTGGATCCACCCGGACGACCGTGATCTGCTGAGCGATCCCGCCAAAGGCTGGTCCGACACCTCGGCGCAGCTGTTCGGCGGCATCACGCTGAGCGAGCCGGACGACGTGAAGGAGCTGTCCGACGGCGCCGTGCTGAAGCTGGCCGGACTGGAGCTCGTCGTGGACCACACCCCCGGCCATACCAGGGGGTCGGTGAGCTTCCGGCTGCCCGAGGACGAGATCATGTTCTCCGGTGACCTGCTGTTCGCCGGCTCCATCGGCCGCACCGACCTGCCGGGCGGCGACTATCCGACGATCCTGCGCAGCCTGGCAGCCAAGTGCCTGCCGCTGCCTGATGAGACGATCGTCCTGCCGGGCCACGGACCACAGACCACGATCGGCCGCGAGCGCGCCACCAATCCTTACCTGAAGGCTTTCTCTGATGACCTCGCCTCCGGCGAGGGTGCGCCGCACGCCGGTCCCACACGAGGGATCTAATGAGCTTCCAAGCACCAAAGGGCGTCAAGGAATACGTTCCTCCGCAGGCCGCGACGTTCTACGCCATCCGCCAGGCGTTCGCCGAGACCGCCAGGCGCGCCGGCTACTCCTACCTGGAGACCGCGGTCTTCGAGGACACCCAGCTGTTCGCCCGCGGCGTCGGCGAGTCCACCGACGTCGTCAGCAAGGAGATGTACACCTTCACCGACCGCGGCGGCCGCTCGCTCACGCTGCGCCCGGAGTTCACCGCCGGCGTGCTGCGCGCGGTCCTGGAGTACGGCCTGCACCGCGGACAGCTCCCGGTCAAGGTCTGGACCGGTGGCCCGGTCTTCCGCGCCGAGGCGCCCCAGGAGGGCCGCTACCGGCAGTTCTACCAGCTCGACCTGGAGGCCGTCGGCAGCGAGGACCCGGCCGTCGACGCCGAGACCATCGCGCTGGCCTGGCAGTGGTATTCCGCGCTCGGCCTGACCCAGGTGCGCCTGCTGCTCAACTCGCTGGGCTGCTCCGAGTGCCGCCCCCTCTACCGCACCCGCCTGCAGGACTTCCTGCGCGGCCTCGACCTCGACGAGGCCACCCGGGCCCGGATCGAGATCAACCCGCTGCGCGTGCTCGACGACCGGCGGCCCGAGGTGCGCGAGCAGCTCGAGGACGCGCCGCTCATCGGCGACCACCTGTGCGGCGACTGCAAGGCCTACCACGACCGCGTCAAGCAGCACCTGGCCGACCTGGACATCCCGTGGCAGGACGACCCCAGGATGGTGCGCGGCCTCGACTACTACACCCGCACCACCTTCGAGTTCGACCACCCGCTGCTGGGCGCCCAGTCCGGCATCGGCGGCGGCGGCCGCTACGACGGCCTGTCCGAGGCCATCGGCGGGCCGCGGCTGCCCGGCATCGGCTTCGGGCTCGGCCTGGACCGCACCGTCATCGCCCTCGGCCGTGAGGGCATCGAGCTCGCCACCCCGCCGCGCTGCGAGGTGTACGGTGTGGCGCTGGGTGAGGAGGCCGCCCGGACCATGTTCAAGCTCCTCGGCGACCTGCGCGCGGCAGGTGTCGCCGCCGACATGTCGTTCGGCGGCAAGGGACTCAAGGGTGCGATGAAGGGCGCGGACCGCTCCGGCGCCCGTTTCGCGCTGATCCTGGGCGAGCGTGACCTGGCGGCGCAAGCCGTACAACTGAAAGACCTGACCACCGCTGAGCAGACCGAGGTGCCCTTGGCCCAGGTCGTGGACGTTCTGAAGGGGAAAGTGCAGTGATCCGCACGCATAAGGCCGGGGAGCTCCGCAAGGAGCACGCCGGGCAGCAGGTGACGCTCGCAGGATGGGTGGCCCGGCGCCGCGACCACGGCGGCGTGGTCTTCATCGACCTGCGTGACGCCTCCGGCTCGGCCCAGGTGGTCTTCCGCGAGGAGGACCACGCCCACGACCTGCGCGCCGAGTACTGCGTGAAGGTGATCGGCGAGGTACGCGTGCGGCCCGAGGGCAACGCCAACCCCGAGCTGCCCACCGGCGAGATCGAGGTCGTCGCCACCCGGGTCGAGGTGCTCAGCGAGTCGGCGCCGCTGCCGTTCCCCATCGAGGGCAACACGGGTGTGTCGGAGGAGGCGCGGCTGAAGTACCGCTACCTCGACATCCGCCGCCAGCAGGTCGGCAACGCCATGCGGGTGCGCTCCAAGGCCACCTTCCTGGCCAACCAGGTCATGGACGAGCTCGGCTTCGTCTACGTCGAGACGCCCACGCTGACCCGCTCCACCCCCGAGGGCGCCCGCGACTTCCTGGTGCCGGTGCGCCTGCAGCCGGGCAACTGGTACGCGCTGCCGCAGTCGCCCCAGCTGTTCAAGCAGCTCCTGCAGGTGGCCGGGCTCGAGCGCTACTACCAGCTGGCCAAGTGTTACCGCGACGAGGACCTGCGCGCCGACCGGCAGCCGGAGTTCACCCAGATCGACATCGAGATGTCCTTCGTCGACCAGGAGGACGTCATCGCCGTCGGCGAGGCGCTGATCGGCCGCGTGTGGAAGGAGATCCTCGGCTACGAGATCCCCACCCCGCTGCCCAGGATGACCTACGCCGACGCGATGGCCCGCTACGGCTCCGACAAGCCCGACCTGCGCTTCGGCCAGGAGCTCGTGGACGTCACCGAGTACTTCAAGGACACCACGTTCCGCGTCTTCCAGGCCGACTACGTGGGCGCGGTCGTCATGCCCGGCGGCGCCTCCCAGACCCGCAAGGAGCTCGACGGCTGGCAGGACTGGGCCAAGGCGCGCGGCGCCAGGGGCCTGGCGTACGTGCTGGTCCAGGAGGACGGCACGCTCGGCGGCCCGGTGGCCAAGAACCTGTCCCAGCAGGAGCAGGACGGGCTCGCCGCCTTCGTCAAGGCTGCACCCGGCGACGCGATCTTCTTCGCCGCCGGAGCCCGCAACTCCTCGCGCGACCTGCTCGGCGCCGCCCGCCTGGAGATCGGCCGCCGCTGCGACCTCGTCGACCAGTCGCTGTGGGCCTTCCTCTGGGTCGTCGACGCCCCCATGTTCGAGGAGGACGGCGAGGGCGGCTGGACCGCGGTCCACCACCCCTTCACCGGCCCCAAGCCGGAGTACGCGGCCGACTTCCAGGACAAGCCGGGCGAAGCCCTGGCCTACGCCTACGACATGGTCTGCAACGGCATGGAGATCGGCGGCGGCTCGATCCGTATCCACCGCGCCGAGATGCAGCAGCGCGTCTTCGACGTGCTCGGCATCTCCAAGGAGGAGGCCGAGAGCAAGTTCGGCTTCCTGCTCGACGCCTTCCAGTACGGCCCGCCCCCGCACGGCGGCATCGCCTACGGCTGGGACCGCATCTGCATGCTGCTGGCCGGCGGCGAGTCGATCCGCGACGTGATCGCCTTCCCCAAGACGGCCTCCGGCTTCGACCCGCTGACCGCCGCCCCGACCGCCATCACGGCCGAGCAGCGCAAGGAAGCCGGCGTCGACGCCAAGCCCAAGGAGTAGCCACGAGCGTGAGGTCCGCATGAGATATGCCGATCTCGCCGCCCCCAAGCCGCTACGCCGCCACCAGCGACAGGCCCTGGACGAGCTGGAGGCGGCGTTCGCGGCCGGACGGCGCCGGGCCTGGGTCGTGTTACCACCCGGCACCGGCAAGACGCTCACGGGCCTGGAGGCGGCCAGAAGGCTGGGCGCCCCGATCGTGGCCTTCGGCCCCAACACCGCCATCCAGGGCCAGTGGCTGGCCGAATGGCGCGCCTTCGGCGAGAAGGCCGGCGCTGGCACCTCGCGCCTGCTCGGCGAGGACGTCACCGTCCTGACCTATCAGGCGCTGGCCAGCTTCGACCCCGACGCCGAGATCGACGAGGAGGGCGGCAGCCGGACCTCCCACCTCGACCGGCTGCGCCCGGCGGGCCGCGAGCTGGTGGAGCGCCTGGCCGCGCTCGGCCGGGTGACGCTGCTGCTCGACGAGTGCCACCACCTGCTCGACACCTGGGGCGAGCTGCTGGCCGAGGTCCTGCGGCAGCTGCCCGAGGCCACCGTGATCGGGCTGACCGCCACCCCGCCCGACCGGCTCACCCCGGCGCAGGCGGAGCTGGTCGGGGAGTTGTTCGGGCCGGTGGTGCGCGGTCCTTCGATCCCGGCCGTGGTCCGCGAGGGCCATCTGGCCCCGTACGCGGAGCTGGCGTGGCTGACCTGCCCGACCGCGCACGAGCAGGCGTGGCTGGCCGCCGAGGCCGAGCGCTTCGCCGAGCTCACCACCGACCTGCTCGACCCCGGCTTCGCCACCGTGGGCTTCCTGGAGTGGCTCGACACCCGCCTCGTCCACCGCGGCGACGACGTGCTGACCTGGCAGCGGCTCGAACGCCGTGAGCCCGCGCTGGCCGCGGCCGCGCTGCGCCTGCACCACGCCGGGCTGCTGCCGCCGCCGGAGGGCGCCCGCGTTCGCGAGGAGCACCGCCACCGGCCGACGGCCGCCGACTGGGTCTGCCTGCTCGACGACTACGTGCGCCGCTGCCTGCGGCGTAGTGGCGAGCCCGCGGACCTGGCCGCCGTCGAGGCGATCCGGCTGGCGCTGCCGTCGATCGGCTACCAGCTGACCGCGCGTGGCGTGCGGGCCGGCCGTACTCCCGTGGACCGGGTGGTGGCGCGCAGCGAGGCCAAGACGGGCGCGGTGGCCGAGATCCTGGCCGCCGAGCACGCCGCGCTGGGGGAGCGGCTGCGCGCGCTGGTGCTGTGCGACCACGAGCGGGCCACCGCCACGCTGCCCGCGCGCCTGTCGGGCGTGCTGGACGAGCAGGCCGGGTCGGCCAGGCTGGTGCTGGAGACGCTGGCCGCCGACCCGCGTACCGTCCGGCTGGACCCCATGCTCGTCACCGGCCGCACGGTCGCCGCCCCCGCCGCGACGGCCGCGGCCTTCGCCGAGTTCTGCGCGGGTACGGCGCGCCTCGACCCGATCCCACCCGGCGCGCGGGGCGTGGTCGAGGTGACCGGCTCCTGGAACAGCCGCCTCTGGGTCGCCCTCGCCACCCGCTTCCTGGAGTCCGGCGGCTGCTCGGTCCTGGTCGGCACCCGGGCGATGCTCGGCGAGGGCTGGGACGCCAAGGGCGTCAACACGGTCGTCGACCTCACCGAGGCCACGACGGCCGGCGCGGTCGTGCAGATGCGCGGGCGCGGGCTGCGCGCGGACCCGGCGTGGCCGGAGAAGGTGGCCAACACCTGGTCCGTGGTGTGCGTCAGCGCCGAGCACCCCAAGGGGTCGGCCGACTGGGAGCGGTTCGTCCGCAAACACGATGGATACTTCGGGCTGACCGACTCCGGGACGATCGCCGCCGGAGTCGCGCACGTGCATCCCGAGCTGTCGCCTTACGTGCCGCCTCCGGTGTCCGGCTTCGACCGGTTCAACGCGTCGATGCTGGAGCGGGCGGCCGATCGGGCTCGGGTGCGGGAGTTGTGGCGGGTGGGCTCGCCGTACGAGGACCTGCCGGTGCACAGCCTGCGCGTCGAGCCCGCCCGTGCCGCGGCCCGCCCGGCGGTGAGCCGTGCCGAGCCGCCGCGCGCGGTGCCAGCCGAGCACGGCATCAGCCCGCGCCCGCGCCTGGCCCGCCGCCCGCACCTGCTGGCCGGCGCCGCCGGGTGGGTCGCCGGCGTCGCCGCCTGGCTGGCCGCCGTTCCCGCCGCCGTGCCGGTGGACGGCCTTCCGCTGGCCGTCCCCGGCGGTCTGCCCCTCGCCGCCGCCTCCTTCCTTCTGGTACGGCGTGCCCGTCGCGGCACCGCTGGACAGGCGGCGTTGCGTGAGGTGGCGGAGCAGTTCGACCTGTCCGCGATCGCCTGCGCCGTGGCCGACGCCCTGCACGCGGCGGGGCATGTGCCCGAGGGCGCGCGGGCGGTGCACGTGGAGCCGGACGGCGCGGGCGCCTACTGGATCGAGCTGCGCGGTGTGCCGGAGGCGGCCTCGCGGCGCTTCAGCCTCGCGCTGGACGAGGTGCTGACCGCGCCCGTCGGGCCGCGCTACCTGGTGCCCAGGTACTTGGTCGAGCCGGGACGCCGGCAGGGGCGGGCGCTCATGGCCGGCCGCCCCGAGCCGAACGCGGTGGTCCACCACGCGGTGCCCGAGGCCCTCGGCGAGCGCAGGAAGGACGCTCAGGCGTTCGCGAAGGCGTGGAACCGCTGGGTCAGCCTCGGCGAGCCGGTCTACACACGCTCGCCGGAAGGGGCGGGGATCCTGGCCGCGCAGGCGGGCGGCTCGCCACTGGACGTCGCCACCGCCCTCCGCCTCACCTGGCGCTGAGCACCCGACCGGTCAAGCCTCGTCCGATCAGGCCCCCGCCCGCCGCGCCCCGATCGGCGGGCGGTAGCCGTACCGGCGATCAGAAGCGGACGGGAAGCCGCGCCAGGCCGCGCACCACCGAGCCCGGCGGCCGCCACGCCAGCTCCTCCTCCGCGCAGTCCAGCGCGAGGCCGGGCAGGCGGGCGAGCAGCGTGCCGATGGCGATCCGCCCCTCCATCCGGGCCAGCGGCGCGCCCAGGCAGAAGTGGATGCCGTGCCCGAAGGCGAGGTGACGGTTGTCGCGGCGGGTGATGTCGAGCTCCTGCGGCGAGGAGACGGCGGCGGGGTCGTGTCCGGCGGCGCCCAGCGAGATGTGCACCATCGCGCCGCGCGGCACCGCCACCCCGGCGATCTCCACGTCCTCGGCGGCGAAGCGGGGAGTGGAGCGCTCGACCGGCCCGTCGAAGCGCAGGAACTCCTCGATCGCGTCCGGCAGCAGCTCCGGCTCGCCGCGCAGCAGTGCGAGCTGGTCGGGGTTGCGCAGCAGGGCCAGCATGCCGTTGCCGATGAGGTTGACGGTCGTCTCGTGCCCGGCGATCAGCAGCAGCGTGAGCGTGGACAGCAGCTCGCGGTCGTCCAGGTCGCCGCCGTTGGCCAGCGCGCTGACCAGGTCCTCGCGCGGATCGGCGCGCCGCTCGGCGACCAGGCGGGCGAAGTAGGCCTGCGTGTCGCGGGCCGCCTGCTGCCGCACCCTGGTGCCCTCGGGGTCGAAGCTGGGGTTGATCAGCAGCCCCGACCATTCGCGGAACCGCTCGCGGTCCTCCGCGGGCACGCCGAGCAGCTCGCAGATGACGATGATCGGCAGCGGGAAGGCGAACTCGTCGATCAGCTCCGCGCTGCCGTTCATCTCCATGGCGTCGATGAGCTCGTCGGTGATCTCCTGGACGCGCGGGCGCAGCGCCTCGACCCGCCGCGGCGTGAAGTCCTTGGAGACCACGCGGCGCAGCCGGGTGTGCTCGGGCGGGTCGACCTGGAGCATGTTCGACTGGAACAGCAGGTCGTCGGAGTCGGCGAGCTTGCGGAAGTAGTCGCCGAAGACCGTGATGTCCTTCGACAGCCTGGGGTCGTTGAGCGCGGCCCGCCCGACTTCGTGGTCGATGATCAGGAACGCGTCCATCCCGGGCGGGAAGTCGATCGGATACACGGGACCCCCGGCGCGCAGGCCGTCGTAGGCGGTGTAGGGGTCGCGGTTGAAGTCGGGAGTGACAAGGAACTCGAACGGTAGTTTCTCCGGCACGGAGATCACCCTAGAACGCCACGGGCAGGGCGGAAAGCGAGCGCACGATCGAACCGCTCAGCCGCCACGAGAGCTCGTCCTCGCGGCAGTCGAGCCGCAGGTCCGGCAGGCGCTCCAGCAGCATGGCGAAGGCGATCTGAGCCTCCAGCCGGGCCAGCGGCGCGCCCAGGCAGAAGTGGATGCCGTGGCCGAAGGAGACGTGCCGGGTGTCCTGGCGGGCCACGTCCAGCCCGTCGGGGTGCGCGTTGGCCCGGGGGTCGCGGCCGGCGGCGCCGATGGAGACGTGGACGAACGCGCCCTTGCCGACCGGTATCCCGGCGATCTCCATGTCCTCGACCGCGATCCTGAACGTGCCGCGCTCCACGGGCGCGTCGAAGCGCAGGAACTCCTCCACGGCGTTCGGCACCAGCTCGGGACGGCTCTTGAGCAGTGCGAACTGCTCCGGGTCGAGCAGCAGGGCCAGCATGCCGTTGCCGATGAGGTTGACGGTCGTCTCGTGCCCGGCGATCAGCAGCAGCGCCAGCGTGGACACCAGCTCCCTGTCATCCAGCTCGTCGCTGGTGACCAGCACGCTGACCAGGTCCTCGCCAGGGTCGGCGCGGCGCTCGGCGATCAGGTCGGTGAAGTAGACGCGCAGCGACTCGGTGGCCCGCACCTTCCTGGCCTGCTGCTTCTCGTCGATCGGGGGATCGATCAGCGCCCCCGACCACTCACGGAACAGCTCGCGGTCCTCGACCGGCACGCCCATCAGCTCGCAGATGACGACGATCGGCAGCGGGAAGGCGAAGTCGGCGATGAGCTCGGCCCGGCCCCGGCCCGCGATCCCGTCCAGGAGCTCGGCGGTGATCTGCTCGATCCTGGGCCTCAGCAGCTCGATGCGGCGCGGGGTGAAGGCCCGCTGGACGACCTTGCGCAGCCGCGTGTGGTCGGGAGGATCCGCCATGAGCATGTTGTCGGCGAGGATCGGGTCGCCGTCGCGGACCGCCTCGCGGAACCATTCCGGGCCGCTGTTGATGTCCTTGGACAGCCGAGGGTCGGCCAGCGCCGCGCGGCCGTGCTCATAGTCGACCACCACGTACGCCTCGGCGCCCGGCGGGAAGTCCACCCGGTGCACCGGGCCCTTGGCGCGCAGCTCCGCGTACATCGGGTACGGGTTCGCGCTGAACTCGGGAGAGAAGAAGAACTCGAAAGGCAGGTTTTCCGGCATGTCTTTCGGCATATGGCCACTCCTTTGGGTCCAGATCCACTCTGGCCCCGCGGAAGTGGCCGATCAGCCGCTTGTGACGGGAATCACCATCACTTGGTGGACATCTTCACGTCCTTGATGATGAACGGGTTCTTCGGCGCCGTGGAGCCGCCGTCGCCCGTGACGTCGTCAGGGTTGACGATGAAGCCCTCCTTGGCGGCCTTGTCGATGATCTCCAGGCCGCTGGTCACCATGCCGAGGATCGAGTAGGCCGGGTCGAGCTGCGTGTTCTCGTTCGACATCGAGATGGCGAACTGGCTGGAGTTCTGCCCCTGCGCGTCGGTCGGCTGGGTCAGGAAGACCACGCCGCGGGTGTACGGCATGGCCCCGGCGGCCTCGTCGCCGTAGACGTAGCCGGCGGTGCCCTGGCCGTCGGTGGGGTTCTTGCCGTCGGCCTTGGCCAGCGCGTCGCCGCACTGCAGCAGGAACAGGCCCGAGTTCTCCGGCACCACCAGGCGGTGGCACTTGGTGTTGTCGTAGAAGTTCTTCTTGGCCAGGAAGTTCATGGAGTTGACCGTGCACGGGGTGAACTTCGGGTCCACCTGGATCACGATGTCGCCGCGGTTCGTGACCACGGTCATCGTCTTGATCTTCAAGGAGTCGCCCGGCTTCTTGGGCGGGAAGCCGACGAACTTCTTCGGCACGTCCTGGGTGTCCTTGTTGTACGTGCAGCTGATCGGGCCGGTCTTCGGCGTCATCGAAGGCTCGGGCTCCGAGGAGACGCTGGAGGACGGGGACGGCGAGGACGTCGCCGCGACCTTCTTGGCGTCGTCGCCGCCGCCGAGGAGGGTGGTGGCGGCCACGATGCCGCCGGCGACCAGGACGAGGGCCACACCGCCGCCGATGAAGGCGTTACGCCTGCCCTTGGCGTTGTCCCCAGCAGCACGCCGCTCCTGCCGCTCCTTGTGCTCTCGCGCCAGTTCGCTCTGGCGGTCGTCGCCGCTCACGGATATGTCCTCCATCTTTGCCGACACATGACCAAACAACTTCGCGAATGCTACCGGCCTCCCTTATGTGGTGTACGTAAGTGGCGGAAGGGACGGGAACCAGGTCCTTGCCTCATACGTAGTTGAAATGAGAACGGAGTGCTGCCATGTTCAACGAGATCCTCGGGCTGCCCGCCCATCCCCTGATCATCCATTTCGCCGTGGTGCTGACACCGCTGCTCGTGGCCGTTTCCGTGGTCTACGCGGCGGTCTCGCGCTGGCGGCCGCAACTGGCCTGGGCGGTGGTGGCCCTGTCGGTGCTGGCGCCCGTCGCGGTCTTCGCGGCCAGGCAGAGCGGCATGGCGCTGAAGGAGGCCAGGTTCGCCACCGCCGACGGCGACCTGGGTCAGCGCATCGCCACCCACGAGAGCTTCGCCACCCCGCTGCTGCTGTCCACGCTGGCACTCGGCGCCCTGTCGTTGCTGCTGGTCTTCGCCGCCCGCAACAAGACCGTGGGGCTGGTCCTCTCCGTGCTCACGGTCGTGGCGGCGCTCGTGGCCGCGTACTACGTGTTCCGCGCCGGTGACTCGGGAGCGCGAGCGGTGTGGACCCTGTAGTCTCGATTTGTGGATAGCCTGTTCGATTCGGCGGCTGAGGAGGCCACTCCGCAGCCGCTCGCCGTGCGGATGCGCCCCCGCACCCTCGACGAGGTGATCGGCCAGCGGCACCTGCTCGGTCCCGGCACGCCGCTGCGCCGGCTGGTCGAGAGCGAAGCGCCGATGTCGCTGTTCCTCTGGGGGCCGCCCGGCACGGGCAAGACCACGCTCGCGTACGTGGTCTCCAACGTCACCAAGCGCCGCTTCGTCGAGATCTCCGCCGTCTCTGCGGGCGTCAAGGACGTGCGCGCCGCCATCGACAACGCCCGGCGCGAGCTCGGCATGACCGGCCGCCAGACCGTGCTGTTCGTCGACGAGGTCCACCGCTTCAACAAGGCCCAGCAGGACGCGCTGCTGCCCGCCGTCGAGAACCGCTGGGTCACCTTCATCGGCGCCACCACCGAAAACCCGTACTTCTCCGTCATCTCCCCGCTGCTGTCGCGCTCGCTGCTGCTGACGCTGGAGTCGCTGTCCGACGACGACATCCGCGCCGTCCTGGAGCGCGCCGTCGCCGAGGAGCGCGGCCTCGGCGGCCGCGCGAGCCTGGCCCCCGAGGCCCTCGACCATCTCGTACGGCTGGCGGGCGGCGACGCCCGGCGCTCCCTGACCTACCTGGAGGCGGCGGCGCTCCTGGCCGACGACATCACCGTCGAGGTGGTCGAGAAGGCCGTCGACAAGGCGGCCGTCCGCTACGACCGCCAGGGCGACCAGCACTACGACGTCATCAGCGCCTTCATCAAGTCGATGCGCGGCTCCGACGCCGACGCCGCGCTCCACTACCTGGCCCGCATGATCGAGGCGGGCGAGGACCCCCGCTTCATCGCCAGGCGCATCGTCATCTTCGCCTCCGAGGACGTCGGCATGGCCGACCCCACCTGCCTGCAGACCGCGGTGGCCGTGGCCCAGGCCGTCCAGCTCATCGGCCTGCCGGAGGGTCAGATCAACCTGGCGCACGCGGTCATCCACTGCGCGATGGCCCCGAAATCCAACGCCGTGGTGAAGGCCATCGGCGCCGCGGCGACCGACGTGCGCAAGGGCCTCATCGGCCAGGTGCCCGGCCATCTGCGCGACGCCCACTACGCGGGCGCGGCCAAGCTCGGCCACGGCGACGGCTACAAATACCCGCACGACTTCGACCACGGCGTCGTCCGCCAGGACTACGCGCCGGAGCAGGTGCGCGAGCGGCGTTATTACGAGCCGACCAAGCACGGCGCGGAAGCGCCGGTCGCCGAGCGGTGGGCCAAGATCCGCGCCTTCCTCCGGGGCGAGTGAGCGCCGTGCACGGCACGCTCCACCACGTCGAGCTCTGGGTCGACTCCCTGAGTGAGGTCCTGCCCGGCTTCGCCTGGCTGTTCGAGCGGCTGGGCTACACGGAGTTCCAGAGCTGGGAGGGCGGGCGGTCCTGGCTGCTCGGCGCCACGTACGTGGTGCTGGAGGAGTCGCCGGCCCGCGTGCCCGGCCGCCACGACCGGCTGCGCGCCGGGCTCAACCACCTCGCCTTCCACGTGGACGACCCCGACGCGCTGGCCGAGGAGGCGGGCGAGCACGGCTGGACGCTGATGTTCGCCGACCGCCACCCCCACGCGGGCGGTCCCGCCCACCACGCGGCCTACCTGGAGAACGCCGCGGGCTTCGAGATCGAACTGGTGCGCGCCACCGGCTGAGGGCGACCCGGGTCTTCTGCCCGGCCGAGCTTTGTCGTATGGTTTGAGCGTTCGATTAAAGCATTCGGTTAAGGGGTTCGCGATGGAGCGGAAAGCCGCCCGCATGACCTTGGCGGGCGTGGTGAGCGCGCTGTTCGCGGCGATGGTGGTCTACCGGCTGCTGCACGCCGGCGGGCTGGAGCAGACGGCGGTGTTCTACGTGGGCGTGCCCGCGATCATCGCGATCACCGTGGTTCTGGTCGCCAAGCCGCGCTCGGCCCTGGGGGTGGTGATGGCGGTCATCACCGTCGGGCTCGCGCTGGCCGGCCCGCTGCTGGGCGAGGGGATCGTCTGCCTGGTGTTCGCCGCGCCGCTGTTCTACCTGGTGGGGGCGCTGTTCGGGACTTTCGCCGACTACCTGAGCGCCGAGAGGCCCAAGGGCCCGCAGATCCTCGCCGCGCCGCTGCTCATGCTGGTCATGCTCGAAGGGACCGGCGAGGCCACGTCGATGCCGCGTGACGAGATGGTCAGCGCGTCCGTGGCCGCCGCCGGGGACGTGGCCGCCGCGCTGGCCGCGCCGCCCCGCTTCGCGCCCTTCACCTCGACCGTGCTCAAGCTCGGCTTCCCTCGGCCGCTGTCGGCGAGCGGCACCGGGCTCGAACCCGGCGCGACCCGCGAGATCGTCTTCAACCCGCGCCGCTCCCTGGGCATCGGGGCCAAGCCCGAGCCGCGCTCGATGACGCTGCGGGTGAAGGAGAGCGCCCCAGGCCGGGTGGTGTTCGAGGTGGCCCGCGACACCACGCTGGCCCGCTGGCTGGAGCTGCGCGAAGCCGCGTTCACCTGGAACGGCGTCCGCCTCACCGTCGCGCTCAGCTACCGCAGGACCTTCGACCCCTCCTGGTACTTCGGCCCGATCCAGAGTTACGCCGTCACCGAGGCCGCCGGTTACCTGGCCCAGACCTTCGCCGGTGCCCGGTGAGCGCGACCCTGATCAGGGGGCTCGGTCTGATGCTGCCCCTGGCCGCCGTCCTCGTGGCGGCCCTGCTGGCCGCGCGGGCCGACCGGCTCGGGCCGCCGCGTATCGCCGCCGCCATCCTGGCCACCGGCTGGAACGCCATGGTGCTCATGGCCGTCAACCAGAGCGGCTGGTGGACCTTCCACGCCGAGGGCGGCACGCTGGCCGGAGTGCCGCTCGACCTGCTGCTCGGCTGGGCGCTGCTGTGGGGCGCGCTGCCCGCGCTGGCCTTCCCCGAGGCGCCCCTGGCGCTCGGCGCCGCCGGGCTTGCCTGGTTCGACCTGGCGGTGATGCCGATGGCCGAACCGGTGGTGGTGCTCGGGCCTGACTGGCTGATCGGCGAGACGGTGGCGGTCGGGCTCGCGCTCGTGCCCGGACTGCTGCTGATCCGCTGGACCGTGCGGGGGACGCTGCCTCTGGCCCGCGCCGGGTTCCAGGTGGTGCTGGCCGTGGGGCTCGGGGTCGTCGCGCCCGTGCTGCTGCTCGGGGCTTGGCGGCAGCCCGCCTGGGTGCTGGCGCTGATGGCGCAGGTGCTGGCGGTGCCGTTCGTGATGGGGGCGTCGGCGGTGCGGGAGTTCGCGAGGACGGGCGGGGGCACGCCCTTTCCGTACGACCCGCCCCGCCGGCTGGTGACCGGCGGGCCCTACGCCTATGTGCGCAATCCCATGCAGGTGGCGATGACCGCCGGGTACGTGCTGCTGGCCGTACTCGACGTGCGCTTCCTCGCCGCCGCGGCGATCAGCTTCGCCTACGGCGCCGGGCTGGCGGCCTGGCACGAGGGCGAACAGCTCACGCGGCGCTTCGGCGCCGGCTGGGCCGCCTACCGGGCCGCCGTGCGGGCATGGCTGCCGCGCTGGCGGCCCGCCGCGGTGCCCGCGACCGTGTACGTGGCCGCCACGTGCGGGCAGTGCTCCCAGGTCGGCGCCTGGATCGAGCGCCGCGGTCCGGTCGCGCTGCGGGTCGTCGCCGCGGAGACCCACCCGGCCGGGCTGCGCCGCATCACCTACGAGCGCGCCGACGGCCTGCGGGCGCAGGGCGTCGCGGCCATCGCGCACGTGCTCACCCACGTCCACCTCGGCTGGGCGCTGGCCGGCTGGCTGCTCCAGCTGCCCTGCGTGAACGGCTTCGCCCAGCTCTGCGTGGACGCGTTCGGCGGCGGCCCCCGCGAACTCGTCTGAAAGCCCGCTTGGGTGAGCCCCACCGAGGCCGTCGCCCGCTTGGGTGAGCTCACCGAGGTCGGCGCGCGTTTCGGTGGGCGTGCTGCGGACACGGTGCTGTGGCAGGTGGCGGGTGGTGCCTGAGCGGCTGCCGGTGGGCCGCACACGCGCGCTGGGCCCTGCCGCCGACCTTTGATGCCCTCTTCTGTCGGGCGGACGCGATAGGGTCTTGGCGTTCCGGCCCAGCGTAAGAGGGAGATGAGCGGAGTGCTTACCGCTGGAGAGGTCGCCGGGCTGATCGCCGCCACGGGCTGGATAGTCCTGGTCTGCGTGCTGGCCATGGTGCTCGTCAAGCTCGCCCGGCTGCTCACCGAGACCACCAAGATGGTCTCCGACCTGAGCGCGCGGGTGGTGCCGTTGCTCGAAGACGTCACCGTCACGGTCAACGAGGCCAACCGCCAGCTCGTCGCGGTCGAGGCGATCACGAAGGACGTCAAGCAGGTCAGCTCGCACGCGGCCAAGCTCAGCGGGGTGACGCAGACGATCTTCACCGGCCCGCTGATCAAGGTCTCGGCGCTCAGCTACGGTGTGCGCAGGGCGATCCAGGCCCGCCGCCCGCACCGCAAAGTGAGGCGGCACGGATGATCCGCCGCCTGTTCTACCTGTCGCTCGGCGCGTTCACCGCCGTTTGGGTGATGCGCAGGCTGCAGGCCCTGCGTCCCGAGCATGTCGCCCGCCGTACCGTGAACAACGCGGCCGGGCTGCTTGAGCAGGTGAGAGACTTTACCTCGGACGCGCTCGGCGAGGCCGCCGAGCGCGAAACCATGTTGCGCGCCCGCTTCGGGCTCGACAACAGTGACAACCACCACTGATTGCAAAGGATGGCTGATATGGAGTCGGCAGAAATCGCTCGCCGCTTCCTGCGCTTCTTCGAGGAGCGTGGGCACAAAGTAGTGCCCTCGGCCAGCCTGATCGCCGAAGACCCCACGTTGCTGCTGGTGCCCGCGGGCATGGTCCCGTTCAAGCCGTACTTCCTGGGGCAGCGCAAGCCTCCGGCGGCCCGGCTGGCCAGTGTGCAGAAGTGCGTGCGCACGCCCGACATCGAAGAGGTCGGCAAGACCACGCGCCACGCGACGTTCTTCCAGATGCTCGGCAACTTCTCCTTCGGCGACTACTTCAAGGACCAGGCGATCCCCTTCGCCTGGGAGCTGCTGACCAACGCCGAGTCCGACGGCGGCTTCGGCTTCCCGGAGGAGAAGCTCTGGGTGACGGTCTTCCTCGACGACGACGAGGCGATCGACATCTGGCACAACAAGGTCGGCGTGCCCATGGAGCGCATCCAGCGCCGCGGCCTGGAGGACAACTACTGGCACATGGGCGTGCCCGGCCCCGGCGGCCCCTGCTCGGAGATCTACTACGACCGCGGCCAGGAATACGGCAGGGACGGCGGCCCGGTGGCCGACGAGGACCGTTATCTCGAGGTCTGGAACAACGTCTTCATGCAGTACCAGCTCAGCGCGGTGCGCTCGAAGGTCGACTTCGACGTCGCGGGCGAGCTGCCCGCCAAGAACATCGACACCGGCATGGGCCTGGAGCGCATGGCGACGATCCTGCAGGGCGTCGACAACCTCTACGAGATCGACACCACCTACAAGATCCTCGACAAGGCCGCCGAGCTCACCAAGACCCGCTACGGCCGCGACCCGCGCGCCGACATCAGCCTGCGGGTGATCGCCGACCACGTCCGCACCGGCACCATGCTGGTCGCCGACGGCGTCGCGCCCAGCAACGAGGGCCGCGGCTACGTGCTGCGCCGCATCCTGCGCCGCTCGATCCGCAACCTGCGCCTGCTGGGCTCCGGCGAAGAGCGCTACATGCACGAGCTCACCGACGTCACCATCGACGCGATGGGCGAGACCTACCCCGAGCTCAAGGCCGACGCCCCGCAGATCCACGCGGTCGTCGACGCCGAGGAGGCCTCCTTCCTCGGCACGCTGCGCACCGGCACCGCGATCTTCGACGTCGCGGTCGAGGAGACCAAGCGCAAGTCCGGCCGCACGCTCTCCGGCGACCAGGCCTTCCAGCTCCACGACACCTATGGCTTCCCCATCGACCTCACCCTGGAGATGGCGGCCGAGCAGGGCCTGCAGGTCGACGAGGACGGCTTCCGCCGCCTCATGAAGGAGCAGCGCGAGCGCGCCAAGGCCGACGCGAAGGCCAAGAAGACCGGCAATGCCGACATCTCCGTCTTCGGCACGCTGCTGGAGAAGGCGGGCAAGGTCGAGTTCCTCGGCTACGACGCCACCGAAGCCGACTCCACCATCCTGGGCATCCTCGTCGACGGCGCCACCGTGCCCGTCGCCGGCAAGGGCGCCACGGTCGAGATCGTGCTGGGCCGTACCCCCTTCTACGCCGAGGGCGGCGGCCAGCTCGCCGACCAGGGCGTCATCCGCACCAGCGGCGGCGAGGCCGAGATCCTCGACGTGCAGTCGCCCATCGGCGGCCTGGTCGTCCACCGCGGACGCGTGCGCGAGGGCGAGATCAGGGCCGGCGACGAGGCGCACGCCGAGATCGACATCGAGCGCCGCCGCGCGATCTCGCGCAGCCACAGCGCCACCCACCTCGTCCACCGCGGGTTCAAGAACGCGCTCGGCGAGACCGCGGCGCAGGCCGGCTCGGAGAACTCGCCCGGCCGCTTCCGCTTCGACTTCACCGCCGCCGGCGCCGTGCCGCAGAGCGTGCTGCGCGACGTCGAGGACGAGGTCAACGCCATCCTCATCAACGACCTCCAGGTCAACGCCTTCTACACCACGCAGGCCGAGGCGCGCGCCATGGGCGCCCTGGCCATGTTCGGCGAGAAGTACGGCGACGAGGTCCGTGTCGTCGAGATCGGCGACTACTCCCGCGAGCTGTGCGGCGGCACCCACGTCCACAGCTCCGGCCAGCTCGGCCTGGTCAAGGTGCTCGGCGAGCAGTCCGTCGGCGCCGGCGTGCGCCGCGTCGAGGCGCTGGTCGGCATCGACGCCTTCCGCTTCCTGGCCCGTGAGAGCCTGCTCGTCGCCCAGCTCACCGAGCAGCTCAAGGCCCGCCGCGAGGAGCTGCCCGAGCGCATCGAGGGCATCGTGTCCCGGCTGCGCGTCGCCGAGAAGGACCTGGAGAAGCTGCGCTCGGCCCAGGTGCTCCAGATCGCCGGCGAGCTCGCGGCGCAGGCTCGTGACCTGCACGGAGTCTCCTTCGTCGCGCACCGCGCGCCTGATGGAACCGGTGCCGATGACCTGCGTAAGCTCGCGCTTGATGTGCGCGGCAGGTTCCCGGCCGACCGCCCGGCGGTCGTCGTGATCGCTGGGGCCCCCACCGAACGGCCCGTGGTGGTTGCCGCGGTCAACGAGGCGGGACGCGAGCGTGGTCTCAAGGCCGGGCGACTGGTCGGCGTCGCCGCCAAGGCACTTGGGGGTGGCGGTGGCGGCAAGGACGATGTCGCGCAGGGCGGTGGCACCGACGCGGGCGCCGTCGACCAGGCGCTGCAGGCTGTCGAGCGGTCCGTCGGTGAGCAGCTCACCTGACATGAGGTTCGGCACAAGGCTCGGCGTCGACGTCGGGTCCGTACGCATCGGCGTGGCCCGCAGCGACCCCTCGGGACTGCTGGCCACCCCGGTCGAAACGGTCAGGCGCGGCAAGGGCGACCAGACCAGGATCGCGGCGATCGCCGCCGAGCACGAGGCGATCGAGGTGATCGTGGGCCTGCCCACCTCGCTGTCCGGCCGCGAGGGGCAGGCCGCCGAGCTGGCCCGCGCCTTCGCCCGCTCTCTTTCGGTACGGCTGGCGCCCATCCCGGTCCGGCTCTACGACGAGCGGCTGACCACGGTCGCCGCCCAGCAGGGGCTGCGGGCCAGCGGGGTCAAGGCCAAGAAGCAGCGCGGGGTCGTCGACCAGGCGGCCGCCGTGGTGCTGCTGCAGGACGCCCTCGACCGGGAACGCGCCACAGGCGAGCCACCCGGCAGACCCGTCGATCCGCCCGCCGGGGCGGACGACGGGACGGCCCGGTGAGCGGAACCGAGCACCCGGCCGACTCTGCCCCGGACTCCCGTCCCGAAGACCCATCACCCGAAGACGCACCGTCTCCGGAGCCTTCGCCTGCGGAGAAGCCGGCCGGGGGTGCGTCGTCTTCGGCCGCCGCACCTGCGGAGCCGGCCGTGCCCGCGGAGCGGTCGTCGGCGGGAGCCGCGCCTACGGAGCGGTCGTCTGTGGGCGCCGCGCCCGCGGAGCCGTCGGCTGCGGGGGAGCGGGCCGGGCGGGGGGCCTTTGTGCCTGAGCAGGGGTCGCCGGGAGGCGAGGCGGGGTCCAGGGCTGGGCAGGATCGGGCCTGGGATGGGGCGGGGCTCGCCGCCGCCGTTCCGCCCCAGGGCGGGGCCAAGGACGACCCGGGCTCGCTGGCCGAGGAACTGCTGGCCGGTGGGGAGATCGACGTGGCCGAGGAGGTGGGCGCGGAGACCGTGCCCCTGCCCGCCCAGCGTGGTCTCACCCGGCGGACCAAGGGGTTGCTGGTGGCCGGGTTCGCCGCGTCGGTGGTGGCGGTGGGTGTGGGTGGTTATGTGGTGGCGAAGCCGTACCTGCTGCCCGATGACTTCGACGGGCAGGGGAGCGGCGCGGTCACGGTGCGCATCCAGCCCGGCTCCAGCGCGGGAGAGGTCGGCGCGGCGCTGACGGCGGCGGGGGTGGTGGCGAGCGCGCGTTCGTTCATCAACGCCACCGAGCAGAAGGCGGTCGCCGACCGGCTGCGGCCGGGGCACTACCGGCTGCGCAAGGGCATGGCGGCGGGGGCGGCCGTGGACATGCTGCTGCATCCCGGGTCGCGGGTCGTGAAGAAGGTGTCGGTGCCGGAGGGCATGCGGGCCGAGGAGGTGTTCCGGCGGGTGGCGGCCCAGGGCGGGCTGCCGCTGAACGAGCTGCGCTCGGTCGACACCGACCTGCTCGGGCTGCCGGAGTACGCGCGGGGCGTGGAGGGGTTCCTGTTCCCGGCGACGTACGAGATCGACCCGGACTCCTCCGCCACGGACGTGGTCGCGGCGATGGTGGAGCGGTTCACGACGGCGGCCAGGGAGGTGAAGCTGGCGCAGCGTGCTCCCGAGGTGAACCTGACGCCGCTGGAGGTCGTGACGGTGGCCAGCATCGTCCAGGCCGAGGGCGGCAGGGACGCCGACTATCCGAAGATCGCCAGGGTGATCTACAACCGGATGGGGCTGGGCATGCCGCTGCAGCTCGACACCACCGTGCTGTACGCCCAGAGCCGCCGCACGCTCAAGGTCTCGGAGAAGGACACCCGGGTGCGCTCGCCGTACAACACCTACCTCCGCGAGGGGCTGCCGCCGGGACCGATCTCCAACCCTGGAGAGAAGGCGCTGATGGCGGCTTTGAACCCTGCCGAGGGTGATTGGTACTGGTTTGTCACCACCGATCCGGAGCATAGAATCACGAAATTCACCGATAAAGAGAGTGAGTTTGTGAGATACCGGGAAGAGCTGAACGAATACCTCGGGACCAACTGATGCTCGTCGGGACACCCCCCGTCCCGCAGGGACTGTCCCTGCGCCGCCCCGCGGAAGGGGCGCACGCACTCTCAGCGTCCCCTAGCATGGCTACTCAGAGTGATCATCGCTGGTCATCCGCTTGTGACCGGCGGTTCCCCCCGTTCCGCTCGGTAACCCTCGCCGGTCTTGACGCCAGGCCGGTCATACCGGGAGATTGGCCATCGCAGCTATGAACGATCTCGACATGGACCTCCTCCTCGGCCCCGAGGACGACAACGGACGCTCGCGCCGCCAGAAGGGCAACGGCCGGCGCGGGCGACGCCGTCGCCGCCGTCGCAACCGCGGCGGTTTCCTGGCGCCGCTGCTCGCGCTCATCGTCTTGCTCGGCATCGTCGGCGGCGGTGGCTACTACGGCTACCTGTGGGTGAGCGACCGCCTCGTGCCCGGCGACTTCTCCGGCCCCGGCAGCGGCTCGGTCGCCCTGGAGATCAGGCAGGGCCAGAGCGCCACCGACGTCGCGGAGGAACTCGAGCGCCTCGGCGTCATCAAGGACTCCAGAGCCTTCATCAACGCCGTCACCAACTCCGGCAAGAGCGCCTCGCTCGTCCCCGGCCACTACACGCTGCGCAAGCAGATGCGCGCCGCCGACGCCGTCACCGAACTCGACTCGAACAACCGGCAGTACACCGAGGTGACGCTCAAGGAGGGCCTGCGCCTCAGCGACACGTTCACGCAGCTCGCCGAGAAGACGAAGGTCCCGGCCAAGGACTTCACCGCCGCCGCCAAGAAGGCCGGCGACCTCGGCCTGCCCGACTACGCCAAGGGCCGCCTGGAGGGTTACGCGTTCCCCGCGACCTACCAGTTCCCGCCGAAGTCGAGCGCGACCGCGATCCTCACCAAGATGGTCGACCGCTTCAAGGAGACCGCCGACCGGACCGGCCTGGAGGCGGGCGCCAAGGACCTCGGCCGCACACCGCACGAGATCATGATCATCGCGAGCATCATCCAGGCGGAGGCCGGGCGCCAGGAGGACATGGGCAAGATCTCCCGCGTCGTCTACAACCGGCTCGCCCACAAGCCGGAGATGCACCTGAAGATGGACAGCACGGTCATGTACGCGCTCGGCAAGTACAAGACGGCCGCCACCTTCGCCGAGACGAAGACGCCGTCGAAGTACAACACGTACCTGCACCTGGGCCTGCCGCCCGGCCCCATCGCCAACCCGGGCGACCACGCGATCGAGGCCGCGCTCAACCCGACGCCGGGCACATGGCTGTACTTCGTCGCCACCGACCCGAACAGCCAGGTCACCAAGTTCGCCACCACGGACGCGGAGTTCCAGGTTCTCCTGAACGAATACAAGAAGAACGGCGGCTGACCGGAGACGTTTCCCATGGCCCGTCCTCGGCGGGCCCTCTCTTAAGGCCACTTTCCGTTGCGGTGGGCCCTCTCTGAGGGCCACCTTTCCGTTACGGCAAGCCAGCGAGACGCCACCCGCCGTCGCGGGCGGGCGCAGGTCGGGGGGATCGCTTCTCACGTCGGACACACTCCCCGCCGCAACGGCCCGCCTCGGCCCGCCAAGTGGTGTTCCCCGGCCCCCTAAGTGGTGTCCCGGCCCGCCAAGTGGCGTTCTGGCCCACAGGTAGTTGTCCCTGGGGCGTCAAGTGGTGTTCCTGACCCGCCAAGTGGTGTTTTCCTGGGCCGTTGATTTTCGGCTGGATTGGTGGCGGGGGTAGGGTCCTCCCCTGGATAGGGAGGGGTTTCATGCGGGCAGCGGTTCTCGGTTCGCCGATCGCGCATTCGCTCTCGCCGTACCTGCACAGGGCGGCGTACCAGGCGATGGGCCTGGACGACTGGACCTACGACGCCTTCGAGTGTGATGAGGCGGGGCTGCCCGCGCGGATGGCGGGCCTGCGCGGTGAGGTCGGGGAGTGGGCGGGGCTGTCGCTGACGATGCCGCTCAAGCGGGCCGTGCTGCCCTTGCTGGACACCGTCTCCGAGCTGGCCGTTGATGTTGGCGGGGCCAACACGGTCGTGTTCCGGGACGGTTCCGCGCATGGTGAGAACACCGACGTGTACGGGATCGAGCGGGCGCTGGCCGAGGCGGGGGTGCCGCGGCCGGGTTCCGCGCTGGTGCTGGGCGGGGGAGCGACCGCCGGTTCGGCGCTGGCGGCTCTGCGGAACCTGGGGCTGGAGCGGGTGACGCTGGCCGTACGGGATGCCGGGCGGGCGGCCGAGACGGCCGGGGTGGCCGAGCGGCTGGGGGTGGCGCTGCGGGTGGCGCCGCTGGACGAGCTGGACGACCTGCTCGGCGTCGATCTCGTGGTCTCCACGCTGCCGGCCGGCGCGGCCGACGGTTACGCGGGGGCGCTGGCGGGTGTGCCGGCGTTGTTCGACGTGGTCTACGCGCCGTGGCCCACGAAGGCGGTGGCCAGCGTGCGGGAGGCGGGCGGGCGCGTGGTGGGCGGGTTCGCGATGCTGCTGCACCAGGCGGTGCGGCAGGTGGAGCTGATGACCGGCCGCGCGGACGTCCCGGTGGAGGCCATGCGCGCGGCCGGCGAGGCGGAGATCCTCAGACGGGCCAGTCGAATGGATTGACGATCCGCAGGTCGAGCCCGTTGAAGTCCTTGACGTTCCGGGTGACGAGCGTCCAGTTGCGGGTACGCGCGGTGGCGGCCATGAGCCCGTCGACGACGGGAATGGGGCGGATGGCGTTGAACCGGCCCCACTCCTCGGCCACCTCGGTGGTGACGGGCAGGATCCGCGTGGCGAACTCGGCCTGAAGCCTGGTGAGCCAGGCCTCGTGCGCGGCGGCCTGCACCGGGTCGTGGCGCCTGGAGAGCTCGATGCCCTTGCGGATCTCACCCATGACCAGGACGCTCAGGTAGAGCGTCGGCCCGTTGATCGTCTCCAGCCAGGCGGCCACCCCCGGATCCCGGTGGCGCTTGGTCATCTCCGAGACGACGTTGGTGTCCAGCAGGTAGGTCACCAGTCGGTCCCCAGGTCGACCTCGCGGGGCAGATCGCGGGACCGGGTGAGGTCGAGGTCGCTGAGGTCGGGCCCGGACATGAGGAACTCCTTGAAGTCGGGTTCTCCGCCCTTGAGGCGCCGGTACTCGGCCATGTCGATGATCACGGCGACGTCCTCGCCGTGCCGGGTGACGATCTGGGGGCCTTCGTCGTGTGCCCGCCGCACCACCTCGCTGAAGCGCTGCTTGGCCTCCTGGAGCTGCCATGAGGACATGGACCCGCCTCCTGTCTAGTCTGTCTAGATTAGCAAGTCGGCCCGGTAACACACAGTGATAGCAAGTCGACGCTCCCGGCTCGGGATGATTCGAGGAACTCGGTGTGTTGTGGTAACGTAACTCCCTGATCGGTCCGGCATGCCTTGCTGGACGCGCAAGCGGAGGTCTACCTCCCACCTGAGTCGCCGCCCGGCGGCCGGGTCCAGGATCACGCCGGACTACTCCGGGGAGCTTACGGCCACGAAGCCGACGAGCTCAGTGGCCCCGCATGCGCGACGTGCGGGGCTTTTCGCGTGTACAGGCATGTACGTGCGAAGCTCTCGGCACGACGAGCACGTAGGGACGCAAACCTAGGAGGCCCCATCAGCACTGAGCCCCGCATCAACGAGCGTATCCGAGTTCCCGAGGTTCGCCTCGTGGGCCCGAACGGCGAGCAGGTCGGCATCGTCTCCATTCACGACGCCCTCAAGCTCGCCCAGGAGGCCGACCTCGACCTCGTCGAGGTCGCGGCCACGGCTCGACCGCCCGTGTGCAAGCTCATGGACTACGGAAAATTCAAGTACGAGTCCGCGATGAAGGCGCGCGAAGCGCGCAAGAATCAGGCGCACACGATCATCAAGGAGATCAAGCTCCGGCCGAAGATCGACCCGCACGACTACGAGACCAAGAAGGGTCACGTGGTGCGGTTCCTCAAGGCGGGAGACAAGGTCAAAGTCACGATCATGTTCCGCGGACGTGAGCAGTCGCGTCCCGAGCTGGGCTTCCGGCTCCTGCAGAAGCTGGCGGAGGATGTCACGGAGCTCGGCTTCGTGGAGTCCCAGCCCAAGCAGGACGGCCGAAACATGATCATGGTGATCGGTCCGCACAAGAAGAAGGCCGAGGCCAAGGCCGAAAAGGCCGCAGCCAAGGCACAGCGTGGCGGCGAGGAGCCTTCTCCGGGCGAGGAAGCTTCCGCACCGAGTGAGGAAGTTTCCGCACAGGAAGCGTGACCCGCGGTTCGGGTTAGCCTTACACGGCAACCCCCGAACGACGCCACTGCCGTAACGAAGACGCCGCGACCGGGTCGGCCCTGCACCGACCCGGCCACCGGCACGGACGAATTGAGGGAGAGACGGCGAGATGCCGAAGATGAAGACGCACAGCGGTGCGAAGAAGCGGTTCCGGCTTACCGGCACCGGCAAGGTCAAGCGCCGTCGTGCCGCTCGCGCGCACTACAACGAGTGGAAGTCCTCCACGCTGACGCGCCGTCTCAAGGGCGAAGTGGTTGTGTCCGACAACGACGTCAAGAAGATCAAGAAGCTGCTCGCTAAGTAGCGCGAACCCCCGGGGAGATACAACATGGCACGCGTGAAGCGGGCGCTCAACGCCAAGAAGAAGCGCAAGGTCGTCCTCGAGCGGGCGGCGGGCTACCGCGGCCAGCGGTCGCGGCTCTACCGCAAGGCCAAGGAGCAGATGCTCCACTCGATGACGTACGCCTATCGGGACCGCAAGGACCGTAAGGGTGCGTTCCGCCGTCTGTGGATCCAGCGGATCAACGCCGCCGCCCGTCAGAACGGCATGACTTACAACCGCCTGATCCAGGGACTGCGTCTGGCCCACATCGAGGTCGACCGCAAGATCCTCGCCGACCTCGCGGTGAACGACAGCCAGACCTTCGCCACGCTCGTCGAGGCCGCCAAGAAGGCGCTGCCGGCGAACGTGAACGCGCCGGCCGCGAGCTGAGGTTTTACGGTCAAGGGGCCCACCTCCGGTGGGCCCTTTTTGCATGGCACTGGGGGACGACAACGTGGAGCTGACCAACATCAGGGCGCCGCGGGTGAAGGCGGCCAGGCGCCTGGCCAAGCGCTCCTTCCGCGACCAGGACCGCAGGTTCGTGGCCGAGGGCCCGCAGGCAGTGCGCGAGGCGCTCAAGCTCGACGGCGTGACGCTGGAGCTGTTCGCCACCGCCGAGGCCGAGCAGCGCCACCCCGACCTGGTCGACGAGGCGCTCGCGCGCGACCTGCCGGTGCACCGCGCCAGCGGCGAGGTGATGGCCGAGCTCTCGCAGACGGTCACCCCGCAGGGGCTGCTGGCCATCTGCCGCTTCGTGCACGTCCCGCTGGAGGAGGCCCTCGGCGGCGACCCCCGCCTGGTGGCGGTGCTCGCGCACGTGCGCGATCCGGGCAACGCCGGCACCGTGATGCGGGCGGCCGACGCGGCAGGGGCCGATTCCGTGGTTTTCACCGACGCTTCCGTGGACCCCTACAACGGCAAGTGCGTACGCGCCAGCGCCGGCAGCCTGTTCCACCTGCCGGTGGTGATCGGCAGCCCGGTGGCGGGAGCCGTACAGGCAATCAAGGACAAGGGGCTGCGGGTGCTGGCCGCGGACGGCGCGGGCGAGCGCACCCTCGACGACGTGGATCTGTCCGGGCCGACGGCGTGGATCTTCGGCAACGAGGCGTGGGGGCTGCCGGAAGAGGTGCGCGCGCTGGCCGACGACGTGGTGCGGGTGCCCATCTACGGGCAGGCCGAGAGCCTCAACCTGGCCACCGCGGCAGCAGTGTGTCTCTACGCGTCCGCACGCGCTCAGCGGGTGCCCTAGGGGCGCGGAAACCCGCTATTGTCGGCCATGTAGTCGAGGAGGCGGGGTCGTGCACGGCGAAGACAGCGAAGGTCGGGTGGTGGCCTCCGTGTGCACGATCGGCATCGACGACCTTCCTGACGGGGTCATCGTGACCGACAGGTTCGGCAGGGTGCTGGCGCTCAACAAGGCGGCCGCGAGGCTCACGGGAGTGCCCGTGGAGCGGGCGGTCGGCCGGCACATGAACGACGTCTTCCCGCTGCGCGACCACGACGGCCGCGAATGGTGGAAGGCGCTCGACCCGGAGGGCGGGCTGCGCACCCGCACCCGCGTCCCGGAACGCCCCCTGCACCTGCCCGGCGGCCAGGAGCTCCACGTGACCGCCCGGCTGGTGCGCGAGCCCGAGCGCCGCGGCGACGTCGAGCGGGTCACGATCGTCCTGCGCCACGGCGGCGCCCGCGCCCGGCTCGAACGCAGCCGCGCCGACCTGGTCTCGACCGTCGCCCACGAGCTGCGCTCGCCGCTGACCAGCGTCAAGGGCTTCACCGCGACGCTGCTGGCCAAGTGGAGCCGGTTCACCGACGAGCAGAAGCGCGTCATGCTCGACACCATCAACACCGACGCCGACCGCGTCACCCGGCTGATCACCGAGCTGCTCGACGTCTCGCGCATCGAGTCGGGCCGCATGGAGGTGCACCGCCAGGTCGTCGACGTGCCCGCGCGGGTGCGCCGGATCATCGCCGGGCGCGTGGCCGCCGGCGAGCCCGAGGACCGCTTCCGGCTCACCGCCGGCGACCAACTGCCCGAGACGTGGCTCGACCAGGACAAGATCGACCAGATTCTCGGTAACCTGGTGGAAAACGCTTTGCGGCACGGACGCGGAACCGTGAGCATTGACGTCCAAGCCGTCGACTATGGAGTAGCCGTGTCTGTGCGCGACCAGGGTGAGGGCATCCGCCCCGAGCTGGCCACGCGCGTCTTCCGGCAGTTCTGGCGCGGCAACAGCCGCCGGCGCGGCGGCACCGGTCTTGGCCTGTTCATCGTCAAGGGCCTGGTCGAGGCGCACGGCGGGACGATCACCGTGCAGCGTGCTCCCGAGGGCGGGGCCGAGTTCCGATTTATGTTGCCCACCGGCACGCCTGACTTCGCGTAGGTCATCGGCTCCGGTGGGCCAGCACTAGACTCAGTCTCGCTCAAGCCCTGGATACGGAGCTCTCTCTTGTCTGACTACGACCCTGTCGAGGTCACGCCCCTGCATGCCGACGAGCTGTCGCGCATGGAGGCCGACGCCGTAGCGGCGATCAAGGCGGCCGACAGCCTCGACGCACTCAAGCAGGTACGCCTCGCCCACGCCGGCGACCGTTCGCCCATCGCGCTGGCCAACCGCGAGATCGGCGCGCTGCCCCCGGCCGCCCGCGCCGAGGCGGGCAAGCGCATCGGCGCCGCCCGCAAGGCCGTGGGCGAGGCGCTGGCCGCCCGCCAGGCCGAGCTGGAGGCCGAGCGCGACGCCCGCGTCCTCGTCGAGGAGACCGTCGACGTCACCCTCCCGTGGGACCGCCGGCCGCAGGGGGCCCGCCACCCCCTGACCACGATGCAGGAGCGCATCGCCGACACCTTCGTCGCCATGGGCTACGAGGTCGCCGAGGGCCCCGAGCTCGAAGGCGAGTGGTTCAACTTCGACGCGCTCAACATCTCCAAGGACCACCCGGCCCGCTCCGACCACGACACCTTCTTCGTGGAGTCGGCCGACTCGGGCATGGTGCTGCGCACGCAGACCTCACCGGTGCAGATCCGCGCGCTGCTGCAGCGCGGCGTGCCGTGTTACGTGGTCTCGCCGGGCAAGACCTTCCGCACCGACGAGCTCGACGCCACCCACACCCCGGTCTTCCACCAGGTCGAGGGCCTGGCGGTCGACGAGGGCCTGACGATGGCGCACCTGAAGGGCACGCTCGACCGCTTCGCCGAGGTCATGTTCGGCGAGGGCATCACCACACGCTTCCGGCCGCACTACTTCCCCTTCACCGAGCCGTCGGCCGAGATGGACCTCAAGTGCTTCGTCTGCCGCGGCACCAGTGCCGTGCCGGGCAACCCGCCGTGCCGTACCTGCAAGAGCGAGGGCTGGATCGAGTGGGGCGGCTGCGGCATGGTCAACCCGCGGGTGCTCGTCGCGGGCGGCGTCGACCCGGCCCGCTACAGCGGTTTCGCCTTCGGCATGGGCATCGAGCGCACGCTGATGTTCCGCCACAACGCCGAGGACATGCGCGACATGGTCGAGGGTGACGTCCGCTTCTCGCTCCCGTTCGGAATGGAGATCTGATGAAGGCCCCGCTTTCCTGGCTGCGGGAGTACGTCGATCTGCCGCCGGTCACCGCCCACGAGGTCGCCGAGCGGCTGACCGCCGCCGGGCTCAAGCTGGAGCGGATCATCTCCCACGGCCACGACGTCAAGAACGTCGTCGTCGGTGAGGTCCTCGAGTTCGAGGAGCTCACCGGCTTCAAGAAGCCGATCCGCCACTGCAAGGTCGAGGTCGGCGAGGCCACGCCGCGCGAGATCATCTGCGGCGCCGTCAACTTCGAGGCCGGCGACCGCGTCCCGGTCGTGCTGCCCGGCGGGGTGCTGCCCGGCGGTTTCGAGGTCGGCTCGCGCAAGACCTACGGCAGGCTGTCCGAGGGCATGATCTGCTCCGAGCGTGAGCTCGGCCTCGGCGAGGGCCACGACGGCATCATGGTGCTGCCGTCCGAGACGCCCATCGGCGCCGACGTGGTCGAGCTGCTCGGCCTGCGCGACGACGTCATCGAGATGGAGATCACCCCCGACATCAGCTACGCGATGTCGATGCGCGGCGTGGCCCGCGAGGCGGCCATCGCCTTCGGCGTCCCGTTCCGCGACCCCGCCGACCTCCAGCCGCCCGCCGCCACCGAGGAGGCGTGGCCGGCGTGGATCGCCGACGCCACCGCCTGCGACCGGTTCGTGCTGCGCGAGGTGCGCGGCTTCGACCCGGACGCGCAGAGTCCCCTCTGGATGCGGGTACGGCTGACGCGCGCCGGCATGCGGCCGGTCTCGCTGGCCGTCGACATCACCAACTACGTGATGCTGGAGCTGGGCCAGCCGCTGCACGCGTTCGACCGGGCCAAGCTCACCGGCGAGATCGTCGTACGCCGCGCCGAGCCCGGCGAGCGCCTGGAGACCCTCGACCACGTGGTGCGCGAGCTCCACCCCGAGGACATCCTCATCACCGACCAGTCCGGGCCGATCTCGATGGCCGGCACCATGGGCGGCCTGGCCACCGAGATCTCCGAGACGACCACCGACGTGGTCATCGAGGCAGCACACTTCTCCGCGCCCGGCATCTCGCGCGAGTCGCGCGCCCACAACCTGGTCTCGGAGTCGTCCAAGCGCTTCGAACGCGGCGTCGACCGCGAGCTGCCGCTGGTCGCCACCTGGCGGGCGGTCACCATGCTGGCCGAGCTGGGCGGCGCCGCCATCCAGCCGGGGCTCACCCACGCCGAGGTCGAGGTCGAGCCGGCGCGCATCGCCATCCCGGCCGGCTACCCGGGTCAGGTGGGCGGCGTGCCGTACCCGAAGGAGACCGTGGTGCGGCGGCTGGAGCAGGTCGGCTGCACGGTCACCGACGGCGACGACCCGGCGATCCGCCGGGGCGGCGTGGCGCCGACAGCGGTGGTCACCGGCGGCGAGATCGCGGCCAGGCTGGCCGTCACCGGCCCCGACATGATCACCGTGACGCCGCCGTCGTGGCGCACCGACCTGACCGACCCGGCCGATCTGGCCGAGGAGGTCATCCGGCTCGAAGGGTATGAGGGGCTGCCGTCGGTGCTGCCCAAGGCGCCCGCGGGCGCCGGACTCACCGAGACGCAGCGGCTGCGCCGGCGGGTCGGGCGGGTGCTGGCCGCCCACGGTTACGTGGAGGTGCTGTCCTACCCGTTCATCGGGCAGGCCGACCTCGACAACCTGCAGTTGCCCGCCGACGACGACCGCAGGCGGGCCACCCGGCTGACGAACCCGATCTCCGACGACGAGCCGTACATGCGCACCACGCTGCTGCCCGGCCTGCTCAAGACGCTGGTGCGCAACGTGGGCCGGGGCTTCCCCGACGTGGCGCTGTTCGAGTCCGGCCTGGTCTACCGCGCCAAGCCGGACGCCCCCTCGGCCGCGCCGGTCTTCGGCGTGGAGCGCGCCCCCACCGAGGAGGAGCTCGCCGCGCTGGAGGCCGCGCTGCCCGCCCAGCCGGAACGGCTGGCCGTCGTGCTGGCCGGTGAGTTCGACCGCTCCGGCTGGTGGGGCAAGGGCCGTCAGGCCACCTGGGCCGACGCCGTCGAGGCGGCCAGGCTGGCGGCCGCGCAGGCAGGGGTGGAGCTGCGGATCGCCGCCGACCAGCACGAGCCGTGGCACCCGGGCCGCTGCGCCGCCCTCTACTCCGGCGACACGCTGGTGGGCCACGCGGGCGAGCTGCACCCGCGCGTCATCGAGGCCTACGGCCTGCCGCCGCGCACCTGCGCGATGGAGCTGGAGCTGAGCCGCCTGACCTTGCGGGGCCCGGTCGACGCGCCCGCCGTGTCCTCCTACCCGGTGGCCACCCAGGACGTCGCCCTGATCGTCGCCGCCGACACCCCGGAAGCCGAGGTGGCCGCCGCGCTGCGCGAGGGGGCGGGCGAACTGCTGGAGTCGATCCGCTTGTTCGACGTCTACACCGGGGCGCAGGTGGGCGAGGGCAACAAGTCGCTGGCCTACACGCTGCGCTTCCGCGCACCGGATCGGACGCTGACGGTGGAGGAGACGACGGCGGCCCGTGACGCGGCGGTCGCGCTGGCCGCCGACCGCGTGGGCGCTTCACTACGCGGAGCCTGACGGGATCTTTGGGGGCGGGCATGGCCTCGGCCGTGCCCGCCCTTCTCAGAGCTGGTCGATCTCGGTGAGGTCGATGTCGATGTCGAACGGCACGGGCACCTTGAGCCGCTCGTGGAAGATTCCGGCGAGGGTGTAGCTCCTGGTTGACTGATCCAGTGCGTAGACGTGGACCATCATCTGGCCCTCTGCGTTCTCGACGCGCCAGAAGTAGGGGATGCCCGCCCGCGCGTAGAGGGTGGGTTTGCGGTCCCGATCACGGTCCTTGGACTCCGGCGAGACGACCTCGACGACGAGGAGGACGTCTCCTGCCTTGTAGAAGGTCTGATTGGGATCTTGCTCCGCCTCCGCACGGATCACGCTGACGTCAGGCTCGGGGCGCTGGGTGGGGCCCAGGATGACATTCATCTCACGACGCACGCGCAGGTGCTTCGGCGCCAGCCGGCGGAGATTCATCTCGACCAGGGAGACCGCTCGCATGTGGAAGGAAGCCTGTGGACTCACGAAGACCAAGCTTCCGTCAAGCAACTCTGTGTGCGCAGGCAAATCCGGAATGTGATCGAGGTCCTCCGCGACGAAGCCTTCCGGGGGCGGGAAGACCCAGTCGGGAAGCGATGGTGGCTTTTCAGGCATATCTATGCTCACCGCTTCGGCCGTCATGGTTCTACGGTAGCAATCTATGAAGGACGGGGCTGTGCGAAACCTGCTGGTGTTCGGTGAGCGGGATGACGCCGAGGCGGTGGCCGAGGCGCTGGGGGAGTGGCTGGGCGAGGTGCCGCGGGTGGTGCGGGAGACCCTGGCGGGGGAGGACGACGCCGAGGACGCCCAGTGGGTCGTGGTCGTCGAGGACCTGCCCGCGGAGCTGGCCGGCCAGGTCGAGGCGCTGGCCGAGGAATACGACGGGTGGCGGGAGAGCCTCTAACCGGGCTGGGACGCGGCCAGTTCGCGGCGGGCCTTCTCGGCTACGGCGTGTTCGTCGGTGCGCGCGTCGTAGCGGCGGAACTTCGGCAACGCCCCGGCCAGCGCCACCACCGCGCCCACGCACAGCAGGCCGCCCACGCCCAGCGCGAAGCGGGCACCGCCCAAGGCGGCCATCGCCCCGGCGCGGGCGTTGCCCAGCATGGGGCCGCTGGCGTACGACAGCAGCTCTATGCCGGCCAGGCGGCCGCGCAGCTCGTTCGGGATGGTCTGGTTCCACATGGTCGAGCGGAAGATGCCGCTGATCATGTCGGCGGCGCCTGCCAGCGCGAGGCAGAAGAAGACCGCGAACAGGTTCGGCACCACCGCGGCCAGCGCCACGGCCACGCCCCACAGCGCGGCGGCCACGATCACGCCCAGGCCGTGCCGGTGCACGCGGGCCGTCCAGCCGCCGGTGAGTGAGGCGATCAGGGCGCCCACGGCGCTGGCCGAGTAGAGCAACCCGACCGCCTGGGGCGCGCCGAGCTGCTTGGCCAGGAACGGGAACAGCGCCGTCGACATGGCGAAGACCATCGCCGCGATGTCGACCAGGTAGGTGCCCATGAGGTCGCTGCGGCGCCAGGCGTAGCGGACGCCCTCGGCGAGCGTTTTCAGTGACGCGGGTTGTGCCTCCTCGTGCGGCGGCACCGCGCGGATCCGCCACAGCAGCACCAGCGACAGCGCGAACGAGGCCGTGTCCAGCCCGTAGGCGATGGCGCTGCCGTAGGTGGCCACGAGCAGGCCGCCCAGGGCGGGCGCGGCGATGGCGCCGATGTTCCAGCGCAGGCTGGCCAGCACCGCCGCCGCCGGCAGCTGGTCGTGCCGGACGACCTGCGGGATGAGCGCCTCAAGGCTGGGCCGCTGCAGGCAGGTCAGCCCCATCGCGATCGCGCCGACCACGTAAAGCACCCATACTTGCGGGCGCGGCAGCAGCGCGTTGACGGTCAGCAGGCCCGAGGTGACCAGCAGGCCCACCTCGCTGAACAGCACGATCTTGCGCCGGTCGAGCGCGTCGGCGATGGCCCCGCCCCACAGCCCGCACACCACCATCGGCACGAACTCGGCCAGGCTCATCAGTCCCACGGCGACGTAGTCGCCGGTCAGCTCCATCATCTGGAACGGCAGCGCCACCATGGTGACGAACGTGCCGAACATCGTGATCACCCCGGAGACCATCAGCAGCCGGTAGTCACGCGAGTCGCGCAACGGGCCCAGGTCGGGGGCGATGCGTTTGATGAGGGAGAACACGAGGTGACATTGTCCGTCCTGCCCGCGCGCGAGCTCAAACGGTTTTTGTCCCGGACGCGGAGAAGGGCCCTCCCGGCGGCCGGGAGGACCCTTCCCCGCGGGGCTCAGGCGGGGACCTTGTCGAGGAAGCCCAGGACGCGCCGGATCCTGCCGTCCCCGGCCAGCTCCGCCACGTCGAACCCGACCACGATCGGCTCGGCCCCGGGCGCGCCGAGGTGCCAGGTGAAGCGGGCCACGTTGTGGTGGGTCTCGAACACCTCGCCCGGCGTGAAGACCATGCCGGGGAACATGCCCTGCGCCCCGGCGATCACCGCGGCGATCGCCTCGTGGCCGGTGACGGCGGCCAGCGGGTCGGTGTAGACGCCGTCCTCGGACCACAGCTCGGCGACGGCCTTGGCGCGGGCGTCGGCGTCGGTCTCGTTCCAGGCGGCCAGATAGCGCTCAACCAGGTTTTCCATGATGTTTCGTCCTCTCCAGGGTTAGCGGCGGGCCTTGCGCAGGCCCATGATCTGCAGCTCGGCCAGCAGGCCGACCACCAGCGCCTGGGCGATGGCCCACACGGCGCCGATCGTGGTGAACTCCAGCGGCCCGAACGCCACGGCGGCCACGCTGACCAGCGTCCAGATGATGTTGACGGCGACGACGGCCTTGGTGCCGGCCAGGCTGATCTCGCGCCGGGTGCCCAGTACGGCCACGGCCGCGCCGTACGCGAGCAGGAAGACGCCGAGGGCCCGCAGCAGCCCCGAGCCGGGCCCCAGGAAATCGCTCAGCAGCGGCGCGGCGACCAGGTAGGCCAGGCCGTTGGCGCCGGTGACGACGGCGTCGGCGAGGAGCACGGTGCGCAGGAACTTGGTCCGGTCGGCGGTGACGGGTACGGCGGTCATCTCGGCTCTCCTAGCGGTTGTTTCCGACACAGGAACCGTGTCATCGAGGGCATAGCCGGTGCGATTACGCGCCAGGTAATGGACGTGGCTATGCACCCCTTGAGCTGCGGAGACTTCTCTGGAGAAATCGGGAAAGCGGCCCGCGGCGCCGTACTCCTCGTTACTGTCTCTTTGCAATCACGCGAACACGAGGAGTGAGTCGATGGATCTGCTGGCCCGCGCGCGGGAGCTCAAGCCCGAGCTGGTGCACTACGCGACGTCCGGCAGGTTCCAGCGCGAGCTGACCGCCGTGCTCGACCGCTTCTACGCCGGCGGGCAGCCGCAGGACGAGGCCAACGCCTTCCTGCCGGTCGACTACTTCGTGCACCAGCACCGGCTCGGTGGCGGTGGCACGGTCGTGGACCGGTTCGTGGACGAGCACCCCGACCTCGACCCGGCCGACCGGGAGCTGCTGCTCAGCTGGAAGGACGTGGTCGAGGGCGTCTTCGAGGTGACCGGGTTCGACGGCCCGGCGCTCGTCCTGTTCAACCATGTGGACGAGCTGACCTACCGGACGCTGTCCAACCTGGGTGAGGAGGCGTTCGCGCCGCTGGCCGAGGGCATGTTCGTGGTCGGCAGGCTCATCCCGCTCGGCCGCGACTGGCTGATCAGCGCCACCCCGTCGGTCCACACCGCGCAGGCGCGCGAGAGGCTGATCGTGGCGGCCGCGCACGTGACGCTGGAGAATCCGGCCGCCGCCTACCGCAATCCGGAGCTCCTGGCCGCGGCCCGGCGCACCCAGGCCGAGCAGCGGCGCTGCTTCATCTCCTACTTCGGCTCCGACCAGGTCGTGGTGGCGGGGGCGGAGGTGGCGGAGAAGATCCGGGGCTATCTCGGCTACCAGGCCGAACGCCTCGGCGGGCAGGTGGAGGCCGAGATCCCCGAGCACGTCGCGCGGGCCGGGAGCGTCGCCCTGATCTTCGACGAGACCGACGGGCTGAGCTACTACGCGGAGTTCGCCCGGCTGGCCGAGATCTTCGACCGGCCCGGACTGGTCGTCCGGCGTGAGGGCCGCGACCTGGTGACCTCCTATCTCAAGGGCGACGCGGTCTCACCGGTGCCGATCGTCCGCCTGGCCGAGCGCGACCATGCCAAGGCCGGAGAGCTGTTCGCCGGGCTGCTGGGACGACCCGGCTTCCTGTGGGAGCGCAGCGGGCAGGCGCTGCTGCGTACCCACAAACCCGGATACTTCGACGGGCCGCGCCTGCCCACGGTCGTGCCGCCCACCCGCGCGGTCGCCGAGCACGCCGGCGGCTGAGCGTCGTAGGCTGCGGGGCGTGCGGCTGACGATGAGACGGCTGAACCGGGCGACGCTGGCCCGGCAACTGCTCCTGCGGCGCGAACGCCTGCCCGTGGCCGAGGGCGTGCGCCGGATCGCCGCGTTGCAGGCCCAGGAGGCGGCCTCGCCGTACCTGGCCCTGTGGAACAGGCTGGACGGGTTCGACCCGGCCGACCTCGACGCCGCCTTCGCCGCCCACGAGGTGGTCAAGTCCACGCTGATGCGCATCACCCTGCACGCCGTCCACGCCGGCGACTACCCGGCCTTCCACAACGCGATGGTGCCGAGCCTGCGCGGGGCGCGCCTGGGTGACCGGCGCTTCACCGGGGCCGGGCTGAGCGTCGCCGACGCCGACGCGCTGCTGCCCCACCTGCTGGAGTTCGCGGCCGGGCCGCGGACCAAGGCGGAGATCGAGGAGCTGATCCGCGAGCGGCTGGGCGCGCATCAGCCGCGCATGTGGTGGGCGCTGCGCACGTTCGCGCCGCTGCACCACGTCCCGACCGGCGGCCCGTGGTCGTTCGGCGCGCGGGGCGCCTTCACCGTGACCCGCCTGCCGAGGATGGGCCCGGACGAGCGGCAGGAGTCGGTACACCACCTCGTCCACCGCTACCTGGAGGCCTTCGGACCGGCGTCGGTGGCCGACATCGCCCAGTTCAGCCTGCTGACCAGGCCGGTGCTGCGCCAGGCGGTGACCGGCTTCGACCAGCTCGAAGGACCCGACGGCACCGTGCTCTACGACGTGCCGGGCGGGCAGATCCCCGAGGAGGACACCCCGGCGCCGCCGAGGCTGCTGCCCATGTGGGACAGCGTCCTGCTGGCCTACTCCGACCGCAGCCGGGTGATCCCGCCGGACTTCCGCCGCCTGGTCACCCGCCAGAACGGCGACGTCCTGCCCAGCCTGCTGGTCGACGGGCAGGTCGCCGGAGTCTGGCGGCCGGCCGACGGCGGCATCGAGGCGAGCGCCTTCCGGCCGCTGTCCGACCGGGACTGGGCGGGGCTGGCGGCCGAGGCCCGGGCCCTGGTGAAGTTCCTGGCCGCCCGCGACCCCGCCGTCTACCGCCGCTACACCCACTGGTGGGCCAAGCTCCCGCAGGCGGAGGTCCGCCTGCTACCCGCCTAGGACCTCACGCCGCAGGTGGGTCTTGAGGATCTTGCCGCCGGGGTTGCGGGGCAGCTCGTCGTCGCGGAACCAGAAGTGGGCCGGGATCTTGAACTTGGCGATGCGCTCGGCCAGGAACGAGCGGACCTCCTCGGCGGTAGTAGCGGTGCCCGGCTTGAGCCGCAGCACGGCGCCGACCTCCTCGCCCAGCTCGTCGTGGGGCACGCCGATGACCGCCGCGTCGTCCACCGCCGGGTGCTCGAACAATGCGGCCTCGACCTCGGCGCAGTAGACGTTCTCCCCGCCCCTGATGACCATGTCCTTGGCCCGGTCGACGATGTAGACGAAACCCTCCTCGTCGATCCTGGCCAGGTCGCCGGTGTGGAGCCAGCCGCCGACGAAGGTCTCGGCGGTGGCCTGCGGCTTGTTCCAGTAGCCCATGATGACGTTGGGGCCGCGTACGCACAGCTCGCCGACCTCGCCGGCGGCCAGCACCTCGCCCATCGGGTCGACGACCCTGACGTCCACGACCGCGGAGGGCAGGCCGATGCTGTCGGGCTTGGCCTGGTAGTCGGGGCCGCCGTTGCCGACGGCCAGCGCGGTGGTCTCGGTCATGCCGTAGCCGTTGGAGGCCGAGCGCTCGGGCATGTTCTCGTTGATGCGCTCCAGCAGCTTGGGCGGGGCGGGGGCGCCGCCGTAGCCGAGCGTGGTCAGCGAGGACAGGTCGCGCTTGCCGAAGTCGGCATGGGACATGAGCTGCCAAGCGTTGGTCGGCACGCCGATCATCGCGGTGACCTTCTCGCGCTCGATGAGCTCCAGGGCCTGCCCGGCGTCCCACTTGTACATGAGCACCAGGCCGCCGCCGGTGAACATGGTCGTGGTCAGCGCGGAGAAGCACCCCGTCACGTGGAACAGCGGCACCGTCAGCAGCGTCACCCTGCGCACGCCCGCCGCGGCGCCGATGTCCTTCCCGGCCAGCGCGACCGCGCGCAGCAGCCCGTAGGCGACGGTCATCGGGGACTGGCCGAGGTTGCGGTGGCTGCCGAGCGCGCCCTTGGGCTTGCCGGTCGTGCCGGAGGTGTAGAAGATCGTGGCCGGGTCCTCGGGGGCCAGCTCGACGGCGGGCAGCGTGACGTCGGCGGCGACCTCGCCCATGACCTCCTCGAAGGAGCGCGCGCCCGCGGGAGCCTGGCCGCGGGTGACGATCAGCGGGACGCCGGTGCCCGCCAGCCGCGCCGCGCGCTCGCCGTCGGCGATGAGCACCTTCGCGCCGGAGTCCTGCACGCCGTAGGCGAGCTCCTGCTCGGTCCACCACGCGTTCAGCGGTACGGCTATCGCCCCGGCGGCCAGCGCCGCGGAGAAGGAGACCACCCATTCCGGGTAGTTGCGCATGGCGATGGCCACCCGGTCGCCCTTGGCCACGCCGTAGTCCGTGACGAGCCGGTTGGCGAGCGTGGCCGCGCGGCGGAAGTGCTCCTCGAAGGTGATGTGCTCGTCCTCGTAGACGAGGAACACCTTCTCCCCGTGGAAGCGGCTCATCTCCAGCAGCGCCCTGAATTGGCCGGGCGCGTGCTTCCACGTACGGACGCCCGTGTCGCCGATCTCCTCGGTCTCGAAGAGCTGGCCGGGGCCGGTGAGCTGGGCCTGGACCTGGGCGTGGCTGATGGTCATGCGCAGAACTCCCGCGTGGCTCGGCGATCCGGATAAATCACAGTACCGACCAGTAGGTACGTGACGCTAGAGCCTTGTTCTGTGAGTGGTTATGCATCAAATGGGTGATTTGTCCGATCTCACCATGCGGACCGGAGGGGCGGTCTCACTTGCATGTTCATCCTCTGTTGTGCATCATCTTTCTAAGCAAGAACATGAGTTACAGTGCATGAACATGCAGGAGGTTCGATGAGGGCGGCGATCGCCGGTGCCAGCGGCTATGCCGGCGGAGAGCTGCTCCGCCTGCTGCTCGGCCACCCCAAGCTGCGGATCGGCGCGCTCACCGCGGCCGCCAGCGCGGGCACCACGCTCGGCGCCCACCAGCCGCACCTGCCCCAGCTCGCCGACCGGGTCATCGAGGAAACCAGCCCCCAGACCCTCGCCGGCCACGACGTCGTCTTCCTGGCCCTGCCGCATGGCCATTCCGCCGCCGTCGCCGCCGAACTCGGGACCGACACCATTGTCGTCGACTGCGGCGCCGACCACCGGCTCACCGACCCCGCCGCGTGGCGCGAGTTCTACGGCGGCGCCCACGCGGGCAGCTGGCCGTACGGGCTGCCCGAGCTGCCCGGCCAGCGCGAGGCGCTCAAGGGCGCCCGGCGCATCGCGGTGCCCGGCTGCTACCCGACCGCCGTGACCCTCGCCCTGTTCCCCGCCTTCGCCGCGGGCCTCGCCGCACCCGACGTCGTCGTGGTCGCCGCCTCCGGCACCAGCGGCGCCGGCAAGTCGCTCAAGCCGAACCTGCTCGGCAGCGAGGTCATGGGCTCGGTCAGCGCGTACGGCGTCGGCGGCGGCCACCGGCACACCCCCGAGATGGAGCAGACCCTCGGCGCCGTCGCCGGAACCGACGTCCGGGTCTCCTTCACCCCGACGCTGGCCCCGATGAGCCGCGGCATCCTGGCCACCTGTACGGCTCCCGCCGTACCCGGACTGACCAGGCAGGCGCTGCGCGCCGCCTACCACGAGGCCTACGCCACCGAGCCGTTCGTGAGCCTGCTCCCGGAGGGCGCCTGGCCCGCCACCGCGATGACCTACGGCGCCAACACCGCCGCCCTGCAGGTGACGCTCGACGAGCGCGCCGGGCGCGTGATCGCCGTCATCGCCATCGACAACCTCACCAAGGGCACCGCCGGGGGCGCGATCCAGAGCGTCAACCTCGCCCTCGGCCTGCCGGAAGAGCTCGGCCTCCCCCTGACAGGAGTTGCTCCATGAGTGTGACCGCCCCGCTTGGCTTCAAGGCCGCAGGGATCGCCGCGGGCATCAAAGCCGGCGGCAACCGCGACCTGGCCCTCGTCATCAACGAAGGACCCTCGCGCGCCGCCGCGGGCGTCTTCACCGCCAACCGCGTGAAGGCCGCCCCCGTGCTCTGGTCGCAGCAGGTCCTGAGCGGCGGCCGGGTCCGAGCGGTCGTGCTCAACTCCGGCGGCGCCAACGCCTGCACCGGGCCGGAGGGCTTCCAGGACACCCACGCCACCGCGGAGAAGGTGGCCGCCTCGCTCCAGGAATCCGCGGGCGAGATCGCGGTCTGCTCGACCGGCCTGATCGGCGAGCGACTGCCCATGGACGCGCTGCTCGGCGGCGTCGAGACGGCCGCCGAGCAGCTCTCCCGCGACGGCGGCCTGGCCGCCGCCGACGCGATCAGGACGACCGACACCGTCTCGAAGATCTCCTTCAAGCGCGGCGACGGCTACATGGTCGGCGGCATGGCCAAGGGCGCCGGGATGCTCGCCCCCGCCCTGGCCACCATGCTCGTCGTGCTGACCACCGACGCCGACCTGACCAGCGAGGAGCTCGACGCGGTCCTGCGCAAGGCCACCGCGAAGACCTTCGACCGGCTCGACGCCGACGGCTGCATGTCGACCAACGACACCGTGCTGCTGCTCGCCTCCGGCGCCGCCGAGGTCAAGCCGCCGCTGAAGGAGTTCGAGGAGAAGGTCACCGAGGTCTGCGCCGACCTGGCCAGGCAGCTGCTCGTGGACGCCGAGGGCGCCTCCAAGGCGATCGCCATCGAGGTGGTCGGCGCCGCCTCCGAGGACGACGCGGTCAAGGTCGGCCGGACCGTCGCCCGCTCGAACCTCCTCAAGTGCGCCATCCACGGCGAGGACCCCAACTGGGGCCGCGTCCTGGCCGCCGTCGGCACCACCGACGCCGTCTTCGAGCCCGAGCGCCTCAACGTCGCCATCAACGGCGTGTGGATCTGCCGGGGCGGCGCCGTCGGCGACGACCGCGACAAGGTCGACATGCGCCCCCGCGACGTCACCATCACCATCGACCTGTCGGCGGGCACCAACTCGGCCACCATCCACACCACCGACCTGACCGCGGACTACGTCCACGAGAACTCGGCCTACTCCTCATGAGGTCGGCCTCGGCGCTCACGAAAGCGGCCACGCTGATCGAGGCGCTGCCCTGGCTGGCCCGCTTCCAGGGCGCCACCGTCGTCATCAAGTACGGTGGCAACGCCATGACCGAGGAGTCGCTCAAAGCGGGATTCGCGGAGGACATCGTCTTCCTGCGCTACGCCGGTCTCAAGCCCGTCGTCGTCCACGGCGGCGGCCCGCAGATCAGCAAGGCGCTCGACCTGCACGGGATCGAGTCGACCTTCACCGCCGGGCTGCGCGTGACCTCGCCCGAGGCCATGGAGGTCGTCAGGATGGTCCTGGTCGGCCAGGTCAACCGCGAGGTGGTCGGCCTGGTCAACCGGCACGGCCCGTTCGCGGTCGGGCTGTCCGGCGAGGACGCCAACCTGTTCACCGCCGAGCGCAAGCACGCCGTCGTCGACGGCGAGAAGGTCGACATCGGCCAGGTCGGCGAGATCGTCCACGTCGACCCCGGCGCCCTGCTGGCGCTCATGGACGACGGCCGCATCCCGGTCGTCTCCAGCGTCGCCCGCGGCGAGGACGGGCAGATCTACAACGTCAACGCCGACACCGCCGCCGCCGCGCTGGCCGTGGCGCTGAAGGCCGAGAAGCTCATCGTCCTGACCGACGTCGAAGGCCTGTACGCCAACTGGCCCGACGACAGCGACGTCATCGGCAAGCTGAAGGCCGCCGAGCTCGAAGAGCTGATGCCCACCCTGTCCAGCGGCATGGTGCCCAAGATGGGCGCCTGCCTGACCGCCGTCCAGGGCGGCGTCCACCACGCCCACGTCCTCGACGGCCGCGTCCCGCACTCCCTGCTGCTAGAGATCTTCACCGACGAAGGAATCGGAACCATGGTGATGCCCTGATGAGCCTGTTCGAGAGGTTCGAGAAGTCGTTCATGCCGAACTACGGCACCCCGCCCGTCGCCCTGGCCCGCGGCGAGGGCAGCGCGGTGTGGGACGTCGACGGCAAGCGCTACCTCGACTTCATCGGCGGCATCGCGGTCAGCTCGCTCGGCCACGCCCACCCGGCGCTGGTCGAGGCGGTCTCCCGGCAGGTCGCCACCCTGGCCCACACCTCCAACCTGTTCGTGCACGAGCCCGAGATCCTGCTCGCGGAGAAACTGCTCGGGCTGCTCAAGGACCCGGCCAAGATCTTCCTGGCCAACTCCGGCACCGAGGCCAACGAGGCCGCGTACAAGCTCGCCCTCAAGTACGGCCGGCGCGAAGGCCGCCGCTACTTCGTCGCCGCCGAGAACGGCTTCCACGGCCGTACCATCGGCGCCCTGTCGCTGACCGGCAAGAAGGCCATCCGCGACCAGTTCGGCCCGTTCCCGGTCGAGGTCAGGTTCGTCCCTTACGGCGACGCCGAGGCCCTGCGCGAGGAGGTCACCGGCGAGTGCGTCGCGGTCTTCCTGGAGCCCACCCAGGGCGAGGCCGGCGTCGTCCCCCCGCCCGACGGCTACTTCCAGGCCGTCAGGGAGATCTGCGACTCCACCGGCGCGCTCATGGTCGCCGACGAGATCCAGTCGGCCATCGGACGCACCGGCCACTGGTTCGCCCACCAGGCCGACGGCGTCGTCCCCGACATCCTCACGCTGGCCAAGGGCCTGGGCGGCGGGCTGCCGATCGGCGCCTGCGTCGGCTTCGGCGAGGCCGGCACGCTGTTCGCCAAGGGCGACCACGGCTCGACGTTCGGCGGCAACCCGGTCTCGTGCGCGGCGGCGCTGGCCGTACTGGACAACGTGGATCTCGAACACGTGCAGAAGGTCGCCGCGCAACTGCGCACCGGCCTGGAGGCGATCGAGCACCCGCTGCTGAAGGGCGTGCGCGGCCGCGGCCTGTGGCTGGCCGCCGTCCTCACCTCCGACGTCTCGGCCGCCGTGCAGAAGGCGGCCGCCGACGCGGGATTCCTGCTCAACGCCCTGCAGCCCGACGCGGTACGGCTCGCGCCCCCGCTGGTGGTCACCGACTCCGAGGTGCAGTCCTTCGTGGACGCCTTCCCCAAGATCCTCACCGAGGCGACGCCGTGACCACGCGACACTTCCTCAAGGACGACGACCTGAGCCCGGCCGAGCAGGCCGAGGTGCTGGAACTGGCCGCCGCGATGAAGAAGGACCGCTACGGCTACCGCCCCTTCGAGGGGCCGAAGACCGTCGCCGTCCTGTTCGACAAGCCCTCCACCAGGACCCGCGTCTCCTTCGCCGTCGGCGTCGGCGAGCTGGGCGGCCTGCCCCTGATCATCGACGGCGGCGCCTCCCAGATGGGCCGCGGCGAGCCCATCGAGGACAGCGCCCGCGTCCTGGAGCGCCAGTGCGCCGCCATCGTCTGGCGCACCGCGGGCCAGGAGCGCATCGAGGCGATGGCCGCAGGCACCACGGTCCCGGTCGTCAACGCGCTGACCGACGAGTATCACCCCTGCCAGATCCTCGCCGACCTGCAGACCGTCCGCGAGCGCTTCGGCACCACGAAGGGCCTGATTCTCACCTACGTCGGCGACGGCGCCAACAACATGGCCCACTCCTATCTGCTGGGCGGCGCCACCGCCGGCATGCACGTGCGGATCGGCGCCCCGAACGGCTACCAGCCGGACGCCGTCATCCTCGACCGGGCCGCCGCCATCGCCGCCAGGACCGGCGGCTCGGTGATCGCGCTGAGCGACCCGGCCGCCGCCGTCCAGGGCGCGCACGTGATCGCCACCGACACCTGGGTCTCCATGGGCCAGGACGGCAAGGACGAGCGCGTCGCCGCGCTCATGCCCTACCAGGTCAACGCCGAACTGCTGGCCCACGCCGCCGGCGACGCGATCGTGCTGCACTGCCTGCCCGCCTACCGGGGCTACGAGATCACCGCCGACGTCCTGGACGGTCCGAAGAGCGCCGTCTGGGACCAGGCCGAAAACCGGCTGCACGCCCAGAAGGCGCTGCTGCACTGGCTGGTGAACAACTGACATGACCATCCCGATGACCAAGGTCGCCCGCCAGGCGAAGATCACCGAGCTGCTCCAGCGGCAGGCGGTCCGCTCGCAGCCCGAGCTGGCCAAGCTGCTGGCCGAGAGCGGCGTCGAGGTCACCCAGGCGACGCTCTCACGCGACCTCGACGAACTAGGAGCGCTCAAGTTGCGTGCCGAGGACGGCTCGCTGGTCTACGCGCTGCCCGGCGAGGGCGGCGGCCGCATCCCGCTGGCCAGGCTCGGCACCGGCGAGACCCCGGCCGCCAGGCTCCACCGCATCGCCGAGGAGCTCCTGGTCTCCGCCGAGGCCAGCGCCAACCTGGTCATCGTGAAGACGCCGCCCGGCGCTGCCCAGTTCCTCGCCTCGGCCATCGACCACGCCGACTGGGAGTCGATCCTCGGCTGCGTGGCCGGGGACGACACCGTCCTCGTCATCGCCCGCGACCCGCAGGGCGGCAGCGGGGTCGCGCAGTCGCTGCTGAAGGTGGCCGACCGACGAAGCTAGCCCGCTTGACCGCGGGCTCTTCGCGCCACCATCAGTCACCGAATCGGAGAAAACACCATGACCGAGAGAGTAGTTCTCGCCTATTCCGGCGGCCTCGACACCTCCGTCGCCATCCCGTACCTCGCCGAGAAGATGAACGCCGAGGTGATCGCCGTCGCGGTCGACCTCGGCCAGGGCGGCGAGGACATGGACGTCATCCAGAAGCGGGCCATCGACTGCGGCGCGGCCGAGTCCGTCGTGGTCGACGCCAAGGAGGAGTTCGCCGCCGACTTCTGCCTGCCCGCGCTGCGCGCCAACGCGCTCTACATGGACCGCTACCCGCTGGTCTCCGCGCTCTCGCGCCCGCTCATCGTCAAGCACCTGGTGAGCGCCGCCCAGCGCTACAACGGCACGATCGTCTCCCACGGCTGCACCGGCAAGGGCAACGACCAGGTCCGCTTCGAAGCCGGCCTCGCCGCCCTCGCCCCGGACCTGCGCGTCGTCGCGCCCGCCCGCGACTTCGCCTGGACCCGCGACAAGGCCATCGAGTACGCCGAGTCGAAGAACCTGCCGATCGAGACCAGCAAGAAGAACCCGTTCTCCATCGACCAGAACCTGTGGGGCCGCGCCGTCGAGACCGGCTTCCTGGAGGACATCTGGAACGGCCCCACCGAGGACGTCTACGCCTACACCGCCGACCCGGCCCAGCCGCGCGCGGCCGACGAGGTCGTCATCACGTTCGAGGCGGGCGTGCCGGTCAAGCTCGACGGGCGGGCGCTGACGCCGTACCAGATCGTCGCGGAGATGAACGCCCGCGCCGGCGCGCAGGGCGTGGGCCGCATCGACATGGTCGAGGACCGGCTCGTCGGCATCAAGTCGCGCGAGGTCTACGAGGCGCCCGGCGCCCTCGCGCTCATCGCCGCGCACATGGAGCTGGAGAACGTCACCGTCGAGCGGGACCTGGCGCGCTTCAAGCGGGGCGTGGACCAGCGCTGGAGCGAACTCGTCTACGACGGCCTGTGGTTCTCGCCGCTCAAGGACGCCCTGGAGTCGCTCATCGACGACGCCCAGAAGTACGTCTCCGGCGACATCCGGATGACGCTGCACGCCGGCAAGGCCACGGTCACCGGCCGGCGTTCCGAGGAGTCGCTGTACGACTTCTCGCTGGCCACCTACGACACCGGCGACACCTTCGACCAGTCCCTGGCCAAGGGGTTCGTCCAGCTGTTCTCGCTGCCCGCGAAGATCGCGGCCGCCCGGGACGCGAAGCGGGCCTGAGGTGCACTATGGTCGCGGAGGACTTCGCTGTGGAGATTGAGGAGCTGACGGTGAGTGATGGTAAGCCGATGAGGCTGTGGGGCGGACGCTTCGAAGGTGGTCCGGCCGACGCGCTGACCCGGCTGTCGGTGAGCGTGCACTTCGACTGGCGGCTCGTGCCGTACGACCTGGCCGCGTCCAGGGCGCACGCGCGGGTCCTGCACAAGGCGGGGCTGCTCACGAAGGACGAGCTCGAGCGCATGATCGGCGCGATCGACGACCTGGAGCGCGCCTGCAAGTCGGGCGAGTTCCGGCCGACCGTCGCCGACGAGGACGTGCACACGGCCCTGGAGCGCGGCCTCCTGGAACGGCTCGGCGCCCTCGGCGGCAAGCTGCGCGCCGGACGCTCGCGCAACGACCAGATCGCCACCGACCTGCGGCTCTACCTGCGCGACCACGCCCGCACGATCGTCTTCAGGCTGGTCGAGCTGGAGACGGCGCTCATGGCGCAGGCCGAGCAGCACGCCGAGACCGCCGCCCCGGGCATGACGCACCTGCAGCACGCCCAGCCGGTCTCCTTCGGCCACCAGCTGCTCGCCCACGTGCACGCCTTCGCCCGCGACATCGACCGCATCACCGACTGGGACAAGCGCGCCGCCGTCTCCCCGCTCGGCGCCGGAGCCCTGGCCGGCTCCTCGCTGCCGCTCGACCCCGAGGCGGTCGCCGACGAGCTGGGGTTCTCCTCCGCCGCGCCCAACTCGATGGACGCCGTCGCCGAGCGCGACTTCGCCGCCGAGTTCCTCTTCGACGCGGCCATGATCGGCATGCACCTGTCGCGGCTGGGCGAGGAGATCGTCCTGTGGGCCTCGCAGGAGTTCCGCTGGATCGAGATGGACGACGCCTACTCCACCGGCTCCTCGATCATGCCGCAGAAGAAGAACCCCGACGTGGCTGAGCTGGCCCGCGGCAAGTCCGGCCGCCTGATCGGCAACCTCATGTCCCTGCTGACCGTGCTGAAGGGCCTGCCGCTCACCTACAACCGCGACCTGCAGGAGGACAAGGAGCCGGTCTTCGACTCCGTCGACACGCTCCTGCTCGTGCTGCCCGCGATGGCCGGGCTCGTGGCCACCATGCGGGTCAACACCGCCCGGCTGCAGGCCACCGCCTCCGACGGCTTCGCCCTGGCCACCGACCTGGCCGAGCTGCTGGTCCGCAAGGGCGTGGCCTTCCGCGAGGCGCACGAGGCCGTCGGCCACCTGGTCGTCTACTGCCAGGTCAACGACGTCGAGCTCGGTGACGTCAGCGACGAGGACCTGCTCAAGGTCTCGCCGCACCTGACCCCCGACGTGCGCGACGTCCTCAACGTGCCCGGCGCCCTCGCCGCCCGCAAGGCGCCCGGCGGCACCGCGCCCGACCGGGTCCGCGACCAGCTCGTCGCACTGCGCGAGGCGGTCGACGCCCAGGCCGCATGGGCGGCCGGATCCTGAAGCCGCTGCCGCGCTCCTTCTTCGACCGGCCCTCGCACGAGGTCGCGCCCGACCTGCTCGGGCGCGTCCTCGCGCACGGCCCCGTCGCCCTGCGCCTGACCGAGGTCGAGGCGTACGGCGGGCCGGGCGAGGACCCGGCGGCCCACACCTACCGGGGCAAGACGCCACGCAACGCGGTGATGTTCGGCCCGCCCGGCCACCTGTACGTGTACTTCACCTACGGCATGCACTACTGCGCCAACCTGGTCTGCCTGCCGGAGGAGCACGGCTCGGCGGTGCTGCTGCGCGCCGGGGAGATCGTGGACGGGCTGGAGACCGCGCGCTCCCGGCGCGGCGCCACGGGCCCGGCGGGCAGGAAGGTGCCCGACCGCGACCTCGCCCGCGGCCCCGCCCGCCTGGCGGTGGCGCTCGGCCTGCACCGCGAGCACAACGGGCTCGACGCGATCCGCACCGGATCCGGCACCCTCGCCGTGCTACAGGGTGAGCCGCCCGAGCGCGCGCTCATTCGCTCCGGTCCGCGCACCGGGATCTCCACCGCCAAAGAGGTGCCGTGGCGGTTCTGGATCGACGCCGACCCGACCGTCTCGCCCTACAAGGCTCACGTCCCCCGGCGGCGCAGCGCGGCGGCCACCTCGGTGGGGGAGGCGCCCAGCTCGTGAGGGCTGAACAGGTGCAGGCCGTCGCCGGTGTCGATCTCCAGCATCTCGCTGCGCAGGCCGAACCGGGTGCGCACGTCCACCTTGACGTCCTCGATCTGCTCCCACGGCACGTGCCGGTGGCCGGCGTAGCCGTGCACGACCGTGATGCCGCTCTCGTCGGCGCGCAGCCGTACGGGGACCAGGAGATCGCGCAGCGCCATGGCGCCGACCAGCAGCGTCGCGGGGACGGCCAGGATCAGCCCGCGGGTGTCTCCCGCCAGCCACCAGTACACGGCGAGAGCCGCACACACGACAGCCCCTAGGATCTTGAGAGCGGCCAGCTCGCGACGGACCTTCCACATGGAGACCGAGCGTATCCAAGTGGCGCGCATCCGTATGGATCGGGCAGGCTGGTACCCACATCCACTACCTGGAAAGCCGAGATCGTGACCGACATTCTCGATGACCTCGCCTGGCGCGGCCTGATCGCGCAGTCCACCGACCTCGACGCGCTGCGCGCCTCGCTGGCGACCGGTCCGATCACGGCCTATTGCGGGTTCGACCCGACCGCGCCCTCCCTGCACGTCGGCAACCTGGTCCCGCTGTTCACGCTGGCCAGGATCCAGCAGGCGGGCCACCGGGCGATCGGCCTGGTCGGCGGCGCCACCGGCCTGATCGGCGACCCGGGCGGGCGCAGCACCGAGCGGGCGCTCAACCCGGCCGAGGTCGTGGCCGAGTGGGTGGCGAAGATCCGGGTGCAGGTGGAGCGCTTCCTCGACCTGTCCGACGAGGCGCGCGGCGTCATGGTCAGCAACCTCGACTGGACCGCCGAGCTGTCGGCGATCGACTTCCTGCGCGACGTGGGCAAGCACTTCCCGGTCAACCGCATGCTGGCGCGCGAGGTCGTCGCGGCCCGCCTGGCCGGCGAGGGGCTCAGCTACACCGAGTTCAGCTACCAGCTGCTGCAGTCCAACGACTACCTGGAGCTCCACCGCCGCTTCGGCTGCACGCTGCAGCTCGGCGGCAGCGACCAGTGGGGCAACATCACCGCGGGCGTCGACTTCATCAGGCGGGTCGAGGGCGCGCACGTGCACGCCCTGACCGTGCCGCTGATCACCAAGGCCGACGGCACCAAGTTCGGCAAGACCGCCGGTGGCGCGGTGTGGCTCAACCCCGAGATGACCTCGCCGTACGCCTTCTACCAGTTCTGGCTCAACTCCGACGACCGCGACATCGTGAAGTTCCTCAAGATCTTCAGCTTCCGCGGGCGCGAGGAGATCGAGGCGCTGGAGAAGTCCGTCGCCGAGCGGCCCTTCGCCCGCGAGGCGCAGCGGGCGCTGGCCGAGGAGTTCACCACGCTGCTGCACGGGGCCGACGAGCTGGTCAAGGTGCAGGCGGCGTCCAAGGCGCTGTTCGGGCAGGGCTCGCTGGAGGATCTCGACGCGGCCACGCTCGGGTCGGCGCTGGCCGAGGTGCCCAAGGCGGCCGTGCCGGCGCTCGGCGCCCCGTTCGTCGACCTGCTGGCCGAGAGCGGGCTGGTGGAGTCGAAGTCGGCGGCGCGGCGCGCGGTCAAGGAGGGCGGCGCGTATCTCAACAATGTGAAGATCACCGACGAGGCGTACGTGCCCGAGGACAAGGACCTGCTGCGAGGCCGCTTCCTGGTGCTGCGCCGCGGCAAGAAGTCGATCGGCGGCGTCGAGGTCGGCTGAACGCGGACGGGCCCTTCTTGTGAAGGGCCCGCTTTTCACTGCGTCTAGTGCCTGCCCTCCTCGGGCTCGTCGGTGTTGAGCGGGGCGAGCTGATCGGCCGGCGCCAGCCCCTGCGGGCGGGTACGCTCCCCGCGCGCCAGCACCGCCGTGTCCGGGTAGTCGGTGACGAACGCGTCCACGCCCAGCTCCAGATGCGCCCGGTACTCCGCCAGCGCGTCACCGTGCTCGGTCGGCACGCTCCCGCGCCGCAGTTGCAACGGCAGGTACTGGTTCTCGCTCCGGAACGTGTAGACGCCGATCTTCAGCCCGGCCTTGTGCGCGTCGGAGACGAGCGAGGTGGGCGCGCCGGTGCTGCCGTCCGGGTTCAGCGGGATGGCCGAGGACTTGTCCGGGCCGATCCACTGCGCGTAGTCGGCGATCTTCGCCAGCCCTTCCGGCTTCATCATGTCGGCGTAGGTGGTGGGGTCGCCCGCCGCCTTCAGGTCGTACGGCTGGCCCGTCGTCCCCAGCGCCTGCCACAGCGGCACCCGCAGCGCGCCGGCCACCCGCTTCAGGCTCGACGGCTCGAACGACTGCACCACGACGGGCCCGCGGGGCCGGTTCAGCCCGTTGCGCCGGACCGTCTCGATCAGCTTCTCCTCCAGCGGCAGCCCGATCGAGCGGAAATAGGTCGGATGCTTGGTCTCGGGGAAGACACCGACCTCGCGGTCGTACTTCTTGGAGAGCTTCTTCGCCAGGTCGAGCACCTCCTGGAAGGTCATGACCTGGTAGTAGCCGTTGTAGACGGTGTTGCGCTGGCGGATGGCCGGCAGCCGCTCCGCGGCGCGCAGCGTCTTGAGCTCGGCCAGCGTGAAGTCCTCGGTGAACCAGCCGGTGACGTTGCGCCCGTCGACGACCTTGGTGGTCTTGCGCCCGGCGAACTCCGGCCGCGCCGAGACGTCGGTGGTGCCGGAGATCTCGTTCTCGTGCCGCACGACCAGCACGTGGTCCTTGGTCGGCACCAGGTCGGGCTCGATCCAGTCGGCGCCCATGGCCACCGCCAGCTCGTAGCTGCCCTGGGTGTGCTCGGGGCGGTGCCCGGCCGAGCCGCGGTGGCCGATGACGACGACCTGCGAACGCTCGGGACGGTGGTCGGCTGCGGCGGTGGCCGCGCTCGCTCCCGCTCCGGTGAGAGGGGTCAGGACGGCGAGCGTGGTCGCTGCGATCTTTCGCACGTGGAACTCCCTGCGGCGCCATTGCCGGAGACTCTCACCGGTCGATCACCGCGGCGATTATGGTAAGGACCGAAACCTCTATTCGTGCCAATAATCGCGAAACTTCCGGTGACAAGCTGGCTCCGGGCGATACTTCGCTCATGTCGTCGTTCTGGACGTCGAACGCCCCCGCGCTCATCGCCCTCGGCGGCGTGCTCGCCGGACTGGTCGCCGGCTTCTTCCAATGGCGCGGCAACCTCCGCCAGCAGCGCGGCCTCGAAGAGCGCAAGCAGGAGCTGGAACGGCGCAAGCTCGAACTGGACCAGGAGAAGTTCGCCTGGGACCGGGCCAAGGCCGAGCACGAGCGCGGCACAGCGGAGGAGGAGTTCCAGGAACGGCTGCGCGACGCCCGCGAGCACGCCGACGCCGTCGAGCGCGGCGCCCTCGACTACCGCGCGGCCGTCGTCGCCTCCCTGCGCCACCTGAAGATCCTCGACATGCCCCAGCCGCTCGACCTGGAGTCGCTCTACGTCCAGGTGCGCGTGCGCGAGGAGGAGCCGCGCCGCTACCTGCACCCCGAGGAGGCCAGGCGGCTGGCCAGGGGCGGCGAGGAACAACTGCTGGAAGGCACCGGCCAGACCTTCGCGCCCGAGGAGGCCATGGCCAGGCACGCGCGCATGACCGTCGTCGGCGACCCCGGCGCAGGCAAGACCACGATGCTGAAGTACCTGACCTTCCGCATCGCCCGCGGCGAACTGCGCCCCGGCCCCACCCTGCCCGTCTTCGTGGAGCTGCGCAGGTTCGTCGACAGCGGCGAGGAGAGACTGCTCGACTTCGCCGTCAAACAGCTCGACGAGAGGTACGGCTTCCGCGACGCCGGCCCGTACCTTCGCGGCCGCCTGGAGACCGGGCAGGCGGCGCTGCTGCTCGACGGCCTGGACGAGGTGCTCGGCGGCGCCACCCCAGAGGAGGCCGAGCGCGCCTACACCCACGTGGCCGAGGAGATCAGCCGGCTGGCCGGGCGCTACCGGCTGGCGCCGATCGTGGTCACCTGCCGGAAGGCGGGCTGGCGGGGCGGGCTGCAGGAGTTCGGCTCGCTGGAGGTGCTGGACTTCACGTGGGAGCAGGTCGAGGCGTTCGCCGCGAACTGGTTCGCGGAGGATCCGGTCAAGGCGGAGGGCCTGCGCGCGGCTTTATCCGGAAATTCCAGGATGCGTGCCCTGGCGGCGAACCCCCTTCTTCTCTCCCTCATCGCCATCGTCTACGGCAAAGACCTCGAACTACCCGAACGCCGCGCCGAGCTCTACAACCGCTGTGTCGACGTGATGCTCAAGGAATGGGACGCCCACCGCGGCATCCGCCGCCAGTCGGAGTTCACCACCGCCCGCAAACGCGACCTCCTGGAGGAGATCGCCTGGCACTTCCACCAGCACGGCTGGCGCTACCTGCCCGAACACGAACTGCTCGACGTCATCGCCCGCTTCCTGCCCACCGTCGACCTGCCCGCCGAACGCGCCGCCGAGGTGCTGGCCGAGATCTGCGCCCAGTACGGCCTGCTCAAGGAGATGGCCCACGGCTGGTACGGCTTCCTCCACCTGACCCTGCAGGACTACTTCGCCGCGGTCGCCGCCAACGAGCACGGGCAGGCGGCCATCGCCCGGATCGTCGGCCACCGCCACGACCCCTGGTGGGAGGAGGTCATCACGCTGCTGGCCGGGCGCATGACCGACGCCTCCCCACTGCTGCTGGCCATCCTCGGCCGGCAGACCTCCGACGAACCGCCCCGCGGCCATCCCGTCGCCGCCGACGACGACCTGTTCCACGGCGACCTCATGCTGGCCGGCTCCTGCCTGGTCGGCACGCCCCGCATCAAGGTGCCCTGGCTGCGGCGGCGGATCGTCGACGACATGTTCGGCGTGCTCATGGACGAGACGCTGCCCAAGAGCATGCAGCGCACCTGCGCCCGGCGGCTGGTCGAGATCAGCGGCGACGAGATCACCGAACGGCTGCTCGGCTACGTCACCGACCCCGGCCACAGCAGGGGCGGGCGGGAACGGGCCATCGAGGCGCTCGGCAACTCGCGGGCCAAGAACCTCGGCGCGCGGCTGCTGGCTCTCGCGCCCGGCTTCGACCTGGAGGAGAACCTCGCGCTGGCGCTCGGGCATCTGCGGTGCCGGGAGGCGGAGCCGTACCTGCTGGGTGAGTTGCGGCAACGGCTCGCGCACGGACTGGCGCCCGGCGGCGCGTTCGTGGTCGCGCTGAGCGGGCTCGGCGGGCACGGGGTGGTCAGGCTGCTGGTGGAGTCGCTGGTCAACGACACGGGCAGTCCGGTCGATCCCTACCTCTTCCCGCCCTACCGTCGCCTGCCGATCGGGGCGGACGTGGCGACGCTGGCGCTGGAGGCGCTGGAGGGCGGGCGGGTCGAAGCCACCAAGCGTGACATCGCCGGGTACATCGCGGCCGCGGGGCTCGGGCCCAAGGTGGCGGCGCGGATCTTCGCCCTCGGTTTTGGCCGGACCGGGTACGTGACCGTGGAGGCGTACAAGGCGGTCATGGACGGCGCGGCCGCCGAGCTCGCCCTGGACCTCGTGCGCGGCGGGACCCGCGCGGGGTCCGACGCGGTCGAGCTCATCGCGGCGCTGGAGGTCGTGGCCGCGCGCTCGCTGCCCGTCCTGTCCGCGCTGCTGCGGGAGGGCGGGCTGGACCGGTTCGGGCGGCTTGAGCTGATCCACGGCCTGGCCTGGTGGACCGACGCCGCGACCGTGCCCGAGCTGTGCGGGCTGTTCGCCGACCTCCTCGCCGGCGAGGAGGCGGATGAGGTGAAACTGCCGCTGGCCAGGAGCCTGGCCCGCTGGAAGAGCACCGAAGGCGTGCCCGTGCTGCGCAAGGCCTTCGCCGACGCCAAGGACAACCTCGACGCCCTCGCCGAGATCGCCGAGGCGCTGCACGGCGTCGGCGACACCTCCGTCGTCGCGCCGCTGCACGCCCGGCTGACCGAGGCCATCGGCCACGGCGACCGGCATGAGGTCGAGCGGGTGCTACGCCTGCTGAAGCCGTACGCGCCTTCCGAGGTCACCGGGCTCGTGCTCGACAACCTCTCGCTGTGGGACGGGGAGTTCTCGCTGGTGCTCGCCGACTACCTCGACCGTGGGATCCCCGATGAGCTCATCGGCAAGGCCGTCCAGGTCACCGCCGGAAGCTGGAACCCCTGGCTGATGCTGGAGGTGCTGAGCGAGAGCCGCGCGCGGCCCGGCCATGTGGAACGGTTTCTGCGGGTTGAGATCCCGGAGCGGATCAGGTACCGGACGTCCCGCATGGACGCGCTGTTCGCCATGAGCCGGACGGCCAAGGTGCGGGTGTTCGCCGACGGGCGCGTGGTGCCGGTCAGACGCGAGTTCAGCGACGCGTGAACGGTGCAGTTCTAGCGACGCTTGAGTGGCGCTGTTTTGGCGACGCGTGAGCGGCGCTGTTTTAGCGACGCTGTTTCCCGACGCGTGAGCGGCGCGGTTTCAGCGACGCGTGAACAGGGCCACCGTGATGCCGGGGATTTCCGCCGAATGCCACGCGGAGGACTGCTCGAAGCCTGCCGCCCGTACCGCCTCGATGCGCGGTAGCTTCGCCGTCTTCGCTCCGCGCCACAACATCCAGACGCGGTCGCGCCCCTCCAGCGCGGCGGCGACGTCGTCGCGCTCGGGCCAGGCGAAGCCGTGCGGCTCCGGTTCCCGCGATGCCAGGAGGACGTCGTCGGGCAGGGGCTTGGCGGCGTAGTAGAGAACGCCCTTGCGTTCGGAGCTCTGGCCGTAGACGAGGGCGTCGCCGGGCCGCGTCTTGATTCTGGCGAGGGCTCCGGGGAAGTCCGCATAGCGCCCGTTGTAGTCGCGCACGTCCAGATGAGCCGGTACGGCCAGCGCGATCGTCACCCCGGCCAGCACGGCGCCCGCGACGACGGGCAGGCGCGGCATGCCGGCCGCGGCCAGCCCCGCCAGGAGGGCCAGCGCCGGAGTGGTGACAAAGAGGTAGCGGTCGACGTACACAGGTGTCACCAGATGGGAGACCGCCAGCAGCAGGACCGGCGGCAGCACCAGCCAGGCCAGCAGCGCCGGGGTCTCCTTCAAGCGCCACGTCAGCGCCGCCCCGAGCAGGGCGACCGCGAACAGCAGCAGGCCGACCTCCATCGAGTCCGCCGCCATCTTGGGGAACTTCAGCAGCACGTCGGGGCCGCGTTGCGGGATCCAGCTGATCGCGTGGCGCTCGCCGTACCCGATCAGGCCGAGTGCGACGGCGGGCAGGCCGCCTATGGCGAGCGCCGCCAGCATGCGCGACCAGGTCGCGCGGCGCGCGAGCAGCAGATGTGCGGGCAGCGTGAGCACGGCGAACAGATGGGTGCAGCAGACCAGCGCGACCGCCCCGCCGTAAAGAACCCAGCGGCCGGTACGGCGCGGCTCCTCGATCGCCCGGTGCAGCGCCCAGAAGGCGAAGACCACCGCTGCGGCGGCGAACGCGTATGAGCGGGCGAATGCGCCGTAATAGGACACGGACGGTAGCGCCGTGAAGATCACCGCGGCCGTCACGCCAGCGGTCATGCCGTGCAGGCGGCGGCCCAGATCGGTCAGGAACCAGGCGGCGACGCCGATCGCCAGCGCCGAGGGGAGGCGCAGCCACAGCTCCGCCGTGCCGAGCTTCACCCACAGGTGCATGAAGACGTAGTACGGCAGGAAATGGCCGTCGATGTGCTGCGACAGCTCCCACAATCCGGAAATGGAGCGTCTCGCCGCGCTGATCGTGGCGAGCTCGTCGCCGTTGAGCGAGGCTGCTCCGGAGCCGGAGAGCGCCACCGCGGCTGCCAGTGCGGCCATCGGCCAGGGGAGCCAGGCGTACGAGCGGGTCGTCGGCGGGGCTGGGCGGATGATCGTGGCAGTCACCGGGGAAGAATACGCTCGAAACATGGGCGGCGTGATTCTGTTCGACCTTTACGGGGTTTATCGCCCGTACACCGACTGAACAGGCACGCGAACAGCTCGCTGACCGCGGCCGGCCTGGACAGTTGGTCGCAGTCCGGGTGGCGCTGGTGAACGAGCTGACCGATGGGGGACGCACGCTCAGCCTGCTGTCGAACCTACTGCCGGTGTGGGAGCGCAGCGACTGGCCTAAGCGCTTCGCCGCGCGGGCCTTCTCGTGCCGGATCGGCGTGGCCAAGCCGGATCCGCGTGCCTATCAAGCCGGATCCGTGTGCCTATGAGGTGGCGGCCATATTAGGTGGCGGCCGGGCAGTTCGGGGTGCCCGTGGAGCGGATCGTGTTCCTCGACGACGGCGAGGTGAACGTGCGGGCGGCGCGGGCGGTGGGGATGGCGGCCGAGGTGTGCGCGTCGGCCACGCAGGTCAGGAAGCTGGGCGGCGCCGCGCCGACGTGGTGATTTGACGTCACGCCGATCGCGACCTAGTCTTTGTTTTCGCCCCGGGAGCGATCCGGACGCCGTGTCAGGCGGACGGGCCCCAGGGCACAAGCCCCTTGAGACTCCGTCTCGGGTACGCGTAGAGCCACCGGAAAACTCCGTTGATTCGACATGCCCATGATGGCACGGTACGTTTTTGAGGGTTTCTTGCTGCTCGGAATTTGTGAAACGTCAAATTCTAGGATTTGACAGGAAGCAAACCGGGTGAAAGTATAGAAATACGAAATGAGCCGCTGGAAAACGCGTCCGTTTCTTGAGAACTCAACAGTGTGTTAAAAGCCAGTGCATGAAGTATTTCATGCAACACCTCGTCTG
>NZ_JACHIN010000003.1:709997-782752 GCF_014203235.1 Nonomuraea endophytica | reverse complement strand
TCCGGGAAAGCCCGCAACTGATCGTCGATCTTCACATACAGTGCCGTAGCGAGGGTGTTCAGTTCTGTCGTCACAAACAGATCTTGGACACCCTCACTGCATGCCCGCAGCCGATCAACGAACCTCAGCCCTTGGAATCAACCATCTAGCTTTCCGGACGCACTGGACGATCACCTCTCGAAGCGGACAGAATCTCGCTCTGTGGAGAGCAGAACCAAGCGCCGCCTGTCGCCCGAGCAGCTCGACGCGTTGCTGCGGCGGGCGATGGGCACAGGGGTCGCCGACGCGAGCGAGCTGACCGACGGCTTCGCCAACGCCGTGTGGCGGCTGCGGCTGGAGGACGGCCGTGAGGTGGTGCTCAAGCTCTCCCCGCCGCCCGACCTCGACCAGCTCACCTACGAGCGCAACCTGCTGCGCATGGAGGCGCGGGCGATCGAGCTGGCCGGCGCGGCCGGGGTGCCGGTGGCCGGGCTGCTGCGGGCGGGCTTCGACGATCCGGTGCTCGGCGGCGACTACCTGGTGCTGCGCGCGCTCGACGGCACGCCGTGGAACCGCACCCGGCCGGACTCCCCCGACGACGTACGCCGCGAGCTCGGCCGGCACCTGGCCACGCTGGCCTCGGTGACCGGCGAGGTGTTCGGCTATCCGCACAACGGCCTCACCGGCTCGACCTGGCGGGACGCGTACCTGAGGATGCTGGGGGCGCTGCTGGATGACACCCTGCGCTATCCGACGCCGCTGCCGCTGCCCGCCGAGGAGATCCGGCGGGTGGCCGGGTCGGCCGCGCACGTGCTGGACGAGGTGCGCACGCCGAGCCTGGTCCACTTCGACGTGTGGCCGGGCAACGTCTTCCTCACGCACGACGGCCGGATCCAGGCGATCATCGACCACGAGCGGGCGTTCTGGGGCGATCCGCTGGCCGAGCTGATCACGCCGACGATCTTCGGCGAGGTCGGCGAGAACGATCCGCTGCTGGCCGGGTACCGGGAGGTGCGCCCGCTGGAGCTCACGCCGGCCGCGCTGACCCGTCTCGACCTCTACCGCACCTACCTCTACCTGATCCTGCTGGTGGAGAACGGCCCGCGGCAGTATCCGGAGGAGGACTACGCGCCGCTGCGCGACCTGGCCACGACCTCGCTGGTGAAGGCCGTCGAGGCGCTGCGCTGAGCGCGCTGCCCGCGACCGTCGCGTGGACGGTCGCGGGCAGCGCGGCGGCCCCTGGAGACCCCGTGCCCAGGGACCGGTTCCCGATGGCCGCGCGGGCCGGGTGACCGGCGTCGTCACCCGCCCGCTCTGGTCCCCGTTCAGGCCGCGGCCGGGCTCTTGCCCTCAGCCAGGCTGAGCGCCTCGACCAGGCTCGCGTAGAGCTCGTCGGTCTCCAGGAGCGCCGCGTGGGAGCCCTGCGCGCGTACCTTCCCGTCCTGGAGCACGACGATCGTGTCGGCGTCGATCACGGTGGACAGCCGGTGCGCGATCGTCACCACGGCGCCCTTGCTCGCCCGATCGGCGATGCAGTCGTGCACGGCCGCCTCGGTGAGGCCGTCGAGCTGGGCGGTGGCCTCGTCGAGCAGCAGCACGTCGGGGGTGCGCAGCAGTGCCCTGGCCAGTGCGATCCGCTGGCGCTGGCCGCCGGAGACCGACGTCGGCGACAGCTCCTGGTCGAGGTTCCCGGCCATCTCGGCCAGCCGTACGTCATGCAGGACCTTGAGTAGTTCGTCCTCACCGGCCTCGGGGTGCGACAGCAGCAGGTTGTCGCGGATCGTGCCGGGCACGACGGGCGTGTCCTGCTCGACGTAGGCGAGCCGGGCGCGCACCTGTTCGTGGGTGAGTTCCCGGTACGGCACGCCGTCCAGCAGGATCTCGCCCTCCTGAGGCTGCAGGAAGCGCAGGATCAGGGAGAACAGCGTGGTCTTGCCCGCCCCGGACGGCCCGACGATCGCGACGTGCCCGCGGCGCGGGATGACCAGGTCCACGCCCTTGACGGCGGGTTCGGAGTCGGCCGAGTACGCGGCCCGCACGTCCCGCAACTCCAGGATCGCCGGAGCGCCCGCGGCCGCGAGCCCGGCGGCGGCGGGCACGGAGCTCTCCTGCTCCAGGTCGTCGACGCTGCGGATGCGCTCGGCGGCGGCGATGCCGGCCTGCAGGGCGGTGAGGTTCTGGCTGAGCTCGGTGATCGGCTCCATCAGCGCGAACGCGTAGAGCAGGAACGCGATCAGGCTGGAGACCTCCAGCACGCCGAGGCTCACCCGCCAGGCGCCGACGCCGAGGATCAGGATGATGGCCAGCTGGATGCCGGACCAGGCCAGCGTCCAGGCGATCGCCTCCCTTCGCACCGCGCGGATGCTGTACTTGGTCGACACGCGGGCGTCGTCGATGATCCGCTCGGCGGTGCGGTCCTCCGCGCGGCTCACCTTGATCGTCCTGATCGCGCGCAGCGCGCCTTCGAGCCGGCCGCCGACGCGGCCCACGTGCTCCTGTGCACGCTCCTGCGCCTTGGCGATGGCCGGCATCAGCGTGGCGAACAACAGGCCCACCACGACGACCGCGGCGACCGTGGTGCCGAGTAGCACCAGGTCCAGCACGCCCATGAGCACGAGCGTGCCCACCAGCATGATGGCGCCGTTGATCAATCCGATGACGCTGGAGGACGCGGCCTCGCGCAGCAGCACGGTGTCGGAGGTGACCCGGGTGACGAGCTCACCGCTCTGCCGCCTGGTCACCGCCGGGATGGTGGCGCGCAGCAGGCGGCGCACCATCGACTCGCGCGCCTCCAGCACGACCCGCTCGCCGAGCGCGCCGAGCATGATCCACTGCCAGGTCAGGATCACGATGCCGACCAGCAACAGGCCGACCAGCGCGGTGATGGGCCCGGACAGCGACAGCGAGGCGCCGAGCGAGTCGAGGACCCACTTGGTCACCATCGGCGTGGCCAGGCTCATCCCCGAGCCGAGCAGCGCGAGGAACAACCCGAGCACGAGCTTGCCCCGGTGGGGCCGGGCAAAGCTCCACAAAATACGGAGCCGTGGAAACTTTTTTGGAGCAGTCATGAGAGACAGTGGAACACATGTGTTCCAAGAAAGGCAAATGAGTTTCTTAGTGGTACGGTGAGCCCATGACAGTTGCTGAGACAGGGCTGCGCGCGCGGACCCGTCGCGCCATCCTCGACGCCGCCTTCTCCACACTGACCGGCAACTCGGGCGCCTCACTCAGCGACGTAGCCGCGGCCGCCGGGGTCGGCCGCACCACGATCCACCGCTACTTCCCCGAGCGCACCGACCTGATCACCGCGATGTCCGAGGACCTTCTGGAGAAGATCGCCCTGGCCACCACCCGGGCCAGGCTCAACGACGGCACGGCCATCCAGGCGCTCGACCGCCTCCTGCAGGAGTACTTCGAGCTCGGCGACTACCTCATGCTCGCCTTCACGGAGCCGCACATCATCGACGCGGCCGACTGGGAGACCGAGTCCCCCGCCGACCGGCAGCTGATCGCCATGATCGAGCGCGGCCGCGAAGAGGGCTCGGTCGACGCGCGGATGCCGGCGAGCTGGGTGCAGCAGGTGATGTGGGCGCTGCTGTATGCCTCGTGGCAGCAGATCCGCGACGAGGAGACCTCCAAGCACGACGCGCTCGGGCTGTGCCTGCTCGCCTTCCACAAGGCCGTCGGCTCAGCCTGAGGGCAGCTCGGCCAGCATGATCGGCACCGTGGTGGGCCGCCGCGACCCGCCCGCGGGCTCGACCGTCAGCGCCACCCGCCCCTCCCCCTTCTCCGGTACGGCCCGCAGCATCCCGTCACCGTCGTCCAGCAGCCCCGCCGGGCGGGAACCCCGTGGCCCCATCAGCCACAACGCGTAGTCCTCGTCCTCCTCCAGGCGCGGCAGCCCGGTCGCGGCGAACACCATCCTGCCCCGCTCCCTGGAGACCACGATGGTGGCCTCGCCCCCGGCGGTGACCGGCCGGCGCATGACCCGGACGTCGGGGGCGGCCATGACGTCCAGCAGGTCCTGCTGCCGATCGAGCGCCTCCTGCCGATCGGCGGTCACCGTCTCCAGCCGCTGCTGGCCCTGGACCGCGAGCACCCCGAGGGCGACGGCCGCCGCCGCGGACACGGCCGCCAGCCCCGCCGCCACCCGGCCCCGCCACACGGACCCCGCCCGGCCGTGCCTTCCGGACCGCGGGCCTGGCACGTCAGAAGCCGGCGAGGACCCGGCCCCCGTGGCGCCGATCCGCTGGGGTCCGGGCTGGTCGGGTCCTGGGGCGTCGGGCGCGAACGCGAGGGTGCCCGTCGTGTCCGTCCTGGGGTACCAGACGGTGGCGTCCGATTCGGCCTCCAGCGGCCAGGGGTAGATGGTGGCGGGGGTGTGGGCCTGCCGTACCTGGGAGGCGGAGGCGAGCACGCGGCGGCGCAGCGCGGCGGGCGGCGGCACGGCCACGGGGAGCGCCAGGCGGGCGGCCGTCTCGCGCAGGCGGCGCACCTCGCCCTGGCAGGCCACGCACCGGACCAGGTGCCGCTCGAACAGCTCTCCTTCCAACTCGGGCAGAGCGTGCACGGCGTAGGCGCCGGACAGGGCGTGGAGGTCTTCGTTCATGGGGTCGCTCCCAGCCGGTATGGCCCGTCGCGCGGTGGGCGCCGCGAACGGGGTGGCGCGTCGCGGCCGTGATGGGGGCGGACGGTCGCGACGCTCACGTCTGTACTTCGGCGCCTCGGGCCCTGCGGATGCCGGGCCTTGTGCTTTTCCCATGTCGTGAGACAATTTCATTGGGTGATGAATTATGAGCTGTGTAATCGCAGGAGGCGGTCCAGCGGGCGCGATGCTCGCCCTGCAGCTCGCCAGATCCGGCGTCGAGGTGACGCTGCTGGAGAAGCACGCCGACTTCCTCAGGGACTTCCGGGGTGACACGATCCACCCCTCGACCATGGTGGTGCTCGAGGAACTCGGGCTCATCGACGACTTCCTCAACATGCCCCACCGCAAGACCTACCAGGTCCACGCGCTGACCGACGACGGGCCCCGGCCGGTGGCCAGCCTCAGGGAACTGCGCACGCCGTACAACTACATCGCGATGGTCCCGCAGTGGGACTTCCTCGACCTGATCACCGGGGCGGCCAAGGAATATCCGTCGTTCCGGCTGCTCATGAACGCCGAGGCGACCGGCCTGATCCGCGAGGACGGCGTCGTGCGCGGCCTGCGCTACCGCGACGCCTCGGGCGAGCACGAGATCAGGGCCGCGCTCACCGTGGCCGCCGACGGCCGGCGCTCCACGTTGCGCGCGGCGGCGGGGCTCGTGCCGAAGGAGTTCGGGGCGCCCATGGACGTGTTGTGGTTCCGCATGCCGCGGGAGGCCGGCGACACCGACAACACGTTCCTGCGGCTGGCGGCCGGCAAGCTCATGGTCGCCATCAACCGGGAGAGCTACTGGCAGATGGCCTACGTCATCCCCAAGGGCGGCTTCGCCCGGCTGCGCGCCCAGGGCATCGACGCCTTCAGGGATCCGGTACGGCGGCTGCTGCCGTTCCTCGCCGATCGGGTCGACATCGTCCAGAGCTACGACGACCTCAGCATGCTGACCGTGGCGGTCAACCGGCTGGAACGCTGGCACCTGCCCGGGTTCCTGTGCATTGGGGACGCGGCGCACGCGATGTCGCCGGTGTTCGGCGTCGGCATCAACCTGGCCGTCCAGGACGCGGTGGCCACCGCCAACCTGCTGGCCGGATCGCTGCGCTCCGGGGCGCCGATCCCGGAGTCGGCCCTTCACCTGGTGCAGCGTCGGCGGCTGTTCCCGGCGAAGGTCACGCAGGCCGCGCAGCGCCTGTTCCAGGACCGCGTCATCAGCGTCGCCCTGGAGAACCGCCAGAAACCACCCCGCATCCCCGCCAACGTGACCGGCATCCCGATCCTGGGCGCGGCGCTGCGCCGGTTCGTGGGCTTCGGCGTCCGGCCCGAGCACGTACGCACGAAGGCCCTGACCCGCGCCTAGTCCGGCACGGACAGGTGGTAGAGGGCGAGCGGAGCGGGCGGGGGCAGCGGCGCGGCCGGTCCGGTGTGGAAGGAGCGCAGCATCAGGCCGGCCAGGCGGCGGGCGGCGGCCACCGCGGTCTCGGCGGAGGCCGCGGTGATGCCGTCGGTGGCCATGAGGATGAGCGAGAGGTCGCTGCGGTCGAACTCGGCGCGCAGCTGCCCGGCCGCCTTGGCCCGCCGTACCAGCTCGGCGAAGCCCTGCTCGGCCCGCGCCCGCTCGCGCTCGAAGTCGACCGCGCCGCGGAACTCCGTCAGGAACGCCGCCGCGAGCCCGCGGTCGACGGCGTTCATCGCGCAGAGGTTCTCGATGTACGTCCGGAACCCGCGCCACGGGTCGGGGTCCTCCAGCGCCGCGTCGACCCCGGCGAGGCAGACGGCGAGACGGTCGTGGAACAGCTCCACCATCAGGGCCTCGCGGGTGGGGAAACGCCGGTAGAGCGTGGCCACGCCGACGCCGGCCCGCCGCGCGATCGCGGCCATGGGCACGTCGAGGCCACGTGCGGCGATCAGCTCGCCGGCGGCTTTGATTATGCGCTCGCGGTTGTGCCGCGCGTCCGCGCGCAGCTCCATCCGAGAGGATTCCACAGGCATGTTTCTCACATTAGCTCAAGTGGAGTGGCCTCTCCGTTTAGCGGGCTAGCGTGACGGCATGAGTGAGATGCGCGCGGCCCTTTACGACCGCTATGGCCCCCCTGAAGTGCTGTACGAGGGCACCGTGCCCAAGCCCGTCCCGGGCCCCGGCGAGGTCCTGGTACGCGTCCACGCCGCCACCGTGAACGGCGGCGAACTCCTGGGCCGGGCCGGAAAGGTACGACCGGTCACCGCGCTCGCCGGACCCGGCTGGCCCAAGCGCACCGGGATCGACTTCACCGGCGAGGTCGCCGGTCTGGGCTCGCCGATGTCCGGGCTGAAGCCCGGCGACCGGGTCTGGGGCGTCATGGCCAGATCCCAGGGCTTCGGCAGCGCCGCCGAGTACGTGGTCGTGCGGCCCCGGCAGCTCGCCTTCGCCCCCGCCGGGCTCGACCTGGTCCAGGCGGCGGCTCTGCCGGTGGGCACGACCGCGATCACCGCGCTGCGCGACAAGGCCCGCCTCGTCCCCGGCGAGCGCCTCCTGGTGCGCGGCGGCGCGGGCGGCGTCGGCAGCCTCGCCGTCCAGCTCGGCCGCGCGTACGGCGCCCACGTCACCGCCCTCGCCGGGGCACGGAACCTGGACCTCGTCCGCGACCTCGGCGCCCACGAGGCGCACGACTACACGACGACCGGCCCGGACGGCCTCGGCTGGTTCGACGTGGTCCTGGACACCGTGGGCACCGCTCTGCCCGCGTGGCGCCGCCTGCTGACGCCGCGGGGGCGGATGGTGGCGATCGCGTTCGACACCACGCGCGTGGCCGCCTCGCTCGGCTACATCCTCGCCTCCACCGTGTACGGCAAGCACCGCGTACGGGCCTTCAGCGGCAACCCCACCCACGAACTGTTCGCCGAGCTGACCAGGCTGACGGAGTCCGGCGCGCTCCGGCCGGTCGTGGACACGGTCCACCCGCTGTCGGACATCGCCGAGGCGCACCGGGCGCTGGAGGCGGGCGGCGTACGCGGGAAGCATGTCATCCAAGTGATATGACCGGTTTACCGGGTTTGGTGGGTCGCCAGGTGAGAACACGTTCTCAGAATGCGGAATCCGGGGTCGGAGAGGAAGGCGGAGTGGAATACCCTCGTTTGTCGTGAGCGCACTGAGCAACCTCGATTCCTGGCGGGCGCTTCCCGCCGCCCAGCAGCCTGACTGGCCCGACCCCGCCGAGCTCGGCAAGGTCGTGGACGAGCTGCGGTCTCTTCCTCCCCTGGTGTTCGCCGGCGAGTGCGACCAGCTCAAGGCTCAGCTGGCCGACGTGGCCCGCGGCCAGGCGTTCGTGCTGCAGGGCGGCGACTGCGCCGAGACGTTCGCCGGGGCCACCGCCGACAACGTGCGCAACAAGCTCAAGACGCTGCTGCAGATGGCCATCGTCCTCACCTACGCCGCCAAGGTGCCCGTCGTGAAGATCGGCCGGGTCGCCGGGCAGTTCGCCAAGCCGCGCTCCAAGGGCACCGAGACCCGCGACGGCGTCACCCTGCCCGCCTACCGGGGCGACATGGTCAACGGGTTCGACTTCACCGAGACCTCCCGGGTGCCCGACCCGTGGCGGCTGCTGAAGGCGTACCACTCCTCGGCGGTCACGCTCAACCTCGCCCGCGCCTTCACCAAGGGCGGCTACGCCGATCTGCGCCAGGTGCACGCCTGGAACCAGGACTTCGTGCTCGAGTCGCCCGCCGGGCGCCGCTACGAGCAGCTGGCCAGGGAGATCGACCAGGCGCTCGCGTTCATGCGGGCCTGCGGGGCCGACCCGGAGGAGTTCCACACCGTGGAGTTCTACTCCTCCCACGAGGCCCTGATCCTCGACTACGACCAGGCGCTCACCCGCATCGACTCACGCACCGGCCTGCCGTACGACGTCTCCGCTCATATGGTGTGGATCGGCGAGCGCACCCGCCAGCTCGACGGCGCGCACGTCGAGTTCTTCTCCCGCATCCGCAACCCGATCGGCGTCAAGCTCGGCCCCACGACGACGGCCGACGAGGCGCTCACGCTGATCGAGAAGCTCAACCCCGCCAACGAGCCCGGCCGCCTGACGTTCATCACCCGCATGGGCGCGCCGAAGATCCGCGAACTGCTGCCGCCGCTGGTCAAGGAGGTCACCGCGGCGGGCGCGCAGGTGGCATGGATCTGCGACCCGATGCACGGCAACACCTTCGAGGCGCCCAGCGGCCACAAGACCCGCCGCCTGGACGCCGTGCTGGACGAGGTGGCCGGCTTCTTCGAGGTGCACCGCGCGCTCGGCACGCACCCGGGCGGCATCCACATCGAGTTCACCGGCGACGACGTGACCGAGTGCGTCGGCGGCGGCCAGGAGATCGTCGAGGACGACCTCGCCCTCCGCTACGAAACCGCCTGCGACCCGAGGCTCAACCGCTCCCAGTCCCTGGACCTGGCCTTCCGCGTCGCCGAGCTCTACCGCTCCGTCTAGCGCCTCTGTTTCTGGCGCTTTTTCCGTTACGGCGGGGCCGGGTTGCCCGCCCCGCCGTAACTCCTTTCCGTCTGTCGAGCGATGGTCGTGAGGGCTCACGGGGTGCTCGCCGTGACAACTCCGCTCCCGGCCCTCAGCCACGGTGGTTGGAGATGTCAGGGGAGGTGGACGGTTGCGTCGGGCTGGTTGGGGACGGGGCGGCGGGTGGCCTGGCTGGTGGAGGTCCAGAAGACGCCGGCCGTGATGGCCATCAGGATGACCAGCCAGAGTGCCACTCTGCCCATCCGCAGGCCGTAACCGCACAGCAGCCAGGACAGGGCCAGCCACCATCGCCGTGACGCTCCTGCCTTGCGCCGCATTTCCATGGCGCCGAAGGCGAAGTCGCTGGCTATGGCCTCGTCGTCCAAGCCAGCTTGCAGGCTTGAGTAGAGGATCGCGAGGCGTTCCGCGCTGGCGGCGGTCTCGCCGGGGGCCGTCCAGCCCCGTAACAGGTGTTCGTCGGCCAGCGAGCGGCGGCGGGAGAACCAGCGCATCGGCGGCCAGCGCAGCCCGAACCGAACGCCGCTGGGCGTGAACGCGAAGGCGCAGTTCTTCAGCCGCAGGCCCGCCGGGTCGCTGTAGCCGGCGAAGCGGCAGGTGGACAGGTCCAGGCCGGCCAGGTTGAGTGCGGGGGCGTTCACCTCGCGCAGAGACGTGAGGGCGGCGCGGCCCCGGCCGGAGATGGCGGACGGGTGGTGCAGAACGGCGGATTCCAGGTCGGCCTGCGCGTCGGTGAGGCGCAGCAGCAGCGGCCCGGTGACCTCGGCGTGGCGCAGGTCCGCGCCCGATCCGGTGACGCACAGGTCGAGCCCCGACTCGGCATGGACGTGCGTGGCCGAGAGGCGGCCGGTGACCGAGACGTAGACGTTGCCCAGGAAGTGGGCGGCGTCGAAGCCGGCCGGGCCGACGACCTTGCGGAAGGAGAGCGTGCGGCCGAAGCGGGCGCCGCGGAAGCTGGCGCCGTCGCCGACCCTCGCGGCGTCGAAGGTGGCGAACCCGTCGAACCTGGTCCGCTCGCAGGACAGGCCGCGGCCGCAGGCGGTCTGGCTGAACAGGGCGTCACGGGCCAGTACCGCCCGGTCCAGCGACAGGTGCCCGCGGACCCGTACGCCGTGAAAGGACAGTTCGCGGGCGAACCGGGCGTCGGCCAGAGAGACGTTGCCCTCGAAACGGGCCCCGAAGAAAGAAGCCAGGCGATCGAACCTTGCCCCGTCGAGGGAGACGTCGCCGAGAAAGGCGACTCCGGCGAAGCGGGTCTCGCAGGTGAAGTGGGCGCGGTCGAGGCGGGTTCTGCCGGGTCTTCGTCCGGTGGCTTCCAGGACCTGGTCCAGGAGTTCGGCGTCGATGGTGGTGCCGCGGAGGTCCACGAGGCGGCCGGGGGTTAAGGTGCGGAGCACCTCCGCGCGCCCCTCGGGGGAGGCGTGGAGCAGGCAGGTGCCGTGAGGCTGGTGTGCGAAGCCTGTGCAGGCGCCAGAATGCGCGCAGGTGACCCAGTCCATGCAGTGGTCATACCCGGGACTGCACTCGTCAAGGTAAGCCGAATTAACCCTCTATACCCCTTTACACGGAAATACACGACAGCAACTCTCCTCAACCGCTGGTCATCCCCACGCCGGCAACAGCGACCCTCCAGGGGAACGGCGACGTGGCCCCAGACCGGTCGGACCGTAACCCTCAAAGAGGTCGTCACCGGCGACTCCCAACCCACCGACCAGCCGTGGCGCATCGAACGGGCGCTGACATCGCGTGTCCCGCCGTAGCCTGGTGTGCGGTCCCGGCGGGACATGGAATGCTGGAAAGCGGTGAGTAGTTGACACCGTTGCAACTTCAACGACCATACGAGGAGCCACTTGTGGCGACTATCGAAGTAACAGAGAAGAACTTCAACGACATCGCCGACAAGGGGATCGTCCTGCTCGACTTCTGGGCTGCGTGGTGCGGGCCGTGCCGCACCTTCGGGCCGATCTTCGAGAAGGCGTCTGCGAAGCACGACGACATCACCTTCGGCAAGATCGACACCGAGGCCCAGCAGGCGCTGGCCCAGGGCTTCGAGATCACCTCGATCCCGACGATCATGGCCATCCGCGACGGCATCGTCGTCTACGCCCAGCCCGGCGCGCTTCCCGCCCCGGCCCTGGAGGACCTGATCGGGCAGGTACGAGCCCTGGACATGGACTCCATTCGGTCGGAGCTGGCCGAGGAGCTCAAGAAGGCCGACCAGAACTGACGGCATGACCCTCCGGACCTCGCCCCTCACCAACGGCGAGGTCCTTCTCACATCCCCCGACAGCCAACCGCCACCGCTCCGGGCCCCACCCCCAACCCACCGCCCCGCCTGCCCCGCCCCGCCCCGCGCCGCGCCGCCGACGGAGCGGAGGCGGCCAGGGCTCGCGGGCCGTGGCCAACCTCCACGCTCTTGAGCGCCGCGTCGGCGAGAAGCCCAGCGGTCGAGACCGGCGCAACGCGCACGGCCGCCAGCCACGAAGACGCGCCGGAGCGGTGCGGGTGGGGGCGGGCCGGGTGGGGTTAGGGCATGGTTTCGAGGAGGTCGGCGATCTTGGTGAAGTGGTGGGTGCGCCAGCCTCCGCCCATGATCTTGCGGCTGAACTGCTGGGCCGTGTCGTCCGGGTCGAAGCCCTCGTGGTCGAGGAAGACGCGGGTCCCGCGGCCCTCGCTTTCCAGGCGCCAGCTCACCGTCCAGTCGGCCTTCTTGCCGTCGCTCCAGCTGATCTTGAGGAGCTTGCCCGGCTCGATCTCCAGCACGCGGCAGTACACGATGCCGTCGAAGTCCACGTTCGGGCGTGGGTCGGTGGTGAAGGTGAACTCGTGGCCGATCTCCAGCCGGAAGCTGTTGGGCATCAGCCACTGGGCCATCAGTTCGGGGTCGGTGAGGGCGCGCCAGACCTTGGCGGGCGGGTGGGCGTAGAAGTGGTCGACGCGGATCGCGGTCAGGTCTTCAGTCATCGTCCTTCTCATCCATGGTTGAGGGCATCTCGTCGAGGATCGTTCCGAGGGCGGCCAGCCTCTCGCGCCAGAACCGCTCGTACGGGCTGAGCCAGTCGCGCAGTGACATCAGCGGCTCGGCCTCCAGCCGGTAGTGGCGCTCGCGTCCCCGGCGAGCTTCGGCCACCAGTCCGGCGTCCCTGAGGACTTTCAGGTGCTCGGACACACTGGGGCGGCTCATGTCGAACCGTTCGGCCAGCCGTCCGGCGGGCTGGTCCCCCTCACGCAGCAGGAGCTCCAGCAGCCGCCGCCGCGCGGGGCTGGCCAGTGCGGCGAACAGCGCGTCGGAGGACATCAGCTCTGGCTGACGACGTAGCCGTTGCCGAACGGGTCCTGGAAGAGCAGCTGGCGGCCCCAGGGCGCGTCGGCCGGGCCGTCGGCGGTGGTTCCGGCCGACCTGAGGCGTCCGGCCAGGTCGTCGAGGTCGGGGGCGGTCAGGATGAGGCCGCCGATCGGGGCCATCTCGGGGAACCACGAGGCGAGCAGCAACGTCGTCGTGCTGCCTTCCGGCGCGACGGTGAGCCAGCGGCCCATCGGGAACGGGTTGTCGGTTCTGATCCCCATGCCGAGGGGGCCGGTGTAGAAGGCCAGGGCCGTCTCCTGGTCGGAGACGGGGATGGTCACAGTGGAGATTTCCATGTCGACCACTATACGTAGGAAATATCCTACCTATCAATATCGGGGGAAACCCTGATGGGGCACCGAGGTCGCCGTCCGTAGAATCGGGACATGCTCATCGACGACTACGTGGCCGATCTGGGCCGCGCTCTGTACGGGCCGACGGGGCCCAGGCGCGACATGGTCGTCGAGGCCCGCGACAGCCTGATCGACACGGCCGACGCCTACGAGGCGGACGGGCTGGTGCGCGAGGAGGCCGAGCGGCTGGCCGTACAGGAGTTCGGGAGTGTCGAGGAGATCGCGCCCGACTACCAGAGCGAGCTGACGGCGTGCGCGGGGCGCAGGCTGGGCGGGCTGCTGTTCGTGAGCGTGCCGCTGACGGCGCTGGCCTGGTCGATGCTCTGGCAGGTGTTTCCGCTGGATCCGTCGGTCTGGGCGCACAAGCCGGGCTGGTTCGGCGTGATCTCGCTGGCCCTGGACCTGGTGCAGGTGGCGGTGGGCGTGTGCGGCGGGCTGTCGCTGCTGGCGCTCGGGCGCGGCGCGCGGCTGCTGCCCAAGGCGCGCATGGTGACCCGCTGGCTCGGCGGGCTGGTGCTGGCCATGCTGGTGACCACGTCGGTGCTGGGCATGATCCTGACGGTCGGGACGAAGGGGCCGGTCGACTTCACGGCCTATCCCCCGGGCGTCATGGTGACGCTGATGAGCTACGTGCTGGCGGGCGTGCAGTTCTACTGCGCGGTGCGCTGCCTGCGCATCACGAGGACGGCCGTAGCACACCGCTGATCGTGGCGGTGAACTCCCGCCAGGCGGATCGCTCGCCGTCGAGCTGCCGCCTGCCGGAGTCGGTGAGCCGGTAGGTGCGGCGTTTGCGGCCGCCCACCGTCGCCCATTCGCTGGCCAGATAACCCACGCGCTCGAGTTTGCGCAGCGCCGGATAGACCGTGCCCGTGGGGACGCTGAGCGCGCCGCCGCTGCGTTCCTGCAGGGCCTCGATGATCGCGTAGCCGTGGAGTGGCTCGTGCTCCAGCACGGAGAGCAGCAGGGCGTCCAGATGGCCGCGGAGCGCGTCCGGGTTCATGGCGACAATCCTAGGTTCCCGTTCGTCATATAGACAGTCTACATGTAGGCTCTCTATATGTAGGCAGACACAACAACGACGGGGATGGAGTCCATGGAGGCACTGGATCTGGCGCGCACGCAGTTCGCGCTGACGAGCAGCCTGCACTTCCTGTTCGTGGTGCTCACGCTGGGACTGGCCCCGCTGGCGGCCATCCTCAACACGCGCTGGGTGCTGTCGGGCAAGCGGCTTTATGAGGGAATGACCCGCTTCTGGGGCCAGATCTATGTGATCAACTACGCCCTGGGCATCGTGACCGGACTGGTGATGGAGTTCCAGTTCGGGCTCTCGTGGAGCGGGCTGTCACACTACGCGGGCGACGTCTTCGGGGCCCCGCTGGCCATGGAGACGCTGGTGGCGTTCTTCCTGGAGTCGACGTTCCTCGGGCTGTGGATCTTCGGGTGGCACAAGCTGCCCAAGAAACTCCACCTGGCCTGCATCTGGATCGTCACGCTCACCGCCTACGCCAGCGCGTTCTACATCATGATCGCCAACTCTTTTTTGCAGAACCCGGTCGGCTCCGTCCTCAAGGGCGACCACCTGGAGCTGGTCGACTTCGGGGCGCTGGTGAGCAATCCCGCGCTGATCCTCGCCTTCCCGCACATCATCGGGGCGGCGTTGTTCACCGGCGGCATGGTCTTCGCGGGCGCCAGCGCGTACCAGCTCAGGCGTCGCACCCTCGAGTGGGAGTTCTTCACCAAGTCGCTGCGCATGGGTGTGGTGACCGCCGCGATCGGCAGCACGCTCGCGGTCGGCGCCGGATACGCGCAGTTCGGGGTCATCGACACCGACAAGTTCGAGAACAACACGGCCGCCGCGGTCGGGCTCGGCTTCATGATGGAGCTGGGGCATCTGCTCTGGTTCATGGTGGTGCTGGTGATGCTGCCGCTGATCTACTGGCTGCCCAAGTGGCGCTGGACCCACGTGATCCTCATCATCATGACGCCGCTGCCGTTCGTCGCGTCCATCCTCGGCTGGATGGCCAGGGAGATCGGCCGCCAGCCGTGGATGATCTGGGAGAAGCTCACGGTCGCCGACGCCATGTCCCCCGGGCTCACGCCCGGGATGGTCACGGCCTCGCTGATCGGGTTCGTCGCCGTGCTCGGGCTGCTGGCCGTCGTCGACTACGTCCTCATCGTCCGCGTGGTACGGCGCGGCCCCGCCGACCTCGCCCTCGGCGCCCCCGCCGAGGAACGCCAGCCGGCGATGAGCCTCTAGGAGCCTTGACATGGAACTGATCTGGTTCGTCGTCTTCGCCGTGCTGCTGGCCGGCTACTTCGCCCTGGAGGGCTTCGACCTGGGCGTCGGCCTGCTGATGCTGGGCCGCCCCCAGGAGCGCAGGGACCGGATGGTGGCCGCCGTGGCGCCGTACGTGCTGGCCAACGAGGTGTGGCTGGTCGCGGTGGCCGGGGCGCTGTTCGGGGTCTACCCGATGCTGGAGGGGCCCGTCCTGTTCGGGCTCTATCCCGTCGTCGTGGCGATGCTGCTGTCGTGGGTGCTGCGCGACGCGGGGCTGTGGTTCCGCCGCCGCATGGACGGGTCCGGGTGGCGCTCGTTCTGGGATCTCATGATCACGCTGGGCTCGCTCGGCCTGTCGGTCGGCTGGGGTGTGGCGCTGTACGCGGCGGCCACCGGGTTCACCGCCTCGCTGCTGCACCCGTTCGGGCTGGGACTCGGGGCGCTGCTGGCCGTGTTGTTCGCGGTGCACGGGCAGGCGTTCCTGAACTGGCGCGAGGGCGGGAAGGCGGCGCGGCTCCTGCTCACCGGCCTGGCCTCGGCGGCGCCCGTGATCGCTCTGCTCATCGGCTCGGCAAGCTTCCTCATGGCCTCCTCGGCGGCCGATTCCAGCCTGAGTGTGCTCAGTTTCATGGTGTTGCCGTTCGCGCCCATCATGGTCGGCGCGCAAGTATGGGTCTGGCGGACCTTCCGGGGCGCCATCCGTACTCCGTCGTTCTTCTGAGGACTCGTGCACAAAGATCTCCTGCGGCTCATGCGGGCCGAGCAGTCGGTGCGCAGGCATCTGGCCGTCACCCTGGCCGCCGCCACGCTGGCGGGGCTGCTCGTGCTCGTCCAGGCCGAGCTTCTGGCCGGGGTGCTGTCCGGCAGGTTCACGCTGGCGGCGCTGGGCGTGCTGGCGCTGGTCGTCGGGTTGCGGGCGCTGCTCGGGTGGAGCCAGGGCGTGTTCGCGGGCCGTACCGCGACCGGGGTGAAGTCGGCGCTGCGCGAGCGGCTGCTCGGCCGCCTGCAGGAGATGGGACCCGCGCGCCTGGCCGGCCACCGCTCCGGTGAGCTCGTCACGCTGGCCGGACGCGGGCTCGACCGGCTCGACCCGTACCTGGCCGGTTACCTTCCGGCCATGGCGGTCGCCGCTGTGGTGCCGCTGGCGGTACTCATCCGGTTGTTCGCCGGGGACCTGGCCAGCGCGGTCATCGTGCTGGTCACGCTGCCGCTCATCCCCATCTTCGGCGCGCTGGTCGGCATGCACACCAAGGCGACCACCGAGCGGCAGTTCCACGCGCTGGCCAGGCTCGGCGGGCACTTCCTCGACGTCGTGCGCGGGCTGCCCACGCTGCGCGCCTTCGGCCGGGCCCGCCACCAGGCCACCGTCATCCAGCAGGTCGCCGACGCGCACCGGGGCGCCACGATGCGCACGCTGCGGGTGGCGTTCCTGTCGTCGCTGGTGCTGGAGCTGTGCGCGTCGTTGTCGCTGGCGCTCGTGGCGGTGCCGATCGGGCTCCGGCTGCTGGGCGGCAACCTCGACCTCACCACCGCGCTGCTCGTCCTGCTGCTGGCGCCCGAGGCCTACCTGCCGCTGCGGATGATGGGCACCCGCTTCCACGCCTCGATGGAGGGCGTGGCGGCCGCCGACGCGGCCTTCGCCGTACTGGATGACGCCGCAGTGGATGACGCCGCAGTGGATGAAGAGGTCAAGGCCGCGCCCGCGGCGGCGCAGCGGGAGCGCGGCGAGGGGCCGCCGGAGATCCGGCTGGAGAACGTCACCGTCCGCTACCCCGGCCGCGAGGACGCGGCGCTGGAGGACGTCTCGCTGGTGATCGCGCCCGGCGAGCGGGTCGCGCTGGTCGGCGAGAGCGGCGGCGGCAAGAGCACGCTGCTGCATCTGCTGCTCGGCTTCGTCTCCCCCGCCTCCGGGCGCGTGCTGGTCGGCGGGCGCCCGCCGGACACCCCCGACGAGCTGGCGTTCGTGCCGCAGCGCCCGCACCTGTTCGCGACCTCCGTCGCCGACAACATCCGCCTCGGCGCCCCTGACGCCACCCTTCCCGAGGTACGGCAGGCCGCCAAGGCCGCCCACGCCGACGCCTTCGTCGAGGCCCTGCCCGACGGCTACGACACCGTGGTCGGCGAGCGGGGCGCCAACTTCTCGGCAGGCCAGCGCCAGCGCATCGCCCTGGCCAGGGCGTTCTGCCGCCCCGACGCGACAGTCCTGCTCCTGGACGAGCCCACGGCCCGTCTCGACGGCCGCAGCGAGGCCGCCGTCGTGGAGGCGACCGCCACCCTGGCCGAGGGGCGCACGGCGGTCATCGTCGCCCACCGGCCCGCCATGATCGACCTGGCCGACCGGGTGATCCGCATCCACGCCGGCCGGGTCCTGTCCGACACCCGCCGGGACGCCACCACCGCGGCGGGCTCCGGCGACGACCTGAGGGAGATCCGGTGAAGCGGCGCATGGGCCTGCGGATCGTCTGGGCCGTGCTGGCCGGGGCCGCCGCCGATCTGGCCGGGCTCGGGCTGATCGCCGCCGCCGCGTGGCTGATCACGCGGGCCGCCGAGCAGCCGGAGCTGGCCGCGCTGAGCGTGGCGATCGTGGCCACCCGCGCCTTCGCCACCAGCCGCGGCGTCTTCCGCTACGCCGAACGCCTGACCGGCCACGACGTCGCCCTGCGCGCCCAGGCCGAGACCCGCGAACGGCTCTACGGCGCGCTCATCCCGCCGCAGCAGCCCAGGCACGGCGGCGCCGACCTGCTCAGCCGCATGGTCGACGACACCGAGGCGGTCCAGGACCTGCTGGTGCGCGTCCTGCTGCCCGCCACGGCCGCCCTGATCACCGGCGCGGCGGCGGTCGTGATCGCGCTGACGCTGGCACCGTTCGCCGCGCTGGTGCTGCTGGCGGGCCTGGTGGTGGCGGGCGTGCTGCTGCCCGTGGGCACCGCCGCGGCCGCCCGCCGCTGGTCGGCCCGCCTGGCTCCGGCCAGGGCCGCGCTGGCCGAGCGGGTCGCCGACCTGGTGCACGGCTCGGCCGACCTGGCCGCGTACGGGGCCGGTGAGCGTGCGCTGGCCAAGGCCATGGAGGCCGACGCCGAACTGGCCGCGCTGGAACGCCGCCAGTCCCGCGTGCACGCGGCCTCGCTCGGCGTGGGCACGCTGGTGCAGGGCCTGACGGTGGCCGGGATCGTGCTGGCCGCCCGTGCTGCGGGCGCGGACACGGTGGCGACGGCGGTGCTGGCGCTGACCGCACTGGTGTCGTTCGAGCCGGTGCTGCCGCTGGCCGCGGCGGGCGAGCGGATGGCGGGCATCACGGCCGCGCTGCGCCGCCTGCGCGAGGTGCGCTCGGCCTCCCCCGCCGTCACCGAGCCGCAGGCTCCGGCCGCGCCGCCCGAGGGGCCGGTGACGGTCCAGGTCGACGACCTCGTCGTACGGCACGCGCCCGGCGCGCCTCCGGCCGTCGACGGCATCTCGTTCACGCTGGAACCCGGCAAGCGGGTGGCCCTGGTGGGCCCGAGCGGCGCGGGCAAGAGCACGGTCCTGGCGGCCCTCATGCGCCTGCTGGAGCCGGAGTGCGGCAGCGTCCGCGTCAACGGCGTGAACACGGCGGAGCTCGACTCCGGCCAGGTGAGGACGCTGATGACCGGCCTCACCCAGGATCCGTACATCTTCCGGACGACGTTGCGCGACAACCTCCGGCTGGCCGGTCCCGAGGCGACGGACGACGATCTGGCGCGTGCCGTACGCGATGCCCGTCTCGACCAGTGGGTGAGCAGGACCGGCTGGGACGCCGAGCTCGGCGAGGACGGCAGGACCGTCTCCGGCGGCCAGCTGCAGCGCCTGTCGCTGGCCCGCGCGCTCCTGTACGACCCGCAGGTGCTGCTCCTCGACGAGCCCGCGGAGGCGCTGGACGAGGAGACGGCCGACGCCCTGATGGCCGACCTGCTGGACGTCACCCACGACCGCACGACGCTGCTGGTCACCCACCGTCTCAAGGGCCTGGAGCAGGTGGACGAGATCATCGTCATGGAGCACGGCCGGGCGATCCAGCGCGGCACCCACGACGACCTGCTCGCCGTGCCCGGCTACTACCGCGACCTCTGGCAGTCGGAGGCGCTCACCCGCCGCTGAGCTCTCAGGTTTGCATCGCAAACTCCTCTGGTTTATAGTTCAAACCAGTTTGAGTGAGCGAGGAGTTTGGCGATGACAGACGATGAGGCACCCCCGACCCCCGCGGAGATGCTCCGTCTCATCGAGGAGCAGCAGACGGCGGCCATGCGCAGGTTCATCCCGGACCCGCTGCTCATGTACGTGCCGTGGGGCGTGGCCTGGTTCGTCGGCTTCGGCACACTCTTCCTCGGCCAGGGCCTGGCCGGGGACGGGAACGGGCTTCTGCCCATCACCTGGCAGGTCGGGCTCGCGGTCCTCTGGGCCACCCAGATCATCGCCTTCGTCTTCATGATCATCGCCCTGCTCCGCGCCGGCGGCCACATCAAGGGCGAGTCCGAGGCCCGCGGCGCGATGTACGGGCTGGCCTGGTTCATCGGCTTCAACGCCATGGGCATCCTCGCCACGCGCTTCGTCCCGCTTCTCCCGCAAGACACCATCGGGCCGTTCTACACCTCTCTGTTCATGCTGGTCGCCGGGCTGCTCTACATGGCCGGCGGCGCGGTCTACCGGCTGTGGCCGCAGTTCCTGCTCGGCGTCTGGGTCGTGGTCGTCGACGTGGTCGGCACCGTGCTGGGCGGCGGCTGGATCTACCTGCTGCTGGCGGTACTCGGAGGTGGCGGCGCCGTCACCACCGGCCTGTGGCTGCGGAGGCACCGGTGAACACCGAGCTCGACCCCGTCATCCACGCCCAGGCCAGGCTCAAGGTGGTGGCGACGCTCAACACGCTGCCCCAGGGCGACCGGCTCGCCTTCCCCGGCCTGAAGGACCTGCTCGGCATGACCGCCGGCAACCTGTCCGTCCACCTGTCCAAACTCGAAGAGGCCGGCTACGTGGAGATCACCAAGACGCACAAGGGCCGCACCCCCGTCACCTACGTCGCGCTGACCAAGCGCGGCAGGGCGGCCTTCGACGAGTACACCAAAGCGATCCGCGCCCTGCTCGACACCGCTGGAGGCACCCCATGAGCGTTCTCGCGCGAACCATCGACGTCACCCGGCGCTACGGCGGCGTGCTCGCCCTCGACCGCGTCTCGCTGGAGATCCGCGCCGGTGAGCTCGTCGGCCTGCTCGGCCCCAACGGCGCCGGCAAGTCCACCCTCATCAACCTGTTCGTCGGCCTGCGCCGTCCCACCTCAGGCACGGTCGAGCTGCTCGGCGGCTCCCCCTCCGACCCTCTGGTACGGCGCGGCATCGGCGTCACCCCGCAGGAGACCGGCCTGCCGGAGGCGCTGCGCGTGGGCGAGGTCGTCGGCTTCGTCACCAGCCACTACCCGAAGGCCCGTCCCAAGGGCGAGCTCCTGGAGCGCTTCGGCCTGGCCGACCTGGACCGGCGCCAGATCGGCGGGCTGTCCGGCGGCCAGAAGCGCCGCCTGGCCGTGGCGCTCGCCTTCGCCGGCGAGCCTCGGCTGGTCTTCCTCGACGAGCCCACCACCGGCCTCGACGTCGAGGCCAGGCGCACCCTCTGGGACGGCATCCGCGCCTTCCACGAGGACGGCGGCACCGTGCTGCTGACCAGCCACTACCTGGAGGAGATCGAGGCCCTGGCCCAGCGGGTCATCGTCGTCGCCCAGGGCCGCGTGCTGGCCGACGACACCGTGCGCGCGGTGCGGGACATGGTCGGCGTGCAGCGTGTCTCACTGACCGCGGCCGCCCTGCCGGAACTGCCCGGCGTGCTGTCCAGCGAGCGCGACGGCGAGCGCACCCACCTGATGACCGCCGACGCCGACCACCTGGTGGTGGCGCTGGTCAGCAGCGGGACGCCGTTCACCGGCCTGGAGATCCGGCCGACCTCCCTGGAGGAGGCCTTCCTCCACCTGACCGCCCCCGAGCCCGTCACCGCCTGAGGAGTGCCCATGTCCAGCTTGATCCTGGCCCACACCCGCTACCTGATGATCGAGCAACTACGGGTGCCGATCGGCCTCGTGGCCAGTTCCTTCTTCCCCGCCGCCGCGATGCTGGCGTTCGTGGTGCCGTTCGTCGGCGACAACCCGGTCGCGGCCACCCGGGCCACCGGCTCCATGATGCTCTTCGGCGCCATCTCGGCCGCGCTGATCTCGCTGGCCGTCTCGGTGTCCCAGGATCGCGAGCAGCCCTGGAACCCCTACCTGCGCACGCTGCCCGCCGGGCCGCTGCCCGCGTTCGCCGGGCGGATCCTGACGACGCTGGTCGCCATGCTCATCTCGGTGATCCCCGTGCTGATCATCGCCGCCGCGTTCACCACGGCGCAGGTCACTCCGGTCCGGCTGGTGCTCGGCCTGGGCGCGCTGGTCGCCGCGACGACCCCGTTCCTGCTGCTGGGCCTGTTCATCGGCTACAGCATGCCGTCGAAGGGGGCGATCGCGGTGTCGCAGGTGGTGTTCTTCCCGCTGGCCATCCTGGGCGGGCTCTTGCTGCCGCTGCAGATGATGCCGTCGTTCGTCCAGACGCTGTCGCTGTTCCTGCCCAGCAGGGGCGCCGGTGAGCTCGTGTGGTGGGCCGTCACGGGCGTGGCTCCGAACGTGACCGCCCTGGTGACGCTGGCCGCCTGGATCGCGGTGATAGCCGCGCTGGCCGCCTGGGCCTACCGCCGTGACGAGGGGCGCCGCTTCGCCTAGCCGCGGCCCCGGGCCACGAACGGGGGTGCGCCGCCGAGTCCGCAGCGATCTCGACGGCGCACCCGTCCGTGAGGGGGTCCTATTTCTTCTCTTCGAGGGTAACGGTCACTTCGCTCTGCTTACCGTCCCTCATGTATATGATCTTGACCTGTTGGCCTGGTTTGAAACCTCTGACCTGTCCGACCACCGTATCCCCACCATCGACCGGCTTGTCGCCGATTCGCGTGATGAGGTCGCCTTCCTTCAGTCCGGCCTTGGCGGCAGGGCTGTTCTCGGTGATCTGGCGGACCAGTGCCCCCGGCACGTCGCCGCTGGCGTCGGTCACGCTCACGCCGAGGAAGGCGTGCTTCACGGTGCCCGTGGCGGCCAGCTGGTCGGCCACCTGCTTGGCGGTGTTCACCGGGATGGCGAAGCCCAGGCCGATGCTGCCGTTGCTGCCGTTCGTGGCGATCGCGGTGTTGATGCCCACCACCTGGCCGGCGGCGTTGACGAGCGCGCCGCCCGAGTTGCCGGAGTTGATCGAGGCGTCGGTCTGGATGGCGCCGCCGATGCTGGTGGGCGGGGCGGAGTCCTGATTGCCGCGGCCCCAGCCGGGCGGAACCTGCTGCTCCTGCTCGCCGCCGACGTTGAGCGTGCGGTCGAGCGCGCTGACGATGCCGGAGGTGACCGTCCCCTCCAGGCCGAGCGGGCTGCCGATGGCCAGGACGGCGTCGCCGACCTTCAGCTGGTCGCTGTCGCCGAGTTCGGCCTTGGTCAGCCCGGAGACGCCCTCGGCCTTGATGACGGCCAGGTCCGTGGACGGGTCGGTGCCGACGACGGTGGCCTTGGCGGTCTTGCCGTCGCTGAACTTGACCGACAGCTGGCTCCCCTGCCCGTTGGCGGCGACGACGTGGTTGTTGGTGAGGATGAGGCCGTCCTCGGAGAGCACGACGCCGGACCCGCCGGCGTTCTGGCCCTGGATCATGACGACCGACGGCTGTACCTTGGTCGCCACCTCACTGATCGTCATCTGGTTGGAGGCCGGCTTGAAGGCCGGGCTCGGCGCCGACTGGACGATCTGCGGCGTCTGGAAGGCGCTCGTGATGGCCGCCCCCGCGACGCCGCCGCCGATCGCCATGGCCGCCAGCGCGAGGCCGGCGATCGCCTTCTGTCCCCCGGTGAAGCCCGGCTTCTTGGCCGCGGGCGGCGGCGGGGGCGGCGGGGTCAGGATCGCCGTGTCCTGGCTGGGGAAGCCCCCGGCGGCCGGCGGCTTGGCGCCGAACTGGGTCCAGCCCTGCTCGCGAGGCTCGTTCGCGTCCATCGTCATCTCCTCAAGTCCCGATGCCTCAAGGGTGCCAATGTCGCTGTTAAGGCAGCTTAAGCCGGTGATCAGAGGCTTCTGAACGGGCTGACGCGGGCCTTATCCGCCCTGGTCGGATGAGTCCGGGGCGGTGGGATTCTCATGCGATTCTCAGGCTGGCTTCGGCCAGTACTCGTCACGGAGCAACCGTTTGTAGAGTTTGCCGGTGGGATGGCGCGGCAACTCCTCCCGGAAGTCCACGGATTTGGGGCATTTGAAGTGCGCCAGCCGTTCCCTGCAGTAGGCGATGAGCTCGGCCTCCAGCGCGGGTCCGGCCTCGTTCATGTCGGCCGGTTGCACCACGGCCTTGACCTGCTCGCCCATCTCCTCATCCGGTACGCCGAAGACCGCCACGTCGGCCACCTTAGGATGGATGACCAGGACGTTCTCCGACTCCTGAGGGTAGATGTTCACCCCGCCGGAGATGATCATGTAGGAGCGGCGGTCGGTGAGGTAGAGGAAGCCCTCCTCGTCCAGGTAGCCGATGTCGCCGAGGGTGGTCCAGCCTCGGCCCCCCGGGTCCTGGGCGGCGCGGGTCTTGCCGGGGTCGCCGTGGTACTCGAAGGTGAGGCCGTCGGAGAAGTAGATCGTGCCGTGCTCGCCGGGCGGCAGGTCGTTGCCCTCCTCGTCGAGGATGTGCACCTTGCCCAGCAGGGAGCGGCCGACGGTGCCCTTGTGCGCGAGCCAGTCCTGGGGGCCGGCGTAGAGGAAGCCGTTGCCCTCGGTGCCCGCGTAGTACTCGTGGACGATCGGGCCCCACCAGTCGATCATCTGCTCCTTGACGGGGGCGGGGCAGGGGGCGGCCGCGTGGATCGCGAACTTGAGGCTGGAAATATCGCGCTTTGTCCGCTCTTCTTCAGGAAGTTTGAGCATTTTGACGAACATGGTGGGCACGAGCTGCGAGTGCGTGACGTGATATTTCTCGACAAGTTCCAGGTAGCGGACCGGGTCGAACTTCTCCATCACCACCACCGTCGCGCCCAGCCGCTGGAAGGTCATGCAGTAGCGCAGCGGCGCGGCGTGGTAGAGCGGCGCGGGCGAGAGGTAGACGCTGTCCTGCTCCGGCGCGAACAGGAACGACACCAGGTTGAACAACGCCCCCGGCTCGTCCAGCGCCGCGTGCGACAGCTTCGGCTTGACGCCTTTCGGCCGCCCGGTGGTGCCCGAGGAGTAGAGCATGTCGGCGCCCTGCGACTCGTCCTCGATCGGCGTGACCGGCTGCCCGGCCACCGCCTGCTCGTAGGAGTCGAAGCCGTCGGCCACGCCGTCCAGCATCAGGCGCAGCCGTACGCCGGTCACGGCCTGGGCCACATCGGCCAGTTCCGCGCTGGTGATGAAGACCTGGGCCTCGCAGTTGTCCACGATGTAGGCCAGTTCGCCGGCCTGCAGGCGGGAGCTGACCGCGGTGTAGTACAGGCCCGATCGGTGCGCGGCCCAGGCCACGGCCAGGAAGAGCGGATGGTTGGGCAGCATGAACGCGATGTGGTCGCCCGGCCGCAGCCCGGCCGAGCGGAACAGGTGGGCCAGCCGGTTCGACTCCTCGTCCAGCCGGCGATAGGTGACGACCTCCCCGGAGCCCGCCATGATCACAGCGGGCTTGTCGGGGGTGACTGCTGCGATGGCTCCCGGATACATGAACCGAACGATATTCGGTTAAGCGTCCGCCCGGAAGGGCTTGATGACGTAGACGGTGCCCGTACTGGAACGTTGCCAGGCTCGTTCGAAGGCTCTGCGGGGATATGTCGCCCGTACGCCGCGCGCCGCCGGGTCGTTGGCGATGACGTCGCCGTCTGCGGTGAAGCCGGTGACGACCATGAGGTGGCCGGCGGAGGCGTACCCGAGCTCCTCACGGGTGAAGGCGAGCGAGGTCACGACCGGCACCCCCGCCGCCACCAGGTCCTCGACCTCGGCCAGCGAGCGCATCCTGGTCACCGACGCGTCGAGCCCGAAATTTCCGGCATAGGCGGTGTTGAAGGCCCAGTTGCCGGTGCCGCCGTAGGCCTTGTCGAAGGTGTGCCTGGCCGCGTGGTCGACCGCCGGGTCCGGGTCGGAACGCGGCACCCAGGACATCTCCCCCGGCCGCGGCCCCTTCTTCCAGTAGGCCAGCACCATCGCGGTGGCGGTCGGGCTGCACCACGCCGCGCCGCCGTGATCGGCGTGCGCGAGCTGCGACTTGCGCGGCACCGCGAGCTCCCGCCCCCACGCGCGCCCGCCGCGGGCCCGCGTCCCGCCCGCGCGCGAGGCCACCGCGCCGAGCGTGCGGATCTCCGGCAGTACGGCGGAGCCCGGCCGCCGATACAGCGACACGCGCAGCCGGTAGGCGCTCACCGCCCGCCTGGCCTCGAACACGTCGGCGGCGACCTGCCCCTGGGCGTCGGCCTGCCCTTTAACGGTGGTCCGCACGCCGTCATAGGACCAGCGGCCCATCACGTACCACCCCGATCCGGGCACCTGCAGCTCCACCCTGACCCAGCTGCCCGGCGGCGTCGTGGCGGTCCACGACGGCACGATCTCGGTGGCGGCGAACCCGATCCGCCGCATCGGCCCGGTCCAGCGGGCCACCTCCCAGCCGCCCGCCCGCACGAAGGCCTCGGCCGAGAGCCCCGCCTCCCGCCGGTAGACGACCCGCCCGTCCCCCGCCTGCCCCGGCATCACCATCAATATCGCCATCAGAATGCGCACCATTGTTAAATGGCCGCATTCGCGCATATCCCACCCCAAAATTTCTTCCAGGTACGGCGAAGCCGCGATCTCGACGGGGAGAGATCGCGGCTTCGTCACCCAACCGCGGGGATCAGGAGAAGTGGTACACGGGCTGCCAGCCCGAGTGGTGGCTCTTCGGCCCGAAGAAGCCGCCCCGGCTCACGTCCACGTAGATGTGCGCGGCGTTTTTACCGGAGAACGAGTAGTGCTTCGGGTTCTTGGTGCAGTTCCGGAAGTTCTTGAAGGAGGTCGAGCCGTCCATGCCGACGACCTTGAACGTCTCCCACGCGCACTTCTTGCCGCCCCACCACTTGGTGTTGGTGAGCGTGCTGTCGACTGTGTAGAAGTAGTCGTGCTTCCACTTCCACACCTTCTTCTTGACCTTCTCGACGACCCACTTGCAGTGCTTGTTGCCGTGCTTGTCCTTCCAGCAGACCTGCTTCTTGACGTGGAAGGTCTTCCAGTACCAGAACTTGTAGGCCTTCTTGTCGACGCTGACGTGACCCTCGGCCTTGGACTTGTGGTCGCTGGAGAAGTAGGGCCCCCAGTCCGCGTCAAAGTAGGGCGACGCGGTCGAACTGGTGGCCGGAGCGGTCGCGGTCGCCGCGCTCGCGACGGCCGGGGCGGCTACGGCGACCATGGTGGCCGCCGCGGCGCCGATCAGGATTCGTGAGACGAATCGCACTTCGAGGTCCTCCTCGGGAGAGGTAGTGCTGACTCGTCATTCGTACGCCGCCGGGATTGCCGAATACTTTCAAATTACTTGATAAGGCTCTTTTCCCGATCTTTGACAAATAATAAAGATCCCCCGCCGAAAATCGCTCCGGCGGGGGATCTCCATTTTTTTTCCGGTCACTCGGACGGGATGACCGCGCCCGCGTACTTGGTCTTGATGAACTCCTTGACCTTCGGGTCCTGGAGCAGCTTGCCCAGGGTCACCACGCCCGCGTCCTTCTCGTGGCCCTCCTGCACGACCAGGCCGTTGACGTACGGGTTGCCCTCGGTCTTCTCCAGCACCAGCGCCTCCGAAGCCGGCTTGAGGCCCGCCTCGATGGCGTAGTTGCCGTTGATGACCGCCGCGTCGACGTCCTCCAGCGAACGGGGCAGCAGCGGCGCCTCCAGCGGCTTGAAGGTCAGCTTCTTCGGGTTGCCGGTGACGTCGCGCTCGGTGGCGGCGGTGCCGACGCCGTCCTTCAGCGTGATCAGGCCGTTGTCGGCCAGCAGCTTGAGGGCGCGGCCGAGGTTCGTGGCGTCGTTCGGCACCGCGACGGTCGCCTCGTTCGCCAGCGCGGAGACGTTGGTGATCTTCTTCGAGTACAGGCCCAGCGGCTCCAGGTGCACCGGGGTGACGAAGCTGAGCTTGGTGCCCTTGGACTTGTTGAAGTCGTCCAGGTACGGCTTGTGCTGGAAGAAGTTGGCACCCAGCTGGCCCTCGCTGAGCTGGACGTTCGGCTGCACGTAGTCGGTGAACTCGACCACCTCGAGGTTCAGCCCGGCCTGCTTGGCCAGGTTGTCCTTGACGAAGGTGAGGATCTCCCCGTGCGGCACCGGGCTGGCGCCCACCTTGAGCACCGTGTCAGCCGACTCGGCGGCCGGCTTGGCCGAACTGGTGGCGGACTGCGACGTACCGCATGCGGCGAGCAACAGCGAAAGGGCAGCGACACCCACGAAAGCGCGAATCTTCATATTGATCTTCCTTTTGATGTGAAAGAGAACTACTTGTGCGACATCCGTCGCGCGACGAGGTCCCCGAGGCTCTGGATCAGCTGCACGATCACGATGAGCACCACGACCGTGGCGACCATGACCTGCCCCTCGAACCTCAGATACCCATACCGAACGGCCAGGTCCCCCAGCCCCCCGCCGCCGACGGTCCCCGCCATGGCCGAATACCCGACCAGGGCGACCACGGTGACGGTGATCCCCGCGACGATCCCGGGCAGCGCCTCAGGCAGCAAAACCTTCCGCACGATCGCGGTACGGCTCGCGCCCATGGCCTGGGCCGCCTGGACCACATCCCCGCCGACCTCCCGCAGCGCCGTCTCCACGAGCCGTGCGAAGAACGGCACCGCGCCCACGGTCAGCGGCACGACCACGGCGATGGTCCCGATCGTCGTCCCGACCACCAGGCGGGTGAACGGGATGATCGCGATCATCAACACGATGAACGGCAGAGACCGCCCAACGTTGACGACCGCCCCCAGCACCGCCTTGACCGCCGGAACCGGCCGCAGCCCACCCCGATCGAACACGACCAGGGCGACACCGAGCGGCAACCCGAGCACCACGGTGAACAACGTGGCCAGCCCCACCATGGCCGCCGTCTGCCCGGCACCTTCCCAGAGCAGCGGAACAATCTCATCCCAACTCACAAAACCCCCTCCCCCAGAACCCCAGCCCACCGAGCCCCGGCCCCCGAACCAGCCCCAGACCACCAGGTCCCAGCCCCCACCGACACCGCAGCGGGGATGCGCGCCAAGGCGACGTCGCAGACCGGAGCGGAGGTGTGAGCCGGAGCGGGGACGCGAGCCGGAGCGGGGACGCGAGCCGGAGCGGGGCGACCCGAGACAGCCCGTGGCCGCCCGGCCCCGGCCCCCTCCGGCGCCGCGTCGGCGGGACGTGGTGCGGCGGAGACCGGCGCAACACGCACCCACCCCAGCCCGGGTTCCTGCGCCGAGACGGCGGGGTGGTGGTGAAGCAGAGAGGAGATCATGACGCCACCTCGACGAGGAGGCCCTTGTCCCGCAGGTAGGTGAGCGCGGCCGGGTCGCCGGAGAGGGTGACGCGGAGGCGGCCGACACGGGAGCCGGCGAGGTCTTCGATGGCGCCGCCCAGCACGTTGATGTCGGCGTCGAACTTGCGGACGACCTCGGAGATGACCGGCTCGTCGGCGTGGCCGGTGAAGGTCAGGGTGATGTCGCCCGGTGACGGCGCCGGCAGGGGGAAGATCTCGCGGGTCAGGCGCGAGCCCGGCGTGCGGATGAGGCCGGCGATGGTGCCGGATTCCTCGATGCGGCCGCCGGACATGATGGCCACCGAGTCGCAGACCGCCTTGACGACGTTCATCTCGTGGGTGATCAGCAGGATGGTGAGGCCGAGTTCCGTGTTGAGGCGCTTCAGGAGCGCCAGGATGGAGTCGGTGGTGGCGGGGTCCAGGGCGGAGGTGGCTTCGTCGGACAGCAGTACCGCCGGGTTGCCGGCGAGGGCTCTGGCGATGCCGACCCGCTGCTTCTGTCCGCCGGACAGTTGCCTCGGACGGTCGTTGCCTCGGCCGCCGAGACCGACGAGGTCGAGGAGTTCGGCGACGCGGCGTTCGCGTTCGGCCCTGGGCACGCCCATGACCTCCAGCGGGAACGCGACGTTGCCCGCGACGGTTCGCGACGACAGCAGGGCGAAGTGCTGGTGGATCATGCCGATGCGCTGGCGGGCCTGGTTGAGCTCGCGGTTGCCGAGCCGGGTCAGGTCCTGGCCGTCGACGGTGACGGTGCCGGCGTCGGGGCGTTCGAGGAGGTTGACGCAGCGCAGCAGCGTGCTCTTGCCGGCGCCGCTCTGGCCGAGCACGCCGAAGATCTCGCCCTTGCGCACGTGCAGGTCGACGCCGTCGAGCGCGGCGGTCTCCCCGTACTGCTTGCGCAGGCCAGAAGCCTGGATCACGAAATTTCCCCATCACGGATGGCGACCACGCGCGAGCGGGCCGCTGAGACGAACTCAAGCTGGAACAGGCTGGTGAGGGGGAAGGACTAGCGCGTGCCGGGGTGGAAGGGCAGGTGGCTGAGCCTGCGCAGCACGTAGCTGGGTGGTGCGATCATGAGGAAGTACCTTCGAGGAGAACGGGCGGGCGGTCGCTCAGCGGGCCTGACAGGCCATCGCGCGCATTCGGCGCATGCCACGACACATGACGTCGCCCATGGCGCTCATGTCTTTCGCGTATGCCTCGTTCACGCTGGTGCCAACGACCTCTTTACCGTGCGCTATTCCCCCGGCGCGCTGTGAGCTGCCTCACCCGCCCGAAACGGCGCGGAAAACAAAGCTGCCCCGCCGTACCAGATCCAGCTGGTACGGCGGGGCAGGCGCGGGAGGCGTCAGGCGGCCGCGGAGGCGGCGACCTTGGCCGGGGCGAGGGCGATGTCCAGGACCTCGCGCACGTCGCCGACCGCGTGGATGGTCAGCTCGTCGCGGATCTCCTTGGGCAGATCGTCCAGGTCGGGCTCGTTGCGGGCCGGGATGAGCACCGTGGTGATGCCCGCCCGGTGCGCCGCGAGCAGCTTCTGCTTGACGCCGCCGATCGGCAGGACCCGCCCGGTGAGCGAGATCTCGCCGGTCATCGCGACGTCGTTGCGGACGAGGCGGCCGGACAGCAGCGAGGCCAGGGCCGTGGTGAGCGTGACGCCCGCCGACGGACCGTCCTTGGGGACGGCGCCGGCCGGGAAGTGCACGTGCACCGACCGGTCCTTCAGCGCGGTGACCGGCAGCTCCAGCTCCGCGCCATGGCTGCGCAGGTAGGACAGGGCGATCCTGGCCGACTCCTTCATCACGTCGCCGAGCTGGCCGGTCAGTGTGAGCCCGGTGTCGCCGGTCTCGGGATCGGCCAGCGACGCCTCGACGTAGAGGACGTCGCCGCCCGCTCCGGTGACCGCCAGGCCGGTGGCCACGCCGGGCACCGAGGTGCGCTGCTTGGACTCCGGCAGCGACGACTCGGGCACGAACCTCGGCCGGCCGAGGTAGTCGACGAGCGCGTCCGCGCTGACCGTGACGGGGACCTCGTCCTTCGCCGCGATCTTGCGGATCACCCGGCCGACCGCCCGCTCCAGGGAGCGCACGCCCGCCTCGCGGGTGTACTCGGTGGCCAGGCGGCGCAGCGCGCCGTCCTCGAAGGAGATCTCCGACGCCTCGAAACCGGCCTGCTTGAGCTGCTTGGGCAGCAGGTGGTCGCGGGCGATGGCGAGCTTCTCGTCCTCGGTGTAGCCGTCGAGGGTGACGACCTCCATACGGTCGAGCAGCGGCCCGGGGATGGCCTCCAGGACGTTGGCCGTGGCCAGGAAGAGCACGTCCGACAGGTCGAGCTCGACCTCGAGGTAGTGGTCGCGGAAGGTGTGGTTCTGGGCCGGGTCGAGCACTTCGAGCAGCGCCGCGGTCGGGTCGCCCCGGTAGTCGGCGCCGACCTTGTCGACCTCGTCGAGCAGGACGACGGGGTTCATCGAGCCCGCCTCCCTGATCGCGCGGACGATGCGGCCGGGCAGCGCGCCCACGTAGGTGCGCCGGTGGCCGCGGATCTCGGCCTCGTCGCGCACGCCGCCGAGCGCGACGCGGACGAACTTGCGGCCCATCGAGCGCGCGACGGACTCGCCGAGCGAGGTCTTGCCGACTCCGGGAGGTCCGGCGAGGGCGAGTACGGCTCCGCTGCGGCGGCCGCCCACCACGCCGAGTCCCTTGTCCTGGCGGCGCTTGCGCACGGCCAGGTGCTCGATGATGCGGTCCTTGACGTCGTCGAGGCCGGTGTGGTCGGAGTCCAGCACCTCACGGGCGCCGTTGATGTCGTAGGTGTCGTCGGTCCTGGTGTTCCAGGGGATGTCGAGGACGGTGTCGAGCCACGTGCGGATCCAGCCGGTCTCGGGAGACTGGTCGGAGGTCCGCTCCAGCTTGTCGACCTCCTTGAGCGCGGCCTCGCGCACCTTCTCGGGCAGGTCGGCGGCCTCGACGCGGACGCGGTAGTCCTCTTCCTCGGTCTCGGCCGAGTCGCCCTTGAGCTCCCTGAGCTCCTTCTGGACCGCGGAGAGCTGCTGGCGGAGCAGGAACTCGCGCTGCTGCTTCTCCATGCCCTCCTGGACGTCCTTGCGGATCGTCTCGGCGACGTCGAGCTCGGCGAGGTGCTCACGCGACCAGTCGACGAGCTTGGCCAGCCGGTCGGCCGGGTCGGGCGACTCCAGCAGCTCCACCTTCTGCGTGGTGGTCAGCCACGGCGTGTAGCCGGAGCTGTCGGCCAGCACGGAAGGGTCGTCGATCTGGTTGACCTGGTCGACCACCTGCCACGCGCCGCGCTTCTGCAAGATGGTCGTGGCCAGCGCCTTGTACTCGCGGGCCAGCTCATGCGCCTGCTCGCCGGGCTCCACGCGGTCCACGCTGTCGGCCTCGACCCACAGGGCCGCGCCGGGCCCGGTGGTGCCGGTGCCCACGCGCACGCGGTTGACGCCGCGCACGACCGCCGCCGGCTCACCGCCCGGCAGTCTTCCGACCTGCTCCACCACGGCCTGCACGCCGATCGCGCCATATCTGCCGTCGATCCGGGGAACGAGAAGCACCCGTGGCTTGTTGCCACCGGATGCCTGGGCGGCGTCTATCGCAGCACGCACCTCGGAGTCGGACAGGTCGAGCGGCACCACCATTCCGGGCAGGACGACCTCGTCGTCCAGCGGCAGCACCGGGAGGATCAGCTTCTCACTCATGCGAACTCCAAAGGGTTGAGTTATACCGACTCAATTCATCGGAGCCTCGGATTGTTCCCAAGGTTGCCGATGTTCGCTCACGGCGATCGTAATCATGTAAGTAGCCCTTGAGAGTGACGCCGACTACCTGGTGCCGGACATAGGGTCACTCAGGTGATTTCCGCCCTGGTGCGGCCGCTGAAGTTCGCACTGTTCACGGGCAAAGCCGAGCCGCCTCCTCTCGAGACCCGCCGGGTGCGCCTGCCCGCGCCGCGCTGGCTGACGCTCGTCACCGCCTTTGACGGGGTACGGCTGGCCGACCTGGCCCTCGCGCTCTACCTCTACATCACGGCCGGCGCGGACATGTGGGCGCGCCTCGACTACAAGAACATGACGCCGCCCTCGCCGCTGCTGCTCCAGCTCGCGCTCGTGTCCCTGTCGCTGCCCGTGGCCATGCGTGACCGCTGGCCCTTGGGCGCGTGGCGGACGGCGCTGGTGACGCTGCCCGCGTTCGTGTACCTCGACCGGATGCTCGAAGGGTTCCCCGAGCAGGGCATCACCTACCCGTGGACGCTGGTCGTGATGTACCTGCTGGTGCTCTACACCGTGGCCTCGCGCAACTCCGAAGCCGTGTCCATCGTGGTCTGGGTCGTCTCAGTGCTCTTCCTCGGGGTGGTCAACTCCAACGTGCTGCCGGTCGGCGGGGCCGTCTTCGCGGTGCCGCTGGTGCTCGGCTACAACGTGCGGGCCCGGCGCCGGGCCTCGGTCAAGCTGGCCGAGGAGTCGCAGCTCAAGGTGGTGGCCGAGGGGGCGCAGGCCGTACTGGCCGAAAGGGCGCGCATCGCGCGCGAGCTGCACGACGTGGTCGCGCACCACATGTCGGTGATCGCCATCCAGGCCGAGGCGGTGCCGCTCAAGGCGGCCGGGGACGCCAAGCAGCTGGAGGAGGGGCTGGCGGTGATCCGCTCGCTGTCGCTGGACGCGATCGCCCAGCTCCGGCAGGTGCTCGGCGTGCTGCGCGACGCCGAAGGGCGCAAGGAGACCACGCCGCAGCCGGACCTGGAGCGGATCGACGCGCTCGTGGCCAACGCGCGGGCGGCCGGGCTGGCCGTGCTGTTCAGAAGATCGTCGCAGGTGGAGGAGGTGCCGCAGGCCGTGGGACTGTCGGCGTACAGGATCGTGCAGGAGTCGCTGAGCAACGTCATGCGGCACGCGCCGGGGGCGACCGTCTCCCTGGAGGTCTCGCAAGAGCAGGGCGAACTGGTCGTACGGGTCGCCAACGGCCCCGGGGCCGAACCCGCCGAACCCTCGGCCGGAGCCGGGCACGGGCTGGTGGGCATGCGGGAGCGGGCGGCGCTGCTCGGCGGCACGCTGGCGGCCGGGCCGATCGACGACGGCTTCGAAGTGGTCGCCCGGCTGCCCCTGGAGGCGGCGTGATCAGGGTCATGATCGCCGACGACCAGGGCATGGTACGCACCGGGTTCACCGTCTTCCTCGGCGCCCAGAGCGACATCGAGGTGGTGGGCGAGGCGGCCGACGGCGCGCAGGCGGTCGAGCGGGCGGCGGAGCTGCGCCCGGACGTGATCCTGATGGACGTGCGCATGCCGGTGATGGACGGCCTCGAAGCAACCCGAATCATCGCCCAGCGCGAGGATATTTCGGCAAGAATCCTGATCCTGACCACCTTTGACCTGGACGACTACGTCTACGAGGCCCTGCGGTCCGGTGCCAGCGGGTTCCTGCTCAAGGACGCCTCGGCCGTCCAGCTCGCCGAGGCCGTCCGGGTGGTCGCCGGTGGCGACGCGCTCCTGGCTCCCGCCGTGACCCGGCGGCTCATCCGCGAGTTCGCCCGCCTCGGCGGCCCGCGTGCCCCGTCCACCCGCCGGCTGGGCCAGCTGACCGAGCGCGAGACGGAGGTTCTCGTCCTGGTCTCGCGTGGTCTGTCCAACCAGGAGGTCGCCGGCAAGCTGGTCGTGTCGGAGCAGACGGTCAAGACGCACGTGGGCCGCGTGCTGACCAAACTCGGCCTCCGCGACCGCGCCCAGGCCATCGTCTACGCCTACGAGACCGGCCTCGTCCGCCCGGGAGACTGAGTTCCAGGGGTCCAAAACGCTCCACCGGGTCGGAAACGCTGGGCCGGTCCCGCGAACAGCTTCACGGGACCGGCCTCCGAGCACGTCAACCCGACGACATCAGCTCGCGACCGACGCGGTGACGGTCTGGCCGTTGCGGACGGGCACGACGGCGACGGTGTAGCGGACGCCGTCGATCGTCTTCTGGATGCCCGGCACCCGGTGTCCGGCGACCGTCAGCTTGCGGTGCCCGGCCGGGAAGCGGGCCTCCCAGAACGTGAGCCCGCCGGTCCGGTTGGTGAAGGTGGTCGAGGTCTGGCCGTCGTGGCGGACGTCGACGGTGCCGCCGCCGACCGGGACGGCGTCCACGCGCAGCCAGGGGATGTCGCCGGGCAGGCGCGACTGGGTGGCGACCGTGCGCCTCGGGGCGTCGGGCTGAACGCCCATCAGGCCCTCGACGGTCTGGCTGACCAGGGTGAACGGAACCTCCGGGTAGTCGCCGTTCAGGCCCTGGCGGTTGCTGACGTGGCGGGTGTCGCGCTGGTCGTAGACGTGCTGCATCCACTTCCAGGCGGTGTCGTTGCGGTTGTGGCGGAAGAAGGTGTCGGGCAGGTAGGTGATCGCCTCGATGTTCGTGGGCTTGTCCGGGCCTGAGGCCTGCGTGTCGACGAAGTCGAGGTAGGCGTCGTTGCGCGGGCCCGCGTCGATGATGCCCTTCATCGGCATGAACCAGCTGTTCTCCTTGCCGAAGCCGGTCAGCGGGGCGCCGTCGATCGTGTAGGCGCGGACGAACTCGTCCGTGCCGGGCTTCACGCTCCACGTCTGGTTGAAGTAGCGCTTGAGGTCGCGGGCGCGGGCCCCGGTCTCCACCGACAGGCGTACCTCCAGCTTGTCCAGGGCCATGTCGGCCAGCGCGCGGTAGGCCTGGTACTGGGCGCCGATGCCGTCGCCGGCCTCGGCCAGCGGCTCGCGGCTGACCTCGTTGTAGCTGGCCACGCCCTGGAAGATGCCCCTGCCGGTGCCCTCGGCGACGCCGTTCGGCTTGGCGCCGTCGTGCTGCTCGACGAAGCCGGTGGTGGCGTTGCGGTAGTAGTTCCAGAAGACCGGGTCGTCGAGGTAGGCGCGGTCGCCGGTCCAGCGGAAGGCCTGGTTGGCCTTCTCGACCAGCTCGAACGTGGCGGGCACCTCGCGCACGAAGTTCGTCGGCGACTTGTAGTCGATGGTGTGCCAGGTCTTGGCGTCGAAGTTGATCGCCCACACCGGATAGAACTTGTGCTCGGGCGTGGCGCTCTCGGCGAACGAGCGCAGCATGTTCTTGTTCTCGGCGTCGAAGCCGAGGATGTGCGCGCCGGCGAGCTGGTGGGCGAAGTCACGCGAGTAGTACGCGGTGCGGTGGGCGTAACCACCCCAATAGGTCGGGGTGTACGGGGCTTCGCCCGGGTCGACCGGGTTGCTGGCTCCGATGTTGATGGGCCCGACGACGCCGTCCTGGTGGACCCATCCGGCGGCCTTGGCCTTCGCCCAGTCGAACATCGCGACGACCTTGGGGTTGCCGGAGCTCACCTGCGGGTCGGCGGGGGCGGCCGGGGAGATCATGAGGTCGTCGGCGTTGACCCAGCCGGATCCTGAGCCGAACGCGATCTCCAGGGTGTCGCCGGCGTTCAGGTTCAGGCGCGAGAGAGTGTAACGGCTGTAAATGCTGCGGGCGGGCAGCGTGACGCTCGCCGCCTCGGTGCCGTTGACCTTGGCGGAGAACGTGCCGCCCGCGCCGCCGGTGGCGATCCAGGCGGAGATCGAGTACCGGCCGGCGGCCGGCACCGTGATCGACTGGCTGACGCTCTTGCCGGGGCCGGAGTCCAGGTAGATGAGCCGCGCGCCGCCGTGGGGGTTGTTGGTGGCGACGCCGGAGCCGGCGGTGAACGTCCAGCCCTCGGGGCCCTTCTCGAAGCCGGGGTTGACGATGACGAGCGGCGCGGCGGCGGAGGCGGCCTCCGCGGGGGTGACGAGCGCGGCGGCGAGCAGGGCGGAGGTTAACACGATGCGTTTCATGGGGTCTCCCGATGATCGGATGAATCGTGTGGCATTGCGGAAGGAAAAGGAGCCGGGACTCAAGAAGTCAGGCGCGCGGCGCAGCCGTGGAGCCGCGCACGACCATCTCGGGGTTGAACAGCAGCTCGCCCGTGGGCACCTCGCGGCCGCTCACCAGCGCGACCACGCCCCGGGCGACCTCCTTGGCCAGCCGGTCCACCGGCTGGCGGACGGTGGTCAGCGGCGGGTCGGCGAACTCCATGATCATGGAGCCGTCGTGCCCGACCACGGACAGGTCGGCGGGCACCGACAGGCCCTCGCGGCGGGCGCCGCGGATCACGCCGAGCGCCATGAAGTCGCTGGCCGCGACGATCGCGGTCACGCCCTGCTTGAGCAGGCTCAGCGCGGCGGACTGGCCGCCCTCGATGGTGTAGTGCTGGCGGACGATCCACCGCTCGGTATCGGTCGCGCCGCGCCTGGCCAGCGCCGCGCGGAAGCCCTTGACCCGCCGGTCGGCGGGCTGGTTGCCGACCGGGCCGGAGGCGATGCCGATCGCGCGGTGCCCCAGCGCCCACAGGTGGTCGACGGCCAATTCGGCCGACTGGAAGTCGTCGGTGGAGTAGACGGGCGCGTCGTGGCCCTCGAAGCCGCCGTTGACGCCGACGAACGGGATGCGGCGCGCCGCCAGCACGTTGAAAGTCTCGGGGTCGGCGCCCTCGACGGTGTTGCTGGCCGACAGGAACACCACAGCGGCCACGCCGTGGTCGGCCAGCGACGTGACGAACTCGCGCTCCTGTATGCCGCCGGGCAGCGCCGGGCAGAGCACGCCCTTGAGCCCGTGAGGCGCCAGCGCCGCCTCGATCAGCTCGCTGGCCTCGGAGAAGAACGGGTTCGACAGCCACGGAGTGATCACCGCGACGATCTGGCCGCGGGTGGAGCGTTCGTAGCCGAGCTCGTTCATGGCGCGCTCGACGGCCTCGCGCGTCTTGGCCGCGACCCCGGAGCGCCGGTTGATGACCCTGCTGACCGTGGCCTCGCTCACGCCCGCGCGGGCGGCCAGCTCGGTGATGCCGATCTTCACGGGGTCCCCTCCAGAGTCGCCAGCCCGGAGGGCGGCACGGACAGCACGCTCAGGCCGGGCTCCAGCCGCCGCCGCGCCCGCTCGATGATACGGCCGGCGGCGTCGTGGACCACGGTGGCGAACACCCCTCCAGGCCCGGCCACGTCGAGGACGAGGCGCGGCGAAGCCGTACCGTTGACCAAGGTGATCTTATGGTGCCTGGCGGTGTCCAGGACCGCCACCCGCTCGGCCGTGACGGTGACGACGCAGGCGTCGCCGCGCTCGGCCCGCACGACGGGGTAGAGCTCGTCCGGGCGGCCCGGCTCCGCCTCGCCGTCGAGCAGCAGGGGCCGCAGCCGCCGCCACTGCGCGAGCCAGAAGCGCAGCATCTCGCGCTGCTCTCCGCCGAGAGCGGCCAGCCGCGCGGAGATCTGCGGTACGGCGTGCAGCGCCCCGATCAGCTGCCTGGCGGCGCTCGCGGGCGGCGCGGCCGGATCCCACATGAGCATGTCGGAGTGCACGGCCCCGCGCACGGCCAGCAGCCCGACGTCGATCGTGCGCACCCGGTTGGCCACGGCGTCGGCGGGGCAGTCGTCGGCCCGCAGCATGTTCCCGAAGCCCGCCATGCCCGGCCCCACGTACGGCTGGCGCAGCTCGACCAGCGCCTCGGCCCCCAGCGCCGCCCGTACCTCGGTCAGCAGGAGGCGCATGGCCTCGCCCACGTCGGCGACGTCGCCGTGGGTGGGCTTGCCCGCGTAGACCATGGCGTCGTCCAGGAAGTCGATCTTCAGCCCGTCGAGGCCGTAGTCGTGGACCAGGCGGGCGCAGGTGTCCACGACGTGCCGCCGGACCTCGGGGTGGCGGGGGTCGAGCACGCGGGCGCCGGGCGGGCCGCCGGAGGCGGGGGCGTACTGGGCCAGGGCGTCGAAGCAGTCCGCCTCGGCGCCGAGCAGGAGCGGCGCGACCCAGAGCAGGTACTTGAGGCCAAGCGCCCGCACGCGAGCGACATGACCCCTAAGATCCGGAAATTTCGTGACATCGGGTTGCCAGTCGCCTACGCCCGGATACCCGCGCCCGTTCCCCTTCTCCTGCCAGCCGTCGTCCACGATGACCACACCGCAACCCAGCTCCGCCGCCAGCCGGGCCTCCTCTTCGACGGCCGCCGCCTCGACGTTCTGGCTGAAGCCGTACCAGGTGGAGTAGACCGGCTCCCGGGCCGCGGCCGGCACCGGCGCCAGCCCCCGCCCCAGTTCCACCCGCAGCAGCCGCATCGCCACCGCGACACTCGCCGACCGGGGCGCGAGGAAGAGCCGGTAGGTCCCGGCGGGCGCCCGCAGATGCACCACGAACGCCTTGTTCTCCTCCGACACCCCGAACCGCATCGAACATTCGGGCACCGGATCGGCGGCGGCGAAGGCCAGCATCGTCCGGCCGGAGCTGTCATAGAGACACCCGGCCGCGGCCCCCTTGACCAGCGAGACGTCGGCCCGCCCCGCCCAGTCGGCGACGATCGTGCGGCTCCAGCGGCAGTCGGGATGCCAGAACCCCACCGCGTCCCCGAGCGCCACCGACAACCGGATCTCCAGCTCCTCCCCGGAGTGGATCTCCAGCACCGCGGCGCCGCCGGGCAGCCGCTTCAGCTCCCGGCGCGCGGAGGCGGGCAGCACCGCCAGCCGTACATCGTCGAGCAGGGGCGCGGTGGGCACGGGCACCAGCCCCGCCGTCGTGACGCTCACTCTTTCACAGCTCCAGCGAGAAGTCCGGACACGAAGTGTCGTTGCAGCAACAGGAACAGCACGGCCATCGGGAGGGCGGCGACGGCGGTTCCGGCGAGGATCTGGCCGTAGTCGGTCTCCGTGGCGCCCTGCAGGGAGGCGATGGCCAGCGGGATGGTGTAGGCGTCCTTGGTACGGAGCGCGATGAGGGGCCAGACGAAGTCGTTCCACTGGTAGAGGAACAGGTAGATGCCCAGCGCGGCCAGGGCCGGGCGCATCGGGGGCAGGACGATGCGGATGAACAGCCGCAGTTCGCCGCAGCCGTCGGCGCGACCGGCCGCGAGGAGCTCGTCCGGCAGCGCGGACATGCTCTGGCGCATCAGGAAGATCCCGAACGGCAGCGCCAGGTTCGGCAGGACGATGGCCTGGTAGGTGTTGAGCCAGTCGAGCGCCAGCATCATCTTGAACAACGGCACCAGCGTCACCTGGCTCGGGATGACCAGGCCCAGCATGAGCAGGCCGAACAGGAGTTCCCTGCCCTTGAAGGAGTACTTGGCGAAGCCGTACCCGGCCAGCGTGCAGACCGCGCCGGACAGGATCGTGTAGATCAGCGAGATCAGCAGGGAGTTGAGCACGGTCCTGCTGAAGCCGATGCCCTCTTCGAGGTTGGCGAGGTTCTCCAGGAGGTGGCCGCCGGGGAGAAGGGGCGGCGGGCTGCCGAAGATGTCGCCGGTGCTGTGCGTGCCGGCGATGGCCAGCCAGTAGAACGGCACCAGGACGACGGTGACGGTGATGAGCAGCGTCGAGGTCAGCATCACCTTTTTCATGATTTGTCTTTCAAGATTTGTCACCCAGGAACTTGAACTGCACGATGCCGAGGATCGCGATGATGACCGCCAGCGCGTAGGCGATGGCCGAGGCGTAGCCGAAGTCGAAGTAGCGGAAGCCGTTCATGTAGAGGTACATGCCGAGCGTCAGCGTGGCGTTGTCGGGGCCGCCGCCGGTCAGCACGTACGGCTCGTCGAACAGCTGCAGCGTGCCTATCGTCGACATGACCACCGTGAGCAGCAGCACCGGCCGCAGCCCCGGCAGCGTCACGTGCCAGAACCGGCGCCAAGCGCCCGCGCCGTCGACCGAGGCCGCGTCGTAGTGGTCCTGGGGCAGCGCCTGCAGCCTGGCCAGGTAGATGACCGCGTTGTAGCCGGTGTAGTGCCAGGTCAGCGCCAGGCCGACGGCGATGCGCGCCCACAGGGTGTCGGTGAGCCAGGGGATCTCCGGCACGCCGAACAGCCCGAGGAACCAGTTGACCAGCCCGCCCTGCGGGTTGAGCAGGACCCCGAACAGGATGCCGTACGCCACCAGCCCGGTCACCATCGGCAGGAAGAAGCCCAGCCGGAAGAACGCCTTCAGCTTCAGCAGCGGCGAGTTGAACGCCACCGCCAGCGCGATCGCGATCCCCAGCATCAGCGGCACCTGCACGACCATGATGAGCGCGGTGTTGCGCAGCGCCGTCCAGAACAGCGGGTCGCCTGCCAGGCGTTCGTAGTTGGCGGTGCCGGCGAACGTCTGCAGCGCCCCGTCGGTCCTGAACAGGCTCAGCACGAACGACCAGGCGATCGGGTACAGCTTGAAGATCGCGAACAGCGCGACGGCGGGCAGCACGAACAGGTACGGCGCCAGCCGCATCGGCGACCTGAGTGCGCTTACCGTCACCGCAGCACCTTGCGGCCGGTCTGACCGGCGATCAGGTCGGCCGCCTCCTTGAGCACCGCGGCCGGGTCGGCGCCCTTGAGCAGCACCTTCGTCTGCGCGTCGGTGACCGCCTTGAGCGCGCGCGGGTAGTCGGCGGAGTAGTTGGTGACGTAGGAGGGCTGCTTGAGCGAGTCGAGGAAGATCTCGCCCTTCTTCTGGCCGCTGAAGAACGGCGACGCCTGGTGGAAGGCCGGGTCCTCGTAGGCGGACATGAGCGCCGGCGCGATGCCCTTGCCCTTGTAGATCGCGACCTGGTTCTCCGGCCGGGTCAGCACGAACTCGGCGAAGGCGAACGCCGCCTCGCGATGCTTGCTGGTGCCGGTCACGGCCAGGTGGGTGGAGTTGACGACGGCCGAGGTCTTGCCGCCCTGGGTGACGGCGGGCGGGAGCCGTACCTTCCACTTGCCCTTCTCGGCCGGGACGGTCTCCTCGATGATGCCGCCGAACCAGGTGGGCATCGGCTGGACGGCCACGCCGCCCTTCTTGATCGAGCCGATCATCGCCTCCCAGCCGCCGCCGTAGTCGGCGACCAGGCCGGCGTCGTTGAGCTTCTTGATGATGGTCAGCGCGGTGACGCCGGCGGGCGAGTCGAGGGTGATGTTGCCCTGCATGTCGAAGTAGAAGGCGTCCTGGAGCTGCATGAGCGCCTGGAAGAGGTTGGCCGAGTCGGCCTGGGTGGCGGCCTTGTCGATGCCGAGGAGCTGGACGCCGGTCTTCTCCTTGAGCTTGATCCCGGCTTCGATCATCTCGTCCCAGGTCTGGACGGCCTCGACGTCGACACCGGCCTTCTCGAACAGGTCGGCGCGGTAGTAGAAGCCGGCGGAGTTGGCCTCCCAGGGCAGGGCGTAGACCTTGCCGTCGCGGCTGACGGTCTCCCACATGCCCTGGGCGAAGCTGGCCTTGTGCTTGTCGGCGCCGAGGGGGACGAGGTCGGCGAGCCCGTCCGGAAATTTCTCGATATAGGCGGGCAGGTAGTCGACGCCGATGTGCAGCACGTCGCCCAGCCCCTGCCCACCGGCGGCGAGCCCGGTCGTGATCTTGTCCCAGATGGCCGGGTTGCCGATGTCCTGGACGTCGACCTTGACGCCCGGGAACTCCTTGGTGAAGGCCGGGACCAGCTCCTTCATCATCGCGGCCGGCCCCTGCCAGCTCCAGACGGTGATCTCGCCGGTCGCCGCGGTGCCGGTGGGGCCCGCCTTGACCGGTTGGGCGCCTCCTCCGCCGCAGGCGCTGAGCAGGGTGCCTCCGGCGGCCAGGGCGCTGAGCTGGAGGAAACGGCGACGGTCCATGGGCGGTCTCTCCTGTGGGGGGTTCGCGAGGATTGCCGGGGACGTTACCGGGGCATTTCCTTCCTTGCAATCCTTCGATGAAAACTTTCGTGATTCTGTGACTGCTGCGCAGCAAGTCTGGCGTGGCGTACAGTCTCACCGTGGATCCGGTCCAGCTCTTCCACGACGTGGCGGACAGCGTGCCCGCCTACCGCGCCTTCCTCGCCGCGCACGGCGCCGACCCCCGCGGCACGCCGTTCCACGACCTCCCGCTGACCACCAAGGACACCTACACGCGCCGCTACCCCCTGCCCGACCTGTGCAGAGGCGGCGTGATCGGCGACATGATCGCCGTCTCCTCCGGCTCGACCGGCGAACCGTCCTTCTGGCCCCGCTCCGCCGCCGACGAGCGGGTCATCGCCGACCGCTTCGAGGAGGTGTTCGACACCTTCGAGAGCCGCTCCCGCCGTACGCTCGCCGTCGTCTGCTTCGCCCTCGGCACCTGGGTGGGCGGCCTGTTCACGCTCAACTGCGTGCGCCACCTGGCCGAGCGCGGCCACCGCATCACCGCGATCGCGCCCGGCACTGACAAACGCGAGATCCTGCGGGTGATCCCGCCCCTGGCGCCCCACTTCGACCAGGTCGTCCTGCTCGGCTACCCGCCGTTCCTGAAGGACGTGATCGACGCCGGGTCCGGCTGGCCCGCGTACAACCTGAAGCTGGTCACGGCGGGCGAGGTCTTCAGCGAGGAGTGGCGCACGCTGGTGTGCGAGCGCGCCGGCATCGCCGACCCCGTCAGATCCACCGCCAGCCTGTACGGCACCGCCGACGCGGGCGTCCTCGGCAACGAGACCCCGCTCTCCATCGAACTGCGCCGCTTCCTTTCAGCCCGCCCCGACCTGGCCAGGAGCCTGTTCGGCGAGTCCCGGCTGCCCACCTTGGTCCAGTACGACCCGGGCGTGCGCTACTTCGAGGAGCACGAGGGCACGCTGGTGTTCACCGGCGACAACGGCATCCCGCTGATCCGCTACCACATAGCCGACGAAGGCGGCCTGATCCCTCACACGGACATGCTCACCTTCGCCAAGTCCCACGGCCTGACCCCCTCGGCGCCCGGCCCCGAGCACCCGTTCGCGTACGTGTTCGGCCGCAGTCACTTCACCGTGTCGTACTACGGCGCCAACATCTACCCGGAGAACATCGCCATCGGCCTGGAGCAGCCGGAGATAGCCGGCTCGGTCACCGGCAAGTTCGTGATGGAGGTGGAAGAGGATCCCACCCACGACCGCCACCTGGCCATCACCATAGAACTCTCCCCCGGCACCCCACCGACCCCGTCCCTGTCCAGCGCGGCGGCCACCTCAATCCTCACCCAGCTACGCCGCCTGAACAGCGAGTTCACCGCCTACGTCCCCGAACCCCACCAAACCCCCCTGATCCGCCTCCGAGAAACCGCCGACCCCACCTACTTCCCACCCGGCACCAAACACCGCTACACCCGCCCACCCCGATAACTCCCACCCCACGCGAGCCTCCCGCTCTTGAGCGCCGGTCCGGCAAGCACCATCACGCCCGAACCCCGCCGCAACACGCACGGCGAAGCCCGCACGGCCGACGCCCACGCGAGCACACGCACCCCTCCCCCACGCTCTTCAGCGCCGGTACGGCGAGCCCCCCACGCCCGGAGCCCGGCGCAACGCGCACGGCGAAGCCCGCACGAGCGACTCCCACGCGAGCACACGCACCCCTCCCCCACGCTCTTCAGCGCCGGTACGGCGAGCCCCCCCACGCCCGGAGCCCGGCGCAAAGCGCACGGGCGCCCAGCCACCCGGGGCACGCCGGTCAGACCAAGCCGACCGGCGGCACGTGACGAACACGGGAGGCGGGCAGGGCAAGGGCGGACCGGGAGCGGGCCAGGGGTGGTGCGGGGAGCGGGACGGGTCGGCCGGGGCGGCGGGCCGGTGGGCACGGGCGTCGGCGGCGCGGTGCCCACGGGAGGGAGCCGGACCGTGGGCGCGGGGGTGGGTGGGGGTGCGGGGGTGGGTGGGGGTGCGGGGGTCGGTGGGGGTGCGGGGGTGGGGAGGTGGGTTGGGCGTGGGGTGGCAACCGCCGGGACCGCTCCGGCGTCTACTGATGGGCGGGAGACCTTCCCAGCACCGGTCAACGGGTTCACCGGGTAACCGGTCGGCTCCCCAGCCGGAACCGGGCGCCCCGAGGGCAGCACAGGCGCCCCGGGTCTGCCTGGGGGCCGGGTGTAACGGGCCGCCTGCTCGCGATGATGAACATCAGCAGATGATGTTTGGTCATCACTCGACTCCTTACCTTCACCTTGGTGAGTCGAAGGGACGGGAGGGACGCGGCGCCCTGCTGCAACAGGAAACCGCGATAAATCCCTCTCGTCCCCAAAGGGGCCTTATAGGGCCCAGGAATGGCGAAATCGAGAAATCACCCCAAGGACCGTTCCCGGGGTGATTTCAGGTGGGGAAGCGCAGCCCAGACGCGAAGTTTCCTCGCGTCCGCCGGGCTTGAAGCTAGAGAGTATCGGAGTTCCCGACGCTCCGCTTATCGGACACATCACCCCGCCAGCCAACAAATATCACGCACATCACTCGCCTCACAAAAGTAAGGAGTGATCTTCGCGGTTATGCGTTTCGAATATGGTTCCAAAAAGGTTGATGACACAGTGTCAGCTTGACGCCCGCCCCACGCTTTGTGACACTGTGTCGTGAAACACCAGTCCAGTACGGGGTGAGCCGTGACGTCGTTCTCCGAGATCCTGAAGACCGCCACCTGGGCCGATCACGAGTCGGCCGAGGACGAGAGCTACCTCAAGGAGCTCATGGGCGGCCGCCTGAGCGCGGAGGAGTATGGCGAGATGATCGCCCAGCACTACTTCGCCTACCTGGCCCTCGACGGCGTGTCCAAGGCGCTGGCCGGGGACCCGGTCGCCGGCCGTTTCGTCTTCCCCGAGCTCTACCGCCAGGAAGCCCTGGAACGCGACCTCCACACCGTCTACGGCCCCGCCTGGCGCGACCGGATCGCCCCCTCCAAGGCCACCCACACCCTCGTGGCCAGGATCAACCAGGTCGCCGACTGGCCCTGCGGCTACATCGCCCACCACTACACGAGGTACATGGGCGACCTGTCAGGCGGCCAGTTCATCCGCATGGAGCTGCAGAAGATCTACGGCTACGCCAAGGGCGGCGGCGTCGACTTCTACATCTTCGACCAGGTGGGCAGTCTGCCCCGGTTCAAGAACGAGTACCGGACCCGCCTGGACGCGCTCAACCTGGACGAACGCGAGCAGCGGCGGGTCATCCGCGAGGTCAAACTGGCCTACCAGCTCAACACCGAGGTCCTGGCCGAACTCCTTCACACAGTCAAGGCAGCGGCTTAGGCGGCGCCGTACGCCTAACATGAGGTCATGCCCCGGATCAGCGCCGCGACCATAGGCGAGCACCGCGCCCAGACGCAGGACCGCATCCTGCAGGCGGTCTCGCGGCTGTCGCGCGTGCACGGGATCGACACGATCTCGATGACCGACGTGGCCAGCGAGGCCGGCATCACCCGCACGGTGCTCTACAACTACTACCCGGACAAGGCGGCGCTGCTGCTGGCCTTCACCGAGCGGGTCACCCAATACTTCCTCGACAGCTACGAGCGTGACCTGCCCGCGGACGCCTCTCCGGCCGACCGGCTGCGCGCGTTCATCCGCCTGCAGCTGGACGGGCTGCTGGCCCACCCGCACCCCGGCGCCGCCGACCTGAGCGCGACCCTCGGCCCCGACGCCTACCAGCAGCTGGCCGAGCACGTGGCGCCGATGCAGCGGGTGCTCGTCGGCATCCTGGAGAGCGGGGCCTTCCAGGTCACCGACGTGGAGGCGACCGCGCGGATGATCCTCGCGGTGATCGGCGCCGAGCGGGTGCCGCTGCTCAGCGGCACGCTGACGCCGGAGGAGGCGGAGAAGCTGGTCTCCGGTTTCGTCCTGCGCGCGCTCGGTCACGGCTGACGCCGAATCCGGGGGCGGCCGAGAGCACTTACGGCCCGGTGACAAGATTGCCCCATGGACAACGGCCACATCACTCTTAAATCCGCACAGGGGCGGTGGATCCTCGCGGCGACCGTGCTGGGCTCCGGGCTTGCCATGCTCGACAGCACCGTGGTCAACGTCGCGCTGCCGGCCCTCGGCGAGGAGTTGAAGGCCGGAATGGCCGGGCTGCAGTGGACGGTGAACGCCTACACCCTCACACTGGCCGGCCTCATCCTGCTCGGCGGCTCGCTCGGCGACCGCTACGGCAGGCGCAAGGTCTTCCTCATCGGAACCGTCTGGTTCGCCATCGCCTCAGCGCTCTGCGGGGCGGCCCAGAACATCGAGATGCTCATCGCCGCCCGCGCCCTGCAGGGCATCGGCGGCGCGCTGCTCACGCCGGGCTCCCTGGCGATCATCCAGGCGTCGTTCGTGCGCGGCGAACGTCCGCGCGCGGTGGGCGCCTGGTCCGGGCTCGGCGGCGTCGCCAGCGCGATCGGCCCGCTGCTCGGCGGCTGGCTGGTGCAGTCGGTCGGCTGGCGGTGGGCGTTCCTCATCAACCTGCCGTTCGCCGCGCTCGTGGTGTGGGTGACGATCAAGCACGTGCCCGAGACGCGCGACGAGCAGGCCACCGGCCGCTTCGACGTGCTCGGCGCCGTGCTCGCCGCGCTCGCGCTGGCCGGCATCACCTACGGCCTCATCGAGACGGGCACGCCCATACCGCTCGACGCCGGACTCCTGCTGGGCGCCGCGTTCGTCTGGGTGCAGGTACGGCGGTCGCCCGACGCCCTCGTGCCGGTCGGGATCTTCCGCAACCACGTGTTCAGCGCGATCAACGTGGTCACGTTCATCATGTACGCGGCCATGGGCGTCGTCTTCTTCCTGCTTGTGGTGCAGTTGCAGGTGGTGTCCGGGTTCGGCCCGATCGCCGCGGGCTCGGCCATGCTGCCGGTGACGATCCTCATGCTGCTGCTGTCGTCACGGGCGGGTGAGCTGGCCAAGCGGGTCGGACCACGCTGGCCCATGACGATCGGCATCCTGGTGGCCGGGGCCGCGTTCCTGTGGATGCGCACGATCGGCGAAGGCTCCTCGTACTGGCTGCACGTCATGCCGTCGGTCACGCTGTTCGGCCTGGGCCTGTCGGCCGTGGTCGCGCCGCTCACCGCCACCGTCCTGGCCAGCGCGGAAGAGCGTTACGCCGGTACGGCCAGCGGCGTCAACAACGCGGTGGCCAGGACCGGCAGCCTGTTCGCGGTGGCCGCCATCCCGCCGGTGGTGGGGCTGGTGGGCGACGCCTTCAAGAAGCCGGGGGTGTTCGACGCGGGCTACGAGATGGCGATGCTGATCAGCGCGGGGATGATGCTGGTGGCCGCCCTGATCACGGTGGTCACGATCCGGCAGAACGTGCTCGCCCCCGACGAGGAGGACGAGCCCGTTCAGTCCTGATCCGGCTGTTCGAGGTGCTCGAGGAGGTCGGCGGCGGCCTCCGCGAGGTCTTCCAGGTCGAGCGCGGTGAAGGCGGCGACGGCCGCGCGGGCGCGGATCGCCGCCTCCTCGTGGCGGTCGAGCGAGAGCAGCATCCTGGCCTCGTCGTAGTCGAGCGCGGCCAGCTCGAACGCCGCCTGCTCGCCGTCGAGCGTACGCAGGAATTCCCTGACCGGCGCCACCGCGTCCAGCGCGGCCTTGGCCTGGTCGGCCCAGTACAGGGCGGACAGCTGCTTGCGCATCGCGGTGCCGGCCTCGTCGCGGGCGCCGGCGTCCACGTAGTTCTGGACGGCCTGGGAGAACGCGCCGGCCGACTCCTCGTCCCGGTCGAGCTCGCCCAGCAGCATGCCGGCGGCCTCCCAGGCGCGGGCGGCGCGGATCGGCTCGGTGTACTGCCCGGCCAGCTCGGTGAAGTCGGCGAGCGCCGCCTCCCGTTCGTCGAGCAGGCGGCGGGCGTGCGCCCTGGTCCACTGGGCGTTGACGCGGTTGTCGTAGTCGCCGGGCTCCAGCAGGCCGAGGGCCTCCTCCGCGGCGATGGCGGCCTCGACCACCCGCTCCGTGGACAGGTACGCGGCGGCCAGGTCGACGCGGGCCAGCGCGGCGTTGGCGGTGCTGCCCAGCGCGGTGAACAGGGCCACCGCCTCGATCAGGTCCTCCGCCGCCTCCTCCGGCCGGTCGACCGCGACCAGCACCTCACCGCGCACCGCGTGCGCGACGGCCCGCTGCTCCGGGTTCCGGCTGACCGCGGCGGCCTCGCCGTAGGCGGCCAGCAGTTCCTCCAGCGAGCCCGGCTCCTCCGCCAGCTCGTCCGGGGTGGTGTCCGGCGCGACGTCCTGAACGTCCTGAGGGTTCGTGGCCAGGTGGCGCAGGAGTTCGCCGTGGGTCAGGGCGGCGGTGGCCAGCAGGGCGAGGTCGCCCTGCGCGCGCAGGGCCACGCGGGCGGCGCGCAGGGTGTGGGCGGCCACGACGGGCTCTTCCAGGCGGGCGCGCAGGAACAGCAGCGAGCCGTCGCGCGTGCCGGCGAGCAGGTCGAGCGCCTCCTGACGGCGTCCGGCCTCGGCGTGCTCCTGGGCCAACCGGCCGAGCTCGGCCACGACCGGGTCGGCAGGAGAAGCCTCCGCCGAGGAAGGGGAAAGCCTCTCGACCGAGGGGAGGGTGTCCGCCGTGGACAGAGCCTCCGGTGCGGCTGTCTGGCCCGCTTGCGGCGCCGTACCGGAAAGGGTGACGCGGCGCGCGTGGGGCACCAGGGGAAGGTAGTCGACCAGCGGTTGCGCCGTCAGACAGGCCTCGATCCTGGAGCTCTGCTCCAGGGTGCCGTTGCGGGTGTCGAAGGCGACGGCGAGCTCGCGCGCCCGCCCGGTCACGTCGGCCCGCAGCGCCGCGACGGACGTCTCGGCGGCGCCCACGGCGACGGCGAGGTCGCCGTGACCGAGCTCCTCCAGGCGGCGCAGCAGCAGCCCGGCCGCGGCCAGGAAGCTCATGAGCGTGTGCGGTGAGGCCCGCTCCTCCAGGCGCGGCAGCTCGCGCTGCAGGATCTCGAGCCCGCGGTTCTCGTTGCCGGTGCGGGCCAGGAACTCCAGGTGGAGGTCGAGGTTGCTGGTGTAGTGCGGAAGGGCCTGGATCAGCCGGTACGCCTTGAGGTGGGCCTGGGCGGCTTCGGCGTGCCTGCCGGTCCTGACGTAGGGCAGCAGGAGGCAGCTGAGGATGCTCTGTGGCTGGTTCTCGCAGGTCAAGTGCCCGGCGACGACCGGGGCCGCGAGCGCGGCCGCTTCCTCGTCGCGGCCGAGCGCGGCCAGGTGCATGATCTTGCCGTCGGGGTCGCAGCCTTCGCAGTCGGACATCTCATCGCGCGGCGTGATGGTCCAGTGGTGGAAGTGCTCCTCGGCGGCGGCGCGGTCGCCGACGTGCCCGGCGACCATGCAGCGCTGGGCGTGCACGGCGTGCAGGCCGGCGCCCGCCTCGCGGTAGCGGCGCTCCATCTCGGCCAGCGCGTCGTGCGCCCGGCCGAGCGGGACCTGCGGGAAGTCGCGCATGGAGTCGACGATCCACTTGTACTGCCACAGCAGCGTGTGCGTCTGCCAGTCGTCGAACAGTTCGGGGTCGGCGTCGAAGTCGGCCACGCAGCGGGAGAAGGTGGCGAACGACTTGGCCGGTTCCGACCCGAACTGGTAGGCCTCGGTGAGCTCCATCCGCACCGCGAGGATCTGTTCGCGGTCGCCGCCGGACTCGGCGTGGCGCAGCGCCTGCTCCAGAAGCAGGGTTCTGGCCTCGCCGTAGGGCAGGTCGGAGGCTTCGTCGATGAGGTCGTCGATGTCGATCACGAAGTGGCCCAATCAAGGAGTCCGAGGAAGGAGCGGTTGAGTGCGGCGCTGTCGGCCGGGCGCAGCGGGTGGTGGCCGTGGAGGAGCGCCATGCCGTAGAGGGCTTCGACGGCGGTTCCGGCGAGGTTCATGTCGGTGAGCGACAGCACCTTGCGGACGAGCGGGTTGCGGTGGTTGAGCACGAGGCGGGGCCGGTCGGCGGCCAGGGACCGCTCCATCGCGCCGAGCACGTCGGCCCACAGCTCGTCGCTGGCGTCCTTGGCCTCGCGCAGCTGGGCTTGGTGCTCGGCGGCGCGGCTGGTCAGGTACAGGGCCGACAGCGAGGCGGGGTCGAAGTCGCGCAGCACGACCTCGCAGCCCAGCGGGTCGAGGGCGCGGGCGGCGGCGTTGAGGAAGGGGCGGGCGGCCAGCTCGGCGGCCGGGTCCACGGGGGCGAGGTGGGTGGCCAGCTCGGCGGGGTCGAGGGGTTCGAGGCGGGCCTCGGGGTCGATGCGGGACAGGCCGCGCAGGATGTCGCCGTCGTAGACGTAGCCGCCGTTGAGCAGGCCGACACCCTGGGCGCCGGAGACGCCGGCGAGCTGGCGGAACTCGTCGACGCTCGCGGTGTAGCGGCCGCGCGGGTGCAGGGCGCGGAACTGGGCGAGGGTCATGGGTCCGGAGCTGGTCTCGTACTCGAGCCAGCGGTCGACCAGGCGGAGCATGTCGTCGTCGTGCAGGGCCAGGGCCTTGACGCCGAGGTGGTGCAGGCGCAGGAAGGCGCGCAGGCCCTCCGGGTTGGTCTCGGCCAGCCGTACCAGCCAGGCGCGGAGCTGGGCGCCGAGCTGCTCGCGCACGTGCTCCAGCAGGTCGTCCTCGTAGAGCGCCTCGCGGGAGGCGGTGGGGCGCAGTTCGCCGGCGTCGACGACGCAGCGGGCGAAGAACGCCCAGCCGGGCAGCAGCCCTTCGGCGTGCTCGGTGAGGAGCATGCGCTTGAGGTAGACGCGGTGGGCGCCCTTGACGGCGGGGTTGGCCTGGCTGGGCAGGATGAACGCGGCGCCAGTCAGCCCGGCTTCGGGGACGTTCAGGTCGAGCACGTCGAACGGGGTGAAGCCGAACAGCTCGCGCCCGTAGGCGATGAGGGCGGCGCGCCGGTCCTCGGGGCCGTCGTGGCGGGCCTGCCAGGGCGGGCCGCCGACGGTGGTGGCGTGGCCGTTGACGGTGACCTCGATCGGCAGCAGCGAGCCGTAGAGCCCGGCCAGTTCGGTGACGGTGCGCTCGGTGACCCATTCGGCGGCGTCGGCGCGCACGGCCAGGGTGACGGTGGTGCCCGGCTCGGCGCGTTCGCTCTGGGCGGCTTCGACGCTGTAGCGGCCGTCGGAACGGCCGGTCCACACGACCGTGGGCGCGCCGGTGACGGACCTGGTCTCGACCCGGATCTCGTCGGCGACGAGGAAGCCGGACAGCAGCCCGATGCCGAACTGGCCGAGGAACTCGTGGCGGGCGAAGCCCAGTTCGTCGCGCTTGGAGGAGCGGCCGATGGTGGCCAGCAGCAGGTGCACCTCGTCCTCGGTGAGCCCGACGCCGCTGTCGCTGACCTCGATCCGGCCGTCGCCGACCTCGATCGTCACCGCCGCGGGGGCGTCAGGGTCGCCGGTACGGCGGGCCGTGATCGCGTCGGCGGCGTTCTGCAGCAGCTCACGCACGTAGACACGCGGGCTGGAATACAGGTGCCGGCTCAGGAGATCGACGACACCGCGCAGGTCAACTTGAAAGGCGTTCTCCACGCCGAGTCACCCTAGTTCCCCAAGGTGACATAAGCCGAATTATTAGGATGTGAAGCCGCTTGTGAAACGCTGCGTGCGCACACTGTTGTCGAAGTTGGACAGCAGGAGCTCCGGCTCGCCCACCGTCCTGATCTCCGGCAGCCGCGTGAACAGCTCGCGGAACATCGAGCGCATCTCCTGCCTGGCCAGGTTGGCGCCGAGGCAGAAGTGCGGCCCGGGACCGCCGAAGCCCACGTGCGGCTTGGTGTCGCGGGTGATGTCGAAGGCGTCCGGGTCGGGGAAGACGCTCTCGTCGCGGTTGGCGGAGCCGTAGAAGAGCACCACCTTGTCGCCCTTCTTCAGGTGCAGGCCGCGCAGCTCGTAGTCCTCGGTCACCGTGCGGCGGAACTGGATGATCGGCGAGACGTGCCGGACCATCTCCTCGATCGCGCCGCCGATGTGCGCGTCGAAGTCGCCCAGCAGCAGCTCGCGCTGGGCGGGGTGGTCGGTGAGGAGCTTGATGCCGTGGGCCATCGTGTTGCGGGCGGTCTCGTTCCCGGCGACCAGCAGCAGCGCGAAGAACGAGCCGAGCTCCTTGTCGGTCAGCCGCTCGCCGTCGGGGTTGGCGTTGACCAGCAGCGAGACCAGGTCGCCCGCGGGCTCGCGCTGGCGCTCGTGGCCGAGCTTGATGACCAGGCGCTGCAGGGCGAGCAGGGCCAGCATGTTCTGCCCGGCGAGCGCGACGCTGCGCAGCAGGCTCGGGCGCACGCCGGTGTAGGCGGTGGAGACGTCGACGTGCTCGTGGACCTTCGCCCGATATTGCGGGGGGATGCCCATCATGTCGCAGATGACGTGGATGGGCAGGCGGGCGGCCACCTGGCCGACGAAGTCGCCGGGCCCCTTGGCCACGACGTCGTCGACGATGCGCGTGCAGGCCGCGTCGATGTCGTTCTGGAGGTTGCCCAGCATGCGGGGGCTGAAGGAGCGGGTGACGATACGGCGCAGCCGGGCGTGCCGCGGATCGTCCAGGTTGACCATGGACTCGCCGAACACGTGCTTGACCCAGCCGGGCGGCTCCGGGTTCGTGACCGCGGGCTCGCTGGAGAACACCTTGGCGTTGCGGCTGGCCTCCACGACGTCGGCGTGGCGGACCAGGGCGTAGAAACCCGCGCCGGAGCGTAAGAAGGGGATCTTCTTCTCCGGGAAGAACATCGGCCGGTCGAGCTGGCGGAGCCGGGCGAAGGCTTCGTGCCGTTCTTTGAGGGGTCTGCGCCAGAAATCCAGATCCGCGAGGTCGATGCTCACCCGCCTATCGTGGCACGTTCCCGCCGTGTTCATGCCGGGTTCGGCCGGTGCGGACATCACTTGAGACATGAAAGCTTTGCTGGCCGCCTGCCTGGTCGTGCCCCTGCTCTCCCCCGCCTCGGCGGGCGCCTCCGCCGGGTGCGGCGGGCGGCTCGCCGACTTCGACGACGACGGCCGCGCCGACCTCGCGGTGGCGGCGCCGTACACCGGCTCCAGAGCCGGATCCGTGAACGTCCTCTACGGCTCCGGCCGCAAGGCGTCGCTGCGCCAGGACGGCGCGGAGACCGGCGACTCCTTCGGCTCCGCGCTGGCCGTGGGCGACTTCGACGGCGACCGGTGCGCCGACCTCGCCGTTGGGGTGTCGGAGGAGTTCACCGGCAAGGCCCGGCCGGGCGCCGACGGCGACGGGGTCGTGCAGGTGTTCCGCGGCGGCCCGCGCGGGCTGGTCGCCTGGCGGCAGCTGGCCCTGGGCAAGCCGCGCGGCGACAGGTACGGCGCGGCGCTGGCCGCCGGTGACCTCGACGGCGACGGGGACGACGAGCTGGCCGTCGGCGCCCCCGGCCTCGGGGCGGGCGGCGGCGTGGTCGTGCACTTCCTCAAGAAGCGCAAGCCGTATCAGATCACCCAGCAGACCCGCTGGGTCGGTCAGCAGGGGCGCGTCACCGACCAGTGGGGCGCGGCGCTGACCACCGGCGACTTCGACGGCGACGGCCGCGCCGAGCTCGTCGTGGGCGCGCCCGCCGACAGCGTGACCACGGACGGGCAGGGCTCGGCCACGGTCCTCGACCCGGTACGCCGGCACGCGACCCAGATCACCCAGGACAGCCGCGGCATCAAGGGCTCCGCGGAGAAGTGGGACTCCTTCGGCGCCTCGCTGACCACCGGCGACTTCAACGCCGACGGCCGCGCCGACCTCGCGATCGGCGCCCCCGGCGAGGGCCTGAGCGCCAACCAGCGCGCCATGGACTACGGCGACGGCATGGTCCACGTGATCTACGGCTCGCGCTCCGGCCTGCGCACCACGCACAGCGAGGCGTGGACGCAGCGGGTCCTGAACGGCGAGCCCCGCTACTACGACCGCTTCGGCGCGTCGCTGGCCGCGGCCGACTTCAACGGCGACGGCGACGCGGAACTGGCCATCGGCGTGCCCGGCGAGCGCGCGGTGCAGGTGCTGGCCGGAACCCGTTCCGGCGGCCTCACCCGCCACGGAGACCTGCTCATCAAGGGCAAGGGCCGCGACTTCGGCGCCTCGATGACCGCCCTGGCCTCCACTCCGCGCTACAGGCTGCTGGGCCGTTCCCGCCCGATCTACGGCCTGGTGGTCGCGGCCCCCGGCGACGGCGTCCTCACCCTGCTGCCCGGCGCCCGCCGCCCGGGCGCCTACCCGGGCCTGCGGGCGAACAAGGCCACCAAGCTGAGCACCGGCTCCGGCCTGTACGGCTACGCCTTCAGCTGACCCCGGCCTCGTCAGGGGGCGGAGACCGGGACCGTGACGCGGTGGGTGGTCTTGGCCGGGGCGCCCCTGCGGGAGATGTACTCCAGCGTGCGGAACTCCGCCGACAGCTCCGTGGAGTTCAGGCGGGCCATGATGTAGCCGCGCCGCTGGTCGATGTAGGAGATGTGCGGGTTCTCCGCCAGACCTTCCTCGATCCACACCTTGTCGCGGTAGCCGTCGCCGTCGCTGGCGATCGAGGAGGCCACCAGCTCGGGGGCGATGACCGGGCTGTCGGGGTCGTCGAAGTCCAGCTTCAGCGACGCGGCGTGGTGCATGTGGGCGTCGCCGGTCAGCACGACCGGGTTGGACGTGGTGGACATCAGTTCCAGCAGGCGGTGGCGCTCGGCGGCGTAGCCGTCCCAGGCGTCGAGGTTGACCTCGCGGCCGGGGCCGCGCTTGTAGTCGCGCTGCATCATGAGGATCTGCTGGCCGAGCAGGTTCCACTGGGTCGTGGAGGCGCGCAGGCCCTCGGACAGCCAGCGCCACTGGTCGCCGCCCAGCAGCGTGCGCCGCTCGGACAGCCGCTCGTCGCAGCCGGCCCGCACGCCGTCCAGGCAGGCCTGGTCGTCGCGGAACTGGCGGGTGTCGAGCAGGTGGAACCGGGCCAGCGTGCCCCAGGTGACGCGGCGGTTGACCCGCAGGACGGCGCCCTGCAGGCTGGCCCGGCGCAGCGGCATGTTCTCGTAGTAGGCGCGGAAGGCGCTGGCGCGCCGGTGGGCGAAGGCGGGGGCGCCGGTGCTGGAGACGGGGCCGGCCCAGTTGTTCTCCAGCTCGTGGTCGTCGAAGGAGACCAGCCAGGGCGCGACGGCGTGGGCGCGCTGCAGGTCGGCGTCGCTCTTGTACTGGGCGTGCCGCAGCCGGTAGTCGGCCAGCGTGGCGCACTTGCCCGGCGTGTGCGTACGCACCCGGCCGGCCAGGGCGGTGTAGCCGGAGGGGCCGTACTCGTAGAGGTAGTCGCCCAGGAAGAGCACCAGGTCGGGCTCCTGCTCGGCCAGGCGGCGGTAGGCGGTGTAGAAGCCGTGCTCGTAGTGGGCGCAGGCGGCCACGGCGAAGGCCAGCGGCTGGGTGGCGCCGGACGGCGCCGTCCTGGTGCGGCCGGTGGGCGAGAGGCGGCCTTCGGCCCGGAAGCGGTAGAAGTACTCCCTGCCCGGCTCCAGGCCGTCCAGCTCCACGTGGACGCTGTGGGCGTCCTTCCAGCGGGCGGTGGCCGTACCGGATCGGAGGATTTTGCCGAAGCGCTCGTCGGTGGACAGTTGCCAGTCCACCTCGACGTCGCGGGAGGGCATGGCGCCGCGCCCGTTGGCGCCGAGGGGGTCGAGCGCGAGGCGGGTCCAGAGCACGAAGCCGTCGGTGGAGGGGTCTCCCGAGGCTATGCCGAGCGTGAAGGGGTCGCGGGCGAGGGTCCGGGAGGAGGTAGTGGCGGGGGCGGGAAGCACGAAGGTGGCGGCTGCCGCTGCGAGGAAGGATCTGCGGTCCACGATTCCAGATATGTCCGGCTCCGCTGACCCGGTCGTGACACTGGAGTCAAGGGCAGATGAACAGCGTCAGTCATGCTCAAGCACCTCAAGCAGGGAAATCGCCCCGTCGTGGGTGATTCCCAGCGCGCTGTAGCGGTCGACGGCCTCGCGGCAGGCGCGCAGGGCGTCGTCGTGGAGCTCCAGCCAGTCGAGCGCGACCGCCTCGTCGTAGGCCAGCTCGGCGAGATCCTGGGGCGACTGCTCCTGCGCCGCCTCGACGACGGGGCGGGCCCGCGCGTAGGCGGCGCGGATCTCCTCCTCCTCGTCGGCCGCGTAGTAGACGGACTTGGCGTAGGCGATCATGGCCCGCGCCTCCCCCACCCGGTCGCCGACCTGCCGGTAGAGGCCCGCCGCGCGCTCGAACAGCGCCGCCGCCTCGGCGTCCTCGCCGTCGCCGCGCAGCTTTCCGGCCCGCGCGAGCAGCCTGGCGGGGTCGCTCTCCCCGGCCGCCGGCGCCAGGACCAGCCGCGTGAGGTACGGCGCCGCCGCCAGCACCTCCTCCAGGTCGCGCAGGTGTTCGCCGGTGCCGTTGCGGGCGTCGAAGGCCGCCGCGACCTCGCGCGCGCCCGCCTCCATCTCGGCCCGCAGCCGGGCGACAGGGATGTCGGCGCCACCGCGCCGTACCGGCGTGTCACCGTGCCCCAGCTCCTCCAGGCGGCGCAGCAGCACGGCGGCCCCGGTCATGAAGGCGCGGGCGGCGCTGGGCGAGGGCGGCCGTTCCAGCAGGTGCAGCTCGCGCTGGAAAATCTCGAGCCCGCGGCTCTCGTTGCCGGTCAAGGCCAGGAACCGCAGGTGCGTGCCCATGTCGTCGAGGTCGGACAGCCGCCCCTGGACGATCCGGTACGCCCGCCGGTGCGCCGAGGCGGCCTCCTCCAGCCGGCCCGTGCGCACGTACGGCAGCAGCAGCGCCTCCAGGATGCCCTGCGGCTGAGAACTGCACGTCATGGCCCCGGACAGGACCGGGGCCGCCGCCACGATGGCCTCCTCGTCCCGGCCCGTCCACGACAGGTAGGCGATCACCCCGCGCACATCGCAGGCGGCGCAGTCGGACAGCTCGTCGCGCGGCGCGGTGCGCCACCGGTGGAACCACTCCTCGGCGGCGGCCCGGTCGCCGAGGTGCTGGGCGACGTGGCAGCGCCGGGCGTACACGGCCTGCAGGCCCTCGCCGGCCTCGCGGTAGCGCCGCTCCATGTCGTCCAGGCCGTCCAGGGCGCGGCGCAGCGGGATCTCCGGGAACCTGCGCAGGCTGCCGACGATCCACTTGTACTGCCACAGCAGCCGCCACAACCTTCGCTCGCCGAACAGCGACGGGTCGCGGTCGTAGTCGGCCAGGTTGCGCGAGAAGACCGCGAACGACTTGGCCGGCTCGCCGCCGAGCTGGTAGGCGGCGGTCAGCTCGAAGCGGGTCAGCACCACCATCCCGGGGTCGCGGGCCGCCTCCGCCGCACGCAGCGCGCGCTCGGTCACGACGGTCCTGGCCTCGCCGTACGGCATGCCGTTCGCCTCACCGAGCAGGCTTTCCACGTCCATGCCGGTCACCATAGATCACCAACCCCGACAGACCGCCCACAATTTTTGGGAGTTCAGAAGGCCGCCGGATGTCAGCTCAGCAGCGCGCCGAGCTCTTGCCGCAGGGTCTCCGGGTCGCGGAAGTGCAGGCCGGTCAGGCCCGCCCGCGCGGCGCCCGCCACGTTCAGCTGCCGGTCGTCGATGAAGACGATCTCCCGCGGCGGCGCGTCCAGCTCGCGGGCCATCAGCTCGAAGATCTCCCGGTCGGGTTTCACCAGGCCGAGCCGGCCGCTGTAGAAACGGCGGCCGATCCCGGCGATCCACGGCAGCAGGTCCACGCCGTCGGCCATGGAGACCGGGGCGTTGGACAGCAGCGCCACGTTCCGGCCCTGGTCCAGGAGTTCGCGCAGGAGGGCCACCGTACCGTCGTGCGGGTGTGTCCAGCTGGCCACGTCGAGCGCGACCAGCCGCGACACCTCCCCGCCCGAGACTTCCCGGCCGACCACCTTCGACCAATATTGCTCATCGCTCAGCGCGCCCCGGTCGAACTCCAGCCGGTGCGCCCAATAGCCGCGCTCGAACGCGGCGGGCTCGGCGCCCGCGGCGCGCACCATGGCCGCGACGTCGGCCGCGGGCTGCGGCAGGGACAGGACTTCGCCGTAGTCGAAAACTATCCAGGTCATGCCAGATAGGGTCGCAGGTACGGGTTGAGCGCGCCGCATCCGAGGTACTTGCCCGCGGTGTGGAAGTCGATCCAGTCGAGGTTGACCAACTGCTCCTCGTCGACGCCGGCGAAGCTCTCGCGCAGCTCCGGAGGAATGGCGGCGATGTCGTCCTTGTCGGCGATGTTCACCCAGCGCCCGACGCCGCGGGGCCGCTCGCCGCGGCCCTCGATGGGGGCGGGCAGCAGCTTCTCGAAGATCACGTTGCGCATCCCGAGCGGGCTGCCGAGCGTGATGAGCAGCTCGACCTCGATGTCCGGGTTGGCCCAGAGCGTCTCGTAGGTGACCACGCTGCCGAGCGAGTGGGCGATCACCACCTTCGGCCGGTGGCGGCGCAGCGACGCGGCCACCAGCCCGCGGACCTTCTCGCGGCGGCCCGCGTCGGCGAGGTAGGTGGCCACCTCGGGGCAGAACAGCTTGGCGAAGGCCACCGCCCGCCCGTCGAGCCGGTCCAGGAGCCAGCCGGCGAACGTCTTGAGCGCCCCGGTGAGGTGCTCGCCGACGCCGAGCTCCTTGGCCCAGGCGGCCAGCACCATCTGCTCGCGCACCCGCATCGCCTCGGCCTCGCGAACGCCGGGCGGGCGCGGCTCGTTGAGCAGGTGTGCGAAGTAGGCCACCTCGGCGAAGTACGCGCGCGTCTCGCCCCCGAGCGACGCGTGGAGGTAGTTGTCCCACTTGGCGCGCATCGCCGCCGCCGCGCGGGCGACGTCGTTGCCGGCCTCCAGGTAGTACTTGTACTTGCCGATCCCGTGCACGCCGACGATCGCCGTCACAGCGCCTCCCCACTTGGCCCCGTTGGTGTCGGCAAGATCGTGGCATATCCGACTTGCAGTTGGATTGACCACCTTTAGGCTTGCCTAAAGGTTTAGGTAGAGCTAAAGTGGAGTCAGTCAGCAGAGAGTGAGCCGGAGATGGCCAGCAGACGCGAGGACACGTCGCCGTTCGCGCAGGAAGTCGTGGACGAGATCACCTGGTACATGCGCGAACACAAGATCACTCGCGCTGACCTGGCCGCCTCCATGGGCGTGTCGGCCGGCCGCGTCAGCCAGATTCTCTCGGGCGATGAGAACCTCACCCTGCGCACGCTCGGCGCCGTCGTCACGGCCCTCGGCGCCCGCCTCGACTTCACCCTCTCCGACGCCGAGGAGCAGGGGACCTAGGCACCCGGTCCGGGGCTCGCCCCGAACCGCGCGCGCAGCGGCCCGTTGGCCCGCAGCACGTGCAGGAAGCCCGACATCCCGCCGGCCGCGAACGTGGCCAGGTCATCCCCCAATGCCACCGCCCTGGTCACCGCCACGTCGTCGTCGAAGCGGGCCAGCTCGCGCCCGTCGTAGCGGTCGAAGACCGTGACGCACTGATCCTCCGCCGCCGTGACGAGCAGCCGTCCGCGCACGTCCAGCCCGGTCACCGGGCCCGCGAAGGGGCCGAACGCGCGGCGCGGGATGCCCGTGCGCAGCTGCCAGCTCCTGACCATGCGGTCGACGCCGCAGGTGAACAGCCACTCCCCGCAGATCCGCAGGTCGAGCACGAGGCCGTCGTGCGCGGGAAATCCCCACACGGGCGCGCCGCTCCTGGTCCAGAGGTGGACCTCGCCTCCGGCCGTGCCCGCGACGACCAGGTCCGCGGACAGGTCGACGGCGGAGACCCACTCGCCCACCATGAGTTCGACCGTGTCGGCGTTGAGGTCGGCCACGCACACCCAGTTGCCGGTGAACGGGCCGCCGCCGATGGAGTTGGCCGGGGTGTAGTAGGGCCGCACGACCACGGCACAGGAGTCGCCGCACAGCCGCGCGCGCACCACGGCCTGGTGCTTCTGCAGGATGATCGCGCGCGCCGACGCCTCGGCGCGCGTGGGCGCGGCAGCCGCCGGGTCGGCCCATCGGCGCCGGTCGCGGACGGTGAACTCGCTGTGCTTCGGATGCTCGAAGGCGCTGTGCACGAGCCACCGGTCGTTGACGGCCAGGGCGCGCACCGCCATACCGGCGGAGTCGCTCGCGCGGAGCGTGGCCGTGCGCCAGTCCCACTCCTCGATCGTGCCCGACAGCGTCCCGGCGAAGACGGACTCGCCCTCCGCCTCCAGCGCCGAGATCGCCGGCCGGTGGAAACGCCCGCCGCCGGGCGGCGCCTGCGGCCGCCGCCGGTCCCAGATCCTGATCGTGGCGTCGTGGGAGGTCGTCAGCAGCGCCTCACCCGCCGGGTGGATGCTCGTGATCAGCTCGGAGTGGCCTTCGAGACAGCCGACGGGCGGCTGGTCGAGCCGGTCGTAGACGTCCACGACGTGGCCGCCGACGAGCGTGCGGGCCGCGTCGCGGGCGACCGCCGACACGATCGCCGCATAGCCCCAGACGTCGCACGCGGTGTCGGCCGACCGCGACCCCTCGGCCTCCGCCTCCCGCCGGAAGAGCAGCCCCGGCACGTCGGGCACCTCGATCCAGCGCGCCGCCACGCACAGCGCCTCGCCCACCACGAACGGGATCGTCCGGATGCCGACCTGCCCGTTCGTGCTGCCGAGCCACTCCCCCCGGCGCAGGTCGTAGACGCTGGTGACGCGCGATGACCCATGGTGGTGCAGCAGGTACGGCGGAGCCAGGAAGACCTCGTCGGGGCTGTTGCCGGTGGATCCGGTGTCGGGGTCGAGCGTCAGGCGCGTGTGCCGGATCCAGTCCAGCAGCTCGATCCGGTTGTTCATCCCGCCGTTCGTGACGGCGGCGAGCGTGCCGTACACGTGGGTGCAGTAGCCCTCCTCAAGGCCCGGCAGGTCGGCGCCGAGGTCGCGGACGTGCTCGCCGGTGCGCCAGTTCCAGATCTGGATCGGTGCCGCGGGCCGCGGGTCGGACCGCGCGTTGCCGGCGCCGCCGACGGCCACCAGCTCGCCCTGGACGGCCACCGACCATGGCTGCCCCACCCCGCAGGCCAGGGCGGCGACCCGCTCGTGGCGGCGCCAGTCCCAGACGCTCAGAATCCCGTCGTTCTGGCCGGTCAGCAGATACGCGCCGTCCTCGCTGAGCGCCGCGGACAGGATCGGCGAGCCCACGTTCACCCGGGTGTGCACGCCGCGGTCGGCGGGCAGGAGGTGGACCCGCTCGGGCAGCAGTGACGGCGCGGACTCGTAGCGGCGGGCCTCCTCCAGCAGCCGCTCGACCATCGGCAGGCCCGGCGGCGCGCCGGCCAGGCGCCCTACGAGCTGGGCGGCGAGCTGCGCCGGGTCCGACAGCGCCGGGCCCGCCATGCGCAGCGCGGCGGTGACGAACTCGCCGTCGCGATCCGGGCAGCGCTCGGCGAAGTCGGCGATGAGCCCGGCCGCCGGCGTCGCCTGGAGCCTGCGGTACACCCAGTCGAAGTCGGACAGCAGCTCCCTGATCTCCTTGTCCTTGCCCAGCTGGTGCAGGTGGTGGATCAGGTACGTCCAGGCGTACGCGTCGGGCGGGTGGCGCGGGTCGCCCCACGACTCCAGGAGGCGTCGGTGCAGAAGGTCCAGGTCACCGGCCCGGCGCACGATCAGCCGCTGGACGACGTCGTGCAGCCGCAGCAGGCGGCGCCGGACGTCGTAGCGGGTGAACAGCGCCAGCCGGTACATCTCCTCCACCGCGTCCTCGGCGGCCAGCGCGTCGTAGCCCGCCGTCGCCCGCCACAGCCGCCAGATCGTGCCGAACGGGACGTCCGCGCCCGCCGGGAAGACGGCGAGCTCGGCGAAGCGGGCCCGGTGCTCCGGCCTGAGCAGCGCCACGCTCGCGTCCAGCGACGACGAGATCGCCGCGTTGCGGTCCTCGTCGCTGTGGCGGTCGAGGTAGCCGACGTCGAGCGCGAGACGCCGCTCCACGTGCGCCACCGCCTCGGCCGTCGTACGGCCCGCCGCCACGAGCGAGCGAAGCTCCGCGCCGACGAGTTCGAGCATGAGCGGCCACTCCCCCAGCCGCCCGGCTAGAGCGGTCAGCAGGGCCGAGGCCACGGCGTCCGGCGGCTCCGGCTGCCACCTCATGAGCAGCTCGGCGGCCTGCTCCCCGGTGAGCTCCCCGACGGGCACCGGACGGCCGCCCGCCCGGCCCAGGACCGCGTCCAGCCGCGTGGTGACCAGGCAGGGCGTACCGGTGAAGAGGAAGTACGGCAGCAGGCCCGCTGACCAGACGTCGTCCAGCACGAGCAGGACGGCGCGGCCGGCGAGCAGGGATCGCAGCTGGGCCGAGGCGGCGCCGAGGTCGTTGGCCGCGTGGGTGTGCGGGTCCAGCAGCCGGATCTGGTCGTGCAGCAGCGCCACCGCGCCCTCGCGCGTGGTCGCCTGCCCGAAGCGCAGCCATAGGACGCCGTCGCGGAAGGCGGCGCGGACCCGGTCGTCGTGGCAGGCGGCGGCCGCCAGCGTCGACTTGCCGAACCCGCCGCCGCCGTGCACGACCACGACGGCCCCGCCGAGCAGCCGCCCGACGATGCCTTCGAGCTCCCTGGGCCGTGACACGAAATGGCGCGGCAGGCCGGGTGCCGTGAACGGCGGCGCGGCGGCCCCCGGCACCACCATGAACGTGTTGAACTGCTGGTTGCCGTCGCCGATCTGGACGCCCTGGGCGGCGCGCGCGTCCACCGGGTCACCGGCCCGGCGGGGCGTGGAACACGTTGGCCTGCTGGTTGTTGTCACCCACCTGGACGCCTTGCGCGCCGCGCGCGTCGACCGTGTACTTGCCCGCCCGCGACCCCGCCGCGTCGGCCAGTTGCATCAGCGCCCGCGCCGCCGTGACCAGTTCGCCGTCGCCCTCGGCGCCGGCGGCAGCCAGCTCGGCCAGCAGGGGATTGCGCCAGGTGTCGGGTGCCTGTTCGTGGCGATCCAGCGCCAGCTCACCGTCGGGACGGCCGTCGAGCCGCCGCTTGGCCAGCCCCTTCAACGCCTCGTACGCGTCCTTGACCGCCGCCGAAGCGGTGTCCTTCAGCCCCAGCGCCGCGCCAGCGGCCAGCGCCGTCACAACCAAGGTGACCGGATCCATCCCGCCTCCTCTGGGAGATGCGGCCATGGTGTCATCTCCTGCTCCCGCGTGGCAGCCGGTTCCCGCTAGGGATGCGGGCGTACCGGGCCGGCGGCGGCAAGACGTGAGGGCGGAGTGTAGAGGGGTAGCGAACGGTAACCAGCGCGATAGGCCGAAGACAGCAGGCGCAGCAGTTCGCTCTCCGCGTCGTGGCGCAGGATGCCGCGCAGGCGGGTCAGGTCGTTGAGGTAGCGGTCGTAGCGGGCCAGGCGGGTGTGGCGGGAGCCGCCCAGAGCGGTGACGACCTTGGAGCGCGGGGCGCCGTCCTCGATCAGCGCGGCCACGTCGAGTTTCCTGTCGATGGCGTCCAGGCGGGCGTGAATGCGTTCGCGGCGCCGTTCGTCGGGGGTCAGGCGTTCGCCGATGCGCTCGTGGTAGCGGTTGGCGGCCATGCTGAGCTCGTACACGCTCCACTCGTCGTCGACCCTGCGCTCGCACCAGGCGCGCTGGTCCTCGGCCATCGCCTGGTCGAGCCTGGCCAGCAGCGAGACCAGCCAGAACGTCGCCGCCTCCTTCGCCAGCGAGCGGCGGCCCTCCTCATGGGCGCGTACCTGGCTGAGCCACAACCCGCTGGGCGCCACCGCGCCGAGCAGGGTGGCGAGGTTGTCGTTGAGCATCGCGCCGAACAGCAGGGCCACCCCCGCCGAGACCAGGCCGGTCAGCAGAATGATCGACACCGCCAGCCAGCGGCCCTCCGGCCCGAAAGGCCGGCCCTTCCCCTGGCAGCGCAGCAGCAGGAACGCCGTCGCCGAGATCACGGCCAGCACCACCGTCAGGCCTATTCGCACGGCAAGGTCGTCCATGGAATCCGCCTCTCCCGCAGAGCGTTCCCCTCATAGTCACATGCGCGCCCTGTTCGGCACATCCGGAAAAATCCGTTGCTGGCCGGACATGCCGGGCAGATACCGTAGGAGAGCACTCACCGAAGGAGATCTCCCATGCCCGCCCCGCTGGTCGTCAACGACTCGGTCGTCATCCCCGACGCCGAGCTCGTCTGGCGTTTCTCCCGCTCGTCGGGGCCGGGCGGCCAGGGCGTGAACACCACCGACAGCCGCGTGGAACTCCTCTTCGACGTCTCCGCCACGACCGCGCTCCCGCCCGCCCTGAAGGAACGCGCCGTCGCCCGGCTGGGCGGGCCGCTGATCACCATCGCCGCCTCCGAGTACCGCTCGCAGTTGCGCAACCGTGAAGCCGCCGTCCAGCGCCTGGCCCAGCGCCTGCGCGAGGCCATCGCACCGCCGCCGAAGCGCCGCCGCGCGACCAAGCCCACGAGGGGCTCGGTCGAGCGCCGCCTGGCCGCCAAGAAGGCCCGCTCCGACGTGAAACGCCTGCGCCGCGACGTCTAGCCGTAACGGCGCACGTCCAGCCGGTACGGCGCGCCGTACCGGCTGGGACTTGCAGTAAAGCGGGACTTGCTGTCAGGCGGGAACGTCGACCCGGACGGTGCGGATCTCCGCCTTCAGGATGCGGGCCGCCTCCTCGGGGTCGAAGGTGGGGGCGGTGCACAGGAACAGGGTGTGGCCGTCGGGGCCGCCGAGCGCGCAGGCGAAGACGCCGTCGTCACCGGTGCTGATCTCCTGCAGGATCTCGCCGCCCTCCTTCACCCGGATCGCCCGGTTGCCGCCCGCGTCGGCCACCCAGACGGCGCCTTCGCTGTCCAGCGCGATGCCGTCGGGGTTGGCGGAGCCCAGGTCAGCCCACACGCGGCGGTTCACCAGGGCGCCGTCGGGGGCGAGGTCGAAGGCGGTCAGCCGGTTGGCGTAGGACTCGGCGATGATGAGGGTGCGGCCATCAGGGGTGAGGGCGGGGCCGTTCGGGAAGGCCATGTCGTCGGCGGCCTCGTGCACGCCGCCGTCCGGGTCAACCCGGTACAACTTGGTCGGCGCCCCGCTGAAGTCGCACGCGCCCACGTAGGCGCGGCCCGACGGGTGCATGACCAGGTCGTTCACCGGCAGGTCGGTCAGTGCGGACAGGTCGGCGTGCACGCTCGTCTTGCCGTCGTCGATCCGGAGCACCTTGCGGTCCATCATCGAGGCGACCAGCGGGCTTCCGTCGGGCAGCCAGCCCAGCCCGGAAGGCGACCCCGGGACCTCGGCCACCACCTCGGCGGTGCCGTCCATCGAGATCGCCAGCACGTGACGACGCCAGAAGTCCGACACCCACAGCCGCCCCTCGTGCCAGCGCGCGCCCTCGAAGAACGCGCCGCCGCCGATGAGAGTCTCCATCTGACTTCCTCCTTGTGATGAGGTTCTGTTCTCATCCGGGACGTAGAAGCCGAGGCGACGTTCTCGACATGCCGGGCCGAAAGTTTTTCCGCGCGGAGGTCAGTAGGTGACGGTGATGGTGCGGGCGGGGCCGTCCACGCGGATCTGGCCGCCGTAGGGGATGACCACCTGGGGGTCGGTGTGGCCGAAGTCGACGTCGAAGACCGCCATCGTGGCCGGGGCGTAGTGGGTGAGGGCCTTCAGGACCGCCTCACGCTGGTCGTCGGCGTACTTGGCGGACTCGGCCGGGGTCAGGCGGTGGTTGAGGGACCAGGCCTTGGGGCGGCCGATCAAGATAGCCGGAAATTTCGCGAGAAGGCCGCGTTCGCCCATGTTGCGGAGGATGCGGAAGACCTCCTCGGCGGAGGGGAGCTCCTCGCTGGTCTCGACGATCAGAACCATCCCCTCGTACGCCGCCGCGGGCCGGATGCCGCGATCCGCCATCAGGAGCCAGGACAGGATCTCCAGGTTCCCGCCCCAGGTGGCGCCCTCGACGACCCGGTCCGGGTTGTGCCAGTGCCAGCCGTCGCATGCGCGCATCGGCGGGGGCGCGTCGAAGGAGGCGGGGTCGTCCCACGGCTTGTCCACGTCGCTGAACTCGAAGGACTCCGGCAGCGTGTACGGACCCGAGGTGAACAGGGCGGCACGCAGCGACTCGGCGCTGGCCGGGTGCGTGCCGCCGCACCGTCCGAACTGGCACATGACCGACCCGCCGTGGTAGGCGACGATGCCGAGGTTCCACAGGTGGAGCAGCAGGTTGGTGTTGTCGCTGTAGCCGAAGAACGGCTTGGGGTTGGCCCGGATGACCGCGTCGTCCAGGTGCGGGGTGACCGTGATCTGGTCGTCGCCGCCGATGCTGGCGATGATGGCCTTGATCGACGGGTCGGCGAAGGCGGCGTTGACGTCGGCGGCCCGCTCGCGCGCGCTCGCCCCCATGACCCGCGTGGCCGGGAACTCCACCGGCATCAGCCCGAACTCCTCACGCAACACCGTCAGCCCCGCCTCGAACGGCAACGGCAGGATCCCCGGCAGCCCGGCCGAGGGCGAGAGCACCGCCACCTTGTCCCCTGCCTGCGGTTTCGGCGGATAAATCATCTTCGGTCTCCCTCTCAACACACGATCACGACGGGCCACCCAGCTCGACGACGCGGCCCACCCGGCAGCGCGGGCCTACCAGCCAGCGCGGGCCTACCAGCCAGCGCGAGCCATCCGGACGGCGCGAGCCATCCGGACGGCGCGGGCCATTACGACGGGGCGAGCCATTACGACGGGGCGAGCCATTATGACGGCGCGTCCTCTCTGCGCCGGAAGATCAGCACGAGCACCCGCAGCACCAGGATCGCCGCGATGACCAGCAGGTTGTAGCCCAGCAGATCGAACAGGCTCAGGTTCAGGGCCGCGACCGACACCGGTCCGCCCTCGGTCCCCAGCAGGAACACCGCCATGATCCCCGCGGTGGCCCCCAGCACGGTCAGCAGGACCTGGTGCAGCAGCCCGGTGAGATAGCGCCGGTCACGCTCGTCGGCGAACAATCGCACGTTCACCGAGAACCGCCCGTGCTCGGCCGCGCTGGCGATGCGTTCGATCCGGCGCGGCAGGCGGCGCACCATCGGCAGCAACGCGGCCGCCTCCTGGGCCACGGCCTCCTTCAGGGTGGTTCCGGACAGCTGTTCGGCCAGGTAGCGGCCGGCGAAGGAGCGGGCCTCGGTGATGAGGTTGAAGCCGGGCGCCAGCCGTACCAGCGTGCCTTCGAGTGTGGCGAGGGCGCGGAAGACGGCGGCGACCTCGGGCGGGATCGACAGGCCGTACTCGGAGACGATCCTGAACAGGTCGGTGAACATGGCGGCGCTGTCCATGCCGGGCCCGAGGTGGCGGGCCATGAACTGGCCGAGCGCGCGTTCCAGCCCGGCCTCGTCGATGTCCTCGGGGCGGGGCACGACCTCCAGCAGGGCGTCGGTCACGCCGAGCGGGTCCTGCCGGTTGAGCGCCATCAGGAAGCGCTGCAGGGCGGCGCGCACGGAGGCGTCCAGTCGGCCGACCGAGCCGAAGTCGAGCAGGCCGAGGCTGCCGTCGTCCAGGACCATGATGTTGCCGGGGTGCGGGTCGGCGTGGAAGACGCCCTCCAGCAGGATCTGGCGCAGCAGCGTGTCGAGCAGGTCGCGGGCCAGCCGCGCGCTCTCCCCCGGTACGCCCGCCAGCGGCTTGCCGTTCAGCCGCTGCATGACCAGCACCCGGTCGGTGCACATGCGCGTGAACGGCACCGGGTAGGTGACCTGGTCGCTCGGGGTGGCGGCGACGGCGGCCATGTTGGCCGCCTCGATGCGGAAGTCGAGCTCCTCGCGGATCGCGACCGCGAACCCCTCGGCCAGGTCACGCATGCCGAGCGAGCGGCCCCACTTGGTGCGTGACTCCAGGGTGACGGCCAGCCTGCGCACGATGTCGAGGTCCTTGGCCACGACGGCGCCGATGCCGGGCCGCTGGACCTTGACCACGACCTCCTCACCGGTGTGCAGACGGGCGGTGTAGGCCTGGGCGATGGAGGCGGCGGCCAGCGGGACCCGGTCGAAGGCGGCGAACACCTGGTCGACCGGCCCGCCGAGCTCGGCGGCGAGCACCGGCTCGACGCGCTCCCACGGCAGCGGCGCCACCTGGTCCTGCAGCCGGCCGAGCTCGTCGACGAACTCGGCCGGGAGCAGGTCGCGCCGGGTGGAGAGCACCTGGCCGAGCTTGACGAAGGTGACGCCGCCGTCGTCGAGGGCCTCGCGCAGCGAGCGGGCCAGCCGTACCTTGCCGGAGCGGTCGTTGAGGCTCTCGCCCCGGCCGCGCAGGTAGGGGCCGAGGCCGTGCCTGATCGCGATGCGGGTGATCTGGGAGTAGCGGCGGCCCCGGGAGATCCGGCCGCGCAGCCCCTTGACCACCTCGATGGGGCCGGGGATGGAGCCCGGCGGCACCAGCGCCTCGGCCATCACCAGGATCACCATCGGGATCAGCACGGCCAGCATGCCGAGCACGACCACGACCCAGACGGCGCCGAAGCCGGGGTCCTCCCCCGGCCGGAGGTTCTGGAAGCCGCCGATGATCGGCGCGAAGATCGGCCCCGACAACGCGAAGCCGATCACCGCGGCCATGAACACGCGGAACCCGCCGAGATGGACGCCCAGCAGCCGTTGCGCCAGCCTGGCCACGATCAGCACCATGATCAGGACGGAGAACGAGAAAAAGAGGGAGGTCTGGACGTCCATGCGGGAGATCATCCCATGTTGGCGGCCCTGGCCCTGCGCTCTTCCCTGCGGGCGACGAAGCGTGAGGCCGTGACCTCGGTCCTCTCCAGGAACCCGGCCAGCTCGTCGCGGGCCTTCTCGCCCTCGGCGTCCAGCCCGGTCTGGTCGAAGACGGCCCACTGGCGCAGCACCGGCATGAGCACGTCGTCCAGGTGCAGGCGCAGGTCGTAGATGCCCTCGTTGGCGATGATCATCGCCTTGCGGGCGAAGCCCTGGATGCCGGAGCCGGGCATCTGGAAGGTGGTGACCACGTCGGTGACGGCGCGCATGGTCTGGTTGGGGTCCAGCTCGAAGGCGGCCTTGAGCAGGTTGCGGTAGAAGAGCATGTGCAGGTTCTCGTCGGCGGCGATCCTGGCCAGCAGCCGCTCGCAGCCCTCGTCGCCGGTGGCCCTGCCGGTGTTGCGGTGGGAGATGCGGGTGGCCAGCTCCTGGAAGGAGACGTAGGCCAGTTGCTGGAGCATGGTGCCGTACTCGGTCTGGAAACCCTGCTCCATGTGGATCATCCGGGCCCGCTCCAGCGCCACAGGGTCGACGGCGCGGGTGACGGTGAGGTAGTCGCGGATCGCGGTGCCGTGCTTGTCCTCCTCCGCGGTCCAGCGGTGCACCCAGGTGCCCCACGCGCCGTCACGGCCGAACGTGGTGGCGATCTCGTGGTGGTAGCTGGGGAGGTTGTCCTCCGTGAGAAGGTTCACGATCAGCGACACCCGCGCCGACTCGGGGATCTTGGAGTCGCTGTCCTGCCAGGCCTCGCCCTGGTAGATGCCGTCGAAGTCGCGGCCCTGACTCCAAGGAACGTACTCGTGCGGGAACCACTCTTTGGCCACCTTGAGATGGCGGTCGAGCTCGCCCGCGACCACGGGCTCCAGCGCGTGCAGCAGTTCCGTCTGAGTCATCGCCATAAAGATCGTCTCCTTGAAGTTACGGCACCGTAGGTTAGGCTACCCGATGGGCAAAACCGCCTTTTGTGTGCGAAACCCACAAGGATCAGGCCGAGCGGTCCTCCATTTCCCACAGATGGTCGAGCACGTGCCACGTGACGCGCCGCACGACGTAGCGCGGCGTCCACTTGAAGTCCCAGGCGCCCTGCCACGGCCGCCCCAGCACGGCGGCGAGTTCGTCGCGCATCGCGTCCCGGTCGGCCCCCGACTTGTAGGGCGGGTGGCGCACGCCGGCCTGCCGGGCGTAGTTGCGCTCGGCCTCGGTGACGTGGTCGACCATCTTCGTCCGGTCACGGCCCCCGCCGCGCGGCCCCTTGCGCAACTCCTCCGGAGAGAGCGCCACCGTCTCGTCGAACAACTGCCAGGCCGCGCGCATGAGCGCGACGTCACGGGCGGCCGCCTCCGCGCCGACCGCCGCGTGGTCGGCCACCGGCTCCTTCTCCGGCGCCCCGAAGTCGGTGGTGGCGCCGCCCTTCAGCCGCTCCACGACCTCGGGCTCGCCGGGCTCGAAGGCGAGACCGGCCCGTCCGGCCACGACGGCGTAGCGCGGCACGTAGTGCATGAGGTTCTCGATCGCCTGCTCCTCCGACTTGCCGCTACGGCACCAGCCGGGCCACTCCAGCGAGCAGGCGAAAACCCTCTTCAGGCCGCTTTCCAGGTAGATGCGGGTCATGTCGTCCAGCCTCGCAGTCATACCTGTCGGGAACTGTCAGATTAGGTCGATGAGATCGGCGACCGACTCCACGACCAGCGACGGCCGGTACGGATACCGGTCCACCTGGTCGCGCTGGGTCACGCCGGTCAGCACGAGGACCGTGTAGAGACCGGCCTCCATGCCGGAGACGACGTCGGTGTCCATCCGGTCGCCGATCATCGCGGTGGTCTCGCTGTGGCCCTCGATCTCGTTGAGCGCGCTGCGCATCATGCGCGGGTTGGGCTTGCCGACGAAGTACGGCTCGACGCCGGTCGCCTTGGTGATCATCGCGGCGACCGCGCCACAGGCGGGCAGCGAACCCTCGTTCGACGGACCGACCGGGTCGGGGTTGGTCGCGATGAACCGGGCGCCGGACTCGATGAGGCGGATGGCGCGGGTGAGCTGGGTGAAGCTGTAGGTGCGGGTCTCGCCGAGCACCACGTAGTCCGGGTCGAGGTCGGTCAGGATGTAGCCGACCTCGTGCAGCGCGGTGGTGAGCCCGGCCTCGCCGATGACGTAGGCGGAGCCGCCGGGGCGCTGGTCGTGCAGGAACTGGGCGGTGGCCAGGGCCGAGGTCCAGATCGACTCGGGCGGCACGTTCAGGCCGGCGGCGCGCAGCCGTACGGAGAGGTCGCGCGGGGTGTAGATCGAGTTGTTCGTGAGCACCCGGAACGGCTTGCCGGACTCGGCCAGCCGCTTGATGAACTCATCGGCCCCCGGCACCGGCAGCCCCTCGTGCACGAGAACGCCATCCATGTCGGACAACCAGGAGTCGATGCGCTTACGCTCAGTCACGTGGACAATCGTAGCGAGCCCCGCTTGTCAACATGGCAACAGGGATGTGAAGAATGACGGCATGTCGTCGTTCACGGAATCCGCCCAGGACATGCGGGACGAGCTCGTCCGGCTCCGCCACTCTCTGCACACCACGCCCGAGATCGGCCTCACCCTGCCGCGTACGCAGGAGAAGGTCCTGGCCGCGCTCGACGGCCTGCCCCTGGAGATCACGACCGGCTCGTCGCTGAGCTCCGTCACCGCCGTGCTGCGCGGGGGCCGGCCCGGCCCCGCCGTACTGCTGCGCGGCGACATGGACGCGCTGCCCGTCGCCGAGCGCAACGACCTGCCCTACATCTCGCAGAACGACGGCCAGATGCACGCCTGCGGCCACGACCTGCACACCGCGATGCTCGCCGGCGCCGCCCACCTGCTGGCCGCGCGGCGCACGGAGCTGGCCGGGGACGTGGTGTTCATGTTCCAGCCCGGCGAGGAGGGCTACGAGGGCGCCAAGTACATGATCGACGAGGGTGTGCTCGACGCGGCCGGCCAGCGGGTCGCCGCCGCCTACGGCATGCACGTCGTGTCGGCGATGCTGCCGCCGTCGCTGTTCGCCAGCCGGCCGGGGCCGCTCATGGCGGCGGCCGACACGTTCCTGGTGACGGTGAAGGGCAAGGGCGGGCACGGCTCGTCGCCGCACCGCGCGCTCGACCCGATCCCGGCCGCGTGCGAGATGGTGACCGCGCTGCAGACGCTGGTGACACGGCAGTTCGACGTCTTCGACCCGGTCGTCATCACGGTGGGCAGCTTCCACGCGGGCACCGTCGACAACGTCATCCCGGACGACGCACACTTCCAGGCCACCATCCGGACCTTCAGCAAGGAGAACCGGGCGCTGGTCAAGCGGCGCGTGATCGAACTGGTCGAGGGCATCGCCGCCGCGAACGGCCTGGCCGTGGAGGCGGGATTCGGCATGGGCTACCCCGTAACGGTCAACAACGCCTCGGAGGCGGAGTTCGCGGGGCAGACGGTGGAGGAGCTGTTCGGGCCCGGCCGGTTCTTCGTCTCGCCGCAGCCGGTGATGGGGTCGGAGGACTTCTCGTACGTGCTGGAGCAGGTGCCCGGCGCCTTCATCTTCCTGGGCGCCTGCCCGGCCGACCGGGATCCGGCGAGCGCGCCGTACAACCACTCCCCCGAGGCGGCTTTCGACGACGCCGTCCTCCCCGACGGCGCCGCCCTCTACGCCGCGCTTGCCCACTCTCGTCTCGCTTCTCTTTAGGGCGTTTATACATTACGGCGAGGCCGCCCCCACGCCACCCGCCGCCCTGGGCGGGCGTCGATCGTGGGGGTCGCTTCTCACGTCGGACGTGGCACTCGCCGTCACGGCCCCCCTTGACCGGCCAAGCGGCAACCTGCCCGGCTAAGCCGCTGCCTGACCGGCCAAGCGCCCATTTGACCGGCCATGCCTCTGCCTGAC
>NZ_JACHIN010000003.1:426153-709898 GCF_014203235.1 Nonomuraea endophytica | reverse complement strand
CCGGCCGTGCCTGCTTGACCGGCCGTGCCTGCTTGACCGGCCGTGCCTGCTTGACCGGCCGTGCCTGCTTGACCGGCCGTGCCTGCTTGACCGGCCGTGCCTGCTTGACCGGCCAAGCGGCTGCCTGACCGGCCGCGCCTCTGCCTGACCGGCCATGTCGCTGCTTGGGCGGCTTGGGGGCTTTTGTCTGGCTGGTTTGGTGGTTCCCGGATGGGGTGGGTTCTTGACTCGGTCATATGGTGGAGGGGTGATCGGTCTGGAGCGTGCGGTGGTGGACGGGCGGCCGGCTACCGGTGCCGACGTGGGGCTCGGGATCGCCGCCCGGGGCGGGCACTTCACCGCCATGCAGGTAAGGAACCACGCGGTTCGTGGGCTTGACCTGCATCTCGACCGGCTTGACCAGGCCACCGAGGAGCTCTACGGGCTGCCTGTCGACCGTGATCTCGTTGTCGAGTCGGTCGCCGCCGCGCTCGGTGGTGACCTGCACGACGCCTCGGTCCGGGTGAACGTGGTGCTGACCGGGCGGCTGCATGTCATCGTCACGACCGGGGCTCCGGTTGACGCGCCGTCGGCGCCGCGGCGGCTGATGACGGTGGCGTACCAGCGGTTCCTGCCGCACATCAAGCACGGCGGCGGCTTCCCCTCCATTCATCTGGGCCGGCGCGCTGCCGCCGAGGGGTTCGACGACGCGCTGCTCGTCGCCGATGACGGGACGATCTCCGAGGGCACGATCACGAACCTGGGCTGCTTCGACGGCTCGCGTGTCGTGTGGCCGCAGGCGGCGATGCTGGAGGGCATCACGCTTCGGCTGCTGCGCCGGCGGCTGCCCTTGGCGGGTATTCCGCAGACCGTGCGCACGCTGAAGCCCACCGACCTGGCCGGGTTTCCCGCGGTCTTCCTCACGAACTCCTGGGGCGTCAGCCCCGTCGGGCAGGTGGACGATCTGGTGTTGTCCGCCGAGCCGCGCGACCTCTCCCCCATCCTCGCCGTCTTTGAGGACACGCCATGGGATCCGATACCCCGCCTGTAGGGATGATGCGCGCCTGGGTGGTGGCCACCCCCGGGCGGCCGCTGGTCATGGAGGAGCGCCAGGTTCCGGTGCCGGGGCCGGGTGAGGTGCTGGTCAAGGTGGAGGCGTGCGCGCTCTGCCGTACGGACCTGCATCTGGCCGAAGGCGATCTGCCGCCGCGCCGTCCGCGTGTCACGCCCGGCCACCAGGTGGTGGGCCGCGTGCGCGGCGGCGACCGGGTGGGTGTGGCCTGGCTGCGCAGCACGTGCGGCCGGTGCCGGTACTGCCTGCGCGGCGACGAGAACCTCTGCCCGGACTCGGCCTACACCGGCTGGGACGCGCACGGCGGGTACGCCGAGTACGTGGTGGCCAGGGCCGACTACGTCTACCCGCTGCCCGGCGACGTCCCGGCGGAACGGCTGGCGCCGCTGCTGTGCGCGGGCATCATCGGCTACCGCGCGCTGATGAAGGCGGGCCTGCCGGAGTCCGGCGGCAAGCTGGGCGTCTACGGCTTCGGCGCCTCGGCCCACCTGACCGCCCAGGCCGCCGTCGCGCTGGGCCACACCGTCCACGTCGTCACCAGGTCGCCCGCGGCCAGGCAGCTGGCCCTGGAGCTGGGCGCGGCCTCGGCTGACGGGCACGCGCCGCCGGAGCCGCTGGACGCGGCGATCCTGTTCGCCCCGGTCGGCGACCTCGTGCCGCCCGCCCTGGAGGCGCTCGACCGAGGCGGCACGCTGGCCGTGGCGGGCATCCACCTGACGGACATCCCCGCCCTGGACTACGACCGCCACCTGTTCCAGGAGCGCGTGCTACGCAGCGTCACCGCCAACACGCGGCAGGACGGACGCTCCTACCTGCGCCTGGCCGGTCAGCACCCGCCGAGGGTGAAAACCACCGCCTACAGCTTCGACGAGGCCGCTCAGGCGCTCATGGATCTGGCAAACGGGCAGGTCAACGGCGCAGCGGTCCTTATCATCGAGTGATGGCGCCAAGCGCCACACAAGGGGTGCATGAAGGAAAGTTACATTAACCTCACAACCTCTGGAGATTATTGACGCCTTCTCCACCTGCCCATAAGGTCCGGACAACCCCAGAACTATCTCCGGAGCGGTAAATGAAGCGACTAGCAGCGGTAGTGGCGTTGCTGGGCCTTGCAGCCGGCGTGACAGCGTGTAGCGGCGGCAGCGGCACCACCAACAAGTCCGGCTCGGGCGGTGGTGGCGGGCTCTTCACCACGATCGACGTGAACAGGCCGGGCATCGACGCGAGCGCGCCGCCGAACCCGTACAACCCGAAGGGCAACGCCTTCCCGGGGTACACCACGATGAAGATCGGCTGGGTCGTCAACCACCTGACCGACCCCAACAAGGCCCTGCCGGGTATGGCGGCCAGTTGGGAGATCGCGCCTGACAACTCCTCGATCACTTTGAAGCTGCAGCCGAACGCCAAGTGGTCGGACGGCAAGCCGGTGACAGCGGAGGACGTCAAGCTCTCCATCGCCCTCGCCTACACGCAGGGCAGCACGGCCTTCGCCGTCACCCCGGGCGCCGCGGGCGCCGCGGCCGACGTCACCGTGGTGGACGAGAAGACCATCAAGATCACGCAGGATCTCGCCAACCCGAGCCCCAAGTTCGCCCGAGGCGTGCTGGACACCACGGTCCTGCCCGCCCACATCTGGAGCGCCGCGGTCCCCGCCACCATCTGGGACACGATCAAGACCGCGCGCGGTGACGGACCCGAGGCCGAGAAGGCCCGCGAGGACATCACCAAGCTGGGCCAGCAGGTGATCGCCTTCGCACCGCAGAAGGACGTCGCCGGCGGCCCGTTCGTGCTGGAGCGGGCGAACCCCGGCGAGGCGCTGCTGGTCAAGAACAAGAACTTCTTCAACGCCGCCAACGTCGCGCCGGACCAGGTGAAGTTCCTCAACTACACCGGCAACGAGCAGATCTGGAACTACCTGACCCAGGGCAAGCTCGACCACTCCGGCTTCGTCGCCGCTCCGACCGACGTGATGAACCGCATCAAGGCCGCTCCGGGCAGCGAGGTCATCAAGGGGTACTCCCCCGTCGCCGTGAGCATGGCCTTCAACCAGAGCAAGAAGCCCTACGACAACGTGCACGTGCGCAGGGGCCTGGCCTACCTGATCGACCGCGACCAGGTCACCAAGGTCGCCTCGCCCGAGGGCGGCACCGCCGCGACCACCACCAGCGGCATCCACCAGAAGGCGGCCGACGCCTGGATCCCCGAGACGCTGCCCAAGCTGGAGCCGTACAAGACGGACCTGGCCAAGGCCGAGGAGGAGTTCAAGACCGCCGGCCTGACCAAGAAGGACGGCAAGTGGACCCTGGCCGACGGCTCGCCGTGGAAGGTCTCCATGCACGCGCCGGCCGGGTTCTCCGACTGGCTGTCGGCGCAGGAGAACATCAAGAGCCAGCTCACCAAGGCCGGCATCGAAGCCGAGGTCGTGACCACGGCTGACTACCCGGTCTACCTGGAAGAGCTCGCCGCGGGCAAGTACGACGTCGGCTTCTGGCTGATCGCGCTCGGGCCCGCGCCGTACGACATCTTCCAGCGCCTCTACGGCGCGTCGAACGGCTGGGCCAACGTCGGCGGCAAGATCAAGCACTCGGCCGCCGGCAAGAGCGGCAACTGGATGGGCAGCCCCGAGCAGATCGAGGTCGAGGGCGGCAAGATCAACCCCGGTGAGCTCACCGCCAAGCTGAACTCGGTCGGCCCCGACGAGGCCAAGCCGATCATGAGCCAGCTGGCCCAGGCGGCCAACCAGGACCTGCCGGTCATCCAGCTCTGGGACTACGTGAACAACCAGTTCGTCAACAACAGCCGCTTCACCGGCTGGCCCCACGACGACGAGGTCCTGCGCCTCGGAACCGGCGTCCTTCCCTCGGGTGTCTGGATCCAGCAGGGTCTGGTCAAGAAGAAGCAGTAAGGCACCCATGACGGTTATCGCGCGGCGTCTCGCGGGCCACCTGGCCCGCGGGATCGTCATGATCCTCGTGGTCGCGACGATCAGCTTTTTCATCGTCAACAACATCCCGGGCGACCCGGTCGCGGCCCGCTACGAGAAGCTGCTCGAAGGCGGCATGTCGCCGGAGGCGGCGCTGCAGGCCACGAAGGTGATGTACGGCTTCCTGCCCTCGGGCTCGATGTGGGACCAGTACCTCGCCTACATGGGCGGGCTGTTCCGCTTCGACCTCGGCATCTCGATCACCCGGCCCGGACAGCCGGTCACCGACGTGCTCGCCGAGGCGGCGAAATGGACCGTTCTTCCGGTGCTGATCGGCACCCTGCTCAGCTTCCTCGTCGGCGTCATCTTCGGCGTCTACGCGGCGATCAAGCGCACCAGCAAGCTCGGCGACACGCTGGCCATCTCCGGCTCGCTGCTGCACGGCATCCCGCAGTACATCCTGGCGATGCTGCTGGTGGTCATCTTCTCGACGCTGATCCCGCTGCTGCCGCCCGACAGCCCGGTGGACATCCTGTTCGAGCCCGGCTGGAACAGCGGTTATCTCGGCTCGCTGGCCCAGCACGCCGTGCTTCCCGTCGCCACCTACGCCCTGTCGGCGTACGGCGGCTGGATCCTGGCGATGAAGTCGAGTGTCGTGACGGTGCTCGGCGACGACTTCATCCTGGCCGCCGAGCTGCGCGGGATGAAGCGCTCGATCGTCTTCCGCTACATCGCCCGCAACGCGATCCTGCCGCTGTTCACGATCCTGGCCCTCTCGCTCGGCCTGCTGCTCGGCGGCGCCGTCTTCATCGAGAAGATCTTCAACTACCCGGGTCTGGGACTGCTGCTCATCGACAGCATCAACCTGCGCGACTACCCGCTCATGGGTGGCGCGTTCCTGCTGATCACGGCCTCGGTCATCGTGGCCAACATCGTGGCCGACCTGTTCTACACCGTGATCGACCCGCGGGTGCGCGGCGGGGAGGAGGCCTCATGAGCGTCATCCTGGAGAGCACGAGCACGAGCGCCACCATGCGCCGCAACTTCTGGCAGGGCGTGTGGCGCGTCATGAAGCGCAAGCCCAGCCGCATGGTCGGCGTCGTCATCATCCTGGGCTTCGCGTTCATGGGCATCTTCGGGCCGATGTTCTATCCGGACATCCTGCCCGACAACGCCAACGCCATCACCCAGCCGCCGAGCTGGGAGCACTGGTTCGGCACCGACCCGCAGGGCCGCGACGTGGTCGCGCTGGTCGTCAAGGGCTCGCGTTACGTCCTGCTCAGCGCGGCGGTGACCGCGGTCATCACGGTCGTCGTCGGCACCGGTCTCGGCCTGTTCTCCGGCTTCAAGCGGGGCCGCTGGGACACCGTGCTCATGCGGGTCACCGACATGAAGCTCACCATCCCCGGCCTGCCGCTGCTGCTGGTGCTGGCCACGGTGTGGAAGTTCGGCAACCCGTTCCAGATGGGACTGGTGCTCGGGCTGCTGGGCTGGGGCGGCGTGGCGCGGGCCGTACGGGCGCAGACGCTGTCGCTGCGCGAGCGCGGCTTCATCGAGGCGGCGCGCGGTCTCGGCCTTTCCACGACGCACATCGTCGGCAAGGAGCTGCTGCCGAGCATGGCGCCGTACATCGCCATGAACATGCTCATCGCGGTCACCGGCGCCGTCTACGCGCAGGTCGGCCTGTTCTTCCTCGGCGTCCTGCCCTATGAGTCGGACAACTGGGGCGTCATGCTCAACCTGGCGGTCTTCCAGGCCGGCGCGATGATCCAGCCGTACGCGCTCGGGTATCTGCTGGCCCCGCTGCTGGCGATCCTGCTGCTCACGCTCGGCATCGTGCTCGTGGTCGACGCCATGGACGAGATCTTCAACCCCCGGCTGCGCGAGGAGTAGAGGTGGCAAAACAGGCGCCGGGAGTGCGCATCGACGGCCTGACGGTCGTCTACAAGACCCCGGCGGGCGAACTGCCCGCCGTGCGCGATGTCAGTCTGGAGCTGAAGCCGGGCACCATCACCGGCATCGTGGGCGAGTCCGGCTCGGGCAAGTCCACGATGGCGCTGTCGCTGCTCAACGCGGTCCAGCCGCCCGGCCGCATCCAGCACGGCAGCGTGGAGATCGACGGGCTCGGCGACGTCGCCAAGTTCCGCGGCGAGGAGCTGCGCAAGGCCCGCGGCCGGCACATCGGCTACGTCTTCCAGGCCGCGCAGAACTCGCTGAACCCGCTCAAGACCGTCGGCAAGCAGCTGCTCGACCTCGGCCGCTCGCACGGCGTGGAGGACCTGCGCGCCCTGGTCAGGGAGGCCAAGGACCTGCTGGGCCGGATGGGCCTGGACGGCGCGCGGGTGCTGGACTCCCACCAGCACGAGCTGTCGGGCGGCATGCGCCAGCGCGTCGGCATCATGCTGGCGCTGGTGCTCAACGCGCACCTCGTGGTGCTCGACGAGCCCACGACCGCGCTCGACATGATCACCCAGTCGAACATCCTGAAGATCGTGCGCGAGGTGCACGCCGAGCGCGGCCTCACCACGCTGGTCATCACCCACGACATCGGCGTGGTGGCCGAGGTGGCCGACCGTCTCGCGGTCATGTACGGCGGCCGCCTGGTCGAGCAGGGCCCCACCCGCGAGGTCCTGGCCGATCCGCAACACCCGTACACCAGGGGCCTGATCAGGGCCATCCCCCGCCTGGTGGGCGACATCAACGAGGCCCAGGCGCTGCCCGGACGCCCGCCCACCCTGGCCACCGTGCCGAAGGAGGGGTGCGTGTTCCGCGAGCGCTGCCCGCTGCGCATGGACGTCTGCGACACCGTCGACCCGGCGGCCCAGGCGTACGGCGAGCGGATCGTGGCCTGTCACGCCGTAGACAGCGCCGTCAAGGTGCCATCCAGGGAAGGCGAGCACGCGTGATCACGGGGAAGGGCATCACCAAGACCTTCAAGCAGCGGGGCAGTGTGCTCGCCGGCCGGGAGGTCCAGGCGCTGCGCGGGGTGGACTTCGAGATCCCCAAGGGCGGCGCGGTCTCGTTCATCGGCGAGTCGGGCTGCGGCAAGACGACGCTGGGCCGGATCATCGCCGGGCTGGAGACCTACGACGGCGGTGAGATCGGCATCAACGGCACCCTCATGTCGTCGTTGAAGCAGAAGCAGCGCCAGCCGTACTTCCGGCGCATCCAGATGATCCACCAGGACCCGTACTCGGCGCTGAACCCGACGCGGACCATCCACCAGACGCTCTACGCGCCGCTCAAGCTGCGCGCCAAGCAGACGGGCCGCGACGAGAAGTGGATCGACGAGCGGGCCGCCGAGGTCCTGTCGCTGGTCGGCCTGGACCCGGGCAGCGTGCTGTCGCGCTACCCGCACCAGCTGTCCGGCGGCATGCGCCAGCGCGTGGTCATCGCCCGCGCGCTGACGGTGGACCCGGAGGTGCTGGTCGCCGACGAGGCGGTCTCCATGATCGACGTGTCGCTGCGGCTGGGCATCCTGGCGCTGCTGAAGGACCTGCGCGAACGGCTGGGCGTCAGCGTGCTGTTCATCACCCACGACGTGGCGACCTCGCGCTACATCGGCGACGACGGCGAGATGTACGTCATCTACCGGGGCCAGGTCGTCGAGCGCGGCCCGGTGGACACCGTGATCGCCGACCCGGTGCACCCGTACACGCAGTCGCTGCTGTCGGCCATCCCGGTGCTGCACGGCCTGGAGGAGCCGGGCGCCCAGCCGGTCGTGCCCGTGGAGGCCATGGACGGCAGCCAGGAGGCGCAGGGCTGCCTGTTCGCCAGCCGGTGCCCGTTCCGCCAGGACCGCTGCGAGACCGAGCGGCCGGTGCTCCAGGTGACCGAGGGAGCGCCGCAGGAGCACGCCTGCTTCTATCCCGAGCGCCGCGACGTGATCGCCCGGCCGATGAGCGGGGTGTGAGGCCCGTGGGGGGAACGCGCGGGACCGGGCCCGACCTTGAGGAGGCGGGGCGGATCGCGCGGGCGGCGCTGACGTACGACTCCGCGGAGGGGGCGGCGCTGGTCAGGCGGCTGGCGCGGCCGCCGGCCGACCGGCGCTGGACGGCGATCGTCGAGGGTGGCGGGGTGGTCTTCGCCTCCCTGTCGACGCGTGACGCCGCGCTCGGGCACATCGACCTGCTGGCCGTACATCCGGATGAGCAGGGCAGGGGGCGCGGCCGGGAGCTGGTGGGCGCGGCCGAGGAGTGGCTGCGCGCGCGGGGCGCGACGCAGGCGCGCTTCGCCGGCAACCCGCCGTGTTACGCGTGGCCGGGCATCGACGTGCGCTACACGCCCGCGGCGGCGCTGGCCGAGCGGCTGGGGTACGAGCGCTACCACGTGGCGTGGAACATGACCGCCGACCTGAGCACGGACCTGTCGGTCGAGACGGACCTGGACCGGCTGGCCGGGCAGGGTGTGCGGGTCGGGGTGAGCACCGGCGGCGACGACCGCAAGCCGATCGTGGAGTTCGCCCGCCGCAACTGGAACGACAGCTGGGCCTGGGAGGCCGAGACGGCCGACGGCGTCGTCTACGCCGAGCGCGACGGGGAGATCCTGGCGTTCGCGGCGTGGGGCGGGCGGCCGGGCTGGTTCGGCCCGATGGGCACCGCTCCGGCGGCGCAGGGGCTGGGCGTGGGCCGGGTGCTGCTGCGCAGCGCGCTGGCCTGCCAGCGGGACGAGGGGCAGGCCAGCGCGCAGATCGGGTGGGTGGGACCTCTGCGGTTCTACTCGCGCGCCGTGGGCGCGCGAGCCGAACGCGTCTTCTGGCTCTACCGCCGCGAGCTGGGGTAGAGCAGGTGGCCATCGGGGAGGCTAGGGTCGGGACACAGCTCGCGGGGGTCGCCGCCGTCGTCCAGGCAGCGCGTGAGCGTGTCGGACCCCCACAGGTGCTCCATGAACAGGTTGGGGCCCCACCAGGCGAAGTCGCCGGGGTAGAGGGTGCGCGCCAGGTGGAGCATCGACAGGCCGGTGAGCACGGGGCGGAAGGCCCGCCGGTCGTGCACGTGGAGCTGGACGCCGCAGACGGTGGTCCCGGCGTGCTTCTGGAAGGTGGGGGTGAAGTACACCTCGCGGAAGCGCACGCCGGGCAGGCCGAGGGCGTTGAGCTCGCGGGCGTAGCGCTCGTCCGCGTACGGCGCGCCGACCAGCTCGAAGGGCCGGGTGGTCCCGCGGCCCTCGGAGAAGTTGGTGCCCTCGAACAGCCCGGTGCCGGGGTAGACCAGGGCGGTGTCCACGGTCGGCATGTTGACCGACGGCATCACCCAGGGCAGCCCGGTCTCGGCGTAGGACATCTCGCGCGTCCAGCCGTCCATCTCGACGACCAGCACGTCAGGGTCGAACTTCAGAGCCAGTTCCCCCGCGGTCCTGCCGTGGCGGACCGGCAGCGGATAGCGGCCGACGAAGCTGGCGAAGGCGGGGTCGAGCAGGGGGCCCTCGACGACGGTCCCGCCGAGGGGGTTGGGCCGGTCCAGGACGGCGAAGCGCACGCCCAGCCGGGCGGCGGAGGTCAGCAGGTCGTACATCGTCCAGATGTAGGTGTAGAAGCGGGTGCCGACGTCGGCGATGTCGAAGACCAGCGTGTCCACCCCCGAGGCGGCCACGACGGCGTCCAGTTCGTCGCCGGAGATCTGGTGGGTGTCGTAGACGGGCAGCCCGGTCCTGGGGTCGAGCGCGTCCTTCTCGCTGAAGCCCGCCTGGGCGGTGCCGCGCATGCCGTGCTCGGGCCCGAACAGCGCGGTGACCGGCACTCCGGCCGCCAGCAGCGCCTCCAGGGTGGGGGTCAGGTCGGGCAGGACGCCCGTCGGGTTGGTGATGAGGCCGATCCGCTCGCCGGGGACGAGCGAGGGGTCGTTGGCCAGCCGTTCGGCTCCGGTTCTTACGTGTTGCATGAACCCATTGTCTGAAAGTTATTTACAAGAGAGAAGTACATGGTGGAAATTAGCGTCATGAGTGATCCGGAGCTGTCCACGGAACAGAGCGATCCGCGCTACAGCCAGATTGACCGGCTGCCGACGGAGCAGATCGCCGAGTTGATGAACCAGGCCGACGCGTCCGTCCCCGCCGCGGTCGCCGCCGCCGTGCCGGACATCTCCGCCGCCATCGACGCGATCGCCGCGCGGATGGCCGCCGGGGGCAGGCTGCTGTACGTCGGCGCCGGCACCTCGGGCCGGCTGGCCGTGCTGGACGCCTCGGAGTGCCCGCCCACGTTCGGCACGGACCCGTCGCTGGTCCAGGGCATCATCGCCGGCGGACCCGACGCGCTGACCCGGTCCATCGAGGGCGCCGAGGACGACGCCGAGGCGGGCGCCGCCGCGATCGCCGAGCTGGAGGTCGGCGCTGACGACTCCGTCGTCGGCGTCTCGGCCAGCGGGCGCGCTCCTTTCGTGATCGGCGCGCTCGGCGAGGCCGCCGGGCGCGGGGCGCTGACCGTGGGCCTGTCGTGCAACACCGGCGCGCCCCTGTCGGCGGCGGCCGAGCACGGGATCGAGGTCGTCGTGGGCCCCGAGGTGGTGACCGGCTCGACCCGGCTCAAGGCGGGCACCGCCCAGAAGCTGGTGCTGAACATGATCTCCACCATCTCGATGATCAGGCTGGGCCGTACCTACGGCAACCAGATGATCGAGATGTCGGCCATGAACTCCAAACTGGCCGGGCGGGCCGTGCGCATGGTCGGTGACATCACCGGCGCCGACGCCGAGACCGCCCGAACCACGCTCGCGGCCGCCGACGGCCAGGCCAAGGTCGCGGTCCTGATGATCAGGCACGGCCTCGACGTCGAGGCCGCCCGCACGCTGCTGGAGGAGCACGGCGAACGGCTGGCCGACGCACTGGAAGGCGCGCAGAGCTGATGTCCGACCGGCTCGACGCGATCCTGGCGGAAGCGGTTCCCGGCACCGCCTCGGCGGCCGTGGCGGTCATCGCCGTCGACGGCGTCGTGGCCGCCTCCTCGGTCGCGGGCGAGCTGGTCCGCTACACCGACCTGGAGTTCACCCTCGCTCCCGTACGGCCGGCGGCCCAGCGCGACTCGATCTTCGACCTGGCCTCGATCAGCAAGCTGTTCACCACGGCGGCCGTGCTGTCGCTGACCGAGGACGGGCTGGCCGGGCTGGACGAGCCGGTGGCGCGGTGGCTGCCCGGCAAGGACCCGCGCGTCACGCTGCGCCGGCTGCTCACCCACACCGCGGGGCTGCAGGCGACTCGCCGCATCGACCTCGAACTGCCCGACGCCGACCCGGCCGCGCGCCTGGCCGCCATGGTCGGCACGCCGGTCACCGGTGAGGTCGGCGGGCCGTACCTCTACACCGACGTCGGCATGGTCACCGTGGGGCGGATCGCCGAGCTCGCCGGTGGGGCGCCGCTCGACGAGCTCGTACGGGCCCGGGTGACCGGTCCGCTCGGCCTGGCCGACACCGGCTACAACCCCGGCGCGGACAAGCTGCCCAGGATCGCCGCCACCGAGTGGAAGCCCGAGCGCCCCGGGCCCGGCTGTGTGCGCGGCCAGGTGCACGACGAGACCGCCTACGGCCTCGGCGGCGTCGCCGGGCACGCCGGGATCTTCGCCACGGCCGACGACGTGCTGCGCTTCGGCGAGAACCTCCGGCTCGGCGGCGGCCCCGTGCTGCGGCCGGAGACCGTCGCCGAGATGCTGCGCGACCAGGGCGCTGAGGGCGCGGCGTTCCGTCACGGGCTCGGCGTGCGCATCGGCGACCCGTCCATCGTGGGGCCGCTGGAAGGCGCCTTCGGCCACTCCGGCTTCACCGGCACCTCGCTGGTCGTCGACCCGGTGCACCGCCTGACCGTGGTCCTGCTCACCAACGCCGTCCACCCGGTACGCGGCAGAGACGGCATCCGCGCCCTCCGCCACGCAGTCGCCACGGAAGCACTCCGCCTAGCGCAGTAGCCGCGCCATCGCCACAGACGCGGTCCGCACGCGTGAAGGCCGTGGAGGCGCTCCCCCCGCGCACGAGGCGGCCCGGCGTCAGGAAGCGGGAGCGAGCGCCTCCAGGGCCTCCTCGGCCCGGCTCATGGCCTCCTGGGCGGGTGCGGTGACGATCTCGGGGTCGAAGTTGAGGTCGTGGAAGACCTCGGTGACGCCCTTGGCGGCCAGCTCGTCCACGTCGGCGCGGATCTCCGCGTAGGAGCCGGTCAGCGGCGCGCGCTCGCCGGTCCGGACCTTGGTGACGCCTCTGACGACGAAGCGCAGGGCGGCGGGGTCGCGCCCGGCCTCCTCGGCCGCCGCCTTTACCTGGGCGATCTTCTGGTCGATCGTGGTCAGGTCCTCGCGGCTGGAGCTCATCCAGCCGTCGGCGATCCGCCCGGCCCTGCGCAGCGCCGGCTCGGCGACCCCGCCCATGAGGACGGGCGGCGGGCCGGGCTCCGGCTTGGGGTCCATGTGGGCGGGCGGCACCCGGTAGAACTCGCCCTCGTGCGCCACCACCTCCTCGCTCCAGCAGGCGCGCAGGACCCGCACGAACTCCTCTCCCCTGCGCCCGCGCGCGGCGAAGTCCACGCCTGAGGCGGTGAACTCCTCTTCCAGCCAGCCCAGCCCCACCCCGGCCACCAGCCGCCCGCCCGCGAGCGTCTGGAGCGTGGCGAGCTGCTTGGCCAGCATCACCGGCTGCATGAACGCGTTGACGACTCCCACGCCCAGCTCGATCCGCTCGGTGACGGCCGACAGATGGGCCAGCGTGATGAGCGGGTCGTGCACGCTGCGATAGACGGGCCCCATCGCGTGGCCCTCCGGATAGAGCAGGCGCTGGAAGGTCCACAGGCCCGCGTAGCCGAGTTCCTCCGCGCGCCGGGCCACCGCGCGCATGTTGTCCGGCCGGGCCCACGGCCCTGAGATCGGCACCCCGAAGCTGATCTTCATGACATCTCCCGCTTTGGCATCGTGCTGAGACACCTAGTCTTATCAAGTGGGTCTCACGGAAGAACTGGCGAGGGTGGCGGCGGACTACGGGGGCACGGGCGCGCCCGACGTCCATCCCAGCCGCACGGACGTGGTCGTGGTGCGCAGGGGCGAGGTCGTGGTCAAGGCGCACTCGGTGCGCGACGATCCGGTGTTGCTGGCGCCTCGGCTGCGGGCCGCCGGGGCCGCCGCGCTCAGCGGGATCATGCTCGCGCCGCTCGACACCGAGGTGCTCACGGTGGCGGGGCGGGCCGTCACCGTCTGGCCCGCCGGGCAGACCGTCGATCCGGACACCGCGCCGTGGGAGGAGGGGGCCAGGCTGCTGGCGCGGCTGCATGCCGTACCCCTGCCGGTGGTGTCGCCGATGCCGGCGGCGGGCGGTCCCGCGCGGGCCGCCCGCGCGGTGCGGCGGATGGCGGGTGACGGCCCGGTCGAGCAGCTCATCCGGATGACGTTCGCCGGTCTGCCCGAGCCCGAGCCCACTCCGGGCCTGCTGACCCACGGCGACTGGCATCTGGGGCAGTTGGTACGGCGGGAGCGCTGGCTGCTCATCGACATCGACGACCTGGGCGTGGGCGACCCGGTCTGGGACCTGGCCCGCCCGGCGGCGTGGTACGCGGCGGGGCTGCTGGAGGCGCCCACCTGGGACCGTTTCCTGGGCGCCTACCTGGCCTCCGGCGGCCCCGCGCTGGACCCGGACGATCCGTGGGCCAGGCTCGACGTGCCGACCCGTGCGCTGACCGCCCAGCTCGCGGCGGTCGCGGTCGTGAACGCCGCCCGTGACGGCCGGGAACTCGACGAGGTGGAGCATTCGTTGATCGAGGCGTGCGACAGAATTGTCGGGCTCCCTCAGGGCCTGCCATAGTGGCGCACGCACAGAGTTTTCCCCTGACGGCAAGGAGATCAAGCGGATGCAGTGCCCCAAGTGCCGCGGCAACATGCGGACATATGAGCGCAACGGGGTCCACATCGAGCAGTGTGACAACTGCCGGGGGATCTTCCTGGACTATGGCGAGCTCGAGACGATCACCAGGATGGAGTCGCAGTATCGCAGCGCGCCGCCGCCCGCGCCCGGCGGCCCGGCCTGGGGCGCTCCGTCGCACGGCGGCCACCACGGCGGCGGCTACCACCACGGTCACAAGCGCAAGGACAGCTTCCTCGGCATGCTGTTCTCATCCTGAACGTCTCGTCCTGAACGTCTCGTCCTGAACGTCTCATCCTGAACGTCTCATCCTGACGACGTGACGAGAGGGGGCCGCGCGGGCGTCCGCGCGGCCCTTCGGCCTACTTGGGGAAGCTCTCCGGGTCCACGGGGTCGGTCGGCGCGTTGCCGCCGGAGACCGCGTGCAGGGTGATCCGCCAGTCGTGCCAGAGGATCTGCGAGGCGGTGTACGTGGTCTTGAACTTCACCGACTTCTGGAAGCGCTCGAAGCTGCAGTCGCGGGTAAAGGCCCGGTTCTTGCCGTCCCAGTCGACGCCGTGGGTGAAGTAGATCTTGTAGTTGCCGTCGCGGACGCCGCGTACCTTGTACTTGCCCTTCTTGCGGACGTAGATGCTGAACGCCTTGGTGCCGCCGCGCATCACGGTGACCACGGCGTCGCGGGTGGAGCCGTTGTCGATCTGCAGCGAGCTGCGGCCGTTGAGGTTCTCGCGCTTGATGAACTTGCCGGTGCTCAGCCGCCGGCTCTGCTTGGCGGCGGCCTTGACCTCGACCACGTCGGCCGGGTAGTCGCCGGCCGCCTGCAGCGCGGCGCCGGTCTCGTCGAGCTGCTTGAGCGCGGCGCTGAGATCGGTGAGCACGCCGCCGGGGGTGCACACGTCACGGCTGCCGACCTTGCCGAGGGTCGAGCCGAGCTGGGCGGCGAACTCGCGCAGGCTGCCGACGTAGGCGTCGTGCTGGGCCTTCACCTCCTGCGGGGGCGTCATCGCCGACAGCTCGTCGGCGGCGCCGCGCAGGGCCTCCTCGGCACGTTCCACCCGCGTGTTCAGGGTCTTGACCGTGCGCGCGCCCATCATGGAGTCGATCGCGTCGGTCATCGTCTGCTTGCGGCCCGACAGCTCGCTCTTGTAGCTCTCGGGGGTGAGCGCCGTGGCGGGCGGTGCGGTGGTTCCCGTGCCGGTGCTGGGCCTGGCGGTGCCGGGCCCGCCGGCCACGCCCCTGGCGACGGGCTCACCACCGGTCGGTCCGCTGACGCCTGAGGTACAGGCGGTGAGGGTAGCGAGGGCGAGCACGCAGGTCATCAACCGGGGGACAGCCACCTGCCACACTATTGCCCGGTTGATCCCCTTGCGTCAATTCACGATTCCGACAGGCCATGCTCCCTGTCCTGGCGCAGCCACCGGGTGATGCCCAGCTCCCGCAGGAACGGCAGGTCGTGGCTGGCCACGATCAGCGCGCCCCGGTAGGCCGACAGCGCCTGAGTGAGCTGTCGCACACTGGCCAGGTCGAGGTTGTTGGTGGGCTCGTCCAGCAGGAGCAGCTGCGGCGCCGGGTCGGCCGACAGCAGCGCCGCCAGCGTGGCGCGGAAGCGCTCGCCGCCCGACAGCGTGGACACCGGCTGATGCACCCGCTCGCCCCGGAACAGGAACCGGGCCAGCCGCGCGCGCACCTCGGTGACCCCGGCGTCCGGGGCCAGGAGGCGCACGTTGTCGAGCACGCTCCTGTCATCGTCCAGCAGGTCGAGGCGCTGCGGCAGGTACCGGGACGGCACCAGGGCGCCGTGCCCGGCGATCCGCCGCAGCAGCGTGGTCTTGCCCGAGCCGTTGGCGCCGGTCAGCGCGATCCGCTCGGGTCCCTGCACAAGCAGCTTCTCCAGTACGGCCCCGCCGTCCGGCCCGGAGGCGTGCTCCAGCGGCAGGTCCAGAACCACCCGCCCGGTGGGCACGGCGGTCTCGGGCAGCGAGATGCGGATCTCGCGGTCCTCGCGGACAGCCTGCTCGGCCTCGGTCAGCCGGTCGAGGGCTCCCTCCAGTTTCTCGGTGTGCATGATCCGGTGCTTGCCCGCGGAGACCTGGGCCTCCCGCTTGCGGCCGTTCATGATGATCTTCGGTTCCCGCTTCTGGGCGCTCATCTTGTTGCCGTAGCGGACCCGGCGGTCGAGCTTCATGTGCGCCTCGGCGAGATCGCGCTTCTGCTTGCGGACGTCGGCCTCGGCGGTGCGTACCGTCCGCTCGGCGCTTTCCTGTTCGGCGGCGAGCATGCGCTCGTAGTCGTCCAGGTTGCCGCCGAAGACGCGGATCCGGCCCTCCCTGAGCTCGGCGATCTGGTCGGCGAGCGCCAGCAGGGCGCGGTCGTGGCTGACCATCACCAGCACCCCCGGCCAGGAGGCGACGGCGGCGTAGAGCCGTTCGCGCGCCCGCAGATCGAGGTTGTTGGTGGGCTCGTCGAGCAGCAGCACCGCGGGGTTCTTGAGGAACTGCGCGGCCAGCCCGACCATGACGACCTCGCCGCCGGACAGGGTGCCGACGGTCCGGTCGAGGCCGACGTGGTCCAGGCCGAGCCGGTCGAGTTCGGCGCGCGCGCGTTCCTCGACGTCCCAGTCGTCACCGACGGTCTCGAAGTGGGCGACGGCGACGTCGCCGGACTCGATGGCGTGCAGCGCCGCCCGGACCCCGGCGATGCCGAGCAGGTCGGCGACGGTGGACTCCTGGCGCAGGGTGAGGTTCTGCGCGAGGTAGCCGACCCGGCCGGCCAGGCTCACGCTGCCCGCGGCGGGCTGGAGCTCGCCGGCGAGGATCTTGAGCAGGGTGGACTTGCCCGACCCGTTGGCGCCGATCAGCCCGGTGCGTCCCGCCGGGAAGGCGGTTTCGAGCCGGTCGAGCACCAGCGTTCCGTCGGCCCAGCCGTAGGAGACGCGGTCGATGACTACGGAAAATGACATAAGGGTGGCTCCCGTCACAAAAGATCAACAATTCGTGACATGGCGGGAATCACCGCGAAACGCCCGTGTGAGGTGGCGGAACGCCAGAGGTCCAGGTTGCGCGCGTGCCCACGACGGGGCGGAACGGCGCGGTGCCCGCGACCTCAGACCCTCACTTCAACTGCCCCCTGGGCTAGGCGATACGACGGGCAGAAGTTTAGGCGACCCAAGATTTCTCCGCAAGCTCAGCCCTTGACCGCGCCACCCAGGTTGAACGTGCCGGCCAGATACTTGTTGACCGCCACGTAGAGCACGACCGCCGGGGCCGTGTAGATGATCGAGAACGCGGCCAGCTCGCCATAGGCGACCTGGCCGTACTGGGAGAAGAAGGTGTAGATGGTGACCGCGGCCGGCGCCTCCTCCGACTCGTCCAGCAGCACGAAGGGGGCGAAGAAGTTGCCCCACTGGCCGACGAAGACGAAGATTCCGACCACGGCGATGCCCGGCGCCATCAGCGGGCCGACCACGCGCACCAGCGACTGCACCCACCCGGCCCCGTCCACCCAGGCCGCCTCCTCCAGTCCGACCGGCACGCCGTCCATGAAGTTCTTCATCAGCCAGATCGCGAACGGCAGCGCGCTGGCCGCCAGGAACAACACCATCGCCGGCACCGAGCCGTAGAGGTTGAAGCGGTAGAACATCGAGTAGACCGGCACGATGATCGCCGTCAGCGGCAGCCCGGTGGTGAACAGCAGCGTCAGCATGAACGAGCGCTTATAGCGCAGTTCGTAGCGCGAGAGCGGGTAGGCGGCCAGCGCCGCGACCAGCACGGTGATCAGCGCGGTCCCGGCCGAGATCACGATGGAGTTGATCACCGGCAGGATCGTGGTCTCCCAGGTGAGCACCGCCTGGAAGTTGCCGAGCGAGAACTCCCCCGTGGGCTGGGCCGACAGCCCCGCGCCCGGCTGGACGGAGGCGATGACCACCCACAGGAACGGCGCCGCGAACGACACGGCCACGACCAGCAGCGCGATCCGGGCGGCGAGTCGGCCCATCACTCAGTCCTCCACCTTGATCAGCCGCAGGTACACCAGCGAGAACAGCGCCCCGATCACCAGCATCACCAGCGCCATGGCCGAGCCGTAGGCGATCTCGCCGTAGCGCAGGGCCTTGTCGTACATGTACAGCGGCGTGGTCTGGCTGGCGTTGCCCGGTCCGCCGCCGGTCAGGGTGTAGATCAGCCCGAAGCTGGCCAGCGTCTGCAGGGTGATCAGCATGAGGTTGGCCATGATCGAGCGCCGGATCAGCGGCAGCGTGATGTGCCACAGCCGCTGCCAGGTGCCGGCGCCGTCGACGGCCGCCGCCTCGACCAGTTCGGCGGGCACCTCCGACAGCGCCGCCGAGTACACCAGCATCGAGAACGCGGTCCCGCGCCAGACGTTGGCCAGGATCACCGCGACCATCGGCGCGGTGTAGAGCCATTCCTGGCCGATGCCGGTCAGCGTGTTGAGCGTGCCCTCCTCGGCCAGGAAGGAGAACCAGCACAGCGCCGCGACGACCTCGGGCATCACCCACGCCGCGATCACCACGCCGTTGACGGTGCTGCGCGTGGCCCGCGAGCGGCCGCGCTGCAGCAGCGCGATCATCAGGCCGAGCGTGTTCTGCCCGACGACGGCGGAGCCGACCACGAAGACGAAGGTGAGCGTGAAGGAGTTGACGAAGTCGGCGTCGCCGAACATGCGCACGAAGTTGGCCGGGCCGACGAAGCTGGGACTGACCGAGTTCGTGCCCGACAGCGTCTCGTTGGTGAACGCGACGTACAGGCTCCACAGGATCGGCCCGGCCAGGAAGAGCACCATCAGGACCAGCGCGGGCCCAAGCGGCGCCAGGCGGCGCAGGGCGCGCCGCCTGCCGGACGGGCCCCGTGCCACCGGGCGGGAAAGAGCGGTGGCCGTCATCCGCCCGCGACGACCTTGTCAGGGCCGCCCACGACACCGGGCAGCGTGTCGGAGTAGGCCTTGGCCGCCTCCTCGGGGCCGCGCGCGCCGGTGGTGACCGCCTCCATGGCCTCCTGGACCTCGGCCGACACCTTCGGATACTCCTCGAAGGCCGGGCGGTAGTGGGTGACCTCGGCCAGCTCGGTCCAGAACTTCACCGACGGGTTGTCCGCGCTGTAGGCGGGGTCGGCGGCGACGTCCTTGCGCGGGGCCAGGTCGCCGGTCCCGACCGAGTAGAGCATCGAGTTCTCCTTGTTGGTGGCGGTGGTGATGAAGTCGAACGCCTCCTTCTTGTTCGGGGTGTAGGAGCTCATCGCCATCACCCAGCCGCCCGACATGCTCACCGCGCCGGGCTCCTGGCCGTTCTGGGTCGGCATCCGGGTCCAGCCCATCTTCTGCTGCCACTCCGGCCACGGCTTGGCGCCGGTCGGCTTCCATGCCGAGGGGGTCCAGGCGCCGTCGAGCAGGATGCCGAGCTTGCCCTGCGGGAACCACTCCAGCGTGTGCTTGTCGGACAGCTTGGCGTTGTGGGCGTCCGACAGCTTGGGGCCGAGGTTCTCGCGGTAGATCGTGTTGATGAAGGCCAGGGAGTCGGTGAAGCCCTTGCCCGCGGCCATCCACTTCTTCTGGGTCTCGTCGTAGAGGGTGCCGGCGGGCGTGCCGTACAGGAGCATCTCGAAGCCCTGCATGGTGGCGGCCTCGCCGTGGATCTTGGTGGAATACATGCTGAAGGGGATCGCGCCGGGCGCCTTCTGCTTGATCGCGCGGGCCGCGGTGAGCACGTCCGCCCACGTCTTGGGCTCCCACGGTACGGCGATGCCTGCCTTGGCCAGCACGTCCTTGTGGTACCAGAGCCCGCGGGTGTCGGTGCTGATCGGGACCCCGTAGATCTTGCCGTCGCCGCCCTTGGCCGCCTGCTTGACCGAGTCGGGGAACTGGGTGCCCCAGTCGGGCCAGGCGCCGAGGTACTCGTCGAGCGGGGCCAGCTTGCCCGCGGCGACGTCGGCGTTGACCTGGAAGGTGTCGTGGTAGTAGAGGTCGGGCGCGGAGTCGGCGGAGCGGTTGAGCAGCGCGAGCTTGGTGTAGTAGGCCTCGTTGTTGCCCTGCACCGGGGTCAGCTTGATCGTGACGCCCTTGTGCGTGGCCTCGTACTGCTTCTTGGCGTTCTGGAGCATCTTCTCCAGGTGCGGCCAGGTGGTTTCGACCTTGTAGAGGACTTCGAGCTCTTTGGCGCCGCCGGCGGCGGGCTCCTTCGTTCCGGAGCCGCAGGCCGCCACGCCGATGATGAGGATTGAGGCGATCAGGACACGTTTCATCGGGGGACTCCCCTATGTCGCCGGTTACCCGCGAAGGTAAATCAAATTGATTTACAGAGTCAACGCCTTCGTGTGAGATTGGCCTCATGCAGATGGGGACCAACCTGCCCAAGGTCGGCACCTACAACCGGGCGGTCGTGCTGGAGGCCGTCCAGGCCTCCGACGGCATCAGCCGGGTCCAGATCGCCGGCATCACCGGGCTGACGCCGCAGGCCGTCTCCGTCATCGTCCGCAAACTTCTGGAGGACGGGCTGGTCGTCGAGGACGGCTCCGCGCCCGGCGCCGGCGGCAAGCCGCGCACGATCCTGCGCGTCGACCCGGCCGCCGGATACGCCGTCGGCATCCACTTCGACCCCGGCGAGGTCTCCTACGTGCTCGCCGACCTGGCCGGCCGCCCGCTGGTCAAGCTCCACCGCCCGGTACGCGGGGCCGAGCCGGAGCCGATCGTCAGAACGCTGGCCCGTACCGCGCGCCGCCTGCTGAAGGAGGCCGGCGTACCTGATCACAAGGTGCTCGGCGTGGGCCTGGCCTCCCCCGGCCCGCTCGACCCCGACGGCGTCATCGTCACCCCGCCGCGCCTGCCCGGCTGGGACGGGGTCCCGATCAGGAGCCTGCTGGAACGCCACGTCGGCTACCCGGTCACCGTCGACAACGACGCCACGGCGGCGGCGATCGGCGAGCGCTGGGCGGGCCTGGCCCGCGCCGTGCCCAGCTTCGCCTACCTGTACCTGGGCACCGGCATCGGCGGCGGCCTGTTCCTGGACGGGCAGGTCTACCGGGGCCGCACGCTCAACGCCGCCGAGTTCGGCCACGTCACCGTGATGCCGGACGGACCCGAGTGCTACTGCGGCAACCGCGGCTGCGTGGAGGCGCTGTGCTGCCCGAGCGCGATGGTGGCCACGGCCAGGGAACGCCTGGCGCTGGGCGCCGAGTCGGTGCTGACGCGCGGGCGGCTCAGCCACGCGGCCGTGTGCGCCGCCGCGGCCGCCGGGGACCCGCTCGCGCTGTCGGTGGCCGCCGAGGCGGCCGACCGGCTGGCCGACGCCGCCGTCTCGATCGTCAACATGCTCGACGTGGACCTGCTCGTGCTGGGCGGGCCGGCGGTGCGGGAACTGGGCGGGCTCTACCGGGACGTGATCGGGCGGGCGGTCTCCACCCGGGTGCTGGCCCGCGGGCTGCAGGCCGTACGCGTGGAGGTCTCCCCCATCGCCGCCGACGCGGCGGCGATCGGCGCGGCGTCGCTCGTCTTCCACGTCACCTACGCGCCCCGCCTGGACCGCCTGGTCAGGGAGTGAGCCGGCGGGCCCGGTGGTTGGCCACGTTGACCCGGTTGGCGCAGGCCAGCGAGCAGAAGCGGCGGCGGCCGTTGCGCGAGGTGTCCACGTAGACGGTCGCGCAGCCCTCGCGGTCGCAGCGGCCCAGGCGGCGGCCGTCGGAGAAGGAGATGGCCATGGCCAGCCCGCCGGCCGTGGTGTCCTTGGCCCGGCTGACGATGTCGGCGTCGATGGAGAAGAAGTGCAGGTGCGGCTTTCTTCCGTCGTGCGCGCTGGCGTACGGCGTCGCCGCGGTCACCTTCAGCAGGTCGTTGATCAGCTCGATCTGGGTCTCCTGGTCGCGCTCGCCGAAGACGGGATCGAGCCGGCCCGCCCAGAGCTCCAGCTCCGCGGCCTGGGCCGGGGTGAGCTCGGGGCGCAGCATCGCGTTCGCGGACAGGATCGGCGTCAGCGCGCCGGGCGAGTAGTCGGCGGTGTTGACCAGGTCGGCGGACAGGGCCGCCCCGTTGCCTCCGTAAGCGTTGAAATGCACAAGCTCATTACATCAGGCTGGAATCATGCGCTCCACACACCTGCACGAGCTGATCGCCGTCTCCTCCCATCGCACGTCCGAGGGTCTGGTCGCGTACTTCCGCTGTGAGTGCGGGGCCTGGGAGGTGCGTGCGAGCGGCGGGGCGGATGTCGCGATCGCCGCGACACGCGGGGGATGTGACTGACCGGCACCATCGACTCTCCGAGGGTGTTCGTCCTATTGTCGGCACCATCACCCCCCTCAGGAGGTCAGGCATGTCCAGCATCCCCGCCTTGCTGCGCGACCGGGTCAACGCCACCCCGGACGCCGAGGCCTACCGCACGCCGTCCGAGAGCGGCTGGACGTCCCTGTCGTGGCGAGAAACCGGCGACCGGGTGCGCGAACTGGCCCTCGGCCTGGCCGGGCTGGGCTCGGGGCCGGGCGCCCGCGTGGCGCTGCTGAGCTCCACTCGCCTGGAATGGATCCTGGCCGACCTGGCCGTGCTGTCCACGGGCGCGGCCACCACGACGATCTACCCGTCCAACACGGCCGACGAGTCCGCGTTCGTGATCACCGACTCCGGCAGCACGCTCGTCATCGCCGAGGACGACGCCCAGGTCGCCAAACTGCGCTCGGTGCGCGAGAAGCTGCCCGACGTGCGGCACGTCGTGGTCATCGACGGCACGGCGGCCGACGACGGCTGGGTGGTGCCGCTGTCGGAGGTGGCCGGCGAGGGCGACTACGACGCCATGGTCGAGGCCATCTCCGAGGACGACCTGGCCACGCTCATCTACACCTCGGGCACCACCGGGCGGCCCAAGGGCGTGGAGCTGACCCACGACAACTGGCTGTTCGCCGCCTCGTCGGTGCGCGAGCTCGGCCTGCTGGGCCCCGACGACCTGCACTTCCTGTGGCTGCCGCTGTCACACTCCTTCGGCAAGCTGCTGGAGGTCGTGATGATCGACTGCGGCGTGCCCACCGCCCTCGACGGCCGGCTCGACAAGATCGCCGAGAACATGGGCGTGCTCAGGCCCACGTTCATGGCCGCCGCGCCGCGCATCTTCGAGAAGATCCACAACACGGTGGCCGCGAACATGCGCAACGAGGGCGGCCTCAAACTGCGCATCTTCACCTGGGCGAAGGCCACCGGCGTGCGCGTCGTGCGGGCCCGCCAGCGCGGCGCGTCCATCCCGGTCACCACCGGCGTCGAGTACCGCCTGGCCGACCGGCTCGTCTTCGCCAAGCTGCGCGAGCGCTTCGGCGGGCGCATCCGCTTCTTCATCTCCGGCGCGGCCCCGCTGTCACAGGACATCGCCGAGTTCTTCGACGCCGCCGGCCTGACCATCCTGGAGGGCTACGGCCTGACCGAGTCGTCGGCCGGCAGCTTCCTCAACCGTCCCGACACCGTCAAGTTCGGCACCGTGGGCCCGCCCCTGCCCGGCACCACCGTGAAGATCGCCGAGGACGGCGAGGTGCTCATCGGCGGGCGCGGCATCATGCGCGGCTACCACGGCCTGCCCGAGGACACCGCAGCGGCGCTGGAGGACGGCTGGCTGCACACCGGCGACATCGGCGAACTCGACGACCAGGGCCGGCTGCTCATCACCGACCGCAAGAAGGAGCTCATCAAGACCTCCGGCGGCAAGTACGTCGCGCCCACCCACCTGGAGGGCCGCATCAAGGCCGCCTGCCCGTACCTGTCGCACGTGTTCGTCCACGGCGACCGGCGCAACTACTGCACCGCGCTGGTCACGCTCGACATGGACGTGGTGCGGCCCTGGGCCGAGGCCGAGAACCTGCCCGCCGACGCCGAGGCGCTGCGCGAGCACCCCCGGATGCGCGCGGAGGTCCAGAAGGCGATAGACCAGGTCAACGCAGACCTGGCCAGCTACGCGACGGTGAAGAAGTTCGCCGTGCTGGCCGAGGACTTCACGGTGGAGACCGGCGAGCTGACGCCCAGCCTCAAGATCAAGCGCAAGGTCGTGGAGGAGCACCACGGCAAGGTGCTGGACGGCTTCTACTCCGACTGACCGTCCGTTCGCTCCGGACGCGCCGCGCGCGTCTTCCTCAGCACGGGTACGGCCTCGCCCACGTCGGGCCACAGCCGCCGGGTGAACAGCCCGGCGGCCACCCCGATGGCGGCCCCGGCCAGCACGTCGCCCGGATAGTGCACGCCGGTGTACACGCGGGAGAAGCAGACCGCCCCCGCCACCACGCCGACGGGCACGCTGACCCGCCGGGGCGCCTCCAGCGCGACCGCCGTGGCAAAGGCGGCGGCCGTGGCCGAGTGACCCGAGGGGAACGAGGTCGACGACGGGGTCCTCAGCACCCGCGCCAGCGGCAGGAAGTCGGCCAGCGGGCGCTTGCGGTTGAAGGCCCGCTTGGCGGCGATGTTGGCCAGCGGGCTGGCCACGCTGATGGCCAGCAGGCCGCGGGTGGCCGCCCTGCGCAGCCTGCGCCTGCCGGTGAAGGCGAGCCCGCCCGAGATCAGGCCCCACAGCACGGCGTTGTTGGCCGCGTTGGACAGCGGGGGCAGGACGCTTTCGAAGCCGGGCAGGTGCGCGTTGGCAACGGCCTTGAACAGGCGTTTGTCCCAGCGGTGCAGGCGGGAGCGGAGTCGCATACACCCCATACTGCCCAATCGCCGCCCCGGGTCACGTGCGGGAGCGGGAGCCGGGTGTCACTTTCTGGCGTAGGCGGTGACGGTGACGGGGTGGTCGGCGGCGCCGTACCGGATGGAGAGCTCGACCTTGATCGGGCCGGTGGTCAGGACGTTGCCCACCCACAGCGCGCGCCGGTCCGCGCAGCCGGTGAAGCGGTAGGAGGGGGTGCCGTCGGACAGGGTGTAGGCGTTGTCGCGGCGGTACTTCGCGCGGTCGAACAGCAGGGCGGTGCCGGGCGTGCGGGTCGTGACGGTGAAGTCCGCGCCCGGCTCGGCGCGGACGGCGAGCTTGAAGCCGCGCACCGCCGGCCCGCCCCCGGACGGCGGCGCGATCGGAGGCGGAGCGCTCGGGGGTGGGGTGCTCGGGGGTGGGGTGCTCGGGGGTGGGGTGCTCGGGGGTGGGGTGCTCGGGGGTGGGGTGCTCGGAGGCGGCGCGCTTGGGGGCGGGGTGCTTGGGGGCGGGGTGCTCGGGGGTGGGGCGAGGGCGAAGGCGAGCAGCGCGGCCGGGCCGGAGACGACGACGCGGTCGTCGAGGCCGGCGTCGAAGTCCGGCTGGTTGGCGCCCGCGCAGACGCGGCGGCCGGGAGGTTCGCGCACGGTGGAGGGGATGGTGCCGCTCGTGGCGGCGCTGCAGCCGCTCAGCAGCAGGGCGGTCGCGGCGAGGAGCGTGCGTCTCATGTCCCGGATACACCGCCCGGCCGCGCGGGGTTCCCCGCTCAGAGGATGCGCTTGGCGCCGGGGATGGAGCGCACCAGGTAGCCCAGACCCCAGCAGATCGGCAGTGCCAGCGCCGCCACGAGCGCGAACTTGGCGATGGCCGGCGCCGCCAGGCCGGACAGCAGCGTGCTGATGCCGACGAGCACGAGCGGGTGGATGATGTAGACGGTGAACGCCTGGTCGGCCAGGAACTTGCCGAACGGGCCCTGCCGGTTGAAGCGCTCGCGGAACCAGACGCTGAGCGCGATGACCATCGAGACCGCGAAGACCGACTCCCACGCCGCCGTGCCGAGCTGGGCGACCCAGCCCCTGGTCCACATCCCGGCCGGCAGTAGCACCGCCGAGGCGACACCGGCGGCGATGAACCCGTACTTGGCCGCCGACCTGGGCAGCGTCTCGAACCAGCCGCGCCGGTAGGCGATCAGGCCCAGGACGAACATGGAGGCGTACTGCGGCAGGTAGGAGGGCGTGGGCAGGCCGACGACCGGCCAGTACTGCCCCACGGGCACCAGGAACCGCCACACGAAGACGGCCAGCGTCAGCCCGGTCACGAACAGCGCGATCGCGCGCAGGGTCAGCTCGCCGCGCCGTTCCTCGATCTGCCGCCCGGAGCGGCGCCACAGCACGTAGAGGCCGGTCAGGACCAGCAGGACCTCCACGAACCACATCGGTCCCGGGTCCCAGGAGCCGATGTAGAAGTGCCAGTACGGCATGGAGCCGTCATAGATCCCGGCCATCGCGACGGGCCGCAGGAACAGCAGGTAGGCCAGCAGCGGGATGCCGAGCCGCTTCAGCCGGTCGCGCATGAACGGTCCCGGGCCCTTGCGGTCGTAGGAGCGCGGGGTGAAGAAGCCGGAGATGAGGAAGAAGAACCCCATGAAGAACGCCTGGTTGAACATGACCAGGAGGTCCAGGACGATGCCGGTGCCGTCTTTCGCCTGTTCGAAGACGTACCAGGCGGGGATGTTGCCGTAGGTGACGGCGACGTGGTGGACGACGACGAGCGCGGTCAGCACGACGCGCAGGTTGTCGACGGCCAGCAGCCTGGTGCGGGTCTCGGTCTTCACTTGACGGCCCTTTCGAGGAGGTCGGCCAGCTCGCGCGCGTGGGCGTCGAGGTCGTGGCCGGGGATGACCACCCAGTAGGTGAACATGGCGTCGACGGCGGCGGAGTGGGTGACCGCCATGACGCGCCGGTCGAAGGGGCGGAACTCGCCCGTGTCCTGGCCGAGCTTGTAGACGAGCTCCAGGGCCTGGTAGATCTCCTCGTTGGTCTGCGGGCCGTAGCGGGCTCCGCCGTCGGGGCCGCGCAGGTTGTGGAAGATCTCGCCGATGGCCTTCAGCCGGTTGCGGTTGCCGCGCATGTGCTCGGCGACCGCCAGGACGTGGGTGCGCAGGAGCTCGGTGGCGGACTTCTCGCCCTCCATCTTGGCCAGCACGTACTCGGCGATCTGCGCGTAGACCTGGTCGACGACCTCCTCCATCAGCTCGTCCTTGCCGGCGAAGTGGTAGGAGATGACGCCTTTGCTGATGCCGGCGTGCTTGGCGATGTTCGCCAGGGACGCGCCGGCCCACCCCGACTCGGCCAGGACCTCGATGGCCGAGGCGATGATCTGCGTCCGCCTGGCCTCTTCGATGAACGATCGTTGGCCGGTTGGCTTATTTTCTGACCGCATGGCCAGAATTTAGCACACTCGGCCAGAACGTGCGCGCAGGACGAGAACGCCCATGGTCACCATGACGACCGCTCCGGCCAGCGCCGCCGTGCGCATGCCGTCCACGTAGGCGGCTCGGGCCGCGGTGGCGAGTGCCGTACCGGCGTCGAGGGCGAGGGCGCCGCCCAGCGTCTCCCTGGCCACCGCCGCCAGTTCGGCGGGCACGTCCGGCGGCATGGTCGCGGTGAGCGCCGCGCGGTAGACGGCCATGCCGATGCTCCCGAGTACGGCCGCGCCGAACGCCTGCCCGAACTCCGTGGCCGACTCGAACAGGCCGGAGGCCGATCCGGCCTTCTCCGGCGGCGCGGTGGAGACGACCAGGCCGGAGGCGAGCGCCTGCACCGACCCGATGCCCCAGCCCAGCAGGATCTGCCCGCCGAACAGCAGCGGCAGGTTCTCCTCGGTGCCCAGCCCCGCGATCAGCAGGAACCCGGCCGCCCCCAAGACCATCCCCGACCCCATGACGTGGCCGGGCCGCAGCCACCGGGTGAGTCCGGCCCCGAGCACCGATCCGGCGGCCGCGCTGACGGCGGCCGGCACGATCATGAGTCCGGCGGCGATCGGCCGCATGCCGAGCACCGACATCAGGTACTGGGTGAGGAAGTAGAACGTCCCGATTAGCGCGAAGACCGCGAGCGTGGCGGTGGCCAGGGACAGGCCGAAGCCGGGCCGCCGGAAGAGCGCCAGGTCCAGCATCGGGCCGGGCCGGGTGCGCTGCCTGCGCAGGAACAGCGCGGCGAACACCAGTCCAGCCGCGGCGGCGGCCCACATGGTCACGGAGAAGTCCTGCCCGGCGGCCTTCTTCACCGCGTACACCAGGGGCAGCGCGGCCAGCAGGACGAGCACCCCGCCGGCCAGGTCGAACCGGCCGGGAGCGGGATCGCGGTACTCCGGCAGCAGCGGGCCGAGCACGAGCAGCACCAGCATGATCGGCACGTTGATCAGGAAGACCGATCCCCACCAGAAGTGCTCCAGCAGCCACCCTCCGGCGACCGGCCCGGCCACGCTGCCGAGCGTGAAGACCGCGGCCCAGACGGCGATCGCCATCCGCAACTGCCGCGGGTCGGCGAACAGGACCCGGATGAGCGCGAGCGTGGGCGGCATCAGCGTGGCCGCGGCGGCGCCCTGCAGGGCGCGGGCGAGGATGAGCAGTTCGGCACTGGACGCGAACGCCGCCGCCGCCGAGGCCAGGCCGAAGGCCACCGCGCCCAGGAGCAGCAGCCGCCTGCGGCCGATCCTGTCGCCCAGATGGCCCATCGGGATGAGCAGCCCGGCCAATAGGAACGCGTAGACGTCCACGATCCACAGCTGCTGGGCGCCGCTCGGCTCCAGCTCCGCGGTCAGCGACGGCAGCGCGAAGAACAGCACGGTCACCGTGACCGAGATGAGCAGGACGGGCAGCATGAGGATCGCCAGCCCTGCCCATTCCCGCGGACCCGCCTTTTTCATTCTGCCTCCTTACGATGTACGTCATGTCCTTCCTACTAGCTATTTACAGGCGAGTGATATCATTTCGTCACGGAAAAAGGGTGTGATGAAATGGCGACCTGCGCGCGGTGCGGAAAAGAACTCGTGCTTCCCGGCCGGGGCCGCAGACCGCTGTACTGCTCCCGCTCCTGCCAGGCCCGCGCCTACCGGGCCCGCCGGTCAGTGGTGGTGACGCCGGTGCGGGAGCAGCGCGGCGAGGCGGGGCTGTCCAGGGAGCTGATCGTGCGCACCGCCGTGCGGATCGCCGACGCCGACGGCCTGGAGAGCCTGTCCATGCGGCATGTGGCGAGCGCGCTCGGCGTCAAGGTGATGTCGCTGTACAACTACTTCGCGGGCAAGGAAGAGCTGATCGACCTCATGGTCGAGGCCGTCTTCGCCGACGGCCTCGACTCCGGGCCCCCGATCCGGGGAGGCTGGCGGGCCGAGCTGGAGGCGGCGGCCCGGTGGGAGTGGGAGATCTACTCGGCCCACCCATGGCTGCTGGAGGTGATCGCGACCGTCCGGCCGCCGCTCGTCCCGAGCCTGCTGGCCCGCTTCGAGCGCGGACTCGGCGCGTTCGACGGCCTGGGCCTGGACCCGGTGACCACCCACCGCCTCTACCTGGGCGTCAGCGGGCTCGTGCAGGGGCTGGCGCTGCTCCGGGTGAGCGAGATCGCCGCGGGCCGGCGCGGCGGCGGGATCTCGCTCAGCCAGTGGCGTGCGGTGACCGTGCCCGCCGTCTACGAGAAGCTGGGCGCCGGCCGCTATCCGCGCCAGAGCGCGCTGCGCGACAGCCCGGACGTCCTGGCCGACCTGGAGGAGATCTTCACGATCAACCTCAGGATCATGCTGGACGGCCTGGCCGGCTTCGTGGAGACCGCTTAGAGGGGCAGCCAGCCGGCGCGGCCGTACCAGGTGCCGCCGGCGGCGAGGTGGTCGGCGATCGCACGCTCCAGGCTGGTGCGGCGCGGCAGCGGGTCGGCCTTGGCGTCCGCGCCGAAGACGAAGTCCATCATCCCGCTGGTCTCGAAGCGGTGCAGCAGCCGGAAGCGGCGCTGGAAGGACATGATGTTCGAACTCGCCGGCAGATACTGGGCGAACTGGTCATCCAGCAGCCACGAGCTGCAGGTCACCACCGGGTAGTCCTCGTCGGGAAAGTGCTTGGGGAAGAAGGCGCGCGCCCGCTCGAAGGCGTCCGTGCAGGCCGAGGGCGGGAACGGCCCGCAGAAGTCGGGGATGTGCAGCCCCAGCGTCCGGCCGTGCTCGCCCACCGGCACCCCGGCCGCGCGCACCGCCTCCAGCGTCCTGCCGCCCATCTGGTCGCGCGAGAACTGCAGCCGCCCGAGCTGGTAGAGGATCCCGCGCACGTGCGCCATGTACCAGAACGGCGCGTGCAGCCCCGGCCGGCCGTGCCGCTTGCGGTGCACGGCCATGTTGCGGCCGATGTCGGCGAGCGTCTCGTGCGACACCTCCTCGGGGATGCCGCGCGCGCGGTGGAACTCACGCGTGTACGGCAGCGCCGCCAGGAACACGTGCACATAGAAGTACGGCCCCAGCTCGGGCAAATCCGGGAAGTAGGGCGGGTCGTCGCGCACGTCGATGGCGGAGACCAGGGAGTGCACGCAGCGTTCGAGCAACCACCACTGCGGGGTGCCCGGCTCCGGCGCACTCGTGATCACCCCGGCGACGTCCTCGTGCGGGACCGTCAGCCGCATCAGCTCGCCGAGCAGGTCGTGGGGCGCGGGCGGGCGGGCCTCGAAGCCGCCCAGCGATTCGAGGTGGGCGAGCCAGGCGGGGTGCTCGCGCAGAAGGTTCTTGATGTCCATCGGCGATCAGCCTAGCCGGGTTCCGTACACCTCCCTGGCCCGTTCGATCAGCTCCAGGTGGTCCTCCAGCTGGCCCGGCGCGTCCAGCCTGGCGTGGATCCTGACCAGGTCCTCCAGCAGGTCCAGCCAGTCCAGGCACCAGCGCACGTCGGAGCCGCGCGCCACCTGCCTGCCGCCGACGTCCACGTGGACGGGGCTGGTCAGGGCGTACCCGGTGGCGGTCAGCGTGCGCGGGTGCGGCTCGCACAGGGCCTCGGCGAGCACGTAGGTGGGCTCGCCGACGTCGAGTTCGACGGTGACGGTGAGCGCGTCGTCGCCGCCGCCGAGCCGTCCGGCGCCCGCGCGGACCCCGTCGGCGGTGCGGATGCGCACCGCCGACACCTCAGGGCCGATCGCGGTCGCGGTGACCGACAGCCGCCCGCCCGGCTCCGCGTCGATGACCGCGCCCGGTCCGTGGCCGTCCACCGACAGCTCCAGCCACGGACCGGTCGTCGCGAACGTACGGCGGGCCCGCACGGCCGAGGCGAACGACTCCGCGGTGAGCGCCCCGTCCACGCGGGCGTAGACGCGGCCCCAGCCGGGCGGGTTCGACTGGTTGTCGGAGCGGGTGAAGGAGATCATCGTGTCGGTGCCCGCGGTGACGGCCAGCCGGTTCCCCGCTCCCAGCAGGCGGCGGTAGACGGCCGCGGTGGCCGGGATCGAGGCGTGGGTGAGCACGTCCAGGCTGTCGACCAGGCCGAGCGCGGCGTCGGCGACCAGCGCGCTGGCCGAGCAGTCACGCGCCACCGGCCCGAACAGCGCCTTCGCCGGATCGTCGTCCCTCACCGGCTGGCCGAACGGGTGGCTGTAGCCGAGCAGCGCCCCCAGCCGCCGCAACTCGGCCAGGGCGGCGGCGTTCGGCGGCCAGTCGGGCGCGCCGTCGAAGCCGGTGTGCAGGCGGTCCGGCTCGGCGGTGAGGCCGAAGGCGTAGGCGTGGCCGAGCAGGTCGTTGCGGTACTCGGCGCCCATCCTGGCGATGTGCGTGGCGTCGGACCAGGGCAGGTCACGGCCGATCCAGTGCGCCAGGGCCTCGCGGTCGTACACGCGGGCGCCCGAGACGTTCCCGGCCAGCAGGTTCAGGACGTGCAGGTCCTCGCCGTGCTGGGCCGCCGCGGCGTCGGCGGGGGCGGCGATGAGGTCACCGGCCCAGTTGAGGTGGGTGTGCAGGTCGCCGCCGTACCATCCGCGGGCGGCGGCGTGGTAGATGCGGTGCGGCGTGAGCCGTACCTGGTGGTCGTGGCCCGGACGGGGGGTCAGCTCCGTGCGGACCTGGTCGTACTCCATGCCGCGGGTGGCGGTGATCGTCAGGGGTTCCGCCGGGACGTCGAGGGTGAGGTCGTCGCCGTGGAAGTAGGGGCGGCCGTGGAAGTCATGGCGGTGCGGGGCTCCTGCGGGGAACCAGCCCTGGCCGCCGTCGCCGGTGACACTCCAGCGGCAGGGGTACGGCGAGCGGAGCCTCACCCTGGCCACTTCGGCGACCCTGAACAGGGGTGTCGTGTCTACAGGGGTGCCGTCGAGGATGACCGGTGTGCTGGGGGTGATCTCGGTCAGCCAAGCACCCTGAGGGGATATTTCACGACGTAAGCTCCCGATTTTTACGGTGGCCGGGTCGGCACGTCCCGAATCCACCAAGAACGCCACCCTGACCTCGGCGTCCCCATCGTGGCGGCCGTCGCCCCCACGGTCGTCGCCTCCCCCGCGGCCGTCGCCTTCCTCAGGGCCGTCGCCTCCTGTGCGATCTTCTCCATGGCCGCCCTCTCCCCCGAGTCCTCCCTCTCCCCCGTGGCTGTTCTCCCCACCACTGCCGGTTTGTTCTCCGCGGTCCTGTCCTTCCCCGCGGCTGTTTTCTGCTCCGCGGAGGATGACGTGGGGTCGGCCGTCGAGTACCGGGCCCTCGGGGGTGAGGCGGAGGGCGGCGGCGTGGGCGGGGAGTTCGCCTTCCAGGGTGTCGCGCAGGATCTCGTCGTAGTCGGGTTCGGCCAGGCGGGCGCCGAGGCCCTCCAGCGGCTCGCCGGGGTGGAGGGCGGCCAGGCGGCCGAAGGCCACCCGCCAGAAACGGCCCTGGAGCTCGGGCGGGAGCACTCGCCTGCGGGCGAAGAGCTTGACGTAGTGGATCTCCGGCTCGCCCCAGGTGATGCCGTGCTCGCCGAGCAGCCCGCCGTACTCTCGCAGGGCCCCCGCGACCGGTTCGGGCAGCATCGGGTCATCACACATGCGCGGTCTCCCCGTCGTCGACTGCGCGCCATCGTGACACACGCCACACCTCTGGGTAGCCGCCCGGGCCGAAACGAGTAGCGATATTTCACCCGGCGATGGATAGTTCACCCACTGGGGACGCCGATGCTCTCCCACGTCCTGGTTGTCAGCGTGCCCTTGCCCCGGTAGGCGCGGACAATGTCGACGTGCGCGCGCAGCCGTACGAACCGGTCGAGGTCGGTCCCCTCCCGCCACACCGACACCGATCCGATACGGCGCCGCACCGGATTCACCCAGAGCCGCAACGCCACGGCGCCCTCCAACTCCGGCCACAACTTGCTCAACTGCCAACCGGCCCAGCAGGCACGCGGCAGGTCGATGGCCCGGTTGAGCTGGAAAGCGGTCTCGCTCACCACCAGCGGGGTGTCGCCGGGCACGTGCGGGCCGGGCAACCAGCGGGTGCTCAGCATGCGGCGGGTTCGCGCATCAGGACGGCCGCCGCCTCGCGGATCTCCGGGGAGAACGGCGTGGGCCGCAGGGTGGTGGAGTCGAGGTTGACGTTCACGCGGTGGCCCTCGGCATGGACAACCGTCCGGTCGGCCGACAGGACGCGGAAGCCGTACACGCCGGAAGTCCTTCCCATGCGCTCCAGCCAGAACTCCACGAGCACGTCGCCCGCCCCCATCACCGGCGAGTTGTACACGATCTTGAACTCGCGCACGACCATGTAGACGTCCTTGAACTTCGACAGCGCCGGGTCGAACCGCCAGCCCGCCTCGGTCCAGAATGCGGACACGGCGCGCTCGACGAGCAGGGCGTAGCGGGAGTTGTGCAGCAGGCCCATGGCATCGAGGTCATCGAAATGCACCTGAACGGGCTTGAACTGGGTCACGGTCAATCCTCCGGGAGAAGCGAGGGGTCGGTGGCGAGCCCGCGCAACCGCTGCAGGACGGCGGCGCGGGAGTAGGAGTAGGCCTCGGCCGGATCGATCAGCCGGGCATGGGCGACGGTCGCCTCACCCAGGGCGTTGATCTCGAACGCGAGGCGGCCCGGGTTGGTGTCGTCCCTGAGCTCGCCCAGGGTGACGGCTTCCTCGACCATGGCGCGTACGGCGTTGAGCCAGTCGGCCATCGCCTTGGCCACCCGGTCGCGCACTTTCCCCGGACGGTCGTCGAACTCGGCCTGGGCGACGAAGAAGAAGCAGCCCCCCGGGAGGACGCCGTCCTCATAGAAGCGCAGGCGAGCCTCGTGCATCGCGAACAGGCGGCGTACACCGGCTGGAGTCCTCATGGCGGGGCGGACGATGTGGTCCACCCACTGGCGAGCGGCCCAGTCGACGGCGTCCAGCTGGAGTTGTTCCTTGTCACGCCAGTGCGCGAAGAAACCCGACTTGCTCATGCCGGACTCTTCTGCGAGCCGCCCCAGGGTGAGGCCGCTGAGCCCGTCCACGGAGGCGAGGGCGACGGTTCGTTCGAGAATCGCCTCCCTGCTGCGCTGCCCACGCAACCTGCGTCCATCGGTCATGGGCACGACTATATACGAACGACCGGTCGTTTTGTTTTCCGTCGCGCCTTCGAGCGTTGGATGCACGCGCCCGGGAGTCGGAGGCATGCCTTTGGGAACCGCGCGGCCACGCGAACCGGCACGCTGCACATGCGGAACTGCGCGGCGCAGTGGACCTCTGGAACGTGCGGCGGGTGAGGGCCTGTGGCGTGCGTGGGAGTGTGCGGCGGTTTGGGGTGTGGCCTGATGTGGTGGCCTGGGCTTGCCGTTGGGGCGGCGGGGCGGTCAGGGGCGTTTGAAGGCGGCCAGGAGGCGGTCGGCGGCCAGGGCGGGGGTTAGTTCGCCGGCCAGTACTTCGCGCTCGACCTCCTTGGTGAGCGCGGCCACCTCGGGGTTGCCGTGCAGTTCGGCCAACAGGCGGTCCTGGACCAGCGTCCACGTCCACCGGACCTGCTGGGCGCGTCGCTTGGCCGCCACGTCCATACGTTCCCGGTGGGCGCCGATCTGCTGCCACAGCTCTTCCAGCCCGGCGCCGGTCAGTCCGCTGCAGGTGAGGACAGGAGGCGGCGGCCCTTCTGAGCGCAGCATGCGCAACGCACCGGCCAGTTCCCTGGCCGCCTTGCGCGCGGCCATCTCGTGTTCCCCGTCGGCCTTGTTCACGGCGATCACGTCAGCCAGCTCCAGCACCCCTTTCTTGATCCCCTGGAGCTGGTCCCCAGTACGCGCCAGGCTCAGCAGCAGAAAGCTGTCCACCATGTCGGCGACGGCGGTCTCCGACTGGCCGACGCCGACGGTCTCGACGAGCACCACGTCGTACCCGGCCGCCTCCACCACGACCATGGCCTCCCGGGTCGCCTTGGTCACTCCCCCAAGCGTGCCCGAGGTGGGGGAAGGCCGAATGTAGGCATGCGGATCAGCCGCCAGCCGCCCCATCCGCGTCTTGTCCCCCAGAATGCTGCCCCCCGTCCGGGTAGAGGAGGGATCAACGGCCAACACGGCCACCCGATGCCCCAGCCCGGTGAGCAAAGTCCCAAACCCATCAATAAAGGTAGATTTCCCAACCCCCGGCACCCCGGACACCCCAACCCGCCACGTCCGCCCGGCGAGAGGGGTCAGCGCGACCAGCACATCCTGCGCCAGGCGCGCATGGTCACTCTTCGTGGACTCCACCAGCGTGATCGCCCGCCCGATCCAGGTCCGGGACCCGGCCTTCACACCCTCGACATAGTCCTCGACCGACCGCATGCCCCCGATCGTACGTTTCCCCGCCACCCCCACCCAGCCCCACACACCCCACACCGCCCCCGCTTACCACCCTGGACACCGCTCTCACAGACACGCCACCCTCCAGAGACGCGGCCCGCAATACCCCGACGTGAGCCACCCACCGCCCTCACGGTCACGCCGCCCCGTGGGGGCGCGGCGCTTCACGGCGGCGTGGCGCTTCGCCGGAGGGCGGCGCGAAGCGCCTCCCGGTCTCGCGGACGCGCAGCTCTACGGGGCATGCCGCCCTGCGGGCCGCGCAGCCCAGCGGGCGCGCAGCCCAGCGGGGCGACGCGAACCACGAACCGGTCTCGCAGGCATGCCGCCCAGCGGCGTGGCGCGGACCACGCAGGGGTCTCGCAGGCATGCCGCCCTGCGGGCATACCGCTCGGCAGGGCACGCAGTTCTACGGGAGCGCCGCTCTACGGGAGACGCGACTCTCCAGGGCCCGGAGCGACCCACTGGCCGGTCTCCCCGTCCGCGGCCCGCAGGGCTCCGCGGGGCGCAGCCCTGCGGGCTCGGCTCTGCGGGAAGCGGGGCTCTGCCGGGGGACGGGCTTTGCCCGGGGCGGGGTGAACGCGTCGCCGGACTTGCGGAGTGTGTTGTTGGTGCTGCTTCGGGTCATCAGGGTGCCGCGGGGGGGTGCTCTTGGGGTGGCAGGTTGGGATGGTGGGGTGTTTGGGCTGGTGGTGGGGGGTGTTTACGTGTTTATCGGACTAAGTTCCGACAAATCGTGTCTCTAGGCGCTAGGGTGCTGGAGATCCATCTCAGCCGTCACAGGAGTCACTCCCCTCATGCCGCACGTCGAACCGTTGCGCGAGGGCGATCCGGCGGCGGTGGGACCCTACCGTCTGGTTGGGCGGCTCGGCGCCGGCAGTCAGGGCGTGGTCTATCTGGGCCAGGCCAGGAACGGCGTGCCGGTCGCGGTCAAGGTGCTGCGCGAAGGCCGGACAGGGGACGACCGCCTCGCCGAGCAGATCGCCGCCGCCCGCCGCGTGGAACCACTCGGCGTGGCACAGGTGCTTGACGCCTCGTTCGCCGGCCGGCCGTACATCGTGAGTGAGTATGTGGACGGGCCGCCCCTGCAGCGGGCGGGGCGGCACGCGGGCGCCGAGCTCCAGCGGCTGGCCAACGCGACCGCCACGGCGCTGGCGGCGATCCATCAGGCGGGCGTGGTTCATCGGGACTTCAAGCCGGCCAACGTGCTGCTGGGTCCGGGCGGGCCGAGGGTGGTCGACTTCGGGCTGGCGGGTGATGACCACACGCCGAGTGCGGGTGGTGTGGCCGGTACGCCTGCTTACATGGCGCCGGAGCAACTGGCGGGGCAGGCCGCCGGGGGCGCGGCGGATGTGTTCTCGTGGGCGGGGACGGTGGTGTTCGCCGCTACGGGCAAGCCGCCGTTCGGCGACGGGGCGCTGCCCGAGGTGATCAACCGGATCCTGCACGAGGAGCCGGAGCTGGGCGATCTGCCGCAGCCGTTGCGCGCGATCGTGCAGGGCTGTCTGGCCAAGGATCCTGCGCTCCGCCCCGCCATGCGGCAGGTCGTCCTGCAGTTGCTGGGTGGTGAGCAGCCGCTCCCGGCCGCGAAGGCGGGCCGTTCGCCCGTCCGTCGAGGTGTACGGCGGGCGCTGATCGCCGGCGTGTCCGGGGTGATGGTGCTGGCCCTGTCCGGGGCGATCGTCTGGCTCACCTCCGATCCGCGCCGCGACGCCGGGCCGGTGGTGACGACGGTGACGCCCGCCTCGGCGTCCTCCTCCAGCCCGAAGCCGACCAAGACCCGCGTCCGCCACCCGCGCGCGACCGGCACCCCCTCCCCGGGCGACCTCACCACGCCCTCCCTCGGCTCCTCCACCACGCCCTCCCCCAGCGCCTCCTCCACGCGGGACGTGGGCACGATCCGGGTCCTGTACGTACGCGCCCAAGGCGTCAGAACCGCCCAGACCCGCGACTGCCAGGTGGGCGACACCGTGGTCAGCGGCCTCGTCGAGGGAACCCGCTGGCCGGTGCGCTTCCGCTACGCCTGGATCGTGGACGGCCAGGTGGCGCGGCACGGCACGGCGTACATCACCGAGGCCCGCACCCGCGCCGTCGTACCACCGCCCGCCATCACGCTCCCCGGACGGCACACCGTAACCCTTCGCGTCACTTCGCCGGTGACGGCCCGCGAGTCGATCGCGGTCGAGGTGTGCCCGGTGGGGACGGAGTAGATGGGCACGATCGCGCCACTCGGTCCTGACGACCCCGCTACCGTAGGTCCCTACCGACTGGTTGGCAGGCTCGGCGAGGGCGGTCAGGGCGTCGTGTATCTCGGGCAGGCCGACAACGGGCCCCCAGTCGCGGTGAAGGTGCTGCGCGACGGGCTGGGCGGCGACGACCGCTTCGCCAAGGAGATCGCGGCCGCGCGCCGCGTGGAACCGTTCTGCATCGCGCAGGTCCTCGACGCCTCCCTCGGCGGCGGTCCGGGTCCCGGCCGGCGGTACCGCCCGGGTCAGGGCATGCCCGGTCAGGGGTACGGCAGGCCGTACATCGTGACCGAGTATGTGGAAGGGCCGTCGCTGCACGAGGCGGGGCGGCACAGCGGCGCCGACCTGCAGCGGCTCGCGGTCGCCACGGCCACCGCGCTGGCGGCGATCCACGAGGCCGGTGTGGTGCACCGCGACTTCAAGCCCGCCAACGTACTGCTCGGGCCGGGCGGGCCGAGGGTCATCGACTTCGGCATCGCCCGCGCGACCGACGCGGCGGCGACCGCGACCAGCGGGATCGTGGGCACGCCCGCCTACATGGCGCCCGAGCAGCTGGCCGGGCACGATGTGGGGCCGGCGGCGGATGTGTTCGCGTGGGCGTCGGTGATCGTGTTCGCCGCCACCGGGACGCCGCCGTTCGGCAGTGACACGCTGCCCGCGATCATCAACCGCATCCTGCACAACGAGCCCCAGCTCGGCGACCTGCCCCGGCAGTTGCGCGGCGTCGTGTACGACTGCCTGGCCAAGGACCCCGCCGCCCGGCCGCCGATGCGCGAGGTCCTGTTACGCCTCCTCGGCGGCGACCAGCGCCCCGCCCCGGATCCCCAGAGCCCGGCACAGGGATACGCGGGTCCGGCAGGCGGACACGCAGGCCCAACGCCGGGTCACGCGGGCTCACCGCACGGCCGGGCGAGATCAGCGCCCGGACACGCGGGTCCGACGCCAGGACAGGCAGGTCCGGCGTGGGATCACGCTGGTTCGCCGCCCGGACACGCAGGTTCGGCATGGGATCGGGCGGGTTCGGCGCCAGGACATGCAGGTCCGGCATGGGATCGCGCGGGTTCGGCGCCCGGACATGGTCAGGGTGGGCAGGTTACCGATCCTGGCGGGCGGCGGGATCAGGTCACCGATCGGGTACATCGCCGCAAGCCGGTCAAGGCCGCGCTCGCGGTGCCGCTGGCCGTGGCCGGGGCCGTCGTGGTGGCCGGTGGGCTGGTGTCGGGGCTGACCTGGCTCGGCGGCGGTTCGGGGCTGTGGGCGGCCGCCGCGCCGTACACCTCGACACCCACCGCGAATGGCGGAAAGACCCCGCGCCCCGGCAAGACCACCCGCAAACCCACCCCCAAGAAGACCCCGAAGCGAACCCCCACGCCGAAGCCGTCGAACGAGCGCACCCCCCAGAGTCCCACCCCGACGCGGGAGAGTCCCACGCCCGAACGCACCACCCCTGCTCCCACGCGCACCACGAAGAAGCCCGCGCCGGCCGCCGCCAAGGTCCGGGTGCTCGGCATCGACCTGCGCGGCGGCCCCGGCCAGGACCATACGGCGAGCTGCTACATGCCGCCGGTCGGGTTCTCGGGCTCGCTGGAGTCGAGCAGGTCGGAGGTGTGGATCAGCTACGCGTGGGTGGTCGACGGGCAGGTCAAGCACAGCAACCGCACGTGGGTGCCGAAGGGCGAGTTCACCGCTCCGGCCCTGGCGCACCAGTACATGCTCAAGACCGGCGGGCACAACGTCACCCTCAAGGTCACCGCGCCGGGCAGCGCGGCCAGGTCGCTGCCGTTCAGCGTCTGCTCGATGGAGGGCCAGTGACGCCGCCGAGCGTGGGGCCGTACCGCATCGTGAGGAAGCTCGGCGAGGGCGGCCAGGGCGTGGTCTACCTCGGACAGGCGCCGGACGGCGCCAAGGTCGCGGTCAAGGTGCTGCGCGAGGGCGGGGACGGCCTGGCCAGGGAGGTGGCGGCGCTGCGGCGGGTGGAACCGTTCTGCGTGGCGCAGGTGCTGGACGCCTCGACCGGCGGCCGGCCGTACATCGTGACCGAGTACGTGGAGGGGCCGTCCCTGGCGGAGGCCGGGCGGCACGGCGGGGCGGGGCTGCAACGTCTGGCCGTGGCCACCGCCACCGCGCTCGCGGCCATCCACCGCGCGGGCGTGGTCCATCGCGACTTCAAGCCCGGCAACGTCCTGCTCGGCCGCGACGGCCCCCGCGTGATCGACTTCGGCATCGCCCGTTCCGGCGCCTCCCTGACCGTCACCAGCAGCGTCGTCGGCACCCCCGCCTACATGGCCCCCGAGCAACTGGCGGGCGCGGGCGTCGGTCCGGCGACCGACGTGTTCGCGTGGGCCGGCGTCATGGTGTACGCCGCCACGGGCAGCCCGCCCTTCGGCAACGACTCCCTCCCGGCCGTCATCACCCGGATCCAGCACGCCGACCCGGACCTCGGCGACCTCACCGGCCCCCTGCGCCCGATCGTCACCCGCTGCCTGGCCAAGAACCCCGCCGCCCGCCCCACGATGCAGGAGGTCCTGTTCCAGCTCATCGGCGCGGGCGCGCCTCCTGACAACATCCTTCCCGAAGCGGGTGTACGGCCCGGCTCCCCCTTCCCAGGACCGGCCAACAGAACTCCCTTCCCAGGACCGAGCGACAAGACGCCCTTCCCAGGGCCGAGCGACGGAACTCCCTCCCCGGGACCGGCCGGAGGAAGCCCGTTCCCGGGAACAGGCCCGCACCCCTCTTCCGGTTCGGGCACCCCCGACGGGATGCGCGGCGGCCAGAGGCGGCGCGGGTCCGGCGGGCCTGTCGGCGGAGATGGCGGGAACGACCGAGAGCGGCGCGGGTCCGGGCCCGGCGGACCTCTCGGCGGAGACGGCGGAGACGACCGAGGGCCGCGCGGGTCCGGGCCCGGCGGACCTCTCGGCGGAGACGGCGGAGACGACCGAGGGCCGCGCGGGTCCGGGCCCGGCGGACCTCTCGGCGGGCACGGTGGGGATGGGTGGAGGCGGGCGTTGCTGGTTGCCGGGGCGGCGGCGGGAGCCGTGGTGGTGACGTCGGGGCTGGTCACGGCGCTGGTCACCGGTATCTCGTGGCCGGTCGCCCAGACGCCGCCCGGGCTGCCGTCCACGGGTACGCCTCCGGCCGGCAGCGTGGAACCGGCTGTGAAGCCCACGGCACAGAAGTCAGCCAAGCCGCCCCGGACACCAAAGCCAACGGCGACGCGGAGCCGTACCAGGGAAACCCCGGACGCCAAGCCCACAGCGGACACCAAGCCCACGGCGGACGAGCAGCCCACCACGGACGAGCCCACGCAGAAGCCCACGACGTCCAAGCCGGCCGCGCCCGCCGGGCGGGTGGGGTCGGTGAGCCTGCGGTCGGAGGGGCTGCGGACCGGCGACTGCTACCGGCAGTCGAACATCGCGGCCACCGTGAGCGCGAGCAAGAAGACGCCGTTCACGTACCGGTGGATCCTGGACGGCCGCGACATGGGCAAGGCGGCGGCGACGGCGCCGACGAAGCTGGTGCTCGGGTATGCGCACATCCGGTCGGACGGGGCGCACACGGTGCAGTTCCGGGTGCTGTCCCCCAATGCCATGACACGGACGTTCAACTTCAGCACCTGCGACGGCGCCCCCTGGCCCGAGGAATAGTGGTCAGCGGGTAAGGGCCGCGAGTGGCCATGCCCCACCTGCGGATTTGTCCGTAAGTTTCGGTGCATGGTCAACACTGTCACCGTGGAGAAGTTGCTGCCCTCGGATCGCGACGCCTGGGAGGAGCTGTTCCGCGGCTACATCGCCTTCTACCGGCGCACCGAGCCGCAGAGCATGTACGACAGGGCGTGGCAGGAGTTCCAGTCCGGCACCCGGCTGCACGCGCTCGGCGCCCGGCTCGGCGGACGGCTGGTCGGCATCACCCACTTCCTCGTCCACGGCAGCACGTCGGCCCCCGACACCGGCCTCTGCTACCTGCAGGACCTCTTCACCGCCGAGGACGTACGCGGCAAGGGCGTGGGCCGGGCCCTGATCGCCGCGGTCACCGACTGGGCGCGGGCCAACGGCTGCGCCCGCGTCTACTGGCACACCCAGGAGGGCAACACCACGGCCCGCCGCCTGTACGACCAGGTGGCCGTCAACCCGGGTTTCATCAAGTATCAGATCGACCTCCCCGGAGGCGCCCGCCCTCCGGGAAGGTGAGACGGAAGATCTGTCGCTATCGGGAGCCTCTGCCCCAGCCGACACCGTACGCCGCCGGAGCCTCGGACTGATCGTGCAACGGCATGGACACCACACGTCCTTCCAGTCAGAGCTGTCAGACTGGATTCAACTGCGGCTCGCATGCGCCACACTTGCGCCTCACTTGTCCGGAGCCGCCAGGTCAGTGCCCCAGCCGCGCGGTCAGGTCCTTCAGGAGGCCGAGGGCGGCGTCGGCGATGACCGTGCCCGGCGGGAAGATCGCGCCGGCGCCCGCCGCCCGGAGTTCGGCGAAGTCGCCGGGCGGGATCACCCCGCCCACCACGATCATGGTGTCCTCCGCGTCGAGGGCGGCGAGTGCCTCGCGCAGCGCGGGCACCAGCGTGAGGTGCCCGGCGGCCAGCGAGGACACGCCGACGATGTGCACGTCGGCCTCGACCGCCTGGCGCGCCACCTCCTCCGGCGTCTGGAACAACGGGCCGACGTCCACGTCGAAGCCCAGGTCGGCGAAGGCGGTCGCGATCACCTTCTGGCCCCGGTCGTGGCCGTCCTGGCCCATCTTGGCGACCAGGATGCGCGGCCGGCGACCCTCGGCGCGCTCGAAGTCGGCGCACGCCTCGCGTACGCGCTCGATGTTGGCGGCCGGGCCGGCCTCGTCTCGGTACACGCCGGAGATGGTACGCACCTGGCCGGCGTGCCTGCCGTACACCTTCTCCAGCGCGTCGGAGATCTCGCCGACGGTGGCCTTGGCGCGGGCGGCGTCGACGCAGAGCTTGAGCAGGTTCTGGTCGAGGCCGGGGCCGCGGGTGCCGCTCTGGGCGGCGTCGGCCGCCTTGGTGAGGGTTTCGAGCGCGTGGCGTACCTCGTCATCGGAACGTTCGGCGCGCAGGCGGCGCAGCTTGTCGATCTGCTGCGCGCGCACGGCGCTGTTGTCGACCTTGAGCACGTCGATGGGCTCGTCGGCGGCGGGCCGGTACTTGTTGACGCCGATGACCGGCTGGCGGCCGGAGTCGATGCGGGCCTGGGCGCGGGCGGCGGCCTCCTCGATGCGCAGCTTGGGCAGCCCGGCGTCGATGGCCTTGGCCATGCCCCCGGCCTCCTCGACCTCGCGGATGTGGGCCCAGGCGCGTTCGGCGAGGTCGTGGGTGAGGCGCTCGACGTAGTAGGAGCCGCCCCAGGGGTCGATCACCCGGGTGGTGCCGGACTCCTGCTGGAGCAGGAGCTGGGTGTTGCGGGCGATGCGCGCGGAGAAGTCGCCGGGCAGGGCGAGCGCCTCGTCGAGGGCGTTGGTGTGCAGCGACTGCGTGTGGCCCTGGGTGGCGGCCATGGCCTCCACGCAGGTGCGGACGACGTTGTTGTAGACGTCCTGGGCGGTGAGCGACCATCCGGACGTCTGCGAGTGGGTCCGCAATGACAGAGATTTCGGATTTTTCGCGTTAAATCCGGAAACGAGGCGCGACCACAACAGCCGCGCGGCCCGCAGCTTGGCCACCTCCATGAAGAAGTTCATGCCGATGCACCAGAAGAACGACAGCCGGGGCGCGAACACGTCGATGTCCAGCCCCGCGCCCACCCCCGCCCGCAGGTACTCGACCCCGTCGGCCAGCGTGTACGCCAGCTCCAGGTCACAGGTGGCCCCAGCCTCCTGGATGTGATACCCCGAAATACTAATAGAGTTGAATTTCGGCATCTTTTCACTGGTATAAGCGAAAATATCCGAAATGATCCGCATAGAGGGTGCCGGGGGATAAATGTAGGTGTTGCGGACCATGAACTCTTTGAGGATGTCGTTCTGGATGGTCCCGGCAAGCTGCTCCGGCGCCACGCCCTGCTCCTCGGCCGCCACGATGTAGAGCGCCAGGATCGGCAGCACCGCGCCGTTCATCGTCATCGACACCGACATGCGGTCCAGCGGGATGCCGTCGAAAAGCTGACGCATGTCATAGATCGAGTCGATCGCCACCCCGGCCATCCCGACGTCCCCGGCCACCCGCGGATGGTCGGAGTCGTACCCCCGGTGCGTGGCCAGGTCGAAGGCCACCGACAGCCCCTTCTGCCCGGCCGCCAGGTTGCGCCGGTAGAAGGCGTTGGAGTCTTCAGCCGTCGAGAAGCCCGCGTACTGCCGGACCGTCCACGGCTGGTTGACGTACATCGTGGGATAAGGCCCTCTGAGGTACGGCGCCGCCCCGGGATAGGTCTGGAGGAAGTCCAGCCCGTCGAGGTCGGCGGCCGTGTAGAGCGGCTTGACCCCGATGCCCTCGGGCGTCTCCCACACCTCGCCAGCCACCTCGGGAGCGGCTTCCTGCGCACCGCCCGCGAGCGGGACGGAGGTGAAGTCGGGGATGCTCATCGTGCCACCTCCAGGTCGTCGAAGGTCGTCCTGAGCACCGCCAGCGCGTCGCACCCGGCGAAGACGCGGCCGTCCACGTGCTCGTACTCCCCCTTCCCCGCCAGCCAGACGCGTCTCGCGCCGGCCCGTTTCAGCGCCGCGGCGACCGCCTCGGCGTGCTCGGGGTAAAGCTTGTCGCTGGAGCACAGGCACGCCACCCGCGCGCCGCTGACGGCGAAGGCGGTGGCGATCTGCTCGGCGTCCACTCCGGGCCCGGCGCTCTCGGTGGCCAGCCCGCCCGCCCGGAACAGGTTGGCGGCGAACGCGGCCCGCGCGGTGTGCGCCGCGACCGGGCCGATCGTGGCCAGGAACACCTTGGGCCGCTCCGGCTGCGCGTCGGCCAGGTCCCGCAGTTCCTCGAACGGCTCGGCGTAGCGTCCGCTCCCGCGCGGCGTGCCGCCCGGCAGGGGCTTCTCCTCCAGGTTCGGGAACTCGCTCACGCCGGTGATCGGCAGCCGCCGGTGCGCGATGTCGGCGTCGCGCCGGGCGCGTACCTCCGCGATGCGCCCGGCCACCAGCTCCTCGGCCCCGCCCGGCAGCCCTCCGGCCGCCTCGATCTCCTGGAACCAGGTCCAGGCCGCCTCGGCCAGCTCCGCCGTACGCCGTTCCACGTACCAGGAGCCGCCCGCCGGATCGGCCACCCGGGCGGCGCCGGACTCCTCCATCAGCAGCGCGTGGGTGTTGCGGGCGATCCGCCGCCCGAACGCGTCCGGCTCCCGCACCGCGGCGTCGAACGGCCGCACGGTCACCGCGTCGGCACCGCCGACCCCGGCGCCGAAGCAGGCCAGCGTGGTGCGCAGCATGTTCACCCACGGGTCGCGCGCGGTCATCATGGCCGAGCTGGTCACCGCGTGCTGCAGCTGCCGCTCGGGCCCGCCGCACACCTCGGCCACCCGCGCCCACACCACCCGCGCCGCGCGCAGCTTGGCGATCGTGGCGAACTGGTCGGCGCTCGCCGCGAACCGGAACTCCAGCTGCCCGAACGCCTCCTCCACACTCAGCCCGGCGCCGGTGAGCGTCCTGAGGTGCGCGACACCGAGCGCCAGCGAGCAGCCGAGCTCCTGCGCGTCACTGCCCCCCATGTCGTGGTACGGCGTCGCGTCCACGACCACCGCCCGCAGCTCCGGGTACCCCTGTGTACACCGTCTGGCCAGGGCGGCCACCACCCGCGGCTCCACCGAGGCGAGCGAGGCCCCCAGATTCCCGCGCACGGACCCCTGACGTTCGGCCGCCAGCCCCAGCAGGACGTCGGCGGCCCGCTCGACCAGCGCCCCGGCGTCGAGCACGACGGGCGCGAGGTCCAGGTAGACGTCCTTGAGCACCCGCGGCAGCCCGTCGACCGGGATCGCGTCAGGCCCGACGGCCAGCCACAACGAGGTGACACCGTTCTCCAGGTCGGCCAGGACCGCCTCCGGATCGGCGACGGTGTGCCGCTGGCGCACGTCCCAGCCGCGCGCGCCGAGCGGCGGCCGGGGCACGCTGGGCAGGTCGGGGGCGTCGTAGAGCGGCTGGAGCGTGAGCCCGTCGTACGTACGGCTGGTCAGCGCCTCGAAGTCGAGGCCGGACTTGCCCAGCACGGCGAGCGCCATCGCGTGCCAGTCGTCACGGGTGGCGGGGGGATACCCGGCTGCCAGTTCCATGTTCGGATATTAAGCGGAACCGCTCCAGAACAATGCTCCGGGTCCGCCTTAGGGAAGCGGCGCCTCCCACGCCAGCCGCCACGTGAGCTGCCCCACGATTCCGTCGTCCGCGATGCCCTGGTTGCGCTGGAACCTGCGGCACACGTCCCGCGAGGCGGGCCCGTACGCGCCGTCGGCGTCGATCTCCCAGCCGCGCTTCTTCATCTGCGTCTGCCAGGTCCGCACGTCCTGCCCGGACATGACCGGCGGATACTTCAGCAGCCGCCCGGGAAACGGCGGCGCCGTCGGCGGATCAGGCGGGTCCGGCGGCCCCCCGCCAGGACGCGGCGCCCCCTTGCGCACCCACGCGTAGAGCGCGTCACCCGGGCAGTCGGTGGCGAACCCGTCGCGGTGCCCCTTGATCTCCCGCCCGGCCGCGCCCTTGGCCCGCAGATGTTCGACCGCGTCGATGATCCCGTGCAGCATCGCGTCCGGCGGCTGCACCAGCCCGGCGTTGCCGACGAGCCCTAGCACTGCGTAGTGACCGGCGTTGAGCCCGGCCCCGTTGGCGGCGGGCAGATGATGCGGCCCCCGCCCCTCGAACACCTTCCGATGCGGACAAACCGCATAGGTGTATCCGATGTCGATCCAGCCGTTGCCGTCCATGTGGTGGTTCTGGATGGATTGGACAAGAGCGACGCATTTGGCGTGGTCACGCGTGAGGCCGGGATCGACACGGCCTCCTGTGTAGTGGACCTTCACACCGCGCGTCGCGTCGAGCTGCGTGTAGTCGCCACGCGGCGGCCGAGCATTCCATGCGCGTCGAAGAATGAGGTCGATGGCCACGGTCTGCTCCCGGGGGATCACGTTGAGGTGACAACTGAGCGTAACGCGGGAGATGCGGGCCGGTCCGGGAGTTGCCCTTATTCGTCTGGGGTCGTCTGCGGTCGCTTAGGGCCGGATCACCCGCCTCTCCGTGACGATCGCCGTGACGAGGTCGTGGGGTGTCACGTCGAACGCCGGGTTCACCGCCTCAGTGCCCTTGGGCGCCAGCCGTACACCTTGGATGGTCGTGACCTCTTCGGAGCCTCTGTCCTCGATGGCGATCTGGTCGCCCGAGGGGGTGCCCTCGTCGATGGTGGACTCGGGGGCCACGACGATGAAGGGGACTCCGGCCCGCTCGGCGCCGAGCGCCAGCGCGTACGAGCCGATCTTGTTGGCGACGTCGCCGTTGGCGGCGATGCGGTCGGCGCCGATGAGGACCGCGTCGATGCCACCCCTGGCCAGCAGGTACGGCCCGGCCGAGTCGGTCACCAGCCGGTGGGGCGCGCCCATGCGGGCCAGTTCCCAGGTGGTGAGGCGGGCGCCCTGCAGCAGCGGCCGGGTCTCCAGCGCCAGGACCTCGCCGAGCCGGCCCCGCTCGTGCAGGGTCTGGACGACGCCCAGCGCCGTGCCCCGTTCCACGGCGGCCAGGCCGCCGGTGTTGCAGACGGTCATGACCCGCAGCCGGTCGCCTTCGAGCAGGTCGGCGCCGCGCGCGCCCATGGCGTGGCAGGCGGCGATGTCCTCGTCCCTGATGCGCAGGGCGGCCTTCAGCGCCTTCCCCGGCGGGAGCGCGGCGACCTGGTCGACGGCCCAGGCCAGGTTGACGGCGGTCGGGCGGGCGGCGCGCAGCCGGGCGATCTGGGCGGCGTCGCCCGCCGCCAGGACGACGCCGAGGGCGCCGGCCACGCCGAGCGCGGGCGCGCCGCGCACCGACAGCCGCCGGATGGCCCCGATCAGGGTGTCGACGTCGGTGATCCGCAGGGTGACGAGCTCGTCGGGCAGCTTCGTCTGGTCGACGAGCTCGATGGCGCCGTCCACCCAGTCAATGGTCCTCACAGGGTCATTGTGGGGCCTAGCGCTCCGACAGGACGATGACCGAGTCGTGCGGGCCGAACGACACGCGCCGGGAACGGTCCGGGTTGAGGACGATCCCGTAGTGCGGGGGCTTGTTGCGCGCGTACGCCGTCCGGTAGCCGATGGCGGTCTCCCCACGCCGGCGAGCCGCCTCGACCACGGTGGAGAAGCCCACCTCGACCCCGGTCCCGACGTAGGCGGAGGCGGGGCGCGGGTAGATCTCGGAGCCGCGCGAGTCGAAGAGGTAGCCGAAGACGTCGGCCAGGTGCTGGTTCTCGGCGAGCTGGGCGAGCAGCAGCCCGATGACGGTGTCGCTGATGACGATGTCGTCGGCCTCGGTGACCTCGGCCAGCGCGCGGTTGCTCTCGTCGTGCATCTCGCTGACGATCGAGTAGTGCTCGCCCAGCTTGGTCTGCATGTCGCGCAGTTGCAGCAGTGTCATGAGCGTGCGGGTGTCGGCGTGGTCGGCCTTGAAGCGGTCGTCGGACAGCACGATGACGTGCTGGAACAGGCCGAGGCCGAGCGCTTCGAGGGCGAAGCGGTCGGTGGTGTCGCAGTCCTTGACGTTCACGGTGAGGTTGCGCAGGCCGGTGAGGTTGGCCCCGGCCTTCGGGTGGTCGGCGGCGACCTCCAGCTCGGAGCCGGGGGCGACGTAGCCGTCGAGGTAGCGCACGATCTGCTCGGCGCGGCCGTTCCAGTTGAGCAGCAGGGTGCGCGCGGGGGCGTGCTTGGCACGTTCCGTGACGGCCATGGCCGACTCGTCGATCTTCGGTGCGCCGGCGGCGGGCCAGATCGAGGAGTCGTCGTGGGCGATGACGATGACCTCGTCCTTGGGGCCGATCTCGGTGTCCGTGGGCGGGTTCAGCGCGACGCCGGCGCTCGTGCGCAGGCCGATGACGGTGGCGGAGTGGTAGCCGTGCAGCGCCTCGCCGTAGGTCTTGCCCACCAGCAGTTCGGCGGGGCGCAGGTAGATCTCACCGCCGTCGAAGTTGAGCAGGTCCATGCAGACGACCGACATGCCGGACTGGCGCGAGGACTGGACGATGAGCCGGGAGGCGGTGTCGTCGGAGTCCACCAGGTGCACGAGCGGGCCGCCGGCCAGGCGGGCGGCGGCCATGTTGCGGCCGGAGGTGAGCGCGGCCACGACCGGCGGGTGGATGCCGGAGCGCTTGGCGAGCGCGAGGAGGATCTTGATGACGTGCGCGTCGGGGTCCTCGCCCTCCGGGGAGAGCACGACGACCGAGCGGGCGGCGGCCAGGTTCATGAGGCTGAGGTCGCGGGGCTCGGTGGGGCGTCCGGTGCGGCAGACGATGCGGGTCCTGCCGAGGTCGCCAGCGCGCTCGCGGATCTCCTCCTCCATGGCGAGCTTGTCGCGGTCGGCGAGGACCGCGATGACCGAGCCGCGCTGGCTGGCGTGTGCCTTGGCCAGTTCGCCCACGATCGTGAACACCTGGTCCGACCAGCCCAGCACCACCGTGTGCCCGGACTCGGCGATGCGCGAGCGGCCCCTGCGCAGCCGGTCGACGCGCTGCTTGAGCCCGTTGGACAGCAGGCCGACGAGCATGCTGACGATGAACAGGCCGCCGAGCGAGCCGGCGAACATCACCGTCATGTACGCGACGCTGCCCTTGTCGCTGGCGACCTTGCTGGGGGTCAGGGCGTGCATGAGCGAGATCCAGAGCACGTGGCCCGGTCCGCCGACGCCTTCCGGCTCCTCGGGCGCCAGCCAGAGCGTGAGCCCGCTGACCACGAGGATGAGCGCCACCGAGACGAGGGCGAGCCAGCCGATCAGCGACGCGGTGCCCTTGGACATGGTGTTGTCGAACCAATACCGAGCACGCTCGCGGAACGTCACCCTGGACACCCCGATACCTCCACATAGGGGGAAAATTTGACCAACGACACAAGGTACCCGTCGATCTGCCGTAACGCATGCCGACCGGTAACGTATCGGCCATGGTGACCCCCCTGACACCTGACGATCCGGCGACTTTGGGCGATTACGTCCTTGACGCCCGACTCGGCGAGGGCGGCCAGGGGATCGTCTACCTCGCCCGCACCCGCTCCGGCGGACAGGTCGCCGTCAAACTCCTGAGCACCGGGGACCCGGTCACCCGCGCCCGCCTGGCCCGCGAACTCCAGGCGATGGAGGGCATCGCCTCCTTCTGCACCGCCCGGGTGCTCGACGTCTCGGTGTCGGGCTCGCGGCCGTACGTGGTGAGCGAGTTCGTGGACGGGCCCTCCCTCGCCGACCGGGTGCGCTCGCTCGGCCCGCTGCGCGAGGGCGACCTCGAGCGCCTGATCGTCGGTACGGCCACCGCCCTGACCGCGATCCACTCGGCCGGGATCGTGCACCGCGACTTCAAGCCGGCCAACGTGCTGCTGGGGCCGGACGGGCCGCGTGTGGTCGACTTCGGCATCGCGCGCGCCGAGGGGGCGGCCACGATGACCTCCGGCCTGATCGGGACCCCCGCCTACCTGTCGCCCGAGCAGATCAACGGCACGCCCGCCTCGCCTGCCTCCGACGTGTTCGCGTGGGGGGCGACGATGGTGTTCGCGGCGACCGGGACCAGCCCGTTCGGGGCCGAGACGGTGCCCGCGGCGATGCAGCGGGTGCTGTTCGTGGAGCCCGACCTGTCCCTTCTTCCCGAACGGCTGCGCGGGCTGATCGCCGCCGCGCTCTCCAAGGACCCGGCGGGCCGCCCGAGGGCCAGGGACCTGATGGTGGCCCTGGTGGACCCGAAGGCCGCCCCGACCTTCCCCTTCCACCACGGACCCGCCGGACCGGGGACCGGCGTGCCCGCCGGAGAGCCGTGGGCGGGCGGACCGGGCTCCGGCACAGGGGGCTCCGGTTTCGGAAGCCCGGGGGCCGGTACAGGGGGTCCGGGGTTTACTGGTCGGGGGGCCGACATTTCCGGCATGCCGTACACCGGACCTGTTTCTGGGATGCAGGGGGCGGCTCATCTGACGGGCCCGCAGTCGGCGGCGCTGACCACGCAGAGCTCGCCCCGCAACCGCAAGCGGGGCGTGCTCATGGGCGGGATCGCCGCCGTGGTCGCCCTGGCCGCCGGCGGCGCCGTCTTCCTGCTGAACCAGGGCCCGGACAATCCGTGGTCGGCACGTTCCACCACGCCCCCGCCGTCCCCCACGGCCGAGGTCTCGGCCACCGCGCAGCCGTCGGAGGAGGAGCCCACCAGCGAGCCGTCCACCCCGGTCAAGTCCGGAAATGTCAAGATTCCGAAGGCTTTCGCGGGCTCATGGGACGGTCACACCAAGTCGACCAACTTCCTGGACACCGACGGCTCCATCAACACGGTCACGCTCAAGGCCGGCGCGACCACGGCGGCCTGGACCGAGAAGGACTCGCAGTCCGAGTGCGCCGCGACCATCCCGCTGACCAAGATCGAGGGCAAGACGCTGATCTTCAGCCTGGGCGCCTCGTCGGGCGGGTGCATCCCGGGCACGATCTGGCTCACGCTCAACGGCGACGTCCTGGCCTACAAGTGGCGCGACGTGCCGGGCAACGACCTCGTCACCCAGACCGGCGACCTGCGGCGGCGCTGATCACACCAGCCGATCACACCAGGCGCCCGTCGCGGGCGACGACCCGGCCGGACTTGACGACCAGGGACCTGGCCGGGCGTACGCAGACCGCCTCGGCCGGGGTGCGGGCGTTCACCGCCACGAAGTCGCCCGGGTCGCCCACCGCGAACCCGGCGCGCCGGCCGGTGACGCGGGCGCCGCCCAGGGTGGCGGCCTCCAGGGCGATCTCGATCTCCTCGTCGCGGACGAACCGGCTGCGCTGGGCCAGGAACAGTGCCCGCTCCAGCATGTCCCCGTTGCCATAGGGGCTCCACAGGTCGCGTACCCCGTCATTGCCCGCGCCGACCGGGACGCCCGCTTCGCGCAGGGCCGTGAGGGGCAGCGGCGGGGCGCTGGCGGGCGCGACGGTGGCGAGCGAGACGCCCGCCTCGGCCAGCCGGGCGATCACCCGGGCCTGGACGTCGGCGGGAACCTCGCCCAGCGCGTAGCCGTGGGAGATGGTGACCTTGCCCCGCATCCCGAGCGCCAGCGTGCGCTCGATGATCAGGTCGTACTGCCACACGCCCAGCGGGCCGCCGTCGTGCAGGTGGATGTCGACTCCGGCGCCGTGCTTCTCGGCCAGGCCGAAGACCACGTCGAGATGCTCGACGGGGGCGTTCTCCAGCCCGGCCGGGTCGATGCCGCCGACGAGCCCGACGCCGGCGGCGAGCGCCTGGTCCATGAGGTCGGCGGTGCCCGGGGCGGTGAGCAGGCCGGCCTGCGGGAACGCGACCAGGTCCACGGTGATGCGGCCGTCGAGGCGGGCCACGGCCTCGCGTACCGCCTCGACGGCCGCCAAACCCATGGCGGTGTCGACGTCCACGTGCGAACGGGCGTGGGTGGTGCCGGAGACGACCATCTGCTGGAGCAGCGCGGTGATGTAGTCGGCGCTGGGCAGGCCGAGGGCGGGGCGGGCCTCGACGCCGTTGCGGATCTTGCCCATGAGGCCGGGCCCGGCGTCGTGCGGAACCCAGGGGCCGCCCCACATGGTCTTGTCGACGTGCGCGTGCGCGTCCACGAACCCGGGGAGCAGCAACTGGCCGCCGAGCCCCTCGACGGGCACGCCGTCCGCGGCCAGGTCCGTGCCGACGGCGGCGACGGCGCCGTCGCGGATGAGCAGGTCGGTGAGCGCGTCGGAGCCCCAGATCCGGGCGTCGCGCAGGAGCAGGTCGGTCATCCCCCGAAGATAGTGGTATACCGTTATTTCACGCAAAATCCTTCGACACCGGATGGCGCTGACCTGGATCATTGAGCCCATGTCATCCGGCCTGCCCATGAACCTGTGGCTCGACGACGCCGATTCGGCCATCGACGTCATCGACGCTCTCGCCCTGTCCCCGTTCGCCACCGGCACCCAGCCGTGGTCACGGCAGGCCGAGCTGGAGCGCGTACGCCCCGACGCCGCCCTGCAGCCCGCCACCGGCAAGGTGGTGCGCACCGCGAAGGTCGAGGAGGGCACCGAGTCACGCCTGGTCACCGGTGAAGGATGGACGCTGCGCGTCGTACGCCATCGCAACCGCACCGCCACCGTCTCCGTCACCGCCGTCAGCGAGGACCTCGCCCGCTCGGTGCTGCGGGAGTGCACCGACGGCGCGGAGGAGCCCGAGCCGGCCGACGACCACAGCCGCATGGGCTTCTGGTGGCGCGGCCCGCACGGCGGCCACCGCTCCGAGAAGCCGATCACCACGCAGGCCTGGTCGGAGATCTCCGGCAACTACTCTGGCACCGCCCGCACCTCGATAGACGCGCTGATGGCCGTCACCCCCGCGGAGGTGACCGGCCGCCTGATCCTGCTCCACGGCCCGCCCGGCACCGGCAAGACGACGCTCCTGCGCACCCTCGCCGGCCAGTGGCGCGACTGGTGCCAGGTCGACTGCGTCCTGGACCCGGAGCACCTGTTCGCCGAGCCCGGCTACCTCATGGAGGTCGCCGTCGGCTACGACCAGGAGGACGACGAGGGCAGCTCCCGCTGGCGCCTGCTCGTGCTGGAGGACTGCGACGAGCTCATCCGCTCCGGCGCGAAGGAGATGACGGGCCAGGGCCTGTCCCGCCTGCTCAACCTGACCGACGGCCTGCTCGGACAGGGCCGCGACGTGCTGGTCGCGATCACCACGAACGAGGACCTCGCCCGCCTGCACCCCGCCGTGGTACGGCCCGGCCGCTGCCTGGCCCAGATCGAGGTGGGCGCGCTGTCACACGCGGAAGCGACATCCTGGCTGGGCACCCAGGACGGCATAGGCCCGGAAGGCGCCACCCTGGCCGAGCTGTACGCCAAGCGCAACGGCACCGCCCTCGCCCCCGCCGCCACCGCCGAACCCACCGGCCTCTACCTCTGAAAGCCCTGCCCGTCGCCCGAAGCCACCGAACACGATGACTTTGTCCAGTCGATGGCTGTCCTTGGTCTTTTCCCCCTTCGCTCAGGGATAGATGCCAATGTGTCGCGCCCCTTTCGTATGAGGGGGCCCGGCGTCATCATCCGGTAGCGGCGGAAACGGCTGGATTCATGTCATCGGGGACATCTCGGGTACCGCGCTACGACCTGCCACGGGTGATCCTCAGGGGCGTCGCCCAGGTCGTCTTCCAGCCGAATCCCTGGGTGGGGCTGGTGTTCCTGGTCGCGTTGTTCGTGGGCGGCTGGCGGTTCGGGGTGTTCGGGCTGCTGGGCACGGTGACCGCCACGCTCACCGCCCATCTACTGGGCGTCTCGTGGAGCGATCGGGTGGCGCTCGGCCTGGAGGGGTTCAGCGGGACGCTGATCGGGGTGGGGCTGGCCCTCTACTTTGACGTCAGCTGGTTGACCGTCCTGCTGGTGATCTTCGGTGCGGTCGCTGGCAGCGTTCTCACCTCGGCGCTCAACGTGCTGCTGATGCCGTACAAGCTGTCCGCCCTGACCGCGCCCTTCTGTGTGATCACGACGGTGATGGTGGTCGGGGGGTCCTCGTTCAGCCGGGTGTGGGCCCGCCAGGTCAGTACGGCGGCGCCGTCCGCGACGGCTCCGGGCACCGGCATGAGCTGGGACCACCTGTGGCGGGGCACGTTCAGCGGGATCGGCCAGGTCTTCCTCCAGGGCCAGTGGTACGTCGGGCTCATCTTCCTGGCCGGACTGGTGCTCGCCGGCTGGCGGGTGGGTTTGGTGGCGCTGGTGTCGAGTTTGACCGGTCTGATTACCGGCTGGGTGCTGGGGGCTCAGGCCGCCGATCTGGGCGCCGGGCTCTACGGCTACAACTCGGTGCTGACGGGGGTCGCGCTGTTCGGCACGTTCGTGGTGGCCACGCCGGTGAGCGCCGGTTATGCCCTGGTCGGCGCGGTGGCGGCCGCGGGTCTGACGGCCGGGATCAGCAATCTGTTCGCGGTGGCCGGAGGCCACACCCTGACCTGGCCGTTCGTGCTGGTGACGTGGACGTTCCTGGCGGCTGTGCCGATGTTCTCCAGGATCGCGCGCGCGTGACTCGTTCAGAAAGGAACTCTGATGAATCTCACCCCCAGGGAAATGGAGAAGCTGCTGCTTTTCACCGCGGCCGAGCTGGCGCGCCAGCGCAAGGATCGCGGTCTGAAGCTCAACTATCCGGAGACGGTCGCGCTGATCAGCTGCGCGGTCGTCGAGGCGGCGCGGGACGGCAGGTCGGTCGCCGAGTGCATGGAGCTCGGGAAGAAGGTCATCGGCCCGGACGACGTGCTGCCGGGGGTGCGCGGGATGCTGTCGCTGCTGCAGGTCGAGGCGGTTTTCGACGACGGCACCAAGCTGGTGTCCTGCCATGATCCGGTCGGCGCGCAATGACGGTGCGCGAGATTCTTCTCGCGGCGGGGGCCGAGAGCCGGGGCGGTCGCTGCCTGCCGCCGCTGCTCGGGCCGGACGCGCCGCGGGTCTGCTCCGTGGATCGCGAGCTGCGGTCGGCGATCCCGCGGCGTCCGGCGGTGGTCGTGCCGATGACTCTGGGCCGCGATCCGGACCTTGCGGGCGTGGCCGCCCAGGCTCTGCGCTGGGCGGCGCGCGACCGGGATGCCGGTGACCTGCTCCTGGCCCGGCCGCTGGCGGACACCGGTCACCTGGTCGGCTGGCTGCGGGCCGCGGTCGTCCATGCGAAGCTCACGGCCGCCTCCGCCGTCCTGCTGGTGGCGCCCGCGATCGGCCCCGAGCCGGACGCCGAGCTGTTCAAGATCGCCCGGCTGGTCCGGCAGTTCACGCCGGTCCGCTGGGTCGAGGTCGCGCTGAGCGGCGGCGATCCGGACGTGGACGAGGGCGTCGAGCGCTGCCGCCTGCTGGGGGCCGAGGAGGTCGTCCTGGTGCCCGCCTCGTTCGTACCGGCGCCCACCCGGCCCGGCACGCGGACGGCCGGGCCCCTCCTCGGACGCGCCTCGCTCGCCACGCTCATCCACCGGCGCGCCATGGAGGCCGAGCATCGCTGGAGCGGACATCGCGACGACGGCCTGGCCGAACCGATGCCGCACACCCATACCCACGAGGAGACACACTCTCATGTCGGATGATCCATACATCTACGGCAAGGGCGACATCGAGCTGAACGCCGGCCAGGCCCGGGTGACGCTCACCGTGCGCAACACCGGCGACCGCGCCGTCCAGATCGGCTCGCACTTCCACTTCTTCGAGGTGAACCGGGCCCTGAGCTTCGACCGCGAGCAGGCGTTCGGCACCCGCCTGGACATCCCGGCCGGGACCGCGGTCCGCTTCGAGGCGGGCGACACCAAGCGCGTCACGCTCGTCGAGTACGGCGGCGGCCAGCGCATCGTGGGATTCGGCGGCCTGCTCAACGGCGGCATCCACAGCCGCGACGCCCACCGCGAGGCACTCAGGCGCATGCGCGAGCGCGGCTACCTCGAAGAGCCGGAACCGGCGCCCTCCAAGAAGCCGGCGAAGAAGTCCTCCGGCGCCAAGAAGAAGGGCTGAGCCGCATGACCAGCATGAGCCGCCGGCAGTACGCCTCCATGTACGGCCCGACCGTGGGCGACCGGATCCGCCTGGGCGACACCAACCTCGTCGTCGAGGTGGAGAAGGACTACACCGAGGGCCACTACGGCGACGAGTCCCAGTACGGCGGGGGCAAGACCGCCCGGGACGGCATGGCGGCCGATCCGGCCACCGGCGGCGCCGTCGCCCTCGACCTGGTGATCACCAACGCGGTGATCATCGACCCGATCCTGGGCATCGTCAAGGGCGACATCGGCGTCAAGGACGGGAAGATCGTCGGGGTGGGCAAGTCCGGCAACCCGCACACCCAGAACGGCGTCGACCGCCGCCTGGTCATCAGCGCCAACACCGAGGTGATCTCCGGCGAGAACCTCATCGCCACCGCGGGCGGAATCGACACCCACGTCCATCTCATCGCACCCCAGCAGGTCGAGAACGCGCTGAGCAACGGCATCACCACCCTGGTCGCCGGCGGCACGGGCCCGGCGGACGGCAGCCGCGGCTGCACCACCACCCCGGGCGCCTGGAACATCGGCCGGATGCTGCAGGCGTTCGAGAACGTCCCGATCAACATCGGCGTGCTCGGCAAGGGCAACAGCAGCCTGCCCGGCGTGCTGGAGGAGCAGATCAGGGCGGGGGCCTGCGGGCTGAAGGTCCACGAGGACTGGGGCGCCACGCCCGCGGTGATCGACTGCGCGCTCTCGGTCGCCGACCAGCTCGACATCCAGATCACCGTGCACACCGACACGCTCAACGAGGCCGGGTTCGTCGAGGACACGATCAGCGCCATCAACGGCCGCGCGATCCACACCTACCACTCCGAGGGCGCCGGTGGCGGCCATGCCCCCGACATCCTCCGGGTGACCGGGGAGCCGAACGTCTGCCCGGCCTCGACCAATCCGACGCTGCCGTACACGGTCAACTCGATCGACGAGCTGCTCGACATGACGATGGTCTGCCACCACCTCAGCTACGACGTGCCGGAGGACGTGGCGTTCGCCGAGAGCCGCGTGCGCGCCGAGACCATCTCGGCCGAGACCGTCCTGCACGACCTGGGCGTCATCAGCATCATCGGCTCCGACTCCCAGGCCATGGGCCGGATCGGTGAGTCGTTCACGCGCGCCTTCCAGGTGGCCCACCACTGCAAGGACAAGCGCGGCCCGCTGCCGGAGGACTCCGCGCGCAACGACAACTTCCGGGTCCTGCGCTACATCGCCAAGCTCACGATCAACCCGGCGCGTGTCTCGGGCATGGCCGACACCATCGGCTCGCTGGAGGACGGCAAGCTCGCCGACATCGTCCTGTGGCCGGTGTCCACGTTCGCGGCCAAGCCCACGATGGTCATCAAGGGCGGCATGATCAGCTGGGCCCAGATGGGCGACGCCAACGCCTCCCTGCCGACGCCGCAGCCCATCTACTACCGCCCGATGTACGCCGCCCACGGCAGCGCGCTGGCGGCGACGTGCGTCACCTTCCTGTCGGGCGCGGCCATCGACGCGGGCGTGCCCGACCGTCTCGGGCTGCGCCGCCTGATCCGTCCGGTACGGCAGTGCCGCACCGTCGACAAGCGCCACATGGTGCGCAACGCCACGCTGGGCGACATCCGCGTCGACCCGGAGACGTACAAGGTGACCTTCAACGGCGAGCCCGTGCACATCGAACCGGCCAAGAAGCTCCCGCTGAACCGGCTGTTCTTCCTGTGAGCGAGGACCTCGGCACGCTGCTGGCCCAGCTCCAGCTGACCGACTCGGGGTTCCCGAGCGGGATGTACACGCTGTCGCACGGGCTTGAGGGCTACACCCAGCTCGGGCCGGTGGGCCAGGACGGCCTGCGCGAGCTGCTGGCCGACCTGCTCCACAACATGGTGGGGCCGGGGGACGCGGCCGCGCTCGTGCTGGCCCACCGCGCCGTCCGGACGGGCGACTGGGAACGGCTGGCCGAGGTCGACCACAGGCTGCACGCGACCAAGCTCGTCCGGGAGCAGCGCACGGCGTCGGTGCGCACCGGGCGCCAGGTCCTGGACACGGCCGCGTTCGCCTTCCCGATCCCCGAGGCCGCGCGCCTGGCGGAGCTGGTGGCGGGCAAGGCCACGCCGGGCAACCACGCCGTGGTCGTGGGCGCGCTGTACGCGGGTCTCGGCGTCGGCGAGGTTCGGGCCGTGGCCGGTGATCTGTACGCGTTCGCCGCGAGCTACGTGACGGCGGCGGTGCGCCTGGGTTGCACCGACTTCCGCCGTGCGCAGGCGTTGCTGCGTGCCGTACGCCCGGATCTGGAGGTTGTGGCGCGGGCGGCGCTCGGCGCCGAGGACCCTCGGGACCTGCACAGCTCGGTGCCGGTCGCCGACACCGTCGCGGCCGGGCACCAGCGGGCGCAGGCCCGGCTGTTCATCACGTGACCAACCAGAAGAGAGGGCGGAGAGCATGGAACTGGAGAAGGTCTTCAAAGTGGGGATCGGCGGCCCGGTGGGTTCGGGGAAGACCGCGCTGATCGAGGCTCTCGTCCCGATTCTGCAGGACAGGGGCCACAGCATCGGGGTGATCACGAACGACATCTACACCCAGGAGGACGCCGAGCACGTACGGCGCACGCTGGCCGGAATCCTCGACCCCGAGCGGATCGTGGGCGTCGAGACGGGCGCCTGCCCGCACACGGCGGTCCGCGACGACCCGACGATGAACCTGGCGGCCGGCGCCGACATGCTCGACCGGTTTCCCGACATCGACCTGCTGCTCTTCGAGAGCGGCGGCGACAACCTGACCCTCACCTTCAGCCCGGTGCTGGCCGACATGTTCATCTTCGTGCTGGACACCGCCGAGGGCGAGAAGATGCCGCGCAAACGCGGTCCGGGCACCACGACCTCGGATCTTCTGGTCATCAACAAGATCGACATCGCCCAGTACGTGCGGACCGATCTGGGGGTCATGGAGCGGGACGCCAGGATGGTGCGCGGCGACGGCCCGGTCACGCTGACCGACTGCCTGACCGGTGCGGGGGTCGGTGAGGTCGCCGACCTCATCCAGAGCCGGGCGGGGGCCGCGTGTACCGCTCCGGCGTGACCATGCTGGGCGGCGGGGCCGTAGCCGATCGGCTCGCGCCTGGGCGGTATCAGCCGGACTGGATTCCGCGGCCGGTGCGGCGGCACGCCGGCGGGCTCGACACCTTGCCCGTCGGCTCTCCCGGCAAGGTCGGCGTGCTGGATCTGGCGTTCCGGCGGGTGGGTGAGCGTACGGAGCTGACCGGGCATTTCCAGAAGGCTCCGCTGCACATCACCCGGCCGCACTACCACGATCCGGCGCTGCCGGGCCTGCCGTACGTGATGCTGATGATGTCCGGCGGCGGCGTGCTCCAGGGGGACCGCTACCGTGTGGACGTCTCGTGCGAGGCGGGCGCGTCGGTGCATCTGACCACGCAGGGCGCGACCCGGCTGTACCGGATGGAGCACGACTACGCCACGCAGCTGGTCGAGCTGAACGTCGGTCCCGGCGGCTACCTCGAATACCTGCCCGATCCCACCATCGCCTTCGCCGGCAGCCGCTACTACCAGCGGACCTCGGTCACCGCGGCGGCCGACGCGACCGTGGTGCTGGGCGAGACGATGCTGGCGGGCAGGCTGGCCAGGGGCGAGCGGCACGAGTACACCGCGTACTGCACCGACGTGGAGGTACGCGAGCCCGGCGGCGAGCTCATGTTCGCCGACCCCCTGCGCCTGGTCCCGGGGGACAGTCCGGTGGACGGCCCGGCGGTCATGGCCGGTTTCGGCGTCATGTCCACTCTGTACGTCGTCACCGGCGCCCATCCGGCGCAGGAGATCGCCGACACCATGCACGAGGCGCTGGCCGGCTCCGGGCTGCGGGCCGGGGCGGGTGTGCTGCCGGGGGAACGGGGAGCCTGGGCGCGCCTGCTCGGCGATCGCTCCCCCGAGGTCCTGGCAGCCTTCCACGACGTCTGGGACGCCGTGCGCCGCCGGCTGCTGGGCGTGCCGGCGCCGAGGCCGCGCAAGCAGTGACCGCTCAGCCGATGCGGAGTTCGCTGTCGAGGCCTTCGGCCTGCTCGCTCGCGCTGGCGCGGAGCCGGAAAAAGCGGTCCACGACCTTGCCGATGAGAAACGTCAACACGAAGGAGTAGGCGCCGACCGCGAGAATGGCGACGATCTGCTTTCCGAGCAAGGCGATCGAGCCGCCGTAGAAAAGCCCGGAAATCGGGCTCCCGTATTGGCCGGTGGCGAAGAAACCGAGCAGAACGAGGCCGACGACACCGCCCGCTCCGTGAATGCCCACGACGTCCAGGGTGTCGTCGTAGCCGACCGTGGTCTTGATCTCCACCGCGTACGCGCAGACCACGGCGGCCACGATCCCGATGACCGTCGCGCCGAGGAGGTTGACGTACCCGCAGGCCGGGGTGATCGCGACCAGGCCGGCGAGCGCGCCTGTGGTGCCGCCCAGCCGGGAGAACCTGCCGTAACGACGGCGTTCGAGGAGCATCCAGACGATCATCGCCACGCAGGCGCACATCATCGTGTTCGTCACGGCGTTGGCGGCCAGGGCGCCGTCCGTCAGCGCCGAGCCGCCGTTGAACCCGAACCAGCCGAACCACAGCAACCCCATGCCGGTCATCACCATCGGCACGTTCTCCGGCTCCGGCGGACCTTCCCGGCGAAAGCGCAGCGACGGGCCGAGCACCAGCGCCAGCGCCAGCCCGGCCACCCCCGAGTTCAGCTCGACGAGCAGGCCGCCCGCGAAGTCGAGCACTCCCCAGCGGTTGATCCAGCCGCCCTTGGAGAAGACCCAGTGCGCGATCGGCACGTAGACCAGCGTCATCCAGACGACCCCGAAGATCATCCATGGTCCTAGCCGGACCCGGTTGGCCACCGCGCCGCTGATCAGGGCGAGCGTGATGATCGCGAAGACGAGCTGGAAGAGGGAGAAGACGTAGAGGGGGATCCGGCCGTAGGGGATGGACGGGGTGGTGCCGAAGAACTCCCAGTCGCCCCAGCCGATCAGCCCCGCCCCGCCCAGGTCCCTGCCGAACGCGAGGCCGTAGCCGTACAGGAACCAGATCACCGTCACCACGGCGATGGAGACGAAGCTCATGTAGAGCACGCTGATGACATTCTTCGAACGGACCATGCCGCCGTAGAAGAGCGCGAGTCCCGGCGTCATGAGAAGCACCATCGCGAAACTCACCAGCACCCACGCGGAGTCCCCGGTATTCAACCCATCCGCCATGTGAGCGCTCCTTGTCGTCGGAGGCTATATGACCATCGCCCGGCGACCGAAAACGCGTGACATTGACGGCTTCGTTTTCACGACCATTCTTTACCGATTAATGACAAACAAAGGGCGGTCTACTCGTCGCGGCGTAGCCACCCCAGCGATCCGAACGCCACCACGGCCAGCACCCCGGCGGACGCGGCGGCGGGGCCGCCGTTGAGCGCGTGGATCGCGGCGTCGCCCAGCTGGGTCAGCCCGCTCACCCACAGCAGCGCGGTCAGCGCGCCGCGCGCGCCACGGGCCAGCGACACCAGCAGCGCGCCGCCCACCGCCAGCGACCGGACCGCGCAGGCCCGCGCGAACGTGTCCACCCCCGGCGTGACCTCGGTTCCCGCGGGCAGCGCGAGGCCGGGGTCGGCGATCACGAGGACCGAGACCGCCAGCGTCACCAGCGTCGCGAGCACGTTGACCGTGACGAACACCCGGCTACGCATGGCTCAGCGGCTCCAGCGGCCCGGTCAGCCGCTCGGGACGCAGGCCGAACGCGACGAGCCGCCCGAACAGGTGCGGGAAGCCGCGCCAGTGCCGCAGCGTGCGCAGGGGCTGCGGGATGCGCAGCGGAGCGCCGCCGGTGTCGCCGGCGTTGATGCCGGCGGCCACGAAGCTCTCCTGCGCCCGCCGCTGGGCGAGCTGGGTGAGCACGGTCGGCCATTGGCGGCGGCGTTGCACGCGGGCCAGGTCCCGGTCGGTGACGTGGCCGCGGCGCAGGGCGGGCAGCAGGATGCGGGCGGTCGCGACCGCGTCCTGGATGGCCAGGTTGATGCCGACGCCGGCGATCGGGGACATGGCGTGCGCGGCGTCGCCGATCAGCAGCGCGCCGGGCGCCCACCAGCGGTCCAGCCGGTCGATGCGGATCTGCAGCGCCGCGATGTCCCGCGGGTCGAGCGCGGCCATCCGGTCCTCCGTGTACGGCGCCAGCCGCGCGATGGTCCTGCGCACCCAGGCGGCGTCGTCGGCCCGTGCGGCGTCGGCCGTACCCTTGCCGATCAGCAGCGCCGCCTGCCAGTAGTCACCTCGGTTGATCATGATGAGGCCGCCGGAGGAGGAGAAGCGCAGCATGGTGCCGTCCGGGTCGCCTTCGGCGCGCGGGACGCGCACGTACAGGCAGTCGTGCGGGGCGGTGGCGGCGCGCGGGCGCAACCCGAGCAGGCGGCGCACGGTGGAGTGGCGCCCGTCGGCCGCCACGACCAGCGGCGCGTGGAGGCGGTGGGTCTCGCCGGTGTCCTTGTCCAGGTAGCGCACGCCGCTCACCCGGCCCGCCGTGGTGATCAGGTCGGTCACCTCGGCGTTCTGCGCGAGGTGGAAGGACGGTGTGGCGCTCGCGGCCTCGGCGAGCAGGTTGAGGAAGTCCCACTGGGGCACCAGCGCGATGTGCTGGTGGCGGCCGGGCAGGCGGGTGAAGTCCTCGGTGACGGCGCCGTCGTCGAAGCGCATGAGCAGCCGCCGTTCGCGTTGCTGCGGCAGCCGTGCGAACCGCTCGCCCAGGCCGAGCTGGTCCAGCAGGCCGAGCGTGGAGGCGTGCACCGTGTCGCCGCGGAAGTCGCGCAGGAAGTCGGGGTACTTCTCCAGCACCGCCACCTCCACGCCCGACCGGGCCAGCAGCAGGCCGAGCACCATGCCGGCCGGGCCGCCGCCGGTCACGACGCAGGAGAGCGAGGTTCTCGCGATGGATCCCATCTCACTCCTTCACTAAGTGGGGACAAACTCCCCAATTAGCTGAGACTGTAACATAACCGGGGAGAGTGTCCACGGTTAGGGAGCGGTCCGTGAAAGAGCTACGCGCCGACGCCAGGCGCAACAGGGAGCAGATCCTGCGCGCCGCGCACCTGGCCTTCCTGGAGCAGGGGCCGGAGGCTCCGCTCGACCAGATCGCCGAACGGGCCGGCGTCGGCAACGCCACGCTCTACCGGCACTTCCCCAGCCGCCTGGAGCTGATCAGGTGTGTGGCCTTCGAGCACATGGGGCAGGTGGCCGCGCTGGCCTCGGACACCCTGGCGGCCGCGCCCACCGCCCGGCGGGCGCTCACGGTCTTCGCCACGCGGGTCGTCGAGCGGGGCGTCGTGGCGATGCTGCCCATCCTCGGCGGTCACGTCGAGAGCGACCCGCAGTTCCCGAAGGCCCGCGCGGAGCTGCTGGACGCGCTGGAGGCGCTGGTCGCGGCGGCCCGCGCGGAGGGGGCGCTGCGGGCCGACGTGGGGGCCGCCGATCTGGTGATGTTCCTCGCCGTGCTGACCCGGCCGCTGCCGACGGTCTCCGGGCAGCTCAACGACGAGGTACGCGAACGCATGCTGACCACGCTCCTCGACGGCCTGCGCCCGCGGGAGGCGACCCCGCTGCCCGGCGAGCCGATCAGCGCCGACCGGATCACCGCCGACCTGTCCACGGCGCGTTCCCGTGACACCGCGGCCTCGCCGGAGTGATCCTGGGGCGTGCTGTTACGCCAGTTGGAGTATCTCGTCGCCTTGGCCCGCGAGCGGCATTTCGCGCGGGCCGCGGCGGCCTGCCACGTCTCCCAGCCGTCGCTGTCGGCGGCCATCGGCAAGCTGGAGCGTGAACTGGACGTGCCGCTCGTGCGGCGCGGGCAGCGTTTCGCCGGGCTGACGCCCGAAGGCGAGCGGGTGCTGCTGTGGGCGCACCGCATCCTCGCCGACGCCGACGCGCTGCGCCAGGATCTGTCGCGGATGCGCGACGGGCTGTCGGGCACGCTGCGCATGGGCGCCATTCCGACCGCGCTCACCGCGGCCCCGCTGCTGACGACGCCGTTCTGTGAGCGGTATCCGCACGTGCGGGTGCTGCTGACGTCGTTGTCGTCGCGGGAGATCACCCGGCGGCTGGCCGACTTCGAGATCGACATGGCGATGACCTACATCGACGACGAGGAGCTCGGCGAGGTGCGGGTCACCCCGTTGTATGAGGAGCGCTACCTGCTGCTCACCCCGTCCGACGGCGAACTGGCGGAGCGGCGCACGGCCCGCTGGGCGGAGGTCGCCGCGCTGCCCCTGTGCCTGCTGGCTCCGGAGATGCGCAACCGCCGCATCCTGGACGCCAACTTCCGGCAGGCGGGGGCGGTAGCCGTACCGGCGATCGAGACCGACACCGTGTCGGCGCTGTTCGCGCACGTGGCCACGCACCGGTGGTCGAGCGTGATCGCGCACGCGTGGCTGCACATGTTCGGGGTGCCGGAGGGCATGCGGGTGGTCCGTCTTGAGCGGGTGTCCGGGGATCCGAGGGTGGGGCTGGTGACGGCGGGCAGCGGGCCGGAGCCGGTGATCGCGCGGGCGCTGCTGGACCTGGCGCGCGACCTGGATCTGCGCGAGGTGCTCGACCGGCTGGAACGCGGCCACCTGGCATAGACGCCCCCTATCACCCCATAGACACAAACGCTTTGACCAGCGGATACGCCCCGGCGGACAGTGGGATCACCCCACTGACGAGGAGCGAACCCATGGCCAAGGTGCTGTGCGTGCTGTACGACGACCCGATCGGCGGACACCCCGACTCCTACGCCCGCGACGGCCTGCCCGAGCTGTCCGGCTACCCGGGCGGGCAGACGCTGCCCAGCCCCAAGGGCATCGACTTCACCCCCGGGCACCTGCTGGGCAGCGTCTCCGGCGAGCTGGGCCTGCGGCGCTTCCTGGAGGAGCGCGGCCACACGCTGGTGGTCACCTCCGACAAGGACAGCGACAGGTTCGAGCGGGAGCTGGCCGAGGCCGAGGTGGTCATCTCCCAGCCGTTCTGGCCCGCCTACCTCACCGCGGAACGCATCGCGCGGGCGCCCAAGCTCAAGCTCGCCGTCACCGCCGGCATCGGCTCCGACCACGTCGACCTGGACGCGGCCATCGAGCACGGCGTCACCGTCGCCGAGGTCACCTACTGCAACAGCATCAGCGTCGCCGAGCACGTCGTGATGATGATCCTGTCGCTGGTGCGCAACTACCTGCCCGCCCACCGGACCGTCCTGGACGGCGGCTGGAACATCGCCGACGTCGTGGCCCGCTCCTACGACCTGGAGGGCATGGACGTCGGCACCGTCGCGGCCGGGCGCATCGGGCTGGCGGTGCTGCGCCGGCTCAAGCCGTTCGACGTGCGCCTGCACTACACCGACCGGCACCGGCTGCCGGCCGAGGTCGAGGAGGAGCTCGGGCTCACCTTCCATCCGGACGCGGCGGCGATGGTTCCGCACTGCGACGTGGTGACGGTCAACGCGCCGCTGCACCCGGAGACCGAGGGCCTGTTCGGCGACGAGCTGATCGCCACCATGAAGCGCGGCGCGTACCTGATCAACACCGCACGGGCGCGCATCGCCGACCGCGACGCGATCGTGCGCGCGCTGGACAGCGGTCAGCTCGCCGGGTACGCGGGCGACGTCTGGTACCCGCAGCCCGCCCCGGCCGACCACCCGTGGCGGAGCATGCGGCACCACGGCATGACCCCGCACATCTCCGGCTCCTCGCTGTCGGCCCAGGCCCGCTACGCCGCCGGCACCCGGGAGATCCTGGAGTGCTGGCTGGACGGCACGCCGATCCGCGAGGAGTACCTGATCGTCGAGGGCGGCGCCCTGGCCGGGACCGGAGCCCACTCCTACAGCACCCGCTAGTCCATCCCCGCCCAGTGCAGGGCGATGTACGGCTCGGCCTGACCCCAGTAGCGCACCCGTTCACGGGTGATCCGGTAACCGGCGCGCCGCTCGGGCTCGTCCGGCAGGCCGCGTGGGACGGGGATGTCGAGAATGCCGATGTCCTGGTCGACGTGGGCGAGCACGCCATGGCACGGCCCGCCGAGACAGATGGCGTTGCGGCCGGCCCCGGGCATCGTCACGACCACCAGTTTACATTCCGCACATTCAACCCCGAAGCCCCCTCTTTCCTGGCAACAGCAGCATGATCGAGCGCTGCACCATGGCATCCACCGGTGCCCGGGTTCGCCGGGCACCGGTGGATATCAGGTCAGGTCCGGCGCCAGAGGGCGGGGACGTTCGGCGGCTCCCAGCCGGGAATCGCCGTGTGCGCCTGCAGGCACTGGTAGGTGGCGCCGTTGTAGGTCACCTGGGTGCCGGGCGTGTAGGAGGTGCCCGCCGCCCAGCTCCCGGCGGGACCGGTGGCCGTGGGCGTCGGGGTCGGCGTGGGCGTCGGGGTCACGGTCGGGGTGGGGGTGGGGGTGGGCGTGGGGGTGGGCTCGCCGGGGCCGCTGCCGATCTGGAGGTCGACGCAGTTGTAGAAGGCCATCTGGGTGTCGGCGATGTTCCAGATGGCCAGCAGCTTGATGCGGCCGGTCCGGTTGCCGAGGTCGACGGTGTGGGTGAGCGAGGACGGCGGCTGCCTGCCCCGGTCGTTGAACACCGCGACCCGCTCGGCGCCCACGTAGTACTCCCAGGTGCTGGTGGAGTGCGGGACCGGGATGTACCACTTGAAGTTCACCACGCTGCTGACGGTGGTGACCGGCCAGGGCTTGGAGTCGTCGCTGAGCGGGGCCCAGCGGGCGTCGCCGGCGTGGCAGTTGCGCTGGCCCTTGGGACCTTCGACGCTCTGCGGCTCCCAGACGATCTGCCCGCAGTTGGGGACCTTGCCGGCGTGGCAGTTGGCCTGACGGCTGGGCGGGTTGGTGATGAAGCCGTGCGCGGAGGCGGGCGAGGCGTTGTACACAACGGTGGTTGTGGCGACGACCGCCATGGCAATGAAGGTGATCAACCTTCGCATGTCATGCTTCCTCTACGGTGGCTAGGGGGTTGCTTCCTCCTCCATAAAAAAAGAAAGTTTCCTAATAGTGAAGGGTCCTGTCGGGAAAGGTCAATTTCCCTGGAGGAGCCGGGTGAGCACCCGGGTGCCGAACTCCAGGCCCGCCACCGGCACCCGCTCGTCCTTGCCGTGGAACATGCCGAAGTAGTCCAGGTCGGGGCGGAGCATCAACGGCGCGAAGCCGTAGCCCTCGATGCCGATCCTGGCGAACGACTTGGCGTCGGTGCCGCCGCTCATCAGGTACGGCACCGGCCTGGCCTTCGGGTCCTCGGCCAGGAGCGCGGCGGCCATCTCGTCGAAGAAGGGCGAGGGGTAGGGGGCGGCGGGCGCGTCCTCCAGGTTGACGAACTCCCGGGTGATCTTGGGGCCGAGCAGGTCGTCGATGGTGGCCAGGAACTCCTCCTGCAGGCCGGGCAGGTAGCGGCCGTCCACGTGGGCCGAGGCGGTGGAGGGGACGACGTTGACCTTGTAGCCGGCGTCCAGCATCGTCGGGTTGGCGGAGTTGCGGATCTGGCCTTCGAAAAGGGTGCCCAGCACACCCAGGCGCTCGGCCTCCTCGTCCAGGCGGCCGAGGTCGATGGGGCTGCCGGTGATCTCGGACAACGACTGGATGAGGGCCTTCACGGCCGGCGTCAGGCGTACCGGCCACTCGTGGGTGGCCACGCGCGACAGGGCGTGCACGAGGGTGGCGACCGGGTTGTCGATCGCGGGGCGGGAGCCGTGGCCGGCCACGCCGTGGGCGGTGAGCTTCATCCAGGCGGTGCCGCGCTCGCCGACCGCGACCGGGTAGACGCGCTCGTCGCCGGCCGGGACGCTGAAGCCGCCGGACTCGCTGATCGCCTCGGTGACGCCGTCGAACAGCTCGCGGTGCTCGGTGACGGCGTGGCGCGAGCCGTACTCGCCGGTGGCCTCCTCGTCGGCGAGGAAGGCCAGGACCAGATCGCGCTTGGGGCGCTCGCCGCGCGCGGCCATGCCGATGACGGTGGCGAGCGTCATCGAGCAGGAGCCCTTCATGTCGACGGCGCCGCGGCCGTAGACGCAGCCGTCGGTGATCTCGCCGGAGAACGGGTGCATGCGCCATTCGGCGGGGTCGGCGGGCACCACGTCGAGGTGGCCGTGGATGAGCAGCGCGTCGGGCGAGTCGCCGTCGATGCGGGCCACGACCGTGGTGCGCCTGGGCGCCGACTCGAACACCTCGGTGGCGATGCCCGCGTCCTCCAGCAGCGTGGCCACGTACTCGGCGGCCGGGCGCTCGCCCGAGCCCGGGTTGGTGGTGTCGAACCTGATCAGGTCCGAGCAGATCTCGGCGACGCTCTTCACTTGGCCCCCCGAAGGTCGAGTGCGGTCACTTCCGGCGTGTCGAAGTGGAAAACACGGCCGTAGAAGGCCAGTTCGGCTTCGAGCGCCGCCACGATAGTCTCCTCCCGGCGCCAGCCGTGCTGCTCGCCGGGGAAGGTGAGCAAGGCCCACTCTTTGCCGTGCCTGTCCAGTTCGGCGACGAAGCGCTCGGCCTGGCCCACGTCCACGATCTTGTCTTCCAGGCCGTGCATCATCAGGCACGGGCCCGAGGCGCGGCCGGCGTGCAGCAGCGGCGAGCGCTCGCGGTAGCGCTCCTCGGTCTCGGGCAGCGGGCCGATGAGGCCGTCCAGGTAGCGCGACTCGAAGTCGTGCGTCTCGCCCGCCCAGGCCGCCGGGTCGGTGATCGCGTAGTGCGCCACGCCGCCGGCGAACACGTCGCTGTGCACCAGCGCGGCCACGGTCGTCCAGCCGCCCGCGCTGCCGCCGCGGATGGCGAGCCTGGCCGCGTCCGCGCGTCCCAGCTCGACCAGGCCGCGCGCGACCTTGGCGCAGTCGTGCACGTCCACGACGCCCCACTGGTGGCGCAGCCGCTCCCGGTAGGCCCTGCCGTACCCGGTCGAGCCCCCGTAGTTGACCACGGCCACGCCCAGCCCGCGCGAGGTGAAGTAGGCGATCTCCAGGTCGAGCATCAGCGGGTGCACGCCGGTCGGGCCGCCGTGCACGAAGACGACATAGGGGGCGGGGCCGGTCGCGGGCGGGTAGAGATGGGCGTGCACGCCCTCGATCACGACGGTCTCGGGCGTGGGCAGCAGCTCGCGGGGCGGCAGCGGCTTGGGCGCCGACACGACGGTGTGCGCGCCGTCTGCCAGGCTGACCGCCGTCACCTCCATCGGCGTGTACGGCGAGGCCGCCACCCCGGCCGCGATCCCGCCCGCGGCCGACACCGTCGAGGCCCAGTGGGTGGCGTCACCGCCGAGGTCGCGGATCCGGCCGTCGGCCGGGTCGAGCAGCCCGAGCCGGCGCTCGTCGGGCGAGCCGTACACGACGACCAGCCCCTCCCCCGTCACCGCGAACCACGCGGCGCCCGGCTTCCACACCGCGTTGCCGAACTCCAGCTCCATCGGCGTCAGGTTGCGCGAGCGCGAGCCGTCACCGGCGATCTCGTGCAGGTTCCACCAGCCGGTCGGGTCGGTGACGGCGTAAAGGGTGTCCGGGTCGCGCCATTCGGCCTGCACGACCGATTCGCGCTCCCCGCCCGCGATCACCCGGTACGGCCCAGCCGCCCCCTCGTCGTCCAGCTCGGCCACGCACAGCTCGGTGCCGTCCCAGGGCATGCTGGGATGGTCCCAGCCGATCCAGGACAGGCGCCGCCCGTCCGGTGACAGGCGGGCGTTCATGAGGAAGTGGTGGGCCTTGACGATCACCCGCGGCTCGCCGCCCTCCAGCGGGACCGCCACCAGGTCGCGGGCCACGCCGTTGGTCTCCCTGACCGCCCAGACCTCCTCGCGGCCGGGCGGCAGGTAGAGGTCGCCGTAGTGGTGGGGGCCCTCGGGCGTCAGCGGGATCGGGTCCTTCTCCGGGTGGAGCAGGTAAAGGCGCTGGTCGGCCCAGTGGGTGAAGACGAGCGCGCCGCCGGGCAGCGGGCGCCAGGACCGCCCGCCGTACTCGATGAGCCGGTTGCGGGCGTTCCATCCCTGCGGCAGGACGTCGCGGCGCGAGCCGTCCGGCAGGCGGCGCACCACGCAACGGCGCCCGCCCTCCTGAGGGCGGGGCTCGTCCCACCACACCTCGACGCCGTCCGGTGTCTGGACGGCCTCGACCCACTGGGCCGCGCCGTCGGTCCTGGCCACGTCGATCGCGCTGATGCTCATTCTCATCACCGAAGTTCTCATCACCGAAGTTCTCATCACCGAAGTTCTCGTCACCGAAGTTCTGCTCACCAATTGCCGTCGGAAGGGGGAAGCACGTGCCCGGGCGGGTGCAGGACGTAGGCGATGCCGCCGGTGCCCGAGCTCCTCAGCCAGACGTTCTCGAACGCCGCCCTCGGATAGATCTTGCGCACCTCGGGCACGGCCGGATCGTTGACGACGACGTCGCCCGCGGCGGTGAAACCGGCGACGACCAGGATGTGGCCGCCGGTGGAGTAGCCCGAGCCGGGCAGCTCGTGCTCCTTGAACGACAGCGACGTGATCACCGGGACGCCCGCCCTGACGAGCGTCTCCAGTTCCAGGGCCGAGCGGAGCCTGGTGACGAAGCCGTCCAGGCCGTAGCGGCCGGCGTAGGCGACGCTGAAGGGCCAGTTGCCGGTGCCCTGGTAGCTCTGGTCGTACATGCCGCGGGCGGCGTGGTCGACGGCGGGGCAGGGGTCGCCTGGGGTGACCCAGGACAGGTCGGCGGGTTCCGGGCCGCTGCCCCAGTAGGCCAGCACCATGGCGACCGAGGCGGGGCTGCACCAGTTGGCGCCGCCGCCGTCCCATTCCGGGTAGTGGCCGGTGTGCTCGCGCTGGGAGTAGCGGGGGACATCGAGCTCCACGGCGGCAGCCGTACCCGCCGGGGTGGGCGCCACGCTCGGGCGGTGCGGGATGGCCGAGGCCAGCACTCCCAGCGACCTGACCCGCGCGCCTTCGCCGTGCGTTTCCACGCGTATCCGGCAGGCGGTCACCGGCGCCTTCGCCACGAACGTGTCGACGGCCACGTCGCCGTGTTCGTCGCCCTGTCCTGGCACCGACGTACGGCCGGGCTCCTCCGACCACCGGCCCATCACGTACCACTTGGTCGGCTCACCGGAGGCCAGCCTGGCCTGCAGCGCGACCTCGATCCACGAGCCTTCCGGGGCGCTCGCGGTCCACGAGGGGACCAGTTCGGTCGCGGCGAAGCCCAGCTCGGTGAAGGCGGTGCGGCCTTGGGCGAGCCGGGTGTAGGAGACGGGCACCGGCACCATTGTGGTTTCGGCCCGCGGGGCGCGCATCGGAAGGTTTACGTACTGGTGGCGGCGAGGGTGGCGATCCAGGCGGCGAGCATGTCCACGACGTCGTCGAAGGAGTCCTCGTCCTCCGGCATCTCCCGGTGGGCCGAGGACCGGGCCCGCCAGCGTTCGATCTCGCTGTGCCCGGCCACGACGGCGATCGTCTGCCGCCAGGCGCGGTGGGCGTCGCCGGGCGGCAGGCCGAGCGCGGCGAAGAAGGCGAGCATGGCCTCGTTGCCGCGCCGGGTGTCGTCGTGCACGTCGAGCGCGGTGGTCTCGGCCAGGCGCAGCGCCGCCGGGTGGCGCCGGTAGAGGTCGAGCAGGCCGAGGCAGAGCTCGCGCAGGCTGTCGCGCCAGTGGGCCGGGTCGAGCTCGGGCGGGGCCCATTGGCTCTGGAGCTGGTCGGCGGCCAGACGTACGGCGTCGTCGCGGTCGGCCACGTACTTGTACAGCGCCCGCGGCGTGACCTCCAGGTGCGCGGCGAGCGCGCGCATGGTCAGCTCCGCGTCGCCGAGTTCGAGCACCGCGCGCCCGATGGCCTCGCGGGTGAGCGTCGGCCGCCCCTTGCGGAACTCGGGCCGCTTCCTGGTGCGCTCCATCGCGCCGCAGCTTATCAGTCTTGAAGTTCACACCTGTGGACTTTAAGGTGAGGGCAGCCTTCCCTAAGGAGCTCCCTCTTGGCTGTCCTGATCATGACGATCGCCGCGACCGCGCTGCTCGTCATCGACATCACGATCGTCTCCATCGCGCTGCCGGCCATCCAGTCCGACCTCGGCGGCGGCCTGGCCGCGGCGCAGTGGATCATCATCGGCTACACCGTCACCTTCGGCGCCCTGCAGCAGCCCGCCGCCTCGCTGTCGGACCGGCTGGGCCGGCGCACGATGTTCACCGCGGGCATCACCGTGTTCACCGCATCCTCCCTGGCCTGCGGGCTGGCCCAGTCGGCGCTCGCCCTGGACCTGGCAAGGCTCGCCCAGGGCGCCGGCGCCGCGCTGATCATGGCCAACGCGCTGCCGATGCTCGCCCAGACCTACGAGGGCCAGCGCCGCAACATGGCCATCGCCGTCTGGGGCACCACGCTCGGCGCCGCGGGGGCCGCCGCGCCGGTGCTCGGCGGCATCCTGCTCGCCGTCGCGGACTGGCGCGCGTTGTTCCTGGTCAACGTCCCCGTGGGCATCGCGGCCCTGTTCCTGTGCCGCCGCGTCCTACCCGCCGACACCGCGCGCGGCACCGCGCCGATCGACTGGCCGGGCGCGACGCTGCTGCTGCTCCTTCTCACCGCCGCCAACCTGACCCTCACCCTCGCCCAGTGGTGGTACGGCGCCGCCGCCGTCCTCCTGCTGGCCGCCTTCCTCCTGGTGGAACGCCGGGCCGTGGCCCCGGTCCTGGACCTGTCGCTGTTCCGCATCCCGACCTTCGTGGCCGCCTCGCTGCTGGCGTTCGTCTCCCGGGTGGCCACGATCGGCAGCTCCGTCTACTACGTCCTGTACTTCGAACGCGAGCTCGGGCTCACCCCGCTGGCCACCGGCCTGCTCATGGCCGCCATCCTCATCCCCCAGCTGCTCACCGGGCTGCTGGCCGGCAAACTGCAGGCCCGGTTCTCGCCGTCGTTCCTCATCGCCGGGGGCTCGGCCGTCCTGGGGCTCGGCGGCGTCCACATGGCCATGACCATCGCGCCCGGCGCCGGTGCCTGGGACTTCCTGCCCGGCCTGATCCTGTGGGGCGTGGGCGGCGGCCTCGCCTCGACGCCCAAGACCACGCTCGCGGTCAACGTGGTGGAGAAGGAGCGGGCCGGGATGGCCTCCGGCATGGTCAACACCATGCTGGCCATCGGGGCGGCTGCCGGTGTGGGCCTGCTCGGCATCCCCTATGCCGCGGGCGGCGCCTCCCTGGTCATGTACACGGCCGCGGCGCTGTCGGTGGTGACGGCGGTCATCGCGCTGGTGCTGGTCCGCGCCAAGGACCTCGTCACCGGCGCCCCGGCCACCCGCTAGCGCAGCGCCCGGGAGAGCACTGTCAGGGGGAGCTCTGTCAAGGGGAGCTCTGTCAGGGGGAGCTCTGTCAGGGCGTCTTCAGCGGAGGGTGGAGCGGTTCAGGGCTCGGGAGACGCCCAGGGCGGCGGTCTTGACGGCGGGGGCCAGGCGGGTCGGGTGGAAGCGCGACAGCGGGACCGACACCGAGAGCGCGGCCACGACCGTGCCCTCGCGGAAGATGGGCGCGGCGATGCAGGCGCCGCCGATCTGCGCCTCCTCCCGCTCATAGGCCAGCCCGGCCGCCTGGATCTGGCCGATCGCCTCCTCCAGCCGCTTGGCGTCCACGATGGAGTGCGCGGTGAGCCGGCGCAGCGGCCGGGCGAGCACTTCGTCGATGAGGTCGGGCGAGGAGTAGGCCAGCAGCGCCTTGCCCACGCCGGTGCAGTTCAGGGGCAACCGGCCGCCGACCCGTGAGGGCAGCGCGAGCGACTCGTGCGCCCGCAGCTTCTCGACGTAGACGACGTCGAGGCCGTCGCGGACGCCGAGGTGGATGGTCTCGCGGGTGGCCTCGTACAGGTCGTGCATGAACGGCAGCGCCGCGTGCCGCAGGTCGCGCTCCAGCGGAACCGTGCTGCCCAGTTCGAACAGCCGCCGCCCCAGGACGTAGCCGCGCTCGCGGCGCTCGACGGCGCCGATGGCGGTCAGGTCGGTGAGGAGCCGGTAGGCGGTGGTCTTGGGGAGCTGGCAGCGCTCGGCGACCTCGATGAGGCGCAGCGGGCCGCCGGTGGGGCGGAAGGCGTCCAATACGAGCCAGGATTTCTCCAGCATCGAGAGACGGTCCGGGTTCCGTGTCACGGAACGCATTCTTGTCTATCGCCCATGAGGGGTTCTATACCAACATAGGCGTTAAATGTGCATTTATTGAGGAGTTGACCAGTGGTTGATCGCCTGGCCTGCCTGGCCATGGACCAAGAAGACCCGCTGCGCGCGTTCCGGGAGGAGTTCGCGCTGCCGGAGGACGAGATCTACCTGGTCGGCAACTCGCTGGGCGCGCCGCCGCGTACCGCCGCCGAGCGTGTACGGCAGGCCGTCGAGGACGAGTGGGGCCGCCACCTCGTCGGCGGCTGGAACGAGGCCGGCTGGTACGCCCAGCCCCTGACCACAGGCGACCGCCTGGCCCCGCTGATCGGCGCCGGACCCGGCGAGGTCGTGGCGGGCAACACCACCTCCATCGCCGTCTACCAGGCCGTCAACGCCGCCATGCGCCTGCGCCCCGGCCGCGACGTGATCGTCGTGGACCGAGGCAACTTCCCCACCGACAACTACATGATCGAGGGCCTCGGCGAGCTGCGCGACATCGGCGAGGGCCGCTTCGACGACGCCGCCTGTGTCCTGCTGTCGGAGGTGGACTACCGCACCGGCGCCCGCTACGACGTGCCCGAGGTCACCGCCCGCGTCCAGGAGGCGGGCGCGCTGATGATCTGGGACGTCTGCCATAGCGTCGGCGCCCTGCGCGTGGACGTCTCGGCCGCCGACTTCGCCGTCGGCTGCACCTACAAGTACCTCAACGGCGGCCCCGGCGCCCCCGCCTTCCTCCGCGTCCACCCCCGCCACCAGGCCACCGCGGAAAACGTCCTGTCCGGCTGGTACGGCCACGCCGAGCCGTTCGCCTTCGAGCCCGGTTTCCGCCGGGCCGACGGCATCCGGCGCTTCACGGTCAGCACCCCGCACGTGCTGTCGTTCGCCGCGCTGGAGGCGGCGCTGGACATGTGGGAGCGGGTCGACCTCGACCAGGTCCGTGCCAAGAGCATGGCGCTGACCTCGCTCTTCATCGACCTGGTCGGCGACAGGCTGGAGCTGGCCTCCCCGCGCGACCCGGAGCGCCGCGGCAGCCAGGTGAGCTTCTACCACCACGACGGCTACCCGGTGATGCGCGCGCTCATCGACCACGGCGTGCACGGCGACTTCCGCGCCCCCGACATCCTGCGCTTCGGCTTCGCCCCCCTCTACACCCGCTACGTGGACGTCTGGAACGCCGCCCAGACCGTGGCCGAGGTGCTGGAGAAGGAGCTGTGGCGCGAGGACAGGTACGCGGTCCGCCTCGCCGTCACCTGACCCGGGACACGCGGCCGGTTCCGTGCGGCGGAACCGGCTCTTGGGAACATGAGCGGTGATCGGCACTCTTGGCGCATCCCCCACGAAAGGCACCCCCCGATGCGCCGACTCCTCCACCACGCCCTAGCTACGGCCAGCGTGGCCGGCCTGCTGACCATCCCCCCGGCCACCGCACAGGCCACCATGAACGCGAAGACCATCGCGCAGGCCGCAGACGACGGCGTCCCCACGGTCTGTGGCGACCGCCGCCCCGACGACCCGGGCCCCGGCACCTACGGCATGCAGCTCGACGGCTCCTTCCGCCACCCCGACCTGACCCCGCCGGGCGAGGAGCGCTTCTCCTTCCCCGGCGGCGCCAAGGACCTGTTCCCGACGACCAAGGGCTACGACCCCCGCTCCTACACCGAGGGCCCGATCAAGGTCGAGGCGGCCTACCGAGGCCCCGACTTCACCCCCGACTACTTCCACACCTGGCAGAACGTGGTCGACTTCGGCGGGCGCCGCTACCTGTTCCAGTACGACCGCACCGAGGCCCGGGTCTACGACGTCACCGACGTACGCAAAGTGAAGATCGTCGAGCGGCTCACCGGCAAGGACTGGAAGCAGGCCGACTACTGGGGCGCGGCCACCATCCAGTGGCGCGACGGCCACTACGTGATGATCCAGTCGTTCGAGCAGAAGCGGCAGGTCGAGGAGCTGGGCGACAGCCCGGAACGGTCGAAGTTCGGCAACCCGGAGGGCGTGGCGAAGCTGCGCGCGCAGACGACGTTCAAGGGCTTCAAGGTCTACCGCCTGGACGGCCCGCGCAGGAAGGACTGGAAGCTGCTGTCCACGGTCACCACCGACCCGACGCTGAGCAGCCCGGAGCCGGGCGTGCAGCAGGGCTCCGGCTCCCTCGACGTGCCCTACTGGACCGGCGGCAGGTACATGTTCGCCGCCGTCGCGCCGCTGGACAGCTGGAGCAACACCGAGGTCCCCACCTACCTCTACTCTCCCGGCTACCAGGCCTACGACATGTCCGATCTGAGCAAGCCGCGCCTGGTCGGCGAGTGGCACCGCAAGGGCCAGGTGGCGGGCGAGGAGGCCGCCTACGCCAAGAACCCGCGCTGCGGCAACCGCACGTCGTGGATGGGCGCCCGGATGCCGTTCTTCGTCGCCGGAAAGTACGGCTTCGCCGCCATGGGCGGCTACGGCCTGTCGATCCTCGACATCTCGGACCCCTCCAAGATGCGGGAGATCGCCCACCTTGACCTGCCCGTCTCCTCCGGCGGCACCGAAGCCGACAACGTGGACGTCTCCCAGTACGAGAAGACCGGCATGGTCTACGTCTCCGGCTACCCGCTCGGCGAGGACTGCCACGAGCCCTACAAGGACGTCTTCCAGGTCGACGCCCGCGACCCGGCCAAGCCCAGGATCGTCGGCGCGCTTCCCCGCCCGGAGCCCGCGCCCGGCGCCCGGTTCGGCGACTACTGCCAGCGCGGCGGCAGCTTCGGCCCCAAGCGCTCCGGGTCCTACACCTCGCCGGGCGACCCGGCCCAGGGCCTGCTCGCCTACGCCTTCTACAACGCGGGCGTGCAGTTCTTCGACACCCGCGACGTCCGGCGGCCGAAGATAGCCGCCCAGTTCGTGCCCGCCGGATACAGCGCCGCCGTCCCCGACTACGCGCTCGGCAACCAGACCCATGCCGTCTACACCGAATGGGACAGGAAGATCGTGTGGGTGTTCACCAACGACGGCATCTACGCGCTCTCGTCCGGGAAACTGCTGGGAACGCCGAATCTGGGCAGGCCCGCGGCGCCGTTCCGCAACAGCGCCAGGTAGGCGATAGGCCATAATGCGGTAAATGCGCACCCGGTTGTACAAAGACGGCGTCGTCGTGAAGAAGGGTTTCCCCATCGCCGACGTCTCCGAATACGTCTGCGACGACGACTGCGTGGTCTGGTTCGACCTGTGCTCCCCCTCCCCCGACCAGCTCGGCGTGATCAGCGAGGAACTGGGCCTGCACGAGCTGGCCGTGGAGGACGTGCTCAACGACCACCAGCGGCCCAAGCTCGACGTGTACGACAGCCACCTGTTCATCACCGTGTACGGGATCTACCTGGACGACGAGGGCGACCTCGACCCGGTGGAGATGAACGTCTTCGTGACGAAGAACGCGCTGGTGACCGTACGGGAGAACGAGCGCTTCAACATCGACGACGTGGTCGCCCGGTGGGACGCCAGCGGGGAGCACACCGCCCGCCACGGCGTGGCCTTCCTGCTGCACGGACTGCTCGACTACGTCGTGGACGGGCAGTTCGACCTGGTGCAGACGCTCGACGGCCAGGTCGAGGAGCTGGAGGACGCGCTGTTCGGCGAGAGCGGCAACAACCGGGAGCTGCAGCGGCGCACGTTCCGGCTGCGCAAGAACATGGTGCGCTTCCGCAAGGTCACGCTGCCCATGCGCGAGGTGCTCTCGACGCTGGTGCGCCGCGACCGGCAGGTCCTGGTCAACGCCGAGATGGGCCCCTACTACCAGGACGTCTACGACCACGTGCTGCGCGTGACCGACTGGGTCGACTCGCTGCGCGAGCTGATCAGCAACCTGCGCGAGACCCACCTGGCCCAGCAGGGCTTCAAGCTCAACGAGATCATGAAGCGGCTGACCGGGTGGGCGGCGATCATCGCGGTGCCGACCGCGATCACCGGCTTCTACGGGCAGAACGTGCCCTATCCGGGCGAGGGCCAGCCGTGGGGCTTCTGGATGTCGACCATGGTCGTGGCGGGGGCCTCGGTGGCTCTGTACACCGTGTTCAAGAAGAAGGACTGGTTGTAGCACGGTGACGCGACGGGGCCGCCCGGCTGGATGGTGCCCACGGCCAGCCGTACCTGCGTGGAGCCGGAGGCGGGGTAGAGCGGCAGGCAGCGGCCGCCCGCCACGAGCGTGCGGCGGCCGACCGGGCTGGCGATCAGCTCCAGGCTGTCGTAGGTGACCGGCGCCGCCAGGCGCAGCACCCACAGGCCGCCCTCGGTGCGCGAGCGGGCGCCGTCGAGCGCGTAGTAGTCGAGCACCCCGGCGCTCTCGGAGATCACCGCGCGCATGGTGAAACGGCGGCCCTCCACGGAGAAGATCTCCGCGGAGGGCGCGTGGTACATGGAGTGCACATATGTCAGGGCGAAGCCGCCCCGGCCCAGGGGCAGGCCGTGGACGGCGGGGCCGCCCGCGGCGGCGCCCGAACCGAGCGCCAGGGCCGCGAGCAGCGCGAGCAGGAGCCTGATCAGCCCTGGGTCTCCTTGAAGTAGCGGGCCGCGCCGGGGTGCAGCACGACCGGCTCGACCTGCCGGCCGAGCTTGGGGTCGAGCTTGTTGGCCTCGGAGTGCACCTTGACCAGCTCGGCCTTCTTCTCGAACAGGGTCTTGGTGATGTCGTAGGCGAGCTGCTCGTCCATCTTGTCCGGCACGAGCAGCACGTTGCCGACGGCCATCGTCTTGATCGCGCCGGTGAGCTTGTAGGAGCCCGCCAGGTCCACGTCGAGCGTCACGTACTGCTTGCCGAACTTGGTCTGCATGCCGCTCAGCACGTCGCTGGTGTCGAGCATCTTCATGTCCGGCTTGCTCGTGGCCAGGTCGACGATTCCGGCGGTGGGCACGCCGCCGACCCAGAAGAAGGCGTCGATGGTGCCGTCCTTGACCGCCTGCACCGACTCGTTGATCGACAGCTGCGACTTGGTGACGTCGCTGTCGGGGTTGAGCCCGGCCGCCTCCATCATGCGGCGGGCCATGACCTGGGTGCCGGAGTTGGGCGGGCCGAGCGAGACGCGCTTGCCCTTCAGGTCGGCGACCTTGGTGGCGGCCACGCCGGGCGCGACCACGACCTGCGCGTAGTTGTCGTAGATGCGGGCGATCGCCTGGATCGGCTGCTTCTCGGTGAACGAGCCGACGCCGTTGACCGCGTCGGCCGCGGTGTCGGTCTGGGAGAAGCCGATGTCGGCCTTGCCGGTGGCCAGCAGCTTGATGTTCTCCACCGATGCCGAGGTGACCGAGGCCGTGGCCTGGGTGTTGGCGACGTTGGACTGGATCTGCTTGGCAAGGCCGCCGCCGTAGACGTAGTAGACGCCCGTGGTGCCGCCGGTGGCGATGGACAACCTGTTGCCGCCGCCGCAGCCCGCGGCCGCGGCGAGCGCCACGACAACCGCCGCCAGGGTGATGAGCACACGTTTCACGCTGGTGTTCTCCTTTTTCGAATGAGATGTACGGCTGTCGCCACGGCCAGAACCGCAAAACCGGCGACGATCGGGACAGGTTCGAGGAAGAGCAGCAGAATTCCGGCGACCGCCGCGATCACACGCTCGGGCCAGCCGGTGAAGCCGCCGGTGGCCATCGCCAGCGCCAGCACGGCGACCCCGGAGACGGCGGTCAGCGCCAGGATGGTCCCGATCGGCCCCTGGGCCAGCAGCGCCTGCCCGTTCGGCGTGAGCACGAAGGCGAACGGCACCAGGAACGCGGGCAGCGTGTAACGCCAGGTCATCATCATCGTGCGGTAGCTGTTGCCGCCGGTGATGGCCGCCGCCGCGACGGCCGACAGCGCCGTGGGCGGGCTCACCTCCGACAGCACCGCGTAGTAGAAGATGAACATGTACGCCTCGGCCTTGGCGACGCCGAGCGTCATGAGCGCGGGGGCGATGATGACCGCGGCGATGATGTAGCTCGCGGTCACCGGCACCGCCAGGCCCAGCAGCATGACCGCCAGGCCCGCCATGATCGTGGTGAAGATCAGGTTGCCCGCGGCCACGTCCACGATGATCGAGCTGAGGTTGAGCCCGAGCCCGGTCTGGGTGATGACGCCGACGATGATGCCCGCCGCCGCGCAGACCGCGGTGACCGGCAGCACCTCCAGCGTGCCCTTGGCCAGCGCCTGCCCGACACGCTTGGGCCCCATGCGGTGGGCGGGGTCGAGGAAGGACAGCGCGAAGGCGACGAAGGTGGCGATGACCACCGACTGGAAGGCCGAGCGGTCCAGCGCCATCAGCACGATGATGAGGATGAGCGAGCTGAAGTGGTAGCCGAAGCGCAGCATGAGCTTGCCGGCCTTGGGCGCGTCCACCTGGACGGCGTGGGTGCCGAAGCGCCGCGAGTCGATCTCGATGGCCAGGAAGATGCCGAGGTAGTACAGGATCGTGGGGATCGTCGCGTAGAGCAGCACCGTCAGGTAGCTGACCCCGAGCTGTTCGGCGATGATGAAGGCCGCCGCGCCCAGCGTGGGCGGTGACAGGATCGCGCCGATGCCGCTGGCGGCCAGGATGCCGCCCGCGGCCTCGCGGGGGTAGCCGGCCCGCTTGAGCACCGGCCAGGCCACGCTGCCGAGGCTGACGGTGGTGGCGGTGCCGGAGCCGGAGACGGTGCCGAGCAGGAATCCCGCGGTGGTGACGGTGCGGCCGGGGGCCGCCCGCGACTTGCGGAAGGCGGCGAAGCTCAGGTCGATGAAGAACTTGCTGGCGCCGGAGTAGTCGAGGACCGCGCCGTAGATGGTGAAAAGGATGATGTAACTGGCCGCCACCTGCATGGGGACGCCGAAAAATCCTTCTGTGCCGGTGTAGAGCTGGGAGATGATCTGGCCGAGGTCGAATCCGCGGTGCCCGATCGGCCAGCTGACCGGCAAATAGTATCCGAGGTAGGCGTATACCAGGAAAAGTCCGCAAATGATGCTGAGGGCGGCGCCTACCGTGCGGCGTACCGCTTCCAGGAGCAGCACGGTCAGGCCCAGCCCGCCGATGATGTCCCAGGTGTTGAGGTTGGAACTGGAGCCGCGGTCGCGGAAGGCGTCGATGTCGAGCAGCGGGTAGAGCAGCACCCCGAGCGACAGCGCCGCGAGCACCCAGTCGAGGACCGTGGGCGCCTCGTCGCGCCGCTGCTCAAGGGGCTCCTGCTTGCGCAGGCGCCGCACCAGGGAGACCAGGCCGGAGCGGTAGCGCAGGAAGACCAGCGGCAGCGCCACCGCCAGGAACGTCATCCGGTGCTGCACCGGCTCCACCGGCTGGAAGACCACGACGAGGGAGTAGGCCGACAGCAGACCGCCGATGATCCAGACGCCGAGCCGTAACGGCCCTGACAATTCACGGGCGGGGCGTTCCCCCTCCGCGGCCGAGACCAACTCGGCCGCACGCTTGTCACTTACTTCGGTCACGTTCTTGCCTCCCCGACATGGCGTTGGGGGGGACTTTACGAGCCTGTTTAGGTCCCTGGGAAGGGTCCGTTATCTCATTGATTTCTCGACGATAATTCAGCGGTCAGAAAATCGGGCGGGAACGCGCGGCGAGCTCGGCGACGGGCACGTTTCCCTCCTGCCGGCCGTCGCGCAGCCGCACCGCGCACGATCCTTCCGCCGCCTCGCGCGGCCCCACCACCAGCTGGTACGGCACCAGCCGATGCGCCCGGATCCTCGCCCCGAGGCTGCCGCGGTCCGGGTGGGCCAGCTCGGCCCGCAACCCCGCCTCGACGCAGCGCCGTACCAGGTCGTGGGCGGCAGGAAGCTCCGCCTCCGACAGCGGCACCACCACCGCCTGCACCGGCGCCAGCCAGGCGGGCAGCGCGCCGCCGTGCGCCTCGACCAGGTGGGCGAGCAGCCGTTCGATGCCGCCGACGACGCTGCGATGAACCATGGCCGGGCGCTCGCCGCCCACGTAGGACAGCTCGAAGCGCTCGGGCATGTAGAGGTCGACCTGGACGGTGGACAGGGTCGACTCGCGGCCCGCCGGGTCGGCTATCTGGATGTCGATTTTCGGGCCGTAGAAGGCGCCCTCGCCGTACTCCTCGTCATAGGACCGGCCGCGCGCGTGCAGCACCTCGCGCAGCACCCGCTCCGAGCTCGCCCACAACGCGGGGTCGTCGACGAACTTGTCCGAGGAGCCGCCCAGCGACAGCCGGTAGCGGGCGGCCTTGATGCCGAGCTGGGCGTGGGCGGCCTCGATGAGGTCGAGCGCGGCCGACACCTCGGCGGCGGCCCGCTCGGGCGGGCAGAACACGTGGCCGTCGTTGAGCTGGATGGAGCGCACCCGGTTGAGGCCGCCGAGCACGCCGGACATCTCCGAGCGGTACTGCCCGCCCAGCTCGGCCAGGCGCAGCGGCAGTTCGCGGTGGCTGCGCCGGCGCGAGCGGTAGATGAGCGCGTGGTGGGGACACAGGCTCGGCCGCAGCACGAAGCGCTCGCCGCCCACCTCCATCGGCGGGAACATGTCCTCGCTGTAGTGGGACCAGTGGCCCGACAGCTCGTAGAGCTCCTGTTTGCCGAGGACGGGCGAGTTGACGTGCTGGTAGCCGTTGCGGCGTTCGAGCTCGTGGACGTAGTCCTCGACGGCCTTGCGGATGGCGGCGCCCGCGGGCAGCAGGTAGGGCAGTCCCGAGCCGATGAGCGGGTCGGTGCCGAAGACGGCGAGTTCGCGGCCGAGCTTGCGGTGATCGTTCATGGTGGTTCCCCTGGGTGAAAAGGGGCGAACGACCTTCGAGCGCGTCTCCGGGCGTTCGCCCGGAGAGCAGGAATCAGCGCGCCGGGACGGGGTCCGGCGTCGTCGTGACGTGAACGCGCTGCATGAGGCTCACCGTAGCATCAGCGTCCCTGCGCCGCATTCACGATCCGGGTGGTGGAGCGGCCGGGGATGGCCTCCAGCTCCCAGCACTCGGCGCCGAGCAGCGCCGCCGCCGCGCACCGGCCGCCCGCGTGCGGGTCGCCCGCGGTGTGGGCCAGCGCGCCGGGGCGCATGGGCGCCATGAGGTCGATGTAGTCCTCGGGGCCGTGCGCCTCCGGCGGTCCCGTCACCACGAACACGCCGCTCACGCACCGCAGCGCGGCCAGCACCTCGGCCCGCTCGGTGGCGGGGTTGACCGGGCGTGTGGGTCCCTTCCAGGCGCGTACGCGGGGATCGTCCTCGACGCCGACGACCAGCGGCAGCCCTCGGGCGGCCACGGCGTCGAGATAGCGCACGTGGCCGACGTGCAGGATGTCGAACACACCTGTCACGTACGCCGCGCCCGGCTGGTCGTAGGGTCGCACCCACACGGCCTCGAGGCTGCTCACCCGTGCTCTCCTCCGTCGGCGGACTCGTCGATCGCAGCGTACTTGGTCGTGGCAAACGGCCGCGCAGGCGACCATGGGAAAGGGCATTCCTACCTTTTCGCGATAATCTGCGACCCCCTCCTCGCGCGTCTCATGACGTCAGCGAATTCGGGGAGGTCGCCATGGCAGCGCCGGACTTTCACCGCCAATTGGTCGTCCGGCTACCGGGGGCACCTGCCCAGGTCGCCCGGGCCAGGAACGCGGTGACCACCGCGATCGGGCGCGACCACCCTTTACACGACGAGGCCGTGCTGCTCACCAGCGAACTGGCCACCAACGCGGTCCTGCACACCCAGTCGGGCGCCGGGGGCATGTTCACCGTCAGTGTGCGGGCCACCGGCGACCTGGTGCGCGTGTGCGTCGAGGACGCCGGCTCCGACACGCCGCCGTGCGCCTGCCGCGCGGGCGGGCTGACCACCAGCGGGCGGGGCCTGCCGCTGCTGGAGGCGCTCAGCCATCGCTGGGGTTTCGAACGTTCCAACGGGGCCAACTGCGTCTGGTTCGAGCTGCTGCTGATCACGGTCCCCGCCGGGTGGGCGCTGCAGGTCTGAGCGTTTACAGGTCTAAAGCTTTACAGGTCCAAGCGGCACAGGCCTTCGGCCAGCGCCTTGGTCGTCAGCCGGGTGCGGCTGTCGCAGCCGAGCTTGGTGAAGATGTGCTCCAGGTGCGTGGTGACCGTCCGGACGCTGAGCACCAGCGCCGCGGCGATCTGCGGGTTGGAGTCCCCCGCGGCCACGCGGGTCAGCACGTCCACCTCGCGCCCGGTCAGCTCGTACGGCAGGCCGCACGGCCGCTCGGCCACCACAGCCCCCTGTAAGGAACCCTGGAACCCGACCCCCGCCCTGATCACGCGCACGTCGCGCCACTGGCCGGCCGGGTCCAGCCACAGGCCGCGCCTGCTCAGCTCGCGCGAGTCGATGAAGGCGCGGGCGAAGGCGGCCAGGCCGGGCTCGCCGTACAGGGCGGGCGAGGGCTCGGTTCCCGGTACGGCCCGCCGTACCCCTGCCCGGTCGAAGGCGACGGCGCGGTAGCCGGCGGGCGGCGCGGTGGGCGCGACCACGCACCGCGACAGGTCCGTGACGTGGGCCAGCGTCGGCGCGGCCGCCTCGACCAGCGCGTCCGCGCCCTCGGGCGGCGCCTCCCGGTAGGCCAGGTGGAGCAGGCCGGTGTAGCGGCCCTCGGCCAGGAACAGCGGCGCGGTCAGGCCGGCGCGCCAGCCGTAGGGCTCCAGGTGGCGGCGGAAATAGCGGCGGGTGCCCGGATCCGGCATGGCCAGCGGCGCGCGGGCGGCCATCGCGCGTTTGTAGGCGTCGAGGGCGGCGTATTCCTCGGCGGCGTCGTGGTCGATGCGCTCGTGGCCGCTGGAGACGACGCTGCGATGGCGTCCGGTGTCGGGGTCGTAGGCCACGAACTCGTAGGCGTCGACGGGGACGACCCGGCTCAGCGCGGCCATGGCGCCGTGGGCGCCGCCTCCGCCCGCCACCTGGTAGCCGACCTCGGCGAACGCCTGTAGCAGGGGGATCTCGGCCACGGCCCTTTTATACCATTGGGCGGATTTAACGGCCTTTGTGCTGCGTACTCGGCATCGGTTTCCCCAAGTCTCCAGAAACCCCCCGCCCTGCCCGAAGCCCGATTCGGCCGTCATGTCATGATCGCTGGCATGACGGCCGATCTCGTCGCCCGGAAGGTGACCGACCTGTTCGCGCCGCAGGTCCTGGTGATCGCGATGCCGCCGCTGGTGGGCCTGGTCTCCTCCGGCTGGGAGGGGGCGGCGTGGGGCGTCCTCGCCGCGGCCCTGTGCGGCGGCGTCCCGGCGGCGGTGATCGCGGCCGGCGTGCGATCGGGCCGGCTGGACTCCCATCACATCGTGGATCGGGCCCGGCGTACCGGCCCGCTGCTCAGCGCCGTGGCGGCGGTGGTGGCCGCGCTGATCCTCCTCATCGCCCTGGGCGCCCCGACCCTGCTGGTCGCGACCGTCACCGCGATGCTGGCCGCACTGGCGGTGACGGTCCCGATCACGCTGCGCTGGAAGATCTCGTTCCACGCCGCCGTGTGCGCGGGCACCGTGGCCGTCCTGGCCTACGTGCTGCCCGCCGTGCCGACCGCTCTGGTCGGGGGCGCGGTGGTGGCGCTGGTGTGCTGGGCGAGGGTACGCCTGTCCCACCACACCCCGGCCCAGGTGGCCGCCGGGGCCGCCGTCGGCCTCACCACCACCCTCGCCACGCTGACCGCCTTCGGCCTGTGAAAGCCGGAATAGCGGGACGGCGGGCACGGTTGCCGAAGCTATGAAGAGCCGGTTGAAAGTCGAGCCGACGGCCAAGCGGGTACGCGCCTACCTGGGCGGGCAACTGGTCGCCGACACCACCCGGGCCCTGCTGGTCTGGGAGAGCCCGCATTACCCGACCTACTATCTGCCGCTCGACGACGTGGCGTCCGGTGCGCTCAAGGCGACCGGGGCCACCAGCCGGTCGCCGAGCCGGGGCGAGGCGGTCGTGCACGCGGTGAGCGCGGGCGGCAAGGTCGCCGAGGACGCCGCCCTCACCTATCCGGACTCGCCCATCGAGGAGCTGCGCGGGCACGTCAGGATCGACTGGGCCGCCATGGACGCCTGGTTCGAGGAGGACGAGGAGGTGTACGTGCACCCGCGTGACCCGTACACCCGGGTGGACATCCTGCCCAGCTCCCGGCGGATCCGGGTCGAGGTGGACGGCGTCACGGTGGCCGACTCCACCCACGCCATGATCCTGTTCGAGACCGGGCTGCCCGCCCGTTACTACCTGCCCAAGACCGACGTCCGCCTCGACCTGCTGGAACACACGGACTCGGCCACGAGCTGCCCCTACAAGGGCACGGCCGAGTATTGGACGGTCAACGGGACCAAGGACCTGGCCTGGTCCTACCGGACTCCGCTGCCGGAGAGCGAGCGGGTCGCCGGCCTGATCTCCTTCTACAACGAGAAGCTCGACATCTACGTGGACGAGGTGCTCCAGGACCGCCCCAGGACGCCGTTCTCCTAGATCTGCTCGCGGCCCTCGTCCGGGGGTGCGCCGGCGTCGTCCTCAAGGCGCCGGCGCAGGCGCTTGAGCCACCAGCGCGGCGCCGACACCAGCGAGAAGCGCAGCACCATCAGCGCGGCGATCGTGATCGCGGTGAGCAGCAGCGGCTGCCAGAACGAGGTCAGCTGGTATCCCATCACCGCGCCGAGCCCCACGCCCGTGTACGAGCCGAGGAAGGCCGCGGTGCGCATGCCGTGGGCGTTGTCCCGTTCGCGCCCGAGCAGCAGGTTCATGAGCCGGGCCCTTAACGGCTCGCGCCGCTGCTCGGGCGCCCGCACCACCGGCGCGCGCAGGAGCAGCATCTTGCGCGTGGTGCCCCTGAGTCCGTTGGCCAGGACCAGGGTGAGCGCGAGGCCGACGATCGTGCCGAACGCGACCGTGAGCGCCCACGTCAGCACCGCGCCGAGCGCCGGGGTGATGCTGAGGATCTGGGGTACGAGCAGGCCGATCAGCACCCCTGCCGCCGCCGACAACGCCAGCCCGGTGATCAGCACGCAGGCGTTGGCCGGGAAGCGCAGCATGTCGGCCAGCGCCACCCACCGGTCGTGCTCGGCCTGCAGCGTGACCCGCCGGTTGCGGATCGAGGCCACGACGTTGGCGGTCCTGATCAGGCCGAGGCTGAACCTGACGCCGGTCACCAGCCGGGTGATCGGCCTGGCGTCCTCGCCCTTGAGCACCTCCTGCAGCTCCGGATACCACTCCTCGTCGTGCAGCGGCACCCGCATGTCCTCGGGCAGGCGCCGCCTGGCCAGGCGCAGGAGCCCTTCGGGGATGCGGTCGAGGCGGCCGCGAATCTCCTCGCTGACCAGTTCGGCCAGTGCGGTCCCGAGGATCGCCCCGATCGCGGCGGCGACGGCGATGAAGGTGTTCACGCGTATCCGCCCTCGGGCCGGACGGCGCCGCGCGGCGGCGGAGGAGTGAGACGGGCGCTCAGCTCGGCCAGCGCCTGCCTGGCCGCGGTGGCGCCGCCGCCGGTGAGCAGGTAGAGCCGGCGTGGCGGCCTTCCCTCGTGCCGCGCGTCGACGACCTCGCGCCGCCCCTCGATCCACCCGGCCGCCTCCAGCCGGGCAAGAATCGGGTAGAGCGTCCCGCTCTGCACCTTGGCGTGCTTCATCAGCTCGAAGCCGTAGCGGGGCTCGGAGACGTCCTCGAGGAAGATCCGGAGCACGGTGGCCACCGTGGTGGTCAGACGGACTTCGGAGGGCATGCCGGAAATCTACATAGGGTACGCCGCCCGTGGGCCTGTCCCCCGGGTGACAGAACCGGGACTCAGAGCGCCGCCAGCTCCCGCCACTCGGCACGCGGCATCTCGTCGGGCCGGGCGGTGAGCACCTGCAGGCACACGTGGTCCGCCCCGGCGTCGACGTGCGCGCGCACCCGCTTCTCGATCGCCCCCATGTCGCCGTAGGCCACGATCGCGTCCACCATCCGGTCGCTCACCTGGGTGATCTCCTCCTCGCCGAACCCCAGCCGCCGCAGGCTGGCGATCTGGTGCGGGGCGGCCGCGGCGTAGAAGCCGACGTGCTCCCTGGCCACCTCGCGCGCCCTGCTCACGTCCGCGTCGAGCACCACGGCCTGCTCGACCGCCAGCAGCGCGTCCGGCCCCATCGTCTCCCGGGCGCGCGCGGTGTGCTCCACCGGCACGAAGTACGGGTGCGCGCCCAGCGTGCGCCCGGCCGCCAGCTCCAGCATCTTCGGCCCGAGCGCCGCCAGCGCCCTTCTCGGCGGGTACGGCGAAGCCGCCGAGGTCAGCGGGATCGCGTCCATGGAGTCCAGGTAGGCGCCCATGGAGGCCACCGCCCTGCCCTTGCTGGGGATGGCGTAGCCGTCCATCTGGATCGGCTCGTCGCTGATCCGGTGCCCGCCGAGGCCGAGCACGTACCGGCCGGGATACGCCTCGTTGATCGCCCGCTCCGCGGCGGCCATCGAGATCGGGTCGCGCAACGCGATGTTGGCGATCCCCGCCGCGACCTGGATCCGCCGCGTGGCCGACAGCAGCAGCCACGACTGGCTCACCGAGTCGCGCCCGAACCCCTCGCCGAACCACAGCGTGCCGTATCCCAGTTCCTCGATCTCGGCCGCCGCCTCGCGTACCTCCGATGCGGGGCGCCCGTCGAAGGCGAAGGTCCAGACGCCGATCCTGCCGAGGCCATGGTCGGTCATGATGCTCCTCTACTATCCGGAGAACCTCTCCGGATACTGCGGGACTATAATCGGAGAAGTTCTCCGTTTTCAACTCGCCCGGAGGTGCCCGTGACGTTGCGCGCCGACGCCCGCCGTAACCGCGACCTGCTGGTGGCGGCGGCCATCGCCGTGGTCGCCGAGGAGGGGCCCGACGCGTCCCTGAACGAGATCGCCCGGCGCGCCGGCGTCGGCCCCGGCACCCTCTACCGGCACTTCCCCACCCGCGACGCGCTGCTGGCCGCCGTGTTCGAGGGCCGCCTGTCGAGGTTGTGCGAGCAGTCGGAGGAACTGGCCGAGTCCAAGCCACCGGGCGAGGCGCTCATCGCCTGGCTACGCCTGCTGACCGTTCACGCCATGACCGACCAGGGCCTGGGCGCCCGCATGATGCTGCCCACCCCGGCGGCCGGCGTGGACTGCTGGACCATGCTCCGCACCGCCGCCGACCGCCTCCTGCTGCCCGCTCAGAGCGAGGGCCGGGTGCGCCCCGACATCGACTTCACCGACCTGGTCGAACTGACGGCCGGCATCGCCCGGTCCGCCCCCGACCCGGCCCGCGCCGACCGCCTCCTCACCCTGACACTCGACGGCCTCCGCACCGGCCACGTGGCACAGCGGACAGAAAAACAATAAATGCCATTCCAGAGTTTAGATAATGCCATCTACACGTCGTCTACATTCTTTCTACACAAAAGATTTGGCGGAACCCTGTTTCACGGTCACGACCGGCGACTCTCACGGAAAACAACGTTCCCGATACGGAATCGATATTTACTTCGCCTGACCTTCATGTAATCATCGCACCGGTTTTGCCTGTATCAACTGAAGGGCCGGTGTGAATACCAACCGATTAGCGTCCGGCTTATCCCGCCGGGCCCGCCGCAGAGCCCATCTGATCGCCGCTCTGATACTGCCCGTCTCGCTGGTGACAGGACCCGCGCAGGCACAGGAACCTCCGCCGTCCGCACCTTCGGCGGCGCCTTCGGAAAATCCGACCGCCACCGCGTTCGCGCAAGCCAGAAAGACCGACCAGCGGGTCGAGATCGAAGCCCTGCGATCGGAGACCTCAACGTACTTCGCCAACCCGAACGGCAAGACGGTCCAGGCCGAGGTGTCCAGCACTCCGATCCGGGCCAAGAAGGACGGAATTTGGCAACCGATCGACACCACCCTCGTCGAGCAAGGCGGAGTGGTTCGCCCCAAGGTTGGCCTCGGGGATCTCACGCTGTCGGCCGGGGGTGACAGCACCGCCGCCAGCTACACGGACACGGCCGGACGGACGGCGATCGCGGCCCCGGCGACACTGGCCGAGCCCGTGCTGAAGGACAACACCGCCACCTATCGTGACGCCTACGGTCCGGGCGCCGACCTGGTCGTGACCGTGACTCCCAGCGGTTTCCGGCACGACGTGGTGATCCGGCAGCGGCCGGCCAAGGGCCTCGAACTGAGGACGCCGCTTCGACTGCCGAAGGGGCTCAAGCTCGGCACCGGGTCCGACAGGACGCCCGGCCTGCTGGACGCCAAGGGCAAGGAGGTCGCCGACCTGGCCGCCGCGCCGATGATGGACGCCGCCGCGCTGGCCGCTCCGGACCAGGGTGCAATCGGGCAGGCGGAGGCCAAGATCGCCGGCGACAGTGTCGTCCATACAGCGTCCGCGGCCTTCCTGAACGACCCGGCCACGGTCTATCCGGTCACCGTCACGACTCTGTCCGAGACATGGGAGGGCACCGGCATCGCCGGGGACACCCACGTGTCGAACGTGCTGCCCAGCGGCAGCGCCAACGCCACCCTGCCGTGGCTGCTGGCCGGCAAGTCACACAGCGGCACCCGTACGCACCGCACGTACATCAACTTCCACATCAGCGGGACCCCGCTGGAAGGCGGCACGGTCCACAACGCCGACCTGCGCCTGCACAACCAGGACTCCCACACCTGCAGTGACACCGACAGCCCCGGCATCGACCTGCAACGCGTCACCAGCCCCTGGAGCACCGGCACGATCAGCTGGAACAACCAGCCCTCCACCGTGCTGTCCGGCCACGTCGCCAACCGCGGCGCCTACAGCGCCACCCGCTGCCCCGAAGGCGAAGGCGAGCTCTACTACTCCATCGAGCTCATCGTCCAGGCCTGGATGAACGGCACCCCCGACCTCGGCGTTCGCCTCAACTCCGTCATCGAACCCGACAGCCCGCAGAACTGGCGCTATTACCGCTCCGACGAATACGGCGGTTACGACACCTACCCGTTCACCCCCCGCGGCCCCGTCCTGTTCATCGAGTACACCCCGGCGCCCGTGACCGAGTTGAACGCGGTGGGCTGGTTCTTCGACGACGAGCCCGGCCTGGAGGGACGTCAGAACATCCAGGCCGTCATCGACGATCCTGAACTCGGGCGGGCCACGTCATCGCAACCCGCCGTCGAGGACCTTACCGACGAACAGGCATTGGACGCCCGAGAGCAGGACGGTGAGCAGTTCGAGGTTCCGCCCGATTTCACCGGCGAGGACCCGGACGTCGACCCCGTCGAACCGACCCCGACGCCGGAACCTGACACCACGCCACCGGTCGTGAACACCACCCTGCCGCTGCCGGACGCGACGGACACACCCGTCGACAGCCCGGTCCGCGTGCAGTTCAGCGAACCCGTGCACGATGTCGTCCTGCAGGTGAAGGGGCCCGGCGGCACCCCGGTCGCGGGCACGACGACGTCCAGCCCCGAGAGCGACACCTGGACCTTCACCGCCTCGGCGCCCTTGAGCCCGCAGACCGGATACACGGCCGCGGCCGGTGGCGCGGCGGACAACGCGGGAAACACGATCGCCGCTCCGCACACCTGGTCCTTCACCACGGGAACCGAGACGTCACAGCCCACCACCGTCTCCCTTCCCGTGCGCGACGACACCTGGATCGACGACGAGAACTCCCAGGGACCGACCGGCGCGACGCTCTGGACCGGCCGGTACCAGGAAATCAACGAACGCACCTACCTCGACTTCGACACCGGTGCCCTCACGGGGAAACGTGTCACCGGCGCCACGCTGAAACTGCGCAACAACAGCACCTACGGCTGCGGGACGGCCGCCTCCGGAATCGTGGCCCAGAGGGTGGTCTCCTCGTGGAGCCCGGCCACGCTCACCTGGGGCAACAAGCCGTCCGCGACCGCGGAAGGCCAGGCGACGGCACGTGACCCTGAGACCTGCACGGGAAGCAGTTCGGGAGCCATCTGGACGTGGGACGTGACGGCCATCGTCCAAAGCTGGGCCGGCGGTCAGGCGAACCACGGATTCGTGCTCCAGGGAGCGGACGAGTCGCCCACCGCTCCGCTCTACGATCGCGGCTTCGACTCCGCCGAAGCGGACGCCGCGGATGCGGAGCCGCCCATCCTCGAGGTGACCTACACCGGCGGGTCGGGGCCGACGCCGACGGACCCGCCCGGACCCGACACGACGCCCCCCACGGTCCTCTCCACCGATCCCGAGAACGACGCCACAGGCGTGCCGGCGGACGCGCAGGTGAAGGCGACCTTCAGCGAAGCGGTGCGGGACGTGCGGTTCAGCCTGTACGACCTCTTCTCGGAAGAGCCCGTGACCGGCCGGGCCGGCATGAGCTCCGACGGCAAGCAGTTCACCTTCACACCCTCGAGCACGCTGGACGGGTACTACCTGGCGGAGATCACTCAGGCCGAGGACACGGCGGGCAACGCCATGGCCGCCTACAGCTGGGTCTTCGAGACGTTCTCGCCGCCCGCGCCGAACTCACGAGCGACGGCTCGCGCCGACGGCCCCAAGGTGAGCAGGACATGGGGTAAGCCCTCGGGCACCGGATTCAGCCAGACCAGGACGCCTCATCTGATCGCGGTGCCGGACGATCCGCTGCGGCGACGGCCCGCCGTCCGCTTCGAAGTGGCCCACGACCCGTCAGCGCCCGCTCAGGGCAGGGGCCTGATCTGGTCAGGTACGGACACCGGAGTCTCGTCGGGCAGACCGGGCATGGTGCGCGTACCGGAAGGCAGGCTGCACGACGGCTGGAAGGTGCGCTGGCGCGCGCGGGCGAGCGTGGACGGCACGTCGAGCCCGTGGTCGGCCTGGCAGAACATGACCGTGGGCAAGCAGCGAAGCCCGGTGGCCAAGACGACCTCGGCGGCCGCCATACCTCCCGTCGGCGACACCCCGCCGCCGAAGGCCGCGGGCATCTACGACCGCATCACCACCCAGGACTGCTACAACAACCAGGCCCTGGCCGGCCGGGTCAAGGGCTGGATCAAGAACCACTTCTCGTGGTGCCAGATCGGCAAGGTCGAGGCGGTTCAGGAACGCTACCAGGGAACCTCCGGGCAGGGGCCGCCTCTGACGCAGGACTACTACAAGGCGAAGGTGATGCTGATCGGCTACACCTTCACCGGCAAGACCGCGGCGGCGAGAAGCAAGGTCGAACCCCGGGACATCCTGGTGGAGGCCTACGTCTACGACCAGCGGACCTACGGCACCATGCCGTTGAACCACACGATGGTGCTGGGCATGGACATCGGGAACAAGCCCTACTGCACCCACGTCAGCACCTGGAACGGCACTCCGGTCTCCAACCACAAGAGCCTCACGGTCTCGGGGTGGAAGCTCGACGGAAGGGCCACGTTCCGGTTCCGCTGCTCGGGCGACCCCCACTCGGTCAACAGAACGGTCCGATGGGGTCCCGACGCCCACCACAAGGTGTCGATTCCCAACGCGGAGAAGGTGACGTTCGGCTCGCTCAAGGCCTACGCGAACTTCCCCACTTGGCCTGGCGTGGCCTACAGGTACGTCTCCAACGCCGACCGTTCGGGCATCGGCGGCTACGTCCGCTGCGACTCGGCGAGCTACGTGCGTTACAAGGGCGGATGCATCTTCCACAAGGCCACCTCGTGGGTGAAACTCCACTGGGACAAGGGCTACAACGAGGCGTTCAACCATTATTGGAACGCCTGCAAGAGACCCGGGACCGAGACGTATCCCACGAAGTCCGACAAGAAAATAGCCGGTTGCGGTCATCCCGAGATACCTCCGGCCGAGAATGTGCTTCATCGCGAATACCAGAACATCCGAGATACGAACCAAGGCAATACGAACCGAACCTGCAACCGCATGTGGCCGGGCTATTCGGGCAACGACAAGGAATGCGACGAGTATCCCTTCGCCTCCACGCGGGAGCGGACCAACGCCCGCACCGAGGGGACGGGCATGCTGTCGCTCTGCCCGGTGGACAAGAGGGACAACGGCGCGGCCGGGCGATTGATGGAGACCCACTACTACTCGAAGGACCGGATCCTGGTGGGAGACACGTTCACCATCAGCTTCGACGAAACAGGCATGGGCACTCAACTCGGAAAGGCCGCTTTGTGCGGCGTGCCTGTGCGTGATCCGTAAGTAGAATCCGGGGAGCCGCCGTCAGGCGGTTCCCCGGTCCCCCACCCGAGGAGATCCCTCCATGCCCGGCATCGATCACTATCGGGATCTGCTGCACGAGCAGCAGTGGCTTCAGGCGGACGGCCTGTGCTGGACCGTCGTCCAGGCGGGCGACGACGCCGACCTCGTCCGGCGCCTGTCGCCCGGCGCCCTTCCCGAGGTCCGTGACCTGGACGTACGCGAGGATCCCGCCAACCTGGCCCCACTCCCCGTGGTGTTCACCGACGGGGACGCACTGGTGGAGACCATGGGCAGCGCCTACCTGGACGAGCCCGAGGTCCTGGCCCGCCTGTCGCGCGACGCGCGGGTGTGGAGCGTGTCCTGGGGGCCGCGTTCCGGCGTCCAGGTCACGCAGGCCGCCGACGGGGCGGTGATCCGCCGGTGGCGGGAGTTCGACGAGAACGCCGCCCCCGCCGCGGACTTCTCCGCGCTGGACGACGCGCGCCGCGCCGACGATCGGTTCACGGTGCGGGCCGCCGCCATGGCGGCCGTCGACGCCGCCACCGGAGCGCGACTGGACGCGGCCTGGTTCGAGGACACCCGGCGCGCCTTCATCCTCGACCACCCCTCCCCCGCAGCACCGCCGCTGCTACCGCCGTTCGCCCACACCGATCCCGAGCGGGACACGTTCCTGCGGTCGCTCCCCCTCGACGTCCGCCGCGCGGTCCTCGCGACCGTGGCCGGGCGGATGCCGACCGGGTTGGACGACGACTCGGCGCAACTGGATGCGCTGTACGACCTGTGCGGCGAATGGCAGGAATCAGGCGAGGCCCAGCAGTTGCACGCGGGTCTGGCCATCCGGGCGGCGGCCCGCGCGGCCGAGGGTGACGCAACCAACTTCGACGCCCTGGCCAGTGCTCGATCCGCCCTCGACACGGCCCGTTGGGCGGCGCTCGACGCGGAGATCCGCGCCCTCACCGGCCGGTAGGAGTCGGCTCGGCCGCCTCCGCCGAGCTGGTCGGCGCGGAGCGCGAGTCCGCACTCCCCGTTCCGCCCCGCCTGCCGGCCCTGCCCGCCACGGCGTCATCGGTGTCCTGCCCGGTCCTCCACAAGAGGATCTCTCAGCTTGGCTCTCTCATGCAGGCCTTTCACTTTCCTCTCTATTACCACCGCCAGATCGTCCGCCTGAGCCAGGCTGGTCGGTTGCGTGGATGGGCTGACATCTGGCGCAATGGTCGGCATGGACATCACCACGAAACCTCCCGCCGCACCCACCGGACGCGAAACCCGCGACGCGTTGCTCAAGAGGACCATCCGCTCCGCGGTCCCGCTCCGCAAGACGTTCGTGCAGAAGGAGCCGGGGCAAGAACCCCGGCACGGCCCCCTGCACGTCTTCGTGAAGAACAAGGACCTGCGCGGGCTGCGGGCGTACCTGATGGTGGTGGCCGCCAGCAGCGGCGAGAACGACGACGGATGGACGACCAGCCTCGACAGCCTGGTCTGGGCACGGTTGCTCGACGCGCACGAGACGGCCACCGAGCAGAGCGCGCGGACGGCGGCTTGGCGCGCGCTCGGCCGATTGGAGGATCGTCGCCTCATCCGGCGGGCCAGAGGGCGGCGTGTCACCGACATTCAGGTCACCCTGCTCCGCGAGGACGGGAGCGGAGATACGTACACCCGGCCGGGCATCGCCGACAAAGACCGCTATCTTCAACTCCCGGTCGCCTTCTGGCGTCGTGGCTGGGACGCCAAGCTCGACCTCCCGGCCATGGCCATGCTCCTCACCGTAGCCCGCGAGAAGCCCTGGTCCACGTTCCCGGGCAGCATGATGCAGCGCTGGTATGGCTGGTCCGAGGACACGGCGCAACGCGGCCTGACCGCCCTTCGCGAACATCGGCTGCTCGAACGTCGCGAACACTACGAACTCCGGCCGCTGTCGCCCACGGGCTCGAGCCTGATGTACCAGTACCGGCTGGCCCGTTGGCTGCGCCCAGCCCCGAAGCAGCGCCCCGAGCACCTCCAGGCGGGTGCCTGATGGCCCGGCCCACCCAGGCGAGTGATGAGTCTCTCCTACAGGTCAGCGTCAGGCTCACGGTGTCGGCGCGGGTCCGGTGGCTCGTCGGCGGATTCATCCTCGGACTGCTCGGCGCCCGGGTCGACCTCGGCAAGGTGAGCGAGGCGCTGCAGCTTCTGGGGTTCTAGAGGTCGTCAGGAGTGGGCGGCGTGGCGTCGGCGGCGCGGGGGCGGGGTGGGGTGGTCGGTGCCGGCGGTACGGCGGGCCACCAGGGCGGCCAGCGCGGTGGTGATCGGGACGGCCGAGATCAGCCCCAGCGTGCCCACCACGCTGCGGACGATCTCCTGGGCGATCACCGGGTTCGTGAGGACCTGCCCCAGCGGCTCGCGTCCCACGCTGATCAGCAGGAGCAGCGGCAGCGACGCCCCGGCGTAGGCCAGGATGATGGTGTTGATGACCGAGGCGATGTGGGCCCGGCCGACCCGGCCGCCGGCGCGGTAGAGGCGGCGGAAGCCGTACCCGGGATTGGCGTGGGAGAGTTCGGCCACGGTCACGGCCTGGGTGACGGTGACGTCGTCCAGGACGCCGAGCGAGCCGATGATGATGCTGGCCAGCAGCAGGCCCTGGGTGTCGATGTTGTAGCTCATGCCGAGGTTGAAGGCGGCCTCGTCGGTGATGCCGGCCAGGTGGGCCAGGTCGAGTGACACGTACGACAGGGCGCCGGTGATCACCAGGCTGGTCAGGGTGCCCAGGACGGCCATGGCGGTCGGCAGCGTGAAGCCGTGGGTCAGGAACAACACCGTCAGCATGATGGCCGCCGACCCCACGATCGCCACGAGCAGCGGCGGCTTGCCGTCCAGGATGCCGGGCAGGACGAACAGCAGCAGCACCGCGAACGTCACCCCCAGCCCGAACAGCGCGCTCAGCCCCCGCCACCGCCCGAACGCCACGACGGCCAGCGCGAACGCGGCGCCGAACAACCACAGCGGCGTCGAGCGGTCATGGTCGGACAGCCGGTACGGCGACACGTCGAGCGTGGGCTCGGGCGCGTAGAGCACGATGACGTCGTCGCCGGCGTGGAAGACCTGCGCGCCGGGCCCGCTGGGCAGCTGGAGCTTGGTGTCCTTGCCGAGGTTGGGGCCGCTGGTGAGCTTGACCACGGCGTCGCCGCAGGTGGCGGGGTCCGGCGGGGGGAGCTTCTGACCGCCGTCGATCGGCGGCTCCTCCGGGCACGGGGTCAGGGTGATGGCCTGGATGGTGGCGGTGTAGCGGGCCAGGCCGCTTTCCGGCGAGGCGGGCGCCTCGGGAGGTGAGGGCCACAACCACACGAGCGCGGCGACGGTCGCGACCGCCAGCGGAACCAGCACGGCGAGCGCCGCCAGCACCGCTCTCTTCGACGGGGGTACGGCGGGGCCGTGCGAGTGGTTGGCGCCCATGGGCGGGTGTTTCTCCTCAGCGGGAAAGGGGGTTCCGCCAGGAAGGTTACCGGGGCCGCGCTGGTCAGGCGGTGCCGATGGTCACGACGATCTTGCCTCGTCCGTGCCCGCCCGCCACCTCCCCGACCGCTCGGGCCGCCTCCTCCAGTGGGTACGTGCGGCTGATCACCGGCCTGACCCGTCCGGAGGCGGCAAGCGAGGCCAGCTCACGCAGGTCCTCGGCCCGGGTGACGGCGAACAGGGCGTAGAGGGTCTGCCCGGTGACCAGGTTGAGCAGCGCCGCCCGCAACTGCCGCTGCAGACCGCTCAGCCACCGCCCGCCGCCCTCCCCGCCGACGATGACGAGGTGGCCCCGCGGCGCCAGGACCCGGCGCAGCCGCGACAGCGACCGGTTGCCCGCGGTGTCCACGATGAGGTCGTAGCGGATCGAACCGGCGGTGACGTCCTGACGGGTGTAGTCGATCACGTGCCCGGCCCCCAGCGACCGCACCAGCTCGGCCTTGTCAGGGCCGCACACCCCGGTGACGTCCGCACCGAGGTCCTTGGCGAGCTGGACCGCGAAGCTCCCGACCCCGCCCCCGGCCCCGATGACCAGCGCCTTCTGCCCGGGTGTGACCCGCCCGCGCACCGCCTGCAGCGCCGTGACCCCGGAGGACGGCAGGGCGGCCGCCTCCTCGAACCCCACCTCGCCGGGCTTCGCGGCGAGCTTGTCCTGCCGGGCGACGGCGTACTCGGCGAAGGCCGCGTCGCAGACGCCGAACACCGCGTCACCTGCCTTGAACCCGCTCACACCGGCGCCCACCGCCTCGACGACGCCCGCGAGGTCGCTGCCGCGCACCCGGTTCCTGGGCGCGCGCAGCCCGAGCATGGGCCTGATGAGGTACGGCTCGCCCTTCATGAGATGAACGACCCCGGCGTCGACCCCGGCCGCCCTCACCCGCACCAGCACCTGCCCGTCGCCGGGAACCGGGCGGGGCAGCTCGGTCATGCCCAGGACGTCGGCGCTGCCGTACCGGTCCTGCGTGATCGCCTTCATCGTCATGCTGTCAAGGTAAAGCAAACTCGACATCATGTCTACTTTTCTTTACTTCGCTCGAGTGAGGGCCTCCAGCCGGGCGACGACCTCGTCCAACGGGGCACGGGTGTCGATCTCCAGCGTGGCGCCGGTGCGGAGGAGTGGTTCGATCATGGCCAGGTTGTCGAGGATCTCCTGGCGCTCCTCGGGGCGCTTGCCGTACGGGTTGTCCGTCCGGGCGGCGACGCGGGCCAGGATGACGTCGGCGGGCGCGCTCAATAGGACGATGTGGTCGAAGTCCGGATAAAAGGTGACCTGGTTGGAGGTGCAGCCCGACACGAACAGCCCGCCCTCGCGGTGCCCGGCCAGCAGGTCCGCGATGGCGTCCTCGCGCCACACCCACTCGCGCTCGCCGTCCTCGCCGGTCACCCAGTGGTTCCACGGGCCGTAGTCGGTGTCGACCGTACGGTGGCCGCGCTCGCCCAGCAGCCGCAGGGCGGCGGACTTCCCGGTGCCGGACATGCCGGTGATCAGGACTTTCGTCATAGCCGCGAGGGTAACTTGAGTCTCCACCAAGGGGAGGCGCGAGGGTGAACGGCATGGACGGCTACACGATCGGCGACCTCGCGCGCCGTACCGGACTGACGGTCAAGACCGTGCGGTTCTACTCCGACAAGGGGATCGTGCCGCCGTCAGGACGCAGCCACGCCGGTTACCGGCTCTACGACCTCGACGCCCTGGCCCGCCTGGACCTCGTGCGCACGCTGCGCGAACTCGGCCTGAACCTGGCCACGATCCGCAAGGTCGTGGACCGGGAGCTGTCGCTGCCCGAGGTCGCCGCCGCGCACGCCGAGGCGCTGGAGGTCCAGATGCGCACGCTGCGGCTGCGGCGCGCGGTGCTGAGAGCGGTCGCCAGACGTGGATCCACCCCTGAGGAGACGGATATCATGCACAAACTAGCCAGACTTTCCGAGGACGAGCGGCGCCGGCTGATCGACGACTTCCTCGACGCGACGCTCACCGGCGTCCACGCCGGAGTCCGCCGCAACCTCACCCCGGAACTCCCCGACGACCCCGAGGTCGAGCAGGTCGAAGCCTGGGTCGAACTGGCCGAACTCACCCAGGACCCCGGCTTCCGCGCCGCCGTGCGCTTTCTGGCCGAACACCACGAAGCGGGCGCGTCCGTGCCCCGCCCCGGTCCGGTCGTGATCATCCGCTCCCAGGTACGGCAGGCCATGGCGGCCGGAGTCGACCCGGCATCACCGGAGGCCAAGGACCTCGTGGAGACGGGCAACCCGCTCATGGAGGCGGCCGGCGACCCACGCTGGACCCGCTATCTGACCCTGCTCGCGATCGTCAACGGCTGGCTCCCGCCCGAGGACCCGGCCCCACTCCACGAGTGGTACGCCAGGGCGTCCAGAAAGGACTCTTGACGAGAATGTGAGCGCGGCGCACGATGCGTCGAGCGCATTTCTTGTTTCCCCGTGGCGACAAAGGAGTCGACGTGACCGACGGCGTACAGGAACGTTCCACCCGTACGATCTCGCAGGCGATCACCACGTTCAAAACCTTCGACTGGGACGCGTGGTCCTTCCCCTCGCTCCGCATAGCCGAAGGCAAGACGCGCACGGACGGCGGCAGCGGCGACCAGTCCTTCCTGGAGGGACTCCAGTACAAGATGAAGGGCAAGTGGTACAACGGCCACATCAGCCTCAGCCCGATGGGCGGCTCGGACGAGAGTTTCTATTTCAACAGCGCCCATCTCACCATTACGGGCGGCACGAACAACGGAAACTACTTCTTCACCATCAACGAAACAGAGGTCAAGCCCTCCGAGGCGCCCAAGAAATTCAAGGGAAAGTATTCCTTCTCCGGAGACGATCTGCCCGACGACGAACTCAAGGCGGACATCGTCAAGATGCTGGAGTTCCTCGCCCTGTTCGGCGACGACTGACGAAACGGCGTACGCCCCCGGAGCAGCACAGGAACCGGGGGCGTACGTCGATGGGCCGGCAGGTCAGCCCATATGGGGATAGCGGTGGTCGACCGGCGGGACGAACGTCTCCTTGATCGTGCGGGCGTTCACCCAGCGGATCAGGTTGAAGATCGAGCCGGCCTTGTCGTTGGTGCCCGAGGCGCGGGCGCCGCCGAAGGGCTGCTGCCCGACGACCGCGCCGGTGGGCTTGTCGTTGACGTAGAAGTTCCCGGCGGCGAAGCGGAGCTTCTCGCTGGCCGAGGCGACGGCGTAGCGGTCCTGGGCGATGATCGAGCCGGTCAGCGCGTACGGCGAGACGGACTCCATCTGGTCCAGGACGCTGTCGTAGGCGGCGTCGTCGTAGACGTGGACGCCGAGGATCGGGCCGAAGTACTCCTTGACGAAGATCTCGTCGGTCGGGTCGTCCGACACCAGGATGGTCGGCTTCACGAAATATCCGGTGGAGTCGTCGTAGGAGCCGGTCAGCACCTCGATGCCGGCCGACGCGCGGGCCCGGTCGATCGCCGCCTTGTGCTTGGCGAAGGCGCGCTCGTCGATGACGGCGCCCATGAACGTCGACAGGTCGGCGGCCACGTCGCCCACGGTCAGCGACTCGGCGGTGCCCACCAGGTCGTCCTTGATGTGGTTCCAGACCGAGCGCGGGATGTAGGTGCGCGAGGCGGCCGAGCACTTCTGGCCCTGGTACTCGAACGCGCCGCGGATCAGCGCGGTGGTGAGCACGGCGGGGTCGGCGGAGGGGTGGGCCAGGACGAAGTCCTTGCCGCCGGTCTCGCCGACCAGGCGCGGGTAGCCGTGGTAGCCGGTGATGTTGGCGCCGATGGTCGCCCACAGGTGCTGGAAGGTCGCGGTGGAGCCGGTAAAGTGGATGCCGGCGAGCGCGGGGTGGGTCAGGGCGGCCTCGGAGACGGCGGCGCCGTTGCCGGTGACGAGGTTGATGACGCCCGGCGGCAGACCGGCCTCCTCCAGCAGCTTCATCGTGAAGTGCGCGGCGAACTGCTGCGTGGGCGAAGGCTTCCAGACGACGACATTGCCCATCAAAGCGGCAGAAGTCGGCAAATTTCCGGCGATGGCGGTGAAGTTGAACGGCGTGATCGCCAGGACGAAGCCCTCCAGCGGCCGGTACTCCATCCGGTTCCAGACACCGGGCGAGGAGACGGGCTGGTCGGCGTAGAGCTGCCGGGCGTAGGCCACGTTGAAGCGCAGGAAGTCGATCAGCTCACAGGCCGCGTCGATCTCCGCCTGCTGCGCCGACTTCGACTGCCCCAGCACGGTCGCCGCGTTCAGCGTCGCCCGCCACGGCCCGGCCAGCAGGTCGGCCGCCTTCAGGAAGACCGCCGCCCGCTCGTCGAACGACAGCTCCCGCCACGCGGGAGCGGCGCGCAGCGCCGCGTCCACCGCGTCCTTCACGTCCTGGGCCGTAGCGTCGTTGGTACGCCCCAGGACGGAGGCCTTGTTGTGCGGCTGCACCACGTCGATCGGCGCGCCGCCGCCCATGCGGGACTTCCCGTCGATGGTCATGGGCAGGTCGATGGAGCTGCCTGCCAGCTCCTTGATCCGGTTCTCCAAGGCGGTGCGCTCGGCGCTGCCCGGGGCGTAGCCGTACACCGGCTCGTTGGCCGGAGCGGGAACGTTGCTGATGGCGTCCATTTACTTGCCTCCAAGGGCACGAAGGAAGAAGGCGACGTTGGCGGGGCGTTCGGCGAGACGGCGCATGAAGTAGCCGTACCAGTCGTCGCCGTAGGGCACGTAGACGCGGACCGTGTGGCCCGCTCCGGCCAGGGCCTCCTGCCTGTCGGTCCTGATCCCGTAGAGCATCTGGTACTCGTAGTCGCCGATCGCGCGGCCGAAGCGGTCGGCCAGCAGCTCGGTGATGGAGATCAGGCGGTCGTCGTGCGTCGCCACCATGGGGTATCCCTTCCCCGCCATGAGGATCCGCAGGCATCGCACGTACGCCTTGTCCACCTCGGCCTTGCCCTGGTGGGCGACCGAGGCGGGCTCGTTGTACGCGCCCTTGACCAGCCGCACCCGCGAGCCCTCGGCGGAAAGCTCGCGCAGGTCGTCCTCGCTGCGGAACAGGTATGCCTGGATCGCGACCCCGGTCGACGGGTATTCCTCGCGCAGCTTGCGCAGGATGCCCAGCGTCGAGTCGACGGTGGTGTGGTCCTCCATGTCGAGCGTCACGGTCGAGCCGTTGGCGGCCGCGGCGGCGCAGATGTCGCGCACGTGCTCCAGGGCCAGGTCGTCGGAGAGCTCCTGACCGACGGCCGACAGCTTGACCGACACCTCCCCGCGCTCGCCGAGCTCCAGCGGGCGCAACGTCTCCAGCAGTGTCACGTAGGCCTTGGCGGTGGCCGCGGCGGCGCTCGCGTCATGGGTCTGCTCGCCGAGATGGTCGACGGTGACGGTCAGCCCGCCGTCGACCAGCCGCTCGATCGCCGCGCGCGCCTCTTGGGCGCTCTCGCCGGCGACGAAGCGGTCGACCACCTTGCGGGTGAGCGGGAAGCCGGACACGGAGCGGCGTACGAGCCTGCTCCGCGACGTGGCGAGTAGCAGTTGACCGAGCATGCATCCAGCCTAAAACTCCTGTTCAGACCGCAGCCATCGACGTCCGTAACGCGGGATGTGGCAGGCTGTCATACAAATGCACAACACCGCCGATCTTCAGGAGACCGCCGACGAGATAGCCCGCGTTCTCGGGGCTTCCGCGACGCTGGAGGACCGTTCGTTCCGCCTGCTGGCCTACAACGCGCAGCACGGGGAGATCGACGCGGTCCGCCAGGAGTCGATCCTGCGCCGCCGCGCCACGGGCGAGGTGCGCGACTACTTCGAGCGCTTCGGCATCGCCAAGGCGCACGGCCCCGTCCGCATCCCCGCCGACCACGACCTGAAGCCGCGCATCTGCTGGCCGCTGCGCCATCGCGAGGTGACCTACGGCTACCTCTGGCTGCTCGACTCCGGCGCCCTGTCCGACGAGGTGCTCGCCCGCGCCGGCGGCCTGGTCGCGCGGGCCGCGAGCGCGCTGGCGCACGAGTCGCGCAGCCGCCGGGACGCCGGGCGCGGGCTGCGCGCCCTGCTCTCGGCCGACCCCGAGGAGCGCGCCACCGCCTCGACCGGAATGCCGGGCCCGGTGGCCGCGCTGGCCGTCAGGGAGTCGCCCGACCGCGTGGCCGCCCTCTGGACCCTCCCGCGCGGCGTGCTCGCCCTCGCGGGCTCGCCGGTGGCGCTGCTGTCCCCCGCGCACCTGGCCGCCGAGGTCGCGCAGACCCTCCAGAGTGTGTACGGCACCGCCGCCGGCATCGGCGCCCCCCGGCAGGACCCGGCCGACGCCTGGCAGAGCTGGCGGGAGGCCCAGCAGGCGCTGCGCATCGCCGAGCACTTCACCCGGTTCGCCCCGGTCGCCCGCTGGGAGGACCTGGGCGTGCACCGGCTGCTGGCCCGCCTGGGCCGGGCCGACCTGCGGGAGCTGGCCGCGGAGGTGGCTGGCCTGGACGGGGAACTGGCCAGGACCGTCGAGACGTACCTCGACCTGGGCGGGCACGCCCAGAAGGCGGCGGCGGAGCTGGGCGTGCACCGCCAGACGCTTTACTACCGGCTCGGCAAGGCCGAGCGCGCGCTCAACCGCGACCTGGACGACGGAGACGACCGCCTGGTGGTCCATCTCGGACTCAAGGCAGCGCACCTGTCAGATCCCTCGCCATTGGGATAAGGCTTGGCTAACCTAAGGTGACGTGACGTCCCTCACCGTCCGGAAAGGCCGCACCGCCCACGCGCGCAACCTCACCCTTGCCCTGGCGGTGCTGGCGGCCGTCTGCGCGGCGAGCGTCGCGCTGGGCTCGGCCGAGCTCTCCCCATCCGCCCTCATCGACGCGCTGCTGCGCCGCGAGGGCGCGGAAGGGGTGACCGCGATCTGGGAGTTGCGGGTGCCACGCACCCTCGTCGGCCTGGGGGTGGGGGCGGCGCTCGGCCTGGCCGGCGCGATCATGCAGTCCCTGACCCGCAACCCGCTCGCCGACCCGGGCATCCTCGGCGTCAACGCGGGCGCGGCCACGGGCGTGGCGCTCGCCTTCGCCGTCTTCGGGCTGACCGACCTGCGGGGCTCCGTGTGGTTCGCGTTCGCGGGCGCCGCGGCAGCCACCGTGCTGGTCTACACACTGGGTTCGCGCGGGTACGGCGGCGCCACCCCCATCCGCCTGGCCCTGGTCGGCACCGCGGCCGACGCCGCGCTCCTGTCGATCGTCTGGGCGGTGCTGCTGCTCGACTCCGACACGCTGCACCGCTACCGGTTCTGGTCGGTCGGCTCGCTGGCCGCGGTCGACTCCGCCACCCTGGGCCAGATCTGGATGTTCCTGGTGGCCGGGGCGGTGTTCGCGCTGGCGCTCGGGCCCGCGCTCAACGCGCTCGCGCTGGGCGAGGACGCGGCCCGCGCGCTCGGCGTCCACGTCGGGCGGGCGCGCCTGCTGGCGGTGGCCGCGGTGACGCTGCTCTGCGGGGCGGCGACGGCGGCGGTGGGGCCGATCTTCTTCCTCGGGCTGGCCGTGCCGCACATCGTGCGCGCGCTGATCGGCCCCGACCAGCGCTGGCTGCTGCCGTACTCGATGGTGATCGCGCCGTCGCTGCTGCTGGCCTGCGACGTCCTCGGCCGGATCATCGTACGGCCGGCCGAGCTGGAGGTCGGGATCATCACGGCGTTCGCCGGCGCCCCGGTGCTGATCGCGCTGCTGCGCGGCAGGAAGCGGGTGGGCGAGCTGTGACCAGGACCTTGACGGAACGCCCGGTCAAGCGGTTCACGCTGCGCGCGGGCGGCTGGTCGTATCTGCTGCCGCTGCGCGCGGCCGTCGTGACCTGCGCGCTGGTCGTGGTCACGCTCGCGGTCGGCGTGGTCAGCCTGGGCAGCGGCGACTACCCGCTCTCACCCGCGCAGGTCATCGCGGCGCTGACCGGCGACGGCGGCACGGCCGGGCAGTTCGTGGTGATGCGGCTGCGGCTGCCCCGGCTGCTGGTGGCGCTCGGGGTCGGGGCGGCGCTGGCGGTGGGCGGGGCCGTCCTGCAGACGCTGACCCGCAACGCGCTGGGCAGCCCGGACATCATCGGCCTGGACCGGGGGGCGGCGACGGGCGCGTTGCTCGGCATCCTGGTGCTCGGCGGCGGCTCGGCGGCGATCGCCGGCTCCGCCGTGGTGGGCGGGGCGCTCGCGCTGGTGGCGGTCTACCTGCTGGCCTTCCGCGGCGGGCTGCGCGGCGCCCGGTTCGTGCTGGTCGGGGTCTGCGTGGCGGCGATGCTCGGCGCGGTCAACGCGTACCTCATCACCCGGGCCGATCTGTGGTCGGCCAACCAGGCGGCGACCTGGCTGGTCGGCAGCGTCGCCGGGAGCCGCTGGGGGCACGTCGCGGCGATCTGGATCGCGTGCGGGGTGCTGCTGCCGGTGCTGGCCGCCATGTCCTCGCGGCTGCGGCTGCTGGAGATGGGCGACGAGGTCGCCGTCGGGCTGGGCGTACGCGCCGAACGGGCCCGGCTGGCGGCGCTGGCCTGCGCGAGCGCGCTGACCTGCGTGGCCATCGCGACGGCCGGGCCGATCCTGTTCGTGGCGCTGACCGCGCCGCAGCTGGCCAGGCGGCTGACCGGGGTGGCCGGGCCGCCGATCTGGGCGAGCGCGGCGATGGGGGCGCTGCTGATGGTGGTCAGCGACCTGGCGGCGCAGCGGCTGTTCGGCCAGGCCCAGCTGCCGACCGGGGTGGTCACGGGCGCGATCGGCGGCGGCTACCTGCTGTGGATGCTGGGCCGCCGCCGCACCGCCTGAGGTCGAAGCCGGCCGACCTGAGGCCGCAGCTGGGGCCTGAGGTCGCAGCTGGGCTGTTTCAGGTCATAGGGGCTTGAAGGCCGACAGCTGCTCGTTGAGCTTGTCCAGCCAGGCGGCCTGGCGCTGGTAGCTGTAGGGGGTCTCCACCACCCAGGGGATCACCTGGCCGGCCTTGACCGCCGGGATCTGGGCGAAGGTGGCCTTCTTCTTCATGTCCTCCAGCGTCAGCCACTGGCTGCGCGCGTCGTAGAGGACCACGTCGGCCTGGTACTTGGCCGCCTGCTCCCAGCTCAGCGTCTCGTACAGCGGGTCGTCGCCGGCGCCCTTCTCCATGGCGAGGCCGAGGGAGGCCAGGTAGGTGAGGTCGGTGTAGCCGCCCGCCCCGGCCCTGGCCACCCAGAACTGGTCGGGGCCGCCGGCGACCGCGAGGACCTTCAGCCCCTTCTCCGCGGTCTTGGTCACCTTCTCCGAGGCCTCGTCGAAGGCCTTCTTGCCCTGGACGACGGCGGGCGCGGCGGGGTCGGCGCCCAGCGACAGGGCGAGCTCCTCGAAGCGGGCCAGGACCTTCTTCAGGTCGGTGCCCTTGACGGTCTCGATCGCGACCAGCGGGGCCAGCGACTCGATGTCGCCCATCTGCTTCTCCGGCACGTACCAGACCAGGTCGTTGAACTTCGTCGTCACCAGCAGCTCGGGCTGGAGCGAGGCGTACTTCTCCACGTTGAACTCGCCGTAGCCGGTGCCGATCGAGGTCGCCTTGGCCAGGTCGACGTCCCCGGCGAGCGGGTCCTTGGAGCCGTTCTTGAGCGTGGTGGAGCCGAACAGGCCGACCGACGTGACGCCGAAGTCCCACAGCGCCGCGGCCACGCCCACGTAGGCGACGATCCGCTTGGGGGCGGCGGGCGCCTCCGCCTTCTTGCCCCGGTCGTCGGTGAACGACCATGGCCCCGCCGTACTCGCTGCCTTGGACGCCGCGCCTGCGACCGCGGGGCCACCGGTGTCGGCGGTGCCGCACGCGGCGGCGAGGGCTCCGAGCGTGAGCAGAGAACCGCTGCGGAGGACCTGACGACGAGTGATGCCGGATGCCATGAAACTACCCTTCTCAGAAGTTAGGTAAGGCTTCCCTGTTTTAGGGTAATCTAACGTCATCTTGACCGTCTGGGGAGACTCGTGCGCCTGGGACACGTGGTCATCGACATCACTCCGCTACGGACCGGCCGCGACTTCCGCTATGTCTTCGCCGCCCGGATGGTCTCGCTCCTCGGCATCGGTGTGACCGGTGTGGCGCTGGCCATGCAGGTGTACGCGATGACCGGTTCGTCACTCCACGTCAGCCTGATCAGCCTGTCGCTGGGCGGGCCGTTGCTCGCCGGCACGCTCGCCGGAGGCGTGCTCGCCGACCGGATGGACCGGCGGCTGCTCATCGTGGGGTCGCGGGCGGGGGCGGCGGCGGGGTTCGCGGTGCTCGCGGTCAACGCCTTCCTGCCCGAGCCGCGGCTCTGGGTGATCTATCTGAGCGCCGGGCTGATCGGGCTGGCCGACGGGCTCAGCGAGACCGCCCTCATGGCGGCCGTGCCCGCGCTGGTCGGCCGGGACAAGCTCGCCGCCGCCGAGGCGCTCACCTCCATCACCACGCAGGTCGGTACCATCGCCGGGCCGTCGCTGGGCGGGCTGCTGGTGGCCGGGCCGGGGTTCGCCGCTTGTTACACGCTCACCTGCGCCACCACCGTCGTGACGACCGTGCTGCTGTGGATGCTGCGCCCGCTGCGGCCCGACGGGAGCGAGACTCAGGCCCATCCGCTGCGCTCGATCGCCGAAGGCGTGCGTTTCGCCCGGCGCGATCCGGTGATCGGCGGGGTGATCCTGCTCGACCTCAGCGGGACGCTGATGGCCACGCCGTACGCGCTGTTTCCCGCGTTCGTGGCGGCGCACTACGGCGGCGACGCGGCCACGGCCGGGCTGCTCTACAGCGCTCCCGCGGCCGGGGCGCTGCTCGCGGCGCTGGCCAGCGGCTGGATCGGCCGGGTACGCCGTCCCGGCCGGGTGCTGATCGGCGCGGTGGCGCTGTGGGGGCTGGCGGTGGCCGGGTTCGGCGCCAGCGCGTGGCTGCCGGTGAGCCTGCCGCTGGCATTGGCGTTCCTGGCGCTGTCCGGAGTCGGGCAGGTGATCTCCGAGGTGCTGGCCGGGGCGCTCATCCAGTCACGCACGCCCGACCGGCTGCTCGGGCGGGTGTCGAGCCTGTGGCTGACCGAGGCGACCGTCGGCCCGGCCCTGGGCAACGTGGTCGCCGGCGGCCTGGCCCGCCTCGCGCCACCGGGCGGCGCGGCGGTGATCGGCGGGCTGGCCTGCGTGGCGGGCGTGGGCGTGCTGGCGCTGGCCATCCCCTCCCTACGCCGCGCCCGCCCACTGCCCGCCACCGACTGACGGCCGACGACTGACGACGTCAGGACCAGTGATCGCCGTCCGGCAGCTTCACCCACAGATCGGGTGTGCCGGTGATCGAGCGCGAATCGGCCGGCAACAGGCCCGCGCGGAAGCAGAGTTCGGCTTCCGCGTGCCCCTGGAGCAGATACGCCTGCAGGATCTCCTCTGTCGGCTCCGACTCGTCGGTGTCTCCCCCGCCCGGGTGCGTGTCCCACTCGACGATGTCGCCGTCAACGGCGGCGCTGCCCTGGTTGCCGCTCTTGGGGTTGGCGTAGAGGCCGTAGCAGCGGGTGCCGGCCGACAGCGCCTTCTGGACGCCTGGCATGTCGGCCCCGTACCCCCACGGCTGGGCCACGACGCAGCCGCCGGGCACGTCGGTCACGCCGAGGACCTTCAGGATTTCGTCCATGTCGTCGAAGGGATCCTCGTAGATGTCCTCGATCTCCTCGTCGGTGGCGGGCGTGGCCTCCAGCCTGCGGACGGCTTCCGCCGCGTCGATACCGGCCACGCACGTGACGCTGTGGCCGTCGTCGGTGATGTCGGCCAGGGCGGCGATCAGGCCGCGCGCCCTGGTGACGAAGGCGCTCTCCTCGTCGGTGAGGCCCGGCTGGCCGTCCGGCCTGGGGAACAGGCCGGGGGTGGGACCGGCCAGCGCGAGTCGGCCGGGCGGCCAGCCGTTCATCATCGGCAGCCACGGGTTCGCCCCGGCCTCGGCGAGGACGCGGGCGTTGTCCGCCCGGTTGGCGTAGACCGCGGACCACAACGCGGTCCGGCCTTCCGCCACGGCGTCCACGTCGGCGGAGCGGGCGGCCAGTGCGGCGACCACCTCCGGCGATCCCCTCTCGGCCGCGAGCTGCAGCGCCGTCTGGCCGTAGAAAATGTCGGCGTCCGGGGACGCGCCCGCCGCTAACCTGGCGCGAACCGTGCCCAGATCGCCCCAGGCGTCCCACCCCATGTCCGACCAGTCAGCACTCATCAGCCATCCCTTCTCCGTTCCATGACCGGGACAGGATGGCAGACGGGTACGTCAATCCATGGCGCGGATGAGGCTGGCCGGGCGCATGTCCTTCCAGGTCTCCTCGACGTACTCCAGGCAGGCGTCGCGGCCAGCCGGGCCGTACTTCTGGGTCCACCCGGCGGGGGCGGGCAGCCGCTGCGGCCACAGGGCGTGCTGGTTCTCGTCGTTGACGAGGACCACGTACACGCCGTCGGCGTCCTCGAACGGGTTGGTCATCGCAGTCTCTCCTTCATGATCGCGGCGATCCGGGCCAGGGGCTCCGGGTCGGCCAGTTCGTAGTGCTCGCAGTCGATCTCGTGCTCGTCGATCGCGCCGGTGACGAAGGGGCGCCAGCGGGCGGCGTCCAGCGTGGTGCCGGCCTTGTCGGCGGTCGCGGTGACGAACAGCAGGTCCCCGTCGAACACCGGGTGTACGCCGGGCCTGATGAGGTCCTCGGCGTTCACCGCGACGTCGATCATGGCGCCGACCGTGGTCTCGTCCAGCTCCGCCAGCAGCCCGCCCCGCCTCCTGAGCGTGCCGACGACCTCGCGCCGGTCGACGCGCCGGTCGGGTTCGGGCTGTCCGGCCAGGCGCAGCAGGAAGCGCAGCGCGTCCTGCTCATTGTCGCCGGTCTCCGGCTCTTCGCCAGGGCCCAGCGGGTAGGAGTCGAGCATGGCGAGGAGGTCGACCTGCTCGCCGCGCCGTACCAGCTCAGCGGCCATCGCGTGGGCGACCACACCGCCGAACGACCAGCCCATCAGGTGGTAGGGGCCGCTGGGCTGGACCTCGCGGATCCGCTCGACGTAGTCGGCCGCCATGGCCTCAAGCGTCCCCGGCAGCGGGTACGGCCCCGCCGGACCCCGTGCCTGCACCCCATAGACGGGGCCGTCCATGAGCCCGGCCAGCCCCATGAAGCACCAGGCCAGCCCGAACAGCGGATGCACGCAGAACAGCGCCGGCCCGTCCCCGCCGGTCCGGATCGGCAGTATCCCGTCGAGCGCCCCGCCCTCCCGGGGTCCGTGGTCGGCGAGCCGCGCGGCCAGACCGGCCGGGGTGGGGGCCTCGAACAGGTCCCGGATCGTGACCCGGGTGGCCAGTTCGGCGCGGATCCGGTTGACGAGCTTGGCGGCCAGCAGCGAGTGGCCGCCGAGCTCGAAGAAGTTCGCCGCGTGGTCAGGGACGGCTCCGCCCAGCGCCTCGCCGAACAGCCCGGCCAGCCGTTCCGCCACGGCCGGATCGTGCTCAACGGACGCGAGCGCGTCCTGACGGGCGAAACCACCGTCCGGGCGGGCGAAGGTGGGCGGGTGGGGCAACAGGGCCGACAGGCGGGTGGCCGGGTCGGCCGCGGCGGTCGTCAGCAGGGCGGACAGGGCCTCCGCCAGCGCTTCGGCGCGCTGACGGGTGAACAGGTCGGTCCGATACTCGATCACCCCCGAGCCGCCCTCCCCTACCGCGACGGCCAGGTCGAACTTGGCCGTGCCCGTTCCCGCGCCAATGGGCTCGACGTCCAGGCCGGGCAGCGGTTCGAGCGGCGGCCGCGCCGCGTGGTGGGCGATCATGACCTGGAAGAGCGGGTGCCAGGCGAGCGTCCTGGCCGGTGCGGTTTCCCGGACGACGCGGTCGAACGGGAGGTCGGCGTGGTCCAGCGCGGCGAGGTCGGTCTCGCGGACCCGTTCCAGGAGTTCCAGGAAGGTCGGGTCGCCGCTGGTGTCGGCCCGCAACACCACTGTGTTCACGAAAAATCCCACCAAATCGGCCAACGCCTCGTCCGGGCGGCCGGCCACCGGCGTACCCAGTGGGATGTCCGTCCCCGACCCCAGCCGGGTCAGCAGCGCGGCCACCGCGGCGTGCACCACCATGAACGGCGTCACCCCGCTCCCCCGCGCCAGCCCGAGCAGCCCGTCCGCGTCGACGCCGAAGGTGACCGAGTCCCCCTCCGGCGAGGCGACGGGCGGACGCGGCAGGTCGTGGGGCAGCGGCAGGCAGTCCGGGACGCCGTCGAGCGCGGCCCGCCAGTAGGCGAGCTGACGCGCGGCGAGCGAGGTGGGGGCGTCCTCGTCGCCGAGCAGGTCGCGCTGCCACAGCGTGTAGTCGGCGTACTGCGCCACGAGCGGCTCGGTGTCCGGCGCCCGTCCGCGCAGCCGCGCGGCGTAGGCGGCGGACAGATCCGCCCACAGCGGGCCGACGGACCATTCGTCGCTGGCGATGTGGTGCAGCACCAGCAACAGTTCGTGCGCGTCGCCGCCCACCGTCCGCGCCCAGGCCCGGATCGGCAGCTCGGCCGCCAGGTCGAAGGGCAGCTCGGGCTCGCCTTCCCCGTCGCGCACGACCAGCCGCCGCCGTGCCTCGCCGGGGTCCAGGACCAGCTGGTACGGCTCGCCGTCCCGCTCCCCGATGAGCGTCCTGAGCGCCTCGTGCCTGGCCACCACGTCCCCGAGCGCCGCCCGCAGGACGTCGTGGTCCAGCGGCCCGCGTACCCGGACCGCGAACGGCACGTTGTAGGTGGCCGTGGCGCCCTCCAAGGCCTGCAGGAACCACAGCCGCCGCTGCGCCGCCGACAGCGGCACGACGTCCGGCCGTTCCGCCCGCACCACGGGCGGCCGTTCCGCCGGGACCGCGGGCGGCCTGCCGTCGTCCTGACCGGCGCCGGACGCGTGCCGGGCCAGGGCGGCGACCGTGGGAGCCTCGAAGACCGTCCTGACCGTGGTGGCGGTGCCGAACTCGGCGGCGACGCGCCCGGCCAGGCGTACGGCCAGCAGGGAGTGGCCGCCCAGGTGGAAGAAGTCGTCCAGCGCGCCCACCTCGGGCACGGCGAGCACGTCGGCGAAGATCTCCGCCATCCGGGTCTCGACCGGTCCCCGCGGCTCCCGGCGCAGCTCCGTGGCCGCACGGCGGACGGCCACGGAGCGCGCTCGGGAGGCGGAGCCATGCGCCTCAAGGTCCGGCTCGCCCAGCGGAACGTCCAGTTCGGTCAGCCGCAGGGCGGGTTCGGCGGCGACCTGTCCCAGCAGCGCGGCCAGCGCCGCGGCCAGGGCGTCGCCGGGCAGTCCTTCCCCGTACTCGACCAGCACGTCGAGCCCCTCGGCGGTCTCGGTGAAGGCGAAGGCGAGGTCGAACTTGGCCTCCTGCCCGGTGTCCGGCTCCTCCACGGCGAGCGCGGTCTCCAGGGCGTGCTGGTAGGCGATCATGATCTGGAAGAGGGGGTGTCGTCCCGGCGCGCGTTCCGGGTTGACGGCCTCGACGACCCGGTCGAACGGCACCTCGGCATGGTCGAAGGCGGCCAGATCGCTCGCCCGCACCCGCTCCAGCAGCTCCAGGAACGAGGGATCGCCGTCGAGGTCGGCCCGCAGAACCACCGTGTTCACGAAAAATCCGACCAAATCCGCCAGGGCCTCGTCAGACCGGCCCGCCACCGGCGTGCCCAGCGGGATGTCCGTCCCGGACCCGAGCCGCGCCAGCAGGGCAGCCACCGCCGCGTGCACCACCATGAACGTGGTCACCCCGGCCCGCCGCGCCAGCCCCCGCAGCCCGTCCGCGTCGAGCCGGAAGCCGACAGATCCACCGTCGCCGGCCGAGCGCGGCAACACGATCTCCTCGGGCATCCCGTCCAGCGCCTTCCGCCAGAAGGCCAGACCTCGGCCCAGCACCCCGTCCGGGTCATCGGCCTCCCCGAGCGCCTGCCGTTCCCAGAGCGCGTAGTCCGCGTACTGCACCGGCAGCGGCGCGAACTCCGGCGCCCGCCCGGCCAGCCGCGCCTCATAGGCGAACGAGAGGTCGCGCAGCAGCGGCCCCATCGACCACTCGTCGGCGGCGATGTGGTGCAGCACCAGCAGCACCTCGCCGTCGGCGGGGAAGAAGGCCCGGATCGGCAGCTCGGCGGCCAGGTCGAAGGGCGCGCCGGGGTCCCCATCCCGCCCGGCGAACCGCCGTAGCGCCTCCTCCACCCCCAGCACCACCTGGTACGGCTCGCCGTCCCGCTCCCCGATCACCGTCCGCAGCACCTCGTGCCTGGCCACCAGATCCCGCAGCGCCTCCAGCGCGGCCGGGGCGTCGGCGAGTCGTACCCGGATCGGAATGTTGTAGGCCGAGGAGGCCAATTCCATCCGCTGCAGGAACCACAGCCGACGCTGCGCCGACGACAGCGGCACCGGCGAAGGCCGGGCGGCGGGGACGAGCGCGGGGCGGGCGTCAGCGGTGCCGGGGTGCTGGAGCGTGGCGGCCAGCGCGGCGGGCGTGGACGCGCCGAACAGCGTGCCCAGCGGCAGCTCCGTGCCGAAGCGGGCGCGGATCCTGGCGGCCAGCCGTACCGCGAGCAGGGAGTGGCCGCCCAGGTGGAAGAAGTCGTCGTCGATGCCCACGCGCTCCAGCCCGAGCAGGTCGGCGAAGATCTCGCACAGCGCCCGCTCGGCGGCCGTGCGCGGAGCGCGCGCGGCCACGGCGGCGCCGCCGGACGGGGCCGGCAGGGCCTTGCGGTCCACCTTTCCGTTGACCATGAGCGGGAGCGCGGGCAGCGTGACGTAGGCGGCGGGAACCATGTGGGCGGGCAGCCGCGCGGCCACGTGGGAACGCAGCTGCGCCGGGTCGTCCTGGGCGCCGGTGACGTAGGCGACCAGGCGGGTGTCGCCGGGGGCGTAGTCGTGCGCGGCGACGACGGCCTCGCGAACGCCGGGGCAGGACAGCAGCGCCGACTCCACCTCGCCCGGCTCGATCCGGAACCCGCGGATCTTGATCTGGCCGTCGGCCCGTCCGCCGAACTCCACGGCCCCGTCGTGCCGCCAGCGGGCCAGGTCGCCGGTGCGGTACATGCGCTCGCCCGGCTTGCCGAACGGGTCGGGGACGAACCGCTCGGAGGTCAGCCCCGGCCGGTCGAGGTAGCCGCGGGCGAGCCCGGCGCCGCCCACGTACAGCTCGCCGGTGACGCCTGGAGGCACCGGGCGCAGCCGGTCGTCCAGGATGTAGACGCGTTTGCCCACGTCGGGGCGGCCGATGGGCACGCTGGTCAGGTTCTCCAGGTCGCCTGCGGCCTCCCAGAGGGTGGAGTTGACCATGGCCTCGGTGGGGCCGTAGGCGTCGAAGAGGCGGTGCCGGTCCGTCCAGCGGCGGACGAGTTCGGGGGTCACGGTCTCGGTGCCGACCAGCAGCGTCGAGCCTTCGGGCAGCAGGAGGTCCTCGGGGAGCGCCGACAGCAGCGCGGGCGGCAGCGCCAGGTGGGTGACGCCATGCTCGGTGATGTAGCCGGTCAGCTCGGGCCCGGCCACGCGCCGCTCGGCGGGCACGACGACCAGCGTCGCGCCGGTGCACAACGACATGGTCATCTCCCAGAACGCCACGTCGAAGCTGATCGAGGCGAACTGCAGCACCCGGCTGCCGGGCCCGACGCCGAAGCGTTCGACGGCGGTGGCGACGAGATGCCGCACACCCGCGTGCTCCAGGACGACGCCCTTGGGCCGCCCGGTGGAGCCCGAGGTGTAGATCACGTACGCGGGGTTGAGCGGCAGCGGCGGCACGGGTGTGCCGGACCCGTCGTCGCCGGGATGGACGACGGGCACCGGCCCTTCCGGCAGGCTGTCCGGGGTGGCCAGCACCAGCACGGGCGCGGCGTCCTGGAGCATCATGGCGATCCGGTCGGCCGGATAGGCGGTGTCGATCGGCAGGTACGCGGCTCCCGCCTTGGCGATGGCCAGCACCCCGGCGACCTGGCCGATCCCGCGGGGCAGCGCGAGCGCGACCACCCGTTCTGGGCCCGCGCCCCGGGCGGCCAGCGCGCCCGCGAGCCGGTCGGTGAGCGCGTCGAGCTCGGCGTAGGTGAGCGACTCGTCCGCGCAGACGACGGCGACGGCGTCCGGGGTGGCGGCGGCCTGGGCGCGGAACAGTTCGGGCACGGTGGCGGGCGGGCCGTCGGCGGCCTCGCCGTCCCCCACGGCCAGCACCTCGCGCAGGTCGTCGTCGGACATGAGCTCCAGGTCGCCGAGCCGGGTGGCGGGGTCGGCGGCGACCTGGGCGAGCAGCCTGGTGAGGTATCCGGCCAGGCGGCGCACGGTGTCCTCGCGGAACAGCCCGGTGCGGTACTCGATCAGCCCGGCCAGCCCGCCGGCCGTCTCGGTGAGGGCGAAGGTGAGCGCGAACTTGGCGCTCGCGTGCCCGACCGGCTCCTCGGTGACCGTGATCCCGGGCAGGCGCAGCCGCGCGCTCTCGCCGCCCTGGTGGGCCACCATGACCTCGAACAGGTCTCTGCCGGAGGCGTTGACGGCCTCGACGACCTGGTCGAAAGGGGTGTCGGCGTGGTCGAAGGCGGCCAGGTCGGCCTGCCGTACGCGCTGCAGGAGGTCGAGGAACGTGGGGTCGCCGCCGAGGTCGGCCCGCAAAACTACCGTGTTCACGAAAAATCCGACCAAGTCCGTCAGGGCTTCGTCCGAGCGGCCCGCGACCGGTGTGCCCAGCGGGATGTCCGTCCCGGCGCCGAGCCTGGCCAGCAGCGCCGCCACCGCGGCGTGCGTGACCATGAAGGCGGTGGCGCCGGCCCGGCGCGCCAGGGCGGCCAGCCCGTCGCGTACCCCGGCGGGCACCTCGAACTCCACCGTGCCGCCCCGGTGGTCGTGGGCACGCGGCCGGTCGGTGGGCAGTTCGACGCGGTCGGGCAGCCCGGCCAGGGTCTGTGTCCAGAAGTCCAGGTCGACGGGGCGCTCCGCCTGCCAGAGCGCGTAGTCGGCGTACTGCACCGGCAACGGCGCGAACTCCGGCTCGTCACCGGCCAGCCGCGCCGCGTAGGCCAGCGACAGATCGTCCAGCAGCGGCCCCATCGACCACTCGTCGGCGGCGATGTGGTGCAGCACCAGCAGCAGCACGTGCTCGTCGGGCCCGTCCGCGCGCAGCCAGGCCCGGATCGGCAGCTCGCCGGCCAGGTCGAAGGCATGGCCGGGATCGCCGGCCCCGTCGAGCACCTCGGGCCGCGCCCGCGCCGCGTCGACGATCACCTGGTACGGCAGGCCGTCCTCCTCGCCGACCAGCGTGCGCAGCGCCTCGTGCCTGGCCACCACGTCGCCCAGCGCCTCCCGGAGCGCTTCGGCCCGGAGCGGCCCGCGCAGGCGCAGCGAGATCGGGATGTTGTAGGTGTCGGAGGGCCCTTCCAGCCGGTGCAGGAACCACAACCGGCGCTGCGCGTGCGACAGCGGTATTCGCTCCGGCCTGACCGCGGGCACCGGCCCCGGGTCGCGGGCCGGGACGAGCCGCCCGGCCAGCCCGGCGACGGTCGGATGCCGGAAGACCTCCCGCAGCGCGACCTCGGCGCCGAGCGCGGCCCTGATCCGGCTCACCAGCTTGACCGCGAGCAGCGAGTGGCCGCCGAGCTGGAAGAAGTCGTCGTGCGCGCCGACGTGCGGCACGTCGAGCACCTCGGCGAACAGCCGGGAGAGCGTCCGCGTCTCCGGGGTGTCCGGCAGCTCGCCGCCGCCGGGGACGGCCGCGGGCACCGCGGCGGAGTCCATGGCGGTGACCGCGAGCTCGCCGATCGGCCGGTCGGGCGCGGCCACGACCTGCTCCAGCACGTTCGCCAGCCGCTCGGCCAGCCCGTGCGCCGTGGCGGCGTCGAACACGTCGGCGCGGTACTCGACCTGCCCGGCCAGCCCGTCGCCGGTCTCGGTGAAGGCGAAGGTGAGGTCGAACTTGGCGACGTCCAGCCCGACGTCACGGGCGGTGGTCTCGGCGGCGTGCTGATAGGCGATCATGACCTGGAAGAGCGGGTGCCGTCCCGGCGCGCGCTCGGGTCTGACGGCCTCGACGAGCAGGTCGAACGGCACGTCGGCATGGTCGAAGGCGGCCAGATCGCCCTCCCGCACCCGCTCCAGGAGTTCCAGGAAGGTCGGGTCGCCGCTGGTGTCAGCCCGCAACACCACCGTGTTCACGAAAAATCCCACCAAATCGGCCAGGGCCTCGTCCGAGCGGCCCGCGACCGGCGTGCCCAGCGGGATGTCCGTCCCCGACCCCAGCCGGGTCAGCAGCGCCGCCACCGCCGCGTGCACCACCATGAACGGCGTCACCCCGGCCCGCCGCGCCAGCTCGTCCAGCCCGTCCGCGTCCAGGCGGAGGTCCACGCTCCCGCCCCGCCACGACATCTCCTCCGGCCAGGGCCGGTCCACCGGCAGGTCGAGCGCCGCCGGGGCGCCGTCGAGCGCGTGCCGCCAGTAGGCGAGCTGCCGCGCGAGCGGGCTGGCCGGATCGCCGGCCGCGCCCAGCCAGCGCCGCTGCCACAGCGCGTAGTCGGCGTACTGCACCGGCAGCGGCGTGAACTCCGGCTCGTCTCCGGCCAGCCGCGCCGCGTAGGCGAGCGTCAGGTCGTCCAGCAGCGGGCGCATCGACCACTCGTCCCCGGCGATGTGGTGCAGCACCAGCAGCAGCCGCCGCCCGTCCGCCCAGGCCCGGATCGGCAGGTCGGCCGCCAGGTCGAAGGCCGCAGCGGGATCGCCCGCGCCGTCCCGCACGACCAGCCGCCGCCGCGCCTCGGCGCAGTCCAGGATCACCTGGTACGGCTCGCCGTCCGCCTGCCCGATCACCGTGCGCAGCGCCTCGTGCCTGGCCACCACGTCTCCGAGCGCCAAGCGCATGGGACCGGGCTCGATCAGGTCGTCCAGCACCAGGGTGGTCGGCATGGCGTAGGTGGCCGACGGGCCTTCCAACTGCTGCTGGAACCACAGGCGGCGCTGGGCGTGGGACAGCGGCAGCCGTTCGGGACGATCCTGCGCGACCAGCGCGGGACGCTCGCCCGACGGCCCCAGCCGGCCCGCGAGCCCGGCCACGGTCGGCGCGTCGAACACCGCGCGCACCCGCACCGTGGCGCCCAGCTCGGCCCGCACCCTGCTGACCAGGCGGGCGGCCAGCAGCGAGTGCCCGCCCAGCGCGAAGAAGTCCTCGTCGACCCCGACCCGGTCGAGGCCGAGCACGTCGGCGAACAGCTCGCACAGCCGCCGCTCGACGGCGTCCCTCGGCTCGCGCCCCGCCGCCGTCCCGGACCCGCCGGGCGCCGGGAGCGCCTGCCGGTCCACCTTGCCGTTGGGCAGCAGCGGCAGCCCGTCCAGGACCACGAAGGCGGCGGGCACCATGTACGCGGGCAGCCGCGCCTCCAGATAACCGCGCAGCTCCCGCTCGCCCACGCCGTCGCCGGCGGGCACCCCGTAGGCCACGAGGCGGCGCTCGCCCGGCCGGTCCTCTCGGACCGTCACCACGGCGTGGGCCAGCCTGGGGTGCCCGGCCAGCACGGACTCCACCTCGCCGGGCTCCACCCGGAACCCGCGGATCTTCACCTGGTCGTCGGCCCGTCCGGCGAACTCCAGCACCCCGTCCTCCCGCCACCGGGCCAGGTCGCCCGTGCGGTACATGCGCTCGCCTCGCGGCCCGAACGGGCAGGGCACGAAGCGCTCCGCGGTGAGCCCGGACCGGCCGAGGTAGCCGCGGGCCAGCCCGGCGCCCGCCACGTACAGCTCGCCCGTCACCCCGGCGGGCACCGGCCGCAGCCTGGCGTCGAGCACGTACACACGGTGACCTGCAATAGGCGCGGCGGTGCCGTCCTCGCGGCGCTGGTAGGCGTCGACCGCGCACTCGGTCGGGCCGTAGAGGTCCCGGGCGACGAGGCCGGGGATCGCGCGCAGGCGGCGCCAGAGCGGCTCGGCGACGGCCTCGCCGCCGACGGCCACCACGGCGGGCCGGTGGCGTCCCTCGCCGAACACCCCGGCGGCCAGCAGCGGCGGCAGGTAGGAGGGGGTGACGTCGAGGTAGTCGAGGCGGGCGCGGGCGGTGTAGGCGGCCAGCAGCTCGGGGTCCTGGCAGGTCTCCTCGTCCAGGACGTGCAGTTCGTGACCGGCCAGCATCCACAGCAGCGGGTCGAGGGAGGCGTCGAACGAGAACGACGCCGCGTGCCCCACGCGCAGCCGCCGCCCGCCCACCGCCGCCTCGGCGCGGGCGATGGCGTCGCCTCGGTGCGACTCCAGCAGGTTGGCGACGGCGGCGTTCGGCACGCTCACGCCCTTGGGCTTCCCGGTGGAGCCGGAGGTGTAGATGACGTAGGCCGGATGCGCGGGCAGGCACGGCCGGACGGGCGTCACCGGCTCCACCGGCTTTTGGCCGGGGCCGGCGGTGAGGTCCGGCGGGCCAGCGGTGAGGTCTGGCGGGTCGGTGAGGACGAGGGCGGGGCGGGCGTCGGACAGCATGTGGGCCAGGCGGTCGGCGGGATAGCGCGGGTCGAGCGGCAGGTACGCGGCGCCCGCCTGCCAGACGCCCAGCACGGCCGCGACCATCCCGATGCCGCGCGGCAGTTGGAGCGCGACCACGTCCTCGGCGCCGATGCCGCGGGCGGCCAGCGTCCCGGCCAGCCGGTTGGCGGCGGCGTCCAGTTCGGCGAAGGTGAGGGCGGCGCCGTCCGGGCCGACGACCGCGGTCGCGTCGGGAGTCGCGCGGACCTGGGCGCGGAACACCTCGGCGAGCGTCGTCGGCGGCGCGGCCGGGCGGGTGCCAGCCCAGGTGGTGAGGATCGTGGCGCGTTCGGCGTCGGGAAGGATGTCCAGTTCGCCCACGGGCCGCTCGGGGTTGTCGGCCATCCGGGTCAGGACCTGGACGAGGTAGCCCATGATCCGTTCGATCGCGGCGGGCTCGAAGGCTCCTTCGCGGTAGGACAGCTCCACGCGCAGCCGTTCGCCGGGCCGCACGCAGACCGTCAGCGGGTAGTGGGTGGCGTCGCGCTCGGAGGCGCCCGCGACCACGAGTCCCCTGGCGCCGCTCAGCCCGCCGACCGGATGGTTCTCGAACAGCAGCAACGTGTCGAACAGCCCGCCCGCCTGGATCTCGGCGAGGCTCACGTGGAACAGCCCGTTCAGCGCCGCCTGCCCGGCCCTGAGCCCGGACAGTTGCTCGCCGACCGGGGCGTCCGGCCGCAGCCGTACCCGGACCGGCACCGTGTTGATGAACAGTCCGGCCATTCGGTCCACGCCGGGCAGCTCAGCGGGGCGGCCGGAGACCGTGGTGCCGAACACCACGTCGTCACGGCCGGTCAGCGTGCCCAGCACGAGCGCCCAGGCGGTCTGCGCGACCATGCTCAGCGTGCTCGCCCGTTCGCGGGCCAGCGTGCCGAGCCGCGCGGTCAGGTCCGCCGGCAGCTCGGAGACGACCTCGCGCACGGCCCCGCCTGTTGTGCCTCCGGCGAGGTGGGTGGGGCCGGGCAGGCCGTCCAGATGCTCGCGCCAGGCCGCGATCGCCGCCTGCCGGTCCTGCGCGGCCAGCCAGGTCAGATAGTCGCGGTACGGCACCGCCGCCGGTGGCTCGGCGCCGCCGTACAGGTCGATGAGCTCGCGCAGCAGCAGGGTCAGGGACCAGCCGTCGAGCAGCAGGTGGTGGTTGGTGACCAGCAGCCGGTGCTGCTCGGGCGCCAGCCGCAGCAGGACGAAACGCAGCAGCGGCGGCGCGGTCAGGTCGAAGCGGGTGTTCCGCTCGCGGGCGCTGACCAGCTCCGCCTCCGACTCCGGCCGGCCGGTCAGGTCCTCCTCGCGCCAGGGCACCGCGGCGGTGGTGGCGATCACCTGGACGGGCTCGCCGTTCCTGCGGTGGGTGAAGGCGGCGCGCAGGTTGTCGTGCCTGCGCACCAGCTCCTCGGCCGCCTCCCGCAGCGCGCCGGCGTCGAGCGGGCCGCGCAGGTCGAGCGCGGTGTGCACGACGTACGGGTCGGCCTCGTCGCCGAGGGCGTGGAAGAGCAGGCCTTCCTGCAGAGGGGTCAGTGGCCAGACATCCTGGACACGGCTCAACGGAGCATCTCCTCGAAGTCGTGAAGCTCGTCCTGGCCGAGGGCGACCAGGGGTTCCGGACGGGCCAGCCCGCCGAGCGCGGCGAACCAGCCGGCCGCCAGCTCCCGCACCGCCCGCTCGTCCATGGACGCCCAGGTGAACGTGGCGTCCAGGCGCGGGCCCGCGGGCGTCTCCACCACGGCGGCGTCGATCGTCAGCTCGTGGGACGGCCGCAGGTCCGCGTCGGCGGCGTCGGCCAGGGCGCCGGGTTCGGTGATCATGGCCCAGTCGGCGGTGGAGTCGGTGAAGCGGCCCAGGTAGTTGACGCAGATCGCGGGGTACGGCAGGCCGTCCAGCTCGGGGGATCTGTCCAGGTGGCGCAGGATGCCGTACCCGATGCCCTTCCGCGGCACCTCGCTCAGCTGCTCGGTGACCCGCGCCAGCGTCCGGCCCGCCGTGGGCCCGCCCGCGACCAGGTCGTCCCAGCCGGGGCGGCCCGGGTCGAGCCGGACCGGGAACATGCTGGTGAACCAGCCGACGGTGCGCGAGAGGTCGGCGTGCTCGTCCTCACGCCCATGCCCCTCCAGATCCAGCAGTACGGCCCCGCCGTCCCGCGCCAGCGCCGCCGCTAGGCCGGTGAGCAGGAGCTCGGCGGTACCCGTCCGCCCCAGATCGGCCTCCAGCGTGAGCGTCAACCGCCCCGCGCTCCCCCGCTTGCCGGAGCCCTCCAGTGCGCCGGAGCCCTCCAGCGCGCCGGGTCCTTCCGGTGCGCCGGGTCCTTCCGGTGCCGGGCCGGGAGTGTCGCCGGTCAGTGTCGTGATCCAGTGGGGCAGCTCTTCCGCGCGGCCGTGCTCGGGCAGGGCGGTGGCCCAGCGCCGGAAGGAGCCCGACCTGGGCAGAGTCGCGCCGTTGTAGGCACGGGCGAGGTCTTCGGCCAGGATGCGCCAGGAGACGCCGTCGATCACCAGGTGGTGGGCGACCAGGCGCAGAACACGCGCCTCCGGCGACCACACGGCCTGGAGCATCACGCCCTCCCGAGGCGCCAGCCGCCTCCTGGCCGCCTCCCCTTCCCCAGCCAGGTCGCCCGCTGCCCTGGCGGTGTCGTTCGCTTTCCCGGCCACGTCGTCCGCTTTAACGGTCGTGCGGCGCAGGATCGTGGTCGCCTGGACGGTTCCGGGGGGCGGCACCTCCAGGTGATCGTCCACCAGGCGGGCGCGCAGCAGGTCGTGGTGGTCGAGGACGCTCTGCAGAGCGCCGGTGAGACGGTCGGCGTCCACGTCGGCGGGCAGGCGCAGCGCCACCGACTGGCTGAACCCGTCGATGGGCCCGCCGCGCTCGAGGAGCCAGCGCATGATCGGCGTGGCCGGGACGGTGCCGAGTGCCTGCTCGGGAGGTTCCTCGACGACGCCCGCACGGGCCGCGGCGGCCAGCGCGCGTACGGTGCCGAGCTCCAGCACCTGCCCGGCCGTCAGCGCCAGGTTCTCCGCACGGGCCCGGCCGACCAGGCTCAGCGCCAGGATGCTGTCCCCGCCCAGCCGGAAGAAGTCGTCACCTGCGCCCACCTCGGGCAGGCCGAGCACCTCGGCGAACAGCCTGGCCAGCGTGTGCTCGGCCGCGGTGGCGGGGGCTTCGCCGCCGGTCTCGCGTTCGGGCTCGGGCAGGGCGGCGCGGTCGAGCTTGCCGTTCACGGTCACGGGCAGCTCGGCCATGACGACGAACGCCGACGGCACCAGGTGAGCGGGCAACCGCGCCGCCAAAAACTCCCGCCAAAGCTCGACATTTCCCGAAAAATCGCCCTCCGGGACCACATAGGCGACCAGCTGAACACCAGGAGCCGTGCGGGCGACCACCACGGCGTGCCGGACACCCGGGCACTCGGAAAGCACCGCGGCGATCTCGCCGGGCTCCACCCGGAACCCCCGGATCTTCACCTGGTCGTCGGTCCGCCCCAGGTACTCGATCGCCCCGTCGTCCCGCACCCGCGCGAGGTCACCGGTCCGATACATCCGGCCGGGCCCGAACGGATCGGGCACGAACCGCTCGGCCGTCAGCCCCGGACGCCCCAGGTAGCCACGGGCCAACTGCACACCGGCGATGTAGAGCTCCCCTTCCGAAGCCGGACGCAGATCCGGATCAAGGACGCGGACCGCGGTGTTCCACACCGGCCGCCCGATCGGCACCGGCCCCGCCGCACCCGGACGGCAGGCCCACGAGGTGACGTCCACCGCCGCCTCGGTCGGCCCGTAAAGGTTGTGCAGCCGGTCGCCGAGCACCCGGTGGAACTCGGCCGCCAGGTCGGCGGGCAACTCCTCTCCGCTGCAGATCACCCGCCGCAGCGAGACGCACTCCCGCGCCCCCGGCTCGGCCAGGAACGCCCGCAGCATGGACGGCACGAAATGCACGGTGGTGATCAGCTCGCGCCGGATGAGCGCCGCCAGGTACGCCGGATCGCGATGCCCGCCCGGATCGGCCAGGACCAGCGTGGCCCCGGCGATCAGCGGCCAGAAGAACTCCCACACCGACACGTCGAAGCTGGACGGCGTCTTCTGCAGGACGCGGTCGTCCGGCTTCAGCACGTACTCGTCCTGCATCCAGAGGAGCCGGTTGACGATCGCCTCGTGCGAGATGACCGCGCCCTTGGGCCGCCCGGTCGAGCCGGAGGTGTAGATCACGTAAGCGGGGTTGCGCGGGTCCGTCCGCACGCCGGGCGTCGCCGTACCGGCGGAAAGGTCCACGTCGGAGGGCTGCAGCGTGACGACGGGACCGGCGTCGGCGAGCATGAACTCCACCCGCGGGGCCGGATACTCCGGATCGACCGGCAGATACGCGGCGCCCGTCTTGAGCACGGCCACCAGCGCGACCACGAGTTCGAGCGAGCGCGGCAGCGACACCGCGACGATTCGCTCCGGCCCCGCTCCGCGCGCCGCCAGCCGGGCGGCCAGCGCGCTCGCCGCCCGGTCCAGCTCGGCGTAGGTGAGCGAGGAGGGCCCGTGGCGCACCGCCTCCGTGCCGGGAGCGGCCGCGATCCGGCTCTCGATGAGTTCCAGCAGCGAGTCGGTCACCGGGCCGGCTCCTCCACCTCGGACCGGGCGTGGGCGCGCAGCGACCGCAGGATCTCCCCCGACCGCACGGCCGTGGTCGAGAGCAGCGTGGAGGTGATGCCGTGCGTGTGCTCGGTGGCGCCCTGCAGGTAGATGCCGCAGCGCAGCTCGGGCGCGGTCTCCACGCGGTGGTCGCGGCCGACCTTGAGCCCGCCGTCCTCGTCGCGCAGGCAGTACTCGCCCGCCGCGCCGAGCAGATCCAGCGGGTCGGTCGGCCGGTAGCCGGTGGCGTACACGACGGCGTCGGCGCGCAGCGTCTCGGCCTCGCCGCTGACCAGGGAGCGCACGCCGACCGACACCCCTGAGCGATGCGTCTCCAGCCCGGCGGCCCGGCACATGTTCAGGATCCGCAGCCGCTGCCTGCCGGCGACCTTCTCCTGGTAGATGCGCCGGTAGAGCTCCTGCAGCAGGTCGAGGTCGACGACGGAGTAGTTCGTGTTGCCGTGGTAGTCCAGCAGCATGCGCTTGACGTCGTCGGGCGCCTCGAAGAAGTGGTCGACGGCCGCCGGGTCGAAGATCGCGTTGGCGAAGGGGCTGTCGTCGGCGGGGCTGTAGCCGTACCGGGAGAAGACCGCGCAGATCTCCGCGGACGGGAAGCGGCTGTGCAGGTGCTCGACGACCTCGGCCGCGCTCTGCCCGGCCCCCACGACCACGAACCTGCGCGGGTACGGCTCCGCGAACCCTTCCAGCCGGCTCAGCAGTTCCTGGCTGTGCCAGACCCGATCACCGGCGATGACGCCCTCGGGCAGGGCCGGCCGGAGCCCGGCGGCGATGGCGACGCTGCGCGCGCGGTGGGTGACCAGTTCGCCGTCGGCCCGGCTGACGATGTCGAGGCAGCTCGCCACGCCGTCGCGGACGACCGGGTCCACGGTGATGACCTCGGTCCCGTAGCGGGCGACGTGCTCGAAGCGGGCCGCCACCCACTCCAGGTAGTCGTGGAACTCGAGCCTGGTCGGGTACATGGTCTTCTGGTTGATGAACTCGGCCAGCCGGCCCTTGTCGTGCAGGTAGCCGACGAAGCTGTGGGGGCTGGCCGGGTTGCGCATCGTGACCAGGTCCTTCAGGAACGCCACCTGCATGGTGGCGCCGTCGATGAGCATGCCGCGGTGCCAGCCGAAGGACTCCTGTTTCTCGAGGAAGATCGCGTCGAGGCCCGCCCCCTCCGGCTCGCTCAGGGCGATGGCCAGGGCCAGGTTGGAGGGGCCGAAACCGATCCCCACCAGGTCGTGGACCGTGTTCACCATGTGGGGAGGTCTCCCTCGTCGCGCGGCCGTACCATGAGAGCGGCGATCTTGTGCGGCATCGTGACCTCGCCCGCGCGGCGGAACCCGGCGGCGGTGAAGGCGCGGATGGAGGCCGAGTTGAGGATGTTCGGCTCGGCGACCACGCGGGTGCACGAATCGTCCGCGGCCAGCAGGCCGTCGGCGACGGTTCGCAGCAGGTCGCGGCCGAGGCCCCTGCCGATGTCGCCCGGGGCGCCGATGGCGACGTGCACGCCGAGGTCGCCGGGGCGGTGGGGGTAGAGCGGGGCGAGGCGGTCGCGCGCGACCCGGTAGATCTCCAGGTAGGCGACCGGGGCGCCGCCGAGGTGGGCCAGGCAGGGGCGGGAGTGATCGCCGCCGAGCTGCCTGCCGAGTTCCGCGCTCCAGCGCTCGAGCGGCCACGCCTGGTCCCAGGCGGTGGCCACGTGCGGTTCGTTCATCCACGTGTGGACGATCTCGGCGTCACCCGCTTGTGGATCCACCAGGGTGACCTGCCATTTCACGCCCATCACGGGCAGCGGCGGCGGCCCTATGAGGTCCTTCAGCACGCTTACCACTCCAAAGGTTAGGCTCGCCTTACCAAACTTAGGCAAGGCAAGCCTAAATAAACATCAGTTGCGAAGCCTGTCAACGACGGAAAAATCACGTGTGAAGCCCCTAGACAGGAGATATCCCACCTGACGTGGACAATCGCCATCGCGGGGGCCGTTAAGCTCGCATTTCGGTCGGCCCGGAACATGCGGACGGCGCCGCCGGGATCTCCGGGCGGCGCCGCCGTACCTCTGAGTGATCATGAGCGGACGAGAGCGTCCTCGTAGACCCGCAGGAGCTCCTGCGCGATGCGTTCCCACGAGTAGCGGGAACGGACGCGGTCGGCGCCCGCGTAGCCGAGCGCCGTGCGCAGCGTGATGTCCGTCAGCAGCGTGCGGGCCAGCCGCGCGGTACGGGCGGGGCGGTCCGGCGGGACCAGCATGCCGGTGACGCCGTCCACCACCGAGTCGAGGTGGGCGCCGACGGCCGAGGCGATCACGGGGACGCCGCAGGCCATGGCCTCCAGGGCGACGACGCCGCTGGGCACCTCGCGCGGCAGCGTGACCACCGCGTCGGCGCTGCGCATCAGGCGCGGCACCTGCGCGCGAGGCACCCGGCCGAGCAGGCGCACCCGGTCGCCGACGCCCAGGCCGGCGGCCAGGTCGGTCAGGCGGCGCGCCTCGCGGTCGGTGTCCAGGTCCGCGGGGTCGGGGCCGCCGGCGATGACGAGTTCGACGTCGAGGAGCGCGGTCAGCGCGCGCACGGCGGTGTGGGCGCCCATGCCGGGCGTCAGCGATCCGACATGCAGGATGCGCTTGCGGGTGCCGCGGGCGGCGACCGCGCCCAGACGGCGGAACCTGCTGACGTCGACACCCGCGGGGATCACCGCGATGCTGCGGCGCGGCACGCCCAGCCGTATGAGCGCCGACTCCTCGTCACCGGACCCGGTGATGACGGCGCTGGCGCGGCGGCCGAGCGCCTGCTCCAGCTTCAGGTGCGTGGTCCCGGACGGGCGCAGCGTCTGCGTCACCGGCACGCCCATTCCCTCCGAACCGGCCACAGCGGCCAGGCCCGTGGTCCAGGAGTGGGCGTGGATGACGTCGGGCCGCTCGGCGCTCCAGCTGCGCATCAGGTAGCGGCCCAGCTCGGGCAGATAGGAGACGACCTCGTCGGCGGGCAGGTCCCTGGCCGGTCCGGCGTCGATGTGCTCGATGGTGACGCCCTGCGTGAGCCGCGTGCGCTGCTTGGGCTCGGCGCTGGTGCGTCGGGAGTAGATGGTGACCTGGTGGTCGTGTCCGAGCTCACGGGCGACGGCGAGAATATGACGACGCTGGTTGCCGGTGGTCGGAGCGACGATGGCGAGTTTCATGGCACACCTCAGCGATAGCGCGTTAAAGGTGTGCCTGCGTCTTAGGCACGCGATCTACGTCCCTATGTTTACCCTGTTTCGCCCCGAACGCAAACCTATGCAGGTCGGAAGGCCAGAATCACGATCTCGTCCCACACCTGGCCGCCGGAGAAGGCGTGCCGGTCGTCCTCGATCGCCTTGGCCACCGTCGCGGGCGGGCGGCCCGCGTGCCGGCCGAGCACGTCGGCCAGCCGTTCCTCCCCGTACGGCTCGCCGCGCTCGTTCCTGGAGGAGACCAGCCCGTCGGAGTAGAGCACCAGCGTCTCCCCCGAGGCCATCGTCAGCTCCTCGCTCGCGGTCTCGGCCACCGGCGAGATGCCGAGCGGCACCCCGCCCCCCGAGACGAAGCGGACCGCGCCGTCGGCCGAGACCAGCGCCGCCGGATGGTGACCCGCCGAGGACAGCGTCAGGCGGCGGCCGTTCACGAAGCCGGCCAGCGCCATCACGAACATCCCGCCGCCCTGCGCCACCATGGCCTCGTTGACCCGCCTGACCACCTGGTCGGGGTCCTTCTCCCACACGCTGAGCACGCGCAGCCCGCCCTTGACCATGGCGCTGACCGACGCGGCCTCCTCACCCTTGCCCGCCGCGCCGCCGAGCGCGAAGCCCCAGCCGGTGGAGACCGGGAAGACGTCGTAGAACTCGGCGCCGACCGACGCGCCCTGGTGGTAGATCGCCGCCGCCTCGAAGCCGGGCGTCTCGGGGATCGTGCGCGGCACCACGCTCGCGGTGAGCGCGTCGGCCGCCCGCGAGCTGCTCTGGAAGCTCCGCTGGGCCCGTACGGCCAGCCCGAGCTGGACGCCGATCTGCTCCATCAGGCCGAGGTCGCCGAGCGTGAACGGCGCCCGGTTGTGGGTCCTGATCAGCGTCAGCGCCCCCTCCCCCGGGCCGATCGGCACGCACATCACCGACACGGCGCCCATCGCGGTCAGCAGCGGGCCGCCGGCGTGCGCGCCGAACACGGCCTCGTCGTCGACCATCTCGTGCAGGACGCCGGTCGCCTGATCCATCACCTGGGCCACCAGCGGACCGGCCAGCGGGTCGGCACGTTCCACCTGGCGGGCCAGCTCGCCGACGGGCTCGTCCCTGGGCGCGAGCACCGTCGTACGGCGGGCCACGCCGTCGCGGACCACGTCGGCGATCACCCAGTCGGCCCAGTCGGCGGCCAGCAGCCTGGCGGCGCGGGCCAGGGCGACCGGCTGGCTCAGGCTCTCCTCGTCCAGCAGGAGGCGGGCGGTCTCGGCCAGCAGTTCCTGCCTGCGGGCCGCGGCCATGAGCAGGGCGGCGTCGGGGCGGGCGGCCGCGGGGACGGCGGCGCCGTACCCCTGAATCTGCAGCTCGGTGGGCAGCGCGACGGCGGCGACCAGCGGTTGCGGCTCGCCCGCCAGGGTGAGCCTGGTGAGCACGAGCTGGACGGTGTGCGCGCGGCCCTGGTGGCTCAGCCGGGTCTCGAACGTGGCAGACTGCCCGGTCTGGAGCACGGAGGTCAGATGCGAGCGGAACGCCGCCCGGCGCGAGGTCTCCACCAGCAGCGGGAACGAGCGCCCCACCAGGTAGCCGTCGGGGCTGCCGAGCACCCGGGAGGTTTCGGCGTTGATCCGCCTGATCACCGCGCCGCCGTCGAGGACGAACACCGGGACGGGGAAGACGCGGAACACCTGCCGCAGGAGCTTGAGCTCACGCTGCGCGCCGCCCTTGGTCCCCTGCTTGGGCGCCTGGCGGAGTTGTTTGCGGGCCCCGGCCAGCAGCTCGAGCGCGGTGTCGAGCTCGGCGAGGGCGGCGTCAAGTGTCTCACCCGCCTGATCGGGGTAGGCGGTCCTGGCCGTGCGGAGGGACGACACCCGCTCCGTCAGCGAGTCGAGGGCACGTTCGAGCGGGGTCGTCATGACGCCGACGCTACGCCATCAGGGATTAAGACGGCCATACAGGGAAGGGTCCCACTCGTTATGGACACCATGGTGCTGGCCCGCGAGCTTGCGGCTCTCGGGCGTCTGGACAACGAGAACTCCACCGAGAGCGTGCTGCGGGGGCTGACCAACGCGGTCGCCGCGGGGGTGCCCGGCTGCTCCGGCGGGTCGGCCGAGCAGTGGCAGGGCGAGCGTGTGCTCGTCGCCAGCTCCCACAGCGAGCTGATCAGCCTCGTGGAGGGCGAGCGGGAGCTGGGCGTGGGCCCGAGCGTCGAGGCGCGGCGCACCGGCAACCCGGTCAGCGCCCCCGACCTGCTGCGCGAGCCCCGCTGGCCGGAGTACGCGGGGCTGGCGGTCGGCTGGGGGGTGCGCTCGGTGCTGGCCCTGCCCATAAGGGTCGACCCGGTCGTGCTGGTGGTCGTCCTCTATGCGGTACGGCCCGGCGTCCTGCCGGGCCACGACGCCCACGCCCTGGCCGGCATGCTGACCGAGCAGGTCCGCGTGGCCATGGCCAACCTGTGGGACTTCGAGCAGGTCCGCACCGACGCCGCGCAGATGCAGGAGGCGCTGGCCGGCCGGGCGATCATCGACCAGGCCAAGGGGATCATCATGAAGTCGAGCGGCTGCTCGGCCGAGGCCGCGTTCGAGGAGCTGCGCCGGATCTCCCAGCACCACCAGATCAAGGTCGCGGACCTGGCCAAACTGCTGGTGGAGGAGCACAGCAGCAACAACAACTAGGCGAGGGCGCGCTTGGCGTCCTCCAGCGTGTCGTACAACGGCAGCCGGCTCGCCAGTCCGGTGATCCACATCACCTTCGCGGTGCTGTATTGCACGCCGATCAGCGCGAAGCGGGAACTGGCCTCAAGGCTGGTCTGCCACTGGTGCACGATCAGGCCCAGCGCGCGCGAGTCCATGAACGTGACGCCGGAAAGGTCCAGGACAAGGTCGGGGCCGGCGGCCGACAGGTAGTCGGCGAACTGATCGCGCGTGGTGGCGTCGAGGACGCCGTCCACCCGGATCACCGTCAGCCCTTCCTGCGGCGAAGACGTCAGGGTCAGTGTCACGAGGCAACCTTACTGTCACCTGAGAAAGGTGGAATACTTCCGGCGAAAGCGGGGATAATGATCCTCGAAGTCCAGCAGAGGGCTTCCGTCTGCAACGCTGTGAGGCGTGCCTCTGCCTGGGCTTTTTTGCTTTTTGGGCGGATGGCCGTTCCATGGCTTGGACCAAGGAGCAGCAATGGCTGTGAAGGAATACGCCCTCGAAGAGCTGACCACCGAACAGCTCTTGGCCGAGGCGACCGCGCCGGACACCCCCGACAGCGTCAGGGAGCGGCTGCGCGAACGCATCGTCGAGATGCACCGCCCGCTCGCCATGGAGATCGCCCGGCGCTACCGCTACCGGGGCGAGCCCATCGAGGACCTCCTCCAAGCCGCCTACGTCGGCCTCATGAAGGCCGTCAACGGCTTCGATCCCACGCTGGGCCACGCCTTCAGGGGCTACGCGGTGGTGACGATGACCGGCGAGGTCAAGCGGCACTTCCGCGACCGCACCTGGGCGATCCGGGTCCCGCGCGTCTACCAGGAGCGCCGTTCCGAGCTCAACCGCCTGGTCTCCGAACTCAGCCAGGACCTGGGGCGCTCGCCCACGGTCGCCGAGCTGGCGGCCAAGATGAACATCAGCGAGGAGGACGTCCTGCTCACGCTCGACGCCTCCGCCGCCTACAGCACGCTCTCGCTCGACGCGCCGCTCGGCAGCGACGACGACGCCGCTTCGCTGGGCGACGTGATCCCCGAGACGGACGACTCGGTCAGCAAGCTCATCGACAGCGAGTCCGTCAAGCCGCTGATCGACGCGCTTCCGCACCGCGAGAAGAACATCCTGCTGCTGCGCTTCTTCGGTAATCTCACACAGGCGGAGATCGCGACGGAGTTCGGCATCTCACAGATGCACGTCTCCCGCATTCTCAGAAAGGTCCTCGACCAGTTGCGCCAGGACCTCACCAGCTGATTGGCAGGCCATCGGGTGAACGGCGACACCGACCCGCGCACCAGGGCGTCCGGCCCGCCTCCCGGCGCGCCCGTGTCCGGGTTCGAGTTCACCCTCAGCGGTCTGCCCGAGGTCCGGTTCTTCGCGGAGACGCGGGCCCGCGAGGCAGGACTGCACGACGACGAGGCGGGCGACCTGGTGCTGGCCGTCAACGAGGTCGCCACCAACGCCGTCACCCACGGCTCGGCCACCGCCCGCATACGCTCCTGGAGCGACGGCGGCGACCTGGTCATCGAGATCCACGACCACGGCGCCTGGACCGACGAGGACTACGGCCGGACCCGTCCGGCACCGAACGCCACCCGCGGCATGGGGCTGTGGGTGGCGCGGCTTCTGTCGGCCGGCGTGCAGTTTCATCCCGAGGAAGAGGGGACGACGGTCATTCTCCGCTTCACCGGGAAAGCGTGACGCCTTCCTGCCGTTCTCCCGCCGCCTTGTAGCGGCGGGAGGTCGCTTTCGAGGGTCATCGCCTGCTGCGGCCCCGCCAGGACCCGTAGCTCTTGCGGATGCTGGCCGTGCCGACGCCGGCCTGGTGAAGGGCGAGCAGGCACAGGCCGAGCAGCATGAACGTGGTCCCGGAGATTCCGCCCGCGATCCTGGTGTTCAGCAGGTCGAGCAGGAAGCCTAGGCCGAAAATGATCGCTGAGACGATCGCCAGCATGGGGGGTCACTTCCTCTCTGAGAACGCCATCAGGCGCTCCATGACGGACCGGTACTCGCGCAGAGCCAGGCGGAGCTGTTCGGTGTCCTGCTGGCTCTTCCAGCTCTCGCGCATCTCGCCGGCCTGACGGGTGACGTCCCGCAGGAGCTCTTCCAGCAGGTCGTCGGCACGCTCCACGGCGGCCCTGGGGTCGTCCACGAAGCCCGCCTGGACGTCACGCCAGCGATCGGCGATCTCGCCGCCGCCGGTGTACGCGCCGTCCCCGAACTCCTGGCCGCTCCCCGGCGCCGTCTCCACGGCTGTGGGGTACGGCGGCGCCGGCGGCACCCTGTCGTCGGCCGGCAGGGTGTAGGGCTCGCGGGTCCGGTCGGCCTCGTGTTCCGGGGTCGCTTCCACCGGAGAGGCCGAGGGCTGCGTGTCGTACACGGCCCTGGTGTCGTAGTCGTCGCGGGTGTCGTCGGTTCTGGTGTGGTCGTTCGCGATGTCGTCGGTTCCGGTGTGGTCGTTCGCGATGTCGTTGGTTGTGGTGTGGTCGTTCTTGATGTCGTCGTTGTGGATGTCGTTGGATGCTTTGTCGTCGTCGCGCGGGGCGGGGACGAGCAGTTCGTCCTCGCGGCGGTCGTGGTCAGCCATCTCGTCGCCCTTCCCGGGTCGTCTCCTCCAGCAGCTCCTCGAACAGCGCGCGGTAGTGCACCATCGCCTGGCGGAGCTCCTCGGTCGAGGCCTCCTTGTGGGCGGCGCGTCCGCTGATCTGGTGAGCCTGCCGGTAGTGGTCGAGCGTCGCGGCGTGCGCGACCGACAGGTCGGCCAGCCGCTGCCCGTAGTCATCCGTCGGGTAGCCGCGCTCGGCCATCACCGCGGTGACCAGCTGGTCGGCCTCAGTTACGGCGAAGCCCGGCGCGTCCACGAAGCGTTCCTGCACCTCGGTCCAGCGCCTGGCGTAGGCGTCGCGGGATTCGTTGGTGAGCGGCCGGATGTCCAGCTCGGCATGCCGCTGCTCACGTGCGATCATGTCCTGCTCGGCTTCGCGCCGGGTCTCGTGTTCGGACATGATGCGCTCATATTCCGGGCCGAACCGCGAGCGGAGCTTGCTCCGCCGTTGCTGTTGCAGTGCCACGTAACCCACGACGGCGACAGCCGCCAGGACGATCACGACAACGGCCACCCAGATCCACGTCTCGGCGGTCATCTCTCATCGCCTCCGGTCTCTTTGGTTGAGACCTTCGGCTGCCCTGAATGAGAGGGTTTATTCCCGGGCCAGAGCCTGTCTGGCGGCGGCGAGCACGGCGGCGACATGCGAGACCCCGGCGACCGGCACCTCCCTGAACCCTCCCGCCGGGTCATAGGCGACGTCCAGGTCGTTGTCCACGAGCCGCTGCGCCCAGCGCAGGGCGGTGTTGAGCCGCTCCGGCTGGGGCGCTCTGCCCTGGGCTGCCGCTGACAGGTTCCGCAGGTTCGTGGCGGGGCCCGACTGGGTGTGCTCGCGCGCCACCTTCCACGGCAGGGCCGCCTTGTGGTCGAGCAGCCCCTTCACCAGCCCCGCCGAACGCTTGGCCTGCAACACCCCGGACTCGCTGACCCCGAAATGCCCGGCCAGCTCCGCCACGCTGAGTCCCTGCGCGACGAGCCTCGCCAGCTCGTCCCGGTCGATCGTCGGCCTACGCCCCAACCCCGCACCTCCGCTCGGCTGTGCGCCCAAGGCTATGACGTCCCGGGCCCCCAGGTGCGGATCCGGGACGTCATACGGGTTTGCCCGCTTCACCCCACCATCCGACTGCTCCCGCACCCACATCACCCCGGCGAGGCCGCGGGGCTGCCTGGTGGTCTCCCCCGAGCCGGGCAACCCCCGACGTGTCCGAGGTTGTCGGGGGTTGCCCGGCTCGGCCGGGGGTGCAGGGGACTCCCGGAGATGGTGGCCTGGGCAGGGGTGGCAGGGGCGGGGTCAGGGGATGGCAGGGGCGGAGTCGGCGGGTCAGAGGGCTGCAGGGCGGTCGAGGTTGGGGGGCAGGGGTGAGAGCGGGTCAGGGGTGGCAGGGACGGGGTCAGGGGATGGCAGGGGCGGAGTCGGCGGGTCAGAGGGTTGCAGGGCGGTCGAGGTTGGGGGGCAGGGGTGAGAGCGGGTCAGGGGCGGCAGGGGTTGGGGGTTAGGAGGAGGGTGGAGTCGTTGGCGGTGACGTCGGCGGTGTAGGTGTCGCCGTTGCCGTACGGGAGCACGCGGACCCGGCTGCGGAACAGGATGTTGACGCCCGGCGGGTGCCAGAAGACCACGTAGGAGCGGGCGGACCAGTCTGTGACGGGCAACTGGGCGGTCTGGGCGGGGGTGCTGCGGGTCCAGGTGCAGGTCAGGCGGCCGGCAGCGGAGGCGTCGCCGGTGCCGAAGTGGCCTACGGAGACGATTCTGCCGAGGCCGCCCAGGGCGGTGACGGTGGTGGTGTGGCCGTCGAACCATTGCGGGCCGAGGCCGGCGCCCCAGCCGGCCCTGGTCTGGGCGAGGCCGGGCCGTTCGCGATGCTTGGCGGCTGTGACGGCGGCGTCCACGACGCCCTTGGCGGCGGTCAGGACGCCCGCGTCGTGCAGGGCGCAGCTGTGGTGGCCGTCGGCGAGGCTGGAGCAGGTGGTGATCCGGTTGCCGTCGGCGAGCGGGGAAAGGGCCCACCACGGCGGGGCGACCAGGTCGTTGAGGTTGGTGGCGTTGAAGAGCTGCAACGGCACCGCCCTGGACAGTTGACCGGCCTCGCCGAACGAGCGGCCGGCCCGCCAGTCGTAGGAGACGGGGCTGCGGAAGCCGAACTGGTTCCAGCGGGCGCAGACCTGGGAGAACGTCCAGTCGGGACCGGGCGCGGCGACCTTGTTGGCGGGGACGGAGGCGCCGCAGTAGTTGAGGATGTCCTCGGGCCAGACGCTGCCGCGGTCCTCCGGCCAGAAGCCGTAGAGCGGGGAGTCGATGGTCACGATGGGCGTGGAGGTGTTCGAGGTGTCGGCGCCCCAGCGGCTCGCGACGGTGCCGCCTTCGCTGAAGCCCACCAGCACCACGTTGGCGCCGGGGTGCTTGCGGTCGATCTCCCTGATCTGGCGGTCCAGGTGGGCGGAGGTGGTGCTCAGCGCGGGCCAGGTGTCGGCGCCGCCGTAGGTGAGGGGGGCGGCCTGGCCGTTCGGGCCGCGGTAGGAGTACGGGGACCAGTGCAGCCGTGCCCGGTTGGTGGTGTTGCAGCGCTTGGTGACGTTGTCGACCTCGGCCAGGTCGGTGCAGCCGAGCCGGTTGAGCAGGTCGCGGAAGGCGGCGGCCTCGGTGACCAGCTTGTAGGCGCTCTCCTTGGGGGTGACGCCGAACGCCTCGATGCCGCGTAACAGGACGACGACGGTGTCGGCGGGCACGGCCACGGCCTTGGTGACGGTGTCGGGGGCGCCCTGGCTGGGGACGACGGTGAGGGTGGCCTGCCGTTCCGCGCTGTCGGGGTAGCTGTGGCGCACCACGGGGGTGATGCTTTCCTCGTCGTACGCGCCGTCGTTGTCGAAGTCCCAGCGATAACGTGCGGTGGCGCCGTCGGGCACGGTGCTGGCCGAGGCGTCGAACCTGATGTCGGTGCCCGACTCCTCCGGCGTGGTGGTGAAGTCGGCGTGCGCCTTGCCTCCGGGGTCGAGCCGGATGGGCCCCGCCGCGTAGCTGTCACCGGCACCGGTCGAGTTGTCCCTGTCCAGGACGATGACGAGGCTCTCGGTGCCCTGGCCGTCGCCCAGCACGACGGTGCTGCCGTCGGGGAAGAGCTGGCTCCAGGGCAGTGGCAGCGTGAAGGAGGTCGAGCCGGAGCCGGAGGAGTTCGTGCTCAGGCCCGCGCCGGGCACTCGGAGCGCGTTGTCGGGGTAGCAGCCCGGCGCCTCCTCCCATGCCTCGACGGTGAAGGTGCGCGACGGGTAGAGGGTGTCGGTGACCTCGACGTCGACCTTGAGTGAGCCGCCGTCGCGGGTGAGGGTGACGGTCCCGGCCCGCTCCTGGTGCGGGTGGCCGTCACAGCCGATGCCGCCCACCCGGTAGAGCGGCGTGGAGGCCAGCGCGGGGGCGGGGGCCGCTACGAAGGTCGAGGTCGGGGCGGAGGTCGCCGTCGGCGTGGTGATCAACCAGCCCAGGACCAGCACGACCGCGGACAGGACGCGGGAGTCGCCGCTCTTGCGCCGCTTCCGCATCGGGTCACCACCGCCCCAGGATGCGCTCGATGATGTCGAAGGTGACGTCCACGAGGATGCCGAGGATCTTCTTGACGGCCTTGCGGACGAGCCGTGCGATGTCGTCCTCGTCCTTGCGCTTGATGGCCTTGTCGAGCTGGCGGCGGTATTCGGAGTCCTGTCTGCTGCGCTGGTTGACCGCGTACAGGATGTCGTCGTCGCTGATGGTCGCCATGGATCGGCGCTCCTCTCAGAGCTTCGGGGGAAGAGTCGGGTCGGACAGGTCGAGCAGTTTGCGGGCGCCGTCCCAGATGAGGAAGTTGCCGAGGCCGCGCATGGTGTCGACGGGCACTTCCGCCAGCCGTTCGGCCTCGCCGAGCAGGCGGCGGAAGCGGGCGGTGGCGCCGGGGCCGAGCTTGTTGACCACGGCCACCATGAGCTGGGCCAGGTTGAAGCGGAACAGCGCCGAGCAGGCCAGTACGCGGTGGTTGTCGCGCAGCCGGCCGAACACCTCGGCCTCGGCCGGGTAGCGGCGCTGGTAGTTCTGGCACACCTCGGCGCTGACGTAGCCGCGGTAGCGGATGGTGTAGTCGTCGTAGCTGAGACGGTCGTCGCCGAGGGCGAAGCCGCCGGGGTTGTAGGTGGTGGAGACGAGCGCGTGCGCCCACGGCCGGACGAACACTTCCTCGTAGTGCAGGGCCTTGGCGGCCAGCTTGTCGGCCAGCCGGGCGCCGGGGGCGAAGACGCCGCCGTCGCGGTGCAGGGCGAAGATCCAGGACGGCGGCGTGAGGATGTCCACCTTGGTCATCACGAACGTGAGCTTGTTCGCAAGGGCGGCCCCCTCTGTCCCGTCCAGGAGGCGGCGCAGACAGGACGCTTCGTAGGTGGTGGATCGGTTGTCGGAGTGCAGGGCCCAGATGACGACGTCACACCCGATGAGTTTCTCCCTATACATCGCCATATAATCGACGTCAGCGCCGACCGATTCCCCTATTCCCGGCATATCCCAGAAAGTAAGGGAATGGCCGGATTTTCCGGCAAGATGAATGGCTTCTGGCGCCTTGGTGACCGGACGGATGTCACCGGTCGGGAGGTCGGCACCGAAGAGGACATTGAGCAGCGAGGACTTGCCCGCTCCGGTCTGCCCCATGATGACCACAGAAAGCGGCTTAGCCGCCTCTTTATCGTATTTATGCAGAACATCCGCTTTTATGCGCCCTAGTTGCTCTGCCGAGAAATGCGTCGGCGGTGACACCAGCAAACACCTCCCGCAATAGGTAGAAACTTCATCGATCGCCGTGTTTACTACTGTGCGGGCCGCTCATTGCAATGATCTTGCATTGATGGGTGGAGACGCTGTGACGTTTGAGATTCGGGTGCTTGGCCGTACAGAAGTGATCGTGGACGGGCGCCCGCAGCAAGTGCCGGGCAAGACCGCGAGACTCCTCACCCTGCTCATCGCGGCGGGACGGTCCGTCTCGCGGGACATCCTCACGGACGCCCTGTGGGAGGAGGGCAAGGCGCCGCTGAGCGAGGGCATCGCGCCGCTGGTGTCCAGGTTCCGCCCGACCCTCGCGCGGGCAGGGCTGGTGATCAGCTCCAAGCGGGGCTCCAACGAGTACGTGCTCGACGGCGACGTGTCCGAGGTCGTCGACGCCCACCGCTTCGAGCGCGCGGTCAAGGAGGGCCTGCGCGGGCTCGGGGCCGGGCAGGACGCGCGGGCGCTGGCCGTACTGGCGAAGGCGGCCGGGGAGTGGCGCGGCCGGCCGTACGCGTCGTGGCGGGAAGGTCTTCCGGAGGCGTGCGCGCGCCACGCGCGCAGGCTGGAACGGCTGCGCCTGGACCTCGTGCGCAACCTCGCCCAGACCGCGCTGCGCCTGGCCCGCTACGACGAGGTCGCCGCGCTGCTGGCCGGGCCGGTGGGTGAGGGACACGACGGCCTGCCCGCGGTCTGGCTGCTGCGCTTCATGCGCACGCTGCGCGACGAGGGCGCGGCTGCGGCGGAGAGCCTCCTGGAGGATCGGCACCCGCGCGACGAGGCCGTGGACCGGGCGTTCTCGCTGTTGTTGCTGCACGAGCACGGCGTGGACGTGCACCGGCCGCCGGACGGCACCCGCGCCGAGACCCGGGCGCCCGAGGTGCCCGGCGAACTGGTCGGCAGGCAGGAGCATCTCGCCGCCCTGCTCGCGCTGCGAACCGGCCTGCCGGGGCTGCTGGCCGTGCGGGGCGTGCCGGGCGCGGGCAAGAGCAGGCTGCTGACCGAGCTGACCGCGCGCACGGCCGCCAGCCGTCCGCGCGCGGTGGTGGTGAGCTGCCAGGACAGTGGCGAACTCCAGCCGTGGCGCTCGCTGGCCGGCATGTTGTACGCGCGCCTCCAGCGTGACCTGGGCACGGGCGACAACCCGCTGGCCCCCGCCGACCACCGCACGCTCGTCGATTTCATCTCGGCCATGCCCGGCTCCGCCGCGCCCACGGGCCTGGAGGACTTCCGTCAGCGGCTGCTGTCGCTCCTGTCCGGCCTGCTGCGCTGGGCGGCCAGGGGCGGCGGGCTGATCGTCGCCTTCGACAACTCGGAGCTGCTCAGCCGCGCGGCCTGCGACCTGCTGGTCGAGGTGCGCCGCGGGCTCGGCGAGGCGGCCGTGGGCTTCGTGCTGGCCGGACGGCCGGAGGGACCGTGGCGGGAGGCCCCGGCGTCGCCGGTGACCGTGGGTCCGCTGAGCCCGCTGGACGTGGCCGCGTGGCTGGCCGCCGTCTGGGGGCGCGAGCCGTCCGAGCGGGAAGTCGCCGAGGCGTTCCGGCTGACGGGCGGGCTGCCGCAGCGGTTGTGCGAGGTACGCGACTCCGAGGGCGAGCTGTCGGTGTTACCCGGCTTCGGCCGGCGGCCGGGTTCGCTGCTTCCGTGGCTGGCGGCGGCGGCGATCACCTGCGGCGGCGGCGAGATCGACACCGCGCTGGTCGCCGCCGTGCTCGGGCTGGAGCCGGCCGAGGCCGACAGGCAGCAGGCCGAGGCCGTCAAGCAGCGCGCGGTCGAGGCGCACAGCGGCGTGCGCTTCCGCTACGAGCTGTGGCGCGAGGAGGTCCTGGCCACGCTGGAGGAGGACCCGGCCCTGGCCAGGAGGCTGCACAAAAGGGCGTTCGAGGTGCTCGGTGAGCACCTGCGCACGGCCGAACGGGTGACCGCCGACCTTCCCGTGCGCATGGCCGTGCACGCCCGCGCAGCCCGCCCCGACGTGCCCGACGAGCAGGTGGCCACCGCCTGCCTGACCGCCGCGCGCGCCGAGCTCGCCGCCTTCGGCGTCAGCTCCGCGCGTTCCTGGGCCGAGTACGGCATACGCCTGCCCAGCGGCCCGGTCACCAGGTTCGGCCTTCTCATGACGCTGGGCGACGTCCGCAACGCCCAGGGCGACATGCACACGGCCGGCGTCCATTACCGCGACGCCCACGACACGGCCGTGGAGCTGCCCCGGCTGCGCGCGACCGCCGCTGTCCTGCTGGCCAGGCGCTGGACGGACCCGGGACAGGTCGACGAGCAGTTGCTGCGCCTGCTGCAGGACGCCATGGAGGCGCTGGCTGACGACGACGAGGAGGAGGCCGCCGACCTGCGTTCCCAGCTCAGCGCGCACCTGGCGCACAAGGCGACGATGGCGGTCGGCCCCGGCACGGTCGCCGGGGAGTGGCTGGACGGACCGGAGCTGGCCCGCCGTACTCTGGCCGAACTCCGTCCCGGCTGCCCGCCCGAGGTGCGCTGCGAGGTGCTCAACGAGTGCCGCTGGGGCCTGTACGACTTCGCGCCGCCGGCCGAGCTGCTGGGCATCTCCAAGTCCCTGCACGACGCGGGCATCCGTGCGGGCTCGGCCTACTTCCACAGCGAGGCCCTGGTGGCGCTGGCCATCGACCAGATGCGGCTGGGCGCGCTGCAGCCCGCCGCCGCCCTGGTGGAACGGCACCGCGGTCATATCGCCGACCACCCGCGGGTCCTGGGCGAGTGGCTGCAGACCGCGCTCGACACGCTGATGGACCTGTGGCGGGGCCGGTTCGACGAGGCGGCGGCCCGGCTGTTCGGCGAGGCGGAGCGCTCGGTCAAGGAGCTGGAGGAGGCCCGGGTGCTGCCCGCCGGCACGCTGCGCCAGACCTGGGACGGCCAGGTCTACTGGCTGCTGCGCGAGCGCGGCGAGTTGGAGGTGCTGCTGCGTTCCGACCTGGCCGGCCGGGTGGAGCAGCACGGCTACTTCCCGATCTGGCGGGCCGCGCTGGTGCTGGCGCACACCGAGACCGGCCGGTACGGCGAGGCCATGGACGGGTTCACCGAGCTGGCCGACGACACCCGGGGCTTCGCGGCGTTCCCGCCGCAGGGCTGGCGGGTGCCGACGCTGAGCCTGCTGGCCGAGTCGTGCGGGAACCTGCACGAGGCCGGGGCGGGCGGCAGCGAGCTGACGGCGCTGGCCGCGCGGGTGTCGGAGCTGTTCACCCCGCACGAGCGGGAGATCGCGCTGGCCGGGTGGCCGACGGTGCTGATGGGCCCGGCGGCCCGGTTCGGCGCGGTGGCGGCGATGGCCGCGGGCGATCGCGACCTGGCCCTGAGCCGGTTGCGGACGGCGCGGGAGTTCACCGGCGGCGTCGGCCCACAGCTGGCCAGGCTCCGCTACGACCAGGCCAGGGCGCTGGTGCTGGAGGGCCGGCCGGAGGAGGCGGCGCCCCTGGTGGAGCAGGTCCTGAAGACCGCGCTCCCCAGCGGCATGACCTCACTGGCGACCCGGGCCCGAGCCCTGCTCGGCCGGTAACCGAGCCAGGGCACAGGGCCCTGCTCGGCCAGTCACCAAGCCAGGGCGCGGGGCAGGGTCTGGGTTAGTCGCCGGGGACGCTCACCTGTGGGATGCCGGTGCGTGGGTGGGGGCGGATCTCGGCCTTGACCCGGTAGACCTCGGCCAGCAGGTCCTCGGTGAGGACTTCGGCGGGCGGGCCGTCGGCGACGAGCCGCCCGCCGTCCATCACGCAGATGCGCGCGCAGAAGGCGGCGGCGAGGTTGAGGTCGTGCAGCGCGACCACGGCGGTGACGCCCAGCCGCCGCACCAGCCGCAGGGCGTCGAGCTGGTGGCGCAGGTCGAGGTGGTTGGTGGGCTCGTCGAGGATCATCGTGCCCGGCTGCTGGGCGAGCGCGCGGGCGATGAGCACGCGCTGCTTCTCCCCGCCCGACAGCCGGTCGAAGGGGGCCTCGGCCAGGTCGGCGACGTCCAGCTCGGTCAGCGCGCCCAGCACGATGCGCCGGTCGGAGTCGTCGTCGCCCTCGAAGGGCTTCTTGTACGGCGTCCGCGCCATGGCGACCACGTCGTGCACGGTCAGCTCGAAGGAACCCGGCGCCTCCTGCAGCACGGCGGCCAGCGTACGGGCCAGCCGTTTGGCCGGCATGCGCCAGATGTCGTGCCCGTCCAGGAGCACCCGGCCGGAGGTGGGCCGCATGGCCCGGTAGAAGGTACGCAGGAGGGTGGACTTGCCCGCGCCGTTCGGGCCCACGAGCGCGACGACCTCCCCCGGCGCGGCGCCCAGGCTGACCTCGCTGACCAGGGCCCGCCCGTTCACCACGACGCTCACGCTCTCGGCGCGCAGCTCACCGGGGGTCATCGGGCCGCCTTTCTCCGCATGAGCCACAGGAAGAACGGGCCGCCCGTCACCGCGGTCAGGATGCCGATCGGGATCTCCTCGGGGGCGATGAGGCTGCGGGCGGCGAGGTCGGCGGCGATCAGGAAGGCCGCGCCCATCAGCGCGGCGGCCGGCAGCGCCCGCCGGTGGTCGGCGCCGACCAGCAGCCTGACCATGTGCGGCAGCATCAGCCCGACGAACCCGATCGACCCGCTGACCGCGACGATCGCCCCGATCATCAGCGCCACCAGCACGAACATCGCGCCGCGGAAGCGGTGCACGTCGAGGCCGAGGGCGGCGGCGGCCTCCTCCCCCGCCAGCAGCAGGTTGAGCGGACGGCTGACGCCCAGCAGCACGGCGGTGCCGAGCAGGACCGCGGCCGCCGGGATCCAGAGCAGGTCCCAGGTGGTGCCGGCCAGGCCGCCCAGCATCCAGCGCAGCGCCGAGTCGGCCTTGTGCGGGTCGTTGGAGGTGACGATGAGGAAGCTGGCCACGGCCGACAGCACCTCGGCCGTGGCGACTCCGGCCAGCACCAGCCGGATCGTGGTCATCCGGCCGCCGGCCCTGGCCAGGCCGTACACGAGGAAGAGCGCGAGAAGGGCGCCGGCGAAGGCGGCCAGGGGCAGCGTGAGGGCGCCGAAGACCGACAGGTTGAGCACCATCACGGCGACCGCGCCGACGGTGCCGCCGGAGGAGACGCCGAGCAGCATCGGGTCGGCCAGCGGGTTGCGCACCAGCGCCTGCAGGGCCATGCCGCAGACCGACAGCCCGGCGCCCACGACCGCGCAGAGCAGCACGCGCGGCAGCCGTACGTCCATGACGATCGTCTCGCGGACGGCCGGCCAGGTGGGCTCGCCGAGCGGCAGCCGGAGCCGGTGCAGCAGGATCGACCAGACCTCGCCGAACGGCAGGCCGACCGACCCCGCCGCGACGCCCGCCGTCGCGGCCAGCAGCAGCAGCGCGGCGAGCACGACGAGGATCAGCGGGTACGGCGCACGCCGCACCGCCTGCGTCACTTGAACCGGTCCGGATGGATCTGCCGGGCCAGCGCCTCCACCCCGGCGGGCACCCGCACGCCGAGCACGGCCGACGACAGGGGCAGCACGGCGAAACGCTGCTTCTTGATCGCGGGCACGTCCTTGAGCGCCGGGCTGGCCAGCAGGAACTTCTTCTTGGCTTCGACCGTGGTCTGGCCGTAGTCGTAGATGACGATGATCTCGGGCGCGCGTTCGGCGACCTGCTCGAAGGAGACGTTTCCCCACGCCTTGGGCAGGTCGGCGAAGAGGTTGGCGCCGCCGGCCAGCTTGATCATCTCATTGCCGATGCCGGCGCCGCCCGCGGTGAAGGCGGTCTTGTCGCCGGAGTCGTAGACGAACACCTTGGCCGGGTCGACGTCGCCGAGCCTCTTCTTCACGCCGTCCAGGACGGTGCGCATGGCGCCGGCCTGCTGCTCGGCGCGCTCGCCGACGCCGAAGACGCGGCCGATGGTGCGGATCTCCTCCTCGGCTTGGGCCGCGGTGACCGGGCCGTTCGGGCATTCCTCGGAGTTGACGTGGGTGTCGATGCCGGACCTTGCCAGCACGTCCCTGCCGCGGCCCTCCTTGGCGTCGAAGGCGCTCTCGAAGCCGCCGTAGACGAAGTCCGGCTCGGCCGAGAGCAGCGCCTCGAAGGAAGGGTACTCCTTGGCCAGCACCTTGATCCGGTCATACGCGGCTTTGTACTCGGGCAAGATCGCGTCATCGAGGTAGGCGGTGCCCACCATCGACTTCTCCAGCCCGAGCGCGAGCATGATCTCGGTGGCGTGCTGGTTGAGCGCGACGGCCCGGCGGGGCGGCCGTTCGTAGGTGGTGCTCACGCCGCAGCTGACGACGGTGAGGGGGAATCCGGCGGGGGCTCCGGCCGGCTGCTCGGCGGCGGGCGCGGGGGTGCTCGCACAGCCGGCCACCAGGGCCGAGGTGACGAGAAGGGCTACGAGCGCGCGCGGGCTCGCGGGGATGGGCATGCCGTCCACCGTTCCTCTCATGGGGAGATCCGCCCCAAGGTCGTGAGGTGGCGACCGCGTGAGTCTCCTGGCTCTCGGGTCAACGCTCACCCCGGCCTTCCCGCCCGCGGGGGCAGTGGCTTCGTCGGGACTCGCTCGCCGATCACAGTGGCGGGACCGCGCCGGATTCACACCGGCTTCCTCTGTCCGCCGTCGCCTATTTCGGGACCTATCGTGGCATATCCGGAGCACTGCGGGCCCGGCCGTATGCCTTCATGATCTACTGACCTGCGGGAATGCCTAGGAGATATTCGGGGCAGCGTGCACGTCATGGGGGAAAACACTAAGAAGCACGCTATCCGCGCGGCCGCGTTCGCCGCCGCGCTGTTCACGATCACGGCCTGCGGTTCCGGTGGCGCCCAGAACACCGCCGGCCTCGCCGTCCAGAGCCCGGCCACACCGCCGGCCGATCCCAGCGACATGGGCTCGCCGAGCGCCGGAGTCGGCGCCGACGACATCAAGAAGGCGGGCGAGGCCGCGCTGGCCGCCGTGGAAGGCACGGTCACCGGCCTGGACTCCGACAACGGCGTGTGGAAGGTCACCGTCATCGGCGCGGACGGCGCCGAGAGCAAGGTCCGGGTCGACGCCATGACCTGGAAGGTCGTCGGCACGCCCTCGGCGGAGGCCGACGACGAGGCGGAGAAGGCCAAGCACAAGGCGCGCGCCGAGGCGGCCAAGACCACCTACACCGACGCCGCCGAGAAGGTCGCCGCCGAGTACCCGGACGGCAAGATCACCGAGCTGTCCCTCGACCGCGACAACGGCACGGTGGTCTGGGAGGCCGACGTCAGCGCCGCCGACGGCACCAAGGCCAAGGTAAAGATCAACGCGGACGACGGCAGCGTGGTCTCGCCGTCGGCCGAGCCCGAGTCGACCGGCTGACCGACCTGAGGGATGGAGAGGCGGCGTGGCGGCGCTACCCGGCCAGCGCCCGTCGCGCGTAAGCACGCACGTCGGCGTCCGGATCGCCCAGCGCCGCCTCCAGCGCCGCACCCGCTTCGGCCGTGTCCGCCCAGCGGGTCAGCGCCAGCACGGCCGCCTTGCGCACGTCGAGGTTCTCATCCGACAGCGCCGCCACGAGCGGCGCCAGCGCACTGGCGCGGTCGGCGGCGGCGAGCGCGCGGGCCGCGCCCACCCGCACCTGCCAGCGCGGGTCGTCCATCGCCCGTACGGCCAGCGCCACCAGCGGCCCGCCCGCGCTGCCCGACGACTCCAGGGCGGCCGCCCTGACCAGCGGGTCGGCGTCGGCGGCCAGCGTCTCCAGCACGGGCGCGGGCTTGCCGATGATGCCGAGCCCCTTGGCCACCCAGACCCGTACCTCCCGCGACGGGTCATCGGCGGCGGCCGCCACCAGGTCGGATTCGTCCAGCGAGACCAGGCCGCGGATGGCCTCGATGCGCACCCGGTGGTCGGCGTCGGCGGTCGCGGCGGCGAAGACCTCTCTGTCGCCCAGGCGCATCGCGCGCAGCAGGTCCAGGGCGGTGGCCCGGACGAGCGCGTCGCCGCCTGCCAGCGCCGCGTCCAGGGCGAGCGGCGGGCTGAGCACCTCGGCGAGTTCGCGCAGGCCGGTGGCGGCGGCCCGCCGTACCGTGCCGTGGTCGTCGGCGAGCGCGGCGACCAGGGCGGGGCCGGCGCCGTCGGGGACGGTCTCGGTGAGGGTGGCGATCGCGGCCCTGCGCACCTTGGGGTCGGGGTCGGCCAGGTAGGGGGCGAGCTGCCCGGTGGTGGGCTGTTCCTCGGCCAGGCGATGGAGTTCGAGGATGCGCGGGGAGCGGCGGCCCACGCCGGTGCGATCGGCGGTGACCGGGGCGGCGCGCCGTACCGGGGCCGAGGTGTGCGCGGCCAGGACGGCGGGGGCGGCGGCGGACGGCGCGAACTCCTCGACCGGGACCAGATAGGGCTCGACCGGGCGCTTGAGGAACTCCATCGCGCCGTCGGCGCGCTTGCGCAGGTTCAGGTGGTACAGCCACTCGCCGTCGTCGCGGGCGGGCAGGTCGGCGCGGTCGTGGTAGAGGCCCCAGCGGCTCTCGGTGCGGGTCAGGGAGGCGCGGGCGGCCATCTCGGCGCAGTCGCGGATGAAGTCCACCTCGGCGCAGCGCATCAGCTCGTGCGGGGTGCGGGCGCCCATCGCGGCGATCTCCTCGCGCATGCGCTCGAACGACTCCAGCGCGAGGTCCAGCTTCGCGGCGGTCTTGGGCGGGGCGACATAGTCGTTGACGAAGCGGCGCAGCTTGTACTCGACCTGCTGCTGGGGCGGCCCATCCGGGTTGCGCAGCGGGCGGTAGACCAGTTCGTGGGCGGCGGTCACCTGGTCGTGGGGCAGTGTCGCCGGGACGGGCGTGGCAGCGGCGGCGGCGTGGGCTCCGGCCAGGTCGCCGAAGACGAAGGCGCCGATCATGTAGTTGTGGGGGACGCAGGCCAGGTCGCCGGCCGCGTACAGGCCGGGCACGGTGGTCCGGCCGTGCTCGTCCACCCAGACGCCGGAGGCGGAGTGGCCGCCGCACAGGCCGATCTCGGAGATGTGCATCTCGACGTCGTGGGTGCGGTAGTCGTGCCCGCGCCCGGCGTGGAAGGTGCCCCTGGTCGGCCGCTCGGTCGAGTGCAGGATCGTCTCCACCGCGCTGATCGTCTCGTCCGGCAGGTGGGTCAGCTTCAGGTAGATGGGGCCGCGGGCGGAGGCGATCTCGGCCGCCACCTCCGCCATCATCTGGCCTGACCAGTAGTCGGAGTCGACGAAGCGCTCGCCCCGGTTGTTGACCTGGTAGCCGCCGAACGGGTTGGCCACGTACGCGCAGGCGGGCCCGTTGTAGTCCTTGATCAGCGGGTTGATCTGGAAGCACTCGATGCCGCTGAGCTCGGCCCCGGCGTGGTAGGCCATCGCGTAGCCGTCGCCGGCGTTGGTCGGGTTCTCGTAGGTGCCGTACAGGTAGCCGCTGGCCGGCAGGCCGAGCCGGCCGCAGGCGCCGGTGGCCAGGATCACCGCGCCGGCCCTGACCGTGACGAAGGCGCCCGAGCGGGTGTCGAATCCGGCGATCCCCACCGCCCGGCCGTCCTCGACCAGGACCCGGACGGGCATGACGCGGTTCTCGATGCGAACCTTGTCGCGGATGTCGCGCCTGCGCAGCACCCGGTAGAGGACCTTCTTGACGTCCTTGCCCTCCGGCATCGGCAGCACGTAGCTGCCCGAGCGGTGCACGCGCCGCACGGCGTACTCGCCGTACTCGTCCTTCTCGAACTTCACGCCGTAGCGCTCCAGGCGGCGGACCATCTCGTGGCCGCGCGTGGCGGTCTGGTAGATCGTCTTCTGGTTGACGATGCCGTCGTTGGCGCGGGTGATCTCGGCGACGTAGTCCTCGGGGGTGGCCTTGCCGGGGATGACCGCGTTGTTGACGCCGTCCATGCCCATGGCCAGGGCGCCGCTGTGCCGTACGTGGGCCTTCTCCAGGAGCAGGACGCGGGCGCCGCGCTCGGCGGCGGTGATCGCGGCCATCGTGCCGGCGGTGCCGCCGCCGACGACGAGCACCTCGCACTCCAGCTCCAGGCGCTCGCTCAGCTCGGGGATCTCCATCTACAGCTCCTTCAGCACGCGGGCGCGCAGGTCGTCTTCTCCGTTGACCTCTTCTCGGGTGACCTCTTCTCGGGTGACCTCTTCTCGGGTGACCTCTTCTCGGGTGACCTCTTCTCGGGTGACCTCGATCACCGTGCGCAACGAGCCGCCACCGATCACCGCGACGCGGTCGCCGAGCAGCAGCGCCTCGTCCACGTCGTGGGTGACGAACACGACGGTGGCGCGGGTCTCACGCAGCACTCCGAGCAGGAGCCGCTGCATCTCGGCGCGGGTCTGCGCGTCCAGCGCGCCGAAGGGCTCGTCCATGAGTACGGCCCGCGGCGCCCCGGCCAGCGCGCGGGCGAGCTGCACCCGCTGCCGCATGCCGCCGGACAGCTCGCGGGGCAGCAGGTCGGCCGACCCGGTGAGCCCCACGCGGTCCAGCCACGACGCCGCCGCGGCCCGGCGCTCGGCCCGGGGCACCTTCCTGAGCGCCAGCGGCAACTCCACGTTGCGCCGGACGGTACGCCAGGGCAGCAGGCCGTCGTCCTGGAAGACCATGGCCCGGTCGGCGGAGGTGGCGGCCACCACGACGCCGTCGGCCAGGACCCGGCCGGCGGCGGGGGCCAGCAGCCCGGCCAGCGCGCGCAGCAGCGTGGACTTGCCCGACCCCGACGCGCCGGCCACGGCCAGCACCTCCCCCGGCCGGATCGCCAGGTCCAGCTCGCGCAGCACGGGGGCGCGGCCGTAGCCGAGGGTGAGCGCCTCGACGGCGAAGGCCAGCCCGCGCACGGCGGGGGCCCGCTCGGTCAGCGTGGTCACGCGAGGCTCCCTTCCCCGCGCGGCAGCCAGCGGGTGACCCGGCGCCCGACCAGCTCGACTCCGGCGGAGGTGAGCCAGCCGAGCAGGCCGATGGTGGCCATGCCGACGATCACGGCCGGGTAGTCGACCAGCGTGTAGGCGTTCCAGGTGCGGTAGCCGACCCCGAACTCGCCGGAGATCATCTCGGCGGAGATCACGCAGATCCAGGCCACGCCCATGCCGACCGACAGCCCGCCGAACACGCCGGGCAGGATGCCGGGCAGCACGACGTGCCACAGCACGTGGCGGCGGCCGGCGCCGAGCGTCCTGACCGCGTCCTCCCAGAGCGTCGGCAGCGCGCGTACGGCGTGCCGCGTGCTCACCATGATCGGGAAGAAGGCGGCGGCGAAGGTGATGAAGACGATGCCCTGCTCGTCGGCGGGGAACAGCAGGATCGCGATCGGCACCAGCGCGATGGCCGGGATCGGCCGCACCACCTCCAGCAGCGGCAGCAGCACCGGCCCCGCCCGGCGCGAACGGGTGACCAGCACGCCGGCCGCGACCCCCGCCACGGCGGCGATGGCGAAGCCGGTGAGGATGCGCAGCAGGCTCTGCAGCAGGTCGAGGTAGTAGAGGGAGGTGGTCAGCTCGGCGGCGAAGCGCACCGCGACCTCGTCCAGCGACGGCAGCCGGTCGAAGCGCAGCCACAGGCGGGCGTCGGTGACGGTGAGCACCTGCCAGAGAGCGGCGGCGGCCAGCAGCGAGCCGATCCTGGCGGCCTGTCTCATCGCGCCGCCTCTTTCTCCAGGGCTTCGGCGTAGGTGACGGGCTTGGCGGCCGGGTGTGCCGCGCGGTAGGCGTCGGCGCCGTCGCGAGTGGTGAAGGGCAGGTAGGAGTCCTTCTCCCGGAGCCAGACCGACTTGTCGGCGAACCAGCGGGTGCCGGTGGCGGCGTCGGGCACGTACGCGGCGCGCACCTTTCCCGCTCCGGCGGCGGCGATCTGGCGCAGCAGGCAGGTGGGGGTGGCGGCGGGCTGGGTGCCGCCGGCCACCAGCCAGAGTTCCGAGGCGGTGCGCGGGTCGGCGACCGGGACGCCGCAGGCCGGGTCGGTGCCGGTGATCTTCGCGGGGTTGGCGGTCGAGGCGGTGTCGGCGTCGTAGGCGGGGCCGTACGCCTTGCGGAGGTAGGAGTCGTTGACGAAGCGGGAGAGGTCCACTCCGGCGAAGTCCTGACTTATGCGCTTGAGGTAGGGAATGTCGTGCTGGTGGGCGGCCTTCAGCTGCGGCTTGAGCGTGGCGTCGAACGTCGCGATGCCGCCGGGCCCGTTGTAGAGGTAGACCACCTCGGGCGGCAGCCCGGTCGCCTTCGCCACCAGCTCGGCCGCGCGCAGCGGGTTGTCGTGCAGGTAGCGGGTGGCGTCCAGCTGCGCCTTCAGGAAGGCGTCCACGACCTGCGGATTCTCCTTCGCGTACGGCTCGCGGACCACCACCCCGTGGAAGGTCGGCACCCCCAGGGCGGAGCCGTCGTAGATCAGCTTGGCCTTGTCCTGGAAGACCAGCAGCCCCGGCCAGGCCACGAACTGCGCGTACGCCTGCACCCCGCCCGCCTCCAGTTGCGAGGCGCCGACCGGCGGCTGATGGTTGACCACCTCGACGTCGGCCGCCGGGTCGAGCCCGGCCTTCTCCAGCGCCTGGACCAGCGTGCCGTGCCCGGCCGAGCCCACGCTGGCCGAGACCTTGGCGCCCTTGAGCCCGGCGAGCGTGGTGACCTTCGAGGCGGGCGGGACGACGACCATGTTGAGGCCGCCGCGCAGGTTGTAGCCGGTGATCGAGACCAGCTCGGTGTTCTTGGCGCGGGCGGCGTTGATCAGCAGCGGGTAGTCGCCCATGGAGCCGATGTCGATCTTCCCGGCGACCATCTTGGCGGTGATCGGGGCGCCGGTGTCGTGATCCTGCCACTCGACGGCGTACCCGTCGCCCAGGCGCTTCTCCAGGTAGCCGAGCTCGCGCAGCAGGGTTCCGGCTGTCACGGTGTTGATGGTCTTGGACTGGTAGCCGACGACCAGCTTCTTCTTGCCTGGGGCGGCGGCCGTACCGGAGAGGGAGCAGCCGGCGAGCGCCAGCAGGAGGGCGGCGGCGAGTACCACGCGCATGGCTCGTCCTTTCAGCTCAGCGCAGCAGGTAGGGGATGTCGATGGTGACGGCGTCGACGGGGCAGCGGGCCGCGCACGGGCCGCAGTACCAGCACTCGTCGACGTGCATGTACGCCTTGCCGGTCTCGTCGCTGATCGCGAGCGAGTCGAGCGGGCAGGCCTCCACGCAGAGCGTGCAGCCGTCGATGCAGAGGGACTCGTCGATGGTGACGGGCACCTCGACCCGCTGGGTGATCAGAGCCATGGCTACTCCCGGTTCAGGTGGCCGCGCATGGTCAGCCGGTCGCCCCTGAAGCGGATGAACTCCAGGTCGACCGGGCGGCCGTCGGACAGGTGGGTGAGCCGCTCCACCATGAGCAGCGCGGCGCCGCGCGGCGCTTCGAGCGCGGCGGCGGTGTGGGCGTCGGCGTTGACCGCCTCCAGGCTGAGCTCGGCCGTGCCGAGCGGCTGCCCGGCGATGGCTTCGAGCAGCACGAAGATGTCGTTGTGCGCCAGGTCGGCGTCGAAGAGCGGCTCGCCGACCTCGCGCACCAGGTACGTGAGGTCGAGCGAGAGCGGCACGCCGTTGAGCCGCCGGAGCCGTTCGAGATAGACGACCTGTTCGCCCGGCGGGACCCGCAGCCGCTGGCTGACGGCGGCCGGGGGCTCGATGAGCGTCATGGTCCGGACGAGGTTGACCACCTCGCCGTGTTCGTGGAGGGTCTCGGCGAGGCCGAGCAGCCGGTGCAGCCCGTGCGGATACTTCTCCGCCGCCACCGTCGTGCCCACGCCGGGGCACCGCTCGACCAGCCCTTCCTCCCGCAGCAGATCGAGGGCGGCCCTCACGGTGTTGCGCGAGATCCGGAAGTCGCGGGCCAGCGCCGCCTCCCTGGGCAGCCGGCCACGCCCGTACTGCCCGTCCACGATCTGCCCGCGCAGCAGATCGGCCACCTGCCGGGCCCGATCCGCCCGTCGCCGTGTCTCCACACGACTTAACCTAGCAATCCGGTAGGTTAATGGGGATAACGGCGAGGTTGCGCCACCCACCCGACCACCCCACCAGCACGACCAGCCAAGATCTGCCACCTACCCGTGGCAGGGCGATGCTAGGAGGTGCGGGCGGGGACGCGTGAGGGGTCGGGCGGGGCGGGGAGCTTCTGGCGACGTGGACACGTCAGCCGCACGGTCGCCCATACTCCGACGACCGTGAGCGTTGCGTAGAACAACACAATCCAGGCGATCATTGTCCTGACTCCCTTGACCGGGTTTCTCGAAGGATTCTTAACAATGGGGACGCGGCAAACAACCTAAAAAGGGCAAAGGATATGGCTGCCAGCTGGGCTTCAGATTCGCGGAGTACCGTCCGGCGGCATGACATGGCAGCGCAGATTCAACGCCGCGCTGGCCAGATACACGGGATACCAACTCAAGCGCCCGGAAAAGGAAGAAACCCCTCCCGCTGAGCTCGGGACCGTCCGGCCGCCCGCCCATCCCGGCACCGATCGGCTGCTCGTCGCGCCGGTGTTCGTGATCTGCCCGGTGCGTTCCGGCTCGACGTTGCTGCGGGCGATGCTCGACGCGCACTCCCAGCTGCACGCCCCGCACGAGCTGCACATCCGCCGCCTGACCGTCGGATTCGGTACGAAGCTCGCGGAGCACGCCATGACCGAACTCGGCCACAACCGTGCCGATCTGGAACACCTGCTGTGGGACCGGGTGCTGCATCGCGAGCTGGTGCGCAGCGGCAAGCCGTACCTTGTGGACAAGACGCCCGCCAACGCCTTCGCCTACCGGCGGCTCGCCACCTGCTGGCCGGACGCGCGGTTCGTGTTCCTGGTGCGGCATCCGGCCGCGATCGCCGCCTCCTGGTACGAGGCCGCGCCCGACCGGCGTACCCGCGAGGAGGCGGCGGCCGACGCGCTGCGCTACATGAACGCGGTCCAGCGCGCCAGAAAGGCCCTGCCCGGACCGACCGTCCGCTATGAGGACCTCACCGCCGCGCCCGAGCGCGCCACCCGCGCCGTCTGCGACTTCCTCGGCCTCGCATGGGAGCCCGGCATGATCGAGTACGGCCGGCCCAAGGTGATCCGCAAGGGCCTCGGTGACTGGAAGGACAAGATCGCCTCCGGTGTCGTGCAACCCGCGCGCGAGGCCCCGGCCGGCACCCCGGAGCTCCTCAGGCCCATCTGCGAGGCGTGGGGATACACGCGATGAAAGTCCGATACCTGCTCCTGCACGCCTATGGCATGGGCGGCACCGTCCGCACCGTACTCGGCCAGGCCGGGGCGCTGGCCCGCCTCGGGCACGAGGTGGAGGTCGTCAGCGTGGTACGCCGCCGCGACGAGCCGCACTTCCCCTTCGAGCCGCGCCTGCGCGTGTCCACGCTGGTCGACCAGCGTGACGGGATCGCCGCCGACTCCACGGCCCGCAAGGCGTGGCGGCGCGTACGCGGCAAGATCGTGCCGCTCGGTGAGTTCGCCGCCGACTACTTCACCGAGCGTGTGGAACGCTCCGTCATCGACTACGTGGCCGGTGTGCGGGGCGGCGTCCTGGTCACCACCCGGCCCGCGCTGAGCCTGATCGCCGCCCGCCGGGGTTCGCGCCGGGTGGTCCGCGTCGCGCAGGAGCACATGCCGCTGTCGGCGTACCGTGAGCCGGTGCGCGCGCAGATCCTGCGTCACTACGCCAGGCTCGACGCCATCGCCGTCCTGACCGCCGCCAGCCGGGACGAATACCGCACCGCCCTGCCCGCCACCCCCGTCGTCCGCATCCCCAACGCCGTGCACACCGCCGACACCACCGCCGCCACGCAGAACAACCCCGTGGTGATCGCGGCCGGCCGCCTGGTCCACCAGAAGGGCTTCGACCTGCTCATCCCCGCCTTCGCCCAGGTGTCGGCCAGGCACCCCGAGTGGAAGCTCCGCATCTACGGCACGGGCCCCAAACACCCCCAGCTGACCACCCTCATCCGCGACCACGGCCTCCAGACCAAGACCCGCCTGATGGGCCGGACCCAGAACCTGGACGCCAAGCTCGCCGGCGCCTCCGTCTTCGCCCTGAGCTCCCGCTTCGAGGGCCTGCCCATGGTCATGATCGAGGCCATGACGCACGCGCTGCCGGTCGTCGCCTTCGACTGCCCGACCGGCCCGGCCGACGTCCTGACCGACGGCCGCGACGGCCTCATCATCACGCCCGGAGACGTCGACGCCTTCGCCGCCGCCCTCGACCGCCTCATGTCCGACCGCGAGGAACGCCTCCGGATGGGCGCGGCGGCAGCGCGTACCGCCGCCGGCTACGCGGTCGAGGTGGTGATGCCGATGTGGGAGGACTTCTTCGGCGAACTCCTGAGCGGCGAAAAGATCACCGACAGCTACTGGCCCTGACCGTCGCGGTAGCTGGACACGGCGGTGTGGACGAAGGAGCGGATGAGGGGGTTCGGATCGCCCTCTTTCCAGGCCACCACCACGCGGCTGGGCGGCATGTCGGTCAGGGGGACCACGGCCAGGTCCGCGGGTGGGTGGTGGCCGAGCGGGGTCATGCCGACCGTCCCGTTCCAGAGCACGGCCTGCACGCACTCCTGTACGGCCCGCACCACCGGCCCCTCCCTGGCCACTCCCCCGTTCCAGTACGACTGCCAGATCGGGTCGGTCCCGCCGGGGAACTGGAACCAGCGCCGGTCGGCCAGGTCGGCCAGGGTCAGGTGGTCGCGCCCGGCCAGCGGGTCGTCGGCGCGCAGCACCGCGCCCACCGGGTCGGCGCGCAGTTCGTGCACGGTCAGGCCGCTCTCGTCGAACGGCCCGCGGGTCAGCGCCACGTCGACCAGTCCGGTCCGCAGCCCGCAGGTCGGGTCGGTCAGGTCGGTGTCGCGGATGCGGACCTCGACGCCGGGGTGCGACCGGCGGTACTCGGTGGCCAGCCGTGTCGCGCCCCGGTCGGCGCTGTCGCTCAGGAAGCCGACGGTGATCGTCGACGCCCCTGCGGCCACGGCCACGCGGGCGCGTACCCTCTCTGCCTGGTCGAGGAGGGTGCGCGCCTCGTCCAGCAGCGCGGCGCCGGCGGCGGTGAGGGTGACGCCCGCGGCGCTCCGGCGCAGCAGCGTGGCGCCGAGGTCGGACTCCAGCCGCTTGATGGCCCGGCTCAGCGGCGGCTGGCTCATGTGCAGCCGGGCGGCGGCCCGGCCGACGTGGAGTTCCTCGGCGACCGCCACGAAGTAGCGCAGCGTGCGTAGCTCCATGACCCGCGACGATACCCGCACGGTATCGGCGCCACCTAGACGGTCTTGGACGGCGCTCCCGGTGCGGTGCTGCACTGGGAGTGATCAGTCCTATATGTCAAGGAGAGCGGCTGCATGTCCGAATACCTTTATCCCGATCCCGTCGTGGAGGTCACGGACGTTCAGGAGTTGGGCCTCGACCTCGTGGTGATCCCCAACCGGGACGTGGAGCTGGTGCCGAACATCGGCGTGATCGGCGGCTCGCGGGCGGTCCTGGTCGTCGAGACGGGACTGGGCCCGCGCAACGCCGGGAAGGTGCTCGCGTTCGCCGCCGAGTACGCGAGGGGCCGCCGCCTGTACCTGACCACGACCCACTTCCATCCTGAGCACGCGTTCGGCGCGAGCGCGTTCGGTGAAGAGGCGACCTTTCTCGTCAACGCGGCGCAGGCCGACGACATGGCCGTGAAGGGCGCCGGATATCTCGCCATGTTCGGTGGATTGGGGGAGCCGGTCGCACGTGAGCTGAAGGGCGCCCAGGTCCCCGCGCCCGACGTCACCTACGACGGCTCCTACGAGCTCGACCTCGGCGGCCGGGTGGTGCACCTGCGACCCACCGGTCGCGCGCACACCAAGGGCGACCAGGTGATCACCGTCCCCGACGCGGGGGTGATGTTCACCGGCGATCTGGCGGAGACCGGGCAGTTCGCCATCTTCCCGTGGTTTCCCCCGCACGACACGGACGTCTCCGGCGTCCGCTGGATCGAGGTCATGGAACGGCTGACCGAGGAGCGGCCCCGGGTGGTGGTGCCGGGCCACGGCGCCGTCGGCGACGCGCGCCTGCTGGCCGAGGTACGGGACTACCTCAAGGAACTGCGCGAGGAGACCTGGCGGCGCCGGGACTCGGCCGTGCCGGAGGAGACGATCGCGCGCGAGGTCACCGCCCTCCTGGTGGAACGGCATCCCGAGTGGCGGATGCGGGAGTGGATCGAACGCGGGGTCGGCTGCCTGTGCGCCGAGCACCCGGGCACGACCTAACCCGCCTCCGCGTCGAGGAACGCCTCGAACGACCTGGCTGGACGTCCGGTGACGTCCTGGACGGCCCTCGGAGCCCTTGCTGATGTCGTCGTCCATCCGGGCGAGCATCTCGGCGTAGGCCGACGCCGAACCCGGCTACCTCGACAAACTCGCCGACTACCTGCTGCGCGCCCTCGGCGCCAGGGCCAGCGACCCCACCCGAGGCGGAGGTGCGTGTTCAGCGGGCCGTTCGGAGAAGATCTCCAAGAGGCTGTACGGCACGCCGTCCCCGCGCGCGGACACGATCGTGGCCGGTGAGGCCTGGACCAGGGGCGACGGCGTCAGATCACTGGAGGAACCGGCCCTGAAGGCGATCCGCGCCGCCTGACACCGTGCGGGCGGAGCCGAGACAGAACTGACGCAGCACGGAGAAGGACCCGGCACCGGTCTCGGTGAACTGAATCTCCTTCACCCGGAACTCCCCCGCCAGTTCCCGCCCGGCGAGCGCCGCGTGGCACCGCGCACCCTGCGCGGACGTGCGCGGGTGGGCGATGGTGACGTGGGGCGGGAAGTCCACGGGAACCATGGGCGGCGCCAGCAGCAGGCGGCGCAGGCCGGCCCAGGCGCCGTCCACATCCAGAACACGGACGAACACGCCGCCGTCCATCGCGAACACGCCGCCCAGGCTCAGGCGGAACGGCGGTTGCTCGCCGAAACGCGACTCGGCGCGTTCCAGCAGCAGACTCTCGTCGAGGGTCTCCTCGGGATAGACGAGGGTCACGTGCGCCGGCACCACGTCGGCCATGCGCGGATCCCAGACCTGCCGCAACCGCTCCAGCGGCTCGGCCGCCGGCCCCCGCAGAGCGATGGACAGGTGCCGTCTCACCGGAAGTCCGCGCCGAGCACCACCGCGTACAGCGCGCGTAGTTCCTGGCCGCCGATCGGCGGCAGCATGTGGTTGGCGCCGACCAGGATCAGGTAGAGCAGCTTGCCCATCACCTCGGACGCGGCCGGGTCGCCGGAGCGTTCCTGCCAGACCGTACGCAGGAACTCGATCCGGGTGTGGTCCACTCGGCGCAGCATGGCGGCGACGTCCTGGTCCTGCATCGCCCAGGCGCGGATCGCGACCTCCGGGTCCGACGCGGACTCCTTGACCACCAGTTCCAGCAGGCGTTTGATCTTCTCCTCCGGGGCCGGGTCGCCCGCCACCGCCGTCTCGATGTAGCGGGTGGTCATCGTCGCCTCGTAGTGCTCCAGCAGGGCGGTCCTGAACCCGGGCATGCCCTTGAAATGGTGGTAGAACGAGCCCTTGGTCAGTCCCACCCGGGCCATCAGCCGTTCGATGGTCAGGCCCGGTGCGCCGTGCTCGGCGAGTATCACCAGCCCGGCGTCCAGCCAGTCCTGTCGGTTCGCCACGGGGCTCCTTCTGCGGTACGTACCTCGACCGTACCTTAGGGTATGCCGGCGGCTCGCCGTACCCTGGAGAACAGCGGGACGATGTGCCGGATCACCTGACTCCTCCCCGCTCGCGCCAGGCGCGTTCCCACTGACGGGTCAGCGCGGGATAGACGATCAGGTGACGGAACGGGGCGATACCCGCCATGTACAGGCGGCCGAAGAGGCCGTTGGGCTTGACCAGGGCCGTGCACCGCAGGTGGTATTCGCCGTCGCCGGTCGGCAGCCAGCTCAGGTGCATGATCGTGTGGACTGTCTTGTTCGCCAGCTCGCGGGCGGCCTCGTTGTCCAGGAGATACACCTCCGTGAACGGATCGGTGCACGGGGGCACGTCGTCGGCGGTCCGGGCCAGGTCACGCGGCAGCCGGTCGCGCAGCGAGGCGACCCGGTGTCCCAGTCCGGTTGTGGGGGTGTCCCACCCGAACAGGGCGCCGATCTTCCAGCGCAGCGCGAGCATGAACCGGACCACGGCGGGCTGTCCGCCGGCGTCGTAGGCGGCCCGGAGCGCGGCGAGCATCACGGGGAAGTCGTCGGGGCCGGCGCCGGGGGTGCGGAAGGTCCACACATCCTCGACCTTGAAGTCGGGGGTGAACTCGTGGATCCGCCATGGCTGTGCGAGATGGGCGGTTGCCGGGATGCGCATCTGCCATTCCTTCCCAGACGATTTTCGAGGAATTGAGTTCCGTAACTGCGAGTTCCGTAACTCCTAGTCCCGTATCATGCATCCATGACCGATCGAAAGCAAGCCCGGGGTCGCGGCGGGCGGCCGAGAGACAGCCGCGTCGACGACGCCATCGCCGCCGCCGTGCGGGAACTGCTCTCCGAGACCGGATACGCGCGGCTGACGATGGGCGAGGTGGCCGCGCGTTCCGGCGCGGGGAAGGCGGCGATCTACCGGCGCTTCGCCAGCAAGCAGGAGATGATCTTCGATGTCCTGGTGGAGGGCGAGTTCCTGCCGGTGCCGTCCGACCGGGGCTCGCTCCGCGCCGACCTGGCGGCCGTGCTGGCCGAAAGCGCGGACAGCTTCGCCTCCGCCCCACCCGGTACGGTCCCCGGCCTGCTGGCCGACATCCAGGCCGACCCCGAACTCCACCAGCGTTTCGTCACGAGGTACGTAGGCGCCCAGCGGCAGACCTTCGAGGAGATCCTCGACCGCGCGGCGCTGCGCGGCGAACTCGCCAGGCGGCCCGACCCGGCCATACTCAACGCCCTGGTGGTCGGCCCCATCTTCGCCTGGCTTTTCCTGCTGGACGGCTCCCCGGACCGGCTCCCGGTACTCACGTCTGCCCTGCTCGACGCGACACTCGCCCTCACGGCCCAGCCGCCGGACAATACCGTTTAGTATGCCGCGACCCAGCGAAAGGCGCCCTTCCCATGGACATTCGCCCCGTAGAGCCCGCCGACCTTCCGGCCCTGGTGGATCTGGCCTGCACGGTGTTCGGGCCGTTCTATCTGGACTCGTTCCGGCCGGTGGTCGGCGAAACCGTCTTCGCCAACCGGCACGGCGACTGGAAAGGCGACTATCGCCGCCACCTGGCCGGTGTGCACGACCCGGCCAACGGCAAGTTCGCCGCCGCCGCGTTCGTCGACGACCAACTGGCCGGTTTCGTCGGCTGGGTCGTCCAGGAGTCAGAACGGCACGGCGAGATCGACATTCTGGCGGTCACCCCCGGGCACCGGCGGCTCGGGCTCGGCCGGGCGCTGCTGGAGCACGCCATGACCCAGATCAAGGCCACCGGGAAAGTGGAGATGGTCTCGATCGGCACCGGCGGCGACGCCTTCCACGCACCCGCCCGCGCCCTCTACGAGTCGTTCGGATTCACACCCTTCCCGCAGGTCAACTATACGAGGGCGATCTGAGCGCGACCGGACGGAACGGCGCCGCGAAAACGAGCGCGAAACACACGGTGGACATCCCGGTGAGCACGATGAGCGGCTCGGGAAAGTACGCGACGCACAGCCACACCGAGAATCCCGAAACCGCGGTGCACGCCAGGCTGAAAGGCGACCAGCGCCGCAGCAGCCGCGGCGCTTCACGGACGGCGAGAACCACCACGACGGCGAACATCATCGCCAGCATCCCCATCTCGGCGCTGGTCCCGTCGTTGAAGTCGCGCACCGTGACCTGACGCCCGTTCTCGAACATCGGACTCGCGGTGACCGCGGCCAGATCAGCGACGGCTCGCTCCCCCGCCGGAAGCGGCCCGGTGAGCGGCGAATGGAACATCAGCAGGTGCGCCACGCCGATCAACCCGATCAGCGCGGCACCTGCATAACAAAGGCGAAGCGGCCATGGCGACATGGCACATACCGTACCGTATGGTATGGAAGCCAGGCAATAAAAAGGAGCGGCCCCCCGGACTACCCAAGCCGGGGGGCCTTAGATGTTGCCGCCATGTGCGGCGCCAGCTGCTTTTAAGAGGATGGATCAATCCTTACGACGTGTGCTCTGCCATTGAGCCACCGCGGCACGAAGAGCCGCGGGCCGGATTTGAACCGGCACCTCAACCATCACAGTCCACCTCGGTCGATCTGGCGCTCGACGGACAATGCTGAATCTGGAGCGAGAATCTGAACGTGATCGGCTGCCTCTACCTCTTGGGCTACCGGGACGTGTAGTGCCCCGGGGAGGTGTCGAACCTCCACTGTGGCCGTTTGGTCAGCTTCAGCCTCAGCCTCAGCTTGCGCTCCTGGCGCACCCTCGCACGCAGGCGAGGGGGTCTATGGGTCCTACCCGAGCAGGTAGGAGAACACCTTCTCGCCGATCTTCCGGTCGACGATGTCGGTGCCGTTGGCCTCCTCGCGGGCGAACTTGACGGCGTCCTGCAGCTTCTGCACGCGCGCCAGCAGTTCGTTGACCCGGCGCTGCGGCAGCGCGCCGGAGAAGGCGACCTTCGTCCAGTAGCCGACCACGATGTCCTCGGTGAACACCTGCACCTGGGCCGGGTGCTTCTCCGTGGCCTCGGCCAGCACGTGGTTGCGCGGCACCTTCTTGGTCCTGGTCGTCTTGACCGGCTCGGTCCGCCACGCCTCGGTGTGCTCGTCCTGGTTCCAGGTCTCGGCCGGGTCGAGGGTCGGCAGCTTGGAGATGAACGTGTGCACGTCCGTCAGCTGCTTCTCCAGGAACAGCAGGTAGGTGACCGGCACGTCCTCGAGCAGCACCGTCCCGTCGACGCGCACACTGGCCTTGGCCTGGCAGTTGGCCCAGTCCTTGGTCGCGGTGACATCGAACAGCCTGGTCAGCGTGGCGCCGACGCCCTTCAGCACCGCGTCGGCCTGCACCTGCACGCGCGTGGACTCCGGCGGCAGTTGCTCGCCCTCGTCGTCGATCGGCTGGTAGGTGCGGGAGATGCCGGACAGCAGCGGCGTCTTCTGGATCTGGTGGTAGGCGTCGGTCACCTTGCGCTGGACGTCGGACTTCACGCCCTTCTCTACGGCGAGGATCTGGTTGAGCTTGGTCACGAACTCGACCATAGAGGTACGTGCGCCGCGTCACACCTCATTTACCTCTTCTACGCACGTACAGGCGATGGTGATCAGCGTGCCCCGCCGCTCGTCCACGTGGGTGAGGCTGCCCGACCCGAAACAGAGCCTGCAGGGGAAGGCGGCGGACACGAAGGGGTCCTGCCACACCCGGTGCTGCCACGCCGGCGGCAAGGGAGGCGGCGTGAGGCCGCCGCCCCGCTCGGCCGGCTCGTTGTCCCCGCCGACCCAGCCCAGGCCGCCGCAGAACTGGCAGCCCAGGAACAGGCCGCCGACGCGCTGGCCCTTCCGGCCGCCGCACTCGGGACACTCGATGGGGTCGGTCACGCTCTGCCGGTGCCCTGGCAGGTCGTGCACGAGACCCACTTGCGCTCCAGGTCCTTCGTGCCGTTGAGCTCCATCCACTCCCCGCCCGCGCCGAGGCAGGTGCCGCACACCGGTTTCTCGTCCTTGGCCATGCTCACGACCGTACGTCGCGCACGGTGGTGTGTCTGTTACCTGGAGGGACTGATGTGGGTGGCCCTGGCGATGATCGCGGGCGGGGCGGCGAGCGTCGCGACCTTCCTGGTCACCGGCGTGGGCCTGGTCGCCACCCCCTCGCCCGGCAGCATCTTCGCCTACCTCGCCGTCACCCCCAAGGGCGGCTGGTTCGGCGTGCTGCTCGGCATCGTCATCGCCGCGGCGGTGACCTTCGCCGTCGCGTCCGTGCTGCTCGGATTCGGCAGAGGCGAGAAGGCCGAGGAACCCGAGCCCCAGGCCGAGGCGGCCAAGTGAGCACCATCCAGAGCGCCGGAGCGGCCACATGGGCACCATCGAGAGCGCCGGGGTGGCCGCGTGAGCACCATCGAGAGCGCCGAGGTGGCCGCGTGAGCACCATCGAGAGCAAGGACATCCGCAAGCTCATCGTCGCCTGCGACGCCGGGATGGGCAGCAGCGCCTCGATCATGGCGTGAGCTCGTGGGCCACGAGGACCTGCCGGGCCGGGTTGGGGACCGTACCCCGTCTGCGCCATTCCCGTGGATAGCCCAGGGAGACTTCCTCGAAGCGGACGCCGTCGTAGAACGTCGTGCGCGGAATGTGCAGGTGGCCGTAGACGGCCACGGCCGTGCGGTACTTGAGGTGCCAGTCGGCGGTCAGTTCGGTCCCGCACCACTGGGCGAACTTCGGGTAGCGCAGCACGCGGGTGGGCTGGCGTACCAGCGGATAGTGGTTGACGAGCACGAGCGGTACGTCGGGGTCGCACGCGTCCAGGCGGCGCTCCGTCTCCGCCACGCGGGCCCAGCACCATTCCTCCCGGCTCGGGTAGGGATCGGGATGCAGGAGCAGCTCGTCCGTGCACACCACGCCGGTCTCGTACGCCAGAGCCAGCGACTCCTCCTTCGTGTTCACGCCGGGCACGCGGAAGGAGTAGTCGTAGAGCACGAACAGCGGCGCGATGGTGACCGGGCCGCCGGCTCCGTCCCAGACCAGGTACGGGTCCTCGGGGGTGCGGATGCCCAGGCGGCGGCACATCCGCACGAGATAGCGGTATCGGTCGTCGCCGCGGAGCTGGACCGGGTCGTCCTTCGGCGTCCACAGCTCGTGGTTGCCGGGCGCCCAGATGACCTGGGCGAAGCGGCGTGCCAGCAGGCTGAGCGCCCATTCGATGTCGGCGGCGCGCTCGCCGACGTCACCGGCGATGATCAGCCAGTCGTCATCGCTCTCCGGCCTGAACCCTTCGACGAAGCGCCGGTTCTCGGCATAGGCGACGTGCAGGTCGCTCACCGCGACCAGGTTTCCCGCTTTCATGATGTGGCCCGCTCCCCTCGCCTCACTGCAGGCCGAGTTCGTTGTCGAGGATGTCGAACATTTCGGTGTCGGTGACCGTGTCGAGCTCGCGGTCCGTGTCGCCGGAATCGTGTGCCAGTGCCGCCCATGTGTTCCTCAGCGTGTCCAGACGTGCCGCGACCTGCTTGTGCACGTCCTTGTCGACGGTCAGCTCGGTGAATGCCTTCTCCAGGTTCACGAGTTCGGACATTAGCGCGGCGGATCCGGTCTGTTCACTCAGGCCCAGGCGGTCGAGCAGATGGGTGGCGAGGGCGAGCGGCGTGGGGTGGTCGAAGGCCAGGGAGACCGAACGAAGTCAATCTCGTCGGTGATCCGGGAAGGAGATCCCGCCGTGGATCGCCGTGTGGCGCTTGGTCCGCGAAGGAGGCGACACCAAGACCAAACGCTCACGACGCTCTCTGGCGCTCCCCGGCGCTGCGTGGAAGCGCTCAGGGCGCATCGAGCGCAGCAGCGCAAGGACAAGGAGGCAGGCAAGAACTGGAAGGAGCACGGGCTGGTCTTCGCCTCTCTCGTCGGCACGCCGCTCGACGCCCACAACGTACGGCGAGCTTTCCGGAAGATCGTGAAGGATGCCGGGATGCCTGCCTACTACTGGACGCCTCGCGCGATGCGGCACAGCTTCGTCTCGCTGCTCTCCGACTCGGGTGTCCCCCTGGAGGACATCGCCCGCCTCGTCGGTCACAGTGGCACGGCCATCACCGAAGCCGTCTACCGCAAGCAGATCCGCCCCGTACCTCTCCAAGGAACTGCGGCAATGGACAAGATCTTCGCCCGGTAGTCACTCAGGAAACGCGAAAGGGTGTCACCTGATGAGTGACACCCTGCTCGACCAGCCGAAGCGTGGTCGGGACGACAGGATTTGAACCTGCGACCCCTTGACCCCCAGTCAAGTGCGCTACCAAGCTGCGCTACGTCCCGCCAAGGCCCTGCTGGAAGCTCGTTCCGTGCGGCCTTGCGTGGAAAACACTATCACGGGTGACGGACCTCTCTGTGCCATTAACCGGCGAGGCCGGAGGGGTGGGAACAAGGTCATCCGGGCTGCGGTCGAGGGTAAGGAGTCAGTCATGGAACCTTCGGATATTTCCTTGATACCGGTGCTTGGTACTCCTGCGGTCTCGCCTGACGGGCTCCGTGCGGTGGTCGCGGTTACCCGTCCTGATCTGGAGGTGGACGCCTATCGGGGGGAGCTCTGGCTTGTGCCCACGGACGGGTCGGCGGAGCCTCGGCGGCTCACCCGTGGGCCGCTGGACAGTGCGCCGGTCTTCTCGCCTGACGGGGTGTGGCTGGCGTTCGTGCGTTCGGGGCCGGGGGTCAAGGCTCAGGTTCATGTGATGCCGATCTCGGGTGGGGAGTCGTGGCGGGTCACTGAGCAGCCGTTCGGCGCCGCTGAACCGGTCTGGAGCCCGGACTCGTCGCGGCTGGCCTTTGTGGCTCAGGTCGAAGAAGCTCGGGGCAACGAAGAGGACGCCAAGCGGGGGCCGCGGCGGGTTACGACTCTGCGGTATCGCTGGGACGGGGTTGGGTTCACGGGTGAGCGGTTCGCGCATGTCTTCGTGGTCGATCCTTTCGGGGACGAGCCGCCCCTGCAGGTGACGGAGGGGGATTTCGATCACGGTGGGGTTGCCTGGAGCCCCGCGGGGGATCTGCTGGCCTTCAGTGCGGCACGGCATCCGGGGCGCGGGGAGGACTTCTTCAGTGATGTGTGGGTGTGCGCTCCGGACGGCACCGGGCTGAGGAAGGTGACTCGAACGGCCCTTACGGCCACGCAGCCGAGTTTCGGGCCGGACGGCGGGCTCGTGTTCGTGGGTGCGGATCCGGGTGACGAAGGGCGCAGGTTGATCGCCCAGGTCGGGGTGTGGTCGGTACCGGTGGATGGTTCCGTGCCGGCGCGAAGGCTGACCGATGCCGAGCTGCACAACATGCCGTCGATCGGCAACGAGCGCCTGGCCGTACCGGCGAAGGACGGGGTCCTGTGCGCGGTCGAGAACAGGGGCGCGGTCGAGCTGCTGCGGGTGCCCTATGACGGCGGGGAGCCGGTGGTGGTGGTCGGCGGGCCGCGGGAGGTGCGGGGGCTGGGGCACGCGGGCGGGACGACCGTGGCGGTGGTGTGCGACGTGAGCAGTCCGGCGGAGCTGGTGGCGGTGCGGGACGGGGTGGAGGTGCGGCTGACGGGGTTCGGGGCGGGGCTAGAGGTGCTGCCGATCGAGGAGGTCAACGCGACGGCGCCGGACGGGTATCCGGTGCACGGGTGGATCGTGCGGCCGGAGGGTGCGGGGCCGCATCCTGTCCTGCTGATGATCCACGGCGGGCCTTTCGCCCAGTACGGCTGGCGGGTCTTCGACGAGGCGCAGGTGTACGCCTCGGCCGGGTACGCGGTGGTGATGGGCAATCCACGCGGTTCCTCCGGCTACGGGCGGGCCCATGGCGCGTACATCGTGGGTGATGTCGGGCGGCGCTCGGCGGTGGATCTGCTGGCGTTGTTCGACGCGGCGCTGGCGACCGGCGGCCTGGACGCTTCCAGGGCGGGTGTGCTGGGCGGTTCGCACGGCGGTTTCATGACCACCTGGCTGGCGGCGCATCACGGGGAGCGGTTCCGGGCGGCGGTCAGCGAGCGGGCGCTCAACGCGATCGACAGCTTCCACGGCAGCAGCGACATCGGCTGGGCCTTCCCCTTCGACCTGTACGGCGAGCCGTCCACCTGGGCGCACCAGAGCCCGCTGACCCACGCCGGCCGGATCACCATCCCCATGCTGATCATCCACTCCGAGCACGACTGGCGGGCACCGGTGGAGCAGGCGCAGCGCCTGTTCGTGGCGCTGAAGCTACGCGGCGTGGTGACCGAGATGTTGCTGTTTCCCGATGAAGGCCATGACATGTCCCGTTCGGGCCGGCCCAGTCGGCGAATTGCCCGATTCGACGCGATCCTTGACTGGTGGCAACGTCATCTTTGACGGAGAAAACCATAGAAAGGTCGCACATGCGCATCGCCCGATTAACAGCCGCGATCACCCTCCTGATCCCCGCGCTCTTAACCACCTCGGCCCAGGCACGATCGCCCGCCTGCCCCGGCACCGGCACCGACGCCGCCGTGGACAGCCCCGTCGAGATCGACGCCGCGACCGCCTGCCCGGCCGCCTTACCCCGCCTCACCATCGCCTACGCGCCGGTCGTCGACGGCACCGTCACCCTCCAGGACAGGGAACCGCTGGGCGGCGCCCCGAGCGAACACGACGACATCCGCTTCCTCCCGAACGGCTCCGCCTCTCACGTGGTCTTCGGCGGCAGGACCTACACCCTGCTGAACGTGCACTACCACGGCCCGGCCGAGCACAGGTTCGCCGGGCAGGACTTCGCGCCGCTGGAAGCCCACCTGGTCCACGAGCTCGCCGGGCCCGCCCAGGGCTACCTGGTCCTGTCGGTGATGATCAACGCCCGGCGCGACGACTGGTCGGAGCACGACGACCTCCTGCGCGAGCCGCCGTCCACGGTCGGCGCCACCAAGCGGGTCCACGGCGTGAGCCTCGCGGCACTGGTTCCCCCGCCCGGCAGGCGTACCTTCTACCGCTACACCGGCTCACTCACCACGCCGGAGTACGACAAGCCGGTCACCTGGATCGTCTTCCGGCAGCCCGGCTCCGCCACCCCGCGCCATGTCAAGGACGTCCGCGAGCTGTGGGACGAGCACGGCAACAAGCGTGCCCTGCAGGACAACCCGATCCCGCCGAACATCTACCGGCACTGACGCGAGAGGCCCCCGCGTCTAGGAACGGACGCGGGGGCCGGTCAGCCACTCCATCAGCGGCCGCAGGTCGCGCCAGGCGTCGCGGACCGCGCCGAGCGCCTGGCCGCCGGTCGTCCTCGACTTGGGCAGGCGTTTCTCGGCCCCCAGCGACTTGTAGCGCAGCAGGTCGATGCGCGGGTGGTCGGCGGAGTAGCCGCGTGGCTGCGTCTTGACCCGCTCCCCCACGAGCGTGAAGCCCTTCTTCTCCAGCCGGTCGACGATCGTGCGGAGTTTCTCGCCCGCCTCGCCGTCCACGGCCTCGCGGTAGCGGCGGGTGTCGTCGGTGTCGAAGGCGTGGAAGCCGCCGCCGACGTGGATGCCGTCGGCGCCGAGCATGAGGTAGTAGCCGGTGTGGCCCTCGGCGGCCACGGTGACGCCCTGGCTGGTCTTGTAGGGCGACTTGTCGGTGCTGAAGCGGGTGTCGCGCTGGGGCCTGAACAGCTTGGCGGGGCCGAACTCGTCCTCCAGCCCCTCCAGCAGTTCCTCCAGCGGCTCGCGTACGGCCCGCTCGTAGACGTCCTTGTGGGCGTGCCAGAACTCCTTGGTGTTGTCGGCTTCCAGCTGCTTGTAGAAGTCGAAGGCCTTGGCGGTCAGGGGCACGGTGGGTTCCCTCCGTTTCAGAGCAGTCCCGCGAACCGTTCGACGACCTCGAACGCCTGGGCGGCGTTGAGCCGGGGGTCGCAGGCCGTGCGGTAGCGGGGCAGGCGGGGCGCCCGCGCGCACGGCGCGGGTGTGGCGATGCACTCGGTGACGTCGTCGGGCGTCATCTCCAGGTGCAGGCCCGCCGGGTGGCGGTGGTGGGCGCGCAGGACGCTGACGAATGCCGTGACCTCCTCCAGGATCGCCGCCATGGGCCGGGTCTTGGGCCCGGTGCCCATGCGGACCGTGTTGCCGTGCATCGGGTCGCACAGCCACACGACCGGCATACCCCGCCTGCCGACTTCATCCACGATCTCCGGCAGGAGGCTGCGGACCCGGGTGCTGCCCAGGCGGACGATGAACAGCAGCCTGCCGGGCCGGGCGTCGGGGTTGAGCAGGCGGCTGAGGTGGGCGGCCTGGGCCGGCGTCGTGGAGGGGCCGAGCTTGACGCCGACGGTGTTGCGGACGGACCGGGCGAAGGCGACGTGCGGGCCGTCGGGCTGGCGGGTGCGCTCGCCGATCCACACCGAGTGGGCGGAGGCGGCGTAGCCGTCGCGTACCAGCGGGCGCTCGTAGTCGAGCAGCAGCGCCTCGTGGGAGACGTACGCGCGGTCGAGCGGCGGGCGGCCGGGCCAGGACTCGCGCACCACGCGCAGCACCGCGCGGGCGCAGCGGTGGGCGCGCAGCAGGCGTTCCGGGTCGGGGCGGCGGGCGCTGCGGGTTCCGGTGGGGCTGTTGACGGCGTCGCCCCGGTAGGAGTGGACGAGGGTGCCGTCGGCGGTGATCTCGTGCGGGGCGGAGCGGGGTTTGCCGTACTGGCCGGCCAGGCGGCCCAGCGGGGCTGTGGGCGCGCCGGTGGTCGCGGTGATCGTGGCGGCCAGGCCGTACAGCTGGGCGAGTTTCGCGCGCACGTCGGACGGGCCGGACTCGCGGAAGCGCTCGGCGCAGTCGCCGCCCTGGAGGACGAAGCCGCCGCCGTCGCCCGCGCGGGCGACGGCGGCGGCGAGCCGGTCGCACTCGCGCGCGCGGACCAGCGGCGGCAGCGTGTGCAGGGTTTCGACGACCCGGCCGAGCAGCGCCGGGTCGTCCCAGTCGGGTTGCTGGGCGGCGGCGATCACGACGCCTCGCCCCGCAGCCGGGCCTTGTCGACCTTGCCGACGGGGGTGAGCGGCAGGCTGGGCACGACGACCATCCGGTCGGGGATCTTGTAGGCGGCCGCGCCGCGTTCGCGCATGAAGGCGCCGATGGCGGGGAGCGTGGGTGGTTCGTCCCCGGCGACGATGTAGGCGCAGCTGCGTTCGCCCAGGTAGTGGTCGGGCACGGCGACCACGGCCGCGGCGCGCACGTGCGGGTGGGCCAGCAGGTGTTCCTCGACCTCGTCGGCGGGCACCTTGTCGCCGCCGCGGTTGATCACGTCCTTGACCCGGCCGCAGATGACGAGGTGGCCGCTCGGGGTGACGCGGGCGAGGTCGCCGGTGCGGAAGAACCCATCGGGGGTGAAGGCCCGCGCGTTGTGGTCGTCCGCCCGGAAATAGCCCCTGATCGTGTACGGCCCGCGCACCAGCAGCTCACCGGCCTGACCGGCGGGCACCTCGGCGCCCGACTCGTCCACGACCCGGATCTCGTCCTGCTCCGACAGCGGCCTGCCCTGGGCGCCGGCTCGCAGCTCCGGCCCGTCGTCCGGCGGGCTCTGGCTCAGCAGCCCCTCGGCCATGCCGAACGACTGCTGCACCCGCCCGAGCCGGGCCTCGACGTCGGCGACCAGTTCGGGGCCTGCCGCGGCGCCGCCGAGCTGCACCAGGCGCAGGCTGTCCAGGCGGTGCGGGGTCCACGCGGCCGCCTCGGCCCACAGCAGGCCGAGCGAGGGCACGAGACCGGTGACGGTGACGCGTTCGCGCTCGATGATCGGGAAGGCGTCGTCGGGGCTGGGTGTCGGGGTGAGGACGACGGCGCCGCCCGCGTGCAGGGTGCCGAGCACGCCGGGGCTGCCGAGCGCGTAGTTGTGCGCGATGGGCAGCGCGGCCAGGTAGACGTCGTCCTCGGTCAGCTGGGCGTTGGCGGCGCTGAGCCGGAGGTTGCACAGGTAGTCGTCGTGGGTGCGCGGGATGAGCTTGGCGCGGCCGGTGGTGCCGCCGGACAGCAGGAAGAGCGCGACGTCGCCGGGGTCGGGCGGCTTGAGGTCGGCGGGTTCGGTGTAGAGGGCGTCGAGGGGGGTGAACTCCTCCGGCTGCCCGGCCACGATCACCTGGCCGGGGCCGTGGATCCGGCGGGCCAGTTCGCGGTGGTCGAAGCCCTGGTGGTGGTCGGGGATGACGTAGGCGGCGGGCTCGGTGCGGGCGGCGAGGTGGCCGATCTCGTCGTGGCGGTGCGGGGGCAGCGCCAGGACCGGGGCGGCGCCCAGCGTGAACAGGGCGAACAGGGTGTCGATGAGCTCCGGGGAGTTCGGCAGGTGCACGATGACGCGTTCGCCGGGCCGTACGCCGAGATGGTGCAGGCCGGTGGCCAGGCGGGCGGCGCGCCCGGCGAGGTCGCGGTAGGTGCGGCGCTCGCCGGTGGCGGTGACGAGCGCGGTGCGCCCGTCGTGGGCGTGGAGCAGGGAGGCGAGGGTCCGGCCTGTCCACAGGCCGAGTTCGCGGTAGCGGCGGGCGCTCTCCTCCGGCCACGGTACGCATCCGGGGATCATGCGAGTCCTCCTCAGGGGGCCAGCCGCGTCAGGTTCCAGCCGCCGGAGCCGCGGCGGTAGCGCAGGCGGTCCTGGATCTCGTCGGCCCTGCGCTGCCAGAACTCCATCTCGCGCGGCATGAGCCGGTAGCCGCCCCAGTGGACGGGGCGCGGGACCTCCTGGCCGGTGAAGCGGGCGCGCTGGTCGTCGAAGCGGGTGCGCACGGCCTGCCGGTCGCCGATCTCGGCGCGCTGGTCACTGCTCCAGGCCAGCAGTTGCATAGTGCGGGGCAGGGTGGCGAAGTGGGCGTCGGACTCGACCTCGCCCAGCCGCGCGACCAGGCCCTCGACGCGGACCTGCCGGCCCTTCTCCAGCAGGGCGAAGCACAGGGCGGCCATGGGGTTGACCGCGACGTCGGCGGCCTTGCGGCTGGCGTGGTTGGTGAAGTAGACGAAGCCGTGGTCGACGTAGGCCACGTCCACCCAGCGGGCGGAGGGGCGGCCGTGGTGGTCGGCCGTGGCCAGCACGGCGAAATCGGGCATCTCCCAGCGGGCGAACTCCCGCAACGGGTCCACTGCGTTTTCGGTGAGCATTATCTGCTCCTGCCATTCTCTGGTCAGTTGAAACTCTATTGCCTATGATTTCATTCATGCAAGAAGTCGCAGCGAAACTCATCACCCGCCATCGGGAAATAACCAGCCCGCGGACTTTCGAGCTGCTCGGTCTCGACTGGGATCTCCTGCCGGGCGTCTACGCGCCGCACCTGTCCCAGTCGTCGGCCCTTTACGCCGAATGGCTGCCCTATCCCCTGCACGGCTCGTTCTGCGAGGTCGGCAGCGGCACCGGCTACATCTCGGTGCTGGCCGCGTTGCGCGGCTGCGCCTCGGTGACCGCGCTGGACCTCAGCGCGGCGGCCGTGGAGAACACCCGCCTCAACGCGGTACGGCACGGCGTCGACGAGGTCGTCCACACGGCCCAGGGCGACCTGTTCGAGCCGCTGACCAGCGAAGACCGGTTCGACCTCATCTACTGGAACTCCAACTTCGTCGAGGGTGAGCCCGCCGACGCCCTGGAGCGCGCGTTCTTCGATCCCGGCTACGCCGCGCACGCCGCCTACTTCCGCGACGCCGCGGCGCACCTGGAGCCGGGCGGCCGGCTGCTGCTCGGCTTCACCGACCTGGGCGACGAGAACCGGGTGCGCGCGCTGGCCGCTGAATACGGCTGGCGGGCCGTTCCGCTGCGCGCCGCCAAATGCGCAGCGGAAAAAGGGCACATCGAATACCGCCTCCTCGAATTCCAGCAGCGATAATTCACCGGTAAAGGCGGACGGCGAGCGGCGCCAATATGGCGGTCGCCGCCACCGCCCAAGCCGCGGTGAAAAGCACGGGCACCAGCACGGCGCCGCCGCTCGAAAGTCCGACGAGCGCGTCACCGGCCAGCGACAGCGGATTGGCCCGCACCACCGGCTGCAGCCAGCCGGGGAACTGCTCGACCGGCACGAACCCAGACGACAGGAACAGCAGCAGCGTCACCGGCGTGTTGAGCGCCCCGCTGACGGCCTGCTCGCTGGAGGCCGACAGCGCCACGACGACGGCCAGCCACAGGAAGATCCAGGCGAACATCGCCACCACCGCGAAGAACGCGAGCACCGCCAGCGGCCCCTGGCTGAACCTGAACCCCACGGCGTACGCGACGGCCGTGGTGAACGCGCCCACGAGCACGGCCCTGGCCAGGTCGGCGGCGATGCGCCCGGCCAGCACCGGCAGCCGGCCGATGTCCATGGCCCTGAACCGGTCGGCGATGCCGCCCCGCAGGTCGGCGAAGAAGCCCACGCCGGTGCCGACCGCCCCGTACGCCGCGCTGAACAGCACGATGACCGGGGCCAGCCGGTCGATGTAGGCGCCGCGGGAGGCCTGGCCGACGAGTTCACCGAAGACCAGCAGCATGAGGAACAGCAGGATCACCGGGAACATCACCGAGTCCGCGACGAGCTGCGGGCTCTTGACGAAGCGGCGCAGGTTGCGACCGGCGAGCAGGCCGGTCTCGGCAAGGGTGCTCATGTCGCCCTCCTGAAGGCCTGTACGGCCGCCGCCGAGAAGACCGCCAGCAGCCCGGCCATCCAGGCCAGCGCCTTGACCACGGGTCCGGCCGTCGGCCCGCCCTCGGCCAGCGCGCGCAGCGCGTCGAGCACGGCGGTGACCGGCTGGTGGCGTACCACCGGCTCGATCCAGCCGGGGAAGGCGTCGGCGGGCACGAACGCCGAGGAGACCATCAGCAGCGGCAGGTAGATGACGTGCAGGGTCGAGGAGACCGACTCCGGGTCGCGGGAGGCGAGCCCGAGCGCGCTGGTGCCCGCCGAGATCGTCAGCGCGAAGGCCACGGACAGGGCGACGAAGCCCAGGGCGGCCAGCGGTCCTGCCTGGAAGCGGAACCCGGCCACGTAGCCGGTCGCGACGATCACCGCGATGGCCAGCACGGCCCGGACGCTGTCGGCGGCCATCCGGCCCACCACCACGGCGCCCCGGTTGATGGCGAGCGCGCGGTAGCGGGCCAGCATGCCGCTGCGGCGGTCGGAGGCGGCGAAGAAGGCCGCGGTGATCGCCACGGAGAACATCCACTGCACGACGATCGCCGGGGGCAGGAACTGGGCGTAGTCGATGCCGCGCACGCTCAGCAGGTTGCCGAAGAGCGCCAGGAAGCCGAAGACGAAGATGATCGGGAAGATCACCATCGTGCTGACGGTGTCGGCGATCGAGTTGAGCCGGATGTTGCGCCCGGCCAGCAGGAGTCCCTGCCCGAAGAGGTTGCCGAGGCCGGCCTCGGTCCTGGCCGTCATGAGGCCGTCTCCTTCCGCTCGTGCCCGGTGAGCGCGATGAAGGCCTCGTCCAGCGTGGGACGGCGCAGCCGGATGTCGTCGGCCTCGACGCCCCGCTCGCGCAGGGCGGCGACGACGTCGGCGAGCGTGCCGCCGTCGGCGTCGCGGACGACGATCAGGCCGCCGGACTCCTCGACGTTGTCCACCTTGCCGCGCAGCGCGCGCAGGGCGTCCTCGGGCGGTTCGGCGCGTACTTCGCAGACCTGGCCGCCGACCTGCTTCTTCAGCTCGCCGGGCGTGCCTTCCGCGACCACCTTGCCGTCGTCGATGAGCACGATCCGGTCTGCCAGTCGGTCGGCCTCCTCCAGGTACTGGGTGGTCAGCAGCAGCGTGACGCCCTTCTCGCGCAGCGAGGCGACCACGTCCCACATCTCCTGGCGGCCCACGGGGTCCAGTCCGGTGGTGGGCTCGTCCAGGAAGATCACCGGGCGGCTGACCACCAGGCTGGCGGCCAGGTCCAGGCGGCGGCGCATGCCGCCGGAGTAGGACTTGACGGGCTGGTCGGCGGCGTCCGCCAGGCCGAAGCCGGTCAGCAGTTCGCCGGCGCGGGCCGCGGCCTCCGCCTTGCCGAGTTTGAGCAGCCTGCCGAACAGCACGAGGTTCTGGCGTCCGGTCAGCACGTCGTCGACCGCGGCGAACTGGCCGGTCAGCGCGATGGACGCGCGGACACCCGACGGGTCGCCCGCCACGTCGTGCCCGGCGACCGACGCCCGGCCGCCGTCCAGCGGCAGGAGTGTGCTCAGGCAGTTGATCACCGTGGTCTTGCCGGCGCCGTTGGGGCCCAGCAGGCCCACCACCGCGCCAGGTTCGACGGTGAAGGACACCTCGTCCACGGCCGTCTTGTCGCCGAAGACCTTGCGCAGGCCCTCGACCTCGACTCCCCCTCCGTTCATGCCGCTCATCTCCTCGATGTGGGTGGCCGTCAGCCGTCCTGCTTCACCGGTGTCTGCTGGTGGAAGGCGAGCTTCCACGCGTTGCCGACGCGCTCGTAGACGCTGGTCATGTAGAGCTGGAAGGAGAACCCGGCCTCCTTGAGGCGGACGGTGGCGCGGTAGGTGATCAGTGCCGCGTCGCCGGTGAGCTCCAGCACCTTGACGTCCTCCAGCGTGTAGTCGTCGAAGGGGGACTTGTTGGCCTCGATGTCGGCGGCCAGCTCCGCGCCGGTCTGCAGGCCGTCGGGCTCGACGCAGATCGTGCGGTCGGTGACCAGTTCGCGGTAGAAGCCGCCGTTGCCGACAGAGATGGCCGCCCAGCCCTGCTCCTCAAGCTCGCGTAGTTCCTTCTCGACGCTCATGCTCGGTGTCTCCTCTCGTTGGGGTTACGGGGTCGAGGGCCAGCTGCCGGGCAGGCCGCAGAACTGCAGCACCTGCTCGACCAGCTCGCCCTCGTGGGGGACGAGGTAGAAGTGGCCGCCGGGGAAGGCCCAAAGCCGGAACGGGCCGGTCGTGCAGCCGTTCCAGGCGGCGGCCTCGTCGTGGTCTGCCTCGGGGTCGGCCGCGCCGACGGCGGCGCAGATCGGGGTCGCGATCGGCCCTGCCTCGTGCGGCCGGTAGGTCTCGATCAGCCGGTAGTCGGCTTCGAGCGTGGGCAGGATCAGCTCGCGCAGCGCGGGGTCGTCGAGGACCTCGTCGCTGGTGCCGCCGAGCCTGCGCAGGTCTTCCAGCAGTGCCCGCTCGCCGCCGAGGTGCACCTGCCCGGGGTGGGCCAGGTGCGGGGCGGGGCGGCCGGACACGACCAGGGCCGCGATCGGGCCGCCGAGCAGGGTCTCCAGGCGGCGGACCGTCTCGTGCGCGACGGCGGCGCCCATGCTGTGGCCGAACAGGGCCAGCGGCACCTCGCCCATCGGGGCCAGGGCGGCTGCGACCGGTCCGGCCAGCTCGTCCATGCTCGCCGCGTGGGGTTCGCGCAGGCGGTCCTGGCGGCCGGGGTACTGCACGCCGTACAGCTCGACGCCTTCGGGAAGGCGCGCGGCCCAGGTGCGGAAGAACCCGGCGGCGCCGCCGGCGTGCGGGAAGCAGACCAGGCGCAGCCTGGGCACCTCCTGGACGCGCAGCGGCCGCAGCCACTGCTCGCGCTGCCGGGTGGTCGTCGTGGTCATGCCGGTGAGTCCTCCAGTTCGGTACGGGCGGCCGCGATCAGCTCGGCGGCGGGCATCGGGCGGGGCGGCGGCCCCGACAGCCGCTCGGGGAACCCCAGGGAGGCGGCCATCGCCTGCCAGATCCCGCTGACCGACAGGTAGTACTGCCCCTCACGCAGCGGATCGATCCTGTCACCGGCGGCTTTCCACAGACCGCTGATCGCCCGGTGGGCCGCCGCGGGCCAGTGGGTCGCCAGGATTTCGCGGTAGCTGGGCGTCTGAGCTGGGCCGATGACGGTGGTGGCGGGCAGGTCGAGGCCGGGGTCGGCGGCGTCGGCGAATCTGGTGGTCTTTCTGGCTTCTTCCGGCAGGTGCGGCCGCGGCGACCACAGGACGGGCCCGTGGGTGCCGGTCAGCGTGAGCGTGCCGCCGTCCGCGCCGATGGTGATCCGGTGCAGCAGGTGGGCGTGGTTGTCGGGGTCGGCGGGGTGCAGCTGGTTCTGCACGCGCAGCGTGAACGGCATCCCGGCGAGGGTGCCGTCGATCGTGCGGAAGGGTCCCGAGCCGGTGGGCGCGGGCAGGTCGAAGGGGCGCAGCCCGCCCAGCGCCCGGCCCAGGATGTCGAACAGGTGGTAGGAGACCTGCACGCCGCAGGCCGCCTCGACGTAGAGCGGGCGCAGCGCGCGGGCGGCGGCGATGAAGCGCCGCACCGGCGGCAGGTGCACGTAGTGGCTGTTGACCTGGTACACGGTGTGGTGCTCGCGGGCGGCGCGCAGCAGCCCGGCCAGCTCGTCGCGCAGCAGCGGCCCTTCTTGCAGCACATGCACGCCGCGGGCCGTCAGCGCCGCCGCGACCTCGCTGGCCGGGCCGCCGTTCACCGCGCCGAGCAGCACGACGCAGGCCAGGTCGACGCCGTCCGGCACGTCCTCGACGCGGGTCCAGAGCGGCGCCCCCGCCTCCCGCGCGCAGGCGTGCGAACGTTCGCCGCCCTTGGCGAGAATGCCCGCGAGCCGGAACCCGGACCCGGGCGCGGTGATCGCGGCCAGGTGGATCCGGCCGAAGCCGGTCCCGCAGACCAGCACGCGCGGCTGCCCGTTCACAGGACCCCCTCCTCGACGACGGCTTCCTCGACGCTGGAGGTGACCCGCACGGCCGGGTCCGCGCGCAGCTCGTCCAGCATCCGCTCGGGGTCGAGCACCCAGGCGGCCTCGTGCGCGCCCGGCGGCACCCGCCCTTCGGCGAGCGCCCTGACCGCGCTGGCCGCCACGGCGGCGGTCAGCTCGTAGCTGTCGGCGGCGCGGGTGATCAGCGTCCTGCCGTCCAGGTCGAAGACGAGCTGGAAGTACGGCTCCCGCCCCACCGCGTCGAGCCGGGCGGCCAGCTCCAGGTCCCGCGCCGCCTGCCCAGGATCCCTGCCGGCGGCGCCCGCCAGGGCGCGCGGAGCGCGTTCACCGTCGAAGACGCCCCACCACTCGACCTCGGCCAGCCCGAGCTCGCGGGCCAGGCGGGCGCTCTCCCGGCTGAGGTAGGGGTAGGCGCTGACCCGGCCGGGGAAGTGCGGCAGGCGCACCCCGGCGAGCGGGCGCAGGGCGGCGCGCACCTCTCGGTGGCCGCGCCAGGCAGCCTGCGGGGTGGCGTACTCGCCGGTCAGGGAGGCGATGTAGTCGAGGGCGGCGGCCTTGGTGAAGTGGTCGAGTCCGCCGACGTGGGCGACGAGGCGGTGCGCCGCCGGGCCTGCCATCGCCCGGGGCAGCAGCGCGGACAAGCCCGGCATCATGCCCGCCGACAGCACGGCGGCGCGCGGCCCGCCGGGTGCCCGCAGGGCCAGGTCAGCGAGAAGGGCGAGGTCGAGCCGGTCGCCCGCGACGTCCACGTAGTGCGCTCCTGCGGCCAGCGCCGCCCTGGCCACGGTGTCGAGGACGGTCGCGGACGGCCCGGCGCAGTTGACCACCACCTCGCATCCGGCGCAGAACCGGGCCTGCGCGGCGGCGTCGGCCAGGTCCAGGGTGACGCGCTCGTCGTCCGGCCCGGCCTGGGCGCGCACGCGGGCGGGGTCCCGGCCGCCGAGCCGCAGCGGGCCGGGCAGCCGGCGGGTCAGGGCCCGGCCGACGGCGCCGTAGCATCCGGTCACGCCGATGGTCATGACTCCTCCAGCACGGCCGCCACCTCGTCCACGTGCGGCGGGCGCAGGCAGGTGAAGTGGTCTCCGGGGACGTCGGTGACGGTCAGCTCGCCCAGGCACAGCTCGCGCCAGAAGCCGGTCATGTCGTCGCGCAGCCATGGCAGGAAGCTCGTGCCGCCGCGCTGGCGCAGGAAGGCGATGTCTCCCGCGTACGGCTCCGGCTCGTGCGCGGCGACGGCCAGGAGGCTGTGCCGTACCACCTGGAAGGAGATGGCGACGTGCCGCTCGACGTCGGGGTCGGCGGTGCCGGAGGTGGCGGCGTGGCCGATCGCGGCCAGCCGCTCGGCCTGCGGGCGGGCGGCCTGGGCGCGGAAGGCGTCGGCGGCGGGGGCGAGGTCGCCGGTCAGCGCGGTGACCGAGCCGGCGGGCACGCGGCCGGGGTCCTCGCGCAGCAGGGCGGCGAAGACCTTGGCCATCAGGTCCTCGTCGGCGGGGTAGCCGGCCGCCGCCGGGTCCACGCCCATGACCTTGGCGAAGACGTACTCGGCCACGAGGTCGTCCTCGATGGTCCGGGGCAGGGTGTAGCTGCTGATCACGGTGAGGGCGCTGACGTCGGCGCCGGCCTCGGTCAGGTTCCTGGCGACCTCGGTGGCCAGGAGTCCGCCCATGCAGTAGCCGACGACGTGGAAGGAGTGCGCGCCGGTCTCCAGCAGGGTGCGGGCGTAGCTGGCGGCGCGGCGGGCGATCAGGCCGCGCGGGTCCTCGGCCAGGTAGGCGTCCACGTCGGTGATCGCGAGTCCGGCGAGCGGGCCGCCCTTGGCGGCCAGCAGCCGGGACAGCGCGCGGTAGGGGGTGAGGGTGCCGCTGCCCTCGTGCACGAGCACGCGCAGCGGCCCGTCGCCGGGCGGGTCGCCGCCGAGCGGGATCAGCGGCGTGCTCTCCGCGCGGACGCCGTCCTCGTCGGCTCCGCCGTGGCGCAGTCCGTCGGCGAGTGCGGCCACGGTGGGCTGGTGCAGGATGCGGCGGACCAGGTCGTCCCAGTGCGCCTCGGCCGCGGCCGGGACCCGTTCGCGCAGGGTGGCGGCCAGCTTGGCCACCACGAGCGAGTCGCCGCCGAGGTCGAAGAAGTCGTCGTCGCGGTTGACCGCGTCCACGCCGAGCACCTCGGCCCACACGCCGGCGAGCGCGCGTTCGAGGTCGTCGCGAGGCGGCCCGCCCGCCGACGCGCGGGTGGCGGCGGCGCGTGGCAGCCATGAGCGGAGCGTGGCGGTGTCGACCTTGCCGTTGGCGGTCAGCGGCAGCTCGTCGACGATCTGCAGGTGCGCCGGGATCATGTAGTCCGGCAGCCGCCTGGCCAGGTGCCCGGCCAGGCCCGCGACGTCCAGGGGCCGCCGGTCGGTCTTGAACTGGGCGGCGAAGACGTTCTGGCCGAGCGGGCCGGTCACGTCGCCGGGGCCGGGCAGGCAGACGGTCGCGCCGGCGCCCGCCTCCCGCAGCAGGCCGAGCCACTGGTCCCGGCCGAGGAAGGTCTGGTCGAGGCCCTGGCGCAGGTCCTCGTAGTCCCATTTGCGGGGGTCCTTGTCCGGCATCATGAACTCCATCGAGGTCATGATCTGGTAGCTGTCCTCGGTGGTCTCGATGAAGACGAGCCAGCCGCCGGGGCGCAGCATGCTTACCAGCCGGTCCAGCACGCGGCCGGCGTGGCGGGAGTTGTGCAGGACGTTGGCGCAGAGGATGACGTCGAAGTCGTTGGGCGCGTAGCCCTGGGCGCGGAAGTCCTCGTTGATGTCGAACAGGCCGTAACGCACCCAGGGAAGCTCGCCGAAGCGGTCGCGGGCCTCGTTGATGAAGAAGGACGAGACGTCGGTGAACAGGTAGTCCACGTCGTGCTCGGCCAGGGCCGGGATCGTCCGCGCGCTGGTGCCGCCGACGCCCGCCCCCGCCTCCAGCACGCGCAGGCGGCCGGGGTGCCCGGCGGCGATGCGGCGCAGGATCTCGACGGCGGCGTGGTTGACGTAGCGGCTGATGATGTTCTCCCGATAGGCGGCCTCGGAGATCTCCAGGCGGCCCTCGGGGAACAGCAGCGGCAGCGGGTCCATCTCGTCCCTGACCAGCTCGGGCAGGTGGGCGGTGCTGGTCCTGAAGTAGGCGATCAGCTCGGCCGGGTAGCTGTCCTCGCGTTGCAGCTCGCCGACCGCGCGCCAGGCGGCGTCCAGGTCGTCGGGACCGGCCGTGCGCAGGGCGGTGCGCAGGCCGGCCTGGCCTGGCTCGAGGTAGCCCTCGTGTTCCAGCACGCGCAGCCAGCGGCGGACCAGCCTGTGGTGCCGGGGCGCGGCCTCAAGGGCCTCGATGACCTGCTCGGTCGTGGCGGTGTCGCCCGCCTGCCGGAACAGGCCGCGGGTGGCGAGGGCGCGCATGATGCCGACGACGGCGGCCCGGTCCAGGCGGGCGATGAACTCGGTCAGCTCCTCTCGGGAGATGTGCGCGGTGTGCGGGTCCCCCGCGCGCGACCCGGCCGCGCGCAGCTCCTCCGCCGCCGCGTCCAGGTCCTCCGCCGTCCCGTCCGTGCTCTCCGCCGTCCCGTCCCTGGCCTCGGCCGACCCGGCCGTGCTCTTCGGGGTACGGCGGGCCGGCTCGGCGAAGGCGGCCAGGCGGCGCTCCATGCCGTCGCCGTCCACCAGCACGTGCGCGGCGGCGACCGCCGGGTGGTCCTGGACGGCGGCCTCGACCTCGGCCGGTTCGATCCGGTGGCCGCGGATCTTGACCTGCCGGTCCTCGCGGCCCAGGAACTCGATCAGCCCGTCCTCGCGGTAACGTCCCAGGTCGCCGGTGCGGTAGAGGCGTTCGCCGGTCGCGGGGTGGTGGACGAAGCGCTGGGCGGTCTTGTCCGGGTCGCCGAGGTAGCCGAGCGCGACGCCCGCGCCGCCGATGTACAACTCTCCCGCCACCCAGTCGGGGCAGGGGCGCATGGCCTGGTCGAGCACGTGGAAGGTCTGGTTGGCCAGCGGCCTGCCGTACGGGATGCTCGTCCAGCCGGGTTCCGGCTCGCCGATCGGGTGGAAGATCGACCAGATGGACGCCTCGGTGGCACCGCCGAGGCTGACCAGGTCGAGCCGCGGCAGGCGGGCGCGGATGGCCGGGGGCAGCGTGATCGGGATCCAGTCGCCGCTCAGCAGGGCCAGCCGCAGCGTCGGCAGGGCGGTCTCCGGCTGTGCGGCCAGGTAGTGCTCCAGCATCTGGAGCTGGGCGGGCACGGAGTTCCAGAGGGTCACGCCGTGCTCGGCGACCAGCCTGGCCCAGCGGGCCGGGTCGCCCCTGCCCGCGGCGCCCGGCAGCACCAGCGTGCCGCCCGCGGCCAGGACGCCGAAGACGTCGTAGACGGACAGGTCGAACCCGAGCGCCGCCAGGCCGAGGACGCGGTCGGACGGGGTGACCGAGAAGCGGCCGTTGATGTCGGCGACGGTGTTGAGCGCGGCCTCGTGGGAGATCATCACGCCCTTGGGGTCGCCGGTGGAGCCCGAGGTGTAGATGACGTAGGCCAGGTCGCCCGGTCTCGCCGCGCTCCGCGGCACCGGGGTGGTGGCGGGCGGCAGTGTGTCCACGTCGAGGTAGCGCACGCCTTCCGGGCGCTCGCCGAGCCACGACTGGGTCAGCACGGTGTCCACCCCGGCGTCGGCCAGGATGCGCGCGCGCCTGGCGGGCGGCTGGCCGGTGTCGACCGGCAGGTAGGCGGTTCCGGCCAGCAGCGTGCCGAGCGCGGCGACCACCTGTTCCCAGCCTTTGTCCATCAGGATCGCCACCGGCGCGCCGCCCGGGGTGAGGGTTTCGGCCACGGCGGTGGCTCGGGCGAGGAGCTCGCCGTACGTCAGCGTGCGGTCTTCCGCGATGACGGCGGGCGCGGCGGGGGCGGCGGCCGCGCGGGCGACGACCGGTTCGTGCAGCAGCCCGCCGGGGCGCGGGGCCGCGGTGGCGTTGGCGTGCGCCCGCCGCTCAGCCTGTACGGCAGGCAGCCCCACAGGCGAGGCCGACGCCCACGCGTCGTCGGAGGCGGCCAGGTCGGCCAGCAGTTCGCGCAGCGCCCCGAACAGGTCATCGGCCAGGCCGGCGGGAAGCACGCCGTCGCGCACGTCGGCCCTGACCTCCAGGGTCCCGTCCTCGACGAGGGCCTGGCAGTCGATCCACACCTGCGGCGTCTGACTCCTGCCGTACACCACTTCGCCCATGCCGTCGCCGGCCTCGCCGAGCCCGAGCGTGCTGGTGAAGACGACCGGCATGAGCGCGGCGTGACGACCCTTGACGCGGGCGATCTCGCGCATCACCTCCACTCCGGAGTGGAGCCGGTGGTCGAGGTCCTGCCAGAGCCGGTCCTGGAGCGCGGCGGCGCGGGCGGCGAAGGTGGGGTGGGCGGAGCCGTTCACCTCAAGGAGGCTGACCGTGGTGAAGTCGCCGACCAGCGCGTCGACCTGCGGGTGGAGGGGGCGGCGGTTGAGGAGGGTGAGGTTGAGGCAGAAGGCGGGCTGCCGGCTCCAGCGGCCGACGACCTCGGCGAAGGCGGCCATCACGGCGGTGGAGGGGGTGATCGCGTGCGCCGCTGACCGCTCGCGCAACGCCTGCCACTGTCCGGGCGTGAACCTGGCCCGGTGGCGGGTGAACGAGCCGCCCGCCTGGGATGCGTGGTCCTCGCGCAGGGGGAGTTCGGGCGCGCCCGGCAGGGTGTCGAGGCGGTCCTCCCAGTAGGCGCGGTCGGTCGCGTAGGCGGGGCCGTCGCGTTCGCCCCGGGTGGCGGCCACGTAGTCGCGGAAGGTGATCTCCAGGGGCGGCAGGTGCGCGGCCGGGTCCTGGTAGAGGGTGTTCAGCTCGGTGAGCAGGAGCTGGATGCTCATGTAGTCGGCGATGAGGAAGTCGACGGAGACGTGCAGCAGGTCGCGTCCGTCCGTGCGGGTGATCCGGAGCTCGAACAGCGGCCAGGCCGCCGGGTCGTAGACGCGGCTGTCCATGGCGGCTCTGACGGACGTCAGGTGTGCCTCGGTCTCGGCGGCGGGGCGGCCGGTGAGGTCGGTGGTCTCGATGCGGTAGCGGGGCCGGTCGGGGGCGGTGACCTGGTAGCCCTCGGGGTGGACGGTGGCGCGCAGCATGTCGTGGCGTTCGATCAGCCGGTTCCAGGCGTCCTCGACGCGGCCGGGGTCCAGGCCGGTGAAGGCGAGTTCGGCGTAGACCTGGCAGGCGGTGCCGCCGTAGTCGTAGGCGGCGCCCCGGCCGAGCAGGTAGGCGGCCTGGACGTCGGTGAGGGGGAACGGCTCGTGGCGGTTGTCCGGGTCGGCGCGGAGTTCGGGCTGGGCGGGGCGGCTCAGCTGCTCCAGCAACTCCTCCTTGTGGGCGGCCAGCAGGGCGCGCCGTTCCTCGGTGAGGACGCCCTTGGGGGCGCGGAAGCGCAACCGCCCCGATTCGGCCCACAGGTGGACGCCCTCCCGGGCCAGTTCGGCGATGAGCTGACCGGCAGTCATAGCGAGCCCTCCTCGAAGGCTGAGTCGTCGCGGTGGTCGATCAGGGCGGCGTGCTCGGCGATCGTCGGCCCGGCGAACAGCTCCCGCAGCGGGACTTCGACGCCGAACTCGATCCTGATCTCCTCGGCCAGGCGGGTGGCCAGGACGCTGTCGCCGCCGAGCGTCACGAAGTTCTGGTGCCTGCCGACGTCCGGCAGGTCGAGCAGGGATCGCCAGATGGCGGCGAGGGCCTGCTCTGTTGGGCCGTCAGGTGGGGCGTCGCGGCTCTGGCCGTCGGGTTCGCCGGCCAGCAGGGCGAGGGCGGCGCGGTCGACCTTGCCGTTCGCGCCGAGCGGGAGGTCGTCCAGCGGGGTGATCGTGGCGGGAACGGCGTAGGAGGGCAGGCGGTCGGCGAGCCGGTCGCGCAGGTCGTCGAGGTCGCCGGTGGGGACGACGAAGGCGGCCAGGTGGCGGTCCACCTTGGTGGCGACCGCGCGTTCGACGTTCGGGTGTGACCGAAGGGCGGCCTCGATCTCGCCGAGCTCGATCCGGTGTCCGCGGATCTTGACCTGGTGGTCGAGGCGGCCCAGGAACTCCAGGGTGCCGTCGGGCCAGTAGCGGCCCATGTCGCCGGTCCGGTACCAGCCGTTCACGAACTTCGCGCCGGTCGTCTCCGGGTCGCCGCGATATCCCTTGGCGACGCCCGCGCCGCCGATCCACAGCTCGCCCGCCACCCAGTCCGGGCAGTCCCGGCCCACGGAGTCGACGACGCGGAAGCACTGGTTCGCGAGGGGCTTGCCGTAGGGGACCGACGTCCACTCCGGCGGCACCTTGGCGGGGACCGGGCAGTAGTTGGACCAGATCGACGCCTCGGTGGCTCCGCCCAGGGCGATCAGCTCGCAGTCGGGGGCGGCGTGGCTGAGCCTCGCGGACAGGTCGAGCGGGACCCAGTCGCCGGACACCATGGCCAGGCGCAGGGAGCCCAGGCTGCCCCGATCGGCGGTGAGCAGCATGTCGAGCAGGGCCGGGACGGTGTTCCAGACGGTCACCTCATGCTCGGCGACCAAGGCGGCCCAGCGGGCGGCGTCCCGGCGCTCGTCCTCGCCGATCACAACCAGCGAACCCCCTGCCGACAGCAGGCCGAACACATCCCAGACCGACAGGTCGAAGTCGAGCGCCGACACCGCGAGCACCCGGTCGTCGGCGGTCACGCCGAAGCGCCGGTTGACGTCCAGGACCGTGTTCAGGGCGGCCCGATGGGAGATCTCGACGCCCTTCGGCTCACCCGTGGAACCCGAGGTGAAGATGACGTACGCGCTCGCCTCCGGGTCCACCTCGACCGGAGCCTCCAGCGGCGGGCCGGAGGGCAGGTCGGTGAGGGTCAGGCGGACCCCGGCCCGGCGGAGCATCCGCTCCCTGCGCAGCTTCGGCTGGTCGGCGCCGATGGGCACGTAGAGGGCTCCGGCCGCCAGCACGCCCAGGACCGCGGCCACCTGATCGGCGCCCTTGGGCAGGCAGACGGCCACGGCGTCGCCGGGCCGTACACCCTGCTCGACCAAGGAGCCCGCCACCCGCAGCGCCCGATCCGACAGCTCGCCATAGGAGAGGTCGGGCTGGATCGCGATCCGGGACGGATCGCGGCGGGCCCGGTCGAAGAAACGCGCGTGCAGGGTGCCCTCGGGCGGGGAGGTGGCGGTGTCGTTGGCGCCGGCGCGGGTGACGAGCTGCTCCGACGGGGTGAGGCAGGGGACGGCGGCGTCCCAGTCCTCGGTGGACAGGCGCTCCAGCATCCCGGCGAAGGCGGCGAACATGCCGTCCAGGACGCCGGGCGGGAAGAGGTCGTCGACGGCGTCCCAGTTGACGAGCAGGTCACCGTCGATCTCGACCACCTGGTGGTCCAGCCAGACCTGCGGCGTCTGCGAGACGCCCCAGAACGGGTCGGAGAACAGGGCGCCGGAGGGGGTGGCGTCCATGCCGAGCGTGCTGGTGAACACCACCGGCATCGCGGCGTCGGCCGCGCCGGTACGCCTGGCCAGCTCGCGCATCACCCACAGCGCGGAGACGTCGCTGTGCTCCAGATCGCGCACGACCCGGCGCTGCAGGCGGCGGGCGCTGTCCAGCCAGGTGCCGCCCGGCTCGTAGGCGACCAGGAGCAGCGAGGTGAAGTCGCCCAGGACGGTGTCGATGTCCGGATGCACCTCGCGGCGGTCGAACAGGGTCAGGTTGATCGTCATGTCGCGGCGGGCGCTCCACGCGCCGAGCGCCTCGGCGAACGTGGTGGCCAGCACCGTGGACGGGGTCAGGTCGTGCGCCCTGGCGGCGTCCTTCACGGCCTGCCACCGCTCGGCCGGCACGCAGGTCCGGCGGCGGGTGAAGCGCGGGCGGCCGATGCGCTCCGGCTCCTCGGCCAGCGGGAGCTGCGGGGCGGGCGGCAGTTCGGCGACCCGCTCCGACCAGTATTCCTGTGCCCGGCGCAGGGACTTCGGGCCCGGCTTGACGGTGAGCACGTAGTCGCGGAACGAGGGCCCGGCGGGCGGCAGCTCGGCGGCCGGGTCGTGGTAGAGCGTGTCCAGTTCGCGGAGGAGTGTCATGGTGCTGAGCGCGTCCAGGATGATGTTGTCGAAGCTGACGCCCAGCCGCGTGCGGCCCGCGCCGTAACGTACGGCCCGCACGTCGAACAGCGGCCACCGGGTGGCGTCGATGAGCTGGTGCGACATGTCCGCGCGCAGCCCGGCGAGCGCCTCGTCGGCGTCCTCGCCCGCCTCGGTGACCGCGATGGTGAAGCGGGGCGTCTCGGGCAGCACCCGCTGGGTGCCGTCGGGCAGGAACACCGCGCGCAGCATCGCGTGCCGCTCGACGAGCCGGTTCCAGGCCGTCTCCAGGCGGGGCAGGTCGAGGTCCTCCAGGTCGTACTCGGTGTAGAAGTGGCAGCCCACGCCGCCCAGCGCGAAGTCGTCGGTGCGGCCGAGCCAGTAGGCGCGTTGCACGTCGGTGGGCGGGAAGGGCTCGTACCGGTGCTCGGGGTCGGCGCGCAGCGCGGCCCGCTCGTCCTCCTCCTCCCCCGGCGTCAGGGTGGCGACGAAGGCGGCGAGCTCGGGATGGTCGAACAGGTTCGTGAGCCGCCCGCCGGACACGCCGCCCTCGCGCAGCCGGGTGATGAGGCGGGTGGCCAGCAGGCTGTCACCGCCCAGCGTGAAGAAGCTCTGGTCGCGGCCGACCGCGGGCAGTTCCAGCAGCTCGGCCCAGATGGCGGCGACGGCGCTCTCCACGCCCGGCCGCGGCGGCTCGAACGGCTCGTCGCGCTGCTCCTGGTCGGCGAGGATGCCTCGCACCACCGTCCTGTCGATCTTGCCGTTGGGGGTGAGCGGCAGGTCCCGCACGGGCACGATCCGGTCGGGGATCATGTACGGCGGAAGCCGCTCCGCCAGCCGGTCGGGCAGGTCGCCGAGGTCACCGGTGCTGACGACCACGGCGGCGAGGCGGCGCTCGATCTTGGTGGCCACGGCGCGGTCGACGTGGGGGTGGGCGAGCAGGGCGGCTTCGATCTCGCCCAGTTCGATCCGGTGTCCGCGGATCTTGACCTGGTGGTCGAGGCGGCCCAGGAACTCCAGGGTGCCGTCGGGCCAGTAGCGGCCCATGTCGCCGGTCCGGTACCAGCCGTTCACGAACTTCGCGCCGGTCGTCTCCGGGTCGCCGCGATATCCCTTGGCGACGCCCGCGCCGCCGATCCACAGCTCGCCCGCCACCCAGTCGGGGCAGTCGCGGCCGAGCCCGTCCACCACGCGGAAGCACTGGTTCGCGAGGGGCTTGCCGTAGGGGACCGAGACCCACTCCGGCGGCACTTCGGCGGGGACCGGGCAGTAGTTGGACCAGATCGACGCCTCGGTCGCCCCGCCCAGGGCGATCAGCTCGCACTCCGGGGCCTCGCTGGCGAGCCGGGCGGACAGGTCGAGCGGGACCCAGTCGCCGGACACCATCGCCAGGCGCAGCGAGGTGAGCGTGGACTCCGTGCCCGTGAGCAGCATGTCGAGCAGGGCCGGGACGGTGTTCCACACGGTCACCCCGTGCTCGGCCACCAGCGCGGCCCAGCGGGCGGCGTCGCGGCGCTCGTCCTCGCCGATCATGACGAGGGAGCCGCCTGCCGACAGCAGGCCGAACACGTCCCAGACCGACAGGTCGAAGTCGAGCGCCGACACCGCGAGCACCCGGTCGTCGGCGGTCACGCCGAAGCGCCGGTTGACGTCGAGCACCGTGTTCAGGGCGGCCTGATGGGAGATCTCGACGCCCTTCGGCTCACCCGTGGAACCCGAGGTGAAGATGACGTACGCGCTCGCCTCCGGGTCCACCTCGACCGGAGCCTCCAGCGGCGGGCCGGAGGGCAGGTCGGTGAGCAGGAGCCGGGCTCCGGCCCGGCGCAGGATCTGGTCGCGGCGGGCCGGCGGCTGGTCGACGCCTATCGGGACGTAGAGGGCTCCGGCGGCCAGCACGCCCAGGACGGCGGCCACCTGGTCAGGGCCCTTCGGCAGGCAGACGGCCACCGCGTCGCCGGGCCGTACACCCTGCTCGGCCAACGAACCCGCCACCCGCAGCGCCCGATCCGACAGCTCGCCATAGGAGAGGTCGGGCTGAATCGCGATCCGGGACGGATCGCGGCGGGCCCGGTCGAAGAAGCGCGCGTGCAGGGTGCCCTCGGGCAGGGGGGTCTCGGTCGTTTCCGGGGCGGGGCGGGCCGGGTGGGGCGGGGGTGCGGACCAGTCTTCGGTCAGGAGCCAGTCGATCAGGCGGTCGTAGGCGGCGGCCATGCCGTCCAGGACGCCGGGCGGGAAGAGGTCGTCGACGGCGTCCCAGTTGACCAGCAGGCCGCCGTCGACCTCGACCACCTGGTGGTCCAGCCAGACCTGCGGGGTCTGCGACAGCATCCAGCCGAGCGAGCCGAGGCTGCGCTGGACGTCCTCGGTGACCAGGTCGCCCATGCCCAGCGCGCTGGTGAACACCACCGGGGCGCTCACCTGGTCGTGCCGGCCGCCGCGGTTGAGGTCGCGCAGGACCTCGACGCCGGTGTAGGCCGAGTGCGCCACGTCCCGCTGGAATCGCGCCTGCAGCGAGGCGGCCCGCTCGGCGAACGTCTGCGGCTCCGACAGGTCCACCTCCAGCAGGATGAGGTTGCTGAAGTCGGCCACCATGTGCTCGACCTCGGGGTGCGGCAGGGCCCGGTCGAACAAGGGGGCGTTGAGCACGAACCGGGGCGAGGCGCTCCACGCGCCCACGACCTCGGCCAGCGCGGCGGCCAGCGTCATCGGCAGCGTGAGGCCATGGGCGCGGGCCCGCTCGGACAGGCGTTCCCGGTCGGCGGCGGTGATCCTGCGGTCGCGGCGGACCACCCGCACGCGCCCCAGCTTGCCTGGCTCCATGGCGAGCGGGAGGGCAGGGCCGGGCGGCAGTTCGGGCAGGCGTCCGGCCCAGTAGCGGCGGTCGGCCTCGCGGTCGGCGGCGCGCTGTCGCTCCTGCTCGGCGAGGTAGTCGGGGAAGCCGTAGGTCAGCGGGGGCGGGGTGGCGCCCTGGTAGAGCGAGGCCAGGTCCTCCAGGAGGATCTGGATGCTGCGTACGTCGGCGACGAGCAGGTCGATGTTGGCGTGGAGGCGGTGGGCGCCGTCCGGCAGCAGGGAGAGCGTCAGGTCGAGCACCTCGCCGCGCTCCACCTCCAGCCGGCGGTGCGACAGGCTTTCGCGCACCTCTCGCAGGCGGGCTTCGGTGTCCGCTTCTTCGCGCAGGTCGTGGACGGTGAGGCCGGGCCATGGGCTCTCCGGCAGGATCTGCTGGGTGGCGTCGTCGAGGAAGCGGGCGCGCAGCAGCTCATGCCGGTCGAACAGGGCGCGGGCGGCGCGCTCCAGGGCGTCCGGGTCCAGGCCGCGGCCGTCGAACTCGGCGTAGAAGTGGCAGCCGACTCCCCCGAGCACCTGACGGTCGCGACGGCCGAACCAGTAGGCGTGCTGCAGGGGCGTGAGCGCGAAGGGGGCGTGCCGGTCGGGCGGCCCGGTCTCTGGGGGCGGCGGTGCGACCGGACCGCCCGAGTTCAGGAGGGTGTGCCAGGAGGCGAGCGTCGGCGACTCCATCAGGTCGCCGAACTTGACCATGACGCCCTGGCGCTGCCAGTCGTTGGCGAGCTGCATGATCCGGATGGAGTCGGCGCCCAGCGCGATGAGATCCGCCTCCGGTCCCAGCTCCTCGGGCGCGACACCAAGCAACTCGCCCGCGGCCCGCGCGATCTCCTGCAGCCCAAGCTCCGGCCGGTCAGCCCGCAGTGGCCCCCGCCCGCTGATCTCCGGAACGTCCTGCTCATCCCACACAGCCGGTACGGCCAGCGTGTTCGTCTCCAGCACCGGTAGCGCTCCGCGCCTCAACCGGTTCACCAGCTCGGCCGTCTCCCCGGCCAGCGAGCCCGGGGCGAGCGTCACCACCGTTTCGGCCACCTCGCCGCAGGCGTCCAGGACGGCGGCCCGTACCCGCGTGGCCGACGGCGCGCGATCGCCGTCCACCTCCACCAGCAGCACCAGCCCACCACCGGGAACCGTCTGCACGGCACGGCAGGCCAGCCCGGTCAGCTCACTCACCGGCGCCTCTAGCTCAGGCGCGGAAAGCAGCCGATGCTGAAAAGGCAGACGTGTCGCTGTTTCCGTCATAGTCAACAACGCTGGCACGCGGCGTAAGCGCACGACAAATTCGAAACTTTCTTTGGGCACTCACTGACTAGCCGTTCAGTCATTAATTTAGCCTTACCTAACTACCCGGCCGGAAGCGCGTGTTCTGCGGCGAAAGAAATAACGTGCCCTTTCGGTGCGCCTCCAAAAGTCACCACCCCCTCTTTCGAGGTGCCCATCCGGGCACTTGCCCCTCCCTCGAACCGCACTTAGCTTCCGTCGATATGCCCCAGATGCTGATTGACGACGTCCACGACGCCGCCGCGGCGCACGCGTTCGGCGCGGAGTACGTCACCGCGCTCGGCAAGATCATCAACAGCCACGTGCGCAACGAGGCGGCCGGCGCTGCGGTGTTCGACGAGCCCTCCATTTCGCTCGCCCCCACTCCGCACGAGAAATGGCTGGCCTGCAGAATGGCGATGGAGGAATACGGACATCATTTGAAGTTCAACAAACTCGCCGCGCAGCTCGGCCTCGAAGACGACCAGGACAGGCCGCCGCTTTCCGTCTTCGACTATCAGGTGACCTCGTGGACCGGATATGTGATGACCAAGGCGATCGTGGATCTGGCCGAGGTCGTGCTGATGGAAGACCTGTGCGAATGCTCGTACGTGCCGCTGCGCATGTTGTGCCGGTCGCTGATGCGGGAGGAGCGTTTCCACGTCTCCTTCGGCGCCAGGACCGCCGCGCGGCTGGCCGCCGATCCCACCCGGCGTGACGAGGTGCGGTCCTCGGCCCATCACCTCATCCGGATGACGCTGCCCTTCTTCGGCCGCAGCGACTCCAGGAACAACGAGATCTTCCGGCGCTGGGGCATCAAGCGGCTGAGCAACGACGAGTCGCGGGCCGAGTTCGTGCGGCGGACCCGGGTGCTGCTGTGCGACGAGCTCGGCCTGGACTATCCGGAGGTGGGGACGCGGTGGAACGCTACTACGAGCTGAACGCCCCGCCCCCCGACCTGCCCGCGGTGCTCGGGCCGGGAGGCGACGACGTGCTCGCCCTGCTCGACGGCCTGTCCGTGGCGCCGGGCCGGGTGCCGGACGAAGTGGACGGCCTGCCGGTGCGGCGGGTCGGCCAGGTGCCCTCCGCGCTGCTCGACCGGGTGGAACCCGGCTGGCTGGCCGCGCTGGAGGGCCGCCGGGCCCGCGCCAGGACACGCCTGGTGGCGGCGGGCCGCGAGACCCGGCTGGAGCTGGCCGAACACGTGGCGATGCTGGTGGCCACCCCACGCCTCGAACCCGCCGAGCCCGGCGACGGCGACGCCCTCGCCCAGTCCGGCGCCATCCTCTGGCTCCTCGGCACCCTGGTCGCCGCGGCCCTGGCCGACGAGCACGACGACGCGACGCCCACTGTCCGGGCCGACCGGCTCGACGACACGACACTGACCGGGTTGGTCGCGCGGGGCTGGTGGCCGGTCGGGCCTGTGGACGGCGCTTTCGTGATCGCCCCTCTCACCCTCCCGAGGACATGCCATGCGTGAGGTCCTGCCCCGGCGACGTTCCGCTCCAAGAGCCACAGAACCGACCGGCAACTGCGCCACCTACCTGGCCGCCCTGGCCCGGCGCGAAGGATGGTGGGATCTGCCCGCCTTCCACGCGCCCGGCCGTTCCTACACGCACGGCGAGGTGCACACGCTGGCCGCCGGCGCCGCCTCCGTCCTGGCCGGTCACGGTGTACGGCCCGGCGACCGGGTGCTGATCGCCCTGGGCGACGGCATCGCCTGGGTGAGCGCCTTCCTGGGCGCGGCCCGGCTGGGCGCGGTGGCGGTGCCGGTCAACCCCGACCTGACCGCCGACGACCACGCCTTCATGGCCGCCGACTGCCGGGCCCGGCTCGTGGTCTGCGGCGACGACCTCGTGGGGCGGTTCGGCGGCGGTGCGGTACTGGCTGATGAGAGGCTGGTGACGCTGGCGGCGGGCGCGCCCGCCGGGCCGGTGCGGAGTGTCAGCGGCCGGACGCCGCTCTACGCGCAGTACACCTCGGGCACGACCGGCACGCCCAAGGCGGCGCTGCACCGCCACGCCGACCTCGCCGGCTACATGCGCGCGGCGGGCACCGGCGTGACCGGGGTGACCCGCGACGACGTGACGCTGTCGATCTCGAAGATGTTCTTCGCCTACGGTCTCGGCAACGCGCTGGTCTTCCCGTTGTTCTCGGGTTCGTCGGCGGTGCTGCTGCCGCACCGGGCCGCGCCGGGCGACCTCGCCGAGGCCATCGCCCGCCACCGCGTCACGCTCCTGTACGGCGTGCCGACCGCCTACGCCAACCTGCTCGCCGACTGCCCGCCCGACCCCTTCTCCACGGTACGGCTGGCCGTCTCCGCCGGCGAACCCCTGCCCGCCCAGGTGGGCGAACGGGCCCGTGACCTGCTCGGCGCCCCGGTCCTCGACCAGCTCGGCTCGACCGAGGCCGGGCACGCGTTCTGCTCCAACACCGCCTGGAGCGACGAGCCGGGCACCATCGGCCACCCGCTGCCGGGCTACGAGGTGGCGCTGCGCGACAAGAACGGCGCGCTGGTCACGCTCGGCCAGGGCGAGATCTGGGTGCGCGGCGACGCGGTCATGATCGAGTACCTGGGGCGGCCGGAGCAGACGGCCCGAGCCCTGCGCGGCGGCTGGCTGCGCACCGGCGACCTGGCCGAGTACGTGGACGGCGGCGCGCTCAAGCACTGCGGCCGGGCCGACGACATGGAGATGGTCGGCGGCATCACCGTCTCCCCCACCGAGATCGAACGCGTCCTGGCCGAGCATCCCGCGGTAGCCGAGGTGGCCGTGGCGGTCGTGCGCGACGAGCGCGGCGCCGGACGGCTGCGCGCCTACGTCGTGCTCGGCGTCGAGCACGGCTCGGGCGCCACCGGCCTGGAAGACGAGCTGATCGGGCTGGCCCGCCGCCGGCTGGCCCCGTACAAGGTGCCGCGCAGCGTGGAGGTACGCCCCGCGCTGCCGCGCACCCCGACCGGCAAACTGCGCCGTTTCGCGGTGCGCGAGGGAAAGTGGTGATGGCATGCTGACCGTCCGCGCGGACGAACGCCTGGCGTGGGATCCGGACTCCGGCCTGGTGTCCGCCGCCGACCGGCCGCCCGGCGAGCCCGCTGTGGTGGACTCGTGGCTGGTCGCCGACGAGCGGGTGCGCGACCTGCCCCTGCACGAGGAGCGTTTCGTGCGCGCCAGCACGGAGCTGGTGCCCGGCCTGCGGGCCGCCGCCGTCCACGACTTCCTCGACGCGGTACGCCGCTCGCTGCCCGGCCACGGCCGCTGGTTTCCCCGGGTCGAGGCTTACGCGGGGGCCGGTCCCCGGCTGGCGCTCTGGCCCAGGCCCGCCCCCGAGCCGGGCGACGCCGAGGTCACCCTCTGGGTCCCGCCGGCCGCCGACCCGCGCCGCCGTCCCACCGTCAAGGGCCCCGACCTGCGGGTGCTGGCGGAGCTGCGCGACCGGGCCAGGGCGCGGGGCGCCGACGACGCGCTGCTCTACGACCGTCACGGCACCGCGCTGGAGAGCGCTCACAGCGCGCTGGTGTGGTGGCGCGGCGGCACGCTCTGCGTGCCCGATCGGGCGCTGCCGGTCCTGCCGTCGGTGACCAGGATCCATCTCGAACGGCTGGCCGCCTGCTGGCGCTGCCCGGTCAGGCGCGAGCGGGTGAGCGTGGCCGAGCTGATGGAGCTGGAGACCTGGAGCGTCAACGCCCTGCACGGGCTGCGTCCGGTCCGGGCCTGGGTCGACGCGGCCGGCCGTACCAGGGCGGCGGCCCGGACCTCGGCGCGGGCGGCGGAGTGGCGGCAGGCCGTCAGCCACCGCGCGGTGCTGCCCGTCCTGCCCGCCCGGGAGCAGCCGTGCGCACCCTGATCGTGGACAACCACGACTCCTACACCTACAACCTGTTCCAGCTCGCCGCCCAGGCCTACGGCGTGGAGCCGGTCGTGCTGACCAACGACGACCCGCGCTGGGACGGCCTGGACCTCGGCCACTTCGACGCGCTCATCGTCTCCCCCGGCCCCGGACGCCCGCAGATGGAGCGCGACGTCGGCGTCACGCTGGAAGTGATCCGGCGCTCCGGCCTGCCCGTGCTGGGCGTCTGCCTCGGCCACCAGGCGCTGGCGTGGATGTCGGGCGCCGACGTGGTCCCGGCGCCCATCCCAATCCACGGGTACGTGGAGGAGATCAGGCACTGCGGCCGCGACCTGTTCAGCGGGCTGCCGCAGGGCTTCGCCGCGGTGCGCTACCACTCGCTGTGCGTGGCGACACCGCCGCCCGCCGACCTGGAGATCACCGCGTGGAGCGCCGACTCGGTGGTGATGGGGCTGCGGCACCGCGAGATGCCGTGGTGGGGGGTGCAGTTCCATCCGGAGTCGATCTCCACCGAGCACGGTCCCGCGCTGATGCGCAACTTCCGCGATCTGGCGTACGGCCGCGCCGTCACCCTCACCCCCGCGCCCGCCTGGTCGCTGGAGGTGGAGCGGGTGGACGGCGTGCCTGACGCCGGGCGGGTCTTCGGGGAGGTGTTCGGGGCCGAGCCGCACGCGTTCTGGCTGGACAGCAGCCGGGCCGAGCCCGGGCTGGCCCGGTTCTCGTTCCTGGGGGACGCGGGCGGGCCGCACGGCGAGGTGCTGTCCTGCCAGCCGGGCTCGGGCAGCGTGGTGGTCAGTTCGGGGGGCTCGGAGTCAGCGGTCTTCGCCTCGGTCTTCGACGTGCTGGCCGATCGGGTGGCGGCTCGGGCCGTACCGGATGAGCTGCCCTTCGATCTGAACGGCGGCTACGTCGGATACTTCGGGTATGAGCTCAAGCGTGACTGCGGCGCTCCGGCCGCGCACGTCTCCCCCTTGCCCGACGCGGTCTGGATGTCGGCGACCCGGCTCGTCGCCTTCGACCATGAGCGCGGGCAGTCCTGGGTGCTGGCGCTGACCGACGGCCGCGCCGCGAGCCGGTCGGCGGCACGGGCCTGGGTGGCGGAAACCGCCGCGACCTGCCGAACCACCGAACCCGACCCGGCCCCGCCACCTGACGCACCGGACCCGGCAGCCGGGTTCGATCCTGAGCCGTGGATGGTCAGAGATCGTGCCCGCTATGTCGCCGACATCGAGGAGTGCCTGCGGCTGCTGCGGGCCGGCGAGAGCTACGAGATCTGCCTGACCAACACCGCCGAGATCCCCTTCGACGGCTCCCCGTTCGAGCTCTACCTGGCCCAGCGGCGGCTCAACCCGGCCCCCTACGCCGCGTACCTGCGCCTGGGCGACACCCACGTGCTGTGCTCGTCGCCGGAGCGGTTCCTCAAGGTCGGCAGGGACGGCGTCGCCGAGTCCAAGCCGATCAAGGGCACCGCCCCGCGCTCGCCCGAGCCGCGCGCCGACACCGCCCTGCGTGAGGAGCTCGCCACCTCCGACAAGACCAGGGCGGAGAACCTCATGATCGTGGACCTGCTCCGCAACGACCTGGGCCGCATCAGCGACGTCGGCTCCGTGTCCGTGCCGCGCTTCATGGCGGTGGAGTCCTACGAGACCGTGCACCAGCTCGTCTCGACCGTGCGCGGCCACCTGAACGACGGGGTCGGCGCGGTGGCGGCGGCCCGCGCCTGCTTCCCCGGCGGCTCGATGACGGGCGCGCCGAAGCTGCGCACGATGGAGATCATCGACCGGCTGGAGGGCCGGGCCAGGGGTGTGTACTCCGGCGCCATCGGCTTCTTCGGCCTGGGCGGCGGCGCCGACCTCAACATCGTGATCCGCACCGCCGTGGCCCGCGACGGCCGGCTGTCAGTGGGGGCTGGCGGCGCGATCGTGCTGGACTCGGACCCGGCGGCGGAGTACGAGGAGATGCTGCTCAAGGCTCGTGCCCCGCTGCGCGGGCTGTCCCGGCGGCCGGAGGTCACCCTCGCGGGCGGCGTGCGTCCCCCGGATCCCCCGGATCGCGAACCAGCCCGCGACTGATCGCCACCGCCGCGGCCAGCGTCCTGTTCGGGACGCTGAGCTTGGCCAGGATGTTGGCGACGTGCCGCTTGGCGCCGTGCTCGGAGATGCCGAGCCGGCGCGCGATCTGCTTGTTGCTCAGCCCCTCGACCAAGAGTGCAAGCGCTTCCATCTCGCGGCAGCTCAAAGGCCCGTCCGTCGTCTCATCGCGCCGTGCCGGGGCCGGCTGGCGGTTCCGGGGGTCGGGCCCGACCTGGGCCATCAGCTTGCGCACCACCGCGCCGGGCATCGGCACGAGCCCGCTTTCCAGGTCGCTCAGCGCGCTGGAGAGCGACTCGCGGGTGAGCACGTTCTCCAGGAGGTAGCCGTCGGCGGGGATGGGCGCGACCTGGGCCAGCGTCCTGTCGCTGGCGGTGCGCAGGACCAGCAGCACGCGTACGCCGAGATCGCTGGCGGTCCGCGCGAGCTTCTCCGCCCGCTGCGGCTCCGGGGTGTCGCTCAGTACCAGGAGGGTGGGGCGGCCGGAGTGCAGGATGCCCATGCTCTGGTCGACACAGGAGCTGCCGACCACGTCGTCCACGGTGTCGAGATCCCGCAGCATCGCGCAGAGACCGCACCGCACCACTTCACTGCCCAGGGAGACCAGGGCAACTCGTTCTGATGTCATCGTCATCCGCCGTCGCGTCGGGGGTAACGAAGGACTACCCATCAGGCTTCACGATATGTCCGCGAACATGAGCCTCACTGCAGCGGCAGCCGCACCCGCCCGGCCAGCACGTAGAGCCACTCGTAGCCCTCGTGCGCGGGCTGCTCGCTCATGTCCTCCTCCCGCAGGATGATCATCCTGTACGCCTGCAGCCCGCCGCCCATCTGCCGGGTCAGCGGGACGAAGGTCCGGCCGTAGCGGTTGAAGGGCCGCAGGTGGATGCGCGGGTCCCCGGTCTCCGGCGCGCCGGCCAGCTCATCCAGCGGCACCCGGTACGCCTGCGCGAGCGGCAGCAGGAGCTCCAGGGTGGGTTTGCGCTGCCCGGACTCCAGGCGCGACAGCGTGCTGAGCGAGATCCCGGTCGTCGTGCTCAGCTCGCTCAGCGTCACGCCGTGCTCGCCCCGGAGCGCGCGCAGCCTCGGCCCCACGGACCCAAGGACGGCAGCCAGTTCTTCCACGACCCCAGTTTGCCAAAACAGCAACGGTGTTTGTCAATTCACCCTCTCATGGCGCACTCTCAGCGGCATGACAGAGATGCGACGTTACGACGTGATCGTGATAGGCGGCGCGGCCGCGGGTCTGAGCGGGGCGACGGCGCTGGCGCGTTCCCGCCGGTCGGTCCTGGTGATCGACTCGGGCGAGCCGCGCAACGCCCCCTCCGACGGGGTCCACAACTACCTGGGGCACGACGGGCTGCCGCCGGCCCAGTTGCTGGCCAGGGGCCGCGAGGAGTTCACCGGCTACGGCGGCGAGATCCGCGAGGGCTTCGTGTCGTCGGTGACCCGGCTGCCCGGCGACGCCTTCGCGGTCACGCTGCGGGACGGCGGCGTGGCCGAGGGCTCCAGGATCCTGGTGGCGACCGGGCTGAGGGACGAACTGCCCGACCTCCCGGGACTGGCCGAACGCTGGGGCCGCGACGTGCTGCACTGCCCGTACTGCCACGGGTGGGAGATGCGCGACCGGGCGATCGGGGTGCTGGCCACCGGGCCGCTGGCCGTACACCAGGCGTCGTTGTGGCGTCAGCTGAGCAAGGACGTGATCCTCTTCTCGCACACCGTGCCCGATCTGGACCTGTCCGGTCTCGACGTCGAGGTGGTCGACGGCGTCGTCACCGCCGTGGAGACGCGCGACGACCACCTGTCCGGCGTACGGCTGGCCGACGGCAGGACCATCGCCCGCGACGTCCTCGTCGTGAGCCCGGTCATGCACGCCCGCGCCGAGTTCCTCAAGGACCTGGGCCTCGAACCCGTGATCCAGGAGATGGACGACTACGTGATCGGCAGCCAGATCCCCGCCGGTCCCACGGGCGCCACGGACGTGCCGGGCGTGTGGGTGGCGGGCAACGTGTCGGGCCTGATGGAGACCGTGGTCGGCGCCGCGGCGGCGGGACTGCGCGCCGCCGTCGCCATCAACGCCGACCTGATCATGTCCGGAAGGCAGGCCTGAACGATCAGGCGGCCGGACCCCAGGCGGGCCGCGCCCCGGTGGCCGGCTTGCGGCCGAGCTTGCCCGACCTGACCTGTACGGCGAGGCTGTCGAGGATGACCCGGGAGCTGAGCAGGGCGGTCTGCTCGGCCCAGTCGTAGGGCGGCGAGCACTCGACGACCTCGATCCCGGCCAGCCCGGGTTCGGAGACCAGCCGGACCAGGTTGAGCGCCTCGCGGGGCAGCAGGCCGCCGGGCTCCGGCCAGCCGGTGCCGGGGACGAACCCCGCGTCGATGACGTCGATGTCGAACGACAGGTAGACGGCCTCGGCGTTCTGCCAGGCGATCTCCAGGGCGGTCTCGGCCACGCGCTCCACCCCGACGCGCTCCACGTCGCCGACGGTGATCACGGTGGTGCCGCGCTCGCGGCCCACCTGGACGCCGGGGCGGGGCGCCTGCCAGCCGCCGATGCCGACCTGGACGAGGTTGGTGGCGGGGGCGTTCTTGATGTTGGTGGCGTGGAACCACGGCGTGGTGTGCATGCGCTCGTCGAGGTCGGTCTCCTGCGTGTCGACGTGCCGGTCGAAGTGGATGATGCCGATGTTGCCCTCGTGGTGCGGGGCCAGGCCGCGGATGGTCGGGAACCCGATCGAGTGGTCGCCGCCGAGCACCACGGGCATCACGCCCTGCCGTACGACGTGGCTCATCGCCTGGCTGATCTGGTCGAACGACTTCTCCAGGTTGCCGGGGATGGTGAAGACGTCCCCGATGTCCACCAGGTTGAGCTGTTCGCGCAGGTCGACGCCGAGTTCGTAGCTGTAGGTGCCGAACAGGTTGGTGCTGCGCCGGATGCCCTGCGGGCCGAACCGGGTTCCCGGGCGGTAGGTGGCCCCGGAGTCGAGCGGCACGCCGAAGATCGCCACCTCGGCGTCCCCGACGTCGTGCACGTCCTCCAGGTAGGGACATTTCAGGAAGGTTCCGCGTTCGCCGGCGAAGTGCGGCAGCTCTCCCCTGGCGAACGTGGGAATCGTCCTGTCGTTGATCGTCGGCGCGCCCTCGAGACCGTGGGCGAGCGCCCGCTCGATCTCCTCGTCGCGCCGCATGGTCGGAAGTTCCGCCTCGGCCCGCTGGGCCCAGGCGCCTTCTTGACTTACGGTTGTCATGTCTTCTGAGTCTTCGCTCGCGACGATCGGCTGTCCAGCAATGATCATTCTGGGTGTCGCGCTCGCCATCTTCTCCATGATCGTCGTCGGCCTGCTGGTCGCCCGCCGGGTCGCCGGTGACAGCAGGAACTTCCTGGTCGCCGGCCGCACTCTCGCCTTACCCATCGTGGCGGCGACGCTGATGGGCCAGGCCGTCGACACCAACGCCACCCTCGGCGCCACCGACCAGGCCGCGAAGCTCGGCTTCTGGGCGGGCGCCACGCTCCCGCTGGGGCTGGCGCTGTGCCTGCTGCTCACCGGCCTGTTCTTCGCGCGGCCGATGAACCGCATGGGCCTGACGACCCTGCCCGACTTCTTCCGGCTCCGGTACGGCCGCGCCACCGAGGTCGCCGCCTCCGTGCTGATGATCACCGCGTTCGCGATCCTGGTCGCGGGGAACCTGGTGGCGGGGGGTTTCCTGTTCCAGAAGTTCCTCGGCACGCCGTACGGGGTGGGCGTGCTCATCATCGTGGCCGCCGTGCTGATCTACACACTGGCCGGCGGCATCCTCAGCGACGCCTACAGCTCGATCGTGCAGATGCTGGTCACCACGGCCGCCTCGATGGCCCTGCTGATCTGGGTCGCGGTGACCTTCGGGCTGAAGAGCGACCCCGGCATGGGCCCGCTCGACCTGGGGCAGCTGTCCGATCCGGCGCAGGGCGCGGTGGTCAACTGGGCCACGCTGGCCGCGCTCGGCATCGGCGACATCGTGGCGATCGACTTCATGCAGCGCGTCTTCGCCGCCCGCTCCCCCGACGTCGCGCGCCGGGCCTGCTTCCTGGCCGCGGCGGGCACGGCGGTGGTCGGCGTGCCGTTCGCGCTGGTCGCGGTCTCCACCGGGCACGGTCTGCTGACGCTGCTCGACGAGGCCGCGCCGGTCGGGCTGAGCGTGCTGGTGCTGGCGGGCATCGTGAGCGCGTCGCTGTCCACGGCCGACGGCGCGATCCTCGGCACCGCCGCCGTGGCGGTGCGCAACGTCGGCACCGTGCGCCGCGTGCACCGCCCTGACCGCGCCGATCCGCTGCTGCGCGCGACCCGCTGGGCGATGCTCCCGGTGGTCGGCGGCTCGATGCTGCTGGCCCTGCGGGTGCCGCAGACCGGCGTCCTGCTCACGCTGGCGTTCGACCTGATGCTGGCGTGCCTGGCGGTGCCGTTCGTGCTGGGCATGTTCTGGCGGCGCGGCTCCTCGGGCGCCGCCCTGGCCGCGCTGACGGTCGGCCTGGTGGTACGGCTGACGCTGTTCGCCCTGACCCCCACCATGTACGGCGCCGAGAACACGCTGCTCTACGTGCCGAACACGCTGGTCGGGGCGGCGTTCGACGGCTGGCCCACGTTCATCGCGGTGGCCGCCTCCCTGCTCACCTACGTCCTGGTGGCCCTCCTCCGCGCCCCGGCCGGAATCCGCGGCCTGGACCTGCGCGTGGAAGAGGCCCCGGCGGAGCGTTAGGGCACGGAGAAGGCGGCCATCCCCGCCTCCCACGCGCTGCCGAGGTCGGCGCCGGGCGGGAAGCGGCCGTCGAGTTCGAGTATCACCATGCCGTGCGCGAAGGCCCAGGCGGCCCGGGATGCGGCCTCGTCGAAGGCGACGGCGCGTACCAGCGGCATGGCCGCGCGCTCCTCCACGCCGGGCGGCAGCAGGTCGCGCGGCAGCGGCCCGCTGCTCATCAGCCGGTAGAGGTGGGGGTGCGCGAGCGCGTAGCGCCGGTAGGCGACGCCGAGGGCGGGCAGGCCGGGTCCCGCCGCTTCGAGCGCCTCGGCCAGTTCGGTCATGGCCACGCCGATCACCTGGGCCTCGACCGCCGCCTTGTCGGGGAAGTGCTTGTACAGCGAGGGCGCCCGGATGCCCAGCCGGTTGGCGAGCGCCCGCATGGTCAGGGCGTCGGCGCCGCCGTCCTCGATCAGCTCGCGGGCGGCGGTGACGATCTGGGCGGCGCGCTCAGACATCCCTGGACCCGTCGGGGTTGCGCAGGCCGTACCCGAAGGCCCGGTCGGCGGCGACGTGCAGCAGCCACGCGAGTCCCGCCACGAACAACGGCACGAAGTCGATCGGACCAAAGGAGTAGCCGACGAGGATCACCAGCGGGATCCAGGGGCGGTGCATGAAGTTGTAGTACGGCACCGCCTTGGGCGACAGGCGTCCGTTGCCCCCTTCACGCGCCCCGATGAACATCGTCAGGTCCGGCACGATCACGACCGCGATCGCCGTCACCAGCGCCGGGACGCCGTGGTTGACGACCTCCAGGACGGTGAAGGCCAGCAGGAACAGGGCGAGTGCCGCCCACGCGACACGGGCGGCCACGTTGCGGGCGGGAGCGGCTACGGCCATCGGGGACCTCCATAGAGGGCTAACGCTGTTAGCTTTACAGTAGGGCTAACACTGTTAGCCAGTCAAGGGGCTTAAGGTCGGCGCATGAGGCATTTCGTGGTCGTCGGCTACGACGCCGCAGAGCTGCTCGACATCGCCTGCGTGGTCGGCTGCCTGGAGAGCGCGAACCTGCGCGGCGCCGATCCCCTGTACAAGGTCCGCCTGGCCACGCCCGGCGCCCGGTCCATCGACTGCGGCCCCACCGTCACACTCCAGCCCGGCGAGCGGCTCGAACACGTCAAAGGCCCGATCGACACGCTGCTGATCTCCGGCGGCGTCGGCTGCCAGGACGCCGCGGCCGACCGGATGCTCGTCGCGCACGTGCGCCGCCTGGCCCGCGAGAGCCGCCGCGTGGCCTCCGTCTGCACCGGCGCCTGGATCCTGGCCGCCGCCGGCCTCCTGGACGGCCGGCGCGCCACCACCCACTGGAACTGGGCCGACATGCTCGCCAAACAGCACCCGCAGGTGCTGCTCGACCCCGATCCCATCTTCGTGCGCGACGGCCACGTCTACACCTCCGCCGGCGTCACCAGCGCCCTGGACCTCACGCTCGCCCTCATCGAGGAGGACCACGGCGCCGAACTGGCCCGCACCGTGGCCCGCCAGCTCGTCACCTACTTACAGCGGCCGGGCAACCAGGCGCAGATGAGCATGTTCACCGCCCCGCCGCCCCCGGCCGACAGCCTGGTCCAGCGGGTGGTCGACCACGTCACCGCCCACCTCGACGCCGACCTCGCGGTCGCGACGCTGGCCGCCGGCGCGGGGGTGAGCGAGCGCCACCTGACCCGGTTGTTCCTGCGCCACCTGGGACAGACGCCGGGCAAGTTCGTCCGCCAGGCCCGGGTGGAGGCCGCCGCCCACTTGCTCTCGGCCACCTCGCTCCCCCTGGAGACCGTGGCCGCCCGCTGCGGCTTCGGCAGCGCGGAGACGTTGCGGCAGGCGTTCACCGGCCGCTACGGCGTCCCGCCCTCCCACTACCGCCACACCCAATCCCGCACCACCACCTGACCCTCCGCCGCGCGCACGGCGTTCGTGCCCACGGCGCAAGGACCGGACCTTGGGCGTGTGGCACAAAGGGCGCGGGTCATCCGTCGTCGCGCACGCCAAAGGAGTGCGGCGACCACCTGGCGATACTGGCCGCATGGATCTCGAACGAGTCAAAACCGAGGTGTCCTCCCTGGTCGGAGCTGGCTCCCCGGGCATCGCCGTGGCCGTGTACAAGGACGGCGCGGCGATCATGACCGCCGTGGGCGGCGCGGCCTGCGTGGAGTTCGGCGTACCGGTCGACGAGCGCACCCGCTTCGACATCGCCAGCGCGAGCAAGCAGTTCACCGCCGCGTGCGTGCTGCTGCTGGAGCGCGACGGCAAGCTGGCGCTGGACGACGACGTCCGCACGCACATCCCCGAGCTGAGCCTGGACACGCCGGTTACGCTGCGCCAGTGCCTGCACCACACGGGCGGCCTGCCCGAGTGGTACGCCCTGCAGCCCCTGACCGGCATCCCCCTCGCGGAGATGACCGAGCAGCGGCTGCTGGACATGGTCAAGGACGTCAGGCGCACGACGTTCCCGCCGGGCACGGACTTCTCCTACTCCAACACCGGCTACGTGCTGGCCGCCATCGTGGTCGGCAGGGTGTCGGGGACGTCGCTGGCCGCGTTCGCCCGCGAGCGGATCTTCACGCCGCTCGGGATGGACGACGCGCTGTTCCGCGACGACGCGTCCCTGCCGCTGGACCGGCTGGCCTACGGCTACGCCACCGCTCGGGGCGAGCCGCGCCGGGCCGACACCGAGGAGAGCGCGGTCGGCGACGGCGGCCTCGTGACCAGCGTGTCCGGCCTGGCGCCGTGGTTCGGTTTCCTGGCCGACGGGCGGGTGCTCGGGGCTGACCTGCGTGCGCGGCTGCTGGAGCGCGGGGTGCTGGCCGACGGGACGGCACTGCCGTACGCGCTGGGGATCTACCACGGCGCCGACGGCGGGTTCGGGCACGCGGGCGGCATGCACGGCTACCTGTCGAACCTGTGGTTCCTGCCGGAGGAGGGGGTGGGCATCGCCATCCTGTCGAACCAGACGGCGATCAACCCGGTGCGGCTGACCGGCAGGCTGCTCGGGCTGCTGCTGGATCGGGAGCCGCCGGCCGTACCGGGGCCGGGGACGCTGGCGCCGCCGGCCGAGCCGTACTGGCACGATCCGGTCACGGAGGCGACGCTCACGCTGACGGGCACGGAGTCCGGCTTGGAGGTCAAGGGTGGCGGGACGTTCACCGCGCGCCGGGACGGCCGCTGGCACGGCACCGGCGACGCCGAGGGCTCCTGGCTGGAGGTGGACGGCGGGCGGCTGCTGTCCGGCAGCGACCATCCCGCGCGTGGTCCCGTCGTGTTCTACCCGGCCGGGGCCCCCGGCCAGGCGCCGCCGCCCGACGGGGTGTTCCGCAGCGCCGAGCTCGGTGTGGAGGCGAGCCTGCGCGACGGGGCGGTGCGCGTCGGCCGCACCCTGGCCGAGCCGCTGACGCCCGCGCCCGGCGGGGTGTGGGAGGCGGGGCCGTTCACGCTGCGGCTGCACGAAGGCGAGCTGCTGCTCAGCGGCGGCGGGCTGCGCCGCATGCGCTTCCTGCCCGTACGCGACTGACGCGCCGATTGGCCTGCAGGACGAGGCGGGGACCGTGGGTTTTGGCTGCCGGGTCAGTGAACGGCGGCTGTCCGGCTTCTAGCGTCCGACTGTCCCCGCCCGTTCCCTTCCGAGGTGGTCCCATGACATACGCGAAGGCCGCGACCGCCGCCGTCGTACTCGCGCTCACCACCGCCTGCTCCTCCGGGGCGGGCCCGGCCCAGACCCGTGACTCGCTGGTCTGGGGCCTGGCCACCGCGCCCAACAGCCTGGACATCGCGCACGGCTTCAACAAGTCCTCGACCCTCGTCCAGAGCGCCGTCCTCGACACGATCGTCGCGCTCGACTCGACGGGCAAGCCGGCGCCGAGGCTGGCCGACTGGACCCAGCCCGACCCGGCGAGCTACCTGTTCACCCTCCGCAAGGGGATCCGCTTCTCCGACGGCACTCCTGTGACCGCCGACGACGCGGCCTTCTCACTGAGCCGCCACCTCGATCCGAAGGTCGCCTCGCAGGCCGCCTCCTACTTCACCGGGGTCAAGCGGGTCGAGGCCGTGGGCGAGGGGCAGGTCAGGGTCACGCTGAAGCGGCCGAGTCCGGCGTTCCTGGCGGTGGCGGCGACCGCCTGGCAGGTGACGCCGCGCAAGCTGGCCGAGGCGCACCCCAAGGACCTGGGCAGCCCCGAGGTCGGCACGGTGGGCACCGGCCCGTTCAAGGTGAGCAGGTTCTCGCTCACTTCGGGCGTGGTGCTGGAGCGCAACCCGTCCTACTGGGGCAAGCCGCCCGCGCTGCGCAAGGTCGAGTTCAAGACCATTCCCGACCCGGAGACGCTGCGGCTGGCCGTCAGGTCGGGCGAGGTGGACGCCACCGACGGGGTCAACGTCCGCGACGCCCGCAAATGGACGAACCTGCCCGGGGTCAAGGCGATCTTCTACCCGGGCAACGCCATCGCGTACCTGTCGCTGGCGCTGAAGTCCGGCCCGCTGAAGGACCCGCACGTGCGCAAGGCCATCGCCCACGCGGTCGACCGCAAGGCGGTGGCACAGCTGATGACGGCGGGACACGGCACCCCCGCGACGATCATGCTGCCGAAGCCGCAGATCACCGCCCTGTACGGCGACGACCTGCCCGGCCTGCCCGAGCACGCCCACGACCTTGCCGCCGCCAAGGCGGAGCTGGCCAAGTCCGGCTATCCGCACGGATTCGAGCTGAAGGCCCCGTACGCCTCCACCGGCGACACCGGCACGGTCATGCAGGCGGTCGCCGCGGACCTGGCCAAGATCGGCATCAGGCTCGTCCTGGAGCCCAGCCCGACCGACCAGTACGTCTCGCGCGTCATGGAGCACGACCGCCTGTCCATCCAGTTCGTCAACCTGGCCTACGGCACGCCCGAGCCGATCGAGGTGCTGCCCGACCTGGTCAGCCGCGCCTCCGCCGAGCCGCAGGGCTTCAACTTCTCCGGCTACGGCACCGCCGAGACCGACCGGCGCCTCGACGCGCTCTCCTCGGCCACCGGCGATGAGAAGAAGACTCAGGTCACGGCGCTGCTGAAGGAGATCGCCGAGCAGGTGCCGTACGTCCCGCTCTACTCCGCCGACTACGCCGCCGCCCTCAGCGAGAAGTTCACCGTCGGCTTCGACACCTGGACCGTCGACACCTTCGCCAACCTGCGCCCGGCGGGCCGCTGACATGGCGGTCGTCAAACGCCTGTGCTCGGCGATCCTGCTGCTCGGCGTGCTGTCGGTGCTCACCTACGGTCTGCTGGCGGCGGCGCCGGGCGGCCCCGAGCACGTGCTGCTGGGCGGCCGCCCGTCCACGCCGGAGACCAGGGCGGCCATCCGCGAGCAGTACCACCTCGACGACCCCTTCCCCGTCCGCTACGCGCGCTGGCTCGGCGACGCGGTGCGCGGCGACTTCGGCACCTCGATCTACTCCCGCGAGCCCGTCACCGCCGTGCTCGCCGAGCGGCTGCCCGTCACGGCCGCCCTCGCCGGCTACGCGCTCACGCTCACGGTGGTGGTCGGCGTGCCTGCCGGCCTCGCCGCCGCGATGCGCCGCGGCGGCGCCCTCGACCAGGGCATCACGCTGACCTCGCTGGTCGCGCTGTCGGTACCGCCGTTCGCGCTGAGCATCCTGCTGCTGTACGGCTTCGCCGTCACGCTGGGCTGGTTCCCCGTCTTCGGCGCCGGGGACACCCCGCTGGAACGGCTGACCCACCTGACGCTGCCGGCGATCGCGCTGGCCACGGCGCAGGCGGCGATCGTGGTCAGGCAGATGCGCGCCGCCGCGCTCGACCTGGCCGCGCAGGACTTCTTGACCTTCGCCAGAGCCCGCGGCCTGCCCAGGCGGCGCGTGTGGATCAGCTACGCGCTGCGCAACGCGGCGCTGCCGGTGCTGACCGTGGGCGGGCTGCTGCTGGCGGCCAACCTGACCGGCTCGGTCTTCGTCGAGCAGGCCTTCGGGCTGCACGGCCTCGGCGCGCTGCTGATCGGCGCCGTCGGCCAGAAGGACATCCCGGTGGTGCAGGCGCTCGTCCTGCTCGGCGGCGCGATCGTGATCGCCGTGAACCTGCTCATCGACCTGGCCTACGTGGCCGTCGACCCGAGGGTGAGGCGGCGGGCATGAGGGTGTTCCTGACGGGTGTGCTGGGGCTGGCGCTGGTGGCGGCCGTGGCGGGGACGTGGCTGGCGCCGTACGATCCGGGCGCGCAGGATCTCGCGCTCGGCGCGGCAGGCCCGAGCGCGGCGCACTGGCTCGGCACCGACGACCTGGGCCGCGACGTGCTGTCGCGGCTGCTGGCCGGGGCGGGCTCGGCGCTGCTGTGGCCGGTGGTGGTGGCCGTCTGCACGATGCTGCTGAGCACCTCGCTCGGGCTGCTGGCCGGCTACCGGCGGGGCTGGGTGGACGCGGTCATGATGCGCACGGTCGACCTGGCCATCGCGCTGCCGGGCATGCTCGTGCTGATCGTGGTCGTGGGCGTGCTCGGCGGCGGGTACGGCTGGGCCGTCCTGGCCATGGCGGTGCTGTTCACGCCGGGCGACATCCGGGTGATCCGCAGCCTCACCCTGGCCCAGCGCGAGCTCGCGTACGCGGAGGCGGCCAGGACGCTGGGGCTGCGCCCGGCGCGGATCATGTTCAGGCACCTGCTGCCGAACCTCGCGCCCACGGTGGTGGCCAGTGCGCTGCTCAGCTTCGTGGCCGCGCTGGTGGCGCTGGCCGGGCTGTCGTTCCTGGGCGTCGGGCTGCCGGCGGGCACGCCCGACTGGGGCCTGATGGTCGAGGAGAACCGCGGCCTGCTCGACCTGAACCCGTGGGCGGCCATCGCCCCCGCGGCGCTGATCACCGTGGTCGCCTGCACGGCGACCCTGCTGGGCGACCGGGCGTTCGAGTCGCTGTCGAAGGGAGGGCTGCGATGAGGATCTCCGCTCTGCGCGTGGCCGGGGCCGGGCTCATCGTGGACGGCGTCGACCTGGAGGTCTCGCCGGGTGAGACCGTGGGCCTGGTCGGCGAGTCGGGCAGCGGCAAGTCGCTGACCGCGCGGGCCGCTGCCGGGCTGCTGCCGAAGGGGCTGCGGGCCGAGGGCTCGGTGGCCTTCGACGGCAGGGAGTTCCTGGGCGCGCGCGAGCGGAGGTGGCGTTCGGTGCGCGGCACCCGGGTGAGCCTGCTCATGCAGGACCCCTTCGCCATGCTGAACCCGCTGCGAACGGCCGGCGCCCACATCGCCGAGTCGCTGCGGGGCCGCGAGAGCCGGGCGGAGGTGGCGCGGCGGCTGGCCGAGGTCGGGATCGACGACCCCCGCGTGGCCGGGCGCCATCCCTTCCAGTTGTCCGGCGGGATGCGTCAGCGGGTGGCGCTGGCCGCCGCGCTGGCGGGCGACCCCGAGCTGCTCATCGCCGACGAGCCCACCACGGCCCTGGACGCCACCACGCAGCACGACATCCTCATGCTGATCAAGAGCGTGCAGGCGGCGCGCGGCATGGGCGTGCTGCTCATCACCCACGACCTGCGGGTGGCCTTCGAGCTGTGCGACAGGGTCGCCGTCATGTACGCGGGCCGCGTCGTCGAGCAGGGCCCGGCCGCCGAGCTGGCCAAGTCCCCCGCGCACCCGTACACCGCCGGGCTGCTGGCCGCGGTGCCGGCCGCGGACCGCCGCCTGGCCCGGCTGAGCGGCATCAGGGGCAGCGTTCCCACGGCCGCGCAGGTGGCGGCCACGTGCGCGTTCGCCGCCCGCTGCGACCAGGCGACGCACGCGTGCGAGGAAGAGCGGCCGCCGCTGCGCGAGCTGGGTCCCGGCCGCCGCACGGCGTGCCTGCACGAGGTGCGTCCCCGCCCCCACGTGGAGGAGGCCACGCCGCCCGAACGCCCGGCCGCGGGGGCTGAGGTGCTGCGCGTCACCGACCTGCGCAAACGCTACGGCGGGCACGTCGCGCTCGGCGGCGTCTCCTTGCACGTGGGCCGGGGCGAGACCGTCGGCGTGGTCGGCGGCTCGGGCTCGGGCAAGACCACGCTGGCCCGCTGCGTCCTCGGGCTGGTCGCCCCCGATTCGGGCACGGTCGCGCTGGCCGACGCCGTACGCCCCCGGCACCGGCTCGTGCAGTGCGTCTTCCAGGACCCCTCGACCTCGCTCAACCCGGCCATGACCGTCGGCGCCGCGCTGGCCGAGGCCGCCGCGCAGGGCCCGGAGGAGGGCAGGCTGGGCGTGCGCGAACTGCTGGAGCTCGTCGGCCTGCCCGCCTCCTACGCCGGTCGGCGTCCCGCGGGCCTGTCGGGCGGCGAGCGGCAGCGCGTGGCCATCGCCAGGGCGCTGTCGGTCCGGCCAGAGCTGCTGATCTGTGACGAGCCCGTGGCCTCGCTGGACGTCTCGGTCCAGGCCCACGTGCTGGAGCTGCTGCGGGAGGTGGGCGGCAGCATGCTGTTCATCACCCACGACCTCGCGGTGGTCAGGCAACTGGCCGACCGGCTGGTGGTGCTCTCGCGCGGCGAGGTGGTGGAGAGCGGCGGCACCGCCGAGGTCCTCGACTCCCCCGCCCACGACTACACGCGCCGCCTCTTGGCCTCCGTACCAGCTATCCCATGACATTTCGGCCTTTCTCACTAGCGCCCGCGACACCGGGCAGGGGAGTCTTTCACCATGCATGACCTGCTCCTACGCGACGGAACCGTCCACGACGGCCTCGGCGGCCCGCCCCGGACCGCCGACGTCGCGATCACCGGGAGCCGCGTCACCGCGGTCGGCCGCGGCCTCGGCCCGGCCCGCCGGGTGATCGACGTCTCCGGTCTCGTCGTCGCCCCGGGCTTCGTGGATCCGCACAGCCACTCCGACACCGTGCCGTTCCTGGACGAGCCGCAGCCGTTCAAGCTGTTCCAGGGCGTCACCACCGAGATCGTCGGCAACTGCGGCTTCTCCTGCGGCCCCACCGACCCGCTGACCAGCGGATTCATGCCGTCCCTGCTGTCGAGCCATGAGTTCCGCGCGTTCGGCGACTACCTCGACGCCGCCGAGGCCGCCGGTCCGAGCAACAACCTCGCCGTCCTGGTCGGTCACAACACGCTGCGCCTGGCCGCCTCGGGCATGAGCGCCGAGATCACGCCGGAGCAGTTGGCGCACATGTGCGAGCTGGCCGCCCAGAGCTTCGAGGCGGGCGCCGCCGGGCTCTCCAGCGGCCTGGAGTACGTGCCCGGCGCCTACGCGAACGTTGACGAACTGGTCGCGCTGGCGCTGGTGGGCAAGCGATGGGGCCTGCCGTACGCGACGCACATGCGCAGTGAGAGCGAGGGGCTCGCCGACGCGCTCGACGAGGCGATCACGGTGGCGCGGCGGGCGGGCGTGCGGCTGCAGGTCTCGCACTGCAAGGCGTCGGGACGGGCGGTGCACGGCGCGTCGGCGATGGTGCTGGACAAGCTGGCCGGAGCCCGGCGCGCGGGCGTGGACGTGCGCGCCGACGTCTACCCCTACCTCGCCTTCGGCACCGGGCTGGTGGCCGTGCTGCCGCCGGCGGCGTGCGAGGGCGGCACGGAGGCGCTGATGGCCAGGCTCGCAGACCCGGCCGAGCGGGCGGCGCTGCGCGCGCTGGCCGAGAGCCCGGACACCGGCACCGGCGTCGGCATCTGGCGCGAGCTGCACCCGGCCGACGTGCAGATCCTCACGCACACCGGCCCGGGCGTCGCCGGCAAGCGGCTGTCCGACCTGGGCGGCGACCCGTGGGAGACGCTGTGCGAGCTGGTGCGGCTGGACCCGCAGGCCTCCGGCGTCTTCCACACCATGCACGAGAGCGATCTGCGCGCCTTCCTGGCCGACCCGCTGGTGTCGGTCGGCTCCGACGGCGGGCCGCCGATCGGGCCCAACCATCCGCGCACCTTCGGCGCCTTCCCCGTCTACCTGGGCGAGTACGTCACCGAGGAGGAGATGCCCGAGGCGATCCGCAAGGTCAGCTCCGCCGCGGCGGCCCAGTTCGGACTGGAGGGCCGCGGCTGGCTGGCGCCCGGGGCGATCGCCGACGTGGTCGTCCTCGACCGGGACCGGATCGGCCACGCGGGCACCTACGAGGAGCCGGACGTGCGGCCCACCGGCGTCGGGCACGTCTTCCTCGCCGGGCATCAGGTGATCGCCGACGGCGAGTTCACCGGCGGCAGGCACGGCCGGATCCTGCGGCGAGGAGCCCGGTGACGGCCGGTGGGCGGGTCACGCTGGGCGTCCTGGTCGACAGCCTCGGGCCCGAGGTGGCGCGCCCGCTGGCCCTGCCGCGCGGCAGGGAGCCGCTGGTCGGCTCGCCGGTCATCTACGATCCCGAAGAGACGCCGGCCGGGCTCGACGGGGCGGCGCTGCTGGTGACCGGGCGGCCATCGGCCGAGATCCTGGCCCGCGCGGGCGAGAGCCGGGTGGCCGCGGTGTTCGTCAAGCCCGGCACCCGCGACCCGGCCACGCTGGCCGCGGCGGCCGAGGCGGCGGGCACCGCGCTGCTGGCCGTGCCGCCGGAGCTGTCGTGGGGTCAGCTCTACTCGCTGATCGACGCCCTCCTCGCACTGGTCGGCCCGGCCCAGGACCCGGGCGGCACCCGCGCGGCCGACCTGTTCGCGCTGGCCAACGAGGTGGCCCGCAAGGTGGGCGGCGCGGTGGCGATCGAGGACCTGGCGATGCGGGTGCTGGCCTACTCCACCGTGGAGGGCCAGCGCATCGACGACCTGCGTAAGGAGGGCATCCTGGGCCGCAGGGTGCCCGAGCACCCGACCAACGCCGAGGAATACTCGGGCGTGCTGCGCGCCGACGGCGCGGTCTGGAGCTACACGCCGCGCGAGTTCTACCCCCGCCTGGCCATCGCCATCCGCGCCCACGGCGAGGCGCTCGGCACGATCTGGGCGGTGCAGGCCGACCAGCCCCTTGCCTCCGACGCCGAGGTGGCGCTCATCGAGGCGGCCGCCGCCGCGGCCCCGCACCTGGCGCGGATCAACCTGGCCGCCGACGAGGCGCGACGGCGGCGCGACGAGTGCCTGGGCTGGCTGCTGCGGGGCGTCGGCGCCGTGGACGAGCTGGCCACCTCCTTCGGCCTGCTGCCGGGCGAGCCGCTCACCGTGGTGACGCTCGGCCCGTACGCGGGCGCCGCCGACGCCTTCGCCGCAGCCCACGCCGCCGACATGCTGCGCACCGCCTACCTGGCCTACCGGATCAGGGCGGCGGCGGGCGTGGCGCGGGGCCGCGCCTACGCGATCGTCGCCGCCGAGGCGGGCGCGCCGCTGCTGCGCCGGATCACCCTGGACACGCTGGCCAGGGTGAGCGAACGGCTGGGCGGCGGGTGGCGGGCCGGGCTGGGCCGTACCGCGGAGAGCGTGGGCGGGGTGCCGGCCGGCGCCCGTCAGGCCGAGGAGGCGCTGCGCGCGGTCTGCGGGCCGTTCGCGCAGGAGCCGGTCGGCGCGCACGAAGAGCTGTCGGCCGCGCTGTTCCTCATGGACGTGGACGCCGCGCTGCGCCCCAAACCCTCCCTGTACGGCGAGCCGCTCGACCTCGTCTCCGGCCACGACGCCAAGCACGGCACCGACTACGTGCGCAGCCTGACCGTCTGGATCGGCGCCCACTACGACGTCCCCCGGGCCGCCGAGCTGCTCTCGCTGCACCCCAACACGCTGCGCTACCGGCTGCGCAGGATCGGCGAGCTGATCGCGCTGGACGACCCGGACACCCGCCTGGTGCTCGCCCTGCAGCTACGGCTGAGCGGCGCCACAAAGGCGGGCGGGTGAAGTTGGGCGCGCACGCCAACGCCCGCGCGGGCCCACCCCGCGATGCTGTGGTCCATGGCCGAACTCCTCATCCGTTCCCTTGACGGCACCGCGGCGCTGCGGCGGGCCGACCGGTTGCTGCGCGAGGTCTGGGGCACCAGACCCGGCGACGACCCGCCGCTCGCGCTCGACCTGATGTGCGCCTTCGCCCACACCGGCGGGTACGTGGGCGGCGCCTTCCTGGACGGCGAGCTGGCGGGTGTGGCGGCCGGCTTCATCGCGGGCGACCGCAGTCTGCACTCGCACGTGGCGGGCGTGGCGGCGGGCGCGCGCGGGCGTGGCGTCGGCAGGGCGCTGAAGGAGCACCAGCGGGCGTGGGCCGCCGATCGCGGCCTGTCCGCCGTTTCATGGACCTTCGACCCGCTGGTCAGGAGGAACGCGTTCTTCAACCTGGCCGGGCTGGGCGCGCGGGTGGTGGCGTACCTGCCCGACTTCTACGGGCCGATGCACGACGGCATCAACGACGGCGGGCCCTCCGACCGGCTGTTCGTGACCTGGCCGACGTGGGCCCCCGATCCCTCCCCCGCGCCCGACGGGGCCGAGCGTGGAGTGGTCGTGGTCGACGAGTCGGGGACCGTACACGAGCATGACGGCGCGGACGTGCTGCGGTGCGCGACGCCCGCCGACGTGGAGGCGCTGCGGACGGCCGCGCCGCGGGAGGCGCTGCGGTGGCGCGCGGCGATGGAGGAAGGGCTCGGCGGCGCGCTGGCCCAGGGCTACGAGGTCACCGGATTCACCCGCGGCGGCTGGTACCTGCTGGCCAAGGGAGGCGGGAAGTGAAGATCGACGGCGTCGAACTGCGGGAGGTGGCGCTGCCGCTGGTCAGCCCGTTCCGTACGTCGCTGGGCACGCAGCACGAGCGCGAGGCGCTGCTCGTGCGCGTGGTCAGCGGCGAGGTCGAGGGGTGGGGCGAGTGCGCGGCCGAGGACGAGCCGACCTACTCCCCCGAGTACCTGGCCGGGGCCGCGGACCTGATCAGGCGCTTCGTGCTGCCCGCCCTCGCGCCGCACGGCCTGGACCCCGCCGCCGTCGGGCCCGCCCTGCGGCATCTGCGCGGCCACGTCATGGCCAAGGCCGCCGTGGAGACGGCGGTGCTGGACTGCTGGCTGCGGGCCCACCGCGTCAGCCTCGCCCAGCACCTCGGCGGGGTACGGCGCCGCGTCCGCGTGGGCGTCTCGGTGGGCATCACCGAGACCGTGGACGCGCTGCTGGACACCGTGGACAAGCACCTGACCGCCGGCTACGCCCGGATCAAGCTGAAGATCGAACCCGGCTGGGACCTGGAGCCGGTCCGGGCGGTGCGCGAGACGTTCGGCTCCGGCGTGATGCTGACCGTGGACGCCAACACCGCTTACACCCCCGCCGACCTGCGGCACCTGGCCCAGCTCGACGCGTACGGGCTGGCGATGATCGAACAGCCCTTCGCGCCGGGCGACCTGCGATCGCACGCCGCGCTCGCCGCCCGCCTCGACACCCCCGTGTGCCTGGACGAGAGCATCACCAGCGCCCGCGACGCCGCCGAGGCCATCAGGGCGGGCGCCTGCTCGATCATCAACATCAAGCCCGGCCGCGTCGGCGGCTACCTGGAGGCCCGCCGCGTGCACGACGTGGCCGAGGCCAACGGGGTGCCCGTCTGGTGCGGCGGAATGCTGGAGACCGGCCTCGGCAGGGCGGCCAACCTGGCGCTGGCCGGCCTGCCCGGCTTCACGCTGCCCGGCGACATCTCGGCCACCGAGCGCTACTACCACCGCGACATCACCCGCCCGTTCGTCCTGGACGGCGGCGAACTGCCCGTGCCCGAAGGCCCCGGCATCGGCGTCACGCCCGACCCCGAGGCCCTGAAGTCCTGCACGACGAGCGCGGAGTGGATCCCCCTCAGCCCGTGAGAACCCGCTCACCCGGTGAGAACCCGGTCACCGGCCACTCCGTCGAGGTCCATGAGCCAGCGTCCGCCGACGATCGTGGCCCGCGCGGTCAGGTCGTCGTCGAGCAGCGCCAGGTCGGCGTGGCAGCCGGGACGCAGTGTGCCCTGACGGCGCAGCCCGAGCACCGCGGCCGGCACCCGGGTCGCGGTGGCGACGGTCTCGGGCACGCTCAGCCCGGCCGCCCCGCGCAGGTGGCCGAGCATGCGGTCGAGCCCGGTCGTGCTCCCGGCGAAGGCGGTGCGGTCGGGCAGCATGCCGACGCCGTCCTCGACCACACAGCACAGATTCCCCAGCCGGTACGGCGTGCCGTCCGCCAGCCCCAGCCCCGGCGTGGAGTCGGAGACCACGGTCAGCCGCCCGCGCAGGCACCGGTAGGCGATCCGCAGCAGTTCGGGCGGCAGGTGCCGGTCGTCGGCGATGACCTCGGCGGTCAGCCCGGTGGAGGCCAGCGACTCCTCCAGCAGTCCCGGCACCCGCCACGGCCCCTCGCGGCGCAGCGCGGACTGCCCGCTCCACAGGTGCGTCAGGTGCGTGGCCCCGGCGGCCACGGCGGCGGCGAACTCCGCCCCGGCCGCCTGGCTGTGCCCGATGGCCACGATCGCGCCCCCTTCGGCGAACGCCCGCGTGGCCGCGATCCCGCCCGGCAGTTCGGGGGCGAGCGTGACCATCGTCGGCGCCCCGGCCCGCAGCAGTGCTTTCACGTCCTCCGGCCGGGGGTGGCGCAGCAGTGCCGGGTCGTGCGCCCCGGCCTGTTCCGGCGCCAGGAAAGGCCCTTCCAGGTGGACCCCGATCAACCGCACGCCGGGCGAGCGGTAGCCGGCGGCGAACGACAGGCACCCGGCCAGGTGTGACAGCTCGGAGGTGGCCAGCGACGCCTGCACAGCGGTGACGCCGGAGCGGGCGTGGGCGGCCAGGACGGCGTCGTACCCGGCGGCGTCAGGGGTGTCGAAGCCGTGCCCGGCGGCGCCGTGGGTGTGCAGGTCGATGAGGCCGGGGGTCAGGTAGCGCCCGCCCGCGTCCAGGCGGGTGAGGCCGGGCGGCAGCTGTGAGTACGGCGCCAGCGCCTCGATCATGCCGTCGCGGACCAGCACGGCCACGTCGGCGTCGACCGAGCGGGCCAGCACGACCCGGGCGCCGACCAGTGCGTAGCGGCTCATGCGTTCCTCTCGCGACGGTTGCGCACCCTGTCTACCTCACCGCTTCCACGGCCATCAAGATCTCATCCGGCGCATAGACCTCTCCACGGGGGTAGCTGGAAGGGCATGGCGACAATCATCGATCGGGTGCGCGCGTACCTGCGCAGCCCGCGTGGCAGGCAGAACGTCGAGAAGGCGAAGCGGATGGCCCGCGACCCGCGGACACGGCAGAAGGCCAGGGGCTTCCTGGACCGGCTGCGAAGGAGGCGCTGAGCTGATCATGTAGCCGTTCCCAGGGGATCGCGCCGCGGCAACCGGTGGTAGGGTCGCGTGAAAATGATTGTCGTTATCGGAGTCAATCTTGCGATCCCTTGTCCTCTTACTGGCTGCGGTCCTCGCGGTCTCGGTGCTGCTCGCTATCGGCGTCGGCGCCGCGGCGGTCCCGCCCGGCCAGACCCTGCGCTACCTCTGGGCGGCACTGTCCGGCGGCGCGATCACACCGGACGAGGTGACCACCTATCAGATCGTCTGGCAGGTGCGCACGCCGCGCGTCATCCTCGCGGTGCTGGTCGGCGCCGGGCTCAGCGCGGCCGGCGTGGCGATCCAGGCCATGGTGCGCAACGCGCTGGCCGACCCGTTCGTGCTCGGCGTCTCCTCCGGAGCCTCGGCCGGCGCCGTGCTGGTCGGCGTCACCGGCGCGCTCACCGCGCTCGGCATCTACGCCGTGAGCGCCGGCGCCTTCCTCGGCGCCCTGCTCGCCTCCGCCCTCGTCTACTTCGTCGCCCGGCAGGGCGGCGGGCTGTCACCGCTGCGGCTCGTGCTGACCGGGGTGGCGGCCGCGTTCGGCTTCCAGGCCGTGATGAGCGTGATCGTCTACTTCGCGCCGGACGGCGAGGCCACCAGCACCGTCCTGTACTGGTCGATGGGCGGCTTCGGCGCGGCGACCTGGGGCGCGCTGCCCGTCATCGCCGCCGTCACGCTGACCGCGCTCGTCATCTTGCGCGGGCTCGGCCGCCGCCTGGACGTGCTGGCGCAGGGCGACGAGAGCGCCGCCGCCCTCGGCGTCGACACGGTACGGCTGCGCCGCGGCCTGTTCGTGCTCACCTCCCTGGCCACCGGGGCGATGGTCGCGGTCAGCGGCGCGATCGGCTTCGTCGGCCTGGTCATGCCCCACCTGGTCCGCCTGCTGGTGGGCGCCGCCCACACCCGCGTGCTCACGATCGCCCCGCTGGCCGGCGCGATCTTCATGGTGTGGGCCGACCTCGTCGCGCGGACCCTGGTAGCGCCCAGGGAACTGCCGATCGGCGTGATCACCGCCCTGGTCGGCGTGCCCGTGTTCGTCACGCTGCTGCGCCGCCGCGGCTACCTGTTCGGGCGGGCCTGACATGGCGCTGCTCCTTGACGGCCTGTCCGTCTCGGCGGGCACGGCCGACCTCGTCACCGACCTGTTCCTGACGGTCGCGGCCGGGCAGGTCGTGGGCCTGGTCGGCCCCAACGGCTCGGGCAAGACCACCACCCTGCGCTGCGTCTACCGGGCGCTGCGGCCGAGCGCCGGAGCGGTGCGCGTGGACGGCCGGGACCTGGCCGCCCTGCCGATGCGCGAGTCCGCCCGGCTCGTCGGCGCGCTCACCCAGGAGGGTCACACCGACCTCGACTTCACCGTCGAGGAGACCGTGGCACTCGGCCGCGTCCCGCACCTGCGCGGCAACCGGGCACTCGGCGCGCACGACCGCGAGCTGTGCCGCCGGGCGATGGAGAGCATGGAGGTCGCGCACCTGGCCGGGCGCGGCGTGCTGTCGCTGTCGGGGGGCGAGCGCCAGCGGGTGCTCGTGGCCCGCGCGCTCGTCCAGGAGCCGCGGGTGCTCATCCTGGACGAGCCGACCAACCACCTCGACCTGCACCACCAGATCAGGCTGCTGTCGATGCTGCGCGCCGCCGGCCACACCGCGCTGGTCACCCTGCACGACCTCAACCTCGCCGCCTCGGCCTGCGACCGGCTGGCCGTGCTGTCCGGCGGCCGGCTCGTGACCGCCGGGACACCCGGCGAGGTCCTCACCGAGGCGCTGCTACGCGACGTCTTCGGCGTCGAGGCCACCGTCGTCCCCCATCCCCTCACCGGCGTGCCCCAGGTCCTCTACGACCTCGGGTCCGCCCATCTGGAAGGAACCACCGCGTGAACCGCACGCTGACCGCCTGCGCCCTGGCCGGGACCCTGCTGCTCGCCGGTTGCGGCGCCCGGGTCGAAGGCGGCGCAGCCGTACCGGAGAAGACGAACGTCAAGCGGTGCGGGCAGGAGGTCGCCTACACGACCCCGCGCCGCGCCGTCGTCTACGAGGCGGGCAGCGCGGACAAGATGTTCGCGCTCGGGCTCACCGCGCACGTGCACGGCTACGTGATGCCGCCCGCCAACCCGCCGGTCGAGGAGTCGCCCTGGGCCGCCGAGTACGCCAAGGTCAAGTTCCTCAGCGACGACCTGCTCAACCGCGAACTGGTCGTGGACGCCGAGTCCGACTTCGTGGTGGCCGGATGGCGCTCGGGCTTCAGCGACCAGCGCGGCATCACCCCGGCCATCCTGGACGGGCTGAAGATCCAGAGCTTCATGCACGCCGAGTCGTGCTTCAACTACCCCGGCTTCCCCGAGCGCGTCACGCCGTTCGAGGGCCTCTACACCGACCTCGAACGCCTCGGCCGGATCTTCCACGTCGAGGACCGCGCCCGCGCGCTGGTCGCCGGCTACAAGAAGCGGGTCGAGGCGGTACGCGCCCGTGCCCCGAAGGGCCAGCCGGTGCCCGTCTTCCTGTACGACTCGGGCACCGACAAGCCCTTCACCGCCGGCAGCCAGGTGCCGCCGAACGACATCATCCGCTTCGCCGGCGGCCGCAACGTCTTCGCCGGCCTGGACGCCCGCTGGAGCGAGGTCACCTGGGAGGCGGTCGTCGCGGCCAAGCCCGAGGTCATCATCATCCTCGACTACGGCGACAAGCCCGCCACCGAGAAGATCCGGTTCCTGAAGGAGTCGCCGGTGACGGCCAAGCTGCCCGCCGTCGTCAACGACCGGTTCCACGTCCTGGACTACAACGAGGGCATCAGCGGGCCGCGCAACGTCGACGGCCTGGAGGGCTTCGCCGCCTACCTGCGCGGGCTGCCCGGGTGAGCACCGCGACCGTGCTGCGCGACCCGGGGTTCGCGCGGCTGTGGGCGGGCACGACCGCCTCCGGGCTGGCGACGTGGGCGCTGCCGTTCGTGCTGGCGCTGGCGGTGCTCGACCGCGGCCTCACCGCGACCGGTCTCGGGATCGTGCTGGCCGCCAGGACCGCCGGGTTCCTGCTCGCGGTGCCGCTCGGCGGCGTGCTCGCCGACCGGTACTCGCGCCGCGCCGTGGTGCTGTGGGCGGGGCTGGCCGCCGCGCTGGCCACGCCGGTCATCGCCCTGGGCCTGGGCCGCTCGGTCCTGCTCATGAGCGTGGCCGCCGCGGTCGCCGGGGCGGGCCAGGGCGCCTGCAGGCCCGCCTTCCAGGCGCTGACCGCCGAGGTCGTCGACGAGGCCGGGCGGCAGCGCGCCAACGCCGCCATCACGCTCGCGGTGCGGGCCACCACGCTCGTGGCGCCCGCCGCGACCGCGCTGCTCGCGACCGTCCTGGATACCTGGGCGCTGCTGACCGGCACCGGCCTGCTGTGGCTGCTGGCCGCGCTCCTGCCGCCCCGTGGCCGCCGCCCCGCCCCCGCCGCCGCGCCGGTGGCGCTGCTCAAGGAGTTCGCCGAGGGTGTGCGCGAGGCGCGGCGGCACCCGTGGTTCCTGGCCGGGCTGGCCGCGCTGACCGCCGTCGTCTTCACCGGCTACTCGGTCACCGGCGTCGCGCTCCCGCTGATCAGCCGCGACCGCTACGGCACCGAGGCGGTGCTCGCCGCCGCCCTGACCGCCTACACCGCGGGCGCGCTGGCGGGGGCCCTGCTCATGGCGCGCTGGCGGCCGCGTTCCCAGGGCTGGGCCGCGCTGTTCGGTCTCGGCATGTACGGCTGCGCGCCGCTCAGCCTGCTGCTGCCGGTGCGCCCGGTGCTGGTGGCGGCGGCGTACCTGCTGGCCGGGGTGGGCATCGAGCTGTTCAACGTGCCGTGGTTCACCGCGACACAGCGCGAGGTGGAGCCGCGGCTGCTCGCCCGTGTCTCGTCGCTGGACTTCCTGCTCTCCTACGGCCTGGCCCCCATCGGCCTGGCGGTCCTGGCCCCGGCCATGGAGTCCTTCGGCGCCGCCCCGGTCCTGGCGTTCTGCGCCCTGGTCTGCTTCCTGGCCCCGGCCGCCGCCGCGCTCATCCCGGCGAGCCGCCACTTTCGCAAACGGTCCGGGCCAGCAGGGCGTTGAGCGCGCGGCCCGGATCTCCCTTGTACGGCGTGGCCGCCAGGCCGACCTCCCGCCGCCCGTCCTCGCTGCGGAAGGCGGCGGCGAAGTAGCCCGCGACGCCCCCGGCCTGACCGTAGAAGGTGCCGCAGGGCAGCCGGACGCTCGCCAGACCGAGCCCGTACGTGCCGCCGGGCAGCGGCTTCTTCATCTCGGCGAGCCAGGCGGGCGGCAGCAGCCGTCCGCCGAGCAGGGCGCGCATGAAGCGGTTGAGGTCGGCGGTGGTGGACACCATGCCGCCGGCCGCGCCGAGGACGGTCGGGTTGAGCGCGGTGATGTCGGTGACGACGCCGCCGGTCAGGGCGTGGGCGTGCGGGTGCGGGCCCTTGATCGACGGCTCCGTGTCCGGGGCGGAGGTGCGGGTCAGCCCGGCGCGCCGGATGACGCGCTCGGTGATCTCCGTGGCGTAGCCGCGTCCGGTGACGGCTCTGATGACCATGCCGAGCAGCACGTAGTTGGTGTTGGAGTAGGAGAACGTCCCGGGGGTGCGGGGCAGCCTTTCGGCCAGGCCGACCAGCTCCTGTTCGCGCCAGGTTCGCAGGGGTTCGCGCGGGTTGCCGGCGGCGTCCAGGAGCGTGGGGAAGTAGTCGGGGATGCCGCTGGTGTGCTGCAGCAGGTTCCGCAGCGTGATGCGCTCGCCCTCGCGGACGATGCCGGGCAGCCACCTGGCTACCGGGTCGGCCAGGGTCAGGCGGCCCTCGGCCGCTAGTTGCAGGACGACGGTGGCGGTGAACGCCTTGGTCAGGCTGCCGATCCTGAACCTGCCCGCCGCCTGGGCCGGGTGCGGCGCGCCGTACCGGATCCTGCCCTCGGCCAGCCTGTGCGTACGGCCCGCGGCCCGCACCTCGGCCAGGACGGCGAGCGAGCCGTCGGCGACCGCGTCGCGCAGATGACGCCGCAGCTCGGCGTGGATGTCACCGGTGGCAGCGGCGGCGGCGCCGGCCGGGGCGGTGGACAGGAGGGTCGCGGCGGCGAGTGCGGCCGCGGTGAAGTGCGCGAGGACACGCAAGGGAGAGCTCCTTCGGTGGGGTGGGTTCAGCGCTCGCTGCCGAGAAAGGCAAGGACGGCGAGCACCCGGCGGTGGCCGCCCTCCTCGGGCGGCAGGCCGAGCTTGGTGAAGATGTTGCCGATGTGCTTGTGCACGGCGCTGCCGGTGATCGTGAGCCGGGCGCCGATGTCGGTGTTGTCACGGCCCTGCGCCATGAGCGTGAGGACCTCGCGCTCGCGGGCGGTGAGGGCGTCGATGCGGCGTTCGCGGCCGGACATGAGCTGGGCGACGACCTCCGGGTCCATGACGGTGCCGCCCGCGGCCACCGTGCGCAGCGCGGCGACGAACTCGCTCACCCGGGCCACTCGGTCCTTGAGCAGGTAGCCGACCGCGCCGCCGCCGTCGGCGAGCAGTTCGCGGGCGTAGACGCGCTCGACGTACTGCGACAGCACCAGGATCGGCAGGCCGGGGCTGGCCCGCCGGGCTTCCAGCGCCGCCCTGATGCCCTCGTCGCGGAAGGTGGGCGGCAGCCGTACGTCCACGATGGTCACGTCGGGGCGATGGCGCCGCACGGCGGCGACGAACCCGGGCCCGTCGGCGGCGACCTCGGGCACCTCGATGCCCTTGGCGGCCAGCAGGAGCTCAACCCCGGACGACAGCAGGACGTTGTCCTCGGCGATCACGACGCGCACGGCAGCTCCACCACCAGGCGCGTCGGGCCGCCGTGCGGGCTGCTCACCCGGAGCGCGCCGTCGAGGGCGGCGGCGCGGCGGCGGATGCCGACGACGCCGGTGCCGCGCGTCTCGTCCACGCCGCCCACGCCGTCGTCGGCGACCTCGACGAGCAGGACGCCGCCCGCGCGCTCGACCCGGACGGTGGCCTGGCTCGCGCGGCTGTGCTTGGCGACGTTGGTGAGGGCCTCGGCCACGATGAAGTACGCCGCCGCCTCCAGCGCGGCAGGCAGTTCGCCGGTGCCGTCGAGGCGCAGCTCGACCGGGACGTCGCACCGTGCGCCGAGCGCCGCGAGCGCGCCGCCGAGCCCACGGTCGGCCAGGATCGGCGGGTACATGGTGCGGATCACCTCGCGCAGCTCCACCATGGCGTCCTCAGCGCCCTCGTGTGCCTCCCGCAGCAGGTCGGCGACCGGTCCGCGGTCGCCCAGCGCCTCCCTGGCGACGCCGAGCCTGATGGCCAGCGCGACCAGCCGGGCCTGGGTGCCGTCGTGCAGGTCGCGTTCGATGCGGCGCAGTTCGGCCCCATGGGCGTCCAGTACGGCGGCGCGGCTCTCCCCCAGCTCCGCGACCCGCTCGGTGAGCCGGTCGGTGAGCCGGTCCAGGTCGGCGGGCCCGGCCAGGGTCCGGCGGGCGTGCCCGCGGGCCACCGGCGGCGCGCCCGCGACCAGGAGCACCAGCGCCACGGCGCCGAACCCGAGCGCGGGACCCCACCCGTCCACCGGCGCCAGCAGCACGAGCGGCCGGTCCGCCGGATACAGCCACCAGACCGGCGCCGCCACGACCCGGCCGGCGGCGAGGAACGCGGCGAACCCGATGACCGCCCCGGTGAGCGCGAACTCCACGCCCCACCACCGCCCCGGGCCCGTGGCCGGAGCGGGAACCCCGAGCAGGGCCGCGGCCCGCCGCCGGTTCCAGGCCGCCCACCGCCGTAGCCCCGGCGCCGCCGCCGGGAGCGCCGCGAACGGCAGCAGCGGCAGGGTGGCGAGGCCGCAGACCAGGTTGACCAGCAGATATCGAAGCCCGCGCCACACCGCGGTCCATCGTTCGCGCATGCCGCCCAGTCTCCTGGCCAGGCCGGAGCGCCGTCACTACAGCCTGCTGCACCCTTGCGGCCTAGATCAGGGTGGCGGCGTACTCCTTGACGGAGTCGGTGAAGCGGCCCGGTCCCACGTGCCGGATCAGCGCGCCGTCGAAGAGGGCGAGCAGGCCGTGGGCGAGGAAGCCGGGGTCGGTGCCCGCGCCGTCCAGCAGGGAGGTCAGGTGGGCGTGCCAGAAGCGGTAGCTGGGGTCGGTGTATTTGTCGTCGGCGCAGGCCTGCTCGTGCGCCGACAGCAGGACGGCGTTGCCCTCCGCGATCGCGCACAGCCCGCCGAGGAAGGCGAGCAGCCGTTCCCGGGCGGCCGCCCCCGGGCCCAGGGGCGGCGGGCCGGTCACCACGGCCTCGCGCAGTTCGCGTGAGCGTTCCTCCAGCAGGGCCTGCAGCAGTCCCGCCCGGTTGCCGAAGCGGCGGAAGACCGTCCCCTTGCCGACACCGGCCAGCGCGGCCACCCGGTCGAGCGAGACGTGGTCGCCGCCGCCCTCGGCGAGCAGTTGCTCGGTGGCCCTGAGCACGGCCTGCCGGTTGCGGGCGGCGTCTGCGCGTTCCACTCGGGCACCCCTCTGGCAATCGGACCATCGGTCCGCTTATATTTGCGGACTGTCAGTCCGTATTCTAGGAGGTCTCATGCTCGCCCTTGTCGTCGCCCCGGACGCGCCCGGTTCACTCCGCCTCGCCGAGGCCCCTGAGCCGCGCCCCACGGCCGGCCAGCTCGTTCTGGAGGTGAGCCACATCTCGCTCAACCGCGGCGAGGTGACCTTCGCCGGCAGCCGCCCGCCGGGCACCGTGCACGGCTACGACGCGGCGGGGGTCGTGCTGCACCCTGCCGCCGACGGTTCCGGGCCCGCCGCCGGGACCCGGGTCGCCGCCTTCGGGGCCGGGGCCTGGGCGCAGCGGATGGCCGTGGAGACCACCGCGGTGGCCGAGGTGCCCGCCGGGGTGGATCCGGCCGACGCTGCCGCGCTGCCGATGGCCGGCCTCACCGCGCTGCGCACCCTGCGCACGCGCGACATCCTGGGCCGCCGGGTGCTGGTCACCGGGGCGGCGGGAGGGGTGGGCCGCTATGCCGTACAACTGGCCAGATTGGGCGGGGCGCACGTGATCGCCTCGGTCGGCTCGGCCGCCCGAGCGGAGGGGCTCGACGCGGACGAGGTCGTGATCGGCCTGGACGGCATCGACCGGCCGGTGGACCTGATCCTCGACAACGTGGGCGGGCCGCAGCTCGTCGCGGCCTGGCAGCTGCTCGCGGCGGGCGGGAGCGTGCAGAACATCGGCTGGGCCTCCGGTGAGCCCGCCGTGTTCGAGCCCTACTCGCTGTTCTTCGTCGGGGCGGCCAAGACCATGAGCACCTTCGGCGACGTGCGCGAGGTGGGGCCGGATCTGGCGACGCTGCTCGGGTTCGTCGCCGCCGGACGGCTCTCGCCCGAGGTCGGCTGGCGCGGCACGTGGCAGGAGTACGGCGCGGCGGCGGCCGCCCTGCTCGGCAGGAACGTCCCCGGCAAGGCGGTGCTGTCCGTCAGCCAGTGAGGCCGGGGCCGCATCGATCACGCTACATCGGATATAGCGGATGCTAGAGCGCGTCTTGCGCCCAAGGGGTGAACGACCGAACGAGAGGAACCGCGATGAGCATCCGTCCCTTCCGCATCGAGATCCCGCAGGCGCAGCTCGACGACCTGGCCGCTCGCCTGGCCGCGACCCGCTGGCCGGACGAGCTGCCGGGCGTCGGCTGGAGCCGGGGGGTGCCGGTGGATTACCTGCGGGAGCTGGCCGGCCACTGGCGTACCGGCTATGACTGGCGCGCGCACGAGGCGGCGATCAACGAGCACCCGCAGTTCCTCACCACGATCGACGGGCAGAACGTCCACTCCCTGCACGTCCGCTCCCCCGAGCCGGACGCGACGCCGCTGCTCCTGCTGCACGGCTGGCCGGGCGCGGTGACCGACTTCCTCGACGTCATCGGCCCGCTGTCGGACCCGCGCGCCCACGGCGGCGACCCGTCGGCCGCCTTCCACCTGGTGATCCCGTCGCTGCCGGGCTTCGGGTTCTCGACGCCGCTGGCCGGGCCGGGCATGAACGCGGCCAGGATGGCGAGCTTGTTCGTGCGGCTCATGGCCGAGCTCGGCTACGACCGCTACGGCGCGCACGGCTACGACGCCGGCTCCTGGGTGGCCCCGGCGATCGGCAGGCAGGATCCCGGGCACGTGATCGGCGTGCACATGAACGGCATGATCACCTTCCCGGTCGGCGCCGAGGGCGAGATGGACGAGCTGTCGGAGGTCGAGCGGGGCCGGTGGGACCGCATGGAGAACTTCAACGACGGCTACCTGCAGTGCAACTCCAAGCGCCCGCAGACCGTGGCCTACGGCCTCAACGACTCGCCGGTCGGCCAGCTCGCCTGGATCATGGAGAAGTTCAAGGAGCTCACGATCCCGGAGGAGGGTCTGCCGGAGGAGAGCATCGACCGCGACAGCATGCTGACCGACGTGTCGATCTACTGGCTGACCGGCACGGCGGGGTCGGCGGCGCAGATCTACTACGAGGAGATCTCGGCCGTCGAATGGGGCGAGGCGCCCGAGCGCGGCAAGGTGCCGACCGGGGTGCTGGTCACGGCCCACGACGTGACGATCCGGCCGTGGGCCGAGCGCGACCACAACGTCGTGCGCTGGACGGAGCTGGGCGAGGGCGGCCACTTCCTGTCGATGGAGCGGCCGGAGCTGCTGGTCGACGACCTGCGCACGTTCTTCACTTCTCTTCGATGATCATCTGAGGGCGTCCGGTGACCAGCAGCCACGCGGGCAGCAGGGCCAGGCAGAGCACGGGGATCAGGTCGAGGTCGGTGACGACGGTCGCGGCCATGAACAGGCTCAGCCAGCCCTGCTGGGTCACGGCGAGGGTGACGCCGAGCACGCCGCAGGCGATGGACAGCGACGGTGACACGCCGGGAACCAGCGCGGAGGCGAGCAGGCCGATGGCGACGCCGATGAAGACCGCGGGGAAGATCCGGCCGCCGATGAAGGCCGCGGTGGCGGCGATGAGGAGGGCGGCGAGCTTCACCAGGATGATCAGGGTCAGGGCGGCGGCGCCGTAGGGGGCGGCGACGAGTTGCTTCATCTCCGCCAGGCCCTTGAACAGGGTGATCTGGCCGCCGATCATCCCGGCGACGCCGAGGGCCACGCCGGCCAGCGTCAGCCGGGGCACGGGGTGGCGGATGAGGTGGAACAGGCGGTGGACGTGCGGGAAGGCGTAGACGGCCGCCAGCCCGGCGAGAACGGCGGCGCACGCGATGACCATGCCGCTGAGCAGGTCGAAGGGCTGCAGGGAGTAGTCGGGCAGGCCAAGCTGGAAGACCGGGCTGGCGATCAGGACGGTGGTGATCGCCCCGGCGCCGGCCGCGACCAGCGGGCCGAACAGGCGGTCCCAGAGCGGCACGTCCTTCGGGCCGAGCGCCAGCTCCGACAGGATCAGCGCGGCGGCCACGGGCGTGCCGAACAACGCGCCGATCGTCCCGGCCGCGGCCAGGCCCAGCCAGACCGGCGCCTTGATGCCGGGAAGCAGGCGCACGCCCACCGCGACGGCCAGGGCGATGTTGGCGGCGGTGATCGGGTTCTCCGGCCCGAGGCTCACGCCGCCCGCCAGGGTGAGTGCGGTGGCCAGCAGCATGCCGGGAACGACGGCCACCGGCAGCGGCTCGCCCACCAGGCCCTCGGTGGCCGGGTCGGGGCCCGTGGGGATCTTCCACACCACGAGCCCGACCGCCAGTCCGGTCAGCGTGAGAATCGCCAGCGTCCACCAGGGCGCGCCGCCGTCCAGGCCGAGTGCCGCGGGCAGGTGATGCCAGAGCACCTCCTGCAGGGCTTCGGCGGCGATGTCGACCACCAGCAGGATGAGGCTGCAGGCCACGCCGACGACCAGCGCGGGCAGCGCCAGCCGGGCCAGCGCGGCGGCGGGTCGGCCTTGGGTCATGCCCTGTCAGTTGCCTGGCCGCCCTCTAGGCAAGATCAAGCCCGCGTAACTTTCTCGCCCGCGAGCCCCGCCGTGAGCTCGGGTGAGCTGCGCATCAGCCGGAGCATCGCGTGGTGGAGGTCCGCGCGCTCCTCCGGGGCCCAGTCCTCGGTGAGCCTGGTGAAGACCGCCTCCTGCCAGGCGTGCGCGTCGCGCAGCAGCTCCCGTCCGTCCCCGGTCAGCTCGACGGTACGGCGCCGCCCGTCGGCGGCCGAGGCGGTGACGGCGAGGTAGCCCCGTTCGGTGGCCTGGGCGACCAGCCGGGAGGCGCCGGATTGGTCGAGTCCCAGCTCGGCGGCGACCTCGTTGACGGTGATCTCCGGCCGCCCGGCCAGCGCGTGGACCGCCTCGGCCACCATGACGTCACGCCCGCGCTCGGCCCCCGCGTTCCACCGCCGCGACCAGTGGCGCACGAAGTGGAACAGCGCCTGCCCGGGTCCCGGCCCGCTCATTCGGTCGCGGCCAGATCGGCGTACAGGCGGGCGAACTCGAGCGCCGCCCGCAGTTCGGGAAAGCGCAGCGCGGCCGAGACCCGGTCGCCGCTGGCCCGGAACACGGTCGCGACCCTGCTCGACCCGTCGTCCTGCGGCCAGCGGGCGTCCTGCTCGACGACCACGACCCGCTCGCTGATCGGATGCCACGAGCGGGGACGCAGCTCGACCCCCGACCGCACGATCCAGTCGGCGAAGTCGCCGGGCGTGATGGGCCCCGACCCCTTGGGCCCGTTGACCACGACGGGGTCGGCCACGACCGCGCGCACGCCGTCGAGGTCTCCGCCGTTCACGACCTCATGCCAACGGCCCACGGCCGCCTCGGTCCGCTCAGATGTGCTCATGCCTCGATATTATATGCGATTCGCATATATCTAATGCGGAACGAATAGTGCCGCGTTCCTTCCTAGGGTCGGCACATGTCGATCACCCACGCGACGGAGCTGCGACTGACCGCGCGCCCGGACACCGACCTGCGCGAGGACCACTTCGAACTCGCCCGCACCGAGATCGCGCCCCCGGCCGACGGCGAGTTCCTGGTCCGCAACGACTGGATGCTGCTGTCCGTCGTCATGCGCGAACTGATGGAGGCCGAGCCCCACCCCGACCTGCCGATGTCCGCCTACGAACTGGGCCGCCCGCCCTGGGCTCCGGCGGTCGGCACCGTCGTCGCCTCCCGCAGTTCACTCTTCTCGGCCGGCGACCTGGTCCAGCACGTGTACGGCTTCCGCGACCACGTCCTGGCCGCCGAGGGCGACGAGTCGTTCACCAAGCTCGACCCCACCTTGCTCCCCCGCCCCGAATACCACCTCAACCAGGGCGCCACCGCCTGGCGCGGCATGGTGACGCTCGCCGAGGCGGGCCCCGGCGACACCGTGTTCGTGTCCGGGGCCACCACCGGCGTCGGCGCGGTCGCCGGGCAGATCGCCCGGTGCCGCGGCGCCAAGCGGGTGATCGGCAGCACGGGCAGCAAGGAGAAGATCGGCTACCTCGTGGACGACCTGGGCTTCGACGCCGCCTTCGACTACCACGACGGCCCGGTCGCCGCCCGACTGGCGGAACTGGCCCCGGACGGCATCGACGTCTTCTTCGACAACGTCGCCGGAGAGCAGTTCGAGGCGGCGATGGCACTGGCCGCGCCGAACGCCCGCTTCGTGCTCTGCGGCTCGCTGTCGGGCCGCAACCCCGCCCTCGACCTGGAGCCCGCCGTCCTGCGCGACGTCACCATCCGCGGATTCACCACGCCCTACGACAACGATCCCGCCTGGATCGAGCACTACAGCCGGTGGCTGCGCGAGGGCCGGTTCGTCTTCCCGCACACCGTGGTGGAGGGCGGCCTGGCCGCGGTGCCCGGCGCGCTCGTCGGCCAGATGAACGGCAGGCACCGGGGGACGACGCTGGTCCGGCTGTGACCTCAGAGCCCTGAGGCGATCTTGAGCGTGATCACGCCGAGGATGATCGAGGCGAACGACAGCACCTTCGGCAGCGTGATCTTCTCCTTGTAGATCAGGGCGCCGAGGATGACGGTGCCGATCGAGCCGAGACCGGTCCAGATCGTGTAGCCGACGCCCACGTCCAGGGTCTTGAGCGCGAGGCTGAGGAAGAAGATGCCACCGGCGGCGGCCACCACGGTGAACAGCGACGGCCACACCTTGGTGAAGCCCTTGGTGGCGTTGGTGCCGAGGGCGAAGGCGATTTCGAAGACGACGGCGAGTGCGAGATAGAACCAGGCCATGATGGGTGCTCCTTAAGGGTCAGGCGGCGGTGGTGAGCTTGTCGGACAACTTCAGCCCGAGGATGCCGCCGATGATCAGGACGAAGGCGACCGCCTTCCAGACGTTCATGGACTCGCCGAAGATCAGCGTGCCGAGAACGACGGTGCCGGTGGCGCCGATGCCGGTCCACACGGTGTAGCCGACGCCCACGTCCAGGGTCTTCAGGGCCAGGCTGAGGAAGAAGATGCCGCCCGTCGCGGCGACGATCGTCACGATGGAGGGCACCAGTTCGGTGAAGCCGTTGGTCGCGTTGGTGCCCAGCGCGAACACCACCTCGAAGACCGAGGCCACGAGCAGATAGATCCATGCCATGAGAAAACTCCTTGCACATACAAGCGACTGAGCAGAAGTATGTATGTGCAAGCAAATCAAGTCAACCCGTGGGCTTACGCGCCTGGAGCTTGGCAACCAGCGACCAATAGATCATCTTGGTCATCGCCAGCGGACCGTACCTGACGCCGTCGGCGTAAGGGGTATCGCCGCGCAGGGTGGCGTCCGCGCCGCCGTCGACGTAGAGGATCTGGCCGGTCATGAACGTGTTCGCCGGGCTCAGCGTCCAGGCCAGCGCCTCGGCCACCGCGTCGGCCGGGCCGGGGAAGCCGAGCGGCTGCGGCAGCGCCTCGGCCATGAGCTTGGCCTGGGCAGGGGTGCCGAGCATCGTGCTACGCGCGCTCTCGGTGTCGACGATGCCCGGAGCGACGGCGTTGAGCGGGATGCCGGATCGGGCCCAGTCGGGGGCGGCGCGGCGTACCCACCGGTTGAGGGCGATCTTGGTGGAGCGGTAGAGCACGGCGCCCCTCCCCCGGTCGATGGCGCGCCGCGCCATCGCCGTGGCGGCGGCCTCGTCGTCGCGCAGGCACGCGGCGACCACGTCGGCGTCGCCGGCCGACAACGACGAGGCGGACGACACCACGACCGCGCGCGGCGCGCCCGACCGGTAGAGCAGCGGGCGCAGGCCGTTGAGGACGGCGAGGGTGCCGAAGTAGTTGACCCGGACGGTCGCCTCGGTGGGGGCGGCGATGCCCGCGACCAGCGCCAGGCCGTCGATGCCCGCCGGCGCCAGCCGCTCCACCTCCCCGACCAGCGCGGACCTGCCGTCGGCGGTGCCTAGGTCGGCACGGACGTCCGCGCCCTCCGCCACGCCGCAGCGGATCACCCTGGCTCCTTGATCGGCCAGCAGTTCGGCGGTGAGCGCGCCGATGCCGGTGTCGGCGCCGGTGACCACGTAGGTGCGTGTCATCGTCCATCCTTTCACTGCACTTGTGCATTTATGCACTAATGTAGCGGAAGGCGGTAGGATGCGCGGCATGCCGAAATCGACGGGGCTGCGGGATCGCAAGCGGCGGATGACCCGGGAGGCGATCGTGCTGGCCGCGACCGAGCTGTTCACCGGCCGGGGCTTCGCGGGGACCACGGTGGCCGACATCGCGGAGCGGGCCGGGGTGGCGCCGCGGACGTTCTTCCTGCACTTCGCGTCCAAGGAGGACGTGCTGTTCCACCACATCGAGCGGTACGTGGACATCGCCGTCGCCCGGGTGTCCTCGTTGCCCGCCGGGACCACGGCCTGGGAGGCGGTGCAGCGGGCGGTGGAGTCGCTGGTCGACGCCCTGGACGTGGCCGACACCAACGTCGACGCGCTGGCACCGGTCCGGGTGCTGGTGGCGCGGGAGTCGGGCGGGATGCCGCCGTCGCTGGCCGTACGCCTGCATGGGGTGCAGACGCGCATCCTCGACGCGATCACCGAGCGTTACCCCGGGCTGGACGCGCTCCACTGCGCCGCCCACCTGGGCGCCTGCGTCGGCGCGGTCAGCGCCGTCGCCTCCCAGAACGCCACCCCATCCACCCGCACCGACGCCATGCGCCACGCCATAACCCTGGCCGGCACCGGCTTCACCGCCCCACCCACCTGACCCCGCCTGCCGCAGCGCTTTTGGGCGGGATGCCCTCCGGTTTGGGCCGGAGGGCATCTCACGGGGTCAGGCGGGGGCGTGGCCCGCGGGGCGGGTGGTGAAGCCGGCCCGCCCCTGTGTCCGGCTGCGCAACCCGCTCGCGTACCCGAACAGCTCCGCCAAGGGCACCACGGCCGTGACCAGCGCGCCGCCGGGGCGGGTTGTGGTGCCGGTCACCCGGCCGCGGCGGGCTGCCAGGTCGCCCAGGACCGCGCCCACCCCGTCCTCCGGCACCGTCACCGTGACCTCGGAGATGGGCTCCAGTAGCACCATCTCGCACTGCCGCAGCGCCTCGCGCAGGGCGAGCCGTCCGGCGGTGCGGAAGGCGAGCTCGGAGGAGTCCTTCGGGTGGGTGGCGCCGTCGGTCAGCGTGACGCGCAGGCCGGTGACGGGGTGCCCGCCGAGCGGCCCCTCGGCCAGCGCGTCCCGGCACCCGGCCTCGACCGCGCCGACGTACTCACGCGGCACCCGCCCACCGGTCACCACCGACCGAAAGACAAACCCACCCGAACCCGCCGGACCCGCCTCGGCCGCGGGTTCCACCGTGATCTCGACGTGGGCGAATTGGCCGGCGCCGCCGTCCTGCTTGACGTGCCGGTACAGCAGCCCGCTCACCCCGCGCCGCACGGTCTCCCGGTAGCTCACCCGGGGCCGGCCGACGGCGACCTCCAGCGCGTGCCCGCGGCGCAGGCGCTCCACCGCGACCTCGAGCTGCAGTTCGCCCAGCCCGGACAGCAGCGTCTGGCCGGTCTCGGCGTCGGTTCTGACGGACAGCGACGGCTCCTCCTCCACGAGCCGGGCGAGTGCCGCGGCCAGCCGGGTGGCGTCGGTACGCCGCCTGGGCTCGATGGCGACCGACACCACGGGCTCGGCGGCGGCGGGCCGTTCCAGCACCAGCGGCGCCGCCGGCGCGCACAGCGTGGCGCCCGCGCGGGCCGCCTTGAGCCCGGCCACCGCCACGATGTCGCCCGCGCCCGCCGAGCCGAGCTCGGTGTACCGGTCGGCCTGCACGTGCAGGATCCGGCCGACGCGCTCGGTGCGCCCGCTCGTCGTGTCGAGCACGGTCTCTCCCTTCCGGATCGTTCCCGAGTACACCCGCAGGTAGGTGAGCCGCCCGGCCGCGCCGGTGCTCACCTTGAAGGCGAGCGCCGCGAACGGCGCCGACGGGTCGGCCGGCCGCCGTTCGGGCAGCCCCTCCCACTCCCCCTGTACGGCCCCGCCGGGCGAGGGCAGGTAGGCGACCACGGCGTCGAGCAGCGGCTCGATCCCGCGTTCGCGGTAGGCCGAGCCGCACAGCACGACGACCGCCTCCCCGCTCAGCGTGAGCTCGCGCAGCGCGCCCGTCAGGGTGGACTCGGACAGTTCGGGCAGTTCTGAGTATTCCTCCAGCGCGCCCGGGTGCAGCGACGCCACGGTCTCGGCCAGCAGGTGGCGGCGCCGTACCGCCTCGTCGTGGAGCTCGGCCGGGACGGGGCCTTCCGTGAAGCTCTCGCCCCAGGTCAGCGCCCGCATCCTGATGAGGTCGACGACGCCGGTGAAGGCGTCCTCGCGGCCGATCGGCAGCTGAACGGCCAGCGGCGTCACGCCCAGCCGCTCGCGCAGGGAGGCGAGCGCGTGGTCGAGGTCGGCACCGGCGCGGTCGAGCTTGTTGACGAAGGCGATGCGCGGCACGCCGTGCCGGTCGGCGCGCCGCCACACCGACTCGCTCTGCGGCTCGACACCAGCGACGGCGTCGAAGACCGCGACCGCGCCGTCGAGCACGCGCAGCGAGCGTTCGACCTCGCCGGAGAAGTCGACGTGGCCGGGGGTGTCGATGAGGTTGACGCGGCAGCCGTTCCAGTCGCAGCTGACGGCGGCGGCGAAGATGGTGATGCCGCGGTCGCGCTCCTGGGGGTCGAAGTCGGTGACGGTGGTGCCGTGGTGGACGTCGCCGCGTTTGTAGGTGGCGCCGGTGAGGTGCAGGATGCGTTCGGTGACGGTGGTCTTTCCGGCGTCGACGTGGGCGAGGATGCCGATGTTCCGCAGGTCGCGGGGGTTGGTGCGCACGGTCCGTGCCTTTCGGCGTGATCTTGGACAGGACGGCGCGATGGGCCGGGCGAGCGTGGGCGTCAGCCGGTGCTGATACGTGCGTCCGGGCTCGTCAGGACGTCGACCGGTGGCGGGCGCGCAGCCGCCGCCGGGCGGCCGGAGACACCAGGATCACCTCGTGGCGGGCCTGGGGAACGAACGTGGCGTCGCGCACGACCGTCTCCCCTCGCTCATCGTGGTGATCTCTGTCTGCGGCGAGTGTAGGGAGGACGCGGGCGGGCGCGCCACCGGTTAAAGACGGGCCGCGCTGCCGCTGGGACGATGAATCTTTGTGACATTGGCCTCTCTGTCCGCCGAAGCGCTGTCATATGGTCAAAGCGCAGGTAGAAGGGTGTCTTACGAGGTGGCGAACAGTGCCGGGACGGCTAGACATGGGCGCCTCGTCACAGGGCACAACCAAATATCGACCGTCTGTTTACTTCGACCACACGCCCCATCTCTTCTACTAGGAAGGTAACGATTCGGCGCACGAGGAGGTCACAATGAATCCGAACGCGTTAGAGACCAAAGCGCAGCAACGCGGCTGGCAGGTTGTCAGCGAGCACGACGGGGACGGGCCGATGATGACGCTCGTCCGCGATGACTGGGAGATCTGGGTGGCGTTCTCCGGATCAGCTCCCGAAACAGCGACGCTCCGCAAGCCGGGCCGCAGCGAGCCGAGAAAGCTCGGACTGCGTGAGATAGGCATGTGGGTACGCCGCGACCGCGGCCAGATGAGCCGCTTCGCCGTCGGTGACCAGGTCATCGTCGGCGGCAGACCGGGTACGGTCACCGACATCACGCTCGCCCGGAGTCCGGGCGACACCCCAGGACGGATCCGCCTGACCGTGGCCTACGACGACGGCGGCACCGGCACACCGTTCAGCGACCAAGTCGAACGACCACGAGCCGGATCGGGCCGAAGATAGGCCCCGGGCAGGCACCCTCCCTCCCACCCCCCGGCCTGTCCGTCAACGTTGAGTTGACGGGCGTCAAACGTCAACCTATGGTTGACGCATGTTCGCGTGGGTCATGCGCTTCGCCGCCGCCCTGCTCCTTCTCGGCCTGGTGAGCGCCATGTTGTGGTGACCCGGCCAGCGTCCGTCCGCACGCGCGTACCGTGTCATGGTCGTTCACGGCCAGCATCACCGGACCGGCGAACGAGATCGCGACGACCAGCGCGAGCAGGAACGGCTCCAGCCACCACCGCCGGAGCAACCGCGCCCGCGCGACCAGCAGCACCAGGAGCGCGATCGAAGCCGACGCGATCGAGACGGCCGGGAACACGATGATCCGCCCCAGCGCCCAGAACACACTGGACACGACCAGCGCGAACCGCTCACCGCCCAGGCAGTTGGCCCGCGCCCACCACGCCAGGCGGATCTCCAGCAGCATGCCCGTCGTGGAGCACAGCACGGCGATGACCGCGGGGAACGCACAGCCGAAGGTCCAGCGCACCTCGCGGGGCTCCGGCCCGCGCCGTCGAGTCAGGGTCACGGCGCCAGCACATCAGGCGGGTGTGGGATGCTTCCGGAGGGTTTGTCGAGATCCTGTCGAGGTTCAGAGCACGGCCTGCGCCAGCGTGATCACCCCCGCCGCCACCAGCGCCGCCGCCCACATGCGGTCCACGTTGAACCACGCCCGGCGCAGGATGGTCAGCCCGGCGAGCTCGTACACGAGCACCGCGGTCACGGCGGCGGCCGCGAACATGGCGAGCGTGTGCAGACCGGCGGCGGCGAGGCCGCCGCTCATGGCGTGGCCGTGCTCGTGCATGCCGGAGAAGACGGGCAGCAGCATCAGGCCCGCCCCGTGCGCCGAGGACATGAGGAACGACCACCCGGCAAGCTGCGGCAGCATCAGCCGCATGCCCGCCCACCGGAAGTGCCGGTCGGACATCAGCCGCCACAGGCCGAAGCCGACCAGCAGGACGCCGCCGCCGATCGCCAGCGCGCGGCCGGTGACCAGCGAGCCGGTGACGGCGACGACCACGGCCACCAGCGCCACCGACGCCAGGTGACCGGCGGCGATGGCGGGCAACGAGGCCAGCAGGCGCCCGCGTGAGCGCTCCTGCAGGCCTCGGGCGACGGCGAACAGCCAGCCCATGGCCGGGTTGAGCCCGTGGAAGGCGCCGAGCAGCAGGATCGCCGCGACCGTCACGGGAAGCAGTAGGAGTCGGAGGAGGCGTCGCCGCCCTGAAGCTTGACCTGGTGGGGGCGCAGGCCGCGGAAGTCGGTGACGAACAGCCGCTCGTCGAAGGCGAACGCGTCGGTGTCGACCTTGGCCAGCCAGGAGCCGACGCCCTCGGGGTAGAACTGGTCGTCCCAGGCGCCGTACAGGGAGTTGGTGAGGTAGACGCGCTTGCCGTCGCGGCTGACCTCGACCATCTGCGGGCCGCCGCGCAACTCCTGGCCGGGGCGGGCCGGGTGCGGGGTGCGTCCGGTGATGCCGCCGATGCGCAGCGAGCCGATCTCGACCGGGTTGAAGGGGTCGGCGACGTCGTACTGCTTGAGCTCGCCGGTGCCCCAGCAGGAGACGTACAGGCGCTGGTCGTCCACCGACAGGTCGATGTCGGTGACCAGCGGCGGCACCGCGCCGAACGGCTGCAGCAGCGGCGGCAGGTCCGCGGCGTCGGCGGGCTCGGCGGGGATCGTGATGACCTTGCGCACCGCGAACTGCTCACCCTCGCGGAACCACAGCCAGACCGACGCCGACAGGTCCTCGACGCTGGTGACGACGCCGACGAAGCCGTACTGCCGGGTGGGGTCGTGGGCGGGGCGCAGCTCCAGCGGCATCTGATATTGGTCGCCCAGGTCGATCTCCTGCAGGTGACGGCCCTTGGGCAGGTCCCAGACGTGCAGCCGGTGACCGTACTTGCGGCCGAGCAGCAGCTCGCCGACGAGTCCGTCCTCGATCATCGACGGCGTGCCCCACTCCGAGGTGATCAGCACGTCGTGGTTGAGATGCCACCAGAAGTCATAGGCCAGATACTGCGGCCCGCGCTCGCTCTCCCACCGCCTGCGCACCTCGAAGGTCCGATGATCCAGTACGGCGATGCCGCCGGGCCCCTCCTCCCCGTTGACCCCGCCGAGCGCGGAGACGTAGAGCCCGTCGGGCCCGCAGTGCACGGTGTGCGGGCGCGAGTACCCGGCCTTGACGGCCAGTTCGTCCGCTTCGATGACCTTGACCAGTTCCGGGCTGATCCGGTCCTTGGTGTCGAAGATGTGGATCCGGGAGCTGCGCAGCCCGGGGACGACAAGGTAGCGCCGCTCGGTGTGCGGGTGCGGGGCCGACGGGCACAGCGCGCTGCTGCAGGCGTTCCACCCGAAGTGGTGCAGCTCGTCGCCGGTGTTGGGCAGGTCGGTCCAGCCGACGAGCTCGCCGTAGGTGGCCGAGGCGGGGTCGGTGTCGAGGACGGCGATCGCGTCGGGCCGCTCGGCCTTGCGGTCGAAGGCGGCCACGTAGGCGAGCTTCTCGGGCGGCCCCGCGGCAGCGTCGCGGGGCGAGGGATAGAAGGTGGGATCAGGAGTCCAGAGCGCCATACCTCCAGGATTCCGATATTTCCTACAAGGTCAATAGACTTGCCCGGCCCAGCTGAAGGCTCACGTGAAGGCTCACATGAAGGCTCAGGTGAAGGTGAGTGCCGGGTAGGCCAGCAGCATCACGGCCCCGAAACCCATCTTCAGCAGACCGTCCACGATGCCGAAGACCTGCATGGGCACCCGCTCCGCCCGCAGCCCGACGAACGCGTTGACGATCAGCAGGAGGCCGAGCACCACGATGAGCGGCCCGTGCGCCAGCCCCATGGGCAGGAAGTGCACGCCCACGACGAGCAGGATCCACAGGATGAGCGTACGCTCGCCCGCGTCCTTGAACCGGGTCAGCACCAGGTAGATGAGCCCCATCTCGATCACGATGGCGCCGGCCAGGCCGGCGATGTGGATGAACGAGGGCTTGCCCAGCGAGGGCAGCAGCGCGCTCAGCCCGCTGGCGGTCAGGCCGGTGGCGAAACCGCCGATGACGAAGACCAGCCAGCGCGAGCGGAAGATCCAGCTCAGCAGGAAGCCGAGGCCGAGAAACAGGAGGAAGAGCCCACCACCACGGATAAGCGGATAAGGGTGGGCAAGAAGGGACTCGACGGTACTCATAGGATGTCAGCCTTCCATGCCCCGATGACCGCATCGACCAGGCGCGGGGGTAGTACCTGAGAGTTAGGCGAAGATCCACTCTTCGGCGGGACGCTGACGACCTGGTGCGATCCCTAGGTTTTCCGGCATGTCCTTCCTCAGCCGGCTGCTGCTGCGCACCATGGTCGCCGCGGCGGTGGCCGTACCGTTCTCGGGGGCGACGGGCTCGGCGGCGGTGCCCGCCCCGCCTCCCGCCGTCCAGCCGCCGCTGTCCTCGGCCGATCCCGCCGTCCTCGCCGGCCGGTACGCGGCGAGCCGTACCTCGGTCCTGGCGGCCGAGCGGTCGGCGGCCGCGGCGGGACACCCCTCGCGGGCCGCGGCGCTGCGGGCGATGGCGGGCCAGGACCGCACGTTCCTGTCCTTCGACGGCCGCGACGGCGGGCGGACGGCCGAGGTCTTCGGCGACCTGTCGCGCTCCGGGAGGATCGCCGTGCTGGTCCCCGGCTCCGACACCGACCTCGACTCCTACGGCCGCCTCTACGGCGGCGCCACCCGGCTGGCCGCCCAGCTCGGCGAGCGCGCGGCCGTCGTCGCCTGGGTGGGCTACCGCACCCCCGCCACGGTCAGCCCGCAGGTGCTGACCACCGGCCTGGCCGACGCGGCGGCGCCCGGCCTGCGCGCCTTCGTGCGCGAACTGCGTGCCGCGAAGCCGGGCGCGCGGATCTCGCTCGTGTGCCACTCCTACGGCGCCGTCGTCTGCGGCAGCGCCGCGCCCGGCCTGCCCGTCGAGGCGATCGTCCTGTACGGCAGCCCCGGCACCGGCGCGGACACCGCCGCCGCCCTCCGCACCACCGCCGACGTCTGGGCCGGGCGCGGCGACCGCGACTGGATTTCCGGCGTGCCGCACACCCGCGTCACGCTGCCCTTCGCCACCCTCGGCCTGGGCGCCGACCCCGTCTCGCCCGGCTTCGGCGCCCGGATCTTCCCCGCCGGCCCGGCCGCCCACAGCGACTACCTCAACGCCGGCACGCCCTCGCTGCGCGCCATCTCCGCGATCGTGGCCGGCCATGAAGGCTGAGCCGACGCTGTCCGGGCGCATCGACGCCGCCACCCCGCCCGGCCGCGACCGCGCCGTGGACGGGCTGCGCGCCCTGGCCATCCTCGGCGTCGTGCTGGGCCACTGGCTGGTGACCGCGCTGGTCGCCGACAGCGGCTCGGTCCGGGTGACCAGCCCGCTCAAGGCCGTGCCCGAACTGGCCCCGATCTCCTGGGTGTTCCAGACGCTCGCACTGTTCTTCCTGGTCGGCGGCATGACCGCGGCCAAGTCCTACGCTTCTGCCACCGGCTACGGGCCGTGGATCCGCGCGCGCATGGTCAGGCTGACCCGTCCCGTCGTGCCGGTGCTGGTGGTGTGGTGCGCGGCGGCGGGCGGGATGCTCGTGGCCGGGGCCGAGCTCGAGACCGTGACCGCGCTGGTGCGGCTGGTGGTCTCGCCGCTGTGGTTCCTGCTGGTGTTCGCGGTGCTGACCGCCGCCACGCCGCTGGCCGTCCGCCTGCACCCGGTGTGGCCGCTGGCCGTCGTCGCGCTGGTCGACCTGCTCCGGTACGGCCTGGCCGCCCCGGACTGGCTCGGCTGGGTCAACCTGGCCGCGGGCTGGCTGGTGCCGTACACGCTGGGCGCGGCCTGGACCCGAGGCAGGCTCGGCGCGACCCTTGGCGGGGTGGGCGCGGCCGGGACCCGCGGCGGAGTGGGGGTGGCTGAGGGCGGCGGCGGTCTGCGTTCCCGGAGCGCTGGCTGGGGTCTGCTGGTGGCCGGTGGGGTGAGTGCCGCGGCGCTGGTGGTCTGGGGCGGGTATCCGGCGTCCATGGTGGGTGTGCCGGGCGCGACGATCTCCAACCTGAACCCGCCCACGCTCGCCGCGGTCGCCTTCGGCCTGGCCCAGTGCGGGGCGGCGCTGCTGGCCCACGGGCCGCTGACGCGGGCGCTGCGCCGTCCGGCGGCGTGGGCGGCGGTGGCGCTGGCGAACCTGTCGGCGATGACGGTGTTCCTCTGGCACCAGACGGCCATGATCGCGGTCACCGCGCTGGGCCTGGCGGCGGCCGGACCCCTGCCGGGACTGCACACCGCGCCCGTCGAATCGGGCTGGGTGGTGGCCCGGGTGGCCTGGTTGCCGGTGTTCGCGGCGGCGCTCCTGGTGTGCGTGGCGGCCTTCCGCTCCGCCGAACTACGCCGGGCATAACCCTTCCGATCCGCCGAACCGCGCCGGGCATAACACGGTGATAGGGGCAATCTGGCGGGGCCCCCTGGAGAGCAAGAGCCGCTTACCGTGACAGCACCCCCCACTTTGAGGAGGATCCATGTCACGAATCCTTCGACTGTCCTTGTCCCTCGTCCTCTCCCTCACCTTCCTGCTGCTCAGCTCCCCGGCGCAGGGCTCCGTGGTGCGAGTGCTGCGCTACGACGCCAGCCGGGCGCAGGAGTTCCGGGCCACGGTGGACCAGGCGGCGCAGATCTGGAACAGCAGCGTCGTCAACGTCCGCCTCGTCCCCGGCACCCCCGCGCAGATCACCGTCCTGGCCGACAACGGCTGGCCCCGGGCACTGCCGACCAGCCTGGGCCGCGGCACCATCTGGATGGGCCGGCAGGCCACCGCGCAGGGTCACAACCCGCTGCGCATCGCCACCCACGAGATCGGTCACATCCTGGGCCTGCCCGACCGCCGCACCGGCCGTTGCACGGACCTGATGTCGGGTTCGAGCGCCGGCACGAGCTGCACCAACCCCAACCCGAACGCGGCCGAACGGGCCGAGGTGGACCGGAACTTCGCCGGCGGCACCCCGGCCGTCGAGTTCGGCAAGGTTCACGTCAACCGCTGAGGTCACTCAGAGAGCGGCGGCCAGCCAAGGCCGGATGAGGGGCACGACCGTGGCGGCCTGCATGGCGCTCATGTGGTCGAGCCCGTCGAGCAGGCGCACGTCCCAGCCGTGCGCCTCCATCTCGGCCCGCCGCTCTCTGAACGGCCCGGCGATGTCGACGACCGTGTCGCCCCACGCCGGGCCGTACTCGATCACGTCGCCTGACCCGGCGAAGGCCAGCCGGGGGCAGGTCACCCGATCCTGGACGGCGGCGTCGTCGAAGCCCTTCAACGCCTGGTAGAGCGTGGCGAACTGCCGGGTCTGCGCGGGCGACATCGTCACCGTGACGCTCGACCAGTCCCCCGCCTCCCCCGGCTCGGCGGGCTCTGCAGGCTGGGCGGGCGCCTCCAGCGCCATCTGGTAGGTGGCCATGGTGACGGCCAGCATCGCCTCGTACGGCCCGCCGATCGGCGGATACCCGCCCATGACCAGCGCGGAGAGCCGGTCGGTGCGGATGGCGAGCTGCAGCCCGGTCAGGGCCAGCCAGGAGTAGCCGTAGTAGGCGAAGGTCCCGGCGCCCGCCGCGTCGGCGACGGCGAGCATGTCGCGGGCGAGGTTGTCCGGCGTGAGCGTCTCGGGCTTGGGCCGGCTCAGCACGTGCCCCTCGTAGTCGAAGACGATGACGCGGAAGCCGTCGCTCAGCCCTTGGACCAGGTGGTGGCCGAGCGAGAGGTCGGCGCCCCACTTGGCGGCCTCCTCGGCCTTGGCGGCGTCCTCCGCCGGGTGCGGGTTGGCCGGCAGCAGCAGGGCCGGCCCGTCTCCGTGGATCTCGAACTCGATGGTCTGCCCGTCGTGGAGGGTCGCGTTCGGCATGGGATGCCCCCTTATCTCTTTACGGCATAAGCGATTACCGAAGACCACAATACCTTAGGCCGTAAGGAGTTGCGTCATCCCGCCCCGAACGACTGGAACGACCACCCCGTCGCCACCGCCACCGGGTCACCCGCGCACTCGCGGCGGGCGGCCGTCAGCGCGGCGGGCAGCGGCGCCCCGGCCCGCAGCTCCCGGTGCAGGCTGACCATCAGCGGCACCGCGGCCGCGTCGTTGACCGGGACGACGCTGGCCACCACCCCGGCCGTGCCCAGCTCCACCAGGCAGGCCACCAGACCGAGCAGCTCGTCCGCGCCCGCCGCCGCGCCCCGCCCCGACTCGCAGCTCGACAACACCACCTGCCGCGGCGGTCGGCGCAGGCGCTCCAGGTCGTAGACCGTCAGCGGCCCGTCGTCCACGCGCAGCGCCGAGAACAGCGGGCTGTCGGCGCGGAAGGTCCCGTGCGCGGCGATGTGCGCGAGCCGCCGTCCCTCCATCGCCTCCAGGATTCTGGGTACGGTCGCCGTCCCGTCCTCCAGCACGACCGGGTCGGCGTGCCCGGCGGCGATCTTCGGCACCTCGGCGCCCTTCGAGGCCAGGCCTGGCCCGCGTACCAGCACCACGCCGTCACCGTCCGCCTCCGGCTCATGGGCGCGCAGCCAGGAGGTGGCCGACGGCGCCACGCTCACGACGCGCCCGCGCAGCGACGGCAGCAGGCTCCACGGCACCCCGTGCAGGCGGCCGGGCGGCACGATCACCACGTCCCGGTCGCCGAGCACCCGGCCCGCCGCCCCGAGCAGCAGCTGTTCCAGCTCGGTGCCCGCGCTCTCCAGCTGGCCGAGCAGCGCCGTGGGGGCGAGCGTGGAGCGGCCGTGGGCCAGCCGCGAGAGCGCGAACCTGGCCAGGTGCAGCTGCCGCGCCGCCTGCTCGACCGGGCCTGCTGGCAGCCGCCGTACCCGGCCGTCGCCGCAGAGCAGGACGTGCAGACGGCCGTCGACCTCGACGAGTTCGAGCAGCAGGTTCTCGTCCAGCGCCGCCAGGAGCCTGCCGGTGTCGAAGGGCGGGCAGGCGATCCGGTCGCCGCGGGCACGCAGCGCTCTGGCCCGTGCCGCGCGCTCCAGCCGTACCTGCTCGGCCTGGAGGAGCGCGGTCGGCAGGCCGCGGGCGTGCGCGTCGGCCAGCCGTCCGGCGACCGCGCGGATCGCGGCGAGGTCGGACTGCAGGTCGGGGTCGTCAGGCGGGCGGGCCGGGGGGACGGCCAGCGCGCCGGCCCGCCACCGCTCGCTCCACGTCAGCAGCGTCCTCGGCCGGCCCGCGAGCAGGGCGTGGCGCTGGCCGAGCGCGGCCAGTTCGGCGCCCTGCGCGCTGGCCTGGGCGCGCAGCTCGGAGGAGCCGAGCGTGCCGCGGTGCTCGTCGATGACGGCGAGGCCGCGGCCGCAGGCGTGCAACAGCGCCCGCGCGTCGCCGTCGAGCTGCGCGAGCAGGGCGTGGGCGAGCCAGCCCGTGGTGCGTGCCTGCGCGGGCCCGCCCCGCCGCGCCCGCGCCGCCGCCGTGAGGTGCTCGCGCGCCACGCCGGTACGGCCCAGCGCGAGCGCGATCCGGCCGGCCAGCAGGTGGCCGAGCGGCAGGTGTGGCGAGGAGAGCGCGGCCAGTTCGCGCACGCACGCCCCGGCAGCCCGCAGCAGCGCCCCGGTCGGCGACCCGGCGGCGAACTCGGCCCGCACCATCACCAGCCGCGCGTGCGCCCGCCACCAGCGGCGCCGCTGCCGGTCGAAGAGCCGGGCGGCGCCTTCGGCACGTTCCAGCGCGGCGGCCGGGCGGCCGGCCGCGAGCGCGCAGTCGGCCGCGGTCAGCATGAGCTCGGCCTGTTTGGAGCGCTGCCCGCGGGTGCCGAGCAGCCGCTCGATGGCCTCGTCCGCCTCCGCCAGCGCCTCCTCGGGCAGCCCGGCGGTCAGCAGGGCGGCGCAGCGGTGCAGGCTCAGGTTGGCGTCGACCGCGCCGAGCCGGTCGTAGCGGCGGGCGGCGGCGTCGAAGTGGCCGAGGGCGGCGGGCAGGTCGCCGACGCGCAGCGCCAGCACGCCGTGGTTGGCGGTGGCGTCGGCCGACTCCAGTTCCTGCCCCGTCTGGACGAACAGCTCCTCGGCCCGGCCGAGATCGGCGGCGGCGCGGGCCAGCGCGCCGAGCGCGAGGTGGCAGAAGGCCCGTTCGGTGCGGGCGCGGGCCTCCCACAGCAGGTCGCCGGCCACGCGCAGCACGGAGATGGCGGCGTTCAGGTCGGCCAGCGCGGCCCGGTGGCGGCCCAGCACGAGCAGCACGCCGCCGCGCCTGAGCAGGATGCGGCCGTGGGTCAGGCCGGTGGACAGCCCGACGGCGGTGTTGAGCGCGGTGCGGCCGGAGGCGGTGCGCCCGGCGAAGACGAGCGCGACGCCGAGCGTGGCCAGCACGTCGGCCTCCCGCTCGGCCGAGCGGGACTTCCTGGCCAGCCGCCGGGCCGCGCGCAGCTCCCGGACCGCCTGCTCGATGTCGCCGAACTCGCGCAGCACGATGCCGATGGCCTGCCGGGCGAGCGAGGCGGCGTACGGGCCCGGATCGTCGGCCAGCAGCCGGCGGGCGCGTTCCAGCGCCTCGTTGGGACGCGACAGCGCCAGGGGGAGCAGGTCGGCCGCCATGAGTCCGACAATGCGCGCCGGCCGTAGCGCCCGCAAGCCCTTCGGCGATGTACAGGCTATGGATGCGGTCTTCGAGGCGCAGTTCCGAGCCATCCAGCGCAGGATGGCGGCAAGGGGGGTCACCGCCGAGGTGGCGTGGACCCCCGACGGGCAGGTCGACTACGTGTACGAGGCCGATCGCCTGCTGGTGATCGACGAGGGCGGGAACATGGGCCGGGTCAGGGAGCTGCTGCCCGGCGCCGAGGTCGTTCCCGAGGACCGGCAGCGACCGGAAGGAGACGATCGCCAGCCGGGCAACACCACGATGCTGCTGTCGATCGAGAACCTGGAGGACGGCCGCCGGAGCGTGCCGGAGGCGCTCGACCTCCTGGAGGAGCGCGACGGCAGAGCCCGAGGGGAGGACGAGCCGCCGCTGGCCTCGCCCAACCACGTGCTGCACATCACCCGGCTGTGCCCGGCGGTCGAGCCCGAGGTGCCCAGCGGGATGCCCGCGCAGCCGTGGCCGCCCCAGCGGGCCCCGGCCGAGAAGGCGGGGCGGATCCTGATCGGGATCGTGGACACCGGCATCCTGGAAGACCTCCCGCACCCGTGGCTGGCGGGGGTGGGCGGCGACGTCGAGCGGATCGGGCCGGTCCTGCCGTCGGGGCTGGCGCACATCGAGCAGTTCCAGGGCCACGGCACCTTCGCGGCCGGGGTCGCGCGCTGCACGGCGCCGGACGCGGACGTCTACGTCGCCGACCACTTCGCCGAGTCCGGGGCGGAGCGCGAAAACGTGATCATCAACAAGATCATCCGGCTGGTCAGGGATCTGCGCCCGCAGGTCGTCAACCTGTCCGCCGGCACCTACACCCGCAACCGGTGGAGCTCGCTCGGCTTCTCCCTGTTCCCCCACCTCTTCCCCGACGTGCTGCTCGTGGCCGCGGCCGGCAACGACGGCACCAGCCGCCCCTTCTACCCCGCCGCCTTCCCGTGGGCGCTGGCCGTCGGCGCGCTCGGCCCCGACCAGAACCACCGCGCCTGGTTCAGCAACCACGGCCCGTGGGTGGACGTCTACACGCTCGGCGAAGGCCTGGTCAACGCCTACGCCACCGGCACCTACACCTACCGCGAGCCGCCGCGGCGGCCCGCCCGGCAGGACTTCGCCGGCATGGCCCGCTGGGACGGCACCTCCTTCTCCGCGCCGCTGGTCGCCGGGATCGCCGCCGCCCACCTGGCCGCGCACGGCGGCGGGCCCGAGGATGCCAGGCGGGCGGTGCTGGACGCGGCCCGGCAGGAGCGGGGTCTGGGGGCGGTTCTGCGGCTGTGACGTATCAGGGCGCCGCCGTCCGCCTCCGTAAGGAGTAAGAACGACTGTGACGGAGGCCGACATGATGCGCTTTCCTGGCGGCGCCCGCCGTACGAAAATGGCGTGATGCGGGATGATCCAACGGTGGTGTCCCTCGTCCGGCGCGCACACGCCGGCGACAAGGACGCGTGGGACGAGATCGTGGAGCGCTACGCTCCGCTGGTGTGGGCGACCTGCCGGGCCTTCCGCCTCAGCCGGGACGAGGCCGACGACGTGGCCCAGACCGTGTGGCTGGCGCTGCTCGACCACCGGTTACGCGAGCCGGCGGCGCTGCCGGGCTGGCTGGCCACGGTGACGCGGCGCGAGTGCGGCCGGCGGAGCGCGTCCGCCGCTTGGCAGCGCACGCACCTGAAGCCCTGGGCCGACCACGACGCGCCGGCCGACGACGCCCCGGTCGACCGCGAACTGCTGGAGGCCGAGCGCAACACCGCCCTCTACGCGGGGTTCCGCCAGCTGGGCGAGCGGTGCAGGACTCTGCTGTCCTTGCTGGTACGGCTGCCGCCGGCGCCGTACGAGGAGATCAGCGCGACGCTCGGCATCCCCGTGGGCTCGATCGGCCCCACGCGCGGACGCTGCCTGGCGGAGCTGCGGCGGCGCCCGGAGGTCGCGGCGCTGATCCGCTCGGAAGGTGGCTAGCGCGATGGGGACAGGGGGCTAGCGATGGAGACACCGTGGTGGGCGGACGACGAGCGGCTGCTGGCGGCGCTCGGGCAGGCCAGGCGGGCGGCCGACGAGGTGCCGCCGGAGTTCGTGAGCGCGGCCAAGGTCGCGTTCCTGTGGCGTGACGTCGAGGCCGAGCTGGCCGCGCTGGTCTACGACTCGGCGCTGGACCGGGAGCTCGTGGCGGTCACCAGGGGCGGGCAGCGGGTGCTGATCTTCCGCTCCGGCACGGACACGATCGAGGCCGAGGTGGGACCCGAGACGCTGCTCGGGCAGTTGCTCCCACCCCGGCCCGGTACGGCCGAGCGCCAGCTCGCGACCGGGGAGGCCGAGACCACCCCGATCGACGAGGCCGGCTGCTTCGTCTTCTCCTCAGCGCCGTCCGGCACCTTCCGGATCCGCTGCCGCTCGCAGGAGGGCGTCGTGCGGACCCCTTGGGTGACCGGCGGGCCACGCTGAGGTCACGACCAGCCGTTGCTGGGCGCGGTCTGCCAGCGGTGCCAGAGGGCGGAGTCGGTGCCCTTGATGAAGACCTCCAGCCGCCCGTCGTGGTTGGCGGTGGCGAGCGGGCCCTCGAGCATCTCGCCGCCGAGCCCGGACCAGCCGGACCAGCCGCCGCCGGGCGTGACCTGCCAGATGTGGTAGACGGTGTTGTCCAGGCCGCGGACGAACACCTCCAGCCTGCCGTCGCCGTTGCGGGCCACGGAGGGCTCGTCGATCCAGCCGCCGAGCGAGGCCCACGCCGACCAGCCGCCGCCCGGGGTGACCTGCCAGATGTGGTGCAGGGCCGAGTCGGAGCCCCGGACGAACACCTCAAGGCGGCCGTCGGGGTTGACGCCGACCTCGGGGTCCTCGATCCAGCCGCCGAGCCCGTGCCAGCCGGACCATCCGCTGTTCGGAGCCGTCTGCCAGTTGTGATACAGCCCGCCGTCGATGCCGCGGGCGAAGATCTCCAGCCGCCCGTCGTGGTTGCGCCCGACCGCGATGCGCCCCTGGACGACGCCGCCGAGCCCGGACCAGCCGGACCAGCCGCCGCCGGGGGTGACCTGCCAGTTGTGGTAGACGGCGCCGTCGGTGCCGCGGACGAAGACCTCCAGCCTGCCGTCGGCGTTGCTGCCCACGGCCGGGTCCTCGATCCAGCCGCCGAGCCCGGACCAGCCGGACCAGCCGCTGTTCGGAGCCGTCTGCCAGTTGTGATACAGCCCGCCGTCGGTGCCCCGGCCGAAGATCTCCAGCCGCCCGTCATGGTTGCGCCCGACCGCGATCCGCCCCTGCAGGACCCCGCCCAGGCTCGACCAGCCGCTCCATCCGCCGCCGGGACTCGTCTGCCAGTTGTGGTGCACGGCGTTGTCGGTGCCCCGGACGAAGACCTCCAGGCGGCCGTCGGCGTTGGTGCCCGCGGCCGTGGCGAAGACGATGCCCTGCAGCGACGACCACTGCGGGCGGGCGCCGTAGATGGAGCGGATGCCCTGGATGTCGTCGTCGCTGAGCTCGCGGCGCACACCCTGGTAGGACGGGAACATGACCGCGTTGTTGTCGGCCGAGTGGGCCAGGCCCAGCCCGTGGCCGATCTCGTGCAGCGCCACCGTGTACAGGTCGAACCCGCTCGGCGGGACGTTGACCGACCAGGTCTCGGCCTCGTCGAAGTGGCAGTCCCCGGCGATGTCGCCGCCGTTGGGCGGCGGGTAGAAGCAGTGCGCCAGCACGTTGCCCTGCCCGTCGAAGGGGAAGCCGTCGCCGTGGTCGCCGGCCGCCCAGGCGATCCGGATCTGGCCGTTGTTGTTCCCGACCTCGGTGAAGGTGAGGTTCGTGACCGCCGCCCACCGGTCGAAGGCCGCCCGCAGCGCCGCGCGCTGGTCGGCTTCCGACACGTCCGGGCTGAAGGGCGGGGTGAAGCTGTAGGTGACCTCGTTGGTCGGCCACCGGTTGCCCTGCGCGACGAACTGGCCCGCCGACGGCTGGTCGGGGAAGCCGCAACGCGGGGTGCGGATCATCTTCAGCGTTTCCTCGTTCAGCGCGCCGGTCGGCTCGATGCCGTGCTGGCGCTGGTACTCCGAGAGCGCCAGTTCCATCCGGTCGTCGAACAGCGTCAGGTCCTCCGGGGCGAAGACCACCGCGGGGCGGAACAAGGCGTTGCCGGTGCGCAGGCCGGGGTTGGGGAAGTAGCCGAAGCGCTTGAGGAACATGTAGAGCTGTCGCACGTCTGGACCGGAGTCGCCGTGCTTGAGAGGGATCATGAAGATCGCCTTCCTGCGTGGGAACGTTCCGTTCACCCCTACGGAGGCGGGCGGACCCCGCGTGATACATCCGGTCAGCCGAGAATCCAGCCGGTGACGATCTTCCTGCCGCCGGCCGTACGGCAGAGCAGATAGAACGGGAAGCGGGGCAGCGGCCGGATCGTGAAGCGGCCCTTCTCGCCCGGCGTGGCCGGGTGGGACGGCGGGATGGGGCCGCGCGCCTCCACCTCGGCGGGCTGGGCGGGGGTGAGCCGGACGTGGAGCGCGTCCGGCGCGATCTCCACCTCGATCGTCAGCCCGGCGGCGTGGTAGATCCTGGTGTCCAGGTCGCCCGCGGCGAGCTCGGCGTCGGGCGCGCGCCAGGCGAAGACCGCCTTGCCCGCCGCCAATGCCTCGGGCGGGACCCGCTCCCCCGCGCGCAGCGCCCGCGCCAGCTCCCCCAGCAGCCGCTCGTCGCTCCAGCGGTCATGACCCTGCGGCATGCCCGCCCCCCTCCAGGATGCGGCGGAGCCTGGCAAGGCACCGGCTGCGGTTCGGGCCGATCCCGCCGACCGGCATGCCGAGCCGCTCGCCGATCTGGGCGTAAGGGACCGGGTCCGGGCCGAGGCAGAGTGTCAGCAGGTCGCGGCAGCGCGGCGGGAGCTGGGCAAAGGCGCGGCGCAGGAGCAGGTCGCGCTCGGCCTTCTCCAGTTCCTCGGCGATTAGGTCAGGACCGGTCTCCGGTTCGAAGTCCAGCGGCCGCTCCGCGCCGTCGCGCCGCCGGATCTCCCGCGCGCGGCGCAGGCACTCCCGGTGGGCGGTCCTGGCCAGCCAGCCGGGAAGGGCGGCCGGCTCGCGCAGGGTGTCCAGGTTCTCGACCAGGCGCAGCCACACCGTCTGCGCCGCGTCGTCGGAGTCCGGCCGCACCAGGCGGAAGCGGCGGCAGATCGACCACACCAGCGGGGAGTAGCGCTCGACGATCTCGTCCCAGGCCGCCCGGTCGCCCTTTCTCGCCCGCGTGACCAGGTCCACGACCTCAGGGTCGTCCCTCATCGGCTCAGGTCTGGCCCGGTGGATGGATGTCGCGTACCGCCGGGCGGTGGAGCAGGTACTCCTTGGCCTCCCTGGCGCTGGATCCGCGCCGGTGGGCCAGGCCCGCGATGGCGCCGCTCACCGCCGCCGCGGCGAACGACGTCCCGCTCCAGGTGGCGGAGCCGGAGTAGAAGGCCTCCTCGCCCCTGGGCAGGCTCACCTTGCCCTCCAGGTAGGTCGAGGTGACCCCCGCCCCCGGGGCGTGCAGGGCCACCCAGGACGCCTTCGGGCTGAACTCCGCCTCCGCCCCGACCGCCAGCACACCCTCACAGGCGGCGGGGAACGCCTTCGCGTGCCGCCGCCCGCCCGGCTCGGTCCCGTGGTTGCCCGCCGCCGCGACCAGCACCGCCTGCTCCCTGAGGCGCGCCACCGCGCGCTCGATGACCAGCGGGGGCTCGTCGTCGGCGGTGAAGCAGGCGAAGGACAGCTGCAGCAGGTCCACCTCCTCGGCGACGAAGCTCACCATGCGGGTGGCGACGTCCCAGGAGTCGGCGCAGACGGCGCCCTCGGCCAGCCCGGCCCGCACGACCAGCTCAGCGTCCGGGGCGTGGGCGGCGATGATCCCGGCGACGAACGTGGCGTGCCCCGCCAGCATCGGCGTGGGCGCCTCGCGCACCCGCGGCAGCAGGGCCGCGGAGTCGGCCATGAACCGGCCGGCGAGCTGGTCGTGCGGCCAGATCGGGGTGTCCAGGATGCCGACGCGCAGCCTCGGGTGGTCGGTCATGCTCCTGTGCGGCAGCCGTACCCCGCCGGGGACGTTCCGTGGGGCGCCCGTGGATGGCAGGCCTTCGACGTTCTCCACCAGCCGGTGCTTGCCGACCACGAACTCCGGGCGTTCCTCCCGCAGCGCGCGCAGCAGCAGATCCAGATCCTCCACCGGTGTCTTCGTGCCCCGCGGCACCAGGTCCCGCCGCTCGCGTAACGTCCGTGCCACCGCCGGCAGACCGGCGACCTCGATCCGCGCCAGCCCCAGCGGGGCGCTGCCCGCCTCGTCGTCCCGCCGCACCCACGCGGGAGTCGCGCCGCCCGCCCATGCGTCGATCAGGTGCGTGACCGCTTTGAGGTGCACCAGGTCGACGACGAGCTCGTCGTCGTAGTACTGCTCCACGCCGGTGTCGGTGATCCGGCCGCTCATGTGACCCTCCGGGGTGCGAGTTACGTGCCACCTGTACGGAGGGCGCTGAGCGCCGGCTGATACACATCGCCGGGGTGGGGTGCCGTGTGGGGTGAGCGCGGCACCCCCCGGGTCAGGACTTGGTGATGCGGACGCTGTCCAGGCCGGCCTCAAGAAGGCTGGCGGTGGCGGCGTCGTTGGCCTGGACCTCCAGCTGGACGGTCTGGCCGGCGAACGCGGTCAGGTCGGCACTGGCCTGCTGCCACGCGCCCGCCACCTGGGATGCCGCGCCCAGGCGCTCGTAGACGGTGGTGCCGCCCACGCGTACGCGCAGGTAGTCGGCCGAGGAGGCGTTGTTGAGGTGGGACAGGTAGGCGGAGAAGGTCAGGGTCAGGCGGGTCGCGGCGGGCAGGGTGATCTGCGCGGAACGTATGGTGGTCAGGCCGCCGTCGACGTCGTTGGCGCCCGCCTGGCTGCCGGCGGTGCGGCCGGTGACCAGGGCGTTGGCGCCTCCGGCTGCGTTGCCGGGCTGGATGGTGGCGCCGGAGTAGGTGGTGGGCTCGGGGTCGCCGCGCTCCCAGCGTCCGGACGTCGCGGTGTCGGACGGGCCCGGGGTGGTCCAGCCCTTGTCCGTCTCGAAGTCGTCCTCGTAGACCGTCTCGCCGCCGCCGGTGTCTCCGGGCGGGAAGCGGACGACGCGGTCGTCCTGGGGTGCGGGGGTGCCGCGGCCGTCGCGGTTGCCGGTCAGGATCCAGAGGTGGCCGTCGGGCGCCACCGCGGCGTGGCGGAGCCTGCCGTACGTGCCCCGCAGGACGTTGTCAGGTGCGCCGCCCGGGAGGGGGACGCGCCAGAGGCGAGTGCCGCGCAGCGCCGCGGCGAACAGGGTGTCGCCGATGATGGCGGCGCCGCTCGGCGAGGCCTCCGCGGTGGTCCAGGTGACGAGGGGGTCGCGGTAGCGGGGCGCGCCGCCGTTGCCCTCGACGACGGGCCAGCCGTAGTTGCCGCCGGCGACGATCTGGTTGACCTCGTCCCAGGTGTTCTGGCCGAACTCGGTGGCGTACATCTGGCCGGCCGCGGTCCAGGCGAAGCCCTGCACGTTGCGGTGGCCGAGGGTGTAGACAGGCGAGCCGGCGTACGGGTTGTCCGGGGGGACGGTGCCGTCGGGGCGCATGCGCAGGATCTTGCCGCCGAGGCTCTGGAGGTTCTGGCTGTTGGAGGTCTGGTTGGCGTCTCCGGTGCTGGCGTAGAGCATGCCGTCGGGGCCGAAGTGGATGCGGCCGCCGTTGTGGATGCCGGACTTGGGGATGCCGCCGCGGATCAGGGTGGGTGTGCCGGGGGCGGCCAGGGTGAAGCGGACGATCCGGTTGTCGGAGGCTGCGGTGTGGTAGGCGTAGACGTAACGGTCCTGGGCGTAGGTCGGGGATACGGCGATGCCGAGCAGCCCGCCTTCGCCGGAGGCCGAGACGCCGGGGACGCGGGCCACCTCGACGGGGGCCGCGCCGGGGCGTACCTGGACGATTCTGGCGCTGTTGCGTTCTGAGACCAGCGCGCTCCCGTCCGGCAGGAAGGCCAGACCCCAGGGAATCTGCAGGTTGCTGGCCACTACTTCCGGACGGGTGAAATCGATGTCGGCCGGCTGAGCGTGGGCCGGGGCGTGGAAGGCTGTCGCGATGAGGGTGGTCGCGATCAGCGTGCGAATAAGCACCATAACGCCGACATGACAAAAGCCAATAAACACTGTCAAGGCCCGAAACCCCCGGCTTTCAGCCGACCAACCCGCCATATATCCAACCATCAGGTGGTATTTCTGGTTTTTCCGGGTTTTTCAGGGTTTCAGCGTTAGCCACCGCCCCACCAGACCCGACCCCACCACCGTCCGCCCCCGTGACGCCCTTTCCCAAGATTCCCACCTCACCCCCACCCCACACACAACGCCATGCCGACGATCAACAACCCTCCTCCGGGGTACGGCCCCGCCCTCGTCCGAACGGCCAGGTGATCTCCGTCATCCGGCCGATACGCCGGGAAATCGGCGGCCACTAGCGTCGCTGGACATGCCGATGATCCACATTTCCTTCCGCACGTCCCAGCGAGCACGGTTAACGGTCCGCGTGGTGACGGCCGGGCTCGGGTTGGCGCTGCTCCCCGGACTCGCCCAACCGGCGACCGCCGTCACGAAACCCACGATCACCGTCTGGGGCGCGTGCGAAGACAAGCAGCTCAGGCAAGCGGGCGCCCAGTGTGCCAAGGTGCGCGTGCCTCTGGACTACGGCGATCCGGCGGGCCGTACCATCGAGATCGCCGTTTCGCGCGTCAAGGCCTCGGGCAAGCGGCGCGGCATCTTGCTGGCCAACCCGGGCGGGCCCGGCGGCGTGGGCCTGGGGTTCGCGTCGCATCTGCGGGCCACGTTGAAGGGCGTGGCCGGCCGGTACGACCTGATCGGGTTCGACCCGCGCTTCCTCGGCGAGAGCACCCCGATCACCTGCGGCGAGCCCGGCCCCAAACCCGAGCAGCCACGCGTCACCACGGCCCGGAGAGAGTTCGAGGAGTCGCTGCGCGCCGCCCGCGACACCGCGCGCCGCTGCCTGGACAAGGGTGACAACCGGGAGCTCCTCGCCCACGCCTCCACCGCGAACGTCGCCAGGGACATGGACGCCATCCGGGCAGCGCTCGGCGAGCGGAGGCTGTCCTTCTTCGGCGTCTCCTACGGCGCCGACCTGGGCGCGGTCTACACCCAGCTGTTCCCCGGCCGGGTGGACCGCATGGTCATCGACTCCTCCAGCGACCCGGACGCCACGCAGTACGAGCTGTTCCGGCAGTCGGGCGAGCCGCTGGAACGGGCCCTGGACCAGTGGGCCCGCTGGACCGCCGCCCGGCATGACCGCTACCGGCTGGGCCGTACCGGAGCGCAGGTGCGGGCGGCGGTGCGGCGGCTGGTCGAGGGCGCCGAGCGCAGGCCGCCCGTGGTGGACGGCGTGCGGCTGGACCCGGCCGTCCTGCGCCTGCTGCTGAGGCAGCTCGTCCAGCACGGCGAGCAGAACGAGGCGCTGGCCGGGGTGGTGCGCGACCTGGTGAACAGGCCGGTCAGGCCGGGACCGCACCTGCGGGCGATGCTGGACCTGCTCCGCTCGCCCGAGCTGGCCGACAGCATGGTGGGCGCCACGTTCTTCATGTGCGGCGACGCGGGCTGGCCTGCGGGCGGCTGGCCGGACGATCCGGAGACCTACTGGAGGAACATGCGGCGGAGCCGGGCCGCGCAGCCGGTGTTCGGGCCGCTGGTCAACGGGATGATGGCGCCGTGCGCGTACTGGGACGCGGGTTCGCGTGAGCCGGTCACCGCGATCGGCAACGCCGTACCCGTGCTGATGCTGCAGGCCAGGTCGGACAACCTGGACGGCGCGCTCGTCCTGCACCGGCGGCTGCGCGGATCGCGGCTGCTGACGGCCGAGATCCGCGCGCACGGCGTGTACGGGCGGGGCGCCGACGGCGGCAGTCCGCTGCCCTGTGCGGACCGCGCCGTCAACGCCTACCTCGGGGGTGGCGAGCTCCCCGGCGAGGACTTCACCTGCCGCCCGTGAGCCGGACCCGCGAGGCCTGCGTGCCGGGTCCGGCCTGCCAGCCCGCGACCACCGCCGCCCTGCCGGACACGTCCCGGTCGAGGGGCACGCTGACCGTCGTGCTCCCCTTCCTGGACACGGTGACCACGTGGCCGCCCGCCGTGCCCTTGGCGTCGCGCACGAACAGGTGCGCCTTGCCCGCGGCGCCCGTGACCAGCGTGACCTTGACCGAGTCCCCGCGGACCACGGCCGAGACGACCCGTCCGAAGGCGGCGCGCGCGACCGGCGGGCCGCCCGCGAGCGGCAGGTCCAGCCGTACGGCCTGCTCCAGCGACTCCGGCGAGTCCAGGCTGGACAGCCCGGTGTCCGGGATCACCGGGTCCGGCGGCGTGGTGGGACGGCCGGTCGGCGGCTGGTAGCCGGGCATGGTGGCCAGCCCCCACCGGTACGGGTCCCCCTGTACGCCACCCCACGTGGACCAGCCGATCCGGGTCTGACCGGTCTTGTCCTGGGTGTCGGAGTCGTAGAAGAGGATGTTCACCCCGAGCCGGGCGGGGTCCACGGCGCCGGGCACCTGCTCCAGCGGAATGGCCAGCTCCACCGTGTATCCGCCGTCCCCGGCCTTGGCGGCCACCGGCAGGTTCACCGGGCCCTGCCGGTTGTCGGCGTCGCGCAGCACGCACGGCGGCCCTTCCGCGGTCACCGGCAGCACCGCCGCCTTGAACGTCGTGGAAGTGTTCTCCGAGACGCCGCGCGGGTCGAGCGTCACCTCCAGCGCGTCGGTGCGCCAGTGCCGCTTGCAGTCGGCGGCGGGCAGCTTGGTGCCCACCACGTCGTCCTTGATCCGGGCCAGCACGTAGAGGGTGTCCTCGCGCCAGGCGAGCTTGGCCGTGCCCGAGCAGTCGGCCGGGGAGGCGCAGGCGCCGCCCTCCCAGAGCCGGGAGATGTCGAGCGCGGGCCCGGGGTACTCGCCGTCCGCCTCGGTCCCGTCCACGGTGGGCGCGGCGGCCGGGATCACGGTCGCGGGGACGAGTTCCAGCGCGGGCTTGCTCACGCTGGAACCTTCCCCGCTGGTGGCGGTGATCGTGTAGGCGTAGTCGCCTCCCTCGTTGGAGGTCTTCAGCGAGGGGTCGGAGTTGGTGACGGTGAACGGCACCGTGACCGAGGCGCCGGGCGCCAGCCCGCTGTAAGGAGCCTCGACGCGGTCGGCGGTGAACCCGTTCGGCAGCTCGACCTTCACGGTGCCCGACTGCGCGGTGCTGGAGACGTTCGTGACGACGACGCCGACCTGCCGCGAGCCGCCGGAGCCCAGCGTGAGCACGGGGGTGACCAGGCCGCGCAACTGCGGGGCGAGCTCGCCCGCCCACGTCTCGTACTGGCCGACCTGGGGGAGCAACTGCTGCGTCACCCGTACGGCCGCGCCCACCTCGACCTGCCGGTCCGTGTACCCGCTCCCCCGCTCGGTGGCCAGGGTGGCGGCGAGCCGTACCCGCTGGCCGGTGGAGGCCCCCTGCGGCGGCGTCACCGTGAAGACGGCGGCGCCCCCGCGCCCGGCGGACAGCCTGCCGAGCTCCCCGGAGCCGCTGACCTGCCACCCGGCGGGCGCCCGCAGCGTCACCGACGAGCGGCCGAGCGCCTCGCGTCCGCGCACGGCGGCGCGCACGGTGAACGCCTTGCCGGGCCGCACGTCGAACGCGCTCGGGGTGAGCGTGAACTCGGTGCCGAGCGGCACCGTCCCCGGCGCCCTGACCAGCGCGCCGTCGAGGATCGCGGTGGCCGCCGCGGCCGCCGGACTGCCCGGGGTCGGGAACGGCACCCGCGAGTCCACCTGCGTGAACAGGTCGCAGCCGAGCTTGGCCGGATCGGTGGGCACGTCGGGGAACCCGGCCCAGCCCTGCGAGGCGTAGACGCGCTGGGCGTCGCGCTCGATCGCCGCCCACGTGCGTCCCTGGGCGGACGAGGCGCGCCCGCTCCACACGCCGTAGACGTTGCGCGCCGGGTCGGTGACGGCCGAGCAGCCGGGCCCGACCGGCGCGGTGATGCCGCGCGCGCCGCCGAGCAGCAGGCGGGCGGGCGCGAACGGCCGCAGGCCCTCCTCGCGCAGCTGCTCGGGGAAGGCCTTGGGGTCGGCGGCGGCGTAGAACGCCTCGACGGCCAGCCTGGCGGCCTGCTGGTGGTTGCCGTGGTTGCCGGGCGACGGGGCCGGATCCATGGTGAGCAGCACTTCCGGCCGGGTCTGCCGGACGATCCGCACGACCTTGGCCAGCGTGTCGCCGCCCCAGATCCGGTCGGTGAGCGGGGCGCTGACGGTGTAGTAGAAGTCGACGTCGTCGAGGTTGAACACGTCGGTGACGCCCGCCTTGGCGACCGCCCGGCGCTCCTCTCCCTCGCGCAGCAGCCCGAGCGCGGGCCCCTCCTCGGGCCCGACGGCGTTGCCGCCGCCCTCGCCGCGGGTGACGGTCACGACGCCGGTGCGCACGTCGTGGTCTTCCTTCCACTGGCCGAGCGTGGACAGGCTGAACGCCTCGTCGTCGGGATGGGCGCCGACGAACAGCGCGTCGAGGTCGGCCGTGCCCGCCGCCGAGTCCGCCTGAGCGGGTACGGCCGGCGTCAGCACGAGCAGGGTGGCGAGTATCGACGAAAAGAGTAAGGGTGTCAGCAGGCGCATGGAACCTCCGGAGGGGCTATTCGCGGACCGCCCCCTGGAGCAGCCCGCGGATGAAGTGGCGCTGGAGGAAGAGGTAGAAGATCACGACCGGCGTCGCGACGATCACCGACCCGGCGGCGAGCAGGGCGAAGTCGGAGGTGTACTGGCCCTGGAAGAAGGCCAGCCCGAGCGGGGCGGTGCGCAGCCCCTCGCTGGTCACCATGATCAGCGGGATGAGGAACTCGTTCCACGTCCACATGAAGACCAGCAGGATCAGGGTGACGATCGCGGGCCTGGCCGGCGGCACGAGCACCTGCCAGAGCGTGCGCCAGACCGAGGCCCCGTCGATGCGGGCGGCCTCGACGATGGCGCGGCTGGAGGAGCGGAAGTAGGCGCGCATCCAGAAGGTGCCGAACGCGACCGACAGCGCCACCTGCGGCAGCGCCACCGACCAGAACGTGTCGGTCAGCCCGAGCGTGCGCAGGTCGAAGTAGAGGGGTACGGCGATGGCCTCGCTCGGCATCATGATCCCGAGCAGGAAGAGGTAGAACAGGATGTTCTGCCCGCGGAACCGCATGGTGCCGAAGGCGTACCCGCTCATGATCGACAGGGTGACGCTGACGACCACGACGAACGCCGACACCCCGAGGCTGGTGCGCAGGTAGGTGTGGAAGTGCCCGGTCTCCCAGGCCTGCGCGAACCCCTCGACGCCACCCCCCGCCGCCGCTTGAAGGATGGTGAGGATGGGGAAGAGCGCGAAGACCGCGAAGACCGACAGGATCGCGTAGTTGCCCAGTCGCTCGGCGCGGGAGATCACGAGACACTCCTGTCGGCGAAGCGGTTGATCGCGAAGGAGATCACGAAGATGACGAGGGTCAGCGTGACCCCGATCGCCGCCGCCGAGCCGACCTGGCCGAGCTCGAAGGCGCGATGGTAGACCTCGTAGGACGGCACCGAGGTGGAGTTGCCCGGCCCGCCCCCGGTGGTGATGTAGACCAGGTCGAACGTGCGCAGCGCGGCGATCACGGTCAGCGTGAGCGCGACCGCGATCTCGCCGCGCACCGAGGGCAGCGTGACCGCGAAGAACTCGCGCACCGCGCCCGCGCCGTCCAGCCGCGCCGCCTCGTACAGCTCCAGCGGGATCTTGCTCATCCCGGCCAGCATCAGCACGGTCACCAGCCCGGTCTCGAACCAGGTGCCGACCACGCCGACGGCCGGCAGCGCGAAGGTGTAGTCGCCCAGCCAGCCGCGCGCCAGGCCGCCGAGGCCGACCGCTTCGAGCAGGGCGTTGAGCGAGCCGTCGGAGGAGTAGACCTGCCGCCAGGCGACGGCCACCACGACCATGGCCACGACCTGGGGCAGGAACACCACCGTCCGGAAGAAGCCCAGCCCGCGCACCTTGGCGTGGTTGAGTATCGCCGCCAGCATCAGCCCGATCGCCAGCGGCAGCGCCGCGTAGAAGAACATGAGCACCAGGGCGTGCCCGAAGGCGTCGCGCAGTTCCCCGTCGGCGATGATCGCCGCGTAGTTGTCCAGCCCCGCCCACGTGCCGAGCGTCAGCCCGTCCCAGTCGTAGAGCGACAGCTGCACCGCCCGGCCGATCGGGTAGAGCAGGAAGGCCGCGTAGACGGCGAAGGCCGGCAGCAGGAACAGGTAGGCGACGCGCCGGGGCTCGCCTGGCGGCCGGGTCATCCGTTGCTGTCCACGAACTTCTTGTAGTCCTTCTCCAGCGTGGCCAGGAACTCCTCCGGCGTCGCCTTCTTGGCCATCAGGTCCTGCAGCGCCGCGCCGAGCGTGTCGGCGAAGGTCGGGGTGGCGTAGTCGAGGTACGGCAGCAGCCCGTCCTGCTTGGTGATGGCGGCGAAGGCGGTGAACATGTCCTTGGTCGGCCCCTCCTCCACCGTCTGCCGGTCGGTGTCGGCGACCGGCAGCAGGCCGTTCTGGGTGAGCACCTTCATCGCGTCGGCGTTGGTGATGAAGTCGAGGTACGCGGCCGCGGCGTCGGGGTTGGGGCTCTTGGCGGTGACGGCGAACGGCAGGCCGGTGCCGCCGGTGGCCGCGGGTGTGCCGGGCGGCAGGGAGAAGCCCAGGTCCTTGCCCATGCTCTTGCCGAGCTCGCCGATCAGCCAGCTGCCGCCGATGTAGAAGACGCCCTTGCCCTTGCCGAACGCCTGCCAGGAGGCGTCGTAGCCGAGGCCGTTGACGTCCTTGTTGAGGTAGCCCTTGTCCATCCAGTCGACGAGCTGCTGGGCGGCCTTGGTGTTCTCCGGCGTGGACCAGGTGGCGCCCTTGCGGCCGAAGCCGAGCGTGGCGATCTGATCCTTGGGCACGAACTGGCCCTGGACGGTGCCGAAGACGTGCACGGCGGGCCACTTGTCGAGGTTGCCGAGCATCAGCGGCTGCTCTCCGGCCTGCTTGGCCTTCTCCAGCGCGGCCTGGAAGTCCGCCCAGGTGGTGGGCGGCTGGAGGCCGAGCTTGGTCAGCTTGGTGCGGTTGTAGAGGAGGCCGACGACCTCGCCGGCCTGGGGCATGCCGTACACGCTGCCCTGTCCGAAGTCCTTGCCGTCGGGGGTGTAGCTGACGTACTGCAGGACGGACTGGGGGTAGCGCTTCTTCCAGCCGTACGCGTCGGCGTAGGCGTCGAGCGGGCGGAGCTGGCCGGCCTTGACGAAGGCGCCCATCTGGGGGCGGCCGTTGTTGGCCTGGACCACGTCGGGCGGCTCGTTGCCGCTCAGGGCCAGGCGGAGCGTGGTGTTGAGGTCGTCGAAGGAGCGCGAGACCCGCTTGATCGTAATGTTGGGGTACTTGGCCTGGAACGCGGTGTTGAGCGCGGTCATCTGGGCGTTCTGCGCGCCGCGTACCTCCTGGTCCCAGACGGTCAGCGTCACCTTGCCGAGCGCGGCGGCGTCGGTGCGGACCGCGGCCGGGCCGCTCGACGGGGCCGACAGTGCCGACGACGGAGCCGCCGGCGGAGCCGAGGACCCGGGGGCGCAGGCGGCCGCGGCGAGCGCCACGGCACCGGCGGCCAGCGCGGCGCGCGTGGAGGCGTTCATGGGTTACTCCTTCTGGGCAGGCGGCTGGGGAGCCATCCCCAAATCGGCGTAGCGGGCGATGGTCGCGGCCGCCCTGCGGACAGCGCCGACCGGTACCGCGGGGACCAGGGTGTCGAGGAAGGCGTAGCGCCGCGCCAGCGACTCGCCGTAGGCGCCGGTGTGCCCGGCCGAGGCCCGCACCTCGTGCCACCAGTCGGCGATGTCGCCCCAGCCCGGCGCGGCCAGCGACCCGCCGAACTGCTGGACGGCCAGCGCCGCGCAGAGCCCGGCGAACGACAGCCGGTCGGTCAGCGGCCACTCGCACAGCGTGCCGAGCACGAACGCGGCGCCGAAGACGTCGCCCGCGCCGGTGGGGTCGAGCGCGTTCACCCTCGGCGAGGGCACGAACGCCTCCTCGCCGGTGGTGGAGTCGATGGCCATCGCGCCGTTGGCGCCGTCGGTGACCACGGCGACGGGCACCCGGTCGGCGATGGCGTAGAGCGCGTCGCGCGGGGTGTCCATGCCGGTGTAGGCCATGGCCTCGACGGCGTTGGGCATGAAGGCGTGGCAGACGGCGAGCTGGTCGAGCAGCGCCTGCGACCAGGCGCCCGACGGGTCCCAGCCGACGTCGGCGAAGACCAGGGCGCCGTCGCGGTAGGCCAGGTCGGCCCAGTTGCAGTCGCCCTCGGGGCCGCCGAGCGGCTCGTCGGGGGAGAGCGTGACGATGACGGCGCGGGTGCGCGGCGGCTTGCCGATCATCTCGGAGGCCGACATGGGCGAGGGATGGCCGTGGGTGACCATGCTGCGGTCGCGGTCGACGGCCATGGAGACGGTGACGGGTGAGTGCCAGTGCTCGAAGCGGCGCGACCTCGACAGGTCCACGCTCTCCTGCTCCTCCAGGGTCCGCCAGCAGAAGTCGCCGTAGTCGTCGTCGCCGAACGCGGCGGCCAGCGAGGTGCGCAGCCCCAGGCGGCTGGTGGCGATGGCGAGGTTGGCGATGCCGCCGGGACAGGAGCCCATCCCCTCGGCCCACACCTCGCTGCCGGCGGTGGGCATGGCGGGCAGGCCGGTGAAGACGATGTCCAGGAAGACCATGCCTGCCAGGAAGACGTCGAACTGGGGGCCCTCGGAGCTTCGCCGCTGGGCGAGAGGGTCGTACACGATAGCCGGTCCTCCTCGACAGATCGAAGATGTGCGCAATCTTGCACGTTTGCTCGCTCATAGCAAGGGCCATTGATAAATCGTGCTCACTGATGCGCGAAAATGACTGATACGATCCGTACGTGCTTCAGCGCCTCCGGCATGAGGAGATCATGCGCCGCGTCCGGTTGTCCGGCGCCACAAGCGTGCACGACCTGGCCAGGCAGCTCGGTGTGAGTCCGTCCACCATCCGGCGCGACCTGGAGGTCCTCGACCGCGACGGCACGCTCAAGCGGGTGCGCGGGGGCGCGCTGCCCAGTGTCGACGCCGACACCGACATGCCGTTCGCGCAGGTCGCCGCGATCCACGAGGGCGACAAGGAGGCGGTCGCGGTGTGCGCCGGGCGGCTCGTGCGCGACGGCGACGTGGTCCTGCTCGACATCGGCACCACCACGATGCGCCTGGCCAGGCAGCTGCGCGGGCGCCGGGTCACCGTGGTCACCTCCAGCCTGGCCGTGCTCGACGTGCTGCGCGCCGATCCCGAGGTGGAGCTGCTGGTGCTCGGGGGGATGGTGCGCCGGCCGTACCACTCGCTGGTGGGGGTGCTCACGGAGGAGGCGCTGCGGCAGGTGGTCGCCGACCGGGTCTTCCTCAGCGCGAGCGGGGTGCGCCGCGACGGGCAGATCGTCGACACGACGCTCGCCGAGGTCCCGCTGAAGCGCGCCATGATCGCGGCGGCCGGGCAGGTGGTGCTGCTGGCCGACCGGCACAAGTTTCCCGGCACCGGCGCGTTGCGGGTGTGCGGGCCAGAGGATCTCGACGTCGTCGTCACCAACGACGGCGCCGACGACAGCACGCTGCGCGCCTGCGCGGCGGCCGGCGCGGAGGTGGTACTCGCATGAAACTGGCCGTTCTCGGCGGCGGGGGCTTCAGGGTCCCTCTCGTGTACGGCGCGCTCCTGCGTGACCAGGCGAAGCCGCGCGTGGAGGAGGTGGTGCTCCACGACGTCTCCGAGCGGCGGCTGGCGGCCATCGAGAGCGTGCTCGGCCAATTGGCGGCCGGGCACGAGCGCCCGCCGAGGGTGCGCACCACCACCGACCTGGACTCCGCGCTGGCCGGCGCCGACTTCGTCTTCTCGGCCATCCGCGTGGGCGGGCTGGCGGGGCGCACGGCCGACGAGCGGGTGGCGCTCGAGTTCGGCCTGCTCGGGCAGGAGACCACCGGGCCGGGCGGCGTCTCGTTCGGGCTGCGCACGATCCCGGTGGCCGTGCACGTGGCCGAGCGGGTGGCGGCGGTGGCGCCACGCGCCTGGGTCATCAACTTCACCAACCCGGCCGGGATGATCACCGAGGCCATGCGCGGCGTGCTCGGCGACCGGGTCGTCGGCATCTGCGACTCGCCGATCGGGCTGATCAGGCGGACCGCGGCGGCGCTCGGCCTGGACTCCGCCCGCGTCTCCCCCGACTACGTGGGGCTCAACCACCTCGGCTGGCTGCGCGGGCTGGTCCACGAGGGCCGCGACGTGCTGCCCGCCCTGCTCGCCGACGACGCGGCGCTGCGGCAGGTGGAGGAGGCGCGGATCTTCGGCGGCGACTGGGTGCGCACGCTCGGCGCGCTGCCCAACGAATACCTGTACTACTACTACTTCAACCGCGAGTCGGTGGCCGCGGCCCGGGCCGCCGAGCACACCCGTGGCGAGTCGCTGGTCCTGCAGCAGGACCGCTTCTACACCGCCGTGGCCGAGCGCCCCGGTGACGCGCTGACCGAATGGACCCAGACCCGCCGGGAGCGCGACGCCAGCTACATGGCCGACACCCGCGACCTGACCGGGGCCGGCGCGCGTGCGGACGCCGACCTTCAGGCGGGCGGGTACGAGGGGATCGCGCTGGCGCTCATGGCGGCCATCGCGCGGGGCGAGCCGTCCACGATGATCCTCAATGTGCGCAACGGCAGCGCCGTACCCGGGCTGCCGGCGGAGGCCGTGGTCGAGATCCCGTGCGCGGTGAGCGGCGCGGGCGTGCAGCCGCTGGCCACGCGGCCGCTGCCCGGCCGGTTCCTGGGCCTGATGCAGCAGGTCAAAGCGGTGGAACAGGCGACGATCGAGGCGGCACTCACCGGCTCTTCGGCGTTGGCGGTCGAGGCGCTGGCGCTGCATCCGCTGGTCGACTCGGTGGACGTCGCCCGGCGGCTGCTCGACGCCTACCGGGCGCGCGTCCCGGAGCTGGCCGCCGTCTTTTCCTGATGTGGGGTGGTGAGGCGGCGGGCGTAGGACTGCATGGGGCGTTCGAGGTAGCGGTAGGTCAGCCAGCTCGCGGGCAGCATCAGCAGCAGGCACAGCAGGCTGATCCCGATCTGCAAGGGGGCGGGCGCCCAGCGCAGGTCGCCGGTGATCGCGATCACCCCGGTCAGGATCGGCAGGTGCAGAAGGTAGAGCGAGTAGCTGATCACCCCGAGCCACACCAGCAGCGCGGGCACCCGGCGGGTGCGCAGGAGCATGCCGCCCGCGAACGTGGCCGCGGCCAGCACCATCGTGGTGATCCACACCGGCGGCCGCACCCACCACCACCCCGCGTCCAGCGCCCACACCGGGGTCAGCGCCACGAGGATCGCGGCCACGGCCACCGGCCACAACCGCCCGGTCCCGCGCTCCCACCGGTGGATGGCGGTCCCGGCGAACATCACCGACAGGATCGCCGCCCCGAACCACGGCGTGGGGCTGGCGGTCAGCAGCAGGGTGAGGGCCATGACGCCGAGGGCGACGGCGGCGGCCGTACGGAAATATCCGGTGATGACGCAGGTCAGGCCCAGCCCGAAGACGGCCAGTGACACCCAGGACAGCCACGCGCCCGTCAGCGGCGCGTTGCTCAGCACGAGACCGGCGGCCATCGCGGCGGCGGCGAAGGCGACCGACAGCGCGCCGCGGCCGACCCGCACGCCCGCCACGAACAGCGCGGCGACCAGCAGGTAGAAGACCATCTCGTAGGACAGGGTCCACATGGTGTTGACCACGCCTCCGGCGCCCACCACGTCGAGGAGCATGGTGGCGTGCGAGGCCAGCGCCGAGGCGTCGCGTGGCACCTCCCGGCGCACCGGCAGCCAGAACGACAGCGCCAGCACCACCGCGATCACCAGAAGGTAAAGCGGGTACAGGCGGAAGAAACGGCTGATCCAGAACGCGCGCACGTCGCCCCTGCGTTCCAGGGACACCGGGATGATGTAGCCGCTGACCAGGAAGAAGACGAGCACGCCGTACATGCCGAGGTTGAAGGACGTGGGGCGCAGCCACGGCATCGCCCAGGTCAGCAGGTGCTCGCCCACGACGGCGAGCGCGCCGAGGCCGCGCAGGGCATCGAGCCAGGCCAGCCGCGCGGGCGTCCCGGCGGCGACGGCGGGTACGGGCGGGGCGGCGGCGACGTCGTCGGGACGGGCAGCAGGCATATATCCCAACGTACCGAAGTGTCAGGAAAATCACCTTCAGTCCTGGATCAAGGTTCGCTCGGCCGACAAGCCCGCCGCCGAGCAGCCGGCCGCGGGGCAGGCGGCGGGCGCGTTCCCCGTCACCATCGACAGCGCGCTCGGCCAGGCGAAGATCACGCAGCAGCCCAAGCGCGTGGTCACGCTCGGACAGGGTTCGGCCGAGACCGCGATCGCGCTGGGGATCGTCCCCGTCGGCCCGCGCAGGGCCACGCCGATGGTGATCCCGCACTGACCGGCACTTGCGAAGGCCGCGCCCGGCCTGCCATCCTGGCTCACATGATCGTCGACAGAAAGGGCGTGCGCGCCCTCGCTCCGTGAGTGAGCAGAGGCGGCCGGTGGCCGCCGACATCCACGATGAATGGCTGGTCCGGGCGTTGTCCACGCTGCCCGCCGACCGGCCCACCGCGCAGGCGGCCATCACCTCCCTGTACGAGCGGCTCGGCCGTCCCGCGCCCGCGTTCGTATGGACCGCCTCCCCCGCCGCCGCGCTGGACCACGTGCCACGCGGCATCCCCGTCCAGGCCTTCGGCAGGCTCGACTCGGCCGCCGAACTGTCCGTCGCGCAACGCCTCGCGACCCTCGTCTCCACCCTGCGCCACGCCCTCGACGAGCGCGTCGGCCACGTCTGGAACCCCGGCTGGTCGTCACGCGGCCCCGACCCGCTCGACGCCGCCGTACGCGATCCCCTGCGCGAGACCGTCCGCGACGGCGTGTGCACCCCCATCCGCCTCGCGCTCCCCCTCGCCGACCGCCTCACCTGGTACGGCCAGCACGACGCCTACTGGATCGCCCACTACGACGCCTGGCGGCGCGCGGGCGGCAGCCGCTACGGCGCCCTGGCCGCCCAGCTCGAACCGTGGGCCGAGCTGGCCCGATCCTGCGGCTGGTGGTGGCCCCTGGAAGATCGTTGCGTGATCGCCGAGCGCCCGCTGTCGATCCGCCTGCGCGACGGCCGCCTCCACAACGACGACGGCCCGGCCGTCACCTTCCCGGACGGCTGGTCCGTGCACGCGCTCAACGGCTTCGTCGTCCCCGAGTGGGTCATCACGGGACCCACACCCGGCAAGATCGCCGCCGAGCCGAACGTGGAGGTCAGGCGCCTGGCCATCGAACGCCTCGGCTGGGGCCGCTACATCGAGGAGGCCGGGCTGCGCCTGGTCGCCTCGGCCCCCGACCCCGGCAACCCGGGCTTCGACCTGGAGCTGTACGACCTGCCGCCGACCGCGCTCGGCCGCCGTCCGAGAGTACTGCTGGCCGTCAACGGCTCGGAGGAACGCGACGGGCGGCGGCGGCGCTACGGCCTCGGCGTCCCGCACTTCATCGACGAGCCCGTGGCGGCGGCCGCCTGGACCTACGGCCTGTCCGCCCACCACTACACCCAGCTGGCCCGGCGCACATGAAAGGAGAAACCGTGAACCTCGACACCCTGTCCCGGCGTACCGGCCTGACCGTCCTGGACCATCTGGAGCGGCAGGTCGCCATCCCGGTCATCGACGGCCTCCAGGCCCAGGGCGACCTGCTGATCGTCCCGATGCCGATGGTGGCCGTGGCCATCACGTTCCGGCCGGGGGCCCGGTGGGCGAAGGTCTTCGGCAGTGGCCTGGAGGTCCTGCGCGGGGCCGCGGGCGGCAATCCGCACACGCTCGTGGCCGACGACGGGGCCTGCGCGTGGACCTGGGACGTCCGCGACACCCTGGACCTGGCTTTGGGTGTCTTCCGCTGTACCCGGCCGGTCTACCTCCTGCATCCCGAGCACGGGGCGACCGGCTTCACCCCCGGCACGTACGTGGTGCGCCGCCAGCGGGAGTTCGACCACCGCGGCTGGCGGCGCGGCGGCGGCAGCCGCCTGGTCGCCGACTAGCGGTGAGGGCCCGCTCAGACGCGGCGGGCCCTTTGGCGTGGCGGGCTCTACGGCTCAGCGGGCTCCTACCTCAGGCGCGGCGGGCTCTGGCCAGGAGCCACAGGAGCAGCGGGGCGCCCAGGACGCCGGTGACCACGCCCACCGGCAGTTCCAGGTCCGGGATGACGCGCCTGGCCACCAGGTCCGCCGCGAGCACCAGGAATGCACCGGTGAGCGCGGAGGCCAGCGGGGGCGGCCAGGCCGTACCGGCGACGCGGCGGGCGATCTGCGGGGCGGCGAGCGCGACGAACGCGATGGGACCGGCGGCGGCGGTGCCGAAGGCGACCAGCCCCACGCCCGTCGCCAGCAGCGCGAGCCGGGCCCGCTGCACCGGCGTGCCCAGCACGACGGCGACGTCCTCGCCCAGTTGCAGCGCCCGCGACGAGCGGCCGAGCAGCAGGGCGAGCGGCGCGAGCACGGCGAGGGCCAGGGCGAGCGGCGTCACCTGGTCCCAGGTGCGGCCGTTGAGGTTGCCGAACAGCCAGCCGAGCGCGGCCTGCGCCTGGAAGACCTCGGTGATCACCATCAGGTACTCGGTGGCGCTGGTGAACACCCACGACAGCCCGACGCCGATCAGCACGACCCGGTAGCCGGTGACGCCGCGCCGCCACGCGAGCGCGTAGGTGAGCAGCGCGGCGGCCACGGCGCCGGCGAAGGCGAGCACCTGGATGCCGGGACCGGAGTCCAGGCCGAACACCATCCCGGCCACGACGGCGACGCCCGCGCCCTGGGTGACGCCGATCATGTCGGGGCTGGCCAGCGGGTTGCGGGTCATGGTCTGCAGCAGCGCGCCGGACAGCCCGAACGCCGCCCCGGCCATCAGCCCGACCAGCGCCCTGGGCAGGCGCAGCTGCCAGACCACGAACAGCTGGCCCTGCTCGCCCTGCCCGAACAGCGCGCCGACGACCTCGCCGAGCCCGAGCGGGATGTCGCCGAGCCCGACCCCGAGGCAGAACGCCAGGAACGCGAGCACGGCCAGGCCGAGACAGACGGCGACGAGCCGGATCCGCACCTGCCAGGAGACGGGCGGGGCGGGCAGGCGGACGGTGAGGTTGGCCATCAGAGCTCCGCGAGACGGGCGCGGCGGGCCAGGATCACGAAGATCGGGCCGCCGATGAACGCGACGATGATGCCCGCCTGCACCTCGATCGGCGGGACGATCATCCGCCCGGCGACGTCGGCGGCCAGCAGCAGGCAGGGGCCGAGCGCCGCCGACAGCGGCAGCAGCAGCCGGTGGTCGGTCTCCCCACCGGCCCAGCGGGCGACCAGCCTGGCCAGGTGCGGGATGACCAGGCCGACGAAGACCACGGGGCCGATCGCCGCGACCGCGGCGCCCGTCAGCAGCGTCACGGCGGCGGCGCCCTGGAGCCTGACCAGGCCCACCCGGCGGCCCAGCGCCACGGCGACGTCGTCGCCGAGCGCGAGGCTGTTGAGCGCGGGCGCCGAGGCCAGCGCCAGCACGATGCCCACCGCGACGAACGGCGCCAGCTGCGGCATGAGCTGCGAGCCCTGCCCGGCCAGCGAACCGGCCGACCAGAACCGGTAGCGGTTCAGCGACTCGGGGTCGGCCAGCACGATGGCGCTGGTCAGCGAGCTGAGCATGACGGTGACGGCGACTCCGGCCAGTGCCAGCTTCACCGGGGTGAGGCCGTCGCGGCCGAGGCCGCCCAGCACGTAGACGGCGACGCTGACGACGAGCGCGCCGGCGAAGGCGAACCAGACGTAGCCGTAGAGCGAGCCGATGCCGAACGCGGCGATGGCCACGACGACCGCGAACGCGGCTCCCGCGCTGACGCCGAGGATGCCGGGGTCGGCGAGCGGGTTGCGGGTCAGCGCCTGCATGAGCGCGCCGGACAGGCCGAGCGCCGCCCCCGCCATCAGGCCGAGCAGCGTGCGCGGCACGCGTACCGACCAGATCACGTCGTGGACGGCCTTGGTGACCTCGCCGCCGCTCAGCGCCTGCACGACCTGGTCGAGCGGGATCGCCCGCGCGCCGACCGACAGCGACAGCGCGCACAGCACCACGAGCCCGGCGATCGGCACCCCGAGCAGGATGGCCCCGCGGCCCAGGCGCGCCGCGGGCTGAAGCCCCGCGCGTTCGCGCGCGCCGGGCTTCAGCGCGGCCGATCTCACGAGGAGGGTTCTGGCTTGGTCTCCGGCTTGCCGTCGACCGCCGCCGACAGCATGGGAACCAGCCGGTCCAGCAGGTACGGCAGGCTGAGCACCGTGATGAAGGAGGCGGAGTCGGCGAAGTCGGTGCCGTCCACGACGAACACCTCGCGGGCCTCCTTGGCCACCTTGAGGTTCTTGTAGACGCCGTCGCCGCGCAGCGTGGCCACGTCCTTGTCGGCGTTGGTGACGCTCCAGATCAGCACGTCCCGGTCGAGCAGGTCGAGCCGCTCGCGGCTGATGTTGGCGCCGAACTTGTCGCCGATCACCTTGTCCAGGTCGGGCGGGAGCTGGAAGCCGAGCGAGGCCAGCAGGCGGCTGCGCGGGTCCTGGCTGCCGAAGACGAAGTACCCCTCGTACATGCTGACCATCAGCGCGCCCGCGCCGGCGAAGGGCGGGTTGTCCTTCTTGATCTGCTCGAAGCGCGCCTCGACGCCCTTGACCATCGTGTCGGCCTCGGCGGGCTTGCCGACGATCGAGCCGATCGTCCTGGTGAGCTCCTGCCACGGGATGCCGTAGTCGATGTACTGCTTCGGCTGGGCGACGGTGGGGGCGATCTGCGACAGCGTCGCGTACTGCTCCTTGGTCAGCCCGGAGTACAGGCCGATGATCAGGTCGGGGCGCAGCGCCGCGATCTTCTCGGCCTGCGGTCCGGTGCCGGTGTCCTTCAGCACCTGGGGTACGGCCGCGCCGCCCAGCTTGTCCTTGGCCCAGGGGCCGACGGCGCCGGGGTGCTCGCCGAACCACTCGGTGGTGCCCACCGGGACCACGCCCAGGGCGAGCAGGGCGTCCTGCTCGACGAGGCCGACGGTGACCACCCGCTGGGGCGGGGCCTTGACGGTGGTGCTGCCGTACTTGTGCTCGATGGTGACCGGGGTGAACCCCTTCGCCGCCGGCGCGCTCGTGGCCGGGGCGGCGGCCAGGTTGTCCGGGGCGCAGGCGACCGTGCCCAGGAGGACGGCGACCGCCAGGATGATGCGCTTCACGCGTTGTTCTCCGCCCTGCCCATGCGCCAGTAGCCCATGAAGGCCACCGCGCGCTTGTCCATGCCACGCTCGGCCACCAGGTGGCGCCGCAGGGCTCTGATCATCGCCGCTTCTCCGGCCAGCCAGGCGTACAGGGGGCCCTCCGCCTGCTCTTCCGGCACCTCCCAGAGCTCGTCGACGTCGACGTCTATTTCGCTAAAGTCGATGTCCTCGAAGGAGTCGGCGGGCTTGTGGTCGGGAAGCAGGCGTCCGGCGGCCGCCTCGACGGCCGGGATGAGCTTGTCGCCGTGTTCGCCGCCCTCGCGGGCCAGCCACGTGACGGTGACCTCGCCCGGGGCGTCGACCGGCAGGAAGTCGGTGGTGTGCGGCACCTCGATGAGCGCCTCGCCGCGGGTGCCGGCGGGCAGTCGCTCCAGGGTGGCGCAGATCGCCGGGGCGGCGGTCTCGTCGCCGGCCATCAGGATGGCGCCGGTGCCCTCCGGCGGGCGGAACTCCAGGCCGCCGTGCGGCTCGCCGTAGCGGACGTCGGGGCCGAACAGCGCGATCTCGTCGCCGGGCCGGACGGCGCCGGCCCAGCGCGCGGCGGGGCCGCCGTCGCCGTGCAGCACCACGTCCACGTCCACCTCGCGCACGTCGGGGCGCACGTTGCGGACCGTATAGGTGCGCATCGGGTTGCAGCGGTCCTGGGGCAGGGCCCGCCAGCGCTGGAACCAGTCGGGGCCGGTCGGGAACTGCGTCAGGCCGTGGCCGGGCAGGGGGAAGATGAGTTTGATCCGCTGGTCGTACCCGTTGTCGGCGAAGAGGTCGAGGTCCTCCCCGGTGAAGGTCACGCGCAGGAACGACGGGCTGAGCAACTCCAGCCCCCGCACCTGCACATCGAACAAGCGAAAGGGTTCAACCACGACAAACTCCACTGATCACACGGGGGATTTAGGTTAGGCTAACCTACCGCACTCGTCCCCGCTAGCTCGGGGGCAGGGTGGCTCGCCAGGGGACCGGGGTCGACAGGACCATCGAGCTGCTCGGCGTGCCGTACCCGGCAAGCCGGTCGATCAGCCCCTCGAAGTCGGTCATCGTCGCGACCGCGACCCGGAGCACGCAGCAGGCCCCGCCGGTGACCCGGTGCACCTCGAAGATGTCGGAGGAGTCCAGCACGTCCGGGTGCCGCAGCACGCACCCCGGCCCGTAGCAGGACATCGTGACCAGCGCCACCACGCCGCGCCCCGCCGCCCGGGGGTCCACGTGCGCCCGGTAGCCGGCGATCACCCCGGCCTCCTCCAGCTTCCGCACCCGCTCGGCCACCGCGGGCGGCGACAGGTGCACCCGCCGCGACAGCTCGCTGAAGGACAGCCGCGCGTCGGCCTGCAGCTCACGCAACAGCAGCCAATCCATCTCGTCCACTTTCACCACCGAAACCCAGAAGGCAAAATTAGGCGCCATCCGCCTGGTGAAACACCCTAAAGGCCGTTGGATCGTCATTCCACGCGCGGGGCCCGCGCGGGCATCATGAGCCACATGGATGTCACCCCGATCACCGCACTCCAACGGCAGGAGCGGGCCCAGGCCAACGGCGGCGCGCCCACGCTCGAGTTCGAGCGGCAGGCGCCCTACGACCGCTATGTCCGCGCGAGTACGCTGCACGCCCTGCAGACCCCGCTCAGCGATGACCCGGGCGAGATGTCCTTCCTCATGGTCAGCCAGGTCATGGAGCTCTACTTCGGGCTGATCCGCTACGAGCTGCGCCACGCCCAGGACCTCCTGGCCGGAGACGACGTCTGGGCGTCGCTGGCCCCGCTGCGCAGGTCCGCGCTGCACCTGGAGGCGCTCAACGCCTCCTGGCAGGGGCTGCGCTGGATGACGCCGGCCGAGTTCAACCGCTTCCGCGACCTGCTCGGCGAGGGCTCCGGCTTCCAGTCGGCCATGTACCGGCACCTGGAGTTCACCCTCGGCCTCAAGTCCGAGCAGCTCATGCGCCCCTTCCGCGGCCAGCCCAAGGTCCACGCCGAGCTGCGCGAGAGCTTCGAGGCGCCCTCGCTGTGGGACGAGACGCTGGAACTGCTGCGCCGCCGCGGCCTCGCCGACGAGCCCGAGCAGGTCGTCCAGGCCTGGGTGACCATCTACGCCGACACCGGCCCCGACAACCACCTGCGCCTGCTCGGCGAGGCGCTCACCGAGGTCGCCCAGCGCTTCGGCGACTGGCGCTACCACCACCTGCAGTCGGTGAAGCGGGCCATGGGCGCCAAGGCCGGCAGCGGCGGCTCGGCCGGCCTCGTCTGGCTGGAGCGCAGCATGGCGCGGACCGTCTTCCCCGAGCTGTGGACCGCCCGCACCTTCATGTGAGGAGTTTTCCCGTGGCAGGTTCCCAAGAGGTCGCGATCGTCGGCGCCGGGCTGGCCGGGTGCCTGCTCGCCTGCTACCTGGCCAGGCGCGGGCATCAGGTCACGCTCTACGAGCGGCGGCCCGACCCGCGCGCCGAGGGCGCCGAGCGCGGCCGCTCGATCAACCTCGCGCTGTCGGAGCGCGGGCTGTCGGCGCTGCGCGGCATCGGCCTGGAGGAGCAGGTCATGGCCGAGGCGCTGCCCATGCGCGGCCGGCTGATCCACCCGGTGCGGGGCGAGCTGGACCTGCAGCTCTACAGCTCCGACGGGCTCCGCTCGATCAACTCGATCAGCCGGGCGCGGCTCAACGCCGCCCTCCTGAACGCCGCCGAACAGCACGCCGAAGTCCGCTTCGAGCACCGGCTCACCGGGCTGGACCCGGTCACCGGGACCATGCGCTTCGAGGGCGGGCAGGAGGAGAAGGCGGCCGTGGTGCTGGGCGCCGACGGGGCGGGCTCCGCCGTACGGGCGCGGCTGGCCGAGCACGCGGGGCTGCGCGAGCGCACCGACTTCCTCGGCCACGGCTACAAGGAGCTGACGATCCCGGCGCGCGACGGCGAGTTCGCGATGGACCCGGGCGCGCTGCACATCTGGCCGCGCGGCACCTCCATGATGATCGCGCTGCCGAACCCGGACCACTCGTTCACGTGCACGCTGTTCTGGCCGGACGAGGACTTCGACGCGCTCGGCTCACCGGAGGCGGTCGCCCGGCACTTCGGCGAGGTGTATCCGGACGCGGTCCCGCTCATCCCCGATCTGGTGGACGACTTCGCGGCCAACCCCGTCGGGCGGCTGGGCACGGTGCGGGCCGTACCGTGGCAGGCGGGCGGGCGTGTGGGGCTCATCGGCGACGCGGCGCACGCGATCGTGCCCTTCTACGGGCAGGGCGCGAACTGCGCGTTCGAGGACGTCGTGGTGCTCGACCGCTGCCTGGACGAGACCGGCGACGACTGGGCCCGCGCGCTGCCGACGTTCGAGCGGCGGCGGCGGGCCGACACCGAGGCGATCGCCGAGATGGCGCTGGCGAACTTCGTCGAGATGCGCGACAAGGTCGCCTCGCCCGTCTACCGGCTGGCCAGGCGGGCCGAGCACGCCCTGCAGGAGGCGCTGCCCGGCCGCTACGTCTCGCGCTACGAGCTGATCTCCTTCTCCACCGTCCCGTACGCGCGGGTGCGCCGCCGGGTCCGCCGCCAGCAGCAGGTTCTCGGCGCGCTCGCGGCGCTGGGTGCGGCGGCGCTGGTGTTCGGGGCGGTGCGGCGCCTCAGGGCTTAGGGGCGTCCGACGCTCATATAGGTGAAGCCGAGTGCGCGCATGGTGGCCGGGTCGAGGTGGTTGCGGCCGTCGAACAGCACCGGCCTGCGCATGGTGTCGCGGACGTCGGCCCACGGCACGTCGCGCAGCTCGGGCCAGGCGGTGGCGAGGATCGCGGCGTCCGCACCGGCCAGCGCCTCCTGCGGGCTGCCATGCCGCACGGCTGACGCCCAGGGCTCGGGCTGCCCGTCCGGGGCCAGCGGGTCCCAGCACGTCACCTTGGCGCCCTCGGCCAGCAGCCGCGCGGCCAGCACGGTGCTCGGCGCCTCGCGCATGTCGTCGGTGCCCGGCTTGAACGTCATGCCGAGCACCGCGATCTTGGCGCCGCCGAGCCCGCCGAGCGCGTCCTTCAGCTTCTGGATGGCCCGCCGCTTCTGCAGGTTGTTCACCTCGATGGCGGCGTTCAGCAGCTGAGTGTGGTGTCCGGTGTTGCTGGCGAGCTGCTTCAGCGCCTCGGAGTCCTTGGGGAAGCAGCTGCCGCCCCAGCCGATGCCGGCGCGCAGGAAGTGCGGGCCGATCCGGTGGTCCAGCCCGACCGCCCTGGAGACCTGCTCCACGTCCGCGCCGGTCAGCTCGCACAGCACCGCGATCTCGTTCATGAAGCTGATCCTGGTCATGAGCATGGCGTTGCTGGCCAGCTTGACCATCTCGGCCGAGGCCACGTCCATCACCTCGACCGGCCCGTCCACGCCTTCGTGCAGTTCGGTGACGAGCCGGATCACGCCCTCGTCGGACGCGCCGACGACGACCCGGTCCGGGCGCATGAAGTCGGCCACCGCCTGGCCTTCCGCGGTGAACTCGGGGTTGGAGGCGTAGCCGACGTGGGCCAGGTCGCTCTCGTCGAGCACCGCCCGTACCCTCGCGCCGGTGCCGACCGGGACCGTGCTCTTCACCACGACGGCCTTCAGGTGCTCGGCGCCCTTCAGCGACCCGATCACCGACCAGACGCGCGACAGGTCGGCGTCGCCGGCCGCGGTCGGCGGGGTGTCCACGCAGACGTACACGATCTCGGTGCCGGCGAGGGCTTCCTCGGCGCTCAGCGTGAAGGTGAGGCGTTCGGCGTTGCCCGTGATCAGCTCGCCCAGGCCGGGCTCGTGGATGGGCACCCGCCCGGCTTTCAGGAGGCGGATGCGCTCGTCCTGGATGTCGCGGACCGCGACGGTGTGCCCGAGCTCGGCCAGGCACGCGGCGGTCACCAGGCCGATGTAGCCGGCCCCGAAAACTGCGATCTTTCGCATCTCTTCCTCACCTCTTCCCCCGCAAGAGTGCCCGAACGGAACCAGGCTCCGGAAATCGGGGTGAGGGGTGCTTCTATAGTAGTTCCCCAGACATCCGATGAAAGGCGATATTTCCGGTCATGGCGATACAGTCGTGGTTCCCCCAGGCCAAGCTGGGGATCTTCGTCCACTGGGGCATCTATGCCGTCGACGGCGTGGCGGAGTCGTGGTCTTTCTTCGACGGACGCGTCGGTTACGACGACTACATGAAGCAGGTGGACGGGTTCACCGCCGACCGCTTCGACGCGGCGCAGTGGTCGGATCTGTTCGACGAAGCCGGTGCCCGTTACGCGGTGCTGACCGCCAAGCACCACGACGGTTTCGCGCTCTGGCCGACGGCGTTGTCGGGGCTGCGTACCGAACGCGACTTCGTCGGCGAGTACGTGAGCGCGATGCGCGAGCGCGGGCTGCACGCCGGGCTGTACTTCTCGCACCTGGACTGGTCGCACCCCGACTACGCCAGCGTGGGCACCGGCGACAACCGCTTCTCCCACCCGGAGCCGGGGAAGGAGGATCCGGCCGCGTGGGAGCGGTTCCTGGCCTTCCACCGGGGGCAGCTGCGGGAGCTCCAGGAGCGCTACGCGCCCGACCTGCTGTGGTTCGACGGTGACTGGGAGCGCGACGCGGCGACCTGGCGGATGACCGAGCTGCGCGAGGAGCTGCTCGGCCGGCAGCCGAAGGTCGTGATCAACGGGCGGATGCAGGGTGAGGGCGACTACGCCACGCCCGAGCAGGGCGTGCCGATCGAGCCGCCGGCCGGGCCCTGGGAGCTGTGCCTGACGATCAACGACTCGTGGGGCCACCAGGGGCACGACACCAACCACAAGTCGGTGCGGCAGCTCGTCCGGATCTTCGCCGAGACCATCGGCGGCGGCGGCAACCTGCTGCTCGACGTGGGACCGCGCGCGGACGGGACGATCACCCCCGAGCAGTCCTCGCGGCTGCGGGAGCTGGGCGCCTGGATCCGGCCGCGTGCCGAGGCGATCTACCCGACGGGACGCGGGCTGCCGCCCGGCCACTTCAACGGGGCCAGCACGGTCTCGGCCGACCGGCGGACGCTGTATCTGTTCGTGTTCGACCGGCCCAACGAGTTCGTGGTGCTGCGCGGGGTGCGTAACAAGGTCAGCTCGGTGCGCGTGCTGGGCGGCGGCGCGGAGCTGCGGCACGAGCGGTTCGGCGGGCTGCACGAGGTGCCCGGATGGGAGTACGTCTACCTGGCCGACTCCGACCTCGATCCGCTGTGCACGGTGCTGGAGGTCCGTCTGGACGGGGAACTGGAGGTCTACCGTGACCACACCCGTGACTAGGCGCGTGGCGATCTGCGGCATCGGGACGGAGTCGAGCACGTTCAGCGCGCACCGCACGGGCTATGACGACTTCATCCTTTGGCACGATTTTTCGCGTTATCCGTTTCTTTGTCAGGACTCTGGGCGGTGGCCTGAGTCGGGGGGCCGGGTGGAGTTCGTCCCGATCCTGGTGGCGCGGGCGCTGCCGGGCGGCCAGGTCACCCGGGAGGCGTACGAACGGCTGGAGTCCGAACTGCTCGCCGGGCTGTGGACGGCGGGGCCGTTCGACGGCGTCTATCTCGACCTGCACGGCGCGATGCACGTCGAGGGCCGCGACGACGCCGAGGCCGGTCTCGCCGCCGCGATCAGGGACGTCGTCGGCCCCGCCGCGCCGATCGCCGCCTCCATGGACCTGCACGGCCAGGTGTCGCGCCGCTTCGCCGAACTCGTCGACCTGCCCACCGCCTACCGCACCGCCCCGCACGTCGACGTCGAGGAGACGCGCGAGCGCGCCTGCCGCCTGCTCGTCCGCGCGCTGACCGAGGACCTGGACGTGGTCCGTTCCTGGGTACGGCTGCCGCTGCTGCTGCCCGGCGAACGCACCAGCACCCGCCTGGACCCGGCCGCCGCGATCTACGCCCGCCTGCCGGAGATCGAGCGACGCCCCGGCGTCCTGGACGCCTCGATCTGGATCGGCTACGCCTGGGCCGACGCCCCGCGCTCCAGCGTCAACGTCCTGACCACCGGCACCTCCCCGGAGGCCGTCACCACCGCCACCACCGAACTCGCCGAAGCCCTGTGGCGCTCCCGCGACGACTTCGCCTTCGCGATGCCCGCCCTGCCACCCCGCGCCGCCATCGAACAAGCCTTGTCCTTGCCACAGCGCCCGTTCTTCATCAGCGACTCCGGCGACAACCCCACGGCCGGCGGCTCCGGCGACGCGTCCTTCTTCCTGTCCGACCTCCTCTCCACCCCCGCGCTGACCGACGGCGGCAAGACCGCGATCTGGGCATCCTGCGTGGACCCGCCGGCCGTGGCCGTCTGCATGACGGCCGGCGTCGGCGGCGAGGTGACCTTGCAGATAGGCGGCGTCTTTTCCGGCGACCCACCCGTGCCCCTGAAGGGCACCGTCCACGCGGTACGCCGCGCCGACCCGGTAGGCGGCGACCTGGCCGCGGTGAGGTCCGGAGGCGTCTACGCGGTCCTGACCACGCGGCGCAAGCCGTACCACCTCGTGAAGGACCTCACCGACCTGAACCTCGACCCGTGGCAGCACGACCTGACCGCCATCAAGATCGGCTACCTGGAACCCGACCTGCACCGCGCCGCCGCCGCCTCGATCCTCGCCCTCACACCCGGCGGCGTGAGCCAGGACCTGACCGCGCTCCCCTACACCCGCCTGACCCGCCCCATCCACCCCCTCGACCCCGCCATGCCCGCCCCCGGCCTCACCCCCACCCTGCTGAAACGCCCCACCTGACAACCCCTCGCCCGCTCACCCGCGATCCCCAGGTGGCATGCCCGGGTGGGCGTCTCTGGGTGCGGCGGTCACGCCGCTGACTAGGAGAAATGTCCAGCAGATAACCCCGAATGATCCTCCGATAATTACCGCTAAATCCAGCCATTTCCTTCATGCCTCTTGGTAGAAAGCACTCTGTTCTTGATCGGAGCGCAGGAAAGGCAAGGCATTGACGCGAAAAATCGGCAGGGTCCCCCAGCTGCCGCCGGACAGCGGTCTCAACATCGTGATCCTGACCATGGCCGCCTCCATGTCCGGCGACCGGCAGAGCGCCGAGATGCTCGCCGAGTGCGCGGAGACGCTGTTCGCCGAGGGCGACGACGCCGACGCGCTCGACTGGTTCTCGCTGATCGTGGAGGGCGGCGAGCCCGACCTCGCCCCGCACGCGGCGCTGCGCATCGGCGACGTGCTCATCGACGCGGACATGGGCGCCGCCCAGGCCGCCTGGCGCCACGCCGCCGACCACGGCGCCGAGCGGGTCGCGATGACCGCGCGCGAGAACTTCGAGGTGCTCGCCCGCCACGACGTCGAACCGCGCACCAGCCCCGCCACGGCCGAGGAGGTGGTCGGCCTCGCGGCGCTCGCGCGCGGCCGCATGTGGGTCGCGGAGGGCGACCTGCGGGCGGCGGGCCACGCGTTCGAGCAGGCCACGGAGTCGCCGATCCCCGACCTGGCTGCGGAGGGCTTCGCCTACCTGGGCTCGGCGCTGGCGCTGGCGGGCGAGCCCGACCGGGCCGTGCCGGCGCTGGAGCGCGCGATCGCCACCGGGCACCCCCGCTACGGCCCGATGGCGGCGGTCGACCTGTCGTCCATCCTCAGCGGCCGGGGGCAGCACGACCGGGCGATCGCCGTGCTCAGGCAGGCGCAGCGGGGCGAGGGCTGGGCGGCCTCCATGGCGGCGGTCAACATCGGGGTGCTGCTCGCGCGCGAGCTGGGCGACCTCGACGCGGGTCTCGCCGAGTTGCGCCGCGTCGCCGCCGGTTCCGACCCGATGGCGGCCGCGGGCGGGCTGTTCAACCTCGCCACCCTGCTGGAGGAGAACGGCGACGCCGCCGGCGCACGGCGCGCGTACCAGGACGCGGTGGCCTTGGGGCAGCCGATGTTCAGCGGGAAGGCCGCGGTGAACCTCGGCATCCTGGAGACCAGGGAGGGCGATCTCCAGGCTGCCGAGACCGCCTGGCGGCTGGCCGTACGGGTGGGCGGGCCCGAGGACCAGGCCAAGGCCCACGACATGCTGGAACGGCTCAGCCTCCTCGACCCGGCCGACTCCGTCGCCAGGGGCGCGCACCTGCTGGCGGAGGGCGAACCCGAGGCGGCGCTGCGCGAGTTCGAGCTGGCCATGGACAGCGGCCATCCGCTGCACGCGCCGTGGGGCGCGGCGTATGTCGGGTTCCTGTTCTCCATCGAGTCGGGCAGGCAGGGCGCCGAGGTGGGCATCGCCCGGCTGAACGAGGCGGGACGGGCCGAGCTGGAGCCCAGGGCTTGGGTGCTGTTCGGGGTGCTGGCCGTACGGCATGGCGACCTCGACGCGGCCGAAGCCGCCTGGCGCACCGTCCCCCGCACGGCCCGCGACGCCTTCCCGGCCGCCGCCTGCCTGCTGTGGGTGCTGCATCGGGACCCGGCGCAGGCGGAGGGGGCGTTCGGCTGGGTGCTGGAGGTGGCTGGCGACCTGGCGCGCGACGTGGTGGAGGCGGCCGAGCAGATCGGGCACGTGCGCGCCCGGCACGGCGACGACACCGGGGCTCAGCAGGCGTACGAGACGAGCCGCAGGCTGGCGGCGCTAACGAACTGACGGGTGCCCGGTCTCGGCGGTCTCCTCGCGCAGGGCCTCCCACAGGAGGTTCAGCGGGTGGTCCGGGGCGTAGCGTTCGCGTTCGCCCTTCCTGGTGAACACCGCGGAGACCATCTCGACCTTGGGCTCGACGTCGTGCACCAGGTCGACGACGCGTAGCGATCCGCCTTCCGCGACGCGTCTGGCCAGCGTGCGGGTGACGATCATGCAGCCTCTGGCCAGGCGGGAGCGCAGCAGGGCGAGGCCGTACTGGACATCCTCGATCTCGGCGGCGATCGTGAGGCGCTCACGGAACGCCGGCCCGAACCAGCGCGTCAGGAAGTCGGCGATCAGCCCGCTCCCCGGCACGACCAGCGGCAGTTTGGCGAGCGCGCTGACCGGCGCGGAGGGGCCGGGCAGGTCCTCGGGCGGCAGGTTGGTCAGCAGGACGGGGCTGCCGCGGCGCCATTCCAGCACGTCGTAGGCGTCGTGGGCGGCGGGCGCGCCGACCGGGGTGACGACGCTGCCGCACAGCAGGTCCACCCGGCCCTCGTCCAGGCGCGGCCAGAAGTCCTTGGTGCGCACGTGCACGAGCCGGAACTCCACGCCGCGCCGGGTGAACTCCGGCGCCACCCGCTCCCACGCCCGCGACAGGATCCACAGCGTGAACTCGGTCGTGCCGACGGTCAGCGTCGTGCCGATGCGCCTGCGGCGGGCGTGCACGTCGTCCATCAGCTCGGCCAGCACCTCCTGCGCCCGTTCGACCAGGGTCTCGCCGGTGGGGGTGAAGACGAAGTCCTTGCCCCTGCCGCGCTTGCTGACCAGGACCTCGCCGCAGAGCGCCTGGTAGGTGCGGTTGAGGCTGTCGAGCTGCTTCTGCACGCTGGACTGCTCCCTGCCGAGCAGCCGCGCCGCCTGCAGGGCCGAGCCCGTCCGCCGGACCACGGCCAGCGTCCTGAGCTGGTCGAGGCTGGTGTCGAGCAGCGCGGGCGGGCAGCTCAGCAGCAGGGCCAGCGGCTCGTCGGGCGGCACCAGCTCGGGTAAGGGCGCGGACATACAGCGAACCTACTGCCTCAGGCGGCGCGCGGGTTTGCCAGCGGCGGGGCCCACGGGGAGCATAGGGAGTCATGCGCGCACCCGAACCGACCGCCGAGCAGGTGAAGGCGGCCGTCGAGGCGTTCCGCATGCTCAGCGACGGCACGCGGCTACGCCTCATGTGGCTGCTGTCATCGGGCGAGTACGACGTGGGGTCCCTGGCCGAGGCCGTGGACGTGCCGAGGCCGTCGGTCTCGCAGCACCTGGCGAAGCTGCGCCTGGCGGGCCTGGTCGAGACCCGCAGGGACGGCCGCCGGGTCCTCTACCGGGCGCGCGACGCCCACGTGCGCGCGCTGATCCACGAGGCCCTGTTCCACGCCGACCACGAGGTCTCCGGCATCCCCCGGCACGACTGAACCCGGCTACGAGCCGGTGTCCACCACCGTCGGAACGTCCTCGAACACCAGGGCGCGCAGGGCGTCGGCCCCCGCGCGGTCCAGCACGGTCGCGCTCGCCGCCGGCGCCGGCGAACCGCCCTGGACCTGGGCGAGCAGCCGCCGCCAGCGACGGCTGTGCCGGTCGAACGTCGCGGCGGGCACCACCCGGCCGCGCGCGTGCTGCCCTTCCAGCGCCGTGCGCGGGTCCACGTCCAAGAGGATCAGATGGAACGGCCGGCCGCGCCGCCTGGCCAGCCACGCGAACCCATGCAGGACATGCGGCCAGGCGCCCCGGTTGTGCGCGACCACGGAGTGCCCGGCGGCCAGTTCACGCCCGATCCGCGACACGTGCCCCACGTAGACCACGAACGTCCGCACCGGCTTGGGCGCCCACGACAGCCTTCGCCCCCACCGGTTACGCGACTGGCGCGAGTCGATCACCCGGACCGGGCCGATGGCGACGGGCTCGTGCTCGTCGCCGGTCAGGCCGTAGAGACGGGTCAGCAGGGTGCTCTTTCCGGCGCCCGGCAGCCCGGTGAAAATCACGAGCGAACCCGGCGGATAACGGAGAGCCTCGTCGGATACCACGCGGCCTCCAGTTATGGCATGAATGTCCGCGCACACTCTACCCGGCCCCCGTGGGAAAGACGTCGAAGTGCACGATGACCCGGGAGGTGTCCGGATGATCGGGTCCGCGCTCGTCCGACACCACGCGGTAGGGCTCGATCACCTCCATGACGGCGTCGCGCATGGCGATGCTCTCCTCGGTCGTCAGCCTCAGCGAACGGCGGGACAGGCCGCTGGCCTCCACCCACTCCCTCGGGGTGCCGGGTTCCTCGGTGAGCCAGCGCTCCAGTTCGGCGCCGCGTTGCCGTACCAGATCCTGGAGGAGAACGCGGATGACCCCGAGCGTCTCGCTGTCGGCGGCGTCCTCGGGGGTGCCGTAGCCGAAGCCGCCGGGGGTCACCCGCCAGTACTTCTCCTTGCCCTTCCCCAGCCCCTCGGCCACCTCGATCATCCCGTGCCTGGCCAGTTCGCGCAGGTGGTAGCTGGTGGAACCGGTGTTCTCGCCGACGCGGCCGGACAGCTGGGTGGCGGTGGAGGGGCCGAGCTCCTCCAGCAGTTCATACAGCCGCAGTCGCAGAGGGTGGGCGAACGACTTCATGGCGTTCACATCGAGCGTCCTCTTCGAAAACCGCTTGCCTGCCATCAGCGTGCAAACCTATCTTTGCAAAGAAACACATGCACAGTTTTCCTTACACACTAGCGGGGGCGGGATGCGTTCGTTCAGGTTTCTGTGGTCGTCGTCGGCGCTGTCGAACCTCGCCGACGGCGTGCTCAAGGTCGGCACCCCCCTGCTGGCCGTCACCCTGACCCGCTCCCCCGCGGAGGTCGCCCTCGCCGGAGTCGCCACCACGCTGCCCTGGCTCCTGCTCGCCCTGCCCGCCGGGGCCGTGGCCGACCGCCAGGACCGGCGCCGCATCATGGTCCTCGCCAACGCCTTCCGCGCCGCCCTGCTGGTCGCCGTCGCCGCCTTCGCCTGGTCCGGCACGTTGTCGCTCTGGATCCTGCTGGCCGTCGTACTCCTGTCCGGAATGGCCGAGGTCTTCGCCGACACCTCAGCCCAGTCCGTCCTGCCGATGACCGTCCCATCCGACCGCCTGGCCTGGGCGAACGGCCGCATCGTGGGCGCCCAGACGGTCGGCAACGACTTCATCGGCTCTCCGCTGGCGGGCGTCCTGGTCACACTCCTCCCACCCGCCATCCTCGGCGCCCCCGGCATCCTGTACGGCGCCGCCGGCCTCCTGCTCCTGGGCATGCGCGGCACCTACCGCCCCACCCCCGCAGTGACCTCCACCCCCACAACCACCCTCACCCCCGCCACCACCGCCGCCCCCGCGGTGACCCCCACGAACACGCTTGCCACCACCACGAGCTCTTCCCAGCCCGCCACCACCGTCACCCACGCCAAGGCCCACACGGACGCGTCCCACACCACCGAAGCCCGCCCGGCCAGCACCCCCGACCCGGCCTGTTCGAGCACCCCCGACCCGGCCGGTTCGCCCGGACACGCCGGGCCCGATCCGGAGGGCGCCGCTCCCTCGGATCCCGAGCCGTCCGGGGCCGGCGGTGGGCCAGGGCCGCACAGGCGGAGTCTGATGGGTGACGTCGCCGAGGGCCTGCGGTACCTGTGGGCGCACAGGTTCCTGAGGTTGCTGGCGATCTCCAGCGGGATGCTGAACCTGGGCAACGCCGCCTTCTTCGCCGTGTTCGTGCTGTGGGTCGTCGGCCCGGGATCGCGCATGGAACTCTCACCCGCCGCGTACGGCCTGATGATGACCACCTTCGCCGTCGGCGCGGTGGGCGGATCGTTCGTGAGCGACCAGGTGATCCGATGGGGCGGCGAGGGACGGACGCTGGTGGGTTCCTGGCTGGCGAGCAGCCTGCTACTGGCAGCCCCCATCCTGACCCCGCACCCGGCCGTACTGTTCCCCGTGGCGGTCCTGTGGGGCGCCACCAACACCTGGTCCAACGTGATCGTCATCTCGACCCGCCAGCGGATCATCCCCGAGGGCCTGCTCGGCCGCGTCAACTCCGCCTACCGACTGATAGGTATGGGCGGCATGCCCATCGGCGCGGGAGTGGCCGGTCTGATGGGCGAGACCTGGGGCCTGCTCTCAGTCTTCATCGCCTCCGTAGCCATCTGCCTGACCGCCGTAGCCCTGATCGCCCGCGCAATCCCCGCCTTCACCCCCTCAACCCCCCACCCCTAACCCACCACCCCACCCCGCCACCTCCTCACCCCGCCAACCCCGCCAACTCGCCATAGGCACGGCGACGGAGTGGGCGTCCTGACAAGCGGGTGACACGGGAGCAGGGGTGGGCGCTCCGGTGGGCGCAACGAGACGGCACGACGGCCCCGGTCGAGTGTGTGGCACGCGGTGGAGAGGGCGAGGCGGTGGAGACGGTGGCACGCCGTGGAGAGGGTGGCACGCGGGTCGAGTGGGCGGCACGCGGTCGAGCGGCGACGCGCGGCGGAGTGGCGACGCGGCGGGGAGGGTGGCACGCGGGTCGAGTGGGCGGCGCGCGGTGGAGAGGGTGGCACGCGGGTCGAGTGGGCGGCGCGCGGTGGAGAGGGTCGCACGCCGGAGGAGTGGGCGGCGCGCGGTGGAGAGGGTCGCACGCCGGAGGAGTGGGGCGCACGCCGGAGGAGGTGGCGCGTGGCGGGGAGGGTGGCGCGCGGTGGGTGGGTGGGGGTGGGGGTGGGGGTGGAGGGTGTCGAGGCCTTGTGGGTGGGGGTTTGGGGGTGGGGTGTCGGGTTGTGGGGGCTTTGGGGGTTGGGGGCGTGTCGGGTGGTGGATCTAATTTCCGGGGGGTTGAGCTGGACCTTGACTATTCCCGACATAACCAGATCACGTTAGGTACCCTATGGCTTGCGCTGAGATGACATGATTGCCCCGGAGCAACGAGGGGATGGCATGCGGGAGATCGGCGGACGGTACCTCCTCAGCGAGGAGGCCGGTCGTGGGGGTATGGGAGTCGTCTGGCGGGCCTTCGATCAGCTCCTCCATCGAGAGGTTGCCCTCAAGGAGCTGACGCTGGCCGGTGAGGCCGAGGTGGTGCGCAGGCGAGTGCTGCGGGAAGCCCGCATGGCCGCCGGACTGACGCACCCCAACATCGTCACGGTCCATGACCTGATCGAGAAGAGCGGCAAGCTCTGGATCGTCATGGAGTACCTTGACGGCCTCTCCCTGCACCAGTTGCTCTCCCAGGTGGGCACGCTGCCCGCCCAGAGCGTCGCCGCGATCGGGCAGCACCTGCTCGCCGCCCTGCGTACCGCGCATCAGGCGGGCGTTCTGCATCGCGACATCAAACCGGCGAACGTGATGCTCACCGGCGACCGCGTGGTGCTCACGGACTTCGGCATCGCGACCGCCGAGGGCGACATCCGCACGACGACGTCCCGCCGTCTGCGCGGCACCCCCGCGTTCATGGCTCCCGAGCGCCTGTACGGCGGCGCCGCCACCAAAGAGGCCGACATGTGGTCCTTCGGCGCGACCCTGTACAGCGCCCTTGAGGGCCAGCCGCCCTACCCGGGCCAGGACGCCGCGACCGTTCTCGCCATGGCCCGCACCGGCAGCTTCCCGACCCCCCGCCGCGCCGGAATCCTCCGCCCGCTGCTGGAGGGCCTGCTGCACCACGACCCCGCCCGCCGCTTCACCAATGAGCACACGGCCGGTCTGCTGGCAGGCGTACGGGCGAGCACCTTCCAGGCCGCCATCTGACGACGCGGCTCAGTAGGCAGAGGCGATCAGGTGCATGGCGGCCAGCGCCTGCCAGGGCCGCCACCGCTCAGGATCGACGCCCCCGGGGAACAACGAGGCCACGGCAGCCCGCAGTGCGGGATCGGCCGCGGGCCACGCCTCAGGATCGCCACCCCGGAAGGCAAGATCAGAGCCAACCCCGAACGCCAGGTCAGCGCCACCCCGGAAAGTCAGGTCAGCTCCGGCCCCGAAGAGCAGGTCAGAGCCGCCCCGGGAAACCTGGTCAACACCGGCGCCGAAGAGCAGGTCAGAGCCGGCCCGGAAGGCCAGGCCGGTGCCAGCCCGGTAAGCACGATCGGAGCCGACTCGGGCACCACGGGCGGTGTCAGCCGGGGAGACAGGGGCGGAGCCAGTTCGGGGGGTACAGGCGGCCCGAGAGGTGGAGGAGGCCCGAGAGGT
>NZ_JACHIN010000003.1:115589-426055 GCF_014203235.1 Nonomuraea endophytica | reverse complement strand
GTGAGGCCGGGTGAGGTGAGGCCGGGTGAGGTGAGGCCGGGTGAGGTGAGGCCGGGTGAGGTGAGGCCGGGTGAGGTGAGGCCGGGTGAGGTGAGGCCGGGTGAGGTGAGGGTGGCTACCTTGGCGAGCTCGACCGGCAGGCCCAGCGCGTCCAGATTGGCCTCAGTGAGCACCGCGGCATCGGGGAACACGTGGGTCAGCCCGCCGGGCAACCCGGGCACCGCCGTACCAAGACCTCGCACCAAGGCCGGAAGACCGTCACCCGCCACAGCCGCCACGGCGATCTCCAGCGGACTCCAAGCACCGGGCACCGTCAGCCCCGGACGAGACTGAACCAGCGACCCCAGCACGGGATCAGACCCCAGCGCAGCGGCCCCGGCGGCGGGATCGGTGTCGAGACCAAGCAGCCGGCCGACCTGGTCCACCACGTGGATGAGCCCCTCCCAGTAGGGCAGGTGGGCGGTCAGGACGAGGTGGCCGGGGTCGCTCCCGGCCCGCACTTCGAGCACACCGGGCGCCCCGTCCAGGCTCACGGTCCGCCGGTACGCCCCGTCGCGCACCTCCTCCACCCCAGGAATGCAACGACCCCCCAGATAGGAGAGGACAGCAGCCCAGTCATACCCCGGCAGAACCGGCAGCCGCAGCGCCAGCCCGCCATCGGCCACCAGCCGATCGGCCCGGTGCCGACGTTCGCGCAGTTCGCCGGGCGCGGCGTGGAAGATCTCCCGCATGGTCCGGTTGAACTGCCGCAGGCTCCCGAACCCCGACGCGAAAGCGATGTCCAGCACGGTCAGATCGGTGTCGTCGAGCAGCCGACGAGCGAAGTGGGCCCGCCGCGACCGCGCGAGCTGGTCAGGACTGGCGCCCAGATGCTTCAGAAACAGCCGGCGCAGATGCCGCGACGACACGCCCACCCGCTCGGCCAGCGCCGCCTCGGTCCCGCCGTCCAGAACGCCGGAGATGATCAGCTGCCAGGCGGCGCACACCAGCCGGGGCACGTCCGCCGACACCGGCCCGGCCACCCGGTACGGCCGACACCGCAGGCACGCGCGGTACCCATCCGCCTCCGCCGCCCCAGCATGCCCATAAAGCCGAATATTTCCGGCCAACGGCCGCGCCCCACACCCCGGCCGGCAGTAGATACCAGTCGTCACCACCGCCGAATACACCGTCATACCCTATGTCTACGCCACCCCCACCCCCCAAGGCCGGACATATCCGGACACCAAAGCCGGCCAAGTAAGGTCGGAGCATGCAGGATCTTGAGCGGTTCGCCACCCTGACCACCGCGCACCTGGCCGACGGGTGCATCCGCGCCGGAGTCCCGGTCCGCTGCGCACCCTCGGCCGTGCGCGCCGTGGTCCCCGGCTCCCGCATGATCGGGCGCGCCCTGCCCGCCAGACATGTCGGAAGCGTGGATGTGTTCCTGGAAGCGTATGAGTCGGCGGAACCGGGCGACGTCCTGGTGGTCGACAACGCCGGCCGTACCGACGAGGCGTGTGTGGGCGACCTGGCCGTGCTGGAGGCGCGGGCGGCCGGCGTGGCCGGGGTGGTCATCTGGGGCCTGCACCGGGACACCGCGGACATCAGGGCGATCGGGCTGCCGGTGTTCAGCATGGGCGCGCTGCCGACAGGCCCGCTGCGCCTGGACGCGCGGCCCGCCGACGCGCTCGAAAGCGCCCGCGTGGGCGAGTGGACGGTGGGGCGCGGCGACCTCGTGGCGGGCGACGAGGACGGCGTGCTGTTCGTGCCGGCCGAGCGGGCCGCGGAGGTGTTCAGCCTGGCGGAGGGGATCAGGGACGCCGAGCGCGCGCAGGCCGAGCACATCCGCGCCGGCCGCTCCCTGCGCGAGCAGTTGCGGTTCAGCGACTTTCTGGCGGAACGGCGGGCCGCCCCCGACCTCACCTTCCGCGAATACCTGCGTTCGGTGGGCGGCGCCATCGAGGAGTGATCCTCACCCGCCGGGCAGCCGCAGCAGGCCGCTGTCATAGGCGAAGATCGCGGCCTGGACCCGGTTCTCCAGCCCGAGCCGCGTCAGGATGCGGTTGACGCGGCTCTTCACCCCGGTCTCGGACAGGTCGAGTTCGGCGGCGATCTGGGCGTTGGACAGGCCCTTGGCCACCAGGACCAGCACGTCCAGTTCGCGCCGGGTGAGCGGGGCGAGGGCGCGCGGGCGTTCCGGCGGGTCGAGGAGGGCGGAGGGCACCGCGGCGAACGTGCCGATCAGCCGTCTGGTCACGCTCGGGGCCAGCATGGAGTCACCGGCCGCGACCACCCTGATCGCCTCGGCGAGCTGCTCGGGCGAGGAGTTCTTCAGCATGAAGCCGCCGGCTCCGGCGCGCAGCGCGGCGTGCACGTACTCGTCGAGGTCGAACGTGGTCAGGACCAGCACGCGCGGGCGCGGCCGGTCGCGGTGCGGCCAATCCGACAGGATGCGGGCGGTGGCCTCGACGCCGGTGAGGCCGGGCATGCGCACGTCCATGACGATGACGTCCGGGCACAGGTCGGCGGCCATGGCCACGGCCTGCCCGCCGTCGGCCGCCTCGCCGACGACGTCGAGGTCGGCCCGCCGTACCAGCATGGCCTTGAGCGCGGCGCGGACCAGTGCCTGGTCGTCGGCGATCAGCACGCGGATCATCCCGTCGCCGCCCATCGCAGCCGGGCCTCGACGCGCCAGCCCCCGTCGTGCGGGCCGGCGCGCAGGTCGCCGTCGAACAGGGCGGCGCGCTCGCGCATGCCGATCAGGCCGAGGCCGGAGCCGGGCAGCGGGCTGTGGCCGGGCGCGGGCGGGCCGTTGGCGACCACCACGGACAGGCCGCCGGGGGCCTGGCGCACGTCGACGCGGACGGCGACGGGGCCGGCGTGCTTCAGGACGTTCGTGAAGGCCTCCTGGACGATGCGGTAGGCGGAGACCTGCGCGGCCTGCGGCACCGCGGCCGCGTCCTGGCCGGTGAACGTGAGCTCGACCCGGCAGCCGGCCGACTCCGCGGCGGCGGCCAGCCGGTCGAGGTGGTCGAGGGAGGCGCTCGGGCCGGTGTCGCCGGGCCCGCCGTCGGCGAGCAGGCCGAGCAGGCGGCGCATCTCCTCCAGCGCGGTGTCGGCGGCCGAGCCGATCGCGCGCACGCCGGGATCGCCGGGGAGCGCCTCGGCGCTGGCGCGGGCCTGCATGGCGATCGCGCTGACGTGGTGGGCGACCAGGTCGTGCAGGTCGCGGGCGATGCGGGCGCGCTCGGCCGTGACCGCCCGGCGGGCGCTGAGCTCCTGTTCGGCGCGGAGCCGGTCGGTGAGCTCGCGCAGGCGCCGGGCATCCTCCTGTACGCGCCGCTGCGCACCGCCCAGCAGCCACAGCCCCCACGCCAGGCCCGCGACGAGCACCCACTCCAGCGGCCCGAGCGACAGTCCGGGCGGCGCGGGCCGCCCCAGCAAGGGCCGCAGCACCTCGGGCCCGAGCACCGCGGCAGCTGTCACCACGATCACCGCCGCGCTGCCCGGCGGCCGGGCGTAACGGGCCACCGCGTACCCGGCGAAGGCCACGAACACCCCGTCGTTGTAGCCGACGACCGGATCGGCCAGCTCGTACACCACATAGGCCAGGCCGACCACGACCATCACCGGCCACGGATGCGTACGCCGCCACACCAGCGGCAGCCCCTGGGCCAGGATCAGCGCCAGCAGCGTCGCGGCGGTCGCAGGATCGCCCGGCAGGCCCTGGCTGAGCCGCAGCAGCACGCCGAGCAGCGTCACCGCGCAGGCGAACAGCGTGTCGGCGGCGCGCGGGTGCGCGGCGAAGAGCTGGCGTAGGGTCGTCATCGGTCTGGCCAGCGTAAACGAGCCCCGGGCGGCGACTGGGCCGGAGGCGACCAAAGATGCGCGGGCGCCGGGAAGATCCCCCTTCGGGGGGAGATTGGGCCGGAGGCGACCAAAGATGCGCGGGCGCCGGGAAGATCCCCCTTCGGGGGGAGATAGGGTGTGCGCCGTGATCGCCCGTCAGAGCCAGCTCGTCTTCGACTGCGCCGACCCTGCCCTCCTGGCCGAATTCTGGGCCGCCGTCCTCGGCGGGGAGCCCGCGCACCGCGACGCCGGCTGGTCGTCGGTCCATCCGCCGGACGGGCTGCGCCTGGCCTTCCAGCGGGTGCCCGAGGGAAAGACGGTCAAGAACCGCCTCCACCTGGACCTGGCCGTCGCCTCGCCCGCCGAGGCCGCGCGGGCCGTGCTCGCGCTCGGCGGGCGCGCGGTCAGCGAACTCCAGGTGGACGCGGTGGGCGCCTTCCAGACGATGGCCGACCCTGAGGGCAACGAGTTTTGCCTGGTCAGCCCCTGATCAGTCCTTCTTGGCGCGGAGCTCGGCCTCCTCGGCGTCCATGGCCGCGGCCTCCTCGGGCGTCGGCGCGGTGCCGCCGAGGTGCGCGGGCTGCCACCAGACGCCCTGCGGGATCTCCGGGTACGTGCGCTGCGCCCGGTCGACCAGCTCCGTCAGGCGGGTCTGCAGGGTGGCGGTGTGCTCGTTGACGTTCTCGCCGCGCTTGGGGTGCATCGGCTCCCCCACCAGGATGGTGATGGGCACGTGCCGCTGGGTGAGCTGCTTGGAGCGGCCCTTGGTCCACAGCCGCTGGCTGCCCCAGAGGGCGACCGGGATCAGGGGCACGTTGGTGGCCTGGGCCATCCGGATGGCGCCGTTCTTGATCTCCTTGACGGTGAACGAACGGCTGATCGTGGCCTCGGCGAAGACGCCGACGACCTCGCCCGCCTTCAACATGCGCAGCGATGTGGCGTAGCTGCCCGCACCGGCGCCCCGGTCGACCGGGATGTGCTTCATGCCGCGCATCAACGGCCCGGAGATCTTGTGGTCGAAGACGTCCTGCTTGGCCATGAACCGCACCAGCCGCTTGGACGGCAGCGCCCCGAACCCGGCGAAGATGAAGTCGAGATAGCTGATGTGGTTGCTGACCAGAACCGCGCCGCCGGTCCTCGGCACGTGCTCGGTCCCCTCCATGTGGAAGCGGTAGTCCATCACCTTGAAGAGGGTCCGCGCCAGCGCGATCACCGGCGGGTACACGATCTCAGCCATGCCCGAACCGTAGCCTAGGTTGGACGGTGGTCGGGAGGGTGACCATTCCGCGGACGTTGCCGTGGCTGGTGCGCCGGATTCCGGACGGGTCCACGTCGTAGTCCGGCTCCACGGCCCGGACGAGTTCTTCCAGCGTGACGCGGGCTTCGAGCCTGGCCAGGGCGGCGCCGAGACAGTGGTGACGGCCGGCGCCGAAGCTGATCGCGCGGGAGGTGTCGCGGGTCAGGTCGTAGGCGTCGGCCTCGGGGAAGGCGCTCTCGTCGCGGTTGGCCGAGCCGATGAGGAGCCAGATCTTGGCGCCGGGCTGGAGCCGCTCGCCGTACAGCTCGATCTCTCTGGTGAGGCGGCGGGCGATGCCGTGCGCGGGGGTGTCGTAGCGCAGCGTCTCGGCGGCCCATTCGCCGATCGCGCCCGCGAACGCGGCGGCGCGCTGGCCGGGGTGGCGCCAGGCGTGGTACCAGGCGGCGTTGAGCAGGTGGGTGGTGGTCTCGGCGCCCGCGCCGACCAGGAGCATGAGGAAGGCGATGATCTCCCCGTCGTCCAGTTCGTCGTCGGCGACGAGGACGGAGACGAGGTCGTCGCGCGGCGACTTGCGGCGCTCGGCGACGATGGCGGCGTAGTAGTCGCCGAGGCCGATGATGCTCTTGAGCCCGTCTTCGCCCATCTCGCCGTTCGGGTCGTAGCGGAGCAGGGCGTCGGAGCGGCCGCGGATCTCGGCCCGGTCGGACAGCGGCACGCCGATGAGCTCGGAGATCACGTCGAGCGGGAGGCGGGCCGAGAGCTCGGTGGCGAAGTCGAAGCTCCCCTTCTCCACCGCGGCGGCCACGTACGCGGCGGCCATCCGCCTGACCATGGGTTCGAGGGCGGCGACGCGGCGCTGGGTGAAGCCGCGCGCGATGATCGCCCGCATCCGGGTGTGGTCGGGCGGGTCCATGGCGACGAACGACAGGTAGGAACGCGCGTTCGGCCCCCACGCGCCAGGATCGATCATGGGTCCGTGGTCGCTGGAGTAGAGGTCGCTGTCGGGCAGCGCGGCGGCGACGTCGGCGTGCCGGGACAGCGCCCAGAAGCCGAGCGCCTCGTTGCGGTAGAGCGGCGCTTCGCCGCGCATCCTGGCGTAGACGGGGAAAGGGTCCTCGATGACCGCGGGATCGTAAGGGCTGTAGACAAGCTCCATCCGGACCACGCTAATCCGCTTGCCCTCGGGTGAGAACGGGCATTGGTTAGTGACCATGAAGAAGCTCATCAATTCGCCCGGCGAAGTGGTCGGCGATGCGCTGAAGGGCATGGCGGCCGCGCATCCGTCGCTGCGGGTGGCCGACAGGGTCGTCTACCGCGCGGCGGGGCCGCGCGCGGGCAAGGTCGGGCTGGTCTCCGGCGGCGGCTCGGGGCACGAGCCCCTGCACGCCGGTTTCGTCGGGTACGGCATGCTCGACGCGGCCTGTCCCGGAGAGGTCTTCACCTCACCGGTGCCCGACCAGATCATCGCCGCCACGCAGGCCGTCGACGGCGGCGCCGGCGTGCTCCACATCGTCAAGAACTACACCGGCGACACGCTCAACTTCGAGCTGGCCGCCGACCTGACCGAGGGCGTCGAGGTGGCCGGCGTGCTGGTCGACGACGACGTGGCGGTCCAGGACTCGCTCTACACCGCCGGCCGGCGCGGCACCGGCGCCACGTTGTTCGTGGAGAAGATGGCCGGGGCGCTGGCCGAGCAGGGCGCGCCGCTGGCGCAGGTGGCCAGGGTGGCGGCCGAGGTGGACGGGCGCAGCCGCTCGTTCGGCATCGCGCTGACCTCGTGCACGACGCCGGCGGCCGGCAAGCCGACCTTCGACCTGCCCGACGACCAGGTGGAGCTGGGCATCGGCATCCACGGCGAGCCGGGCCGCCGCCGGGCGCCGCACGCCCCGGCGCGGGAGCTGGCCGAGGTCGCGATGGACGCCGTCCACCACGACCTGCCCCTCTACGGCGACCTGCTCGTCATGGTCAACGGCATGGGCGGGACGCCGCTGATCGAGCTGTACATCGTCTTCGCCGAGGTGGAGGCGTACGTACGGGCCAAGGGCGCGCGGGTGGCGCGCTCGCTGGTCGGCAACTACGTGACGAGCCTGGACATGCAGGGCTTCTCGGTCACCGTGTGCCGGCTGGACGACGAGCTGACCCGGTTGTGGGACGCGCCGGTCGAGACGCCCGGACTGCGATGGGGCCGCTGATGGACGCCGCGTTCTGCGCCGCGTGGCTGGAGGCCGCCGCGCTGGCGGTCGCGGCCGATCGCGAACGGCTCACCGACCTGGACGCCGCGATCGGCGACGCCGACCACGGAGCCAACCTCGACCGCGGCTTCTCCGAGGTACGGCAGGCCCTCGCGGCAGGCGGACCCGGCCAGCCGCTGGCCGTGGCCGGGGTGACCTTGATCAGGAAGGTCGGCGGGGCCTCCGGGCCGCTCTACGGCTCGCTGCTGCGGGCGATGGGCAAGGCGCTCGGGGAGTCGTTCACCTTGGCCGGGTTCGCCGCTGCCTTCCAGGCGGGGGTGGACGAGGTGGCCCGGCTCGGCAAGGCCGTGGAAGGGGACAAGACGATGCTGGACGCGCTCGGGCCCGCTGCCAGGGCGGTGGCGGGAGCCGTACGGGATGGGGCGGAGCCGCGCGCGGCGTTCGAGCGGGCGGCGGAGGCGGCGCGTGAGGGCGCGCTGGCGACGGTGCCGCTGGTCGCGCGCAAGGGGCGGGCGAGCTATCTGGGCGAGCGCAGCGCGGGACACGAGGACCCGGGCGCGGCCTCTTCGGCGCTGATCGTCGGCGCGCTGGTCACGGCGGACGGGGAGGCGTGATGGTGGGGATCGTGCTGGTTTCGCACAGCGCCGGGCTGGCGGCCGAGGCGGTGGCGCTGGCGCGGGGCATCGCGGGCGAGCAGGTGCCGATGGCCGCGGCGGGCGGAACCGACGGCGGCGGGCTGGGCACCAGCTTCGACCTGATCGAGGCCGCGGTCGGCGCGGTCCAGCAGGGCGACGGGGTGGTGCTCATCCCGGATCTGGGCAGTTCGGTGCTGACCGCCCGGCTGCTGGTGGAGCCGGGGCGGGTGGTGCTGGCCGACGTGCCGTTCGTGGAGGGCGCGGTGGCCGCGGCGGTCACCTCGGGCGCGGGGGCGCCGCTGGCCCAGGTGGTGGCCGCGGCCGAGGAGGCGCGTACGTTCCGCAAGGGTTAGTGGCCTTTGAACGCCTCCTCCAGCCACCAGGACGGCCGCTCTCTGGTGATCTTCGCGTGGACGAGGATCGCGCGGTCCCTGGGGCCGTCCAGCCAGTCGGAGACGGCTCGCAGGTCGGCGGGCTCGGTGACGGTGACGGCGGCCATGCCGAGTGCCCGCGCCATGGCCGCGAGGTCGGTGGGCGGGAAGGTCACGGTGTCGTGCGGCCGGCCGGTGAAGTGGTGGACCTCGGCGCCGTACGCCTCGTCGTCGTAGACCACGATCACCATGGGCAGGCCGAGACGGGCGACGGTTTCCAGCTCGGAGACGCCCATGAGCGCGCCGCCGTCCCCGAGTGCGGCGACGGGCATCCGATCGGGCAGGGCCAGCGCCGCCCCGATCGCGGTGGCCAGCCCGAGCCCGATCGACTGGAACGCCTGGGTGAAGCAGAAGCCCCGCTCATCCGGGACGTCCATCCACATCGACGGATATCCCATGAAATTTCCTGAGTCTGGGGCGATGACGCGTTCGGCGGGGAGGATGTCGTCCAGGGCGATGGTGAGCGTCCGCGGATCGATGCGCCCTTCCCCCGTCTCGTCCTGGTACGGCACCGCCCGCCACCTCCCCTCGGCCGCGATCCGCCTTGCCAGGCCGGGAGAGCGATATCCGGCGGGCGGGTGCGCGGGCAGCAGTTCCCTGACGGCGGCGGCCACCCGGGCGACCTCACCGGTCACCGGCAGGTCCACCTGGACGTGCCGGGCGGCCACCGGGTGTTCGAGATCGACCTGCGCCACCCGCGTGCCGGGCGTGATCAGGGAGCCGTGCCGGGTGGTCCACATGTTGAGCGCGCAGCCCCAGGCGACCACGAGGTCGGCGCCGCTGATCAGCTCGGCGGTCAGCGGGGTGCTGAAGCCGCCGCTGACGTCCAGGTCCCACGGGCTGCCGCGGAACAGGCCCCTGGCCACGGCGGAGGTGGCGAGCAGCGCGCCGGTCAGGTCGGCCAGATCCTCCAGCTCCCGCCGCGCGTGCCGGGCACCCCGCCCGGCCACGAACACCGGCCGCCGGGCCTCCCCCAGCAACCGCACCAGCTCCCCCACCCCAGGACCACCCTCGCCAGCCCCATGATCCGCCCCGTGCACCCCGGGAAGGTCCTCGCCAGTCCCGCTACCGCCCCCGATCGCCTCGGACCCTGCAGCGCCGGGCGAAACCGCGCCCAACCCCGCCACGGGTGTCCGTGCCTCCGGCGTTGAGGGCCCTTCCGGCAGCGGCGGCGGCGTGTCCAGGCCCTGCGAAGGCGTGTGCGGGCTGGAGGAGAGGGTGGTTGTGTGTGACTGGGTGGTGAGGGTGGTCCAGTCCGGGGCGGGGGTGGACTGGATGTCGAGGGGGAGGCTCAGGACGACGGTGCGGCGGTCGTCGCGGGCCACCCGCAACGCCTCCAGCGCGTCCTGCGCGCAGGTCAGCCGCATCGGCACCGCCCCCACCGCCCTGGCCAGCGCCGCCTGGTCGAGGTGGAAGTTGGAGTGCGGTTCGGTGACGTCGGCGGCCAGGACCAGCAGGGGTGTGCGGCTCTTGGCGGCCTCCGCGATGCCGGTCATCGCGTTCGTCAGGCCGGGGCCCTGGTGGACGGTGAGGACGGCGACCCGGCCGCTCATGCGGGTGTAGGCGTCGGCCATGGTGGCGGCGCCGCCCTCGTGCCGGGCGGCGACGAAGCGGGCGCCGTGCCGTACCAAAGCATTGGTGAGGTGGAAGTTGCCGCTGCCGACCACCCCGAACGCGGTGTCCACCCCCGCGGCGGCCAGCAGCCGCCCGACGGCCTCCGCGACGATCACCGCGCGGCCTCGGCGGCGCCGTGCTCGACCAGCGCCAGGACGCGCACGGGACTGCCGGAGCCGCCCACGATCGGCAGCGGCGGGGCCAGGACGACGGCGCCGGTGACGGGCAGGCGGTGGAGGTTGCGGAGCTGGGTGAGGCCGTACTTGCCGGCGCCGAGCAGGAAGGAGTGGCAGGGGAACGGCGGGTCGAAGGAGTGGGCGGCGCCGGCGTCGGTGCCGACGGTCTCGACGCCGACCCCGAGGATGGGCGTCTGCTCGGCCAGCCAGCGGGCGCACTCGACGGAGATGCCGGGACTGTGCGGGCCGGTCTCGTCGGCGTTGAGGAAGGCGGCCTGGTCGTGGGAGCGGGCGTCCCAGCCGGTCCGGTAGAGCAGCCAGCCGCCCTCGGGCAGCGCGCCGTTGGCCCGCTCCCACTCCTGGACGTGCTCGACCCGGAGCAGGAAGTCGGAGTCCTTCTCCGCCTCGGCGGCCACGTCGAGCACGACGGCGGGCGCGAGCAGGTGGCCGGTCGGCACCTGGGCGACGTCGTGCCCGTCGCGCCCGCTCACCCAGTGGACCGGGGCGTCGAAGTGGGTCCCGGTGTGTTCTCCGGTGTGGATGTCGTTCCAGTACCAGGCGGGGCCGCGGTCGTCGTAGCGGCTGATCTCCTCCAGCCGGAAGGGGATGGTGTTCCCGAACGGCTCGGGCAGCTGCAGGATCGGGGTCTCGGACGACAGCGGCGCGGTCAGGTCGACGACCTCGATCGCGCCGCTGCGGACGGACTCCACCAGGCTGCGCAGTACGGACATGGCATCCTCCTCGGGACGTTTGGTTGTTGATTCCCCCGCGGGGGGTTCAGGATGCCCTGACCCAGTCGGCGCAGCCGCCGGTCTGGAACGCCTTGTCGGCCGGCTGGATGGTGACGGTGGCAGGGCCGGTGACCATGTCGGCGGCGATCACGTCGCCGATCCCGCTGACGCCCTTGAGCCGGGCCCAGTAGCAGGTGCTCTGGCCGGGCGCGGGGCCGGTGGTGCGGTAGGTGCCGGGCTGCATCTCCTGCGGTACGGCCAGCGTCCTGTTCCCGCCCGCGAGCCCGGAGGTCAACCCCGAGGGCAACGTGGACGGCAACCCCGAAGGCAGCCCGGACGGAAGCGAGGAGGGCAGACCTGAGGGCAGGGACGAGGGCAGGCCGGACGGCTCAGAAGACGGCTGCGCAGACGGCGGGGCGCTCTCGTCAGGTAGCGGCTCGTCCATCGTGACCGTCACCGTCGGCCCCGGCGAGGTGATCGGCTCCCCCTCGCCCAGCCCGGCGAAGTACCCGATCAGGAACCCCAGCGCCGCAGTCAGTCCCGCCACGAGAAGGATCACCGACGGACTGCTCGTCGCGCGGGGTGGTTCGGGGGGCCCGTACGTCACCGGACAAGACTCCCACGCCTCACCTACCCCATAACAACCCCCCTTATTGCGATGAGTTCGCAGGTGCAGATTATGCTCGCCGGAGTCCCATCCTTCCCCCGGAGGTTCAACATGAGGCTGGCCCGGCCCGCCGCCTTGCTGTCCATCGCCGTGCTCACCGCATGTTCCGCGCCGTCAGGCCCGGCACAGCCAGGCGCCCAGAACCAGGGCGACGACACCTTCGTCATCGGCATCAGCTCGGAGTTCGAGAACCTCAGCCCGATCCTCGGCTACGCGGCCGACGGCGGCTCGCTGATGTTCGACGGCCTCATGTCCAGGTCCCCCGACCTCTCGCTGAAGCCGGCGCTGGCCGCCCAGCCGCCGGTCACCTCGCCCGACGGCAAGAAGGTCACCTTCAAGCTGCGCGACGGCGTCACCTTCCACGACGGCCGCGCGCTCACCAGCAAGGACGTCGTCTACACCTACACGACCATCCTGGACCCCAAGGCGAGCTCCCCGATCTCCGGCGACTACGCGGCCATCGACAAGGTCGCCGCGCCGGACGCCAAGACGGTCGAGTTCACGCTCAAGTACCCGTACGCCCCGCTCACCCAGCGCACCACGCTCGGCATCGTGCCCGACGGCGGCATCGACCCGGCCAAGCCCGTGGGCACCGGCCCGTACACCTTCACCCAGTGGACGCCCGGCGACAAGATCTCGCTGGCCGCCAACGAGAAGTACTGGGGCGGCGCGCCGGCCATCAAGAAGGTCGTGGTGGCCTTCGCCCCGGACGACAACGTGCGCTCCACGCGCCTGGCGGCCGGTGAGTTCGACGCGACCGTGCTCCCGCCGAAGGCCGCCAAGCGCTTCGAGGGCCAGCGGGGCGTGACCGTGTACAAGCAGCACAGCGCGGACTACCGGGGCATCATGTTCCCGTCGAAGCCCGCGGTGACCGGCGACCGGGCGATCAGGAAGGCGTTCAGCCTGGCCGTGGACCGTCAGGCGATGGTCGACTCGATCCTCGCCGGCGCCGGTGAGCCCGCCTTCGGCCCGGTCCCGCACGACATCGCCTGGCACAACAAGGAGATCACCGGCAACCCGGCCGCCGACCTCCCGCAGGCCACGAAGGTGCTCGACGACGCCGGCTGGAAGCCGGGCTCCGACGGCATCCGCGCCAAGGGCGCCACCAAGGCGAGCTTCACGCTCATGTACCCGGCCGGCGACTCGCTGCGCAAGGAGCTGGCCCTGGCCGCCGCCTCCGACGCCAAGAAGGCGGGCATCGAGGTGAAGCTGGCCGGTCTCGACTGGGACGCCATCGAGCCCCGCATGGCCCAGGACGCCCTCATGATGGGGTACGGCTCGCCGTACGACCCCGACTACATCAACTACGACCTGTTCCACTCCTCCCAGGCGGGCAAGGGCTTCTTCAACCCCGGCCACTACTCCAACCCGGCCGTGGACAAGGTGCTGGAGAAGGGCCGCGAGTCGGCCGACCCGGCGGTGCGCAAGCAGGCGTACGACGAGTTCCAGAAGCTGATCCGCGAGGACGAGGCCTGGACCTACCTGACCTTCCTCAAGCACGTCTACGTGGTGCGCGGTTCCTACCAGGGCATCCAGCAGAGCGTGGACGCCCATGAGCACGCGACCGGCGGACTGTTCCGCGACATCCACACCTGGAAGCCCGGCGTCTGATGCTGCGCCTCGTCCTGTGGCGGCTGGCGTTCGCGGCGCCCGTCCTGATCATGGTCACGATCGGGATGTTCGCGCTGGCCAGCGCCTCGCCGTTCGACCCGGTCCGGCAGTATCTGGGTGATCGGGCGATGACCACCTCGCCCGAGGTGGTCGCCCAGATCAGGGCCAACTGGGCGCTCGACCGCCCGATCATGGAGCAGTACGCCACCTGGCTCGGCAACCTCGTCCAGGGCGACCTGGGCGAGTCGCGCTCCTTCCACCGCCCGGTCCTGGACGTGGTGACCGAGCGGCTGCCGTGGACGCTGCTGGCGACCGGCTCGGCGATCGTGCTCATGCTGGCCGGCAGCCTGCTCGTGGGCACGCTGGCCGCCTGGCGGCAGGGCGGCGCGCTGGACCGGGTGATCACCGGCGCCGCGTTCGCCAACGAGTCGGCGCCGGTGTTCTGGCTGGCGCTGCTGGTCGTCTACGTCTTCTCGGTCAAGCTCGGCTGGCTGCCCGCGGGCGGCCTGACCGACGCCGCCTCGACCACGGTGGACCCGCTCGACGTGGCCAGGCACATGGTGCTGCCGGTGACGGTGCTGGCGGTCTCGCAGTCGTCGTGGCTGGTGTTGTACGTGCGCGAGTCGGTGATCGGAACCCTGCGCGAGGACTTCGTCACCGGCGCCAGGGCCCGCGGGCTCAGGGAACGCACGGTACTGATCCGGCACGCGCTGCGCTCGGCGCTGCTGCCGTTCCTCACGCTGCTGGGCGCCCGCATCCCCGAACTGGTCACCGGCGCGATCCTGGTGGAGACCGTCTTCTCCTGGCCGGGCGTGGCCTCGACGTCGGTGCAGGCGGCGCTGGCGGTGGACTTCCCGCTGCTGGCGGTGCTGACGCTGCTCGGGACCGTCGCGGTGCTGACCGGCAACCTCGTCGCCGACCTGGCGTACCGGCTCGCCGACCCGAGGGTGGCCACATCATGACGACCGAGTTGGCCCAGGTGAAGGTTCGCCGCAAGGGTGTTTGGGCGGCCGCGATCACGCTGGGCGTGCTGGCGCTGGCCGTGCTGGTGGTGCCGCCGATCGTCCAGCTCGACCAGCAGCTGGTCGACCTGCGCTCGGCCGGCCTGGCGCCGTCGCTCGCGCACCCGCTCGGCACCGACGAGATGGGCCGCGACGTGCTGCTGCGCTCGCTGTACGGCCTGCGCGTCTCGTTCATGGTCGGCCTGGTGGCCGCGCTGGTGAGCATGGTCATCGGCGGCCTCATCGGACTGGCGGCGGGCAGTCTCGGGGGTCTGCCCGACCGCCTGCTCATGCGGGTGGTGGACGGCTTCTCCGCGCTGCCCCACCTGCTGCTCGGCATCTTCATCGTGGCCATGTTCGCGCCGAGCCCCTACGCGGTGATCGTCTCGGTGGGCGTCACCCACTGGACGACCGCCGCGCGCATCGTCCGCTCGGAGGTGCTGTCGCTGCGCGAGCGCCCGTTCGTGGAGGCGGCGGTCTCGGGCGGCGCGAGCCGGGCCCGGGTGGTCAGGCGCCACCTGCTGCCCCACCTGGCGCCGCACCTGCTGCTGGCCACCGTGCTGATGGTGCCGCACGCGATCTGGCACGAGACCGCGCTCAGCTTCCTGGGCCTGGGCCTGCCACCGCATCTGGCCTCGCTGGGCAACATGATCAACGACGGTCAGCGCTCGCTGCTGTCGGGCGACTGGTGGTCGAGCTTCGCGCCCGGCCTGTTCATCCTCGTGCCGACGCTGGCGGTCTCGGTGCTCACCCAGCACTGGCGCGACCGTCTCAACCCGCGCACCCGATCGGAGCTGTCGCTGTGAAGCTCGACGTGTCCGGCCTGTCGGTCCGCTTCCGTGTCCCGGGCGCGGTGGTGCGGGCCGTCACGGAGGCCTCCTTCCAGGTACGGCCCGGCCGCTGCCTGGCCCTGGTCGGCGAGTCGGGCTGCGGCAAGTCCGTGCTCGCGCACGCGCTGCTGGGCCTGCTGCCCGCCAACGCCACCATCACCGGCTCCGCCCGCCTGCACGCCGGGGACGAGCCGCTCGACCTGCTTTCCGCGACGCCGGCCGTACTGGCGAAGAGGGTGCGCGGGCGCATGATCGGGCTGATCCCGCAGAGCCCGGCCACGCACCTGACCCCCGTGCGGACCGCGCGGGCGCAGCTGGCCGAGGCGTGCGGGGAGCTCGGCTCCCGGCACACGCCGGACGAGCTGGCCGAGCGCTTCGGCCTGCGCGCGGGGGACCTCGACCGCTATCCGCACGAGCTGTCCGGCGGGATGGCCCAGCGGGTCGCCAACGCGATCGCGCTGGCCGGCGACCCCGGACTGCTGCTGGCCGACGAGCCCACGACCGGCCTGGACCGCCCCCTGGTCGAGCGGGCCATGGACGTGCTGCGCGAGCTGTGCGACGAGGGCCGCGCCGTGCTGCTGATCACGCACGACCTTCGCGCTGCCGAGCGGGTGGCCGACGACATCGCGGTCATGTACGCCAGCCGCCTGGTCGAGACCGGCCCCGCCGGGCAGATCCTGGAACGCCCACGCCACCCCTACACGGCCGGGCTGGTGGACGCGCAGCCCGACCGGGCGTTCGTCCCGATTCCGGGGCTGCCGCCCGAGCTGACCGCTCTGCCCGACGGCTGCGCGTTCGCGCCCCGCTGCCCGCGGGCCGCCGACGCCTGCCGTACCGTCCCCGCGATGGAGGACGGCGTCGCCTGCTGGAGGGCCGGACATGTTGCGCGCGCATGAGATCACCGTGAGGTACGGCCGGCGGACGGTCCTGGACCGGGTCTCGTTCGACCTGCCGCCCGGCCAGGTGGTGGGGCTGGGCGGCCCGAGCGGCTGCGGCAAGTCGACGCTGGCCAGGGTGCTGGCGATGATGTTGCGACCGGCGGGCGGCGCGCTGAGCGTGGACGGCGCCCAGGTGCGCGGCTGGCGGCAGCGGGCGCCGCGCGAGCTGCGCACCCGGGTGGCGCTGCTCTACCAGCAGCCCCGGCTGGCGGTGGATCCGAAGCTGCGGCTGCGCGAGATCATCGCCGAGCCACTGGCCGCGATGGGCCGTCCGGACGAGTCGCGGGTGGGCGCGCTGGCGGCCGAGGTGGGGCTGACCGGCGATCTGCTGACCCGCCGCCCGCACGAGGTGTCGGACGGCCAGCTGCAGCGGGCGTGCCTGGCGCGGGCGCTGACGCTGGATCCCGGCTATCTGATCTGTGATGAGATGACCACGATGCTGGACGCTTCCACGCAGGCCTATCTGGTCGCGGTGGTCAACGCCTACCGCGACAGGACGGGAGCCGGGGTGCTGGCCATCAGCCACGACGAGGTCCTGCTGGACCGCTGGGCCGACACCCGGGCCGAGCTCACCGGTGCAGGTAGTCCACCAGGGATGCCTTCTCCGTCTCCAGCTCCTCTATAGCGCTCTTGACCACGTCGCCGATGCTCACGATGCCGACCAGGCGGCCCTTGTCGACGACGGGCATGTGGCGGAAGCGGTGGGTCGTCATGATCTGGCGCAGCTCGTCGACGTTGGCGGTGGGCCCGACGGTGCGGACCTCCGTCGTCATGATCGCCGCGACCTGGGCGTCCAGGACGGCGGCGCCCTGGTCGTGCAGGCGGCGGACGACGTCGCGTTCGGAGACGATGCCGTCGATCGTCTCGCCGTCGGCTGAGACGACGACGGCGCCGATGTTGTGTTCGGCAAGCTGCGCCAGCAGTTCCCTGACCGTGGCTCCGGGTGCCACGGTCATCACGTCGCTGCCCTTGTTGCGCAGGATAGTTCCAATGAGCATCTGCACCACCTCGGCTCTCGTAGGAGGGTCTTTCCCCGCTCAACGCCTGGGCTAAGCACTCCGTGCCCTCTTCCGTCGGCAAGTAGGCTGGCTTGCCGCACGGATGCCCTATTAATATGTGAAATACCACTCTCCGACCGCAGCGCAGGGAAGCGATGAACGAGCAGCTGAACACCGGTAGCCACGACCTGCCCATCACCGAAGAACTGGCCGCCTTCATGCGCACGGGGTGGGCCGACACCCGGCGTACCGACCTGAGCGCACTGCCCGTCGCGCCCTGGGCGGCCAAGCGCAGGGCCGCCCTGGCCGCCCGTTTCCCCGGCGAGCGGCTGATCGTGCCGGCCGGGGTGCTCCGGGTGCGCAGCAACGACAGCGACCACCGGTTCCGGCCGCACAGCGCGTACTCCTATCTGACCGGCGCGAGCGAGCCTGACGACGTGCTGGTGATCGAGCCCGACGGGCAGGCCAGGCTGTATCTGCGCCCGCGCTCGCCGCGCGAGGGCGGCTCGGAGGCGTTCTACCGCGACCGGCGCTACGGCGAGTTCTGGGTGGGCCGCCGCCCCGACCTGGCCGAGGCCGAGCGGCTCTACCAGCTGGAGTGCGCGGACATCCACGACTTCAGCCCGGCCGGACCGGCCCGCGTGCTGCGCGGCGTGGACCCGGTCGTGGACGCGGCCGTCGCGCCCGGCGTGGGCGACGCGGACTTCGCGACCTTCCTGTCGGAGATGCGGCTGATCAAGGACGAGTGGGAGATCGCCGAGCTGCAGGGGGCCGTGGACGCCAGCGTGCGCGGCTTCGAGGACGTGGTCCGCGCCCTGCCCGAGGCCTTGCGGCACACGCGCGGCGAGCGCTACCTGGAGGGGATCTTCGGGCTGCGCTCGCGGCTGGAGGGCAACGCGGTCGGCTACGACAGCATCGTGGCCTCCGGCGCGCACGCCTGCGTGCTCCACTGGATCCGCAACGACGGCCGCCTCGACCCGAGCGAGCTGCTGCTCATGGACGCCGGAGTCGAGGCCGACAGCCTCTACACCGCCGACATCACCCGCACGCTGCCGCTGTCGGGCCGTTTCAGTCCGGTGCAGCGCCAGGTGTACACGCTGGTGTACGAGGCGCAGAACGCCGGAATCGCCGCGCTGCGGCCCGGCGCCCGCTTCCGTGACTTCCACCTGGCCGCCATGCGCGTGATCGCCGAGGGCCTGCGGGACTGGGGCCTGCTCAGGGGCTCGGCCGACGAGCTCATGGACAGCGGCCTCTACCGCCGCTACACGCTGTGCAGCAGCGGCCACATGCTCGGCCTGGACGTGCACGACTGCGCCAGGGCGCGCACCGAGGTCTACCTGGACGGCGTGCTGGAGGAGGGCCAGGTGCTCACCGTCGAGCCCGGCCTCTACCTGCAGCCCGACGACCTCACGCTGCCGGCGGAGTTCAGGGGCATCGGGGTGCGCATCGAGGACGACCTCGTCATCACCCGGGACGGAGCCCGCCTCATGTCCGCCGCCCTCCCCCGCCACCCGGACGAGATCGAGGGCTGGATGGCCACCCTGCTCTCCTAGGCGCCCAGCGTGGTCAGGAAGCGCGCCACCGCCGGTGTGGGGGTGGCGCGGGCGTCCCAGGCGACGCCGATGGGCCGCTGCTGGGCGGGCACGAGCGGCAGGTAGACGGGGTCGTCGTGCTCCAGCACCGCCGGTCTGGGCAGGATGCCGACGCCCAGCCCGGCGCCGATGAGGCCGCGGACGGTCGCGATCTCCTCGCTCTCGAAGGCGATCATCGGCTGGAACCCGGCCGCCCGGCACAGCCGGTCGATGACCCCCCGCAGGTCCGTCGTGGGCGCGAACGCGATGAACGGCTCCTGCCGCACCTCACGCAGCCGCAGCCCCGGTACGGCCAGCGGGTGCTCGACCGGCAGCGCGATGCACAACTGCTGCTCGCGCAGCCCGTGCCAGCGGGCCGGATGCGCCTGCGGCGGCGGCGTGACGAGGGCGGCGTCGATGTCGCCCTGCTGAAGCCACGCGTAGAGCTCCCGGCCGAACCCCTGCCGCAGCTCGAAACGGATGCCCGGCGTCCGGTCCCGGTGGTCGCGCAGCACCTCGGGCACCAGCCAGCGCCCCACCGAGTGCAGGAACCCGAGCCTGATCAGGCCCGTGCCCGGATCGGTCAGCGCCTCGATCCGGCCGCGCGCCTCGGCCAGCTCCGCGACCGCCCGCGCCGCGTGCTCGCGGAACATCTCGCCGAACCGGTTCACGGCCAGCCGCCGCCCGTGCCGGTGGAACAGCTCGGCCCCGACGTCGGCCTCCAGCCTGGCCAGCGCCCGCGAGAGCGTCGACTGGTTGATCCGCTCCATCGCCGCGGTGTCGCGCATGTTCTCGGTCTCGCACAGCGACAGGAACCAGCGCAGCGTCTGCACGTCCACTCAGCGATGATGCGCCAGCCGCATCAGCAGCGTCAACCAGTGCATTTTGAGCATCAGCCGGGACCGGGCAGCATCGTGGCCGTGATCCGCCGCGTGAGATATGCGTTGATGTTCGGCGGCCTGGCGAACTTCCTGGCCCTGTACTACGTCCAGCCCCTGCTGCCCGGAATCGCCGCCCGCTTCGGCGTCTCCCCCGCCGAGTCCGCGGCGGCGCTGTCGCTGACCACGATCACGATGGCGCTCGCACTGCTGTTCATCGGCCCGATCTCCGACATGACCGGCCGCGTGGCCATCATGCGCGCCTCCCTGCTCGGCTCGGCGCTGCTGGGGACCGCCAGCGCGTTCGCGCCGACCTGGCACGCGCTGCTCGTGCTGCGCGGCCTTGAGGGGATCGCGCTGGCCGGGCTGCCCGCCGTCGCGCTGGCCTACCTGCGCGAGGAGACCCCGCCGCAGGCCCACCTGCGCGCCAACGCCACCTTCGTCATGGGCACCGCCGTCGGCGGCGCCGCCGGACGGCTGCTGCCCGGCCCCGTGCACGCGCTGTGGGGCTGGCAGGGCGCCACGCTGGTCGTCGGCGGCATCATGCTCGTCTGCGCGGCCGGCCTGTGGGTACTGCTGCCGCCCTCGCGCGGCTTCACCCGGTCCACGCCGAGCCTGCGCGGCCTGGCCCGCAACACCGCGCTGACGCTGCGCGACCCGGCGCTGGTGGCGTTGTGCCTGGTCGGGGCGGCGACCATGGGCGCCTTTGTGGGATTGTGCAACGCGCTCACCTTCCGGCTGGAGGCGGCGCCGTACCTGCTGGGCGGGGCGGGGGCGCTGGTCTTCCTCGCCTACCCCGTCGGCGTGCCCGCGCCCATCGCCGCGGGACGGCTCGCGCTGCGGCGGGGCCGGGGCGTGACGGTCGTGCTCGGCGTGGCGCTGCTGCTGGCCGGGACGCTGCTCACCGCCGCGCCCCAGCTGCCCGTGATCGTGGCCGGGGTGGCGGTGCTGACCTTCGCCTTCCTCGGCACGCACGCGCTGGTCAGCGGCTGGGTCTCGGACCGCGCGCAGCGGGTGGGCGTGGGGGTGGGACAGGCGACCGGCCTGTACCTGCTGGCCTATTACACGGGCAGCTCGCTGTTCGGGGCGCTGGCGGCCCAGCGGTGGGAGAGCGGCGGCTGGTCCAGCGTGATCACGGTCTCGGCCGCGCTGGCCGCCGGCGCGGGGCTGCTGGCGGTCCTGGCGCGCCGGTTCGACGCGCAGGCGAGGAGCTAGAGTTCCGTGGTGCACATCGCTCATCAGGTACGCGGCGGCGGCGAGCCCCTGGTGCTGCTGGCCGGGCAGTCGAACTCGCACCTGTGGTGGGAGCGCGTCCGGGAGGACTTCGAGACCCGGCACACCACGATCACGCTCGACTGGCTCGGCACCGGCGACAGCGACAAACCCGACATCCCCTACTCGACGCGGGGATTCGCCGCCGACGTGATCCGGGTGCTCGACGAGCTCGGCGTCGAGCGCGCCGCCGTCTACGGCACCTCCATGGGCGGCCGGGTCGCGCAGTGGGTCGCGGCCGACCATCCCGATCGGGTACGCGCGCTGGTGCTCGGGTGCACAACGCCGGGCGGCGCCCACGGGGTGGAGCGCTCTAAGGAGGTGCGCAGGGCGCTGGCCGCACCCGGGAGCGGGCGCTACACGCTGGAGCTGATGTACACGCCGGAGTGGCTGGCCGGGCACGCCGGGCCCTACCACACGGTCGGGGACCCGGGCATGCCCGCCTACGCCCGCCGCCGTCACCTGGCCGCCAGTGCCCAGCACGACGCGTGGGACGCGCTGCCCCGCATCGCCGCGCCGACGCTCGTCGTGCACGGCACCGACGACGTGTTCAACCCGGCGGCCAACGCGCCCCTGCTGACCGAGCGCATCCCGGGGGCCAGGATGCACCTGATCAGGGGCGCGAGGCACGCCTACTTCGAGGAGTTCCGCGAGGAGGCCGGGCCGCTGGTGCTCGACTTCCTGGCCGACGCGCCGGGGTGACCGGTGGTGAAGAGCGGGTCGCGGGTGTCGAACGGCACGTCCTCGCGCGACTCGCGGACCGCCCGCATGGACGAGGGCAGGTCGAAGGGCAGCACCCCGTCCACCGGCGTCCGGCCGAGCAGCGCGTCCAGCACCACCTCGTCGGCCGCGCCGAAGTCCGCGAGCATCCGGTCGGCGACGGGGACCAGCCCGGTCAGGACGGCCGGGCGGTCCAGGTGGACGCAGAAGGCCGCCGGGGCCTTCGCGGCCACCGCGCGCAGCCGGTCGAGCTCGGCGGCCGGGAACTCCAGCGAGCCCGCGTGGAAGTGGGACTCCAGCAGCCCCTCCCGAGGCTCGTAGGGCGCGCTCAGCCGGATCACCGCCAGGTCGGCGTCCTCCGGCCTTTCGACCACCCGCCCGTAGCGGGCGGCCACGTCCGGGTCGAGGTTCTCCACGTACAGGGTTCGCGCCGCCCGCGGGCTGCCGGTCAGCCACACCAGTGAACGGCGCTGCGCCTCCCGGCCCAGGCTCCGGTGCTCGGGGCCGCCCACCAGCCGGGTCGCCGCGTCCGGGTCGGCGTACGGGTTCTCGAAGAGACCGAGGCGGAACTTCTCGCGCAGCAGCCGGCGCACCGAGACGTCGAGGCGGGACTCCGGGACGCGGCCTGAGGCGACGAGCTCGGTGAGCAGCTCGGGGCAGGTCTCGCCGCCCAGCTGGTCCACTCCGGCGTCCAGCATCATCGCCAGCTGGTCGAGGACCGGCAGGTGCTCGACACCCCAGTTGCGCGGCGGCAGCGAGACCACGCCCGGGATCTCGAAGCCGGTCAGCGCGTTGAAGTCCGTGCAGACCACGCCGTCGAAGCCGAACCGCTCGCGGGCCAGGCCGGTGATCACGTCGCGGTTGAAGTTGGCGCCGACCTCGGCCAGGCCGCTGCCGGTGGGGATGGCGTAGCACGGCATCAGCTGGCTCACCCCGGCCGCGAAGGCGGCGGCGAACGGGCGCAGGTGGTAGTCGAGGTTGGCGCCCGGGTAGGCCTGGTGCCTGCCGTACGAGAAGTGCGGGTCCTCACCGGCGGCCTGCGGGCCGCCGCCCGGGAAGTGCTTGACCATGCAGGCGACGCCGGCCCCCTGCATGCCGCGGATGTAGGCGGCGACCATGCGCGCGGCGCGCCCGGCGTCCTCGCCGAAGGTTCCGCTGATACGCGCCCAGCGCGGCTCGGTGGCCAGGTCGGCCATCGGGTGCAGGGCCAGCCGGATGCCGGCCGCGCGCAGCTCCCGTCCGGCCATCGCGGCGAAGCGTTCCACCAGTTCGGGGTCGTCGGTCGCGGCCAGGCCGATCGGCTCGGGTCCGGGGCTGAAGCCGCCGCCGGTGTGCGCGGTCGCCGGGTTGCCGGTGAAGCCGTGGCGCGGGTCGGAGGAGAAGGTGACGGGGATGCCGAGCCGGGTGCCGGCGGCCAGGTCCTGGACCGTGTTGTTCCACTCGGCCATCTCGGCCGGGGACGGCACGTGCATCATCGCGAAGTGGGTGAGGTGCCGCTCGGTGACGAGCTCGGCGCCGGAGCCGGGGAACATGCGGCCGTGGCACATCAGCCCGGCCTTCTCCTCCAGGGTCATCCGGCCGAGCAGATCGGTGACCCGGTCCTCGACGGGCAGCGCGGGGTTCTTGTAAGGCGTCATTTCCTGATCAAGGGGGTCAGGGCGGTGGCGATCAGGGCCGCGACGGCGCCACCGCAGAAGAGCAGGAAGTAGTTCTTGTCCGCCGCCGGCGCGACCGGGTCACTGCCCACGGCCAGCAGCAGCGGCGCGACGGCCGGGGCGATCGACTGCGGCAGGGCCTTGGCGATGTTGAACACGCCCAGATAGCGGGCCGAGTCCGCGCTGCTCGGCATCACCCGGATGACCAGCGCGAGGTCCACGGCGTAGAAGACGCCGAGCCCGATCCCGGCCAGGCCGGTGGCCAGGTAGATCGGCCAGACGGTGTCGGCGACCATCTTGACCAGCATCGAACAGGTCAGCAGCAGCCCGGCCACGACGATGAAGGCCCGGTACGCCTGCGTACGCGAGGCCAGCCGGCCGGAGACGCCCGCGGCGACCACGTTCAGCACCAGGGAGAGCAGTCCGGTGGCCGAGACCAGCGCGGCCGCCGCGGCGGTGCTCATCTCCAGCCGGGTCATCAGGTAGAAGAGCCCGAACGTGCCGATGAGCGCGTTGGCGAACTGCAGCAGGAAGCGCTGCGCCCAGACCACCGTGAAGCTGGGCGAGAGCCGAGGGTCGAAGACCATGCTGGACAGCACGCTGCGCGGGTTGACCGGCGCGGCCTCGGGCACGACGGTGTCGTCGCGCAGCATGCGCCAGGCGAGGAGCCCGCCGAGCGCCCCGGCCACGGCGGGGATGAGGAAGAGGGCGGCGACGTTGCCCGGCAGCAGGCCGACGAGGACCAGCCCCGGCGTGACGCCGGCGAACCCGGCCGCGCCGAACAGCCCCGAGACCGTCGCCTGCTGCTCGGGCGGCACCCGGTCGGCGATCACGGCCGAGAGCGCGGCCAGCGCGGCGTTGTAGGACGCCTGGGCCAGCAGCCAGCCGATCAGGAGCTGGGCGGTCCCGGTCGCGGTGGCCATCACCACGGCCGCGGGCACGCCGCCGGCCAGCCCTGCCATGATCCACGGGCGGCGGCGGCCGTACCGGCCGCGGGTGCGGTCGGACAGGTGGCCGAAAACCGGATTGAGCAGGAACGCGGCCAGCGCGCCGACGGCCGTGACCACGCCGAGCAGGCTCTCCTTGGCGGCCGGGTCGATCTCGTTGGCCTTGAGGCTGAGGGTGGCGATCAGTGGGGTGGCCAGGGCGAAGGTGAGCAGCAGTTCGGTGACGAGCAGCGCGGTGATGGTACGGCGGGGCGCCCGCACCAGGACGCGCTCAGCCCGCGCGGCTCCGCCGCCTTCCTGCTCAGCTCCGCCGCCTTCCTGCTCACCCCGCGCGGCTCCGCCGCCCTTCAGCTCAGTCACGGATCGCCGCGATCGCCGCCGGTGAGACGCCGCAGCGCAGCAGGAACTTCTCCGCGCCGCCGTGCCGGGACCCGATCCCGTCGAGGAAGGCGGTGATCGCCTCCGCGGGCGCCTGGAGCAGCGGTGGCGGGATCTTGGCGAGCCGCTCACGCAGTGCCTCGACCCCCGCCTCCCCGGCGGCGCCGTCGTTCAGCGCGGTGACACTCGCGTGCCCGGAGGCCAGTTCCCGGAAGATGTCAGGAAGGGCCGCGGCGGTCGCCACGTAGTCGGCCACGATCTCCTGCCTGGGCACGCCCCGCAGATCCAGCAGCAGCGCCACGAACAGCCCGGTGCGGTCCTTGCCCGCCGCGCAGTGCACGAGGACGGGCCCCCGGAAGGCGACGATCTCCGCCGCCTCGGCGATGACAGCGGCCGCGCCCTCCGCCATCCGAACGTAGAAGGCGCCCAGGTCGGCGGCGGTCTCCATGGGAGGAATCACCCCGGTAACGTCCAGGGGCAGGTGGTGCACGGCGCACCCGGGCACGAGGTCCCACTCGCCGGGCACGCGCTCGGCCGCGCCGCGGAAGTCCACGATGGAGCGCACGCCGCGCAGTTGCTCAAGCGCTCCGGGCCAGCAGGAGGCGAACGGCTGCGCGGAGCGGAACAACGCCCCGGGAAGCGGTTCACGGAAGTTCATGAGAGACACATCTAGATGTCTAGATGTTGAAGTTGACGCGGGTCAATACTGCCGATGGCAAGCTGGTGAACATGCGTTCCTCCATCCCGGTCTACCTCCGGCTCGCCCGCACGCTCCAGGAACGGATCGACTCGGGCGCCCTGTCCGCCGGATCCCGCCTGCCCAGCGAGCCCGAGCTGTCGACGGAGTTCGGCGTCAACCGGCTGACGATCCGCCAGGCCATCGCGGAACTCGACCGGGCCGGCTCCGTCGAGATCCGCCGCGGCATCGGAACCTTCGTCCGCTCCCCCGTCACCCGGGTCTCCATCGACGTCGACCCCCTCAGCCAGCGGGTCGACCTGGGCAGCATGCACGCGGGCCTGCCCGCCGAAGGCGTGGACGGCGCCATCGAGCGCATCGTCGCCACCGCCACCGCCGCGAACGCGCCCGAGGACCGCGAGGCCGCCGCCCACCTGGGGCGCGGTCCCGCCGACGTGGCCCGCATCGACACGCTCATCTGGATCGAGTCGGAGCCCTGGGCCATCAGCACCTACTGGCTGCCCAGCCACCTGCTGCCCGGCCGGCTGCCGCCGGAGGGCAACGTGGTGCGTTCCCTGGGCGTGGCCCTGCAGTACGACTGGCGGGCCTTCAGCGCGACCGCCGCCGACATCGGCGACGCCGAGCACCTGGGCGTGGCCATCGGCAGCCCGCTGCTGGTCCGCGAGGGCGTCAGCTGCGACCCCGACGGCGCGCCCGTCCTCTTCGTACGGCGCCGCATCCAGGGCGACCGCATCCGGTTCGTGCTGAACTTCCGCCGTTAGAGCATGAACCTGAACGTCCGGCGTTAGAGCATGAAGACCAGTTGGGCGGCGATGACCACGTCCACGACCCCGCACCACTCGGCGTAGCTGCGGGCCACGACCTTGTCCAGCTTGAGGTGCACGAAGTCCCAGACCCCGTGGAAGAACCACCCCGCCGCCACCAGATACCGCCCGATCTCCGGATCGACGATCAGCCCGGCGAAGGCCAGCGCCCCGAACACCAGCATCCCCACCGCCTGGGCCCGCAGCGTCCCGGAGCTCCTGAGCTGCCCGTCGACCGCGCCCCAGACGAGCACGACCAGCGCCATCCCCGAATAGACGAACGCGGGCTCGACCACGTCCAGCAGCCGCAGCCCGACGACGAGCGCGAGCCCGATCACGAGCCCCGGCCAGGTGGCCTCCCGGCGGCCGAGCTTGGCGACGACGAGGTAGAGCAGCGGCAGGATCAGCAGCGTGCCCGCGAGCGAGCCCACCGCCGCGTCCGACTGGCCGCCTCCGGCGGTGAGGGCGGACATGGCCAGCGCGAGGGCGGTGGGCCAGCGGTTCCTGAGCCAGTGGAGGGGGTGTTGCCGCGTTGTCGTTGTCATGACTCAAAACTCGGCCCGCGGGCGCTCAAAGGGCAGATGCGGAACGCACGACTCGACCATGCGGTTCGCCTCGGGAGGCGGCCCGATGTCAGGGGGCCGGTGGGGTTAGGGCAGGCTGGGCGGGTGATGGCGATTCATTCGCTGCCCACGCGGCCGCGGGCGGAGCCGTACCGGATGACCGCCCGGCTGTCGCCGCCGTGGCTGCGTCCGTACGTGCTGGGGTGGGCCGGGTTCCGCACCGGCGAGGCCGACCTGCCCAGCCGGATGCTGCCGCTCAACGCGGCCACGCTGATCGTCGACTTCACCGGCATGGGCTCGATCGTCACCGGCCCGCGCGCCGCCGTGACGGTGTCGGCCCGGTCGCCGTGGCGGCACGGGGTGGCGCTCGGGCTCACCCCGGCCGGGATGTCGGCGCTGACGGGCGCGCCGCTGCGCGAGGTGACCGGGACGACCGTGCGGCTGGAGGATCTGCTGGGCGCGCGGGCCGAGGAGCTGACCGGCCGGTTGGCCTCGGCTGCGGGCTGGGCGGAGCGCTTCGGCCTGCTGGAGGAGCGGCTGACGGCGTGGCTGCGTCCCGGCGCGGGCCGCGACGAGCTGGTCATGCGCGCCTGGTCGCGGCTGCAGGATCCGGCCGGGCCGGCCACGATCGCGGCGCTCGCCGGTGAGCTGGGCGTCAGCCGTCGTTATGTCGAGCTCGGGTTCCGCCGGGTGGTGGGGTTGTCGCCCAAGACGGTGGCCAGGATCGCCCGGTTCCAGCGGACCGTGGACGCGTGGAGACAGCCGGCGGCCCGGCTGGACGCCGCCATCGCCTGCGGTTACGCCGACCAGTCCCACCTCACCCGGGAGGTCCGGGCGATGACGGAGATGACGCCGAGACAGCTGTTCGCATTCGTTCAATACACCGATCGGCTCGCCGAATAGCGTGACGTTCATGGCCGATCCCACCCTCGCCGACTTCGGCCAGGACCCGTTGTGGATCATCATCGTCAAGGCGGTGATGCTCTTTCTCTTCCTGGCGCTCGGGGTCGTCTTCGGGGTCTGGTTCGAGCGCAAGCTGATCGCGCGCATGCAGCACCGTCGCGGGCCCAACCGGGCCGGCCGGTACGGCATCCTGCAGTCGGTCGCCGACGCGATCAAGATGGGCCTGAAGGAGGACCTCTTCCCGCGCGCGGTGGACCGGGTGCTGTACCTGCTGGCGCCGGTCATCATGGTGGTGCCGGCGTTCCTGGCCTTCTCGATCGTGCCGTTCGGGCCGGTGGTGGACCTGTTCGGGGTGCGGACGCCGTTGCAGCTGGTGGACCTTCCGGTGGCGGTGCTGTTCATGCTGGCCATGGGCGCGGTGTCGGTGTACGGGATGGTGCTGGCCGGGTGGTCGTCGCGCTCGCCGTACGCGCTGCTGGGCGGGTTGCGGAGCGCGGCGCAGGTGGTCTCCTACGAGATCGCGATGGGCCTTTCCTTCGTCGGCGTGTTCCTGTTCGCCGGGACGCTGTCCACGTCGGAGATCGTCGGGGCGCAGGCGCAGACCTGGTTCGCGGTGCTGCTGCTGCCGTCGTTCCTGGTCTACGTGGTCTGCATGTTCGGCGAGGCCGCGCGCATCCCGTTCGACCTGCCCGAGGGCGAGGGCGAGCTGGTCGGCGGCTTCCAGACCGAGTACTCGTCGTCGCTGAAGTTCGCCCTGATCATGATGGGCGAGTACCTGCACACGTTCACCGCCTCCGGCATCGCCGTCACGTTGTTCCTGGGCGGGTGGCGGGCGCCGTTCGGCCTGCCGGACGAGGGCTGGTGGGGGCCGCTCTGGTTCTTCGTCAAGTTCGTGCTGGTCTTCTGCTTCGTCGTGTGGGTACGCGCCTCGTTGCCGCGCGTCCGCTACGACCAGTTGATGGCGCTGGGCTGGAAGGTGCTGATCCCGGTCAGCCTGGCCTGGATCATGGTCGTGGCGGCGGTGCGCAACCTGGTGGTGAACGGCGGCGAGCCGCTGGGTATCGGCCTCGGCGTGGCCGTCGTGGCCGGCGCGCTGGCGGTCTGGCTACGGTTCGACACCGTGCGGCAGCGGCGCGAGGAGGCCGGGAGGGCCAGGGTCGCCGCGGAGTTCGAGGAGCTGGAGCGCGAGCCGGCCGCCGGCGGCTTCCCGGTGCCGCCGCTCGACCTCCCGCACTACGACGACGGCTCCAGGCCCTGACCGCCGACGCGCTCGGCCTTGACGTCGGTGACCGCCACCACCACGACGTCCGGCGGCTCCTGCCATTCGAGCACGTGGTGGGCATCCCACACGATCGGCGTGCGGACCGTGTCCAGGGACAGTTCGCCGCGTTTGATGAGCGCCTCCTTGCGCGCCCACAGCCGGATCAGCTCGGTGTTGTCGGTGACGCTCGTGGGCGCGGCTATCTGGGCGGCCAGGGCGGTGTCGAAAGCGCCCGGAGGGACCCGTTCGGCGTCGATGCCCACCTTGCCCGGTCCCGCCGCCGCCGCGACGTAGCCGCGCGTGTGGCTCAGGCTGACGCCGAGGTCGGGGAACTCCTTCAGGTACGGCCGGCCGTGCCCCTCCCCATGGATCTCGCAGTATTGCAACAGGGTGAGCGTGGCCGGGTCGGCGTCCAGGCAGGCGGCGGCGCTGAGCCGTACCAGAAGGTGGGCGGCGACGAACGCGCGGCGGTCGGCCTCGTGCACGAAGCGGGCCGCACGCGCGCGCTCGACGTCGGTGAGCCAGGCGGCGGGGGCGCGCACCTGCTCGGATCGCGCGCCCATGACGACGGCCGTGGCGGCTACTTCTTCTTGGTCGGGGTGGGACTCGGGTCGGCCAGGGGCGTGCCGTCCTTGTTGTACTGGTTCTCCTGGGCCGCGCCGAGCACCGTGACCTCGCGAACCTTCCATGACCCCTTCTCCCGCACCAGAGCGATCTTCAGGTGCGAGTCCTTGACGCTTCTGATCGCCTTGGCCGTCGTCACCTGTTGGTCCACCACCACAATGGCATGGGCTGAGGACTGGTCGACGTCGGCGAGGTAGACGTCGCGGACGGTGGCGACGGAGACGGCCTGCAGCTTGACGATGACCTGTTCCATCACGCCGCCGAAGGCGTCGTCGTAGGTGTTGAGGAAGTCGCCGGTGGCCATGGCCATGAGCTTGGTCCTGGTGGCCTGCAGGCTCTGGTAGTCATAGCTGAGCAGCGACTGGCCGAAGGTGTGCGCGGCCTGGGAGACCTCCAGGCGCAGCGCCCGGTCGGCCTCCAGCGCGGCGCGGGCGTCCTGGGCGCGGCCCGCGGACATCCACTGGAGCACCGCCGTCGCGGCGAGGGCGGCGACGAGCATGGCGGCCACGGCGCCCATGATCTTCATGCGGAACCCGGAGTCGACCTTCGCCTGAGCCTCGGTCTCAACCTCTACTTCAGACTCAGCCTTCGCGGGGGTTTCCTGGTCGGTGGTCATGAAAGCTCCGTTTCGCGCCGGCGGGCGGCACGGCCCACCGCGATCCAGCCCACGATGCCACCACCCGCGACGACGGCGAGGAAAATCGCGACAATCAGGGGTGTGTGGTCGAGTGGGGTGTCGGCCGAGGCCGTCCTGGCGGGGACGTCCTTCTTCTGAGTCTCTGTCGCTTCCTTCGGGGGCTCCGTCCTCTTCTCTGAGGTCACGTTCTTCTCGGAGGTCACGGGCCGGGCCGCACGTTCCTTCTCCTCTTCCTCGCGGGGGCCCTCTTCGGCGGCCTCAAGAGCGGCGGGCGGCCGCTTCGGGCAGGCGCGCAGGCCCGGGATGGCCGGCGGCCCCAGCGGCTCGGCGTACTCCTCGGCCACCTTCGGCCCGCCCGGCACGCTGAAGACGAACATGTTGCGCCCGTAGACGGTGCCGTCGCGGCGGTCGCTGATGTCGTCGGCCAGGCTCAGCGCGGTCGGCATGGTGCTCAGCAGGTGGTGGATGTTCCGCTCGGAAGCCGAGGAGAAGATCGGCTTGTGCGGCGCCCCGGCCGCCGACAGCAGGCAGGAGAAGCCCGGCCTGGCCCGCTGGAGCAGCCCGTCGATCTGCGCGAACACCCCCGGCCCCTGGTCCAGGAACGCGTTGAGGTCCTGCCGGGACTCCACCAGCGAGGAGGTCACCAGCTCGGTGTTCTCGATCCCGGAGGCCAGCTCGTTCCGCTTCCCGGCCAGCGTGTGGGTCAGCTCGGTGAGCTGCACCGACAGCTCGTCGAGCACGGCGGAGTTGTCGGCCAGCGTGTCGGTCAGGCCGTGGGCGTCGTCGATGATGCTCCTGATCGCGGGCGAGCGCCCCTCCAGGGCCACGGCCAGCTCGTGCGTGATCGTCTTGGCGTCCTTGGGCGGGACCGCGTTGAGCAGCTTGCCCACGCCCTCGAACAACTTCTTGTAGTCCAGCGGCACCGACGTGCTGCGCAGCGGGATCGTGTCGCCGGGCGCGAGGTTCTGGCCGGTCATCGTCTTGGGCGGGGACAGCTCCACGTACGGCTCGCCGATCGCCGACTTGCGCCGCACCTCGGCCGTCAGCGCCTTGGGCAGCCGGACCTCCCGCTCGATGTCGAGGCCCACGACGATCTTGCCGGGCGCCAGCCGTACGTCGCCGATCCGCCCGACCCGCACGCCCAGGTAGGCGACGTCGAAGCCGCGGATCAGACCGGGTGACGACTCGAACTCGGCCGAGACCCGGTACGGCTGCTCGATCGCGTCCAGCTTGATGATCGTGGTGAACGCCCAGATCGTCATCACGATGCCCAGCAGCGCGAAGAAGCCCAGGTTGAGGTAGATGCGCAGGTTCTTCATCGCGGCGGCTCCCACAGCAGCTGGAAGTCCTTGAGCTGGTTGGGCAGCGCCGGCGGCTCCACCTTGATGTCGTTGGGGATGACGCCCCTGCTGTCGTTGACCAGCAGGCCCTTCAGCCAGACGTAGATGAGCACCTGGCCGTTGACGGTGATCGGCGGCGTGTCGATGAAGTACTGGATCCTGGCCATGAGGCGCTTGAGGTCCTCCTTGCCGCGCACCATCGCGTCGGTGACGCCGTCCAGCTCGCGCATGATCGTGCGCAGGCGGGCCGCGTGGCGCGGGTAGACGGTGCCGTTGGCCTCCTTCGCCAGGCCGGTCAGTGCGACGATGGCCTTCTTCACGTGCTTGCGCCCGTGCGCGATCCTGGCGGTCGCGGCGGCCAGCGTGCCGGGCAGCTTGTCCAGTTCCTTCTCGCCCTTGGCCAGGTCGTCGCCGAGCCGCGCCAGGTAGTCCACGGTGGCCGCCAGTTCGGTGCGGGCGGCGGCGTAGCTGTCGGTGACCTCGGCGGTCTGCCTGATGAGCTTGTTGACGTCGCCGCCCTTGCCGGCGAAGGCGGTCGAGGCGGCGTCCAGGATGCCGTTGACGTCCTGCGCGCCGATGGCCTCGATGAGCGGGCCGGCCTTCTCGGTGACCTGCTCGATGTCGGGCTCCACCGAGGTGTCGGTGATCGTCGCGCCCGCGGGCAGGTACGGGCCGGTCGACAGGTCCTTGCCCGGCGGCGGGGTGAGCTGGACGTAGTTCTCGCCCAGCACCGAGGTCTTGGCCACCGTCGCGGTGGTGCCCCGCGGGACCCGGTGCGCGCCGTCGATCTCCATGGTGACCCTGGCCTGGTAGCCCTGCAGCCGGATCTCGGTGACCGAGCCCACCTTGACGTCGGAGACCTGCACGCTGTGGCCGGTGACCAGGCTCTGCACGTCGTCGAAGGTCGCGTGGATCGTCAGATCGCCGCTCGTCCCGCCGAGCGCCTGGAGCGAGCACGAGGTGGTGATCGCCAGGGCGAGCAGGCCGGTCAGGGCGCGCGCTCTCATCATCCGCCCTTCTTCTTCTGGAACGGGCAGTTGCTGAGCCGGCCGGGCAGGCACGGCACCTTGCCCAGGTTCAGCGCGTCGAACAACGGCTGCAGCCACGCCCTGGTCATCGCGTTGAGCACGACGCGGATCTTCAGCAGGTGGTTCTTCCTGTCCCACGCCTCGACCAGCACGTCGGCGAAGTCCGCCGCGCCCTTGATGCCCGCGGCCAGCGACTCGCTGTTGGCCCGCACGGTCAGCACCAGCTCGGCCAGCGTCCCCGCGGCTCTGGGCAGGCGCTCGGAATACTCTTCGATGAGCACGTCGCCGCGCCGGACGAAGTCCGCCATGCCCGAGATGAAGCCGCGCAGCCTGCGCCGCTCCTCGGCCAGGATCGCGCTCGCCTCGGAGAAGGCGTCGATGGCCCTGGTCACCTGGCCCTGGCGGTCGTTGAGGCTGGTGGCCAGCCGGTTCAGGCCCTTGGCCAGGTCGATGAGCTGCTGATCCTGCTTGGCGAGCGTGCCGGTCAGCTCGGCGGTGTCGGAGAGCGCGTTGTTGATCGTCTTGCCGCGCCCGCGCACACCGTCGGCCAGGTTGCCCGCGACGTCGCCGAGCTTCTCGTCGTCCAGGGCGTCGGTCAGCTTCGTGAAGGCGTCCAGCGCGTCGTCGATCTCCACCGGCAGGTCCGTACGCCCCAGCGGGATCACCGTCCCCGGCCCGGCCCGCCGCTCCCCCGGCTTCCACGGCGGATACAGCACCACGTTGCGCTCGCCGAGCGTGTTCTGCGGCGCGACCACCGCCTTCACCTGCTCCGGCAGCGGCACCTCCGCGTCCACCGACATCGTCACCCGGACCTTGTCGCCCTCGATCGCGATCCGCTCCACGTACCCGGCGTCCAGGCCCATCACCTTCACGCGCGCCTGCTCGTACAGCGAGGGCGCGCTCGAGAAGATCGCGGTGATCGTGTACGGCGCCGCCCCGCCCATCAGCCCGCACCCGCCGGAGGAGACCAGCAGGAGCGTCGCCACGAGCAGCTTCAGCACTCTCATCGGTCGTTCTTCCTGTCCTTGGCGATGGCGCCCAGCACCTCCGGGTTGATCGGGCCGAGCCCGGTGGCGATCGCCTCGATCCAGGGCCCCTGGCCGCCCATGGTCGCCAGGCCGGAGAACGTCGGGCCGATCCAGGCCACGAGCTTGTTGAACTCCTGGTTGCTGGCGTTGAGCCGGGTGGTGATCGCGCCGTTGTCGTCGAGGACCTGGACCAGCGACTTCTCGTGCTCGTTGATCAGCTTGGTGGTGCTCTGGACCAGGTCGCTGCCGTCGCCCAGCAGCGTGCGCAGCTCGTTCCTGCGGCCGCGCAGCTCGTTCAGCATGATCTCGATGGCGTCGATCAGGCGGGCGAGCTGCTTGTCCTTCTTCTCCAGCAGGTCCATGATCCGGGTGCCGTTGTCGAGGAGCTTCTGCAGCTCGGGCTCGCTCTCGCTGATGGTGTCCGACAGGTCGCCGATGTTCTTCAGCAGGCGGGTGATGCGGCCGCGCTTGCTGGTGTCGATCTTGCCGAGCTCGGTGAGCAGGTCGTCCACGGCGTCGGTGTCCAGGGCCTTGACCAGGCGGGTGGCGTCCTTGATGGCGTCGTTGATCAGCGTGGGGGTGCCGGTGCGCTCCACCGGGATGCGGCGCTGCGCCTCCGGGAGCTGGTCCATGAAGGGGGCGGCGACCGGGCCGGTGAGCCTGAGGTAGCGGCCGCCCAGAAGGTTGGACAGGGCGACGTCGGCCCGGGTGATGCGACCGAGCCGTACGTCGGAGTCGACCCGCCAGGTGACCACGACGTGGCCCCGCGCGTAGTCGGCGCGGACCTCCGTCACCTCGCCGACGCGCACGCCCGCCACCCGCACGTCCTGCCCGCCGCGTAAGCCGCCGGAGTCGGTGAACGTCCCCGACATCGTGTAGCCGCCCTCCAGCAGGCCCAGGCTGCCCACCAGGAACGTGGCGACCAGCAGCGAGCCGAGCACGGCCATCGACACGAGGCCGACGACGATCTTGTTGCGGTCGCGGAAGGACTTCAGGGCCATCAGTCACCCACCATGAGCTTCCGCAGGTCGCTGGTGCTGGCGATCTTCTTGCTGCCGCGCAGCGGGGGCGGCGTGGTCATCGGGTACGGGCACGGCGACGGGCCCAGGGCCACGCACGGGACGGCGGAGATGAAGTAGTGGCCGCGGTTGACGCTGGAGTAGGCGCGCTCGAACGGCGGGCGGAAGGTGTTGACCGTCTTCTCGATGGTGCCCACGTTGCGCCGGATGCCGCCGGTCAGCCGCGACAGGTTGTCGACCAGCGCGCCGAGTTCGTCGGCGTTCTTGCCGAGCACCTCGTTGGAGGTGTGCAGGGTCGCGCTCAGCTCCACGATCGAGTCGTCGATGAGCTTCCTGTTGCTGGCGAACGCCTCCGACAGCACCACCAGGTTGTCGACCAGCTGGGAGATCTGCTCGTCGCGCCTGGCGACCACGCCGCTGACGGTCGCGTAGTCCTTCAGCAGGCCGCGGATCGTCTCCTTGCGCTCGGTGAGCGTGCCGGTGATGGCGTTGACGTTGTCGAGCAGCCTCGGGATGTTTTTGTCGTTGCCCTTGAGCGCCTTGGCGGCGGCAGTGAGCAGCTGGTTGATCTGCTCGGGGTCCAGGCTCCTGGTCAGCGGGCCGAGGTCGCTGACCAGCTCGCCGATGTCCACGACCGAGGCGGTGCGGGCGATGCGCGCGCCCGGCGGCAGGCGGTCCTTGGCGGTGCCGGGCAGCAGGTAGACCACGCGCTGGCCCACGGCGTTGCGCCAGCGGATCGCCGCCTCGGTGTCGGAGGGCACGGTGATGCCCTCCTGCACCTCCATGGTGATCTCGGCTCTGCCGTTCACCACCTTGATGGTGTCGACCTGACCGACCGGCGCGCCCGCGATCTTGACCAGGTCGCCCTCCACCAGGCCGGAGACGTCGTCGAAGGTCGCGACGAGGCTGTAGCCGGCGCCGGTGCCGATCCGGGCGATCTGGACGGTGATCAGCCCGATCAGGCCCGCCGCGACGCCGAAGAACAGCGCGAACTTCGCCAGGGTCCAGCGGCGCCGCACGATCTGCGGCGAGGTCCTGGCGGGGGCCGCCACCTCAGCGCCTCCCGTCCGTCGGGCCGCAGGCGCCGACGATCAGCTCGCAGATGTCGGTCGAGACGAACGCCTCCACCTGGATCTGCCGGGCGCCGCCCGGTCCCGGCGCCTCGATCAGCTCGTTGAGCAGGTCCACGAGCGTGCGCAGCCCGCGTACGCCGTCTCCGGCCAGGCCGAGCTGGGCGTAGATGAGCGCGGCCACCCGCTCGCCGGAGTGCACGCCGGCGCGCAGGTTCTGCCGGTGTTTGCGCAGGCCGTGCGCGGTCAGGTCGGAGATGTCGGTCATCTCCTTGAGCAGGGCGCGTACCTTGTCGGCCCGTTTGAGCAGGTCGGGGGTGATGGTGTTGACGTCCTCGCTGATGGCCACGAGCTCGTCGCCCTTGTCGGCCAGCGCGCCCGACAGGGCGGCCGTGTCGCGCAGGAACCGCTGGGCCAGCCCTCGGTGCTTGTGCGCGACGCCGACGACCGTGCCCGCGTCGTCGATCAGCTCGCGCAGGTCCTCGCCCTGTCCCTCCAGGCCCTTGGCGAGCGTGTGCACGATGACCGTGACCTCGCGCGGGTCGACCGCGTCCAGGCCGCGGTAGGCGTCGCCGAGCGTGTCGGACAGGTCCAGCGGGTCCTCGGTCTTCGTGATGATCGCCCCGCTGCCGAGGTACGGCCCCGCCCCCTCCCCCGAGCCGAGCTTCAGGTTGACGTACTTGGGCCCGAACACCGACGTCGGCTCGATCGAGGCGACCGCCGACTGCGGCACCCGCACGCCCGGCTGCAGGTGCATGGTCACCACCGCCTGCCCCTTGGCGTTGAGCGAGACGCCGGTCACGTCGCCCACGGTGATGCCGCGGATCTTGACCGGCGAGTTCGAGTCCATGCCCTGCCCGGCGCGGCCGAAGACCGCGTCGATCCGGGTCCCGCTCACCTGGGAGGCGTTGCGCACGATGAAGACCGTCGCCGCCACCAGCGCCACGACCACGAGGGCGGCGATCGCCATCCGGGTGGGCAGGGTGAGCTCCTTGCGTCCCATGCCCCTCACCCCGTCAGCTTCACGCTGCCGCCGCCACCCCAGAACAGGTACGACAACAGCAGGTTGAGCAGGACGATCGTGACGATCGACTGGCGGATCGCGCGCCCGGCCGCGACCCCCACGCCGACCGGGCCGCCGGTGGCGTAGAAGCCGTGGTAGCAGTGGATGACGATGACCGTGAACGCGAACACCCCGACCTTGGCGACGCTGAACACGATGTCGCTGACCGGGAGATACAGGTAGAAGTAGTAGTCGTAGACGCCGGGCGCCAGGCCGAACAGCACCGTGCTCATCAGCCGGGTGGCGAAGAAGCTGGCGAACAACGCGATCAGGTAGATCGGCATCAGCGCCAGCAGCGCCGCCACCACCCGGGTGCAGATCAGGTAGGTGAAGGCGTTGATGCCCATCACCTCCAGCGCGTCGATCTCCTCCGAGATCCGCATCGCGCCCAGCTCCGCCGTGAACGCCGAGCCGACCTGGGCGGCCAGCGCCGTGGCCGCGATGATCGGCGTGATCTCGCGGACGTTGGCGAAGCTGCCCACCAGGCCCATGAACGACTCGGCGCCGATCGCCTGGAGCCCCTGGTAGCCCTGGAGCCCGACGGTGGCGCCGACGACGAAGGCCATCGTGAACACCACGAAGATCATGCCGCCGCCGATGACCGTGGCGCCCACGCCGATCACGACATCGCTGACCTGCCGCATGACGACCTTGAAGTAGCGCAGGCGCAGGACGATGTCGCGTACGGAGTAGAACACCACCCGCCAGACGAACAACGGCCAGTCGGCGAGCGTGGCGAACTTCTCGCCGATCTCCCGGCCCTGCCGGGCGAACCTGAGGCCCGCCGTACGGGTGGCCATCACAGCGCCTTGGGCGGGTAGGCGAGGAAGTAGACGGCGGAGATCACGTAGTTGAACGCGAAGACCAGCATGAACGTGACCACGGTGGACTGGTTGACCGCCCGACCGACGCCGACCGGGCTGGTCGCGCAGGTCATGCCCTTGTAGCAGGCGACGGCGGCGGCGATGAAGCCGAACACCCACGCCTTGAAGAGGGTGACGTAGAGGTCGGAGCCGACGACGAGCGAGAGCGCGCCGTCGAAGTACGCGCCGGGGGTGACGCCCTGGACGACGACGTTGAAGAAGTAGCCGCCCGAGGCTCCGGCCAGGATGACCAGTGGGCACAGGCACACGGCGACGGTGCTGGCCGCCCACATGCGCGGCGTGACCAGCCGGTGGATGGGGTTGACCGACATGACCTCCATCGCGCTCAGCTCGTCGCGGATGTGGCGGGCGCCGATGTCGGAGGTCATGGCGCTGCCCCCGGCGCCGGCGATGAGCAGGGCGCTGGCCAGCGGGGCGACCTCGCGGATCAGGCCGACGAAGACGGCGCTGCCGGTGGCCGAGGCGGCGCCGAGCTGCCAGGCCAGCTCGCCCACCTGGAGGGCGACGGTGGCGCCGAGCGGCAGCGAGACCAGGAGCACCGGCACACTCGTCACCCGGGCCAGGAACCAGCACTGATCGACGAACTCCCACCACCAGCTCTTGACGTCCCAGGTACGCCGCAGGCCCTCCAGGACGATGACGAAAAGCTCACCCACCTGTCCCAGGGCCGAACCGGCCTTCCGGCCGACGTAACCGGCCATCAGCGCTCCGCCTTGGTTACCGTCATGACCACCTCGTGAACCGGGGCGACTCCGGAGCAGTCACCTTACTGACGAGTTGTCCAGTAGGTCGATGCTTTCTACTGAATTTGCGCAAAAGCTATGAGACCCGGCTCACCTGTTGTCAGCCCACCACGAAATGTGACAACCCCGTTACCACTGTGGATCAGGACATCGATGGGGTCGGACGGCGGGGCCGTACCGACGCGAAGGCCAGGACGACGAGGCCCGCGGCCGTCACGGCGGCGCCGACCCACAACGGCGCGACGAAGCCCAGCCCGCCGGCCAGCGCGAGGCCGCTCAGCCAGGCGCCGAGGGCGTTGCCGACGTTGAAGGCGGCGATGTTGGCGCCGGAGGCCAGCGTGGGCGCGTCCTGGGCGTGGCTCATGATGCGCACCTGCAGGCCGGGCGCGGTGGCGAGGCCGACGGCGCCCATCAGCAGCAGCGACAGGACGGTCATGGGCTTGCTGCCCGCGGTCAGCGCGAAGACGGCCAGGACCACGGTGAGAGCGGCCAGGATGGCGGCCAGCGACGGGGTCAGGGCGCGGTCGGCCAGTTTGCCGCCGGCGTAGTTGCCGGCGAACGTGCCCGCGCCGAACAGGACCAGGAGCCAGGGGACCGTGGCGGCGGCGAAGCCGGTGACCTCGGTGAGGGTGAAGGCGATGTAGGTGAACGCGCCGAACATGCCGCCGAACGCCAGCACCGTGACCGCAGCCGACAGCCAGACCTGGGGGCGGCGGAACGCGGCCAGCTCGCCGCGCAGGCCGGTCCTGGCTGGCGGCGGGGCAGAGGGGACGAGCAGGTGGATTCCGGCCAGGGCGACGACGCCGATCACGGTGATGGCCCAGAACGTGGCGCGCCAGCCGAGCTGCTGGCCGAGCAGGGTGCCGAGGGGAACGCCGAGCACGTTGGCCGCGGTGAGCCCGCCGAACATCAGCGCGATGGCGCCGGCCCGGCGGCCCTCGGGAACCATGTCGGCGGCCACCACGGACCCGACGCCGAAGAAGGCGCCGTGGCACAGGGCCGCGACGACACGGCCGATCATCATGGTGCCGTAGGCGGTCGCCAGGGCCGAGGTCAGGTTGCCCACGATGAACAGCACCATCAACGCCAGCAGGACCTTCTTGCGGTCGAAGCGAGCCGTCGCCGCGGTGAGCGCGAGGGCACCGGCGGCGACGCTCAGCGCGTAGCCGGAGACCAGGTAGCCGGCCGCCTGCTCGCTCACGCCGAAGTCGGCGGCCACCTCGGGCAGCAGTCCGATGATGCCGAACTCGGTGAGTCCGATGCCGAAGCCCCCGAGGGCGAGGGCGAGAAGCCCGATGGGCATGTCTCCGTACCTCCGTTGTATTGCGAACGCCTTTATGAGGCGCTTGCAATCATTTCGGGGTCACCACGACGCCACGAGTGGCCGGAAGGCCAATATCCGAAAAGTTCCGGCCAGCCCTAGCGACGGGTCGGCGTCGGATCGAGGAAGACCTGGGAGATCGTGGGCACGTGCGCGCGCAGCCGCCGGTCCACCTGGTCACACGCGATCTCCACCCCGGCCGCGCTCGCCGAGTCGTCGAAGTCGATCTTGGCGGCGACCAGCAGCCGCCCGGGCCCCAGATACATGGTCAGCAGCTCGACCACGTCGGCCACCTCCGGCTGGGCCAGCAGCAGGGCCCGGATCTCCGTCTCCACCACCCTCGGCGCCGCCTGCCCGATCAGCAGCGAGACGTTGGCCGCGATCAACGCCACCGCCACGACCAGCAGCAGCACCCCGATCGCGACCGACGCCGCCCCGTCCCACAGCGCCGACCCGCTGAGCTGCGAACCCAGCAGCCCGCCCGCCGCGATGAGCAGCCCGGCCAGCGCGGCGGCGTCCTCCAGCATGACCGCCTTGAGCGCGGTGTCGGAGGTGCGGGCGACCAGCCGCACCGGCCCGATCCCCCACCGCCGCGCCTCCCGGCGCGCCTGGGAGAACCCCTTCAGGAACGAGACACTTTCTATGACGAACGACACCGCCAGCACCACGTAGGAGAGGGTGAAGTCGCCCAGCGACTCGCCGTGGACGATCGTGTGCACCCCATGCGTGATGGAGAACCCCGCCCCGCCCACCAGCGTGGCCACCGCCGCCATCATCGCCCAGAAGAAGCCGGCCTTGCCGTACCCGAAAGGATGGCGGCGATCGGCCGGTTTGCCCGTCTGCCGGACCGCGACCAGGAGCAGGACCTCCGTCACCGTGTCGGCGGCCGAGTGGGCCGCCTCCGACAGCATCGCGGCGGATCCGCTGATCAGGCCCGCGACCAGCTTGGCCACGGCGATGGCCAGATTGGCCAGGCCCGCGACCAGCACCGTCCAGAAGCTCTCCCCCGCACCCTCCGCCATGAGCCTCACTCTACGTGAGCGATCTTGAAACGCTACGTGAGCAGCTTCGAAATCAGGTGACTCCACAACGAAGCGCCCACGAAAGCGCGCACCAAAGCGCGAAGCGGCTCCGGGAACACATGGGTATGCGGGTTTCGACACAGGTCCGGGAGGGTTTGAGGAGGGGAGCAGGCGCTCGCGAGAGGTAGATTGAGATCATGAACGCCCCTCGTTGGCTGACCGACACCGAGCAGCGCGCATGGCGTGCTCATCTCGCTCTGCACAAGCTGCTGATGCACCGCCTCGATCGGGAGTTGCAGGAGTTCGAGTTGTCGCTCAACGACTACGAGATCCTGGTCAACCTCTCCGAGAGCCCGGAGCGCAGGATGCGGATGAGCGACCTGGCCGACGCCACGATCCAGTCACGCAGCCGCCTGTCGCACCAGATCTCCCGCATGGAGGCCAAGGGCCTGGTGGTCAGGGAGGACTGCCGCGACGACCGTCGTGGAACGTTCGCAGTGCTCACCGAGCAGGGCTGGGAGACGATCCAGCGGGTGGCGCCCCACCACGTGGCCAGCGTCCGCGAGCACTTCGTGGACCGGCTCACCGACGACCAGCTCGACGAGCTCGACGCCGCGTACACGCCGATCGTGGAGCACCTCAAGAAGTTGCGCTGACACCCAACCGATATCGGCGACCGGCCCGGCGGCTCCCGCACGCTCGCTACGATCCGGACATGCTGAGAAAGCTGCTGATCGTCCTTGCTCTAGCGCTGGCCGCGGCCTGCTCGTCCGGCGGCGGAGCGGCGCTGCCCAGCGGTCCCGACCTGATGAAGAAGTCCGCCGAGGCGATGAAGGTGGTCAAGTCCGCCTCGTTCGCGATCGCCACCGAGGGCAAGCCCAAGGTGCAGATACGCAAGGCCGACGGCCGGCTGACCTCCGCCGGCGACGCCGACGGCACGCTCACCATCGAGGTGCTCGGCAGCCTGCAGGAGATCAGCTTCTTCGTGGTCGGCGACACCGTCCACTTCAAGGGCCCCACCGGCGGCTTCCAGAAGATGTCGAAGAAGGACCTGGCCCAGATCTACGACCCGTCGCTGATCCTGTCGCCCGGCGAGGGCATCGCCAAGCTCCTGTCGACGGCCACCGACCCCCGGGTCGAGGGTGAGGAGGGCACGGCGTACAAGGTCGCGGCCACCTTCTCGCCCGAGGTCCTGGGCAAGCTGATCCCCGGCGTCGCCCAGGGCGTCAACGGCCAGCTCCTGGTCGACAAGGCCTCCTCCCGCCTGACCAAGGCCACCCTGCCGCTGCAGGACGGCTCGGTGATCGTCTCGTTCAGCGACTACGACGCCCCGGTCACGATCACCCCGCCCGCGGGATGAAGACGGCGCGCCGGGTCGCCCTCGGCGTGGGCGGGACGGTGGTGCTGCTGGCCGCCCTCGACGCCTACGTCGTGGTGACCGTCCTGATCGACATCGCCACCGAGGTCGGCGTGCCGCTGAACCACCTGGAGCGGGCCACGCCGGTGGTGACCGGCTTCCTGCTCGGCTACATCGCCGCGATGCCGCTGCTCGGGCAACTGTCCGACCGCTACGGCCAGCGTCCCCTGATCCACGCCTGCCTGGCGGTGTTCGCGCTGGGCTCCCTGCTGACCGCGCTGGCCGGATCGCTGCCCATGGTCGTGGGCGGGCGCGCCCTGCAGGGCATCGCGGGCGGCGCGCTGCTGCCGATCACGATGGCGCTCATCGGCGACCTGTGGGACGAGCGCGAGCGCCCCGTCGCCCTGGGCGCGGTCGGCGCCGCCCAGGAGCTCGGCAGCGCCCTGGGCCCGCTCTACGGCGGCGTGCTGGCCCTGGTCCCGGCCTTCCAGCTGTTCGGGGTGGAGCTGGGCGGCTGGCACGCCATCTTCTGGATCAACCTCCCGCTGGCCGCACTGGCCGCGATCGCCGTGCAGCGCACCGTTCCCGGCCGCCCGGCGGTCCCGGTCGCCCCGGCGGCAGCCAAGATCGACACCGTGGGCGGCGCCCTGCTCGCGCTCGCGCTGGCCCTGCTCGTCGTCGGCTTCTACAACAACGACCCGGCCAAGGCGATCCTGCCGCCCTGGGGCCTGCCGGCGATCGCCGCCGGCCTCGCCGTCGGCGCGGTGTTCGTCTGGTGGGAGATCCGCTCCCCGGTACGCCTGCTCGACCTGGCCGGCACCCGCAAGGGCCCGCTGCTGGCCACGCTCGGCGTCAGCTTCCTCGCCGGTGCCGCGCTGCTGGTCACCATGGTGTTCGTGCAGTTCACCGCGCAGACGCTGCTGGGCCTGGACGCGCTGGAAGGCTCGCTGGTGCTGGGCCGCTTCCTCATCGCGCTGCCGGTCGGCGCGGTGCTCGGCGGCGTGCTGGCCCGCAGGCTCGGCGACCGCCCGGTCACCGTCGCCGGCCTGCTCATCGCCGCCGTGGGCTACGTGCTGATGAACCGCTGGCCGCTCGACCTGACCGGGCACCCGATCGACCTCGCGCTCATCGTCGCCGGCCTCGGCCTGGGCCTGGTCATCGCGCCCATCTCGGCCGCCGTGCTGCGTGTGACCCCGGCCGTCCAGCACGGCGTCGCCTCCGCCGCCGTCGTCGTGGCCAGGATGATGGGCATGCTCATCGGCATCGCGGGCGTGTCCGCCTGGGGCTTCTACCGCTTCCAGTCGCTGACCGCCGACCTCGACACCCCGCTGCCCGTCGGCGTCGACGCGGCCACCTACGCCCAGCAGCTGGCCGTCTACACCGCGAAGGTGAAGGCGGCCCTGCACGTGGAATACACCGAGATGTTCCTGGTGACCGCCGTGCTCTGCCTGCTGGGCGCCGTGGTGGCCCTCTGGATGCCTAAGGCGAGAGGCGATGCAGGTCGCGCGGGAACAGAGTCGCCTGCCTGATGTTCGCCGCGCCGGTCAGCCGGGCCGTCCAGCGCTCAAGGCCGATCGCGAAGCCGCCGTGCGGCGGCATGCCGTACCGGAAAGCCTGCAGATATCCCCGGTACGGCTCCGCCGCCTCCCCCCGCTCGGCCAGCGCGGCGAGGTAGTCGGCGTGCCGGTGCAGCCGCTGCCCGCCCGTGACCAGCTCCAGCCCGCGAAACAACAGGTCGAAGCCGTTGGAGTAGCCGGGCCGCGCCGGGTCGGGATGGGTGTAGAAGGGGCGCTTGGTCATCGGGTAGCCGGTGACGAACAGGAAGTCCGAGCCGTGCTCGCGCAGCGCCCACTCCGACAGCTCGCGCTCGCGCGCCGGTGACAGGTCGGGCTCGTCGCTGACGTCGGAGAAGTGCACCGCCGGGATCTCGGCCGGCACCTCGGGCAGCAGGTCGCGGGCCCGCGAGACGCGGCGCCGTACCGACTCGACCATCCCCGCGACGGCCTCGCGCAGGACCGCCATGACGTCGCGGTGGTCGGCGACGAAGCCGAGCTCGGCGTCGAGGCTGGTGTATTGCGCCAGGTGGCGGGCGGTGTCGTGCGGCTCGGCGCGGAAGACGGGCCCGACCTCGTAGACCCGCTCGAAGACGCCGACCATCATCTGCTTGTAGAACTGCGGCGACTGGGCCAGGTAGGCGCGGCGGCCGAAGTAGTCGACGGAGAAGACGTTCGCGCCGGACTCGGTGGCCGACTCGACCAGCTTGGGCGTGTGGATCTCGGTGAACGCCAGCCGGTCCAGCGTCTCGCGGAACCCCGCCACGCTCGCCGCGGAGATCTCCAGCGGCAGGCGGAGCGCCGGATGGCGCAGGGCCAGCGGCGCGTGGTCGAGCACGGTCGGCAGCGCCGCGCTCACCTCGGGCCGGAACAGCTCGAACGGCGGGTGGGCCGCCTCGCCCAGCACGGTGATCTCGGGTTCGGTGATCTCCACGCCGCCGGGCGCCTGCGCGCTGGGCGTGGCGATCCCGGTGATCTCGACGACGCTCTCCTCGCCCGGCAGGTCCGGACTGGTCGTGACCGCCTGGGCCAGGCCCGCACGGTCGCGTACGACGAGGAACGACACGGATTTCAGCTGCCGGCGGCGATGAACCCATCCGGCGATCTTGACTCGTTGCCCGGCGTGCTCGGCGAGCTCCACCGACAGGACACGAGAGATCATCACAACTCCTCAGGGAAGATGCATGACCCCTTGGGAGTGCGGGGGAGAAGGGAGCTCCCGGTGCCACCGCACTTTCGCCGCCCCACGAGGAGGCGGCCTCCACGACCCGATGACGGGGGTCAGGCCGGCGGGGCATTTCCTCCCCGCACTCGGGAGTGTCTTCGCCCGGGGCGCGGGGCCGCCTTCTCAGCTGCCGGCGGCTCTCTGGACCCGCGTGGTCCCCGGACTACTCATCTCCGTCTACGCGTTGCCGGTCAACTTATCATTTCTTGGCCGGCGAGCCGCCGCCCTTGCGCTTCTCGCGGATCTTCATCGTCACCTCAAGGGGCGAGCCGGCGAAGCCGAACTCCTCGCGCAAGCGGCGTTCGATGAAGCGCCGGTAGGTGTCCTCCAGCCAGCCCGAGGTGAACAGCACGAACTTCGGCGGCTCGGTGGACGCCTGCGTGGCGAACAGGATCTTGGGCTGCTTGCCGCCGCGCACCGGCGGGGGCGTCGCCTGGACCAGTTCGGTGAGGAAGGCGTTGAGCCGCGACGTCGGCACCCGGGTGGTCCAGGAGTCGAGCGCCTTCTCCAGCGCCGGGACGAGCCGGTCGACGTGCCGGCCGGTCTTGGCGGAGATGTTGACGCGCAGCGCCCACGGGGTCCGCACGAGCTGCCGGTCGATCTCCTTCTCCAGGTAGTAGCGCCGGTCCTCGTCGACCAGGTCCCACTTGTTGAAGGCCACGACCATGGCACGGCCGGACTCGATGACCAGCCCGATGATGCGCAGGTCCTGCTCGGTGAGCGGCTCGGAGGCGTCGATGAGCACGACCGCCACCTCGGCCTTGTCGAGCGCGGCGCGGGTGCGCATGGCGGCGTAGAAGTCGGCGCCCTGCAGCTCGCGGTCGCGGCGGCGGATGCCGGCGGTGTCGACGAAGCGCCACGGCTTGCCGCCGAGCTCGATCAGCTCGTCGACCGGGTCGCGAGTGGTGCCCGCCATCGGGTCGACCAGCACCCGATCCTCGCCCGCGAGCTTGTTGAGCAGGGAGGACTTGCCGACGTTGGGCTTGCCGAGCAGCGCCACCCGGTGCGGGCCGCCCTGCTCGCCGAACTTCAGCTCGGGCGTCTCCGGCAGCGCGTCCAGCACGATGTCCAGAAGGTCGCCGCTGGAGCGCCCGTGCAGGGCCGAGACCGGGTACGGCTCGCCGAGCCCCAGCGCCCACAGCCCGGAGGCCTCCAGCTCCAGCTGCTGGTTGTCGACCTTGTTGGCGGCCAGGATGACCGGCTTGCCGGACTGGCGCAGCACGCTGCCGACGATCTCGTCGGCGTCGGTGGCGCCCACGGTCGCGTCGACCACGAACAGGATCACGTCGGCGAGCTGGACGGCCACCTGGGCCTGCTCGGCGATGCGCAGGTTCATGCCGGTGGCGTCGGGGTCCCAGCCTCCGGTGTCGACCACGGTGAAGCGGCGCCCGCGCCAGTTGGCGTCATAGGCGACGCGGTCGCGGGTGACGCCCGGCACGTCTTCCACGACCGCCTCGCGGCGGCCGATGATGCGGTTGACCAGCGTGGACTTGCCGACGTTCGGCCGTCCGACGATGGCCACGACGGGCAGCGGTCCGCTGTCGTCGTCGTCATGCTCGCTGATCTGCAGGTCGTCGAACTCAGCCTCGACCCAGTCCCCCGTGTTCACGATGTTCTCGTCCTTCGTGTGAGTACCGCACCTGAAGGTCAGGCGCGCTCGTTTACCCGGTCGCGCTCGCTCCGGAGCCCGCCCGGGCCCCCTTGCCGCGCGACCACACTCAGCACCGCGTCGATGACCTCTTGCAGGGTCAGCGGCGTGGTGTCGAGCTCGATGGCGCCATCCGCCATCGACAGTGGATCTGCCTTACGTGTCGAGTCCAGGGTGTCACGCCTGGCCATGGCGGCCTGCTGCGCCTCCACCGTGGTGCCCGACAGCTCCGCGGTGCGCCGCAGGGCGCGCGCCTCCGCGCTGGCGGTGAGGTAGATCTTGACGGCCGCCTCCGGCCAGACGACGGTGCCGATGTCGCGGCCCTCGACCACGATGCCGCCGGTGCCGATGATCTCCCGCTGCAGGGCGACGAGCCGGGTCCGCACCTCGGGTACCGCGGCCACCGCCGAGACGGAGCCGGTGACCTCGCTCGTGCGGATCGGCCCGGCGACGTCGGTGGAGCCCACGCGGATGGTCGGGCCGTCCGGGTCGGTGCCGCTGATGATCTCGGGCTCGCCGCAGCGCGCGGCGACGGCGGCCGGATCGGCCACGTCGACGCCCTGCTCGAGCATCCACCAGGTCATCGCCCGGTACATCGCCCCGGTGTCCAGGTAGCGCAGGCGCAGCGCACGGGCCACCCCGCGCGACGCGCTCGACTTGCCCGACCCCGAAGGGCCGTCCATGGCGACGACCAGACCGGCCACGGTCTCTCCCTCTTCACGGCTTTACCCCAACCTGAAGAGGCTACCGCCTCCGCGTCACCCGCCGATCCAGCTTCGGCACTCAGCCATTGCTGACGCGGAACGCGCGAGCGGGCACCAGGCCCCGCTTCAGCAACGCCATGCCCGGCAGCGGACTGCGAGTGACCGCCTCCTTGTAGACGATGGCCCAGCGCCCGGTCAGGTACGCCCGCCGAGGGCTGTCGTCGTTCCGGGTGAACTGGATGACCGCGTCGCCCCGCCCCAGGCTGAGCGGCTGGTGGAAGTACCCGAACCGGAACGGCCTGGCCCGCCCGCCCCGTAGCCGCGCGGCGATCACGTCGGCGGCGTGCAGAGCCGTGGGGATGCCGCTCTGGCAGGTGCCGTGGATGACCCCGTACGACTGGCGGACGGCCGCCGCGTCCCCGACCGCGTAGACATCGGGATGCGAGACCGAGCGCAGCGTCGCGTCCACGACGACCCGCCCGCGCCCGTCGACGGCCAGCCCCGACTCCCGTGCCAGGGGCAGCCCGGTGGTGCCCGCGGTCCACAGCGTGACCGAGGACTCGATGAGCTCTCCCCCGGCCAGCGCCACCGCGTCGGGCAGCACCTTCTCGACCTCGGCGCCCGCGCGCACCTCGATGCCGAGGCGGTCCATGGCCCGCAGCACGTAGGCGCGGGCACTGTCGCCCATCATCGCGGCCGGCGTGCCCCGGCTGAGCAGGACCACGCGCAGGTGGGGGTGGGCTTCGGCGATCTCGGTGACCGACTCGACGCCGGTCAGGCCGCCGCCGGCGACCACGACCGTGCCCTCGGTGAGGCGGTTCAGCGCATCGGCCAGCCGTACCGCGCCGTCGTGGTCGTCGTAGACGTGGGCGTGCTCGCTGACGCCCGGGGTGGAGCGGTCGGTGACGGTGCCGAGCGCGTAGATGAGCTTGTCGAACCGGGCGACGCGCCCGCTCTGGAGCGTGACCTCGTGCCGTCCCGGATCGAGCCCGGTGACCCGGTCACGCAGGAACGTGATGCCCGTCCCGGCGATCACCTTCTCGATGGAGTGGCAGGTCAGCCGCTGGCCCGCGGCCGTCTGGTGCATGCGCAGCCGCTCGGTGAAGCGCGGCGAGGCGTTGACGAGCGTCACCCTGACGCCCTGGCGGCGGGTCTTCACCGCGACCCGGATCGCCGCCATCATCCCGGTGTATCCGGCTCCCAGAACCATGATGTGTGTCATGCCAGGAAGACGGATCCACCGCCGCCGAACGTGACATCCGCGCGCTACGGCACCTGCCAGCCACGCTCGTGCAGAGCCTCCTGCAGTACGGCTACCGCGTCCGGCTGCACCGACACCTCCGCCAGGCCCAGTGGCAGGCCGGGAGCGTGTTCCAGCCGGACGTCCTCGACGTTGACCCCGACCTCATCGCACACCTGGAACAACCGGGCCAGCTGGCCGGGACGGTCACCGATGACCACCTGGACGACGCCATAGGCGGCGGCCGGGCCGCCGTGCTTGCCCGGAATGCGCCCGTGCCCGGCGACCCCGCGCTTGAGCAGCCGCGTGACGTCGGGGCCCGCGCTCCGGTCGCCTTCGGCCAGCGCGCGCAGCGCCGCCGCGGCCTCGGTCAGGTCCCGCGAGACCGCCTCCAGCACCTCGGCGACGGGCGCCGCGTTGCCGGACAGGATGCCCAGCCACAGGCCGGGGTCGCTGCCGGCGATCCTGGTCACGTCGCGTACGCCCTGACCGGCCAGGCCCAGCGCCACGTCGGAGGCGTCCGACAGCCGGGCGGCCACCGCGGAGGCGGCCACGTGCGGCGCGTGCGAGACCAGCGCGACCGCGCGATCGTGCTCCTCGGCGCTCACCTCGACCGGGTTGGCGCCGCACAGCTCGATCAGCTCCAGCACCGCCCGCTTCGCCTCGGGCCGCGTCGCCTCCGTCGCGCACAACGCCCACGGCCGCCCCAGGAACAGGTCAGCCCTGGCCGCGCCCGGCCCGGCCTTCTCCCGGCCGGCCATCGGGTGCGAGGCCACGTAGGCGCCCATGTCGCAGCCCAGCTCGACGGCCCTGGCGATCGGCATGGCCTTCACGCTCGACACGTCGGTGTAGAAGCGGGCCGCCTCACGCCTCTGCAGGCCGCGCAGCTCGGTCGCCACGTGGTCCGGGGGCACCGCGATGATCGCCAGGTCGACCTGCTCACCCGAATGCCATTCCTGGCCGGCGCCCATCTCCCTGGCCAGGCGAACCGCGCCCAGGTCACGGTCGGCCAGCAGGACGGTCACGCCGCGCTGACGCAGCGCCAGCCCGATCGAGGTGCCGACCAGGCCGGTGCCGAGGATGAGAACGGTCTCGAGCTTCATTGGGCGATGTCCTCGCGCAACGCGACCGCGCCGCGCAGGTAGACGTGGCTGATCTCGCCGCGTGGTCGGTCGGTCTCGACGTGCGCCATCAGCCGTACCACGCGGGGCAGGGCGCCCGGCACGTCGATCTCCGTACAGCAGATGAGCGGCACGTCGTGAAACCCGAGCTTGCGCGCTGCCAGAGCGGGGAACTCCGCCGTCAGATCGGGCGTCGCGGTGAACAACACGCTGATCACGTCGTCGGTCGTCAGCCGGTTACGCTCCATGAGCGTGCTCACCAGCTCCGTCGTCGCCTCGATGATCGCGTCGCGGTCGTTGGCGTCGACCTGGATCGCCCCGCGAATCGCCCGGACCATGGTGCTCGTCCCCTTCATAAGGCATGGAGCCCGTACGCGGCGGTACGGGCTCCTTGGTATGGGCTGCCAGGTTACATCTTGACGGCGGCGTACAGCTCGCCGACTTCCTTCAGCGACAGCGCCCTGAGCGTGCCCGCCTTCGTCCGGCCCAGCTTGACCGGCCCGAACTCGATCCGCGCCAGGTCGATCACGCGGTGACCGGACTCCTCCAGCATGCGGCGCACGATGTGCTTGCGGCCCTCGTGCAGCACCACCTCGACCAGCGCCTGCTGGCCGTGCTCCTGCACGATCGAGAAGGAGTCCGCGCGGGCGAGCCCGTCCTCCAGTTCGATGCCCTCACGCAGCCTGCGGCCCAGGTCACGCGGGATCGGCCCCGGCACCTTCGCCCAGTACTTCTTCTGCACCCCATAGCTCGGGTGCGTCAGCCGGTTGGCCAGCTCGCCGTCGTTGGTGAGCAGCAGCAGGCCCTCGGTCTCGGTGTCCAGCCGGCCCACGTGGAACAGCCGCGGAGCCAGCTCCTGCACGTAGTCCGCCAGGCACGGACGGCCCTGCGGGTCCTCCATCGTGGACACGACGCCGATCGGCTTGTTCAGCGCGTAGTAGACCAGGTCGGGCGCGGTGGGGATGCGCTTGCCATCGACGTGGATGACCTGCGCCGCCGGGTCCACCTTCGCGCCGAAACGGCGGACGATCTGGCCGTTGACGGTCACCCGACCGGCCCCGATCATCTCCTCACAGGCACGCCGGCTGGCCACGCCCGCCTGGGCGAGCACCTTCTGCAGCCTGACGCCGCCGGGCACCTCAGTGGTGTCCCGCTCGTCGGTGTAGCCCGGCTCGAAGAACGCGCTGTCCCGCACGGGCTGACGCGCCGTCTTGAACCGGTCCGTCTTGAACCGGTCCGCCGGCCTGTCGTCCCTGCCCGGCCGCTCGTCCCGCCGCGGCCCCCTGCCGGGAGTCCTCGCGCCGGTACGGCTGCCGCCGATCGTCTGGACGTCGTCGCGCTTGCCGTACCGTGCCCTGGTGGGACCGGGAGCGGAGTCACGCCGCCCACCACGAGCGGCCCGGAACCCATCCCTCTCGGAACGCTCCGGCCGGTCGTCACTACGGCCCTGGTAACCACCACGGTCGTCGCTACGGCCCTGATAGCCACCACGGTCATGGTCGTCACGCCGCTGGTAGCCGCCACGGTCGTCGCTACGGCCCTGATAGCCACCACGGTCATCGCTACGACCCTGATAGCCACCACGGTCACGGTCGTCACGCCGCTGGTAGCCACCGCGGTCATCACGACGCTGGCCCTGGCCACCACGGTCGTCGCGGCCCTGATAGCCGCCTCGGTCGTCGCGCCGCTGGTAGCCACCACGGTCGCGGTCGTCACGGCCCTGGTAGCCGCCACGGTCGTCACGACGCTGCCCCTGGCCCTGGCTCTGGCTGCCACGGTCGTCGCTACGGCCCTGATAGCCGCCACGGTCACGGTCGTCACGCCGCTGGTAGCCACCGCGGTCATCACGACGCTGCCCCTGGCCCTGGCCCTGGCTCTGGCTGCCACGGTCGTCGCTACGGCCCTGGTAACCACCACGGTCACGGTCGTCACGCCGCTGGAAACCGCCACGGTCGCGGTCATCGCGGCCCTGGTAGCCGCCGCGGTCACGGTCGTCCCGGCCCTGGTAGCCGCCACGGTCGTCGCGGCGGTCGGTGGGCTTGCTGGGGCGGGTCGTCCGGGAACCGCCCCGGTCGGCGCGCAGGGAGTCTCGGTCCCCGCTGCCGCCGCGTCGGTCGTCGGAGCGGAAGGCGGGACGCCCGCCGCGGCCCGCGTGGCCGCCCGAACGTCCTCGACCGCGTCCATCACCGGACGGGGTGCTTCGCCTGTTGATCACTTCGTTATCTCCTCGAGGTTCTCCACGTCGTCCGGGAGGAGCGGCGCAAGCTCAGGAAGCTCGCCGATGTCCTTCAGTCCCAGACGCTCCAGGAAGTATGAGCTTGTCCGGTAGAGCACTGCCTGGCTCTCCGGGTCGGTGCCGGCCTCTTCGACCAGCCCCCTGGCGACGAGCGTACGCATGACGCCGTCGCTGTTAACACCGCGTACCGCGGCCACGCGGGCACGGCTCACCGGTTGCCGGTAGGCCACGACCGCGAGAGTCTCAAGAGCAGCTTGCGTGAGCCGCGTCTGCTGCCCATCACGTACGAACCGCTCGACCAGAGGCGCGCACTCGGCCCGCGTGTAGAAACGCCAGCCTCCCGCCACCTCTCTCAGGTCAAAACCCCGCCCATCGGCCGTGTATTCCGCCGCCAGCTCCGAAAGCGCCCGTCCGACCTCCTGGGTCGGCCTCTCCAGCACCTGAGCCAGCGTCACCTCGGCCACCGGCTCATCCACCACCAGCAGAATCGCCTCCAGCGAAGCCTTCAACCCCAGCCCCGCCTCCACACCCGTTCCCTCAGCGACCTCCACACCGGACAGCTCCGCCTCGCCGCCCGTTCCCGAAATCTCCCCGGAAACCGGCACAACCGCGACCGCCGGCTCCGAGGCCACCGCATCCGAGCCTGGCTGGACCGGAGCCTCTTCAACCTGGTCCGAAGCCCCCACGTCCGAAGCCGGGTCCGAGGGGGCCGGTGCCGACGTGGCCGGGGCCGAGGTGGCCGGGGCCGAGGTGGCCGGGGCCGAGGTGGCCGGGGCCGAGGTGGCCGGGGCCGAGGTGGCCGGGGCCGAGGTGGCCGGGGTCGAGGTGGCCGGGGTCACGCCCACGGAGTCCGAGTCCCACGAGACCGGAGCGTCCTCGACCTGGTCCGACGCCTCCGCAGCCGAGGGGGCCGGAACCTCCTCAACCGAGTCCGAGTCCGAGTCCGAGTCCGAGTCCGTGGCATCCTCCGGCGACGACATCGCCGGGTGGTCGTCCTCGGAGTCGGCGGGCAGGCGAGGGGCCGGGGTGGGTGGGGTGGTGGACAGGGCGCCGGGGAGGGTCATCCAGGCGGGCAGGTCCGGGTCCGCGGAGCGGCGGGGGGCGGGCGGGGTGTCGTGCTCAGGCATCGGTCTTCTTCTCCGCGGGTTCTTCGTAGTCGTCGCCGACCGAGATGTCGCCGTCGTCGGTGCCGGTCCAGGTCACGTGGAGGTCGCCGAGAGGTTCGACCTGGTCGAAGGTCACGGCCGACTCCCGGAACAACTCCAGCACCGCCAGGAACCGGGCGATCACCTCGAAGGTGCCCTCGCAGTCGGCGACCAGGGCGCGGAAGGTGGCCTTGCGCATCCGCCGCAGGCGCCGCACCAGGATAGCCGCCTGTTCGCGGACGCTGGCGAGCGGTTGGTAGATGTGACCGACGCTCACGGTCGGCGGCAGCTTCGGGGTGAAGGCCTTGGCCGCGATCCGGGCGAGCTGGTCGGGCCCGATGCCCAGGATCAGCTCGGGCAGCAGGTCGGCGAACTCCCGCTCCATAGGCACGATCCGGGGGAAGCGCAACGCCTCTTCCGCCATCTTGCCGGAGAAGATCTTCGCCACCTGTTTGTACGCCTTGTACTGCAGCAACCGGGCGAACAGCAGGTCACGCGCCTCCAGGAGCGCCAGGTCCTCTTCGTCCTCCACCTCGCCGCTCGGCAGCAGCCTGGCCGCCTTGAGGTCGAGCAGGGTCGCCGCCACGAGCAGGAAGTGGCTGGTCTGGTCGAGGTCCCATTCGGGCCCGCGTGAGGTGATGTAGGCGATGAACTCGTCGGTGACCTTCGACAGGGAGACCTCGGTGATGTCCAGCTTGTGCTTGGAGATCAGGCCGAGCAGCAGGTCGAAGGGGCCCTCGAAGACGTCCAGGTGGACCTGGAAGCCGCCTTGCTCGGTCGAGGTCGATGTCACCTGGCCATTGTCGCAGGAGCGGGCCAGCGCGACAGCACTTCGCGGGCCAGCTCCCGGTACGCGTTGGCACCGAGCGAGGACGGGTCGAAGGTGGTGATGGGCTCCCCGGCGACGGTGGCGTCGGGGAAGCGGACGGTGCGGTTGATCACCGTGTGGAAGACCTTGTCGCCGAAGGCCTCGACGACCCGGGCGAGGACCTCGCGGCCGTGCAGGGTACGCGCGTCGTACATGGTGGCGAGCAGGCCTTCGATCTCCAGCTCGTCGTTGAGTCGTTCCTGCACCTTGGCGATGGTGTCCATGAGCAGGGCGACGCCGCGCAGCGCGAAGAACTCGCACTCCAGCGGCACCATGACGCCGTGGGCGCAGGTCAGCGCGTTGACGGTGAGCAGGCCGAGAGACGGCTGGCAGTCGATGAGGCAGACGTCGTAGTGCGGCAGCAGCGGCTTGAGCACGCGGCCGAGCACCTGCTCGCGGGCCACCTCGGTGACGAGCTGGACTTCGGCGGCGGACAGGTCGATGTTGCTGGGCAGCAGGTCGAGGTCGTCGACGCCGGTCTCCAGCAGCACGTCCTCGGCGGAGACGTTGCGGTCCATCAGCAGGTTGTAGACGGTGAGGTCGAGCTGATGGGGGTTGATGCCGAGGCCGACCGAGAGCGCGCCCTGCGGGTCGAAGTCGACGAGCAGGACCTTCAGCCCGTATTCGACGAGCGCGGCGCCCAGGTTGATGGTGGTGGTCGTCTTGCCGACGCCACCCTTCTGGTTGACCATCGCGACGACGCGGGCGGGCCCGTGGGTCTCGGGCCGGACTGGTTCCGGGAACACTGGACGCGGCCGTCGGGTGGGGCCCAGGTTCACGCCGGCGGTGGGCGTGGCCGTCTTCGTGTCACCCCAGGGGTTTTCGGGGTTCCCCTGGGTCGATCCGTTGGTCGTCACAGTCACCAGCTCGAACCTCCCTGACGATCCCGAACCGGACCGTCCGGACGGACACTATGGCGTCAGCACTTAACGCGGCAAGGCGGCACGCCGTACTCGCCGCACGTCGCAAAGACTATAGATCACTGGCGGGCGCGCGGATGCGCCGCGGCATAGACCTCACGGAGCCGGTCGACCGTCACCAGCGTGTACACCTGGGTGGTGGTCACCGAGGCGTGACCGAGCAGCTCCTGGACCACCCTAACGTCGGCACCGCCGTCGATGAGGTGGGTTGCGAAGGAATGGCGCAACACGTGGGGGGAAATCCCGGCAAGTCCGGCTCGTTCCGCGGCGGCCTGGAGCACTTCCCAGGCGCCCTGCCGGGTCAGGCGGCCACCCCGGGCGTTCAGGAACAACGCGGGCGTGCCCCGCCCGTGGGCCACCAGACCGGGACGTGCCCGGACGAGGTAGGCGTCGAGGGATTCGCGGGCATAGCGGCCCAGCGGGACGACGCGCGTGCGGCCGCCCTTGCCGCGCAGCCGTACCTGCTCGGCTTCGAGGTCGTCGACGGCCAGGCCGACGGCTTCGGAGATGCGGGCGCCGGTGCCGTACAGGACCTCCAGCAGCGCGCGGTTGCGGAGGGTCAGCGGCGCGCCCTCGGGACCGGAGGCGGCGATGAGGAGCTCGACCTCGTCGACGGTGATCGGCTTCGGCAGGCGGCGCAGCTGGCGGGGCGGGCGCACCTGGTGGGCCGGGTCGTGGCCGGTGACGCCTTCGCGCAGGGCGAAGCGGTGCAGGCCGCGTACCGCCGAGACCGCCCGCGCGGCCGAACTGGCCACGAGGGCGGGATGGTCGCCGTCGCCCTCGCGCAGCGCGGACAGGAACGCCAGGACGTCGGCCTCGGCCACCTGGTCGAGCTCCAGGCGCCCGCGCGCCTGGAGATGGTCGACGTAGCGGCGCAGGTCACGCTTGTAGGAGGCGAGCGTGTTGACAGCCAGACCCCGCTCCACCGCCAGATGGGCGAGGTAGCTGGAGAGCACCGCCTCCACGAAAGCTCACTCCTCAGGTGCGTCGGCGGGCCGCAACAGCGCGAACCCTTCGACCGATGCCGCGTACGCGGCGAGGATACCGGCCACGGCCGGGGAATTGTGGATCATTCCCATGAGCGCTTTCTCGACGGCGTCGGCGAGGGGTACCCATTCGAGCGGCATGTCCGTCTCTTCGTGCTTGCGCTCGAAGTCGATCTCGGTACGGCGCAGCCCCCGCGCCAGGAACACCCGGATCCGCTCGTCGGTCATGCCCGGCGAGCTCATCAGGTCGACCAGCGTGTACCAGGTGTCGGCGGCGTAGCCGGCCTCCTCGGCCAGCTCCCGCGCCGCGGTGGCGACCAGCGGCTCGCCCTCGACGTCGCGGATGCCGGCGGGCAGCTCCCACAGCAGGTGGCGCACCGGGTGGCGGTACTGGCGCAGCAGCAGCACCCGGTTGTCCTCGTCGAGCGCGAGGACGGCGACCGAGCCGGGGTGGACGACGTAGTCGCGGTCGGCGACGTCGTCGCCCGGCATGCGCACGGAGTCGGTGCGCAGGCCGATCACCCGGCCCTGGAAGTGCTTCTTGGAGGCGACGACGTCCCACTCCTGCGCGATGTCCTTCACTTGGCGACCTTGGCGGAGACGCGGCCGTCGGCGAAGGCGAGGGCGGCGGCGATGAGGCCCTTGAACAGCGGGTTGGCGCGGGTCGGGCGGGACTTGAACTCGGGGTGCGCCTGGGTGCCGATGAAGAACGGGTGGGTCTCGACGGGCAGCTCGGTGTACTCGACCAGGCGGCCGTCGGGAGACAGGCCGGAGAAGACCAGGCCGACCTTCTCCAGCTGCTCGCGGTAGGAGTTGTTGACCTCGTAGCGGTGGCGGTGGCGCTCGTCGGCCTTGGCCTTGCCGTAGAGCTGCCTGGCCAGGCTGCCTTCGCCGAGCTTGGCGGTGTAGGCGCCCAGGCGCATGGTGCCGCCCATGTCGCGCTCGCCGGCGACGACGTCCTCCTGGTCGGCCATGGTGGAGATGACCGGGTGCTTGGTGTCGGCGTCGAACTCGGCGGAGTTGGCGTCGTCGACCCCGGCGAGGTTGCGCGCGGCCTCGATGACCATGCCCTGCATGCCGAGGCAGATGCCGAGCAGCGGCACCTTGTTCTCGCGGGCGTGCTTGATGGCGCCGATCTTGCCTTCGATGCCGCGTACGCCGAAGCCGCCGGGGATGAGCACGCCGTCGACGCCGTCGAGCTCGCGGGAGGCGCCCTCGTCGGTCTCGCAGTCGTCGGACTTGACCCAGCGGATGTTGACGCGGGCGTCGTTGGCGAAGCCGCCCGCGCGCAGCGCCTCGGTGACCGACAGGTAGGCGTCGGGCAGGTCGATGTACTTGCCGACCAGTGCGATCGTGACCTCCTTGGCCGGGCGGTGCACCCGCCGCAGCAGTTGCTCCCACTCCTTCCAGTCGACGTCGCGGAACGGCAGGCCGAGGCGGCGCACGACGTAGGCGTCGAGGCCCTCGGTGTGGAGCACCTTGGGGATGTCGTAGATGGAGGCGGCGTCGACCGCGCTGACGACGGCGTCCTCGTCGACGTCGCACATCAGGCTGATCTTGCGCTTGATGGAGGTCTGCACGGGCCGGTCGGAGCGCAGCACGATCGCGTCGGGCTGGATGCCGATGCTGCGCAGCGCCGCGACGGAGTGCTGGGTGGGCTTGGTCTTCAGCTCGCCGGAGGGACCGATGTACGGCAGGAGCGAGACGTGCAGGAAGAAGACGTTGTCGCGGCCGACCTCGTGGCGGATCTGGCGCACGGCCTCCAGGAACGGCAGCGACTCGATGTCGCCCACGGTGCCGCCGACCTCGGTGATGACCACATCGACGTCGGGACCGGCCATGCCCCGGATGCGGTCCTTGATCTCGTTGGTGATGTGCGGGATGACCTGGACGGTGTCGCCCAGATATTCCCCGCGCCGCTCCTTGGCGATGACGTTGGAGTAGACCTGGCCGGTGGTGACGTTGGCCGAGCCGTGCAGGTCGGTGTCGAGGAAGCGCTCGTAGTGCCCGACGTCGAGGTCGGTCTCGGCGCCGTCGTCGGTGACGAAGACCTCGCCGTGCTGGAACGGGTTCATCGTGCCGGGGTCGACGTTGAGGTAGGGGTCGAGCTTCTGCATCGTGACCCGTAGCCCGCGTGCCTTGAGCAGGCGGCCGAGGCTGGAAGCCGTGAGCCCCTTGCCGAGACTGGAGGCGACACCGCCGGTGACGAACAGATGCTTGGTTTGCGATGCGCTGCGCAAAGGGGCTCCCGTGGCTCGAGGTGTGGCTATGTGTCCACGGGCTCTCAGGATATCAAAGAACGTCCCCGACATGCCCGAACGGCATGACCAAGCGGTAACTTTGGGCCCTATGTCACACGTACGGCGGGCGGCGGGCGCGCTGATTCACCGCGCCTACGCCGCTTTGCGCAGAGCCGGGGCGATCAGCCCGTCCAGTCCGGCAGGCTACCGTTTCCGCCACCTGGGCGAAGGCGTGTCGATCGCGTTCCCGCCCGGGGCGATCTTCGGCGAGCAGTGGATCGAGATCGGCGAGGGAACGCTCATCGGAGAGCGGGTCTCGCTGTCGTGCGGCATGGGGCCGGGCGTGGACCTGGGCCCCGACTCGATCCTGCGGATCGGCGGAAGCTGCTCGATCGGGCGCGGCAGCCACGTCGTGGCGCACCAGTCGATCGACATCGGCGACCACGTGTTCACCGGCCCGTACGTGTACATCACCGACCAGAACCACGTCTACGACGACCCCGAGGTGCCGATCGGACGGCAGTGGCCGCGCAACAGCCCGGTCTCGATCGGCTCGGGCTCGTGGCTGGGCGCAAGCGCGATCATCCTGCCGGGCACGCGGCTGGGACGGCAGTGCGTGGTGGCGGGCGGCGCGGTGGTGCGCGGCGAGTTCCCCGACTACAGCGTGGTGGCGGGCATCCCGGCCAAGCTGGTGCGCCGCTACGATCCGGCGCTGGGCTGGCACTCCCCCGGCACCTCCGCGATCACTTCGCTGGACCGCCAGGCGACCGGCTGAACCACCACGGGCCGCCCGAAGCCCCCATGAACCGTTCATAACCCGGCAAAGGCCGCCTCGCGCCCTTCCCGGCGGGGGAGATACCGGGCGTGGAGATCGATCTGCTGCTGCGCCTGATCGCGGCCGCGGTGCTCGGCGCCGTCATCGGCATCGAGCGGCAGTGGCGGGCCCGGATGGCGGGCCTGCGCACGAACCTGCTCGTCGCCGTCGGCGCGGCCCTGTTCGTACTGCTCAGCGCGTACGGCTTCGCCGGCGCCACCGCCGACCCGACCCGGGTGGCCGCGCAGATCGTCTCGGGCATCGGCTTCCTCGGCGCGGGCGTGATCCTGCGCGAGGGCTTCAACATCCGCGGCCTCAACACCGCGGCGACCCTGTGGTGCGCGGCTGCGGTCGGCTCGCTGGCGGGGGCGGGCATGTACCTGATGGCCACGGCGGGAACCTTCCTGATCGTGGGCGCGAACACGGCCATGCGCCCGCTGGGCCGCTTCCTCGACCGGCGGCGGGCGGCCCGCCGTACCCGCTATCGGTTCGAGGTGCGCTGCTGGGACGACGACCAGGCGCACGTGCGCAAGCTGGTCGTCAACGCGCTGACCCGGCCGGAGCTGCGGCTGCGCAGCCTGCAGGGGCAGGAGGCCGACCGGCGCGGGCAGGTGGAGGTGATCGCGACCGTGGACAGCCTGCGCCGCGACGAGAACCTCTTCGAGTCGGCCACGAGCCGGCTCAGCCTGGAGCCCTCGGTGACCTCGGTGTCGTGGACGGTCGAGGGCGAGGATGACGACGACGAGGACGAGTCCTAGACCGAACAAGGTTCTGGGGGTTAGCGTCGCGGCATGCGCACCGAACTGGCCGACAGGCTCGGCGTGGAGTTCCCGTTGTTCGCCTTCAGCCATTGCAGGGACGTGGTGGCCGCGGTCACCAACGCGGGCGGGTTCGGCGTCCTGGGCGCCATCGCCTACTCCCCCGCCGAGCTGGACGCCGAACTGTCCTGGATCGACGAGCGGGTGGGCGGCCGGCCGTACGGGGTGGACGTGCTCGTCCCCGGGAAGATCGAGGGGCCGCGCGTGGACGTCGCGGCCTTCATCCCCGACCGGCACCGCGACTTCGTCGCGCACCTCTTCCGCAAGTACGGCGTCGCCGCCGGGTCCGGCCGGGAGATCCGCTCGGCCGACGAGTTCGCGGGCAGGGTGACGGCGGCCGGCGCGACCGGGCTGATCGACGTGGCGCTGAAGCACCCGATCGGCCTCATCGCCAGCGCCCTGGGCCCGCCGCCGCCCGAGATGGTGGCCAGGGCTCGCGAGCACGGCATCCCGGTGGCCGCCCTGGTCGGCACCGTGGAGCACGCGCGCAGGCAGGTGGCGGCCGGCGCGGACGTCATCGTCGCCCAGGGCACCGAGGCCGGCGGGCACACCGGCGAGATCTCCACGATGGTGCTGGTGCCGCAGGTCGTGGACGCCGTGGGCGAGGTCCCCGTGCTGGCGGCGGGCGGCATCGCCGACGGGCGGCAGATGGCCGCCGCGATGGCGCTCGGCGCGCAGGGCGTGTGGTGCGGCTCGGTCTGGCTGACCACCGAGGAGGCCGAGACGGCCCCGGCGGTCAAGCGCAAGATGCTGGCCGCCTCCTCGCTCGACACCGTCCGCTCGCGCTCGCGCACCGGCAAGCCGGCCAGGCAGCTGAAGTCGGCGTGGACCGAGGAGTGGGACGCCGCGCCGGAGAGCCCTGGCCCGCTGGGGATGCCGTTGCAGATGCTGGTGGCCGAGGGCGCGATGGCCCGCATCGGCGCGGCGGCCGAGCGCGGCGAGCCGGGCGCGGTGGAGCTGGCCAACTACTTCGTCGGCCAGGTCGTGGGCCAGCTCGACCAGGTCAGGCCGGCCCGCGAGGTGGTCTACGCGATGGTGAGCGAGTTCGCCGACGCGGTGGAGCGGCTGCGCCGCCTGTCAGAGTAGAACGGTGGAGTTCGTCGAGCTGGCCAGGGGCGGGGGAGTGCCCGCGCACGTCCAGATCGAGCGCTGGCTGCTGGAGTCCATCGGGCGCGGCGAGATCGCGCCGGGCGACCGGCTGCCGGGCGAGCGCGACCTGGCGGCACGGCTCGGCGTGTCGCGGATGACGCTGCGGCAGGCGCTGGCGACGCTGGAGGCGCGCGGCGTCCTGGTCAGGACGCAGGGGCGCGGCGGCGGCGCGTTCGTGGCCGAGCCCCGGGTCGAGTGCGACCTGACGGGGCTGGCCGGGTTCACCGAGCGGATGCGCAGGGCCCACCTGACGGCCGAGGCCAGGCTGCTGCGGGCGCGTACGCGCCGGGCCCCGCCCGAGGTCGCGGCGGCGCTGGAGCTGGAGCCCGCGGCCCCGGTGCACGAGATCGCCCGCGTGCGCTCGGCGGGCGGCTCGCCGGTGGCGCTGGAGCTGTCGTTCTTCCCCGCCGCACTCCTGCCCGGCCTGCTGCGGGAGGACCTCGGCGGCTCCCTGTACGACCTGCTGGCCGCCCGCTACGGGCTGGCGCCCAGCCGCGCGGTCGAGCACCTGGACCCGGTCGTGGCCGCCCGCGAGCAGGCCGCCGAACTGGAGGTGGCGCCGGGCACGCCGCTCATGCGCGTCGAGCGCACCGCCTACACGGTGGCGGGCGTGCCGGTGGAGCACGCCCGCGACCTGTTCCGCCCCGACCGGGTACGCCTGACGGTACGGACCTAGCCGACCGTGCCGGTGACGCGCTCGCCGAACAGCTCCACCTCCACGGCGGTGCCCGGCTCGGCGTTCAGGTAGGCGTAGGCCAGCGAGGCGCCCAGCGTGTAGCCGTAGCCGCCCGAGGTGACGCGGCCCTCCACCTGGCCGCCGACGCGCACCGGCTCGTTGCCGAGCACGACCGCCCTCGGGTCGTCCAGCGTGATGCGGCGCAGCCTGCGCGGCGGCGACGGGTCGAGCGCGGCGCGGCCCAGGAACTCCTTGTCCATCTTGACGCAGAAGCCCAGGCCCGCCTCATAAGGCGTCGTCTCGGGGCCGAGGTCGGCGCCCCAGACCCGGTAGCCCTTCTCCAGGCGCAGGCTGTCGATGGCCTTGTAGCCGCAGGCCATCAGTCCGTGCAGCTCGCCTGCGGCCCACAGGGTGTCCCAGAGCGCCCTGCCGTACTCGGTGGAGCAGTAGAGCTCCCACCCGAACTCGCCCACGAACGTCACCCGCAGCGCCAGCACCGGCACGTCGCCCACGGTCAGCTCGCGCGCGGACATGAACGGCGCGTCCAGCGGGTCGGCGGTCAGCGTCGCCAGGATGTCGCGCGCCTTCGGACCCCACAGGGCGAAGCAGGAATACTGCCCGGTCACGTCGGCGATCCGCGCCCCCGAGCCGCGCAGCCTGGCCTGTTTGCGCAGCCAGCCGAGGTCGTGGGAGCCGAACGCGGTGCCGGTGACGATGAGGAAGTCCTCCTCGCCGCGCCGGGTGACGGTGAAGTCGCACTCGATGCCGCCGCGCCGGTTGAGCGCCTGCGTGTAGGTGACCTGGCCGGGCTCGCGGGCGACGCGATTGGCGCAGACCCACTCCAGCAGCCCGGCCGCGTCGGGCCCGCTCACCTCGATCTTCGCGAACGAGCTCTCGTCGAACAGTCCCGCGCTGGTGCGGGTGGCGCGGTGCTCGGCCCCGATCGCGGGATGCCAGCCGCGCGCCGCCCATCCGCGCGGCTCCTCTTCCTTCCGGTACGGCTCCGCCGCGTTCGGCGCGTAGTAGTTGACCCGCTCCCACCCCGACTTCTCGCCGAAGACGGCGCCGTGCCCGGCGTGCCAGGCGTAGGCGGGCGAGGTGCGCAGCGGGCGGCCGGCGGCGCGCTCGTGGCCGGGGTAGCGGATGTCGTAGTAGGTCTCGTAGTTCTCCACGACACGTTTGCGCGTGTAGGACGGCGAGCGGTACTGGCGGCCGAAGCGGCGGACGTCCATGTGCCACAGGTCCATGGACGGCTCGCCCTCGACGATCCACTCGGCCATGACCATGCCGATGCCGCCGGCCCCGGCGATGCCGTGGGCACAGAAGCCGGCCGCCACGTAGAAGCCGCCGACCTCGGTCTCGCCCAGGCAGAACTCGTTGTCCGGGGTGAACGCCTCCGGCCCGTTGATCATCTTGCGGATGCCGACGTCGGCCAGGGTGGGGACGCGGATGGCGGCATTGTCGGAAATTTCGGTGAATCGGTCCCAGTCCTCCGGCAGCAGGCGGCCGTTGAAGTCCGCCGGGACCGGGTCCAGCCACGGGGCCGATGTGCGCTCGTAACCGCCCATGACCAGGCCCTGGACGTCCTGGCGGTAGTAGACGAGCAGGTCGGGGTCGCGCAGCGTGGGCAGGCCGGTGTGCTCGTGGAAGCCCTCGGTCACCACGTACTGGTGCGACATCGGGATGATCGGGACGCGTACCCCGGCCATGCGGCCGATCTCCGGGGCGAACATGCCGCCGCAGTTCACCACGACCTCGCAGTCGATGTCGCCCCGGTCGGTACGGACCCGGCGGACCCGGCCCCGCTCGACGTCGATGCCGAGGACCCGGGTGTGGGTGCGGATCGTGGCGCCGCCCTCGCGGGCCAGGCCGGCCAGCGCGTAGCAGAGCTGGGAGGGGTCGATCTGGCCGTCGGTCGGCAGGTACGCGGCGCCGACCACGCCCTCGGGGTCCATGAGGGGGAACAACTTGGCCGCCTCGGCCACCGAGATCTCCTCCAGCGGCAGGCCGTACGTGCGGGCCCAGCCGATCTGGCGGCGGATCTCCTCCATGCGCTCGGGGCTGGAGGCCAGCTTGATGCCGCCGCACTCGGTCCAGACGTCGAGCTTGCGGTAGAGCTCGACCGAGTACTGGTTCATCCGGGTCAGGGTGGGGTCGGCGCGCAACTGGCCGACGAGTCCGGCGGAGTGGAAGGTGGAGCCGCTGGTCAGTTCGTCGCGGTCGAGGACCAGGACGTCGCGTTCGCCGAGTTCGGTCAGGTGGTAGGCCACGCTGGCGCCGCCGACGCCACCGCCGATGATCACGATCCGGGCCGAGTCGCTCATGCTCGCGACGCTAACCGGCTCCCCGTAAAAGGTCTAGACCGTTTCATTCTCGATCGAGCGCGTGTCGCGGGCGTGTGAGGCACGATCAGAGGTGGGGGCACGGTGCTAGCATCGCCGGTCAATCTTGACGAGGAGAGCGCCCATGGATGAGGTTCTCGACCGCATTCCCCTGCTGGCGGGCCTGCCGCGTACCGTCGAAGAGCTTCCCGGGGGGCTCACCAACCGCAACTACAAGGTGAGCGTGCCCGGCGCGGCGTACGTGGTCAGGGTGCCGGCCAGCGAGGGCGGGCTGCTGGGCATCGACAGGGACGCCGAGCACGCCAACTCGATCGCGGCCGAGCGGGCGGGGGTCGGGGCGCCGGTCCACGCCTATCTGCGGGAGCTCGGGGTGCTGGTGGTGGGGTACCTGCCGGGGCGTACGTTCACCGAGGCGGACCTGCGAGACTCGGCGAACCTGCCGAGGGTGGCGGAGGCGTGCCAGAGGCTGCACACCGGGCCACGATTCTCCCGGGACTTCGACATGTTCGAGATCCAGAAGGGGTACCTGAAGATCGTCCAATCCCGAAATTTCCGCCTCCCTGCGAAATATCGGGATTTCGAGCCTCAAGTGGGGCAGATCCGTGAGGCGTTGAAGGTCCAGGACGAGGGGACCGTCCCCTGCAACAACGATCTCCTGCCCGGCAACTTCATCGACGACGGCGAACGCCTGTGGCTGATCGACTACGAGTACTCGGGCAACAACGACGCCTGCTTCGAGCTGGGCAACATCTGGAGCGAGTCCGACCTGTCGCTGGAGCAGCTCGAGGAGCTCGTCACCGCCTACTACGGCCGCCGCCTGCGCAACCGCATCGCGCGGGCGCGGCTGCTCGGCCTCATGTCCAAGTACGGCTGGACGCTCTGGGCCGCCATCCAGGACGGCGCCAACGAGTCCATCGACTTCGACTTCTGGTCGTGGGGCATGGAGAAGTACGAGCGCGCGATGGCCGAGTTCACCGGCCCCGCCCTGCCCGTCCTCCTCGACGAGGCCACCCGGCCCGACTGACAGCCCGACGACCTCGGCACCCGGCAGCCTGCTGGTGATCTCCTCTATCGCCGGGCACGCCCTGTCCGGCGACGCCCGCCTCGCCGAGGAGCCGGAACCCCTGATCGACCTGCGGATGCACCGGGGCGTGGCCGAGGTGACCTGAGGTTGGGGGCGGGCGGGCTAGGTTGGTGTCATGTTCGCCACGCTCACCGGCCTGGGTCTGTCGACGGCCGCCGGGCTCAACGCCTACATCCCGCTGCTCGTGGTAGGGGTGCTGGCCAACTTCACCGACCGCGTGAAGCTGCCCGACGGCTACGCGTGGCTGTCGAACTGGGGCGTGCTGGCGGTGATCGCCGTGCTGCTGCTGGCCGAGGTGGTGCTCGACAAGATCCCGGCTGTGGACAGCATCAACGACATGATCCAGACGGCGGTCCGTCCGGCCTCGGGCGGCGTGGTGTTCAGCGCCACCTCGGCCGCGGCCGAGCTCGACAACTCCACCTGGCTCACCGAGAACCCGTGGCTCAGCTGGGTGCTCGGCATCCTGGTGGCGCTGGCCGTACACACGCTGAAAGCCACGGCCCGCCCGGTCGTCAACGTCGGCACCGGCGGGGTCGGCGCGCCCGTGATGAGCACGGTCGAGGACGCGGGCTCGCTCGGCGTGAGCCTCGTGGCGATCTTCATCCCGCTGCTGGTGATCGTCCTGCTCATCGGGCTGGCGTTGCTCGCGTGGTGGGTGATCAGAAAGGTACGGCGCCGCCGCCGCGACCGCTCACCCGGCTAGCCAGCCGAGCACGAGCGCGACGAAGTCGTCGGGCCGTTCCTCGTGCAGGCGGTGGCTGGCGCCCTCCCAGACGACGACCTTCGAGTCCGGGTGCTTGAGCAGGCCTTCCTCCCAGGCCGCCTGGTTCGGGTCGAACCACAGCGACAGCACCGGGCAGTCCCTTCGCGCCAGGTAGGCGTCTGAGGCGGGCCGTACGCCGATCGAGTCCTCCCGCGCGAACATCGCCTCGAACGCCTGGGCCAGCACGTGCGGCGGCATCCCGTACAGGCGGCGCCGGTGCCAGCGGCGGATGACGGCCGGGGTGCGCCGGTTCGTGCACCAGCGGTCGATCTCGACGGCCGCCTCGTGCGCGTGTTCCGAGCGCAGGGCGGCGATCGTCTGGGGGAACATCCCGGCCACCTCGGGCGCGATGCCGTACCCCGGATCGATCGCGACCAGCCGCTCGACCAGGTCAGGGTGCTCGACTGCGAGGATGGAGACGACCTGCCCGCCCATCGAGTGGCCGATCGCGACGACCTTCGCGACGCCGAGCGCGCCCAGCAGCGCGGCGAGGTCCCCGGCCATGCGGCGGGGCGTGTTGTCCTCGGCGGGCACGGAGGAGTAGCCGTGGCCGCGCAGGTCGACGGCGATCACGCGGCGCTCGGCGGCCAGGGCGTCGAGGTGCCAGGACCACTGGTGCGAGTCGGCGCCCCAGCCGTGCACCAGGAGCAACGGCGTCGCCTCCCCGCCGCCGTCGTCGGTGTAGAAGAGCCGGACGTTCTCCGCGACCTGCGCGTACGGCATGTGCCTCCCTACCTCAGGCCTTCGCGCAGCGCCGAGCAGGCGTGCTCGGAGGCCGACTTGGCGGCCTGCAGGAAGTCGTCCAGGCCGAAGAAGCCGTGGAACATGCCCTCGAACCGCATCGTCCGCGCCTCGACACCGGCCGCGCGCAGCTTCTCGGCGTAGGCCTCGCCCTCGTCGCGCAGCGGGTCGTGCTCGGCGGTGATCACCATGGCGGGCGGCAGCCCGTGCGCGTCGGCCCTGATGGGCGAACAGTACGGCTCGGCCCGGCGGGCCAGGTCCGGCTGGTAGTTGTCCCAGTACCACCGCATATGCGCATTGGTCAGGAAATATCCCTCACCGTTCTCGTCGTGCGACGGCGCGTCCATCGCCGCGTCGGTCACCGGATACACCAGCAACTGGAACCGGATCGGCGGCCCCAGCCCCGTGTCCCGCGCCTTGAGACAGGTGACGGCGGCCAGGTTCCCGCCCGCGCTGTCCCCGGCCACCGCGATCCGCCCCGCGTCCCCGCCCAGCTCGGCGGCATGCTCGTAGGCCCAGACAGTCGCCGCATAGGCGTCCTCCACAGCGGCCGGATAAGGATGCTCGGGCGCGAGCCGATAGTCCACCGACACCACGATCGCCCGCGCACCCGCACAGAGCGTCCGGCAGACGCCGTCGTGGGTGTCGAGCGTGCACAGCGTGAAACCGCCGCCGTGGAAGTACACGACCACGGGATGCGGCCCGTCCCCCTCGGGCCAGTAGACCCGCACGGGCACCTCACCCGCCATCCGATCCTCAACCCCGCCCACCGGGTACGGCTCCGCCGCCATCGCGGGCGCCTGGGCCAGGATGCGCCGGGCTTCGGCGGCGTCGAACACCTCGGTGCCGATCTTCGGAAAGACATCGGTCAGCACGTCGATGACCACCCGCGTGCTCTCGTCAACGGCCACGCCGTACCTCCTCAACCCTCACCACAACCATCCCAGCCCGCTTCAAGGCCACCACCACAACCGGCCCCGCACCAGCCCCGCCCCAGAGCCACCACCCCGCCCGCACCCGCCCACACCAGGGCCACCACCGCGCCCGTCACCACGCCAGACCCCTCGGACGATCACGGAGGCGGGCCCTTCACCACGTCAGCCCCTTCGGAACCCGCGACCACGCAGCCCTTCACCCACATCAGGCCGCCGGCGATGTCGTGGACGTCGGCGGGGGTGGGGGTGCGGTGGGTGGTGTGGGGATGGGGGGCCCGGCGAGGAGGGCGACCTCTCCGGCGGTCCAGCCGCCGTCCACGGCGAGTTCGGCGCCGGTGATGTAGGAGGCCGCGTCCGACAGCAGGAATGTGATGGCCTCGGCCACCTCCTCGGGCGCGCCCCACCGCCCGCTGGCCGCCAGCGGGAACGCGCCGTCCTCCAGCGTGGCCCCGAACTGCTCGGTCATCGGCGTGACGATCATCCCGGGATGCACGGAGTTGACCCGGATCCGGGCAGCCGCGAACTCCAGCGCCGCGATCTTGGTCAGCCCGCGCACGCCCCACTTGGAGGCGCCGTAGCCGGAGGTGCCGGGTAGCGCGAACAGTCCCGCCACCGACGACAGGTTGACGATGGCGCCGCCGCCCGCCGCCCGGATGGGTCCGACGGCGGCGCGCAGGCCGAGGAAGACCCCGGTCAGGTTGACCTTCAGCACCCGCTCGAAGTCGTCCAGCGCCGTCTGCTCGATCGGCTGGGAGGAGACGACCCCGGCGTTGTTCACCAGGCCGTGGAAGGGGCCGGTCTCGTCCACGACTCGGGCCCAGTCGGCCTCGCTGGTGACGTCGTGGGGCAGGAATCGGCCGCCGATTTCCTTGGCGGTAGCCGTACCCTCCTCGGCGAGAACGTCCGTGACGACCACGCTCGCGCCCGCGGCTGCGCAGCGACGGGCGGTGGCGGCGCCCATGCCGCGCGCTCCCCCGGTGACGACGACGACCTTCCCGTCGAGCATGCGCGGCTCCTCCAGAGGCCCGGACAATGGACGCACTGAACCACAGGCCCCTGACACAATCAAGAGCTTGCTCGGTTTTCTGTCCTGTGCCGAATCCGCTCCGGATGGAACTACCCGAGCCCCGTCCGGCGTTGGTCACAGCGATAAGAACGCAGCGGAACGCGATCTGGCTGAGCCTCATGCCGGCCGATTCGGCGGACTATGCTCAGTGCACGGGAGGTGCCTCCGATCGAAACGATCTTCGCGATTCTGCTGGTCGTTTTCCTGCTGTTCCTGGTGCTCGGCGGGGTGGCGATCTTTTTCATGGTCAAGCTGGGCAAGAAGGCGGCCAAATCCGCCAAGAAGGCGACGACCCGGCTCAGCGCCCACGTCAACGCGATGGGCACCGGCGAGGCGGCCGAGATCGAGCGCCTGCGCCTCGACCTGCGCCGTGAGGTCGGGCTGACCCGCCAGGCGATCGACCAGGCCCACGCGTCGGGCTGGGGCCTGGGCGACCTGCCCCACCTGATGGCCGAGCTGGCCAAGCAGGCCGAGGTCCAGGACCAGCAGCTGGGCATCTACGCCCAGCAGTTGCGCATCTCCTCGGTCGTCGACCACGTCACCGCCGAACGCCTGCGCGAACACCAGGCCAAGCTCACGGCCATGTGCGCCCGCATCCGCGCCGACCTCATGCGCACACAGGTGCAACACGCCTCGGGCGGCATCGACGACCTCTCCTCCCGCACCGACCTGGAGATCGAGGCCCGCCGCCCGGCCCCCTTCAGCGATCCCCTGGACGAGATCGACGATCTCTACCGCAAGACCATCCAGAACCGCCAAGAGCCATCCTGAACCAACGCTGTGTGACATCATGATTGCGTCGCGTAAACGCTCCAGAGGAGGTGGGCCGTGACCACCGCACTCCCCGAATGGTTCTACCCAGGACCCCGGGACGGCTGGACCGCCGACATGCTCGATCATCTCCCTCCCGACGCGCCCAAGCACGTCGAGCTGATCGATGGGTCACTCCACATGATGTCGCCGCAGACCAACTTCCACGCCTACGTGGTCAACCTTTTGATCGACCGAGCCTCGGGCATCAGACCGCCGCACCACCTGGCAGTGGCACGCGAGATGACCGTGACACTGGGCAAGCGGCAACGCCCCGAGGCCGACGTCATGGTGGTGTCGCGAGCGGCCGCATTGCAGCCGCAGCGGACGTCCTACTCGCCCGAAGAGGTCCTGCTGATCGTGGAGGTCGTCTCCAAGGAGTCCGAGGAGCGGGACCGGACCACCAAGCCGAGCAAATACGCCGACGCCGGAATCAGGTTCTTCTGGCGCGTCGAAGAGGAAGACGGCGCAGCGATCGCCTACACCTTCGAGCTGGAACCGGCCGTGAAGGCCTATGTCCCCACCGGCATCCATCGCGGCAAGCTGAGCACCAACATCGGCTTCGACGTCGAGATCGATCTCGACTACACCAAGCTCATCTGAAGCACACCTCACGGCGGTCCCCATCGGGGCCGCCGTATTTTTGGGCGTTGACGAAACTTCCTTACATGCTATTGATAGATCGAGTCGGAAAGTTTCAACGCAGCGCTGCACCGCCTCCCCCATCCACCCCCCAAGGAGGACGCGCATGGTGCGCAGCACGCCCACTGACCCCATCGACTTACTCGGCCCGGTCCAAGGCGAAGTCTCCTGGTTCTGTTGCGGGAACGCCTGGGGACCCTGCAGTTCCACCGGCAAGGGTGCCTGCGGCACCTGCAACTCGGGGAGCCTGCAGCACGCCTGGCCCAACACCTCCGACGCCTGCTGGAACATCACCCGTCCCGACCGGTGCGGCGACGCCCTGTCCCGCCGGACCTGCGGGTTCCGCCACCGGACCACGTCCCTGTGCGGCGGCGGCAGCATCGTCACCACCATCGCCGACTGCGGCCCGCAGACCGACCTGTTCTGCGGTGAGCGCAGCTGCTGCGGCGCCACCTGCGCCAGCAACCGGCTGATCGACCTCACCCCGGCGGCGTATTCCAGGATCGCCAGCCTGTCCACGGGCCTGCGCCCGTGCGAGATCTCGACCGGCTGAGGGAGCTGAGCATGACCACACGCAGGCAGATGCTCAAATCCGCGCTCCTGGGCAGCGGCGCCACGGTCGTGGCCGCCACCGCGATGGGTTCGCTCGGCCCCGAGGCGGCCTTCGCCGCCGCTCCGGATCAGCCGGAACCCGGTGTCCTCGACCCCGACTTCGCCGAAGGCCGCATCCGGTCCATCAAGGACAACACCCTGATGGTGCTCGGCTCGAACATGGTCTTCCACCAGATCAGGGTCGTCGACGGGACGAGCCTCTGGAAGCTCGGCCCGGTCGGCTTCGACCAGGCCAGGCCCGGCGACGGCCTCTACGCGAGAGGCGTCCGCATGCCCGACGGCATGCTCGCCGCCGAGTCGGTATGGCTGAACATCGTCAACATCAAGGGCCATGTCAGGAACATCACCAACGAGAAGATCCACCTCGACCACAACGGCAAGGACGTGCTCTGCCACGTCGTGCCCGGCAGGTCCGTGGCCGTCCACTCCGACGCGCCGCCGTCGGCCGACCTGTCGCTCCTGCGCGTCGGCCAGCACGTCCAGATCATGGGCGCCTGGCGGCCTGACACCAACGAAGTCGACATCGCCACCGTCTTCTCCCCGCACTAGGAGCGTGTGATGCAAGGGATCGCCGCGCTGCAGCCTTACGTGATCGCCGCCTTCCTGCTCTGGGCGGCCCTGATGAAACTGCTCAGCCGCCGGATGCGGTCGCAGGCCGGGCGGACGGCGCTGGCCCGGTTGTTCGGCCCGGCGCGCGCGGTCCCTCTGCTCCGTCTGGTGGCGGTGGCCGAGCTCGCGGTGGCGGGCGTCCTGCTCGCGCCGCCGTCCTCCCCCTGGGACGGTACGGCCGCCGCCGTCCTGTCCACCGGCTTCCTCGCCTACCTGGCCTACTCCGCGCGGGCCGTACCCGATTCGTCCTGCGGCTGCCTGGGCGCCCACGGCCGGCCGGTCGAGTGGCGTTCGTTCGCCCGCGCCGGGCTGCTGCTGGCCTTGAGCGTGCTGGCGGTGACGGCCGGGCCGTACCCGATCGAGCCGCTCGCGGTCGTGATCGCCGCCGCCGAGGTCCTCGCCCTGCTGGCCCTCTCGCCCGAGCTCGACCGTCACTGGCTGACGCCGTCACGGCAGCTTCTGGTACGGCTGACGCGTCCGCTGGCCGTCCGCGAGCCGGAACTGATCCCGCTGGAGACGTCGCTACGACTGCTTTACCGCAGCCCCGCCTATTGCACGGCCGCCGCCCACCTGTCCTCGGACATCCAGGACTTCTGGGATGAGGACGGGCTGCGGTATGCGAGTTATGCGGCGCGGGGCCGTACCGCCGTCTTCTCCATCCCCCTGTACGGCGGCGCCCCCGCGGACGTGCGCGTCGCCCTCGTCGAAGAACCCGCCCTCCGGGTGATGTGATGGAGGGGTGGACGTCAAGCACCCGATCTTCGCCCGCTTCTACATCCGGCTGAGCCACGCCATGGAGCGCGGCGGCATGCGCGAGAAACGCCAGGCGCTGCTCGCCCCGCTCCACGGCCGCGTGCTGGAGATCGGCGCGGGCAACGGCATGAACTTCCGCCACTACCCGCGCGAGGTCACCCAGGTGCTCGCCGTCGAACCCGAACCCCGCCTGCGCGCGGCCGCCCGGCAGGCCGCCAAGGAGGCGCCGGTGCCCGTCGAGGTCGTCGACGGGCCGGCCGAGCGGCTGCCCGTGGGCGACGGGGAGTTCGACGGCGTGCTGTCGTGCCTGGTGTTGTGCTCGGTGCGCGACCAGGCCGCGGCGCTGCGCGAGGTGCGCCGCGTGCTGGCGCCCGGCGGTCAGTTCCGGTTCCTGGAGCACGTACGCGCCGACACCGCCGGGATCCGGCGGGCCCAGCGGGTCATCGACGCGACCGTGGGCCCGCACCTGCTCGGCGGCTGCCACTGTGGGCGGGACACGGTCGCGGGCGTGGAGCGCGCCGGGTTGCGGCTGGGGCGGCTGGACCGGTTCCTGTTCCCCGGCGGGCGCACGCCGTGGGCGTTCCACGTCATGGGCACCGCCTCCCACTGAGTGCCCGTTCAGTTCACCCGGGCCTCCGCGCGCAGGAGGGCGGCCAGCCCGTCGGGGTCGGCCTGGGGCAGGCCCTTTCCGGCGAACCAGGTGGCCACGTTGCGGGCGTCCCGGTCCAGGAACTCGGGCCCGGCCGGGTGGGAGATCACGTCCACGATCTGGGGCAGGTCGATGATGACCAGGCGGCCCTCGTGGACCAGGATGTTGTACGGCGACAGGTCACCGTGGGCCAGGCCTTCGTGCGCCAGCCGTACCATCGCGTCGACGAGCTGCTCCCAGAGGCCGGGCAGGTCGTCCGAGACGTTGGCCAGGCGCGGCGCCGCGTAGCCGTCGGGCGTGCCGATGAACTCCTCCAGCACCTCCGTCCCCACGATCTGAACCGGGTAGGGAACCGGCAGCCCCAGCTCGAACAGCCGGGTCAGCGCCGCGAACTCCGCGCCCGCCCACTGCCCGGCGATCACCTGCTTGCCGAACGCCGTGCGCCCCGCCATGGCCCGCGACATGCGGCTGTCGCGCATGCGGCGCCCCTCCAGGTAGCCCGCGTCGCGGTGGAAGAGCCGGTGCTCGCCCGAGCGGTAGCGCTTGGCGGCCAGCAAACACTGCCGGTCGGTGCCGGGCACGCCGCGCGAGATGAGGTGCACGTCGGCTTCCTTGCCGGTCTTGAGCACGCCCAGCTCGGTGTCGACCGCGGCCAGCTCGGTGACCAGCCATCCGGGGTACGGCCGCGGCCCACGCTCGGTCGGCACACTGAGATCCCAGGTGGACCAGCGATCCCCCGCGGGCGGCCCGTCTTCGGCGGCTTCGTCGCGGTAATTGTTCTCAAGCCACTCGATGTCATCGGCGTCGAGGGCGTTCTTGCCACGCTTGCGATACTGCTTCGGCACGGTGAAAGGCTCCAGAGTGAAGGCCCACCGGCGCGGCGATCAGGTCAGCGGCTGACCGGTGGAGAGGTCTGAGGACGCGGAAAAAGGCACGCGGAACACATTCGCCATCGTCTCGACCTCCTCCCTCTCGAAGCTCCGACGAGTATGCCCACCCCGCCGACGACCCGCAACCGATTTAACCCTCGCTACGCTGGGCGGATGCACCGGTGCCCGCAATGCGGCTGTTTCGAGTACGGCGGCGCCCCCGCGTGCGCCCGCTGCGGCGACCTTCTGGACACCCTCGTGGAGGACGGCTACCAGGCCTTCCTCGCGGAGCAGGCCCTGCCCGACGACCCGGACCTCGCCGAGATGATCGTCAGCGAGATCAAGCCCTACGAGTGGCGCGTCGTGGACGCCGCCTTCGACCGCCTGACCTGCGCCGACTGCGGCAGCCGCCGGGGCAGGGGCCCGGCCGGGTGCCCGCCGTGCGACCTGGACGAGGGCTTCCGCTACTCGGCCAGAGAACCCGACCGCCCCGGCGTGCCGCCGCTGAACGAGCACGCGGTCCGCGTGGGCGCCGCCGTGCTGCGCAACGCGCACCGGCACGGCGAGAGGGCCCTGCTGAGCTGGCGCCTCGGCTTCCCGCTGGTGCTGGCCGGCGGGATGTTCACCACCGCCCAGGCCCAGAACCTGCGCGCCCGCATCAACAAGGGCGCCGGCTACGACGAACTGGCCCCGTGGGTGGCTACCAGACTCCGATGAAGACGTCCTCGGCGGTGGCGGCGGTCAGGGCACGCCGCATCCACTCCCGCACGATCGACTGGCGGCGGCAGGAGTCGATGGCCTCGTCCTGAACCTGGTCCACCTTGAGCCCTCGGTGCTCCAGCAGCCACCGCAACGTCTCCCGCCGCCCATACCAGCGCCCCGCCTCCCAGAAGGGGCCGGTGACCGCGTTCTCGATCAGCAGGTAGCGCTCGCCCATGATCAGGTTCTCCAGCCCGGCCCGGTCCTGGGCGGAAAGCCGGGAGCTCAAATACGAGTAGTAGTGGGCGCCACGCTCATCCCTCAACACCAGCAGCGCCTTGGCCACACACGCACGAACGTCAGGATCGCCACTGGCGATCGCCCAGAGCGTGGCCAGTTCGGGCGACTCCGCGATCTTCTCCAGCGCATACCACCGCCGCAGGTCACGCGGCCCCACCACCACGGTCTCCAGCCCATGCCGGAACTGGTCGGCCACCTCTTCGTCAAAACAGACGACCATCAGCAGCCCTCTGTCATCCGCCCGCCCCGCGCCCAACGCCAGCGGAAACCGCAGACACACATTGATCCGCCCGCCGTTGGCCGCCGTGACCTCCACAATCGGCGCCTCCGGCTCATCCACCACAAGCCGCGCATCCCGATACCCGGTCGGCAGCCCACCCTGAGCCACTGACATCAACTCCAGGACGAGACTCGGATGCCGCCTGACCATCTCCAAGGGCATCTCGTACACCTGCGGTCCGGACACGGCGGACTCCTTTCAAAGGGTGACCGCCAGATTACGCTGTGTTTACCGTGACCGCTGGGGCAATCGATTCTTGTTATGACCCAACTCCGCCACAGCCCCCATCCCCACACCCCCAAAGCCAGCCAAACCCCCACAGATCACCCCCACATCCACATGCGGCAAGCCCACCCTGACCGACGCTCTCGTCCTGCCGCTGAGGCAACCACCCTCAACCCGCCGATCACCCCGCCCGCGTTCCCCAGCCGTAACCACACGGGGAGCGCGAAGGTTCCCCCTAACCCCAGGGGTGTGGGGACGGGTCAGTTCACCGTCCGGGTGCCGTGCCCACGCCGGACAGCAGCCCCCGCTGCCGGGTGAAAGCCAGCAGCGCTGGTCGCCCGGTGGAGCCGACCCGGGCACCGGGCAGACGCGAGGCAGGCCTGGTCGCCGATGGCAAGCCCCGCTCGGGGGACGCGGGTGCAGTGGCGTAGGCACCGAGCCACAGTCCGGACCCGACGGACGCCACGCAAGGCCACCCCAGCGCCCCCTGCCTCGACGTGACGGCCCGCAGCCCACCAACCACCCAGCGCGCCTCACCGAGCCGCAACCACGCGGGGAGCGCGAGGGTTCTCCCTCGCCCGGGGTGTGGGGCGGAGCCCCGCTGTCACAGCCCCGAGCGACAGCGAGGGACCATGCCCCCAAGGGCGAGGGACCACGCCGTTACTTGACGCCCGCCTCCCGCATGTCACGCAGCTCCCGCTTCAGCTCCTTGATCTCGTCGCGAAGCCGGGCAGCGACCTCGAACTGCAGGTCCGCCGCCGACTGGTGCATCTGCTCGGTCAGCGACTCGATGAGCGACTCCATCTGCGCACGCGGCATCTCCCCCGCGATCGCCTTGGCGTGCTGCCCGGCCGCCTTCGTCGCGAACCCGGGCACGGGCGCCTTGCCGCGCGACTGCTGGCGGCCGCTGCCCATGAGCTGCTCGGTGTCGGCGTCCTCGCGCTGCAGCGAGTCGAGGATGTCGGCGATCTTCTTGCGGAGCGGCTGGGGGTCGATGCCCCTGGCCTCGTTGTACGCGATCTGCTTGGCCCGGCGCCGGTTGGTCTCGTCGATCGCCCGCTCCATCGAGGGGGTGATCTTGTCGGCGTACATGTGGACCTGGCCGGAGACGTTTCTGGCGGCGCGGCCGATGGTCTGGATGAGGGAGGTCTCCGAGCGCAGGAAGCCTTCCTTGTCGGCGTCGAGGATGGCCACCAGGGACACCTCGGGCAGGTCGAGGCCCTCGCGCAGCAGGTTGATGCCGACCAGGACGTCGAACTCGCCGCTGCGCAGCTCGCGCAGGAGCTCGATCCGGCGCAGGGTGTCGACCTCGCTGTGCAGGTAGCGGACGCGGATGCCCAGCTCCAGCAGGTAGTCGGTGAGGTCTTCCGACATCTTCTTGGTGAGCGTGGTGACCAGGACGCGCTCGTCGCGGTCGGCCCGCTCGCGGATCTCGTGGACCAGGTCGTCGATCTGGCCCTTGGTGGGCTTGACCACGACCTCGGGGTCGACCAGGCCGGTCGGGCGGATGACCTGCTCGACGACGTCGCCCTTGACCCGGCCCAGCTCGTAGGAGCCGGGCGTGGCCGACAGGTAGACGGTCTGGCCGATGCGCTCCAGGAACTCCTCCCACTTCAGCGGGCGGTTGTCCAGGGCCGAGGGCAGGCGGAAGCCGTGGTCGACCAGGGTGCGCTTGCGGGAGGCGTCGCCTTCGTACATGGCGCCGATCTGCGGGACCGTCTGGTGGGACTCGTCCAGGACCAGGAGGAAGTCCTCGGGGAAGTAGTCGAGCAGGGTGTTGGGGGCGCTGCCCGCCTCGCGGCCGTCCATGTGGCGCGAGTAGTTCTCGATGCCGGAGCAGGTGCCGATCTGGCGCATCATCTCGATGTCGTAGGTGGTGCGCATGCGCAGGCGCTGGGCCTCCAGGAGCTTGCCCTGGCCCTCCAGCTCCGCCAGGCGGCCGGTCAGCTCGGCCTCGATCCCGGCCACGGCCTTGGCCATGCGCTCCTCACCCGCCACGTAGTGGGAGGCGGGGAAGATGTAGAGCTCGTCGTCCTCGGTGATGACCTCGCCGGTCAGCGGGTGCATCGTAGCGAGCTTCTCGACCTCGTCGCCGAACATCTCGATGCGTACGGCCAGCTCCTCGTACTTCGGGATGATCTCGATCGTGTCGCCCCTGACCCGGAACGTGCCACGGGTGAAGGCCAGGTCGTTGCGCGTGTACTGCATGTCGACCAGGCGGCGCAGGAGCTGGTCGCGCTCGACCTCCATGCCGACCTTGAGCCTGGCCATGCGGTCGACATATTCCTGCGGCGTGCCCAGGCCGTAGATGCACGAGACGGAGGCGACCACGACGGTGTCGCGGCGGGTGAGCAGCGAGTTCGTCGCCGAGTGGCGCAGCCGCTCCACCTCGTCGTTGATCGAGGAGTCCTTCTCGATGTAGGTGTCGCTCTGCGGGACGTATGCCTCGGGCTGGTAGTAGTCGTAGTAGGAGACGAAATATTCGACCGCGTTGTTGGGCAGCATCTCGCGCAGCTCGTTGGCGAACTGCGCGGCCAGGGTCTTGTTGGGCTGCATGACCAGCGTCGGCCGCTGGAGCCGCTCGATGAGCCAGGCGATGGAGGCGGTCTTGCCGGTGCCCGTGGCGCCCAGCAGCACGTTGTCCTTCTCACCGGCCGTGACGCGGCGCTCCAGCTCGGCGATGGCCGTGGGCTGGTCGCCCGAGGGAGTCATCTCGGTGATCACCTCGAAGGGCGCCACCTTGCGCTGCAAATCTGTGACCGGTCGCATGCTGCCACTGTAAGCAACCCCACTGACAATTCACGCCGTGCGCTCGCCGATGCGCGGGAACGGCGTGGTGGAGAAGACGACCTCGACCGGCACCTCGAAGTGGGCGGCGATGCGCAGCGCCAGGTACAGGCTGGGGCTGTACTCCCCCCTCTCCAGGTAGCCGACCGTCTGGTAGTGGACGCCGAGCGCGTCGGCCAGCTGCCTGCGGGTGACGCCGCGCTCGGCCCGCAGCAGGGCGATGCGGTTGTAGACGATCTCGCTCATCGCCGCCTATCTTCTCAGCTCACCCGCTGCATCGCCCGCTCGCGGCGCTCCTGCACCAGCGAGCCGGACTCGCGCTTGGCCATTCTGCGCAGGATGGGCGGCGCGAGCAGCAGCCCGGCCACCGCCCACAGGGCCAGTACGCCCGTGGTCTCGAAGAACCGCCACGACTGGCCGATCTCCGCGGCGACCGCCGAGTCGGGCAGGAAGGCCGAGCGCATGCCGAGGCCGAGCCAGTAGAGCGGGAAGATCTGGCTGACGACCTGGAGCCACTCGGGCATGGAGGTGATGGGGTAGAAGATGCCGGAGGTCGAGGTCAGGGCGCCGATGGTCAGCATGGAGAAGCCGGCTGCGGCCTGCGGGTTGCTGGTCAGCGAGCCGACGATGGCGCCCAGCGGGAGCGTGGCCAGCAGCCCGAGCACGATCACCCAGGCGAACATGAGCCAGCCGCCCAGCCCCGTGCCGAGCATCGAGGGCACCAGGATCAGCCCCGCCACCAGCACGATCACCAGGGTGACCAGCCCGGCCGTGGAGGTGCTGACGATCCTGCCGATGAGGTAGCCGGTCATGCCGTGCGGCATCGCCTTGGCCCGCAGCAGCGTGCCGTCCTCCCGCTCGACCGCCAGCGTGCCGACGGTGCCGACCAGGCCGCCCACGGCGACGAGCAGGGCGAGCATGCTGGGCAGCGTGGCCGCCGCCAGCGACACGTCCGTGCCGGGCAGCTTCACTTCGCGCTGGAAGTAGAGCACGACGACGAACGCCACCGCGACGAAGGCGTTGAAGTACATGTCGGTGGAGCTGGTCAGGCTGTGCCGGAACTCGATCCAGCCCCTGGCCAGGCCGAGCTTCACCGCGTGAGTGGTGGCGTTCACCGCTCCTCCTTCCGCACGATGGCCATATAGGTGTCCTCCAGAGTGGCCCGCCGTACCTCCAGGTCCTCGATCGCGTCGCCGTACTGCGCGAAAAGGCCCTGCACGAAGCGGGTGGCGTCCTCGGTGGCGTGCACGAACAGCTCGCCGTCGCGGCTCCAGCGGACCTGGGCGTCGCGCGAGACGCCGCGGGCGAGCTGGTCGGGACTGCCGTCGGCGACGATGCGGCCGCCCGACAGGATGAGGATGCGGGCGGCGAGCTTCTCGGCCTCGTCGAGGTCGTGGGTGGTCAGCAGGATGGTGGTGGAGTCCAGGTCGGACAGTCGGTGCACCAGGTCGTGGAAGTCGCGCCTGGCCTGCGGGTCGAAGCCGGCGGTCGGCTCGTCGAGGAAGAGCAGTTCCGGCCGGCCCACGATGCCGATCGCGACGTCGAGCCTGCGCCGCTGCCCGCCCGACAGCCGGTTGACGCGCTTGCCCGCGTGCTCGGTGAGCCCGACCGCCTCGATGAGCTCGTCCGTGGGGTACGGCGCGCGGTAAGGCTCGTAGTAGCGCCCGAGGTGCCGCAGCAGTTCCCTGACCCGCCACCGCCCATGGTCGCGCCACGACTGCAACACGACGCCGATCCTGGCCCGCCACGCCTCCCCGCCCTGGGCCGGGTCCTGGCCGAGCACGCGCACCTGCCCGGCGGAGCGCCCGCGAAAGCCTTCGAGGATCTCGATCGTGGTCGTCTTCCCCGCCCCGTTGGGCCCCAGCAGGGCGATCACCTCCCCGGCCCCCACGCTGAAGCCGACACCGTTCAGCACCTCGCGCGGACCGTAGTTCATCCGCAGGCCGCTGACCTCGATGACGGCGTCGTCGCGGGCGGGTTCCGCGTTGAGCGGGAGCTCGCTCAGAGCTTCCATCATCCCTCCCGATAGTAGGACTACTACATTGATAGCATACCTACTATCTGCCGCAATACATCTGTGACAACGCATTGCAAGCGAACAGTAAGTCGCACCCGATACGGTCAAGAGCGGCCTGAACAGGAAAAGAGAGGTGCGATGTCACGACCCAGAGAGGCCCTGATCCAGGCAGGCCAGGGGATAGCCCAGGCGGTGGTTCAAGGCGGCGACCTGCGGCAGGCGGTCGGCCAGGCGGTGGACCAAGCCGGGCAGCAACTCGCCGCCCAAGCTCCTGGATTCGCCCTCAACCCGCACGACTTCGCGGCCGCCCGGGACGGCGGCGTGTCGACGGGCACGGTCATCGAGGCCAGAAGCGCCTCGCTCAACGAAGCCGGCGAGATCGTCAACCGCAGCTTCAGCGAGAACGGCATGCACGTCATCTCCCCCGTCGTGATCCCCAAGGGCACGACGGCCAAGGTGGTGGTGCCGCTCGGCATCCTCGTGGTGCTCGGCCTCATCGGCGCGCTCGGCGGCGTCATCCCGAACACCGAGCTGTTCTTCGGCCCCCACTACTGGCTCGTGCTGGTGCTGGCCGCGGTGTTCCTGTGGTGGCGGCGCAGCGTCGTCATGGTGCCCGAGGGCTGCAAGGCGCTCATCACCAAGTTCGGCAAGCTGGTGCAGATCGCCGACCCCGGCCGGGTGACGCTGATCAACCCGTGGAAGCGGGTCAGCTACATCGTCAACACCACCCGCGAGTACCCGTTCAACGCCCCGATCAGCGAGGCGCCGACGCAGCAGGGCGTCAAGGCGAGCGTCGACCTGTTCCTGCAGTTCAGGATCGAGAACCCGGCGGAGTTCATCTTCGTGCTCGGCTCGGTCAGCGGCTTCCAGTCCAAGCTGCAGAACTCCGTCAGCGAGGTCACCCGCTCCCTCATCTACGCCCAGCGCGCCGAGGACATCTACGACCTGGTGGGCGAGAGCACCCAGGGCATCCTGGAGAGCCTCAACCAGCAGTTCCTGCCCGCGGTACGGCTGACCGACGTGAACATCACCCACGCCGAGCCCTCCAGCCAGGAATACCGCATGGACCTCGCGGCCCCCGAGATGGTACGGGTGGCCAAGGAGGCCTACACCTACGAGTACGAGCTCCAGCTGCGCAAGGAGCAGAACGAGGGCGACCTGATCAAGGAGCTGGCCGGGCTGCAGGAGACGCTCAGCGCCATCCAGGCCGAGATCGCCGGCTACCAGGCCAGGATGGACACCGCCCTTGAGCGGGCCAGCCACCAGGCCAAGGCGCAGGCCGGGCAGCGCCTGGTCGAGGCGGAGTCCTCCGCCAACGCCAACGCCGCGCTCCTGGAGGCGCAGGCGCTGGACATCAGGGCGCTGAGCGCCGCCGAGGCGCCGGAGATCCTCGACTACCGCTTCCAGCAGGACCTGCTGACCAAGCTGGAGTCCGTGGCATCGAAGCTGCCCCAGGTGGTGCAGGTGGGCGAGGAGACCGACATCGACTTCCTCGCGCTGGCCCAGCAGCTGATCGGCGGCAAGGGGGCCGCGCTGTTCTCGCCCGAGGACATGGCCGCCATCAGGAGCAGGCTCTCCGAGATCGGGCAGCGGGTGGCCGACCGCGAGATCGAGATCGCCGCCCTGCTGAAGAAGGTCGCCCAGCCGGCCGACGCCACCGAGCTGCCGGAGATCGCCCCCGAACCACCCGTCGACGCGGACAAGACCCTGGAGCGTCCGCTGCCTGCCGTACAGAAGGAGGGTGAGCTCTGATGGCGCGTGAGTTCTCGAAGATCAAGGAGTCTCTGGCCTCCTGGTCGGACATCAGGCAGCTGCTGCGCGGCGGCGAGCAGGGCCAGCTCGTGCCGGTCGTGATCCCCAAGGACCGGCGCGGCTTCGCGTGGATGGCCCTGATCTTCCTGGCCCTGTACTTCGCCGGGCTGGCGATCTTCTCCGGCTGGCTCTGGGCGGCTCTGACGGCCGCCGCGCTGGTGGTGATCGCGGCCGTGTGGATGTGGCGCAAGGCCATCATCGAGATCGAGGAGGGCACCACCGGGGTCCGCAGCAGGTGGGGCGCGATCACCGGAACGCTCCCGCCCGGCCGCCACTACCTCTGGCTGCCGTGGGACCGGGTCGACGCCGTCGTCGACACCTCCACCGAGATCCCCTACTCGGCGCCGATCGTGGCCTGCCCGACGGCCGAGAACGTGCCGCTGAAGTCGATCGAGTTCTTCCTGAAGTTCCGCATCGTCGACCCGGTCGCCTTCGTGCGCACCATCGGCGCCGGCAACTTCGACCTCGTGCTGTCCAGCGCCGTCCAGGACGCCATCCGCCAGCGCAGCCGCCGCGTCAACACCGAGCGCGCCTACGACCTGCGCGGCTCCGACGTGGGCGACATGCAGGACGCGCTCAGCCGCCAGCTCGACCGCTACGGCGTGCGCATCATCGGCGCCAACATCCCCGACGTGCAGTTGCCCGACCAGTACCAGCAGCACCTGGCCACCCGCGAGAAGGTCGCCAAGGAGCTGTCCGCCTACGAGCGCGAGTGGGAGCTGACGCGCAAGCGCCGTATCGACACGCTGCTCATGGAGATCGAGCGCTCCAAGAAGACCCGCGACGCCCGCGTCGTCGAGGTCAAGGCCGCGCACAACACGGCCCGCAAGGACGTGGCCCGCATGCTGGAGGAGCAGGAGACCGAGGCGCAGCGCGTGCGCTGGGAGATCGAGGCGCGCGGCCGCGCCGACCTCACCGCCGCCGAGAACGAGGCCAAGGCGCTGCGCAGGCTGGCGGAGTCCTACCGCGACAACCGCGCCGTCCTGCAGTATGAGCTGGCTCGCCGTCGCCTCGACGTCGGTGCCAAACTGGCCGAGAGCGCACCCCAGCCCCTCGTGGTTCGTACGGCCGGCGGCCAGTCCGACCCGATGTCCACCCTGCTGCTCGCACAGCTCCTCCCCCGGCTCTCCGGCTCCCACGGAAACGGGTCAGGCACTACCTCTTAGGAGAACCCCATGGTGTTCCGCAAGTTGAAGGCCGCGTTCGGCGCCGGCGTCGAGGTCGACACCGTTCTGAGCAACGCCACCGTCCGCCCGGGCGAGATGCTCCGCGGTGACGTGCACTTCAAGAGCAGCGGCTCCGACTACAAGGTCGAGGGCATCCACATCGAGTTCACCGCCGTGGTCGAGATCGAGAGCGGCGACAGCGAGTACCGCTCGACCTACAGCTTCCTGCGCCAGCAGGTGTCGGGGCCGTTCCACCTGGCGGCGGGGACCTCGCACAGCCACCCGTTCGAGATCCCGGTGCCGTGGGAGACGCCGATCAGCGCGATCGGCGGCCACGCGCTGCCGGGCATGCGGCTGGGCGTCCAGACCGAGCTGGCGCTGGCCGGCGCGCTGGACAAGGGCGACCTCGACCCGCTGTTCGTCAGCCCGCTGGCGGCTCAGGAGCACATCATCACGGCCCTGGACCGGCTGGGCTTCGGCTTCAAGAAGGCCGACCTGGAACGCGGCACCCTGTACGGCTCGACGATGCCGTTCTTCCAGGAGATCGAGTACTACGCCGGCGGCCAGTGGCGACGCCACTTCAACGAGCTGGAGCTGACGTTCATCGCGGGCCCGTCCCAGATGGACGTCATCCTGGAGGCCGACAACCGGGGCGGTTTCCTCAGCTCGGGCGGCGACTCCTACAACCGCTTCACCGTCCGCTACGGCGACCACCCCGGCGCCGCCGAGCAGGCGCTGCAGCAGGGCCTCGAGGCGATGGCCCGTCGGCGGGGCTGGTTCTAGAACGCTTCTGCCGTCCTGGCTCACGGCCCGAACACCCCGGGCCGGACGAGGTACATCCTCTTGAGCCAGGCGGCGTAGCGCGGTCCCGACTCGGCGCGGTAGTCGTGGCGCCGGTAGACCTGGAACGCGGCCTCCTTCAGCCGCCTGGCCCGCCAGTCGAGGTTGGACGGCCAGCCGGTCATCGTGTAGCCGCGGTAGGCCAGCAGCTTCAGCTTCATCCCCCGCGCGGCCTCGGCGGCGAACTTGGCCGAGGTCGTGTGGTCGGTGTGGTCGCCGTGCCAGTCGGGCGGGTTGGGGTCGAGAGTGCGCAGCACGGTCGGCCGGTAGCGCTGGTAGAGCGCGCGCAGCGTGTCGAGCACGTCCTGCCTGCGTACGCACGGGTGCGGGCACGGCCCGGTGAACCTGCGCACACAGGCGTCCCTGGCCCACATCCTGGCCAGCGCGTCGTGCCCGCCGTCGGCCCGGGGGTCGCCGCCGTCGGGCAGCCCGGCGAAGACGAGCCTGATCCTGGGGCTGGCGGCGAGCGTGTCGACGCGGACCGGCAGCCTGCCGAGGCTCAGGACGCGGGAGCGCCAGACGTTCGGCACCCCGGCGAGGTAGGCGTAGGCGGCCTTGATGCCTTCCTGCCGGTCGCGGACGTAGGCGCGCGGGTCGCGGTCGTCCTCCACCCCGGTCGGCCCTTCGCCTGCGGTGAGGTAGATCGTCGTGGTGACCCGGCCGCCGGCCACCGCGCCGAACAGGTCGGGGCTCATGAAGAGCAGGTCGTCGTCGGCGTGCGCGACGACCTGGACGAAGCGGTCGGCCCGCTCGGCGGCGACCACCTGTCCCATCGTCCACGGCAGCACCGGGCAGACCGTGAACACGACCAGCACCAGAGCGCACACGACGGCCCCCGCCGCCTTGACCCACTTCATCCCCGTTTACAACCCCCACACCTAGCGTAAGGGCAGGTCAGCGGCGTACCTCATCAAAGGGGTGGATTCTCCCCTCCTCCCCAGGTACGGGATCATGCTCTGGTGGTCGCATGACCCGCTCGTTACCATGACGTGGGGGAACTTACTGATCGTTGCGGATGGGGCGAGACGATGGGGCGGGTCGGCGCGGCGCTGAGGCGGATCGCTCCATGGGCGGCGCAGAACGCCGACGGCGCGATCGCGCTCGGCTTGGCGATCACCGTGGGCATCCTGGGGATCATGCCGGACGAGATCTTCGGCAAGGACGGCCAGGAGATCCAGAACCAGCTCGTCAGCGCCGCGACGCTGGTCATCCTCGCGCTGGTCGCCACCGCCCTGCTGCGCGACCGGCTGCGCCAGGCACCCGTCGAGGCGACCATCACCTCCGGCGCGCTGTCCGAGCTGCCGGTACGCCTGGCCCGGCTGGAGCAGATCGAGACCCTGGTCACCGGCACCCGCCGCGCCCTCGACGAACTCCAGCTGGTCAGGGTCCTGGCCAGCCCGCTGGAGATCGCCCAGGCGCACAGCGACGCCCGCGCCGGCACCACCCGGTGGAGCTTCAAGGGCGGCACCGGAACGTTCCTGCGCGCCGTCACGCTGCCCGAGTGCGTGGCCGCGGCCCGCAAGGACAAGCGCCACCTGACCGTCCGCATCGAGATCATCGACCCGACCAACAACGAGGTCTGCGAGGCGTACGCCCACTACCGCCGCTCGCTGGCCGACGCCCCGGACGTCACCGGCGAGACGTGGACCCCCGACCGGGTTCGCAAGGAGTCCTACGCGACGATCCTGGCCGCGTTCTGGCACCGCCAGCGCTACGGCCTGCTCGACATCGGCGTGGGCCTGTCCTCCACGATGACCACCTTCCGCTGGGATTTGTCCGCCGCCAGGGTGATCATGACGATCGAGGATCCGAACCGGGCTATGACCGCGCTGGCCGGTACCTTCTACTACGAGAGCTGCGACACCGAGCTCCGGCTCAGCCTGGAGCAGGCGCGCCGGGTGCCGCTGGAGTCCTACAAGCTCGTGCCGCTGAGCGACGAGCCCACGGTCGAGGAGGTCCAGGAACTCTTCCGCGGGGTCGAGCTGCCGCTGCCCAGGACGTACAACGATCGCGACATCGTCGACATCACCCGCAAGGCTTTGCGGGCCAAGGATCCGTATGAGCTACCGCAGCGCACATGAGGAACTCACCGCGGCGCGCGCCCGCGCATGGGTGAGCACCGCCCTCCGGGGGGACTTCCACGGTGTGCACCATCCGCTGGGATTCGTCTGCCTGCCGCTCGAACGCACCGGCGGCGACGGCGTCTGCCTGCACCTGTGGTCGCGCCGCCTGCCCGGCGCTGGCAGCACCACCTCACAGATCCACTGCCACAGCTGGGACCTGGTCAGCCACGTCCTGTACGGCCAGGTGCGCAACGTCCACGCCGTCGTCACCGACACGCCCGCCGCCGAGGCCACCCACCAGGTGTTCGAGGTGGTCAGCGGCGACGACGGCGACCGCATCTCGCCCACGCCGCGCACCGTGCGCCACTCGACCGGGCTGGTCGAGGTGTTCGGCGCCGGTGACACCTACACGCTGCCCGCCGACAGCTTCCACTCCAGCGTCGTGCCCGAGGGCGGCGAGGCCGCCACGATCGCGCTGGGCTCCGGGCGCACCGGCAGCCGCGACCTGTCGCTGGGCCCGCTCGGCGCGCCCGGCCACCACGTCGCCCGCCGCCCGCTCGACGACGGGGAGCGGGCGCTGGCCGTCCAGCTGGTCCTGACTCACCTTGGGGGTCCGTGATGGATCTGGAGCGTGCGCGCGACCTGGCCGTGGAGGCGGCGCGGGCGGCCGGGCGGCTGCTGTCGGCCGGCACGGCTGACGCGTTCGGCGTGCACGCCAAGGGCGCCGCCGGCGACGTCGTCACCGACCTCGACCTGGCCTCGGAGAAGGTCCTCGTCGAACGCATCCTGACCGCCTACCCCTCCCACGCGGTGATCGCCGAGGAGTCCGGCCTGCTGGGCGCCGCCGGGGCGGAGTGGACTTGGCTGGTCGACCCGCTCGACGGCACCAACAACGTCGCCATCGGCCTGCCCGCCTACGTGGTGGGGCTGGCGTTGTGCCACGCCGGCCGTCCCGTGCTCGGGGTCGTGCACGACCCCGTCACCCGCCAGACGTGGTCGGCGATCCGAGGTCACGGGGCACTGTCCCCTTCAGGTGTACGGCTGGCGCCCCCCTCCCGCCCCCTCCCCCACGGTCCTTTGCTGGCCTGGACCCAGGGCTATACGGTCACCCGCGACGACGCGACCGTCCTCGGCCTGAAGGCGGCCCTGGAACTGCACGCGCGGCGCGTCCTCCAGTTGTGGGCCCCGTTGCTCTCCTGGGTCATGCTGGCCAGGGGCGACATCGACGGCATGGTCGGCTACCGCCCCGAAGCCGTGGACCTGCCCGCGGGGGCGCTGATCGCGCAGGAGGCGGGGATGGAGATCCGGGCATTGGACGGCTCGCCGTTCGACGAGAACGTCAACGCGACCGCGGCGGACCGCAGCTTCGTCGCCGCCCACCCCGACACCCTCCCCACCCTCCTCCCCCTCCTCACCCCGGCAACCCCCGAACCCGACCCAGATCACCCCCACCCGGGGAAACCCCCCACGGGAAACCCACACGAGGAAACCCCCACGCGGGGAAACCCGGGGAGTTGAGGCGGGTCAGCCGGTGACGCTGGGGCGGCCGTTCTCGACGTGGCCCATCAGGCGGCGCCGGTAGGACGGGTCCTCCTCACAGGTGATCTCCAGGTCGTACCAGCCGTGCGAGCCCTCCAGCGGCCACACCACCTGCCGGTACTGCCCGGCCCGCAGCGGCACCGCCTGCTCCTTCCCGCCGTAGGCCAGCGCCCGGACCCGCAGCTTCACCCGGGAGTCGCCCAGGTTGGTGATCTCGACGCGCAGCCGCCGGGGGTCGATGTCGATCACCGCCCGCGCCTCCACCCGGCCCGCCGCCCCCGACAGCGTGCCGGCGAACTCGCGCCGGAACCCGTTCGGCCCGGTCACCGCCAGGTGGTAGGCATCGCCCACCGCCACCCGCCGCGTGCTCACGCCCAGCACGTCGAAGTGCTGCGGCAGGTCGAACTCCCCTTTGTAGGGATAAAGCGTCATGTGCATGCTCGCCGCGCCGGTGTTGGCGAGCGTCACCTCCAGCTCCTTCCCGAGCGCCCGCGCCCAGGCGTTCGGCTGGTACGGCAGCGCCCGCGCCGGCTTGGTCCCCGGCTCCTGCTCCGGCATCGACTGGCTGGCCGGCGGCGCCGGCCTCCACCGGCCGCTGAAGGCCGGGACCGGCGCCGGGGTGGCGGGGGCTGGCGGCTGGGCCGTACCGGAGAAGTCGAAGGCGGAGGTGAGGTCGCCGGCGACCGTGCGGCGCCAGGGCGTGATGTCGGGGAAGCGCACGCCCAGCCAGGTCTCCAGGAAGCGGCAGGTCGAGCTGTGGTCGAAGATCTGCGAGGCCACGTGGCCGCCGGCGGTCCAGGGCGAGACGACCGTCATCGGGACGCGGATGCCGAGGCCGATGGGCTTGCCGTCGTACCAGTCGGAGGTCTGCTCGACGGGCGGGAGCGGCGGCGGGACGTGGTCGAAGAAGCCGTCGTTCTCGTCGTAGGTGATGAACAGCGCGGTCGACTGCCAGGTCTCGGGGTGGGAGGCGATGGCGTCGAGGATGTCGTAGGTGATGCGGGCGCTCTGCAGGGGCGAGGAGGCGCTCGGGTGCTCGGAGTCGGCGGCCGACGGCACGATGTAGCTGACCTCGGGCAGGGTTCCGGCCTCGACGTCGGCGCGGAAGGAGGCGGCCAGCTGCTTGGCCGGCACGCGGCGCAGGCCGCGCTCGAACAATTCGCGCTCCTGCGGGTCGAGCTTGGCCACGCCTTCGTCCAGGCGGGCCAGGAGCTGCCGGCGCCTGGGCTCGGCGGCGCCGCTCACCTGGCCGTAGAAGGCGTCCATGCTCTTGAAGTCGCCCTGCAGCGCCTTGCGGGCGACCTGGCGGAAGCGGGCGAAGAACTCGAGGTTGTTGTCCTGGTAGTTGTCCCACTCGTGGTAGACCTTCCAGCTGCGGCCCGCCGCCTGGAGGATCTCGCCCGCGTTGGCCCAGTCGTAGCCCTGGTGGGTGTCCTCGCTGTAGGCGGCGTTGTCGATGGCCCGCCTGGTGGTGCCGGGCTCGTAGCCGGTGTGGCCCGAGACGTGGTAGTTGCGGTTCGGGCTGGTCGAGGAGAGCACCGAGCAGTGGTAGTTGTCGCAGATGGTGAAGGTGTCGGCCAGCTCGTACTGCAGGGGGATGTCCGCGCGGCGGTAGAACGTCATCGTGGCCGGGCTCTTGGCCGGGATCCAGCCGTCGTGCCAGCCCTTGGCCGCGGCACGCTGGCCGTCGTTCCAGCCGTGGGCCAGGGCGCTGATCCACTGCAGGTCCTTGCCGACCAGGTCGGCCGCCTCGCGTACCGGGAAGGGCAGCACGCTTCCCGTCCCGTTCGGCTGCTCGTAGACGGGCTTGCCGTTCTTGAGCGTGACCGCGTTGCGGTCGGCGAAGCCGCGCACCCCGCGCATGCTGCCGAAGTAGTGGTCGAACGAGCGGTTCTCCTGCATGAGGAAGACCACGTGCTTGATGGCCGACAGGCCGCCCTGCGGGACGGGCATGGCCAGGGCCCGGTGCACGGAGGGGGGCAGCAGCGAGCCGGCCGCGATGCCGGCGCCGAGGGCGAGGAAGCCGCGGCGAGAGGGTGCGTGAGACATGGCGGAGAGCGTGTCAAAGGTAGGAAACTATCCCATTACGGGCAGGTGGCGATCATGCGAACAGCTCATACCGCGCCCAGCGCCCAGACCGCGGCGACGAGGGCGGTGACGGCCAGGACCGCGCCGGTGAGCAGGAAGCGGCGCATCGGCACCTTCACGCCGTGGCGGCGGCACGACTCGAACCACAGCAGGGTCGCCAGCGACGCCCACGGCGTGATGACCGGGCCGACGTTGGTGCCGATCAGCACGGCCAGCAGCTGGTCGCGGCCGGCGACCTCCTCCAGCGCCTGGTAGGCGGGCAGGTTGTTGATGGCGTTGGACAGTCCGGCGCCCACGGCCGCGGTGCGGTAGGGGTTGTCGCCGCCGCCGATCATCCAGCTCATGACGTCGGCCAGGCCGTGCAGGCTGAGCGCCGGGACGACCAGGAACAGGCCGGTGACGAAGATGAGCAGCTGCCAGGGGATCAGGCTCCAGGTCAGCCGCTTGCGGTCGCGCACGAAGAAGGCGACCACGACGATCAGCGCGGCCACCGTCGCGGCCACGTGGACCGGCTGGTCGAGCAGGAGCGCGCCAATGAACAGCACACAGGCCGCCGAAGCCGCCCAGAACAGGACGGTGTCGGCGATCGGCTCCAGGCTGGGCGGGGTGTAGCGGACCTCGCCGCGGCGGCCTCTGCGCCAGAAGAACAGCCACAAAAACACCATCGTCACCGCGATCGCGGCGACCTGCGGCGCCCACATGCGGGTGGCGAACTCCCGGTTGGACATCTGCAGGGCGTTCATGCCCAGCAGGTTCGTCAGGTTGGAGACCGGCAGCAGGAGGCTCGCGGTGTTGGCCAGCCAGATCGTGGTCATGGCCAGGGGCAGCGCGGCGATCCCCGCGCGGGCGGCCAGGGCGAGCATGACCGGGGTGAGAAGGACCGCCGTGGTGTCCAGGTTCAGAAATATCGTGACGAAGGAGGCGAAAGCCGTACACAAGAAGAAAAGTGCGAGATAGCTGCCGCGGCCGAGCACCGCCATCCTCGCCGCGATCGCGTCGAAGACCTGAGCCTCCTTCGTCAGCTCGGCCAGGACGATCACGCCGACGAGAAACAGCAGCAGAGGCGCGATCTCGTCGAACTTCTCGACCGCGACGGTCAGCGGCAGCCAGCCCGTGGCCACGAAGGCCAGTCCCAGCGCGAGCAGCCCGATCCTGACCCAGTCGAGCACGGACAGTCGCCTCCACACCCGACGATGATCGCACACCACCTCCAAAACACCGATCCCACGCGGGATACTGGCCAGATGGCGCGTGACGGAAGGCCCACGGACATCTTCGTCAGCTACTCCCCCGCCGACACGGCGTGGGCCACATGGATCGCCTGGCAACTGGAGGCGGCCGGATACCGGACGATGATCCAGGACTGGGACTTCGTGCCGGGCACGAACTTCATCGACTTCATGGACCGCGGCGTCAGCGAGGCGCAGCTGGTCGTGGCGGTGCTCTCGCGCAACTACCTCACCTCGCGCTACGGCCGCCTGGAGTGGCAGGCCGCGCTGCGGGCCGACCCGGACAACCCGTCCAACAAGCTCGTCACCATCCGGCTGGAGGACGTCCAGCTCGAAGGGCTGCTGTCCACGATCACGTGGGTGGACCTGCTGGGCGTCACCGATCCCGGCCTGGCCAGGGCCCTGTTGCTCGGCCGGGTACGCGAGTCGCTGGCCGGCCGCGCCAAGCCGGAGCTGGCCCCCGCCTTCCCCGACGGCACCGGCGAGCCCGCCCCGGCGCCCACGCTGCCGGAACCCGGCGAGCGCTCACGCGCCAGGCGCACGCCGGTGACGGCGCCCGGCTTCCCGCCCCAGGCGGAGTCGGCCCGCTCGCGCGAGTCGGTGGGCGTGCTGCACGTCGGCGGGCCGCGCTTCGGCCGGGCGCTGCCCGACCCGGGCGAGCCGTTCACGCCCGAGGACATGCAGGCGAGGATCTGGGCCGACCTGACCGGCATGTACGACAGGGGCATGCCGCGTCCCGACCTGATGGTGGTCAGCGGCAACCTCACCGAGTCCGGCAGCCTCGGCCAGTTCGGCCAGGCCACCCGCTTCCTCACCGACCTGCGCCACCTCATCGGGCTCGAACCGCACCGGCTGGCCATCGTGCCGGGGCCGCGCGATGTCACCAAGGCCGCCGCGAGCGCGTACTTCCTGACCTGCGAGGCCGACGACGTCAGCCCGCAGCCGCCGTACTGGCCGAAGTGGCGGCACTTCGCGGGGCTGTTCGCCGAGGTCTTCCAGGGGCTGGACGACCGGGTCTTCGACGGCGGGCAGCCGTGGTCGATGTTCGAGATCCCCGATCTCAAGGTCGTCATCGCCGGGTTCAACTCCACGATGGCGATGAGCCACCTGGAGCGCGACGCGTACGCGCTGCTCGGCGAGGGCCAGGCGGCCTGGTTCGCCGAACGGCTGCGCCCCTACGAGGAGCGCGGCTGGCTGCGGCTCGGCGCGATCGGCCATCCGGCGCGGGACCTCAGCGACGCCGTCACCTACGAGCGCCTGCTCGCCCACCGGATCAACCTCCTGCTGGACGGCCCCGAGCTGCGGCCTGGCCGCCACCGCGTGCTGGAGCTCACCCGCGAGGGCCTGCGCGTCTGGGCGCCAGACGGCCCCGACCAGCCCGAACGCGAAAAGCGCGCCTGGCGCTCGGCCCAGGAGACCTTCCGCGCCGACCAGAACGCCCCCTCCGTGCCGGGGCCGGTCCCCGACTCCGAGCCGGAGCCCGCTCCGCCCGCGCCGCGGCCGGTCGACCTGCTGCTCGACCGGCTCACCGAGGTCTGCGAGGCCAGGCACGAGCGGGCCAGGATCCGCCGCTTCCCCGACCATCTGGTGGTCACCTACCCCGAGGACGGGTTCGTGCGGCTGTCCATGGTCGGCGCGCACGTCGGCACGCCGGCCACCGAGGACGCCGAGCGCTTCGTCCGCCAGGCGCACGCCACCGGCCTGCAGGGCGAGCTCGTCTACCAGGGCGCGCCGCCGGAACGTTCCCTGCGTGAAGACCTCATGCGCCGGGGTGTACGCCTGCGCAGCTTCACCGAGTTCCAGGGTCTGCTCGACCTGTCCGGCTACGTCGCCGAGCAGACCGCCAGGCTCGTCGGCGACCGCCGCTACCCGCCCGACCTGTACGTCCCGCAGCGCTACCGGGCGCTCGACCGCCCCGGCAAGGTCGAGCAGGGGCTGACCGACGAGATGATGCGCCAGCTCTCCGCCGACCACGGCCGTTTCCTGCTGCTGCTCGGCGAGTTCGGGCACGGCAAGACGTTCGCCCTGCGCGAGCTGGCCCGGCGCATCCCGGCCGAGCTGCCCCACCTGACGCCGATCTTCATCGAGCTGCGGGCCCTGGACAAGGCGCACTCGGTCGACGCGCTCGTCGCCGCGCACCTGGCCAACCACCGCGAGGAGGTCATCGACCTCAAGGCGTTCCGCTACCTCCTCGCGCAGGGGCGCATCGTGCTGCTGTTCGACGGGTTCGACGAGCTGGTGACCCGGCTGACCTACGACCGGGCGGCCGACCACCTGTCCACGTTGCTGGCCGCGGCCGTGGACAAGGCGAAGATCGTGGTGGCCAGCCGTACACAACACTTCAAGTCGCAGAGCCAGGTGCTGACCACGCTCGGCGAGCGCGTCGGGGTGCTGCCGCAGCGGCGGGTCTTCGCCGTGGAGGACTTCACGCACGCCCAGATCCGCACGTACCTGGAGAACCGGTTCACCGACGGCGACGAGGCCGTGGCCCGCATGTCGCTCATGGAGGGCATCAAGGACCTGCTGGACCTCGCGCAGAACCCGCGCATGCTCAGCTTCATCGCCGATCTGGACGCCGACCGGCTGCGTACCGTGGCCACGACCCGCCACACGATCAGCCCGGCGCTGCTGTACGAGGAGATCCTCAGCTCGTGGCTGCGCTTCGAGGAGCAGCGCACCAGCATCCCCGGCTCGGCCGGGACGCTCAGCGTGGACGAGCTGTGGCGGGCCGTCACCGCGCTGGCGTTGCGGCTGTGGGACACCGGCGAGGCCTTCCTGGGCCTGGCCGAGCTGACCGAGCTCGCCGAGACGCTCACCGACCTGGCCGACGGGCAGCTCACCGGCCCGCAGACCGCGCACGCCGTGGGCACCGGCAGCCTGATGGTACGCACCGACGAGGGCATGTTCGGCTTCATCCACGCCTCGGTCATGGAGTGGCTGATCGCCCGGCACATCGCCGCCGGGCGCTGGGAGGCGCTGTCGCGGCGCCCGCTGTCGGCGCTGACCGTGGAGTTCCTGTGCGACCTGGCCGACTCCCAGGCGCTGCGGGCCTGGCTGGCCGACCCGCCGGCCGACGACGTGGCCACCGCCAACGCCATCAAGATCAGCACGCGGCTGCGCACACCCGCCCAGGCCGACCTGCGCGGCGCGGACCTGCGCGGCGAGGACCTGTCCGGCCGTGACCTGACCGGAGTCGACCTCACCGGCGCCGACCTGACCGGCGCCACCCTCGCCGGCACGAACCTGTCGCGGGCCAGGCTCAACTCGGCCAAGCTGGCCGGGGCCAAGCTCGACGGCGCCCGGCTCACCGGGGCCGACCTGTCCGGCGCCGACCTGTCCGGGGCCCGCCTGGCCAAGACCGACCTCAGCGACGTGGCCGCCGAGGGCACCCGCTGGCACCGCGCCTCGCTGATCAACGTGACCGGCACCCTGCCGCCGATGTCCGAGCTGCACGGCGCCGCCGTCGTGCCGGGGCATCCGGTCGAGGTGCATCTCGCGCCTGCGGGGATCGGCGTGCCGTACGGCTTCCACTTCCAGACCACGCGCCTTCCGGAACCCGTCGCCTACAGCCCCGACGGCTCCACGCTGGCGATCGGCAACCAGGACGGCGGCGTGCTGCTGTGCGTGGACGGCCAGCCCGTACGCACGCTGCAGGAGCACACCGGCCGCGTCTACGCCGTCACCTTCGCCGGGGACGTCCTGGCCACCGGGGCCAGCGACGGGCAGGTGCTGCTGTGGGACGCGCTCACCGGCGAGCTGCGCCACCGCCGCGTCGGCCACCCCGACGGAGTCTGGCCACTACGGCTCAGCCCCGACGGCGCGCTGGTCGCCGCGGGCGACGCGGACGGCGTCATCCACCTGTGGGACACCACCAGCGGCGACCTCGTCCACGACCTGACCGGCCACCAGGCGCCCGTGTTCACCGCCGCGTTCGTCGGCGGCGCGCTGGTGACCGGCGACGCCGCGGGCGTGGTGCGGGTGTGGGACGTGGCCACCGGCCACCTGACCGGCTCGCTCGACGGGCACCGCGGCGCCGTCTACCGGGTCGTGGCCGGCGGCCGGTGGCTGGCCAGCGGCGACGAGGCCGGCACCGTCCGCGTCTGGAACGCCACCACCTGGGCCCTGGAGCACACCCTGACCGGGCACGCCAGAAGCGTCTACTGCGTGGCCTTCTCCCCCGGCGGCAACCTGCTGGCCAGCGGCGACACCGCGGGCGTCGTACGGCTGTGGGACCCGGCCAGCGGCGCCGCGCACGGCGTCCACACCAGCCACGCGGCCGCCGTCTACCAGGTGGCCTTCTCCCCCGACGGGCACACCGTGGCCACCGGCGACGCCAACGGTGCCGTGCGGCTGCAGGACGTCGGGGGCGGCCGCCGTACCGAACTGAGCGGCCACCGCAGCTCGGTGTGGCCCTTCGCCTTCCGCCCCGACGGCGAGCAACTGGCCACCAGCAGCAACGACGGCACCGTCCGGCTGTGGGAGCCGGCGACCGGCCGCTGCCAGCAGGTGCTGCGCGGCCACGGCAGGCGCATCTCCTCCGCCCGGTTCAGCGCCGACGGCTCCATGCTCGCCACCAGCGGCAACGACGGCATCGTCCGCATCTGGGAGCCGCGCACCGGGCGACGGCTGCGCGAGCTCAGCGGCAGCGCCGACCGGCTCATCTCCGCCACGTTCGCCCCGTCCGGCCCGCTCCTGGCCACCTCCAGCAACGACGGCGGCGTCCACTTCTGGAACGGCGCCACCGGCGACTACGAGCGCGAGCTCAACGCCGAGACCGACCACGTGTGGGCCGAGGCGTTCAGCCCCGACGGCTCGCTGCTGGCCACCGCCAACGACGACGACAGCGTGCGCGTCTGGTACCGGCCCACCGCGCGCCTGCTCAGCAACCTCGCCGACCATCGCGGCCGGGTCCGCTCGATCGCCTTCAGCCCCGACGGCCGCTTCGTCGCCACCGGCTGCGACGACCGGCTGGTGCGCATCTGGCACGTCGAGTCCGGCGGGCGCGTGGCCACCCTCGAAGGCCACGCCGACCGCGTCTACTCCGTCGTCTTCTCCCCCAACGGCAGGCAACTGGCCAGCGCCAGCAACGACGGCAAGACCATGGTCTGGGAGCTGCGCCCCGGCCAGCCGTGGCAGCCCCGCCTGCTCCACACGCTCACCAAGAACGTCGGGCGGCTGTGGAGCGTCACCTTCTCCCGCGACGGCTCCCAGCTGGCCACCGGCGGCGACGATCCCGCCGTCCGAGTCTGGGACACGGCCTCCGGCCGTCTCCTCCACACGTTGTACGGCCACGCCCGCCGCGTCTGGTCGGTGGCCTTCAGCCCCGCCGAAGACCTGCTGGCCAGCGCCGGCGACGACGGCGTGGTGATCCTCTGGGAAGGGGCCGAACGCAAGGCGACGCTGCTCGGCCTGCCGGAAGGCTGGGCGGCACTGGCCCCCGACGGCAGGTACAAGCTGGAGGGGCAGGTCGGCGGCCAGTTCTGGCACGTGGTGGGGATGTCGAGGTTCGAGCTCGGAGAGCTGGACGTGTATCTGCCGGGAGTACGGCAGATCCCACTGGAGGCCGACATCTGAACCCGCCAGATGGCGGGTTGTCTCCTCCACGTGGCGCTCGCAGGCGGGCTGAGCCGTAACGCACCATGAACACCATGAGCACACCACCTCCGTTCGACCCGGAACTCACCGCGGCTCTCGACATGTTCGGCGCCGCCATTCCCTCCTCGATCAGCGCGGACATGATCCAGGGCATGCGCGAGGCGCGCGCGAGCATGCCGCAGCCCTCCGACGAGGAGCTCGCGCGGGACGGCGCGCTCGTCATCGCCGACCACACCGCGCCGGGTCCGGAGGGGGCTCCGGACATCACGCTGCTCGTGGCCCGCCCCGCCGCCGCCGCCGGCGCGATCCCCGCCATCTACTTCATCCACGGCGGCGGCATGATGTTCGGCGACCGCCGCCTGGGCATGCCCGACCTGGGCGACCTCGCGCTGGAGCTCGGGGTGGCGATCGTCTCGGTCGAGTACCGCCTGGCCCCCGAGCACCCGCATCCGGCGCCGGTCGAGGACTGCTACGCCGGCCTCGAATGGACCGCCAAGAACGCCGCCGAGCTGGGCATCGACCCCGCCCGCGTCATCGTGGGCGGCGCGAGCGCGGGTGGCGGGCTGGCCGCCGCCGTCGTGCTGCTCGCCCGCGACCGCGGCGGGCCGGCGATCCTGGGCCAGCTGCTCGTCTGCCCCATGCTCGACGACCGCAACGACAGCCCGTCCTCCCACCAGATGGCCGGGCTGGGCATCTGGGACCGCACCGCGAACGAGACCGGCTGGACCGCCCTCCTCGGCCCCGCCCGGGGCACCGCCGACGTGTCCCCCTACGCCGCGCCCGCCCGCGCCACCGACCTGTCCGGCCTGCCGCCCACGTTCATCGACGTCGGCTCGGCCGAGACCTTCCGCGACGAGGACGTCGACTACGCCGTGCGCGTCTGGCGCGACGGCGGCCGGGCCGAACTGCACGTGTGGCCGGGCGGCTTCCACGGCTTCGACGGCCTCGCCCCGCAGGCCGCGCTCTCGCAGGACGCCAAGGAGGCGCGGCTGCGCTGGCTGCGGCGCCTGCTCGGCGGCTGAGACATGATGGCTGTGTGAAGGAGCTCGCGGGCAGGCTGTCCGCCCTCGACCCCGACGCGGGGGCGGCGCTTCAGGTGATCGCGTACTTCGACCGGCTGGTGGAGGCGCGGGCCGGGCTGGAGGCGATCGTCCGGGGCGCGGCCGTACTGGCCGGGTGCCCGGCCCGCCTGGTCGACGAGGAACGCCACGTCCGGGTCCGGGTGCTGGCCGACGGCAGCCGCGGCGGCACCGCCACGGACCGCTGGCAGGAGGTGGATCCAGGCTGGCCGGTCGGGGCCGCGCCCGGCGGCGCCGCCCGGTTGTGGCTGGAGATGCCGGGACCGGCCGGGCCCGTGCACGCGGTCGTGCTCGAACGCGCCGCCGTGGCCGCCAGGGACGTCCTCGACCGGACCCGCGGGCGGGCGCCGTCGCGCGACGACCCGGCGCTCGTGGAACTGGTCCTGGACGGCACCGCCCCGGAGCAGGCCCGGCTGCGCGCCGCCCGCTCCCTCGGCATGGAGGTGACCGGCCAGGCCAGGGCGGTGGCCTTCGCGGGCGGCGACGCCAGGATCGTGCCCGCCGACACCGATCCGGGCGCTGCGCTTCCCGGCCGCAGGACCGGCGTCGGCCCCGCCGTACCCGTGCGCGATCTGCCCGCCTCCTGGCCGCTGGCCCTGCTGGCGCTGCGCCTGGCCGCCGACGGCACCGACCAGGATCCCGGCCCGCGCGTCGTCGTCTACGACAGCCTGGGCGGACTGGCCGCACTGGCGGCGGCGGTCCCGGCGGGGGCCGATCCCGTCCCGGACGTCCACGCGCTGGAGCACGCCGCCTCCGCCGCTCCCTGGATGCTCGCCACGCTGCACGCGATCGCGTACGCCATCAGTCTGCGAGCCGCGGCGGCCCAGCTCCCCGTCCACCACTCCACCCTCCAGGACCGCCTGGCCCACGCCGAACACCTCCTCGGCTGGACCGTCCGCGATCCGGAGGGCCGGCTACGCCTGCAACTGGCCCTCACCCTGCGCAGGCTCCACCGTCATCCATGACCGAGGGATCGTCCGGTGGCAGGTGCGAGCGCAAGCGCTCGTCGAACCCGTCCCCCACGTCCCTATAGGACCGGTACTCCGGCGGATACGGCCACCCCCACCCCGGCCGCGCCTTCCTGCGCCACCACCACTGCGGCTGGAGCAGCCCGCCGATCAGCGCCACCGCGGTATCTCCCACCTCGGCCGGATCCGGCAGCACGTCGCCCCCGATGTAGCGCTGCGCCCGCAGGAGCGTGGGGCAGCGCGCGTCCCCCTGCACGAAGCGCCCGAACCGCCAGCCGCTCTCCTCGTCCCACGCCAGCGCCAGCGAGACGTCCCCGGCCAGGCACGGCTCCTCCAGCTCGATCGTGGCCGAGCGCGGCAGGTACTCGCCGATCCAGTGCGCCCTCGGCCGGATCTCCCGCCGGATCAGCGCGAGGTAGACGTCGTGGAGGTAGCCGCGGTGAAGCTCACGCCAGGCCAGCCGCCAGGTGCCGTCCGGGGTCACCACATCCGCGCCCGTCGCGCGTGGTCTCGGTAGCGCATGCGCCGCTCCCTGGTCGTCCCGTGAAGGTTGACCCCTCGTGGGGGAACCGCCGAGAGCCCGGCGCACGGCGACGCTGGCTGCAGCCGGGGTGGGAGTTGCTTGCGCGGTCGCGCTGTGTGGCATATTCCGATTCATGCCGCCTCCCTGACTCTAGGATGAGAGCGGCTAAAGCTGCATGCAAGCTTGCATGCAGCTTTATTTCTATGGCTCAATGCAGGGAGTGATCACGGCGGAATCCGGGAAAAGTTCAACCTTGAGGAGAACGCGTGAATCGGACATCCGTCCCAACCGTACAGCGACGCCTCCTGGCTTTCGAGTTGAAGCGCCTGCGCGAACGATCGGGGATGACCGGCGACGACCTCGCCCGGCAACTCGGCTGGTCCCCATCCAAGGTCAGCAGGGTAGAAAACGCCCGGATCAGCATTTCCCAGGATGATACCGACAAGTTTCTCGACTTGTTCGAAGTGACAGAGAGCCGCAGAACCCGCCTGATCAAGCTCGCGGCCAGTTCGCCAACCCCACCTTCCTGGCGTCATCGAGAGCCGATGAGTCAGAGCCTTCTCGCGTTTCTCGAAATCGAGACGCTCTCAACCTCGACCCGGCAGTGGTGTACCAGTTTCGTGCCGGGGATCCTGCAGACCGAGGAGTATGCGAAAACCCTCATAGAGAACTGGCGACTGGTTGACGTGGGACTGACCGCCAGCCAGGTCGAGGAGCGAGTAGCACTTCGACTGAGCCGGCAGTCCATCCTCAGTCCACCCGTTTCCGCAACCTATTACATCATCCTTGATGAGTCCGTTCTTATCCGGAGATTTGGCAGCAAGCGGATAATGCATCAACAATTGGCGAAGCTATTGGATATATCCCTGCAGAGTCACGTCGAGCTCTTCGTTCTTCCCCTGGGAGGCGCTCACGGAATACTGGACGAGTCGTTCACACTGTTCAATCTCGGTGACGACGAGACGCCCGGCAGTTCTCTGCCCTATATCGGCAGCAACACCTCCGAGCAGTTCGTCTTCGACGAGCTGCGTGCCGCTACGCTGGAGAGAGAGTTCGCCATACTACGCAACTCTGCACTTTCCGGCAAAGAAGCACACAAAATTATCAGATACCATCAGCGCGCCTTTGACTTCTAACTCTGCAACAAGTACGGTGCCCGTCATGTCTCAGGATTCTTTCGCCTCGGGAGTCGCGTGGAAACGAGCGACTTCGTGCAGCGCCGACGGCAATTGTGTAGAAGTGGCGCAGCACGCCCCAGGTCAGATCGCGATCCGGGACAGCAAAGACCTGAGCCAATCCCCTTTGGTCCTCACCGCTTCCTCCTACGCCGACCTCATCCGGCGCATCAAGCAGTCCGGCCTCTGACTACCCACGGCCCGCACGTCGTCGCAGTTCCTCCCACGCCTCCTCCACCCGCCCGGCCAGGTCATCCAGCGAACCCTCGTTGGGCACGACCAGGTCGGCGATGGCCAGGCGAGCCTCTCGGGAAGCCTGGGCGGCGATGCGGGCCTTCGCGTCGGCCTCCGGCATGTCTCGGTGGTCGGCCAGGCGGCGGATGCGCGTGTCGTCGGCCGCGTCCACGACGATGACCACGTCGTACATGGGAGCGAGTTTGTTCTCGGCCAGCAACGGCACGTCGTAGACGACGATGGCGTCGGCGGCGGCCTGGTTCTGGAGGGTGGCCACGCGCTCGCCCACCAGCGGGTGGACGATGGCGTTGAGGGTGGCGAGCTGGTCGGCGTCGGAGAAGACGATGGCGCCGAGCTTCTCGCGGTCCAGGGTGCCGTCCGGGCGGAGGATCTCCCGGCCGAAGGCGGCGACGACGCGGGCCAGGCCGACGGTGCCGGGTTCGACCACCTCGCGGGCGATCTTGTCGGCGTCGATCACCACGGCGCCCTTGGCGGCCAGCCGCTTGGACACTTCGCTTTTACCGGAGCCGATCCCGCCGGTCAGTCCCACCTTCAGCACGTGATCAGGGTACCGAGACCGGGCGGCGCAGATGCACCAGCGTCAGGTGGTCGTCCATCCGCTCGCGGTGCGTCTCGCGGTAGCCGAGCTTGTGATATAGCCGCAGGCTCATGGACAGGTGCCCGGTGAACAGGTCGAAAGCCGTCGCCTGCGGCACCTGCTCGTGCAGGGCGGCCAGCAGGGCGGTGCCGAGGCCCTCGCCCTGGCGGTCGGGCGCGATGACGAGCCGGCCGACCAGGCACGTGGTGCCGGACAACTGGCCGCGAACGGCGCCGACGATCCGGCCGCCGTCGACCGCCTTGAGGACCGTCGCACTCTCGACGGCCTTGCGCACCTGCTCGGCGGACTCCACGAGCGGGGCGATGAACGGGTCACCGTAGAGCTGGGCCTCGGTCACGTAGGCCGCACGCTGCAGCGTGAGGATCTCCCCGGCGTCGGCCACGACTGCCCGCTCTATCAGCACCCGCCCACTTTACTCATCCTCGCCGGGCGTGTCCCTGCCACGAGTCGACAGTACGGCCGCCGCAGCCCCGACCCCCAGCGCGAGGGCGGCCAGCCCCCACCCGATCCCCCTGCGATGAAGCCCGAGCAGCGCGTCCACGGAGAATTTCCCCGGCCCGTGCACGGCCAGCGCCGCAGCCCCGATGCCCAGCACCATCGGGTACTCGAAGCCTCCGTTCTGCGCCCACAACCCCTTGGGCAGGTGCACGGAGACGATGGCGTTCGTCATCACGGAGATGAGCCCGGCGGAGGCCAGCGGAGTGCCGGCGCCGAGCGCGATCCCGGCACCCGACCCGAACTCCCCCAGCCCGGCCGCCAGCGCCATCAGTTTGCCATGGGGGTACCCGAGCGCCGTCATCATCTCGCCGGTCTCATCAGGCCCGCCACCACCGAACCAGCCGAAGAGCTTCTGCGCCCCGTGCCCCATGAGCAGCAACCCCACGGGCACCCGCAAAAGCGCAACCCCGACATCCTCCGCATCATCCTTCATGCAGCGATACATACCCACTTAGCGCTATAAATCCTGATTGTCCGAAGCGGTCAGACGTCGTCGGCCATCCTGTACGCCCCGTTGCGCAGCCGTTCGATCAGACCCAGCGTCCACTGGGCGCCGCTGTCGGCCGTGTGCACCCACATCCCGAGCACCTCGCCCACGGCCCCCCACACCTCCGGATCCGCCCCCGGCGTCCACTCCTTGGTGACGACGGCCCGCCAATCCTCCAGCCCCTGCACCCTCCGCAGCAGCAACTCGACCGCCTCAGCCCTGGACAGATCCTCGATCAGACCGACCCCAGCGGTGATGACATCCAGCCGCTGATCGTGGCGGGTCAGCGCATCACGCAGCAACGCGAAGTACGCCTGCTCGCCCTCCGCCGTGATCTCATACTCGGTACGCGGCGGCCCCCCAGCGGTGCTGGGCGCGACATCATGGGCCACCATCAACCCCTGAGCCGCCATCTGCTTGAGCCCGTGGTAGATCGACCCCGGTTTCATCCCGGCCCACTCATGGGCGCCCCACGACTCCAGATCACAACGCACCTGGTAGCCGTGGGCCCGGCCCCGCCGGCGTACCGCACCCAGGATCAGCAGGCGTGTCGCAGACATCCTCCACCCTTCGTAGCCCTCACCCGAGCCTATGCGCGACAACCCCGCAAGAAGGGCCCACCACCGACCATCCACTCGCCGTGAGGACACGATCTCCTGACCGGTACGGCGGGCCGTAGGGTGGGCGTATGCCTACGACCCAGGTCTCCCGGCTGGTACGAGCCCCGCGATCGGCCGTCTACCAGGCCTTTCTTGACCCGAGTGCGATCGCGGCGTGGCGGGTGCCCGAGGGGATGAGCAGTCAGGTGCACACGTTCGAGGGGTGGGAGGGCGGATATTTCCGGATCTCGCTGACCTACCACTCACCGGACGAGGCGGGGAAGTCCGGCGGGCACACCGATACCTACCACGGGCGGTTCGTGCGGTTGGTGCCGGATGAGCAGGTGGTGGAGGTCGTCGAGTTCGAGAGCGCGGATCCGGCGCTGGGCGGCGAGATGACCATGACGACGACGCTGACCGACGCGGACGGCGGCACCGAGGTCGTCATCCTGCACGAAGGGCTCCCGGAGTCCGTCTCGGCCGCCGACAACGAGACCGGCACCCGCATGGCCCTGGACAACCTGGCCAAACTTCTCGAATCTCGCTGACGGGCGCCCTGTGTGCTGAGGGCCGCCGACCGGTGGGGTCGGCGGCCCGGGAGGGGGTTCACGAACGGGGCGTCGCGACGACTGCGGGTCAGCCGACGGCCTTCAGCAGCTGCGCCTTCGTCATCTTCGAGCGGCCCTTGATGTCACGCCGCTTGGCCTCGGCGTAGAGCTGGTCGCGCGTGCGGCCGCCGGCGCCGGAGTGCGAGCGCAGCCCGCCGCGCCGGCCGGAGGAAATGTCCTGGGTGGAGGTACGGCTGGCCGTCTTCGACTCCCCCGCCCGCGCCCGCTCCTTGTTGACCGTGCGGGCCGCGATCTCCTTGGCACGCTTCTCGCTCGTGCCGCGCTTCTTGGCGCTGTCCTTGATGTGCTCGTACTGGCGTTCCCGTTTCGGGCTTGATCCCCGAGGCATGGCTCTTGTCCTTTCGCAAGGGCCGGAATGCGTGGCCCTGCTCATAGAGTTTCCCAGATCACCCCTGCCCGCATAACACCCTCAATCACCCCATCGTCCACCAAAATGCACCCCACCCCCTGCTTCCCGGTAGGCGCGGACGAAGGCTTCGTACAGTTCGCAGGGCAGGGCCGCGCGGCCGTCCGGGTGGACGTTGCGCAGGAACGCCGTCACCTGCGCCCGGGAGAAGTCCAGGCCGCGCCGGCACAGGTAGTCCCGCAGCGTGCGCGTGTCGATCTCCGGGCTGCCGAAGCCGGGGAAGACCAGCTCACCGCCGTAGAAGGGCGCCGGTGCCCGTTCGCGTAACTGGGCGAACTCCGCGCGGGAGATGAGCCCGTCGCCGTCGCTGTCGGTGAGCTCGATGAGGAAGTCGACGTCGGACCTGGACACCGGCTGCGCCATCAGCCCGAGCCCGAGCAGGATCTCATCCGCGGACAGCAGTCCGTCACGATCGCTGTCGAACAGGTCGAAGACATCCCGATCCGCCCAGATGGATTCGGGCGCTCGAAAAGCGCAGTACGTCATGGAAGGTCGCCTCCTCGGCGGGATGGCGGGATGCCCCGCCATCCAACCCCGACCGACTACCCCGACAAAGAGGGAAAAATCCTGTCTTCAGGGCCGGTGTACGTTGGGCGAGACGGCCGCCCAGGCTCCTTCGAGGGTGTCGTGGACGTTCAGCCGGTCCAGCACGCCGGTGATCCGCAGGACCCGGATCGGAACCGGCTGAACGGCGACCAGATGCACCTGACCTCCGTCGTGCTCGCCGAAGAGATGGGCGCTCAGCAGCACCTTCAGGCCACTGCTGTCGAGGAACGTCATCCCGGCCAGGTCCAGCACCACCGGCACCCCGGGACGGCGCGCGTCCTCGATCGCGCTCGCCAGGCCCGCGGAGTTGGTGGCGTCGACCTCACCGACGACGCGGATCAGCATGGCCCCGCGCGTGTGCTCACACCTGACGTCGAGACCGCTCACGGCACCAGGGTAACCCCGATGACCTTTTCCGGAAAGAGAGTTCGTCAGTCATTGAAGTTGAGGTCAGGGGCCTGGAGGATGAAAACATGGGTAGCTCTGATGATCGCTCGTCGTGGACGTTCCTGACACATCACGCGCGGGTGCTGCTGGAGATCGCCCGTGACCCCGAAGCCCGGCTCCGCGAGATCGCGTTCACGATCGGCATCACCGAGCGCGCGGTGCAGGGCATCGTGACCGACCTGGAGCAGGCCGGCTATCTCACCCGCGACCGGGTGGGCCGCCGCAACCGCTACGAACTCAACCTCGACCAGGGCTTCCGCTACCCGACCGAGGCGCACGCGCCGGTACGCGCCCTGATCGAACTGTTCGTCAGCGAGGCACCGCCCGGCGACCCGCGCTCTACCGACGAATCCTGACCCCGCGCTGCGCCGGATCGGTGCCGCCCCAGACGCCCTCCGCCTGCCGGGTGTCCAGCGCATAGGCCAAGCACTGCTCGCGTACCGGACATCGGGCACAGACCGCCTTGGCCGCCATGACCTGCTCCTCGCCCGGCCCATGGGTGGACACGGGGAAGAACAGCTCCGGATCGACCTCCAGGCAGGCCGCTTGTTCCGTCCAGTCGTGGATCAATGTCCGCATCCAGCGCGCCTACCCCTGCTACGCGACGTCATGCGACGGACCGGTGAGGTTTGAGGCCCGCGTTTCTCGGTAGCGAAGGTGAAGCCGGCGGGGAGGAGAGTCGATGAGACGTCCCGGGTTCGACTCCCCGCCGGACGATCCAGCCTTACCCACGGCCCGCGCCCGCGAGGCGCTCCGGCCGTCCCAGCCATGGCGACGCCGCCCTGCTGGTGACTCGGCTCGGCGCGGCCGTGCGCGCCCTACAGCGATCTTTCGAGACCCCAGGCGAGCACGTGGTGAAAAGGAGCCGAGCGCATGAGAATCGCCATGATCTCCGAGCACGCCGACCCCCTGGCCGCGATCGGCGGAGTGGACGCCGGCGGGCAGAACGTTCACGTGGCCGCCCTGGCCTCGGCACTGGCCGCGCGCGGGCACACGGTCGTCGTCCACACCCGGCGCACCTCCCCCCACCAGGCGGAACCGGTGCCGATGGGGCTGGGCGTCACGGTGGACTACGTTCCGGCCGGGCCTGCTGAGCCGGTGGCCAAGGACGGGCTGGCGCCGTACATGCCGGACTTCGCGCGGATCCTGCGCGAGCGCTGGCGGCGCGAGCGGCCGGACGTGATCCACGCGCACTTCTGGATGAGCGGGCAGGCGGCGCTCGCGGCGGCGGCGGACGTGCCCGTGGTGCTGACCTACCACGCGCTCGGCACCGTGAAGCGGCGCTGGCAGGGCGCGGCCGACACCAGCCCGCCGCATCGCGTGGAGGCCGAGCGCGAGATCGGCCGGCGCGCCGACGCGATCGTCGCCACCTGCGCCGACGAGGTGCGCGAGCTGGCCGCGATGGGCGTGCCGTCCGAGCGGGTTTCGGTCGTGCCGTGCGGGGTGGATCTCGATCGTTTCCATCCCGCGCCGCCCGATCCCCTTGAGGCGAGCCGCTGGTGGTGCGGCCCGCGTACCGGCGGCCGGGTCCTCTGCATCGCCCGGCTGGTGCCGCGCAAGGGCGTCGACACCGTCGTCCAGGCGCTACGCCGGTTGCCCGGCGTCGAGCTGCTGATCGCGGGCGGCGTCCAGGAGGACGGGGAGCTGGCCCGGTTGCGCGGCCAGGCCGCCACGCACGGCCTGGCCGGGCGGGTACGGCTGATCGGCAGCGTGGCCCGGCCGGACGTGCCGAGCCTGATGCGCTCGGCCGACGTGGTGGTGTCGGTGCCGTGGTACGAACCGTTTGGAATCGTCCCGATCGAGGCGATGGCCTGCGGCGTGCCCGTGGTGGCCTCGGCCGTAGGCGGACATCTGGACACGGTCGCCGGCTGGGGCCCGCTGGTGCCGCCGCGCCGGCCGCGGGCGCTGGCCAGGGCGCTGCGTGAGCTGCTGGAGTCTCCGGAGCGGCGCGCGGAGCTCGGCGCCGCGGGCGCCCGCCGGGCCCGCCGCCGCTACAACTGGCCACGCGTCGCCGAACGCACCGAGGCGGTCTACGCGCAGGTGATCAGCGGACGGATCGTCCGGCTTGAGGCCTCGGGCTGCTGACGGGCGTGTTCCTGGCGGGTTTGCGGGTAGGCGCGATGGCGTGCGCCACAGCAACCCGGAGGAACCGGGCATCACCCGTCGGCGTCGTGGCCGGGGGTTCAGCTACCACTACGCCGACGGCCGCCGCGTGCGCGACCGCCGCGTGCTGGCCCGGATCCGCGGCCTGGCCGTCCCGCCCGCCTGGCGGGAGGTGTGGATCTGCCGTGACGACGGCCACCTGCAGGCCGTGGGCACCGACGCGGCGGGCCGGCGCCAGTACCGCTACCACGACCTGTGGCGGGAGGAGCAGGACCGGCTCAAGTTCGACCGGGTCACCGAGATGGCCGGGCGGCTGCCCGCCTTCCGCCGCCGGGTCCGGCGGCATCTGGGGCAGGACGGGCTGACCCGCGAGCGCGTGCTGGCCGCCGCCGCGCGCATGCTGGACCTCGGGCTGTTCCGGGCGGGCGGCGCCGAGTACGACTCCTATGGCCTGGCCACGCTCAGGACCGAGCATGTGACCCGCACCGGCGACGGCGTCCTGTGCAGGTTTGCGGCCAAGGGCGGCAAGCCGCAGGAGACGGAGATCCGCGACCCGCACGTGCGCGAGGTGGTCTCCGCGCTCCTGCGCACCGGCCATGACGGCGAGCTGCTGCGTTACCGCAACGGCACGGGCTGGAAGGACGTGCGCACCGAGGACCTCAACGACTACCTGCGCGAACTGCTCGACTGCGAGGTGTCGGCGAAGGACTTCCGCACCTGGCACGCCACCGTCCTGGCCGCGGAGGGCCTCGCCCGCACGCGCCGCCCGCGCGGCAGGCTCGGCCGGCGGCGGGCGGTGCGCCAGGTGGTGGAGCAGGTGGCCGACCGTCTCGGCAACACTCCGGCCGTCGCCCTGGCCTCCTACATCGACCCGCGGGTCGTGCGCGCCTACGAGCGTGGCAGGACCGTGTCGCTCGACCAAGATCTGGAGGAACAGGTGATCCAGCTGGTCCTGCGCACGCGACGGGCTCAGGCGGAGTAGGTCATGACGGCCAGGCCGCTGTCCAGGATCACGTGATCGGTCAGCGTGAACCGGCGCGCCTCGGCCTCGCCGCGCCCCGCGAACAGCGGCACGCCCGCACCGGCCGTGACCGGGCTGACCTTGACCACGATCTCGTCGATCTCGTCGTAGAGCGCACCCGCCAGCTCCGCGCCGCCGACCAGCCAGATGCCGAGGCCGTCCTCAGCCTTCAGCTTCCTGACCCGCTCCACGGGGTCGCTCGCGACGATCTCCACGTCGGTGGTCTGGGCGAGCTTGCGGGAGAAGACGATGTGGCGAAGGTGCGGGTAGGCGTCGCTGACGCCCATGTCCAGGCCGATCTGGTACGAGCGCCGCCCCTCCACCACCGTGTCGAAGCGCGTGCCCGCATCCGTGACACCGAGCGCCTGACGGGCGTTGACCGGCAGCGTCTCCGGGTAGTTCGCGATGACGAACTCGATGTAGTCCTGCCCGATGGCGAACAGCCCGCCCGACGGGTCGGCGTCGGAGCGCTCGGCGATGTAGCCGTCCAGGGTGGAGGCGACGTAGTAGGTGAGCTTGCGCATATGGTCGTTCCTTCGATCTCTTTGATGTGCAGGACGCACGGCCGACGACCCTACCGGATGGCACCGGAGGGTCTGACCACGGAGGAGAGCCTCATGGCACGCAACCCCGCACTCGCCCCTCTCGACGCCCTGGTGGGCGAATGGAGCGTCGAGGCCCATATCGGCGGCCACACCGTCTCGGGCGGCCGCGCGGTGTTCGAGTGGATCGAGGGCGGAGCGTTCCTCGCCTTCCGCGCGTACGGCACCGCCGACGGCGACGCCCCGCAGGAGTGGCAGTCGGACTCACCCTTGCCGTCCATCTGCCTGATCGGCGTGGACGACGCCACCGGCGTCTTCTCCTACCTGCACTCCGACGCCCGCGGCGTGCACCGGGTCTACCAGATGACGCTCGCGGACGGCGTCTGGCGGATCTGGCGCGACGCGCCCGGCTTCAACCAGCGCTTCACCGGCGTCTTCGAGGAGAACGGCCGGAAGCTCGCCGCGGCCTGGGAGTTCTCCAAGGACGGCGCCGACTGGTCGCACGACTTCAGCCTCACCTACACCAGGACCACACCGGGCTGACCGGCCCCGGACAGGGGACAAGCCCCGCACCACGAGGGTGCGGGGCTTGATCCTTTAGCGCTTGCCGAGCTGGTTAGCTCTGCCCGCCGGCGAGCTTCTCGCGCAGTGCCGCGAGAGCTTCGTCGGAGGCCAGGGCGCCGCTGGCCGGAGCGGACGAAGACGAGGTCGAGGAGGAGGAGCTGGCCGGAGCCGGCGTCTCACCGCTGTAGGACGAAGGAGCGGCCTCGCCGGCCTCTGCCTCGGCCTTGCGGGCCTCTTCGATCTGCTTCTTGTGGGCCTCGAAGCGGGTCTGGGCCTCGGCGTACTGCCGCTCCCACTCCTCGCGCTGGCGGTCGAAGCCCTCCAGCCACTCACCCGTCTCGGGGTCGAAGCCCTCGGGGTAGATGTAGTTGCCCTGGTCGTCGTAGGTGGCGGCCATGCCGTAGAGGGTCGGGTCGAACTCGACCTCGGTGCCGACACCCTCGTTCGCCTGCTTCAGCGAGAGGCTGATGCGACGGCGGTCGAGGTCAATGTCTATGATCTTGACGAAGATCTCGTCGCCGACCTGGACGACCTGCTCCGGAATCTCCACGTGGCGCTCGGCCAGCTCGGAGATGTGGACCAGGCCCTCGATGCCCTCTTCGACCCGAACGAACGCGCCGAACGGCACCAGCTTGGTGACCCGGCCGGGAACGACCTGGCCGATCTGGTGGGTGCGGGCGAACTGCTGCCACGGGTCTTCCTGCGTCGCCTTGAGCGAGAGGCTGACGCGCTCGCGCTCCATGTCGACGTCGAGGACCTCGACGGTGACCTCCTGGCCGACCTCGACAACCTCGGACGGGTGGTCGATGTGCTTCCAGGACAGCTCCGAAACGTGGACGAGACCGTCGACGCCACCCAGGTCCACGAAGGCACCGAAGTTGACGATCGAGGACACGACGCCCTTGCGGACCTGGCCCTTCTGGAGGGTGTTGAGGAAGGTCTGGCGGACCTCGGACTGCGTCTGCTCAAGCCAGGCGCGACGCGACAGAACCACGTTGTTGCGGTTCTTGTCGAGCTCGATGATCTTCGCTTCGAGCTCGCGGCCGACGTAAGGCTGGAGGTCACGGACCCGGCGCATCTCGACCAGAGAGGCCGGGAGGAAGCCACGGAGGCCGATGTCGAGGATGAGACCACCCTTGACGACCTCGATGACGGTGCCGGTGACGATGCCGTCCTCGTCCTTGATCTTCTCGATCGTGCCCCAGGCGCGCTCGTACTGAGCACGCTTCTTGGACAGGATCAGGCGACCCTCCTTGTCCTCCTTCTGGAGAACCAGGGCCTCTACGTGTTCGCCGACTTCCACGACGTCCGCGGGGTCGACATCGTGCTTGATCGAGAGCTCTCGCGAGGGAATGACACCCTCGGTCTTGTAGCCGATGTCGAGAAGAACCTCGTCTCGATCGACCTTGACGACGGTGCCCTCGACGATGTCGCCGTCGTTGAAGTACTTGATGGTCTCGTCGATCGCTGCGAGGAAGGCTTCCTCGGACCCGATGTCGTTGACCGCTACCTGCGGGGTGCTCGAGGTGGCCTCAGTGCTGGACGTCATGTGTGGAATTGCTCCGAACGCGGACAGATATCGATGTGGCGGCGCGCGGCAGGCCCTCTTCCGCATCAAGCCGAGGATTACGACATCGACGTGACCGAGCGCGAGCCCGCTCCGTCTGAGGCGCGCGCGAGCCCACAGCGCAGCGATCAGCATATGAGACCTAGCGGCGGGGGTCAATCCGAGAGGGCGATGACCTTCGAGAACCACGGCGCCTAATAGGCGTTGACCTGGTCTCTCCGCTTCGCGGCGATATTACCCTGAAGCTTCTTCGGCACCGAGACGCGGTCGGGGTCACCGTCGGAGACATAGCGCCAGCCCGGGTGCTTCTGCAGCCATTCCAGCCAGTACTGCGAGCACCACTTACGGCATTCGCCCTTCTTGCCGTTGCTCTGGATCCGCTGGACGGCACCAGGATCGTACCCCTTGGCGAAGGGTGACAGCGACGGCTCGGCCCCCGCCAGGAAGACCGCGTCGAAGTCGTACCGCACGCCGCCCCACTCCCCCTTGCGGGCCGCCTTCTTCTTGTGCGGCATGCTCCCGAACGGCAGCGCCATCGTCGTGGAGGGCGGCACTCCGAGCTTCTTCAGCATGCGCTCCAGCCGCGCGATCTGCTCGCGCACCTTCTTGGTGCCCATCGCCCGCAGGTTGGGGTGCGTCCAGGTGTGGTTGGCCACCTCGAAGCCCTGCCTGTGCAGCCACTGCGCGGCCGAGGCCTGCTGCTCCTGCTTCTGCAGCCCGAACGGGTAGTGATTGACCCAGAAGGTCGCGACAGGCCGGAAGGACGGGTATTTGCGGGCGACGTCGTAGATGATGGCGACCGCGGTGTTCTTGGCGGGCCGTCCCTGGTCGTCCAGGGCGAAGTGGCTCGAATGACCGTCGTCGAAGGTCAGCACGACGGGGAACTTGCCGGCCGGCACCTGGATGCGCCCGGCGGCGAACTCGGCCGCGGTGATCGGCACGTAGCCCTGCTTGGCCAGCTTCTCCAGCTCCTGCCGCAGTTGGTCGGGGGTGCGGTCGATCGAGGCCATCCGCTTCTTGATGATGCGGTGGTACATGATGATCGGCACCAGCCCGGCCTCGTTGGCCTTCACCTGCCTGGCGAACTCCGGCGTGGCGACCACCGCCGGCGGCTGGCTCGCCGTGGGGATCGGTGCGGGCTCGGACGGCTGCCCGGACGGCTGCCCGGACGGCTGCACGGACGGCCCTGGAGAGGACGGCCGGCCCGACGAGGGCGCCGGCTGGATCTGCCCCACCTTGACCGCCTCCGGCGGCGGCCGGTCCCCCGGATCGTCGCCCGGCATGATCATCAGGGCGACGACCGCGACGAGGATGACCGCGACGTTCGCCGCACCGATGACACGCGTGGATGACAGTGAGGGCCGCACAGAACTCCCGTACCGGTCGGGGGATTTTCAAAGGTCCAGGGTAGTCCAGAAGCCCTCCGCGGAAGGCCCAAGGCACACCATGTCCGACCATGTCACGCATCACAGTGCAACATCACACATGTCCGGTTTGCGGCGCGGCGGGCCGTACCGGAGGGTAGAAAAACGGGACGGCGGGCCCGGAAGCGGACCCGCCGTCGCAGAGCGGAGATCAGTGCCCCGCGTCCTCCCACGTACGCCCCACGCCCACCGAGACCTCCAGCGGCACCCGAAGCTGGTAGGCGGCGTTCATCTGGTCGGTCACGAGCTGCCTGAGCTGCTCCAGCTCGCCCGGCGCCGCCTCGAACACGAGCTCGTCGTGGACCTGCAGCAGCATCCGCGAGCGCAGCCCCTCCTCGCCCAGCGCCTGGCGCACGTTGAGCATCGCGACCTTGATGATGTCGGCCGCCGAGCCCTGGATGGGCGCGTTGAGCGCCATGCGCTCGGCCATCTCGCGGCGCTGGCGGTTGTCGCTGGTCAGGTCGGGCAGGTAGCGGCGGCGGCCCATGATCGTCTCGGTGTAGCCGTCGGTGCGGGCCTGGGAGACGATGGCGTTGAGGAAGTCGCGCACGCCGCCGAACTCCTCGAAGTATTCCTCCTTCAGCGCCCGCGCCTCGGCCACCGGGATGTTGAGCTGCCCGGCGAGACCGAAGTCGGACAGGCCGTAGGCCAGGCCGTAGTTCATCGCCTTGATGCGCGCGCGCAGCTCGCCGTCGACCTGCTCCGGCGGCAGGTCGAATACCCGCGAGGCGGTGGCGGCGTGGAAGTCGTGGCCCGACTCGAACGCGGCGATCAGCGACTCGTCGCCCGACAGGTGCGCCATGATGCGCAGCTCGATCTGGCTGTAGTCGGCGGTCAGCAGCGTCTCGTAGCCCTCGCCGACCGTGAAGCCCTGCCGGATGCGGCGGCCCTCGGCGGTGCGGATCGGGATGTTCTGCAGGTTGGGCTTCTCCGACGACAGCCGGCCGGTGGCCGCGATGATCTGGTTGAACGTGGTGTGGATGCGGCCGTCGTCGGCGATCTCCTTGATCAGGCCCTCGACGGTCTGGCGCAGCTTCTGCTGGTCGCGGTGGCGCAGCATGATGACCGGCAGCTCGTGGTCGGTCTGCGTGGCCAGCCAGGCCAGCTGGTCGGCGTCGGTGGAGTAGCCGGTCTTGGTGCGCTTGGTCTTGGGCAGGTTGAGCTGGTTGAAGAAGATCTCCTGCAGTTGCTTGGGCGAGCCGAGGTTGAACTGCTCGCCCACCACCCGGTGCGCCTCCTCCACGGCCTGCTTGACCGCGGCGGCGAACTGCGCCTCCATGCCGGTGAGGTAGTCGTGGTCGACCGCGATGCCGGCCCGCTCCAGCTCGGCCAGCACCCGCACCAGCGGCAGCTCCACGTCGGCCAGCAGCTGGGTGCCGCCGCGCTGGGACAGGAACGTCTCCAGCGAGTCGGCCAGCTCGCGCACCGCGTGGGCGCGCAGCGCGAGGTCCTTGGCCGGGGCGTCCTCGTCGTCGCCGAACAGCGCCGCCTGCCCGCCCGACTCCTCCTCGACCTTGAGGTCGCGGTGGAGGTAGCGGCGGGCGAGGTCTTCGAGGGCGAAGGTGCGCTGGCCCGGCATGGCGAGGTAGGCGGCGAGCGCGGTGTCGGCACTCAGGCCGCGCAGGTCGAGGCCCTGCGTCCACAGGGCCAGCAGCGGCCCCTTGGCGTCGTGGACGGCCTTGGGCCGGTCGTCGGCGGCCAGCCAGGCGCCGAGCGCGGCGAAGTCGGCCTCGGTGAGCTTGGTCGGGTCGATGTGGGCGGCGGTGCCGTCGGGCGAGGCGATCGCGATGCCGTCGATGCGGCCGGTGCCGCTGCCGTAGGCGCCCTTGAACGCCAGGCCGGCGCGGCCCGCGGGCATCGCCTCCAGCCAGCCGGCCACCCGGTCGGGGCCGAGGATGATCGTCTCGACCTCGAAGCCCTGCTCGGGCTCCTCCTCGCCGCTGCCGAGCACCTTGAACACGCGCTCACGCAGCTCGCCGCGGATCTGCAGGGTGTCGAAGAGCTTGTTGATCTCCTCGCGGTCCCAGACGCCCTGGGTGAGCTCGGCGACCTCGACGTCCACCGGCACGTCGCGCAGCAGTTCGGTGAGCCTGCGGTTCATCAGCACCTGGGCGACGTGCTCGCGCAGCTTGTCGCCGACCTTGCCCTTGACCTCGTCGACCCGGTCGACCAGCTCGGTCAGCGAGCCGAACTCGCGCACCCACTTGGCGGCGGTCTTCTCGCCCACGCCGGGGATGCTCAGCAGGTTGTCGCTCGGGTCGCCGCGCAGCGCGGCGAAGTCGGGATACTGCTGGGGCGTCAGCTCGTACTTCTCGAAGACCGCCTCAGGCGTGAAGCGCGTCATGTCGCTGATGCCGCGGCGGGTCATGAGCACGGTCACGCGCTCGTTGACGAGTTGCAGCGCGTCGCGGTCGCCGGTGACGATCAGCACGTCCATGTCCTCGCCGGAGGCGCGGGTGGCCAGGGTGGCGATGAGGTCGTCGGCCTCGAAGCCGGCCTTGGACAGCCGGGGCACGCGCAGGGTGTCGAGCAGCTCGTAGATGAGCTGCATCTGGCCCTTGAAGTCTTCGGGCGTCTCGCTGCGGTTGGCCTTGTACTCGGAGTATTCCTCGTGCCGGAACGTGGGCTCCGACCGGTCGAAGGCCACCGCCACGTGGGTCGGCTGCTCGTCGCGCAGGATGTTGGTCAGCATCGAGGTGAACCCGTAGACCGCCTCGGTGTGCTGACCGTCGGTGGTCATGAGGTTGGCGTCCTTGAGCGCGTAGAACGCGCGATAGGCCAGCGAATGCCCGTCAAGGAGCAACAGGCATGGGCGGTTGGGGGTCACTTCACTCTTCGGCACACCAGAAGCCTAGTCTCCAAGTGCGACAGAAAACCTGAGCTCGGAAGACTGGAGGCTCCTCCTTGACGCAGATAGACCGGGTCACCATCGACTCCCTTCACGGCGGCACGCTCGCCGAGCGTATGGGCATAGAGATCGTCGAGGCCAGTGCGGAGCGCGTGGTGGGCCGCATGCCGGTGGAGGGCAATACCCAGCCGTACGGGTTGCTGCACGGCGGCGCGTCGGTCGTGCTGGCGGAGACCCTGGGCTCGGTCGGCTCGGCGATCCACGCCGGCGAGGGCCGCATCGCCGTCGGCATCGAGATCAACGCCACCCACCACAGAGCGGCCACGTCCGGGCACGTCACGGGCGTGGCGACGCGCATTCACGGCGGCCGCTCGCTGGCCACGTTCGAGATCGAGATCACCGACGAGGAGGGCCGGCGCGTGTGCACCTCACGCCTCACGTGCATGCTGCGTGACGCCTGAGACGGCGAAGGCAGTTCGGCTCACCCTTTGCACACGGCCCCCGTGGGTCGCTACGGTTGACCGGACAGAGCCCGCGGGGAGGCCGAGTAGATAACGTGTCGGGCCGGGGAAGCCGGACACGGTCCCAAAGGTCACCCCCGGGCTCGCCCTATTCTTTGCCCGCTCAATAAGCGGGTCATCCCACCTTTCCGGGCTTGATGCATACGTCGCCCGCCTGTGCAGCGCTTTCCGACCGATCGTTATGGTCTCGTTTTAGTACGGCTCCGCGCCCATGCCAGGGGTATACCTCGATTTAGCCCCTGACCTGCCTTCTTATTTGCTCACATCACCGACACACCCGCATCACTAATTGGTGACGAACGGTTCGGAACCGGACGTCGCCGGAATAGGCTCCCGCCACAGCATCCCAGTTGTGCCTGCGATGCCCGCGTGTCGAGATGGAGGGGTACAACCCAAGCCCCGCCTTGACCTAATAGAGGGAGCACCATTGCGCAGAGCCGTGATCGCGTTCACGGCCTTCCTGGGTGGACTGATCTTCCTGCTCGCCAGCCCCGCGTCCGCGGGGCCTGCCGACTGTCAGGGAGTGAAGGGAACACTCAAACTCCAAGGCCAGCCAGTGAACGGCGCGAAAATCGTCGTGACCACCGAAGACGGAAAACCCGTCAAGGAGGTCGCCAGTAACGCCCAAGGCACATGGGACGTCCAGGTCGACAAACCGGGGAAGTACAAGGTCACCCTGGATGTCAGCTCGCTCCCTCAGACCGCTGAGGTCCGCGGCGGCAACAACGTCCGCACCCCGACGGTTTATAAGGACAACTGCTCCACTGTCCTGTTCGCCCTGGTTCCTAAGGCGGGTGGCGAGCAGACTCCCGGGGCTCCGGCTCCCACCGACACCAGCGACAGCAGTTTCTGGACCCGGGCCGCACAGCTCACCTTCGAGGGTTTCAACCTCGGCCTGATCATCGCGCTCGCCGCGATGGGCCTGTCGCTCATCTTCGGCACCACCAAGCTCACCAACTTCGCCCACGGCGAGCTGGTGACGTTCGGAGCGCTGATCGCCTATCTCTTCAACGTCGGCTTCGGCCTGGGCGTCATCCCGTCCGCGATCATCGCGGTGCTGGTCGGCGGCGCCTTCGGCTACCTCCAGGACCGCTTCTTCTGGGGGCAGCTGCGCAGGCGGGGCACCGGCGTCATCGCCATGATGATCATCTCCATCGGCGTGGCGATGTTCCTGCGCTTCCTCTTCCTGTTCCTGCACGGCGGTGACAGCGAGCCGTACACCGAGTTCAACGCCCAGGCGGGCATCACCGTCGGCCCGATCACCGCGGCGCCCAAGAACTTCATCATGATGGCCATCGAACTGGCCGTGCTCGTCATCGTCGGCATCGCGCTGCTCAAGACCCGCACCGGCAAGGCCGCGCGGGCAGTGGCCGACAACCCGGCGCTCGCCGCCTCCTCCGGCATCAACGTCGACCGGGTCATCCGCGTCATCTGGACCGCGGGCGGCGCCATCGCGGCGCTGGCCGGCATCCTGCTCGGTCTGTCGCAGACCGTGAAGTTCACGATGGGCCAGGACATCCTGCTGCTCATCTTCGCCGGAGTCACGCTGGGCGGCCTCGGCACCGCCTTCGGCGCGCTGGTCGGCTCCCTCATCGTGGGCCTGTTCATCCAGCTGTCCACCCTCTGGATCTCTCCTGAGCTCAAGAGTGTGGGCGCGCTGGCCGTACTCATCATCGTCCTGCTCTTCCGGCCGCAGGGCATCCTCGGCCGCCGCGAGCGGATCGGCTGACGGGGGGAATCATGGACTGGTTCAACATCATGGTGACCACCGTCGAGGCGGCGGTGGGCGTCGAGACGGTCTTCTACATGCTGGCCGCGATCGGCATCAACCTTCACTTCGGGTACACCGGCCTGCTCAACTTCGGCCAGGCGGCCTTCCTCGGCGTCGCGGCGTACGGCCTGGCCGTCACCGTGGTCACGATCGGCCTGCCGTTCTGGGTCGGCATCGGCATCGGCCTGGCCTCGGTCATCCTGCTCGCCCTGCTGCTCGGCATCCCGACGCTACGGCTGCGCGCCGACTACCTGGCCATCGTCACGATCGCGGCGGCCGAGATCGTCCGCCTGATCTTCCGCTCGGTCACGTTCAAGGACTACTTCGGCGGCTCCGACGGCCGCTACGGGTTCTCCGAGGGCTTCTTCGCGATGAACCCCTTCTCCAAGGGCGAGTACGGCATCGGCCCCTTCACCTTCAACGAGCGCGTCACCTGGGTCCTGCTCATCGGCTGGATCCTCGTCGGCCTGTCGTGCCTGGTGATCTACATGCTCATGAAGAGCCCGTGGGGCCGCGTGCTCAAGGCCATCCGCGAGGACGAGGAGGCCGTGCGCGCGCTGGGCAAGAACGTGTTCTCGTACAAGATGCAGTCGCTGATCCTCGGCGGCCTCATCGGCAGTTTCGGCGGCTACATCTACGCGCTGGGTTACGCCTCGGTGCAGCCGGACGCGTTCTCGACCGAGCTGACCTTCTACGCCTACACGATCGTCATCCTCGGCGGCGCGGCCCGCGTCTTCGGCCCGGTCGTCGGTTCGATGATCTTCTGGGTGCTGCTCGTCTTCATCGGCAACCTGCTCAACGAGCTGATCGAGGCGCAGTACATCACGTGGATGTCGGTCAACCAGATCGGCGCCTTCCGCTTCATGCTGGTCGGTCTCGGCCTGGTGCTGCTGCTGGTCTTCCGTCCGCAGGGTATCTTCGGCGACAAGAGGGAGATCGCACTCGATGCACGCTGAAACCAAGCCCACAGACCACAAGGCCGCCGCGCTGGCCGCCTTCAAGGACCTCCAGCGCGAGCCCGGCGTCACCAAGCCCGACCCGATCCTGGTCGTCGACAACGTCGTGCGCCGCTTCGGCGGCCTCACCGCCGTCGACGTCAAGCACGTGGAGATCCAGCGCGGCTCCATCACCGCGCTGATCGGCCCGAACGGCGCCGGCAAGACCACGTTCTTCAACCAGCTGACCGGCTTCGACACCGCCGACGCCGGCGAGTGGACGTTCAACGGCTCCAGGATGAACGGCGTCGCGGCCCACAAGGTCGCGCGCTCCGGCATGGTGCGCACGTTCCAGCTGACCAAGGCGCTGTCGAAGCTGACGGTCATCGAGAACATGCGCCTCGGCGCCCAGAACCAGAAGGGCGAGAGCTTCTTCCGCGCGCTGCTGCCCTCCTCCTGGCGCGCCCAGGAGGACGAGATCACCGCGCGCGCCGATGAGCTGCTCGCGCGCTTCAAGCTGGACGCCAAGCGCGAGGACTTCGCGGGGTCCCTGTCCGGCGGCCAGCGCAAGCTGCTGGAGATGGCCCGCGCGCTCATGGTCCGCCCCGAGCTGGTCATGCTCGACGAGCCGATGGCCGGCGTCAACCCGGCGCTGACGCAGTCGCTGCTGGGCCACGTCAAGGACCTGCGCGAGCAGGGCATGACCGTGCTGTTCGTCGAGCACGACATGGACATGGTCCGCGACATCAGCGACTGGGTGATCGTGATGGCCCAGGGCACCGTCATCGCCGAGGGGCCGCCGGACACGATCATGTCCGACGCCCGGGTGATCGACGCCTACCTGGGCGCCCACCACGACGCGCCGCTGTCCGAGGAGGAGCTGGAAGAGCAGCTCCAGGAGGCCGAGGCCGCGCTCGAGGCCGAGGTCGAGGAGGAGGCAGGCAAGTGAGCAGCATCCCGGAATCCAAGGCGGCCGTCACCGACCGCAGCGCCCACGTGGCGGGGGCCGAGAACGCCGTGCTCCGCTGCGACGAGCTCATCGCGGGCTACCTGCCTGGGGTCAACATCCTCAACGGCTCCGACCTTTACGTCGGCGAGGGCGAGCTGATCGGCATCATCGGCCCCAACGGCGCCGGGAAGTCGACGCTGCTCAAGGCCATGTTCGGGCTGGTCAACATCCGCAGCGGCACGGTCGTGCTCAAGGGTGAAGAGATCACGAACATGAAGGCGCACCAGTTGGTCGCCCGCGGGGTCGGCTACGTCCCGCAGAGCAACAACGTCTTCCCCAGCCTGACGATCGAGGAGAACCTCGAGATGGGCGCCTACCAGGTGCCCACGAAGTTCAAGGAGCGCTTCGAGTTCGTCGCCGAGCTGTTCCCCGCGCTCAAGGAGCGGCGCAAGCAGCGCGCCGGCTCCCTGTCGGGCGGTGAGCGGCAGATGGTGGCCATGGCCAGGGCGCTCATGACCGAGCCGTCGGTGCTGCTGCTGGACGAGCCGTCGGCCGGCCTGTCGCCGAAGCTGCAGGACCTGGTCTTCATCCAGGCCCAGCAGATCAACAAGGCGGGCGTGACCGTGATCATGGTGGAGCAGAACGCGCGGCGTTGCCTGCAGATCTGCCACCGCGGTTACGTGCTCGACCAGGGCCGCAACGCCTACACCGGCACCGGCCGCCAGCTGGCCAACGACCCGAAGGTCATCGAGCTCTACCTGGGCACGCTGGCACGGGCGTAAACACGCTGTTTCGCGCGAAGGGGTCCCTTTGGGGCCCCTTCTCCGCGTTTAATGAGCATTGTGCGACGCATTACGGCTATCGCCCTGTTAATGCCCATGCTCGTGGCCTGCCAGAACAGCCCACCGGCGCAGAAGACGCAGGCGTCCGCGAGCGAGACCGCCAAGTACAGCACGGGCGGCGACCCCGACGACGACCCCTGCACCCGCGTCGTCTCCTCCATCGGCTACGCCGGGCTGCTGCTCCTGCCCGCGGGCAAGGAGGACGAGCAGAACTTCGAGAACGCCGTCCTGGGCCGGCTGGCCGAGTTGCGGGGAATGGTGCAGGAGTTCGGCCCCCGGCTCCCCCAGACGCTCCAGGGCGAGGCGGAGAAGGTCGAGAAGGCCACGAAAGGGCTGTCCAGCGCCCAGACCCCCAGGAAGCGCCAGGTGGCGCTCCTGAAGGACTACCGGGCCGCCGCCGACAGGATCGTCGAAGGCTGCAAGGGCCGCTGAACGCGAAGAAGCCCCGGGACCGAGGTCCCGGGGCTCCCGCCTGACTACTTAACCGTCGATGTTGCCGGTGCGGTAGTCGATGGCCTTGGCGGGGTACTTGTTGTCCGCGCCGTACTGGTAGATGCCGATGGTGGCCGTCGCCGGGTCACCGGCGTCGTTGAACTCGACCGGACCGCTGATGCCGTCGTAGTCGATGTCCTTGCCGGCCTTCAGCAGGTCGACGCAGGTCTTGAAGTCGTTGCACTTCTCGCCGCCCTTGCTGACCTCGCCCAGCTTCGTGGCGATGTCGGTGCCCGCGTCGCTCTTGGCGGCCTCGGCGGCCAGGGCGATGAGGTTGGCGGCGTCGTAGGACTCAGGCGCGTAGCTGAAGTCCTCGAGCTTCGGGTTGATCTCGAGCAGCTTCTTCTGGAACGTGTCCGGAGCGGCCGCGCCGGGAAGCGTGCCCTTGACGCCCTTCAGGGTGTTCTTCGGGAACTTCAGGAAGTTCGTGTTGGACAGGTTGCCGTCGACCATGTACCAGTGGTGCTTGTCAGCGGTCAGGCCCTGCTTGACGAGCTCCTGGACGACCTTGTTGGTCTCGGCGAAGCCGATGAGCACGATGCCCTTCGGGTTCTTGGCCTTGACCTTCGCGACGTCGGCCGAGAAGTCCGCGGCCTTGGGGTCGTAGATGATCTTCTCGACGACCTCGCCGCCACCGGCGATGACGGCCTTCTCCGTGGAGTCGGCCAGGCCGGTGCCGTAGGAGTCCTGCAGCGCGAGGATGGCGACCGTGTCGTCGCCGTCGGCCACCGCGAGGTCACCCAGGACGCGGCCCTGCAGGATGTCCGGCGGAGCCGTACGCCAGAACAGGCCGTTGTCCTTGTAGGTGGTGAGCTCGATGGAGGTGTTGGCGGGCGAGAAGTGCACCACGCCGGCACCCGTGATCTTGTCGATGACGGACAGCGACACCGAGGAGGAGGCGGCGCCGATGATGGCGTCCACCTTCTTGGCCAGCAGGCTGTCCACCGACTGCGAAGCGATCTGCGTCGTGGTGTCGCCGGAGTCGGTGTGTGAGACCGAGACCTGCTTGCCGAGGACGCCGCCCGCGTCGTTGATCTCCTTGACGGCCAGGTCGACGCCGGCGAACTCGGGCGGGCCGAGGTAGGCGAGCGAGCCGGTCTGCGGGAGGAGCGTGCCGAGGTTCAGCGTGCCGTCGCCCTTGCCGGCCGCGGCCGAGGTCGCCGGCGCCGCCGAATCGGTGGCCTTGGTGCCGGCGGTGTCAGCGCCGCCGCCACAGGCCGTCAGAGCGAGGCTCGCCGCAGCCGCGACGGCGAGCACGCGCCCGAGTGGGGCAATGCGGGTCATGAAGTGTCTCCTTCATCCAGGCCGGGAGGCTGTCAGCACCGCCGACGTTCCCGATCGAATGAGCGAAACGTACAAAAAGCAGCACGCTTCCAGCTAGATGCCTGGAAGAACTGTCGGCACTTGGATGCTGAGTCGTAATCACTCCTCAACTTATGAAGAAAACCCCCAGGTAGCGGCCGGTTAGCTGGGAAACCGGCCGCTGACACCCTGTTACCCCGCGATGTTCCCCGACCGATACTCCAGAGCCTTGGCCGCGTCGAAGGTGTTGTTCTGCCCGAATTGGTAGATGCCAATCGTGGCGGTCGCCGGATCGCCCGCGTCGTTGAACTCCACAGGCCCGCTCACGCCGTCGTAGTCGATGTCCTTGCCCGCCTTGAGAAGGTCGGCGCAGACCTTGAAGGCGTTGCACTTCTCGCCGCCCTTGCTGACCTCGCCCAGCTTCGCGGCCAGGTCGGCGCCCACGTCGCTCTTGGCCGCCTCCGCCGCCAGCGCGATCAGGTTCACCGCGTCGTAGGACTCGGGGCCGTACCCGAAGACGTCGAGGTCCGGATTGACCTCCAGCAGCTTCTTCTGGAACGCCCCCGGCGCCTCCGAGCCCGGCAGGGTGCCCTTGACGCCCTTCATCGTGCCCTTGGGGAACTTCAGGTAGTTGGTGTTGGACAGGTTGCCGTCGACCATGTACCAGTGGTGCTTGTCGCTGGTCAGGCCCTGCTTCACCAGCTCCTGGACGACCTTGCTGGTCTCGGCGAACCCGATGAGCACGATGCCCTTCGGGTTCTTCGCCTTCACCTTGGCCACGTCGGCCGAGAAGTCGGCCGCCTTGGGGTCGTAGAGGATCTTCTCCACGACCTCGCCCCCGCCGGCGAGCACGGCCTTCTCCGTGGAGTCGGCCAGGCCGGAACCGTAGGCGTCCTGCATGGCCACGATCGCCACCGTGTCGTCGCCTTCCGAGACCGCCAGGTCGCCCAATACCCGGCCCTGGAGGACGTCGGGCGGGGCCGTACGCCAGAACAGGCCGTTGTCCTTGGCGTTGGTGAGCTCGATGCCCGTCGCCGACGGCGAGAACATCAGCACACCCGAGCCCGTGATCTTGTCGAGGATGGACAGCGAGACCGAGGAGGACGCCGATCCCACGATCGCGTCGACCTTCTTGGCCAGCAGGCTGTCGGTGGACTGCGCGGCGATCTGGGTCGTGGTGTCGCCGGAGTCGGTGTGCGCGACCGAGATCTGCTTGCCCAGCACGCCGCCCGCCGCGTTGATCTCCTTGACCGCCAGATCGACGCCCGCGAACATCGGCGGGCCCAGGTAGGACAGGTTCCCGGTCTGAGGGAGTACGGAGCCGAGGACCAGCGTGCCGTCGCCCTTGGCGACGGTGCCGCCCGGCGCGGAGGCCGTGTCGCTCGCCCGGGTACCCGCACCGTCAGTGCCGGAGGATCCGCAGGCCGCGAGTGCGAGGGCCGAGACCGCCGCGGTCGCGACGGCCAACGCTCGCCGAATCATCGATATCTCCTTCGTGCAGATATGCAGGGGGGACATGGAGTTCGCGAAATCCACGATCAGCATGACCCCGGAAATATCCGGCGGGAGAGGCCGCGACCTTACGATGCGCAGTCGTGACTCCTCCTTAACCTGGCCCGGTCGCGAGCCGCCTCTACTGTGGCGATGTGAAGCGCACCGCCGCCCTCCTGGTCCTGGTCCTCGGCCTTTCCGCCTGTGGAGCCACTCCGCCCGCCCCCTCCACGAGCCCCCCGCAGGGGCTCACCGTGACCCTCACGCAGGGACGATCCGACATGCCCAAGCACATGCTGAGCGTGGTCATGGCCAACCGCGGAAGCACCCCCGCGTGGGTGTCCGACGTGCGGTTGAGCGGGCCTTCGTTCCAGGAGACCGGGTTCTCGCGCATGGACACCGCCATCAAGAGCGTTCCGGTCGCCTTGCGCATCTCGTACGGCGCCGCCAAGTGCGCCGCCGGAGCCGTCCCCGAACTACGGCCGGCGCGGGTGATCGCGCACGTCAAGGCGGGAGACGAACCCTCACGCGAGGTCACCTGGGCGCTGCCCCATCCGGACCCGTTGCTGGCGAAGCTCTTCCGGGAGGAATGCGAGCAGTTCCTGGTGCAGCAGGCGGTGACGGTGGGGTTCGGGTCGGCGTGGACCGAGAAGGACAAGGTCCTCCACGGCAGTGTTATCGTGACGCGCCGCGATAGCAACGAAGATGTGACCATTACCGAGTTGTCAGGCAACGTGCACTATGAGCTGACTTCTCGGAAAACGACCCTCAAGGCGGGCACGGCGCGGCTGGAGATCCCCATCCAGATCACCCCGGGCCGCTGCGACCCGCACTCGTTCGCGGAAGCCAAGATCGCCATGCTCTTCAACGCCCGGGTGGCACTGGGCGCCGGCGAACCGCGTTTCCTGGTCTTCCGCTCCGACACCGTCCAGACGCCCACCATGCGCCTGGACCAGCTCATCCTCGGCTACGCCCGCAAGACCTGCGGCCTCTAGCCTTCACACCCCCCAGGGCTCCTCACGGTGCTTCCTCCCGCGGGGAGCACCCGAGGGGTGCGGGAGGACCGAGGCGCGCGGCCATGGCCGATGTTGAGCTCTCGGCCGGAGCTATTCGGACTTGGTGGCGTCCGCGACGACGATCTGGGCCACTTCGCGCATGCTGAGGCGCCGGTCCATCGAGGCCTTCTGGATCCACCGGAACGCCTGCGGCTCGCTCCACCCGTGCGCCGCCATGAGCAGCCCCTTGGCCCGCTCGACCAGCTTGCGGGTCTCCAGCCGCTCGGACAGGCTGGACACCTCGGTGGCCAGCGCCACCATCTCCTCGTGCCGGCTGACCGCCATCTCGATCGCCGGCACCAGGTCCGCCTTCGTGAACGGCTTGACCAGATAGGCCATCGCCCCCGCGTCCCTGGCCCGCTCGACCAGGTCCCGCTGGGAGAAGGCGGTGAGGATGAGACAGGGGGCCACCCGTTCGGCGACGATCCGCTCGGCCGCCGAGATGCCGTCGAGCACGGGCATCTTGACGTCGAGAATGACGAGGTCGGGCTTGAGTTCGGTGGCCAGCAGTATCGCCTGCTCACCGTCACCCGCCTCACCCACGACGACGTAGCCGTCCTCCTCAAGCATCTCCTTGAGGTCGAGGCGGATCAGCGCCTCGTCTTCCGCGATCACTACTCGCCGCTGCGTACTCACGAGCAGAAGAGTACCGAGGTCCGCTACATTAGATCCACGCCGGTGTCCGAACCTGATCTAGTCAGGCGCGTCCCGGCACAAAACCGGATTTTGCCGGTTTTCCCAGCCGGAATGATGGAATGGCAGACATAGGCGCCTCAAAAGCGCCCGCTCGAGAGGGCGTGCGGGTTCGAATCCCGCTTCCGGCACCACCACACCTCCAAAACTGTCAGTGACGACAGACACACTGAGCGCATGCACCCTCGCGACACCGTCGACCGCGCGCTCCACCTCTCCGCCCAAGGACTCTCCGACCACCAGATCGCCGGAGCCTGCGGGGTCTCCGCCGGAGCCGTCAGAAAGTGGCGCACGGGCGACCGCAGGGCACGTGACGACCCCCGATCATCGGGCTCCTGCGTGCGATGCGCGCGCAGCCCTCTGCCTCCCCAGCCGCCCGGCGTCTACGCCTACCTCCTGGGCCTTTACCTCGGCGACGGGCACGTCGTCCACCATCGGCGCGGCGTCTACAGGCTCATGATCTCCTGCTCGGCGTCCTGGCCCGGTCTGATCGAGGCGGCCGCGCAGGCCATGGCCGCAGTGCTCCCGAGCTCTGTCGGGCTGCTGAGGCGACCGGGCTGCGTGGTGGTCAACAGCTACTCCAAGCACTGGCCGCATCTGCTCCCCCAGCACGGCCCGGGCAAGAAGCACCACCGCCCAATCGTCCTGGAGCCATGGCAGGAGCACATCGCCGATTCCTTTCCCGGCGACCTGGTGCGGGGGCTCATGCACTCCGACGGCTACCGCGGGCTGAACCGCGTCCGCCGCCATTTCAACGGCCGCGACCACTGGTACGAGTATCCGCGTTACCTGTTCAAGAACGAGTCGGGCGACATCCTGCGGATCTGTGGTGAGGCCCTTGACCGGCTGGGGGTCGCCTGGCGCCACAGCAAGCGCAACGAGATCTCCGTGGCCCGGCGGGAGGCGGTGGCGTTGCTCGACTGCCATGTCGGCCCGAAGACGTGAGGGACGGGGCGAATGCAGAGGATGAAGCGGCGACAAGACCTCGGACCAACCGCTGTGACGCGCCCCGCAGGGCCGGGCCGGCGTGACTCGGCCTGCCGTCGGACCGACCTGGACTTTGCGCCGCCCGGACAGGGGGAAGCGGGCGGGTGAAGAGGGTGCGGGTCGGTGGGGTACGCGGGTTTCTGTGGTGAGGCCGTCTGGATGGGCGGGTGAGGTTTAGGTGGCATGGAGGGCTGTGGTTGGGGAGGTGCGGGCGGCTCTTACGGCTGGGTACAGGCTGGCCAGGGTGCCTACGGCAAGGCTGGCGGTTCACCTGCCCGTCTCTGACGCGTACCTGGCGGGTCAGGGCGGCGGCGATCTCGGGGGCGTGGGTGATCACGGCGATGGTCGCGCCGTCGCGGTTGAGCTCGTGCAGGAGATCGAGTACGGCCGCGCCCGACCCGGTGTCCAGCGCGCCGGTGGATTCGTCGCCAGGAGCAGGTCGGGTTCGCCGGCGACGGCGCGGGCGATGGCCTCGCGCTGCTTCTGGCCGCCGGACAGTTCGTGGGGCCGGTGGCGCATGCGGTCAGCCAGGCCGACGCGCTCCAGGGCTTCGGCGGCCCTCCGGTGGTGGAGACGGTGCCCAGGGCCGGTTACCGGATCGGCGCATCTACGAGCGGACCCGGCTGACGGCATCGTTCGGCGGGCGGCGGCCCGGTGGCTCTCGTCTACTTCCCGCTGCGCGACAGCGTCGTGGCGGCTGAGGCGAATCCGGGTGGCGGGCTGACGGTCCGCGTCACGTTCGGCGGGGCTTCGCTGGGTTAGGGTCGGCGGCAGGAGTACGACGATCTTCGGGGGGTTGCCGTGGCGTTGAGCGCTGCTGATCGGGAGGCGTTCCTGGCCGAGCCGCACATCGGGGCGGTCGCGGTGGAGGCGGGCGAGGGCCGGGCGCCGCTGAACGTGCCCATCTGGTACGACTACGAGCCGGGCGGCATGGTGTCGTTCCTCACCGACGGCGATTCGGTCAAGGCGCAGCTGATCGGCAAGGCGGGCCGGGTGTCGATGCTCGCCCAGCGGAGCCACCCCACCTACCGCTACGTGTCCGCGGAAGGCCCGGTGGTCGCGAAGAATCCGACCACGCTGGCGGAGATGACCAGGATCGTCGCCCGCTACCTGCCCGAGGACGCGGTCTCCGGCTACGTCGAGCAGTCGAACCTCGCCGTCCTCGTCACGTTCCACATGCGGCCCGAGCGGTGGCTGTCGGCCGACCTCGGCACCATCTGACCCGGTATTTTGGGTCCGTGACTGCTATCGACCCCACCACCACCGGCGCCCACGGCATCGGCCTGGCCACCATCGCCGCCGACGGCACCGTGCTCGACACCTGGTTCCCCGCGCCCGAGCTGGGCGAGCCAGGCTTCGCCGGCACCGAACGCCTCACCGCCGACGAGGCGGGCGAGCTGGCCGCCCTGACCGGCCCCGACCCGGCGCGCGGCGTCGAGGTCGTCGCCGTGCGCACCGGCATCGCCAAACTGTCGGAGGCCCCGGCCGACGCGCACGACGCGTACCTGCGTCTGCATCTGCTGTCGTCGCGTCTGGTACGCCCGCGCGGGCTGAGCCTGGACGGGTTGTTCGGGCTGCTGGCCAACGTCGTGTGGACCGACCGGGGGCCGTGCGCGGTGGACGGGTTCGAGCGGACCCGGTTGCGGTTGCGCGCCACGGGGGCGGTGACGGTCTACGGCGTGGACAAGTTCCCGAGGATGGTCGACTACGTGCTGCCCTCCGGTGTCCGCGTGGCCGACGCCGACCGGGTGCGGCTCGGCGCCCACCTGGCCTCGGGCACGACCGTGATGCACGAGGGCTTCGTCAACTTCAACGCCGGCACGCTGGGCGCCTCGATGGTCGAGGGCCGCATCTCGGCCGGCGTCGTCGTCGGCGACGGCTCCGACGTGGGCGGCGGCGCGTCGATCATGGGCACGCTGTCGGGCGGCGGCAAGGAGGTCATCGCGATCGGCGAGCGCTGCCTGCTGGGCGCCAACGCCGGTGTGGGGATCTCGCTGGGCGACGACTGCGTGGTGGAGGCGGGCCTGTACGTCACGGCCGGCACCAAGATCGCGCTGCCGGACGGCCGCGTGGTGAAGGGCAAGGAGCTGTCGGGCTCCAACGGCCTGCTGTTCCGCCGCAACTCCCAGTCGGGCGCGGTCGAGGCGGTCGCCCGCACCGGTCAGCGCATCGAGCTCAACGCCACCCTGCACGCCAACTGAGTCCCGGAAGCGGGAAACCCCGCGAGACCGGGTAGGCGGCGCTCGCGGGGTTTCGGCAGAAGGGCTAGTGGGCGTGCGACACGGCGGAGCCGATGGTGTGCACGCGCAGCGCGTTGGTGGAGCCCGGGGTGCCGGGAGGGGAACCGGCGACGATGACGACCTTGTCGCCCTTCTCCAGCCGGCCCAGCGACAGCAGTGACGCCTCCACCTGGCGGACCATGTCGTCGGTGTGGTGGACGAACGGCACGTGGAAGGTCTCCACGCCCCATGTCAGCGACAGCTGCCCGCGTACGTGCGGCGCCGAGGTGAAGGCGAGCAGCGGGATCGGCGAGCGGTAGCGGGCCAGGCGGCGCGCGGTCTCGCCGGACATCGTGAAGGCGACCAGCGCCTTGGCGCCCACGATGGCGCCGACTTCGGCGGCGGCGCGGGCGATGGCGCCGCCGGTGGTCTCCGGCAGCCGGTCGAGGCTGTGCGTGGCCGTCAGGGAGGCCTTCTCGGCGGCGCAGGCGATGCGGTCCATCGTGGAGACGGCCTCGATGGGGTAGTTGCCGACCGAGGTCTCGCCGGAGAGCATGACGGCGTCGGCGCCGTCCATGACGGCGTAGGCCACGTCGGAGGTCTCGGCCCTGGTGGGGCGTGGGGCGTTCATCATCGAGTCGAGCATCTGGGTGGCGACGATGACCGGCCTGGCCTTCTCGCGGCACAGCTCGATGATGCGCCGCTGGACGATCGGCACCTCTTCGAGCGGGAGCTCGACGCCCAGGTCGCCGCGGGCCACCATGATGCCGTCGAAGGCCTCGACGATCTCCGGGAGGCGTTCGACGGCCTGCGGCTTCTCGATCTTGGCGAGCAGCGGCAGGCGTACGGCCTCCTGCTCCATGATGTTGCGGACCACGTCGGCGTCCGAAGGACGGCGGACGAACGACAGCGCGATCATGTCGAAGCCGGTGCGCAGCGCCCAGCGCAGGTCGGCCTCGTCCTTGTCGGTGAGCGCGGGGGCGCTGACGTTGACGCCGGGCAGGTTGAGGCCCTTGTTGTCGGAGATCATCCCGCCGATGACGACGCGGGTGGTCACGCGCTGGCCGTCGACGCGGGTCACCTCCAGCACCAGGCGGCCGTCGTCGACCAGGATCGTGTCGCCGGAGCGCACGTCGCCGGGCAGGCCCTTGTAGGTGGTGGAGACCTGCTCGCGGTCGCCGGGCACGTCTTCGGTGGTGACGGTGAAGACGTCGCCGAACCCGAGCCGGACCGGGCCCTCCTCGAAGGTGCCCACGCGGATCTTGGGGCCTTGCAGGTCGGCGAGCACGCCTACGCCGCGGCCGAGGTCGGCCGCCACCTCCCTCACCCGGTCGAATACCTCTTTGTGCATCTCATGGTTGCCATGCGAGAGGTTGAAGCGGGCGACATCCATCCCGGCGGCGATCAGCTCGCGCAGTCGCTCGGGGGAAGATGTGGCGGGGCCAAGTGTGCAGACGATTTTCGCGCGACGAGTCACGTGTCCCACCTTAATTGGTACAGACCACTTGATGGAGCGAAGCGAGCATCCTCGGTCGCTGCATCATTGTGAGGACCCCGTCATCGACGTCGGAGAACGTAGCCGATATAGGAGAACAGCACGAGAACGGCCACACCCCAGCGTGCCAAGAGTGTGTATTCCTCCGGGTAGATCACACCTTCGATGTAGTGGTCGATGAACCCGGAGTCCGGCAGCCCCGCCTGCCCGGCCCGCTCACGGCCCCAGTCTTCGACCAGGGTCAGCGGGCACTCCACACCTGTCGTGATTGACAGTACACCCCAGGCGACCACGGCCAGGTGGATCCAGATGGTACGCCGCCAGCGCCAGGCCAGAAACCCGCCGACGGCCATGTAGACGAGGAAGGCGAAGTGCACCAGCATCGCGGCTTCTGCGATGAGGCGGTACCCCATGCCCCGACCCTACATTCAGCGCTTGACGGTGGTGGCGTTCAGCGCGTTGACGATGCCGCGGCCGTAGAAGCCGTTCTTGTCCTTGCCGCCTTCGCAGGTGTGCGTGGCCTCCTCGCCGTAGACCTGGTAGACGTACGCGCGCGGCGTCGGGCAGGCCTTGGGGGTGGCGCTCTTGTTGAGCAGCTTCTCCACCGTCGCGGGAGACAGTGTGAGGCCGCCCTTGCCCGGCTTGCCGAAGCGGCTGATCAGCAGGGCGGCGACGCCGGTGGCGTGCGGGGCGGCCATCGAGGTGCCGTCCAGGTACTGGTAGTACGAGCACGTGCCCTTGGAGCAGTCGCGGACCACTTCGTTCGTCTTCGGCTTGCCGTTCTTGTCGATCTTGTCGTTGGCGCGCAGTGCCGACTCGGGCGCGGCGGCGAGGATGGAGCGGGTGGGCGAGGCGCCCTTGCCGTCGAGCGCGTCGCCGCCGGGCGCGGCCAGGTCGGTCTGCTCGACGCCGTAGTCGCTGTAGATCGACTTGCGGCCGGACGGGCCGACCGCCGAGATCGAGATGACGCCCTTCGACTCGGCCGGCACGTTCAGGCACGAGTTGTCGATACGGCGTACGCGCTCGTCGCCACGTGGGTAGCCGGGGCTGTCCTTGTCCACCTCCGGCCTGCCCAGGTCGGTGGCGCCGTTGCCGAGGGCGGAGATGAGCGTGACGCCCTTGCCCCTGGCGTAGTTCAGGGCGCGCTGCATGCCGGTGATGATGGCCCGCTGCTCGGACCGCTCGCGGGCGCTGTCGGCCTTGTTGGCGGTGCAGTTGAACAGCCACGGGTCCACGTAGTAGCTCATGTTGACCACGTCGACGCCGATGTCGGCGGCGTAGGTGAGGGCGTCGAGGCTGGGCTTGAGGAAGAAGAAGCCGGAGTCCTGGCCGGCGCGGATGTTCACCAGCCGCACGCCGGGGGCGACGCCGGCGACGCCGACGCCGTTCAGCGGGGAGGCGATCGTGCTGGCCACGTGGGTGCCGTGGCCGTCGTCGTCGCGGTCGACCGGGTCCTTGCAGCCGGCCGCCTCGCAGGGGCCGTCGAGCGTTTCGCCGTGCTTGTCGTTGGGGCGGTCGGTGACGAAGTTTCGCGACAGGGCGCGCTCGAAGTTCGGCGCGATGTCCGGGTGGTTGCCGTCGATGCCGGTGTCGATGACGCCGACCAGCACCTTTTTGCTGCCGGGCAGGGTGGCGTTGGCCTTGTCGGCGCCGATCATCCGCATGTCCCACTGCCGCGAGGCCAGCGGCTCGCGGCCCTTGACCGCGCCTTCGCGGGCCGAGGCGTCGGGGAAGGCGCTGGCCGTACCGGGGAGTGCGGGGCTCGCCGAGGCGTACCCGATCTTGCGGTCGGAGGAGACGCCCACGACAGCCGGGTCGTCGTCGAGTGCGGCGGCGAACCGTTCCCCCGCACCCCTGGCCAGCACGTATCCAAGCCGTTCCTCAGTCCGTACGGCGGAGCCGCCGGCCCGCCCGATCGCGCCGAGCGTTTCTTGCCGCTTGCCGTCGGCGTAGAAGACCAGGAAGTCCGCGCTCGCCTCGGAGCCGCTCGGGACCTGCGCGGCCGGGGCGCAGGCGGTCAGTGAGGTGACGACGGCCAACCCCGCCAAGACTGAGGCGATCCGCCGCATTGCTCCCCCTTTGTTCCAGCCAGAAAACGCATCTTTCCGACACTCACCCAATCGGTCAACTTCATCCCGATATTTCGCTATCTATTGGTAGATGCGGTGGCTTTCAGGTGAGCGGCAACCGGCTTTCAAGAGGCTCCGGCCACCGTGAACGGCATGAGACTCACCGCCGTCGCCGCCACCGCGCTCACCGCCGCGGCCCTGGCCAGCCTCGCGCCGAGCCCGGCGATGGCCGGCTCGTACCCGATCAAGGACCGCCGCCTCACCCACAACGCCCTGTACAAGAGCGGCCAGTTCCCGGCCTCCGCCTGCCGGCTCCCCGCCCCGGCCAACCGTGGGCACGCGGCCGTGCGGGCGTACCTGACCACGACCTACACCTGCCTGAACACCGCCTGGGGCAAGCACCTGCGGGCCAACGGGCCGGCCTCGGCCAAGCCGTCGTTCACTTACATGACCAGCGGCAACGCGCCCTTCTGCCAGGGCAAGGCCGCCGACATCATGCCCGGCGCCTACTGCAACCCCACCGGCGTCATCGGCGTCTATCTGCCGGGTCCGGTCAGGGAGTACGCGCCCGAGGTGGGCTTCATGCTGGTCATGGCGCACGAGTACGGTCACCACGTCCAGCGGCTGACCGGCGTGCTGCAGGGGGCGGTCCAGGAGAAGTACACCTCCAAGGCCCACGTCCTGGAGGCCCAGCGGCGTTACGAGCTGCAGGCCGACTGCCTGGCCGGTGTGTACATCGGCAGCGTGTGGGACGCCCAGAAGCGCTCGGTCCCCGAGTGGGGCGCGCTGATCGCCATCGCCTGGTCGCTGGGCGGCGAGAAGGGCAGCAAGACCAACGACCACGGCAGCCGCGCCAACCGGGCCCGCTGGTTCAACAAGGGCTTCGCCGCCGAGACCCCGTCAGCCTGCAACACCTGGACGGCGAACCCAGCCACGGTCGCCTGACCCCAAAGCTCCCAGCCACAAAAGGCAGGCCCCAAAAACCGAAGGCCCAGTACGGGCTCGGTGCTCTGCGAACCGTGGGGCCAGGGGCACGGGACTCGCCGGGGCACAGCACGAGCGGGATGGCCGGGCGGCCGACGTGGCCGGGTAGAGGCTGCGAGGGTGGGCCGGAAAGGGGGGTTGGCGGGGCGGTTGGGGCCGCCCCGCCGTACAGCGTGAAAAGGGTCAGACGAGCGAGCGGGCCGTCGGGAGGATCGGGTACGGCAGCGCCGTCTCCCCCGTCAGGAACGCGTCCACCCGGGAGGCGGCGGCGCGGCCCTCGGCGATGGCCCAGACGATGAGCGACTGCCCACGCCCGATGTCCCCGGCCGAGAACACGCCCTCCACCGAGGTCATGTACGACGCGTCACGGGCCACGTTCCCGCGCTTGTCGTAGGCGACGCCCAGCTCCTCCAGCAGGACGGTCTTCTCGGGCCCGGTGAAGCCCATGGACAGCGTGACGAGCTCGGCGGGGATCTCCCGCTCGGTGCCCGGGATCGGCTTGAAGCCGTTCTGCGGGCCCTCGACCTCGACCAGCCGCAGCGCGCGGACGTTGCCCTCCGCGTCGCCGGCGAAGCCCAGGGTGGAGACGGCGTAGACGCGGTCGCCGCCGCCGTCGGCCAGTTCCTCGTGGGCGCTCTCCATCTTGAACAGCGTCGGGAACGTCGGCCACGGCTGCGAGCCCGCGCGGGACGCGGGCGGGCGCGGCATGATCTCCAGCTGGGTCACCGACGCGGCGCCCTGGCGGATGGCGGTGCCGATGCAGTCGGCGCCGGTGTCGCCGCCGCCGATGACCACGACGTGCTTGCCCCGGGCGTTCATCGACGAGTCGGCATCCGCGCCGGACTTGGGCGCATTGGATACCGCGCGGTTGGCCGGGGGCAGGTACTCCATCGCCTGGTAGACGCCGCGCAGCTCGCGGCCCTCGACGGGCAGGTCACGCCACTGGGTGGCGCCACCGGCCAGGACGACGGCGTCGAACTCGGACCGCAGCCGCGCCGCGGTGATGTCGACGCCGACGTTGACCGAGGTGCGGAACTCGGTGCCCTCGGCCCGCATCTGCTCCAGGCGCCGGTCGATGTGGCGCTTCTCCATCTTGAACTCGGGGATGCCGTAACGCAGCAGCCCGCCGATGGCGTCGGCCCGCTCGAACACGACGACGTCGTGCCCGGCGCGGGTGAGCTGCTGGGCGGCGGCCAGCCCGGCCGGGCCCGATCCGACCACGGCCACGCGCCGGCCGGTCCTGACCGCCGCGGGCTCGGGGCGGACCCAGCCCTCGGCGAAGGCCCGGTCGATGATCTCGACCTCGACCCGCTTGATCGCCACGGGGTCGGAGTTGATGCCGAGCACGCAGGCGGCCTCGCACGGGGCGGGGCACAGGCGGCCGGTGAACTCCGGGAAGTTGTTCGTGGCGTGCAGGCGTTCGATCGCCTCCTGGAAGTCCTCGCGGTAGACGAGGTCGTTCCATTCGGGGATGAGGTTGCCCAGCGGGCAGCCGTTGTGGCAGAACGGGATGCCGCAGTCCATGCAGCGGGCGGCCTGCTGGTTCAGCTTGGCCGGAGGGAAGTCCTGGTAGACCTCCTTCCAGTCCTGGATGCGCACGTCCACGGGACGGCGCGCGGGCAACTCCCTGTCGTGCGTGAGGAAACCCTTCGGGTCAGCCATGGAAGCCCCCTATCCCTGAACCGCAGCGGCCATGACCGCCTCGTCGATGTCCCGGCCTTCGATGCGGGCGGCCTCGGCGGCCTGCAGGACCCGCTTGTAGTCGGTCGGCATGATCTTGCTGAATCGTCCCGGATCCCAGGTGGCCAGCAGCGCGGCGGCCACCGACGAGCCGGTCTCGGCGAAGTGCCGCTCGACCGTCTCGCGCAGGAACTCCACGTCGTCGGCGCTGGGCTCCTCGATCGCGACCATCTCCCTGTTGACCCGGTTCACGTCCAGGTCGAGCAGGTACGCGATGCCGCCGGACATGCCGGCCGCGAAGTTGCGCCCGGTGGGGCCGAGGATGACGGCGCGGCCGCCGGTCATGTACTCGCAGCCGTGGTCGCCGACGCCTTCGACGACCGCGGTGGCGCCGGAGTTGCGTACGCAGAACCGCTCGCCCACGACTCCCCGGATGAACGCCTCACCTGAAGTAGCACCGTAAAGGGCGACATTTCCGGCAATGATGTGGCCGTCCAGCGGCGCCGCGTCGTGCGGCCGGACCGTGATGCGGCCACCCGACAGCCCCTTGCCCAGGTAGTCGTTGGCGTCGCCGGTCAGGCGCAGCGTGATGCCGCGCGGGATGAACGCGCCGAACGAGTTCCCGGCAGAACCGGTGAACGACACGTCGATCGTGTCGTCCGGCAGGCCGTCGCCGCCCCACTTCTTGGTGACGTGATGGCCGAGCATGGTGCCGACGGTCCGGTTGACGTTGCGGATCGGCAGGTCGAGCTTGACCGGCTCGCCGTACTGGATGGAACCCTCGGCCAGCTGGATGAGGGTGTTGTCCAGCGCGTGCTCCAGACCGTGGTCCTGGGACTTGGTCCGGCGCCGGGCGTCGCCGGCGGGCACGTCGACCTGGTGCAGGATCGGGGCGAGGTCGAGGCCGCTGGCCTTCCAGTGGTCCTCGGCGGCCGAGATGTCGAGCAGGCCGACCTGCCCGATCGCCTCGTCGAGCGAGCGGAAGCCCAGCTCGGCAAGGTACTCGCGGATCTCCTGCGCGATGAACTCGAAGAAGTTGACCACGAACTCGGGCTTGCCGGTGAAGCGCTTGCGCAGCTCCGGGTTCTGCGTGGCGACGCCCACCGGGCAGGTGTCGAGGTGGCAGACCCGCATCATCACGCAGCCGGAGACGACCAGCGGCGCGGTGGCGAAGCCGTACTCCTCGGCGCCGAGCAGCGCGGCGATCACCACGTCGCGGCCGGTCTTGAGCTGGCCGTCGACCTGCACCACGATCCGGTCGCGCAGGCCGTTGAGCAGGAGCGTCTGCTGGGTCTCGGCGAGGCCGAGCTCCCAGGGCGCGCCCGCGTGCTTCAGCGACGTGAGCGGCGAGGCGCCGGTGCCGCCGTCGTGGCCGGAGATGAGCACCACGTCGGCGTGCGCCTTGGACACGCCCGCGGCGACGGTGCCGACGCCGACCTCCGCGACCAGCTTCACGTGCACCCGGGAGACCGGGTTGGCGTTCTTCAGGTCGTGGATGAGCTGGGCCAGGTCCTCGATGGAGTAGATGTCGTGGTGCGGCGGCGGCGAGATGAGGCCGACGCCCGGGGTGGAGTGGCGGGTCTTGGCGATCCACGGGTAGACCTTGTGGCCGGGCAGCTGGCCGCCCTCGCCGGGCTTGGCGCCCTGGGCCATCTTGATCTGCAGGTCGTCGGCGTTGACCAGGTACTCGGAGGTCACGCCGAAGCGGCCGGAGGCCACCTGCTTGATCGCCGAGCGGCGGGAGATGTCGTAGAGCCGGTCCGGCTCCTCGCCGCCCTCGCCGGTGTTGGACTTGCCGCCGAGCTGGTTCATCGCGATCGCGAGCGTCTCGTGGGCCTCGCGCGAGATGGAGCCGTAGGACATCGCGCCGGTCGAGAACCGCTTGACGATCTCGCTGACCGGCTCGACCTCCTCGATCGGGATCGGGTTGCCGGGCTTGAGCCGGAACAGGCCGCGCAGCGTCATCAGCTTCTCGGCCTGCGAGTCGACGAGGTTCGTGTACTCCTTGAAGATCTCGTACTGCCGCGTGCGGGTGGCGTGCTGCAGCTTGAAGACCGTCTCGGGGTTGAACAGGTGCGGCTCGCCCTCGCGCCGCCACTGGTACTCGCCGCCGACCTCCAGGCGCCGGTGCGCGTTCTCGGCGCGCGGGTAGGCCCGCTTGTGCCGCTGCGCGACCTCTTCGGCCAGTACGGCGAAGCCGACGCCGCCGAGCCGCGAGGTGGTGCCGTTGAAGCAGGCGTCGACGACCTCGGCGCCCAGCCCGAGCGCCTCGAAGATCTGCGCACCGGTGTAGGAGGCGACGGTGGACACGCCCATCTTGGACATGACCTTGATGACGCCCTTGCCGTACGCCTTGATGAGGTTGCGCACGGCCTTGCGCTTGTCGATCGCGAGCACACCGGTGTCGACCAGGTCCTCGACGGTCTCGATGGCCAGGTAGGGGTTGATGACGCCGGCGCCGTAGCCCACGAGCAGGGCCATGTGGTGGCACTCGCGGGCCTCGCCGGTCTCGACCACCAGGCCGATCTTGGTGCGGGTCTTCTCCTGGATGAGGTGGTGGTGCACCGCGCCGGTCAGCATCAGCGACGGGATCGGCGCCATCTCGGCCGAGGAGCCTCGGTCGGACAGCACGAGGATGCGCGCGCCCTGCTCGATGGCCCGGGAGGCCTCGGCGCGGATCTCCTCCAGCCGCTGGAGCAGCGCCTCGCCGCCGCCCGCCACCGGGTACAGGCCCGAGATGGTGTGCGGGTGGAAGCCGGGCAGGTCGCCCTCGTCGTTGATGTGGATGATCTTCGCGAGCTCGTCGTTGTCGATCACCGGATAGGGCAGCACGAGCTGGCGGCAGCTCGTCGGCCCGGGGTCGAGGAGGTTGCCCTCGGGGCCGAGCACACTGGCCATCGAGGTGACGACCTCTTCCCGGATGGCGTCCAGCGGCGGGTTGGTGACCTGCGCGAACAGCTGCGTGAAGTAGTCGAACAGCAGCCGGGGCTTCTCGCTCAGGACCGCCACGGGCGTGTCGGTGCCCATCGACCCGATCGGCTCGGCGCCGTTCTTGGCCATCGGCGACAGGATGATGCGCAGCTCTTCCTCGGTGTAGCCGAAGGTCTGCTGCCGCCTGACCAGCGCCTCGTGCGTGGGGATCTCGCGCTGGCGGGCGCGCAGCTCCTCGAAGCGGACGAGCCCGGCGTGCAGCCACTCCTCGTACGGCAGCGCCGCCGCGAGCTCAGCCTTGATCTCGTCATCTTCGATGATCTTGCCACGGGCGGTGTCGATGAGGAACATCCGGCCCGGCTGCAGGCGGCCCTTGCGGACGACCTCCTCGGGCTTGAAGTCCAGCACGCCCGCCTCGGAGGCGAGCACGACGAGCCCGTCGGCGGTCACCCAGAACCGGCCGGGGCGCAGGCCGTTGCGGTCGAGCACCGCTCCGGCCAGGGTGCCGTCGGTGAAGGTGATCGAGGCGGGGCCGTCCCAGGCCTCCATCATCGAGGAGTGGAACTCGTAGAAGGCGCGGCGGGCCGGGTCCATCCCGGTGTGGTTCTCCCACGCCTCCGGGATCATCATGAGGACCGCGTGCGGGAGCGAGCGGCCGCCGATGTGGAGGAGCTCCAGGGCCTCGTCGAAGGAGGCGGTGTCGGACCCGTCCGGGTCACAGATGGGGAAAAGTCGCGAAATATCGCCTGGGATGTGCGCGGACTCCAGCATCGCCTCGCGCGCCCGCATCCAGTTGCGGTTGCCCTTGACCGTGTTGATCTCGCCGTTGTGCGCCACGTACCGGTACGGGTGGGCCAGCGGCCAGCTCGGGAAGGTGTTGGTCGAGAAGCGCGAGTGCACCAGCGCGATCGCGCTCTCGAAGCGCTCGTCGGTCAGGTCGGGGAAGAACGGCTCGACCTGGCCAGGGGTGAGCATGCCCTTGTAGACGATCGTGCGCGCGCTCAGCGAGGGGAAGTAGACGTCCACCTCGTGCTCGGCCCGCTTGCGCAGGCAGTACGCCAGCCGGTCCAGCTCCAGCCCGGACTCCCCATCGGGCCCGGCCACGAACAGCTGCTTGAAGAACGGCATGACGGCCCGGGCGCTCGGCCCGGGAAGAGCCCGGTCGACCGGCACGTCCCGCCAGCCGAGCACGGTCAGGCCCTCCTCGGCGGCGATCTCCTCGATCATGCGCACGCCGATCTCGCGCGCCTCGGAGTCGCTGGCCAGGAAGGCCGTGCCCACGGCGTACTCGCCCGCCGGAGGCAGCGCGAACGGCACGTTCGCGCGCAGGAATGCATCGGGGATCTGCGTCAGGATCCCGGCTCCGTCGCCGGTGTCCGGCTCGCTACCCTTGGCCCCCCGGTGGTCAAGGTTGCACAACGCCTCCAAGGCCTTCTCCACGATGCCGTGGCCACGTCGTCCGGCGACGTCGGCCACCATGGCCACGCCGCAGGCGTCATGCTCGTTGGCGGGGTGGTAGAGGCCCTGGGGCTCGGGGAACCCGAGGTGGGCAGCAGGCATTGAATCCCTCCCGTCGTCTCTTCGCTTGCTCTTGGTGCTTCAAAGGCGAGGGACGACGTTGGCCCTGCTGCAGTTGTGCGTTAGAGGTTACAACACGTTGCCCGAATGGTGCCCACCAGGTCCACATCGCGAACATCGCACCTGTTCCGGTATACGGACGCATGTGTCCCAAACCCCGGAATTTCTGGACCGATAAGCTGCCTCCATGGAGCGCGAAGGGGTCGAACGCCTGCTCGATGAGGCCGGGGCCGACAGCAGGCGCTACCGGCACGCGCTGGCGCTGCTCTGCGAGGGCCGGTGGCGCACCCTCGCCGAACTGGTGCGCGACAGCGCCACCTCACGCCGGGGCATCGAGGCCCTGCTGCGAGAGCTGCCCCGCCTGGAACGCTCCGGCGAGCGCTACCGGCTGCCCCTCGAACACGCGGGCGACTACCAGGACCTGCTCGCGCTGGCCCCGCCGCCCGCCGACCCGGTCGCGCACCTGCTCCCCCACTACCACCACGTGCTGGCCCGCCTGGAGGAGCTGATCGCCGGGGCGCCGCGGGGCCGCCACGCGCTCGACCACGTCGCCGCCACCCCGGAGACCGTGCTGCGCCGGGCGCTGCTGCTCGGCGCCCGCTTCTGGCTGCCGGGCGCCAAGCTGCTGTGCGTGGGCGACCACGACCTGACCTCGTTGGCCGTCAAGCTGGTGTACCCGGCCGCCGAGGTCACGGTCGCCGACATCGACGAGCGCATCCTGGCCTACATCGACGAGCAGGACCTCGGGGTCCGCACCCGCTGGGCCGACCTGCGGCTCGGGCTGCCGCCGTCGGCCCGGGGGCACGATCTGGCGATCACCGACCCGCCGTACACGCCGGAGGGGGTCGGGCTCTTCGTGGCGCGGGCGCTGGAAGGGCTCAAGGACGAGGGCCGGGTGCTGCTGGCCTACGGCGCGGGCGAGCGCACGCCCATGCTCGCGCTCAAGGTGCAGAACGCCCTGTCGGCGCTCAACCTGCTCAACGAGGCCATCTACCCCGACTTCAACCGCTACCTCGGCGCCGAGGCCATCGGCTCGGCCGCGGACCTGTACATCCTGCGGCCCACCACCAAGACCGCGCCCGCCGTCGCCGCCCGCCTCGACCGGGTCGCCACCGCCATCTACACGCAGGGGCCACAGTCGGTGGAGTCCGCGCCCGAGCAGGCGCACGACCTCGGGGACTTCGCGCCCGACCTGCTCGTGGGAGAGTGGCCCAAGGCGCTCGGGCTGCCGCGGGTGAAGCTGTCCACGTGGCTGGCCAAGCCCTACGCGGCCGCGGTGGAGCGGGTGGCGGTAGCCGTACCGGCTGGGCTGGAAGGGGCGCTGCCGCGTCTGCTGCTGGCCACCAAGGCCCGCCACGTGCGGGCCTTCCTCGCCGCGCCGCTCGCGGCGCGGCCCCACGAGCTGAGCGTCGTCTACGAGCTGAGCGCCGACGGCACGGTCCTCGACGCGGTACGGCTCCCGCCCCCCGCCGGCCCGGCGGCCAGAGCGCTGCGAGGGATCCTCGACAACGCCCACGCCAAGCTCGCCAACACCTGGCGGGAGGCGCTCATCACGGCCAGGGGCGGAGCGCTCACCAAGAACGAGGCCCGCGCGCTGATCCGCGCCGCGGCCCCCTGGTCGGAGGGCATCACGCCGCTGGAGGCCCCGCTCCACCACCTGCGGGCGCTGCCCGGCGCGGTGGCCGCCACGCTCGCCGGGTCAGACGGCCTTGACGACCCGGGACTGCACGACGCGCGCGAGGGTGTCCAGGGCCACCTGTGACTGGGTGAGGTCCACCCTGGCGCCCTCGGCGGCCGGGCCCACCCAGCTGACGGTCACGTAATGGCCGAGCGCCCGAGCTTGCGCCCAGCTGCGGGCGATGTCGAAGTCGACCGCCTGCTCCAGGAAGCCCTCCTTGCCCAGCGCCGACACCAGGGCGTCGGCGGCGCGGCCGTCGGGCAGGTTGAAGATGACGAACTGGCCGTTGACCGCCGGGCCGGTGTAGGTGGCGCGCAGGGCCTGCGAGCAGCCGGCGGCCTCCGGGCCTGCCAGGGCGTCGGCGCAGTCGTCGAGCTGCTCGGCCGCGCCCCTGGTCAGCTCGCCCAGCTTCGCGGTGGCCGGGGTGAAGACCTCTTCGGTGGTCAGCGGGGCGGCGTCGCTCTGGCGGGAGTCGATGGCGGCGTACATGGCCGAGGTGGGCTCGCCGCGGAAGGTCGCGGGCCGGACGGGGCCGCCACGGGTGAGGAACCAGGCGGCCAGGGCGGCGGCGAGCACGATCAGCACGGCCACGGGGACCGCCACGCGAGCGGGAATCATCGGCGAACTCCGGCGGGACGGTGGGTCACGAGGGCTGCTGCCCGGTGATCGCGACGACGCGGCGATAGACGGCCTTCTCCGCTCCGCGCAGGGTGAGGGTGACGGAGACGAAGTCGTCCTTGGGCGCCGGCTCGGCGCCGTCGGCGCGGCCGATCCAGACCACGCCCAGGTAGTGGCCGAGCGCGTACGCGCCGCCCTCGGTGTAGCCGCCGGCGGGGAAGGACGCCTTCTCGCTCTGCAGGGCGTGCGTCCAGCCGCCCCGGTAGCCCGCCTTGAGCTCGGCTACCAGTTCGTCGGCCGCCTTGGCGTCGCGCAGGTTGAGCAGGGTGTACTGGGCGACGTAACGGCCGTCCGAGCTGGTGTAGAGGGCGCGGGCGGCCTGCGTGCACTCGCCGTCGGCGGCCTTCTCGACCAGGTCCGGGCCCCACAGCACGGCCGCGCAGTCGGCGCCGAGCTCCTGCGCGACCAGCTTGAGCGTGAGCTTCTTCTCGTCGGCCAGCGTCTTTCCGGCGAACAGTTCCTTCTCGGTGAGCGGCTTGGCGTCCTTGGCCCGCTCGTTGATCGGCTCGAACAGCTTGGGCGAGCTCCAGCCGTGGAAGGAGTCCGGCCGGGCGGTGCCGGGCCCGCCGGCCGCGGCGGTGGCCGCGCGGTCGGGCAGGTAGCCGGTGCCCATCGAGCCGACGACGGCCACCAGCCCCACGGCCAGGACCACGACGCCGAGCGCCGATGCGATGATCACGAGCAGGCGTTGCTGCTCGGGCCGCAGGCCCATGTCGCTGAGCAGCGGCAGCTGCCAGTCGGACTTCGGGGTACGGGTACGCCGCCGCTTCCTGCTGCTGCTCCTCACAGCCCCGTTCCTCCGATCAGGTTGCCGAGCGCGAAGGTCAGCCCGGCCGCCACCGCGCCCACGACGAGCTGGCGCAGGCCCGAGTACCACCAGCTGCGGGCGGTCACGGCCGAGACGAGCGCGCCCGCCCCGAACAACGCCACACACGACAGCAGCGCCGACAGCGTCAGGCCGGTCACCCCGAACAGGTACGGCAGCAGCGGCAGCACGGCCCCCACCGAGAAGGAGGCGAACGACGACAGCGCGGCCACCTTGGGCGAGGGCAGGTCCTTGGGCCCGATGCCCAGCTCGTTCTGGGCGTGCACTTCCAGGGCGCGCTCGGGGTTGGCCGAGATCTGCCTGGCCACTTCGGCGGCCAGGTCGGGCGCGACGCCCTTGGCCACGAAGTCGTCGGCGAGCTCCTTCAGCTCGGCGGCGGGGTGGCGGTCGAGCTCGCGCCGCTCGACGGCGATCTCGGCGAGGGCCAGCTCGCGCTGGCTGGCCACCGACACGTATTCGCCGCCGGCCATCGAGAACGCCCCGGCCGCCAGGCCCGCGACACCGGCCAGGGCGATCACCTTGGTGTCGTCGGTGCCGCCCGCGACACCGGCGATGAGCGCGAAGTTCGACACCAGCCCGTCCATCGCCCCGAACACCGACGGCCGAAGCCAGCCGCCGGTGACGTCGCGATGCTGGTGGTGCTGCTCCGCGCGATCATTCATCGCGGGTTCTTTTCCTCTTCCCGTACGGCTTCCGCGTCGTCCTTGACCGCGTCGTCCTTGACGGCGTCGTCCTTGACCGGCTCGTCGGTCTTCGCGACGGGCACATCGGTCTCAGCGGGCTTCGCGGCCTCGTCGGCCTTCGCGGTCGTCTCGGCAGGCTTCGCGGGCTCGTCAATCTTCACGGCCTCGTCGGTCTTCGCGGGCTCGTCGGCGGCGGGCTCGTCGGCGGAGGCTTCGGCCTTGGCGGGTTCGCCGTCTTCCGCGTCCTCCGCTGTCTTCTCCGCGGTGTCCGCTTCCCGGACGGTGTCGGACTCGTCCGCCTGGTCGGCCGCGTGGGCCGGGTCGGCCGACTCCCCCTCCCCCGGCGGCCCGGAGCCGTCGCGCGGCAGCACGTACTCCACGGTGTCCTTGCCGCGCGTCAGGAAGAAGAAGGCGAGCGCCGCGACGAACAGCACGAGCGCGGTCCACTGGTTGATGCGCAGGCTCAGGAACGTCACCGCGTGGTCCACGCCGCCGACGGGGTCGATGCGCAGCCCCTCGATCCAGAAGCGCCCGAGGGTGTAGCCGGCCACGTAGAGCGCGAACAGCCGCCCGTGCCGCAGCGTGAAGCGTTTGCCCGCCCAGATGAGGACGAAGGCGAGGATGAGGTTCCAGATGGACTCGTACAGGAAGGTCGGGTGGTAGAGGCCGTCTACCGTGCCGTCCTTGTTGATGTCGATCTCCAGCCCCCACGGGAGATCGGTCGGCCCGCCGTAGAGCTCCTGGTTGAACCAGTTGCCCCAGCGGCCGATCGCCTGGCCGATGGCGATGCCCGGCGCGACCGTGTCGGCGACGGCCGACAGTGAGATGCCGCGTTTGCGGCAGGTCAGCCAGACGCCGACGCCGCCCAGCGCGACCGCGCCCCAGATTCCCAGCCCGCCGTTCCAGATGAACAGGGCCTCATATGGCTCGTTGGGGGCTTCGGGGCCGAAGTAGAGCTGCCAGTCGGTGATGACGTGGTAGAGCCGGCCACCGATGAGACCGAAGATCACCGCGGGCACGGCGATGTCGATCATGGTGCCTGGCGCGCCGCCACGGGCGCGCCAGCGGCGCTCGCTCATCCAGACGGCGATGATGACGCCGAGCACGATGCAGAGTGCGTAGGCCCGGATAGGAATCGGGCCGAGATACCAGACCCCTTGGGGAGGGCTGGGAATCGAGGCAACAAGGGGCATGTCAGGTGAGGGTAGCGGACCGGCGGGCTACTTGGCTGCGTTGAGGACGGCCTCGCGCAGCTCCGACGGGCGGAAGAGGACCTCGTTGTCCATCTCGACGCCGTTGAGCTTGACCGTGGGCGTGCCGGTCAGGTTTTGCTCCTTGTTGACCTTGTCGCTGTAGCTCTGCTGGACGGCGGCGTGCTGCTGCTTGGTCACGCACTGCTCGAAGTCGGGCGCGGTGACGCCGACGTCCTTGCCCCACCCGACCAGCTGGTCGATCTTGAAGCCCTCGACGGTCTCGCTCGGCTGCTTCTCGAAGAGGGTGTCGTGGAAGGCCATCCACTGCTTGCCGTCCTTCACGCAGCGGGCGGCGGCCCCGGCGCGGATGGAGTTGCCGCGCGTCGGCTCCTCGCTGAAGATCGTGATGGGGTGGTAGACCACCTTGGCCTTGCCTTCGGCGGCGAGGTTCTTGAACGTGGACCCGCTGACCCGCTCCAGCTCCTTGCAGGCCGGGCACTGGAAGTCCTCGTAGATGTCGATCACCGGCTTGCTGACCCCGGCGTTGCCCATCGTGACGCCCGCGTCGGCCACGACGGTGATCGGCGCGAGGTTGGCGCCCGCCTCCTCCGACTTGGAGCGGTTCATGTTCCAGAGGATCCCGGCGCCCAGCGCGGCCACCGCCACGACGCCAGCCGTGGTGTAGGTGATGATCCGCCGGCGCTGCTCCCGCTTGCGATCGGCGGCCTGCTGCTCCTTGATCCGGTCGCGCGCCGACTTCTCGCGGTCGCCCTTGCCCATCAGTCGTTCTCCTTGTCATCCACCGTGTGCAGTCCGAGGGCTCCGTCGAGGGCGAAACGCCCCGGCGGGAAACGCGCGGCCCAGACGCCGAGCACCACCAGCCCGAAATCCCGCAGGATGTCGAGCAGGTACGTCGGCTCCTGGCCCTTCTTGAGCTCGCCACCGCCCCCGAAACAGCCGCAATCGATCTTGTAGCCCTTCGCCCACGCCCAGGCGATGCCGAAGACGAAGGCGAGCATGAGCAGTGCCCCGACCACCGCCACCACCCTGGTCATCAGGCCGATCACGAGCAGGATGCCGATGATGATCTCCACGATCGGCAGCGCGTAGCCCACGATGGTGGCCAGCGACTCGGGCAGCAGCTGGTACGCCTTGACCGCCACCACCGAGTCGGACGGGTTGCCGATCTTCAGCCCCCCGGCCACGATCAGCACCACGCCCAGGACCAAGCGGGCGACGGTCGTGACCCAGGGTATCGCCGATCTGACGTTGCGTGACGATGACGACGCGGCCACGGTGATCTCCTTCATGTCTTCGCCTGCGACAGCGCACAGTACTCGCAGGACATCCGATCACGGGCTGGATAAGGGTCGGCTAAGGCAAAATCCTTCCTCATCCGCACCGGAAGCGGGCATCGCCCCAGTCCGCGTGGTCGTTGCCGACCCCGTCGCCGCCGTCTCCGGCGACGAGTTCCACGAACCGCGCGCCGCGTACGTCGGCGCTCAGCTCGTGGGCCGGATCGGGCCCGCGCAGGACCGGCGTCCCGGCCTTGACGACCCCGTCGGCCAGCACGGTGAAGCTGACCGAGCCGCGCGGCGCGGCCTGGGAGTCGTCGACGCCGACGACGGCGGCGAAGGCGGCGCAGCGTCCGCCCAGGTAGTAGCGGATCCTGGCGGGCGCGTGCGTCCCGAGGCCCTTGGCGAAGACCCGGCCGCCGACGGTGAGCGGCGAGCCGTCGCCCTGGGCCTTGTCGCCGTTGGACCGGTCACGCTCGGCCGGCCCCCAGCCGTTGCCGGCGGCCACCCACTCCAGGTCGCTGGCGTAGGCGTCGGCCGTGGGCGGCGGCGGGAGCGTCCTGACGACCGCGAGGCCCTGCACACTCTTGCCCGCGTACGCGGCGGCCGCCTTCAGCTCGTAGCTGTCGTGGGCGGCGTCGGCGGGCGGGGTGACCTTCCACACAGTGGTGAGCGCCGCGCCCGGCTCGACGTCGCCGCGCCCCTCGCCTTCGACGGTCCAGCCGGGCGGCGCGGTGAGGCGTACCTCGACGTCGCGGGCCGCCGCGTCCTCCAGGTTGGTGAAGACGGTGGTGACCTCGTTGGCGACGCCCTGTTCCACGCTCGGCGAGGCGGACCTGACCTCCAGCGTGGCGCAGGCGGCGGGCTCGGCGACGGGTCCGAGGTCCTTGACGGTGAAGTCGTCGAGGATGAAGTCGGCGCCCGGCTGCTCGGCGCGCAGCGAGCGCAGGCCCACCCAGGCGTCGCCGCACCCGGCCACGACCCGTTCGGTGAAGCGGGTGGTGGAGCGCTGCTCGGGGATCGGGGTGCTCCGGGTCTCGACGCTTCTGCCGCCCTTGTCATAGCCGGTCACCCAGGTATAGGCGTCGGCCAGGGCGTTCTGGTAGGCGAAGGAGACCTCGTAGGCGTGGCCGTTCACGAACCGGGCCGTCTGCGGGACCGTCCGGTAGACCAGGCCCTGCCGTTCCTCGTGGACCTTCAGCGACCACTCTCCGGCCAGCACGTCGTCGACCGCCTTGCCGTTCCACCCCTTCTGCGTGTACGGCTCGCGCCGCTGCGCCAGGTGGGTGCGGGCGTCGAAGGAGCCGCCCGCGTCGCCCTTGACGAACGGGCCCCAGCCCGCCTCCGGCGCCTCGAAGCCGTCCTGTCCCGCGGTCGTCGGGACCACGCGGGCGTCGTCCACCCGCACGGCCCCCTCCCCGTCGGCCGCCGCGATCCGCAGCGTGACCGGACCGGCCGGGGCGGTGAAGCGCACCCGCACGCGCTGGAAGTAGGTGTCGCGCTTCTCGTCGGAGGCGATGTGGTTCTTGGCCGTGGACCTGTCCAGCCGGACCTCCCGCGCGCCGATCTCCAGGGTCACGGCGCGGGTGCGGCCCGGTTCGATCTCCACGAACGCCTCGGCCGCGTAGCGGCGGCCGGGACGCAGGCCGGTGACGCGCTGCTCCAGCGCGGCCGGCGCGCCGCCGCCGAGGTGGGCGTGGCGCTGGCCGAGGTCGTTGACGCGCAGGCTCACCGGGCCCGTCGTGGTCCAGGCGCGCTCGCCGTTGAAGCCCGGGTCGCGCAGGCCGCTGCCCTCGCCCCACTCGGGCTCGGGCTGCCTGGGCGGATCGCCGGGATAGAGCACGTACGGCACGCCGGGCTCGGCGGTGATCGTGATCATGCCGCCGTACGGGGTGAGCGTGCCCTCGGCGACCCGGCCCTGCGGGGTGAGCCGGTAGATCTTCATCGGCCGGTCGGCCGCCCAGGTCGTCCGGCCGCCCGCCGGGTTGTAGTGGTAGGACCTGCCCTCCCACGGCAGCAGGTAGGCGGTTCCGTCGAGGACCTTGCGGTCGTGCACGAACAGTTCGCGCCTGCCGTCCGTGAAGGTGCCGCGCACGCCGTTCGCGAAGCGGATCTCCTCGGCTGTCCACTTCGTGATCGGCTGCCGCTGCAGGAACTTGACCGGCAGGTTGTGCTCCCAGACGTTGCGGTAGAAGGCGTTCCAGTTGTTCTCGGCCGTCCAGCCCTCGAACTCGACGATGCGGGCGTTGCCGAGGATGGGGTGGGCGTTCCAGACGTCCTTCTGGTGGTTGCGGATGAAGCGGATGATCTGGGAGTTCAGGCCCTTGTTGGTGACGCCGCCGTAGTTGAGGTCGTTGGCCCAGTGGGCCCACAGGGACGAGCGTTCCAGCTTGTCCGACCACTCCGTCGTCACCTGCCAGCCCTGGCGGCGCAGTTCGGCCAGCGTGCGGTCGGCGACCCAGCCGAACGGCCGGAAGACGTCCACGTACAGGACCGACAGGTTGCGGTCGGTCTCCTCGCGCAGCCGCCGGAAGCGCTCGGCGAGGGTTCCGGCGGTCAGGTCGCGGCGCTGGTCGATGCGGTAGGACTGGTCGAGCCAGTTCCAGCCTTTGACGTTCTTGTCCACCAGCGTCTCGCTGAACGTCTTCGCCTCCGGGTAGGACTCGGTGGCGTTGACGTGGACGCCGAAGCCGGCGTTCCACCGCTTGCCGGTCTTCAGCAGGGTGTTGAGGTCCTTGAGGCCGCCGGCGCGGGTGTTGTAGTTGCCGCCGTAGTCCGGGTGGGCGGAGTCGTGGCCCTCCGACTGGTAGCCCTTCAGGAGGGCGAGCTGGCCCAGCCCGTCGGTGGCCAGCGCGATGCGTTTGACGTCGTCCAGCGTGCGCAGGAACGGGTGCGTGGCCTGGCTGCTGAAGTTGAACGGGATGTGCGTCACCACGCGCCGGCTCGTCTCGCCCGCGCCGGGCGGGGTGACGGCGATGTCGCGGAAGGCGATCGCGCCGTCCTGCCAGTCGAGCGTGCCGTCGCCGTTGGCGTCCGGCGTCACGACGACCTTCGCCCAGGGCAGTTCCTCGGTGAACGGCGCGCCGGCCGCCCGGTAGGTCCACTGCCCGCTCCACACGCCCACCCTGACCACGCCGTCGGCCCCCATGCGGGCCTGGTGCCACAGGCGGGCGGCGTCCTTGTCGGTGGCGCCGGCGGGCTGGTCGTAAACGGAGTTGGTCTCGACGGCGGCGGCCAGCCGGTCGGTGTTGACGATGCCGTAGGTCGCGCCGATCGGCTCCGCCTCCGGCTCCGTGACCTTGGCGAACACGTCCGCCGTCCGCGTCGAGTTGGGGTCCAGGCGGGTGAACGCCGTCGCCGCGCCCGGCTGGTCGCCTCCCACCGACACCAGGTCGTGGCCGGGCAGGTCGATCGTGCCCACGCGGAAGGCCGGGGTGTCGCGCACGGCCTCGACGGCGAAGGTCGCCACCCGCCGTTTCACGCTGATCGCCGCGTCGAGCCCGACGCCGTCCAGGCCGGCGAAGGTCAGCCGGTAGCGGGCCGACTTCCCGTCCGTGCCGGTGAGGGCCGCCGTCACCGGGTACGGCCGGCCGTTCAGGACGACGGCGGGCACCGCCGTACTGCCGCCCAGTCGTGCCCCGGTGGCGCGGTCGGTGTAGCCGAGCACGCGCGGAAAGGCCGGATCGACCTCGACCGAGAGCTCGCCGGAGGCGAGCGTCAGGGGGCGGGCGACCTGTGCGGGGCTGGGCTGGATGCGCTGAACGCCCGGTCGCGGCGCGCCGGTCGCGGACTCCTCCGGCGAGGGCAGCTCATAGCTGGGCTCGCGGTCCGGTGTGGCGGGCGGCGGTTCAGTGACGGGCGCCGTCGTGACCGGGGGCGCGGGCGGGGTTGTGGGCGGGTCGGGCTGAGCGGAGTGGGCCGGGGCGGCCATGGCGAGGGACAGCACGGCGGCGAGCGGCCCTGATAACCAGCGACGCAAAAGAGCTCCTTCTCCTGGAACTCCCATTCTCCTCTGATTTGACATGAAGTTTGACAAAAAATCCTGACTTAGCCGAAACGTTCGGCGCGAAATTCGCTCGGCGGCATCCCCGTCCGGCGGGTGAACAACCGGGTGAAGTACGCCGGATCGTCATACCCCACCCGCCGCGCCACCGCCGCCACCGGCAGATCGGTCCCGGCCAGCAGATCCTTGGCCTGGTTGAGCCGGATCGTCAGCACGTAGTCCTTGGGACTGCATCCGGTCAGCCGCCGTACCCGCCGCCGCAGCTCGGCCAGCGGCAGCCCCAGCCGCCTGGCGTGCTCGGCCACCGGGATCGGCAGGCAGGCGTCCCGCGCGAGCGTCTCCAGCACGCCGTCCGGCCCCTCGTCCACGCGGGCGTGCCGCAGCGCCACCAGCACCTCGTGCACGACCGCCGACGTCTCCACCTCCAGGTACGGGCTGCCGCGCCGGCACGCCTGGAGGATGCGCCCGATGGCGCGGGCGGCCGGCTCGGACGTGGTCAGCGGCGTCACCGGCCGCCCGTCGCCCAGGAACCCCAGCTCGGTGTAGGCGGCCACCGCCGACCCGGTGAAGTCGACGAACCACTCCGTCCAGCCCGGCGCGTGCGGCGCGTAGTGGTGCCGGACGCCGGGACGCAGCCAGAGCACGGCGGGCGCGGCCACCTCCACGGGCGCGCCGCCCGCCTCGGCGAACCAGCCGCCGCCCTCGGTCACCACGACCGCCACGTGGTTCTGCATGGTGCGCGGGCCCACGGTCGGCAGCGCGCCGTCCTGGTGGCCGGCGCCCAGGCAGACCAGGCCGAGCCCGCGGTGGGCGGGGCCGGGCGTGAGGTAGTGCATCCACTGCCGGTACGGCTGTGCCACCATCCTCACGCCCTCCTCCACGCCGGGAGGGGATCCTAGCGGTTCACCCGCAGGTGAACTGGGCCCCTCCCCAGTCGCCGTGGTCGTTGCCGTTGCCGTCGCCGCCGTCGTCCACGACCAGGTCCACGTACCTGGCCCCGGTCAGGTCGGCGCGCAGTTCGTGGGCGGCGTCGGCGGCGCGCAGGACCGGGCTCTGCGCCTTGGCCGTCCCGTCGGCCAGCACGGTGAACCGCACCGACCCCCGCGTGGGCTGCGCGTCGTCCACGCCGACGGCGGCGGTGAAGCCGGTGCAGCGTCCGCCCAGGTAGTAGCGGATCCTGCTGGGCGCGTGAACGCCCAGGCCCTTGGTGTAGGCGACGCCGCCGATGGTCAGCGGCCGGCCGTCGCCCTCGCCCTGCTCGCCGTTGGACCGGTCCCGCTCGGCCGGGCCCCAGCCGTTGTCGGCGCTGACCCAGTCGTGGTCACTGGCCCACGCCGTACCGGACGGCGGTGGCGGCAGCGTCCGCACGCTGACCGCCGCCTCGACCCGCTTGCCGCCGTAGACGGCGCTCGCCTTGAGGTCGTAGGCCCGGTAGGGGGCGTCGAGCGGCGGCGTCACCTTCCAGGTCGTGGTGAGCGCCGCACCGGGCTGGACGGTCCCGCTCCCCTGGCCGCCGACCTGCCACCCATCCGGTACGGCCAGCGTCACGCCCACCTCGGCCGGGGCGTCCTCCAGGTTCGTGAAGACGGTCGTCACGTCGTTGGCCGCCCCGGGCTCCAGCGTGGCCGGGCCGGGCCTGACTTCCAGCGAGGCGCAGGCCGGCGGCTCTTGGGCGGGGCCAAGGTCCTTGACCGCGAAGTCGTCGAGGATGAAGTCGGCCCCGGCCTGCTCGGGCCGCAGCGACCGCAGGCCCACCCAGACGTCACCGCACCCGGCGACCACGCGTTCGGTGAAACGGGTCGTGGAGCGCTGCTCGGGGATCGGGGTGCGCCGGGTCTCGACGCTTCTGCCGCCCTTGTCGTAGCCGGTCACCCAGGCGTACGTGCCCTGTTGGGCGTTCTGGTAGGCGAAGGAGACCTCGTAGGCGTGGCCGTTCACGAACCGGGCGGTCTGCGGGACGGTCCGGTAGACCAGCCCCTGCCGTTCCTCGTGGACCTTCAGCGACTCCTCGCCGCCGATCACGTCGTCCACGGCCTTGCCGTTCCACCCGGCCTGCGTGAACGGGGCGTGCTTCTGGGCGATGTGGGTGCGCGGGTCGGTGCTGCCGCCCGCGTCGCCCTTCACGAACGGTCCCCAGCCCTGGTCGACGTTCTCGAAGTCCTCGACGGGGCCGGGCTTGGCGGTCGTGACCAGGCGGACGTCGTCCACGCGGACCGCGCCGTCACCGCCGCCCGCGCCGAGGCGGAGTTTGGCGTGGCTCCTGGTGGCGGTGAAGACGGCCTTGACGCGCTGGAAGTAGGTGCCGTGCTTCTCGTCGGCCGCGACGTTGTTCCTGGCCGTGGAGCTGCTGACGCGGGTGGACTGGCCGCCGATCTCCAGGGTGGTCTCGCGGGTCTTGCCCGGTTCGACCTCCACCCAGGCCGAGGCGCTGTAGGTGCGGCCGGGGGTGAGGCCCTTGAGGTTCTGCTCGATCGCGGCGGGCTGACCGGCGGCCAGCAGCGCGACCCGCTGCCCCTTGGCGTTCTTCTCGATCGAGACCTGGCCGGTGCGCTCCCACGCGCGAAGCGTGTCGTCGTTGAAGCCGGGGTCGGCGACGCCGGAGCGCTCGCCCCACTCGGGTGTGTCCTGCTTGGGTGCCTTGCCGGGGTAGAGCACGTACGGGACGCCGGGCTCGGCGGTGATCGTGATCTTGCCGCCGGACGGGGTGAGCGTGCCCATCGGGACGCGGCCCTGGTCGGTCAGCTTGTACAGGCGCATCGGCCGGTCGGCGTCCCAGGTGGTCTGGCCACCCGCCGGGTTGTAGTGGTAGGACTTGCCCTCCCACGGCAGCAGGTAGGTGGCGCCGTCCAGGATCTTGCGGTTGCCGAGGAACAGCTCGCGTTTGCCGCTCTTGTCCGTTCCGGTCACGCCGTCGCCGAAGACGATCTGGTCGGCGTTCCAGTCGAGGATCGGGTAGTGCTGCAGGAACTTGGCCGGGAGGTTGTGCTCCCAGATGTTGCGGGTGAAGGCGTTCCAGTCGACCTCGCCGGTCCAGCCCTCGAACTCCTCGATCCTGGCGTTGCCGAGGATCGGGTGGGCGTTCCAGACGTCCTTCTCCTGGTTGCGGATGAAGCGGATGATCTGGGAGTTGAGGCCCTTGTTGGTGGCGCCGCCGTAGCTCATGTCCGTGGCCCAGTGCGACCACAGCGAGGCGCGCTCCAGCTTGTCCGACCATTCCGTGGAGACCTGCCAGCCCTGGCGGCGCAGCTCGGCCAGCGTGCGGTCGGCGGTCCAGCCGTGGCTGTAGTACACGTCGACGTAGAGCAGCGCGAGGTCGCCGCTGCCGGTCTCCTCGCGTAGCCGCCGGAAGCGCTCGGCGAGGTTGCCGGTGGTCAGGTCGGTGCGCTGGTCGATGTAGTACGACTGGTCGAGCCAGTTCCAGCCCTTGGCGTCCTTGTTCACCAGCGTCTCGCTGAACGTCTTCGCCACCGGGTAGGCCTCCGTGGCGTTCACGTGCACGCCGAAGTCGGCGTTCCACCGCTTGCCGGTCTTCAGCAGCGTGTTCAGGTCCTTGAGGCCGCCCGCGCGCTTGTTGTAGTTGCCGCCGTAGTCCGGGTGCGCCGAGTCGTGGCCCTCCGACTGGTAGCCCTTCAGGATCGCCAGCTGCCCCAGCCCGTCGGTGGCCAGCGCGACCCGCTTGACGTCGTCCAGCGTGCGCAGGAACGGGTGGGTCGCCTGGCTGGCGAAGTTGAACGGGATGTGGATCGCCACCCGGTCCTTGGTCTGCTCGGAGCCCTGCGCCTTGACGCCGATGCCGCGGAAGGCGATCGCGCCGTCCTGCCAGTCCAGCGTCCCGTCACCGTTGGCGTCCGGGGTGACGACCACCTTCGCCCAGGGCAGCTCCTCGGTGAACGGCGCGCCCGCCGCCCGGTAGGTCCACTGCCCGCTCCACACCCCCACCCTGACCACGCCGTCGGCGCCCTTGCGCGCCTGGTGCCAGAAGCGGGCGCGGTCCACGTCGGTGGGGCCGGAGGGGCGGTCGTAGGTGGAGTTCGACTCGATCGCGGCGGCCAGCCGGTCGGTGTTGACGATCCCGTAGGTCGCCCCGACCGGCTGCGCCTCGGCCGCCGTCTGCGCCGTGACCTTCGCGAACACGTCCGCCGTCCGCGTCGAGTTCGGATCCAGCCGGGTGAACGCCGTCGCCGCCCCCGCCTGGTCACTGGCCACCGACACCAGGTCATGACCGGGCAGATCGATCGTCCCGACCCGGAAGGCGGCCGTGTCGGTCACCTTGTCGATCCGGAACGTCGTGGTCCGCCCCCGCACCCCCACCGACGCCTCCAGCGCCACCCCGCCCAGCGCGGCGAACGTCAGCCGGTAGCGTGCGGTCTTCCCGTCCGCGCCGGCCGGCGTCCCCGTCACCGGGTACGGCGTGCCGTTCAGGACCACGACCGGGACGGTGGTGCTGCCGCCCAGGGTGGCTCCGCTCGCCCGGTCGGTGTAGCCGAGCACCCTCGGGAAGGCCGGGTCCAGGGAGACGGCCAGCTCCCGCGAGGAGATCGTCACCGGATCCGCCACGGCCGCCGCCTCCACGGACGGCGCCACGGGGCTGGACGACGCCTCAGACGTGGGCGGGGTCGTGGGCCGCGTGGTGGTGGGGGTGGGCGGGGTTGTGGTGGTGGGTGGGAGGCGGACGTCCGGTGGGGCGTTGGTGGGCGAGGGCTCCCGCGCTCCCGCGCTCTCCGGCGAGGCGGGTGGGAGCCCTCGTGGCTCGGCGGCCTCCGAGCCTGGTGCCGCGGCGGCTTGTGCGGAGGGGGGTGTGGGAGTGGCTTGGGCGGGGGTGGTGGTGAGGGTGGCGAGTGCGAGGAGCCCGGCTAACGCGGCGGAACGTCGACGCATGTGCGTCCTTTCGTGCGAAGAGTTCGTGCCGCCACCCTGACGCGATCACCGGACCGCTTCTATGGACAAATCATGCGCCTTGTTGCACTTTTGCGCCGCAGCTCCGGTGAAAGCATGCACAAACGAAAAGCGCGGCCCCCGGGAAACCCTGGGTGGCCGCGCTTCGCCATACCGGAGATCAGACGTGGGAGCGGACCCCCGCGGCCATGTCGCGCGCCAGCTCGGCGCAGGCGGCGCGGCCCGCGGCCTCGTCGGGCGCGTCGAGCAGGCGGCGGATGAACGCGGAGCCGACGATGACGCCGTCGGCGTAGCCGGCCACCTCGGCCGCCTGCGCGCCGGTGCCGACGCCCAGACCCACGCAGACGGGCAGGTCGGTGTGGGCGCGGGTGCGCTCGACCAGGCCTTCGGCGGCCACGTTCACGCTCTCGCGGGCGCCTGTGACGCCCATGAGCGAGGCCGCGTAGACGAAGCCGGTGCAGCACTCGACCACGGCCTTGATGCGCTCCTCCGTGGAACTGGGCGCCACCAGGAAGACGGTGTCGATGCCCGCAGCCGCGGAGGCCTCGCGCCACGGCCCGGACTCCTCGGGCGTGAGGTCGGGCGTGATCGTGCCCACCCCGCCCGCACTGGCCAGGTCACGGGCGAAACGCTCGGCGCCGTAGCGGTCGATCGGGTTCCAGTAGGTCATGACGAGCGTGGCGGCGCCGGTGGCGGCCACCCCCTCGACCGTGCGGAACACGTCGGCGATGCGGGTGCCGTTGGTCAGCGAGCGGTGCACCGCGTCCTGGATGGTGGGACCGTCCATGAGCGGGTCGGAGTACGGCAGGCCGATCTCGATGACGTCGCAACCCGCCTCGACCAGGGCCGCGGCGGCGGTGATGGCGCCGTCCTTGGACGGGAACCCCGCGGGCAGATAGCCGACGAGCGCCGCCCGGTTGTCCGCCTTGGCCTTGGCGAACACCGTCTGAAGAGTGGTCATGATCGTGAACCCTAGAGGTTGAAGTACTTCATGGCGGTGCCCATGTCCTTGTCGCCGCGCCCGGAGAGGTTGACCAGGATGGTCGCCTCCGGGCCCAGTTCGCGGCCGAGCTTGAGCGCTCCGGCGAGCGCGTGGGAGGACTCGATCGCCGGGATGATGCCCTCGGTCCTGGCCAGCAGCGAGAACGCCTCCATGGCCTCGGCGTCGGTGATGCCGTGGTAGGTGGCGCGGCCGCTGTCCTTCAGCCAGGCGTGCTCGGGGCCGACGCCCGGGTAGTCGAGGCCGGCGGAGATCGAGTGGGACTCGATCGTCTGGCCCTCGTCGTCCTGGAGCACATAGGTGCGCGAGCCGTGCAGGACGCCGACCGAGCCGGCGGTCAGCGTGAGCGCGTGCTCGCCGCTGGCCAGGCCGTGGCCGCCCGCCTCGTAGCCGTGCAGCGCGACGTCCTTGTCGCCGATGAAGGCGTGGAAGATGCCGATGGCGTTGCTGCCGCCGCCGACGGCGGCGCAGATGGCGTTGGGCAGGGCGCCGGTCAGCTCCAGCATCTGGCGGCGCGCCTCCACGCCGATGATGCGGGCGAAGTCGCGCACGATCTCGGGGAAGGGATGCGGGCCCGCGACGGTGCCGAAGAGGTAGTGGGTGGTGTCGACGTTGGTGACCCAGTCGCGGAAGGCCTCGTTGATGGCGTCCTTGAGCGTCTGCGAGCCGTTGGTCACCGGGATCACGGTGGCGCCGAGCAACTTCATCCTGGCCACGTTGAGCGCCTGGCGCTCGCAGTCGACGGCGCCCATGTAGATGACGCACTCCAGGCCGAGCAGGGCCGCGGCGGTGGCGGTGGCCACGCCGTGCTGGCCCGCCCCGGTCTCGGCGATGACCCGCTTCTTGCCCAGGCGCTTGGTGAGCAGCGCCTGGCCCAGCACGTTGTTGATCTTGTGGGCGCCGGTGTGGGTCAGGTCCTCGCGCTTGAGGATGATCCGGGCGCCGCCGGCCTGCTCGCCGAAGCGCGGGACCTCGGTCAGCGTGGTGGGCCGGCCCGCGTACGTGCGCAGCAGGTGGTCGAACTCGCGCAGGAACCCCACGTCGTTCTTGGCCGTCTCGTAGACCGAGGCCACCTCGTCGAGCGCCGGGATGAGCGCCTCGGGCACGTAGCGGCCGCCGAAGATGCCGAACTTGCCGTGCACGTCGGGGTCGTTGCCATAAGCGCCGTTGCCGGCCAGGTCGGCGGCCGTGAGGATGGAGCCGTCTTGTGCCACTGCTATCCCTCTGATCCGTGGTCGGGGCGCGTCGCTGGGTGGGCGCCGGCGGTCACGAGCGCCTCCACGGCCTTGCGCGGGTCCTTGCCGGTGACCAGGCTCTCACCCACGAGGACGGCATCGGCGCCGCCGCGCGCGTAGGCGAGCAGGTCGTGCGGGCCGCGCACCCCGGATTCGGCGATCTTGATGATGTCGTCGGGGATCATCGGCGCGATCTTGCTGAAGACGTCGCGGTCGACCTCCAGCGTCTTCAGGTCGCGGGCGTTGATCCCGATGATCTTGGCCCCGGCCGCGATCGCGCGCTCGGTCTCCTCCACGGTGTGGACCTCGACCAGCGGCGCGAGCCCGATCGAGTCCGCCCGCTCGATCAGCGACACCAGCGCCTCCTGCTCCAGGGAGACGACCATGAGCAGCGCCAGGTCGGCGCCGTAGGCCCTGGCCTCCCACAGCTGGTAGGCGGTGAGGATGAAGTCTTTGCGCAGGATCGGGATGTCGACCCGGGCGCGCACGGCGGCCAGGTCGTCGAGGCTGCCGCCGAAGCGGCGCTGTTCGGTCAGCACGCTGATGACGTGCGCGCCGCCCGCTTCGTAGTCGGCGGCGAGCGCGGCCGGGTCGGCGATCGCGGCCAGCGCGCCCTTGGACGGGCTTGAGCGCTTGACCTCGGCGATCACCGACACCCGGTCGCCGCCCAGTGCCGCATAGGCGTCTCTGGGGGTGGGAGCCCGCCCTGCCCGTTCCTTGAGCTCGTCAAGCGACACGGCCTGCTGTCGTGTGGCCAGGTCCGCTCGCACCCCGTCGAGGATGTCGTCGAGCACACTCACGCGCTGGGGTCCCTCCGGTCGGCAGTGTTGGGGGCGGCTGAGAGTTCGCTTCGCGTCCGCTCCCGGCCTGCTCTTGCGATGGTATCGGCCCGGTCGCGCGTACCTCACCATCGGGGCCCGACTACGGAGCCAAAAAAGCCCCAAACGGAAGATTTCGCACGACCCAATAGACGATCACGACCGCGAGGAAGGCCCAGATGTAGCCGGGATGGGCCAGGGTCGTCCGCCTGGGTGACCCCTTCCACGACCGCACCAGCCACCGGCCCCACCAGAACAGCAGGAACGGCACGACCGCCACGGCCAGCGGATTGAGCCCGAGCGCGGCCACCGGGTCGAGGTGGGCCAGCGCGTGGATGGTCCGCAGCGTCCCGCAGCCGGGACAGAACAGCCCCGTGCCGAACGCCTGCTCGGTCAGCCACAGGAACGGGCAGGTCGGATAATGCCCCGGCTCGTTCGGGTCGACCGCGCCGACGAAGGCGAAGACCGCCGCCGTGCCCGCGGCGACACCGAGCGGCGGGAGCACGGCCTTCCAACGGTCCGCGGCCCGCCGCTCGAGGTTCGCAACGCTCATGAGGTCAAGTATCGCCTTTAGTACGACGAGTAGCTGCTGGACACGGCGGCCGCGATGATCACGAAGTAGATGATCAGGCCGATGATGAGCAGCACGTAGTAGATGATGCCGCCGATCAGCGCGCGCTTCCACCAGGTCTTCGCCTCCTCGGAGGCCAGCATCGCGCCCTGGTAGTCACCTGCCTGCCACTTCGAGTTGACCTGCGACGACTTCACGATCGACACGATGCCCAGCGGGAGGCAGCAGAAGATCGTGGTCAGGATCGCCCACACCAAGTGGTTGTCCGGCGGGTTCTGCCCGCCGCCGTAGCCGCCGGGCTGGCCGTAGCCGCCGCCGCTCGGGGGTTGCTGTCCATAACCGCCGCCCCCGGGAGGCTGCTCGCCGTAGCCCCCGCCGCTCGGAGGCTGCGCGCCGTAGCCTCCGCCGGGAGGCTGCTGGCCATAGCCGCCGCCGCTCGGCGGCTGCTGGCCGTATCCCCCACCGGGGGGCTGGGCACCGTAACCGCCGCTGCCGCCCTGGTTTCCGTAGCTCATGACTGGAGACTCCTCGTGTGGTGCTTGTGGCGAGTTGCCCGCCGCAGCATAGCGACCTACCACGCCCCACATGGGGAATTATCCGTCATAAGGATGATTTGTGACCTGACCGCAAGGAGGGTGTCAGTAGCTCGTGCCCGCCGCGCTCGCCAGCCCGAGCATCGCCAGGATGAAGCCGCCGAACACCAGCCAGCCGATGACCCACGCCACGATCGTCAGGTAGGAGGTGATCAGCCCGGCCACCGCCAGACCGTGCCCCTCGCCGCCGTTGCGCTTCACCTGGGCCAGCGCGACGTGGCCGCAGATCGCGCCCGGGATGCTGGTCAGGCCGCACAGGAACAGGCCGACGATGCCGAGGATCAGCGAGGTGATGGCCATGGCGTTCGTCTGGGCCGGAGGCTTGCCGTAGGCGGCGGGCTGGCCGTAGGCGGGCTGGGCGTAGACGGGCTGCTGGGCGTAGGCCTCCTGGGCCTGACCGTAGCCGCCGGAGGGCTGGCCGTAGCCGTAACCGGGCTGTTGCTGCCCGTAGGGATCCGGCTGGCCGTAACCGCCGCTGCCCGGCTGAGGCTGGCCGTAACCGCCCCCGCTGCCGGGCTGCTGGCCGTAGCCACCGCCGCTGCCGGGCTGCTGACCATAGCCACCGCCGCTGCCCGGCTGCTGGCCGTAACCGCCGCTGCCCGGCTGAGGCTGGCCGTAACCGCCGCCGCTGCCGGGCTGCTGCTCGTATCCGCCGCCGTTGCCCGGCTGCTGGCCGTATCCCCCGCCGGGCGGCTGCGCGCCGTAGCCACCGCTGCCGTCCTGGTTGCCGTAGGTCATGCTGCCGCGCCCTTCGTCATCGTGGCCCCTTGCACGGAAGCGTAGGTCTGGAACCTCGATCTGCACCGAAAGCCCCGGAAATTTCAGGACTCAGCTCGTGGGATCGTCGCCTCTGTCCAGAGCGTCCCACATCGAACGGTCATCCGCAGGCCGCTCCCCCGCCGGCCGCCGGTCGTAGCGGGCCGACATGGCCGTCCAACGCCCGCCGCGTACCACCGCCATCACGCCCCCCACCAGCACCAGCGCCGCACCGGCGCCCGCCACGACGGGCCAGAACACCTCGATCGTGTACGCCGGATCCGTCACCCCATGAAGCGCCGGAACATTCCTCGCCCACGCGGCGATCGGCCCCTGTGACAGCGCCGAGAAGGTGATCCACCCGAGGCCCGCGCCGCACAACCCCAGCAGCGCGCCCACGACGCGGCGCCCCACGCCCTTGGTCGCCAGCACCGCCACCACACCGGCCAGCGCCGCCAGCCCCACCGCGGTCAGGCCGCCGCTCAGGTCACCGCCCGTCCCGGCGGCGGTAACCCCGCCCGTCCCGGTGGCCGTCCCGGCCGCACGCACCCAGACGCGGCCCGCCGCCAGCAGCACCAGCAGGCAGCCCGCCGCGGTGGCCGCAGCCCAGACCCACGTCTCCCTGTTCACGGCAGCAGCGCGTCGGCGTCGAAGCACGTGCGGTCGCCCGTGTGGCAGGCGGCGCCCACCTGGTCCACCTTGAGCAGGACCGTGTCACCGTCGCAGTCGAGCGCCACCGCCTTCACGTGCTGGACGTGGCCGGAGGTGTTCCCCTTCACCCAGTACTCCTGGCGGCTGCGCGACCAGTAGGTGGCGCGGCCGGTGGTGAGCGTGCGATGCAGCGCCTCGTCGTCCATCCAGGCGAGCATGAGCACCTCGCCGGAGTCGTACTGCTGGACGATCGCGGGCACCAGCCCGTCGGGGCCGCGCTTGAGCCGCGCGGCGATGTCGGGATCCAGGGACATGCCGCCATTCAACCAGCCCAGCCCGCCGCTTCTTCCCCCACTCCCCACCCGCTTCACCGCCACGACGCTCGGGTCGCGGGCCCAGACCCCGGCATCCGGGTGCTGGAGAGCGGGGGCGGCGCCATGCAGGTGGGGTGCGAGGCCGAAGTGGCGAGATGGGCGGGGGTGGTCAGGAGTGGGCGGCGGAGATCCAGGAGGCGTGGAGTCCTGCGTAGACCCCCTCCTCTCGGACCAGGTCGGCGTGGGCGCCTCGCTGGACCAACCGGCCGGCGTCGAACACCAGGACCTCGTCCGCGTTCTCCGCCGTGGACAGCCGGTGGGCGATCGAGACGGCCGTGCGGCCCCTGGTGACGCCCTCCAGGGCGCGGGCCAGCCGTACCTCGGTGGCGGGGTCGACGGCGGAGGTGGCCTCGTCGAGCAGGAGGAGGTCGGGGTCGGCGAGGTAGGCGCGGGCCAGGGCGACGAGCTGGCGTTCGCCGGCCGACAGGGACTCGCCGCGCTGGCCTACCGGGGTGTCGAGGGCGGCGGGCAGGCCGTCCACCCAGTCGGCCAGGCCGAGCTCGGTCAGCGCGAGGCTGATCTCGGCGTCGGTCGCGGACGGCCGGCCGTACCGGATGTTGTCGGCGAGTGTGCCGTCGAACAGGAAGCCGTCCTGCGGCACCATCACGATGCGCTCGCGCAACGACGAGAAGCGGATCTCGCGCAGGTCGTGGCCGTCGATGGTGACGCGGCCCGCGGCGGGGTCCATGAGGCGGGTCAGGAGCTTGGCGAACGTCGTCTTGCCCGAGCCGGTCTCCCCCACGATCGCCACGCGCGAGCGCGGCGGGATCTCGACGGTGACCTCCTGCAGGACGGGTTCGCCGCCAGGGTAGGCGAAGTGCACGTCTTCGAACTTGACGGAGATGGGGCCGCGGGGCAGTTCCGCGCCCTTCTCGCCGGGGTCGGCCACGTCGGGCGGGGTGTCGAGGACGCCGAGGATGCGCCGCCAGCCGGCGACGGCGTTCTGGGCCTCGTTGAGCACTTCGGTGGCGATCTGGAGCGGCGAGACGAACAGGGTGACGAGGAACAGGAAGGCGACGAGCTTGCCCGCGGAGATGCCGCCGGACAGGCCGAGCTGGACGCCGAGCAGCACGATCCCGGCGATGGCCAGGGCGGCGACGATCTCCGTCAGCGGGAAGACGAAGCCGACGATCGTCTGGGCCCTGATCTGGGCGGAGCGGTTGGCGTCCACGCTGGTGTCGACGCGCTCGGCGGTGCGGCCCTCGGCGGCGTAGGCGCGGATCACGGCGGCGCCGACGACCGACTCGCTGACGGCGGCGAGCATGTCGCCGGTGCGTTCGCGGACGATCGTGTACGCCCGCGACAGCAACCGCTGGAACCGCGGCAGGGCGATCATCAGCGGGATGAAGCAGATCCACACCAGGAGGGTGAGCTGCCAGGAGTAGATGAACATGAGCACGGTGGCCACGAGCAGCTGCCCGAGCGCCACGATGATCATCAGGCCGCCCCACTGCATGAACGTGCTGATCTGGTCGACGTCGTTGGTGACGCGGGAGACCAGGGCACCGCGGCGTTCGGTGTTCTGGGTGAGCACCGACAGGTCGTGCACGTGCCGGAACCCGCGGACGCGCAGCGTCGCCAGGGAGGACTCGGTGGATTTGTAGAGGCGGACGTTCATCAGGTATCCGGCCAGGGCCGTCAGGATGACCGCGACGGCACAGATCGCCACCGCACCGAAGATGTATGAAAGATCGGGCTTGCCGCCCTTGATGCCGGTGTCGATCGTCTGCTGCACCGCGATCGGCACGATGATCTTGCCGACGGTGGCGACGACGGCCAGGGCCATCGTGCCGATCAGGCCGTTGCGGAACTCGGGCGTCAGCGACAGACCCCGTCGCACGGTGGCCAGCGCCGTGCGCTCCACTCCCTGCAGAGCCATCAGGCGCTCACCCCTTCTTGTTCGTCGGCCTCGATCGCGGCCCGCTCGGACTCCTCGCGCTCGTAGGCGGTCACGAGGTTGCGGTAGCCCTCGCAGCGGGCCAGGAGCTCCTCGTGGGTGCCCCGGTCGGCGACCCGGCCGCGCTCCAGGAAGACGACCTCGTCGGCCAAGGCGATCGTGGCCATCCGGTAGGCGACCACGACCGTGGTGGAGGATTCGGCGGAGTCGCGCAGGCCGTACAGGATCTTGGCCTCGACCTGCGGGTCCACGCTGGAGGTCGCGTCGTCGAGAATCAGCAGGCGCGGCCTGCGCACGATCGCGCGGGCCAGCGCGACGCGCTGGCGCTGGCCGCCGGACAGGGTGGTGCCGCGCTCGCCGACGCGGGTGTCGAGGCCGTCGGCCAGCCGCGCGACGAAGCCGTCCGCCTGCGCCAGCCGCAGCGCCGCCCACACCTCCTCGTCGGTGACGTCCAGGCCGAGAGCGACGTTGCCGCGCACGGTGTCGTCGAACAGGAACGTCTGCTGCGGCACCAGCGCCGCCGAGCGGGCGATCGCGCCGTAGGCCAGCTCGCGCAGGTCCTCGCCGTCGAGCCTGACCTCGCCGGCGGCCGGGTCCACCAGCCGCACCAGCAGCTGTGTGAGCGTGGACTTGCCCGACCCGGTGGGTCCCACCAGCGCCACGGTACGGCCGGCCGCCACGTCGAAGCTCACCCCGTGCAGCACCTCGCTGTCGCCGTAGGCGTAGGAGACGTCGTCGACCTGGAGGGACGCGGGCCGCGTGCCGGCGGGTTCGGCGGAGCCGTACTCCATGGAGCCGCTCGCGTCGAGCACGGCCTGCACCCGCGTCCAGCCGACCACGCTGCGGGGCAGTTCCGCGAGCACCCAGCCGAGCGCCCTGATCGGGAACGACAGCAACGTGAACAGGTAGGCCACCTGCACCAGCTCACCCGAGTTGATCGAGCCGGACGACAGCCGCATCGCGCCCACGGCCAGCACGATCAGCACACCGAGCGTGGGCAAGGCCTCCAGCATGGGGTCGAACAGGCCGCGCACCCGTCCGACCGCGATGTTGGCGTCCCGCAGCTCGTGCGCGCGCCGCTGGAAGCGCTCGGTCTCCAGCGCCTCGCGGCCGAGCGTCTTGACGACGAGCGCGCCGTCGAAGCTCTCGTGCGCGATCTCGCTGACCTCGGCCCGGAGTTGCTGGGCGCGGGTGGCGAGTGGGCTGAGCTTGCGCTGATAAATCAGATTCAGTACGGCTATCGCCGGAAAAATCAGGAAACCGACCAGCGCCAGGGCCGGGTCGGTGAACACCATCGCGATCGCGGCCGTGATCAGCATGACGATCACGCCCACCGCCATCGGCAGCGGGGCCAGCGGCGCCCAGGCCGCCTCGGCGTCGGCGCTGGCGTTCGACAGCAGCTGGCCGGTGGGGTGCTGGTGGTGCCAGGACAGGGGCAGCCGCAGGTACTGCTTGGTGACGTCGCGGCGCGAGCGCGCCTGCATGCGGTACTGGACGACACCGGCGAAGATGCGCCGGCCCGCCACGCCGATCGACTTGAGCAGCGCGGTGCCCATGATCAGCAGGGTGGCCGACCAGAGCACGCCTGAGGTGATGTCGCCCTTCTCGAAAGCGGGCAGGACGGCGTTCTCCGTCGCCCAGCCCAGGGCCCACGCCGAGGCCACGGTCATGCCGCCGTACAGGCCGCTGGCCAGGACGGCGATCGCGAACACCGCCTTCTCCGTGCGGATGGCCACCCCAAGGACGCCCAGTCCTTGACGCATCACGGCCGAGGTGACCTTGCTCGCCACTCGGGGGGATTCCTTCCCAACGGGGATATTTCTACATAGTGCCTATCACGGCTGATCACCCCGTTATTCCCACAGGTAGGCTGGGCCCCGTGACTCACGCCCGTGCCGAACGCTCCGCGATCTGCGATCTGCTCGACCAGACCGGCCCCGACGCGCCCACCCTGTGCACCGGGTGGGCGACCTACGACCTGGCCGCCCACCTGGTTCTGCGGGAACGCCGCCCGGACGCGGCGGCCGGCATCGCGCTCCGGCCGCTGGCCGGATACACCGCCTCGGTGCAGAACGGCCTGAAGGCCCAGCATCCCTTCCCCGAACTGGTCGGGATGGTCCGCAAGCCCGGCGGCTTCTACGGGCTGCTGCCGTTCCTGGACGAGGCGGTCAACACGCTGGAGTTCTTCGTCCACCACGAGGACATCCGGCGCGCCCAGCCCGGATGGGAGCCGCGCCGGCTGTCCGACGACTTCGAGCGCCTCATCTGGAAGCGGCTGGCCATGGGAGCCCGCCTCATGCTGCGTAAATCGCCCGTGGGAGTAGTGCTCCACCGGCTGGGCGGGGGCGTCGCGCTGGGCGGGGCGCAGGAAGGACCCAAGGTCGAGGTGACCGGGCGGGCGGGGGACCTGCTGCTGTTCTGCTTCGGCCGCCAGCAGCACGCCCGCGTGGACCTCACCGGCGACGAGGACGCCGTGGCCCGCCTGCTCAACGCCTCCCTCGGCGTCTAGAAGTCGAAGGCCCGCTGCGACATGTGCTCCTGCGCCACCCGCCGCAGGGCGCCCACGATGGCGTCGCCCAGGCGGGTGCCGAGGGCGACGATCTCAACCGCCTGCTCGCGGTCCTCGACCGCGCCCATCACCCGCAGGTCCACCTCGGCGACACGCTCGGCGGCGTCGGCGTAGTCGCCCAGCGCCGCCACCATGTCCTGGCGGCCCAGCTCGTCCAGCACGGCCAGCACGCCCACCAGGGTGCCGATGGCGGGGTTGCGGCCGGCGTCCTGCCACCCCTTGCGCTCCAGCAGCTCGGCCACGATCCGCTCCGCCCGGTCGCGAACAGGTCCGGGGCGGGGGTCGTCGTGCGTGGTGACGGTCTTCTGCGCCTCCCCCATCAGCTCGAACAGGGCGACGCCCGGGTTGTCGAGGCGGACGGTGAGCTCACGGATGGCGGCGATGCCGAGCCCGCCGTACTCGATGAGCGCGCGCACGAGCCGTAGCCGCTTCACGTGCTCGGGCCCGTAGTCGGCCTGGTTACGGCCGACCGGGCGGCCCGGCGCCAGCAGTCCCTCCCGCAGGTAGTACTTGATCGTCGGGACCGGGACCCCGGTCGTCTCGCACAGCTCCGCCATCCGCACGCCTTGCTCCTCCCTTGCCAGTGTTGGATAGCTTAGCTATAGATAGCGGAGAGCTTCACTATCCACTCGCGCTCTGCGGCTTGGCCACGGCCGCGCTCTCACTCGTCACCGGCGCCACTCTGCCCATCGGCGCCCCACACGCCCCCGTGGGCCACGCCGCTGAACTTCGCCGCCCACTCCTTCACCCGGGCCTGGTGGCCGCGGTGTGGGATCTTTTCGGGGGCCGCTGGACCCAGCTCGACAGCCGCGAATGCGGCCTTCACCCCCTGCTGAGGGCCCCTGTTCCGTTCCTCACGACCCTGCCTTCTCCACCGCCCCGGCCCTCTACCTGGGACTCCGTCTCACGTCTCGGAATTACGGCGTGGCAGGCGCACCCCGAGGCTACAAAGCCCGTACCATGACGTAGGAAAGACGCCCCCCGGTTATGATCAAGAACATCTTCACAGAAGATGCCAGTGATCGCCCAGATCCGGGTATATACGGCTGGGAATGGACTGCAGGAGGCCCCCCATGCAGGTCAAGAAGGTGGTCACATACGTCGCGGTGGCGTTCGTGATCTTCTACTTGTTCACCCGGCCGGCCCAAGCCGCCGCCGCCGTGAACGGCGTGTTCGACGGAATCGTCAATGGAGCGAACCAACTGGCCGTGTTCTTCACCAACGTTCTCAACTGAGGAACGTCTTCGTCTGCGGAAGTCGCTTCCTTGAGCTGCCGGTTCGTGCTACGCAGACAGGATGGAAGATCGTCAGAGCGTCACCAGGGTCCATCAGCCTGATCCCGCCGTCAACCGCATTCTGGAACGCGCGGAGATCGATGGGATCGAGCTGATCCGATTCCTCTACGCCGACCACGGCGGTGTCATCCGTGGCAAGGCGGCGTCGCGGTCACGGCTGGCCGAGCGACTGGAGACGGGGATCGGCCACACGGTGGCCATGATGGCGATGAACATGCTCGACCAGCTCCAGGAGGTCGAGCAGCTGGGACCCGTCGGCGAGGTCAGGCTCGTGCCTGACCCCGCGACCTTCGTGCCGCTGCCTTACGCGCCCGGCGCCGCCGCGATGCTGGCTGACCAGCGCCAGGCCGACGGCAGCCCGTGGGACGCCTGCCCGCGCACCTTCCTCAAGGACGCCGTGGCCATCCTCGACCGTGAGGGCTACACGCTGGAGGCCGCCTTCGAGCCGGAGTTCACGCTCGGCCGCCGCCAGCCCGACCCCAGCGGCGGACCCGACCGGCTCGTCCCCCTCGACGACACCCTCTGCTACGCCGCCACCGGCTTCGACACCGCCCACGACTACACGATGAGCCTCATGCACGCCCTCGAGAAACAGGGACTCCAGGTCGAGCACTACCACCCGGAACTCGGCCCCGGCCAGCAAGAACTCTCCATACGCCACGCTCCCGCCCTGCGCGCCGCCGACAACCACGTCATCTACCGCGAGACCGTGCGCGGCGTGGCCGTCCGCATGGGCATGTGGGCCTCGCTGGCCCCCAAACCCCTGGCCGCACAAGCCGGAAACGGCGCCCACCTGCACCTCTCGCTGTGGCGCGAGGGCCGCAACCTGTTCGCCGACGACGACGTGCGCGGCTGGTTCGTCGGCGGCCTGCTCGCCCACCTGCCCGCCCTGACCGCGCTCACCTGCGGCAGCGTCAACAGCTTCCGCCGCCTGGGCCCGCGCATGTGGTCCAGCGGCTACGCCGTCCACGGGCCGGACAACCGCGAGGCGGCGGTCCGCGTGTGCTCCCCGCTGGGCGCCGGCGGCGAGACCAACCTGGAGCTCAAGCCCTCGGACTCCTCGGCCAACCCGTACCTGTCGCTGGGCGCGGTCATCCACGCCGGGCTGGACGGCATCCGCCGCAAGCTCGACCCGGGCGAGCCGGTCACCGTCGACCCCGACACCGAGCCGGACCGGCACCCGCGCCTGCCCGCCACGCTGACCGAGGCGCTGGACGCGCTGGAGGCCGACGAGGTGCTGATGGCCGCCCTGGGCGACCTGCGCGCCCGCGCGTACCTGGCGGTCAAACGCTCGGAGGCGGCGGCGTTCGGCGAACACGACGCCGCCTTCGAGCTCTACAACCACATACGAGCCTTCTAGCCCCGCACGTGCCTTCAGGACCTGAAGGCGCTCTCTATGCCTGGCCGGTCTCGAAGCGCTGGATCTTCGAGCCGTCCGGGGTGAGGGTGAAGCGCCAGCGGGTCTTCATCTCGCCCCACGTGTCGTTGCGGAACCGGGCGAGCATCGACAGCCCGTCCGGCTCCTGCGACTCGACGGTGAAATGGCCACCGGCCGAGAAGATCTCCCGCTCGGTCCACTGGCCGAGGTCGCGGTCGGAACCGTCGTCGGACATGGTGGCGTCCGGGGCCAGAAGCGCCTCGAACGCCGCCTTGTCACCTTCGTTGATGGCGGCGACGAACGCCGCCACCACCGGGTTGTTAGCGGTCATACCGCCAGTTATCCCCGGACGGGGTATCCCGCCGTCCGCAGAGTGTCCTTGACCTCGGAGATCTTCAGCGTGCCGAAGTGGAACACCGAGGCCGCCAGCACCGCGTCGGCGCCCTCCGCTACCGCCGGCGGGAAGTCCTCCAGCCGGCCGGCGCCGCCGCTGGCGATCACCGGGACCCGGACCGCGGCTCGCACGGCCCGGATCATCTCCAGGTCGTAGCCGTCCAGGGTGCCGTCGCCGTCCATCGAGTTGAGCAGGATCTCGCCCACGCCCAGTTCCTCGCCGCGGGCCGCCCACTCGACGGCGTCGATCCCGGTGCCCCGGCGGCCGCCGTGGGTGGTGACCTCGAAGCCGCTGGCCGTACCGGGAGCACGCCGCGCGTCCACCGACAGCACCACGCACTGCGCGCCGAAGCGGCGCGAGCACTCCGTCAGCAGTTCGGGACGGGCGATCGCGGCGGTGTTCAGCGACACCTTGTCCGCGCCCGCCCGCAGCAGCCGGTTGACGTCCTCGACCGCGCGGATGCCGCCGCCCACGGTCAGCGGGATGAACACCTGCTCGGCGGTCCTGCGGACCACGTCGAGCATCGTCTCCCGCTCACCCGACGAAGCGGTGATGTCGAGGAAGGTGAGCTCGTCGGCGCCCTCGGCGTCATAGCGCCGCGCCAGCTCGACAGGGTCGCCCGCGTCGCGCAGGTTCTCGAAGTTGACGCCCTTGACCACGCGTCCCGCGTCCACGTCCAGACACGGGATGACTCGTACCGCGACCGTCATGCTCTCTGCGCCTCGATCTCGATCTCGACCAGCATCCGCGGGTCGACCAGTCCGGCCACCCGTACGCCCGTGCACGCCGGCCGCACCCGGCCGAACACCTCGGCGATCGCGGAGCCGACCTGGTCGAAGTGGCGGTGCTCGACGACGTAGTACCGAACCATGACGACGTCGTCGCGGGTCAGCCCACCCGCCTCGACCGCCTCCAGGGCGATGCTCATCGCCGTCATGCTCTGCCAGTAGGGATCGCCGACGTGCTGGACCTCGCCGTCGACGGTGGCCGTGCAGCCGGAGACGACCACCCGGTCGCCCACGACCACGGCTCTCGCGTAGCCGTAGCGCTCCTCCCAGATTCCGCCCGAGAACACCCTCGTCCCGGTTCTTTCCATGCTCACGCTGCCCATCACGCCCCCTCCCAACGAACTAAACGCGGACCGCATCCAGCGCGTTCTCCAGCGTGAACGCCCGGGCGTAGAGCGCCCGGCCCACGATGGCGCCCTCCAGCCCCTGCGACACCAGGCCGGACAACGCCACCAGGTCATCGAGGCTGGAGACGCCGCCGCTGGCCACGACCGGCCGCTCGGTGCGCGAGCAGAACTCGCGCAGCAGCTCCAGGTTCGGGCCGCGCAGCGTGCCGTCCTTGGTCACGTCGGTCACCACGTAACGCGGGCAGCCGTCGGCCTCCAGCCGTTCGAGCGTCTGCCACAGGTCGCCGGCCTCCTTCGTCCAGCCCCGGGTGGCGATCGTGGTGCCGCGCACGTCGAGGCCGACCGCGATCTTGTCGCCGTGCTCGGCGATGATCTTCCGGCACCAGTCCGGGTTCTCCAGCGCGGCGGTGCCGATGTTGACCCGGCGGCAGCCGGTGGCCAGCGCCGCCTTCAGCGACTCGTCGTCGCGGATGCCGCCCGACAGCTCCACGTTCACCTCCAGCCGCTCGATGACCTCGGCGATCTGCGCGTGGTTGCTGCCCCGGCCGAAGGCGGCGTCGAGATCCACCAGGTGGATCCACTCCGCACCCGCCTCCTGCCAGGCCAGCGCGGCGGCGAGCGGGTCGCCGTAGCCGGTTTCGGTTCCGGCCTCACCCTGAACCAGGCGTACGGCCTGGCCGCCCACCACGTCCACGGCCGGGAGCAACACAAGCGACATTCAGATCCTCCGGTTGAAGGCAAGGGTCACGAAGACAGGGACGAACAACACCGAGAAGACGAGCACGCCGAAACTCACCGCCGGCGCCCGCCAGATCAGCCACACCAGCAGTTGCACGAGCAGGAAGACGCCGATCACGACGGCGTTCTGGACACGATGGCGGCGGGCCAGCAGGCCGCCCTGGCGGGCGAAGCGCACCGGCCGGGGAACCAGCCGGCCGAGGCGGGCACGGCGGCGCGCCGCCCGCGCCTGCCGTACCTCGTTGCGCCGCATCGCCTGCGCGCGCTCGGCCTCGCGCACGGCGCGCCGCCGCGCACGTTCCTTGCTCACCGCGTGTTCACAGGGTGCCGGCCCAGTTCTTGAGCAGGGCGGCTCCCGCGTCCCCGGACTTCTCCGGGTGGAACTGGGCGGCCATGAGCGGCCCGTTTTCCACGGCGGCCACGAACGGCACGCCGTGCTCGGCCCAGGTGACCAGCGGCTGGCCGAAGCCGTCGCCGGGCACCAGTTCCCACTCGCGTACGCCGTAGGAGTGCACGAAGTAGAAGCGCTCCTCCTCGATCCCGGCGAACAGCACGCTGCCATCGGGCACCTTGACGGTGTTCCAGCCCATGTGCGGCAGGACCGGCGCCTCCAGCCGCTCGACCGTGCCCGGCCACTCGCCGCAGCCCTCGGTCTCCACGCCGTGCTCCACACCCCGCGCGAACAGCACCTGCATGCCGACGCAGATGCCCAGCACCGGCCGGCCGCCGGCGAGCCTGCGCCCGACGATCTCGTCGCCGCGCACGCCCTTGAGCCCGGCCATGCACGCCGCGAACGCGCCCACCCCGGGCACGACCAGCCCTTCGGCGTTCAGCGCCGTGTCGTAGTCGGCGGTCACCGTCACCTGGGCGCCGGTCCTGGCCAGCGCGCGCTCGGCGGAGCGCAGGTTGCCGGAGCCGTAGTCGAGCACCACGACGTTCTTGCTCACCACCACAGCACCCCCGCCGTGATCGCCATGACGCCGCCGAGGGCGCAGAACACCGCACCGAGCTTCAGCCCCTGCTTGAACAGCGAGAACACCCCGCCGAACAGGAAGAGCCCGATGAACACCATCGCATAAGCGATCATGTTCTCGCTCATAGGACACCCTTGGTGGACGGCACCCCGCTGGCGCGCGGGTCGCGCTCGCTGGCCGCGCGCAGCGCGCGGGCCAGCGCCTTGAACTGCGCCTCCACGATGTGGTGGGCGTTGCGGCCGTAGGGGACGCGCACGTGCAGGCAGATCGCCGCCTGCGCCACGAACGACTCCAGGATGTGCCTGGTCATCGTCGTGTCGTAGGAAGGGCCGATCATCGGCGCCATGCCCTCGGGCTCGGAGTGCACGAGGTACGGCCGGCCGGACAGATCGACCGTCACGTTGGCCAGCGCCTCGTCCAGCGGGCACGACGCGTCACCGAACCGCCGCAGGCCCGACTTGTCGCCCAGCGCCTGCCGGAACGCCGCGCCCAAGGCCAGCGCCGTGTCCTCCATCGTGTGGTGGGAGTCGATGTGGAGGTCGCCCTCGGTCTTGACGGTCAGGTCGAACAACCCGTGCTTGCCCAGCTGGTTGAGCATGTGGTCGAAGAAGCCCACCCCGGTGGACACCTCGACCTGACCCGTGCCGTCGAGGTCCACCTCGACCAGCACCGTCGTCTCCTTGGTGGCCCTCTCCACGCGGCCGATACGGCTCACAGAACTCCCTCCAGAGCGGCGCGGAACGCCGCCATCTCCTCGCCGGTGCCGATCGAGACCCGCAGCCACTGCGGTGGCCCGACCTCGCGGATGAGCACTCCCCGCTCCAGGAGCCCCCGCCACACCGCCTCACGATTTGCGAACCGTCCGAACAACACGAAATTGGCGTCCGAATCGGCGACCGTCAACCCCTGACCGCGCAGCCATTCCACCGTGGCATCGCGCTCGCGCCGCAGCGCCGCCACCCCGCCGAGCAACTCCTCGCGGTGGCGCAGCGCCGTACGCGCCGCGGCCTGCGTCAGCGTCGACAGGTGGTACGGCAGGCGGACCAGCAGCAACGCCTGCACCACCACCGGATGCGCGGCCAGATACCCCACCCGCGTCCCGGCCATAGCGAACGCCTTCGACATCGTGCGCGTCACGATCAGCCGGGGGAACTCCGGCAGCAGCGTCAGCGCCGACGCCGTGCCCTCCCGGGCGAACTCGGCGTAGGCCTCGTCCACGACGACCATGCCCGGCGCCGCCTCCAGCACCGCCCGGATCGTGGCCAGCGGCAGCGAGGTGCCCGTCGGGTTGTTCGGCGAGGTCAGGAAGACGATGTCGGGCCGGTGCTCCTCGATCGCGGCGACCGCCTTGCCCGGATCGAGCGTGAAGTCCTCCTCACGCGTGCCGTCGACCCACTCGGTGCTCGTGCCCGAGGTGATGATCGGGTGCATCGAGTAGGACGGCTCGAAGCCCAGCGCGGTGCGGCCGTGGCCGCCGAACGCCTGCAGGATCTGCTGGAGCACCTCGTTGGAGCCGTTGGCCGCCCACACCTGCTCGCCGCTCAGCCCGTGGCCGAGGTATCCGGCCAGCTCCGCGCGCAGCTCCACGGCGTCGCGGTCGGGGTAACGGTTGAGGGTCGAGGCACTCTTGCGCACCTCCTCGGCCAGGTCGTCGACCAGGGCCTTGGAGGGCGGGTAGGGGTTCTCGTTGGTGTTGAGCCGGATCGGGACGTCGATCTGGGGCGCGCCATAAGGCGTCTTCCCCCTGAGGTCGTCGCGCAGCGGCAGGTCTTCCAGCCTCACGGGTTAGGCACTTCCCAGTCGAAACGGGCGCGGACCGCCGCGCCGTGTGCGGGCAGGTCTTCGGCGTCGGCCAGCACCGACACGTGCGCGGCGGCGCCCGCCAGCGCCTCCCGGGTGTAGTCGACCACGTGGATGCCGCGCAGGAACGACTGCACCGACAGCCCGCTGGAGTGGCAGGCGCAGCCGCCGGTCGGCAGCACGTGGTTGGACCCGGCGAGGTAGTCGCCCAGCGAGACCGGCGCGTAGGTGCCCACGAAGATCGCCCCCGCGTTGCGCACCCGCGCCGCCACCGCGGCGGCGTCGGCGGTGTGGATCTCCAGGTGCTCGGCCGCGTAGGCGTCGACCACCTTCAGCCCGGCCTCGACGTCCGAGACCAGCACGATGCCCGACTGCCGGCCGCCCAGCGCCTCGGCGATGCGCTCGCTGTGCTTGGTCGCCGCGACCTGGCCAGGCAGCTCCTTCTCCACCGCCTCGGCCAGCTCCACGCTGTCGGTGACCAGCACCGCGGCGGCGATCACGTCGTGCTCGGCCTGGCTGATCAGGTCGGCGGCCACGTGCACCGGGTCGGCCGTGGAGTCGGCCAGGATCGCGATCTCGGTCGGGCCCGCCTCGGAGTCGATGCCGATGCGGCCCTTCAGCAGCCGCTTGGCCGCCGCCACCCAGATGTTGCCGGGGCCGGTGACCATGGTCGCCGGCGCGCACTCCTCGGTGCCGTAGGCGAACATCGCCACCGCCTGCGCGCCGCCCACGTTGTAGACCTCGTCGACGCCCAGCAGCGCGCAGGCCGCCAGGATCGTCGGGTGCGGCAGCCCGCCGAAGTCGCGCTGCGCCGGGCTGGTGACCGCCAGCGAGGCGACCCCCGCCTCCTGCGCGGGAACCACGTTCATGACCACGCTCGACGGGTAGACCGCCCGGCCGCCCGGCACGTAGAGCCCCACCCGCTCGACCGGCACCCAGCGCTCGGTGACCGTGCCACCCGGGACCACCTCGGTGGTCGTGTCGTTGCGCCGCTGGTCGCGGTGGACCTTCCTGGCCCGCCTGATCGACTCCTCCAGCGCCGCCCGCACCCTCGGGTCGAGCTCGGCCAGGGCCCGGTCGATCTCCTCCTTCGCCACGCGCGTGGAGGCGATCTCGACACCGTCGAACCTGGCGGTCAGCTCCCGTACGGCTGCCGCCCCACGATGGCGCACGTCCTCGCAGATGGGCCGCACCTTCTCCAGGGCGGCCTCGACGTCGAGCTCGGCGCGGGGCAGCACGTCGCGCAGGTTCTCCGGCAGGGAACCTCGCATGTCGATACGGGAAATCACCCTCCCTAGTCTACGGAGTCCCGCAGCCCATCCCCGTATCGTCCACGATGCGGACGGTTTGTACGCCAGCACAGCGCGTGGCCGACGACTTGGTGGTCCAGCACGAAGCACAAACGCGGGCAGGAGGCGGAGGGTTACCCAAAGCGATCCGAGGCCCAGGAGGAACCACCCGCATGGGACTGGCCGAAACCACCGGCACCATGACATCGACGCAGGTGCGCAAGACCGCCGCGCTGACCGTCGGCCTGCTCATGGGCGTGTGGGTGATCGACTACATCGACCGCGTCATGATGGCGGTCGCCCTGCCGTTCATCGGGGCCGAGTACGACCTCAGCAAGACCGAGCAAGGCTGGCTCATCACCGTCTTCTCCCTGGTCTACCTGCTGTGCCAGGTGCCCGGCGGCATCCTCGCCGACCGCTACGGCGCCCGCCGCCAGCTCATGGTCTCCCTCGTGCTGTGGTCGATCTTCACCGCGCTCACCGGCCTGGCCTGGGGCCTGGGGGCGCTGCTGGTCATCAGGGCGTTGTTCGGCGTCGGCCAGGGACTGTTCCCCGGCGCCTCGTTCAAGGCCATGGCCGAACGCACCACCCCCGAGAGCCGCGCCACGGCCGCCGGGTCGATGCTGGCCGCCAACCAGCTCGGCGCCGGCGTGGCCCCGCTCATCGTGGCGCCCCTCATCCTCCTGCTCGGCTGGCGGCACACCTTCTGGGTCACCGCCGTCGCCGGAGTGATCATCGGCTTCATGCTGTGGAAGATGCTGCCACCCGCGCTGCCCTCCCACCTCAACGGCTCCGACCGCGCCGAACGCCAGGGCGTGCCCCTGTCCCTCGTGCTGCGCTCGGCCTCGGTGTGGAAGTTCGCCGCGCTGTTCTGCGCCGCCAACATGCTCGGCTACGGGATGATGACCTGGGTCCCCAGCTACCTGCTGGAGGAACGCGGCATCTCGCTCATCAGCACCGGCTTCATGAGCGCCGTCCCCAGCCTGGTCATGTGCGCGACCACGTTCGTCGGCGGCTGGTTGTTCGACCGCTACTTCCACAACCGCGCCCGGCTCTTCGTCATCCCCCTGCTGCTGCTCACCGCGCTCCTGCTGGTGGTCATGCTCCAGGCCGAGACGGCCATCGGCTTCACCGTCTACCAGACGCTCGCCCTGGGCGTGGCGGGCCTGTCCACCATGGGCGTGCTCGGCATGCCGTTCCGCGCGCTGCCGCCCGCCGTCGTCGGCTCCGGCATGGGCGTCGTCAACGTCGGCGGCCAGGTCGCCGGCGTGCTCGCCCCCGTCCTCATGGGCCTGCTCGTCGACAAGGTCTCCTACACCGCCGCCTTCGGCCTGCTCATCGCCACCACGGTGCTGGCCGCGCTGATCGCCGTCATCGTCCCGCAACGCCCGGAACAGTTCACCTTCGGCACCAAGGAGACCGCGTGACCGCGTACGACCTCGTCCTCGCCAACGGCCGGGCCATCGACCCCGAGACCGGCCTCGACGCCGTGCGCGACATCGGCATCACCGGCGGCGTCATCCGCGCCGTCTCACCGACGCCGCTCACCGGCACGACCCGCGTCGACCTCGGCGGCCTGGTCGTCTGCCCCGGCTTCATCGACCTGCACAGCCACACCATGGACGTCGCCGGGCACCGCCTGCAGGCCCTCGACGGCGTCACCACCGTGCTCGAACTCGAAGCCGGCGCCTACCCCGTCGGCGCCGCCTACCACAAGGCCGCCCAGCAGGGCCGGCCGCTCAACTACGGCTTCGCCACCTCCTGGGGCATCGCCCGCATGGCCGTGCTCCTCGGGCTGGAGGCCGGTGGCGACATCGAGGAGTTCCTCGCCCACATCGGCCACGAGGACTGGCAGCGCCCCGCGGCCCGCCCGGTCGTGGACCGCATCCTCGCCATGCTGGAAGGCGACCTCGCCGACGGCGCGCTCGGCATCGGCGTCCTCGTCGGCTACGCCCCGCGCGTGGACCCGTCCGAATACCTCGCCGTGGCCGCGCTGGCCGCCCGCCACAACCTGCCGACCTACACCCACGCCCGCGAACTCGTCGAGCAGGACCCCACCACGCCCATCGACGGCGCCGAGGAAGTGGTGCGCGCCGCCGCCGAGACCGGCGCCCACATGCACTACTGCCACGTCAACAGCACCTCGATCCGGCACGTGGACCGGGTGCTCGGCCTCGTGGAGAAGGTCCGCGCCGAAGGCTCGCGCGTCACCACCGAGGCCTACCCCTACGGCGCCGGCATGACCGGCGTCGGCGCCGCCTTCCTCGCCCCCGAGATCCTGCACCGGCGCGGACTGACCGCCCACTCCATCGGCCTGCTCGGCGCCGAGGGCCGCCTGGCCGACGAGGAGGCCCTGCGCGCCGCCCGCCGCGACACCCCGGGAGCCGCCGCGTTCGTCCACCTCCTCGACGAGGACGACCCTGCCGCCTTCGACTACATCCAGCGGGCGCTCGCCTTCCCCGACGCCGCCGTCGCCACCGACGCCGTGCCACTGCTGTGGCGCTCGGGCGCGCCCGACCCCCTCGCCTGGCCGCTGGCCCCCGACGCCGTCACCCACCCGCGTACGGCCGGCACCTACGGCCGCACGCTGCGCCGCCTCGTCCGCGAGAACGCCGTCCTCGGCCTGCAGGAGGCCATCAGGCGCTGCACGCTGGTGCCCGCCGACGTCGTCGGCTCCGGTGTGCCCGCGATGCTCCGCAAGGGCCGCGTACAGGTGGGCTGCGACGCCGACCTCACCGTCTTCGACCCGGAGACCGTCACCGACCGCGCCACCTACACCGACACCGCCCAGGGCTCATCCGGTTTCGTCCACGTCGTCGTCGCCGGCGACTTCGTGGTCAGGGACTCGGAGATCGTCACCACGGCCTTCCCCGGCCGCCCGGTCAGAGCCTGACGCCGGACCCGGGGCCCCAGCCCGTCACCCTCCGGGGCTGGGACCCCTCGGGGGCCTGGGATCCCAGCTTTTCCCCTGGGCTGGGATCCCAACCTCCCGCAGAATCTCGCCGAGCTCGCCCGGCCGTTCCCGCCAGGGATGGTGGCCGGCCCCCTCCAGCACGTGCAGCCGGCCGTCCGGCAGCGCCCCGGCCAGCGCCGCCACGGAGCCGACCGGCCGGGGGTCGCCCGCGCCGTGGATGACCGAGACCGGCACCGCGATCCGCCGGACGTCCTCCTCCGGCCGGGCCGCCGCCTCGGCGGCCAGACGCCGGTTGGCCACCCAGTTGATCTCGTACGGCGCCGCGGCGTCCTCGGCCGCCCAGTCCCAGGCCCGATCCCGATCGGCATGGTCGGTGAACCACGCCAGCGTGCGGAACTCCCGCTCCTGCTCCGGACTCCGCACGGGCAGCGACTCCAGCTCGGCCAGCCGCGCGCGCTGCCCGGCCGTCATCCGCCGGTCACGCTCGGCCCGGTAGCCCGTCCTCCAGTCGCCCAGACCCGTCCCACTGAGGTAGCCCACCCACGTCAGCCGGTCCGGGTGCGCCCCGGCGTAGGCGAGGGCCAGCGTGGCGCCGAAGGAGTGGCCGACGACCGCCCACCGCTCATACCCCCAGTGGCGGCGCAGGATCTCGAGATCGGCGACCAGGCGGTCCAGGCGCTGCTCGTCCGAGGGCCCCGACCGGCCGCAGCCGCGCTGGTCGAAGCGGTGCACGACGACGCCGTCACCGAACAGGGCGGCCAGCGGGCCGAGATAGTCCCACAGGCCGGGACCGCCGTGCAGCAGGACGACGGGCGCGCCCCGCCCGGTGGTCCCGGTCCACAGCCGGACACCGTCGTCCATGGTCACGAAAGACATCACGTCAGCATATGAAGGGTCACGGCAGGACGATCGCCGGCTCCTTCAGCGGGCGCGACAGGAACCAGGCCAGCAACGGCATCACGATGAGCGTGGCCAGCGCCAGGCGCAACGAGGTGGCCTCGGCCAGGGCGCCGATCAGCGGGCTGGCGACGCCGCCCACACTCACCGCCAGGCCCAGGGTGACGCCGCTGGCCGTACCGGCGTGGCGGGGCAGGTAGTCCTGCCCGAGCGTGACGTGCAGCGAGAACGGGACGTAAAGGGCGACGCCCGCCGCCGCCACGAACAGGAACACGGCCGGTCCCGGCACCAGCACCACCCCGGCCACGGCGGGCACCGCGGCCGCGTAGGCCAGCCGCAACGTCCGCACCCGCCCGTAGCGGGTGGCCAGGCGGCCGCCCAGGATCGTCCCCGCCGCACCCCCCGCGAACTGCACGAACAGCGCGACCGCGCCCGCCGCTCCCCCGCCCACGTACAGCGCCACGAACGTGCTCAGCCCGATGTAGCCCACCGACCGCAACCCCATCACCAGCGCCAGCCGCACGAAGGCCGCCCAGTCGTCACGCGCCCCCTCCCGCGTACGGCCAGCGCCCCCACCCCGCCCGACCGACCGCATCGCCACCACCGTGACCAGGCACCCCAGCACAGCGGGCACCGCCAGCAGCGGCGAGACGGCCAGCCCGCCCCAGGCCAGCAACGGCGTGACCATCAGCGGCGCCACCGCGAACCCGAGGTTGCCGCCCAGCGAGAACCAGCTCATCCCCACATGGCTGCCCTGGCTGGCCGCCCTGGCCAGCCGCGCCGACTCGGGATGGTAGGCCGCCACGCCCAGCCCGGACAGGGCGATCGCCAGCCACGTCAGCGGGTACGAGCCGGCCGGGCCCGCCAGCCCCACCCCGAGCCCGGTCACCAGCATGCTCACCGGGATCAGCCAGCCCAGCCGCCACCGGTCGGCGATCGCCCCGAACAGCGGCTGCACGACCGACGACAGGAGGGTGGCGGCCAGCACGATCCCGGAGGCGGCCACGTAGCCGTAGTGCCGCTCGGCCACCAGGAACGGAACCATGGCCGGGACGACGCCCTGGTAGAAGTCGACACTGGCGTGGCCGGCGGCGAGCACGCCCATCCTGTTGATCCGCACCCCTCGATCGTCGCCGCCGGGGTGTGTGGCGCGCTTCCGATAAAGTGCCAACATATGCCGGAAAATCGCCATACGTCCGGGGAGGAGGTGAGGGGATGGTACGGCACATGCCTGAAGCCCCCACCGGGACACGCCCCCTGCCCGGCGGCGGCGAGATCGACGCGCACCGGCACGACGACCACCAGATCGCCTACCCCTACGAGGGCGTCATCTCCATCACCACCGGCGCCGGCACCTGGGTGGCGCCGGGCAACCGGGCACTGTGGATCCCGGCCGGCACCGTCCACGAGCACCGCGCCTACGGACGTACCGACCTGCGCCTGATCGGCTTCGCCGAGAACCCGCTGGGCCTGGAGCGGCCCGCCGTCCTGGCCGTGACGCCGCTGCTGCGTGAGCTGATCGTGGCCTGCTCGGAGGAGCCGGAAGACCCGCTGCTGCGCGCCGTTCTGCTCGACCGGCTGCGCCGCTCCCCCGCCCCCGAGCACCCGGTGCACCTGCCCGCGCCCCGCGACCCCCGCCTGGCCGCGGTCTGCGCGATGGTCGGCGCCGATCCGGCCGACGACCGTACGCTGCCGGAACTGGCCGCGGCCGCGGGCACCAGCGACCGCACCCTGGCCAGGCTCTGCCGGGCCGAACTCGGCATGACCTTCCCGCAGTGGCGCACCCAGACCCGCCTGCACCACGCGCTGATCCTGCTGGCGGAGGGCCTCCAGGTCACCACCGTGGCGCACCGGTGCGGCTGGTCGTCGGCCAGCGCCTTCATCGACGCCTTCCGGCATGTCTTCGGACACACCCCAGGGCGCGCGTTCCGCCCCTGACGCCTTTACATTGTAGATCCCGAGTACGATGGCGTGTTGTGAGCAAGAAGAGCAAAGGCGGCGGCCAGGGCACCCCGGCCACGGTGGCGCTGGCCAAGGCGGAGGCGGACTTCACCCTCCATCCCTATGAACACGACGCCAACGCGCAGGCCTATGGCGAGGAGGCGGCCGACGCGCTCGGCCTGCCGTACGAGCAGATCTTCAAGACGCTCGTGGCCGAGGTGGAGAGCGGGCTTGCGGTGGCGGTGGTGCCGGTGGCGGGCAAGCTGGACCTGAAGGCGTTCGCGGCGGCGCTCGGGAGCAAGCGGGCGGCGATGGCCGACGCGGCCAAGGTCGAGCGGGTCACCGGCTACGTGGTGGGCGGCATCAGCCCGCTCGGGCAGCGCAGGCAGCTGCCGACCGTGGTGGACGAGTCGGCGCTCGGCTTCGAGACGATCTACTTCTCGGCCGGGCGGCGCGGGCTGCAGATCGAGACGGCGCCGGGCAACCTCGTCGGGCTGACCCGGGCCACGACGGCTCCGATCGCTAAGACCGGCTGACCACGCGCGTACCGGCTGCCAGGTCGTGCGCGGAGGCGCGGTCGCGGCGCGCGAACAGGAGCACCAGCGTGAGCAGCACCAGGCCGTAACAGACGGTCAGGGCGGCGACGACGGCCACGCTCATCTCGCCCGGGGCGTGGAACATCCGGATGGCGGCCATGTGGGCGAGCTGCCAGGGCAGGAGCTTGACCGCGTTGCGCGCCAGCACCCGGCCGGGCCCGGGCCGACGGCCGTCCACTGTGGTCACGACCAGGCCGGCGCGCCGTTTGCCCAGCGTCGCCTGCCCGGCCGACGCCTCGCCCACGCTCAGGTAGAGCCAGACCGGCACGACCGTCAGGCCGGTGACGAGCAGGTCGTCGGCGATCAGGGACGCGCCGAACAGCCTGCTCAGCCCGGCCAGCGCGGCCACCGCGAGGACGGCGAGCCAGCCCAGGATGACGAGGTAGTCGAGGCCCAGCGCGACGAACCGGGGTTTCAGCGGCGCCTTGACCATGGTCCGACGATGCCAGCGGGCGGGCGGGTGCGCCTCCCCCCGGGGGAGGATTCGTAGGATCGCCCTGTGACGGATCTGCACTATCTGACGGCCACCGAGATGTCCCGGCTGCTGCGCGCCCGCGAGATCAGCGCCGTGGAACTGCTCCAGGCCCACCTCGACCGCATCGAGCAGGTCAATCCGCGCGTCAACGCGATCGTGACGCTCGCCGCCGAACAGGCCATGGTCACCGCGCGGGCGCTGGACTCCGTCGCGCCCGCCGGGCCGCTGCACGGGCTGCCCGTCGCGCACAAGGACCTCGTGGACACCGCCGGCCTGCGCACCACGTACGGCTCGCCCGCCTTCGCCGACCACGTGCCGGAGAAGGACGACCTGATCGTGCAGCGCCTCAAGGCGGCCGGCGCGATCACGATCGGCAAGACGAACACGCCCGAGTACGGCACCGGCTCCCACACCGTCAACGAGGTGTTCGGCGCCACCCGCAACCCCTACGACCTGTCCAGGTCGGCGGGCGGCTCCAGCGGCGGCGCGGCCGCGGCGCTGGCCAGCGGGATGATCCCGCTGGCCGACGGCTCGGACATGGGCGGCTCGCTGCGCAATCCGGCCTCGTTCTGCAACGTGGTGGGGCTGCGGCCGACGCCCGGCCGGGTGCCGGCGATCTCCGACAAGGCGGCCTGGTACACCCTCGCCGTCCCCGGCCCCATGGCCAGGACCGTCGACGATCTCGTGCTGATGCTGCAGGTCGTCTCCGGGTTCCACCCGGGCTCGCCGTTCGCGGTCACCGAGCCCTTCCACACCGACCCCATCGAGACCGTGGAGCACATGCGGGTCGCCTGGAGCCCCGACCTGGGCGGGCTGCCGGTCGACCCGCGCACCGCCGAGGTCACCGCGAACGCGCCCCATGTCCTGGAGGAGCTCGGCGCCCGCGTCGAGCGGGTCGACCTCGACCTGTCCGACGCCGACGAAGCCTTCCGCATTTACCGTGCCTGGTATTACGCGCTGGCCTTCCCCGACCTGGACATCCTCGGCCCCAACACCCGCTGGAACGCCGAGCAGGGCCGCCTCCTGTCCGGCGCCGACCTGGCCCGCGCCGAACGCCTGCGCACCGGCCTCTACCACCGGATGACCGCGTTCTGGGACCGATACGACGTGCTGCTCGCCCCGGTCAGCCAGGTGCCGCCGTTCCCGGTCGAGGACCCGTACGTCAGCGAGATCAACGGGGTCCGCCTGCCCGACTACCTGTCGTGGATGCGCTCGGCGTACTGGATCAGCGTCCTGCACGCGCCCGCCGCCAGCGTTCCCGCGGGCTTCACGCCGGAGGGGCTGCCGGTCGGCGTGCAGATCGTCGGCCGCCCCTTCGCCGACGCGCGCGTCCTGCGCGTGGCGCGCGCCTTCGAGCAGGCCACCGGGTACGGCTCCCGCCACCCCGCCCTCTAGATCCCGTACGGCTTGCGCAACGCCGAGTCGCGGTAGCCGTGCATGCCTTCGAGCAGCCCGAACAGCGCCACGGCCAGCAGCGGCCAGGCCACGAGCACCCCGCGCGCGGTCAGCTCAAGCGACCCCGGCACCACCTTCAGGCCGGGCGCCGCCGCCTCCACGGTGACCACGCCGATGGTGACGGCCGAGCCGACCCAGAACGTGAGGAAGGCGGCCAGCACGCCGCCGGCGCAGAGCCCGGCGAGCACGGGCAACTGCTCGTGCCGGTTGCGGAACCACGCCGCGGCCCCGCACAGCAGGCCGAGTCCGCCGGTGATCGCGGCGAACCATCCGTCGGCGGCGATGAGCGCCTGCGTGGACGGGTCGGCCAGCACGGGGCCCTTCTCGGTGACCGCCATCGCCGCGCGCGGAGCCGCGTACGACCAGGCCAGACCGGCCAGAACCCCCAGGACCGCCATGACGAGCACGGTCACCGCGAAAGACCGCACATGCCGTACCACGCCACTCTCCCTCGCAACTATGCCCGAACCGCTCGATGGTATCCCGGTACCTACCCGAACACGCCGAGGCGGACATCGCACCAGCGCGTCCGGTAACGCGGGACAATGTCCGGATGAGCGATGAAGAGGTCTGGCTGATCGATCCCTCCGGACCGCTGCGGGGGGACGTCGTCGTCAGGGGATCCAAGAACGGCGTCTCCAAGCACATGGTGGCCGCCATGCTGGGCACCGGGGAGAGCACGATCGGCAACGCGCCCGAGGTCGGCGAGGTCGGCATCACCGCCGCCATGCTCCGCGCCCTCGGCATCAACGTGGAGATCGACGACGGCGAGATCCGCATCGAGCAGGGGCCGGAGATCCGGCCGAGGGTGCCTGAGGAATACACCGGGCTCAACCGCATACCGATCCTGATGCTCGGCCCGCTGCTGCATCTGGCCGGAGAGGCGTTCGTGCCGCTGGTCGGCGGCGACCCGATCGGCCGGCGGCCCATCGACTTCCACGTCGACGCGCTGCGCCAGATGGGCGCCGAGGTCGACATCCAGGAGGGCGGCGTCTACGCCAAGGCCAAGCGCCTGAACGGCACCCGCCTCGTGCTGCCCTACCCGAGCGTCGGCGCCACCGAGACGGTGCTGATGTCGGCGGTGCTGGCCGAGGGCAAGACCGTGCTGAAGAACGCGGCCATGGAGCCCGAGGTCGTGGAGCTGGCGCTGTTCCTGCAGCGGATGGGCGCCAGGATCGAGCTCTCGCCCGACCGCAGGATCGTCATCGAGGGCGTCGAGCGCCTGCACGGCGCCCAGACGTGGCTGGCCGGCGACCGCATCGAGGCCTTCTCCTACCTGGCGGCCGGGCTGGTCACAGGCGGCGAGGTCCGCGTGCACGGCTGCCCGCAGGACCGCCTGGTCACCGCGATCACCACGCTGGCCAGGATGGGCGCCCAGTTCCAGATCAACGACGAGTACCTGTGCGCCACCGCGCCGCCCGAGGGCCTGCGCTCGGCCGCGGTGCAGACCGACACCCACCCGGGGTTCATGACCGACTGGCAGACGCCGCTCATGGTGCTGTTCACCCAGAGCCAGGGCATGTCGGTGCTCCACGAGACCGTCTTCGAGAACCGCCTGGTCTACGTGCCCGCGCTGCAGGAGATGGGCTGCGAGATCGAGGTGTTCGACCAGTGCCTGGGCGGCCCGGCCTGCCGCTACCACGACACCAACGCCAAGCACTCGGCGGTCGTGCGGGGCGTGTCGCAGCTCAAGGGCGCCGACGTGCGGCTGCCCGACATCCGCGCCGGCTTCTCCGCGGTACTGGCTGCGGCGGTGGCCGACGGGCAGTCCACGCTGCGCGGGGTGCACCACATCGAACGCGGATATCACCGGCCTTTCGAGCAGTTCAAGATGCTGGGATTGAACATCCAAAGGCGCCGGTAAAGAGTTGGAAGCGGGCGTTTGCCGCTGATCACCAGGTCGTACATCATCCTTCGTGACCGTCCTCAAATCCGTCAGCGCGTTGGGTGTGGTGGGGGCTCTCGGAGGGGTGCTCACGGCCGCCCTGGCCGTGCCCGCCGTCAGCGGAGCGGGGCTCACGGCCAAGAGCCTCGCCGCGACCTTCACCGACCTGCCGCCCGCCCCCCGCGAAGAGCCGCTCTCCCAGGTGACGCGGCTCCTCGACCGGCACGGTGAGGTCTTCGCGCAGTTCTACACCGCCAACAGGACCGAGGTGCCGCTGGCCGCGGTCGCGCCGGTCATGCGCCAGGCCATCGTGGCCATCGAGGACGCCCGCTTCTACGAGCACGGCGGCCTCGACGTCAAGGGCACGCTGCGGGCGCTGATCACCAACAGCCAGGCGGGCGGCATCCGCCAGGGCGGCTCCTCGCTCACCCAGCAGCTCGTGAAGAACATCCTGGTGGAGAACGCGCAGAGCGAGGTCGAGCGCGACCGGGCGCGGGCGCCCAGCATGGCCAGGAAGATCACCGAGCTGCGGTACGCGCTGGCGCTGGAGGAGAAGTACCGCAAGGACGAGATCCTGGAGCGCTACCTCAACATCGCCTACTTCGGCGCCGGCGCGTACGGCGTCGAGGCCGCCGCCCGGCGCTTCTTCTCCACCTCCTCGGCCAAGCTGACGCTCGCCCAGGCGGCCACGCTGGCCGGGGCGGTGCGCTCGCCGTACGCCAACGACCCCTCGCTCGGACGCAGGCAGCAGGCGCGGCTGAAGGCGCGGCGCGACCTCGTCCTGGACCGCATGGCCGCGCTCGGCATGGTGACCGCGCCGCAGGCCGCGGCGGCCAAGAGCGCCAAGCTCGGCATCAAGCTGGCGCCCCAGCCGGGCGGCTGCGCCCAGAGCGCCTACCCGTTCTACTGCGTGTACGTGCAGCGGGAGCTGCTGTCCAGCCCGGTCTTCGGCAACACGCCCGCCGAGCGGCAGCGGCGCATGGCCCGCGGCGGGCTGACGATCCGCACCGCGCTCGACCCGAGGGCGCAACGCGCCGCCGAGCGCGCCATCTCCGCGGAGGTACGCCCGGAGGACACCGAGGTGGCCGCCGAGGCCATGGTCGAGCCCGGCAACGGCCGCATCAGGGCGATGGCGGCCAGCAAACGCTTCGGCAACAACCCCGGCAACCGCAAGAACGGCCCGAACACCACCTTCAACCTGGCCGCCGACGTCATGCACGGCGGCGGGCAGGGCTTCCAGGCGGGCTCGACGTTCAAGGCGTTCACCCTGGCCACCGCCCTGCAGCAGGGCTGGCGCTTCGGCCAGGGCTTCCAGACGCCCGGCGCGCTGGTGCCCTCAAGCGGCTACCGCGACTGCCGGGGCAACGCCGTCAACGACCGCAGTGCCCGCGTCTACAACGCCAGCGGCGAGGGCAAGGGCGGCCCGCACAGCCTGGAGACCGGCACCTGGCAGTCGGTCAACATCTTCTACATGATGCTGGAGGAGAAGGTCGGCCTCTGCAACGTGGTCAGGACCGCGCAGGCGCTCGGCGTCGGCCGCGCCGACGGGACGGCGCTGCGCGAGGTGCCGACGTTCACGCTCGGCGTCAACGAGATGGACCCGGTGACGGTGGCCGCCTCGTTCGCCGCCTTCGGCGCCAGGGGCCGTTACTGCAAGCCGCAGGCCATCCTGGAGATCTCCGGCGGCGCGGGCGGCGACACCGGCAGGACCTCGGTGCCGCCCTCCTGCGAGCAGGCGCTCGACCGGCGGGTGGCCGACGCGGTCAACCACGTGCTCAGCGGGGTGTTCAGCAAGGGCACGATGAAGGGCCAGAGCATCGGCCGCCCCGCCGCCGGCAAGACCGGCACCAACAACGGCTACACCTCGGCGTGGTTCGCCGGCTACACGCCGGACCTGGCGGCGGCGGTCAGCGTCGGCGACATCCGGGGCTCCTACCGCTATCCGCTGCGCGGGGTCCAGATCGGCGACGAGTACTACGGTTCGGTCCAGGGCGCCTCGCTGCCGGGCCCGATCTGGGTGCGGTCGATGGAGTCGGCGCTCCAAGACGTCCGGCGCCACGGCTTCGTCTATCCTGACATGTCCCGCTTTGGCGGCGGATTCACTCCCGGCCTGAAGGAGGCCCAAGCGGCCGAGCGCAAGGCCGGCCGCGACCGCAAGGCCCGCCACCAGCGGGTGCGCTGGAACCGCGGCGGCAACCACCGCAAGCCGCACAAGGTGCGCTGGAAGCGCCGCCACCGCTGAAGGGGGCGCTTGACACCGCATCGCAACCCGGGAGTTATGTTCCGGGATTGAACCACGTGTCTGCGGTGGATAACGTCCGGGAGGATTCACCTAGCCGTTCGGAGTCATTCATGCGCGATTGGCCAGGTTTAATCGGGCGGGACGCCGCACTACAGTCGCTGCGCGAGGCGATGACGGCTCCCCCGTCCGTTGCGTTGGTAGAGGGTGAGCCGGGCATCGGCAAGACCACGCTGGTGCACGCGGCGGCCGTCCACGCCCGCGCGTCCGGGCGCAGCCTGCTGCTCGGGCACTGCCATCAGCTGCGCGAGCCGTTTCCCTATGGACCGGTCTTCGAGGCGCTACGCGACCTGCTGGGCCGCCTGCCGTACCCGGAGAAGCTCAATCCCGTCACCGGCGCGCTGCACGGCCATCTGCCCGAGCTGAGCGACGTGTTACCCGTGGCGCCGGCGCCGCTGTCCGACCCCGACGCCGAGCGCCACCGTCTCTTCCGCGCCGTGCACGGCCTGCTGGACGCCGCCGGGCCGACCGTCCTGGTCATCGAGGACCTGCACTGGGCCGACGACGGCACCCAGGACCTGCTGCGGTTCCTGCGCCGCCGGCCGCCGGACGGGCTGTCGCTGGTCATGACCTACCGCAGGCGCGACCTGCCCGCCGCCGGGCTGCCGCTCGGCTCCGCCTACCGCCACGCCCCCGAGGCCACCACCGTCGTCATCCCGCTCGGCCCGCTCGACGCGCGCGACGTCGGCACGCTGGCCGCCGGCCTGCTCGGCCGCGACGACCTGCCCTCCGCCTTCGCCACCCGCCTGCACGAACGCACCTCCGGCATCCCGTTCCTGGTCGAGGAGGTCGTGCGCTCGCTGGGCGACGACCGCAGCCCCGAAGCCCTGGAACACGCCGGAGTGCCGTTGCTGCTGCGCGAGTCCATGACCGAGCAGCTGGCCAGGCTCTCCCCCGCCGCGCTGGGCACCGTCCGGGCGGCCGCCGTACTCCGTCTGCCCTCCGGCGAGCCGCAGCTCGCCGCCGTCGCCGGCGACGGCGGCGGCCTCCTCGAAGCGCTCGCCCTCGGCGTCCTGCACGAATACCCCGGCAACCGGTACGGCTTCCGCCACGCCCTCGCCCAGGAGGCCGTCTACGACACCATCCCCGGCCCCGACCGCAGGATGGCCCACGAGCGCGCGGTGCGGGCCCTGTCCGGCGAGGACCCGCCGTCGCTGGTCCAGCTCACCTTCCACGCCCGCAGGTCCGGCGACACCCTCGCCTGGCTGCGCTACGGCACCGCCGCCGCCGAGCGGGCCGCCGCCCTCGGCGACGTGGCGCTGGCGATCCAGCTCCTCGAGGAGATGGTCGCCGACCCGGGACTGCCCGGCTCCGAACGCGTCGCGCTGGTCCTGACCATGGGCCGCCTGGCCGTGGCCGGGCTGTCGGTGCCCCGCGTGACCCGGCTGCTCAAGCAGGTGCTCACGGACAACACGCTCTCCCGCGACCTGCGCGGCCAGGCCAGGCTGGCCCTCGGCCTCATCCTGTTCGCCCAGATGGGCGACATGGTCACCGGCCCGCCGGCGATCCTGACCGCCGTGGAGGAACTGGACGACCGCCCCGCGCTGGCGGCCAGGGGCCTGGCCGGGCTGGCCATGCCCTGGTGGGGCACCGAACCCCTGGCCGTGCACGAGAAGTGGATGGCCCGCGCCGAGGAACTGGTCGCGACCGCCGACGACCCCGAGGTGAGCTCGGCGGTGCTGGGCAACAGGGCGGCGCTGGCGATGGCGATGGGCACCCCCGATGCGAGTAAGCTCATCGCCCGCCTGCCGGCCTCCGACCCCTCCGCCGCCGTGCGCAGGCAGGTCGCCCGCGCCTACTGCAACCTCTACGACCTGGCCGCCACCCTCGGCCTGTACGGCGAGGCCGACGACCTCGGCCGCCGCGGCCGCACGCTCGCCCAGGACACCGGCGCCTTCTTCCACGCCAACCTGGCCGAAGGGGTGGACCTGCGCCTGGCCTGGCTGACCGGACGCTGGGAGGGCCTGGCCGCCAGGGCGGCGACCGCGATCGAGCAGTTCGAGGAGACCCCGGTCGCGACCCTCGACGCGCACTTCGTCATCGGCCGCCTCGCGCTCGCCTCGGGCGAGTGGTCCGAGGCCGCCGCCCACCTGCACGCCGCCGGCCTCGACGAACCGCACGCCGGCTACCTGCCGCTCGCGCTGGCCGCCAGCGGCGGCCTCATCGAGCTGCACCTGGCCCGCGGCGAGGAGGCCCCGGCCGTGGTGGAGGCGGTGCGCGCGGTGGAACGGCTGCGCGGCAAGGGCCTGTGGGTCTGGGGCGACCAGCTTCTGGTCCCCGCCGTCAACGCCCTGCTGCGCGGCGGGATGGCCGAGGAGGCCGCCGACCTGACCGCCGGCTTCGCCGAAGGAGTCGTGGGCCGCCGCGCGCCCTCCAGCGCCGCCGCGCTCGACCTGGCCCGCGGCACCCTCGAAGCCGCCGCCGGCCGGCACGAGGCGGCCGCCGCCAGGTTCGCGCTGGCCCGAGCCGCCTACGCCGCCCTGCCGCAGCCCTACGCCGCCGCCCGCGCCGGAGAGGCAGAAGCGGGTTCCAACCTCGCCCTGGGCGACCGTACGGCTGCCGCCACCGCGCTGGCCGAGGCCGCCGAACGGTTCGCCGCCCTCGGAGCCACCCGGGACGCCGCCCGGTGCCGGCACGCGCTGCGCGAGTGCGGCGTCGCCATCCCGACCGTGCGGCGCAAGAGCGCCGGTGTCCTGTCTCCCCGGGAGCGGGAGGTGGCCAGGCTGGTGGCGCTGGGCCGTACCAACAAGGAGATCGCGGAGGTGCTGTTCCTGTCGCGCAGGACGGTCGAGACTCACGTGGCGACCCTCCTGCGCAAACTCGGAGTGCGCTCGCGGACGGAGGTCGTGTCCGCGCTCGCCGCTGAGGGGGTCCCGGCCGCCGAGCGGCCGGGACCCGGGTGATCATCAGACCTTGATGCTCCACCAGTCGAGAACGCCCTGGTCCTGGGCGTAGATGTCCTCGATGTAGAGCACCCACTGGCCGCTCGCCTGCTGGGTCACCGGCACGGTCCAGGTCCGGGTGCCGAAGGCCGAGCAGGACGTGCCGCCGGCGGCCCTGATCTGGCGCCACGTGCCGTTGGGGCCACGCAGCCAGATGTCCAGGTCCTCCAGGCAGGTGTGGTTGCTGGTGGCGGTGACCGTCACCGGCGACTGCGCCGTGCCCGTCGCCGTGGAGGTGATCGGGCTCTGGACGTAGGTGAAGTCGCGGATCTGGTAGTCGGTGTCGTTGCGGAACGTGCGGCCGCCCGTGTCGCCCGTCACGTTCAGCGTGAACACCGTGGTGCGGGTCGCGGTCTCACCGGTGCCGGTGATCGTCACCGAGTGGTTGCCCGTCGGGGTCGACGCGCTGGTGGTGATCGTCAGCGTGGAGCTGGCTCCGGAGGTGACCGAGGCGGGGTTGAAGGTGGCGTTGGCGCCGGCGGGCAGGCCCGAGGCGGTCAGGTTGACCGTCTGCGCGGTGCCGGCCGTCGTCTGCGTGTTGATCGTGGTCGTCGCCGCGTTGCCGGCCAGAACGGTGCCGGACGACGGGTTGGCCGCGATCGAGAAGTCGCGCGGGTTCGGGTTGTCCGTGCCCACCGCGAGCTTCCAGATGGCCCACGCCGACGCGTCGGAGGCGCGGTCGAGGACCGTGTCGTTGATGTTGGCGGAGGTGTCGCACGCCGCGTGGTAGCAGCGGTCATAGGCCTGTCCGGCCGTGCCGCCCCACTTGGTCGCCTGCGCCTGGGTCTTGGTGTAGCTGGCGCCCGCCGCCACACCCGACGTCGCGATGCCCGCGTTGCGGAAGGAGGCGTCGTCGGAGCGGTTGGCGCCCTCGGTGTTCTCCTCAGGCTGCAGGTTCAGCCGGTCGTAGAACGCCTTGAGGTGCTGCGCGGCGGTGGTGTTGATGTTGTTGATGAAGTAGCCGCCGTTGGGCGAGCCCACCATGTCGTAGTTGTGGTAGACCTGGATCTTGGTGCGCTCGGTCTGGTTCAGCGTGGCCACGTAGCCCTCGGAGCCGTTGAGACCCTGCTCCTCGTCGCTCCACCAGCCGAACCTGACGTGCTTGAGCATGTTCGGCCGCGTCGCCGCCAGCGTCAGCGCGACTTCGAGCAGCGCCGACGAGCCGGAGGCGTTGTCGTTGATGCCCGGTCCGGCCGAGACGCCGTCGAGGTGCGCGCCGGCCATGATGACCTGGTTGGCGTCACCGCCGGGCCAGTCGGCGATCAGGTTCGGGCCCGCCCCGGAGGTGCAGGTCGAACCACACGCCACGCGGCGTACCTCGAAGCCGGCGGCCTGGAGCTTCTGCTCCACGTAGGAGACCGAGGCGGTGTAGCCGGCGCCGGTCGACCTGCGGTTGCCGCCGTTGTTGGTGGCGATCGTCTGGAACTGCGAGAGGTGCGCCTTGACGTTCGTCAGGCTGATGTCCGGCGGGTCCACCGTCGAGGTGCCCACCGTCAGCCGGTAGGTGGCCGTGTGCGTGGCGGTCTGGCCGGTGCCCGTCACCGTGATGGTGTGGGCGCCCTGCGGCGTCGTCGCGCTCGTCGTGATCGTCAGCGTGCTGTTGTTGCCGCTGGTCACCGACGCCGGGCTGAAGCTGGCGTTGGCGCCGGCCGGCAGCCCGGAGGCGGTCAGGTTGACCGTCTGCGCCGCGCCCGACGTGGTCTGGGTGCCGACCGTCGTCGTGGCCGTCTGACCCGGCTGGACCGTCCCCGTCGCCGGGTTGGTGGAGATGGAGAAGTCCTGACCGGCCTGCTGGCACGTCGGCTCACCGGTCTGCACCGGCACGCTCACCGCGTTCCACGCCGCCTTGGTCGTGGCGCACTCGACGCTGGCGGCGCCGTACAGCTCGACCACCGCGGCCAGCGAGGCCGAACGGACGCCGGCGTAACGCCAGGTCGAGGTCTTGCGGGCCAGCGCGCCCATGAAGATCTTGCCGGCCTTCTGGATGCCGATGCCGGTCACCGAGCTCGGTCCGCCGGAGCAGATCGGGCTGTTCGGCTTGCCGCCGCCGGGCGCGTTGCCCTCGGCCAGCAGGTAGAACCAGTGGTTCAGCGGACCGGCCGCCGCGTGCACCTCGGTGTTCGGGATCGCGGTCGACCAGCAGTTCGGGTCGCCGACGCGCGACGGGTCGAACATGTACCTGATCGGGCCGTCGCCCACCAGGTTCACCTCTTCACCCACCTCGTAGTCCGGCGGGTCGTTCGGGTGGTTGGCGTAGTGCTCGGTCAGAGCGCCGAAGATGTCGCCGGTGCCCTCGTTGATGCCGCCGTTCTCGTTGCCGGAACCGGCGCCGCCGGGCGTGGTCTGGAAGATCGCGTGGCCGTACTCGTGGCCGACCACGTCGATCGGGGTGACCTGGCGCTGGTTGTCCTGGGAACGGCCGAAGTTGGTGTAACTGCCGTTCCAGTACGCGTTGACGTCGGCCAGGCCGACCCGCGCCGGGAAGCCTCGGCCGGCGCCGTCGATGCCGTTGCGGCCGAGCCAGTCACGGAGCATCTCCCACTCGCGCTGCACGCCGTACAGGGCGTCCACGCAGGCGGTCTCCAGGTTGGTGCCCTGGCCGTTGCCCCAGGCGTCGTCCGGTCCGGTGTACGGCTGGCCGTTCTGACCGCCGCACTGGATACCGGGACGAGTGGTGTCGACCATCCGGTACGTGCCGCTCGCCTGGCTCGTGTCGATGGTCACGTTCGGGTAGTAGTAGCCGTTGCCGGTGCCGGCCTTGACCTCGTCGTAGTGGTCGGCGACCTTGCCGGTGCGGGCGTCCACGAAGACGTGCTGCTTGCTCGGCTTACGGGCGGCGACGCCCTCCACCACGGTCTCCCAGGCCAGCGCCGGCCGCTCGCCCCAGGCCAGCACCACCAGGCGGGGCGTACCGGTGACGTCCACCCGCGACAGCCGGCTCTTCGACACCCGGGCCGCGCGCTCGGCGCTGACCACAGGCTGCACCGCGAGATCGGCCGGAGCCGCGCCGGAAGCCGCGGTGGTGTCACGCACCCGGCCCTGCGAGTCGGTCACGACGACAGCGTCGCCGCCGACCACCGGCAGGCCCTTGTAGGTGCGCTCGTAGGACACGTAGAACATGCCACTGGCGCCAGGCGTGACCGCCCGGCGCCAGTACGTCTCATCAGGTCCCTTGCGTAATTCGTCCAGCCCGCTGGCAACGGCCCGATCGGCCGCGGTGGCGGCGAGGCTCTTCGGGTCTGAGGCGGTCAGGCTCTTTTGGGGGTTGACGCCCGGGGGCGCCGCTGCGGCTGCTGGATTGATCACCATGGCGGCCGTCACGGCCAGCCCGGCGACTGCCGCGAGGACGGATCTGCGTCTCACTCGCCAGTCCTTTCAGGGGTCCGTCCACGCTGGCCCGCCGGTATGGGCGGGCCGGCGTGGAGGATGGGGGGTGTGGCGGCTTGACACTAAGACTGGACAGCTTGACGGGATATCCGTATCGCTATCGGTATACGTACGGAAATTACGTTAACCACCGCTTTACGCGCCCACCTGTAAGACCCACCCGACCCCTCGCCCCCAACCCCCACCCCGCCACACCCGCTGGCACGCCGCGCCCTCTCACCCGCACCCCGACCCGTGGCCCGCTTCCCACCCACCCCCGCCCCCTCGCCCCCTCGCCCCTGAGCCCGCCTGCCCCCGCACCCCGCCCGCTGGCACGCCGCGCCCTCTCGCCCGCACCCCGACCTCTGGCCGCTTTCCGCCTCCCCCCGACTCCTCGCCCCCGACGCCCGCCTTCCACCCCGCCCGCACGGCACCCTGCCCGCCCCTCAGCCACACAGGCGCGCCCATCACCCCCGTCCCCGCCAGCACGCCCGCGAGCCCACACCGCGCGGCCCCGCCTCACCCATGCCTTGGCGCACCCGCGACAACCCGCGCGGCATCACCACGCCGCCGGGCTAGAGGGCGGGGCGGGATGGCGCGGCCCCACCCATGCTTGGCGTGCACCCGCAGCAACCCGCGCAGCATCACCACACCGCCGAACCAAAGGACGGGGCGGGATGGCGCGGCCCCACCCATGCTTGGCGTGCACCCGCGACAACCCGCGCAGCATCACCACGCCGCCGAACCAAAGGACGGGGCGGGATGGCGCGGCCCGGCCGGAGGGGGCGCGAAGGCGAGCCAGAGAGCGGGGAGCAGGGTGGGCCGGAGGGGTGGGGATGGTTAGTGGATGGCGGAGGGGGAGGAGGCGTTGGGGGTGAGGAGGTGGGGGGTGCCGGTGCCGTTGGCGGGGACGGACCAGATGTCCTTGCCCTTGGCGTACATCACGGTGCGCTCGTCCAGCCACGCGGCCTGGTCGTCGATGGAGGCGGTCTCGGCCAGCGGCGTTTCGCGGCCGGTGGCGAGGTCGAGGGCGTACAGGCGCCACGGGCCCGGTTTGACGCGTTTCTTGTAGACCAGGGTGGTGCCGTCCGGGGAGAGGGAGGGGCATTCGGCGTTCTCGCGGAGCGTACGTGCGCGCCAGTTCGTGAAGTCCCCCTCCACCAGGTACGTCTTGCCCTTCGTGGACAACGTGGCATAGAAGCGGGAGTCGTCGGCGGCGAAGGTGATGCCCCAGTAGTTGACGTCGGCGGAGTAGTAGCGGTGGCCGTCGATGCGTAGCGGGATCTCCTCGATGTTGGTGATCACGTAGCCGGTCTTGGTGTCCAGGATGCCGCTCCAGGTGGAGAAGCCGCCGCTGTTGTAGGAGTCACCGGTTACGAACACCGTCCACGACGCCATCCGCCCACTGGCCGAGATCCGGGCCCGGCTGGGGATTCCGGCCAGCCGTACCGTGCGGACCTCACGCATCGAACGGTCAAGAATGACCGCGTCCGTGGTGGGCGGCGCACCAGGGCGGGTGACCAGGCAGATGGTCGTACCGGCGGCCGTGTAGTTCCGGTCACACTTGGTCGCGCTGACGGCCGGCACCGCCCTGGGATCACCCATCGGCACCGAGGCAACCCGCCCCGAACTCCGAACCACCAGTTGCCCCGCCCTCCCCGGATCCACAGCCGAAGCCGCCGGCCCCTCCTTCTTCGCCGCCGCCCAACTCGCATACCCAACAGCCACCCCGGCCAGCACCACCACCGCCAGCACAACCGCCCCCACCCGCCGGACCCCGCTCCCGCCTACCACCTGGTCGGTAGCCACCTCCCGCAGGACCCCACTCCTCCCTACCACCTGGTCGGTAGCCACCTCCCGCAGGCCGCGAGGGACACGGTCAGGGGTGGAGCGGTCGGGGGTGACGTGGGCGTCCGTCGCGGAGGCCGAAGAGGTGAGCTCGGGAGGATCGGAAGCGGGAGCGGCAGAGGCGGGAACGGCAGAGGCAGCAGGGGTGGAGCTGGGAGAAGCGGGGGTGGGAAGGGTCGAGGCGGGAGAGGGGGAAGGGACGGAGGCAGGAGAGGCGGATGCGGGAGAGGTGGAGGCGGGAGAGGTGGAAGGGGCAGAGGCCGGAGACGCCGAGGCGGGAGAGGTGGAAGGGGCGGAGGCGGGAGAGGTGAGAGGGGCGGTAGGGGCGGAGGCGGAGGCGGAGGACGTGGGAGGGGCTGAGGCGGGAGGGGCGGAGATGGGAGGGGGCGAGGCGGGAGGGGCGGTTGGGGTGGGGGTGGGGGTGGGGGTGGGGGTGGAGGTGGGGGTGGAGGTGGGGGTGGAGGTGGGGGTGGAGGTGGGGGTGGAGGTGGGGGTGGAGGTGGGGGTGGGGGTTGGGGTGGAGGTTGGGGTTGGGGTGGAGGTTGGGGTTGGGGTGGGGGTCATAGGACTCTCCAAGCAATGATGATCGATAGGACGAGTCCGGCGGCCATCACCAGGAGCCCCTGGCCTGCGCCCAATCCGGTCCACAGCACTCCGAAGCCGATCGATGAGACCATGCGGGCTGCCGCCTGTCCGGTTTGTAGTACCGCCAGGCCGCTGGTTCGGAGGGTTTCGGGGAGCATGGGGGCGGCCAGGGCCATCAGGACGCCGTCCGTTGCCGCGTAGAACGCGCCGTGCAACACGAGCACCGGTACGAGCCAGCCCGGCCCCATCAGCACCAGGTACGCCCCCAGCAAAGCCAGATGCCCGCCCAGGAACACGTAGGCCCTGCCGTACCGGTCGGCAAGGCGGCCGAAGGGGACGGCCAGCACCAAATAGACCGCGGCCGTCCCCAACGGCAGCAACGGGAACAGTTCCGGGGCGAAGCCCAGGCGACGTTGCAGCATGAGGTAGACGAACGCGTCGCTGACCGTCACCAGTCCGAGCAGGCACGCGGCCGCGCAGACCCGGAGGAACGCGCGGTCGCGCAGGACCGCCGCGCGCAGGGACGGGCGGGGGGCCAGGGGGCCGCGGCGGTCGCGGACCAGGGCGGCGAGCAGGACGACGCCGAGCATCGCGACGCAGAAGCTGGTCACGAACACGGCGTCGTGCGCGCCGCCGGTCGCCGCCAGTACACCGAAGGCGGCCAGCGGGCCGAGGAAGGCGCCGGCGGTGTCCATCGCGCGGTGGACGCCGAACGCCGAGCCGAGCCCCTCCGGCGGCGCGCTCAACGTGATCAGCGCGTCCCGGGGCGCGGTGCGCAGGCCTTTGCCGGTGCGGTCGGCGGCGATGGCCGCGCCCAGCGCCGCCACGGAGGCGCCGGCCGCGAGCAGGCCGACCTTGGCGGCGGCGGACAGGGCGTAGCCGAGGCCGGCCACCAGCTTGCGGCGGCGCCAGCGGTCGGCGGCGTGGCCGCCGGCGAGGCGTACGGCGGCGGTGATGCCGAAGTAGAGGCCGTCGAGGACGCCGAACTGCACGAGGCTGAGCCCGAGCGTGCCGACGAGGTACAGCGGAAGCACCGCTGTGATCATTTCTGAGGAGATGTCGGTCACCAGGCTCACCGCGCCGAGCGCCACCACGTTGGCGGGCACGGCGCGGGTGAGCATGGTGCCGCGGATCGATACGTACATCTAGTGGCAGGTGTAGGTCGGGCTGGTGTCCTTGACCGAACCGTCGACGCCGATCAGTTGCCAGGCGAAGGTGGTGTCGGTGAAGTTCAGCTTCAGGACGCCGAAGGTGTTGGTGATGCGCTTCTGGCTGTTCGGCTGGACGTTCTCGATGTTGTACGGCGAGGCCCCGCCCATCCCGCCGAGGATCTCGACGATGCCGTTGGGGTCGGCCTGGGCGGTCGGGCTCTGGGGCCCGAATCGCTCGTAGTGGTGGTCGTGCCCGTTGAGGACGAGGTCGGCGCGGGCGGCGTACAGGCGCTGCCAGACGGGCCGGCTGACCGGGTCGTTGCCGTGCTCACCGGAGCTGAACAGCGGGTGGTGCCAGTAGGCGGCGACACACCGCTTGGTGTTGGCGGCCAGGTCCGCGCTGAGCCAGTCGAGCTGGGCCTGGTTGTCGAAGGAGTTGGAGTCGAGGGCGATGAAGTGCCATTCGCCGCGGTCGTAGCTGTAGTACGGCTTGCCCTGCGGGTAGGCGATGGACCCGAAGTACGACTTGTAGCCGGCCAGCGGGCCCGCCGGGTCATAGGTCTCGTGGTTGCCCGGCGAGGGGCGGGTCTTGGACTTGAACCTGCCCCACGTCTTGTCGTAGTAGTTCCGGAAGTCCGACAGCAGCGCGTCGTCGTACTGGTTGTCGCCCATGGTGAGCACGAACTCGGGGTTCATGGACTCGACCAGGGCGGCGGTCTTGGGGTGGATGCAGGAGGAGCCGGAGGTGCACTGCTCGGCGATGTCGCCGGCGGCGGCGACGGTGAAGGAGGTGCCGCCGGGGTCGGGGGTGCCGCCGTACACCTGCATCTCCCACAGCGAGTAGCCGTAGGTGGTGCCGCGGGCGGTGCCGTACATGCGGACATAACGGCCGGAGGCGGTGAGGGTCAGGTCGTCGAGGCCGCCGTCACCCGAGGTGGTGGAGTAGACGGTGCTCCAGGTGGAGGCGTCGGGCGAGACCTGGATCTGGTACGCCTTGCCGTAGGCGGCCTCCCAGAACAGTTTGACCCGCGAGATCTGCTGGACGCTGCCCAGGTCGACCCTGACCCATTCGGGGTCACGGCCTTCCAGGGAGGCCCAGCGGGTGGAGGTGAGGTTGCCGTCGAAGGCCTTGCCCGAACTGTAGGAGCTGCCCTCCTTGGAGGAGGACGAGGCGGGCTTGCCCTGCGACAGCAGGGTCTCGACGACAGCGGTTGCGGTGGCGGTGGCCGGGGTTAACAACCCGGCCATCAGGACGAGGACGGAGAGCAGAGACCAGCGTGCTCTGGACATGGCGAATCTCCTGGGGGCGAGATCTGGGCATGATCCGTTGAGCAGCCGGGACAGCGGGTGGTTTCCACGCCGAGCGCGTCACCCCGTCACGGGGCCGCGCCGAGCCACTTACCGGCGATCGTGGCAAGCGGCAACGCGCGTGTCAAGTTAGTTAGGAAGGTTTCTTAACCTCCGAGGCACGTCGGGCCGAGCAACTGCTTGAGATCGCCCATCAGCGCCGGCGACGGCGTGACCCGCAACCGGTCCTCGACCCGCATGACCGTCGTCTTCGGCCCGTTGTGCACCTGCAGGTGCACCTCGGAGGTGCCGGGGTGGGTGGTCAGGATCTCCTTCAGCCGGGTGACGACCGGCGGCGTGCAGCGGCCGAGCGGCAGGCTGACCGTCAGCGGCCCGCCCGCCTCCTGGGTCAGGTCGGGCGCGGTCACCTCCATCGCGATGATCTTCGCGACGTCCTCGCGCTTGTCGATGCGGCCCTTGACGAAGACGATCGCGTCCTCGGCCAGGATCGTCGAGCACAGCTGGTAGGCCGACGGGAAGATCATGACCTCGATGGCGCCTTCGAGGTCCTCCAGCTGGGTGAGGACCCAGGTGTCACCCTTCTTGGTGACCTTGCGCTGCACGCCCGACAGGATGCCGCCGACGGTGACGACCATGCCGTCGGCGCGGCTCTCGTCCTGCAGGGCCGCGATCGAGCAGTCGGCGCCGGAGGCCAGGATGTGCTCGACACCGAACAGCGGGTGGTCGGAGACGTAGAGGCCCAGCATCTCCCGCTCGAACTGCAGCAGGGTGTTCTTGTCCCACTCCCCCACCGGGATCTGCACGTCGAAGGTCTGGTCCTCGCCGCCCTCGATGGCGCCGAACAGGGAGTCCTGGCCGATGGCCTCGTTTTTCTTGATGTCGATGATCGCGTCGACGGCCTGCTCGTGCACCATGACCAGGCCCTTGCGGACGTGGCCGAGCGAGTCGAAGGAGCCCGCCTTGATCAGCGACTCGATGACCCGCTTGTTGCACACGATCGCCGGGACTTTGCGCAGGAACTCCTTGAAGTCGGCGAAGCGCCCCTTCTCCTTGCGCGCGCCGATGATGCCGTCGACGACGTTGCCGCCGACGTTGCGGATCGCCGACAGGCCGAAGCGGATGTCGGTGCCGCGCGGGGTGAAGTCGAAGTCGGAGTCGTTGACGTCCGGCGGGAAGACCTTGATGCCCATGCGGCGGCACTCGTTGAGGTAGAGCGCCGACTTGTCCTTGTCGTCCTTGACCGAGGTGAGCAGGGCGGCCATGTACGCGGCCGGGTAGTTGGCCTTGAGGTAGCCGGTCCAATAGGAGACGAGGCCGTATCCGGCGGTGTGGGCCTTGTTGAAGGCGTAGTCGGAGAACGGCAGCAGGATGTCCCACAGGGCCTTGATGGCGGCGGCCGGGTAGCCTCCGTCCTTCATGCCCTTCTCGAAGAACTCGTACTGCTTGTCCAGCTCCGACTTCTTCTTCTTGCCCATCGCGCGGCGCAGCAGGTCGGCGCCGCCGAGGGAGTAGCCGGCGACCTTCTGCGCGATGGCCATGACCTGCTCCTGATAGATGATCAGGCCGTAGGTCGTGTCGAGGATGTCCTTCAGCGGCTCTTCGAGCGCCTCGTGGATCGGGGTGATGTCCTGCTGGCCGTTCTTGCGCAGCGCGTAGTTGGTGTGGGAGTTGGCGCCCATCGGGCCGGGGCGGTAGAGCGCGAGGGCGGCGGAGATGTCCTCGAAGTTGTCGGGCTTCATCAGCCGCAGCAGCGAGCGCATGCCGCCGCCGTCGAGCTGGAAGACGCCCAGGGTGTCGCCGCGGCTCAGCAGCTCGTACGTCTTGCGATCGTCGAGCGGGAGCTCCAGCAGGTTGATCGTCTCACCGGTGGTCGCCTCGATGGCCTTGAGGCAGTCGTCCATGATGGTGAGGTTGCGCAGGCCGAGGAAGTCCATCTTCAGCAGGCCGAGCGTCTCGCAGGTCGGGTAGTCGAACTGCGTGATGATCACGCCGTCGGAGTCGCGGCGCATGATCGGGATGTGGTCGGTCAGCACCTCGGCGGACATGATGACGCCGGCGGCGTGCACGCCGGTCTGCCGGATCAGCCCCTCCAGGCCCTTGCCGAGGTCCATCGTCGCCTTGACGTCGACGTCTTCCTCGTAGAGCCTGCGCAGCTCGCCCGCCTCGCTGTAGCGCGGGTGGTCCTTGTCGAAGATGCCGGACAGCGGGATGTCCTTGCCCATGACGGCGGGCGGGAAGGCCTTGGAGACCCGGTCGCCGAGCGCGTAGGGGAAGCCCAGGACGCGGCCGGCGTCCTTGATGGCGGCCTTCGCCTTGATGGTGCCGAAGGTGGCGATCATGGCGACCTTGTCGGCGCCCCACTTCTCGGTCACGTAGCGGATCACGTCGGCGCGCCTGCGCTCGTCGAAGTCGATGTCGACGTCGGGCATGGAGACGCGCTCGGGGTTGAGGAACCGCTCGAACAGCAGCGCGTGCGGGATGGGGTCGAGGTCGGTGATGCCCATCGCGTACGCCACCAGCGACCCGGCGGCCGAGCCTCGCCCGGGGCCGACCGAGATGCCGTTGTCCTTGGCCCACATGATGAAGTCGGCGACCACGAGGAAGTAGGACGGGAAGCCCATCTGGAGGATGATGCCCATCTCGTACTCGGCCCGCTCGGTGCGCTCGTCGTCCCAGCCCTCCGGGTAGCGGCGGCGCATGCCCTCCCAGACCGTCTGGCGGAAGAACTCCTCCTCCGTCATGCCGTCGGGCACCGGGAAGCTCGGCATGAGGTTCTTGTGCTCGAAGAACCCGGTCGCGTCGACCTTCTCGGCCACCAGCAGCGTGTTGCGGCAGCCCTCGGCCCACAGGTCGGAGGAGTCGACCGCGCGCATCTCGTCGGCGGACTTGATGTAGTAGCCGGAGCCGTCGAAGCGGAAGCGGTCGGGGTCGGACAGCTGCTTGCCGGTCTGGATGCACAGCAGGGCGTCGTGGGAGGCGGCGTCGGACTCGTAGGTGTAGTGGGAGTCGTTGGTCACCAGCGGCGGGATGTTCAGCTCTTTGCTGATCCTGGCCAGGCCGTCGCGGACGCGGCGCTCGATCTCCAGGCCGTGGTCCATGATCTCCAGGAAGTAGTGCTCCTTGCCGAAGAGCTCCTGGTATTTCGCCGCCGCCCGCACGGCCTCGTCGTATTGCCCCAGCCTGAGCCTGGTCTGCACCTCGCCGGACGGGCAGCCGGTCGTGGCCATGAGGCCCTCGGAGTGCTCGGCCAGGATCTCGGCGTCCATGCGGGCCCACTTGCGGTGGAAGCCCTCGGTGTAGGCGCGCGAGGACAGCCGCATCAGGTTGTGCAGGCCGGTCTTGTTGCGCGCCCAGATCGTCATGTGGGTGTAGTAGCCGCCCGCGGAGACGTCGTCCTTCTTCTGGTGCGGCTCGCCCCACAGCACGGGCTTCTTGTTCTGCCGCATCTCGGGGGCGACGTAGGCCTCGATGCCGATGATCGGCTTCACCCCGGCCCCGGTGGCCTGCCGGTAGAAGTCGTAGGCGCCGTGCATGTTGCCGTGGTCGGTGATGGCGATCGCGGGCATGCCCAGCTCGCCGACCTGTTTGAACATCTGCTTGAGGCGCGCGGCCCCGTCCAGCATGGAGTATTCGGTGTGCACGTGCAGATGGACGAACGAGTCGCTGGACGACATGGAGCGGCGCCTCCCGGACGGACGTGGTGTGCGCTCCGACTCTAGTGGTCCGCGCCGACAATTCGGTGCCGCCCGCGAGAGCCGTACGACCGGCGCGTCCCCCCCGTCGCGGATACCTGCGTGGATATCGTCGCCATTACGGAAAGCGACGAAAGGCTCACACAGTGCAGACGGACGAAGGCTACACCCACGCGCTGGGCAACCGGCACGTCCAGATGATCGCGATCGGCGGCGCGATCGGGGTCGGCCTGTTCCTGGGCGCTGGCGGCAGGCTGGCCGCGGCCGGGCCGGCGCTGGTGCTGTCCTACGCCGCCGCGGGGCTGGCGGCCTTCTTCGTCATGCGGGCGCTGGGCGAGCTGGTGCTCTACCGGCCCACCTCCGGCTCGTTCGTGGACTACGCCGACGAGTTCGTCGGCCCGTGGGCCGCCTTCGCCAGCGGCTGGATGTACTGGATCAACTGGGCCTTCACCGGCATCGCCGAGCTGACCGCGATCGCCACCTACGTCCACCGCTGGGCGCCCCACTTCCCCACCTGGGCCACCGCTCTGCTGGCGCTGGGGCTGGTGCTGGTGGTCAACCTGCTGTCGGTGCGGCTCTTCGGCGAGCTGGAGTTCTGGTTCGCGCTGCTGAAGGTGCTGGCGATCATCACCTTCCTCGTGGTCGGGCTCTGCGCGGTGCTGTTCTCCGTGGGCGCGGCCACCCCGGCCAACCTGGTCGCGCACGGCGGCTTCTTCCCCAACGGCTTCGGCGTCGTGCTGATGAGCCTGCAGGCCGTGGTCTTCGCCTACGCCTCCATCGAGCTGGTCGGCATCACCGCCGGTGAGACCGCCAACCCCCGCCAGGTCATGCCCAAGGCCATCAACGGCGTCATCTGGCGCATCGCCGTCTTCTACGTCGGCTCGATCATCCTGCTGGCGATGGTGCTGCCGTGGACCGCCTACAGCGCCGACAACTCGCCGTTCGTCACGTTCTTCGCCAGCCTCGGCGTGCCGTGGGCGGCCGACGCCATGAACCTGATCGTGATCACCGCCGCGATGTCGTCGTGCAACTCCGGCCTCTACTCCACGGGCCGCATCCTGCGCTCGATGGCGACGAAAGGCGAGGCGCCCGCCTTCGCGGCGCGGCTCAGCGGGCGGCACGTGCCCATCGGCGGCATCCTGCTGACGGCCGCCGTCTTCCTGGGCGGGGTGGCGTTGTTCTACTTCGTGCCCGAGCGCGCGTTCAACATCGCCACCGCGGTGGCCTCCCTGGGCGTGATCACGACGTGGGGGACGCTGGTCTACTGCCAGCTCCGGCTGCGCAGGCGCGGGCACGTCTCACCGTTCAGGATGCCGGGCACGCCGTACTCGAACTGGGCGACGCTGGCGTTCCTGGCGCTGGTGGTGCTGCTCATGCCGTTCGCCGACGCCGACCAGCGGGTGGCGTTCTTCCTGCTGCCGCTGCTCGCTGCCGGGATCGTGATCGGCTGGAAGATCACCGCCGCGCGGCGGCGCGCCCACCGCGCGGGGCCCTCCGCCACGCCGTAGACCGCCGGTCCGGTGAACGTGTGACGACAAATGATGTCGAAAGGATTACATCCGGCGTCTACCTGCCATAGCTTGCTAGCCGCAGAACGGTCTGACTCTTACGTGAGTCGCCGTTGATCCCCCGCTATGGGAGTATTTCTTGGCCTAGAGGAGGGTTTGAGGCCGTTGACGTCGGATCGTACGCAGCGTGGTCGCCGCATCGCCGGCCGCTACCAACTGCAGGAGCCCATCGGCAGGGGCGGCATGGGGATCGTCTGGCGGGCCCATGACGAGCTGCTCGATCGCACCGTCGCGGTCAAGGAGGTCCGTTACGCGGCCGCCCTGGGCGACGAGGTCCAGTTGCTCAACCGGCGTACCATGCGCGAGGCCAGGGCGGCGGCCAGGTTCGAGCACCCCAACGTGATCGTCGTGCACGACGTGATCGAGGAGGACGACCGGCCCTGGATCGTCATGCAGCTCGTGCCCTCGCGCTCCCTCGGCGCGGTCATCAAGCAGGACGGGCCGCTGCAGCCCGCACGCGTGGCCGAGATCGGGGTGGCCGTCCTCGACGCGCTGCACCGGGCGCACGAGGCGGGCGTCCTGCATCGCGACGTCAAGCCCGAGAACGTGCTGCTGGCCGACGACGGCCGCGTGGTGCTGACCGACTTCGGCATCGCCACGCTGGAGACCGAGACGCAGCTGACCATGACCGGCCTGGCCGGCACGCCCGCGTTCATCGCGCCGGAGCGGCTCAAGGGCCTGCCCGCGCGGCGGGAGTCGGACCTGTGGTCGCTGGGCGCCACGCTCTACACGGCGGTGGAGGGCAAGTCGCCGCACGAGCGCGGCATGGCACTGGCGACCATGCACGCGGTGCTGACCGACGAGCCCGACCCCTCGCACAAGGCCGGACCGCTCAAGCCCATCATCGACGGTCTGCTGGTCAAGGAGCCGGTGCAGCGGCTGACGTACGAGGAGACGGCGCGCATGCTGCGCCGGATCGTCATGCAGTCGCACTCCGAGGCCGTGGTGGCCGTGGACGACATGCCCACCGACCCCAACCTCAAGCCCGTGGCGGCAGCCGTACCGGAAACCGGGACGCGGATCGACACCTCCGCGCTGGAGAGCGCGGCCGTGGAGCAGGCGCGCACGGCCGAGCGCGAGCGCGCCGCCGCCGAACGCGAACGTGAGCAGATCCGCAAGCGGGAGCTGGAGCGCGAACGGGCGCGGGCCCGCGAGCGGGAGAAGGCGGCGGAACGCGAGCGCGAGAAGGCCGCCGAGCGCGAGCGGGCCCGTGAGCGGGAGAGGGCGAGGGAGCGCGAGGCCGCCAGGGAGCGCGAGCGGGAAGCGGCCAGGCAGCGGGCGGCGCTGGCCGCCGAGGCGCCCGCCGACGCCGACGACCCGGACTCCTGGGACCTGATCCCGCAGCCCCCGTCCGCAGAGCTGACCCATCCCTCCGGCGAGGGCGGCCGCCGCCGCTACGGCCCGCTCATCGCCGTCGGCGCCGCCGTGATCGTGGTCGCCGGGATCGGCGGCTACCTCGGCCTGAACTCGGCGGCGGACAGGGGAAACGAAAAGGAGGGCCCGGGGCCCGCCCAGCAGACCACCGCGGTGACCTCTAGCCCGGAAAAGAGCCCAACGGAGCAGGCCGACCCCTCCCCCACCCCGGAGGAGTCCAAGGCTGAGGGCGTGCTGCCCGACGGCTGGAAGATGCACAAGGACAAGTCGGGCTTCTCCCTGGCCCTGCCCAAGGGCTGGGAGGAGTTCAAGCGCGAGGGCAGCCAGGTCTTCTACCGCGGTCCCGGCGCCGGCCCCAACGCCTTCGTGGCGATCGACCAGATCGACAAGGCCGGGGACGACCCGGTCGGCGACTGGAAGCGGCAGGAGAAGTCGGCCAAGAACAACTTCGGCGGCTACAAGAAGATCCACATCAAGAAGGTCGACTACATGGTGGCGGCGGCCGACTGGGAGTTCACCTGGAACACCAACACCGGTGAGACCCGGGTCCGCAACCGGGGCTTCGTCACCGAAGGCGGGATGGGCTACTCCATCTACTGGCACAACCTGGCCAGCCGGTGGAAGAAGGACCTGCACTTCTTCGACACCTTCGCCGCCACCTTCAAACCAGCCAAGTAGGCTGCACGGCGTGGAACGGCTGGTCAGCAACCGCTATCGCCTCATCGAGCCGATCGGCGAGGGCGGCATGGGCGTGGTCTGGCGCGCCCATGACGAGCTGCTCGACCGTCCCGTGGCCGTCAAGGAGGTCCGCTACTCCGGCGTCGGCGAGGCCAAGCGGGCCGAGCTCAACCGGCGCACGATCCGGGAGGCGAGGGCCGCCGGGCGGCTGGAGCACCCGTCGGTGGTCGTGGTATACGACGTGGTCGAGGAGGACGGCCGCCCCTGGATCGTCATGAACCTCGTGCGCTCGCGCTCGCTGGCCAGAGTGGTCGGCGACGACGGCCCGCTGCCGCCCGGCCGGGTGGCGGCGATCGGCGCGGCGCTGCTGGACGCGCTGCGCACCGCGCACGCCGCGGGCGTGCTGCACCGCGACGTGAAGCCGGAGAACGTGCTGCTGGCCGACGACGGCCGCGTGGTGCTGACCGACTTCGGCATCGCCACGCTGGAGGCCGAGCAGGGTCTGACCGCGACGGGCCACCTGGTCGGCACGCCCGCGTACATGCCGCCCGAGCGCCTCAACGGCCTGCCCGCCGGGCCGGAGTCCGACCTGTGGGCGCTGGGCGCGACCCTGTACACCGCGGTCGAGGGCCGGCCGCCCTTCCGCGGCGACTCGTGGGCGTCCACCGTGGCCGCCGTCCTGCGCGACCCGCCCGCCCCGTCGGCGCGCGCGGGCGCGATCGCGCCGGTCATCGAGGGCCTGTTGCGCCGCGATCCGGCCGCCCGCATCCCCGCCGCCCAGGCCGCCGAATTGCTCAACACGGCATCCGGTACGGCCCCGCCACCCCACCAGCCGACCCTCCACAACGGCGTCCGCCCCACCGGCGAGTCGCGGACCAGGCGCGCCAAGCCCTCCCGCCGCCCGCGCTGGATCGCCGCCTCCACCGCGCTCGTCGCCGTGGGCGGCCTGGCCACGGCCGGTTTCCTGCTGTCGGGCCGGCTGGCCGGCACCGCCGCGCCCAAACCCACCCCCACCCCGCCCACCGCCAGCCCCAGCGCCACGGCCACCCCCACGACGACCGCCAAGCCGTCACCGAAGCTCCCCGACGGCTGGCGCACGGTCACCAGCAGGACCGGCGCCTTCTCCCTGGCCGTGCCCAAGGGCTGGAAGGGCAGCAAGACCCCGGACCGCGACAGCATCTCCTGGACCGGGCCGGGACCCGGCGGCCAGCTCATCGTCGAATGGACCGACGACGTCTGGAGCGACCCCGTCCAGCACTGGAAGAACGTCGAAGGCGACATCCTGCGCAGGAAGGAGTTCCGCGACTACCGGCGGATCGCGATCCGGCGGCTGACGTACCTGGGCCGCCCCGCCGCCGACTGGGAGTTCACCCGGGCGAAGGGCACGACGAGGGTGCACGTCATCACGCGCGGCTTCCGCGCCGCCGACGGCCGCCCGTACGCCGTGTACTGGGAGCTGCCCGACAGCCGCTGGGAGGACCACGTGAACTACTTCAACACCTTCGTGGAGTATTTTCGGGTGTTGTGAGGGAGCAGGCGAACTTCTGGCGGCACCCGGCGGTGCCCGAGGTCAACCTGCTCAAAGCCCGCTACGTCACCCACCGCTTCACCCGGCACACCCACGCCGAGTACGCCATCGGGCTGATAGTCGACGGCGTCGAGGAGTTCCAGAACCGCGGCGCCACCCACCGGGCGGGCACGGGCGAGATCGTGCTGGTCAACGCCGACTCGGTGCACACCGGTCACGCGGGGACGCCGGACGGGTGGGCCTACCGGATGCTTTACCCGTCGGCCGAGGCCATGGCGGAGGTGGCGGCCGAGCTGGGCCTGCCGTACGCGCGGCCGTTCTTTCCCGAACAGGTGGTGAGCGATCCGGCGCTGGCGGGGCTGCTGGGGCGCACGCATCTGGCGGCCGAGCGCGGCGACGACCTGACGGCCTCGACCCTGATCCGGACGTTCTTCGCCCAGCTCATGTCGCGCCACTCGACGCGGCCGCGCGTTCCGTCGACCGGTCCGTCCGCGGGCGGGCGCGAGGTGGAGGCGGCGCTGGAGGTGCTGCGCGGGCGCATGGTGGACCCGCCGACGCTGGAGGAACTGGCCGCGACGGTGGGCGCGCGGCCGTTCCCGCTGCTGCGGGCGTTCAAGGCGGCGACCGGCCTGCCGCCGCACGCCTACCTCACCTCGTTGCGGGTACGGCAGGCCCGCTCACTCCTGGAGACGGGCAGCCCGCCGGCCCTGGTGGCCGCCGAGGTGGGCTTCACCGACCAGGCCCACCTGAACCGGCACTTCAAACGCATCGTGGGCGTGCCACCCGCGGCGTACCAGCGCTCCGCAGGAACGTACAAGACGGAGGAAGGCCCAGCTTCCTAGCCTTACCCACATGGAACAGACAACAACCCGTTCCGCCGCGATCCGGGACGGTTTGGGCGTCGGGCTGGCAGTGGGGCTGTCCGGCGTGGCCTTCGGCGCCGCGGCCGTCACCGCGGGACTGGACGTGGCACAGGCGTGCGTGCTGAGCCTGCTGACCTTCACGGGAGCCTCGCAGTTCGCTCTGACCGGAGCCGTGGGCGCGGGCGGCGACCTGGTCTCGGCCACCGCCGGAGCCCTGCTGCTCGGCACCCGCAACACCCTGTACGGCCTGCGCCTGGCCGACCTCCTCCAGGTACGCGGCACCCGCCGGGCGGTGGCCGCGCACGGCGTCATCGACGAGAGCACCGCCGTAGCCCTCGCCCAGCCGGACCCGGCGGCCGCCAGGGCCGGGTTCACCACCACGTTCGTCACGCTCTACGTCATGTGGAACCTCACCACGCTCGCCGGCGCGCTCGGCACCTCCTTCCTGGGCGACCCGGGCATGCTGGGCCTGGACGTCGTCGGCCCCGCCACGTTCCTGGCCATCCTGTGGCCGAGGCTGCGGGAACGTTCCGAACTGCGCACACTCGCGCTGACCGGCGCGCTCATCGCGCTGGCCGCCACGCCGTTCCTGCCTCCGGGCGTGCCCGTGCTGGTGGCCGCGGCGGCCGTGCTGGTGGTGATGGTCCGATGACGCTCTGGTGGGCGATCGCGATCGTCTGCGCGGGCTGCTACGCGCTGAAGCTGGCCGGCCTGGCCGCCCCGCGCAAGGTGCTGGACCACCCGCTCGTGCACCGCTTCTCCGAACTGGTGCCGGTGGCGCTGCTGGCCGCGCTGATCGCGGTGCAGATGTTCACCGAACAGGGCCGCCTGGACTTCGACCTGGCCAGGACCGCCGGGCTGGGCGCCGCGGTGGTCGCGCTGCTGCTGCGCGCGCCGTTCCTGGCCGTGCTGGCGTCGGCCGCCGTCGTCACCGCGCTTGTAAGGCTCTTTACCGGGTAGACGCCCCGCATGTCCGAATCTGCGGGGATCGTCGGCGGCCGCTACCGTCTGCTCAAAACCATCGGCAAGGGTGGCATGGGCACCGTCTGGCAGGCCCATGACGAGGTGCTCGGCCGGGACGTGGCGGTCAAGGAGATCCAGCCGCCGCCCGGCCTCAGCGGCCCCGAGCTCGAGGTGTTCACCGTACGGACCTTCCGCGAGGCGCGGGCCGCGGGGCGGGTCGCCCATCCGGGCGTGGCCACCGTGTACGACGTGCTGGAGGAGCACGGGCACCCGTGGATCATCATGCAGTTCGTCCCCTCCCGCACCCTCGGCGAACTCGTGCGGGACGAGGGCGCGCTGCCACCGGTCCAGGCGGCGGCGATCGGGCTGCAGCTCATGCAGGCGCTGCGGGCCGCCCATGCGGCCGGAGTCCTGCACCGCGACGTCAAACCGGACAACGTGCTGCTCACCGATGACGGCAGGGCGGTGCTGACGGACTTCGGCATCGCCACCACCGAGGACGACGCCTCCCTCACCAGGACCGGCATCCTGGTCGGTACCCCCGCCTTCATCGCCCCCGAACGCGCCGCCGGCAACACCGCCCAGCCCGCCGCCGACCTGTGGTCGCTGGGCGTCACCCTGTACGTGGCCGTCGAGGGCCAGTCCCCCTTCCAGCGCGGCCACGCCCTGGCCACGCTGGGCGCCGTCATGCACGACCCCCCGGGACCCCTGTCCAAGGCGGGCCCGCTGGGCCCGGTCATCCTGGGACTGCTGGAGAAGAACCCCGTCGACCGCCTGACCGGCGAAGACACCGAACGTCACCTGCACGCCATCACCACCGGCCTCGCCCCCGAACCCACCGCCCCCATCCCCGTGCCCGGAACCCCAGGCATGGGTGGCGCAGGCGGTGGCGCGGGCGCCGGGATGGGTGGCGCGGGAGTCGCGGGCGCGGGCGTGGATGGCGCGGGCGTGGGCGCGGGAGTCGCAAGGGCGGGCGTGGATGGCGCGGGCGTGGGCGCGGGTGGCGCGGGTGGCGCGGGAGTCGCAGGCTGGGGTGACGCAGGCTCAGGTGGTACGGGTGCGGGTGCGGGGACGGGCGCTGGCGCGGGGGCGGGCCGGGTGGGGGCGGGTGGCGTGGGTGCCGGCGCCGGCGTCGCGGCTGGGTATGGCGGGCCGGGCGCGGGCCGTGCGGGCGGGCAGGGCGCGGGTGGGCAGGGTGGGCCGGGCGGGGGTGGCCGGGGTGGCGGGCGTGGGACTGGGCGGCACGGGCGTGGGTCCGGGCGGGCGTGGCGGGTGGCCGGGCTGACTGGGCTCGTGCTGGCGGCGGGCCTGGTGACGGGCGGGGTGGCGTGGTGGTCGGAGCGCGACGTGGCCACCCGGACGCCCTCGACGCCCGTGGTCAAGAGCACGCCCACGGAGAATCCCTCGCCGTCCGACACTCCCCCGCCGTCCTCCGCCCCGCCCACCGACTCCCCGGTACGGCAGAGCCCCACCACCCAGCCCACCTCCCAGCCCACCACCAGAGCCCCGGAGCCCGATCCCACCCCGACCAAGAAGCCCACCCCCACCCGCTCGGCCACCCAGAAGGGCGACGACGACAAGCCCGGCGAGGTCGACCCGTCGGAGAACGGCGACGACAAGGGCGGCAAGAAGAAACAGGACGAGGGCGAGAACGAGGACCAGCAAGCAGAGGACCAGCAGAACGACGACCCCGGCTCCGGCATAGCGATGGGCCGCACCGACACGACCAGCTGAAGCACCGGTGCCGGTCAGGTCAGAGCGGTAGCCGTACCGTGAACGTGGCGCCTGCGCCCGGGGTGGAGGCGGCGCGCACCTCGCCGCCGTGGGACGCCACGACGGCGGCCACGATCGACAGCCCCAGCCCCGACCCGCCGAGCCGCCGCCCGTCGGCCTGCCGGTGCTCGCCGCGCCAGAAGCGCTCGAACACCCGTTCGGTCTGCTCCTCGCTCAGGCCCGGCCCCTCGTCGGCGACCTCCAGGAGCGCGTGGCCGCCCTCCCGGCCCAGGCGGACGACGGCGGGGGTGCCGGGCGGCGTGTGGTCCAGGACGTTCTTGAGCAGGTTGCCGATGACCTGGCGGAGCCTGAGCGGGTCGCCGGTGACGGTGACGGGGGTGGCGCACTCCAGTCCGATCACGCGTCCCGGGTCCATGGCGTGGGCGTCGGAGACGGCGTCGGCGGCCAGCGCCATCAGGTCGACGGGCGTGCGTTCCAGGGGACGGCCCTGGTCGAGGCGGGCCAGGAGCAGCATCTCGTCGACCATCGAGCCCATGCGCCCGGCCTCGGCCTCGATGCGGTGCATGGCCCGTGCCAGGTCCTCGGGACGGCCGTCGGCGCCGCGGCGGAACAGCTCGGCGTAGCCGCGGATGGTGGCGATCGGGGTGCGCAGTTCGTGGGAGGCGTCGGCGACGAACCTGCGCAGCCGTTCCTCCGAGGACTCTCTCTGACGGAACGCCCCCTCCAGCTGGCCGAGCATGGCGTTGAGCGCGTGGGCCAGGCGGCCCACCTCGCCAACCGGGCGGGCGGCCTCGATGCGGCGCTCCAGGTTGCCGGCGCCGATGTCGGCGGCGGCCTCGACCATGCGGTCCAGCGGGCGCAGCCCCTTGCGGATCAGGTGGGCGGCCAGGAACGTCAGCAGGACCAGCGCCGCCGCCGAGGTGCCGGCCAGGACCCACGCCACCCGCGAGGTCAGCTCGTCGGAGGCGGCCACGAGCGCCTCGGGCGTGTTCATGGCCAGCAGCCTGCTGCCGTCGGAGCCGCGCCAGTCCTGCAGCGCGCCGAAGGTCGCTCCGGCCACGAGGCCCAGCGCCAGCGTGACCAGCCCGACCGTGGTGAGCACCAGCCGGGTGCGCAGGGTCATCGGTCCTCCCTGGGCAGGCGCAGCACGTACCCGATCCTGGGCATGGTGTGGATCAGCGGCGGCTCGAAGGCGTCGACCTTGCGGCGCAGATAGCTGATGTACGTCTGGACGACGCCGTCGTTGCCGCCGAAGTCGTAGTCCCAGACGTGGTCGAGGATCTGGCGCTTGGACATGACCTTGCCCGCGTTGGCGACCAGGAAGCGCAGCAGCTTGAACTCGGTCGGCGTCAGGTCGATGCGCTGACCGGCCCGCCACACCTCGTAGGTGTCGTCGTCCACGACCAGGTCGGCGAACCCGACCCGGGCCGGGATCTGCGCGGCCCCGCTGGTCCTGCGCAGCACGGCGTGGATGCGCAGGATCAGCTCCTCCAGGCTGAACGGCTTGGTGACGTAGTCGTCGCCGCCGACGGTCAGCCCGGTGATCTTGTCCTCGGTGGCGTCACGCGCGGTGAGGAAGACGACGGGCACCTGAGAACCGGCGGTCCTGATCCGGTGGCAGACCTCGGTGCCGAGGATGTCGGGCAGCAGCACGTCCAGCACGATCAGGTCGGGGTCGAAGCTCTGGGCCAGCGCCACCGCGGACGCCCCGCTGCCGGCGATCCGGGTCTCGAAACCCTCGTAACGCAGGGCGGTGGAGACCAGGTCGGCCAGGTACGGTTCGTCGTCGACGACCAGGATTCGGCTCACGAGGCCAGTCTTTCCCGTCCGTTCTGTGAAAGCCCATAAAGATCTCTGTGAAACCGCACTCACATGCTTTCCTAAGAACGCCCACAGAGCGGGCACCGGCGGCGCTGCTCGACTGATTCCATGGAGAGAATCTCGGCCTTCGTACTCGGCCGCAAGGGCCTCGTCACACTGCTGGCCGCCCTTGCCTTCCTGATCGGCATGGGCGCCACCCCGATCGCGATCCAGCGGCTGTCGGAGGAGTACTCCCACGCCGGCATGCCCGCCTTCGACGCCAACCAGGAGATCGTCCGTCTTTACGGCAACGGCGGCTACCAGCGGCCGTTCGTGCCGGTCGTGGTGCTGCCCGAGGGCACGACCGCCGCCAACCAGCGGGCGGCGCTCGGCCGCGCGTACGAGGCGGTGTCCGCGGCGATGCCGCAGGCGCGCGTCGTGTCGTACGCCAGTGCCGGGGACGCGAAGCTGGTCGGCTCGGACGGCCGCACGACCTTCGGCCTGGTCTACCCCGGCACCTACTCCGACGGCAGCCCACCGGGCGGCGGCCTCGGCGAGACCCCCGACGAGGGCCCGGTGATCAGGGCGGCGATGAGCCCGCACCTGCCCCCGGGCAGCCAGGTCGAGGTGACCGGCCTGGACGCGCTGGCGCCCAGCGTGGACGCCGGCGGCGTGGACGTGCCCACGAAGATCGGCATCGGCGTGCTGGCGGCCGTGATCGTGCTGCTGCTGGTCTTCCGCTCGGCGCTGGCCCTGGTGCCGGTGCTGATCTCGGTGCTGGCGGTGTTCGTGTCGTTCATCGCGATCCTGCTGCTGACGTTCGTGATGACCGTGCACGACGTGGCGCTGACCACGATGCCGCTGCTCGGGCTGGGCATCGCGGTCGACTACTCGTTGCTGATCGTGGCGCGCTGGCGGGAGGAACAGGCCAACGGCCACCGGGGCGACGAGGCGGTCCACCGGGCCATGGCGGGGGCCGGGCGGGCGGTGCTGTTCAGCGGCGTGGCGGTCGCGATCGGGCTGGTGACCATGGTGGTGCTGCCGGTGCCGTTCCTGCGCAGCCTGGGTGTGGCCGGGATGATCATCGCGGCGGTGAGCGTGCTGGTGACGCTGACCGTGCTGCCGGTCCTGCTCGCCCGCACCGGCCAGCGCCTGGACCGTAAGAGGAGCGGCTCGGCGGGCGCCGACGTGCGCTTCGCCCGCGAGGCGCGCGCGGGCCGGGCCTGGTCGGCGTGGGCACAGGTGGTGGTGCGCCGCCGCTGGCCGGCCGCGATCGTGGCCGGCGGGCTGCTGGCCGCGCTCTGCTACACCGCCCTGGGCGTCAACCTCGGCCTGCCGGAGAGCACGCACCTGCGCACCTCGGGTTCCGGGTACGCCGGGCTGACCGCGCTGCGGCAGGCAGGTGTGCCGACCGGCGCCATCACCCCGTTCGACGTGCTGGTGAAGGGCGACCCGGCCACGGCCACCGCCATGATCGCCGGGGTGGAGGGCGTCTCGGCGGTGCTGTCGCCCGACCAGCCGGGCTGGCGCCGCGACGGCACCGCCGTCCTGGCCGTGCTGCCCTCGGCCGAGAACGGCACCGACGCCGGCGAGGCGACCATCGCCCGCGTGCGCGCCGCGGTGCCGGACGGGGTGCTGGTCGGCGGCAACGCCGCGCAGAGCATGGACTTCCGCGAGCACACCTACGGCGCGTTCCCGTGGATGTTCGCGATGATCGCGCTGGTGACGTTCGTGATGCTCGCCCGCGCGTTCCGCTCGCTGCTGCTGCCGCTGAAGGCGGTCCTGCTCAACCTGCTGTCGCTGGGCGCGGTGATCGGCGCGATGGTGCTCATCTGGCAGTACGGCTGGGGCACCAGGGAGATCCTGGACATCCAGCCGACCGGGGCCATCGGGGAGTTCGTCCCGCTGACCATCTTCGCGTTCCTGTACGGGCTGAGCATGGACTACGAGGTCTTCCTCCTGGCCAGGATGCGGGAGGAGTACGACAAGTCCGGAAACACGGCGCAGGCGGTCGTGGAGGGGGTGGGGCGCACCGGGCGGCTGGTGACCTCGGCGGCGCTGATCCTGTTCATCTCCTTCGCGGTGCTGGCTATGACGCCGGAGCTGGACGTCAAGGTGTTCGCCAGCGGGCTGGCGCTCGGGATCGCCCTGGACGCCACGCTCATCCGGGCCGTGCTCGTGCCGGCGGCGGTGGCGATGATGGGGCGCTGGAACTGGTGGCTGCCGGGGTGGGCGGCGCGCGTGCTGTTCGTGCGGCCTTCGCCGCTGCGTCATGAGGATCGGGTGGCGCCGGCCGTACCGGAACCAGTGGGCTGACCCCCGACCAACGGGCCGCCACCCCACCCGGGGCGGCGGCCCCCCACAGACCAAAACCCCCTCACAGGCCAAGAGCCCTCACGGACCAAGCCCTCACGGACCCAGCCCTCGCAGACCAAGGGCCGCACAGCCCCAAAGGCCCTGGCGTGGGGCGAAAGCCCCCGGCGCAAAGCTCGAAAGGCCCGGCGCGAAGCGCGAAAGGCCTATGCGGAGCGAGAGGCCCATCCGGAGCGGAAGGACCGCGCGGAGCGGAAGGGGCCGTGCGGAGTGGGAGGGCCGTGCGGAGTGGGAGGGCCGTGCGGAGTGGGAGGGCCGTGCGGAGTGGGAGGGCCGTGCGGAGCGAGAAAGCCGTGCGGAGCGAGAAAGCCGTGCGGAGTGGGGAGGCCGTGCGGAGCAAGAGGACCCTGGGGAGCGAAAGGTCGGTGTGGGACGGCGAAAAGCCCGCCTCCGGGTGAGGAGGCGGGCTGATCGGGTGGGGTGGTCAGGGGCGGGTGAGGACGGCGGCGGAGTTGAAGCCGCCGGCGCCGCGGGCGGTGACGAGGGCGGCCGAGAGCCCGCGCACCAGGCGTGGCTCGGTGACCAGGTCCAGGTCGGTGGAGGTGGTGTTGATGGTGGGCGGGATGACCCCGTCGGCCAGGGCCAGCGCGGCCCACGCGAGGTCGAGCGCGGCCCCGCCCGAGCACAGGCGGCCCGTCATGGTCTTGGGGACGGTCACCGGCACCCGGCGCGCCCCGAAGACCTCGCGGAGCGCGGCCACCTCGGCCTCGTCCCGGTCCCGGCTGCCGGCGCCGTCGGCGAAGACGACGCCGATGTCGGCGGGGGCCAGCCCGGCTCTGGCGATGGCCTCGCGCATGGCCCGCGCGTACTGGCGGTGGTCGGGGCTGGGGTCGGTGACGTGGTGGGCGTCGTGGGTGGAGGCGGTCCCGGCGATCTCGGCGTAGACCGTGGGCGCGCCCCTGCCGTAGGCCGAGTCTCTCTCCTCGACGAGCAGGATCGCGCCCCCTTCGGCGGGGACGTACCCGGCGGCGTCGGGCGAGAAGGGCCGGTAGGCCCGGTCCGGGTCGGCGCCGCCGGACAGGGCCGTCTCGCTGGACTGGCAGGCCAGCGCATAAGGGGACAGCGGCGCTTCGGTGCCGCCGGTGACGACCGCCTCGGTCCCGCCACGGACCAGCCGCGCGGCTTCGGCCAGTGCGTCGATCGCCCCGGCGGCGTCGGCCACCAGGACGCCGCAGGCGCCCTTGAGCTGGTGTTTGATCGAGAGCTGGCCGCTGCTGGCGGCGTAAAACCAACCGATTGACTGGTAGGCGCTGACCGCCTTGGGGCCCTGGTTCCACAGCGCCTGGATCTCCCGCTGGCCGAAGGCGTTGCCGCCCGAGCCGCTCGCGGTCACCACCGACAGGTCGTACGGGTTCTCCATGCTCGGGTCGAAGGCGGCGTCGGCCAGCGCCAGGTGGGCCCCGGCCAGCGCGAACCAGGTCCACCTGTCGGTCTGGACGCGTAGCTTGCTGTCGACGAACTCGCTGTCGTCGAAGCCGCGTACCTGACCGGCCAGGGGCACCGGGCCCGAGCCGACGGCGGCGATGCGGTTCTCGCCGGCGAGGGAGGCCTCCCAGTGGTCGGTGACGCCCACCCCCGTGGGCGCCACCACGCCGAGGCCGGTGATGACCGCGCGGCGCGCGCTCATGCGGCCCCCGAGAAGACCATCGCCGACTGGAAGCCGCCGAAGCCGCTGCCCGCCGACAGCACGTGCCCGGCCCGGACCTCGCGGGCGACCAGCGGCGTGTAGTCGAGGTCGCACTCGGGGTCGGGCGTGGCCAGGTTGGCCGTGGGCGGCACGACGCCGCGCTTCAGCACCAGCGCGCAGGCGGCCATCTCGATCGAGCCGATGGCGCCGAGCGAGTGGCCGACGACCGACTTGATCGAGCTGATCGGCACCCGCCTGGCGTGCTCGCCGAGCGCGCGCTTGTAGGCGGCGGTCTCGTGGCGGTCGTTCTGCTTGGTGCCGGAGCCGTGGGCGCTGATGTAGCCGATCGCCTCCGGGTCGAGCCTGGCCTGGCCGAGCGCGGCGGAGATCGCCTCGGCCAGTTCGTGCCCGTCGGGGCGCAGGCCGGTCATGTGGAAGCCGTTGGCGCGAGCGGCGTACCCGGAGACCTCGCAGTAGATCGTCGCGCCGCGCCGCCTGGCGTGCTCGAGCTCCTCCACGACGAGTACGGCGGCGCCCTCGCCGAGCACGAAGCCCTTGCGGTCGGCGTCGAAGGGCCGTGAGGCGCCCTCCGGGTCGTCATTGCTGGGCGTGGTGGCGCGGATGGCGTCGAAGCAGGCGACGGTGATCGGCGAGATGGGCGCGTCGGCCGCTCCGGTGATCATGATGTCCGCCTCGCCGTCCTGGATGAGCTGGAAGGCGCGGCCGATGGCGTCGATGCCCGAGGTGCAGCCGGTGGAGACCACCGCGGCGGGGCCGTGGGCGCCATAGCGTACGGCCAGCTCACTGGCCGCGCTGGAGGGCACGAGCGCCTGGTAGAGGAAGGGCCGCAGGTGCCGGTGGTCCACCTCCCAGTCGCGGCCGTGGTCGCTGGCGACCACGTACTCGTCCTCCAGCGTGATGGTGGCGCCGACGGCCGAGCCGAGCGAGACGCCCATCCGGTCGCGGTCGGCCGTCTCCAGGTCGAGCCCGGAGTCGGCGAGCGCCTCGTCGGCGCAGACCAGCGCCATCTGTACGAACCGGTCGGTGCGCCTGATCTCCCGCGGCGTCAGCCCGGCCGCGGCGGGGTCGAAGTCCACCTCGGCGGCGATCTGGGAGCGGAAGGGCGAGGGGTCGAAGGCCGTGATCCGCCGTACGGCCGGCTTGCCGTCCACGATCCGGTTCCAGAACTCCTCGCGGCCCACGCCGCCCGGCGCGATGACGCCGAGGCCGGTGACGACCACACGCCTGGAGCTCACGAGACTTCCTCGGTGTCGACGTGGCCCAGCTCGGGCCGGGGCGCGAGCGGGCAGAGCTGGAAGACGACGAGCGCCTCGACCTCGCCGACGTTCGTCAGCCGGTGGCGCACGTTGCGGGGCACGAACAGCGCCTGCTCGGCCTCCAGGACGACGGGCTCGCCGTCCAGGTCCACCTTGAGCGTGCCGGCGGCCAGGAAGAGGAACTCCTCCGAGTACGGGTGGTAGTGCTCGGCGACCTTCTCGCCGGGCGCGACGCGCACCGCGCCGCTGAAGCCCGCCGTGGCGCCGCAGGTGGCGGGCGAGAGCAGGGTGCGCAGGTCGCCGCCGCGCCGCTGGTTGGACGGCACGTCGTGGAAGCCGATCACCGCGCGGCGGCGGCTCTCCAGCTTCTCCTTGATGAGTCCCATCTGTACCAGCGTGTTGGTGTTGATCCGGTCGGTCATCGCGGCGGTGTCGATCGGGGCGTCGGGCTTCATGTGGAAGTCCTGGACCCAGCGCATCCGGGTGAGGTCGTCGGCCAGTTCCTCGTACACCCAGGTGATGTTCATGAACTCGAACGGGCCGGTCTCCACGCGGCGGGCCCGCACGGTCCAGGTGTCGCGGTCCCAGGAGCGCTCGGAGACCCAGCTCCAGACGCGGCCCTGCTCGTCGGGGTGCATGGTGAGGCGGAAGGTGACGGAGGACTCGCTCTCCTCCAGCACCTCGGCCTTGGCGTACTCGGAGAACAGGCCGGGCCAGGTGGTGACGTCGTTGGTGTGCTCCCACACGAAGGCGGCCGGGGCGGCGATCTCGATCGCGTTGTCGGTGTGCCCGATCATCGGGTCACCGCCGTGAGCCGCTGGTTGACCAGCTCGCGTACCTCGGAAGGCGTGGCGTGCTCGGTGATGCGGTCTTCCACGTCGACGCCGAAGCGGTCCTCGATGCGGGTGGCCAGCTCGACGCGGGCCAGGGAGTCAAGGCCGAGCTCGTCGAAGGTGCTCTCGGCGGCGCCGTCCCCGGCCTGGGAGGGCAGGCCCACGGAGGCCAGCAGGTCGCGCAGCGTGCTATCGGTGAATTCCATCATGATCCTTTCAGCTGAGTGCGGTGACAAGCCAGATACGGGCGGCGCCGACGACCGACGAGTCGGCCATCGGGGGAACGGGACGGCCGAGGCTCCTGGCGAGGTCGGCCTGGTGGGTGACCTCGGCGCGCCAGCCGAAACCGGCGAGCCAGTCGACGGGGTCCTCGACCGACGACAGCCAGGCGGCCTGGGTGGCCTGCAGGCGGTTCATGGCCGGTTTCATGGCGGGCTGGCGCAGGTAGGCCTCGTTGACGTGCTCGGCCGACAGCCGGCTGCCGGGGGCCGACAGCTCGCCGACGCGCTCCAGCACCCGCGCGCCGTCCTCGGGCGCCAGGTACATGAGCACGCCCTCGATCAGCCACGCGGTCGGCCGCTCCGGGTCGAACCCGGCCTCGGTGAGCGCGGCGGGCCAGTCTTCGCGCAGGTCCGCGGCGACCGCCTTGCGCGCGCAGCGGGGCTGGGCGCCCTGGTCGGCCAGCACCTTCTCCTTGAAGGCCACCAGATCGGGCAGGTCCACCTCGAACAGCGCGAGGTCCTCCGGCCAGTCGAGGCGGAAGGCGCGGGTGTCGAGCCCGGCGGCCAGCAGCACGACCTGCCGGATTCCGGCCGCGGCGGCCTCGGTGAGGCGGTCGTCGAAGTAGCGGGTGCGCAGCACGAAGTGGTCGGCGGCGCGCCGGCCCGCCTCGCTGACGCCGTCGATCCGCCCGGCCGCCTCGACGAGGGGGCGGGCGAGGGGGTCGCGGAAGAGGCCGCTCGGGCGCGCGCTCTCTCCCTCTCGTGCCTGCGCGATCAGCACGGCTGTACGGCTCACGCCGCTGGGCAGCCCGGTCATGGTGTGTTCCTCTCGGCGAAGTCGACGGCCATGGTGAGGTCGTAGGTCTTGCGGAAGACGAGGCGGTCGAAGGTGAGCCGCATGAAGGCGTCGCGGGCCGCGCAGGCCACCGGGTTGCGCCAGCGGGTGAGCGCCCCGTTGGCCCGGGACCTGCGGGCGATGCGGGCGGTTCTGGCGACCCTCCTGGCCTCGTAGCGGGCGAGGGCGGCGGGCAGGTCCGGCTCGGCCATGACCTGGCCGAGGACGACGGCGTCCTCGATGGCCTGCCCGGCGCCCTGGCCCAGGTTGAAGGTCATCGGGTGGGCGGCGTCGCCGAGCAGCGTCACCGGGCCGTGGCTCCAGCGCGCGGCCGGCGGCCGGTCGTAGATGGGGACGGGGGTCAGGTCCGCCTCGGGGGTGGCGGCGATGAGCGCGGGCACCGGATCGGGCCAGCCGGCGAACTGCTCCGCCAGCAGGCCGGTGATCCTCGTGCCCAGCGGGGCGGTGATGTGGTCGCTGAGCACGCCGTCCCAGTAGACGTGCTCGCCGCCCAGCCGGTAGCAGACGAACCAGCGGCCCTCCCCCCAGGTGCTGAGGAAGGTGTGCGGGGGAACTCCGGAGCCGGGCAGCTTGATCACGCCCTGGAAGGCGGTGAAGCCCGCGTACCTGGGAGGAGGTTCGTGCGGGATGAGCCCGGCCCGCACGGACGAGCGCAGCCCGTCGGCGCCGACGAGCAGGTCGGCCCGCTCCTCCCTGCCGTCGTCGAAGCGGAGCGTGACCCCGTCGGCGCCGGCGGAGAAGCCGGTGCAGCGGGAGCCGAGCACCAGGTCGCCGCCGACCTCCTCGGCGAGGAGCTGGTGCAGGTCGGGACGGCTGACGCTGTAGACGGGCGCGTCGTAGACGGGGGCCATGTCGGCCATCGGCCAGGTGGCCAGCGTGCGGTCGCGCCGGTTGCGGAAGTGGTGGGTGTGCAGCTCGTAGCCGGCCTTGCCCGCGTCCAGGCCGAGCTGCCGCAGCGCCAGCACGGCGTTGTGCCAGAGCACCAGGCCGTGGCCGGACTGGGCGGCGCGCAGCGCCGGCGCGCGCTCGTGCACGGTGACGGCGGCGCCGGCGCGGCGCAGCGCGATCGCGGCGCTGAGACCGCCGATGCCGCCGCCGACCACGGCGATCCTGCGCGCGCTCACGACGGGCTGCTGGTCTCTTGCCTGATGTGGAAGCGCAGCGAGCGCGCCTCGGTGATGCACTCGCGCATGGGCTTGACCAGCTCGCGGTGCTCCTCGCCGGCCTCCCACGCCAGGAACGCGTCCAGGTTCGCCCACTCGCTGGTGATGAGCCACTGCTCGGGGTCGGTGGCCGACTGGCAGACCTGGTCCTTGAGGTGTCCGGGCACGCCGCCGGCGACCTCGTAGCGGATCTTCTCGTAGGCGGTGAGGAAGTCGTCGGTGCGCTCGGCGGGCACCCGGATGAGGAAGACGATGCGGGCGCTCATCGGGGCGGCCTCCCGGACAGCTCGGAGGTGAACTCGAAGCGGCCGAGCACCGGCACCACGCTGCCGTACAGGCCGTCGGACTCGGCGCTGGTCAGGAACGCGACCACGCGGGCCACGAGCTCGGGCGCGACCATGTGGTCGGTGTCGAGGTCGGGGCGCTCCCGGCGCTTCTGCGGGGTGTCGGCCATGGTCATGGACACGACGTTGGCGTGCACGCCGCCGCGCTTGAGCTCGTGCGCGATCGAACGCACCCACGCGACGAGCGCGGCCTTGGAGGCGGCGTAAGCCGACAGCGCGGGCATCGGCTCGTCGGCCAGCGGGGTGCTGAAGTACACCAGCCGGCCGCCGTCGGTGAGATGCGGCAGCAGGGCCTGGGTGGCGGTGACGGCCGACAGGAAGTTGTCGCGCAGCATGCCCTCGTAGGCGGCCGGGTCCATGAGGAAGTACGGCCCGGCCCGGAACCCGCCGACCAGGTGCACGAGCCCGTCGATCCGCCCGAAGGCGGCCAGCGCGGCCTCGGCCGCCTCCCGGGCGCCGGCAGGGTCGGAGACGTCGGTGGCCAGCGTCTCGACGTCGTACTCCTTGCCCAGCTCGGCCAGCCTGGCCTTGTCGCGGCCGGTGAGCAGGAGGCGGTCGCCGCGCTCGGCCAGCCGGCTGACGACGGCGGGGCCGAGGCCGCCGGTGGCCCCGGTGACGATGAGCGCCGGCGCCGTCATCGGACGGGCTCCGCCACGCGGGTGGTGACGTGCTCCATGATCGCGGTCATGAAGAAGGCGCGGGCGCCCTCGGGCGTGCTCAGGTCGCGGGGCACGGCCAGGTGGGGGTCGAGGGCGCGCTCCAGCTGCTGGATGCTGGGCTGCCTGGACAGGTGCGCCATCACGCTCGGCAGGCTGCCGTCGATCTCGACGACGCGGATCACCGTGGTGTCCTTCATGAAGATCGAGGTGCTGATCAGCCGCGCGCCGTCGGGGGTGTCCCAGTCGGGCGGATCGTAGGTGGCCAGCAGCTCGCGTACGGCCGCCTCAGAGCCGGGCTTGATCTGGAATGTGATCGCATGACGTTGCATGCCTTCAGCGTGTTCGGAGGGGGGCCGGGTGTCTTCCACCGCTTTGGCGAACCCGCGTCCCCTCACTTCGGGGGATCTCCTCCCCTCCTCGAATGAGACATAAAGGATTCACCCTAATAAAACCCAAATGTAAATTGTTGAAGCGCACACCATTTCGCAGTGTTACGCGGGGCATAGAGAAGCCATAGCGAACGCTGGGAGAACGCTGTGAGCGCTTGATCCGGGCAGGTCAGCATGGTATGCCCTGCACAGACGGAGCTCCAGCGAACCGAATAACGCTCTATGTGAAGCCCCTGTGACCATTCTTACGATTTTCTTGTCATGGGTATGTGGGTCAACTAGGCTCCCCGATCATGGGGGTTAAATGGGGAAATACTCACTTACTTGGGGACATCCAGCTCCTTGAGGTAGAGGTACTGCTGGCCGTGCTTCTCGGCCTCACCACCGCGGCCCTGGTCGTCACCGGGGCGCACTGCCGGCTCAAGTCCGGCGCCATGCTGCGCGAGCGCAGCCGAATCGCCCGCGACCTGCACGACGGCGTCGGACACGGCCTCGTCGTCATCGCCTTCCACGCCCGTCAACTCGCCGCCGCGCTGCCCTCGGCGCGCTACGCGGCCGACGTCATCGACAGCACCGCGCAGGCCACACTGGGCGAACTGCGCGGCGCCCTGGGCAGCCTGCGGGCCATGCCCGCTCCACCGCCGGGAGGAGAGCCCGGCCTGGTGGCGCCATCCGGGACCCCACTGGCGGTCCGGCTGGCCGAACTCACCGGCCGCGCCCCGGAGGGCCAGATCACGCTCGTGCTGGAGAACCTCTCCAGCGTCAACGCCGCGGGGGCGGACGTCGAGCACACCGCCTTCCGGGTCGCCCAGGAGGCCCTGACCAACGCGCTCAAGCACGCCGACGGCCCGATCCTGCTGTCGGCCTCGATCGACGGCTGCCTCACCGTCGAGGTGATCAGCCACGGCGGCGGCGGGCCCAAGGCGGTCCCGCCCGAAGGAGGGGGCGGCACCGGACTCGAAGGACTGCGGCAGCGCGTGGCCGAGCACGGCGGCGTGCTGGAGTCGAGCCCGCTGGCCGGGGGCGGCTTCGCCGTACGCGCACTGCTCCCGCTGGAGGGCGGCCACTTATGGGAGGACCGCCCGTGCGAACGATCCGCGTCCTGATCGTCGACGACCAGCCGCTCATCAGGACCGGCCTGCACGCCACGTTCAGCGGCGTGCCCGACCTCGCCGTCGTGGGCGAGGCCGCCAACGGGGTGGAGGCCGTGCAGGCGGTCAAGCGCCTCAGCCCCGACGTCGTGCTCATGGACATCAACATGCCGCGCATGGACGGCCTCACCGCGACCCGGGAGATCATCGGCGCGCGCAGTCCCGCCAAGGTCGTCATCCTCACCATCTACGACCAGGACGAGCACCTGTTCGACGCCCTGCGCAACGGCGCCAGCGGCTTCATACTCAAGCACGCGCCCACCGAGCGGGTCATCGAGGCCGTACGCGAGGCAGCCGAGGGCGACGCCCTGCTGTCACCCTCGGTCACCCGGCGGCTCATCGACGAGTTCGCCAAGCGGCCCACCCTCTCCAGCACGACCGGCGGCAGCCTGCAGCAGCTCACCGACCGGGAGCGGGACGTCTTCCGCCTCCTGGTACGCGGCTACAGCAACGACGAGATCGCCAGGGAGCTCGTCCTCGGCGACAGCACCGTCAAGTCCCATGTCCAGCACCTCTACCAGAAACTCGGCGTCCGCGACCGCGTCCAGGTCGTGATCTACGCCTACGAGAACGGCCTGGTCCCCTCCTCCGCGCGTTAGGGCTCTCCCCCGCGCGGAGGAGGCGGGCAATCAGGCATGCGGTGGGCGACACCCGCCGGGGGCGCTTCCTACGGTGAGACCGACACAGCAGCTCTTTTCGCGAAAGCTCTTTTCGCGAAAGCTCTTTTCGCGAAAGCTCTTTTCGCGAAAGCTCTTTTCGCGAAAGCTCTTTTCGCGAAGGCTCTTGCCACCAGGAGGTCACGTGTCCGAAAGGATCCTCATCGTCGCCAGGCTCAGTCCCGGCAGCGCCCCCGAGGTCGCCCGCCTGTTCGGCGAGTCCGACGACGGCGAGCTCCCCCACGCGCTCGGGGTCCGGCGGCGCGAGCTGTACCAGTACCGCGAACTGTACTTCCACGTCGTCGACTTCGACGGCCCGGCCGGCCAGGCGATGGCCCAGGCGCGCGACCGCGCGGACTTCCGCGGCCTGAGCGAGGAGCTGAGCCCGCACGTCGCCCCGTACGACCCGGCCACCTGGCGCAGCCCCGCCGACGCCATGGCCACCCGCTTCTACCACTGGACCCCCGGCGGAGGTGCGCAGTGACCGTCACCGCCACCGACGAGTGGACCCGGTGCGCCGGCTGCTCGGCCATCGTCTACCTGCCCCGCCTGGCCCGCGCGCACCAGGTCTGTCCCGAGTGCGGCCACCATCACCGTCTGCGGGCGATGGAGCGGATCGCCACGCTGGTCGACGAGGGCTCCTTCCGGCCGGCCGTACCCCAGGTGAGGGGCGGCGACCCGCTGGGCTTCTCCGACACCCTCCCCTACACCGAGCGCCTGACGCGGGCCAGGGCCAAGACCGGCCTCGACGACGCGATCGTCTACGGCCGCGCGAGCATCGGCGCCCGCCCCGCGGTCGTGGCCGCCATGGACTTCGCCTTCCTCGGCGGCAGCATGGGCTCGGCGGTCGGCGAGGCCGTCACCCGCGCCTGCGAACTGGCCGTGCGCACCCGCCTCCCGCTGGTGCTGGCCATCGCGTCCGGCGGCGCCCGCATGCAGGAGGGCACGCTCTCGCTCATGCAGATGGGCAAGACCGCCCAGGCCATGAGCCGGCTGCGGCAGGAGGGCCTGCTGTCGGTCTGCGTGCTCACCGACCCCACGTTCGGCGGCGTGACCGCGTCGTTCGCGACACTGGGCGACGTGCTGGTCGCCGAGCGGGGCGCGCTCATCGGCTTCGCCGGCCCGCGCGTCATCGCCGCGGCCACCAGGGAGCGGCTGCCCGAGGGCTTCCAGAGCGCCGAGTACCTGTTCGCCGGCGGCATGCTCGACCGCGTCGAACCCCGCGAGGGCCTGCGCCCCCTGCTCTCCCGCCTGCTCGCCCTGACCACCCCGCACCCCCCACAGCCACCCGCCGTCGTGGTGCACGACCCGGACGAGCTGACCAGCCCGCGCCCGCCCGCTGTGGTGCGCGACCCCGACGAGCTGACCGGTCCGTCACGCCCCCATGAGACGGTACGGCTGGCGCGCGACACCGCCCGCCCCACCGCCCTGGACTACATCTGGCACCTGTGCACCGACTTCGTCGAACTGCACGGCGACCGCCTGCACGGAGACGACCCGGCGATCGTCGGCGGCCCGGCGATGCTCGGCGGCGCCCCGGTGATGATCGTGGCCCACCAGAAGGGCCACGACACCAAGGAGCTGGTCGCCAGGAACTTCGGCCTGGCCCACCCCGAGGGCTACCGCAAGGCGCTGCGCCTGATGCGCCTGGCCGACCGCCTGGGCCTGCCCGTGGTGACCTTCGTGGACACGCAGGGCGCGGCACCGGGCGTCGGCGCCGAGGACCGCGGCCAGTCGTGGGCCATCGCCGAGTGCCTGGCCGGGATGTCGGAGCTGGCCGTGCCGGTGGTCGCCGCCGTCATCGGCGAAGGCGGCAGCGGCGGCGCGCTGGCGCTGGCCGTGGCCAACCGGGTGCTGATGCTGCGCCACGCCGTCTACTCGGTGATCAGCCCGGAGAGCTGCTCCACGATCCTGCACGGCGACCCCTCGCACGCGCTGGAGCTGTCGTCGTCGCTGCGCATCACCGCGCCCGACCTGCTACGGCTGGGCGTCGTGGACGGCGTCGTGCCCGAGCCGCCCGGCGGCGCCCAGGAGAACCCGGCCGCCGCGATGGACGCGCTGCGCGAGGCGGTGCTGGAGGCGCTGGGCGAGCTGGCCGGGATGGACGGCGCCCAGCTGCGCAAGGACAGGTACGAGCGGTTTCGCCGGCTGGGGGTGGTCGAGGGTGGATGAGCAGGATCTGCACGCGGCGCTGCGGCTGCTGCGCGAGGAAGTGGGGAACCTGGTCAAGACGGTTCCCGGACCGGTGTCGTCGGTCTCGGTACGGCTGGGCGACTGCTCCCTGGAGGTGTCGTGGGCCGGAGCCGTGCCCGCGGGGCCGCCGGCCGTACAGGCTGAGTGGGAGGAGACGCCGCAGGAGGCGGCCGATCCGGCGCTGGCGGTCGTGACGGCGCCGCTCGTCGGCACGTTCTACGTCGCGCCCGAGCCGGGGGCGGCGCCGTTCGTGCGCGCGGGAGACCGGGTGGAGGCGGGCCAGACGATCGGCATCGTGGAGGCGATGAAGCTGATGAACCCGGTCGCCGCCGAGCAGTCGGGCGAGGTCGTGGAGGTGCTGGCGGGCAACGCCGAGCCGGTGGAGTACGGCCAGGACCTGGTGCGGATCAGGGTGGACGGATGAGGCCGCGCAAGATCCTCATCGCCAACCGGGGCGAGATCGCGGTCCGCGTGGCCAGGACCTGCCGGGAGCTGGGCATCCCCACGGTGGCCGTGTACTCGAGCGCCGACCGGACGGCCGGGCACGTGGCGGCCTGCGACGAGGCGGTGAGCATCGGCCCGCCCCCGGCCCGCCGCAGCTACCTCTACGTGCCGGCGATCATCGAGGCGGCGCTGCGCACCGGGGCGGACGCGATCCACCCGGGCTACGGTTTCCTGTCGGAGGACGCCGACTTCGCCCGGATCTGCGCCGCCCACGGCATCACGTTCGTCGGCCCACGCCCCGAGGTCATGGACCTGGTCGGCGACAAGGCGCGGGTGCGCGCGCTGATGGCCGAGGCCGGCCTGCCGGTGCTGCCCGGCAGCGACGGCGCGGTGCCCTCGCCGGCCGACGCCGAGAGGATCGGGGCCGAGATCGGCTACCCGGTGATCGTCAAAGCGGCGGCGGGCGGCGGCGGGCGCGGCATCGCGGTCGCCCGCGACGCCGGCGAGCTGCGCGAGGTCTACCGCGCCACCACCGCGCTGGCCCAGCAGCTGTTCGGCGACGGGTCGGTCTACGTCGAACGGTTCGTCCCCGCGGCCAGGCACGTCGAGGTGCAGTTGCTCGGCGACGCCTCGGGCGCCGTCATCCACCTGGGCGAACGCGACTGCTCACTGCAGCGCCGCAACCAGAAGCTGGTCGAGGAGGCGCCATCCCCGCTGCTGCCGGACGACCTGCGCCACCGGCTCGGCGCGTACGCGGTCGCCGGGGCCAGGCACGTCGGCTACACCGGCGCCGGCACGATGGAGTTCCTGGTCGACGCCGACGGCAACGCCACGTTCATGGAGATCAACGCCAGGATCCAGGTCGAACACCCGGTCACCGAACTGCTCACCGGCGTCGACCTGATCGCCGAACAGATCAGGGCCGCCTCAGGTGAACGGCTCTCGCTCACCCAGGACCAGGTCACGCTCACCGGCGCGGCCATCGAGTGCCGCGTCAACGCCGAGGACCCGGCCACCGGCTTCCGCCCCACACCGGGCCTGCTCACCGTGTTCCGCCCACCGGGCGGGCCGGGCGTCCGCGTCGACTCGGGCTTCGCCCAGGGCGACCGAGTGCCACCCGACTACGACTCGCTGATCGCCAAACTGGTCGTGTGGGCGCCGACGAGGGCACAGGCGATCGCCAGGGCCGACCGGGCACTGGCCGAGTTCGCCGTCGAGGGCCCCGGCGTGGCCACCACCATCCCGCTGCTACGCGCACTGCTGGCCCAGCCCGAGTTCGCCGCGGGCACCCACACCACGGCGTTCGTCACCGACTACCTCACCCGAACCCCGGTACCCACCGGCTAACCCGGTCCCGGCCCTCAAAGGCACACGTGGGGCCGGTCCAGGTGGTCAGGGTGGGCCGTGACGGTGGCGCGTCTGTCCGACGTGAGAAGCGACCCCCACGATCTGCGCCCGCGCACGGCGGCGGGTGGCGTGGGGGCGGCTCGCCGTAACGGATGGAAAGCCCGAGAAAGGTTAGGACTCGGAGCGCACCAGGTCGAGGGCTTTCTGGAGGTCTTCGGGGTAGTCCGTGGTGAAGGAGATCCACTCCCCCGAAGAGGGATGCTCGAAGCCCAGGGACACCGCGTGCAGCCATTGGCGCGTGACGCCCAGCCGGGCCGCCAGCGTCGGGTCGGCGCCGTAGAGGAGGTCGCCCACGCACGGGTGCCGCAGGGCGGACATGTGCACCCGGATCTGGTGCGTGCGGCCCGTCTCCAGCTTGATGTCCAGCAGCGACGCCGCCCGGAACGCCTCGATCGTGTCGTAGTGCGTCACCGACGGCTTGCCGCCCGCCACTACCGCCCAGCGCCCGTCACCGGCCGGATGCCGGTCGATCGGCGCGTCCACGGTGCCGCGGAACGGGTCGGGATGCCCCTGGACGAGGGCGTTGTAGCGCTTGTCCACCGTGCGCTCCTTGAAGGCGCGCTTGAGGTGGGAGTACGCGTGCTCGCTCTTGGCCACGACCATCGCCCCGGTGGTGTTGGCGTCGAGCCGGTGCACGATGCCCTGGCGCTCGGCCGCGCCGCTGGTGGCGATGGTGTGCCCGGCGCCGAGCAGGCCGCCGATGACGGTGGGGCCGGTCCAGCCGACGGTCGGGTGGGCGGCCACGCCGATCGGCTTGTTGACCACGACGATGTCGTCGTCCTCGTACACGATCGTCATGCCGGGCACCGGCTCGGCCACCGGCATCGGGGTGGTGACCGGCGGCGGCATCGTCACCTCCAGCCAGGCGCCCGCGTGCACCCGGTCGGACTTGGCCGCCTCGTTGCCGTCGACCAGCACCTCGCCGGTGGCGATCAGCTCGGCGGCGCGCGTACGGGAGAAGCCGAACAGCCGCGACAGGGCGGCGTCCAGCCGCTCCCCCTCCAGCCCGTCCGGGACGGGCAGGCTGCGCTGTTCGCTCACTTCTTCACCTCGCGGGTGCCGTCGATCTGCAGACCACGCCAGGCCAGGATGACCGCCAGGATGCCGCCGCACACGATCGCGGAGTCGGCGATGTTGAACACCGGGAAGTAGTCGATGATCGGGAAGTTGCCCGGCAGCACCTCGATGAAGTCGACCACGTGCCCCTGCAGCTGGGTCGACCGGCCGAAGCCGGACGGCCAGCGCAGCAACCGGTCGGTGAGGTTGCCCAGCGCGCCGCCCAGCAACAGGCCCAGCGTGATCGCCCACGGCAGGCTGCGCAGCTTGCGGGCGGTCCGGATGATCGCGACCACCACGCCCGAAGCGATGATGGTGAACACGAACGTCATCCCGGTCCCGATGCTGAACGCGGCGCCGGAGTTGAAGATCACCCGGAACTGGAGCACGCCCGGGATGATCACGTTGGGCGGCTCGCCTTCGAGTGTCCGCAGCACCACGGTCTTGGTGACCAGGTCCGCCACGTAGATCACGAAGGCGAGCGCGCCCAGCAGGAGGAGGAGCTTGCGCTTTACCTGCGCTCCTCCCGCTGCTTGCACGTCACGCACAGCGTCGCCCTCGGGAACGCCTGCAGGCGCTCCTTGCCGATCGGCTTCTGGCACGATTCGCACACTCCATAAGTCCCTGCGTCGATCCTGGCGATCGCACGTTCGTTCTGCGCGACCAGGTCGCGCGCATTCAGGGTAAGGGCGATCTCGCGTTCGCGCTCATAGGTCTTGGCTCCGGCGTCCGCCTGGTCGTCGCCGGCGCCCTGCGTCACGTCGCCCGAGGCGATCTCCGACTCGTGGCGGCGGATGTCCGCGTTGAGCTCGTCTATCTCCCTCTGCAGGGACTCGCGTACCTCGGCCAGCTCCTGCTCCGACCACATCGACGGTGTTGCGGTCTGCGTGACTGCCGCCATGGCTGCCTCCATGCTGATCAAGGCCGGTGAATGGTGCGGGCAGCTTAGGTGCCCGATAACGGATCGGCAAACGACCCGCCGTGCGGTTTACCCCTCCCGTACTATCCCGCCCCGCGAATTCAACTCCTCCACTGAAGAGTCCATTCCCACCGCTTTGCCCGCCACGGACGCGGCCCTCGGAAAACGGGGAAGTCTTTCGCTCCACTCTGCGTTATGGTTTGAGCCTGCAAGGCGTTGATGGGGCCCGACTGTGAGGGATATCACCCCGGAGCCGCCGGAAGAACGGCTCGTCACCGAGCTCACTAGAACCGGCCGCAGCCCTGAACGAAGAGGGCCCCTTTCCGGGGCCAAGAAGGGTGGTACCGCGGAGCCGTCCGGCTTCGTCCCTTCACGCACCTGTCAGCTTGTGACCAGCGTGGAGGTCCCGCCCGAGATGTCTTCCCACTCTTTCCGCTCTCTTCCCGCGCAGGTCGACCTGCCCGCGCTCGAGCGCGAGGTCCTCGACCGCTGGCGCGACGGGAAGATCTTCGAGCGCTCGGTGGAGCAGAACGAAGGCAACCCGTCGTGGGTCTTCTACGAGGGTCCGCCCACCGCCAACGGCCTGCCCGGCGTCCACCACGTCGAGGCGCGCGTCTTCAAGGACCTGTTCCCGCGCTACAAGACCATGCAGGGGTTCAGCGTCCCCCGCAAGGCCGGCTGGGACTGCCATGGCCTGCCGGTCGAGGTCGGCATCGAGAAGGAACTCGGCCTGTCCGGCAAGAAGGACATCGAGGCGTACGGCATCGCCGAGTTCAACGCCAAGTGCCGCGAGTCCGTGCTGCGCCACGTCGACGCCTTCGAAGAGCTCACCGAGCGGATGGGCTACTGGATCGACCTGTCCACCGCCTACCGGACCATGGACCCGTCCTATATCGAGTCGGTCTGGTGGTCGCTGAAGGTCATCTTCGACAAGGGCCTGCTGTTCCGCGACTTCCGCATCACCCCGTACTGCCCGCGCTGCGGCACCGGCCTGTCCGACCACGAGCTGGGCCAGCCGGGCGGCTACGAGACCGTGTCGTCGCCGTCGGTGTACGTGCGCATGCCCGCCACCTCCGGCCGCCTCCAGGAGCTCGGCGCCTCGCTGCTGGTCTGGACGACGACGCCGTGGACGCTGGTGTCCAACACGGCGGTCGCCGTACACCCCGACGTCACCTACGTCGCCGCGCGCACCGCCGACGGCGAGGTGCTCGTGGTCGCCGAGCCGCTGCTCGGCGTGCTGGGCGACGGCGCCACCGAGGTGGCCCGCTTCACCGGCCGCGAGCTGGAGCGCACCTCCTACGCGCGCCCCTTCGACCTCGTCGACATCCCGGGCGCGCACTACGTCGTGCTCGGCGACTACGTCACCGTCGAGGACGGCACCGGCCTGGTCCACCAGGCCCCCGCGTTCGGCGCCGACGACCTCACGGTCTGCAAGAAGTACGGCATGCCGGTCGTCAACCCGATCGGCCCCGACGGCCGCTTCCTCGACGACGTGCCCATGGTCGGCGGCCAGTTCTTCAAGGACGCCGACGAGGGACTCACCGATGACCTGCGCGCCCGCGGCCTGCTGTTCCGCGGCGGTCACTTCGAGCACAGCTACCCCCACTGCTGGCGCTGCCACACCGCGCTGCTCTACTACGCGCTGCCCTCCTGGTACATCCGCACCACCGCGGTCAAGGACCAGATGCTCGCCGAGAACGAGAAGACCAACTGGTTCCCCGACACGATCAAGTGGGGCCGCTTCGGCGAGTGGCTGCGCAACAACGTCGACTGGTCGCTGTCGCGCTCGCGCTACTGGGGCACGCCGCTGCCGCTGTGGGTGTGCACCGCCGACGAGAGCCACATCACCTGCGTCGGCTCCCTGGAGGAGCTGGGCGAGCTGGCCGGTCAGGAACTGTCCGCGCTCGACCCCCACCGCCCGTTCGTGGACGACGTGTCCTTCCCCTGCCCGTCCTGCTCGGCCGAGGCGCGGCGGGTGCCCGACGTCATCGACGCCTGGTACGACTCCGGCTCGATGCCGTTCGCCCAGTGGGGCGCCCGCGGCAAGCCCGAGGGCGTCTACCCGGCGCAGTTCATCTGCGAGGCCACCGACCAGACGCGCGGCTGGTTCTACTCGCTCATGGCCGTCGGCACGCTGACCTTCGGCCAGTCCTCCTACGAGAACGTGCTCTGCCTCGGCCTCATCCTGGCCGAGGACGGCCGCAAGATGAGCAAGCACCTGGGCAACGTGCTGCAGCCCATCCCGCTCATGGACCAGCACGGCGCCGACGCCCTGCGCTGGTTCATGGCCTGCTCGGGCTCGCCCTGGGCGGCGCGCCGGGTCGGCCACGGCACGCTGGAGGAGATCGTCAGGAAGGTCCTGCTGACCTACTGGAACACCGCCTCCTTCTTCACCCTCTACGCCAACGCCTCATCCTGGACGCCCCAGGACGCCTCCCCCGCCGCCGAGCGGCCGCTCATCGACCGCTGGGCGCTGGCCGAGCTCCACCGCACCGTCGCCGAGGTGAGCGCGGCGCTCGACGAGTACGACACCGTGCGGGCCGGGCGCCGGCTGGCGGAGTTCCTCGACGACCTGTCCAACTGGTACGTGCGCCGCTCGCGCCGCCGGTTCTGGCAGGGCTCGCAGGACGCCTTCGCCACCCTGTACGAGTGCCTGGAGACCGTCACGCGGCTCATGGCGCCGATCACCCCGTTCGTCACCGACTACCTGTGGGACGTGCTGCGCCGGGCGGGCGACCCCGCCTCGGTGCACCTGACCACGTGGCCGGCCGTACGCGAGGATCTGCTCGACCCCGCGCTGTCCCAGCAGATGGCGCTGGTGCGGCGGCTGGTCGAACTGGGCCGCTCCGCCCGCGCCTCGTCCGGGGTCAAGACCCGCCAGCCGCTGGGCCGCGCGCTGGTCGGCGCCCACGACTGGCCCGCCCTGCCCCACGAGCTGCGCGAGCTCATCGCCGACGAACTGAACGTGCAGACACTGGAGGACATGTCCGGCTACAGCGCCGACCTCGTCTCCTACACGGTCAAGCCCAACTTCCGCGCGCTCGGCAAGCGGTTCGGCTCCCAGACCAAGCTGGTCGCCGCCGCCGTCTCCGCCGCCGACGCCACCTCCCTGGCGCGCACCCTGCGCTCCGGGGGTACGGCTTCGCTGGAGGCGGCCGAGCTCGGCACCGTAGAGGTGGGCCCGGACGACGTGATCGTCACCGAGCAGCCGCGCTCCGGCTGGGCGGTGGAGACCGGCGCCGTCGACACCGGCACCGGCGAGACCGTCGCGCTCGACCTGGCCATGACCGGCGAACTGCGCAGGGCCGGGCTGATCCGCGAGGTCATCCGGCTGGTGCAGGACGCCCGCAAGTCGAGCGGGCTGGCGATCACCGACCGGATCGACCTGTGGTGGACCGCTGACTCGGCCGACCTCGCCGAAGCGCTGCGGTCGGACGGCGGGCTGGTGGCCGACGAGGTCCTGGCCCTGTCCGTCACGGAGGGCTCGTCCGACCTGCCGGTGTTCACCGACACCGACCTGGGCCTGACCTTCCAGCTCCGCCGCGCGTAGACGCGAAAAAGACGCGGTCCCCGTTGTTTGGGGGCCGCGTCTTTCTTACGTGCGGGACCGGTACGTCAGCTGACTGATTCGCGGTCGTTCTGGCAGACCGAGCAGCTGGTCAGCCCGGCGGCTTCGGCCTGGGCCAGGGTCATGGTCTCCACGCCCGTGTCACCGGCGCCGCGGATCAGCGGGCAGGCGGTGCTGTGGTAGCGCCGCGTGCCGACGATGACCTTCACCGTGCCCGGCCGCGTGTCCTTGGCGGGCGCGACATCACCGGCGACGTCCTCGGCGGCCGGTCGGGGCTTCGGCTCCGGCTCCGGGGACGGCCCCTCGGGCTTGCCCTCTGCCGCGGACGTGGTCGCAGACCGCTTGCCGGACTCCTCGCCAGGCCTGGGCGTGGGTCGTGAGCCGGGCTCAGGCTTCTTCTCCGGGGGTGCGGGCTTGGCCTCGCCGTTGGTGGCCGAGGGGGCGACATAGGGCGCCACGCGGGGCCCTGACGGGCTTTTGCCGGTGGGCCTGCCCTCGTCGGCGACCGGCGCCTCGGGCCGTCGGCCCGCGCCGTTGTCACCGGTGACCGGATGCCCGATCTTCTCCTCGGCCGGAGGCCGCTGCCCGGCCGAAGGCCCCTGCCCGGTCAGAGCAGAACGCTCGGGCTTGTCAGCCCCGGACTTCTCGTCCTTCCAGGGCTTGTCCGAAGGGCTCGCGGCCTTGCCGGAAGGACCTGCGGGCTTGTCGCCCGAAGGACTCTCGGGCTTGCCGTCCACACTCGCGGGCCTGCCCGCACCCGTGGGACTGCCCGTCGCACTCGTCGAACTGCCTGCCGCGCTCGTAGAACCGCCCGTCGGTGGTTTGGACGGGGAATCCATGGCGGGGAGCCGGAGGTGCGGGTTGGTCGTCTCGGCGTCGGACTCGTCGTCCGGCCCCGGTGCGGGCGGGGTGTCGTCACCGGCCGCGGAGGGCTTCGCCGTACCGGAGGAAGAGGCTTTGGGGGCGAACCAGCCGCCAGGCTGGTCGGGCCCGGACTCCGGAGTGGGGGTGGAAGCGGCGGGGGCCGGCTTCGGCGCTGCGACGGGGCCCGCGGGCCGCAGGTCGCGGGTCGCCTCGGAGGGTTCCGCCGGAAGCTCGGCGGAGACGGTCCTGGTCTCCGGCGAGGCAGCGGGGTGGGGCGTGACGGGCTCGGGGTCGGCGGCAGGCGGCAGCTGCCGTCCACCGAGCGCCGCGTCGGGCAGGCAGCTCGTGCAGGGCGTGAAGCCCTCCTCGCGCGCCTCCTCGAAGGTGAGCTCCTCGTGATCCCGTCCGATCAGCTGGCGGCATCCCGGTACGTGGTAACGCTTGCGCCCGGGGATCACCAGGACGAGCGCGTCCGGGGAGATCCCGCGTGCCGCGGGCCGGCGGGGAGCCGGTGAGGGGATGGTCGCCGTCTGCTGGAACGTCTGGGTACGCGGAGGAGACGGCGGCGCTCCCGCGGGAGCCTGGTCGGAGTGTGGCGGCTGCGGGTACCCGAACTTCGCGGGTTCGGGAGGGGTGGCCGTGGCCCCGGCACGCCCGCCGGGGAACAGCTCATGACGCCGCAGCAGCGCCCCGATCACCAGGAACAACGCGGAAAGCACGCTCACCACGATGGACCACATGATCAGAAACGGCTTTGCCAGCACGAAGCCCGCGATCAGTAGCACGACCGCCGCGAGCACCAGACCAGCAGAGATAAGGATCACTAGGGGGCTCTCTCGAGTGACGGGTCCTTGTGTTGACCCGCTACTTTACCGGCGGTCGTTGTGCGGGCCGTCGGCGCCGGGGAAGGCGCCCTGGGGAGCCTCGCCGCCGAACGGGCTGGGACCGCCGGGAAGCGGCTGCTGACCACCCTGGGGTACGGCGTGCGACATGGCCGGCGCGCCGGGGTTCGGCAGAACCGGGAACCCGCCGCTGCCCTCCGCGGAGACGTTCAGCTCGGCGAGCTGGTTCTCCAGGTAGAGCTTGAGGCGGCTGCGGTACTCGCGCTCGAAGCTGCGCAGCTCCTCGACCTTGCGCTCCAGCTCGTCACGGGTCTGGACGAGGGAGCCCATGGCCTGACGGTGGCGCTCCTGCGCGTCGCGCTCCAGCGTCTCGGCGCGGGCACGGGCGTCACCGATGACCTGCTCGGCCTGGCGGCGAGCCTTGGTCAGGATGTCGTCGGCCTCGCGGCGGGCGCGGGTGACGGTCTCGTCCGCCTCGCGGCGGGCGTCGGCGATGGCCTGGTCGGCCGTCTGCTGGGCGAGGGCGAGCACGCGGGCCGCGGTGTCCATGTTGTCCTCGGCGGGAGGCATGTTCATGGCAACGGGCTGGGGCTGCGGCTGCATGGGCTGCATCGGCTGCGGCTCGGGGGCCCGCATGGGCTCCGGCTGCGGCGGCAGCTGCATCTCGGCCTTGGGCTCCTGCACGGGGGCGGAGGCCATGGGCATGTTCATGCCGCCGGGCACCTTCCCACGCAGGCACTCGGCCAGTTTGGCGCGCAGCTCCTCGTTCTCTTGGATCAGGCGGTCAAGCTCAGCTTCCACCTCGTCGAGGAAGGCGTCTACTTCTTCCTCGTCGTAGCCCGGCCGCAGCCGGGTGGTACTGAACTGCTTGTTCCGCACGTCAGCGGGCGTCAGCGGCATTTTTTGGTCTCCTTGGCGCGCTTGGGGTCTGTCCGGAGGGGGCAGACCCGAATCACATCAGCGCGGACACGAGTCGGTTCTCGACCGGACCTCGCAGGCACGTCACCTGGCGAGCGATCCCGCGATCTGGATCAGGATCAGCACCACGATGAACAGGACTGTGAAGCTTAGGTCAAAGGCCACCGTACCCAACCGGAGGGGAGGAATGAAACGGCGGAGAAACTTGAGAGGTGGGTCGGTTGCGGTGTATGTGGCCTCTGCGAGGACCAGCACGACGCCGGAGGGCCGCCACTGGCGGGCGAACGCCTGCACCGTCTCAAAGATCATTCTTCCGATGAGCAACACCAGGTAGAGGGACAGGACAACCACCAAGATCTGACCTACGATCCCCACGGCGTGGCCGCGCCTCCACTTCTGATGAGCCCTCCCGACGGTCTCGGTGAGACCAGGTTGGGTCCGATAGACATACAGAGACTCTAACTCTGGTTGAAGAATCCGCGTTCCGCGATTCGAGCCTTGTCCTCGGCGGTCACCTCGACATTGGCAGGGGACAACAGGAACACCTTGTTGGTAACACGTTCAATGCTGCCATGTAGGCCAAAGACCAGACCTGCCGCGAAATCCACAAGCCGCTTCGCGTCGCTGTCAACCATTTCAGTCAAGTTCATGATGACCGGGGTGCCGTCCCGGAAGTGCTCTCCGATCGTACGCGCCTCGTTGTACGTGCGCGGATGGAGCGTGGTGATCCTCGCGAGGTCGGTGGTGCGCCGCTCCAGGACCGTCGTCGAGGGTCTGGGTGCGGGCACACCGGGGTCGGTCTCGTCATCGCGGTCCTGGACCGCGACGGCCCGCTCCTCACCGGTCCGCGGCGACTCCTCCTCGTACGGAGGGTCGTAGTCCGCGTAGGCCTCGTACCTCTCGTAACGGTCGTCCTCCACGAGACCGAGGTAGACCGCCATCTTGCGCATTGCGCCGGCCATACTACGTCGTCCTCCTGCTCATGGTCGCACTCGCTCGGGCGGGGTCCCGAGGCGGTAGCCGTACCCCCTTGGAGCTCACCGCAGATCGACCTCTACTAAGACCCACTTGAGGGGACATTACCTGACGAAGGGCTTGCGGCGACCGAGCAACGCCGTACCGACCCGCACGTGTGTCGCACCGTTTGCCACAGCCTCGGACAAATCCCCACTCATCCCCGCGGACACCATGACCGCGCCTGGATGCCGCGACTGGAGCGCGAGCGCGATCTCCCGCAGCCTGCCGAACGCCTTGCCCGGATCCTCCCCCAGCGGCGCCACCGCCATCACCCCGCCCAGCCGCACGTTCTCGGCCGCCGCGATCACATCGGCCAGCGCGGGCACGTCCGCCGCCAGCGCGCCGCCGCGTTCCGGGTCGTCGTCGAGCGCCACCTGCACCAGGCACGTCACCTCGCGCCCCGCCCTGACGGCCTCCTTGGAGATCGCCCTGGCCAGCCGCTCGCGGTCGACGGAGTGGATCACGTCGGCGTACCCGACCACGGACCTGACCTTGTTCGTCTGCAGCTGCCCCACGAAATGCCAGGTCAGCGGCAGATCAGCGCATTCGGCGGCCTTGCCGGCGGCTTCCTGGTCGCGGTTCTCGCCGACGTCACGGACGCCCAGCTCGGCGAGGATCCGCACATCGTCGGCGGGATAGGTCTTGGTGATCGCGATCAGCGTCACCTCCGCCGGGTCCCGTCCGGCGGCGCGGCACGCCTGCGCGATCCGCTCCTCCACCTCGCCCAGCCGCTCGCCGATCTCCGCCTTGCGCGTCACTTCACACCTTTCTCCCTGTACGGCAGGCCGCCGTCGCCAGGAGGCCTGCCGTAAGAACGCTACTCCAGGGCAGGGTGGAGCCTCGCACGTGAGTTCGATCACTCTTTGTTTTGGGCGGCATGTCGCCATGGGGAGAACACAGGGACAGCGGCAGGGCCTCCGCGCCACAGATCAGCGCGGCCCTGCGGGCGGGGCATCTTGCTCGCCGCGGATCGGTGAGGTCCGGCAACCGGGCGGGCTCGCCGCAGGATCGGTGAGGGTCCGGCAGCAGGGCGGGCTCGCCGCAGGATCGGTGAGGGTCCGGCAGCAGGAAGTCCTCTCCCGCTGATCGGCGGGGTTGGCGGGCGGTGGACAGCAGAGCGCCCGCGCCGGTCGCGGCGCGGGCGCACAGTGGTGCTGCGGCTACTTGAGGAAGTCCGGGACGTCCAGTTCCTCTTCCTGCTCCTCGAAGACCACCGGCCGGCGCTTGGCCGGCTCCGACATCCGGGAGTTGATCGGCGTCGGCGGGTTCGGGGGCTCGGGGGCCGGGCGGGGGATGGACACCGGCGCGGGCGGCTCCTCCGCGACCGGCTCCACCGCGGGAGCCACCTGGGCGGCGGGCGCGGGCTGCGCGGGCGCAGGTTCCGGGGTGTGCGGCTCGGCCGGGCGGACGGGCTCAGGCCTGGGCTCAGGCCTGGGCTCCGGCCGCTGGTCGGGGCGCATCGGCTCGGCGCGCAGCTGCGAGTAGGGCACCGAGTCCGAGCGTACGGGCTCGGGTCGGGCGGGCTCCGCGCGCGGCGGCGCCACCGGCTCGGCCTTCACGCTCGGCGGCTGGACGCTGCTCGGGCGCACCGGGGCCGAGGCCTGGGCGGCGGTGGCCGACGACGCGGCCGGCCGTACGGCCGCCGGAGGCAGCTTGGGCACCTCGTCGAAGCCGGCGGCGATGACGGTGACCCGCACCTCGTCGCCGAGCGCGTCGTCGATGACCGTGCCGAAGATGATGTTGGCGTCGGGCGCGGCGGCCATCGACACCAGCTGGGCGGCCTCGTTGATCTCGAACAGGCCCAGGTCGGAGCCGCCCGCGATGGACAGCAGCACACCGTGGGCGCCGTCGATCGAGGCCTCCAGCAGCGGGCTGGAGACCGCCATCTCGGCCGCCGCCACGGAACGGTCGTCACCGCGCGCATGCCCTATCCCCATGAGGGCGGAGCCGGCGCCGGACATGACGGATTTCACATCCGCGAAGTCCAGGTTGATCAGACCGGGCGTGGTGATCAGATCCGTGATGCCCTGGACACCGGACAGCAGCACCTGGTCGGCCGCCTTGAAGGCGTCCAGCACGCTGACCTGGCGGTCGGAGATCGACAGCAGGCGGTCGTTCGGGATCACGATCAGGGTGTCGACCTCGTCGCGCAGCGTCTCGATGCCGGCTTCGGCCTGTGAGGCCCTGCGCCGCCCTTCGAAGCTGAACGGCCTGGTCACTACACCTATCGTCAGCGCGCCAAGTGACCTGGCGATGTTGGCCACCACGGGTGCGCCACCGGTGCCGGTGCCGCCGCCTTCGCCGGCCGTGACGAAGACCATGTCGGCGCCCTTGAGCACCTCTTCGATCTCTTCACGGTGGTCCTCGGCCGCCTTGCGCCCCACATCGGGGTTGGCGCCCGCGCCAAGTCCGCGCGTGAGCTCACGGCCCACGTCCAATTTCACGTCGGCGTCACTCATCAGCAGCGCCTGGGCGTCGGTGTTTATCGCGATGAACTCGACGCCCTTGAGTCCCTCTTCGATCATCCGGTTGACGGCGTTGACTCCGCCGCCGCCGATGCCGACGACCTTGATGACCGCGAGGTAGTTCTGCGGTGCTGCCACGACGAGGGGCCTTTCCGCTCGTTGACTTGCCATTTCGGTGCGGATTGTTCTCCGCCATTTCTCACTTCGGGTAACTCTCAACCTCAGGTTGAGATTTAGATTTATGTCAACCTGAGGATTGATACGGACAGTAGGAGTTACGCTCCGGGCGGGTCAACTAACCGCGCCGCAAGCACGTCCGGCGTGTCGCGGGCTGTCCGATTCGCTCCCGTGTCATGCCTGGCCGGGCTCCCGTCCGGGATACAGACTCTCACGCTCCACCCCCCGGATCGGACAGGCTCCACCCATTCTCCTCCCAAACCCTCACCACCCCAAGCCGCCCCGGGTTGCCTGGCAACTACCACGCATCGGGCAATACATGTGTTAACCCACTCCCACCCCAGCTCACACCCCCCACCCCCGGGTACGGCCAGCCCACAGAGGGCACCATCCGCCGACCCGCACGGCCACCCCCAGAGCAGCCACGTGGCCACTACCGAAGCAAGGACGCCGGGCGGCCAACGGGGTGCGCGCAGGCGCCAGGACCACCCGCACCGACCAGGACGCTCCGGAAAAGCACCGGGCGCGCCGAGTTGGCGCACGGCGAGTCGGGGATCCACGGGACGAGGTGCGGCGGGACGAGGCGCGGCGGAATCCGGCCGGGAGGAGCGGGGCGCCGGATGACCCGGCGGGGAGGAGCAGGGCGCGCCGGACGACCCGGCGGGGTGGCGCCGGTCAAGTGGAGGGACCGCCCGTTGACCGGGGCCGTGACGGCGGGTGAGGTGTCCGACGTGAGAAGCGATCCCCCCGACCTGCCCCGGCGCATGTCGGCGGGTGGCGTCAGGCCGGCTTGCCGTAAAGGAGAGAGGACATCACACCTCCCCGCGCGGGCGGGTGGCGTCAGGCCGGCTTGCCGTAAAGGAGAAAAGGCATCACTTGAGCGTCACGACGTCAGGAGAGCTGACGTCATACACGTCCGCCTTGCGGGAGAGGAGGGAGAGCAGCACGGCCGCCTTGTCCTCGCCACGGTCGGCGCCGCCCCACACCACGGTCCGCCCGTCGTTGAGGCCGAACGTGATCCCCTCGGCCGACGACGCGCGCACCGTCTTCACTTTCCCCGACAACGTGTCAGGAAGTGTGCTGACCACCTTGAGCGCGGCCAGTGTCACGGGGTCGGTCGGGCTGGGCCGGTCCATGTGCAGCACCGGCAGATGCGGCGGCCCGATGGCGCGGATCTCGGTCACGACGCCCTGCTTGTCCACCAGCGCCGCCTTGCCGCCCACGGGCAGCACGGCGACCGGCTCGCGTTCGGCGACGGTGATCTCCAGCGTGGACGGCCACACTCGCGCGGCCTTCACGGTCGCGAGCTGCCTGATGCCCAGCACGCGGCTCTCGACCGCGGCCAGGTCGACGGTGGCCAGCGGGTGCAGCGCGGCGATGGCGGCCTGCTGCTCGATCCGGTCGGCGGGAACTGTGAGATTCCCCACGATCTCGACATTTCGCACGCCGAGGACAGGTGAGTAGAAAACCAGCCATACCGCCGTGCCTACCACCCCGGCGGTCAGCAGCCCGATGAAGGCGGTCCGTGCCCTCACCGGGTGGACAGCTCCGCGACGATCTGCGGCCCGAGCTCGGTGACGTCGCCCGCGCCCATGGTCAGGACGATGTCGCCCTGCCGCGCCTTGTCCGCCACCAGCGCGGGCACGGTGGCCTTGTCGGGCGCGTAGTCGACGTGGGATTCGGGCAGGTTGACCCGCTCGGCGACCATGGCGCCCGACACCCCGGGCTCGGGATCCTCGCGGGCGCCGTAGACGTCCAGGACGATCGCGCGGTCGGCCAGGCCGAGCGCCGCGCCGAACTCGTCGGCGAAGAACCGGGTCCGCGAGTACAGGTGCGGCTGGAAGACCGCGATGACCCGCCCGTCACCCGAGTAGGAGGCGACCACGTCACGCGCGGCGCGCAGGTCGGCGGCCAACTCGGTGGGGTGGTGGGCGTAACTGTCGAAGACCGCCACGCCGCCCGCCTCGCCCTTGGCCTCGAAGCGCCGCTTGGCCCCCGTGAAGGCCGCCAGACCGTCCCTGATCTCCTCGAACGGCAGGCCCAAGGCATCGGCCACGGCCACCACCGCGGTGGCGTTGAGCGCGTTGTGCGCCCCGGGAACGGCCAGCCTGACCTCGCCGCGCCCCTCGATCGTGAAGCGCGTGCCGAACCCGTCGGGCCGCACCCCGGTGACGCGGTAGTCGTCGGACTCGGTGCCGTAGGTCCTGACCTTCAGCCCGCGCTTGGCGGCCACCTCGGCCAGCGCGGCGGACCCCGGGTCGTCGGCGCAGATGACCAGCAGCGAGCCGACCCGCTCCACGAACCGGTTGAAGCTGTCGTAGACGGCCCGCGGGTCCCCGTAGTTGTCGAGGTGGTCCGCCTCGACGTTGGTCACCAGCGCGATGTCCGGCGCCAGCATCAGGAACGACCCGTCGCTCTCGTCGGCCTCGGCCACGAACACGTCGCCGTTGCCCTCGTCCGCGCCGAGCCCGGTGGTGACCAGCTGCCCGCCCACGCAGTAGGACGGGTCGGCCCCGCACTTCTGCAGCGCCACGGTCAGCATCGAGGTGGTGGTGGTCTTGCCGTGGGTTCCGGCGATGGCCACCGCGGTGCGCCCGGCCATCACCGAGGCCAGCGCGGCGGCCCGCGGGATGACCCGCACCCCGCGCTTGAGCGCCTCCCCCAGCTCCGGGTTGGAGTCGCGGATGGCGGTGGAGACCACGACGGTGTCGGCGTCCTTGACGTGGGAGGCGGCGTGCCCGATGTGGACGGTCGCGCCGAGCTCGCGCAGCTCGTTCACCAGCTCGGAGCCGCGGGCGTCGCTGCCGGTCACGCGTACGCCGCGCTTGAGCAGGATGCGGGCGATGCCCGACATCCCGGCGCCGCCGATGCCGATGAAGTGGACCCTCCCCAGGTCCTCGGCGGCGACCGGATCGACCAGCTTCACGAGACTCATTGGGCTATCTCCAACACTTTCCTGGCCAGCGTGGTGTCCGCGTCCTTGCGTCCCAGTCTGACCGCGGCCTCGGACATGACGGCGACGCGTTCGGGGTCCCGCAGTATGGGCAGCACGTTCTGGATGATCCAATCAGGTGACAAATCGGCATCGTCGATGAGCAGCCCGCCGCCGCCCCCGGCGATGCGCTCGGCGTTGATCCGCTGCTCGCCGTTGCCGTGGGGCAGCGGCACGTACGCCGCGGGCAGGCCGACCGCGGTCAGCTCCGCGCAGGTGAGCGCGCCGCTGCGGCACAGGGCCAGGTCGGCGGCCGCGTAGGCGAGGTCCATGCGGTCGAGGTAGGGCAGCAGCACGTACTGCGGGTCGCCCGGCGGCGGCTCCCGCTCGACGGTGTTCTTCGGGCCGACGACGTGCAGCACCTGCACCCCCGCCGAGCGCAGCGCGGGCGCGGCGGCCAGCGCGGCCTGGTTGATCGAGCGGGCGCCCTGGGAGCCGCCGAAGACGAGCAGCGTCGGCCGGTCGGTCTGCAGGCCGAACCAGGAGCGCGCCTTGTCGCCCATCGACAGCCGGTCGAGCTGGACGATCTCGCGCCGCAGCGGCGTGCCGATGTACTCGGCCTTGGCCAGCACGCAGTCGGGGTGCCCGGTGAAGACGTGGTCGGTGAGCTTGGCGCCCAGCCGGTTGGCCAGGCCGGGGCGCGGGTTCGCCTCGTGCACGACGATGGGCACGCCGCGCCGCTTGGCGGCCAGGTACGCGGGCGTGGCCACGTACCCGCCGAAGCCCACGAGCACGTCGGCCCGCACCCGGTCGAGCACCGCGGCCGCGGCGTTGACCGCCCCGGCCAGCCGGCCCGGCATCGTCAGCAGCTGCGGGGTGATCGCCCTGGGCAGAGGTACGGCGGGCACGAGCTCCAGCTCATACCCCCGGGCGGGCACCAGCCGGGTCTCCAGGCCGCGGTCGGTGCCCATGCAGGTGATGCCGATGCCCGGGTCGAGCCCGCGCAGCGTGTCCGCTAGGGCGAGAGCGGGCTCGATGTGCCCGGCCGTCCCGCCACCGGCGAGGACCACCCTCATGATCGGTCACTCCCTAACGTCTCGCTCGGCCCCTGCTCGTTCTTCCCCCCAGGCCAAGCCAGCTTAGAGCCCGAGCGGCCGGTCCGGGGCCACGAGCGGCCAGCGCCTCGCGCGCGCCGGGTTCCTGTTTGGCGAACGACAGGAGCATCCCGAGCGCGGCCAGCGTCGGCAGCAGGGCCGAGCCGCCGTAGGAGACCAGCGGCAACGGGATGCCGGTGATCGGCAGCACGCCGATCACCGCGCCCATGTTGACGATGGCCTGCCCGCAGATCCAGGCCACGACCGCGGCGGCGGCCAGCCTGATGAACGGGTCCTTCACCCGCCCGGCCACCCGCAGACCGGCGTAGCCGAGCAGGCCGAACAGCGCGACGACGACGAGCGTGCCCATGAGGCCGAGCTCCTCGCCGAGGATGGCGAAGATGAAGTCGCTCTCGCCGTGCGGCAGCCAGCTCCACTTCTGCCGGCTGGACCCGAGCCCGAGCCCGAACCAGCCGCCGGAGCCCATCGCGATCTGCCCCTGGACGGCCTGATATCCGGCGCCCTGCGCCTCGGCCCACGGATCGAGGAAGGCGCCGATGCGCGCCATACGGTACGGCTCGACCTTGATCATGATGACCGCGGCCAGCACCGCCACGCCCAGGATGCCGCCGAACAGCTTCACCGGCGCCCCCACCACCCACAGCAGCGACAGGAAGATCATCATGAGCACCAGCGTGGTGCCGAGGTCGCGCCCGAGCATGACCATGACGGCCAGGATCGCGGTGCCCGGCATCAGCGGGATGAGCATCTGCCGCCACTCGATCCGCCCGGCGCGCGCCCGGCGGGCCAGCATGTCCGCGCCCCACAGCGCCAGGCCGAGCTTGGCCGGCTCCGACGGCTGGACGGTCAGTGGCCCGATGTAGATCCACCGCTGCGCGCCCAGTTCCGAGGAACCGATGAACAGCACCATGACCAGCGCGATGATCGACAGCACCATGAGCGGGTAGCCCGCCCAGCGGAAGAACTTGTGCGGCAGCCGGGAACACAGGTACATCACCGGCACGCCGATCGCCGCCGACACCGTCTGCCTGATGAACCACGAGAACGGGCTGCCGGTCTTGTTCAGCGCCTCGATGCTGGAGGCCGACAGCACCATCATGAGCCCGAGGATCAGCAGCAGCGCGCTGCAACCGATGATCAGGTAGTAGGTGGTCAGCGGCTTGCCGAGCAGCTCGCGCAGCGCGCCCATCTGCTCGCGCGCCCACACCGTCGGCCCCTCGACGGCGCCGCTCTTGCGTGGCCGCTCGTCCGTGGTCGCGCTCACGTCCGCGGCTCCCGGCGCAGGCCGTGCTCGTGTACGGCTCGCGCGAAGGCCTCCCCCCGCGCCGGGTAGTTGGCGAACATGTCCAGCGAGGCGCCCGCGGGCGCCAGCAACACGGTGTCCCCCGGGGAGGCGAGCGCTGCGGCTTCGGTGACGACGCGGTCCATCACCCCAGTGTCTTGGTCGGCGATGTCCACCACGGGGACATTCGGCGCGTGTCGCGACATCGCTTCGGCGATCCTGGCGCGGTCCACGCCGATCAGCACCGCGCCGCGCAGCCTCGGCGCCGCCGTGCGGACGAGGTCCTCCACATCGGCGCCCTTGAGCTGCCCGCCGGCCACCCAGACGACCGACGGGTAGGCGGCCAGGGCCGCGGCTGCGGCGTGCGGGTTGGTGGCCTTGGAGTCGTCCACGTAGTCGACCTCGGCGACCCGCTCGACGAACGACATGCGGTGCGGGTCGGGCACGAAGTCGCGCAGGCCCTGCCGTACCGCATCGGCAGGTACGCCGTGCGCGCGGGCCAGCGCGGCGGCGGCCAGGGCGTTGGCCACGTTGTGCGGCGCGAACGGGTGCACGTCGGCCAGGTTCGCGAGCTCCTCGGCGGCGTGCACGGGGTCGGGACAGAAGGCCCGGTCGACGATGAGGTCCTCCACCACGCCGATCTGACCCGCCCTCGGCACCCGCAGCGTGAAGCCCACCGCGCCCCGATAAGGCGCCGCCAGCACGGCCGCGATCGGGTCGTCGGCGTTGTAGACCACGGTCGCGGCCCGCTCGAAGATCCTCGCCTTGGCCGCCGCGTAGTCCTCCAGCGAGCCGTGCCAGTCGAGGTGGTCGGGCGCGACGTTGAGCAGCGCCGCCGCCTTGGGCGCCAGCGACCCCGACCAGTGCAGCTGGAAGCTGGACAGCTCCACGGCCAGCACGTCGTACGGCTCCGCGACGGCCTCCACCACCGGCACGCCCACGTTCCCGACGGCCAGCGCCTTCTCCCCCGCGGCCAGCAGCATCGAGGTGAGCATGCGCACGGCGGTGGTCTTGCCGTTGGTGCCGGTCAGGGCCAGCCAGGGGGCCGCCTGCTCGGGGCGCAGCCGCCAGGCCAGCTCGACCTCGCCCACGACCTCGACCCCGGCCGCCAGCGCGGCGGCGATCAGCGGGTGGTGGGGCGCCCAGCCGGTGGTGACCAGCCGGGTGGTCCGCTCGGGCAGTTCCATGGGCCCGAAGCGCACCTCGACGCCCAGCCGGGCCAGCTCGGCGGCGACGAGCCGCTGCCGCTCCCCCTCGACCGCCTCCAGGACGACGACCCGCTCGCCCCGCTCGGCCAGCACCCGGGCGGCCGCCGTACCGGAGACTCCGAGCCCCGCGACACACGTCAACGTCATGGGCGTGGCATCCACTCCACGTAGAACAGTCCGAGTCCCACGGCCGCGCACAACCCGGCGATCAGCCAGAAGCGGACCACGATCGTGGTCTCCGCCCAGCCCTTCAGCTCGAAGTGGTGCTGCAGCGGCGCCATGCGGAACACCCGTTTACCGGTCATCTTGAAGAACCCGACCTGGATGATCACCGACATCGTGATGATCACGCAGAGCCCGGCCAGGATGATCAGCAGGAGCTGGGTGCGGGTGGCGATCGCCAGACCGGCCAGCACGCCGCCCAGCGCCAGCGACCCGGTGTCGCCCATGAAGATCTTGGCCGGCGGGGCGTTCCACCACAGGAACCCGATCAGCGAGCCCAGCACCGCCGCCGCCACCACCGCCAGGTCGAGCGGGTCGCGCACCCAGTAGCAGTTGGGGCCGAGCTGGTCGATGCAGTTGTTGCGCAGCTGCCAGTTGCCGATCAGCACGTACGCGCCCAGCACCACGGCGGTCGCACCGCTGGCCAGGCCGTCGAGGCCGTCGGTGAGGTTCACCGCGTTGGAGAACCCGACGATCATGATGAGCACCCAGATGGTGAACCCGACCAGGCCGATCGACGGCCCGAAGTCGCGCAGGAACGACAGCCGGGTCTCGGCGGGCGTGATGCCGTACACGTTGGCCTGCTGGGTCACCAGCACCGCGAAGACGGCGCCGACGATCAGCTGGCCCAGCGCCTTGGCGCCCGAGCGCAGGCCGAGGCTGCGCTGCTTGTAGATCTTGATGAAGTCGTCGAGGAAGCCGACCGCGCCGAGCCCGGTCATCAGGAACAGCACCAGCAGGCCCGAGATCGTCGGCGACTCGAACGTGACCAGGTGCGAGGCGCCGTAGGCCAGCAGCGAGGCCAGCACGAACACCACGCCGCCCATCGTGGGCGTGCCCTTCTTGCTCAGGTGCGCCTGGACGCCGTCCTCGCGGACCTCCTGTCCGTAGCCCCGCCTGGCGAACAGGCGGATGGCGAGGGGGGTGCCGAGCATCGACAGGATCAATCCCACCGCGCCGGCGATGATGATGTTGGTCACCGCGCGCTCCCGAGAACGCGCTCGGCCGTGCGTTCGAGCCCCATCGCCCGCGGGCCCTTGACCAGCACCGCGTCACCGGGCATCAGCCACGACGCGAGCTCCTGCGCCGCCGCCTCGGCGTCGGCGACGTGCACGATTCTCGTGCCCTGCTGTGGGTACGGCCCGGCCGGCGGCGCACCCGGCGGCGGGGCACCCTGGGCCGCTGCCGCCTGGCTGGAGGCGGCGAAGGCGCCTTCGAGCACCGGCCCGGCGTCGGGCCCCGCCACGATCAGCCCGGTCAGCCCGGCGTTCCCGGCCAGGCGGCCCAGCTCCTCGTTGAGCGTGGCGCTCTCCTCGCCCAGCTCGCGCAGCGCGGCGATGACGGCGAAGCGCCGCCGCCCGGCGCCGACCACGCCGAGCGCCTCGAAGGCGGCCCGCATGGAGTCGGGGTTGGCGTTGTAGGCGTCGTTGATGACGGTCACGCCGTCGGGGCGGTCGGTGACCTCCATGCGCCAGCGGCTGCGCGGCTCGGCCTCCGACAGCTCCTCGGCGATCGTGGCCACCGGCAGCCCGAGCTCGTAGCCGGCCGCGGCGGCGGCCAGCGCGTTGTCGACGGCGTGCTCGCCGTACAGCCGCAGCCGCACGTAGGCGACGCCGGACGGCGTGCGCAGCCGGAAGGAGGCGCGGCCACGCTCGTCGAGCGTCACCTCCTCGGCGCGGATGGCGGCCTCCTCGCCGCGGCCGAAGAACGTGACGCGGGCGTCGGTGCGCCCGGCCATGTCGCGCACCAGCGGGTCGTCGGCGTTGAGCACGGCCACGCCGGTGGAGGGCAGCGCCTCGACGAGCTCGCCCTTGGCCTTGGCGATGGCGTCCTTGCCGCCGAAGACGCCGAGGTGGGCGGTGCCGACGTTGAGCACCACGCCGATGCTCGGCGGCGCGATGGCGGCCAGGTGGGCGATGTGCCCGGCGTCGCGGGCGCTCAGCTCCAGCACCAGGAAGCGGGTGTCGAGATCGGCCTTGAGCACGGTCAGCGGGTGGCCGATCTCGTTGTTGAACGAGCCGACCGGCGCGATCGTCGGCCCGATCCGCCCGGTCAGGCGGGCCAGCAGGTCCTTGGTGGTGGTCTTGCCGGCCGAGCCGGTCACGCCGAGCACGGTCGCCTGCGGCAGCGAGCCCGCCACCGCGGTGGCCAGCGCCGCCAGGGCCGCGGCCACGTCGGGGACGATCACCGTGGGCGCCTCGACCGGACGGCTGGCCAGCACGGCCACCGCGCCCGCGCGCACCGCCTGGACGGCGTACTCGTGCCCGTCGACGTTGGCGCCCCGGAAGGCGGCGAACAACGATCCCGGCTCGACCTGCCGCGAGTCGATCACGACGGGGCCGCGCACCACGGCCCGAGGGTCGGCCATGCCCGACAGAGCGCCCGCGGTGAGCTCGGCGATCCTGGCCAGTGGCAACGGGATCATTGGTAAACCTTCCTGTGGATCGCTTCGGCGACCACCTCGCGGTCGTCGAAGGGGATCACTTCACCTGAGATGTACTGGCCCTGCTCGTGGCCCTTGCCCGCCACGACGATCACGTCGCCGCGCCCGGCCCGGCGCACGGCCAGGTCGATCGCCGCCGCGCGGTCGGGCTCAATGATCACATGAGCGCGCTCATGCTGGGGAACGCCGAGCGCCCCCTCCATCATTGCGGCAAGAATATGGAGAGGATCCTCTGTGCGTGGATTGTCGCTGGTGAAAATGGCCACATCCGCGAGGCGCGCCGCAGCTTCTCCCATAATGGGCCTTTTGCCCTTATCGCGGTCGCCGCCGCAGCCCAGCACGATGGTGAGCCTGCCAGAAGTCACCTGGCGCAGCGAATTGAGCACCGACTCGACGGCGCCCGGCTTGTGGGAGTAGTCGACCACGGCCTGGAACTCGTCCTCGGACGCCGTCACCCGCTCCATGCGGCCGGGAACGCCCTTCAGCGTGCCCACGCCGTGCACCGCGGCCTGCAACGGCACGCCCGCCTCCACGAGCGTCACGATCGCGCCCAGCGCGTTGGCGACGTTGAACGAGCCCGGCAGCGCCACCTGGGCGTCGGCCTCGACGCCGCCGGGGCCCACGACGCGGAAGGAGCTGCCGTCGGCGCCCAGCCGTACGTCCAGCGCCCGCCAGTCGGCCTCCGGGTCGCCCGCGGGCGAGAACGTCGTCATCGGGATCTTGGCCACCGTCAGGAGCTCGCGCCCGTGCGGGTCGTCCAGGTTCGTCACGCCGGCCCGGCTCAGCTCCGGCTGGAACAGCCTGGCCTTCGTGGCGAAATAGTCGTCCAGGTCGCGATGGAAGTCGAGATGGTCCTGCGACAGGTTCGTGAACAGGGCCACGTCGTAGAAGATCCCGTCGATGCGGCCCAGCGCCAGCGCGTGGCTGGAGACCTCCATCACCGCCGACGAGACGCCCTGCTCGCGCATGAAGGCGAACAGCCCGTGCAGCTCCGAGGCCTCCGGCGTGGTCAGCCGCGACTCGAAGCGCACCTCGCCGGCCCGGATCTCCACGCCGCCGATCAGGCCCGTCGTGTGACCCGCGGCGCGCAGCCCGGCCTCCAGCAGGAACGTGGTCGTGGACTTGCCGCTCGTGCCGGTCACGCCGATGACCGACAGGTCGTGGGACGGCTGGCCGTACACCCAGGAGGAGATCTGCCCGAGCAGGCCGCGAGGTTCCGGCACGACCAGCACCGGCAGCCCGGTCGCGACCGCGGCGTCGCGGCCGGCCGGGTCGGTGAGGACGGCGACCGCGCCACGGGCCATGGCCTCGGCGGCGAAGCTCGCCCCGTGGGCGTGGCTGCCGGGCAGCGCGACGTAGAGGTCTCCGCGCCGCACCTGGCGGGAGTCGATGGTGACGCCGGTGATCGCGGCATGCGGCGAACGCGCCGTGCCGGAATCGGCGTCGAGCATGGTGGCCAGGCCGGTCAGCGGGCGCGGCGGGCTGGTCGTGGGACGCATAGACGACGGGGGACGCACGGCGAGAGCGTACCTTCCCCGGTCACTGTCCGGCGCTCAACCGCACCGGAGGCGCGGTCGAGCTTGTGGGCGGGATCTTCCTGCTCTTGATGGCGAACGTCATCACCTGCTTGAACACGGGGGCCGCGAGCTGCCCGCCGAAGTGGCCCTTCTGCGGGTTCTGCAGCACCGACAGCACCACCAGGCGGGGCGCGTCGGCGGGCGCGAAGCCCACGAAGGATGCGGTATAGCCGTCGTAGCGGCCCAGCTTCGGATCGTAGCGGTTCGCGGTACCGGTCTTGCCCGCCACGCGGTATCCGGGGATGGCCGCCAGGCCGCCGGTGCCCTCCTCGCTGGCCGCGCTCTCCAGCATCGCGGTGATCTCCTTGGCCGTCTGGTCGCTGACCACCCTGGTCTGCTTACCGGTGGCGGCCGCGGTGAACCTGCCGTCCTCGCCGGTGGTGCCCGCGACGATCTGCGGGGGCACCCTGACGCCGCCGTTGGCGATCGTCTGATAGACACTGGCCATCTGCAGCGCCGTGACCGAGACGCCCTGGCCGTAGGCGATCGTGCAGCTCTGGCTGCCCGACCAGGTCTTGTAGTCGGGCAGCAGCCCGGCCTCCTCGCCCGGCACGCCGCCGCCCGGCTTGGCGCCGAACCCGAAGGACTTCAGCATGCCGTGCAGCCGCTGCGAGCCCACCTTGCGGGCGGCCATGATCGTGGCGACGTTGCTGGACTTGGCGATCGCCGTCTGGAACGTCATCGTCTCCGTCGGGTGCGGCTCGGCGTCGCGCAGCGTGCGGTCGTAGCAGCGGATGTTGTCCTTGACGCGGAAGCTCGTCGTCGGCCTGACCGCGCCGCTCTCCAGCGCCGCCGCGGCGGTGATCACCTTGTTGGTGCTGCCCGGCTCGAACACGTCGGCCGCCGCCCGGTTGACGTAGTTCTCCTGGGGGGCCTGGCGCCAGTTGTTGAGGTCGAGCTCGGGGGCGTTGGCCATGGCGACGACCTGCGCGGTCTTCACGTCCATGACGATGACCGTGCCGCTCTCCGCGCCGACCGCCCGGACCTGCTCGGCGATCGACTTCTGGGCCGCCCACTGGATGTCGCGGTCGATCGTCAGCCGCACGTGGCTGCCCTCCAGGGGCGCCTGGCGCTGGCTGTGGGTCATCGGGATGCGCTGGCCGTCGCGGCCCTGCTCCACCCGCTGCTTGCCGTCGCGGCCCGCCAGGACCGAGTTCTTGGCCTCCTCCAGGCCGCCCAGGCCGGTGCCGTCCACGCCCACGAAGCCCACCAGCGTGCCGGCCAGGTCGCCGGCCGGGTAGATGCGCTTGTACTGCTTCTTCGCGGTCAGCGCCGGGATCTGCGCCTTGAGCAGGCGGTTGGCCACGACCGGATCCACGTCCTTGGCCAGGAGCTGGTACTGGGTGGTGTCCTTGGCGAGCTTGCCGGCGATCTCCTGCTGGGACTTGCCGAGCTCGGCCGCCAGGACGTTGGCCACCTTGGCGCGTACGTTCGGGTGCACCTTCGACGGGTCGATCGCCATTTCGCGGGCCTCGACGGTCATGGCCAGGGCGTGGCCGTTGACGTCGGTGATCGAGCCGCGCTTGGCTGGGATGACCTCGGTGATCATGCGCTGGCCCACGGCCTTGGCCTCGTAGATCTTGGAGTCGAGCCCCTGCATCTGGATCAGGCGGCCGGCGAAGATCGACAGGATGAACGTCATGACGATCATGCCGATGTTGATGCGGCGGCGCGGGTTGCCCAGCCTGAGCACCAGCGGCGGCCTGGGCGGCCGCGGCGGAACCGGCGGCCGGCGCGGCGGCATGCCACCCCTGCGCGGGCCGCGCTCGGGGTCGCCGGGCCCACGCGGCGCCCCGCCACGCGGCCGCGGCACCTCACCCCTCGTCCGCCCTCCGTCGGCGCGCCCTCCGTCAGGGCGCCCACCGTCAGCGCCGGACCTGCCGGGCCGCGTCCGCGGATCACGCTCGTCCGCCCTGCCCGGCCGCTGCCGGGGCCCCCGCTCCTCGTCGTCCTGAGCGCCCCGCCGCTCGCGGGAAGTGCGGCCATCCTGGGACGTGCGCCCCTCTGAGGACGTGCGCCCCTCTGAGGACGTCCGGCCCTCCTGGGACGTCCGGCCGTCCTGGGAGGCGCGGCCGCGTGGACGCTCGTCCTGCGGCCCGTCGCCGGGCTTGGGGCGGCGGCGGTCGTCGGTGAAGGGCAGGTCGAACGGATCGTCGCCCGACACCGGTCGCCCGGTCCTGCCGCTCCGCCCGGCGCCGCCCGTGCCCCGGGGCGTACGCCGAGCGGCGCCGGGCCCTCCTTGAGAGCCGGCGCCGCCTGGTCCGCGGCCGGGTCCCTGCCCTCGGCCGCCTGAGTCCCTCACCGGTTCGCGCCGCCCACCTTGCTGGAATCCTCGCTGGCGGGGGTGATGACGTTGGGGTCCTTCCAGTCGGGCTCGAGGTTCTGCCGCTTGCCCGCCTCGGCGATCTCGGCGGGCTGCTTGCGGCGCTCGTTGTCCACCCCGAGCTGCTGGTTGCCGAGCTCGAGCTGGGCGATCTCGGACTTCAGGTTGCCCGCGCGGATGGAGTCCTGCGCCAGCACGGTGTTGAGCAGCAGCAGGCTGACCAGCCCGCCGCCGAGCAGCCCGAGCACCAGCACGATGAACGGACCCCGCTGCCGCCGCGCCGGCCCGCGCCGCGCGCTCGCCGGCCGCCGCGTCCCCTGGGGCCGCACCGACCGCCCGCCACGCGTCCGCGACGCGACCCGAGGCTCGCCCTCGGCCTCGGGCGAACCGGCGGAGCGTCCGTCGCGAAGCTCGTCACCCTGACGCGTCCGCAGCCCACTGGCCCGCTCGTCGACGACGTCCTCAGCACGCCGCGCCGAGACACGCTCGCCACCGTCGGCACGCCGGGACGTCACCCGCTCCTCGCCGTCTGCACGCCGCGCGCTGACACGCCCGTCCTGGTCGGCGCCGCGCGTCGTGACACGCGCCTCGCCCTGACGGGACCGCATGCCACCGGAACGCTCGTCGACGCCGTCCTCGGCCTGCCGCGTGGTGGTGCCGCGGGCCGGGGTGTGGTCGTCGGTGTCCTCGGGGCGGCGGGCGCGGCCGGTCGGGCCGCGGCGGGCGCGGGTGGTGGTGCGCCCGTCGCGGGGCTCGGCGCCCTGGCGGGGCCGTGCCTGGCCGGTCCGCTCGTCGCGGGCCTCGTCGGCGTGGTCAAGGGTGGAGGCGGCGGGACGCGGGGGCGGGACGGGCTTGGCCGCCGTACCGGACCTGCCGGCGCCACTCTTCGGCGTGCCGGCGCCGCGTGCGGGCGCGCTCCTCCTGATCTCCTGCTCAGTCCTCGTCGTCAACACGGATCCTCTCTGCCGCCCTCAGCCGGGCCGAAGTCGCCCGCGGGTTGCGGGTGACCTCTTCTTCACTTGGGAGCTCCGCTCCCCTCGTCAGCAGGCGGAACCTCGGCTGGTGGGCCGGGAGCGGGACGGGCAGCCCGTGCGGGCTGGTGTCCCTGGTTCGCGCCGTGAGGACCTGCTTGGCCAGCCGGTCCTCCAGGGAGTGGTAGGCGAGCACGACGACTCGCCCACCCAGCACCAGCGCGTCGAGGGCGGCGGGCAGCGCCGCCTCCAGGGCGGCGAGTTCCGCGTTCACCTCGATGCGCAGCGCTTGAAAAGTCCTCTTGGCGGGGTTTCCCCCTGTGCGCCGAGTAGCGGCAGGAATCGCCTCGCGGACGATGTCGGCAAGCCGCTTAGTCGACGTTATGGCCTCCTTGGCCCTTTCCTTGATAATTAGGCCCGCGACACGCGGTGCGAACCGTTCCTCTCCGTAATCACGAAGGATGCGAGTTAGCTCCCCAGCCGAGTAGGTATTGACCACCTTCTCCGCCGTGAGGTCCTGGCTCGTGTCCATCCGCATGTCGAGCGGAGCGTCGTAGGAATAGGCGAACCCGCGCTCGGCCTCGTCGAGCTGAGGCGAGGAGACGCCCAGGTCGAACAGCACTCCGTCGACCTTCTCACGGCCCAGCCGCGCGAGCACGGAGGCCAGCTCGTCCGATGTGGCGTGGACGAGCGAGGTCCGCTCGGCGTACGGCGCCAGCCGTCGCGTGGAGAACTCGATCGCGAAAGGGTCGCGGTCGATCCCGATCACGTGCAGTGAAGGGTGGGCGGCGAGCAGGGCTTCCGTATGGCCACCGAGGCCGAGGTTGGCGTCGACGACGACTGGGTGCGCACCGGTCAACGCCGGCGCCAGCAACTCCAGAACGCGCTCGAGCATCACCGGAACGTGAGCGCTCTCTGCCATCTCTCCAACCCCCCTCTCGCGTCCTTGCTCGCGGATGACGCGACGGCCGATCCTTCCAAAGGTCCCCACCCGGTGCCCGTCCGGCCAGGTCCCCATCCGCATCCTCTTCGAGATACCGGTCATCTGACACCGGGGAAGGTGCATCAGCTGCCGGACAGTGGTTGCGGGTGGAGACCTCGCCGAACGACCACACCGTCGAATCGACCGTGACGATTACAGAATCCCTGGCAGCACCTCCTCCGAGAGATCGGCGAAGGCCTGCTCCTGTGCGTTGAGATAGGTCTCCCAGGCCTGCGCGTCCCAGATCTCCAGGCGGGTGTTGGCCCCGATGACCACACAGTCACGTTCCAGGCCCGCGTACGTGCGCAGACCCTGCGGGATCGTGATGCGTCCCTGCTTGTCCGGAGTCTCATCGGATGCGCTGGCGAAGAAGACACGGCTGTAGTCACGCACCGCCTTGGCGGTGACCGGGGCGGTGCTGAGAGCCTCGGTAATGCGCTGGAACTCCTCCACGGGAAAGACGTAGAGGCATCGCTCCTGGCCTTTGGTAATCACAAGACCCTCCGCCAGCTCCTCACGGTACTTAGCCGGCAGGAACAGCCGTCCCTTGTCGTCGAGACGCGGCTGATGGGTGCCGAGGAACATCGGCCCCACCTCCCGTGCCTCATGAAGCGCCTAGCGCTGGTGCACCGGCCCTCCACTGCGCACCACCATACTCCACTTCTCCCCACCGTCAACTGATTACAACCCAGGTCGCCGCCTATACGTCTTGCAAAACCCCAGGTCAGCGCGATGGAGCTCGGTGGAGCGGGCTGGGCGGCCGGTCAACCCTCATGGGCGTGTCGAGAGTTGAAACGGCCCACGGAATAGGGCCTGTGGAGCCCTCTCGGGGGCAGTGGTGGAGGAAAGTGGAGCGCTTCGCGCCACCGACTGTCACGGGATTCGCACCGCGACGGGACACGAACACGAAGGTTCCTTCGAACACTGTCAGGTCTGGAGGAATACCGACAAATGTCGCTCAAGAACCCCCAGCGTCGTAGGGTCGGTACACACAATGGAAAAGGAATGGCATGGCTCCCGCCAAGGCACGCTCCAGCGGGACAGCCGTCGCACTTCTCATGGAGGCCTGGTGGCAGTAACCCATGATGTCCCTCAGCGGCTGGAAGAGCTCGTGTCCACCGCGCACCGCATTCGGCAGGCCATCGAGTCGGTGATCGAGGGTAAGAGCGACGCCGTCCGCCTCACCCTGACGGTGCTGCTCGCCGAGGGGCACCTGCTCATCGAGGACGTGCCCGGAGTCGGCAAGACCATGCTCGCCAAGGCTCTGGCGCGCTCCATCGACTGCCCGGTGCGCCGCGTGCAGTTCACGCCCGACCTCCTGCCCAGCGACATCACCGGCGTCAGCGCCTACAACCAGCAGACGCGCGAGTTCGAGTTCAAGCCCGGTCCCGTCTTCGCCAACATCGTGGTCGGCGACGAGATCAACCGCGCCTCCCCCAAGACGCAGTCCGCCCTCCTGGAGTGCATGGAGGAGCACCAGGTGACGGTCGACGGCGTGACGTACCACCTCGAGTCGCCCTTCATGGTCATCGCCACGCAGAACCCGATCGAGATGGAGGGCACCTATCCCCTCCCCGAGGCCCAGCGCGACCGCTTCACCGCCCGCGTGGCGATGGGCTACCCCGAACCGGCCGCCGAGTTGGAGATGCTCGACGTGCACGGCGGCACCCCTCCGCTGGACAAGCTGGAGCCGGTGGCCACCACCGCCGAGGTGCGGGCGCTGATCGAGGCGGTGCGCGGCGTGTACGTCTCGCAGCCGGTCAAGAAGTACGCCATCGACCTGGCCGTCGCCACCCGCCACTCCCCCGACCTGCGACTGGGCGCCTCCCCGCGCTCCACGCTGCAGCTCGTGCGCGCCGCCCGCGCCCACGCGGCCCTGTCCGGGCGCGACTACGTCATCCCCGACGACCTTCAGGACCTGGCCGTGCCGGTCCTGGCCCACCGGCTGCTGCCCAGCGTCGAGGCGCAGGGCCAGCGCCGCCTGCCTGAGCAGGTCGTGGGCGATCTGGTCAGGAGGGTGCCCGTACCGGAGACCCGGGCGTGAGAACGGGACTGCGGGCACTGACCGCGCGCGGCAGGTCGTTCCTGGCCGCGGGGCTGGCGGCGCTGGTCATGGCCCTGATGCTCGGTGAGCACGACCTGTTGCGGATCGGCGTGCTGGTGACGGCGCTGCCGCTGCTGGCCGCGATGGTGGTGGCGCGCACCAGGTACCGGCTCAGCTGTGCCCGCCGCCTGTCGCCCTCGCGGGCCGAGGTCGGCGGCGAGGCGACCGTGACGCTGCGGCTGGAGAACGTCACCCGGCTGCCCACCGGCCTGCTGCTCATCGAGGACACCGTCCCGTACGCCCTGGGCGTGCGCCCGCGCTTCGTCCTGGACCGGGTGGAGGCCAAGGGCATCAGGGAGATCGACTACCGGGTCCGCTCCGACCTGCGCGGCCGGTTCACCATCGGGCCGCTGTCGGTGCGCATCGCCGACCCGTTCGGGCTGGTGGAGCTGGCCCGCGCGTTCACCATCAGCGACACGCTCGTGGTGACGCCGCAGGTCGTGGCCCTGCCGCACGTACGCCTGTCGGGCGAGTGGACCGGCGGCGGCGACAGCCGTACCAGGAGTGTGGCCGCTGCGGGCGACGACGACGTGGCGCCGCGCGAGTACCGCCAGGGCGACGACCTGCGGCGCGTGCACTGGCGCTCCACCGCCCGCCACGGCGAGCTGATGGTGCGGCGCGAGGAGCAGCAGTGGCAGAGCCGCGGCGCGCTCCTGCTCGACACCCGGCGCTCGGCGCACCGCGGCGAGGGCCCGCGCTCGTCGTTCGAGGTGGCGGTCTCGGCCGCGGCCTCCATCGGCGTGCACCTGGCGCACGAGGGGCTGGGCCTGCGGCTGGTCACCGACCAGGGGGCCGAGCACCTGACCGACAGCGGGCTGAGCTGGTCGCTGCTCGACACGCTCGCGATGGTTCGCAACAGCCCGGCGCGCTCGCTGGAGATCGGCGTCTCGGCGCTGCGGCAGGGCAGCGGTGACGGCCTGGTCGTCGCCGTGCTCGGCTCCATGGACCCGGAGGAGGCCCGCGACCTGGCCAGGATCAGGCACAGCGGCATCACCGGCGTGGCCGTCCTGCTCGACGTCGACACCTGGGACGCCGTCGAGCCGACCACCTCGGAGAGCTATCTGGCGGTCCAGACCGTTCTCGCCGGGTACGGCTGGCGCACCGTCAGGCTCCCGGCCGGCACGTCCATCGCCTCGGTGTGGCAGGACGCCGCCAGCCGGGGCCGCTTCGCCGTCCATCCGGGAGGTGCCGCATGAGGCTGTCCGTCGCCGCGGCCGTCGCCACGTTCTGCGCGGCCATCCTGCTGCACCCGTTGTTCGAGGGCGGCGCCTGGTTCTGGGGCTCGCTGGGCGCGGTCCTGACCGTGCTGGTCGCCAGCGCGATCAGCGGCCGGCTGTCCCTGCCCACGTGGGCGGCAGGGCTGGTCAGCCTGGCCACGCTCGGCGTCTACCTGACCGCGTCGTTCGCCGGAGACAAGGCGTGGGCCCTGTTCGTGCCGACGAAGGGCTCGGCGGCCGAGCTGCTGAAGCTGCTGGCGACCGGCTGGGACGACATCCAGCGCTTCGCCGCGCCGGTGCCCGGCGACAACCCGGGGATCGCGCTGCTGACCACGGGCGGCGTGGGGATCATCGCGATCGCGGTGGACCTGCTGGCCGCCCGGATGCGGCGGGCGGCGCTGGCCGGGCTGCCGATGCTGGCGCTGGCGACCGTTCCCGCGACGATCCTGCTGGAGCCGATCGCCTGGTGGGCGTTCATCATCGCCGCGCTCGGCTTCACCGGCCTGCTGATCGCCGACGGCCGCGAGCGGGTGGGGCACTGGGGCCGGGCGGTCCTGGTGCGCAGGACCCGCGCGGCCACCACCCCGTCGCCGGGCGAGAGCGCGGACACGCGGGGGCTGCGGCTGTCGGGCAAGCGGATCGGGTTCGCCGCGATCGCGATCGCCGTGGTGGTGCCGGCGTTCCTGCCGCCGCTGGAGCCGGTGTCGTTCTTCAGCTTCGGCGTGGGCGGCCAGGGCACCGGGGGCCGGGGAAACATGATCCAGATCCCCAATCCGGTCACGAACATGAAGGGCCAGCTCACGCTTCCCGAGAAGCGGACCGTGCTGACCTACACCAACAACGACGACGTCCCGCGCTACCTGCGGATCTACTCGCTGGACATCTTCGACGGCGACCAGTTCGGCCTGACCAAGCCGAAGGGCGCGCCGGAGAACCGCACCGACGCCGGCCCGCTGCCGCCTCCTCCGGGGCTGGGCGGCGGGGTCGAGACGGTGAACGCGGTGACCGACATCAAGATCAGCGAAGAGGTCGAGAACCTGGCGTTCCTGCCGCTGCCGTACCCGCCGCGCGAGGTGCGCGCGGACGGCGACTGGCGGGCTGACGTGAGCACGCTCATGGTCTTCTCCACCCGCGACAGCGCCTCCGGCCTGGAGTACCAGGTGGCCACGAGCGAGCCGCAGCCGACGCCCGACCAGTTGCGCGCGCTCCAGCCCCCGCAGCAGCCCAACGTCGAGGCGCGCTACCTGCGGCTGCCCGAGGACTTCCCCGCCGACCTGCGCGACCTGGCCTATGAGCAGACCAAGGGCGCCGAGACGCAGTACGACGCGGCGCTGAAGCTGCAGGAGTTCTTCACCAAGACCGGCAACTTCACCTACGACCTGCGCACCCAGGGCAGCAGCACCTCGGCGCTGCGCGACTTCCTGCTGAGCAGCAAGGTCGGGTACTGCGAGCAGTTCGCCAGCGCGATGGCGGTGCTGGCCAGGGCGATCGGCATCCCTGCCCGGGTCGCGGTCGGCTACACCGGCGGCGACAAGGTCGGCGACCGGTGGACGGTCGGCACCGACGACTCCCACTCCTGGCCGGAGCTCTACTTCGAGGGCGTCGGATGGCTGCCGTTCGAGCCGACTCCGGCGGGTTCGGCCGGTCAGGGCAGCGCGCGGGTCCCCGAGTACGCCCGCCCGCAGCCGACGCCGACCGCGACGTCCTCCAGCCCGACGCCCGGCGCCACCGCGCGGGGCGAGGAACTGCCCCCCGGTCAGCAGCCCGGCCGCAACCCGCGCGAGATCGACGACCGCGAGGCCAGGCTCGGCGGCGCCGGCCTGCCGGCGGAGGAGCCGACGCCGCTGATCGCCAAGATCGGCATCGGGGTCGCGATCCTGCTGCTGCTCCTGCTCATCCCGGCGGCGATCCGGCAGATCACCCGCAGCCGCCGGGTGCGCGCGCTCGGCTGGAAGGTCTCCGCGCCCTCCGACGAGCTCACCGCGCGCGTGATCGCGGGCAGCCACCCGTCTGTGGCGGCGGCGTGGGCGGAGCTGGACGACATCCTGTACGACTACGGCATGGCCCGTGAGCCCAGCGAGACGCCACGGGCGCTGGCCCGGCGGCTGACGCAGCGCTACGAGTTCGACGCCGAGTCGGCGGCGGCCATGACCTCGATCGCCGCGACGGTCGAGCGGGTGCTGTTCGCCCGCGACCCCGGCGTGGTCGGGCCGCTGGGCAAGGACCTGCGCAAGGTACGGCGGGCCCTGGCCGCCACGCTCTCCCGCGGCCGGCGGATCAGGGCGGCGCTGCTGCCCCCGTCGACGCTGCGCAGGCTGCGGTCCATGGGCGAGGGCGTGCTGGACGGCTTCGACCGCCTGGAGACCCTCAGGTTCAGGAGGAGCGCGACCAGGTAGATCACAGGTCAGATGAAGGAAGGTGGCTTGCCCGGTTCTGGGCAGGCCACCTTCGTCTGTGCGCCCCGGTCAGATCGTCCCCGTCAGCCGGTCGAGCGTGACCGTGACGGCGGGGACCACGTCCGACGTGAGAAGCGATCCCCCCGATCGAGGCCAGCCCTCATCGGCGGGTGGCGGTGGGGCGGCACCGCCGTGACGTATGGAGATAGTCAGCGGTCGTCGTGACGACGGCGCCAGCGCTCCTCCATGCGTTCCATGAACGAGCCACGGCTCTTCCTGGCTCCCTTGCTGCTGCCGGGCACCGGAGCGCCTTGGGCAGAGCCGGAGTCACCGAACCCGTTCATACGTTTCCAGCTGGACAGACCCCACAGACACGCGGCGAGCATGACCACGAAACCGCCGACGCCGAGCGGGATCATCTGGATGACGACGCCAACCATCATGATGACGACGCCCAGAGCAAAGCCGATGGAGGCTTTGATCAGGCGACGCTTGTAATGGCTGCGCGGGTCACTGATCCTTACGGTGTTGGCCCACTTCGGGTCCTCGGCGTAGAGGGCCTGCTCGATCTGGTCGAGCAAGCGCTGCTCGTGCTCAGAGAGCGGCACGGCGCCTCCCAAGGACGGCCCCAGGACGGGGAAGACGGCAACGGACGACACGGGGTGTCCGAACCTCGCGGTCGGTTATCCCCAGAATACGAGCCTGTAGACGTAGGCGAAAGGAAACGTCCAACGCAGACCAAACCGGAGGTGACGTCATACCTCCATTTTGGGCCATTCGCGACATGGGCGTCATGCCTCCATTTCATCAAGTCTGCCCCGAACAAGCGAAGCCGGGAGTACCGCATCCGGCCCGAACCGCCGGATCGCCTTGTCCATAGCCTGTTCGGCCTCGCGCCAGCCGGTCTCCCGCGCACCCAGGCTGAGCTGGCGAGACGCCGTCTCGGCCGGCCCGAGGTTCTCCATCCGGACGCCCACCAGGCGCAGCCGCACGCGCTCCAGGCCGGCCGCGTCGAACAGGTCGCAGGCCGTGGTGTAAATCTCCTGGGCCACGTCGGTCGGCTCCCTGAGCGTGCGGGAGCGGCTGATCGTGGAGAAGTCGGCACGGCGCAGCTTCACACTCACCGTCCTGCCCACGTGTCCGCTCTTACGCATCCTGGCGGCCACCTTCTCCGACAGGCGGAGCAGCTCGCGCTTGATCATCTCGGGATCGTCCACATCTGTGGCGAATGTCTCTTCGTTGCCGATGCTCTTGTCGGGGGTGTGGACGGTCACCGCGCGCTCGTCGCGCCCCCAGGCCAGCGCCGCCAGATGACCGCCCGCGGCGGGCCCCAGCTCGCGCTGGAGCGTCGTGGGCGGCACCCTGGCCAAATCGCCCACGGTGCGGATGCCGAGGCGGACCAGGGCCTGCTCGGTGCGCTCGCCCACCCCCCACAGCGCCGAGACCGGCAGCGGGTGGAGGAAGGCGACGACCTGGTCGGCCGGCACCACCAGCAACCCGTTGGGCTTGCACTGTTTTGAGGCAAGTTTGGCGATGAACTTGCTCGCCGCCACACCCACGGAGCAGGTGATGCCATATCTTTCCCGAACCTGTTCCCGGACCAGCACGGCGATCTCCGCGGGCGAGCCCAGCCTGCGCCGCGCCCCGCCGACGTCGAGGAAGGCCTCGTCGGAGGCGATCGGCTCGACCAACGGGGTGATCGAGTGGAAGATCTCCATGACGCCCTTGGAGACCTCGGAGTATTTGCCGTGGCTGGGCGGGATGATCACGGCCTGCGGGCACACGCGCCGCGCCCTGCTCATGGGCATCGCCGAGTGCACGCCGAACGCCCTGGCCTCATAGGTCGCGCTGAGCACCACGCCGCGGCCCGCGGGCGAGCCCACGATGACCGGGCGGCCCCTGAGCTCGGGCCGCTCCAGCAGCTCGACGCTGGCGAAGAAGGCGTCCATGTCGACGTGGAGGATCGGGCAGCCGGTGTCGTCGGCCCCGGTGGTGGGAGCGGGGCCGATGCCGGTGATCTGCTTGCGTGCCACTCCGTGATTCTATCCGAACAGACGTTCTACGGCTTGTGGGCGAGGATGTGGACCTGGGACGCGATCTCCCGCAGGACCGGATGGGCGGCGGCGGCCTGCTCCAGCGCCACCAGCGCCGCCGCGGCCCCCGGCTCGCCGTCGACCAGCCTGCTGGGCACCAGGTCGGCGAAGACCCGCACCCCGAGCGCCGGCCCGACCGCGAGCCCGGTCACCGCCAGCAGCTCCGACAGCGCGGCGGGCGTGAAGCGGCGCGGCGTGGGGTCGCGATCGCCCCAGCGCCCCTGCGGATCGTCGAGTACGGCCAGCGCCTCGTCGAAGTGGCCGGTGAGCGCCCGGTGCAGGGCACTGGCGACGGGGTTGGCGGCCAGCACGCTGACGGCTCCCCCGTGGCGCAGCAGCCCGGAGACGGCGGTGAGCGCGCTGATGGGGTCCTCGACATACTCCAGGACGCTGTGGCACAGCACCAGGTCGGCGCTGTCCTTGGGCAGCAGCTCGCCGAGGTCGGCGGCGTCGCCCTGGATCGCCCTGACCCCGACGCCCTTCTCCTTGGCCCGCCGCTCCAGCGCGGCCAGCGAGTCGGGGCTGGGGTCGACGACGGTGACGTTGTGCCCGAGCTCGGCCAGCGGTACGGCGAAGCCGCCCGTGCCCCCTCCGGCGTCCACGATGTCGAGCACGCCGCGCCCGGCGGATCCGGCCCGTTCGGCCAGCACTGCCCGCAGAGCGTCCCAGACCACGGCAGTGCGCACCGGGCTCCTCGTCACGTGTTCCCCTCCCACTCGAGCCAGCCGGTGTCAGCCTACGCTCTCCGGCGCCACCCCGGTGTCCGGGGCGAGAACGCTGATGCCCCGACCGGCGAAGAAGTCGCCGAAGCGGGCCAGCGGGAGCCTGGCCCGCCTGCTCTCCTCGGTGTGGCCGGAGGGGTTGTTGAAGCGCACCGTCCCGTTCGCGGACCCGGTGACCAGGACCAGGTGCCCGCCCCGGCCGGGCGCGGGGCGCTCGGGGCGGCGGATCTCCGGGTGCACGGAGGCGATCACCATGCGGCCGGCGGCCAGCAGCTCTTCGAGCTCGCCCAGGTCCATCAGCGGGTGGACGTCGGCGGTGAGGCCGTGCTCGGCCCGCGCGTAGTCGGCGAAGGGGGCGTAGTAGAGGCCCTTGATGCCCTCGGGCTCCTCGCGGTAGCCGCCGTAGGCGCGGCAGCCGTACACGAGGTCGAGCAGGGGCGGCGCGTGGCCGTCGCGGTGGTGCAGGAGCATGCGCAGGCAGGCCATCCCGCACGCGTGGCGGCACCAGCGGGAGTATTCCTCCCGGGTGCGCGCGCCCGACTGCCGCCACAACGGGTCATCGCCGGGGTCGGCGCCGCCGTAGACGTAGGAGGCGATCCGGTCGGCGCTCATGAACTGTGTGAAGGCGGCTACCTGCATGAACGTTCAGGGTAGCGGGAAAACGATCTGCATGACCGGGGGGCATGGGCACGGCTCGGCGAGCGCGACGGCGCGGTATCGCGGGCGGATGGCGGTCGTCATCGGGATCACTTCGGTGATCTTCGTGGCGCAGATCGCAGGCGGGCTGCTCGCCAACAGCCTGGCGCTGATCTCCGACGCGCTGCATTCGGCCACGGACGTCACCGGGGTGCTGATGGCGCTCATCGCCTCCATGTTCGCCGCGCGCCCGGCCAGTCAGCGGCGCACGTTCGGCTACTACCGGCTGGAGATCCTGGCGGCGGTGGCCAACGCGGTGCTGCTGTTCGGGATCGCGGTGTGGGTGTTCGCGGCCGCGTGGGAGCGGTTCTTCCAGCCGCCCGAGGTGGCCTCGGGGACGGTGCTGGTGGTGGCGGGCGTCGGGCTGGCGGTGAACCTGGTCTCGATGGCGCTGCTCTACCGGGGGCAGAAGGAGTCGCTGAACGTGCGCGGCGCGTACCTGGAAGTGCTGGGCGACATGCTCGGGTCGGTCGCGGTGCTGGTGGCGGCGCTGGTCATCCAGGTCACGGGGTGGTTCGTGGTGGACCCGATCGCCTCGGTCGTGGTGGCGGTGATGATCCTGCCCCGGGCCTGGCGGCTGCTGCGGGAGGCGGTCGAGGTGCTGCTGCAGGCCACGCCCAAGGGCATGGACCTGTCCCAGGTGCGCGCGCACATGCTGGAGCGCGAGGGCGTGCTCGGGGTGCACGACCTGCACGCCTGGACGCTGACCAGCGGGCTGCCGGTGCTGACGGCGCACGTCGTGGTGGCCGACGAGCGGCTGCCCGACGCCGGGCGGCTGCTGGACGAGCTGCACGAGTGCCTGACCGGGCACTTCGACGTCGAGCACTCCACGATCCAGCTGGAGCCGGCCGGGCACGCCGCCCACGAGGGCTCAGGGCACGAGTGAGCGCAGCTTCTTGGGCGCGCGCAGCCGCCAGGCGTCGGCGAGCAGTTCGGCCATCTCCTGCTCCCCGACCACCGGCATGCGGACCAGGACCACGGCGTGGCCGTCGTAGTGCGGCAGGGTGAAGAAGACGTCCGGGTCGGCGGCGATCAGCTCGTGCTTGTCCTCCTCGGCGGCCAGCGGCAGCGCCAGCACGTCGCCCTCCTCGCGGATGCGGGCGAACCACCTGGCCTTCACGTAGAAGGCTGGCGTGCCGTACATGGGCTTCTCGCCGGTCTCCGGCAGGGCGAGTGCCAGGCGGCGGACGTCTTCCTCGGTCACCATGAACCGATTGTCACCTCCGGCGGCCGGCCAGATCGAGCGCGATGTCCACGATCATGTCCTCCTGGCCGCCGACCATGCCGCGCCGGCCGACCTCCACGAGGATGGCGCGGGTGTCGAGCCCGTAGCGGGCGGCGGCGTCCTCGGCGTGGCGCAGGAAGCTGGAGTAGACGCCCGCGTAGCCGAGGGTGAGGGTCTCGCGGTCCACCTGGACGGGGCGGGTCTGCAGGGGCCGGACGAGGTCGTCGGCGGCGTCCATGAGCGCGAACAGGTCGCAGCCGTGTTCCCAGCCCATCAGGTCGGCGACGGCCACGAACGCCTCCAGCGGGCAGTTGCCGGCCCCGGCGCCCATGCCGGCCAGGGAGGCGTCGACGCGGGTGACGCCGTTCTCGACGGCGACGACGGAGTTGGCGACGCCCAGCCCCAGGTTGTGGTGGGCGTGGATGCCGAGTTCGGTGCCGGGGTCGAGGACCTCGCGGTAGGCGCGCACCCGCTCCTTCACGCCGTCCATGGTCAGCCTGCCGCCGGAGTCGGTGACGTAGACGCAGTGCGCGCCGTACGACTCCATGAGCTTGGCCTGGCGGGCGAGCTCGGCGGGCGGGGCGAGGTGGGACATCATGAGGAAGCCGGAGACGTCCATGCCGAGCTCGCGGGCGACGCCGATGTGCTGGGCGGAGATGTCGGCCTCGGTGCAGTGGGTGGCCACGCGTACCGAGCGGACGCCGAGCGCGTGGGCGCGGCGCAGGTCGGCGATGGTGCCGATGCCGGGCAGCAGCAGCGTGGTGAGGACCGCGCGGTCCATGGCGGAGGCGGCGGCCTCGATCCACTCCTCGTCGGGGCAGGCGCCGAAGCCGTAGTTGACGCTGCTTCCGGCCAGCCCGTCGCCGTGGGCGATCTCGACGGCGGCCACCCCGGCGGCGTCGAGGGCGCGCGCGATGGCCGCGACCTGGTCCGCGGTGTATTGGTGGCGGATGGCGTGCATGCCGTCGCGCAGCGTCACGTCCTGGATGTAGAGCTTCATCGGGCCGCGAGCCTCTCCGCGACGCGCAGCGCCGCCGACGTCATGATGTCCAGGTTGCCGGCGTAGGCGGGCAGGTAGTGGGCGGCGCCCTCGACCTCCAGGAAGACCGAGACGAGTGTGCCGCCGTCGGCCGGGCGGAACTGCACGTCCTGCTTGAGCCGGTAGCCGGGCACGTAGGCGGCCACGGCGGCCACCATCTCCTTGACCGAGGCGGCGACCTCGGCCTCGTCGCAGCCGGGCACGAGGCAGTAGACGGTGTCGCGCATGATCACCGGTGGTTCCGCGGGGTTGAGCACGATGATCGCCTTGCCGCGCTCGGCGCCGCCGACGCTCTCCAGGGCGCGCGCGGTGGTCTCGGTGAACTCGTCGATGTTGGCGCGGGTGCCGGGACCGGCCGAGCGGGAGGCGATCGAGGCGACGATCTCGGCGTAGCGCACGGGCGCGACGCGGGAGACGGCCGCGACGATCGGCACCGTGGCCTGGCCGCCGCAGGTGACCATGTTGACGTTGTCCTCGCCGAGGTGGTCGCCGAGGTTCACGGCGGGCACGACGTAGGGGCCGATGGCGGCGGGCGTCAGGTCCACGACCTTCTTCCCGTACGGCGCCAGCGCCGCCGCGTTGTGCCGGTGGGCCCCGGCCGAGGTGGCGTCGAGCACCACCGCGACCTCCTCGAAGCAGGGCAGCGCGATCAGGCCCTGGACGCCCTCGTGGGTGGTGGCCACGCCCATCCGCCGGGCTCTGGCCAGGCCGTCGGAGCCGGGGTCGATCCCGGCCATCGCGGCCACCTCCAGCGAAGCGGACGTGCGCTTCACCTTGATCATCAGGTCGGTGCCGATGTTGCCGGACCCGATGATGGCGATCTTGCTCATGTGTCCTCCTCGCCGCGGCAGAACCGGGCGAACTCCTGGGTCATCTCCGGCACCGGCTTGTGGCCGGTGAGCGGGGTGCCGTGGTTGCCGAAGTACAGCGGCACGTCGGCGAGGTGGCAGGCGCCGAGTTCGACGCCGTCGCGCGTCATGGGTGAACGCGCGTCGCTGACGAGGTGGCGGGCGGTGCCCGGGTGGACGCGCACCAGTTCCCGCGCGGGCTCGGTGAAGATCTCGCGGGTGGACGGCTCGCCCATGCCGGCCGCGGTGAACAGCCGTGCCTCCTGCGCGGTGGTGGTCACCAGCAGCGGCACTTTCGCGAGATTTCCGGACATGGGGTGTTCCTTCAGCAGGTCGCCGTCCAGCACCGGGGCGACCGGCAGCAGTCCTCCGGCCGGGGGCCGGGCGCGGGCGGCCCGTTCCTCGCCTGCCAGCAGTGCCTCGATCGGCGTCTTGGCGGGGTCGGGGACGGCCGCCGCGCGGGTCCAGGCTTCCGCCTGGCCGGGGGTGGCGAAGCCGTAGGGGACGGGGCTCATCGCCGCCGCCCGCGCGTACAGGCCGGGGGCGCAGGCCAGCAGGGCCAGGACGCTGGTGCCGCCCGCCGAGTGCCCGGCGAGCGTCACGTTGCCCGGGTCGCCGCCGAACGCGTCGATGGCGTTCCTGACCCACTCCAGCGCGGCGATCTGGTCGCGCAACGCCAGGTTGGACGGCACTCCCGGGCCGTACCACAGGCCGGTGGCGCCGAAGCGGTAGTTGACGGTCACCACCACGAGGCCGTGATCACGCGCCAGCACGGTCCCGTCGTACATGGCCTGCGCGCCGGAGCCGAACACGAACGCGCCCCCGTGCAGGAACACCAGCACGGGGCGGCGGCCCTCGGTGCCCGAGGTCCAGACGTTGAGGAACAGGCAGTCCTCGCGGCCGGTGGCCGGGTCGATCTCCAGGCCGGGCACCCACGCCATCCGCCCCGGCCGCTGCGGGGCGGGCGGGCCCGGGGTGAGCGCGTCGCGTACCCCTTCCCATGGCCGGGGCGGCTCGGGGGCGGTGAAGCGGCGGGCGGGGGCGGCGTACCTGATGCCCTCGAACGCCAGCGCTCCCCCGAGTGCGAGCCCCCGCAGCGTGCCCTGCGGGGTGTGGGCGAGCGTCATGCGCGCGGCGCGCTCTCGGTCAGGCCCAGGAAGCGGGCGGCGTTGCCGCCGAGAATCGCCTCGCGTTCGGCCTCCGACAGCCCCGGGCAGGCGCGCACGACCGAGCCGGGGTCCTCCTCGCCCAGCGGGAAGGGGAAGTCGGTGCCGAGCATGACGCGTTCCGCGCCCATGACGTCGACGAGCAGGCGCAGCGCGCGGGGGTCGAAGACGGCGGAGTCCACGGAGAAGCGGTCGGTGTAGGCGGAGGGCGGCTTGGGCGAGTCGCGGCGGACCAGGTCGCGCCGGTGCCAGGCGTTGTCGGCCCGGCCGAGCAGGAACGCGAAGCTGCCGCCACCGTGGCAGAAGCACAGCCGCAGGTTGCCGGGCAGCTTCTCGAACGCGCCGGAAAGGATCATCGTCAGGATGCCGAGCTGGGTCTCCGCGGCCATGCCGACCAGCCAGGGCAGCATGTAGCCGCGCATGCGCTCGGCGGCCATCATGTCCCACGGGTGCACGAGGACCGGCATGTCCTGGTGCGCGCAGTGCTCCAGGAAGGCGAGCAGATCGGCGTCGTCGAGGTTGCGCTCGCCGACGTGGTTGCCGATGTGCACGCCCCGGTGCCCGGCCGCCTTCGCCCTGGCCAGCGTCTCGGTGGCGCGGCCGAGGTCCTGCAGCGGCACCTGGCACAGCGGGACGAGCCGGGCGAGGTCCTCCGAGCAGTACGCGAGGATCCGGTCGTTGACCATGTCGCACCAGTCGGCGGCGCGGCCGGGCTCGGCCTCGTAGCCGAACAGCAGCGGCGTGGAGGAGACGGCCTGTACCGCCACGCCGGTGCGGTCCATCGCGGCCAGGCGCGCCCCGGCGTCCCACAGCTCGGGGGTGACGGGGCGGTAGTCCTCGTCGCCGCTCATCATCATGCCCTCGCGCAGCCACGGCTCGCCGGCCCCGGCCAGGGTGCGCGCCTCCTCGCGGGAGATCCGCGGGAAGACGTGGGCGTGGATGTCGATCACTGGACCACCGGGCGGAGCTCGTCGGGCCAGTCCTTGCCCGGGTGCACCGCGCCGCAGTGCGGGCAGGTGCGGTCGCTGCCGTAGAAGGCGTTGAAGACCGGCGGCAGGTCGTCCACGATCGACTCCAGCTGCACCTCGGCGCGGTGCACGAGGCGGTGGCAGTAGACGCAGTACCACTCGAAGGCGTCCAGGTCGCCCTGCGGGCGGGCGTACTCCACGACCAGGCCGATGGAGCCGGGCACCGGCCGCTGCGGTGAATGGCGCACGTGCGGCGGCAGCAGGAAGACGTCGCCCTCGCGGATCTGGATGTCGACCGGCGGCTTGCCCTCCTCTTCCATGACGCGCAGCACCATGCCGCCCTTGAGCTGGTAGAAGAACTCCTCGATCGGGTCGTCGTGGAAGTCGGTGCGCTGGTTGGGGCCGCCGACGACGGTCACCATCAGGTCGGCCTCCTTCCAGATCTGCACGTTGCCCACGGGCGGCTTGAGCTGGTCGGCGTGCTCGTCGATCCACGTGGCGAGGTTGAACGGCGGGATCATGGGATGCTCCTCGTCGGGATGTGGGCGGTGCAGGAGATCTCGATCAGCAGGTGCGGGTGGGGCAGCTGGTGGACGGCGACGGTGGTGCGGGCGGGGCCGTTCTCGTCGAAGTACGTGCCGTAGACCTCGTTGTAGCCGCCGAAGTCGTTCATGGAGACCAGGTAGGTGGTGACGTTGACGACGTCGGCCAGCCCGCCTCCTGCGGCCTTGAGGATGTCGGCGAGGTTCTCGATGACGGCGCGGGTCTGCTCGCGGATGTCGAGGCTGGTGGTGCCCATCTCGTCGGCGCTCGCCCCGGCGAAGGTGCCGTCGGGGCGGCGGGAGCTCGTACCAGAAACGAAGACCAGGTCGCCGGCCCGCCTGAAGTGCGGGAAGCGCCCGCGCGGGCGGGCCTTGCCGGGCACGAGCCCCGTGGCCGGCACAGCGTCGTCGCTCATGTGGTCACCTCCGCGTGCCCGAGTCCCTGGCCGCTGACCCGCACGTGCGCGCCGGGCGGCAGGGGCACGGCGGCGGTCGCCGCGCCGGCCAGCACGATCCAGCCCGCCTCCAGCTCGATCCCGGCGGCGTGGGCCAGGCGGGCGGCGGCGTGCAGGGAGCGCATCGGGTCGCCGAGGATGGCCGCCGACGAACCCGAGGCGACGGTCCGGCCGTCGATCTCCAGGGTCAGGCCGACGTTGGCGACCGCGCGCGGCGGGTGCCAGGGGCCGAGGCCGAACCCGCTGGCGGAGGCGTTGTCGGCGATGACGTCCTCCAGTGTGAAGGAGAAGTCGGCGAAGCGGGAGTCGAGCACCTCGTAGCCGACCGCCACGCCGCCGACGGCCGCGCCCACGTCGGCGGGCGAGCGCACCGGGCGCTCCAGCAGGAAGGCGATCTCGGGCTCGACCCTCGGGTGGATGAGCGTGCCCGTGTCCAGGTGGGACTCGATGAGCATGGCGTCGGTGAGCAGGCCCCAGATGACGTCGTCCACGCCCATCTGGATCATCTTGGCCCGGCTCGTGAAGCCCATCTTGACGCCGATGAGCTTCTCGCCGCGGGCCTCGCGGCGCGCGATGACCTCGCGTTGCACCTGGTAGGCGGCGGGCACGTCGAGCGCCGTCTCCTCGGTCAGCTTCGCGATGGCGGTACGGCTCAGCGCCGCCTCGTCCAGGCGCTGGGCCAGGCGGTTCACGTGCTCTCCTTCGCGTAAGGCTCCTTCGCGAAGGCGGCCCGGACGTCGCCGAGCCCGTCGATCCTGGCCTCCAGCACGTCGCCGGGCACGACCGGCACCACGGGCCCGAGCGCGCCGGTCAGCACGGTGTCGCCCGCCCGGAGCGGGCGGCCGAGGCGGGCCAGGGTGTCGGCCAGCCAGACGGCGGCGTGCAGCGGGTGGCCCAGGCACGCGGCGCCGATCCCGGTCGAGACCTGCTCGCCGCGGCGCTCCATGACCATTCCGGCCAGGCGCAGGTCCAGGTCCTTGAGCGGGACGGGCCGGTTGCCCAGCACGTACAGGCCGGATGAGGCGTTGTCGGCGACGGTGTCGGCCAGCGTGATGTCCCAGCCGCGGATCCGGCTGCCGACGACCTCGATCGCGGGCAGCGCGAACGCGGTCGCCCTGACCACGTCGGCCACCGTGTGGCGCTCGTGCGGCAGGTCGTGCTCCAGCACCAGCGCCACCTCGGCCTCGGCGCGCGGCTGCAGCACGGTACCGGCCGGGATCTCGGCGCCGTCGGGGACCGCCATGTCGGCGAACAGCACCCCGAAGTCCGGCTGGTCCACGCCGAGCTGCTTCTGCACGGCCGCGCTGGTCAGGCCGATCTTGCGGCCGCTCAGCCGCCGTCCCTCACCGAGCCACCTGTCAGTCAGCCAGTTCTGTACGGCGTACGCCTCCTCGACCCCGCCGACCAGGTCCCGCACGGGCTCGCAAGGCTGACCGGAGGCGTGCGCCCCCAGCAGCCGCTCGGCGGCCTGTTGAACGTTCGTCACCGATGACCTCAAATCTTTTAACGTCAGAACTTCACGCACACGTTGACCGGTTCAGAGAAGAAGTCGAGCGAGTACTCGCCGCCCTCCCGGCCGATGCCCGACGCCTTCACCCCGCCGAACGGGGTGCGCAGGTCGCGCAGGTTCCAGCAGTTCACCCAGACGATCCCGGCCTCGATCCTGGGCGCGACCCGGTGGGCGCGTGACAGGTCGCCGGTCCAGAGGGTGGCGGCCAGGCCGTACGGGCTGTCGTTGGCCAGCCGGATCGCCTCGGACTCGTCGTCGAAGGGCGCGACGTGGCAGATCGGGCCGAAGACCTCCTCGCGGACGGTCCTGGCGGTCTCGGGCAGGCCGGTGACGACGGTGGGCTCGACGTAGAAGCCGCCGTCGCGTTCGTCGCCGAAACTCGGGGCGCCGCCCCCGGCGAGGACCGTGGCGCCCTCCTCGACGGCCAGGCGGTAGTAGGACAGCACCTTGTCGCGGTGCCCGGCCGAGATCATCGGGCCGTAGTCCTTCAGCTCGCGGGCCCTGGCGGCCAGGCGCCGGGTGAACTCGGCGAAGATCTCGCGCTGCACGTAGACGCGCTCGGTGCACAGGCAGATCTGGCCGGAGTGGGTGAAGCTCGACCTGACCGTGCCCTCGACCGCCTCGTCCAGGTCGGCGTCGGCGAAGACCAGGGCCGGGTTCTTGCCGCCGAGCTCGAAGGAGACCGGGGTGACGTGGTCGGCGGCGGCGCGCATGATGGCCGAGCCGGTGGCCGACTCGCCGGTGAAGGCGATGGCGTCCACGCCGGGGTGGGAGGTCAGGAACTCGCCGGCCGCTCCCGCGCCGTGGCCGTGGATCAGGTTGAAGGCGCCGGGCGGCAGCCGTACGTCGTGGATGACCTCGGCCAGCAGCGTCGCGGTGGAGGGCGTCTCCTCCGACGGCTTGGCCACCACGGCGTTGCCCGCCGCCAGGGCGGGCGCGACCTTCCACGTGAGCAGCAGCAGCGGGAGGTTCCACGGGGAGATGACGGCGACGACGCCGAGCGGGCGGCGCACGGTGTAGTTGAGCGCCTCGCCGGTGCCGCTCCAGCCGGGGACGCGGGTGTGGTGGGCGCGTTCCGGGCGGCCGTAGGACAGGTCGGCGTAGGCGCGGAAGTTGGCGATCGCGCGCGGGACGTCCACGGTGGCGGCCAGGTTGCGCGGCTTGCCGGTGTCGGCGACCTCGGCGTCGACGAACTCGTCGAACCGGGCCTCGATGCCGTCGGCGATCCGCCGCAGGTAGGCGCAGCGCTCCTCGGTGCTCGCGGCGCCCCACGGACCGGCCAGCGCCCCCCTGGCCGCGGCGACCGCCGCGTCCACGACCTCGCGCGGGGCCTCGGGTACGGTCCCCATCTGGCGCCCGTCGACGGGCGAGATCAGCGGGAAGGCCGTCCCCGAGGTCTCGAAGACCCCGTTGACGTAATGCTTCATGGTCGCCATTGTCCGGCCGCGTCGCCATATCAGGCCAATACCTGATCGCGGCTGAGCTATGACAATCCCGATATATGACGCTTTTTACATAGGTGACGGCCAGAACAGTATTCGCCGTGACATACCACCAGCGTGCATCCTCGTCCGTACCCCCTGATCGGAAGGTACAGACGCACAATGGACACTGACCGCCGCAGGGCGGCGCGCCGCGTCTCGTGGGCGGCCTTCATCGGCACGACCATCGAGTGGTACGACTTCTTCCTGTACGGCACGGCCGCCGCGCTCGTCTTCAACAAGCAGTTCTTCCCCGCCATGGACCCCGTCGCCGGCTCCATCGCCGCCTTCGGCACCATGACCGTGGGCTTCCTGGCCCGCCCGCTGGGCGGCATCGTCTTCGGCCACTTCGGCGACCGGCTCGGCCGCCGCAACACGCTGGTCGTCTCGCTGCTGATCATGGGGATCGGGACCACGCTCATCGGCCTGCTGCCCACCTACTCCAGCATCGGCATCTGGGCCGCGGTGCTGCTGGTCGTGATGCGCATCGCCCAGGGCATCGGCCTCGGCGGCGAACTCGGCGGGGCCGTGGTGCTGACCATGGAGCACGCGCCGAAGGGCCGGCGCGGCCTGTTCGGCGCCTTCCCGATGATGGGCACGCCCGCCGGGATGCTCTGCGCCAACCTGGTCTTCCTGGGCACCTCCTCGGCCCTGAGCGAGGAGGCCTTCATGGCGTGGGGCTGGCGGGTGCCGTTCCTGCTGAGCGTCGTACTCGTGGTGGTCGGCATCTACCTGCGGCTGCGCATCGAGGAGAGCCCCGACTTCGTGGTGGGGCGCAAGCCCGTCAAGCTGCCGATCGCCGAGGTCCTGCGCGGCCACTGGCGCGGCGTCGTGCACAGCATCGCGGTGATCATCGGCAACAGCGCCGTCGCCTACATCTTCATGGTCTACATCCTCCAGTACGGCCAGGCCCCGCCACTCGGCCTGTCCAGAACCTTCCTGCTGACCTGCGTGATCGGCGGCGCGACGGTCTGGCTGGCGACCGCGCCGCTCTGGGCCCACCTGGGCGACAGGCTCGGGCTCCGGGCCCTGTTCTCCCGCGGCTCGTGGGTCCTGCTGGCCGGAGCCGTGGCCATCCTGCCCGTCGTCAACACCGGCAACCACGTGCTGATCGCGGTCTTCATGGTGGCCATGGGCGCGGTGCTGGCGATGACCCACGCCGCGCAGGGCACGCTGACGGCCAGCTTCTTCCCCGTCGCGATCCGCTACTCGGGCACCTCGGCCGCCTACCAGCTCGCCGCGCTGCTCGGCGGCGGCATCACCCCGCTGGTGGCCGCCTCCCTGCTGGCCTCGACCGGCTCGTCGTGGTCGATCACCGCGTACCTGGCGGTCGTGACCACGGTCAGCCTGGTGGCCGCGCTGGTCCTGCCCCGCAACGACGCGGAACGCTTCGGCGACGTCCCCGAAGCCATACCCGATCGGGCCGCCAAGGGCTGAAAGCTATGCTGAAATGGTGATGACCCGCGCCCTGGACCTGCTCGGCGGCCGCCTCAAACTCCGCCACCTCGTGCTGGTCACCGCCATCGCCGACCACGGCAGCGTGCTGCGCGCCGCCGAGCACCTCCGCCTCGCCCAGCCCGCCGCCACGCGCGGCCTGCGCGAGGTGGAGCAGATCCTCGGCGTCGAACTGTTCACCAGAGGGCCGCGCGGCGTCACCCCGACCGTGTTCGGCACCGCCTTCGTCGACCACGCCCGCGCCGTCCAGGCCGAACTGCGCCGGGCCGGTGACCGCATCACCGGCCTGGCCAACGGCGAGACCGGCACCGTCACCGTCGGCACCCTCCTGGCCGCGACGAACGTCCTGCTGCCCCGCTCCATCGCCGCGCTCAAGGCGGAACGGCCCGGCATCACGGTCATCGTGCGCGAGGGCACGTTCGACTCGCTGGTGCCCCGGCTCATCGACGGCGACACCGACCTGGTCCTCGGCCGCCTCAACCCCATCGACGACCGGCACGGGCTACGCCAGATCCCGCTCTACGACGAGCCCATCCTCCTGGTCGCCCGCTCCGGCCACCCCGCCTCGACGACCTCGACGCTGGCCGGGCTGCTCGGCTACCCGTGGATCCTGCCGCTGGAGCAGACGTCGCTGCGGCAGGAGCTGGAGCAGGTCTTCAAGGCCCAGGACCTGCCGTTGCCGGAGGACCGGGTGGAGTGCACGTCGATCCTGACGATCCGGTCGCTGCTGCTGCAGACCGACATGGTGGCCGCGCTGCCGGCGCTGCTGGTCAGGTCCGATCCGCAGCTCGTGTGCCTGCCGGTGCCGCTGGCCTCGGTGAAACGCTCGGTCGGCGTCACCCTGCCCGGGTCCCGCGCTCTTACCCCAGCGGCGAAGGTCATGCTCGACCACCTACGAACCCAGTCGACGACCTTGGAGCCCTGACCGGGTTTTCCTTGAGCTCTGATCCGGGTTTCTTGAGCTCTGATCTGGTCAAGAGCGGAGTCGTCGCGGCGGGGACCCCGTGAGCCCTCACGAGCGGCGCTCGACGGGCGCCCGCCAGCGACGGCGGGGCGGGTGGGGTGGCGGAGCCGTAACGGATGAGAAAAGGAGCGCGCCGGAGAACGGCGCGCTCCCTTCAGAGAGAAAGACTCGGCTTGAGTTGCTTGAAACGGGCCAGGAGGCCGTTGATGAAGCTGGGCGACTCGTCGGTCGAGAGCTCGCCGGCCAGGTGCACCCACTCGCTGATGACCACGCCCTCGGGGACGTCGGGCATCCACAGCAGCTCGTAGGTGCCGCCGCGCAGCAGGTTGCGGTCGACGGCGGGCATGCGCTCCAGCGTCCAGCCCTCGGAGTAGGTGGTGATGAGCTCGTCGATGCGGGCCCGGTGGCGGGCCACGCCCTCGACGATCGCCGAGGTGTACTCGTTGACGGGCGGCTCGCTCCGCTCCACCCGCTCGGCGAGGATCTTCAGCGGGTCCTCTTCCCTGGCCTCCGCCTCGAAGAGGATGTCGAGGGCGCGCCTGCGAGCTTTGCCGCGTGCCGACACCTCAGGCCCGGCCGAGGTATTCGCCGCTGCGGGTGTCGACCTTGACCTTCTCGCCGGTGGTGATGAACAGCGGGACCTTGATCTCGGCGCCGGTCTCCAGCGTGGCGGGCTTGGTGCCGCCGGTGGAGCGGTCGCCCTGCAGGCCCGGCTCGGTGTTGGAGATCAGCAGCTCGACCGCGGCCGGAAGGTCGACGTAGAGCGCTGCGCCCTCGTTGAAGGCGATCGTGGCCATGGTGTTCTCGAGCATGTAGTTGGCCGCGTCGCCGACGGTCTTGGCGCCCACGTTGACCATGTCGTAGGTCTCGGTGTCCATGAAGACGAAGTCGTCGCCGTCCTTGTAGGAATACTGCATCTCGCGCTTGTCGACGTTGGCCACGTCGACTTTCACCCCGGCGTTGAAGGTCTTGTCGACAACCTTGCCGGAGAGCACGTTCTTGAGCTTGGTGCGCACGAACGCGCCGCCCTTGCCCGGCTTGACGTGCTGGAACTCCACAACGGCCCACAGCTCACCGCCGTCGAGCTTCAGCACCATGCCGTTCTTGAGGTCGTTGGTCGTCGCCACTCGTTTTCTCCCGCGTGTTGCCGCTCTTAAAGGACGAGCAGCTCTTTGGTCGTCTTCGTGAGGAGTTCCGGCCCGCCTACACGCGTGACCAGCGTGTCCTCGATGCGGACCCCGCCCTGTCCCGGGAGGTAGACCCCCGGCTCGACGGTGATCGGAACTCGATCCTCTAGTCTACCGTTCCTGACGGGGCCCAGGAACGGCTCCTCGTGGATCTCCAGGCCGACGCCGTGTCCGAGGCCGTGCCGGAAGTGCTCCGCGTGGCCCGCCTCGGCGATCAGGTCGCGCGCGGCGGAGTCGATTTCCTTGGCCGTGGCGCCGGGCGCGAGGGCCTCGCGGCCCGCCTTCTGCGCGGCGGCGACGAGGTCGTAGATCTCGCGCTGCCAGGCGGCGGGCTCGCCCAGGCTGACGGTGCGGGTCATGTCGGCGTGGTAGCCCTGGTAGTTGGCGCCGAAGTCGAGGGTGACCAGGTCTCCGGCGCGCAGTTCGCGGTCGGTGGGCGTGTGGTGCGGGACGGCGCCGTGCTCGCCCGCCGCGACGATGGACTCGAAGGCGATCTTGTCGGCGCCGAGTTCGATCATCCGGTGCTCGAGGATGCGGGCTAGCTGGCGTTCGGTGGTGCCTGGGCGGATTTTTTCGGAAATATCGCTGAATGCCTGGTCAGAGATGGCGCATGCCGTACGCAGGAGCTCGATCTCTTCTTCGTCCTTGACCGTCCGCAGGAGCTCCACCAGCGGCTCCAGCGGGACCAGGCCCTCCCCCAGCCGCCGGAACGTCGCGACGGACATGTGCGCGGCCTCGATCCCCGTGCCCGGCGCGGCCAGGGCGCCCGCGGTGTCCGGCGCCTCGACGACCTCGACGCCGAGGTCGCGGGTCATCTCGATGTAGCGGGAGTCGGTGGCGAGCGTGGCGCTGCCGTCCTCGCGGACCAGGACCGCGGCGTTGGAGCTGTCGAGTCCGGTCAGGTATCTCACGTTGACCAGGGAGGAGACGAGCACCGCGGGAACCGCGCGCTCGGGCAGCAGCGCGGCCAGGGCGGCTCGGCGCCGCGCGTGAGTGTCGGTCATTTCGTCAATGTACGCGTATTGACCTTCCTCACGCTCCGCGGCTACCGTGCCCAGCAAGGTTAGTAAGGTTTCCTAACCTTCAAGGAGCGTGCATGAAGCTGGCAGCGGCGTTGACCGCGTTATCCGTCCTGATCGCAGGGAGCCCAGCGATGGCCGAGAGCGCGTCGTTCATCAGGGTCGACCAGGTGGGCTTCGCGCCGGAGGAGGCCAAGGAGGCCTACCTCATGGCGGACCGTCCACTCCCGTTCACCGTCGTCGATCGCCGGGGGCGGGTGGTCCTCCGCGGTACGGCGGGCCGCGACCTCGGCAAGTGGAACGACACCTACCGTCACGTCTACCACCTGGACCTGTCCAGGGTTCGTACCCCCGGCAGCTACCGGGTCAAGGCGGGCGGGCAGACCTCGGCCGAGTTCGCCGTGGCCCCCTCGATCGCCCTGTCGCTGCCCGCGGCCAAGATCGTGACGTTCTTCGGCGGCCAGCGCGACCGCTGGCACAAGAGCGACAAGGCCGCCTCGGTCTATGACTGGCCCGAGTTCACCAGCCCGGACACCGACCAGATCAAGGGCGACCTGACCAAGGTCGGCGGCCCGGTGGACGTGTCGGGCGGATGGTTCGACGCCGGCGACTACCTGAAGTTCACCCACATCCTCGCCTATGTCGACACGCTCCTGTGGGCGGCCAAGCGCGACGGCGCCATCGACCCGCGCCTGCGCGGCGAGGCCGACCACGGCCTGAAGTTCCTCGACAAGATGTGGGACGAGACGTCGAAGACCCTCTACATCCAGGTCGGCATCGGGGCCGGCAACGCCGAGGGCACCTTCGCCGGCGACCACGACATCTGGCGCATGCCGGAGGAGGACGACCACTCCACCGAGAAGTACATCCGCGACCGGCCCGTCTTCCGCGCCGCCGCGCCCGGCCAGCCGATCAGCCCCAACCTGGCCGGCCGTACCGCCGCCGCCTTCGCCCTGGCCGCGCAGGTGGAGCCCGACCGAGGGCGCGCCCGCGAGCTGCTGGAGAAGGGCGCCTCCGTCTACGCCATGGCCAAGACCGAGAACGTCGGCCGGCTTGTCACCTCGCTCCCCCACGCCTTCTACCCGGAGAGCGTCTGGCGCGACGACATGGAGCTCGGCGGCGCGGAACTGGCCCTGGCCGCCCAGCGCCTGCGCGACCCGCGGGCCGGCGAATGGCTGCGGCAGGCCGCCCACTGGGCCGGCGAGTACCTGAAGCACGACGCCGGCGGCGACACCTTCAACCTGTACGACGTCAGCGCCCTCGGCCACGCCGACCTGGTCAAGGCCATCCGCCAGGCCCGAGGCGGCACCCTGCCTGTCACCGAGCGGCAGCTCGTCGGCGACCTGAAGGCGCAGCTGGAGATCGGCGCGGCGCGGGCGTCACAGGATCCGTTCCAGGCTGGTGCCGGCTATGACCAGTTCGACTCCGTGCCGCACGCGTTCGGCCTGGCGGCCACCTCGCGGCTGTACCGGTCGGTCAGCGGTGACCGATCCTTTGACTCCTTCGGCACCCGGCAGCGTGGCTGGGCCTTCGGGGCCAACGCGTGGGGCGTGTCGTTCGTCTCCGGGGTCGGCGAGAACGCGATCACCTGCCCGCATTACCAGATGTCCAACATCACCGGCCGGTCGCCTACCGGTGCCGTCGTCAATGGTCCTAACAGCGCTTCGCTGTTCGACGACGGGCTGGGCGGGCACATGGACCGCATGAGCCCCTGCCCCGCCGACGGCGTCGACCGCTATGCCCCCTTCACCGGCCGTGGGAGCCGTTTTGTGGATGATGTGCGGTCGTGGCAGGCGTCCGAGCCGGCTGACGACTTCGCCGCGGTGGCGTTGTACGCGCTCACGCTGATGTCGCGCAACGGGTAAGTCCCGCCGTTGACCGTCCCGTGAGCGGGTGAGACCCCACCCGCTCACGGGGACCCCCCTACGCGGATGTCCCGCAGCGGGCAAGCCCCGCTGTTCATCGTGTCCCGTGAGCGGGTGAGACCTCAACCGCTCACGGGGACGTCGAGGGGCGCGTTAGACCCCCCGCCACTCACGCGGACGTCCCTGGAGCGGGTGAGACCTCAGCCGTTCACGCGGATGTCCTGGGGCGGTTGAGGCCCCAGTCGGCGAGGAAGTTCGCGAGGGGGCCAGTGGCGGCCATGTCGCCGTCGCCGGCCGCTTCGCGCAGGTCGGCCGCCGCCTCCAGGGCGTGGCGGCGGGCCTGGTCCTCGCGGCCCTTCCGGGCCCGGTCCATCGCTTTGGCGATCTTCTTACGGGCATCGGCGGCCACCTTGCCGTCGATGCCCTTCAACTGCTGCTGAAGCCTGACTGCCTCGTCGAAGCGGCCCAGCCAGTTCTGCCAGCCGCCCGGCGGGGTCTGGGTGAGGCCGGTGGTGTCGCGCGGCTGAGGGGTCAGGTTGTCCAGGGGGTTGGCCGGTCCCAGCGTGTCGACCAGGCCTGTCGGCTCCGGCGTCGGCTCCTCCGGGGTGGGCGTGGGGACCGGCACCTCCAAGGTCGGGGTCGGGCTGGGCGTCGTGCTGGGCACGGGGGTCGCGGCCGGCTGGTCGCGGCCGGACAGGACGATGAAGCCGATCGTGACCAGGGCGATCACGGCCAGGGCGGCGACCATCTGGATGATCAGGCGCCGGTTCTGGTTGGGAGGGTCCTCGATGGGGCCTTCGAAGATCTGGGTGTGACCGTCCTTGAAGGGCGGCTGGCCGCCGGGAGCTCCCGGCATGCCTGGCTGGGAGCTGTTTCGGACCGTTTGCGGGCCTCCATACGCTGAGGCACCCGTTTGCGGCCCGCTGAGCCCTGAGGCACCCGCTTGCGGGCCGCCGTACCCCGAGGGACCCGCTTGCGGGCCGCTGAACCCCGAGGCACCCGTTTGCGGGCCGCCGTACCCTGAGGCACCCGTCTGTGGACCGCCTTGGCCCGGGGCACCGTAGCCCGCTTGTGGACCCCCGTGGCCTGGGGCACCGTGGCCTGCTTGGCCTGGGGCGCCGTGGCCCGCTTGCGGGGCGGCTCCGGCATGGGTACCGGTCTGGCCTTCGGCGGTTACGGGGGCGTTGAAGGGGGTCTGGGCGTCCGGGAGGTTGGGGAGGGGGCCGGTGCGCTGGGTGGCTCCGGGGCGGGCGATGCTCGCCAGGCGGCGCCGTACCGTGTCACCGCCCGCGGGACGTGCGGCGGGATCCTTGGCCAGCAACGCCAGCAACAACTGCTCCAGCTCGGCCGGAACGGCGGGACGGTGCCGCGTCGGCGGCTCCGGCTCGGCGGTGCGGATGCGCTCGGCCAGTTCCTCCCCCTCGCCCTCGAACGGCGGCCGCCCGCACAACATCTCATAACAAACAGCAGCCAGCGCATACAGATCGGCGGCGGGCCCGCCCGGCCCGTCAAGCTGCTCGGGCGCACGGTACGGCGTCACCGGCCCCTGATCCGCCCCCTGAATCCCGAATCCGACCACCTTGAGCACTCCGCTGCCCGCCCGGCGGAAGGAGTTCGGGTCGATCTGCCCGTGCACCACCCCCGCGCGGTGCGCCGCGTCAAGCCCGGCCGCCGCCTGTCCGAACAGGTCACACGCCTCGACGATCCCCAACGGCCCGTGCGCGACCCGCTCCTCACCGAGGCTCGCCCCGGTCAGAAACTCCATCACCAGGTACGGCACGCCGTTATGACCACCGATGTCCAGAACCATGGCCACATGGGGATGGATGACCTTGGCCACGGTCTGGGCATGTTTGTGAGCCAGCTCGCTGGAGCCCGCGGTGAGCATCTTGACCGCGACGGTCCAGTCGGCGTTCTCGTCGTGCGCCCGCCACACTTCACCGGCCTGCCCCCGGCCGATGAGCTCGTCCAGCCGGTAGCGGCCGGCGACCAGCGTCTCCTCGGACATATCCCCGCCAATGCGCTCAAGGTTGGCAATTTGCCCCCAACCTTAGGGGCTCACCCACCCCCAAGCCCCCGAACTCCCCCACCACGCCCCCGGCCCACCGGGACCACCCACACCGCGACACCCGCCCACACCCCGGCATCCCGCCCCACCTACACAGTCCGCCACAGGCCACCCACCACACCGGTGTCCCGGCCCCCTCCCCACACCGCGCAACCGCCCCGGCCCCACCACAGGCCGTCGCCCGATCCCCGCGTCGAGCTGTGACCGGGAGCCGGACGGGTGGGGCGGAGCGGCCGGGTGGGGGTGGGTTAGCGGAGGAAGGCGGCGGGGACGCCTGCGTCTACCGGGATGTGGAGGCCCGTGGTGAGGTCCAGGTCGCCGGCGGTCAGGGCGAACACCGCGGCCGCCACGTGCTCCGGCAGGACCTCGCGCTTCAGCAACGTGCGCTGGGCGTAGAACTCGCCGAGCTGCTCCTCGGGCACCCCGTAGACGGCCGCGCGGTTGGCGCCCCACCCGGAGGCGAAGATGCCGGAGCCGCGGACGACGCCGTCCGGGTTGATGCCGTTGACGCGGATGCCGTGTTCGCCCAGTTCGGCGGCGAGCAGGCGGACCTGGTGGGCCTGGTCGGCTTTGGCGGCTCCATAGGCGACGTTGTTGGGACCGGCGAAGATCGAGTTCTTGGAGGAGATGTAGATGATGTCTCCCCCCATGCCCTGATCTATCAGGACCCGGGCTGCTTCGCGGGAGACCAGGAACGAGCCCTTAGCCATGACGTCGTGCTGGATGTCCCAGTCGTCCGCCGTGGTCTCCAGCAGGGGGCGCGACAGGGACAGTCCCGCGTTGTTGACGACCAGGTCGAGGCCGCCGAAGGCCAGCACGGCCCGCCGTACCATGTCCTGGACCTGCGCTTCGTCGGTCACGTCCGCGCGGACCGCCACCGCGGCGTCCGCACCGCCGATCAGCGCGGCCACCTTCTCGGCGGCGGCGAGGTTGCGGTCGGCGACCACCACGCGGGCCCCCTCGGCGGCCAGCCTGCGTGCGGTCGCCGCGCCGATGCCGGATCCGCCGCCGGTGACCAGCGCGATCCGGGTGGCCAGCGGCTTGGGCGGCGGCAGACGGCGGAGCTTGGCCTCCTCCAGGTCCCAGTACTCGATGCGGAACTTCTCGCTCTCCTCGATCGGCGCATACGCCGACAAAGCCTCGGCGCCGCGCATGACGTTGATCGCGTTGAGGTAGAACTCGCCGGCGACACGCGCGGTCTGCTTGTCCTTGCCGAAGGAGAACATGCCGACGCCGGGTACCAGCACGATCGCGGGGTCCGCGCCGCGCATGGGGGGTGATTCCGGTACGGCATGGCGGGCGTAATACGCGGCGTAGTCGGCGCGGTAGGCGGCGTGGAGGTGCCTGATCAGCTCCTCGGCCGGGTCCGGGGGCAGGACGAGCGGGGCGACCTTGGTGCGCAGGAAGTGGTCGGGGCAGGAGGTGCCGAGCGCGGCCAGGCGGGGGTGTTCGGCGCGGGCGAGGAAGTCGAGGACCTCGGGGGTCGCGGTGTAGTGGCCGACCATGGGCGCGTCGGTCGAGGCCAGGCCGCGCAGCAGCGGGAAGAGCTGGGCCGCCTTGGCCAGCCGTACCTCTTCGCCGGGGGTCTCGTGGACGATCGGGCCGAAGGGGTCGGGGCGGCCGTGGGCGGCGATGTACTGCTCGGCGGTGCGGATGATCTCCAGCGAGTTGGCGCGGCACTCCTCCGAGGTGGCGCCCCAAGCGGTGATGCCGTGGCCTCCGAGGATGGCGCCGATGGCCTGCGGGTTCGTGGCCTGGATGGCGGCGATGTCCAGGCCGAGCTGGAAGCCCGGACGGCGCCAGGGCACCCAGACGACGCGGCCGGCGAAGATCCGCTCGGTGAGGGCGGGGCCGTCCTGGGCGGTGGCGATCGCGATGCCGGCGTCGGGGTGCAGGTGGTCGACGTGCGCCGCCTCGACGAGGGCGTGCATGGCGGTGTCGATGGACGGCGCGGCGCCGCCCTTGCCGTGCAGGCAGTAGTCGAACGCCGCGACCATCTCGTCTTCGCGTTCAACGCCGGGGTAGATCGTTTTAAGGGCGCGTACGCGGTCGAGCCGCAGGACGGCCAGGCCGCTCTCCTTCAGCGTGCCCAGGTCGCCGCCGGAGCCCTTGACCCACATGAGATCGACGTCCTGGCCGGTGACGGGGTCGTGGCCGGCGGCCTTGACGGAGGCGTTGCCGCCCGCGTAGTTGGTGTTGCGGGGGTCGCCGCCCAGGGCGTGGGCGCGGTCGAGCAGTTCTCCGACCTGGGTGGGGGTGTCGTTGCTCATCAGGCGCCCCAGCCTGCCTGGGCGCCGCCGACGCGGGTGGCGCTGATTTCCTGGAAATATCCGGACTTGGCGTAGGCGGCCATGGGGTCCGGGTCGAGGCCTGCCTCCCGGCGGAGATCGGCCAGCAGGGGGCGTACGTCGGTGTTGTAGGCGTCCATGAGGACGGCGTTGGCGGCGAGGACGTCGCCGGCTTCCTGCGCGGATTTAAGGGCATTTTTGTCGACAAGGAGGGCCTTCGCGGTGGCCTCCTGAACGTTCATCACCGAGCGGATCTGCCCGGGGATCTTGGGCTCCAGGTTGTGGCACTGGTCGAGCATGAACGCGATCCCGGGCTCTTCCGCCACCTCGTACATGATCCGGAACAGCTGGAACGGGTCGGCCGCCCCCACCATCAGGTCGTCGTCGGCGTAGAAGCGCGAGTTGAAGTCGAAGCCGCCGAGCTTCCCCTCCCTCAGCAGGAAGGCCACGATGAACTCGATGTTGGTGCCCGGCGCGTGGTGGCCGGTGTCCACGACGACCTGCGCCTTCGGGCCCAGCCTGAGGCAGTGGGCGTAGGCGGTGCCCCAGTCGGGGACGTCGGTGGTGTAGAAGGCGGGCTCGAACAACTTGTACTCCAGCAGGAACCGCTGCCCATCCCCCAGCCGCGCGTAAACCGATTCAAGAGCCTCGGCCAGGCGGTCCTGGCGGGCGCGAATGTCGTCCTGGCCCGGGTAGTTGGTGCCGTCGGCGAACCAGAGCTTGAGCGTGTCCGACCCGGTGGCGTCCATGATGTCGACGCATTCCAGCAGGTGGTCCAGGGCCTTGCGGCGGACGCGCGGGTCGGGGTTGGCGACGCTGCCCAGCTTGTAGTCGTCGTCCTGGAAGACGTTGGCGTTGATCGCCCCGATGCTCAGCCCGAGGCCGTCCGCGTGGCGGCGCAGGTCGGCGTAGTCGTCCACCTTGTCCCAGGGGATGTGCAGGGCGACGCTCGGCGCGATCCCGGTGAAGCGGTGCACCTGGGCGGCGTCGGCCAGCTTCTCGTAGGGGTCGCGCGGAACGCCGGGCTGGGCGAAGACCTTGAAGCGGGTGCCCGAGTTCCCGTACGCCCACGAGGGGGTCTCGATCCGTTGCTCCCTGAGCCGCGGTCTGATGTCCATGCACGCAATCCTTTGAATCGTTTTAACAACGTGTGCGACGCTAGACAGCGATCTCGCTGCCGTCAATTGCCGTATCGCGGTTGTTACGTTTTAATCAGGTCCCGTGGTGAACATCAAGGAGGTCGCCGAACTGGCCGGAGTCAGCCCCGGCACGGTCTCGAACGTCCTGAACCGCCCGGAGAAGGTCTCCCCGACGACCCGCCGACGGGTGGAGGCGGCCATCGAGAACCTGGGCTTCGTCCGGCACGCCTCGGCCTCGACGCTGCGCGCGGGCTACAGCCGGACGATCGGCCTGTCGGTGATCGACATCGGCAACCCGTTCTTCACCGACGTGGCCGCCGGGGTGGAGGAGACCGCCAGTGCCCTGGGGTACGCGGTCATCCTGGGCAACTCGGCCGGCTCGCGTACCAAAGAGGAACGCAACCTGCGCGTCCTGGCCGAGCAGCGCGTCCGCGGCGTGCTCATCACCCCGTCCGACGAGGACCCCGCGCGCCTGGACCGCCTGCGCGCCCACAACATCAACGTCGTCCTCGTCGACCACCCGCCACACCGCGCCGACCAGTGCTCGGTGGCGGTGAACGACGTGGTCGGCGGCAAGCTGGCCGTGGAACACCTCATGGCCGTCGGCGCCACCTCCGTCGCCTACGTCAGCGGCCCGCTGACCATCCGCCAGTGCCAGGACCGCTTCGACGGCGCGTCCCAGACGTTCCCCGGCGCCATGCGCCTGATCCAGATGCCCACGATGACCGCCCGCGCCGGTGAAAAGGCCGCCCAGCTCCTCCTGGACTCCGGCATCCCCGACGCCGTCTTCTGCGCCAACGACCTGCTCGCCCTCGGCGTCCTGCGCGGCCTCACGCGACTCGGCGTCCGCATCCCCGACGACGTGGCCCTGATGGGCTACGACGACATCGACTTCGCCTCGGCCTCGGCCGTCTCTCTGACCTCCGTCCGCCAGCCGACCTACCAGTTGGGCAAAGTGGCCACGGAACTGCTGCTCGACGAGTGCGACCGCCCCAGCGCCCACGCCCACCAGCAGATCGTCTTCCAGCCTGAACTGGTCGTGAGGGAGTCCACCCGATGACCCGCTTCGCCGCCATCGACCTCGGCGCCTCCAGCGGTCGCGTCATCGTCAGCGACGAGTCCCTGACGCTGACCGAGGTCCACCGCTTCCCCAACGGCGCGACGATGCGCGCGGGCGCCCTGCGCTGGGACATCCACCGCATTTTCCACGAGATCCTGTACGGCCTGGCCAAAGCGGGCCCGGTCGACTCGATCGGCATCGACTCCTGGGGCGTCGACTACGGCCTCCTGGGCCCGGACGGCACCTTGCTCCGCGACCCGGTGAGCTACCGCGACAGCCGTACGGAAGGCGTGGTGTCCGCGACGATCGACCGCCTGGGCGCCCAGCCCCTCTACGAGGCCACCGGCATCCAGCCCCACCCCATCAACACCATCTTCCAGCTACTGGCCGACGACCTGACCGACGCCGCGACCATGCTCCTGATCCCGGACCTGATCGCGTACTGGCTGACCGGCGAAACAGGCGCCGAGGTTACCAACGCCTCGACCACCGGCCTCCTCGACATCCACTCCCGAACCTGGTCACACGACGTGGCGCGCAAAGCAGGCATCCCCACCCACCTGCTCCCCCCCATCCGCCACCCCGGCTCCCCCATCGGCGTCATGACCCCCGCCCACGCCCCCGAAGCGTGCTGCCGCGACGCCTTCCCGGCCTGGTCGGCCCCGGTCGTGGCGGTCGCCTCCCACGACACCGCCTCCGCCGTGATCGCCACCCCGGCCGCGACGGACGCCTTCGCCTACATCTCCTGCGGCACCTGGTCACTGGTAGGCGTGGAGCTTTCCGCTCCGGTGCTGTCAGAGGCCAGCCGTACCGGAAATTTCACGAACGAGACCGGTCTGGACGGCACCACCCGCTACCTCCGCAACGTCATGGGCCTGTGGCTCCTCCAGGAATGCCTCACCACCTGGGGCTCCCCCGACCTCCCCGCGTTGCTGCAGTCCGCCGAGGAAGCCGAACCCCACCGCTCCCTGATCGACGCCGCCGACCCCTCATTCCTGGCCCCCGGCGACATGCCCACCCGCATAGCCGAAGCCTGCCGAAAAGCAGGCCAGCCCGTACCAAGAACAAAGCCGGAAACAGTCCGCTGCATCCTGGAAAGCCTGGCCCTGGCCCACCGAAACGCCATAGCCGATGCGACAGCATTGTCCGGCCACCAGGTAGAAGTCATCCATTTGCTGGGAGGCGGCGCCCGCAACCGCCTCTTGTCTCAGCTGACCGCCGACGCCACCGGCCTCCCCGTGGTCGCAGGCCCCGTAGAGGCCACCGCCTTGGGCAACATCCTCGTCCAGGCCCGAGCGGCTGAAAAGGTCGATGGCCTCCGCGAAATCCGCACCTTAGCACATGAGTTTCACAGCAAATATGAGCTCGCCTGATCGTCCAGCTGCTTCTCACCACAAGGTTTCTCTGCGTTTGGCGCCCCGAATCCCTTTACGAGCCTCACCGCTTCTGCGGAACCTCATCCGCCATCCGTGCAACCGGCCTTTCTCAGCAATGCACGGGTAACTCGAGACTGCGGACCCCTGCCGACAGTGGGACAGTGAGGCGCCCGGCGTGGCGATCGCTTTGCCCTACCCTCCCCCGTGAACGGGGCCAGCATGAATGTGCGTAAGGTAGATGCATCCTCGTCATAGTCAAGAGTGCCCGCCAGGGCCATAACCACCGTCTGGATGGTAAGAAGATATCCACTGAGTCTGGGATATTTACAACCTGAGCGCAAGTGGATGAGATGATCTGGACGGATGGATAATTGCAAGGATTTCAGCCAGATCAGCTGCTATTACGTGATGAATGCCAACCGCCCACGCACACGCTTCACCTTACGAAGAGGAAGCGGAGACAGATCCTGATGCAGAAAGCCCTGCCTCAGCGAGATGTTCCCAAGCTAGTTGAGCTTGGGTCCCGACTAGCGCAGGCTGGTCGGGCAAGTCTTGGGACCCGGCAGGCCGTTGAGCACCGCGCCGATGCACATGGCTTCTTCATCGCCGAAGTCAGAGTCGTTGACAAAGCAAAGCTCTCACTGTACCGGTCAGGAGCTACTTCAGCGAAGGCCTAAGTAGGCCAGGAATCGCGTCTTCTACCAGGCAGAGCCTTGTCAGGCACACCGCATTGGAGCTTCCATCGCGACGCTTAATCCCACTGCCCTGAAATGCGCTTTCCGCCGACAGCTCAGCTCCAACCCGACACCCCAGCAACGGAAAAAATCCTCCCAGTATCCAATCCAGCGAGACGCGCGCCCCCATCTAATAAGACCGCAATCATTCCTCGAACACGACAACAAGGTCGCGACTGTCCGGAAAATCTTCAATTGTCGCCAGGATATGGCGCCCTTGAATCATCTTCTTTACCCCCGCGATGCACGTTGCCCCGCATGATTCAATAGGAAGCGGCACATTGACCCATCCATCAGAGTAGAACTTCTTAAGCGATTGCTTGGGTGACGCTTTTCGATCAAGATCGTACGTTATCCACGCCCCACCAGCTTCCTCTGAATCGCAGTCGCTGTGCTCCTGTAGCGTCTTTCCCACATCAGCCCCGAGCAGTCGCTGCGTGATCGCGGCGAGCTGGCTGGTTTCCCGCTTATCCCTCTCGTAACAGGACTTCATCGCTTCGGGATACGGTTGCTGCCCGCCCCTGCTCGCGCATCCAGTGGCAACAGCCGTTACAACGAGTATGAGCCAGGTCAGCCCATTCTTCATCGAGCCGTCCTTCCGTCCGGACCTCCGTACCAAGGCTAGCCCATGAGGCTAAGATTTGCATCCGACCTTCGCGCACGTGGGGTCCTTCTTTGTCAGCGTCCCAGTCTGATACAGGCTGGCTCCGACATTAAACAAAGCGTCCAGCACGGGCTTGAATGCTTCCGCCATAGGGTAAGTGCTGTTTCTCGCCTCCCGATACCTGGGATACCAGGCTGTCCTATTATAGGTCGCCCATTTTCGAGCCGCAGCGTTATTAAACTGATCTATTCTTGTGTCACACGGGACACCTGCCCGACACGGCTGCCCACCCTTTTCGTGAGTATCGCCGATCTCTGCCGCTCCACTGACTCCATATTCCCAGGTCAACAGGACTTGCCAGATGAAATGACGGATCGCATTTCTGCGCGCACCCCCCTTTCCCTCCCCAAGCTTGTCATCGAGATACTCTGATACCAGTTTTGCAAAACCGTAGGCGTGCGAGCAGCGTACGATATTGGCTTTACACCAAGCCCTTTCCGCTTCTGACAATCGGTCACTACCTCCACCCTTCGCCTTCGAGGTCTTCTTACTCGATTTCTTACGGGATCCCCCACTCGCTCCACCGGCAACAGGCAAATCCCCAGCGGCGACCATTTCCAAGTAGCCTTCCCAGGCGAGATCAAGGTCGGCTGGGTCCACCCCGTTGTATGCCTCTTCAATGAACTGGTCAATTACCCTTTTGTCGGCCTTCCAGAACCCCTTCTTTGGAGTCCAGCCATTCGGCAGCACATTCTCCCGCTTCATCTGCTCTATGGTCATCACTGTGACGCCGTAGTAAAAAGCACCGCAAATATCCAGACCAGCTCCGCTGCAGGCGACTGCTCCCCCACCTCCGTAGGAGTTTCCAACAGGAAGGCCCCCGGCTCCACTTTCTTCGCCGCAACGTTGGATTTGCGATGGAATGCTGCAGATGTCGCCTGAGTAGCCGCCGCCGCCGTATTCGAGGCCGGTGGATTCGCGCGCGTGGCCGGTGGGGTCAATGCCGGTGAGGGGGGAGGCGTTGGCGTAGGCGTAGCGGTTGGCCTGAACCGACGGGTTCGGGTTGAGGGTGGCGGTGTCGCGGCTGGTAAAGGTGCCGGTGCCAGGCTCGTACCAGCGTGCGTGCATGTTGGTCTTGCCGGTATCGGGGTCCGTGTACTCGCTCTGGTAGTCGAGGTTTGTCTTGGTTCCAGTCTGGGCGGTGACGGCACCGAAAGGGTCGTAGGCGGTGCTGGTGGCCAGCGTGGTGGTGGTAAAGGTGGCGACTAGGTCGCGGTGCAGGTCGGTGAAGGCGCCTGCGGCCGGGCTGGTGCCTTCTTGTAGGCCAAGCAGTTCACCGAAGGGGTCGCGGCCGTACTTTGCCTGGATGCCGCCGCTGATGTCGCTGATGGCGGCCAGGTCGTTGCTGAGGCCGGAGTAAGCGAAGGTCTGCTTGGCGGTGCCTCGGGTGCGGGAGGTGACACGGTTGAGGGCGTCGTAGCTGTAGAGGCTGTCGCCGTCGGCGATGAGGCGGTCAAAGGCGTCGAAGGTCAGGTTTGTGGTGTGGCCGTTCTTGGTCTCGGCGGCCAGCGTGCCGCGCGCTGTGTAGGTGTACTCGGTGCCGTCGCCGGTAATGAGGCGGTTGCGCTCGTCGTAGGTGAATGTTTTGTCGCCGGCTCTGGTGCGGTTACCGGAGGCGTCCCAGCCGTAGTCGGTCTTCGCGCCGTCGGGGGCGGTCCAGGAGGTCAGCCGGCCTGCGTGGTCATAGGAGTAGGTGTTGCTGCCCTCCCCGGCGGTGCCCGTTGTGGTCTTGGTGGTGAGGTTGTCGTCCTTGTCCCACCCGTAGGTGATCTTCGCGAGCTGCGTACCCGCGCCGTTCTTCAACGTCTGGGATTCGAGGCGGTCGACGGCGTCGTAGGTGAACGTTTGGGAGTCGGCCGCGGCGCCAGTGCTGGTCTTGCCGGTCAGCGTCTTGAGGCGGCTGGACTTGTCGTAGCCGTAGGTGAGCGTGCGGCCGGTGACCGGGTCGACAGCAGTGGCCAGCCTGCCGACGTTGTCCCACGTGAAGGTGGCGGTCCCGGCGGCGTCGACGCGCTGGGAGGGGGCGCCGAGCTCGTTGTAGGCGTAGCCGGTCTGCTGGACAGTGCCCTTCTTCACGCTCAGGGGCAGGCCGCGGTCGTTGTAGTCCACTGTTAGGTCGCCGATCGCGGTGGCGCGGCCAGCGAGGTCGTAGCTGAAGGTGCGCTCGGCGCTGGCCGCTCCGCCGCCCGCGCCGGTCTCGGCCGTGAGACGGTTCAGGTGGTCGAAGGTGCGGTCGATGCGGACCCCACCGGGCAGCAGCGACGCGGCCGGGTTGCCCGCCTGGTCGTAGACGCTGGTCCAGGTGCGGTCAGCCAGGCTCGGGTGTGCTGTGGTGGACGGCTCGGTGACGCTTTCGGTTAGGCCGAGGGTGTTGTAGCTGGTCCAGGTGGCGTTGCCGCGCCCGTCGGTCAGCCGGGTGCGGGCGCCGCTGGCGTCGTAGCCGAACGAGGTGGTGATCGACTCTCCGGCCGAGACGGGCTCGATCAGCGAGGTCACGCGGTTGAGCGCGTCGTAGGTCTGCTTGGTGATGTGGCCTTCGGGCGAGGTCGCCGAGGTGGGGTTGCCTGCGGCGTCGTAGGCGGTGCTGGCTGAGCGGACCAGCGCGCCGGTGGCGTTCAGGTCCTGGGTGCCGGTCTGGCGTCCGGCCAGGTCGTACTCGGCGACCGTGGCGTTGCCCTCTGGATCGGTGGTCTTGACCAAGCGGCCGGCCAGGTCATATGCCATCAGCGTCTTGTTCGTCGCCGGGTCTGTTTGGGTGGTGACCTCACCGGCCGCGTTCACCGCGAAGCCTGTGGTCCGATTGCCCGGCGCGATCTGCTTGGTCAGCACTCCGGCGTCGTTGTACTCGAGCTTCGTCGTGTACGCCGCCGCTGCCGGCTTGCGCTCGACCTGTGTCGAGGTGATCATCCGGCCCAGATCGTCATATGTCGCCTCGGTACGTGCCCCGGTAGGACCGGTCGCCGCCAGCTTCTCACCCACCAGGTCGTAGTCCACCACCGACTGCCCTGCGGGCTGCCCCTGGGGAGCCGGATCGTTGGCACGCACCTGCCGACCCAGCTGGTCGTACTCGAAGGTCGAACTGTTGCCGCGCGGGTCGGTGGTGCGCACGAGTTGTCCGGCCAGGTCGTAGGCGTGAGCGGTCGTCGGCGTCACCGCCGTCCCGCCGGGCGGCGTGTACGACGGTGCTATCTCACCGGTCAATCGGCCCGCCTTGTCGAACACCGAGGTGATCGTACGGCCCTCAGGATCGGTCTTGTGAGTCGTACCGCCGAAGGTGTCGTACCCGATGCGAGCTGTCGGCTTCGCACCCGCACTCGACCCGGCCTTGTCCACCGCTACCTGCGGACCCACCGCCTCGACCAGCCGCCCCATGGCGTCATAGCGCATCGTGGTGGTGAAGTCCGCTGCCGATGCACCCGATACGTTGCCCCGTGGATCGGTCATCGCCGTGACGAGACCCCGGTCATCGTAGGCGAGGCTGGCAACCAGATCTGCATCGCCGTTCTCGACGGTCTCCCGCGTCGGCTGGTTGGCCTTGTTGTAGGCGAACTCCTTGATCTCCGTACGCGTCGTCCCCGCGCCGGTAGACATGGCCTTGAGGACGTTGCCGTTGGCGTCGTATGTGAACGCGGTCTTGCGCTTGAGTGTCCCGGGGTCGAAGGTCTGCGACGTGATACGGCCCGCGGCGTCGTAAACGACCTCCGTGGTGACCGTGCCACCACCAGTCACCAGCTTGACACGGTTACCGGCGGCGTCGTAGGTGTGATCCTCAAGCACCACGTCTCTGGGGGTCGCGGAGCCGTTCAGCTTCGCATCGTCACTGATCTTCTGCGACAGGAGGTTGTCGCCGAAGTAGGTGAAGGACGTCTTGCGCCCCATCGCGTCGGTCCGCGTCGCCGCACGACCGGCCGGATCGTACGCGAACGACTCCAGCACCACGTCCCTGGCGGGCTGCGGATTGACCGGACTGCCTGTCCAGCCCTTCACCGTGCGTGTGATCAGCTCTCCGCGCGGGCTATAGCCGTTCTCGATCACTGTCCCGCGAGCGTCCGTAACCCGGGCCAGTTGCCCCAGTGTGTTCCACATCTGCCGGACGACACCGCCCTCCGGCCCGGTCGACGTCTCCATCCGGCCTTGGCCGTCATAGGTGTAGACGGTGGACCGCGCCGCGTCCCCGCCGGTCAGGTCCGCGAAGGTCTCGCTGAGTTTGTTCCCGTCCGGGTCGTAGGCCAGGGTGGTCTTCCTGGAGTGGGTGACATCGGAGACCTCGTTCTTCACGCCCGGATCGGTCTGCGTCTCCAGGCGGCCGAGGGCGTCGTAGGTGAACGTGGTCTTCACGCCGCCGGGATACGCCGACGACACCTGCGTCGAGCTGGCCAACCGGCCGACGGTGTCGTACTCCAGCTTCATGACCAGCCCCTCGGGGTCGGTCTGCTCGGCGAGGTCCCCGGCCTTCGTGTAGCGGTAGGTCCAGGAGTTGCCGCGAGCGTCTGTCTTGGTCTTGGTCAGTCCGGCGGGCGTGGTGCCGCCGCCTACAGCCGGTTCTGTCCCATCGGTGTAGGCGACTGTGGAAGAGCGTCCGTTCGGGAAGTCGGGTGTGGCGGGACTCGTCTGCTTGGTCTGCTCGCCGAACTGGTTGTACTCCAACGACGTCACATAGGTGTTGTCGGTCTCACCACTGGAACGGCCATCACGGACTTTCAGCACACGATCGTTCTTTGGATCGAAAGGGTCGTCCTTGTTGACGTGGTATTCCGCCCAGGATCGCTGGCAGCTGCCGTTCGCCCGGCACGTCTTCGTGCTGATCACGTTTCCGCGCTTGTCATGATCCTGCTCGACGACGTTGGCGTTGGCGTCGGTCATCTTCGCCAGGTAACCGCCGGTGTCGTAGGCGTAGGAGGTGGTGTAGCCGAGCTGGTCGGTCTGGGAGAGGAGCTGGTTGACGCGCCACCTGTCATGGACGTACTTGAGCGTCGCGTTCTGCGGGTCGGTCACAGTGATGGACGACTCGCCCGTCATCCAGTCGTACTCGGACTTGCCGACCTTCCACGTGCCGTTGTGCTGGTCGACATGTGTGGCGACGCGCTCGCTGACCGAGTCGTAGGTGTTCTGGGCCCAGACTCGCCCGGAGGGCAGGGTGACCTTCGCCAGCTTGTTGGGAGCCGCCAAGCGCGCGGCGTAGTGACGGCTGACCTCGTCGGTGGTGAGTGCCCTGCCGTAGATGGCGAGCTCGTCGAGTGAGCCCTTGAACGTCCAGGCGCCGGCCACGGTGGAACCGGCGGGTACATCCGCCCAGTTGGATCCGCGGTCACCGCCGCCGAGGGCCGCGTGGGTCCGCCATGAGTTCTCGAGCTCTCCGGTGAGCTCACCGACCAACTGACCGTCCAGGAAGAGCTGCTGCTTGTCGCCAACCACGTTCAACACCGTGTGGTGCCACTGGCCATCGTTGACCCGGCCGGCGGAGGTGATCGGGGTGTACACCCACTGACCCGCGCCGTTTCTGACGTTCCCGTACTGACCTCGGAGCTTGCCGTCGGTGCCGACGTAGAGGGCTGGGAACATCGCGCCGTACAGGTAGCCGATGTCGGCCGCGGAGAAGATCACGCCGTTGGACGTGGTCTTGAACCAGTTCTCGATCGACAAGCGGTCCTTGAGTTCGGCCACGGTCCCGCTCGGCAGGGTGAGCGCGGACTTCGTGAAGCCTCCCGCGGTGTCGCCCGATCCGGCGAGCGCACCCTGCTGACCGACGGCGACATCGACGTAGACGCCGTTTCCACCGGTGTTGCCCTCGTTCGCAGGCGGCTCGTACTGCTTGTCACCCAGACGGAAATAGGCGACCGGGTCGGCGTCCAGGATGAGGCTGCGGTATCGAGATCCGGTTTCGTAGCCGTACTGAGTGCAGTTCGCCGCCACCGGCGTACACGCCTTCGACAGGTTGTCGCCGACGTACTCATAGGTCCATTTCAGGCTCGTGCCGTCGACCGGGTCCGTCGACACCTCCGAGACGTGGTTGCCGTTCCAGGCGAAGGTGAGCGAGCGTCCGCCGGTGGACGTCACCTTCGCCAGTTTCCCGCCGGTGCCGTAGAGCAGTTCTTGCGCCCTGTCGCGCGCGTCGGCCACCCGGGTGAGACGGCCCTGAGCGTCGAACAAGTAGTTCGTGGATGACTTGTCCATCAGCCGCCAGCCTCCACCAGCGACTTCCGTGAGCGTCGCGTCCAGTCCGGGCGGCGGCTGGAAGGCTCCAGCGCCCTTGGCTGCGAAGCGTGCCTGCCGGCCGTTGGCGAGGGTGACCAGTAGTGTCGCCGTCCCGGCGGTGTTGACCTCCGGGGTGATCTTCATGTCCCATCGACTGGACCAGCCAGCGCCGAAGATTCCCGGGCTACGCGAGTCGAGGCTGTTGTACGTTCGAACCACCGAGAGTGGGGGGCCTGCCACCGGGACGGCGGCATCGGTGATCTGCGTGCGGTAGTTGCCCGACAGTTGGTGGAAGTCCTGCCCGTCGGCGCCGCGCTCGCCGAGCGTCGCCCCGATGAACGGCTGACGCACACCCGTGGTGAACGTCCTGGTCTCCGTCGTGGTCTCGGTGCCGCGCTCGGGGTCGGTGACCCGCACTCGCCACTCGTACTCCTTGGCCCAGGCGAGCTTGCCCGCGGGCACCTGCCACGCGTCGATTCCGTCCAAGCCGCCCGACTCCACACACGGCACGCTCGGCGAACCCGCCTCCACCTTCTCGCAAACCGTGAAGAAGAAGCGGAACTGGGCCGACGTGCCACCGCCCAGCCTGGTGGCGACCACACTCAACACAGGCGTCACAGAGCCGGCCAGGGACTGGTCATCGGGAAACATGTCGTCGATGAAGGGCCTTTGGGCAGCGGCCCGGTCGACCGCTTCCGTACGTTCCGCACCTGAGCGTGGGGCAGGCCCCGTCTTCATCGTGCGGCTGATCGGTCTCACACCATTGGCCCGGCCGTCCAGCCGCAACGCATCCGCAGGCCGCCGCAACTGCCTCGCGCTCTGACCGCCCGACGCCGACGCGGCCGTCGCGTCGGATGACACGAGGAAATCCTTCGGCGCACCCGCTCCGTTCTGCTGAACGGGCGCTACGACTTCGCCGTCGGCAATTGCGCTCGCCGCTTCTGAGGCGGCCAGCACTGGCGCCATGGGAAGGACAATGAGGCCCGAGCTTAAAACGGCCGACAGGGTAATGGCATGCCAAATACGAGAGCCCGTCAACAATCGACGCATGCGTCGCCACACTCCGAACCAACGAGGGCAATCCAAATAAGAGGACGCCAGACGTCGCCCTGCCATCCGACATGGACCACGTCCGCTCGATCGGAGGCTCAGAGCAAATTACCAAACGGGCAAATCGTAACTACCACCCAAACAGGCCACAAGATCCTATTTCGGGATATGAGATATACGGAGAGTAACCTCCACCCCTCAAACATGAGGAAATGTGAGATAAGGCACACATAAATAGAGGTTTTAGCGCGCGCAAAGGGCGAGAGGCCGGGAGCCTCTCGCCCTTTGTCGTTATGCGGTTATGCCAGCGCCGGTTCCCGGGCAGGGGACTTGGCGGCGGGGGCGTCGTCGTCGAGGGGCTGGGGTGGGGCGTTGAAGACGGCCTCGTCCAAGCGGCCCTCGGAGCGGGCGACCAGGACCGGGACCACTGCCTGGCCCGCGACGTTGGTGGCGGTGCGGATCATGTCCAGGATGGGGTCGATGGCCAGGAGGAGGCCGACTCCCTCCAGGGGGAGGCCCAGGGTGCTCAGGGTCAGGGTGAGCATGACGATGGCGCCCGTGAGGCCTGCCGTGGCCGCCGAGCCTACTACTGAGACGAAGGCGATCAGGAGGTAGTCGCCCACGCCCAGCGGGACGTTGAAGACCTGGGCCACGAAGATGGCGGCGAGTGCGGGGTAGACCGAGGCGCAGCCGTCCATCTTGGTGGTGGCGCCGAACGGGACGGCGAAGGAGGCGTAGTCGCGGTCGACGCCGTTGCGCTCTACCGTCACGCGCTGGGTGAGGGGGAGGGTGCCCACTGAGGAGCGGGAGACGAAGGCGAGCTCGATGGCGGGCCAGGCGTTGCGGTAGAACTTCAGCGGGTTGACCTTGCCGAAGACGGCCAGCAGCGTCGGGTAGATCGCCAGCAGGACGATGAAGCAGCCGATGTAGACGCCGGCCGAGAACTTGGCGAGCGGGGCGAGCAGGTCCCAGCCGTAGGTGGCCACGGACTTGCCGATCAGGCCCGCGGTGCCGATGGGGGCGAGGCGGATGACCCACCACAGGGCCTTCTGGACGAGTTCGAGGACGGAGCGGCTCAGGTTCAGGAACGGCTCGGCCTTGTCGCCGATCGCCAGGGCCGCTGCGCCGAGGACGACGCCCAGGAAGACGATCTGGAGGACGTTCAGCTCGGTGAAGGCGGTGACGATGTTCGTGGGGATGATGCCGGTCACGAAGTCGAGCCAGGTGCCGGCGCCCTCGGTGTCGACGGCCTTGGCGGTGCTGGTGTCGAGGGTGACGCCCTGGCCGGGGTTGATGATGAGGCCCAGGCCGATGGCGAACGCCACCGAGATGAAGGCGGTCGCCAGGAACCAGAACAGGGTCTTCGAGGCCAGCCTGGCGGCGCCGTTGACGTTGCGCAGGTTGGCGACGCTGACCAGCACCGCGGTGAACACCAGCGGCGGCACGGCCAGCTTCAGCAGCTGCACGAAGATCTTGCCGACCTGGGTCAGGGTCTCTGCGAGCCAGGAGACGTCCCAAATCTTGGCGACGAATCCGAGGGCGATGCCGACCACGAGGCCGGCGAGCAGTTGCAGGGAGAAGCTGAATCTCTTCACGTGAGGAAGGCTCCGGAGATGACGGCATGCCGAAGGCACACCGGAAAGGAGAAAAGGGGTGAGTGGCGATCTAGCGCGTCATGGCGCGATCAGCGACAGCTCGTCCCCGTCACGCGGCACAGGTCGATGTGCAGCCGCTCAACGAGCCACACGATGACTACCGAAAACCTCACGAATCGTCACAACACCGCTCTTATCTCTGGCTATTCCCGCCGCCCTCTGTGATCTGGGTCACTATCCCGTACGGCTCCGCCCACGAACCACCGCCCGCCGCCCCGGGCGCGCCGCCGCAGCCGATGCTCCCCACCGCACTCCGGCGGGGCGCCGCAACAGCCATCCGCCGGCCGGCCGCCATGGCCCACCCCGGCCGCCGCACCGGGTGCGCCGGGCTCCGCCGCACCCCGTCCGTCCGTGCGGCGCACAAAAGCCCAGCAAGCCCCACAGACCCGACCAACCCAAACCCAAGAACCCCGGCCCCGGAACACCGGACCCAGGACGCCGAGGTCCCGAGCGGGCGACAGGCAGGCTGGGGCGTGGGCGGGCGGGGCAGGGTTAGGCGGTTAGGCGGTTAGGCGGTTAGGCGGTTAGGCGGTTAGGCGGTTAGGCGGTTAGGGCCTTTACCTTTTCCATCAGGCGGAGGCGCTCCTCGTGCGTGTTGGCCAGCGGCGTCACGTTCAAGGTGGTGACTCCGGACTCCTTCAGTGCCTGGATCCGGTCCCGGACGAAGCCTTCCGAGCCGATCAGCGACATCTTCTCCAGCAGTTCCTGCGGCACCAACGCCGCCGCCTCCTGCTTCTTCCCCTCCAGGTACAGGTCCTGGATCTGCTCGGCCTCCTTCTCGTAGCCGTAGCGCCGGGCGAGTTCGTTGTAGAAGTTGCGCCCCTTGGCGCCCATCCCGCCGATGTACAGGGCGGCCATGCCGCGCCCCAGCTCAAGAAGCCCCTGAACGTCGTCGCCGATCGCAAGGGCCGCCTGCGCGATCGTGTCCAGGGGGCCAAGAGCGGGGTCCCGACGGTCAGCCCCGGCGGCCAGCGACGGCCCCCAGACCTCGGCCGCCTTCTCGGGCACGTAGAAGATCGGCTCCCAGCCCTCGGCGACCTCGGCGGTCAGCTCGACGTTCTTGGGGCCGATGGCGGCGACCACGATCGGGATGCGCGGCCGTACCGGATGGTTGATGATCTTGAGGGCCTTGCCGAGGCCGGTGCCCTGCTCGGGAGGGAGCGGCAGGGTGTAGTGCTTGCCGGAGTAGGTGAGCTTCTCGCGGCGCCAGACCTGGCGGCAGATGTCGATGACCTCGCGGGTACGGCCCAGCGGCGCCGTATAGGGCACGCCGTGGAAGCCCTCGATCACCTGCGGGCCCGAGGCGCCCAGGCCCAGGGTGAAGCGGCCGTCGGAGACGTAGTCCAGTCCGGCGGCGGTCATGGCGAGCAGGGTCGGGGTGCGGGAGTAGATCGGGAGGATGCCGGAGGCGATCTCCAGGCGGTCGGTCTTGGCGGCGATGTAGCCCATCTGGCTGACGGCGTCGAAGCTGTAGGCCTCGGCCACGAAGACGATGTCGAGCCCGGCCCGCTCGTAGTCGGCCAGTTCGGCGACCGTCTCTTTGAAGCCGCCTGAATAGTTGAGCGCCATACCGATCCGCATGCCGGACTCCCTCGAACCGAGCAGTAACCGAACTATATTCGGCACCAGGTTAGCCTGTCCGCATCGCGAGCCCACACCGGCTAGCCTGGGACAGGTGCTGAGTCGCGTCGTCATCGTCGTGTCCGCCCTGGTCGCCGTGGCCTTGGCGGGTCATCAGCTCTTTCCGGCCATGGGTGGATTCACACCTATCTGGGAGAGCATGCTGCCCTGGGTGGGGCTCACGGTGCCCGTGCTTCTGCTGGGCGCGGCGTTGTCACGCTCGAAGGGCGCGGCGGTCGCGGCTCTGGTGCCCGGCCTGGTGTGGGCGCTGATGTTCGGCTCGACCATGCTGCAGTCGCCGCCCGGCGGCGCCAGCGACCTCAAGGTGGCCACGGTCAACGTCGGCGTCACCAACAGCGCGTCCGGCGAGGCCATGCGCAAGATCGCCGAAGGGCTCGACCTGGTCGCGGCCCAGGAACTCACCCCGGGCGGACCGGCCGCCAAGCAGCTCGACCGGATGTTCCCGCACAAGTACCCCGTCGGCACGGTCGGGCTGTGGAGCCGCTACCCGCTGAGCAAGCAGCAGAAGCTCGACGTCGGCATGGGCTGGCCCAGGGCGCTGCGGGCGGTGGCCGACACGCCTAAGGGCAAGGTCACCGTGTACGTGATGCACCTGGCCTCGGCGCGCCCCGGGCACACCGCCTTCCGCGACAAGTCGCTGGCCCACGCGCGCTCGCTGGTCGACAAGGACTCCAGCAAGCGCATCCTGCTCATGGGCGACCTCAACACCGCCACCACCGACCGCGGCATGTCCGGGCTGACGCCGCCGCTGCGGGACGCGCAGCGCGAGGCGGGCGACGGGTTCGGGTTCACCTGGCCGTCGTCGTTCCCGATCACCCGGCCCGACCACATCCTGTACAAGGGCATGACCGCGACCAAGGCGGGCGTCGCCCCGGCCGTCGGCAGCGACCACCGCGCCGCACTCGCATCTCTGAAACTGTCATAAGAGCCCTGACGGGCCGGTAGCGGCCAGAAGCTAAAGGCTAGAGACCCTTCAGAAGCTCCAGGTCCTCGGGCGTGTCGATGTCGGCCGGGCTGCCCAGCCCGTCGCACGGCACGTCGGTGATCAGCTCCGGATAAGCCTTCAGGAACGGCCTGGCCCCCACATCCCCCACCGCCAGCCCGGCCACCTCGGCGAAGTGGTCCCGGCCGAACAGCACCGGGTTGCGCCGGGCGCCGCCGTACGTGGCGACGGCCACCTCGCCGCCGCTGGCGATCAGCGCGGCCACGGCGGCGGGCGTCACGAACGGCTGGTCCACCAGCGCCACCACGACGGCGGCCGCGTCCGGCGGCAGCGCGGCCAGCCCGACGCGCAGCGAGGAGCCCATCCCGGTGCGCCATTCGGGGTTGCGCACGACGACGGCCCCGCGCACCGGCACGGTCGCGGCCCCGAGCACCACCACGACGGGATGGCAGCCGCCGGTCTCCAGCAGCCGCACCCCGCGATCGACCAGCCGCTCGCCCTCGTACTCCACGAGCGCCTTGGGCGTGCCCAGCCGCGCCCCGCGCCCGGCCGCGAGCAGCAGCCCGGCCACGCTAGATCGCTTCATCCCGCATTTCTGCCCATCCGTGAATGCGTCCACGCGTCTCGCTCAGCGGCCGTCCGGAACCGCCCCACCGCAGTTGGATGAGCTCGGCGGCGATCGACACCGCCGTCTCCTCCGGGGTGCGGGCGCCCAGGTCGAGGCCGATGGGCGAGCGCAGCCGTCCCAGCTCGTCGTCGGTGAGCCCGGCCTCGCGCAGCCGTTCCAGCCGGTCCTCGTGGGTACGGCGGGAGCCCATCGCGCCCACGTAACGGGCGTCGGTGCGCAGGGCCAGTTCCAGCAGCGGCACGTCGAACTTGGGGTCGTGGGTGAGCACGGCGATGACCGTGCGCTCGTCCACCTTCTGCGTGGCCAGGTAGTCGTGCGGCCACTTGACCACGACCTCGTCGGCCTCGGGGAAGCGCTTGGGGGTGGCGAAGACGGGGCGGGCGTCGCAGACGGTGACGTGGTAGCCGAGGAACTTGCCGACCCGGGCGACGGCGGCGGCGAAGTCGATGGCGCCGAAGACCAGCATGCGCGGCGCCGGCGCGAAGGAGTGCACGAACACCGACAGGTCGTCCAGGCGGCGCTCGCCGTGGCCGCCGTAGCGGCGGATGCCGGTCAGGCCCTGGGCGAGCATGCCGCGGGCGTCGTCGTCGACGGCCTGGTCGAGGCGGTCGAGGCCGAGGGTTCCCGCGGTGCGGTCGGGCCAGATCACCCTTCTGGCCCCCATCCGGCCGGGCCCGGCGACGATGGTGGCGACGGCCACGGGCTCGTGGGCGCGGAGCGAGGAGTAGATGTCGCCGAGCTCGGGGAACGTCTCGATGGAGACCGGCTCGACGAGGATGTCGATGATGCCGCCGCAGGTCAGCCCGACCGCGAAGGCGTCGTCGTCGCTCACGCCGTACCTCCGCAGGACGGGGACCTCGGCCTCGGCGGCCAGCTCGAACACCGCGCCCTCGACGCAGCCGCCGGAGACGCTGCCGACGACCTCGTCCCCGCGCACGGCCATCGAGGCGCCGGGCGGCCGGGGCGCGCTGCTGAACGTGCTCACCACCGTCGCCAGCCCGAACCTCTGCCCCGAGCGCCACCACCGCATGATCTCCGGGAGCACCTCACGCATGGCCGAGCCTTTCGCTGAGCGCCTCGAACGCGGCCAGGCTGTGCCCGGCCACGAGGTCGTCGATGTACGGCAACGCCGCCCGCATCCCACCGGTGAGCGGCTCATACCCCTCATACCCTTTATGCGGGTTGACCCAGATCACCCGGTACGCCTGCCGGGCGAGCCTGGCCATCTGGGCGCCGAGCAGCGCCGGATCACCCCGTTCCCAGCCGTCGGAGGCGAGCACGACGATCGCCCCCCGCGCGTCATGATTTTTCAGGAAACTCCGGAGCTCCTCCCCCAGCCTGGTGCCCCCGCTCCAGTCCGGTATCACCCGCGACGCCGCGTTCAGCGCGGTGCCCGGATCACGGTGGCGCAACTCGGCGGTGACGTGCGTCAGCCGCGTCCCGATCGAGTACACCCTGGTCGCCCGGGGTTCGCCGCGCACCAGCGCGTGCGCGTACCGCAGCAGCGTCTCCGCGTACGGCGACATCGACCCGCTCACGTCGACCAGCAGCACCACCTCGCGCGGGCGCGTGGTGTGGGTCTTCCTGCGCAGCCGCGCCACCTCGCCCTTGCGCAGCGCCTCGCGGATCGTGCGCCTCGGGTCGAGGACGCCGCGGTGGGCGGGCCGGTAGCGCCGCGAGCGGCGGCGGGCCCGCCGGTCGCGCAGCATCGCCAGCATCCGGTGCACTTCGGCGCGTTCCGCCTCGGTCATCCCGGCCACGTCGCGGTGGCGCAGGATCTCGGTGCGGCTGGCCGTGCCGGGCGCCGCGTCCGCGTCCTCCTGCTCGCCGTCCTCGCGTGCCTCGCCCGCGGCCACGTGCCGGGTGACGACCTTGTCAGCGGTACGGCCGGCCGCCCGCAGACCACCGAAGTAGGCGGCGAAGCAGCGGTCGTACCTGGGCAGATCGTCCGGCGCGGCGCACAACGTCAGCCGCCCGGCCCAGTACACCCGCGCGGGGTCGGCCACGTCGAGGTGGTCCAGCGCGAGCAGCAGGTTGCGGGTGCGCTCGTGGTCGGCCGCGACCCCTGCCGCCCGCAGCGTCCTGGCGAACCCGGTCATCGTCGCGGCCAGCTCATCCATGGCGCAGCAGCCCGTTCGCGAGCACCGCCTCGACGTCCTCCCGGTACTTCAGCGCCGCGCCCAGCGTGGCCGCCGCCAGCCCCGGGTCGAGCTCGCGCGCGCCGAGCGTCAGCAGCGCCTCGGTCCAGTCGAGGGTCTCGGCCACGCCGGGCGGCTTGATCAGCTCGGCCGCCCGCAGCCGCTCCGCCGCCCCCGCGACCTGTACGGCCAGCGTCTCCGTGCACGAGGGCAGCCTGCGCAGCAGGATCGCCACCTCACGGTCGAACCCCGGGTGCTCCAGCCAGTGGTAGAGGCAGCGCCGCTTCAGCGCGTCGTGCACCTCCCGCGTCCGGTTGGAGGTGACGACCACCACCGGCGGCGTGGCCGCCTTGATCGTGCCCAGCTCCGGAATGGAGATGGTGAAGTCGGACAGCACCTCCAGCAGGAACGCCTCGAACTCGTCGTCGGCCCGGTCGATCTCGTCCACCAGGAGCACGCTGGGCTGCGTCTCGACCGCCTTCAGCAGGGGCCGGGCGATGAGGAAGCGCCGGTCGTAGATCTCGCTCTCCAGCCGGGCCACGTCGGTGACCCCGGCCGCCTCGGCGGCCTTGAGGTGGAGGAGCTGGCGGGCGAAGTCCCAGTCGTAGAGCGCCTGGGCGGCGTCGAGGCCCTCGTAGCACTGCAGCCTGATGAGCGGCGCCTTCAGCAGCTCGGCCAGCGTCTTGGCCAGCTCGGTCTTGCCGACCCCCGCCTCCCCTTCCAGGAACAACGGCCGGCCCATCCGCAGCGCCAGGAACGCCGCCGTCGCCAGCCCTTCGTCGGCCAGGTAGGAGTACCGGTCAAGCAGCTCGATCAGCTTTTCCGGTGACTCGATGTCCGCTGCCCTGATGGTCCGCCTCAGCACCTCTTCAGGCTACGCCGACATTCAGAGGATCGTTCGGTAGTGCGTCGTCAGGCGGCCCCCGTCGAGCACGTGGAAGGCCAGGGACGGCGGCTGGTCGAGGTCCACCACGCCCTTGGGCAGTTCCCAGGGGAGCCGGAGCGTGGAGACGACGCCGGGCGCCACGAGCAGGGGCCGGCCGGCGAACGTGGTGGCCGCCGGGGTGTGGGCGTGCCCGGCCAGCAGGGCGGCCACGTGGGGGTGGCGGTCCAGGAGTTCGGCCAGGCGCTGCTCGCCGTACTGCCTGATGCCGTCGATGTACGGCACGTGCAGCAGCGCGGGAGGGTGGTGGAAGGCGACCAGAGCCGTCCGTTCCCCCGCCTCGGCCAGGACCTGGTCCAGCCAGCGGAGCGTCTCGTCCTCCAGCAGCCCATCGTCCTTGCCGGGCACCGAGGAGTCGCACGCCGCGACGACGAAGCCGGAGCCGTGGTGCGCCTGGTTGACCGGGCCCCGGCCGGCGTCCGTGCCGAGCAGGTGCGTGCGGAACGCGGCCCGGTCGTCGTGGTTGCCGGGGCAGACCAGGACGGGGTGCCGGGAGTCCAGCAGCTCGCGGGCCCGCTCGTACTCCTCCGGCAGGCCGTGGTCGGCGATGTCACCGGTGACCAGGACGAGGTCGAGGTCGTGCGGGAGGTCGTTCAGGTAGTCCATGACGGCGCGGGTGCGGTCGGAGCTGCGGGGGTCGGCGTCGATGTGCACGTCGCTGAGGTGCGCGATCACGTTCATGTCCGTGCAGCGTAGCCTCGGGGTGGCCACCGGCAAAGGTCCACCTCGGCCCCGAACCTCAGGGCCACTTCAGTCTTCGCCGGCTTCGCCCTTGGCGCGGATGAGGGCCTTGAGCTCGGCTGTGGCCTGCTTGGCGCGGGCCTTTTCCGAGCCCTGGATGCCCATGGCGCCGACCGTGCGGCCGTCGGAGAAGTCGATCTTGGGCCAGGGGTCGCCGACCATCAGCGTGACGTCCAGGACCTCGGGCCAGGTGTAGTGGTGGGTGCGCAGGGCGTTGACGAGCGTGATGCCCCGCTCGTCGGCCTCCACCCGGACGCGGCCCAGCAGATGCAGGATGTACGCCACCGCGCAGCCGAACAGCACGATGGCGATCCGGTCGGCCAGCTGGAACGGCTCGGCGATGAACAGGGCCATCAGCACGGCGCCGATGAGGATGATCACGGCGAAGCCGTACGGGACGATTCTGCCGCGGCGCGGACGGAAGGTCACGGGCAGCGGCGGAGGGCTGACTGGCTCGGGCACGCAGGAAACTTATCGCACGTCGGGGTCGGTCCGGCCAGCGGACGGCGGGCGGCCGTCAGGGGTGGCCGGCGAATCCGCCGGTCACCCCTGACGGGCGGTCAGACGGTCAGGCCGCGCAGCAGCAGCGCCGTCTCCAGCGCCGCCATGGCCGACTCGTAGCCCTTGTCCTCCTTGGCGTCGGGCCCGCCGGAGCGGTCCTCGGCCTGCTGGAGGTTCTCGCAGGTCAGGACGCCGTTGCCGACCGGGGTCTCCTCGTCGAGCGAGATCCTGGTCAACCCTGCGGTCACCGAGTCGCAGACGTACTCGAAATGGGCGGTCTCCCCGCGGATGACCGCGCCGAGCGCCACCACCGCGTCGCAGCGCCTGGCCAGCGCCTGCGCCACCACGGGGATCTCCAGCGAGCCGGCCACCCGCACCACGGTGGCCTGGGCGCCGCTGTCGGCGCAGGCCTGTACGGCCCTGGCCACCAGCCGGTCGGTGATCCCCGCGTGCCAGCTCGCCGCGACGATCCCGACCTTGAGGCCGGAGGCGTCCACCGCGGCCGCCCCGGGCCGTCCTTCGCCGCTCATGAGGTCTCCTCCACGAAGTGGCCGAGGCGTTCCCGCTTGGCCGTCAGGTACCGCTCGTTGTGCGGGTTCACGGCCACCGGCATCGCCTCGCGGCCGAGCACCTTGATGCCGTAGCCGTCCATGCCCTTGAGCTTGGCCGGGTTGTTGGTCAGCAGCCGGACCGACTTGACCCCCAGGTCGGCCAGCATCTGGCCGGCGTTGGAGAACTCGCGGGCGTCCACCGGCAGCCCCAGCTCCAGGTTGGCGTCGACGGTGTCGCTGCCGTTGTCCTGCAGGCTGTACGCCTTGAGCTTGGCCAGCAGGCCGATGCCGCGGCCCTCGTGACCACGCAGGTACACGACGACGCCGCTGCCCTCCTCGGCGATGGCGGCCATGGCGTGCTCGAGCTGCACGCCGCAGTCGCAGCGCAGCGAGCCGAACACGTCGCCGGTCAGACATTCGGAGTGGGCGCGGACCAGTACGTTCTCGCCGTCGCCGAGGTCGCCGAGCACGAGCGCGAGGTGCTCGCCCCCGTCCAGCGAGCTGGAGTAGCCGTACGCGCGCCAGGTGCCGTGGCGGTTGGGCAGGCGGGTCTCGGCGACCCGGGTGACCATGCTCTCGGTGCGCCGCCGGTGCTCGACGAGCTGCTCGATGGAGATGAGCGCGAGGTCGTGCTCGTCGGCGAAGGCGCGCAGCTCGGGCAGCCTGGCCATGGTGCCGTCGTCGTTGACGATCTCGGCCAGGACGCCCGCCGGTGACAGCCCGGCCAGGCGGGCCAGGTCGACGGCTGCCTCGGTGTGGCCCCTGCGCGCCAGGACGCCGCCGTCGTGGTAACGCAGCGGGAAGATGTGGCCGGGCCGTACCAGCTCATTGGGTTCTGTCGCGGAGTCGGCGAGCGCGCGGATCGTCTTGGCGCGGTCGGCGGCAGAGATGCCGGTGGTGACGCCGTCGCGCGCGTCGACGCTGATGGTGTACGCGGTGCGCATCCGCTCGCGGTTCTGGAACACCATGAGCGGCAGGCCGAGCCGGTCGAGCTCCTTGCCCTCCATCGGCACGCAGATGACGCCGCTGGTGTGGCGGATGGTGAAGGTCAGGAGCTCCGGGGTGGCCTTCGCGGCGGCGAAGATGATGTCGCCCTCGTTCTCCCGGTTCTCGTCGTCGACGACGATGACGGGCCGGCCGTCGCGGATGTCGTTGATGGCCCGTTCGACTTGGTCCAGCATGGTCATGTCGCCACCGCCATGGGCTTGAGCTCGGCCGTTCGTGTGCGGTACTCGCGCAGCCACTTCACGAAGCCGATGAGGACGAGGATGAAGAAGAGGCCGTAGACGGCGCCGGAGACGTAGAGCTGGGAACGGAACAGCAGTGGCACGCCGACCAGGTCGACGGCCATCCACACGATCCAGAAGTCGACCAGCGCCCGCCCCTGCGCCCAGGTGGCGACGGCCCCGCCGACGAAGATGTAGGCGTCGGCGGCCACGAGGAAGAAGCTCTCGGGCGCCGGCGCGTGCACGCCCCACGACAGCGGCAGCTCGAACAGCACCCACGCCCCGTAGAACACCGTGGCGACCAGGGCGGTGCCGAGCAGCATCGCGGTGATCAGCCCGACGCGCTCCCACATCCGGGCCGGGCGCACCTCAAGGGCCTGGCCGCCCTGGGTGCCCTGGCGCCACTTCCACCAGCCGTAGACCGCCAGCGCGGCGAACAGGACCTGCTTCAGGGCGTTGCCCGTGACGTGCGCGCTGACCGAGGCGACGAACAGCAGCACCGCCCCGGTGAACTGCACCGGCCACGTCCAGATGGACTTGCGCATGGCGAACAGCACGGTCGCCACCGCGAACACGTTGCCGAGCAGATCGGTCCACTTGACCGGCAACCCGAAAACATTGATTGAGGCATCTGCCCAGCTCACCGCAGTGCCACCAGCCTTTCCACGTACTTGGCGATCACGTCGACCTCCAGGTTCACCAGCTCCCCCGCCACCCGCCGGCCCAGGTTGGTCAGCCGCAGCGTGGTCGGGATGAGGCTCACCCCGAAGCTGTCGTCGTCAACCGTCGTGACCGTGAGACTGATTCCGTCGATCGCGATCGACCCCTTTTCCGCCACATAACGGGCGAGCTGGGCGGGCAGACTGAACCGCAGGTTGTCCCACGCCTCGCCCGGCTCTCTCGACAGCAGTACGGCGGTGCCGTCCACGTGGCCCTGCACGATGTGACCGCCGAGCCGCTGGTCGGCGCGGACCGCGCGCTCCAGGTTGACCACCGAGCCCGCCTTGAGCTCGCCCAGCGAGGTGCGTTCCAGCGACTCCTTCATCACGTCGACGGTGAACACCCCGTCCGCCGACTCCACGACGGTCAGGCAGACGCCGTTGACGGCGATGGAGTCGCCGTGGCTGGCGTCGGAGGTGACGATCGGGCCGCGCACCGACAACACGGCCGAGTCCCCGCGTGTTTCGAGGGCGACGATCTCGCCCATTTCCTCGATGATTCCGGTGAACATCACTTCTCCTTAGGGGTGCCCGGCCGCGCGGTGATCCGCAGGTCCGGACCGATCATGGAAACCTCTTCGAAGACGAAGGCGTGCATGCCGGCGATCGTCGACACGCCCGCCTGCCCCAGCGCCGCCCGCCCCGACCCGAGCAGCGCGGGCGCGACGTAGGCCACGACCCGGTCGACCAGGCCCTGCCTGACGAAGGAGCCCGCGAGCGTCGGGCCGCCCTCCAGGAAGGCGCTGACCACGCCGCGGCGGCGCAGCTCCTTGAGCAGCGCGTGCAGATCCAGCCCGTCCGGCCGGTACGGCAGCCGCACCAGCTCGGCCTGAAGCCCCGTCCGCGTGCTGTCGGCGACGGCCACCAGGGTCGGCGCCGCCCGGTCGAGCACCCGCGCGCCGGGAGGCGTACGGGCCCCCGAATCAACCACCACCCGCAACGGCGCCCGCGCCCGCCGCCGCGCCTCGGCAAGCTGCTCCCGCATCGCCCCATCCAGCCCTTTCTCCGGTACGGCTCCCGCGTCCGACACGGCTCCCGCGTCCGATACGGCTCCCGTGTCCGGTACGGGTTGTGTTGGCCGGGCGGTCAGGAGCGGGTCGTCGGCCAGGACGGTGCCGATGCCGGCGATGATCGCGTCAGAGGTGGCCCGGAGCCGGTGGACGTCCTGCCTGGCCTCGGGCGAGGTGATCCACTTGCTGGTGCCGTCCGCGGCGGCCGAGCGGCCGTCCAGGGTGGCGGCGAACTTCCACGTGACATACGGCCTGCCCAGCCGCACGGAGGTCAGCCACGCCACGTTGACCCGCTCGGCCTCCTCGCCCAGCAGACCGTGCGCGACCTCGACGCCGTGGGCGCGCAGCCGTTCACCGCCGCCGGCCGCGAGCGGGTTGGGGTCGGGGACCGCGTAGACGACCCGGGCGAGGCCGGCGGCCAGGAGCGCCTCGGTGCACGGGCCGGTGCTTCCGGTGTGATCGCAGGGTTCGAGGGTGACGTAAGCGGTGCCGTCACGGGCCCGCTCACCGGCGTCACGCAAGGCCACGACCTCGGCGTGGGGGCCGCCGGCGTAGGCGTGGAAGCCCTCGCCCGCGACCTGCCCGTGGGCGTCGAGGATGACGCAGCCTACGACGGGGTTGGGGCTGGTCGTGCCAAGCCCGAACGCGGCCAGTTCGACGGCCCGCGCCATGTGCCCGGCATCCCGTATACCGGCATCCCGGTCACCGGCCTGCCGTTGACCGGCGGCGGGCCGTTCATCTGCGGCATGGCGTTGACCTGCGGCGTGCCGTTCACTTGCGGCAGGGCGTTGACCTGCGGCATCCCGCTCGGATGCGGCGGGCCGTTGACCGGTGGGGTGCCGGTCGCCTGTGGCGGGCCGTTCTTCAGAAAGGGGGTTGTCCCGGAAGGGTTCGTCCACCCCCGGACCTCCTACTCGCCAGTAGCTTCAAGCCACGGCGAACCCCGGGGGTGCGTGGTGCGCGTACGCCACCACAACGGCGCCCGGCCACGGCCGGACGCCTGCGCGCTTCCTCCCATCCGGACTTTAACCGTCGGTCCCGGAATTTCACCGAGTCAACCGGCCGATGGCATCGGCCGGGTCGCGGACTGTAACCGCCGGTTCGGAATTTCACCGACCCCGGAGCACGCTAGCTCTTCTTTCGCCTATCAGTCTGCCATGCCCGAATCGGCATCTGCGACCGCCCCCATATTCTCAACCAAGCGCTCGCTTGGTCAAGCCGCCATGAGCTTACGGGCCCGGCGGGCGTCGGGGGCGTAGCGCATCTGGGCGGGTACCAGGCCGAGTCCCGCGTGCAACGTTCGCAGGGTGGCGGTGGCCCACAGGTCTCCGACCGGGGTGGCGGGCAGGCCGTACAGGCGGCGCGCCCAGCGCGGGAGGGTCGCGAACGCCAGCAGCGTCAGGGCGGGGAGCACCGGTTTGAGCGGCGCCAGGCGCAGCGGCAGCGGCGCGGTCAGCGACTGCAGCAGCGGGTGTGCCGCCTCGGGCACCAGGCGCAGGCCCGGCCGCTCGGCCTCGATGTAGGCGCGCAACTCGGCGACGCTGCCCGGGGCGTCATCGGGATTCAGGCCGACGACCGTCGCGGCCCGCCGCCATTCCAGGACGAACCGGTCGGCATCCTCGGCCGACAACCGCACCCCCGCCCGCCGCGCCACCGACAGGTAGGAGTCCACCTCGCCGACGTGCACCCACATCAGCGCACCGGGCTCGTCCAGCCGGAAGCGCTCACCGGTGTCGGGGTCGTCGGCGCGGAGCGTGGCGTGGATCTTCCGTACCCGCCTGCCGGCCCGTTCGACCTCGGGCAGCGTGCCGTAGGTCCGGACGCGTACGAACTCGGTGGTCCGCATGAACCGTGACCAGGCTTCGTCGGGGTGCATGAGCGCGGAGTTCTGCAGGACGCCGCGCATCGCCCGGGGGTGCAGCCCCTGCATCAACAGTGCCCGGAACCCGCCCACCAGAAGGATGGGCTCCCCCATCACCCGCCAGGTCACCGATTCCGGCCCGAAAAGCCCATGGTCCGTCATAAGTAAGCAGTTACCCATAACCCCCGACCAGACAAACGTTCCAGAACGCCCCCCGAACCCGGCACCCCGGATTGCCCCACCCAGACCCCGGGGATTGCCCACGTCACGAGCCTGCCCACGTGCAGCCGAGAGCTTCCCGTGCACAAGGGGCACTCGGCGCGACAAACAGCCCACTTGCCGCCGGGGGACCGGGTCGCCCAAGTCCAAGACGCCGACACCCGCAAGGCGGGTTTCCGGTGTCGAAGGCAGGAGCCGTCGCACCGAGGACCCGGTGTGCGCCAGGCCGAGCCTGAGCACGGGACCGGGCTGAGGGTGGGGCCTTGAGGTCGAGGCGTGGGGCCGGGTTGAGGGTGGGGCCGGGTTGAGGGTGGGGCCGGGTTGAGGGTGGGGCCGGGTTGAGGGTGGGGCCGGGTTGAGGGTGGGGCCGGGTTGAGGGTGGGAGCGTGGACCTGAGGGGTTAGATGGCGCCGCCTGGGCGGGGGGCGCTTTCGGCCAGGGCGCGAAGGTGGTCGATGGCGGCGCGGGGGTCGGTGGTGCCGTAGACGGCGCTGCCCGCTACGAACACGTTCGCGCCCGCCTCGGCGCAGCGCTCGATCGTGTCGGCGGCCACCCCTCCGTCCACCTGGATCCAGATCTGGCCACCGTGGCGGGACACCAGCTCACGGGCGCGGCGGATCTTGGGGAGCACGACGTCGAGGAAGCGCTGGCCGCCGAAGCCGGGTTCGACCGTCATCAGCAGCAGCATGTCGATCTCGCCCAGCAGGTCCTCGTACTGGGTGACGTCGGTCGCGGGGTTGAGGGCGAAACCGGCCCGCGCCCCCAGCGCCCTGATCTGGCGCAGCGTACGCACCGGCGCCTTGGCCGCCTCCGCGTGGATGGTCACGCTGCCCGCCCCGGCCTCGGCGTAGGCGGGTGCCCAGCGGTCCGGGTCCTCGATCATGAGGTGGCAGTCGATCGGCGTGGACGTGGCCTTGAGCAGCGCTTCGACGACGGGCAGCCCGAGGGTGAGGTTGGGCACGAAGTGGTTGTCCATGACGTCCACGTGGAGCCAGTCGGCGTTGGGCACCGCGGCGGCCTCGTCGGCGAGCCGGGCGAAGTCGGCGGACAGGATGCTGGGCGAGATCTGCACGCTCCGATTCTAGGGAAACCCCAGACCCGCACCGGGCACCGGCAGTCCCAAGAAAACCGCCCAAGAAACCGCCCGAGAAGACCCGGCCGCTCCAAGAAGCCCTGGCCGCTCAGAGAAGCCCTGGCCGCTCAGAGAAGCCCTGGCCGCTCAGAGAAGCCCTGGCCGCTCAGAGAAGCCCTGGCCGCTCAGAGAAGCCCTGGCCGCTCAGA
>NZ_JACHIN010000003.1:0-115490 GCF_014203235.1 Nonomuraea endophytica | reverse complement strand
AGAAGCCCCGGAAGATCCAGGCGCGCCTTCTAGGACACCTTGCGCTCGGCTCCGCTCATCAAACCCAGCCGAATGAACGTCAGCGGCGCCCCAAGCTGCACCCACAAAGTCAGCACCGCATACCGGAGATAACGCAGCACATCATGCTCCGGCAGCAGTTCCCGCAGCCCGAACCACAGCGCCCCCACCACCAGCGACCCGAGCGCCCACCGCGCCACCTTCCGCCCCAGCGTCCCGCGCACCGAGAACCACCCGAGCCGGTACATCACCGACGCCCCCGCCAGCATCCCCAGCACCGACCCGCACATGGCCACCAGCGTGTCGAGAGCGAGGGGATCGACATCCCCGGCCAGCCGCCATGCAGCGGGCAGCGACCACCCGGCATAGGGCGCGTTGGCCAGCGCGGCGGCCCCCAGCGGCACCACCGAGACCACCGCCGAGGCGGCCAACTGCCAGCCCAGCGACAACCCGCGCCACCACCGTACGGCGGCCGGCTCCAGCTTCACCACCAGCACCAGTACGGCCACGCCCAGCAACACCCCTGCCACCACATCGGAGATGAAGTGCACCCCCAGGTAAACCCGGGACAGCCCGATGAGCCCGACCGCCGCCACCGCGCCCCACCACGCCCAAGGCCGTCGCACGGCAGCGGCCAGCGCGCCCCACGTGGCCGCGGCGATCTGGGCGTGCCCGGACGGCATCCCGAACGTCCCCTCCAGCGACAGCGGCCTGACCCGGGCGTCCAGCCAGTAGGGACGCGGCGCGTGGAACAGCAGCTTGAGCACCGCGTTACTGGCCGCCGCACCCAGCACGACCACGCCCATCCGCAGGCCGAGGCGGGGGCTGACGCACCAGTAGAGGACGGGCAGCAGGAACAGGAAGGTCTGCTCGCTGCCGAACAGCGAGACCGCCTCCATCACCGGTTCCAGCCACCCGGGCAGCCCCTGGAGCGCGATGATCGGCCCGAGTTCGGCCCCGCGCAGGCCGTCGAGGATGTCCACGTGGCCGATGGGACCACACCCGCCCAGGGCAAGGACAGGCTTAGAAGGCGAATCGTGACCTAACGCTTGCTTGTTACCGCTTGCGCAGCAACGCCAGGAACATCGCGTCCATCCCGTGCCGGTGCGGCCAGAACTGGGCGTGCGGGCCATCGCCGAGGTCGGGCACCTCGGTCAGGTACGAGCGCGCGTCCAGCTGCTCGACGTCCTCGCGCCGCCGCAGCACGTCGGAGACCACGATCCCGGTCTCGGCCAGGTGGGGCGAGCAGGTGACGTAGGCGACGACGCCGCCGGGCCGTACCGCGTCGAGGGCGGTGGCCAGAAGACCGCGCTGCAGCGCTCCCAGGCCCGGCACGCCGGCGGGGTCGCGCCGCCACCTGGCCTCGGGACGGCGGCGCAGCGCGCCCAGGCCGGTGCAGGGCGCGTCCAGCATGACCCGGTCGAAGGCGCCGGGCCGCCAGGCGGGCTCGGTGCCGTCGGCGGTGATCACCGAGGCCTCGCGGGTGGTCTGCCAGACCAGGCGGGCACGGTGATATTGGACGTCGGCGGCCAGCAGGTGCTTGCCGCCGGGGAAGCCCTCGTCGGGGTCGCCGTAGGCGGCGATGGCGTCGAGCAGGCCCGCCTTGCCGCCGGGGCCCGCGCACATGTCGAGCCAGAACTCGTCGCGGCCCTCCACCGGCACCCTGGCCAGGGCGAGGGCGACGAGCTGGCTGGCCTCGTCCTGCACGGCGGCGCGGTACTCGGCCACCGCCAGCACCTGGCCGGGGTCGCCCTCGGGCAGGTAGGCGGCATAGGGCGAGTAGCGGCCGGCCTCGGCGCCGGAGTCCTGCAGCTCGGCCACCGAGCTGCGGCCGGGACGGGCCACGAGCGTGACCAGCGGGCGTACGTTGTCGGCGGCCAGCAGATCGGCCGTCTCCGCGTCGTCGCCGCCGAGCGCGTCGCGGAAGGCGGACACGATCCAGCGCGGATGGCTGTGGGCGACCGACATGTGGCCGACCGGGTCCTCGGGAGCCACGATCGGGATCCAGTCGTCGAGCGGCCTGGCGGCCACCTTGCGCAGGACGGCGTTGGCGAACTTGGAGGCGCCGACGCCGACGCGCAGCCGTACCAGATCGACGGTCGTGCCCACCGCGGCGTGCGGCGGGACGCGCATCTTGAGCAGCTGGTGGGCGCCGAGCCGCAGCGCGTCGCGCACGTCGGGGTCGGGCGCGCGATCGGTGCAGTATTCGATGATCGCGTCGTAGGTGCCGAGCCCGCGCAGCGTCCCGTAGGCCAGTTCGGTGGCGAGCGCCGCGTCGCGCCCGCCCAGCCGCCGCTCGCGCAGCAGGCGCGGCATCAGCAGGTTGGCGTAGGCGTCCCGCTCGTCGACGGCACGCAGCACGTCGAAGGCCGCGTTGCGCGCCTCGTCCCGCACCGGCCCTTTCCTGGTACGGCTCCCGCCGCCCTGACCCCGGCCGTAGCCGCCGTCACCACGACCACGGCCCCGTGCGCCGCCGTTCCCCCGTGAAGCCGTCACGCGAACTTGTCCCCTTCGCCCAGGCGCGAGCCGCGGGCCCACTCGGCCGCGCTCATCACCCGCTTGCCCTGCGCCTGCACCTCGGTCAGCTCGACCGGATGGGTGGCGGTGCCGACCAGCACCTCGTGCTTGGTGGCCGCGATCACTCCGGGCTCCAGCCGGGCGGCGTCGGGCCGCGGCCGGACCGGGCCGAGCTTGACCCGCTGGCCGCGGAACTCGCTCCACGCGCCGGGGTTGGGCGTGCAGGCGCGCACGAGCCGGTCGACCCGCATGGCGGGCGCCTGCCAGTCGGCCCTGGCGTCGTCCACGTTGATCTTCGGTGCGTAGCTGATGCCGTCGGCGGGCTGGGGCCGGGGCTCCAGGGTGCCGTCCTCGACCCCGTCGAGGGTCGCGGCCAGCAGCCCGGCGCCGGAGATCGACAGGCGCTCCAGCAGCGCGCCGCTGGTGTCGTCGGTGCGGATCTCCTCGGTGACGACGCCGTAGACGGGCCCGGCGTCGAGCTCCTTGACGATCTGGAACGTGGCCGCGCCGGTGATCTCGTCACCGTGGAGCACGGAGTGCTGCACGGGGGCGGCGCCGCGCCAGGCGGGCAGCAGCGAGAAGTGCAGGTTGATCCAGCCCTGGCGGGGCACGTCGAGCGCGGACTGCGGCAGCAGCGCCCCGTAGGCGACGACCGGGCAGCAGTCGGGCTCCAGCGCGCGCAGCCGGTCGAGGAACTCCGGGTCGCCGGCCTTGGCCGGGCGCAGCACCTCGATGCCGGCCTCCTCGGCCAGCTCGGCGACGGGCGACAGGTGCACCTTGCGGCCGCGGCCGGTCTGGGCGTCGGGGCGGGTGACCACGGCCACGACGTCGTGACGTGGCGAGTCGATGAGGGCGCGCAGCGAGGGCAGAGCCGTCTCGGGCGTGCCGGCGAAGACCAGGCGCATCGTCAGAGAGCCTTCCCGCCGGTGGCGTGCGGGGAGAACTTGACCGCCGGCGGGGTCAGTCCGCTCCACTCCGCCTCGCGGATGGCCTTCATCGCGAGCTTGCGCTGCGCGGAGTCCATCCGGTCGATGAACAGGATGCCGTCGAGGTGGTCGGTCTCGTGCTGGAAGCAGCGGGCCATCAGGTCGGTGCCTTCGAGGGTGACCGGCTCGCCGTGCATGTCGAGCCCCTTGGCGACGGCGCGGATGGCGCGCGGCGTCGGGAAGGACAGGCCGGGGAAGGACAGGCAGCCTTCCTCGCCCTCCTCGTCGAGGTCGGCCGACAGGTCGAGGTCGGGGTTGATCAGGTGGCCGAGCTGGTCGTCGACGTAGTAGGTGAAGACCCGCAGGCCGACGCCGATCTGCGGGGCGGCCAGGCCGGCGCCCGGCGCGTCCATCATCGTGTCGGTCAGGTCTTTGACCAGTTTGCGCAGTTCCTTGTCGAAGTCGACGACCGGGGCCGCCGGGGTGCGCAGCACCGGGTCTCCGAACAGCCGGATCGACTGGATCGCCAAGTGGCCAACTCCGTTCCGCGAAGGCAGGGTGGGATCAGCCCAGTTTAGTGGTCTGGAGCGACCTGGCTTTCATCGCGGCCTTGCGCGCCGCCTTGGCGACGGCGGCGTCGCCGTGAGTGGAGGCCAGGAGTTCGAGGACGGCCACGGTGTCGGGGTGGCTGGAGCCGGCCATCTCCCCCACGCTCCTGACCAGGTCCTCGCCGGACTCCAGCGCGCCGAACTCGCCGACGGACTCCGGGCTGCCGGAGATGTGGAGCAGGGCGGCGACGGAGTCGACGGCGATCCAGGTGTGGTCGTCGGAGCTGAGCGGGGGCGCGTCGAGGTCGCGGATGTGCAGCCAGGAGGCCGCGTAGCGCCACATGGTGGGGTCGGCCAGCGAGTCGCGTACCGGCGACTGGGCCTCGGGGCCGAGCTCTTCGAGAATGGCGCCCACGGCGCCCCGGTGGCCGGCGCCGCCGGCCGTGGCGACGGCCAGGAGGTCGCGGGCGGCCTGCTCGGGCGGGCGGCGCTCCAGCCAGGTCGTCACGGCGCTCTGCGTGACCGCGCCGCTGACCAGGGACTCCACCAGCGCTTCCGCGTCGAGCCCGGCGAAGACCTCGACCTCGGCCAGCGTGGGCGCCTCGTGGCCCTCGCGCAGCAGGTCGTGGCGGACGGCCCAGACGCCGAGCGGGGTCAGCGCGATCCGGCCGGTGCCGGTCTGCTGCACCAGGCCGCAGTAGGTGAGCAGGGACAGCGCCTCCAGCAGTTCGCCCGGCAGGCTGCCGCTGAGCTCGCGCAGCTCGGCCTGGCTCGGCTCGCAGGCCACCTCGTGCGACTGCAGCAGGCCCTTGGCGAGGTTGGCGATGGCGACGCCGGAGCGCACGGAGTAGATGGTGGCGAGGGTCTCGGCCAGGTGGCCGTCGATGACCCGCGAGCCGGTCAGGCGGGAGGTGTCGGCCTGGTCGAGGACGTCCATGACGACGCCGTCCCAGAACTCCAGCGTGGCCTCGGCGGGCAGGCGCAGGGGCAGCGCGCCGCGCGAGGCGGTGCCGCGCACGATCTGGAGCAGGCGGGTGTTGACCGCCACGATCCAGGCCAGCCGCAGCCGGGCACGGGAGACGCCGAGCTCCTTGGCCGCGGCGGCGGCGTCGGTCTCGGACAGCAGTCCCTCATCGGTGACCGGGCGCTCGCCGGTCCAGGCGGTGAGCTTGATGGCGTCGGCGACCAGCGGCACCCCGGGCACCGCGACGGCCAGCTCCGCGTCGGCGGCCAGCGCGACAGGCGGGAACGTCAACGCCTCCCTGACCTGGGGCGCGGGCGTCTCCACTGGAGCGGGCTCCTCGATCAGCTTGCGGAGCTCGGCGAGGTCGAAGACGTTGTTTGCCACCCACGAAACTTACTGCACACGAGTCACAGGGATGTACTTCATCGGATCGCTCGTGAGCGTGCTTTGAACGCCGCCTTGCGCGCCGCCTTGGCCTCTCCGCTGCCGGGCAGGGACCGGCCGAGCAGTTCGAGCACCTCGACCACGTCGGGGTGGTCGACCCGCCACATCTCCTCGATGAGGTGGGCCGGCGGGCCCGAGGCGGCCATGTTCTCGGCGAAGATCTCGGGGTCCTCCTGTGCCGCCGGCATCGCCAGCGCGAGCATGTCCACGCTGACCCACAGGAGCTCGTCCTGGGTGAGCGGCGGCGCGGGCAGCCCTCTGGAGGTGAGCCAGTGGATGGCGTGCGGGCGCAGTTCCTCGTCGTCGAGCACCGCGCGCAGCGCAGGCTCGGCGGCGGCGCCGAGGTGGTCGACGATGGTGACCGCGATGCCGCGGGCCACGGCCGGGGCGCCGGTGGCGGCGGCCAGCAGCTCGGCGGCGGCCTGCTCCGGCGTGCGCCCGGCCAGCCAGCGTTCGATGTCGTGCTCGGCCGCCTCGGTCGGCATGCCGTCGAGCAGTCCTTCGATGAGGCCGACCGCGTCGGCGACGGCGAGGTCGGGCGCCTCGGGGGCGTCGCGGCCGTGGGCGAGGTAGAGCTCGCGCAGCCCCCATACGGCCAGCGGGCTCAGCCCGGCGCCGTCGTGGCGGCGCTCGACCAGCCCGCACCAGGCCAGCCGGTCGAGCACCGCGTCCACGTCCACGTCCGCGTCGGCCAGCTCGAACACGTGGTCGGCGACCACCTCGTCGGGCACCCGCGCCTGCAGGCGGTAGAGGCGGTCGAGCAGGTCGTAGAGGGCGTCGTCGAGCTCGGGCAGGCCGGTGACCGCGCCAGCGGTGTCGTGTTCGACCAGGTGGGCGACGGTGCTCGCCCACCCGCCGAGGCCGGTGTGCCCGGCCAGCGCCCACAGCAGCCTCGGCTCCGGCACCGGTGCGGCGGCGGCGTCCTTGGCGCGCAGCGCGCCCTTGGCCGTGGGGGTGCTGCCCCGGTCGCCCAGCCAGGCCAGCAGCCGGTCGCGGTCGGCCAGCAGGGCCACCCCGCCGAGCGCGGCCTCCAGGTCCTGCGGGGAAGCCAGGCGTACGGCGGGCAACGGCGTGCACGCCGGGCAGTCGCAGGGCGCCTCCTCGATCTCGGGAAGCGCGCTCCCGGGCGCGTCGGCGGAAGGGATCGCGATGTCCTGCTCCAGCGACTCCGGGCCGATCGAGCTGAACAGGCTCTTGGCCATGCCGAAGTTGGCCGGGTCGGCGAGCGCGGCCGGCATCTCCTCGGCGATCTCGCTCAGCCGCGCCCGCATGGCCCGCGCCCCGTCGGCGCCCGCGGCGCCGGAGGACTCGAGGTAGTCGACGAGCGTGCGGGCCGCGGCGACCGACTCGGGCGCGCTCTCCGGCGGCGCGATCACCTTGCGCGGGTAGATGGACAGCAGCAGGTCGTCGAAGGTCGATGGAGCGAAGTCGGCCAGCTCGTTGACGCCCAGATAGTCGCTGGCGTAGTCGCAGAGCAGCCGCACCTCGTCGGCGTCCACCTCGACGCCCCGCGCCCGGCCCCATGCGCGCAGGTCGTCGATGGCTCGGTTCACCCATTCGATCGACACAGGGAGACGCTAACGGCTGGCCAACAGATGAGCGAATCGGGGAAAGCGGCTAAATCAGGTCGAGAGGGTCGACACTCACCCGGACGACATCAGCCGCCTTGCGCGCCGCGCGCACCCCGGTGGCCCCTTTGAGCGCCGCGGCCAGCACGCCGCCCGAGGCTCTCGGGACCCGGATCATGGCGCGTTCCCGCTCGTCGTCGACCTGGACCGGGCCGAGGACCTGGGCTTCGTCCGGCAGGCGGACCTCGTCGAGCATCTGGCGTACGGCGGCGGCCGTACCCGTGAGCGTGGCCATCCGCACCGCCGGCGGGAAGCCGAGCTCGGCGCGGTCGGCGAGCTCGCGCTCGGCGTGGGTGACGGGATCCCAGCGCAGCAGCGCCTGTACGGCCGGCAGCGCCATGTCGGCGAGCACCACCAGCTCGGCGCCGGGCCGCAGCAGGGCGGCGGCGTTCATCCAGCGGCGCACGCCCTCCTCGGCCGCACGCAGGTCGGCCCGCCCCAGCAGGGCCCAGCCGTCCAGGAGCACGGCCGCCGAGTATCCGCCGTCGGCGACCGGTTCCGCGCCCGGCGTGGCCACCACCAGCGCCTTGCCGGAACCGACGCGCGCCAGCACCCCGTCCCTTCCGGACGTCTTGACCGGCACCGACGGAAAGGCCCGCCCCAGCTCCTCGGCGGTACGCCGGGCGCCGACGACGACCGCGCGCACGCCCGCTCCGCCGCAGTGCTCGCACCGCCAGGCGGCGTCCACCCGGCCGCACCAGCGGCAGTAGGGCGCGCTGTGCCCGCTGCGCAGCGCCAGCGGCCCGTGGCAGGCGACCTTGCCCGGCACGGCGTCCTCGATCCTGTTGTCGTGACCGGGAGCGGTGCGGGTGGGCGGCAGGGCGCAGCGGGCCGGGCGGCGGCACTGGCGGCAGGCGATCGAGGGCAGGTAGCCGCGCCTCGGGACCTGGACCAGCACCGGCCCGGACTCCAGCCCCTCGCGCAGCGCCCGCCAGGCGACGCTGGGCAGGCGGGCGGCGCGGGCGGCCTGGTCCTTGGCCAGTTCGGCGTCCTCGCCCGCCGGGCGCACCTTGGGGGCCTTGGCGCGCACGGTCTCGCGGGCGGCCACGATCGGCCTGGCCCAGCCGGTGGCGATGAGCTGGGTGGCCTCGGCGGTGCGGGCGTAGCCGCCGATGAGCATGGCCGCGCCGCCGCGGTGGGCGCGCAGCGCGAGCACCTCGCGGGCGTGCGGGTAGGGCGCCAGCCGTTCGGCATGGAGGTCGTCGCCGTCGTCCCAGAGGGCGACGAACCCCAGGCCGGCGACGGGCGCGAACATGGCCGCACGGGTGCCGACCACCGCGCGCGCCTGCCCGCGCAGCACCCTGAGCCAGCGCCGGTACCGCTCGGCAGGCCCCAGGCCCGCGGTGAGCGCCACGTGCGCGCCGTCGCCGAGCAGCCGCTCGAACACCTCGTCGGCGAGCGCCACGTCCTTGCCGTCCGGCACGACGACCAGCGCGCCCCGGCCGCCGGCCAGCGTGGCACGCACCGCCTCGCCGATCGCCTCGGCCCATCCTGCGGCTCCGGGCAGCGCCGACCACACGGCCCTGGGCGCCCGCCCGTGCTCCAGCGCGTCCAGGAACGACGGCCCCATCGGGTAGTCGGCCCAGGCCTGATGGCCCCCGGGCTCCGGCGAGCCGTCCGTTTTCCGGGGCTCCTGGGGCTCCTGGGGCTCTGCCTCGACCTTGGCGTGCCTCGGGGGTACGGCCAGCCGCAGCACGTCGGCCAGCGTTCCGGCGTAGCGGTCGGCCACGGCCCTGGCCAGGGCGGCCACCTCGCCCGTGAGAACCGGCTCGGCCGACACCACACGCTCGATCGCGGCCAGCTTCCCCCGGTGCTCGCTCTCCTCCGTCCGCTCCAGCAGGAACCCGTCCACCAGCTTGCCGGCGAACCGCACCCGGACCCGCACCCCCGGCTGGGCGCTGTCGTGCAGGGGGGCCGGCACGAGGTAGTCGAAGGGCCGGTCGAGGTGCGGCAGCGGGTTGTCGACCGCCACCCTGGCCACGGGCGCCTCGGGGGCGGGAACGACCGAGCCCTTGGCCTTCTGCGCGGCCGGGCGTACCGCATCCAGCGGCAGCAGGGCGTGGTCGGTCTCGGTCACGCACTACGTCTACCAGACCGTGGCCTCCGGTAAGGCCGGTCGCCGGCCAGGTCGTGGAGGATGCCCGCCCGGCACGCGTACCGCCGGCAGGAGAGTCGGCACCGCGATGGACTCGCCCGCTGTGGTGCCGGCGGATGAACCTGAGGCGCCGGACCCTGGGACCCCTCCCCTGGACGGCGCCGGTGGTCATCCGCCGGCAAGACAACAGTTCGTCGCGCACCCGGCCTCCCACATCCGGAAAAGTGCCGATTAATCGTGAGAAACCATCCACGCGGCGACATGAGTGCGCGAGGTGAGATGCCCCTTCGCGAGGATGTTCCGGACATGCGCGTCGACCGTGCGCTTCGAGATCACCAGCCGCCCGGCGATCTCCAGGTTCGTCAGGCCCTCGGTGATGAGCTCGGCGACCTGCAGCTCGCGGGGGCTCAGGACCACGTCACCGGTCTCGCGGCCGCCGTCGGGCCTGGGCACGGGAGTGGCCGTGGCGGCGCCGTAGCGGGCCGTCAGGCGCGTGCGCGCCCGCGCCTCGAGAAGCTCCAGCCCGACCTGCCGGTACGGCTGCAGCAGCCGGTAACCGGCGCCGCCCGGCATCGGCTCACGCAGCACCACCGAACTGGCGACGAGATCGCCGAGCACCGCGCCCACCCGCACCCGGGGCAGGCCCGCCTCGACGCCGATCGCCTCGGCCGTCTGACGTTCGAAGCCGCCATCCACCACCGACAACGCCGCCCACAGCACACGCTGCTCCGCCCCGCACAGCGCGTGACTCCACTCGACCATGGCGCGCAGGTCGCGCTGGCGCGGCAGCGCGCTGGTGGTACCCGCCGCCAGCAGCGGCCAGCGGTCACGCAGCCGTTCACGCAGCTCGGGCGCGGTCAGCGAGCGCAGGCAGGCCGCGGCCAGTTCGATGGCCAGCGGCAGGCCGTCCAGCCGCCGGCAGATCTCGGCGACCGCGGCGCGCGTACCGACAGACAGGGAGAAGTCCGGGTCGACGGCGGCGGCCCGTTCGGCGAACAGCGTGACGGCGTCGGCCTCCGCCAGCGGCCGCACATACAGCAGGCGCTGCCCAGCCAGATCGAGCGGCTGCCGTCCCGTCACCACGATCTTGACCTCGGGCGCCCGGCGCAGCATCACCGCGACCAGCCGCGCGACGGGACCGGCCAGGTGCTCGCAGGTGTCGAGCACGACCAGCGCCCGCCGTTCGCGCAGCGCCGCGGCGATCCCTTCGGCGGTACGCGCCTGCGGCCGGCCGATCGCGGCGGCCACGCGGGCGGTCAGCGCAGGTTCGCCGGTCACCGCCGACAGCTCGGCGTACCAGATCCCGCCCGGGAATCGCCGCCGGGCGTGGCGGGCGATCCTGACCCCCACGCGGCTCTTGCCCACCCCTCCGGGCCCGGTGACCGTGAGAAGGCGCGTGCGCGTCAGCGCGCGCAGGCCCTCGGCCACCTCGGCCGCGCGGCCGATCATGCTGGTGAACTCGGCGGGGAGGTTCCCCCTGCCTCGCTCGACCATGGACACTCCCTCCTGGCGACGGGCGGCCCGGCGGGCCGTCCGTGCCGCGGACCAGGCTCGCGTCAGCGCGCGAACCGCCCCCGCGTCCCCGGACTGCGGACACGACGAGTATTCAGCCCATCACCCAGGGCGACATCGGGGATTGTGCCTATCCTGCTCAGCTTTCCTCCCGCTGCCGGCGTCGGATCACCCATGCCGCGATCTGGCTGCGTCCGGAAAAGCCGAGTTTGGCGAGGATGTTCTCGACGTGCGTGTCGACCGTGCGCGGGGCCACGACGAGCCGGTGGGCGATCAGCCGGTTGGTGAGCCCGGCGGCGACCAGGCCGGCGACGTCGGCCTCGCGCGGCGTCAGCGGCGCCCACGCCGGGACCGCCGGCGGTTCCCTCTCCTCCGGCTCGCCGGACAGCGCCTCGGCGATCGCCTCCTCCGCCGACAGCGCCCGTCCCGCGGCCTTGACGCGTTCCAGCTGGGACCCCAGCGCCTCGGCCAGCTCGTCCTGGTAGCGCTTGCGCTCGGCCGCCAGATGCGGCGAACCCAGCAGCGGCCGCACCTCGGCGCCCCACAGCCGGTGCGCGGCGCTCAGCAGCCGCGCCGCCCGCGCGTGCGCGCCGCGGTCGGCCGCCAGCCACGCCAGCACCTCCACGCAGAACGCCCGCCCGAACGTCGTCTCCACCCGCGCGTGCGTGCGCAGCGCCGCGCGCGCGTGCTCCTCGGCCTCGCCGGTCCGTCCGCGCTGCCGCAGCAGCAGCGCCAGCGCCAGGTCCGCCCACGCCGCGCCGCACCCGTCACCCGCCTGAGCGCACAGCCGCGCCGCCCGGGTCAGCGCCCGTTCCGCCTCTTCGGTACGGCCCGCCGTCAGCAACGTCAGTCCCAGCTCGATCAGGCCGTTGAGCAGGTGGATGCCGCCGTGTGCCGATAGCCCGTCCACGCTCTGGCGCAGCAGCAGTTCGGCAGCCTCCAGGTCGCCTTCGCAGAACCGCAGCGTGCCGCGCATCTTCGTGAGGTGCAGGCCACCGAGCGTGCCCAGCCGGGCCGCCGGCTCCTCCGCCCCGGCCAGCGCGCGCCGGGCGGCGGGCAGGTCGCCCTGGCCGATGGCGATGTGGGCGAGCTCCAGGTGGGCGCCCAGGCGGATCCAGTCGGGGGCCTCGGTGGTGGGGAGCAGGCGGTCGAGGTACTGCCGGCCGTACCTGGCCATGCCGCCGAACACCCACAGATAGCCGAGACGCAACCCCATCTCCAGACCGGCGGCGCGCGCGGCGGGGTCGGCGGCGTAGGACTCCAGGGCGGCGCGCAGGTTCGGCCAGTCGGAACGCGCGCGCAGCACCTCCTCCACGCGGTCGCGGCCGGCGCGCTCCACGCCGAAGCGGCGGGCGACGGCGAAGTAGTGCTCGCGGTGGCGCGCCCGCAACCGCTCGGTCTCCGGCTCCGTCATGCGTCCCATGGCGTACTCGCGCAGACCGTCCAGCATCCGGTACTCGGTGCGCCGCCCGTCGTGCTCGCGGACCACGATCGACTTCTCGACCAGCGCGGCCAGCGTCGGATAGACCAGGGTGTCGGGCAGGTCGGCGTCGGAGCAGACGTGCTCGGCGGCGTCCAGGTCGAACGGGCCGGAGAAGACGGTCAACCGCTCCCACAGCAGCCGTTCCTCCTTGGCGCACAGGTCGTGGCTCCAGGCGATGGCCGCCTGCATCGTGGAGTGGCGTCCGCCGCGGGTGCGCGAACCCGCGTGGCCCAGCGAGCCGTAGGCGTCCATGAGCTGCAGGAGCCGGGCGACGGGCAGCAGCCGGGCGCGCACTGCGGTCAGCTCGATGGCCAGCGGGATGCCCTGGATGCGCCGGCACAGCTCGGCCACGACCGCGGCGTTGTCCGGCCCCAGCTCGAACGCCGGGTCCACGGCGGCCACCCGGTCCAGGAACAACGCCACCGACTCGACGTGCGCCACAGCCGCCGGTTCGGTCTCCGGCCCCGGCACGGCCAGCGGCCGGACGATCACGATGTGCTCGCCGGGGGCGCGTAAGGCCTGGCGGCTGGTGACCAGGATGTGCAGGCCGGGCGCGGCGGGCAGCAGGGCCTGGGCCAGCCTCGAACAGGCCTCGGCGACGTGCTCGCACGTGTCGAGCACCAGGAGCATGCGACGATCTGCCACATGAGCGGCCGACTCGGCGGGCGCGCTGACACCCAGGGCCTGCGCGATCGCCTCGTCCACCGCTTCGGCCGTGGTGGCGCCGGACAGCTCGACGTAGGTGACGCCGTCGGTGAACGCCCGCCGCATGAGCTGAGCCGCCCGTACGGCCACGCGCGTCTTGCCCACGCCCGCGATCCCGGTCACCGTCACCAGGCGGCTGCGCTGCAGCATCCTGCGGACCCCGGCGACCTCCTGACGGCGTCCTACGAAGCTGGTGACGGCGGTGGGGAGGGCTGCCCGCCACGGCATGGTCCCGCACCCCCAACAAGCCGCACCCGCAGCCCATGTGGCAGGCCCGGTTTCCGGAAGATCCCTGCGAACACGTTATATGGATCTTGGACCAGACACACCCAACCACCCATCACATTCCAGGCCACAGGACCACATCTCCCACCGAAGCCCCGCCCCGGAGGCCATCGCCCCTGACAGCCTGGGCCGCAGGGCGACCGGCTGAGGCTCGGCGAGCTTCCCCGGCCAGCCCTCTTACCCGGAGCACGCAAGACACACCGCGCCCCCGAGCTGCCTCTGCCCCGGAGCACGCAGGACCCCCGATCCTGGGTGTCCAGAACCCCGGCCGGCCGCGACCGCGCAGGCGGCCGGAGGTCGGTGTAGCCCTCGGGCAGCGTCGGGGCCGGGCATGCCTGAGCCCTGAGGCGCCGGGTGGCGGGGCTCAGGGCTCAGGCGGTGGAGACGGGGTGCCGGTCAGAGGCCGGCGGCGGTGCGGAGGGACTCGGCGCGGTCGGTCGACTCCCAGGAGAATCCCTCGCGGCCGAAGTGGCCGTAGGCGGCGGTCTCGGAGTAGATCGGGCGCAGCAGGTCAAGGTCGCGGATGATGGCCGCGGGACGGAGGTCGAACACCTGCAGGACGGCGGCCTGGATCTTGTCGACCTCGACCTTCTCGGTGCCGAAGCACTCCACGAACAGACCGACCGGCTGGGCCTTGCCGATGGCGTAGGCGACCTGGACCTCGCAGCGGTCGGCCAGGCCGGCCGCGACGACGTTCTTGGCGACCCAGCGCATGGCGTAGGCGGCCGAGCGGTCCACCTTGGACGGGTCCTTGCCGGAGAAGGCGCCGCCGCCGTGGCGGGCCATGCCGCCGTACGTGTCAATGATGATCTTGCGGCCGGTGAGGCCGGCGTCGCCCATGGGGCCGCCGATCTCGAAGCGGCCGGTCGGGTTGACCAGCAGGCGGTAGCCCTCGATGTCGATCTCGAGCCCGGCGAGCACGGGGTCGACCACGTGCTCCTTGATGTCTGGGGCGAGCATCTCCTTGAGGTCGATCTCGGCCGCGTGCTGCGTGGAGACGACCACGGTGTCGAGGCGGACCGGGGTGTCGCCGTCGTACTCGATGGTGACCTGGGTCTTGCCGTCGGGGCGCAGGTACGGCACGGTGCCCGACTTGCGGACCTCCGACAGGCGCTGGGCGAGCCGGTGCGCGAGCATGATCGGCAGCGGCATCAGCTCGGGGGTCTCGCGGCAGGCGTAGCCGAACATCAGACCCTGGTCACCGGCGCCCTGGCGGTCGAGCTCGTCGCCGACGCCCTCCTCGCGGTGCTCGTAGGCGTCGTCGACGCCCTGGGCGATGTCGGGCGACTGCGCGCCGATCGAGACGGAGACGCCGCAGGACGCGCCGTCGAAGCCCTTGTGCGAGGCGTCGTAGCCGATCTCAAGGATCTTCTCGCGGATGACGCCGGGGATGTCGACATAGGTCTCGGTCGTCACCTCGCCCGCGACGTGGACCTGGCCGGTAGTGATCATCGTCTCGACGGCGACCCTGCTCTTGTGGTCGTCCTTGAGCATGGCGTCGAGAATCGCGTCACTGATCTGGTCGGCGATCTTGTCCGGGTGGCCCTCGGTGACCGACTCGGAGGTGAACAGGCGACGTGACAACTCAGTGGCTCCTCATGCAGCGGCTGCTGACGTAAATGCGGCTCGGACAGGTGGACACCAGCCTGGGCCTCGCCGAAGTCTAGCCCCACGGGAGGCCAGGTAGCGAAACCACGGGCCGATTCAGAGATCCGGCAGTGGGTCGGGCGGGAGCGTCTCGGGCGCGAAGATCTCCGCGTCCGCCGCTCTCACCACGGCGACGTACTCCTCATCGAACTCGAAGGCCATCGAGCCCAACTCGATGATCGATCCAGTCATGATGGGGCCCAGGCGTGTCGCCCTCGGGAACGTGGCATAAACCGACACCGGCCGGTCGCTCCTGAGCATCCTGGTGGCGAGCACCGAGATCGCCCCGTCGGTGACCACGATGAGGAAGTTGGCCATCCCCGGCGGCCCCACCGACAGGGCGGGAAACACGTATCTGATCTGTTCGTCGGGTCCGAGCAGCGTCCTGCAGCGGTCCCTCACCGCGGTTCCTACCGGCATCTGTGTTCTCCCCCTTTGTGTAATTATCCGCAGGGGTACGGCAACGCGGCAACATCCAACTCCACAAGAGACCCAGGACAACAAGCCCGGGGAAACAACCACAGAAGCGGCCAAGGGGCAAGCCACAGCCGCAGACCCGGACCAAGCAACGGGCAGCGGGTCCAGGGTGAGCCACGGCGGTGGGCCAGGAGCGGAGTCGTCACGGCGGGATGTTGTTGGCCTTCACGACCGGCGCTCGACGGGCGCGCGCCCACGACGGCGGGGCGGGCAAGCCGGCGGGAGCCGTAACGGATAGCGGGCGTGACGGACGCGAGCCCCGACAGACGGCCACCGCAAGAGACGGAAGGCGGGGAAAACTCCCGGCCGCGCCGGAAGTGCGGGCGCGGCCGGGAAGCAGGTCAGTTGGGGGATGGGATTTGGAGGGGCTTGCCCATTTTGAGGGCGGCCAGGCGGGCCTCGATCTCGGCCTGGGCGCTGACGTCCTCCAGGCTCTCGAACTGGGCGTCGAGCGACGAGGCGGCCAGTTCCTGCTGTCCGATGACCTTCGCCTCCTCCCGCTTGATCTTCTCTTCGAAGCGGCTGACCTCGCTGGTCGGGTCGAGGATGTCGATGCTCTTGATCGCGTCCTGGACCTGCGACTGGGCCTGGGCGGTCTTGGCGCGGGAGACGAGTTCGTCGCGCTTGCTGCGGAGTTCGCCGAGCTTGTTCCTCATCTGCTGGAGGCCCGACTTGAGCTTTTCGACGACCTCACGTTGCGCGGTGATGCCGGGTTCCGCGGCCTTCGCCTCCTGCTCGGCGGACATCTGACGACCGAGGGCGACCTTGGCGAGTTCGTCGAACTTGTCCGCCTCCATGCGCTGCCCCGCCGCCCGCAGCTGGTCGGCGCGCTGGCTGGCGGCCATGGCCTTCTTGCCCCACTCCCCGGCCGCCTCCACGTCCTCGCGGTAGTCGGCCTCGACCATCCGCAGCGACCCGATGGTCTGCGCGATGGCCTTCTCCGCCTCGGCGATGTTGTCGGTGTAGTCGCGCACCATCTGGTCGAGCATCAGCTGCGGATCCTCGGCCGAGTCCAGCAGCGCGTTGATGTTGGCCCTGGCCAGCTGGGCGACACGGCCGAAGATGGACTGTTTGGACATTGCTCATTCCCCCGATATGTGATCGTTTCCGGGTCAGAAGGCTCCCCCTGAGCCCCTCCGCCCTCGTGTACCCGAGCCGCCGAAGCTGCCCGGCGCCTGGCCGCGCCTGCTCGTCCCCGCGGGCTGGCGGCCGCCGCCGCGGCCCGCGCCGCGGCCGGACATCATGCCGCCCATCATCCCGTCGATGAGGATGCCGCCCAGGACCGCGCCCATCATGGCGTCGGCGCCGCCCCTGCCGTTGCCGGTCCGTCCGTAGCCGAACGCCGACACCTCGCCCCGCGCCGCCTGCCCGGCCTCCTGGGCGAGCTGGTCGGCGCGCTGTGCGGCGGCGAGCGCCGCCGACGGGTCCTCCCCCGCCCGCGCCCGCGCCTCGGCCAGCAGGCGTTCGGCCTCGGCGATCCGGGTGCGCGCCGTGCTGCCGACCGCGCCGCGGTTGGTGGTGATGAAGTCCCTGGTGGCCGCGATCTCGCTGCGGGCCGTCAGCATCGCCTGGTCGAGCATGCTGCGCGCCTGCTCCTGACGGGCCTTCTTGTCGCGTACGCCCTTCAGCGCCTCGTCCAGCGTCGTCTGCGCCTCCTCCACCCGGCGCAGCAACGCGATCGGGTCCACGCGCGTCGCGACGACGTCCTCGGCCACCTGGGTCGCGGTGCTCTCCGCGTACGCGATCTGGGGCGCCAGGTCCGCCGCATACGCCTCATCGGCGGCCAGCGCCTTCGCCGCCGACAGGTTGGCCGCGACGGTCTCCAGGGCGGGCTTGAGCCCGGCCGCCGCCTGGTGGATGTCGTCGGCCCGCCTGGTCACCGCCTCCATGAGCTGCCTGGCCTGGTCCACGGCCGACTGCGCGGCCAGCACCTGGGCGACCGCCTTGCCCGACTCCCCCTGCTCCAGCGACGCCTGCGCGGCGGCGAGCGTCTGGCCGGCGAACTCCAGGCGGTTGGCCGCGTCGTCCGGGTTGTCCTCGACGGGGGTCAGGGCGCTGTGGGCGAAGCGCTCGTTGGTGGCCGCCATGGCCCGCCGTACCTCGGCGAGCTTGGGGGTGAGCTCGGCGTGCGCCTGCTGGACCTCGGCGAGCACGCGCGGGGCCTGCTTCTCCATGTCGCGCAGCCGGTCGAAGGCCTCGGACTCGGCGTCGAGCCGGGCGTTGGCGTCCGCACACCGCTTGACGATCTCCTGCAGCATCGCGTGGCGGGTCACGTCGTCCTCGGGGACCTCGTCGTCAAGCTGCTGGCGGAGCCGGAAAGCCTGGTCGAGCTCGCCTTTGGCGTACTCGAGCGCTTCGGCGAACGGCTGCGCCGCCTCCTCGCCGAACTGCGCCGTCGCGAACCCCACCTCCTGCTCGGAGGTCTTGACCGCGTCGTCGGTGTGGACAAGCGCCTGTCCCGCCCGGGTCTCCAGGTCCTTGGCCGCGGCGGCGTGGCGTGAGGTCTTGCGGCGGCGCGAGTACAGGTAGACGCCCCCGCCGGCCGCGGCCAGCACCCCCGCACCCGCCAGCCACCAGGCGCTGCGGCCTTCGGGGTTGGCCGGGTTCGCCATGGCGGTGCCGTACCCCTTGGCGGCTCCCACCGCCGCGCCCGCCCAGTCGTCGTTCCGCAGCGCGGGGACGATCGTCTCCTGCGCGACCTTGTTCAGCTGCTCGGTGGACAGCGGGAAGTTCGTGTCGGCGGACACGGCGTAACGGCGTTCCTGCGTGGCGACGGCCATCAGCAGGTCGTCACGGCCCAGGCGGCTCAGTCCGGCGGTCTGGTCGGCCCAGGTGGTGGCGTTCCAGCCGGAGAAGCCGTTGACGTAGACGACGTAGAGGCGGATGCCGTGCTCGGCTTCGAGCTGGTTGATGGCGGCCTGAACCTCGCCCGCCCGGTTCCCGAGCGCGCCGGCCTGGTCGGTGACGGTCTGGGTGATGGCCTCGGGCGCCTCGGCGGACGCCGCCGCCGGGATGGCCAGGAGGGCGCCGGTGATGAGCAGTGCGCGTATGACGTGCCTGAATGCTGACAACCCCGACCGCCCCCAGTCGTAGCTTCACTGACCCCTGAGGCGTCTCATCCCCACATTACGGAGCGTGTACACATTTGTCCCATTAGTGAGGAAGCCAGGTCACATGGGCTAAGAGGGCAGGGGGGCTATTCGGCCAGGCGTGCGGCGACCAGGGACCAGAGGGTGTCGGCCAGATCTTCCTTCGGGCCCCTCGGGACCTCGACCGGGTCTCCCCCGGCGACCAGGATCGTGGCCGCGTTGTCGGGGGTGCCGAAGGCGAGGTGCTCGCCGACCTGGTTGACCACCAGAAGGTCACACCCCTTGCGGGCCAGCTTGGCCTGGCCGTTGGCCAGCACGTCATCGGTCTCCGCCGCGAACCCCACGATCACCGCCGGCCCGCCCACGCCACCGCCCGCAGCGGTCCCGCTCGCCGCGACCCCTTCCGCCGCAGTCCCGTCCGCAAGGGTTCCGCCCGCAGCGGTTCCGTCCGCGGGGGTTCCGTCCGCGGGGGTTCCGTCCGCGGGGGTTCCGTCCGCCGGGGTGGCGCTGTTTCTTGCCTGGGTACGGCGCACGCCAAGCTCGGCGAGAATGTCGGGATTTTTCGTGAGCCGGATGGCCTCAGGATCGTCGGACGTCTTCTTGATCTTGGACGTGGCCCGCGTCACCGGCCGGAAGTCGGCCACGGCCGCGGCCATCACCACCGCGTCGGCGCCCTCCGAGGCCGACAGCACGGCCTCACGCAGCTGCGCCGTCGACTCCACCCGCACGACCTTGACCCCGGCCGGATCGGGCAGCGTGACGTTGGCCGCGATCAGGGTCACCTCGGCGCCGCGTGCCACGGCCGTGCGCGCCAGCGCGTACCCCTGAAGGCCGGAGGAGCGGTTGCCGATGAAGCGGACCGGATCGATCGCCTCGCGGGTGCCACCCGCGGAGACGACCACCCGGCGGCCGGCCAGGTCGCGCGGCGACCCGCGCAGCACGCGGCGGCAGACCTCGAAGATCTCCTCGGGGTCGGGCAGCCGTCCTGGGCCGGTGTCGGCGCCGGTCAGGCGGCCCGAGGCGGGGTCGATGACGAGGGCGCCGCGCTCGCGCAGGGTGGCGACGTTGGCGCGGGTGGCGGGGTGGTCCCACATCTCGGTGTGCATCGCGGGCGCGAACACCACCGGGCTGCGCGCCGTCAGCAGCGTGGTGGTGAGCAGGTCGCCGGTCAGCCCTTGGGCGGCTTTGGCGAGGACGTCCGCGGTGGCCGGGGCGACGATCACGAGGTCGGCGTTCTGCCCGATGCGGACGTGCGGCACCTCGTGGACGTTCTCCCACACCTCGGTGGTCACCGGGTTGCCGGACAGCGCCGCCCAGGTCGGTTCGCCGACGAACCGGAGCGCGTCGCGGGTGGGCACCACGCGCACCTCGTGCCCGGACTCGGTGAACAGCCGGAGCAGCTCACACGCCTTGTAGGCGGCGATGCCGCCGCTGACGCCCAGTACGACCTTCATCGGCGCGCCGCCACCCCTTCTCCTCCGCACGGATCGCCCCAACCCTAGAGCTCAGCGCTGGTGCGGCTCCGCCCGGGGTCCGGACACGGCGCAGCTCCCGGCTCCGCCCCTGGGCGGTGTCGAGAGCTGGAGTCGAACGGTCAGACCGCGCCTTCGATGGGCTCGGCGTTGAGCAGGCCCTCGGAGACCTCGCGCAGCGCGATGGAGAGCGGCTTCTCCTGGGCGTGGGTCTCGACCAGCGGGCCGACGTACTCGAGCAGGCCCTCGCCGAGCTGCGAGTAGTAGGCGTTGATCTGCCTGGCGCGCTTGGCGCCCATGATCACCAAAGAGTACTTGCTGTCGACGATGTCGAGCAGAGAGTCGATCGACGGGTTGGTGATTCCCTCAGCGACCGGGGCAATGCCTGCCACGATTGTCAGACCTCTCGGTTGGTGGATGTCGTGACCCCCTGAGGGTCCGTCATCAAGGCTATCAGCCGATGACATACATCCTGGACACTCGTGTTCACAAGTGTGATGTCGAACTCGGGTTCCGCCGCGCATTCGACGCGTCCGGCGGCCAGGCGGCGTTCGATGACGTCCTCGGGTTCGGTGCCCCGGCCGCGCAGCCGGCGTTCCAGCTCCTCCCACGTGGGCGGGGCCAGGAAGACCAGGAGCGCCTCCGGCATCGTCTTGCGTACCTGCCTGGCGCCCTGGAGGTCGATCTCCAGGAGGGTGGGCACGCCGTTCGTGAGCCGGTCGAGCACGGGGCGGCGCGGCGTACCGTAGCGGTTGCCGGCGAACTCCGCCCATTCGAGCAGTTCGTCCGCCTCGATGAGCCGGTCGAACTCGTCGTCGTCGGCGAAGAAGTACTGCACGCCGTGCGACTCGCCGGGGCGGGGCTTTCTGGTGGTCACCGAGACCGACAGCCACACCTCGGGGTGGGACCGCCGGATCTCGGCGACGACCGTGGACTTCCCCACGCCCGACGGTCCCGACAGGACCGTCAGGCGTCTGGAGGGAAGGAGGTCGACCTGTGTGTCGTGGGCCCTCAAACTGTCGGACCAAGACATGTCGGTCACTTCCTACCCCCCGCTGAAGCTGCGCTTTCGTGTGAAGACGAGATTAGCTCTCGCCGCCACCGAACTCGCGCTCAAGGGCGGCCCTCTGGTTCGCGCCGAGGCCGCGCACGCGGCGCGACTCGGCGATGGTGAGCCGCTCCATAAGCTGCTTGGCGCGGACCTTGCCCACGCCTGGGAGCGACTCCAAAAGCGCCGACACCTTCATCTTGCCGATGACGTCGTCGGTCTGCCCATCCTTGAGCACCTCAGCCAGAGAAACCGCGCCATGCTTGAGCCGGTTCTTGACCTCGGCACGCTCTTTACGGGCCTTGGCAGCCTTCTCCAGGGCTGCGGCGCGCTGCTCGGGGGTCAACGGAGGAAGAGCCACGCCGGGTCACCTCGAATTTCTGTCGATGTACTCGGACGAGAGGGGAAACTAGCTGGTCATCGCCACCTAAGCAACGCAAAGAGCGGTTTCTCTCACCACAAAATCCAGTTCTTAACTCTCCGTGTTTGTAAAACTACAATGAGCTGATCAAATCGCGCTCACTTCCCGGTTCTCGAAGATCGTCACCCGCCAGGGCCAATAACGATCATGACTACTGACCGTCACCCGAAAACCCTCTTACCGCGACCCGAAAAGCCGTTACCGAACCGAGACCTTCTCTTCTCCCGAGCCTCTTCGCTGACGCCTCGATCGCACCTGTGGGTGGAGGTTTCTTCTACCCGGTGGAAGGCTTTTCCACCCGGCGACTCCCAGTGCGGTGATCACGCCCTGACTCGGGGTTAGCTTGACGGCACGCGAGTCTCACTCGCGAACAACGTGGGGAACGGCGAGGGCAGGCGAGGGGGAAGTGCCGCACGACCGGAACACGCTTCTTGGTCGTGCGGCACTTTCGATCTTGATCGTCCGGCGCTTCCGGTACTCGGGCACGGGGCGGTCACGTACCCGCCGCACGACTCCCGGAAGACTTCGCGCGACTCCCCGGTGACCTCACGCAGCTTCCGGACTACTTCGCACTACTCACGGAAGACCCCACGCGACTCTCGGTGACCTCACGCAACTCCCGGACTACCTCGCGCTGCCTCGCGCAACTCCCGGAAGACCTCGCGCGGTTCCGCCTCCGCGGCTTCCGCCTCCGCAACTCCCCCACTCCCCCGCCTTCGCAATTCCCCCGCCTTCGCAACTCCCCCGCTTCCGCGCCTTCGCAATTCCCCCGCCTTCGCAACTCCCCCGCTTCCGCGACGCCATGTGGTGCCGGAATTCGGTGGCGCACGAAGGGAGGGCTCAGGCAGGCTCCCACTCATGGTTTCGGTGGTGCAGAACGTTGCGATCGATTGTGCGGATGCCTACAAGCTGGCCTGCTTCTGGAGCGAGGTGACCGGCAGGCCGCTGCATCCGGAGGACCGGCCAGGCGACCACGAGACCCAGGTGATGCTGCCAGTGGGCCCGATCCTGCACTTCAACCAGGTGCCCGAGAAGAAGGTGATCAAGAACCGGATCCACCTGTGCCTGCGCCCCGAGACCTCCCGCGAGGAGGAGATGGAGCGGTTGCTGAACCTCGGCGCCGCCTGGGTCGCCGACCACCGGAACCCCGACGGCTCAGGCTGGGTCATCCTCGCCGACCCGGAAGGCAACGAGTTCTGCGTCCTGCGCAGCGAATCCGACCGCGCCGCAAAGTCCCCCTGACCTCCAAAACGTCCCCTGACCTCCAAGACGTATCCGTGGCCTCCAAGCGTCGGCGGTACGACCCGTTCCGATCTCGGAGCGATGGACGCACCGCCCGCTCCGACCTCGAAGCGGTGGCAGCACGACCCGCTCTGACCTCGCCACCCGAACTCCAGGCCCGGTGTCACAGGACCAGCCACGCCGGGTGATCGTCTCTCCTCGGACCGCCAGGCGGCCGGGGCGCTGGTCTTCTGCGCCGCTCAAGCCCCCCGATCGTTGTCCAAACCGCGAATCTTGATCAAGTCCATCCATAGGCGATGGATCGTCACCCTGTGGTCGTTGAGCGCGACTCGGCGAACGCGAAAGCGGCCGCTCGTGATCCGGTTCATTTCGAACCTGATCACCACGAGCGACCGCGAGATCGTGCAGCACGAGGCGGCAGGGGCCCCGATGGGAGCCGCAGCCAGACGGCTCCGGCGAGCTGTTCAAGCGGATCAGAACTGAGCGTGGGTCATCGTGTACCAGGTCGGAGCGAACACCAGCAGGGCCATGACCGCGAGGACCGCGAGCGACTTGAGCAGGCGCGGGGTGGTCAGGGTCGCCGACGCGGTGGGCCTGAGGTTCCATCGTCCGATCGCGATGAACGCCGCGACGGCCCCCAGCACGAGGTTCGCGGGAATCAGGCCATACTCGCCGCGCAGCAGATGGAACCCCGCCGCGAGAACCATGGTCAGGGCCAGCCCGGCCGCGGCGAGCGGCGTGAGCTTCCGCTTGACGCCCGTCATCGCAGGCAGGATGAGGCCGATACCGCCGAGCACCTCGACGACTCCGATGAAGACGATCAGGGACTGCGGCACCGCCGCGTACCAGGCCACGGCCCGAGGAGCGGCCTCGTAGAGAGCGCCGTCGTACAGGAGAACCTTGCCGAAGCCGCTGCCGGCGAAGAAGAGGCCCCAGAGGACTTGGAGGGTCCACAGGGCGCCGTTCAGGCTCAGAATCGTGGTCCGGAGCTTGCTGGGCTGGCTGGTGAGGGTGTTGGTGACGGTCATCGCTCTGCTCCTTCGGGGTGCCGTTGTGCTGACACCCGAAGGTTCTCTGGCGGGGTTGATACATCCGCGATGCGCCCACGATGCACGGGCGTTAGAGCGGACCAACTCCCGGCAGGCATCCCGGCCAACGCCCAGCGCGGCACCCGACCGGCCGACGCTCGGGGAGCGGGAGGGGCCGGAGGCCCCTCGCCCCGGGGTTTGCCCTCCCTCGGAAAAACGGAGGCCCGAGCCCTTAGGCGCGGCGGAGGGAGGCGGCCAGGGCTGCGGCTGTGGCTCCGGGATCCGCCGAGCCTGTGATCGGGCGGCCTATCACCAGGAGGTCCGCGCCGTCTGCCATCGCCTGTTCCGGGGTGGCCACTCGGGCCTGGTCCTGGGTTTCCGCGCCCGCCGGCCGTACACCCGGAGTGATCAGGGTGATCTCCGGGCCTACCTCCGAACGCACGGCCGCCACCTCGTGCGGGGAGCAGACCAGTGCTGTCGCGCCCGCCCGCACCGACAGTACGGCCAGCCGCCGCACCGCGTCGTCGGCAGGCCCCGACAGCCCGATCCGGCCCAGGTCGGCCTCCGACAGTGACGTCAGCACGGTCACCGCGGCGATCTTGGTGTGTGGAGCGGCCTGTACGGCCGCCTGGATCATCGCCGGCCCTCCGGCGGCATGGACGGTCAGGATGGCGGGCCGGAGCCGGGAAACGGCCTTTGCGGCCCCCGCGACGGTATTGGGGATGTCGTGCAGTTTGAGGTCCAGGAAGACCTGCACCCCGCTGCCCCCGCGGACGGAGTCGATCACGTCGGGCCCGTAGCGGAGGTAGAGTTCGAGCCCGACCTTCACCGTGCTGACGTGAGGGGTGACCATCGCGGCCCAGCGGGCGGCGGTCTCGAGGTCCGGCGCGTCCAGGGCGACGGCGATCGGGGCGGGCGTCACGGTGGTCTCTCCTCGTGCGGGTGCGAACGTCAAAGGGAACTCTCTTCGTGCAGGTGCCGGGCGGCGCTGCCCGGCGGGCGGTGGGCGAGGCCGACGGCGTCCGCCAGGCGCTGGAAGCCGCGTGCGCGCAGCAGGTCCTCGAGTTCGCGCTCGATGCGCAGGCACGCGTAGGGGTCGTGGAAGAGCGCGGTGCCCACGCCGACGGCGCAGGCTCCGGCGAGGATGAGCTGGAAGGCGTCGGCGCCGGTCATGACGCCGCCGACGCCGATGATGGGGGTGCCGGGCAGGGCGGAGTGGACCTGCCACACGCACCGTACGGCGAGCGGCAGGATGGCGGGTCCCGACAGCCCGCCGGTCACCGCGGCCAGGGCGGGCTTGAGCGTGACGGTGTCGATGCTCATCCCGAGCGGGTTGTTGATCATGGAAAGCGCGTCGGCCCCGGCGTCCACGCAGGCTCGGGCGACGGCGGCGATGTCGGCCACGTCGGGCGCCAGTTTGGCGATGACGGGCACGTCGTAGCGCATCACCGAGCGCACGGAGGCGATGACCTCGGCGGCGGCGCCGCCTTCGCGGGCGAAGACGCGGCCGCGGTCCTCGATGTTGGGGCAGGACAGGTTGACCTCGACGGCGGTGACGCCGGGCGCGTCGGCGAGCCTGCGGGCCAGGGCGGCGTACTCGGCGACGGTGCCGCCGCCGATGGAGACGATGGTCTTGATGCCGCGCTGGGCGAGCCAGGGCAGTTCGCGCTCCAGGAAGGCGTCGACGCCGGGGCCCTGGAGGCCGACGGCGTTGAGGAGGCCGGCGGGGGTCTCGGCCATGCGGGGCGTGGGGCGGCCGGCCCGTGGGGCCATGGTGATGGAGCGGGTGACGAGCGCGCCGAGCCGGTGGAGGTCGAAGAACTGGGCGAGTTCGCGGCCGGAGGCGGCGCAGCCGGCCGCGGTGGTGATGGGGTTCGCTAGCTCCACATGTCCCAGAAAAGTCCGCATATCAACTGACATGTCGGGCTCCACCTCCGGGCGCGCCCAACGCGTCGAACGGGATCGTTCCCACGTCCTCGAACCGCACGCGCTCCCCCCTGAACACCGGGCCCTCCGCGCACGCCCGCGTCATCCTCGTCACACCGTCGTCGCCGATGACCGGCAGCACGCACGTCATGCAGATGCCGATCCCGCACGCCATCGACTCCTCCACCGCCACCTGCACCGGGATGTCGGCCTCGATGGCGACGGCGGTGACCGCGCGCAGCGTCCGCATCGGCCCGCAGGCGTAGACGACGTCGGCGCGGGTGCCCGCCACGACCGCCGGCAGCGCGTCGCTGACCGTGCCGCGCACGCCCAGCGAGCCGTCCTCGGTGGTGAGCGTGACCGTGGCCCGCTCGGCCATCCGCCTGGCCCGCATCGCGCCGAACACCCGGTCGGCCGAGGCCGCCCCGAGCACGAAGTCGACCCGGCAGCCCCGCTCGGCCAGCGCGTCGGCGAGCGGGAACAGCACGGCGGAGCCGTACTCGGAACCGACGAGCACGCAGTGGACGGGGTCGCGCGGCAGCGGGAACGGCCGCCCGAGCGGTCCCACGAGGTCGATCGTGTCGCGGGCGCGGCGCTCGGCGAGCCAGGCGGTGCCCGGCCCGCCGGCGCTGAAGACCAGCTCGACGGTGCCGCCGTACTCCGGCTTGACATCGTGCACGTAGAAGGCGCGGCGCGTCACCATCGCGGTGTTCGCGCCGCCGACCGACACGGACACGAAGTGGCCGGGGCGGAAGCGCTCGGCGATGCCGGGCGCCACCACGGTCAGCGCATGGTAGGCGTCGACCCGGCGCGTCGTCAGCACCGTGCCCGTCACCTGCACCGGAGTGCCGGCCAGTGTCGCTCACCTCCCGCGGGGGCTCACCCCCGAAGCGCTCGTGCGTGCTCCTGGAGGGACCGTACGCCAACATCGCCCCGCACCTTGGCCTGGATGCCCGCGGCGGCCGCGGCGAGTCCCTGGACCGTGGTGATGCACGGGATGCCGCGCAGCACCGCGGCGGTGCGGATGTCGTAGCCGTCCAGGCGCGGCCCGGACTGGCCTGGGCTGCCGAACGGGGTGTTGACGATCAGGTCCACCTCACCGTCCAGGATGCGCTGGACGATCGTGGGCTCACCTCCGGGTCCGGTGCCGTCGCTCTGCTTGCGCACGATCTTGGCATGGACACCGTTGCGGCGCAGCACCTCGGCGGTGCCCTCCGTGGCGAGGATCTCGAATCCGAGGTCGGCCAGCGCGCGCACCGGGAAGATCATCGCCCGCTTGTCGCGGTTGGCCACCGAGACGAACGCGCGGCCCTTGACGGGCAGCTCGCCGTAGGCGGCGGCCTGCGACTTGGCGTAGGCGATGCCGAAGAACTCGTCGATGCCCATGACCTCGCCGGTCGAGCGCATCTCCGGGCCGAGCACGGTGTCGACGCCCCGGAACCGGTTGAACGGCAGCACCGCCTCCTTGACCGCGATCGAGGCGTCCAGCGGCAGCGTGCCGCCGTCGCCCTCGGCCGGCAGCATGCCCTCGTCGCGCAGCTCCTTCAGCGTGGCGCCGAGCATGACGCGGGCCGCCGCCTTCGCCAGCGGCACCGCCGTCGCCTTGGAGACGAAGGGCACGGTACGGCTGGCGCGCGGGTTGGCCTCCAGGACGTAGAGCACGCCGGCCGACATCGCGTACTGGACGTTGAGCAGCCCGCGCACCCCGACGCCGCGGGCGATGCCCTCGGTGGCGGCGCGGATGCGCTTGATGTCGGCCCCGCCGAGCGTGATCGGCGGCAGCGCGCACGCCGAGTCGCCGGAGTGGATGCCGGCCTCCTCGATGTGCTCCATGACGCCGCCGAGGTAGAGCTCGTGGCCGTCGAAGAGCGCGTCCACGTCGATCTCGATGGCCTCGTCCAGGAACTTGTCGACCAGCACCGGGTGCCCGCCCTCCTGGGCGGACATGTAGGTGGTGAGGGTCTCGTCGTCGTAGACGATCGCCATGCCGGCCCCGCCCAGCACGTACGAGGGCCGCACCAGCACCGGGTAGCCGATCTCCTCGGCCACGGCCAGCGCCTCGGCCACGGTGGTGGCGGTGCCGTGCTTGGGCGCGGGCAGGTTCGCCTCGGCCAGCACGCGCCCGAACGCGCCGCGTTCCTCCGCGAGGTGGATCGACTCCGGAGAGGTGCCGACGACGGGCACGCCCGCGTCCTTGAGCGCCTGCGCGAGGCCGAGTGGCGTCTGCCCGCCGAGCTGCACGATGACGCCCGCGACCGGGCCGGTCTGCTGCTCGGCGTGGACGACCTCCAGGACGTCCTCCAGCGTCAGCGGCTCGAAGTAGAGCCGGTCGGAGGTGTCGTAGTCGGTCGAGACGGTCTCCGGGTTGCAGTTGACCATGACGGTCTCGAACCCGGCCCTGGACAGCTCGAAGCTGGCGTGCACGCAGGCGTAGTCGAACTCGATGCCCTGGCCGATGCGGTTGGGCCCGGAGCCGAGGATGAGGACCTTGGGCCGGTCGCCGGAGGGTACCTCGTTCTCCTCGTCGTAGGTCGAGTAGAGATACGGCGTGGTCGCGGCGAACTCGGCCGCGCAAGTGTCGACGGTGTTGTAGACCGGGCGCAGGCCGAGCGCGTGGCGCAGGTCGCGCACGCGCGTCTCGTCGAGGCCGCGGATCTCGCCGATCTGCACGTCGGAGAAGCCGTGCCCCTTGGCCCGCTCCAGCCCCTCGCGGGTGAGCTCGGGCGCGCCGGCCAGCACGGTCGCCTCCTCGTGCAGCAGGAAGAGCTGGTCGACGAACCACGGGTCCACGCGGGTGGCCTCGAAAAGCTCCTCCGCCGTGGCGCCCGCCCTGATGGCCTGCTGCATCGTGCGCAGCCGTCCGTCATGGGGGGTACGGCACGCGTCCAGCAGCTCAGCCTTGCCGGAGACCGCCCCGGCCCAGGTGAACGACGAGTCCTTCTTCTCCAGCGACCGCAGCGCCTTCTGCAGCGCCTCGGTGAAGGAGCGGCCGATGGCCATGGCCTCGCCCACGGACTTCATGTGCGTGGTGAGCGTCTGGTCGGCCCCGCGGAACTTCTCGAACGCGAAGCGCGGCACCTTGACCACGATGTAGTCGAGCGTCGGCTCGAAGGAGGCCGGGGTGACCCGGGTGATGTCGTTGGGGATCTCGTCGAGCGTGTAGCCGATGGCCAGCTTCGCGGCGATCTTCGCGATCGGGAAGCCGGTGGCCTTGGAGGCCAGGGCGCTCGACCGGGACACGCGCGGGTTCATCTCGATGACGATCATGCGGCCGGTGGCCGGGTCCACCGCGAACTGGATGTTGCAGCCGCCGGTGTCGACGCCGACCTCGCGGATGACCGCGATGGCCACGTCGCGCATGTTCTGGTACTCGCGGTCGGTGAGGGTCAGCGCGGGCGCGACGGTGACGCTGTCGCCGGTGTGGACGCCCATCGGGTCGATGTTCTCGATGGAGCAGACGATGACCACGTTGTCGTGCTTGTCGCGCATGACTTCGAGCTCGTACTCCTTCCAGCCGATGATGGACTCCTCCAGGAGCACCTCGGTGGTCGGCGACGCGTCGAGCCCGGCTCCGGCGATGCGCCGCAGGTCGGACTCGTCGTACGCGAAGCCGGAGCCGACGCCGCCCATGGTGAAGGAGGGCCGCACGACCACCGGGTAGCCGAGCGTCCCGGCGGCGGCCACGCAGTCGTCCATGGTGTGGCAGATCACCGACTCGGCGCTGGAGGCGTTGAGCCCCTGCTCGCGGGCGACCTTGGCGACGATCTCCTTGAACCGCTCGCGGTTCTCCCCCGCCTGGATCGCGTCGAAGTCGGCGCCGATCAGCTCAACCTCGTAGCGCTCCAGCACGCCCGCCTCGTGCAGGGCGACCGCGGTGTTGAGCGCGGTCTGCCCGCCGAGCGTCGGCAGCAGCGCGTCGGGCCGCTCCTTGGCGATGATCTTCTCGACGAACTCGGGGGTGATCGGCTCGACGTAGGTGGCGTCGGCGAACTCCGGGTCCGTCATGATCGTCGCGGGGTTGGAGTTGACCAGGATCACCCGGAACCCCTCGGCCCGCAGCACGCGGCAGGCCTGGGTGCCGGAGTAGTCGAACTCGCACGCCTGCCCGATCACGATCGGCCCGGAGCCGATGACCAGGACGGATTGGATGTCTGTTCTCTTAGGCACGCTGCATGACCTCGCAGAACTCGTCGAAGAGGTACGCGGCGTCATGCGGGCCCGCCGCGGCTTCCGGGTGGTACTGCACGCTGAAGGCGCGCCCGTCGAGCAGGCGCAGTCCTTCCACGCAACGGTCGTTGAGATTGATGTGACTGACCTCGGCCGGGCCGTACGGGGTGTCGAAGGCGCCGTCGAGCGGCGCCTCCACCGCGAAGCCGTGGTTGTGCGCGGAGATCTCCACCTTCCCGGTACGCACGTCCTGGACCGGCTGATTCACCCCGCGGTGCCCGTAGGCCAGCTTGTAGGTGCCGAGCCCGAGCGCGCGGCCGAACAGCTGGTTGCCGAAGCAGATGCCGAAGAACGGCACCCGAGCCTCCAGCACCCGCTTCAGCGCGCCGACGTCGGCGGTGGCCGGGTCGCCCGGCCCGTTGGAGAAGAAGACGCCGTCCGGCTCGACGGCCATGATCTGCTCGAAGGTGGCTGACGCGGGCAGCACGTGCACCTCGCAGCCGCGCTCCGCCATGCGGTGCGGCGTCATGCCCTTGATGCCCAGGTCGACGGCGGCCACGGTGAACCGCTTCTCGCCCTGGGCGGGGATCACGTAGGCCTCGCCGGTCGAGACCTGCTCGGCCAGGGAGGCTCCGGTCATCTGCGGGGCCTGCCGTACGCGCTCGACGAGCTCCTCGACTGGGACGGTGGGCGCGCTGAAGACGCCCGCCCGCATCGCGCCGCGCTCGCGCAGGTGGCGGGTGAGCGCGCGGGTGCCGCGCAGGGCGATGCCGACGACGCCCTGCTCCTTGAGGTAGGCGTCCAGGGAGCGGTCGGCGCGCCAGTTGGAGACCACGCGGGACGGCTCCCGCACGACATAACCGGCGACCCACACCTTCGAGGACTCGGGGTCCTCGTCGTTGACGCCGGTGTTGCCGACGTGCGGGGCGGTCATCGCGACGATCTGCCGGTGGTAGGAGGGGTCGGTCAGGGTCTCCTGGTAGCCGGTCATGCCGGTGTTGAAGACCATCTCGCCGAACGTCTCACCCTCGGCGCCGTAGGGGGTTCCATGGAAGACACGACCGTCCTCCAGGACAAGCACCGCGTTCACATTTGCTCCCTTTGGTCACGCACAGGGGAAAAGGCCCTCGTTTCACTGCGGTCTTCCGCGCCCCACCCTGGCTCCCTCTGGTCGCGCACAGGTGAAAACGTCCTCGCTACGCTGCGGTTTTTCACCTGTGTCAAACCAGCTTCCCCTCAAGAACGGTCGGCTTGCCGCGGAGGAAGGTGGCGACGATCCGGCCGGGGAGCGTCATGCCCTCGTACGGGGTGTTGCGGCTCTTGGAGGCGAAGGCGCGCGGGTCGACCTCGGTGCGGGCGCCCGGGTCGTACAGGGTGATGTTGGCCGGGGCGCCGACCTCGAGCGGGTTGCCGTGACCGGACAGGCGGCCGATCTCGGCGGGCTTGAGCGACATGCGCTCGGCCACGCCGGCCCAGTCGAGCAGGCCGGTGTCGACCATGGACTCCTGGACGACGCTGAGCGCGGTCTCCAGGCCGATCATGCCCATGGCCGCCGCCGCCCACTCGGTCTCCTTGTCCTCGACCGGGTGCGGCGCGTGGTCGGTGGCGACGACGTCGATGGTGCCGTCGGCCAGGGCCGCGCGCAGCGCCTCGACGTCGGCGCGGGTGCGCAGCGGCGGGTTGACCTTGTAGATCGGGTTGTAGGAGCCGTTGGGCGACTCCTCGACCAGTGCGTCGGTCAGCAGCAGGTGGTGCGGGGTGACCTCGGCGGTGACGTTCCAGCCCTTGGACTTGGCCCAGCGCAGGATCTCCACCGATCCGGCGGTGGAGACGTGGCAGATGTGCAGGCGGGAGCCGACGTGCGCGGCGAGCAGGCAGTCGCGGGCGATGATCGCCTCCTCGGCCACGGCGGGCCAGCCGGCCAGGCCGAGGCGGCCGGAGATGACGCCTTCGTTCATCTGGGCGCCGGAGGTGAGGCGGGGCTCCTGGGCGTGCTGGGCGACGACGCCGTCGAAGGCCTTGACGTACTCCAGCGCGCGGCGCATGAGCACGGCGTCGTCGACGCAGTGGCCGTCGTCGGAGAAGACGCGCACGCGGGCGGCGGAGTCGGCCATGGCGCCGAGCTCGGCCAGTTGCCTGCCCTCCAGGCCGACGGTGACGGCGCCGACGGGCTGCACGTCGCAGTAGCCGCCTTCCTGGCCGAGCCGGTAGACCTGCTCGACGACGCCGGCGGTGTCGGCGACGGGCGAGGTGTTGGCCATGGCGTGCACGGCGGTGTAGCCGCCGCGGGCGGCCGACTGGGTGCCGGTCAGGACGGTCTCGGCGTCCTCGCGGCCGGGCTCGCGCAGGTGGGTGTGCAGGTCGACGAGGCCGGGCAGCGCGATCGCGCCGCGGCCGTCGACGATCTCCTCGGCGCCCTGCAGGCCGGTGCCGATCTCGGTGATGGTGCCGTCGGCGACGCGGATGTCGACGGGCTCGCCGCCGAGAACGCGTACGTTGCGAATGATCATCGTGCCTCCTTCGGCGGCACGACGATCATCATGATGCAGTGCCTATTGGTTCGTTCGCTGCGCTCTCTCACTGTGCGGACTCTCCCCCGAGGAGCAGGTACAGGACGGCCATGCGGGTGGTCACGCCGTTGGCGACCTGCTCGACGATGGTCGAGCGCGGGGAGTCGGCCACGTCGGCGGCGATCTCCATGCCCCGGTTCATCGGGCCGGGGTGCATCACGATGGCGTCGTCCGGCATCTTGGCGAAGCGGTCGCGGTCCAGGCCGTAGCGCCTCGAGTACTCGCGCTCGCTGGGGAAGTAGGCGGCGTTCATGCGCTCCTTCTGCACGCGGAGCATCATGACCACGTCCGACTTGGGCAGCACCGCGTCGAGGTCGTAGGAGACCTCGCAGGGCCAGGTGCCGACCGAGACCGGCAGCAGCGTGGGCGGGGCGACCAGCGTCACGTCGGCGCCGAGCGTGGCCAGGAGCAGCACGTTCGAGCGGGCCACGCGCGAGTGGAGCACGTCGCCGACGATGGTGATCTTGCGGCCTTCCAGCGAGCCGAGGCGGCGGCGCATCGAGAAGGCGTCGAGCAGGGCCTGCGTGGGGTGCTCGTGGGTGCCGTCGCCGGCGTTGACGACGCTGCCGCGCACCCAGTTGGCCAGGCGGTGCGGCGCGCCGGAGGCGCCGTGGCGGATGACGACCGCGTCGGCGCCCATCGCCTCCAGGGTCAGCGCGGTGTCCTTGAGCGACTCGCCCTTGGAGACGCTGGAGCCCTTGGCGGAGAAGTTGATGACGTCGGCCGACAGCCGCTTGGCGGCGGCCTCGAAGCTGATGCGGGTGCGGGTGGAGTCCTCGAAGAACAGGTTGACCACGGTACGGCCGCGCAGCGTCGGCAGCTTCTTGATGGACCGTTCCGAGACGGCGGCCAGTTCCTCGGCGGTGTCGAGGATGAGCAGCGCGTCGTCCTTGGACAGGTCGGCGGCGGAAATGAGATGCTTGTTCACTTGATCAACTCCACTGCGTCGCGCCCGTCGATTTCGTCGAGGAAGACCTTGACCTTCTCGCTCTTGGCGGTCGGCAGGTTCTTCCCGACGTAGTCGGCGCGGATGGGGAGCTCGCGGTGACCCCTGTCGACCAGCGTGGCGAGCTGAACGGCCGTCGGGCGGCCCAGGTCGTTGAGCGCGTCGAGCGCGGCGCGGACGGTGCGGCCGGAGTAGAGCACGTCGTCGACGAGCACGACGGTCCTGCCGTCGACGCCGTCCGGCGGAAGCTCGGTGTGGCCGAGGGGGCGGGCGGGCTTGAGCCGCAGATCGTCGCGGTACATCGTGATGTCGATCGAGCCGACGGGGATCTTCACGCCTTCGAACTGCTCGATCCGCTCACCGAGCCGGCGGGCCAGAGTGACGCCGCGGGTCGGGATGCCGAGGAGGACGACGCCGTCGGCGCCCTTGGTGCGCTCGAGGATCTCGTGCGCGATCCGGGTCAGCGCCCGGTGGATGTCCGGGCCTTCGAGAACGGCCCTTGATTCGGACATGGGAAATCATCACCACCTTCCCCGCCTCACGGGACGGGACTTAAAAGGGTGTCGGTCGGGACACACAGTACCAGGCGCCACCAGCCACGATACGGAGCCCCCTCGGCGCGTTAACCTGATCACGCACACCATGTAGTCGGGGGGTCACAATGGGTGCTCAGCTACGCCTGATCAGGCAGCGGATCAAGTCCGTGAAGTCGACCGCGAAGATCACACGAGCTCAGGAGCTGATCGCCTCGTCGCGGGTGGGCAAGGCCCGCGAGCGCGCCGACGCGGCGCAGCCGTACGCGCGGGAGATCTCCGCGGCGGTCTCGGCGCTCGTCAGCCACCACATGAAGATGAACCACGCGCTGCTCAACGAGCGGCCGGACACCTCGCGGGTGGCGGTGCTGGTGCTGACCAGCGACCGGGGGTTCGCCGGCGGCTACAACCACAACGTCATCAAGAACGGCCAGGCCCTGCACGCGATGTTCGAGGCGCAGGGCAAGGAGCCGCTCTACTACGTGGTGGGCCGCAAGGGGGTCGACTGGTTCCGCTTTCGCGGCCTGGGGATGGCCGGGCAGTGGTCGGGGATGAGCGGCCGGCCCGGCTACGACACCGCCGCCGAGATCGGCAAGGAGCTCATCGCGGCGTTCGACATGCCGACCAGGGACGGCGGCGTGGGCGAGGTGCACGTGGTCTTCACGGAGTTCGTCTCGATGCTGACGCAGGCGCCGCGTGTCACCAGGATCCTGCCGCTGCAGGTGGAGGAGGTCGAGGAGGAGGCGGGCACGACCCCGGGGCTGCCCAAGGCGCCCTACGAGTTCGATCCTTCGCCGGAGGCGGTGCTGGACGAGATGCTGCAGAAGTACGTGCGCTCGCGGATCTGGTACATGCTGCTGTCGTCGGCGGCGGCCGAGCACGCGGCCCGCCGTACCGCGATGATGGCGGCGACCGAGAACGCGCACGAGCTCATCGAGAAGCTCACGCGCGAGGCCAACGAGGCGCGGCAGGCGGAGATCACGACGGAGATCACCGAGATCGTCGGCGGCGCGGAGGCGCTCAAGCACTCCTGACGGATTTGGCAAAAACGGATAAAGCGGTATAAAACCTCCTTCAAGTCACTTGGGGGAGGTTTCATCATGGCGCTGTCCGCACGGGAGCAAACGGTCCTGGACGCGATCGCCCGCCAGCTCGCGGTGGAGGACCCGGCGCTGGTCAAGGACCTCTCCGAGCACGGCAGCGGGGTCGTGACCGCCGAGCGCATCCCGCAGGCCTGGGACGCCTGGCCGGTGGCGCTGATCGCGCTCTGCCTCGCGGTCTTCACGGTCGTGCTGCTGCTGAGCGGCTCACCGTCCGATCTACCGCACGCCGTGATCAGGTAATTTCCGGACAAGGCCCCGTGTCAGCACTCTGAGTGCCGGGCACGTCACCGTGAGTCGCACGCGTTCCGCCTGCGGCTTTCCGCGGACCGACGTGCACGGGGGCACCGTATGGGGGAACCACGACCGCCCGAGGGCGGCGTCACGACCGCGACTCCCACCGAGACCACTCCCAGCTCCGGAGGGCTCGGGCTCGGCTCGGCCATCGCGCTCATCATCGGCAACGTCGTCGGCACCGGGATCTTCCTGCTGCCGGCCTCCCTGGCCGCCTTCGGCACCGTCAGCCTCATTGCGATGGTCGTCGTCACGATCGGCGCCATCGCCATGGCCATGGTCTTCGGCAAGCTCGGCGAGCGCATCCCCGCCGGTGGCGGCCCCTACGCCTACGCGCGCAGCGCCTTCGGCGAGTTCGCCGGGTTCTGGAACGCCTGGTCGTTCTGGCTGACGGCGTGGATCGGCAACGCCGCGATCGCCGTCGCCTGGGTCGGCTACGTCCAGTACTTCGCCCAGCAGGTCTTCGGCGTCAACTGGAACAGCGTGCCGGCCGCCATCGTCATCGGGCTGGTCGGCCTGTGGATCCCCGCGGTCGTGAACTTGATGGGCGCCAGGAACATGGCCGCCTTCCAGCTCGTCACCACGATCCTGAAGTTCGCCCCGCTGCTGTTCGTCGGCATCATCGGGCTCTTCTTCATCCAGGGCGCCAACTTCGGCGCGTTCAACGCCACCGACGGCAACTGGGTCGGCGCCATCTCGATGGCCGGCGCGGTCGCCCTGTTCATCTACTCCGGCGTCGAGAGCGTGTCCATCGCCGCCGAGAAGATCAGGAACCCCGAGCGCAACATCGGCCGGGCCAGCGTCATCGGCGTGCTCGCCTGCGCGGTGCTCTACATCCTGAGCACCGTCGCCGTCATGGGCACCGTGCCGCACGATCGCCTGGTCAACTCCACGGCGCCGTTCGCCGACGCGCTCAACAACATGTTCGGCGGCTCGGCCGGCGGCATCCTCATGGCCGCCTGCGCGATCATCTCCGGCATCGGGGCGCTGAACGGCTGGACCATGCTGGTGGCCGAGATGCCGCTGGCCGCGGCCAAGGACGGCATGTTCCCGCCGGTCTTCGGCCGGGTCTCGCGCCGGGGCGTCCCGGCCGCCGGCATCCTGGCCGGCACCGTCCTGACCTCGGTGATGCTGCTGGTTGGCTACGCCTCGGAGAACGCCTTCAACACCATCGTGCTGCTGGCCTCCTTCACCACGGTCATCCCGTACTTCTTCTCAGCCGCCGCCCAGATCTTCTGGCTGGCCACCGGAGGGCGCCTGGTCGACAAACGCCGCCTGGCCAGGGACATGATCATCGCGGTGGTCGCGCTGCTGTTCGCGTTCTGGATGGCCTTCGGCTCCGGCGCCGAGGCGGTGCTCGGCGGGACGCTCATGCTCCTCGTGGGTGTTCCGGTCTACATCTGGGTCAAGTCCAAGAGGGGCGAGTACGGCCCGCGTGACGTCCGCGTTTCCTGAGGGGATAGAGAAGAAATGACCTTTCACGTCGATTCCGAGGTGGGCAAGCTCCACCAGGTGATGCTGCACAAGCCCGAGCTGGCCCTGAAGCGCCTCACACCCACCAACAAGGACGAGTTCCTCTTCGACGACGTCCTGTGGGTGCAGCGGGCCGTTGAGGAGCACGAGGAGTGGCAGCAGGTCCTGCGCGACCGCGGCATCACGGTCTACATGCTGGCCGACCTCCTGCGCGAGACCCTCGACATCCCCGAGGCGCGCAAGCACGTGCTGGAGCACGTGGTCGACGAGCGCTGGATCGGCCCGCTGGCCGTGGACGCCGTGCGCAACGTCCTGGACGCCATGCCCTCGGCCGAGCTCCAGCAGTTCCTCACCGGCGGCATCACCAAGGGCGAGCTGATGGAGCGCGGGGTCGACCCCAAGAGCGTCGCCTACCACGTGCTGGACGAGTCCGACTTCGTCCTCCCGCCGCTGCCCAACCACCTGTTCACCCGCGACACCTCCTGCTGGATCTACAACGGCGTCTCGATCAACGCCATGAAGAAGAAGGCCCGCCAGGCCGAGACGATCAACCTGGAGGCCGTCTACCGCTACCACCCGGTCTTCGCCGCCGGGTACCGCCGGCCCGAGGCGGGCGGCTTCAACGTGTGGATGCCCGGCACCTCGGTCGCCCCGGCCACGATGGAGGGCGGGGACGTGCTGGTCATCGGGCGCGGGGCCGTACTCATCGGCATGAGCGAGCGCACCCAGCCGCAGGCGGTCGAGATGCTCGCGCGCAACCTCTTCAAGCACAACGGCGCCAAGAAGATCGTGGCGCTCAACATGCCGAAGGCCCGCGCCTTCATGCACCTCGACACCGTGATGACCAACGTGGACGTGGGCGTGTTCACCAAGTACGCCGGCCTCGGCATGCTGCCCTCCTACACGATCGAGCCCGGCGACAACGACAAAGAGCTCAAGGTCACCGACCACCGCCCCGAGGACATGCACAAGGCGATCGCGCGCGCCCTGGACCTGGACGACATCAAGATCCTGACCGCCCACCAGGACGTCTACGCCGCCGAGCGCGAGCAGTGGGACGACGGCTGCAACGTGCTGGCCATCGAGCCCGGCGTGGTGGTCGCCTACGAGCGCAACACCACCACCAACAACTTCCTCCGCTCGGAGGGCATCGAAGTGATCACCATCAGGGGCAGTGAGCTGGGCAGGGGGCGCGGCGGCCCGCGCTGCATGAGCTGCCCGCTGGAACGCGACGGCATCTGACCTTTTCGGGTTCTCGGGGGGAAACTTCATGGCATTCAACCTGCGCGGGCGCAGCTTTCTCAAGGAACTGGACTTCACGCCAGAGGAGTTCGGGTTCCTGCTGCGCCTGGCGGCCGACCTGAAGGCGGCCAAGTACGCCGGCGTCGAACAGCAGCGGCTCAAGGGCAAGAACATCGCCCTGATCTTCGAGAAGTCCTCGACCCGCACCCGGTGCGCGTTCGAGGTGGCCGCCCACGACCAGGGCGCGCACGTCACCTACCTGGACCCGTCCGGCTCGCAGATGGGGCACAAGGAGTCGGTCAAGGACACCGCCCGGGTGCTCGGCCGGATGTTCGACGGCATCGAGTACCGGGGCAGCGCCCAGTCCAACGTGGAGGAGCTCGCCCTCTACTCGGGCGTGCCGGTGTGGAACGGGCTCACCGACGAGTGGCACCCCACGCAGATGCTCGCCGACATGCTCACCATGAAGGAGCACAGCGACAAGCCGCTGCACGACATCTCCTTCGCCTACCTCGGCGACGCCCGCAACAACATGGGCAACTCGCTGCTGGTCACCGGCGCGATGTTCGGCATGGACGTACGGCTGGTCGCCCCCAAGGCGCTGCAGCCCGACAGTCAGATGGTCGTCAAGCCGGCCAAGGACCTCGCCAAGCAGACCGGGGCCACGATCACTATCACCGACGACGTGGCCAAGGGCGTCAAGGGCGTCGACTACCTCTACACCGACGTGTGGGTGTCGATGGGCGAGCCCAAGGAGGTCTGGGACGAGCGGATCAAGCTGCTGAAGCCGTACCAGATCAACGACAAGGTGGTGAAGGCCACCGGCAACGCCAAGGTGAAGTTCATGCACTGCCTGCCGGCCTTCCACAACCGGGAGACGAAGGTCGGCGAGGACATCTACGAGAAGACCGGCCTGGACGCCCTGGAGGTGACCGAGAGCGTCTTCGAGTCGCCGCGCTCGATCGTCTTCGACGAGGCCGAGAACCGCCTGCACACGATCAAGGCCATCATGGTGGCCACCCTCGGGGACTGAGCGCGATGCGCGTTATCGTCGCCCTCGGGGGCAACGCGCTGCTCAAGCGCGGGGACCGGCCGGACGCCGACACCCAGATCGCCAACGTCAACATCGCGGTGAAGACGCTGGCCAAGCTGGCCGAAGAGCACGAGCTGATCATCACCCACGGGAACGGTCCCCAGGTCGGGATGCTGGCGCTGGAGAGCGCCGCCGACACCAACCTGACCAGGGCCTACTCCTTCGACACGCTCGGCGCCGAGACCCAGGGCATGATCGGCTACTGGATGCTGCAGGCCCTGCAGAACGCCCTGCCCGGCCGGCAGGTCATGGCGCTGGTCACCCAGACGCTCGTCTCGGCGGTCGACCCGGCCTTCGAGAACCCGACCAAGTTCGTCGGCCAGGTCTACGAGCAGGCCGAGGCCGAGAAGCTGGCCAGGGAGAACGACTGGGTGGTCAGGCAGGACGGCCAGTACTGGCGCCGCGTGGTGCCTTCTCCGGCGCCGCAGCGCGTGGTGGAGACCCGGCTGATCCGCAAGGCCGTACGCGACGGCGTCGTGGTGGTCTGCGCGGGCGGCGGGGGCATCCCGGTCGTCCGCGACGCCCAGGGCCGGCTGTCCGGGGTCGAGGCCGTCATCGACAAGGACCTGACCGCGTCGATGCTGGCCGAGGCGCTGGACTGCGACGCGTTCCTGATCCTCACCGACGTGCCGCGGGTCATGAAGGACTTCGGCACGCCGCAGCAGAGCGAGATCGGGCACACCACTCCGTACGAACTGCGCTCCATCGACTTCCCCGCCGGCTCGATGGGGCCGAAGGTGGAAGCGGTGTGCAGGTTCGTCGAGACCACGGGTGACATGGCCGCGATCGGCAAGCTCGACCAGGCCGTGGAGATCCTCAAGGGGAAGGCGGGCACGATCATCACGCCGAGCGCCACCTGGCCGCTGATCAGCACGCTTTAGTCGCATCGGGGCGGAGGCCCCTTCTTTGGGGAGGTGCCGGTGGCACTGACACAGTTGTTCCGCATCAAGCCGACGGACGAGATCGTCTCGGAGGCCGGCCGGGGTGAGGGCGGCGAGCTACGGCGCACGATGGGCCTGTGGCAGCTGACCCTCTTCAGCGTCGGCGCCACGCTCGGCACGGGCATCTTCGTCATCCTCGGCCAGGCCGTGCCGAAGGCGGGCCCGGCGGTGGTGCTGGCGTTCGTGCTGGCCGCCATCACGGCCCTGTTCTCCGCGCTGAGCTACGCCGAGCTGGCCGGGACCATCCCGGTGTCCGGCTCGTCCTACTCCTACGCCTATGCCACGCTCGGCGAGATCGTGGCCTGGGTCTGCGGCTGGTGTCTCATGCTGGAGTACGCCGTGTCGGTCGCGGCCGTGGCCGTCGGCTGGGGCGAGTACCTCAACACGTTCCTGCAGGGGCTGTTCGGCTGGCAGCTGCCCGCGGCGATCACCCACTCCCCCGGCGACAAGGGCGGCGTCGTCAACGTGACCGCCATCCTCATCGTGCTGCTGTGCACCTGGCTGCTGCTCGGCGGCTCCTCCGAGTCGGCCACCGCCAACGTGGTCTTCGTGCTCATCAAGGTCGCGGTGCTGGCGTTCTTCTGCGTGGTGGCGTTCACCGCCTTCCAGTCGAAGAACTTCACCCCGTTCGCCCCGCTGGGCGCCCTCGGCATCACCGCCGCCGCCTCGCAGGTCTTCTTCTCCTATATCGGCTTCGACGCCGCCTCCACCGCCGGTGAGGAGGCCAAGAACCCCAAGCGCGACCTGCCGCTGGCGATCATCTTCTCGCTGGTGATCGTGACGGCGATCTACGTGCTGGTCGCGGTCGCCGCCATCGGCGCCATGCCGTGGACCGACTTCGACCCCGAGAACACCGAGGCCAGCCTCGCCGTCATCGTCGACCTCGCCACCGGCGCCACCTGGCCCGGCCTGGTCGTCTCCTTCGGCGCCGTCATCGCCATCGCCAGCGTCGTCCTCACCGTCATGTACGGCCAGACCCGCATCCTGTTCGCGATGTCGCGCGACGGGCTGATCCCGAAGGTGTTCCAGAAGGTCAACCCGCGCCGCCAGGTCCCGGTCGCCAACACGCTGATCGTGGCGCTGTTCATCAGCGTCCTGGCCGGGCTCATCCCGCTCGGGCAACTGGCCGAGGCCACCAGCATCGGCACCCTGTTCGCCTTCGCGATCGTCAACGTCGGCGTGATCGTGCTCCGCCGTACCCGGCCCGACCTTCAGCGCAACTTCAGGACGCCGCTGTTCCCGATCACGCCGATCCTCGGCGTGATCATGTGCGTGGTCGTGATGGCCGGCCTTCAGGGCGTCACGTGGCTGGCGTTCGCGCTGTGGATGGCCGTCGGTTTCATCTGCTATTTCCTGTACGGCTACCGCCACTCCAGGCTCCGCACGGAGGTGCCCCGATGAAGATCGAGAACGTGCTGACCGGCTTCATCGCCGAGCCTCGCGGACGTGACGGCCTGGCGCTTGCCGTACTCCTGGCCAGGCAGGCCAGGGCGAAGCTGACGGTCGCGACCGTGCAGCCGCCCGCCTGGAACACGCCGGGGCCTGCCAAGGCCGACGAGAGCGCCTGGCGCGCCTACCTGCGCGAGCAGGCGGACGGGACGCTGGAGCAGGCCCGCGAACTGGCCGGCGACGAGGCCGACTACGTCGTCCACACCAACAAGGGCAGCGGGCGCGGCCTGGTGGAGCTGGCCCGCAAGCGCGAGGCGGACGTGGTCGTGATCGGCTCGGCGCCCTCGGGCGCCAAGGGCCGCATCTCGCTCGGCAGCACCGCCGACCAGCTGCTGCACTCATCCTCCGTTCCGGTACTGCTGGCGCCCAAGGGCTGGTCGGAGGAGCCGCCGGCCGAGTTCGAACGCCTCACGGTCGCCTACCGGCGCGGCCCCGGCTGTGACCACGCGGTCGCCGAGGCGGCGCGGGCGGCGGTGAGCCTGGACGTGCCGCTGCGGCTGGTCACGCTGGTCGTCAGCAGCGCCAGGAAGGCCAAGATCGAGCAGGAGATGTCCGAACGGCTGCGCGAGCAGGCGGCGGCCGACCTGAAGGCGGCGGCGCGCGGGCAGCGCCGCAGGCTGCAGGTGGACGTGGAGATCCTGGAGGGCAGGAACGTGGCCCAGGCCCTGGGCGCGGCCACGTGGCTGGACGGCGAGCTGATCATCTGCGCGTCGAGTAGTTCCGGGCCGCTGCGCCGGGTGTTTCTGGGCGACACCTCCATCAAAATCGTCAAGGCGGCAACCTGCCCCGTCATGATCCTGACTCGAGAGCCATAGCTGGATATCCCTCGGCAAACTATGACGAAGTACTGTTACCAACGGGACAAGAGGGGCGTTTGAGGCGATCCATACCGGACCGGATTCGGCATCTTTTTTCCAATCAGCTTGACCTTCGGCTTAACCCCCTTTACCGTCACTGTGCGTAACCACTTTGCGCGGCGTTCTGGGCTAAACCCAGGGCCATGGCTACCGATGGTGCCGAGCTTGGCGCCAGACCCCCCGGTGGCCGGGGCAATCGTCGCAAAGGCGCACAATCTACTGAGAGCAGTACATAACACGAGCCGGGGGGCCACAACGATGCCGTCTGAGTACGCAAAATCGCTGGGTGCACGACTCCGCGCGATCCGCACCCAGCAGGGGCTGTCCCTGCACGGAGTCGAGGAGAAGTCGCGCGGACGCTGGAAAGCCGTGGTCGTGGGCTCCTATGAGCGCGGCGACCGGGCCGTCACGGTGCAGAAGCTTGCCGAGCTTGCCGACTTCTACGGGGTACCGGTGTCCGAACTGCTGCCGGGCGGCGCCGCCCCCAGCCCGCTCGGCCCGACACCCAAGCTTGTGATCGACCTCGAGCGTCTGGCCACGCTGCCGAAGGAGAAGGCCGGGGCACTCGCCCGGTACGCGGCGACCATCCAGTCGCAGCGCGGTGACTACAACGGCAAGGTGCTCTCGATCCGGCAGGAGGACCTGCGCTCCCTTGCCGTGATCTATGACAAGTCGCCGAGTGAGCTGACCGAGGAACTGATCAGCTGGGGCGTGCTCGACGCCGAGGCCCGGCGGGCGGTCGAGTCGTTCTGACCTAGTTCGTGAGAGGGCGCGCCTGAACACCTCAGGCGCGCCTTTCGCGTTCCCCGGGCCCCCGGGGGTGACTGTGGGCCGGGGGTGTGGCCATAGGGGCACTCAGGGGCTTGGAGCCACACCGGATCTTGATACCCCTCCATCCCACGGAACCCCACGCGCGTCTAGCAACCTGCCCAAGTGTCGCGCCGCAGATCCCTCACGCGGACATTGGTGACACGCGGGCCTGGGCACGCAGGTCCGGGCCTGGGCACCCAGGTCGGAAACATGCGGGCCTGGGCACGCAGGCTCGGAGACATGCGGGCTTGCCGACATCCAGGAGCTCTCGGGTCGTCAGGTTGCCGGGCGATTGGGCTGGTCGTGTGCGCTTGGCCGGTCAACAGGCGCCGTTGCGGCGGGAACCACGTCCGACGTGAGAAGCGATCCCCACGATCGGGGCCGGCGCACGACGGCGGGTGGCGTTAGGACGGCTGTGCCGTAACGGATGGAAACCGAGACACCCACCGCCGCTGCCAGGGGGTTTCGACGGCGCGGGGGTGGTGGTGGGCGCGGGTCCAGGCGATCGCGTCGGCGGGGGCGAGGCCTGACAGCACGGCGAGGCACGACAGGACCGTGCCGGTGCGGCCCACTCCGCCACCGCAGGCGACCTCGGCAGGTTCACCCGCCTGGAGCCGTACGTGCAGGGCCCGGATCAGACGGACCGCCTCGCCCGTGTCGCGGGGCAGCAGGAAGTCCGGCCAGTCGATCCAGTCGTGCGGCCAGGTGTGATCGTGCTTGCGGCGCAGCTTGGCGGTGCCGAGGTACAGCCCGTATTGGGGGTCCGGCCCCTCCGGGACGGCGTTGCGCAGCCCGCGTCCGCGCACCCAGCCGCCGTCCGGCAGTTGGATCGCGCCGGTGAGTCGATCGTTCATCCGGCGACGATAGACCGGCCCGGCCCTTTACGGCCCGGCCCAGACGCCACGGCCGGTGCGGTCAACGACATCGGTGACCCCACCGACCTGCTATAGGGACGCTCGCACCGACTCAGATCGGCCCATAGCGAAACCACCGAGCGCACCGCCCGTCGGCCGCCTCCACCGACGCACGTGCCCGCTTGCCCGCACAGGCCAGCTTGCGCCGCGCAGGCCAACCGTCACCAGCCTCTCAGCCCGTCAACCACCGTCTCAGCCCGTCAATCAACCTCTCGGCCTGAACCGAGCCTCAGATCGCAGGGATCCCCCAAGCTCCCCGGCATCTTCCGCACAGCCGGGCAGCTGCCGCGGTCCTGGGGTCCGCCGCGACTGCCGGGCTCGTCGCGTCGGCCGTGGTCCCGAGCGGCAACCGTGGACCGGCGGGCGGCGCTGTTGTCCTGGGTTGCTGCTGCGGTTCGGTGGGCGGTGGAGTGCCTGGGCATGGTGCTGAGGGCGGGCGCCCCGGGGCGGACCGGGGCGTGCTGCGAGGTGGGCGAGGAGCCCCTCGCCGGTAGCGGGTGCCCGGGGCGGACCGGGCTGGTGGTTATGGGTGGGCGGGGAGCCCCCTCGCCGGTGGCGGGAGCCGGCATGGGGGAAGGCCATGCCGTGGTGCTCGTGCTAGCCGGCGAGGGGGATGTCTATGGGGAGTTGGGGCTGGGCGGGGACGCCCAGCAGGGACTCGGCCGTGGTGACGAACGTCTCGGCGTCGGCCAGGAGCTCGTCCGCGTCGGCCGAGGTGATGCCGCGGACCACGCCCGCCTCGGCAGCGGCGCGCTTTGCGGCGCTCTGCGCGAAGTAGGCGGCCCACGGGGCAAGGTCGGGTTCGGCTTCGGGCAGGAGCTCCCAGGCGCTGCGCAGGCGGCGTCTGCGGCCCTCCATCGGCCTCGGGTGGGCGGCCAGGATCGCGGCGGACGCTCTCAGCGCCGCCATGTGAGCCGCCACATATCGTGTCGCCGGGGTGCGGGCCGTCATCGCCTCTGCCAGGCAGGCACGTGAATCCGCCAGGTGTGCCCGCACCGCGGGCGACAGCCGGGGGCCGGTGTTGTCTGTCTGCCGTCGAGACATCTTGCGCGCCTCCTTGGGGTTATGGGGGCTGCCGGCGTTTCCACCGGTGGTGCTAACAATTTCAGAGCCCACCGACATTTCCGCCGGGCGGCCGGACGAGGAGCTTCCCCTCACCCCGTCCGGCCGGGACGCGCCCACTCGTCTCCGCCGACGACGAGGACACGCCCTTCGCCCGTGGACCCTGATCGCGGACCCCGCCATGGGGGAGGCGGTTCGCCCGCGATCAGGACCTGCAGACGCGAGCCGCGAGCCCCGCGTCCAGCATCGAACATAATTTCGATCACGTTGGATGTCAACCGATTCTGCGAACACGGGTTCGATCAACGGCCAGGGTTCGGGCTCCGGCAGACCCAACCCCGCCGACCTGGCCACGGACCGACCAGACCCCCCTTGCGGAGCACACCTGGACCAAGGGAGCACGGGGGTGGAGGTGACGGTAAGGGCGGGGCTGAGGCGACCACGGCCCGGCGGAGAGGCGGGTCCGAGGAGGGCCATGGCTGCGCGGCAGGGGTCGGCAGGGTGCGTGGACGGCGGGTGGCAGGTGGGGCGCTGGCGTCAGAGGTGAAGGAACAGGCGGGAGCAAAGGTGAAAGAAGGGGCAGGGCAGAAGCGCCAGGAAGGGCGGGGTGGGCGGGGGTGGGCAGGGTGGCGGGCGGGGGCGAGTGCTCCCGGTGCGTTCGCTCTGGGGTGGAAGGGCTACGATCTCCTGGTCCCCGGAAGGAACCACTCGTGGATCAGAATGCCCCGCGCGCTCTGCTGCGGATCCTGGCCGTCATCGCGGTCGTCTCGTTCGGCCTCAGCATGTACATGGAGCAGTTCCAGCTCGCCTGGCTCCAGCAGCACCCGATCACGGTCAACCTGCTGTCCAGCGTCATCGGCTTCGCCTCGGGCGGCCTGGTGGTGGCGTTGTTCATCAACCGGATAAAGGACCGGGACGTGGCCAGGACCCGGCACGAGCCGATGGCGGAGGACTGGAAGGTGGTCACCCGGGCGGTGCGCGAGCCGTTCGGGCTGCTCACGAGTGCGGAGCTGCACGACGTGCACGAGGCGCGGGACGCGTCGGCGGTGGCGGCGGACGGGTCGCTGGCCGAGGAGGTCACCGACTCCTACGCGCGGAAGACGGCGTCCGTCTGGGGAGAGCCGTCGATGGAGCCGGCCGAGTGGCAGGCCTACAGCGCCGCGGTCCGGGCCAAGGGGCTGGCGTTCCTGCCGGTGGCCCGCGCGTTCGCCAAGCGGTACGGGATCGCGGGGAAGAAGTTCGACACGGCGTTCTCCGAGTTTGAGGCCAAGCTGACCGCGCTGCCGGAGAACGGGGACACCTCGGGCAGTTCGCAGGCCTACTCGGCGGCGGGGTCCGCCCTGCAGGGCTTCATCCACAGTGTCGAGGAGCTGCACTACGACATCACGCTCCACCAGGTACGCGCCGCGAAGAAGGGCCGCGCCGCGACTCCCTGACGCGGTCCGGCCGGTGAAACGCCCGGGACTGTTGGTGATCGTTTGCCGGGGATTTGGGAGTGCTTTACCGGGCGTAGGGGTGGGACGCGGAGGATCTGGCACGCAATTACCGACAATAGGAGCATTGCGTGCGATTCCCCCTTCGAGGCGCGGTCATCGCCGCGGCTATAGCCGTTCTCAGCGGAACCCAGGCCTTCGCCGACACGCGGGCCGCCGAACCCCCAACGGCGGACACGGCCTCCGGCCACCGGTCCGTCGACGTGCAGTTGCTGTCCCTCACGGACTTCCACGGCTACGTCCGTCCCCACACCGACGCCGGCAACGGCACCATCAAGGACGCCCAGGGCAAGAGCATCGTGGTGGGCGGCGCGCCGTACATCGCGACGCATCTGAAGAACCTGCGCCAGGGCAAGCGCAACACCGTCACCTTCACCACCGGAGACAGCTTCAGCGGCTGGCCGCCGGAGGTGGCCAGGCTGGCCGACGAGCCGACGATCGAGTTCCTGAACAAGATCGGCGTGGACTTCTCGGCGGTGGGCAACCATGAGCTGGACATCTCGCTGGAGTTCCTGCGCGACCACATGGGCCGCGGCAAGTGCTTCGGGCAGCGCGGCGTTGACAGCTGCTTCACCGACTCCGACGGGCGTCGCTTCCGCGGCGCGCGTTTCGACTTCTCCGCGGCCAACGTGACGCGCGAGGGCAGCACGCGGCCGGTGCTCAAGCCTTACGTGATCAAGTACTTCCAGGGTGTGCCGGTCGGGTTCATCAATCTGACGACCACGACGACGGTGGAGGGCTCGACCTCGTTCCAGCCGTCGCTGGACAACCTGCCGCTGGTGGAGACGGCCAACACGTACGCGGCCGAGCTCAAGCGCCGCGGCGTCGAGGCGATCGTGGCCAACGTCCACGAGGGCGGTACGGCCGGCGACGTCTACGACCGGTGCAACGCCAACCCCACGGGCCCGGTCATCGACTTCGCCCGCCAGGCCTCGGCCGAGATCGACGCGATCGTGACGGGCCACTGGCACGCGCCGTTCAACTGCTCGATCCCCGACCCCGAGGGCAACCCGCGCCCGGTCGTCGAGGCCGCCTTCCACGGCAAGCTGATCAACGAGATCAACCTGAAGATCGACCGCCGCAGCCGCGAGGTGATCCGCTCGGCCACGGTCTCCACGAACCACCCGGTCACCAGGGACGTTCCGGCCGACCCGGCGATGGTCAAGCTGGTCGACCACTGGGTGGCCGCCGAGAAGGGCGTTTCGGCCCGCCAGGTCGGCACGATCACCGGCGACCTGACCAGGACCCGCGACGCCGACGGCGAGAGCACGCTCGGCAACGTGCTGGCCGACGCCGAGCGCGCCGACAGCGCCGGCGCCGACCTGGCCGTGGTGGCGGTGGCGCCGGTGAAGGGCTCGAACTCGTTGCGCGGCGACCTGCGCTTCGCCAAGGGCGCCGATCCGGCCGACGGCGACGGCAAGGTGCTGTTCGGCGAGGCGTGGAACACCTGGGGCTACGCCAACCCGGTGGTCACCGCGACCGTGAAGGGCAGCCAGATCGACCAGGCGCTGGAGCAGCAGTGGCAGACGCAGCCCGACGGGACGGTCCGGTTCGCCCCGCTGGCCGTTTCAGGAAATGTCCGCTTCTCGTATGACGTGAGCAAGCCGGTCGGCGAGCGCGTCACCAGCGTGCTCATCGACGGCAAGCCGCTCGACCCGGCCCGCGGCTACCGGCTGGCCGCCCTGGCCTACACGCTGATCGGCGCCGACGGCTACAGCGCCTTCGCCGGGTACACCGACGCGGTCCGCGGCAGCCGGGACTACGAGGCCTTCCGCGCCTTCCTCGCGAAGGGCCCCGTCTCCCCGCCCGCCCTGGACCGCGCCGTCGCCGTGACCGCCGCCTCCTGAGCCGTGCTCAGACGCTGATCGCGCCCGAAGGGCACTGCTGTACGGCCCGCCGTACCAGAGCCTCCTGGCCTTCCGGGACGGGTGAGACGAGCACCACGACGGTGCCCTCCTCCTCGCTCTGGTCGAACACCTCGGGCGCGGTCAGCGCGCACATCCCAGCTCCGATGCAGACGTCCGTGTCTGCTTTGATCTCCATGCCTACCTCTCTACCAGGTAACGGGGAGGCGGTGCACACCATAGATGGCCATGTCCGAGCGCATCGGCACCTCCGAGGGCGCGCACGCCAGCCGTAGCCCGGGGAAGCGCCGCAGCAGCGCGGGGAAGGCGATGCGCATCTCGATCCTGGCCAGTTGCTGGCCGAGGCACTGGTGGATGCCGTGCCCGAAGGTCAGGTGGCCGGTGGCCGAGCGGGTGAGGTCGAGCCGGTCGGGCGCCTCGAAGTGGGCGGGGTCGCGGTTGGCCGAGGGCAGCGAGATCGTGACCGTCTCCCCCGCCTTGATCTGGTGGCCGTCGATCTCGACGTCCTCCAGCGCCGCCCGGCCCGGTCCGGCGTGGATGATCGTGAGGTAGCGGAGCAGTTCCTCGACCCCGTTGTCGACCGCCGAGGGGTCGTCGCGCATGAGCGCGAGCTGGGCGGGGTTGGTGAGCAGGGCGAAGGTGCCGAGGCCGAGCATGTTCGCGGTGGTCTCGTGGCCGGCGATGAGCAGCAGGAACGCCACGCCGAGCAGCTCGTCGTCCTCCAGGTCGAGCAGCCCGCTGAGCAGCGCCTCGTCCGGCTGGGCGCGCTTCTTCGCGATGAGCCCGTAGAGGTATCCGGCCAGATCCTGGTAGGCGGCGATCAGCGAGCCCACGTCGCCGTCGAGTGAGAGCAGCGTGGCCGAGTCGCGCTGGAAGGTCTCCCTGTCCTCGTACGGCACGCCGAGCAGCTCGCAGATGACCAGCGACGGGATCGGCAGCGCGAAGTCCTCGACCAGGTCGGCCGGCGCGGTCATGGTGTCGAGCCGCTCCTCGGTGATCTCGGCGATCCGCGGCTCCAGCCCCTTCATCCGCCGGACCGTGAACTGGCCGGTCAGCAGCTTGCGGAAGCGGGTGTGCTCGGGCGGGTCCATCCGCAGGAACATCCCCGGCTGCCGATTGGTGTCCGGCATCTGCGCCTTGAACTGTTCCGCGATCGCCGCTCGCGCCGGGATGGCCTGGTGCTGGAGCTCCGTCCGGTTGCTGAAGCGGTTGTCGGCGAGGATGGCGCGGGCGGCGCCGTATCCGGTGACGAGCCAGCCCTCGTGGCCGTCCGGGTAGGTCATGCGGTGCATGGAACCCTGCTCGCGCAGGACGCCGAACTCGTCGGGCGGGTCGAGCGGCCGCTGCCGCCGCATGGGAAAGGTTGTCATGACTCCAGAAAACCTCTCCAGATGCAATTTTGCAACGGATGCAAATCATAAAGCGGTGTAGAGTTTCGCCATGACAGGGCTACGCGAGCGCAAGAAGGTGCGCACCAGGCGCGCGCTGATCGAGGCCGCGCTCCGGCTCTTCACCGAGAAGGGCTACGAGGAGACCACGCTGGCCGAGATCGCCGCGGCGGCCGACGTGTCGACCCGCACGTTCTTCAGCTACTTCGGCAGCAAGGAAGATGTGATCTTCCATGACGGCGGCATCCGGCTGGAGGCCATCCTCGGCATGGTCGGCCGGCGCCGGCCCGGCGAGTCCATCGGCGACCTTCTGCTGCGGGTGAGCGAGGCCAGCCTGAACTGGACGACCGAGGAAGACCTCGCGCTCGACCTGAGCCTCGAGCGTGTCGACCTGATCATGAGCGTGCCCGCCCTGCAGGCCAAGGCGCTGCACCTGCTGTTCGACAGCCAGTTGCGGCTGGCCAAGGCGCTGCACGAGGCGTACCAGGACGAGATCGACCTCCTGGAGGCGGCCACGATCGTCGGCTCCCTGGTGGGGGCGGCCAAGCTGACCGTGATGGCCGCCATGGACCGGGGCGACTCGCTGGAGGAGGTCTGGAAGGCCGCCCGCACCGCCGCCACCTCGACCATCAGCCGGTTGACCTAGCCGGGGCCCAGTCCGATGAGGGCCATGATCGTGACCGCCGCCGCGGCGCGCGCCCACGACTCGGGCGGCAGGGGTTCGACGATCAGCGGGCAGCCACCCGCAGCGCCGAACGCCTGCGGACCGTAGGCGGCGCGCAGATCCTTCTCCAATACGGCCACGCCGTCCCCGGTGACCACGACCTTCTCGGGCCCGAACATGTTGACCATGGCCGCGATCCCCCGCCCCACCGCCCGGCCGGCCGCCGCGAACGACTCCAGCGCCGCGCGGTCGCCGGTCCGGGCCAGGGCCACGGCGCCGGGCAGGTCCAGGGCGGCCCGGCCGGTCGCGGCGCGGATCCGGGCCACGACGGCGGGCTCGGCGGCGATCGCCTCGACGCAGCCCCGGCCGCCGCAGTGGCAACGCGGGCCGGTGTCGTCCACCGGGACGTGGCCGATCTCGCCGGCCACGCCGTACCCTCCCTCGACCAGCGCGCCGTTGACCACGAGCCCGCAGCCGACCCCCTCGCCCACCGTCACCAGCGCGAACGAGCGGGTGCCCGCGCCCTCCCCGAACCACTGCTCGGCGACGGTCAGCGCCCTGACGTCGTTCTCGACGGTGGCCGGCAGGCCGGTCGCCTCGCGCACGAGCGCCGCAAGCGGCACGTCCCGCCAGCCCGGGTACGGCCCGCGCCGCACGATGCCGGAACCCCGGTCCACCTCCCCCGGCACCGCCACCCCCACCCGCCGCACCAGGGCGCCGGGCGCGCCCAGGACGGCGACGGCACGGGCGACGGCGGCGACCACGGCGGCGACGGACGTGCCGGGCAGCGGGATCCGGTGCGCCGCACGCACCCCCGCCCGCAGGTCCGCCAGCACCACGACCAGTTCCCCCGCCCGCAGCCACACCCCGGCGAAGAACTCCCGATCAGCCCGTACGGCCAGCGGCGCCGCCGGCCGCCCCGACCCGGCCGAGGCCCGCCCGACGGGCAGTTCGTCCAGGTACCCGGCGGCCAGGATGGGCCTGACCACCTTGGTGACGGCGGCCGTCGACAGCCCCGTCACCCGGGACACCTCGGTCCTGGAGATGGGCCCGCGGGTGAGAACGGTGGCGAACACGGCGGTGGCCGCGGGCGTCAGCGTGACGCGGTCCATGCCTCAGACCCGCACCGGCAGGCCCGTCTCGATGGACGTGTTGGCCGCGATGCCGATCCCGGCGGCGCGGATGCCGTCGGTGTAGTCGGCGCGGCGGCCCAGCGGGTCGGGGGCCGGCGTGCCGAACAGGTCGTCGAGCAGGAGCCGGTCGCCGCCGCCGTGCCCGCCGGAGCCGGTCGGGATCTCGATCTCCTCGGCGGGTTCCCAGTGGCGCTGCAGGACGAGGCGCTCGCCGCGTACCCGCCCCTCGGTGAGCCGTCTGGCGCCCTTGCCGAGCTTGGCGGCGGAGTCGGGGTCGGCCCACTCGCGTTCGACGACGTCGAGCTCGATCCGGCCGAGGGTGCCGTTGAGCGCGACCCGGTAGCCCTCCCAGGGCGCGTGCGCGTGCAGCGAGTAGGTCAGCAGCGCGCGGGAGTCGTAGCGGACCAGCACCGCCATGTTGTCCTCGATGTTCACGCCGGGGGCGAAGACGTCCTGGTCGCGGTGGTAGCCGTCCTCGTGCTCGGCCTGGAGGTAGAGGGTGTCGAGCCGGGGGTCGGCGGCCAGGTCGATGGAGAAGCGGTCGGCGCCGATGAGGCCGGAGTCCCGGCTGCGGGGCGGGCGCGGGCCCGGGGCGTTGGCGTGGCCGTAGAAGCGCAGGTCGCCTTCGGCGTAGACGGTCTGGGGGGCGGCGGCCAGCCACCAGTTGACCAGGTCGAAGTGGTGGCCGGACTTGTGCACGAGCAGGCCGCCGGAGTTGGCCTTGTCGCGGTGCCAGCGGCGGAAGTAGTCGGCGCCGTGCATGGTGTCGAGCAGCCATTCGAAGTGCACGGAGGTGACCTCGCCGATGGCGCCCTCGGCGACCAGGCGCTTCACCGCTGAGTTGCGCGGCGAGTAGCGGTAGTTGAAGGTGATCGTCACGTCGCCGGCGGCCTTGGCGATGGCCCGGCAGCCTTCGGCCGTGGTGGCGAGGGGCTTCTCGACGATGACGGCGCAGCCGCGCTCCAGGGCGGAGACGGCGTAGACGTGGTGGGTGCGGTCGGGGCTGGTGACGATGACGACGTCGGGGCGCGCCGCGTCGAGCATCTGGCCGAAGTCCTGGTAGGCGGGCACATCGGCGCCGTAGGAGGCCATGCGGGAGGCGTTGGTGTCGCAGAAGGCGACCAGCTCCCCGGCGTGGCTCCAGTCACCTCTCAGGGCGTTGACGTACATCCCGGCGCGGTGTCCGAGTCCGACGATGGCGTAGCGGCGGGTCAAGGCTGCTCCTTGCGCAGGCGGATGAGGGCGCTGGCGTAGTCGTCGTTGGGGAAGGGGGGCAGCAGGCCGCGGGAGGTCAGCAGCACGCCGTGGTGGACGGCGCCGGTGTCCTCGTCGCGGTAGCGGGCGTCGGGGTCGAGTCCGGACAGGCGCAGGGGCACGCCGGGCGCGCCGAACGCGGCGCGGCGCCTGAAGGCGAGCACGACGACCCGCTCGCCCAGCGTGTACTGCACGGCCTCGCGCAGCCGGTGCAGCTCGCCGTACTGGACGACGGGGCGGATGTCCTTGTAGAGGGCGACCAGCCCGGCGGCTTCGTCGAGCTCCCGCTCGCTCCAGTTCGGCAGGTCGCCGCCGAGGCCGAGCACGCCGGCCATGGCCACGTGGAAGCGGAAGGCGAGCGGGACGCGCCGGCCGGTGATCGGGTTGGGACTGTCGGTGACCCAGGCGGCCATGGCGCCGGCCGGGTAGATCTGGGTGAAGCCGTGCTGGATGGACAGGCGGTCGGCGGCGTCGGTGTTGTCGGAGGTCCAGACCTGGTCGGTGCGGGCCATCATGCCGAGGTCGGTCCGCCCGCCGCCGCCCGAGCAGGCCTCCACGCGCAGGTGCGGGTGGTCGGCGCGCAGCCGGTCGAGGATGGAGTAGACGGCCCGCACGTGCCCGACCAGCAGGTCGCCCGGGTCGGCCTGGGTGAAGGTGCGGTTGCAGTCCCACTTGAGGAAGTCGATGGCGTGCTCGCTGACCAGCCGGTGCAGCCACTTGTGCGCCCAGTCGGCCACCTCGGGGCGGGAGAAGTCGAGCAGCAGCTGGTGGCGCAGCTCGGTGCGCGGCCGTCCCGGCATGTGCACGACCCAGTCGGGGTGCTCGCGGTAGAGGTCGCTGTCGGGGTTGACCATCTCGGGCTCCACCCACAGCCCGAACTTCATGCCGAGCCGGTGCACCTCCTCGATGAGCGGCGTCAGCCCGTCCGGGAATCGCACGGGGTTGGGCCACCAGTCGCCGAGCCCGGCCCGGTCGCTGGTACGCCCGCCGAACCAGGCGTCGTCCATGACGAACACCTCCGCCCCGACCCGCGCGGCCAGCGCCGCCATGCGCTTCTGGCTCTCCTCGCCGACGTCGAAGCCGACGGCCTCCCACGAGTTGTAGAGCAGCGGCCGCAGCTCGCCGGCGGCCGGCCGGACGTGCTCGTTGACATAGCGATGCCACGTACGGCTGGCGCCCCCGAACCCGCCGTCGGAGTAGAGCCCGGCGAAGACCGGCGTGCTCCACTCAGTCCCCTGCCAGGACACCCCTTCGTGGCCGAACCCGCCGGTCCAGCCGGTGCGCCCGGAAGGGGTGCGGCCGAGCGTGAGGCGCCAGCTTCCGCTCCAGGCCAGGGCGGCGCTCCAGACCTCGCCGTGCTCCTCGCCCGCCTCGCCGGAGTCGACCATGACCCAGGGGTTGGCCTGGTGGCTGGTGATGCCGCGCCGGCTGGTCAGGACGGTCTCGCCGACGGGCAGTTCCACGCGGCGCACGGAGTTCTCGGCGGCCCATCCGCCGCTGGCGTGGCTGAGCCGGTAGCCGGGCAGCGGGGGCAGGTTCCAGGCGGCCGAGTCGCAGCGCAGCAGCGTGACGGGCTCCTCTGAGCGGATCTCCGTCCAGCGCTCGACGACGTCGCTGTCCGCGCGCACGCGGTAGTGCAGCGCCACCTCCAGCGGGTGGGCGCGGTCGCGCATCAGGATCGTCAGGTGGCCGTCCTCGATCTCGTGCCCGGTGTGCTGCCATTCCACGCCGGTGTCGCCGTTGGCGAAGCGGATCTGCAGGGAGGCGGCGCCGAAGCGGGCGCCGGCCTCGGTGAGGAGCTCCTCGGCCACGCCGGACTCGTCGAAACTGCTGGCCCTGAACGGCACGGCGCCCGGCAGCGCGGCGGCCTGCTCAGGTGTGAGCCTCGGCCCCCAGTGCAGGCAGGCGGGCACGTCGTCGTCGGTGAGCCCGATGACGTAGCTGGTGCGTGGAGTGGTGAGCGACCAGCGGCGTCGCGAGGGATCGAAAGCGATGAGGCTCATGAGCTGGAGCCTAGGCACGGCCTAACACGAATTCAATTCTTGACGAAGTTAATTACTGCTACTATGCGGCCATGCTGGATCCCTCGCGCGGGCGGGCGGCCACGATCACGAGCCCGGCCTCCGCCACCGTCTTCACCATGGTCCTGACGCAGGGTCCGGTCTCCCGGGTGGAGATCGCCAGGCGCACCGGCCTGTCGTCGGCGGCCGTCACCAAGGCGGCCAGGCCGTTCATCGACGCGGGATACCTCTTCGAGATGGCGGCCACCGAGCGTACCGGCCCCGGCGCCGGTCGCCCGGCCAGCCCGCTGGCCATCCACCCCGACCGGGAGTTCTTCGTCGGCGTGAAGATCACCGACGACGACCTCATCGGCGTCGTCACCGACCTGCGCGCCCAGGTCGTCGAGGAGGCCCACCGGTCGCTGAGCGCGCGCACCCCCGAGCACGTGGTGGCGGAGCTGAAGGCGCTCGCCGACGAGCTGCTCGGCCGCGCGCCCGGCTACCGCGAGCGCTGCCACTCCCTCGGCCTGGCCATCTCCGGCGACGTCGACAAGAGCACCGGGCTGGTGCGCTACTCCCCCTTCCTGCGCTGGCACGAGGTGCCGCTCGGCGAGCTGGCCAGGGCCGCGACCGGCCTGACCGTCACCGTGGAGAACGACGTCAAGGCGCTCACCGTGGCCGAGCACTGGTTCGGCGAGGGCGTGGGCGCCTCGTCGTTCGCGCTGGTCACGGTCGGGCTCGGCATCGGCTGCGCGGTCGTGGTGGACGATCGCCTGGTGGCCGGGGCGCGCGGCGTGGCCGGCGAGATCGGTCACGTGCCCGTCGGCGGCGACAGCCCGCCCTGCCACTGCGGCGGCCACGGCTGCGTGGAGGCCATCGCGGGCACCCCGGCCGTCGTCGCGGCGGCCCGCGCGGCGCTGGGCGACGAGACGCTGACACTCGACGGCGCCATGGCCGCGGCCCGCTCGGGCTCGCCGGCCGCCATGGCGGTCTTCGCCCGCGCCGGCGAGGCGATCGGGCGGGCGATGGCGGCCATGGCCAACCTCATCGGCCCCGAACGCATCATCGTCAGCGGCGACATGCCGGGGCTGGCGGCCTACGAGCTGTTCGAGGACCAGCTCCGCGCCGCCTTCACCCAGCAGGCCTTCGGCGCGGCCGCCGACTGCCGCCTGATCCTGCGGCCATCGCCGTTCGAGCAGTGGGCCCGCGGCGCCGCCGCGGTGGCCATCCAGACCCTCTTCACCCTCCAGGAGAGATGAGTGACCGCGACCATCTGGCAGCCCCACGACACCGCCGCGACCTCGGGCGTGGTGGAGATCCCCGTGGGCATCGGCGACCTGGTGGCCCAGGCGAGCGCGGTGGCGGCGGCCGCCGCCGACGCGCCCGTCGAGCTGGCGTGGGAGGTCGTCCACACCGGCGACGGCGTGGTGGAGGTGCGGGTGACGCCGGGCGCGCCGGCGACAGTGCGCGTGGCGTGGCGGGTGCCGTGCGTGGACGTGACCGCCTTCTGGGTGCCCGACAGCGGCGAGCACCGGGGCCTGCCGCCGTTCTGGCGCCGCCCGCGCCGGACCTCGCTGGAGAAGGGCGCGCCGGTGGGCGCGCTGATCGGCGCGGGCGACGTGTCGGTGTGCACGTACGCGGTGGCCGAGGTCGTGCGGCCGGTGCTGATCCGCACCGGCGTGGTCGAGGAGACGGGTGACTTCGGCTTCTGGGCCGAGCACAGGGCCGCCCCGGGGGCCGGCCTCGTGCTGCGGCTCGACCTCAGCGGCCGGCACTTCGCCGACACGCTGGTCGGCGTCACGACTTGGTGGTCGGCCGGGCGCGGCGCGCGGGAGGCGCCGCGCGCCGCGCGGATGCCCGCCTACTCCACCTGGTACGCCATGCAGCAGCACGTGAGCGCGGAAAGCGTGGAACGCCAGGCGGCCGCCGCCGCCGAGCTGGGCTGCGAGGCGATCATCGTGGACGACGGCTGGCACAGCGACGACCGGGGCCGCGGCTACGGCTACGTGGGCGAGTGGCTGCCCTCCCCCACCGCGTTCCCCGACATTTCCGGACACGTGGCCAAGGTCCGCGCCCACGGCCTCGCCTACCTGCTCTGGTACGCCCTCCCCTTCGTCGGCCGCCACACCCCGCTCTGGGACCAGGTCCAGGACTACAGCCTCACCTACAAGCCCCACATGAACGCCGTCGTCGTCGACCCCCGCTACCCCCACATCCGCGACCTGCTCACCGACAACCTCGCCCGCGCCGTCGAGGACTGGGGCGTGGACGGGCTCAAGATCGACTTCATCGACCAGTTCGCCGTCGAGGACCCGCCGGAGCCCGGCCCCGAGGCCGACTGCGCGACAGTCAACGAGGGCGTGCGCCTCCTGCTGGCCGAGCTGGCCGCGCGCCTGCCCGCGGACGCGCCGATCGAACTGCGGCAGCCGTACATCAGCCCGGGGCTCTGGGGGCGGGCCGCGATGGTGCGCGCCTCCGACTGCCCGCTCAGCGCGCTGCACAACCGCCAGCGCACGATCGACCTGCGCCTGGTCGCGGGGCCGCTGGCCGTACACGCGGACATGATGATGTGGCACCCGTCGGAGAGCGCCGAGCGCGTCGCCGTGCAGCTGATCAACGTGTTGTTCGCGGTGCCGCAGATCTCCGTGGACCTCACCGCGCAGAGCGCGGCGCAGACGGCGGCGCTGCGCTTCTGGCTGGGGTTCGTGAAGGAGCACGCCGAGGTGCTGCAGCGCGGGGAGCTGCGGCCGTCACGGCCCGACCTGCAGTATCCGCTGGTCACCGCGCGGGGAGACGGCGTGGTGATCGCCGCGCGCTACGCGCCGGTGCCGGTCGCGGTGCCCTCGTCGGGCACGCTGTGGCTGGCCAACGCCGACGACGACCCCGCCGTCCTGCTCACCTCCGCCCTCGCCGGTACGGCCCGCGCCACCGTCTACGACTGCCGCGGCGAGGTCGTGGGCCGGGGCGCGCACGCGTTCGAGGCCGCCGGCACGCACCAGATCACGGTGCCCACCGGCGGCCTGCTCGAGCTGGTCAGATCTGGATGACCGACAGCACGTTGCCGGCCGGGTCGGTGAACCACGCGATCGGCGGCCCGCCGGCCCGCATAACACCGTTGGCCTCCTGCTCGAAGCCCGGGTAGCGGGCGAACTCCACGCCGCGCCCGGCGAGCTGCCCGACGGCCTTGTCGACGTCGTCGACCGGGAAGTTGAGAATGGTGTAGCCGGCGGGCTCGTGGGCCTCGCCCTTGGGGTAGACGAGGATGTCGCGCTCACCGGCGATGTGCAGGGTGAGCATCCCGTTCTCCTCCGACACCCGCAGGCCGAGCACGCCCTCGTAGAACGCCTTGGCCTTGGGCACGTCGTCGACGGAGAACCCGCTGAACGCCTTGGTCTGGCCGAACATCACTTCGCCCCCATTTCCGCGCGGTGCTCGGGGCTGAGCTGGATGACCTGGACGTAGTTGCCGTCGGGGTCGATCGCGGTGGCGAACAGGCTGCCGTCGCGGTCCTCCAGCGGGGCCAGCCAGGTCACCCCGAGCCCTTCCATGCGGGCGGTGACCTCCCTCGCGTCGTCCACCTGGAAGTTGAGAATCATCCTGGCGGGTTCGGGGTTCTTGCCGCTCACGTCGGCACGCCGGTCGAAGAGCACGCCGAACGTGCCGAAGCGCAGGTAGCGGTAGTCGCCGAGGTCGGCCGTCTCGGCCGGCTCCAGCGCCGCCGCGTACCATTCGCTCAGCCGGACCGGGTCGGTGCTGGCCAACAGCATGCTGTCCAGGACGGGGCTGGTCATGTCTTCCTCCGAGGTCGTGGATCGCTTTCCTGTACAGACCCCGGAGGAAGCCGGAACTCATCGGTGGCGGTCGAAGAACTGTGCCTGGTAGAGCGAGGGCGGCAGCAGGCCGGGCCGGTTGGCGCCCTCGATGTGGCCTGCGGGCTGGGCGAACGGGCCGTCGCCGGTGATCGTCCCGCGGCAGCCGATCGCGTAGTTCTGGGCCGTGGGCGGCTTCTGGACGATCAGCTTGCTGGTGGACACGTCGCAGTTCCAGGCGACGGAGTGGGCCGCCGACCAGCCGTGCGAGGTGCCGTAGCGGCCGCGGTTGTACAGGCCGAGCGTGTAGTCGTAGTGCGGGTCGAGGTCGCGGTGGCCGTCGAAGAGCAGGCCCTGCGACCAGCGGCGGTGGCCCTCGCTGGAGTTGAGCGCGTGTTCCGCGACGCCGCGCAGGAACACGATGCCGGAGACCGTGCTGTGGCCGTTGGAGACGAAGGCGTGCCTGGCCTTGTAGGCGTAGCAGTCCTTGAACAGGATCTGCTGCGAGTAGGTGTAGGTGTTGAAGTTGTAGCGGCGGCTGCCGGTGACGATGCTGACCGGGTCGACGGCGCGGCAGTTCTGGATGGTGGCGCGGGTGGTCTCCTGGGTGGCGAAGCCGGCCTGGGTGAAGTGCAGGGCGGTGCAGTCGCGTACCCACGCGTCCTCGCAGCGCAGCAGGTAGATCGCGTTGTAGGCGTGGTTCTCGTCCTGCTCGGGGTCGCCCGTGTACTCGATGTCGACGCGCAGGCGCTCCACGCCGACCTCGGTGACCAGCCCGGCCCGGTCCCAGGTGTAGAGGAAGGACGTGCTGTGGGCGCGGTTGAGGTGGTTGTAGAGCGGCACGTCGACCGTCACGACGTTCCCGGAGACGTCGGTGATGTAGCGGTTGAAGGAGAGGGGGTGCTCCCCCACCTTCCACGGCGGGCCGACGTCGTGCCCGCCGTGGTCGATCGCCTTCAGCCACTCCTCGGTGCAGGGATGGGTGATGACGACGTTGTGCCCGGCCCGCAGCGCGCCCGGATCGGCGACCTGGAACTGGCGCGCGCCCACCTGCACGAAGTCGCTCATGATGTCGGTACGCGTGCCCGGAACCTCACCGCGCCAGCCGCCGCCCGAGACGCCGCCGACCACGATGACGTTGCGGTCCTTGGGCGTGTTGCCGGTGGCCTTGATGATCGTGTTCGCCGCCGGGTCGGCCCCGTCGCCCGCGCCGCGCAGCACGAGGCCGTCGGCGCGCACGTACAGGGTGCCCGCGACCGGATAGAGGCCGGGTGACAGCAGCAGCGCGCCGCGGCGCTGCCGGGGCAGCGCAGCCACCTCGTCCAGCGCGGCCTGGACGTGCGCGGTGTTGTCGCCCTCGACGGGCCTGATCACCTTGACCACGCGCACGTGCGGGATGGGCCGCTCGCCGCCCCGGTAGCCCGCGTGGCTGAAGTCCGGTACGCGGTTGCCCTCGGCGTCGGCGGTGTAGACGAGGCGGCCGCGGCGGTCGTAACGCACGAGGTCAGACTGCCAGAGGGTGCCCGCCCGCGCGGGCGCCGCGCCCGCGGCGGCGGTGAACGCCAGCGCGCCGCCGGCGGCCAGTAACCCGCGTCTGGTGAGATCCATGCTCCGCTCCTACCTGATGACGATCTTGTCGAGCTCGGGCGTCCTGGCGGTGAGGTTGAAGAAGCGGATGTTGTTGACGCCCGCGATGAGCGGCACCTGGACGGTCGTCGTGGTGATCGTGTCGGGGGTGCCGGTCATGGGCACCTCGACCGAGTCTGCGCCGTTGACGCTGATGCGGAAGGACTGGGTGCCGTTGACGACGGCGTGGACGGTCATCTCCTTGGTCGCGGTGGTCTCGGAGAGGATGCCCTTGACCGTGGTGTAGTCGTAGGTGTTGCCGCCGATGAGGATGGTCTTGAGCCCGCCGGAGCAGATCCGGCAGTAGACGGGTTCGGCCGCGCCCTCGAAGAGCGTGCCCTTGCGCTCGGCCTCGTACGCGGCCGGGTCGGGCGCCGGCAGCCGGACCGGCGGGTTGACCGGCCCCAGTGTCCACGCCTTGAGATCCCTGACCAGCATGTGCGTGTCCTGGAGCCCGGTGCTGCGGATGCTGCGGTAGATGCCCCACTTCGGACGGTTGTACTGCTCTTCGGTCCAGTAGAAGTCGATGTCGTCGATCCGCTGGTCCACCAGCGTGCGGTGGCCGTCCTTCAGCACCCAGCGCATGTAGCCCTTGTCGCTGGACTTGATCTCGATCGTGGTGGTGACCCACTTGTTCTGGATCGCCTCCAGGTCGTAGGAGGCGAAGCCGTGCGTGGCGTTGTCGGCCAGCGTCCAGTAGCGGGCCTCGATCTTCTGCACGCCGCTCTTGATCGGCAGGGAGAGCTGGGCGACCGGGGTGCCGATGTCGGAGGTCTTGAGCTGCCAGATGTGGCTGAAGCTGGAGGTGGCGTCCAGGGTGTCGGGGATGTACATCTGCCAGCTGATCCGCCAGGTCTCGTCCTTGCGCATCTCCAGGGCGCGGCCCCGGCCGTCGCGCATGCCGCGTACCTCGTTGCGCTGGCGGTCGGAGCCGTCGCGGTCCACGTTGTGCATGTCGAAGCGCCAGGCGTTCCTGTCGGTGTAGACGTGCGGCATGCCGTCGGCGTGCGAGCCGCGCCGGTCGTCCTCCAGCGCCTCGAAGGCGTCGACGCCGTCGCGCGACGGGCTGGGGTTCCAGCGCAGGTCCCAGCGGTCGCCCGCGGCCTGCGCTGCTGCGGACGGTGTGAAGGCGGCCACCAGTACGAGCGCCGCAGCGATCTGCCTGATCATCGAATCTCTCCCACGGCGTAGACGTTGCCGGTCTGCACGGTCTGGTCCTGAGTGCCGGTGTTGGTCTCGGCGAGCATGCGGACCGGGTCCTTGCCGCCCTCGATCACGTTGCCCTTCTGCAGCTTGGTGTCGGTCCAGATGTACTGCCCCTGCCGCCAGTTCCGGCCGCGGTCGAGGGTGAAGGCGGTGATGCCCGATTCACTGCCCCTGGTGGTGTAGACCCGGAGCGTGTGGGGGCCGGTCTTCTCGCTGTCGAGCAGGCCGTACTCCTCGGTGAGGCGGGTGAAGTCCCACGAGCGGCCGTTCCAGCGGCCCGCGGTCAGCCAGGCGCGCTGGCCGCCGGTCTGGTTGTCGTAGAAGACGATCACCGGCCTGCCGTCGGCCATGACCTGGACCGAGTGGGTGAAGCCGGTGCCGTGCAGCAGTTCCCTGTTGCTGCGCCAGACGATCGCCTTGTCCAGCATCTCGGCCTGGTCGAGCTGGGTGCCGAGGTCCTCGCCGGCGACCGTGGAGAAGTGCCGGGTGGCCGGGTCGAAGACGGCGTAGAACACGTCGTGGATCTGGGTGCCGTGGCCGTGGACGTCCGGCTTGCCGCCGCCCGCCATGGTCCAGAGCATGTGGAAGCGGCCGCCGTACTCGGTCATCTCGGCGACGTAGACCTCGTCCATGTTGTCCTCGCGCTCGGAGCCGAGGACGTACGGGTGGCCGGTCAGCTCGCCCGAGCTCTTCCAGGTCACGCCGTCGTCGGTGGACATGAGGTACTGCATCGGCCGGTCGTCGACGAAGGCCGTCTTGTCGTCCTCCTTGAGCGTGTCGCGGAAGAAGACGTAGACGTCGCCGTTGCGGGCCTTCAGCGCCATCGGGTAGGAGGCGTAGTAGGGCGCGACGTCACCGAGGCTGCGATCGCTCCACGTGCCGTCGGCCGCCCGCGTGGCCAGGCGCAGCGGCGAGTTGTGCGCGCCGTGGAAGACCAGCAGCTTGCCGTCGTCGGCCTGGACCATGACCGGGTAGTTGTGCTTGTCCTTGAAGGAGGAGCCGATCTTGACCGGCGTGCTCCAGCGGCCGCCCTTGTGGTCGTAGTCCTGGAAGTAGGCGTCGGAGTCCTTGCCCATCCAGGAGACGTAGGTCCGGTCCGCCTTCCGGTCGTACAGGCCCGCGCCCATCGGGCGGCGGTCGCTGTGGACGCGGGCGTGGGTGGCGGTGGTCTGCGCGACGAGCGTGCCGCCCCTGTCGTGCAGGGGCTCGGCCTGCGCGTTGGTGAAGACACCGAGGGCGAGGGCGGTCGCCGCCGTGGCGGCGCCGATCCGGGTGGGATGCACGGGTCCTCTTTCCGGTCATTACGGCTGGCGCCGGGCCAGCCGTAAGGTGAAACCGCCGTTGGCGGCCACGGGGATGTCGAGCTTGGCGCCCGGGGCGACCTCGGCCTCCTCGGCCGCGACGCCGTCGTCTGGGGCGTCCTGGTAGATCTCCGCCGTCCACTCCCCTTCATCGAGGAAGTCGAGCGCGACCGTGATCACGCGGGGTTCGCCCGCGGTGCCGCAGGCCACGTACCAGACCTCGCCGTCGCGACGGGCCAGAACGAGGTGGTCGGCCGGGTCGCCGGACAGCAGGCGGGTCTCGTCCCAGGCGATCGGGACCCGGGAGAGCAGGCGCCGGGCTTCGGGACGCGCGCCGTACGCCTCGATGCTGTCGGCGAAGTGCTGCACGCCGGACTCGAACAGGACGGCGAGCGCGAGCTCGAACCCGGCCGAGATGCTGCGCACGGCGGTGAAGGTGACGGGGGTGAAGTCCATCGGGCCCTGCACGTTGCGGGTGCAGGCCAGCGACAGGTAGTGCGCGGGCGGGTAGAGCGGTTCCTTGCCGGGTTTCGGCTTGATCCACTCGGCGCCCTTGACCGCCTCGGCGGTCATGAAGTGCGGCCAGGTGCGCTCGGTGCCGCGCGGGATCGTGCCGCCGTGGAAGACGACCATGAGCTCCAGCCGCGCGGTGGCCTCCAGGATGGAGTCGAACCAGCGCATGCGGTCCTGGCCGTCGGACTCGGTGAAGTCGATCTTCACGCCGACCGCGCCCCACTCCTTCCAGAGGGTGAGCTTCTCGCGGTGCTCCAGCGGGGTGTCGACGTGCTGCCAGTGCGACCAGAGCCAGATGCCGACGCCGCGCTCGCGGGCGTAGGCGATGAGCTCGGGCATCCACTCCTTGTTCCATCCGGCGTCGGCCAGCACGTACGGCCAGCCCATCCCGGCGGCGAAGTCCACCCAGACCTTCTGGGCCTCCAGGTCGCGGGTCGAGGGGCCGTCCGACCACCAGGACCAGGCGGCGGCGCCCGGCTTGACCCAGGAGGCGTCGGCCACCCGGGACGGCTCCGCCAGGCTGGTCACCAGGTCGCTGGCCACGATGGCGGCGAGGTCGCCGACGATCGCCGTGCGCCAGGGCGTGACCAGCGGAGAGGCCGCGGTGACGTACGGGTCGGGCAGGTCGAGACGGAAGGCGGCGCCGTCGAAGGCGAGGCGGGTGCCGGCGTAGCCGCTGTCCAGGTTCGACTCGGTGACCAGCATCCAGCTCTCGCCGATCTGGAACAGCGACGGGTAGCCGTACAGGATCGGCTCGGCCCGCTCGACGGTGGTGTGGTGGTGGATCTCCTCGTAGTCGCAGCGGCCGTTCTCGTAAGGCAGGAGGATGGCGCGGGCCGCCGCCGGCACCACATACTCCGAAATTTCATCGCAAATCGTGACGGGGCCGGTCCAGCTGACCCGATACCGGTACGCCACCCCGCCCGACCCCACCCGCACCTGGAGCTCCAAACCCTGGCTGAAGGCGAGGGTCCATTCGGTGGCGGTGTAGCGGTGCGCGCGGCTTTTGCCGGTCACGGTCTCGTAGGTCTCGTCGACGGCCCGGCTGGTGATCCCCTCGAACGCCAGGCCACGGGTGAGGTCGGCGTGGGCCGCCTTCAGGCCCAGCCGGGAAGGGCTGACGACCACCCGGCCGGCGTGCCGCACCTCCCATGAAAGCTCGCCGTCAGGCGAGAGCTCGATCACTGCTTCCAGATCGTCGGCAGCACAGGTCCATTTGGGCACGGAAGCCTCCATGGCTAGCTCACAGTGCGCCCGAGCCTAGGTTGCAAGCGATTGCAATTCAATTCTTGACGAAGTTAATTACCAGGTCTACGGTACGGCCATGCCCCTGAGTCATCGGACCTTTACGGCGAGACTGACCGTGAGGCCTGTGTGCGCCCGGCACCTTTCATCCCCCAACCGCCGGTGCGGCGTCCCGACGTGGCGGTGCCGGCCATCGAGATCTTCCTCTGAAAGAGGTCATCCATGGACATGAACCGCCGCCGGATGCTGGCCCTCGCCGTAGCCGCCGCGTCCATGCCCGTCATCGCCGCCTGCGGGGGCGACACCCGCCAGCAGAAGCAGGCCGCCGCGCCGGTCAAGACGGGCATCCAGACCATCGACCCCAACCGGCCCGGCAACGACACCTGGCCGTTCGAGGAGGCCGAGAAGCTCTACAACTCGCTGCAGTGGCCCAAGTCGGACGTGGCCGACCCCGCGGCCAAGGTGACGATCACCATCGCCTCCACCTCGGACGTGATCGCCGAGGTGCGCAACATGCAGTTCGACTACTTCTTCAAGAAGCGCCACCCGAACATCGAGATCAAGCGCGAGACCTCGACCTTCGACGGCTTCCTCACCAAGTACATGGCCCAGGCCGCGGGCGGCTCCCTGCCCGACGTCATGTACAACCACTACTCCTGGACCCAGAACTTCATCTCCAACAACATCGTCGCCCCGCTGGAGGACTTCATCGCCAGGTCCCCCGACTTCGCCAGGGACGACCTGCCCAAGGCCGGGCTCGCCTACTTCGAGCGCGGCGGCAAGCTCTACGGCCTGCCCACCGACATGGCCCCCAAGCTGCTGTTCTTCAACAAGGACATCTTCGACAAGGCCGGACTGAAGTACCCGGACGAGACCTGGACCTTCGAGAAGATGATCGAGACCGCCAAGAAGCTCAAGAGCGGCTCCGGCGCCACGAAGATCTTCGGCTTCTCGCCGACCCCGAAGCCCGCCCCCGACCTGTCCACCGTCTTCCTCATGCCGTACGGCGGGCGGTTCCTCTCCCCCGACGAGACCCAGGTCCAGATCAACTCCCCCGAGGCGGTCAAGACCCTCGGCATGTGGCTCGACCTGCTGCTCAAGGACGGTGTCACGCCGAGCCTGGCCGAGGAGCTCCTGCTGGAGAAGGTCGACCCGTGGAAGTCCGGCCACGCCGCCATGCACATCAACGGCGCCTGGATCATGACGGAACTGGCCAAGCAGAAGGCGTTCAAGTGGGGCGCCACGCACGTGCCGAAGGGCCCGCAGGGCCGCTTCTCCCCCGCCGTCGGCAGCGCCCTGGTCATCACCGAGGCCTCCCAGCAGAAGGAGGCGGCGTGGCTCTACATCTACGAGTACCTGTCGTCATCCGGCTACCAGTTCCGCCGTATCAGCGCCCCGGCGCGCCAGTCGGCGTGGCTGCCCAACGCCGAGGCGCTCGGCATCCCGGCGGAGACGGCCGAACTGGTCAAGGAGATCCTCGCCGACTACGCCACCAGTGACGGCGTGCTGCGCCTGCCGGCCACCAAGAAGGCGGTCGACACGGCCAAGCCCATCTGGGAACGCGCGATGCTCGGCAAGATCGACGTCAAGGCGGCCCTGGACGAGATCGCCGCCAAGGTCGGCCCGCTGCTCGCCGAGAACAAGATCGCGTGATGGCCACGCTCGCCCAGCGCGAGGCGCGGCGCTTCCACCTGTTCGTCTCGCCGTGGCTGCTGGGGTTCATCCTGTTCACGGCCGGCCCGATCATCGCGGCCATCGTCATCAGCTTCATGGAGTGGAACCTGCTGAAGGCGCCTCAGTGGGTGGGCCTGGCCAACTACGAGCGCATGTTCGGCGACCCCGAGTTCTGGGAGTCGATCGAGAACACCGTCCAGTACGGGGTCGGCTACGTCGCGCTCGGCGTCACGTTCACGTTCGTGATGGCGCTGCTGCTCAACCAGCCGCTGCGCTTCCAGGGCCTGTTCCGCACCGTCATGTACATGCCGTCGGTGGTCTCCGGGCTGGCGACGGCGCTGCTGTGGCTGAACATCCTGCACCCCGACTACGGCCTGATCAACAAGGTCCTGGCCACGGTCGGCATCACCGGGCCCGGCTGGCTCGCCTCCCAGGAGTGGGCCATCCCGGCGCTGGTGCTCATGGCCGTGTGGGGTGCCGGCAACACCATCGTCATCTACCTCGCCGGGCTCCAGGGCATCCCGAAGTCGCTCTACGAGGCGGCCGAGATCGACGGCGCCGGCTGGTGGCGGCGCTTCTGGAGCGTCACCGTGCCGATGATGTCGCCGGTCATCTTCTTCAACGTGGTCACCGGCTTCATCGGCGCCCTGCAGGGCTACGTGCTCATCCTGGCCATGACCGAGGGCGGGCCCGGCAACGCCACGATGGTGCTCGGCCTCTACATCTACCGGCACGCCTTCGTCTACTTCGACATGGGGTACGCCGCGGCGCTCTCGTGGGCCATGTTCGCCATCATCATCGCTGTCACCGCCATCCAGTTCGCCCTGGCCAGGCGCTGGGTGCACTACGAGTTCAAGTGAGGTCCCGATGCTGCTGAAGAGAGCGGAGCCGAGGACCCTCACCCCGGCGCAGACCGAGCGGATCCGGCGGGCGCAGCGGGCGGGCGCGTACGTGCTGCTCATCGCGAGCACCGTCGTGTTCGTGCTGCCGTTCCTGTGGATGATCACGACGTCGCTGAAGTCCGACGCGGAGAACCTCGCCTTCCCGCCGCAGTGGCTGCCCGACTCCTTCCACTGGGAGAACTACTCGCGCGGCTGGTTCGGGTCGCTGGACTACACGCGGTTCATGCTCAACACCGTGCTGATCACCGCGCTGTCCATGCTGGGCAACCTGATCTCGTGCGTCCTGCCCGCCTACGCGTTCGCGCGGATGCGGGCGCGGGCGGCCACGCTGATGTTCGGCGCGCTGCTGGCCACCATGATGATCCCGCGGGAGATCACGCTGGTGCCGAAGTTCATCCTGTTCTCCAAGATCGGCTGGGTGGACACGTACCTGCCGCTGATCGTGCCGGAGTTCTTCGGGGTGGCGCTCTACATCTTCCTGCTGCGGCAGTTCTTCACCACGATCCCGCAGGAGCTCATCGACGCCGCCCGCATCGACGGCGCCTCCGAACTGCGGATCCTGTGGCGGGTCATGCTGCCGCTGTCGAAGCCGGCGCTGGCCGCCATCTGCCTGTTCTCCTTCGTGGGCAACTGGAACCAGTACCTGGAATCGGTCATCTACATCAGGACGACCGAGAAGTTCACGCTGCCCATGGGGCTCGGGCTGTTCACCGACCAGTTCGCCACGCAGTACAACCAGATGATGGCCGTGGCCTTGATCGCCATGATGCCCATTGTGATCATCTTCTTCATCGCCCAGAAGACCTTCATCAGGGGCGTCACTCTGACCGGAATCGCAGGAAGGTAGTACGTGGACTATCGACGGTGCGGGCGCAGCGGGCTGCTGCTGCCCGCTGTCTCCCTCGGGCTCTGGCACAACTTCGGCGACGGCCGTACGCCGGAGAGTCAGCGCGCGATCGTGCGCGCGGCCCTCGACCTCGGCATCACCCATTTCGACCTCGCCGACCGGTACGGCCCGCCGCTCGGCGCCGCCGAGCGCACGTTCGGCTCGATCTTCCGGCTCGACCTGCGCGGCATGCGGGACGAGATCGTGGTCACCACCAAGGGCGGCAACCCCATGTGGGACGGCCCCTACGGCAAGGGCAACTCCCGCAAGCACCTGCTGGCCACCCTGGACCAGTCGCTCGGCCGCCTCGGCCTGGACCACGTCGACATCTACTATCTGCACCGCGACGACAAGGACACGCCGCTGGAGGAGCAGGCCGCGGCGCTGGACCACATGGTCCGCACCGGCCGGGCTCTGTACGTGGGTGTGTCGAACTTCGCGCCGGACCGCACGGCGGCCATCGCCGGGCTGCTGCGCTCCCTGGGCACGCCGCTGCTGGTGCACCAGCCTGTTTACTCGCTGCTGCGGCGCGACATCGAGGACGAACTGCTGGGAGTGCTGGAGCGGGAGGGCGTGGGCTGCGTGGTGTATTCGCCGCTGGCCCAGGGGTTGCTGACGGACCGGTATCTGGCGGGCATCCCGGCGGACTCGCGGGCGGCCGAGGGGCGGTTCCTGACGGCTGACCGGGTGACGGAGGAGGTGCTGGCTTTCGTACGGCAACTGTCGGAAATTTCGGCTGATCGCGGGCAATCGGTGGCGCAGCTCGCCCTCGCCTGGGCGCTGCGCGACCAGCGGATCACCTCGGTGCTCGTCGGCGCCTCCAGCCCCGAGCAGCTCGCGGCCAACGCCGCCGCCGTGGACCGCCTCGGCTTCACCGCCGACGAACTGACCGCGATCGAGCGGGCGGCCAAGGAGAGCGGCGTCCTCGCCTGACGCCGTCTCCGCTGACGGCGTCTCAACTGACGTCGTCTCAGCGACCGGCGTTCTGTCGCCACAGACCGCGTGCGCGCCCGGTGCCAGGGGCGCGCACGCACCCCTTCTTCTCCAGAAACTCCGGGGGCTTCAGAGACTCCGGGTCTTCTGAGCCTTCGGAAAGGAGCCACGATGCGCAGGAGCACGCTGGCCGAGCACGGCGACGGGATCTCGTTACCCGGCTACCGGGTCGAGTCCGGCGGCGTCTCCACCCTGCCCCCCGGTCAGATCAGCCACAACCGGGGCCCGCACACCCATCCCGATCCCGAGATCTTCCTCATCCTGTCCGGCACCGGCCGGATCCACCTCGACGGCGAGGTGTCCGGCTTCGCCGCCGGAGACGTGCTCATCGTCGAGGCCGGCGAGGACCACCACCTGGAGGCCGTCACCGAGGTCGTCACCACCTGGCTCCACCTGGAACCCGCCCCGTGACCCTGCCCCACCTGCCCGAGCTGGGGCTGGGCGGCGGCCCGCTCGGCAACTACCTGCGTCCCATCAGCGACCGGCAGGCCCGCGAGGTCGTGGACGCCGCCTGGGAGTCGGGCATCCGCTACTTCGACACCGCCCCCTACTACGGGCTCGGCCTGGCCGAGCGCCGTCTCGGTGCGGCGCTGCGCGAACGGCCCCGCTCGGAGTACGTGCTGTCGACCAAGGTGGGCCGGCTGATCAGGCCGGGACCCGGCGGGCCGGGGATCTTCGCCGTGGCCGACGACCGGCACGCCGTCTGGGACTTCTCCCGCGACGGCGTCCTGCGCAGCCTGGAGGAGTCGCTGGAACGGCTCGGCACCGGCCACGTCGACATCCTGCTCGTCCACGACCCCGACCGCCACTGGCCCCAGGCACTCGACGAGGCGTTCGCGACCCTGGCCGACCTGCGGGCGCAGGGGGTGGTGAAGGCGATCGGCGTCGGCATGAACCAGCCCGCGATGCTCGCCGACTTCGTCAGGAACGCCGATCCCGACGTGCTGCTGGCCGCCAACCAGTGCACGCTGCTGCGCCGTACCGCCTTCGATGAGCTTCTGCCGCTGTGCGCCGAGCGCGGCATCCCGGTGGTGGCGGCCAGCCTGTTCCACCGGGGGCTGCTGGCCGGGCCGCCCGCCGATCCGCCGCCGGAGGTCCGGCCGATCCTGGACGCCTGCGCGGCGTTCGGGGTGCCGGTGGCGGGGGCCGCGATGCGTTTCCCGCTGCGCCATCCGGCCGTGCGCTCGATCCTCATCGGGGCCCACACTCCGGCCCAGGTGCTGGCCAACGTGGCGGACTTCCGTACCCCGGTCCCCGAGGGGTTGTGGGCCGCTCTCTAGGAGGCCCGGACGACGGCGGCCAGCTCGGCGCCGAGCGGGTAGGGACGCTCGTCGGGCAGCAGCGCGGCGACGTCCCGCTTGGCCCGCAACGCCGCGTGCACGGCCTTGACCTGTGGGGTGACGTCGCGGATGGCGGTGATCCACTCGTCGGCGTAGCGGGTGACCGCCTCGCCGGACAGCCCTATCTGGATCGAGCGATGCGGCAGCGGGTTGTGGTGGAGGTCGCGCTCCGGGTCCCACTGCACCCGTACCGGCTTGCCGCGCACCTCCTCACCGCCGTGATGGCTCAGCGACGCGTTGGCCAGCGCCCACGCGAAGCCGTCGCGGCTGATGTCGACGGCCAGCACGTGGGCCTGGCCGGGCTTGGTGGCGTAGCCGCAGCGGTACATCATCCAGAGGAACGACGGCTTGATCCACGTCATCCGCTCGCGCTTGAACGGCGCCACGAACCGCTGCGCCGCGACCGCCGGAACGGCGATGGCCGGGTCGTAGGCCTGGTAGACGGTGATCGTCTCCTCGGTGTAGACGGCACGGATCTGCCGATAGGGCACGTTCATCCGCCCAGCGTGGCGAAAGCGGCGACCACCCCGCAACGCGATTTACCCGTGTCCGTCGATACGCGGGCCGCCCGATCGTGTAAAGGGAGAGGACCGCCACAGAAAGGGAAACCCGGCATGACCTTCACCGACGAGGAGAGCGCCTACCTGCGCTCCCAGTCCCTCGCCCGCCTCGCCACGCTCGACGCGGACGACCAGCCCGACGTGATGCCGGTCGCCTACGAGTTCGACGGCACGCACTTCTGGGTCGGCGGCGGCCAGACCGTGGTGGCCACCCGCAAGTTCCGCAACGTCGCCGCCGGACGCGCCAAGGTCGCGCTGGTGGTCGACGACCTGCCGTCACCCGACCCGTTCGTCGCGCGCGGAATCCGCGTGTACGGCGTGGCCGAGCAGCCCTTCGAACGCACCGGCATGGTCGGCCCAGGCGTGTACCTGCGCATCACGCCCACGATGTCGTGGAGCTGGAACCTGGCCGGTGAGCCGGTCGGCGAGAGCTGGTATCCGTCTCGCCGCGCCGTACATCAGCCCTGAGCCTCCTTGAGCTTGGCCGCGGCCAGGCGGGCGGCGCGCCGGCTCAGCACCGGATCGAAGGTGCCGAAGTAGCCGTCGCTCACGACCAGCGTGACGGCCTGGCCGACCCGCATGAGCACGACGTCCTGGGCGTGGATCGGGCGGGCGAACTCCTGGGGGTGGTCGGAGTAGCGGATCGCGTACACCCAGGTGCCGACGCGCCCGACGGACAGCCGCTTGATGCCTTCCTTGCGCTTCTTGGTGCTCTTGTCCACGCCGGCGCAGTCGCGCACCATCGCCTTGCCCGCCGCCTGCCAGGAGGCCAGCCCGGCCGGGGTGGCTCCGAGCGCGAACTGCCACACCCCGGACGGCTTGCCCTGCTTGTCGATCCAGGCGGCCGCCTTGCTCCTGAGCAGCGGCTTCAGCCCGCTCATCGCGCTCCGGCAGGCCTTGGTGTGCGCGGAGTCCTTGTCGAGCGCCGCACGCGGGCGGTTGGAGTTCTCGGAGTAGCCGTCACCCAGGTCCTCGGGGGTGAGGACGGCCTCGGCGAGCTGGGCCGGGGACGGCGGCTTGGCCAGCGCGGGCGCGGCCGACAGCACCATGGCGGCGACGCCGCCTAAGATCACGAAACGCATGGACCCGGATCCTAGTGTCCTAGGGTGGCGGCGTGACGCGGAGCTGGACCGACGCCGACGTCGGACGGGTGAGCGAGCGGGTGGCGGCACTGGCCGCCGGGCTGCCGGGGGTGGTGGTCGAGGAGTCGTTCGGCCATGTCGCCTGCCGGCTGGGCACCAAGCGGCTGGCCTGGGTGCTGGTCGACCACCACGGTGGCGTCCCTGCTGGAGCAGGCCTGGCGCATGATCGCCGGCAAGGCCGCCGTCGCCGCCTACGACGCGTCCAGGCGGCGGTAGCCCTCGCCGAACACCCAGGGATCGGCCTCGCACTCGGCCAGGAAGTCCCCGGGGAAGCCGACCTCGAAGACGGCAGCCGCCTCCAGTTTGCTGAGCGCCTCCTCCGCCAGCACGACCTCGGCCGCGCCCAGATTGTCGGCCAACTGCCTGCCGTCACGGGCGCCGACGATCGGGTGCACGAACGGGTGCCGCGCCCGCGTCCACGCGATCGCCACCTGCGACGGGCTCGCGCCCACCTCCCCCGCGACCTCCCGCACGGCCCGCGCCACCGCGTGATCCCGCTCCCCGAGCGTCCCGGGATCCACCCGGGTGGGACCCTCCGCCCCGTCGCCGCCGCTGAACTTGCCCGACAGCACGCCCCCGGCCAGCGGCCCCCACGCCGCCACGCTGAGTCCGAGCTCGCCGGCCATCGGCAGCAGCTCCCGCTCGACGTCCCTCTTGAGCAGGCTGTACGGCACCTGCACCCCCGCGAACGGCGTCCACCCGCGCCACTCCGCCAGCGTGTTGGCCCGGCTCACCACCCATGCGGGCGCATCCGAGATCCCCACATACAGCACCTTCCCGGCGCGTACCGCGTCGTCCAGCGCCCGCATCGTCTCCTCCAGCGGGGTGCGCCGGTCCCACAGATGCACCCAGAGCAGGTCCACGTAGTCGGTGCGCAGCCGCCTGAGGCTCTGCTCCAGCGAGTGCACGAGGTTCTTGCGGTGGTTGCCCGCCGCGTTCGGATCCGTCTGGTCACGGGAGATCGAGTATTTGGTGGCCAGAACGAGCCGCTCGCGCCGCCCGGCCAGCAGTTCGCCGAGGACGCTCTCGCTCTCGCCGTAGGCCGAGGCCGTGTCGATCACGTTGCCGCCCGCGCCCTCGTAGGCGTCGAGCATCGCGCGGTGCTCCTTGCCGGCGCCGCCCTCGTAGAAGCCCATCGCGCCGAAGAACAGCTCCGACACCCTCAGCCCGGTACGCCCCAGCAGCCGGTACCTCACGCCGCCACCTCCCTGGCGGCGAAGTCGCCCTCGATGCCCCAGGTGAGGATTCGCCGCGGCCGGATCAGGATCCACGCCTCCTCGAACGGGAACGGCGCCGCCAGCCGCTCCCCCACCTCCACGCCGCCCTCGTCGAACGTCTCCGCGACACCCCTGATCTCGATCCCCCGCGGCGACCACGGCTCGACCGAGGCCAGATCGTCCACCACGAACGCGACGTCCGGGTGCCGCCGGGCATCACGGAACTTCTTGCTGGCCGCCATGCCGGAGCCCACGACGCCGCCCACGATCAGCCCGCCGGAGCCGGGATCGTAGATCACCCCGACGGGGCGCACCGACGGCCTGCCGTCGGCTCCGGTCGTGGCCAGGCGGCCGAGGTGCTGGCTGGTCAGGTAGGCGATCTCGCCTGGTGTGAATGCGCTCATGGGGACGAGACTGCCGGGCCGTACCGCAGAGAGGGAGACCGCCGCAAGCCTGGCTCCCGCAGGGCCACCCTCTACACTCGGGCCATGGGTAACAACGAGCTGGGGGCGTTCCTGCGCGCCCGGCGCGAGGCGGTGCCACCCGAGGCGGTCGGATTCCCGTCGGGAGCCCGCCGCCGCACCCCGGGCCTGCGCCGCGCCGAGCTGGCCACGGTCGCGGGCGTCAGCGTCGACTACCTCACACGGCTTGAGCAGGGCCGCGACCGGCACCCGTCCACCGAGATCCTCACCGCGCTGGCCGACGCCCTGTCACTCTCGCCCGACGAACGCATCCACCTGCACCGCCTGCACAAAGCGGAAGCCGGCGGCATCTGCCCGAGCGCCCCGCCGCTGTCCCGCACGCTGCGCCCCACGGTGGAGGCGATGCTGGCCCGCCTGGCCCACACCCCCGCCCTGGTCGTCAACCAGCTCACCGAGATCCTGGCCCACACTCCCGCGTACGCCCGCCTGGCCGGCCCCTTCGGCCTGCTCGACGACGACCCGCCGAATCTGACCCGCTACCTGTTCACCGACCCCCGCGCCCGCGACGCCTTCCCCGGCTGGCCGGAGGTGGCCGCCGAACACGCCGCCGACCTGCGTGCCAGCGCCGCACTGGGCGATCAGCACGCGGCGCACCTGGCCGACGAACTGTCCCTGACGGTCGGAACCGCCTTCACCCAGCACTACGCGAAGGCGATGCTCCCCGCCCGCGTCGGCACCGAAAGGTGGGCGCACCCGGAAGGCGAACTCCTGCTCGCCTACGAGACCCTCACCCTGGCCGGCGCCGACGACCAGCGCATGATCGTCTACGTCCCGGCCGACGAGGCGACCACCGCCCTGCTGGCCGAGCCGAGCCGTACCAGCCTGCATGAGAACGCCCCGCCCAGAGTCTCTGGACGGGGCGTCAGCGCTGCTCAGCCCGAACGGTGGTGCTAGACCCCGAACGGCTGATGCTCAGCCCGAACGGATGGTGCTAGATCCCGAACGGCGCCGCGTACCGGATGGTTCCGGACGGCAGCGGCTCACCGGGCACGAGCGACAGCGCCATCAGCGCCTCGTCGGGCACCTCGAACGTGACCCCGATCCCGTGCTCGGACGCGCGCCCGAACCCGAACCTCGGGTAGTACCCCGGATGCCCGAGGACGACGACGAACCGCTCGCCCATGGCGGCCGCGGCCCGGAGCACGGCCCGGGTGGCGGCCGACCCGGCGCCGGTCTTCTGCCGGCCCGGCCGCACCGAGACCGGAGCCAGGCACAGCGCCGGAGTGTCCCCGATGTGGCACCGGGTGAGCAGCGCGTGCCCGACCGGCCGGTCGTCGTCGTCGACCGCGACGACGGACAGCCCGTCGATCCAGGCCGGGTCCTTGCGCAGCGCGTCGACGAGATCCGCTTCCAGCGGGGTCTCGAACGCCGCCAGAACGATCTCCCGGACAGCGGGGACGTCGGCGGTGGTCTCGGCGCGCGTGATCCACTCAGAGTGTGAAGACATGATGGATGAAGATCCGTTTCGTGATGAGTTGACGATGTCCTCCGGCGGGCTCACGCACCCGGCCGGTCAGAATGGCGCGGATCAGGCCGTCGTCCGGGACGTGAGGATGCTCCGGACGCTGTGCACGACAGTGGCCCCCAGCGCGGTCATCAACTCACCTCCCCATCACTCGATCTGGATCACCCACACTACCAGCCGCGCTCGACCATCTTCTGTAGACTCAATCTACGTAGATGCCATCTACATGAATCGGAGGGCAGGTTGAGCGGCTTCATCGGCCGGACCGCAGAGCTGTCGTTGCTGACGAAGCGGCTGCGGCGGGTGCGTGAGACGGGGGCGGGCGTCGCCGTGACCCTGCGCGGCCGCCGGCAGGTGGGCAAGTCCAGGCTGGTCCAGGAGTTCTGCGACCGGGCGGGGGTGCCCTATCTGTTCACCACCGCTACCAAGGGGGCCTCTCCTGTCGAGGCCGTCGGGGCCTTTCTCGCGGATCTGCGGGAGTCCGATCTGCCCGAGGATCCCGCTCTGGTACCGACCGCTGTCGGGGGGAACTGGCCGGACGCGTTCCGGGCGCTGACCACGGCGCTGCCGTCGCGGCCCTGCGTGGTCGTCCTGGATGAGGTGCCGTGGTTGTCGGAGCAGGACGGGTTGTTCGAGGGCGCCCTGCAGACGGCGTGGGACCGCCTGCTCGCCACCCGGCCCGTGTTGCTGCTTCTCCTCGGCAGCGATCTCCACATGATGGAGCGGCTGACCGCCTACGACCGGCCGTTCTTCGGGCGTGCGGACAATCTGGTCCTCGGTCCGCTTCATCCCGGTGACGTCGCCGACGCCCTCGGGCTGGACGCGCAGGATGCGATCGACGCCCATCTGATCACCGGTGGCCTGCCGGGCATCATCAGGACCTGGCCCGGTGGTATGTCCGCGCTGGAGTTTCTGCGGCAGGAGGCCGAGGATCCCGGTGCGGCCGTTTTCAGCGTTCCTGAGGCGGTGTTGATGGCTGGGTTTCCGAATCCGGATGTCTCGCGCAGGGTGCTGGAGGCCATCGGCGCCGGGGACCGTACCCACGCCAACATCGCCGCGACGGCGGGCAGCCGCGATGGGGCGTTGCCTTCCGGGACGTTGTCGCCGCTTCTGCGGAAACTGACGGCGGAGAAGCGGGTGCTCGCGCTCGACGAGCCGTTGTCGGCCAGGCCGGGGAAGCCGGGGCTGTACCGGGTCGCCGACAGCAATCTGCGGCTCTACCTCGGCATGCTGCGCGCGGTCCAGGAGCAGGCTCGCCGGGGGCGTCCCGACGCGGGGTTCCGGCTGGTCGAGCGTCGGTGGAGTGCCTGGCGGGGGCGGGCCGTCGAACCTCTCATCAGGCAGTCGCTCGAACTCGCCGCGCTGTCGGGGCGGCTGCCCTGGCCCGAGGTGGAGGCGGTGGGGGGCTGGTGGAATCGCCGGTTCGATCCCGAGGTCGATCTGGTCGGAGCGGACCGCTCGCCCGTCGCCGGACGTGTTCTTTTCGCCGGCTCGATCAAATGGCTGGCCTCCCCTTTCGACGCCCACGACCTCGCCACGGTACGCCGCTCCGTCGTCCAGGTTCCCGGCTACGATCCGGCGGCCACCGCGCTCGTCGTCGCCTCGCTCACGGGTATGGGCCCGGATATCGACCCGCATTCCGTGGATCTCATGTGGACGCCACGCGACATCATTGATTCCTGGCGTCCCTGAAAAGGAATCGCATAGTAGTTTGCAGGCATGCCTAGATCACCTGCATTACTCCGGCGTAAGCCCGTTGTGTTGGCCGTGATCGCGGGAGTTGTCGCGCTCGGCTCGCCGCCCGCGTCCGCCGCGGATTCACCGCCGAATGCCATCATCGTCTGGGACAAGAACGCCGAAACGGCGATCTGGGAAATCGCGCGGCAGCAGCCGCAGGTCCAGGCTCGTAGTTTCGCCATGGTGCACGGCGCCGTTTACGACGCGGTCAACGCGATCGCCGGCCGGCCGTACCAGCCCTATCTGCGCGCGCCCCGCGCCGACGGGAGCGAATCGACGGAGGCTGCCGTCGCGACCGCGGCTTTCCACGTTCTGCGCTCGCTTTTCCCGGCGCAGCGGGAAAGGCTGCAGACACAGTACGACGAGTCGCTCGCCACGATCCCCGACAGCACCGCGAAACAGCGGGGTATCACCGTCGGCGGCCAGGCTGCCGCCACGATGATCGCCGCCCGGGAGAACGACGGCGCGTTCGGCGACCAGACCTGGCCCGTCGGCACCAAACCGGGTCAATGGCGGCCGACCCCGCCCGTGCCGACGACGGAGGGCGCCTGGGTCGCGTACCTGAAGCCGTTCATGCTGGCGCGGGCGTCGATGTTCCGCACCGCCGGCCCGCCGTCCCTGACCAGCCACAGGTACGCCCGCGACTTCAACGAGGTCAAGACCGTCGGCTCGGCCACCAGCACGGTCAGGACCCTCGACCAGACCCAGGCGGCCATCTGGTGGCACGACCGGCACCTGGCCGAATGGGAGATCAAGCGCCAGCTCGCCACCACGCAGCGGCTGAACCCGCTGCAGACGGCCCGCATGTTCGCCATGGTCGACCTGGCCGAGGCCGACGCCACGACCGCCTGCTACAACGAGAAGGCCGCCTGGAACTTCTGGCGCCCCATCACCGCCATCCGCCTGGCCGACACGGACGGCAACCCGAGGACCAAGGCCGACCCCGGCTGGACCCCGCTCCTGGTCACCCCGCCGCACCCCGACTACACCTCCGGCCACACCTGCTTCACCGGGGCGAGCATGTCCGCGCTGGCGCACTTCTTCGGCCGCGACGACATCTCCTTCAGCGGCTACAGCAACGACTCGGGCACGACCCGCCACTTCCGCAGCTTCTCCCAGGCCCTGGAAGAGGTCATCAACGCCCGCATCTGGGGCGGAATCCACACCCGCACCGCCGACATCGAAGGCGCCAAGATCGGCAAGCAGGTGACCGCCTACATGGTCAAGCACTACTTCAAACCCAGGAACCCCTGACGTCACCCGGCGGGGGCGCTTTATCGGCCTGATGCGGACACGCGGCAGGCGTAACGGCCATGGAGCCCGGCCCGTGAGCAGGGCGAAGTGGCCGGCGCGGCCTGATCACCCGGAATTCAGGTCCGGCCGTGGGTCTGGGCGGTCCGCGAATCCGGTGAGACGATGCGGAAATGGAATATCTGAACGCGGTCGAAGCCGAATTGAAGTCCGTCTCTCCGGGGATGGAAGGAAAGCTGTGGAGTCGCACGGCCGGCAACAAATTCGACACGATTGGCGATGACGCCGCGTCCTGGATATTGCAGGTGCCTGACTGCTGGGGATGGACCGCCTCGAAAGGCATCCCGATAGGCGCGGAAAAGCCCGGCATCAAGAAGCTCCTGGCCCGCCTCCGGCACAATCTCGCCCAGGCGAGCACAACCGTCGACATCACCGGTTTCGGCCCGCCGGACATGATTGGTTCCCCCGCCGGACCATTTCCGGACGGTGATTTCCTCGACGCCATGTTCGACGGAATCCGGGAGGCCGTCGGACGCCGGGAGGAAGGCGATCCACGGTTGATCGTGCGATTCATGACCGGGGTGGTGGGCGTGGACCGCACGGCCGATCCGTGGGTGTTCCGCGACGCGCTGATCAAGCGGTTCGGCACGCTGGCACGGGCGATCGACCTGCGGGTCTGCTCGATGACGACGCGCGGCGTCTCGTCGTACAACCACACCAAGTTCGTGATCGTGGACGGCCAGTCCGTCATCCACGGCGGCATCAACTGGATGACGAACTACTACATCGAGGAAGGCCCGCTGTTCAGCCGGGGCTTCGGCGACACGGCGCCGGTGACCGACCTCGACATCGCCCTGCGCGGCCCGGCGGCCCTGTCGGCCGGCAAGTTCCTGGACATGCTGTGGGAGTGGGCCCGCACCCACGCGGGCTGGGTCAAGTCCGGCTGGATCAAGAACCGCAAACAGTATCCGGCCTGGATCGCCGTCGAAAAGCCCAGCCCACCGGCCGAGGGATGGTCCTTGTACGTCGAGGACGAGGAGGACGACAGCGAACCCTATGCCCCGGGCGACCTTCAGGTGATCTCCGTCGGCAGCCTCGGATACGGCATTCTCGACCGGGACAAGGACTCCACCTACGAACGGCCCTACGCCGAACGAGAAGATCAGGCCGCCAGCTATCTGAACAACGAGACCAACCTCGACAGCTCGTTCATGACGGTCAACCCCGACGCGAACGCCATCCGCGCGCTGGTCGCCCACGCGAAAACCACCATCGTGATGTCCCAGCAGGACATCAACGGATTCGCCGGCCTGCCGTTGATGCACGCGCTGTTCGACGTCAGGCTGCTGGACGTCCTGGCCAGGAAGATGATGGACGGCGTCAAGGTCCGGATCGTCATCAGCAATCCCGGCAGCCCGGACTACTCCAACATCAGCAGCGTGGACGTGGCCTACAAATCGCTTTACCAGCGGGTCAGGCTCAGGACCACTTATGACGCGGAAGCGCACCGGCTGCTGAGACACCACCTGCAACTGGCGCCGTTGCGCGTGTCGAACGAGCAGACCTGGCAGGGCGGCTACAAATACCGGCTGCACAGCAAAGTGGTCTGCGTGGACGACACGGCGTTCTACGTCGGATCCAGGAACGTTTATCCCGACACTACCCAGGATCACGGGTTCATCATCCAGAACGCTGCCGCTGCCGCGCTCCTCAACGAGCATTTCCTCGACAAACAGTGGCTCTATTCCAAGAACGCCGCGATCTGCGACTGGGAGTGGTGACCTCGCCCTTCTCCGCTCAGATTCGGCGGCCGGGCGCGTGGCGTTCGGCGAGCACGAAAGGCTCGTTGAACGGCGCCGCGAGCAGGGGAGTCTGGCGGGCTTACGACTCGGTCATCGCTCCCTGCGGGATCACCCCTGACGTCGTCGGCACCATCTGGAACAGGTGGTTCACCGGTGTCTCCGATTGGTGCGCCCGGGAACCGGAGCAGGTCGCGGCCGCGCTGGAAAGACTTCGCGTCGTTGATCCCGGCTGTGGCGCGGTCCAGGGCGGCCAAATCAGTTGCGCTTCGCACATCGACCAGCCAACGATCGGTACGGCGGGCAGAACCGTCGGCCGCCATTGCTTCGCGGCACGGGAGGAGAACCAGCATGTTTACCAGCCCTGATCAAAACGATCCCTGGTCAGCGTGAACATGCCCGCCCGGCCCCTGCGGCCCTGACCGCGTGACGCGCTGACCGACCTCCTGAGAACAAGGGAGATCATGGCGCTCGACAACGCGCGCAAGAAGGCGATCATCGCGGAGCACGCGACCTTCGAAGGTGACACCGGTTCACCCGAAGTGCAGATCGCCCTGCTGACCTACCGAATCGCCGACATCACCGCGCACCTGCGCGACCACCAGCTGGACCATCACAGCCGTCGCGGCCTGCAGATGCTCAACGGCCGTCGGCGACGACTGCTGAAGTACCTCCGCAACACCGACATCGACCGCTATCGACGCCTCATCCAACGACTCGGCCTACGCCGATGACACCGGTGCCGGAGGAAGCAACTCCTCCGGCACCCGGCCGGCCACCTCAGTTGAGCGTCCTGCGCCGTTCACGGGACCCGATGAACATATTCCCAGTCCGGAATCCCACAAGAAGCTAGGCCGCCTTAATCAGGGCATCGACCGTTCCGAAGAAGCGGGGCCGATAGCGGCCCTTTGGATCATCCCAGACGGCCATTATCCGAACCCGGTCTCTCCTTCTATCCGAAGCGATACGCCGCACTAACCCTGGCAACCATTTCACTTCTTGCTGTTTGTGATTCAACGGAATAGGGCCTCTTCTGCGGGCTGCCGGTCCAGTGTGGTGCCGAACGTAGCGGAGGACGGATGACGCACCCTGTGAACTGTGAGCGCGCAAGAAGACATGCCTGTGGATGTTCCGCATGCGGCGGGACGCAGCACGGCTGGACCGATGGTCTCCGGTTGGCCCGCGACCCCTCTCCCGTCGCTCGTCAAGTTGCGAGAGACCGCAACGACTCCGAGTGGGCGGCGGCTCGGCCACCGCAGAAGCGACAAGAGCCATCCAGACGGAGAAAGGCGGCCGCCACGGACAGCGCAACAGTCGATCTCGTCGACTGGCTATCGGAGAACCCCGAGACAATCGAGCAAATCCAGACAGTCGGCAACATTCTCGCCGGCCCTGTAGTTCGGCAACTCGACGAGAAGTTCGGCGGCAGCGAGCCTAGGTCGGCCAGGAGAAAACTCACTGAACATTTCTGGTGTGATCTTCTCGTCGCCGCGGCCGAAGCCATCGAGGAATTCTCGAAAGCCCTGGATCAAGTACCGGAGTATATGACCGCGGTCATCATGCGCTCCCGAGCTGCCGAGCGGCGCAGCCCTTTCGTCAATGGACTGGTGGGCCTTGCCGCGCGGACAGCGTGGGAGCCTATCAAGAACATGATCCACACGACCGGAGTCAAAGAGCTGCAACGGACATGCCGGATCCTCTCCGTCCTGATCTGCCCGGCGCCTGAGAATCACAAGGCCGTCCGGGACGGCGCCCTGCTTCCTCTGGCGCAAGAAGGGCTGCTGGAGACCAGCAAGGAGCGGCTTGAGCAAGTCTTCCCGGCGGACTGGGTTCGGCGCTTGCGGGAAGGGCTCGACCAAGCCTGAAATGCGCAGCCGACGTCCAAGACCACCAGTTCCGACGCCGCAGGCGCCCGTCTGTCCAACTGGACTACGCCGGGCGCTCGAAGCCCTTGATCTTCTGATCTGCAGTCAGAAGGTCTTTCCGCCGTGCCCGGGGTCACGTCCGGGGGACCGGGGGCCGGCAGGCCACCGGCGAGGGGGTTCGGGGGAGTTGGGCTCCCCCGTCAGGCCAGCCCTCCCCCGGACGCGCGAAGCGCGCCCTTGGGGAGGACCGTGCCTTTGGGGGTCAGCGTCTGAAGGCGCCTCGGACGTGGACGGGGACGCCCTTGCCGAGCATGCCGGGCAACGTCTGGGCCACGTTCATCGGCAGACGTACGCAACCGTGTGACGCCGGGGACAACGGCACGGACAGCGCTCCGTGGAACGCGATCCCGCCGTTGAAGAAGATCGGGTTGTACAACTGGCCGAGGTAGCTCTTGTGCCAGCCGCTCCGACGCCACGTGGTCCGGAAGTTGCCGGTCGGGGTGCGGGCTGAGCCGCAGAAGCGCTGGCTCTTGCCCTGCCACGTCGTCGTCTCGCAGTACGGGATGCCGCTGCCCGACGAGATGTGGGTGATCAGTTTGGGCTCGCCCTTGACGTACATGACCATGATCTGGGTGCTGAGGTTCACCTCGGCCCGGGTCGGCTTGCCGTTCTTGACGAGGACCTTGGGGAGCTTCGGGGTCTCCAGGGCGTTCCAGGTCCTGCTGCTGATGGTGCTGGTCGGCCTGATGCCGTTGACTTTCTGGAAGGCCCAGATGGCGGTCAGCGTCGAGCCGCCGTAGCGGCCGTCGGCCTTGCCCGGGCGGTAGCCGAGCTCCGCGAGCCGCTTCTGGAGCAGGACGACCGTCTTGCCCTTGGCGCCGAGCTTCAGCTTCTTCTTCGGTGCGGCGAATGCGGCCGCGCCGCTCGTGCTGGTGCTGGTGCTGGCGGCCGCCTGTGTCTGTGCGGCGGCTGCCATCTGGCTTGCGGCCGGTACGGCTTCCGCCCCGGCCGTGCCCACACCGGTGAACGCGACGGCCCCCACCGTCACAAGAGCGGCAAAGCCGAGCGCCCCGCGCCGACGAGGTCCCCCCACGTACATCACCCCTCATATCACTAACAATCGAATCAAGGGACCCTACACCACCACCATGTCGAGGTAATCCGCGGGTCAATCTGTTTAGAGTGTCGGCATGCCGGAGAAGTTGCCTGCCAACGCCGTCCATGTGGCCGATGTCCTGCGCGGACTCGGAGCGACGGGTGAGATCGTGATATTGCCGGAGATGGCGCCGACGGCCGCCACCGCCGCGGCCCAGCTCGGCTGCGAGGTGGGCGCCATCGCCAACAGCCTCATCTTCGACGCCGACGGCGCCCCGCTGCTGGTGCTGACGAGCGGCGCCCACCGCGTCAACGTGGAGCTGATCGCGGGCATCGTGGGAGCCCGGAAGGTACGCAGAGCCTCGCCCGAGTTCGTCAGGGACGCGACCGGACAGCCCATCGGCGGCGTCGCCCCGGTCGGCCATCCGGCCCCGGTCCGTACGCTGGTCGACACCTGGCTCGGCAAGCACGAGGTGGTGTGGGCGGCCGGCGGCCATCCGCACACGGTCTTCCCCACCTCGTTCGACGAGCTGGTCCGGATGACCGGCGGCACCCCCGCGGACGTGGAGTAGCGTGCACCGGGTGATCGAGTTTCGCGGCGCGGGCCCGGCGGAGTTCGTCGAGCGGCTGGACACCGTGATCGACGTCTACTCCGCCGCCATGCGCCCGCCGGTGGAGCAGGTCACCGGTCGCAAGGGCATCATGCACAACCACAGCACGTACCCGCTGTTCCAGTGCTATTTCGCCGAGCTCCGGCAGGTGCCCGCGGTCCGAGCGGGCGCCGTGGACCTGGGTCCCGCCGGCGAGAGGCAGGACGAGCACCAGGTGGTCGGTTTCGCCTACGGTTTTCACGGCGCGATCGGCCAGTGGTGGCACGACGTGGTCACCCGGGCCCTGGCCGAGAAGTCGGGCGGCGAGGCCGCCGACGCGTGGCTCGGCGACGCGTTCGAGCTGGCCGAGATCCACGTGCACCCGGACTTCCAGGGCAAGGGCATCGGCCGGGCGATGATCAACACGCTGTGCGCGGGCAGGAAGGAGCGTTCCGGCGTGCTGTCCACGCACGACCGCCCGACGGCCGCCCGTCACCTGTACGCCGCGCTCGGCTTCACCGACCTGCTGACGCACTTCGTCTTCCCGGGCGGCTACGAGGAGTACGCGATCGTCGGCCGCCCTCTCCCCCTTTCTTGACCCGCGGCGGTGTTTGACCGCCGATCGGCCGGGCATCCATTCGATCACAGAGCGTGACCGATTCTTGACTCCATGAAAAGGTTGCCATGCCCAGCGCCCGGGACCGCCTCGACGAGCGGCTCAACGCCTTCCACCTGGCGCGGATCTCGGGCACCTGGGCCGGGCCGCTCATGCTCGCCAGCCGCCCGCCGGATCCCGACGCGATCATCCTGACCGGCAGCGACTGCCTGGCCATCGCGCGGCATCCGCGCATCGTCTCGGCCATGGCGCGGGCGATGGAGGCGGCAGCCGTACCGGAGAAGCAGGATCGTCTGGAGGCGGAGTTCGCGACCTTCCTCGGCGCGTCGGCGGCGGTGCTGTGCCCGTCGGGGTGGGCGGCGAACACGGGGCTGATGCAGCTGATCGCCGACCCGCGCCTGCCGGTCTACCTGGACGAACGCGCGCATCACTCGCTGCGGGAGGGCGCGCACGCGGCGCGCGCGCCCGTGGTGTGGTTCCGCCACAACGATCCCGACCACCTGCGCGGCCGCCTGAGCAGGCACGGCTCGGGGGTGATCGCCGTGGACGCGGTCTACGGCGTCGACGGCGCGGTCTGCCCGCTGGCGGAGGTGGCCGCGACGGCGCGCGAGTACGAGTGCCTGCTGGTGGTGGACGAGTCGCACGCGCTCGGCACGCACGGCCCGCACGGCGAGGGGCTGGCCGCGCGGGTGGGCGCCGACTTCAGGACGGCCAGCCTGGCCAAGGCGATACCGGGGCGGGCGGGGCTGATCGTCTGCGACCGCCCGGAGTTCGTGCCCTACTTCCGCGCGGAGGCCTTCCCCGCGGTGTACAGCTCGCCGCTGCAGCCGCACGATGTCGCGGGGCTGGCCGCGGCGCTGGCGCTGGTGCGCGAGGAGGACTGGCGGCGCACCCGCCTGCGCGAGATCACCCGCCGCCTGCGCCAGGAGATCACCACGCTCGGCTACGACCCCGAGCCCGGCCACGCCCACATCCTCGCGCTGGGCGCGCGCAGCAGGACCGACGTCCTGCTCGCCCGCGACCTGCTGGAACAGCGCGGCGTCTACGGCTCGGCCTGCTTCCCGCCGTCCGGCTCGCACGAGCGCGGCCTGGTGCGGCTGGCCCTGCACGCGGCCCTGTCCGACCAGGACGTGGACCGCGTGGTGGGCGCCTGCCGCGACATCCGCACACTGTGCGGCTTTTGAGTGGGTACGGCGGGCCTCAGGTCAGACCGCCACCGCCGAGTGGTTGAGCCGCTGGAACACCTCGGCCGAGGCGCTGGAGCGGTTGAACGTGATGAAGTGGATGCCCGGCGCGCCCTCGTCGAGCAGCCGCTGGCACAGCTCGGCCCCGTGGTCGATGCCCAGCCGCCGCACCGCCACCGGGTCGTCGGCCACCGCCTCGAAGCGCGCGGCCACGTCCGGCGGGAACGGCGCCCCGGACAACTGCTCGGAACGGGCGATCGTGCTCATCTGGGTGACGGGCATGATGCACGGGATGATCGGAGTGGTGCAGCCCTTGGCCGCCACCCGGTCGCGCAGCCGCAGGTAGTCCTCGGCCTGGAAGAACATCTGGGTGATCGCGTAGTCGGCGCCCGCACGGCACTTCTGCACGAAGTAGTCGGTGTCGGACTCGATGGACGGCGAGCGGGGGTGCTTGTAGGGGAAGGCGGCCACGCCCACGCAGAAGTCACCGGCCTGGCGGATCAGCCTGACCAGTTCCTCGGCGTAGAGGACGCCTTCCGGGTGCTGGACCCACTCGGCCGTCGGGTCGCCGGGAGGGTCGCCGCGCACGGCCAGGATGTTGCGCACCCCGGCGTCGGCGAAGCGGCCCACCAGGTGGCGCAGCTCGCGGATGGAGTGGTTGACGGCGGTGAAGTGCGCCACCGGGGTGAGCGTGGTCTCGTGAGCGACGCGTTCGACGATGTCGACGGTGCGGTCGCGGGTGGTGCCGCCCGCGCCGTACGTCACGGAGACGAAGGTGGGACGGAGCGACTCCAGCTCGCGGATGGCTCGCCACAGCTGCCGCTCGCCTTCGTCGGTCTTCGGCGGGAAGAATTCGAAGGAGAACGACCGTCCACCGGAGGCGAGCAGCTCGCGCACGGTGGGAACACGATCGGGCAGGATGGAGGGTCGACCAAGCGCCATGCACCAAGGTTACCGCCCACGGATCGAGCGGAGATCGAAGCCTGGTCCACCGCCCGTTAGTCTCATGAGCATGACCACTGACGCCCTGCGCCAGCAGGTGGACCGTTCGCTCAGGCAGTTCGTCGGCCGGCAGGAGCCTGCCCTCGGCGACCCCGACCTGGAGCCGCTGCTGGCGGCGGCGAACGACCTGCTGTCGGGGGGCAAGCGGCTGCGTCCGGCGTTCTGCTACTGGGGCTGGCGCGGCGCGGGCGGCGAGGACGGGCCCGGCATCTTCGCCGCGGCTGCCTCGCTGGAGCTGCTGCAGGCCAGCGCGCTGGTCCACGACGACGTCATGGACAAGAGCGATCTGCGCCGCGGCATGCCGTCCGCGCACCGCCGTTTCCAGGCGCTGCACGAGAAGGCGGGCTGGCACGGCGCGGCCGAGCAGTTCGGCGAGGGCGCCGCGATCCTGCTGGGCAACCTGCTGCTCATCTGGTCGGGCGAGATGTGGCGCACCAGCGCGCTGCCGCCGGAGTCGCTGGCGGCCGCGCAGCCGTTGCACGACCACATGCGCACCGAGCTGATGTGCGGCCAGTACCTGGACCTGCTGGAGCAGGCCCACGGCGAGAACTCCTTCGACTCGGCGCTGCGGGTGGCGCTGTACAAGAGCGGCAAGTATTCGGTGGAGCAGCCGCTGCGGCTCGGGCTCGTGCTCGCGGCCCGCGGCACGGAGCCGTGGATCGACGAGCTCTGCGTGGAGTACGGCCGGCGCGTCGGCATCGCCTTCCAGCTGCGCGACGACATCCTGGGCGTGTTCGGCGACCCGGCGCAGACGGGCAAGCCGGCCGGGGACGACCTGCGCGAGGGCAAGCGGACGATGCTCGTGGCCAAGACGCTGGCGGCCGCCACTTCGGACGACGCCCAGATCGTGCGCCGCCTGCTGGGCGATCCGGCGCTGGACGAGCAGGGCGTGGCGACGCTGCGCGGCATCATCAACGACACCGGGGCGCTGCAGGAGTGCGAGGACCTGATCGCGTCCTACCTGGACGAGGCGCTCGCGGCGCTGGCCAGGGCGCCGATCACGGAGGAGGCGCGGGCGGCGCTGGACGACCTGGCCGTCGCCGCCACCTCCCGCCAGTCCTGACGGCGGCGCGAGGGACGGCGAGGCCGTACGTCTGCCCGACGCACGGCCTCGGCCGCAACGGCTACCGCGTCAGGCGGCGGCCAGGCGCTTGGCGAACTCGGCCGCCGCGGCGCCGGGATCGGCCGCCTCGGTGATGGCACGGACGACCACGGCGCGGTTTACCCCGTAGGAGAGCACCTCGTCGAGGTTGTCCAGGTCGATGCCGCCGATGCCGAACCACGGCCGGTCCGTGCCGAGCGCCGCCGCGTGCCGCAGCAGCGCGGGTCCGGGCGCGTGGCGTCCGGGCTTGGTCGGCGTCGGCCAGATCGGGCCGCAGCAGAAGTAGTCGACGCCCGGCTCCACCGCGGCGGCGGAAGCCTCCGCGGCGGAGTGGGTGGACCGTCCGATGACGATGTCGTCGCCGAGGATCTCTCGTGCGACCGTCACCGGGAGGTCGTCCTGCCCCAGGTGGAGCACGTCTGGTCGGGCCGCGTAGGCGATGTCGGCCCGGTCGTTGACGGCGAGCAGTTTGCCGTGCCGGTCGCAGGCGTCGCGGAAGACCTCGAGCAGCGCGAGCTCTTCGCGCGCCTCGAGTCCCTTCTCCCGCAACTGGACGATGTCCACGCCGTTGGCCAGCACGGCGTCGAGGAAGTCGGCCAGGTCGCCGCGTCCTCGCCGCCCGTCGGTGCAGAGGTAGAGGCGGGCCTCAGAAACCGAGGGCTTGGGCACGCCGCTTGACCTCTGTATGCCGACCGGCCCTGATCGCGTCAACGGGCGATCCTGGCAGTGAGTCATCTGGGGTGAAGAGCCAGCGCAGGGCTTCGGCTTCGTCGTAGCCGGCGTCCTGCAGCACGGTGAGCGTGCCTGGCAGGCCCTTCATCACTTCCTTTCCGTCGAGGAAGACCGCGGGCACCTGGGGCCCGCCGCTGCCTCGCCGTACGCCGAGGAGCTTGTGGTCTTTGAGGAGCTGCTTGGCCCGCCCGATCGTGAGATTCAGGCGCGCGGCCACTTCGGGGAGAGTGAGCCACTCGCTGACGAGCTGGTCGGTCTCCCGGTCGATCTGTGCAACAGAAAGCGTCACGAAACCACAACTACCACATGGAGTGCTTGCTCAAACAACACAATCTCGTAGGGTCACATCCGGATCTACCAGGCGTTCCACATCAAGACGGGCGCCAGCTTCGATGAGACGGCGGCCCTGGACGAGGTCGCGGGGCCGGTCGGCGGCCAGCACGGCGGTGATCCGGTCTTCTGAGGTCAGCCACACCGCCGACCACTTCGGCCCCTCGCGATACACGACCCGGCCGCCCGCGGGGTGATATCCGGCATATTGCAGCATGTGACCGAACTGCTCCGACCAGAAGTACGGCACCGGGTCGTAGACCGCCTTCTCCCCCAGCAGCGTGGCGGCGGCGACATCGGGGGAGTTCAGGGCGGTGTCCCAGTGTTCGACCCGCATCCGGGTCTGGAACCGGCGCGACCACCAGTTGGCGCAGTCGCCGACGGCCACCACGCCGGGCAACGACGTGCGCAGGTGCTCGTCGGTGACGACGCCGTTGTGCAGGTCGATGTCGGCGTCGGCGAGCCATTCGAGGACCGGGCGGGCGCCGATGCCGGAGACCACGACGTGCGCGGGCACGAACTCGCCGCCGACCAGCTCCACGCCGCCTTCGACGACCTCGCTGACCATCGTGTCGAGCCGCAGGTCGACGCCCTCGTACCAGGGCAGGGTGCGGGCTCCCATCTCGCCGATCGCGTGCGACAGCGGCGTGGCGGCCGCCTCGATCACGGTGACCACGCAGCCCGCCTTGCGCGCCGCGGTCGCCACCTCGGCGCCGATCCAGCCCGCGCCGACCACGACCACCCGCGCGCCGGGCACCAGGGCGGCCCGCAGCACGTGGGCGTCGTCGAGAGTGCGCAGCACCAGCTGGGGGCCCTCGCCCGGCAGCCGGATCGGCTCGGAACCCGTCGCGATCACCAGGCCCTCGTAGGGCAGGTCGCCCTCGGTGGTCTCCACCACGCCCTCACGCAGGCTCTTCGCGGCCACGCCCGGCCGGAAGTCGGCCCGCAGGGCGGCCAGGTCGGTGTCGACGAAGCTGTCGTCGCTGGTGCCCAGCAGGACCGCCTTCGACAGGGGCGGACGGTCGTAGGGCCGGTGCCGCTCCTCGCCGAGGAGCGTGATCCTTCCCTCGTACCCGCGCCCGCGCAGCGATTCGACGCTGCGCACTCCGGCCAGGCCGGCTCCCACCACCACCACGTGATCCACGGTTCCGACCATACCGGGGTCATTCGTGGAAGTGCCGGTCGAGGCCGTAGGCTGGGACCGTAAGACGCGCGGGAGTCCGGCCTTAACCGGACTGAGAGGAAGGCTTAACCGGGCCTTCGACCGCAAGACACCTGATCCGGATCATGCCGGCGTAGGGAGCGGACATGCACGTGATCGTGGGCGGCGGCGTCGTCGGGCTGAGTGTCGCCTGGCGCCTGGCCCGCTCCGGACTGCCCGTCGCCGTCGTCGACCCCGCGCCCGCCTCCGGCGCCACCCACGCCGCCGCCGGGATGCTGGCGCCGGTCAGCGAGGTCACCTTCACCGAGGAACCGTTGCTGCGCCTGGGCGCGGCCTCCCTGGCGCGCTGGCCCGCCTTCGCCGCCGAACTGACCGCCGACGCCGGACTCGGCCCCGGGGCGCTCGACTACCGCACCGACGGCACGCTCGACGTGGCCTTCGGCGCCGACGACCTGGCCGTCCTGGAAGAGACCGCGGGCTTCATGGAGAAGCTGGGGCTCCGGGTGGAACGTCTCAGCGGGCGCGAATGCCGCCGCCTGGAGCCCATGCTCGCGCCGTCGGTGCGCGGCGGCCTCCTGGCGCCCGACGACGCCTGGGTGGACCCGCGCAGGGTCGCCAGCGCGCTGCTGGCCGCCTTGGAGCGCCTCGGGGTCCCGATCGTGCGGGCGCGCGTGCGCGAGCTGCTGCGCGGCGATGAGGGCGTCCAGGGGGTACGGCTGCGCCCGGGTGACGCCGATGGCGGGCCGTCTCCCGCCGATGGCGGGCCTTTCCCGGAGGAGTTGCTCGCCGAGCGGGTGGTGCTGGCGGCGGGGGCGTGGAGCGGGGCGCTGGCTCAGGTGCCGGTGCGGCCGGTGAAGGGGCAGATCCTGCGCCTGCGCTCGCCTCAGCCGCTGCTGGGCAGGTGTGTGCGGGGCACGGTGCACGGCCAGCCCGTCTACCTGGTGCCGCGCGGGGACGGTGAGCTGGTCGTGGGGGCCACGCAGGAGGAGCTGGGGTTCGACACCCGGGTGACCGCCGGTGGGGTTTATGAGCTGCTGCGTGACGCGCGTGAGCTGGTGCCGGGGGTGACCGAGCTGGAGCTGGCCGAGGTGGTGGCCGGGCTGCGGCCCGGCACGCCGGACAACCTGCCGCTCGTCGGGCCGGGGGGTGAGCGGGGGTTGCTGGTGGCCACCGGGCATCACCGGGGCGGGGTGCTGCTGGCTCCGCTCACGGCCGCCGTCCTGATGGGCGAGGAGGGCGAGCTGGCGTCGTTGTGCTCGCCCGGCCGGTTCGCGCCCTGAGCAGTGTGGCCTCAGAAAGCAAGGCTCCCGAAATTTCATCCTGAAGGGGGATATTTCATGAATGTGACGATCAACGGGGCTGCGCATGAGGTGCCCCACGGGACGACGGTGGCGCAGGCCGTACGGACGCTGACGGAAGCCACCAAGGGCGTCGCGGTGGCCGTGAACGACGAGGTGGTCACGCGCGGCTCGTGGGAGACCACCGCGCTGGCCGACCGCGACCGGGTCGAGGTGCTGACGGCGGTGCAGGGTGGATGAGCTGATCATCGGCGGGGAGAAGTTCGCCTCCCGCCTCATCATGGGCACCGGCGGCGCCCCCTCGCTGGAGGTGCTCGACCAGGCGCTGGCCGCCTCGGGCACCGAGCTGACCACGGTGGCGATGCGGCGGCTCGACCCGTCGGCGCCCGGATCCGTGCTCGACGTGCTGCGCGAGCGCCGCATCAAGGTGCTGCCCAACACCGCGGGCTGCTTCACCGCGGGCGAGGCCGTGCTGACCGCCCGGCTGGCCCGCGAGGCGCTCGGCACGAACTGGGTCAAGCTGGAGGTCATCGCGGACGAGCGCACGTTGCTGCCCGACCCGATCGAGACGTTCGACGCGGCGGAGCGGCTGGTGGCGGACGGGTTCGTGGTACTGCCCTACATCGGCGACGACCCCGCGCTGGCCCGGCGTCTGGAGCAGGCCGGGTGCGCGGCGGTCATGCCGCTCGGCGCGCCCATCGGCTCGGGGCTCGGCATCCGCAATCCGCACAACATCGAGCTCATCGTCGAGGCCGCCTCGGTGCCGGTCATCCTGGACGCCGGGATCGGCACCGCCAGCGACGCCGCGCTCGCCATGGAGCTGGGTTGTGACGCGGTGCTCCTGGCCACCGCCGTGACCAGGGCGCAGAAGCCGGAGCTGATGGCCGCGGCGATGAAGCTGGCCGTTCAGGCGGGCCGGATGGCGCGTCAGGCCGGGCGTATCCCCCGCCGCCGCTATGCTGAAGCGTCCTCGCCCATGCACCCTTAGTGACGACGGAGTGCCACGTAATGGCATCGGTTTCGGATGGTCAGGCCCCTCCAGTCGCAAAACGACCGTAAACTCGGCCACGTGGACACGACGACCGCGGACCCCCTCGTCGGGCGATTGCTCGACGGGCGCTATCGCATCGAGTCCCGGATCGCCCGGGGCGGGATGGCGACCGTCTACCTGGCGCTCGACGTCAGGCTGGACCGCACGGTCGCGCTGAAGGTCATGCACCGCTCGCTGGCCGAGGACCCCGCGTTCGTGCGCCGGTTCATCGGCGAGGCCAAGTCCGTGGCCAGCCTCTCCCATCCCAACGTCGTGCACGTCTTCGACCAGGGCACCGACGGCGACGTCGTCTACCTGTCGATGGAGTACGTGCCGGGCAAGACGCTGCGCGACATCCTGCGCGAGCGGGTCAGGCTGCCGGCCCGCGAGGCCCTGGAGATCATGATCCCGGTGCTGGCCGCGCTCGGCGCCGCCCACCAGAGCGGGATGGTCCACCGCGACGTCAAGCCGGAGAACGTCCTGCTCACCGACGACGGCCGGGTCAAGGTCGTGGATTTCGGGCTGGCCCGCGCCATCGAGGCCACGAACCAGACCCGCACCGGCGTGATGATCGGCACGATCGGCTACATGTCGCCCGAGCAGGTGACGACCGGCGGCGCCGACGTGCGCAGCGACGTCTACGCCGCGGGGATCATGCTGTTCGAGCTGGTCACCGGGCAGCAGCCCTATGACGGCGAGACGCCCATGTCGGTGGCCTACCGGCACGTGCACGACAGCGTGCCGCCGCCGTCGTCGCTGGTGCACGAGACGCCGCCGCTCATCGACACGCTCGTCACCCACGCCACCGCCCGCGACCCGCAGGACCGGCCGGCCGACGCCACCGCGATGCTGGTCGCCGCCGTCGACGCGCACCGGATGCTGCCGAGGCAGAGCACGCCGCCGCACACCGGGGCGCACGCCCGCATGTCGGGCCCTCATCAGATGCCGCCGCACAGTCACACGCTCATCCAGCCGCGCGCCGACCTCCACACCGCGCCGCCCGCGCCGCCGCGCGGGTCGCGCCGCGGCGGCAAGGGGTTCAAGCCCAGCTGGTTCCTGATCGGGCTGGTCACCGTGATGGTCGCGGCGATCGCGATGACCGGCGCGTACTTCGCGCAGACCCGCTACGTCAAGGTGCCCGTGCTGGTCGGGGAGAACGTCGACGTCGCCATCAAGAACGCCCAGGGGCTGGGCTTCGTCGTCAAGCCCGCCGAGGGCCGCCACGACGAGAAGTACGGCAAGGGGGTCGTGCTCAGCACCGACCCCGTCGCCGGGTCCGAACTCGCTGAGGGCTCGACGCTGACGATCGTGCCGTCGCTGGGGCCGAAGCGCGTGGCCGTACCCAAGACCCAGGGCATGTCGGAGGCCGACGCGCGCGCCGCGATCGCCGCGGCGGGGCTGCAGGTCGGCAACGTGCGGCGGATCGAGAACCTCCAGGTGCCCCGCAGCACCGTCATCCGCTCCTCGCCCGACGTGGGCGAGCAGGTCAAGGAGGGCTCGAAGATCGGGCTGTTCGTCAGCGCCGGGCTGATCATGCCGGACGTCAACGGCATGCCCAAGGACGAGGCCGCCGCCTACCTGGGCGAGCGCGGGTTCGGGGTGCAGGTCAACGAGGTCGACGACGACGCCGAGCCGTGCACGGTCATCGCGCAGAGCCCCAAGGCCAAGTCCGAGGTGGACAAGGGCACGCCCGCGCAGCTCACGATCTCGCGCTGCCGCGACTTCTTCGACTGGTTCCGCGGTGACGACGACGAGGCCGGCGACGACGCCGACTTCCGGATCGTGCCGCAGGTGATCGGCAAGACCGTCAACGACGCCAGGAGCGAGTTGTCGGCGCAGGGGTTCAAGGTCAAGGTGCGCAGCCTGATGGGCGGGGAGGTCGTGCGCTTCCAGCGGCCCACGCCCAACAGCGAGCGGCCGCCGGGATCGTGGGTGTATCTCTGGCGGTGAACCTTTTGCCGTCTCGCGCGGTATGAGGTTCATGAGAGTCGCTGTGGTGCTGGTCGCGCTGGCGGTCGTGGCGGGGTGCACGTCATCGGGTACGGCCGCGCCCGCTCCCACCCCTTCCATCCCTTTCGCCCGCGGGGATCGGCCGATGGCGCCGCTGGCCGGCGGGCCGCTGACCGGCGGTGGGCTGCGGTTGCTGGTGACCGGAGCGCGGGCGTACCTGCTGGATGTGGACTCCGGGCGGCGCACGGCCATCGAGGGGTTGCCGACCGGCAGGGAGTACTGGGGGTTCGTGGCGGGGCGGCGGACTGTCGTGGCCGCGGTCAAGCCCGGGAGGCGGGATCCGGGGCGGTTCTACGTGCTCGACGGCGTGCGGGCACGGGCGCTGGCGGACGGGGTGTGGGCGTTCGCCTCGCGCGACGGGCGCGGGGTGTGGGTGACGCGGACCGCCGGGTCCCGGTGCGAGCTGCGGGAGTTCTCCTTCGCGGGCAAGGCGCTGCGGCCGGGGTTTCCCGTCGGGTGTGATGAGGCGCCGTTCGCCGACTCGGTGCTCGGGCTGCTGGCCAACCGGAACGACGGGACCATGGCCGTGCTCTCCCGCGACGGCGGGCGGCCCTTGAGCGTGTCCCGGGGGGAGCCGGGGTGGCAGGCGCTGGGGGCCACACGGCGGCTGGCGCTGGTGCGGTCTGTCGGGACCGGAGGGAAGGAGTCGCTGGCCTTGCTGGATCCCGCCACCCGGCGGACCACCCCGGTGACGTCTCCGGCCACCGAAGGGCGTTCGGTGGTGGCGGTTCCCGACGCCGCCGGGCGGCTGCTGGCCGTCCGGTTCGGGGATCCGGCGTTTCCCGGGCCTCGGCAGTACCTGGACGTGTGGGTGCTGGAGGTCGGGACGCTCCGCTGGACGCGGCTGCCGTCGATGCCGGCGCCCGCCTCGATCAAGACCGCGTCCATGGCGTGGACCCCGGACGGGCGGCTGGTGCTGACCGGCGATTATGTGATGACGGACAAGGTGTATCCGGCCGAGTCGGACTACGCGTCGATGGTGGTGGACTGGCGGCCGGGTGAAGGTGCTCTGCGGATGAAGCGGCTGCCGGTCGCGCGGGGCGAGATCGCCGTCTTCGCCCCGCGCTGACCGCTCCAAGACCGCTCCCCCGCTACCCGTCTGTTCCCGCGCTCTGCGGGCTCGCCGGGGTGTCCGGGCCGTTCGGGCCGTTCGGGCACAGGACGGACTCGGCGGCCTTGGAGATGGCCCTGATCACGTTCAGGTTCTGCTCGGCGTCCAGCGTGGTGGAGATCGCGAAGTGCTTGCGCCCGTCGCGGGTGCTGATGGTCGCCGAGGTGAAGCCGGGGGCGCCGCCGTTGGTCTGCACGATCTGCCCGCCGCACGGCGGTGACGGCGGCGGGGGCGCGCCCTCCGGCGGGTCGGTGATCACCCGCTGGAGGTCGGCGGGCAGCAGCCTGCCCTGGAGGAAGGCCCGCCGGTAGGTGCTCATGTCGCGGGCCGTGGAGATGACGCCGCCGGCGCCGTGTCCCCAACTGGCGTTGAGCCGGTCCATGTCGCGGAGTTCGCCGCCGGGGGTGGGCGCGTAGCCGTGGCCGTGCGGGCCCTTGATGGCCTGCGGGGGCCGGATCGGCAGGTACGTCGCGCTCATCCCCAGCGGCCGGAACAGCCGCCGCTCGAACTCGGCGGCCAGGCTCCGGCCCGTGATCCGCTCGATGATCATGGTGAGCAGCGTGTAGTTGGCGCTGGAGTAGGCGAACTTCTCCCCCGGCTCGCCGGTGCGGGGCTGCGTACGCGAGAGCTTGAGCAGGTCGGCCGGGCGGTAGTAGGTGGTGAAGTCGAAGACGTCGACGAGATCCGGCCTGAACCACTCAGGTACGCCGGAGGTGTGCCTGATCAGCTGCCGGACGGTGATGTCGGCGGCCCGTTCGACCAGGTCCTTGCCGGCCACGACGGGCAGGACGTCGGCGAGCTTGTCGTCCAGGCCGAGCTTGCCCTCCTTGACGAGCTGGAGGATCACGGTGGCGGTCATGCCCTTGGTCTGGGAGCCGACCCGGTAGCGCGCGTCCGTCGGGATCTTCCCGCCCTTGCCGCCGAGCAGCCGCGACCCGGCGCTGCCGTGGCCCACGCGCCTGCCGTCGACGTACAGCTCTCCGATCGCCCCCAGCACCCCGCTCGTGCCGGCCAGTTGGGCGACGGCCCGCCGTACGTCGCCCGTGCCGGGATCGACCCGGGCGGTGGCGGGCTGGGCCAGGCCCAGCGCGAGTACGGCACCGGCCAGTCCCGCGGTCAGTCGTTTCCCCACAATGATCCCTTCGACGTCCGGCGGCGCGTGGAGGTGTCCCTCACGCCGAGGATCTTTGTAGGGCCAGTGGTGCTAAGTCCCGATAAATTAGGCGGTGAGCGCGCGTTCCAACGGGGTGCGGAAGCGGGGGGTGACCTTGGCGCCGGCCAGCCAGGTGGCCAGGCCGGCCGCCTCCGACTCGATGGCGGCGCGGGCCTCTGAACCCACGTCGGACAGCAGGCGCCAGACGACCTCGCCATCCGCCCTGGTCGCCCAGCCGCCCACCACCCGGCCGTTCCACCAGACGGTCGGGCCCACGTTGCCGCTACGGTCGAACAGGTCGGCGCGGTGCTCCTGGGGGAGGTACCAGTCGCGTCCCTGCCAGCCCATCGGGGTCGGGTCCAGCGCGGGGAGCAGGGCGGCCCACGGCTCGGGTGACGGGGTTGCGGGGTCGTCGGGGAGGACGTAGCCGATGCCCTCGTCGAGCTCGACCTGCACCGCGTCCAGCGCCTTCAGCGCGCGGCGGGTGTCGCCCAGCGTCCAGCCGGTCCACCACTTGACGTCGGCCTCGGTGCCCGGCCCGAAGGCCCGCAGCCACCGCTCCACGAGCGCGGACTGGGCCTCGGCCACCGGCAGGTCGGGCATCGGGCCGGCCAGTGCCCATCTGTGCTGGCCGCTGATCCAGGAGCCCGCCGGGCGGCCGCGCCGGACCAGCGTGCCGTCCATGGCCATCAGCGTCAGCAGGCGCGTGGCCACGCCCTGGCGGGTCTCCTGGGGGGTGCCGGGGCCGTACACGATCTGCCGCCGCAGTTCGGGCACGACGGCGCCGAGCTCGGTGGCGGCGGCCTCGCCGAGCTCGCCCAGCGCCGTGACCACCGCGGCCTCCGTGGTGGCGATCCACTCCTCGTCGTACGGCCCGCCCTCGGCGAAGTGCTTGACCAGCACCCTGCGCTCCCTGGCGGCGATGGCCACGGCCGAGGAGTGGTGCACGACGGGCACGAGCGCCTCGGGCACGACGAAGACGGTGCGCCGCATGCCGGTCATCCGCACGAGGGTCCGGTCGGTGTAGAGGGCCTTCTCCACCGCGGCGACCGTGGGCAGGCCGAGGCGGGCGCCGGCCGACAGGAACACCGTCGCCGGGTCGGTCGCGTGCAGGGCCACGACCGACTCCACGACCTCCTCGACGCCGGCCGCCTTGCGCGCCAGCGCGTGCCGTGCGCCCAGCCGGGCCCGCCGCTGCTCCGCCGTGATCCGCTCCACGACCGCCTCCGTCCTATGCCGAGGCCCACCCTCGCACACAACGTGCTCTTCAGCCGCCCGGGCTTGGCACAACGCACAAGCTGATCGCCTGCCACACCCGCCAGCTTCGGACGTCTGGCGGCTAGACCAGCCAGGAGGCCGCTGGGTGTACTGAAACGGCACTCAGGCACCGCGCTGCCCGCCACCGGGCAGACCTACGGGCCCCGTCCACAGCGAAGGAGCCTGCATGACCCTGATGTTCCTGAACGGCGGCGCCATGCGGGGCGGACCGCTGCACCACCTGCTCGGCGACGCGCCGCTCGTGGCCGAGACCCGTACGGCGGCCAAGTACCGCTTCTACTCCGTCGGCGGCCGCTGCCCCGCGCTGTACCCGGTCTCGCACGGCGGCGCCGAGATCGACGGCGAGTTGTACGACCTGGACCTGGACCGGCTGCGTGACCAGGTCCTGCCGGCCGAGCCGCCGGAGCTGGAGCTGGGGGTGATCGAGCTGGCCGACGGCAGGTCGGCGCTGGCGATGTTGCTGCGCCGGCCGAACACCTCGCACGCCGAGCTGGCCGACATCACCGACTTCGGTTCCTGGACGACCTACAAGGAGAGAGCGTGAGGTTCGACGTCAACTGCTCCATCCTGTTCACCGGCCTCCCGCTGCTGGAGAGGCCGGCCGCGGCCAAGGCCGCCGGGTTCGACGGGGTGGAGTTCTGGTGGCCGTTCGCGGCCGCCGTACCTGATGACCACGAGGTGGACGCGTTCGTCGCCGCGGTCGAGGACGCGGGAGTGCGGCTGGTCGGGCTTAACTTCGCCGACGACATCGCCGAGGGCGGGCGCGGGCTGTTCTCCCGGCCCGCGGACCGGGCGCGGCTGCGCGACAACCTCGACGTCGCGATCGGCATCGCGGAGCGGCTGGGGTGCACGGCGCTCAACGCCCTGTACGGCAACCGCGTCGCCGGCCAGGAGCGGCAGCAGGACGTGCTGGCGCTGGAGAACCTGGCGCTGGCCGCGCGCAAGGCGGCGAAGATCGGCGCGGTGGTGCTGGTCGAGGCGCTCAACAGCTACGAGTCGCCGTCCTATCCGCTGGTGTCGGTGAAGGGCGCGATCGACGTGATCGAGAACGTCGGGGAGCCGAACGTGCGCTTCCTGTGCGACCTGTACCACCTGGCCCGCATGGGCGAGGACCTGACCGCGGCTCTCGCACATCCGCTGGTCGGCCACGTCCAGATCGCCGACGCGCCGGGCCGGGGCCGTCCGGGGACCGGGGAGATCCCGCTCAAGCGCCTTCTGGACGGCTACGACGGCTGGGTGGGCCTGGAGTACAAGGACCCCGGCCTCGACTTCGACTGGATCAAGGAGTTCAGCTAGTGAAGATCGGTTTCATCGGGCTCGGGATCATGGGCAGGCCCATGGCCGGGCATCTGGTCAAGGCGGGACACGAGGTGACCGGCTACGACCTCAACCCCGTGGAGTTCGGGGGCGCCCTCGCGGGCGGCGTGGCCGAGGCGGTGCGCGGGGCGGACGTGGTGATCACGATGCTGCCCGCCGACCCGCAGGTCGAGGCGGTCTTCCCGGACATTTCGGCGAACGCCCGGCCGGACGCCCTGTACATCGACTTCTCCACCATCACCCCGCAGACCTCGCAAAAGGTCGCCCAGCAGTGGAAGCGCAGCCTCGACGCCCCGGTCTCCGGCGGCGAGAAGGGCGCGGTCGACGCGGTCCTGTCGATCATGGTGGGCGGCTCGGCGGACGACTTCGAGGCCGCAAGACCGGTCTTCGAGGCCGTCGGCAAGACGTACAAGCTGGTCGGCGGCCCGGGGGCAGGCCAGTACGTGAAGGCCGCCAACCAGCTCGTCGTCGGCGGCACCTTCGCGCTGGTCGCCGAGGCGATCGTGCTGATGGAGGCGGCGGGCGTGGACGCCACGGCGGGCCTGGACGTGCTCGCCGGCGGCCTGGCCGGCAGCCGCATCCTGGAGCTCAAGCGCGCCTCGATGCTGGCCCGCGACTTCCGTCCGGGTTTCCGCATCGACCTGCACCACAAGGACATGGGCATCATCCTCGACGCCGCCCGCGGCGCCGAGGTGGCCATCCCGATGGGCGCGCTGACCGCGCAGCTCATCGCCGCCGCGCGGGCACAGGGGCACGGCGGCCTCGACCACTCAGCCCTGCTCAAGGTCGTCGAAGGGCTCAGCCGATGAAGATGCCAGCGATGGAGGCCGTCGTCCACGTCCTGCGGTCGGAGGGCGTCGACGTCGCCTTCGGCTGTCCGGGCGCGGCGATCCTGCCCCTGTACAAGGCCATGGAACGGCTCGGCGGCATCGAGCACCTCATCGTCAGGCACGAGGAGGGCGCCACGCACATGGCCGACGGCTGGGCGCGTACCAACGGCCGGGTCGGCGTCGCCATCGGCACCTCCGGCCCGGCAGGCACCAACATGATCACCGGGCTGTACACCGCGATCGCCGACTCGATCCCGATGATCTGCGTCACGGGCCAGGCCGCCTCGACCAAGCTGCACCAGGAGGCGTTCCAGGCGGTCGACATCGTGGAGATCGCCAAACCCGTCACCAAGTGGGCCGTGCAGATCAAGGAGGCCGCGCAGGTCCCCTGGATCTTCCGCGAGGCCTTCCGCATCGCCCGATCGGGCCGTCCGGGGCCGGTCCTGATCGACATCCCGGTGGACGTGGCCAAGCAGGAGATCGAGTACGACCCGGCCATCGACGCCCCGCTGCCCGTCAGCCCGGTGCACCCGCACCTGCCGCGGGTCGAGCGCGCCCTGGACATGCTGCTGGCCGCCGAGCGGCCGATCATCCTGTCCGGCGGCGGCGTCATCCTGGCCGACGCCTCGCCCGAACTGGCCGAACTGGCCGAGCTGCTGCAGATCCCGGTGCAGGCCACGCTCATGGGCAAGGGCTCCATCGACGAGGACCACCCGCTCTACTGCGGCATGACCGGCATCCAGACCTCCCAGCGGTACGGCAACGCCTCCTTCCTGGAGTCGGACCTGGTGCTGGCGCTCGGCGCCCGGTTCGGCGACCGGCACACCGGCGCCCTCGACGTCTACCGGGGGTCGCGGACGTTCATCCACGTGGACATCGAGCCCACCCAGATCGGCCGGGTCTTCGGTCCCGACCTGGGCATCGTCTCCGACACCCGGCTGTTCCTGCGGGCGGTCATCGCGCTCGCGCGTGAGCGCGGCGTGAGCCGTACGCCGGGAGCGTGGGTGGCGCGCGTGCGGGAGCTCAAGCGCACGCTCACCCGCCGCGAGGACTTCGACGACGTGCCGATCAAGGCACCGCGCGTCTACAAGGAGATCAACGAGTACTTCGACGACGAGACCTACTTCGTCACCGCGATCGGCCTCTACCAGATCTGGGGCGGCCAGCACCAGAAGGCCGGCAAGCCGCGGCGCTACCAGGTGTGCGGGCAGGCGGGGCCGCTCGGCTGGGAGATCCCGGCGGCGATCGGCGTCAAGAAGGCACTCGAATCAACACAGCCCGAGGCCACGGTCGTGGGCGTCGTGGGCGACTACGGCTTCCAGTTCCTGGTCGAGGAGCTGGCGGTGGCGGCGCAGTACAACGTGCCGTTCGTGCTGGTGATGCTCAACAACGAGTACCTGGGGCTGATCCGGCAGGCGTCGATCGGCTACGACATGAACTACGAGGTGAACATCCACTACGACGAGTTCGGCTCGGACAACGTCAAGATCATGGAGGCGTACGGCTGCGCGGGCACGCGCGTCTTCGACCCGGCCCAGATCCGTTCCTCGCTGGAGTGGGCGGCGAAGGAGGCCGAGCGGACCTCGCGGCCCGTGCTGGTCGAGATCATGATCGAGCGCGAGGCCAACACCCCGCACAGCCTGTCGTCCATCGACGCGGTGCGGGAGTTCGAACCCCTTCCGGAGCAGGTGTGATGATAGGCACGCCTTCCTGCCCGCTCGCACCGGGCAGGAAGGCGCGTCCGGCCATTCTGTAACAGCTCGCGAGGAGTTCGTAGTGGTGGAGCACGTGCTTGTTGCCCCCGACAAGTTCAAGGGGTCGCTCACGGCGGCCGAAGTGGCCTCCCGGGTCAGCGCCGGCCTGGGTGTCGCGACGGTCGAGCTGCCTGTGGCCGACGGCGGCGACGGGACCGTCGATGCCGCCGTGGCCTGCGGTTTCGAGCGCGTGCCGCTGACCGTCACCGGCCCCACGGGCGAGCCCGTCCAGGCCGCGTACGCCTGGAAGGCGCCGGTCGCCGTGGTCGAGATGGCCGAGGCGTCCGGGCTGCGCAGGCTGCCCGGCGCGCCGGACGCGCTCGGCGCCACCAGCTACGGCACCGGCGAGCTGATCGCGGACGCGGTCAAGCGGGGCGCGACGCGCATCGTGCTGGGCATCGGCGGCAGCGCCTCCACCGACGGCGGGGCCGGGATGGCGCGGGCGCTGGGCGCCCGGTTCCTGGACGAAGCTGGGGCGGAGCTGCCCGAGGGCGGGGCGGCGTTGCGGAACCTGGCGAAGATCGACGTGTCCGCTTTTGTCGACCTTTCCGGGGTTGAGGTGGTGGTCGCCAGTGATGTCGACAACCCGCTCCTCGGCCCGCACGGCGCCGCCGCCGTCTACGGGCCGCAGAAGGGCGCCTCGCCCGAGGACGTGCAGGTGCTGGAGGCCGGGCTGGCCCGGCTGGCGGCCCGCGCGGCGGCCACTCATGGGCTCGTCGGTGCGGTCGAGCATGACGGCATCCCCAGACCTATCGGCGTCGCGGGTGCGCCCGGCGCTGGGGCCGCGGGCGGGGTCGGGTTCGCCGCCCTCGCCTTCCTCAAGGCCGACATCCAGCCGGGCATCGAGTACCTGCTCGACCTGCTCGGCTTCGGCGAGCAGGTGCGCGGCGCCCGCCTCGTCGTCACCGGCGAGGGCTCGCTCGACGAGCAGTCGCTGCGCGGCAAGGCCCCCGTGGGCGTCGCCAGGGCCGCCGCCAAGGCGGGCGTGCCCGTCGTGGCCGTCTGCGGGCGGCGCACGCTCACCGACGAGCAGCTCGACGCCGCCGGGATCCGCGCCGCCTACGCGCTCAGCGACATCGAGCCCGACCTGGACCGCTGCATGGCCGAAGCCGGCCCGCTGCTCGAACGGCTGGCGGCGCGCATCGCCGCCGACTGGAGGTGAGATGGACGACCTGGTGATCCGGTCGCGGCGTGTGGTGACCCCGGAGGGGGTGCGCGCGGCGGCGGTGGCCGTACGGGATGGGAAGATCGCGGCGGTGCGCCCGCACGAGGCGCGCACGCCCGCGGCCGCCGAGCTCGACCTCGGCGAGGTGGCGCTGCTGCCCGGCCTGGTCGACACCCACGTGCACGTCAACGAGCCGGGCCGCACCCACTGGGAGGGGTTCGCCTCGGCGACGCGGGCGGCCGCGGCGGGCGGCGTCACCACGATCGTGGACATGCCGCTCAATTCGCTGCCGCCCACGGTGACGCCGGCCGCGCTCGCCGCCAAGCGGGCCGCCGCCGACGGGCAGTGCTTCGTGGACGTCGGATTCTGGGGCGGCGCGGTGCCCGGCAACGTCAAGGAGCTGCGGCCGCTGCACGAGCTGGGCGTGTTCGGCTTCAAGTGCTTCCTGTCGCCGTCGGGCGTGGAGGAGTTCCCGCCGCTGTCGCCCGACGAGGTACGCCTCGCGCTGGCCGAGATCGCCGCCTTCGACGGCCTGATGATCGTGCACGCCGAGGACCCAGCGCTGCTGGCCGAGCCGGTCGGCCCGAGCTACCCCGAGTTCCTGGACTCGCGCCCCGGCTCGGCCGAGCGCAGCGCCGTCGAGCAGGTGATCAGGCTGACCCGCGAGACCGGCGCCCGCACGCACGTCCTGCACGTCTCCAGCGCCGACTGCCTGGAGCCGCTGCGCGCCGCCCAGGCCGAGGGCCTGCCGATCAGCGCCGAGACCTGCCCGCACTACCTGACCATCGCCGCCGAGCAGGTGCCCGAGGGCGCGACCGCGTTCAAGTGCTGCCCGCCCATCCGCTCGGCCGCCAACCGCGACCTGCTCTGGCAGGGACTCGCCGACGGCGTGCTGACCTGCGTCGTCTCCGACCACTCGCCGTCGCCCGCCGACCTGAAGGTGCCCGACTTCGCCGCCGCGTGGGGCGGCATCGCCTCGCTGCAGCTCGGGCTGAGCGCCGTCTGGACCGAGGGCTACGCGCGCGGGTACGGCCTGGCCGACGTCACCCGCTGGATGTCGGCGAACCCCGCCCGGCTGGCCCGCGTCCCCGGCAAGGGCGCCATCCGCGCCGGGTACGACGCCGACCTGGTCGCCTTCGACCCCGAGGCCGGTCACCAGGTCGACGCCCGGGCACTCCACCACAAGAACCCCGTCACCCCTTACCACGGGCGCGCCCTGCGGGGCGTGGTCCGCACCACCTGGCTCCGCGGCCGGCGCGTCGAGGCGACGGCGCCGCCGTACGGAGCCTTTCTGCAGTTGGGAGCACACTGAATGGCCGCCTTCACCAGACTTCCGGACCTCGCCCTGCGTGGGTACGGCGGCGCCGTCATCGCCGCCAGCGACGAGTCGTTCGCCGAGAAGGAGGCGCTCGTCCGGCCGGGCAGACCGGCCTTCCAGGCGGAGACGTTCGGCAACAAGGGACAGGTGTACGACGGCTGGGAGACCCGCCGCCGCCGCACGCCCGGCCACGACTGGGCGATCATCAGGCTGGGGCTGCCCGGCACGGTGCGCGGCGTGGTGATCGACACGGCGTGGTTCAAGGGGAACTTCCCGCCGCACGCCTCGGTGGAGGCGTGCGAGGTGGCCGGTTCCCCGTCGCCGGAGGAGCTGGCGTCGGCCGCGTGGGTGGAGATCCTGCCGCGCGTCGACCTGAAGGGTGACGCCGAGCATCACTTCGAGGTGCGCGACGAGGGGCGCTACACCCACGTGCGGCTGAACATGTACCCGGACGGGGGGATCGCCCGGCTGCGCGTGCACGGCGAGGTACGCCCTGACCTGTCGCTGTATGACGGGCTGAGCCTCGACCTGGCCGCGCTGGCCAACGGCGCGGTGGTGACCGGGTGCTCGAACGAGTTCTACTCCGCGCCGCACAACGCCATCGCCCCCGGCCTGGCCAGGCACCAGGCGGAGGGCTGGGAGACGGCGCGGCGGCGCGACGAGGGCAACGACTGGATCGAGGTGCGCCTGGCCGGGCGGGGCGTCATCAGGCTTGCCGAGCTCGACACGACGAACCTGCTGTTCAACGCGCCGGGCGCGATCCGGCTGCGGGGCAGGGACGGCGACGGCGACTGGTTCGACCTGCTCCCCCGCACCCGCCTGCAGCCGGACACCCCGCACCGCTTCCGCGTCGAGGAGGCCGGGCCCGTCACCCACGTGCGGGCCGACATCTACCCGGACGGCGGCCTGGCCAGGATCCGCCTGCACGGCAACCTGGCGTGAGACACGGCGGACCGCTCCGCCGTGACGTGTCAGGCCAGCGCCGCGTCGGTGGTGAGCTGGCGGCGTTCGGCCGCTGAGGAGCCCAGGGCGACCAGCGTGCTCAGGGCCACGCACAGGCCGATGGCCGGCTGGGCGCCGACGCGCTCCACGAGCCAGGCCACGGTCATGCCGGCGGCGCCGTAGCCGAGCCCGCCCGCCGCGTACATGCCGGAGAAGCCCACGGCCCACTGCGACTCCGGCAGCCGGTCCTGCAACGACACCGCGCGGGCGGTCAGCGCGGGCGTCTGCAGGAGGCCGGCGACCGCGAACAGGGCCACGACCAGGCCGAGCACCGGGACCAGCGCGGCCGCGCCCAGCGCCAGGCCGATCCCGGCCGACAGCAGCGCCGCCTGGGCCAGCGGGGTGCCCGGCCAGCGGCGGGCGCCGTACAGGAGGCCGCCGCCGATGCCGGCCAGCGTGTACGCGGTCAGGACCGGGCCCGACAGGGCGGCGCCGGCGCCGTGCGTGGCCAGGAGGACCGGCAGGGCCAGGCTGACGGCGCCGAAGGCGAACATCATCGCCCCGTCGTACGCCATCGCGGGCCAGCTGATCCGCCACAGGCGGGCGCGGTGGGCGGTGGCGGTCCTGGGCGGGTCGAGCAGGCGGCGTCCGGCCAGCGCGCCCGCCGCCGCCACGGCGGCCATCAACAGGATCGGGAGGCGGGCGTCCACGACCGCCAGGAGCGCCACCACCGCGGGGGCGACGGTCCAGACGGTCGTGCTGGCCGCCGATTCGAGGCTGAGCGCTGGTACGCGGCGTTCGGGTGGCGCCAGCCGTACCAGGAGGGCGCGCAGGCCGCCGTGCGCGCCCGCGGAGATCGCGCCGCCGAGCCCGGCCAGGGCGAGCATGCCCGCGGGCGTCCACCACTCCGCGCGGGGAGAGGCGGTGGCGAGCAGGGCCAGCAGGGCGAAGGCGGCGGCCTCCACGCCCAGGACCAGGGCGGTCTCCGAGCGGGCGGGGCGGCGGTCGAAGCGCCTGCCCAGGGGGCCCGCCGCGACCGCCTCGGCGAGCGCGTGGCCGCCGCCCAGGAGGGCGCCGACGGCGTAGGAGCCGGTGACGGCGTGTCCGAGGAAGACCAGCGCGAGCGGCGCGGCGGCCACCGGGAACCGCTGGCAGACCAGGACGGCGAACCAGACACCGACCCCCGGTGAACGCAGTACGGCCAGATACTGTTTACCGGTCATACTTATAGACGGTAACAGTTACCGGCTATCGAGTAAACTGGTTACATGACGGACAGTGTGGCGCCGGGCGCGCTGGAGCAGGTGCGGACGTTCCTCAACACGTGGTGGGTGCCCAACGACACGCGAGTGGCCGAGGACAGGCTGCCCGAGACGCTGGCCGATCCGGCCGACCTCGGTGAGATGGCGGAGCTCAGGGCGGCGTTGCGGGCGGCTCTGGGAGTCGAGCGGCCGGCCGTACTGGCGTCGTGGCTGGAGCGGCACCCGCTGCGGGCCGGGCTCTCGTCCGACCCCGAGAGCCCGCCGGTCGTGCTGACCCCCGAGGACGGCACGGCGGCGGGCCGGGTGCTGGCGGTGGTGGCCGAGGCGGTGCGGGCCGGTCAGTGGGCGCGGCTCAAGGCCTGTCCCGACTGCTCGTGGGTCTTCTACGACCACAGCCGCAACGGCAGCCGCCGCTGGTGCGTGATGAGCCCGGGGGGTTCGGACTCACGGGGGTGCGGGAGCATCGCGAAGGTCCGCGCCTACCGGGAGCGCAGGCGCGCCTAGCGGGTGAGGGCGTGGATGGGGCCGGAGGTGGAGGCCAGCGGGTGGCAGGTGCCGCCGCGGCGGGTGGCCACGAGTTCGGCGGCGATGGAGACGGCGACCTCCTCAGGGGTGCGGGCGCCGAGGTCGAGGCCGATCGGGGAGCGCAGCCGCGACAGTTCCGCCTCCGTCAGGCCCGCCTCGCGCAGGCGGCGCGACCTCTCGTCGTGGGTACGGCGCGAGCCCATCGCGCCCACGTACCCTGCTTCGGTGCGCAGGGCCCGTTCCAGCAGGGGGATGTCGAACTTCGGGTCGTGGGTCAGGACCGCGATGGCGGTGCGGGCGTCCACGGGGGCGCGCTCCAGGTAGCGGTGCGGCCAGTCGACGACCACCTCGTGGGCGTCGGGGAAGCGCCTGCGGGTGGCGAAGACCGGGCGGGCGTCGCAGACGGTCACGTGGTAGCCGAGGAAGCGGCCGGCGCGGGTGAGGGCGGCGGCGAAGTCGATGGCGCCGAAGACCAGCAACCGGGGCGGGGGCGCGTAGGTCTGCACGAACATCCGCAGGCCATCACATCCCACCTCTCTGACGCCGGTCACGCCGGTGTCCAGCATGGCCGCCGCCTCGGCTGTCACCAGGCGGTCGACGCCCGGGTCGCCGAACGTGCCGGTGGCTTCTCCGCTCGCCTCAAGGGTCAGCGAGGAGGGGTCGCCACTGGCCGGAGGCAGGATCCGGGCCAGGGCGACCGGCTTGTCGGCGGCCAGCGCCTCCAGGTAAGAGCGGAAGGCTGGCTCGGCGGTGTTCGGCCAGACGAGGATCTCGATGATGCCGCCGCAGGTCAGCCCGACAGCGAACCCCTCGTCGTCGCTGTAGCCGAACGTCTGGAGCAGGGGCCGGTCCTCTTCGAGGGAGCGCAGGCACAGCTCGTACACCGCGCCTTCCACGCAGCCGCCGGAGACGCTGCCGACGGCGGTGCCGTCCTCCGCCACGGCCAGCGCGGCGCCCGGCTCGCGGGGCGCGCTGCCGCTGACCCCGACGACGGAGGCGACCGCGAACCGCCGGCCCTCCCCGCTCCAGGCCAGGAGGTCGTCGACGAGATCACGCATGGTGTCTCCTTGAGCTGTAGGCGGGGGAACGCCCCAAGACGTTCCCCCTGGGCAGAAGGGGCCTAGCCGAACAGCCCCTCGATGAACGAGATCCCGAAGTAGGCCACGAAGATGGCCGTGATCAGCCACAGCAGCCAGTGGATCTCGGAGAACCTGCCGCGCGCCGCCTTGATCACGGTGTAGGCGACGATCCCCGCCCCCACCCCGTTGGTGATCGAGTAGGTGAACGGCATCAGGGAGATCGTGAGGAAGGCCGGAACGGCCAGCTCCAGGTCGTCCCAGGAGATCTTGCGGGCGGCCGTCATCATGAGCGCGCCGACCAGCACCAGCGCGGGCGCCGCCGCCTGGGCGGGCACGACGGCGGCCAGCGGGGTCAGGAACATGGCCCCCGCGAACAACCCGCCGGTGACGAGACTGGCGAGGCCGGTGCGAGCGCCCTCCCCGACTCCCGCCGCCGACTCCACGACGACCGTGTTGGCCGAGGCTCCGGTGGCGCCGCCGATGATGGCGCCGAAGCCGTCGATGGTGAGGATCTTGCCGATGCCCTTGATCTGCCCCTTGTCGTCGGACAGCCCGGCCTCCTCGCCGACGCCGATGATCGTGCCCATCGCGTCGAAGAAGCCCGACAGCACCAGCGTGAACAGCACCACGGTGGCGGTCAGGATGCCGGCCTGCCCGAATCCGCCGAACAGGTCGATGGAGCCGAGCAGCCCGAAGTCGGGGGTGGCGACGATGTCCTTGGGCATGGCCGGGGTGACGACGCCCCACTTGAGGCCGTCGACGGCGGCGTTGATGACGATGGCCAGCACGGTCGCGGCGACGATGCTGATGAGGATGGCTCCCGGCACGCGGCGCACGTACAAGCCGAGCATGAGCAGCAGCCCGGCGCAGAAGACGACCACGGGCCAGCCCTGCAGGTGGCCGCCGGTGCCGAGGGTGATGGGCGTGCCCTCTCCCCTGCCGACGAATCCGGCGTCCACGAGGCCGATGAGCGCGATGAACATGCCGATGCCGACCCCGATGGCGTGTTTCAGGCCGGTGGGGATGGCGTCCATGATGAGCTGCCTGATGCCGGTGAGGGCGAAGACGACGATCACGACGCCTTCGAGCACGACCAGGCCCATGGCCTGGTCCCAGGTCATGAACGGCGCCGCCTGGAAGGCCACCACCGGCGCCACCCCGAGCCCGGAGGCCAGCGCGAACGGGGCGTTGCCCACCAGGCCCATGAGGATCGTGGTGAGCGCGGCCGACAGGGCGACGGCGGTGGTCAGCTGCGGGATGGTGAGCTGGGCTCCGGTGACGTCCTTGGCGCCGCTGAGGATGATCGGGATGAGCAGGATGATGTAGGCGACGGCCACGAACGTGGTGATGCCGCCGCGCACCTCCCTGCCGACGGTGCTCCCCCTGCCCGACAGGTCGAAGAACCGGTCTAGCGCTCCGGTTGGGGGTTTTGTCTGGAGTTGGGTCATGGTCGGGGCCCTCCTCGGGCGTGGTCGACCTGCGGCTGCGCTGCCGCTGGGTGCGGTTGTGGAGTCTGTCCCGCTGACATGGGGGGTGCGGGCTGCCCCTGTTGATCAACTCACCCGGAGTGGTTCATCCCGTGATGTGCTCCGGACGCACAGGCACTCGGTGGAGTGCGAGCCCCGTGGCGTCGCGGATGGCCGCGACGATGGCCGGGGTGGAGGAGAGCGTGGGTGGCTCTCCGGCGCCACGCAGCCCGTATGGGGCGCGCGGGTCGGCGTTCTCGAGGATTTCCAGCCGCATGGGCGGCATGTCGAGGATGGTGGGGATGAGGTAGTCGGTGAAGGACGGGTTGCGTACCTTGCCGTCGCTGACCACGATCTCCTCCATCACGGCGAGGCCGAGGCCCTGGGCGGTGCCGCCGTGGATCTGGCCTTCCAGGGAGAGGCGGTTGAGGATCTTGCCGACGTCCTGGACGGCGGCCAGTTCGACCACCTTCACCAGGCCGAGCTCGACGTCGACGTCGACGACGGCCCGGTGGACGCAGAGCGCGACCTGGGTGTGGGTGTCGCCCTGGCCGGTGACCGGGTCCATGCCGGTGGTGGGGTGGTGGTGGTACTCGCGGGTCTCCTCGATGACCCGGTCGCCCAGGACGTCCTCGATGCTCGCGATCACTCCCCGCGAGGCTGAGATGATTTTTCCCCCGGCGAGCGACAAATCGTCGTACAGCCCGTCCACGAGCGTGAAGAGGCGATCGCGTACGGCCCAGCAAGCCGCCTGGACCGAACCACCCGTCATGTACGACTGCCGCGACGCCGACGACGACCCCGCGCTGCCCACCTGGTTGTCGGCCGGATGGATGACCACGTTCTCGATTCCCAGCTCGGTGCGAGCGATCTGGGCCTCGATGGTCACCAGCCCCTGGCCGACCTCGGCGGCGGCGGTGTGCACCAGCGCGGTCGCGACCCCGCCGATGACCTCCAGGCGCACCCGGGCGGTGGAGTAGTCGTCGTAGCCCTCGGAGAAACAGATGTTCTTGAGGCCGACGCCGTAGCCGACGCCGCGCCGTACTCCTTCTCCGTGGGTGGTCTGGGAGGCGCCGCCGGGCAGGTTGCGGATGTCGGAGCTGTCGAGCGGCGCGGGCATGGGCAGGTCGCGGGCCTGGGCGAGCATGTCCTTCATGGGCAGCGGCGCGTGGATGATCTGCCCGGTGGCCAGCGCGGACCCTTGGGAGGCGGCGTTTGTTCGCCTGATGGTCACCGGGTCGATCCCGCAGGCGTCACCCAGCTTGTCCATCATGGACTCGTAGGCGAAACACGCCTGAACCGCGCCGAACCCCCGCATCGCCCCGCAGGGCGGGTTGTTGGTGTAGACGCCATAAGCGTCGATCTTGACGTTCGGGATCTCGTAGGGGCCGACGCCGAGCGAAGCGGCGTTGCCCACGACGTTGAGCGTGGCCGAGGTGTACGCGCCGCCGTCCAGGACGATCTCCACGTCGGCGTAGAGGATCTTGCCGTCCCTGGACGCGCCGTACTCGTAGCGCATCTGGGCCGGATGCCGGTGCACGTGGCCGAAGAACGACTCGTGCCGGTTGTACATCATCTTGACCGGCGCGCCGGTGTGCAGCGCGAGCATGGCGGCGTGGATCTGCATGGACAGGTCCTCGCGCCCGCCGAACGCGCCGCCGACCCCGGACAGCGTCATGCGGATGCGCTCCTCGGGCAGGCCGAGGCAGGGGCCGATCTGCTTGAGGTCGTTGTGCATCCACTGGGTGGCGACATACAGCTCGATGCCGCCGTCCTCCGCGGGCACCGCGAGGCCGGATTCGGGGCCGAGGAAGGCCTGGTCCTGGATGCCGACCTCGTAGGTGCCGGTGACCACGACCTCGGCGCCGGCGCGCACCGCCTCGACGTCGCCGACCCTGACCGGCTGGTGGCGCGCCGGGTTCGGCCGGTCCTGCACCTGCGGGTAGGAAGGGTCGAAGGCGGCCCGCCTGGCGTCGGTCAGCGGCTCCAGGATCTCCCACTCGATCGCGATCTTGTCGAGCGCGCGGCGGGCGGTCTCCGGGTGGTCGGCGGCGACGAGCGCGATCGCCTCGCCCTGGTGGCGTACCTCGCCGATGGCCAGCACGGGCTGGTCCCAGGTGAGGTCGAGCCCGTAGTGCTTGCGGCCGGGCACGTCCTCGTGCGTGAGTACGGCGCGCACCCCCGGATGGGCGAGGGCCGGGGCGGTGTCGATCGAGACGATGCGGGCCCGAGGATGGGGGCTGCGGAGCGTCGCGCCCCACAGCATTCCCTCCGCCCACAGGTCGGAGGCGTAGGCGAACTCGCCCTTGACCTTGAGCGTCCCGTCGGGCCGCAACGTGCTCTCGCCCACTCCCCCGATGCCGGGGGCGGCGATGTCGTGCGGCGCGCGCAGCGGGAGTGTCACGTGTGTACCTCCTTGGCGACGGAGAATCCCCGCTCCCGCGCCAGCCGCATCAGCCGCCGGTGCGCCTCGGCGCCCGCGCGTCCCGACGCGTCCTGGTCGACGGTCTTCAGCTCGTCGTTCTCGACGACGATCTCGCCGCCGACGAGCAGGCGGGCCAGCGGCGGCTGCCGGGTGGCGAACACGAGCTGGCAGACGGGGTCCTCGACGGCGCTGGCGAAGGCGCTGTCCACGCGCCAGAGCGCGATGTCGGCGAGCTTGCCCGCTTCCAGCGAGCCGAGCTCGCCGGCCCGGCCGAGGTTGCGCGCGCCGCCCATGGTGGCCATCTCCAGCGCCTGGCGGGCGGTGAGCGCGGTGGGCCCGTGCGCGGCGCGCTGGAACAGCAGCGCCTGGCGCATCTCGCCGGACAGCGTGGTCAGCTCGGATGAGGCGTTGCCGTCGACGCCGAGTCCCACGTTGGCCCCGCGCCGCAGCATCTCGGAGACGCGGGCGATCCCGGCGCCGAGGCGGCCGTTGGAGGAGGGACAGTGGGCGGCGCCGGTGCCGGTCGCGGCGAACTTGTCGATGTCGGCGTCGCTCAGGTGCACGGTGTGGGCGAACCACACGTCGGGGCCGAGCCAGCCGAGCTTCTCCATGTAGTCGACCGGGCGCACGCCGAACGCCTCGACGCAGTGCTCGTCCTCGTCGAGCGTCTCGGCCAGGTGCGTGTGCAGGCGTACGCCCTTGGCCCTGGCCAGCTCGGCGGCGTCGGTCATCAGCTCGGCGGTGACCGAGAACGGCGAGCAGGGCGCGACCGCGATCCGCAGCTTCGAGGAGAACGACGGGTCGTGGTAGGCGTCGATGGCCTCGGAGGTGGCGGCCAGGACGGTGTCGCGGTCCTCGACCACCACGTCCGGCGGCAGGCCGCCCTGCGACTGGCCGCGGTCCATGGAGCCGCGGGCGGGATGGAAGCGGATGCCGAGCTCCCTGGCGGCCTCGATCTCGGCGGCGAACAGGTCGCCGCGGCCCTTCGGGAAGACGTAGTGGTGGTCGCTGGAGAGCGTGCAGCCCGACAGCGCCAGGTAGCCGAGCCCGGCGGCGGCGGCGCCCTTGACGACCTCGGCGTCCATGGCGGCCCACACCTGGTAGCTGGCGACCAGCCACTCGAACAGGGTGGCGTCCTGGGCCAGGCCCTGCGAGGCCCACTGGTAGAGGTGGTGGTGGGTGTTGACCAGGCCGGGCGTGGCCAGGCAGCCGGTGCCGTCGATCCGGGTCTCGCCGGGGTTGGCAGGGGCGGGGCCGGAGCCGACCTCCGCGATCCGGTCCCCCTCGATCCGGACGTATCCGGACGGGATCTCCGTGCCGACGACCGGCGCGATGTACACGTTCTCGATGATCATGGGGTGACGGCCTTTCGGGACGCGGCCAGCCGTACCGCGTCGAGGATCTTCTCGTAGCCCGTGCATCGGCACAGGTTGCCCGCGAGCGCCTCGCGGATCTCCGCGTCGGACGGGTCGGGCACGCGTTCGATGAGGTCGTGCGCCTGCACGATCAGCCCCGGCGTGCAGAAACCGCACTGCACGGCGCCGCACTCGACGAACGCCTCCTGCACCGGGTCGAGACGGTCGCCGTCGGCCAGGCCCTCGACGGTGCGGACCTGGCGGCCCTCGGCCTGGCCAGCGGCGACCAGGCAGGAGCAGACCGGCGTGCCGTCCAGGTAGACGGTGCAGGATCCGCACTCGCCCTGCTCGCAGGCGTTCTTGGAGCCGGGCAGCCCGACCCGCTCGCGCAGCACGTAGAGCAGGCTCTCTCCGGCCCACACGTCGTCGACGGACTCGTCGCGGCCGTTGACGGTGAAGGAGACCCTCATCAGGCGGCCCTCACTTTCCGGTAGTCGTTCCACGCCCAGGTGAGCGTGCGGCGGGCCATCACGGCGATGGCGTGCCTGCGGTAGTCGGCGGTGCCGCGCACGTCGTCGATCGGCGAGGCGGCCCGGGAGCACAGCTCGCCGAAGCGCTTGAGCACCGCGGAGTCGAGGCGGGCGTCCCAGTCGAGCTCGCCGGCCAGGAACTCCTCGGCCTCAAGGGCGCGGCGCGGGGTGGGGGCGGCCGAGCCGATCCCGGTCCCGACCCGGCGCTCGCCGGGGTGCAGCGCGACCGAGAACGAGCAGACCGCGATGACCATGGCGTTGCGGGTGCCGACCTTGGAGAAGTACTGCGGCCCGCGCGCCGCCTCGACCCGGACCGCCCTGATCAGCTCGTCCGGCTCCAGCGCGCTGCGCTTGACGCCCAGGTAGAACTCGTGCGCCGGGATCATCCGCACCCCGCGCGCCCGCGACTCCACCTCGACGACCGCCCCGGCCGCCAGCAGCGGCGGATGGCTGTCGCCCGCGGGCGAGGCCGCGCCGAGGTTGCCGCCGACGGTCCCGCGGTTGCGGATCTGCGGCGAGCCGACCGTCCGCGACGCCTGCGCCAGCCCCGGCAGCACCCCGCCCAGCTCCTCAATGATCGTCACGTACGGCAGGCCCGCCCCAACCCGGTAGGTGTCGCCCTCCCGCGACCAGGTGGCCAGCTCGCCCACCTGGTTGAGGTCGAGCAGCGCCGGCGGCCTGTGCACGTCGAAGTTGATCTCCACCATCACGTCGGTGCCGCCCTGGATGGGCACGGCCTCCGGCTGGTCCGCCTTGGCGGCCAGCGCCTCCGCCCACGTCGTGGGCCGCAAGAACTCCATCAGTCAGTCACTCCCAGGCGAAGGCGGCATCGGGCGCGTCGTCCCGCAGGACGGCGCCCTCGATCAGCCCGTAGGGCCGGTCGGCCGCGTAGTAGACCTCGTTGTCGTTGTCGAGCCCGAACGGCGCCAGGTCCACGAGGAAGTGGTGCTTGTTCGGCATCGCGAACCTGATCTCGCAGACCTCCTCGCGGGTGTCGAGCACCCGCCTGCCCATGGCGTACAGGGTCTGCTGGAGGGAGAGGCTGTGGGTGCCGGCGAAGGCTTCGAGCAGGCAGCGCCGTACCTCGTCGTAGGAAGTGCCGAAGTCGTAGGAGGCGCCGAAGTCGTGGGACTCGCCGCTGTGGCGCCACTGGGCGGAGACCGCGGTCGCGAGGATGCGGTCGGTGGTGGGCTTCAGCGTCGTGTACTCGTCCTCGATGTAGCCGTGGAACTCCGAGCCGGTCGAGTTGAGCACCACGAGGTCCTTCAGGCCGGACACGACGGTGGTGCGGCCGTCCTCGTCGTGGTGGACCACGCAGGTGCGCACCTCCTGACCGTCTCGGACGAAGGAGTGCCGGGGCTCGGACGGGCCGCCGGAGACGGGGATGCGCCGCCAGCCGTACTCCTCGATCTCCACGCGGGCGTGGCCGATCGTGGGCTGGCTGCCGACGTAGTGCCTGGCCAGCAGGAGGGCGAAGTCCTCGATCTGGCCGATGCCGTGCTTCCTGGCGAAGGCGAAGGCGGTGTTCTTCTGCGTGTCAGTGGGGAGAACGGCCTCGTTGCTGCCGGTCAGGTGGACATCGGCCATGTCGCCGGACAGGGCCGAGCTGACGTTGATGTCCTTGATGTGATGGACACCGCCGTCCCGCACGACCCGGACGACCCTGGTCTCCGCCTTTCCGTAGCGGTTGGGCCCGAGAATGACAGGCATCTAGCTCCCTCGATAGGTGGAGTACGCGAACGGGCTGAGCAGCAGCGGCACGTGGTAGTGCTGGTCCGGGTCGTCGACCGCGAACGTGATGACCACCTCGGGGTAGAAGGAGGTCAGCGCGCCGGTGTCGAAGACGACGCGGTGCACGCCCCGGCCGGGGTTCCAGCCCTTGATCCGGCCGTCGTCGTCGGTGCGGCCCTCGGCCACGACCTCGCCGTCCCGCTCCAGCCGTACGGGGACTCCCGCGGCGGGGCGGCCCGTCGCGGCGTTCAGGATGTGGGTGGAAAAGCTCACTGGTGCACCATCCTCTTGTCGGTAGCCGTGAGGCTGCTGATGCACCCGAGGTGCCGCCGGGTCATCGCCCCGCTCGCTCGACGCGTGGA
>NZ_JACHIN010000002.1:55244-843122 GCF_014203235.1 Nonomuraea endophytica | reverse complement strand
GCCCTCCCACACCCCCCTCACCCTCCCCCCCGGGTTATTGGTGGTGCGCGCGGGGGGGCCCGCGGGGGCGCCCCCCCCCCCCCCCCCCCGCGGGGGGGGGCCCCCCCCCGGGGGGGGGGCCCCCCCCCCGCCCGCTCTTCAGCCGAGAGCCCGCTTCAGCCGCGCGGCCAGGAGCTCGCCCTCCTCGGGACTCCACTCCAGCACGCCGTTCTCGGCCATCAGCGCGTGGTACTGCTGCCGCTCATAGGGAACCCCCGGCGGCAACGCCGCCACGTGCCAGTGCAGGTGGGCGTTGCCCTGCCGGCTGCCGAGCGAGAGCACGTAGGTCCGCTCGGACGGGACCACCGCCTCCACGGCCAGCGCCACCCGGCGCACGACGCCCATGAGCTTCAGGTAGGCGTCCTCGTCGAGGTCGCGGACCACGTGCTCCACATGCGCCTTCGGGGACACCAGCACGTACCCGGGCAGGGTGGCGTAGCGGGCGAGGAAGGCCAGGTGGTGTTCGTCCTCGTAGAAGACCTTCTCCACGTCGTAGGCGGGGTCACCGGCCACGATCGCGCAGATGAAGCACGGGCCGCGCTGGACGCGTGCCTGGTAGGCGGCGACGTCGAAGGGGACCCGGCCGGTCATGAGAGGCCTGCTCGGCGGGCGCGTTCTACGGCGGCGGGCAGGACGTCCACCAGGCGCTCGACGTCTTCCTGGGTCGAGGTGTGGCCCAGGGTGAAGCGGAGTGAGCCGCGGGCGGTGGCCGCGTCGGCGCCCATGGCCAGCAGGACGTGGGAGGGCTGGGCGACCCCCGCCGAGCAGGCGGAGCCGGTCGAGCACTCCACGCCCTTGGCGTCCAGGAGCATGAGCAGGGCGTCGCCTTCGCAGCCGGGGAAGGAGAAGTGGGCGTTGCCGGGCAGCCGGTCGACGGGGTCGCCGTTGAGCACGACGTCGGGGACGGCCTGCCGTACGCGCTGGATGAGGGTGTCGCGCAGGGCGGTCAGGCGGGCGTGCTCCTGCTCCTGTTCGCGCACCGCGACGCGCACGGCGGCGGCGAGCCCGGCGATGGCGGGGGCGTCGAGGGTGCCGGAGCGTACGTCGCGCTCTTGGCCGCCGCCGTGGAGGACGGAGACCGGGGTCAGCCCCCTGGCCAGCAGCAGGACGCCGACGCCCATCGGGCCGCCGATCTTGTGCCCGGTCAGCGTGAGCGCGTCGGCCGTGGACTCGGCGAAGGAGACGGGCAGCTGGCCGATGGCCTGCACGGCGTCGGTGTGGAAGGGGATGCCGTGCTCGTGGGCGACGGCGGCGAGTTCGCGAACGGGCTGGACGGTGCCGACCTCGTTGTTGGCCCACATGACGCTGACCATGGCCACGCCGGACGGGTCGTCGGCGATGGCCGCGCGCAGCTCCGACGGGTGCACGCGGCCCACCGGGTCGACGGGCAGGAGGGTGACGCGGGCGCCCTGGCTGCGTTCGAGCCACTGGGCCGGGTCGAGCGCGGCGTGGTGCTCGACGGAGCTGAGGAGGATGCGGTCGGCGGGGCGGCGCGACCAGTAGAGGCCTTTGATGGCGAGGTTGTCGGCTTCGGTGCCGCCGGAGGTGAAGACGACCTCGCTGGGGCGGGCGCCGAGGGCTTCGGCGATGGACTCGCGCGACTCCTCGACGATCCGGCGCGTCTGGCGCCCGGCGGCGTGCAGGGAGGAGGCGTTGCCGACGCGGCCGAGTTGCTCCGTCATGGCCTGGATCGCCTCGGGGAGCATGGGAGTGGTCGCCGCGTGATCAAGGTAGGCCGACGGTCTGGTCACCCGTCCAGGGTATCTCGCTTGCTACTGTACCGTCCGGACGGTACAGTGTCAGGTATGCGTAGAGACGAGTTGCTGGATGCCGCGGAGGGACTCCTCTGCGACCAGGGCTCCGACGCGCTCACACTGGCCGCCGTGGCCGACCGTGCGGGAGTGAGCAAGGGCGGGCTGCTCTATCACTTCAGCACCAAGGAAGCGCTGATCAAAGCGATGGCCGAGCGCCTCATCGGCGACTTCGACGAGCTGATGGCCGCGCAGCCGTACGACACCTATACCAAACGATACCTGGGCGCCACGATGGCGGCGATCCGCTCCAGCCGGCTCCGACGATGGGCCGTGGTGACCGGAGCCTCCGGGAACATGTTCCTGCTCACGCCGCTGCGTGAGGCCATGAGCCGCTGGCATTCCGAGGGCGTCAAGGACGAGCCCGACCCGGTCGCCGCCCAGATCGTCCGCCTGGCCTGTGAGGGCCTGTGGGACGTAGCCAGCCACGATCCGAGCCTGCATTCGGAGGAGGAGCTCGCCGCGCTTGAGCGGCGTCTGCTCGCGCTCCTCTGAGCGACACCCTTCCTGACAGGGGTACGGCCCGGCGGCCGTGCCCCTCTTCTTTGTGCGTGTGAAAGGAACCTGTGATGACCCGCGACCTGAGGACTGCCCGTTTCGGGGCAATCCTCACCTTTGTCCTTGCCGGCTTGATGGTAGGCACCATGACCGTGCGCATCCCCGCGCTGACCGACAAACTCGGTCTGACCGCGGCGGAGGTGGGCGGCGTACTGCTCGCCTGGGGTCTCGGCGCGCTCGTCAGCATGCAGGCGATGCGCGGCGTCATGAGCCGCGCGGGCAGCAGGTCGGTCCTGCGGGTCGCCGGTCCCCTGACCGCGCTCTCCCTGCTCGGGCTGGCCTTCGCGCCCACCCTGCCGTTGCTGCTGGTGACCGCGGTGCTGTTCGGCATGGCGTTCGGCGCGGTCGACATCGCCATGAACGCCCAGGGCTCGGCGGTCGAGCAGGCGTACGGCCGGCCGCTCATGAACAGCATGCACGCGGGATGGTGCGTCGGCGCCATCGGCGCGGGTGTGATCGGCTCGGTGTCGATCGCTTCGGGGCTGTCGCTGACCGCCAACCTGGCGCTCATCGCCCTCGTCTCGCTGCCCGTCATGGTGTTCGTGAGCCGTTCGTACCTGGCCGACAAGCCCGTTGCCGGTGCGGCGGCCGAGACCGGCAAGAAGCGCCTGCCCCCGGTCGTCTACCTGCTCGGCGCCATCATGTTCTTCGCGTTCATGGTCGAGGGCACCGTCGCCGACTGGAACGGCCTGTTCATGCGCGACTCGCTCGGCGCCCCGGAGGCGCTGGCCGCGCTCGGCTACCCGATCTTCGAGGCCGGCATGCTGCTGGCCAGGCTCACCGGTGACGGCCTGCGCTCCCGCTTCGGAGTGAAGGGCCTGATGACCGCCTCCGGGCTGGCCACGGCCGCCTTCTTCGCCATCGTGCTGACCGCGGCGACGCCGATCATGGCCTTGGCCGCGATGTTCTTCGTCGGCCTCGGCGTCGCCACGATCGCACCGGTGACGATGTCCATGGCGGGAACCGCCACCGACACCCCCGGGCCCGCGATCGCCCAGGCGGGCGCGATGGGGTACGCCGGACTGCTGCTCGGTCCCGTGGTGATCGGGTTCCTGTCCGACGTGACCTCGCTGCGCACCGCGCTGGGGCTGGCCGTGGTGCTCGGCCTGCTGATCGCGCTGGCCGCCCGCTTCCTGCCGCGCCCGCGCCTGCTCGCCCCCGTGCGGATGCCGGAGCGGGGCGAGGAGCGCGAGCTGGCCAGAGCCAGTTAGGAGAAGGCCTCGACGCGGGTGCGCCGCTCGATCTCCAGGCGTTCCGCCTTGCCCAGCTTCGGGGTCTCGGTGTAGTCCCAGCCGCCCTTCACGGCCTTCACCTTGAGCCCGGCGGCGTTGAGCAGGCGTACCCACTCACGGAAGTCGGCGTCGTAGTTCCGGTTGTACCTGGGGTCCATCGCCTTGGGCATCAGCACCCGCTTGTCCGCGCAGCGCTTCACCTTGGCCTCCTGGCCCTTGGCCGGGACGCCGACGCTGCCCGGACCCAGGACCGCCGGGGCCTTGGTGAACTTCACGCCCTGCGCCTTGAGGCAGCGGTTGTATTCCTCCCTCAGGCGCAGAAGGCGGGACTCGGTGTAGTCGAGCGGGAGCCGTACACCCTTCTCCGCTGCGGGTGCGGGGGCGGGGGTGTTGACGGGCGCGGGCGCCGGGCTGGGGGTCGCGGCGTGTGCCGCGACCATGCCGCCGCCCAGCGTGACGGCGGTGAGACCGGCTACGGCGAGTGCCTTGGTGAGCTTCATGGGCCTCACCCTGCCGCCCGCTTTTAAGGGACTTGTCAGGACGACATGGGGAACCTGTCTTGTCACATACCGTGAAGCGCATGGGGGCACATGTCTTGATCGCCGAGGATGACGAGGGCCAGGCCGAGCTGATCCGCCGCTACCTCGAACACGAGGGCCACCGGGTCACCGCCGTGCACGACGGCCGCGCCGCCATCGACGCGGCCCGCGCCGCCGAGCCCGACCTGGTCATCCTGGACCTCATGCTGCCCCGGGTGGACGGCCTGGACGTCTGCCGCGTCCTGCGCGCCGAGTCCGACGTGCCGCTGCTCATGCTGACCGCCCGCACCACCGAGGACGACCTGCTGCTCGGCCTCGACCTGGGCGCCGACGACTACATGACCAAGCCGTTCAGCCCCCGCGAGCTGATGGCGCGCGCCCGCGCCCTCCTGCGCCGCCGCGTGCGCGCCGCCTCTCCCGTGCACGCCATCGGCGACCTGCTCGTCGATCCCCTCCGCCACGAGGTACGGCAGGGCGGACGGCCCGTCGAGTGCACCCCGGGCGAGTTCCAGCTCCTGGTGGCCATGGCGGCCGAACCGGAACGGGTCTTCACCCGCCGCCAGCTCCTGGAGCACATCCACGGCTTCGACCGCTACATCACCGAGCGCACGGTCGACATGCACGTGATGAACCTCCGCAAGAAGCTCGAACCCGACCCGCGCCGCCCCGTCACCCTGCTGACCGTCTATGGCGTCGGCTACAAGCTCGTCGATGCGGCGCCGTAGCGGGCTGCGGGTCAAACTGCTCGCCGCCTCCGTGCTCGTGGCCGTCTGCTCCGTAGCCGCGACCGCCTGGGTCGTCGGCACCCTGACCTCGGGCGCCATCCAGCAGCAGCGCGGCCAGGCGCTCGCCGAGGACACCCGCGTCTACGACACCCTCCTCGCCTACGCCGCCCGCCACCCGTCATGGACCGGCGTGGACAAGATCGTCGCCGACCTCGCCGCCAAGACCGGCCGCAAGATCACGCTGACCACCCACGACCGCCGCCCGATCGCCGCCTCCGCCCCCGGCACCCCGCCCGCGACCCCATCGGCCGTGGTCGACCCGCTGGCCGTGGACACCGCGCTGCTGCCCTCGGTCGGCCCCGACCGGATCGACCCCAGGGCCACCGGCCCGTTCACCCTGCGCCCGGCCGAGGAACGCGCGCTGCGCCAGGTCGCCCAGCGGCGCGTGGAGTGCCTGCGCCGCATCGGGTTCGACGCCAAGGCGGCGACCAGCCCGTCCGGCCGTCCCGACGTCGAGGTGGAAGGCACCGGACCCGACCCGGCCCGCGACACGTGCTCCAAGCAAGAGCTCGCCCGCCCCACCCGCACCGAGGCCAAGGCGCTGCGCCAGCTCAACTCCCTGGTCAACGCCTGCCTGAACCGCGAGGGCGGCGACCCCGTCAAGCTCGCCCGCGACCTCACCTGGACCTGGACCCGCCCCGCCGTCGTCGGCGGCCCCGTCGCCGCGGGCGTCAACGGCTGCCTCGACACCAGCCGCCGCGAGCAACTGCGCTCCCACGTGGCCCCGGCGGCCTGGCTGTTCATCGAATCCGCCCCCACCGCCCCCGCCCTGAACCTCTCACCGGAGAACACCGCCCGCATCGCCGCCGTGGCCGCCGCCATCCTGGTGCTGAGCGCCGGCATCAGCTTCTACCTGGCCACCCGCGTCATCCACCCGCTACGCGCCCTCACCGCCGCCGTCCACCGCATGCGCGAGGACGGCGCCGCCAAGGTCAACGTGTCGGCAGGCGGCGAACTCGGCGAGCTCGCCGCCGCCTTCAACGAGATGGCCGAACACCGGCTCCGCCTGGAGGCGCTGCGCAAGGACATGGTCAGCGACGTCGCCCACGAACTCCGCACCCCGCTCAGCAACATCCGAGGCTGGCTGGAGGCCGTCGAAGACGGCGTCGCGCCCCTGGACACCAGACGCCTGCTCAAGGAGTCGCTGCTGCTGCAACACATCGTCGACGACCTGCAGGACCTGTCGATCGCCGACGCGGGCAAGCTCCGCCTCCACCCCGAGCCCGCCGACCTGCGCGACCTCCTCGACCAGGTGGCCGCGGCCCACCCGGCCCCCGGCCGCACCCTGACCGTCACCGCCGCCCCCGGCCTCACCCTCGAAGCCGACCCGGTACGGCTACGCCAAGCCGTAGGCAACCTGGTCACCAACGCGGTACGCCACACCCCGCCCGGCGGCCACGTCGCCCTGACCGGCCGCCCGCGCGGCGATCAGATGGTGATCGAGGTGGCCGACACCGGCACCGGCATCGCTCCGGAGGACCTGCCCCACGTCTTCGACCGCTTCTGGCGGGCCGACCGCTCCCGCAGCAGGAAGGGCGGCGGCAGCGGACTCGGCCTGGCCATCGTCCGCAGCATCGTCACCGCCCACGGCGGAACGGTGACGGCGGCCGGCACCCTGGGAGAGGGCGCCGTCTTCACCATCACGCTGCCGCTCAGGACAGGAACGGCGCCACCGACACCCAGGCGGGATCGGAGTCGACGTCCACCACCGGATCGCCCTCCTGCCAGCTGACGATGAGCTCCTTGGCGTGGATGGCCGCCTCGCCCGTCGGGTCCGCATACAGGTGGATCACCCGGTGGCCCTCGGCGCTCAGGTGCGCCGCCAGGATCGCGTCGGCGTGGAGCTTGGTCAGGCGGGCGGCCAGCCGTTCCTCGAAGTCGCGCAGTGCGACGAGCGAGTCGCCGACCGGCAGCCCGTTCTCGTCGCGATGGGAGTAGGGGAGCGTGATCTGGATGTGCTGGTCGAACAGCGGATAGTCGACCGGCCGCAGCGGATACCGGGTCGTGGCGACCAGCGGCGCGCCACCCGCGGTCTGTCCCTCCAGCAGCGCCCACTGCTCCTCGTCATAGCCCGAGGCCACGTCGTCGACCACCGCGCGCAGATGAGCGGCCGAGACGGCGTCGATCGGCTGGAACGTGGCCGCGGTGATCTCACCGATCCAGCGGGCCACGTCGTCCTCGCCGAGCAGCCAGTCGAGCGCCAGCAGCGCCGCCTCCATGCGCGTCTCGTCGTCCAGCTCGCCGAACACCGGGTGATAGGCGGCCACGTCGATCCGCGCCGACCCGCGCGGCACGCGCAGCCCGAGCATCAGCTCCTCCAGCGCGAACTCCTTGCCGCCCACATCCAGCGTCAGCTCCAGCGCCAGCGGATTGGCCTGCCGCGACGGATGGAACTCCCACAGCAGATCCGCCGGCGGCGCCGCCTTGGCCCACCGATGCGCCAGCGACCGCAACTCGGCGTCCCCGGCCGCGGTCACGACCAGCGCATGAGCCGCCCCCCGCCCCGGCGCGATCTCATAGACAAGCCCCGGATGCACCGCAGCGACAGCCGGCTCCAGCGCCTCAGCCAGCCGCTCGGCCTCTTCGGCCGCCACCATGCCGTCCAACCGCGGGCGCGTTCGCTCCCACCACACCCAGAAGTCGGCAATGAGATCACCGGGCATGACCGGCTCCTGGTCCTCGTCGTCCTTGCGCCCGAACAGTCGCATAACCCGTCATTGTCTCAGAGCCAGCCCTCGCCTCCGCCCAACTTTTCGCCGTGCCTCGCTGCTTTCCGTCGCGGTGTCTTCTCACGGCCCTTTCCGTTACGGCAAGCCGCCCCACCGCCACCCGCCGCCGTGGGCTGGCGCCGATCGGGGGGATCGCTTCTCACGTCGGACGTGGTCCCCACCGCAACGGCCCCCCTTGACCAGCCACCGTTTGACCAGCCACCCGCGCCAAGGTCGGCCAGCCGTTCCGTCATCGTCGGCCGGCTATCGATGGTCTGTCGTTGCCCAGGCTGGGCTCTTGGTTGGCCGCCGGAGGGGGTGGGAGGGGAAAAGGGTGGCGTAGTGGAGCGGGTACGCTGGTTGGGTCATGGGACTTCGTGTGCTTGCCGCCATGTCGGGCGGCGTCGACTCTGCCGTGGCCGCTGCCCGGATCGCCGAGGCCGGTCACGATGTCACCGGTGTGCATCTGGCTCTGTCGGCCAACCCTCAATCGCACCGTACCGGCGCGCGTGGGTGTTGCACGATCGAGGACTCCCGCGACGCGCGCAGGGCCGCGGACGTGATCGGGATCCCGTTCTACATCTGGGACATGGCCGAGCGTTTCCAGCGGGACGTCGTCGAGGACTTCGTGGCCGAGTACGCCGCGGGCCGCACGCCGAACCCGTGCCTGCGGTGCAACGAGAAGATCAAGTTCGAGGCGGTGCTGGATCGGGCGCTGGCGCTGGGGTTCGACGCGGTGGCCACCGGGCATCACGCGAAGCTGGCCGATGGTGTGCTGTCCAGGAGCCCGGACATGGCCAAGGACCAGTCGTACGTGCTGGGCGTGCTCACCCGCGAGCAGCTCAGCCACGCGATCTTCCCGCTCGGCGACTCCACCAAGGCGCAGGTACGCGAGGAGGCCTCCCGCCGCGGCCTGACCGTGGCCGACAAGCCCGACAGCCACGACATCTGCTTCATCGCCGACGGCGACACCCGCGGCTTCCTGGCCAAGCGCCTCGGCTCCGAGCCCGGCCGCATCCTCGACCAGGACGGCGAGGTGGTGGGCGCCCACCAGGGCGCGCACGGCTTCACGGTGGGCCAGCGCAAGGGCCTGCACATCGACCGCCCCGCCCCCGACGGCCGCCCCCGCTACGTGCTGTCGATCGAGCCGGTCTCCAACACCGTGACAGTGGGCCCGCGCGCGGCGCTGGAGGTCACGAAGATCCACTGCGTCCGCCCCCTGTGGAACGGCCCCGCCGCCACAGGCCCGGTCACGGTCCAGCTACGCGCCCACGGCGAGGTCTACGACTGCCACTACGAGCAGACCGGCGACGACCTCCACATCACCCTCACCCGCCCCGCCACCGGCGTAGCCGCCGGCCAGGCCGCCGTCCTCTACACAGGCGACACGGTAATAGGCTCCGCCACCATCACCTCCTCCTCCTCCTAACCGCACCCCCCGGCTGTGCCCTACCAGCCGCCTGGCCAGTGCACGGTTACGAGGGGCAGCCCCCGCAAACCTGCCTTCGGGACCGGCGGGCTGCCTCCGGACCGAGGGGTTGCCCCGGGAGCCTGCCTTCGACTAGTGGGTTTCCCACGCGGGTGCCTTCCCGGCGGGCGGGAGCCGAGGGGGGTGGCGGAGCCTCGGGAGACGTGGGATGGCGGAGCCTCGGGACCGGTGGGTTGCCCATGCGGGTGCCTTGCTGGCGGGCGAGAACCTTGGGGTGGTGGAGCTCGGGAGCCGCGGGGGCTGGAGTCTCGGGATCGGCGGCTCGCCCTTGCATTTCGGGCGCCGGGGCGGCGGGGTGTTGGGCGGTGGGGCTCGGCGCCATGGCAGGTGGCCAGCCCTGGCATGGTGGCTGGGCAAGGTGGCTAGTCCTGGCATGGCAACTGGGAGAGGTGGCCGGCCTTGGCGTGGTGGCTGGGCAAGGGGGCCGTTGCGGTGGGGACCACGTCCGACGTGAGAAGCGATCCCCCCGATCGGCGCCAGCCCACGGCGGCGGGTGGCGGTGGGGCGGCTTGCCGTAACGGAAAAGCGCCGTGACAGAAGAGCGCCGTAGCGGAAGCGCGACGGAAAGAGACAGCGCGACGGAAAGAGACGGCGCGCCGGAAAGAGACAGCGCGACGGAACCGGACCTAGGTGAGGGAAACGGGGGAGCGGAGGGGGAGGCGGCGGATGTCGGCGTGTTGGCGGTCGGCTTCCATTTTGAGCCAGTTGTCCACCAAGGTCAGGCCCACCTCGCTGTACAGCGCGTCGTGCGTCGAATATGCCCGCGCCGGGCGGATCGTGCGTAGGTACTCCACCATCTCGGACAGCTTCAACCACGGCGCCCCGGTCGGGACCAGCAGTGTTCCCACCCGCGTCTCGGGAACAGTCAGCGCGTCACCGGGGTAGAAGAGCTCCTCGTCCACCAGGAAACCGACATTGTTGGCGATCGGCATGTCGGGGTGGTTGGCGGCGTGCCATTCGCCGTGGGTGCTCACGGTGAATCCGGCCGTGGTGAACGTGTCGCCGTGCTTCACCGTCTGGACGTTCATCGGCAGGTCCGCCAGTTCGGCCGCCACTTCCGCGCAGGTCCAGACCTCGATGCCGGGGGAGGCGGCCTTGAGGCGCTCGGTGTCGAGGTGGTCGAAGTGGGCGTGGGTGATGAGCACGGCGTCGGCGTCGTCCAGGACCGGGTCCTCGGTGAAGACGCCCGGGTCGATGATCAGGACCTTTCCGTCCTTCTCCAGCCGCACGCACGCGTGTCCGTACTTGGTGAGCTCCATGGTCCCCACGATAACTAGGCTGGGGGCCATGACTGCGTGGGAGGCTACCGGGATTGGCTCGCATCCGGGTGAAGATCATCTGGAGGCGCTGCGTGTGGTGTTCGGTGAGGTGCCCGGGTTGCCTTATCTGCCGGAGCTTCCGGCCAGAGGTGTGGGTGCGGACATGCTCGGGCGGACGGCGTCGATGCTCGTCGATCTGGCGGTCGAGGTTCAGCCGTCCGGGTGGCGGCTGACGGACCGGCCGGGGCGTGATCACCATCGGGCGGCCGACCATCTGCGCCGGGATCTTGACGGGCTGGAGGAGCTGGGGCAGGGGTTCGAGGGGCCGTTCAAGGTGCAGGTGTGCGGGCCGTGGACGCTGGCCGGCGCGATCGAGCTGCGTCACGGCGACAAGATGTTGTCCGACGCCGGGGCGGTGCGGGATCTGACCGCTTCGCTCGCCCAGGGAGTCGAGGAGCATCTGGCCGAGGTCAGGAAGCGGCTGCCCAGGGTGAGCGAGGTGGTGCTGCAGCTCGACGAGCCCGGACTGCCGGGGGTGCTGAGGGGGACGGTGCCGACGGCTTCGGGGTTCGGGCGGCTGGCTCCGGTCGAGGAGTGGCGGGTGGAGGAGTCGCTGAAGGGGTTCGGGGCGCCGCTGGTGCACTGTTGCGCGCCCGGCGTGCCCTTCGGGCTGCTGCGGCGGGCCGGGGTGCGCGGGGTGTCCATGGACGCCTCGCTGCTGCGGCGGCGCGACGACGAGGCGATCGGCGAGGCGGTCGAGGCCGGGATGGTGTTCCTGCTGGGCGTGGTGCCGGGCACGGACGCGCCGCTGCCGGACGTCGGCGCCGTGGCCGCTCCGGCGGTGGAGATGTGGCGGCGGCTCGGGTTCGCGCCGGGGGAACTGGCCGACCGGGTCACGCTCACGCCCGCGTGCGGGCTGGCGGGGGCCTCTCCGCGGTACGCGCGGTCGGCGCTGCGCACGTGTCACAAGGCGGCGGAGGTGCTGAGGGATGATCCTGCAAGCGGGATGCAAGGCGCCTGACTAGCCTCAGAATCATGATTTTTCGCACCATAGCCGTGGGCGCGACCCTCCTCTTCGCGTCGGCGACGCTGGCTGCCCCAGCCATGGCCTCGGCCAACCCCGAGACCTGGAGCTGGGGTTCCATCTATTCGGCCGACCGTGCGGGCAAGGCCAAGGGCAAGGTCGTCCTCGACCGGCCCGGCTTCACCGTCTCCGGCAAGCTCTACGACTTCCCCGGCAAGAAGGGATGTTCCTGGCTGAAGTTCCGCTGGACCAAGGAGAGCGGCGGCCAGGGCAAGAAGACCTACAAGAACTGCTCGGGCACCAAGCCGCTGGCCTTCTCCCTCAGCACCGGCTACATGCTCTCCATCGAGGGCAAGGTCTGCCGCGGCACCGCCACCAAGATCACCGGAAAGTGCTCCGGCTGGGACGGCGTCTGGGCCCAAGGCGGCTGAGGTCTGGGCACCAAGGCTGAGGCCCCAGGTGGCTGAGTAGGGCCCTACCCATAGCGCGATCGCGAGATTGTGCTGAACTCGATGCGTGAGAGCCGGTGACTTCGCGGGCGCCAGCGCGCTGCTGATCGGCACGGGCACGCATCGTCCAGAATCCGACCTGCCGGACCTCCCCGCGGTCGCTCGTACCCTCCACGACCTGCGTGCGGTGTTGCTGGAGACGTGCGGGCTGGCCGACGTCCGGGTCGGGCTCGATCTGGCGAGTCCGCTGGAGCTGGGCGCCGCCGTCTCCCAGGCGGCGGCCGCCGCGGGCGGCCCGCTGATCGTGTATTACGTGGGCCACGGCCTTGTCAGCCGTCGTGGCTCGCTTCATCTAGCCGCCGGTGTCACCCGTTCCGGGCCGCTCCACCTGGAACACACGGCTCTGCCGTATGACACCGTGCGGCGATACCTCCTCGACAACGTGGACGCGCCGGTCGCCGTGGTCCTGGACTGCTGCTTCTCCGGCCGGGCCATCGAGGGCATGTCCGCGCTGGACGAGGTGGCCGGGCTCACCGAGATCACCGGCGCGTACGTGCTGACCTCGGCCGGACGCAGCGAGCCCTCCTTCGCCCCGGAGGGAGCCAGGTACACGGCCTTCTCCGGAGCCCTGCTGCGCCTGCTGCAGGAGGGGGATCCGGGCGGCCCGCCGTACCTGACGCTGCAGCACGTCCACCGGCATCTGAGCCGCACGCTGCCCGCGGCCGGGTTCCCGCGCCCGCGCGCCCGCTCCACCGGCCGCGTGGGCGAGCTCGCGCTCGCCCGTAACCCCGCTCACGGCCTCTCTCCCGACGGTGTACGGCTGTCGCCGTCCGGCCTGCCGGATGGCGCCCCCTACAAGGGCCTGGTCGCGTTCGGAGAGACGGACGCGGCGCTGTTCTTCGGCCGGGACCGGCTGGTCGCCGAGCTGGTCAGGCGGCTGGCCGAACGCGAGGCCGACCCGGCGCCGCTGATCGTCACCGGGCCGTCGGGGTCGGGCAAGTCCTCGCTGCTGCGCGCCGGGCTGGTACCGGCGCTGCGCCAGGGCGCGATGGGCGGCCCGCGCACCGCCGCGGTGATCAGGCCGGGCGACCCCCTGCCCGGCGACGTGGACGTGCTGATCGTCGACCAGTTCGAGGAGGACCTGGACGCCGCGGCGCGTGTCTGCGCCCGTCCTGGCCTGACCGTGCTGGCCGTCCGCGCCGACTTCCTCGGCCGCTGCGCCGAGCACCCCGCCCTGCGCACCGCGCTGGAACGCGGCCAGGTCGTGGTCGGCGCGATGACCGAGGACGAGTTACGCGCCGCCATCGAACGCCCCGCCACGGCGGCCGGGCTGACGCTGGAGCCCGGCCTGGTCGAGCTGCTCCTGCGCGACCTCGGCCAGGAACCGGGACGGCTGCCGCTGCTGTCCCACGCGCTGCTGGCCACCTGGCAGCAGCGCCGCAGAACCGTCCTGACGGTGGCCGGATACCGGCAGACCGGCGGCATCCACGGCGCGCTCGCCGCCACCGCCGACGACGTACTGGCCTCGCTGCCGGACCCGGGCCGTGCGCAGGCGCTGTTCCTGCGGCTGGTGCACGTCGGCGACGGCACCGACGACACCCGCCGCCGCCTCACTCGCGACCGGCTCGCCCTGGAGCTGCCCGACGTGGACGAGGAGGCGATCGACGCGTTCGCCGCCGACGACGCCCGCCTGCTCACGCTGGACGGCGAGCACGTCACGATCACCCACGAGGCGTTGCTGACCGCCTGGCCGGCGTTGCGCGGCTGGATCGAGAACGACCGGACCGCGCTCCTGGTCGAGCAGCGCCTGGTCGAGGCGGCCCGCGCGTGGGAGGGCGATCAGGCGGGGCTGTATCAGGGCTCGCGGCTGGAGCTGGCCCGCGAATGGGCGGCGGGGCGGCGGCCGGGGCCGCTGGTGTCCCGGTTCCTGGCCGCCTCGCAGGCGTTGGCGCGGCGGCGGGCCCGGCTGCGGGTGGCGCTGGTGTCGGTGCTGAGCGGGCTGCTCGTGGTGTCGCTGATCGCCTCGGCGGTGGCCGTACTGAAATATCAGGAGGCGGAGGGCGAGCGTCGGACGGCCGACGCGCGCGCGAAGGTCTTCCAGGCCGACGTCGTACGGCAGGCAGACCCGCCCGCCGCCCTCCGCCTCGGCATCGAGGCGGTCAGAACCGACGCCGGAACCGTGACGGAGTCGGCCCTGGCCGCCGACGCGCTGAGCATGGCCTACCGCGCCCGCCTGACCGGGTTCACCGCCTCGGTCAACGCGGTCGCCGTCAGCCCGGACGGGACCAGGGCCCTGACCGGCGACTTCCAGGGCACGCTCCACCTCTGGGACCTGGACAGACGCACTAAACTCGCCACCCTGCCCGGCACCGGCAAGGGCTCGGTCTACGCGGCCCGCTTCGGCCCGGACGGCCGGGCGGTGGTGTCCTGGCGCGAGACGGCGCCGGAGATCTGGGACCTGTCCGGCCCGTCGCCCCGGCTGGCGGCGGTCCTGGGCGATCCCGGCCACCACGCGGAGTTCTACGCGGGCGGCGGCCGGGTGGCCGTGGCCACGGACCGCGGCGTGGAGCTGTGGGACGTGCGCGGCACGCCGAAGATGCTCTCCCGCTTCGGCCCGCCGGTCACCGACCTGGCCGTGGCCGGTGAGGTGCTGGTGACGGCCGACGCCACGGGCGCCGGCCGCGTCTGGCGCCTGGACACCGGCGCCTCCGAGCCGCTGCCCGTGCCGGCGACGGAGTCCAACCCGAGCCTCGGCGTCGCGGCGCGCGCTGACGGAGCCCTGGCTGTGGTGGGCGACCGCGTCTGGGACGTACGCGGCAAACCCGAGCTGGTCGGCTACCTGACCGGGCACGAGGGCTTCATCGGCGACGTGGCCTTCGCGCCGCAGGGCACCATGCTGGCCACGGCCGGCGACGACTACTCGGTCATCGTCTGGGACCTGGCCGACCCGCGCTTCCCGCAGGTGCGGACCCGGCTGGCCGGGCACACCGCCGAGGTGACCGCGGTCGAGTTCGGACCCGGCGGACGGCTGCTCACCGGCAGCGGCGACACCACCGCCATCCTCTGGCGCTACGCCGACCCGCCCGGCAGGAAGCTCCTGCCCGGCGCGGCCGACCAGATCGCGGTGGGCGGGGGGATGAAGCTGACCCACGACCGCGAGGGCGCCACCCTCTGGGGTCCGGGTGGTGAGGTGGCGCGCTTTCCGGCGGCGACGGCGGTGGCGCTGAGCGCGGACGGCGCCTCGGCGCTGGTCGGCGGCGAGTCCGGGGCGACGCTGCGCCGTCCGGCCGGATCGCTGACCCTGGCCGAGGGGATGCGGTTGCGCTCGGTCGCGCTCAGCCCCGACGGCCGCCTGGCGCTGATGAGCGGGCCCGACGGGGTGGTCCTGTGGTCAGCGGCGACCGGGCTGGAGAAACGCCTGCCCGGGACGGGCGCAACCTCCGTGGTCGCGCTGGGCGACGGGTTCGGGGTCGGGGGCGGGGCCGACGGGCGGCTGGCGCTGTGGGATCTGCGTGACCCTGAACGGCCCCGCCGTACCGGCACGGGTGACGGGCACTCGGGTGAGGTGCGGGCGCTGGCCGTACGCGGGGAACTGGTGGTGAGCGGTGGCGAGGACAGGAAGGCGGTGCTGTGGGAGGTGAGCGGGGGCACGCGGCTGCGCGCGACGGGCTCGATGGGCGGGCACGGCGGCCCGGTCCACGAGGTGGCGATCAGCCCCGACGGCCGCGTCGCCGCCACGGCCGCCCTGGACGAGACGGTCGCCGTCTGGCTCATCAGGGACCGTTCCGGGCCCCGCCGCGTGCACACCTTGTCCAGGTCGGGGGAAGGGGTCGCCTTTGGGCCTGGCACGTACGCGATGGTCGCAAGTAACGTCCAAAGCGGGGTTGTCGAATGGGATTTCCGCTATTTGGCCGATGTGATCGACCAGCCGTTGATCGCGGCCTGCGCACTGACCACGTGTTAGAAGGGCGGGAAATGGTGGAGAGCAGGAGCACGGTGTCCCTTCCGTCGCCTTCTCACCGGGCCGACGCGACACTCAAGATCAGCCCTCGGAGAAAAGGGTTCAAGAGGTACCGCGTCCGCTACTCGCTGGAGGACGGCGGACCGGGCTGGGACACCCGGCTGACCATCTACTACAGGACCGAGGGCGGCGGCCGGGGCAGCCGTGAGATCTACAATCCCGGGCCCGGCACCGACACCGGCACGATCGTCATCAACACCAGCCGGAAGGTCACCGAGATGGGCGCCAAAGTCGAGCGGATCAATTCGCACGAGACAGGGGTGCGCGGCAGGGACCCCAATGTCTTTTCCTGACCGCCGCTCCCTTGGATAGCGTTCTCTCTGAACGTTGAACGAGGGGAGTACGGGGATGACCGCCGAAGCGCCCGACGATGCCCGCAAGAGGCACGCAGAAGTAAGCGAACTGGTCGAAGAAGCTCGCTGGCGGTATTACGTGCTCGACGATCCGACGGTGAGCGACGCCCAGTTCGACCAGTGGTTCCGCGAGCTGCTCGAGCTGGAGGAGAACGACCCCACGCTGCGCACGCCCGACTCGCCCACGCAGAAGGTGGGCGCGCCGCCGTCGGGCGACTTCGCCAAGGTGCAGCACGTGGCGCGGATGGAGAGCCTGGACAACGCCTTCAACGAGGCCGACATGGCCGCGTGGAGCGCGCGGGCGGAACGGCTGGCCGAGGGGGACGCGGGGCCGTACCTGTGCGAGCTGAAGATCGACGGGCTGGCGATCGCGCTGGTCTACCGGGACGGGAAGCTGGAGCGCGGCGCGACCCGCGGCGACGGGCGCACGGGTGACGACGTGACCCCCAACGTGCGCACGATCCAGGGGGTGCCGCACCGGCTGCAGGGCGACGACGTCCCGTCGCTGGTGGAGGTCCGCGGCGAGGTCTACATCCCGGTGGCCGACTTCGCCAAGCTCAACGAGCAGTTGGGCGCCGAGGGCAAGCCGCTGTTCGCCAACCCGCGCAACGCTGCGGCCGGCACGCTTCGGCAGAAGGACCCGCGCATCACCGCCCAGCGCCCGCTGCGCATGATCGTGCACGGGATCGGGGTCTGGGAGGGCGCCGAGGAGCCCAAGGCGCAATCGGACGTCTACGACCGGCTGCGCGCCTTCGGGCTGCCGGTCTCCGACCTCTACCGGGTGGTGGCCGGGCTCGCCGAGGTCAACGCCTTCATCGAGCACTACCGGGTGCACCGGCACGACCCGGCGTACGAGATCGACGGCGTCGTGGTGAAGGTCGACAACTTCCGCACCCAGCGTGAGCTGGGCTCGACCTCGCGGGCGCCGCGCTGGGCGATCGCCTACAAGTACCCGCCCGAGGAGGTCAACACCAAGCTGCTCGACATCCACGTGGGCGTCGGCAGGACGGGCCGGGTCACGCCGTTCGCGGTCATGGAGCCGATCGTGGTGGCCGGATCGACGGTGGAACGCGCCACCCTGCACAACGCGGCCGTGGTGAAGGCCAAGGGCGTGCTCATCGGCGACACCGTGGTGCTGCGCAAGGCCGGAGACGTCATCCCCGAGATCGTCGGCCCCGTGCTCGCCCTGCGCGACGGCAGTGAGCGCGAGTTCGTGATGCCGACCCACTGCCCGGCCTGCGGCACCGCGCTGGCCTACGAGAAGGAGGGCGACGCCGACCTGCGCTGCCCGAACGCCCAGCACTGCCCGGCGCAGCTGCGCGAGCGGGTCTTCTTCGCCGCCCGCCGCAACGCCCTGGACATCGGCGGCCTGGGGTACGTCGCGGCGACCGCGCTCACCCAGCCGGTGGCCGGGCAGGAGCCGGTGCTGCGTACCGAGGCCGACCTGTTCGACCTCACGCTCGACAAGCTGATCCCGATCCGCTCGATCGTCCGCGACCAGGACACCGGCGCGCCCAAGATCGACGAGAAGACCGGCGAGCCGAAGGTCGTCTCGTTGTTCTCCAACGCCAACGGCGAGCCGTCGATGGCCGCGCTCAGCCTGCGCGAGCAGCTGGAGGCGGCCAAGGACAAGGAGCTGTGGCGGGTGCTGGTGGCGTTGTCGATCCGGCACGTGGGGCCGCCGACGGCGCGTGTGCTGGCCTCGGCGCTGCGCTCGATCGACGCCGTCATGAACGCCTCGGTCGAAGAGCTGGCCGCGATCAAGGACATCGGGCCCAACATGGCCGCCACGATCAAGGAGTGGTTCGAGGTCGGCTGGCACCGCGAGATCGTCGAGCGGTGGCGGGCGGCGGGCGTGCGCATGGAGGACGACGAGCCCGCGCAGGCGACCGGCCCCAAGACCCTGGAGGGGCTGACGCTCGTGGTCACCGGCACGCTGGAGGGCTACACCCGCGACTCCGCCGCGCTGGAGATCGAGTCGCGCGGCGGCAAGGTGGCCGGTTCCGTCTCCAAGAAGACCGCCTTCGTGGTGGTGGGGGAGAACGCCGGGTCGAAGTACGACAAGGCGGTGTCACTCGGCGTGCCCATCCTCGACGAGCAGGGCTTCGGCGTGCTGCTGGAGCAGGGGCCGGAGGCGGCCGCGGGGGTCGCGGTCGAGCCTGAGCCGTAAAAGATCCTGGAGCCCTTGGTCGCGCCGGGTATTGCGCGAGGTCAGGGCCGTATCGGGTTCTAGAAGCAGGTTCTGGGCCGGTCAGAATGTGAGGTAATGTCGGAAAGGCGAAGTGACGGAACGTACGCACTCGGTTTCGCGAAGTGGGGTTAAGGTCGTACCCTCCCATAGTGACCTAATGGGGGTTCTGTTACTCATGACTGACCCAACCGACACCCGCGACACCGGCCCGCGCATGGGCACTCCGCTGTGGGCCTTCCTCGCGGCCATCTCCGCGATCGGCGGCACCGCGCTGGTCGCGGCCATACTCAGGCTCGACCCCGTCGGCCTGGCGGAGCTCGCCCGCACCCCGCTGTTCTGGGTGCTCGCGGTGCTGGTCGTGCTGGGCGAGCTCAGGCCCGTGATGGTCTCGTCCGCGGCCTCCGTGGGCGGCACCTACCCCTCGACGATGTTCACCTTCGCGGTGCTGCTGCACTTCGGGCTGCCCACGGCCGTGCTCATGCAGGTCGTCGGCGTCGTCATGAACGGGGTCGTCACCCGCAAGGCCTGGCACCGGGTCCTGTTCAACGTGGGCCAGTCCACGCTCGCGCTCACCGCCGCCGCCGTCGTGCTCGGCGTCTTCGGGATCGTGCCCACCCCCGCGGTGCCCTGGGTGCCGAGCGGCGCCGACCTCGTGCCGATCGCGCTGTCCGGCATCGCCTACTTCATCACCCGGGCCATGCTCGTCTGCGGCGCCGTCGCGCTGCACGAGCGCCGCTCGGTGATCCGCGTCCTGCGCGGCACCGCCGGACCGCAGGCCCTCGTCTACACCGCGCTGCTGGGCCTCGCGCCCCTGGTCGTGGTCGTCATGAGCCACTCGCCCGGACTCGTGCCGCTCTTCGTCGCCCCGCTGGCCGCCGTCTACTTCACCGCGACCCTCTCCATGCGCCGCGACCACCAGGCGCTGCACGACGAGCTCACCGGCCTGCCCAACCGCAAGATGCTCATCGTCAGCACCGAGGAGGCGCTGGCCGAGGCGCGCGAAGGCGAGCGGGTGGGCCTGTTCCTCCTCGACCTCGACCGGTTCAAGGAGGTCAACGACACCATGGGCCACCCGGTAGGCGACCGCCTGCTGCAGATGGTGGCCCACCGCCTCCTCCATTCGGTACGGCCCGGCGACGTCGTGGCCAGGCTCGGCGGCGACGAGTTCGCCGTGCTGCTGCCCTCCATCCGCGACGCCCACGCCGCCCGCGAGGTGGCGGCCAGGCTGCGCGCCGCCCTCACCGAGCCGGTGCGGCTCGAAGGCATGACCTTCGACCTCGACGGATCGGTCGGCATCGCGCTCTTCCCCGACCACGCGCCCGACTTCGAGCTCCTCATGCAGCGCGCCGACGTCGCCATGTACATGGCCAAGGAGGCGCGTACCGGCGTCGAGCTCTACCAGCCGGACAAGGACCGCAACTCGCCCGAGCGCCTCCACCTGCTCGGCGACCTGCGCCGCGCGGTCGACAACCGCGAGCTGCGCCTGCACTACCAGCCCAAGGTCGGCCTCACCACCGGCGCCGTCCACGGGGTCGAGGCGCTGGTGCGCTGGCGGCACCCGGTGCACGGGACGATCCCTCCGGCCGAGTTCATTCCGCTGGCCGAGCAGTCGTACCTGATGCGGCAGCTCACCGAGTACGTCATCGAGGAGGCGCTGGAACAGGCCGCCCGGTGGTGGCACATGGGGCTCAAGGTGCAGATCTCGGTCAACGTCTCGGCCCGCGACCTGCTCGACTCGGCGCTGCCCGAGCAGCTGGAGGTCGGGCTGGCCCGCTACAGCCTGCCGCCGGACGCCATCCAGCTGGAGGTCACCGAGCGCATCCTGATGGGCGACCAGGCGTACACGCACGACACGATCAAGGCGCTGGCCGCGCTGGGCGTGCCGCTTTCCCTTGACGACTTCGGCACCGGCTATTCCTCGCTCATCCGCCTCCAGCGCCTCGCGGTCGCCGAGGTCAAGATCGACTCGTCGTTCGTGCGGCGGATCACCGAGTCCGAGGACGACGAGCGGATCGTCCGCTCCATCGTGGACCTCGTCCGCTCGCTCGGGCTGCGCTCGGTGGCCGAGGGCGTCGAGTCGGACGAGGCCGCGCTGCGGCTGGCCGAGATGGGGTGTGACGTGGGGCAGGGCTGGCTGTTCTGCGAGCCGATGGTCGCCGCCGACGCCACCCTCTGGCTGCGCGACCACCTCGACCCCGAACCCGCGCTCGGTTACGGCTACCGCCCCGCCGAGGTCACCAGAACCGCCTGAGCTTCAGGACCTCTCGGCCTTCTCCGGCCTTTTTGTGATCTTCACGACCGGCGGGCGTGCAGGTCCAGGACCCTGGCGCGCTGATCCAGTGCAGCGACGCGTTCGAGACGCCGAGCTGCTTGCCGATGGCGGGGGTGATGGCGGGGGTCATGCCCTGGATGAGGCCGCTGGTGATCTCGACGAACACCAGCAGGCCGACCACGGCGGCGACGGACACGGGGGGAGAGAGGGCTTTGCGGTGGTCTCGGTCATGGGGGCTCCGAGGCAGGCGTCATCGGCCCGGCGCGCGGGGGCTTCAGAGATGTCGGGGGTACGGCTAGCGGAGCGGCGGCCGGCCGTCGAAGATCAGGTCGAGCAGCCGGTCGATGTCCCGCTCGTGGATGGGCTGCTGCCAGAACAGCACCCGGTAGAACAGGAATCCCGAGTAGAGGTCGATGAGGAAGTCGTCGTCGACGCCGCTGGGCAGGTCGCCGCGTTCGGCGGCGCGCCGGATCAGCGTGCGCCCGCTGTCGCGGCGGCGGTTGAGGAAGTGCGCCTGCATGGCCTTGCGCCCGTCGGGGTCGGCCATCAGCGCCCAGCCCGCTTCGGTGAGCGCCGGGTCGGACTCCTCGTCCATGCCGGCCAGCAGCCGCAGCAGGGCCCGCATCTCGGCTCTCGTGGAGCCGAGGTCGGGCACGTCCTCGGTGGTGACCTCGCGGAGCAGGACCTCCACGACGAGCTCGGCCTTCCCGCTCCACCAGCGGTAGAGGGTCGCCTTGCTGACTGCCGCACGGCTCGCGACGCCGTCCATGGTCAGCCGGGCGTACCCGGACTCGGCGAGCAGGTGCCTGGCCGCGCGCAGGATCGCCGCGTGCGTGGCCGTGCTGCGGGGGCGTCCCGGTCCAGCTGACCGCTGCTCGTCTGACATGTCCAGATAGTCCTCTTCGTCGGCGTCGAGTGGCAATACTGAACGTTTCGTTTTTAAATTGCGTTACGCAGCGGAAACAGATGAACCGCAGGCCCCGCAAACCGTTCGGTCCCGCTTGCCCGAGCCCCCTAGGATGACAGTGTCCAAACTCCATCCAGAAACGGGTTCAACGACTCATGTCCGCCATAACCCGCGACGAGGTCGCCCACCTGGCCCGGCTGTCCAGGATGGCGCTCTCCGACGACGAGCTCGACCACTACGCCACGCAGCTCGATGCGATCATCGAGGCTGTCGCGAAGGTCGCCGAGGTCGCCGCCGAGGACGTGCCGCCTTCGTCGCACGCGCTTCCGCTGACCAACGTCTTCCGCGCCGACGAGGTGCGACAGTCCCTGACGCCCGAGCAAGCCCTGGCCGGGGCGCCGGCCGTCGAGGACGACCGCTTCCGGGTTCCGCGCATCCTGGGGGAGGAAGCATGAGTCTCATCCACAAGACGGCCGCCGAGCTGGGCGCGCTCATCGCCGCCGGCGAGACCTCCTCCGCCGAGGTGGCCGAGGCGCACCTCGACCGGATGGCCGAGGTCGAGCCCAAGGTCAAGGCCTTCCTCCACGTCGACCGCGAGGTCACGCTGGCCCAGGCGCGGGCGGTCGACGCCCGGCTGGCCGCGGGGGAGAAGCTCGGGCCGCTGGCCGGTGTGCCGATCGCGCACAAGGACATCTTCTCCACCCATGACATGCCGACGACCGCCGCGTCCAAGATCCTTGAGGGGTGGCGGCCGCCGTACGACGCGACCGTGACCGCGCGGCTGCGCGCGGCTGGTCTGGTCATCCTCGGCAAGACCAACCTCGACGAGTTCGCGATGGGCTCATCCACGGAGAACTCCGCCTACGGCGACTCGCACAACCCGTGGGACCTCACCCGAACCCCGGGCGGCTCGTCCGGCGGCTCGTCGGCGGCGGTGGCGGCCTACGAGGCGCCGCTGTCCACCGGCACCGACACCGGCGGCTCCATCCGCCAGCCCGCCTCGGTCACCGGCATCGTCGGCATGAAGCCCACCTACGGCGGCTCCTCCCGCTACGGCGTCATCGCCTTCGCCAGCTCGCTCGACACACCGGGCCCGTTCGCCCGCAACGTGCTCGACACCGCGCTGCTGCACGAGGTCTTCTCCGGGCACGACCCGATGGACTCCACCTCCATCGACGCCCCGGTGCCCGCCGTCGTCGAGGCCGCCCGCCACGGCGACGTCCAGGGCATGCGCATCGGCGTCGTCAAGGAGTTCGGCGGCGAGGGATATCAGCAGGGCGTGCTCAACCGCTTCCACGACGCCGTCGAGCTGCTGGAGTCGCTCGGCGCCAAGGTCGTCGAGGTCTCCTGCCCGACCTTCACCACCGCGCTGCCCGCCTACTACCTCATCGCGCCGTCGGAGTGCTCGTCCAACCTCGCGCGCTTCGACGCCATGCGCTACGGCCTGCGCGTCGGCGACGACGGCACCAGGAGCGCCGAGGAGGTCATGGCGCTGACCAGGGCCGCCGGCTTCGGCCCCGAGGTCAAGCGGCGCATCATGCTCGGCACCTACGCCCTGTCGAGCGGCTACTACGACGCCTACTACGGCCAGGCCCAGAAGGTCCGCACGCTCATCTCGCGCGACTTCGAGGCCGCCTACCAGCAGGTGGACGTGCTGATCTCGCCGACCACGCCGACCACGGCGTTCAAGCTCGGTGAGCGCACCGGCGACCCGATGGCGATGTACCTCGCCGACCTGTGCACGATCCCGTCGAACCTGACGGGCAACGCGGCCATCTCGGTGCCGTGCGGCCTGGCCGACGAGGACGACCTGCCGGTCGGCCTGCAGATCATGGCTCCGGTGCTGGGCGACGACCGCTGCTACCGGGTCGCCGCCGCGGTCGAGAAGGCCCTGGAGAGCCGCTGGGGCGGCCCGCTGCTGAAGGAGGCGCCCGCGCTATGACCGTGATGGCTTTTGACGAGGCGCTGGGCCGGTTCGAGCCCGTTCTCGGCCTGGAAACCCATGTCGAGCTCGGCACCGCCTCGAAGATGTTCTGCGGCTGCAAGACCACCTTCGGCGCCGCCCCCAACACGCAGGTCTGCCCGACCTGCCTGGCCTTCCCCGGCGCGCTGCCGGTGGCCAACGAGGCGGCGATCGAGTCCACGATCCGCATCGGCCTGGCGCTCAACTGCTCCATCGCCGAGTGGTGCCGCTTCGCCCGGAAGAACTACTTCTATCCGGACATGCCGAAGAACTACCAGATCTCGCAATATGACGAGCCGCTCTGCTTCGACGGCTACCTCGACGTCGAGGTCGACGGCGAGACCGTGCGCGTCGAGATCGAGCGCGTGCACCTGGAGGAGGACACCGGCAAGTCCACCCACGTGGGCGGCGCCACCGGCCGCATCCAGGGCGCCGACTACTCGATCGTCGACTACAACCGCGCCGGCATCCCGCTGGTCGAGATCGTCACCAAGCCGATCCCGGGCACCGACCGGATGGCGCCCGAGGTGGCCAAGGCCTACGCCACCGAGCTGCGCGAGATCATGCGGGCGCTGGGCGTCTCCGACGTACGCATGGAGGAAGGGTCCATGCGCTGCGACGTGAACGTCTCGCTGATGCCGCGCGGCTCCTCCGAGTGGGGCACCCGCACCGAGACCAAGAACGTCAACTCGCTGCGCAGCGTCGAGCGGGCGGTCCGTTCCGAGATCGAACGGCAGGCCCACATCCTGGCCGAGGGTGGCAAGATCATCCAGGAGACCAGGCACTTCCACGAGGACACCGGCACCACGACGCCGGGCCGTTCCAAGGAAGAGGCGCAGGACTACCGCTACTTCCCCGAGCCCGACCTGGTCCCCATCGCGCCCGACGCGGCGTGGGTGGCCAGGCTCAAGGCGGAGCTGCCCGAGCTGCCGCTGGTCAAGCGCAAACGGCTGCAGGCCGAGTGGGGCGTGTCCGACCTCGACATGCAGGCCATGCACAACGCCGACGCCATCGACCTGGTCGAGGCGACGGTCGCGGCGGGCGCCCCGGCGGCCGACGCGCGCAAGTGGTGGATGGGCGAGTTGGCCCGCCGCGCCAACGAGAGCGCCACCACGCTGGCCGACCTGCCCATCACGCCGGCCGACATCGCCCGCGTGACCGAGCTGGTCGCCTCCGGCTCGCTCAACGACAAGCTGGCCCGCCAGGTGCTGGAAGGCGTGCTGGCCGGCGAGGGCACGCCCGACGCGGTCGTGGCCGCGCGCGGCCTGGAGATCGTCAACGACGAGGGCGAGCTGTCGGCCATCATCGACGAGGTCCTGGCCGGCAACGCCGACGTGGCCGACAAGATCCGCTCCGGCAAGATCGCCGCGGTGGGCGCGCTGGTCGGCGGCGTCATGAAGGCCAGTCGAGGCAAGGCCGACGCCGGCCGCGCCCGGCAGCTGATCCTGGAGAAGCTGGGCGTCTCCGAGTAGTTCCCAAGGGCCCTGCCGTCGCGGCGGGGCCCTTGCTCTGGCCGTCATTCCGGTTATTCTGGATATAGAAGGTCTAGGACTATTGGCCCAGAGGGGCCTAGGTCCACGGCACGATGTGCTATCCCCGGCGCCGCCGTACTTTCAGGGCATGAAGCGCACAGCATTGACAATTGGCCTGGTGGCGATGGTGTCCCTCGTCGCCTTCGAGTACATGGCGGTCGCGGTCGCCATGCCCGTCGTCGCCCGCGAACTGGGTGGACTTGAGCTTTACGGCCTGGCCTTCAGCGGCGCCATGGCCGCCGGTGTGATCGGAACCGTCCTGGGCGGCCGATGGGCCGACCTCCGCGGGCCGCTCGCTCCGCTTTGGGCGGGAGCGGTGACGTTCGCCGGCGGCCTGGGGCTGGCCGGGTTCGCGCAGAGCATGGAGATGCTGATCGCCGGACGCCTCGTGCAGGGCTTCGGCGGGGCGCTCGTCCAGGTGGCCCTGTACGTCGTGGTGGCCAGGACCTACCCCGAGTCGCTGCACCCGAAGATCTTCTCGTTGTTCGCGACGGCATGGGTGGTGCCGTCCATGGTCGGACCGGCCATCGTCGGAGTCGTCGTGGAGACCGCCGGATGGCGCTGGGTCTTCCTGGGCGTGCCGATCCTGACCGCGATCGCGGCACTGTTCCTGTTCCGCGGCCTGGTGGGCCAGCCGGTCTCCGGCGGACAGGCCGACACCGCCCCCGGCATGCTCGGCAAGCTCGGCTGGGCCGCGGTGACCGCCGTCGGCGCCGGCCTCATGCAGTACGGCAGCCAAGGCCAGGTGCTCCTCCTCGTCTCCGGCCTGGTCGTCCTGGCGCTGGCACTGCCGAGGCTGCTGCCCGCCGGCACACTGCGCGCCGCCAGGGGCCTGCCCTCCGTCGTCGCCCTGCGCGGCCTGGCCACCGGCGCCTTCTTCGCCGCCGAAGTGATCATCCCGCTGATGCTGATCAGCCAGCGCGGGCTGTCGACCTTCGTCGCCGGCATCGCCTTGACCGGCGGCGCCCTGACCTGGTCGCTCGCCTCGTGGCTGCAGGGCCGCGAAGTCTTCAGCCGGATGACCAACCTGCGCGGCGGCACCGCCATGATCGCCCTGGGCATCCTGCTGATGGGCGCCGTCACCTTCGAACCGGTGCCGATCTGGCTGGCGTACCCGTCGTGGATCATCGCCGGATTCGGGATGGGGCTGGTGTACCCGACCCTCTCGGTGCTCACCCTCGAACTGTCCTCGCCCGGCGAGCAGGGGGCCAACTCCTCGTCGCTGCAGGTGGGCGAGGCGGTCTTCTCGGTGGTGGCGGTCGCGGTCACCAGCGCCCTGTTCACGGCGGCGGCCTCGGGCTACTGGACCGTGTTCGCGGCGACGCTGGTGATGGCGCTGGCCGGCTTGTGGGTGGCCCCCCGCTTCGGCGTCACCACCCCAGGCCACCAGAAGACCGCGGTAGCCACCGCCGCCTGACCCCCTTTCAATGCCAGAGCCGGACGCCCACCCCAGGCGCCCGGCTCTCCCATGCCCGACCAACCCCTCATCCACTCCAACCCCTCATCCACTCCAACCCCTCATCCACTCCAACCCCTCATCCACTCCAACCCCTCATCCACTCCAACCCCTCACCCACTCCAACCCCTCACCCACTCCAACCCCTCACCCACCCCGACCCGACCCGCACCACGCGCCTCCCGGGCCCGCGCCTCGGACCCGCGCCCTTCGGACCCGCGCCCTTCGGACCCGCGCCCTTCGGACCCGCGCCCTTCGGACCCGAGCCCCCGAGCCCCCGCATCACGGCCTCGCGCACCCCGGCCCCCCCACACGCACCGACCCGCGCGCCGTGGCCTGAGCGCTGCGTGCCGAGCAGCGCGACCGCTCCGAGAGCCGCGCTGCTTGCGGTTGGCCGCCTGGGTCAGCGCACTCAGGAGCGGCCCCGCTTTAGACCGGCACTTGAGTCCTTGGCGACAGTCTCTGAGCGGGTCCTCAGTAGGTGCCCTTGCAGCCGGGCGGCGGCACCGGGCGGGTGGCGCCCCAGCCGACCTGCTTGATGATCGAGGCCGACCACGGCACGCCTGGCCTCAGTCCCGGTATGGGCCCCGACGTGCTGGACCGCGAGCAGGTCACCGCTCTGCCGGTCGATGACGAGCTGGATCCGGCCGCCGGAGGTGGGCAGTTGAAGGGTCACCCCGACCAGGCCGGCCTGGTCGGACACATTGTCGATCACGATGACGCCGGGGAGTGTGGCCAGCATGCGGCAGGCCGCGGCCTCCTGTAGTCCACGGAACGCCACGATCTTCACCGCCGGCGAGACCGGCATCCCCGACCCGGCGCCCTGCACCACGAGCCTCGCCTCCCGCGTATCACGCGGGTGCACGGCGTGATGTGGGGCCTGCGGGAACCATGCGAACCGTGCGCGATCGATCCAGTGGTGCAACATCTGCGGCAGAATCAAATGTATAATCTGATGCATGATGAGCGTGAAGCGCCAGACCGTACCCCTGGATGCAGAAGACACCAAGTTCTTGTCCCACCTACGGGACAGTGACGCCTACCGTGCGACGCTGAGCAGGCTCTCCGATCGGGAGCTCGCCGAGGAAGCCTCGGAGGCCGCACTGCTATCCGCACTGCTCGCAGCGGGACGCGCTGCCGTAGAGGAGAAGGTTGCCATTACCGGCTACACGGCTTGGGCGGATGACATGAGCGAGGAAGATCTGGATTACCGCGCTGCTATGCGCAACCGCAGGCGGGACCGTGGCCAGTGAGCGACTTGATCATCCCTCTACGTGGACGCGTCTACGAAGCCGATCTCGGGCAAGGCCGCAAGCCATGGCTGGTGGTGTCCAATAACGCTCGCAACAAGGCTATCGATGACGTCATCGTCGCCCGGATCACGACCACGCGAAGAGACCTTCCGTCGTGGATTCCTCTCGGCCCCAATGACCCGCTGGCGGGGTTCGTCATCTGCGATGATCTGAGCCCCATGTTCCGTGACGAGATCCAGCGCGACATGGGTGCGCTCAGCCTGGCAACCATGAGTGAAGTCGGCAAGGGCTTGGCACGGGCCTTGGCCCTCTGATGAAAGCGCGCCGATGCTCCGCCGCTTCGGCGTGGAGACCGATGGGCCTCGCGCCTGCTTACGTGCGCGCAAGCCCGCGCCGTAGGCGCGCACGATCAGAACGCCCGAGCGTAGCGAGGACCGGCGCGGGGTCGGGCGCCAGCCCGACTGGAAGTACGCGCGAAGCGAAGCGGAGCGCCTCTGAACCAGGGTGGGCTCCAACTGGCCGACCACTTAGCTGGGCGACGGGTGGGACCTTAGGAACGGTCGATCGGAAGGGCGACCTTCAGGGGTTCAGGTCGGCTGGAGACGCGCCTGGAATCACCACGCGCGGAGCGCGCTGATGGGGAAGACCGTGTTTGTGGCCCCGCCGGTGGACAAGGTCGGCGGGGCCGCAACGTCTTTCCCCAGGAACCACCTGGGTGATGCCCTGTATCAGCATTCCTATTCGGGGTGTGATCCAGGTGTGATCCGTTCGCCGCGGCGTCGTGCCATCAGCTTTCTTAAGAGCGGGGTCAGTAGTGCCAGTGCGGACAGCAGGAGTAGAACTATCGCTATCGGGCTTTTGATCAGGACGGTGACCTCGCCTGCGCCGATGGCCAGGGCGCGGCGGAGCTGGATTTCGGCCATCGGGCCCAGGATCATGCCGATCACCGCGGGCGCCACCGGCAGGCCGAAGCGGCGCATCGCCCAGCCGAGCAGGCCCAGTACGAAGAGGACGATCAGGTCCACGGCCGAGGCGTTCAGGGCGTAGACGCCCAGCGCGGCGAACATCACGATCCCCGCATAAAGGTACGGCCGCGGCACATGCAGCACCTTTGCCCAGAGCGGCGCCAATGGCAGGTTGAGCACCAGCAGCATCGCGTTGCCCACGAACAGGGATGCGATCATGCCCCAGACCAGGGCCGGGTTGTGGTCGAAGAGCTGGGGCCCGGGTTGCAGGCCGTACTGCTGGAAGGCGGCGAGGAGGATCGCGGCGGTGGCGGATGTGGGCAGGCCCAGGCTGAGGAGGGGGACCAGGGTGCCGGCGGCGGAGGCGTTGTTGGCGGCCTCCGGGCCGGCTACGCCTTCGATGGCGCCTTTGCCGTACTCCTCGCGGGCTACGCCTCGGGCCAGCTTCTTCTCGGTCGCGTACGACAGGAAGGTGGGGATCTCGGCGCCGCCGCCCGGCAGCGCGCCGAACGGGAAGCCCAGCGCGGTGCCGCGCAGCCACGGTTTCCAGGAGCGCGCCCAGTCGGCGCGGCCCAGGTACGCGCGGCCGACGGGGATGACCTCCGGCGGCACGTGCCGTAGCCGGGACGCCACGTACAGGGCCTCGCCCAGCGCGAACAGGCCCACCGCGACGATCACCACGTCGATGCCGTCGAACAACTGCGGGATGCCCATCGTGAGCCTGGCCTGCCCGGTCTGCTGGTCGATGCCGACGAGCCCGATCGCGAGGCCGAAGCCGAGCGAGGCCAGACCGCGTACGACCGAGCGGGACAGCACCGAGGAGACCGCGGTGAAGGCCAGGATGGCGAGGGCGAAGTAGTCCTCGGGGCCGAAGGCGATCGCGAACGCGACCACGGCCGGGGCCGCCACCACGAGCAGGCCGGTGGCCAGGGTGCCCGCGACGAACGAGCCGATGGCGGCCGTGGCCAGCGCTTGGGCGGCGCGGCCCCGCTTGGCCATCTTGTTGCCCTCCAGCGCGGTGATCATGGAGGAGGACTCGCCGGGGGTGTTGAGCAGGATGGAGGTGGTGGAGCCGCCGTACATGCCGCCGTAGTAGATGCCGGCGAACATGATGAACGCGCTGGCCGGCGGCACGGTGAACGTCACCGGCAGCAGTAGCGCGACCGTCATGGCCGGGCCGATGCCGGGCAGGACGCCGACGAGGGTGCCGAGGGTGACGCCGACCAGCGCGTACAGCAGGTTGATGGGGGTCAGCGCGGAGGCGAAGCCGTCGAGCAGGAGCTGGAGGGAGTCCATGGCTCAGATCACCCCTTCCAGGAGGCCGGCGGGCAGGTTCACGCCGAGGCCCTTGACGAAGGCGAGGTAGGTGCCGAGGCCCAGGACCACGGCGATGACCGCCGCGCGGACGCGGTGCTCGGCGCCGAGTGCCAGTGACAGGCCGAAGAACAGCAGGCTGCCGGCGATGACCCAGCCGAGCGTGTCGAGCAGCGCGGTGAAGGCGAGGAAGACGCCGCCGACGAGGCCGACCTGTTTGAGGTCGGCGGGGGCGTCGGCGTCGATGTCCTCGCTCTCCTCGGGGTCGCCGCGGCCGCCGCGCACGACGTCGATCACGTAGAAGACGCCCACGACGGTGATGGCGCCGCCGACCAGCATGGGGAAGAACCTCGGCCCCAGGCCGACGACGGAGGTCGCCGCCTCCACGTTCAGGGTGCCGGCGATCACGTAGACGCCGACGGCCAGCAGGGCCAGCGCCAACCCGAGTTCGGGTCGCCACCAGCCCCGCTTCTTGCTCTGCGTGGGCTCCATCAGGAGACGAGCCCCATCTCGGCGATGATGGACTTGACCCGGGTCTGCTCGGAGTTGAGGTACGTGGCGAACTGGTCGCCGGTCTGGAAGGAGTCGATCCAGCCGTTCTTGGCGACCGCGTCCTTCCACGCCTGCGAGGCGTGCATCTTGGTGACCAGGTCGGTCAGCGCCTTCTTGTCGGCGTCGGACAGGCCGCCGGGGGCGACCATGCCGCGCCAGTTGGCGATCTCGACGTCCAGGCCGCCCTCCTTGATCGTGGGCGCGTCGAGGTCGGGCAGGCGCTGCGGGGAGCTGACGGCCAGGGCGCGCAGCTTGCCGGCCTTCACCTGCTCGGCGAACTCGCCGACGCCCGAGATGCCGATCGTGGCCTTGTTGCCCAGCAGGAGGTTGAGCGCCTCGCCGCCGCCGGAGTTGGCGACGTAGTTGATCTGCTTGGGGTCGACGCCCGCGGCCTTGGCCATGAGCCCGGCCAGGATGTGGTCGGTGCCGCCGGCCGAGCCGCCCGCGATGGAGACGGTCTTCGGGTCGGCCTTCCACGCCGCGACCAGGTCGGCGACGGTCTTGAGCTTGGACTCGGCGGGCACGACGATGATCTCGTACTCCTCGGTCAGCTTGGCGATCGGCGTGGTGTCCGACAGCGTGACCTTGGACTTGTTCTGCTCGATGGCGCCGACCATGACCAGGCCCATCGTCATGAGCAGGCTGCCGTTGCCCTTCTCGCCGGCCAACTGGGCCAGGCCGATGGTGCCGCCGGCGCCGGGCACGTTGTAGACCTCGACCTTGCGTGAGGGGTCGGCCTGCTTGATCGCCTGCTCGGCGGTGCGCGAGGTCTGGTCCCAGCCGCCGCCGGCGTTGGCGGGCGCCATGATCTTCAGCGTGCCGCTGCCGGAGGCGCTCGTGCCGCCGCTGTTGCCGCAGGCCGACAGCGTGGCCACGGAAAGGGCCGCGACCGCGGCGAATATGCGCAAGCGCATGATCACTCCAAGGGGGGTTCTCACGTTCGGTGAACTGCGATGGTGAGCCGAGAACCCCGTCCGGTCGAGTCTTTTCGCACTTGCCGTCTTTTTGTTCGTATTGGTCGCTACCCGCCCGTGACCTGGGCCTGTTTCCATGAAGCGCGTGAGGAGGGTCACAAACGCCTCGCTCGGCACCCAGCTGTTCGTGCTCCAGATGGTGATCGTGTTGCTCGCCGTCGGGGGTACGGCCGTCGTGTGGGCCGGGCACACGCGTACCCAGCTGAACTCGCGCTACCAGCAGCGCGCCCTGGCCATCGCCCAGTCGGTGGCGGGCATGCCGCAGGTCCGCGAGGCCTTTAACGCGAAAAATCCGGAAAAGGTGCTGCAGCCGCTCGCCGTCAGCGTCCAGCAGGCCACCGGCGCCGACTACGTCGTGATCGCCAACCGCGACCAGACCCGCTACGCGCACCCCAACGCCACCCTGATCGGCCGGAAGCTGTCCACCGACGGCAGCGGCGTCATCGAGACCGGCCGCACCTGGGTCGGCACCGAGACCGGCACCATCGGCACCACCGTCAGGGGCAAGGCGCCGGTCTTCGACGAATACGGCACCGTGATCGGCCTGACCTCGGTCGGCGTGCTGGAGGCCACGGTCAGCGAGCAGCTGTTCGACACCCTGCCGCCGCTGCTGTGGACGGCGCTGGCCGTGCTGTTCGCCGGTTCCGCCGCGGCGGCCCTGATCACCGCGCGTGTGCGCAGGCAGACCTTCGGCCTGGAGCCGCGCGAGATCGCCGCGCTGCTGGAGCAGCGCGAGGGTGTGCTGCACGGCGTGAAGGAGGGCGTGCTCGCCCTCGACCTCACCGGCCGCGTCACGCTCGTCAACGACGCCGCCCGCGAACTGCTCGGCGAGGTCGGCGAGGACCTTACCGCGATGCCGGTCTCCGACCGCATGCGCGACGTGCTCGGCGGCGCCGACCCGGGCGAGGACCGCATCGTCCTGCACGGCGACCGGGTGCTGGTGCTCAACCGCACCCCCGTCTCGGTGCGCGGCCAGCACCGCGGCTGGGTGGTCACCCTGCGCGACAGGACCGAGCTGGTACGGCTGGCCCGCGACCTGGACGACGCCAGCAGCGCCACCGAGGCCCTCCGGGCGCAGGCCCACGAGTTCGCCAACCGCATGCACACCGTGGTCGGCCTGCTGGATCTGGGCGAGCAGGAGGCGGCGATCTCCTTCATCACCAGATCCACCCGCAGCACCTACGCCATCGGCATGCGCGAACGCGTCCAGGACCCCACCCTTGCCGCCCTGCTGCTGGCCAAGTCGGCCGAGGCGGCCGAGCGCGGCGCGACGCTGGAGCTGGCCGAGGACTCCGACGTGCCCGAGGGCGTGCTCGGCGACCCGCAGGACGCCGTCCTGGTCGTGGGCAACCTGGTGGCCAACGCCATCGACGCGCTCGACGGCGCCCCCGGCACGATCGAGGTTTCGGTGCGGGCGGACGCAGACGGCCTGCACGTGCGCGTCGGCGACTCCGGCCCGGGCATCACCCCCGGCCTGGTCGAGGAGGTCTTCAGGGAGGGCTTCACCACCAAGGCCGCGCGCGCCGGTCAGCGCGGGCTCGGGCTGGCGCTGACCAGGCAGGCGTGTTTGCGGAGGGGTGGCTGGGTGAACGTACGCAACGAGGGAGGAGCGGTCTTCACCGCGCTGCTGCCATGATCAAGGTGCTGGTCGTCGACGACGACTTCATGGTGGCCAGGATCCACAGCGGCTACGTCGCGCGGATACCGGGCTTCGAGGTCGTGGCCGCGGCCCACACCGGCAACGACGCGCTGGAGGCCGTCCGCCGCTTCCGCCCCGACCTGGTGCTGCTCGACATCTATCTCCCCGACCTGTCCGGCCTCGACGTGCTCAAGGCGCTGAACGACGTGGACGTGCTCATGATCAGCGCCGCCCGCGACCTGCCCACGGTCAGGGAGGCGATGCGCAGCGGCGCGGTCAACTACCTGATCAAGCCGTTCACCGCCGCCGCGCTGACCGACCGCCTGAGCCAGTACGCCGCGAGCAGGAAGCGGCTGACCGCGCTCGGCCCCGAGGTCGGCCAGGACGAGGTCGACCGGCTGTTCGGCGCGCTCAAGACGCCGCTGCCCAAGGGCCTGTCGTCGGCCACGTGCGAGCTGGTAGCCGACACGCTGCGCGCCGTGGCCGGGGACCTGTCGGCCGCCGAGGCGGCCGCGCTGGCGGGCCTGTCGCGGGTGTCGGCCCGCAGGTACCTGGAGCACCTGTGCGCGGTGGGCAAAGCGGAACTCCGTCCGAGGTACGGCACCGCGGGCCGCCCAGAACACCGCTACCGCTGGATTGGTTGACCCGAGATAACCCATTTCCCGTGACATACCGGGATACCCGTGCCTTACTGTTGCCTGAGGAGAGGCTGCGGAGCAGGAGGAGATAGAGGCGTGCGGCGCGCCGGACCGATCGATTCACCGACCGACCCGTTCGCCTCGGTGCCCTTGCCCATGCCCGGCAAGAAGCCACCGAAGGTCGAGGGACTGCCGCCTGGCGTCTCACGGGACATCTTTGGCGCCACCGGCCAGCCCGAACCCAAGCCGGAGCCGGCCGCCGGCGGCGGACTGCCGCCCGTGGCCCCGCCGCCCACGCCCTGGCCGATGCAGGAGCCCCAGCCGCCCGCGTCCTTCCGGCCCGCCGAGCCGCCGCCCCGCCCGCCCAGTTACGACCCCGAGCCGCAGCGCCGCCGTATCCTGCCCACGCTCCTGCTCGTTCTCGTGGTCCTGGGCCTGCTGGCCTACCTCGTGCCCGCGGTCGTCATGTCCGGCTCGGTGCTGCGCGGCACCCGCGTCGCCGGCATCGACATCGGCGGGCTGACCGTCACCCAGGCCGCCGACAAGCTCCGCGCCGAGCTCGCCGCCCGGCTCGACCGGCCCGTCACCGTCAGCATGGGCGGGCGCGAGGAGAGCATCCAGCCCGACGAGGCCGGACTCGAACTCGACGTGGTCGCCACCATCGGCGAGGCCCCCAGCGGCTTCCCCACCCCCGCCGAGGTCTGGCGGGCCATGACCGGCACCACCGACCTCCAGCCCAAGATCTCCATCGACGCCGCCCAGCTCGCCAGGACCGTCGAGGGCCTCGCGGAATCCGTGGACAAGGCGCCCAAGGAGGGCCGCGTCGTCTTCTCCGGCCTGCGTCCGCGCGCCGTACTGCCGCAGGACGGACTGCTCCTCGACCGCGACGCCGCCGTGCGCGCCATCAGCACCGCGTTCCTGCGCTCCCAGGGCGACGTCGCGCTCAACATGGTCCCGGCCAAGCCCGACACCACCGAGGAGTCGGTACGGCGGGCCGTCGCCGACGCCAAGCGGGCGGTCGCCGCCCCGGTCACCCTGACCAAGGACGGCAAGCAGGCCGAGCTCAGCCCCGCCGCCATCGCCGCCCACCTCACCTTCGTCGCCGACGGCAAGGGCGCGCTGAAGCCGGAGTTCGACGCGGAGAAGGCGCTGGAGCCCATCGAGGGCAAGCTGGTCGACCTGGCCCAGCGGCCGGCGGACGCCACGTATCAGATCATCGACAACCGGCCCGTGCTCGTCCCGGCCCGCCAGGGCAGGGGAGTGGACGCCGGCAAGCTGGCCGAGGACCTGAACCGCGTGCTGGCGCGGGGCGGCAGCCGTACGCTGGCGGTCTCGCTCGGCGCGGTCAAGCCGCAGCTCAGCACCTCGGAGGTGAGCGGGCTCGGGATCAAGGAGAGCGTCGCGACGTTCACCACGTTGTTCGACTGCTGCCAGGCGCGCGCGTCCAACATCCAGAAGATGGCCCAGCAGCTCGACGGCACGATGGTGCTGCCGCGCAAGACCTTCTCCTTCAACGAGGCCATGGGCCAGCCGACCACGGAGGCCGGCTACCTCGAAGCCCCGCAGGTCGTCGGCGGCCGGATGGTCAACGTCGTGGGCGGCGGCGGCTCGCAGTTCGCCACCACGCTCTACAACGCGGTCTTCCTCGGCGGCTTCGAGAACGGCGAGCACACGCCCATGGACTACCACGCCCCCCGCTACCCCGAGGGCCGCGACGTGGCCGTCCTCTACCCGCGCCGCGACTTCACCTGGGTCAACAACTCCCAGTACGGCGTGCTGATCAAGACCGCTTACTCACCCACCTCGGTCACGGTCACGCTGTGGAGCACCAGGCGCTACGACAAGGTCGAGGCCGTCGTCTCCGACCGCCGCGAAGTCACCCCGTTCCGCCGCCAGAGCAGCAGCGAGGCCGGTTGCCTGCCGACCGTCGGCCAGCAGGGTTTCACCGTAGACGTCACCCGCGTCTTCTACGACAACGGCAAGGAAGTCAAGCGGGACAAGAAGGTGACCACCGAGTACCGCCCGCAGGCCCAGGTCACCTGCGCCGCTAGGAACGACGTGGAGTGACGGCGAGGATCCTGTCGTCGTCCTGGGCGGGCGAGCCCCTGCCGTCCTTGTTGCTCGTGCCCACCCACAGCGTGCCGTCGGGGGCCACGGCGACCGCGCGCAGCCGGCCGTAGGTGTCCTCGAAGTGCGCGACCGGCTTGCCCGGCCGGCCCTCGGCGTCCAGCGGGACCTGCCACAGCCGGGCGCCGCGCAGCGCGCCCACCCACAGCGAGCCCGCCGCGTAGGCCATGCCGGACGGTGACGCCTCGCCGGTGCCCCAGGTGACGATCGGGTCGGCGAACGCGGCGTCCTCGCCCTGGCCCTCCTCCTGCGGCCAGCCGTAGTTGCGGCCCTCGACGATCTGGTTGACCTCGTCGAAGGAGCTGGCGCCGAACTCGGACGCGTACATGCGGCCCTTCTCGTCCCAGGCCATGCCCTGGACGTTGCGGTGGCCGAGCGTGTAGATCCGGGCGTCGCCGTCCACGCCCATGCGCAGGATCTTGCCGCCCAGCGAGTCCGGGTCCTGGGCCAGGGGGCGCTCGCCCGCCTCGCCGGTCGAGGCGTAGAGGAAGCCGTCGGGGCCGAACGCGAGCCGGCCGCCGTTGTGGATGCCGGCCTTGGGGATGCCGTCGACCAGGACCTTCGGCTCGGCGATCGTGTCACCGCTCAGGCGGTAGCGGACGATCCTGTTGTCCTCGGCAGCGGTGTAGTAGAGGAAGACGAAGTCGTCCTTGACCGCGACGCCCATCAGGCCGCCCTCGCCGCCCGGACTGGCCTCGGAGATCTTCGCCACCTCGGTGACCTTGCCCTGCGCCGTCACCCGGAGCAGCCTTGCGCTGTCGCGCTCGGTGACCAGGGCGTCCCCGCCGGGCAGGAACGCGATGCCCCACGGCACGCTCAGGCCGGAGGCCACCACCCGTGGCTCACCGGGCGGCGGGGCGGCGGGCACGTTGGCCGCGGGCGTCACCGCGCCGCCGGTGGAACACCCGGCCAGCGCGAGCAGGACGATCAACCAGAGCTTCCTCATGCCTTCCATACTGACCCCCGGGTCGTAAGGTTCTCGGCATGAAGATCTGGGTGCCGTCAGAAGCCATGATTGACGTCCTTTCCGACCTGCCTCGCGTTCAATGCGTGGTCTATGACGGGAAGGGGGAATTGCCGGACGGGATCGAGGACGTCGAGGTGTGGGTGCCGCCGCTGATCACGCCGCGCGACGTCAAGGGGACGCTGGCCAAGATGCCCTCGCTGCGCCTCGTGCAGACGGTCACCGCGGGGGTGGAACCGTACCGGCCGAACATGCCCGAGGGCGCGGTGCTCTGCAACGCGCGCGGCGTCCACGACGCGGGCACCGCCGAGTGGGCGGTCGGCGCGATGATCGCGGTGCTGCGCGAGTTCCCCGAGTTCGTGGACGCGCAGCGCAGGGGCGCCTGGACCTATCACCACACCGGGGTCCTGGCCGACTCCACGGTGCTGATCGTCGGCTACGGGTCCATCGGCGGCGCGCTGGAGCGGCGGCTCGACGGGTTCGAGGTGGACGTCGTCCGGGTGGCCCGCACCGCGCGCGAGGGCGTGCACGGCATGGACGAACTGCCCGAACTGCTGCCGCGGGCCGACGTGGTCGTGCTGCTCGTGCCGGCCACCGCCGACACCGCGGGCATGGTCGACGCGGCGTTCCTGGCCCGGATGAAGGACGGCGCGCTGCTCGTCAACGCGGCCAGGGGCGGCGTGGTCGACACCGACGCCCTGGTGGCCGAGCTGAAGTCCGGCCGGCTCAAGGCGGCCGTGGACGTCACCGCCCCCGAGCCGCTGCCGGAAGGGCACCCGCTCTGGTCGGCTCCCGGCCTGCTCATCACCCCGCACGTCGCGGGCAGCACCCCCGCGTCAGGGCGGCGCATGCTGCGCCTGGTGCGCTCGCAACTGCTGCGCTATCTGGCGGGCGAGCCGCTTAACAACGTCATTTCCGACACGTATTGAGAGGAATCCGGAACGTGGCTGGTCCGTGACCTTCGGTGCGTACGGTAGTCGTCTATTGGGCCCTCTTGACTCTCAGTCAAGGAGGACTCGAGAGCAATTCGGTCTGTGTGGTTATCAGATCGGTGACGACATCGGCGTTGTCACCACCCGCGTACCCGGCACCGCACACACTGTCGATGTGAGGGCAAGGACTGTGATCCGCTGGCGTGACCCACGGGCGCCGATTACGGCCGCCGCCGCCATAGGCGCGGCCGGTTTCGCCATTGCGCTGGCGGTGGGCGGGCCGGCGCTGGTGACCGGCGCGATCGCGGGACTGACGGCGGCGCTGCTGGCGGCGGTCTCCCTGCTGGTGAGCGCGTTCAGGTCGGGCGACGCACGGCACGCGGCCGGGGCGCGCTGGCTGGGCGCGGGCGCCGTGGTGTGGTCGGCCGGTGTCGGCGTGCGCCCGATAGCCACCGCCTCCAGCTTCATCCTCAGCTTCGCCGACCTGCTCGTGCTGGTCGGCGCCGTCCTCATGGCGGGCGGGGCGATCATCGCCTCGGGACGCAGGACCACCGCCAAGGCGGCGCTGCGCTACCTGATCGACGCCTACCTGTGCACGGCCGCGCTCTTCCTCATCGGCTGGGTCGTCGCGCTGCGCCAGGTCTACGCCGAAAGCTCGCCCGGCTTCACCTTCATGCTGCTGCCCGCCATGGTCTGCCTGCTGGTGACCTGCGCGACCATCCCCGTCGTGGTCAAGGGGACGCTCTCCGGCCTGCCGCTCGGGCTGGCCGGGATCGGCGTCCTGGCCACGACCACGGTCGCCGAGACCGCCTCCGCCGTGGCCAGGCTCGGCGAGGGCGCCCCGCCCACGTGGAGCCTCGTGCTGGCGCCGGTGGCGTTCCTGCTGCTGGCGGCGGCCCCTTGGGGCGTGCGCCGTACCGACGACGAGCGGCCCGCGAGCGCCGCCGCCGTGTCCGATCTGCTCGCGCTGGTCCCGCTGGCCCTGGTGGCCGTCTCGGTCGTCGTGCTCGCCGCCCACCTGGCCGGCAGCCGCGACCGTCCGGTCACCGGCGTCGTGGTGGTCGCCGCCTCCGTGGTGCTGATCCTCGTGCTGCGCCTGTTCGTGCTGGCGACCTCGCACGCGCGGCTGCGCGGGCTGGTCGCGCTCGGCGACCGGCAGCTGCGCGAGCTGGCCGAGAGCTCGGGCGACGTGGTGCTGCTGTGCGACTACGACGGCACCGTGCGCGAGATCGGCGCGGGCGTCGAGGTCACGTACGGCTACCGCCCCGACGAGATCGTCGGCGGCTCGATCTTCGACTACATCCACCCCGAAGACCTGCCCGGCATCCAGATCGCGCTGCGCGCCATGGGCCTCGACGAGGACACGGCGGAGCCCGGCGCCTGCCTGATCGCCTGCCGGGTACGCGCGGCCGACGGCACCTGGCGGCCCACCGAGTCGGTGGCCACCCGCCACGTGGGCGGCGAGGACGTGCTGCTGATCACCACCCGCGACATCAGCGACGAAGAGGCCCTGCGCAACCAGGTCGTCCACCTGACCTTCCACGACGGCGTCACCGGGCTGCCCAACCGCTCCTACTTCGAGGAGCGCACCCGCGAGGTCGTGGCGGGACGGGTCTCAGGGCAGGCCGCGATCTTCCTCGACCTCGACGGCTTCACCTCGGTCAACGACTCGGTGGGCCACGCCAGCGGCGACACCCTGCTCGGCCAGGCGGCCAGACGGCTGCGCGGCGTCGTACGCCCCGAGGACACGCTCGCCCGTTGGGGCGGTGACGAGTTCGCGGTGCTGGTGGAGACCGGCGGCGAGGCCCAGCTCGCGGTGGACGTGGCCGAGCGCCTGCTGCGCGCGGTCTCCCAGGAGCCCTTCCGGGTCGCCGACCGCGACGTGGCGCTGACCGCGTCCGTGGGCGTGGCCTTCGCCGAGGAGGAGATGCCCGCGGGCGATCTCCTGCGCAACGCCGACGTGGCCATGGCGAGGGCGAAGGACCTGGGCGGCCGGCGGGTGGAGGTGTTCGCCGCGCAGATGCACGCCGACGCGGTGCGCCGCCTCGAACTCGCCGCCGACCTGCAGCGGGCGCTGATCGAGAACCAGTTCGCGATCGAGTACCAGCCGGTGGTGGACCTGGCGACCTCGCGGGTGACCGCGGTGGAGGCGCTGGTGCGCTGGTGGCGCGGCTCGACGTTCGTGCCGCCCGAGCAGTTCCTCGGCCCCGCCGAGGACACCGGGCTGATCGTGCCGCTGAGCGAGTGGATCCTGCGCGAGGCCTGCCGCGAGGTGGCCGCCTGGCGGGCGTCCTCCTGGGACATCGGCCTGTCGCTCAACCTCTCGGCCCGGCAGATCACCGCGCCGCGCTTCGTCGAGACGGTCTCGCAGGCCCTGGAGGAGAGCGGGCTGCCGGCCTCCGCGCTGACCCTTGAGGTGATCGAGGAGATGCTGGTGGAGGACGCCGAGGAGACGATCTCCCGGCTGTCGGAGCTGCGTGCTCTGGGCGTACGGCTGGCCATCGACGACTTCGGCACCGGCTACGCCTCGCTGGCGTTCCTGCGGCAGCTCCCGGTCGACATGATCAAGATCGACCCGAGCTTCGTCTCCGGCCTGGGCCGCGACGAGACGCTGACGCTGCTGACCAGGACGATCGTCCGTCTGGGACACGACCTGGGCCTGATCGTCGTGGCCGAGGGCATCGAGCGCCCCGAGCAGCTGGAGAAGCTGCGGGAGATGGGCTGCACGCGCGGCCAGGGCTTCCTGGTGGCGCGGCCGATGGCGGCGCGGGGGGTCGACACCCTGATGCGCACCAGCCTGCAGTCGGCGCTGTGATCCCAAATAATGAGATAGCTGTCCAGCAAGTTGACACTGTGGGCCATTGAGCGGCTAAGGTGGCAGCATGCTTCGCAGTGAGATTCTCGTAGTACTTCGCCGGCGCGCGGGCCGATAGCGAAGCACTTCGACCTGCGCGCCGCCCCAGTCCCACCCCCCGGTGGGGAGGGGCATTTTTTATGTCCTTAAGTGTCTGGCCTTTAAGGAACGAGCCGATGACCGAACGGATGACAGGTGCACAGGCCCTGGTCAGGGCCCTGGAGCACGTGGGAGTCGACACCGTGTTCGGGATTCCCGGCGGAGCGATCCTCCCCGCCTACGATCCCCTCTACGACTCGGTCAAGGTCCGGCACGTGCTCGTACGCCACGAGCAGGGCGCCGGCCACGCGGCCGAGGGATACGCACAGGCGACCGGCAAGGTCGGCGTCTGCATGGCCACCAGCGGCCCCGGCGCGACGAACCTGGTGACCCCGATCGCCGACGCCTACATGGACTCGGTGCCGATCGTGGCCATCACCGGACAGGTGGCGAGCGCCGCCATCGGCACGGACGCCTTCCAGGAAGCCGACATCTCTGGCATCACCATGCCGATCACCAAGCACAACTTCCTGGTGACCGATGCCGCGGACATCCCGCGCACGATCATGGAGGCTTTCCACATCGCCTCCACCGGCCGTCCCGGTCCGGTCCTGGTGGACATCTCCAAGGACGCGCTGCAGGCGCAGACCGAGTTCCACTGGCCGCCGACGATGCAGCTGCCCGGCTACCGCCCGGTGACGCGGCCGCACTCCAAGCAGATCCGCGAGGCCGCCAAGCTCATCGCCGAGTCGCGGCGCCCCGTCCTCTACGTGGGCGGCGGCGTGCACAAGGCGGGCGCGTCGGCCGAGCTGCTGCAGCTGGCCGAACTGACCGAGATCCCGGTCATCACCACGCTGATGGCGCGCGGCACCTTCCCCGACGGCCATCCCCAGCACATGGGCATGCCCGGGATGCACGGCAGCGTCTCCGCGGTCGGCGCGCTGCAGAAGGCCGACCTGATCGTCGGCCTCGGCGTCCGCTTCGACGACCGGGTGACCGGCCAGCTGTCCACGTTCGCGCCGCACGCCAAGATCGTGCACGCGGACATCGACCCGGCCGAGATCTCCAAGAACCGCCACGCGGACGTCCCGATCGTGGGCGACTGCAAGGAGGTCATCACCGACCTCATCGGCGCCGTCGGGACCGCCGGCAAGGGCGACTACACCGACTGGTGGACGCTGCTCAACGGCTACAAGGAGACCTACCCGCTGGGCTACGACGAGTTCGAGGACGGCTCGCTGGCCCCGCAGTACGTGATGCAGCGGCTCAGCGCCATCGCCGGGCCGGAGACGTACTACGTGGCCGGGGTCGGGCAGCACCAGATGTGGGCGTCGCAGTTCATCGACTACGAGAACCCGGGCACGTTCATCAACTCCGGCGGGCTCGGCACGATGGGCTTCGCCGTTCCGGCCGCGATGGGCGCCAAGATGGGCCGGCCCGAGGCGACCGTGTGGGCGATCGACGGCGACGGCTGCTTCCAGATGACCAACCAGGAGCTGGCCACCTGCGCCATCGAAGGCGTGCCGATCAAGATCGCGGTCATCAACAACGGTAACCTCGGCATGGTCCGCCAGTGGCAGACCCTGTTCTACGACAAGCGCTACTCCAACACCGACCTGCAGACCACCCGCCGCATCCCCGACTTCGTGAAGCTCGCCGAGGCCTATGGTTGTGTCGGTCTGCGGTGCGAACGCCCCGAAGACGTGGACGCGACCATCAAGAAGGCCATGGAGATCAACGACGTGCCCGTCGTGGTCGACTTCGTGGTCCACCAGGACGCTATGGTCTGGCCGATGGTGGCCGCGGGCACCAGCAACGACGACATCAAGATCGCCCGGGACATGGCCCCGGTCTGGGACAGCGAGGACTGATGAGCAGACACACGCTCTCCGTGCTGGTGGAGAACAAGCCCGGCGTGCTGGCACGCGTCTCCTCGCTGTTCAGCAGGCGAGGCTTCAACATCGACTCACTTGCCGTCGGGCCCACCGAGCACGACGACATCTCCCGAATGACGATCGTGGTCAGCGTGGAAGAACTCCCGCTGGAGCAGGTCACCAAGCAGCTCAACAAGCTGGTGAACGTCCTGAAGATCGTCGAGCTGGACACCTCGCTGTCCGTGCAGCGCGAGCTCATGCTCATCAAGGTCAAGGCCGACGCCGACAGCCGCTCGCACGTGCTCGAACTCGTCCAGCTCTTCCGCGCCCGCTGCGTCGACGTGGCGGCCGACGCGGTGACCATCGAGGTCACCGGCACGCCGGACAAGCTTGAGGCCTTCGTGAAGGTGCTCGAGCCGTTCGGCATCAAAGAGCTCGTCCAGTCGGGCATGGTGGCCATCGGCCGCGGCGCCCGTTCCATCACCGACCGGTCCCTCAGGGCACTGGACCGTACCGCCTGAAAGGTTTTCAGCAAGTGACCGAGATCTTCTATGATGACCAGGCCGATCTGTCCATCATCCAGGGCAGGGTCGTGGCCGTCATCGGGTACGGCTCCCAGGGCCACGCGCACGCCCTGTCCCTGCGCGACTCCGGCGTGGACGTCCGCGTCGGGCTGCCCGAGACGTCCAAGAGCCGTGAGCTGGCCCAGGCCGAGGGCCTGCGCGTCGTCACCCCGGCCGAGGCCGCGGCCGAGGCCGACCTCATCATGATCCTCGCGCCGGACCACCTGCAGCGCGGCATCTTCGAGAACGACATCCAGCCGAACCTGCAGGAGGGCGACGCGCTCTTCTTCGGCCACGGCCTCAACATCCGCTACGGCCTCATCGAGGCGCCCGAGGGCGTCGACGTCGCCATGGTCGCCCCGAAGGGCCCCGGCCACCTCGTGCGCCGCCAGTACCAGGCCGGGCGCGGTGTGCCGTGTCTCGTCGCGGTCGAGAAGGACGCCTCCGGCAAGGCCTTCGACCTCGCCCTCTCGTACGCCAAGGGCATCGGCGGCACGCGCGCGGGCGCCCTGAAGACCACCTTCACCGAGGAGACCGAGACCGACCTGTTCGGCGAGCAGGCCGTGCTGTGCGGCGGCGTCTCCGAGCTGATCAAGGCGGGCTTCGAGACGCTCATCGAGGCCGGCTACCAGCCCGAGGTGGCCTACTTCGAGTGCCTGCACGAGATGAAGCTGATCGTCGACCTCATGTACGAGGGCGGCATCTCCAAGATGTACTGGTCGGTCTCCGACACCGCCGAGTACGGCGGCTACACCCGCGGCTCGCGCGTGGTGACCGAGGAGACCAAGAAGGAGATGAAGCGCATCCTCGAAGAGGTCCAGAACGGCACCTTCGCCCGGCAGCTGGTCGAGGAGTTCGACAGCGGCCAGAAGGAGTTCACCCGCCACCGCGAGGAGCTGGCCGAGCACCCGATCGAGAAGACCGGCGCTCAGCTGCGGCCGATGATGAGCTGGCTGAAGGGCTGATCACGCTTTCCTGAGGGGTGGCCGCCGCCAGGTGGCCACCCCTCAGGGCTTTTCAGACGCTGTCCTCCGCCAGGACCGGGGTCCTGGACAGGCCGGGCAGGCGCAGCGCGGCCAGGACGCCGAGCAGCGATCCGGCCGCGGCGACGTAGGCGGCGACCGCGAGGCCGTCGGCGGTGGCCGCGCGCAGCGCCTCACCGGACAGCCCGCCCAGCCCGGCGTTGGCCACGGCCACCAGCACCGCCAGCCCGGCCCCCGAACCCACCTGGAGCGCGGTGTTGGCGATGCCGGAGGCGGTGCCCTGCTCGGAGCCGTCCACACCGCTGCCCACCGCGTTGAACATGGCCGGGTAGATCAGGCCCATCCCCAGGCCGACGACCACGATGCCGGCCAGCACGGTCAGGTACGACCCGTCCGCCGTCATCCCCGGCCCGAGCAGCGCGCTGCCCGCGGCGCCCGCGAGGATGCCGGCGATGAGCGTGGTCCTGGTGCCGAGCCGGCCGATCAGGCGCTCGCTGATCGTGTTGCCGAACGTGATGGACAGGGTCGGGCCGAGGAAGGCGACCCCGGTCTGCAGCGCGGTGAACCCGAGCACGCCCTGGAAGTAGAGCGTCAGGAAGTACGGGATCGCCTGCAGGGTCAGCCCGAACACCAGGATGACCACGGCGGCGGCGCTCAGGCTCCGGTTGCCGAACAGCCTCAGCGGCATCAGGGGGCTGGAACTGCGTTTCTCCACCATCAGGAACGCCGCCAGCAGGGCCGCGGCCAGCAGGGCCGAGACGATGACCGGGGTCGAGGTCCAGCCCGCCTCCGGTCCCTGGGCGACGGCGAACACCAGGAGCGTGACGCCGGCCGTACCGGTGAGGGCGCCGGGCAGGTCGAAGGTCCGCCCGCGCTCCCGCGCGCCGTCGGCGACCAGCAGGCCGGGCGCGAGGGCGAGGCCGATGAGGGCCAGCGGCACGTTGACGAAGAAGACCCACTGCCAGCCGAGCCAGTTGGTGAGCGCGCCGCCGAGCAGCGAGCCGAGGCTCAGCCCCGCCGCGCCGCCGGTCGCCCACACGGTCAACGCTCTGGTACGGGCACTGCCGGCCGGGAACATGGTGTTGACCAGGGAAAGCGTGGCCGGTGCGAGGATCGCCCCGCCGAGTCCCTGGAGCATCCTGGCCACGATCAGCAGGGCGGGGGAGGGGGCCAGGCCGCCGAGCAGGGAGCCCACGCCGTACAGGCTGAGGCCGGCGGCGAACATCCTGCGCCGGCCCACCAGGTCCGCCAACCGGCCGCCGAGCAGCAGGAACCCGCCGAACAGCACCGCGTAGGCGCTCACCACCCACTGCAGCGAGTGCGGGGTGAACCCGACCTCCCGCGCGATGTCCGGCAAGGCGACGTAGACGATGGTGAAATCCAGTGAGGTGATCAGGTTGGCGAACGCCAGGAGAGCCAGGCTCATCCCACGTTTCTCATTCACGGTCAAACTCCTTAAAACGGCTGGTCACCACCGTAGGAAAGGTCTACGTACCGCGAATCAGTAGGATTTCTGGGTTGGGTTACGGAACTTCGGGGGTGTCCGGTGGGCCACGTGCTGCACGGCAGGCGCGCCGAGCAAGCCGCGCTCGGGGCCTTGGTCACCGACGCCCTGGAGGGACGGAGCGGGGCGCTGGTCCTGCGCGGCGAGGCGGGCATCGGCAAGTCGGCGCTGCTCGACTGGACCGCCGAGCGGGCCGGGGTCGACGGGGTGCGGGTGGTCAGGGTGACCGGCGTCGAGGCCGAGGCCGACCTGGCCTTTGCCGGACTGGTCGGGCTGTTGTGGCCGTTGCAGTCCCGGCTGGATGATCTGCCCGAGGCCCAGGCCCGCGCGCTGCACTCCGTCCTGGGCGGCCCGGCGGCGGACGAGGCGCCCAGCGACCGGTTCAGGATCGGGCTGGCCGTGTTGACGCTGCTGGCCGAGCTGGCGGGCGAGCAGCCTGTCCTGTGCCTGGTGGACGACGCGCAATGGCTGGACCGGGCCAGCACGGACGCGCTGACCTTCGCCGCCCGGCGGCTCGGCGCCGACGGGGGTGGCCATGGTGTTCGCGGCGCGGCCGGAGGGGTTCGACGCGCCGGGGCTGGCTGAGCTGCGTCCCGAGCGGCTTGGGGCCGATGACGCCGGTCTTTTGCTGGGCGCGTACGGGCTGGCGCCCGCGTTGCGGGAACGTGTGCTGGCCGAGTCGGGCGGCAACCCGCTGGCGCTGCGTGAGTTCGCGGCGGCCGCGCCCGAGGGCGGGCGGGGCGAGCCGCTGCCGGTGGCCGATCGGGTGCTGGCCGCCTTCCGGGCACAGATCGCGGTCCTGCCGGAACGGACCCAGCTCATGCTGCTCCTCACCGCCGCCGCAGGCAGCGCCCACGTCGAGGCCAACCCCTCCGGCTCGCCCACCTCCCACGGCCCCTCGGGCTCGTCCGGCTCCCGCGGCTCGTCCCGGGGGCCCTCGGGCTCGTCCGGCCTGTCCGGCATCGCCGGCTCTTCCCGGTCTTCTGGGTCTTTTGGGGGTTTTGGGCAGGAGGGGCGGGATTTGCGGGCGGTGTTGGTGGCGGGGAGGGAGTTCGGGGCCGGGCTTGACGATCTGCAGCCTGCCGAGCGTGCCGCGCTGATCCGGGTCACCGGGGCCGGGATCGCCTTCCGGCACCCGCTGATCGCCACCGCCGCCTACCGTGGCATGCCCATGGCCCGGCGGATGGCCGCGCACCGGGCGCTGGCGGGCGCGGCCGACGACCCCGACACCCGCGCCCTGCATCTGTCCCTGGTCACGATCGCCCCCGACCAGGAGACGGCGGCCGAACTGGTGGCCGCCGCCGAGCGGGCCAGGCTCCGCACCGCCTGCGCCGCCGCCGCGCACCTCTACCGGCAGGCCGCCCACCTCACCCCCGACCAGGACGAACGCGCCGTCCGCCTGGCCGAGGCCGCCACGCTCGCCCTGTCCGCCGGTGACGTCGACCTCGCGGCCGACCTGGCCGAGCAGACCCGCGCACTCACCTCCGCCGGGCCAGCGCCGGCGACGGCGGCCCGGGTGCGCGCCGCGGTGGAGCTGGAGCGCGGCGACGCGGGCGACGCCGCCGCCATCCTCGTGGAGGCCGCAGGAACGGCGCCCGTGGACGTGGCGGCCGGGATGTTGCGCACCGCCGCCGACTACGCCTGGTTCGCCGGTATGCCGGACATCGTGGAGGTGGCCGCCGACCGGCTGGAGTCCCTGGGACGGCCGGACCCGGCGGCGCGCGGCATGGCCGCGCTGATCTCCGGCGACCACTCCGAGGGTGTCCGCCTGCTCACGACCGCCGCGCGGGAGGAGGGCGGGCCGCGGATGCGGGCGGTGCACCTGGGCTGGATCGTGGGCGACGACGCCGCCGCCCTCGCCAGGGCGGCCGAGGAGGTGGCCATGTGCCGCCGCTACGGGCTGGTCGGCGCGCTGCCCGACGCCCTCCAGGCGCTCGCCCAGATACAGGTCGTGGCCGGGCTCCACCGCGACGCCGAGGCGTCCGTGGCCGAGGCGGCGGCGATCGCCCGCGACACCGGGCTGCGCCGCCGGGCCGGGCAGCTCGACACGGTCCTGGCCAGGATCGCCGCGATCGAGGGCGACGAGGAACGCTGCCTGGAACTCACCCGCCACTCCACCGCCACCGGCCGGGTCGCCGCCGACACGATGCTGAGCCTGCTCGACCTGGGCCTCGGACGTCCCCAGGAGGCGCTCGACCGCCTGCTCGCCGCCCGTCAGGGTCCCGGCGGGCACGCGGGTGTGCTCATGGGCGCGACCGGGGATCTCGTGGAGGCCGCCGTCAGGGTCGGCGCGCCGGAGGCGGCGCGGGAGCCGTTGCGCGCGCTGCGCGAGTGGTCGGCCGCCGGCGGGCAGCCCTGGGCGCTGTCGATGGCCGAGCGCTGCCTGGCCTTGCTGACCGACGACGAGGCTCACTTCGCGCGGGCCGTACAGCTGCATGAGGGGACGAGCCGGCCCTTCGAGCGCGCGCGGACCGAGCTTCTCTACGGCGAGTGGTTGCGGCGTGAGCGGCGCCGCGCCGACGCGAGGGGGCTGCTGGGGTCGGCGTTGGAGACGTTCGAACGGCTGCGTGCGCGGCCGTGGGCCGAGCGGGCGCGGGCCGAGTTGCGGATCGCGGGCGGCTCGGCCGCGACGCCCGCCGCGGCCGACCTGCTCGACCGGCTGACGCCGCAGGAGCTCCAGGTGGTACGGCTGGCGGCCGACGGAGCGAGCAGCAGGGAGATCGCGGCCAAGCTGTTCCTGAGCCCGCGGACCGTCGAGTACCACCTCTACAAGGCCTATCCCAAGCTCGGCGTCTCCTCGCGCAGAGAGCTGATCAGGCTCACGCTCGCCTAGCCGGGGCCAGCGGCTCGGCCGTGGGGGCGACGGGCGGCTCGGAGCGGCGCGGCCGGGAGGCGCCCAGCAGGATCGCGCCTAGGACCGCCGCGGCGCCGAGGAGCTGGCCGGGCGACAGGGACTGGCCGAGCGCGGCCCAGCCGAGGACGGCCGCCACCACCGGGCTGAGCAGGGCGAGGACCGTGACGCGGGTGGGGGCGAGCGTGGTGACGCCGCGGAACCACAGGACATAAGCCAGCGCGGTGCCGACGAGCGTGAGATAGGCGTAGCCGCCGAGGTTGGTGAGCGTGAAGGACGGCAGCGCGCCCTCGATCAGGAACATGAACGGCACCAGCAACAACCCGCCCCACGTCAGCTGCCAGCCGGTCAGCGCCAGCAGCGCGGTGGAGCGGTTCGCGAACCCCTCGGGCGCGCCCCAGCGGCGGCCGAGCACGGTGCCCAGCGACATCACGACCATTCCTCCGGCCGCCGCCGCCAGCCCGATCGCGTCCAAAGCGACCGTGGAGCGGAGCACGAGCAGGGCCACCCCGACCACGCCGATGACCGCGCCGAGCATGGCCCGCCCGCCCGGCCGCTCACGCAGCAGCAGGTACGCCAGCGCGGCCACCACGAACGGACCCAACGCCCCGAGGACCGCGGCCACGCCGCCGGGCAGCCGGTAGGCGCCGACGAAGAGCAAGGCGAAGAACAACCCGATGTTCAGGAACCCGAGCAGGGCCGAACGCCACCACCACGCGTGCTTCGGCAGCGCCAGCCGTCCGGCGAGCAGGGCCACGGTGGCGATCAGCAGCAGTCCGGCGGGCAACGCGCGGACGGCGGCGGCCAGCAGCGGCCTGTTCGCGGGCAGGAACTCGGTGGTCACGAGGTAGGTGGTGCCCCAGAGCGCGGGCGCGACCGCGGTGAAGGCGACAAGCCGAAAGTCTCTCATATCTAAGTATCTTAACCTTAAGCTACTTAGATGCAAGCTATTCTGGGAATCGTGGACGACGTCGACCGCATCATCGAGCAGTGGGCCCGCGAACGGCCCGACCTGGAGACCCAGGCCATGGAGGTGTTCGGGCGGATCTACCGCATCTCGCAGCGGATGGGTGTCAGGCAGGAGCAGGTTCATGCCCGGTTCGGGATCAGCAGGGGCGAGTTCGACGTGGTGGCCACGCTGCGGCGGTCGGGCGAGCCGTACCAGCTGTCGCCGAAGGCGCTGGCGGCGTCGCTGATGCTGACCTCCGGCGGGATGACCGGGCGGCTCGACCGGCTGGAGAAGGCCGGGCTGGTCACCCGCTCACCCGACCCCGACGACCGGCGCGGCCTGGTGATCACGCTGACGGCGCGCGGGCTGGAGGTGGCCGACCAGGCCGTCACGGCGGGGCTGGCGGCGCAGCGCGAGGTGTTCGAGCGGCTCCCGCGCCGGGAACGGGAGCAACTGCCCGGCATGCTGCGCGACTTCCTCGCCCTCCTGGACGACTGACCGCACGGGCCTGCGGCTTGGGTGCACCTCGCCTTGGCCCGCAGGTCAGTCGAGCCTGGTTTACCGGTGGGCCTGGATTTTGTCGTGCAGGGTCACGTACGTCGGGGCCAGGCGGCGCAGGGCCTCCGCGGCGGCCGGGTCGTCGCCTGTGGTGAGCGGATACTGGAAGGCGCCCAGCAGGCGGGCCTGGTCGCCCGCCACCGCGGCGGACTCCGGCAGGCCGAGCAGGCCGAGGCAGGCCGACGCGTCGGACAGGCGGCGCACGCCGACCCTGATGGCGAAGGCCGTCAGCAGCCCGCGGGTCTGCGGCGGCAGCCCGGACTCCACCAGGTCGGCGAGCGCGTGCACGGCCTCCGCGCCGCCGAGCGTGCCCGGCGGGACCGGCAGGTCGTCGCGTCCGGCCAGCCAGCGGGCCGCGCCGGGCAGCGAGCCGCGGAGCGCGTCCATATACGGCACCTCGCGGACCCGGGTGAAGCCGGTGCGCAGGACGAAGCCCTCGGATTCGTACGTGACGGACTCGGCCTGCCAGGACTTGAGGAAGTCCTCGACGGGCAGCGTGGCGTACGGGAAGCCCTCCGGGTCGTGGAGGAGGACGGTGTCGCCGTCCACCGCGAGCACCATGACGTAGTGGTCGCCGCCGGGTTCGGGGGAGTAGGTCAGCAGTTCCATGTCGAGCGGACCGGCCAGGGCGGGGCCGTCGACGGCACGCAGGCGGGCCAGGGCTTCGGAAGGGGCGCCGCCCGAGGTGCGTACGCAGGTCCAGCCGAGCGACTCGATCGCCGCGTCCAGGCCGATCTCGGGGTCCCATGCGTATGGGTCGAAGAACGGGGTGTCGCCGCCGATGAGCTGTGCTCCGAACGGGGCGCCGGTCAGTGTTTCGATGACGCCCACGGGTGGCGCGTGCTCGCCGAGAGCCATCGCGAGCGAGTTGCTGTAGCAGTAGGGGCCGGAGCCCAGGTAGGTGAGCATGCCGGTCAGTGAACGGCCTGCCACGGTGTGAGGGTCAAGTCCGGCGGTCCGCGCCGCCCGCCGTACCGCTGAGGGGGGAGTAGCGGCAGAGGGGGCGCGGACCGCGTGAGCGGCCCTCCGGCCCCTGGGCGGCAGGGGGCGTCGGGGGCGCGCGGTCGCGGGCCCGCCCCCGATCCCTGTGCGGTAGGGACGGAGGGCGGGCCCGCTTGGAGGGGAGCGCCTGGGCGAGGTGGGATTCCGGCGCGTTGCGCACGGAGGAGGCCGCCCGGCGCTCCCGTGGTCGGGCCGGGTCAGCGGCGGGCGAAGACCTGGGTCCAGTGCGGGCCCTTCGGGTCCTGGCCGGCGCCGATGTGGGTGAAGTTGCAGTTCATGATGTTCGCCTTGTGGCCGGGGCTCTTCATCCAGCCGTCCACGACGGAGGCGGCGGTGCGCTGGCCCATGGCGATGTTCTCGCCCCACGCGCTCATGGAGCCGAATCCTGCGGCCTTGATCCGGTCACCGGGGGAGCGGCCGTCCTGGGAGGTGTGGGAGAAGTAGCCCTTCGCGGCCATGTCGGCCGAGTGGCCCCTGGCCGCGGCGTTCAGCTTGGGGTCGTGGGTGAGGGGCTTGCAGCCGCCGGCCGCGCGCGCCGCGTTGGTGAGCTTGACGACCTCTTCCTCCACGGCCGAGCCGACGCCGCCGCCGTTCGTGGGGGTGGGCGTGGGAGCCGGGGTGCCCGTGGGGCTGGGCGACGGCGTGGGGGTCGGGGTGGGGGTCGGGGTGGTGGAGCACGACAGCCGCACGGGCCTGGACCTGCTGGTCTGGCCGGTGGAGTCGAGGGCGATCACGTAGAAGGTGCGGGGGGTGGTGGTGCAGCGGATTCCGGCCACGATGCTGCCGTTGGTGATGACCTTGGAGCCGCTCTTGACCGTGCGGTCGGGGCCCGGACGGGCCTGCTTGATCCGTACCCGCAGGCGGGCGGGGTCGTCGCAGCCCTTGCGCGCGGCGGCCCCGCGCACCATGCCCTTGCCGTCGACGTACGGCTTGGCCGCGACGATCTGGCAGAGCTCCGCGCCGGCGGTGGGGGTGGCGGCGTGGGCGGCGGTGACGGGAGTGCTCAATGCCGCCAGACTTCCGAGGCAGGCAAGTGCCTGGAGCTGTCTGCGCACGTTGTCCTCCGATGGGGGTTAGACGCTGCTTCGAACCCGCATTCTGGTGCGCACACATCGGGCATGTCCCGAAAAACCACCCTATACCTGGAGTCCCAGGTGTCCCATTCGTAACAAAACTCCCCCGCACCTGGGTAAACCTAGATCCCCCGCCGCGCGTCCGCGCCAAAACTCTTCGTGCGGGTTGCCGTCCAGACCTTCACAACCGCCCCTTGCCAATACGGCAAGCCACCCCACCCCCACCCGCCGTCGTGCGCGGGCGCAGATCGTGGGGATCGCTTCTCACGTCGCACGTGGTCCCCACCGCAACGGCCCACCTCGACCGGCCAAGTGGTCCAAAACCGCGTAGCCGGCCAAGAGGGTGGGGTTTTGGCCAGCGGGGCGTGCGTCACGGCGGCCCGCCACGCGCGGCCTGCCTGCCGTGACCCTGGAATGCCCCCAGCCCCGTGCGGGGGGTGGGGGCAGGGCGGCTTGCCGTAACGGATGGAAGGGTTCAGCAGGACGCGGGCTTGAGCCAGGAGCACTCGAGATCGCCGTGAGAAGACGGAGAAGACGACGACGGTGAGGATGAGCGGAGATCGGTCGTGGTCGGGTTGGTGCGGGAGAATTGGGCGAGGCGGATGGCGATCTTGTCTTCGATGTCCTTCGGGGCACCGGACAGGTACTGGTTGAGCATGATCGCGAACACCAGCGGCTCCCCGTCCGCGCTCGTCACATACCCGGACAAGGAGGTGACGCCGGTGAGTGAGCCGGTCTTGGCGTGGACGTTTCCGGCGGCCGGGGTGCCGCGCATGCGGCTGCGCAGCGTCCCGCCCACGAAGCGGTCCTGCTCGCCCGCGATCGGCAGCGAGTTGTAGTAGGCGGGGAACCACGGCTTGGCCCGCACCGCGCTCAGCAGTTGCGTGATCGACGTGGGCGTGAAGGCGTCGCGGCGGGACAGGCCGGAGCCGTCGCGCATGTTGATGACCTGGACGCCGTTGGCCTTGGCGAAGTCGGTGCTGACCTTGAGGCCGGCCGACCAGCTGCCCTGTCCGGCGACCTTGCGGCCCATGGCCTTGGTGAGGATCTCGGCGTGGATGTTGTTGCTCAGCTTCATGAACGGCACGAACAGCTCGTTCAGCGGCATCGACTCGTGCTTGGCCAGCTCGGCGGCGCCGGACGGCGCGGCGGCCGAGGTGGTCGGGCCGAGGACCTTCACCCCGTGCTTGGCCAGCGACTTGCGGAACAACGTGGACACGTAGGCCGTGGGGTCGTCGACGGCCACCCACTCGTCGTACGGGTCGGCCACGGTGCCGGTGATGAGGACGGTCCTGGTGCCGTGCTGGCGTTCGATGAGGACGTTGGTCTCGGCGCCCACCGTGGCCCGGTTGACGATCTTGAAGTAGTCCGTCTCGGGCGTCGTGGAGACCTTCACCGCCGAGCCCGCGGCGGCGACCGAGGCGACGATGGAGCCGGCGTCGTAGTCGCGGTCGGGGGAGGCGGTCAGGGCCGAGATCGGCGCGGCGTAGTACGCGGTCTCGTCGTCCCAGGACCAGTCGTTGCCGAGGCGCTGGCCGTCGAACCAGGTGTCGTCCGCGACGAGCTTGCCGGTGACGACCTTGATGCCCTTGCCCGCCACGGCGGCGGCCAGGCGGTCGTAGTCCTCGGCGAGGATCGTCGGGTCGCCGGTGCCGCGCAGGACGAGGTCGCCGGTGAGGACGGAGCCGACCTTGCGTCCGGAGGACAGCACGGAGGTGGTGAAACGGTAGTCGAGGCCGAGCGTCTCGGCGGCCGCCGCGGCGGTGAACAGCTTGGTGTTGGAGGCGGGGGTGAGTAACTTGCCGGCGTCGGTGGCGTAGAGCTCCTCGCCGTTGGCCGCGCTCTTCACCACGACGCCCGCGCGGGCGATGGTGAGGCGGGAGTCGGCGAGGATCTTGTTGATGTCGGTGGCCAGGTCGGCCACGCCGGCGGCGGGGTCGAGCGCGCTGGCCGGGGTGGCGGGTGAGGAAGCCCACGCGAGGGCCGCGACGAGCGCGCCCGCGGCTAGGGAGGCGGAGGTGCGCCGCATGTGATCTCCAAAGAGCTGAGAGGACTCGCTGGGATCATCGAACAGCGCGGGAAGCCTGTAATCCGCAAATCTCCGTATTTTAGGCTGAGGGTTGACCCGAGGTCAGAAGGAAACCACAGTCGCCGAAGGAGATCTCGTCGCCCGATCGTACCTTCGCCGGGCCCACCAGGCGCCAGCCGTTCAGCCGGGTGCCGTTGAGCGAGCCAAGGTCGACCAGCATCCACCCGCCGTCGTCCTCGCGCCGCAGCTCCGCGTGGATGCGTGAGACGGTCAGGTCCGAGAGCACGAGGTCGCAGGCCGAGCCGCGGCCCACGACGTAGCGGACGCGCTCGTCGTCCGGCAGCGCCAGCCGGGGCAGGCGCGGACGCCGCCACGCGGTCTGCACGCGGGTCGTGAGGTCGGACACCGCCGAGACCATGTCGGTCAGCCGTTGCCGCAGGGTGGCCCTGCGTGGCAGGTCGGCGACCAGCTCGTCGAGCTCGTAGCGGTTCTGCGCGCGCAACGCCTGATCCACCCTGCCGACGAAAGTGTCGTGAGAGATGCGTCCCTCGACTGCGCGGTCACGGAGCTCGTTGATCGCGCGATCACGTTCCCCGTCGGATGCGCGGAACGGGGGATGCGTCGAGCTCATCCCTTGAGTATCGGCCTGAGGAGCGTTCCCTGTCCAGAATACGAGGATCTCTTGCGGTACGCATACTGAGTATGCATACTCGGTATCCATGTCGATCAGACACGGAATGCTGGCACTCCTCAGCGTTGGGCCGCGTTACGGCTACCAGCTCAAGCAGGAGTTCGAGGCGTCGACGGGGGCGACCTGGCCGCTGAACATCGGCCAGGTCTACACGACGCTCTCCCGCATGGAACGTGACGGCCTGGTCGAGCCCGGCGGCGCCGACGACCAGGGGCGATCCGTCTACACGATCACCGAGGCCGGTCGGGAGGACCTGGAGCGATGGTTCAGCACCCCCGTCGGCCAGTCCGACCGGCCTCGGGACGAGCTCGTGATCAAACTGGCCATGGCCGTCGCCGCCCAGGACACGGACGTGGCCCACGTCATCCTCACCCAGCGCACCGCCACCATGCGTGCGCTGCAGGAGCTGACCAGGGCCAAACGCGCCCACACCGGCGGGCTCGCACAGCGGCTCGTCCTCGATTCGACGATCTTCAAGGCCGAGGCGGAACAGCGCTGGCTGGACCACTGCGAGGCCGTTCTCAAGGAGAAGAAGGCATGACCGTGGTGAGTCTGCAGGACGTGGCCCGCGTGCACGAGGGGGTGCACGCGCTCAAGGGGGTGAACCTCGACGTCTCCCCCGGCGAGCTGGTCGCGGTGATGGGCCCGTCGGGCTCGGGCAAGTCCACCCTGCTCAACCTCGCCGGCGGGCTCGACCGGCCCACCTCGGGCCGCGTCGTGATCGAGGGGCACGACCTGGCCGAGGTGCGCGACCTGGCCGCGCTGCGGCGGCGTAGCGTCGGATATGTCTTCCAGGACCTCAACCTCATCCCCGCCCTCACCGCGGCCGAGAACGTGATGCTGCCCCGCGAGCTCGACGGCGTGCGCGCCCGGCAGGCTCGCGAGGAGGCCCTGGCCGTGCTGGCCGAGGTGGCGCTCGACCACATCGCCGACCGCTTCCCCCAGGAGCTGTCCGGCGGCCAGCGCCAGCGCGTGGCGATCGCCCGCGCCCTGGTGGGGGAGCGCCGCCTGCTGCTGGCCGACGAGCCGACCGGCGCCCTCGACACCGCCACCGGCGACGAGATCCTTCAGCTGCTACGCGGCCGCTGCGACGCCGGGGCGGCCGTCCTCCTGGTCACCCACGAGCCCAGGTACGCCGGCTGGGCCGACAAGGTGGTGTTCCTGCGCGACGGCGAGATCGCGGACTCGACCGAGGTCCCGCTGGAGAGCGCCCGATGAGCGCCTTCCGCGCCGCGCTGCGCATCTCGCGAAGAGACGGCCTGCGGGCCAAGGGGCGCAGCGCGCTGGTCATGGTGATGATCGCGTTGCCGGTCCTCGTCTTCACCGCCCTGCTGACCGGCATCGACACGAGCCAGGTGAGCTTCCGCGAGGGCCTGGACACCCGCCTCGGGTCGGCCGACGCCCACATCATCACGCAGAACCCCCGCCGGCCGATTGTTCAGAACGTCTCGGGAGACCTTGTCTCCTTCCATGACGGTTCCCCTCCCGGCGGTGGTACGGGTGAGAAACCGACCGAGTGGAAGATCGAACAGCTCGCGGAGATGGTGCGGGGCCGCCTGATCACCTACGACAGAGGATCGGTCGACGTGCGCATGGGCGCGACCTACCTGAACGTGTCCGCGCTGGAGATCGACCTGCGCGACCCCATGACCCGCGGCATGCGCGAACTGGTCGGTGGCCGCTTCCCCGCCGCTCCCGGCGAGGTCGCGGTCTCGGCCACGCTCGCCGGCAGGGGGATGCGGCTCGGTGACACCCTCCAGGTGAGCAGGCAGTACCGGCCGGTGAAGGTGGTCGGCGTGCTCACGCACCCGTTCGAGGCCGAGAGGACCGAGCTCGTGGCCCAGCGCGGCACGATCCTGTTCGACAAGCGCGACGGCCAGGGGACCGGCTTCCTGCTCGACGCCGACGCCCCGGTGCTCTGGCCCGAGGTGGAGAAGCTCGGCCAGGCCGGCCTGGCCGTGCACTCGCGCGCCGTCATCACCGACCCGCCGCCCGACACGGGCTTCGATCTCCAGCTCTACGGGCCGGAGGACCGCACGGTCACCAATGTCATCACCCTCGGCGCGGGCGTCGTCATGATCGTGCTGGAGACCGTGCTGCTGGCCGGGCCCGCTTTCGCGGTCTCCCTGCGGCGCAGGCGCAGAGAACTGGCCGTCTACGCCGCCCAAGGCGCCTCGCCCGGCCATCTGCGTACGATCGTCCTGGCCGACGGCCTCCTCCTGGGCGGGATCGCGACCGTCACCGGCCTCGTGCTCGGCCTCGTGGCGGGCGTGGCCGGACCGTCGATCATCCCCATCGTGTCGATCGTGGGCCCGATCGACATTCCGTGGCTGTATGTGGCGGGCATCGCCCTGCTCGGCCTGGCCAGCGGAGTCATCGCCGCCCTCGTGCCCGCGGTGCAGGCCGCCAGGCAGTCCCCCGCCCAGGTGCTCGCGGGACGCGAGGACGTCATGCCGCGCGAGCGTGCCGGCAAGCCCCTGCTCGGGCTGGCCCTCGTGCTCGCCGGTCTGGCCGCCACCTACTTCGCCATCCACTCGCTCTACACGATGATCCTGGCCGCGGCCGTGCTGGTGCAGCTCGGGCTGGTCGCGCTCATGCCCTGGCTGGTCCGCCGCACCGCGGGCCTGGCCGCACGGCTGCCGCTCTCGCTGCGCCTGTCCGTCCGCGACGCCACCCGTCATCGCGTCCGTACGGCTTCCGCCGCCGCCGCGGTCATGGGCGTGACCACCGCGCTGGTGGCGGTGGGCATCGGCTACACCAGCCTGGACGCGCAGGCACGCGCCGAGTACGAGGCCAGGATGCCCGCGGGCACGGTCTCCGTCTCCGCGCTCACCGCCGATGACCGGCGCTGGGCGGAGTTCCGGGCGTCGGTGGAGAAGACGTATTCGGGGACGACGTTCGTGCCCGGCTACGCCGTACGCGACAAGAGGGGCGGGATCGGCAAGCTCGCGCTGTCCGATCCCGACAAGGCCTGCCAGGAGTGTCCGGCCGCTTTCATCTTGTTTGACATGCCGATCGGTGACGCGGACCTGCTCGCCCTCGTCCTGGGCCGCAGAGACGCCAAGGCCGAGGCGGCCCTGGCGGAGGGAAAGGCGATCGCGTTCCATCCCGACGCGGTGAGGGACGGCCGGGTGGAGATGGAGTTCCTCGGAGAGGCAGGCGGGGAGGTGCTGAAAATCGGGATGCCCGCGGTCACGGCGCGTCCGTCCGACCCGGAGCTCAACGGAGTGCTGATCCCGCCCTCCGCCCTGACCAGGGCCGGTTACTCGGTCAGCCTCCGCCGCCTGTACGCCACCTACACCCCCGCCGACCCGGTGGCGTTCCAGAAGGAGATGGAGTCGTTGACCTGGGGCGCGGACGCACAGGTGGAGACCGGCTACAGCAACAACGGCGAGGCGCTGTTCTGGGCGATGGCCGTGGCGGCGCTGGTCCTGGCACTCGGCGGCACCTTCGCCGCCACCGGACTCGCGGCGGCCGACATGCGCCGCGACCTGGACACCATGTCGGCGGTCGGCGCCCCATCCGTCACCAGGCGGCTGGTCGTCGCCACGCAGGCCGCCTACATCACGCTGCTCGGCACCGTGGTGGGCCTCGGGGCGGGGACGGGCACGGGCATCGCGTTGGCCTGGTCCGAGCTCTCCAACAGGACTTTCGACGGGGAACCGGTGCCGATGAGCCTGAGCAACGTCGCCGTCCCGTGGGCCCTGCTGGCCGTCACGGTGATCGTCCTGCCCCTGGTGGCGGCGGTGATCGCCGGGGCGTTCACCCGCACCCGGCTCACACTGTCGCGCCGGATCGCCTGAGTTATCCACAGAACCCCGCTCGACCCCCCGACCCCCTCCGCCCGGCTGTCACAGTCGGTCACCGACCGGTGACACCTGGCGGAGGGGGTTCTACCATGATGACCATGGCGCAGACCTGGACCATGATCGGCCTCATGGGTGCGGCTCTGGCCACCATGATCGGCCTGTGTTTGCGTACGATCAGGGCCGAGATCAGCGGCTTGGCCGGCGAGACAAGAGCCGAGTTCAGCGGCTTGCGCGGCGAGATGCGAGCGGAGTTCAGCGGCTTGCGCAACGAGATGGGGGCGCAGGTCGGCGGTCTGCGGAATGAGACCGGCGCGCAGGTCGGCGGGTTGCGGCATGAGATGAACGTGCGGTTCGACCATGTGGATCGGCGGCTGGACAAGCTTGAGGGGCTCGACCGCGAAGTCCACGCGCTCACCCTCAAGGTTTCCGGCTGGCAGCCGCCACCGCCCAAGGAGGGCGAAGAGGACTAGGCCCTGCGGGTCACCCGGATCTTCGACTGCTTGTGCCGGAGGTTCTCCCAGTCGGGCATGAAGACGGCGTCCAGGTCGTGCCGGTCGGCCAGGGCGACGAGGGTCTCGGTGCGGTAGTAGAAGTCCTCCCGCAGCACTTGGTGCTCCTTGCCCTCGGTGCGGTCGTAGGTGAAGTCGAACCATCCTTCAGGCTTCATCACCCGGCCCACGTGCCGGAAGCACTCGTCGATGACCTCCAGCGGCGAGTGTGAGAAGACGCTGTGGGCGTGCACGACGTCGAAGTGCGCGTCGGGCAGGAAGCCGAAGCGCAGGTCGCGCACGGGCGTCAGGTGCGGCAGGCGGTTCTGCAGGCCGTGCGTCACCAGGGTCTCCTGGGCGGCGACGAGGATGTCGGGGGAGATGTCGAGGCCGTAGTAGTTGCCGGGGTCCAGGTAGTCGATGAAGAGGCGGCCGGCCCGCAGGTTGCCGCAGCCGATCTCCAGCATGCGGTGCTCGGGGCTCAGGCCGTGGCGGACCAGGTAGTCGAACTGCATCTGGCCCAGCTTGATCCAGCGCTCGTGCGACTTGGAGCCCACGGCCGCCTCGGCGCTGCGTGCGGTGTCGGACTTCATGACCGCCCGGTAGTAGGCCACGTGGTCGTCGGTGCGCAGGCGCAGCCAGGTGTCGCGGCTCAGCCGCCGCAGGTGGGGGAAGATCCGGTCCGGATGCCTCAGGGCATAGCGGGCCTGGTGGTAGAGGCTTGATCGGTCCATGGGACGTCCCTCGGCAGGCGGTACTTCAATGTCATGAAAACAGACAACAGGATGATTACCGAGGGCACCACGGTCTGGCCGAGCAAAACTGCGGTAACCGCAGTGTCAGGTTGCCTGACCGGGCGACTCGGGTCCGACTCGATGAATCCGCCGATCGACAGCACCGTCCCGAAGAACAGCGCGCCGAAGGAGGCGATGCCGCTCTCGATGGCCGTCCACAGCCCGGTGAACACCCCGGCGCGCCGCTTGCCGGTGACCGCGGCGTCCACCGCGACCACGTCGGCCAGCATCGAGAACTGCAGCAGCTGGACCCCCGCGATGCCCGCGCCCACCAGAAGCAACGTCAGATGCGCGTAGACCGGCCCCAGCACGGGCGTGGCGGCGGCCAGCGCCGTCCCGCCCGCGTAGATCACCGCGGCCAGCACCATCGCGCCGCGCTTGTCGAAGCGCTTCGACAGCCAGACCCAGAGCGGCATCGTCAGCAGCATCGGCCCGACCAGCACCGCGAAGAGCGTGGTGGTCGCCTTGGGGTTGCCGACCGTGTACGCGGCGAAGTACGGGGCGGCGGCCAGCATCATGCTGACGGCCAGCATCTGGGTGGAGCTCAGGGCCAGCAGCCAGATGAAGGCCCGGTTGCGCCGGACCGCCTTGAACTGCTCCCACAGGCGGCCGCCGTCGGGTTCGGGGGCGCCGGTCATGGGGGCGCGGGCCGTACCGAAGAAGGAGCCGAGCATCGCGGCGAACATGATGACCGCGATCGTCACCGCCATGAGGCGGTAGCTGCCGAGCGTGCCGTTGTCGCCCTGGCTGTTGACGATCGTGGGGGCGAGGATGCCGCTGATGGCGGTGGCGGCGCCGATGAAGACCATGCGCCACTGCAGCAGCGAGGTGCGCTCGTGGTAGTCCTCGGTCATCTCGGCGGGCATCGCCTTGTAAGGGACCTCGAACAGCGCGTACGCGGTGGCGGCGAGCAGGAAGCAGGCGCCCACGTAGAGGGCGGCGGGCAGGCCGCGCAGGGGCGGACCGGCGAAGACGGCGACGAAGGCCAGCGGCAGCGTGAGCGCGCCGGCCAGCATCCACGGGCGGCGTGGCCCGAGGCGCGAGCGGGTGCGGTCAGACCAGCGGCCCACCAGCGGGTTGATGACCAGGTCCCAGACCTTGGGCGCGGCCACGATCGCACCGGCCAGCCAGGCGGGCACGGCCAGGAAGTTGGTCATGTAATACAGCAGCAGCAGGCCGGGGACGGCGGCGAACGTGGCCGTGCAGAAGGAGCCCACGCCGTAGCCCAGCCGCACGCCGCGCGGGACCGTGGGGGCGTTCGCCACCGGTGCGATCATGCCCCACATTCAAACCTACCGAGCCCTTGCTCGGTAAGACCCAACGGCCGGGACCGGCGCTCTCCGGTCCCGGGGAGACATCGCTCAGTCGGTGACGTCCGCGCAGACCACGTGCGCGCCGATCTCCACCATGCGCTGCTCGCTGCGCGCGTCGGCCACGCGGGCCATCAGGATCGGCGCCCCGCTGGCGGCGAACTGCGGCAGCCTGGCCCGAGCGCCCCTGTGAAGGTCGCGCACCACGTCCTCGGCCGCCGACATGTGCACCTTCACGTGCAGCATGATCCCCGTCGCGCCCGACGCGGTGCGGGCCTCGGAGATCCACACGTGGTGCACCAGCGGGTAGTCGCCCAGCAGCTGGGCGATCGCCTGGCGCAGCGCGGGCAGGATCGGGTGGGTGCAGCGCCGGTAACCGGGGTCCACCTGCTGCATCGGCCCGGACAGGTGCGGGCGCGGCGCCGGGATCCACGGCTGGGCGGGCGCCTCCGGCATCATGGCGGTCTTGTGCGCGGGCCGGAACATGTCCCCGCCGCGCGAGACCGTCGCCATCGCGCCCGTCGCGTAGGCCGCCGGAGCGGCGGCCGACAGCACCGGTGTGGGTCCCGTCCTGGTGGATCTGAGGAAACGCTGCAGATCGTCGATCGGTACGGCTGCCGCGGCGGGCCCGGCAGCGTCGATCACGATCTCCCGCACCCCGGTGACCCGCTGGATGTCCAGGATGGTGTCGGCGTCGCACGCCGAGAGGGAATGGCTGCCTCGATGCCGGGCGTAGGTCATCGGGCTGGTGTACCCGAGCAATACTCGGTCACCCGCCTGTGTCGTGCCGAGCACGACTGATCGGTCTGGTCGCACGGCAACGAGGACTCCACCATCACTGAGGGCGCCGAGCAGGCGATGGGGACTGCCATGCTGGGCGAGCACGTCGGCGAGAGCGGGGTTCCCGATGCTCATATGACGAACCATAGGTAGTTGGCCACGGCTTATCAGGCTAATAGCGAATAAATCTCCCGATCAAGACAAAGATGGCCGCGGGATGGATGAGTTTCCCCGGAGCGGGGTACTCGTCACCCTCGTATCCCCCGTCCCAGCTGCGGTATCAGCGTGCTGTACGTCTCAGATCCCAAGACCCTCGTGAACGCGTTCACAAGCGCGGATACACTCTGAGGGATCCCGAGGGGCCCACCGCAGTGCCCCTCCACAGCCCGCCGCATGCCCTAAGGATCCACTGTGAACAAGCCCGTCGTCCTGGTCGCCGAGGAGCTGTCCGAGGCAGGCCTCGCCGTGCTCGCCGCGGACTTCGAGGTCCGTCACACCGACGGCGCCGACCGCTCCCAGCTTCTGCCCGCCATCGCCGATGTGGACGCGATCATCGTGAGGTCCGCCACCCAGGTGGACGCCGAGGCCATCGCCGCGGCGCCGAAGCTGCGCGTGGTCGCCCGCGCCGGTGTCGGCCTCGACAACGTTGACGTCGATGCTGCGACCAAGGCCGGTGTCATGGTCGTCAACGCGCCGACCTCCAACATCACCAGCGCCGCCGAGCAGACGATCGCGCTCATCCTTGCCTCCGCCCGCAACACCGCCCAGGCTCACTCGGCGCTGAAGAACGGCGAGTGGAAGCGGTCCAAGTACACCGGTGTCGAGCTGGACGAGAAGGTCGTGGCCATCCTCGGACTGGGCAAGATCGGCCAGCTCGTGGCCCAGCGGCTGCAGCCGTTCGGCGTCGAGCTGATCGCCTACGACCCCTACCTGCCGCCGGCCCGCGCCGCGCAGATGGGCGTGCGGCTGGTCAGCCTGGAGGAGGCCATCAAGCAGGCCGACTTCATCACCGTGCACCTGCCCAAGTCGAAGGAGACCCTCGGTCTCATCGGCGACAAGGAGCTGCACGAGGTCAAGCCGAGCGTACGCATCATCAACGTCGCCCGCGGCGGCATCGTGGACGAGGGCGCGCTCTACGCCGCGATCAAGGAGGGCCGGGTCGCCGGCGCCGGCCTCGACGTGTTCGCGAAGGAGCCCTGCGTCGACAGCCCGCTGTTCGAGCTCGACCAGGTCGTCGCCACCCCGCACCTCGGCGCCTCCACGCACGAGGCCCAGGAGAAGGCCGGCACCCAGGTCGCGCGGAGCGTGAAGCTGGCGCTGGCCGGCGAGTTCGTGCCGGACGCGGTCAACGTCCAGGGCGGCGCGGTCGCCGAGGACGTCAAGCCGGGCCTGCCGCTGGCCGAGAAGCTGGGCCGCGTCTTCACCGCGCTGGCCGGCGAGGTCGCCACCAAGCTCGACATCGAGGTGCGCGGCGAGATCGCCTCCCAGGACGTGCGCGTGGTCGAGCTGGCCGCGCTCAAGGGCGTCTTCGCCGACGTCATCGAGGAGCAGGTCACCTACGTCAACGCGCCGCTCCTGGCCAAGGACCGCGGCATCCACGTCGAGCTGGTCACCAGCTCCGACAGCCCCGACTGGCGCAACGTCGTCACCGTCCGCGGCGTCCTGGCGGACGGCCGCCAGGTCTCGGTGTCCGGTACGCTCTCCGGCCCCCGCCAGGTCACGAAGATCGTCGAGGTCAACGGCTACGAGATGGAGATCGAGCCGACCGCGCACCTGTCGTTCTTCACCTACACCGACCGCCCCGGCATCGTCGGCGTGGTCGGCCGCCTGCTCGGCGAGCAGGGCATCAACATCGCCTCGATGCAGGTGGCCCGCGACACCAAGGGCGGCAAGGCGCTCATCGCGCTGACCGTCGACTCGGCCATCCCGGCCGACGTCGTGGACCAGATCGTCGCCGAGATCGGCGCCGACAGCGGCCGCTCGGTGGACCTCGAAGACTAACCGCTTCAGCAAGGCGGCCGCCGTGGAACATTCCACGACGGCCGCTTTCTTGTCTCAGCATGCGAGATGCTAGGACATCCAACGAGATCCCGAGGTACGCTGGCGGTAGTGCGCCAGGTTCTCGTATTCGTTACCTGCCCGCCCCCGATGGGCCTGCTAGGGCAGGTCGACCACTCGCCGCGGTGTGTGGCGTTGCGTCGGCCGTTAAGTCCCTCTTTCCACCGGATCCGTGACCCGGATCGGTTGGACCAGGCCCGGTCCGACCCGTGACCGGGGTCCGGCCTCCTTCTTGAAGTACGCCCGCGATATGAGACGAGTCGCATCATGTACGAGATGTATCCCTGGAACCACGCCGACGAGCACGAGGAAGAGGCGGCCGAAGCCGTCCAGTTCGCCCTGGACCGGCGCGACAACGGCGGCGCCCCCTCCCGCTAGAAGCTCAGGCGGTAGAACGTCGCCATTTTCCTGAGGGTGGGAATCAGCCTCCCGAGGCCCACCAGCAGGCGGTACTTGAAGCCGAGCGCGGCGTATCCGTCGAGGTCGAGGGCGCTCATCACGGTCACGCACCGCAGCCTGGGATGGATCGACTCCAGTTCGGCCACGGAGTCGATGCCCCAGTAGACCTTGGCGCCCGCGGTCTGCATGGCCTTGTTCATCTTCTGCAGCTTCATGCCCCGGCGGCTGAGCGTCTCGAAGATGAACTGGCCGAGCGGGAAGCGTTCCACGATCGTGTGGAGGAGCGCGCGCCCCTCGTCCTCGCGCAGGTAGTAGACGAGACCCTCGGCGACGACCAGCACCGGCCGGTCGGCGGGCACCTGCTCCAGCCAGGCCAGGTCGGTCACCGACGAGCCGATCGCCGTGTAGTGCTCGCGCGGCGGGTAGAGCTTCTCCCGCAACTCGATCACGTCCGGATAGTCCACGTCGAACCACCGCACGCCCGGCCCCGGATCCAGCCGCCACGCGCGGCTGTCGAGGCCGCAGCCCAGGTGGAGAACGGTCGCCTCCGGATGCGTGGCCAGCCATTCCTTGGCCCACACGTCGATCTGCCGCGCCCGCAGCGCGACCGTGTACTCCTCGCCGGGCCGCAGCCCCGTGCGGCGGAAGTCGAAGTCGATCTGCTCCACGACCTGGATCGCCATCGTGTCGCGGAGGATCGAGGCGGACGACCTGGCATCCAGGGCCCGCCCCCACAACGTCGCCAGCAGCGTGGCTCGCTCGCCACTGAGCCGTACCTTCGTCGCCATGCCCGCCAGGCTAGATCGCGGCATGGGCCAGTGCGAGGGCTCCCAGCAACGGTGCGTCGTCGCTGAAGCGCGCCTGCCGTACCTCCGGCGGGAAGGGTACGGCCCGCCGCACCTCGGCCAGCAACCCCGGCATGATCACGTCGGCCGCCCCCATCATCCCGCCGCCCACCACGAGGCGTTCGGGATCGACCATCACGCACAGGTTGGCCACGCTGACCGCCAGCAGCCGCAACGCCTGTGTCACCAGATCCCGCACCACCTCGTCAGGACCCTCGGCCTGGGAGTAGTGGGTGAGGAGATGGGCGGTGGTGACCGGACGGCCCAGCAGGGCCGAGGCACGCCTGGCCAGGCCGCTGCCCGACACCCGCTCCTCCAGCGGCACATGGCCGTCGGCGAACGCCGGTTCACCCGGCTCCACCTGCAGGTAGCCGATCTCGCCCGCCGCGCCGTGCGCCCCCGGCACCACGGTCCCGCCGACGATCAGGGCCGCGGCCAGGCCGGTGCCGAGGTTCAGGTAGAGGCCGGTGGAGACGCCGCGCAGCGCGCCCCAGCGCAGTTCGGCGGCGGCCGCGGCGTTCACGTCGTTGTCGATGGCCACGGGGATGTCGCCGAACTCCTCGGCCAGCAGCCTGGGCAGCTCCAGGCCGTCCCAGCCGGGGACGTTCGGCGACAGCCGTACCACGCCGTCGCGGATCACCCCCGTGGTCGAGAAGCCGACCGCGGCCGGATGCCGGTCGAGGCGGCGGGCGGCGGCGAGCGCCCGCGCGAGCGCGTCGGGGCCGGTGTCCAGGCGTTCGCGCGCGGTGACCTCGGGCCCGTCGGCGCCGGAGACCCCCACCGCGATCTTCGTGCCGCCGACGTCGATGCCCAGCACCTGGCTCACCTGATAGGACCCTTTCTGGCGAGGGAGTCGATGGCGACGGCGAGTGCGAGCACCGCGGCCGTGACCATGAGGCGGACCGACGAGTCCACGCTGAGCAGGAACATACCGCTGGTGATCGACTGGATGACCAGCACCCCGAGCAGCGCGGCGTAGGCGCGGCCGCGCCCGCCGAACAGCGAGGTGCCGCCGATGACCGCAGCGGCGATCGCCATGAGCAGGACGTCGCTGCCGCCCGACTGCTGGTTGACCGCGGACAGGCGGCTGGCCGCCAGGATCCCGCCGGCCGCGGCGAGCGTCGAGCCCAGCATGAACGCCAGGATCCGGATCCTGGTCACGTTGATGCCCGCGCGCCTGGCCGCCTCGGCGTTGCCGCCGACCGCGTAGACGTGCCGGCCGAAGGCGGTGTGCCGCAGCAGGAGGTCGAACCCCACCACCAGCGTGGCGAAGATGACCAGCAGCAGCGGCACGCCGCGGTCGGCCGACATGATCAGCACGCCCGCGCCGAGCAGCACCGCCAGCCCCGCCGAGCGCGCCCCCAGCCACCACACCGGCGTGACGGGCAGCCCGGCCCGCGACCGGTGGACCCGGTTCAGCAGGCTCACGCCGCCGGAGCCGAGCACCAGCCCCGCCACCACCAGCCACGACAGCCAGCCCGGCAGCCAGGTGTCGCTCAGCTTGGAGATGAAGCCGGTGAACGGCAGGTTGATCGTGCCGCCCTCGCGCAGCAGGTAGAGCAGCAACCCCTGCCAGCCCATCAGCCCGGCCAGCGTGACCACGAACGACGGCATCCGCAGCCGGGTCAGCATGAACCCGTGCAGCAGCCCGATCGCCGCCCCCGCCGCCAGCGCGAGCCCGATCGAGGCCAGCGGATGCCAGCCCTGCTTCACGTTGACGATCGTCATGACCGTCGCGCACAGCCCGCTGACCGATCCGGCCGACAGGTCGATCTCGCCCAGCAGCAGCACCATGATGATGCCGAGCGCGATCGTGCCGGTCGCCGCCATCTGCAGGGCCAGCGTGGTGAGGTTCTGCGCGGACAGGAACCGGTCGTTGAGCGTGCTGAAGATGATCGCGATCGCGACGAGCGCGCCGACGACCGGCCACGCGCCGATGTCGCCCCGCTTCAACACCTTCATCGGGTACGGCGTGCGCAGCGTCGTGTCCGGGTTCATGCTCCCGCTCCTGTGATGGCGGCGACGATCTCTTCCTGGGCGGCGGTAGCCGTACCGAAGACTCCCGCGTTGCGGCCCAGGCGCAGGACGGCCACCCGGTCGCTCACCGCGCGCACGTCGGCCAGGTTGTGGGAGACGACCAGCACCGCGAGCCCGCGCTCGCGCAGCCGTCCGATGAGCGCGAGCACCTGCGCGGTCTGCTCCACGCCGAGCGCGGCGGTCGGCTCGTCCAGGATGACCAGGCGCGGCGAGCCGAGCAGCGCCCGCGCGATGGCCACCGACTGCCGCTGGCCGCCGGAGAGCATCGCGACCGGCACCCGGATGTCGCGGATGCGCACGTCGAGCTGGCCGAGCAGGTCGCGGGTGGCGCGCTCCATCCGGATGTGGCGCAGGAACCGGTCCTCGGCGCCGAGGAAGAGGTTGCCGACGACGTCGAGGTTCTCGCACAGGGCGAGGTCCTGGTAGACGGTGGCGATGCCGAGGGCCTGGGCGTCGCGCGGGCCGCCGATCCTGACCGGCGCGCCGTCCACGGCGATCGTGCCCGCGTCCGGGATGACCACCCCCGAGATGGCCTTGACCAGGGTGGACTTGCCCGCGCCGTTGTCGCCCATGAGCGCGACCACCTCGCCGGGACGCAGGTCCAGGCTCGCTCCGTCGAGGGCCTGGACCGCGCCGTACCGCTTGGTGATCCCCGATGCGGAGATCATCTACTGGATGCCGTTCTTCGCGCAGGCCGCCTTGACCTCGGCGGTGCAGATCTGCTCGACCGTGTAGAACTTGTCCTGCACGATCGTGTCCTTGACCTTGTCGGCGGTGACCGGGATGGGGTCGAGGAGGAAGGCCGGGATGTCGGCGGTGCCGTTGTTGACCTTGGCCGGGGCCTGCGGGGTCTCGCCGTTGGCCAGGGCGACGGCCAGCTCGGCGGACTTCTCCGCCTCGGCCCTGATGTTCAGATAAATGGTCATGTGCTGTTCGCCGGTGAGAATGCGCTGGATCGCGGCGAGTTCGGCGTCCTGGCCGGTGATCGGCGGCAGCGTCGCGTACCCCGCCCGCCTCATCGCCGCGATCGCGCCGCCCGCCATGCCGTCGTTGGCGCTCAGCACACCCACGATCTTGTCCCGGCCCAGCGCCGTGATCGCCTGCTCCATCTGCTGCTGCGCCTTGTCCGGGCTCCAGTCCGGCGTGTCGAACTCCCTGCCCACCTTCACCTTGCCGTCCAGAACGCTCTTGGCGCCCTTCTTGTAGTCGGCCGAGCTCGGGTCCGTGGGGGAGCCGTGGATCATCACGATCTCGCCCTTCGCCGCCGTGCCGTTGGCGTTGAGCGCGTCCAGCAGCGCCTGCCCCTGCATCTCGCCCACCCGCACGTTGTTGAACGACACGTAGTACGCGTAGTCGATCCCCGAGATCAGCCGGTCATAGGCGATGACCGGGATCTGCTTCTGCTTGGCCTGATGTACCAGCGGCGCCACGGCCGCGGCGTCCACCGCGTCCAGGACCAGAACGTTCGCGCCCTGGGTGATGGCCGCCTCGACCTGCTGTTGCTGCTTTGCGGCGTCCTGGTCGGCGTTGCTGTAGAGGATCTCGCAGGTCGCGCAGAGCGCCTTGACCTTGGCCTCGAACAGGGGCCGGTCGAAGGCCTCGTACCTGGTCGTCTTGGATTCGGGCAGGAACAGGGCGATCTTCTTGGCCTGTCCTGATTGTTCCGCTTGGGAAGGTTGGGCGCTCGCCGTCGTACCGGCGCCGCCGCTGCCACAACCCGCCAGCAGCAGCATCGCGGCTGCGACGGGGACCATCACTCCTCGGTGCATCGCACATCGTTCCTCTCGAGTGCAGCCAGACCCCCGGTTTCCACCTACCTGTCAACCCGCCCTTCCTCCTTCACCGGCCCCGCTTCCTGTGGCGGACCCCGCGTTCTTCCGAGCCCGCCCTCCTACGCCGGGCCTGCCCCTGTGCCGGCCCCGCTTCCTGTGCCGGACCCACGTTCTTCCGGGCCCGCCCTCCTACGCTGGGCCCGCCCCTGTGCCGGGCCGGTTCCTGTGCCGGACCCGCGTTGTTTCGAGCCCCCTGCGTTGCTTGGCCTGCCGCTCTTGCCCGCGTTGTCCTTCCTTGCCCGGGTTTGCCTATTGCGTGGGGTTGTCTCTTGCCGGGGTGGCCTTCTGTCTCGGGGCCCCGCGGACCGTTCCTTCTAGGGATCACCTGGAGAGGGGGCTTTGGGGTTTTGAGGTGGAGTTTGGGCGGTGTGCCGGGTGGATCGGGATGATTGGAAGGTGGTTGGTAAGAAAGGTAATTTACTATCCGGCGCGTTGGCTAGAGTCTGCCGTGAAGGGGAGGTCGCGGTGCGAAGCGAGCTGGGAAACCCGCGGTTGCTGCGGGTCATGAACGAGCGGCGCCTACTGGACCAACTCCACCGGGAGGGCCCCGCGTCCAGAGCCGACCTCGCCAAGGTCACCGGCCTGTCCAAGCCCACCGTCTCCGCCGCCCTGGCAGGACTGGAGGAAGACGGACTGGTCCACCTGGTAGGCGAGGTGTCCGGCCGCCCCGGCCCCGTAACCTCCCTGTACGACGTGAACGCCGCCTCGGCCCACGTCGCCGGCATCGACATCGGCCGCGACTGGATCCGGGTGGCGGTGGCCGATCTCCGGGGTACTTTCGCCGGCCGTACCGACGGCCGCAACACCGCGCGCACCTCGGCCGAACTGGCCGAACTCGTCGCCCGCCTGGCCCGCGCGGCCGCCCACGAAGCCGAACTCGACTGGTCGGCGATAGTCTGCGCCGTCGTAGGCTCCCCAGGCGTCTACGACCAAAACGCCGGCCGCCTGGACTTCGCCCCCAACCTCCCGGGCCCCGACCTGGCCGACCGCCTGCGCGCCGCCCTCGACGTCGACCTGGTCATCGAGAACGACATCAACCTCGCCGCCGTCGGCGAACACGCGTACGGCGAGGGCCAGGGCAAGTCCAACTTCGCCCTGGTCTCCATCGGCACCGGCGTGGGCATGGGCATAGTCGTCAACGGCGAACTGTATGTAGGCGCGAGGGGAGCGGCAGGCGAGGTCTCCTACCTCCCCGCCACCGACGACCTCCCCGCCCCCACCCCAGAACCACCCACCCCGCACCTCCCCACCCCAGAGTCCGCGAGCCCCAACCCCCCAATCCCCGAAGCCCGAACCGCCCCCAGCGCCCAACCCAACCCCGACACCCGGCAGGGCTCCGACACCCGGCAGGACTCCGACACCACGCAGGGCTCCAAGGCAGGGCAGGGCTCTAAGGCAAGGCAGGGCTCCGACATCCCGCAGGGCTCCGACACTCAGCCCAGCCCGGACATCCGGCCCAGCCCGGACATCCGGCAGGGTTCCGAGGCGCGTCCCGGTCTTGACGGCTGGGCCGACCCTGATACCCAGTCCGCGCCTGCCGCACGTCCCGCCCCGGAACTGCCGTCCGAGGTTTCGGGTGGCCGATCTGTTGCCGGGGTGTCGGCTCAGGCGGCCCGAGAGTCCTTCCCCGGTGTCGCGCAGTCGGTCGGCGTGGACCAGGGGGACGCGAGTGTGCGGGAGCACGGGGCAACCGAGACCGTGGCCGCGGCGCCGGGAGTGGTACGGGCGGCTCGGGCCGCCGGGCTGTCCCTGGGAACGGCCAAGGAGATCTTCGCCGCCGCCGAACGGGGAGATCCGGCAGCGCTGTCGGTCGTGGCAGCGGAGGGCCGGCGGATCGGCGGGTTGCTCGTGGCGGTGGCCGCCGTCCTGGACCCGGAGGTGATCGTGCTCTCCGGCGGCGTAGGACACAACCTCGACCTGCTGGGCGACGCGATCCAACGCCGAATCAGCGAACTGGGGCCCCTCCGGCCCACGATCGTGGCCAGCGCTCTGGGCGACAGCGGGGTGTTGCTGGGCGCTGTCGCCCATGCGAGGGGCCGCGCCTGGGATCTGATCTTCTCCACCCGTATGGGCTGAGATCGGCGGGGGGTACGCGGGGTGCCATCTGCACGTGCGGTCGTAACGGCGGCCAGCCACCCCCGCTGGACGACCGTTTCCCTGGACAGACAGGTCCACGTGCGGCGGGCGGGGGTGGCTGGCTTGCCGTAAGAGAAGAACACGCAGTGGCAGAACCCGCGCGGGGCAGAACCCGCGCGGGGCAGAACGGCCAGCGCTGACAGATTTAGCGCTGACAGAACCCGCGCCGACAGGGCCAGCGGGCGGCTGCGCCATCAGAAGACGAGCAGAAGACAATCAGAAACCGAAGCTCGTCACAGCGTGGCGGTGGGCATTACGGGTGCGGGTGCTTGGCGGAGTTTTGCGAGGTGGGTGGTGAGTTTGACGCCCGCCGGATCAGGACGCACGGCGCCCACAAAGGCCTGTCGGCGCCAGGCGCTGAGCTTCTCCTCCTTGACCACATCGCCAGTACGCGGCGAGTGCACCATGTGCCCAGGCCGGGAGATCATGCCCACATGCCCGAGTCCGGAGAAGAAGACCAGGTCGCCGGGCTTCAGGTTCTTCCAGCTGATCTTCCTGGAGAACGCCGAGTACTGCTGGGCGGCGGTGCGGGGCAGGTCGATGCCCGCGCTTTCGTAGGCGCGGAGCATGAGCCCGGAGCAGTCGTAGCCGCGTTTGGTGGTGCCGCCCCAGACATACGGAGTACCGCGCTTGTCCATGGCGTAGTCCAGGGCCTTCTGCCAGCTGGGCTTGGGGGCCCCTTGCTCCTGGATTTCCTTGAGCTCCTGGCCGTTCAGCGTCACCTCGTAGGGGTCGACGGTGGTGACGGGAGAGGCGGGAGAAGCGGAGGTGACGGGAGAAGCGGGCGAAGTGGGGGAAACGGGGATGACGGGGGTGGTGGGGATGACGGGGGAAGCAGGGCTAGCGGGGGGATCGGGGGTGACCGGAGCGGGGGTAACCGGAGAGACGGGGGGAGTGGGGGTGGCGAGGGGGGCGGGGGAGGTGGGAAATGCGGTGGCGGGGGAGGTGGGGGATGCGGTGGCGGGGGATGCGAGGGTGGCTGCGGTGACACCGGTGACGGTGAAAAGCACAGCGGTCGCGATGATGCGAGACAGGGGAATGTCCTTCCACACGGCCTACCGGGTTAGCTGTCGGGCTCGGGCCTGGAAGTAGCCCTACGGCGTGGTAAGCGCCGATTCGCCCCTATGGGGGAAATGGGTCCCCGGCTCCGCACTGCGGTGTGCGGATTAGGCTGGTGGGACTCTAACGAAACAGTCAAAAGCGTGCAAATCGGGCAAAATGCAGTGTCCGGAAAATGAGATGGGTTGCTCGGCAGGCGAGACGAACCGGTAAGGTACCGCCCATGGAGTCGCGTAGCATTCGCCTGGCCGTCATCCCCGGAGACGGCATCGGTACCGAGGTCGTCACCGAGGGCCTCAAGGTTCTCCAGGCGGTCGGTCCCAAGTTCGACATCACCGAGTACGACCTCGGCGCGGACCGCTATGCCAGGACCGGCGAGGTTCTACCCGACTCCGTGCTGCAGGAGCTGCGCGGCTACGACGCGATCCTGCTCGGCGCCGTCGGCGACCCCCGCAAGGTGCCGCCCGGCCTGCTGGAGCGCGACCTGCTCCTGCGCATCCGCTTCGACTTCGACCACTACGTCAACCTGCGCCCGGTCAAGCTGCTGCCCGGCGTCGCGACGCCGCTGGCCGACACGCCGCCCGAGAACATCGACATCGTCGTCGTCCGCGAAGGCACCGAGTCGCTCTACGCCGGTACCGGCGGGGCCATGCGCAAGGGCACACCGCATGAGGTGGCGACGCAGGAGTCCATCAACACCGCCTACGGCGTCGAGCGCGTCGTCCGCTACGCCTTCGCCAAGGCGCAGAGCCGCCCGCGCAAGAAGCTCACGCTGGTCCACAAGACCAACGTGCTCACCTTCGCCGGTGACCTCTGGCAGCGCACCTTCGACCGCGTGGCCGAGGAATACCCCGAGGTCACCACCGACTACGTGCACATCGACGCGGCCACGATGTTCTTCGTCAACCAGCCCGAGCGCTTCGACGTGATCGTCACCGACAACCTGTTCGGCGACATCATCACCGACCTCGGCGCCGCGGTGGCCGGTGGCATCGGCCTCGCGGCCAGCGGCAACATCAACCCCGAGGGCGCCGCGCCGAGCATGTTCGAGCCGGTGCACGGCAGCGCGCCCGACATCGCCGGGCAGAGCAAGGCCGACCCGACCGCCACCATCCTCTCGGTCGCCATGCTCCTCGACCACGTCGGGCTGACCGCCGAGGCCGCCCGCGTCGAGCAGGCCGTCGCCGACGACATCGTCGAGCGCCTCTCGCACGCCGCCGCCCGCACCACCCGGGAAATCGGCGACGACATCGCCGCCCGAGTATCCGGCGGCGCCTGACGCCGCAGGCCACCGGCCCACGAGCAGCCCGTCGTACCGCAGAAGGGTCTTTTTGACATCTGCGGAGGTACGGCAGGCAGCGTGCGAACCCGCAGCTCGTGAACACCCCGGTATCAACCTGACAAGCGGCCCAGGCGCCCCCAGCGCACTCGCGGCCGCCTGACCACCCACGCCCGGTGGCTCGCGAGAGCCTCCGGGCGTTTTCGTTGCGCCCTAACGGTCGTCCTTTTAGATGCAGTAAGTTCCCTCTACCCGATCCGGCGCAGAATGGATGCAGGGTAGACCTCAGAGAAAGAGAAGGATCTCCGTCATGACCACCTCTCAGAAGCTCAGCTTCGACGTGCAGCTATCCGACCACGCTCGCACCGCGGCAGAGCGCGAGGCGGTACTGGCGAGCCCCGGGTTCGGGAAGGCCTTCACCGATCACATGGTCTCGATCGACTACACCGAGGGCACCGGCTGGCACGACGCCCGCCTCACGCCGTATGGACCGCTCACGCTCGACCCCGCGACCTCCGTCTTCCACTACGCGCAGGAGCTCTTCGAGGGCCTCAAGGCCTACCGGCACGCGAACGGCTCCATCGTCACCTTCCGCCCCTACGCCAATGCCGCCCGCTTCAACCAGTCCTGCCTGCGCATGGCCATGCCGGAACTGCCGGAAGACACCTTCGTCGAGGCGCTCGAACTCCTCGTCCAGGCCGACCGCGACTGGGTCCCGACCACCGAGGGCCACAGCCTCTACCTGCGCCCGTTCATCATCGCCACCCAGGTCGGCCTCGGCGTCAACTACCCGTCCGAGAACTACCGCTTCATGGTCATCGCTTCACCCGCCGCCTCGTATTTCAGCGGCGGCGTCAAGCCCGTCTCCGTGTGGCTCTCGACGGAATACACCCGCGCCGCCCCCGGCGGCACCGGCGCCGCCAAGTGCGGCGGCAACTACGCCGGAGCCTTCGTCGCCCAGCGCGAGGCCGTCGCCCAGGGCTGCGACCAGGTCGTCTGGCTCGACTCCCACGAGCACCGGTACGTGGAGGAGATGGGCGGAATGAACCTCTTCTTCGTGTACGGCGACCGCCTCCTCACCCCCGCCCTCACCGGCACGCTCCTGCCCGGAATCACCCGCGAGTCCATCCTCACGCTCGCCGGCGACCTCGGCCTGAAGGCCGAAGAGGGCCGCCTGTCGATCGAGGAATGGCAGGCAGGCTGCGAGTCGGGCGAACTGACCGAGGTCTTCGCCTGCGGCACCGCCGCCGTGGTGACGCCGGTCGGCTCGGTCAAGGGCGCCGACCGCGCCTGGACCGTGGGCGACGGCACCCCGGGCCCGGTCACGATGCGCATCCGCGACGAACTCGTCGGCATCCAGTACGGCACCCGCCCCGACCCCCACAGCTGGATCCACAAGATCAGCTAACCCCAAGCTGCCCCACATCCCACGCTGCCCCACACCTCGTGCCGCTGCCCCACACCTCGTGCCGCTGCCCCACACCGCGTGGGGCAGCACACCCCGTGGGGCAGCACACCCCGTGGGGCAGCACACCCTGACCCCGGACACCCTGGAGAACACCGCCACCTGTGCCCTGCCCCCAGGAGAGTGCCGCCATCGAAGCATGGCCGGGGGAGCCCTCCACTGGACAGGCATCGACACGACGGGGTATCTGCCGGACGGACACCCACCCGACAGAGTCCGCCCGGAGCCCAGCCGGAGCCGCCCAGCCGGAGGCCACGCCGGAAGAACACGAGGCCGACGCGCCGGACGGACACGAGGCGAACCGTGGCCAGCCTGACCGCGCGCTGACCCATGGGTCTTAGGCGGAAGAACGCGGGCGTGCCAGGAGGACCCCACGGCTGGACCGCGTGGAGCACCAGGGCAGTGGGTTGGTCAGTTCTTGCGGATCAAGGTGAGGCCGTCGGAGATCGGGAGGATGGTCGTGGTCACGCGCGGATCTTGCATCACCATGTCGTTGAACTCGCGGATCGCCACCGTGTTCTCGTCGTTCCTCGACGGGTCGACCACGTACCCGGTCCACAGGGTGTTGTCCACCATGATCAGTCCGCCAGGACGCAGGCGTTCCATCAGCAGTTCGTAGTAGGCGGGATAGCCGGGCTTGTCGGCGTCGATGAAGGCCAGGTCGACGGAGCGCTGGAGGGCGGGCAGGGTTTCGGTGGCGGGGCCGAGGGTCAGGGTGATGCGGTCGGATACGCCGGCGTCCTCCCAGTAGCGCTTGGCGATCGCGGTCCACTCCTCGCTCACGTCGTAGCAGTAGAGGTGCCCGCCGGACAGCCCACGGGCGAGGCAGAGCGACGAGTAGCCGGTGAACGTGCCCACCTCGACCGCCACCGACGGCTCGACGAGCTGGGTGAGCATGGTGAGCAGACGTCCCTGGGAAGCGGAGATCTGCATGTTGGCCTGGTCGCCGGTGGCCTCGCGGGTCTCGATGGCGAGTTGCTCAAGAAGCGGATCGGGGCGCGTGGTGTGTTCGTGGATGTATTGGGCGATCGGCTGGTCGAGCACGAAGTTCTTCATGGCGTCATTGTCGATCAGCCGGAGGTCTCGGCGTCATGGAGTTCGCCCGTGTCGAGGATGAGGTTCCAGGGGTCGGGCATGGCGAGTGGCGCGCCCATGGCGACTTCGGCGTAAACGGTGTAGCCGTCTGCGGACGGGCGGGTGAACAGGCTGGCCGTCGACTTGGCCGGGTCGATGCGGAGGAAGGCGGGAACCTTCGCGGCGGCGTAGGCCTTGGGCTTGATGACGTAGTCGTCGTGGACGCTGCTGGGGGAGACGACCTCCACGACCAGTTTCGTGTCGTCGGCGTACACCTCGTCATCGCCCCACATGCGCGGCCGCTTGGAGACGATCACGAGGTCCGGGATGAACCTGTCGCTCTGGGTTCCCAGGAACAGCTTGATGTTGGTCCAAGGCCGCCAGTCCTTCTCCACCAGCAAGCCGGTGATCTGGAAGAGAAGCAGCGCGATGATGTTGTTGTGGAGTCCGGTGGGCACGGGGTTCACCACGATCCGGCCGTCGATGAGCTCCACGCGATGCTCGGGGAACAGCCTGCACGCCGCCCGGTAGTGCTGGTCAGACGGATGCTCTTCGGCAGTGGGACGCGCGAGCAGCTTGGCCATGGTTCCATCATCCCCTCCTGAGAGATGAACGCAATGTGATTGGCGCGCGACCCAAGGTAATGCCCTCGAAAAGACCTAGCAAGTCAGTTCGAATATTTGGGCAATATGTCGTAAATGATAGGGTCGCCTGCGATGAACAAGAGGCTGGTGGCGGCATGTGTTGCCGCGTGTGTCGTGCTTGCCATAGTCGCCGTTCTGGCCTTCGCCGACACGGGTGGCAAACCGGGCACCTACCAGCTCACCCGCCAGCCGGACGGCTCGATGGTGCTGGCCAGGCCGGGGGTTACCACGCCGGTCCTCGATCTGTATGAGGACTTCGACTGTCCTATCTGCAAGCAGCTTCACGCCGCCGTGGATCCCACGCTTCAGCGCCTGGCCAAGGCGGGCAGTGTGAAGGTGGTCTTCCATCCGGTGACGATCTTCCGGGACGAGCCGATGCGGTCCAACAGCGTCCGCGCGGCCGCCGCCGCCCGTTGTGTGCCCGCGGCCAACTGGCTGGCCTTCCGTGATCAGCTTTACGCCATTCAACCGGCTCCGCACGGCACTGCCAGCGGGTTCACGCCGGACGAGCTGGTCGGCGCCGCGCGCAAGGCGGGCGCCTCGGTGGACGAGTGCGTGACCACGCAGGCCTTCGCCAAGCAGCACCTCAGCCAGAACGACGGCGTCCGCCTCGACGGGACGCCGACGGTGCTGTTCAACGGCGAGATGCTGGGTGACGTCGCGTTCGACCCGAAGGCCCTGGAGCAGCTCATCACGGGCGGCGACGGCATCACCGTCTGAACGACCGTCACCACCCGAAGCCGCCCATGTCAGCGCCTCGTCGTACAAAGAATGTCCCAGAACGTGAGACCAGCGTGCCAGATGGTGAATCCATGTGGCACACTCGGCATCACCATGTTCTACGGTCTGCTCATTATCGGCAGGCGCGCTGGCTGACAAAGGACACCGCCAGCGCGCAGACCTCTCACGTCCGTGAGGGGTCTTTTTCATTTCCACGGGAGACCAATCAGATGGCCGACGACCGCTTCCACGTGTACGACACCACGCTGCGCGACGGCGCACAGCAAGAAGGCCTCAACCTCACGGTGGCCGACAAGCTGTCGATCGCGCGCCACTTGGACGGCCTGGGCGTCGGTTTCATCGAGGGGGGCTGGCCTGGCGCCAACCCCAAGGACACAGAGTTCTTCAGGCGGGCTCAAACAGAGCTCGACCTGAAGCACGCGCAGCTTGCCGCATTCGGCGCGACCCGCCGGGCAGGCATGAAGGCAGCCGATGACCCTTTGGTAGCCGCACTGCGCGAATCCGGCGCGCCGGTCGTGACTCTTGTCGCCAAGAGCCACGACCGGCACGTGGAGCTGGCCCTCCGCACGACCCTCAGTGAGAATCTCGCGATGATCCGCGACACCGTCTCTCATCTGAAAGCGGAGGGCCAGCGGGTCTTCCTCGACGCCGAGCACTTCTTCGACGGATACAGGTCGAATCCAGACTACGCTCTCGAGGTCCTCAGGACCGCTGCCGAGGCCGGGGCGGACGTGGTCGCCCTGTGCGACACCAACGGCGGCATGCTTCCCGACGAACTCGCCGAGGTGGTGTACGCGGCCGTCCAGACCAGCGCCCGCGTGGGCATCCACTGCCACGACGACACCGGCTGCGCGGTCGCGAACACGCTGGCCGCGGTGAAGGCGGGCGCGACCCACGTGCAGGGCTGCGCCAACGGTTACGGCGAGCGATCCGGCAACGCGAACCTGTTCACGGTCGTGGCGAACCTCCAGCTCAAGCGGGGCTTCGACCTGGTTCCGCCGACCGCGCTGCAGGACATGACCCGGATCGCCCACGCGATCACCGAGGTCACCAACGTCACCCCGAACTCGCACGCCCCCTACGTGGGCATGTCCGCCTTCGCGCACAAGGCCGGCCTGCACGCCAGCGCCATCAAGGTGGACCCGAACCTCTACCAGCACATCGACCCCGCCGCGGTCGGCAACGACATGCGCATGCTGGTCTCCGACATGGCCGGACGGGCCAGCGTCGAGCTGAAGGGCCGCGAGCTGGGCTACCAGCTGTCCGCCGAGACCTCCAAGGAACTGGTCGACCGGGTCAAAGAGCTGGAGTCCCAGGGCTACACGTTCGAGGCCGCCGACGCCTCGTTCGAGCTGCTGCTGCGCGACACCCTGCACGGCGAGCGCAGGCGCCACTTCGAGGTCGAGTCCTGGCGGGTGATCGTCGAGCGCACCAAGGGCGGCGAACTGGTCAGCGAGGCCACCGTCAAACTGCACGCCAAGGGCGAGCGCATCGTGGCCACCGGCGAGGGCAACGGCCCGGTCAACGCCCTCGACAGGGCGGTCCGCCTGGGCCTGGAGAAGCTCTACCCCGAGCTGGCCGCGGTCGAGCTGATCGACTTCAAGGTCCGCATACTCGAGGGCACCCACGGCACCGACGCCATCACCCGCGTCCTCATCACCACCAGCGACGCCACGGGCGAGTGGGCCACGGTCGGCGTGGACGAGAACATCATCGACGCCTCCTGGCAGGCCCTGGAGCAGGCCGTCACCTATGGTCTGCTGCGCGCGGGCCGCGAGTTGTAGCAGGCCGTAAAGGGCCGCGTGTTAGGGATTTTTGGGGGTACGGCGCCGCCGTACCCCCAAAGCCGTTATTTGCTGATCCGCACGGCGTCGGCGATCACGAGGCCGACGCCGGACGTCCAGCGGCTGACCCCGACCACGTTGTAGTCACCGGCGTTGAGCGAGAAGGTGCCGATGCTTCGCCACCCGCCCCCGCCGGAACGCTGGTCGACGTAGACCGTCTGGTTGCCGCCCGAGGCGGCCACGATGTACGGGGCCGAGCTGTTGTAACCGGGCAGCGCCGGGTACCAGACCTCGACCTTGTAGGTGCCGGCGGTGGGGATGCCGGCCTTGTACCAGGCCGGGTCGCTGGCGGCGACGGGCTCGGCGTAGCGGTAGTCGGGCCCGTGGCGCTGGGTGGAGTACGTCGAGGTGCCCCAGTTGGCGCTGGAGCTGAACCGGTCGGCGGTCGTGTTGTCCACGATGGTGGACCAGGTGGTGCCGCCGCCTCCGGTGACGTACTGCATGTACTTGTTCCAGTCCCAGTGCCGGCCGGGGTCGGTGTGGGTGGCGCCGGGGACCTCGTTGTGCCCGATGATGCCGGTGCGCGTCTTCGGGATGCCGTACTTGTTGCACAGGTAGGCGGTCAGCGCCGCCGAGCTGCGGTACATGGCGTCGGTGAACCACGAGGGGTTGTCGACGAAGCCCTCGTGCTCGATGCCGATGGAACGCGTGTTGTAGCTCCAGTTGCCGGCGTGCCAGGCGACGTCCTTGTCACGGACCATCTGGGTGACCGCGCCGTCGGATGAGCGGATCACGTAGTGGGCGGAGACGTTGGCGCTCGGGTTCTGGAACCAGGAGATGGTGCCGGCGTACGAGCCCTGCGTGACGTGGATGATCACCCGGTCGATGTTGTAGCTGGACTCGCGGCTGGAGGCGGTGTAGTTGCCGGAGTTCGCGGCGACCCACGCGGCCGGCGGGTAGTCGGGGCTGAGGGCGGCCATCGCGGTGAGGTCCTGGGCCTGTTCGTACGCGCCGCGCTCGGCGGTGACCATCTGGGCGGGAACGCTGATCTGCTCGGCGCCCGCGGTGCCGGTCAGGCCCTTGCCGAGGAAGTCGTAGACGGTGTCGGCGTACAGGCGGGCGGTGGCCGGGTCGGCGGCGTTGCTGTACTTGGCGACGACCGGGTACCACGCGCCGAGCGCCGCGTCGGCGGCCAGCCCGAGCTCGTCGGCGTAGGCGCGCAGCACGGCGGCGCCGCCCTTGACGTTGGCCGCGGCGTCGCGCTTGAGCGCCCGCGTGGACAGGCCGGTGAGCTCGGCGGCCTTCTCCAGGACCTTGGCGGTGGGGTTGCTGACCAGGTGCATGACGCCGTAGCCGCCGCTGGCGCTGGGCGCGCCGACGTGCCCGTCGAAGTGGGTCTCGGCGTAGGCGATGGTGGCCAGCAGGTCGCGGGGCACCTTGTAGGTCTGCGCGGCCTGGGCGAAGGCGTCGCCGAGCGGGGCGGCCTTCGCGTTCGCGCGGGCGGTCGTGGTCGGCAGGACGAGGGTGAGCATGGCGATCATGCTCGTCACGAGCAGCACTAATCGGGGGGTTCGAGTAGCCCTCATGGCCGCAAGATACGACTATCCCTGACAGATGTCGATAATTGACATCACTCCGGGTTTACTTGAAACTTTCCGTCGCCCTCGTGTTCAGAAGACCACGGACACGCCGTTCACCTTCACCTTGCCGCCCGAGCAGGACACCTTCGGCTCGTCGGTGCCCGGGACGACCACGGTCACCAGCTCCTTGGCCGCAGGCGAGACGACCACGCTGGCCGGCTTCTTCGACAGGTACGTCGGCGAGACCCAGCCCCGCTTGCCGCCCCGCTCCACCTTCTGCCCGCCGACCGGCTCGCACCCCGCCAGCTGCACCAGCGTGACCCGGTACTTCCCGTCACCCAGCACGACCTTGCCGCCCGCGTTGGAGACCACCGTCAGCGAAGGGTCGAACCGCCACAGGTTGCGCACCTTCTTCCCGCCGCTCGCCTTGTCGCGCACCGCCATCACGTCCTCGCCGTGATTGACGAACACACTTCTGGTACGCCCGACGCCGTACGCCTTGTCGGCGACCCGGAAAGTCTGGCGGCCGGAGCCGTACGTCGCCTTGGTGAGCTTCGTGTAGGTGCGCGGCCGGAACCGCGCGCCCTCGACCATGGGCACGTTGTGCGCCTCGGGGGAGAGCGTCCAGTAGCGGTAGGCGCTCTTCTCGTAGGAGTGGAACCCCGCGTCGACCAGGATGTCGCGCCCGTCGGCGTAGTAGGTGACGCTCATGTGGTCCTCGTGCCCGTGGAACTTCGTGCCCGGCCCGAAGCGCAGCGAGTAGTACGCCGCCTCCTTGGTCCAGTCGGTGCGCCCGTAGGCGTAACCGGCCCGGTAGACCTTGACCTTCTCCTTGGGCGTGCCGGTCTCCATCTTCGGCTCGGTCTCGGCGCTGCCGTCGCCGATCGGCACCATGTAGCCGCTGGGCTCGGTGGAGTGGGCGACGAAGTCCTTCAATGCCTCGGTCCGCTTGGCGATCTCGCCGGGCACCTTGCGGTCGCAGTCGCGCATGTTGGTCATGGCGACCTGGAGCCGGCCGTACACGTAGACGGCGTAGCGCGGCGCCTGCTCCATGAGCGCGCCCTGGGAGTCCACGTCGAGCTTGACCGTGCCGGTCAGCCGCTTGATCGCCAGTGACGCCCAGTCGCGCCGCGCCATCCGGCAGCCGATCGCCATGAGCGCGATGTCCTGGTCGATGCCGTGGTTGTGCCCCTTCTTGTACAGCCGGGCGTCCGACAGCAGCTTCGCGTGCTCCTTCAGGCTGTCGGAGAGCCAGCCGTCCTTGACGTGCATGCTCAGGCAGACCAGCGCCTGCGTGCGCAGCGACGTGGGGTGGTCCTTCCAGACATATGGCTTGGTACGGCTCGCCCCGCGCTTGTTGCTCGCCACCCAGTCCTTGGTGATCTCCTTGGCGCGCTCCAGATAGCGTGCCTCACCGGTGTTCTCGTAACCGACCACGAGCGTGCCGACCCAGCGCAGCGAGTGGAAGACGAACTCCCACGACCTGTTCCGGTACGGGCTCGCGCCCCAGTTGATCTTCTTGCCGAGCTTGTACGCCGGCTGCCCGACCAGCGAGATCTCCCCGTTCATCACGTCCTCAGCGGTGGGCGTACCTGGAATCCAGTCGCCCTGGCACTGTGCGGTGCGCTTGACCTTGTCGGCGGCCTGCGCGGGAGCCCCGAGCCCGGTGGTGGCGAGCATGAGGGCAAGAGGGATCGCGAGGCGGCGCACGCCGGTGTCCTTCCGAGGGTGTCTTCACGGGAGCGAGACATGCTCTCGGACCGGCGATCAAGAGGTCAAGCCGGGTGCGCGATCGTTAGCGGCTCGATGCCATGCTGTCTTCGTGAACTACGCAGACATCCTGATCCCGGACAGCGCCGCCTGCCGTCTCGCGCTCGAGGTAGCGACCGAATTCCACACGACGTCGCTGCTCAACCACTCCATCCGCGCCTACCTGTTCGCCGCCGCCTACGGCCAGGAGAACGCCATCGCCTTCGACGCCGAACTCCTCTACGTCTCGGCGATGTTGCACGATCTCGGGCTGACGAAGGAGTTCGACAGCCACACGGTGGCCTTCGAGGCGGCGGGGGGACATGTGGCGTGGGTGTTCGGCGCGGGCGCCGGCTGGCCGGCCGAGCGCAGGAAGCGGGCGGCCGAGGTGATCGTGCGCCACATGTGGGCCGAGGTGGACGTGAACGACGACCCGGAGGGCCACCTCCTGGAGCTCTCCACCGCCATGGACATCTCCGGCCGCCAGACCGACGAGATCCCCGAGCCGGTCAAGAACGAGGTCCTGCGCCTCTATCCGCGCCTGGACCTCGTCGAGGAGTTCACCGCCCGCATGACCGAGCAGGGAACCCGCAAGCCGGACAGCGTCGCCGGCGGTTTCATCCGCGCCGGGTTCGTCGCCAATCTCGCCGCGAACCCCCTGAACTTCCGCAGCGTGTGATTAGGTTTGTCCTGTGATCGATAAGACTGTGTCCCATTCGCCGAGAATCTGGAACTACTGGCTCGGGGGCAAGGACAACTACGAGATCGATCGGGAGATCGGCGACCAGTTCGCCCGCGTTTTCCCGGAGATCGTGCCGATCGCCAAGGAGTCGCGAGGCTTCCTGACCCGTGCCGTGACGTTCCTGGCGGGCGAGGCCGGGATCCGCCAGTTCCTGGACATCGGCACCGGTCTTCCCACGGTCAACAACACCCACGAAGTCGCCCAGCGCGTCGCCCCCGAAGCCCGCGTCGTCTACGTGGACAACGACCCGATCGTCCTGGCGCACGCCCGCGCCCTGCTGGTCGGCAGCGAGGAAGGCCTCACCGAGTACATCGAGGCCGACCTGCGCGAGCCCGCGGCGATCCTGGCCGGGGCCGGCGCGACCACGCTAGACCTCTCGCGCCCGGTGGCGCTGATGCTCCTCAACATCCTCGGCCACCTGCCCGACTACGACCAGGCCAAGGAAGTCGTGGGCACGCTGGTCGACGCGCTGCCCTCGGGCAGTTACGTGGCGATCGCCGACGGCACCAACGTCATCAAGGGCCCCGAGTTCGAGGCGGCCATCGCCATCTGGAACCAGAGCGGCTCCGTCCCTTACCACCTGCGCCACCCGGACCAGATCGCCGGCTTCTTCGACGGCCTGGAACTGCTGGAGCCCGGCGTCGTCTCCTGCCCCGACTGGCGTCCCGAGGGCGCGCCGGGCCCGGCCGTGGACGAGTTCTGCGGGCTGGCCCGCAAGCCGTAGGGCCTTGCGCCTCTCCCGGGAGGCGCCCCGCATAGGGTTGGCACATGGCTGTCGTGAAGATCAACGCTCTGACCGTTCCCGCCGAGATGCGCGAGGACCTGGAGAAGAGGTTCGCCAACCGCGCCGGGATGGTCGACTCGGCCGACGGGTTCGAGTGGTTCGAGCTGCTGCGGCCGCTCGAAGGGACCGACCAGTACCTCGTGTACACGCGCTGGCGCAGCGAGGAGGACTTCGTGGCCTGGCAACAGGGCCCCGCCTTCCAACGCGGCCACGCCCAGGCCGCGGAAGCCGCCAAGTCCCAGGGCGCCCAGGGCCACGGCCACGGTCAAGGCGGCCCCGCGGCAACGGGCTCCCAAGTCTGGTCCTTCGAGGTAATCCAAAGCGCCGGCCCCAAAAACTAACCACACACCCTCGGCCACCCGAGGCGCCGCGTTGGCGGCCGGGCTCGGGTGGCGACACACCGGCCCCGGCGCGGCGGCAGAACCACCGAGATGGCGGCCAAGGGCGGGTGGCTGTGGGGTTTCCCGAGGCACAGCGACATCAGGGGACGGCGGCGGGTCTGCCAACAAGACCGAGACGGCGGCGAGGTTGTGCGGGTTTCCCACGGCGCTGAGGCGGGTGGTTGTGCGGGTTTCCCGGGCGCCGAGGCGGCGGCACGCGGCGGGTTGTGGGGTTTCCCGAGGCGGCCGGGGCAGTGGCAGGCGGCGGAGGGTTGTGCGGGGTTTCCCAGGGCGCCGAGACGGCGGGACGTGGGGCGGTGGTGGGCGGCGCCCGTGGTCGGCGGCCGGGGCGGGGTAGGGAACTGGTTCACGTGGGCCGTTGCGATGGGGACCACGTCCGACGTGAGAAGCGACCCCCACGATCGGCCTGAGCCCACGACGGCGGGTGGCGGCAGGGAGGCTTGCCGTAACAGAAACAAAAAAGGTTTCGAGGAGGAAGACGTAGTCCCGACCGGATTCGAACCGGCGCTACCGCCTTGAGAGGGCGGCGTCCTGGGCCACTAGACGACGGGACCTTCGTGGACTTGTGGCAGTGGTAGTCCCGACCGGATTCGAACCGGCGCTACCGCCTTGAGAGGGCGGCGTCCTGGGCCACTAGACGACGGGACCCTGACCACAAGTGATTTCGCCGGGTCTCCCCGGCGACGCAGGTAACTCTACCGCACCCCGAGGAGCACTCCAAACCGCTTAAGAGCCCATGAGATCGGGCCGGTACCGCCGGATCCAGGCCCCCATCGGCCCCCGCTCCCACAGCGGATCAAGCTCCCCCAGCGGGATGGCGACCTCGGCCCGCCCGGTCTCCGGATCGACGGGAACGGCGGCCAGTCGCGCCCGCATCCAGCCCGGCAGCCGCTCAGGTGTGCGGCGGGTGCCCCACCCGATGAGCCCGGTGGCCCGCAACGGCTGCGCGCGCACCCGCAGGCCCCCGGCGCGCCCGATGCGGCGCGGATCGGCGCTCTGGGTCTCCACCACGCCCACCCGGGTGATGTCGGCCCACAGCAGGCGTACGAAGAAGCCGCGCGCGTCGTCGAGTTCGACACCAGTCTCGGAGAACCGCACGACGGTCCCCGAGACCAGCCTGCGGTGCTTGACCGCCAGAACCCCCACCAGCGCCCCCGCGGCGAGCAGCCCCAGCAGCACGCCGCCCAGGGTGGACCCGGTGAGGATGGCGCCCAGCAGCAGGCAGACGAGGAAGAAGAGCGGCAGCGGTCCGGCGAAGGCCAGCGCGAGCCGGGGGAAGGAACCCGGGCGAATACGAAACTCTTCCATAAGCAGAAAACGGATGCCCCGGTGAGAGGACATCCGTCAGAGCTGGGGTACCAGGACTCGAACCTAGACTAACTGAACCAGAATCAGTCGTGCTGCCAATTACACCATACCCCACCGAAACGAACCCCTTCGGAGCTCGCCTTGGCGACGTCCGAAAGAATAGCCCAGCTTGGCGGTCACCACCAAAACGATTGCCGAACCGGGCGTCGGCGGCACCCGGCAGCCCCCATGACATGCCAAGCTGAACGAGGACAAAACCACCGCACGAGGAGCTCGAACGTTGGCAGAGAACCCGTTCTTTTCACCCAGCAGCCTGCCCTATCAGCTGCCTGACTTCGGGGCTATCCGGGAGGAGCACTACCTCCCCGCGTTCGAGCGCGGCATGAGCGAGCACCTGGCCGAGGTGGCGGCGATCGCGAACAGCGAAGAGGCGCCCACGTTCGACAACACGATCGCGGCGCTGGAGCGCTCTGGCCGCGTCCTCGGCCGCACGGGCATGGTCTTCTTCAGCATCGTCTCCTCCGACTCCACCGACGGCATCATGGCCATCGAGAAGGAGATCTCGCCGAGGCTGACCAAGCACAGCGACGAGATCCGGCTCGACCGCGCGCTGTGGGCGCGCATCAAGCAGGTCAACACCTCGGACCCGGAGGAGTCGTGGCTGCTGGAGAAGTACCGCGAGGACTTCATCAGGGCCGGCGCCGACCTGTCCGAGGGCGACCAGGAGCGGCTCAAGCGGCTCAACGAGGAGCTCTCCACCCTGTCCACCGACTTCTCGCAGAACCTCCTCAGGGCCAGCAAGGAGTCGGCGCTGGTCGTCGAGGACGCCGCTGAGCTGGACGGCTTCGACGAGGAGCGGCTGAAGGCGCTGGAGAAGGACGGCAAGTACGTCCTGCCGCTGCTCAACTTCACCAACCAGCCCGGCCTGGCGCAGCTGACGAACCGGGAGACCCGCCGCGAGCTGTACACGCTGTCGGTGGAGCGGGCGCCGGCGAACCTGGACCTCGCCGTCCGGATGGCCACCCTGCGCGCCGAGCGCGCGAAGCTGCTCGGCTTCCCGAGCCACGCCTCCTACAGCGTCGCCGACCAGACGGCCAAGACGGCCGAGGCGGTCGAGGAGATGCTGGGCCAGCTCGTCGGCCCCGCCGTACGCAACGCGAAGAGGGAAGCGGAGGCGCTGGCCGAGCAGGCCGGGTTCGCGATCGAGCCGTGGGACTGGTCGTTCTACACCGAGAAGGTGCGCAAGGCGAAGTACGACTTCGACGCCGACGCGATGCGGCCCTACTTCGAGCTCGACCGGGTCTTCCGCGACGGCATCTTCCACGCGGCCGGCCGCCTGTACGGGCTGCGCTTCACCGAGCGGACCGATCTGAAGGGCTACCACGAGGACGTCTCGGTCTGGGAGGTCGCCAACGAGGACGGCTCGCAGCTCGGCCTGTTCCTGCTCGACCCGTACGCCCGCCCGACCAAGCGCGGCGGCGCGTGGATGAACAACCTGGTCGACCAGTCCTACCTGTTCGGCGAGCTGCCCGTCGTCATGAACAACCTGAACGTCACCAAGCCGGCCGACGGGCCGACGCTGCTGACGTTCGACGAGGTCAACACGGCCTTCCACGAGTTCGGGCACGCGCTGCACGGCCTGTTCTCGGCGGTGCGCTACCCGAGGGTGTCGGGCACGAACGTGCCGCGTGACTTCGTGGAGTACCCGTCGCAGGTCAACGAGATGTGGGCGACCTGGCCGGAGATCCTCGCCAACTACGCCAAGCACCACGAGACGGGCGAGCCGATGCCCGCCGAGCTCGTGGAGAAGATGCAGGCGACGGAGAAGTTCAACCAGGGCTTCCAGACCGTCGAGTACCTGGCCGCGACCCTGCTCGACTGGGCCTGGCACAAGCTGGCCGCGGGCGAGACGGTCGAGGACGCGCGGGCGTTCGAGGCCGCGGCCCTGGAGTCGGCGGGGATCGCCTTCCCGCTGGTGCTCCCGCGCTACCGCACCAACTACTTCGCGCACATCTTCTCCGGCGGCTACAGCGCCGGCTATTACTCCTACATCTGGAGCGAGGTGCTCGACGCCGAGAGCGTGGAGTGGTTCAAGGAGAACGGCGGCCTGAAGCGCGAGAACGGCGACCATTTCCGCCGCGAGCTGCTGTCGAAGGGTGGCAGCCTCGACGCGCTGACCGCCTTCCGCAACTTCCGCGGCCGCGAGCCCAGCATCCGCCCGCTCCTTGAGCGTCGCGGATTGGTGTAGAAAGTCCCTTCTGAGGGGGTACGGCGGGGCCTGCCGTACCTCCTCACCTTTTTTCGGCCCCCAGCTCGTTCCTGAGCCACTCCCGCTCGGCGGCGCCCGTGGCCCGCGCGACCAGCAGCATCCCCCGCCGGTAGGGATCGCGCTCCTCCTCCGCGCGCACCGGCCGCTCGCCGTCGTAGAAGAAGCTGGCCGGGGTCTCCAGGAAGTCGAGCCTGCGCCGCAGCACCCGCGCCCGTTCGGCCGCGTCCGGCAGCGCCGACAGGAACGTCAGCAGCGCGAAGAACCGCGTCTGGTCGCTGATCTCGATGTCGGTGGGCTCGCGCAGGCGGCGCAGCAGTTCTTCCCTGCCCTTGTCCGTCAGCGTCAGCACGAGCCGCCGCGCCGCCGCCGCGCCTTGTTCCTCGTGCCGTTCGACCAGGTCCTTGGCCTCCAGCCGGGCGATGGCCGGGTAGAGCGCGCCGTCGCTGACCGGGCGCAGGTGGCCGCTGAGCGCGTTGAGCCTGGCCTTGAGCTCGTAGCCGTGCATCGGCCGCTCGTCGAGGAACCCCAGGATCGTCAGGGTCAGGTCACCGCCGCTTGCCATGGGCGCATCGTATCGCTATACCTCTAAGCGAGCTATAACGAATCGAGGCATTACTATGGTCAGGCTGGCGTTCCCCATCTACGTGGAGCTGCTCACCGCGGTCGTCGCGGTGAGCGTGATCGACCTGCTCTGGGTCTCCGGCCTGGGCGAGAGCGCGGTCGCTGCGGTCACCGTGGCCACGACCACCGAGTACCTGGCGCTCGGGCTGTTCCTGGCCGTCCAGACCGGCCTCACCGTGCTCGTCGGCCGCCGCGACGGCCGCGCGCCGCTCGCGCCCCTGGTCAGGACCGGCTGGCTGCTCTGGGCCGCGTTCAGCCTGGCCGTGGCCGTCCCCGGTGTATTGCTGCGCGAACCCCTGGCCGCCCTCCTCGCCGCCGACGCCCCCACCGCCGCGCTGACCTCCGGCTACTACCTGATCTCCCTGGCCGGCCTGCCCGTCTTCTTCGCCCAGTGCCTGGTGGACGGCGTGCTCAAGGGCAAGGGCAACACCCGGACCCCGATGCGCAACGCGCTGATCTGCAACGCCCTGGTCATCGTCCTCGACCCGCTGTTCATCTACGGCCTCGGCATGGGCGTCCAGGGCGCCGCGCTGGCCACCGTCCTGGCCCGCCTGGCCACCGTCTGCCTCGCCCTGCTCTCGCTGGTACGGCAGGCGCCGGCCGACGCCCCGGGCCGCGCCCCCGCGTGGGAGATCGTGCGCACCGGGCTGCCCATGTCAGGCGACTTCCTGGCCCGCGCCCTGGCCGGCATGGTCCTGGTGGACGTGGTCGCCAGGTTCGGAGTGGCCGCGCAGGCCGGCTACGGCATCGGCTCGAAGATCATGCTGGCCGGCGTCATGGTCTTCTACGCGCTGCGCCAGGCCACGATGATCAGGACGGCCCGATCCGAGCCGGCCGGGCGGCCGCTGCTGCTCGGGCTGGGCGCAGGCGTGGCCGTGGCGGCGGTGCTCAACCTGGTGGCCGCGCCGGTCGCCGGATGGTTCACCGCCGATCCGGGGCCCGCGGTGGAGTTTCTGCGCTGGATGACGCTCTACCTGGTGCCGTTCGGCGGGCTGATCGCCGCCGGCGGAGTTCTGCAGGCCGACGGGCGGGGCGGCCGCCTGCTGGCCGCCACGCTGGCGGGCTTCGCGGTGCAGCTGCCCCTCGCCTACACGCTGAGCTCGTGGCTCGGCGTCACCGGGGTGTGGCTGTCGATGGCCGCCGGGGCTCTGGTGAGCCTCGGCGGCGCCGTACTCACGCCTGGAGCTTTGCCAGGGCGGCGCGCAGGCGGTCCTGGGAGCGCTCGCGGCCGAGGACCTCGATCGACTCGAACAGCGGCAGGCCCACGGTCCGGCCCGTGACAGCCACCCGGACCGGCGCCTGCGCCTTGCCGAGCTTCAGCCCGTGCATGGCGCCGACCTCCTCCAGCGCGACCTTGAGCGACTCGGGGTCCCAGCTCACGTCCGTGAGGCGCTCCAGGTAGCCGGTGAGGATCTCCACGGGGGAGTTCTTCATCGCCTTGTCCCAGGAGGCCTCGTCGAAGGCGGGCTCGGGCAGGAAGAGGAAGTCGACGTTCTGCCGGATCTCCGACAGCACGGCGATGCGGGTCTGGGCCAGCGGGGCGACCTTGCTGAACGTCTCGCGGTCCCAGCTCGGGTCGAGGTAGGCGGCGCAGCGCTCCTCGAAGGTCTCCAGCGGCAGCGCGCGGATGTACTCGCCGTTGAAGGCGCGCAGCTTCTTCTCGTCGAAGAAGGCGCTGGCGGAGTTGACGTTGTCCAGCTTGAACAGCGGCATCATCTCCGACCACGGCATGATCTCGCGGTCGTCGCCCGGACCCCAGCCCAGCAGCATGAGGTAGTTGACCATCGCCTCGGCCAGGTAGCCCTCCTCGCGGTAGGACTCCAGGGCCACCTTGTCGCGGCGCTTGGACAGCTTCTTGCGCTGCTCGTTGACGATCACCGGCAGGTGCGCCCAGACCGGCGGCCGCTTGCCCAGCGCGGGCCAGAGCATGACCTGCTTGGCCGCGTTGCCCAGGTGCTCCTCGCCGCGGATGACGTGAGTGATGTCCTGGGTGATGTCGTCGACCGCGTTGGCCAGCACGTAGAGCGGCGAGCCGTCGGTGCGGGCGATGACGAAGTCCTCCTGCGCGTCGTTGGGGAACTCCACGCGGCCCCGGATGACGTCGTCCACCACCGTGACGCCCTCGTCGGGGGTGCGGAAACGGGTCGCGCCCGCGGTCAGGCCGCGCTCGCGGCAGTGGCCGTCGTAGCCCTTGTGCTCGGAGCCGGTGCGGGCCACCAGGTCTTCACGGGTGCAGTCGCAGTAATAGGCGCGGCCGTCGGCGAGGAGCTTGGCCACGGCCTCGCGGTGCTGCGGCTCGAAGGCGGACTGGAAGTAGGGGCCCTCGAAGGCCGGGTTGGTGCCGTTGACGCCGATCCAGTCGAGCGCGGAGATGATGCCCTCGGTCCACTCCGGCTTGTTGCGCGAGGCGTCGGTGTCCTCGATGCGCAGCACGAACTGGCCGCCCGACTGCTCGGCCAGCGCCCAGTTGAACAGCGCGGTGCGGGCGCCGCCCACGTGGAACATGCCGGTCGGTGAGGGCGCGAAGCGCACCCGCAGGTCAGTCACGGGAAACCACCTTGTTCGTGAGTGTGCCGATGCCCTCGATGCCGACGCTGACCTCGTCGCCGACCTCCAGCGGGCCCACGCCCGCAGGGGTGCCGGTCAGGATCACGTCGCCGGGGATCAGCGTCATGACGGCGCTGACGTAGGCCACCAGCGCGGGGATGTCGTTGATGAGCTGGTTGGTGCGGCCGCTCTGGCGCACCTCGCCGTTGACGGTCGTGGTCAGCGCGAGGTCGCTCGGGTCGAGGTCGGTCTGGATCCACGGCCCCAGCGGGCAGAAGGTGTCGAAGCCTTTGGCCCGGGTGAACTGCACGTCCTTCTTCTGCAGGTCGCGGGCGGTGACGTCGTTGGCGCAGGTATAGCCGAAGATGACGTCCTTGACCCGCTCGACGGGGACCTCGCGGCACAGGCGGCCGATGACCACGGCCAGCTCGCCCTCGTAGTCGACGCGGTCGGACAGCGACGTCGGGTAGGCGATGGGCTCGCCGTGGCCGATGACCGAGGTCGACGGCTTGAGGAAGATGAGCGGTTCGTCCGGGACCTCGTTGCCCAGCTCGGCGGCGTGCTCGGCGTAGTTGCGGCCGATGGCGATCACCTTGCTGGGCAGCATCGGTGACAGCAGCTTCACCTGGGCCAGCGGGAACCGCTCGCCGGTGAACTGCACCTGGTTGAAGGGGTGCCCGGCGACCGCGGAGACGACCTCCTCGCCAGGGCCGCCCTCGACCACGCCGAACGAGACGCCTTCGCCTGTGGAGAACCTCGCTATACGCACCAGACAAGGCTATCGCCGACGTGCCGGGGCTCGGCCCACGTTGGTCCGTGGCTCATCCAGCGCAAGTCAGGACTTGTCAATAAATCCTGCTCATGACGCATTTTTCCCGGTATGTCGGAAATTAGGCTGCTTAGCAGTCACTACATGCTGTGATACTTCAATTCTCGGGGGTGACGATCGTGTCGGAAGCCACGGTCAAGGAGACGCCGGCCGTACCGCGGGCACGGACCCAGAACGGCACCGCCAGCGGCGCGCTCGACAGTGAGAATGGCACCACGACCATCGACGACGCGGTCGTGGCCAAGATAGCCGGGCTCGCCGCCCGCGAGGTCAGCGGCGTGTTCGACATGGGCGCCGGCGCCGCGCGCGCCATGGGCACGGTGCGGGGCATCGTCGGCGCGGACAAGAGCGTCACGCAGGGGGTCTCCGTCGAGGTCGGCGAACGCCAGGCCGCCGTCGACCTGGACCTCGTCGTCGAGTACGGCACCGCCATCCCCGACCTGGCCGGGGCGGTGCGCAAGAACGTCGTCTCGGCGGTCGAGCGCATGTGCGGCCTGGAGGTCACCGAGGTCAACATCAAGGTCGACGACGTGCACGTGCCGGGCCAGAGGTCCGAGGAGACGCCCAAGAAGGAGCCCCGGGTCCAATGACCGACGCGCGGGCGATCGCCGAGAAGGCACGCGGCGTCCCGGGGGTGGCCGGCCTGTCCGGCGGCCCGTTCGGGACCGTGTCCACCTATCTGCCGGGTGAGCGCCTGGTCGGGGTGGCCGTGCGTGACAGCGGCGTCGAGATCTCGATCGTCGCCCGCGAGGGTCACCCGCTGCCCCAGCTCGCCGCGAAGGTCCGCCGCGCCGTGGCGGGCCTGGCGGGCGGGCGCCCGGTCAACATCCGCATCGACGACCTGGAGGAGACCTCATGACGAACCACCCGCTGTCCATCATCGGCATGGCCGTGGGCATGGTGCTCGGCCTCGCCGGGGCCTTCGGCGGCATCGGCGCGTTCCTGCTGGTGCTGCTGCTCGGCGCGCTCGGCTTCCTCGTCGGCCGCCTCGCCGAGGGCGGCGAGGTGAACGTCGCCCATCTCACCGTGAGACGCAAATGACCGCCGCTGAGACCACAGAGACAACCGAGACCACCGCGGTCGCGACGGAGACGCCCGCCGACGTGCTGCTGCCCGCCCAGCGGGTGCCGGCGGAGTCGCGCGGGCGCACCACGGTCACCGACCGGGCGGCCACCCGCATCACCTGCGAGCTGGCCGGGACGCTGCCCGGGGTCCTCGCGGTCGCCGAGCACGACGGGCTGCCGTGGACGCGCACCACGGCAGCCCGGGTGGACGGCGACCAGGTCAGGGTCCGGCTCTTCATCACCGTCGGCTACCCGGCGCCGCTGCGCTCGACCGCCCGCCGCATCCGCGAGGAGCTGACCGGCGAGCTGGCCCAGATGACCGGGCTGCGCGCGAGCGAGATCGACGTCATCGTCACGCACCTGACGACGGAGGACGAGGGGGCGGCCCGGTGAGCGCCGCGCCGGGGGACCGGGAGGCGCTCAAGGAGTTCCGGCCCCAGCGCACGGTTCCGGCGGTGATCGTGGCGGCGCTGCTGGTCGCGCTGGGCGCGGTCGTGGCCGCCGAGGTGATCTCCGGGCTCTTCGGCCGCCCGCTCGGCTGGCTGCCGGTCCGGAACCTGCTGGAGTGGGGTTCCACCACGCTGTGGCAGAGCCCGGCCGTGCTGATCGGCGGCATCGTGGTGACGCTGATCGGGCTGGCGCTGCTGGTGCTGGCGTTCGTGCCAGGGCGGCCGAGGATGGTCCCGCTGCACACCAGCGACCCGCAGCTCGTCATCGGGGTCCGGCCGCAGAGCTTCTCCGACACGCTGGCCCACGCCGCGGGGGAGGTGCCCGGCGTGCGCTCGGCCGTCGCGGCGCTGCGCGGGCGCACCGTCGCGGTCACGGCCACCACCAGCGGATGGAACGACGCCGCCACCGGCGAGCAGGTCCGCGAGGCCGTGCTGGCGAGAATGGCCGGGCTCGCGCCGGTCCAGCCCTACAAGGTGTCCGTCCGGCTGAAGGAGCGACCGTGAACCGCACCACCCGCCGGGGCAACCGTCTCGGCCTCGCCCTGGTCGGGCTGCTGCTGATCGTGCTCGGGGGCGCGGCGGTGGCCAGGAGTCTCGCGCTGATGCCGCAGAACTGGGCGCCCGCCGCCGAGCCGCTGGTGAACGGGCCGGTCAGGGAGTTCTTCGCGTTCTCGTGGGCCTGGTGGCTGGTGGCCCTTGGCGGGATCGTGCTGGTCGTGCTGGGGTTGCGGTGGCTGGCCGTACAGGGGAGGCGGTCGAGGTTGTCGTCGCTGCGCCTCGACAGCGGACCCGACGGCGTCACGGAGATCTCCGCGAGCGGCGTGACCGAGGCCGTCGCGGCGGAGGCCGCCGCGAGCCCCGCCGTGCTCAGCGCCAGCGCCGACCTGGCGGGCTCACCCCGCCATCCAGAGGTACGGCTGCGCCTGGTCGCCGACGAGCGCGCCCCGATCGACGAGATCAAGGATCACCTGGCCGGCGTGGCGATCCCGCACATGCGCCAGGCCCTGGAGACGGACGAGCTGCCCGCGGTCGCCCGCGTGAGCCTGAAACCGCCCTCCGCCCGCTGAAGTCTTCCGGGGCGGAGGGCGGCCCGGGTCAGGCGGTGGAGCGGGCCTTGAACAGGGCGCGCTTGGCCGCCTTGGCGACCTGCTTGTCCGGGTGGACCTGGGAGATCAGGTCGAGAAGCTCCTCCACGTGCGCGTGGGGGATCTTCCAGCTGACCTCCAGGAGGTTGTTCAGGAGCTCGGGCCCGACGTCCTGCAGGCTGCTCACGAACTCGGCGCGGCCCAGACCCGCGGAGATGGTCCACATGTCCAGGATGAGCCAGTGGGTATCGTCCTGGGTGGGCTCGGGGGAGTCCGGGACCTCAAGCTGGGTGAGGTGCGTGGCGGCGTAGGGGCGCAGCGCCGGGTGGTTGAGCGCCTCCTGCCAGGCCGGTACGGCGGCCTCGCCGAGCGTGCCGACCACGCTGGCGGCCTGTACGCGGACCAGGGCGTCGTTGTCGTCCTGCGCCGCGGCCTCCAGGAGCTCCTCGGCGGCACGGGCCGGCTCGCGCAGCTCCATCCACGCGGCGAACTCGGCGTCGGCCTCCTCCTCGGGCAGCTCGGCGCTCAGCGTGAGCAGGTCGAGCGCGCTCATGGACTCGATGGCGGGTCGCGCGTCCACCTCGATGTCGGCGTCGTCGGCCAGGTGCACGACGCCTTCCACGCCGAGCGGGGTCAGCTTGACCTCGCCGGAGACGGCCACCATGCCGTAGCCGACCAGCCAGTCGAGCACGGGGGCGAGCGGGTCGCCGCCGTAGTGGGCGGCGGCCGCCGCCCAGGCCTCGGAGCCGAGCTCGTCGATCTCGGTGGCGGCCTCCTCCAGCTCGCGCCTGAGGCCGTCGAGCTCACGGGCGCCGCCGGCCAGCAGCAGCCGGATCAGCAGGCCGCGGGTGAGACCGGCCAGGGCCATGGTGAGATCGTCGTCGTCGAGCTCCGGGTCGCCGTAGTCGACCGAGTGCAGGCCCAGCATCCACGCGTCGAGGACGTCCTCGTCGTCGTCGAAGGGCCAGCTCGCGGTGTCGTCGTCGACGCTGACGGTGTCGTCGCCGGCCGGCTCGATGAACTCCAGGTCGACCGCGAGGTTCCAGATGTTCCACAGCTGCGGGACGTCCTCGCCGGCCTGCGGCTTCGGCAGCCCGACCACGTCGAGGGCCTCGACCACCTCGTCGTCGGACAGCAGCGACTCGTCGCCGACCCGGCGCCCGGTGCCGACCCAGACCGACAGGTCACGGGCCTTGGCGATCAGAGGTACGGCCCGCACCGCCTCGGCCAGCTCGGAGTCGGGGCTGAGCCGGATCGTGTCGAGCTCGGCGAGGCGGTCGGCGAACGGCTCGAAGTCCCCGAGATCGCCGCCTTCCTCCTCGTCGTCCTCGTCCGCGTCTTCGTCGCCCTCCTCGTCGCCGATGAGGTCCTCCATCAGATCGATGAAGTCCTCCTCGACGTCGGCGAGTTCGCCGAGGAGGTCGGCCAGCGCGTCGGAGCGCTCGCTCAGGCGGCCGGACTTCGACAGGAACGTGAGGTAGGCGTCGAGCGCCGGGACCATGCCGTCGGCGGCGGCATCGGGGTCGTCCACCACCTTGGGCATCTGTTCGAGCATGACCCCCCGCACGTTGGCACGCGTCCAGGTGCCGACGTTGGAGGAGAAGGTGATGCGGTGCCAAAGAGCGGCGGGTCCCACCAGTTCGGGGGAGCTGTCGGGGGCGTTGGTGCGCGCCCAGACGATGAACTCTTCGAGCAGGGGTCGCAGCTCAGTGGCGGCTACCTCGATGCGATCTGTCACCCACTCAGGCTAGTGCGCCCGGGACGCGCTCGGCTCCCCAAATACACGGTTTAGCTGATCATGGCACCTCAGGAGGAACGGCGCATCGACTCGGTGATCCGCTCGGCCGCCGCCATCACCGGCACCGCGTGCAGCCGGCCGGGCGCGCGGGTGAGGCGTTCGATCGGTCCGGAGACGGAGACGGCGGCGATCACCTTGCCGCCGCTGCCCCTGATGGGGGCCGAGACGCTGGCCACACCCTGCTCCCGTTCGCCCACGCTGTGGGCCCATCCGCGCCGGCGCACACTGGCCAGAGTGGCGGCGGTGAACTTGGCCCCGCGCAGCCCTCTGTGCAACCGGTCGGGCTCCTCCCAGGCGAGCAAAATCTGTGCGGCGGATCCGGCGGTCATCGGCAGCGCCGACCCGACGGGCACGGTGTCGCGCAGTCCGCTGGCCCGCTCGGCGGCGGCCACGCACACGCGCTCGTCACCCTGGCGCCGGTAGAGCTGCGCGCTCTCGCCGGTCAAATCGCGCAACTGGGTCAGCACCGGCGCCGCGACGGCGAGCAGCCGGTCCTCGCCGGCCGCCGTGGACAACTCCGACAAACGCGGTCCGAGGACGAATCTGCCCTGGGTGTCGCGCGTCACGATGCGGTGGTGCTCCAGCGCGACGGCCAGGCGGTGTGCTGTCGGCCGGGCCAGACCGGTGGCCTGAACCAGCTGCGCGAGCGAGGCCGGTCCGGCCTCCAGGGCATTGAGCACGAGAACGGCCTTGTCCAGTACGCCGACTCCGCTAGAGTTGTCCATAGACCGATACTGCCGTCTCGACATCTGAGAAAGCAAGTCGGCGCGGAGTCTCAAGGAGGAGATCAATGGGCCGCACACTGGCGGAGAAGGTCTGGGAGCAACACGTCGTACGGCGCGCGGAAGGCGAACCCGACCTGCTCTTCATCGACCTTCACCTCATCCACGAGGTGACCAGCCCGCAGGCGTTCGACGGCCTCCGCATGGCCGGACGCAAGGTGCGCCGCCCCGATCTCACCATCGCCACCGAAGACCACAACGTGCCGACCGTGCTGGGCCCCATCAGCGACCCGGTGTCCAAGACGCAGGTCGAGACCCTGCGCAAGAACGCCGCCGAGTTCGGCGTCCGGCTGCACCCGATGGGCGACGCCGGGCAGGGCGTGGTGCACATCATCGGCCCGCAGTTCGGCCTGACCCAGCCGGGCATGACGATCGTGTGTGGCGATTCTCACACCTCCACCCACGGCGCGTTCGGCGGCATCGCCTTCGGCATCGGCACCTCCGAGGTCGAGCACGTGCTGGCCACCCAGACGCTGCCCGCCTACCGGCCCAAGACGATGGCGATCGAGGTCTCCGGCGAGCTGCCCGTGGGCGTCACGGCCAAGGACCTGATCCTGGCCATCATCGCCAAGATCGGCACCGGCGGCGGCCAGGGCTACATCGTGGAGTACCGGGGCGAGGCCGTCCGCAAGCTCTCGATGGAGGGCCGGATGACCGTCTGCAACATGTCGATCGAGGCCGGCGCGCGCGCCGGCATGATCGCTCCGGACGAGACCACGTTCGCCTACCTCAAGGGCCGTAAACACGCGCCCACCGGTGCGGACTGGGACACCGCGGTCGAATACTGGAAGACGCTGAAGACCGACGACGACGCGGTGTTCGACAAGGTCGTGGAGATCGACGCCTCGGTGCTCACGCCGTTCGTCACCTGGGGCACCAATCCCGGGCAGGGGCTGCCGCTGGGCGCGGCCGTACCGGATCCTGCGGAGATGGCGGACGCGACCGAGCGGGCGGCGGCCGAGCGGGCGCTGGAGTACATGGGCCTGACCGCCGGCACGCCGCTGAGCGAGATCGAGGTCGACACCGTCTTCGTCGGCTCGTGCACCAACGGCCGCATCGAGGACCTGCGCGCCGCCGCCGAGATCCTGCGCGGCCGGCAGGTGAAGACGCGCACGCTGATCGTGCCCGGTTCGATGCTGGTCAAGCTGGAGGCGGAGAAGGAGGGCCTGGACAAGGTCTTCGAGGCCGCCGGAGCCGAGTGGCGGCAGGCCGGCTGCTCGATGTGCCTGGGCATGAACCCCGACACGCTCCAGCCGGGCGAGCGCAGCGCCTCGACCTCCAACCGCAACTTCGAGGGCCGTCAGGGCAAGGGTGGCCGCACCCATCTGGTGTCGCCGCAGGTCGCCGCCGCCACCGCCGTAACCGGCCGCCTGACCGCGCCCGCCGACCTGGCCGTCACGGCCTGACCGCAGAGGACCACGCACATGGACGCCTTCACCACCCACACCGGTACGGCGGTGCCGCTGCGCCGCAGCAACGTCGACACCGACCAGATCATCCCGGCCGTCTGGCTCAAGCAGGTCAGCCGCACCGGCTTCGAGAAGGGCCTGTTCTCCGCCTGGCGCGAGGACCCCTCCTTCGTCCTGAACAACCCCGTCTACGACGGCGCCACCATCCTGCTGGCCGGTCCCGACTTCGGCACGGGCTCCTCGCGCGAGCACGCCGTCTGGGCCATTCAGCAGTACGGCTTCCGCGTGGTGATCGCCGCCCGCTTCGGCGACATCTTCCGCAACAACTCCACCAAGATGGGCCTGCTCCCCGTCATCCTGGACGCCAAAATCGTCGAGGAACTGCAGGCGGCGGTCGAGGCCGACCCGACCACCCAGATCACCGTCGACCTGACGGAACGCGAGGTGCGACTCGGTCAGGACGCGTGGAGTTTCGAGATCGACGACTACACGCGCTGGCGGCTGCTGGAGGGCCTGGACGACATCGGGCTGACCCTGCGTCACGCCGACGACATCGCCACGTACGAGAATGGTCGGCAGCCATGGCTGCCGACGACCGTCTAGACGACGACCTGGAAGACGACGAACTGGCGCGGCGGTTGCGCGAGGCGCACCGCCGCGTCCGCCTGCTCCCCGCCGACGAGAAAGAGCGTGTCGCCCGCAGATATCTGGCGATCTGCGACCTGGCCAAGCGCGATCCCGAGCGCGCCGCCAGCCGTCTTGAGGCCTTCATCGAGGGGCTCGACGACACGCCACGCGGTCAAGAAAACACGCCCGGTGATTGAGTTCCCCCGGAAAGCCCCTTAATTTCGAGCGCGTAAGGGGTTTCTACGTGAGGCGAGTGTGCTGGAACCCCGAGCCGTAACAGGGGGATAGATGAACAAGCGGGAACTCGTCGACGCCATCGCTGACCGGGTGGGCGACAAGAAGACGGCCACCGAGGCCGTGAACGCGATTATCGACGCCGTCCAGAAGGCTGTGGCGAGCGGAGACAAGGTCTCGATCACGGGCTTCGGCGCGTTCGAGATGGTTCACAAGCCTGCGCGCACGGCCAGGAACCCGTCGACCGGTGCGGAGATCAAGGTGGCCGAGAGCTGGGCGCCTAAGTTCCGTCCCGGCTCCGACTTCAAGGAGCTGGTGAACGCCGGCGGCAAGAAGGCGTCGAAGAAGAAGTAGTCACTTCTGCGTGATGGCCCGGATCCCGCTACTGAGCGGGGTCCGGGCCCTCGCGTTTCAGGGCATCGGGAAAGTCGAGAGCGTGATGAACGTGACCTCGCCGTCGGCCACGGCCAGGTTCACCCGCTGGCCGGAGCGCAGCAGCAGAAGCGGTCCCGCGTCGAAGGCGCGGGTCGGGAAGTCGAGGACCGTGCCGTCGTCGAGGAAGACCGTCCCCGAACGGGTGGCCGGGTCGTAGGTACGCACTGTCGCCTGCACGCGACCAGCGTAAATCGTTTGACCCGGGTGGGCGAGCCCTGGAAGATCGAGCCCCATGCGTCTTCGGGGGAATGCCGACTTTTCGCGATTCGCGGTGGCGAACGCCGTGACGCAGGCCGGCACGCAGGTCACGTTCGTCGCCCTCCCGCTGGCCGCGGTGCTCACTCTGGACGCCGGGTCGTTCCAGCTCGGCCTGCTCACCGCCGCGCAGATGATCGCCTTCCTGCTGGTCGGGCTGCCCGCCGGGGTCTGGGTGGACCGGCTGCGCCGCCGTCCCATCCTGGTGTGGACCGACCTGATCCGCGGCTTCGCGCTGCTGAGCGTCCCGGTCGCCGCGTGGCTCGGGGTGCTCTCGCTGGTCCAGCTCTACCTGGTCGCGCTGGTCATCGGCTTCTGCACGGTCTTCTTCGACGTCGCGCACATGAGCTTCCTGCCCGCCGTCGTTGGCAAGGACGGGCTCGAACGCGGCAACAGCGTCCTGGAGGCCACCAGCAGGGTCTCCATGCTGGCCGGGCCCGGTCTCGGCGGCCTGCTCGTGCAGTGGCTGACCGCGCCGTTCGCGCTGCTGGCCGACGCCGTCAGCTATCTCGCCTCAGGGGTACTGCTGTCGCGCGTACGCGTCCGGGAGACGCCCGCCCCCAAACAGCCGGGGCGGCGGCTGCGGCGGGAGATGGCCGAAGGCATCAGGTACGTGGTCGCCGAGCCGGTCCTGCGCGTCGTCGCCCTGCTCGGCGCGCTGGTACAGCTCGGCAACGGCATCTGGGCCGTCGGCCAGCCGCTCTACCTGATCAAGGAGCTGGGCGTCGGCGCCGGGCTCTACGGCCTGATGCTGTCCGTGGCCGCCGTCGGCGGGCTGGCCGGAGCGGCCTTCTCCACCCGGATCACCGCCCGCTTCGGTGTCGGACGCACGATGGCCGGGGCGGCGGGCATGGTCACGGTCCTCTACCTGCCCATGACGCTGGTCGCCGGTGGATGGTGGCTGGTGTTGTTCCCCGTGTTCAACCTGCTGGCCGGGGCGGCCGGCGTGGTGTTCAACATCACCCAGGTCAGCTACCGCCAGCGCACCACACCCGAGCACCTGCTCGGCCGGGTCAACGCCAGCATGCGCTTCCTCATGTGGAGCGCGGTGCCGATCGGCGGGCTGCTCGGCGGGGCGCTGGGGGAGTGGGGCGGCGGGCGCGTGGTGTTCGTGACCGGCGTGCTGCTGGTCGCCGTCGCGAACCTGCCCGCGGTCCTGGCCCGCTCGATCCGCCGCCTGGACCTAGCCCCAACCCCCTGACCCTCACCTCTCTCCGGGCTACGCGCCCGAAGCTGGCCGGTTTCGGGGGTTTGGACCACTTGGCCGGTCGAGGTGGGCCGTTGCGGTGGGGACCACGTCCGACGTGAGAAGCGATCCCCACGATCTGCGCCCGCGCACGACGGCGGGTGGGGGTGGGGCGGCTCGCCGTAACCTCAGAAAGCGGGCTTCATCAAACGCACCACGGCGGCGGTGTGGCGGCCCAGTCCGAGCAGGATGGCCGCGCGCAGGTCGTCCGGGGTGTCCACGTCGCGGCGGACCGAGTCGATGCCCGTCAGCTCCAGCTCCTTGGCGCCACCGGCCAGGTGCTTGGCCCGTGACTCGCCGCCGAAGCGCGGGGTGAACGGGACGCCGGGCCGTACGCCGTAGAAGGTGGTGCCGACGTCGAGGGCGTCGGGCACGAACGACTGGTCGTGGTCGGCCGCCGCCGTCAGCACCGCGGCCAGTTCCTGCGGTCGCAGCGTGGGCAGGTCGGCCTGGAGGGCGCCCACGGGTTCGTGCGGCGCCAGCCGTACGGCATGGGCGGCGCCCGTGCGCAGGGCGGTGTTGAGGCCGCGGTCGGGGTCGTGCACCACCTCGGCGCCGAGGGCGCCGAGCGGACCGGCCGCGGCGGGATCGGCCGTCACCACGACTACCCGCGCCACGAGCGGGCAGGAGAGCGCCGCGGAGACGGTGTCGCAGGCGACCGCGACGGCGAGCCGGGTGCGGTGGGGACCCGTGGCGGCGGCCAGCCGGGTCTTCGCCGCGACCAGCGTCTTCACCGGGATGACCAGTGACCAGCGGATGCTCATAGGCTTAAGTCTCGTGCCTCGACATCCCGCGCGGCCAACCGGGAGACTTGAGACGCATTCCGTACCTGTTGGAGGAGACCATGAGCCGCCCCGTGCGACCATCGCGCTTCTGGGAAACCCTCGCGGTGGTGATCGTGAAGCCGCTGTCGTGGCTCCTGGTCAAGAAGGACTGGCGGCACGGCGAGCGCATCCCGCGCACCGGCGGCATGATCATCGCCACCAACCACCTGTCCTGGGCCGACCCGGTGCTGCTCGCGCACTTCCTCTACAACAACGGCCGCTGGCCGGTCATCCTGGCCAAGGCGGGGCTGTTCAAGGTGCCGGGGCTCGGGGCCGCCGTGCGCGGGCTGCTGGCCATCCCCGTTCAGCGGGGGAGCAGCGACGCGGCCAAGTCGCTCAGCTACTCGGCGGAGCGGCTGCGGGACGGCGCGGTCGTGCTCTTCTACCCGGAGGGCACCGTCACCCGCGATCCCGGCCTGTGGCCGATGGCCGGCAAGACCGGCGCGGCGCGGCTGGCCCTGGAGAGCGGCGCCCAGGTCATCCCGGTGGCGCACTGGGGGGCCCAGGAACTGCTGCCTTATGGGGAGAAGCGGCCAAAGCTGTTCCCGCGCAAGACCTTCCGGGTCTCGGTGGGGCCGCCGGTCGACCTGTCCAAGTACACGGGCCGGCCCGCGCACGCCGACGTGCTGCGCGAGGCCACCGCCGACATCATGGCGGCGATCACCGTTCAGCTGGCCGAGCTGCGCGGCGAGAAGGCTCCGGAAACTCCCTTCGACCCCGCCGGGCGGTGAACGCATGACCAAGACCGCTGTGTTCGGCACCGGATCGTGGGGGACCACGTTCGCCATGATCCTGGCCGAGGCGGGCAACGAGACGGTGCTGTGGGGGCGCAGGCCCGAGCTCGTCTCGGCGATCAACTCGACCGGGGAGAACCCCGACTATCTGCCCGGCATCACCCTGCCCGGTTCGCTGCGTGCCACCGACTCGGCGGCCGAGGCGCTGGACGGGGCCGACTTCGTGGTGCTGGCCGTACCGTCGCAGACACTGCGCGGGAACCTGGACACCTGGCGCGAGCACATCCCCGACGGCGCGGTGCTGGTCAGCCTGATGAAGGGCATCGAGCTCGGCACCACCAAGCGGATGAGCGAGGTGATCCGCGAGGTCGCCGGCGTGCCCGAGGAACGCGTGGCGGTGATCTCCGGGCCCAACCTGGCCAAGGAGATCGCCCAGCGCCAGCCCGCCGCGACCGTCGTGGCCTGCACCGACGAGGCCGTGGCCAAGCGGCTGCAGGACGTCTGCCACCTGCCGCCGTGGTTCCGCCCGTATACCAATCTCGACGTCGTCGGCGTGGAGCTGGGCGGCGCGGTCAAGAACGTGATCGCGCTGGCCGTCGGCGTCGCCGTGGGCATGGGCATGGGCGACAACGTGGCCGCCATGATGATCACCCGTGGGCTGGCCGAAATCTCCCGGCTCGGCGCGGCGCTCGGCGCCGACCCCCACACCTTCTCCGGCCTGGCCGGCATGGGCGACCTGGTGGCCACCTGCACCTCGCCGCTGTCGCGCAACCGCACGTTCGGCGAGAACCTGGGCCGCGGCATGACCCTGGAAGAGGTGATCGCCGCGACGCGCCAGACCGCCGAGGGCGTCAAGTCCTGCGAGTCGGTGCTGGAGCTGGCCCGCAAGCACGACGTCGAAATGCCGATCACCGAGGTCGTCGTGGGTGTCGTGCACGACGGCATGTCGCCCAGGGAAGCGGGGATGTTGCTGATGTCGCGCTCGCCCAAACCCGAGCGTTACGGCGTCTGAGCGGCTGTCTCCGGTAGATTCGGACACCATGAGCAAGCCACGCGTCGCCGTCGTATTCGGAGGTCGTAATTCCGAGCACGCCGTCTCCCTCATGGGGGCGGGCAGTGTTCTGGACGCGATCGACAGGACCAAGTACGAAGTGATCCCGATCGGGATCGCCCAGGACGGCAGGTGGGTGCTCGCCACAGGCAGCCAGCGCTTCGCCATCGAGGCGGGCGAGCTGCCCGTGGTCGACACCTCGGGGGCCGCGCTGGCCCTGCCCGCCGACGGCGGTTCGCTGGTGGCCTACGACCCCGGCAGCATCCCCGTGGAGCTGGGCTCCGTCGACGTGGTCTTCCCGGTGATGCACGGCCCGTTCGCCGAGGACGGCACCATCCAGGGGCTCCTGGAGATGGCCGGGGTCCGCTATGTCGGCTCCGGTGTGCTGGCCAGCGCGGTCGGCATGGACAAGGCGTACATGAAGACGGTCATGGCCGCCGCCGGGCTGCCCGTCGGCCGCTACGTGGTCGTGCGCGACCGCGACTGGCGCCTCGACCGCGACCGGGTGCTCAAGGAGGCCGAGGAGCTCGGCTGGCCGGTGTTCGTCAAGCCGGCCCGCGCCGGCTCCTCCCAGGGCATCTCCAAGGCGCACGACCGCGCCTCGCTGGAGGCCTCCGTCGAGGCCGCCCGCGCGCACGACCCCAAGGTGCTCATCGAGGCGGCGATCGTCGGCCGCGAGATCGAGTGCGCGGTGCTGGAGTCGCTGGGCGACGATCCTCCCGCCGCCTCGCGGCCCGGTGAGGTGCAGGTTCAGGGCGGGCAGGCGTTCTTCGACTTCGAGGCCAAGTACTACCCCGACCAGATGTCGCTGACCGTGCCCGCCGACATCCCCGCCGAGGTCGCCGAGGAGCTTCGCGCCATGGCGGTGCGCGCCTTCGAGACGCTGGAGTGCGAGGGTCTCGCGCGGGTCGACTTCTTCTACACGGCCGAGGGCAAGCTGATCTTCAACGAGATCAACACGATGCCCGGCTTCACCTCGCTGTCGGTGGCGCCGCAGCTCTGGGCGGCCTCGGGGCTCGACTACCCGGCGCTGGTGGACCGGCTGGTGCAGCTGGCGCTGCGCCGTTCACCCGGTCTTCGCTGAGGTGACCTGGCCGATCGCCCCGGACAGCCGCGCGAGGATCTCCGGGGCGACGTGCCCGGCCGCGATCGTGGTCTCGACATAGGCCACGTCGGTGATCGCGGTGAACAACGTGCTCCGGTCCGGGTCGGCGAACCAGCCGACCCCGTCGATCTCCTGCAACTGATCCGTCGGCGCCATCCTGACCGGCCGCCCGACGCCGCAGCGCACCGCGATCTCGCCCTCGCCCCAGACGGCGACGTAGGGGGACTCGGGGCTGGAGGTCGTGCGCTGCGCGCCGCCCAACGTCTGGGGCAGCAGCGGGCCGAGCTTCGCGCACGCCGTGGCCGCCGCACCCTGCGGCGCGGGCGGTTCCACCTGTACGGCACCGCCGCATCCGGCGACGGCTAGCAGGACGAGGAGGACGACGGCGGCGCGCATGAGGGAAAAGCTCTCTTGCTCTAGATGTGAACGATCGGGCACGTAAGAGTACGTGTGATGCCCTCCACCGCCTGAATCTGGGCCACGACCAGTTTGCCGAGCTCATCGACGTTGCGGGCTTCCGCGCGCACGATCACGTCGTAGGGGCCGGTCACGTCCTCGGCCTGCGTGACGCCGGGGATGCCGGCGATCTCGCGGGCCACGGTCGCGGCCTTGCCCACTTCGGTCTGAATAAGGATGTAGGCCTGCACCATGACGTCCTCCAGGGCGAATTGGATCAGCGCCGAAGGGCCACCGTACCCTTTCCCGGCCGGTGTGCGGGAGTGTGGCCGGTCGCCCGGGTTCGCACCTGCGTGACCCGGCGTGTCCTGTGTGTGTTTCAGCATACGTAGGCACCCTGGCGGGCAGGTGACGCAGGCCTCCACATACCGTGTTTGCACAGGAGGTGCACCATTAGAGTCGGAAATTTCGGTGAGTTCAGGGTTATATCCCGAATCTCCGGACAGTTGCCTCAGGGGCCTGACGTACTCCTCGGCCCCGGAGACGACGCGGCCGTCGTCACCGCGCCCGACGGCCGGGTCGTCGTCTCCACCGACCTCCTGGTCGAGGGCCGCCACTTCCGCCGTGACTGGTCCTCCGGCTACGACGTCGGCCGCAAGGCCGCCGCCCAGAACCTCGCCGACATAGCCGCCATGGGCGCCACCCCCACCTCCATGGTCGTCGCCCTCGGCATGCCCGCCGACCTCCCCCTCTCGTGGATAGACGAGCTGACGTTGGGCTTCCGAGACGAGTGCGCTTTGGTAGGCGCGTCAGTGGTCGGCGGCGACCTGGCCCGATCCGACACCGTGGTCATAGGCGTCACCGCCCTGGGCACCCTGTCCGGCCAAGCCCCGGTAACCCGCTCCGCCGCCAAGCCCGGCCACGTGGTCGCCATCGCGGGCCGCCTCGGCCACGCCGCCGCCGGCCTGGCCCTCCTAGAATCCGGCCACCTCCCCACCCCACCCCCTCCCGCCCCCACCCCGGGGTGCGTGGGCTCCACCTCCACAGACCCGGGCTCAGAGTCCACGGAACCCGACTCCTCTGTCCCCGGTGTAGTGGGCCCGGGGCGTTCCGCTGCTTGGTCTGCCGGCTCGGGTTCGCGTGGCACCGCTTCCCGTGCGGTTGTGCCCGGAGAGGCCTTGCCAGAGGCCGGGGAGGTGGGGGCTGGAACTGCGGGAGAGGAAGGGCTGTTGCTGGAGGCTGTGGAGGGGCATCGGCGGCCCCGCCCGCCGTACAAGAGCGGGCCTGAGGCGGCGCGGCTCGGGGCGAGCGCGATGATGGACGTCAGCGACGGCCTCCTGCAGGACCTGGGCCACATCGCGAAGGCGAGCGGTGTGCGGATCGTGCTGGATCCGGCCGCGTTCGCGGTGGATGAGCCGGTGCTGGCCGCCGCCAAGGAGCTCGGGGCCGACCCGCTCGACTGGGTGCTGGCCGGGGGTGAGGATCACGCGCTGGTGGCGGTGTTCCCCCCGGAGGTACGGCTGCCGCCCGAGTGGCGAATCGTGGGCCGGATCGAGGTGGGCGAGGGCGTCACGGTTACGGGGCGTGACGATGGACCACGTGGTTGGGACCACTTCAAGGGATGACTTGTCCCGTTTTACGTAAAATTTTCAGGGAATGACTAGTGACTCCCGTGAAAGCTGTGACAAAGGCGTAGTAAAGGTGTTATGAAGATTGGCGGCCACTGTAACCGGCAGAAAGGGCAGCCATGGGCCGCCACGGCACAGGTGGATCCGATGACGGCAGTGATTGGGGGATGAGCAGGCCGGACGACGACTCACAGGAGGAGGACCTCAGGTCCACCACCGATCCAGCCGCCGCCTGGTCAGCAGCCCCGGACCCTTCGGCCACCAGCTCCTTCTTCGCCATCAACGACCAGGAACCGGGCTGGCCCGCACCCCCGGACCAGCTAGAGGTCACGGGCCAATGGTCCCCAAACCCGGGAACCCGCCCCGGCCACCCCAAGGGTGACCCCACACCGGGCCACCCCAACCAGGCCCCAACGCCCGGCCCCACTGGCGACCCCGCGATGGGTCGCCCCGGTCAGGCCCCAGCGCCCGGCCATCCCGCCGGTGACCCCGCGATGGGTCGCCCCGGCCAGGCCCCAGCGCCCGGCCAGCCCACCGGTGACCCCATGGCAGGTCACCCCGGTCAGGCCTCGATGCCCGGCCGCCCTGCGGGTGACCCCACGATGGGCCGCCCTGGCGCAGACCCCATGGCGGGTCGCCCGAGCATGGACCCGATGGCGGGTCGCCCAGGCGCAGACCCTATGGCGGGTCGCCCAGGCGTGGACCCGATGGCAGGGCGACCCGGCCCGGGCCCGATGGACGGACCCGCTCACACAGGCCCCATCCCTGAAGGCGCGGACATGGGGGCCGCGTCAGGGCGTCCTGGGGCTGGGCCGGTGATTGGGGCCTCTGGGGAGGATCCCTTCGAGACCACCGGGGCCTTTACCCGTCCCGACGCCTTTGACGGCTTTCAGGGCGCGGCTCCCGGGCAAGGGCCCGCTGGGCGTACCCCTGAGCCGTTTGAGACCACGGGGGCCTTCGCGCCGCCGCCTCAGCCGTCCACCCCTGGACCTTTCAATCGGTCGGTAGGTGGTGGGGCCTTTGAGCGGCCTCACGACGAGACCCAGCGCTTCGGTGAGCAGTCCGGGAGCGACGGAGGAACGGCGGCCCTCCCGTCGGATCCGTTCGCGGCTCAGCCTCCTCTCGCTGGCCCACCTTCCCTCGCGGGTCAATCCCCTCAATCGGGCCAACCTCCCCTCACGGGCCAACCTCCCCTCACGGGCCAGCCTCCCCTCACGGGCCAACCTCCCTTCGCGGGTCAGGATGCCTTCTCGGGTCAGGACGCCTCTGGTCCGTTCCCGGGGCAAGGCCGCCCGGCCTCGGACCCGTTCGCGGCTCAAGCGGCGTCATCGGACCCGTTCGCGGCGCAACCGGCCCAGTCGGGTCCGTTCGCGGCGCCGCAGTCGGATCCGTTCGCGGGTCAGGACGACACCGCCGAGCGCCACACCGGCGCCCAGCCTTGGGACACCGGCGGCATGCCGCCCGAACCCGGCGACATAAAGGTGGCCGGTTCGCCGACCGTCGTCTCGCCGATGCCCGCCTGGGCCGAGAGCAATGACGGCTTCCTGGGTTCCGGCTGGTCGTCCGAGGGCGACATGCCGGAGGAGCCTCAGGGCAAGAGCAAACGCGGCCGCCGTAAGCCGCCTCCCCGGGGTGATGACCTGCCGGGCGGGCCGTCGTCCGGTGGCCGGGCGCGGGTGGCGTTGTTGTCGGTGGCGGCCGTGGCCGTGGTGCTCGGCGGTACGGTGGCCGGGGTCAAGATGATGGGCGCCTCCGGCGAATGCAAGCAGGGGAGTAGTTGCGCGGCCGTTCAGCAGTCGGGGAACAACGGCCAGCCCGTTCCGTCGGTGAGTGATCCGGGTCCCGGCGAGGGGGAACCGGATGAGGAGCTGACGGAGGAGCCCGAGGAGGCGACGCCGTCGGAGTCGAAGCGGCCGACGCCGACGTACAGCGCGCGTGCGCCCCGCCGTACGCCGACTCCCAAGCCCACCCCGACCAAGACGAAGCAGAAGCAGACCACGCAGCCCACCGAGGACGACGAGCCCACGCCGCAGTCGACGGTGACCGAGGAGCCGACCTCCGAGCCGACCAGTACGGCGGAGCCGAGTTCGGGCACCTTCCCGACCGACGCCGGGGTGCCGAACCCGCAGGACACGCAGTCCTCGGGCGTCAGGCAGGCGCCGGGCGGCAGTTCGGTGAACGTGAAGTTCGACGTCACGAAGCAGGGGCTCACCGCTTACAAGGCGAGCGTCGAGGTGGTCAACGCCTCTTCCGAGACGATGGGCAGCCTCACGTTGTCGTTGCCGGTCTCCGGCCGGGTCACGGACGTGGACGGCGCCGCCTGGACCCAGGACGGCCAGCTGCTGATCATCGACGTCTCCCAGTCGCTGGCGACCGGGGCGACGGCGAGTGTGACGTTCACCGCCATCGGCAAGGGCAAGGCGCCGGAGAGCTGCGGGCTGGTCGGCGGGGAGTGCTCGCTCAGCTGAATGGTTGGATGGGGGACATGACGGTTGTGACCCCTCCACGCGTCCTGACCGTCGCCGGATCCGACTCCGGCGGCGGTGCGGGCATCCAGGCCGATCTGAAGACCATGCTCGCCAACGGCGTGCACGGCATGAGCGTGATCGCCGCGGTCACCGCGCAGAACTCCCTGGGCGTCCAGGGTTACTGGGAGCTGCCGCCGGAGGCCGTACGCGCGCAGCTCGACTCCGTGCTGGGCGACATCGGGGCACAGGCCGTCAAGACCGGCATGCTGGCCTCACCGGCGCTGGTCGAGCTGGTCGCCGAGGTGCTCGGCGCCTACGACGCGCCCCTGGTGGTGGACCCGGTCGGGGTGTCCAAGCACGGCGACACGCTGCTCGTGCCCGAGGCCGTGGACTCGCTCAGGACGCGGCTGCTGCCGGTGGCCACCGTGGTCACGCCCAACCTCTGGGAGGTCGAGCAGCTCACGTCGGTGAAGGTCGAGGACGAGGACGGCCTGCGCCGCGCCGCCGACGCGATCCTGGAGCTGGGGCCCGCCTGGGCGCTCATCAAGGGCGGTCACCTGCCGGGCGAACCCGTCGACCTTCTGACCGACGGCGGCGCCGAGTACCGCTTCCGCGCCGAACGCCACGACAACCGCCACACCCACGGCACCGGCTGCACGCTGGCCTCAGCCATCGCCTCCCACCTGGCCCGGGGCGAGGAGATGCCGGTCGCGGTGGCCAAGGCGAAGGAGTACGTGACCGGCGCCATCGCGCGCGGCTTCCCGCTGGGCGGCGGCATCGGCCCCGTCGACCACGCCTGGGAATGGCGCACGGGCTGACGGCCGACGCGGAGGATGGACATCACAAAAGCCCGGCACTCTAGGGGTGCGCCGGGCTTCTGAGAGAAAAGTTGTGTTAGCGGGTGACCTTGCCCGCCTTGATGCACGAGGTGCACACGTTCAGCTTCTTCGGCGTGCCGCCGATGACCGCGCGAACCGTCTGAATGTTGGGATTCCAACGACGACGGGTGCGGCGGTGCGAGTGGGACACGTTGTTGCCGAAGGTCGGCCCCTTGCGGCAGACATCGCAGACGGAAGCCACGGTATCGCTCCTTAAAACAGTCGATGTAGCCCTGTCCGCTGATGCATTCCGGGCGGTGGGCATGCCGGGACAACCGGCTAGCCAGACGAGAATATCTGATCCGCACCAGTGGGCGCGAACTCAGCACTGGACGCCCCGGCGAACGGGGATATTCTCCTCCATTAACGGTAGCGCATTCAGGGAGGTCGGATCGCCCACATGCAGGTCTTGGAGCCGCCCGCGGTGCGGCGTTGGTCACGGCTGGCGGCGGACTCGCTGGGCCGGGCCAGGGCGGAGATCGACGCGCTCAACGTCTTCCCCGTCGCGGACGGTGACACGGGCACCAACCTGTACCTGACCATGCTGTCGGCGGCCGAGGCGGTCGAGTCCCTGCCCGACGACGTGGACGGGGCCGTGGTCTGGCAGACCCTCTCCTACGGCGCGATGGTCGGCGCCCGCGGCAACTCGGGCGTCATTGTCAGCCAGGCGCTGCGCGGGCTGGCCGAGGTGCTGAAGGGCGGCTCCGACCTGCGGACGGCGCTGGTCAGGGCGGCCGAGCTGGCCAGGCAGGCGGTGGCCAGGCCCGTCGAGGGGACCGTGCTCAGCGTGCTGTCGGCCGTGGCGGTAGCCGTACACGATCTGGACGGTGACCTCGAAGAGGTCGCCAGGCGGGCGGCGGGGCAGGCGCGGGCGGCGCTCAGGCGGACCCCCGAGCAGCTCGACGTGCTGGCGCGCAGCGGCGTGGTGGACGCGGGCGGGGCCGGGCTGGCGATCATCCTGGAGACGCTGGAGGCGGTGATCACCGGCACCCACACGCGGCGCTTCGAGGTGCCCGCCCCGACCGGGCGCGTGACGCCGATGGCCGAGGTGGGCGCGGGCTACGAGGTGATGTACCTGCTCGACGCCGAGGACGCGGCGGTGGCCGGGCTGCGCGCCGAGCTCGACGCGATGGGCGACTCGCTGGTCGTGGTCGGCGGTGACGGGCTGTGGAACGTCCACGTGCACGTCGCGGAGGCCGGTCCGGCGATCGAGGCGGCGCTGAAGGCGGGACGCCCGTACCGGATCAGGGTGACCTACCTGGCCGAGCGCACGCACATCGGCGGCGTGGGCAGAGGCGTGGTGGCGGTCGCGGCGGGTGCCGGGATCGCGGCGCTGTTCGAGGAGTGCGGGGCCGTCGTGGTACGCCGCGAGCCCGGCACCAGCCCCTCCCTGCCCGAGATGCTGGCCGCGATCCGCGAGGCGGGCGGCGAGGTCACCGTGCTGCCGAACGACGAGAGCGTGGGCGACGTGGCCGCCGCCGCCGCGGAGATCGCCCGCGAGGACGGCGTCACGGTCAGCGTGCTGCCCACCAAGGCCACCGTGCAGGGGCTGGCCGCGCTGGCCGTCCACGACTCGCTGCGCCGCTTCGACGACGACGTGGTCGCGATGACCGACGCCGCTGGACACACCCGCCACGGCCACATCACCGTCGCCGACCGCGAGGCCGTGACCAGCGCGGGCATCTGCCGTCCCGGCGACGTGCTCGGCCTGATCGACGGCGACGTCGTGCACATCGGCGCCGCGCTCGACGAGGTCGCCACGCTCGTCGTGGACCGGATGCTGGCGGGCGGCGGCGAGCTCGTGACCCTCGTCACGGGCAAGGACGCTCCGGTACGGCTCGCGCCGCACGTCGAGCACCACCTCTCCCGTACCCGCCCCGACGCCGACCTGGTCGTCTACGAGGGCGGCCAGGGCGGCTACCCGCTGCTCATCGGCGTGGAATGATTCCTGTCGGTCACACGCGGTAGAACATATGACCGTGAGCGAACACAGCGCCATGGCTTCCTCCTCCTCCGACGAAGGAGGCAGAAGAAGCCGATTCGACGAGCCGCTGGCCAAGGCGCTCGACCCGAAGACCGCCAAGCTGCTGCACAGCGTGCTCGGCCTGGAGACGGTCGGCGACCTGCTGCGCCACTACCCGCGCCGCTACGCCGAGCGCGGCGAGCTGACCTCGCTCGACATGCTGGAGGTCGACGAGCACGTCACCGTGGTCGGCGAGGTCACCCGCGCCATGCGCAAGCCCATGCGCAACCGCGGCGGCACCTGGCTGGAGGTCGAGGTCGTCGACGGCACCGGCAAGAAGATCTACCTGTCGTTCTTCGGCAAGGGCTCCCACGTGGCCGAGTCCCGCCTGAAGCCGGGCAGACGCGGCATGTTCGCCGGAAAGGTCGGCGCGTTCGGCTCCCGCGCCACTCCGCGCTGGCAGCTGACGCACCCCGAGTTCGAGCTGTTCGACGAGAGCGAGACCAGCGCCGAGGAGTTCTCCACCGCGCCGGTGCCCATCTACCCGGCGGGCAAGGACCTCACCCCCTGGGCGATCAGGCGCGCGATCGGCATCGTGCTCGACACGCTCGGCCCGCTCGACGACCCGCTGCCCGCCGACCTGCGCGCCCGCCACGGCCTGGCCGACCTCGGCGACGCGCTGGTGGCCATCCACCGGCCGAAGGACTTCGGCGAGGTGCACAGGGCGCGCGACCGGCTGAAGTTCGACGAGGCGTTCGTGCTCCAGGCCGTGCTGCTGCAGCGCAGGCAGGCCGCGACCGCGTGGCCGGCCAAGCCGCGTCCGCGCGGCTCCGGCGGCATGCTCGACGACTTCGACGCCCGCCTGCCGTTCGCCCTGACCGAGGGCCAGGCCGCGGTCGGCGAGGAGATCGCCGCCGACCTCGCCCTGCCCCACCCGATGCACCGCCTGCTCCAGGGCGAGGTCGGCGCGGGCAAGACGGTGGTGGCGCTGCGCGCGATGCTCCAGGTCGTCGACGCGGGCGGCCAGGCCGTCCTGCTCGCCCCCACCGAAGTGCTGGCCCAGCAACACCACCGCTCCATCACCGCGATGCTCGGCGACCTCGCCGCCGGCGGCATGTTCGGCGGCACCGCGGTGACCCTGCTCACGGGCTCCATGGGCGCCGCCGCCCGCCGCGCGGCCCTTCTCGACGCCGCTTCCGGTACGGCCGGCGTCGTCGTCGGCACGCACGCCCTGCTCCAGGAGCACGTGCAGTTCGCCGACCTGGGCCTGGTCGTCGTCGACGAGCAGCACCGCTTCGGCGTCGAGCAACGCGACGCCCTGCGCGAGAAGGCCGGCGGCGGCAGGCCCCACGTCCTGGTGATGACCGCCACCCCGATCCCGCGCACGGTCGCCATGACCGTCTTCGGCGACCTGGAGGTCTCCACGCTGTCGCAGCTCCCCTCGGGCCGCGCCCCCATCACCACCCACGTGGTGCCGGCCGCCGAGAAGCCCCACTTCCTGGAACGCACGTGGCAGCGCGTGCGGGAGGAGGTCGGCCTGGGCCGCCAGGCCTATATCGTCTGCCCGCGCATCGGCGACCTGGAGGGCGACGAGGGCGACCTGGCATCGGTGGCGTCGTCCGAAGAGGAACGCCGCCCGCCACTGGCAGTGCTGGAAGTCGCCGAGATGCTGGCCGAGGGCCCACTGCACGGCCTGCGCCTGGAGGTGCTGCACGGCAAGCTGCCGCCGGAGGAGAAGGACGCGGTCATGCGCGCCTTCACCCGAGGCGAGGTGGACGTCCTGGTCGCCACCACGGTCATCGAAGTGGGCGTGGACGTGCCCAACTCCTCCGCCATGATCATCATGGACGCCGACCGGTTCGGCGTCTCCCAGCTCCACCAGCTCCGCGGCCGGGTCGGCAGAGGCGGCCTGCCGGGCCTGTGCCTCCTGGTCTCCGAATTCCCCGAGGGCACCCCGGCCAGGGCCCGCCTGGACGCGGTCGCCTCAACTCTGGACGGCTTCGAACTGTCCCGCGTCGACCTGGAACAACGCCGCGAAGGCGACGTCCTGGGCGCGGCCCAGTCGGGCAAGCGCTCATCCCTGAAGATGCTGCAGCTACTACGCGACGAAGACGTCATAGAAACCGCCCGAGCCGAAGCAGCCGCCTTCCTGGAAAAGGACCCCGCCCTAACCTCCCACGAGGGCCTACGAGCCGAAATAGCCCGCCTCCTGGCCGACGAAAAAGCCACCTACCTAGAAAAGACCTAACCCCACCCACCGAGCGCCACCCAGACCGCCCGAGCACCGTGGTGCCGTGCGGCAGACCAGAAGGGCACACACAGCACCAGGAAAGCCGGACAGGCACCATCACACCCAGAAGGGCATCCAACCGCCAGCACGGCCAGAGGAGCCCGTGTGGCGCCCTTCCGGCGGTAGCTCTGGGATCGCGCGGGGTGGTACCGAAGCTAGGGGCCTGTGCGGGCGTGCGGCCGGGACACCACCGAGGTTCCGGGACACCACCGAGGTTTTTGGGGGGCGCCGGGCGGTGGGGTGTTGTGCGGCGGGGCTCGGCGCCTTGGCAGGCGGCCGGGGTGGGGCACGGTGGCCGGTTCACGGATCGCCGTTGCGGCGGGGACCCCGTGCGACGTGAGAAGCGATCCCCACGATCGGCGGAAACCCGCGTCGGCGGGTGGCGGTAGCCAGGCTTGCCGTAACGGCGAAAGGGCGAAAAGGCGTGAAGGCGTGAAGGCGTGAAGGCGTGAAGGCGTGAAGGCGTGAAGGCGTGAAGGCGTGAAGGCGTGAAAGCGGGCGTGAAGGCGAGCGGGCGCGCGGCCGAAAGGCGCTGGAGCGGCGTGATGGCGCTGAAGAAAGAAGAGACCTGACAGAAAACGAAGAGAACAAACATAGGCCCAGCGGCGGGGACGGCCTCCCCCCGAATGCCGTCCCCGGCTGGGCCCACCCTCGGGTCAGGTGCCGAGGGATCCGGCGTGCGGAAGGGCTCACGATCACGCCGGTCGGCCTCCATTTGGGTCACCTCGAAGGCCGCAGTCATCATCATGCGGGCCCGCCCGCCCCAAGGGAACGACCCTTGCGCAGTCGAGGCCGACACTTGTCCACTCTTGACCTGCGGTGACATGGTGAACAATGGCCCTCATGACTCGGATCATCGCGGGGAGCGCGGGTGGGCGTCGGCTGGCGGTTCCGCCGGGGCGCGGGACGCGACCTACCAGCGACAGGGCAAGGGAAGGGATCTTCTCTACCCTCGGTTCACTTCACTGGCTGGACGGGGCGCGGGTGATGGATCTGTTCGCGGGTTCCGGGGCGGTCGGGCTGGAGGCTCTGTCGCGTGGGGCCGTGCACGCGCTGCTGGTCGAGGCGGACGCGAAGGCGGTCCGGACGATCAGGGCGAACGTCGCGGCGCTGGGGCTGGACGGCGCTCAGGTGGTGCACGACCGGGTGGAGCGGGTGCTGGCCAAGCCGGCGGATGAGCCTTATGACGTGGTGTTCGCGGATCCGCCCTATGTGGTGGGCGATGACGAGGTTCTGGACGTGCTGGCGCGGCTCAGGGACAACGGATGGCTGGCGGAGGACGCCCTGATCGCGGTTGAACGCGAGACCAGGGGAAATGCCCTGGTATGGCCGGAAGGCTACGTTGAGGAGAGGGTCCGTCGTTATGGCGAAGCGTCCGTTTGGTACGGTCGCGCCGCCAGGGACCCGTAAGCCTGGGAGGGCATCTTGCGGCGCGTTGTCTGCCCGGGGTCGTTCGACCCCATCACCAACGGTCATCTCGACATCATCGGCCGGTCCGCCCGGCTCTACGACGAGGTGACCGTCGCGGTGCTCATCAACCTCGAGAAGAGCAGCCTGTTCACGGTCGACGAGCGGATCGAGGTCCTGCAGACCGTGACCAAGGAGTATCCGAACGTCAAGGTGCGGAAGTTCCACGGCCTGCTGGTCGACTTCTGCAAGGAGAACGACATCCCAGCGATCGTCAAGGGCATCCGGGTGGTCAGCGACTTCGACTACGAGCTGCAGATGGCGCAGCTCAACTATCGCCTGTCCGGGGTCGAGACGCTGTTCATGCCGACCAACCCCGAGTACTCTTTCCTCTCGTCCAGCAGGGTCAAGGAGATCGCCCGCTACGGCGGGGACGTATCCGGCCTGGTCCCGGATCTGGTGCACAAGCTGCTCATCGAGCGGCTCAGGGGCTGACCAGGGCCTGGTATTCTTTCTATTCGGCCTTGTACGACGGCGATCGTTTCGCCATGCCTAGCGAGAGCAAGGATGACTCAGCACCTCGACCCCCGCTCCCCATGGGTGATCTCTACCCACGACCTGGGCAAGCGACCGGGCACGATGCTGGAGCGCCGGCTCTCGCTCCCGGCACCGGCGGATCTCGGCGTCGACATGATCGGTGTCCCCAAGGATGCCGAAGTCGAGCTCGAACTCCGGTTCGAAGCAGTGATGGAAGGCGTGCTCGTCAGTGGCACGGCGCGGGCCCCGCTGGCCGGGGAATGCGCCCGCTGCCTCGACCCGATCTCATCGGGCATCGAGGTGCCGCTGCAGGAGCTGTTCTTCTACACCGACGAGGACGCCTCGGAGGAGGATTCGCTGCTCGACGGTGAGCTGCTCGACCTCGAGCCGACGTTCCGCGACGCGGCGGTGCTCGCACTGCCGTTGAGCCCCATGTGCGGTGACGACTGCCCGGGGCTCTGCGTGGAGTGCGGGGCCAGGCTGGCTGACGCCGGCCCGGACCACCGGCACGAGAAGATCGACGCCCGCTGGGCGTCGTTGCAAGGTCTGGTTACCGAGAACGATAACGATCAGGAGAAGTGACGTGGCCGTCCCGAAGCGAAAGATGTCGCGGAGCAACACCCGCGCCCGTCGCTCCCAGTGGAAGACGACTGCTGTCGCGCTGGTGAGCTGCCCGCAGTGCCGTTCGCCGAAGCAGCCGCACATCGCCTGCCCGAGCTGCGGCACGTACAACCGCCGTCAGGTCGTCGAGCCGTCTGCCTGATTCGCAGAGTTGACGTGATGCCGACCGGGTGCAATTGTGCCCCGGTCGGCGTTAACGTCTGAGATGCGTGCGGTGGCGGTTCGCCCGCGGCCGTGGTGGACGCCGGGACACCATCCCCGACGCCCACCACGTTTTCGGGCATCTTCCACAGCCATCGCGCCATGTGAAGGTGTCCGAGGAGGAAACACGTGGGCGCAGGTCCTAAGCCGGTGGCCGTGGAGGTCGCCAGAGACGAACTGGAACGAGTCCTTTCGACGCGACTCGCTTCCGACATCCTTGAGCGGGCGCTGACGCACCGCTCCTACGCGTACGAGAACGGCGGCCTGCCCACCAACGAGCGCCTGGAGTTCCTGGGCGACTCGGTGCTGGGCCTGGTCGTCACCGATACGCTCTACCGCAACCACCCCGATCTGCCCGAGGGCCAGCTGGCCAAGCTGCGGGCCGCGGTGGTCAACATGCGCGCGCTGGCCGATGTGGCCAGGTCCCTGGGCCTGGGCCGCTTCCTCCGCCTCGGCAGGGGCGAGGAGGGCACCGGCGGGCGCGACAAGTCGTCCATCCTGGCCGACACGCTGGAGGCGCTGATCGGCGCGATCTACGTGGACAAGGGCCTGGAAGAGGCCTTCCGCGTCGTGCACGTGCTGTTCGATCCGCTGATCGTGCGCTCCGCCTCGCTGGGCGCCGGCCTCGACTGGAAGACCTCGCTGCAGGAGCTGACCGCCTCGGAGGCACTCGGCGTGCCCGAGTACCACGTCGAGGAGAGCGGCCCCGACCACGCCAAGTCGTTCACCGCGGTGGTGCGCGTGGGCGGCGAGTCCTACGGCTCGGGCACCGGCCGCAGCAAGAAGGAGGCCGAGCAGCAGGCGGCCGAGGCGGCCTGGACCCGCATCAGGGCGCGTCGTGAGCAGCGCGAGAGCCAGCCGGCCGGCTAGAGATGCCCGAACTGCCCGAGGTTGAGGTCGTCCGCCGCGGCCTCGCGGAATGGGTCACCGGGCGGGAGATCGCCGAGGCCGAGGTGCTGCATCCTCGCGCCATCCGGCGGCACCTGCACGGGGCCGACGAGTTCGCCTCGCGGCTGAAGGGCCGCACGATCGTCTCGGCCGAGCGCCGCGGCAAGTACCTGTGGCTGCCGCTCGGCCCCGACGACGCGCTCATGGCCCACCTGGGGATGAGCGGCCAGCTGCTCGTGGCGCGGCCGGACTCGCCGCTGGAGAAGCATCTGCGCGTACGGCTGCGCTTCGCCGACGGCGGCCCCGACCTGCGCTTCGTCGACCAGCGCACGTTCGGCCACGTCATGGTGACGCCGATGGCCGGCGGAGTCCCCGAGCCGATCGCGCACATCGCGCCCGACCCGTTCGAGGACTCCTTCGCCGACGAGGTCTTCGCCCGCAAGCTGAAGGCGAAGAACACCGAGGTCAAACGGGCACTGCTCGACCAGTCGCTGATCAGCGGCGTCGGCAACATCTACGCCGACGAGGCGCTGTGGCTGGCCAAGCTTCACTGGGCCCGCTCGACCAGGACCCTCACGAGGCCCAAGGTCACCGAGCTGCTGGCCGGGGTGCGCGCGGTCATGAGCTCCGCTCTGGCGCAGGGCGGCACGTCCTTCGACAGCCTCTACGTCAACGTCAACGGCGAGAGCGGCTACTTCGAGCGTTCCCTTGAGGCCTACGGCAGGCGCGACCTGCCCTGCTCGCGGTGCGGCACCCCGATCAGGCGCGACCCGTTCATGAACCGCTCGTCCTACTCCTGCCCGACGTGCCAGCGAAAGCCGCGCTGAGCACGGCCATCACCGCCGCGAACCACAGCACGGCCGGCAGCGACACGCTGTCCACGATCCGCCCGCCGACCAGCGCGCCGGCGGCGATGGTGGCGTTGAACATCGACGACACCCAGGCCATGCCGGACTCGCCGCCGCCCGCCTTGATCATCCAGAGCTGGCTGGTGACGGAGACGCCGCCGTAGGCCGCGCCCCACAGCACGACCAGCAGGAGCGGATCGCTGGTCAGGGGCAGCGCGGCGGTGGCCACGGCGATGAGCAGGGCCAGCGTGATGATCACCTGCTTGGGCCGCTTGGCGGCGAGCGCGCCCGCCGCGAAGTTGCCGGCGACGCCGGCCAGGCCGTAGGCGAGGAGGGTGAGGCTGATGTCGGCGCCGCTCTGCTCCAGGAAGGGCCGCACATAGGTGTACGCGCCGAAGTGGCCGACCACCACCACGCCGATGACGATCAGCACGGCCCGCATGCCGGGGTCGCGCCAGACGCCGCCCAGGCTGACCGTGCCCTCGGCGGGCAGCGGCGGCAGCAGGGTCAGGAGCGCGACGGTGACGGCCAGGGCGAGCAGCGCCATCACCCCGAACGCCCAGCGCCAGTCGGCCATGGAGGCGATCAGCGTGCCCGTGGGAACGCCGAGCACGGAGGCCACGGAGACGCCACCCGCGATCATGGCGGTGGCCCGGCCCACGGAGCCCGGCGGCACGAGCCGTACGGCGAGGCTCGCGGCGAAGGCCCAGTAGCCGCCGATGCTCACGCCGGTCACCACCCGGGCCGCCATCATCACCGTGAAGCTGGGCGAGAGCGCCGCCACCAGGTTCGACACCACCAGCAACGCCATGAGCCCGGCAAGCAGCAGCCGCCGGTCGAGCCCGCGCACGCTCATGGCCAGCAGCGGCGCGGCCACCGCGGCGACCAGGCCGGGCGCCGACATGGTCAGCCCGGCGACGCCGGTGGAAACTCCCATCGCGCCGCTGATCGGCGTCAGCAGCCCGATGGGCATCATCTCGCTGGTCACCACGATGAAAATGCCGACCGCCGTGGCGATGATGGCGGACCAATAGGCCCGGGATGTGTCAATCGTCGTCATGGTCCAAGCCTGTGAACGAGCGCCCCCGGGAACAATGCCGAAGATCGAATCCTTGGTTTAGCTGGACTAAGGGGTGCCATGGAGTTCAGACAGCTGGAGACGTTCGTCGTGGTGAGCGAGGAGCTCCACTTCGCCAAGGCAGCCGAGCGGCTGTACCTGTCCCCGGGCCGGGTCAGCCAGATCGTCCGCGCGCTGGAGGACTCGATCGGCGCCCGGCTCTTCGAGCGCACGAGCCGCCGGGTCCGGCTGACCCCGCTGGGCGAGCGCTTCCTCGCCGACGTGCGCCCCGCCTTCGAGGGGCTGCACGGCGCGGTGAACCGCGCCAGATCGGCCGCCAGGAGCGTGTACGGCGTGCTGCGGGTCGGATTCCTCAGCACGCCGGGCGAGGTCGTCACCGGGGCGGTACGCGCCTTCGAGCACCGTTTCCCCGAGTGCGCGGTCGAACTGGTCGAGGTCCCGCTGTCCAACCCGTTCGGCAAGGTGCGCGAAGGTGTGGTGGATCTCACATTCACCCTGCTTCCGGTCGCCGAGCCCGATCTGGAGACGAGCGTCGCGCTGAACCGGGTGCCAATGAAGCTGGCCCTGTCGCCGGCGCATCCGCTGGCCGGACGCGTGTCCATCGACGCCGAGGAGCTGGCGGAAGTGCCGCTGGTCGGGCTGGAGGGCCCGGCGCCGCGCTGCTGGAGGGAGCTGACGGCCCCGCTGACGACGCCCGGCGGCCTGCCCATCCCGTCGGCCGGGACGGTTTCCACGAGCCAGGAGGGCCTGACCGAGGTGGCGCTGAACCGCGGGAGCATGTTGTTCTGCACCCCGACGGCGGCCTACCTGGGGCGGGACGACGTCGCGTTCGTGCCGGTCACGGGCCTGCCGGACTCGGTGCTCGGCCTGGTGTGGCAGCGTACGCGGCGCACGGCCGCGATGACCGCTTTCGCTGAGGTGGCCGCCGACCGAAATGTCGGAGAAGTGGCAGTAAATCTACAGAGAGTGACCGGATGAATGGGCGATGACACGCGGTTGACGGCCTGGGTAAGGGGCCGTGTCCAGGGTGTCGGCTTCCGCTGGTGGACCCGTGCGCGTGCGCTTGAGCTGGGGCTGGCCGGGTGGGCGCGCAACATGGACGACGGCCGCGTGGAGGTCGTGGCGGAGGGGTCCAGGGAGTCCTGCGTCAAGCTGCTTGAGCTGCTCCGAGGTTGCGACACGCCGGGCAAGGTGACGGGAGTAGTGGAACGGTGGAGCGAACCCCGAGGTAGTTTGGTTGGGTTTATGGAGAGGTAGACCGTTTCGCTAAACCCCCCAAATAGGGTATAGTTGTATGTCGGGAGTGCCCATCGGTGCGTCTCTGCGGTGCGTTCGACTTGACCGCCCACACTGCCGGTGCGACTCTTGTTAGGTACCACGCGCACCCCTCCCGCGGAATAGAAGTGCGCGAACCAGTCTGGTCACTCAGCGTGGAGGACCCTTAACCATGGCGAAGGCTCTACTCGGCCACGTCGGCGGTCCTGACCCTCGGATGGTCTCGGAGATGCGCCGCCTGCAACAGCGTATTCGGGATCTGGAGGCAGAACTCATCCGGCTCCAGGCCCAGAATGACGCTCTTGCGGCGCAGACCCGTGACGAGGCACGGGGCCGTTTGCAGGAGCGCGAGCCGGCACTCACCTGAGTGATCGGAGCGCTACATCTAGGGACGTCTCGGAGAGGCGTCCCTTGCTATTTGTCCACATTTCTCATGATGTTTACGTTGGTGGTCCGCGAGTGTCCAGACACGCGCGGATAACCGCCCTCACCCGGCTTGCCGTATCGCAGACTGGTTCTTAGCACGAGCCCTAGGGCAGAGACCAGTAGGCTTTCCGGAACGCAGTCGACGGGAGGGGGTCATCGGGTGTACCTGAAGACCCTCACCCTGCGTGGATTCAAGTCTTTCGCCTCGGCCACCGCACTGCGTTTCGAACCGGGGATCACCTGTGTCGTCGGGCCCAACGGCTCCGGCAAGTCCAACGTCGTCGACGCCCTCGCCTGGGTCATGGGCGAGCACAGCGCCAAGTCGCTGCGCGGCGGCAAGATGGAGGACGTGATCTTCGCCGGCACCTCCAGCCGGCCGCCCCTCGGCCGGGCCGAGGTCACGCTGACGATCGACAACTCCGACGGCGCGCTGCCGATCGACTACACCGAGGTGACGATCAGCCGCCTGATGTTCAGAAGCGGCCAGTCCGAGTACGCCATCAACGGTGACACGTGCCGCCTGCTCGACATCCAGGAGCTGCTGTCCGACTCGGGCATCGGCAGGGAGATGCACGTCATCGTCGGCCAGGGCCAGCTCGACGCCGTGCTCCACGCGGGTCCCGAGGACCGCCGGGCCTTCATCGAAGAGGCCGCGGGCGTGCTCAAGCACCGCAAGCGCAAGGAAAAGGCGCTGCGCAAGCTCGACGCGATGCAGGCCAACCTCACCCGCGTCCAGGACCTCGCCACCGAGTTGCGCCGCCAGCTCAAGCCGCTGGGCCGCCAGGCCGAGATCGCCCGGAAGGCCGCCGTCATCCAGGCCGACCTGCGTGACGCCCGGCTGCGGCTGCTGGCCGACGACGTCGGCATCCTGCGCGACACGCTGCGCCGCGAGGCGGCCGACGAGGCTGCCATCCAGGCCCGCCGTACTCACGTGGAGACTGAGCTGGCGCAGGGCCAGGAGCGTGAGGCCGCCCTGGAGGCGGCCGAGGCGCAGGCCCAGCCGAGGCTGTCGGCCGCGCAGGAGACCTTCTTCCGGCTGTCGTCCCTGCGCGAGCGCACCTCGGGGCTGGAGCAGCTCGCCGCGGAACGCCACCGCCACGCGGTCGACGCCGCCGCCATCGAACGGCGCGGCCGCGACCCCGAGGAGCTCGAACGCGAGGCCGCCGAGGCCCGCGAGCAGGAGCTCATTCTCAACGCCGAGCTGGAGCACGCCCGGGAGCTGCTGGAGGAGGCCGTCCAGCGCCGGGCCGAGGCCGAGGCGGAGCTGAGCCGCGAGGAGCAGCGCCTGTCCATGGCCGCCCGCGCCCAGGCCGACCGCCGCGAGGGCCTGGCCAGGCTGCGCGGCAAGGTCGACTCGGCGCGCAGCCGCGCCCGCGCAGCCGACGAGGAGATCGGCCGCCTGGCGCAGGGCGTCTTCGACGCCGCCGAGCGTGAGCGTGTCGGCCGGATGGAGCTCGAGGAGCAGCAGCGCGCCGAGCCCGCCGTCGACCCTGCGCTCGCCGAGGAGCTGGACACCGCTCAGGCGCTGGTCGAGGAGGCCAAGGCGGTCGCCGACGAGGCCCGCGCCGCCGTGGAGGAGTCCAGGTCGGGGCTGGACGCCCCGCGCGCGGCACTGCAGGCGGCCAAATCCGCCGTGGGCACCGCCCGCACCGCCGACCAGCAGGCCCAGCGCGCGGTGGCGAGCCTCCAGGCCCGGCGCGAAGCACTCGAACTCGGCCTGAGCAAGGGCGCCGACGGCGGCGCCGCGCTGCTGGAGGCCGACCTGGCCGGAGTCCTGGGCCCGCTGGCCACCGAGCTGGCCGTCGCGCCGGGCGCCGAGCTGGCCGTCGCCGCCGTCCTGGGCCCGGTGGCCGAGGCGATCGCGGTGAAGTCGCTCGACACGGCGGTGGAGGCCTTCGAGCTCCTGCGCGCCGGAGAGGGCGGTCACGCGACCATCCTGATCGCGGGCGAGGGCCGCGCCGGGTCCCGGCCCGCCCTCGACGCGCGGGGTGTCTGGGCCGCCGATCTGGTGACCGTTCCCGACCACCTCAGAGCCGCGGTCGACCACGTGCTGACCGGCATCGTCGTGGTCGACGACCTGGCCGGGGCGAAGGAGCTGGTGGAGCGGCGGCCCGAGCTCAGGGCCGTGACCAGGCAGGGCGACCTGGTGGGCGTCCACCTGGCGGACGGCGGCGCGGTGGGCGGTTCGTCCGTCCTGCAGATGCGCTCCGCCCTCGACCAGGCCACCGCCGACCTCGACGCCGCCCAGATCACCGCCGAGCACAGCGCCGCGGGCTTCGAGGCGGCCGTCGAGGCCGAGCACGAGGCCCAGGCCGGGCTCGAAGCCGCGCAGGCCCGCGTCACCGAGGCCCAGACCGCCGTCAGCACCGCCCAGTCCGGCCTCAGCGCCGCCCAGGGCACGCTCGACCAGGTCAGGGGCAGGCAGCGCGAGGCCGACCAGCGCAACGCCGCAGCCGCCAAGCGCCTGGCCCAGCTGGAGGCGGCCGCCCAGGCAGCCGCCGCCGAGGCCGCCCGCCTGGCCAAGAGCGTGGCCACCGCCGAGGAGGCGCGGGCCGAGGCGCTCGAAGAGGTGGCCGAGCTGGAGATCCGGCTGGCCGAGGCCGAATACGCCAGCGAGCTGGAGTCCGAGCCCACCACCGACACCCGCGACGAACTGGCCGAGGCCACCAACCTCGCCAGGCAGCGCGAGATGGAGACCCGCCTGCAGGTCCGCACCGCGGAGGAGCGGGTCAAGGGCATCGAGGGCAGGGCCGACGGCCTGCTGCGGGCCGCCGAACGCGAGCGTCAGGAGCGCGCCCAGGCCGCCGCGCAGCGGGCCAGGCGGCGCGCGCAGGCCGTCGTGGCCGAGGCCGTGGCCAAGGGCGCCAAGCGGGTGCTCGGGGCGCTGGCCGGCTCGATCGAGCTGGCCTCGCGCGAGCGCGACGAGGCGGACCTGGCCAGGGTGGCGATCGACGCCGAGCTGAAGCAGGTACGCGTGCGCGTGCGCGAGCTGTCGCAGGAGCTCGACAAGCTGGTCAACCGGGTGCACGGCAGCGAGATGGCCCGCACCGAGCAGCGGCTCCGGCTGGAGCAGATGGAGCAGCGGGCGCTCGACGAGTTCGGCGTGGAGGCCGAGTCGCTGATCTCCGAGTACGGCCCGGCCGCCCCGGTCCCCGGAGATCCGCCCGTGCCGTACGTCCGGGAGGAGCAGGAGAAGCGCGCCCGGATCGCCGAGAAGCAGATGAACCAGCTCGGCAAGGTCAACCCGCTGGCGCTGGAGGAGTTCGCGGCGCTGGAGGAGCGCCACGCCTTCCTCAACAGCCAGCTCGAAGACCTCAAGAAGACCAGGCGGGAGCTGATGACCGTCGTCCAGGAGGTCGACAACCGGGTCGAGGCGATGTTCTCCTCCGCCTACGAGGACGTCGCCCGCGAGTTCGAGCAGATCTTCACCCGGGTGTTCCCGGGCGGCGACGGGCGGCTCGTGCTCACCGACCCCGCCGACATGCTGACGACCGGCATCGAGGTCGAGGCCAGGCCGCCGGGCAAGAAGGTCAAGCGGCTGTCGCTGCTGTCGGGCGGTGAGCGGTCGCTGACGGCGGTGGCGTTCCTGATCTCCATCTTCAAGGCACGGCCGTCGCCGTTCTATGTGATGGACGAGGTCGAGGCGGCGCTCGACGACACCAACACGCAGCGGCTGCTGACGCTTTTCGAGGAGTTGCGGCAGAGTTCGCAGCTGATCGTCATCACCCACAACAAGCGCACGATGGAGATCGCCGACGCTCTGTACGGCGTATCCATGCGTGGTGACGGCGTCACCCAGGTCGTCAGCCAGCGCCTGCGGGAGCGCGAACCGGCCTGACGAGCACGCGCCCCGGGCGCGAGCATGCGGGCTGATCTGGAAAACTGACTTGTTGTGGATGGTTACCTGGGCATCATCGTGATCGTGGTCGTCGTCGCCCTGCTGGCGGCCGGCGGCCTCTTCCTGCTGTTCAGGCCGGGTGGCAAGGGCGCGCCGCCGGTCGAGCCACCGGCGACGATCCCGCTTCCGGAAGACACGGAGAAGCGGCCCGCCGGGGGTGGTGAGGAGTCCGAGGGCGCCACCACCACGCTTCCGCCGCCGGCTCCTCCGGTCGAGGTCAAGCCCGCGGCGCCCGAGGTCGAGGTGCCGCCGCCGTCGGCCGGCCGGATGGTGCGGCTGCGTTCGCGGCTGGCCCGCTCGCAGAGCGCGTTCGGCCGCGGCCTGCTGGAGCTGCTGTCCCGCGACCGTCTCGACGACGAGGTGTGGGACGAGATCGAGGAGAGCCTGATCACCGCCGACGTCGGCGTCGCGCCGACGCAGATGATGGTCGAGGAGCTGAAGACCAAGGTCAAGGTGCTCGGCAGCCGGACGCCGCAGGAGGTGCGCGGTCTGTTGCGCGAGCAGTTGCTGGCGCAGGTCAACCCCGACCTCGACCGCACGCTGCACGTCGCCAAGCACGGCGAACGGCCCGCGGTGGTGCTCGTGGTCGGCGTCAACGGCACCGGCAAGACCACCACGACGGGCAAGCTGGCCCGTTCGCTGGTGGGTGACGGCAAGAAGGTCGTGCTCGGCGCCGCCGACACCTTCCGCGCCGCCGCCGCCGACCAGTTGCAGACCTGGGGCGACCGGGTGGGCGCCGAGGTGGTGCGCGGCCCGGAGGGCGGCGACCCGGCGTCGGTCGCGTTCGACGCGACGGCCAAGGGCATGGCGGAGAAGGCGGACGTCGTGATCGTCGACACCGCCGGCCGCCTGCACACCAAGACCGGCCTCATGGACGAGCTGGGCAAGGTCAAGCGCGTCATCGAGAAGAAGGCCACGGTCGACGAGGTCCTGCTCGTGCTCGACGCCACGACCGGCCAGAACGGCATGCGCCAGGCCCAGGTGTTCGCCGAGGTGGTCAACATCACGGGCATCGCGCTGACCAAGCTCGACGGCACGGCCAAGGGCGGCATCGTGATCTCGGTGCAGCGTGAGCTGGGAGTTCCGGTGAAGCTGGTGGGTCTGGGCGAGGGGTCGGACGACCTGGCGCCGTTCGATCCGGAGGTCTTCGTCGACGCGATCTTGGGTGACGACTGAGGCTTTTGGTGGGTTTTCGGACGCTCCATGGGGTTCCGTGGAGCGTCTCCTTATTTGGTGGGTAATGACCCTTACCCCGCAGGTCTTGATCTCCGACTCGGGCGTGTGTTCACATGAGTCGGTCACCCAGAGATCGCGGACGGATTCGGAACGTTCGCGTCATGAGGTGTGTGCGGAGTGGAAGGGCAAGAATGAAAAAGGTCGTGGTCCACAAGCCGGGAACAGTCAAGCCTGCAGGCGTCGACGCGCCGCGGCACAAGAACTGATCTCAAAGGGGCGGTCCGTCTCCTTCTCTGGGGGAGACGCGGGCCGCCCTTCGGCTTGGAAAAGGACCTGGTGAACCTTCCGACCTTCGACGTGGACCGGCGTCCCCACGGCCCCTACACGTTCGGCGCTGCGCTCCTTGACGCCCTCGTGCCCGCGGCGCTCGCGTACGGGCCCGACCTGGTGGCCGCCCACGACATCGAGATCAGGGCCGCCGCGCCGCACCTCGCGGCGCGGGTGCCGCGCAGCCGGGGGTCGCTGGCCGACGGCCTGCCGCGCGAGCAGCGCATCCTGATTCCGGGCGCGGGGCGTACGCTGCGAATCGCCAACGGGCTGGCCGAGTTCGTCCGTGACCACCTGGCCAGGACCGGGCCGCTGGCCGTCGCCGTGGCGAACCTGGCCGCGGCCGATCCGACCGACGTCCAGCTGGTCGAGGTGCTGCGGCGGCGCGTACCCGAGCTGGTGATCACCGAGGCGGAGGGCCGGCCCGGCGACGGGCCGTTTTCCACCGACTACGACCGCTTCCGCGACGAGGGCTTCCACCACGCCATGGCCGAGGCCGGGCTGGCCGAGCTGGAGCGGCTCACCCACGACGACGACCCCGAGCGCTGGTGGACGCTGCTGCACCGCACCACCGCCGCGCTGGAGGCGATCGGCCGCGAGCCCGCCGCCCGCGAGCTGTACGAGCGGGCCAGGCGCGCCGCCACCGAGCCCGGCCACCGCGCCACCGTGGCCTGCTCGATCGCGATGTTGTTCGTCCGCCACCACGATCCCGTCCGGCGCGACCCCGAGGAGGCGCTGGCCTGGATCAACGAGGCGATTACCATCGCCTCGCTGCTGCCCGACCGCCGTGAGCGCGCCTTCCACCTCGGCTTCGACCTCAACGCCAAGGCCCTGGTCGAGGTACGGCGCGGCCGCCTGACCGCCGCCCTGACCCTGGTCGAGCAGGCCATCGAGCTGGCCGACCGGGACCTGCCGCCGGACCGGCACCCGATCCACCGGCTGGTGCTGCGGGCCAACCGCGGCCAGCTCCTCGGCGTCCTGGGCCGCACCGGGGAGGCGCTGGCCGACTACGCCGCCGCGATCGCCGCCGACCCCGGCTACCCCGACTACTACCTCGATCGCGGGACGCTCCTCCACAAGCTGGGGCGTCTCGATGAGGCGGTCGCCGACTACGAGAGCGCGATGCGGGTCAGCCCGCCCTTCCCCGAGCCGTACTACAACCGCGCCGAGGTCCGCTACACGCGCGGTGACCTGGCCGGAGCGCAGGCCGATCTCGACTACGCGCTGGAACTCGATCCGGGCTTCGCGCCCGGCTACGTCAACCGGGCCGGGCTGCGAGCCGCCCTGGGTGATCAGGCCGGGGCGCGGGCCGACGTGGAGGCGGGGTTGCGGCTGACGCCGCGGGAGCCGTACCTGCTGTGTGTGCTGGGGCAGGTCGAGCAGGCGGCGGGCCGGCGGGCGGCGGCCAGGGCGGCCTACGACGGCGCGCTGGCGCTGGACGGCGGGCTGGTGGCGGCGTGGGCGGGGCGCGGCGGGCTGTCGTTCGAGGAGGGCGCGCCCGAGGCGGCGGTCGCCGACCTGACCCGCGCGCTGGAGCTGGAGGAGCGGGCGGAGCTGCTGTTCAACCGGGCGCTGGCGCTGCGCGCGGCGGGACGGGAGCGGGAGGCGCGGGCTGATCTGGAGCGGGCGGCCCGGCTGGATCCGGACGACCCGGACGTTCGCCGCGAGCTGGCCCGCTAGCGAGCGTCGTGCTGACCATGACGCGCCTCGCGCGAGGCCCGCTAGCGGTGTGAGCCGATGGGGACGACCAGCGGGGTGCCGGCCACGGGGTCGGTGATGACCTTGGAGTCCAGGTCGAAGACCTCTCGGATGAGGTCTTCGGTCAGCACCTCGTGCGGCGTGCCCGCCGCCACCACGCTGCCGTCGCGCATCGCCACCAGCCGGTCGGCGTAGCGGGCGGCCAGGTTGAGGTCGTGCAGGACCATCACGATGGTACGGCCCGCCTGCGCGTGCAGATCGCGCACCAGCTCCAGCACCTCCACCTGATGGGCCAGGTCGAGGAAGGTCGTCGGCTCGTCGAGCAACAGCAGGTCGGTGCCCTGGGCCAGCGCCATGGAGATCCACGCGCGCTGCCGCTGCCCGCCGGACAGCTCGTCCAGCGGCCGCTCGGCGAGGTCGGAGAGGCCGGTCATGTTCAGTGCGACGCCCACGGCCTTCTCGTCGTCGGACGACCACTGGCGGTACCAGGTCTGGTGCGGGTGCCGTCCTCTGGCCACGAGGTCGGCGACGGTGAGCCCTTCGGGGGCCGAGGGGGATTGGGGCAGCACGGTGAGGATCCGCGCCACCTCCTTGGTGGCGATCGTGGAGATCTTCTTGCCGTCCAGCAGGACCTCGCCGCCCGACGGCTTGAGCAGGCGGCCGAGGGCGCGCAGCAGCGTGGACTTGCCGCAACCGTTGGGACCGATGATCGTGGTCACGGTTCCGGCCTCGACGCCGAGGTCGAGCCCGTCCACGATGACGCGGTCGCCGTAACCAAGTTTGACGTCTACGGCCTGCAGTCTCATGTGCGCCCCTTACGGATGCGGGTCAGAAGGTAGATCAGATACGGTGCGCCGAGCACGGCCGTGACGACACCGACCGGCAGCTCGATGGGGGAGAAGGCGGTGCGGGCGAGCAGGTCGGCGCCGGCGGTGAGCACGGCGCCGACGATCGCCGACGACAGCAGCGGCGGCTGGGCCGAGCGGATCAGCCGCAGCGCGATCTGCGGGGAGGCCAGCGCGACGAAGGCGACGGGGCCGGCCGAGGCGGTGGCCACGGCCGCCAGCAGCACCGCGGCCAGGATCATCAGGGCTCTGGACAGGTTCATGCGGACGCCGAGCGCGGTGACGGTGTCGTCGGAGAAGCGCAGGGCGTTGAGCGAGCGGGTGCCGAGCAGGGTCAGCGGGATCAGCACCGCCAGCGCCAGCGCGACCGGGATCACGTGCTCCCAGCCGCGGCCGTGGAGCGAGCCGCTGATCCACACCATCGCCTGGGCGGTGTCGTTGACGTCGCCGACGGTCATCAGCCAGTACTTGACGTTGGTGAAGACCGCGGCCACGCCGATGCCGACCAGGACGAGACGGTAGCCGTCGAGGCCGCGCCGCCAGGCCAGGCCGTAGACGATCACGGCGCCGAGCAGGCCGCCCAGCAGGGCGAGCGCCGGCATGCCCACGCTGGACAGCAGGCCGCTGACCCCGCCGTGAACGCCGCCGCTGACCACCACTCCGGCGACCACGGTGACCGAGGCGCCGGTGGTGACGCCGAGGATCTCGGGGCTGGCCAGCGGGTTGCGGGCGATCGACTGGATGATCGCGCCGGAGAGGGCCAGCGCGGCGCCGACCAGCGCGCCGGTCAGGGCTCTGGGCAGGCGCAGTTCCATGATGACGAAGTGGGCGGGGCTGGAGGCGTCGAAGGTGTCCGTGAACACCTCTCCCACGGTCATGGGCAGGTCGCCGATGCGCATGTTCAGCGCCATCAGCAGCACCAGCAGGACCAGGCCGCCGAAGGTGACGGCGAGGCCGCGCAGCCGTACCTGCCAGGACAGGCCGGCGATTCTGAGCGCGTAGGAGGTCACAGCCGCACCGGCTTCCTGCGGCGGACCAGCGCCACGAAGAAGGGCGCGCCGAGCAGCGCGAGCACCACGCCGACCTCAAGCTCGCCGGGCGGCGCCACGACCCGGCCGATCACGTCGCCGAGCAGCAGGAGCGCGGCGCCGATCAGCCCGGAGTACGGCAGCAGCCACCGATGGTCGGTCCCCGACACGCGGCGGGCCAGGTGCGGCACGATCAGGCCGATGAACGACAGCGAGCCGCACGCGGCGACGGCGGCGCCGGTCAGCAGCGTGACCGAGGCGACGCCGACGGCCCGGGTGAGGGCGATGTTCTGGCCGAGGTTGCGGGCCACGTCCTCGCCGAGTGACAGGGCGTTGAGGCCGGAGGCGTTGAGCAGGGCCAGGAGCAGCCCGGCCGCGATGAACGGCAGCACCTGCCAGATCACCTCGGTGCCCCGGGCGGCGATGGAGCCGGACTGCCAGAAGCGGAAGACGTCCATGGCCTGCTCGTCGAGCAGGACCATCGCCGAGGTGAGCGCGTAGAGGAAGGCGCTGACGGCGGTGCCGGCCAGGGCCAGCGTGACCGGGGTGGGGCCGCCGCGCCCGCCGACCATGCCGAGGGCGAAGACGCCGACGCTGGCGACGAGCGCGCCGGCCAGGCCGAACCAGATGAAGCCGAGCAGGCTGGTGGTGCCGAGGAAGATGATCGAGGCGACCATGGCGAAGGCGGCGCCCTGGGTGACGCCGAGCAGGCCGGGGTCGGCGAGCGGGTTGCGGGTGTGGCCCTGCATGAGCGCGCCGGCGACGCCGAGCGCGATCCCGGCCAGGATGCCGAGCGCGGTGCGGGGCAGGCGCAGCGAGCGGATGATGATGTCGCTCTCGGTGCCGGTGGGCGAGGTCAGCGCGTGCCAGGCGTCGGTGAGCGGCACCGCTTTGGCGCCGATGGTAATGCTCAGGACGATCGCGAGCACGAGTACCCCCGTGAGCCCGATCAGCCAGGTCAGGCGGCGGTGACGGAGCTGAGGAAGCTTCACGGCGGTGGTTGCCACCATGCCTTCCTCCTACTCATTTGCCCGATCCTGGTGAAGTATGCCAGCTTAGGCAGGGCTAACCTAATTTAGGGTTGCCTTATTCGGAGAGGGACATCATGAAAGCGTTCCGTGCGGTCGCGGTAGCCGTACTCGCGATGGGACTGGCGGCGTGTGGCGGCCAGGCCGCGGCCCCCAAGGCCGCCGAGAGCGCGCCTTTCCGCGTCATCAAGCACGCCATGGGCGAGACGAAGATCCCGGCGCAGCCGAAGCGGGTGGTCGCGCTCGACCAGAGCTTCGTCGACGCGGTGCTCACGTTGCAGACGCCGGTCGTCGGCTACACGAGCTATCGGTCGATCGACGACAAGCTGCCCGAGTACCTGGGCGCGGTGGCGGCCGAGTACGGCAAGGAGGCCACCTCGGTCGGCACGCTTGAGCAGCCCAGCCTTGAGAAGATCATGGCGCTGAAGCCCGACCTGATCGTCTCGGCGAAGGTCCGGCACAAGGACCTGTACGACAAGCTCGCCAAGATCGCCCCGACCGTCTTCAGCGAGACCACCGGCGCGATCTGGAAGCAGAACCTCGTCCTCATGGGCCAGGCCCTGGGCAAGGAGACGCTGGCGGAGGAGACGCTCAAGAAGTTCGAGGAGCGGGCGGGCAAGATCGGCGCGGGGATCAAGGAGAAGGAGGGCAAGCTGCCCACCGTCGCCGTGGTCCGCTTCGCCGGCGAGCCCACGGCCCGGCTCTACGTCGAGAACTCCTACTCCGGCGTCGTGCTGAAGGACGTGGGCTTCCCGCGCCCCGCCGAGCAGCCGAAGGACCCGAACCAGATCATGGTCCCGATCAGCCAGGAGCGCATCGCCGAGCTGGACGCCGACCACATCTTCGTCTCCACCTACGCCGACCCGACGGCCGACGCGCCGAAGCAGAAGTTCGTCACCAACCCGCTGTGGGACAAGCTCAAGGGCGCCAAGCACGAGGTCGCCGACCTCACGTGGATGAGCGCCGTCGGCATCCAGGGCGCGCACGCGATCCTGGACGACCTGGCGAAGTTCTTCTCCGTGGACCCGGCCAAGGGCGTCTAGGCGCCGAGGAAGGCCCGCAGGTCGGACAGATGCGGCTGGATGTCCAGGCCCTGGGCCTCCAGCCAGGCGTCGTCGCCGTAGGTGCCGGCGTAGCGCTCGGCGCCGTCGCAGATCAGCGTCACCACGCTGCCCTGGTCGCCCTCGGCGCGCATCTCCTTGATGAGATCGACGCAGGCGGCGATGTTGGTGCCGGTGGAGGCGCCGACCGGACGGCCGGTGACCTCCTGGACCCACCGCATCCCGGCGACCGAGCGGGCGTCGGGCACGTGGATCATGCGGTCGATCACGTCCGGCTGGAACGACGGCTCCACCCTCGGCCGGCCGATGCCCTCGATGCGCGAGCCGCTCGCGGTGGTCGTCCAGTCGCGCTCGGCCCAGGCCGGGTAGAAGGCCGAGCCCTCGGGGTCGGCGACGGCCAGGCGGGTGTGGTGGCGGCGGTAGCGGATGTAGCGGCCGATCGTGGCCGAGGTGCCGCCGGTGCCCGCGCCGACCACGATCCAGGTGGGCTCGGGATGCGGCTCCAGGGCGAGCTGGCCGAAGATCGACTCGGCGATGTTGTTGTTGCCGCGCCAGTCGGTGGCCCGCTCGGCGTAGGTGAACTGGTCCATGAAGTGGCCGCCGGTCTCGGCGGCCAGCCGGCGCGACTCCTCGTAGATCGCCGACGGCTGGTCGACCAGGTGGCACTTGCCGCCGTAGAACTCGATGAGGGCGATCTTCTCCGGGGAGGTGGTCGCCGGCATCACGGCGATGAACGGCAGGCCGACCAGCCGGGCGAAGTAGGCCTCGCTGACCGCGGTGGAGCCGCTGGAGGCCTCCACGATGGTGGTCCCGGGGCCGATCCAGCCGTTGGCGAGGCCGTAGAGGAACAAAGAGCGAGCGAGCCGGTGTTTCAGTGAACCTGTAGGGTGCACCGACTCGTCTTTCATATAAAGGTTTACGCCCCAGCGGGCGGGCAGCGGAAAGACGTGGAGATGGGTGTCACTGCTGCGATTGGTATCGGCTTCGACCGTCCGGACGGCCTCGGCCACCCAGTGCCGGGCGCCGGAGTCGTGGCGGTCGACGAAGTCCATGGTCCATACGCTATCTCATGTGACACTGGCCACTTTATCTGCGGAAATGGGTGGATAGTGTTACGATAATGAGACTAGTCCGGCCGTGGACGTGACTACGCACGCCGCGAGCAGTGGGACTGTTCACCTCCCTGACCAGGCAGAACCGGTTAACGCAGCCCTTACGGGGGTTTTGCGAGCATGGAGCTGCTGTCTGGCGGCTCGTGCCGAGACGGGGGATAGCAAGGGGGAATGATTTGATCACGATGACCGAAGAGCAGCGTCAGGATTGGTTCGAGCGCGACGTCGTGCCCGTGACCTCGCAGCTGTTCGCCTCCGCGATGCGCCTCACGCGCAACACCGCCGACGCGGAGGACCTCGTCCAGGAGACCGTGGCGAAGGCGTACACGTCCTACCACCAGTTCCGCGAGGGCACCAACCTCAAGGCGTGGCTGCACCGCATCCTCACCAACAACTTCATCAACGACTACCGCAAGAAGCAGCGCTCGCCCAAGCTCTCGGCCGCCGAGGAGGTCGAGGACTGGCAGCTGCACGCGGCCGAGTCGCACAGCTCCACTGGCCTCAAGTCCGCCGAGACCGAGGCCCTGGAGCGCCTGCCCGACAGCAGCGTGATGAACGCGCTGCGCGCACTGCCCGAAGACTTCCGCGTCGCCGTCTACCTGGCCGACGTCGAGGGCTTCGCCTACAAGGAGATCGCCGACCGGATGGGCACCCCCATCGGCACCGTGATGTCCCGGCTGCACCGCGGCCGCAAGCAGCTGCGCAGCATGCTCGAGGAGTACGCGGTCGAGGAAGGCGCCGTGCGCCTACCCGCCCAGCGGGCCGCCTAGGCCCATGTGGAGGCGGACCCGGAGCGTTCCGGCATCGTCCCGCATCTCCACCAGATCGCAGAGCTGACGACTGATCCAGAGCCCGTATCCCCGAGGGGATTCGGGCTCCGGTGGTATATAGCCGGGTAACGGGTCGTCCAGGACGCCGCCCGGGTCGGCGATCTCGCAGACCAGCTCCCTGCCCGTCACCCACATCCTGATCATTCCGTGGCCCGCGCCGTGCTCGACGCAGTTGGCCGCGATCTCCGAGACGCTCAGCACCAGCGAGGCGACCAGGTTGCGCTCCATCCCCGCCGCCTTGGCGTAGTCGGCCACGGCCTGCCTGAAGCGCTTGAGCTCGTGGGCGGTGAACCCGACCGAGGTGACCTGGCCCGTCGGGTCCGGGAGCGGGCGGCGGTCGCCGTCCAGGATCAGGTCGTGGGGCTCGACGAAGGCCTCGCTGACGGCTTCGCCGTACACACCGGCCAGGAATGGATGGGTGACGGCGCGGTAGTCGAGTGCGGCGGCCGGCGCGGTGCGCACGTCGTAGAGGCAGACGACGATCGCGGGCGCGGCGCCGAGCGCCGCGTTGAGCACCGACTCGTAGCGGATCCACTCGCGGATCTCCCGCTCGGTCCTGCCCTGCCAGCAGGGCTCGCCGACGATCAGCGTCGGGAGGTCTCTGGCGTACTCGTGGTACGCGGCCAGCGTCCGCTGCGGATGCGCGTACCAGGAGGCGGCGATCCTGCTGTCGATCCGGCCGGCGTCGCGGCCCAGGGCGTCGGCCAGGAGCTGCAGCTTGCGCGAGCAGGTGACCGCGAGCACCCGGCGGCCCTCGTGGAGCGCGGCGCGCACGCGGGGCACGACGAGGCCGAGGAAGCCCTCATCGGAGTCGTAGGGCATCCCTATGTGCCGTAGCGACTCGTGATTGGTCTGTGCCCGCGCAGGGTGCACGGCCGAAACGTAGCAAGCGGCCGGTGGGCTACGCAACGGCTATGAGCGCGACCGCACTGAGAGCGCAGGCGACACCGGCCACCTGGATGGTGTGCAGCCGCTCGCCCAGCACGTACCTGGCCAGCAGGAGCGTGCTGGCCGGGTAGAGCGAGACCAGCACGGCGACCAGGCTGAGCATGCCCTCCTGCTTGGCCAGCAGGAACAACACGTTGGCCGCCATGTCGAGCAGACCGGCCAGCGCGATGATGCGCAGCGAGCCGGCGGTGGGCCTGAGCGAGCGCCGGGCGACGACCGCCAGCAGCACGACCAGCGACACCGAGGAGATTCTGGCGCCGACCAGCGGCCACAGCCCGGTGCCGTCGGGGGACAGGTCGAGCAGGATGAAGAAGCCGCCGAAGCCCGCGCCGGCGGCCAGGGCGATCAGCACCGATCCGAGCGAGCCGCGCCTGCTCGCGGTCGGGTCCTGGCTGACCAGCATCACCGCGGCCAGCGCCAGGACGATGCCGATCAGCGCCTGCGGCGCCGGCCGCTCGCCCGTCACCAGGCCGAACACCACCGGCAGAGTGGCTGAGGTGACCGCCGTGGTCGGCGCGACCACCGACATCGTCCCGGTGGCCAGCGCGCGGTAGAACAGCACCAGCCCGGCCGCGCCCGCGACGCCCGCGCCCATGCCCCACCACAGCGCCCGCTGGTCGAACAGTCCGGGCAGCAGCGGGAGCAGGGCGAGGATGAGGACCAGGCCGGCGACCTGGGAGAGCGCCACGACCGACAGCACGCGCGATCGTCGCGTGGCCAGGCCGCCGCAGAAGTCGGCCGTGCCGTAGACCACCGCGCAGACGGTCGCGAGGATCACCGCAGTCACGTCGCACACTCCAGTTCACTCGGTTGAACTATTAGTACAGTACACGGAGTGCGACAGACTACACATTTTGTTCACTAGACTGCACTGCATGGAAGATGCGGAGACGATCACCGCGGCCATCGCCAACAACGTGCGGGCGCAGCGGGCCCACCGTGGCCTGACGCTCGACGCGCTGGCCGCCCGCTCGGGTGTGAGCAGAGGCATGCTGGTCCAGGTCGAACAGGCCAGGACCAATCCCAGCGTCTCCACGCTCACCCGGATCGCCTCCGCGCTCGGCGTCACCGTGGCGCGGCTGGTCGAGGTGGCCGACGTCCCGGTCGTGCGCATCATCGACAAGTCCGACGTGGTCAACTTCGAGATGGGCGCCTCGCGCGCCATGCTGCTGGTCGGCGCCGACGAGCCGCTGATCCTGGAGCTGTGGGACTGGCGGCTGGCCCCCGGCGAGCACCACGACGGCGACGCCCACCCGCCCGGCACCCGTGAGATGATCACCGTCCTGCGGGGCGAGCTGACCCTCACCGTGTATGGCAGGAGTTACCGCGTGGGCACCGACGCCGCCGCCCTGTTCACCGCCGACCGACCCCACCGCTATGCCAACGAGGGCACGGAAGAGGTCAGAATGATCATGGTAGTGGCCGAGCCGAGGGTCGTTCACGACCAATAACGGCGAACACCTTCCGGATGACGGCTCGGAGTTCCATGATTACTCCGGGGTGAGTGGGGTCATCGCAGGGGCATCCCCAAGGTGCATGCACTCGGTCAACTGGAGGTATGCGTGAGTGAGGCCCGTGCGGCCACCGAGAAGCTCCGTGGGGAACTACAAAGTCTCGGTGTGACCACGGCATACGAAGTCGGCGATGACGCGATCCTGTCGGTGTGGATCGGCTTGGTCGTGCGATTCAGAGATGGTTTTTACCGTTGGCAGGAAGGAGCGGTGAAACGTCGGCATTTGGGTACGGATCCGGTTGGATGTGCCATAAGAGTGGCGCGTCGCTATGCGGAGCTACAGGCCGATGTCCCAGCCTGGTGGGATGAGCTGGCCAAGGAATTACGGGGGGACTCGGCCGGCGACTACCCGTAGCGCCCCCGACGCGATTCCGGGGGGAATATGCGCTGGTGGGGGTGGCCGTTGGCGCTGTTGCTGACGGCAGGGTGCGCAGATGTGCAACCGATGGCCGGGGTCGCGTCGGCGCTGCCGATGCGACCGCCGGACCCTGACCCCGTCGACCCGGGCGTCCTGGCCAGGCAGCTGACCGCCATGCAGCTCGACTGGCCGGGCAAAAACCGGATCGACTGCAAGAAGGCCAAGTGCGTCGCACTGACCTTCGACGACGGGCCCGGCGACCACACCGCCCGGCTGCTCGGCATGCTGCGCAGGCACGCGGCCAAGGCGACCTTCTTCGTCGTCGGCCAGATGGTCGCCGCCGACAGGCACGGCAACCTGCGCCACATGGTCGACGACGGGCACGAGCTCGGCAACCACTCCTGGAGCCACGAGCAGCTCACCACGCTGTCGGAGACCGGGCTGCGCTATCAGCTCAAGCACACCCAGGACGTGGTCGAACGGGAGACCGGGGTGCGGATGACGCTCATGCGGCCGCCGTACGGGTCGACCGACGCCTCCGTGGCCGCCGCCACCCGGCGCGAGGGACTGGCCCAGATCCTCTGGAACGTCGACACGCTCGACTGGCGCGACCGCAGCGCCTCGATCGTGGCCAGGCGCGCCGTACAGGCGAAACCCGGATCGATCATCCTCATGCACGACATCCACCGCACCACGGTCGACGCCATGCCCAAGATCCTCGACGTGTTCGCGAACAAGGGCTACGCGTTCGTCACCGTGTCCGAGCTGTACGGCAAGCCGCCGGCACCAGGCAGGAAGTACACCGAACGATGATCGACGACATCATCAGGGGCTACACCTTCGACGAGCCCACCATCGACCTCGGCGCCCTGGTCGTGGACGGCGAGGGCCGCCCCGACGCCCAGATACGCCTGCCGCTGCGCATGCTCAACCGCCACGGCCTGGTCGCCGGCGCCACCGGCACCGGCAAGACCAAGACGCTGCAGGTCATCGCCGAGCAGCTGTCGGCCGCCGGCGTGCCGGTGTTCCTGGCCGACATCAAGGGCGACCTGTCCGGCATGGCCCAGCCCGGCGACCCGTCCGACAAGCTCATGCGACGCACCGCCGGCATCGGCCAGATCTGGTCGCCGCAGGCCTGCCCCACCGAGTTCTACGCGCTCGGCGGCATCGGCGACGGCATCCCGCTGCGCGCCACCATGACCGCCTTCGGGCCCACGCTGCTGTCGAAGGTGCTCGGGCTCAACGACACCCAGGAGTCCTCGCTCGGGCTCATCTTCCACTTCGCCGACCAGGCGGGGCTGCCGCTGCTCGACCTCAAGGACCTGCGCGCGGTCATCCAATACCTGCTCGACAACCCCGACGCGCTCAAGGGCGTGGGCGGGCTGTCCAAGCAGACCGCGGGGGTGATCCTGCGGGCGCTGGTGAACTTCGCCGCCGAAGGGGCCGACCAGTTCTTCGGCGAGCCCGAGTTCGACACCGCCGACCTGCTGCGGGTGATGCCGGACGGGCGCGGGATGGTGTCGATCCTGGAGCTGCCGGCCGTACAGGATCGTCCGGCGATGTTCTCGACCTTCCTGATGTGGCTGCTCGCCGACCTGTTCAGCGAGATGCCCGAGGTGGGCGATCCGGACAAGCCGCGGCTGGTCTTCTTCTTCGACGAGGCGCACCTGCTGTTCAGCGACGCGTCCAAGGCGTTCCTGCGCTCGATCACGCAGACCGTGCGGCTGATCCGCTCCAAGGGGATCGGCGTGTTCTTCGTCACCCAGACGCCCAAGGACGTGCCGGCCGACGTGCTCGCGCAGCTCGGCGCCCGGGTCCAGCACGCGCTGCGGGCCTTCACCCCGCAGGACGCCAAGGCGTTGAAGGCGACCGTGTCCACCTTCCCCAACTCCTCCTACGACCTGGAGGAGGTGCTCACGCAGCTCGGGATCGGCGAGGCGGTCGTGACCGTGCTGTCGGAGAAGGGCATCCCGACGCCGGTGGCCTGGACCCGGATGCGGGCGCCGCGCTCGCGCATGGCGCCCGCGGACGCGGCCGTGGTGCAGGGCGTGATCGCCGCCTCGCCGCTGCGTCCCAAGTACGCGCAGGCCATCGACCGCGACTCGGCCTACGAGATCCTGGCCGCGAAAGTGGTACCCCCGCCGCCAGCCCCGTCCCAGGCCCCGCTGCCCTCGCCTTCACCCTCGCCCTCGCGCTCGCCTTCGCCCGAGGCGGAGCCGACGCTGCTGGAGAGTGTGCTCGGTTCGTCCGTGTTCAAGTCGTTCGCCCGCTCCGCCGCCAGCTCGCTCGGGCGCGAGATCAGCAGATCCATCTTCGGTACGGCCCGCCGCCGCCGCTGACTGTCGGTCAGGTCTGGCACCCTGGGCGCATGGGTTTCACCGGCTTCCCCGACGAGGCGTTCATCTTTTTCGAGGGCCTTGAGGCGGACAACTCCAAGGCGTACTTCACCCGCCACAAGCACCTCTACGACGACGCGGTCAGGGCGCCGATGCTCGCCCTGACCGACGCGCTGGGCCCGGAGTTCGGGGCCGCCCAGCTGTTCCGTCCCTATCGTGACGTGCGCTTCGCCAAGGACAAGTCGCCCTACAAGACCCATCAGGGCGCCTTCATCGACACCCAGCCGGGCATCGGCCTCTATGTGGAGATCAGCGCCGCCGGGCTGTTCCTCGCGGGCGGCATCTACACCCAGGCCGCCGACCAGGTCGCCCGCTACCGCGAGGCCGTGTCGGCCGACCTGTCCGGCAAGCCCCTGACCCGGATCGTCGCCGACCTTCAGGCCCAGGGGTACGAGATCCGCGGCGACCGCCTGAAGACCCGGCCGCGCGGCGTGCCCGAGGACCATCCGCGCCTCGACCTGCTGCGTCACCGCTCCATCTACGCCGGTGTGCGCGCGGAGCCGGAGCCGTGGGTCCACACGCCGGAGGTCGAGTCCCGGGTCCGTGAGGCCTGGCGTGAGTTCGCGCCGCTGGTGGAGTGGCTGTCCACCCACGTGCGCGGCTCCGAGCTACCCCGCCGCTAGAGGACGCTGAGCTGCGCCGCCGCTAAGGGCTCGGAGCCACGTCGCCGCCAAGGGGTCGGGGCTGACTCGCGGGCAAGGGCTGTGAGCTGCTCTGCCTATGGGCTCGAGGTTGGCTCGGGGGCAAGGGGCCGGGGCTGCCTCGGAGGCATGGGGCCGGGGCTGCTTCGCGCCGTTAAGGGCTGTGAGCTGCGGGGCCGGTGACGGCTGTCCTGGGCGTGGTTCTGGCACCGGTACCGTTGCAGGGCATTGGCCGGGAAACGAGGAGGGCGTCAGCGTGGGTGGCGACGTTCCCGGTGCCTCCAGGCGGGAGTGGTGGGGGATCTGGGGGATCGCCGGGGTCGCGGCGGTGGTCTACTCGGTGCTGTCTTTCGTACGGGTCCACTCGCTCAAGGCCGGCACCTACGATCTGGTGATCTTCGACCAGGCGGTCCGGGCCTACTCCGACTTCCGGCTGCCGATCGCCATCGTCAAGGGTGTGCACAACGACTTCGGGGCCGGCTTCTCCGTGCTCGGTGACCACTGGTCGCCGATCCTCGCCCTGCTCGCACCACTCTACTGGCTGCATGACGGGCCGGAGACGCTGCTGATCGCGCAGTCGGCGCTGCTGGCGGCGGCGGCCGTGCCGCTCTGGGTGTTCGCCCGGCGGGCGCTCGGGACGGGAGCCGCCTACGCGGTGGCGATCGCCTACACGCTGTCGTGGCCGGTGGCCGAGGCGGTGGCCTTCGACTTCCACGAGGCGGCGTTCGTGCCGCTGCTCACCGCGGTCATGCTCGAACGCTGGCAGGCCGGGCGCAAGGTCGCCGTCGTGCTGGCCGCGCTCGCGCTGCTGTGCGTCAAGGAGGACATGGGGCTGCTGGTCGCCGGGTTCGGGCTGGTGCTGCTGACGCGGGCCGGATGGCGGGTGCTCGGCGGCGGGTTCGTGCTGAGCGGGGTGGCGTTCACGGGGCTGGCCTCGCAGGTGCTCATCCCCGCCTTCGGCGGGCGGCCCGACTACTACTGGGCTTATGGGGCCCTGGGCGACGGGGTGTCGAGCGCGGTGCGGACGATCGTGACCGATCCGCTCACGGCCTTCGGGCTGCTGGGGACGCCGCCGGTCAAGCTGGTGACCCTGTTGCTCCTGCTGGGGGTTTCGGTGCTGGCGGCGCTGGGTTCGCCGCTGGTGCTGATGGCGGTGCCGTTGCTGGCGGAGCGGATGCTGGCCAGCTCGTTCCCCAACTGGTGGGTGCCCGAGTATCACTACAACGCGTTCCTGGTCGTGGTGATCTTCGCGGCCGGGGTCGACGCGGTGCGGCGGTTCGAGCGGCTGCGGAAGGTCTGGGTTGCCGGGATCGTGGTGTTCGCGCTGGCCACCGTGCCGTTCTTCGCGCTGGCGCAGCTCGGCGATCCCGGCTCGTACCGGCGCGATCCGAGGGAACTCGCCGCCGCCAGGGCCGTGGCCACGGTGCCGGACGGGGCGCTGGTGGAGGTGGCCAACAATCTGGGGCCGCTGCTGACCGGGCGGGCGCGGGTGCTGCTGCTGGACCGTACGCCGCGGTGGGCGCCGTGGGTGGTGGTGGAGGTGGGACGGCGGGTGTTCCCGTTCAAGGACGCGCGGGAGCAGTCCGAACGGCTCGACGCGCTGGTGGCGGCGGGATACCAGATCCGGTTCCGCCAGGACGCCTATGTGGTGCTGCACCGGCCGGGGCCGGATCCGAAGCTCTAGGGGCCGCCCGAAGCTAGGGTCCGCTCAAAGCTTGGGGCCGCTCGACGCCTAAAAAGCCGCCGGTGCTTTTATGGGCCGCCGGTCTGGACCTGGTCGCCGCGGAGGATCCGGTCGACGGACTGGCTGGCGGCCGAGGTGGCGGCTGTGGTGACCACGGCGATCAGGACGGCGACCAGCGGCGTGGCCAGGCTGCGCAGGCTGCGGACGTTTCTGACCCGGCCCCACGGCTCCCCGGCCAGGTGCATGAGCCGCCACTCCCAGAAGAGCCCGAGCCCGATGTAGACCAGCGCGACCTGCCCGACCACGATCGCCAGTAACTGGAGCTTGTCGAAGGCGGAGACGTCCGGCTCGGCGAAGGCGGGCAGGTACGCCGACAGCTCCGTGACCAGCGCGGCGGCCATCAGGTGCAGCACCTTCGTCATCGGCTGCGTGCCCCTGATGCGCGGGTAGAAGTAGCCGAACAGGAAGCCGAAAGCGGGCAGCGTCAGCAGGTAGCGGGCGTCGAACAGGTAGCTGGCCAGGTCGGGTCCGGCGGGCAGGCCGTACATGAAGAGGAACGGCAGGCTGAGCAGCAGGCAGATCACGAAGGCGTGTACGCCGTTGTGCCAGGGCGTGCAGGCGGCGCTGGTGGCGAAGGCGGTCTCGGGATGGCGGCCGTGATCGTCCAGGGCGGTCTCGAGCTCGTCGCGCTGCTGCTCGAAGTCGCTCATCGACAGCTCGCCGGCGCCGATCCTGCCTCGGCCGACGCGGTAGAGCTCCTGCTCGGAGACGAGCAGGAGCCGCTTGTGCAGGGCGCGGCGTACCATCGCGCGGTGTTCCTCAGCGGTACGCGGCTCGTCCAGCCCGTCCGGCGTGGGCCCGAGCAGCCACCACGCGGAGATCCACGCGAAGACCGAGGTGACCGAGAGCAGGGGCACGGCGACGTCGAGGTCGGGCAGGCTGCCGGTGCCTCTGGGCGACAGGTGGAGCACCATCAGGCAGACGGTGACGCTGGCGACGGCGGCGCGGTGGTGCACGGCGTCCAGTTCGCCGCCGAGGCGGCGCAGCCGCAGGACCAGCAGGACGAAGCCGAGCAGCAGCAGCCCGAGCACGCCGCGGACCAGCGGGGTGAGCTCCAGCGTGCCGAGCATGGGCTCGGGGTGGTCGACGGGGGTGCTCCAGGAGCCGTCGTCGAGCCATTCGGTGGGCCAGCCCTGCATGAGCAGGCTGAGGATCACCGCGGCCACGACGGCGCCGCGCGACCAGGTTCTGGTGACGACGGCGACGGCGCCGATCGGGATCAGCGACCAGAACAGGCCGAGCACCAGGTGGACGCTGTCGGGCGGGTAGACGTCGTAGAACAGCGCCTTGAACCACAGGGCCAGCGCCAGGGCGCCGATGGCGATCCCGGCGGCCACGGCGGCCAGCCGTACCACCACGAAACGGATGCCGAGGTCGGCGCTGAAGGCGATCGCGGCGCCCGCGGCGGCCAGCGCGGCGACGGTGACGCCGGTGATCAGCTGGGGCGGGTGGAGCTGGACGTGGCGGGTCGACCACAGGAACATGGCGAAGGCCACGAGCACGCCGAGCGCGGTCACCGCGAGCGCGTCGCGGCTGGTCCAGGGCGCCGGCGTGGGCACCATGCGGCCGGCGTGGCGCACCGCGATGGCGGGCAGCAGGCCGAACATCACCACGTACGCGATGCCCTGGAGGCCGGTGGCGTAGAACGGGCTGGCCAGCACGGGTGTGGCCAGCACGAGGCCGATGAACAGCTCCCGGTTGTGGACCCGCTGCCACCAGGGCCGGCCGAGCGAGCGCAGCAGGAAGGCGATCAGCAGGAGCGCGGTGACGATCGCCAGCTCGCTGCCCCAGGAGAAGGCCTCGTCCTCCTCGTGGTCGACGAAGCCGTAGGAGTCGTGCACGAGGGTGACGGTGACGCGGTAGTTCACGGTGAACTGCAGCCGTTCGGCCTCTTCGCGCTCCGGTTCGAGACCCGAGGCGCGCAGCACGCTCCACTCGGTGGGGAAGAGCGTGATCGTGCGCTGATTGATCAGCGAGGGCTGCACGCCGGGCGACTGGAACTCCAGCGTCAGCTCCTCGCTCCTGGCGACCTGGCGCAGCACGATCACCCGGAACTCGGCGGTGGACTTGCCGCCGGAGGTGGTGAGCTCGGCCGGATACCTGACGGTGGGCGCGATCCAGCCACCGCTCACCTTGAGCTGACCGAGGCCCTTGTCGGTGATCGCCCGCAGGTCCGGCGGCACGCTGCCCCTGATCCAGCCGGCGAGCGGGTCGTCCTCGTCCATCCGGATCGTGTGGATGATCGTCACCCTGACCTGATGCCGGCGCTCGTCGATGCGCGCCGGTGGCACCTGCCGGAGGTCGGCGGCGGTGGCCCTGGCGATGGTGACGTCGGTGGTGGCCCTGCGCTCGTCGGCCGAGCCGGAGGGCAGCGGACGCGACCCGTCGGGCTGTCCCCGTGACAGCGGCCGATCCACCGGCATCGCCGTGAGGGTGCACCAGATGATCGCCGCAGCCGAAAGGGCGGCGAGCCCGTACGCGACGACCCTCCGGATCAAGCCCACACCTTGGATGATTCATGTGAGACCGCTGATGTTCCACGGACCTAGGTAACGGTGTGATTACACCGGTCCGCGAGCTGGGAGATCGGGCTAATCTGCCCCCTTTGTGCCCGATGAGCAGAGAGGGGACTGCGAAATCGTGTGGATCACCCGGCGACTTCGCCGCGACAAGCAGAAGGGACAGGCAGACGACGGCCGCTTCCCGGTCGAGCGGAAGTGGGGCTGGCAACTACAACTGAGCGCCCAGGCGGAGACCGCCTTCATGACCGGTCTGCGCGCCTACGAAGAAGGGGGCGGCAAGCTCACCATCCACGGGGAACACGGGATTCTGACGCTCGCGGACCCGCCGCGGGCGATCTCGCTCTACGTTCTGGCCGCGCGCTTCGCGGCCCTGAGCCACAACGCGCTGCGCGACCCCGAAGGCGCGGTGGAGGGGCTCATGAAGGTCTGCGTCGAGGTCGCCCAGCCCGGGGTCCTGCACCTGCGCGGGACGGCCTCCACAGAGGTCCTCGCCGCCGTGCGCGAGGTCACCGAGAACCTCGGCAGCTGGTACGGCGACGCCGAACTCGGCTACGTGTCGGTGATCGCCCCGGGCGAGGACGAGAACACGCTGATGATCGATCTGGCCAAGGCGGCCGAGCGCCACGCCGCCGGTGACGCCATGCGGGAGGTGGTCCAGGGGCTCATCGACGACGGTGAGGTGACCTGGGCCCGGCCCCCGGTGGGGGAGCAGCGGCGGCTGCTGCTGAAATAACACGCCAAAGGGGTACGGCAGACGCCTGCCGTACCCCTTTTGACGTGGTTGTGTCAGTTGTTGCGCTTGGCCCGCGCGACCGTGCGGGCGCGGGTGGAGGCGTCCAGCACGACCTTGCGGATGCGGACCGTCTCCGGCGTGATCTCCACGCACTCGTCGTCCCGGATGAACTCCAGCGCCTGCTCGAGCGATAGCACCCGCGGCGGCGTCAGCGTCTCGGTGACGTCGGCCGTGGAGGAGCGCATGTTGGTGAGCTTCTTCTCCTTGGTGATGTTGACGTCCATGTCGTCGGAGCGGGAGTTCTCGCCGACGATCATGCCCTCGTACACCTCGGTGGTGGGGCCGACGAACAGCGTGCCGCGCTCCTGGAGGTTGAGCATGGCGAACGCGGTCACCGGACCGGAGCGGTCGGCCACCAGCGAGCCGTTGTTGCGGGTGCGCAGCTCGCCGAACCACGGCTCGTAGGCCTCGAAGACGTGGTGCACCAGGCCGGTGCCGCGCGTCTCGGTGAGGAACTCGGTGCGGAAGCCGATCAGGCCGCGCGCCGGGACCACGAACTCCATGCGGATCCAGCCGGTGCCGTGGTTGGTCATGTGCTCCATGCGGCCCTTGCGGACGGCGAGGAGCTGGGTGACGGCGCCGAGGTATTCCTCGGGGCAGTCGACCGTGAGGCGCTCGACCGGCTCGTGCACCTTGCCGTCGACCTCCTTGGTGACGACTTGGGGCTTGCCGACGGTCAGCTCGTAGCCCTCGCGGCGCATCTGCTCGACCAGGATGGCCAGCGCCAGCTCGCCACGGCCCTGGACCTCCCACGCGTCGGGACGCTCGGTGGGCAGGATGCGCAGCGAGACGTTGCCGACGAGCTCCTTGTCGAGGCGGTCCTTGACCATGCGGGCGGTGACCTTGGAGCCCTTGGCCTTGCCGACCAGCGGCGAGGTGTTGGTGCCGATGGTCATCGAGATGGCCGGCTCGTCGACCGTGATGAGCGGCAGCGGGCGCGGGTCCTCGGGGTCGGCCAGCGTCTCACCGATCATGATCTCGGGGATGCCCGCGATCGCGATGATGTCGCCGGGACCGGCCTCCTCGGCGGGCTTGCGCTCCAGAGCGTCGGTCATGAGCAGCTCAGTGATCTTGACGCGCTGGATCGTGCCATCGGTACGGCACCACGCGACCTGCTGACCCTTGCGAATCTTGCCCTGGTGGATGCGGCACAGCGCGATCCGGCCCAGGTAGGAGGAGGCGTCGAGGTTGGTGACGTGCGCCTGCAGCGGGGCGCTCGGGTCGTAGGTCGGCGCCGGGATGGTCGACTTGATGATGTCGAACAGCGGCTCGAGGTCCTCGGAGTCGGGCATGCCGCCGTCGTCGGGCCGTGCCAGCGCGGCGCGCCCGGCCTTGGCCGAGGCGTAGACGATCGGGAAGTCGATCTGGTCGTCGGTCGCGTCGAGGTCCATGAACAGTGCGTAAACTTCGTCCACGACCTCCGCGATGCGGGAGTCGGGGCGGTCGACCTTGTTGATGCACAGGATGACCGGCATCTTCGCCGACAGCGCCTTGCGCAGCACGAAGCGCGTCTGGGGCAGCGGGCCCTCGGAGGCGTCCACCAGCAGCACGACGCCGTCGACCATCGACAACCCGCGCTCGACCTCGCCGCCGAAGTCGGCGTGGCCGGGGGTGTCGATGATGTTGATGGTCATGTCGCCGTGCTTGACGGCGGTGTTCTTCGCGAGAATGGTGATGCCCTTCTCGCGCTCTAGGTCGTTGGAGTCCATGACGCGGTCGTCGACGTCCTGGTTGGCGCGGAAGGCCCCGGACTGCCAGAGCATGGCGTCGACCAGCGTGGTCTTGCCATGGTCGACGTGCGCGATGATCGCGATGTTCCGCAGGTCGTCGCGGCTGTTCAAAGGCATGATGACGTCTCGCTCTGTGTTCGTGGAGGCAGACCGCGCGAACCGCGGCCTATTAAGTCTAGTTGATCCCGCTCATGGCAGGAGCGGCACGAGGTGCCGGGCGGCGAACGCCCTGGCCTCCTCGTCGCTGCTCAGGGGTACGACGCTGTCCGGGGTGAGCAGGAACGACAGGGTCACCCTTATGAACACCTCGGCGACCGCTTCTGATTCCGGGCTGCGCAGATGCCCGGCCAGATGTTCCCTGGCCACCTTAAGGTACGGCCCCGCCTCCAGCGTCAGGTGCGGCAAGATCGTCTCCGGCTCCCCGGCCAGCAGCCTGCCGAGCAGCGCGTGCCCCCGCACCCCCTTAAGGGTGACGGCGAACCCCTCTGCCACCTGGTCGGCCAGCGTCGGCAGCGGCCCCACCGCCGCCTCGAACTCCCCCAGGAACCGATGGAGCTCCCGCATGATCAACGCCTGGATGAGATCTCCCTTGCGGGAGAAGCGGCGGTAGACGGTCACCCGCGACAGGCCGGCCGCGCGGGCGACGTCGTCCATGGTGGTCCGGCGCAGGCCGTGCTCCACGATCCGCGCGAAAGCGGCATCGAGGATGCGATCGGCCGTCTCGTCCATGGCGCAAGCGTAGAGATACATAGCCGCTTGCACATTCATGATGATGCCGGGGCGGGCGTTGCTCCCTACATTGACGGCATGACCTGGACAGAGTTGGTCATGAACGCGGCTCCGGCCGGAGGCGACCGTCCCGCGGTCACCGACGTACGGACCGGCGAGGTCATGACCTATGCCACTCTCGTCCGCCGAGTCACTCACGCGGCGGCCGGGCTGCGCCGTCACGGCTTGAGGTACGGGGACCACGTGCTGGTCGACCTGCCTCCGGGCGCGGCACTGCCATGCGCGGTGCATGCCGTCGCCTGGTCGGGCGGGGTGGCGCTGCTCAATCCCGGAGGCGTCGCGCGGCTGGCCGTCGTCCACCGGATGCGCGAGACGCGGGCGGAGAAGGTGTTCACCTTCGAACCGGGCCAGGGGCCGGACCGGTTCTCCTCACTGATCGGCGAGGAGAGAGTGGACTTCGGCCCGCTGGCAGGACCGGCGCTGACCCTTGACGGCCGGCGGGTGCTGAGCCACGAGGAGCTCGCCGGCGACCTGCGCAGGCTCGCCGCGCGGCTGCTCATCGGCAAGGACGACGTGGTGCTGGTGGCCGTCACCGACGTGTTCAAGGCGCTGCGCACGCTGGACCTGGCGCTCATGTGCGGCGCGCACGTGGTCGTGGCGCACGAGCCGACGCTGATCGGCTGCCGGGTATTGGCCAGCGAACACGCGGCCACGCTGGTCGTGGCGCCGTACGAGCTGGCCAGGCGGCTGCTGGGCGATCCGCTGCTGCGGGTGGTCGACGACAGGGCGGTCACCAGCTCACTTGCCCTGTGAGAAAACGGTGACAGAGTGCGCCAAGTGCGCCACTGTGAAGTCATGGCGGATGCCCCGCGGCACAACCTGCCGGCCGAGCCCAACCGGTTCGTCGGCCGTGAGCGCGACATCGGCGACCTGTGCGCGATGTTCGACGAGACGCGCGCGGTGACACTGTGCGGAGTCGGCGGCATCGGCAAGACGCGGCTGGCGTTACGCGTGGCCCACCGGCTGCTCGACGACTTCGCCGACGGCGTGTGGGCGGTCGAACTGGCCAAGATCTCCCGGCCCGAGCTGGTGGTCCAGGAGATCGCCGAGGTGTTCGGGCTGGAGAGCGAGCGCGGCCGCGACCTCACCGACGCCGTCGTCACCCGCCTGGCCGGGTCGAGCTGCCTGGTCCTGCTGGACAACTGCGAGCACCTCGTCGAGGCCACCGCGCACGCGGCCGCGGCGCTGCTGGCCGGCTGTCCCGGCGTACGCGTGCTGGCCACGAGCCGGGAGGCGCTGCGCATCCCCGGCGAGCTGATCTGGCACGTGCCGCCGCTCGACCTGCCCGGTTCCGACCCGTCGGCGGCCGAGTCGGTGCAGCTTTTCCTCAACCGGGCGCGGGCCGCCGGAACCCAGCTCGGCGAGGAGAGCCTGCCCGACGTGGCCAGGCTCTGCCGCGCGCTCGACGGGCTCCCGCTCGCACTCGAACTGGCCGCCGCCCGCACCCGCATGCTGAGCCCCGGCCAGATCGCCGACCGGATCGACGACCGGTTCGCGCTGCTCACCTCCGGGGACCGTACTGCTCCCGCCCGGCAGCGCACGCTGGCCGCGGCGGTCGAGTGGAGCCACGACCTGCTGTCGGAGGCGGAGAAGACGCTGCTGCGCCGGCTGTCGGTGCTGGCCGGCGGCTTCGACCTCGACCTGGTCGAGCGGGTGTGCGCCGAGCCGCCGCTGTCGGAGTCGCGCATGGTCACGCTGCTGGGCGCGCTGGTCGACAAGTCCCTGGTGATCTGCGACGAGGACCGCGGGCGCTTCCGGCTGCTCGACACCATCCGCCAGTTCGCCGCCGAGCGGCTGGCCGACTCCGACGAGGAGCGGATGGTGCGCGACCTGCACCTGAGGGTGCTGTGCAAGCTTCAGGAGCGGGCGTTCGACGCCGAGTTCCTCACGCCGGGCGTCACCTGGCGCGAACGGCTGGCCGCCCACACCGGCAGCCGCGACCGGCTCGCCGACCAGCGGGCCGCGCTGGAGTGGGCGCTGCGCTCCGGCAACATCACCATGGGCCTGCGGTTGTGCATGCGCAGCAGCGGCCTGCTGTCGCTGGGCGGCAGCGCCGCCGAGGTCGTCGGCTGGGTCGAGCGGCTGCTGCGGCAGGATCTCAGCCTGGTGGTGCCGGAGCAGATCGGGCTGGCGAAGGGCTATCTGGCGTACGGGCTGCTGAGCCGCGACGACCTCGACAGCGGCCTGGCCGCCGCCCGCGAGGGCCTGGCCGGCATGGCTGGTGACCCGTTCGTCCTGGCCACGGCCCACACGGTGGCCGGCGGCGCGCTGCTGCGCATGGGCAGGGGCGACGAGGCGACCGTCCACATCGACAGCGCGCTGGCGGTGGCCAGGGAGAACGGCGACCGGTTCAACGAGGCCGGGGCGCTCATCGAGGCGTCCATCTACTCGCTGCAGCGCGGCCGCCAGCGCGAGGCCCAGCGCGGCGCCGAGGACGCCTACGCCGTGGCGAACGCGCACGGCCATCCCTGGATTCTCGCCATGGCCGCCTCCCACCTGGGGCTGGCCGCCGAGACCCGCGGCGACCTGGAGTCGGCCGCCGAGCACTACGACGCGGCCATCTCCTGGCTGCGCGAACTCGGCAACCGCGGCGACCTCGCCCAGAACCTCGCCAGGAGCGGCCGCGTCTGCGCGCAGCTCGGCGACCTGCCCGCCGCCCGCGAACGGCTGGCCGAGGCGCTCGCCATGGCCCGCGAGTGCGGCCTGCGCCAGGCCATGAACCGTTGCCTCGTCTCGCTGGCCACGCTGGCACGGGCCGAGGGCGACCTGGAGAGCGCGGTGCTGGCCTCGTCAGCGGTCGCGACCCTGCGCGAGTCGATGGGCCAGCGGACCGGCTCGGTCAAGGTCGACGAACTGCTGTCGGCCGCCCGTGCCAAGCTGGGCGAGGGGCGCACGACGTCGTTGTGGTCCAGGGGGCGGTCGCGGCCGCCGTACGAGGTGGCGACGCAGGTGCTGGAGGGGCGCCGGCCGGAACCGGCCACGGGCCCGCTCCAGGTGGGGCCGGTACGCGGCTCGCTGCTGACCGCCCGCGAACAGGAGATCGCCGGCATGCTCACCCGCGGCCTGTCCAACAAGGCCATCGCCGAGGAACTGGTGATCAGCCCCGCGACGGTGGCCCGGCACATCGCCAACATCATGGACAAACTCGGTTACACCTCACGCGCGCAGATCGCCGTGTGGGCCGCCGACCATGGTGTTCCTTCTGCATAATCATCTGCATAATCCGCCCCATGTGCACTGATCCCGGCGTCCCTACCGTGGTCGCATGGACCAGCGGATCGTCATGATCGACCCCGGGACGGGGCAGACGCTCACCGAAGAGCAGCACGATGAGCGGCTGGCCACGGCCGCCGCGCTGCTCAGGCGCCGCGGCGTGCGGGCGGGCGACACGGTGCTGATCTGCCTGCCGGTCGGATCCGACCTGCTGGTGGCGGCGGACGCGGTGATGGCGGCCGGAGCGGCCGTCTCGCCGCTGGCGCCCGACGGCGACGGCCTCTGGGAGCGGGTGGTGACCAGCTCCGCGCGGCTGATGATCTCCGACGATCCGCGGGCGCTGGCGGCCGCTCAGGACTCCAGGATCAGGGTGGTGATGAGCGCCGCTGAGCTGGGTGCCTAAGCTCGGATTCATGCCGCTTGCGAAGAATTTCCCCGTCATGCTCAGAACCTCGGACGGCATCCGCCTGGAAGGCGTCCACACGCCATCCGCCTCCGGCGCCGTCGAGGCCGGGATCGTGCTGGCCCACGGATTCACCGGGTCGTGGCGGTGCGCTGACACGCGGCGGATCACGCATGTGCTCAGCCAGTTCGGCGGTGTGGTGTCCTTCGACTTCCGCGGGCACGGGCGCTCGGGCGGCGAGACCACCGTGGGCGACCTTGAGATCCACGACGTGGAGGCCGCGGTACGGCACGCGCGGGTCATCGGATACCGCAAGATCGCCGTGGTGGGCTTTTCCATGGGGGCGGCGGTCGCCGTACGGCATGCGGGGTTGCACGGGGGGATCGACGCGGTCGTCGCGGTGAGCGGTCCCGCGCGGTGGTACTACCGGGACACCAAGCCCATGCGCCAGGTCCACTGGGCGATCGAGAAGCCGATCGGCCGGATCGCCGCGCGCGTGGTCAAGCGGACCCGGATCGCGCGCGGGCGCTGGGACCCGGTCCCGATGCCGCCGCACGAGGCCGCCGCCCTGATCTCGCCCACTCCGTTGCTGATCGTGCACGGGGACGCTGACACGTTCTTTCCGCTGGAGCACGCCCGGCAGCTTTATGACGGCGCTCGGGAGCCGAAGGAGCTGTGGATCGAGCCGGGGTACGGCCACGCCGAGTCGGCGGCCAGGCCGGATCTGGTTCTCCGGATCGGAAAGTGGATTGATTCGAACCTTTCCTGAGTAATAGGCGTCTACCTAGGGCGGATGGAAGAAAACCGCCGGGAGAAAGTCCTTGGGGAAGGAATCCGCCCCGGGTGGAGACCGTAGGACATACTTCATGTAGTCAGACGGTCGCCCAGCGTTGCGGGGGCGCGCTGGGTGCCATCTGGACGTGCGAAGGGGGCCCGCGGGATCGCGGGCCCCTCTCGTACTTCCACACTTCCCCAGGTCAGCCCGGGGTCCACCCACTGCCCTGCTCACCCGCTTCCGGGGTCACCCACTCCCGGGGTCACTCACTCCCGGCCCACCCGCTTCCGGGCTTACCTGCTCCCCGATCCACCCGCTTCCGGGGTCACCCGCCTTCGGGTCCACCTGCTCCCCCGACGCACCCGCTGCCGGACTCTCCCGGCTCCGGGGTTCTCCCGGCACCGAGGTGGTCCGGCGCGGAGGGTGCGCCCAGTCTCGGTTTACGGCTTTTCGGGGGTTCGGGTTTTGGTGCTTTGGGTTAGCCGAGGCGGGCGATGGTCTTGTACTCCAGGTAGGCGCTCAGGCCCTCGGGGCCGAGTTCGCGGCCGAGGCCGCTGGCCTTGTAGCCGCCGAACGGGACGTTGGCCTCCAGCATGAGGCAGTTGACGCCGTAGGTGCCGGTGCGGACCTGGCGGGCGATGTCCATGCCGTGGTCGGTGTCGGCGGTCCAGACGGTGCCGCACAGGCCGTAGTCGCTGTCGTTGGCGATGCGGAGCGCGTCCGCCTCGTCCTCGTAGGGGATGACGGCGAGGACGGGGCCGAAGATCTCCTCGCGGGCGATCCGCATCTCGTTGGTGGCGCCGGCGAAGACGGTCGGGGCCACGTACCAGCCGCGGTCCATCGGGCGGGACAGTCCGCCGACGACGACCTTGGCGCCCTCGTCCATGCCGATCTTGATGTACCCCTCCACCCGCTCCTGCTGCCGCTTGGCGACCAGGGGGCCGATGCCGGTCGCCGGGTCGGCCGGGTCGCCCACGGGCTGGGAGCTGACCATGGCGGCGACGGCCTCGACGACCTCGTCGTACCTGTTGCGAGAGGCGAGGATGCGCGTCTGGGCCACGCAGGCCTGGCCGTTGTTCATGAGCGAGGCGATGGCGAGCATGCCCATGCTGGAGGGCAGGTCGGCGTCGTCGAGGATGATGGCGGCGGACTTGCCGCCCAGTTCGAGGCTGACCCGCTTGAGCTGCTCGCCGCAGATGGCGGCGATGCGCCGGCCGGCGGCGGTGGAGCCGGTGAAGGCGACCTTGTCGACGTCCGGGTGGGAGACGAGGTGCTCGCCGGCCTCACGGCCCGCCGGGACGATGTTGAGTACGCCCGCCGGGATGCCGGCCTCGGTGACCATCTCCGCGAACAGGTAGGAGTCGAGAGGTGTCTCCGGCGCGGGCTTGAGCACGATCGTGCACCCGGCCAGCAGCGCCGGTGCGATCTTGGTCATCGAGACGAACTGCGGGACGTTCCACGGCACGATCGCGGCCACCACGCCGACCGGCTCGCGCCGCACGGTGGTGGGGCCGAACAGGCCGGGACGCTCTTCCTCCTGCTCGAACGTCTTGCCGTACTCGGCGTAGAACTGCAGCATGCCGAGCGGCTGCGGTGCCTGGGCCAGGTTGGAGAACGTGATCGGCGAGCCCATCTCCTCGGTGATGAGCGCGGCCATCTCGCCCTGCTTGGCGGCGTAGATGTCGGCCAGCCTGCCGATGACCGCGGCGCGTTCCGCGAAGGTCATGCGGGGCCAGGGGCCGTGGTCGAAGGCCTCGCGGGCGGCGGCGACCGCGCGGTCCATGTCGGCCGGGGTGCCGTCGGGTACCCGGCCCACGACCTCCTCGGTGTGCGGGGAGATGACGTCGATCACACCGGTGCCCGCGGGGGCCACCCATTCGCCCCCGATGAACAGCGTGTCGTGCTGGCGCATGTCGTGAGCCTCCTACCGACCGAATGCTTGCTTGGTTCAGTCTTCCTCTGGCGAAGAGCCGTGTCCAGGGAAACCGAACCATGTTCTGTCCAGAACGGCAAGGGCACAAGGTACCTCGTCACTGACAGCCAGCACGGAAGAGGCCTCGGGAAGCCTACGGTCCTCGGGTCCGTGGCCCGGAAGGGCGCGCCGCGAGGGGATGTGGCCGTGGCCCGGAAGGGCCCGCCGCGAGGGACATCGCCGTGGCTTGGAAGGGCGCGCGGCGAAGGGGATACGGACGTGGCTCCGCGAAGGGGCAGAGGCGCGCTCCAGGGCTGCCGCCGCCGGGGAGGGGCACGGCATGGAAGGTGCGGGCCTCGGAGGGGCTGCGGGGGCTGCGGGGTGGGGCTTGGAGGGGTTGGGGCGGGGAGGGGTGGCGGGTTAGGGGTGGGCGGCTGTCGAGTGGGTCTGGGCTTGTGGTGGGGCCCGTTGTGACCGCTCGGCAGCCGCCCTCTACTACGTGGTTAGCCGATCAGGTGCTTCAGGGACCTCCTCACCAGGTCGGTCCGCATGGCCTGGGTGGTGAGGCTCTCCGCGCCGAATCCGAGGTAGACCGTGTCACGGGTGACGATGCCGCCGCCCTCCTCGAAGAGCTGGTCGGTGCGGAACCAGTTGTTGACGGACGGCGCCGATCCGGCAGGCGGGTCGGCGGCGGTCCAGCCGCCCAGGTCCGACTCGAACGAGGTCTGCTCGGCGCTCGCGCCGTCCAGGGTCACCGTGAAGTCGTCGAGGAAGACGCCGGCGCCCTGTGTGGCCCAGTCGCTGATGTAGGAGATCGACAGCTCGACCTGCTTGCCCGCGTACGGGGTCAGGTCGATCTTCCACTGCTGCCAGCCGCCCGAGTTGCCCGAGGCGGCGTGCCAGGCGCCGGAGGTTCCGGTGGGCTCGCAGTTGACGCCCTGGTAGCGCTGGGTGAAGGGGTGGATGTCGCGCCAGCCGCCGGAGTTCTCGGTCTTGCAGCTCTCCCCGGTGTCCTGGGTGGTGTGGCCGTTGACGTCGGGCAGGGTGGTCCAGTCGTCCTGGCCGGCGGTGCGGGCCTCGACGGTCAGGAAGTCCCAGGCGGCCTCGGTGTCGAAGGACGTCCAGAACGACAGGTCGCCGCTGCTCTTGCCGGTCAGGTTGATGGTCTTGGTCAGGCGCTTCCAGGAGACGTCGGCGATGCCGCTGTAGACGTCCCAGGCGCCGGTGTGCGGGTCGAAGGGGCCGCCGGGCCGTACCCACTTGATCTGGGCGGAGCTGGCGAACAGCGGGAACTGCGCGGCGGGCAGGATGGCCGAGGTGGCCACGTAGGAGTTGGTGTGGGTGGGCTCGAGTGTGCCGTTGAAGCCCTCGAACTTGCCGCCCTTGCCCTGGAGGGCGAAGGGGTTGCCGGTGCCGTGGTCGGTGCCGGCGTCGTCGAAGAAGACGTAGGCGCCGAGCCAGTACTGCTGGAAGTCGTTGAAGATCGGGATGCACGGCGGGTCGGACGGCGTCGTGCACTCGGGCTGTGTGGGCTGGTTGGGCTGGAAGAAGTAGGCGCCGTTGTTGTTGGCCGCGTAGGACGGGTACTTGCCGGCGTGCAGCAGCTTGCCGCCCTCGTTGAGGTAGTCGCGCACCGCGAGTTCGGTGTCCACGCCCAGCTTGGACGTGGTGCCGGGGGCCTGGCCGACGCTTCTCGGGATGATGTCGTCGCCGGTCTCCCAGACGATCGCCTTGTAGTGGCTCAGCGTGCCGAGCGGGTGCGGGGCCTTGCGTCCGGCCTTGTCCACGTCGTAGACGTCGGAGCTGTAGCCGGCCTCGTCGAGCGACTTGACGTACTCGTCGGCGTACTTCGCCTCGGTGACGCCCTGGACGGGGCTGATGCCGGTGACGTCCTCGGCGGCCAGGACGAGAACCTTGCCCCCGATGTCGCTGTTGACCTTGTAGGTGAAGGAGTCGCTCTTCTTGCCGATCGAACTGAACCAGACCTTCACCGTGTCGCCCGGCCGGGTGCCGGTGATCTTGCCGCGCATCCAGTGGTAGTAGCGGTTGTAGCCCGCGCCGTAGCGCTCGCCGCCGCGATACTCGCCGGTCAGCACGCTCTTGGTACGCCCGCCGTTGACCTGGTACTGCAGCCAGACCGGACCCAGCTTGCGCTTGGCGTTGACCTGGACGACCTGGTCGCGGCCGTTGCTGGTCTCGAAGCTGTCCAGGACGAAGTCCGGTGTCGTGTTGCCCAGGTGGCTGACGGGTTCGACCGGGTTGCGCGCGGACTTGGCCACATCGAGTGCGAAGGGGATGTTCTTCTCGAACTCCGCCTGGACCAGCGCCTCGTCATCGGGGAAGACGAAGCCGCAGCCGTCGCAGCCCTCGTTCAGCTCGGGGGTCCAGGACAGCGTGCCGTACGCGGAGTGCGCGCGGTCGTTGGTGTCGCCGTTGGTGATGTACAGCTCCGCGCCGAGGTCGGGGTCGAAGCCGGGGATCGCCGGGTTGGCGTCGTCGCCCGACAGCGCCTCGTAGATCGGGTTGTCGGCGGTCTCCGTCGCGATCTGCACACCCAGCGGGTAGAGCAGCAGCGGGCCGAAGGAGTGGTAGTTGACGTTGAAGGCGAACCGGATGCGCTTCATCAGGCCGTCGAAGGCCTTGGTCTCCGGCTCGCTGGCCGGGCCGGCGCCCCGGTAGGTGTCGCTGCTCGGGATCGAGGAGGAGCCCTCCTCGTCGTAGTGGAAGTTCGTGGGGAAGTTCCGGTTCGGGTCGACGCCGTCGCCGCGGGTGATGGTCCCGTCGCCGTTCACGTCGCGCAGGTTCTTACGCCAGAGACGGTTGCCCTCGGTAAAGGTGAAGTCGTAGCCGTCGGGGTTGGCCACCGGCAGGAACCAGAGCTCGGTGGTGCCCAGCAGGCCGCGCAGCGACGCCTTGTTGGCGACCACGTGCTTGAGCAGCCGCATGTTGACCTCGGTCGAGATCCACTCGCGGGCGTGCTGCGTAGAGGAGTAGAGGACCCCGGGCTTGGCGCCGTCCGGCAGGATGCGGGCCAGTGAGGTGACCTTGGCGGCGAGGATGTCCTTGCCCTGGATGGTCTTGCCGATGGACATCAGCTTGACCACGTCTTTGTTGGCGTTGGCGATGGATCTGAGCTGGTCGGCGATGCCGCCCGGCTCCGTGTAGGACTTCCAGACGGTGTAGCCGCCGGCGGCCTGGGCTTTGGCCGCCTCCAGCTGTGTCTGGCCTTGCCGGTTGCGCACGGGCTCCGGCTTGTGGCCGAGCTTTGTGAGTCCCGCGAGCCCCGCCTGGTCGGCGGTCAGCTCGATGTGCTCCTTACCGCCGTTGACCTGCTGTTGTACGACGTCGAAGCCTGCCTCCCTGAGTTTCTCGCCGGTGCCGAGCGGGCTGTCGAGCTGGTAGAGCTCGATACGATCGCTGGGCGGCAGTGGATTCACAACCGACGCCTGGGCCTCGACGGAGACCAGGGAGCTGCCTAAGCCGATTAAGACGGCTGTGAGGAGCGTTAAAGAACGTGACACGGTCTGCCCCTTCGCAGAGACGATTCGCTCGCAATTTCGCTCCGCGGGGTGTCCTCGGCAAGACCCAAAGTTCGGGGCGACCTCACAAAGTGGTAGATACTTCGCCAATGGTGCATGGGTTAGTCGGTTCCGGTGGCAACGACCAAGATCATCTTCTATAGTCACCACGTCTAGGAGGGGAGGGACGAGCGTGGGAGTCAGGCGTTTCGCCGCCATAGCCACCGTGCTCGTCGGCCTGCTCGCCGCACCCCTTCCGCAGGCCGCCACCGCCGATCCCGGCAGCCCAGCGCAGCTGCGCAAGCTGACGAAGCAGGCCGCACAGCTCAACAAGCTCTTCAGGGGCCAGATCGAGTTCCTGGAAGACGCGCGCATCCAGGCCAAGAAGGCCACCGAGAACGCCGACAAGCTCAGGAGCCAGCTCGCCGGGGCGCGCGGCGAGGTCGCCAACATCGCCCAGAGCACCTACATGAGCGGGCCGCTCGACGGGACCCAGCTCCTGGCCATCGCCGACCCCGCCATGCTGCTCGGCCAGGCCGCCAACATGCAGTACATGTCCGACGAGCGCACCAGCCGGGTCCTGCGCATCGAGCAACTGATCAAGAGCGCCAACACCGCCAAGAAGGCGGCGGACGCCAAGATCAAGGACCTTGAGAAGAAGATCAAGGAGATGCGCGACAAGCGGCGCGACGTCGAGAAACTCCTGGCCAAGTACGGCTTCCAGACCCCGACCGGCGGCGCGGGCCTCACCCAGCGCATGACCAGCGTGAAGATCGAGGTCATGCAGAACTTCCCCATGCCCTACGGCGTGGGCTGCCTGCGCCCCGGCGACCCCGGCGAGCACGGAAAGGGCCGGGCCTGCGACTTCATGATGTCGCGCGGCTACGCCTCCGGCGCCGACGCCGACCGGGGCGACGCCCTGGCCGAGTTCCTGATCAAGAACGGCTCCCGCCTCGGCGTGATGTACATCATCTGGAAACAGCGCTATTACGACATCCGCTCGGGCGGCGGCTGGGATCCCATGTCCGACCGGGGCAGCGTCACCGCCAACCACTACGACCACGTCCACGTCTCCGTGTTCTGATGGACTTCGAGGAGCACCGCAGCCACCTGTGGGCCGTGGCCTACCGGCTGCTGGGCAGCGTCGCCGACGCCGACGACGCGGTGCAGGAGACCTGGCTGCGCTGGCGGCAGGCCGACCAGGCCGCCGTCACCGACCCGAGGGCCTACCTGGCCACCGTCGTGAGCCGGATCTGTTACGACCAGCTCGGCTCCGCCCGCGCCAAGCGCGAGTCCTACATCGGGCCGTGGCTGCCCGAGCCGGTGGTCGAGGAGCCGGGCCCGGAGGACCGGGCGACGATGGACGAGTCCGTGGGCATGGCGCTGCTGGCCGTCCAGGAACGGCTGAGCCCGGCCGAGCGGACGTCGCTGGTGCTGCATGACGTGTTCGCGATGCCGTACGAGGAGATCGCCGACATCCTGGGCAGGAGTCCCGGCGCGGTCCGTCAGCTGGCGGCGCGCGGTCGGCTGCGCGTGCGTGACTACGCGCCGCGGCGCTCGCTCGACCGTGACGAGCAGGCGGCGGCGGTGCGGGCCTTCGCGGCGGCGGCCACCACCGGCGACCTGCGGGCGCTCGTGGCCGTGCTCGACCCGGACGTGGTCTGGCGCGCCGACGGCGGCGGCGTGGTGGGCGCGGCCCTGGTGCCGGTCGTCGGCGCCGAGAAGGTGGCCAGGGTCGTGATGGGGCTGGTCGAACGCTGGTTCACCGGCATGGCGGCGGACTTCCGCGACGTCAACGGCGGGCCGGGCATCGTGATCGTGAACGAAGGCGCGACCGTCGACACCGTCATGTCCTTCACCGTCTCCGGCGGACGGATCACCGAGGTCGATGTCGTGAGAAATCCGGACAAGCTGGGCCATGTGATGTAGTTCACTCAGACATTTCCCGCAGCACTCCTGTCTCCCCTGAAGAAGCGAAGGACAGGAGACGGACATGGACATCGTGGTCATCGGAGCCGGATACGCGGGCATGTCGGCGGCGCTCAGACTCGACAGGAGCCACCGGATCACCCTGATCAGCGCCGACGACAACTTCACCGAGCGGATCAGGCTGCACGAGCGGGCGGCCGGCCGGCCGTCGGTGAGCACGCCGCTGGCCGACCTGACCCGGGGGACCGGCATCAGGACCGTCGCCGGCCGGGTCACCGGCATCGACGCCGAGGCCCGCACGCTCACGCTGGAAGACGGGCGCGAGTTCAGCTACGACACGCTCGTCTACGCGCTGGGCAGCTTCACCGACGCCAGCGTCCCGGGCGTGGCCGAGCACGCCTACGCCGCCGAGAACGCGGTCGCGCTGGGGGAACGGCTGCGCGAGGGCGGCGGCCGCCTGGCTGTCGTGGGCGGCGGGCTGACCGGGATCGAACTGGCCACGGAGCTCGCCGAGTCGTACCCGCGATGGCAGGTCAAGCTGGTCACCGGCGCCCACCCGGCCGCCGGGCTGTCGGGCCGCGGCCGCGCGCACGTCGCCAAGGTGCTGGCCAGGCTGGGCGTCAGCGTCCACCCGGACACGCGGGTCGAGGCGGTGACCCCGGACGGGCTCACCACCGCGCAGGGCCCGATCGAGGCAGACGTCGTGGTGTGGGCGGGTTCGTTCGCCGTGCCGGAACTTGCCGCCAAGGCCGGGCTGGCGGTGGACGAGCGCGGCAGGACGCTCGTCGACGCCACGCTCCGCTCGATCTCCCACCCCGACGTCTACGCGGTCGGCGACGCCGCCGCCGTGAACGTGCCGAGGGCCGGGCTCTCGCGCATGTCGTGCGCGGTCGGCATGCCGATCGGCGCGCACGCCGCCGACGCCGTCAACGCCCGCGCCCGTGGCCGCGCGGCCCGCCCCTTCCGCTTCCGCTACCTGATCCAGTGCGTCAGCCTCGGCCGCCGCGACGGCGTCATCCAGGCCGTCCGCCGCGACGACTCGCCGATCGAGCTGATCCTGCCCGGCCGCCCCGGCGCGTGGGTCAAGGAGCTGATCTGCTGGTACGCGGCCGGCTCGCTGCGCCTCGCCCGCCTGCTGCCGCGCTCCTACTGGTGGCCCAAGTAGGCCTTCAGCCAGTGGTAGGAGCTCTTGGGTGTACGGCGCAGCGTCTCGAAGTCCACGTGGACCAGCCCGAAGCGCTGGTTGTAGCCCTCAGCCCACTCGAAGTTGTCCAGCAGCGACCAGACGAAGTAGCCGCGCACGTCCACGCCGTCCCGCCGGGCCCGCTGGAGCGCGGCGAGGTGGCCGTCGAGGAAGGCGATGCGCTCCGGGTCGTCCACGGTGCCGTCGGGGGAGACGTCGTCGGGCTGGGAGCAGCCGTTCTCGGTGACGTAGACGGGCGGGAGGCGCTGGCCGTACCGCTGCTTGAGGCCCGTCAGCAGTTCGTGCAGGCCGTCGGGGACGACGGGCCAGCCGAAGGCGGTGGTGGGGTAGCCGGTGATGCCGGCGTCGTCGAACGGGAAGGCGTCCTGCCGCGGCGCGGCGATGCGGGTGGGGTTGTAGTAGTTGACGCCGAGGCCGTCGATGGGGGTGGAGATCACGTCCAGGCCGTCCTGCGGGGCGTCCTTGCCGAAGGCCGACAGGTCCGGGTACGCGCCGGTGAGGATGGGATCGTTGAACAGCCGGTTGTGCAGCGTGTCGTAGGCCTCGGCGGCGGCGAGGTCCTCGGGGCTGTCGGAGGCGGGCCAGACCGGGGTGCAGTTGTTGGAGATGAGGATCTCGCGGGCGCCGGCCGCGCGCAGCGCCTGGGTCGCCAGTCCGTGGGCCAGGAGCTGGTGGTGGGCGGTGGGCAGGGCGTCGAGCAGCAGGCTCTGGCCGGGGGCGTGCACGCCGAGTGCGTAGCCGAAGGCCATGTGAACGAAGGGCTCGTTGAGGGTGATCCAGGTCCCGACCCGGTCGGCCAGGCGATGGGCCACGATGGCAGCGTAATCCGCGAATTTTCCGGAAATATCGCGATTCATCCACCCGCCCTCGTCCTGGAGCTCCTGCGGCAGATCCCAGTGGAACAGGGTGGGCACCGGCGTGATGCCCTCGGCCAGCAGGTCGTCCACGAGGCGGTCGTAGAAGCCCAGGCCCTTCTCATTGGTACGCCCGCCGGGCTGGACCCTCGGCCAGGAGATGGAGAAGCGGTAGGCGTTGACGCCGAGACCGGACATGAGCGCGATGTCCTCGGCGGTGCGGTGGTAATGGTCGCAGGCCACGTCGCCGGTGTGGCCGTCGCGCACGCGGCCGGGCTCGTGGGTGAAGGTGTCCCAGATCGAGGTGCCCCGGCCGTCTTCCGCGACGGCGCCCTCGATCTGGTAGGCGGCGGTAGCCGTACCCCACAAGAAGGTGCTCATAAGAGGTGAGTATCACTCATGTAATTGCCGGGCCGAAAGAGCAAGACTGTACTTGCTGGTAATACGCCAGGATGGAGAGCATGACGAGTACCTTGCGCCGCCGCCCCGCCCAGCGCCGCAGCGTGGAACGGGTAGAGCGGATGCTCGACGAGTGCGCGCTGCTGCTCGACCAGGTCGGGTATGACGCGCTGACCACCAAGGAGGTCGCGCGCCGAGCTGAGGTCCCGATCGGCACGTTCTATCAGTTCTTTCCCGACAAGCAGGGGTTGGTCCGCGCGCTGGCCATGCGCAACCTGGAGGCGTTCCTCCAGCGGGTGACCGAGCGGATCGCCGGCGCCGACCTTGAACACTGGACCGACCTCGTCGACCTGGCCATCGACGAGTTCGTCGCGATGAAGCGCACGACGCCGGGGTTCGCCGTGGTGGACTTCGGCGAGGTGCTGCCCACGCCCGGCGGGCCCGCGGTCGAGGGCACCAACCGGACGCTGGACGCGGCGCTGGAGAACAACGTCATCGTGGCCGACCGGCTGCGGGCGCTGACCGTCGACCTGCTCCACGCGCCCGCGGGGTCGGGACTGGACCGGGCGCTGCTGGTGGCGGTGGAGGCCACGGACGCGGTGCTGAAGCTGGCGTTCCGCATGCACCCGGACGGCGACCCCGAGCTGATCGCCGAATGCAAGCAGCTGGTTCGCCGCTACCTGGCCGACCACCTTCCTTAGCCAACCACCTTTCTCTGGCCGACCATCTTCCCTGGTCGACCACCTTCCCTAGGGAGCCCTAGGGGAGCGCCGAGCGGAGGACGGCCTGGGCGATCGGCGCGGCCGTCTCGCCCCCCGAACCGCCGTTCTCCACGACCACGCCCACCGCCACCTCCGGCGCGTCGGCCGGGGCGAAGGCGGTGATGACGGCGTGCGCCGCCGCCCCACGCACGTGCTCGGCGGTCCCGGTCTTGGCCGCCACCGCAACGCCGGGGATCGCCGCGGCGGCGCCCGTACCGCCGGGCTGGGTGACGGAGACCATCATCGCGGTGAGGTCGGCCGCCACCGTCTCGGGCATCGTGGTGCGGTACTCGGTGGGCCAGGCGCGGTTGATGACCGAGCCGTCGGGCAGCCGGGCCTCCTCCACCAGGTACGGGCGCATGAGCGTGCCCCGGTTGGCGACCGCCGCCGACATCATGGCGATCATCAGCGGCGTCGCCCGGTCCTCGTACTGGCCGATCGCCGACAGGGCGGTCTGGGCCTGGTCCATGCCCTTCGGGTAACCGCTCTCCGCGACCGGGAGCGGCACGGTCAGCTCGTCGGTGTCGAACCCGAACGCCTGCGCCACCTCCCGCAGCGTGTCCGACCCCAGGTCGAGGCCGATGTTGGCGAACGCGGTGTTGCACGACACCTGGAAGGCGTAGCCCAGCGGCGGATGCCCGTCACCGCAGGACGTGCCGCCGAAGTTGCCCAGGGAGGTGGTCGTGCCGGGAAGCTGCAACTGGAGGGGCGCGTCCACCTGCGAGGACGGCGTGTAGGCGCCGGAGGCCAGCGCCGCCGCCGCGGTCACCACCTTGAACGTCGAGCCGGGCGGGTAGTTCTGGCCGAGCGCGCGGTTGAGCAGCGGCCTGCCGGGGTCGGCGCGCAGGCGCCGGTCGGCCTCGGCGAGTTCGCCGGCGTCGAACCCGGCGAACGCGTTCGGGTCGTAGGACGGATAGGAGGCCATCGCCAGGATCGCCCCGGTCACCGGATTGATCGCCACGGCGGCGCCGGGCCGCCCGGTCGCCTTCAAAGCGTCATAGGCGGCCCGCTGCACCCGGTCCACGATCGTCAGCCGGACGTCGGCCCCCGCCGCGCTCCCGTCCTTCACCAGCGCGCGCACCTTGACCTTGGCGTCCGACCCCGACAAAACACCGTCCTCGGCATGCTCGACGCCGGTCTCGCGGTAGAGGGACAGGTAGCCGGTCGCGGGCGCGTAGAGCTCCCCTTCCGGATAGACCCGCCGATAGAGGTACGGCCCGCCGTCCGCGCGCTCGCTGTAGGCGATCACCGAACCGTCATAGGTGGAGATGTCCCCCCGGGCGTGGTCGAACCTGGCGATGATCGTGCGCTGGTTACGCGGATCGGCGTTCAGGCTGTACGCCTCGAACGCCTGAAGATAGGTGACGTTGGCCAGCAGCGCGAACAACATCGCCGAGCAGATCAGCGCCACTCGGCGCAGGGGAATGTTGATCCGTTTCGCCCTGGGTCCGGCCATGCTCCTCGGTCTAACAGCCGGAAACCCAAGCCAGGGCTAGAGGACGCTGCGGTAGTAGGAAATCTTGTGGTGAATGTACTTCTGCCGCTCGGCGAGGTTGGCGATCTGCTCCTTGACCCGCCGGTCGTGCTCTTCGAGGAGCTCGATGCGCTCGGCGACGGTGTGCTCGCCCTGGCGGACCAGGTCCGCGAAGCGCAGCATCCCGGCGATGGGCATCCCGGTGTCGCGCAGGCAGCGGATCAGGTTGAGCCAGCCGAGGTCTTGCTGGGTGAAGCGGCGCTGGCCTGCGGAGTTGCGTTCGATGCCGGCCAGCAGCCCGATCTTCTCGTAGTAGCGCAGGGTGTCGAGGCTGAAGCCGGTCTCCTCGACGACTTCCGAGGGTGTGTAGACGCTCACGCACTCCATCGTCCCACCTGGAGTGCACTCCAGGTCAAACTTGACCTGGAGTGGGCTCCAGGAGCCACAGTCGTGGCCATGAGACTCGCACTGGGCACGATCGGTTTCGGCACCGCCGTCACCATGGACGACACCTTCGCCCTGCTCGACCGGTTCGCCGAGGCCGGCGGCACGATGATCGACACGGCCAACAACTACCCCTTCTGGGTGGAGGGGTGCACCGGGGACGAGAGCGAGGCGGCCATCGGGGCGTGGCTGGCCGCGCGGGGCAACCGGGACCGGGTGGTGCTGAGCACCAAGGCCGGCGCCCGGCCGACGGTCGCCGGCGACCGCACGCTCGACTCGATGGAAGGGCTGTCGGCTTCGGCGATCGCGAAGGCCGCCGAGGGCAGCCTCACGAGATTGCGGACCGACTACATCGATGTGTATTGGTCGCACATTGATGATGCTTCCGTCCCGCTTGAGGAGTCTTTGGAGGCGTTCAACGCGCTGGCCAAGGACGGCAAGATCCGCGCGCTCGGGGCCAGCAACATGCGCGCCTGGCGGCTGGAGCGGGCCAGGAACCTGTCGGCGGGGCACGGCTGGATGCCGTACACCCACCTGCAACTGCGCCACACCTACCTGCGCCCGCGCCCGCTGACCCGGCAGGCCGAGAGCGCGCACGTGCTGGTGACCGAGGAGACGCTGGAGCACGTGGCCGACTCCGGGATCTCGCTGTGGGCCTACAACACGCTCATGGCCGGCTCCTACACCGGCCGGGCCGACCGGCCGCTGCCGGAGTCCTACGACCACCCCGGCACCACCCGCCGCCTGGCGGTCCTGGGCGAGGTGGCCGGCGAACTGGGCGCCACGCCCAACCAGGTCGTGCTGGCCTGGCTGCTGGCCGACGGGCACGTGCCGATCGTCGGCGCTACCCGGCTCGCCCAGCTCGACGAGGCCATCGGCGCCACATCGCTGACCCTCGACCCGGCCCAGAAGGACCGGCTCGACGCCGCCGTCTAGTCGCGGTAGGCCGACGACTGCAGGGTGTAGAGGTCGGCGTACAGGCCGTCCAGCGACATCAGGGCGGCGTGGGTGCCGGCCTCGACGACCTTGCCGTGGTCGAGGACGTAGATGCGGTCGGCGTAGCGGACGCTGGCCAGCCGGTGGGTGATGAGCAGGACCGTGCGGCCGTCGGCGTGGTCGCGGATGCGTTCGAACAGCGCGTGCTCGGCGCGGGCGTCGAGGGCGGCGGTGGGCTCGTCGCAGATCAGCAGCGGGGCGTCGCGGTGGAAGCCGCGGGCCACGGCGATGCGCTGCCACTGGCCGCCGGACAGCTCCTGGCCGTCCTTGAAGCGGCGGTCGAGCAGGGTGCGGTAGCCGTGCGGGAGGTCGGCGATGACCGCGTCGGCCCCCGCCACCCGGGCGGCGGCGTCGAGCGCCTCCTCGCCCTTGCCGGTGCCCATGGTGATGTTGTAGCGGGCGGTCAGCGGCCAGCGGGTGTGGTCCTGGGCGATGACCGCCGTGCGCATGCGCAGCGCCTCGGGCTCGACGTCGCGCAGGTCGACGTCGTCCCAGGTCACGTTGCCCGAGTCGGGTTCGTAGAGGCCGGAGAGGATCTTGGCGAGCGTGGTCTTGCCGGAGCCGTTCTCGCCCACGAACGCGATGACCTCGCCCGCGTTGACCTCGATGGAGACGCCGCGCAGCGCCGGGTTGTCGGAGCCCGGGTAGGCGAAGGTGACGTCATGGGCGGAGATCCGGGCGAAGGACTCCGGAGCCTCCACCGGGCGCGGCTTGGCCAGGCGGCGCTCGGCGTCCTCGCAGAAGTCGAGGAAGTCGGTGAAGTAGAGGCCCTCCTCGTAGAGGCGGTTGGTGGCGTACATGAGGTTGCCCAGCGACGACTGGCCCTGGCGGATGGCCAGGACCGCGGTGCCTGCCACGGCCAGCAGGATGGAGCCGAGGGCGAGCAGGACGCCGAGCGCCACGTAGACCAGGCCGCTGCCGAGGCCGCCCAGCGACTCCCCCAGGACCCGGGTGAGCGTCTGGCGCTTGGCCAGGCGCAGCAGCACCTCCTGCTCGGCGCGGGCGACCGCGTCGTACATGCGCAGAAGGAAGCCGCGCATCGTGAACGAGCGGACCTCCGCGGCGGGCTGCCGGTTGGCCAGCAGCTCGGCGATGATCCATTTGCGGCGGTTGGCCGGGATCAGGGTGTAAAGGGTGGTGTAGCGCATGCGGGCGCTGCGCCCCGCCGCCCACGCGTCGGGCAGCACGGCCAGCAGCAGCAACGGCAGCAGCACCGGATGCAGCACGCCCAGCACGCCGGCCACCGCCAGCAGCCCGACCAGGGCGGTGACCACGTCGATGGCCGAGGTGACCACCGAGTCGGCCATGGCCACGCCGCGCAGCCTGGCCCGCTGCAGCGCGTCGTGGAAGTCGGGGTCGTCGTAAGCGGCGAGCTCGACCCTGCTGGTCAGGCCGTAGAGCCGCTCCTCCGTCAGCCGGCTCACCTGCGGGTCCAGCCGCGACTGCGCCCATCCCGCCCCAGCCTGTACGGCGGTGCGCATCGCGGCGGCCCCCGCCACCAGAGCCAGGCTCGGCAGCGCGGCCATCACCCGGTCGGGCGTCGGACCGTCGCTGAACAGCGCCGTCAGCACCCCGGTCGTGGCCAGCAGCCCGAACGCGGTGAACACCCCGCCCAGCAGGTTGAGCGAGACCGTGGCGACGGTGTCGCGCGGGCTGGCCCGCCACGCCAGCCGCATGGCCTGCCCGATGAGCGAGGGCAGCCGCCTGGCGATGGTGAGGAATCCGGCCTCGGCCATCTTGTCGGTGTGCGCGTGCCAGTCGGAGATGGTGATCTCGCCGATTTCCAGCGCGTCGTCGCCCATGAATGAAGTGTGAAGCAGGGCACTGACAATCCGATCTGGCCCGCGGTCAGATAAGCCTGGTCTGGCTGGCCCCAAATTCTCTGTGACGGGTGTAACACTGTCGGTAGTGCTGTTGCCCGCCCCCCGCGAGGAGTAACGACGGTGCCCACGAACCTTCCGACGGTTCCCAACGCGTTCATCGGCCGGGAGTCCGACCTGGATGAGCTGTTGCGCCTGCTGATGGCGGTGCGTGTCGTGACCTTGTGCGGCACCGGCGGCATCGGCAAGACGCGGTTGTGCCTGAGTGTGGCGCACGAGGCGGTCGAGGTGTTCAGCGACGGCGTCTGGCTGGTGGAGCTGGCCGACCTCGACTGCGGCGACCTGCTCGCGCAACGCGTGGCCGCGGTGCTCGGCGTCCAGGTGTCGCCCGACGGCGACCCCGCCCAGGCGGTGGCCACGGCTGTCGGCGGCGGCAAGCAGCTGCTCGTGCTGGACAACTGCGAGCACCTCATCGAGGACTGCGCCGAGCTGTGCACCTACCTGCTGGGCGCCTGCCCCGACCTGCGGGTGATGGCCACGAGCCGCGAGCCGCTGCGGGTGCTCGGCGAGACGGTCTGGCGGGTGCCGCCGCTGTCGCTGCTGCCGGTGGCGGGCGGCGGCAGCGACGCGGTGCGGCTGTTCGTCGACCGGTCGGTGGCCGGCGGCGGGCTGACCTGGACCGCCCAGGAGGACACCGCGGTCAGCGCGCTCTGCGCGGAGCTGGAGGGCATCCCGCTGGCGATCGAGCTGGCGGCGGCCATGACCAGGGTGCTGTCGGTGGAGCAGATCAGGTCCCGGCTGTCCGACCGGTTCAAGCTGCTGACCAGCGGTTCACGCTCGGCGCCGGCCCGTCAGCGCACGCTGCTGGCCACGGTCGAGTGGAGCTACCGGATGCTGAGCGCCCCGGCCCAGTTGCTGCTGCAGCGCCTGACCGCCTTCCGCGGCGGCTGGACCCTGGAGCTGGCCGAGCTGACCTGCCCGTGCCCTGGGCTGGCCGCCGACGAGGTGCTGGCGACGATGGCCGAGCTGGTCGACAAGTCGCTGGTGCTGGCCGACGGCGAGGCGGGCGGCGAGATCCGCTACCGCATGCTCGACACGGTACGCGACTACGGCAGGCAGCGGCTCCAGGAGTCGGGCGACGAGGACGAGCTGAGGCAGCGGCACCTGGAGTGCGTGTTCCTCGTCTCGAAGCGGCTCGGCGACCTGATCGCGACCTGCGACCGGCGCCACTGGCCGGAGATCACCCGGCGGGCGCTGGTCATCGACGCCATGCAGCCCAACCTGTACGCCGGGCTGGGGTACGCCCGCCGTACCGGCCAGGTGGAGCGGGGCCTGCGCATGTGCACCGACCTGCAGTGGGTGATCATCGCGGGCGGCCGGTTCGACGAGGCGGCCAGGCACATCGACGAGCTGCTGCAGGACTCCGACACGGTCATGCCGGGCCAGGTGGCGCACGCGCTGGCGATCAGGTCGGTGGTCTGCTTCTTCGGCGGCGACGCGGTCGGCGTGGTGCGCCACGGCCGCGAGGCGGTGCGGCTGGGCCGGGCGAGCGGCCACCTGATCAGCGAGGCGCTCGCGATCATCATGCTGTGCGCGGTGGGCGCCGGCGACGAGGAGATCACCCTCGACCGGGCCGCCGAGCTGGCGGGCAAGGCCGGCGACTCCTACGTGCGCTCGCTCGTGACCTACATCAAGGCGCTGCACGCGCAGGTCGCCGGGCAGTTGAGGGAGTCGGCCAGGCTCTACGAGCAGATGATCGACAGCCACCGCGACGCCAACGACTGGGGCATGGCGCTGGCGGTGATCGGCCTGGCCCAGATCGCCCACTCCCGCGGTGACCTGGAGGCGGCGGCCCACCACTACCAATACGCGCAGGAGCTGCTCGACCCGATCGACCACCGGGGCGAGCGCATCCGCTGCCTGACCGGGCTCGGCCGGATCGCCACGGAGCTGGGCGACTTCGACACCGCGCGGCGCCGGCTGGCCGAGAGCCTGGCGCTCAGCTCGGGGCTGGGCCAGCGGGCGGTCGCGGTCGAGCTGGTCGACGGCTTCGCCGACCTGGCGCTGCGCGAGGGCGAGCACGTGCGGGCCGTACGCCTGATGGCCGCGGCCTCTGCGCTGCGCGAGCGGATGGGCGGCGCGCTGCTGCTCAGCCTGAGCGGCGCGCGCATCCAGGAGCTCCTCGCGCCCGCCAGGCGCGCGCTGGGGGAGACGATGGTGGCGCAGCTGTGGGCGGAGGGCCGCACGCTGCCCTGGCACCAGGCCATCGAGTACGCCGTGCGCGGCGAGCCCCCCGTACGCCCCCGCCTGGGCATCCCGGTCCCGGTGGCGCCCGACGGCACCCTGACCGAGCGCGAACGCGAGATCGCCGGCCTGATCGCCCGGGGCCTTTCCAACAGGAAACTGGCCGAGGAACTGGTCATCAGCCCGGCCACCGTGGCCAGGCACGTCAGCAACATCCTGGCGAAACTCGGCTTCACCTCCAGGACCCAGGTGGCCACCTGGGCGATCGAGCATGGTATGAACGAGTAGTCGGTGTCACACTCAGAGTGATGATTACCGCGTGGAACCTCCCCGCCGAGCCCAACCTGTTCGTCGGCCGCGAGTCGGATGTCGACGAGCTGGTCCAGCTGCTCGACGTGGCGCGCGTCGTGACGCTGTGCGGAGCGGGGGGCATCGGCAAGACGCGTCTGGCGATCCGCCTGGCGGCGCGGGTCGCGCCGCGCTTCTCCGGCGGCGCCCGGCTGGTCGACCTGTCCGACCTGGGCGCCGACGTGAGCGTGGCCGACCACGTGGCGGCCGCGCTGGGGCTGGCCGCCGACTCCGGCACGCCGCTGCCCGAGCGGATCGGCGACCGCCGCGTGCTCGTGGTGCTCGACAACTGCGAGCAGCTCGTGGGCGAGTGCGCCGAGCTCTCGCGCGACCTGGTCGGCGCCTGCCCGGGGGTGACCGTGCTGGCCACCAGCAGGGAGCCGCTGCGGGTGCCCGGCGAGACGGTCTGGCGGGTGCCGCCGCTGTCGCTGGGCGGCGATCCCCGGCGCTCCGAGGCGGTGCGGCTCTTCCACGCCAGGGCGGCCGCGGTCCGTCCCGGGTTCGAGCTGAGCGACGAGCTGCTGCCACAGGTGGTACGTCTGTGCCGGGCGCTGGACGGGCTGCCGCTGGCGATCGAGCTGGCCGCGGCCATGGTCAGGGCGCTGTCGCTGCGGCAGCTGATCGAGCGGCTCGACGACCGGTTCCGCCTGCTGTCGGCCGGCGCCCGCACGGCTCCGGCGCGCCAGCGCACGCTGCGGGCGGCGGTCGACTGGAGCTACCGGCTGCTGTCGGAGCAGGAGCGCCTGCTGCTGCGCCGCCTTGCGGTCTTCCGTTCCTGCTGGACGCTCGACGTGGCCGAGTGGGTCTGCCAGGGCGACGGGCTGCCCGAGGAGGAGGTGCTCGCCCGGCTGTGCGACCTGGTGGACAAGTCGCTGGTCGTGGTGGACGGCGAGATCGCCGGCGAGGCGCGCTACCGGCTGCTGGAGACCGTCAGGGAGTACGCGGTCGAGCAGCTGTCGCAGACGGACGAGGAGATGGAGCTGCGCCGGGCGCACCTGGCGGCGATGGCCCGGCTGGCGGTGGAGTTCAAGCAGGCGGTGGCGCCGGGGGCCCGCACGTCCTGGGCGGTGATGGAGCGCTTCGGCAACCTCTTCGACGGCCTCAAGAGCGAGATCAGCGCGGCGCTGGACTGGTCGATCGCGATCGGCCGCCAGGAGGTCGCGCTCAGGATGCTCACCGACATGCGCTACATGCTGGTGGCCAGCGGCCGCAATCTCGGCCTGGCCGGGCCCCTGGACCGCCTCCTGGCGACCGAGACCGGCGACCTCGGGCTCCTCGGGCAGGCGACCGTGCTGCGCGGGGAGCTGGCCGTACAGAGCGGCGACCTCGCGACCGCGGCGCGGTGCGCGCGCTCGGGCCTCGGGATGTGCAGGTCGGCGGGCGACAGCTACGGCGAGGCCGTCGGCATGATCCTGCGCGCCCAGACCTCCGGCGAGCAGGAGCCGCTGCGGCAGGCGCTGGAGGTGGCGGCCAGGAGCGGCGACGCGATCCTGGCCTCGATCGCCCAGGGCACCAGGGCGGGCCTGGCCCTGCACGAGGGCCGGCTGCACGAGGCGCGGCGGGCCTTCGAGGAGGTGCTGGCGCTGTGCGAGCGGCTCGACAACCACTGGGGCCTGTCCAACGGACACATCGGCCTGGCCCAGGTGGCGCGCCGGGTGGGCGACAGCGCGACCGCCAAGCGCCACTACGAGAGCGGCCTGCGGCTGGTACGCCACGTCGACGCCCGCCAGCAGACCATCAGCTGCCTGGCCGGGCTCGGCCGGGTGGCGCTGGAGCAGGGCGACCTGCGTGAGGCTCGGGCGCGGCTGACCGAGGCGCTGGAGCTCAGCCGGGACGCCGGCCTGCGCACGGGCATCGCCCGCAGGCTGGAGGCGTGGGCCGGGCTGCTCGTTGCCGAGGGCGACGAACGGCGCGCGGTGCTGCTGATGTCGGCATCGGTGGCGCTGCGCGAGCGCCGCCCCGAGGCGCGGGAGGAGGAGATCCTCGCGCCCGCGCGCCGCAGCCTGGGGGAGGCGCTGGTGGCGCAGCTGTGGGCGGAGGGGGCGGCGATGAGCGCGGACGAGGCGGTGCGGTGCGCGCTCGACGGCACTCTGCCCGAGCGCTCCGACGTGCCGGTGGTGCCGATGGGGCAGGACAGCAAGCTGACGGCCAGGGAGCTGGAAGTGGCCGAGCTGGTCTCACGGGGGCTGAGCAACAAGGGGATCGCCGACGAGCTGGTCATCAGCCCGGCGACGGCCGCGCGGCACGTGGCGAACATCCTGGCCAAGCTGGGGTTCTGCACGCGTACACAGATCGCCGCCTGGGTCATCGAGCAGCGCTGAGCCCAACCTCTCTACACATCTTTCGGCACTGGCGGATACATCCTCGAATGGCCATCTCAGTGCATGTGCCGGGCTCCCGGTCGGCCTAGCGTTTGCCATGTGATCGGCCGACTGGCGCCAACCTCCGAACCCCGGTGCTCCGGGGTGCCCACACCGGAGGCGCGCCCGGCCGGTCCGCCGGGAGCGTCGCGTGCCCAACACGGATCAGGGCCTCCTCGGAGGGGTGGGGGTTTTGGTCTGGGGCACGCGACAGCGGGCTCGAGCCGCGCAGGGCTCGAGCCCGCCCCGCAACGGATTCAGTTGACGAACTGTCGAGGAACCCGGTGAATGCACATCGGTATACATACATCGGTGGATGCTGCGGCACGCATGCCCGCCGTACCGTCCTAAGCATGAAGCCGATCGTCTCGTCTGCGGGCACCGTGACCAACGAGGTGTTCGGCCGGGCCTACGAACGAGGGGACCGGCCGGCGCTCGTGGATCTCCACGGCGGCCTCGTTTACAGCTATCGCAGGCTGGTCACCGAGGTGACCAGGGCGGCGTCCGGGATGGTACGCAGGGGCGCCAGGCGCGAGCAGGTCGTGGGCGTCCATGTGAGCACGGCCTGCGCGCAGACGCTGGCCGTCCACACGGTGCTCGCGGCCGGCGGCGTCGCCGCGCCGCTCGACCCGCGCCTTTCGGGGGCGGAACTGGCCGAGCGGCTGTCCGAGTGCGACGCGCGGACGCTGATCACCACGCCGGACCTGGCTCCGCTGTCGCTGCGGGCGGTGGAGGAATCCCGGGTCCGGCAGGTGATCGCCTTCGGTTCCGTCGTCGACACGATCGACTTCGAGGACCTGCTGACTCTGGAGCCGACGCCTTTACCGACGATCGACGCCCGGCTGCAGGACGCGCTGGTGTTGTCCGGCGGCCGCCGGATGGCCCAGTCGGAGCTGCTGGCGCGGATGGCGGAGCTGGACGAGCAGGTGAAGCTGACCGAGTCCGACGTGGTTCTGGCCACCTGGAAGCCCGATGACGGGTGCGATCTGATCGCGCTGGTCGGGCTGGCGGTGCTGAGCGGCGCGCTGGTGGTGGCGGCGGCCACGTCGGACGCCGCGGATCTGCCCGGCACCAAGCACGACTTCGGCGTCACGGTCGTGGCCGGAGCGGGCGGCGGGTTCGAACGTCTCTGAGCTGTTATCGAGCATGCCTTGACGACGCTGCGGGCGAAGTGGGTTGATGGCCCTACTGACAACGTTGTCAACCTGAGTTCGTTCGGGGGTCTCGAAGGGACGGTGTGCGATGCGACGACGGTGGTTGGCAGCCGTCGCGATCACGATGGCTGGCCTGCTCGGAGTGACCGCCTGTGGCGGTGGGAACACACCCGCAGGCCAGGCCACCGATGGCGCTACGAAGGCCGCGTCGAGCGACGTCGAGGTCTTCTCCTGGTGGACCGGGCCCGGTGAGGCCGACGGTCTGGCCGCGATGCGGAAGATATTTGAAACCCAGAACCCTAACCTGAAGTTCCTGGACGCCGCGGTCGCGGGCGGTTCGGGAGATAAGGCGAAGGCTCTGCTCCAGACCAAGCTGCAGGGTGGCGAGCCGCCGGACTCCTTCCAGGGTCACGCGGGCGCCGAGCTGCAGGGCTACATCAAGGCCGGGCAACTGGAGGACCTCACCTCGCTGTATGACGAGCTGAAGCTCAAGGACGTCTTCCCGGCCCAGCTGGTCGAGCAGATCAGCGTGGACGGCAAGATCTATTCGGTGCCGGTGAACATCCACCGCTCCAACGTGCTGTGGTTCAACCCGGCGGTCCTGAAGGAGGCCGGGGTCGCGGGCGCGCCGAAGACGATCGAGGAGTTCATCGCCGCGCTGGGCAAGGTCAAGGCCAAGGGCAAGATCCCGCTCTCGATCGGTTCGGAGTGGACGGTCACCCACCTGCTGGAGAACGTCATGCTCGGCTCGCTGGGCACCGACGGCTACAACGCCCTGTTCAAGCCGGGCGCCAACTGGGCCGCCCCCGAGGTGACCAAGGCGCTGGAGAGCTTCAAGACGATCATGTCGTTCGCCGGTGACCCGCAGGACGACTGGCAGCCCGCCGCCAAGCAGGTGGCAGACGGCCAGGCGGCCTTCAATATCATGGGCGACTGGGCCTACGGCTACTTCCACAACCCGCCGGACGGCGGCCTCGGCAAGACGTCGAAGACCGACTTCGACTGGGCGCCCGCGCCCGGCACCGAGGGCACCTACCTGTGGTTGTCGGACAGCTTCACCCTGCCCAAGGGCGCCAAGAACCGTGAGGGCGCGCTCGCGTGGCTGAAGGTGGCGGCCAGCAAGGAGGGCCAGGACGCCTTCAACCCGAAGAAGGGCTCCATCCCGGCCCGCAAGGACGCCGACGCCGCCCTGTACACCGACTACCTCGGTGACGCGCTGAAGGACTGGTCGGGCAACAAGCTGGCCGGCTCCGTCCAGCACGGTGTGGCGGTCAGCCAGCCGTGGCTCACCGCGATCAACGAGCAGGTCGGTCTCTACCTGGGCAAGCAGGACGTGGCAGCGCTGCAGAAGGGTCTGGCCGACGCGGCCACGGCCAACGCGCAGTGACATCAGAGGGGGTACGGCGGGGCCGTACCCCCTTTGGAAAGGACTGGTTGTGAGACGGGCACGCACCTGGCTGCCTGGGCTCCTCCTCGTGGCGCCGTCCATCGTGGCGATCGGCGTCTTCGTGTACGGCATGCTCGGCTGGAACGTGCAGCTGGCCATGACGGACAAGCACAGCGAGGTGGCCGAGGGGAACTTCGTCGGGCTGAAGAACTTCATCGACATCTGGGACCTGGAGAGGTGGCACCTCTCGGTCAACCACGCGATCCTGTTCACGGTCGTGTTCGTGCTGGGCGCGCTGGTGCTCGGCTGGTTCCTGGCCTTCCTCATGGAGAAGGGGATCAGGGGCGAGGGCACGTTCCGGGCGATCTACCTGTTCCCGATGGCGATCTCGTTCGTGGCGACCGGCATCGTGTGGCGGTGGCTGATGAACTCGGGCACCGGGGAGCGGGCGGTCGGCCTGAACCGGTTGTTCGAGACGATCGGGTTGCCGCAGTGGGCGTGGTTCCGTGATCCGGACTGGGGGATGGCCGCGATGGCGATCCCCGCCATCTGGCAGATGTCCGGATATGTCATGGCACTCTTCCTGGCGGGCTTCCGGGGCGTCCCCGAAGAACTGCGCGAGGCCGCGCGGGTGGACGGATGCACCGAGTGGGGCGTCTACCGGCACATCGTGCTGCCGCTGCTGCGGCCCGTGACGCTGTCGGCGCTGATCATCCTCGGGCACATCTCGCTCAAGGTCTTCGACCTGATCGTCGCGGTCTCCGGCAAGCAGATCATCACCGACGTGCCCGCGGTCTTCATGTGGGTGGCGGTCTTCGACTCCCAGGACCCGGCCAAGGGCGCCACGATCGCCACGTACATCGTGCTCAGTGTCGCGATCTTCGTGATCCCCTACCTCATCTGGACCGTACGGAAGGACAGGCGTTCATGAAGGCCGTGCGCCTGACCCTTCTGCTCGCCTTCGTCGTGGTGTTCCTCATCCCGATCTACGTCCTGCTGGCGACCAGCTTCAAGCCGCTCACCGAGGCGGACCCGTCACAGGCGTGGGCCCTGCCCCAGACCTGGACGCTGGAGCCCTGGCGGGTGGCGTGGGAGAAGCTGGCGCCCGGCATCTGGAACAGCGTGCTCCTCGCGGTGCCCGGCTCGCTGCTGTCGTGCGCGCTGGGCTCCATGAACGGCTACGTGCTGTCCAAGTGGCGCTTCCCCGGCGCGGACCTGCTGTTCACGCTGTTCCTGTTCGGCATGTTCATCCCCTACCAGGGCGTGATGATCCCGCTGGTCGAGCTGCTGGTCGGCCTCAACGACCTCTTCGGCGTCCAGGGCGTCTTCTACGGCGGCCTGCCCGGCCTGATCCTCGCCCACGTGGTCTACGGCATCCCGATCTGCACGCTGATCTTCCGCAACTACTACGTCACCATCCCGGACGAGCTCATCGAGGCCTCCCGGGTGGACGGCGCGGGGATGCTGCGCACCTACTGGTCGGTCGTGCTGCCCGTCTCGGGCCCGGCCATCGCCGTGGTGATCATCTGGCAGTTCACCTCGTTGTGGAACGACTTCCTGTTCGCCGTGTTCATCACCGGGCCCAGGAGCTGGCCGACGACCGTCATGCTCAACAACATCGCCGGGGCGCAGGCCACGCCGTACAGCCAGCAGATGGCGGCGGCGATCCTGGCCTCGATCCCGACGATGATCATCTACGTCCTGCTCGGCCGCTTCTTCATGCGCGGGCTGATGGCCGGCGCGCTCAAGGGCTGAACAGCTCCGGGTTGGCCAGGTGGGCCAGCGGCTCGCCGCGGGTGTAGCGGCCGACCTCCTCGGCGGCGATGCGCGCGGCGTTGGCCGCCGTCTGCTTGCTGCCGCCGGCCAGGTGCGGGGTCATCACCAGGTTCGGCGTGGTGAGCAGGCGCGAGCCGGCCGGGATGGGCTCCTCGGGGAAGACGTCCAGCGCCGCGCCGAACAGGTGGCCGGACTCCAGCGCGTCACAGAGCGCGTCGTAGTCCAGCAGGGAGCCGCGGGCGGAGTTGACCACGACCGAGCCGCGCGGCAGCGCGGCCAGCTCGGCGGCGCCGATCATCGCGTCGGTCTCGGGGGTGGCGCGGGCGTGCAGCGACAGGAACCGCGAGCGGGCCAGCAGCTCGGGCAGCTCCACCGACTCCTCCAGCTCCACGTACGGGTCGTGCACCAGCACCTCGGCCCCGAACCCGCGCAGGATGCGGGCCACGCGGCTGCCGATCGCGCCGTAGCCGACCAGGCCGACCGTGCTGCCCTCCAGCTCGGGGCCGACGTTGTCGTAGACGTAGTAGTCGCCGCGCCAGACGCCCGCGGCCAGGTCGGCGTGCGTCTGCGGGATGCGGCGGGTGGCCGCCAGCAGCAGCGCCACCGTGTGCTCCGCGGTGGCCACCGCGTTGCGGCCCGGCGCGAACGTCACCGCGACCCCCGCCTTCGTGGCCGCGGCCAGGTTGGCGTTGACCGGACCGCCGCGGGTGACGCAGAACAGCCTGAGATCCCTGGCCTCGGCCAGCACCCGTTCGGTCAGCGGCGCCATCTGCGTGACGCAGACCTCGACCCCGCGCAGCGCCTCGATCAGCGAGTCCTCGACGTCGGAGGCCTCCCGCACCTCGCCCACGGGGCCGAACGGCACCACCGGCCAGGGCAGCGTCAGCTCCCCGACCGCCAGTCCCGAAGGCACCTCGCGGCGCATGGCCGCCACGAGCAGGCGGTTGAGTACGAAGTGATCGCCGGCGGCGAGCACACGGACAGTCACGTGCGGCTCCAGGAAGTAGGGGCGTTGTAACGGAGGATCGCGCCGTTGAGGTCGATCTCCGTGATCGCGCAGTTGTCCAGCCTCGGAAAGGCCCTTCGGTACGCGCCCAGCGGCAGGCCGACCAGCGCGCACAGCGCCAGCCTGATCGCGGTGGTGTGCGCGACGACCAGCACCCGGCCGGGCGGGATCTCCCGCAGGCAGGCCAGGAAGCGCTCCGCCGCCGCGACCGGATCCTCCCCGCCGGGCAGCGGATTGGCGGCCGGGTCGGCCTCGAAGGCCGCGCGGGCCTCGGGAAAGCGCTCCCGCATCTCGGCGGCGGTCAGGCCGTCGCCCTGGCCGAAGTCGAGCTCGCGCAGCCGTTCGTCCACGTGCAGCGGCACCCCGGCGGCCGTCGCGCTCGCCGCGGCGGTGATCTTCGCGCGGCCGAGCGTGGATGCCCACACGGCGCTCAGGCCCGCGCCCTTCGCCCACGCGGCCAGCTCACCCGCCTGCTCCTCGCCGCGCGGGGTCAGCGCGACGTCGCTGAGCCCCGCGTAGCGGTTGCCGTCGTGCCAGATGGTCTCGCCGTGCCTGGCCAGCAGCAGGGTCATGCTCGTGTCCTCTCCGTCGCGTGGCGGGCCACCCGCTCGTCGAGCCAGCCCCGGGCGCGCAGCTCCTCCACGAATCGCAGGTACGGCTCCGCGTCGCGGGGCCGCGGCTCGACGACCTCCCTGGTCCTGGCCAGATCGGCGGAGGCGGCCAGGGCGGCCATGCCCAGGGCCGGCTCGGCGTTCTCGCGCAGCGTCACCGGGCGGCCGAGCACGTCGGCGCGCAACTGGTTGCCGTAGGCGCTCCTGGTGGCGCCGCCGGTCAGGATGATCTCACCGTCCACCGGGGCGCCGAGCAGGTCGAGGTAGTCGAAGCAGAGCCGTTCGACGTAGGCGGCGCCGGTCAGGATCGCCATGTAGGTCTCGACGTCGTCGGCGGGGGTGCCCAGGGTGAAGGAACGGGCGTCCGCGGCGGCGAAGGGGAAGCGCTCTCCCGGCGAGACCAACGGGTAGATCACGGGCGGAACCGACACGCCTGCGCGCTCCCGGCCGGCGCTCGCGCGGGTGGCTCGTTCACGAGCGGCCTGTTCGCGGGTGGCTTGGTCGCGGGTGGTGGCTTCGTGGCTCAGGGCGGTGAGGTCGCGGCCGGGCAGGGCCGTGGACAGGACGCCGGTGCCGGTGCTGGAGGCGCCGCCGGGCAGCCAGGAACCGTCCGGGGCCCGGTGGGAGTAGACGACGCCGAGCGGGTCGTGGATGAGGTCGCGGGTGACGCCCTTGAGGACGAGCGTGGTGCCGAGCACCGAGTTCCAGGAGCCCACCCGGATCGCTCCCGCGCCGAGCTGGGCCGCGCAGCCGTCGGTGGTGCCGGCCAGGATCGGGGTGCCTTCCGGCAGGCCGGTCTCCCGAGCTGCCCGCGCGCACACGCTCCCGATCCGCGCCCCGGGCCGCACCACCGGGGGCAGCACGTCCGGCGGCACCCCGAGCGCGTCCATGACCGCCGTCGGCCAGTCCTCGGCGATGAGGTCCACGCCGGTCTTCAGCGCGTTGCTCAGGTCGGTGGCCACCGGCTCGCCCGCCAGGCGGCGGGTGACGAAGTCGCTCTGGTGCGCCAGCCGGACGCCGGGCGGCGCCGAGCGCAGCAGCCACAGCAGCTTGGGCAGCGCCCAGTTGGCCTGCATCCGCTGGTACCCCAGCCGCGCCCACACCGGCCCGCCCACGTCGTCGACCCGGTCGAGCTCGGCGGCCGCGCGGCGGTCGTCGTACATGAGCGCCGGTGTGACCGGTTCGCCGTCCTTGGTGGTGAGCAGGATCGTTCCAGAGGTGGCGTCCACGGCCACCCCCGCGACCCGCGCGGGCTCCACGCCCGCGAGCGCCTCGGCGCAGGCGGCGGCGAGCTGGCCCCACCACTGCTCGGGGTCCTGCTCGTGCCGGTCGCCGTCGCGGCGGCTGGTCAGCGGGCGCGCGGCCGTGCCGAGCACCTCGCCGTCACCGGTGACCGCCATGGCGCGCACGCTCTGCGTCCCGAGATCGATCCCGACCCAGACACTCATGGACGCCCCCGCGACCTGCTCATGAGCGCCCTCGCGACATTCCGCCCCCGCATGTGCGCCCCCGTGACGCTCGGTCTTCTCATGTACGGCCTCCGCATGTGCGCCCCTGTGACGTTCGGCCTTTTCATGTACGGCCTCCGCATGCGCGCCCCCGTGACGCTCGGTCTTCTCATGTACGGCCTCCGCATGCGCGCCCCCGTGACGCTCGGTCTTCTCATGTACGGCCCCGCAACTCCGCCAGCAGTGGCCAGGTGGCCGAGGCGGCCTCACGCAAGGCCAAGAAGTCCTGAAATTTCATGATTGACCCGGACGGGTGAACGGGACGGCCGGGCCGTACATGCTGGGTGGCGGCCTCCGCTGTGGACGGCGCGGCACCCGTGGCGACCAGCCCGACCAGGAACGCGCCCCGCGCGCCCGCCTCCGCGTCGGCGGAGCGGAGCACGGGCAGCCCGGTCACGTCCGCGATCAGCCGCACCCACAGCGCGCTGGCCGCCCCGCCCCCGCAGACCCGCAGTTCGTGCGGCGAGCCGCCGGCGGCGGCCAGGCAGTCGGCGATGACCAGGGCCAGCCCTTCGAGCACGGCTCTGGCGACGTGTTCGCGGCCGTGTTCCAGCGACAGCCCGAGGAAGGAGCCCCGGGCCTGCGGATCGACGAAGGGTGAGCGCTCTCCGGCGGGCGAGAGGTAGGGCAGGAACGCCAGCCCGTCCGCGCCGGGCGTGCCGCGGGCGGCGAGGTCGGCCAGTTCGGCGGGACCGCTGAGGCCCAGCAGGCGGCAGGCCCAGTGGATCACCTCGGTGCCCGCGAACGTGGGCATCGCCCGCAGGTAGGAGGAGCCGAGCGCGACGGTGATGCCGACGGGCTCGCCGCTCAGTGAGGGACGGTCCACGACGATCTCGGTGCACAGGGTGGTGCCCAGGATCGCGCAGGCCTGCCCGTCGGCCACCGCGCCCGCGCCGAGCGCGGTGGCGGCGATGTCGTAGGGCGCGAGCACGACCGGGGTGCCCTCGGGCAGGCCCACCTGCTCGGCGGCGGCCCGGGCGAGTGGCTCGGCCCGGTCGGTCAGGCGCAGCTCGGGCAGCAGCCGTCCGGCCTGCTCGACGCCGAACAGCGTGAGGAGTTCGGCGGAGTAGCGGCCGGCGAGCAGGTCGGTGAAGGCGGAGTAGTCGGTGGCCAGGTGCCCGGTGAGCTTGGCGAACAGCCAGCCGCCGCAGTTGAGCACCGACGAGGAGCGGGCCAGGCGGTCAGGGTCGTGGGCGGAGAGCCAGGCCAGGATCGCGCTGGGCAGCCCGGAGGCGGGCGCGGAGCCGTTGATGCGGAAGGCCCGCTCGGAGACGCCGGTGCGGTTCCATTCGCCGACGATCCCGGCGGCCCTGGCGTCGTTCCACAGGATGGCCGGGCCTGTGGGCGCGCCGTCCGGGCCGACCGGCCAGCAGCCGTCGCCCTGGGCGGTGAGCGCCAGGAAGTCCACCGGGCCGAGCTCGGCCACGACCTCGGCGACCGCGGCGGCGACCGCCGTCCAGACCGCGTCCATGTCCTGCTCGGCGTGGCCGGGGGCGGGCCTGGAGACGGCCACGGAACGGCGGGCCACGGTGGACTCGGTCCCGTCGGCGGTGTAGCCGACCGCCTTGATCACCGTGGTCCCGGCGTCGACGCAGATGGCCGCCATCACGCCCTGCCGTGGGAGGTACGCGACTTGCGCGCGACCGAGTCCACGATCACGGCGAGCAGCAGGACGGCCCCGGTGACCATGAAGCGGATCGAGGAGTCGAGGTTCAGCAGGGTCAGGCCGCTGGAGATGGACTGGATGACGACGATGCCGAGCAGCGCGCCGAAGGCGGTGCCGCGCCCGCCGAACAGGCTGGTGCCGCCGATCACCGCGGCGGCGATCGCGTTGAGATTGACGTCGCCGGTGCCGCTGCTCTGGTTGGCGGCGGCGAGCCTGGCCGCCATGAGGATGCCGCCGATCGCGGCGAACGTGCTGCACAGCACGAACACCGAGGTGTAGGCGGCCTTCACGTTGATCGCGGCGCGCCGGGCGGCCTCGACGTTGCCGCCCACGGCATAGACGGACTTGCCCCACTTCGTCCGGGCGAGCAGGTAGTGCATGACCAGCACCATCGCTACGAACAGCACGAACATCCAGCCGACGCCGCGAGCCTGGTTGAGGTACCAGACCACGCCCCCGAGGCCGATCAGCAGCGCCCCGCTGCGCACCAGCAGCCCGGTCAGGCCGCGGGCGGGCAGCCCGGCGTCCCGCCTGGCGCGGGCGTGCAGGAAGCCCGAGACGAACAGCCACCCGGCGGCCACGGCCACGAACACGTAGGCCAGCCACGGCGGCACGAAGCTGAGCTGGGCGAAGTTCACCAGTCCCGACTCGAAGGGCAGGTTGATCGCGCCCTTGCCGCGCAGCACCCACAGCTGCAGCCCGAGGAAGGCCAGCAGCCCGGCGAGCGTGATGACGAAGCTCGGGACGCCGAAGCGGTTGAACAGCTGGGCGTACAGGTAGCCGATGAGCGCGCCCAGCGCCATCGCGGCCAGGATCGCGACCACGACCGGCAGGCCCTGGTCGACGAAGAGCACCGCCAGCACAGCGCCTGACAGGCCGCTGACCGAGCCGACGGACAGGTCGATCTGCCCGACCAGCAGGACGCACACGATGCCCAGCGCCATGATCCCGACTGGCGCCGAGTCCATGGCCAGGTCGACCAGGTTGCGGCTGGACAGGAAGACCGGGTTGAGGATCTGGAAGACCGTCCAGATCACCACCAGCCCGACGACGACCGGGATCACGCCCAGGTCGCCGCCGCGTACGCTCTCCACGGTGCCTTTGAGCCGCTGCCTCTGCAGGGTTGTGGTCATGAGCGCGCCGCCCTTCTGCTCACCACGTTGTCGCTCGCGCCGGTGATGGCGGCCACGATCTCCTCGGCCGACACCTCGGCGGCGTCGAACACGCCGTTGTTGCGCCCCAGCCTCAGCACCGCGACCTTGTCGGCCACCGCCTTCACGTCGGCCATGTTGTGGCTGATCATGATGACGCCCAGGTCGTTCTCCCTGAGCCGCTCGACGAGGTTGAGCACCTCGGCGGTCTGGGCCACGCCCAGCGCGGCGGTCGGCTCGTCCAGGATGATGACCTTCGGCTCGCCGAGCAGCGAGCGGGCGATGGCCACGGTCTGGCGCTGGCCGCCGGAGAGCCCGGCGACCGGGGCGCGCAGGTTGGGGATCTTCGCCGACAGCTGCTTGAGCAGGTCGTGCGAGCGGGTCTCCATGGCCACGTCGTCCAGCCGGAACGGGCGGATCTCCTGACCGAGGAAGAGGTTCTCGATCACGTTGAGGTTCTCGCAGAGCGCCAGGTCCTGGAAGACGGTGGCGATGCCGAGCCGCTGGGCCGCGGCGGGCGTGGGGATCGTGGTCTGCCCGCCGTCGAAGGTGATCGTCCCGCCGTCCTGCGGGTGCACGCCCGACAGAACCTTGACCAGGGTGGACTTGCCCGCGCCGTTGTCGCCGACCACCGCGACGACCTGGCCGGCGCGTACGTCCAGGTCGACGTCGGTGAGCGCGGCGACCGCGCCGAAGGTCTTGGTGATCCCGCGCAGGGAGAGGATCGGGGGCATGGTTACTTGATGCCCAGCTCGGCGCAGCCCGCCGCGTACTCGCCCTTGCACGCGTCGGCCGCCTTCATCAGCCCGCTGTCGAAGAGCACTTCCTTGATGTTCTCCTTGGTGACCACGGTCGGCACGAACAGCTCCGACGGCGTGTTGTAGAGCGTCGCCTTGCCCGCGGGCTTCTTGCCCTGCATGAACTCCCACGCCACCACGGCCGACGCCTCGGCGACGATCTTGATGGGCTTGGAGATCGTGTTGTACTGGTCGCCGGCGATGATGCGCTGGGCGGCGGCGACTTCGGCGTCGTTGCCGGTGATCGGCGGCACCTTCACCCCGGCCGCCTTGAACGCGGCGATCGAGCCGCCGGCGGTGCCGTCGTTGGCGGCCACCACGCCGGCGATGTCGTCGCGGAACTGGCTGATCTGGCCGGCCACCCACTGCTGGGCCTTCTCCGGCTGCCAGTCGGGGGTGTCGTACTCGGCCAGCAGCTTGAAGCCGCTCGGGTCGATCGCGCTGTGGATGCCCTTCTTGATCAGTCCGGCCGCGGCGTCCGTGGGGGAGCCGTTGACCTGGAGCAGGCCGCCCTTCGCCTTCTCCTTCTTGAGGTGGTCGACGAGCGACTGCCCGATCATCGAGCCGATCTTCTCGTTGTCGAAGGAGATGTAGTAGTCGGCGGGGGTGGTCGGGATGGGCCGGTCGTAGGCGATGACCGCGATCTGCTGCGACTGCGCGGACTTCACGATCGAGGCCGCGGCGGCCGAGTCGACCGGGTCCAGCACGATGGCCTTGACCCCCTGGGCCATGGCCGAGTTGGCCTGTTGCTGCTGCTTGGAGGCGTCGGAGTCGGCGTTCTGGTAAATCACCTCGCAGCTCGGGCAGAGCTGCTTCATCTTGGCCTTGAACAGCGGGGCGTCGGCCTGCTCGTACCTGGTCGAGGCCAGGTCGGGCATGAGGAAGGCGACCTTCGCGCTTTCCGTGGAGCCCGTGCCCCCGGTGGTTGTGGCACTCCCGCACCCGGCGAGCAACGCCACCGCCAATGCGGCCGTCAGGGTTGTCTTCACGGCGACCTCCGTCCTGTGGTGCGCATCACGCTAGCCCGACCATAGAACAGATGTCCAGAGCAAAATTTCTACGAGATGGTAAGGATGCTCTCCGCGGTCGTCGCGTCGGTGACCAGCCGGTTGAAGTAGCCGCCCCTGGCCGCGGCCACGATCGCGGCCGCCTTCTCCGTGCCGACGGCCACCGCGATCGAGTGCGGGATACGCCGAAGTTCCTCGACACTCGTGGCCACCAGGCGCTCGCTGCCGGAGTAGCCCACGGGCTCGCCGTCGCGGTCGTAGAAGCGCGAGCACACGTCGCCGACGGCCTGGTTCAGGCTGGGCGCCTCACGCGGGACGAACGCGGGCACGACCTGGCGCATCATCGGCGCCGAGCCGACGCCCATGATGGCGCACTTGGCCCGCGCCCACAGGTCCATGACCCGGCGCACGGACGGCTCGTGCTGCAGCGAGTAGAACAGCTCCGGTCCAGGTAGCGCGGGTGCGTAGAGGTAGCTGGGCACCCCGCCCAGGCCCTCGGCCAGGATGCGGGTGGTCTCGTTGGTCTGGAACCAGGGCTGCGGCTCCTCCTGCCCGCCGACGGCCGGCGCGACCGTGACGCCGGGGAACCTGCCCAGCCCCTCGCGGGCGCACTCGTAGACGGTGCTGCCCGAGGACACCAGCACCACGTCGCCCGGCTCCAGCCCCGTGTCGGCCAGCGCGCGGGCGAGGCCCGGGGCCAGCCAAGGCCCGAGCTTCGGCCCGCTCACCTTGGGCACCAGGTAGACACGCTGGATGCCCAGGAGACCGGCCAGCTCGGCGGCCAGGCGCCCGTCCTCCAGCGACTCCGGCCGGTGCACGCGGATCTCGACGATGCCCTGCTTGCGGGCCTCGGTCAGTAAACGGCTGACGGTGGCCCTGCTCACGCCCAGGCTGGCGGCGATCTCGGCCTGGGTGGCATCCTCCAGGTAGTACTGCTTGGCCGCTGTGTACATCAGCTGGTGCGGGAAACGCGCTTCGGGTTCGGGACTCATGCGCGTGCTCCCTTGAACACTTGTGCTGAACGGATGATCTCGACTATACCTGTCCCTGCACCAGGGCGTCGCCGAGCGCGGTGCGAGTGTAAAGGACCTTGCGTCCGGTTCGTGTGCCCGACACCAGCCCGGCCCGGCGCAGCGCCCCCAGGTGCCCGCCCGTCGTGCCCGCGCTGTGCCCGAACAACGCCGCCAGGTGCGTCGTCGTCGCCGGCGTGGCCAGCTCGGTCAGGATGCGGGCGCGAGTCCGCCCGACGAGCCCGGCCAGCCCGCCCGGCGACACGGCCGTGCCCGCCATGATCCCGCGCGCCGGATAGGTCAGCGCGTACGGCCACGCCTCCTCCAGATACAACCCCAGCCCCGTCGTGAACACCGACGGCAGGAAGAGCAGCCCCTTGCCGCCCAGCCGGTGATCGCGGCCCACGGTGTCGCGCAGCCGTACCTCGATGTGCCCGGAGGGGTCCCAGCGCACCTGCGAGCTGAGGTCGTCCAGCGCCGCCGCCCAGCCGTAGGTGGCCAGCTGCCCCGCCCGCTGCACGACGTCCCGCTCCAGGACCGCGTGGAAGAACGGCCAGCTCTTGGAGACGATCTCCGCCCACAGCGCCTCGTAGGCGTCGGCCAGCAGCGTGACCACGTCGGAGCCGAGGAGCATCTCGCGCACGGGCGGCGGAACCGTAGGCCGGTGCGCCGTGTGCCGTCCGGCCAGCGCCCGGTCGATCTCCGCGCGCGCCTGCGCGAGCGGGGTGGCCCGCATGGCCGCCAGCTCCCGCTCGAACGGCACGTTCACGCCGGTCGGCGGCGGGGCCAGGAAGTCCACGTTGTCCGAGCCCCTGTTGCCGGAGATCACCGCGGCCGCGCGCAGCGCCGGGTGCCGCCTTTCCAGCTCCCGGTAGTGCTCGCGCCAGCGCCGCGCCCAGTTGACGTGGACCCCGGCCTCGGTGCGGCCGTCGAGCACCCACTGCGCGTGCATGGTCTCGACCAGCGGCGAGATCGCGAACCTGCTGGCCACCACATCCTGCGGGGTGACTCCGACCCTGAACACCTTTCGGTTATATCCGAAAGCTTGGCCTTCGTGGCAGAGCCCGGCCCAGCATCGTGAAGACCGGCGGCTCCGAACCTCCCTCCGGAGCCGCCCATCCTCTTTCGCAAGGAGTCGTGTTGTCCCAGACGAGTGAGCGCGGCGCCACGTTCGGCGAGGTCTTCGCCGTGCGCGAGTTCCGGGTGCTGTTCGGCAGCTTCGCGCTGATGATCGCCGGTGACTCGATCAAGATGCTGGCGCTGTCGGTGCTCGTCTACGCCCAGAGCGGCTCGCCCGGCCTGTCGGCGGCGGCCTATATGGCGGGCTGGCTGCCCTACATCTTCGGCGGCATGTTCCTGCTGTCGCTGGCCGACCGGCTGCCGCCGCGGGCGCTGATGATCGCCGGTGAGCTGGTCAGGGTGGTCGTCTGCCTGCTGCTGGCTTTCGCCGGGCTGCCGGTGTGGGCGATGCTCGCGCTGGTGCTGGTGACCGGGCTGTTCTCGCCGGTGTTCGGGGCGGCGCGCAGCGCGATGCTGCCCGACGTGCTGCCGGGTGACGCTTTTGTGCTGGCCAGGTCGCTGATGGGGGTGACCTCCGCCGGGGCCCAGGTCGGCGGGCTGGCGCTGGGCGGGGCGTTCCTGGCCTGGACCGGGGCGCACGGGGCGCTGGCGGTGACCGCCGGTCTTTCGCTGGCGGCCGCGCTGGTGCTGCGGCTCGGCCTGCCGTACCGGGGGGCTCGGCAGGTCGGCGAGCGCGGCGCGGTGCGCGCCACGCTGCGGGTGAACAGGGAACTGCTCGCCGATCGCTCGGTACGCGGGCTGCTGCTGGCCGGATGGCTGCCGGTGCTGTGCCTGGCCGGGCCGGAGGCGATGGTCGTGCCGTACATGGGCGGGCAGGGGCAGGCGGGCGTGGTGCTCGCCGCGGCGGCGGTGGGCATGGCGGTGGGGGAGTTCGTCGTGGGGCGCTTCGCCGCGCCGTCCCTGCGTGAACGGCTGTCGCTGCCGCTCGCTGTGCTGCTCGGCGTGCCCTGGTTGTTCTTCGTCCTGGAACCGGGGGTGGTGTGGGCGTCGGTGCTGTCGGCGTGCGCGGCGGCCGGGCTGGCCTATCAGCTCGGGCTCCAGCGGCGCTTCCTGGAGGCGGTGCCCGAGCACGTGCGCGGGCAGGCGTTCGGCCTGCAGTCGGCGGGGCTGATGACCGGGCAGGCGGCGGGGGCGGCGATCGTGGGCGGCGTGGGCGAGCTGACCGGCCCGCCGGCGGCCATGGTCATCGGCGGCGCGGCGGGGGTCGTGGTGGCGCTGGCCCTGTTCAGGCAGCTGAAGGGGACTGCCCGCCGTTCAGGAATCTGAGGGGGACTGCTCGCCTGATCCGCGGGCGATGAGGCGCACCGGGAGCTGGAGGTGCTGGGCCGGGCCGCGATCACCGGCCAGGCGGCGGAACAGCAGCTCGGAGGCCACCCGGCCGAGCCCGGCCGGATCCTGGGCGACCACGGTCACGCCCGGCGTGAGCAGGTCGGCCAGTTCGAAGTCGTCGAAGCCGACCAGCGCGAGCGGCCGCCCGCGCAGCGTCCTCAGCGTGGTGACGGTCAGCCGCCCGTTGCCGGTGAACACCGCGGTCGGCGGGTCGGGCAGGCCGAGCATGTGTTCCAGGTCGGCGCCGGTGCCGGCCAGGTCGGGGGCGCGCATCGAGACCAGCGCCGGGTCGAACAACCCGCCCAGCGCCGCGCGGTAGCCCTTCAGCCGCTCGGCCGCGGTGAAGATGGACGGGCTGTCGCCGAGGAAGGCGATGCGCCGGTGCCCCGCCCGCCGCAGGTGCGCGACGGCCAGCCGGGCGCCGCCCGCGTTGTCGCACAGCACGGTGTCCACGTCGATCTCGGGGCCGGGCGGCCGGTCCACGAAGACCGCGGGCGTGCCGGCGTCGAGCTCGGGCCGCAGGTAGGAATGGTCGTCACCGGCCGGGACCACGATCAGCCCGTCCACGCGGCGCGCGCAGAACGTGCGGACCAGCTCCCGCTCGCGCTCCGGGTTCTCGCCGGAGGAGCCACTCAGCAGCAGGCAGCCGTGGGCGATCGCGACCTGCTCGACGGCCCGGCCGAGACCGGAGTAGAAGGGGTCGGAGATGTCCTCGATGACCAGGCCGACCGTGGCGGTGCGGCCCTGGCGCAGGACTCTGGCGCTCTCGTTGCGGCTGTAGCCGAGCGCGTCGATGGCCGCGCGCACCCGCTCGGCGGTGGTCGGGTTCACGCCGGGTTCGCCGTTGACCACCCGCGATACAGTCTTAAGCGCGACTCCGGCGGCCGAGGCGACGTCCTTCATCGTCGGTCTCACGATGCGATCATTTCTCAAGCGGCACCCCTAGACAACGTTGTCAGGAGGTTATGCGAGAGTAGATCCCCTATGTCGTTCAGGTTCGCACTGCTCGTCGCCGGATTCGTGCTCGCCGCGCTGAACTTGCGGCCGGCCATCGCGGGCGTCTCCCCGCTGCTGGACGAGATCATGACCGACGTCGGCCTCACCCCCGCGGGCGGCGGCGCGATCACCACCGTCATGATCGTCTGCCTGGGCGTCTTCGGGCCGCTCGCGCCGGTGCTGGCCCGCCGCATCGGCCTCGACCGCACGCTGCTGGCCGGGCTGCTCGTGCTCGCTCTCGGCGTGGTCCTGCGCACCCTCGACGGCGCGCCCGCCCTGTACGCCGGCGCCGCGGTCGCAGCCACCGCCATCGCGGTCATGAACGTCGTCATGCCCGGCATCGTCAAACAGCACTTCCCCGGCCGCGTCAACCTCTTCACCGGCGTCTACAGCTCAGCCGCGAGCGCGGGCGCGGCGACCGCCTCCGCGCTCATGATCCCCCTGGAGAGATCCACAGGGTACGGCTGGCGCGGCGTCTCGGCCATGATCGCGTTGCCCGCGCTGGCCGCCGCGCTGCTCTGGCTGCCGCAGGCGCTGGGCAAGCAGGCCGCCGCGCAGAACGGCCCGAGGCCCTTCCGCGCGGTCGTCCGCAGCCGGATCACCTGGTACGTCACCGGCCTCATGGGCCTGCAGTCGCTCACCTTCTACGTGATCCTGGCCTGGCTGCCGACCGTCTTCCTGGAGGCCGGGCTCCCCGCCGACCAGTCCGGATACCTGCTCAGCATGACGACGCTCGTGCAGGTGGGCGCCACGTTCGCGGTGCCGGTGCTGGCGGGGCGGCGGCGCTCGCAGTCGGGCTACGTGGCCGCCGCCGTGCTGCTCACCATGGCCGGGTACCTCGGGCTGCTGGTGGCGCCGGTCACCGTCCCCTGGCTGTGGATGATCGTGCTGGGCGTGGGGCAGGGGGCGGCGTTCGGGCTGGCGCTGCTGCTGATCACGCTGCGGGCGCCCGATCCGACGGCGGTGACGGCGTTGTCGGCGGTGGCGCAGTCGGTGGGGTACGTGCTGGCCGCGGTGGGTCCGGTGCTGTTCGGGGCGCTGCGGCAGAGCTCGGGCGGGTGGACGGCGCCGCTCGGCGTGGGCATGGCGATCCTGGTGGTGCAGCTCGTCGTGGGATGGCTCGCGGGACGGCCTGCTACGTTTAGGTAAGGCTAACCTATAGGCATGGAGGGTTCGGTGCTGACGGAGGTGCTCCAGCGGGTCGCCGAGGGCCGTGGCGGGGTGCTCGGGGTGGATCCCGGGCTGGAGATCGAGCCCGACGACAGCTGGACCGCCGTCTCCGAGCTGGTGCGGGAGCCGTACACGCTGATGGGGGAGCTTGTGGAGCGGACGGCGGGGCGCTGGAACGCGCCACGCCACGTCGGCGCGGCGCTGTTGTGGAAGACCTACGGGTATTGGCACATGTTCCCGATGGCGCTGGGGTGGGCGCTGGACGGGCGGGTGCCGGTCATGAAATTTCGGGACACGTATTTCAAGGTCTCCGACGCCGGTGTGACCATCGGGGCCTCGCGGATCACGTGGGGGACGGGCTCGGAGGCGATCGCGGGGGCGGTGGCCGAATCCCAGGCGCCGCTGGTCAAAATCCTCAGCCGGATGGCCAGGGTCGGCGAGCGCACGCTGTGGGGCTCCACCGCCGAGGCCGTCGCGCACCCGCTCACCCAGGTCGTCAAGGGCGACTACATGACGCTGCTGCGCGAGATCGGCAAGCCCGTGGACGGGCTGCTCACCCCCTCGGGCGACGGCTACTTCCGCAAGACCTGCTGCCTGTGGATCACGCTTCCGGATGTTGAGCCGTGTTCCACCTGCTGTGTTCTCGCGCGTAACTAAGCAGGTCTACTCTGCGCGGCATGATGCAGCAGCGATTTTTGGGCAGATTATGGGGCAAGGTGCTGGCCGGTGTTACGGTCGCCGTCGTGCTGATCTCATCGGAGCCCGTCGCGGCTCACTCGCCCAAGGAGCCGGTCGTCATCGGGCACCGGGGCGCCAGCGCCCACCGCCCCGAGCACACCCTCCTGTCGTACGAGGCCGCGATCGCGATGGGCGCCGACTACATCGAGCCCGACCTCGTGTCCACCAAGGACCACGTGCTCGTCGCCCGGCACGAGAACGAGATCTCCGGCACCACCGACGTCGCCGCCCACACCGAGTTCGCCCACCGCCGCACCACCAAGACGATCGACGGCCGTCCCGTGACCGGCTGGTTCACCGAGGACTTCACGCTCGCCGAGCTCAAGACCCTGCGCGCCAAGGAACGCATCCCGGACCTGCGGCCCGACAACACCGCCTTCGACGGCCTGGCCGAGATCCCCACCTTCGAAGAGGTCGTCCAGCTCGCCCAGCGCCACCGCGTGGGCGTCTACCCCGAGACCAAGCACCCGACCTACTTCGACTCCGTCGGGCTGTCCCTGGAGGAGCCCCTCCTGGAGATCCTCGGCCGCTACCGGGTGCGCAAGGCGTTCATCCAGTCCTTCGAGACCGCCAACCTGCGCGAGATGCGCTCCAAGACCCGGCTGCCGCTGATCCAGCTGATCACCTTCGGCGGCAAGCCGTACGACTGGACGGCCTCCGGCGACCCGCGCACCTACGACGACATGGTGAAGCCGCAGGGCCTGCGCGAGGTGGCCTCCTACGCCAACGGCGTCGGCGTGGACACGCGCCGCATCCTCCCGGTGGGCGCCGACGGCCGCCTGCAGCCGCCGACCACGCTGGTGAAGGACGCGCACCGGGCCCGCCTGGACGTGCACATCTGGACGATCCGCAACGAGAACTCCCAGCTCCCGCTGGACCACCGCCTCGGCAACCCGGCCAGCCCCGTCTACGCGCGGGCGACCGGTGACGTGATGGGCTTCCTGTCCAAGCTGGTGTCGCTGGGCATCGACGGCGCGTTCTGCGACGACCCGGCCATGGGCCGGGCCGTCATCAGCGGGCGCGGCTGAGCCGGGGTCAGGCCACCTCGGCGGCGGAGTCGAGCGGGCGCAGTTCGTCGGCGTAGCTCACCGACGTGCGGCGCATCACGCCGCCGTCGTCGATCGAGTACTGGCCGAGCCGCCACAGCGGCGGCGAGTAGGCGTGGATCGAGACGCTGTGCGAGGTGGCGCCGTTGAGGCGGTGGATGTGGTCGGGGCCGAACGAGAACGACTGGCCCTCGCCCACCACCGTCTCCAGGTGTTCGCCGCCGATGCGCGGGTTGCACTCCAGCAGCGCGCCCTGCACCACGTGCACGGCGCCGGAGCTGATGTCGTGGTCGTGCCAGCCGGTGTCGTCCTCGGGACGCCAGCACAGGAGCCACACGTCCACGTAGGCGTCGCGGTAGAGCGAGGCGTAGTGGCGGCCGCCGTCCTGCGGGAAGTCGACGAGCTCCTGCCATCCGTCCGGGTTGGCGGCCAGGTCGTTGACGAGTTCGCGCAGCTCGCGCCGGTCGAGGGCGCGCTCAGGAAGATTGGTGCAGGTGCCCCCGTCCTGTGTCTGGGTTGCCTCGCTGGGGAGCTCGGCTGTGTTGACCAGTCGCGTGCTCATGTGCGGTTCTCCTTTCTGCCGAGTAGACGACGGGGGTTGGTCACGCGGATGGCGTGTGCCGCCGCGTTGCCCAGGCCCGGGTCGGGGGCCGTGGCGTAGGGGGCGTCGGAGCCGTTGACGACGACGTCGACGCCGAGCTCGCGGACGATCGCGTCGATCGCGCGCGGGCCGTAACTCGAGGTCTCCACGAAGAAGCCGGGGTCGACCAGGCCGCGGTTCTGGCCGCCTCTGGCGATGAGGCGTTCGGAGTGCAGCGGCGCCAGGCCCGCGAGCAGCGTGAAGCAGACGCGCAGCTTCGGGTGGCGCGGGCGCACCACGGCGTGGAAGTGGTACCAGGCCGCGTGCATCTGCTGCACGTACGGCACGACCGCCGGCCACCAGGACGGGCGCCCCGGGCTGCCCGCGGCCGGACCGGGGTGGACGAGCAGGGGCAGGTCCCGCTCCACGAGCACGTCGAGCAGTTCGTCGAGCGGCTCGGCGGTGGCCGGGATCTGCAGTCCGGCGAAGCCGCGGTCGAGGTCCTTGGCCAGGCGGGCCGGATCGGGCTCGCTGTGGCAGGTGGCCGCCCAGGCGCCGAAGCGCTCGGGCAGCTCCAGCACGCCGTCGTGGTAGGCCTCGATGAGCGGCCAGGACTCCTCGGGCGGCAGCGCCTCGATGCCGAGCGGGCTGGACAGCGACACGAGCGCGAGCTCGCCGGTCTCGCGGGTGTCGGGGTCGTGGTCGGCCGGGTTCACCTCGTACGGCGGCTCGCCGTCCAGGATGAGCGTCCACCCGTCGAGGTACGGCGCGGCCGTCCGCGCACGCAGCGCCTCCACGAACGAACGCGTCCACAGGTGCTGATGCACATCGATGCTCACGGCCACACCTCCCTGTATTTCCTACTGATAATATAGGTAAACGTCGCCGCCTCGGAAGACACAAGCGTGAAGCGATTCACTGATACGGTTCAGTGAACCGCTTCACCTAGGGTCCTGTCAACGCTGCGCCCTTCTGTCGGTCACACGCAATAGGCTGGCTTGATGCCCCGCAAGAGAGCGACCATCAAGGAAGTGGCGCAGGCCACAGGCCTGTCACCGGCCGCGGTCTCCTATGCGCTGCGCGGCATGCAGGTCTCCGAGGAGACGATGGAGCGCGTGCGGGCCGCCGCCGCCGAACTCGGCTACGAGGCCGACCCCATCGCCCGCGCCCTCGCCAGCGGCCGGACCGGCATGATCGGCGTCCTCTGCGGATCGCTCGAAGACCTGTGGCAGCAGTCCCTGGCCGTCGGCATCAGCAGGGGCCTGCGGGAGAAGGACCGCTACGCGCTGATACTCGACGCGGTCGGCGACCCCGACCGGGAGCGCGCGCTCGCCCAGCAGCTGCGCGACCAGCGTGTCGACGGGCTCATCGTGCAGCCGGTCGACCCCGCCGCGGCCTTCTGGCCCGAGCTGTGCGAGTCGCTGCCCGTGGTCTCGATCGGCGACTCGCTGGAGGGCACGGCGGGCGAGGTCGTCTTCGACAACCGGCGCGGGGTGACGCTGGCCCTGGAACATCTCAAGGCGCTGGGCCACCGCCGGGTGGCGGTGCTCACCCCGACCCGCCCCAGCACCCCCGACCGGCCGGCTGACGTCCACGTCAGCGCCGAGGCCGAGCGGCTGGGGCTCGACCTGGAGGTCACCACAGCCCCCTACGAGCTGGCCGGCGCCACCGCCGCGGCCCGCCGCCTCCTGGAGGAGGGCCGGCCGAGCGCCGTCTTCTGCTTCTCCGACTCCATCGCCTACGGCGTCTACGCGGCGGCGGCCGAGCTGGGCCTGTCGATCCCGGACGACGTGTCGGTGATGGGCTATGACGACCATCCGATGTCCGGCCTGCTCACCCCCGGCCTCACCACCGTCGACTGGGCCATCAGCAGCATCGTCAGAGCCGCCGTCCGCCTGGCGGTCGCGGCGGTCGACGGCGGGCCGAAGCGCCGCCGCGTCGTCCAGCAGCCCACGCTGCGCGAACGCGGCTCGATCAAAGACGTCTCCTGAGCCGGCCCTTTCTACACGGCGTCGCTCAGGACGACCGGCGGCGGCGGGCAGGGCGCCCCGCCCGTGAGGGTGTCCCCGCCGCGTAAAGGCACGTTCGCCTCACGCACGTAGAAGAGCGGACGCCGGGGCGCGATCCGGTGCACGTAGCGGCCGACCACCGCCAGCCCGGCCAGCGTCACCGCCGACAGCGCGAGGTGCGCCCCGGTGAGGCCGAGCGCCGCGACCACGAGCCCGAGCGCCGCCAGCAGGTAGAGCAGGTTGAGCGGCCGCCACGAGAACCCGAAGAACAGCTCGAACGCGTGCCCGGCCAGCCGGCCGAGCCGCAGCTTCGATCGTCCGGCGCTGCGCTCGCGGTGCGTGACGCTCACCGCCGCGTACCGCGCCCCCACCAGGGGTACGGCCGGCATGAACCACGGCAGGCGCAGGTCGCTGATCGTCCTGGCCACCGGCGTGCGGACCAGCCGGAAGGTGGAGGCCCCCCGCGGCATGCCGATCTTGAACACCGCGCGGGCCGACCAGTGCAGACCGAGCGAGCCGAGCTTGCGCACGAGCGGGTCGTGCCGGTTGACCCGGTGGCCGAAGACCACGTCGTACCCCTCGGCGGCCTTGGCGAGCAGCGTCCAGATCTGCGAGGGCGGCACCTGTAAGTCGGCGTCGCACTGCACCGTCCACGGCTGGGCGGCGTAGGAGAACCCGGCAGCCATGACCGCGTCGATGCCGAAGTTGCGGGTGAAGGACAGGTAGCGCACCCGGGAATCGGCCTCGGCCAGAGCCCGCATCCGGGCCAGCGAGTCGTCGGAGCTGCCGTCGTCCACGAAGAGGATCTCCAGGTCCTCGATCGGGGACAGTTCGGCGACGAGGTCGCGGTAGGCCACGTCCACCTGGGCGCCTTCGTTGAAGCACGGCACCAGCACCGTCAGGCCCGTCGTCACTGCGATCTCCTCAGCGCCAGGCCGAGGACGAGCGGGTTCGCCCCCAGCGCGTATACGGCCCCGGCCGCCCCGGCCAGGGGGATGGCCACCGCGCCCAGCGCGGCGACCGCCGCCAGGGCGGCCACCACGGCCTTGGCGTTGGCCCGGGGATCGGTGTGCTCGACGACGAACGTGGCGCCGCTGGCCAGCGCCTGCACGGGAAGCAGGGTGAGCGCGAGCACGCCGAGCGCGATCGGGCCGTGGATGTGCTGGATCAGGGCGATCCCGGCCAGCGCCAGCCAGAGCACCCCGGCCAGGGCGGCCAGCCCGGCCATGCGCCGTCCCAGCACCCGTGCCCCAGCCGCGCCGCCGCCCGCCACCCTGAGCGACAGCTGCGGCTGGTAGATCCGCTGCAGCGTGTAGAGCACGGAGAGGGCGAAGCCCCAGGCGAGGGTGACGAAGTAGAGCTCGCCGCTCTGGCCGGCGTGGGCGCTGAGCGAGAGCTCGACGAAGAGCGTGCCGATCATGGCGTTGTTCATGACGTCGGCCGCGCCCATCAGCACGATCGTGCCCGCCAGCACGCGGCGCAGCCCGGGACGCGGGCGTCCGGCGCGGGGCAGGCCGGGCAGCAGCGAGAGGTTGAGCGCGGTGACCAGCGCCAGCAGCCCGGTCAGGTAGCCGGTCGGGCCGACCCCGGCGAAGAAGGCCAGCGCCGCCATCGCGCCCATGCCCAGGCCGAGCACGGCGAAGTGGACGGTGTCGCGGACGTAGCGGCCGAGCGCTCGGTGCAGGGCGACGCCGAGCATGCCGCAGCCGAGCGCCACGTAGTAGGCGATGCCCAGCAGGTAGAGCGTGACCGGGTGACGGGGGGCCAGGGCCAGCGCGATGACCGCGGCGGCGGTGGGCGGCAGCGGTATGTACGCCACCAGGGCGCGGAGCATGCCGGCGAGCTGGTCGCGGGTACGGCGGGCGCGCGGGATCAGCTTGAGCGCGGCCTTCTCGGTGCCCGACTGGACGACCATGCACAGCCAGCCGACGGCGCCCATGACCGCGGCGTAGGCGGCGAAGTCCGCGCGGCTCCAGGCCAGGGCGAGCAGGGCGGCGGAGCCGTACAGCATGACGCGGAAGGTCGCGCGGCCGGCGATCAGCGTCGTCAGCCGCGTCAGCCCGATGCGGTGGGTGGCGGTGGCGGTCATCCGGCGTCCAGGTCGGCGAGCACGCGCTCGCGCAATGGGCGGCTGCCGTCGTGCAGGTAGGCGCGCAGGGCGGATTCCACCTGTTCGCGGCCGAAACGGTCGAGCACGCCGGTCAGCGACGGGCCCTTCTCCATGCCGAACAGCGCGGTGAAGAAGGTCCTGACCTGCGCGGACTCGAAGGTGTCCGGCAGGGGCAGGAGGGCTTCTACGTGTTCGCGGGCGGGTGGTTCTGAGGGGCGGGCGGCGGTCCAGGTCGCCGGGCGGCCGGGGCCCGCCAGCCAGGCGCGGACGTGGGCCAGCCGCTCGGCGGCCGAGGGGTCGAGGCGGGCCTGGGCGAGGGCCAGGTCGTAGCAGGCGGCGTGCAGGGCCGCGCACACCTTGGGGAAGGCGGGCGGCTTGGCGGGCAGCTCGTCCAGCGGGACCTCGCTGATCTCCTCGACCTCGGCGCGCACCGCCTCGTCGGTCCTGGCCTTGGCGATCAGCGCGTCGAACTCCTTGTACCAGCGCGCCAGCGTCTCCCGGTCGAGCGGCGAGTCGTCGTCGTGGTCGCGGATCCAGCGGATCATGCGCGCGGGAAGGTACGGCACGAGCGGATCGCCGGCCACCGGCCGGGGCGCCGAGGGAACGGCCCGGTAGACGGCGCCGCACGCCCGGCACGAGTACCGCCGCCGGCCCAGATCGGAGGGGTGCGGATCACCGCACTGCAGGCATCTCACAACGGCACCGCCACCGCCGACGAGGGCACCAGCTCCGCGCCGAGCCCGCTCTTGACCTCGGCCTGTCCCTTGCCGAGCACCAGGCCGCGCTTGCCGGCCCCGATCGCCCACTCGACCATGCGGACGTAGCCGTCGAAGTACAGGTGTTTGCGCCCGCCGCTCTCCGGGGGAAGGGCGCCCCAGCTCAGGCAGATGGGCCAGGCCGGGTGGTCGAGGATCAGGGAGAGGCCGAGCAGCCGACGCTTGTGCCGGTAGGTGAGGGCGACGCTCTCCCCGCCGCCGATCAGCGCCTCCAGGTACGGCAGTGGCAGCGGCGCGACGGGGAGGAACCTGCTGCGGTGCTTGAGGTCGTTCTCGGCGCGCAGCCGGGCCGCCTCCTCCGCGCCGACCAACTCGGCGGCGGGGCCGATCCGGACGGTCAGCTCGGTGGAGAACGTCCTGGCCCGCCTGCGCAGCGAGTCGCGGCGGCGGGGGTCGAGCCGGGCGTACCAGTCGTCCAGGCCAGGCCAGGGGAGGGCGAGCTTGGCCAGGGGCGCGGTGGGCAGGTTCACCTTGACCGGCCCGGGGAGCAGGGCGCGCTCGTCGGCCGAGACCTCGCGCCAGACCATGCTCCGCCAGCCGGGGCCCAGCTCCCGGCGCAGGCCGCGCGCGTAGGCGCGCAGCAGGCCGGGGTCCGGTTCGTCGCGGAACCACCAGCCCTTCTGGGAGCGGTTTCCCGGCGCGTGGACGTCCAGCACACCGGCCGGGCCACGTGCCGCGGTGTAGACGCCGCGCCGTAGCCGGGGGGTGCGCAGCGAGGCCGAGGCGGCGCCGACCGCCTTGCCGTCCCGCCGCAGGATTGCCAGCACCACCGGCGCCTGGGCGCCCCAGGCGTAGGCGCGCAGCAGGTCGTAGCGCCAGGTCACCCACTGCCCGGCGGCCAGGCGTAATTCCTCCCAGTCGGCGGGCTCCGGGTCGTGCCGGGGATCCAGGAACTCCAGGCTCATCCGATCGCCCACCTGGGTACCGCCACGACCTTCATGGGGACGTATTCGAACCCCAGCGAGCGCTTCACGTCAACGAAGCCCCTGCCGGCGAACAGGCGTTTGGCGCCCGAGGCCGTCGCGTGGGCGACGATCCGGGCGTAGCTGTCGAAGTAGAGGTCCTTGCGGCCGCCCTGCTCCGGCGGCAGCGCGGCCCACGGGCCGTACATGGGGGCGACCGGGTGGTCGTAGACCATGGCGAAGGCCAGCAGCTTCTCGCCGTGGTGGTAGCTGAGCGTCCACACGTCCTCGCGGCCCAGCAGCGCGGCGAAGTACGCGGGCGACAGCGGCAGGCGCGGATCGAAGGACGAGCTCAGCCGGGAGGCGTGGCGTTCGTCGAGCGCGGCCAGTTCCGCCGGGTCGAGGTCACGGCGGGCGCTGCCCTCGCGCACGCGCAGCTCGCCGTCCTGGGCGATGCGCTTGATCTGCCGCCGCAGCGTGGAGCGGCGGTTACGGCTGAGCGTGCTGATCCACCCGTCCGCTGACGACCAGCCCAGGTCCATCTCCGTGGAGCCGGGGGACTGCCTGACGATGGCGCCGCGCCGGACGACCAGCGGCAGCGCGGGTTCGGTGACCATGCGGTAGACCACACCGGCCAGGCCCCAGCCGAGCTCGGCCGCGACGGCCCGCTCGAAGCTCCTGATGAGCTCGCGGCCGTCGGCGCCCTCGGGCAGGCACCAGGTGGGAGCGTTGGAGTGAGCCGGTAATCGCACGTCGAGAAAGAGCGGCGGGCGGGAAGACCGGGTCGGCCACAGGCCACGGCAGACCGCGCCGATGGCGCCGGTGACGCGGTCGCCGTCGCGGAAGACGCCCAGCAGCGGCCGGGCCCACGAGGCGGCAAAGGAGCTACGGATCACGTCATAGGACCATATAGCCGTTAACCCCTGACGAATCCGGAGATCTTCCCAGCCAGCAGGCTCTGGGTCAATATCCGGGTAAGACAGTTCAATCTTCACTTAGGTCCCTGATTCACCCGAAAAATTACGAAATCGCAACGAAATGACTGACAGTCATAGTTGGGAGTATATGTCTGATTTGATCATGGCCGCGCGCCACACCTGGACGCGTGTACCTACTGACCGCGCACAAAACAGCGCGGCGTTTGATCAGGGGAATGCCATGAAAGTAGGGGTGACGGGTGGTAATGGCTTCATCGGCCGTTACGTCTGTGAGGAGTTAGCCGCCAGAGGGCATACTCCGATCGTCTTCGACCACCAGGATCGCGGCTCAAGCCCGTTCGAGGTCATGCTCGGCGACATCAGGGACGCCACGGCCATGACCGAGCTGGCCGCCCACGCCGATGCGATCATCCACCTGGCCGCCGTCCTCGGCACCCAGGAGACGATCACCAATCCGCGGCCCGCCGCGGAGACCAACCTCATGGGCGGTCTGAACTTCCTGGAAGCGGTCGCCCAGTACGACCTCCCCGGTGTCTACATCTGCGTGGGCAACCACTGGATGGACAACAGCTACTCCATCTCCAAGACCGCCGTCGAGCGCTTCGCGCGCATGTTCAACGCCCACCGAGGCACCAGGGTCAACCTGGTCAGAGTGGTCAACGCCTACGGACCCCGGCAGATGGCGGCGCCGCCGTTCGCCGCAGGAAAGGTACGCAAGATCACCCCCGCGGTGATCTGCCGCGCCCTGTCCGGCATGCCGGTCGAGCTCTACGGCGGCGGCACCCAGATCTCCGACATGGTGTGGGTCGGCGACGTGGCCAGGGGCCTGGTCGCCGCGCTGGAGACCGCCGCGGTCAAGCCCCCGCTCGGCCACGTGGTCGAGGTCGGCCCGACCGAGTCGACGAGCATCCGCGCGGTCGCCGAGATGATCATCGACATGTGCGAGGAGCGCGGCTACGAGCGCGCGCCGATCGTGGACCTGCCCATGCGTCCGGGCGAGACGCCGGAGACCGCCGTCACCGCCGACCCCGAGACGCTGCGCCCGGTCGGCATCGACCCCGCCTCGCTGATCACGCTGCAGGAGGGCATGGCCAAGACGGTCGACTGGTTCATCGAGAACCGCGGCACCCACTGGAACACCCCGAGGTGAAGCACGTCGTGATCCTCGGCGGCTCGGACGGCACGGTCAGTGCCTTCCGGGCCGCCCGGCGGCTGGGCCTGTCCACGATCTGCGTGGACATGCGGGCCGACGCACCGGGCGTGGCGGAGGCCGACGAGTTCGTGCACGTCAGCACCCGCGACGTGCCGGCCATCGCGGCCGCGCTGCGCGACCGCGACCGCCTGGCCGGACTGCTCGCCCCCGGCAGCGACATCAACCTCCCCTCGCTGGTCGAGCTGGCCCGCATGCTCGGCCTGCCCTGCGCGCTCACCGACGAGACCCTGCGGGTCTCGACGGACAAGGCCGCCTTCCGCGAGACCTGCCTGCGCCTCGGCCTGCCGAGCCCGCACTACTCCACCGATCCCGAGGTACGGCCGGCGCTGCCGGTCATCGTCAAACCGGTCGACTCCGGCAGCTCACGCGGCATCACGATCGTCCGCGAGCAGGAGGACCTCGCCCAGGCGGTCGAGCACGCGCGGGCCGTCTCCCCGACCGGCCGCATCATCATCGAACAGCTCCTGACCGGCCAGGACCTCTGTGGCGAGGCCATGCTCCAGGACGGCAGGATCGCCCTGCTCGGCCTGAGCCGGCGCGTCACGGAACCGCCCGAGGTGGTCGCGGTCGGGCACGACATGGAGCCGGGCGACGGCGTCCTCGACAAGGAGGTCACCCGGCAGCTGGAGCTGGTCTGCGCCGAGGTCGGCTACCGCGACGGCCCGCTCAACGTGGACCTGTTCGTCGAGGACGGCGTGGTCACGCTGATCGAGATGGGCGCGCGCATCGGCGGCAACGGGCTGGGCGAGGCGCTCGGCCTGATGTACGGCGTGGACACGGTCGAGGCCACCGTCCGGCTGGCCGTCGGCGAACGCCCCGACCTCACCCCGACTCGACGGGGCCCCGCCTCGGTACGGGTGCTGCGCGCGCCGCACGAAGGCGTCCTGCGCCGGATCCACGGCCTGGAGTCGCTGCCGGACAGCGCCGAGATCGTGGTGGTCGCCTTCCCCGGCGACCACGTCTTCCCCTATACCGAGTGCCGGGCCAAGCTCGGCTACGTCGTCGACCACACGCCCCCGGACCTGGACGCGCTGGTCAAGGTCGATGTCCGTTAGGTTCTCCGCCGCGGCGTGGGAGAGGTCCTACCGGCGAACGGTCCGGCTGGCCTTCTCCCGCGTGCCCTACTACCGCGACCAGTGGGTACGCGCGGGCCGGGCGCTCGACGAGCCCCTGCCCACGCCCACCGGGGAGCTGGCCGATCAGCTGCACCGGCTGTGCCCGTTCGCCGAGCCGTACGATCCGGGGGCCGAGCCGAGCCTGTGGATCGGGCCTGCGGGCGGGCTGCGCGCGGCGCTGGGTGAGGCGGGGGTCCGCGGGCGGGTTCCGGTGCTGGAGGTGCGCCGGGCCGTGCTGGATCGGCGCACGCTGGGGCTGGGCGGCCCGCCGTACGGTGTGCTGCTGGATCCGGAGGCCACGGTCGTGCACGAGCGCAGGCGGCGTGAGCTCAACGCGCCCGCGCTCAAGCTCGCCGCCGACGCCGGCCGCGTGGTCGTGGTGGGCGAGCGGGCGGCGGTGGCGTCGTTCCTGCCCGAGCTGGCGGGCGTCGAGGTGAAGGTGCTGGAGCGGGTGACGCTCGCCGGCGCCGCCGAGGGAGCGCTGGTGCACGACCCGCACCTCGGCTATTACGCGGCCCGAGCCGGTTGCGGCCGGGTCCATCTGCTGTGGCGGCGCTTCCACGCCCGGCCGGAGGGCGGCGCGCTGGCCGTCTCCGCGCTGGGCAGACGCCGTCCGGTGCTCGTCGCCGTGGTCCCGGACGGCGGTGGCGAGCTCGGCCGCTGCCCCGGCCACGGCACCCCGATCCTTGGAGTCGCATCGTGATCAGAGCCAACCGGGTGACGCTGCTCGCGGGCGCCCTTGCGGTGGCGCTGGCGGGAATCGTCCGCTTCGTCCTGCCGTACGAGCAGGAGATCACCTCGCTGTGGAGCTTCCTCGTCAAGCTCACGCCGCAGCTGGCCGCCATCGTGGCGATCGCCTGGCTGGACGTCGAGTGGGCGCGGCGGCTCAAGATGCACCTGGTGGCCATCCCGGCGGTGTTCCTGGCCTTCCTGCTGTACTTCGTGCCGAAGACCTTCATGGCCGCTATGGACATCGAGGACAAGTCCGGCACCTTCGAGGACCTCTACCTGCACGTCGTGGTCTTCGTGCCGTTCCTTATCGTGGCGCTGCTGCTGGCCTACCGGCTCGGCGGCGGCTCGCGGGAGGGCGTGCTGCGCACCGGCCTGGCGATGTCGATCCTGCACGTGTCGGGGCTGGAGGACCTCGTGGCGGTCTCCATGAACCGCCGGCTCGACGCCATCCCCGAGGTGTGGGGCTGGGCCGACCACATCACCGTGCGGATCGGCCACCCGGCCACCAAGTACGAGGCGTACGCCTTCATCGCCGCGCACGTGGTCGTGGCGCTTCTGGTGCTGTTCGTGCCGCGCCGGTGGCTACGGCGGCGTTCCGCCCGGCCGCAGGAGTAGCCGGGCCGCGTCGAGGTCGCCGTCCAGCGGGCGGTCCGGCTCGGCCCCGCGGCGGGCCCGTACGGCGGCCACCCGCTCGCAGGCCAGCACGATCTCCAGCGGCTCCACGCAGCGCAGCGCGTAACGGGCCGCCTGGGTGGCGAAGCCGGCGTGGTCCTCGGTGCCGCGCGAGATCACCGCGGTGCCGGTGGTGACCGGCGTCGCCAGGTGGCGCAGCTCGGCCAGCGCGTCCTGCGCCACGTACTCCAGGATCATCAGGCCGGAGGCGCCCGGCCGGTCGGCGAGGAAGGGCAGGGCGCCGGTATAGCCCGGCTCCATCAGCGTGCCCAGCCGGGCGGTGCTCAGCTGCGCCGTCTGCACGAGCGCCGCGCGCAGCGTGTCCAGGGCCAGCGCCACCGGCGCCGAGTGGAAGTTGCCGTTGTGCCAGGCCAGCGAGCGGTCGATGAGCGGGTTCTCGGCGGCGGCGTTGAGGTCCACCTCGACGGTCGTGGCTGCCCGTTCCAGCGCGTCGAGCGCGCCGCCGTGCACCTGGGCGAAGGCGCGGTAGCCGTACGGGTCCTGCACGCGAGTGGCGAGCTCGCCGTTGAGCAGGCCGCGCAGCCGCGCGGCCACCACCGCCTGCCCCTGATGCGGTCTCGCTTCCTGTACGGCTGCCGCCAGCGGCTCCGCCGAAGCCCCGACCGCGGTGAAGGAGAACGCGGCCACGTCGACCGCGGCGTCCAGCAGCCCGCGCAGCCGATGACAGGCCAGCGCCGCGTCGGCCAGCGTCAGCGCGCCCGAGCTGATGAACGGCAGCCCGTCCGAGCTCGCCAGCGCGAAGCGCGGACCGTCGCCGCCGTGCCACGCCTGCTCGCCCAGCAGGCACAGGGCGGTGCCGGCCAGCGCCGTCAGGTCGCCGGTGCCGATGGCCCCGTAAGTGCGTACCGGGGGAGTGACGCCCGCGTTGATCGCCTCGGCGAGCACCGGCAGCACCGCCGGGTCGATCCCGGAGCCGCCCGCGAGCAACTGGTTCAGGCGGACGGCCAGCATCCCCCTGACGCGTTCCGCCTCGATGAGCGGCCCGGCGCCACCCGCGTGGCTGCGCAGCAGGTCGAGCCCGGACGCGGCCACCTCGACGTCCTTGTTCGCGCCGACGCCCGTGCTCTGCCCGTAGACCGGGCCGGTCAGCGCCTGCGCGGTGGCCCACGCGGCCCGGGCGCGATCGGTGGAGCCGATCGTCACCCGGGCCCGGCCGCTGGCCACGGCCGCGACCCGCGAGCAGGTCAGGCCGGCGCCGTGGAGTTCCATGGGTGTGATCAGTCGCCGTCGGGGATGACCAGGCTGAGCAGCCAGGTCACGACGCTGATGATGATCGAGCCGATGAGCGCGGTGACGAAGCCGTCCACATGGAACGGCACGTCGAGCTGCCCGGCGATCCAGCTGGTGAGCAGCAGCATCGCCGCGTTGATCACCAGGAGGAAGAGCCCCAGCGTCAGCACGATCACCGCGCAGCCCAGCATCTTGACGATGGGCTTCACGATCGCGTTGATCAGGCCGAAGATGAGGGCGACCACGACGAGCGTGCCCCAGTACTTCGCCGTGGTGTCGGTGTTGACCGTGATGCCGGGGAGCAGTTGTGTGGCGACCCACAGGGCGACCGCGGCCGCCAGGATTCTCAGGATGAATATCACGCTGATAGATCCTCGCACTCCTTGAGGGCCGATCGGTAGAGGCGCAGCGCCACCAGCGGATAGATCATGACGCTGAACACGCCCGCGGTGACCATCGCGGCGGCGTGCGCCGAGCTGATCGCGCCCTGCTGCACGCCGGTGTTGGTGATCACCACGATCAGCGGCAGACCGGCCGCGGCGAACAGCGCCAGCGCCCTGTTCTCGCCGGGCCGCAGGTCGGGGTCGCGCTGGTGCAGCAGGTACGTGGGCAGCCCGCGCACCAGCAGGAACGCGAGCAGGAAGACCGGGATCAGCAGCAGGCTGTGCGGGTCGGTGAACAACGCCTTCAGGTCCAGGTTGGCGCCGCTGACCACGAAGAAGAACGGGATGAGGAAGCCGAAGCCGATCGCGTCGAGTTTGGAGGAGATCACGTGCTCCTCGGCCTCCGGGCCCGAGGCGACGGCCAGCCGTACCACGATGCCCGCCGCGAACGCGCCGAGCAGGACGTCCAGGCCGAACGCGGACGCGGCGGCGATCATCGCGATCAGCACGAACATGACGATGCGCACCGCGAGCTGGCCGCTGCTGCCCATCGTGCCGGCGACCAGCCGCGCCAACAGCGGATGCCGCGGCCGGGCGGCCATCGCCGCCGCGATGATCGCGATGACGGTGAACAGCGCGATGAGCGCGATCGTGTGCCAGCGCTCGTCCTCGGAGAACACGAAGGCCATGGCCACGATCGGGCCGAACTCCCCGAGCGCCCCGATCCCCAGCACCCGGCTGCCGAACGGCGTGGGCAGCGCGCCCGCGTCCCGCACCATCGGCAGGATCGTGCCGAGCGCGGTCGTGCACAGGGCCAGCCCGATCACCTGGGCGGCCAGCGTGAACCCGTTCGTCGCCACCGCCACGAGCAGCCCGAGCGCCAGCGACGCGAACCAGCCGTAGATCGCCAGCCTGATCGGCCGGCCCTTGATCCGGGCGAACTCGATCTCGTAGCCGGCCATGAACATGAGCATCGAGAGCCCGAACTGGGAGATCGTCTCAATGACGCCGTCGGTCTTGATCCAGCCGAACACCACCGGGCCGCACAGGACGCCGAGCAGGATCTCCAGCACCACGTTCGGCACCCGGACGAACCGGCCGAGCGCGTGGGCGACGATCGGCGAGATCGCGGCGGCCAGGACGATGATCAGGACAGTGATCATGCACGCTATGTGCCCACCCGTCACTCCATGTAGTCACTCGCCGGACTGTTGGCGTTATGCAGGCCCAGGACGGGGAAGAGCGGTGCAAGGGGAGGAAGGGAGCGAGATGGACGCGAAGGAACTGGAGTCGTTGCCGGCCAGCGAACTGCACGAGCGTGCGGTCCGCTATGCGGTACGCCATGGAGACCTGGGGTTTCTATGGAACCTGCTCAAGGTGATCCCGGCGGCCGAGGCGGCCAGTGGTCACGACGGGGAGACCGCCAACGACCTCAGCCGCGTCTCGGCCTTGCTCAGCGACGCCCTCGCCGCGGGTGAAGGGGATCTGGGTGAGGCGCTCAAACCCATCTATATCGATTACCTCATCCAGCATCCGGAGGCTTAGCCGGCGAGTTGCGACGGCGTGCCGTACAGGGCGAAACCGGGCGTGCTCACCGAGCGCCCGCCGCGCGTGACGATCATCACCTCGTACGGCTCCGCCGCCGCGAGATCCATGGCGAAGCGGCGGGCACGGATCGGGCCCATCGCGTACATGGCGGTGGCGAAAGCGTCAGCCGTACTCAGATCCGGGCCGATCACCGTCACCCAGCCGAGCACGTGCTGGGCCTCGCCCGTGCGGGGATCGACCACACGGGTCTTGCCCGAGGTGGAGATCGCCAGGTCGTTGGCGAAGACCATGCGGCGCACCGCGTTGGTACGCGGGTCGCGGATGCCCACACGCCACGGCCGCCCCGGCAGCGAGGAACCGCGCACCCGGATGTCCCGGCCCGCGGTGATCCGGTGGTCCACCGCTCCGGCGCTGGCCAGCGCCCGCGAGAGCCGTTCCACCGCCCAGCCCTTGATGTAACCCGAGACGTCCAGGGTCCCGCCGATCCGCGAGTCGAACCACCCGTCCGTCGCCTCGGCCATCTCGTCGCACCGGTGCAGTACCTCGATCAACTCCGGCACCTGCTCGATCGTCCTGCCCGCGTTGAGCCGGGCGATCTGGCTCTCCTCGTTGAAGGGGTCGAACGTCCGATCCACCCAGCGCAGCCAGGCGAAGGCGTTGTCCAGCATGGGAACCAGCTCACGCTGGGGCAATGCCGTACGGATGTCCACATTGACGGAGGTGTTCAGTACCGTCTCCGTGCGTGCGGATCCAGGGAACGTCATGTGGGGCTCCTCTCTCGGGAGGACACAGTTTCATAACGGGCGTATGGCGGACCTAAGCGCTTTGCCGGTGCCATGGCTTCAGGGGCGCGTGAGTAGGGTCTGATGCATGGCAAACGTGCGTGTTGAGCGGACAGATGACGGCGGGTTCCGGGCGACCAACGCCCGTGGGGCCGAGGTGCGGATCGGCGGCGGTGACGAGGACGGCGTCTTCAGCCCCGTGGAGCTCCTGCTGGCGGCGGTGGGCGGATGCAACATCGTCACCGTCGAACCGCTCACGGCTCAGCGGGGGCACCAGCTCATCCGGCTGGCGATGACCGTCGAGGCGGAGAAGGTTCAGCCCAACCTGCTCGGGCCGGTGACCGTCACCTACGACGTCGAGGTGCCGTCGGAGAAGGCCGACGAGGTGTACCGGGCGGTGGCGCATCGGGTGCACGAGAAGTACTGCACGGTGAGCCGGTCGCTGTCTGAAGGTACTGAGGTCCGTTTGGAGCTTCCGTAGCCCTTTTGGGGAGACATTCGACCCCTATATGACGCGTCCGTTGCATTCGCCTCTGTAGTGTCGAAGCAGGTCAAGAGTCCTGCGACTGACTTGCAGACTTTTACCGATGCGGACGCGGAGGGGGACCGTCGTCTGCAGTGCGGGACCGCCGGTGCTTCGGGGGAAGGTACCGGCCTGGACCGCCATATATCGGGGCCGGGGTAGCTTTGGGGGAAGCTGCTCCGGCCCCGATTCACGTCCAGAGCCTTGTGCGTCACAAGGCGTGTGCTTTCACGAGGCGTGTGCCTCACACGACCTCTGCTTTTCACGAGACCGGTGCTTTCGCCGGACCTGATCGTCACGAGACCTGAGCTTTCACGAGACCTGAGCGTCATGAGGCCTGTGTTGGGGATTTTTACCGACAAACACCCATACGCTGGGTTTTTGTGACAGTTTCCATGCTGATTGACTGCGACCCCGGCATCGACGACGCCTTGGCGCTGGCTCTGGCGGCCGGATCGGAAGCCCTCGACCTCCGCGGCATCACCACCGTCGGCGGCAACGTCGGCTTGGACCTGACCACCGCCAACGCCCTGGCCCTGCGCGACTTCCTGGATCTGGGCGACGTCCCGATCGTCCCCGGCTGCTCCGGCGCCCTGGTCCGCGGCCCCATGGACGCCGCGCACGTACATGGAGCCGGCGGCCTGGGCGACGCCGTACTCCCTCCTGCGGTCCGCGCCATCGCCGACGGCCACGCGGTCGACTTCATCATCTCCACCCTCCGCGACAACCCAGGCGAGATCACTTTGGTGGCCACAGGCCCCCTCACGAACATCGCCCTGGCCGTCCGCAAAGAACCCAGAATCGTGACCTGGGTCCGAGACTTCGTGATCATGGGCGGTTCCTACACCCGCGGCAACCACAACCCGGCAGCCGAGTTCAACATCCTCACCGACCCCGAGGCAGCCGCCATCACCTTCAACGCCGGCTGGACCACAACCCAGGTAGGCCTGGACGTGACACTGACCGCAAGAGTCACCACCAGAGTCCTGGACCGGATGCGTGACCTGGGCCGCCTATCATCACTAATCCTCCCCAGCGTCCAGTACTACGCCCCGATCACCGCCGAATCCGGCCCCGCCCTCCATGACGCCGTCGCCGTAGCCCACGTCATAGACCCCACCCTCCTAACTTTGACCCCCGCCGAAGTACGCGTGGAGACCGCCGGCCACTACACCACCGGCATGACCGTCACCGACTTCAATTCCCCCACCCCCAACACGCAGGTGGCCACCCACCTGGACGTTGACCGGTTCTGGGACCTGATGATCACCTCTTATGGAAGGTTGGCGGGGCGGCTTGGGTGATGTGCGTGGTGGTCTTGGTGGCTGCTACAGTTACGTGTGTCGCAAGCGCCGCTAGCTCAGTTGGTTAGAGCAGCTGACTCTTAATCAGCGGGTCCGGGGTTCGAGTCCCTGGCGGCGCACCCGACCGAAACCCCAGCCGGATACATCCGAGCTGGGGTTTCTCGGTTGCTGGGGAGCCTCGAACCGTCTCTGGTGAGGCCGAGGCACGGCATTGGTCGCTCGCGGGTTGCTCTTCGGCACTGTTCCGGCACGTGGTCGGGGGATCCGATCTCCGGGTTTAACCCCTTTCGTCAGTTCAGATGTGCAGGATGACCAAGGTCGCGCCACGCTGAGAGGCCCCGCGGGCGCCCTTGTCCAAGATTCGCCTGTTCGCAGACCACGTGAAAGCGAAGCTGCATAGTGGGCAGCAGCAGGTCGTCGCATGGTGACTGCCGTCCTGGCCTGCATAGGGGTGCCACCTCGTCTTTGCTGACCCTGCGCGGGCGGGCATTAGCACATGGTCATCTGAATGGGACACAAAGGGGCCAAAGCGTGCGGCTGTTCGGGCAGGCTCCCAACCAGCGGTGAGGCTGCGAGGACACGTCACCGCTTTGTCATGTCGAACCCTTCCATGTCCTCCAGTCTCAAAACCGCAGGCTTGTCGCCCTGGAACTACCGCGAGTCTGTGGAGCGCAGATACTCGGCCCCGCATCGTGCGGCCAGGCGGAAGAACCACCAGCGGACATACTGGTCCAGCTCGCTGAAAGTGCAATGGATCAGTGCGGCGGCCTGCAACGACAATGGAAGCTGGTTCAACCAGTCATCGTGGAAGGGCTCAGCGATCCCTGGGCAACCTGCGCGAGGTCATGACCCCGTACCTGGTCGCCGACGAGATCCGCCGCCGCGGGCGCGACTGCGTGCACCTGCTGTCCTGGGCCGAGCACTTCAAGCTGCTCCGTCAGCAACTCGAACGAGCGCTGTACCGCGAGGTGATGGCCCATCTCAGGGACCACACCCGTCTCCGGCTGTGGATCATCCGGTCCACGAGGTTCCTGATCCGTCGTCCGATCCGGTGCCCCAACCCTTCTTCGTGCTATCACCGGGCTCGCCCGATTCGCCATTACTCGTTGATCGTGTTCCGGGCTCGGTCTCGGGCTGCCTGACCTCAGACACAGCATCGCCCGATTCTGAGGATTCCGAGGCTGCGAAACGGGCGACGTCTCCATGGGCTTACGGCGTGATTGCTCAAACCGCTCACCCAATTCGGCACTCGCCCGTTGTCTAGATCGCCGTTCACCGAGGCGCACGATTGGTTGATGTCGTATATCTCGTGCGCCTGCCGCGACACCGGCGGACAATAGGGCTCCACCTCAGCCGCAGCGCCTGTCGCATGGCAGGCGGTGATGAATAACGCGATGATCCGAACTACTTCTGCCGAATAGGAACAGGTGCGCAGCTGCGGAGAGGTGGCCGCGCACCTCGCTGTCACCTCGGCCAGACGTGACAGACCGTGAACCTGGGTTCGAATCCGCCCTGGACGAAGGTGTTGTATTCCCCGCTGTCGGCGGGAGCCCACGCCCACGCGACCGCCTGCTTGTTGAAGAGGGCTTGCAACGGGACGGTTCCGGGAATCGGCTGGACGAAGCAGGCGAACGCCGGTCCCTCAAAGGCCCAGTCGGGTTGTGGCGTGGGGTTGGCGCTGAAGTAGTAGCCTCCGGCCTCTCCGCACTTGCTCTCGCAGCGGGACCGGTTGACGATGTGCAGGCCGTTGACCTTTCCGGCATCCTCAACCCTGTAGACCCTGCCGATCGCGGGGAAGGGGTGCCAGTCGGCGGCCGGAGCGCCCCCGCCTGGCGACAGGAAGTTGCCGCGTCTGGGCGCCGGTGCCTTGAACCGGTTGAGCGCGGCGGGGTCGGTCGGCTGGTACTCGATGGTCACGGCGGTTCCTGACGGCTGGCGCGTGCCCGCTTCCGGTGCTTGGGCCAGAATCTTGTTGGTCTCCAGCGTGGCCGCGCCGCTTGCCTTCGGCGCGCAGTCCAGGAAGGCGGTGCGCAGCGCCGCGCACGCCGCGTCCGGCGTCATGCCCTTGACCGAGGGTACGGCGGGCTTGCCGAGGTAGGTGACGGTCACCGTACCGTTCTGAGCCAGGCCGGAACCGGGAGTCGGTTGCTGCGACTGGACGACGTCGGACGGCTTGCCTGGACCCGACTCTTGCGGCTTGCACACCAGTCCGGCTTGCTGCACCGCGGCGCAGGCATCCGTGATCGGCAGGTTCGTGTACGTTCCCACCTCGATCTCGCCGGGGAACGTGATCGTGACCTTGGTGCCGGTCTCGGCGGGGGAGTCCGGCTGGGGATCCTGGGCTTGCACCACGCCCACGCCCGCCGCCGTCTTCGCCGTGCCCGAGGGGCGCCGTACACACTGCAGCTGGGCCTCGTCCAGCTTCTGGCAGGCCTGGTCGGCGGGCAGGCCCATGATTTTCGGCACCGCCAGCGGGCCGCGGTAGTAGACGGTGACCGCGCTGCCGCGGGGGACGCGCGTGCCGCCGGACGGCGTGGTGCTCAGGACGGTGCCGGTGGCCTCCTGCGCGGTTTCGTCCTGCCGCGCCACGGCCACGCATCGAAGGTTCGGCTCCAGCCGCTCGCATGCCTGGGCCTTGGCCATGCCGACCAGGTTGGGCACGGTCTCGTGGCGCGGCTTGGGAGCCGCGGTCGGGCTCACGATTTTCGGCGGCGTTCGCTGCTCCGGCGGGTCGCTGGCCCTTACGACGGGAGGCGTCGGCGTGGGTGACGGTTTTGGTGAGGGAAGTGCATCGTCCTCCGCGCCCTTGGTCGTGCCGGCGTCGATCTCGATGCGCTTGCCGTTCGCGTCAAAGGACAACGTGATCGGGTGCTTCTGGTCGTTGACCCACACCCGGTCGTCGCGGGCGGTGAGCTGAAACTCCCCGGACTTGCTGGGCACCGTCTCGCTTCTGATCCGGCCCGTGGCCAACTCGACGATCACCAGCTGCAGCTTGGTGTAGTCCGGGACGTACACCCTGCCGTGGTGCACCAGCGGCCGGTCGAACTGATGGTTCGCCCGCCCTTTGAGGGTCACGTTGGTCATGCGGCGCGACTGGAAGTCGCCGACGGTCAGCGTGCCCTCGGCGCGGGAGACGACGGTGACGACGCTCGAGGTGGTGCCGGGCTGGGATACGAGGCCCTGCCGAGCACTCAGTTCCAGCTTCCTGCGCAGGCCGCCGGAGTCGTACATGGCCGCCTGCCCGGTGTCGTCCAGGTACACCACCGGCAGGTTGGCGACCGTGGTCAGCGTACCGAGAGCCCCCGGGTCGGCCACCGTGTGCCGGCCCTTCAACGCGCCCTTGCTGATCTCCAGCAGTTCGCCGGTAGGGCGGGTGTAGGCCCAGACCGTGCCGCCGGTGTCCGCCACCGCGTCCGCGACCGGCGGGATCTGCAGCGTGCCCGGCTTGCCGTGCGTACCGTCGAGTTTGTCCAGCTTCCCGGTGCTTTTGTCCAGCAGGTACGCCTGCCCGCCGCCGGCCAGGAGCTTGAGCTTGTGGTCTGCCGCCTTCTTGATCCCCTTGCCAGGTTGCAGCGTGTCGGTGGGCAAGGGCGTCACGGTGTTGGTGTCGTGGTTGACGACCCAGACCGAGTCCGGCCGTACCTGGACGACCTCCAGGACCTGGTCGCCCGTGGCCAGGTCGACCGCGGTCCGCGCGTCCACCTCATTGCTGCTGGCGTTGAACCTGCCCACGCCCGACCCCTTTGGCAGGTAGGCGACGTCGTCGCTGAAGGCGGCCTTCGACGTCGTGTAGCCGGTGCCGAATCCGACCGCCACCACAAGCGCCACGGCCAGCGTGGCCATGAGGACGCGATTGATCACGACCGCACGCCGGGAACGGCGAGAGGGTAAGGGGGAGCCGGACATGACGGTCCTCCATGCGAGGGGCTCGAGAGGCGTCCGAGAATAGGGGCATTTCCTCTCTTGCCGCTGCGAATCCGAATGGGAAATGCTTCCCAATCCAGGGCTCCGAGGAGAGGCGGTGTGGCCGCGATGCGAGTGGAAAAGGCCGGACAGGTCGTGGATCTTGCCGAGCATGAGCAGCTCACGTTCGGACGGGATCGCGACTGCACGTTCTGTCTCGATCCGGAGGACACCGGGATCTCACGCCTGGCCGGCAGCATCGGCCACGACAACGGCACATGGTGGCTGACCAACCGATCGAGCGCGTGCAAGCTCACCGTCGTGGACGGCCTGGGCCTGCCCAGCGTCCTGGCACCCGGGCGGCGGCGGGCGGTCGAGGAACCCACGAAGATCCTCGTGCACGGAAGCAGGGGCAAGCATCATCTGTCGCTGACCCCGCAGGCCAACCGCGTCGGCGACCCGGGGGACGACTCCGCGCCCGGCAACAGCCTGCCGACCGCGGTGGGGGAGGAGGTCGTGGTCAACCACAGCGACAGGCTCGCGATGGTGGCGTTGTTCCGCGGCTACCTGGAGGATCCGCCCAAGTACGACCCGCGTCCCAAGGACTACAACGCCGCCGCGAGCCGGCTCAACTGGCCGCGTACCACCTTGGTCAGGCGAATCGAGTACCTGCGCAAACGGCTGGACGCCGCCGGTGTGCCCGACATGACGGGGGCCAGCGCGCTGGTCAACCTGGCCGAGTACGCGATCAGCCGGGGTCTCATCACCCGCGACGACCTCCGGCTCCTGAACTTGTAGGGACCCCTTCCCATACCGCCGCCGCACGTCGCGGTCCTAGCCTCGGTGCCGCACCCACCCATCACACCGAGGAGGCGTCATGACCATCATCGGCGGCGAGATCCCCCAGCTCCATTCGCTCAACGCCAACTTCCAGCGACAGGCCGGCACGGTCGACACGCTGCTGCGCGACCTGGGCAACGAACTGGCCGGCACGTACTGGCGCGGCGGTGCCGCCGACAGATTCCGCACCTCATGGAGCGGTGAGTACGAGCCCGCGCTGAGGAAGCTGTCGGCGGCCCTACTGGAGGCGGCAACCGAGGTCCGCCGCCGGGCCGAGGCCCTGGAGCAGGCGGGCGGCTGAGCGCGCCGGGGCCGAGGCGGAGGAACCAGCTGTGGAGAGGGAAATCCTCGTCGAGACCGGCGGGCGGGCGGCGGCGGTCGTGATCCGCGCGGGCGCGCAGGCCACCGTCGCCGACCTGGCCGGAGCGCTGGCCCTGTCGGCAGATGCGCGCCTGCGGGCGGACGGCGCGGAGCTGGCGGGCAGCGTCCCGCTCAGCCGCGCGCCGCTGCCCGTCGGCGCCCGTCTCACCACAGGGCCTGCAGAGGGTACGGCCCGGCCCCCGGACGACGGGTTCGAGGTGGCGGTGATCGGGGGAGCGGCCGGCACGGCACGCGCCATGCTGCCCCCCGACATCGTCATCACCCTCGGCCGTGCGCCGGACAACGCGCTAGCGCTCGAGGATCCGGAGGTCAGCCGCCACCACGCCACGCTGACCGCGGCGGCCGGCGGCAGCGCCGAATTGGCCGACGCAGGTTCGCGCAACGGCGTGGCCTGGCACGGCGTCCGCCTCGGCGCCCCGGCCACGGTGACGCCGGGCGAGCCGTTCGGCATGGGAGAGACGGTGCTGACGGTCCGCCCGGTCGACCCGGCCGATGCGCCGCTGCACCCGGCGTCGGAGGACGGCTCGATCCTGCTGAATCGCCCGCCCCGGCTGCCGATCCGGCAGCCGGTACTCCAGCTGAACCTCCCGCGCCGCCCCCAGGAACCCCGCACGATCCGGTTCCCCCTGATCGCGATCCTGCTTCCCCTCGTGCTCGCGGGGGCCGTCTACCTGATCTTTCCCGGCGCCGCCTACTTCCTGGCCTTCGCCGCGCTGTCGCCGATCCTCATGGTGGCCAACCTCGTCTCCGATCGCAGGGGAGGAAGGCGCGACTACAAGACGGCCTGCGCCGAGTACGACCGGGAGCGCGCCGCCCTCCTGGAACGCCTGGCCACGGCCGCGGCGGAGCAGGGGAGAGCGGCCCGCGACGCCGCTCCCGACCCCGGGCGGACGCTGCGGATCGCGACCGGCCCGACCAGCAGGTTGTACGAGCGCCGCCGGGACGACACCGACTTCCTCCGGCTGCGCCTCGGCCTGGCCGTCCGGCCGGTGGACGTGAGCTTCACCGGCGCGACAGACACGGACGAACCGGAGATTCCGCTGATCACGCACGCTCCCGTCACCGTCAGCCTCGCGCAGGCCGGTGTGCTGGGTCTGGCCGGCCCGCGCGAGAGCATGATGCCCACGGTCAGGGCGGCGCTGGCCCACCTGGCCGTTCTGCACGCGCCGCACGACCTGGGCCTGCTGATCGTCACCGGGCAGGACGACGCGGCCGGGTGGGAGTGGGCCACCTGGCTTCCGCACACCCTCCCTCATCTACCGGAGCTGGCATGCCGCCGCATGATCGCGGTCGGCGCCGAGCAGGCCGCCACCCGGCTGGCCGAGCTGCGCCGGATGCTCGCCGAACGGCAGGCCGAGCAGCGGGCGACGTTGCGCGACGGCCTGCCGAAGGGACGCAGCCTGATCCTGGTCGCCGACGGCGCCAGGCGCCTGCGCTCGGTGCCAGGCCTGGCCGAACTGCTCACCGAAGGGCCGGAGCTGGGCGTCTACGCGATCTGCCTGGACACCGATGAGAACCACCTGCCCGCCGAGTGCCGCACGACTGTGGTCGCCACCGGGGACTCCGGGACCCGTGCACGCGTGCGCAGCCGCGACGAGGGCGTCGAAACCGTCCTGCTCGACCGCCTCGCCGAGGCCGATGCCGCCCGGCTGAGCAGCGCCCTGGCACCGATCCGTGTGCTCGGTGGTACGGCGGGTGCCGAGGCCGACCTGCCTGACTCCGTACGGCTGCTCGACCTGCTCGGCCTGGGTCCCGACCCCTGCGCCGAGGCGATCGAGCGAGGCTGGACGGCGGGCCGGAGCAGCCGGGTCACGCTGGGCGTGGGACCTGACGGCCCGGTCGTGGTCGACGTGAAACGGGACGGACCCCACGCGCTGATCGCGGGCACCAGCGGCGCGGGAAAGTCCGAGCTCCTGCAGACGCTGATCGCGGGCCTCGCGGTCGCCAACTCGCCCGTATGGCTGTCCATGGTCCTCATCGACTACAAGGGCGGCAGCGCGTTCTCGGACTGCCGCGACCTGCCGCACTGCGTCGGCATGGTCACCGACCTCGACGGCCATCTGTCCGCGCGGGCTCTGGAATCGCTGGCGGCCGAGCTGCGCCGCAGGGAAGAGCTGCTGGCCGAAGCCGGAGCCAAGGACATCGAGGACTACTGGGCGAGGGCCGGACGCCCGCTGGCCCGGCTGGTCATCGTGATCGACGAGTTCGCGACCCTCGTGGAGGAGGTGCCCGAGTTCGTCAGCGGCGTCGCCGGGATCGGCATGCGCGGACGCAGTCTCGGCGTGCACGTGATCCTCGCCACTCAGCGTCCGGCCGGCGCGGTGAGCGCCGACCTGCGGGCCAACCTGAACCTGCGGGTCTGCCTCCGGGTGACCAGCTCCGCCGACAGCGGCGACGTGATCGACGTACCAGACGCGGCACGGCTGTCGCGCCGCCGGCCGGGTCGGGCGTACCTGCGGTCGGGGCACTCCGATCTGGAGTTGCTGCAGACCGCCCGGGTGGGTGGACCCTGGGCCGGTGCCGACGAGGGCGATCGCGAGGTGACGATCCGGCCGAGGATCGTCGCCGACCTTGGCGCGACGCCCGCCGGGCCGGCCGAGGAGGAGATGGGTCACGACGGCGAGACCGACCTGAGCAGGCTCGTCGCGGCCATCCGGGAGGCCGCCCGTCACTCCGGGGCCGCCCTGCCCGCCTCGCCCTGGCTGCCTCCGCTGCCCGAGCAGGTGCGGGCGGCCGACCTGCCCGACCTGCCCGACGCGCCCGGCGCCGCGCCGATCGCCGTTCGGATCGGCCTGGCCGATCACCCGGGCCGGCAGGAACAGCGCCCCTACGTCCTGGACCTGCGGGCCGCCGGGACTGTGCTGGTCGCCGGGATGGCCAGAAGCGGCCGATCCACCGCGCTGCGCGCGATGGCCGCCGAGCTGGCCCGGCGCAACAGCCCGGCCGAACTGCACCTCTACGTCCTCGACCAGGGTAACGGGGCGCTCGCAGCGGTGCGTCAGTTGCCGCACTGCGGCGCCTACGTGGACGCCGACGACCTCGATCGGGCCGAGCGCGTCATCGCCCTGCTCACCGCCGAGCTCGGGCGGCGTCAGCGGCTGATGGCCGAGAGTCGGGTGGACGGCCTGCCGTACCTGCTGCTGATGGTGGATCGTTACGAGGGCCTTGTGGCCAGGTTCGCCGATACCGACGGCGGCCGGCTCGTGGACGCGCTCGACGGGCTGCTGCGGCACGGACCCTCCGCGGGGATCGGTGTCGTGCTCGCCTCCGACCGCTCCGGGTTCACGCATCGGCTGTCCGGGGCGGTGGCGGTCCGGATCGTGCTGCGCCATGCCGACCCCGGCGACGCCGCCGTCTATGGGCTGAACCCCAAGCTTCTGCCCTCCTCGATGCCGGAGGGACGCGCCGTCGTCGTGCCCGGTGAGGTCGAGGTGCAACTCACGCTTCCCCTGGAGGAACCCGCCATGAACGCACAAGGCGTGCCGGCTGCGGCGCTGCCGAAGACCGTTGACCCGCTGCCGGAGCGGATCAGCTTGGACGAGCTGGACCGGCTGCGTTGCGCCCCGCCGCCGCGCGGTGTCGCCGTGTGCACGATCGGCGTGGGCGGCGACCGGCTGGCTCCCCAGGACATCGACCTGGCCGAAGTCGGCCATCGGTTCATGATCGCGGGTCCGCCGGGGTCCGGGCGCAGTGCTGCCCTGATGGCGGTGGCACGCTCACTCACCTCGTTGCCGCTGGTGCTGGTCTGCCCGCGCCGGTCACCGCTGTCGGAGCTGGCCGGACGGCCCGGCGTGGAGGCGGTGCTCTCCGGCATGGCGGAGGCCGAACGGCTGGCCGAGGTGCTGACGGGACCCTGCGCGGTGCTGGTCGACGACGCGGAGCTGCTTGCAGACCGGGGCTGCGCGACGGTGCTGGAGGAACTGGCCAGGACGGTTCGTGACGACGGCGGCGTGCTGGTTGCCGCCGGGACCACCGACGACCTGCAACTCCAGCGCTATCGAGGCTGGCTGGCCACGCTGAGGCGAGGGCGGGCCGGACTCCTGTTGACCCCGGGCTCGCCGGTCGACGGTGAACTCCTCGACGTCAAGCTGGCGCGGCCCCGGGGCCTATGGCCGCCGGGACGGGGGATTCTGGTGATACGCGGGCGACAGATGCCGATTCAAGTACCTGTCCACGAAACGGCATTTGCCCGATGAGTCCGGCCGTTATAGTACGACCGCCGTTCTCCCCCGAGTCTCCCACTGAGGACACGCCCGCATTGGATAGAGATCCGGCCAAACTGCGCACCTCGCCCCCTTCGGGGTCCCCCCTGCCCGAGCCCGAGCCGGTACGCCTGGGCACTCGATACGTCAGGCAGGAGCTCATCGGCCGCGGCGCGAACGGTCAGGTCTGGCGGGGCCGGCGGCTGGCCGACGACGAGCCGGTGGCCATCAAGGTGCTCAAGGAGGAGTACGCAGACGATCCTGCGGCGGTCGCCCGCTTCCTGCGCGAGGGCGTCGCGCTGCGCTCGCTGAAGCACCCGCACCTCGTGCCCGTCTACGATCTCGTCGCCGAAGGCTCCACGCTCGCCATCGTCATGGAGTTGGTGCCCGGCGAGAATTTGCGCGCCGCGCTCGGCCGGAAGGTGATGGACCGCGCGAAGTCCGTCGCCGTCCTCGGCCACGTCGCCCAGGCGCTCGCCGCCGCCCACGCGGCCGGCATCGTGCACCGTGACGTCAAACCGGAGAACGTGCTCGTCACCTGGCGCGGGGGCGACCCCTGGGCCAGGCTGACGGACTTCGGCGTCGCCCATGTGGCCGACGGTCAGACGCTCACCAAGCAATCCACCTTCGTGGGCACGTCCCAATATCTGGCCCCCGAACTGGCCAAGGGGGAGCCGCCGACGCCGGCGGCCGACGTCTACGCACTGGGCGTCATGGCCTTTGAACTGCTCGCCGGACGCCGGCCGTTCCTGCACACCGACCAGACGGCTCTGTTACTGGCCCACCTGGCGGATGAGCCGGTCCGCCCGCCTGAGATCGGCGACGACCTCTGGCCAGTCATCGCGAACTGCCTGGCCAAGGACGTGGGCCGCCGGATGGGCGCGAACTCCGTGGCCCAGGCCTTCGGCGCCGGCGAACTGCCGCCGGGCGTTCCGCCGCCGCTGCCGCCGCTCCCGCGGACGCACTTCGAGCTCCCGCCCGGCACGCTCACCACGAGCGGGTCCCCGGTCCCCATCCCCGAGCCCCCGGCCGAGCCACCCACCCCGCGCCGCTTGCGGTGGTGGCCGGTCGCCGCTCTCGCCGCGACGCTGCTGGCCTCCGCCGGCGCGGGCATCTGGTATGGACTGCCCGACCAAACCAAGGCCACCCCCACGGCTACCCCGGGTCCTACCGGTCGTCTGGACTCCATCCCGGTGGCCGTGACGAGCCCGGCCAGGGGCCGCATCACGCTCGACTTCGCCGACGCCTCATCGGTGCCCGGCTTTCGCGGGTACGTGATCAAGCGGGGGGACACGATCATCGACCAGTTGTCCGGCGACCGCAAGACGACCTATGACATCCGCGGACTGGATCACACGACGGAGCACTGCTACTCGGTTCACGTGCTCGTCCTCAGCGACCAGCCGTCACCGCCGCCGGCCGAGCCTGCCTGCAGGGCCGCCGACGGGCGTGGTCCCACCGACTAGCCGTGAAGACGGAGGCAGAAATGGCCACCAGTACCGATGCCGATCCTGAGGCGTACTTCGCCGCGGGCTATGCGGCGGTCCGGGCCAACGTCGAGCGCGTGCTCTCGGGTAAGCCGCATGCCGTACGGATGGCACTGACGTGCTTGTTCGCCGGCGGGCACCTGCTCGTCGAGGACGTTCCAGGCGTGGGCAAGACCTCCCTGGCCAAGGCGGTCGCCGCGTCCATCGACGCGAGCTGGCATCGCATCCAGTTCACCCCCGACCTGCTGCCGACGGACATCACCGGCACGACGATCTACGACCAGCAGTCCGGCGCGTTCGGCTTCCGCCCCGGCCCGGTCTTCTCCCATATCGTGCTGGCCGACGAGATCAACCGGGCCTCGCCGAAGACGCAGTCCGCGCTGCTGGAGGTGATGGAGGAACGGCAGGTGACCATGGACGGCCGCGCGCACCCGGTGCCCCGGCCCTTCCTCGTGGTCGCCACCCAGAACCCCATCGACCTGCAGGGCACCTACCGGCTGCCGGAGGCGCAGCTCGACCGCTTCCTGCTGCGCATCGCGGTCGGCTACCCCGATCTCGCCGCCGAGCGCGACCTCATCATGGGCCGGACGCGCAACGGAGCTCCGCCCGAGGTACGCCCCGTGGCCACGATCGAGCAGATCCGCTGGATGATCGAGTACGTCAGCCGCATCTACGTCGGTGACGCGGTCGCCGAATACGTCGCGCGGATCGCCGAGGCCACGCGCACCGCACCGCAGCTTCGGCTCGGACTCAGCCCGCGCGGCAGCCTCGCCCTGGTGCGGACCGCCCAGGCGTGGGCGGCGGGAGAGGGGCGCGCTTTCGTGACCCCGGATGACGTCAAGGCCGTCGCGGAAGCCGTGCTGGCGCACCGCCTGATGCTGGCCGCCCAGTCCGAGATCGACGGCCTGTCCACGGCGGGCGTGGTGGACGAGATCCTTTCCCGGGTGACCGTTCCCGTCCCGGCAGGGACCCGGTGAACGCGCCGATCCTCACGGGCACCGGCGTCTGCGTGCTGGCCGGAGGCGCTCTGGCGCTGGCCGTGGGCCTGACCGGCGGCTACACCGCGCTGGTCGGCCTGGGCGGGGCGGCGCCCGTGCTGGTGCTGGCCGCGCTGGCGATCGTAGCGTTACCGGACCGGCTGGAGGTCACCCGCGCCACCACCGGGGACCACGTCGCCGCCGGCACCGACCTCGTCTGCGTGATCACGGTGGGCAACGCCGGACGGCGTCCCCTGGGCTGGACCGGCGTGGCCGACAGAGCCGACGGCAAGGAGATGGGGAGCGTGATCGCGCCGCCGGTGCGCGGCGGGTCGGTCACGGTCGAGTACTCCGTCCCCGCGCCCAGGCGTGGCCTGCTCATGCTGGGCCCGCTCAGGCTGGAACGCCGTGACCCGCTCGGGCTGGTCGTCCGCCGCCGGACGATCACCGGTCCGGCGCCGATCTGGGTGCACCCGCGCGTACATCCTCTTCGCTCGCTGCCCGTGGGCGCGCTGTCCGACGAGGACGGTGACCTCGGCAGGCGGGCACCGCACGGCACCGGCACGTTCGCCGGGCTGCGCGAGTACCGGCCGGGCGACGACCCCCGGCTCATCCACTGGCGCTCCACCGCCCGCACCGGCTCGCTGCTCGTCCAGGAGCGCGTGAACACCCATGACCCCGCCGCCACGGTCGTCCTGGACGCTCGATCGGACGTGCTGGACGAGGCCGCGTTCGAGGAGGCGGTGGAGGTGGCCGCCTCGATCGTGGCCGCGCCTGTGCCGACCGAACTCGTGGTGATCGGCGAAGACCTCGGCAAGCTGGCGGCCATGGGCGCTCGCAGCCCCCTGGACCGGCTCGCCGCCGCGCGCCGGGTCGAGAAGGGCCGCGTCGCCGAGATGGACGGACACATCGTCCTGATCACCGGCGCCGTGTCCCGGCTCTCCGCCGCGTTGGTCGTGCGGCTGGACCCCGCCGCCACCACGTCCACCGCGCTTCGCCGCGCCGCGCTGACGACGATCAGCGCGCCCCTGGCTGCCAGTGCGATCCAGGCGATCGGACGCCTGAGCGGAGAGCGCGGATGACCGCCAGGAGAGTGGGCGGCTGCGCGCTGGCTGTTGCCGCCGGACTGCTTCCGGTCCTCGCCTTCGCCGGCACGTTCGCGCCCACCCCCGTCGAAGCCCTGGCCAACCCGCGCTACGTCCTACCCACTGCGGGTGCCGCCGCGGTGACCGTGGCGACCTGTCTCCTCACCGCCCTGGCCACCCGGATCCCGGCCGTCACCCGGTCGACGGCCGGCGCGTTCGTCCTGGCCGCCTACCTCGCGCTGGTGCTGCCCTCCAACGTCCTCGGCGGACCCCGCCGGCTGCTCACCTCGATCCCGCCGCTGGTGCCGGACGGCGCGGAACTGGCCACCGTCGCGGTCCTGGCCGGGCTTTCCTCGCTCATGGCCGCCGAGACCGTACTGCGCGGCAAGCCCGTGGTGCGGGGCCTACCGCTGGCGTTGCTCGGCACCGCCGCCGGGCTCGCCGTCTCGGCCCCCGCCGGCGCGGCGGCTTGGCTCGGACCGGGCGCGGTGCTGATCGTCGCCGCGTTCCTGGTGCTCGGGGCGTGGCCGCGCGGCTCCGGGATCCACCTGGCGGTGGTGGCCGTGGTCCCGCTCGTCCTGGCTGCGGGCGTGGCCGCGAGCCTGTTCGCGCCGGGCGTCCTCGCCACGCGCGACCGGCCGCTCGACGCCCGCGAGCTCATCCCCCAGCCGGTACGGCCCCGCCAGGCAACCAGCCCGCTGGCCCAGTTCCCCGCGCTCCACACGGGCCGGGCCCAGGTACGGCTCACGGTCACCACCGGCCGCGCGCTCACCTGGCTCCGTTACGCCACGCTGACCGCCTTCGACGGCTCGTACTGGACCTCCACCGCCACCTACTGGCGAGCCGGGACCACGTTGCCAGAACGCGAGCATCCCCACGGCACGACCACCGAACACGTACGCGTCGAACAGCCAGGCCCTCTCGGCATGCTGGTCTCCAGCGGCCGCCCGCTGGAGGTCTCGGCCGCCGGGCTCGGCGTGGACCCGGAGACCGGCGACGTGGTGCTGCCCGACGACCAGCCGGTGCCGCCCGGCTACACGGTACGCAGCGCGCTCGCTTCCGCCCGCCCGGCCGAACTCGCCGCCGACCGACCCGCGTCCGGACCAGCGCACGACGCGGCGGTCGCCGCGTTCACCGGCGAGGCGGAGAAGATCGCCGGGGCCGGTCGCGGATACGACGGGCTGCGCCGCCTGGCCGCCCACTTCACCTCGGCCGCCTACGCGGAAGACTCCTCGCCCAGCCCACCGAGCGGCCACGGCGCCTGGCAGATCCGGCACCTGATGAAGGAGACCAAACGCGGCACGGCCGAACAATACGCCTCCGCGTACGCGGTCCTGGCCCGCTCGCTGGGATACGACGTCCGGGTCGTGGTCGGCTTCCGCCCTGCCACCCGCCGCGCCGGCCGGTACACGATCACCGAGCGGGACGTGGACGCCTGGGCCGAGGTGCGATTCGAGCGAGCGGGGTGGGTGCCCTTCCACCCCACGCCCCGCGGCGATCGCGACCGCCCGCCCGCGGACCGCGCCGAACCGGCGCCCGAGGAGGAGGCCGCCTCTCCCATCGACGCCGAGCGTCACCCGTCCGGCCACGCCGCCCCCGCTCCCGCGAGCCCCCGTCAGCAGGGCCCATCCTGGTGGTGGCTGCTCATCCCGGTCGTGGCCGGGGCCGCGGCGGCAGCCGTACCCCTGCTCAAGTGGACGGTGAGGGTACGGCGCCGCCGTACCGCCGATCCGCGCGGTCGGGTGATGGCGGCCTGGCGCGAGACGCTCGACCGATCCCGCGACGCCGGCCTGAGGCTGGCCCCGGGCAGCACCACGGGAGAGGCGGCCACGGCCGCGACGACGCGCTTCCCCAGCATGGCCCCGCCCACTGCGGACCTGTTGCCGCTGGTCGATCAGGCCATGTATGGCGGGCACGAGGTCGGGGCGGCCGAGGGCGAACGAGCCTGGGCCCTGGCCGACGCCGCGCTTGCCGGGCTCCGGACCGGCCTGCCGATCCGGCGCAGGATGGCCGCGGCGATGCGGCCGCGATGGGAAACGCTTCCCATTTCGCGGCGCCACGCGCGCTTCTAACGTCCCATGCATGACCACACAACGGATCGCGGCCCAGCCCGCCGCGCTCATCAGCCTGGGCGCCCACCTCGGTGGCGCGGCGGCCGCGCTGCCCCTCTCTGCCCCGTCCTTCTCCGCCGGGGGACGGCCGGCCACCGGTGACACCGCCGCCGACGCGGCCCTGCACGACGTCACGGCCAGCCTGGCCGCCCACCTCGGGGAGATCGAGGAGATCGTCCGGCTGACCTCGCGGCAGGCGGAGCTGACCGCGCTCGCTTTCCGCGTCGCGGGCGGGTGACGGCATGCATGACGCGGCCGATCCCGGCACGCTGCTGAGCGCGTCGGACGAGCACGGACTACGGGCACGCGACCTTGACGGCGCCGCCGGCACGATGCGCATGGTCGCCTCCGGCCTCGCCGCCGGAACGTTGGTCGGGCCGTGCGCCTCTCGCTTCATGACCACGCTGGGCGGCCTGGCGACCGCGTTGATCACCGCCCGGTCCGCGCACGAGGAACTCGCCGACGCGCTGCGCCGCGTCGTCGCCCCCATCGCGGAGGAACAGGAAGCGCGCGACAAGCTGGACCGGGCCGAGCGCCGGCTGAGCGAAGTGCACACGCGTCTGTCCGGACTGCCGGCGACGGCAGATCCAGTCGCGCTCGCGCGGTCGAAACAGGAGATCGAAGAGGCCGAAGAGGAAGTGAAGCGGGCGAGACGCCGCCATGAGGAGGCCGCCCGCGAGCGGGACCGTGCCGTGCGCGCACTGGCCGCGGCCTGTCAGGGCGCGGCGGTGCTCAGAACGTTGCCGGCGCCGCCCGGCGAGGTCGTGATCGGGCCACGGCTTCAGGAGACGCTCAAGGAGCGGGGGATGCGCCCCGGGCCGCGGAGAGCGGGAGGGCATGGGCTGACTCCGCAAGAGCTGCGTCGCATCCAGCGCAATGGCCTGTCGCCCGCCGCACCGTTGTTCTCCCTTCTGTACGGGAAGTACGGGGACGATGGAGCGCTGTCGAGCGGCAAATTGCCCCTCGGCGGGCGGTACACCCTCGGGCACCGCGCGTTCGAGGTATCCGGCGGCGCCGGCCGTATCGGCTCCGACTACGGCGCGCGTGGCGACTTCCGGGCCGAGGCCTACGCCCTGAAAGCGGACGGCGGCTGGCGGGCGCGCCACCTGGAGGCGGGCTGGTCCGCGCGGGCAGGAGGCGGAGAGGTCTCGGCCGGGGCCGAGGCGCGTGTGGGACCCGACGGGTTCCGGGCCCGGGGCGGCTTCGACGGGTTCGTGGGCGCGAAAGCAGGCGTCGAAGGCTCGGCGGACGTCGCGGGAGTCAAGGCCAAGGCGGGAGTAGAGGTCCAGGGCGGCGTCGGCATGTCGGCGCATGCCGATGGCGGGTTCCACGACGGCAAGCTCAAGCTGCAACTCAGCGGCGGACTGGCGTTCGGCCCCGGCGCCAAGCTGACGGGCGGCGTCGAGGTCGACGTGCGCAAGATCGTTTCGGCCCCGTTCAACGCGATCAAGAGTCTGCCATGACGGTCACCGTCACCTGGCCCAACGACGTCTCGCCCGGTCTGTGGCCGTTTCGCATCAGCGTCCCCGACGGCTGGACGGCCATCGAGCCGCCGGATGCCCTGATCGCCTTCCTCGGCCCGGAGCGTCACGGTTCCCGGCCGACCGTGCTGGTCTTTGGTGCGCGGCTGCCTGACGCCCAGCCGCTCGGCGACCTGGCCGAGCAGGTGCTGCTCGACCTCGGCGCGGGGTCGGTGCTCCGCCCGGTCGCCGAGGACGGCAGGGCCGTCGTCAGGGAGGCGGTCGTCGACGTGGACGGGCGCGCCTTCCGCCACGTCGTCCTGGTGACCGGCCGTCAGGACCGCTCCCCGAACGGCCTGCGCACCGTGCACACGCTCCTCGGCACACAACCGGCGGCCGAGCCGGACGTGCTGGCCGACATCCTCACCTCTTTCACCGGCTGACAGAAAGGACCTCTCACGATGCGACAGTCACCGCAGACCATCAGCTGGGATTGGATCGCCCTCACCATCGGCGGGCTTATCGGCCTCGCGTACTTCACGATGCCGGTGAGCATCGCCATCCTGGGCACGGAACTGAGTTGCGGCCCGTCGCTGGTCGCGAGCTTCGGGCTGGTAGCCGGCGGCGAATCGCCGCTGGAGTCGGGGATCGTCGGCCAATGCGCCGTCCAGGGAGCCGGCAGGTCTCTCATCGGCGCGCTGGCCGCCGTTGGCGGCTCGATCCTCTTCCTTGTCCTGAACGGCCGGATCTCCACCCCGCCCGCGGTGCTCATGGAGCTTCGGAGCATCCACACGCCGTGCCTGCGGGCGGACGGCAGCGAACACGAGTGCGGCGCCTGCCACGTCTCCTGGCCGTGCCCGACGAGCCAAGTACTCGGGGCGACATCGAGATAGGCCACGTCCAGGCCTACGGCAGGAATATCGGCCCGGCGAACAGCGGCGACGAACCCGACCACGGCGACCCAGATACGCGACGCCGAGATGAGAGGGTCCACCGACGCGTTCACCGCCTGGTACGCGACGCGTGTCGCGGCTGAGCTACGCGGACATCGAGGCGGGGCCCAGGACAGCCCCCGGCATCTCGGCGCGTTGGCACGCGAGCTGCAATCACGGGGCGCCTTCGACGAGATCAAGAGCCTGCTGCCCTATTGCGCCGGGTACGTCGAGTCCGCGTACCTGCTCTGCCCGGTGCTGGCCGAGATCTACCCGGAACACGCGGCGGGCATCGCCGCCGAGGTCATGTCCATCGGCGATCCCGGGAAAGGCGATCGGGGTGCGTCGGCCGACCCTCCTCGACGTCGAGGACCTGGCAGACGTCGACGATCACCCGGAACCCACCGGCTGCTGATCGATCTCATCCAGGAGGACCTGTTCAACACCGGCCTGGACCTTTAGCCGCGAATAGCCGCGAACCGTCAGGTCGCCTGTTCCCGGTGGGCTATGCGCGGGCGGTGTCGAGTTCTTTGGTGGGGAAGGCCAGGGCCATGGCGATGGTGGGCCACTGCTCCAGGGTGCGTTCGACCACGGGGTCGGTAGACCGGAGGAAGGCCAGGTGCTGGATGGCGTGGGCGGCTACGTTCGCGGGTTCGATCTGGTCCGGGCTTGGGGTGGCGGGGGATGAGCCTCGGGCTATGGTCGGGCTGGTCAGGGGGGTTCTTGGGGCTTCTGGGTTGGGGTCGGGGCATACGGCGTAGGTGAGGATGATCTGGTCCCGGTCGGGTTGGTGGCGCCAGCTTGTCGAGTGCACTACGTGGGCCTGGTTGTCGGGGTGGATGCCGCTCAGGCGGCGGGCTGTTTCGTCGGGGGTTTCGCCTGGTTTCGGGGTGGCGGTGGCTTGGCGGTAGGACCATGCGCCCTGTTGGTCGGCCAGTAGCATCAGCACCTCAACCGAGATAGTCACGTCGCTCCCCGTCGTGTCGAATAGCTGCGATAAGTATGCAGGAGCGTCCGTTCAGCAGGTGTTGACTTGCTGCAGGGGCTCGCCCGTGCGTCGCTGGAAGTGCGGCACATGAGGAGGGACGCGATGCACGGAACATTGCTGCTGATGGGGTCGGGTGAGACCAGTCCGACCATGGTCGAGGTGCATCGTGCCGCGATCAGTGGGTTGGGGGCTAAGCCTCGGGCTGTTCTGCTTGATACTCCGTACGCCTTTCAGGAGAACGTCGCGGAGATCTCGGCGCGCGCGTGCCAGTACTTCGCCCGGAGTGTCGGGCTGGATGTCGAGGTCAATGGCGTTGTCGCGGGTGCGGACTGGGTGTTTTGCGGTCCTGGGAGCCCGACGTACGCGCTGGACCGGTGGGCGGGTGGGTCGGCGATGGCGGATCTGCTCGCGCGGGTGCGGGCTCGGGAGGGGGTCACCGTTTTCGCCTCTGCTGCCGCTTGTACGGCCGGGGTGGCGACTGTTCCGGTTTATGAGATCTACAAGGTGGGGGCGGAGCCGTACTGGCGGGAGGGGGTTGATCTGCTGGGGGCCGTTGGGCTGAACGCCGTCGTCATTCCGCACTATGACAATGCGGAGGGTGGCACGCATGACACGCGGTTCTGTTATCTCGGGGAGCGGCGGTTGTCGCTCATGGAGCGGGAGCTTTCTGTCGGTACGGGGATTTTGGGGATTGACGAGCATACGGCGCTGGTCATCGATCTTGTGGATGAGCGGGTACGCGTGGCGGGCCGGGGCGGGGTCACGGTGCGGACCCGGGGCGGGCAGAGTGTGTTGCCTGCCGGTGCCACGGCCACATTGGCCGAGCTTCGTGAGCTGTTGCTGGGGGAGGGTCGGTTTGTCGCGCCTGCGGTTCCTGAGGTGGTCGCTGCTCAGCGGACTTTGGGGGAGATCGTTGAGGCTTGTGAACAGTCGTTTGCCGCGGCGCTGGGCTCGGATGACGTCTCGGCGGCCACCCGGACGGTGTTGCGGTTGGAGGAGGACATCGCCGGGTGGTCAGCTGACACCGAACAGGATGACGGCGGGCCGCTCCAGGCCAGGGACGTGCTCAGGCGGCTGATCGCCTCGCTCGCGGCGCACACCGGTCAGCGGGTGGTGGCGAGGATCGTGCCGCCGTTGCTGGCCGTACGGGAGAAGTTTCGGTGTGAAGGGGCTTATGAGGGCGCGGACGCGGTGCGTGATGCGCTCGCCGAGGGTGGGGTGCGGGTAGAGGACACCGCCGACGGCCCGCGCTGGAGCCTGCTTCCCTGATCTCGCTTCTCGCCGCCGCCCCTGCCATCGTGCGGAGTGCCGCCGCTCCTGCCATCGTGCGGAGTGCCGCCGCTCCTGCCATCGTGCGGAGTGCCGCCGCTCCTGCCATCGTGCGGAGCGCCGCCGGTCCGGGCATTGTGCGGGGTGCCGTCGGTCCGGGGATCGTGCGGGGTGCCGTCTCTGCTTTGTAGGAAGCAGCGGCCGAGAACTCAAGTTGGCGCTTCGGGGAAAAGAGGGTGACGACACCGAGGAACGGAGCGCAGGCTTGGCAGCCGATGTGAGCCTGGCGGACGCGGAGCTGATCCAGCGGTCCAGGCGCGATCCCGCCGCCTTCGCGGCCCTGTTCGACCGGCACGCACCCGCTTTACACCGCTATGTGACGCGGCGGCTGGGTGACTCGCTGGCCGATGACGTGGTCGCGGAGACGTTCTTGACCGCCTTCCGGCGCCGCGCCCGCTACGACGTCAGTCACCCCGAAGCCCGCCCCTGGCTGTACGGCATCGCGGCCAACCTGATCGGCAGGCACCGCCGTAAAGAACAACGGTTTTTCCAGGCTCTGGCACGGACCGGCGTCGACGAGGTGGCGGAGAGTTATGCCGACCGGGTCGAGGCGCGGGTGTCGGCGTCGGCGGCGCAGCGCGATCTCGCGGGGGCACTCGCGGTGTTGTCGCCGGAGGACCGCGAGGTCCTGCTGATGATCGCCTGGGCCGATCTCAGCTACGAGGAAGTGGCGCTGGCCCTCGGCATCCCCATCGGCACGGTCCGCTCGCGGTTGCATCGCGCCAGGAAGAAGACGCGTGCGGCGCTGGGCGGCGTCGATCCGTCGGCCCTAGTCGTGGATGCGGAGGCAGATCATGGATGACCTGAAGATCCTCGCCGAGCTGCGTTCTGACGCGCCGACGCCCGACGCCGACCGGCTGCGCAGGCTCCGCCGCCGGGTGACGCGGCGTCGGCGCGGGCTGGTGGTGGTGCCGTCCTTGCTGGTCACCGCGGTGGCGGTGGTCGTCGCCGTCGTGGTGCTCAGGCAGTCCCCGGACGTACGGCCGCTGCCGTTCGTCGAGGCGATTCCGCTGAACTCCGAGACCGTGCTGGAGCGGGCGGCCGAGGCCGTCGAGAAGCGGCCGGTGGCGCCGGAGCCCCGGCCTGACCAGTGGCAGTACACCAAGACCTTGAACGTGCAGCCCGCGGACGGCCGGACGACGACGCGCGAGAGCTGGCTGCGTTATGACGGCAAGCAGACCGCTGGGTGGGACATAGACGGAAATTTCCGGGTTGCGGATGTTCCGCCGGATCCGGGGGACGACGACCTGTCGCCTCAGGCGTACCGGAAAAAGCTGCTCAAGCTTCCCACCGATCCGGACGAGCTGATCGCCCATGTCGCGGGTGACCGGCACTGGATCGACAAGCCCCGGGAAGAGGGGGTGCCCAAGGTGGTCGAGGCCCCGGACCAGCGCGCGTTCCGGATCCTCACGCTGTATCTGAAGCAGCAGGCGGTCATGCCGCCCAAGCTTGAGGCGGCCATCTTCCGCGCGCTGGCGAAGATCCCAGGAGTCCGCATCGAGCAGAACGTCAAGGACGCGACCGGCAGGACGGGGCTCGGCCTGTTCAGGTCGGCGGAGAGCCCGCGCCGCTACATCATCCTCGACCCGGGCACCTATCAGGTCATGGCCGACCAGATGATCTGGCTGCAGGACGAGGTGCGCTACGGAGAGGTGATCTTTAAGAAGGGCTCGGTCTTCGCCGACGTGTGGCTGGCGTCGGGGATCGTGGACCGGTCCGGCCTTGCGGGGTAGTGACCCGATCTGCAATTCTGGTCACTATGCCGCGCCCACTCATCCCGGACCGGCGGGGACGCATCCTCGCCGCCGCCCGGCAGCTCATTCTCGACAAGGGCTGGCCCGACACCACCGTCGCCGACCTCGCCGCACGCGCCGGGATCGGCAAGGGCGCCGTCTACCTGGAGTTCGCCGACAAGGCGGCGATTCTCGCCGCCGTGCTCAACCGCGACATGCGCGAGCTGACCGCCCAGGTGCACCGAAGCGTGCTGAGCGCGCCCGGCCTGGTCGACCTCCCCGCCGTCTACCGGTTCGCGGTGGAGGCGACGCTCGCGAACCCCCTGATGAGCGCGCTCTACCTGGGGGACGCGGCGGTGCTGGGCGAGCACGTCCGGGGTGTGGGTGACGAGCGCTATCTCGACCGGTTCCGGTGGCTGGGCGACTACGTCGGCCAGCTGCAGCGGGCCGGGGTCATCGATCCGGCGGTCTCCACGGAGAGCGTCGTCCGCGTCCTCGGTGTGTTCACGCTGGGCCTGCTCCACGCGCCCGGCGTCTTCGGGGAGATGACCGCGCAGGAGCTCCAGGAGGCCGTCGGTCTGTTCGCCGACCTGGTCGGCCGGGGGCTGGCGAGCGACCTGCCCGCCGATCCGGCGGCCGCGCGGGAGACGCAGCTGTCCCTGCTGGCCCGGCTCGACGACCAACTTGGCCGGCTGGAGGAGCCCGCATGACCGGCGTTTTCGACACTCATACCGACCTGACCGTCTTCGGCGGCCCCGTGCGGCTCTACCGGGCCGGCGGGACAGGCCCGCCCGTGCTGCTGCTGCACGGCGGGATGCTCGACACCGCGCAGGGGGTCTGGCGGCACGTCGTCCGGGACCTGGCGCCCGACCACCGCGTGTACCTCATCGACCTGCCCCGCCACGGCGGCAGCCGTCCCTGGCGGGGCGTCCTGGACGAGGCGTTCTACACCCGCTTCCTCGACGACCTGCTCGACGTGCTCAACCTGCCGCGGGTCTCCGTCATCGGGATCTCCCTGGGCGCCGGAATCGCGATCGGGTACGCGCTGAAGCACCCGGACCGGCTCGACGCCCTGATCGCCATCGCACCCGGCGGGCTCGGGGCCAAGAGGAAGGCCCAGTTCCTCACCTGGATGGTCACCCGCACACCGGGTGCGATGCGGCTGAGCAGCCGCTACCTGGCCCGCCGCCCCGGGACGGTACGCCAGTCGATGATCGCCAACCTCACGGCCGGAGCCGGCACCCGCGACTTCGACACCATCCTCGCCCTGGCGACGGAGGAGGCGGCGGCCAAGGCCGAGTACGGCGAGCCCGCCCTGGACGACTGGATGGTCCGCGCCTACGGCCCCTTCGCCATGCGCGTGAACTACCTGCCCGACCTGCCGGAACTCACCGTGCCCACCCTCTGGGTACGCGGCGACCGCGACCCGCTCGTCGGTCACGCCGAGATGGCGGCGGCAGCCGCGGCGACCCCGGACAGCCGCCTGGTCACGCTGCCCGGCGCCGGGCACATCGTCACCTACGACCAGCCGGAGCAGTTCAGCCGCCTGGCCCGCGACTTTCTGGCGGCTGTGAGGAGGTGATCTCAAGGTCGGCGAAGACCAGCGTGATGACCTGGACATTGGTTCCGACGCGGACCGCGCAGGCGCACCGGCTCGGCGGCCGGGAGATCGATCAGGTGTAGGCGTGGTGCATGGGTCCGGCGTCGAAGATCTCGTCCAGGGCTTCCTGGGTCAGGCGTGGTGGTCGTCCTCCAGCAGTTCGAGGTCCGTCGGGACCAGGGTCGTGGAGTCGACCAGGCCCCTCAGCAGGTTGTGCAGGAGGTTGTTGTCGCAGGGCCGGCCCATCGCCATGTCGTGGATCAACGGAAAGGGGAATCCGCACGCGTCCAGGCGACGGCGTACCGTCTCGACCCTGGCCTCGATCTTGCGTTCGCCCCAGCGCTCGTCCCGGCGGATGTCGGCCAGGGAGTCGGCGGCCTGCCGGTACGTCAGCGGACGCGGGTTCTCCTCGTAATACAGGTACCGCTGGCCGAGGATGACGAGCAGGAGGCGTTCGACGTCGTCGAGCGGCCAGATCTTGGGCGGCAGCGTCTCGGCCCGGCGGTGGGGGGTCAGCCCGTCGTCGTCGTGGCCGCTCACGTAAAGCTCGACCAGGTGCTCGCGATGGCCGCACCCCTTCACGAACAGCGGCGTGTAGCCGGTGGCGAGCGGGATGGGATCGGTCGTGGCGTGCAGGAACTGCCCGCGCGGCAGCCGGACGAGCTGCTGGCCGGTGTTGCGCAGCCACCACTGCCGCTCGCGGTAGGCGAGCTCGCCGTGCTGTCGGCTCACGTGCAGGTCGTCCTCGCCGACGCCCAGGTCGACCTCCGGCTTGCCGGCCCTGCCGAACCTGACGACCGCGCCGGCCTGCGGGGCGGCCTTGACGCCGCCGGTGACGGTACGGGCGTGCAGCGTGCCGGGACGAACGGGCGCGACGCCGCGGGCAAGGCTGTCGGGGAAATGCATCGCTCGTCTCCTTCAGAGATCACCGGCACTGGATGTCAGGATCCACCGACCGCTTCGGGACCGGTCCCGAGCCGAGGTCAGGCCGGGTGCGGCAGCCTGGCGGCGGCGGAGGCGGTGAGCCGCCTGGCGAGCTGGCAGAGCTGGTCGGCCGAGCGTGATCCGCTGACGAGGAGGTTGACGGTCTCCGCCGCCCGCCCGTCCTCGTCGTGGTACGTGCGGTAGACCAGCTGGGCCAGGCACGATCGGTCGTCGCCGTCGGTCTCGGGGCGCAGGATCGTGCGGTAGCCGTTGACGACGGTGGCGGAGCCGTTGGCGGGGTTCGGGGGTGGTCCCTGGTCGAAGCGGACGTCGAGCCAGAGCTTGCTGGTCGTGCTCGCCCATGCGCACTGCCAGCTGCCGAACCCGACGTCCGGGTCGTTGGCGTCGATGCCGGGGATGACCTCCAGCGCGCCGGCGGGTAGCAGCGCGCAGGCGTCCCGGTGCGCCAGCGATCGCTCGGGCAGGGTACGGCGGGGCAGCGGCCCGTTGTTCAGCAGGGTGACGGCGCTGCCGGTGGCGACGTCGGCGATCGCGCACAGCGGTGCCTTGCCTGGGTCGTCGCGTTTGGCGGTGATGGTGATGTTGGTGTCGCTCTCCCCGGCCGGCAGCAGGGTCCGCAGGCAGGAGTCGCGCTCGGCGGGTTGTTCGACGATGCCGACCCTTCCCACGGTCCTGGCCTGACCGGGCTGCTCGGCGCCCGGGTCGTGGTTGAAGTCCACCCTGACGTCCACGACGCTGTCGTCCTCCGGGCGCACCAGCACGTCGCACCGGTCGAAGTTGCCGTAGTTCCGGTCGAGTTCGGTGGCGCCGAACCGGCCCAGCGCGACGGGTTCGGTCAGCGCGCACGGATCAACCGTGCGCGGGTCACCGATCAGGGACGCCGGGCTGCCCGCCTGCGCGCTGCCGTCGCGCTCCGACGGCGGCAGGAGGAAGGACGCGATCCCGGTCAGCGCCGCCACGAGGGCGGCGGTCGCGCCGGTCAAGTACGGGTGGTTTCTGACCGCGTCCACGATGATGCTCCCGGCGGGCGGGTCCGTGGGGAAGTCGGCGGTGCCGTTCACACTGGGAGGGAGGACGGCCCCGCCCGCGATCTCCGTGAGCCGGCGCAGCACCTCCGTGGCGTCGGGACGCAGGCCCGGCTCCTTGGCGAGCATCGCGCGCAGCACGTCGTCCAGCACCCCGAGGTCGGCCGTCAGCAGGACGCGCCCGCTCGGGCCGCGCTCGGGCGGCGAGCCGGTGACGAGCGCGTGGAGCATCGCGCCGAGCGAGAACACGTCCGAGCCGCGCTCCAGCCGGCCGAGGATGACCTCGGGGGCGGCGTAGTCGGGCGTGTAGCTGATCGCGCTGTTCGGGGTGATCGTCTCATTGCCGCCGACGCGGTAGGCGGCGCCGAAGTCGGCGAGCTTGACCGTGCCGTCGCCGGTCACCACGACGTTGCCCGGCTTGATGTCGCCGTGGACGATGCCCTCGGCGTGCAGGCACACCAGCGCGTCGGCGACCTGCGCGCCGACGCTCGCGGCGACCTCCGGCGTGACGGCCTGCCGCCCGTTCAGGCTCCCGCCCGACACGTGCTCCATGACCAGCCAGGACGTGGCCCGCCGGCCCTGGCCGTCCTGGACCGCGTCGAAGAGCGTGACGATGTGCGGGTGGTTGAAGCGCGCCAGAGCCCGCGCCTCGGCCCGCAGCCGGCTGAACCCGCGCACGCTGTCGTGTCCGCTCAGCATCCGCTTGAGCACGACGTCCCGCCCGAGTTGCTCGTCGCGGGCGAGCCAGACCTCGCTGGTCCTGCTGCGGATGGGACCGTTGGTGAGCCGATAGCGACGGCCGACCGACCTGCCCAGACGCACCGTGGTTCCCTTCAGAGGGGACGGAACACTGCGCACTTTACCCAGCGATGGGCCCGCAGTCAGCGCCTTCGCTCAGGAGATCGGTCCGGCGTCCTCTTTCCACCAATTCAGCAGCACCGCGCGTTCCAGAGTGTTGAACGCGAACCCCTGAATCCTCAACTTCTCGTTGGTCCACGAGAGGTAGGGCCGGCCCGCCTTGCTCTCGCCGCACAGCAGCCGCCCCGCGGTCTTGCCGTCGATCGAGTACGCGTTCTCGCCGATGAACGTGCGCGACTTAGCGTCGCACGAGCCGCCGTCCGGGGCGATCGCCTGGTAGTTGCGCCGCATCGACGCGGTGTCGGGGAACTGGTAGTAGAAGACGACGCCCGCGCCCGAGGTGGGGCCGCACGCCACCGCCGTCACCTGCGCGCCGGGCACGTTGCTCTTGATCTGCTCGGCCGTCGGCCGCAGGCAGTTGACGCGGGACGCGGCCGGAACGCGGTCGAGCACGGACTTCTCCCGCTCGGTCGGGAAGGGCGGCTCGGCCTGCGCGTTGACCGCCGCGATCACCGTGTCGATGGTCGGGGCCCGCGACTCCTCCCACCAGGTGATGAGGGCCTGGGCGTCCTTGCCGGTGGCCCGGCCCATCAGCAGCAGCGGCTCGACGGTCCACTCGACCGTGGGCGTCTCGTCCTTGTAGCAGAGGATCTCGCCGAGGTGGGCGCTCTTGTTGTCGTAGGTGGAGTTGCTCAGGAACTTCGCGGGCTTCTCGTCAGGGCAGAAGGCGTCCGGCGCCTTGGTCCTGCCGACCTGGCCGGTGTGGCTGCGGCGCAGGCCGTCCAGGCTCGCGAAACGGTAGTAGGAGACGTCGTCGGCGCCCTTCTCGTCCGCTGAGCAGACCACGCCGGTGACGACGTCGCGGAACTGGTCGAGCGTCCCGGCCGCGGCCCGCCGGCAGTCCGTCTGCCCGATTAGGTCCATGACCTCCTTCTCCGGCGGAGCGGGGAAGGCCGGGTCTTTGGTCCAGGTGCTCCAGGTCTGCTGGAGTTTGAGCTCGTCGGCGGCGCGGCTCTCCATCTTCGCCATGGTCCGGTGCTTGTCGTCGGTCCACACCAGCCACGTCACCGCGTTCCGCTCGAAGCACAGCAGGCGGCCCTGGGGAGCGCCGATGCCGGGGTAGCGGTGCTCGGCGCCCGACGCTTTCGAGCAGTCGCCCTGCGCACGGGGTACGCCCGCCTGCCGCAGGGTCTGGTCGTAGGCCTGGCCCAGGGCGGAGTCGGAGGCGTACAACCCGATCTGCACGGTCTGACCCGAGGCCCGGCACGACAGCGACGCGGCCGACAGCGGCAGGCCCGCGCCGTCGCCGGCCCGCTCGCAGGTCCCGCGCAGCGCGGCGGGCACGCGGGCGAGCGCGGCGGGATCGTCGGACCACGGGCGGACGATCAGCGTGATCACGATGGCGAGCACGACGACGGCGGCGAGCGCCACCCAGACCGCCCTGCGCGGGCGCGCGGGGGCGGGACGCGGGGTGCCGGGCCTGGTCACGGCGGCGGCCAGGGCGCCGCAGGTGTCGTAGCGGGCGCGCGGCTCCTTGGCCATGGCCTTCTGGACCACGCCGTCGATGCCGGGGTCGAGGTCGGGCCGGTGGTCGGTGACCTTCGGCGGCGTCTTGTGCAGATGTGCCCACAGCACCGCGGACGGGTCGCGGTTCGGGAACGGTTTCTCGCCCGTCAGGCATTGGTAGAGCACCGCGCCCAGGGCGTAGACGTCGGTGCGCCGGTCGATCGGGCCTGACCTGAACTGCTCCGGCGCCGCGTAGTCCATCGTGCCGAGGAACTGCCCCTCGGTCGTGAGGGAGGTGGCCGACTCCATCTTCGCGATGCCGAAGTCACACAGGTAGACGTGGTCGGCGGTGTCGATGAGGATGTTGCCCGGCTTGATGTCGCGGTGGATCAGGCCGACCTGGTGGGCGGCGTCCAGCGCCGAGGCGACCTGGCCGACGATGTGCGCGGCGCGCGCGAGGTCGAGCCTGCCCTGGGTGCGGATCAGCTCGCCGAGATCTCCGCCGTTGACGTGCCTGAGCACGACGTAGACGGTGCCGTTGAGGTCGCCGCTGGCGTACACGGGGACGATGTGCGGGTGGTCCAGGCGGGCCGCGGTGGCCACCTCGCGGGTGAACCGCAGGCGGAAGCTCGGGTCCTTTTTGGCCAGGTGCGGGTTCATCACCTTGAGAACCACGTGGCGCGGGAGCGTGAGGTCCTCGGCGAGGTAGACCGAGCTCATCGCGGTCTGGGAGATGATCCGGACAATCCGGTAGCCGGGTAGCTGCCGCATCACCTCGTGCGGTGATGAGAACCAGTCGACCGTGGAGTCCACGCCTGTCCCTCCGAACGCCGGAATCGTGCCGCCCGCGGCCCGCGCCGGCGTGGTGAGGTCTTAGCATCGCGCGTCCGGGACCGGTCCCCGGGCGTTTTCGTCACACTGGGGACCGGTCCCGGCACGGAGGGTGCATCCTGGGGCTCGCCGAAACGATGAAGCCGAACCGATGAAAGGGGCCTCCATGCACCGGACGACCATCACCGCTCTGACCCTCGCCGCCGTCATGGCCGCGGCGTCCTTCGCCACCCCGGCGAGCGCCGCGACGCAGTTCGCCACCGCCGCGGCGAAGCCGAACCTCCGCGCCTGCTACGACGGGAAGTGCAAGATCACGATCACCAGGCCGGTGAGCTTCCGCGTCGCCGCCCGCTACCGCCTGTCCCGGGTGTGGGTCTCCAAGGTGTACGCCTTCAACCAGGACATGGTGCGGGTGGAGGGACCCGGTGTCGCCACGACCCTCGGCGCGGGCGGCAGCGGGAGCATCAACAGCCTGAACGTCCGCGTCCTGTCGATCACCGACCGGGGCGCGACGGTCCGCTTCGAGGGCTGAGGCGTCAGTCCCGCTTGTACATCCTAATGATCTTGCCCTTGGCGTCGGCGGCCAGGTACGCGCCGCCGTAGTCGTCGCTCAGGTAGACGAGGATCGCCGGCTTGGGCGGGCCGTTGAACGGCCAGCCCGGCTGGACGATCACGTAACGGGAGGTCGGCTTGTCGATGCCCAGCCGCTTCTCGGCCGTCTTGAACAGGGACGGCAGCGCCTCCCAGTTGAGCGAGCTGAGCTGGACGGTCTTGTCCATGCTGGACATGGTGCCGCCCGAGCCCTTGCTGACCTCGCCGTCGCGGTAGTCCCAGGTGTCGTAGAGGGACTTCTTCCCGCGGACCGGAGCCTTGGCCGAGGCGAACTGCTCGTGCACCGAGAAGTCGCTGAACACCTTGCTGCCCGAGGCCTTCTCCATGGCGGCGATCACCTGGCGGATGCGGCCGGGGGTGAGCAGGGGGCTGGTGTCGGGGACGGGCGCCTCGGTGACCGGGGGATCGTCGTCGTCATCGCCGACCATGGCCGAGGCGGACGGCTTGCCGCTCGTCGCGGTGTTCGGGCCGGTGGGGTCGTCCGACGGGCCGGGGGCCAGCCACTGGGGGACCAGGATGACGCCCGCCACCAGGAGCGCCGCCAGCACGACCGCGCCTGCCACGAGTGGTCCCGCGCCGCGCCGGCGCCGGGTGGACTGGGTGGCCCAGCCCTGCGCGTTGGGGTTCGGGCCGGTGGGCATGCCGTAGACGGGCTGCGGCGGCGGGTAACCGGGCTGGGGCGGGGCGTAGGCGGGCGGCGGGGTGGCGTACATGGGCGGGGCCATGGCGGCGTCGGCGAGCATCGCGTCGAGGCGGGCCGGGTCGGGACGCGCGCCCGGGTCCGAGGTGAGCAGGGCGCTGAGCACGGGCGTCAGCGGCCCGGACTGGCGCGGCGGCGGGACGCGGCCGTCCAGGACGGCGGCGAGCGTCGCCAGCGGCGTGTCGCGGCGCATCGGGTGGGTGCCCTCGACCGCGACGTAGAGCAGCATGCCGAGCGACCACAGGTCGGAGGCCGGGTTGCCCTCCTGGCCGCGCAGTCGCTCCGGCGCGATGTACTCGGGCGAGCCCACCAGCTCACCCGTGGCCGTCAGGCCGGGCGAGTCGTAGAGGGCGGCGATGCCGAAGTCGGTCAGGACCGGGCTGCCGTCGGTGCGCAGCAGCACGTTGGCTGGCTTGACGTCGCGGTGCAGGATGCCGGCAGTGTGCGCGGCGTGCAGCGCGGCCAGGATCCCCCGGCCCAGCCTGGCGGCCTCGGCCGGCGGCATGAGCTCCTTGGCGATGCGGTCCTGGAGCGAACGGCCGGGCACCAGCTCCATGACGATCCACGGGTGCGGCGTCTCCGGGGTGTCCACGATGTGGTGGATGGTGACCACGTTCGGGTGATGGAGCCTGGCCAGCGCGCGCGCTTCCAGCAGGATCCTGTCGCGCATCATCCGGGCGCGGCCGGGGTCGTCGTCCAGCGGTCCGTGCGGGCGGACCTCCTTGAGCGCGACTTCTCGGTGGAGCGCAAGGTCGCGGGCACGCCAGACCGTGCCCATGCCGCCGCTGCCGAGCCGGTCCAGCAGCTCGAAACGACCGTCGATCACCTTTTGTCCGGGGGTCACGCGCCAAAGCTTAGGGCCCGTGGCGGTCGTCGCGCGCGGTGACTTCGGCCACCGGGATCTCCGGCGCCGCGCGGAGGCCGCCCGGTGTGGCCGAGGAGTTCGATCGCGCCGCCGGACAGGACTCTGACCAGGGCGCCGGTGGCGAAGAGGCGTTCGCCTCGGCCGCGGGGGTCGGGGACGAACCGGGCGGCGGTCATGGCCGGGTCGCCGTGGTAGCCGCGGGCCAGGCCGGGGCCGCCCGCGTAGAGGTGGCCGGTCGTGGCGGGGTTCAGGTTCTCGTCGAGCACGCGGACGCGGGTGCCGTCGATCGGGCGGCCGATCAGGATGGTCGCGGCGGCGCCCTGCGAGACCAGGTGGCTGGTGACGAAGGCGGTCATCTCGGCGGCGCCGTACACGTTGATCAGGGCCGTTCGCGGGTGGGCGCGCACGAAGGTACGCGCGTGCGCGGGCGAGAGCACGCCGCCTCGGGTCAGCACCTGGCGCAGCCCGGCCAGGTCGGGCAGGCGCTCCTCGACCATCCGGTGGAACGACCACGTGGACAGGAACGCCGTCGTCACCCGCTCCTCGCGCAGCAGCGCGCCCAGCTCGCCCGGCGACGTACGCCCCGGCGGCGCGACGACCAGCCGGGCGCCGTTGGCCAGCGCGCCCCAGATCTCGAAGGCGGCCGTGTCGCGGGTGACCGGCGAGGCGTGCAGCACGCTCTCTCCGGCGTTCAGGCTGACGTACGCCGGATCGTGCACGAGCCGGGTGATCCCCGCGTGCGGCACCGCCACCCTCGGCGCCAAAACGCAGGCCAGGTTGCCGGGCCGCACGGTCGGCAGCGGCCCCGGCGTCACGGGCCCGTCCCCGTCCAGCGTCCGCGCGGTGATCACCAGCTCGGTGGAAATCAGCCCGCACGGCACGTAAGCGCCCGCCGCCTTGAGCACCGCCAGCGCGGCCAGCACGAACTCCGCAGACCGGTCCAGAAGCACCCCGACCGGCGTCTCCGGCCGCACGCCCCGCGCGATCAACCGCCTGGCCAGGCGCTGCGCCAGGCTGTTCAGCTCGCCGTAGGTGAGCGCGACGCCGTCGCGGACGACCGCCACCCGATCCGGCCCGGCCAGGGCATGAGCGGCGACGAGCTCGTGCACGGGTGTGTACATGGCGGGACTCCAGAGGTCGACCGGACCTCACGAAAGCACCGCCCAGGCCGCTCTGTCCTTGTCAAAGTACGCGCCCCGCCGGAGATGATGTGCCTCATGCGTACACAAGTAGGGATCATCGGCGCGGGCCCCGCCGGATTGTTGCTGTCCCATCTGCTCCACCTGCGCGGGATCTCGTCGGTGGTGCTGGAGCGCCGCTCGCGCGAGCACGTCGAGCAGCGCGTCCGCGCCGGGGTCCTGGAGCAGGGCACGGTCGACACGCTGATCGCGGCCGGGGTGGGCGAGCGGCTGCTGCGCGAGGGACTGCCGCACGAGGGCATCGAGCTGAGGTACGGCGGCGCCGCCCACCGCATCCCCTTCGAGAAGCTGGTTCCCGACCGGCGGATCACCGTCTACGGCCAGCAGGAGGTGGTCAGGGACCTGATCGACGCCAGGCTCGCAGCGGGCGGCGACCTGCGTTTCGAGGTGGACGACGTGGAGGTGCACGACCTGGAGGGCGCGCCGTACGTGACGTTCGGCGGCGAGCGCCTCGACTGCGAGGTGATCGCCGGCTGCGACGGCTTCCACGGCGTGTCCAGGCCGTCGATCCCGGAGGGCGTGCTGACGGTGTTCGAGCGCGAATACCCGTTCGCCTGGCTCGGCGTGCTGGCCCGGGTGCGCCCGTCGGCCGAGGAGCTCATCTACGCCAGGACCGATCGCGGCTTCGCCCTGCACAGCATGCGCTCGCCCGAGGTCAGCCGCTTCTACCTCCAGGTGCCGCCCGACGCCGACCTCGCCGACTGGCCGGACGAGCGCGTCTGGGCCGAGCTGAAAGCCCGCCTGGAGACGATCCCCGGCTTCACGCTGGAGACGGGCGAGATCTTGGAGAAGGGCGTCACGCCCATGCGCAGCTTCGTCGCCGAGCCCATGCAGTACGGCCGGCTGTACCTGGCCGGCGACTCCGCCCACATCGTCCCGCCCACCGGTGCCAAGGGACTCAACCTGGCCGTGGCCGACGTCAACAACCTCACCGAGGCGCTGGCCGCCTACTTCGCCACCGGTGCCACCGACCTGCTCGACGGCTACTCGGCGGCGTGCCTGCGGCGGGTGTGGCGGGCGCAGCACTTCTCCTGGTGGATGACGACGCTGCTGCACACCTTCGACGACGAGGACGCCTACGGCCGCCGCCTGCAGCTGTCCTACCTGGACTACGTGACCTCGTCGGCGGCCGCGGCGACCACGCTGGCCGAGAACTACGTGGGACTCAGCTGAACAACCCGTGGCAGTGGTGGGCCAGGAAGGAGGTCAGGCCGGGCACGGCCACCAGCGCGGCGGGGCCCGCCAGCAGCCCGGCGACCGCCAGCAGCGCGGACAGGCGCTCGCGGCGCTCCAGCGGCTCGTGCGGGTGGAGCATGCGGCGCACCCTGGTCAGGGCGGTCTCGCCGCCGGCGGCCAGCGCGAAGGCGGGCACCCGGCCGGTCGCCAGGCCCACCAGCGCGGCGGCGATGTGGATGCGGTGGTGGCGCCTGGCCGCCATGTCGTCGGCCAGCAGCTCGACCAGCCTGGCCAGCTCGGCCCGCGCCCGCTCGAACAGCGGCACCCGAGGGAAGGCCCGGGTGAGGATCTCGGCCCCGGCCAGCACGAGGTGGTGACGCCCGCGCAGGTGGGCGTGCTCGTGGGCGAGGACGGCGGCCACCTGGTCGGGGGTCAGCGACGCCAGGGCGCCGGTGGTGATGACGGTCTGGGCGCGGCGGCCGGGCAGGCAGTAGGCGACGCGCTCGGCGTGCTCGACCACGACCGCGCCGAGGTCGCCGTCGGGCCGGCCGAGCAGGGCGAGCATCTCGGCGTGGCGGCGGCGCTCGCGGCGGGTGCGCAGCACCACGTCGGCCACCGAGTAGGCGAGCCTGGCCACGATGAGGGCGGCGCCGGCCAGCCCGGCGCGCACCCCGGTCAGCGAGAGGTCGGGAAGCTCCGTGCAGGCCTCGAAGAAGCGGGCCAGGCCGTGGCCGATCAGGTCGGTGGGCACCGCGAGGGAGATCGCGGCCAGCAGCGCGGCGGCGACGGCCGAGAAGCCGGCCGCCTGCCACATGCCGATCGCCAGCCGGGGCGCCCTGGACGTCCACGACGCCCTGGCGAGCAGGCGCGGCAGCAGCACGGCCGCCACGACCGAGTAGAGGGCGAGGAAGAGCGGGACGATCACTGCTTGCGGCCTCCGGGCGGGAAGACCTGCAGCGCCGCCTCCAGCGCGGTGGCCTCCTCGGGGGTCAGCCGCTCCAGGAAGTGCACCAGCGTCGCGGCCTGGTTGCCGCTCGCGGCCAGGGAGTCGCGCATCAGCTCGGCGGTGTAGGCCTCCTTGGAGGCGACCGGCTCGTAGACGTAGGCGCGGCCGACCGGCTTGCGCTTGAGCAGGCCCTTGGTGTGGAGCTTGTCCATCACCGTCATCACCGTGGTGTAGGCGATCTCCCTGTCCTTGCGGAGGTCTTCGAGCACGTCGCGCACCGATGCGGGCTTGTGGTAGGCCCACATCCTGTCCATGATCGTGGACTCGAGTTCTCCCAGGCCGCGCTTCATGCGCTCATGCTACCGAGTTCAATGGGGCACGACCCCGGCCGCCAGGACCCTGCGGTAGGCGGCCACGCGGTCCTCGACGCTGTCCAGGCAGCAGCTTGAGCACTTCACCGCCTCGGCCGAGGTGTAGTAGAGACAGCACGTGCGGCGGAGGTAGAACAGGCCCTCGCGCTCGCCCTCGCGCAGCCGTACCACCTCGCCGAGGGGGTCCAGCACCGGGGCCGCGGCGAGGAAGCGCTGATAGGCGGCGTGCAGGACGTCCACGTCCGCCCCGAGGCGGCTGGCGATGCAGAACGCGGCGGCGCAGCCGTGGGCCACGCCGCCGTTGAGCTGGCGCAGCCCGGCCCTGGTCCGTGTCCGCATGGCCAGGGCCAGGGGGAGCAGGTGCTCGTTCAGCACCCACGAGACGAGCGTGTCCAGTGAGCCGGGGCGCACCTCGGGCTCGCGCAGCGCCACCGCCTCGAAGCCGTGGTGCGGGGACAGGCGAATGGCCACGTTCGGCGGGCGCATGTCCACCAGGACGTCCTCCAGCGCCCAGGCCAGCAGCGCCGAGGCGGTGACGGTGCCGGAGTAGACGGCCATGACGGTCAGCGCGGTCGCGTGCTCCGACACCTGCCCGCTGGCCGTCCGCTCGGCCTCCAGGACCTGGCCGAGCTCGTCGGAGCCGGGGTCGAGGAGGCGGTCGCAGGCCAGCCAGCCGGCTCCGGTCAGCCCGGTCTCCAGCCGGTACCTGTCTCCGAAGGACGCCAGGCGGGCGAACACGTCTCTCACTTCAGCAGCTCCTGCGTGTAGGGGTGGGCGGGCGCGGCGGCCAGGTCCGCCGCCGGGCCGTGCTCGACGATCTCGCCGGAGCGCAGCACGACGATCCTGTCGCACGCCTGGACGGCCTCGCCCAGGTCGTGCGTGACGAAGACGACGGCCAGGCCGCGTCCGGAGGCCAGGGAGCGCAGCGTCGTCGCGATCCCGGCCCTGGTCGAGACGTCGAGCATCGAGGTGGCCTCGTCGGCGATGAGCAGCACGGGCTCGCCGGCCAGCGCGCGGGCGATGGAGACGCGCTGGCGCTGACCGCCGGACAGCTGGCCGGGGAAGCGGCGCAGGAACTCCCGCTCGCACGGCAGCCCGGCCGCCTCCAGCGCGGCCAGCACCTTCTCCTCCCGGTCGCCCGGCGTGCCCGCGACCACGAGCGGCTCGGCCACCAGCGCGCCCACCCGCATGCCCGGGTGCAGGGAGTCGTAGGGGTCCTGGTGCACGAAGCCGATGCGCCGCTGCAGGAGCCGCAGCGCCTTGCCGGTCCGGCCGGTCAGCTCCTCGCCGTCCACCACGACCCGGCCCGCCGTCGGCTTGATCAGGCCGAGGGCGATCCTGGCCAGCGTGGACTTGCCGGAGCCGCTCTCTCCGACCAGGCCGACGATCTCGCCTGACCGCACCTCCAGGTCCACGCCCTTGAGCGCCTGGACGCCGCGGCGCCGGTAGGTGTGGCGGATGCCGGTGAGGGTGGCGGCTGCCGTACCGGCTGAGGGGGTGGAGCGCGGCACGACGGGATAGACGGGCGCGCCGGGGTGGTGGCAGGCGAGGCCGTCCACGAGCGGCGGGTCCACGTCGTGGCAGGGGTCGAGGGCGAGCGGGCAGCGCGGCGCGAACCGGCAGCCTGGCCGTGCCTGTCCGAGCGGAGGCGCGGAGCCGGGCACGCTGCCCCAGGGGATCGAGCGGTCGGTGGCCGGGGTGGCCGTGAGCAGGCCGAGCGTGTAGGGGTGGCGCGGCGGCGCGCCCTTGGGGCGGTCCTCGGCCAGGCGGCCGGCGTACATGACCGCCACCCGGTCGGCGTGCGGGGCCAGCGCGGCCAGGTCGTGCGAGACGATCAGCATGCCGATGCCGAGCGAGGCCAGCAGCGCGAGCACCTGGCGCTGCACGATCGCGTCGAGCCCGGTGGTGGGTTCGTCGGCGACCAGCAGCGACGGCTCGCCGGCCAGCGCCAGCGCGATCGCCACCCGCTGCCGCTGCCCGCCGGACAGCTCGTGCGGGTGGCAGGTGAGGTGCTCGGCGCCGAGCCCGACGCGGTCGAGCAGCTCGCCCGGCCGCGCCCGGCCGCCGTGCAGCGTGAGCATCTCCTCGATCTGCGCGCCGACCTTGTGGACCGGGCTGAGCCCGGTCATCGCGCCCTGGGGCACGATCGCGATCTTCCGCCCGCGCACCCCCGCCCAGTCGGTACGGCGGGCGAGGTCGTCATCCCCGAGCATGGCCGAGCCGGTCACCTCGGCCGAGCCGGGCAGCAGCCCGAGCAGCGCCCTGGCCAGCGAGGTCTTGCCGCAGCCGCTCTCACCCACGAGCGCCACGATCTCGCCGTCGCCGACGTCCAGGCTGACCCGGTCGACCGCGGGCAGCCCGTCGTAGCAGACCGACATCCCGGTGATGGAGAGCATCAGGCGGGCACCTCCTTCAACGCCGGGTTGAGCCGTTCTTCGACCGCGGTGCCGATCAGCGCCAGCGCGAGCACGCTCAGCGTGATGGCCAGGCCGGGCGGCAGCGCCCACCACACCCACGCCTCGGACAGGAAGACGCCGTTGACCTGCACCCAGTACAAGGTGGTGCCCCAGCTCGGCGCGGTGGGGTCGCCCAGGCCGAGGAAGGACAGGGTGGCGTCGTAGAGGATCGCCCGCATGGCGGCGCGGACGAACACCGGGATGAGCAGCGGCCCGATGAGGTAGGAGCCGTGCCGCAGCAGCAGCCACCAGCGCGGCGCGCCCATCGCCCGCGCGACCTCCAGGTGGCCGCGCGACCACGCGGTCAGCATCCCGGCGCGCAGCACCCGGGCCGGAACCGGCCACATGAGCACGACCAGGATGGCCACCCTGATTCCGAACGACTGCCCTAGGAAGGCTGCGGCCAGGATGAACAGGATCAGCTCGGGCAGGATGAGCATCACGTCGATCGAGCGCATGATCAGCGAGGAGAGCCAGCGGGGCCCGATGGCGGCGGCGCCGCCGATGACCGCGGCCAGCGCGGTGACCACGAGCGCCACCAGGAAGCCGAGGCCGAGTGAGGTGGCCGCGCCGACGAGCAGCTGGTCGAGGAGGCTGCGGCCGAGGTCGTCGGCGCCCAGCGGCAGCCCGGGGCCGGGCGGGGCGTAGGGCTCGCCGATCCTGGCGGTGCCGGCGGAGTCGGGCAGGAGCAGGCCGTAGACGGCGGCGGCGGTGATGACGGCCAGCAGCGCGAGGCCGGTGCGCCCCTGCCGGCCGAGCGCCCTCACTGCCGGGCCCGGGGGTCGAGCAGCGGGTAGGTGGCGTCGGCGATCGCGTTCATCGCCACCACCATGAGCGTCAGCACGAGGAAGGCGCCCTGCATCAGCGGGTAGTCGCGGGCCGAGATCGCGCCGAACGTCAGCCGCCCGAGCCCCGGATAGGCGAAGACGGTCTCGATGACGATCGAGCCGCCGGCCAGGAAGCCGATCTCCATGAGCACGATGGTGTGCACGGGCAGCAGCGCCGGTCGCAGCGCGTGCCTGCGGACCAGTCTCCCGTACGGCACGCCGCGCGCGTGGGCGTGCTGGACCGGTTCGCTGGTCAGCACGGTCAGCATCGAGGAGCGGGTGTAGAGGAAGAAGTAGCCGAGTCCGGTCACCACCAGCGTGGTCACCGGCAGCACCAGGTGGGCCAGGGTGCCGGCGCCGTAGGTGGGCAGCACGTTCAGCTGGACTCCGAACACGACGATGAGCAACATGCCGAGCCAGAACGCCGGCAGCGAGTCGAGCACGATGGCGGTGCCGAGCAGTCCGGCGCCGCCGCCCCGGCGCCTGCGCAGCGCGCCGAGCACGCCGAGCGCGACGCCCAGCACGCAGGTGATGACGATGCTGGTGCCGACCAGCAGCAGCGTCCAGGGCAGGGCCTCGCCGATGGCCTCGGCCACCGGCCGGCCGTCCGACAGGGACGTGCCGAGGTCCAGGGTGAAGACGCCGGTCAGGTAGTCGGCGAACTGCTCGGGGAGCGGGCGGCCGAAGCCGTACTGCTGGGCGATCTGGGCGCGTTCTGCCTCGGTCAGCCTGGACAGCGCCTCGGGGCTGCCGAAGAGCTTCATCGGTCCGCCGGGCAGCGCTCTGGGCAGCAGGAAGTTGAGCAGCAGCGCGATCACCACGACCGCGCCGTACTCCAGGATTCGCCTCATCCGACGAACGAGCCGCTGTGCAGGACACCGAGGCCGTTCTGCCAGGTCCAGCCGGCGTAGGCGTCCTTGCGGTAGGCGTAGGCGCCGTTGCGGTAGTAGAGGGTGAGGAAGGGGAGCTGCTCGGCGATCTTCTGCTGGAGCGCGGCCGCGGCCTCGGCCCGCTTCTCCGGCGTGGTGGTGGCCTTCAGCTCGTCGATGGCCTTGTCGACCCCGGCGTCGGCGAAGCCGCCGATGTTGAGGTTGCCGTCCTCGGGGTCGCTGTCGAAGAGCGAGACGATCTGGCTGCTGGTCTGCATGACCGGCGCCGACCAGCCCCACATGGTGAGGTCGTAGTTGCGGCCCTTCTTGACGTCATAGTCGGGCCAGACCTTGGTGTCGAGCGAGTCCGGGTCGAGCGAGGTCACCTTGATCTCGACGCCGACGTTCTTGAGCATGTCGCGGATCAGCTCGGCGCTGCGCAGCCGGTCGGTGGAGGTGCTCTGGACGAGCAGTTCGTAGCTCATGGGCTTGCCGTCCAGGGTCCTGACGCCGCCGGGGCCGGGCTTCGCGCCCAGGGCGTCGAGTTCGCGCTTGGCGGCCTCGACGTCGAACAGCGGGGGCAGGGCCGGGCCGCCGACCGGGGACTCGGGGTGGACGAAGCCGGGGTTGCCCGGTGTGCCCTGGCCGAGGAGCGCGGTCTTGACCAGGTCGCGCACGTCGACGGCCTTGGCGAGGGCGCGCCGTACCTCTGCGCGGTCGAAGGGCGGGCGGGTGGTGTTGAACTGCAGCATCGTGGAGGCGAACTCGGTGCCCTCGGCGATGCCGATGTTCGGCTGGCTCTGCAGGGAGGCGCGCTGCTGCGGTGGCACGTTCCTGACCGACAGGGAGACCTCGCCGGTGCGCAGGGCGGCGAACTGGGTGGTCTCCTGCGGGATGACGTTGACCTTGACGGTGTCGACCTTGGGCTTGCCGCCGAAGTAGCCGGGGTTGGCGGTGAGCGTGTAGCCGCGTTCCTTGTCGTAGGCGGTCAGCCGGAACGGTCCTGTGCCGATCGCCTTGTCGGTGCCCGCCTCGTTGACCTTGGTGACCGACTCCCACAGGTGCTTGGGGAGCATGGCCATGTCGGACAGGATGCGCAGGGGGAACTCGGGGTCGGGGGCGGCGAGCGTCATCGTGACCGCGTCGCCGTCCGCCTTGACCGTGCGGATCGGGCGCACGTCGATCGCGGAGTCGCCGGAGAGGTTCTCGCGGTAGAACTCCACGCTGAACACCACGTCGGCGGCGGTGAACGGCCGGCCGTCCTGCCAGGTGACGCCGGTGCGCAGCGGCAGCCTGAACACCTTGTTGTCGGTGGTCTCGACCGCGGTGGCCAGCGAGGGCGCCACGCTCTCGCCCTTCTGGACCAGCAGGGTGTCGAAGATGAGCTTGACCAGGTTGTCGCCCGGGTAGCCGCTCTCGTTGGTGAAGGGGGTGAGGGTTCCCTCGTCGGAGGAGATCGCGATGGTCACGGTCTTGGCCGCCTGGGCCGCGGGTCGTTGGGCCGGTGCGCCGCTGCACGCGGCCAGCGTCGCTACCAGGGCGAACACGAGAACGGCAGAGTATTTCACGGAACCTCCGGGGGGTATGCGAGGTCGTGGGGAGCACTCTAGCCAGGAAATCCGATGATGAGTAGTAGTGACCGGTTTCTTTCCCGCTCAGCGGCTGACGCCCTCCGACGTCGGCCGCAGGAGGTCGAGGTCGGCGCGCCGGGGCAGCGACTCCCAGTCGCCCTGCGAGGTCACCGCGAAGGCGCCCGCGGCGCAGGCGGTGCGCAGGCGCCGGTCCGGGTCCGCCCCGGCCAGCCAGTCGGCCAGCCAGCCGGCCGCGAAGGCGTCGCCCGCCCCCACGGGGTCGACCTCGGTCACCTTGTACGGCTCCGCATGCCGTACCTGGTCGTCGGAGAGCTCCATCGCCCCCCGCGCCCCGAACTTGAGCAGCACGTGGCGCGGCCCCAGCGCCTTGGCCAGCGCGACGGGATCGTCGGGATCGTCGGTGTCGGCGATCAGCCGGGCCTCGTCCTCGGTCGCGAACACCACGTCCACGTCGGCGATCACCGAGCGCAGCCACGCGCCGGCCTCCTCGCGCGTCCACAGCGCCTTGCGGTAGTTGACGTCGAGCGAGACGAGGACGCCGGCCGCGCGGGCGGCGTCGATGGCGTGCCGCACCGCCGCCCTGGCCGAGGGGGACAGGGCCGGGGTGATGGCGGAGACGTGCAGGGCGCGGGCGCCCGCGATGAGCGCGGGGTCGAGGTCGGCGGGGGACAGGCGGGAGCCGGCGCTGTCCTTGCGGTAGTAGCGCACGTCGATGAGGTCGGCGGTGCGCCTGCCCTTGATCATCAGGCCGGTGGGCGCGTCCGGGTCGGGGATCGCGCGGGCGTCCACGCGCTCGGCGCGCAGGGTCGAGGCGATCAGCTCGCCGAACTCGTCGTCGCCGACCCGGCCGACCCAGGTGACGTCGTGGCCGAGCCGGCTGACGCCGATGGCCACGTTCGACTCGGCGCCGCCCAGGCCGAGGTCGAAGTCGCGGGCGAAACGCAGCGGGCCGGTCCGCCTGGCGGCGAACAGGGCCATGGTCTCGCCGAACGTCACCAGGTCGGTCATCGTGTGGACCCCAGCTTTCTCGAGATGCGTGCGGCGGCCTCCGCCACCATCGGGCCCAGTTCCCGCACCCGCGCGGCGGTGATGCGCGAGGTGAGGCCGGAGACCGAGATGGCGGCGCTGACCGTGTCGGTGTGGTTGAAGATGGGCGCGCCGACGCAGCGCACCTCGGGCTCGTTCTCGCGGTCGTCGACGGCGTAGCCGCGCTGCCTGACGCGGGTGAGCTCGCGGCGCAGCCGTTCGTGGTCGGTGATCGTGTGCCTGGTCATCGCGGGCAGGTCGTCGGGGATGGCCGAGTCCGGCTGCCAGGCGAGGATGGCCTTGCCGACGGCCGTGGAGTGCAGCGGGCCGCGGCTGCCGATGCGCGAGGCCATGCGGACGGTGGCCTGGTTCTCGACCTTGTCGATGTAGACGACGTGCGGCGGGTCGTAGACGACCAGGTGGACGGTCTCGCGCACCTCGGCGACCAGGCGGTGCGACTCCTCGGCGGCGACCGCGCGCAGGTCGAGGGTGGCCAGGTAGGCCTGGCCGAGCTGGAGCGTGCCGTGGCCGAGCCGGTAGGCCCCGGTCTTCCTGTCGCGTTCCAGCAGGCGGGCCTCGATGAGCGGGGTGGCCAGGCGCAGCACGGTGCTCTTGGACAGGCCGACCGCCTCGGCGAGCTGGGTGAGCGTCAGTCCGCTGTGGGCGCGCACGTGGTCGAGGACCAGGAGCGCGCGGCGCAGGGATGCGGACTGGTTGCGGTCGGGCACGATCGCCAAATTACGGCGAAGCATGCGTTGATGTCACATTCTGCAGCACCTCGTTGTGCATTGCACAACAAGTCGTGACAAGTCTTTTCGACTCAGGGAGAGCTTCCTAGTGTCGGCGCCAAGGAGGCAATAGTGAAGTTTCTTTACTGTGCCGCGGCCCTCTTGGCGCTTGCGGCCTGCGCGCCCTCCACCGCCCCGACCACGGGCGGCGGCGGCGACGAGAAGACCGGAACGCTGAACGTGTGGCTCTACGACGAGCCCAACCGCGCTCCGAAGGACAAGGTCATCCAGGAGGCGATCAAGGAGTTCAGCGCGTCGCACGCCGACGTCAAGGTCCAGGTCAGCTGGGTCCCCACCACCCCCGCGCGCCACGAGAAGTTCAAGGGCGCCTTCAACGACCCGGCCAGCGCCCCCGACGTGGCCGAGTACGGCAACACCGACCTGGCCGAGTACGCCGCCGCCGGCGGCTTCGCCGAACTCGACCTGGCCGGCGAGGACCTGGGCGCCGACCTGGTGAAGTCCGCGACGGTCGACGGCAAGGCGTACGGGCTGCCGTGGTTCATCGGCATCCGCGCCCTCTACTACCGCACCGACGTCTTCGACGAGCTGAAGCTCAAGCCGCCGACGACGATCGCGGAGCTCACCGAGACCGCGCGCACGATCCGGGCCAAGAAGCCCGACTTGTACGGCATCGCCGTGGGCGGCGAGTACACCTTCGGCGCGCTGCCCTTCGTCTGGGACGCCGGCGGCGACATCACCACGCTCGACAGCCCCGAGTCCCGCAAGGGCGTCAAGGCCTACACCGACCTGCTGTCCGACGACATCTGCCCGGCCCAGGCCTGCGCCTCGCTGACCGGCGGCAAGACCGTCGAACTGTTCGCCAGCGGCAAGGCCGCCATGGGCATCCTGGGCAACTTCAGCCGCTCGGCCGTGGACGCGGGCGCGGTGGCGGGCAAGTACAAGGTCATCCCGCTGCCCGGCGCGGCCCCCGGCTCGATCGCCCCGGCCTTCGCCGGCGGCAACAACCTGGGCGTGATGAAGAACGCCAAGCACCGCACGCTGGCCAACGACTTCGTCAAGCTGCTCGGCGGCAAGGCGTACCAGGCCAAGATGTACGAGGCCATGGGCAACCTGCCCACGCTGACGGGTGTGCGGGAGGAACTGGCGGCCAAGGATCCCTTCCTGAAGCCGTTCCTCGACACCGTGGCCAAGGGCACCAAGTTCGTGCCGATCGACCCGGCCTGGGTGAAGATCGACAACAGCAAGGTCATCCCGACGATGCTGCAGAAGGTCGCCACCAAGCAGGCGACCGTCGAGGAGGCGACCACCGAGGCCGCCGCCGCCGTGAAGGCCGCCTTCGGGTGACGCGCGTCTCACGGGCCAGGCCATGGGTGTACCTGCTGCCCACGGCGGCCGTGCTCGGGCCGATGTTCGGCTACCCGTTGTACATGCTGGGCCTGCTGTCGGTCTTCGACTACCGGCAGGCCCAGGTCAGCGGCGGGGAGCCGACCCGGTTCCTGGGGTTCGGGAACTACGCGAGGCTCCTGTCCGACGAGCGCTTCTGGAGTGTGCTCGTCCAGACGGTGGTCTTCGCGGCGGCGCTGGTGCTGGCGACGCTGGTCGTCGGCGCCGCGCTCGCGATCGTCATGGACAAGGCCTCGCCGTGGGCGCGCACCACGCTGTCGCTGGCGGCGCTCGGCGCGTGGGCGGCCCCGGCGATCACCGGCTCGACCGTGTGGATGTTCCTGTTCGACGCCGACCTCGGGCTGGTCAACCAGGTGCTCGGGCTCGACGGCTACAACTGGTTCTACGACAAGTGGGTGACGTTCGGCGTGGTCGGGGCCACGGTCGTGTGGCACTCGTTCCCGTTCGTGATGGTGACCCTGTACGCCGGGATGAAGGCGATCCCCGGCGAGGTCCTGGAGGCCGCGGCCCTGGACGGCGCCTCGGCGGTGGGCACCTTCTGGCGTGTGACGATGCCGATGCTCAGGCCGCTGGTGACGATCGTGGTGATCCAGTCGATCATCTGGGACTTCAAGATCTTCACGCAGATCTACGTCATGACCAACGGCGGCGGGATCGCGGGCCAGAACACCGTGCTCAACGTCTACGCCTACCAGACGGCCTTCGGCTCGTCGGAGTACGGCCTCGGGGCCGCGATCGGGGTGGTGATGGCGCTGATCCTGCTGGCGGTGACGCTGGTCTACATCCGCGCGCTCTACCGGACGGGGGAGAAGCTGTGAGGGGCCGCTGGATCGCCAACGCCGTGGCGCTGGTGGTCGCGCTGCTCACCGCCTTCCCGCTCTACTGGATGGCGCTGTCGGCGCTGAAGCCGGCCGGTGAGATCCAGTCTCTGGACGTACGCCCGTGGACGGCCCACCCGACCCTCGAGAACTTCGTCCGGGTCCTGACCGGCGAGGGCTTCGCCCGCTACCTCCTCAACAGCGCGCTGGTGGCGCTGGCCGTGGTGGTGCTGTCGGCCCTGATCGCCTTCCTCGCGGCGGTGGCGGTGACACGCTTCAACTTCCGCTTCAGGACCACCGTGCTGATCATGTTCCTGATCGCGCAGATGGTGCCGGTGGAGGCGCTGACGATCCCGCTGTTCTTCGTGGTGCGCGACCTTCAGCTGCTCAACACGCTGGGCGCGCTGGTGCTGGTGCAGCTCGCGTTCTCGCTGCCGTTCGCGATCTGGATGATGCGCGGGTTCGTGGCGGCGGTGCCGGAGGCGCTGGAGGAGGCGGCCATGATCGACGGGGCCGGCCGGGCCACGGTGCTCTGGCGCATCCTGTTCCCGCTGGTCGCGCCGGGGCTCGTGGCGACCAGCGTGTTCTCCTTCATCACCGCGTGGAACGACTTCATCTTCGCCAGGACCTTCATCATCTCCGCCAAGGACAACCAGACCCTGCCCTCGGCGCTGCTCGTCTTCTTCAAGCCCGACGAGAACGACTGGGGCGGGATCATGGCGGCCTCGACGCTGATGACGATCCCCGTGCTGATCTTCTTCGTGGTGGTCCAGCGCAGGCTCGTCTCGGGCCTGGGCGGCGCGGTGAAGAGCTAGGAGTGGTCGTGAAGAGCTAGGAGCGGGACGCGCCGAGCACGGCGGCGATCTCGTGCCGGTCGCCGGGGGCGAGGAACTCCAGCAGCCTCGCCCCTTCCTCCTCGGCCTCGCGCAGGTCGGCGGGGGCGAACGGCTTCCACTGGTGGATCGTGAGCGTGGACGTGCCCTTCTCGGTGCTCACCGTCCAGTCGCCGGCGGTGAACCCGTCCACCAGGATGAGCCGCCACTGGACGTTCGCCTTGACGAACGCGCCGCCCACCTCAAGGGCCTGCGGGGTGATGAACCTCGTCCGGTCGGCATATCCGATGAACGCATTGTCGAAGTCATACATGAACCGCACAGGCACCGAAATTTCGGCGGAAGGCAGCGTCATGTCGGGCAGGTCGTAGAGGACACGATCGTCCTCGGCCCGGTAACGCACCAGATCCATGCCCTTGAACACCTCGGCCAGCCTGGTCAGCCCCGACCAGGTCTGCACGTCCTTCACCGAGGCCGGTCCGAACGCCCGCAGATACCGCCGCACCATCTCCTCGGCCGCCATCGGCGGCTCGGAGTTCCCCAGCCACGACTCGGCCGAGGTGTGCGCGATCGGCCCGCTACGCCCCCACAGACCCCGCGGCGGCACCTGCACCAGCGGCACCAGCCACCGCACGACCTGGCTCAGCGCGTGCGCGTCGTTGCCCGGCCACCGCTCCGCCAGCTCCTTGCCCAGCTCGGCGAAGGTCAGCGCCCGCTCCTCCACCAGCGCGCGACCGGCCACGGCCAGCTCGTCGAGGTCGACGCCGGACAACTTCCTGACGAAGGTCGAGCGGGTGCCCCGCTCGGTCACCGGATCCAGCAGCGGCCGCAGCGCCAGGCAGTCACGGGCCGAGACCAGGTGAATGGTCGAGCGCTGCAGCGCGATCCTGACCAGCTCACGCTTGTCCAGCAGCGCGGAGGCGGCCAGCGGGTCGAAGCCCTCGATCCGGTTCCACAGCCCGGCGTACCAGGTGTGCGGGGTCTGGGCCTGCAGGCCGAAGAGGTGCTCGACCACCTCGACCACCGACAGGTCCGTACGGCGCAGCAGCAGTTGCCGCTCCATCGCGGCCCGGTTGAGCGCCCGGAGGCTGAGGACGGGATCCATGGCCACTACCGTAGGGGCAATCGCGGCATATCCGCTTCCGCGATTCTGGGTACGGTGGCGGTGTTGTGATGACCTTCCAGGTGCTCGGCCCGCTCACCGTCCACGTCGACGATGAGCCCCTGGTGCTGGGACGGCCGCGCCAGCGCTCGGTTCTGGCCAGGCTGCTGGCCGCCGGCGGCCAGGTGGTGCCCGTGGACCGGCTCATCGACGACCTCTACGCCGACGAGGCCCCGCCCAAGGCGCTGGCCGCCGTCCAGAGCTACATCTCCAACCTGCGCCGGGCGCTCGAACCCGGCCGCTCGCCGCGCTCCACCGGCGGCGTGCTGGTGACCGTCCCGCCCGGCTACGCGGTACGGCTGCCCGCCGGCGCGGTGGACGCCTGGCGGTTCGAGAGCCTGGTGCGCGACCCGTCGGCGGACGCCACGGCGCTGGCCGAGGCGCTCGCGTTGTGGCGCGGGCCCGCCTACCAGGAGTTCGCCGGTCTGGCGTGGGCCGACGCCGAGGCGGCCAGGCTGGACGAGCTGCGCGCCTCGGCCGTCGAACGGCACGCGGGGGAGCTGATCGGGCAGGGCGGGGCGGCGCGGGCCGTACCTGATCTGGAGGGGCTCGTCGGCGCTCATCCCCTGCGCGAGGCGGCGTGGGCGCTGCTGGCGCGGGCCCTGTACCGATGCGGGCGGCAGGGAGAGGCGCTGGGCGCGCTGCGCCGGGCCCGCGCCCACCTGGTGGAGGAGCTCGGCGTCGATCCCGGGCCCGAGCTGCGGCGGCTGGAGGAGGACATCCTCGCCCAGGCCGCCCATCTCAGCGACCGGCCGGCTCCCGCGGCCCCGCCCGAGCGGCCGGTCGCGCCGGCGCAGCCGTACGTGGGCAGGCGGAGAGAACTCGCCGAGGTGCTCGCGCTGCCCGCAGGAGTCGTGCTGGTCAGCGGGGAGCCCGGCGCGGGCAAGACGGCCTTCATCGAGCAGGTCAGGACCCGGCTCGTGGCGGAGGGATGGGCGGCCGGCTGGGGACGCTGCCCCGAGCACGAGGGCGCGCCGCCCGGCTGGGCCTGGGCCGAGCTGCTGCGGGAGCTGGCCGCCAGGGTGCCGCCCGACGACCCGGAGGCGCTGGCTCCGCTGCTGCGCGACGCCGCGGTCAGGGGCGACGCGGCGACCGCGCGCTTCCGGCTGCACCGCGCTGTGGCCGCCTTCGCGGGCGTGGCGGCGGCCAGGCAGCCGCTCCTGATCGTCCTGGACGACCTGCACCGCGCCGACGCCGAGACGCTCGCCCTGCTCACCCACGTCATCGCCGAGAACACCGCCGCCCGCCTGCTGGTGATCGGCTCCTACCGCCACACCGAGCCCAGCGAACGCCTGGCCGACGCCCTGGCCGCGATCGCCGCCCACGAACCGCTGCGCGTCGAGCTGGGCGGGCTGTCGCGGGCCGAGGTCGCCGAGCTGGTCAGGATCACCTGCGCCCGCCCGGCCCCGCCCGAGGCGGTCGCCGAGATCGCCGAGCGCACCGGCGGCAACCCGTTCTTCGTCAGGGAGACCGCGCGGCTGCTCGACTCCGAGGGCACGGTCGCCGTCCCGGCGGGCGTGCGGGACGTGCTGCGCCGCCGCCTGGCCCGGCTGCCCGCGCAGGCGCGTACCATCCTGCGGCACGGCGCGGTCATCGGCAGGGAGAGCGGCGTGGCCGTCCTGACGGCCGTCAGCGGCGGCGACGAGGAGGCGGTGCTGGAGGCCATCGAGTCCGGCCTGGTCACCGGGCTGCTGACCGAGCCGGAGACGGGCCGGCTGCGCTTCGCCCACGTGCTCATCCGCGACACGCTCTACGACGACCTGTCGCGCATCCGCCGGGCGCGGCTGCACGGCCAGGTCGCCCGCGCGATCGAGGAACACGAGCCGGACGACGTGGCCGCCCTGGCCCACCACTACCTCGCCGCCGCGGAGCGGGCGAAAGCCGTTCACTATGCCAGGCTCGCCGCGCGGCAGGCCGAGCGGCGCTTCGCCTTCGCGCAGGCGGCCGAGCTGTGGCAGCACGCGCTCGACGGCTTCGACGGCACCGCCCGCGAGCGCCTGGAGCTCACGCTGGCGAAGGTCTCCGCCCTGGCCAACGACGGACGGCTGGTCGAGGCCCGCACCCACCGCACCAGGGCGGTGCGCGAGGCGCTGCCGCTCGGCGATCCCGAGCTGCTGGCGCAGGTGATCGTCTCCTTCGACGTGCCGATGTTCTGGAGCAGCAGGGAGTACGGCGGGCTCGACACGGACCTGCTGGCCGCGGTCGAGTCGGCACTGGAGTCGCTGCCTCCCGGCGACGGCAGGGCCCGCTGCCAGCTGCTGACCACGCTCGCCTTCGAGCTGGAGGGCGAACCCACCGAACGCGGCTACCTGGCCTCCCGGGAGGCCGTCGCCATGGCCCGCCGGCTGGGCGACCCCGGCCTGCTCGCCCTGGCGCTGAACGGCCGCCACCACGAGAGCTACCGCTACGACGGCCTGGCCGAGCGCGAGGAGATCGGGCGGGAACTGCTCACGATGGCCGAGGCCGACAGCACGCTGGAGGTGCTGGCCCACCTGATGCTCATGCAGAGCGCCACCGGCCGCGCCGACTTCGCCGCCGCCGACCACCACGCCGCGCGGGCCACCCGCCACGGCCTCACGCTGCCCGAGGCCGTGGCCGGCTTCTATCACGGCCTGCGCGCGGTCCTGGCCGAGGACTACACCGAGGCGGAACGCCGCTACCGCGCCGCCGCCAAGCTGGCCGGCCGCCTCGGCATGTGGCAGCACGAGGCCGGCATCCTCCTGATCGCCCTGTACGGCATGCACCTGCTGCGCGGCGACGTCTCCCCGCTGCTGCCCGAGATCGAGCCGTGGACCGGCTACGAACCCTGGCGCGACCAGGTCACCGAGATCCACGCCCTGGCCCTGTGCCACGCGGGCCGCGCGGACGAGGCGCGGGCCAGGCTGGCCGGCCCGATGAAGCCGATCAGGCGCGACTACTTCTGGCATTTCCTCACCGCGGTCCGCGCGTTGCTCGGCCGGGCCCTCGACGACCGAGAGCGCATGGAGTGGGCCTACACCGACCTGCTGCCCGTGGCGGACCAGCCCGTGGGCGGCACCGGCTACCTGGCCGTCTGGCCCACGGCTCAGGTCCTCGGTGACGTGGCCGCCCGCCTGGGCCTCCCCGCGGACCCGCACTACCGGCACGCCCTGGAGGTGGCGGAGCGGGCGGGCGTGGCCCCCTGGATCGCCGCCGCCCGCGCCCGCCTCGGCGGTTAACCGAACAGCAGCCGCACGCGCCGGGCGTAGCGGCCCCGGGTGACGGCCAGCAGCACACGGAACGGCGCGCCCGCGTCGGCCAGCAGCCCGTCGAGCTCCTGCTTGGTCGCGTAGCTGGCCAGCCACGGAACGGTGAAGGTCAGCTCCTTGAGCGTGGCGCGCTTGGCCACCTGTTTCTCCACCCACGCGTACGCCTGGTGGGGCACGAACCGGGAGACGATCGGGAACAGGTCGGACTCCTCCTCGGCGATGTGCTCGTCGAGCAGCGCGAGCAGCTCCGCCAGCTCGGTCCCGAGCGCGGCCGGGTCGCCGTGCACGGCCCGGCGGCAGCGGTTCAGCAGCGGCTCCAGCATCGCGTGGTCGTCGGTGAACGGGTTCAGGTCCACGGCAGGTCCGGCGGTCCGCTCGATGATCGGCCACAGCAGGTCGTCCTCGTTGGCGTGGTGGTGGTCGATCTCGACGAGCAGGCTGGAGACGTACTCGCGCAGGACCGCGACCCGAGCGACACCGAGCGACCCGGGCCGGGCGAGCAGGGCGGTGAGCCGGCGCAGGTCGGCGAGCATGGCCCGGTGGATGACGTACATCGAGGTCAGGTTGGGCTCGGGCTCCTGCCCGGCGCCGCCGCGTGCCGTGAACGTGGGGATCTGTACGGTGCTCATGCGGTCAGCATGAGCCTGCGCTCTTTCCGTCCTCTGGTGGCGTACTTGTCGCCGGGTCAGCAGCTGCTGCGGTAGGAGGCCTCGGGGATGAGCTTGGCCCACTCGGCCTCGCTGAGCGCGCCGCCCGCCCGCGCGCACACCTGCTCGGCGGCGAGCAGCGGGTCGATCGGCGACTGCTGCACCTCGCCGCCGGGCTGCACGACGAACAGCCGCCGCCCGTCGTCGCTGAAGGCCATGTCGGCGGGGTAGGCGTCGACCGGCGCCTGGCCGACCTCGCGCAGCGAGTCCGCCTCCCAGATCTCCACCCGCTCGCCGCCGACGGCCAGCAGCCGGCCGTCGGGGGAGAAGCGCAGGTGCAGGGCGCCGGAGGAGACGGGCGCCGTGCGGCCCTTGCGGGAGGTGAAGTCCCACAGGAGCATGCGGCCGTCCTCGCCGAGCACGTAGCCGAGCGTGCGGCCGTCCGGGCTGAAGGCGACGGCGTCCGGCGCCAGGTTGCGGACCCCGGCGGGGTCGCGGGTGACCCGGCCGGTGATCACCTCCACCAGGTCGGCGCCGGCGGCCAGGGTCTTGCCATCGGGGCTGAAGGCCAGCGCGGTGCTGCCCACGCCGGACAGCGTGCTGGTCTTGCGGCCGTCGCGCACGCTCCACAGGTCGATGTCCGGCCCGCGGACGACCGCGAGCGTGCCGCCGTCGGGCGACAGCCGTACGGCGGAGGGCTCGTGGCCGGTGTCGATGGCGTTGACGCGGCGGCCGGCGGCCACGTCCCAGATCACGACCGGGTCGCCGGCCACGGCCAGCAGGGTGCCGCCGTCGTCGAAGGCGAGGTCGCCGGTGCCCTGGATACGGCCGAGCGGCTCCTTCTTGAGCGCGTCGGTGAGCTTGATCGCGCCGGAGACCTGCAGCGCGGTCACCCTGCCACCGGGCGAGAGCCGGGCCATCCCCATGCTGACGGCCTCCTCGTCGGGCGTCAGCTCGACCGCGCTGGAGACGTCGATGGAGACGACCGAGCCGGCGCCCTTCACGTAGCGCAGCTCGCGGCCGTCGGCGGAGAAGGCGAGGGCGGCCTCCGCCTGCCTGACGGGGTACTGGCCGAGAATGCTGGTGTCGGCCACCCGCCACAGCTGGGCCTGGTCCTCCAGCCGCTCGGCCAGGAACCTGCCGTCCGGGCTGAAGACGACGGGCAGCAGCGAGCCGCCCCTGCTCGGCAGCAGGCGGTGGCCGCCGGTGGCGGTGTCGACGAGCGTGATCCCCGTGGCGCCGGTGACGGCCAGGCGGGAGCCGTCCGGGCTGAACGCCAGCGGCAGTTCCGCCCCGCTCTTGGCCACCGGCACGTCCACCTGCACCGTGGCGGTGCGCTTGCGGGCGCGCAGGTCCCACAGCTCGGCCCGGCCGCCGTCGTCGGCGGAGCCCAGCGCGGCCCACCGGCCGTCGCGGGAGACGGCGTAGGTCCGGCCCGTCAGGTCGAGCGGCAGCGGCGCGCCATCGGCGGGGTAGAGCGCGGTCCTGCCCGCTGCGGACAGGGCCAGCAGCCGCCCGCCGGCCAGTAGTTCCACCGCGTCGCCCTGCGGGCGGGCGGCGCCGACCCGCTTGCCCGTGGCCAGATCGACCGTGCTCACCGTCGTGCCGTCGGAGACGGCCGCCATCGCGCCGTCGTCGCTGATCGCCTCGACCTGCCCGCCCGGCACCCTGGACCGGCCGGTGGCCTTGCCGGTGGCGATGTCCCAGGTGACGACCTGGTCGCCGGTCCGCTTGAGCAGGCTCTTCCCGTCGAAGGCCAGGTGGTAGGCGGCCGACGGCACGATCTCCGGGTCGGTGAACACGCTCACCTCCGGCTGGGCCAGCGAATGCTGCAGCGCGGTCCTGGCCTCGAAGACCGGCGACAGGCTCCAGGCCGCCACGCTCAGCCGCATCGCCGCCTGCGGATCCGTCGCGCGCAGCGCCTCCGCCCGCGCCGCCACCGCCCGCGCGTTGGCCTGCGCGAGCTGCTCGCTGAGATCCTGGCTCTGCCGTACGGCCAGCACCGACGCCGAGACGGCGACCGCCAGCAGCGCCGCCATCGCGGCCAGGGCCAGCCCGCGCCGCCGCCCGCGCCGCCTGGCCTGGGCGGCGCTGCGGTCGAGGAAGTCGCGTTCGAGGGCGTTGAGGCCCACGTGGCGGCGGGTGGTGGCGGCCCAGCCGAGCGCGGTGTCCAGGGCGCTGCCGTGGTAGAGGTCGGCGCTGCGGCGGCGGTGGGCCTGCCAGTGGAGCGCGGCCCCGCGCAGCCTGCCGTGCACGGCCAGGCCGTCGCGGTCGTCGGCCACCCAGGCGCGCAGCCTGGGCCAGGCGTGGTAGAGCGCGGCGCTGGCCGGGGCGACCAGGTCGTCGGAGACGGCGACGAGCTTGCCGGTCTCGGTGTCCTCGGGGGCCACCTTGAGGCTGCGCCGTACCAGGAGACCGGCTTCGGCGAAGTGGGCCAGCACGCCGAGGTCCTCGGCCTCGTCGCGCGGGATGCGGCGGAGCGTCTCGCCGTCGAGCATCCGCAGCAGCAGGCTGGGCACGGCGCGCTGCTGCTCGGGGGTGAGCGCGGCGTAGACCTCCTCGGCGACCTCGCCGAGCGGCCGCTCGCCGCTCAGCCCGTCCGGCGGCCTGACCTCGGCCGCCAGCTCGGCGCCGGCGCTCGGCTCCGCGCTGCCCAGCAGCCCGAGCAGCAGCTCGGCGGCGGTGGGGCGCCCGTCGGGGTCCTTGGCCAGCGCGCGGGCGACCAGCGAGCGCAGCGGCTCGGCCAGGTCGCCGGGGTCGGGATCGACCGTGAGCACCCGGTGCATGACGCCGCCGAGGCTCTCGGCCTGGAACGGGTCCTCGCCGGTGGCGGCGAACAGCACCACGCCGCCCCAGGCGAACACGTCGGCCGGCGGCCCGGCGCGGCGGCCGGTGAAGACCTCGGGGGCCATGTAGGTGGGGGTGCCGCCGATGAAGCTCGTGCTCGCCCCGTCGGTCGTGCGCGCGACGCCGAAGTCGATCACCCGGGGCCCGTCCGGCCCGAGCAGCACGTTCTCCGGCTTGAGGTCGCGGTGCACCACGCCCGAGCTGTGAACGGCGGCCAGCGCGGTGGCCAGCGCGACGGCCAGCCTGAGCAGGGAGTCGCCGGAGTAGGGGCCGTGACGTTCGAGCGCCTGGCGCAGGTTGGGGCCCTCGACGAACTCGCTGACGATGTACGGCCGCTCGGCGTCCAGCCTGGCCTCGACCACCCGGGCGGTGCAGAAGGAGGCCACCCGGCCAGCCGCGGCCGCCTCCTTGGCCAGCTGCCCGGTCAGCCCGCCGTGCAGGACCTTCACCGCGAAGCGGCGGCCATCGGCGTCGTAGGCGTCGTAGACGACGCCCTGGCCGCCCGCGCCGAGCCGACCGGCCAGCCAATAGCCGCCAAGCCGTTCGGGGTCACCGGGCACCAAGCGCATCGTCACTGCCCCTTAGATGCGCACAAGGCGGAATTGGTTGCCGGCCGGAACGCCACAGGTCCCTCGCGCGCCTCGAGGGACCCGTGCGTCATGATCATTATGACAGGGGTTTCCACTCCGTACGCAGCACGGACATCGTCACCGAGTCGTACCACTGTCCCTCCCACAGCAGCGCGTCACGCTGCACGCCCTCCCGCACGAAGCCGACCTTCTCGTAGACGTGCTTGGCGCGGTCGTTGAAATCGTATACGCCCAGCTCGATGCGGTGCAGAGGGGTCGTGGCGAAGGCGTGGTCGAGCACCAGGCGGATGGCCTCGGTGCCGTAGCCCTTGCCGAACGCGCGCGCGCCGACCAGGGCGATGCGCAGGTTGCACGACAGGTTGTCCTTGTCGAGCTCGTTGAGCACGACCTCGCCGACGTACCCGTCCGGGGCCATGATGGCCAGGTCGAGCCGGTCCTCGTGGTCGCGCCGGGTGGAATACCACTCCAGGGCCGCCTTGGGGGCGATCCCGTCGTGGGTGTGGGAGCCCGTGAGCCGGGCGACCTCGGGGTCGTCGCAGAGCTCGATCAGGCCCTCGACGTGCTCGGGCCCGACGGGTACGAGGGTGACCCGGTCACCGGCGAGGGTGGGTTTGTTCGCGAACATTTCTCCAATTTATAGAGCCTCGTAAATGGTTGTCGCCGTGTTTTCCGGGGTGGCCGTGGAGACGTCCAGCCGCAGGTCGGCGACCTGCAGGAAGTACGGCTCGCGGCGCGCCCGCATGGCGGAGGGCGAGAACTCCGGCCGGTGGTCGGACGAGCGCATCCGCTGGGCCAGGATCTCGTCGGGGGCGTCCAGCCAGACCACGAAGGCCGCGCGCAGCGCCTCGCGTACCCGCGGGTCCTCCACGGTGCTGGCCGCCGCCGCGATCACCTGGGGCGGCTCGGTCAGCGCGTGCAGCACGTGCTCGGACTCCCGCTCGTGCAGGACGTCCGCGCCCTCCGCCTTCGCGATCTCGGCGGCGCTGGCGCCGTAACGCCCGCGCAGGTACGGGTCGCTGTCGCTGAGCCGCACGCCCAGCTCGCGGGCCAGCAGTTTGCCGACGGTCGTCTTGCCCGAGCCCATGAGCCCGATCACGACGACAGGTTTGTTCTTCGACATGGGGATAGTGGTTTCCTCTGGAGGTGCATTATGACAATCGCCGGAGGCATCATCCTCATCATGCTCGGCGCGATCCTGACCTGGGCGGTCGAGTTCGACCTCGCCGGTCTTGACATCAATGTGATCGGCGTCGTCCTCATGATCGGTGGTCTGGCCGGGTTGCTGTTCGGCCTGTACCGCATGCACGTTACCCGCAGGGTGATTCAACAGCCGATCCCCGAGGACCCGCACGCGCGCCGTACGACGACCGTCTACGAGGAGAGGCGCCGTATCGACGAACCGCCGCTGTAGAGGGACTTGTGCGTACCCCGGGTCGCCGGGGTACGGTGGCGCGGTCCGAACGCGGGAGCCCGGTGCAACGGGCTGAGAGGACGGCTGGAGCAGCCGCCGACCGCCAGAACCTGATCCGGGTAATGCCGGCGAAGGGAGTTTGCGCGATGAGCGACGCGCGCTTTTCCAAGATCCATCTCGGCGACCTGCGGGTGCCCATGCGGCGGGTGCATCTGTCGAACGGGACGTCGGTGGAGCTGTACGACACCTCCGGGCCGGACAACCCCGACATCACCCGGGGTCTGCCGCGGCTGCGGGAGGTGTGGGTGCTCGAACGCGGCGACGTCGCCCGCTACGGCGGCCGCCAGGTACGGCCCATCGACGACGGCTTCAAGGAGCAGCAGGCCTGGGCCCGCGCGAACACCGAGGTCTTCCCCGGCGACGGGCGCAAGCCGCTTCGGGCCACCGGGGCGCCCGTGACCCAGCTCGCCTACGCGCGGCGCGGGGTGGTCACCAAGGAGATGGAGTTCGTCGCGGTCAGGGAGGGGGTGAGCGGCGAGTTCGTGCGCAAGGAGGTGGCGGCCGGGCGGGCGATCATCCCGGCCAACGTCAACCATCCGGAGAGCGAGCCGATGGTCATCGGCCGCAACTTCCACGTGAAGATCAACGCCAACATCGGCAACTCCGCGGTCGCCTCCTCGATCTCCGAGGAGGTGGAGAAGATGACCTGGGCCACCCGGTGGGGCGCCGACACCGTGATGGACCTGTCCACCGGCCGCAACATCCACACCACCCGCGAGTGGATCATCAGGAACGCGCCGGTCCCGATCGGGACCGTTCCGATCTACCAGGCGCTGGAGAAGGTCGGCGGCGTGGCGGCCGACCTGTCGTGGGAGGTCTACCGGGACACGCTGGTCGAGCAGTGCGAGCAGGGCGTCGACTACATGACCGTGCACGCGGGGGTACGGCTGGCGTACGTGCCGCTGACCGCACGGCGCAAGACCGGCATCGTCTCGCGCGGCGGCTCGATCATGGCGGCGTGGTGCCTGGCCCACCACCGGGAGAGCTTCCTGTACAAGCACTTCGAGGAGATGTGCGAGCTGCTGGCGAGCTACGACGTGGCGTTCTCGCTCGGCGACGGCCTGCGGCCCGGCTCGATCGCCGACGCCAACGACGAGGCGCAGTTCGCGGAGCTGCGCACGCTGGGCGAGCTGACGAAGATCGCCCGAGCGCACGACGTGCAGGTCATGATCGAGGGGCCCGGCCACGTGCCCATGCACAAGATCAAGGAGAACGTGGACCTGCAGCGCGAGATCTGCGACGACGCGCCGTTCTACACGCTGGGCCCGCTGGTGACCGACGTCGCGCCGGGCTACGACCACATCACCTCGGGCATCGGCGCCGCGATGATCGGCTGGTACGGCACCGCCATGCTCTGCTACGTCACCCCCAAGGAGCATCTGGGCCTGCCGGACAAGGACGATGTCAAGACCGGGGTCATCACCTACAAGATCGCGGCCCATGCCGCCGACCTCGCCAAGGGGCACCCGCGGGCGCAGGAGTGGGACGACGCGCTGTCGGACGCCCGCTTCGAGTTCCGCTGGGAGGACCAGTTCAATCTGTCGCTGGATCCGGTGACGGCCCGCTCGTTCCACGACGCGACGCTCCCGGCCGAGCCCGCCAAGACCGCGCATTTCTGCAGTATGTGCGGGCCGAAGTTCTGTTCGATGAAGATCACCCACGATGTCCGGAAATATGCGCAGGAGCATGGGTTGACGGACTCCGCTGCCATCCAGGTGGGGATGGCGGAGAAGGCGGTGGAGTTCACCGAACTCGGGGGCGAGGTCTACCTGCGGGGGCAAAATCCGGCGGACCCAAAATAGCGAGTAGGACTCACATTGGGTCTTGACTGGCGTCTGTAAGGAGCCCACGCTGAGGGCGTGATCAGCCGCATACTCGCCGTCCTGGTCGCCATCGCCCTGCTCGCGTTACCCGCCCCCGCGTTATCCCGCAGCGAGCAGCCCGTGAGCGGCTTCATCGACGCGCACAGCCACCTGATGTCCTACGAAGCGTTCGGCGGCAAGCTGCTCTGCGGCAAGCCGTTCGACCCGGGCGGCATCGCCAGGGCTCTGGTCGACTGCCTCGACCACTTCCCGAACGGCGAAGCCGCCTGGTTCGAGAACTTCACCCGCACCGGTCAGCCGACCGGCACCCACGACCCCGTCGGCTGGCCCACGTTCAGGAGCTGGCCGGCCCACGACTCGCTGACTCACCAGCAGGCCTACTACACCTGGATCGAGCGCGCCTGGCGCGGCGGGCTGCGGATCATGGTCAACGACCTCGTGGCCAACCGCCAGCTCTGCGAGATCTACCCGCTGAAGACGAACCCCTGTGACGAGATGGGCTCCATCCGGCTGGAGGCCCGCCGTACCTTCGAGATGCAGGACTACATCGACCAGCAGAGCGGCGGCCCCGGCCAGGGCTGGTTCCGCGTGGTCAAGAGCCCGGCCGAGGCCCGCTCGGTCATCGCCTCCGGAAAGCTCGCCGTGGTGCTCGGCATCGAGACCTCGGAGCCGTTCGGCTGCCGGCAGACGCTCGGCATCCCGCACTGCACCAAGGCCCAGATCGACCGGGGCCTGGACGAGATGTACGAGCTCGGCGTCCGCTCCATGTTCGTCTGCCACAAGTACGACAACGCCCTGTGCGGCGTCCGCTTCGACTCCGGCACCCAGGGCGCCATCGTCAACCTGGGCAACTTCCTGTCGTCGGGCCGCTTCTGGCAGACGGAGGCGTGCACCGGGCCGCAGCGCGACAACACCATCTCGCCCGCGGTGCTCCCGCCGGAACTGGCCCGCTGGCTGCCGCCCGGCGTCAGCCTGCCCGTCTACCCGCCGGGACCGCACTGCAACAGACGGGGGCTCACCTCGCTCGGCGAGCACATGGTCAAGGGCATGATGAGCCGCGGCATGCTCATCGAGGTCGACCACATGAGCGTCAAGGCCGCGGACCGGACGCTCACCCTCCTGGAGCAGGCCGGCTACGCGGGCGTGATCTCCTCGCACAGCTGGACAGACGCGCTCAACTACCAGCGGATCTACCGGCTGGGCGGCATGGTCACCTCATACGGCCACGGGGCCGAGGGGTTCGCCAACGCCTGGCGTGAGACCAAGCCGCTGCGCGACGCGGCGGGCCGCCCCGGGTTCGGGTACGGCCTCGACGCCAACGGCCTGGGTAAACTGCCGGCTCCTCGGGCCGGCAGCGCGGTGGCGTACCCCTTCCACTCCCACGACGGGTCGGTCAGCTTCGACCGGCACAGCACGGGACAGCGGACATGGGACTACAACGTGGACGGCGTCGCCAACTACGGCCTGGTGCCCGACTGGATCGAGGACATCAGGTCGCTGGCCGGCGACGCGTTCGTCCGGGACATGGCTCAGGGGGCCGAGGCCTACCTGAGAACCTGGGAAACGGCTGAAACGGTTGAGAGGTGAGAGAAGGCGGGCCGGTTCTGTCCGGCCCGCCTTCCTCACACATTGAAGATGCTGACTCCGCCGGGACCCACGAGGAATCCCAGCACGATGAGGACGATGCCCCACAGGATGTCCCGCCGGGCCAGGATGACGTAGATCCCGGCGACGACGAGAATGACGGCGATGATCCAGAGCAATGTAGCCATGGTCATGCTGCTGCCCTCAGGATTTCTCCTCTAACGTGCCCTTGCTGCGATAGATGTCGGTGATGGGCTGGATGAGCCAGAACCACCCGGCTGTGAGTGCCACCACGGCGCCGAACAAGGTGGCCGGCCAGACGTTCAGCACGACCTCGGCCACCATGGCCACCGCCGCGGTCATGGCGATCAGCAGAAGCACCGCTCCCGCGATGCCCAGGGAGTTCGCGCGTTTGATCATGCGCTCCTTGAGGCCGGTGCGGAAGAAGACCCGGTGCTGTGCCGCGGGCGTGATGAAGCACACCGACGCCAGCGCGGCGCCCATGAGCGCGACGAAGAACAGCCACAGCCCCGTGGTGTCCACTTTGCCGAATCCTTGCTGAAAAGGAACGGTCAGCAGGAAGGCGAACAGCACCTGGACCCCGGTGACCGCGACGCGCAGGCCCTGCAGCAGCTCGCTCAGCTCGCGATCCACGCGTTCCTTGTGAGACTCGCGCTCTCTGTCCGACTCGCCGTGAGAAGTGTCCGTCATGCTCGGGCGCTACCCCGCAGAGGCGCTGACATACCGGCCGCGGTGTGGATACGATCCGCGGCAACGGAACTTCGGCGGAGCCGCCCATGATCAACGAATGGATTCCACCCGGGGTCGATGCCACCCGGCCGAGCGTGGCTCGTGTATACGACGCGCTGCTGGGCGGCACCGAGAACTTCACCGTGGACCGGGCCGTGGCAGAACACCTGGCCGCGGCGGTCCCCGAGGTGGTCAGCCTCGTCTGGTGCAACCGCGCCTTCGTCGGCCGCGTCACCGACCACCTGGTGCGCGAGGCCGGCGTCACCCAGCTCATCGACCTGGGCGCCGGCCTGCCGACGATCGAGAACACCCACGAGGTCGCCCAGTTCGCCAACCCCGAGGCCCGCGTCGTCTACGTGGACCTCGACCCGATGGTCGAGCCGCACGCCCGCTCGATCCTGCGTACCAACCTGCGCGCCACGGCCATCACCGCGGACGCCACGGACGTCGACGCCGTGCTCGGCGCCGCCGACCTGCTCGACCTGATCGACTTCTCCCGGCCGGTGGGCCTGCTCATGATGAGCCTGCTGCACCTGTTCCCCGACGATGACGACCCGCACGGGCTGGTCAAGCAGTACATGGACGCGCTGCCGCGGGGCAGCTACCTGGCCGCCTCCAACATGATGACCTCCCACAACCCCAAGGCGAAGGCGCTGGAGGCGATGCTGCACGCCACGATGGGCACCGGCCGCTTCCGCACCGCCGAGTCGATCAACCGCTTCTACGACGGCCTTGACATGGTCAGCCCCGGCCTCGTCCACCTGCCCCACTGGCGTCCCGAGGGCAGTCCGGGGCCGCTGGAGACCTGGGAGGAGCTCCTGCTGGGCGGCGTGGCCCGCAAACCCTAGGGATGGGCGGTCCAGCCGGTTTCGGCGGCCCACTCTTCGGCGACCACGGCGACCAGGTCCACCACCGGGTCCTTGACGTCGGAGTAGTCGCCCGTCTCACGCACCGCCCCGGCCAGCCGCCGCTTGAAGTCCGCATAAGCCGGTACGGCGAGCGGATGCGCCCGGAACCAGTCCCGAAACAGCAGCGCCAGGCGGTCGTTGGGCGCGCCGAGCACCCGCACGTGCAGGTTGACCTCGTCCTCGGGGCGCCCCCGCCGGGTCCAGAGCCGTTTCGCCCATCTGGCGGGGTCGTCCTCCAGCCCCGCGGGCACGTGGTCGCTCCGGTACGGCGACATCGTGAACCCCAGCGCCTCCAGGGGCCCGCCGAAGACCCGCTCGGCCTCGTGCAGGTCGAGGACGCTGACCTGCAGGTCGAACAGCGGCTTGGCGGCCATGCCGGGGATCGAGGTGCTGCCGATGTGCTCCACGTGCAGCGCCACCGGCCCGAGTACGCGCCGGAGCTCCGCCCGCAGCCGCGCCGCCCGCTCCTTCCAGTCGGGATCATGGGGCACGACTACAGGGCGTCCGGTCATCGGCCCAGAATCTCAGAGCCGGCCGTTGCGCCGCAAAACGTCGACGGTGTTGAAGGTGGCGACGCCGCGCCACTCCAGGGCGCCGGCGGGCGAGATCTTCGCGTACTCGACGGTCCAGCCGCCGTCCGCCTTCTGCCCGGCGGCCAGCCGGTCGAGGTCGGCCTCGATCTGGGCCGGGGTGAACAGGGCACGCGCCGGGCGATCGGGGCGCGGGGCGAAATCGAGCGGGGTGAGCTTCTCGTCGGCGGTGCCGCCCTCCACGGGGACCTCGCCGTTGCCCGGGATGAGCTTGGCCAGGCCGTTCAGGAGGGCGGCGGCCTCGGGCTCGCGGTCGTGGACGGCGTCCAGGAAGCGGATGGCGAACGACAGCACGTAGGCGTGCGGGTGCGTGTCCAGCGCGCGGATGGCGTCCAGGCAGTAGCGGATCGCGCGGTCCAGCCACGGATGCCCCGCCACCGACGGGACGTGGAGGGCCGCAGCCGCGCTCACGGCGGTGATCTGCAGCGAGGAGGTGGTCGCGTCGCCGCCGCTCCACCACGGGGCGGTGCCCGCCCGCACGGTCAGCGGCAGCGAGAACGGCAGGCCGCCGTCGGGCAGCGTCACCGTCTCCAGCCAGTCGCACAGCCGTTCCGCATGGACGGCGACGGCCGGGGCCATCTCCGCGAACACCTCGAAGGCGTGCAGAGCGGCGCCCGGCTGGCTCTCCGGGGATCGTAGGTCGGGCTCCAGGCCCCAGCCGTAGCCGCCGTCCGGGTTGCGGTAGGCGTCCACCGCGGGCAGCAGCCCGGCGGGGTCGCCGGAGCCGAGCAGGACATCGAAGCGCCGCCGGTCCAGGACACGCGCGTGCGTGGCCATGAAGTCGGCGGCGGCGGTCAGGTCAACAGTCATGACCTCATCCTTCCCGCGCCGCCCCGGACCGGTCTTGCAAGTTTCCGCCGTGTCTAGCCCCGGCGGGCGGCGGAGGTGACGCGCTTGAGGATGCGGTCCCACTCGGTGCCGAACGGGTTGTCCTGCACCAGGTAGGTCCACGTCGCGGAGGGGCGTTTTAGGTCGGGCTCCGGCGACTCGAACGCCTCCAGCGAACGCCGCTCGATCTCGGCCTGCAGCGACTTGTACTCAGCGACCGCCTCCCGGTGGAACTCGTCGATCGGGCTCATCCGGCCGAGCGCCCGCAGGTGGATGCCCTCGCGCAGGTCGGTGAGGAAGGCCAGGTGCTCGGTCCAGCAGGTGTCGATCGCGTGCAGCACGATCTGGCGCGCGGTCTCCTCGCGGGTGTCGTCGGGCAGCGCGTCCCACCGCTCGCCGTCGGCCTCGGCCAGCGCCTTGGCGGCCGAGTCGGTGTGGAGGACCTTGTCGCGCCACTCCAGGATCAGCTCGCGCTGGTGCTCAAGCAGGCGGGTGTAGCGCCAGGTGTTGCGGTGGATCTCCAGGTTGACGCCCTCGGCGACCCGCTGGGCGTGGCCGACCAGGTAGGCGCCGCGGCGGTGGCGTACCAGGCCGTCGGGGTCGGCGGCGGGCGGGCGCTCGTCCGGGACGAACTGGGTGATCAGGTCGTCCTGCATGCTGACGAAGAAGACCGAGCCGCCCGGGTCGCCCTGGCGGCCGGCGCGGCCGCGCAACTGGTCGTCCAGGCGGCTGCTGGCGTGGCGGCCGGAGCCGATCAGGTAGAGGCCGCCGAGCTCGGCCACGCCGTCGCCCAGGCGGATGTCGGTGCCGCGGCCGGCCATCTGGGTGGAGACCGTGATCGCGCCGCGCTCGCCGGCCCTGGCGATGATCGCCGCCTCTTCCGCGTCGTTCTTGGCGTTGAGGACGACGGGCTCCAGGTTACGGCGCTGCAGGAGCTTGGCGAGGTTCTCCGACTCGGCGACGTCCAGGGTGCCGATGAGGATCGGGCGGCCGGTGGCGTGCGCCTCCTGGATCTCCTCGACGAGCGCCGCGTCCTTGTCGGGCACCGTCGGGTAGATCCGGTCGGGCTCGTCCTGGCGGATGGCGGGGGTGTTGGGCGGGATGACGGCGACCTTCAGGCCGTAGAACTCGCCGAGCTGCTCGCTGACGGCGACCGCTGTGCCGGTCATGCCGGAAATCTTGGGATAGCGCTTGATCAGGCCCTGGATGGTGAGCGAGTCGAGGATCTCGCCCTTCTCGCTCGGCGGCAGCGCCTCCTTGGCCTCCACGGCCGCCTGAAGGCCGTCCGGCCAGCGCTGCAGCAGCGCCACCCGGCCGCGCGACGGGTTGATCAGCTGCACCTTGCCGTCGCGCACGATGTAGTCGACGTCCTTGGCCAGCAGCGCATGGGCGTGCAGGGCCAGGTTCAGCTCGATGAGCGTGCTCGGCTCGTTCTCGTCGTAGAGCTCGACGTCGAGGATGTTCTCCACGCTGTCGGCGCCCTTCGGCGTCAGGTAGACGTTGCGCGCGCCCTCGTCGATCTCGTAGTGGTAGCCGCGCACCAGCGTGCGCACCAGCGCCGCCATTTCAGGTACGGCGCTGCCCTCGTCGGCCGCCCCCGCCATCACGAGCGGCACCCGGGCCTCGTCCACGAGCACCGAGTCGGCCTCGTCGATCAGCGCCACCTCGGGCTCCGGCACCAGAACCGCCGCCGCGTCCGTACGCAGCCGGTCACGCAGCACGTCGAAGCCGATCTCGCTGACCGGGCCGTAGGTCACGTCGCAGGAGTAGGCGGCGCGGCGCTCCTCGGGCGTGGAGTTCTGCCCGATCCAGCCGACGCTGACGCCCATGGCCTCGTAGAACGGCGCCATCCACTCGGCGTCGCGCCTGGCCAGGTAGTCGTTGACCGACATCACGTGCACACGCTTGCCCTGCAGCGCGTACCCGGCCGCCGCCATCGCGCCGGACAGGGTCTTGCCCTCGCCGGTCGCCATCTCGGCGACGTGACCGTGGAGGAGCGCGAGCGTCCCAAGCAGTTGCACGTCGTACGGCCGCAGCCCGAGCGTGCGGTCGGCGGCCTCGCGGGCGACGGCGCAGAACTCGGCCAGATCGTCCATGGACGGCTCAGGCAGATCGTCGAGCTTGCCGATCCGGTCGGCGCGGGTGTTCGCCGTCTTGACGATCTTCATGTACGGACTCAGGTTCACCCCACCTGGACGGTCCAGGAGATTCCTGATCATTCCGGTAATCGAGGCCACGGTTCCTCCAACGCGCGCTCCCTCGGCACCGTTCCCCCTTATTCCCCCGATAAGGGGTCCGGTACGGCAGGCACCGCCGTACCGGACCCTAACTCACCTTTGCCCGTGCACGGTCAGAACCACGACAGCGGCCAGCAGCAGAACACATCCCGACCAGGCCGGAAGCGTCAGCCTTTCGCCGAACAGCACCACTCCTATCATCGCCGCTCCCACGGCCTCCCCGAGCGAGATGACCGAGACGGTTGTGGCCGGGAGTGCCGTGAGGGAACGGAAGAACAGCGCGTAGGCCAGCGCCGTCGGGACCGCGCCCAGGAACAGCAGCGTGGCCGCCGTGCTCAGCGTGAACTCCGGCAGGATGCCCCCCGCCAGCGGGAACGGCGCCAGGCAGGCGGCGCCCACCGCGAACCCGCCCACCGCCGTGGCCTCCGGGTCGCCGTTGTGGCGGCGGGAGTACAGGGTGACGGCGGCGTAGCCGAGCGCGGACAGCAGCGACCACGCCACGCCCGTCGTCGTCCCTTCTCCCGTGCCGCCGCCCGTCAGCAGGGCCAGGCCCGCCAGGGCGGCGGCCAGCGCGACCAGGCCGACGCGGCTGAGGCGCTCGTTCAGCAGGAACCTGCCGCCCAGGGCGGTGAGGACCGGGGTGGCGCCCATCGTCACCACGGTGGCCAGGGCGATGCCGGACTCGGCGATGGCCGCGAAGTAGGCCGCCTGATACACCGCCATCCCCACCCCCACCACCCCAACCCGCGCCACCCCTCTGACGCTCCACCGCCCACCCACAGAACTCGCCCCACCCGAGCCCTTGGCCACCCACCGGTTGCCCGCCGTCACAGTGGGCCGGTCGCTGGCGTCGGCCCTTCTTGCCGACGCGGCGCCGAAAAGCTCGGCGTCCGTGGCGCGGGTGGCGCCATCTCGTGGCCACCACCTGGCGATCCGGCTGTTGCTCGCCGTGTCGGTGCGCCGGTCTCCGCCGTGGTCGCTTCTCGCCGACGCGGCGCTGAAGAGCCTGGGGAGCCGGGAGGGGGCGAGGTGCCGCGACGGTGTGGGGTGGGTTCGGGTGGGGTGGGTTCGGGTGGGGTGGGTTCGTGTGGGGTGGAGGAGGAGGGGGAGGAGGAAGGCGGCGCCCAGGAGGTAGCGCCAGAACGAGACGGAAACCGGGTCCAGGGTGGTGAACAGGAGCGAACCGGCGGCGCCGCCGGTGCCCCAGGCGGCTGCGGCGATGGAGGCGTACACCACGCCGCGGCGCGCGGAAATCGGGGTCATGACTGATCTTTCCGGATGAGGTGGATGAGGCCCGCGCGCGGGCAGCGCTCACCACCGGGCCCGATCTCGGGGTATCCGGGGAAGGAGGTCAGCCGCCCGCTAGAGGGCGGGCGGCGGGGAGCAGATCAGTCGTCCGTACACAGGGTCCACTTTAGCGGGGCCTTCATCTGGAATTCGCCCACGCGTCCGTGATCAGGCGGAAGTCATCCAGGGAGGCGGGGCGGCCGTCGATTTGGGTGCCGACGACGTGCTCGCGGAAGTAGGCGTGCAGCCGTACCACCGCGCCGGAGGCGTTGCGGAAGCCGTGCGGCGTGCCCGGCGGGACGAAGATGACGGCGCCGGGCCCCACGAGGCGGGTCTCGTCGCCGAGGAAGGCCTCGGCCTCGCCCTCGTCGATGATGAGCACCTCCTCCCCTGTGTGCCGGTGCAGGGGGATGCCCTCGCCGTCGGCGAGGTGCTCGAAGTTGAGCACGATGTCCTTGACGTAGTGGCCGTCGGCGCGGACCGGGTCCATGACGGGCCAGGTGAGGGAGCGCGGCTTGGCGGGGTCGGGGAAGGGCCGGTAGTCGGGCCTGTCGATGATCGTCATGTCTCCGATCGTGGACCCACCCGAAATCTCGCGGAAGAACGCACTTTTTCCTGCTCAAGGCACTTCCACGTACCTGACAGAAGGTGGCAGGTACGGCTGGCAGAGTAGTCTCCATGACAACCAAGGCCAAGCTTCTGGCGTTCACCCTCGACTGCGCGGAGCCCAAGCGGCTCGCCGAGTTCTACCACCAGATCACCGGTTACGAGATCCAGTACTCCGAGGACGAGTACGCGGCCGTCGGTGACGGCACCGTGTCCCTCTATTTCGGTCGGGTCCCGGACCGTAAACCGGTCACCTGGCCGAGTCCCGACAAGCAGTTCCACTTCGACTTCCGGGTGCCGGACGTGGAGAAGGCGGTCGCCGAATACGTGGAGCTCGGAGCCACGAAGCCCGAGTTCCAGCCGGGTGTGACCGAGGAAGGCACCCGATGGGTGGTACTCCAGGACCCCGAAGGGCATCTCTTCTGTGTATGCCCTTCCTCCTAAAGGCTGATCCGAGAGCGGACACCGAGCCATAAGCTGGGTGAATGCTCTTGAAAGGTTCCATGCCCCTCTGCGGGCGCCCATGACGTGGGTCGGTCTGGCGATTGCTCTGGCAGGGGCACTGGGATACGCGCTCGGCGCGGCGCTGCAACAGTACGAGGCGGTGGCTCAGGGGGCGACGCTCAAGCTCGTCAAACGCCCGCGCTGGTGGATCGGGGGCGTCATCGGGTTCACCGGCGCCAGCTTGCACGCGGTGGCGCTGAGTTTCGCGCCGCTCGTGGTGGTGCAGCCGATCAGCGTGGCCACGCTGGTGTTCGCGGTGCCGCTGGCGGCGTTCATGTATGGGCGCAAGCCGTACAAGGCGGAGATCTTTGGGTCTATCGCGGTCGCGGTGGGGTTGCTGTGGCTGATGCTGCTCGTCCCGCAGGAGCACGTGACGCCGCGGCTGGGGACCCCTGCGGCGCTCGCGTTCCTGGCGGTGATCGGTGTCGTCGTGCTGATCACGCAGGTGGCGGCGCGGCGGGTCGAGGGGGCGAACAAGGCGCTGCTGCTCTCGGTGGGGGCGGGCGCGGTGACGGCCAGTGTGTCCACGTTCGTACGCGTGGTCGGGGGCGGGCTTGAGGGCGACCTGAGCAGGCTGCTGCACTGGTTCACGCTGGCGGTGCCGGTCCTGCTGATCTGCGCGGTGGTGCTGCTGCAGAAGTCCTACGCGGTGGGATATTTCGGCATCGCGTACGCCGGTGTGCAGGTGATCGACCCGATCACCTCGGTGCTGGCCGGCGCGATCCTGCTCGGTGAGCCGCTGCCGACCAGCCCATCGACCGCCGTGCCCGCGGTCATCGCCGCCGCGCTGACCGTCGGCGGCACGATCACGCTCGGCCGGTTGGCGCCCGACCACTCGAAGGACCGGCCGGCGCCGGTGGCCGCCAGTCCAGAACCGAGTCCATTGCCCGCAACATCAGATCTGCGCTGAACCTGCCGGCCACCCTCATGCCGAGATCCCGCAGCCCGATCGCCACCGGGTTGCGGATCTTCGTCGCCCGGCAGATCGCCATGGACCTTCTGACGATCTCCGCGGTACGGCCCAGCCGCGCCTCGGTGTAGTCGGCCAGGTCCCCGCCCGCGTGGTGGGCGAGCACGACCGCGTCCTCGACCGCCTGGCAGGCGCCCTGCCCGAGGTTGGGCGTCATCGGATGGGCCGCGTCGCCGAGCAGCGCCACCCGGCCCTGGTGCAGGCGGGGCAGCGGGGTCGCCAGGTAGTAGACGTCGTTGCGCAGGATCGCGCCCGGGTCCACCGCGTCCAGCATCGCGGGGATCGGCCGGTGCCAGTTCCCGAAGCGCCGCAGCAGCTCGGCGCGCTCGTCGGCGGCCCGCCCGCCGGGCGCGGCGAGGTCGGTGGCGTAGAAGTACACGAGGTCGTCGGCCAGCTGATGGGTCCCGAACACCAGGCCGGCGCCCCAGCTCTCCGCGCTGTGGACCGTCACGCCCTCGGGCCGCCGCAGCAGCCCGCGCCAGGCGGTCACTCCTGAGTAGACCGGCTCCGGGTGTCCGGGGAAGAGCTGCCGCCTGGTCCCGGACCGGATGCCGTCGGCCGCGACGACCAGATCGGCCCGGAGGGTTCCGGCCTCGGTCTCGACCGTGCCGCTCTCCGGATCCAGGCCGGTGACCTCGGTGTCGAGCCGGATGTTCGCCTGGCCGAGCCGGTCGGCCAGCAGGTCCACCAGCACCCGCCGCAGTAGGAGCACGACGCCGTCGCCGTAGCGGAGCCGGGCGCGTTCCTGCGAGGTCCGCGAAAGCCAGCGCCCGTCCGCCTTGCGCAGCCCGGCGGCGCCCTGCACGCGGGCCAGCTCGCGCACCGGGTCCCCGAGCCCGACGGTGTCCAGGGCGCGCAGCCCGTTGGGGGAGACGGCCAGGCCCGATCCCACGTTCTCCAGCGCCGGGGCCCGCTCCAGGACCGTCACGTCCCAGCCCTTGAGCCGGAGCGCCAGGCCCGCGGTCAGCCCGCCCACGCCGCCGCCGATCACCACTGCCGTCGCCATCGCCCACTCCTTCACTACGCCTGTAGTTCGACCGTACTACAGGCGTAGTTTCAACTACAAGTGTAGTATCCGATGCCGTGAACCGTTCCGAGCTCATCGCGGAGACCGCGATCGCACTGCTGTCCGAGCGGGGCATGCGCGGACTGACCCACCGCGCCGTGGACGAGGCCGCGGGACTCCCACCGGGCTCCACCTCCAACCTGGCCCGCACCCGCGCCGCCCTCCTGGAGCTCACGCTGAACCGCCTCACCGTCCTGGAGCGCAGAACGTTCGAGTCGGTGATCCAGCCCGGCGCCCACCCGATCGACCAGCTCGCCGCCGCCCTCCACAAGCAGCTCCAGGACAGCCGCCGCACGCTGGCCCGCTACGAGCTCGCCCTGGAGGCCACCCGCCGCCCGGAACTCCGCACGATCTATGACGCGGCCGGCACCCAGTTCCGCGCGCCCGCAACCGCCCTCGCCGCCGCCCTGGGCTCCACCGATCCGGTACGGCACGGCCGCCAGCTCATCGCCTACGCCGAGGGCCTGGTGTTCGACGCGCTGGCCGGGGCGGGCGAGATTCCCACCTACGAGGACCTGCGCAAGGGCCTCGAAGAGCTGGTGCGCGGCATGACCGGTCACCAAGGGTCACTCGCCAAGCCCGCCGAGCCCGGAGGTGAGCGGGGTGATCGGAGATGATCGGGCGAGGTCGGGGGTGCGCGGGCGAGGCCAGGGATGAGCGGGTGAGACCGGAGGTGAGCGGGGTGATCAGAGATGATCGGGCGAGATCAGGGGTGGGCGGGTGAGGCCGGGGGTGCGCGGGCGAGATCGGAGGGGAGCGGGGGTGCGCGGGCGAGACCAGGGGTGAGGGGGTGAGGTCGGGGGTGAGGGGGTGAGGTCGGGGGTGAGCGGGTGAGATCGGGGGTGAGCGGGTGAGATCGGGGGTGAGCGGGTGAGATCGGGGGTGAGCGTTAGTGTGGGGCGGTGCGTGGGGGGCGACACAGGTCGCGGTAGGGCAGCTCGGGCAGGTGCCTGGCCCACTCGTCCCGGCTGAGCCCGCCCGAATCCGCGCAGATCGCCTCGGCCGACCTGGCCGCGGGCACCTGGGCGGTCCGGTAGACGCCGTCGGCCGCGATCGACAGCACGGTCCCACGCCCGCCCAGCACCCAGATCCCGGAGCTCGACTGATCGAAGACCGCCTGCACCGGCCGGTCCCCGCCCGCCAGCGGCACCTGGCGGTCCACCGTGAGCGTGCCGCTGGCCACCCGCCAGACCCGGACCCGGTCGCTGTCGGTCCCGGCCAGGTACTTGCCGTCGGGGCTGAAGCGCAACGTGCCCGACGAGGGCTGCAGCGGCGTCGACAGCATCGGCACCCCGGTCAGGTCGTAGAGCTGCACCCCGTCCTCGCCGGCGATGGCCACCCGCGAGCCGTCCGGGCTGAAGACGGTGTAGTCGGGCGGCATCCGCTCCAGCCACGGCGCCGGGGTGACCCGCCCCGTGTGCAGGTCGTCGATCACCGAGCGGCGGCCGTCGAACTCCAGCACCCGCCGGTCGTCCGGCCCCACCACCACGAACCGGCCGGCGAACTCCTCCTCGTCCAGGCCGAGGTTCCAGGCCCACCGCTCGCCGTACTCGCTGCCTTCGGCGAACAGGAAGGCGCCTCCCGGGCTGAACCACGCCGCGTGCCGGCCCGGCTGGCTGAGTCCCCGGGCGAACTTGACCTTGACGCCGCCGCCCGCCGTCGTGTCCCAGAAGTAGGTGCGCTCGATGCCGACCAGCGCCAGGTCACGTTCCAGCGACGACCAGGCGATGGCCCGGATCTTCTCCGGCGGGCCGGGCGTGGTGGCGAGTTGTTCGCCGGTGAGCGTGTCGAAGATCCGCAGCACGCCGTCGGTCAGGGCGGCCAGCTTCCGGCCGTCGGCGCTCAGCGTGTGCAGGGACCGCTCGGTCGCCGTCGGGTCGGTGAACGAACCGCTCACCGGGTCGGTGTCGGACTTGGCGAGCTGTCGCTCGGCCTCCGGCACCGGCGCCAGGGCCCACGAGGTGAAGCTCAGCTTGCGGGCCAGCACCGGGTCGCTCGGCCTGATCGTCTCCGCCCTGGTGGCCGCGACTCTGGCCATCGCCTCGTCGACCTTGCCCTGGGCGGTGCCGTACTGCCAGATCGCGACCGCGAGCACCACGACCGCCACGGACGCCGCCACGATCCAGCGGCGGCGGCCTCTGCGGCGTCCTGACGTCAGCCCGGCGTCGAGGAAGGCCTGTTCGTCGCCGCCCAGCGTGACGTGCCGCCGCCCGGTGGCGGCCCAGGCCAGCGCCCGGTCGAGCGTGCCGTCGTGGAACAGGTCGGCCTCGCGCCGCCCGCCGCTCTCCCACCGCCGCGCCGCCCGCGCCAGCTCCCGGTGTACGGCCAGCCCGTCGCGCTCGGCGTCGAGCCATTCGTGCAGCCTCGGCCACGCCCGGAGGAGCGCCCCGCAGCCCATGGCCACGTTCTCCTCGTCGAGGGTCAGCAGCCCGGCCTCGCCGTACACCTCGAGCACGCGCTCGATCGCGACGGCCTGCTCCGGCGTGCGGCCGGCCACGAGCTCGGCTCGGCGGACGGTCACGCGGGTGTCGTCGCCGCGCTCGTCCATGCCCACCAGGCGGAGCAGCACCTCGGGGACGAGCTCTTGCTCGGCCCGGCTGAGCGCGGCGTAGAGCTGCTCGGCGCGGGTGCCGAGCGGCGGGTCGTGCACCGGCTCGGGCGGGAGTAATCGGCCCTGCTGCGACTGCGGCTGGTCCAGCAGCGACATGAGCAGCTGGCGGGCGCCGGGACGGCGTTCTGGGTCGGGGTTGAGGGCGGCGGTGACCAGGTCGGCCAGCGCGAGGTCCAGCTCGGCGAGGCCGCCGGCGGCGAAGGCGAGCAGCAGGCCCCAGGCGCGCACGTCGTCGGCGGGCCCGCCCGCGGCTCCGGTGCCGAGGCCGACCAGGCGGGGGCCGTCGTCGGTGAGCAGGACGGCGCCGGGGTCGAGCGCGCCGTGGACGGCTCCGGCCTCGTGGATGGCGGCCAGCGCGGTGGCCGTGGCGGCGGCCAGGCGGTAGAGGTCGTCGGCCGAGTAGGGGCCCCGGGTCTCGACGGCCCGGCGCAGGCTGCGTCCCTCGACGTAGTCGCTGATCAGGTAGGTGGTGGCCACCTCGACCACGGCGGCGACGTGCAGGCTCTTCACGCGCCGCAGCGGCTCGGTGTCCTCCGGCGGCACGCACTGGGTCAGGGCACGGCGCAGCCCCGACTCGTCGTAGGCCTCAACGGTGCGCCCACCGAGCCGGATGCCCAGCCAGTAGCCCCCGAGCCGATCATCCATCAGGGGTTAGACGCCGCCCTTCGGCTAACGGTTCAGACGAGCCCGGTGCTCGGGCCACTCCTCTTCGAGGATGCCGAAATAGGCGGAATCGCGCCAGGTGCCGTCGGGGCGTCTGCGGTGCCGGCGCAGGGTTCCCTCGTGGACGCCGCCGATGCGGGCGACCGCCGCCTTGGAGCGTTCGTTGAGGTCGTCGGTCTTGAACATCACCCGGTTGTAGCCGAGGGAGAAGGCGTGGTCGATCAGGAGGATCTTGCAGTTGGTGTTGACCTCGGTACGCCAGGCGGCGCGGCCGTACCAGGTCCAGCCGATCTCGACGCTCTCGTCGAACCCGGGCACGTCCGCGTAGGTCGTCTGGCCGATGGTGCGGCCCCGGTGGATCACCGCGAAGGCGACGTGGTTGGCGACGACGCCCTTGACGATCCGGGCCAGGTCCTCCTTGGTGCGCGGGGTGGGCGCGGGCATCCAGCGCCAGACCTCGTCGTCGTCGCCTCCGGCGGCGAACAGGTCGGGGACGTGGTCGAGGGTGAGCGGTTCGAGCCGGACGACGTCGTTCTCGAGCACGGTGGGAGCGGGCATGCGCGCGGTCATGCCGCTCAGCTTAGAGGGTGGGTTGACCTGGGTTTATGGCCACCTGTGGGGAAATGTGGGAGACCACTGTGGACGGTCATACCGACCGGTCGGTAAGGTCGCGCTATGGACTTCGCCTTCGACAGCGTCACCGAGGACCTGCGCGAGCGCCTGCTCCGCTTCATGGACGAATGTGTCTATCCGGCCGAGGCCGCCTTCGAGGAACAGGCCGCGGAGAGCGGCTGGAGCGCGCCCCCGCTCCTGGCCGACCTCAAGGACGAGGCCAGGAAACGCGGGTTGTGGAACCTGTTCCTGCCCGGGGACCACGGCGCGGGGCTGACGAACCTCCAGTACGCCCCGCTGGCGGAGATCATGGGCAGGTCGCCGGCCATCGCGCCGGTGGCCACCAACTGCGCAGCGCCCGACACCGGCAACATGGAGGTCCTCTCCATGTTCGGCAGCGAGTGGCAGCGCAAGGAGTGGCTGCGGCCCCTGCTGGACGGCGAGATCCGCTCGGCGTTCGCGATGACCGAGCCCGACGTGGCCTCCTCCGACGCCACCAACATCGCGACCTCGATCACCCGCGACGGCGACGAGTACGTGATCAACGGCCGCAAGTGGTTCATCTCCGGCGCCATGAACCCCAACTGCAAGATCTTCATCGTGATGGGCAAGACGGACCCCGAGGCGCCCTCACACCGCCAGCAGAGCATGATCCTGGTCCCGCGCGACGCTCCCGGGCTGCACATCAAGCGCGGCATGCACGTCTTCGGCTACACCGACGCCGACCACGGCGGCCACGCCGAAATGGTCTTCGAGGACGTCAGGGTGCCCGCCGAGAACCTCATCGGCGAGGAGGGCGGCGGCTTCGCGGTCGCCCAGGCCCGCCTCGGCCCCGGCCGCATCCACCACTGCATGCGCCTGATCGGCATGGCCGAGCGGGCCGTCGAGATGATGTGCAAGCGGGCGCTGGCCCGCACCACCTTCGGCAAGCCCGTCGCCCAGCAGGGCGTGGTCCAGGACTGGATCGCCGAGTCCCGCATCAAGATCGAGCAGCTGCGGCTGCTGGTGCTGAAGACCGCCTGGCTCATGGACACCGTCGGCAACCGCGGCGCCCACACCGAGATCCAGGCCATCAAGATCTCCACGCCGATCACCGTCGAGTGGATCCTCGACAAGGCCATCCAGGTCCACGGCGCGGGCGGCGTCTCCCAGGACTTCCCGCTGGCCGGCCTGTGGGCGGGCGCCCGCTCGCTCAGGTTCGCCGACGGGCCCGACGAGGTGCACAAACGTTCTCTTGCCTACCGGGAGCTGAAGAAGTGGATGTAAGGGACAGGATCGCCGGCCTGCTCGCCTCGGCCGACCCCGCCGACCAGGTGGGCTTCCTGCGGGCCCGGTTCGAGGCGGGGCTGGCGTGGGTGCACTTCCCCGAGGGGCTCGGCGGCCTCGGGGCGCCCCGCGACCTGCAGCAGGTTGTGGAGAAGGAGCTCGCCCACACCCCGCAGCCCAACATCGGCCTGCAGGCCATTGGACTCGGCATGGCCGCGCCGACGATCCTCGCCTTCGGCACCCAGGAGCAGAAGGAACGTTTCCTGCGCCCCCTCTACACCGGCGAGGAGATCTGGTGCCAGCTCTTCTCCGAGCCCGGCGCCGGATCCGACCTGGCCACCCTCGCCACCCGCGCCGTACGCGACGGCGACGAATGGGTCGTGGACGGCCAGAAGGTATGGACGTCGGGCGCCCACCACGCCCGCTGGGCCATCCTCGTCACCCGCACCGATCCGGACGTGCCCAAACACCGCGGCATGACCTACTTCGTCTGCGACATGAGCGCCCCCGGCGTCGAGGTGCGCCCGCTGCGCCAGATCACCGGCGAGGCCGAGTTCAACGAGGTCTTCCTCACCGGCGTGCGCCTGTCCGACGACCTGCGCCTCGGCGAGGTCGGCGACGGCTGGCGGGTCGCCCAGACCACGCTCATGAACGAGCGCGTCGCCATCGGCGGCACCCCGGGCCGCCGGGGCGGCGGCATGATCGGCGTCGTCTCCGACACCTGGCGCTCCCGCCCCGACCTGCGCACCCCCGAACTCCACCAGCGCCTGCTCAAGCTCTGGGTCGAGTCCGAGGTCACCCGCCTTTCCGCGGTACGGCTGCGCGAACAACTGGCCGCCGGCCAGCCCGGACCGGAGGGCTCCGGCATGAAGCTCTCCTTCGCCAAGCTCAACCAGGAGCTCACCGGCCTGGACCTGGAGCTGCGCCGCGACCTCGGCTACGACGACTGGTCGTTCCGCCGCTCCGAGGACGTCGACATGCTCGGCCGCGGCCCCGGCTACCGCTACCTGCGCGCCAAGGGCAACTCCATCGAGGGCGGCACCTCGGAGATCCTGCGCAACATCGTCTCCGAGCGCGTGCTCGGCCTGCCCTCGGAGCCCCGCATCGACAAGGACGTGCCCTGGAAGGACCTGCCGCGGTGACCACTCTGCTGTACACGGAGGTCGAGGAGGAGCTGCGGGCCGCCGTCCGCGCGCTGCTGGCCGACCGCTGCCCGCCCTCGGCGGTGCTGAAGCGCGTGGAGTCCCCCGCGCCGTACGACCTCGACCTGTGGAAGACGCTCTCGCGCGAGATCGGCGTGGCGGGCCTGCTGATCCCCGAGTCGTACGGCGGCGCCGGCGCCTCGGCCAGCGAGGTGGCCGTCGTCCTGGAGGAGCTGGGCAGGGGAGCGGCGCCGGTGCCGTTCTTCACCAGCTCGGTCCTGGCCACCAGGGCCGCGCTGGACGCGGGGGCCGCCGACCTGCTCGGCCGGCTGGCCTCCGGCGACACGACAGCCGCGCTCGCCGTCCCCTTCACCGCGACCCCCTACCACCGGGCCGCCGACACAGTGGAGGCGTCCGGCACGACCCTCACCGGCACTGTGGCGGACGTGGCGGGCGCCGAGGCCGCCGACGTGCTGCTGGTCCCGGCCGGTGGCGCGCTCTACCTGGTCGAGGCCGGGCACGCGGAGATCACCACGCGCCCCTCACTCGACCTGACCAGGCCCGTCGCGACCGTCGCCTTCTCCGGGGCCGCCGCCGCGCGGCTCGGGTCGTGCGACGTGGCCGAGGTACTGCGGTTCGGGGCCGGGCTGCTCGCCTCGGAACAGCTCGGGGTGGCCGAGTGGTGCCTGGAGACCACGCTGGCCTACGTCCGCGAACGCCACCAGTTCGCCCGGCCGATCGGCTCCTTCCAGGCGATCAAGCACCGGCTGGCCGACCTCTGGCTGGACGTGGTCCGTGCCAGGGCCGCCGCGCGCAACGCCGCCGCCGACACCTCTCCGCTGGCGGTCGCGGTGGCCCAGGCGTGGAACGCGGGCGTGGCCGTACACGTGGCCGAGGAGGCGGTGCAGTTGCACGGCGGGATCGGGATGACCTGGGAGCACCCCATCCACCTCTACCTGAAGCGCGCGAAGGCCACCGAGATCGCGCTCGGCACGCCCGGCGACCATCGCGCGGCGCTGGCGGAGCTAGCAGATCTTCCTGGGTGACAGGCCCGGCAGATACCGCGCCCAGGCGGCCGGCGACAGCTCGCCGTCCTGGGCGCAGATGCCGCGCAGCGCCCGTTCCGGGTCCACGGCGATCGTCCGCCTTTGTCCGTCGGCGCCGATCGCCAGGACGTCGGAGCCCTGGGCCAGGACGGGCTCGCCGACCTCCACCGGCTGGCCGAGCCTGGCGCCGGTCCGCACGTCCCAGAGCGTCAGCCCGTCCTGCCCGGCGGCAGCCAGCACGGCGCCGTCCCGCGAGAACATCAGCGCGCGCACCCGCTTCCCGGTCACCAGCGGCGGGCCCAGCGGGGCGCGCAGGGCGGTGTCCCAGAGCGTGATGTGGCCGAGCGTGTTGCCGGTCGCCGCCATCCTGCCGTCGGCGCTGAAGGCGACCACACCGGCGGCCTTGCCGTTGGCGTTGGGGACCGACGGCGCGGCGGTCAGCGGGTCCACGGTGTGGACACGCTCGTCGTCGTACGCGACCAGCAGCAGCCCGTCGGGCCTCCACACCAGTCCGGGCCCGGTCACCCCCGCCACGCGGCGCACCTGCCCGGCGGCGTGGAGTTCGACCCAGTCCTTCGAGGCCACCGCCAGCGTTCTGCCGTCGGGGGAGTAGGCCAGGCCGGAGGCCGGGGAGGAGCTCAGCGTGCTGATCCTGCTGTTCTCGGCCAGGTCCCAGACGTCCACGGAGGGCTGACCCGGGGTGGCCACGGCCAGTCGCTTGCCGTCCCAGCTGAAGGCCATCAGAGTGGCGGTGCTGGGCAGGGTGGCGGTGAGCCGGCCCGAGTCCCAGAGCGTGATCGTGGTCCCGTCGGCCACGGCCAGGATCCGGCCGTCCCTGCTCAGGGCCCGGGTGCCTGGCCCGAAGGGTGGTTGCGCGGTGGCCGGGACCGTGTAGGTCCGCACCCGGCCGCCCGGACCGGCGTACCGCACCCCGGAAGGCCCGACCACCAGCGCCCGCCCCAGGCCCTCGGTGTCACGCCCCTGCGAGGAGTCGCCTCCCGCAGGGGAGTCGCCTCCCGCAGGGGAGTCGCCTCGCGTAGGGGAGTCGCTCGTAGGGGAGTCGCCCCGGGCGGGGGAGTCGTTCGTGGGGGAGGCGGCACGGTCGGGGATGTTCAGCATGCGTTGCCAGGTTCCGGTCTGCCAGACGGCGACGCCCTCCCGGCCGCCCTGGGCGAGCAGGCGGCCGTCGGGGGAGTAGGACAGGGACGAGGCGGCCGGACCGGTGCTGGCCAGCGTCCGGCCGCTGGCCAGGTCGTGGACGCGGGTGCCCGAGGGGCCCGACAGCACGACCGTGGTGCCGTCGGGGCCGAGCGCCCCGGCCGTGACGGCGCCCCGGAGCGCGGTCAGCCAGGGCAGGTCGAGCTTGCCGCCGCCCTCCAGGATCTCCGGCGGCCTGGGCGCGACCACATCGCTGGCGACCGAGGTGGCCAGCACCCGCCGCCCGTCCGTGCTCAGCATGCTCATCGGCCGCGCCGTCACCTGCCCGCCGTCAGCCCGCCACAACACCCCCAAGCCCGACTTGTCGGTCGTGGAGAGAATCTCGCCCTGATACGACAGCGCCAGCGCCGCCTTCACCGGCAACGACCGCAACAGGATGCCGGAACGTGTGTCGAACACCCGCACGTCACCGGTCGTGGCGACGGCCAGGGTGGTGCCCGCCGGGTTCAGCGCCGCCAGCCGCGCCGACCGTCCCGCGCCCCTGACCTCCATCAGCAGCGTCTTGGACACCGGGTCCCACACCCGCGCCGTGCCCCCGCGCACCGCCACGAGCCAGCGCCCCGCCTGGTCGAGGGCGTACACGGAGTCGGCGCCGGCGTCCGGATCGGCGAAAACGTCCCGCACGGGGTCCGTCGCCGCCGCCATCAGCGCCGAGCGAGCCTCCGCGACCGGCGCCAGCCGCCAGGCCGCCGCACTCAGCAGCCGCGAGGTGATCGGGTCGCCGGTCCGCAGCGTCCCCGCCGTTCCGGCCAGCGCCTTGGCCGTCGTCTCGGCGAGCGCCTGCGTCGCCGTACCGGCTTGCCAGAAGGCCACCCCCGCGGTGGCCAGCGCCACGACGAGCAGCGCCGCGAGCACGCCCGCCACAACTCCCCGCCGCCGCGCCCTGACCCCGGCCAGCCGGGTCCCGGCCACGACGAACTCTCTCTCGGTACGGCTCAGCGCCACCAACTGCCCACCGGCGGCCCAGCCCAGCACGGTGTCGAGCCGCTCACCCTGCGGCAGATCCGCCGCCCGCCGCCCCCTCCGCTGCCAGGCATCGGCCGCCTCGGCCAGGGAAACGACCGGCCCGCCCTCCATCCACTCCCGCAGCCTCGGCCAGGCCACCAGCAACGCCGAGTGCGCCAGCACCACACGCCCCTCACCCGGCCTGTGGAGGAGCCCGGCGTCGGTGTACCTCTGGACGACCAGGGCGGCGGCGGGGCGGGTGATGTCGTGGCCGCCGGTGGTCTTGCCGGTCAGGTGGAGGAAGACCGCGGGGGCGGCGTCCTGTTCCGCCCGGCTCAGCCCGGTGTACACCTGCTCCGCCAGCTCTCCCAGCGACGGCTCGGGCGCGTCGGTGCGCAGGCCACGGGCGGTCTCGGCACCCTCGGCCAGCGGGTCGCCCGCGCTGTCCAGCAGCTTCAGCAGCAGGTCGCGGGCGGACGGCCGCCGGTTGGCGTCCTCGTCGAGGGCCTGGGCCACCAGGTCACGCAGCGGCGGCTCCAGCGCCGCCACGGAGCCGGTCTCCTCACCGGTGGCGGCGAACAGCGTGAGACGACCCCACGCGTGGACGTCGTCCTCGGGCGTCTGGTCCGCGGGTGCGGGCTCGGGGGACCGGCCCGGCGAAGGAGGGAGGCCGAAGTCGATCACCTTGGGGCCGTCGGGGCCGAGCAGGACGTTGTCCGGGGTGAGGTCCCGGTGCACCACCCCGGCCTCGTGGATCGCGGTGAGCGCGGTCGCCGCGCCGGTGGCCAGGCGGTGCAGGTCGATGCCCTGGTACGGGCCGGACTCGCCGACCTTGACCCGCAGACTCGGCCCGGCCACGAACTCGCTCACCACGTACGGCGTGCCCCCGTCCACCCCGGCGGCCAGCACCCGAGACACGCACAAGGACCGGACCCGCCGGGCCGCCTCGACCTCACGCTCGTCCGGCGCGGTGTGCAGTGCCTTGAGCGCGTACCGCTCGCCGGCGTCGTCGTAGGCCTCGTAGACCACACCCTGGCCGCCGCTGCCGAGGCGTCCGGCTATCCAGTAGCCGCCGAGGTGTTCGGGATCCGTCTTCACAAAGACTTAGATGATGCGCAAAATCCGGCGGTTGTCCATGGGTAGGGGGTCACGGCTTGAGCGAGGTCAGGAGGAGTTCGGCGAACTGGCGGCCCACTTCGCCCCCGGACAGCGGCCCGTCGGTGTGGTACCAGCTGCCCAGGTGGTGCACCGAGCCGAAGAAGAAGTCGACGACGATCTCGGCCTGGATGTCCTCGCGGAAGACGCCTTCGCGCTGCCCCTCGGTGACGAGGTCCCGGAAACGCTCGTGGTAGCGTCGGCGCTCGGCCCGCACGCTCTTCTGCGTCTCCGGGGCCAGCAGATGCATCGACCGGAAGAAGATCTTGGAATCGTCGAGGTTGGCGGTACTGGTCTCGACCACGTCCGCTGCGGCGTCGCGCAGCCGTTCCCTGACCGGGCGGGGTTCGTCGGCGATCTGCGTCAGCCGTTCCATCTGCATCCGCAGCACCCGCGCGTAGATCTCATGCAGCAGGTCGTCCTTGGAGTCGAAGTAGTGGTACATGGCGCCCTTGGTCACCCCCGCGGCGGCCACGATCTCCTGCACCGAGGTGCCCTCGAACCCGCGCTCGGCGAACAGCCTCGTCGCCTCGCTGAGCAGCCGCCGGCGCACCGGCTCATCCTTCCCCGTCACGAACCCCAGCATACCGACTGGTCGGTTGAGCGTCTCGTGCGTGATTCGCGGTGCTATTTCCCTCACCTTAGGGTGGCCTTTGTTTGATATTGGGTATCACGTGACGTGGCGAGGGATCTCCGGCGTGGCAGATCCAAGTATTTCCTAGCAACTCGGGGAGTTTGCCGTGCCTGGTGGCTCGATCTATGTGCAGCAGGACCCGAAGTTCACGGGGTCGTCGCCCCAGTGGTACTACGAGAAGTTCTGGAGGGAGGACACCAAGAACCGCCGTCGCAACCGTGCGATCAAGGCCGCCGTGGGCTTCGCGGCCGGCCTGGCCTTGGCGATCCGCTTCGACCTGCCGTTCCCCGCGCTCTACGCGCTGGGCCTGGCCGGCATCGTGGCAGGCGCCGACTGGTACTGGTACTGGGCGCAGTTCCGCGCCACCGCGGTCTGGCGAGGACGCCGCCGCGGTGAGGCGATCACCGGAAAGACGCTGCGCCGCGCGCTGACCAAGCAGGGTTACCGCGTGCTCGACGGCCGCGCGATCCGCGGTCAGGCCTCCATCGATCATCTGGTCATCGGCCCCGGCGGTGTCTGGATCATCGACAACGAGTCGTGGAGCCCGGACACCGAGATCGCCTCTTACGGTGGCCGGCTGTTCTTCGGCGAGAAGTTCGGCACCAAGGTCGCCAACGGCCTGGTGGAGACCGGCAACGCGTTCGCCGAGCTCCTCACCAAGGAAACCGGCATCCCGGTCACGATCACCCCGATGATCGCGGTGCACTGCGGGATGATGCCGAGAGGCGGCCTGCTCACGGCCGAAGGTCTCACCCTGCTCAAGCCGCATCTGGCGCCCCGCATGATCCGGGCGAGCTCCTCCGCGGCGCTGAGCACCACGCAGGTGGAACTCCTCGCCCGTATCGCCGCCCGGGAACTCCACCGCATGTGAGCGAGTGAGCGCCGTCCGCCGGCGGCGCTCCGCCCTGCCGGTCCATAGCACGGAGGGCGGTTGATCGCATGATGGATACGGTGCGGGTCAATCAGGGTGACACCCGATCGGAATTGTTCACACTAGACATATGGCTCCCGCTCCTCAGCAACCGCAGGCGTTCGCTCACCTGAGCGCGCCCAACGCCGCGTTCTACCGGGAGATCCTGGTGGCGTTCGCGCGGGCCAAGGAGCGGTTCGTGGTCCACCTGCGGCCGGAGGAGATCGCCGCGGAGTTACGGCGCGACAGCGACGACCAGCTCGCCCAGGCGCTCAAGCGGCTCGTGGACTGGGGCAACCTGCGCTCCGACGCCGACACCGGCAGGGTGTCGTCGGTCGAGGACTTCCACCGCAAGCGGCTGCTCTTCCAGCTGACCGCCGCCGGGCAGGCGGCCGAGCAGGCCATCGCCTTCTACGAGGAGGCGATCGGCCGGCGGGGCCAGCTCCAGGCGGTGGCGCTCGGCGACATCGCCGACCAGCTCCAGGCCCTGGTCACGCTGAGCAGGCAGGACGACCCCGATCCGGCGGGCGTTCACCTGATCCTGATCTCCCTGGCCGAGCGGTTCGCGTCGCTGGCCGACAACGCGCGGGCGTTCATGGCCTCGCTGCGGCGCGCGATCGACTTCGCCGACGGCGACGTGGACGGCTTCATCGCCTACAAGGAGCGGTTGATCGACTACATCAACCGCTTCATCGCCGAGCTGGCCAACTCCGGCGCCCGCATCGCCCGGCTGCTGCTCGAACTGGAGGAACTGGGCCAGCACGCGCTGCTGGAGACGGCCGCCCGGCGCGAGGCCGCCGACGCGGTGCCGGACGGCGCCGACGCCGCGGCCGAGTACGCCAAGGTGCTGGCCGGCTGGGAGAACAGGTGGCGTGGCCTGCGCGACTGGTTCGTCTCGCGGGACGTCGGCCACCCGTCACAGGCCAGGCTGCTGCGGCAGTCGGCGGTCACCGCGATCAAGCAGCTCATCGACACCGTCGGCCTGCTCAACGAGCGGCGATCCGGCCGATCGGACCGCTCGGCCGACTTCAGGACGCTGGCCAAGTGGTTCGCGGACGCGCCGGACGAGGCCGCGATGCACCGGCTGTGGCGGGCGGCGTTCGGGCTGGCCCCGGCCCGGCATCTGACGATCCCGCCGCAGGAGATCGCCGAGGTGCCCGCCTCCACCCCGTGGGCGCAGGCGCCGCCGATCCGGATCTCGCCGCAGCTCCGCCGTACCGGATCCTATGAACGGCGCGGCAGGCCCAACAAGGTGGCCGACCGCTCACAGGCCCGCCGGTTTCTGCTGGAGCAGGTGGAGCGGGAGGCGGCGCAGACGTCGCGGGCGCGCGAGCGGCTGCGCACGGACGGGCCCGTGCTGCTGTCGCGGCTGGGCGTGCTGGACCCGATGGCCTTCCGGCTGTTCCTGGGGCTGCTCGGGGACGCGCTGTCGGCCCGCGGGCCGCACGACACGGAGGTGAAGACCACGACCGGCGACGGTTCGATGGAGGTACGGCTCACGCTGGTGCCGGACGGCGGGATGGTCGCGATCGAGACCGAGGACGGGTTGCTGACCGGCCCCGAGCACGTGATCGAGATCACGGTGGTCGCGTGACCCCCGAGGAGGAGCTGGCCCAGTGCCAGGCGGCGCTGCGCGCCCTGCTGATGAGCCCGCTGCTGCGCGACCCGGACAAGCTCGTGCTGGTCCGGCGGCACGCCGCCGAGCTGCGCGACTGGCTGACCAGGGAGACCGGCTGGCGGCTCGTCGTGGACTCGGAGTCCGCCCGGCTGTTCAAGGCGGTGCCGGACACGCTGGACGCGACCCGTCCCGCGCTCGGCCGGGCCGGGGAGCCGTTCGGGCGGCGGCGTTACGTGGTGCTCTGCCTGGCCCTGTCCGTGCTCGAACGGGCCGACGCGCAGACCACGCTGGGCAAGCTGGCCGAGGAGGTGCTGGACGCGGGCGCCGAGCACGCCTTCACGCTCGGCAGCAGGGCCGAGCGCGGGGACCTGGTGGCGGTGGTCCGTACGCTGCTCGGCTGGGGAGTTCTCGACCGGGTCTCGGGTGATGAGGAGGCGTACCTGGCCGACACCGGCGACGTCCTCTACGACGTGCGGCGCAAGGTGCTGGCCGGGCTGCTCACCGGGCTGCGCGGGCCGTCCACGATCACCGCCGAGTCCTTCGAGGAACGGCTGGCCGAGCTGACCGCCGAGCCGTACGCCGACACCGACGACCTGCGCAACCAGGCGTTACGCCGCCGGCTGACCAGGTGGCTGCTGGACGATCCGGTCCTGTACTTCAAGGATCTGGGGGTGGACGAGCTGGCGTACCTGACCTCGCAGCGGCACGCGATCATCCGCAGGATCGAGCAGGCCACGGGCCTGGTCGCCGAGGTCAGGGCGGAGGGCATCGCCATGGTCGACCCCGACGACGAGCTGACCGACGTGCGGCTGCCCGAGCAGCGCACGGACGGCCACGTCACCTTGCTGGTCGCCGAGCGCCTGGCCGCGCTGGGCAGCGCCTCGACCGAGGAACTCAAGGCGTTCGTCCGGCACGCGGCCGCCGAGCACACCTCCTTCTGGCGCAAGGGCGTCACCGACCCGGGCGCGGAGGACGGCCTGCTGGCGGTGGCGCTCGGCAAGCTGACCGCCCTGCGCCTGGCGCACGTGGAAGGGAGCAGGGTCACCGGCCTGCCGGCCATCTCCCGCTACGCGCTCGATCCGCCTACGGTCAAAGGAAACTGATGCTGCCCACCCCCGGCGCGGAGCGCTGGAAGCCGCTGCGCGCGGGCCTGGTCGACATGTTCTACTACGACGTCGAGGAGTTCCACTTCCACGACGGCCGCCTGCTGCTGCGCGGCAACAACGGCACCGGCAAGTCGAAGGTGCTCGCGCTCACGCTGCCCTTCCTGCTGGACGGCGAGCTGACCTCGCACCGGGTCGAACCGGACGGCGACCGGCAGAAGCGCATGGAGTGGAACCTGCTGCTCGGCGGCAAGCATCCGCATCCGGAGCGGCTCGGCTACACCTGGCTGGAGTTCGGCCGCCGCGCCGCCGACGGCAGCGAGGAGTTCCGCACGATCGGCTGCGGGCTGAAGGCGGTCAGGGACCGGGGCGTGGTCAGGCACTGGTTCTTCGTCACCCCGCAGCGCGTCGGGGCGGGGCTGAGCCTGATCTCGCCCACCGGCGTGGCGTTGACCAGGGAGAACCTGCGCGAGGCCGTGGACGGCCACGGCATGGTCTACGACCGGGCGGCCGACTACCGGCGGGCTGTGGACGAGGCGCTGTTCTGGCTGGGCGAGCACCGCTACGAGGCGCTGGTCAACCTGCTGATCCAGCTCCGCCAGCCGCAGCTGTCGAAGCGGCCGGACGAGAAGCTGCTGTCCAGGGCCCTCACCGAGGCGCTGCCCCCGCTCAGCTCCACGCTGCTGGCCACGGTCGCCGACGCCTTCCGCGGCCTGGACGAGGAACGCGACGCGCTGCGCGGCCTGGACGAGGCGCGCAAGGCCGCGGCCGACTTCCTGGACCACTACCGCACCTACGCGGCCACGGCCACCAAGCGGAAGGCGGCCGGGCCCAGGCTCACGCAGAGCCGCTACGAGCAGCTCGGCCGCGACCTGGCCGAGGCGGAGCTGCGCCAGTCGGCGGCGGAGGCCGAGCTGGAGTCGGTCGACGACCTGCTCAGCGAGCTGGCCACGGAGAAGAACCTGCTCGACGCCCGCCGTACGGCGCTGCAGCAGAGCCCGGAGATGCGCGACGCGGAGCGGCTGGACCAGACCCGCGAGGAGGCGGGCCGCCTGGCCGAGCACGCCCAGCGCACCGGCCAGGAGCTGAGCCGCGCCGACGGCGAGACCGGGCGGCTGGCCCGCCGGGCCGGGACCGCGCGTGAGAAGGCCGCGCTGGCGCAGGAGGAGCACGACACGATCCACCGCGCGGCCGGGGACGCGGCGGGCCGGGCCGGGATCGAGCTTTCGGAGTCCCGGCGCGAGTCCGAGCACGCCGTCGTCAGCCAGGAGCACGCGATCGCCCAGCTTGAACGCCTGCTGGAGGTGGTGGCCGACGCCGCAGCCGGGGTCACGACGGCCAGGGCCGAGGTCGACCGGCTGACCGGTGAGCTCACCGAGGCCGCCGAGGCGATCGCGCTGGCCGGGCAGGTCGCCGATGAGCGGGCCGCCGAGCTGCTGGACTCCTTCACCGGCTACCTCACCGGGCTGAGCGAACTGCGGGTGGCCGATCGGGACGGCGTGCTGGCCGTACTCCAGGACTGGGCGGAGAACGCGGCCGGACCCAATCCGGCGGCCGCCGCCGTCGACGACGCGCTGAGACAGGCCACGGCGGCGCTCGCCCGGCGCGAGACCGAGCTGGACGCCGAGCTCGCCGCCGCCCGGCAGGCCGCCGACGAGCTGGCCGTGGAGATCGCCCGGCTGGAGGCGGGCGGCCACGACGCGCCGCCCGCCCCGCACACGCGCGCCCCGCGCGGCGACACCCGGCCGGGCGCGCCGTTGTGGAAGGTCGTGGACTTCGCCGACGGGGTGCCCGCCGACCACCGCGCCGGCCTTGAGGCCGCCCTGGAGGCGGCGGGCCTGCTGGACGCGTGGCTGACCCCGCAGGCCGAGCTGATACTCGGCGACACGGTGATCCTGCGCGGCAGGGTGACCGGGCCGTCCTGCGCGAACGTGCTGCGCCCCGCGATCGACCGCGCCGACCCGCAGGCCGCCGCACTCGACGACGCGATCGTGCTCTCCGTGCTGGCCGGGATCGGGCTCGGGCCCGGCTCGCCGACCTGGATCGCCACCGACGGCCGCTGGGTCAACGGCCTGCTGGCTGGCGCCTGGCAGAAGGCGGGCGCCGACCACATCGGCGAGGGCGCGCGCGAGGCCGCCCGCCGTACCCGCGTGGCCGCGCTCGCCCAGGAACTCGCCGACGCCACGCTGCGCGCCGACGACCTCGACCGCGACAAGCAGGACCTCGCGGTACGGCAGGCCGTCCTGGCCACCGAGCACCGCGCACTCCCCACCGACGCCCCGGTCCGCGAGGCCCACGTGAAGCTCGCCGGAGCCCACGAGCGCCGCAGGACGATCCACGAGCGCCACCAGCGCGCCGTCGGCGTGATGAACACCCGGCAGGCCGAGCTCGACGCGGCCCAGGTGCGGGCGGCCGAGTTCGCCGGTGACGTGGGCTTGCCGGCCGAGCGCGGGCCGCTGGGGGAGATCAGGACGGCGCTGGCCGAGTACCGATTGGAGCTGGCCAGGTTGTGGCCGGCCGTACACGCGCTGAGCATGGCGCGCGAGACCGAACGTGAGGCCGCGCAGGAGGTCGCGCTCGCGGCCGAGCGGCTGGCCGAGGCGGCGCAGTTGGCCGCTGAGGCGGGGGAGCGGGCGCGGGCGGCGGCCGAGGTGTACCGCTCGCTCGCCGAGACGGCGGGCGCGGCGGTGGAGGAGCTGTTCCGCCGCCTGGAGGAGGTGCGGCAGGAGCTGCGCGGGCGGGACCGGGCCGAGAGCGACGCCCGCGCCAGGCAGCAGCGGCTGGCGACCGAACGCGGCAAGGCGGAGGGTGTGCGCGAACGGCTGGCCGGCGAGATCGTCGAGGCCACCCGCGCCAGGGACGAGGCGGTGCGCGACTTCCGCGCGTTCGCCGCGACCGGCCTGCTCAAGATCGCGCTGCCCGGCCGCGACGTGCCGGACCCGGCCACCGCCTGGTCGGCCACGCCCACGGTCGTCCTCGCGCGGGCGGTCAACGCCGACCTGGAGGCGGCCGACGACGGCGACGGCCCGTGGGAACGCGTCCAGCGCAAGGTCGCCGACGAGCACAAGCTGTTGTCCGACGCGATGGCCAGGCAGGGCCACTCGGCGGGCCTGACCGTCACGGAAGGCGTCATGATCGTCGACGTGACGTTCCAGGGCCGGGCCCGCGACATCCCCGACCTGGTCGGCGCGCTGGCCGAGGAGACGGCCGGCCGCGCCCGGCTGCTGTCGGCCAAGGAACGCGAGCTGCTGGAGAACCACCTGCTCAACGAGGTCGCCGGAACGCTGCACGAGCTCATCGCGGCGGCCGAGACCGAGGTCGGCAGCATGAACGAGGAGCTCCAGTCGCGCCCCACCTCCACCGGCATGCGGCTGCGCCTGGTGTGGAAGACCGCGAAGAACGCCCCGGCGGGCCTGGACCGGGTCCGCGGCAAGCTGCGCCAGACCGTCGACGCGTGGTCGCAGGACGACCGGACGGCGGTCGGCGCCTTCCTGCAGGAGCGCATCGCCAGGGAGCACGCCGACAACCCGGCGGCGGGCTGGATCGAGGCGCTGACCAGGGCCCTGGACTACCGAGCTTGGCACGAGTTCGCCATCCAGCGCCTCCAGGAGGGCCAGTGGCGCCCCGCCACCGGTCCCGCCTCCGGCGGGGAGCGGGTGCTGGCCGCCTCGGTGCCTCTGTTCGCCGCCGCCTCCGCGCACTACAAGTCGGCGGGCAACCCGTACGCGCCGCGCCTGGTCGCGCTCGACGAGGCGTTCGCCGGGGTGGACGACGACTCGCGGGCCAAGTGCCTCGGCCTGCTGGCCACCTTCGACATGGACGTGGTGATGACCAGCGAGCGCGAGTGGGGCTGCTACCCGCAGGTGCCCGGCCTGGCCATCGCCCAGCTGTCGCGGCGCGACGGCATCGACGCCGTCCTGGTCACGCCGTGGCGCTGGGACGGCAGGGAGCGCCGCCGGGTCGAACGCCCCGCGCCGGGGGCTCTGGCCGATGAGTGACCGGCTCACGCGGCTGCTGGGCGGGGAGGAGTTGGCGTGGCTGGTGGACAGGGCGCGCACCCGGCTGGAACGCGGCAAGCCGCTGACCGGCTCGGTGTCGCTGGCGGGCGCGACGCACGGCCAGCGGCGGGCGGTTGAGACGCTGCTCGGCCGCCGGGCCGGGAGCGGCGCGTCGCTGTCGGTCTCGCTGGAGGAGGTCGACCGGGTGCTGCGGGCCAGCGGCGCCTGCGACGGCCTCGCCCAGGCGGTCGCGGTCCTGCGCGGCCCGATCCGCGACCTGACCGCCCTGGCCGCCGACCGCGACACCGCCTGGCGCACCGCGTTCGCGGCTTTGGACACGCACCTCGCCGACCGGAAGGCCCTCGACGGGCGCGTCGCGGACCGGCAGGATCTCGGCGGGCGCGTCGCGGACCGGCAGGCCCTCGCGGGGTGGCGGGGCTGGCTGGACTCCTCCGGTCTGGTACGCAGGCTGGCGCCCGAGCCCGCCGACGCCGGGTCCCTGCTGGACCGGCTCGTCGCGGTGCTGGCGCGGCTGCCGTCCACGGGGGTGCCGATCGGCCGGCTGGCCGCCGAGACCTGCGGTGACGCGCACGCCCTGGACGACGGCCGCCCGGTGGCGACCCTGGCCCTGTCGGCGGCCCGCGCCCTGGCCGGACTCCCGTACGCGGCGGAAGGCGGCGCCGACGCCAGGCGGGCGGCCTGGGCGGCAGTCGGCGTGCACCTGGACGAGCTGTCGTCGCTGGTCCTGAGCCTCGGCCTGCCCGGCGACCCCACGCCGGGCGAGCCGCACGTGCGCACGCTGCGCCAGCTCCGCCGCGCGGAACCGATCAACGCGGGCCTGGTGCGCCTGTGCGAGAACCCCGTCGTGGTGGCCGCCGCCGCGGACGACCTCGGCGCCGCCTGCCCGCCCCTGGTCTGCGTGAACGGCCGGCCGTCCGCGGCCGTCTGGCGCCTGCTCGACCTGCTGGCCGCCGGGGGATCGTCGTTCGCCTACCACGGCGACTTCGACTGGGGCGGCGTCGCGATCGCCGCGGCCGTCCACGAGCGCGTGGGGTTCACGCCGTGGCGGTACGACGCCGCGTCCTACCAGCGGGCGGCCAGTGCGGCCCCGCTGGCAGGACGCGCCGTGCCCACGCCCTGGGACCCGCCGCTGTCGGAGGCGATGCGGCGGCGGGCGGTCCGCGTGGAGGAGGAGCTGGTCCTGTCCGACCTGCTGAGCGACCTGGCCCCGCTCTAGGCGAAGACGTCCTGCTGAGCGACCTGGCGGCGCCTCAGGCGAAGACGTCCTGCTGGTAGCGGCCGTCGGCGTCGAGCGCCGCCAGCCACTCCTCGCCCGGCCGCCCGGTCTTGGCGTGGTGGATGGCGAGGAAGGCCTGCCGTACGGCGGGGGCCATGCGCAGCCCGTCGCCGCAGACGTAGACATGGGCGCCCCGCTCCAGCAGCTCCCACACCCGGTCGGCCTGCTCGGCCAGCGCGTCCTGGACGAGGCGGCCGTCGCGGGCGGAGAACGCGACGTGCGCGTCGGGCGCCCAGGCCGTCACGTCCGCGCGGTAGAGCCAGTCGTGCTCGGGGTGGCGGCAGCCGGTGAACACCAGGGCGGCCCCGGTGGCGCCCCGCAGCGCGCGGTCCTCCAGGAAGCCGCGCAACGGGGCGAACCCGGTCCCGGGCCCGACCATGATCACCGGCGTGGCCGGGTCGGCGGGCAGCCGGAACGGCGGGGCCGGCACCCGGACGTAGCCGTAGAACACCTCGCCGGCCGCCAGCCCCGCCAGGTACGCCGAGGCCATCCCCCGATACTCGCCCGTCCCCGACCAGGCCGCGCCCTCCACCAGCCCGACCGTGATCCGGATGCGCCCGGGGTCGGCCAGCGGCGAGGACGAGGCGGAGTAGTAGCGCGGCTTGATCGGCCCCGCCAGCTCCAGGAACACGGGCAGCGGCAGCTCGATCGCGGGGAAGCGGTCCAGCAGCGCCAGCACCGAGACGCGCTTGGCCAGGATCTCGTCGGCGTAGCCCTCGGTCAGCTCCCCGAGCTGCCGGGTGGTCCAGGGGCACGCCGTGTGCGCGGCCAGCGTGGTCAGGTCCGCGCGGGTGGCCACCTGCTGCAGTTCCACGAAGTCGGTCAGCAGCAGCCCGGCCGTGACCGGGGTGTCCAGGGGGAGGTGGGTGACGCCCTGGGCGCGCAGCCGTACCACCTGGTCGCGGGGGACGCGGAGGACGCGCAGCGCCCATTCCACCAGCTCGGGGTCGTTCTTGGCGAAGACCGCCAGGTGGTCGCCGGCGGCGTAGGTGACGCCTTCCGGCAGTTCGGCCACGATCGAGCGCACGCCCGCCCGCGGCGCCTCCTTCGAGAAGTCCCACAGCCCTGACGGGTCGCCGGTCAGCTCCTCGTTGGAGACCACCCGCAGCGGCACCGCCCGCTCGGACACGACCGCCGGCCGTACCTCGGCCTCGGTCAGGACCTCCATCTCGTAGCGCGGCCCCGCCGCCTCCGCCGACGCCGCGTACTCCTCCGCGAGAGCCGCCCACAACCGCGCCGTCCACGCCGAGACGTCCCCGTCGAAGTCGCCGTCCGCGTCCGCCTCACCCCTCTCGATCAGGGGTACGGCTCCCGCCGCCACCAGCTTGTCGAAGGCCCGGCGGGGGAAGTCCTGGTAGGTGGGCCACTGGGTGTTGCCGCAGCCGAGCACGGCCAGCCGTACACCGGAAAGGTCGGGAAGCTCTTCCAGCGCGTCGAAGCGCTGGGCGTTGTCGGGGGCGCGGCCGTTGTAGGAGGAGGTGACGACGAGCAGCAGGCCCTCGGCGGGCGGGCGCAGGTCGTCGAGCGTGGTCAGCGTGGTGGCGAAGCCGGCCCGGCCGGCCCGCTCGGCCAGGCGTTCGGCGAGGTCGGAGCAGGTGCCGAGGTTGGAGCCGTAGGCCACGGTGAGCGCGGTGCCGGTGACGGCGAGGTCCTGCTGCTGTTCGTGCTGTTCGGTGACCGGCTGCTGGGCGGCGCCGCGCTCGTGGGGGCGGCGGTCGCGGACCCGGACCGTGAAGCCCTCGGGCTTGAGGGTGAGGGTCTGCTTGGTCTTGATCTTGTAGGCGGTGGGGTCGGAGACGGCGAAGCGGCGCAGGACCATCGCGAGGGCGAGCCGGGCCTCGGTGAGGGCGAACTGGCGGCCGATGCAGGCGCGCTCGCCGTTGCCGAACGGCTTGTACGCGGATTTATGGTGATTTTTGCGGTTTTCGGGGAGCCAGCGGTCGATGTCGAACTCCTCCGGCCGGTCCCAGGCCTTCCGGCTGCGGTGCAGCGACGGCAGCACGATGACCGCCTGCTGGCCGGCGCGTACCGGATAGGAACCGCCGATCACCGTGTCCTCGAACGCCGTCACCGAGAAGGCCGGGATCGGCGACCACACGCGCAGCGTCTCCTCCAGGACCCGGGAGATCACGTCCAGCTTCATGATCGTCTCGTAGGTCGGCGGGGTGTCGCCGGGCAGCAGGGCGTCGACCTCGGCGTAGGCCCTGGCCAGGGTATGCGGGTCGCGCAGCAGGTTGTACAGGGCGAAGGAGAGCAGGCCGCTGGTCGTCTCGTGCCCGGCGATGAGGAAGGTGATGACCTGGTCGCGGATGTTCGCCTCGGACAGCCGCTCGCCGGTGCGCGGGTCGGTCGCCTCCATCATGAGACCGAGCAGATCGGAGGCGCCTGACGGCCGCGCGGTGCGCTGCTCGATGACCTCCTCGACCAGGACCCGCATGGTCTGGATGTCGCTTTCGTAGGCCTCCTGGCGCTTGCGCAGCATCTTGGTCACCACGGGCGGCTGGCGCAGGCGCAGCATCGCCTCGGTCAGCGCCGAGCCCATCGCGCGCAGGAACGGGTGCAGCTCGGGCTGGTCGAAGGAGCGGAATCGGTAGCCGAAGCCGGTCAGCGAGATCGTGTCCAGCGTCAGCCTGGTCATGTCATCCGAAACGGGCAGGTCCTGCCCCTGGCGGGTGGCCCAGGAGTCGATCAGCTGGTCGGCCACCTCCAGCATCTGCGGGAAGTAGGCGCGCATGGAGCGCTGGCTGAAGGCGGGCATCAGGATGCGGTGAGCGTGGCCCCAGACGGGCTCGTCGTGCCGGGCGGTGAACAGGGCGTCGCCCGCCAGGTCGCGCAGGAAGGACAGCGGCGGCTGGATGCCCTTGTGGAAACGGCTCTCGTCGCAGAGTTCCCCGACCAGGTCCGGGTCGTAGACGAACAGGACGTCGTTCCCGAGCAGGTTCAGCCGGAACAGGCCTTCCTCGTAGCGGGCCGCCAGTTCGTCGAAGTAGGCGGCCGGCGAGTGCGCCGGCACCTGAAGCATGTTGCCGAGCAGGGGCAGTCCAGGCGGTGAGGGGATCATGGACACTCCAATGGGTCAGCCATACACCGTATGGCAGACGCTACCATACGGCGTATGGCAGTGAGCGCGCGGAGGGGTGCCCCTCTGACTCGGGAAGAGATCTACGCCGCGGCGTGGCGGCTGATCGACGCGGGCGGCGTCGAGGGACTGTCCATGCGCAAGCTCGCCGCCGAGCTGGACGTCAACCCCATGTCGCTCTACCACCACGTCGAGAACAAGACGGCCCTGCTCCACGAGCTCTGCCTCAGGGTCGGCGGCCAGCTGGCGACACCACCCGACGACGGCTCGCCCTGGCAGGACCAGATGCGGGCGCTCGGCCACGCCTACCGCGAACTGGCCCGCCGCCAGCCGTCACTGTGGCGGTACGTGTTCAACAACCCCGAGGTGATGAGCAGGCAGCAGGGCGGTCTGTGGCTGATGCTCGACCGCCTCCTGCGGATGGCCGGAGTCCCGGAGGACGAACTGTCAGGGACGGCCGAAATCCTCAGCTCGTTCGTCAGCGGCTTCATCTTCTCCGAGTCGACCGGCGGCGTCCGGCCCGACGCCTTCGACGACGCCATCACCCTGCTGATCGGCGGACTGGAAGCGTACCTGGACCGGTAACGTCGGATTCATGGATCTACACGTGGGATGCGCGATGTGGAGTCATGCCCGGTGGGGGCTTCCCCAGGAGGAGCGGCTCGGCTCCTACGCCACCCGGTGCAACGCGGTCGAAGGCAACACCACCTTCTACGCCACGCCGTCCCGCACCACCGTCGAGACCTGGGCGGCGCAGACCCCGGCCGACTTCCGCTTCGTGATCAAGCTACCCAAGACGATCACCCACGAAGGCCGGCTCGGCGACGTCGGCGACCAGGTCCGCGCCTTCCTGCACGCCATCGAACCCCTAGGCTCCCGCGCCCACGCCCTCTGGGTGCAGCTGCCCAGCTCTTTCTCCCCGTCCGACCTGGGCGTGCTGGCCACGTTCCTGCGCCGCATGCCCGCCGCCTACAACTACGCGGTCGAGGTACGGCACCGCGCCTTCTTCGACCACGCCCCGTCCATCGGCGACCTGGAGCGGTTGCTGGGCGGGCTGGATACCGAATGGGTGCCGTTCGACACCGTCACGCTCTTCGAAAGCCCGCCGACCAGCGACGCCGAGCGGGACGCGTGGACCAAGAAACCCCGCGTCCCCCGCCGCTCGCACGCCCTCACCGAACGCCCCATCGTCCGCTACCTGGGCCGCGACGACACCACCAAAACCGTAGAAGGCTGGCACTTCTGGGTGGAAACGACCGCGGCCTGGCTCCGCGAAGGCCGATCGCCGACCGTCTTCATCCACACCCCCGACAACGCCGAGGCGCTGACCCTGGCCCGCCGCTTCCACGACGAGGTACGCGCCCAACTCCCCGACCTCACACCCCTGCCGGAGCCGGTCGCCGAAGAGCCCCCGCTCACCCTGTTCTGACCGATCAGCCCATCGTCGGCACGCGATCGTCCCCAACCGACCGCATCCGGCGCCGCGACCACGCGCGGATCGACCTCCCCCGGCAGCCGCACAGTCCCGTCGCCGGTTCCTCAAGCCCGGCATCGGCGAGACCACGGCCGCGATGAGTAGACCTAATGGCCAAACATCCAGGAACCCGGGCAAGCCGCCGACCACCTGAGGAAGAGGCGTCCGGCCTGGCATCCTGAGCCGGTCATGGCGGAGTACGCGGCGGCGCTGGAAGCCTTCAAACGAGTGACGGCACTGGCCATCGAACACCACGCCGCACTGGACACCGCCGCCCGGCTGATGCACGCCCACGCCTGGGTCGGGGGCGGCGCCACGGCGTTCACGACCGACCTAGCCGGGCACCGGACCAGACTCCAGTCCTCGCTGTCCGCCGCGATGCGCGCCCTGGGCGACGCGGTCGTACGGCACGGCGGCCCGAACCTCACCATCCCCGCCATGACCACGGCACCGACCGGCGCAAATGCCCCCGCGGGCACGTTCCGCGGAATCGACCCGCACGCGATGACCACGCTGATATCGGCCCTCGACCACGCGGGCCACGCGCTCGCGTCGGCCGGCGCCCGCCTGGCCTCCGAACTGACCGCCCACGGTCTGTCGTCCCAGCCAGGCCACACCCTCGGCCAGGTGGCCGGTTGGTCCGTCGAAAGCGGCCGGGACCTGCGACAGCGCCTGTCCCGCATCCAGCGTTCCGTCCCCTGGAGCGCGCTTCCCGCAGGGCTGGCCGCGTATGACCTGTTCGGCGCCCATGAGCCTGGCTCCGGTCAGGTGCGGCAGCTCCTGAACCAGGTGGCCGCCGGAGATGCCTCGGCGGTCCGTGCGCTGCTCGCCGTACAGGAAAGCGGCCAGGACACAAGCCTGGCCGCCCGCGTGAACGCCTGGTGGCACGCTGTGCCGGAAGGCCATCGACTAACCACCCTCCCCGGCTTCGGCAACCTCAACGGCCTGCCCGCGGCCATCCGCGACCAGGCCAACCGCCACTGGCTGAGCACAGAGAAGGCCCGCCTAACCACAGAACTGGAGGAATTCGACCACCCCACAGACCTGGGCCGCTGGGAGAAGATCGCCAACCAGCTCCGCCGCCTGGAACTCATCGAACAAGAACTCCAGCCCCAACCCGGCTACCCGAAACCGCTGCTCCTCGCCGTCGACCTGACCGGCAACGGCAGGCTGATCATCTCCTGGGGCGACCCCGACACCGCCGACATCACCGTCACCAACGTCTCCGGCCTCACCTCCGGCCTGGACGCCGCCCACGGCGACCTAGAACGCGCCCGAGCCCTGTGGCGCCAAGCCGCGGTAACCGGAGGCGGAAAGTCCATAGCCTCGATCACCTGGCTGGGCTACGACGCCCCCCAGATCGACCCCGGCCTGTTCGACCCAGCCAAATCCGTAGCCTTCCAAGGCGCGGCCACGAAAGGCGGCGCCGCCCTGGCCTCCTTCACCGACGGCCTGCGCGCCTCCCACCACCCATCCAGTACGGCCCGCTCCGTCGTCATCGGCCACAGCTACGGCTCCCTCACCAGCGGCCACGCCGCCACCCTCCGTCCGGGCCGCCTGGCCGACGACCTCATCCTCCTCGGCAGCCCCGGCGTAGGCGTCAACCACGCCAGCGAACTCGGCCTCGCCCCCGGACACGTATGGGTAGGCGAGGCCGGCGGCGATCCGGTCGCCACACTGGGCAGCTTCGGGGCGGATCCGGGGGACGATGCGTTCGGGGCCCAACGTTTCCCCGTGGGCCGGGAGGTCTACACGGCCGCTCACAGCAGCTATTGGGACGCTGACTCCGCCTCACTGCGCAACATGGGCCGGCTCATCAACGGGGAGTTCGACCAACTTACTTCGCCCCCGCCCCGTGACGATCAGCCTCAACTCCTCATGCCCGAGTTCGACCCCGCGCTTGCTCCCAAGCTGAACAGGTGACGATGTGCCCCGTGCTCTCCTCGCTCTCGCCCTCCTCCTGACGAGCTGCGCCGCGGACAAACCCACGCTTACCCAGACGCAAGCGGTTGGCCGGATTGACGAGCTGATCAGCGAGACGGCCCACGCGATCACCCCGAGACCCAAGCTGGAGGTGCTTCCGTCCTTCAACGCGCCAAGTGGTTGCCTGGGCGAAGATGCCTCCGAAAATCGGATCATCGTGAGCCGCGCCTACTGGCTGCGCGATGCCCCGAAGGATCAAAATATGGCTATTTCTCGACAAATTCGGGCATTTTGGCAGTCACGAGGTCATCGCATCGTCGCCGTAGGGAGTAATGGCAACCCGGACCTGAGTGGGGAGTCACAGCCTGACGGATTCAAGCTCTCCCTTACCAGGGCCAAGGATGACAGCCTCTTCCTCGGTGCGTCGTCCACCTGTATCTGGTCTGGCGGGTTGCGGGATACTGGATGGGGGCGTTGGCCCGTTGAACGAAGTGATGGTGAGACATGAGCGTCTTCTCCCGCGGGTTTCGCGGTAAGCAGCGTAAGGATGATCGGCTTCCACCAGGTCAGTATCTGACCGAGGATTTTCCGGTGTTGTCGGCCGGGCCCACTCCGCGGGTTCCGCTGGACAGGTGGGAGTTCGCCATCGACACCGAGGCCGAGCGGGTGCATCGGTGGACGTGGGAAGAACTGATGGGACTGCCGGTCGAGACGCCGACGGTTGACATTCATTGTGTGACGACCTGGTCCAAGCTGGACACGACCTGGCAGGGCGTCTCGCTGGATGTGCTTTTCGAGGATGTCGAGACTGCCGCCGAGTACGCGCTGGTCTACTCCTATGGGGGCTACACGACCAACCTGCCGTTGGAGGATCTGCTGGATGGAAAGGCGTGGATCGTCCATCGCTTCGACGGGGAAGAGCTGGAGCCTCGGCATGGCGGGCCGGCGCGGCTGCTGGTGCCGCATCTGTACTTCTGGAAGTCGGCCAAGTGGGTACGCGGAATCCGCCTGCTGAACCAGGACCATCCGGGCTTCTGGGAGACCGCCGGGTATCACAACTACGGCGATCCGTGGCGTGAGCAGCGGTACTCCGATGACTAAGTGGCAATCAGCGCGGCTGATCGAGACGCGGGATGAGACTCCGTCCGCTCGTACGCTGGTCTTCGACGTGCCCGGCTGGCCCGGTCATCTGGCGGGCCAGCACGTGGACGTACGGCTGACCGCCGAAGACGGCTACACCGCCCGCCGCAGCTACTCCCTGGCCACCACCCAGGGCGTCGAGCTGACCGTGCAGCGCCTGGAGGACGGGGAGGTCTCGCCTTACCTCACCCAGGTCATGGAGCCGGATGACCAGTTGGAGATCCGGGGGCCGGTCGGGGGCTGGTTCGTGTGGCGGCCGGATGATCCGGCGCCGGTCCTGCTGGTTGCCGGGGGCGCCGGGATCGTGCCGCTCATGGCGATGATCAGGACCCGGCGCGTGGCGGGCGTGGCGACGCCGTTCCAGCTGATCTACTCGCTTCGCTCGCCCGAGCAGCTCTACTACGCCGACGAGCTGCGTAAACCCGATCCCGGCGTCGAGGCGTCGCTGGTCTACACCCGGGTGCGCAACAGCCGCCTCACCGCCGCGGACCTGCCGGGGCCGGGTCCTGACTGTTTCGTGTGCGGGCCGACCGGGTTCGTCGAGGCGGCGGCCGATCTGCTCGTGGGGCTCGGCCACGATCCTGCACGCGTCAAGACCGAGCGCTTTGGAGCGTCCTCATGAACCACGTCGACGGCAACGCGATGGCCGGACCGCTCAGCGAGATCTTCGCCGTCGATCTGTCCAAGGCCTCGGGTACGTGCGCCTCGTGCGGGCTGGTCGGTCCGGTCGCCGGTCTGCGGGTCTACGGGCCCGATCCGGGGCTGGTCGCGCGCTGCCCGGGGTGTGACGAGGTGGTGATGCGGCTGGTCCGCGGGCCGGAGACGGCCTGGCTGGACCTGCGCGGGGCCGTCTCGCTGCGCATACCGCTCGGCCCCTAAAATAGGCACATGGGGTCAGCGGAGCCGTTCGTGGCCGCCTGCCCCAACACCAGCCTGCGCGAGATGGTCAACGCGCTCCGGATCCGGGTGGCTCGCTACGAGCCGGCGTACATGCGCGACGGCGACCGCGAGAGCCACGCGGCCCCGCGGCACGAGCGGATCCTGGCCGCGCTCGCCGACGGCGACCTGACCGGGCGGCCGACCGAATCGGCCGCATCTGGGAAGATTCCCGCACGATGGTCCTGATCTGGCTGAACACATGAAGGAAGACACCATGAAGCGCATCGGTATCATCGGCGTGGGCGAGATCGGCCGGGCCATCGTGGTGGGCCTGTGTGAGGGAGCCGAGGAGCCTCCCGAGGTGTTCCTCTCCCCGCGGGGCGCGCGCACGGCCGCGGAGCTGTCCTCGTCGTACGAGAGTGTGCGGGTGTGCGCGGACAACCAGGCCGTGGTGGACCGCGCCGAGCTGGTCATCATCGCCGTACGCCCGTACGACCGGCAGGAAGCGCTTACCGGCCTGCGGGTGGACCCGGGCAAGATCGTGGTCAGCCTGCTGGCCGGTGTCGGCATCGACGAGCTGCGCCGGATCCTCGCCACCGACGTCCCCGTGGTGCGGGCCATCCCGCTGCCACCGGTACGCGAACGTGACTCCGTCACGGTGACGTGCCCGTCGCACCCGGACGTGGACGCGCTCTTCGAGCGCCTGGGCGGAGCGCTCCCGGTCGAGGACGAGGCGGCCTTCAGCGTCTTCTCCGCGCTGACGGGGACGCTGACCACCCACTACTCCTACCTCGCCACGCTCGCGTCGTGGGCCGTCGGCCAGGGCGTGCCGGCCGAGGTCGCGGACCGCTACGTCCGCAGCCTGTTCCAGGGCGTCGGACGCAGCCTGGGCGACGAGGGCCGCTCCCTGGCCCAGCTCGCCGCCGACCACGAGACCCCGAACGGGAGCAACGAACGCGTCCGGACCACCTGGTTCAACGACGCCAACTCCGAAGCGCTCGGCAAGGTCCTCGACGACCTGCTCGCCCGGCTCAGATAGCCCTAGTCGTGGGCGATGTGCAGCAGCTGCCGCCACAACAGCACCACGAACACCGCGGAGCCGGCGAAAGCGAACCAGAACGGCGCCGACACCCCGAAGCGGGTGGCCAGGATGCCGCCGATCAGGGAACCGACGACCAGGCCGCCGAAGACGCAGATGGTGTTGACGGCGCCCACCCGGCCCTGCAGTTCGTGCGGGACCGCCCGCTGGCGGACGGTGACCGAGGTGGTGCCCCAGATGAAGGCGTGCGCCCCGAAGACGAGGAAGATGCCGCCGGCCACCCACGGTGAATGGGTGAGGGCCAGCCCCAGGTGGGTGAGGGTCTCGATGATGAGCCCGATCCGCATCAGCGCGCCGAGGCTGACCCGGCGGGTGATCGCGCCGTACAGGGCGGTGCCGACGAGCCCGCCGATGCCGCTGATGGTGCTCATCAGGCCGAAGCCGATGGCGCCGAGGCCGAGCTGGTCCTGGGCATACAGGACGAGCACCGACCAGGCGGCGCCGAACGTGAAGTTGAAGATCAGGATGGTGAGCGCCAGCGTGCGTACCGCCGCGTGCTTGATGGTCCACCGGAACCCGGCGACGAGCTCCCGGATCGTGTCGGGCTTGGGGTCGCCGGCCTGGCGGCCGTGGGGCGGCAGGCTGATCCGGCTGACCAGCAGGACCCCCGCCAGCACCAGCAGCAGCTGGCTGGCGAACGGCCAGGTGTAGCCCACGGCGAACAGCGCCGCGCCGATCGGCGGCCCGGCGAGCTGGTTGAGCGTGATGAACCCGGTGCCCAGCCGGGCGTTGGCGATCACGAGATCGTCCCGGTCGACCATCGTCGGGGTCAGTGTGGCCGTCGCGTTGTCGGCGAACACCTCGGCGACGGCCCGGAGCGTCAGCATGATCAGCGCCGTCACCACCGTCACCGTGCCGGTGGCCACGAGCACGACGAGCGCCGCGAGCACCACCGCGCGGGCCAGGTTCGCGAACATCACGATCCGGCGCCGGTCGTGCCGGTCCGACAGCACCCCCGCGTAGAGGCTGAAGAGCAGCTGCGGGGCCCAGCCCACCAGCGCCGACAGTGAGATCATCAGGGGATCGCGGGTCAGCGTCGCGATCAGCAACGGCCCGGCGGCGGCCGCGAGCCCGTCGCCGAGGTTCGTCAGCCAGCTCGACGCGAGCAACCACCGGAACCCTGTCCCCAGCCGGGCCGGCAGCACCCGTTCCATGACTCTGATCACGAGCGCAAAACCATACTTTTCATTGCCTACCTGCGGCAATGTGTTTTTCAGGTGTCAGCCGGTCTGTCCCCATTCGAGGACGACCTGGAACTGCGCCTCCGAGGAGGTCTTGGCGATGGCCACGTCGGCCTCGCCGGAGATCTTGATGCCGAAGGTGAGCTCCAGCCGGTCCGGCGGGTTCTCGATGTCGCGCAGCTTGCGCGCGATGCTCTCCACCGCGGGGGTCACGCTGGTGATCGCCGCCTGCAGGGTGCTGCCGGCCTGGCGGAGGGCGCGGCCGGCGCGACCGGCCCGCTGGATCTCCTCGGCTTCCGCGGGCTCAACCTCGACGACCAGCCTGCCGCCGCCGTCCAGCGGTATCTCCACGTAGGTCACGAAGGGAGCGTACGGCAAGCCAGGCCGTTTGGGCTTAGCGTGGTTCGCATGCGGACGAGCGCCCCGAGCGTGGCCGGCGTCCTGGGCCGGGATGGGCGGCCGGTGGGGGCGGCCTTCCCCGTGACCGGCGAGCATCTGATCACCGCGGCCCACGTGGTGAGTCTCGCCACCGGCGTCGAGTTCGAGCCGGACTCCCCGCCGGAGGGCCGCGTGTCGGTGGCCTTCCTGCCCGGTGGCGCCCGGCTCGATGCCGAGATCATGCTCTGGGACGGGGCACGCGACGTCGCCGTACTCCGCCTCGGCCGGAGCGTGGACGTCCAGCCCGCGCCGCTCGTCGACCACGCCTCCTTCGACGAGCGGGTCGCCATGGTCGGCTTTCCCGACGGCAAGGAGCAGGGCGTGTGGAGCGTGGGCGTGCTCCGCGGCGCCCAGGCGGACGGCTGGCTCCAGGTCGACGTCGAGGAGGGCAGCCGGTTCGACATCAAGGGCGGGTTCTCCGGCACTCCCGCCTGGCACCTCGATCGCGGCGACGTCGTCGGCATGGTGGTCGCGGCGTGGACCGGCGGCCGGCGCAGCGGCTACCTCATCCCCACCGCCCAGCTGCTGGAGGCATGGCCGGGGTTACGCGACGCCGTACGGCCGATCTCGCCCTTCCGCGGACTGCTGCCGTTCGGGCCCGAGCACGCCGCCAGCTTCTTCGGCCGGTCGGACGAGGTCGACCGCATCTCCCGGCTCGTCGTGGAACGGCCGGTGGTGACCGTCACCGGGCCGTCCGGCGTGGGCAAGTCCTCGATCATCCAGGCGGGCGTGATCCCGCGCCTCCAGGGCCTCGCGGTCGCCCACTTCCGGCCGGGACAGGGACGGAGCCCCCTGCACGCGCTCGCCCTCGCGCTGAGCCGCGGCGACCCGGCCGACCGCCTCACCAGGGCCGACGAGCTCGCCAGGCATCTGGAGCGCGGCGCCATGCCGGAGCTGGTCAGGTCGGTTCTCGACCAGCTCGGCGCGTCCCGGCTCATCCTGGTCGTCGACCAGCTCGAAGAGGTGCTCTCCGCACCGGCGGAGCAGCGTACCGCCTTCGCCAGGGCGCTCCTCCACGCCGAGCGGCCGAACTCCGCGCTCGGCGTGCTGGCCGCGCTCCGGACGGACTACCTGACCCCCATCCTGCGCGATCCGGAGCTCGCGCCGCTCGCGGCGGGCGAGCGCACCATCAACGTGGGCGAGCTCTCCACCCGGGGCCTGCGCGCCGCGGTGCTCGAACCGATCGTGCGGATCCCGCTGGTGGAGTACGAGCGCGGCCTCGCCGTCCGGCTCCTGGACGACCTCGGGGTGGGGCCAGGACGGCTGCCGCTGCTGCAGTTCACCCTGGCCCAGCTCTGGGAACGCCAGTCGGACGGAAAGCTGACGCACCAGGCGTACGAGGAGATCGGCGGCGTCCGCGAAGGCCTCAACCGTTTCGCCGAGCAGGTCTGGGCCGAGCTGACCGTGGGCGAGCAGCGGGACGCCGAACGCCTGCTCATCCAGCTCACCCGCCCCGACCCGGAGGGCCAGGAGATCACCCGGCGGAGCGCGCCGCGCGAGCAACTCGACGCGGCGCAGTGGGCGGTCGCGCAACGCCTCGCCGTCTCCCGCCTGGTCGTCGTGGACGAGGGCCGTCGCGCGGACCTCGTCCACGAGGCGCTGGTCACCCGCTGGACCCGGCTGCGGAAGCTCGCCGGTCAGGCCCGCGAGTTCCGCCTCTGGCAGGAGTCGCTGCGCCGCCGGATCGCGCTCTGGCGCCGGCACGACCGCCGGCCCGCCCGGCTGCTCGCCGGCGCGGACCTCGGCGACGCGCTCCGCCGGCTCAGGGAGCGGCCCGCCGACCTGAGCGAGGAAGAGCGGGAGTTCATCGATCTCAGCGTACGGCGGCGCCGCCACGTCAGACGGCGGCGCGCGGCAGCCCTGGCCGTCGTGGTGGCGGCCGGGCTGGCCGTCTGGATCCCGCTCAGCGGCGCGGTCAGCGCCAACGCCGCGCAGACCCTGCTCGACCGCGCCCAGCAGCGAGCGGCCACGGACCCCTACGGCGCGGCCCAGCTGGCCATCCGTGCCTACAGGACCAGGGACACCCCGGACACCCGCAAGAAGATCCACGACCTGTACGGCGGCGCCCTGTCGCTGACCCGGATCATCTCCGACACCTCGGTCGGCGTCGTCTCCTTCAAAGGGGAGTCCCGCCCCGGCGGCAGCTTGTCCGGAAAAATCAGCACAGACGGCCGGGCGCTGCTCACCCGCTCCCCGGACAGCAGAGTCGTCCTGTGGCAGCTCGGCAACGGCGCCGCGAACCCGGTGACGCTCCCCGCCGAGGGCGGCGCCAGCGCCAACCACATCACCCTCAGCGCCGACCGCCGCTACGCCGCCGCCACCTACACCGCCAGAATCGAGGTCACTCCCTATAGCCGGGTGCCCGACGGCAGATGCGTGATCAAGGTGCCTGACTCGCCCACCGCGCACCTGGCCTTCACCGTGGTGCGTACCTGCCTGGTCGTCACCGACCTCGCCCGCATGGACACCGCCTTCGCGCTCGTCCTGCCCGACAACGTCGTGCCGGGAGGCGTCTCCATCGACCCGGAGGGAAAGAGCGTCGGGCTCGTCACGACCGTGGCGGGAAAGACCGGCCTGATGCGCTGGGACCTCCCCACCGGCAAGCCACTGCCCTCGGTGCCGCTGGAGGTGGGCCCCAGTGACTCGATCTCGTTCTTCCGGCTGATCCCCGGCGGTGCCGTACTCGGACATCTGGTCTTCTCCGCCGACGCGAAGGCCGGAAAGCAGAACGCGACCGGCCACCGCCTGCTTCGCCTCGCCTTCGGCGGCGCCACCACGATGCTGCACGAGAGCCTGGCGAGCTCTATTATCACGATGAGCGGGGACGGACGCCGGGTGGCGGCATTCGAGGAACGTGAGAAGCAGCCCGCCTTCCTCGTCTGGGACACCGGGACCGGCCGGCAGATCGCCCGGCTGGACGACATGAGCCTCGCCGAATCGGTCGGCTCGCCCGCCTTCGACGCCACCGGATCCATCCTCCACAACACCTGGCTCGACTTCCCGGTGACCCAGCCGAGCAGCCTGTCGCTGAAGGACGTGCAGGCCTTCGCCGCCCAGTTGAGCGACGCGCAGCCGGTCACCCGCTGGTCGATACCCGGTGGCGAGCGTGCCCAACAGCTCCGCCTGCCCATGGCCTGGCGGACCCTGCTCCCGATCGGTGAGGACGCCTTCGCGCTGGTCACCGCCGACCAGATCGGGCTGCTGCTCCCTTCAGGCGGGCAGAGCGCCGCCGACCGGCTCGCCGCGATGGCGGCGCAAGGCGTCGAGGTCGCCTCGCCCGGGGTGGAGGCGGAGCTGGCTCATCTGTGCCGGGTGTACGGAGAGCTGGATGCCGAGTCCGACGAGATCAAGAAGCTGGTGCCCGACGGCGCCCACACCGATCCGCTCTGCCCCTGACCCTTGGCCGAGGCCTCTTCGTTCGAACGGGATCAGCCGGAGTACGGCGCCCGCAGCCGGAGGCCAGGCACCCGATCCCAGCCGATGAGCTGGAACAGGCGCCGCATCTGCGGCGGCACCGCTCGCCATCGAGGCCAGCACCCGCTTCAGGGTGGACAGCGTGGAGTGGTCGAGTTCGCCCTCGATCCGCAGGCCCGCACGGTCGGCGAGCCAGGTGATGCGCGGGAGCCGGTCGGCTGCGCGGCGATTCGTGGTAATCATGCCGGGCTCCTGAACATGTGGTCGAGTGCGCGCCGGGCGCGGCGTGGGTAAGGTCCTGATCCGCACGGCCCTCTTGATCTCCTCACCCCGGGAGCACGATGACAGGTCCGCAGCGCAAGCCGTTCCCCGTGGATGATCTTTTGCGTGCCGTACGTCTGGAGGTCGCCGCAGAGCTGCGTGGCGACGGTGATGGGGAGAAGTTGTCCCTGTCGGCTGGACGCGGGATCGGAAAGGAAGGAGAGCGACACGAATATCTGTTTTCCTGCAAGGCGTGGAAGGACAGATTCGCGGGGGAGCGGCAGCTGATCCGCCTGTCCAGCTCGCGCGGTGCCTGGGCGCCCGCTGAGGTCCAGCGTATGCCGGATGGCAGGGTCAGGGTTCGTACCGTGGCCGACTTCGGCGGCCAGCCGGGCAACGCGCAGATACGCGAGGACGAGACGGCCGGGTGGGAGGCCGTCGTCGAGAGGCTCGAGTCGGCCGGCGGAAGCAACTCCCCGGTCAATCTGACCGCCACGGGCTGGTTGACCGGCCAGGGGCGCCCGCGCATCGATCGCTGCGCGACCCCCGAGCGCTTCATCCGCGAATACCGGGAGCGTTCGCTCAACGATCAGCAGCGACGGGGGGTCGAGCAGGCGCTGGGCAGCGACCTGACCTTCATCTGGGGTCCTCCGGGCACCGGAAAGACCGACGTGGTCGGCTGTATCGCCGAAGGCTGCTATCGGCAGGGGTCGCGGGTGCTGTTCGTGGCGCCGACGAAGGTGGCCGTCGATCAGGCGCTGGAACGGATCTGCACCCTGCTGTCGGACGAGGAAGGCTTCGACGCGGGGCTCGTGCAGCGTGCCGGAGAGATCGAGTTGGCCTCGCTGGCAGCCGCGTTCGGCGACAAGATCGACCCGATCCAGGTCACCCAGCGACTGTCCACCGCGCTCACCACGCAGATCACCGACATCCGTGAGCGCCTGGAGGCGGCACGCCGGGATCTCGCCGTACACACTGAGGCGGCGGAAGCGCAGACCCGGCTCGCGAACCTCCACGCCCAGCGTGACGAGGCCGATCGCCACGCCGGCACCCTGCGGCAGCAGATCCGGCTACGGCAGGCCGCGATCGGCGACATCGACCGCGAGATCCACAACCTCGGCACACCCTCTGGTCTCTTCGCCAAGCGGAAACAGGACAAGCTTGACCATCTGGGCCGGATGCGATGGACGGGCCAGCACGAGCTGACCGCCCTCGACCAGCAACTTCGCACCGCTCATGACGCCCGGCAACGCTACGCGGCCGAGGCGGCCAGGACCGGGACCGAAGTGCTCGCCCTGCGAACACGCCTGCGCACGATCCCGCCCCACGGCCCGATCCAACGCGCCGTCGACCAGTTGCAACCTCAGCTGTCGCAGCTCCAGAAGGAGCTCCGGAAGATCGCCGACGTGGTCCGCTCGAACTGCCGGATCATGGGCACCACCGTGGCCAAGGCGGTGCAGTCGCGCAAGCTCATGGATGCCATCGACGTCGTCATCATCGACGAGGCCGGGATGGTCAATACACCCTCGGCATGGTGCGCGGCCGGGCTCGCCACCCGCCGGGTCATTCTCGCCGGCGACTTCCGCCAGCTGCCCGCGGTCACCAAGGCCTCGTCGGACCGTAACACCTCGCCCGGCGACCAGGAACACGCCCGGCTGTGGATGGACCGCGATCCGTTCAGCCTCGCCGGGCTCGTCGACATCTCCGGTACGGCCCAGCGCGCCGATCCGCGCATGGTCTGCCTGGACACGCAATACCGGATGCGCCGGGCGATCTGCGAGATCGTGAACACCGTGGCCTACCCGGACTCACCGCTCCGCACCGGCCGGGGAGATAGCGGCCGCCTTCCCGAATCCCCGCTCCTGGGCGGGCCGCTCATCCTCATCGACACCACCACACGCCGCCTGCCCAACCCCGAGTACCGCGCCGGCGCGCACACCACCAACTCCGTGCACGAGGCGGTCATCCACGAACTCATCCGCGGCCTGCAGTATGACCGGATCCTGCCTGCCCGCAAATGGACGGACCTGTCCGCCGACGAACAGCCCACGAGCCGGGTGGCCGTGATCGCCCCGTACAAGGCGCAGGTGAAAGCGCTCCAAGCCAGCCTGACCTACCGTTTCGGCCAGCAGTACGACGGGCTGGTCGACACCGTCCACCGCTTCCAGGGCAGCCAGCGCCCGCTCGTCATCATCGACACCGTCGCAGGCGGGGGAAGCAAGACCGGCTTCTTCTACGAGGGACTCGGCCTCTCCTCCTCCACCTGCCGCCTGCTCAACGTCGCCCTCAGCCGGGCCCAGGACCACCTCATCGTGGTGGCCGACACAGGGTTCCTCCACACCAAACTCAACCCGGCCGGCGAAGCCGCCCGCATGCTCGATCACCTGGAACGGCACGCCCAACGGCTGTCGGTGGACGATCTCGTGCCATTCCGCAGCGCGGCCGACCTGGCGGGGCTACCCGAGGAAGAACTGGCACGGCCCGCGTTCTTCCCCGCCGACGAGGTGCCACGCGCCGTCGCCTGGGACATCGCCCGCGCCCAGCGATCCATCGAGGTCTACTGCGCCTTCCTCGACCCGGCCCCCGTCCGGACCTGGCTGCGTCACCTCACCCCCCGCGTACAGGCCGGCGTCGGCGTCACCGTCCATACCCGTGACCAGTCGCCGGATTCACGCAGGGATGACCTCGTCGGCGAACTTCGCGCCGCCGGATGCCAGGTGACCCTGCGCGAGCGCATGCACGAGAAGGTACTCATCCTCGACGAGACCGTGCTGTGGCACGGTTCCCTCAACCTCCTGGCGAACGTCGGCCCCACCGACCTGATGATGCGGATCACCGACCCGACCTGCTGCCGGCGAGTCCGGAACATCGTCGACCGCGCCCGCATGGAACGCCCCGCCCGCCCCTGGCCACCCCCAGCCCCCCGGAACCCGGATGACGGCCACATCGCCCCGGGCGTCGTGGCCGACGGACGCCTCTATCTCGATGTGTCCCGCCGGGAGAAGGACGAACTCAAGCAGTTGGCCAGAGACGCCGGGATGCGCGCCAGATGGGACCCGGCCCGCCAGTTGTGGCACGTCGACGCCACCATCCCTCGCCACCTGGTGCAACGATGGCTCCCACCGGCATGAACCATGGACTGTCCGCACCTGTCGATTCGTCCGCGGCTCCATAGAGGCAACGCTGCGCCGTCACGGTGGCTTGCGTGATCACCGCGACGTCATGCGGGAGAGCCCCTGCCGGTCGACCTCTCATCGACTACGGGCGTGATGCCAGAGGCCCCAAGACGCGTGGTGACCTCCCGAGCCGCAGAACGCGTGTAGTGACGTGGCCGCGACGCTCTGCCAAATGCGACAGCAGGTCGTCACCACCGGCATCCGGCGCAGATCTTCCGGGAACCAAGAAACCCCAGCTCAGCGCGCTGAGCTGGGGTTTCATCGGGGTGCGCCGCCAGGGACTCGAACCCCGGACCCGCTGATTAAGAGTCAGCTGCTCTAACCAACTGAGCTAGCGGCGCTTGCAGAGAGGAATATACCGGTCCTCCCCACCAAGCGCGAATCGATACCGGACCGCCTCACCTATTAGAATAAAGTTCGGCCTACCCGCCTCGACAGGAGCGCTATGTTCGACTCGCCCGCCGATGTGTCCGCGCGGCTCGCCGCCGCCAGCTACCTCTCCGACGATTCCATAGCCACCTCCGTCTACCTGGCCGCCGCCCTGGGCAAGCCGCTGCTCGCCGAAGGACCGGCGGGGGTGGGGAAGACCCAGCTGGCCAAGGCGGTGGCGGAGGCCACCGGGGCGACGTTGATCAGGTTGCAGTGCTACGAGGGGCTGGACGAGGCCCGGGCGCTCTACGAGTGGAACTACAAGAAGCAACTGCTCAGGATTCAGGCGACCAGCACCGATGAGGACATCTTCGGCGAGGAGTTCCTGCTGGAGCGGCCGTTGCTCAAGGCGATCCGGGCCAGCGGGCCCACTGTCCTGCTCATTGATGAGATGGACAAGGCGGATGTCGAGGTCGAGGGTCTGCTGCTGGAGCTGTTGTCGGATTTTCAGGTGACGATTCCGGAGCTGGGGACGATCGCCGCCGTCCGCCGGCCGTACGTGGTGCTGACCTCGAACGCCACGCGTGAGCTGTCCGAGGCGCTCAAGCGGCGCTGTCTTTATCTGCACATCGCCTATCCGACGCCGGAGCGGGAGCGGGACATCGTGCTGAGTCAGGTTCCCTCGATTCGGGCGGATCTGGCTGAGCAGCTGGCGCGGACCGTGGCCACGCTCAGGGCGCTGGAGCTGAAGAAGGCGCCGTCGGTGGCGGAGACGGTGGACTGGGCGCGGACGCTGCTGGCGCTTGGGCGGGAGGAACTGGACGAGGAGACTGTTTCCGCAACGCTCGGGGTGGTGCTCAAGCACAACTCCGACCATGTGCGGGCGGTCAAGGAGCTCGGGCTCTGATGTCGCTGGTCGACAGGCATGTCGGGTTCGTGAACGCGTTGCGCGAGGCGGGGATGCCGGTGTCGCTGGCCGAGGGGCTGGACGCCGCGCGGGCGCTGCGGGTGATCGACCTGTCGCAGCGGGAGGCGCTGCGGGCCGCGTACGCGACCACGCTGATCAAGAAGCCGGGGTATCGGGCCGGGTTCGACGTGCTGTTCGACCTGTGGTTCCCGCCGGTGATCAGCGAGCTGCACGTCCCGGCTGATCAGGACGGCGATCCTCGTGAACGGCTGGCCGAACTGCTGATCGACTCCGGCGACGCGGAGATGGCGGAGTTCGCCCGCGCGATGGTCGAGCGGTTCGGCCGCCAGGCAGCCGGACCGGGGCGGCAGAACTGGTTCAGCTACAGCGTCCTGCGGGCTCTGTCGCCGGAGACGCTGATGGCGCGCATCCTCCAGGAGGTCCTGGCCGGTCAGGAACGCGGCGGGCTCGCCGAGAAGACGGCCCGGCACCGGGTGAACGCCAATATCGCGAGATTTCAGGACGCGGTGGCGGCGGACGTCCGGCGGCGCATCGCCGAGGACTCCGGCGTCGAGCGCATCGCCCGCTCCACCGTCAAGCCGCCGCTCGACCAGATCGACTTCCTGCGCGTCACCAAGGCGGACCTGGCACGGCTGCGCAGGGAGGTGTATCCGCTGGCCCGCAGGCTGGCGGCGCGCCTCACGATCAAGCAGCGGCGCGGCCGCCGGGGACGCCTGGACTTCCGGCGGACGGTCCGGGCCTCGCTGCAGAGCGGCGGGGTGCCGCTGACGACGGTGTTCAAGCCGCCCCGGCCGCACCGCCCCGAGCTGGTCGTGTTGTGCGACACCAGCGACTCGGTCTCGTCGTTCGCGCATTTCACGCTGTTGCTCACCTACGCGCTCAGGGAGCAGTTCACGAAGGTACGCGCGTTCGGCTTCGTGGACCGGGTGGACGAGATCACCAGGTTCTTCGTCCCCGGCGCGGACGTGGTCGAGGCGATGACCACGCTGGCCAACGAGTCCGACATGATCAGGTTCGGGCGCACCAACTACGGCCACGCCTTCGAGGGCTTCGCGGAGAGGTACGGCGACGCCGTAGGCCCCAAGACGTCCCTGCTCATCCTCGGCGACGCCCGCAGCAACTACCAGCCCCCGGCCCTGGACACGCTGAAGGCGCTGACCGCCAGGGCCCGCCACGCGTACTGGCTGAACCCCGAGCCCACGGCCCAGTGGGACACCGGCGACTCGATCGCCTCCTCCTACGCCACCGTTATCCCCATGCACGAATGTCGGAATGTCCAACAGCTGACAGCATTCATCGAGACACTCGCATAAGTCGCGACATGGGGCCGGAGCTGGGTTACGTTCCCGTCAGACACCCAGTCCCGTCGAGGGGGCACCATGAGCTACACCCTGCTCAAAGGCGAGTTCGTCATCCGCTACCCCGACCTTCCCCGCCAAGGGCCGGAACCGGACGGCGACACGGTCAAGTTCAAGCCTGACACCCCCGCGCTGGTCGAGGGCCTGCCCCGCCCCAGCGGAACGCCCCCGAAGATCAACGGCCGGGGCATCTCCACCCGCCTGGAGGCGATCGACGCCCTGGAGACGCACTTCGGCGACACCCACCAGGAGCTGCAGGGAGCCAACGCCGCCCGCGACGAACTGCTGCGCCTGCTCGGCTTCACCAACGTGGTCTACTTCCCCGACCTGCCGAACAAGGTCCAGTCGGCCGACCAGGACACGATCCGCGGCCACGTGCTGTCGAACGGCATCGACGGCAACGGCCGCCTGATCGCCTTCGCCTTCACCGGCGAGCACCGGGGCGCGGACGGCTCGGCGGTGTTCCTTGACGAGGCCGGTGTGGACCGTTCCGTCAACGCCGCCCTGCTCAAGAGCGGCCTGGCCTACCCGGCCTTCTACGCCACCCTGCCCGCGAGCCTGCGCGACCACCTGGCCACCGCTTCGCGTGCCGCCCGCGACGGCAACGCGGGCATCTGGCCCCGAGCCACCGGCGACCCCGACAGCAGCGCCAAGATCGCCGACCTCCACGCCCTGCAGCAGGCGGTGATCTGGCCCAAGCTCTTCCGCCGGCTCGTCCCCTATCTGGCCTCGGGCCGCACCACGTTCGACGGCTTCGACGCGTGGCTGCGCGAGGACCCGGTCAACCGCGACGACCAGCTCTTCCTCCTGCAGAAGGGCGAATACGGCAACATGCACGACGTCGTACGCGCCGCCGGGAACGAGATCCAGCTCACCGCCTGGCCCGAGGACTTCATCATCAGCCCCGACCCGGCCCCGCCCGGCGCGCCCGTCCACCCGAGGCCCGCGGCGATCGGCGACGTCCTCATCGTGGCCGCGCTGCCCGACCCGGTGGGACCCGACGGCGGCCGCGAGCGCGTCACGCTGATCAACGCGACGCCCGGCCCGATCAACCTGCAGGACTGGGCGCTGCTCGACGCCGCCGGCGGCCGCCACGCCCTTTCCGGCACGCTCGGCGGCGGCGACGTCCACCAGGTGACGCTGAGCGGCGCGCTCCAGCTCGGCAACGCGGGCGACGCGCTGGTCCTCACCGACGGCGCGGGCGCGCTGGTCGACCAGGTCTCCTACAAACCCGACGCGGTGCTGGCCGGCCGTACGATCTGCTTCGGGCGCTGACCCCAAGCGGGCGCTGACCCCAGGCGGGCGCTGACCCCCAGCGGGCGTTAACCCCCCCATACGGTACGGCCCAGCCGCCCCACCCCCACCCGCCGACGCGGGCGGGGGCCGATCGTGGGGGTCGCTTCTCACGTCGGACACACGCACCACCGCAACGGGCACCCTTCACCGGCCAAGTGGATGAGTCGCTAGCGGGCGCGTGAGCGCCAAAGGAGCCAGACGAAGTAAGGCGTGCCGATCAGCGCCGTCACCAGCCCGGCCGGGACCTGGGCCGGTGCGATGACCGTGCGGCCGAGGGTGTCGGCCAGGCTGACCAGGAGCGCGCCCAGCAGCGCGGCCACCGGGAGCACCCGCGCGTGCTTGGCGCCGACCAGGGCCCGCGCGGCGTGCGGGGCGACCAGGCCGACGAATCCGACCACGCCGACGGCCGACACCGCCGTGGCGGTCAGCACGACGGAGGCGGCCAGGGCGGCCAGCCGTACCGGCTCAAGGGGGACGCCGAGCACGCGCGGCGTGTCCTCGTTGAGCGCGAGGAGGTCCAGGTCGCGGCGGAGCCACGCGATCAGCGGGACGGACACCACCAGCGCCAGCGCGACCGGGATCAGCTGGATCGGCAGCCTGCCGTAGGTGGAGCCGGACAGCCAGGTCAGGGCCTTCGCGGTGTTCCAGGGGTCGGACTTGACGATGATCATCACGGTCATCGCCGTGCAGGCCGACTGGACGGCGACGCCGATGAGGACGAGCCGGTCGGAGTTCAGGCCGCCGCGCCAGGACAGCAGGTAGACCAGGCCGAACGCGACCAGCGCGCCCGCGCCCGCCGCCCCCGTCATCGCCCAGATGCCCGCCATCGGCACGGTCGTCAGCAGCGTGATCGCGCCCACTCCCGCGCCCGTGGTCACGCCGAGCACGCCGGGTTCGGCGAGCGGGTTGCGGCAGACCGCCTGCACGGCGGTGCCGGCCACGGCGAGCGCCGCTCCGGCCAGCAGCGCGGCGAGCACGCGCGGGTAGCGCTGGTCGAGCACGTAGGTGAGCGCCCGTCCGGTACGGCCCTGCAGCCAGTTGGCCACGTCCCCGGTGAGCAGCCACGTGTCGCCGCCCAGCATGCCGAGCACCGCGGCCCCGGTCAGGAGCGTGAGGCCGATCGCGACGACGATGAGGAAGCCGGCGCGGGACCGCCCGGCGACCGTGCGCACGGCGGGCGGCTGCCGGGTGGGACCGGCGTCGCGGTAGCGGCGGGCCAGCCAGATCATGACCACCGCGCCCAGCAGCGTGGTGACCACGCCGGGCGGCACGTCCACCCCGGCCTGCGCGCCGAGCACGGCCCGCAGCAGGATGTCGGAGCCGAGCACGATGAGCGCCCCGGCCAGCGCGGACAGCGGCAGCAGCGAGCGGTGCCGGTGCAGCCCGGGGATCGACCGGGGCAGCAGCCGTACGATCACCGGCGCGCAGAGGCCCACGAAGCCGATGGGACCGGCGATCGTCACGGCCGCCGCCGCCAGCACCACGGCCAGCAACGTCAGCACGAGGCGCAGCCTGCGCACGTTGACGCCGAGCACGGAGGCGGTGTCGTCGCCCAGGCCGAGGATGTCCAGCTTGGGACCGGCGGCCATGGCGGCCAGCAGGCAGGCCAGGATCACCGGGCCGAGCTGGGTGACCGCGCCCAGGTCGCTCTGCACCAGGGAGCCGCTGCCCCAGGCGTAGAGGCCGGTGGTGCCCTCCTGGAAGAGGATCATGACGAGGTTGGTCAGCGAGCCGAGCGCCAGCGCGGTGGCCGAACCGGCCAGGATGAGCCGGGTGGTGCCGGTACGCCCGCCCGCCGACAACGCCAGCACCAGAGCCGCGGCGGCCAGCCCGCCGAAGAAGGCGAGGCCGCCGGAGAGCACGAGCGGCAGCGAGAGGCCGAACGCGGCCGCCGTGGCGACGGTCAGGTAGGCGCCGTTGCTGACGGCGAGCGTGTCCGGCGAGGCCATCGGGTTGCGGGCGATCGACTGCAGCAGCGAGCCGGCCGCCCCGAGCGCGACGCCCACCGCCACCCCGGCCAGCAGCCGGGGCAGCCGGGAGGCCAGCAGCACCCTGACCGCCTCGTCGCTGCCGCCGAAGATGCCGGACAACACGTCCATCGCGCCCACCGAGGAGGTGCCCTGGGTGATGTGCACGGCCGAGACCACCGCGAGCGCCGCCAGCGCGAGGAGGAAGACCCCCGCGGTCCCGACCCGCCGCAGCGGCGTGATCGGGACCTCGACGGACGTGAGCGTGCTCAAGCGGTGAGGGCCTTGACGAGCGCCTCCGCGTACTGCTTGCACGATGCCGGGCCACCGAAGGTCCAGATGCCGTCGGGCAGCTTGGTGACGCCCTGCTTCTTCACGAACGGCAGCGACTTCCAGATGGCGTTCGAGGCCAGGCCGTCGGCGAAGACGTCGACGCCGTCGGAGGCGCTGTAGAAGAAGCGGGTCTCGGCGTCCTTGAGCGCGGTCAGGCCCTCGACGTCGGTGTTGCCGAGGCCCCAGACCTTGTCGACCTTGCCGCTCCAGGCGTTCTTGAGCCCGAGCCCCTCGGCCACGTCGGAAACCAGCGCGCCCTTGCCGAACAGGCGGACGGAGATCGTGCTGCCTTCCTTCCACCCGTCGGCCATCGCGAACGGCTTGCCCGCGACACCGGCGGCGGCCAGCTTCTGCTTGCCGTCGGCCAGGGCGGCGTCGAAGTCCGACAGCGCCTTGTCCGCCTCAGCCGTCTTGCCGACCGCGGTGGCCAGCAGCTTGAACTCCTCGCGCATGCGCTGGAAGTTGCCCGTCGCGTCGCTGCCCTTGAAGACCAGCACCGGCGCGATCTTCTCCACCTGGGCCACCAGGCCCTCGTCGTCGGTCTCCATCACGACGAGGTCGGGCTGGAGGGCGGCGATGGAGTCGACGCTCGGCTCGGTACGCATGCCGACGTCCTTGACCGACGCGTCGAGCGGGGCCGCGGTCACCCAGGTGGCGTAGCCCTTGGTGTCGGCGGCGCCGACCGGCATCACGCCGAGGCTGGCCAGCATCTCGGTCTCGCCCCATTCGAGGCTGACGACCCTGCTGGCCGGGCGCTCGAGCGTGATCGGCTTGCCCCGCGCGTCGGTCACGGTGACCGGGGCGGCGGTGGCGGAAGCCGTACCGCCGGGGGTGGAGGACGCGGCGGGGACGGGGGTCTCGGTGGTGCCGCAGGCGCTGAGAGCGGCGATCGCGGCCAGGGCCGCGAGGGCCGTGCGCAGGGGGAGCATGTCTTTCCTGTCAGGTCGCGACGGGCAGGTGCCGGCCGATCGGCCGGGTGCGCACCGTGCCCGTCTGGGGGTCTTGCGTGACGTCGATGCGGATGCCGTAGGCGTCGGTGAGGAGCTCTTCGGTGAGCACCTCGGTGGGCGGGCCGTCGGCCCGTACCCTGCCGCCGTGCAGCAGCACGATGCGGTCGGCGATCTCGGCCGCCTGGTTGAGGTCGTGGAGCACGATGCCGATGGCGACGTCGTGCTCGTCGGCCAGGTCGCGGACGAGCTCCAGCAACTCGACCTGATAGCGCAGGTCGAGGAAGGTGGTGGGCTCGTCCAGCAGCAGGACGGCGGTGTCCTGCGCCAGGCAGGTGGCCAGCCACACGCGCTGGAGCTCGCCGCCGGACAGCTCGTCCACCGGGCGGCCGGCCATCGCGGCGACGCCGGTCAGCGTCATCGCGCGGTCGACGGCGGCGGCGCCGTCGGGGTCGCCGGCCTTCCAGCGGCCCCGGTACGGGTGGCGGCCATAGCCGACCACGTCGCTGACCTGCACCCCGCTCGGGGTGGGGCGGCTCTGCGCGAGCAGCGTGACCCGGCGGGCGAAGTCGCGGGGCGACAGGTCCAGCGCGGACCCGCCGTCGCCGAACGTCACCGTGCCCGCTTCGGGACGGTGCAGCCTGGCCAGCGCGCGCAGCAGCGTGGACTTGCCGCTGCCGTTCGGGCCGACCAGGGCGGTCACCTGGCCGGGACGGAGGTCGATACGGCCCTCTTCGACCACGCACGTGCCGTGGTAGCTGAGGCGGAGATCGGCTCCGGCCAGCGAGATCTTCCCTGTCACGGGCATAAGGTTAGGCTACCCTTGCCTAAAGTCAATCCTTTGTGACCAGCTGTCGATTTCCGCTCGCCTCGTTTGTCGGATGGGTAAAGCACCGGACGACGAAGGAGACAGATCATGTCCAGAGCGATAGAGGTGCGCTGGCAGGGCGAGCTGGACGGCTCGCCGGAGCAGGTCTGGGAGGCCATCACCGTCCGCGCGGACGGCTGGCTGTGGAAGATCGACTACGAGCCGCGCGTGGGCGGCAGTGAGACAGGACTCACACCGTCGGGCGGCACCGTGACGGTCTGGGAGCCGCACCGCCACTTCACCACCCGCGGCCCCGACCTCGACGGCTTCAACCAGCTCGACTTCGTGCTGGAGCCGCGCGGCGCGAAGACCCTCCTCACCTACACCCACAACGGCGTGCTGCCCGACGACGACTACGACGTCCAGGCCGACGCCTGCCGCCAGCACACCGCCTTCTACAACCACTCACTCGGCCAGTACGTGCGCCACTTCGCCGGGCGCCGCTGCGACTACGTCACCGCCGAGGCCGAGGTGAGCCTGGCCGCCGTCCGCGCCGCGCTCGGCCTGCCGGACGAGGTCGCCGCCGGTGACCGGGTACGGCTGACGCCCGCCGGCCTGACCCCGATCGACGGCGTCGTCGACTACGCCACGCCCGCCTTCCTCGGGGTCACGAGCGGCGACGCGCTGTACCGTTTCTACGGCCGCGACGTGTGGGGCTGGCCGGTCGGCGTGGCCCACCACCTGTTCGCGGGCGGCGACTCCAGCGCGGACTGGAACGCCTGGCTGGTCAAGGAGGTGGTGTGATGCCCCAGTACGCGGTGCTCATCTTCGAGGCCGTGCCGCCCGAGAACCTCCCGCCCGAGGTCATGCAGGGCCACATGGACCTGCCCGGGAAGATCGCGGAGAAGGGTGGCAGGACCATCGCCGGACTGGCCCTGGACCAGCCGGGCACCGCCACGGTCATCCGCGGCGGACTGGTGACCGACGGGCCGTTCATCGAGACCAAGGAGGCGCTCGGCGGCGTCTTCGTCATCGAGGCGCGCGACCTCGACCACGCGCTGACGCTGGCCGCGATGACGCCGATCGTCGAGGGCTGCGTGGAGGTCAGGCCGCTGATCGGCTTCGAGGTGGTGAGCTGAGCACGGCCCGCTCGGTCGAGCGGGCCGTCGAGGACGCGCACCGGGGCGAGTGGGCCTACGTGCTCGCCGCCACGGTGCGCGTCACCCGCGACCTCGACGCCGCCGAGGAGGCCGTGCAGGACGCCTACGTCCAGGCGCTGCGCACCTGGGTGAAGGACGGCGTGCCAGAACGGCCCGGCGCGTGGCTGACCACGGTCGCCCGGCGCACCGCGCTCAACGCCATGCGGCGCGAGCGGACCCTCGCCGCCAAGCTGCCGCTGCTGATCGGCGTCGAGGAGGAGACGCCGGAGACCGGCGCCGTGCCCGACGACCGGCTCCGGCTGATCTTCACCTGCTGCCATCCCGCGCTGGCCCCCGAGGCGCGGGTCGCGCTCACGCTGCGGCTGGTGTGCGGGGTGCCGACGCCGGACATCGCCGGGGCCTTCCTGGTCTCCGAGCCGACGATGGCGGCCCGGATCACCAGGGCCAAGAAGAAGATCGCGGCGGCGCACATCCCTTACGCGGTGCCGTACGCGGAGGATCTGCCCGCGCGCGTGGACGCGGTGCTGACCGTGATCCACCTGCTGTACTCGACCGGCCACACCGCGCACTCCGGCCGCGACCTGGTCCGCGACGAGCTCACCGGCCGCGCGCTCGACCTGGCGCGCATGCTGGTCCGGCTGCTGCCCGCCGACCGGGAGGCCACCGGGCTGCTGGCGCTCCTGCTGGTGCACCAGGCCCGGCGGGCCACCCGTACCGACGAGGCCGGACGGTTGCTGCGGCTGGAGGAGCAGGACCGCACGCTGTGGGACCGCGAGCTGATCGCCGAGGCCGACCGGCTCATCGTCGGCGCGCTCACCGCGGGACCGCCCGGCCGCTTCACGCTGCAGGCCGCGATCGCCGCGCTGCACGCCCAGGCGTCCAGCTACGAGGAGACCGACTGGCCGCAGATCCTCATCCTGTACGGCGAGCTGCTGCGGATCTGGCCGTCACCCGTGGTCGCGCTCAACAAGGCGGTGGCCCTGGCCATGGTCGAGGGTCCGGCCGCCGCCCTGGAGGCGATCGAGGAGCTGGAGCGCGAGGGCCGCCTGGCCGGGTATCACTACTTGCCGGCGGCCAAGGCCGAACTCCTGCACCGGCTGGGCCGCGACGCCGAGGCGGTGGAGGCGTACCGGGCCGCGCTGGCGCTCAGCGACAACGCCGCCGAGCAGGAGTTCCTGCAGGAGCGCGCCAGAACTGTCGGTGCCATGTGGCACGGTGTGGAACTGTGGCCCAACCCCTGAAAGAGCTCGTCAACGCCGCCTCCGTCGGGGTTCTCGCCGACGGTCTCGCCGCGTCGCTGCCCGCCTTCGCGCGCGAGCGGTTCGTCCACGAGGCCGTCTCCGGCCTCGGCCCGCTGGAGCTCAAGGACCGCGTGCGGCACGTCGCCAGGACGCTCGGCCTGGTCGCCGGCCTGCCGTTCCCCGCCGTGGCCGCCGCCCTGCGGGCCGGCGCGCCCAAGTTCGACATGTGGAGCGGCTGGCCCGCCACCGACTACGTCGCGCTCCACGGGCTCGGCGACCTCGACGTCGCGATGGAGACGCTGGCCGCGATCACGCCGCACGCCACGGCCGAGTTCGCCGTGCGGCCCTTCCTGGAGCGTCACGGGCAGGCCGCCCTGGAGATCATGTACGGCTGGGCGGGCTCGGCCGACGAGCACCTGCGCCGCCTGGCCTCCGAGGGCACCCGGCCGAGACTGCCCTGGGCCACCCGGGTGAGCTGGCTGATGGAGCCGGGGCCGACGCTGCCGATCCTCAACCGGCTGCGCGACGACCCGAGCGAGTACGTGCGCCGGTCCGTGGCCAACCACGTCAACGACTTCACCAAGGGGCATCCGGAGGCGGCGATCGCGTTGCTGGCCGGGTGGCGGGCTTCGGGCGGGTCGCATGTGGAGAAGGTGGTGCGGCATGCCGTACGGGGGTTGTTGCGTGAAGGGCATCCCGAGGCGCTGGGGCTGGTCGGGGCGCGGGCGGGCGGGGGCGCGGTGGAGTCGCTGACGCTTTCGGCCGGGCGGGTGGCGGTGGGGGAGAAGCTGCCGTTCACGGTGGTGGTGACGGCTTCTGAGCCCGGGCCCGTGGTGTTGCGTTATGCGGTGTGCCGGGAGGGGTCGCGGCGGGTGTTCCATCTGGGCGAGCGGGTGGCCGGGGTGGCGGGGGAGGCTTTCTCGGTGACCAAGTCCCACTCGTTCCGGCCGGTGACCACGCGGGTGGAGCCGCCGGGGCCGCGCACGCTGGAGATCATGGTCAACGGCGTGGTCCGAGCCACCGCCGCCTTCCACCTCACCCCCTGACCCGAGCCGGTCCCAGACCCGCATCCCCGCCGAAGCCCAGGACATCCGGCAGGAACCCCGGCGTGCCGCCCACTGGGCCGCATGGACGGAGACGGTCCCAAGGGAGGGGTGAAGGGGTTGCCTGGGCGGGGTGGCGTGGGTCGGTTGGGGGTTGTGGCCTCGGCGGGCGGGTCACGGCTCGGACATCGGGCCCGTGGGATACTTCCGGCCATGTTCACCCGAGGCGAGACCGCGCTGACGGTCAACGTGCCCGCCGCCGAGCAGGTCGTGGGGCCGTGGCGGCAGCGTTATGACCCGTCGATCGCCTACGGGGTGCCCGCCCACGTGACCGTGCTCTACCCGTTCCTCGACGCCGACCGGGTAGACGAGGGCGCGTTGCGCGAGCTGTTCGCCTCCTGTGAGCGTTTTGACCTGGTCTTCGAGCGGTTCGGGCGGTTTCCCGGCGTGGTCTATCTGGCTCCCGAGCCTGCGGAGCCGGTCAGGAAGCTGACCGAGGCCGTGGTGGCGCGGTGGCCGCAGGCGCAGCCGTACCGGGGGAAATATGGGGAGATCACGCCGCACCTCACGGTCGGGCAGGGGATGGACGACGAGGGCGCGGACGCGATCGAGCGCGGGGTGAGCGGGCTGCCGGTGCGGATGCGGGCCAGCGGCGTGACGCTGGAGGTCTTCGACGGCGAGCGGTGGCGGCGGCGGGCGTGTTTTCCGTTCGGGGAGGTGGGGGAGGCGGAGTTCGCCTATCCGGGGCCGCTGCGGGACACGCTGGTCGCGGCGATTCTGGCCGGGCGCAAGACCGCGACGAGTTCGCTGCTGGCCGACTACGAGCATGAGGACGAGCCCCTGCCGGTGGCGGGGTCCTGGGACGCGCTGGTCGATTCGGCCGGGCGGCGGGTGGCGCTGCTGGAGACCACCGAGGTGAAGGTGGTGCCGATCCGGGAGATCGACGATCGGTTCGCCCACGACGAGGGCGAGGACTACGCCGGGGTCGCGGAGTGGCGGGCCGGTCACGAGTGCTTCTGGCTCAGCCCCGAGCACGTGGCCCACCTGGGCCGCGCGCCCGTGATCGACGACGACACGCTCGTGGTGACCGAACGCTTCCGTGTGCTGGAGACGCTGTGAACGACGGAGACTACGGCCTGCCCGGCTCGCTGGAGCGTGTCCTGGACGAGATCGCCGGCGAGCGGCGCGCCCAGGACGTGCGCTGGGGCATCCAGGACATTCCCGACGGAACCTCCCCATCCCGTACGCCCGCCGCAGACGCGGCCAAGCGCGAGACCTCGGCCGCGTTCGACGACGGCACGCTGACCTGGCGGCACATCCTGGCCGAGGAGGTGCTGGAGGCGTTCGCCGAGTCCGACCCCGAGGCGCTGCGCACCGAGCTGATCCAGGTCGCGGCCGTCGCGGTCAAATGGGCCCAGGCGCTCGACCGGCGCGCGGTCACGGCGGGAACGTCCCCAGACCTTCGTGCGACACCCGCCACCCCTCCGGGAACCGGCCGGCCATGAGCGCCACGGCCGCCAGCAGCCCGCCGTTGGCCGGCAGGTAGACCGACAGCCCGCCGGGGAACTGCGGCACGTGCCCGGTGGGCAGGTAGTGGTTCTTGAAGGTGTCCATGAGCAGCGCGTCGACCGCGTCGCCGGGACGGCCGAGCCGGGTGGCGCACATGGCCAGCACCGGGTAGTCCCACCCCCACGTGCTCCCCAGATCCCAGGTACGCAGCACGTGGTCGTACGTGGCCGACATGACCTCGGGATCGATCAGCGGGGTTGCGGGCAGGAAGCCGAGTGCCATGAGCATCGACGGGTGGTCGTCGGGCAGCGTGTAGGGCTCGGTGGCGACCGCCGCGTACACGCCGTCGCGCACGAGTGGCCTGGCCAGCCCGCGCAGCACCGCGTCCCACCCGGGCTCCCGCTCCAGGCCGAGCCGCTCGCGCCACTCCTGCGCGACCCGCAGGCCCCAGTGCCAGTAGGCCAGCTCGAAGGTGGGGTCGGCGGTGTGGGCCCGGCCGGGGAAGTACGTCTCCTGCGCCGGGACCAGCGGCGGCCCGAGGTGGTGAACGCCGTCCTCGTCCGGCTCGGCGTAGGAGGCCATGAAGTCGGCGGTGGTGAAGACCAGGTCGGCGTAGCGCTCCAGGGCGCCGGGCACGCCGTTGTGCCGGAGCAGTTCGGCGTAGTGGATCGGGTGCGGCTGCTGCCAGATGAGGAAGGCGCCGATCGGGCTGGGCGCCTCGCGGCCGTCCGGGCCGACCTGCTTGGGCCAGCGCGCGCCCGCGTACCCCTGCTCAGCGGCGGTGCGCCGGGCGGCACCCAGGATCTCGCGGTACCAGCCGAGGCCGCGTTCGAGCAGCTCAGGCCGTCCCCACAGGACGAAGTGGGCGGCGTGCCACCAGTGCATCTCCAGATGGAACTTGCCGCCCCAGGAGTTGTGCACGAGCCCCGACTCCTGCGGCGGCGCCGACCCCGAGCAGTGCACGGCGGTCAGGTACTGCGAGAGCACCACGCGCCGCTCCAGCTCGCCCGCGCGCGGATCGGTGCTGCCCTCGAAGCTGACCGCCGCGCCGGACGTCCAGTACGCCCGCCAGTATCCGGCCGCCGCCTCCGCCACCGCGTCGAAGGCGGGCGGCTCGTCCGGCGGCCCGGGGGAGAAGGCGGCGCTCAGCCTCAGCGCATCGGCGTCCGTGCCGATCACCGGGCCGGGCCCCCAGCGCCCGTCGGTCCGCACGCGCACGTGGTAGCGCGCGTCGCCGACCTCGCGCGCGATCCCCTCCGGCCCGTAGCGGGTGGCCTGCGCCAGCCGTTCACCCGGGGAGAGCGGGTCGCGCTGACCGGGAAAGGTGATCGCGACGCCCAGCGCACCGGCCGCCAGCAGCGGCGAGCGCACCAGCGTGGCGACCACGTCCAGCTCGGGATGGACCACGGTCCGCACCTCGACCGGCTGCCCGCCGAGCAGGAAGGCCGAGCGCACGCTGCCCGTCCACAGGTCGAGCTCCACGCGGGTCCCGGTCAGCTCCAGCGCCGGGTCGAACCGCAGCCCGATCCGCCCCAGATCGAGCCGACGCGGATTGGCGTAGAGCCAGCCGCCCGCGTCGGCCGAGGCCACGCCGTCCGCCCCGATCCGCATCCGGTCGGGGTAGCGCACCGTGCGGGTGCGGGTGGAATAGCCCGTCGCCGCCTCATCCAGCGTGTACGGCACGCCGGGGTCGGTGGAGTACCACCCCCAGCTCGACTGGATCCGCAACGGCACCGGAAAGTCGTCAGCGTCGAAGACCGCAGGCATGTGCCGAGGCGGCAGCTCGTGCGCCTCCGGGTACGTCTGCAGCCCGGTCACGTCCACGTTGACCGCGAAGTCGCCGTTGCCCAGGCTGAGCGTGCACGAGGGATGCCAGGACGTGATCACCACCGAGTGCCGCCGCACCAGCCGCTCCCTGTCGATCACGCCTGCTCCTTCGCGGCCAGCCCGAGCCGGGCCGCGCGCCGGGCCGCCTGCCGGTCCGGGTCCGGGTCCGGCACCAGCGCCGACAGCAGCAGCCGCCGCGTATACGGGTCGCGCGGCTCGGTGGTCACCTGCTCGGCGTCGCCGGTCTCGACCAGCACGCCGCCCGACATGACCGCGACCCGGTCGCTGACGTTGCGCACCACCGCCAGGTCGTGCGAGATGAACAGGTAGCTCACCCCGGTGTCGCGCTGGATCTCGGTGAGCAGGGCGAGCACCTGCGCCTGGGTCGAGACGTCGAGCGCGGAGACGGGCTCGTCGCAGATGATCAGGCGCGGGCCGAGGGCGAGCGCGCGGGCGATGGCCACCCGCTGGCGTTGCCCGCCGGACAGCTCGCGGGCGCGCCGGGCGCCGGTGCCGGCCGGCAGTTCGACCCGGTCGAGCAGCAGGGCGATGCGCCGGTCGGCCTCGGCCCGGTCGGCCATGCCGTGCGCGAGCAGCGGCTCGACCAGGATGTCGTGGATGCTCATGGCCGGGTTGAGTGAGCTGAACGGGTCCTGGAACACCGCCTGGATCTGGCGGGCTCGGGCCCGGCGGCCGGGTAGGGGCTGCCCGCCGTACCGGATGGAGCCGCCGACGATCGGCGCGAGGCCGAGCACGGCGCGGCCGAGCGTCGTCTTGCCCGAGCCGGACTCCCCGACCAGCCCGAGCGTCTCGCCCTCGCCGACGGTCAGGCTGACCTCCTTGAGCACCCGCACCGGCGGGCGCCCCAGGCCACGCTGCGGGTAGTCCACCCGCAGCCGGTCGATCTCCAGCAGCGGCGGCCCGACCGCCGCACTCCGCTCGCGCCGCGCGGCGTTGTGCGGGTTGGCCGCCAGCAGATCCTTCGTGTACGGCTGCGCCGGCTGGGCGAACAGCGTCCGCGTGGGCGCGCTCTCCACCAGGCGGCCGTCGCGCATCACCGTCACCCGGTCGCACATGTCCGCCACCACACCCAGGTCGTGGGTCACCAGCAGCACCGCCATGTCGCGTTCGCTCTGCAAGGAGCGCAGCAGGTCGAGCACCTCGGCCTGCACGGTGACGTCCAGCGCCGTGGTGGGCTCGTCGGCCACCAGCAGCTCGGGGTCGCACGAGATGGCTCCGGCGATGAGCACGCGCTGGGCGGTGCCGCCGGAGATCTCGTGCGGGTAGGCGCGGTAGATGCGCTCGGGCTCGGCGATTCCGACCCTGGCCAGCAGTTCGAGCGCCCGGCGGCGGGCCGCCCGCCTCGACAGGCCGAGGTGCGCGCGCAGTGGCTCGACGAGCTGGCTGCCGACGCGGAAGCTCGGGTCGAGGTTGGACATCGGCTCCTGGGAGACGTAGCCGATGCGGGGGCCGCGGACGCGGTTCAGCTCGCGTTCGGTCATTTCGGTCAGCTCGGCCCCGGCGAAGCGGACCGATCCGGCGGCCACCCGGCCGCTCGGCGGCAGCAGGCCGAGGGCTGCCAGGACGGTCTGGGTCTTGCCCGAGCCGGACTCGCCGACCAGGCCGACGACCTCGCCCGGCCGTACCTGGAGGTCGACGCCGTCGACGACGGTGACCTCGCCGCCGGCCGTACGGTGCGTGACCGTGAGACCGGAGACGGCGAGGAGTGCGCCGTCGGCGGGGGCCGGGGCGGGGGAGGCGGCAGGCCCGCGGGTAGAGGGGGCGCGGCCCGCCGCCTGGATCGGGGTGTCCTCAAGCGCGTCGCGTACGGCGTTGCCGAGGACCGTCACCGCGAGCACGGTCGCGGCGATCGCGAGACCGGGCCAGATCGACAGCCACGGGGCGCGGAAGACGTTGGCGGCGGCGTCGTTGAGCATCGCGCCCCAGCTTGCCGCGCCGGGCTCGCCGAGGCCGAGGAAGTCGATGCCGGCCTGGAGCAGCAGGGCCGCGCCGAACAGCAACGGCGCCTGCACGATGATCGCCGAGCGGACCACCGGCAGCACGTGCCTGCGCACCACGCGCAGGTCGGACAGGCCGGACACGCGGGCGGCGTCGATGTAGAACTCGCCGCGCACCCGCATGGTCGCGGCGCGGACCAGCCGGTAGATGGACGGCGAGGCCAGAAAGCCGACGAACGCCATGGTGCCGACGAGGTCCGGGCCCATCACCGCGACGAAGGCCAGCACGACGATGAACGCCGGCAGCGCCATGAGCAGGTTGAACAACCAGCTCGCCACCGCGTCCGCCCATCGAGCGAAGTATCCGGCCAGCGTCCCGGCCACGACGCCCATCACCAGCGCCACCCCGGCCGCCAGCAGCGCGCCCGACACGGTGGCGCGGGTGCCGTGCAGCAGCCGGCTGAGCACGTCGCGGCCGGAGCCGTCGCCGCCGAGCGGATGCCCCGGGCCGGGACCGGCCAGCGCGGCCCGCAGATCGACCTGGTCAGGCCCGTAGGGAGCCAGCCACGCCCCGGCCACCGCCGCGACCACGACCAGCAGCAGCACGACGGCGGCCACGAGCGCGGCGGGCCTGCGGAGAAGGCTCATGGGGTGCGCACCTTCGGGTCGAGCCAGCTCACCAGCAGGTCGACGACCAGGTTGACGGTGAGCACGATGAGCACGCCGACCACGACCACGCCCAGCACGACCGGGATGTCGGAGCGGCTGGAGGCGGCGGCGGCCAGGCTGCCGAGCCCGTTGATCGCGAAGATCTGCTCGACGATGATGGCCCCGCCGAGCAGGCCGATGAACTGCAGGCTGACCACGGTCAGCGCGGTCGGCGCGGCGTTGCGCAGCACGTGGCGCAGCAACAGCCGGCGCCGGGGCAGGCCCCGGCTGCGCAGCGTGCGCACGTAGTCCTGGTTCAGCACGGCGGCCACCGCGTTGCGGGTCTGCGCGGCCACCGCCGCCACCGACCCGGCGGCGATCGCCACGACCGGCAGCAGCAGCGAACGCGCCCAGTCGGCCGGGCTCTCCGCGAACGCCACGTACCCGGTCGCCGGCAGCCACCGCAACTGCACCGCGAAGACGATGACCAGCAGCAAAGCCACCCACATCCCCGGTACGGCGAAGCCGAGCGCCGCCGCGACCTGCAGCGCCCGGTCCAGCCACCCGCGCCGGATCGCCGCCGCCATGCCGAACGCGATCCCGGTCACCGCCGAGACCAGCGTCGCGATGACCGCCAGCGACACCGTGATGGGCAGCCGGGCGGTGATCGTCTCGACCACCGGCAGCCCGGTGAACCACGACACCCCCAGATCCCCCTGTACGGCCCCGCCCAGCCAGTCCAGGTACCGCACGCTGACCGGCCGGTCCAGCCCGAGCTCCACCCGCTTGGCGGCGACCTGCTCGGGCGTGGCCGTCATGCCGAGCAGGTTGTGCGTGGGGTCGGGCACCAGCGTGGTGAGCAACGAGGTGAGGGCGGTGATGACGACGAGCAGGACGCCCGCCGCGATCAGCCGCCGCGACAGCAGCCTGAGCACGTCAGCCCACCGGGTGGTAGTCGCGCAGGAAGACGAAGATCTGGTCGGCGGCGGCGTCGATCCTGACCTTGTCCTTCTTCCAGACCATGAGGTTGGTGGCGGCGTACAGCGGGGCGAACCACGCCTGCTCCACCACATGGGTGTTCAGCTCCTGGAACAGCTTGCCGCGCTCGGCCTCCTCCGCGACCGCGATCCGGTCCATGAGCTTGGCAACCACCGGGTCCTCCACGTGGAACGGGTTGAACACCCCGCCCTTGGCCAGGAACAGCGAGGCGTCCAGCCAGTTCTCGGTGGCGGTGTAGGTGTACATGAAGGCCGGGTACGTGCCGGCCAGGTACTGCTGGGTGATGAGGTTGCTGGAGACCGGCTTGTACTTCACCTTGATGCCGATCTGGCCGAGCTGCTGGGCGACGATCGGGTACAACGCGGGCACGTAGGTGTTCTCGCTGGGCAGGGTCAGCTCGAAGCCGTCCGGGTAGCCCGCCTCGGCCAGCAGCCGCTTGGCCTTGTCCGGGTCGTAGGGGTAACGGGAGTTGAGCGCGGCCAGGTAGGCGGGCGTGCCGGCGGCGAACATCTGGGTGCGCCGGTCGCCGTTGCCCTTGTCGACCGCCTTGAGTATGCCCTCGGCGTCGAGGCCGTGGTTGATGGCCTGCCGTACCTTGAGCTTGGCCAGCGGGGGAGCCAGCTTGCCCGCGCGGTCGACGATCCACATGCCCATGATCAGGCCGGGCATCTTCCTGTGCTCCAGGCCCGCGCCCTGAACCTGCGGCAGGCTGGCCATGGGCACGCCGCCGGCGTCGACCTGGCCGCTGAGCGCGGCGTTGGCCATCGCGTTGGTGTCGGGCAGCGCCTTCATCACCAGCTTGTCGAAGCCGAACGTGGCCGGCAGGGAGTACTTGGGGTTGCGGGTGAAGGTGTAGGACGTGCCTCGGGTGCTGGCGTTCAGGTCCAGCACGTACGGCCCGCTGCCCACCGGGTTCGTCTTGAGCGTGGCGAAGGCCTTGGGGCTGGCGATCATGCCGGGGACCATGGAGAGCTGGTAGAGCAGACCCGGATCGGGCTTCTTGAGCTTGACCATCAGCTCGGTCGGGCCGGTGGCCTCGACGCTCGCGATGCCGGCCAGCGCCGACTGGGTGGCGCCCGGCGTGCTCAATCCTCGGTCCAGGTTCGCCTTGACCGCGGCGGCGTCGAGCGGGGTGCCGTCGGAGAAGGTCACGCCGTCGCGGATGGTCATGGTCAGCGTGGTCTTGGGCCGGTCGTAGGACCAGGTGGTGGCGACGCCGGGTGAGACGGAGAAGTCGGCGTTGAGCGTGGTCAGGGACGAGTAGACAGCCTGCAGGTAGCCCAGGGAGTTGCCCCCGGCGCCGACGGCTGGGTCCCAGGACGAGACGTCGGCCGCTACGGCCAGGGTGAGCATGCGCTCCGCCGTGGCGGCGCGTTCGGCAGCGCCGCCGGAACATGCGGTGCCCGCGACTGCGAGGGCGACGGCCGCGGCCGCCAAGGCCGTCCCGCGAGATCTCGGCATCGGAACCTCCTCGGATGGGGTGTGGCGAGGCTAACAAAAACTACCTATCAATTGGTAGGCTTTTGGTAACGATGCCGATCCGAGGAGTTCACATGCCCGTCGACCCGCAGATCGCCCCCCTGATCGCCATGATCCACTCCCAGCCGCCGGCGCCCCACGACGCCGTCGCCCGCCGCCGCATGAACGCCGAACGCAAGGCGGAAGGGGTCAACCCCTATGGCGACTACGTGCAGGAGGAGCCAGAGATCGCGACGGTCTTCGAGGAGCGGATCAAGGTCGCCGACCCCGACGGCGAGATCACCGTCCGCGTGTACCGTCCGGCCGAGGAGAACGCCGGGGCCATGGTGCTCTTCCACGGCGGCGGCTGGCTGATGGGCACCATCGACGACAGCGACCGCCGCTCGCGCGCCATCGCCGCGGGCGCCGGAGTCGTGGTGGTCAACGTGGATTACCGGTTGGCGCCCGAGTTTCCGTTCCCCGTTCCCGCCGAAGACTGCTACCGGGCGTTCGAGTGGACCGTCGAGCAGGCCGGGCGGCTCGGGTTCGACCCCGCGCGGGTGGGCGTGGGCGGCGAGAGCGCCGGCGGCAACCTGAGCGCGGCCGTGTCACTGCTGGCCAAGGAGCGGGGCGGGCCCATGCCGGTGATCCAGGTGATGGAGATCCCCGCCTTCGACCTGACCATGTCCTCACCCACCGTCGAGACCTACGCCGAAGGGCATGTGCTGACCCGGTCGGAGCTGGAGTGGTGCGTGGGCACCTACCTGTCCGGGCACGACGCCACCGACCCGATCGCCTCACCCCTGCACGCCCCCGACCTGTCCGGACTGCCGCCCGCGGTGATCCTGTCGGCCGAGTGCGACCCCCTGGCCGGCGACGCCCGCCGCTATGCCGCACGGCTGGCCGAGGCGGGGGTGCCGGTGACCTTCCGCGAGTTTCCTGGGCATGTTCATGGCTCACACACGTTGACCGGGATGCTGGCCTCGTCACGGGTGTGGCGCACCACCGTCGTGACCTCAATAGCCACCACCATGACCCACTAACCCCCAGCGCCCCGCAACACTGACCCGCGACGATGCGCCACGGCGCGGCTCCGCGACGCTGACCCGCGACCCGGCCCGCGTGCTGACCCGCGCCCATGGTTCGCGACCCCCGGGCCCGCGACCCTGGTCCGCGACCCCCGGGCCCGCGGCCTCGGCCCGCGACGATGCGCCACGGCGAGGCGCGTCGCGCCGGTGACGTGGGGTGCACGGTGACGCTGTCTCGTAATGCGCTGCCCCCAGAGCTGCCCTATGGCAGAGCCGGCCCGCTCTAGCCTCGCGGCGCAGACCCTGCGACGCATCGCGGCGTTGTCCTGCGGTGCACGGTGGTGTCGACCTGCGGTGCGCGGTGCATCGTGCCGTTGACGTGTGGTGCGTGGTGGTGCTGACCTGCGGCCATGTGCGAGGGCACAAGGGGTGGCGGTTATGCTGCCGCACATGGGTGACCCACGGATCGCACGTCTGGCCGCCGAGCTGCGGGAGGACGTGCAGGGGCTCGCCGACCGCATGTTCGCCGCCATCGTGGCCGAGGACGAGACCTACGCGGCCATGCCGGAAGAGCGGCTGGCCGAGGTGCGGGAGTACAACCGGCGCAACCTCGACGAGCACCTGCTCGACCTGGCCGAACAGCGCCAGGTCAAGGCCGTGGTGTCCAGGGAGACCGCGCGAAGGAGGGCCGAGCAGGGGGTGCCGCTGGGGGCGGTGCTGCATGCCTACCGCATCGGGTTCCGGGTGGTGTGGGAGAGCCTGGTGGCGCGGGCCATGGCCGACCCCGGCTACCCGGTGGAGACGCTCGCCACCTCGATGACCGAGGTCTGGTCGCTCATCGACGGCTACTCCGTGGCGGTCACCGACAGCTACCACGAGGCCATGCTGGAGCTGGCCAGGCAGGACGAGCGTGAGCGCCAGGTGCTGCTGGACGCCCTGATCGAGGGCCGGGTCACCGACTGGAGCGTGCTGGGCGGCAGTGCGCACGCGCTCGGGCTGCCGGCGCGCGGGCCGTACCTGTGCGTGGTGGCGGATCCGGCGGTGCCGTTGTCCACGATCGGGCTGGTCGGCGCTTGGCGGCTGCGCGCGGACGACCAGGTGGGCATCGTGGCCGACTCGGGTACGGTGCGCGCGGCGCTGGCCGGGCGCGGCAGGATCGGGATCAGCGCCCCCTACGAACGGCTGCCGCAGACCGCCGCCGCCTTCCGCCTGGCCAGGCTGGTGTGGGCGGGTCTGCCGCCGGGCAGCAAGGAGGCGGCCACCGTGGACAGCCGCCCGATCGGCGCGCTCGTCGCGGCCGCCCCCGACCTGGCGGAACGGGTCACCGCCGCGGTGCTCGGCCCCGTGCTCGACCGTTCCGACGCCGAGGCCCTGCTGGAGGTGCTGTCGGCGTGGATGGAGAGCGGCGAGTCCACCTCAGAGCTGGCCCGCAGGCTCTACTGCCACCGCAACACGGTACGCAACCGGCTGGCCAGGGTCGAACGCCTCACCGGAAGATCGCTGGAGCGCCCAGGGGACGTGGCGGCACTGTACGCCGCCCTGATCGGCCACCGCCTTGTGCCATCGCCCAAACCCTGACCGAAAAGCCGGGTCTGTGGCCCAGTGCCGGTAGAACAAGATTCCAGGAAAATGGAGCCACCGCCCTTATCGCTGAAGGCAGGCGCCATGGAGATCATCGTCGAGACCCGGCCGGGCAAGCTGCGCGGCCTGCTGGAGAACGGCGTCGCCGTCTTCCGCGGCGTGCCGTACGCCGCACCTCCCTTTGGTGAGCTGCGCTTCCGCGCGCCCGAGCCGCCACCACCGTGGGAAGGCGTGCGCGACGCGCTCGCCAACGGCCCGACGGCGGTCAGGCGCGGATACCGTCCGCCGCTGGACGAGATCCTCGCCGAGGTGGCCATCCCGGGCGAGGACTGTCTCAACCTCAACCTGTGGACGCCCGGCCTCGACGGGCGGCGGCCGGTCATGGTGTGGATCCATGGTGGTTCCAACCGCAACGGCTCCAACGCGGTCCCGCTGTATGACGGCAGCGCGTTCGCCCGCGACGGCGTGGTGATGGTGGCGATCAACTATCGCCTGGGAGTCGAGGGCTGGGCCAGTTTCCCGGACGCTCCGGACAATCGCGGGCTGCTCGACCAGATCGCCGCGCTGACGTGGGTGCGGGAGAACATCGAGGCGTTCGGCGGCGATCCGGACAACGTCACCGTCTTCGGCGAGTCGGCCGGTGCGATCGACCTGGGGGTACTGCTCGGCGTACCGGCGGCCCGGCGCTTGCTGAACCGGGCGATCATCCAGAGCGGCGGGCCCGCCGCGGCACACCGCGCGGCCGTCAGTAAGGCGACCGGCCAGATCGCCCGCCGCCTCGGCGTGCCGGCCACCGCCGCCGCCTTCGCCGACGTGGACGAGGAGCGGCTGCTCGACGCGCAGGCCGCGGTCATGGGCAAGAGCGGCCTGGCCGGCGGGCCGCAGCTGGGGCCGGTGATCGACGGCGAACTGGTCGCCGGGCCGCCGGAGGACAACGTCGACCCCGAGGTGGAGGTGCTGATCGGGCACACCACGGAGGAGTACCGGCTGTGGTTCGTGCCGACCGGCGGCGTCGACCGGATGGGGCCGCTGATGGCCCGCCTGGCGATGCTCAAGATGGGGGTGAAGGGGCGGGTATGGCGCGGTTACAAAGCGCTGTATCCGGGGGCGAAGCCGGGCGAGGTGTTCGGGCTCGTGCTCACCGACCGTCTGGTACGGCTGGCCAACCGCCGCCTGGCCGAGGGGCGTCCGATCGGGCGCACGTGGCTGTACGAGTTCGCCTGGCGCTCGCCCGAACGGGACCTCGGCGCGGCCCACGCCATGGAGATCCCGTTCGTGTTCGACGCGCTGGCCATGCCCGAGTCGCGCTGGATGGTGGGGGAGAACCCGCCGCAGGGCCTGGCCGACGAGATGCACGCGGCGTGGGTGCGCTTCGCCACCACCGGGGAGCCGGGCTGGCCCGCGTGGAACCCCTCGACCCGGCCGACGATGGTCTTCGACGCCGATTCGGCGGTCGTGGAGGACAACCGGGCGGAAGTGCACGCCCTCTGGGACTAGCGCGGAAGGTCGTGTTCGAGCGACTGCGCGTACGCTTCGATGCGTTCGACCAGGTCCACCTGCTCGGGATCCAGCAGCCATTGGGTGGCCAGGCCGTCGAGCGTGGCGATGATCTCCGCCGCCTTGCCCTCCGGGTCGAGGTCCGCCCGGATCTCGCCGCGTTCCTGGCCCGTCCGCAGCGCTCCGGTCACCAGGGCGCGCATCGCCCGGTAGCGCTCGCGGAAGTACTCGTGCGCTGGCGCACCGGGCTCCAGATTCTCCGCCACCAGCACCGCGAACAGCTTGGTCAGCCCGCGTTCCTCCCGGTTGCGCCGGGCGAAGGCGGGCATCTCGCGGATCGTGCCCAGCCCGCCGAGCGCCGCCGCCTCGCGGGTGAAGTCGAGGCTCCTGCCGTCCCGCCACTCGATGACCGCGCGCAGCAGGCCCTCCTTGTTGCGGAAGTGGTAGAGCAGCCCCGGCTCGGTGATGCCGACACGCTGCGCGATCTCGGTCATCCCGGTGCCGCGGAAGCCGGTGCGGGCGAAGAGTTCGGCGGCCACGGCCGCGATCTCCTCTTTGCGGTTCTTCATATGGACAACTTACTTAGTTGTAAGTAAGCATGCCTCATGGACATTGCGGCGCCCCGCTTCGAACACCTCGACGAACCCCTTGGCCTGGGCGAAAGCCATCCAAGACTCTCCTGGATCGTCAATAGCGAAAGTCCGGGATGGCGCCAGAGCGCCTACGAGGTATCGGCCAGGGGCGAGCGCGTCCTGGTCGAGTCGGGGGAGTCGGTGCTGGTCCCGTGGCCGTTCGCGCCGCTGGCCGCCCGCGAGCGCGTGTCGGTCAGCGTCCGCGTGCGCGACGCGGACGGCGCGTGGTCGGACTGGAGCCCGCCCGCCGTCGCCGAGGCCGGACTGCTCGGCCCGGCCGACTGGTCCGCGCGCTTCGTCGCGCCGCCGGGCGAGGAGCACCTTCTGCGTGGCGAGTTCACGGTACGGCCCGCCGTAACGTCGGCCAGGCTCTACGCCACCGCGCTGGGCGTCTACGAACTCGAGCTCAACGGCGTCACGGTCGGCGACCACGTCATGACGCCCGGCTGGACCAGCTACAAGCACCGCCTGCGCTACCAGACCTACGACGTCACCACGCTCCTGCGCCCCGGCCCCAACAGGCTCGCCGCGATCCTCGCGGAGGGCTGGTACCGGGGCCGCCTGGGCTTCCAGGGCGGCACCATCGCTGTCTACGGTGAGCGCCTGGCGCTGCTGGCCCAGCTGGAGATCACCTACGCCGACGGCACCGTCCAGCGCTACGGCACCGGCCCCGACTGGCAGTGCGCCCCCGGCCCCCTCCTGGCCAGCGGCATCTACGACGGCGAGACCCACGACGCCCGCCTCCAGTCACCCGCCGACTGGCGCCCCGTGGACCCGCTGGACCACGACCTGTCCACATTGGTGGCCCCCACCGGCCCACCGGTGCGCCGTACCCAGGAACTCACCCCGACAGAGATCCTGACCTCCCCGTCGGGACAGACCATCCTCGACTTCGGCCAGAACCTCGTCGGCCGCCTGCGCATCACCGCCCGCGGGCAGGCCGGCGAACGCGTGATCCTGCGCCACGCGGAGGTCCTGGAGGCCGGCGAACTGTCCACCCGCCCGCTGCGCACCGCCGCCGCCACCGACGTCTACATCCTGCGCGGCGACGCCGAAGAGGTCTGGGAACCGCGCTTCACCTTCCACGGCTTCCGCTACGCCTCCATAGAAGGCCCCGCGGACCCGGCGCTCGTCCGCGCCGTCGTCTGCCACACCGACATGGAACGCACCGGCCACTTCGAGTGTTCGGACCCGCTGGTCAACCGCCTGCACGAGAACGTCGTGTGGAGCATGCGCGGCAACTTCCTCGACCTGCCCACCGACTGCCCCCAGCGCGACGAACGCCTCGGCTGGACCGGCGACCTCCAGGTCTTCACCCCCGCCGCCGCCTTCCTGCACGACTGCGCCGGAATGCTCACCTCGTGGCTGGCCGACCTGGCCGCCGAACAGGCGCCGAGCGGAGCCGTTCCCGTCGTGGTCCCCAACGTGCTGGGGGAGCGCGCCGTGATCGCCGCCGCCGGGTGGGGCGACGCCGCCGTCCTGGTCCCCTGGACCCTTTATCAGCGGTACGGCGACGCCGCGCTGCTGGAGCGGCAGTTCCCCAGCATGCGACGCTATGTCGAGCATGTGGCGGAGTTGGCGGGTGACAGGAGGCTTTGGGATACCGGATACCAGTTCGGCGACTGGCTGGACCCGGCCGCGCCGCCGGACAAACCGGGCGACGGCCGTACATCCAAGGAGGTTGTCGCCACCGCCTACCTCGCGCACTCCGCGAGAGTCGTGGCGCAGGCGGCGGAGGTGCTTGGGGAGGACGCCGGGCCCTACACCGCTTTGTCCGCACAAGTCCGGCAGGCCTTCGCGGACGCCTATGTGTCGCCGGAGGGAACGGTGCTGGGGGACTCCGCCACCGGTTACGCGCTCGCGCTGCGCTTCGACCTGCTGCCTACGCGGGAGCAGCGGGAGTTCGCCGGTGAACGGCTGGCCCGAGTACTCGCCGACGGCGGTCACCACATCGCCACGGGCTTCCTCGGAACTCCGGAGGTGTGCGACGCCCTGACCGAGGCTGGGCAGGTGGAGGCCGCGTACCGGTTGCTGCTTCAGCGAGAATGCCCGTCCTGGTTGTACGCCGTCACGATGGGAGCCACCACGATCTGGGAACGATGGGACAGCATGCTGCCCGACGGCACCGTCAACCCGGGCGAGATGACCTCGTTCAACCACTACGCGTTCGGTGCGGTCGCCGACTGGCTCCACCGCGTAGTAGCCGGAATAGCCCCTGGTGCGCCGGGCTACCGCCGCATCCTCCTGACCCCCAGACCAGGCGCCAACCTGACCCGCGCGAAAGCCACCCTCCGCACCCCCTACGGAAAAGCCGAACTCAGGTGGACCCTGACCAAGGACACGATGACCACCAACGCCACAGTCCCCCCAAACACCACAGCCCTGGTCACCCTCCCCAACACACCCCCCTTCGAAATCCAGTCCGGCACCCACCACTGGACCACCCCATGGCCCCGAGCCAACGGCACAGACATCGCCAAGTAGGGGCCCAACCCGCAGGGGCTTCGCACGAGGCGGGCTCAGGTTGTGTTGAGAACGCGTGGTTTTGGGGCGTTGACCGGAATGACATTGCTCACCTAGCCTGTCTGCTACCAATCAGTTGGTAGGTTTTTGGAGGGCGCATGGAAGACCGGCCCGGACTGGTGGAAAAGCTCGCCTTCTTCGGTGGCGTGGCGGGCGGCGCGCTGATGGGCGCGGCCTCCGGTTTCCTCCTGCTGTACCTCACCGACGTGGTCGGCATCGGCGCCGCGGCCGTGGGCACGCTGATGCTGGTGGCCCGGATCGTGGACGGCGCGAGCGACCCGATCATGGGCTACCTCGTCGACCACCTACCAGTCACTCGGTGGGGGCGGTTCCGCCTCTACGTGCTCATCGGCGGCATCCTCTGCGCCGTCTGCCTGGTGGCGCTCTTCGCCGCCCCCGCCTGGTTCCCGAACGCTCTGCTCGCCGCCTGGATCACCTACCTGCTGTGGGGCCTGCTGCTCGATCTGTTCCAGATCCCGGTGACGTCGTTGCTGCCCGTGGTGGCCGGCGACGCGCGTACCAGAAGTCAGCTCGCGAGCATCGTCGGCCTCACCGGCCTGCTGGCGGCGGCGCTGAGCACCGGCGCCACGCTCCCCATCGTCCAGGCGTTGGGCGGCGGAACGGGAGGCTGGCTCACGTACGTCAGCATGATCGCCCTGGTCGGCTGCGTCCTGGTGACCCTCATGGCGGTGCGCGTGCGCGAGCGCGTCAAGCCGTTGTCGCCGGAGCGCTACCGCCTGTCCGACGTACGCCGCGTCTTCTTCGCCCACCGCGCCGTCCCGATCCTGCTCACCTCCAAAGTCGCAGTACAGGCGGCCAGCGGCTCCCTCACCGCCGCCATGCCGTACTTCTTCCTCTACTACATCGGCGACCAGGCCTACCTCTCCGCCGCAGCCCTGGTCATGGCCATCCCCATGGTCATCGGTGCGATCGTGGTCCCCATCATGGCCAGACGGAACGGCGCCAAACCCTGGTACCTCCTCAGCCTCGCCGTCTCCATCGCCGGCCTCGCCCTGCTGATGGCCGTCCCGCCGACGCCGCTGCCCGTGCTCGCCTGCTTCGCGCTGACGGGCTTCGGTTTCGGCGGCGCCGTGGCGCTGGGCCTGGTCCTGCTCGCCGAACTCGCCGACTACACCGAGTGGCAGTACGGCTTCCGCACCGAAGCCTCCCTCGCCGCCATGACCTCGTTCGCCACCAAGGCGGGCAGCGGCGTGGGCGGCGGCCTCCTCGCGTACACCCTGGCCGCCACCGGCTACCGCAGCGGCGGCGTCGCCCAGGGCCCCGAAGCGATCCAGGGCATCCTGTACGCCCAAAGCCTGATACCGGCTGCCATAGGCATAGTTGGCGCCCTGGCCTTCGCCGCGTACCCGATCACCCGAGAGATAGCCTCCCGCGCCGCCGCCGAACTGGCCGACCGCAAACTCCTCCTCACCCAGCCCTGACCCTCTCCCGGCGCCGTCCGGCCGAGGGGACGGCCTGCGGCGTACGGAGTGGGAGGCGCGGAGAAAGCTACCGACTGCTTGGTAACACTGCGATGCGCGCGCGGACCGTGTCACGGCCGAGCACGGAACAGCAGGACCCCGGAGAACAGCAGGACCCCGGAGAACAGCAGGACCCCGGAGAACAGCAGGACCCCGGAGAACAGCAGGACCCCGGAGAACAGCAGGACCCCAGAGACGGAAAACCTACCGACTGATTGGTAATTTTTGGTAAGGTTTGTTGCATGGTAGCCAAGAGGCGCTACGCCGTCGGGGTGGCTCGCAGGGAGCAGATTCTCGAGGCCGCACGTGAGGTGTTCAGCGTCAGGGGCTATCGCGGTGGGTCCATGCGCGACGTGGCCGCGCGCGTGGGGCTCAGCCTGGCGGGGGTGTTGCACTACTTTCCGTCCAAGGAGGATCTGCTGGCCGAGGTGCTTCAGCAGCGCGATGACATCGACATCCCGTGGTTCGAGGAGAAGTGGGCTGAGCTGGGGAGCTTTCGGCTGGCCGTACGGGAGCTTCAGGTTCGGAATATGGGGCGGGCCGGGGTCATGCGGTTGTTCGTCACGTTGTCGGCCGAGGCGGCTGATGCCCAGCATCCGGCGCACGACTTCTTCGCCAAGCGGTACCGGACGAGTCGTGAGCTGTTCTCGGCCACGCTGGCCAAGGCTCAGGAGCGGGGTGAAGTGGTGGAGGGCGCGAGCGGGCCGTTGCTGATCGCCGTTCTGGATGGGTTGCAGGTGCAGTGGTTGCTGGAGCCGGACTTCGACCTTCTGACCGCCCTGGACGCCTACCTGGACAGCATCACGCGATAGGCCTTGCCCTGGGTGAGGAGCTCCCGTGCGGAGGGTGCGCGTCCTAGAGTCCTGCGTCCCACAGGCCTTTGAGCCCCCTGGCACCTGCGCCCCCTGGCGCCTGCGTTTCTGACGGGTCCATGAGGCTGGCGGGTCCGCGTAGTTCACACTGTCGCTGCGGCTGTGCGGCTGTGCGGCTGTGCGGCTGTGCGGCTGTGCGGCTGTGATGGTGATGCGGGTTGGGCGTCATGTGGAACGGGGGTGTGGGGTTCTGGTGGATCGGGGGTGTGGGGTTCTGGTGGCTGGGTGGTTGGAGGCCGGGGAGGCTGGGTGTGTGGTGGGTGTGGTTGAGCTGGGGTGGAAAAACGACCTATCGGTTGGTTGATTTGTTAGGGTGGCGGGTATGCCGTCGAAACGACCGTACGCCGTGGGGATCGCGCGGAGGATGCAGATCCTTCAGGCGGCCCGAGAGCTCTTCAGTGTCCGTGGCTACCGGGGCGCGTCGATGCGGGATGTGGCGGCGGAGGTCGGGCTGACGCTGGCCGGGGTGTTGCACTACTTTCCGTCCAAGGAGGATCTGCTGGCTGAGGTGCTTCAGCAGCGGACCGACATGGACGTTCCCTGGTTCGAGCAGACTTGGGCTGAGCTGGGGAGCTTTCGGCTGGCTGTTCGCGAGCTGATGGTGCGGAACATGGCTGATCCCGGGGTTATGCGGCTGTTTGTGACGCTTTCGGCTGAGGCCACCGACCCTGGGCATCCCGCGCATGACTTCTTCGTCAAGCGGTACCGGACGAGTCGGGAGCTGTTCTCGGCCACGCTGGCCAAGGCCCGCGCCAATGGGGAGATCACCCGGCCGGTGAACGGGCCGTTGCTGATCGCTGTGCTGGATGGTTTGCAGATCCAGTGGCTTATTGAGTCTGACTTCGACCTGCTTGGGGCCCTTGACGCCTATCTGGACTCCATCACCGGGTAATCCCCGACAGGTACGTGCACGACCGGCTCCCTCACCGCCCGGCCCTGGTCACCCGGTTCCGGACGTGCCGGTCGGGCCACCTTTCAGAGCACCGGCCGCCCCGTCCGGACGGACCCAATCCGCCGCCTCAGCTCACGAGAAGAGCGCCATGCGGGGAGTGCGGCTCGCGCGCGGATTGCGGTATGCGCGGGGAGTGTGGCATGCGGGCAGCGATCTCTCCCTGCTCCGCTCCGCCCAGTAGCGACCTGGCGGTCGGTAGGCGCACCTCAAGGCTGGCCGAGGAACGAGCAGCCTCGCGCGCAGTGGCCGCGCCGAACGAGCGGCCCCGGGAGGAGCGGCTCCGGGAGGAGCGGACTCGGGAGGAGCGGACTCGGGACGACGGTCTTGGAAGGAGCGGTCTCGCCAATCAAAGCGGCCCTCGGGACGGCATCCTCAGAGAGCGTGCGGCCTCGTGGGCATCGACTCGCCGATCGAGCCGCACAGGGGCAGCGGCCTCGAACGGCGAGCGGTCACTGGGGCAGCGCGTGCGGCCGTGGGGGTGGGGGTTTCACGGTGTGTGCGGCTGTGGGGGTGGGGGTCTCACGGTGTGTGCGGCTGTGGGGGTGGGGGTCTCACGGTGCGTGTGACTGTGGGGGTGAACGCATCACCGGGAGAATGGCTTCACCAGCCCGCCCGCTCGTTCACCTCATCAGCCAGTTTGTCCAACCGCTCCGGATCCAAGTAAGCCCCAGGAAACCGGGCAAGCCGCCGTACAGGCACCGACCCCGCCATCCGCAAAGCAGGCTCGGTAAGAAACCGCGAATGCGACTGCCCAGTCTCGGCAGGCGGTCGCATCTCCCGCTGCAACACATCCAGCCCACCCGGCGCCGCCAGCCAATCAGCCAAGGACGAATCCGGCGTGATGGCCGCCGGCACGGGCCGCTTGCTGCCCTCCAGCACAAGGGTCGCCGCCACCCGCAGATCCCGGGACGAAGCGCCGACGTGGATGGTGGCGGTGCCCGGGTCGATGGTCCAGCGCCGCCGTACCGGATGAAAGTAGGCGAAGTCCCGAAAAGCGAGATAGAAGCGCACGGTTGTGCTGGCACCGGGTTCGAGGGTGACTTTTCGGAAGGCGCGCAGTTCGCGGGCGGGGCGGCGGACGTCGTTGCTGGGGGCGGCGACGTAGACCTGCGCGACCTCCTGGCCGGCCCGGTCGCCGAGGTTGGTGATGCGGACGCTGACGCGGACGACGAGTTCCTCGCCGGAGCCGCGGGTGTGGACATCGAGGTCGGAGTACCCGAACTCGGTATAAGACAGGCCGTGCCCGAACGGGTAGCTGACCGCCGCGTCGAGCGCGTCGTGGTAGCGGTAGCCGACGAAGACGCCCTCGGTGTAGCGGACGGTGCCGAGTTCGCCGGGGAAGTCGAGGTAGGAGGCGGTGTCCTCCAGCCGCAGCGGGATGGTTTCGGCCAGGCGCCCGGACGGGTTGACCTCGCCGTAAAGGATGTCGGCGATCGCGCCGCCGCCCGCCTGTCCGAGCAACCATCCTTCCAGTACGGCGGAGGCCGCCCCATCCCAGTCCGCCACCCGGACGACGCCGCCGTTGGACAGCACGACGACCACCCGCGTCCCGGTGGCGGCCACGACGTCGAGCAGCGCGCGCTGATTGTCCGGAAGCTCCAGATGTGTACGGTCGTATCCCTCTCCCTCGTCCTCCGCCGGCAGCCCGAGGCAGACGACCGTGGTCGTGGCGCGCGCCGCGACGGCCCGCGCCTCCTCCTCCAGTTCGGGGGAACGGCCGGCGTCGCCGAGCCGGTATCCGGGCGCGTACTCCAGCTCCCGTCCGGCCAGCGCGCGCATCTCGGTGAGCACGTCGTCCAGCCGCGTGGGCACGATGTGGGAGCTGCCCGCCCCCTGATATCTGGGGGTACGCGCGAGTTCGCCCACCACCGCCACCGAATCCTGGAACCCCAGAGGCAGCACACCGTCGTTCTTCAGCAACACGGCGCACTGACCGGCCACCTCGCGCGCCAGCCGGTGGTGCGCTCCGGCGTCGAACGTGCCCTCGCCGGGCTGGGCCCGCGCCACCAGCGCCAGGACGCGGGCGGCCGAGGCGTCCAGCAACTCCTGGTCAAGCGCGCCGGCCTCCACCGCCTTGACCACCGACGCGTCGGAGGCACGGCCGGAGGTCGGCATCTCCAGGTCCAGCCCGGCCCAGAGTGCCGCCACCCGATCGTCGACCGCGCCCCAGTCGGACACGACGACGCCACGGAAGCCCCACTCGTCGCGCAGCACCTCGGTCAGCAGCCAAGGATGTTCGGAGGCGTACACGCCATTGACCCGGTTGTAAGCGCTCATCACCATCCACGGCTTCGCAACGGTGACGACGTGCTGGAAGGCGGGGAGGTAGATCTCGCGCAAGGTGCGTTCGTCGACCTCGGCGCTGACGCGCATGCGGTCGGTCTCCTGGTTGTTGGCCGCGAAGTGCTTGACGGCGGCGCCCACACCCTGCGACTGGATGCCGAGGACGAGCGCGGCGCCGAGCACGCCGGACAGGCGCGGGTCCTCGGAGAAGTACTCGAAGTTGCGTCCGCACAGCGGAGAGCGCTTGATGTTGACGCCGGGACCGAGCAATACCTGCACGTCCATGGCACGCGACTCCCGCCCGAGCGCCTCCCCGACCCTGCGTACCAGCTCCGGATCCCAGGAGGAACCGAGCCCCACGGCGGGCGGGAAGCAGGTGGCCGGGGTACTGTGCCCGACTCCCAGGTGATCGCCGTCGTCCGGCTGGCGGCGTACGCCGTGCGGTCCGTCGCTGAGCGTGATCGACGGAATACCGGCCCGCTCGATCGCCTGGGTGCGCCAGAGCGACTCGCCGGAGGTGAGCGCGGCTCGCTCGGCGAGGGTGAGCCGGTCGAGAGCGTTGTCTGTCATGCGTTTCCTTTCGCGGTCAGGGCGCGCAGTACGGCGAGGCTAACAAAAACTACCGATCAATTGGTAGGCATTCGCCGACGCCGTTGACGGGGTGCATCGCTGGCCCTACGGTGAGGCTACCAATCAGTCGGTAGGTTTTTTGGAGCAGCGCATGCGCAGACGCACCGCCGTACTGTCCGCCGCCTGCCTGATCACGGCAGCGTGCTTAACCGCGACCACCCCGGCCGCCGCCCACACCACCCCACCCACAACCACCACCCCCGCCACCTCCGCCCAGACCGGCGTGGGTGTCTTAGCTGGCCAGACTGGCACGGAGGGCTCCTCTGGCCAGACCGGGACCGCCCTCACCCTGTCTGGCCAGAACGACACAACCCCGACCGGTACGCCTGTGAAGGGCACGCCTGTGAACGGGACGCTCGGGGATAGCGCTCCCGGGGACGGGAGACCTGGGGACGGGAGACCTGGGGGCGGGACGCCTGGGGGCGGGACGCCTGGGGGCGGGACGCCTGGGGGCGGGACGCCTGGGGACGGGACGCCTGGGGACGGGACGCCTGGGGACGGGACGCCTGGGGACGGGAGACCTGGGGACGGGAGACCTGGGGACGGGAGACCTGGGGACGGGAGACCTGGGGACGGGAGACCTGGGGGCGGGACGCCTGGGGACGGGAGACCTGGGGGCGGGACGCCTGGGGACGGGAGACCTGGGGGCGGGACGCCTGGGGACGGGAGACCTGGGGGCGGGACGCCTGGGGGCGGGACGCCTGGGGGCGGGAGACCTGGGGGCGGGACGCCTGGGGGCGGGAGACCTGGGGGCGGGACGCCTGGGGACGGGAGACCTGGGGACAGGTCACCTGGGGACAGGTCACCTGGGGACAGCGAGGCCGTGGAGGGGTTGGCGGCGGAGGAGGCGGCTAAGGATCTGTTGACCGGGCCGCTGGCTCAGCCTGTGTGGTTGTGTCGGCCTGGCAAGGCGGGCAACCCCTGTGGGCAGGATGCCGCAGGGAACCCCATGGATCCCGTGATCACCGGTAGGTACCCGGACGGCCATCAAGTTGGCCTGGACGCCACCGTCATCCGTCCCGACGGCACCACAGCCCACGAACCGCTACCCCCACCCCAGTCCCCGAAGGTGGACTGCTTCTACGCCTATCCCACCGTCAACCTGCTGGCCAACCCGCTCCTGCTGCTGGGCGGCAACCCGCCGGTCGCCAGGGAGAGCGAGGCCGCCGTCACGCTGACGCAGATGGGCCGCCTGACCGGCAACTGCCGGGTGTTCGTGCCGCTCTACCGCCAGGTCGCCCTCACCGGCTACCTGCTGGGCGCCATCATCCCGCCGCACTTCGAGACCGCGTACCAGGACCTGAAGCAGGCATTCCGGCAGTACTGGGACACCGACAACATCGACCCCGCCACCGGCAAGCGACGCGGCGTCGTCCTGCTGGGCCACTCGCAGGGCGCCTTTCACCTGGCCCGCCTGCTGCAGGAGGAGTTCGACGGCAACGCGGCCAACACGAAGAGCCTCGTAGCCGCCTACATCGTCGGCGCCGAGGTCAGGGTGCCGGTCGACGCGCCGTCCGGGGGTGGCTCGGACCCGGTCTCGACGTTCCAGCACCTTCCGGCGTGTGAACGGCCCAGCAGTCAGGCCCCCGTGCCGGTCGGTTGTGTGGTGGCCTTCAACTCGGCCGATCTGCAGCCCGGCCATGAGGAGACGGTCGCCTTCGGCCGCGCGCCCGACCCGGCACACCGCGTCCTGTGCGTGAACCCCGCCGCCGTCCTGGCCGGTGGACCCGCCGACGCGACCACACCCATGCGCCCCTACATGCCGACCAAGAAACTCCTCAGGGGGAACCTGCTGGCACCGGCGGGTTCGCTCAGCCTGCTGCTCAACTTCACGCCGACCGCGCATCCGACGGGCTTCGCGGCGTACGCGGACCTGGCCACGGGAAGATGCGCACGCACCGACACCAGCAAGGGCAGGCTCGACTGGCTGCAGGTGGACGGGCTGGACAGCATCCGCTCCTCCCACTCGGCCCTGGGCCTGCACGTCCTCGACTACAACGTCGACGGCGGCGGCCTGGCCGCACTGATCGCGGCCCAGGCCACCGCCTGGACCGCCCGCGCCGACTAGCACCGCACGAGCGGGCCGACCGGCAAACTAAGGCAACAGCACCTCATTAGCCTCAAACAGCAAGCACCTCACGCACGGGACAACAGGTCGCGGAGGGCCTTGAGCACCAGTTCAGGGTCCTCCTCGGCGACGAAGTGCCCGCTGCTGATCGTGCGATGCACGAGGTCAGGCGCCCAAGCAGCCCAGAGCGCGACGGCGTCGTAAGGCAGCACAGCCCCCCAGTCCTGCTGCAGTACGGTCACCGGCATGCCCAGCCGCCGCCCCGCCACCCGGTCGGCCAGATCGTGCTCACGGTCGACACCCGCACTGGCCCGGTAGTCGGCCACGATCGAGGTCACGGCCTCCCGCGAGGCCCGCAGATATTCGGCCCGCACATCGGACGGAATCGCCTCGGCCCGAAGCACCCAGGTGTCGAGAAAGTGCCCGAAGAACGCGTCTGGCGCCGCGGCGATCAGCCGTTCCGGCAATCCGGGCGGCTGCGCCATCAGGTACAGATGGAACCCGACCGCGGCCGCCACCCCGCTCATGACCTCCCACATGTCGGCAGTGGGCAGCATGTCGATCGGCGCCAGATGGGTGATCGTGTCCGGATGGTCCAGCCCGGCCCGGAAGGCGACCAGCCCGCCCCGGTCATGCCCGGCCAGCGCGAACCGGTCGTGCCCGAGCGCACCGGCCAGGTTGACGACGTCCTGGGCCATGCGCCGCTTGGAGTAGGTCTGTCCGTCGAGGTCGGCCGGCTTGTCGCTGGCGCCGTACCCGCGCAGGTCGGGGACGATCACCTGATGGTCGGCGGCGAGGGCGGGGGCGACGTGCCGCCAGATGAGGTGGGTCTGCGGGAAGCCGTGCAGGAGAACGATCGGCGAGCCGGAGCCGCCGACGGCCACGTTGAGCGAGACGTCCGCGTCGACGGGGACGCGCTGGTAGGTGAATCCTTCGATACCGGTCATGGGGAACAGCCTGGAGCGCACGTGTTGAAGAACGATGGAATCAGCCTTCAACGCCCGAGCGCTGCCAGAGCGGCCTCCAGGGCGGCCTTGCCGTGGACGACCTGGTGCGCGCCGGCCTCCCACAGTCCCAGGGCGAGCAGGCCGCGGGCGTAGGCGATCCTGGGGTCGGCGGGGGAGAACGGGTCGGCGGGCGGCGGGTCGAGCGCCCCCACCAGGGCCAGCGCGCGGGCCACCACGAGCGTGCTGCCCACCGTCAGCTCGGGGTCGGGCGCGCCGCGATGCCGCCGGTCCATGGCGGCCAGGCACGACGCCTCCTCCAGCAGCAGTTCGCGGGCGCCGGGATCGGTCATGGCACGCTCGGCCGCGCCGGTGACGGCCGCCAGCCAGCTCGCCTGAACGGTGGCGAGCGCCGCGCGCCGCTCCGCCTCGGGCGTGCGGGCGAGCGCGAAGTCCCGCAGCAGGTCGTGGTAGCGGTAGCGACCGGCCGCCGCCGACTCCAGCAGGCTGAGGTCCACAAGCTCCTCGCAGGTCCGCTCGGCTTCCCGCGCGTCGCGGCCGAGCACCGCCGCCGCCAGTTCCACGGTCAGTTCAGCGCTGTCGGGTACGGCCAGCCGCCGAAACCCCCTGGCCAGTTCTTCCCCAAGCTGGTCATAACTCAGCGCGAACGACGCCTCCACCCCCACATCCCCCACCCGCAACTCACCCAGCCGCTGCGCGGACAGCCGGGTCAGCAGGTCCTCGACACTCCACCGAGGCCGTGCCGCCAGCCGCGCCCCGGCCACCCGCACGGCCAGCGGCAGATACCCGCACGCCTGAACCACCCGCGCGACCGCCTCCCCGGAGGGGACCGTCTCCCTGGCGGGATCCGACGCGGCCGTCTGCTCGGTGGGAACCCGCGTGGCCGTCCGTCCGGAGGAATCCCGCGCGGGCGTCTGCTCGGAAGGAACCGGCGCGGTCGTCGGCCCGGAGGGGAGCCGGGCGACTGCGGCGAACAGGGCGACGGCTTCGTGTTCCGGTGGCACGTCGAGGTCCACGTGCCGGGCGCCGGTGAGGTCGGACAGGCGGGCGCGGCTGGTGACCAGTACTCCGCTGCCTGGCCCGGACGGCAGCAGCGGCCGGACCTGGGCCGCCGAGGCCGCGTTGTCCAGCAGGAACAGCGCCCGCCTGTCCACGGTCAGCGTGCGTAGCAGGGCGGCCCGTTGCTCCGGGTCGGGCGGGATGCGGTCGGCGCCGAGGGCGTCGAGGAAGCGTTCGAGCACCAGGGCGGGGTCGGCCGGGTCCGCGCCCGCGCCGCGCAGGTCCACGTGGAGCTGGCCGTCGGAATACCGCTCCCTGACCCGATGGGCGACGTGAACGGCCAGCGCCGTCTTCCCGACGCCGCCGAGCCCGGAGATCGCCACCACGCCGGTCCGCAGGAGCTCCTCGACCGCCTCCACGACCTCCTGCCGCCCGGTGAAATCGGGAATGTCGCCCGGCAACTGGGCAGGAACCGGGCCTGCCGTACCGGCGGTGAGCGGGGCTGTGGGGAGGGTGCCTGTGATGAGCTGTTGGTAGACGTCGGCGAGTTCGGCAGACGGCTCGACTCCCAGCTCCTCGTCCAGCACGCGCCGCGCCTCGGTGAACACCCCGATCGCCTCCGCCTGCCGCCCGCCCCGGTACAGCGCCCGCATCAGCAGGGCGCGCACGCTCTCCCGCAGCGGGTACGCCGCCACCAGCGCGCTCAGCTCACCGGTAACCTCCACCCCGGCCTCCAGGTCGGCGGCCAGGCGAAGCTCCAGCACGGCCAGCCGCCGCTCCTCCAGCCCGGCCCGCGTGGCCTCGGCATAGGGACCGGACAGGTCGGCCAGAGCCTCACCCCGCCACAGGGCAAGCGCGTCAGACAGCCGCCCGGCATCCCGCAGCCGCTCGAACTCCGCCAGATCAGTAAGCACAGGGACAAGCCGGTAGCCGGACCCGACGGACACCAGCGCCTCACGACCGAGCACGCCGCGCAGCCGGGAGGCGTAGGTCCGCAGGACGTTGCGGGCGGTGGCAGGCGGGTCGTCAGCCCACAGCACGTCGATCAGCTGGTCACGGCCGAGCGTACGGCCGTCGGCCAGGGCCAGGGCGGCCAGCAGCAGCCGCTGCTTGGGCGAACCCAGATCAAGTTCAACCGGCCCACGCCGCGCGCGCACCGGGCCGAGCAGGTCCAGCTCGATCAGCCCCGCACTCACCGGGCCGAGCGAGCCGAGGCGCGGCGTGTCGTCCATTCTTCGACCCTACGGCTGCATCAGCGTGTCCCTGCTGATCCGGCCGATGTCGTCCACGCAGCGGCCGAGGCCCAGCGCGACCGTCTCGACCGGGCGTTCGGCCCGCTGGACAGGCACCTCCAGTTCGAGCCGCAGCCGCCGCGCCAGCCCGCGCATGAGCGCGCCGCCGCCGGTCAGCACCGCGCCCCGGTCGGCCACGTCGGCGGCCAGGTCGGGGGAGCAGCGTTCGATGACCTCGCGGGCGGCTCGTACGATCATGGTGACGGTCTGCCGGGTCGCCTCGTACACCTGCCCGGCCGAGATCGCCACGATCCCGGTCCGGCCGGAGCGGTCGACGCCCCGCACGCTCGCGGTCCGGTTCACCGGCCGCCAGGCCGAGCCGATGCCGCGTTTGGCCACCTCGGCGGACTGTTCGGTGATGTCGAGGCCGTGGTCGTGCTTGACCTGGGCGACGATGGCCCGGTTGACGTCGGCGCCGCCGGATTGGACGGTGGCTGCGTGTACGACGCTGGCGCACGAGACGACGGCGATCCTGGTGGTGTCGCGGCCGATGTCGATGATCATGTTCCCGGCCGCCTCCCTGACCGGCAGCCCGGCGCCGAGCGCGGCGGCCAGGCCGTGGTGGACGAGGTAGACGCGCCGGGCTTCCGCCTGGAAGGCCAGGTCGCGCAGGGCGTTGCCGGCGAAGCCCGTGCTGTCGGCGGGCAGCGCGATGACCATGCGCGGACGGGAGAACGGATGCCCGTGCACCTTGCGCAGGAAGTGCCTGATCATGCGCGTGGTCAGGTCCACGTCGGCGGGGACGCCGCCGACGACGGGCCGGATCGCGACGGGTTCGGGGCCGGTGCCCGCCGGGGTGTCGGCGCCGTAGCCGATCACCTTGCCGGTGGTGGAGCAGCGGACGACGAGTGAGGGTTCGTTGATGACGATGCCGCGCTTCCTGGCGTAGATCTGGGTGCTGGCTGCTCCGAGGTCCAGCGCCAGATCCTGGCCCAGGATGCGCATGGGGTTCATATCGCACCAATCGGTCGGCGGGTCATGTTGAGCCTCATATCCGGCGAAGTTCCACCACAACCTCAAGAACGTTCGATCCTTTGACGGGTTGAGTAGGGCTACTCACCTCATATGCGCTTAAAGCCCCATGTGTCGGCCCGCCTCCAGGTCAGAACCTGGTCATATGAACGGCCTCTACGCACTCAAGCCCTGGTACGCCGCCCGGCTGGGTGGCGTGCGCACCCTCCTGGTCGCCCGTGAGGTACCCCCGTGGGCCATCACCGCCGCCGGGGTCGCCTTCGCGGCCGCGGCGGGAGCCGTACTGGCGACCACTCGTCCCGGGCCGCTCGCCGCGCTCGCCGTCGCGCTGCTCCTGGCCGCCCGGCTGGCCTGCGCCAACCTCGACGGCGGCGTCGCCCGCGAGAGCGGGCGCGCCACCCGGTTCGGCGCCGTCGTCAACGAGCTGGGCGACCGCCTGGCCGAACTGGCCGTGCTCGCCGGCTGCCTCGTCCTGGCCCCGCCCGCGCTGGTCGCGACCACGGCGCTGGCGGCCACCTTGCCGTCGTGGATCGCCCTGGCCGGTGCCGCCGCGGGGGCGCGGCGCGCGCAGGGCGGCCCCGTGGGCAAGACCGAGCGCTGCGTGCTGCTGGCCGCCTTCGCCCTCACGGGCTGGGCGCCGTGGCTGATCGTGCTCGCCGCCGGCTCGGCGATCACCGCTCTGGTACGGCTGGCGCGCATCGGAAGGGAGCTGGCGTGATACTCGAGACCGCTCCCTTCCTGGCCGGCGCGCTCGGCGCCAGCGGCGTGGCCGTGTGGATCTCGCACCGGCGCGAGCTCGTCCAGCGCTGGCTGACCTGGGCCGTGGCCGCCCCGGTGGTGACGCTGGCGCTGCTGGCCGGTCCGGTCGGCGCGGCGGCGCTGGCGGCGGCGCTGGGCGTCGTGTGCGCCGCCGAGTACGCCCGGCTGGTCCGGCTGCGCCCGCCGGAGGCCCTGATCCTGGCCGGCGCCGTCGCCGTGCTGCCGTTCCTGCCCTCGCCGCTCGCCGCGGGGCCGTTGCTGCTGCTGGCGCTCGTTCTCGTCCCGGTGCTCGGCGGCGACGCCGAGGACGGCGGCAGGCGGGCCGCGTACTCGGTCTTCGGGCTGCTCTGGATCGCGCCGCTGAGCGCCCTGGCCACACTCGCCCCGGGGACCGCGTTCGCCCTCGTGCTGGCCGTCGCGCTGGCCGACGTCTGCGCCTGGTGCGGCGGCAGGCTGCTGGGCGGCCCGGCGCTGTCGCCGTTGTCCCCGGCCAAGACCTGGGGCGGGGTCGTGGGCGGCGCCGCGGGCGGTCTGACCGTCCTGTTCCTGCTGGGCGAGCTCGCGCCGGTCACCGCGCTGGCCGTGGCCGCCGGGGCGCCGCTCGGCGACCTGCTGGAGTCGATGCTCAAGCGGGGCGCCGGGGTCAAGGACGCGGGCACCTGGCTGCCCGGCTTCGGCGGCCTGCTGGACCGCGTGGACTCGCTGCTCGTGGCGCTGGCCGTCGTGGTGGTGCTGCCGTGAGGCTCGGGGCCGCGATGCGGCGGCGGCTGTGGCGTACCGCCTTCGCGTGCAGCGGCGGCCTGGCCGTCGAGGGCCCGGTGCCGGGCGGGCCGTGCGTCGTGGTCGCCAACCACTGCTCCCACGCCGACACCGCCGCGCTGCTGGCCGCGCTGCCCGCGCGGCTGCGCCCGTCGGTGGCGGCCGCCGCCGACTACTGGTTCGCCACCCGGGCGCGGGCGCTGGTCTGCCGGACGCTGGTCTCCGGCTTCCCGGTACGGCGCGGCGGCGGCGGGTCCAGGGACCTGGCGGCAGCCGTACAACTGCTGGACCAAGGCCGGGTCCTGGTCGTCTACCCGGAGGGCACCCGCTCGCGCGACGGCCGCGTCGGCGAGTTCCACGGCGGCGCGGCGCGGCTGGCCGAGGCGGCCGGTGTCCCGATCGTCCCGGTGCTGCTGGAGGGGACCGGCCGGGTGCTGCCGGTGCACGGCCGCCTGAGCCGCGCCCCGGTGACGGTCCGCTTCCTGCCGCCCGTCCCCGACCTGAAGACGGCACATCAGCTCATGCGCTCCCGACAGCTCCCGACAACTCCCGAAGGGTGAAATTTCATGAAGTGGGCACTCATGCGGCTCCTGATGCGCACCGCCGGCCGGACCAGCCGCGGCATCCGCATCGGCTACCGCCACGGCTTCGACAGCGGCACCATGCTCGACTACGTCTACGTCAACAAGGCCCACGGCTGGCCCCTCGACCGGATCTACCTGAACTCGGTCGGCTGGCGGGCCATCCGCGCCCGCCGTGACCTGCTCAAGGAGGTCATCAGGGACGAGGTGTCGGCCAGGGCGGGCCGCGCGCTGATCCTCGACGTGGCCGCCGGGCCCGGCCGCTACCTGCAGGACGTGGCCAGGGAGCAGCCCGAGGTCGAGGTGGTCTGCCGCGACCTGGCCGCCGACGGCCTGCGCCTGGGCAGGGAACTGGCCAAGGAACGCGGCCTGGCGAACGTCCGCTACGAGCGCGGCGACGCCTTCGACCCCGAGCCGCTGGACCGGCCGGCCGACATCATCGTGGTCAGCGGACTGTACGAGCTGATCCTGGACGACGAGACGATCAGGAAGTCCCTGGCCAGGCTGCGCGACCTGCTCGCCCACGACGGCGTGCTGATCTTCACCACGCAGACCCGCCACCCGCAGCTGGAGTTCATCGCCAACGTGCTGCCCAACCGCGACGGGCGGCTGTGGGTGATGAAGTGCCGCTCGGCCGAGCAACTGCACACCTGGGCCGTCGAGGCCGGGTACGCCGACGTCGTCAGCAGACGGGAGAAGGTCGGCCTGTTCACGGTGACCACGGCGACTCAGCGGCCGGAATGTATGACCATGGACGCATGCAGACACGACTGATCGGTGAGATGAGTGTCAGTGCCATCGGGCTCGGTGCGATGCCGATGTCGGTGGAGGGCCACATGCCCGACGAGGAGCAGTCGATCAGGACCATCCACGCCGCCCTGGACGCCGGGATCACGCTGATCGACACCGCCGACGCGTACACGCCGACGGAGGCCGAGGTCGGGCACAACGAGCGCATCGTCGCCAAGGCGCTGGCGAGCTGGGGCGGCGACAAGGACGCGGTGCTCGTGGCCACCAAGGGCGGGCACACCCGGCCGCGCGGACGCTGGGCCGTGGACGGCCGTCCCGAGTACCTGAAGCAGGCCTGCGACCGCTCGCTCAAGGCGCTGGGCGTCGAGGCGATCGGGCTTTACCAGCATCACCGGCCCGACCCGGCGGTGCCGTACGAGGAGTCGATCGGCACGCTCGTGGACCTGCTCGACGCCGGGAAGATCCGGATGGCCGGGATCTCCAACGCGAACCCGGCCCAGATCAGGCAGGCCAACGAGATCCTCGGCGGGCGGCTGGTGAGCGTGCAGAACCAGTACTCGCCGAGCTTTCGCAGCAGCGAGCCCGAGGTGGACGTCTGCGAGGAGATGGGGGTGGCGTTCCTGCCGTGGGAGCCGCTGGGCGGCATGAACCACGTCGGCCGCCTCGGCAGCCGCCACGCCGCCTTCGGGCAGGTCGCGGCCGAGCGCGGGGTCTCGCCGCAGCGGGTCTGCCTGGCGTGGGAGCTGGCCAGGAGCCCGGTGGTGATCCCGATCCCGGGCTCCAGCCGCCCGGCGACGATCCTCGACTCGCTGGCCGCCGCCGACCTGCGACTCACCGACGACGAACTGGCCCGGCTGGACTGACACGGTGCCCGGTTTCGCGTCAGGTCGGCCGTCGTGCGAAGCTGTTGTGGTCCCCAACACCAGGAGGTCCTCATGGCGGAAACACCGGAGCCGGAAGTCAGCGAAACTCCCGAGGACGAGATGAAGCGCAAGTTCCGGGAGGCCCTGGAGCGCAAGCGCAATCAGCACTCCGACTCGGGTGCGGGTGGCAGGGGCACGGATCAGTCAAAGATCCACGGCGCACACGGCCCTGCTGCCAGCAAGCGTTCGTTCCGGCGCAAGAGCGGCGGCTGAGCCGCCGTTCTGAGGGGGTACGGCTTGGCCGTACCCCCCTTTTTCTTGACCTTCTTAGGTAGATCTTCGCCCGTTTCATGGCGATTGTTTTGCTTTTGCCGTCTTTGGCACTTACAGTCCTAAGCGTTACCAGCTGGCGACCCGACCCTTCACCAGGAAGAGGCGGCCGGCTGGCGCCGAATCCCGTACCCGCGGGAACCGGGGAACCACATGTTCCTTTGGGGTGAATCCGACGTACGCGTCGGTAGGGCATCTCCACGCCCGAACCCGTCAGCTAACCCGGTAGGCGCGATGGAGAGGACTGATCTTTTCATGCACCACCGCGATGAACCCCCATTCCGCGTAGTTTCACCCGCCGCCTACTGAGCGGCCCCTTCCCCAGGCTTTCCCCCCGCGCTTTCGCGTAGCGTCCGTTCGGCTTTGTGCCCGGCTACGCCTCTTTGACGAGCGCATTTCCCCTGTCCCCGCACAAAGGACTTCTCTTCTTCATGTCTTCCCGCCTTGGCATGCGTTCTTTCACCATGCTCGCCTCCGTCGCCGTCATCGGCGCGGTCACCCTCAGCGCCGGCGCAACCGCACACGCGGATGACTTCTCCGAGAAGAAGCCCCTTCTCAAGGGCTCCACCACCGCCTCCTACTACTGGGACGACGCCTCCGGTCGCAACGGCGACACCGGTCTTCCCGCCTCCGGCAAACCCATGCAGAAGGGCCTGGCCGCCAGCCCGAGCTGGCCCCTCCTGACCGAGGGCTACGTCGTCTACAAGGGCAAGAAGGAGCCGTTCTTCGTCGGCGACCGCGGCCCCGGGGTCCCCTCGAACAGGGGCATCATGCTCGACCTCGACGCCAAGACCTTCGCCTCGCTGACCGGCGGCAAGTTCAACTCCAGCTCGCTGAGCGTCGACGGCGTCGGCGGCCAGGGCCACATCAAGATCGAGTACGTCATCACCAAGTGGGGCCCCGGCGTGGGCAAGAAGAACCACCCCGTCGCCTTCTCCACCGGCGCCTGGTCCCGCAAGGACGCCAGGCCGGCCACGCCGCCGGTCGTGACCGCGGAGGAGAAGAAGACCGACAAGAAGGACGAGGAGCGGCCGGAGACCCCGCCCGCTCCCGCCCAGGTCGCCGAGAAGGCTCCCGAGCAGGCGCCCGAGAAGGCTCCGGTCAAGGCCTCCGCGCAGGACAAGGCGCCGCAGGCCGAGCTGGCCGCGGCGGTCACCACCCGTGACACCGAGTCGAACGGTGTGGGCGGACTCGCCCTCATCAGCGCCCTGGCCTTCCTGAGCGGCGGCATGTTCCTGGCCCGCGGCCGCATCCGCAAGGCGTTCGACCGCAGCTGACCTCTTTACTCATGAGGAACAGAATGTGATTCTGTTCCTCATGACCCAGCGCGCGGCCGTCAACGGCATCGAGATCGTCTACGACAGCTTCGGCTCGCCACAAGCACGGCCGCTGCTGCTCATCATGGGGCTCGGCGCCCAGCTCATCCACTGGGACGAGGAGTTCTGCGAGCTCCTCGCCGAGCAGGGCCACCATGTCGTCCGGTTCGACAACCGCGACGCCGGTGAATCCACACATCTGCACGAGGCGGGCGTTCCGGAATTCGGATCGCCCGCTTCGCCGTACCTGCTGGCGGACATGGCGCGGGACGCGGCCGGGCTGATCGACGCGCTCGGCTGGCCCGCCGCGCACGTCGTCGGCGCGTCGCTGGGCGGAATGATCGCCCAGCAGCTCGCGCTCGACCACCCCGGGCGGGTGCGCACGCTGACCTCGATCATGTCCACGCCGGGACCGCAGGTCTCGCCGCCCACGCCGGAGGCGAGCGCGACCTTGATGTCGGCCCCGCCCGCCGACCGCGTGGCCGCGATCGCGCTGGCCCAGAAGACGTGGGCGGTGATCGGCTCGCCCGGATACGACCTGGACACCGAGCGGATCGCCCGGCTCGCCGGTCTCGCTTATGACCGGGCGCACGACCCGGCGGGGACGGCCCGGCAATTGGCCGCCATTCTCGCCTCCGGTGACCGGACCGAAAGGCTGGCTCGGCTGGCCGTACCCACGCTTGTCCTGCACGGAGAGGAAGACGTGCTCATTCCGGTCGCCGGTGGGCGCGCGACCGCTACGGCAATTCCGCGCTCAAGACTGGTCACGTTCCCCGGAATGGGGCACGATCTGCCCAAGCCACTCTGGTCGCGGATCGTGGAAGAGATCACGAAACACACGGCCGGGTGACCCGCGTCGCGCGGCCGTTCCCCCACGGCGGCCGCGCGACGCACTCAGACCTCCAGCTTCTCCTCCACGTTGCGCAGGTGGTGGCGGGCCATCGCCAGGTTGGCCCGGCCGCGGTCGAGCGCCAGGTAGAGGAACAGGCCCTTGCCGCCGCGCCCGGCCATCGGCCGGATGATGTGGTACTGGGTGCCGAGCGTGATGAGGATGTCCTCGATGGCGTCCTTGAGGCCGAGCGAGTCCATCGTGCGCATCTTCGCCTTGACCACCTCGGTGTTGCCCGCCGCCGCGACCTGCAGGTCGAGGTCCTTCGAGCCGCCGAGGGTGCCCAGCGCCATGCCGCTGCCGTGATCGACCACCGCCGCGCCGACGGCGCCGTCGATGGCCATCATCTCCTTGAGGGAGACGTCCATGCCGGCCATGCGTACCTCCTTGTGTGTGTTCACCGCTGTCGCGATGCGATGGCGGCCAGCGCGGCCGCCGTCTTGCGCCCCTCCAGCCGCAGCAGGCCGAGATTGGCGCCCGGCTCGGCCACGACGGTGAGGACGATGGTGGGCCCCGCGGCGTAAAGGGCGGCGAACCCGGCGCTGGCCGACACCAGCGTCTCCTGCAGCACGCCCTTTCCCGCGAGGTCGGCCATGCGCCGGCTGAGCGCCAGCACCGCCGCCGAGAGCGCGGCGGTCTGGTCGCACCGGTCGCCGGGCAGGTCGCCGGCGATCTGCAGTCCGTCCACGGTGCAGGCGACGCTGCCGCTGACCTCGGGCACGCGCTCGCGCAGCCTGGTCATCTCACTGAGCACCCGTTCGCAGAGTTCCACGGAGGGTCTCCTTCCGTTCCGTAGCAGGGCGCGAAGGCGCAGGCTCGTCGCGGAGAACCTCACTCCAGCTCCTCCAGCGCCCTCTTCACCGCGGCCAGGACATTCGGGTCACTCTGTGGCAGCGCCGGCGGCACCGCCCGATCCAGCGCCCGCCCCCGCCGTCGCGGCATCAGCGGCGCGACCAGGAGCCCCGCGGCGGCCAGGCGGCGGACCGCGAGCAGCACCGAGTAGGCGGGCTGCCCCAGCCGGTCGGCGAGCTCGGCCGGCGTCGCCACCCGGTCGGAGCTGAGCAGGATCTCCCACTCCAGCGCGCTCACGGTCGCCCGATGGCCGGGCAGCCGCGCGGCCGGGGTCACCGGGACGTCGTCCAGTTCGGCCGAGGACCAGATCTGCGCCAACTGGGCTCTCCTTCGCGCGCATTCGCCGACCAGCCAGGCGAGCTCGAACTCCAGCCGGGTGTCCGGCCGCGGGCACTCGCCCGGCCGGAACTTCGGCCGCGCCGCCGGGAGCTCGGCCGGCAGCAGGAAGTAGGCGGCGTCCAGCACCGCGCCGGCCACGCAGAACTCCAGCTCGGCCCGGCTGTAGCCGCCCGCCCTGCCGTGCGCGGTCAGCAGCCGCTCGACCGACGGCGTGCGCGGGCACTCCAGGTGGGCGATCCGCCCCTCGCGCAGGTACGCCTTGCCGGCCGGGGGCACGTTGAGCGAACCGGTGGCGTGTTCCCTGGCCAGGCCGGTGAGCAGCGTATGGACGGCGGCCACGGCGTCAGCCCCGCAGCCGGCCGGTGATCGAGCTGAGCTGGTGGCGGGCCAGGGCCAGGTTGGCGCGGCCGAGGTCGAGCCGCACGTAGATCACCAGCGGGCCGTCGAAGGGCATCTCCACCGGATGCAGCAGGTGGTAGCCGTCGTCGGCGATGACGATCAGGTCGTCGATGCGGACCGTTCCACGGTGGGTGGCGCCGGCGAGGGCGTCCATGGTGACGCGCAGCGTCTCGCCGAGCGCGGGCGCCGACCGCTCGGCCTCGCCGCGCCCGCCGGAGGCCATCACGGTTCCGCTGAGGTGATCCATCACCAGCGCGTCGAGGACGCCCGGGATGTCCATCACGCTGAGGAGGCAGTCGTCTAATGCGAGCACTGACGCAGCGTAGAGCCGGACGGCCATCCCGCCCCGGGCCGCGGGGAAGGGCTTTGTTCCCCCAGCGGAAGATATCTCCACCAGGTGGCATATATAGCCCTCACCAGCGACAATGCCCAGCTACAAGCGAAATTTCCTCACATTGTGGGGTTGGCCGGTTCGTCGGGCAGCAGGGCCTTCTCATCCGGCTTGTGCACCAGCACCTCGTCGATGTACGACTTCACCGCCGCGCTCAGCCCCACGTCGCCGCCCGCCGCCTCCGACAGGTACCACCGGTGGTCGAGCACCTCGTGGAACACCTGCGCCGTGTCCAGCTTGCGGCGCAGCTCGGCCGGGATCGCCTCGATCGTCGGCTGGAAGGCCTCGGCCAGCCACCGGTGCGCCACGATCGCCTCGTCCTCGTGCCGCAGGCCCTTGGCGACGCGGAAGCCGTCCAGGTCGTTGAGGAGCCTGCGGGCCTGGTTCTCCTCCACGTCCAGGCCGGTCAGGCGGAGCAGGCGGCGCTGGTGGTGACCCGCGTCGACCACCTTGGGCCGCACGATCAGCCGCCCGGTGCCGACCTTGCGGCGCACCATCATCTCGGCCACGTCGAAACCGAGCAGGTTGAGCCGCCGGATGCGCTGCTCGACCTTGTGCCAGTCCACCTCTTCGATGATCTCGTCCTGGGTGATCTCGCTCCACAGCCGGTGGTAGCGGGTGACGATGTCCTCGGCCGTCTCCATCGGATCGATCGACGGGTGCAGCAGGCCGCCGGCCTCCAGGTCGAGCATCTCGCCGAAGATGTTGACGTGCGCGGTCTCGATGTCGGCCAGCCGCTGGCCCTCGCTGATCATCGGATGCATCTCGCCGGTCTCGGCGTCCACCAGGTACGCGGCGAACGCACCGGCGTCCCGGCGGAAAAGCGTGTTCGACAGCGAGCAGTCGCCCCAGTAGAAACCGTTGAGATGCAGGCGCACCAGCAGCACGGCCAAAGCGTCGAGCAGCCTGGTCAGCGTGTCGGGGCGCAGCGTGCCTGACATCACCGCCCGGTAGGGCAGCGAGAACTGCAGGTGCCGGGTGATCAGCGCGGCGTCCAGGCCCTCGTCGCGGCCGGTGACGTAGGCGACCGGCTCCACCGAGGGGGCGTCCAGCCTGGCCAGGTCCCAGAGCAGCTGGTACTCGCGCTTGGCGTACCTCTCGCTGATCTCCTTGATCGCGTAAACCTTGCCGGACAAACGGGCGAAGCGGACCACGTGCCGCGAGATGCCGCGGGGCAGGTCGACCAGATGGTGCTGCGGCCACTCGGCGAGAGGGGTCTCCCAGGGCAGCCGGATCAGGTCGGGGTCACCCAGCGCGCCGGTGATCTGTAGGGGCATTTCATCAGGATATGGTGCGATCCGTGGACGAGTTTCTCTCCTGGTACTTCACCAACAACCCCATCCTCGCCAACCACCTCGGCGCCGACGGATACGACCACACGCTCGGCGACTTCTCCGCCGCCGCACTGATCGCCGTCGAAGACGAAGAGCGCCGCTGGATCACCCGCCTGTCCGAGCTGGAGCCCCCGACACTCGACGACGCGATCGACCGCGACCTCGTCCTGTCCCAGCTGCGCGGCTCCGTCGCCATGGCGCAGTGGCCGGCCTGGCGGCGCGACCCCGCCTTCTACGTCTCCCTCGTGTTCACCTCCCTGAACGCGCCGTTCCAGCAGAAGCTCAAGCCCGAGCACGAACTGGTCGCCGCCGCCGTCTCCCGGCTGGCCGAGGTCCCCGGCGTCCTGGCCGACTGCCGCGCCAACCTCGACCCCACGATCGCCGCGCCGCTGCTCATCCAGCGCGGACTCGGCCAGGCCCGCACCGGCCGCCGCTTCCTCACCTCCACGCTGCCGTCGCTGGTCGACGACCCCGACCTGCGCGCCAAGCTCGCCGCCGCGGCGGAACCCGCCGCCGACGCCTTCGACCAGCTCGTCACCTTCCTCGACGGCTTCGAGTGCGGCGGCACCTGGCGCATGGGCGAACAGCTCTACACCGTCCTCCTGCGCGAGCGCGAGCTCCTCGGGTACGGCGCCGCCGACCTCCACGCCAAGGGCGAACACGAGTGGGCAGCCCTCGACACCCGCATGCGCGAGGTGGCCAAGCGCGTCGACGGCACCGAAGACTGGCGCGCCGCCATGGAATCCCTCATGGACGACCACCCGCCCACCCTCGAAGCCATGCGCGCCGAATACGAGGCCGAAACCCAGCGCGCCCGCGAGTTCGTCCGCGAGCGCGACCTCGTCACCTTCCCCGACGGGGAGAAGTGCAAGGTGCTGCCCTCGGCCGAGTACACGCGCCCCATCCTCGCCGTGGCCCACTACCTCGCCCCGCCGCCCCTCAGCAGCTCCCGCACCGGCATCTTCTACGTGCCCTACACCCCCGACGACTTCACCGACGAGCAGGTACGCCAGCGGCTGCGCACCAACTCCCGCGCCCAGATGCCGTCGATCGCGGTCCACGAGGCCTACCCGGGGCACCACTGGCACCTGTCGCACATCGCCGAGAGCCGCCGGACGGTCAGGAAGGTGTTCCGCACGCCGTACTTCACCGAGGGGTGGGCCCTGTACGTCGAGAAGATGCTGCACGAGCAGGGCTACTTCGACACGCCCGCCACCGAACTGGCCCACCTGGACTGCCGGATCTTCCGCGCCGCCCGCATCGTCGTCGACACGGCGCTGCACTGCGGGGACATGACGATCGAGCAGGCCGAGACCTTCATGGCCACTCGGGCCTCGCTGTCGCCGGGGACGGCGCAGGGGGAGGTCAACAGGTACTGCGCCTGGCCCACGCAGGCGCCGTCGTACCTGACGGGCGCCATCGAGATCGACCGCATCCGGGAGTCCTACTCGGGCACCCTCAAGTCCTTCCACGACCGCCTGGCCGGCTCCGGCGGCCTCCCCCTCGGCCTGGCCGAAAAAGCCCTGCCCTAACCCACCCCGCCCTCCCAGCCCGCGGGCCCTCGCCCTTGCGGCCTCCCGGGGTCCCCGGTCCCGGGTCGCTGCCCTTCGGGCCTTCCGGTCTGTTCGTTGGGTTGTCTTTCGAAGGTCTCGCCAAGCCCTGGCCACCGGGTGGTCAGGGGGCGCGGCGGGGGAAGGGGGGCGGGTTGAGTGAGCGGTCGATCACCGCCGTCAACTGGTCCTCGGTCAGCACCGTGGGCTTCCCGATCGACAACCCGCGCACGTACACCTCACACAGCCACTCAAGCAGCCGGGTCGCCTCGAACGCCTGCTCCAGCGTCGCGCCGATCGTCACCCCGCCGTGGTTGGCCAGCAACGCCGCCTGCTTGCCTTCCATGGCCTGCTTGACGTTGGCCGCGAGCTCAGGCGTCCCGTACGTGGCGTACTCGGCCACCCGCACCACCCCGCCCAGCATGAGCGCGTTGTAGTGCACCGGTGGCAGTTCGGTCATCGTGGTGGCCACCACCGTCCCGAACACCGAGTGCGTGTGCACGATCGCCCGCGCCGGCGTGGTGGTGTAGACGGCGAGGTGCATCGGGGTCTCGGACGAGGGCTGGAGGTCGCCTTCCACCAGGTATCCGTCCATGTCGACGACCGGGCACGCCTCGGCGGTCAGCCGGTCGAGCTGGACACCGGACGGGGTGACCGCGACGAGGTCGCCGTCCCTGGCGCTCAGGTTCCCGGATGAGCCGATGACGAGGCCCTGGTCGACGGCACGCCGGCCGTACTCGCACATCTGTTGTCTGAGCTCGGCCAGCAGCATGCCGGACAATGTACCGCGACCGGGTCAGGGGATCAGGCGGCGGCCGGGCGCGGCCGCAGTGCTGTGGGCGGTGTGGATGATCTCGGTGGCAAAGCCGACGCATTCGCCGCAGATCCGCACGCCCGGCCCGTTGACCATCGCCCGGCCCGGGTCCGTGCAGCCGCAGAACGAGCAGGTCGAAACGTCGCGCTTGCCGAGCTTCCGCCCGCGGCGTCCGGGCCGGGGAGGGGGCGGGATGAGGTCGTTGAGCTCCTTCTTGATCCGCGCGGGGTCGACCCCGAGATCGTCCAGGACGCGCCGCGCCGACGAGCCGGGGTCCGTGGCGAGGATCCACAGCAGGTGCTGGGTGCGGGTCAGGTTCTGGCCTCTGCTCGCGGCGAGGCGGCGGGCGCGCATCACGTTGTCGTACGCCTCGCCGTCCCCCACCACGCCCCCACGCGGCGCGAGCAGCCGTGCGGCCGATTCGCGGATCGCCTCCCTGGTCACCCCCACCCGGTCGAGCACGCTCGCGGCGACCCCCACCTCCAGCAGCCCGAGCAGCAGGTGCTGGGTGCCCGGCACGCTGCCCTCCGCGTCCGCGTGGGCCTGCGCGGCCTCGACGCACGCCGACAGCCGGGGCGCGACCGGCGCCGGCTCGGCCGCGGGCCCGCCGCTCACCTCCAGCCGCGCGGCGAACCGCTGGCGGGCGGCCTGCTTGCTGATGCCGAGCCGGTCGCCGATGTCGGTCCAGGAGAGCCCGGCGGTGCGGGCGGCGTCGACGTAGTGGTCGACCATGGCATCGGCGGCGGCGCCTGCCAGCGTCGCGTAGCCGATGGCGGTTTCGAGCAGGACCAGGGGATCCGGTGAGGCGGCCCGTTCGGCCACCGCCTCGATCATGGCCTGGGTGTTCAGCGCGGAGCTGTCCATGCCGACAACGTTAAGTTGTCTTCTTCGTTTCGACAACCCTAACTTGTCGCGAGGCCGTCGATCGCCGCCCCCATGAGCCGTTCGAGATCCGCGTGCCGCAGCCGCCCCGGATACAGCAGCAGGTGCAGGCTCAGCCCGTCGACCAGGGCGAGCAAATGCTCGGTGGCATCGTCGAGGTCCGCCTCCGCGCGTACCTCTCCCGCCGCCCGAGCCTCCTCCAGCAGTCCGTGTACGGCGGCGCGCAACTCACCCGCCTCCGCCCGCTGCACCTCGGCCAGCTCGTCCGACGCCAGGCTCCGGCTCCAGAAGCTGACCTCCAGCCGGGTCTCCTGGGTGCGCTCCGCGTCGAGCGGCAGGTTGTCCAGCAGGACCTCCCGCAACGCCGCGAGCCCGGTGAGCTCGCCGACCTTGGCGGTCAGCCGCTCCCGGATCCGCCGATGCGACTCCCGCAACGCCGACAGCAAGATCTCATCCTTGTCGGCGAAGTAGTGCGACAAAACACCGTTGGAGAGCCCGGCCTCCTTGGCGATGGCGCGGGTGGTCGCGGCGTCGATGCCATCCCGCACGATGACCCTGCTGGCGGCGGTCAGCACGTCGCGCCGGCGCTCGTCGTGGTCCACGATCTTCGGCATGCGGGCATTGTATTGACTTTTTAGTCGGACGTCTGTCTACTAACGCGGTATGACGGTCGTCACAGTCGGCGTGCACATCGTCGACATCCTCACCCGCCCCGTGGAGCACATCCCCCAGGGCCAGGACACCGTGCTCGTCGACCAGATCCGCCTCACCGCCGCGGGCGCAGCCGCCGGAACCGCCGTGGACCTGGCCAAACTCGGCAACCAGGTGATCTCCCTGGGCGCCATAGGCGACGACGAGCTCGGCGACTTCCTCCTCATGGTCATGGCCCGGCACGGCGTGGACGTCTCCCACATCCGCCGCCGCCCCGGCGATCAGACCGCCGCCTCCATCCTCCCCATCCGCCCCGACGGCGGCCGCCCCAGCTTCCACGTCCCCGGCGCCAACCTCACCGTCACCCCCGCCGACGTGGACCCCGGCATCCTGCGTACGGCGAGGGCCGTGCACCTGGGCGGCGTGGACGTGACCTTCGGCCTGGGCGACCCCGCGTTCTTCGCGCTCCTGGACACGCTCCGCGCCGCCGGAACCATCGTCACGATGGACCTCCTCTCGGAGATGCCCGACCTGCTGGGTATGGCGAAGGCGTTCCTCCCGCACGTCGACTACGTCCTCCCCAACGAGTCCCAGGCCCTCCTCATGACCGGCGCCGAAACCCTGGAAGAGGCCGCCGAGGCCCTGCTGGCCGAGGGCCCCGAGGCCGTCCTGATCACCATGGGCTCGGAGGGCAGCCAGATCTTCACCGGAGGCCCGCTGACCGGCGAGGTGGTGCCGGCCCTGAAGACCGAGGTCAGCGACACGACCGGCTGCGGCGACGCGTACTGCGCGGGCTTCATCACCGGCCTCCTGCACGGCCAGGACGTGATCACCGCCGCCCGCTGGGGCACGGCCGCCGCCGCCCGCGTGGCGACTGGCCTGGGCTCCGACGCGGGCATCACCGACCTCCCCTCCACCCTCAGCCACCTGGACGACGGCAGGAATTGAGATGACAGACAGCGAACTTCGTCAGCGCGCCGACAAGGTAGTGCCGGGCGGGATGTACGGGCATCTCAACGCCGCCATCTTCGCGCCGGGCTACCCGCAGTTCTTCGAGCGCGGCGACGGATGCCGGCAGTGGGACGTGGACGGGCGGGAGTACATCGACTTCATGTGCAGCTGGGGGCCGGTGGTGCTTGGGCACCGGCATCCCGAGGTGGAGGCGGCCGCTGCTGCTCAGCTGGCCAAGGGTGACTGTCTCAACGGGCCCGGCGCGGTCATGGTCGAGCTGGCGGAGCTGCTGGTCGACACCGTGCCCAGCGCTGACTGGGCGATGTTCTCCAAGAACGGCACCGACGCCACGACGCAGGCGCTGATGGTGGCCAGGGCGGCCACCGGCCGGAACAAGGTGCTGATGGCGCACGGCGCGTACCACGGGGCCGACCCCTGGTGCACACCGTCTCTGGCCGGGACCACGCCCAGCGAGCGGGCCGATCTCGTGGAGTTCGCCTACAACTCGCTGGCCGGCCTGGAGGAGGCCGCGGCCACGGTCGAGGGCGAGGTGGCGGCGATCATCGTGACGCCGTTCAAGCACGACTCGTTCGAGGACCAGGAGCTGGTGGAGCCGGAGTTCGCGCGGGGCGCGCGGGCGCTGGCCGACCGGCTCGGGGCCGCGCTGGTGATCGACGACGTCCGGGCGGGGTTCCGGATCGATCTGCGCGGGTCATGGGAGCCGTACGGCGTGCGCCCCGACCTGACCGCCTGGTCGAAGGCGATGGCCAACGGGTATCCGATCGCCGCGGTCACCGGCACCGACGCACTGCGCGGACCGGCGCAGACGCTGTACTCGACCGGCTCCTTCTGGTTCTCCGCCGTGGCCATGGCGGCGGCCAAGGCCACGATCGAGACCCTGCGCGACACCAACGGCATCGCGGCCATGGAGAAGGCCGGCTCCCAGCTGCGTGAAGGGCTCTACGCGCAGGCCAGGTCCCACGGGTTCACGGTGAAGCAGACGGGGCCGGTGACGATTCCCTGGCTGAGCTTCGAAGGTGACGCCGATCTGTCGGTGGCCATGCACTGGAGTTCGGCGTGCTTGCGGCACGGGGTGTACATCCATCCGTGGCACAACTGGTTCATGTCCGCCGCCCACACGGAGGCCGACGTGGCCCGCGCCCTGGAGGGCACCGACGCCGCCTTCGCCGAAACCCGCGCCCACCTCGGCTGACACCCCGGCCTCCCCCGGGGAGGACCCGTGAAGGCGGGGCTAGAGCGGGAGGGCGGCGGCGGTCTGGCGCCAGATCCGGCCGTCCCGGACGATCAGGGTGCCGTAGGCGTTGACCTGGTTGTTGTTCACGGTCATGACGGCGTTGTAGAAGATGGTGTCGTTCACCGCCTGGAGGGCCTTGATCTCCGTCACCCGGGGCTTGAGCTCCAGGTAGGCGGCGAAGAAGGCGCGGATCTCCTCGGGGCCGGTCGCCACGCGGTCCAGGCGGACGATCATGGCGTCCTCGCGGTACTGGGCGAGGACGGCCTCCAGGTCGCCGTCGGCGATGGCAGCCAGCTGGCGGGTGAAGAGGTCTTCGATCATTTGGCGTCTCCGGTGACGGGGCGGGCCAGCAGGTACGCGACCTGACCGGCGCCGAGAAGCAGGACGAAGATGAGCACGACGGTCACCGGGAGCCACGAGAACACGAGGATCAGCCCGGCGCTCGCGGCGCGGACGGTGGAGGAGCGGCGGTCGCCCGAGCACAGGTGTTGCAGGCCGAGCGTCGCCAGGACGAGCGCGGCCGGGATGCCCACCGACCAGCCGGACGATCCCGGCTCGGCCAGCGCGTGCTCCACCCCGATGCCGAACGCGGCCAGCCCGAGCGCCAGCGGCAGGTGCGAATACACCCATACCTGCCCGGCCAGCCGCGTGCGCAGGACGACCGACTCGTCGAGGTGACCGAAGTACAGCCACCAGAAGGCCATCGCCACCGCGATCCCGCTCAGCGCGATCAACACGCTGCCCGGCGTCACGGCATGGCTCTTGAGGCCGAAGACGACCGCCGCGACGACCTCACCCAGGACGATCACGACGAACAGCCCGAACCGCTCGGGGAGGTGCTCCGTCTGCGGCGGCAGTGAGCCTTGGTGCCGTCGCGCGAGGAACGGCGTCGCCAGGTCGATGGCCACGGCGACGCCCCACAGGACGTACCGGATCGGCGGCTCGAACGCCAGCGACAGCAGCCAGATCGCCGCCGCGATCGCGAAGCCCTGGATGTAGCGGGTGGTGAGCGCGCGGGCCTCGGGGACGTGCTTGCGCGCCCGGACATAGGCGACGATGAGCAGCAGACGTACGACGACGTATGACACGGCGAACAACGCCGACCGGTTGCCGATGTCGCCGACGCTGGCGGCCATGAGGGCGATCGCCAGGATCTGCGGCAGCATGAGCAGGCGGTGGCTGACGTCGTCGGTGTCGAAGCGGTTGGCGTAGAAGACGTAGCCCGCCCACGCCCACCAGAGCGGGATGAACAGGCCTACGAAGGCCAGGCCGTTCCCATGGGCCAGTACGTCGGCGAGCTCCGCCACGGCCACGACGAACACGAGGTCGTACAGGAGTTCCAGCCAGGTGGCGCGCCTGTGGTCACCCTCGAAAAGCCTTAAGCGGGGCGGCTGCCACCGGCGTTCAGACATTCTTCAAGCCCTTCGACGTAATTGTGTAAGCATCCTAGGGCCATAGCCCGACAAGCCCGCCCAGACCCGGGCACAGCAGAGGTGCACCCAGGGGGCAACGGGCGGCGCCTAACGGGGGCTTCAACATCGGGCGCGCCGGTGAGGGCGGCAGGAAGCGCGAAGGTAGCGGCAACGCCAGGCGCGGGGCAGACACACGCGGCTACCGCTGGGGAATGGGGCGACCGAGGAGGGGCAAGCCGGGGGGAGAGGGCGGCTCGGGGGAAACGGCAGCCCGGAGTGGCAGCGGAAGGGGGCGGCCGGGGGAAGAGGTGGCCGGGGAGCGGGTGGCGGACCCTAGGAGTGGCCCGGGAGGAGGGGTGGTGGGGGGAGGGGTGGGCTAGTTGAGGGTTAGGCAGGCTACTCGGGGGCCGGCGGTGCCTGCGGACGGGCCCGTGCTGGTGGTTGGCTGGGCGTGGATGACCAGGGCGCGGGGGAGGTGGCCGGGCTCCAGGGTCCAGTCGTTGCGGGCTGTCGCGCGGCCCGTGCCCTCGGCGTCCGTGGTGAGGTCGAGCCACACCTCGTTCGCCGCGTTGGCGCTGGTCCCGTGGTGCTGGAAGTGGGGCCCGGCGTCGTCGGGCTTGGCGCCGCACGGGTTGGTGTGCAGGTGCGCGCCGTACGCACGCTTGGGCAGCAGCCCCTCCACGACCAGCGACGACGTCGTCCTGCCGCCGATAGACTCGGCGGTCAGGCTGGCCTGGGACCCGGCGGGGGCGAGCTTGCGGTCGTAGGCGATGGCCGCGGTGTCGGCGTCGGTGAAGCGGCCGGCGCCCTTGAGGGTGACGGCGGCTGGGGGTGAGGGGGCCGCGGCTGGGGTGGCGGACTGGGTGCAGCCCGCGGCCAGCAGCGGCACGAACAGCGACAGAAGGATGGCGGGCCGACGCATGGTCTCTCCCCGGAGTGACGGGCTGTGGGCCCGTCAACTCTAGCGAGTGACCAAGGTCTTACGCTCCGTGTTTGGCCGCGATGTCGTCGATGATGGCCGCCAGCCGGTGGTCGAGGTCGGTCAGGCCGCCCGTGTCGTGCGTGGTCAGGACCAGGTGGAGGGTACGCCACCGGATGTCGATGTCGGGATGGTGGTTCATCTCCTCGGCCTTGACCGCGATCTCGTCGACGATGCGGATGGCCGTGGGGAAGTCCGGCGCGGTGATCGTGCGCCGGAGTTCCTCGCCTTCGCGGGTCCACTCACTCATGGGGGCAACGTTACTTCAAGGCCCCCGCGCCGAGCCCGGACTGGATCTGGCGCTGGAAGATGATGTAGACGATCAGCACCGGGATGATCGCCAGGTTCATGGCGGCGAACAGGGCGGGCCAGTCGGCCTCGTAGCCGGCGATGGTGGAGATGTCGGCGATGCCCTGGGTGATGACCCATTTCGAACGGTCGGCCGGCACGAGCGCGAGCGGCAGCAGGTACTGGTTCCACTGGCCGAGCACGTTGAAGATGGTGATGCTGATCAGGCCGGGCTTGGCCATCGGCAGCATGACCTGGAAGAACGTGCGGGTGTGCGAGGCTCCGTCGATCTTCGCCGCTTCGGCCACCGCCTCGGGCAGCGTACGGAAGAAGGCGGCCAGGAAGAAGACGGTGAACGGCAGCGAGTAGGCGATGTAGACGATGATCAGGCCGAGGTAGGAGTTGAGCAGCCCGACCTGCTTCACCACGAAGAACAGCGGGGTGATCGCCAGGAACACCGGGAAGGCCATGCCGGAGACGAACAGCAGGTAGATGAGCTTGCTGCCGACGAACTTGTAGCGGGCCAGCACGTAGGCGGCCATGGAGCCGAACAACATGGTGCCGAGCGTGCTGAAGAACACGACGATCACCGTGTTGATCATGTACTGCCCGACGTGGGCCTTCTCCCAGGCACGGGCCCAGTTGTCCCAGCGGGCCGCGCCGGGGAACTGGAGCGCGTCGCCGAAGATCTCGGTGTTGTCCTTGAACGCGGCCAGGAACGTCCACAGGAGCGGAAGGATGATCAGCAGCGCCCAGACGGCGAGCGCGACGTGCGACAGGCCGCTCAGGGCGCTGGGCTTCGGCTTGTTTCGCATGTCAGAGTCCTCTTGCGGAGCGATGACGGATGGATGCGTGTCGCCTCGGATCCATCACATCTCGATCTTCTCGCGCCGGGTGACGCGCAGGGTCAGCACCGCGAAGGTGATCGTCAGGAAGAACAGCGCCACGCCCATCGCGGAGGCGTACCCGACCTTGCTGTAGGAGAAGGCGGTCTTGAAGATCTCCACCGGGAGCACGGTGGTGGCGCCGTCGGGCCCGCCGGCGTCCAGGGTGAGCACCTGGACCAGGGCGAAGCAGTCGAAGGCGGCGATGCCCAGGTAGACCCAGCCGACCTGGATCGTGTCACGCAGCAGCGGCAGCGTGATGCGGAAGAAGAGCGTGAACCGGCCGGCGCCGTCGAGCGCGGCGGCCTCGAAGTAGTCCTTCGGGATGGCCGACATGCCCGCGGAGAACAGCACCACGTAGAAGCCGACCGCCTGCCAGACCATGACCGCGATCAGCGACCACAGGGCCAGGTTCGGGTCGCTCATCCAGCCGATCGGCTCGCCGCCCAGCTTCATGACGGCGCCGTTGATCACGCCGCTCTCGTCGGGGCGGTAGATCGCCTTCCAGAGCACGCCGACGATGGCGACGGCCAGGACCTGGGGCGCGAAGAACACGACCTTGTAGAAGGTCGAGCCCCACACGCCCCGCATGCCGGCCCCGCGCGAGCCGCCTCCCAGGTTGAGCAGGAAGGCGAAGACCAGCGCGAGGGCGAGCACGACGAGCGGCATCACAAGCAGGACGATCCCGTGCGTCCGCAGGGCGTTCCAGAAGACCTCGTCGTTGAAGAGTCTGGTGAAGTTCTCAAACCCGACGAAGGCGGGGTTCGCCTGGTAACCGTTCCAGCTCGTCAGCGAGAGCTGAAAAGCCTGGATGTACGGACTGATCACGAAGACTACGTAAAGCGTCACCGGGACGGCGAGAAATCCCAGGACAAAACCGTACTTGCGAAGCCGCTCCATCGAGTTACGCGTTCCTGGTCTGCTTGGCGATGGAGGAGTCGGCCTTGATGTCGTCGGCCTTCTTCTGGACCTTGTCCAGGAACTCGTCGACGGTCATGCGGCCGCCCATGAGGATGTTCTGCTGCGCCCAGGCGTAGTCGAACAGCTCCTTGTACCAGCCCTCGAAGCGGGCGGAGGTGATGAGGCTCTGACCGGCGGCGGTCTGCACCTTGTTGGCCGAGGCCAGGCCCGGGGGCAGGTCGACGCCCTCGGCGGAGCCGTTCACGATGGTGAGGCTCTTGGTCTGCTCGACGAAGCCCTTCGCGCCCTCCTTGGAGAGCATGATGCGCAGGTACTCCAGCGCGCCCTGCGGGTTCTTGCCCTTGGCGGTGGCGAAGAAGACCTCGCCGGTGCCGACCTGGATGGCGCCGTAGGGCATCGTGTCGTTGGCGGTGACGGTGGGGAACGGCGCGAGGGCGTACTCGAAGGTGTCCGGCTTGTCCTTGGCCATCTCGCCTTCCAGCCAGGAGCCGGTCGGGTAGAAGAGGAACTTGTCCTGCAGGTGCTTGATCTGGGTCTGGGTGTGGTCCAGGCCGAGGTAGGACTTGTCGCTGTACTTCGTGAAGATCTCGTGCCAGGCGGTCACGGACGCCTTGAACGCCTCCGACTTCCAGGCGTTGTCCACCAGGTTGTCGATGTCGATGATGGCCTGGTTGCCGCCGATCTTCGCGGCCTGGTAGAGCATGTTCCACAGCATGTAGTACGGGCCCTTCTGGCCCGGGTACGCGAACAGGTGGATGCCCTTGGCCTTGGCCTTGTCGCCCAGCGCCTTGAACTCGTCGAGGGTCTGCGGGAGCGTCCAGCCCTCCTTCTCGAAGAGCTTGCTGTTGTACCAGAGCCCGCGGTGGGACACGACGTAGTTGAGCGTCATGTCCTTGCCGTTGAGCTTGCCCTCCTCGATCGCGGCCGGGGTGACGGTGTCGCGGACCTTCTTGCCCGGGTCGTCGAGCGCCGGGGCGTCCCAGAGCGGGCCCAGGTCGGCGACGTGGCCCTCGGCGGCCAGCGCGGCCACGTCCATGGCCTCGGGGCCGGAGTTGTTGACGACGTCGGGGGCGTCACCGGCGAGGAAGCGCGGACGCAGCATGGTGCCGACGTTCTGGGTGCCGGTGTGCTTGATGGAGACGCCGGCGAAGGACTTGGTGTACATCGCCTCGTGGACGAGCTTGGCGTAGTCGTCCTTGAAGCCGCCGGTGAAGATGACGACCTCGAGGCCCTTCTTGGCGTCGACGCCGAAGGGGTTCTTCGGGTCGGTGCCGGCGCTGGAGGCGGGGGCGGAGGCGGACGGAGCCGCGGTGGTGCCGCCGGTGGCGCAGGCTGAGAGCAGGCCCACCCCGGGGCCGGCGACGAACGCGGTCAGGCCGATCCGGCGCAGCAGCTGGCGCCGTGTGATCTCTCCCGGGTGGGACATACTGATCTCTCCTGAAGGGGATCAATTAGGAAAGTTTCCTAAACGTTTTGCCGAACGTATGAATGTCCGGTGACTCCCGTCAAGAGGGCGCAATCGACCCGTGACCTTGTGAGGCGCTTCCGTGACCCCTTGCCTAGAATGGTGTTCTAGAACAAGGTTATGCCCATGATTGAGGAGTACGCGGACCGTATCTGGAACGGCGAGTCGGACGACAGCATCGTGGACACGGGCATGGACGGCAAGGGTGTCCAGCCGATCGCGGACGGGCTCGGGTGGTGGCCGGGCTTCGGCAACGTGATCACCTTCGAGACCGAGGGCGAACTGGTCCTCTTCGACACCAGCAGCCCCTTCTCGGCCGGGCAGCTCCACACCGACGTACGCGCCTGGTCGAAGGCCCCGCTGACCACGGCCTTCTACTCCCACGGCCACATCGACCACGTCTTCGGCACCGCGCCCTTCGAGGAGTCCGGACCCCGCGCGACGATCTACGCCCACCAGGCAGTTGTAGCCCGTTTCCACCGCTATGTGCTGACGAACGGCTACAACGCGATCATCAACCAGCGCCAGTTCCAGGCCCCGAACCTGCGCTGGCCCATGGACTACCGCCACCCCGACGTCACCTACGACGACTCCCTGACGGTACGGCGCGGCGGCCTCACCTTCGACCTCTTCCACGCCAAGGGCGAGACCGACGACGCGAGCGTCGGCTACGTCCCGGAACACAAGCTCCTGCTGCCCGGCGACCTGTTCATCTGGGTCACCCCGAACTGCGGCAATCCGCAGAAGGTCCAGCGCTACCCGCGTGAGTGGGTCCACGCCCTGCGCCGCATGGCCGCCCTGGACGCCGAGATCATGCTCCCGAGCCACGGCGCGCCCATCTTCGGCCGCGACCGCATCCGCACCGCGCTCCTGGAGACGGCGGAATGGCTGGAGTCCCTGGTCACCCAGGCGCTCGGCCTCCTCAACGCCGGCGCCCGCCTGGACGAGATCATGCACACGGTACGCCCCCCGGCGCACCTGGCCGACCGGCCGTACCTGCGTGCCCGCTACGACGAGCCCGAGTTCGTGGTCAGGAACCTCTGGCGGTTGTACGGCGGCTGGTACGACGGCAACCCCGCCACCCTGAAGCCCGCCCCGGACGCCGCGGTGGCGGCGGCGGTCGCCGACCTGGCAGGCGGCGCCTCGGTGCTGGCCGACGCCGCGCTGAAGGCCCTGGGCGAGGGTGACGAGCGCCTGGCCGGCCACCTGGCCGAGATGGCCGCACTGGCCGCCCCCGGCGACCCGGGCGTGCACCGGGTCCGCGCCGAGGTCTTCGCGGCCAGAGCGGCGGGCGAACAGTCGCTGATGGCCAGAAGCGTCTTCGCCTGGGCCGCGGCGGAATCAGAAAAACGGGTCCGTTAGCGGTCAGGCGTGTTCGGCCGGGATGACGCCCAGCTTGCCCGCCTGGTAGTCCTCGAAGGCCTGAACCAGCTCGGCCCGCGTGTTCATGACGAACGGCCCGTAGTGGGCCACCGGCTCGCCGATGGGCTCGCCGCCCAGGACGATCACCTCCAGCGCCGACCGGGGCGCCGCGGTGAGCGTGATCGCCTCACCCGAGGTGGCCAGTCCGGGACGGTTGCCGAACCCGTCGAACACGGCCAGCTGCCCACTGCCGAACGCGGTCTTCTCCGCGCCCGCGCCGCCGTTCCCGGACAGCGCGTAAGCGAGCGCGTTGAAGTCCCTGCGCCAGGGCAGCGTCAGGCGGGCGCCGGGGCTGATCGAGGCGTGCAGCAGCGTGATGGGCGTCTGGGTGGAGCCGGGCCCGGCGTGCCCGCCCAGGTCCCCGGCGATCAGGCGCACCAGCGCGCCGCCGTCGTCGCTGCTGAGCAGGACGACGCTGGAGCTGCCGATGTCCTGGTAGCGGGGGGCGATCATCTTCTTGGACCCGGGGAGGTTGACCCAGAGCTGGATGCCGTGGAACAGGCCGCCCTTCTGGACGAGCCACTCCGGCGGCGCCTCCTTGTGCAGGATGCCGGCGCCGGCCGTCATCCACTGGGTGTCGCCGTTGGTGATCGTGCCGCCGCCGCCGTTGGAGTCGAGGTGGTCCATGACTCCGTCGATCATGTACGTGACGGTCTCGAAGCCGCGGTGCGGGTGCCACGGGGTGCCCTTGGGCTCGCCCGCGGCGTAGTCGACCTCGCCCATCTGGTCCATCATGACGAACGGGTCGAGGTACTGCGGCTTGATGGCGGCCAGGGCCTTGCGTACGGGGAAGCCTTCGCCCTCGAAGCCGGTGGGCGCGGTCTCCACCGCCATCACCTTGCGCTGCGGACCGGTGTGGGCCGGGATGCGCGGGAGGGTGAGCGGGTTCTCAACGGTTACGGCGGGCATGTCGGGCTCCTTCCTGCGGTGTCTGCAGGGCCTAACCCAGTTTATCTTTCAACTATTCCGGATTCTAAGCGGACGGGATGCGGGACATCATGCGCTCCATCCCGTTCACCCAGTTGTCGCGCAGCGCCTCCGTAGCCTTGTCGAGGTGTCCGGCCATGAGCAGTTCGGCCACCTCGCAGTGCTCGGCCGCCTCGCGCTCCAAGGGGGCGTCGTCGCCGGCGATCAGGTGGGCGTAGCGCCGCATGCCGGCCTTGACGCTGGTGATCAGGTCCAGCAGGCGCTCGTTCTGACAACCGCTCAGCAGCAGGTCGTGCCACTCGTCGTCGTGGCGTTCTATGATCTGCTGCTCGGCGACCGGGTCGGGGAAGTCGCGCGCCAGCCGTAGCAGCTCGGGGGCGATCTTGCGCAGGTAGCCGGGGTCGGAGGTCTCCAGCGCCAGCGACTCCAGGGCGGCGACGATCTCGCACAGCTCCCTGAACTCCCTCTTGCTCACCGGCGCGAACCGGAAGCCCCGGCCCTGAGAGCTCTCCAGCACGCCCTCGCCGGCGAGTGTGATGAGCGCCTCACGCAGGGGAGTGCGGCTGACGCCGAGCTCACCGGCGAGCGCCGCCTCGTTGATGTCCGTGCCCGCGGAAAAGTCGCCGCGATCGAGCCTTCTCAAGAGCTCGTCCCTGATCTGCTCGCGCAGTGGTCGCCGCTCGATCGGCATGGCACTCCTTCGGTGTGATCTTCCCTGATCAGCGTAGCGCTTGACGTGATGCAAAATACTGCACTATGAATTCTGTGTACAAAATAGTACACAGCACAAGAGGAGCAAGAGTGGGGCTGACCCGGGTGCCGGGGTTGCTGTTCGGCGGGGACTACAACCCCGAGCAGTGGCCCGAGGAGGTCTGGGCCGAGGACATGCGTCTGATGGCCGAGGCCGGCGTGAACATGGCCACCGTCGCCGTGTTCTCGTGGTCACGGCTGGAGCCGAGAAGAGGCGAGTACGACTTCGGCTGGCTCGACCGCGTCCTCGACCTCCTGCACGAGCACGGGATCGCCGCCGACCTGGCCACCGCGACCGCCACCCCGCCGCCGTGGCTGGTGCGTGAGCACCCCTCGGTGATGCCGGTGAGCGCCGACGGCGTGCGGCTGGAGTTCGGCTCCCGGCAGGGCTACTGCCCCAGCTCTCCGGTCTTCAAGGACCACGTCGTACGGCTGGCCGAGGCGATGGCCGAGCGCTACAAGGACCACCCCGCCCTGGCCATGTGGCACATCGGCAACGAGTACGCCGACCACACCCTCGAGTGTTTCTGCGAGGAGTCGGCCCGGCACTTCCGCCGCTGGCTGGCCGAGCGCTACAAGGACGCCGACGGCCTCAACGCCGCCTGGGGCACCTCCTGCTGGGGCCAGCACTACACCGACCTGGCCCAGGTCGAGCCGCCCCGCACCGCCCCCGGCCCGGTCAACCCCGCGCAGCTGCTCGACTGGCGCCGCTTCTGCAGCGACGCCCTGCTGGAGCTCTTCGAGGCCGAGAAGGCCGTGCTGCGCCGGGTGACCCCCGAGGTCAAGGTCACCACGAACTTCATGAGCATCCTGCACGGCCTGGACTACTGGAAGTGGGCCGCCGCCGAGGACTTCGTCAGCGACGACGCCTACCCCGACCCCGCCGACCCGCGCTCGCACGTGGCCGTGGCGCTCAGCTACGACCTGATGCGCTCGCTGAAGCGGCAGCCGTGGCTGCTGCTGGAGTCGGCCCCGAGCGCCGTGTCGTGGCGCGAGGTCAACGCGCCCAAGCCGCCCGGCATGATGCGCCTGCACAGCCTGCAGGCGCTGGCCCACGGCTCCGACGGCGTCATGTTCTTCCAGTGGCGCCAGGCCAAGTACGGCCCGGAGAAGTTCCACTCCGCGATGCTCCCGCACGGCGGCACCGCCACCCGGGGCTGGCAGGACACCCTGCGCCTGGGCGCCGACCTGCGCAAGCTCGGCGAGGTCGCCGGCTCCCACGGCGACGCCGAGGTCGCCCTGGTCCTCGACTGGGACAGCTGGTGGGGCCTGGAGGCGCCCGAGTCGATGCCGTCCAACCGGCTCAAGCTCAAGGACCTGCTGCTGGCCTGGTACGCGCCGCTGCACGCGCGTGGCATCGCGGTGGACCTGACGCCGCCGGGCCGGGACCTGTCCGGCTACAAGCTGGTGATCGCGCCCAACCTCTACCTCGCCGGTGACGAGCTCGCGACGTACCGGGGAGAGCTGGTCGTGGGGCCGTTCAGCGGCGTGGTCGACGCCAACGACCAGGTGCACGACGGCGGCGCGCCCGGACCGCTGCGCGAGCTGCTCGGCGTGGCCGTGGACGAGTGGTGGCCGCTGCCCGACGGCGTCCGCCGGCCCGTGGACGGCGGGAGCGCGCACACGTGGGCGGAGTGGCTGCGGCCGATCGACGCCGAGGTGCTGGCCCGCTACCGGGGCGGCGACCTCGACGGGCGGCCCGCGATCACCCGCAAGGGCCGGGCCACCTACCTGAGCTGCCTGCTCGACGACGTGACGCCGATCCTCGACGACGTGCTCGCCCGCGCGGCAGTCAAGGGCGTCGAGGTTCCCGAGGGGGTGGAGGCCGTGCGGAGGGGCGCGTACCTCTTCCTGCTCAACCACACGGCCGAGACCCGGCGGGTCACGCTCCCGCACCGGGGCGAGGACCTGCTCACCCAGACCACCCTCCACGGCGAGATCGAGCTCGCCCCCCGAGACGCCATCGTGTTGAAGGAGATCCGTTGACACACCCCTATATCCCGAACACCGAGCCGGGTGTCAGGGCCGAGATGCTGGCCGCCGTCGGCGCGCGGAGCGTCGAGGAGTTCTACGCCGACATCCCGGCCGAGCTGCGGCTGAACCGCCCCCTCGACCTGCCCGCGCCGCTGGTGGCCGAGCAGGACCTGGTGCGCCACATGGAGGGCCTGTTCGCCAAGAACGTGGCCGGGCTGAGCTTCCTCGGGCACGGCAGCTACGCGCACTACGTCCCGGCCGTCTGCGACGAGGTCAACTCGCGCAGCGAGTTCCTCACCGCCTACGCCGGCGAGCCGTACGAGGACCATGGGCGTTTCCAGGCCCTGTTCGAGTACGTCAGCATGATGGGCGAGCTGCTCGAGATGGACGTGGTCAACGTCCCCACCTACGACGGCTACCAGGCGTCCGGCACCGCCATCCGGATGGCCTGCCGCTACACCGGCCGGCCCAAGGTCCTGCTCAGCGGCGCCATCGCCGCCGAGAAGCTGAGCAAGCTGCGTGACTTCCTCAGCCACGACATCGAGATGGTCTTCGCGCCGGTCGCCGCCAACGGCGAGATCGGCGAGGTCGAGATCGACGACACCTTCGGCGCGATCTACCTGGAGACCCCGAACGTCTACGGCGTGGTCGAGACCCGGGGCAAGGAGCTGGCCGACCTGGCGCACGCCAACGGCGCGCTGCTGGTCGTCAGCGCCGACCCGATCTCCCTCGGCGTCCTCGCGCCCCCGGCCGCCTACGGCGCCGACATCGCCTGCGGCGACATCCAGCCGCTCGGCATGCACCCGGGCTACGGCGGCGGCCACGCCGGCTACATCGCCACCCAGGACCACGAGCCGCTGGTCGCCGAGTTCCCCTCGCGCCTGTTCGGCATCGCGCCGACGAAGGTCCCCGGCGAGTACGGCTTCGGCGACGTCTACTACGACCGCACCTCCTTCGCCCACCGCGAAGAGGGCAAGGAATGGGTCGGTACGGCCGCCGCCCTCTGGGGCATCACGGCCGGTGTCTACCTGGCGCTCATGGGCCCGGAGGGCATGAAGGAGCTCGGCGAGACGGTCCTGTCGCGTACCCGCTACGCCATGGACGCCCTGGGCAGGCACGTCACCGTGCGGCACAGGGACGCCGTGCACTTCCGCGAGTTCGCGATCGAGGTGCCCTCGTCCGGCGCGCTCCTGGACGGGCTGCGGGACAAGGGGATCTTCGGCGGCGTCGCCCTCGACGACCGCACGGTGCTCGTGTGCGTGACCGAGTGCCACTCCACCGACGACATCGACCGGCTCGCAGCGGCCGTCAAGGAGGTTCTGGGCGCATGAGCGGTCACGGAGAGTCGTTCGCCGAGCTGCCGGTGGCGCCCAAGCCGCCGCTGCGCCGCTTCCACCAGGCCCGGTGGGACGAGCCGATCATCTTCGAGCTCTCCCGGCCGGGACGGCGCGGCATCGCCGTGCCCCAGGCCGAGGGGCCCGGGGTGGAGCTGCCCGCGTCGGTGCGTCGGGAGCACGCGCCGAAGCTGCCCGAGATGTCGCAGCTGCACGTGTTGCGGCACTACCTGCGGCTGTCGCAGGAGAACCTGGGCTTCGACCTCAACATCGACGTCGGCCAGGGCACCTGCACGATGAAGTACAGCCCCAAGGTCAACGACCTGTTCGCCAAGGCGACCAATCCGCTCCACCCGCACCAGCACGAGGACACCGTGCAGGGCGTGCTGGAGATCTACTGGCGCATGGAGCGGATGCTGGCGGAGATCTCGGGGATGTCCCGGGTCTCGCTGCAGCCGGGCTCCGGGTCGGCGGCGATCTACGCCAACATCGCGATGATCCGCGCCTACCACAACGCCAACGGCGGCGAGCACCGCGACCAGGTCATCACCACGATGTTCTCGCACCCGTCCAACGCGGCCTGCGCCAAGACCGCCGGGTACGAGGTCATCACGCTGATGCCGGACGCCGAGGGCCTGCCGGACATCGAGGCGCTGAAGGCGGCCATCGGCCCGCGCACCGCCGCGCTGATGATCACGAACCCGGAGGACACGGGCGTCTTCAACTCGCGCATCAAGGAGTTCGTGGACCTGGTGCACTCGGTGGGCGGCCTGGCCTGCTACGACCAGGCCAACGCCAACGGCATCCTGGGCATCACCCGGGCGCGCGACGTCGGTTTCGACCTGTGCCACTTCAACCTGCACAAGACGTTCTCCACCCCGCACTCCTGCGGCGGACCGGCGGCGGGCGCCTGTGGTGTCGCGCCGGCGCTGGAGCCGTTCCTGCCCGAGCCGACCGTCGACCGGGTGGAATTCGACGGCAATGAGCGTTTTGTGCTGAAATATCCGGAAAAGTCCGTTGGCAAGATCCGCCCGTTCCTCGGCGTCACCCCGAACGTCGTCCGGGCCTACGCGTGGATCATGTCGCTGGGCGCGGAAGGGCTCCGCCAGGTCGCCGAGACCGCGGTGCTCAACAACAACTACCTCATGCACAAGATCCTCCAGATTCCCGGCGCCTCCGTCCCATGGAACAGCCGCCACGTCGAGCAGGCCCGCTACTCCTGGCAGCAGCTGTCGGAGGAGACCGGCGTGCACTCGGAGGAGATCGGCACCCGCGCCGCGGACTTCGGCGTCCACTACTGGACCTCGCACCACCCCTACCTGGTGCCCGAGCCCTTCACGCTGGAGCCCACCGAGTCCTACGCCAAGGAGGACCTCGACGAGTACGCCGCGATCCTGGCCCACGTCGCCGACGAGGCGCGCCGGGACCCTGAGTTCGTCAAGGGCGCGCCGTACAACCAGACGATCCACAAGATCGACATGACGTCGCTGGACGACCCGAAGCAGTGGGCGCCCACCTGGCGCGCCTACGTGCGCAAGCACCTGTCGGGCCAGGGCTGAGCCATGTTCACCGTGGGGTTCGTGGTCAATCCGGTGGCCGGGCTGGGCGGCTCGGCCGGGCTCAAGGGCAGCGACGGGACCGACGTCCAGCGCGAGGCCCTGGCCAGGGGCGCGCGGCCGCGGGCGGGGGAGCGGGCGGCGCAGGCCGTCCGCACGCTGCTCGCCCGCCGTCCCGGCGTCCGGATCGCCACGGTCCCCGGCCCGATGGGTGTCGAAGGCGCCCACGAGCTGGTGCGGCCACCGGCCCCCCACCACCCGGAGCCCGGCCGGATCGCCGGCGGGGTGGGACTGACGACGGCGGAGGACACCAGGGCGGCGGTGGCCGCGCTGGCCGACGTCGACCTGCTGCTGTTCGCCGGCGGCGACGGCACCGCGCGCGACGTCCTGGACGCCGTCCAGGAGCTCGGTGAAGCGGCCCCTCCGGTCCTCGGGATCCCGGCGGGGGTCAAGGTCTACTCGGGCTGCTTCGCGATCAGCCCGGCCACGGCCGGGTTCGTGGCCGCCGACTTCGACGGCACGACGGCCGAGGCCGAGGTGGTGGATCTCGACGAGGAGCTCTACCGCCGCGGCGAGGTCAGTCCACGCCTGTACGGCTCGCTCAGGGTCCCCGCGGCCCGTGCGGCGCTGTCGGGCAGGAAGGCGGGCTCGTCCGCGACGGCCGAGGGGACCGTCGAGGGCATCGCCCGCGAGGTCGTGGCCACGATGCGCCCCGGCATCCGCTACGTCCTGGGCCCCGGCGCGACCACGCTGGCCGTGGGCAGGGAACTGGGGCTGGCCACGACGCTGCTGGGCGTGGACGTGGTCGAGCGTGGCGGCTCGGGATTCGGCGGCGTCGGTGGTGTCGTGGTCGGTGCGGACGTCTCGGAGCCCGAGTTGTTCGAGCTGGTGCGCGGCGAGCGGTCGGCGCTGGTCCTGTCGGTGATCGGCGGGCAGGGCTTCGTGCTCGGCCGCGGCAACCAGCAGGTCTCGCCCCGGGTGCTCGACGCGGTCAGGGCCGGCGGAGGGGAGCTGATCGTGCTGGCCACCCAGCAGAAGCTGGCCACGCTCAACGGCCGTCCGCTGCTGGCCGACACCGGCGACGAAGAGACAGACAGCAAGCTCAGCGGACACGCCCGGGTGATCACCGGATACCGCGAAAGCACGATCTACCGGATCTGTCCGGCAAGTGAGGAGTTCCAGATATGAGCACGCTCGACGGCAAGGTAGCGATCGTCACCGGCGGTGCCTCGGGCATCGGCCGCGCGACCGCGATCCTGTTCGCCAAGGAGGGCGCGAAGGTCGTCGTCGCCGACGTCGACGCCGCCGGGGCGCGGGCCGTGGCCGAGGAGGTCGGCGGCACCGCCGTACAGGCCGACGTGTCGCAGCCGAAGGACTGCGAGCAGATCGTCCGCACCGCGGTCGAGACCTACGGCGGCCTGCACGTGCTGTTCAACAACGCCGGCATCATCCGCCGCACCACCGCGCTCGACCTCGACGTCGAGGAGTGGGACCGGGTCATGGCGGTCAACGTGCGCTCGGTCTTCCTCATGAGCAAGTACGCCATCCCGGCCATGACCGAAGGCGGCTCGATCGTCAACACCGGTTCGGGCTGGGGCCTCAAGGGCGGCGGCAACGCGATCTCCTACTGCGCCTCCAAGGCGGCCGTGGTCAACATGACCAGGGCGCTGGCGATCGACCACGCCAAGGCCGGGATCCGCGTCAACTCCGTCAATCCCGGCGACACCAACACCCCCATGCTGCGCGACGAGGCCAAGCAGCTCAACGAGGACTGGGCGGCGTTCGAGAAGGACGCCGCCGACCGGCCGATGGGTCGCTCGGGCACCCCCGAGGAGATCGCTCAGGCCGTGCTCTTCCTGGCGAGTGACGCCGCCAGCTACATCACCGGATCAGCGCTCGTCGTCGACGGCGGCGGGCTCGCGTAACACCCCTCAGGAGTAAGACATGAAGCGTGCGGCGGCCGTCATCGGCATCCTCGCGATCGCTGCCACGGCATGCAGTGGCGGCGGCGGCGCACCGGGCGTCCCCGGCTCCAGCGGCAAGGACGCCGCCGGCGGCCCGGTGACCATTCGCTGGTCGGCCTGGGGGTCGGCGGAGGACATGAAGCTCTACGAGCCCCTGGTCAAGGAGTTCGAGAGCAAGAACCCCAACATCAAGCTCAAGCTCGAGCCGGTGGCCAAGTACGAGGACTACCACCCCAAGCTCCTCACCCAGCTGACCAGCAAGACCGCGCCCGACGTGTTCTTCGTGGGCGACGACAACATCGGCAAGTTCGTCCAGGCCGGTGTCCTGACCCCGCTCAACGACCAGCTCGCGAGCGCGGACTCCAAGAGCAAGCCCGAGGACTTCTTCGACGGCGTGTACGGCGGCGCCAAGAAGGACGGCCAGATCTACGGCGTCCCGAACGACGTCAACCCCGAGGTCCTCTGGTTCGACAAGCAGGCGCTCAAGGACGCCGGCATCACCGAGAACCCGGCCGAGCTTTACGCCGCGGGCCAGTGGACGATGCCCAAGTACCTGGAGATGAGCCAGAAGCTGGTCAAGTCCGGCAGGTCCGGCTCCCTGTTCTGGAACTGGTACGGCTCCACGTACAGCATGATCCACGGCTTCGGCGGCAAGGCGTGGGACGGCGGCAAGTTCACCGCGACCACCGACCCCAAGTCCCGCGAGGCGCTGCAGACGCTGGCCAAGGGCTACCAGGACAAGACGTTCGTCTCGATCGACCTGCTCCCGGCCAGCAACGGCGGCAACACCCAGTTCCTCAAGCACAAGGCCGGCTTCTACGCCGGCGGCCGCTGGGTGATCGACATCCTCAAGAAGGGCGGCGACAAGGCCAACTACGACATCGTGCCCTTCCCCTCCCCGGACGGGAAGCCGATGTCGGGCGCCGTGGCCGCCTCCTACCTGGCGATCAACAAGGACACTCCGCACGCGAAGGAGGCCTTCCAGTTCTTCACGAACTTCGTCAGCAAGGAAGGCCAGATCACCCGCATGAAGGGCGGCGGCGCCGTGCCGTCGATCAAGGGCGCCGAGTCGGTCGTCCTGGACGGCTACCCCGAGCACGCGCAGACCCTGATCGACGTGCGCGACAACGGGTTCGCCAACTACCCGGAGGAGGTCGCCGTGCCCGGTCTGACCGCCGACATCAACGAGCACCTCATGAAGGTGTGGCAGGGCAAGGTCCCCTTCGACCAGGGCATGACCGAGCTGCAGAAACTCGTTGAAGGCAAGCTCGGCTAGTGGCCACTCTCACCCGCCCCAGGACCGCCCCGGCCCACGCCTCCCCCAAGGGGAAGGTGCGGAGCCGGGACGGCCTGTGGGCCGCCTTCTTCCTCGCGCCCCAGGTCATCGGCCTGATCGTGTTCCTGGTGGTGCCGCTGGGCTTCGCGCTCGTGCTGGCGTTCATGAAGTGGGACGGGCTCGGCAACCAGAGCTGGGTCGGGTTCGACAACTTCGCCGCCCAGCTCGGCGACCCGGAGTTCGGCCGGGCGGTCTGGAACACCGTCAAGATCGCGCTGATCACCGTGCCCATCGGCCTGTCGCTGGCCGTTCTCATCGCGGTGGGGCTCAACAGCATCAAGGGCGGCAACTTCTACCGGGTGCTGTACTTCATGCCGGTGGTCACGAGCTCGGTGGCGGTCGCGCTGATCTGGCAGGTCATCCTGGCCAACGACGAGAACGGCGTGCTGAACACCTCGCTGAAGAACTGGTTCGGCATCACCGCGCCCGACTGGCTGGGCAGCCCCCAGTGGGTGGTCGTCTCCATCGCGGTGGTGACGATCTGGTCCTCGCTCGGACTCAACGTGGTCATCTTCATGGCCGGTCTGCAGACGATCCCGCCGCAGGTCTTCGAGGCGGCGCGGATCGACGGGGCGAGCCCCGTGCAGATCTTCCGCCGGGTCACGCTCCCGCTGCTGTCTCCGACGATCTTCTTCTCCACGATCGTCGCGGTGATCAGTTCACTGCAGGCGTTCGACCTGATCTACGTGCTGGTCGACCCGAAGGACAACGAGGGCGCTCAGACGATCGTGTTCCGCGTGTTCGAGCTGGGCTTCCAGAAGTTCGAGTTCGGCATGAGCAGCGCCGCGTCGATCCTCCTGCTGCTGCTCACCCTGATCGTCACGCTCGTCCAGTTCGCCGCGCAAAAGCGCTTCGTCCACTACGACTCCTAGGGATCCGCCATGCGAACCAGGCAGGTAGCCCTGCACGTCTCGCTGACCGTCGGCGGGCTCCTGATGCTGTTCCCCTTCGTCTGGATGCTGCTGACGTCCTTCAAGGGCACGCACCAGATGCTCAACAACCCGACCGACTGGCTGCCCAGCCCCTGGCTGCCGCAGAACTACGTCGAGGTGCTGACCGGGAGCACCATCCTGGGCGCTTTCTGGAACAGCTTCTACATCGCGGTCGTGAACGTCGCCCTGACGCTGCTGACCTCGGCGATGGCCGCCTACGCCTTCGCCCGCATCAAGTTCCGCGGCTCCGGCGCGCTGTTCGTGCTGTTCCTGGCCACCCAGATGGTCCCGCCGCAGGTGACGATCGTCCCGCTCTACCTGATGCTGGCCAAGTTCGGCTGGGTCGACTCGCACATGTCGCTGATCGTGCCGACGATCGTGAACCCGTTCGCCGTCTTCCTGCTGCGCCAGTTCATCCGGGCGGTCCCGGTAGAGCTGGAGGAGGCGGCCAGGATCGACGGCGCCAACCGCTGGACGATCTTCTGGCGGATCGTGCTCCCCAACATCAAGCCGGGCCTCGGCGCGATGGGCATCATCGCCTTCCTCGCCGCCTGGAACTCCTACTTCTTCCCGCTGATCTTCCTCAACACGCCCGAGCTGTTCACGGTGCCGATGCTGCTGGCCACCTACGCCAAGCAGTTCGGCGCGATCGACTACGGCCTCATCCTGGCCGCCTCCTCGATCGCGGTCGTGCCCACGCTGATCGCCTTCCTGATCGGCCAGCGGAAGATCATCAACTCGATGGCCGCTTCCGGCCTCGGAGGACGCTGACCTTGTTCACCCTCGACCTGCGCGAGCGCCCCTTCACCGACCGCGGCTCCCGCCTGCTGGTGATGGCCGCCGACGACGGCTCCCTGTGGATCGCCCGCGCCCTGTACGAGACCCGTCTCGGCGAGACGGCCGTCCTCACGGGCCTGCGGCTCTTCCGCGGCGACCACGAGCTGCCGGTACGGCAGGCGCTCCCCGACCGGATCGACTTCGAGGACGGCGTGAGCCTGGCCTTCGCCGACCCGGAGACCTTGGTCCTGACCGGGACCGGCGCCCGCGCGGTCTGGGACCAGGGCGAGGCCGCCGTGGAAGGAACGTTCACCCTCGTGGGCGAGGGCGTCCACGAGGACGTCCCGGAGAAGGCGGCCGAAAGGTGGGCGGCCTGGTTCGCCAAGCTGCCCGCCGTACGCGAGGACCTGCGTGAGCGCGCCCAGATGGCCTGGTGGACGCTCGCGGTCAACCTGATCGACATCAGGGGCCGCGAGTCGCTCGTCCCCTCCAAGTACGGCTACGTGGGCCTGTGGAACTGGGACTCCTACTTCCACGCCATCGCCCTGCGGCACGCGGAGCCGGAGCTGGCCCGCGAGCAGATCCGCATCCTGCTGGACAACCAGCGCGAGGACGGGCTGATCCCCGACGTCGTGCACGACCACGGGTCGCTGGCGGAGACGACCGACCTGCCCCGCTCCGACCTGGCCCGCCTGGCCGAGCACGTCGGCGGCGAGCCGCTCAGGGAGGTCGTGCCGGTCACCAAGCCCCCGCTGACCGCGTGGGCCGTCTGGAAGATCCACGAGGCCGCCCCCGACCGCGGCTTCCTGGAAGAGGTCTACCCGAAGCTGGTCCGCTCCCAGGAGTGGTGGTTCGAGCGCTCCGACCCGGACGGCGACGGTCTGGCCGAGTACCTGCACCCGTACTCATCCGGCCTGGACGACAGCCCGATCTGGGACCACGGCCCCCGCGCCGAACCCCCGGACCTCAACTCCTACCTGGCCTTCCAGTACGACCGGCTGGCCGACATCGCGGCCGAGCTCGGCCGCCCCGAGGCCGCGGACTGGCGGGCCAGGGCCCAGGCGCTCACCGACCTCATGGTCGGGCGACGCTGGACCGGCGCCCGCTTCCGCACCCTGGTCGGCGAGGTCGTGGCCGAGGTCAGGACCCCGCTGGACCTGATGCCGCTGTTCACCGGCCGGCTGCCGAAGGAGGTCGCCGACCGCCTGGTGGCCGACCTCCGCTCGCCCTCCTTCTGGGGCGAACGCCCGGTGCCCACCGTGGCCTTCGACGACCCCCGCCACGACCCCGACGCCATGTGGCGCGGCCCGGTCTGGCTGAACGTCAACTACCTGCTCGCCGACGGGCTGCGCCGTTCCGGGTACGGCGAGGCCGCCGACGCCCTGGTGGCCAGGACGCTGGCCATGGTCCGCGACGGCGGCGGCCTCTACGAGTACTGGAACCCGGAGACGGGCCGGAAGGCCAAGCGGGCGACCACCGGCTTCGGCTGGTCGGCCGCCCTCTTCCTGGACCTGGCGATCACTTCGCCAGCTTGACCGCGCCCCGCGCCAGAGACACCAACTCGGGCGTCGCGGTGGCCGGGAACGGCGCGGACGGGTCGGTCGCCAGCGTGGTGATGGCGTAGACCTTCCCGTTCGCCGCCCGGTAGGAATGGCCGAGGGCCAGCAGGCCCACCTCCGAGCCGCCCTTGTACCAGGTGCCCTCCGCCAGGCTGCCGGGGTTGACGGACATCACCCGGCCGACGTTCGGGTCGGTGAACTTGCGCAGCTCGGCGTGGGCGCGGGCGATGTCGGCGGGGGAGGCGAACCATTCGATGGTGTCGAGCTCGCGCGGCGGCTTCAGCCACGGCACGATCGAGGTGAGCGGCAGCTTGCCGATCGTGTCACGCAGGTAGGCACGCTTGGCCGCCGTGCCGAGCGCGAGGTAGGCCTTGGTGTGCTTGGGATAGTCGGCGCCCTTGAGCGTGAACATCTCCCGGGTGCTGAGGACCGGGAAGTTCCTCTTGTCCCGGGCGCCCCAGGCCCGCATGGTCTTCTCGACGGCCTTCTTGCCCACCTTGTGCAGGAGCATGTCGGTGCCGGTGTTGTCGCTGATGGAGATCATCAGCGTGGCCGCTTCCAGGACGCTGACCTTGCTGCCGTTGGGACGGTCCTGCAACTCGCCGCTGGGCAGGCTCTTCAGCTCCGGCGTGATCGTGAGCTGAGTGTTCCAGGAGAGCTTGCCCTGGCGGATCTGCTTGGCGAGCGCGCCGAGAATGTAGAGCTTGAACATGGAGCCGATCGGCCGGTCGGTGTTCTGGCCGATCGCGTGGATCGGGCGGATCCGGCTCCCCTTGATCTCCGCCGCCAGGTAGGCGTGCCGGGGCGCCACCTTGGCGAGGCGCTCGTCCAGTTCCTTCCAGGTCTTGGGCTCCGGAGGCAGGGGCAGGATCGGCTCGGCGCCCAGGAGATCGATCTTGCCGGTGTCGTCGACTCCCAGCGTGACCGTGAGCTTGTGGCCCGCCAGGGTGGCCGTGACCTCGATCTGCTTCGGCCGGGAGCTGTCCACGGCGTTCAGCGTCAGCCCCGCCAGCTGCTGGAGGAACGCGTTGACCTCGGCCGGCGGCACCGCGGCGAGGTAGCTGTCGGCGATGTGCTCCTTGATCTCGCTCTCCGGGACCGGCGCGCGCCCGATGGCGTCGAGCACCCAGCGCAACTGCTGCCCGGCGGGCGTCGCGGGGATCTCCACGCCGGGCGAGCCCGTGGGTGAGGGCGACGGGCCGGCCGTGGCGCCGGCGGCGGTCGCGACGCCTGATCCGGCCAGCAGCGTCGCGGCGACGGCCAGGGCGAGCAGGGACTTCGATGTCAGTCGAGGGATCATGGCTCCACTCTGGCGACCCGGGCCCGCCGTACCCACCGGGTTGACCGCACACCGGTATGCGGTCAACCGCATAGACGTGACGCATGGCCTCTGAGCAGGATGGATACCCATGAGAGCGTTCGCGAGCGCCCTGGCGGTGCTGTCCGGGGTGAGCCTGATCATCGGCTCGATGATGGACGGCAATGGGGTCGACCAGTGGCTCTTCATGCTGATCGGCCTGCTCACCCCCGTGCTCGGCTGGCTGATCACGCTGCGCCGCCCCGAGATCCCGTACGGCTGGCTGCTGCTGGCCACCGCCTGCAGCCTCGGCGTGGGCACGCTGGGCAGCGCGCTGGCCCGGCACGCGGGCGCGGACTTTCTGGGCAACGGGTTCACCGCCGCGTTCGCGGTCTTCTACGGGCTGGTGTGGGTCTTCCTGCCGCTGCTGTTCCCCGACGGCCGGCTGCCCTCGCGGCGGTGGCGGCCGGTCGCCTGGATCGCCGGGGTGGCGATCGCCCTGCACGCGGTGGCGACGACCCAGTCGTCCCTGGACCCGTTCAAACAGGGGCCGCCCGTCATGACCGGCCCGGCCGACCTGGTGGCCTCGATGGTCAGCGGACTGGCGCAGATGGTCGTGTACACCATGGCGATCGTCGTGCTCTTCGGGCTGGTCGTGCGGTGGCGGCGGGCGGGGGCACAGGAGCGGCCGCAGTACCTGTGGATGATCTGCGGGAGCGCGCTCGGTGTCATCGGGTTCGCGGTGGTGCTGTTCTACCTGCTCGCCGATCACCTGGCGATCGTGGGCATCGGGACCATGACCGTGGTGGCGGCGGTGCCGGGGGCGATCGGCGTCGCGCTGGTGCGGCACCGGCTGCTCGACATCCGGCTCGGCATCCGGGGCTCCAGGCTCTCGCTCGTCTTCGACATGCGGCCCACGGTGAGCGAGCTGCTGTCCGAGCTGTCGCCGGAGCTCCAGGACGCCGAGCCGGGGGAGCAGCTGGCCGGGCTGGCGCGGGCCGTACGGGAGGGGCTGGACGTGCGGTGGGCGGAGGTGTCACTCACCGGCGGCCCGCGCTTCACCGCGGGCGAGAGGCAGGGCGAGGCGACCGTGCGCGAGCGCGTGGCCGGCGGGCTCGGGGAGCTGGCCGTGGGGGAGAAGAACCAGGGGCGCTTCACCGCCGAGGACCGGCGGCTGCTGCACGCCTTCGCGGTGCCGGTCGGGCTGGCCATCCGCAGCGCCGCGCTGGCCGGGCGGCTGGTCAACGCCCAGGAGGCCGAGCGGCGGCGGCTGGAGCGCAACATCCACGACGGCGTGCAGCAGCAGCTCGTCGCGCTCATCGCCGGGCTGGAGCTGGCCCGCGCATCCGGCGGCGCGCCCGAGATGCTGCCGCCGCTGCGCGAGCAGGCCCGCCAGACCCTCGACGACCTGCGGGAGCTGGCCGCCGGCATCCATCCGTCCGTGCTGGCGCAGGGCGGCCTGGTGGAGGCGGTGGAGTCGCGCTGCGCCCGCCTGCCGGTGCCGACGACCGTGCTGGCCGACCCGGACCTGCGCGCGGCCCGCTTCGCCGACGAGATCGAAGGCGCCCTCTACTTCACCGTCAGCGAGGCGCTGGCCAACGCGCTCAAGCACGCCGCCGCTGGAAAGATAGAGGTACGGCTGTCGCACCACGACGGCCGGCTGCGGGCCTCGGTCCGTGACGACGGCAGGGGCTTCGAGCCGTCAGCCACCGCCCTGGGCGCCCTGGCCGACCGGCTGAGCGCGCTCGGCGGCGGCCTGGAGGTGTCGAGCACGATCGGAGAGGGGACCACGGTGAGCGCGTGGGTGCCGGCACATGGCTGAGCCGCTGCGTATGGTCGTGGCCGACGACCACTACCTGGTGCGCGAGGGCACCAGGCGGCTGCTGGAGACGTCGGGGCGGGTCGAGGTGGTGGCCGCGGTGGGCAATGCCGACGAGCTGCTCGACGCGGTCCGCAGGTTCTCGCCCGACGTGGTGGTCACCGACATCAGGATGCCGGGCGGCGGCTGGCGGGCCGGATTCGAGGGCATCGACGCGGCCCACGCCGTCCGGTCGGCGTTTCCCGGGGTCGGGGTGGTGGTGCTGTCGCAGTTCGGCGACGCGCTCTACGCCTTCGAGCTGTTCAAGAAGGGCACCGAGGGCTTCGCCTACCTGCTGAAGGACCGGGTCGGCGACCTCGACGAGCTGCTCGGCGCGATCACCGCGGTGGCCGAGGGCGGCTCGGTGATCGACCCCAAGGTGGTCGAGGGGCTGATGTCGCGGCGGGAGGTGCGCGGCGGGGGCGGCTCGCCGCTCGGCTCGCTGACCGAGCGGGAGCGCGAGGTGCTGCGGGAGATGGCGCGGGGGCGCTCCAACCCCGCGATCGGGCGGGCGATGCACCTGTCGCTGTCGTCGGTGGAGAAGCACGTCAACGTGATCTTCTCCAAGCTCGGGCTGGAGAACACCGGCGACGTCAACCGGCGGGTGGCCGCGGTGCTGGCCTACCTGGAGGGCTGAGGCCTCATCCCAAGAGCCTCATCCGAAGACCGACGGGGGCGGCACCGGGGCGAGGACCGGGTCGCCGTCGCGGATGGGGGCGGCGCCGGCGACGAAGTTCGTGAGGGCCTCGCCGTACACGCATCTGGCCTGGGTGAGGCCGCCGGCCGCGCGGCGGGTGAGCAGGTCGACGGGCAGGGCGGTGCGGGAGGCGGCGACGATGAGGTTGCCGAAGCGGCGCCCGCGCATGATGGCGGGCTCGGCCAGCAGCGCGACGTGGCCGTAGGCGGCGGTGACGGTGGCCAGCAGGCGGCGGGCGAAGGCCAGGCCCTTGCCGTCCGCGATGTTGATCAGCAGCGTGCCGGTGGGGCGCAGCACGCGCGCCAGGTCGGCCAGGTACTCGGTGGTGGCCAGTTCGACCGGCATCGTGGCGGCGGTGAAGGCGTCGAGCACGACCAGGTCGGCGCTGTCGTCCCAGACCTTCTGGGTGCCCTCCCTGCCGCCGGCGACGATCACCTTGAGCTTGGGGACCGAGCGCAGGTCGAGCTGTTCGCGCACGAGGTTGACCAGCAGGCCGTCGGGCTCGAGGACGATGTGGCGGGAGCCGGGGCGGGTGGCGGAGACGTAGCGGGGGATGGAGCACGCACCCCCGCCGACGTGCAGACAGCTGAGCGGGCCGTCATCCATGACGTCGATCACATCGGCCATCAGCCGCACATATTCAAATTCCAGAAATGTGGGGTCTTGTAGGTCGATGTATGACTGAGGTACGCCATCCTTGGACAGCACCCAGCCGTCCTGCCTGTCCAGATCCCGGAGCAGCTCGACTTCACCGAACGTCACCGGGTACCGGCCGGGCATCGGCTCCCGCTGTCCACGTGCCACTTTCTGTCCCCTTCCCTGGGAGAAACGGTATGCGACGACGAAGGCTGATTGTCCTCCTTATTGCGCTTCTGGCGGTGATGGGGGCGGGAGCCTTCGCGGTCCTCGCGGCCAACAGCACGCACGGAAGCCCGGAGCGGACGGCCGCGTCGTACTTCACCGCCTGGCGCCGCGGCGACGTGCAGGCCATGAGCAGGCTCGTCTTCCAGGTGCCCGACGATTTCATGGAACGGCACCTGACCCTGTCCACTTCGCTGCGCGTGGACGCCATCGAGCTGACCCCCGGCGCGCTCACGATGACCGGCGAGCAGAGCGCCGAGGTGCCGTTCACCGGGAGGCGGAAATTACGCGAGCTCGGCTGGTGGGAGTTCCAGGGCACGCTGAGGCTGGCCGTACGCGAGAAGGGCTGGCACGTCCTCTGGTCCCCGGAGACCCTGCACCCGCTGCTCAAGGACAACGGCATCCTGGAGCTGGCCTCGGTGCAGGCGCCCTCGGTCGAGCTGGTCACCAGTGAGGGAGAGCGCTTCCCTGAGAACAACTACGCCGCGTACTACCTGGAGAAGGTGGCCGACGCGTACCCGCACAAGAAGGGCACCGCGCTGCAGGCGATCCTGCCGGACGACAGCACCCAGACGCTGATCAGCAAGGTGTCCAAGCCCAAGGCGCAGAAGACCACGCTCTCGCGCGCCGTGCAGGCCGCCGCCGCGCGGGCCCTGGACGGCGTCTCGGACGCGGCCATCGTGGCGATCCGGTCGAGCACCGGCGAGATCGTCGGCGTGGCCGACCGGCTGGAGCGCGGCAGCAAGGCGTTCACCACGTACTTCCCGCCCGGCTCGACGTTCAAGACCGTGGTGGCCGCGGCGCTGATGGGGACCGGGCTGTCCGGATCGTCGCAGGTCGACTGCCCGGGTACCTACCAGATCCCCAACTTCAGGTCCTTCACGAACGCCGGCGGCACCGACCGGGGCACGATCAGCTTGACCGAGGCGTTCGCGCACTCCTGCAACACCACCTTCGTCGAGGAGGTCACCACCCGCATGGAGCCGGGCGACCTGATCGAGGCCGCCGCCCCCTGGGGCTTTCGCGGCATGCAGGTGCCCACCGGCGCGGGCGGCGCCTGCGGCCGGATCCCCGAGCCGGACAAGCTGAACCTGGACTGGCTCGGCGAGGCCGCCATCGGCCAGGCGAGCGTGCAGGCCACGCCGCTGTGCATGGCCGCCGTCGCCGCCGCGGTCGAGAGCGGCGTGTGGCGCTCGCCCCGGCTGCTGCCCGCCGACGAGGCGGCCGACCTCGACGGCCCGCCCCTGCTCGACGTCGAGTTGGACGCGGACGTGGCCGAGGGGCTGCGGGAGATGATGCGGGGCGTGGTCGAGTACGGCACCGCCGCCGGCGCCGGCCTGCCCGAGGGCGTGGCGGGCAAGACCGGCACCGCCGAGGTGGACACGGGGAGCGAGCACGGCTGGTTCATCGGCTACCAGGACGACCTGGCCTTCTGCGTGTTCGTCCGCAACGGCGGCTCGGGCCGCTCGGCCGCCGTCCCCATCGCGGTGCGCTTCCTGCAAGGGCTGTAGGGGTTGCTAAGGGGTACCTAACCTACGGTACCGTAAGTTATATGACGACCACCTTCGCGAAGCCCAGGCTGCGCGGCTGGTTGCACACGGGGGCGCTGCCCGTGACGCTTGTCGCGGGATTCGCGCTCGTGGCACTCGGCCCGACGCTGCAGGCACGGCTGGCCTCGGCGATCTACGCCGTCACCTCGGGGCTGCTCTTCGGCATCTCGGCCACCTATCACCGCGGCACGCTCGGCCCCAGGCTGGCCGAGGTGCTGCGCCGGTTCGACCACGCCAACATCTACCTGATCATCGCGGGCACCTACACGCCCTTCGCCCTGCTGGCCATGTCCGGCGTCGCCCGCATCGCGGTCGTCTCGGTCATCTGGGGCGGCGCGCTGATGGGCGTGCTGTTCCGCGTCTTCTGGATGGGGGCGCCGCGCTGGCTCTACACCGTCCTCTACCTCGCGCTCGGCTGGACGGCCGTCTTCGTGATGCCTCAACTGCTGGAGGGCGCGGGCATCGCCGCCGTCATCCTGGTGGCCGTGGGCGGCGTCTTCTACAGCGCCGGAGCCATCGTGTACGGCCTGCGCCGCCCGGACCCGTCACCCGCGTGGTTCGGGTTCCACGAGGTCTTCCACGCCTTCACGCTGGCCGCGTACCTGGTGCAGTACATCGCCGTGTCGATCGTGGTGTACTCCCACGTGTGAACCTCGGTGATGAGCGGTACGTGTCGGTGACCACCTTCAAGCGCGACGGCACCCCGGTGGCCACCCCGGTCTGGTGCGCCCGCGACGGCGAGGCGGTCGTGATCTGGACGGTCGCCGACTCCTGGAAGGTCAAGCGCGTCCGGGCCAACCCGCGCGTCACCGTCGCCCCGTGCGACCTGCGCGGCAAGGTGACCGGCCCGGCCGTGGACGGCAAGGCGGAGATCCTCCCGGCCGGGGAGTCGGAGCGGGTGCGCGACCTGCTGCGGCGCAAGTACGGCCTGATCGGGCGGATCACCCTGCTGGGCAGCCGGCTCAGAAGGGGCGCCACCGGAACTCTTGCCATCCGGATCACCGATATTTGACCCCATCGGGGTCTCCATGAGTGATCTTTCTGGAAAGCATCGGGGCATGGAGCAAATCGCGCGCACGTGGTGGCTCGTACTCATCCGAGGCATCTGCGCCATCATCTTCGGCATCCTGGCGCTGGTCTGGCCGGGGATCACGCTGTACGTCCTGGTGATCTTCTTCGGCGCCTACGCGATCGTCAGCGGCCTCTTCTCGCTCTTCGCGGCCTTCGGCCACAGCGTGCAGTCGAGGGCCTGGCTGATCATCTCCGGCATCATCGGCATCCTCGCCGGCATCGTGGCCTTCGCCTGGCCGGGGATCACCGCGCTCGCGCTGCTCTACGTCATCGCCTTCTGGGCGATCTTCACCGGCATCGCCGAGATCGTCGCCGGCATCGCGCTCCGCAAGGAGATCGACAACGAGTGGATGCTCATCCTGGGCGGCGTGCTCTCGGTGATCTTCGGCATCCTGCTCATCATCTGGCCGGCCACCGGGATGCTCACGCTGACCTGGCTGCTCGGCGTCTTCGCCATCATCTACGGCGTCGCGATGGTCGTCCTGTCCTTCAAGGTGAAGAAGCTCGCGCCGTGAAGCGATGGGCACGGAAAGTTTACGGGTATTTACGGCATCTATAGGGAAGGTATGTCGTGTCTGGCTCACCCGGGAGGAAGACATGGATGTACTCGACCGCCTCGCCCGCCATCTCCTCGTCGACGGCTACCGGCTGGTGCTCGACCTCGAACGCAGCCAGGGTTCCTGGCTCACCGACCTGCGCACCGGCCGCAAGTACCTGGACTTCTACACCTTCTTCGCCTCGGCTCCGCTGGGCGTGAACCCCCCGTTCGACGCGGGAACGGCACGACTCCTGGGCGAGGTGGCGCGTAACAAGCCCGCCAACCCGGACATGTACACCGAGCACCTGGCCGACTTCGCCGACACCTTCAGCCGCGTGCTCGGCGATCCTGAACTGCCCCACCTGTTCTTCGTGGAGGGCGGGGCGCTGGCCGTCGAGAACGCGCTCAAGACCGCCTTCGACTGGAAGAGCCGGCGCAACGAGGCGGCCGGGCGCGGCCGTGCCCTCGGGACCAAGGTCCTGCACCTGACCCGCGCCTTCCACGGCCGCAGCGGCTACACGCTCAGCCTCACCAACACCGACCCGGCCAAGACCGACCGCTTCCCCACCTTCGACTGGCCGCGCATCGAGGTCCCCGCGATCCACCACGGCGACGTGGAGGCCGCGGAGGCGCGCGCCCTGGCCCAGGCCCGCGCCGCGTTCGAGGCCCACCCCCACGAAATCGCCTGCTTCATCGCCGAGCCCATCCAGGGCGAGGGCGGCGACAACCACATGCGCCCGGAGTTCCTGCGGGCGATGCAGCAGCTGTGCCACGAGTACGACGCGCTGTTCGTCCTGGACGAGGTGCAGACCGGCGCGGGGACCACCGGCACCCCCTGGGCCTACCAGCAGCTCGGCCTCGAACCCGACATCGTGGCCTTCGCCAAGAAGGTCCAGGTGGGCGGCATCATGGCCGGGCGCAGGGTGGACGAGGTCGCCGACAACGTCTTCCAGGTCAGCAGCCGGATCAACTCCACCTGGGGCGGCGGGCTGGTCGACATGGTCCGCTCCCGCGCCCTCCTGGAGATCATCGAGCGCGACGACCTCATCGCCCGCGCCGCCACGCTCGGCGAGCAGGCGCTCGAAGGACTGACCAAGATCCAGGCCGAGCACCCCGACCTGATGTCGAACGCCCGCGGCCGCGGCTTCATGATCGCCTTCGACCTGCCCGACCCGGCCGCCCGCGACGCGCTGGTCCGCCGGCTGAGGGAGGACGAGGCCGTCCTGGTCCTGCCGTGCGGCGAGCGGTCGGTACGGCTGCGCCCCGCCCTGAACATCACGGAAGAAGACCTGGACCACGGCCTCAAGGCGATCGCACGGACCCTGGCCTGAGCGCCCCCTCGGACCCTGGTCTGGGCGCCCGCTCGGGGTCTGATCTGAGGGCCCGGTCGCGCAGGGCGGTCGCCGTGGCCGCGTCGGCGGGCAGGAACGCCTCCAGGTGCAGCTCGGCGACCGTCACGTCCATCGCGGTGGCGAACGAGGTGATCGTGGTCAGCAGCCGCAGCTCGCCGTCCCGTGAGCACAGCCGCAGCGGGACGGCGAAGCCCAGGTGCTCGGGCCCCGGCGCCGCCTCGGGCAGATAGGACTCCAGCTCCTCGATGTAGACGTCCAGCCGAGGATCGGGGCTGCGCAGCAGCTGGGCCCGCAGGTTCTCCACCACGTGCCGTCCCCAGTCGGCCAGGTTCGCCACCCGCGCGCCCATGCCCCGAGGATGCAGCGCCAGCCGGAACAGGTTCACCGGCGGCTCCAGCAACTCCGGCGCGGCGCCCTCGGTCAGGACCTCGAAGGCCGCGTTGGCGGCGAGCAGCTCGCCGTAGGGCCGCACCACCACGGCCGGGTACGGCAGATGCCCCTCCAGCACGCGCTCCAATGCCTCCCTGACCGGCCGCAGCACGGGGTCGTCCAGGTGGGACTCCGGGAAGGCCGGAGCGTACCCAGCGGCCAGCAGGAGCCCGTTGCGCTCACGCGGCGACAGCCCGAGCGAGTCGGACAGCCGGACCACGATCTCCCTGCCGGGCCGCGAGCGCCCGCTCTCCATGAAGCTGAGATGCCGCTGCGTCGTGCCCGCGCGCCCGGCCAGCTCAAGCTGGCTGACCCGGCGGACGCCGCGCCAGTGCTTCAGCGCGCTTCCGAATCGTTCCACAAGCACTTTCTAGCCCAAACCGGGCGCTAGCCACGATTCCCTGCCGGGAATTGCCGCCCCGCGCGCCGCCGAGCAGGATCGTCGGCATGACGAAAAACGTGATCGACGATTTCAACGCCGCCTTCCGCACCCACGACCCCTCCGGCCTGCCCGCTCTGGTGGCCGCCGACTGCGCGCTGGAGAACGTGGACGGGGCCGCCTACACCGGGCCCGGCGAAGCGCTGCGCTTCTGGTCGGCGCTGGCCGCTGACGAGACGCTCACCTGGACGGTCGAGGACGTCAGCGTGCTGGGCGACCAGGCGGTCATCCGGTGGAGGTTCGCCTCGGGCGGCGCCGTCACCAGGGGCCTCAACCTCATGCGGCTGCGCGACGGCCTGATCGCCGAGGCGACCGGCTATCTGAAGGTGGGCATGGAGTGACCACCCAGCCGGGCGCGGGCGCGCGTCACGGCGGTCGGGCGGTGCGGCGGAGGAGCGTCACCCTGGAGGGCCCCCAGCCCTGTGTGGCGGTTGGGGTGGGGGCGGCTCTGCCGTACGGGAAACTAGTCGTCAGACCTTGAGTTCCACAGGCCTATGGCGGTGACGCGGGAATCCACGCCGAGTTTGGCGTAGATGCGATTGACGTGGTTTTTCACTGTCTTCTCGCTCAGGAACAAGCGCTGGGCTATCTGGCCATTGGACTGACCTGTGGCTATCAGATCCATGACCTCTGCCTCGCGCTTGCTTAAGGATGTGAACACGCCGCCGAAGGCGGTGTCGTCGACTCTCATCCGGCCTCCGTGGGCACGATGTCGGTCAGATCGCCGAGGGACCCCCGTGCTTCCGGCGCTAGCGGTAGACAGCGAGCATAACTCGCAAAGTCTTGGTTTGGGGACGATGCCGGAGAAAACGACGATGGCCGGTCCTTCAGGACCGGCCATGTCACCAAGGGTGAGTGACGGGACTTGAACCCGCGACATCCAGGACCACAACCTGGCGCTCTACCAACTGAGCTACACCCACCATGCGTGCCGCATCGCGGCGGCACAGGAAAAGTGTAGCGGTGTTCGGGAGTCTTTACGCCACCCGATTAACCGCTGACACGTTCGGCGAGTCCGCGGGCCGTGACCGAATCGGGACCCGGCTGGCCGACGAACACCGCGGCCCGATAGTAGCGCAGCTCCCTGATCGACTCGGTGATGTCCGCGAGGGCCCGGTGGCCGCCCTGCTTCTCCGGCGCGGCGAAGTAGACCCGCGGATACCAGCGGCGCACCAGCTCCTTGATCGACGACACGTCGATCATCCGATAGTGCAGGTACGCGTCGACCGCGGGCATGTCACGCGAGATGAACGTGCGGTCGGTGCCGATCGAGTTGCCGCACAGCGGCGCCTTCTTCGACTCGGGCACGTGGCGGCGGATGTACTCCAGCACGAGCGACTCGGCCTCGGCCAGCGTGACCCCGCCGGCGAGCTGCGGCAGCAGACCCGAGGCCGTGTGCATCTCGCGCACCACCCGCGACATCTGCTCCAGCGACTCCGGCGGGGGCTTGATGACCACGTCGACGCCCTCGTCCACCTGGTTGAGCTCGCTGTCGGTGATGACGCACGCCACTTCGACGAGCGCGTCACGACTCAGGTCGAGGCCGGTCATCTCGCAGTCGATCCATACGAGCAAGTCACTCATGGGGTCAGCCTAGTGCCCCTGCTCAGGCGGGCTTGAGCGAGCCGATAACCTGGTCCACCACATCGGTGCCCAGATTGTCCGGAACGGAGATGTAAACCAGCGCCGGACGCTCGCCCGGACCCCTGTCCATGAGCACCACCGCGCCGTTCTCCTTCTTCCACTTGTACTTCTTCTCCTCGGAGATCTTGGAGAAGTCGAGCTCGAACTGCAACACCCACGCGTCCTTGTCGCCGATCTTGAGCGCCTCGTTCTTGACGATCTTGCGGGTGTGCGTGAGCTGGTAGTAGTTGCTGAACGAGGCCAGCACCGCGCCGGCCGCCGTCTGCAGGCTCTGGCCGTTCTCATAGGGGTAGAGCTCGTTCAGCGCGCCGCTGTAGACGTTGCCGATCCAGTTGGACTCGCCGTTGTACTTCTCGTGCGAGACCGCCTCGACCGCGCTGGTCCACCGCTGCTGCGTCGGGTCGGTGCCGTTGACCCGGTCGGCCGGGGGGACCGTCCAGCCCTCGGGCGCCTGGAACGAGACGCCCGCCTGGGGGTCGGTGATGCGGCCGTCCTGGATGCCGGGCATCGTCGAGGGCGCCGGGTCCGGGGTGGAGGTGGTGCCCGGGTCCTCGGTCTCGGTCGGGGTCGGGAAGATGTCCGAGGAGGGCGGCGGGGTCTCCTGGGCGGTGGTGCCGCCGGTCCTGTTGACCACGACGACCGCGGCCACCACGATCAGCGCCACCACGACCAGCACGCCCACGCCGCCGAGGATCCAGGGCAGGGGGCCGCCGGGCTTCTTGGGCTGCTGGCCGTAGGCGGTGGGGCCGGGGAGCTGGCCGTACTGCCCGTACTGGGCGGTCGGCTGCTGGCCGTAGGGGGGCTGGCCGTACTGGCCTGGCTGCTGGTTGAACTGGCCCGGCTGGGCGTACTGGCCCGGCTGGGTGTGCTGGCCCGGCTGCTGGGCTTGCTGGCCCGGCTGTTGCTGGGCGTAGGGGTTCTCGGCGAAGGACGGCTGCGCGTACTGGTTCGCGCCGGACGGCGGTTGTCCGTACGGGTTTCCGCCCGATGACGGCTGGGCGTACGGGTTCGCGGCGGGCGGCTGCTCGTAGGCGTTCGCGCCGGAAGAAGGTGGGGCGTACGGGTTCGCGCCGGATGACGGCTGGGCGAAGGGTGTGGACCCCGGAGGCGGCTGGGGGCCGGAGGACGCCTGGGGGTCCGGCTGGCCGTACTGGCTCTGGCCCTGCGTGGGCTGGCCGAACTGCAGCGTGGGGTTGGCCGGGTGGGCCGACCAGTCCGTGCCGCCCTCGACGAGGGTCGGGGGAGTCTGCTCCTGCGCGTGCGTGGCATCGGTCCACTGGTTGCCGTCCCACCAGCGGAGTTGGGGCGATCCGTAGGGGTCGGGGTACCAGCCCGCGGGGGTCTGCGAGGTCATGTCGCCAGAGTAGTAAGAACTGCTATGAGATGCATTGTCAGCACTTGTAGGTGAAGCTCGCCTTGTCCTGCAGGCGCTGCGGCGAGACCACGGTCAGCGTCGCCGTGAGCTTGGCCGTGCTTTTGCCCGACACCGTCCACTTCAGCGGCACCGTGTAGGACGACTTGTCGGAGGTGGTGCGCTGCGTCTGGCGGATCTTCTCCTTCCTGTCGCTCTGCGCCCACTCGTAGACGATCTCCCCGGATGCGCCGTTCGTGATGATCTTGCCGCTGATCAGCACGTCCGCGTCGCAGCCCTGGGCCTTCTTCGGCGCCGTCACGTCGACCGAGGTCACCGCCAGCGGCGTCGACGGCCCGCTCAGCCGGAACCACGCCAGCAACGCCCCCGCCACGATCACCGCGAACACCGCCGCCGCCAGGATCGTCCGCCGCCGCCTGGCCCGCGCGGCCCGCCCGCGCCGCTTGCCCGGCGCCCCGACGGCGTCGGCCCGGCCCTCCCGCCAGATCCGCTCCGCCGTGGTGCCGATGGACGCCGCCACCCCGGGTCCGAAGTGCTGCTGCTCCAGCGCGGGAACGTGCAGCAGGGTGACGATCTCGCCCTCGTCGCGATCGGGGATCGGGTTGACGCCGATCTCCAAGGTCGTCCGGTTACGCACCTCCTGGGCCAGCCGGTCGCGGGTGATCTGTCCGCCGGGCAGTACCTCACGCTGGCCGAGCAGCACGTCCCTGGCCGCCGCCAGCCCGTGGAGCGTGGCCGTGGCCGCCGCCCGGTCGAGCAGCTGCGCGGACGGCGCCGGGCAGTCCGCGCCCAGCGCCCTGGCCAGTGACGCCCACGCCGCCACGTCCCGCTCGGGCTCGGCCCGCAGCCCTCTGATCGCGTCGGCCAGGCCGCGCTCGATCAGCACCGCGGAGCCGTCGTCGCCGATCACGACCGTGCCCGGGTGCAGGGCGCCGTGCGCCAGTCCCGACGCGTGCAGGGCCTGCAGCGTCTGCGCCGTCTCCACGAGTACGGCTGCCGCCCCCGGCGGGTCCACCGCCCGCGCCGCCATGAGATCGCCCAGCGACGGGCTGACCGGTCCGGCCGTGAGCAGCCACACCTCCTCGCCCGCCGCCACCACGTCGGCCACCTGCACCAGGCCGCTCAGCCCGTTCTGCGTCAGCGGCCGGTCGGCCACCACCGTGGCCACGACGCGCTCGCGCACGCCGGGCAGGCCGACCACGCCGCCGTCGAACCGCAGCGCGCCCGCCCTGCGGCCGGACGGCGTGATCGCGTCGAACCAGGTGCCGAGTTCGGTGATGCGGGTGTGGTCCGTGAGCCGGTAACCGGCGATGGACTCGCTCGCGTTGCTCATCGCCGTCGTACCCCCGGGTCTCCTAGCGCCTCCTGCGGTGCCTGCCAGACATGCGGCGCTTCACCGCAAGTGTGACGGGAACCGCGCCGGACGTCACCAGCCCGAAGGCCAGCACCGCCGCCACGCCCTTCCCGTCGAACCCCTCGGAGGCGAACCCCTCGGAGGCGACCCCCTCCAGAGCCGCGCCGTCCTCCTGGACCGCGTCACCGGACCCGGCGCCCTGCTGGGCGGCGGCCCGGGGGGCCGACTGTGCCTGGGAGCCCGCGGCTCGCTGGGAGCCGGCCTGCCGGGAGCGCGTGCCCTGCTGGGTGTCGGTTTGGTCGCCGCGGGTCGGTTCCTTCTCCGGGGGCTGTTCGCCCTCGGGCGGCCGGGTCGTGGGCGGCTGGGTTGTCGGCGGCTGGGTGGTGGGTGGCCGGGTCGTGGGGGGTTGGGTGGTCGGCGGGGCCGAGGTGGTGGGCGGCGAAGAGCTGGGCGGCGGCGAGGTCTCGTCGGCGCTGGAGCGTCCCGTGATGCCCTCGTCCGGCGTCTCGCTGGGCGACGGCGTCTTGGCCGGCTTCTTCGTCTTGGTCGGCGTCGCCTTGGGAGTGGGCGTGGGCTTCGGGGTCGGGGTCTTGACGGGCGGCTTCGTCGTCACCGCCACGGGCGGCGGCGCCGCGGTCACCGAGACGGACGGCTCCGGGGTCGGCTCGGGCGTGGTCGCCTCGGGTGTCGGCTCCGGTGTGGTCTCCTCCGGGAGCGGCACTTCGAGCGATGACGCGCTGGCGGTGGGCGTACTGCGTGCGGCTTGGAGCGTGGGCTCGTCGTCGGAGGAGCTGACCACCACGATCGCGACGGCCACCAGCACACCGGTGCAGACCGCCCCGATCGCGACCTTCGCCCCCAGCTTGGTCATCAGCTTGGCCGCCGGTGACGTGAGATCGGTACGCGCCATCGTCGTCGCGACCTCGGCCACCTCTTCGGGCGGCGTCGGGAACATGAGCAGCAGCAACCCGGCCAGCCTGGCCAGGCGGCGGTGCCCGCGCTCCTCCCAGCCCGGCCCGTACGCCTCGACCGCCACCGCCTCCAGCTCCGCCAGCAGCGCGTCGGCCGTCGGCGGACGTTCGGTGGGATGCTTGGCCAGCCCCCGCTCGACCAGCCCCCGAAGCGCCTCGGGAACCTCGTCGACCGGCGGCGGCGTGCTGTGGTGCTGGCGGGCCAGCGCGGCCAGGTTGGTCGCCCGGTAGGGCCGGGCGCCGGTCAGGCATTCGAAGAAGACGATCGTGGCCGCGTACACGTCGGTCGTGGGCGACGCGGGCGCGCCCGACCACTGCTCGGGCGCCATGTACGGCGGCGTGCCCGACGTGTTGGCCCCTTGCCCGGCCCGTACGGCGATGCCGAAGTCGACCAGCTTGCTGGTGCCGTCGCCCTGGACGATCACGTTCTCGGGCTTGAAGTCCCGGTGGACCACGCCGACAGCGTGGGCCTCGGACAGGCCGAGCAGCGAGCCCTTCAGGACCGTCAGCGCGGCCTCGGGCCCCGTGGGGCCCTCCGAGCTGAGGACCTCGCGCAGGGAGACGCCGTTGACCAGGTCCATGATGATGGCGGCGCCCTCGCCGGTCTCGACGTAGTCGATCAGCCGGGCGTTGTACGGGCTGCGCATGGTGCCCAGCAGGCGGGCCTCATGGCGGAAGCGCGCGACGAACGTGACGTCGGCGCGCAACTCGTCGGACAGGTACTTGATGGCGACCTGCTCGCCGTCATGGTCCCTGGTGGCCAGGACTACGCGTCCTGACGCACCGGCCCCGAGTTCGCGTACCTCGGTGTAGCCGGGAACCCCCCAATGCCCATACATAACGCCTCTTCTCTGGAGTCGTCAGGGCCCCCACCCACAGCAGACGCTCGGCAGTGTAACCCGTCTTACTCCAGAGAAGTCGGATATTTCACCGTTCCGGTTTGGGGGTTTCCGACGTCTTCTCGGAGGGTTTCTGTTCTGTTGGCGTCTCCGACGGGCTTTCGGAGGGTTCGGAGGGGCAGGCGGGGGTTTGTCCGCTGGCGCTGTCCGCCTTCCCTCCGGCCGACGCCGTCACCGACCACCGGGACCCGCAGGGCGTCTTCCCGGCCTGGAACGAGAAGGATCTGGTGTAGGAGGTCTCCCCGGCCAGGTCCACGGCGTCGCTGCCGATGGTCCGTCCCGCCACGGTGAACACGACGCTCAGCCGTACCGCCTGGTCGTTGAGGGTGGAGACGGCGACCGCCGCGCTCGCCAGGCCGCGCGCGCCGAGCGCGGCGCGCAGCACGCTGATGCGCTGCACGCCCGCCGGACAGCTGACCGTCGCCCGTGACGTGGCCTGCCGGTCGCCCGCGGTGACGGTGACGGTCAGCGTGCCGCCGCAGGGACGCTTGTCGAAGGTGTGGCTGTAGGCGCGGGTGTAGGAGGTGTCGCCGGACAGGGTCGACTCCCGGGTCAGGACCGGCTCGCCGTTCAGGGAAAGGCTTGCGCGCATCGGGATCGCGGCCGTTCCGCTGGCCGCGGCCGAGATCCGCATGCTCACCGCGCGGCCGGGTGACTCGGCCACCGACAGCGCCACGCGCAGGCGGGTGACCTCCGTGGGGCATTCGGGGACGTTCACGCTCGCGCTCTTCGCGCCGCCCGTCGCGGCGGGCGAGGTGCTGACGGTCAGCGTGACCGTCTCGCCGCACGCGCTGTCGTCCAGGGTGTGGCTGAAGGAGCGCGTGTAGCTGAGCGCGCCGCTCAGCCGCGCCGTCGTGGTCTTGACGGGCGTGCCGCCGACCGTGAAGCGGGCCGTCAGCGTGACCGGGACCTTGCTCGTGACGCGTACGGTGGCCGTTCCAGCGGCCGCGTTCCCGTCATTGGAGGAGAGCGTCAGCTTGCCCAGGCCGATGCCCGAGACCGTCGCCGGGGGAGTGGGCGTCTTCGTGGGTTTCGGGGTGGGTGTCTTGGTGGTCGGTTTGGTCGTTGGCTTGGTGGGCGTGGGGGTATTGGTGGTGGGTGCGGTGGTCTCGGCCGGGCCGGTGGTCTCGGGCGGATCGGTGGGCTCCGGGCTGGACGGGCTCGACGCCGACGGGATCACCGCCACCGGCACGGAGGCCACCGCGCTCGGATCGACCACCTCGGGGGTCTCCGGGAGCGTGGTCGTCGGCGGCGTGCCTAACTGCGCCGGGCTGAGCGGCGCCGGAGTCCGCGACGCCGCGACCACGTCCACCGGAGTGGTCGACGGACCGCGCGAGCTCAGGATCACCACCGCGGCGACCGCCACCGCGACCGCCAGGCCCGTGCCGACCCCCATCCTGACCGCGTTGTGCCGCATCGCCTTGAAGACCGTCCGCGTCACGGACGTGCCCACCTCAGGCGTCGCCACCGGTTGCGGGACCGGCCAGAGAGCCGCCAGCAGGGCCACCAGCGCGGCCAGGCGGCGTTTGCCGCGTTCCTCCCAGTCCTCGCCGTAGCCCGCCCTGGCCGCCTCCTCCAGCTCGGCCACGAAGTCCGCCGCACTGGCCGGGCGCTGGTCGGGATGCTTGGCCATGCCTCGGGTCACGAGATCGCGTACGGGCTCCGGCGCGTCGTGGACCGGGATCGGCGCGTGCAGATGCTGATAGCCCAGCACGCTCGGCTCGGTCGAACGATAGGGCCGGTGCCCGGTCAGGCACTCGAAGAAGACCGCGGTCGCCGCGTACACGTCGGTGGCCGGTGAGGCGGGCCCGCCCGCCCACATCTCCGGCGCCATGTAGGGCGGCGTGCCCTCGGGATGGGCAGCCGTCCCCTCCCGTACGGCGATGCCGAAGTCGACCAGCTTGCTGGCCCCGTCCTCGCGGACGATCACGTTCTCCGGCTTGTAGTCCCGGTGCACCAGCCCGATCGTGTGCGCACGGGCCAGCCCCAGCAGCGAACCCTTCAGCACCACCAGGGCCGCCTCGGGGCTCGTGGTGCCGTTCTCGCGGAGCAGGGCGCGCAGGGACACGCCGTTGACCAGCTCCATCACGATGGCGGCGCCGCTGGGCTCCTGGATGTACTCCCACATGGTCGCGATGTGCTGATCGCGCAACGTGGTGAGCAGCCGCGCCTCCGACTGGAACCTGGCCAGCGCGGCCGGATCCTGCCTGAGCCGTTCGGCCAGATACTTGATCGCGACTTTGACACCGGTGTCGTCGTGCTCGGCCAAGACGACCCGGCCACTTCCGCCCGTACCGAGCTGTCGGATCTCGGTGTAACCGGGGGCACTCCACTCCATCGCCAACTCCCATCAGGAGGCGGCCCACCAGATTGGACGTGCGATCTAGCGGTCAGGTTTTCATGAAACTACTGCCATCTCCGGATGTGAACGGCTATACCGATACCTTCTCTAACCGGTCTCCCCACCCACCCCCCTGACCAGCCCCAACCCCACCCACCCTCCGAACCCTCGCCCCGGCTCCCTTCCAACCCGCTCTAAGTCACGCCCTCACTCGCCCCTGACTCCTCACACCCCGACCTCCGAGCCACGCCCTCCCGGCTTCTCACCCTCCGGCCCCGAGCCACGGCCACACGGCTGTTCGGGACCCCGCCTCTGAGTCGCGCTCCCCTGGCCTCCAGGCACTCCGGGGTTCCGGGCACCCAGGGCTCCTGGGCGCTCCGGATTTCGGGCACCCAGGGCTCCTGGGCGCTCCGGGTTCCGGGCGCCCACGGTCTCCCGGGCACCACGGCCTTCCCAGCAGCGGCACCTCCGCCTCCGGGTTCCCGCGCCTCCGGGGTCCCCACCCGCAACCAGCGGCGCCAGGTAGCGGGTGGCGCAGCGTGGGCGCGGTACTGGGCGTGTCGGGCGAGGCGGCGTGTTGTTGGGTGGCGCGCCGGAGGTCGCGTGGGTGGTGCGGTCCAGGCAGCACTGCGGCACCCGGGGCGCGAGGCGCCGGGCGGCGGGGCGTGGGGTGGCGGGTTAGGTGGTGGTTATGGGGGTGGGTGGGCGTTCGCCGCCTGCCGGGCCTGGGACGCCGGCGAACCGGTAAGGGACGGGGGCGCGGCCGGGCTGGACGATCAGGATGGTGCCGGGTTCCTCGGAGTAGAAGGCCGTCTCCACCGCCGCCGCCACGTCCTCAGCGTCCAGCAGCGGGAACCCGGCCCCCAGGAACACGTCCCGCATCCCGGCCACCAAAGGCGTGTCGGTGAACCCGGGGCACACCGCCCCGATCCGCACCCCGGACGCGGCGAGCGGCTTGGCCAGCCCTCTGACCAGTCCCACCACCGCGTGCTTGGTCATCGTGTACACCGGGTCCCCGTCATAGGCGACGAGCCCGGCCAGCGACGAGGTGACCACGATCGCGCCGCCGCCTCCGCGGGTGAGGGCGGGCAGGGATTCGGCCACGCCGTACACGACGCCGTCGACGTTGACGCCGACGGCCTTGCGGTACTGGTCGGGGTCGAAGGCGGTCAGGTCCACGCCGCTGGAGATGCCGGCGTTGAGATGGACGAGGTCGAGCCGGCCGTACGCGCGCTCGGCGGTGGCGACGGCCCGCGCGGAGGTGTCGCGGTCGGTGACGTCGCCCGCCACCGCGGTGCCGTCGAGCTCTTTGGCCAGCCGTTCCGCGCCGTCCGCGTCGACGTCGACGAGCACGCAGCGGGCGCCGCCGCGGGCCAGTCGCCTGGCGACGGCCGCGCCGATCCCGCTGGCGGCTCCGGTGATCAACGCGACCGTACTCATGGGGCCTCCTGGTCGAGCATGCGGTGGGCGCGGGCGATCAGCGTGGGTACGGCGGCGCCGATGCCGTCGAAGCCCTCTCCCACGGTCTTACCCTGCCGGAACCTGGCATGGATACCCTCGACGATGACGGCCAGCTTGAAGTTGCCGAAAGCCACGTAGTAATTGATGTCCGAGATATCCCGCCCGGACACCTTGGCGTAGCACGCGGCGAACTCGGCCGCGTTCAGAAACCCCGGCGCCAGCGTCACATCCCCGGCCACGGGCACGCCGGCACGTTCCGCGTCGCCCGGATCCTGCCAGTACGTGAGCGTCAGCCCCAGATCGGCCAGTGGATCGCCGAGCGTGGACATCTCCCAGTCGACCACCGCCAGGATCTCCGGCGGATCCCGCCTGACCAGCGTGTTGTCCAGCCGGTAGTCGCCGTGCACGAGCGTGCTCTCCGATCGCGCCGGCATACGCTCGCGCAGCCGCCCCACCAGCCGGTCGTACTCGGGCAGGTCGGCCGCCTTCGACCGCTCCCACTGCTGTTCCCACCGGTTCAGCTGCCTGGCCAGGTACCCCTCGGGCCGCCCGAAGTCGCCCAGCCCCACCTGCCGGTAGTCGACGTCGTGGATGGCCGCGAGGATCTCCGCCAGCCGTTGCGACAGCCGCCGGGCCTGCTCGGGCGGCGGGTCGCCGAGCTCGGCCCTGGTGCGTACGGCTGCGCCGTCCACGTGACCCATCACGTAGAAGGGGGCCCCGATGACCTCCTCGTCGGCGCAGAAGGCGAGCGCCTCGGGCACCGGAACCGGCGTGCCGTTCAGCGCGGAGATCACCCGCCACTCGCGGCGCATGTCGTGCGCGGTCGGCAGCACGTGCCCGAGCGGCGGGCGGCGCAGCACGACCGGCCGCTCGCCGCACTCGACGCGGTAGGTGAGGTTCGACTTGCCGCCGGAGATCAGCGACGCCGACAGCGCCTCACCGGCGCCGGGCACGTGGGTGGCGATCCAGTCGGCCAGTCGGGGCCAGTCCAAGCCGGGAACGGTCATGGGACCACATTAGAACCTTGCTCTGGTCAGCGGCGCAATGAGGTCCGCGAGAATCGCGCAGCCCTTGCGGACGTCGGCCAGCGACGCGGAGCCGTACCCGATGACCAGTCCGTGCACCCTCGGCGCGCCGTGGTGGTGGCGCTCCACCGAGTCCAGGCGCACACCGCGCGCGGCGGCCTCGCGCACGATCTCCGCCACCACGTCCTCGGGCAGTTCGGCCAGGACGTGCAGGCCCGCCGTGTCGCCGTGCAGACGGCACACCGGGCCCAGGATCTCGACCACGGCGGCCCGGCGGCGCGCGTACTCCAGGCGCATCCGCCGCAGGTGCCGGTCGAGGTCGCCGTGCTCCAGCAGCGTGCCGACCGCCTGCTGCACCGGCCCGCTGGTACGGTCGCCCAGATCCTTCCTGATGCCCGCGATCCTGGCCAGAAGGTCCCGCTGCCCGACCAGCCAGCCGACGCCGACGTCCGGGGCGAGCGACTTGGACAACGTCCCCAGCAACACGACACGCGACGGATCGAGCCCGTAGAGCGCGGGCAGCGGCGCCACGTCGTAGCGGAACTCGGCGTCGTAGTCGTCCTCCACGATCATCGCGCCGGTCCGCCTGGCCCACGCCAGCAGTCGCTCCCTGCGCGGGATCGGCAGCCGCCCGCCCATCGGGTACTGATGCGCAGGAGTCGTATACAGCACACTCAGATCCCCGGGCAGCCCCTCCACGATCACGCCGTCGCTGTCCACCGGGCACGGCACCACCTCGACGCCACGCCCGGCGAAGACGTTCCGGGTGACCCGATAGCCCGGATCCTCCACTCCGGCCCGCCCGCCCCGCCCGAGCAGCGCGAGCGTGACCAGGTCCAGGCCGTTGGCGGTGCCCCTGGTGACAAGGACGTTTTCGGGCCCGACCGCCACGGCCCTGGTCCGCCTGAGGTGCGCGGCGAGCAGTTCTCGCAGGTATGGCAGGCCGTACGGGTCGGGGTCGTCGCCCGGAGGCAGATCGGCCGCCTTGCGCCACGCCCGCTTCCACGCGGCCCGGTCGAAGTCCCGCACCCAGGGCTCACCCGGCGCCAGATCGATCAGGGGCTTCGTGTCCGCCGAGACGGGCGGAGCCACAGTGGTCATGGGGGCGTCAACGGCCGGCGGAGGCGCGTACAACTGGGCCACGAACGTCCCCGACCCGTGCCGCCCGTCCAGCCATCCCTCCGCGTAAAGCTGCTGGTAGGCCTCAGTCACCACGGTACGGCTGACGCCCAGCTGCGCCGCCAGCCCCCGGCTGGACGGCAACCGCTCCCCGGGAGCCAGCGTCCCGCCCCGCATGGCCTCCCGCAGCCAGGCGGTCAATTGAGCGGCAAGCGGCTCCGCCGACTCCCGGGAAAGAGCGACAGGCAGGTCAACAAGGCTGCGCACAGGAAGTGGTCTCCATGAATCGGCATTTAGTGGCCCTAATCTACAAGTCCACTTCCTGTGCAGTATGGACCGCATGCTCTCCACCACACCCCGCACCACGCTCGGCCGCGAGAAGCACCGCGCCAGCACCGACCGCGCCGACCTGTACGAGGTGCTCGACACCGGGCTGATCTGCCACCTGGGCGTGGTGCACGACGGGCACCCGATGGTCGTCCCGACCGGCTACGGCCGCATCGACGACACCCTCTACCTCCACGGCTCCACCGGCGCCAAGTCCCTCCGCTCAGGCCAGGACACAGAAATCTGCGTGACGGTGACGCACGTGGACGGCATAGTCCTGGCGCGCTCGGTCTTCAACCACTCGTTCAACTACCGCAGCGCCATGATCTACGGCACCGCCCGCCTGGTCACCGACCCCGACGAACGCCTCGCCGGCCTCCGCGCCCTCACCGACCACCTGGCTCCCGGCCAGTGGGACTACGCCCGCCAGCCCAGCCGCAAGGAACTGGCCGCCACCTCAGTCCTGGCCCTGAGCCTCACGGAAGCCTCGGTAAAGCTCCGCACCGGCCCTCCCAGCGACGAGGACTACGACTACGCCCTCCCCATCTGGGCCGGCATCCTCCCGCTGGTCACCACCTACGGCACCCCCATCCCCGACCCCGTCCTGGACCCCACCACCCAACCCCCCACCCACATCCACTCCCGCACCTAACCGGCCCACCCACCCAACACCCGAGACCCCAAGGGCGAGACCGAGGGACCGAAGGACCAAGGAAGCGATGAGCCGAGACGCCAACAGACCAAGAGCCGAGACGCCAAGAGGCCAAGCGGTGAGACGCCAAGAGGCCAAGGCGCGTGAGGCCGAGGGGCTGAGGGGTGTGAGGCCGAGGAGCCGAGGGACCGAGGAGCCGAGGGGGCGAGGGGTGAGGCGGCGAGGAGCCGAGGGACCGAGGAGCCGAGGGGGCGAGGGGTGAGGCGGCGAGGGGTGAGGGGGCGAGAGGCCGAGGGGTGAGAGGTCGAGGGGGCGAGGGGCTGAGACGCTGGGGTAGTAGGTCAGGCCCCCGGGCTTTTCCCCGCGCCGAGACGGCGGGATGGGGGACGGTGGTGACCGGCGCGTAGTCGCGGCGGGCAGCGTGGGCCACGGGCAGTGGTCACACGTGCGGCGTTACGGCGAGAACCCCGTCCGACTGCCGGCCGGCCTCGCACGGGTGCGAGCCCGCGACGGCGGGAGGCGCCCACTTGGCTTGCCGTAACGGATGAGAGAGAAAGAGGTCAAGATCGGCGGCGAATGACGCCTTCGCGAGAGGAGCGGGTGCGGGAGGTGGTGAACATGGCGCCCAAGGCGGCCGCGGACGTGATGGCGGCAAGAGTGATGAGCGCGCGGTCCAGGGTGAACGTGGAGGTGAGGAAGAACGCCTCGCTGACCAGCATGCCCAGCCCCACGCTGATGGCGAACGCCAGCGCCCCGCTCTCCATCGCGTCACCCGTGTGGTCGCGCCGCCCCAGCAGCGGCCGGACCAGCCCCAGCACCGCCGCCCCCGGGCACAGCACCAGGAACAGGATCGTCACCACCACCCGCACGGCCGACCCCGCGGCCAGATGGCCGACGAGGACGGCGAGCCACCCGGACAGTCCCAGCAACAGCAACGACACCCGCGAGAACGTCATGATTTCTCCGGCAGCAGTTCGTAGACGTCCCCACCGGGGTTGCTCAGCACCTTCTTGAACCGCTTCGACGCCTCCACCTCCCGTTTGAGCCGGTCGATGGTGCCCTTGGGCAGAATGCCGGGCGTCTCGGTGGCGGGGCGCTGGGTGCGGTTGAGCACGAGGTAGCCCTTGGCGCCGGGCGGGAGCTTGGACATGAGGTTGATCAGCGACGGCGCCGGCTTCTTGACGAACTCGGCGAGCGTCGGCACGTAGGCGGGCAGGTTGGGGACGGCCTCGCGTGAGGGCGGTAGTTCGTCGAGCCAGCTCTGGTCGAAGCGTTCGTATTGGTCGTAGGCGCCGGGCAGGAAGAAGGTGGGCGCGACGATGAGCGAGTTGACGGGGGCGATCCGGTGGAGCTCCTTGACCAGCTCGACCTCGTCGAGGGTGAAGTAGTTGCCCTGTTCCTTGCCGTAGTTGCCGAAGAAGAAGCCGGCGACCATCAGCAGCAGGACGACGGGCAGGACGGCCAGCCGTACGAAGGCGCGCTTGCTGGGCAGGAAGACGGCGGCGGCCAGGAACGCGGTCATCGGCAGCGTGAACAGGTAGACGCGGAAGAGGATCTCGCCGCCGTAGCTGCCGGCGGCGAAGAAGGCCAGCGGCGCCAGCCCGATCATCAGCAGCGGCAGGCCGGGACGGCGCAGCCACTGGCGGCGCAGGATGGCGCCGCCGATGGCCAGCAGCCACAGGCCGACGGACAGGGCGCGGTCGGCGTAGGCGACGATCACCTGGCCGGGGGCGACGTCACCGAGGGCCACGAGCCCGGCGTCGAGGTTGCCGCCGGCGTCGCCGAGCGAGCCGACGATGAAGTTGATCTTGCTTTCGAGCACCTGCCAGGCGATGCCCACGGCCCAGCCGGCGGCCAACGTCGCGCTCACCATGAGGATGCCGAAGTTGCGGTAACGCCGCAGGATGAACAGCAGGCCGAGCGTGGCCACCAGCATGAGCGGCGTGAGCTGGTGGGAGGAGGCGATCGCGGCGATCGGGACGACCAGCAGCAGCGTCCAGGTGAGCCGCGCGTACGTCGTCGTCATGGGCGGCGGCTCGGCGGCCAGCCCGTGGGGATCGTCTCCGGCCCTGATGGGCCCGCGTCTGAACCTCCGCACGACCACGGCCAGCACGATGAGGTAGAGCACCAGCGTGGTGGCCTGCGGCGAGAAGTAGTCCTGCCCGACCCACGAGCAGGAGAAGTACACCCAGATGCCGCCCCAGATGAGCTGCCTGTTGCGGGTCACGGTCCTGAACAGCAGCAGCAACGGAAGCAGCGTGGCCACGTTGAAGACCAGCGGGCCCCACTTGGCGATGTCGAGCGCGTTCTCCAGCCCCGCCGCCTCGGTCATCAGGGCGAAGAAGGAGAAGAACCCCGGCCACTGGTGGTAGGCCGACAGCGAGCCCGCGGCGGGGTCGGTGGCGCCGTGCCTGATCAGGTAGTCGATGACCGAGACGTGCTTCCACGCCCACGGGTAGCGCAGCGTGGGATAGAGCAGGCTGGGCGTGGCGTGCAGGACCGCGATGAGGATGAGCGCGTATCCGGCGTGCCACAGCTCCAGCGCGTGCCGGTCGTTGAGCAGCGCCACGAACCCGACGATCATGACCACGATCGCGATCCAGAACGTCGCCGGCAGGACCGTGAGCAGTCCGAGGTCGGTCATCTGGTCGAGCTTGACCCGGCGCAGCGACAGCCCCCACAGGATGGTGGAGACCGGCAGCGCGGTGCGGGCCACGAACCAGGTCAGGTTCCCCGCGGCGGGGATCTGGTCGGCGCGCGTGGAGTCCATGCGGCCGCTCATGTAGCCGATGACGGTGGCGAGCATCGCCAGCAGCCGGGTGATCAGCGCCTGCCCCGGCCGGACGTTGCCGGGCCCGGTGACGGTGATCGCCTGGAAGGTCGTGCGCGGCAGCGAGGACTTCAGCTGCGCCAGGTGCGCGCTGAGCGCCCGCCGCCCCCGCCCGCGGTGGGGGACCGCCGCCAGCGACTTGCCCTCGGCGACACAGCGGGAGATCACGTACGCCCGCGTGGCCCGCCTGGCCGAGATGCCCGCCCGCAGGTGCGCGGAGGGTTCGAAGTGGACCCGGCCGTTGGGGTTGCGCTCCTTGAGCAGGTGGAACAGCTCGGCCTTCACGCCTCCGGGCGGCTCGGCGAGCACGTCGCCCGCCTGGTGGTCGAGGTCGGCGGGGAAGCCGCCCGCCTCGGTCAGCGCGGCGCGGCGGAAGGCCACCCCGGCGCCGTAGATGTCGTCGATCGGCCCGGCCTCGTCGGGCGAGCCGGTGCACGAGGCGCCCATGATCCAGGCGAGCTCCTCGGGGAACCACCTCGGCCGCCCCGCCACCCACCGCAGCGTCAGGTTGCTCCGCACGGCCAGCACCCGCCGGTCGTCGAAGGACCGCATCAGGCAGGTGGACCAGTCGGGCTCGGCGGCCGTCTCGTCGTCGTGGAAGGCGACGACGTCGCCGGTCGCGACCGTCAGGCCCAGGTTGCGGGCGGCGGCCACGCCGCGCTGCCCCTCGTTGTGCAGCACCACGACGTCGTCCAGCCCGCCGCGGGCCAGGTCGGCCAGCTCGGGGCAGTGGTCGACGACCACGATGATCTGCTCGGGCGGCTCAAGCTGGGCGCGCAGGGAGGCGAGCGTGACGCGTAGCTGGTGCCAGGCGCCGACCTCGCCGGTGACGACGACCACCGAGAGCGTGGGCACCGCCTTCTCGTCGATCGGGGGCGGCGGCGCGGCCGGGATCTTCGGGATCGGGCGGGTGCTGGTGGCGTCGTCCTCGTCCTCATCCGGCTCCGGTGGGAGCAGCTTGCGCGCGTCCCAGACCAGCACGCCGGTGGGCGCGTCGTCCTCGTCGTCGGCGCGCGGCCTGGGCAGCCGGGCCACCTTCGTCGTGTCGTCGTCAGCTAAGGCCGCCTTGTCGGCGGCGGGCCGCTTCAGCTGACGTGTCGTCTCGTCATCGAGCGCCTCGTCGGCTTGCCTGCCCTCCACCGTGTGTACCTTTCCCGACCCAGAGCTGAACGACGGCTACCCGTGACTTTACTCGGTCCGGAATCGCCTGATCACCGTCTCGTTCAGAGTGTTCCGAACAGTTCGGAACGTTGTTCGATCTTGGCAGCGGGCGGCCGGGTGGGCGAGCTTCTGGGTGGTCCTTAAAACCTGCCCGACGGAGGTCGCCCGATGCGCATCCCACGTCCGTGTCCGCTCCGAGGCGGTCAGGAAGCACGAAGCCGGAAACAGGGGCATCGGCTTCGGCTCCGGCCGAGGCGGGAGCCGCGCGGCAACGTTCTACGCGGAGCCGACATCTGCTGCTGACCGGCCGATCGAGCATCCCCCCTGCCTCCCTTCCCTCGTCAGGGCAGGGGGGATGACCCGAGTAAAGATCATTTGTTAGCATGACCGCCCGAGCCGGGAGTGGGCTCCGAGCGGAAGAAGCAGCGTTGGACGAGGACGGTCCCCCCGACCCGGCGCAAGCCACCACCGGCGCCGAGTACGTCGCCGCGCTGGCCCGATTACGCCGCTGGAGCGGCCTCACCTACCGGCGGCTGGCGAGCGCGTCGGGCGGCGCGCTGCCGGTGAGCACGGTGGCGGGCGTCTTGGGCAGGACCACCCTGCCCAGGGAGGACTTCGTGGCCGCCTTCACCGCCGCCTGCGGCCTGGACGAGGCGGAGACCGACCGCTGGATCCGCGCCAGAAGAAACCTGGCAGCCGGCACCGTAGAGCAGGCCGGCACAGGCGAGCAGACCGGCACAAGCGGCCAGAACGGCACTGGCGAACAGGCCGGTACAAGCGAGATCGGGCCTGACCCAGGGACGCCGGTGCGCCCGTCGCCGGATCCGGCCGAACCTGCCCCGCCGCGCAGGTCCCTGGCCCGCCGGTGGTGGCCGGCGATCGCGGTGGCCGCAGGGCTCGCGGTCGCGCTCCTGTTCGCCCCCACGCTCATCAGAGGCGTGGGCGACATGCTGGAAGGCCGCGCCGCGGCCAGCCAGACCGCCACGGCGCAGGCCCCGCAGGACGGCTGGTACCAGATCGTCCCCGCGCACGTCGCCGACCGCGGCCTGTGCGTGAGCGAGGGCCGCGAGCGCTCGGGCCGGACCAACCGCCCGCTGGCCGTCCAGGTCTCCTGCTCGGCCGAGGGTCCCGGCATCTACCTCAAAGCCCTCGGCCCCGGCGTCTACGAGATCCAGTGGCATCACCCCAAGGAGGGCGTCGGCTGCCTGAGCGTGGACGGCGCCTACCTCGGCGACGAGGCCCTGCTCGCTCCCAGCGAGTGCATCTCCGCCGCCCACCAGCGTTTCCTGCTGGAGCGCGACCGCACCGGGTTCAGGCTGCGTCCCGTCCACAGCGGCAAATGCCTCGGCGCCCTGTACGGCGAAGCCGACATCCACCCCGGCGCCGAGATAGCCCAGCTCGCCTGCTCCGGCAAACGCGACCAGATCTTCCGCTTCGTACCCGTGGACCGCCCGTCCTGGGTGAAGACTGGCTAGGACCCAGGCTGGGTGACGGCGGCGGGCAGGCTCTGCCGTACGTAGGCCGCCTTCCCCGCCTGCCCGAACTCGGCCAGCGTGCCAGGACCGGTGAGCGTGAAGTCGCAGCCGTCGGCGTCCACGGCGTTCCACTGGACGACCGCCTTGATGTTGGGCAGGTCTTCCAGCACGTCGGGCACGTCGGCGTACCAGCGCCCGCGGGCCCGGTCGTCGCGCACGTTGTGCTCGCTGCCGTACTCGCTCAGGATGAACGGCTTCTTGCCGAACCCGTTGCTCACGAACCAGTCGTAGGTGGGCTTGATCGTCGTCTTGAAGTCCTGCCATTCGGCGTTGCGGCAGCGGGCGAAGTTGTAGGGGTCGTAGCTGACCCAGTCGACGTAGGCGTCACCCGGGTAGAACGGCTTCCAGCGGTGCCGGAACGGGTAGTAGCCGGTGACGCCCCACACCCAGGCCACGTTGGTGACGCCGAGGGTGCGGAAGCGGTCGACGATGTGCCGGTAGGCGGCCACGTAGTCGGCCGGGGTTCCGGCGTCCTTGCGCATCTCCATCTCGCCGTCGAAGCCCAGCAGGACGGGCTTGCCGTACTCCTTGATGCGCCGCGCCTGGGGGTCGATGACGCTGTGGTCGGCCTCGCCGCGGGCGATGCTGGCCCAGGGGATGTTGTCCGAGGTGTTCCAGCGTTCGGACTCCCAGCCGAGCAGCAGGAGCCGGTCGCGGCCGATCTGGGGCTCGTCGTCGCGCAGCATCTGGCCGTTGGGCGTCTCGGACATGTCGTGGTAGGCGAACACGACGTCGAACTTCCTGCCGACCTGGCGTTCCAGCGTGGTGACCGAGCTGAGCAGGCCGCCGCTGGCCGGCGGGGTGTAGATGCCCCACCAGGCGCCGCAGGCGGGGCCCTGCTTGAGCGTGGCGGGGGAGCCGCACGGGCGGCCGCCGACGGCGCCCGCGTCGGGGGCGGAGGAGGACGTGACGTACACGACGGTCCCGGTGGCGAGGACGGCGAGGCCGACGACCAGACTCCACAGGACCCGGCGGCTCTTGCGGGGCACGGCGTGCTTTCCCGCCGATTCCTGAGGCATGGGGGCTCCGTACGGATGATGCGTGAATCGGCCTCCAGTGTAGGGAGGCCGCCTTCAATCGGCTGTACTGACGGCGGGCCGTACCGGCGCGGCGAGGGTGCGGAGCACGGGCAGCGCGCGGGCCGCCTGGAGCGGGTCGACGGGCAGCACGTGGCGGGTCCACCAGGAGGCCACCTCGGGGGTGGGGCCGGGCTCGGTGAGCGGCGCGCCGAAGTCCTCGTCCAGCGGCGGCGTGTAGAGCGCGGTGGTGATCACGCCGCGCCGTTCCAGCGCGCGGATCGCCTCGTCACGCTCCTCGACCAGCAGCGGTACGCGGAAGAGCGGCTGGTCGGCCAGTTCCCGCACCGGCGGGGCGGTCACCGGCAGCCCGGCCAGCAGCCTGACGCCCGCCACGCGCCGGGCCCGCTCGCGCTCGGCGGTGCGCTGGCGGGCGGCGGCGAACCGGCGCTGCACGGCGCCGTGGGCGTTGCGGTAGCCGCCGGAGCCGACGGACATCCAGCGGTCGAAGGCGGGCAGGTCCTCGTGGCCCACGGCGGCCAGGTCGCGGGCGCGCGAGTCGTCGCTGACGTAGGTGGCCTCGATGCCGAGCGCGCGGGCCAGCCGCCAGGCCGGGGTGCTCAGGCGCAGCGCGTAGACGACGTCGCGCAGCAGGGGGGCGACGACGGTGCGCAGCTCACCGGCGGTGGAGGGGGCGAGCAGCAGCCGGTCGCGCATGGCCGCGGCCCGCCGGGCGGCCTCGGCCTCGCGCAACAGCAGGACGCCGCCGGAGCCCGCCCGCGCGTGCTTGGACAGGCTGAAGGCCGCCGCCGCGCCGAACGTGCCCACGTGCCGCTCGCCGAGCCGGGTCTGGAAGGCGTGGGCGCAGTCCTCGACCAGGACCACGCCTCTGGCCGCGCACTCGGCGGCCAGGCGGTCGATCCGGCCCGGCAGGCCGTACATGTGCGTGGCGACGACCGCGCCGATCCCGGTCCAGTCGACGCGCTCGACGTCGATGGTCGCGTCGTCCGGCGAGACGGGCGCCATGACCGGCCGCAACCCGGCGGCGACCGCCGCGAAGAGCACGGTCTCGCAGTTGACCGGGGACATCAGCACCCGCTGCCCGCGCTCCACGAGAGCGCGGAACGCGAGGTAGAGCCCGAGCCTGGCGGAGGGCAGGTACACGCCGTGCAGACCGGTCCGCTGAACCAGCGGCGCGATCAGGACATCGTCCCGTTTTCCCTGGTTCTTCGGCACTCCTGGAACGATACGCTGTAACTTCAGCGATCGCAGGTCTTGTCTCCCAAGGCGGTCTATCCATGGAGTCTGGCACGTGGCCCGAAGTGGGCGTCGTGGTGTGTACGCGCGGTGACCGGCCGGAGATGATCAGAGACACACTCAAGGGCATCACCTCCCAGGACTACCCGGGCCAGGTCACCACCGTCGTCGTGTTCGACGGCGGCGACCCCGATCCCGAGCTCGCCTCCGACGACCCGGCCCGCCCGGTCCGGCTGGTCAGGAACGAGCGCTCGCGCGGCCTGCCCGCCGCCCGCAACAGCGGCATCCTGGCCCACGCCGAGAGCGTCGAGTGGGTCGCCTTCTGCGACGACGACGACACCTGGCTGCCCACGAAGATCACCGCGCAGGTCCGCGCGGTCCAGAAGCACCCCGACGCCGTCTTCGCCACCTGCGGCTCGCTCATCGTCCACGAGGACTGGACCCGCCACATCCACCTGGAGAAGGAGCGGGTCCCCTTCGCCGACCTGCTCGACGGGCGCCAGCCCGCCATGCACCCCTCCGGCTTCCTGGCCCGCCGCTCCGCCCTGACCGGCGACGCCGTCGGCCTGTTCTCCGAGACGATCCCCAGCGGCTACGGCGAGGACTACGAGATGCTCCTGCGCGCCGCCAGGTGCGCGCCCATCGTGCACGTGCCGGAGGAGCACCTCCACGTCCGCATGCACGCCCAGTCGCACTTCGCCGGACGCTGGGACGTCATCGCCGAGGCCCTGCAGTGGCTGCTGGAGCGCTACCCGGAGATCCGCACCTCCCGCAAGGGCTACTCCCGCCTGGCCGGGCAGGTGGCCTTCACCCGCGTCGCGGTGGGCCGCCGCGCCGAAGCGCTGCGCTGGTCGATGCGGGCCTTCACCACCGACCCGCGCGAGATCAGGTCGTACGGCGTGGCCGCCATCGCCCTGCTACGCCTGAGCCCCACCTGGGTCGTCCGGCGGATGGAGGCGCGCGGCCTGGGCGCGCCCTGAGGCGACCCGCCACAACCCCGGCAGCACCGCCAGCGCCGTGATCGTCTGGCTGGCCAGGATCGCCAGGCCCACCCCGGTGATCCCGTAGAGCGGCAGGAGCAGTTGCGCCCCGCCGATCGCCATCACGGCCATCCCGAACTGCACGAACACGATCATCCCCGCCCGCCGCAGCGCCCGCAGCGCGCCCAGGTAGAGCTCGACCACGGCACGCGGCAGGGCAGCCAGCGCGATCAGCCGCATGAGGTCGGTGGCGTGCTGCGCGTACCCATCGCCGAACAGCAGCAGCGCCACCGGCGCCAGCAGCGTCGCCGCGACGACCAGCGGCGTCAGGATGAGGAACGTGCGCCGCAGCGCCCGGCGGCAGTTGTCGGCCAGCGTCGCCTTGTCGAAGGCGCCCTCCACGGTCAGCGAGGAGGCCATGGTGTAGCTGAGCATCTCCAGCATGGCGCCGAGGGTGATGGTCAGCCCGTAGTAGGCGTTCATCTCCTTGGAGACCTGGGCCGCGACCAGCACGGGCACGCCGTAGTTGAACAGCAGCGTGAAGATCGAGCCGGCGTAGTCGCCGGCCAGGAAGCGGCCGATCTGGCGCGGCGGCGGCAGCTTCTTGTCCGCGGTGAGCCGGGCGTGCTGGGGGATCAGCTTGCGGAAGACGGCCGTGTTGAGGCACAGGGAGACGACCAGGCCGGGAGCGATCCAGGCCAGGAAGACCGCCCAGGAGACCGAGACGCCGGCCGAGTTCCCCAGCAGCACGGCGCACACGGCCAGGACGCCGAAGCGGACCACCCAGAAGATCAGGTTCGCCACCGGCACCCAGGGCGCCTTGCGCAGGCCGGTCAGCACCACGTCCTGCAGCGTGCAGACGCTCCAGACGATCACCATGACCGTGAAGACCAGCCCGGCGGTCCAGCCGGACAGCAGGCTGTAGGTCTCGCCCCAGCTGGACAGCGTGAGCAGGAAGATCGCGCAGCCGGCTATGGCCAGGCCGGTGGCGGCGCCGTAGACCGTGCCGACGAAGCGGGCGGTGCGCAGGCCGGCCTCGGGGACGAAGCGGGCGACCGTACCGACGAAGCCGAAGGAGGTGATCGCGGCCAGGAACCTCATCGCGGCCAGGATGGCCATGCCGACGCCGACGTCCTTCTCGTCGAAGACGCGCGCCGTCACGGTCCAGTAGGCCAGCCCGATGACGGCGCCCGCGCCGGCGTTGAGCATGAGGGAGTAGGCGCTGCGCAGCAGCGGGTCGTCGAGGTCGGCGGGCAGGAACCTCTTCAGGCCGCGCTCAGTCACCGGGGGACACCTGCCGCATCGCGTAACGCGCGCGGCGGACGATCGCGTAGCCCTTGGTCAGCGTGCGTTCCCTCAGGTAGATGAGCGGCACGCCGCGGCCTTCTACGGCGCGGCGGAAGCGGTCCATGCTGGTGCGCCTGGCCACGGTCAGCCGCGGCACGGCCAGCACGTCGTGCCGGTCGGCGGCGATGGCGTTGCTGACCGCGCAGGCGGCGAAGTATCCGGCCTTGCGCACCTCGCGGCGCACCCGCGCGCTGGAGTAGCCGTAGGGGTATGCCATGGTCACGACGGGCGTGCCCACCTTGTCCTCCAGCAGGCCCTTGTTCCTGCGCAGCTCCTGGCGGAGCTCGGCGTCGGTCAGCTGGTCGAGCTGGGGATGGCTGTGGCTGTGCCCGCCGATCTCGATGCCGCTGGCGGCGGCCTCGCGGGCCTGGCCCCAGGTGAGCATGTCGTCCAGCGGGCGGCCCGCCGCGTCCTTGCCGGCGTCGGCCAGCCAGCCGCTGGTGACGAAGATCGTGGCGGGCATCCGGCGGCGCTCCAGGACGGGCAGCGCGTGGGAGTGGAAGTCGGCGTACCCGTCGTCGAAGGTGATCACGACCGCCTTCTGGGGCACCTGGTTGTGGTTGAGCGCCGCGACGAGGTCGGCGAAGGTCATCGGCGTGTACCCGCCGTCGGCCAGGTACGCCACCTGCTCGGCGAAGTCACCGGGTCGTACGGCCAGCGGCCTGGTCGCCTCGTTGGGCCGGTCGGTGACGGAGTGGTACATCAGGATCGGCACCCGGATCATCGCAGCCTCCAGGAGCCGACGGCATAGCCCCACGCGGTCCAGGCCAGCCCGATGACGATCGCCCCGGCCCGGCCGAGCCCGCCCGGGTCGCCGCGCAGCGCCTCGCCCAGGCCGCGCAGAGCGCCCTTGGGCAGCGCCTTGAGCGCGTGGGCGCGCTCGCTGGACAGGCCGTCCTGCGTGCCCACCTCGCGGGTGACCAGCGCCTTGGACAGCCCTTCCGCGTAACAGCGGGAGCGGAAGTAGGAGAACGTCTCGCGCTGCTTGGGCACCTTGTGGCCGATCAGCGCCCGCGGCTCGAACAACATGACCGACCCGGGCCTGCGCTGGGTCAGCCGGATGCAGAACTCGGTCTCCTCACAGCCCAGCGGCCGGCTCTTGCGCCCCTGGACGCTGCGGCCGATGCCGCTGTGGAAGCCGCCGACTCCGGTGACGGCCTCGCGTAAGAAGGCGGCGTTGCCGCCCATGACGTTGCGGACCGGAGCCCGGACCGCCGGCATGCCGCGATAGCTGCAGCCGACGGTCCAGTCGAACTCGTGCGGGAACCACCGCGGACGCCGCTGCGACGCCCACAGCGGATCGGTACGCCCGCCGACGCCGACCACCCCTGGTTCCTGGAAGCCCTCCTCCAAAGCCTCCAGCCAGCCGGGATCGGCCACCGCGTCGTCGTCGAGATAGGCGACGACATCGCCACTGGCGACACCGGCACCGGTGTTCTTGCCGCCCGACAGGCCCTGCTCGTGGGAGTTCTCCACGACGACGGCCTTCGGGTAGGCCCGGGTGAGCTTGAGGTGCAGGCCGGGGTTGTGGTCGACGACGAGGATCAGCTCGTGTGCCTTGCGGCGCTGGTTCTCGATCGACTCCACTGCCTGCCTGATGTCCTCCCAGCGCTCCTCGGTGTAGACGCAGATGACGACGGATGTAAGCACGGGTGGGCCTTCGTGGCTAAGCGACGCCCCGGTCGGCGGCGGGTGTGGCGGTGGGTTCGGGCAACTGGAGACCGGGTGGCCGCCGCCATTCCCGCAGGATGGTGCTGAGCACCCGGAAGCCGTCCCGGAAGGTGCGCAGGTTGCTCTGCCCGTGGATGCGGTGCCGTTCGTGGCTGGGCACCTCGTGGATCGTCAGCCCGGCCTTGGCGGCGCGCACGTTCATCAGCGTCTCCACCTCGAACCCGTCGCAGTCCAGGTCGAGCACGTCGAGGTGGTGGGCCCAGAAGGCGTTGTAGCCGTAGCACAGGTCGGTGTAGCGCGTGCCGTACATGAGGTTGACCAGCGCGGTGAGGGCCTTGTTGCCGACGCTGCGGCCGAAGGTCAGGTCGTCGCTGCCGCCGCCGGTGGCGTAGCGCGAGCCCTTGACGAAGTCGGCTCCGGTCACCAAAGCGCCCACGAACGAGATGATCTCCCTCCCGTCCATGGAGCCGTCGGCGTCGATCATCACGATGATGTCACCCGTGCAGGCGGCGAAACCGGCGGCCAAGGCGTTGCCCTTGCCCTTGCCGGTCTGCGTGATGATCCTCAGGTTGGGGCGCAGGCGTCTGGCGACGGCGACGGTGTCGTCAACGGAGTTGCCGTCGACGAGCACGACCTCGTCGATCCATTGGGGCAAGGTGGCGAACAGATGCGGCAGGTTCTCCGCCTCGTTCATGGCCGGCACCACCACGCTGACTCTGGGCGATATCGCCAGGTGGGGTGTCACAGGGGTGAAACGCTCAAGCGGCGGCATGGACCGCAGTGAGGTCACCTGCGCCTTGCCGTTGTGCCTGATGTTCTCGGGACTCATTTCGGGAACAATCCTTCCGGGACCACCCGCCGCAGGCCACGCTCGGCCATACCCGGGTGCTGTGGGGGTGCCGAAAGCGGTAAACGATGCATTGCCGGTCCAGTGGGAGTGAGGGTGCTGGTGTTGTGCTGCCGAGGGGGTGGGAGCGCTTAGAGCGCTCCCGATGGTTCTTTGACGTCTGACTCTTGGCCTCGAGTACTACGCATACGCCCAAAGCCCTTCAACACACGATCCGCCGCTCTATAGAGAGACGGCGAATCGGTGACAATTGTTCGCGCCTTGTTGAAGGGAACTCTGCCGATCCAGTGCGCGGCGGCCGCCGCGGACGGCCGCGAGACGCGGCCCTCGGAGACGTGGAGCGTGCCGCTCTTCAGCCAGTGCTTGTAATCCTTGCCACCCTTGCCCATGTCGACCGTGTGCAGTCCCGCGCCGGCGGCCGCCTCCGCCATGCGGAGGTGGTGGACGATGCCGGGCGAGTACTTCCCGAATTCGGAGTCGTAGGCGGGGAACCAGCCGACCAGTGTCGTGGCCGTGCGCAGGCCGAAGTGCCCGGCCACGGGGACGTCGCCGGCGTAGAGCATGGTGAGCACGCCGGCGAAGCCGGGGGAGCGCTCGGCGTGCATCTGCTCGGTCAGCTCGACGATCCACGGCTGCGCGAACCGGTCGACCCGGCCCGTCCTGCGGTACTGGTCGGATTTCCAGGCGAGCAGCTGGCGCAGCTCGCCGTGGTCGGTGGACGCCCAGGACAGGCGCAGCTCGCCGTGCTCCCTGGCGAGCTTGCGTTCCTTGTAGCGCCAGGTCTTCAGGTTCTTGGCGGAGTTCTCCTTCACCTGGGCGAGCCAGGCCTCGTAGCCGGCGGTGAAGTCCATGACCGCGGCCGGGCGCACGTCGCTCTCGTACGGGGCGAACGTCGGCTGGCCGGCGACCATGTGGTCGAAGGCGAAGACGTTGAGCCCGCACGCGCGCAGCAGCGCCTTGGCCTCGACCTTGACCTCCCGCACGCCGATGAGGCCGTGGCAGGTGGTGAGGAAGCCGCCGAGAGGCTTGCCGATGCCGAAGTGGTGGCGCTCGTAGGGGAAGAATCCGACGATCTCGCCGGCGTCCTCCACGACCGCCGTCCTGACGTAGCCGCGCAGGCGGTCCATCGCGAGGGCGAACTCCACCGAGAGGAAGGGGTTGTCCAGGCTCGGGTCGGCCTTCTGCAACTCCCGCCAGCGCGACCTTTCGGTCTCGCCGAGGTCTCCCGGGCGAACGACGGTGATGTTCACCTGGCCCCCACTTCGGTCAGCACGGTCTTCCCCCGACAGTTGCCCCGGCTCCTCCTGATAGAGCGGCGAACAGATCACGATCACGCAACAGACCGACGGTAGCCGCAACGGGATGCGTTGTCAGCCGCGTCCCAGAGGCGTGCTCGGGCATCTTGGCTCGTCTCTCCTGGCTCTAAAAACGGTGATGGCACGATTGATCGCCCATTCATGGGACCAATCGTGCTGTGGGCGCGTCAATGGCGACGCCTGGCGGCCCGTGCCGGTTTACCCTGGTCACCAGGTTTCTCGCATGCGACAGAGAGTGCGAGAAATGTGAGCCTTGGTCCCGGTACGCGCCCCCAAGCCTCCCAGGATGCCCTATCACAGGGGGGAAGTTCGACCTAGTGCCGGATATATCCCCGAATATCATCCGAGTGTTACTCTGTCGCTTCTCCAGGCGTCTCGGTGGGTTCGCCGGTCGGAGTCGGCTCCTCGGAGGGTGTGGGCTCCTGGGTGGGCGCCTGCCGTCCCCGCCAGGAAAGGGCGCAGGTGGCGGCGCCGCCGTTCGAGCTGAAAATGACCGTGCCCGAGCCCGCGGCCTCCGGGTCGTCCACCGTCACCCAGATGGACGCCGAAGCGCCCGCCTTGATCGTCCCGCTCGCGGGGAAGACGCCCAGCCCCTCCGACGGCCCTGACGTCCAGGACACGCTCGCGTTCCGCGCGGTCAGCCCGACCTTCGCGGCGCCGCTGATCGAGCTGGGGCAGCCCACCGTCAGCCGGGCGCCGGGCGCGGGCCTGCGGGTCCTGGTCGGGTCGCTCGCGGGCTTGGTGGTACGCGGGCCCGGCCGGTCGGTGGGCGTCACCCGGGGCGGCGGGTCGGAGCGGGTGGGCTCCGGCGTGGTCGGGTCCGGGGCCGGCTCCTCGGTGAACTCCTCCTCCACCGGCTCGTCGGTCGGCACCGACATCGGCGCCCGCGAGTCCGTGGGGGAGGAGGTCGGCATGGCCGCGGCCGGGCTACCGCTCTCGCCGTTCATCAGCGCCATCGCGCCCGTGCCCGCCAGCACCGCGACCCCTGCCAGCACCACCGGGGCGAGCCTGCGCGGACGCCGCCGCCGCGAACCGCGCCCGCCGCGCTGCTCGACCGGGAACCCGGTGCGGTCGAAGCTGTCGCCCCGCTCCATGATCAGCGTGCGCGCGTGGTCGAGCTCGGGGTTGACGCAGGTGTCGACCACCCGGCGGCGCAGCGAGATCGGCGGGTAGGCGACCGGCACCAGGTCCAGCAGCTTCGCCGCGGCCACCTGCCGGTGGCGGCCCTCGGTGCAGACCTCGCACCCGCCGATGTGCCCCGACAGCCGGCGGCGCAGCATGAGCGTCAGCGGACCCTCCCACGAGTCCACCATCGCCGACAGGTCGGGGCAGTGCGCCCGGCCCGTCCTGGCCAGCAGTACGGCTGCCGCCGCGTTCTCCAGATGGTCGCGCGCCCGCCCCAGCCGCGTCGCCGACTGCCGCGAGGTCAGCCCCAGCACCGAGCCGACCTCGGCGGGCGTCAGCCCGTGCCGCAACGACAGCTCCAGGACCTCCCGCTCGTTCTTGCTGAGCTCGCCCAGCACCTCGTGCACCAGCGCCGAGAGCTCGGGGTCCTCCGGCTCTTCGAGCACCGGCGGCGGCGGGCCGGCGGGCGCGCCGTCCTTGCGCGCCATCCTGGCCGCCGCCTGGAAGCGGGTCAGCGCGTAGAGCCAGGCGCGCAGCCGGGTCGCCTCCTGCAGCCGCTCGGCGCCGCCCTGGGCGGTGACCAGCGCGTCGTGCACCGAGTCCGCCGCGCTGTCGCGGTCGCCGGTCAGCGAGCACGCGTAGTCGTGCAGCCGTTCGGCGTAGGCGTCGTAGAGCTTCGCGGGAGCGTCGGTGTCGCCGCGACGCAACCCCTGCGCCAGCTCATGGTCGTCGGCGCGATCGACGTTAGGCCATCCAGCCACAAACCCTCCCCGCAGGTGCAAGTCCCGGGTGGAGGACGCCGCCTTTCAGACAGGGGTTGCCACCTCATGCCGATCCGGCATGAGGTGGGAAAGGTGTGACGTGCGAGGTCAGCCGTCGCAGCGCGGCGCGCACAGGCGCCGGGCCATCCCCTGGGCGAAGAAGTCGCGCACCTGGAGGATGTTCTTGGCGATGTACGCCTCGCCGCCGGTGGCCTTGGCGAGCGTGTCCATCTCGGCCCTGCCCTTGGGGGCGTCGGGGCCGAAGGCGATCAGCAGGATGCTCACCGGGCGCTTGGGGTTGTAGGTCTTCTTCAGGTAGCTCAGGACCTCGGCGTTGCTGATGCCGCCCTCGGGGTCGTCGTTGCCGGCGCCGTCCGTCAGGATCAGGACGGTGTTGATCTTGTCGTCGGCGTATTCCTTGGTCATCTGGGCGTAGGCGGCCTTCAGGGTGTCGTTCAGGCCGGTGTTGCCCGTCGGCTTGGCCTGGATGCTGCCGAGCTGGGTGGAGAAGGCGTCCTTGCGCAGCACGCCGTTGACCGACTCGCTCAGCGGGCCGACCGAGATCAGCTCGCGCCAGTCCTGCGTGCCCTGCAGGTGCGTGGAGAAGGCCCACACGCCGATCTCCGAGTCGGCCTCGAACAGGCCGAGACCCTCACTGGCGATCTTGGTGATGGCCTGCATGCGCGTCATGCCGGCGCCGGCCACCGGATAGGCCATGGTGCCGGAGACGTCCAGCAGGGCCAGCATCCGGGTGCCGAGGCTGAGCCGGGACCACGACTGCGCCATGGCGGCGATGGTCTTGGCGTCCGGGGCCTTGAGCGCCTCGGGGGTCTTGGGGTCGAAGCCCTTGTCCTTGGTCAGGACGTCGCCGGCCTTGCCGTCGGGGCTGCGGAAGCCGTGCTCGCGCAGGGTCTTCTGGGCCGACTGCCCGGCCAGTTCGGCCTTGAAGGCGTCGGCGGCCTTGCGGATGTCCGGGCTCTTGGTGGTGATCACGATCGGGTAGTCGAGGCTGAGCGTGCCCTCTTCCGGATAGAGCGGGACGATGAGCGAGTCCGGCTTCTTCAGGTTGTGGGCGTAGATGGCCTGCTCGGGGGCGACGCCGACCGGCACCTTGCTGCCCGACTTCACCGCGAGGCTGGCCAGCAACGCGTCGGGGCTGGGCACCACCTGGTCCGACAGCTCCTTGAGCGCGCCGACCATGGCCTTGTCGTCGAGCTCCGCCTCCTTGGCCGCGCCCGACGCGGCCAGCAGCGCGCCGAGACCGGCGGAGTTCTTCTTCGGGTCCAGGGCCAGCACGCGGACCTTGCGGCCGGGGCCGTCGGGGTTGGCCACGTTCGCGGCCGAGATCATCCCGGCCCAGCTCGGCTGCAGGCTGCCGGAGAGCTTGGAGGCCATCGACTTGGCCGCTGCCAGCACGATCGGGGTCCTGGCCACCGAACCCGACGGCTCCGGCATGGCCGCGCCGGCCGTGGTGGCGCGTACCTCGGAGACCATCAGGCTGGAGTCGGCGATCCACACGTCGGGGGTCAGCTTGCCGGAGGCGATGTTGTTGGCCGCCTTGAACGGGTTCTCCTTGGCGACCTTCACCTCGACGCACTTGCTGTCGATCGACTGCAGCGACTTGTTGTAGTCGCCGGCGATCTTCTGCAGCGCGGGCTGGATGTCGGGGGCGGCCACCACGCTCAGCGGCAGCTTGCCGCCGGAGCAGTCGTGGTCGCGGTTGAAGATGACGAACGCGGCCACGCCCAGGAGCACCGCCAGCGCCACCGCACCTGCCAAGGGGACCAGAACCTTGCCACGCCCGCTGCCCCGGCTGCGCCGGCGCGGGCCCGGATCCTGGCCTCGATACCCGTCATCGAGTTCGTCTGTGCGATGTCGCCCCACGATGTCCTCTTCGGTGTGTCGAGACCTTTCGGAGATCCTGGCGGTAGATGCTCCTTTAATACTCCGGGAACGATACTCGGTGGGCTTGGCGCAACAAAACAGGTCTTTTGGTGTGATGATGACCCAGCGTGTCCGTCAGTGGCAGCATGCGTGACCGCGCCACGCGCGCACTCCCTCGCGTACGGCGACCGCCGCCAGCACCAGCGCGACGGCCGGATCCACCCACCACCAGCCCAGCGTGTTGAGCCAGAGCCCGAGCAGAACCCCCGCGGCCATCACCGCGCAGATGAGGTTCTGGGCCGCCTCGCCCGCGGTCGCGCCGGAGCCGAGCCGCCGGGCCAGGCGTCGCTTGAGCGCCGCCAGAACCGGCATCGTGACCAGGCTCACCGCCGTCACCGCGATGCCGAGGACGCTGGGCGCGGCCCGGTGGCCGGCGTCGAGGTCGTGGGCCACGTGCACCACGAGGTAGGGGGCCAGCACCCAGAAGCTCACCGCGATCGCCCGGCGCGCGGTGTGCTCGGCCGAGGACGACAGCGTGCGCGAGCCGGTGAAGCGCCACAGCACGATCAGGCTGGCAGCCGCCTCGACCAGGGCCGACAGCCCCCACCCGATCAGCGCCACCGAGTGCGCCGAGAACCCCGCGGCCAGTCCGAGCGAGCTCTCCGCCGCCAGCCACACCAGCGTGACCAGGCTCAGCAGGCGGGCCCTGCGGGCGTCACGCAGCCAGTCGACTGACGCGGCCGGATGCGCATGAACCAGCTGGTCAGGCACCTTAACCCCCGAGATCCCACGTCCGGCCGCCGACAGCGATCCGTAACATACCCACTACTCAAGGTCACCTTAGGGGGTTTGCGCAAAGAAGGGTCAAGATTCGCCGGGTAGGGTGTCCCGGTGCCGTTCACCCCCGCTCACGTGGCCGCAGTATTGCCCCTGATCTCGGCCGCCCGGCTGCGCGCCTGGCTGGACCCGTGGGCGCTGGCGATCGGCGCGATGGTGCCCGACCTGCCGATCTTCCTGCCCTTTCTGCCGGACTACGCCGACTGGCACTCCTGGCAGGGCATCCTCACCCTCGACCTGCTCTCCGTGGTCGTGCTCGTGTTCCTCTTCCACCGGGTGTTCAGGGAGCCGCTGATCGCGCTGCTGCCCCCGGCGCTGAGCGGGCGGGCCGCGACCCTCCGGCCGTCCTACCGGCTAGTGCCCATCGTCCTTGGAGCGCTCCTGGGCGCGGCCACCCACGTGTTCTGGGACTCCTTCACCCACTCCTACAGCGTGGACGTGTGGGGCTGGAGCTTCTTCGACGAGCGTGTGCTCGGCGTGACCACCGTCTTCCGCGTGCTGCAGTACCTGTCATCGGCCGTCGGGCTGGCGATCGTCGCGTGGTGGGCGGTGCGCGGACTGTCCAGGATGGCGGCGGTCGCCGTACCCGACCATCTGCACACCCCCCAGCCGGTACGGCGGGCCGTCCTGTGGGCCTGCGCCGCGGGCGTCGTGGCGGGCGGGGCGCTCTGGCCCTTCTTCGACCACCCCGACCACGGCAGCCTGGCCAGCCTGTTCACCAGGGTCGGCGCGGGCACCCTGATCGGGCTCGGCCTCGTGCTCACCGGCTACTCGGTCGTCTGGCAGGTCAGGCGGCGCGGGGTGCGTACCATCTGAAGGTGCTTGAGTACGTGAGCGACGCGGCCGATCCCCGGCTGGCCGACTACACCGGCCTGCGCGACGTCGGGCTGCGCAAGAGCCTGGAGGCCGAGCGCGGGTTGTTCCTGGCCGAGGGCGAGAAGGTGATCAGGCGGGCGGTCGGCGCCGGTTATCCGGTGCGGTCGGTGCTGACCACCGAGCGGTGGCTGCCGTCGCTGGCCGACGTGCTCGGCGACGCGCTGGTCTACGTGGTGAGCGACGAGATCATGACGGGTGTCGCCGGTTTCCCCGTGCACCGGGGCGCGCTGGCCTCCATGGAGCGCCTGCCGCTGCCGCCGGTGGAGGAGGTGCTCGCGGGCGCCTCGCGGGTCGTGGTGCTGGAGGACCTGGTCGACCACTCCAACATCGGCGCGATCTTCCGGTGCGCGGCGGCGCTCGGGGTGGACGCGGTCGTGCTGTCGCCCCGGTGCGCGGACCCGCTCTACCGGCGCTCGGTCAAGGTGTCGATGGGATCGGTGTTCTCGATCCCGTACGCGCGGATGGGCAACTGGTTCGACGGGCTGGCCAGGCTCCGTGAGCTGGGGTTCCGGTCGCTGGCGCTGACGCCCGACCAGTCGGCGACCCCGCTGGACCAGGTGAAGATGGGGGATCGGGTGGCGCTGCTGCTCGGCTCGGAGGGCGACGGCCTGTCCTCGCGCTGGCTGCGTGAGGCCGACGAGGCGGTCTGCATCCCGATGAGCGCGCAGGCGATGGCCGCCGGGGTCGACTCGCTGAACGTGGTCGCGGCGGCGGCCATCGCCTGCCATGGACTGATGCGCGCCTAACCGGCGGTGATCTGCTCCCCGGCGTAGTCGAGCAGCTCCTCCGCCTGCGCGAACCGGCGCTCGTTGGTGTCGCCGAGCAGCACGCCGACCACCTGCCTGCCGTTGCGCTCCGCGGCGAAGACCAGGCAGAACCCGGCCGCGCGGGTGTAGCCGGTCTTGATGCCGAGCACGCCGTCGGTGCGCTCCAGCAGCTTGTTGGTGTTGCGCCAGGTGTGGGCGCGGTGCGCGCCGGACTTGGCGACCCTGTGCACCTTGGCGGAGGCGACCTGGGTGAAGACGGGATTCTTCAGCGCGATCTGGGCGAGCTTGACCTGGTCGACGGCGGTCGAGTAGCCGCCGCCCGCCGGAGCCGGCAGGCCGTCGGCGTTGGTATAGCGGGTGTCGGCCAGGCCCAGGCTGCGCGCGGTGGCGTTCATCTTGGCGATGAAGGCCTTCTTGCCCGGTCCGTAGACCCTGGCCAGCGCATTGGACGCGTCGGCGCCCGAGGGCAGCATGAGGCCGTAGAGCAGGTCGCGGACCGTCAGCCGCTCGCCCTTGCGCAGGGCGGCCGTGGTGGCGCCGTTCACGGCGGCGTGCCGTACGTCGGCGGCGGTGATGGTGACGGTGTCGGTCAGCTTGGCCTCGCGCAGCACCACGTGGGCGGTCATCACCTTGACCAGGCTGGCCACCGGGACCCGCTTGGTCTGGCGCTTGCCGTAGTGGATCGTTCCGGCCGAGTCGACGACGTAGGCCTGCTTGGCGCCGACGTCGGGCTTCGCGGTCGCGTGCGCGGGCGCGAAACCGGACGTCAGACCCACGAGTACGGCTACCGCAGAGGCGAAGATTCCCCCAATATGCATGTCAGCCATGGTGACAGGTGATCTAAGGTCCGTTTGCCGAACTTGACTCCATGGCGGGAAAACAACAGCTAGATGGGGGTAAATGATCGTTACATCGGGCAATCCGGGGGGTTCATCATGGCTGGGAAATTCGTCATTTCCAAGGACAAGCGGGACGAATACCGCTTCAAGCTGGTCGCCGGCAACGGCCAGACGATCGCCGTCAGCGAGGGCTACACGACCAAGGCCGCCTGCGTGAACGGCATCGAGTCCGTACGCAGGAACGCGGCCACGGCCGAGATCGACGACCAGTCGTTCGCGGCCGTCTGAAAGGCCGGGCCGTCAGGCGGCCAGGGCCTTGTCCGCCTTGCGCCGCCTGCGCCTGACGACCAGGAACACGATCACCGCCACCGCGACGACCGCCACGACCACGGCCGTGACCGGGGAGTGCGTGGCGAGCTGGAACCAGCCCCAGATCACCCCGTACAGCGCGAACGACGTCACCGGCACCCAGGTGAGACACCCCAGCGCGCTGGCCACGACGTACCAGGGGTAGGAGATGCGCAGCACGCCCGCGACCCAGGGCAGCGTGTGGCGCAGCACGGGCACCCAGAAGCACCCGTAGACGGCCAGCGCCCCCCACTTCTCCACGACCTTCTCGACCCGGGCGATCTGCGCGCGCGGCAGCCGCCGGCCGATCCGGGAGTCGTAGAGCTTCTCGCCGAGCTTGTGCCCGATCCAGTAGTAGGCCTGGAAGGCGCCGAAGAGCGCGATCGCCCCCACCAGCACGATGACCCAGTACGGCAGGCCGAAGAACGACGCTCTCGTCGGATCAGGGATGCCCGCAAGGTATCGCATTCCAGACATCACCCCACCAAGCGAATATAAGGCCAGGCTTACCTTATTTGATCCCCCGAGCCCGTGTCACCTCGCCAGTCTTCCCCGATTGCAAGTGCGCGACAAGCAACCCTCAACCCCCCGCGCGTACACCTGAGGGTGAGAACGAAGGAGTGGTGACCATGAGCAAGGCAACCACAGCGGCGCTCACCGCCGGATCGGCCAACGCCGTCAAGCTGTTCGTCGCCGCCTTGGCCGCCACCGGCGCGTACGCGGGCGTCACCGCCTACGACGCCGCCAGGTCGGCCCCGCGGCCCGAGCAGGCGATCACGCTGCAGGCCCGCGAGGTGCCGATCACCTCACAGCCCGCCGCCGTCGCGCCCGGCGCCATCTCCGTCACCGCCAAGTCCGGCGGGCCCGGCTGCGACCGCGTCTACCTGGCCAGGACCGTCGTGGTCAACCCCGACCCCGCGCAGACCGTGCTCTACCGCTGGCAGCTGTCGCGCTGGAGCCCCTACACCAAGCGGTGGAGCGTCTACCTGGTCGACCACTCCGGGTTCGGCGCCGCCCGGCGCACCGTCTCCTGGCAGGCCAGGGTCGCCGACAACCCCGGCTGGTACCGGGTCGAGTTCGCCGTGCAGGGTCAGAAGACGATCAGGAGCGACCGTTTCCAAGTGAGTTGCTGACCGAACGCCGCGCCGCCTCCACCCAGCGGGCCACGCCGACCCGCTCGGCCACCTCCAGCGCCTTGCGGTAGTGGTCGAGTGCGGCGTCGGGCTGGCCCAGCCGTACCGCGAGATCTCCCAGCGTCAGCGCCACGGGCCAGAGCGCCACGACGCCCGTGCCCGCGCCGGCGACGCGGTCGGCGAACGGCTTGAGCTTGTCGTAGCAGTCGACCATCCGCCCGCGGTCGTCGAGCAGCATCCCGGCCAGGGCCCGCCAGGTCATCGCCAGCTCGTACAGGAAGTCGGGCCGCACCGGCGGACGGGTGGCCGCCACCGCCTTGGCGTCGGAGATGTGCCCGGCCGAGGCCAGCGCGAGCGCGTAGGGGTCGAGCGTCCACTTGGCGCCGCCCAGGTGCTTCTCGCTCAGCAGCTCGACCGTCTCGGCCGCCCGCCCGTCGACCAGGCGCAGGCAGAACGTGGTGATCAGCGGCAGGTCCTGGCGGCCTTCGAGCATGCCGACCCGCGCGGTCATCCTGGCCGCGTCGCGATAGGCGCGCTCGGCGCCCGCGTAGTCACCCGAGATCATCAGCCGCTGGCCTGAGTACCAGGCGCAGACGGCCGCGGGGGCCGACAGGTCGTATTGCTTCGACAGCCGCTCGGCCGCCGCCGCGTGCTGGTCTGCCACCGCGAACTCGCCGCGCGCCGCCGCGCACTCCAGCAGCACCAGGTGGGCCAGCGCCTGCGTGGACATCTGGCCGGAGCGCTGCGCCACCTCCAGCAGCTCGCGTCCGATGCTCTCGCGGGTGTCGACGGCCGGGATGTCGTAGGACTGGCGCAGCCGCCCGCTCAGCGCCGCCGCGATCAGCGCCGGGTCGCCGCTCTGCCGGGCCAGCTCCAGCGCCTCCAGCGACGCCTGACGGCCCCGCTCGGGCGAGGAAGAGCCCTCCAGCTCCAGCGCCAGCGTGGTCAGCAGGCTCGCGCGCAGCGTCTGCTCACCCTCGGGCAGCTCGATGAGCGCCTTCTCGGTGACGTCGACGATCTCCCACGCGGTGCGGGTGAAGTCGCGCGCCATGCCCTTGTGCGGCACCGCCAGCGACGCCGCCACCCGCGCGGTGATCTCCAGGTCCTGCAGCGGCAGCGCCAGGTCCATCGCCTGGCGGCGCAGCAGCCTGGCCGCGGTCATGTCGCCGCAGACCGCGAGGGCCTTGATCTGGCGCAGCATCAGCTGCAGACGTTCCCTGGTGTCGCCGCCGGTGCGCTCGAAGGCCGCGATCGCCTGCTCCCACAGCCGCGCCGCCTCGCGGTGCGCGAAGCGCCGCTCGGCCTGCTCGGCCGCCAGCCCGGCGTAGTGCACCGCCTTCTCCGCGGCGTCGGCGAGGAAGTAGTGGTGGGCCAGCGCCGCCACGTCCGCGGGGCTGCGCTCCTCGATCTCCTTCGCGACGGCCGCGTGCAATCGGGTACGGCGCAGCCGCGAGGCGTCGGAGTAGATCGTGTCGCGCACCAGGTCGTGGTCGAAGCGCAGCATGCCCGGACCCGGCTCGGTGACGAGCCCGGCCAGAAGCGCCGCCTCGACCGCCTCGACCACCTGCTCCTCCGCGCCGGCCACGCCGATGAGCACGTCGATGTCCACGTCACGGCCGATCACCGCCGCCTGCAGCAGGATCTGCTGCGCCTCGGCGGGCAGCCGCGAGACGCGCCGCCGCAGCACGTCACGGACGCCGGACGGCACCCGCGACAACACCGCGGTGGTCGTCGTCTCACCGGCCGCCGCGGCCTCGGAGTCGAGCAGGCGCACGGTCTCGCGCACGAAGAACGGGTTGCCGCCGGTGCGCTCGACGATCGACTCGACCGCGTCCTCGTCGATCTCGCGTACGCAGGTGGCCCGCACCAGCTCGGCCACCGCCTTCGGGTCGAGCCCGGACAGCCCCACCCGGACCGGGCCGAGCCTGGCCAGCGCGGCCAGCACGTCGGACTGCCGGTCGTCCAGCTCGCTCTCCCTGCACGTGACCACGAGCATGACCCTGCTGGTGGCCAGCAGGCTCGGCAGCGCGCGCAGCAGCGCCAGCGTCTGGTCGTCGGCCCAGTGGAGGTCTTCCAGGGTGAGCAGCACGGGGGAGCGGCGGGCCACTCCGGCCAGGTAGCCGCCGACCGCGCGGTGCAGGCGGAAGCCGCCGGACAGCTCGTCGTCGTCGGGATCGGGGTCGGCGTCGTCGAGCAGGGGCGCGAGCAACTGGGCGTACTCGCCGGCGCCGGTCACGCCGACCAGCGTGCGCAGGATCTCCACCCAGGCCCAGCCGGGCGGGGTGGCGGTGGAGTCGGGGCAGGCGCCGGAGGAGGTGATCCAGCCGTCGGTGGCGAGCTTGCTCTCCAACTGGCTCAGCAGCGTGGTCTTGCCCGCCCCGGCCACACCGGTGACGATCGCCACCTGGAAACGGCCCGTGCGGGCGGCGGCCTGCGTCAGCCTGGTCAGCTCGGCGTCGCGGCCGACGAACGGCTCCGGCTCCAGCGGCGGCGGCTCCACCGGCGCGGCGGGACGCGGCGGCCAGGTGTCGTTGACCGGCTGCGCCGGGCGGGCCGGGCGGGCCAGCGGGACCAGCTCCAGGCCGGGCGCCTGGGCGAGGATGTCGGACTCCAGCTTGCGCAGCGCGGGACCGGGGTCGATGCCGAGCTCGTCGGCCAGGATGCCGCGCGCCCTGCGCAGCGCGGCCAGCGCGTCGCCCTGCCGGCCGCTGCGGTAAAGGCCCAGCGACAGCAGCCGCCACCCCTCCTCGCGCAGCGGATGCTCGGTGGTCATCGCCTCCAGGTCGGGCACGGTCTCGGCGTTGAGCCCGAGGCGCAGCCCGGTGTCGGCGTGGCGCTCGCGCGCCACCAGCCGCAGCTCGGTCAGCCGGTTCACCTCGGCCTCCGCCCACGTCTGGTCGGCGAAGTCGGAGTACGGCGTGCCGCGCCACAGCCCGAGCGCCTTCTCCAGGAAGGTCCTGGCCGACTGGGGGTCATCGCCCTCCAGGCGCTCTCCGGCGCTGCGTACCAGCTGCTCGAAGCGCAGCGCGTCGACCTGGTCGGGCGCGACGCGCAGCGCGTACCCGGAGGCGACCGTCACCAGCAGCCGGTTGGGACCCCCGCGCGGACGGCCGGGCTCCAGCACGCGGCGCAGACGGGAGATGTAGACCTGCAGACCCGACTGGGCGCCCTTGGCGGTGTCGTCGGCCCACAGGTCGTAGAGCAGGGTGTCGACCGGCACGACCTGACCCCTGGCCACGAGCAAGCGGGCGAGGACGGCTCGCTGCCGCAACCCGCCGAGGTCGAGTTCGTCGTTTTCGTACGCCTCGACTGGCCCCAGAACTCGAAACGCCACCATGTCAGCCGCCACGCTATGCGCGCTTCCGAATCACGCACAAGGTCTTTGAGGGGTTTGGAAGGGTCACTGCGGGGCCTTCATGCTCTCGGACGGGGGGTTGGCGACGCCGTTGCGGCTGTTGCGCCTGCGCAGGAGCGCCCACGCGCCCAGAGCCAGGCCGCCGAACGGGATCTCGACAGTGTAAGTCCAGAAGCCGAACAACAGTGCGGTCGCGGTCGCCGGAGCCGTGTCGATGCCGAACGACACGAGCAGGAGCACCACCCCGCCCTCCATGATCCCGGCGCCGCTCGGCGTGATCAGCGCCGCGGTGAGCACCCGCGACAGCGCGAAGACCGCGATCGACTGCGCCAGCCCCGGGTACGCGCCCGTGGCCTGCATGCAGACCACCATGATCCCCCACTGGAGCGCCAGGAACGCGATCATCGCCAGTGACAGCCCCGGCCAGCGCGTCTTGACGATCCCCGCGGTGTCGGCGCGCAGCTTGTGGAACGACGGCGCGATCTCCTTCTTGAACGGCCTGCCCAGCACGTCGAGCGCCTTGCCCAGGAGCACCGCCGCCCGGTCCCAGTACAGCGCAGCCGCCACGACGACCACGAGCACCAGGATCGAGATCGCGCCCGCCCAGCCCGCCCGCTCCACGGTCGTGTTGACCACCTCACCCGCCATGAGCAGCGCGATGATCCCGACCGCGGGCAGAATGAACCGGAACAGCGTGTTCCACACGCCGCTGACCAGCGTCATCACCACGATCGACCGGTAGCCGAACCCCCAGCCCTTGCACATGGCGAACGTCAGCGCCACGCCCGCCGCCCCGCCGAACGGCAGCAGGTTGCTGACCGCGCTGCCCGCGGCGTTGAGCGTGAGGCCCTGCAGGTTGCTGAGGCCGGGCTGTGAATTGGTCAGCACGAACGTGTAAGCCAGCAGGCTCAGCAGCCACAGCCCGGCCATCAGCGCGATCGTGCCCACGCCGAGCTGGCCGAACTCCGCGCCGATCTCCCGCCACGAGACCGGCTTGCCGGTCAGCGCCTGCACGATCTGCGGCAGGTAGACCACCAGCAGGACCGCCAGAGCAAGGGACAACACGGACAGAGTGACCTGCAGCCACTTGTTCTTCATCACACCTGCTCGAAGGGGTGGGTGAGCCGGGTGCCCGGAGGGACGTCCCTGCGGACGAACCACTCGGTGCCGAACACCAGGCGGTAGAGGGGGCCGGGGATCTTCAGCATCACGGCCAGCGTACGGTCGCTGTCGCCGCCGCTGGCCTGGGAGACGTGCGCCTCCATCGACGCCCGCTTCTGCTTCGTGTACTTCCTGACGTTGACCCGATGGGTGATCTGATCGCCCGCAGTGTAGGCGCTCTCGAACGTCCGGGGATCGAACTCCGGCGGAAACCGGTATACCTTCCCCGCCAGCTTGAGCGCCTTGAGCAACGGATCGCGGTTCACCGTCGCCTCCAGGACGATCTCCGTCCCGGCCAGCTCCGCCGCGCGCCTGCCCACCCGGTGCACCTGCACGTGGTCAGGATGCCCGTACCCGCCGGCCGGATCGTAGATCGCCAGCAGGTCGGCCGACTCGTCCTTGAGGATCTCGGCCAGTTCCCTGGCCGCCTTGTCGGAGTCGGCGTCGATGAAGGCGTTGTCCGGCCGCTCCTCCGCGACGCCGCCCTTCGGGCTCAGCCCCGAGTCGCCATACCCCAGGCACTCCACCCGGGCGCAGCCCAGCAGCGCGGCCGACGTGTAGAGCTCCTTGAGCCGCGTCTCGCCCAGCTCATCCCCCGGATCCATCTCCGCCAGACCGCGCTCGCCCGCCGTGGCCACCACCAGCACCACCCGGTGCCCCTCGGCCGCGAGCATCGCCATGGTGCCCGCCGTCAGCAGGGCCTCGTCATCGGGGTGGGCGTGGAAGAACACAGCTGTGCGTGGCTTTGTTGGCACAGGGCCCAGATTAGTCTGGGAGAGGTGCGGATCTTTCACGTGAGTGACTGTTACCTGCCGCGGCTCGGAGGGATCGAGGTCCAGGTTGCCGACCTCGTACGCCAGCAGCGGGAGGCGGGCCACGAGGTCGAGGTGGCCACGGCCACCCGCGGCGAGCCCCTCGACGGCGTGCACAGGATCGTCGCCAGAATGCCCTTCGACCTGCCCGTACACCCCCGCGGTGTGGGACATGTCACCCGCCTGGTCACCTCCTCCCGTCCCGACGTCGTGCACGTGCACACGGGAGCGGTCTCGCCGTTCGCCTGGATGGGGGTACGCGCCGCCGTACGGGCCGGACTGCCCGTCGTGGTGACCGTCCACAGCATGTGGGACCCGGGCACCCGCGCCGTCTACCGCCTGCTCCGCCTCGTCTACGAATGGCACCGCTGGGGCGTGGTCGCCACCACCGTGAGCAGCGCGGCCGCCGTACCGATCCGCCGGGTCGCGGGCCGGGGGGTGCCGGTCCACGTGGTCTCCAACGGCCTGGACCTGACCGGCTGGCGCCCATCAGCCCTGCCGTCAGTCCCGCTGTCAGCGCTGCCGTCAGCCCTGCCTTCCGACGAGCCTTCTGAAGACCGTTCCGACGAGCATTTCGGCGAGCCTTCTGTCGAGCTTTCTGAAGAGGCGGGCAAGGGCGGCGTCCACATCGTGGCGGTCGGCAGGCTGGCCCCGCGCAAACACCCGGTCCGCCTCCTGAAGGCCCTGAACACCGCCCGCGCCAGGATCCCGTCCGGCATCCCGATGCGCGCGACGATCGTCGGCGACGGCCCGGCGAGAAGCTCGATGGACCGGTACCTGACCCAGCACGACATGACGGGCTGGGTGACGCTCCCCGGCCGCCAGAGCCGCGAGGAGATCGCCCGGCTGCTGGCCTCGGCCGACATGTTCGTGGCGCCCGCGCCCCTGGAGTCGTTCGGCATCGCCGCCCTGGAGGCGAGGGCGGCGGGGCTGCCGGTGATCGCCCGCGAACGCAGCGGAGTCGCCGACTTCGTCCGGCACGGCGAGGAGGGCCTGCTGGCCCGCAACGAACCGGACCTGGCCCGCTGCATCGCCCGCCTGACCACCGACACGACGCTCCGCGAGACGATCGCGGCCCACAACCGCACGACAGAACCGACGGCCGGCTCCTGGAAGTCGGTCCTGGAGGGCTTCGACCAGGCCTATAAGCAGGCCATCGGCTGACGTTGTGGGTTACCGCAGGTGGGGGAGGGTGTAGGCGGCCTCGGCGAACGAGCCGCCCTGGGGCATGCCGTCCACGAAGAAGGCGCCGGCGCCGGGGAAGCGGGCGGCGAAGGCCTCGGCGTTGTCCAGCGGGGTGTAGCCGAGGTCGGGCAGCTCCCAGAAGCGCCGGGCGTTGGCCGAGACCGCGTAGCCGGCCACGAACCCGTCGACCGGGGCGGTGAGGGCCGCTGCGAAGAAGCCGGCGCAGTCGCGGGGACTGAGCCAGGTGGCCAGGTGCCGGGCGTCCTCGGGCTCGGGTTCGAGGCTCCCGATCCGCAGGCTGACGATCTGGAGCCCGAACTTGTCGGCATAGAGATGGCCCAGGGCTTCGACAGCGGCCTTGGAGACGCCGTAGAGGCCGTCGGGCCGGGGCGCGAGATCGGGGCCGAGCGTCCGCGTGGCGGGATAGTAGCCGGTCAGCCGGTTGCTGCCGGCCAGCACGACCCGCGGCACCCCGGTCAGCCGGGCGGCCTCGAAGACGTGATGGGTGCCCAGCACATTGGCTTGCAGCAGGTCGGGCAGAGGCGCCTCATCGGGAATCCCGGACAGATGCACGACCACGTCGGCGCCCCGGACCACCTCCAGGACCGCGCCGAGACCGTCGAGCTCGGCGGTGACGACCTCCTCATTGCCCGCCCGCGCCTCGATAGGCACCCGGTCAACCAGCACCAGCCGCTCTGCCCGCGCCCGCAGACCATCCCGGACCGCCGCCCCCACCCGCCCGGCGGCACCGGTCAACACGATCTTCCCCAGCCTCATGGGAAGGAGTCTGCCGAACGCCACCGACAGATTCCCGAACGGGCACGGCGAGGCCTTTCACACGGGCGCCGCGACGCCTTCCCACACGTGCGCGCGACGCCTTCCGCATGGGCGCCGCGACGCCTTCCCCCACGTGCGCGCGACGGCTTCCACATGGGCACCGCGACGACTCTCACAGGGAGCCGCGACCTCCCCACACGGGGGGCCACGACGACTCCCACACGGGGGCCGTGACGGCGGGGACCACGTCCGACGTGAGAAGCGACCCCCACGATCGGCGCCCGCCAGCGTCGGCGGGTGGCGTGGGGGCGGCTTGCCGTAACGCCAAAAAGACCCGCACATCGTGAAGCGCCGCGCACAAAGAGAGCAAAAAGCTCAGCGGCGAAGGACGATCACGCCGTCGCGGTCGAAGATGGTGGTGTAGCCCTGGGAGAGGAGGACGGCGACCTGGGCGCGTTGGTCGTCGGCTGAGCCGAAGGGGAACTCCCAGCGCGACGTGTCCGCGATCACCCAAGGCGCGTTGTGCGACTTGGCCGTCCACAGCAGCACCGTCGTACGCCCCGTCAACGATGGCCCGAAGCTGTTGGCGGCCTCGACCACCACCCCGTCCGGGATCTTCGCCACCGCCTCCCGAGCAGCCACGATCTTGGCCTGGTCGCCCTTGTAGAAGTCCGAGTGGTAGAGCTGGTCGAGGGCGAAGCGCGGCACAAGGGTGATCGCGACCACCAGCACCGCCGCCGACCACACCACAGCGAGGTCCTTGCGCCCCAGCCACCGCTGCAACCGGGCGAGACCATCCACCCCCGCGCAGAACAGGATGATCACCGTGAACGCGCTGTACTGGAAGTCGGCCTGCCACCACAGCTCCCGGTCCGAGAGCATCCGTTCCAGCACGTGCGGCAGCGCGATCAGCGACAGCGGCGACAGCAGGCACAGCAGCAGCGTCGGCCACACCAGCAGGAACAACGTGTCGACCTTGGCCTCGGCGCTGAAGGGCAGCAGCAGTGTTCCGAGCGGGTCGCGCAGGATGCCGAGCAGCGCGCCGGGCAGGTCGGGCCCGAGGTGGTTGTAGGCCCAGAAGTCGGAGGTGTCGCCGCCGAGCATGGGGATGATCGCGCCCCGGGTGAGCATGACCCCGGCCGCGCCGATCACCGCGCAGCAGAGGCCGCGGAAGCGGTCGCCGACGACGAACAGGTAGAGGCCGAACCCGATCACCATCAGCCCCATGTCCTCCTTGACCAGGAGGAGCCCGAACATCGCCAGGAAGGCGGGCAGAAACCGTCCCGCCTGGTAGCGCTCGATCATGATGGCGGTCAGCAGCGGCACGAACATGACCTCGTGCGCGTCGAACGCGATCGCCTGCGCCACCGGCCACGACAGCGCATAGGCGACGGAGACCAGGTAAGCGGGCCCGATCCCGAGCACCCGCCGCGTGAACAACCACAGGAACGGAATCGCCGCCGCGAACAACAGCGCCTGCGCGACGATCAGCGAGCCGGGCCCGTCGTGGATCCAGTAGAACGGCGCCAGCAGCGCGTAGATCGGCGAGAAGTGGTCGACGATCTGGAGGTAGTCCATCCCCCGGTCGTGCCACCCGCCCACGACGGGGATGTACGGCGGCCGGAAGCGCGAGTAGTTACGCACCGCCTGGTCGACGATGACCAGATCGTAGGTACTCGCCCTGAACGTGGCCAGCTTCACCAGCCCGATCACGGAGTACGCCGCCGCGGCCACCAGGACGATCAGCCCGACCCGGTACCGGTGCCGCGGAAGCCGGCGGCCGCGTGTCGTCACGGTTTCCGCCGTCATGATCTCCGCCGTCACGGGCAGCAAGAGTACAGGGCTGTCGCCATCCGCCGCAGAGCGTGATTTCTCAATTACCGAAGCACGCGAATAACGAAAAGGTAACACACCTTTGCCGCGCTCTTGATCATCCCCCGGGAGCGGGTTGTAATGAAATGCGTAGGACGTCGATTTTCGAGGAGGTTGCTGTGAAGTTGAGAGCCGTATTCGTGCTTGCCGCCGCAACGGTTGCATTCGGTTTCGCTTCGGTGGGTCAGGCGGGCGCTACCAGCGAAAACGTCGTATCCAAGCCGCCTGCTGTCCTGGCATGCTGGCTTGACAGCGTCTATACCTATCCGGCGGGCAATGCCACTCGGAAACGAGCGGCGGAAGCGGCTGCCGCCAGTCGCACAATCTCTTTGATTGGAAGCGGCTACCCCAATTCATATTACGAGGATGAGGGGTACGCCTTCGAGGTTAGAAAGTGTGATTAGCGAGAGCCGCAAAGTAGTCGTTCGATGGCTATGAGCTGAAGAGCTGAGGCCTCCGACACGGCCGCCGCGCCGCGCTGCCCCCCACAGGCGGTGCGGCGGCCGTGGGCTCAGGGGATCAGCTGCAGGCGCTCTGGATCTTGGTGGTGAAGCCCTGCAGCTTGTTGACGCCGTCCATCGCGGAGGCAGGGTTGTTCTTGTCCATCTTCATGCCCTCGAACCCGCTGGCCAGATCGTTGAGCGCAGCGGCGAGCTCGCCGTCGTACTTGCCGGCCAAGGTCTTGACCTTGCCCGCGGCCTCCTCGCTCGCCTTGTTGAAGGCGTCGGGGTCGGTGGCGGCGGTGGCCATGGACTGGGTGAACTCATTGGAGATCTTGGTGACCTCCTGAGCGGCCGTGTTGCAGTCCACGGCCTTGTCGACCGCGCCACAGGCGGTCGCGAGTCCGGCAAGAGTCAGCGTCGCGATCGTGATGGCGATGCGACGGCGGGAGGAAGTCATGGTTGTGCCCTTCGTAGGTGTAGAGACGAAGGGACATTATGGACCATTCCTTGAATCTCGCTTGCACATTGCCAACATCAGTGGTGACAGTCCTGGGTAGTCCAAGGTCATGAGCACTGGTCAGGTAGAACAACACTCACTGAAGCGGGTCATCGGCCGCCGGGTCCTGCTCCTGTTCGTCGTCGGTGACATTCTCGGCGCGGGCATATATGCGCTGGTCGGGAAGGTCGCCGGGCATGTTGGAGGGGCGCTGTGGCTGCCGTTCCTGGTGGCGTTCGTGCTCGCCGCGCTGACCGCCACGGCCTATGCCGAACTGGTCGGTAAATACCCTCAGGCGGCCGGAGCGGCGCTGTATGTCAACAAGGCGTTCGGCATCCCGTTCGTCACCTTCATCGTGGCGTTCACCGTGATGATGAGCGGCATCACCTCGGCGAGCGCGGCGGCCAGGGCTTTCGGCGGTCGCTATCTGGCCGAGTTCGTGACGCTGCCGGTGCTCGTCGGCGCGTTCATCTTCCTGGCCCTGGTGGCTCTGGTGAACTTCGCCGGAATTTCGGAGTCCGTCAAGGTGAACGTGGCCCTGACCATCATCGAGGCGTTCGGCCTGCTGGTGATCGTGGCCATCGGCATCTTCGCGCTCTTCTCCGGGGACGGCGAGCCGGCCAGGGCGATCGAGTTCCACCCGGCCAACGGCGCCTTCCTCGGCGTCCTCGGCGGCACCGCGCTGGCCTTCTACGCCCTGCTCGGCTTCGAGGACTCGGTCAACCTGGCCGAGGAGGCCAAGAACCCGCAGAAGGACTTCCCGCGCGCCCTGTTCGGCGGCCTGATCGTGGCCGCGGTGATCTACATGGCGGTGGCGTTCACGGCGACCATGCTCGTCGACACCAAGACGCTGATGGAGTCCTCGGGCCCGCTGCTGGAGGTGGTGAAGGTCGCGGGGCTGGCCTTCCCGCCGAAGCTCTTCGCGCTGATCGCGCTGCTCGCCGTCGGCAACACCGCGCTGATCAACATGCTGATGGCCTCCAGGCTCGTGTACGGCATGGCCCGCCAGCGCATCATCCCCCCGTTCTTCGGCACGGTTCACCCGACCAGGTCCACTCCGTGGATCGCCATCGTGTTCACGATCGCGATCGCGGCGATCCTGGTCTCGACGGGCGACGTGGCGCCGCTGGCCGACACCACCGTGCTGTTGTTGCTGCTGGTGTTCGCGCTGGTCAACGTCTGCGTGCTGATCCTGCGCAGGGACGACGTCGGCCACGACCACTACCGGGCGCCGACCTGGGCGCCGGTGCTCGGCGCTGTGGTGTGCCTGTTCCTGGCGCTGCCGCTGACCGGCAGGGGCGCGGACATCTACCTGCGGGCGGCGGCCCTCATCGGGCTGGGCGTGGTCCTGTGGTTCATCAACTGGATCTTCGTGGGCCGGGTCACCCAGGTGGATCCCACCAAGATCACGCCGGAGGACTGAATCCCTGACGCGTGGCCGGGCCGTACAACAGGTGCGGCTGTCCACGCGTTGGAGGGATGATGACCGCCATACCGATGTCGACGGGCCTGACCGGGACGCTCAACGGTCCCCGTCACCGGACCGCGCTGAACGTGTTCCTGTTCGTCGTGCTCGCGCACTGGGCCGAGCACATCGTGCAGGCGGTCCAGATCTGGGTGCTGGGCTGGCCCGTGCCGGAGGCCAGGGGAGTGCTGGGGCAGTTCTTCCCCTGGCTGGTCACCTCGGAGGCGCTGCACTACGGCTACGCGCTGGTCATGCTCGTGGCGCTCTGGGTGCTGCGCAAGGGATTCGTGGGGCGCGCCCGGCTGTGGTGGAACATCGCCCTGGGCATCCAGATCTGGCACCACGTCGAGCACCTGCTGTTGCTCATCCAGGTGCAGTCGGGCTGGTTCCTGGCGGGCCGGCCGGTGCAGACGAGCGTCGCGCAGCTGATCTTCCCCCGAGTCGAGCTGCACCTGTTCTACAACACGGTGGTCTTCATCCCGATGGTGGTCGCGATGATCCTGCACGCCCGGCCGAACAAGGAGGAGCGGGCGCGCATGTCCTGCTCGTGCGCGCGGGCGTGAACAGCCGTTTCACCGTCGTCGTGGCGACGGTGACCGCCGCGTTGCTGCTGGCGCTCGCCGTCCCCAACCTCGGGCCCGTCGTGCGCGCCGCGCGGGCCGAGGGAACCTGGGGCACGTTCACGGCGGGCCGCCTGTCGTGCGTGACGCATCCGGGCGGCCATGAGGCCTGCGCGTGGTACGGGCGCTTCGCCACCGCCTCTGGCGCGCGCGAGGTCTCCCTGTACGGCAGCGCCCGCGACACCATGGCCCAGGGCCAGGCGCTCAAAGCCGTCGACGTGGGCCGCCCCGCGCAGGTGTACACCGAGGGCGGCTCGAACGAGTGGATCCTGACCTTCGCGCTGGTCCTGATCGGCCTCGTCCTGCTCTACCCGTTGTTCTCCCGCCTGCGCCGGCGGATCACCTATTGACAGGCTCGCGAACCCGACCCGACGATGTCGCATATAGAGCAACTCGTCGCGTAATACGCAACAAGCGGGGAAACATGTCGAGTCTGGTCTCCACCCTTCCCGGTCGCTCCTACACCGACCCCGAGATCTTCCGCGAGGAACAGGAGAAGATCTTCGAAGACCTCTGGTTCTGCGCGGTCAGGACCGACGAACTCCCGCGGCCCGGCGCCTTCAAGACCGTCAGGATCGGCCGGGAGAGTGTGATCGTCGTGCGCGGCCGCGACGGCGTCTTACGCGCCTTCCTCAATGTCTGCCGGCACCGGGGCGCGCAACTGTGCGCCGAGCCGGAAGGCGAGGTCAAGCGGACCATCCGCTGCGTCTACCACGCCTGGTCGTACGACCTCGACGGCAAGCTCGTCGCCGCGCCCAACCTGGTGAAGATGCCGGACATCGACCGCGTCGAGTACGGCCTGATCCCCGTCCACCTGCGCGAATGGCTCGGCTACGCCTGGCTCTGCCTGGCCGGCGAGCCGCCCTCCTTCGAGGAGACCGTCACCGGCGCCGCCACCGAACGGCTCGGCGACCCCGCCGCGATCGAGCATTACCACGTCGACAAGCTGGCACTCGGCCGCCGCATCGTCTACGACGTACAGGCGAACTGGAAGCTCATCGTCGAGAACTTCATGGAGTGCTACCACTGCGCCACCATCCACCCGGAGCTGACCGCGGTGCTGCCCGAGTTCGCCGGGGGCTACGCGGCGCAGTACTACGTCGGCCACGGCGCGGAGTTCGCCGAGCGGGTCGAGGGGTTCACCGTCGACGGCAGGGCAGGCTTCGGCAAGCTGCCCGGCGTCTCCGACGAGCAGGACCGGCGCTACTACGCGATCACCGTCAAGCCGCAGGTCTTCATCAACCTCGTGCCGGACCACGTGATCATGCACAGGATGTTCCCGCTGGCCGCCGACCGCACGGTCGTGGAGTGCGACTGGCTCTACCACCCCGACGTGGTGGCCGCGGGCGCAGACCTCACGCACTCCGTCGAGCTCTTCCACCGGGTCAACGAGCAGGACTTCGACGCCTGCGAACGGACCCAGCCCGGCATGTCCTCACGCGCCTACCGCGCGGGCGGCGTGCTGGTGCCCAGCGAGCACCACATCTCCGCCTTCCATCAGTGGGTGAACCACCGCTTGCGCGGATAGCGCACGCGCAGCGCGCCGTACTTGCTCTCGCCGCTGACCCTGATGTGCGGTACGCCCGGACGCGGCCGGCTGGGGACGTCGGAGGAGGTCGAGCCCCACTGGTTGGCGAAGTCGTCCACGTTGGCCGAGGCGCCGGGCGGCAGGACGACGCTGGCGGAGCCGTACGTGAGATCGAACACGATGTCCACCACGGGATGCGACAGGACCGCCTCGGAGAAGTCGAGGTCGACGCTGCCGTACTTGGACGTGACGCGCAGGTGGCGGGGCACGTCCCAGTCACCGGAGCGCTTCACGTGGCCGTTCTTCGTCTCCAGGTGGACGGTCTCCTCGGCGGTGGAGGCCGCGGGCAGATCCGAGACGACCGCGAGCAGGTCGCCGTAGGTCCGGCCGGAGAAGACGAGGCTCAGCCGCTCGTCCAGTTCGGCGGGGGTGAGGCGGCCCTCGGCGAAGGCGTGCTGCAACTGCTGGGCGGTGCGATCCCGATCCTCGTCGGCGACGCGCACGTGCAATTCCGACATGGCTCGAGCATAGGTTCGCAGTCCTCAGAACGGGAGCTTCCTTCCCGAGGGCGTGCGCAGATCGAGGGGAAGCGGCCGGCGCGGGAGGTGGGGGCGCCGCACGATCTGAATTCTCTTCACACCGGAGAGATACCCATCAGAAAGCCTTGAAGTCATCAGCTCGGAGTAACGTGTGGCTTGATGCTGGCGGACCCTTTCGCGCACCCGGCCCTCTTCTACCGAGGCGACCGGGAGTACGTCTCTGCCATCACCTCGTTCGTGCGCGAAGGGCTGGCGCGCATGGAGCCGGTCGCGGTCGCCGTTCCCGCGGAACGGCTGGCCGTCCTCGTCCCCGCCCTGGCCGGGGACGCCGAGCGGGTCATGCTCGTGGACATGGCCGACGCCGGGCGCAACCCGGGCCGGATCATCCCCGCCGTGCTGACCGACTTCGCCGACCGCCACGACGGCGAGCGGGTGCGGATCGTCGGCGAGCCCATCTGGCCGGGCCGCTCCCCGGAGGAATACCCCGCCTGCGCCCAGCACGAGGCGCTGATCAACTACGCTTTCGTCGGCCGGCAGGCCACGATCCTGTGCCCCTACGACGCGGAACGGCTCGCGCCCGACGTGCTGAGCGAGGCCGAGCGCACCCACCCGGTGCTACGCGACACCGGCGGCGAGCGCCACAGCGACGCCTACGCGCCCGAGCTGGTGATCACCTGGCACAACCGGCCGTTCCCCGAGCCGATCGAGCCGATCTCGCTCCGCTTCGACAGCACCAACCTGGGCGCCGCCCGCGCGCTGGCCGCCTCCCAGGCCGCGCTGGCCGGCTTCACCGGGACCAGGCTCGACGACGTGCGGCTGGTGATCGCCGAGCTCGGCGCCAACAGCCTCGACCACGGCGGCGGCTCCGGCCTGGTCCGCATCTGGACCGACAACGGCCACCTGGTGTGCGAGGTCAGCGACGCCGGCCACATCACCGACCCGCTGGCCGGCCGCCGGCCGGTCGACCCGCGCATGGCCGGCTCGCGCGGGCTGCTCATCGTCAACCTGCTCAGCGACCTGGTCAGGGTCCACACGTGGGCGGGCGGCACTGTGGTGCGCACATACTTCGCCGTGACCTGATCTTGTCCTGGCCAGGGTAGACCCGACACATGAACGGCCTGCGCCCGATGCGCCCGCGCGACACCGGCGAGTCGCACCGCGTGGCGACCCCGCTGGAACTCTTCTTCGACCTGTGCTTCGTGGTCGCCGTCTCCTTCGCCGGGAGCCAGCTTCACCACGCGCTCTCCGAGGGGCATCTGGCCCAGGGGCTGAGCGGCTACCTGACGTGCTTCTTCGCTGTCTGGTGGGCGTGGATGAACTACACCTGGTTCGCCTCCGCGTACGACGTGGACGACTGGTGGTACCGGATCACCACGCTCGTGCAGATGTCGGGCGTGCTGGTGCTGGCCGCGGGCGTGCCGAGGGCCTTCCAGGACGGCGACATCAGCCTGTTCGTGCTCGGGTACGTGATCATGCGCCTGGCCATGGCCTCGCAGTGGCTGCGCGCCGCGGCCGGGCACCCGGCGGGGCGGCGCACCGCGTTGCGGTACGCCTCCGGGATCTGCTCGGCGCAGGTGACGTGGATCGTGCTGCTGTTCGTGCCGCAGGAGTGGCGGCTGGCCGGGTTCGTGGTGTGCGCCCTGGTCGAGCTGGCGGTGCCGGTGTGGGCGGAGGCGGCCGGCCGTACACCGTGGCACCCGCACCACATCGCCGAGCGCTACGGGCTCTTCACGCTGATCATGATGGGTGAGAACGTGCTGGCCGCGACCGTCGCCGTGCAGGAGGCCGGGCGCGAGCACGGCATCCAGGCCGGGCTGGTCACGCTGGCGATCTCCGCGCTGGTGATCGTCTTCTCGCTGTGGTGGATCTACTTCGCCCCGCCGACCGCCGACCTGCTCACCTCCAACCGCCGCGCCATACCGTGGGGCTACGGCCACTACCTGATCTTCGCCGGCATCGGCGCGCTGAGCTCGGGCATCGAGGTCAGCCTGGACCATCTCACCGGCAAGGCGCACATCTCGGCCGTCGCCGCCGGATACGCGGTCGCGGTGCCGGTGGCCCTGTTCCTGTTCATGGTCTGGCTGCTGCACCTGCGCCCGCACCGCTACGGCCGCGCCGACACCGCCGCCTTCCTGGCCGCGACCGCGCTGGTCCTGCTGGCGCCGCTGACCCCGCAGCCGGTGCCGGTGATGGCCGTGGTGTGCGCGGCGCTGGTGATCATCACCCAGGCCGGCAGGTGGCGCAGGCGGGCCCGACCCTGAGGAGGCAGGCCCTACCAGGGTCTGTCTCCGCCCAGGTCAGAGCGGCGGTCCGGGGTGACCCCCGACCAAGGTAGTAGGGGGTTGATCAGGGCTGCTTAGGGTCGATCTCCGATACTCGCGAAGCTCGCATTCCACGAACTTTGAGGCATGAAGGGATTGCTCGTCAGCGGATTCGCGGCCATCGGCACCGGAAGCGGCGCCATGCTCACCTTGCACGCCGAGGCTGGGCTCGACCCGTTCCACAGTGTGATCAGCGAATACGCCTGGGCATCCGGCGGCTGGCTGCTTCCGGCCTCGCTGACCCTGTTCGCGCTCGGCTCGGCGCTCATCGCCGAGGCGCTGCGCCGCTCCGGCGTCGACCGGAGGGTCGTCTGGCTGCTGGTGGCCTGGGGGACCTGCATGTTCCTCATCGGCGCCTTCCCGACCGACCGCCCCGGCGTCCCGCTGTCACTGTCGGGCGGCATTCACAGGTACGCCGCTTTCGCCGCCTTCCTGGCCATGCCGCTCGCGGGCATGCTGCTGGCCAGGGCGCGCGTGCGGTACGCCCCGGCCATGAAGGTCCTGTGCGGCGTCGCGCTGGGCGCCCTGCTCCTGGTGGTCGTGCCCTACGTGGTGCGCATGCTGGGCATCCCGCTGGACAACGCCGACATCCCCGCCGGGCTCACGCAGCGGGTGGTCGTGGTGTCCGAGCTGGCGGTGCTGGCCCTGATCGGGTTCTCGATGCTGGCCAAGGGCCGCCGTCGTCAGCCCACCCAGGCCGCGCGCTCGTCCGTCCTCGCCTAGTGTGGCCGCCCCGATTCCCGGGCCTGAATCGGGGCAGGAGGAGATCAGTGACTTCTACTTTGGGATGGCCTAAATGACGATTCTGATCGCGTACGACGGTTCCGACGACGCCAAGGCGGCGATCGCCTTCGCCGGCCGGGTGCTCAAGGGCGAGAGCGCCGTCGTACTCACCGTCTGGGAACGGCTCGCCATGAGCGCCGCCCGCGCCTCCGTGGGCATGGTCATGGCGCCGGAGTTCTCCGCGGCCGAGGACCAGGCGGTCGGGGACGCCATGCGGAAGCTGGCCGAGCAGGGGGCCGAGCTGGCCAGGAAGGCCGGGTTCGAGGCCACGGCCAGGTGCGAACTGGACGGCGTGGCGGTGTGGTCGACGGTCGTGGACGTGGCCAAGGAACTCGACGCCACCCTCATCGTCACCGGCACCCGGGGGCTCGGCGGGGTGAAGTCCCTTCTGCTGGGGAGCACCTCCGACCGGGTGCTGCACCACGCGGGCCGGCCCGTCCTGGTCGTGCCGGCGCCGGAGCGGGAAGAGTAGCCCGGCCGGTTCACCGTCCGTTCACCGAAGTGTCGGTCCGATGGTGCAGAGTCTCCTTCCAGGACTGATCTAGGGGGAGCGGTGGCCGAACGGCTCGCGCGCAGGCTCGGCACCACCGACGCGGTGGTGATCGGGCTGAGCGCGATGATCGGCGCGGGCGTGTTCGTGGCGTTCGGGCCCGCGGTCCAGGCGGCCGGGTCATGGCTGTTCCCGGCCCTCGCGATCGCCGCGGTCGTCGCCTACTGCAACGCCACCTCCTCGGCGCGGCTGGCCGCCCTCTACCCGGAGTCCGGCGGCACCTACGTCTACGGCAGGCGCCGGCTGAGCCCCTTCTGGGGCTATCTGGCCGGCTGGGGCTTCACCGTCGGCAAGACCGCCTCCTGCGCCGCGATGGCGCTGACGTTCGGCGCCTACGTGGCGCCGGCCCTGGCCCAGCCGCTGGCGATCGGCGCCGTCGCGGGCGTGACCGCGCTCAACCTGCTCGGGGTGCAGCGCTCGGCGGGGGCGGCCCGTGTCATGATCGCCTTCGTGCTGGCGGTGCTGGCCATGGTCGTCGCCGCCGGGCTGATGTCCTGGCCGGCGCCGCCGTTCTCGCTCGCCGACCCCACCGCCCATGGCATGCCGGATCCGCTCGCGACGCCCGGCTGGCTCGGACTCTCGCCCGAGCCCGAGCCGGAGATCAGCATGGTCGCGCTGACGGTCGCCGATGAAGGCTCCTGGAGCTTGCTGGGCGTGCTGCAGGGGGCGGGGCTGCTCTTCTTCGCCTTCGCCGGCTACGCGCGCATCGCCACGCTGGGCGAGGAGGTGCGCGACCCGTCCCGCACGATCCCGCGCGCCATCGGCATCGCCCTGGCTGTCACGCTCGTCGTCTACACGCTGGTGGCGCTGGCCGCCCTCCACGCGCTCGGCCCGGAGCGCCTCGGGCTGTCGCGGGCCCCGCTGGCCGACGTGGCCAGGACCGCTGACGTCACCTGGCTGGTCCCCGTCGTCTCGGCCGGCGCCGCCGTGGCCGCGCTGGGCGCGCTGCTGGCGCTGGTGCTGGGCGTCTCGCGCACCGTCCTCGCGATGGCCCGCAACCGCGACCTGCCGGCGTCCCTCGACGCGATCCACCCGGTCCGGCAGGTGCCCCACCGCGCCGAGCTGGCCGTGGGCGTGACGGTGATCATCCTGTTGCTGCTGGCCGACCTGCGCGGCGCCATCGCGTTCTCCTCCTTCGGCGTCCTGGTCTACTACGCGATCGCCAACGCCGCCGCCCTGACCCTGACCAGAGCCGAGGGCGCGCCGCATCGGGCGATCCCGGTCGCCGGGCTCGGGCTCTGCCTGCTGCTGGCGTTCACGCTGCCCTGGACGGCCGTGGTCACCGGGCTGGCCGTGTTCGCCTTCGGCGCCGTGCTGTGGTTCCTGCGGCACCGCTCGACCGCGGGGCGTTGACCGCGCCACGCGGGCGACTTACGGTTGCGCGATCAGACCAGCCGGTATGGAGGTTCGGGATGCCCAGCGTCAGCACCGTCCGTGGTCCCGTCGACGTCGAGGAACTCGGCCAGACGCTCATGCACGAGCACGTCTTCGTCGTCTTCACCGAGCACCTGGACAACTACGGCAAGGGTGACTGGTGGGACGAGGAGTTCCGGGTCGAGGACGCGATACGCAAGCTTGGCGCGCTGGCCGCCAAAGGGGTCCGTACCATCGTCGATCCCACGGTGTGGGGGCTCGGGCGCTACATCCCGCGGATCCAGCGGATCGCGGAAGCCGTACCGGAGCTGAACATCATCGCCGCGACCGGGATCTACAGCTACCACGAGCTGCCGCACCAATATGAGCACCGGGGGCCCGGACTCATCCTCGACATTCCGGATCCGATGATCGACGACTTCGTGCGCGACCTGACCGTGGGCATCGCCGACACCGGGGTCAAGGCGGCGTTCCTCAAGTGCGTGGTCGAGCAGGACGGGCTCACGCCCGGCGTCGAGCGGATCTGCCGGGCGGTCGCGCGGGCGCACGCGCAGACCGGCGCGCCGATCACCGTGCACACGAACTCGTTCACCCAGTCGGGGCCGGTGGCGCTCGACATGTTCGCCAAGGAGGGCGTGGACCTGACCAAGGTGGTCGTGGGACACGCCGGGGACACCAACGATCTCGACTATCTGATGCGGATGGCCGACACCGGGGCGACGCTCGGGATGGACCGGTTCGGCCTCGAGCTCTACAACCCCACGCCCCAGCGGGTGGCCACGATCGCGACGCTGTGCGAGAGGGGCTACTCCGATCGGATGGTGCTGAGCCATGACGCGGCCTGCTTCATGGACTATTTCGGGGGGAAGTGGGACGAGGCCCTCGCGACGGCGGCTCCCAAGTGGCGCTACGATCACATCCACGACGACGTGCTGCCCGCCCTGCGCGCCTCGGGTGTGACCGATGAGCAGATTGAGCAGATGCTGGTGGTCAACCCGAGACGCCACTTCTCGTAAAGTGGTGGGACCGGAAGACCGACGCAGGTAGGTGGAACTGGGTGACTTCGGAGCAAGCCCTGTCGATCAGCCTGGGCCTTCAGGGGCCCTGTGTCATCGCAAGGCTCACGGGGGATTTCGACTTCGGCTCCGCGGCCGAGGTGCGCGACCGCGTCACCAAGGCCCTCGACCTCACCCAGCCACCCATGCTCGTGATCGACATGCAGGCGGTGAGCGTCTGCGACTCCTCGGGTCTGTCCGTCCTGGTCTATCTGCACAAGGCCGTCACGGCTTCCGGCGGGCGGCTGTTGCTCGCCGGGCTCAACGGCCGGTGCAAGCACCTGTTCGCGATCACCGCGCTGGACAAGTTCTTCGACATCCGCACCACGGCGGAGCTGGCCATCGCCGAACTCAGTGCCGACGGGAATTCGCCGCCGTTTACCGGGTAGTCGCCGGTGCATGTCATCGGAAGAGCCCGACCTGCTGGGCATGTACCTGCGCCAGATCGGCAGGACGCCGCTGCTGTCGGCCGCGGACGAGGTCGATCTGGCCAAACGCATCGAAGCCGGCCTCTACGCCGGCCACCTGCTCGCGGGCGGCGCGGACTGCGCTGACCTGCGGGAGCTCCGCACGGACGGCGAGGCCGCCAAGGACGCGCTGATCCGGGCGAATCTGCGGCTGGTGGTGTCGACGGCCAAGAAGTACGCGCACCGCGGGTTGCCGCTGCTCGACGTCATCCAGGAGGGCAGCCTCGGGCTGATCCGGGCGGTGGAGAAGTTCGACTACCGGCGCGGGTACAAATTCTCCACCTATGGGATGTGGTGGATCCGGCAGGCGATCGAGCGTGGCATTCACGACAAGAGCCGTACCGTCCGTTTGCCGATCCACATGGCCGAGGCCGTTTCCCGATTTTTCCGGATAGAGCGGCGGTTGGCGATGGACCTGGGCCGCTCGCCGTACGACGCGGAACTGATGGAGGCGACGGGGCGGACGCTCGACGAGATCAGCGGACTGCGCCGGCTCGCCCGCGAAACGGTCAGCCTCGACCTGCCCGTGGGGGAGGGCGGCGACACGAGCATGGGCGACCTGATCCTCGACGAGGACGGGTTCAGCGCGCCGGAGCTCATGGAGTGTCGGGCGTTGAGCGAGGAGCTGGAGGTCGTGTTCACGACTCTCCCGCCGCGCGAGGCGTTCATCCTGAGATTCCGGTACGGCCTGGCCGGCACCCGCAAACAGACTTATACCGAAATAGGATCACGACTCGGGCTGACCAGGGAGCGCATTCGGCAACTGGAGAAACAGGCCCTGAAACGCCTCCGCCAATGCGAGCCGTTACTGGCGTGGGCGTCATAACGCGCCCGCTATGTGCGTAATGCCGAGATTCATTGACTGTCCGGAACGCCTGATGGTTAATCGAGGTAACTGAGGCCGCTTCAAACAGGGGGAAGCGGCCGTCCAGATAGTTCTGGGGGCAGAATGCTCAGACGTCTCGCCGGAGCCTTAGCGATCACCATGGCCGCCACGAGCCTGGTGATCGCCATACCCTCCGCCGCGAACGCCTCGTCCACCACCGTCACCATGGAATCCAGCCGGAAACAACTCATCCGCACCAAGATCCACTGGGGGCGGTGCAAGGACACCTGCCGGATCCGGGTGCGCATCAAGAACATCTCTTCCAAGCGCCTCTACGACGTGAACCTGCGCGCCAAGCTGCGCGTGAACGGCCGCTACATGGGCCTGTGCCGTGACCACGTGGGCCAGATCCGGCCACGCGGCGTCCGCTGGGCGTCCTGCACGGTCCGCGGCTCCAAGCTCAACCGCCTGTGGGACCGGTACCTGAACGGCCAGATCCGCTGGGACACCCGCGTCAACACCGTCGTCCACTACGAGTGGTACGGCTGACCTGCTGCCCTAGCTCTGGACCGTGCCACTACGTCAAGAAGGGGTCGAACCCGGTTCGACCCCTCACCGTGGTTCGTGGACCTAGGCGGTGATCATCAGAGCGAGACCGATCAGCACGACGATCGGGACAACCCAGACCACGGCCTCAGCAGCGAACTCCTTGTACATCGTGTAGATCTCCCTCTGGTCGCCCGGATCCGGGCCGTGGAAATGTCAACGTGCAGCATAGCCGTACGACATGAGAACTCCGTCCACCCGGCTTGTGGGACCGGTCACTCCTCGGGCTGTCGCCGCTGTGTCAGCGTCTTGCGCAGCCCGGCCAGCGACTCGTCCGCCATCCGCGCCGCGAGCCCGGGGGCGTCGGCGTCGATCTGCTCGTGGATCGCCGGCTCGTCGGCGACCCGGCGCGTCCACGCCCGCACCACCTCGGGCATCGCCTCAATGGCCTCCCTGCTGAGAGTGGCCTCCCTCGGCAGCCACACCGTGAGGAAGGCCGACACCCGGGCCGGACTCCACCACAGGTCCCGATCCCCTACAAACTCCACCAACACCCGATACGCCTCCGCCGCCCCGGGCACGTCAGCCAACTCGGAGAACTCCGACAGGTCGGGCGCCCGGAAGCCTGCTGTTGTTCCGCCGGTCTGTGCCACCTCGTCGGCCGGCCGGGACTGCGCGTGGTCCGATCCTGCCGGATCGTCGGTCGGCGCCGAACGGGCCTCGGCAGGCGGGATGTGGGGCGCTTGGGCCGGGACATCGGGGTGGGCCGGGTCGCCAGTCGGCCGGGTCTGGGTGTGGACCGGCTGGCCCGGGTCTTGGGTTGGCCGGGTTTGGGCGTCGGCCGGCTGGGCCGGGTGGTCGGTCGGCCGGGTCTGGGCAACAGCCGGGTGGCCCGGGTCTTTGGCGGGCTGGGTTCGGGTGTTGGCGAGGTGGGCCGGGATGGAGCGGGCGCGGGTGAGGGTGAGGGCGCGTAGTGGGGGGAGGGTGTCGGCCACGGGGGCGCCGAGCAGCATGTCCAGCAGGGAGAAGGCCTCCAGGATGCGCCCGGCCACCAGTGCCGGGTCGGCGGGGCTCAGGCACAGGTCGTCCAGGAACTTGGGCTCCTCGACCGCGACGTCCACCGCGATCCCGCCGTTGACCTGGTCGATGGCCACCACGACGGTGTGGGGTTCCTTGCCGTTGCGGTACCGGAAGGTGAGCGCCGCCAGGACCTGCTCGCCGTAGGGGTCGGCCTTGCCGTACCAGGCGGACTCGCACGTGACGTCACCCAGCCGGGCAAGCCACTCCGGCCCCGGGTCGGCAGCCCGCACGGGCGTGCCCACCGCGCTGAGCGCCGCGGCCACCAGAGCCGCCTCCTGACCGGAAGCACCCTCAAGCAGCTCGCCGAACGCCTCCTCGTCACCGCCATCCGCATCGAACTCAGCGACGAACCGGCTGGCCCACAACTCGGCCCGCAACGGCGACCGCCACCTCAGCAGATCGCCCGCCTGCTCAATGGCCACCCCATACCGGTCACTCATCGTCATCCCTCGACCGTATCGCCTGCCCGCCAACCCCACGCACCCGCAGAGACGGCGCATGCCGCCCGGACGTGTGTGTCCGGGCGGCATGAGCTGTCTGCCAGGGTGGGTTAGCGGGCGTCGTCGCCGGTCAGGCCCGCCTTGCGGAGTGCTTCGGCCATCGCGCCCGACGGGGCCGGACGGCGCCCGCCGTCACGACCGCCCCGCTGGTTGCCGCCCCGCTGGCCGTCGCGGTTACCGCCCTGGCCACGCGCGTTGTCGCGACCACCGCGCCCGTCACCACCACGCCCGTCACCACCACGCCCGTCACCACCACGCCCGTCACCACCACGCCCGTCACCACCACGCCCGTCACCACCACGCCCGTCACCGCTGCGGCCCTCGCCGCCGCGACTGTCGCCGCCCCGGCCGGTGCCGCCGTCGCCTCGGCCGGAACCGGGCTTGCCATCGCCACGGGCACCGCCGCCGCGGGAGTCGCCGGTCCTGGCGTCGCCACGACCGCCTCTACCCTCGCCGGGACCGCCCCTACCGGAAGCACCCTGGCCAGATCCGCTCTGACCAGATCCGCCCTGGCCGGGACCGCCCTGGCCGGGACCGCCTCGACCGGAACCTCCCTGGCCGGTGCCGCCCTGGCCCGAACTGGTCTGGCCGCCTCGGGGGCGGTCGGCTCGGGGGCCTCGGGGGCGGGAGTCGGATTCCGTGTCGTCTTCCAGGCGCAGGGTCAGGGAGATGCGCTTGCGGGGAATGTCCACGTCCAGGACCTTGACGCGGACGATGTCGCCCGGCTTGGCCACGTCGCGCGGGTCCTTGACGAAGGTGCGGGACATGGCCGACACGTGGACGAGTCCGTCCTGGTGGACGCCGACGTCGACGAAGGCGCCGAAGGCGGCCACGTTGGTGACGACGCCCTCCAGGATCATGCCCGGTGTCAGGTCGGACAGCTTCTCCACGCCCTCCTTGAACGTCGCCGTCTTGAAGGCGGGACGCGGGTCGCGGCCGGGCTTCTCCAGTTCGCGCAGGATGTCGGTGACGGTCGGCAGGCCGAAGGTGTCGTCGACGTAGTCGTGCGGCTTCAGGGAACGGAGGGTCGCGGTGTTGCCGATCAGCGTTTTGAGGTCGCCCTCGATCGCGCCGAGCATGCGGCGCACCACCGGGTACGACTCGGGGTGCACGCTGGAGGAGTCGAGCGGGTCCTCGCCGTCGGCGATGCGCAGGAAGCCGGCGCACTGCTCGAAGGCCTTGGGACCCAGGCGCGCAACGTCCTTCAACGCGGTGCGGGTGCGGAAGGGGCCGTTGGAGTCGCGGTGCTGGACGATGTTGTCGGCCAGGGTGGAGCCGATGCCGGACACGCGGGTCAGCAGGGGCGCCGAGGCGGTGTTGACGTCGACGCCCACCGCGTTCACGCAGTCCTCGACGACCGCGTCGAGCGAGCGGGAGAGCTTGGTCTCCGACAGGTCGTGCTGGTACTGGCCGACGCCGATGGACTTCGGGTCGATCTTGACCAGCTCGGCCAGCGGGTCCTGCAGGCGGCGGGCGATCGAGACCGCGCCGCGCAGCGACACGTCCAGTTCGGGAAGCTCCTGCGACGCGTACGGCGAAGCCGAGTAGACCGAAGCCCCGGCCTCCGAGACCACGATCTTGGTGATGCCGGGCATGTGCTTGACCAGCTCCCCGGCGAGCTTGTCGGTCTCGCGGGAGGCGGTGCCGTTGCCGATGGCGATCAGCTCGACGCCGTGGCGCTGGGCCAGCGCGCCGAGGGCGGCCAGCGACTGGTCCCACTGCCGCTTGGGCTCGTGGGGGTAGATGGTGGCGGTCTCGACGACCTTGCCGGTGGCGTCGACGACCGCGACCTTCACGCCGGTGCGCAGGCCGGGGTCGAGGCCCATGGTGGCGCGGGTGCCGGCGGGCGCCGCGAGCAGCAGGTCGCGCAGGTTGGTGGCGAAGACGCGCACCGCCTCCTCCTCGGCCTCCTGCCACATGCGCATGCGCAGGTCGAGGCCCAGGTGGACGAGGATGCGGGTGCGCCAGGCCCAGCGCACGGTCTCGCCCAGCCACTGGTCGGCGGGCCGCCCCTGGTCGGCGATGCCGAAGCGGGCGGCGATGCGCGGCTCGTAGTCGGTGCCCTCGTCGGGCTCCAGCGTGAGGGAGAGGATCTCCTCCTTCTCCCCGCGGAACATCGCCAGGATCCGGTGGGAGGGCAGCTTGGTGAACGGCTCGGCGAAGTCGAAGTAGTCGGAGAACTTGGCCCCCGCCTCCTCCTTGCCCTCACGCACCTTGGCGGCGAGCTGCCCGCGGCGCCACAGCTGCTCGCGCAGCTCGCCGATGAGGTCGGCGTCCTCGGCGAAGCGCTCGATGAGGATGGCGCGCGCCCCTTCGAGCGCGGCGGCGGCGTCGGCCACGCCCTCGGTGAGGAAGCCCTCGGCCACGGCCAGCGGGCTCAGCGAGGGGTCGGCGAGCAGCTGGTCGGCCAGCGGCTCAAGCCCCAGCTCGCGGGCGATCTGCGCCTTGGTGCGCCGCTTGGGCTTGTAGGGCAGGTAGATGTCCTCCAGGCGGGCCTTGGTGTCGGCCGCCATGATCTGCGCCCTGAGCTCGTCGTCGAGCTTGCCCTGCGACTCGATCGACTCCAGGATGGCCGCGCGCCGCTCTTCCAGCTCGCGCAGGTAGCGCAGCCGTTCTTCGAGCGTGCGTAGTTGCGCGTCGTCGAGGGTGCCCGTGACCTCCTTGCGGTAGCGGGCGATGAACGGCACGGTGGCGCCGCCGTCGAGCAAGTCGACGGCCGCCTGCACCTGCCCTTCGCGCACCCCGAGTTCTTCCGCGATCCGCTGGTGAATAGAGAGCACTTGCCTGCCTTTCGATGGTCCCCGCCGGTCAATTGTGCAGGACCGCGCCGTCTTTCATGACCAGAGAGCGGGACGGATGGGTCACCACTGCCTCGGCCGCGCCGCCTGCCGGCACGACGACGAGGTCGGCCCGGTCGCCCGCGGACAGGCCGTAGCCGGTGAGGCCGAGCGCCCGCGCGCCGCCGTAGGTCGCGGCCTCCAGCGCGAGCTCGATGTCGGGATCGGAGCGGAAGGTGCTGCGGTAGGCCAGGTGCATCGCCCGCTCCAGCATGTCGCCCGAGCCGTAGGGCCCCCACAGGTCGCGGATGCCGTCGTGGCCGCAGGCGATCACCACCCCGGCCGCGCGCATCTTCTTCACCGGCGGCACCGGGAAGCTGTAGACGGCGCCGGTGGCCAGCGCCACGCCCGCGTCGGCGAAGCCCTCGGCCAGCCGGCCCTGGTGGGCCTCGTCGATCTGGCCCAGCGCGTAGGCGTGGCTGACCGTGACCCGGCCGCCCAGCCCCAGCGTCTTGGTGCGCTCGGTGATGAGCTCCAGCTCCCAGGCGCCGAGCGTGCCGCCGTCGTGGAGGTGGATGTCGAGGTGGGCGGCATAGCGCTCGGCCAGGCCGAAGATCAGGTCGAGGTGGCGCACCGGGTCGCGGTCGATGCCGGCGGGGTCGAGCCCGCCGACCGCCTCCACGCCGCTCTTCAGCGCCGCTTCGAGCAGCTCGGCGGTGCCGGGGTTGGTGAGCACGCCGTGCTGGGGGAAGGCGACCTGCTGCACGGTGACCGGGACGCGGCCGGCCGCCTCGCGCACCGCCTCGACACCGCGCAGGCCGACCTCGGGGTCGATGTCGGTGTGGGTGCGCGCGTGGGTGGTGCCGCAGGCGCTCATTCGCCGCAGCAGCCGCTCGATCCGCTCCACGCTGGGCACGCCCAGCTCGGCCCGCCTGGCCAGATCGTTGCCGATGCGCCCGGCGAGGGTGTCGTCGGCGGAGTGGGGCACCCACGGCCCGCCGTAGAGCGTCTTGTCGAGGTGGCAGTGTGACTCGACGAGGCCGGGCAGCACGAGCTGGCCGGTGACGTCGACGACGCGGGCGGCGGGGGCGTCGAGCGCTGGGCCGACCTCCTGGATCAGGCCGTCGCCCACCAGGATGTCGGCCGGCGCCCCATGCCCCCAGGGGTGGCCGCCGCGCAGGAGTGTCGCGGTCATGGCAGAACCATAGACCCGGGGACCGACGAAACTCAGCCCCCGCCGAGCCTTCCCACGGCGGCGACCACGTGGTGTTTCGTCCCTGTACAGACCCATTCGGGGGTGTTGTTCACGTGCAGTCCGAAGCCGTGCTCGGGGCAGAGCGGCCAGCTCGTCCAGAGCTCCTCGACGATGATCTCCTGGGCGACGTCGGCCACCTCCGCCAGCGGGTCGGCGCTTCGGCGCGGGTCGAAGCCGGTGGAGGATGCCTGCCCGCCGTACCCCACCCGCAGCCACCCGCCGCCCCACGCGGGCGCGCAGACGCGCAGCCGCCCGGGGAGCGCGGTCGCGTCGAGGTCGCGCTGCACCGTCCGCACGGACGTGTCCAGGCGCGCGAAGCCGGTGAGGAGCGTGCGAAGATCCAGGTCAGCCGGTACGGCCACGCCCAGCCCCTCCAGCGCGACCGCCAGCTCGACGACCCGATCGCCGGAGAGCTCACCGGCCGAGATCGCCGTGTGCACCTCCCCGGCCACCTCCTCGAACGTCACCTGATCTCGTCCAGATGCGCCACGTTGGCCACGTCGTCCGCGTCGGTGCTCGGCGTGCCCGCGAACCACGCGTCCAGGATCTCGGTGAGCAGCGCCGGCGACGTCAGCCGGATGCTCAGGGCGAGCACGTTGGCGTCGTTCCACGTGCGCGCGCCGTCGGCGGTGTGGGCGTCGGCGCACAGGGCGGCGCGCACGCCGGCGACCTTGTTGGCCGCGATCGCCGCGCCCGTGCCGGTCCAGCAGGCGACGACGGCCTGTTCGGCGCGCCCCTCGGCCACGTCGCGGGCGGCCGACTCCGACGCCCACGCCCAGTCGTCGCGCTCGTCGTCGTTGAGCGCGCCATGGGTGATCACTTCGTGGCCGCGAGCGCGCAGCTCGGCCACCACCGTCCCGGCCACTCCGTCGAGGCTGTCGGCCGCCACTGAAATGCGCATGCTCTGATGTTCTCGTGCCTTCGGCTGGAATCGAACCAGCGACCTCCTGCTCCGCAAGCAGGCGCGCTCTCCACTGCGCCACGAAGGCGTGACGGGTGCGGGGATCGAACCCGCCTGGGGCGGCTTATGAAACCGCCGGGCACACCAGCGCCCCCACCCGTCCGGACATGCGAATGCCCCGGGAACCATGTCCCGGGGCACGAGTCGTGCGTTCCTAAGCCCAGGACATGCCGCTACGGCGGTCACGCATTCGGAGGGTGTTCATGACTGGTCCTTTCGGGCGATGTGACGAGGATGCCGTGAGGGGGGTGAGCGGTGCAACGGGATTAATGCCGGTCTCCACCAGGTTCGCAGCCGGGACTGGTCATGTGGGCACGAACGGGAGTTCGCGGGGATAAGTGATAAACGACCACTACGGTGGCTTGTGTGCTGATCAAAGAGGATGACATCCCTGCTCTCGCGAGGGGCTGCGCGGTGCTGGGCACCGGCGGCGGTGGAGACGTGCGCACCGGTTCGTTAGCTGCGCGGCGCGCGATCCAGGCCCACGGCGGGGTTCCGCTCATCACGCTCGCCGATCTGCCGGAGGACGCCCTGATCCTCCCGCTGTCCGGGATCGGCGCGCCGACGGTCAGCCACGAGATGATCCACAGCGAGGACGAGCCGAAGCGGATCGCCGAGGAGGCGGAGCGCATCTTCGGCCGCGCTCCGGCCGCGGTGATGTCCTCGGAGATCGGCGGCGGCAACGGGGTCGCGCCGGTCGCCTGGGCCGCCCAGCTCGGGCTGCCGCTGCTCGACGCCGACGGCATGGGCCGGGCGTTTCCCGAGGTCCAGATGGTCTCCATGTACGTGGCCGGGCTCCCGGCCGACCTGGTGATCATGTCGGATGTGGCGGGAAACGTGGTGACCATCAGGCCCGTGGACGGCTTGTGGTCGGAACGGCTGGCCCGCGCCGTATGCGTGGCCGCCGGTTCGAGCGCGCTGATGGCCGACTACGTGCTGACCGCGGCACAGGCGCGCGGCGCGGTCATCGAGGGTACGGTCACCCGCGCGATAGCCGTGGGCAGGTCCACCGAGCAGACCGCCGACCCGCTCGGCGCCCTCCAGGACGAGCTGGGCGCCCGCCGCCTGATCACCGGCAAGCTGACCGACGTCGAACGCCGCACCTCCGGCGGCTTCGTCAGAGGCTCGGCCGTGATCGAGGGCACCGGCGCCGACCGGGGCCGCACGCTCACCCTGGAACTGCAGAACGAGAACCTGGTCGCGCTGGAGGACGGCCGGGTCCGCGCGATCGTCCCCGACCTGATCACGGTCGTGGACACCGAGACCGCGATCGCCGTTCAGACCGAGTCGCTGCGCTACGGCCAGCGCGTCACCGTGCTCGCCTGGGCCTGCGACCCGCTCTGGCGCACCGTGAAGGGCCTGGAGACCGCCGGCCCGGCCGCGTTCGGCTACGACCTGGACTACGTGCCCGTGGAGGAGCTCGCATGACGTTGCGCATCGGAATCGACGTCGGCGGCACCAACACGGACGCGGTGGTGCTCGACGCGGCCGACCGGGTGGTGGCCAAGGCGAAGCGCGCCACCACGGCCGACGTCACCGGCGGCCTGCGCGCCGCCCTGGACGCCGTCCTGACCGAACTGGCCCGCACCGGCCCCGTGGACACGGTCGGCAGGGTCATGCTGGGCACCACCCACGCCACCAACGCGATCCTGGAGCGCCGCAACCTCGGCCGGGTCGCGGTCGTGCGGCTGGGAGCGCCCGCGACCACGTCCGTGCCGCCGCTGACCGACTGGCCGGCCGACCTGCGCGCCGCGGTCTCGGCGGGCGAGGCGATCCTGCCCGGCGGCCACTACGTGGACGGCCGCCCGATCAGCCCGCTCGACCTCGACGCCGTCCGCCGCTTCCTGGACGGCGTCACGGCCGACGCGGTGGCGGTGTCGGGCGTGTTCAGCCCGGCCGACGCCGAGCACGAGCGCCTCGTCGGCGAACTCGTCGAGCGCGAGTACGGCCTGCCGGTCAGCCTCAGCCACGAGATCGGCTCGCTCGGGCTGCTGGAGCGCGAGAACGCGACCGTGCTCAACGCCGCCCTGTACGGCGTGGCGTCCGCGGTCACCAGGGCGCTGGTGGAAGCCCTGGCCGAGCGGAGCCTGACGGCGCGGCCGTACCTGGCGCAGAACGACGGCACGCTGATGACGGTGGAGTACGCCGCCCGCCTGCCCGTCTCCACGATCGGCTCGGGACCGGCCAACTCGCTGCGCGGCGCGGCGTTCCTGTCGGGGGTGAAGGACGCCATCGTGGCCGACGTCGGCGGCACCTCCACCGACCTGGGCGTGCTCATGGGCGGCTTTCCCCGGGAGTCGGCCGCGGCGGTGGAGATCGGCGGCGTGCTGACCAACTTCCGCATGCCCGACATCCTGGCCATCGCGATGGGCGGCGGGACCCGGCTGCGCCCGGGTGCGATCGGCCCGGACTCGGTGGGCTACCGGCTGGCGGAGTCCGCGCTGGTCTTCGGCGGTACGGTGCCCACCATGACCGATGCGGGCGTGCACGCCGGCCGCATGCCCGGCGCGCCGCGCGAGTGGCACTCCGCGCTGGACGAGCACGCGGGTGCGGCGGAAATGCTTGCGGGTAGCCTGGTCATCGCCGACGAGATGGTGGCCGACGCTGTTGACCGTATGTCGCTGGGCCGAGCCGACCGCCCGCTGGTCGCGGTGGGCGGCGGCGCGTTCCTGCTGGCCGGGCGGATCCCCGGAGTCAGCCAGGTGATCAGGCCCGAGCACGCCGAGGTGGCCAACGCCGTCGGCGCGGCCATCGCGCTGGCCAGCGGCCGGGTGGACACGATCGTGCCGGCGGGGGCCGGCCGTACCCGGGCCATCGAGCGCGCGAAGGAGGAGGCGGCGGCGAAGGCCGTGCTGGCAGGGGCCGATCCCGCACGTGTTGAACTGGTGGATGTGCACGAGGTTCCGCTGAGTTACCTGGCGGAACCAGCGGTGCGCCTTCATGTAAAGGCCGCAGGTCCGCTATCGAATTGACGCCCAACGGCGAACGTTCGTCGCTACGATCTTGCCGCGGCTGAAGCCGGACAAAACCCATTGAAAGGACCCCATATATGCACTGGCACAAGCGACTGGCCGTCGCCGGGGTCGCCGGCGCCGTCGCTCTGACCGCCTCCGCCTGCGCCGGCGGACAGGTGCGCGGAGCCGGCGGGACGCCGGGGCCCAGCGAGTCGGCCGCCGCCACCGGCGGCGCCGCGCCCAAGCAGAACGACGCCACCTTCGTCTACTCGCCCAACCTGGGCGTGGTCACCGACTGGGACCCGGCGACCTCGTACTCCAACGAGATCGTCGCCATGTCCAACATCTACGAGGGCCTGACCAGGTACAACGCCGAGACGAAGAAGCCGGAGCCGCGCCTCGCCACCGAGTGGTCGTCGGCCAAGGACGGCAAGGAGTGGACCTTCAAGCTCCGCCAGGGCGTGAAGTTCCACACCGGCAAGCCCTTGGACGCCGAGGCGGCCAAGAAGGCCATCGAGCGCACGATCAAGATGAACGGCGGCCCGGCCTACATCTGGAGCGCCGTCGACACCATCGAGGCCGTCGACCCGGCCACGCTGAAGTTCACGCTCAAGTACGCCACCCCGCTCGACCTCGTCTCCTCCGCCGGTTACGCCGCCTACATCTACGACGTGGACGGCGTGGACAAGGACGGCAAGAAGGACGGCGGCACCGGCCCGTACACGATCGACCAGTGGCAGAAGGGCAAGGAGACCGAGCTCACGCTGAAGGCGTACGAGGGCTACTGGGGCGGTTGGAAGCCCGAGCAGTACAAGAAGGTCGCCTTCCGGGTCACCCCGCAGCTCACCACCGCCTGGCAACTGCTGCAGCGCGGCGAGGTCAACTTCGTGCAGCGCCTCAACCCGCAGTTGTTCGAGCAGGCCGGGATGACGCAGGGCGTCCAGGTGAAGCAGACGCCGTCGTTCCAGAACCTGCTGGTGTTGTTCAACACCGAGTCGGGCCCGACCAAGTCCGCCGAGGTACGGCAGGCCCTGCAGCTGGCCATCGACTACGACGGCCTGGCCGCGGCGCTCAAGGGCGCGGGCGTCAAGAGCAGCGGCCTGGTCCCGCAGGGACTGCTCGGCCACGTCGCCGGCATGGAGCCCAAGCAGGACCTGGCCAAGGCGCAGGAGCTGCTGCAGTCGGCCGGTTACGGCCCCGACAACGAGGAGCTGAAGCTCAAGCTCACCTACGCCCAGGGCGACGACGACCAGAAGCTCCTGGTCACGCTGCTGAGCTCGGCGCTGAAGAACGTCAACGTCGCCGTCGAGGCCAAGCCGATGGCCTGGGAGGCGCAGTGGGACCTGGGCAAGAAGAAGGGCCAGGACGTCTTCGTCATGTACTGGTACCCGGACTACGCCGACGCCTACAGCTGGTTCCTCAACGTCTTCCGCAGCAAGGACCAGCCTGAGTTCAACCTGTCGTACCTGAAGGACGCCGAGATCGACAAGGCGATCGACTCGCTGCCCGAGCTGACCGCGACCGACCAGCTCAAGGCCGACCAGGTCTACGCCGACCTGCAGAAGAAGATCATCCAGGAGAAGGCCGCGGTGGCGGTGCCGTACGTGCAGACCTACCAGCGCGCGCTCACCGCCGACGTGAAGGGTTATGTCGACAACCCGGCCTACCCGAACGTGGTGTTCTTCTACGACCTGTCGCGCTGATGTGGCGTTACCTGCTCCGCCGGCTCGGCCAGGCACTCCTGGTCGTGGCCGGCGTGGTCACGCTCACCTTCGTGATCATGCGGCTGGTGCCGGGCGATCCGGCGGTGGCCTTCGCGGGGCCGAAGGCCTCGCCGGAGGAGCTGGCGGCGGCGCGGGCGCGCTTCGGGCTGGACGACCCGCTGCCGGTCCAGCTCTGGAACTACGTGCGCGACCTGGTGACCGGCGACTGGGGCACCAGCCTGCACACCAGGCGCCCGGTCCGCGAGGATCTGATGACGGCCTTCCCCGCCTCGCTGGAGCTGGTGGGGACGGCGCTGATCCTGGCCATCGCGGTGGGCATCCCGATCGGCGTGCTCGCCGCCCGCTACAAGACGAAATTTCCGGACCTGGGGGTACGCGTCGGCTCCATGCTGGCCGTCTCCGTCCCCGTCTTCTGGCTGGCCCTGGCCGTGCAGACGGTCTTCGCCAGCAACCTCGGCTGGTTCCCCGTGGCCGGTGAGTACGACGGGGCCCTGGACACCACCAGCCCGCTCACCCTCTGGACCAACATCACGATCGTGGACGCGCTCATCACCGGCAACTGGCCCATCTTCACCAGCACGCTGCAGCACCTCGTCCTGCCCGCCCTCGTGGTGGCGGCCTACCCGGCCGGCGTCATCGCCCAGCTCACCCGCGCCGCGCTGATCGAGGAGGCGGGCCAGGACCACGCCAGGCTGGAGCGCGCCCTGGGCTTCTCCGAATCCAAGATCCTGACCAGGTTCGCGCTGCGGGCCGCGCTCAACCCGGTGCTGTCGCTGATCGCGCTGGTCTTCGCCTACGCCATGGTCAACGGCTTCCTGGTCGAGGCGGTCTTCAACTGGCCCGGCCTGGGCCGCTACGCGGTCGACTCGATCCGCTCGCTGGACACCCCGGCCATCGCCGGGATCACGCTGATGATCGCGATCGTGTACGTGCTGAGCAACCTGGCCGTCGACCTCCTGCAGGGCGTCGTGGACCCGAGGGCGAGGGCCCGATGAAGGCCCCCGAGCTGCGCAGGACGCTGCCCAGGATGCCCGACCGGTTCGCCGCCGCCGGGGCCGTGCTCATCGTCCTGGTCGTGCTGGCCTCGCTCTTCGCGCCGTGGCTGGCGCCATACCCGGTGGACGATCCCAAACCGCTGGAGGCGCTGCTGCCGCCGAGCGCCGAGCACTGGTTCGGCACCGACCAGGTGGGCCGCGACGTGTTCACCCGCGTGCTTTACGGCGGGCGCACCTCGCTGGGCATCGCCGTGGCGGTGCTGGCCGCCTCCGCGCTGGTCGGCGTCACCCTGGGCATGATCGCGGGCTACGCGGGCGGCTGGCTGCGGGACGTGATCATGCGGGTCACCGACGTCTTCCTGGCCTTTCCCGCGCTGCTGCTGTCGCTGGCGCTGGCGGTGGTGCTCCAGCCGAGCGTCACCACGGTGATCGTGGCGATCGCGGTCACCTGGTGGCCCTGGTACGCGCGGCTGGCCGCCTCGGTCGCCGCCTCCGTGGCCAACCGCCCGTACGTGGACGCCGCCCGGTGCCTCGGCGTGCCCGCGCCGCTGATCGTGCTACGCCACGTGCTGCCGAACTCGCTGACGCCCGTGCTCGTCCAGGTCTCGCTCGACGCCGGTGGCGTGATCCTGACCGCCGCCGCCCTGTCCTACCTGGGGCTCGGCGCCCACGAGCCGACCGCGGAGTGGGGCCTGATGGTCGAGCAGGGCCAGACCCTGTTCACCACGAACTGGTGGGTGGTCACCTTCCCCGGCCTGGCGATCGTGCTGACCGCCTTCGCCTTCAACGTGATGGGCGAGGGGCTGCGCAACGCCCTCGACCCCCGGAGCGAAGGAGCTCGCGGGGAGAGAGCGAGGAACGAGCCAACGAGCCGCGAAGCGGTCGCGACCATAAACACGAGGGTGGTGCGATGATCGAGGTGCGTGACCTGGAGGTGCGCTACGGTGCCCGGACCGTCGCCCGCGTCCCCGAACTCGACGTGGCCGCGGGCGAGTGCGTGGCGATCGTGGGGGAGAGCGGCTCGGGCAAGTCGACGACGCTGATGTCGCTGCTCGGCCTCACCGAGAACGCCGACGTCTCGGGCAGCATCAAGGTCTGCGGCCTGGACGTGCGCACCGCCTCGCCCCGCGAACTGCGCGCGATCAGAGGCGCCCGCGCGGCCCTGGTCATGCAGTCGCCGCAGGCCGCGCTCAGCCCCACCACCCGCCTGGGCACGCTGATGCGCCGCGCGCTGAAGCTCCACGGCGTCACCGCCGACCCGGTGGCCGCGGTGAAGGCGGTCATGCTGGACCCGGCGATCCTGCGCCGCTACCCGCACGAGATCTCCGGCGGCCAGGCCCAGCGCTTCGCGATCGCGCTGGCCATCGCCCTGGGCGCGGGGGTCGTCCTGGCCGACGAGCCCACCAGCGCCCTGGACGTCACCGTCCAGGCCGAGGTGATCACGGTCCTGCGCCGCCTGCAGCGCGAGCGCGACCTGGCCATCCTGCTCGTCTCCCACGACCTGGCCCTGGTCAGCACCATCGCCGACCGGGTGCTGGTCATGAAGGACGGCGAGGTCGTGGAGTCGGGCCCGGCCGCGCGCGTGCTGGCCGACCCGTCCCACCCCTACACCCGCGACCTGCTGGAGGCCACGCCGTGACGATCCTGCGCGCGCAAGACCTCACTCTCGGGTACGGCAGGCAGTCCGTCGTCCACGACGTGAGCCTGGACGTGACCGGCGGCGGCGTTGGCCTGATCGGCGAGAGCGGCTCCGGCAAGACCACGCTCGCCCGCGCCTTCCTCGGCCTCCTGAAGCCGCAGAAGGGCACCATCTGGTACGGCGGGCAAGACCTGAAAAAAGCTGACATGAGGGCCTTCCGGCGCGACGTCCAGCCGGTCTTCCAGGCCGAGTCCCTCAACCCCCGCAGGCGCGTGGGCGCCTCGATCGCCGAGGGACTGCCCGACCGGGCCCGCGTCGGCGAGCTCATGGAACAGGTCGGCCTCGACCCCGCCCTGGCCGTCCGCCGCCCCCACGAGCTGTCCGGCGGCCAGCGCCAGCGCGTCGTCATCGCCCGCGCCCTGGCCGTCGGCCCGAAACTGCTCATCCTCGACGAGCCCACCAGCGCCCTGGACGTCACCGTGCAGGCCAAGGTCCTCGACCTGCTGGCCGGGCTGGACACCGAACGCCTGCTGATCACCCACAACCTCGCCGTCGTGGGCAGGCTGTGCAGGACCAGCCACGTGCTGTTCGCCGGGCGGGTGGTCGAGTCGGGGCCGACCGCTGAGCTGCTGGCCGCCCCCGCCCACCCCTACACCAAGGCGCTCAGGGACGCCGTGCCCACGCTGGGCGGGCAGCCGCCGCAGGCGGGCACCAGTGCGCCGCCTGCCGAGACGGGGTGCCCGTTCCGGTCACGCTGCCCGCTGGCCGTACCGGAGTGTGAGCGCGCGCCGGAACTCCGTGAGGTGGGGGAGGGCCGCACGGTGGCCTGCCACCGCGCGGAAGACGTCCTCACCGGGCCATAAGCCTTAACAAAAGGTGCTCACAGCACCATAAGGCCGCTCACAGGGCCTTGAGGCCGCTGATCACCTCCAGCAGGACCCGCTTGTCGGGCGCGGGCGGCGGGTGCTCGACCTGGACGAGCTGCTGGGCGTGCAGGTCGCCGACCAGGACCCGGACGACGCCGATGGGCAGGTTCAGCTCGGCGGCCACGTCCACGAGCCGGGTGGGCTTGGTGCACTTCTGCATGATGATCAGGTGCTCGGGGCCGAGGCCCATCGGCGGGGTGAGGCCCCCGGCGGTGATGATCACCGCGATCAGGTCGATGGCCTCGCTCGCGGGGACGGTACGCCCGCGGGTGAGGAGGTACGCGGGCACGATCGGCCCGGCGTCCTCGTCGAGCCAGCGCTCGTCACTCACCGCGCACCACCTTGATGGGGCGGGCGGTGGGCTCGGCCGGCGTCTCGCTCTGCTGCGTCACATGCTCTGCCGGGATCAGCACGATGGCGGTGGTCCCTCCATATGGTGAACCGCGCAACGTCACGCGGATGTCATGCCTGGCGGCCAGGCGGGCGACGACGAACAGGCCGAGCCTGTCGCTGTCGGCAAGGTCGAATTCGGGCGGGCTGGCCAGGCGGGTGTTCAGGTCGGCCAGCTCCTCGGGGCTCATGCCGAGCCCCCGGTCCTCCACCTCGATGGCGAAGCCCCGGGCCGCGGCCTCGCCGCGCACCATGACCGGGGTGTGCGGGGGCGAGTACACGGTGGCGTTCTCGATGAGCTCGGCGATCAGGTGGATGACGTCGCCGACGAGCGGCCCGACCAGCGCGTGGCTGGGCATCGGCTCGACCACCACCCGCTGGTAGTCCTCCACCTCGGCGGTGGCGCCGCGGGCCACGTCGTGCAGCGGCACCGGCTTGCTCCAGCCGCGGCCGGGCGTCGCGCCGGACAGGATGATCAGTCCCTCCGCGTGGCGGCGCATCCGGGTGGTGAGGTGGTCGAGGCGGAACAGGTCGTCCAGCGCGTCCGGCTCGGTGGCCTTGTGCTGCATGCCCTCCAGCTGGATGCGCTGGCGGTGCAGGAGCGTCTGGCTGCGCCTGGCCAGGTTGCGGAAGACGTGGCCGACGCCCTCGCGCAGCTGCGCCTGGCCGACGGCGGCCTCGACGGCGGTGCTCTGCACGGTGGAGAAGGCCTGGCCGACGTCGTCGATCTCGGTCGTGGTGCTGGCGACCTTCACCTCGGGCACGTCGATCTGCTCGCCCTTGCGCAGCTTCTCGACGACCTGGGGCAGCCGGTCCTGCGCCACTTCCAGGGCGGCCATCCGGAGCGTGACCAGCTCCTTGGACAGCCGGTTCCCGGCGCGCATCGAGATCACGATGGACACGACCACGAGCGCGAGGCCGGTGCCGCCCAGGATGAGCGCGCGCAGCAGTACCGAGTCGGCCACGGGGGCGGCGCGCGCGGTGAGCATCTGCGAGGCGGTCATCTGGAAGTCCTGGAAGGACTTCGACAGCGACTCGGTGGTGGTGACCCAGCCCTCCGGGGTCCGCCCGGCGATGATCTGGTCCTCCATCACCCGCATGCGCTGGTAGAGCGGCGAGGTGAGCAGGGCCACCTGGGCGTCGCGCATGGCCGGGTCGAGCTCGGCGACGGACTGGTCGACGAGGAAGCGCCGGTTGCCGACGAGCTGGGTGAAGATCCGGCGTTCCTGCGCGGTGGTGGGGCCGGAGGCGACGGCCTGCTCCCTGGTGAGCAGTTCCTTGGCGTAGCCGAGGTCGATCACGATGCGCGACTGCTCGTAGATCGGGATGTCGTCGACGAAGGCGACCCGCCGGTGCAGGCCGAACAGCGAGTCGATCATGGCGCTGTAGGTCTCGATGGCGTGCACGCGCGCGGTGAGCCCGGCGTCGATCTCGCCCCTGAGCGCGTCGAGCCGGCCGAGCTGGATGAGGACCTGGTCGACCTGGGAGCTGATCGCGGGGGAGGCGTCCTTCGACTTGGCGGTCTGGACCTTGAACTCCTCGGCCGCCTGGTCGGTGCGGGCGCGCTGGGCGTTGGCCGACGAGCGCTCCATGCTGCCGCCGGAGCGCAGCAGGCGCGTCGAAGCCAGCCGTTCGCGCTGGATCTCACCGATCAGGCGATAGGCGGGATGGCGCAGGTTGGACCACAACGTGGTGTACTCCCTGAGCTCCAGGCTCTCGCCCGCGGTCACCGCGGCGATCACGCCCCACAACACCACCATCGACATGAGCGGAACCAGCAGCAGACCGACGATCTTCATGCGGATCGTTCTGCTGCGGGTCATGACACCTCACTCCGGCCGGTCCCCAACTGGAAACCCCGGACGGGACAAGCCTTGAGGATAGCAATTCGATCACCAGAATTCCCTATTTTTCAGGACTTTCGGGCATCCGTGGCGTCAATTTGCAGTAGTTTCAGGCGCAACATCGGTCACAGGGGAGATGCATGCGCCGTCGTCTCGCAGCGGCCGCGCTGGCACTCACCATCGCGGCGTGCTCGGCGCCCCCTCCTGAGGTACGGCAGGCGCAACCCGGGGAAGCCGCCTTCGTCTACGCCCAGAACCTGGACGTCGTCACCGACTGGGACCCGGCGACCTCGTACTCCAACGAGATCATCGCCCTGCAGAACATCTACGAGACCCTCACCGTCTGGAACCCGGTCACCAAGAAGGCCGGCCCCCGCCTGGCCACAGCCTGGAACGCCAGCTCCGACGGCAAGACCTGGACGTTCACCCTGCGCCCCGGCGTGACGTTCCACAGCGGCAGGCCGCTCGACGCCGCCGCGGTCAAGGCCGCCGTCGAGCGGACGATGAAGACCGGCGCCGGCGCCTCCTACATCTGGGACGCGGTCGAGTCGATCCAGGCCCCCGGCCCGCTGACCGTGACCTTCCAGCTCAAGTACGCCGCCCCGCTGGACCTGACCGCCTCGGCCGCGTACGCCGCCTACATCTACGACACCGCCGCCGTCGACCAGGTGAAGGACGGCAAGACCGACGCCGGCTCCGGCCCCTACACGATCGCGAGCTGGCGCAAGGGCGAGGAGAACGAGCTCACGCTCAAGGCCTTCGCCGGCTACTGGGGCGGATGGGACCGCCCGCACTACCGGACCGTCAAGTACCGCGTCGTGCCCGACCCGCGCCGCCGCTGGGAACTGCTCCAGGCCGGCGAGGTCAGCTTCGTCAACCGGCTCAGCCCCCGGCTTTACGACCGGGCCACCAGGACGCCCGGCGTGCGGACCGCCTCCATGCCGTCGCTGCAGACCGCGATGCTGCTGTTCAACACCGCCGAGGGGCCGCTGCGCGACGTCCGGCTCCGCAAGGCCGTGCAGAAGGCGGTCGACTACCGGGGGCTGATCAAGGCGATGGACGGCGCCGCCGTACCGGCGAGCGGGATCGTGCCGGAAGGGCTGCCGGGACACCAGCGCGGGCGGACACCCCGTCAGGACCTCGCCATGAGCGCGCAACTGCTGCAACGGGCGGGCTACGGTCCGGGCGGCAGGCCGCTCAAGCTCACGCTCACCTACGCCGAGGGCGACGCCGACCAGGCCACGCTCGCGCGGCGGCTGACGGAGACGCTGAGGACGCTCAACGTCACGCTCGACGCCCGGCCGATGCCCTGGATCGCTCAGTGGGACCGGGGCAAGAAGCGCGACCAGGACATCTTCGTCATGTATTGGTGGCCCGACTACGCCGACGGCTACTCGTGGTTCGGCAACGTCTTCCGCAGCGGCACCCCGCCGGTCTTCAACCTGACCTATCTCAAGGACCCCGTGGCCGACAGCATGATCGACATGCTGCCGGTGCTCAACGTGACCGACCGGCCGGCCGCCCAGAAGAGCTTCAGGCAGCTCACCGGCAGGCTGCTGGACGTGCGGGCGGTGGCGGCCTTCCCCTGGGTGGTCAACTACCAGCGGGCCTACCTGGGCGCCGTCGCCGGGTACGACGACAACCCGGCCTATCCGGACGTGGTCTTCGTCTACGACCTGCGGCCGTCGGCCTGAGCCGACTCCGTCTCCACCCGCTCGCGCAGGCGGGTCCTGATCTCGTCGGGCGTGTAGGCGCGGCGGCGCCGTTCGTCCCGCGCGATCACCACTCCGGTCGCCGCGACTCCAGCGATTCCGGCAAGTCCGAGCCATTTCCACCAGCGCATGTGCTTAGGCTAACAATGTGCTGACTCTCGATGAGGCTGTGAACGTCACCAGGACGGGAGATCTCTGGATCTTCCGCGGGCGGTCGGTTCCCGACCGGGCCATCCAGACGATGACCAACAGCCCGGTCAACCATGTCGGAATGGCGATCGTGACCGAGGACATGCCGCCGATGATGTGGCACGCGGAGCTGGGCAAGTCGCTGCTCGACCTGTGGTCGGGCACCCATCACCGCGGCGTGCAGCTGCACGACCTGCGCGACGCGGTGACGGTCTGGGCCGACCGGTACGGCCAGCGGGCCTGGCTGCGCCAGCTGGAGCCGCAGGCCACGCCCGAGATGGAGGACGCCGCCCTGCGCACGGTGGCCAGGCTGGACGGCACGCCGTTCCCGTCCACCGCCCGCCTGGCCGGACGCTGGGCCCGCGGCCGCGTCCCCCAGCTGCGCGGCCGGGTCAAGGACCGCACGCTGGAGAGCGCCTACTGCGCCGAGGTGGTGGCGGTGACCTACGAGGAGATGGGCCTGCTGCCGGGCGGCAAGCGGCCCAACTGGTATGACCCGGGCCGCTTCTGGAGCGGCGACGAGCTCGACCTCATGCTCGGGCACAAGCTCGGCAACGAGATCACCGTCGGCGTCGAGCTCACCCGCTGAGCGCGCGCCGCAGCCGCCACGTGCCCAGGGCGAACAGGACGACGGCGAGGACGCCGAGCACGGCGAGCTGCGGCAGCACGCCGGTGAGGCCGTCGCCGTGCCGGATGAGGCGGGCGAAGGCGTCGTAGCCCCACGCGTGCGGGGTGAGGTGGGCGAGCGTCCGCATCGGCTCGGCGAACGACTCCAGCGGGATCGTCGCGCCGCCCAGCGTCGGCAGCCCGAGCCCGAGCAGCATGGCCACCGAGATCGACGGCCCCGGCGTGCGGAACGCGGCCCCCAGCAGCATGCCCGCGCCGCCGCCGACCAGCGAGAAGACCAGCAGCACCGCCACCGCCCCCACCGGGTCGCCCCACGAGACCCCGAACAGCGCCATCGACCCCAGCATGATCAGCACCGCCTGGAACAGCGCGATCGCGATCCGTCCCGCCGCCTCGCCGGCGATGATCGTACGCAGCCGCGTGGGCCCGGCCGACAGCCGCGCCGTCACCCCGATCGCCCGCGACTCCACCAGCCCCAGCGCCGCGGTCAGCGAGGTCAGGAAGGTGAACATGAGCAGCAGGCCGGGCGCCGCGATCGCGTAGGCGTTCAGCCCTTCGGGGAACGGCGTCTTGCCCGTCGTGGTGACCCGCACCGGCAGCGACGGCTGCCCGCGGGCGCCCTCCTGACGGACGATCGAACGGATCCAGGTGCCGGTGTCGTGGCTTTTGATGTCGGTCGCCCGGACCAGATGGCGTACCCGTCCGCCGCCGCTGTCGTAGGAGGCGGGGATGACCAGGCCCGCGTGCAGCCGGCCGCGCTCGACCGCCGCGCGCAGCGCCTCCTCGTCGGCCAGCCGTTCGACCGTGACCCGGCTGCCCGAGGCCAGGGCGCTCGCCAGCCGTTCCGACGGGGCTCCCGGTCCGGCCACGACGCCGAGCCTGAGCTGCTGGCCGCCGCCGTAGAGCTGGCCGAGCACCAGGATGAGCAGGAAGGGGGCGACGAGCACGAAGAAGATGTTGGTGCGGTCCTTGAACATCCGGCGCAGGTTGAGCCCGGCCATCAACACGATCTTCACGGCGCCACCATCCTTCGCACGCGGACGGCCGCCACCGGGAAGCTGAGCGCGGCGACGGCGAGCAGGACGGCCAGCGCGGGCAGGATCGAGGCGCCGCCCCGCAGCTCCGCCAGCCCCTCCAGGAACCAGTGGTGGGGGGTGAACACGCTCAGCTCCGGCGCCACCGGGAAGAACGAGCCGCCGAGCAGCCCGAGCACCGCCGCCGCCGTGGACTGCCAGTTGGCGGCCTGCTCGGGCGTGCGGGCGAAGGAGGCCAGAGCGGTCATCAGGCCGGTCGCGGCCAGCACGCCGGCCACGATCAGCGCGGCCACCCCGGCGGGCGGTCCCCAGCGCACGCCGAGCAGCAGAGTCGTCGCGGCCACCAGCAGCGCCATGCCCGCGAGGCCGACGATGACGCCGACCAGCAGCTTGGCCGTCAGGATCGAGGCGCGCGGCACCGGCATCGACAGCAGGCGCGCCAGCGTGCCGTTGCGGCGCTCCTCGAACAGGCCGGTGACGCTGAGCATCACCGCGAAGAACGCGAAGAACATCGCCGCGCCCGCCGCGTGGTAGGTGCGGGTGTCGAGCTGGCGGGTGCCGAGCGTCGCGTCCTGCACGACCTGGACGTTCCGGCCGCCCGGCAGTGCGTACGACTCGGCCACCTCCCTGGCCATCTGGACGGCCAGCGGCGCGTCCACGCTGCCGACGACCTCGATCCCGGCGGGCGAGACCACGAAGACGGCGTCGAGCTCGTTCGTCTCGGCCAGGCGTCTGGCCTGCGCGGCGTCGGCGACGGGCTTGAGGTCGGGCAGGCCGGTGCGCTGGGTGAACTCGGCGGCCGACGGGCCCGCCACGCCGTACCGGCCGAGCTGCTGGGAGCCGCTGCCGGACAGGGTCACGCCGAAGACGAACGCCATGCCGAGCGGGAGCACCACCCCGAAGACCAGCAGCATGCTGTCGCGCGAGCGGCGGCGCAGGTCCTTGAGCAGGATGCGCAGCATGTCAGTCCCTCAGCTCGCGGCCGGTCAGGCGTAGGAAGGCCGCTTCCAAGTCGGGTTCGCCCAGCTCGGCGGGGGTGCCCTCGGCCAGCAGGCGGCCGTGGTCGATGATGCCGACGCGGTCGCAGAGGCGCTGGGCCTCCTCCATGTAGTGCGTGGTGTAGAGGACCGCGAGGCCCTCGCCGGTCATCCGCTGGACGCTGTCGAGGATGGCGTTGCGGCTCTGCGGGTCGACGCCGGCCGTGGGCTCGTCGAGGACGAGCAGGCTGGGGCGGTTGAGCAGGCCGACGGCGATGTTGAGGCGGCGCTGCATGCCGCCCGAGTACTTGGCCACCGCCTCGTCCGCCCGGTCGGACAGGCCGACCAGTCGCAGGACCTCGGTGGTTCTGGATTTCGCCTCGGCGCGGCGCATGCCGTACATGCCGCTGAAGAAGCGGAGGTTCTCCCGCGCGGTCAGGTCCGGATAGACGGCCACCTCCTGCGGGACGTAGCCGACGCGCGCCTTCGGCGGCGCGCTCACGCTGCCCGCGTCGGGGGCGAGGATGCCGACGATCATGGAGATCGCCGTGCTCTTGCCCGCGCCGTTCGGCCCGAGCAGGCCGTAGGTCTCCCCTTCCCGTACGGCGAAGCCGAGCCCGTCCACGGCCACCAGATCGCGATAGCTCTTGCGCAGTCCCTCGACGGCTAACACCGCCATGTCCTAACCCCCGTTCCTCAGTGGTGTGTCCCTGATCACCGACCAGGTCAGCAGCAGCCCGAGCGCGAACGTGCCCAGCCCCATCACCAGCGTCAGCACCGGCCCCGCCGGAATCCGGAAGCCGAGCGAGAAGCCGCTCATCGGCACCCCGAACCGGGCGCCGACGGCGCTCAGCCCGAGCACGACCAGCCCGACGCCGACCGGGATGGTCAGCAGGCCGCCCGCCTGCCAGCGATAGAAGCCGGCGCCCATGAACATGCCCGCGGTGATCCAGGCCATGAACTCCACGGTGTGCTCCAGGAAGACCAGCGGCACCTGCGTCGGGTCGGTGTAGAGGTGCGCCCGCTCCAGCGACTGCGGCCGGTCGATGATCGTGTAGAGCACCCGTTCGACCAGGTATCCGGCGCTCATCAGCAGGGCCACGAACGGCGTGTAGAGCGCCGTGGTGATCGCCGCCTGGAAGCCGAACTGCCGCCTGGTCTGCCCGTTGGCGATGAACAGCGGCAGGAACTGGCGCACCATCGCCACCCCGACGAACAGCACCACCCAGCGCGGCAGCTGACCGGCCTGCTCCCACGCGCTCTGCGTGAGGTTGCCGAAGAAGTGGATGGCCAGGGTGATCACGATCACCAGGACCAGGTACGCGGCCCAGGCGAAGAAGGCGACCCACAGGTTGGCGGCCAGCAGCCGCGTGGGGAACCTCACTTGGGGCCTCCGGTCAGATGGATGAACAGCTCCTGCATGGCGATCGGCCCGAGCGTGAGCCCCGCCTCGGCGGCCTTGCGCCGGTGGGCGGCGTCGAGCTCGCCGTAGACCATCGCGGACTTCGTGGGCCCGAGCACCTTCTCGCCGAGCACGGTCAGGCCGGTCACGAACCCGTCCACGGCGGCGGCCGCCCCGGTGACCGCGTGGCCGCGGGCCAGCAGGCGCTCGGTCTCCTCGTGCACGATGAGGCGTCCGCGGTCGATGACGACGACCTCCTCGAACATCGGGCTCACCTCCTCGATGAGGTGGGTGGACAGGATGATCGTGCGTGGGTGCGCCATGTAGTCGGCCAGCAGCGCGTCGTAGAAGGCGTGCCGGGAGGGCGCGTCCATGCCCAGGTACGACTCGTCGAACATGGTCAGCGGCGCCCGCGAGGCCAGCCCGACCACCACGCCCATCGCCGAGCGCTGGCCCTTCGACATGGCCTTGACGTTCGCCTTCGGCTGGAGCCCGAACAGCTCCATCAGCTCCTTGGCGTAGGCGGCGTCCCAGGTGGGGCGCAGCCACTCGGCGAAGTAGAGCGCGTCGGCGGCGGTGCCGAGGTCGACGCTCTCGCCGGCGTCCCGGATGAGGCTGACGGCGCTGGTCACGGCGGGGTTCTCCCACACCGGAGCGCCGTCCAGCAGCACGCTCCCCGCCGACTGCTTACGGAAGGCGGACAGCACGGACATCAGGCTCGTCTTGCCGGAGCCGTTACGGCCCAGCAGGCCGTAGATCTTGCCGCCCTCCAGCTCGAACGTCAGCCGGTCGAGCGCGGTGACCTCGCCATAGCGCAGCACCAGGTCCCGGGCTTCGATCCTCACATCTCCCCCTTGATCCGCTCGATCACGTCATCGAGGGAGATGCCGATGGCCTTGGCCTCGTTCACCATCGGGTCGACGACGTCGGTGAAGAAGCCCTCCCTCCGGCCGGCCCTCAGCGCGTCCCGGGCGTCCGGGCTGACGAACATGCCGATACCTCGCTTTTTGTAGAGCACGCCTTCGTCGACGAGCTGCTGGAACGCCTTGGCGGCGGTGGCCGGGTTGATCCGGTAGAAGGCGGCGTACTGGTTGGTCGACATCACCTGCTCGTCGCCCTTCAACGCCTCGCTCAGCACATCGGCTTTGATGTGCTCCGCGATCTGCCGGTAGATGGGGCTCCGGTCGTCGAACATGGACACCTGCTTCTATGGTTCATTACTCCACTAACGAACCATAGAAGCCTTGCGGTTCCCGGTCAACGGAACAACTGCCAGAACCACCACGGCCACCAGCGCGAAACCCAGCGGGTAGCCGGTCACGCCCATCACCACACCCAGGCCCAGGGCGCCCACGCCCATGCCCGCGTCGAAGGCGAGGTTCCACAGCGCGCTCACCCGTCCCGCCTCGCCGCGCTCGAACATCAGCGTCAGCGTCAGGTTCTGCGCCACCCCGAACCCGGCGCCGAACAACGCCATCCCCGCCACCACCGCCACCGGCTCCGCCGACCAGAACAGCAGGCCGATGCCCGCCGCCGCGGCCAGCACCGACGGGGCCAGCCAGCCGGCCCCCGCGTGGCGGCCCGCCCACCAGCGGGCGGCGGGGGTCAGGATCGACTGCGCCAGCAGCGCCGCCGAGGCGAGCGTCGGGGAGGTGGCCAGCGGCAGGAACGTGATGGCCACGCCCGCGGCCAGCGTGATGGCGCCGAAGACGGCGATCGGCGCGGCCAGGCCGCCGCTCCTCTGGTGCTTCCGCGGGATCGGCTTCAGGTCCGGCAGGCCCCTCGCCGCGGCCAGGCCCGCCAGCGGGACCAGGCCGGCCACGACGAAGATGGGCACGAAGCCCAGGTGATCTCCCGCCCACAGGCCCAGGGGCAGGCCGATGATCGAGGGGACGCCCACGGCCACGCCGTACAGGCCGAGGCCCTCGCTGCGGCGTTCGGCCGGGACCAGCTCGGCCACCAGCGCGGTGCCCGCCACCACCACGATGCCCAGGCCGGCGCCGCGCAGCAGGGAGATCGGCAGGACCAGCTCGTGGATCGGCAGGGCGAACGACGGCGGGCCCAGGAGGAGCAGGCCGGCGGACAGGACGCGGCGGTAGCCGTACCGGCTGAGGAGCCAAGGGACGGCCAGTTCCAGCAGAACGGTGCCCAGCATGAGCGCGCCGGTGGCCAGACCGGCCGACATGCCGTCGCCCAGGAAGGCAGGGACGGCGGAGAACAGCAGGTAGAAGCCCAGGAGGCCGGAGGCTGATGCGAGCATGAGGCGGTTCATGGGGGTGACGGTGCCAGCCTGGCCTTTTTCGCGGATCCGGCAGGATGCGTAGATGCCTCTTTAAGCTGCCTTATGTGTTCGTAGGTAGGGATGCTGAGCTGGCCGCGCTCGCCGAGGCGTGGGCCCATACGCCCTCCGCCGTGCTCGTCGTGGGCGAGGCGGGGATGGGGAAGACGCGGCTGGCCGCGGAGTTCGCCGGGCGAGTGGACGCGCGGGTGGTTTCCGGGGGTGGGGATCCCGGTGGGCTGCCGTACTCGGTGTTCGTGCCGGTGCTGCGGCGGCTGGTCAGGGAGCACGGCGCGCCCTTCGGACCCGGTGAGCTGGCTCGGTTGCTGCCTGAGCTCGGGGTGCCTGCCGTGGATCTCGGGCGGGCGCGGTTGTTCGAGGAGGCGCTGCAGGTGGTGGAGAGGGCGGGGCCGCTGGTGCTCGTCCTCGACGATCTCCACTGGGCTGATCAGGCCAGCCTTGACCTGCTCGCCTTTCTGCTGCGGAACCTGACTCGCGGGGGGGTGATGGTGGTCGCCACCTCGCGGACCGTTGTGCGGCTGCCCGGGGTGCGGACGTTGTGGTTGCCGCCGTTGTTGCGGGATGACGTGGTGCGGCTGGTCGGGGCCCGGCCCGGGGCCGGACTTGACGTGATCATGGCCAGGAGTGAGGGGAACCCGCTGTTCGTCGAGGCACTCGCCGACTGCGGGAGCGCTGTGCCGGACTCGTTGCGTGACGTGCTGCTGGGGGCGGCCGACAAGCTTCCGTCGCCTTGCCGGGACGTTTTGCGGGTGGCCGCTGTGGCTGGGCGGCGGGTTGAACATCCGGTGTTGCTGGCTGCTGCCGGGGTGGGGGAGCTGGAGCTGGATGAGGCCTTGCGGCCTTTGGTGCGGGCTCGGTTGTTGCTGGTGGATGGTGACGGGTATCGGTTCCGGCATGCGTTGATACGGGATGCTGCTTACGATGAGTTGTTGCCTGGGGAGCGTAAGCGGTTGCACGCCCGGGTCGCCCTCGCCCTTGAGGGGCTGACCGGGGCTGTTTCCGGGGCTTTTGCCGAGGCGGCATCTGGGGCTTTTGCTGGAGCGGCATCTGGGGTGGCTTCTGAGGCGGCGGAACATTGGCGGGCGGCCGGGGAGCCGGAGCGCGCGTTCGCGGCGGCGGTGGAGGGACGGCGCTGGGACCTGGTGCTCGACCTGTGGCACTCAGCCGAACCCCCACCCGGCCTCGACCACGCCCGAGTCCTGGAACTGGCCGCCCGCGACGCCCTGCACGCCGGCGAGGCAAGCCGAGCCGAAGACCTGACCACATCGGCCCTGTCCGAGGTCACCGGCACACGGCGGGCCCGCCTGCTGGAACTCCGGGTGACCGTCCGCGATCAGCTCGGCGAAGACGGCCTGTCCGACCTTCGCGAGGCGGTACGGCTGGCGCCCGACGACGCCCGCCTCCTCGGCGCCCTGGCCACCACGTTGGCCTGGAACGGCCAGGACACCGAGGCCAGAAGACACGCCGAGCAGGCGCTCCACCTGGGCGACACCCGCTCCCTGACCACCCTCGCCGCCCTGACCGCCCTGGAAGGCGACCTAACCACCGCCACAACCCTCTACACCCAAGCCCGCACACCCACCACCACCCGCACCCCGACCACCACCCGCACACCCCCACCCACCCCGCCCTCCACCCCGCCGCCTTCCGTCTCACCTCCCAGCCCGCCCTCTGCCCCGCCCTCTGCCCCGCCTTCTGTCCCGCCTTCTGCCCCCTCCTCTGCACCTCCGGCAGCCCTGCCCTCCGAGCCCTCGTCTGGTTGGTCCTCCGCCTCTGATGGTTCGGTGTTGGTGCCTGGACGGGTCTCGGACCCTGGCGGCGGGGTCGTGGAGGTGGTGCCCGGTTACCTGGGGCTGGCGGCTGGGACGGTGGGAGTGGTGGATGAGGACGCCGTGCTCATGGCCTACGCCAGCGAAGCCGACGTACTGGAAGCGGCCGGGGAGCACGCCAGGGCCGAGGCGGTGGCCAGGGCGGGGATCGAGCGGGCCGAGCGGGCCGGGATGGCCAGGTCGCGGGGGGCGCTGCTGGCCGCCAACCTCGCCGAGCCGCTGTCCTCGCTCGGCCGCTGGCAGGAGGCGCGGGAGGTGATCGGGGTCGCGCTGGCCCTGGACCCGCCGCCCATCTACCGCGCCTGGCTGCTCATGGTGCTGGGCACGGTCGCGGTCTGGGAGGGCGCTCTCGACGAGGCCACCGCCGTTGTGGACGAGGCCCGGCCGTTGATGCTGGGGCGTTCGCGTGGGTACGACTCGTGCCTGGAGCCCGATCTGCTCGAATGCCGCCTGGCCGAGGCCGCCGGGGACGAGCTCCGGGTGCGCCGCCTGGTCGGGCACGTGCTGGAGGCGCACGACCTGACGCTCAGCCGACGGTACGCCTGGCCGTTGCTGGTGATCGCGGCTCGGGCCGGGGCGTTGACCGGGGCGCCGGACGGCGTGGCCACGGTGGGACGGGTGCAGCGGGCGCACCGGGCGACGTTCGAGGCTGAGCTCGGGGGATCTTGGGAGGAGGCCGTGGGCGCTTGGCGGTCGGTCGGCCAGCCGTACATGCTGGGGTGGGCTTTGCTGCGGGCCGCGCAGGACGGACAGCGGCGGGACACACCGGAGGCGCGGTCGGACGGCGGAGAGGCGCGGGCGGCGCGTGGAAGGCGGGGCGCAGGCGGGGAGGCGCGGTCGGGGCAGGTGGGGAGGGCTCGGGCGGGGGAAGCGTTGCGGGAGGCGGGGGAGATCGCGGTGCGGCTGGGGGCCGGGCCGTTGCGGCGGGAGGTGGAGGCTTTCGCGGCGGTGGGGCGAGTGGATCTCGCGGGTGCGGGGCACGGGTTGACGGCGCGGGAGCTGGAGGTGCTGGGGCTGGTGGCGGAGGGATTGAGCAATCGGCAGATCGCGGAGCGGTTGTTCATCTCGGCGCGTACGTCGGGGGTGCACGTCTCGAACATCATGGCCAAGCTGGCCGTGTCGTCACGGGTGGAGGCGGCGGCGGTGGCGCGGCGTAGCGGATTGATCTGACATGCTCTGGTTTCATGGCAAATGTCGGGTTGGTTGGGGTGGGGAACTGCGCGTCCTCGCTGGTACAGGGCTCGGTCTTCTATGAGTGGCCGGATATTTCGTTCAGCGTGGCTTTTGATGTGAATCCTGCGAAGGTCGGGTTGGATCTCGCGGATGCCATCTGGGCTCCGCCCAACAACGCCCGCGCCTTCGCCGAGGTGCCGCCGACCGGGGTGGTTGTGGCCGAGGGGCTCATGGCCGGTGAAGAGGGGCCGCTCGCCGGGGAAGCCGTCGCTGGGGTTCCCGATGCGCGGGGCGAGGCCGTACTGGAGGACGTCGTCGCGGCGTTGCGTGGTACCGACGTGCTCGTCAACTTCCTCCCGGTCGGCGCGCAACACACCACCGAGCTGTACGCGCAGGCCGCGCTGCTGGCCGGATGCGCCTTCGTCAACTGCATGCCCTCCGTGATCGCCCGCGACCCCGCCTGGGCCGGGCGCTTCGCCGAGGCCGGGCTTCCGCTGATCGGCGACGACCTGAAGAGCTCGTTCGGCGCCACGCTCGTACACCGTGCCCTCGTCGACGCCCTGACCTCCGGCGGCGTCGCGCTCCACGATGCCTACCAACTGCTCGGTGGGGGCAACGCCGACTTCCTCAACCTCCAGGACCCGGCCCGGCTGTCCGGCAAACGCGCGACCAAGGTGGCGGGTGCGGGGGCGTCCGCGCATGTGTCGGCCGCGTACATCCCGTTTCTGGAGGATCGCAAGGTCGCCTACATCCGGCTTGAGGGGGAGGGGTTCGGCGGGTCGCCGGTGGAGGTGGAGGTGCGGATGACCGTGGAGGACTCACCGAGCGCCGCGGGCAACGTCCTTGAGGCGGTACGGCAGGCCAGGGCGGCCCTCGACGCCGGAACAGGCGGCGTCCTGCCCACCACCCTCATGAAGTCCTGACCTGACCGAACACCTCACGACCTTCCGCGCGACCAGGAGCCCAATTCGCCTGCCGGACTTGCCGGGCGTCCGGGGAGGTGCGTGCTCGGGCATGCACGCTCGGAGAACGCGGTGCTCCGGGACGCGGGCTTGAGGAGGCGCGGCCTCCGGAACCCCTGCCTCGGGCACGACCGGCCTTGGGCTGCGCGGGCTTGAGGAGGCGCGGCCTTCGAACCCCTGTCTTGGGCACGACCGGCCTTGGGCTGCGCGGCCTTAGCAACCCTGTCTTGGGTGCGACACGGCCTTGGGCAGCGCGGGCTTCGGGGGGTCGCGTGGGTGTGGCGGGGCCCGGGTGGCGAGGGCGGGAGGGGTTAGGGGGTGGGGAGGAGGCGGGTCAGGAGGTTGCGGGTGGTCAGGCCGTAGCGGGTCTTGGGGATCAGGAGGCGGGAGACCATCGTGACGTGGCGCTGGCGGGGGTCGGCGAGTGTGCGGTGGCGGTGTTCGTAGCGGGTCAGGGCGGTGGTGACGTCGGCTGCCAGCTCTTCCGCCAGCGTGTATGCCGCCGACATCGCCAGGGTGGATCCGTCGCCGAACAGGGACACCGATGACGCGGCGTCGCCCACCAGCGTCACCCGCCCCGCCGACCAGGTGTCCAGGCGGACCCGGCTGACCGCGTCGAAGAACAGGTCGTCCGTGGTCGCCACCTGTTCCATCAGCTCGGGCAGGCGCCAGGCGGGCTCGCGGTAGGCGGCGTGCAGCAGGCGCCGGTGCTGTTCGGTGTCGCGGTGGTCGAAGCCGGGCAACGTGGGCGCGTGGAAGATGAAGGCCGCGACCGCCTCGCCGTTCGAGGGATGGAGGGTGGCGGAGCGGCCGGGGGCGTTGTACATGACGACCTCGCTCGGATCGGACACCCGCCCGGTGAAGGGGAGCGTCGCGACATAAAGCCCGAGATGCCGTACGAAGCGGGATTCCGCGCCGAATGCCAGCCGCCGCACATTGGAATGGAGGCCGTCGGCGCCCACCACCAGGTCGAACCGCCGCCGCGTGCCACGGTCGAACGCGACGTCCACGCCGCCGCCGTCCTGCGTGAGGCTCGCGATGGAGTCGCCGTAGACGTACTCGGCGTGGTCGCGGGCGGCCTCCGTCAAAATCCCGGCGAGGTCGGTACGGCGCAGCTCAACCTCCCCACCACCCGGCCGCCCCACACGCATCCCGCCCACCCGCCGACCGGCGGCGTCCACGAACGTCATCCTGTTCACCCGCGTGGCCGCCTCCCGCAACCGGGGCAACACGCCCATCCGCTCGGCCACCTCGACCGCGTGCCCCCGCACGTCCACCGGGCTGCCGCTCGAACGCTGTCCAGCCGACCGCTCGACGACGGTGGCGTTCATGCCATGCCGCGCCAGCCAGTACGCCAGCGTGGAGCCCGCGATGCCCGCCCCTGAGATGAGGATGTTCATCATGGTCCTTCCCCTGACCATTGGTCAGTTGCGATCATAACCCCCTGACCAATGGTCAGGCAAGAGGTAGGATGCGCGGTGTGATCGACACCAGGGACAGGATCCTCGCCGCCGCCGGGGAACTGTTCGCGCGCCAGGGCAGCCAGAACACCTCGGTCCGCGAGATCGCCGAGGCGCTGGGGCTGACCAAGACCGCCGTTCTGTACCACTTCCGCACCAAGGCCGACATCCTCGCCACCCTCGCCCAGCCGCTCATCGACGACACCGACGCGGCCGTGGAACGGGTGGCGCGGGAGGGCGGCGGCGGGTGGGGGACGGTTGAGACGCTGCTGGAGGTGTACCTGCGGCACCGGGACGTGTTGAGCACCATCGTCGCCAACATGCCCGCGCTGCCGCGGGAGGCGTTCGAGCGGTGGTTCACGGTGATGAACCGGGCCAACGAGATGGTCGCCGGCCCCGACCCCGACCTGTCCGGGCGGGTGCGCGCCATCCAGGTGGTGGCGCTGCTCAGCGACCCGGTGATCCTGCTCGCCGACGTGCCGACAGACGAACTACGCCACCACATCCTGAACGGCGCCCGCCGCCTCCTCACCGACCCCCCAGACCTTCCCACCCCTTCCGGACTCCCCGGAACTACCCGGACCCGGGTCGATGAGAGCACTCCGGGAGGGGAGAGCCCTTCGGCGGGAGTGGAGCAGTCTTCGGCCGGAAAGGAGCGCCCTGGAGCCGGAGGGGAGAGGGTGTCGGCCGGAGGCGAGGGGCCTTCCGTGGGCGCGCGGGCTTTGGGCGATGGGGAGCGGCCTTCGGCCAGAGAGCGGCGGTCTGCAGCCGGAAAGGAGCGCCCTGGGGCCGGAGGGGAGAGGGCGTCGGGCGGGAAGAAGGGGTCTGCGGGTGGAGGGCGGCGGGCTGGGGTTGGAAGGGGAGGGGCGTTGGGCGGAGGCGATGCGGGTTCTGAGGGGGTTTTGGGTGGGGGTGGAAGCAGGGTGGGGGGTCGGCCTCGGAGTATGAGTGACGAGATGATCGCCGAGGCGCGTCGCCTTCGGGAGAACGGCGACACCACCGTGTCGGAGGTAGCCCAGATCCTGGGTGTCTCACGAGCCACCCTCTACCGCCATCTCTAGTTTTGAGACACCGCACGAAACCCGTTGCGCCTGGTTCGAGGCACGGGCAACGATGGAGCCCTTATGGTGACCGGTCAAGATCTTGAAATCGCGTGTGACGAGTCCGGGGCGGAGGGGGAGAACCTGACCGCCGCGATCACCGACGTGTTCGCGCATGCCAGCGTGTCGATGGAGATCGAGGCGGCCGACGACGTCATCCGCGTGCTGCGCGACCGCATCCGTTCACCGGCCACCGAATACAAGGCCAACCACCTGCTACGCGGCAAGCACCGCTCGGCCCTCGTCTGGCTCCTGGGCCCGTCCGGTCCCATCTACGGCACCGCCCGCGTCTACCTGGTGGAGAAACGCTTCTTCATCGTCAGCAGGATCGTCGACCTGCTGGACGACCCCTACAGCCCCAGCCTCGGCTTCTACCGTCGTTTTGAGACAGAGACCCTCTACCGCACCGGCCCCACCCTGCCCGGATGGATCCCGCTCCTGGAGTCGTTCAACGACGTCATGCGCGCCCGCGTACCCGCGCAGACCTTCTACGACCGCCTGAACGACCTGCGAGCCCCGGAACTGACCGGCCCGCTGGCCGCGACCCGCCCGAACCTGGACGCGTATCTGGAAAGGCCGGCCGAGGACCCCCGCACGATCCCGGTCCTCGACCCCCTGATCCCCGCCATCATCCAGGCCGTCGTGGCATGGAGCTCGTCGGGCCGCCCGGTCGAGGTGGTCCACGACCGCCAGACCACGCTGTCGGAGGAGCGGATCGTCGAGCTGAAGGGCGTCTTCAACGACCCCCGCCTGGCCTCCCGCGCCCGGCTGGCCGGTCTGCGCCTGACGGAGTCCCGGCTCGACGCGCGGATCCAGATGGCCGACTTCCTGGCCGGGGTGGCGAGGAAGATCGCCTCCGAGGAGCTGAACGGCCGAGGCGACGCCGAGCTGAACGACCTCCTGCGCCACTACGTCGACCCCGCCTCCCTCTGGGGTCACGAGGCCAGCTGGTCCCACCTGCATCCCTGACTCATTCCGACCGGCGTTGGTCACGCTCGGGTCACGGATCTCATCAAAGGTGGTCGAATCCGGCAAATCCCTTCACAGTGGCGGCGAGCTCTTTCCGCCCCTACGGGAGGTACGCGTGAAACGCGTCATCATGGTCTCCGCCGCCGCCTTACTCGTCGGTGCCGCAATGTCGGCACCGGTGCAGGCACAGCGGCAAGGACCAGAAGCCGAGTACGTGGTGCTCTACAAGGACGGCGCCACCGGCGCCCGCCAGGCCATCGAGGCAGCGGGCGGCGTCGTCGTCAAGGAGAACACCGCGGTCGGCCTGGCCACCGTCACGACCAGTCGCGCCGACTTCGCCGCCGCGCTGGCGTCGGACGGGGCGATAGAGGGCGTCGCCCGCAACCGCACGATCGGGCAGGCGCCGCCCAGCGCACGGGCCGGAGGTACGGCACGCCGTACCGACACGGTCGAAAAGGAAGGGCACGACGCCGGGCGCGGCAAGGCGGGACCGACGGCCGGAAGGCCGAAGCCGGGCGCCGAGCCGCTGGCCGAGCTGCAGTGGGACATGAAGCAGATCCACGCGACCGCCGACGGTTCGTACCGGTACAACCAGGGCGGACGCGATGTGGTCGTGGCCATTCTGGACACCGGCGTGGACGGTACGCACCCGGACATCGCACCCAACTTCAGCAACTCGCTGAGCCGGAACTTCACCACCGACATCCCGGCCGACGCCAACGGCGCCCCGGTCGACGGCCCGTGCGCGGACGAGGCCGACGGCTCGTGCGAGGACGAGGCCAACGTGGACGAGAACGGCCACGGCACCCACGTGGCGTCCTCGATCGGCTCGCCGATCAACCGGCTGGGCATCGCGGGCGTCGCGCCCAAGGTGACGCTGGTCAACCTGCGTGCCGGTCAGGACTCCGGCTACTTCTTCCTGCAGCCCAGCGTGGACGCGCTGACGTACGCCGGAGACCACGGCATCGACGTGGTCAACATGAGCTACTACATCGATCCGTGGCTGTTCAACTGCACGGACAACGCCGCCGATTCCCCCGCGGACCGGGCCGAGCAGGCGGTCATCATCAAGGCGACCCAGCGGGCGCTCGACTACGCCCATCGGCGCGGCGTCACGCTCGTGGCGGCGGCCGGCAACCAGGCGGCCGACTACACCAAGACCTACGTGGACACGAGCAGCCCCGACTTCGCCAGCGAGCCCGGCGAGGCGCCGTACACGCGGACCATCCCGCCGAGCTGCATCTCCATGCCCGGCGAGGGCCGCAACGTGATCAGCGTCTCGGCCACGGGCATCAGCAAGCGCAAGTCGTACTACTCCAGCTTCGGCAACGGTTTCGTTGACGTGTCGTCTCCCGGCGGCGACGTCTACGACACCCCGGCCAACACCCGCGACGTCACCAAGGCCACGCTGTCGGCCTACCCCGAGCAGCTCGCCAGGGACAACGGCGAGCTCAACCCCGACGGCTCGCCCAACGTCGACTACGTGGTCCGGGACTGCCAGCGCGGCACCTGCGCCTACTACCAGTATTTGCAGGGCACCTCGATGGCCTCCCCGCGCGCCGCGGGCGTCGCCGCGCTGATCGTCAGCAGGTACGGCCACCGCGACCCGAGACACGGCGGCAAGACCCTGAGCCCGAGCATCGTCGAATCCGCCCTGAAGGCCACCGCGACCAGGACCTCGTGCCCGACGCCGCCGGACTTCACCTACACCCGCCACCTGCCCAACGGCACCACGGTGACCGCCACGCACCTGTGCGAAGGCAACCGGGCCCGTAACGGCTTCTACGGCTCCGGCATCGTCGACGCCCTGGACGCCGTCCGCTGATCCCCGCCGGGTGCGGCCCCCGGGCCGCACCCGGTCTCAGCCCGTGATCAGGAGATAGTCGATCTTTCCGGCGTCGTCGACCGAGATCTCCGTCTTGTACTCCTGCCCGGACGCGGACGCCTTGCCCTTCAGCGCGTCCGGCTTCACCTCTGTCAGCTCGGTCACCTTCAGCCCGGCCAGCGTCTTGGCGAGCCGGTTGAACTCCTCCGGCGGGACCTCCTTAAGGAAGGTCTCGCTGAGGTGCTCCTTGAGCTCCTTGTCCGCGACCGGCGTCCGGTTCACGGCGTCCATGTACCAGCTCAGCTGCTTGCCGGCCGGACTGTCGGGAACGGCCACCGCCGCCGCCCCGCCGTCGCCGCCGCCACACCCCGCCACCGCGATCGAGACGGCGGCCAGCACCGCGGCGAACACCCTGACAGCTCTCACCCAAACTCCTCACGATCTCGTCGGACGCGGGTGGGATCATATCGTTCAGGTAGAAATCTGATGGAAGGGTGCGCCGGGAGCGGGTAATCACTGGTGTCCAGACTCCCCGGCAAGAGAGATCCGCGTATGACCATGTCACTCGACGGCGCGGTCGCCGACCCCGAGCGATTCGCCACCGTCTTCGACGCGCACTACGAGGAGATACGCCGCTACATCGGCCGCCGCCTCGACCTCGACATCGCCGAGGACCTCGCCGCGGAGACCTTTCTGAGCGCCTTCAGCCACCGCGACAGCTTCGACGCCGCCAAGGGCGGCATCAGACCCTGGCTGTACGGCATAGCCACCAACCTCATCGGCAAACATCGCCGGGCCGAGCTCCGGCGCTACCGCGCGCTGGCCAGATCCGGCCCGTCCACCGGCGACGACGGCCACGAACAACGCGTCGTGGACCGGATCGCCGCCGGCGTGACCGTGCAGAAGCTCTCGGCCGCGCTGGCCGGGCTGTCGCGCGGGGAGCGCGATGTGGTGCTGCTCGTCGCGTACGGCGAGCTGACCTACGACGAGGTGGCCGCGGCGCTCGGCGTCGCCTACGGCACCGTCGCCTCCCGGCTGAGCCGGGCCAGGAACAAGCTGCGTGACGCGTTGGGAGTTGAGGTGTGATGAAGAAGTTCCAGGTCATCGACGAGGTGATGCCGGACGTGCCGCCCGCCGACCCGGCCAGGACGATGGCGGTCCGGGCGCGGATGCTCGGCGGCGCCCGCCGCCGCGGCCTGCCCGCCTGGTCCAAGGTGGCGCTCGCGGCCGCGGCGGTCGGCGTGGTGCTGGCCGGCGGCTTCGTGGTGGCGCCCATGCTGGGCGACCGCCAGGTGGAGACGGCGGCGCTGGCGCCGGATCCGGCCCAGGTGATCGGCACGGCGGCCGACCGCCTGGCCGCGCGGCCACCGGGCGAGGGCGCCTGGTGGCGCCGGGACCTGCTGCGCCTCTCACAGACGAGGACGGCCGCCGGCTACACCGTCGAGCACCGGATCGAGGAGGTGCTGTGGGTGAACAGGGAAGGACGCCGGCACACCGACCGCGGCCAGGTCACCACCAAACCCCTCACCCCCGCCGACGAGCAGGCGTGGAAGGACGACGGTTCGCCCGCGCTCTGCCGGGGCAGCGACGGCTGCCAGATCGGCAGGACCTATTTCATCCCCCTGGACCTGACGCCCGTCACCAGCCTGCCCACCGAGGCGGGCGCGCTCAAGGCCGAGATGCTCAAGCGGTTCCCCGGCGACGGGGCCGACAGCGAGGAGGGCTGGCTCTGGGGTTCGGCGAAATGGATGCTGCTCGACGCCGAGAGCACTCCGGGCACGCGGGCGGCGCTCTACCGGCTGCTCGCCGGGCTGCCGGGCGTCCTGGTCGCCGACGGGGTCACCGACGCCGAGGGCCGCGCCGGGGTCGCGCTGCAGTACGGCGAGCAGCGGATCATCATCGACCGGGACACCGGTGAACTGCTGGCCGTACAGGATGAGATGACGTCGTACGTGGTCAAGCGGCTGGGCTGGACGGACGAGACACCACCCCAGGACTGAGGCGCCCGGTTCAGCGGGCCCTGTCGTACACCATGGCCATCTCGCCGAGCGGGCCGGTCACCTGGTGGGTGAGGGTCCACTTGGTGGCCGGCAGGCCGTCGTCGAACAGGCGCTGCCCGCCGCCGACGATCTCGGGGAAGACCATGAGGTAGAGCCGGTCGAGCAGGTCCGCCGACAGCAGCGCCTTGATGATGGTCGGGCTGGTGTTGGCCAGGATCTCGCCCTCGCCGGTGGTCTTGAGCTCGGTGACGACGTCGGCGACGGGGGCGTTCACGATGCGCGTGCGCTCCCACGGCGCTTCGGTCAGGGTTCTGGAGAAGACCACCTTCTCGGTGTCGACCAGCCACTTGGCGTAGCCGCGGTCGCGCGGGTCGGCGTTGTCGTCCTCGGCGACCGTGGACCAGTAGCCGATGAAGCCTTCGGCGTTGACCCGGCCGAGCACCGCCGTCGTGGCGTTCTCCCAGATGCGGTTCATGTGGTCGCGGGCGACGTCGCTGGTCACGTACGGGGCGAACGCCCCGAAGTCACCGGGTCCGCCGGGGCCGTGGTAGCGGCCGTCGAGGGTGATGGAGATGTTGGCGGTCACCATGCGGCTGGTCATTTCGTGCTCCTTGTGTCGGCGGCGAGGGCCGCGGTCAGTTTGTCGAGGCTCTGGCCGAAGCCGATCTCGATGCCGGCGATGAAGTCGGCGGATTCGACGGTGCTGTCGGTGATCCGCCAGTGGACGTCGAGTTCGGTGCCCGTGTCGGTGGGCCGGAGCCCGAGGTCGACGTGGGCGGTGAAGGCGGTGTCGCCGCCGGGCAGCAGCGGGGAGCTGCGGTAGACGAGGCGCTCGCGGGGGCGTACCTCGTCGACGGTGCCCTCGGCGCGTCCGACCACCAGGTCGGAGCCGTCGGCGTCCTCGACGTCGCGGTACTCGTGGATGATCCGCCCGCCCGGCCGCGCCTCGAAGACGAGCTCCGAGACGCGCAGGTCCTCGGGGGTCCACCAGTGGGCAAGCAGGGAGGTCTCGGTCAGATGCCGCCAGACCAGCTCAGGTGGTCCCGGCAGCGCGCGCCGGAACCGGAACGAGCGGCCGTCGGCCCACCCCGCCTCCTCCGCCGCGAGCCGCTCCGCGTCGAGGCTGCGCTCGTAGCGGTCGAAGGTCCCGCGTTGTTCGGCGGTCTCGGCCAGCAGGTTGATCGCGGCCGCCAGGTCCCGCAGTGGGCCGGGCTGAAGCGCGTAGACGCGGCGCTGGCCGAAGCGGTGGGAGGCGACGACGCCGGCGCGTTCCAGCGTCTGCAGATGTTTGGTCGTCTGCGGCTGGCGCGCGCCGGCGAGCTGGGCCAGGACGCCGACCGAGCGGGGCCGCTCGGCCAACAGGGTGACGAGCCGCCAGCGGGCCGGGTCGGCCAGTGCGGTGAGGAGTGCGTCCATGGCCATGAGTATTCACCATGGCGAATATTCGTGTCAACGAATAGCTTCGAGAAGCTGACGGTAGATCGGCTTCGTCCCCAGCTGCGGCTCGTGGTGCCCGGACAGGAGCGACCCGCTGGTCACCCCGGCGCTCGTGGCCAGCGTCCCGCGTACGTGGTAGTCGGGGTGGACGCCGTCGTCGCTCGTGCGGCGCTCGAACTCCACCGTGAGCTCATCCCCCCGCCGCACCCGCACCAGGGAGTCGAACACCGGCAGGTAAACCGGCATCCAGCTCGTCTTGTCCAGCAGCGAGTCCAGCCGCCTGGCGCCCGCGCCCGCGTCCAGCCCGATCCAGCACAGCAACCCGTCCACGGCTCCGTCGCGCTCGATCATCAGGCTCACGCGCGTGGTGTCGTCCAGCGGTGTGGAGCCGTCGAACCGGAGCGTCTCCACCGCCCCCACCGTGGACAACAGGACCTCCGGCCCCGGATCGGCCACCGCCAGCCGCACGTCGAAGGGCTGCTCGTAAAGATCGAAGATCTTCCTGAGGTACGGCAGCGCCTTCCGCGAAAAGGCCGGACCATCCGGAAACAGCTCCCGCGACGACACCGCCCCCACCAACGTGTCACAGGCGGCCGGCACGACCACGCCGTCGTGCGTGAGCAGCCGCTCGTGCGCGTCGGCCATGGCCGCGAGCATGCCCTCCGAGCTGGCGATCGACCCGATGAGCTCGGCCACGCACACCTCGGCCCGCTCGGCCGGCCGCACGTCGAAGGAGGTGCCGTGCACGACCTCGATGACGTCCGCGTACGGCGAGGCCGCCCCCCGCCTGATCGCCATTTCGTGGCTCTCCTGGATGGCCTCGATCGCGTACACGTGCTTGGCCCCGTGGCCGGCGGCTTCCAGGGCCCAGTTGAGGTCGCGGCCCGTTCCGATGTCGATGACCCGGCGGCCCGCGGCCACCGCCCGCAGCGCGTGGCCGAGGGCGGCGTTCCTGAGGTGGTCGTGGGTCATGACGTAGTACAGGATCCGGTCGTAGAAGGGGTATTCACCGACGGAGGGCCAGAGGTCGGGGTTGTCGCTGACCGCGATGCCGACCGAGCCGCCCTTCCAGGTGTAGATGTCACGCGTCATGGTCGCCTGCCTTGTCTGGGGACTCGGCGGCGCCGCCGTACACGCGAAGCACGCCGGGAGGGATGTCGGTGTCGGAGACGGGGACGGCGACCAGCGCGAGCGCGCCGTTCTTGGCGTGCTGGGCGGCTTCCTCCAGCGCGGGATCGAGGTCGCCGGCCGTCCGGCAGCGGGCGGTCCAGCCGCCGAGTGCGCGGATCACCGCCTCGTAGGGCGGCTCGCCGCCGGGGAACCGGGTGATGCGGGTGTCGGCTCCGGCCAGGGCGCGGACGTAGCGCGGCCAGCCGAAGCCGCCGTTGTCGAAGACGACGAAGACGATTCCGGCGCCGTGCTCGGCGGCGGCCGGCAGCGCGTTCATGCTCATCGTCATCGCGCCGTCGCCGCAGATCACGACGGTGGGCAGTGACGGTTCGGCGAGCGCGGCGCCGAGCGACGCGGCCACGCCGAAGCCCATCATGGTCTGCTCACCCGGCGCCACCACCCTGGCCCGCTCTGACAGCGACAACAGCGGGTAGTGGTAGCTCCACATGTCGTGGAGTCCGTTCTCCTGGACGAGCACGAGGTCGCGCCCGAACCTGGACCCGACCGCGCGCAGGGTCTCGGCGGCGAGGGACCCGGCGTGGGGGAGTTCGGTCTTCACCGCGGCGACGCGCTCCGACCAGGCCGGCGACGGGTGCGCCTTGAGGCGGTCGGCGAGCAGTCCCGCGGTGAGGGCGGCGTCGCCGGCCAGCGCGATCTCGGGGCGGACGGCCAGGTCGAAGGCGTCGGGATCGACGTCCACGTGGATCAGGCGCTGCCCGGACAGGGTCCACCCCGTGCGTACGGTCTCCTCCAGGCGGGTGCCCAAGGCCAGGATCACGTCGGCGTCGTCGAGCAGCGCGGCGGCGGGAGCGGCCGCGTAGAGCCCGGCGAGACCGCAGTAGCGTGGATGGTTCTCGTCGAGCACGCCGCGCCCGGCGGCGGTGGCGAACACGGCCGCGCCCCAGCTCTCGGCCAGCGCGCGCAGGGGAGCGCCCGCGCCGGCCGCCTTCGCGCCGCCGCCCGCGATGATCACCGGCGCGGCGGCCCGCGCCATCGTGTCCACCGCCCGGTCGAGATCGTCCGCGGCGGGCGCGGACCGCAGCCGGGGCGGGCGAGCCGTCGGCGCGGCGGTTCGCGGTGGCTCGCCCTGGAGCGCCTCCTCGGCGAGCTCGACGACCACGACCCCGGGCGCGCCGTTGATCGCCCGGTGCACGGCCTGCCGCAGCGCCCAGTCGAGCTGGTCCACGTCCTCGGCCAGCACGTACCACTTGGCCACGGCGGCGCTGACCGCACGCTGGTCCACCTGCTGGAAGCCGCCCCTGCCAAGACCGGCCCTGGGGATCCGGGTGGTCACCACCACGACGGGCGCGTGCAGCGACGCCGCCTCCAGCAGGCCGGCCAGGGCGTTGGGCAGCGAGGGACCGGAGTTGGTCGCGAGGACGGCCGGCCTGCCGGACACCAGAGCGTGCCCGGCGGCCAGGCAGGCGCCGGCCCGCTGGTCGCGCACCGGCACCGCCTTGAGTCCCGGCACGGCGAGCGCGGCGTCGAGCAGCGCGGGTTCGTCGGAGGGCACGCCGGTCACCAGGTCGCATCCGGCGTGCGCGAGGGTCGTGGCGATGTGGCGCCACATGGGCGTCCCGGGCTCAGCCGACGGCATGCGCGCCGCCGTCCACGTGCAGGATCTCCCCGGTCGTGGCGGGGAACCAGTCGGAGAACAACGCCACGCAGGCCCGTGCCACGGGATCGGCGTCGGCCTCCCAGCCCAGCGGGGCCTTGGCCTGCCAGGTGGCGTAGAAGTCGTCGCCAGGCTCCTTGGTGAACTCCGAGGCCGCCATGGTCCTGATCGGGCCGGCCGCGACCAGGTTCACCCGGATGCCCTGGGGGCCGAGATAGTAGGCGAGGTAGCGGGCGCAGGATTCGAGCCCGCTCTTGGCCACGCCCATCCAGTCGTACTCGGACCAGCTCACCGAGGAGTCGAAGTCGAGCCCGACGATCGACGAGCCCGGCTTGCGCAGCAGCGGCAGGAGCGCGATCGACAGGCTGTGGAGTGAGTAGGTCGAGGTCCGCAGCGTGGTGGCGACGTCGGGCCACGTGGTGGTGGTGAAGTTGCCGCCCAGGGCGGCGGGCGGCGCGTAGGCGATCGAGTGGAGCACGCCGTCGAGCTCGCCGAAATGTTCTCCGACGCGGTCGGCGAGGTTACCGAGCTGTTCGGGATCGGTGACGTCGAGGCCGACGACCGGCGCCGGTCCCGGCAGCCGGCGCACGAGACGCTCGACGAGGCTTACCCGGGGAAAGGCCGTGAGAACGACTTCCGCGCCATTCTCCAGCGCCAGCCTGGCCACGTGGAATGCGATGGACGACGGAGTGAGAACACCCGTGATGAGCAGTCGTTTTCCGGTCAGAATCCCGTTCAATCGCGGGCCGCCATCGCCTGCTCGATGTGGTCGATCAGGTCCTCGACGGTCACTATTTTCGGCATCTCGGCGTCCGTGATCTCGACCGCGAACTTGTCCTCGACCGCCACCCCGATCTCAACCATCGACAGCGAGTCGATATCGAGGTCATCGACGATGGATTTCTTTGGGGATACATCTGCCGCTTGCATTCCTGTTACTTCCTGGATGATGGCGCTGACCTCGCCGTATATGTCTTCGCGAGTTTCAGTCATTACCCAACCTCTCGATGGAAGTTACACCGATTGAGGTTATACGTCGGAACGCTTGTAAGCGTCAAGGATGGTCGATGATCCTTTTCGGGCTGGCCGTTATCTGCGTCCAGATGCCGGACAATCTGGCTATGCCGATTACCAGAGTTCTCATAATCGCTGGTAGGAGCTCTGTCTTTGCTCTGACGGAGTGTGGGCGACCCGATGCGTCAGGTGAGCATGTAGGTGCAAATACCTGGTATGACTAGGAAGTTTCGCGTGGTTAACCGCGAGTGTTCGGAGGTGTGATGACCGGAAAGACCAACGTTGACCCGTTATCCGGCGTCACGTAGGAAAGTCCTCGGTAGGTGATGCTGATGCTGATCTCCGATGGATCGGCAATAACGAATGAACGGGTGGCGAGCATCGCAGCCGCCGTCTCGCAGGGGCTCACACGAGACGGCATCGCACCGGGGGATCGAATTCTCCTGGTCGCGCGGAACTCGCCGGATTTTGTCGCAGGATTCCTCGCCCTCGTCAACCTAAACATTTCCATCGTGATTGTGGACGCACATCAAACACGCGGTGAACTCGAGCGGATGGCAACTGTCTCGGGAACGAACATCGCACTGACGGATGACGCCACACCGCCACCGGCCGGTATGCGAACCATCGAGCTCGGCCGGCTGGTCTCAACGGTGCAGGATCCGCCTGTCCGGTCCCTCGACCTCAACCCCTGGACCGGCCGCCGCGACGCGCTGATCGCGTGGTCGTCCGGCTCGACCGGTCACCCCAAGGGCATCGTGCGCTCCGGCCGTTCGATCATCGCGAACACCGAGCGGACCTGTGCCCGGATGGCCTACACCCCCGAGGACGTGCTTCTGCCGCTCCTCCCCTTCTCCCACCAATACGGGATCTCGCTGGTCCTGACCTGGTTGATGAGCGACTGCTCGCTGCTCATCACCCCGTACGGCCGGCTCGACCGGGCCCTGCGGGCCGGCGCGGAAGCGGGCGCCACGTCCGTGGACGCGACGCCGTCGACGTACCACACGATCCTGAACCTCGGCGAGCGCCGCCCGGAGCTGCTGGCCGACCTGTCCCGTGTCCGCATGTGGTGTGTGGGCGGCGCGCCCCTGGATCCGACGCTCTCCGACAGGTTCCTCACCGAGGTCGGCCAGCCGCTGCTGGACGGCTACGGCAGCACGGAGGCCGGCAACATCGCGCTGGCCACGCCGGACAACCCGAACGGCTGCGGCCGCCCGCTGCCCGGAGTGGACGTGACGATCGTCGACGACGACGGCAAGGAACTGAGCGCCGGCCAGACCGGCGAGGTCGTCGTACGCTCCGCCGACCTGATGGAGGGCTACCTGCCTCTGGAGGAGGCGGCGGCGCCCCTGACCGAGCTGCGCACCAACGACCTGGGCCACGTCGACGCCGAGGGCAACCTCTACGTCGTCGGCCGCAAGTTCGCCGTCCACCGCCTCGGGCACACCATCTATCCGGAGGCCGTGGAACGCCGGGCGGCCGCCGTGCTGAACCGTCCGGTCGCGGTCGTCCCGGTGGAGGACGAGCGGCTGGGGTGCCGGCTCGTCTTCTTCGTGGCCGACGCCGGTGAACCGCAGCCCGCCGACTGGCGGGCCCGGCTCACCGCGCAGCTTCCCGCGCACGAAGGCCCCAACCAGGTCATCGTGCTCGACCGGATCCCGGTCACCGCCCGCGGCAAACCCGACATGGCGGCGTTGCGGCGGCTGGCGGCCACCGGCGGCGTCCAGGCGCCGGCGGGGACGTCGGCCATGATGCCGCCCGAGGAACGGGTGCGCGGCCTGCGGGCCGTGGAGGAGATGCTGCGGGACGACCCCCAGCCGGTCATCGACATCCTCACCGAGATCTCCCTGCACCGGTCGGTCATGGACGAGATCGACGCTTCCCGCGCCACCCTGGCCGGTGCGGTCGAGGAGATCCTCGCCAACGGACCGGCCAGAGTCCGCCGCCTGGCCGCGTTCATGCCGTCCAACGTCCTGCTCTACAGCTACGTCCTCTATCTCCTGGTGCCGGCGCTGTTCACCGAGCGGCTGACGGCCCGGCCGGCGAGCGTGATCGCCGATCAGCTCCACCGGCTGCACGCCCTCCTGGCACCCGTGCACAACCTGCCGATCGAGGTGGTCGAGGCCAGCCAGCGGGAGTTCGTCACCGGCCAGGTGGCCTCCGCCGACGTCGTCATCTTCACCGGCACGTACAAGAACGCCGAACAGGTCCGTGCCACGCTGCGCGACGAACAGCTCTTCGTGTTCTTCGGGCAGGGCGTCAACCCGTTCATCGTGGGGCCGGACGCGCAGGTCGGCCGGGCCGTACGGGATGCCATGCGGGTGCGTCTGCTCAACTCGGGCCAGGACTGCTACGGACCCGACGTCCTCTACGTCCACGACTCCGTCAAGGACAGCTTCGTCGACGGCCTCACCCAGGCGGTGAAGGCGGCCAAGTACGGCAGCAACACCGACCCCGAAGCCGACTACGGAAGCCTCTGGTACGACACCGCGGTCGAGGCCTCCGCCGACTACCTGCGCCGCAACCACGAGCACATCGTCGCCGGAGGCGCCATCGACTTCCGCACCAAACGCGTCGAACCCACCGTCCTGGTACGGGACTGGGCCCCGCGCGTGCCCATCGTGGAGTTCTTCGCCCCGATCTTCAACGTCGTCGGCTACTCCACGGCGCAGCAGGTGAGCCAGCACATCGACTCGCCCTTCTTCGCCGAACGGGCGATGGGCGCCATGGTGTACGACGGCGAGCCCGGCCTCGTCGACACCCTGCGCAAAAGGCACACCGTGGCCGTGAACAGCACGCTGATCGACGTCGACAACGGCAACCAGCCGTTCGGCGGGCACGGTGTCATGGCGGGCTACGTCATGCGCTACGGCAAGCGCTGGACCGGGCCCGCGCTCATCTCCCAGGTGGTCGCCGAGCACCTGACCACCACGCCACGTCTCGTCTGAACGCGAAAGGCAGTCTGCCCATGCCGATCCGCCATCCCCGACGCGTGGTCATCACCGGCGCGGGCGTCATCTCTCCCGTCGGCCAGGACGTCGACACGTTCTGGTCCAGCCTGCTCCAGGGCCGCAGCGGCATAGCGACGATCGACGCGTTCGACCCGGCCGGGCACAGCACCACGATCGCCGCACAGGTCCGCGACTTCGACCCTCTGGTGTACATGCCGCACAAGGTGAGCCGCAGGCTCGACAGCTTCGCCCAGTTCGGTCTGGCGGCGGCGGTCCAGGCGGCCGATGAGGCCAAGCTGCCGCAGGGCGGGGAGCTCAAACCCCGGCTGGGCGTCCTGGTCAGCTCAGGTTACGGAAGCAGCTGGCTGCAGCAGTCGCTCTACGGCCGCTTCGCCGAGCGTGGTCCCCGTGGCGTGCCGCCGTACGCGGCGGCGGCGCTGTCCGCCGACAGCCCGTCGGCGGAGATCGCCCTGCGCTTCGGGGCCGCGGGGCCCTCGGGCTCCATGAGCACGGCCTGCGCCACCGGCACCATGAGCGTCGGCGAGGCGGCCATGTGGATCAGGACCGGCCGGGCGGACATGGCGATCGCCGGCGGCTGCGACGACTCCATCACTCCCTTCGACATGGCGACCACCGGCATCACCGGCGCGCTGTCGCGGCGCAACGACGAGCCGGAACGCGCCTGCCGCCCCTTCGACCGGGACCGCGACGGCTTCGTCATGGGCTCGGGCGCGGCGGTGGTCGTCCTGGAGGAGGCCGAGCACGCCCTGCGCAGGGGCGCGGCGATCCAGGCGGAGGTCGCCGGCTACGCGGCCACGACCGACGCCTTCCATCCGACCGCGCCGCATCCCGACGGGCTGGGCGCGGCCACGGTGATGCGGCTCGCGCTGCGGGACGCCGGCATCGAACCGGACGGCATCGACTACATCAACGCGCACGGCACCGGGACGGTGCTCAACGACAGGATCGAGAGCCTGGCGATCCGCAACGTCTTCGGCGCGCGGGTGCCGCCGATCAGCTCCATCAAGGCGCTGACCGGTCACATGATCGGCGCCGCCGGCACCGCCGAGCTCATCGCCACCGTCAGGGCGATCGCGACCGGCCTCGTGCCGCCCACGTTCAACTGCGACGCGCCAGAGGACGAGGACCTCGACTACGTCCCGCACCACGTGCGCCGCATGGACGTGGGCGCCGCGCTGAGCAACTCCTTCGGATTCGGCGGTCACAACGCGGCCCTGGTGGTCCGCGCGTGGACGCCGTGAACTCGCTACCGGAAAGGGCAACGATGTCTGGACCCGTAAGTTCGCACAACGAGTGGGACCCGCTGGAAGAGGTCGTCGTCGGCGTGGTGGACGGCGCGATGCTGCCCGAGTGGAACGTGATCAACAAGGTCACGGTGCCGCCGGGGGAGTGGGACACGATCGAGGAGGTCAGCGGGGCGGACGGCACCCCCTATCCGCCCGAGATGATCGAGCCCGCCAAGGCCGACCTGGAACAGTTCGTCGACATCCTCCAGACGGCCGGGGTGCGGGTGCGCCGGCCCGACCCGATCGACTTCGCCGCCGGATTCTCCACCCCGTCCTGGCAGGTCGGGACCGGGTTCTGCGCGGCCAACCCGCGTGACGTCTTCCTGGTCATCGGCGATGAGATCATCGAGGCGCCGATGGCCGACCGGGGTCGGCAGTACGAGACCTGGCCCTACCGGCGGCTTCTGAAGGAATACTCCGCGGCCGGCGCCCGGTGGACCGCCGCGCCCCGCCCGCAGCTTCTCGACGACCTGTACGACGACGACTACCGCGTGCCCGAGCCCGGCGAGCCCATCGGCTTCGTCACCACCGAGTTCGAGCCGACCTTCGACGCCGCCGACTTCGTCCGGGCCGGGCGTGACATCTTCTGCCAGCGCAGCCACGTCACCAACCAGGCCGGCATCGACTGGCTGCGCCGCCACCTCGGCGACGACTACCGCATCCACGTGCTGGAGTCCCGCTGCCCGCAGGCCATGCACATCGACACCACGTTCATGCCGCTGGCCCCCGGCAAGGTGCTGGTCAACCCCGAGTTCCTCGACCTGGCCAGCCTCCCGCCGGTGCTGCGGGACTGGGACGTGCTCGTGGCGCCCGACCCGGTCCACACCGCCTCCAACCCGATCGGCGTGGTCAGCGGCTGGGTCAACATGAACGTCCTCATGCTCGACGAGCGCCGCGTGGTCGTCGAACGCAACCAGGAGCCCATGATCCAGGCGTTCAAGGAGTGGGGCTTCACGCCCGTTCCGTGCTCGTTCGAGTCCTACTACGCCTTCGCCGGATCCTTCCACTGCGCGACGCTCGACGTCCGGCGTGACGGCCCGCTCCGCTCGTACTTCCCGGCATGACCGACGGCCGTACCGTATTGATCACCGGCGCGGCGGGCGGGATCGGCTCGGTCACCGCACGGGCGCTGGCGGCCAAGGGCTTCCACGTCTTCGCCGGGGTACGCGACCCCGAGCGGGCCGTCACGGAGACCTTCGCCGACAGCCCGGAGGGGATCGAGCCGATCCATCTCGACGTCACCTCGCCCGATTCCGTCGAGGAGGCGGTGGCTAAGGTGCCGGGACCGGGGCGCCGCCTGGTCGGCGTGGTCAACGCGGCGACCGCCGAGTACCACGGCCCGCTCGAGATCCTGCCCATGGAGTTCGTCCGCCACGAACTGGAGGTCAACTACCTGGGCCCGCTCGCCGTGACCAGGGCGTTCACTCCGCAACTGCGCGCGACCGGCGGCCGGGTGGTGAACATCAGCAGCATCAACGGGCTGTGCGTGTTCCCCAGCATCGGCGCGAGCTGCGCGGCCAAGTACGCCCTGGAGGCGTCGTCGAACGCGCTGCGCATGGAGCTGCGCCGGTGGGGCATCCACGTGGTGCTCGTCAACCCGGGCGCGGTGCGCACCCCGCTCTGGCCGCGCTCGCTGCGCGCGTTCGAGTCCCTGCCGGACAAGGTGCACGCCGACCAGCTGCGCCTGTACTACCCGGCCTGGTCCCGCTCGGTCGAGCGGGCGCGGGTCGACCAGGACCGCATGCTGAAGCTGGCCGCCCATCCCACGCGGGTGAGCGAGGCCATCGTCCACGCCCTGACCTCGGCGCGGCCGCGCAGCCGCTACCTGGTCGGCTGGGACGCGCGAGTGCTCGCCATGGCTCGATGGATTCTGCCCACGCGGGCCTTCGACACTCTCGCCTCGTACACCTTCCGGGAATAGGACGACATGAAGGGCACGCAAAACCCGTGGGTCGTGCTGACGATTCTGTGCGCCAGCCTGTTCATCGTCGTCATCGACATCACGGTGCTCTACACCGCGCTGCCGCAGCTCTCGGCCGACCTCGGCCCGAGCTCGCAGCAGGTGCTGTGGATCGCCGACGTCTACTCCCTCGTCTGCGCGCCCCTGCTGCTCCCGTTCGCCGCCCTCGGTGACCGGTACGGCAGGCGGTCGATGCTCCTGTGGGGATACGCGGTGTTCGGCGTCGCCTCGCTAGCGGCGGCGTTCGCCCCGAACGTCGCGATCCTCATCACGGCCCGCGCGATCCTCGGACTCGGCGGCGCGATGATCATGCCGTCCACGCTCTCGATGATCAGGCAGGTGTTCACCGACCCGAAGCCGCGCGCGACGGCCCTCGGCGTGTGGAGCGCCGTCGCCGCGGGAGGCGCCATCGTCGGTCCGCTCGTCGGCGGCGCGCTCGTCGAATGGACCTGGTGGGGCGCGGTGTTCCTGATCAACGTCCCGGTCATGCTCGCCGCGATCCCGCTCACCCTGCTCCTGGTGCCGGAGTCGCCGCGGGCCGACTCGGGACGCTGGGACGCGCTGGGCGCGGTCCTGGCCACGGGCGGGGTGCTCAGCCTCGCCTTCGGCATCAAGACGGCCGGGCACGAGTCGCTGTTCGCCCCGACGGCCTCGGCGAGCTGGGCCGGCGCCGTGGTGCTGCTGTTGTGGTTCGTGCGCAGGCAGCTGCGCGCCGACCACCCGCTGCTCGAAGTACGGCTGTTCGCCAACCCCGCCTTCTCCACGGCGGCCGTGTCCATCCTGGTCACGTTCCTCGTGCTGGTGGGGCTGGAGCTGTTCTTCACCCAGTACCTGCAACTGGTCCTGGGGCTCGGGCCGCTGTCGGCCGCCTTGCGCATCCTGCCGATGAGCGTGACCAGCGTGCTCGGCAGCCTCGTCGGCGGACCACTCGTGGCCCGCTTCGGCGCGCCGCCGCTGGTCGCGGCCGGGCTGGTGGGCACCTCGGTGGCGCTGGCCCCCTTGGTGACGCTGTCCACCGCCGACCAGCCGTGGCTGACCGGCCTCTGCTTCGCGGCGATGGGCTTCTCGCTGTCCGTGGCGCTGACCGCGGCGTCCAACGCGATGATGAACGCCGTCGCCACCGAGCACGCCGGGCAGGCGGCGGCCGTCGAGGAGACCTCCTACGAGCTCGGCGGCGGGCTCGGGATCGCCGTCCTGGGCAGTGTCATGTCCGCCTCCTTCGCCGCCTGGTTTCCGCACGCGGGGGTGGTCAGGGACTCGGCCCTCGCCCTGCGCAGCGCGTACCCCCAGATAGCCGAGTCCGCCCGGGAGACGTTCGTCGCCAGTCTGCACCTGACCGTCATCGTGTCCGCGGCGCTCCTGATGATCACCGGGCTGGTCATCGTGGTCGTGCTTCGCCGACATCCCCGAACCGCCCCGAACCTAGGAGAAAAGCCATGACGAGCTCCGGCGCCGTGGACAAGTGGGGTTTCGAGACGTTCGCCCAGGTCCTTGAGGAGGGATCGGGCCTGATCGGTGAGCCGGCGATCGTGGACGGCATCACCGGCCCCAGCATCACGCAGAACGGCCGCACGCTGACGAACCTCGCCAGCATCAATCTCCTGAACATGCACCAGCGCACCGACCTGCGGCAGTGCTTCGCCGAAGGCGCCCACCAGTACGGCCTCACCACCGGCGGCTCCCGGATGACGCAGGGCGTGTGCCGCGCCCACCTGGAACTGGAACACGACGTCAGCCAGGCGACCGGCAAGGAACGCGCCCTCAGCTTCGCCACCGGCCTGCTGGCCAACGTGGGTTTCGTGCACGCCATGAGCCAGGACATCGACCTCGGCGCCGGAGTGCGCATGAACAACTCCGACTCGGTGTTCGTCCTGGACCGGGACTCCCACTGGAGTCTGTGGAAGGCGGTCGAGGGCCTGGGATACGGCAAACGTGTCTTCTTCTTCCGCCATAACGACCCGGACCACCTCGACCGCGTCCTCACCAAGGTCGGTGGCGGGGGCAAAGTGGTCGTCGTCATGGAGAGCGTCTACTCGGCCGACGGCACCATGGGCCCCATCCCCGCGCTCCTGGACCTGTGCGAGAAACACAACGCCATCAGCTTCGTCGACGACGCCAACGGCTTCATGATCTACGGCCCAGCCCACCGGCCCTTCGCCACCGAATACCAGCACATGCGCGAGCGGGCGGACTTCGTGATGATGTCGTTCTCCAAGGCGGTGGGCCTGGAGGGCGGGGCGATAGCCGGGCCGACGGCGGCGGTGCAGTCCTTCGAGCTCCTGTCGGGCACGTCGATGTTCACCGCCGCCATGCAACCGCCCACCGCCGTCACCGCCCGGGAGATCATCCGCCGGCTGAGCCGCGATCCGGAGATCGTCGACTCCTACCTGGCCAAGGTGACCGCGTTCCGCCGGCGATTGGCCGACATCGGCTGCGAGACCAGCGAGACGAGCACCTACATCGTCTCGGTCCCGGTCAACGACGACGACATCGCCGTGGAACTGCGGCAGGCGTTCCTCGACCACGGCTACCTCGTGCCCGTCTTCGTCTACCCGGCTGTCAAGCGCAACAAGGCCCTGCTCCGCCTGATCATCAGCGACGGCCACACCGAGGACCAGCTGGACGGCTTCCTCTCCACCCTGGCGACGCTCAAGGAGCAGTTCAAATTCTGATGTAACGCGTGTTACTTTCCTCTGGTGGACGAATGGGTGGTCTTGATCGTGCGGTTGCCCGCGCAGCCGTCCCGGCATCGGGTCGCGGTGTGGCGGGAGCTGCGCAAGGTGGGCGGGCTGTCGCTCGGGCAGGGTGTGTGGGCGGTGCCCCGGGTGCCGGTGTTCGCCGATGGCATCGAGCGGGCCGTACGACTGACCGGGCGCGCGGAAGGAGAGGTCGTGGTGCTGCACGCCGGCGGACGTGAGCCCGCCGACGCGGCCAGGTTCCGGGCGATGTTCACCGCCGCCCGCGAGGAGGACTGGGCGGAGTTCACGGCCGACTGCGGCAAGTACGAGGCGGAGCTGGACAAGGAGATCCGCACCGGCAAGTTCACCCTGGCCGAGCTCGAAGAAGAGGAGCAGAGCCTGGAACGGCTGCGCCGCTGGCACCGCGACCTGAAGGCCAGGGACGTGTTCGGCGCTCCGGGAGCCGGGCCCGCGGAGCACCGCCTGGCCGAGTGCGCCCGCCGCTTCGAGGACTACAGCGAGCGGGTCTTCGCCCACCTGCACGCCTTCGCCCCGAGCGAGGAGCCGTGACGCTCGCCGCGCCGCCCGTCTCCGTGAGGCGGACCTGGCCCCTGTACGCGGCCGGGTTCACCACCGCCTTCGGCGCCCACGGCATCGCCGCCAACCTCGGCCAGGGCGAGGCGGACCTGGTCAGGTCGGTGCTCTACCTGGGCCTGCTGCTCGCCCTGTACGACGGCGCCGAGGTGGTGCTCAAGCCGGTGTTCGGCGCGCTGGCCGACCGGATCGGCGCCCGGCCGGTCCTGCTCGGCGGGCTGGTCGGCTTCGCCGCGGCCTCCGCCCTCTTCGTCCTGGTACGCGACCCCGGCTGGTTGTGGGCGGCCCGGCTGGGCCAGGGCGCCGCCGCCTCGGCGTTCTCCCCGGCCGCCTCCGCGCTGGTGGCCCGGCTCAACCCGCGGGCCAGGCACGGGCGCGCGTTCGGCTCCTACGGCTTCTTCAAGAGCATCGGCTACACCGCCGGGCCCCTGCTCGGCGGCGCGCTGGTGTGGGCCGGTGGGCTGACGCTGCTGTTCGTGGTGCTCGCCGCGCTGGCCGCGGCGGTGGCGGTGTGGGCCTGGCTCGCGGTTCCGGTGGTGCCGCCCCTGCCCAGGGCCCGGCAGAGCGTCGTGGACCTGGTCACGCGGCTGACCGACGGCGCGTTCCTCCGCCCGGTGGCCGCGCTGGCCGCCGCGACGGCCGCCCTTTCCGTGGGGGTCGGGTTCCTGCCGCTGTCCGGAGCCACGGCCGGGCTGTCGCCGCTGGCCACCGGGGCGGCCGTCTCGGTCCTGGCCCTGTGCGCCGCACTCGTGCAGCCGTGGGCGGGGCGCGCCCTCGACTCCGGCCGCCTGACCACCGGCACTGGCGTCGCGGCCGGCCTGCTGCTCACCGCGAGCGGCCTGGCCGCCGCCATGCTGCCCGGCCTGCCCGGGTTGCTCCCGGCCGCCGCGCTGATCGGGGCCGGAACCGGACTGATCACCCCGCTCGCCTTCGCCGCCCTCGCCGCCGCGACCCCGCCGGAGCGGCTCGGCCAGACCATGGGCACCGCGGAGCTCGGCCGCGAACTGGGCGACGCGGGCGGCCCGCTGCTGGTCGCCGCCGTCGCCACCGCGGCCACGCTGCCCTGGGGCTTCGCCGTCCTCGCCGCGGCCACCGCGGTGCTGCCGCTCATCCTCCGCAGCTCCGGCAACAGACGATGATCACTGGAACCCCCATGTGTAGCCGATGCGGTCCTGAACCCGCTTCGCCCTCGGCTGGAAGGCGAGGTGGAACTTCTCGCCGCACTCGATGTCATCCACCGCAGCCCGCACCTCCTCCCGGAAGTACGGCTCCGCCTCCGCCCTGGTCAGGTTCGGGTAGTACCTGCGACCCGGCACCGGCTCGGCTTGCTGACGGCGTCCGAGGGCCCACAGCTGGTTGTTGACGGTCTGCCTGACCTGCCACTTGATCTTGCTCGGCCGTACGTCGCCGACCGGCCGGCCCCTGGCGGCCAGGCACGAGGCGTACTTCCGTGCCAGCCCGACCATGCGCGGATCGCCGTCGAACTCCTGGCTGAGGGCCGCGTCCAGGGCGTCGGTGATCTGCTTGTTCAGGTCGTCGTGGCTGGTCACCTTCCTGCCGAGGGCCCGGCCGGCCGCCCAGACATAACAGGTGCTCATGGCCTCCCGGTACGCCTTCTGCTGCGTGGGCGACAGGGCGTCGGCGAGCACGTCGTTGGAGTCCGCCTCGACGGCCAGCTTGGCGTCGACCGGGTCGACGAGCGGGGCGAAGATCCGGAAGCCGTACTTCTTGCGGTCGGCTACGACGGCGGGGTAGTCGCCGTCGTTCAACGGGTCCGGCGTGGGCGTGGCCACGGCCATGCGATACGTGAACCCGCGCCGCTTCATGCAGTCGGCGGTCAGGCTCTCCCGGAGGAGCTTGGGCGACGTCGGCGGCCGGGAGGGGACGGCCGGAGCCGGGGTACACCCGCTGAGCAGCACGGCCAGCGCGAGGGCGAGGACCGGATGACGATGGTTCGGCACCCGGAGATGCTGACATATCGTGCGAGGCTAAGGGAGGAGGGGGCGGGCGTCGCAGACCCAGCAGTCCTCCCGCCGCTCGAACGGGCTGGTCGCCGTCGTGAGGTCGAGCAGGTCCAGGCGGATCGTGGCGCCGAGGGCCGCGCAGGTGCCGGTTCCGGTCAGGTAGCGGATGGCCTCTCCGGCGACCAGGCCGGACACCGTGCCGCACAGCGGGCCGAACGACGGGGTCAGCCGTTCTGAGTTGGCCGGCGAGGGCAGGACGGCGGAGCCGTACCGGCCGGCGAAGTCTCGCCCCTGACAGGCCAGGCAGCCGGTCACGCCCGGCACCACCAGCGGCCCGACGAGTGCCACGTGCTGGGTGAAACCGCCCAGGATGAACGGCACGCGCGCCTTTACGCACGCCCGGTTGACCCAGCGTCTGATCCGCAGCTGGGGCCGGTCCACGGTGTTGACCACCAGGTCGGCGCCCGGCACGACGTCGACCAGGTCGCCGGCCCCGGTGATTCGCCGCTCGACCTCGGTGACCTTGACGTCGGGCGCGTGCTCGCGCAGGCGGGCGGCGGCGACCTGCACTTTCAGCGCGCCGACGTCCGCCGCTCGCCGTGGAACATGGACAGGAACAGCGCCTGGCGTGAGAGCCGTTCGTCGGCGGTGAGGGCCTCGACGTCGGCCGCGGTGACCAGGACGCGGGCGGCCAGGAGGCGCGCCACCGCGGCGTCGACTGTCCCCGGCGCGACGTCGTCGAGCAGGTCGCGCAGGGCGGAGACCTCGACCGGCTCGGCCGCGCAGGCCAGCAGCAGCCGCCGGAGCGGATCGCCCAGCTCGCGCGGGATCCGGCCGGTGGCCGGGAAGTCGCCGAGCCTGGCCCGGCCGGGGCCCGGGGATCTGGTGAAGACACAACCTCGCTAGTTAGATGAGCCTTACCTTATTCTCTGGGGATGAGCTCCTCTGAGATGCGTATGGTGACGACCGATGCCGAGCTCCGGGAGATCGTCAAGGAACCACATGCGGTCATCTGGGACAAGGACATCGCCCGCATCGACGAGCACGCGCGCACGATCATCGCGCACTCGCCGTTCGTGCTGCTGGCCACCTCCAACACCGACGGCACCTGCGACGTCTCGCCCCGCGGTGACCCCGCCGGATCGGTGCTGGTCCTCGACGACCACCGCCTCGTCCTCGCCGACCGGCCCGGCAACCACCGGCTCGACAGCTTCCGCAACATGCTGCTCAACCCGCATGCCGGACTGCTGTTCATCGTGCCGGGGATGAACGAGACGCTCCGGGTCAACGGGCGCGCCTCGCTGGTGGCCGACGCGCCGTTCTTCGACGACCTGGTCGTGAAGGGGAAACGGCCGCAGCTGGCCGTACTGATCGAGGTCGAAGAGCTGTACATGCACTGCGCCAAGGCGTTCCTGCGCTCCTCGCTCTGGAAGCCCGAGACCTGGCCGGACCGCAAGAGCCTGCCCACGCTCGGGCAGATCGCCAAGGACCAGATGAACCTCAAGGACGTCCCGGTGGCGGCGATCGACGAGGGACTCGCCCTGGACGCCCGGACGAACCAGTACTGACGCCCGTCACACCACCCTGTACGCCAGGTGGGTGACCAGGCCGGTGCCCCAGGGCGCGCCGACGGGTTCGAGGGCACGCTCACCGACGCCGTGCAGCAGCCGCTCGCCCCGGCCGAGGGTCAGCGGCGCGACGTGCAGGCGCAGCTCGTCGATGAGCCCCGCCGCCAGATACCTGTTCACCGTCTCGGCGCCACCCGCGACCGCGACGTCCCGGTCACCGGCCGCCGCACGCGCCTGGGCCAGGGCCGACTCGATCCCGTCGGTGACGAAGGTGTAGCTCGTGCCGCCCTTCATCGTCAGCGGCTCGCGCGGGTGGTGGGTCAGGACGAAGACCGGCGCGTGGTACGGCGGCTCGTCGCCCCACCAGCCCTTCCAGTCCAGGTCCCAGGCGCCGCGGCCGGGGCCGAACATGTTGCGGCCCATGATGAACGCGCCGGCCGCGGTGATGCCCTCGATCACCCTGGCGTGCTGCTCGGCCTCCTCGAACATCCACTGGTGCAGCCGGTCGCCCACGCCCTCGCCGAACGGGTTGTCCATGCTCTGGTGCGGCCCGGCCACGTAGCCGTCGAGTGACATCGACATGTCACAGATGACCTTGCTCATCGTGCTTACCTCCTGCGACTCTGGTGCGCTTTCACAGGAGGGTCGGAGCCGTCCGGGCGTCCTCTACATGTCCGCCGGAGAATTCCTGATGCTCTCGATGATCCTGGCGAAGCCCTCCTGGCCGTGGCCCGCGTCGATCTGGCGGCGGACGAGCGTCTGGACCATGCCGATCACCTCGGTGCTGACGCCCTGCTCGGCGCTGGCGGCCACGAGGTCGTTGAGGTTGGAGAACTCCAGGCTCTGCTGCCCGGCGACGGTGTAGTCGCCGCCGTCGACGACCGCGGCGAACCCCTGGAAGGAGCCGGTCATGGCGCTCAGCCAGGGCGCGGCCATGGACGCGAACTCACCCGCCGTCACCCCGGCCGGCGCGACCATGGCGGCGCCGTGCATGAACCCGGCGAACATCACGTACATGCCCGCGAGCAGGGCGAGGTCGTACAACGACGCCAGCCCGGCGTCCTCCCCGAAGTAGGTGCTCGTTCCCCACAGATCCAGCAGCGGCTTGTACCGCTCGAAGACCTCGGCGGAGCCGCTGTAGAGGATCGACGACCCCGGCTGCCCGATCATGTGCGGCACGGCCATGATCCCGCCGTCCAGGTACGCGATCCCGGCACGGTCCGCCCACTCGGCCAGCTCCCGCGACTGGGCCGGTGAGGTCGTGGTCACGTTGACCAAGGTACGGCCGGCCAGCTCACCGGCGAGCGGATCGAGCACCTCGTGGACCGACGCGTGGTCCAGCAGGCACGCGATCACCAGCGGGCCGGCGAGCACCGCGTCACCGGCGGTCGCGGCGTTCCGCGCGCCCAGGGCGACGAGGTCGTCCGCCTTGCCGGGGGAGCGGTTCCAGACGGTGGTCTGGTGTCCGGCCTTCACCAGCGCGCCCGCCAGAGCGCCGCCCATCGCCCCCAGCCCTAGCACGCTCACCTGGACGTTGTCCGTCATCTTGGGTCCCCCTTCGAGTTCGTCGTACCTGGCCAATCCTTTTCCACCACGGTTAGGGTTGACCAGTACCGACTATTTAGTGGGGTACCCACCCACAGGTAAGTACGTCAGAGGAGGGCGGATGGCGACATCAGCACGACGGGGCCCGTACTTCTGTGGCATCGACGCGGCGATGGACGTGGTCTCGGGTAAGTGGAAGTCGCTGATCCTCTGGGAGCTGAACAACTACGGCACCCGCCGCTTCGCCGAGCTCCGGCGCGGGCTGCCGGGCGTCAGCGAGAAGATGCTGATCCAGCATCTGCGCGAAATGGAGGAAGACGGTCTCGTCCACCGTGAGGTGTATCGCGAGGTGCCGCCGAAGGTCGAGTACTCGCTGACCGAGGACGGCGTCTCGCTCAACGCCGCCCTGAGCTCCCTGGGACGCTGGGGCACCGAACGCATCAAGCGGATCGGGGCGGAGAAGGTGGATCTGTCGCCCTAGCTCCCCATGCGTTCCTCAAGGATCGCCGTCATCTCCGTGGAGAGCTTGCCGAGCAGGCGGGTGAGGTCGGCGCGATCCTCCGGGTCCCAGGCGGCCATGGCGGTCTCGAAGAGCTCCAGGTTGACCCGCATGCAGACCTGGGCCACCTCGGTTCCGTGCGGAGTCAGCCAGATCCGCCAGGCCCGGCCGTCGTCGGGGTCGCGCACGCGTTCCAGCAGGCCCTGCCGTTCGAGCTTGGTGACGGTCCTGGTGACGTGCGGGCTCTCCACGTGCAGGGCGTGCGCGATCGCGCCGACCCGGCGCGGCTCGCCGGAGTCGAGCAGGTGGATCAGGACTTGCGCGTCCGGCTGATCGACCCGCATGCCGGCCGCCGTGCCCATCAGGTCCTGGGTCTTGGCGCGCTTGAGCGTCGACACGACGCTGCGGAAGGCGGCGACGGTGGAAGCGAGATCCTGGTCCATCTATTTGCTTACCTAACTTACGTATGTATTATCGCTTCTCAGTTACTTACCCAAGTTACCTAAGGAGCCGTCATGGCGACAGTCGCCGCGACCGCCGAGCGCATGACACCCACCAGGAACCCATGGCCAGGAGTGGTGGTGCTGGCGTTCGCCGCCTCCGTGGCCGCCGTCCAGAACACCGCCGTCGTCCCGTTGCTTCCCATCCTCCAGCGCGAACTGAACGCCTCGTTGACCGCCGTGAGCTGGACGCTCACGATCAGCTTGCTCGTGAGCGCGGTCGCCACACCGCTGTTGTCGAGATTCGGCGACATGTACGGCAAGCGGCGCGTGATCCTCGGCGCGCTGGCCCTGCTCATCGCCGGCTCGGTCATCGCCGCGCTGGCCACCACCCTGCCCTGGTTGATCGTGGGCCGCGTGCTCCAGGGCTTCGTCGCCGCCCTGGTACCGCTGGCGATCGGCGTGGTCCGTGACGTACTTCCACGCGAGCAGCTCGCCACCGGCATCGGCGTGCTCAGCGCGACCATGGGATTCGGCGCCGGCGGCGGCATGCTGCTGGCGGGCCTGGTCGCCGGTGACTACCACATGCTCTTCTGGGTGACGACCGGACTGTCGGTGATCGGCTCGCTCTTCGTCTTCTTCCTCGTACGCGACACCACCCCAGCCGGCGGCGGCCGTCCCGACCTGGCCGGCGCCGCACTGATGATCGTCTGGCTGGTGGCGCTCCTGCTGGCGATCAGCCAGGGCGGCACGTGGGGCTGGACCTCGGCGGCGACGCTCGGCGTGTTCGCGCTGGCGGCCGTGGTGGCCTTCGTCTGGGTGCTGGTCGAGCGCCGGGTGAGCGAGCCGCTGGTGCAGATGGCGATGCTGGTCCACCGCGGCACCGTCGGCGCGACCGTGGCCTCGATGCTGCTCGGGTTCGGCTTCTTCATGAGCATGACCGGCATCTCCGGCTTCGTGCAGGGACCCGCGCTGCGCGCGAGCGTCCTGCAGGTCGGTCTCTACCTGCTGCCCAGCACGCTGTTCATGCTGGTGATCTCGCTGTTCGCGGGCCGGCTCATGCGCCGCTTCGCCGCCGCCTCGCTGGTCGGGACGGGCTCCGCGATCGCCGGCGCGGCGGGCCTCTGGCTCGTCTTCGCGCACACCGGCCCCGCCGACATCCTGGTCGCCACCTCGCTCATGGGCATCGGGCTGGGCGTCAGCTACGCCGCGCTGGGCACGATGGCGGTCGAACACGTCCGGCCCGAGCAGACCGCGGTCGCGGCCGGGATCAACGCGCTGGTCCGCATCGCGGGCGGCAGCACGGCCGGCGCGGTGATCGCCGCCATCCTGGCCTCGCTGCCCGGGGAACACGGCTACCAGTGGGTCTTCGGCGTCGCCGCCGGGGCGGGCGCGCTGGCCGCCGCGTTCGCGTTCATCTACGGCAGGCTCAACCGCGACCTGGCGCCCGCCCCGGATCACGCCTGAGCGCACGACGGCCGCCGAGCGAGGCGGCGGGGGGTGATGCCGCACTTCCGGTGGCAGGGGTGATGCCGGACTTACGGCGGCGGGGGCGGCGGCAGGTTTTCGTTGACCGCGACGATGCGCTGCGGCCAAATCCGTGCGATGGCCCGGTGTCCGCGTCAGGCGGGCCCTGGACAGTGTGACCATGATTTCGAAGCCCACCACGCTCACTCTCACCCGCGCCCGCCTCGCCGACCAGCTCATGGACATCGTGCTGCACGACGACCGGGTCGCCGCCATCCACCCCACCGGGACCGTTCGGGCAAACAGTGAGACCGTCGACCTGGACGGCCGGGTGGTGATGCCCGGTCTGTGGGACCACCATGTGCACGTCGACATGTGGGCCCTGCGCGAGAGCCGCCTGGACGTCTCTTCGGCCCGGTCGGCGGCCGAGTGCGCGGCCCTGGTCCGCGCGCGGCTGGCCGAACGGCCGCTGGACCCGGGCGCCACGCTGGTCGGCACCGGTTTCCAGGACGGGACCTGGCCCGACCTGCCCACCGCCGAGCTGCTCGACGCCTGCACCGGACCCGTCCCGGTCGTCCTGATCAGCCACGACATCCACTGCGCCTGGCTCAACACCGAGGCCCTGCGCCGGTGGGCGCCGGCCCTCCGCTCGGACGGGCTGGTCCTTGAGCAGGACTGCTACGAGCTCGTGGCCAGGATCAACGACCTGCCCGTCGAGCACCTCGACGCGCTCGTGGCCGAGTCGGTGCGCCGGGCGCACGCGCGCGGAACCGTGGGGATCGTCGAGTTCGAGCGCCGGCCGAACCTGGACAGCTGGGAGCGCCGGGCCCGGTCCGGGGTGACGATGCGGGTGGCGTGCGGGGTGTACACCGACCACCTCGACGACGCGATCCGTCGCGGGCTGGCCACCGGTGACGTACTGCCCGGCACCCGGGGCCTGGTCGAGATGGGGTCGTTCAAGATCGTGGTGGACGGTTCGCTGAACACGCGGACCGCCTGGTGCCACGACCCGTTCCCCGGCCTCGACGGGGAGGAGGCCTTCGGCCTGCAGGCGGTCGGGGCCGACGACCTGCGTGACCTGGTCGGCCGGGCCCACGAGGCAGGCATCACGTCCGCCGTCCACGCGATCGGCGATCGCGCCAACACGCTCGCCCTCGACACGTTCGAGAAGACCGGCGCCCGGGGGACGATCGAGCACGCGCAACTCGTGAGCACGCGCGACCTGGAGCGCTTCGCCCGGCTCGGGGTGGCGGCGAGCGTCCAGCCGCGCCACGTCATCGACGACCGCGACGTGGCCGACCGGCACTGGCACGGGCGTACCGAGCGGGCCTTCCCGCTGGCCTCGCTCCTGTCGGCCGGCGCCCGGGTCCTCTTCGGGTCGGACGCGCCGGTGGCGCCGCTGGATCCGTGGGTCTCGATGGCGTCGGCCGTGTCCAGGGCCGACCGCGGCCAGTCGCCCTGGCACGCCGAGCAGCGGATCTCCATCGACCAGGCCCTGAGCGCCTCGATGCGGCACGACCGGCTGACCCCCGGCGTGCCCGCCGACCTCGTCGTCCTGGCGACGGACCCCCGCGCCCTCAAGACAGAGGAAGCCGGGCAACTGGCTGCCATGCCCGTCGAGGCCACCGTGGTCGCCGGTGAACTGGTCTACCGGCGTTGGTGATCTCCGGCAAAACGGGCGAACCTCCTGCCGGACCGGCTCGACGGGCGCCCGGGAGCTGTCAACGGCGTCTGCCGTACGCACGGATCGGCGGCGCAGAGTTCGTCGGGATCACTGACGAAGTGCGGCGATGTGCCGACCTAAGGTATGCCGCACCCCAGACGAGGTTCCAGAACGTGGAGGAGTGGTCCGGCATGATCAGGCCGACGGCAGGCAGCGCGCTGCGCGCCACCTCACAGAAGAGTTTCGGACGACAGAGTTTCGGACGGCGTGGCTTCTTGACCGGGCTCGGAGCGCTGGGCATGGCGCTCGCGGTGCCGGGCTGCGCGAAGGAGGACAGCAAGCCGTCGCCGGCCGGGGCCACCGGCAGCGTCGACAGGGTGATCGAGCACGCGTACGGCAAGACCACGGTTCCCAAGGACCCCAAGCGGATCGTCGCGCTGGGCCAGACCGACATCGACGTCCTCGTCGCACTCGGCGTGCCGCCCGTGGCCGTCGGGGTGTTCAGCGGTGACTGGTACTCGCCGCTGCACCCGTGGAACAAGGCCGCCTTCCCCAAGAACCCGGACTTCCTCGACTTCGAGGAGTACTCCATCGAGAAGATCCTCGCGCTGAAGCCGGACCTGATCACCGGGGTCATGGGCGGCATGACGAAGAAGGAGTACGACAAGCTCAGCTCGATCTGCCCGGTGGTGGCGCAGCCCAAGGGCTTCACCGACTGGAACGCGCCGCTGGAGCAGCAGACCCGGATGCTCGCGACCGCCCTGGGCCGGGAGGACAAGGGCAAGACGCTGGTGGACGGCGTCGCCGGCCAGGTGAAGGCGGCCGTCGCGGCCAACCCGGGCTTCGCCGGCCTGACCGTGGCGATCGCCGAGTGCTGGGGGGACACGTTCAAGGTGATCGGTCCCGCCACCCCGCGCTCCAAGTTCTTCACCAACCTCGGCTTCAAGAGCCTGCCCGAGCTGGACGCGCTGGTGGGCACCGCCTACAGCGCGGACATCTCCTCGGAGAAGCTCTCCCTGATCGGTGCGGCCGATCTCGTGCTGTGGACGACCGACGGCGGTCAGGTGGAGGCGCTGAAGAAGAACCCGGTCGTCTCCGGGCTGAAGTCCACCAAGGAGGGCCGTTCCCTCTGGTCGACCGGGATGAAGGTCGACTCGGCGTTCTGGTCGATGGACTGGGGCACGGTGCTGAGCCTGCCGTACGCGATCGAGCACGTCATCCCGCAGATCAAGGCGGCCATCGACGGGAACACGAGCACCAAGGTCGAGAACTTCTCCTCCTGACGGCCGCACCAGACAACACAGGAGGAACGCATGATCGAGTCCGTCGAGATACGCACCGTGCGGCTGCCGCTCCGCGCGCCGTTCCAGACGTCGAACGGCGTCAGCACCGAGCGCGAGCTCGTCCTGGTCCGGATCGCGGGAGGAGGGGCCGAGGGCTGGGGCGAGTGCGTGGCGGAGCGGGAGCCGACCTACTCCAGCGAGCACAGCCGCGGCGCCGTGGACGTCATGCGTTCGTTCCTGCTGCCCCGCCTGCTCGCGGCGGAGGTCACCACGGCGGAGGAGGTGGCGCCGGCGCTGCGCGGCGTGGTCGGCCATCCCATGGCGAAGGCGGCGCTGGAGCTGGCCGTTCTCGACCTCGTGCTCCGGCTCCGCGGGGAGTCGCTCGCCCAGTACTTCGGCGCCACCAGGACGAGGATTCCGGCCGGCGTCTCGGTCGGCATCCAGCCGTCGGTGGCGGCGCTGCTGGACGTCGTGGGCGGGTTCGTGGACGAGGGATACCGGCGGATCAAGCTCAAGATCCAGCCCGGCTGGGACGTGGAGCCGGTCCGGGCGGTCAGGAAGGAGTTCGGCGACGACCTGCCGCTGCAGGTGGACGCCAACGCGGCCTACGATCTCGCCGACGCCCCGCTGCTGCGGCGGCTCGACGAGTTCGGGCTGCTGCTCATCGAGCAGCCCCTGCACCACGACGACCTCTATCAGCACGCCCGGCTGGCCGAGATGCTGACGACACCGCTGTGCCTGGACGAGTCCGTGGTCTCGGCCCGCTCGGCCGCGGCGGCGATCTCGATGGGCGCCGCGAGCATCATCAACGTCAAGCCGGGACGCGTCGGCGGCTACCTGGAGGCCAAGCGGATCCACGACCTGGCCCAGGCGCACGGGGTGGCCGTGTGGTGCGGCGGCATGCTGGAGAGCGGCCTCGGCCGGCGGGCCAACATCGCCCTCGCCGCGCTCCCGGGCTTCACCCTTCCGGGCGACACGTCGGCCTCCGACCGCTTCTACGAGACCGACATCACCGACCCCGTCACGCTTGAGCCGGACGGGCACGTGCTCGTCCCCACCGATCCCGGCATCGGCGCCACGCCCGATCCGGACCTTCTCCGCACGTTCACCGTGGACACCTGGAGCTACGAACGATGACCGACAGCACGCTCATACCGAGCCTCGACCAGGTCGCCGACCGGATCGAGGACCTGATGGCACAGCACCGGCTGCCGTCGGTCTCGCTCGCGATCGCCCAGGGTGACCGGGTGGAGGCCCGCGGCTTCGGGCTGGCCGACCTCAACGGGCGGCCGGCGACCGGCGACACGCCGTACCTGCTGGCCTCGGTCACCAAGCCCGTCGTCGCGACCCTGTGCGTCATGCTCGCCGAGCGCGGGCTCATCGACCTCGACGAGCCGCTGGCCGACCGGCTGCCCTGGCTCGACCGGCCGCGTCCAGGCCGCCGCGGCCGGCCGACCGCGCGTCAGGCGCTGACCCACACCGCCGGGTTCGGACGGTACTGGGACTTCGCCTACGGCGAGGCGCCCCTGGGCATCGAGCGGGCCGTCGACCGGTACGGCGTCCTGATCCACGAGCCCGGCACCCGCTTCGAGTACGCCAACCTGGGGTACGGCGTGCTGGAGCCGTGGCTGGTCGCGGCCACCGGCCATCCCCTGGGCGAGCTGCTGGACCGGTATCTGTTCGGACCGCTGGGGCTGAGTACGGGCGCCTATGGCGCCGGTGCCGGAGGGGAAGACGCGGCGGTGCCGTACACGGCCGAGCGGCATGTTCCCTACCCGACGATCACCACCAGCCACCCGGCCGCCAGCATGGCCTGGATGTCGGCCGCCGACCTGGCCAGGTTCGGGCTGACGCACACGTACGGGTCGGCGGTGCTCGCTCCGGGTTCGGCGGCGGCGGTGCGGACGCCGGGGCTGGGGGAGTCGCAACCCTCCACCGAGCGCTACGGGCTGGGATGGAACGTCCGTTACTCCGGCGGGGTCGAGGTGCTGGCCCACGCCGGAGACATGTGCGGGGTGGGCGCTTCGCTGGCCGTACTGCCTGAGCTGGGGGTGAGCGCCGCCGCGGTGGTCAACCGCACCGGCTCCTTCGCCCACACCCGTACGGCGTGCGAGATCCTCCTCGAAAGCCTGGTGAGCCGCATCGGACCGGAAGACGCCCCCAAGGCGGACGCGCCGATGCCGGTCGGTGAGTGGTCCGGCCGGGTGGAGACCCCCACCGGCGCGATCCCGCTGCGGATGGGGATGTCCGGCGACGGGACGGCGTGGATCGAGGTGGCCGGCAACGGCCGGATCCCGGCCCGGGTCGAGGAGGACGAGTCGTACGACGTGATGCTCGCGGCCGAGGCACAGCTTCCCACCCCCGACGCGCTGCGGGCCGGCCCATGGCTCGAACTCGCCCTCGACGTCGGCGAAGACTGCCTGGTGGGATCCGCCAGGGCGGTCAAGCACGGCGAGAGCGGCGACCGGGTGGGCAACTGCCTCACCCACTGGTGTGAACTGGAGCGGGTCCGTTGAGCACCCGGACGCTCCCGGCGCCCGTGGTGGCGCGGGCCGGTCACCGGCGGCTGACGCTCGGACTCGGGGTCGCGGCCGTGATCCTGCTCCTTCTCATGGCGGCGAGCCTGTCCCTGGGCGCCGAGAACGTGCCGTTCGCGGACGTCTGGCAGTCGCTCACCGCGGGCGGCACCGACGCCGACGTCATCGTGCGCGGCGTACGGTTGCCACGGACGATCCTCGCGGTCCTGGTCGGCGCGGCACTGGCGACCGCCGGCGCGCTGATGCAGGCGCTGAGCCGCAACCCGCTCGCCGAGCCCGGCCTCCTCGGCGTCAACGCCGGCGCCGCGCTGGGCGTGGTGATCGCGATGGCGCACCTCGGGGTCGCCTCGCTCACCGGCTACGTCTGGTTCGCCCTCATCGGGGCCGGCATCGCGACCGTGGCCGTCTACACGCTCGGCTCGGCGGGCACGGCGGGAGCCAGCCCGGCCCGGCTCGCCCTCGCCGGCGCGGCCATCACCGCGGCGCTCACCGGCGTGATCTCCGCGATCGTCCTGCTGTCGTCCACGGTGTTCAACGGCTTCCGGGCCTGGAGCGTCGGAACGTTGTCCGGCCGCACGGCTCCGGTGGTGATCCAGGTGGCGCCGTTCATCGTCGTCGGGATCGTGCTGACGCTGTTCCTGGTCTCCTCACTCAACGCGCTGGCTCTGGGCGAGGACGCGGCCAAGGGGCTCGGGGCCAACGTGGGGCGTACCCGTCTGCTGGGAGTCGTCGCGACCACGCTGCTGTGCGGGGCCGCCACGGCGGCCGCCGGGCCGATCTCGTTCGTCGGCCTGGTCGTGCCGCACATGGTCCGCACCTTCACCGGCCCCGACCATCGCTGGCTGCTGCCCTACTGCCTGCTCGCCGGGCCGATCCTCATGGTGGCCGCCGACCTGGCCGGGCGGCTGATCGCCCGGCCGGGCGAGCTGCCCACGGCACTGGTCACCGCCATCGTCGGCGCGCCGGTGTTCGTCTACCTGATCCGCCGGCGCCGGATGGCCGGACTGTGAGCGCCGTGAAGACGGCCCGCCGTGCGCAGGCGGCGCCGCACACGGCCGCGCGGCTGGCCTGGCGCGGATGGTCGGTCCTCTGGAGTCCGCGCGCCGTGCTCGCGAGCGCCGCGGTCGTGCTGGTCGCCCTCGGCTTCGCGCTGGTGCAGCTGGGCGTCGGCGACTACCCGATGTCACCTGGTGAGGTACTGGCGACGCTGACCGGCAACCGGGGAGAGGCCCAGGAGTTCGTGATCTTCGATCTGCGGCTGCCCCGGCTGCTCACCGCCGGGCTGGTCGGTCTCGCGCTGGGCGCCAGCGGCGCGATCTTCCAGTCGGTGACCCGCAATCCCCTGGGCAGCCCGGAGATCATGGGCTTCACCATGGGCGCCTCGGCGGGCGCCGTGGCCATGGTCCTGGTCTTCGGCGGTCAGGAAGGCTCCGGCATGGCCGGCGCCCTCATCGGCGGCTTCGCCACCGCCGCCACCGTCTACGGACTCGCCAACCGCCGCGGCATCCAGGGGTTCCGCCTGATCCTGGTCGGCGTCGCCGCCACCGCGCTGCTCGACAGCCTCATCTCCTACCTGCTGCTCCGTGCCCGGTTGCAGGACGCCGAGAGCGCGTACACCTGGCTGGTGGGCAGCCTCAACGGCGCGGACTGGCAGCAGGTCCAGATCATCGGGCTGACCGTCATCGTGATGATCGTCCCGGTGCTCGCGATCGGGAACCAGATGCGCCTGCTGGAGATGGGCGACGATCTCGCGCAGGGGCTCGGCGTCCGCGTCAAGCCGACCCGGCTGCGGTTGCTGCTGATCGGGACCGTGCTGTGCGCCGGAGCCGTCGCGACCGCCGGGCCGATCGCGTTCGTCGCGCTGGCGGCGCCGCAGATCATGCGCCGCCTGACCGGCGGCTCGGTGTCCATCGTGCCCGCCGCCCTGATGGGGGCACTGATCCTGATCGTGAGCGATCTCGCCGCCCAGCGCGTCTGGCCGGACTCCCAGATGCCGGTCGGCATCCCGACCCTCTGTATCGGCGGTACCTACCTGGCCTGGCTGCTGTACCAGCAGAGCCGCGCCTCCCGACTCTGACGTGGAGTGCCCATGAAGATAGAGAACCCGCCCGCGGCCGACGCGCTCCCCGGCAATCGCCTCCGCGCGCACAACCTGTCTCTGAGGTACGGCGAGCGCGTCGTCGCCGAGAACCTGTCGATCGACATCCCCGACGGTTCGCTCACGATGATCGTCGGCCCGAACGCCTGCGGGAAGTCCACCCTGCTGCGCGCGCTCGCGCGGCTCCTGCCACCGGAGCGCGGCAGCGTCGTACTCGATGGGGAGGACATCGCGAAGTACCCGTCGAAGGAGGTCGCGCGCCGGCTCGGCCTCCTCCCGCAGACCTCGATCGCCCCCGACGGCATCACCGTGGCCGACCTCGTGGCCCGCGGGCGCTTTCCGCACCAGAAGTTCCTGCGGCAGTGGTCGGCCGACGACGACGTGGCCGTGACCAACGCGCTCGAACGGACCAACACCGGCGATCTCGCGACCCGCTACGTCGACGAGCTCTCCGGCGGGCAGCGCCAGCGCGTGTGGCTGGCCATGGCGCTCGCCCAGGAGACCCCGCTGCTGCTGCTCGACGAGCCGACCACCTACCTCGACATCACCCACCAGGTCGAGGTGCTGGACCTCTGCGCCGAGCTGCAGGAGAGCGGGGAGCGCACGATCGTGGTGGTGCTGCACGAGCTCAACCTCGCCGCGAGGTACGCCACCCACCTGATCGCCATGCGCGACGGGTCGGTGGTGGCCGGCGGATCGCCCAAGGAGATCGTCACCCCGGAGCTGATCGAGAAGGTCTACCAGCTTCCCTGCTCGATCATCGACGACCCCGAGACCGGGACGCCGCTGGTCATCCCGGCGGCCCGCAACAGGACCGGTGCCCGGTGTACGTGAACCCCGACTTCAAGGCCGACACCGGGCAGGCGCACGACCTGATGGAGCGCTGGCCGTTCGCGGTCGTCATCGCCCTCGACCCGGACGTCCGGCTGTCGTTCGTGCCGGTGGAGCTCCGCCGGGACCAGGGCCCGAACGGCACTCTGGTCGGGCACGTCTCGGCCGCCGACCCCGTGGCCGGCGCGCTCCGCCACGGCACCGCACTGCGTGTCGCCTTTACCGGGCCCGTCGCGTACGTGAGCCCGGCCTGGTACGCCGACCAGGGCCTGCCCACCTACAACTTCGGCGCGGTCGAGGCCGCCGGCACCGCCCGGCCGCTCGACGATCCGAAGCTGGTCAAGCGGCACCTGATGGCGCTGGTCAAGGCGCACGAAGGGGCGCGTACCGACGGGCTGGACAGGTGGCGGCCCGACGGCTGGGCGCGGCGCCGGACCGATGAGCTCCTGGGAGAGCTGCAGGCGTTCGAGATGCCGATCGACCGGCTGGAGGTGAAGCTGAAGATCGGCCAGAACCGCTCGCCGGGCGACCGCCTGGGCACCATCGCCGGCCTGGAGGCGGCGCACCACGTCGAGGCCGCGGCCTTGATGCGGGCACGCTACGGCTGTCCCCACTGACCGGCCCTGGGTCAGGCGCACGAATCAGCCGGGCCGCTCTCGTCGTTTCCACCGAGATCCGCGCTGGTCGACGTGCCTACCATGGGCGGACCACTCCGGGATCGACAGGCAGGTGAACAGTGGGAACCACACCGAATCCCACCGACGACGGGCGGTCCTCCCACGGTGAGCCCGCCGGCCGAGGGCCGACCCTGGGCAGGGTCCTTCAGCACCTGGGACCGATGCTGCTCGCCACCCTCGCGGGCACGCCCCGCTACCTGGCGCCCGTCGGCGGCGTCGTCGTCCATGACGCGGACGACCCGCCGCCGATCCCCGTGGGCGCGATCGTGCTCGGCGTCGGCGTCACCGCGCCCGACGACGTCCGCTCGCTGGTACGGCTGGCCTGCCTGCACGCCGCCGCCGCGGTGCTCATCAGGCAGCCGGGCGAACGCGAGCTGGCCGTCGACGACCTGCTTCCCGACGAGGGCATGGTCGTGCTCGGCCTGCCGGCCGGAGTGTCCTGGCAGCAGGTGATCGCGGTGCTCGGGACGGCCCTGCAGTCGCCCCCGCACCCGAAGGTCCGCGACCTGGGCGGGCGCGAGGTCGGCGATCTGTTCGGCATGGCCGGCGCCATCAGCGATCTCATCGGCGCCCACGTCACCATCGAGGACCGCAACTCGGTGGTGCTGGCCTACTCCGACCACCAGGGGGAGACCGACCCGATCCGCGTCGAGGTGATCCTGGGTCGCCGCACTCCCGAGCCCTACTGGGCCTTCGACGAGGAACGCGGGGCGCTGCGCGCGATCCGCGAGTCCGTGCGCCCGGTGTTCCTGCCGCCGCTCGACCTCCCCGACGGACGTGTCACCCGGGGCCGGGTCGCGGTCGCCGTCCGCGCCGGTGACGAGATCCTGGGCTCGATCTGGGGCGTCGTCGACAAGCCGCTCACCACCGAGAAGGACGACCTGCTGCTCGACGCCTCCCGGCTAGTGGCCCTGCACATGCTGCAGCTCCGGGCCGGCGCGGACGGCGCCAGGCGGCTGCGGACCGACCTCGTGGCCACCGCTCTCACCGGCGGGCCCGAGGCCCGTTCCGCGCTCGACCGGCTGCGCCTGGCCGGGCAGTCGCTGATCGTGGTCGCGCTGACGCTGAACGAACCGGCCGACGGCGCGTACACCGGGGCCGCGGCACACGTCACCAAGCTGCAGCGGCTCGCGGTCTCCTTCCAGGTCCACCTGGCCGGGACCTGGGCCGACACCGCCGTGGCGCTGCTCGACGACACCGTCTACGCGCTCGTGCCGTCCCGGCGCGAGGACACCGAGGTCAGCCTCGAACTCACCTGCCGGAGCTTCATCGGACGCGGCGCCGAGGGCGCCGTCATCGGCATCGGCAGGGTCGTGCACGAGGCCGCCGAGCTGGAGCTGTCCCGGGCGGACGCGGACCGCGCGCTGCGGGTGCTGGGACGGCGTCCGCCCGAGCCGTCATCGGCGCCGTGGGCCGACCGGGTGGCCCGCGCCTCCGACGTCGAGGTGGAGGCCCTCCTCATGGAGCTGCGCGACCTCGCCGCGAGCTCGAAGCGCGGGCCGTTCGGCGCCTACGCCCGGCTGCTCGCCTATGACGAGACCCGGGACTCGACGTTCATGGTGGAGACGTTGCGCGCCTGGCTGGACGCCCACGGCGACGTGATGGCCGCCTCCGTGGCGACCCACGTCCACCAGAACACCTTCCGGTACCGGCTCAAGCGGATGTCGGAGATCGGGGAGTTCTCGCTCGACGACCCGGCCGCGAGGTTCACGCTGCAGCTCCAGCTGCATCTTTACCCGCCGGAGCCCGCCACCGGGCGTTCCAGCAGGTAGCAGCCGTCCCGGCGGACGTCCACGACAGCCCAGCCGTCGGAGAGCGCCCACGTCATCGCCTTGCGCAGACCGGCCCGCCACGCGCTGGCGGCGGGCGGGTTCGTGTGCCGCAGGGTCTCGATGTCCGCCGGGATCTGCAGCGCGAGCAGTTCGGCTGCCGAGCCGGGGCTCTCCAGGAGCGGGCGGTCGCCGTCCCGGCGGAGCAGGTAGTGCGGCTCCCTGTCCAGACCGGCCTGCGGGTGCGGATATGGACGCAGCAGGTTCCAGTTCGCCAGCGCCCGGTCCGAGTCGTCGTGCCCGTTGAGCGTGTCGCCCATGGCGCCGTAGAAGTTCTCGAAGTAATGGTCGATGCGGGCGCCCAGGCGGTGCACGTTGAGGTAGGCGTTGCGGGCCACGAGGGGGTCGAACGTCCAGGTGATGTTCGTGGCTCCCATGCTCAGCGCCCAGTGCCGCTGGTGCAGTTTCAGGGCGTTCCCCGCCCCGCGCCCGCGCAGCTCGGGCAGGACGCCCGCGAGATGACTGTGCAACGTACGCGCCCACGGCGGCCCGAAGAAGCCCGCCGCCGCGCCCACCACCCGGTCACCGGCCCGCACCACGGCGACGTAGTTGCCGCTGTGAGCGAGCGCGATCAACGCGCCCGGGGTGAGCAGGCTGCTCTCCTGCTGGTTCCAGACATGATCGAAGAGCCGGCTCGCGGCCTCGCAGTCGGCCTGCGAGGAGGCCGGCTCGATCGTCACTCCGGCACGCTCGGCCGCGTCAGCGGCGAGCGAGGCCGCGCCGAGCAGCCAGCCGTCCGCAACCAGCACTGCGTCCCCGGCACCAGGAGACTTGCCGCCATTCGTCATCACGCTTCTGCTCCACCTCACGCCTTCATACGGACCGGGCCATCCTGACCGGCGAGGCATGGGCAGCGGCACAGACCGACCCACAAATTCCGCCGGACTCCTTGGGTGATCCAAACGAACGGCGCTCTTTGCCGAAGTGGCAAAGCCATTTGCGATGTCCTCCGCCGAGGTTTCATGCTGCGTATCCACAGGAACGGAGAACGCATGTTCACACACCGGCTGGTCACCTCTCCGGCGGGCAGGACGCATCTCGTGGAGCACGGCGCCGGCCCGCTGGTGCTTCTGGTGCACGGATTCCCGGAGTTCTGGTACTCCTGGCGCCATCAGCTGACCGCTCTGGCCGCGGCCGGATACCGCGCCGTGGCCGTCGACGTTCGCGGCTACGGGCGCTCCTCCAAACCGGCGGAGGCGTCCGCGTACCGGATGCTCGAACTGGTCGAGGACAACGTCGCCGTCGTGGAGGCGCTCGGCGCGGACAGCGCGGTGATCGTCGGGCACGACTGGGGCGCGAGCATCGCCGCGGCCTCCGCCCTCACCCGCCCGGACGTCTTCCGCGCCGTCGCCCTGCTGAGCGTTCCCTATACGCCGCCCGGCGGCCCGCGGCCCAGCGAGGTCTTCGCCGGGATGGGCGGCGACGACGAGTTCTACGTGTCCTACTTCCAGGAACCCGGCAGGGCCGAAGCGGAGATCGAACCAGATGTCCGAGGCTGGCTGGCGGGCATCTACGCCGCCCTGTCCGCCGGCACCATGCCCGCACGCGACCCGCACTTCGTCAGCCCCGGAGGACGACTGCGTGATCGTTTTCCGGTGGACCGGCTGCCGTCCTGGCTCGGCGAGGACGACCTCGACCTGTACGCCGCGGAGTTCGAGCGGACCGGCCTGACCGGGGCCCTCAACCGCTACCGCAACATGGACCGCGACTGGGAAGACCTCGCCGCCTACTCCGGCCGGCCCATCCCGCAGCCGTCCCTGTTCATCGGCGGAGCCCTGGACGCCTCCACCACATGGCTCAGCGAGGCGATCCGGGCGTACCCCGCCACGCTGCCCGGCCTGCTCGGCTCACACATCCTCGACGGCTGCGGCCACTGGGTCCAGCAGGAGTGCGGCGACGAGGTCAACCGCATCCTCACCGGCTGGCTCGCCTCCCTCCCCGCCTGAGCAGGATGCCAGTGCTGTCACCGATGAGTTTGCGAAGCTGCCGGGGTCAGTACCGGCGACCTGTCGACTACCCGCGGAGGCATCATGGCGCTGGACCTCTTCGCCGGAATCCCCGTCACCGACTACGCGACGGCGCTGCCGTGGTACGAGCGGTTCTTCGGCGCTGAGCCGTCGTTCCTGCCGAACGAGATCGAGGCGGTGTGGGAGGTGGCCGAGCACCGCTACGTCTACATCGTGCAGGACCCGAAACGGGCGGGGCACGCGCTGGTGTTCTCGTACGTCGAGGACCTGGACGAGCGGGTGGCCGCGCTCGCCGGGCGGGGCATCGAGCCCGCGGAGCGCGAGACGTTCGGCGGCGGCGTGGTCAAGGTGATCTACCGGGACGCGGAGGGCAACGAGATCAGCTACGGCGGCACCGGGACCTGATCACGACGAAAACCGGCCCTTCCCCAAGAAAAGGGGAAGGGCCGGAGCTGGTTCAGCAGGCGCTGTGCACGGCGACGGCGTCGATCCTGGAGCCGAAGCTGGTGTCGTAGGCCATGGCGTAGTCGCCGATGTTCACCTTGCGGAACTCGCGAGGGTCGTAGTCGACGAAGCAGCCGCGCACGTTCGCGTAGAAGGAATAGACGTGGTCGTGCAGGTAGCCGGGCATGTCCCGGTAACCGTTGGAGGGCATCCACCGCCAGGGTGTGCCCCGGTAGTCTCGATCGCGCCAGAAGCAGATCTCGCCGGCCGCGCACTGGTCGGCGGCGCGCCGCAGGGCCTCGCTGGAGGGGGCGGCGGCGGCCTGTGCTGACGCGCCGGCGCTCACGCAGCTCAGGGTGATGAGCGCGGCCGCCGCCGAAACGGTGATCTTGTGGAACATGCAACTACTCCTCGGATACCTAGAGCGATCAGATGATCACTCTAGGTTGGAGTCCGGGCTGCGCACAGCACATCCTCAGGCCTACTTCTCAGCCGACGGCGTACGCCCGCAGGATGGTCTGCGTCACCGTGTCGCCCGCGCTGTCGGTCACGGCCGCGCGAAGGGAGACGAACCCGGGCGCGCTCGGGTTCGTCAGCACCGCGCGCCAGTCCCGTCCGACGCGGACGACCGGGACCGGACGCCAGTTCGCGCCGTCGTCGGCGGACGTCTCCAGCCGGACCGACACCACCTTCGCCGGCGCCGAACCGGGGTTGCGCTCGACCCGCAGAGGCAGCCGGGTCACTCCGCCGGCCTTGGCGCGGTTGGACGGGTCCAGCCCCTCCGGGCTGTAGCGGACCGCCATGAGCGGCAGCGGCCGCTCCCCGGCCGTGGTCGCCGAGCGGAACGACCACAGCGACTCCACCCCGGTGGACAGCGTGGAGTGCGGGACGTCCCTGCTCATCGACGCGGTCAGCGTGTAGCGGCCCGGCCCGGCGGGCAGGTCCGCGCGCAGTTCGCAGCCCTCCGGCTGGTAGACGTCGCAGTTGGCGAGATCGGCCCTGGCCAGCACCTGACCGCCCTTGGCGAGCGTGGCGACGCCGGTGGCGGCGAGGTCCGTGCCCGTTCTGTCCGCGCCGCCGTCGGCGAACATCCCCAGCGCGGAGAAGCTCAAGCCGTCCCCGGTACGGCTGCCGCCCGGCGACAGGAACGACGGCCCGGTGACCGCGGTGTTCCACACCTCACTGGTGTGCCCGCGCTTCATGACCCTCCCCCCGTCGGACATGAGCGACGTGCCGACCTCGAACCCGCTGTCGTACTTCACCCCGGGCGTGAGGTAGTGGGTAAGAGTGCCGGGCAGGGCGATCTCGCCGGCCGGCGCGTCCAGGCCGAAGCCGTGCAGTCCGACCAGCGGCCTGCCCGTGGCCTGCGCCGCGGCGGCGCGGTAGGTGGCGGTGATCTTGGCCAGGTCCTTTCGCTTGGCGTGATACGTGGGGTCCTCGGGCAGGCCGCCGCTGCGCCGGTCCACCAGCGTGTAGGCGTCCTTGCTGTTCCAGGTGGTCGCCAGGGTGTAGATCAGGCCGGGCGACGGGGCCGGAACGACGAAGAGCTCGGAGTTGACGTCCACGCCGCCCATGAATCCCCAGGCGTTCCACTTGCCGTGGTCCAGCCCGAGCGCGAACGTGTCCTGGAGCCGGGCATCCGGATCGTCGATGCTGATCTTCACCGGCTTGGCCCGGCGCGTGTCCACGGTGACCCGCTGGTCGCCGCCGTCCACCTTCAGCGGGCTGTCGGCGAGCGTCCGGACCGTCTTGCCCTCGACCCGCTGCCAGAGGAACGCGTAGAGATTCCAGTCGCCTTCCGGCAGCCGGACCCTGGCCACGCCGTCCCGGTAGGCCGGAACGTGAACGGTTCCGGTCCTGGGGTCGTAGATCTCACTGAAGAAGGGGTCGGTGGGCAGGCCCTGCTTGCCGATGATGGTGATGATCGCGTCGTAGGACTCCGGCTCGACGTACGCGCCGGCCAGGGTGCGGATGACCGTCTCGCCCGACCTGGCGGTGACCGTTCCCGGGTGGTCGCCCGCGGCCTTCCCGGCGGCGTCGATGGTGAGCGTGACCGACGCCTCGCCCCGGGCCGGGACCGTGACCTGGCCGGACGGCAGCTTCAGCACCTCGCCGTCGGCCGACAGGTCGAGGGTGAGCGGGGTGTCGCCGGAGTTGGCGTAGGTGATCGTCCTGGTCGCGGTCCGCCCGCCGGCGTCGTCCCAGGGGAAGCTCGCCCACAGGTTCGCCTGACGGGGGACGACCTGCTGGCGCAGCGCGCGTACCAGATCGATCGTGCCCGCTCCCTGCTGATAGAGCGTCGCGCCGGGGACGGCGGCGGCGCTGCCGGTCAGCGCGGCCTTGAGCTGCGCGCCCGTCCAGTCCGGATGGCGCTGGGCCAGGATCGCCGCGGCGCCCGCCACGTGCGGGGTGGCCATCGACGTGCCGCTCATCGGCCGATGGCCGCCGCCGGGAGCTGCGGCCACGATCTCCACGCCGGGTGCGGTCACGTCGGGTTTGATCGCGTGGTCGCTCACCCTCGGCCCCGGGCTGGAGAAGTCGGCCATCCGGCCCTGCCTGTCGACCGCGCCCACGGTGAGCGCCGCCTCGGCGCTGCCCGGACTGATCACCTTGCCCTTGGGCGCATCGTTTCCGGCCCCCGCGACGAACAGCGTGCCGGTCCGCTCCGACAGCGTGTTGACCGCCTGCTCCAGCGGGTCCAGTTCGGGGCCGTCGGGAGCGCCGAAGCTCATGTTGACGACCTTGGCCTTGACCTCGACCGCCGCCCACTCCATGCCGGCGAGGATGGCCGAGTCGGTCGGCCCCTTTCGCCCGCCCACCTTGCCCATGGCCAGGCTCGCCTCGGGCGCCACGCCCCGGTACTTCTCGCCCCGGCCGAGCACGATCGAGGAGACGTGGGTGCCGTGGCCGAGGTCGTCGCGCATGTCGGGTTCGTCGCTGAAGTTCCGCTCCTGCACGACCGCGTCCTTGAAGGCCGGGTGCTCGGCGTCGTAACCGGAGTCGAGCACCGCGACGGTGACGCCCTTGCCCGTCATGCCCTGCTGCCACGCCTGGGGCGCGCCGATCTGCTTGACGCTCTCGTCCAGCGTGAACGGCCTGCGGCCGTCCAGCCACACTTTGGTACGGCCCGCCGCCAGCGTGCGAGCTGCGGTGAGCTGCCGCCAGGCCTGGGCGGCCTCGGCCTTGGGAACACGGGCCGCGTTCATGCCCAGGGTGGGCAGCCGCCGTACCTGTGCGGAGCCCAGCGGGGCGGTGAAGCCCTGCTCGATGATGGGGATGTCGGGGGTGTCGGCGTCGCCGTACCGCCAGGCCAGCAGTTGGGTGACGTCGAACAGCCGGCGGTCCAGCACACCCTGGGTGACCAGTGGCATCGCGTCGGAGGGGATCACGTACAGGTGGCCCCCGCGCACCTGCTTCATGAAGCCGACCTGCCTGCCGGGGCCCGGTTCCACCCGGTGGCCCTGCCCGGCGAGCACGACCCGGTCGCCGGTGATCAGGGTCACCGCGTTCGCCCGCGGGGCCGGCGCCCGCGCCGCCGCGGCCGGGGTGACGCCGATCGCGGCCGCCAGGAGGGCGGCCAGCACTGATCTGCTTAACGTCTTCATGATCGTGTCAATGTCCGGCAAGATCGGCTTGTTACCGCCCGGACCTGACTTTCGGCAGGGGTGGCGGTTGACGATCGGCGGATGAGCGGCCCGGCACGCCGTCGCCAGACTGCGTGCCATGAACGCAGACTTTCCCGGGCGGTGGATCGGCGGGGTGACGCTCGTCGTGGGGCCGGCGGTCCTGTGCGCCGGCTTCCTGCTCCGCCACCTGAGCACGGTCACCGCACTCACGCCTCAGCAGCAGCTATGGGCCGAAGCACAGCCGTTCGCCGCCTACGGCCAGCTCCTGGGCTACACCGCCGAACCCGCCCTGTTCGCCCTCGCCTACGCGGTCTTCACGCTGGGGGCGCTGCTGATGTTCCCCGCCTTCATCGCCCTGGCCCAGCGGGTGGGCGGCGGCCTCGCCTTCTGGGGCGCCACGCTGCTGGCCGCCGGGCTCTTCGCCCGCCTGTACTTCGCCGGTGCCGACCAGACCGCCTTCCAGCTCACCGAGGTCATCGGGCTGGACCAGGCCACGAACGCGATCATGAAGGAGTACGTCGACATCTCCTACGGACCGTGGCTGGTGCCGGTCTGGGCCTCGGTCGGCCAGTACGCGGGCTCGCTCCTGCTGGCCGTCGCCGCCTGGCGATCCGGCCTCCTCGGTACGGCCCGCGCCTTGATGCTGCTTCTGGCCGGAGGCACCTGGATGGGCGTGCTGAAGAGCGCCTCGATCCCCGACGTGCTGGCCGCCGCTCTGCTGTGCGTGGCGTTGGTTCCGCTGGGCGTACGGATCCTGGGCAACCGGCCGCCTGCATCGCCGGGGCGGCCGAAGGCGCTGAGCTGGTGACCGCCGATCACTGAGGGTTTAGGGTCAGCGCTGCTTGATCAGGCCGTTCAGCAGGTCCGTGACCGGGACGGAACCCGGCTTGGTCGCGGGCGTCGGTGCCTGCGACTTGACTCCGCCGTCCATGAGCGCGCACAGCCTCCTCGCCTTCTTCATGGTGACCTGCTTGCCGGCCTTCTTGGCCTTCGCCACCAGCCTGGCCGGGTTGCACGCTGCCGCCGCCGGCTTCTGCGCCTCGGCGAGCGTGGGCAGTGCCGGCAGCACGCCGATGGCGACACCGACCAGCCCGATGGACGTCAACCGTGCCGCCGCCCGCATGATCGTCATGCTGTCTCCTTCTGTGTTGTCCCGGGTGGTACCGATCTGGCGACCCCCGCCCACAACCCAAACCCAGATACCGCCCAGGCAACGCCGCGTTGATACGACCCAGGCCGAACACCGACCTTTCGCTGACCGAATCGGTGCCGTCAGCGGCCCACCGCGTAACCTTCGCGGTCTGCGTGGGCACCGCGGTGTCGATGTTCCTCGTTCCGCAGCTGTTCTCGCTGTCCGCCGACGGATACGGCTTCGCGGCCAGCTCCACCGACATCGGGCGGTACCTGCTGCCCGGAGCCATCGCGGCGGCGATCAGCGGGCCGCTGGGCGGGTTCGCGGCGCGGCGTTTCGGCTCGACCGCCGTGGTCACCGCCGGAGTCGGCGTCATGGCGGCGACGCTGCTCACCCTGGCGTTCCTGCACAGCGAGGTCTGGCACCTCGTCGTCGCCAAGGCGCTGGTCGCCCTGGCCAGTGGTGTCTGCATTACGGCCATGGTCGTCAAGACCGCCACCTCCGTCGATCACGGCAACACCGGCACCGCCACCAGCCTGGTCCTGGTGACCCGGGTGATCGGCTTCGCCGCGGGCGCGCAGGTCAGCGGCGCCTTCCTCACCGCCGGGACCGCCCCCTGGTCGAGTGTCCCGGCCGAATCGGCCTACATCACCGGCTTCGTCATCGCCGGCGTCGTCACGGCGCTGTCGCTGCTTGTCGTCCGTACCATGAGCAAAGGAGTCAAGGAATGACGCCGAGGCGCAAGATTCTGATCTCGGGGGCGAGCATCGCCGGGCCCGCCCTCGCGTTCTGGCTGAACCGCCACGGACACGCGGTCACGGTGGTGGAGAAGGCGGGCACGCTCCGCGCCGGCGGCTACCCCATCGACGTGCGCGGCACCGCGCTGGAGGTCGTCCGGAGGATGGGGATCCTGCCGCGGCTGCGGGAGGCGCACATCGACCTGCGCCGGCTGACCTTCCTCGACGGGGACGGCGGCCAGGTGGCCTCGATCCATCCGCACGCCGTCAGCGGCGGTGTCGCGGGGCGGGACCTGGAGGTGCGGCGCGGGGACCTGAACAACGCGCTCTACACGGCGGTCCGTGACGACGTGGAGTTCCTGTTCGACGACTCCATCGACACGCTCGACCAGTCAGGCCGCGGGGTCGACGTCACCTTCCACGGGGGCGGCAGCCGTACGTTCGACATGGTGATCGGCGCTGAGGGCACGCACTCGCGCACCCGAGAGATGTTGTTCGGGCCGGAGGAGCAGTTCCACCGGTATCTCGGTTACTGCTTCGCCGTGTTCACCATGCCCAACACGTTCGGGCTCTCCCACGAGACCGTGATGTGGAACACCCCGGGCAGGGCGGCGGCCCTCTACGCCGTGGGGGACGACGACGAGGTGCACGCCTTCCTGAACTTCGCACAACCGGTACCGCCGTTCGACGCGTTCCCCGACCCGGAGGCGCAGCGGGACCTGGTCGCCTCGGTCTTCGCCGACGCCGGCTGGGAGGTTCCGGGCATGCTGGCCGCCATGCGCGAGGCGGACGACGTGTTCTTCGACGCGGTCAGCCAGATCCGGATGCCCCGCTGGTCCAGCGGCCGGGTCGCGCTGGTGGGCGACGCCGCGTACGCGCCCTCGTTCCTCAGCGGGCAGGGCACCAGCCTGGCGCTCGTCGGCGCGTACATGCTGGCCGGTTCGCTGGCGGACCGGGACCACGCCGGGGGCTTCGCCGCCTACGAAGACGGCACCCGCGAGTTCGTGACCGTGAACCAGGGGCTGGTCGGCGAGGGCGGCACCACCCTCTTCCCGACCACCGCGGAGGCCCTGGAGCAGCGCAACGACAGGCTCCGCAAGCTCAGCGCCATCCCCCCGGCTGAGGGACGACCGGCCCATTCGGCCCTCACCCTGCCCGAATTCACACCCATGATGACCGGTTGACCCTCACGTGGCGTCAGGCGGCATAGTCGGGGCCGTGGAGGATCACTGGACCGTGGGACACGTGGCCGGGCTGGCCGGTGTGAGCGTCCGCACACTGCACCACTACGACGAGATCGGGCTGGTCCGGCCGTCGGCGCGGACCTCGGCCGGGTACCGGGCCTATTCGGCGGGCGACGTGGAGCGGCTGCGGGAGGTGCTGGCCTACCGGCGGCTGGGCTTCGGGCTGCGCGAGGTCGCGGAACTGGTCGGCGACCCGTCCACCGACGCGGTCGCGCACCTGCGCCGGCTGCGCGGCCTGCTGCTGGAGCGACGTGACCGCGCCGACGCCATGGTGGCGGCCATCGACAGGGAGCTTGAGGCGCGGGCGAAGGGGCTGAACGTGACACCGGCGGAACAACTGGAGGTGCTCGGCGCACGGCTGTACGACGAGATCGGCGGCGCGTACACCGCGACCCGGCGTACCGAGCCAAGGATCGCCGCGCAGATCTGGGACGCGCTCGGCGACGCGCGCACGGTCCTGAACGTCGGGGCCGGCACCGGCTCGTACGAGCCCGCCGATCGGGAGGTGACGGCGGCGGAGCCGTCGGCGGTCATGCGGAGCCAGCGGCCCGCCGGGTCGGCGCCGTGCGTGGCCGCCGCCGCGGAGAGCCTGCCGTTCGAGGACCGGTCCTTCGACGTCGCGATGGCCGTCTCCACCGTTCACCACTGGGGCGACCCGATCGCGGGGCTGCGCGAGATGCGGCGGGTGGCCCGTCGCGTGGTGGTGCTGACGTTCGACACCGACGAGCCCGGCTGGCAGGACCGGTTCTGGCTCACCCGCGACTACCTGCCCGAGTTCGCCGCCGTCCTCGCGGAGTTTCCCCCGCTCGCCGGGATGGCCGGGGCGATCGACGCCCGCGCCGAGCCGGTGCCCATCCCGTGGGACTGCGCCGACGGCCTCTTCGAGGCGTACTGGCGGCGGCCGGGGGCGTACCTGGAAGATCGTGTGCGCCGGGCGATGTCGGTGTGGACGAAGGTCGGGCCGGAGGTCGAGCGGCGGGCGGTGCGGAGTCTCGGCGAGGACCTCGACTCCGGCCGGTGGGCCGAGCGCAACGGCGACGTCGCCGGCCTCGACGCGGCGGATCTCGGCCTCCGCCTGCTCATCGCCTGAACCGGCGCATTTCTTGCCCGTTTTCGCGGGTGAATGCGATGCTGCTCCCTGCGTGATCGTGACCGGGGGGAGTGCGGGATGGGTGACCTCGGGCCGTCGTCATGGGGCGTCCTGGCCAGGGCCGAGCCCTTCAGCGACTGCTTCGGCTACGACCGCGGCACCCCCATCGACCGCCGGTACATCGACGCCTTCCTGTCGGCCGGGGCCCACCTGATCCGCCCGCCGCTCCTGGAGGTCGGTGAGAACGTCTACGCCCGGCGGTTCGCCGGCGAAACCGCACAGACCGACGTCGTGGACATCGACCCGGACAACGAGGACGCCACGCTGATCGCCGACCTGGCCGGGCACGAGTCCCTGCCCGCCGCGCGCTATCGCTGCGTTCTGCTCATCCAGACACTCCAGTACGTACGGGATCCCCGCGCGGCCCTGGTCAACGTGCGGCGCAGCCTCGTACCCGGAGGCAGCCTGCTGGTGACGGTGCCGGGGATCAGCCGTACCGACCCGGTGGACGACGCGCTCATGGCCGACCGGTGGAGGTTCACCCCGGCCGGGCTGCGCGACCTGCTGGCCGAGGTGTTCGGGCCGGACTCCGTTCAGTGTCGCGGGTACGGCGGGCTGCGCGGCGCCACGGCCTTCCTGTACGGCCTGGCCGCCGAGGAGAGCGGCCAGCCGGAGGAGGACGGAGACGGCACGGAGTTCCCCATCGTGGTCTGCGGCACCGCGCTGGCCGGTCCGTGAACGCGGAACCGACCCCGGCGCCCGGGGTGACCCTCCTCGACGGGGCTGCCGACGAAATGGTCGCGACCGTGGTTCACGCCCTGCGCCGGTTGTGCGCCGGGGAGCCGCTGTGTCACCTGCGGGCACCGCCCGTCCTCGCCGCCTCGGTGGCGGAGCGGGCGGGTTACGCCGCGTCCTTCCCGCATCTGCTCGGCACGGTCAGCCAGGGCGGCGCGGCCACGGACCTGGTGCTGACACCGGCGGCCTGCTACCACGTCTATCCCCGCTACGAGGGGCGCACCCTCGACGGGCCGGAAGAACTCACCGTGGTCGCCGACTGCTTCCGCCAGGAGGCCACGACCGAGCGCGGCCGCCTCAGATCCTTCCGCATGTTCGAGACCGTCCTGCTGGGTACCCCCGAGCAGTGCCTGACCTGGCGCGACGACCGCCTCGACCGGCTCACCGGCTGGCTGGAGTCCCTGGGCGTGCGGCCGGAGGCCGGTCTGGCGAACGACCCGTTCTGGGGGCGGACGGGCAAGCTGCTCGCCGCCGCGCAACAGGCCGACGGGCTCAAGTGGGAGCTCGCGGCCGACGTCGCGCCGGACGTCCGTCAGGCGGTGGTCTCGGTCAACTACCACAAGGAGCACTTCGGAGCGGCGTTCGGCATCCGGACCGCCGACGGTACGCCCGCCCACACCGCCTGCCTCGGCGTCGGCCTGGACCGCCTGCTGCTCGCCCTCCAACACGCCCACGGCCCGATGCCGGAGCACTGGCCCACCTCAGTGAGCGCCGCCCTGACAGCGTAGTCGCGCGGGTTGGTCAGGTCGCCCCCGTCGCCTCGCGCAGTGTCGTGCGTACGGCTTCGCCCAGCTCAGCCAGGCGGTGCAGCGGGAGCTCAAGCGCGGTGACCTCGTCGGCCCAGGGAGCGATCCGCAGGACGAGGTCGCGGGCCTGCCGCTTGGTCAGCCCGTCATGGGCGCGGATCAGCCCTTCCCGCCACGTGTTGATGAGTTTGCCGTGGGCCCGGTCCAGGAGCCGGCGCAGCAACAGCTCGGCCGGGTCGTCGGCGGGCGGACGCCGTACCGCGTCGATGGCGGCGTCCTGGACGGTGATCGTGTAGACCGGCGACAGCAGCGCGGCGGTCTCCTTCACGTCCCCCGGAGGCTCGGCGGGGAAGGCGCGGACGTGGCCCGCCCTCGCCGCGAGCAGCAGGCGGGGCAGCGCCGTCTCCAGGCCGGCGGGCACGGCGACGGCCACCCGCTCGGGCGCGGCGGCGTACGGCTTGGCCAGCCACGTGGCCAGGCGCACCCGCGGCGTCTGCGGCAGGAACCCGGCGGGCCAGTCGCCCACCAGCAGTTCGGGCGCGAACTCGGTGGCCTGCTTGAGCAAGCGCTCGTCCCCGGAGCCGGCCTTGCTCTCCACCGACTGCGGCCCGTGCGTGTAGATGGCGGCGGCGAACCGCTCCACCCGGGCGGCCACGGCGGGCTTGGTCTTCGTGGTGGGGCGCAGGATGTAGAGGTCGGCGGCCGACCCGATGGCCTCCGCCCCGAAATAGCGATTGAGATCGGGATACATGGCCTCGTAGGCCATGTTGAGGTCGTGCAGGGAGGTCTGTACCTTCAGCGCGAGCATCGGCGTACGCTCGCTGGCCCCGTACGCCAGCATCACCCGCCCCTGCTCCGGATCCCGGAGCCCCTCCACGCACCGCGCGACGAACAGCCCGATGCCCTCCGGGGTGTAGGGCGGGTCGGTCACGGTCACGTCGGCGTAGCCGTGGAGGGAGGAGGGCAGGCCCAGCCGCAGGTCGGCCCAGCGAGTGCGCACCGACAGCCCGAGTTCGGCGGCGCACCGGTCGATGTAGGCCAGGATGCGCTCGTCGATGTCGGCCACCGCGATCTCCACCTCGGGGTGGAGGGACGCGATGGCGAGCGAGGTCAGGTCGTGGTCGCCGACGCACAGCACGCGCGCCCCCGGCGGCCAGGACCGCGCCCCGAGCAGCAGCGCCCGCCGCACCACGGTCTCCGGGGTGGCGGAGACGTGGTCGAGAGCCTGGCTCGCCCGCGGCGCCCCCGCGATCAGCTTCCCCATCCGCTCGACCAGGTCCGCGTGGCCGGGCAGGAGATGGTCGACGGGCCCGGCGGCGACAACCGGAGCGTGACCGGTGCAGAGCAGGGCGCGCACGCGCTCGGGGGACAGGCGGTAGCGGTCGCCGGAGCGTTCCGGGCCCACCTCGCGGAGCATCGCCTCGATCGAGCGCCTGGAGACGGCGGTCCGTCGCACCAGATCGGGAAGTGCCCACCACGGGCCCTCGCCGAGCGCGGTCAGCACCTCGCCGGTGCGCCTCGGGTCCAGGCCGGTCGCCGCCGCCAGGTCGCGTACGTTCTGCTCCTCATCCACAGCGGAACCCTAACGGGGGTCGCGGGTATGCGCGATCAAGCCCCGGAGCGCCACCAGCGCTCGACCGTCTCGCGGGTGGCGGCGAAGTGCTCGCCGGCGTAGCCGACGGCCGCCTCCGTGCCGTCTCCCCGTCCCCCCGGGCCACCGTGGGGGAGCGCGCGGGCGGCCGCGTCCAGGAAGCCCGCGATGTCGTCGTCCGTCAGCGCCGCCGAGGGCATGAACCGCTGGCCGTACGCCATCGGGTAACCGCTCTCCCGCAGCGCCGCGAAGAACTGCCGCCCCAGGTCCGGATCGGCGAAGACGACGTCGAACATGGTCGGCCAAGAACGTGCCCACGCCGCCACGGACGCCTCGTCGAACAGGCCGTCCAGCCCGCGCATGAGCCGCTCGCCCGCCGCCCGCATCGCCTCGACCGCGGCCCCGCCGGCACTCGCGTCCAGGGTCGCCAGCGCCGCCGCGAAGGGCGTGGTCTCCCGCTGATAGGTGTTGCCGAGGTGGGTACGGCGGGCCGCCTCCATGACCGCGGCGTCCCCGGCGACGGCGGAGAGCGCGAACCCGTTGGCCAGGCCCTTGCTCAGCGTGATCAGATCGGGATTCAGCCCCGCGGCGGCGTGGTAGCCGCCCCAGGCGTAGCGGAAGCCGGTCATCACCTCGTCCACGATGACCAGGCCGCCGTGGGCGCGGGCGATCCGCTCGACCTCGCGGGCGAACTCGTCCGGGAAGACGTTCACCTCGGGCGTCACGATCACCGCGGCCAGGTCGCCGCGCCGGCGCGCCAGCCGTTCGAGAAGGTCCAGGTCGTAGCCGAAGTCGGCGGTGTCGGGATCGCGGTCGGCCAGCCCCATCGCGGGTCGGTACTGCAACTGCCAGTCGTGCCACCCGTGATAGCCGGAGGTGAGCACGGTACGCGCGCCGGTGTGCAGCCGGGCCAGGCGGACGGCGGCGGTCGTCGCGCAGGACCCCGTACGGAAGAACTCGACCGCTTGGGCGCACGGGAAGATCTCGACGATCCGGCGGGCCCCCTCCTCGCGCAGCGGCGAGGTGGCCTCCGGCAGGATGCCCGCGCGGTGCATCTCCGCGACCGCCGCGTCCACCACCGGCCGGTACCCGGCGCCGAGCGGCGCGGCGCCGCTGCACGACGACAGGTCCACGTGGCAGCGGCCCTGCGTGTCCCACACCCGCGTGCCGGAGGCCCGCTCGAAGGCCGGTCCCGAGCCGGGCAGCGCCAGCGCGCTCGCCCGCCCGTCCGGGGCGATGGACGTGGCAGCTGTTCTGGCCATGGGTTCTCCCTCGAATCAGATGGTGGCCGTCGCGAGGTCCCGGGCGATCCGGCGAGCGATCCGGGAGGCGTTCGCCAAGATGGTGAAGGTCGGATTCACCCCGCCGGGATAGGGGAAGAACCCGCCGTCCACCACGTAGACGTTGTCCTGGTCGTGGATCCGGCCGTCGGCGTCGACCACGGAGGTCCGGGGGTCGTCGCCCGCCCGGCAGCCGCCGTGCAGATGGCGGCTGCCGCGTTCGTAGCCGGACTCTTCGAGCGTGATGTCGGCGGCGCCGGCCTGCGCGAGGAGTTTCTTCGCCTTTTCCGCGAGGTAGCGGAGCCGGGCCGCGTCCAGGGGATGTGTCGTGTACTCCATCATCAGCTGGGGTGTGCCGAGTCCGTTCTTCTTGTTGGACAGGCGTACCCGGTTGCGCCACATCGGCTGGTCGGCGGCGAGGTAGTGCACGCGCAGCGGCAGCTTTCCGTCGCGGGGCGCGCGTTCGGCCGGGCTGGCCTCGTACATGATGCCGCCCAGGCCTTTCGGGCAGGCGTCGTCGAGGTAGTGGTCGGAGAAGGACACGGTCGAGAACGGGCCGCCGCTGCTTTGGGCGCTCCGCGTGGCTACGGTGCCGGCGGCGTACCCGCTGACCTTGAAGCAGAGACCGCGCCCCACGACGTCGTGGCGGTTGCCCAGGCCCGCCGGTGACCAGCGTGAGGGCGAGCGCAGGAGAAGGGCCGAGGACTGTACGGCGTTCGCGGCCAGCACCACGCACCTCGCCCGCGTCGTGTGCCGGACCTTGGCGCGCTGGTCGAGCCATTCGACCGAGCTGACCCGGTCGCAGGCGGAGGCGTGGACGCGCAGCGCCCGGCCGCCCGTCGCCACCACGAGCGAGTTCTCCTCGACGGCCGGGTCCAGCAGGGTGGAGACCACGTCCGCCTTGGCGCCGGTGGGGCAGGCGTGCTCGTTGCAGGGGCCGCAGCCGTGGCAGGCGGGGCGGCCGGCGTACTCGGTGGAGTTGATGAGCAGGGGCGTCGGGAAAGGGCGCAGGCCCAGGTGGCGGCCGGCGCCGGCGAGCAGGCGGCCGGGCGGGCTGTAGGCGTGCGGCGGCAGCGAGGCGGGTGCGCCGTCGGGTTCGAGCGGGTCGGCGCCGTGGGTTCTGGCGACGCCGAGCAGGCGTTCCATCTCGTCGTAGTGCTCGCGCAGGTCGGCGTAGGCGATGGGCCAGCGGGGGTCGAGGGCGTCGTCGGCGACGTGCTCGCGGGCGTCGAAGTCGACGTGTCGCAGCCGGAATCCGATGCCGGCGAACAGGCCCATCCCGCCGCCGAGGGCCTTCGCCGACCAGGGCCGCCCGACGAGGGCCGGTCGGCCTCGTCCCAGGCGGGCGAGCGCGGGTTCCCATCCGGGTTCGAGTGCTTCGAGCGTCGCGCCGGGACCGACCCGGTCGCCCGCTTCCAGCAGCAGCACCCGCAGGCCGCGCCGGGCCAGGAGGTGGGCCGTGACGGCCCCGCCGGGACCGCTGCCGATGACGCACACGTCGGCCGAGCGATAGACGGCCGAGGCGTCCAGCACAGCGCTCACCAGCCCCCCGGAGTGCGTGATCTTCGCAAGGGTCACAGGTTAGCAACGAACCCGGCGATCACGTCAAACAGTCCGGAATTACTATCCGTCACTAATAATGACAGATAGCGGTAGTTCAAATATGGAGCAATATGCGGGAATTCCCGGGAAACGGATCGACCACAGTTGGGGTTATGGACTGAGTGCGATCTTGTGTGCTCTTATATGGCCCTTGCAAGCCGTCGTCCACACTGTCGTGGGCTAGCACCGGTGGCCGTCTCACACACCGGGAGTATCGTGGGAGTTGAATCGGAACGCGACAACGACGACACGCGCCAGGTATATGCGCTGCACATCAAGCTCCTGAAAAGGGGGGACTCGCCACGTCTCCTCGGAGTGGATGAGGACCACGTCCGCCGGCTGGCCGCCGTGGAGACCGGACTTCCCCCCATCCTCGTCCACCGCGAGACCATGCGCGTGATCGACGGGATGCACCGCCTCGGTGCCGCCATCCTCAACGGCCGGCAGATGATCGACGCACGGTTCTTCGAGGGGAGCGAGGAAGCGGTCTTCCTGGCGGCGGTGCGGGCCAACGCCACCCACGGCCTGCCGCTGTCGCTGCAGGACCGGCGCGCGGCGGCGCTCCGCATCATCGAATCCCATCCAGGCATGTCCGACCGGTCGATCGCCGAGGTCACGGGGCTGTCGGCGAAGACCGTGAGCGGACTGCGGCAGTGCTCGACCGTGGATTTTCCACAGTTGAACGCCCGCGTCGGCAAGGACGGCCGCCGCCGTCCGCTGAACGCCGAGGAGGGCCGGGTGCGCGCGGCCATGGTGATCGCCGCCAACCCCGACGCCTCCCTGCGGAAGATCGCGCAGGACGCGGCGGTGTCGGTCGGCACCGCGCACGCCGTACGCCAGCGGATCCGGCGCGGCGAGGACCCCCTGGCCGCACAGACCGCGGAACGGCACGCCGACGCCGGCCCCGTGGCCGCGCGCACCCCCAAACGCCGCCGCCCGGAGCACCGGACCACCGATGTGGTCATGCGGCTGCAGTCCATTCAGCGCGACCCGTCGCTGCGGCTGTCCGAGGCGGGCAGGCACCTGCTCCGCTGGATGCACATTCACGTGACGGCCAAGGACATGCAGCCGAACCTGCTCGACGCGGTCCCCTCACACCTGGCGCCCATCGTGGCCGACCTGGCACTGCAGTGCGCGGAGATCTGGATCGACTTCGCCCACGACGTGCGGGAGCGCCTCGACGACCAGGCGGAGGGCCCGCCGCACTCCCGCTCGCAGGCAAGGGGGCAGTAGTGGAACGACGATCGGCCGAGTTCACCGGGCAGAGCACCGGTTCGGGACCCGCCACCTGCGGACAGGTCTCCATGTGGCTGGACATCACCGCCAAGGACCCGAGCGAGGCGTTCTTCAACCCCTCCGGCGAGGTGGAGGTGCCGGCCGGGCTCACCGTCGAGGACGTGCTGGACGAGCTGGGCGCGCTGATGTGCCGGCACGAGTCGCTCCGCACCTTCCTGACCGAGGACGCCGCCGGCCGGCTGACGCAGACGGTCACGAGCGCGGGCCGGCTGCCCGTGGACCTGGCCGACCTCGGCCCCGACGGCGACGGGCTGTGGGCGGCGCTGGCCGGGCGCCGCCAGGTGGTGGAGCGGTTGCCGTGGGACCTCTCCGCTGAGCTGCCGTTACGTCCCACGGTCTTTCACCGCGCGGGCGAGCCGCTGGCCGTTCTGCTGAGCATCGCGCACACCGCGGCCGACGGCGGCGGCATGCGCAATCTCGTCGCCGACCTGGCCGCGATGGTCGAGGCCCGCGCCAAAGGTCTGGTACGGCCCGCGCCGCCCACCGCCCGGCAGCCGCTGGAGCAGGCCGCCTACGAACGCTCCGACGAGGGCGGCCGGCGGCTCGCGGGCGCGCTGGACCACTGGCGCGCCAGGCTGGCCACGGTCCCGCCCACGATGTTCCCCGCAGAAGGTGAGCCGGGCCCGCCTTCCTACCACGCGGCGGTCCTCTTCTCCAGGGCCGCCGACCTCGCCCTGAACCTCCAGGCGAGGCGGTACGACGTCAGCGGGACGGCGATCCTGCTCGGGGCGACGGGGCTGGTGCTCGGCGCGTACACCGGGATGCCGGTCTGCGCGGTCCAGCTCATCTGCGCCAACCGCACCCAGGAGCCGGAGCGGCGCGCGGTCGCCTGCATGATCCAGGGCGCGCTCGTCACGCTGGACCTGCGCGGGGAGAGTTTCGGCGACGTCGTCACCCGAGCCTGGACCGCCTCGCTCCGCGCCTACCGCAACGGCCTGTACGACAAGCGGGAGCTACGCCGGATCATCCAGGAGACGGAGGAGGAACGCGGCGTCCGGCTCGACCTGTCGTGTGTGTTCAACGACATGCGCGAGGAGACCCGTCCGGAGCGCCGGCTGGTCGGCTCGGTCGACGAGGCGGCCGTGCTGCAGGCGCTGCGCGACAGCCTCATCCGGCCGGAGCCCGCGGTGGAGCAGGAGAAGTTCGCGCTGTACGCCGAGGACACCCCCGAGATGCTCCGGCTGACCCTGCACGCCGACGCCCGCTACCTGGACGCCGGCGCCCTGCGTGACGTGCTGTCCGGCATCGAGCGGCTGCTGGTCGAGTCGGCGTTCGGCGAGATCCGCCCGGCCGACGTGGGCACGCTGACCGGCATCGCCCCACCCCGAGGGGAGGCGACCGCGTGAGCGTGCCCGACGGGACGCTGCGCTCGCTGCGGCTGATCCCGGACGATGCCCGGAACCCGGAGGTGCCGTGGAGCTCGGCCGAGCGCGACTACGGCCTGCCCTCCGACGTGCTGCGGGCCATGCTCGCCGCCGGGCTCGGCGGCCCGGACGGCTTCGACCACTTCGACCTGCTCAACGTCTCACTCGACCTGGGTGTCCGCTCCCTGTGGACGTTCGGCCCGCCCTCGTGGGCGAAAGGCCTGCGCTCCGGTACGGCCGCGCGCGCCGAAATCGAGTACGTGCCGGAGTGCGCCCACGAACCCGGCGAGGACCAGGACTGCGACTTCCACGTCCTGCTGCCGACCGGCTGGACCCCGTGCCCGGAAGGCTCGGCGGTCGCCCACTTCGACCTGCCCGCCGCCTGGCCCAAGCCGGAGCCGCGCGCCGCGGAGCTGCTGGAGGAGTTCGGCCGCGTCAGGTTCGTGCGCCTGCCCATGACGGTCGGGCTCGACCTGGACTTCGTCGAGCGCACCGGCATCGCGGACTGCACGGGCGGCTCGCTCTTCCTGGTGCGCGAGGGCCGTCGCCGCGGCCTGCCGATCCGCCTCGCCCAGGGCGTGATCATCTCGCCGCCGTTCTCCGTCCTGCACTACTGGGCGGAGATCGAGAACGAGGGGGTGTGGGTGCCGCACGACCCGCTGATCGTGGGGGCGATGCTGCGCTGGGGGCTGCTCGACCCCGCCGAGTGGGACGTGCTCAGCTCCACCGGGGCCGTCCTCGCCCGCATCTCCGGGGAGATGGGGCCCGTGGGACTGGACGCCGGCCGCCCGGCCGGGGTGTCCTTCGCGACTGCTGTGCAGACCGGACCGAGAGGATGAACGCGGTGCCTGCGAGAGCCGTACACGGTGACGAGCGCACTCACGTGGAGAGCCGCGTGCGCGACCTGCTGGTCAGAAAGGACCTGCTGCCCGGCGTCATCGAGTCCGTGGACGCCGAGGCCGACCTATGGGAGCTGGGGATGGAGTCGCTCGCGATGGTGGGCGTCATGGTCGCGGTGGAGGACGAGTTCCGGGTCGAGTTCCCCGACGAGCTGCTCACCCGGGCGACGTTCCGGTCGCTGGCCGTCATCACGGACGCGGTCATGGGCCTGACGCGGGGAGACGACCGCCCATGACCGGAGATCCGCAGCGGACCTGCCGGGAGCTGGCCGGCGGGGTGCTGGCCGAGCACGCTTCCACGGTCGACAGGGACGCGCGTTTCCCCAAGGAGGCGCTGTCGGCCCTGCGCGCGCACGGCCTGCTCGCCGCCGCCGCCCCGGTGGAACGCGGGGGCCTCGGCGCGGACGTGCCCGCGCTCGCCGGCATGGCCGCGGCCCTGGCGCGCGGCTGCGGCGCCACCGCCATGATCTGGGCGATGCACCAGGTGCAGCTCGCCTGCCTGCTCGTCGGCGAAGGAGCGCCGGAACTGCGCGAAGCCGTGACCATGGTCGTACGCGACCAGCTCCTCATCGCCTCGGCCACCAGCGAGGCGGGCATCGGCGGCGCGCTGCGCACCAGCTCCTGCGCGGTCGAACGCGACGGCTCCGGCGCCCGCCTGGACAAGCGCGCCACCACCGTCTCCTACGGCGTCGAGGCCGACGCCCTGCTCGTCAGCGCCCGCCGGGGTCCGGACTCACCGCCCAGCGACCAGGTCGCCGTGCTCGCCGACTCCGCGCGTACGCGGCTGGAGGTCCTGGGCGGCTGGAACCCTCTCGGCATGCGCGGGACGTGCAGCCCGGCGCTGCGGGTCAGCGCCGAGTTCGAGGAGTGGCGGATCCTGCCGGTGCCGTTCGGCGACCTCGTCGCCCGCGTCATGACCCCGCTGTCCCACGTGCTGTGGGCCGGAGTCTGGTACGGCCTGGCGTCCGAGGCCGCCGACCGGGCCGTGCGTTATGCGAGGGCACGCGGGGAGAGCGCGGGACCGCCGAGCTCAAGCCTGGCCGAGATGCGCTGGCGGCTGGCTGGCCTGGAGGCGCAGCTCGACGCCGCGGCCAGGGACACACAGGACGTCATGACCGGAGCCGCGGAGCCGACCGTCGCCTTCACGCTCAGGGTCAACGCCCTCAAGCTGGCCACGTCACAGGTCGCCGTGGACGTCGCACTGGCGGCCATGCGGGCGTGCGGCATGGCCGGCTACTCCGAGGACGGCCCCTACTCCGTGGCCCGGATCCTGCGCGACCTGCTGTCGGCGCCCCTGATGATCAACAACGAGCGCCTGGTGGCCATCAGCTCCCAGCTCGCCCTCGTGGCCAGGGATCGGTGATGGGCGAGACCTGGGCACACGTGCTCCCGCCCGGCGAGGTCTACTCACCGGCCAGCGGCGGCTCGCTCGGCACGGTCGCCGCCGACCTCACCCGTGAGCACACCCGGCACGGCGGCGACACGGTGATCGTCGCCGACCGCGCGGGGGAGCACAGGTCGCGGGAGGAACGGCTGCTCGTCTACGACAGCCCCGGCGAGACGCTGGACGAGCACGCCCGGCGGGAGGACGACGAGTCGGCCGGGCGGGGCGAGCGCCGCGCCCACTACGCCGCGTTCTTCCAGCCCGCTCTGGAGGCGCTGCCGGCCGGCTTCGACGGACCGGTCGTGCTGCACAACGCGGTCGCCGCCGTCCCGGAGCTGCGGCGGATCCGGCCGCGCGCGCGGATCTGCCTCTACCTGCACGCCGACATGTTCCGCTCGTTCCCGGCGGCCGAGCGGGCGCGCGTGGTGGCCGAGGCGGACCTGGTGGTGTGCGTGAGCCGGTTCGTGGCCGAGCGCTTCCTCGACGGGACCGGCCTGCCACTGTCAGCGGTCGCGGTGGTGCTCAACGGGCACGACCCGGCCAGGTTCCACCCCGGCCCGCAGCCGCCGGGGGAGGCGCCGGTCGTGCTCTTCACCGGCCGGCTCGCCCCGGAGAAGGGACCGATGGCGCTGATCAACGCCAGCGTGGAGCTGGCACGCGCCGGTGCGCGATTCCGGCTGCGGATGGTGGGCAACGCCGAACTGCACGCGTCCTCCGCGCCGGACCGGTACGAGCGGCAGGTGAAGCACCGCGCGTCCTTGCTGGGCGACCGGGTGGAGTTCTCGCCGTTCGTGGACCGGGCCGTCATCGGAGAGGTGTACCGCGCGGCCGACGTGCTCTGTGTGCCCTCGCTGTGTGAGGACGCCAGCCCTCTCGTCCTGACCGAGGGCCTGGCCAGCGGGCTGGCCTGCCTGGCGAGCGCGCGCGGGGGAGTGCCCGAGGTGGGACGGGACGCGGTGCGCTACTTCGACTACCGGCGGCCGGGCGATCTCGCCCGGCAGCTCGGACGCCTGCTCCGCGAGCCCGCCCTGCGGGCCGAGCTGAGGAGGCGGGCGCTGGGCCGGGGGCGCGAGCTGACCTGGGAGAGCCGCTACCGCCTGCTCCGGGCGCGGCTGGCGGAGGCGGTCCGATGAGCCGCACGGCGCTCGTCGTGTCGGCGCATCTCGACGACGCCGTGCTGTCCCGCGGCGGCACGATCGCCGCGCTGACCTCCCGAGGGGCGCGGGTCGTGGTGGTGACGGTGTTCGCCGGGTGCGCGGGCGACCCGATGCCGCCGTACGCGGAGCAGTACCACACCTGGTGGCGTGAAGCCTGCCCGGCGATCGGCGAATCGGCCGCCGCCGGCATGCGGCTGCGCCGTGACGAGGACCTGCGGGCCTGCGCGGTCCTGGGCGCCGAGCCGGTGCACCTGGACTTCCTGGAGGCGCTCTACCGGCGCGGACCCGGCGGCTCACCCCGCTGCGCGGCCGGGGACGACCTCTTCTCGCCGCCGGGCCCTGACGACCTCGCACTGGCCGAGGCCGTCGCCGCCGAACTGGGCGCATGGATCTCCCGGCTGGCGCCGGACGAGGTGCACGCGCCCGCGGCGATCGGCGGTCACCTCGACCACGTGCTGACGGCACAGGGCTGCGCGACGGCCCTGCGGGAGGTCGCGGACGGGCCGCGGGCCCGCTGGTACGAGGACCTGCCCTACGCACTCGAACAACCACGTCACCGCCCGGCGGCCGCCGAGCCCCTGACGGACGACGACTGGCGGCGCAAGATCGAGGCCGCCGCCGCGTACCGGTCACAGCACCCCATGCTCTGGGACGACGACTGGCCGGACCAGCTGCTCGCACACGCCCGCGCGGCCGGCGGCGACAGCCCGGCCGAACGCCACTGGGACGCCGCCCCGCCCCCGGATGGAGATCATTGACATGCCCGGCAAACCCATTGATAACATCCTGCCCGTCTCCGGAACCGGAGGTCCTATGGCACCGTCCCCGTCCGTGCGGTCCTTCGACGTCTCGCCCGATCAGGCCACGTGGCTGCCCGGCGCGACCGGGGCACTCGCCGCCGACGGCGCCGTGCTGCTCACCGGCACCGGCCTGGCCGGCCGGGCCCGTGAGGTCGGTGCGCGCATGCTCGCCGAGGTCCCCCTGCTGGTGGACCACCACGACGCCCTCATGGCCTACGACGACGGCCACATGCGGCACCGTCCCCCCGGCGGCGTCGACGGGCACGTGGCGGCGTTCCTCGGTCATCCGGCCGTGCTCGCCCTGTGCCGCGGGCCGCTGACCGCGCCCCGCGTGCTCAGCTACCACGGCCACACCGTGCTGCCCGGCTTCCGGCCGCAGCCGGTCCACGCCGACTGGGAGCCGCTGTGGCCGGGGAGCGTGGCCCACCCGCCGTTCATGCTGGCCGTCAACATCGCCCTGGTCGGCACCGGCGCGGACAACGGCAGCATCGAGGTCTGGCCCGGCACCCACGAACTGGCCTCCCAGGACGTCTACCGTCCCGGCTCGCTGTGCGTACGCGAGGAACTCCTGGAGGAACGGCGGCCGGCCCGGCCACCCGAGCGCGTCGCCATGCGCGCCGGCGACGTGCTGGTGCGCGACGTGCGCCTGTGGCACCGGGGCACCACGAACACCACCGGCACGGCCCGCCCGATGTTGTGGCTGCTGCTGGCCGCGTCGTGGCTGCGCGCCGAGCCGTCGGTCCTGCTGGAAGCAGAGGTACGCGGCGAGGTCGAGGCGCTGGCCGTCGAGGTGGCCGCCGAGTACGTCGGCCACCCGGTCGGCGCCCTGTCAGAAGGCGGGGCGGAGTGACCACCGCGCCGTCCCGTCCGCGCCTTCAGGGAGGGCACGTGCCGTACGAGGTCCGTCTGATCACCGAGCAGGACGTCGAAGAGGTGCTGCTGCTGTGGGGCATGAACGCCGGTGAGCATGTGCCCCTGCTCTCCTACGACCGCTGGGGGCCGGGCGTGGCCGTACCCGCGCGGCCCGAGGTGTCGGAGGTGGAGGCGTTCACCCGCGACCCGCTTGAGGGCACCAGGGATCTGCTCCGGGCCGCGCTCACCGACGAGCTGTCGTTCTGCCTGGTGGCCGACAGCGGGCACGAGCTGGAGGGGTTCCTGACCGGGGAGATCCAGACCCAGTCGGTCAACGACTTCCGCGTCGGCTCCGTCCGCGAGTTCTACGTCCGGCAGGAGAGCCGCCGCCGCGGCATCGGGTCCGCGCTCGTGGAGGGCGCGATCGCGGAGTTCCGTCGCCGCCGGGCGCGGATGTTCCGCGCCGAGGTCAACCCGACCTGGAAGGACGGCATGGCGTTCTGGCGGGCGCGGAGCGCGTGGCTGCAGGACGCCGTGGTGTTCAACCACTACGAGTGAGCATTCATCCGCGAAACGCCTGGGGAGCATGATGAGCCTGCAGAACGACGGCGTCACAGTGGTCGCCGAGGACTCCACCCCGATCGCCGGCGATCCCGACGCGCTCAGGCGGCGCCTGCGGGAGCACGGCATGCTCCTGTTCAGGGGCCTGCTGCCGGAGGCGCGCCTGGCCGAGCTGCGCGCCCGGTTCACCGAGGTGCTCCGCCGCCACGAGTGGCTGGCCGACGACGGGAACGACGCCGAGCCGCGTCCGGCGGCCAACCGCCGCGACGGCAGCCCCCGCTGGTGGCGCATGTACCAGGACCTGCAGCGGGTCGAGCTGATGCACGAACTCGCGCACGCGCCCGAGGTCATCCGGGTGATGCGGGCCGTCCTCGGCAAGCACCTGCTGAACCACACGCGGCGCCAGGTCAGCCTGGTGCACCCCGGCTTCTGGGTGCCGCCGCACCAGGAGCACACCTACGTCCAGGGCACCCCGGACGTGCTGACCGCCTGGGTGCCGTTCACCCCGTTCCCCGCCGACGGCGGCGCGCTGCGCGTGCTGCGGGAGCGCTCCGTGCCAGGGGTACGCCCGCTGACCGTGCTGGACACCGGAGGCGTCGAGGCCGAGGTCGGGCCGGACGAGGGCGACTGGTGGCGGGCCCCGGACCTGGGGCCGGGCGACGTGGTCGTGCTGCACGCGCTGGCGACGCGGGCCGTGGACGAGAACCTCTCGCCGTACCTGCGCGGAGCCGTCGAGTACCGCTACCAGTCCGCGCGTGAGGCGGTCTGCTTCGCCTCGCTGCGCCCGCACCACTACCCGCGCGTGCCCGGCTGGGAGGAACTGGCCACCGGCTGGGCCCAGCGGCGCTGGCTGCGGGTGCCGCTGCGGGTCCGGCAGGTGGAGTTCCTGCTGCCCGACCGGCAGGAGAGCTGGCACGAGCTCCTCCCGCACCCGGCCTCCCGGTTGCTCGACGTGGAGTCCGGTCGGAGGTGACCTCAACCCGCCGGCCCGGGAAAGAGGGCGGGGCCGGCGCGGCCAGGGTGGCGATCCGGCTCTGCTTCGAGGCCTCACCCAGGCTCCTGGTCCTCGTCATGCTGCTGTCCACGGCCGTGTCCACGCTGCCCGCGGCACTCCTGCTCATCGTGCGCGAGATCGTCGAGGCGTTCTCGCAGGGCGACGACGGCCGGGCGACGACGTGGATCCTCGTGCTCGGCGGGCTGACCGCGGCGCGGGTGGCGCTCGCCGCGCTGCTGTCCGTGCGCCGCGAGGAGCTGACCGAGCTGGTCGGCATCACCGCCGAGCAGCGGCTGCTGCGGGTCACGGGCTTCGCGCCGCTGGAGCGCTTCGACGATCCGGCATGGTACGACGCCGTCGCACGGGCACACGACGGCGTGACCTGGCGGCCGGCGGCCATCGCCGGGATCCTCATCGAGTTCTGCGGCCAGATCGTCTCGCTGGCCGGCATGGTGGGCGTGCTGGCCGTTCTGGACTTCCGGCTCATCGGGCTGGCCCTGCTGGCCGGCGTGCCGTTGCTGGTGCAGCGGCGGCTGGAGGCCAGGGCCATCTATCTCGCGCGCCGGGGCACCACCGAGCTGGAGCGCCGCCGCGACTACCTCACCGAGTTGCTCGTCCGCTACGACCTGGCCAAGGACGTGCGCAGCTACGGGCTGGCGGCGCCGTTCACGCGGATGCACGACGACATCAGCCGCCGCGCGCTGCGGGCGGTCGTCGCGGCGAGCCGCCACAGCGTGGCGCGCGGGCTGGTCGCGGGGGTGCTGAGCGCCGTGTGCCTGGTGGTGGCCTACTACCTCGCCGCCGGTCAGGCGCAGTCGGGGGCGCTGACGGTGGCCGAGCTGTTCCTGGTCTTCACCGCCTTCAACACCCTGGTGAGCAGCACGGTGGACCTGTTCACCATCGCGGTGGACATCGAGGAGCACGCCGCCTACCTCACCGATTTCGTCGCGCTGGCGTACGGGCCGGCCCGGCCGGCCGATCCGCCTTCCGAGGCCGCGCCCGTGGTCGTGGAGCACGTGCCGGAGGTCGAGTTCCAGGGCGTCGGGTACGCCTACGCGGGCGGGTCGCCGGTGCTGCGCGAGGTGTCGTTCACGCTCCGGCCCGGCGAGTTCACCGTGCTGGTGGGACGGAACGGGGCGGGCAAGTCCACGCTGGTCAAGCTCCTGCTCGGGCTGCTCGGGCCGGTCAATGGGCGCATCCTGGTGGATGGGGCCGATCTGGCTGGGCTGGACCCGGCCCGGCTGCGGGAGCTGATCGGCGTGCTCTACCAGGAGTACGGGCGCTACGAGTTCACGGTGGCCGAATCGGTCCGTCTCGGGCGGGCGGATCGGCCGCTTGACCATGAGCGGCTGGACTTCGCGCTGCGGGCCGGTGGGCTGGACGGGCTGGTCGCGCGACTGCCTCAGGGAGCGGACAACCTGGTCGGCCGGATGTTTCCCGGCGCGCGCGACCTGTCCGGCGGGCAGTGGCAGCGGCTGGCGCTGGCGCGGGTCCTCTACCGCGACGCGCCCGTCTGGGTGCTGGACGAGCCGACCGCGGCGCTCGACGTCCAGGCCGAGGCCGCGCTGATCCAGCGGCTGCGCGCCGAGCGGGGCAGGCGGACCGTCCTGCTGATCACCCACCGGCTGGAGACGGCGCAGACCGCCGACCGCGTGCTCGTGCTGGACGACGGGGTCCTGGTCGAGCACGGCTCCCACGAGGAGCTGATCTCCCGGGGCGGCAGCTACGCGCGGCTGTGCGCCGAGTACGCCGCCCGGTCCGGCTAGCCGGCGGTCTTGCGCCGGGCCGTTCCCGCCAGGAACTCCAGCACGCAGCGGTTGGCCACCAGCGCCGTGATGTCGGCGTGGTCGTACGGCGGCGCGACCTCCACGACGTCCATGCCGACGACGTCGGTGTTGAGCACCAGGTCGCGGATGCCGGCGAGCAGTTCCCTGCTGGTCAGGCCGCCGGGCTCGGGGGTGCCGGTGCCGGGCGCGTACGAGGGGTCCAGCACGTCGATGTCGATGGAGATGTAGACCTTGCCGGTGATCGTGGAGATCACCTGCTGGATGATGTCGGTGAGCCCGGTCTCCTCGACGTCCATCATGGTCCAGTGCTCGACGCCGTTCTCCCCGGCCCAGGCGAAGGTCTCCCTGGACGGGCCGTAGCCGCGCAGCCCGAGCTGGAACACCTGGTTGGTCAGCCCTTCCTCGATGACCCGCCGGACCGCCGTGGCGTGGGTGAGCAGGCGTTCCGGGCCGCCGTCCCAGGTGTCGGCGTGCGCGTCCCAGTGCACGAAGCTGACCGGGCCGTGCTTGTCGGCCACGGCCCGCAGCACCGGCAGGAGCACCGAGTGGTCGCCGCCGAGCACCACCACCTGCTCCGTCACGGACATGAGCTCGCGCACCCACTTCTCCGCGGCGTCCAGGTTGCGCTCGTGCTGGCCGGGGGTGACGGGCACGTCGCCCACGTCGACGATCCTCAGGTGCTCGAAGATCTCGGTCTCCAGCCCGACGTGGTAGAGGTTGCCGGCGATGAGGGTGGAGGCGTCGCGGATGGCCGCCGGGCCGAAGCGCGCGCCCGGCCGGCCGCCGGTGCCCGAGTCGACGGGTATGCCCAGCACGGCCACGTCACTCGGACGACCCTCGAACCTGCCGTCATTTGACGGGGGAATGTCATGAAACGTCCGCGTGGGCACTCATATCCCCAATCGCACACTTGTCTCTTTGGTTATCGGTCGGCAGCATAGATCAAAGATCGCGCGCACAACACCGTCTACCGGATGCGGCAATAGGGGGAATCTCATTTCTCATTCCTTTGTTACGGAATTATCCGGCCGTTGGGCCGCCGAATGGGCGCGGCCGATCCGCAAGGAGTACCGTGACGGCACGGATCGAGCCGTGAGCCCGGCCGCGACCCTCGAACGGGTGTCGCCCGCCATGTCCGTCGCCGGGATCACCCGCGTGGCGAACGTGACCGGAATGGACCGGATCGGGATCCCGGTCTGGTGCGCGATCCGCCCCGCCTCGCGCAGCCTGACCGTCTCGCAGGGCAAGGGCGTCACCGCCGAGGCCGCCAAGGTGTCCGCGATCATGGAGTCGCTCGAACTGTGGCACGCCGAGACCCACCACCTGCCGCTCCGCTACGACAGCTTCCGCGCGCTGGCCGACGGCGGCGAGGCCGTACTCGATCCGATGACGCTCGTCCGCTGCCCGTGCAGCGGGTACGACCCCGATCGCGCGATGCGCTGGGCACGCGGCTGGGACCTGATGAGACGCGAGCCGGTCTGGGTGCCGTACGAGGCGGTGCACTGCGACTGGCGGGTGCCGATCGCGCCCGGCGACCACTCCGTGCAGAACGGCTCCAACGGCCTGGCCTCCGGCAACAGCCTCATCGAGGCCGCCGTCCACGCCCTGTGCGAGCTCGTCGAACGTGACGCCATCGTCGCCGCGCAGGACGCCGGCGACATGTTCGCCGCCCGGCGGATGGTGCGGCCGGAGTCGATCTCCGACAGCGGCTGCCAGGCGCTGCTCGAACGGTTCCGCCAGGCCGGGATCGACGTGCTGATCTGGGACCTGACCTCGGAGACCGGGGCGCCCGTCTTCAACTGCCTGGCCGTGGAGACCGACACGCCCTGGTACCACCCCCTGCCCCAGACACAGGGCTCCGGCTGCCATCCCCGCCGGGCCATCGCGCTGTCCCGCGCCCTCACCGAAGCGGCGCAGGCCCGCGCGACGGTGATCGTGGGCTCGCGCGACGACATCGGCCGCGAGCGGCAGACCTGGTACTTCGACCCCGAGCAACGGCGCGCCGTCGGCGACGCGGTCGCCGACCAGCCCATGCGCGACTTCACCGAGGCCCCCGACATCGACCACCCGACGACCAACGAAGACCTGGACTGGCTGGTGGCCCGGCTGGCCACCTCGGCCGTCGTGGTCGATCTGACGATCGAAGAGCTGGGCGTGCCGGTGGTCAAGGCGGTCGTGCCCGGACTGCGGTGGCGGCCATGGGAAGAGTGAGCGTCCCGCGTCCGCCGGTGGTGTTCCTGGGGCCCACGCTGCCCGTCGAGGAGGCCGCGCGCATCCTGCCCGCCGACTACCGGCCGCCCGCCGAGCTCGGCAGCGTCTACCGCGCCGCACGCGAGCGTCCCTCCGCGATCGGGATCGTGGACGGGTACTTCGAGCGCGTCCCCGCCGTCTGGCACAAGGAGATCCTCTACGCCCTCTCACTCGGCATCAGGGTGTACGGCGCCGCCAGCATGGGCGCGCTCCGGGCCGCCGAGCTGGCCCCGTTCGGCATGATCCCGGTGGGCGAGGTGGCGGAGCAGTACCGGCTGGGCCTGCTGACCGACGACGACGAGGTGGCGGTGCTGCACGCCCCGGCGCAGGGCGGATACCGCCCGATGTCGGAACCCATGGTCAACATCAGGGCGACGCTGGCGGCAGCCGTACGGGAGGAGATCCTCGACGCGGACGTGGCCGAGGCGCTGGCGGCGCGGGCCAAGGACATGTACTACCCCGACCGGGACTGGGCGGCCCTTCTCGACCACGCCGCCGAGTCCGAGGCAGCGGCGCACCTCGATCGGCTGCGCGCATGGCTGCCCGGGGGCGCGCTGGACCAGAAGCGGCTGGACGCCGAGCGGCTGCTGGCCGAGATGGGGCGGTGGCTCGAAACGGGCGCCGGCCCGCCCTCGCCGCCGGCGTGGCCATTCGAGCAGACGGAGAACTGGGGCGAGCTCGTCGTGGGCGACGGGCACCCGCCGTCCGGAGCGGCCCACGGAGACAGGCGAACGGCCGGCCGCCGGCGCGGCCAACGGCGAAAGGAGTCCAGGGCAGTGAACGGTGACGGCAGGCAGACGATCAGCGAGCGGCCGGAGGAAAGCCTGCCGAGCCGGCCCGCCGGGACGGCGATCCGCGCGGCCGAGGTGACCCGGCGGCAGGCCGCGGACATCGGTGACGTGCGAGAACTCGAACGGGCCCGCCGCCCTGTCCTCATCGAAGGCGCCCTTGACGGCTGGCCCGCCCTGGACCGCTGGAACCCCGGCTACTTCCGCGAGAAGGTCGGCGCGACGCGGGTGCCCGTCGAGCTCTACCCGTCCGGCTCCTACTACGGAAGCTGGGTGCAGTCCTCCCTGCGCATGGACCGCTACCTCGACCTCCTCACCTCACCCGGGGAGGCCGAGCGCTGCTACCTCGCCCAGGCGCCATTGCTGGATCTGCTGCCGGAGCTGGCGGAGGACCTGTCGGTTCCGGACTGCCTGAGTGGGGCGCCGGAGCTGGGGCTGGCGTTCTTCCTGGGCCGCGACACGGTGACCGCGCTGCACTACCACAGCAGCGAACAGGCCCTGCTGTGCCAGGTGAGCGGGGCCAAGGACGTGCTGCTGTACCCGCCGGAGGATCATCGGTACCTGAACTTCCACCCGTGGTACTCCTACCGGTTCAACTTCAGCCGCATCGACTTCTCCACCGTGTCGGAAGGGCCGGGCTCGCCGCTGCGGTGCACCGTACGGGCGGGTGAGGCGCTCTACATCCCCCTTTACTGGGGCCACCTCGTCGAAGGGCACGGCACCACGTCGTCGGTGACGTTCTTCTGGCAGCCCACCACCGGGCGTACCCGGCCATCGCCTGGCATGCGGTTGCGGTCCGTCCTGGGCGGGGCCGTACGGCGCCGCCTCGTGAGCCCGTTCGGCGAGGCGTTCAACCGCCGTTTCGGCCTGGGCTGACCTGCTCGTACCCGGCCAGCCACTCCTCCAGCACCGTCAGCCTGGCCCGGACCTCCGTCGGCGCACTTTCCTCTCCCGGAACCAGCAGCCCGAGCTCGCGGCACAGCGGGTACTCGCCGGACGCTTGGGGAAGGCGTGCGGCGGGGATCGTGCCGGACGGCGGGGGAGGGGGCGTGGCGGGGAGCGCGCTGTGGGCTGCCTGCGGGATGAGCGAGATCAGCAGCCTGTTGCGTCGCAGGTGGGGCGTTGGCCTGCGGGCGTCGTAGCGGGCGCTCGGGGGCAGCCGCAGCGCCCACGCGATGAAGCCGGGGTCGAGGAACGGCGCCGCGCGCGGAACCGGCGCCGCGGCGGCCACCGAGGCCGGATGCGGACCGGCGAAACGTGCCATGCGGGCCCGCACGTACGCGCGGACCGGGTCGGGATCGTCGGCCAGGTCTTCGGCCAACCGGCTGACCCAACCGGCCGTCCACGCCTCCACGTGGGCGCGCAGGTCCGGCGCGAGCACCCGCGGCGCCCTGCCCAGCACCTGTGCGAACGGCGCCTGGGCCACCTGCAGGCGGGCACGCAGCCGCCGGGCCGCCGCACCACGTCCCAGCATGGCGGCGGCGTCCGCGAGCGCCGCGGCGACGCCCTCCACCTGCCATCCGTCGGCCAGCCCACGACTCGCGGCCCGCAGTTCCGCGAGCCCGGAGGGGACCGGCAGGGGCCCGGACTGCAGAAGCTCTTCACCGCCGTCAGGGGTGAGGATCATCGACGCCCCGAGCTGCGCGGCCCTGGCCTCGCCCGCCCGCACCAGGGGCGTCCGCCCGAGGTCGGGCGCGACGGGGTTCCACCCGACGCGATCCCCCGGGCCCTCCTCCCACGGTGTACGGCCGCGCGACCCACCTTCCCCGGGCACGTGGTCGCGCCGATCGAGCAGCCGGTCGGCTTCGGCCAGGAGGAACCGGTGGCGCCCGCCGAGGAGCGCGATGACCTGCTGAGCCCGCACGCCCACGCTCGCGCCCTGCGGGTCGGGATGGTCGGCCACCACGACGGTCACCTCGGCCCCCACCGCTCGTCCGGCCGCGTCCGCCGCCGCCAGCAACGCCGTAGCGCCCAGGCTCCCGTCATGCAGGACAGCCACCGTCCGGTGGGACCCGACCGCCCGCCGAACGGCCTCCGCCAGCCGCTCACCCAGCTCACGGGGATCGGTCTTGCCGGGCACGTTGTCATCGGCTGTGCCCTGCGAGTCCCCGGGCTCCAGCCATGGAGAGGCGGGGTAGACCCCCAGCGCCAGTGACGGACGCGACAGGTACAACGCCAGCGCGCCCACGTCGATCCTGCCCACAGCGCGCACCGGAATGCCCGGGACGGGCCGGGTGGTCACGCCGTCGCCCCGGAGTCGGCCATGCGTGCGCCGCGTTCCTCCGCGCCGCGCAGCCACAGCTCCACCGCGCTGGCCGTCGCCACCTCGAACGTGTCCCGGCACCGCGTCCGCCAGTCCGGCCGCAGCAGCCCCCGCTCCATGGCCAGCGTCGGTTCCACGCGCGTCAGCCGCCAGTACCGGGAGTAAGAGCGCGAGCCGCGTTGACGGTACGGCGGCAGCACGGAGCCGATCCCCTCCGGGAGCAAGTCGGTGACCAGGTGCTTCCTGCGCAGGTACTCGTTCTCGTAGGCCGAGGAGTAACGGGCGGCCACGGGCAGGTGGAGGGCGTACTCGGCGAAGGCCGGGTCGTAGAAGGGGGCGGCCTCGGGGAGTTCGGTGGCCGGTACCACGACGTCGTACGGGAAGGTCCGGTGGATCATCAGCGCCTCCGCCCAGGACATGCCCGCCTCGGCGGCGACCCGGGCCGACTCTTGCCGGTAGTCGCGCTCCCAGGCGCACGCCGCCTCGTGGACCTCCTCGGTCAGCAGGGCAGAGCCGGGTTCCTGGGTCCGTTGCGGCCAGGCCGTCGGCCAGTAGAGGGCGGAGGAGATTCCGCGGTTCAGCCCTCCGGCGAGGACGGCCGTCAGTTCCCGCAGGGGAGGGCCGCCGCCGGCCGCAGCGTCCTTGAGGTAGGCGGCCAGGTCGCCGAATGCACCCTGGCGGGCCAGGCGCGCGGCCATGTAGCCGGGAGCCTCCAGCAGCTGGTCGGCGCCGCTGCCGTGGAGCAGGACCTGCGCTCCCGCGTCGGCGGCGAGCTCGGCCATCCCGCGGTGCAGCCGGGGGAAGCCGTCGAAGCGGGGGCCGTGCTCGCACCAGTCCGGCTCCGGCCAGCGGCGGGGGGCCGTGTCCACGCGCAGGTGGAGGCAGCGTAGCCCGAGGAACTCCAGCAGCCGGTCCACGACCACCTTCGGGCGGCGGCCCCGGTCGTCCGGGATGTCCATGGTGACGGTCATCAACCGTCTGCCGGTACGGCGGCAGAGCCGGGCGGTGACCGCTAGCAGCGCGGCGGAGTCGAGCCCGCCCGAGGTGGCGACCGCCACGTGCTCCCGGTCGCCGATCGCCCGTTCTACCGCGGCTTCGAGCCGGTCGCGCAGCTCGCCGGGGCGGGCGTGGCCACGGGGCCGGGGCGGCGCGTGCCGTACACGCTCAAGCCCTACCCATGGCGCGGCGGGGAACAGATCAGTGCTCAGCGCGGGCCAGGTGAACCAGGTCGCCAGCGCTGCCAGGGAGTAAACACCTGAGGGGCTCGCGGCATGTTCCGAGCCGGTTTCTCGGTATGTCGGGTTGGTTATGAACGGCGCGAGTCTGTCGGGGGCGGTGACGTAGCGGAAGGACGGGCGCTCCTCGGTCGCGGCCCGCGGTGGTGTCAGGTGCGTGTCCTGAGGGCTGGTCATGTGGGCCTCCCTGCGAGGTGGTACGCGAGCTGTCGGCCAACCACCCGGGCGAGCCGGACCCGGTTGGCGGGGCTGGTGATGCCGTGTCCCTCGCCGGAGAGCACCAGGCAGTGGTGGGGGCGGCGGTGCTCGGCGAGCGCGTCGGCCATGGTGGTGGCCTGGGTGTAGGGGACCAGCGGGTCGTCCCGGCCGTGCACGAGCAGCACCGGCGTATGACATCCGGCGGCGTGGGTGAGGGGCGACTGGGCGCGCAGGCGCCTGGCGTCGTCGTCCGGGTCGCCCACGCGGTGCAGGAAATGTGCGCGTTCGTGGTGCGACGACCGCTTCACGTACCGCATGAAGGCCACCAGATCCGTGGGCGCGCAGATGGCCACGGCCAGCGCGAACGCCTTCGGCCGGGCGGTCGCCGCCATGAGCGCCGCGTACCCGCCGTACGACTGCCCCATGACGGCCACCCGGTCCGGGTCGACGTGCCCTTCCGAGACCGCCCAGCGCAGCGTGTCCTCCAGGTCGTCCTGCATCCCGCCGCCCCAGCTGGCCCTGCCGAGGTCGAGGAAGCGCGTGCCGTACCCCTCCGAACCGCGGAAGTTGACCCGCAGCGACGCGTACCCCAGCTCGGCCAGCCACTGGGCCTGCGGCGAGAGGCCCCACACGTCGCGCGACCACGGCCCGCCGTGCACGAGCAGCACGCTGGGGTACGGCGGCGCGCCGACGGCCGGCGTGACCAGGTAGCCGTCGAGCGTCAGCCCGTCGCGCGCGGGAACGGTCACGGCGGCGGTGGGCGCGAGCGCCCGCCGGTTCGCCCTGCGCATCAGGCCCGGTCGCCGGGCGGTGAGGGGGTGGGCGGTGCCGTCGCCGCGGTTCCACAGCAGGTGCCTGGGCGCGGACTCGCCGTCGTCGGCCTGTACCAGCCAGACGGTGTTGTCCCTGGTCAGGCCCACGATTTCGAGCTCACCCGGATGACGTGAGGTGAGGACGGACAGGTCGGCGGCGAGCTCGGCGTCGAGCGGCCTGAGGCCCTGGCGGGCTCCCGACACCAGCGCCAGCTGTGGAATCCGCGTCGCCGGATGCAGCACGACGTCGAGGTCGTGCTCGCCGTCCTCGAGAACCGTCCGCGTCTTGCCGGTACGCAGGTCCAGCAGGCGTACACCGAGGAACCCGTCGCGACAGGGGCCGGACAGGTAGAGGCCGAGCCCGTCCGCCGTGACGTCGACGGGATGGGTGACCAGGGAGCCGGGCGGACGCGAGCGCCACACCTCGTGCCAGGCGTCCGCCTCCGCCGCGTACACGACGAGGGAGCCGTCCTCCGCGCGGGCGGTGGCCGCGCACGGCCGGTCGCCGGCGTCGCTGAACAGGCGTCCGGCCGCACCGGGCGCGGCCACGCGACGGGCCGGCCCGCCGGGCGAGGACAGCACGTGCCACGCCGCTCGCCCGTCCGCGCCGACGCCGCCCAGCAGCAGGCTTCCCCGTCGCGGCTGGTCACGGTCCACGACGTGGACCCCGGCGAGGCCCTCGGGCGTGACGTCGGCCGTCCGTCCGGCGGCCTCGTCGAGGACGATCACTTGTTCGGTACGGCCCGCGACGACCGCGACCAGCGCGCGGCTCCCGGGCAACCACGCGTGATCCACGATCCGGCCGGGCCGGAGCCTGCGCACGCCGTGTTCCGGGCGCCAGACGAACAATCCCGGCTTCTGCTCGCTCTGCCAGCTCACGGCCCGGCCGTCGGGGGACAGGGCGAGGTTGACGGCCGGCTCCGCGCCGAACCACCTGCGTGCCGCGCCGTTCATGCTAGTGAGCGCTCACCGGCTCGGCGCCGGCTTCCAGAGCGCCCGCCACCCATTGATCCACGTTGCGCACCACGATGGGCAGCCGGGGATGGACCCGCTCCAGGTCGAGCCGGTCCAGGGGTTGGATCAGCCCCAGTTCCTCGATCAGCGTCGGCCCCTCGGGCAGCACGTCGAGCACGTATCGCCGGAAGGCGTCGGAGTAGCTCTGCTTGTAGCCCGGCAGCATCGGGCGCAGCGCGGCGGGCAACAGCCGCAGGTGCAGCGCCTTGTACCACTGGTACGGGTACGGCCCCTCGGCCCGGAACCGGGTGGCCGGCGGCAGCCCGAAGGCGTAGCGCACGAAGTGCTCGTCCACGAACGGCGAGCGTTGCCGGATCGGCGCCCCGAGCGGATGCGCGTCGTAGGCCCAGGGGAAGATGGAGTCGCGCAGGCTGGCCGTCGTCCAGTCGCCGCCCGCCTCCCCGAACGACGCGAACCTGTCCGCCAGCCAGCCCTCGGTCCAGCCCTTGACCGATTCCCGGTAGCCGCCGGTGAGCACCGACGGGCGGCCGCTGTTGACGACGTCGCGCAGCGCGGTAGCCACGTACAGCTGGAAGGAGAGGTGTGACGGCAGCCGTCGCGCGGCGAGCGCTGCCGCCTCGCCCGCCACCTCCACCAGGGAGTCGGCCTGGCTGAAGCTCGTGAGGTAGCTGCGCAGGTCCCGCCACCTGCGTCCGCGTGCCAGCGAGGCGGACAGGTGGTTCCACGCGCCGAGCACCTCGTCGCCGCCCTGGCCGCTGAGCAGGACGCTCGCCCCGATGCCGGTGGCGTGGTCCACGGTGGCCTGGTGCAGGCGGGTGTAGTAGTCGTGGCGGGGGCCGAGCGGCGACCAGAGCGGCTCGGGCAGCGCGTGCCACTCGGCGGGCAGGACGTGCAGGTCACAGGAGATGCCCACGGCCTGGAGCTGGCGGTGCACGAGTGAGGCGGTCGCCTTGCCGAACTGGTCGCGCAGGTTCCACACGACCGCGCTCAGCCGCCGTCCCTCGCGCTGCGTCTGCCGCCAGGCGTGCGAGAAGACGGCCCACGAGTCCATGCCGCCCGAGAGCAGGACCACGGCGGACTCCGCGTCGCCGAGGCTGCGCGAGACGGCCGCGGCGAACTCCTCGCCCAATGCCGCGTCGTCCGTGGAGCCCAGCGGAGGAAGGTCGAGAGGTGGGCGGTGCCGTACCACGCCCTCCCAGGGGCTTTCCGGCGGGAACTCCGCCTCGAACGGCAGCCCGTCCAGGAGCAGCGCCAGTGGTTCCAGGGAGAACCGCTTCGCCGGGGTGACCAGGCGCAGCGGATCACGGTCGAGCGCGCCGTCCTCCGGTCGCAAGTAGAGGGGCTCGGACAGGGCGTCCGAAACCCCTCCAGTCATGCTGATCTCTGATCGCAACAGTTACCGGCTCTTGTTCAGCATCTTGCGCGATGCCCGGAACGTTGACCAGAACTCGGAGACTGCGCGGACATTACGGCGGACGGCCGATTCTTTCGGCTGCACGGCGTTGGCGACGAGAAGATTGCCGCCGCACCTGCGCACTCCACCACAGCTGTCACGTGGTAGGTCGCTGTGCCCCATTTCGTACCTCCTATCGGTGCGAATTTCGAGGACGATTCTTAGAAATAAGCGGTAATAGCGTCAATGATGAACGTTTATCCCAATTGGGCGGTCTGATCATGGCGACTTGTGGCGCCTATGGTGAGAAGATCGCCCGGTACGCCATGTGCGGGGAGGGACCGCTGTTGCCCGGGTTACTGCATGACGTCCTCGCCCGGAGGGCAGCCGCCCACCCGGCGGCGCCGGCGTTCACCGTCGACGGGGTGGGCACACTCGACTACCTGAGCTGGCATCTGGGCGCGCGGCGGGACGCGGCGGGGCTGGCCGCCCTCGGTGCGCGGCCGGGGCAGCGGGTGGTGCTCGCCTTCGAGGACGGCGACTGGCTCCGCTTCGCCACCTGCTTCATGGGCGTGCTTGCTGCGGGCGGGGTGGCCGTTCCGGTACGCGCGCCCGTCCCCCGGGCACACTTGTTGTCCACCGCCGCCCAGGTGGGCGCGGCCGGTCTGGTGGTCGGGGAAGCACACCCTGAAGCGGACGCGATGGCGTTCGGCGGCTGGCTGTCGACCGCCGCCGCCCTGACCACTGCCACACCGCCTGTCTCGGAGGCGGTGCGTCGTGCCGAGACGGATCCCGCGGCGGTGATCCTCACCTCCGGCACCACCGGCGCGGCCAAGGCCGTGCTGAGCAGCCACCGCTCCCTCACCGACGACTGGGAGCAGGACGACGACGTCCCGGAGGCGCAGCCCAACGCCCTGTTCACCGCCGTGGCGATCGGCACGAACGCGGCGCAGTCCGTGCTGAAGAGCTGCCTGATCAACGGGGTGCACGTGGTGCTCGGCCAGCCGTTCGCGCCGGAACGGCTGGCCGCGCTGATCGACGAGCACCGGGTGAGCGCCATGAGCCTGGTGCCGACCACCGCACGGCTCGCCGTGGCCGCCCTGCGCAGGCAGGGCCGCGCGCCGGCGCGGATCCGGTCGGTGGTGTCGTCCTCGGCCCCGCTGGACCAGCCCACCGTGGACGGTCTCGCCGAGGTGTTCCCGCAGGCCGAGATCTTCAACGTCTACACGATCGCCGAGGGCGGCGCGGGTCTTCAGCACCGGTGCCTGCCGGGCCGCCCACCCGCGCTCGGCCGGTTGGGCGATGACGCCCGCGTGGTGGACGGCGCGGGCCGGGACGTGGCCCCCGGGCAGGTGGGCGAGCTCTGGCTCCGCGACACCGGCCCGGTACTGAGCTACCTGGAGCCGGCGGGCGCCACCGAGACGGGCACGCGCTACCTGGCCGACGGCTGGATCGCGACCGGCGACCTGTGCCGGCTCGACGACGACGCCCTGGTGCACTTCGTGGAACGGGCCGACGACGTCATCGTCTCCGGCGGGCTGAACATCGCCTCCGCGACGGTCGAGGCCGCGCTGCGCACCCATCCGGCCGTCCGGGAGGTGGCCGTGTTCGGGGTGCCGCACACCGCACTCGGCCGGGCGGTAACCGCAGCAGTCGTCCTGGAGACGCCCACAGAACTGGCGGCCGGGCTGCGCGACTACTGCGCGGAGCGGTTGCCGGGCAGTCACGTGCCGGTGGACATCGTGGTGCTCGACGAACTGCCCGTCACACCCAACGGCAAGGTGCGCAAACGGCTGCTGGCCGAGGACTACGTGCGCGCGCACCGGCCCGAGGTCGCCGGGCCGGAAACACCCGAGGCCGAGGTGGAAGGGATGGAAACGCCCGAGGCCGAGGTGGAAGGGACGGAAACGCCCGAGGCCGAGGTGGAAGGGACGGAAACGCCCGAGGGTGAGGTGGAAAGGACGGTCTTCGCCGCCTTCCGCGCCACCCTGGCCGTGGAGCCGATCCAGCGGGACAGCGACTTCTTCCGGCTGGGCGGCCACTCCCTGCTGGCCACACGCCTCGCCGCCGAGCTGGAACGCCGTACCGGCCGGAGCGTCAGACCCGCGCTGGTCCTGCGCTATCCCCGGGCCGGAGATCTGTCCGATGCCCTGCGAAGGTCATGGGACCAACCCGCCCCATGACCTGGGGCTTTCACGGCGACGCGTAGCCGTGTCAGAGCGATGTCAGGTCCGTGTAGGGGCGCGGAGACAAACTTCCCGGCATGAACACAGCAACCCCGGCCCCGGCCAACACGAATGGCTTCGTCGCGAAGCTCCTCGCCGACCGTCACTCCGTCCCGTTCTCCATCGCACTGCACCTGGTGCCCGGCGCGTTAATCGTCGCCGTGTACGCCTTCATCGCCGCCCCCCTGGTCCGGTCCATGGGCTACCCGATCTTCATGGCCTGGGCCATCGCCCTCGCGATCGTGCTCTTCCCGCTCCAGCTGTTCCTACTGTGGCTGGGCAAGAAACAGACCGGCCGCTTCACGATAAAGGGCGTCGTCCGCTACCACGACAAACCACTCTCCCGCGGCAAGGTCATCTGGCTGGGGGCCGCGTGCCTCGTGTGGATGACCGTCGTCTCCCTCTCGCTGACCCCACTGGACAACATCGTCTACGACTGGTTCTTCACCTGGGTGAACTACCAGGGCGCCGGCCCCGACGGCACCGCCTACCTCCAGGGCTACTCGCCGGACCTCGTGCTCACCACGCTGCTCATCTGCGCGCCGTTCACCGGCTTCACCCTGCCCCTGATCGAGGAGTACTACTTCCGCGGCTTCCTGCTGCCCCGCCTTCCGCAGCTCGGCAAGTGGGCTCCGTTCTTCAACACGTTCTTCTTCTCCGTCTACCACTTCTGGGCCCCTTGGACGGTCCTGTCCAAGCTCGTCTTCCTCTACCCGGGCGTCTGGCTCGCCTGGAAGAAGCAGGACATCCGCATCTCGATCACCATGCACCCCGGCTCGGCGCTGCTGATGACCGTGGTCGGCGTCATCGCCCTCGCCTCCGGCTATCAGATGTGAGGGCGTCATGAAGCCCTTTCCGGGCGGCGTGGCCTTCCTGCCATTGCTCCATGACCTGCCGGAGGGCCCCGTTCACGAGGAGCAGGAACTCGGCGGAGACGTCGAAGCGGACGCCGGCCGGGGTCGTGGCGCCGAGGATCGCCGCCGCGCTCTGCGAGGCGGCGACCAGGGCGTCGTTCATCCGCAGGGCCGCGAGCGTGGAGCGTACCCAGAGCTCGTCGTCGACGACGTAGCGTTCGCGGCGTCCGCCCGGAGCGCGTTCCCGCCTGATCAGTCCCTGCTGTTCGAGCAGGGCGATGGTCTGTGAGATCGACGCGGGGCTGACACGAAGCCGCTCTACCAGGTCGGCGGCGGTGAGGGTGCCGGAGTCGGTGACCCACAGGCAGGCCAGCACCCTGGCCGCCATGCGCGGCATCCCCTGCTGCTCCAGGAGCGTGGCGAAGGATTCCGTGAAGTCGTGGACCGCCTGGGGGTCACGGCCATGGCTGGTGTCGCCGAGGGGCGGCGGCGGAGACTGGGCCCGCCTCTCCCGGCGGGCACGTCGCTTCGTGGCCTCCTGCGCCCGCTGCGCCCGGTAGCCGTCGGTTCCGCCGTTGCGGTTGACCTCCCGCATGACGGTCGAGGCGGGCCGCCCGAGACGCCGGCCGATCTCCGCGAACCCGAGCCCCTCGGCCAGCCCGGCGGCGATGAGCTGACGGTCCTCGTTGGTGAGCCTGTCTCCGGGCATCGGCGCTCGTCTCCCATCTGCCGACTGCGGCACAGTATGCAATCACTCCAGCTCCATTGCAATGCGGGACGTGATCATCCATTGCAATCAGCGTCATAATCATTGCAATGCTGACTCATAACTCCTGTTAGAAGGGCAATATCGCATGTTGACCAAACTGTGAATGCAATGTACCTTCGCAGAAGTTCAGTCATTCGTGAACGAATCTTCCCGAGAGGGCTACAACGATGGAAAACGGTGTTGAGAACGGCTGGGGCAAGGTGGCCGACGCGTTCCGGGCGAACTTCGACAATCCCGGCGAACTGGGTGCGGCGTGCAGCGTCTACGTGGACGGCCGCAAGGTCGTCGACCTGTGGGGCGGCGTCGCCGGTCGCGAGGTGGACGACCCCGCCGGCCGCGAGCCGAACCGGCCCTGGGCCGAGGACACGATCGTCCGGGTCGCCTCCACGACGAAGGGCTTCACCGCGATCGCCGCCCACATGCTGGTGCGACGTGGCGAGCTCGATCTCGACGCCCCGGTGGTCGACTACTGGCCGGAGTTCGGCGCCAATGGCAAGGAAGAGATCAAGGTCAGCTGGCTGCTGTCGCACCAGGCCGGGCTGCCGGTCGTCGACGGGCCGCTGACCTTCGAGCAGGCGTGCGCCTGGGACCCGGTCATCCGGGCGCTCGAGGCGCAGCCGCCGCTGTGGAAGCCGGGCACCGAGCACGTCTACCACGGCGTCACGTACGGCTACCTGGTCGGGGAGCTCGTGCGCCGGATCTCCGGCAAGACGCTCGGCACGTTCTTCGCCGACGAGGTGGCCGCTCCGCTCGGACTGAGCACCTGGGTCGGGCTGCCGGAGGAACACGAGGGACGCCTGGCCCGGATCGACAACGCCGCGCCGTTCAGCGTGGAGGAGCTGACCGCCGGGATGATCAAGAGCACCGGGCTGGACGCGGACACCGTCACCGCCTGGATGAACGCCGGGTGGGGCCCGGACTCGGTGGCGATGCGCGCCGGGTCGCTCGGCGGCGCGCTGGACAACATGGCCGACCCCTCGGTCGCCTACTACGGCACCCGCGCCTGGCGCGCGGCGGAGTTCCCGGCCGCCAACGGCATCTCCGACGCGCGGTCGCTGGCCCGGATGTACGCCGCCACGGTGAGCGACGTCGACGGCGTGCGGCTGCTCGACCCGTCCACCGTCGAGAAGGCGATCGCCGTCCAGACCGACAAGACGCGCATGCACGGGCTGCCGCCTGAGCTGAACATCCCGGCCGACCGCTCCTTCTCCATGTCGCACGGGTTCTGGCGCTCCTGCCCGCCGTTGCCGATGCTCGGACCGGGATCGTTCGGCCACCCCGGCTCCGGCGGCTCGATCGGCTTCGCCGACCCCGACGCCGGTGTCGGCTTCGGCTACGTCACCAACCTCTGGGACCTGCGCCCCGACGACCCGCGAGCCTCGAACCTGGCCGACGCCGTCCGCTCCTGCCTGGGATAACGGCTATCGCGGTAGCTGATGAGGCTAGCTGGGATTGCGCGTTTCCGATGGCACGCCGTTCCCCTTGACTGGTAGCTGACCGGTAGGCGCAGCTCGCGTCGCCGTCACCGTGAGGGGGTCGTGATGCCCCTGGAAGCAGAAGGGCCGATCGTGATCGCGCGGGCCGGGCCGAACGGTCAGGCCCCGCGTTGCGAGCACGCCGACGAGCTCAAGGCCGTGGAGTACATGTCAGCCGAATGCCGGGAATGTCTGGCCGTCGGCCAGACCTGGTCGCGGTTGACGATGTGCCTGTCCTGCGGCTGGGTGGCCTGTTCCGATGGTTCGTGGAACGGCCACGCCAGGGCCCACTACCAGGAGACCGACCACCCGGTGGCCGCGGTCCTGGGACCACCGCCGATCTCACGATGGTGCTTCGTGCATCGACGGATCGTCTAGAGCGACGAAAGGGATCCCGTGACCATCTCCGAACCGCCGGTCAAAGACCGGCAGGACTACGACGGCAGGTCTCCGTTCCCGGGGGCTGAACAGCACCCTCCGGCCAACGGAGTTCAGGTGGGGCTGACGGCGGCGATCGTGGTGCTGCCGTTCATCGCGCTCGTCGTCGCGATCTTCGCGTCGTGGGGGCAGGGGATCGCGCTCACCGATCTGCTGCTCGCCGCGATCTTCTACGTGGTGACCGGGCTCGGCGTGACCATCGGCTTCCACCGGCTGCTCACCCACGGCTCCTTCACCGCCCGGCCCTGGTTGCGGGTGGTCCTGGCGGTCGCCGGGTCGATGGGCTTCCAGGGCAACGTGCTCGACTGGGTCGCCGTGCACCGCCGCCATCACGCCTTCACCGACCGGCCCGGCGACCCCCACTCTCCCTACCGGTACGGCACCGGCCTGCGCGGGCAGCTTCGGGGGCTTGCCCACGCCCACCTGGGCTGGCTGTTCTCCGACGACCGGACGCCGATCACCCGCTACGCCCCCGACCTGCTGGCCGATCGGGCCATGTCCCGGGTGGCGCGCGCCTTTCCCGCGTTGTGCGCGCTGTCGCTGACGCTGCCGTTCCTGCTCGGCTGGGCGATCAGCGGCACACTGTACGGTGCCCTGACCGCCTTCCTGTGGGCCGGGCTGATCCGCGTCGCGCTGCTGCAACACGTCACCTGGAGCGTCAACTCCCTGTGCCACGTCATCGGCAGCAGGCCGTTCAGGACCCGCCGCCACGACCGGTCCACCAACCTGTGGCCCCTGGCCCTGCTGTCGTTCGGCGAGAGCTGGCACAACGGCCACCACAGCGAACCCACCTGCGCACGCCACGGCCTCCAGCGCGGGCAGCTCGACCCGTCCGCCGCCATGATCCGCCTGTTCGAACGGCTGGGCTGGGCGAGCGACGTCCACTGGCCGGACCCCGCCCGCATCCTGCGCCGCCGCGCCCGCGCCCCGGTCATCGATTCCAGTGATGACCGTTACCGCTGATTGCTCGTTTCCACGCCGAATACCAAGCAGGACACTCAGGCTCCAGAGCCGAGTGGAGAGGAAACCGCGATGAGTCTGCGGTGGCAGATCAACAACAAGGTCCAGGCCGTCAAGGAGTGGTTCAGGCCGCGCCGCGGCCGCCTGATCACGACCAAGCCCAAGCGGCCCGAACTGAAGACGAAGGACTGATCCCGAGGCACCTAGAGTGGGGGTAGAAGCGCCGCCCGGTGAAGAAAGGGGTGGCGGGCATGGAACTGCGGCAGCTGCGGTATTTCGTGACGCTGGCCGAAGAGCTGCACTTCGGCCGGGCGGCGGCCCGCGAGCACATCGTGCAGTCCGCGCTGAGCCAGCAGATCCAGCGGCTGGAGCGCGAACTGGGCGTGGTGCTCCTGGACCGCAGCACCCACCACGTCGGCCTGACTCCGGCGGGCGCCGCCTTCCTCGTCGAGGCGCGGCTGATCCTCGACCACGTGGGCCGGGCCGTACAGGCCGCGCGCAACGCCGTCGGGCCGGCGCCCACGCTGCGCGTCGGCATCATCGACGCCGGATACGACTCCATGCCGCAGATCCTGCGCGAACTTCAGCGCACCCACCCGGCGATCAGGATCCACCAGGTCGAGGCGGGCACCCCCGAGCAGTACCGGCAGCTGGCCGACGGCCGCCTGGACATCGCCATCGGACTGGCCCTCCAGACCTCGGCGGGAGTGGCGTCCAAGCTGATCAGGCTCGATCCGCTCGGCGTGCTGGTTCCCGAGGACCACCGCCTGGCCGGCATGGACCACGTGCCCGTCGCCGCACTCGCCGACGAGTTGCTGCTGCTGGGCGAGGAGTCCCAGACCCCGGAGCTCAACCAGCTCGTCATCGAGCTGTGCCGCTCGGCCGGTTTCACGCCCACCATCTACCAGGGAACCGTCGAGAGCACCCGCGCCGCCGCCGACCTCGTCCTCCAGCACCGCTGCGTGCACTGCCTGCCCTCCTCCTTCCGCACCTCCAACCGGCCGGGCACCACCTGGCGCCCCCTGACCGAACCCGCCACGCACTACCCCTGGTCACTGCTGTGGCACGACGCCAACCCCTCGCCCCACATCGCCACCGTCATCAACAGCGCCAGAGACCTCGCCGAACGCCTCGGCTGGCTGGAGCCCACCCGGCACAGCGACGACGCGGTCTAGGCCGGTGGGCGCATCGCCTCGACAAGACGGTCGAGAGGTACGCGCGCGAACCCGACCCGCGTGTCACCGGCCCCATAGGGCAGCCAGACGGCGTCGGCGTGCAGGAGTCCGCCACACGAGTACACGACGTTGGGGACGTAGCCGTCGCGCTCCGCGCCGCCCGCGGTCAGGAGCGTGCCGGGGAGTTCGGCGATGACCCGGTCCGGCTTGTCGAGGTCGAGGAGCAGGGCGCCGATGGCGTAGTCGCGCATCGGGCCGACGCCGTGGGTCAGGACGAGCCAGCCGTACTCCGTCTCGATGGGTGAGCCGCAGTTGCCCACCTGGATCAGCTCCCACGCGCGGCGGGGGACGTGCAGCGGGACCGGCGGCTGCCACGTGTTGTTCCGGTCGAGGGTGGTGAGGCCGATGACCTCGCCGTCGGAACGGCACAGTGCGAGCCTTCGCCCGGCGACCGGGCGGGGGAACAGCGCCATCCCCTTGTTGGCGGCGGCGGGGCCGCGCATCGGGGTGATCGTGAACAGGCGCAGGTCGTCGCTGGCGAGCAGGTGGGAACGGATGTGCTGCCCGTCGTAGGCGGTGTAGGTCGCCCGGTACGACGCGGTGCCGTCCTCATCGAAGACCTGCACGAAACGGGCGTCCTCCATGCCGTTGCGCTCGGCCGCCGTCGACGGCCAGAGCACCCGCCGGTGCAGGGGGAGTTCGGCGGGGAAGGCCACCGCGTACTCGGCGCGGATCGCCCGGCGCAGCTCCTCCAGCGTCCGCTGCGCGGTGGTGCGGGTGAGCAGGTCGCCGGGGAGCCGGGCGATGGTCCGCTCGAAGTCGTCGTCGTCGAAGTGTTCCGGCAGCGCCCTCAGCATGGCGGCCGAGACCTCGTTGTCCCATGCGTCGGCGGCGAGCAGGTCGCGCCGGTGGCGGACCGGATGCCCGCGCCCGGTGGACAGCGGGCCGGAGCGCTCGCCGAGGACGAGGCCGGAGCCGGGGCCGAGCACGGCGGTGGTGAAGCCGATGGACGACAGGTGTCCCTCGCCGATCTGCCGCAGGCTGATCGCCACCCGGAGCGTGCCCGGGGCCAGGCCGCTCTGATCCGGGTGGGGGACCATCGAGGGGTTGCACACGGCCGCGCCCTCGACGGCGTACTCGTGGCTGAAGTAGGCGCCGACGAGGAGCCGGGCGGTCAGGGAGAGCTCGGCGTCGCGCCGTACACGATGGCGGACCAGGTCGTGGTGGTGCGCGAAGGTCGCTTCGAGGTCGTCGTGACGCCCGCCGAAGCGGCGCAGCACGTCCTGGAGCAGGCCGGCGGCCGTGTCCTCGTCGAGGCCGGTGACGCGGTCGATGAGCGCGGCCGAGCGGGTGCGGGTCAGCGCGGCGTCCTCACCCGGCACGAAGAGCTTGATGATCACTCTGCGCGGGTCGGGGGCGATCGCCGGGCCGAGCCGGGTGGCCAGGTCGCCGTTGGTCATCCGAGCTCCCCGGCCTGCTGCATGGTGGAGATCAGCGCGATGGTGGACTCCGCGCCCTGGTTGAGGTTGGGGCCGTCCTCGGTCAGGCCGTCGTAGGCGCCGCCGGTGTCCGGGTCCCACATCCTGGCTCCGGCGTCGTTGGCGCCCAGGAACCAGGCGGCGGCCCGCCGTACACCTTCGTGCCAGGCAGGATCGCCGGTCACGCGCGCGGCGACGGCACAGGCGTCGGCGAGCGCGGCGACCTCGATGGGCTGCTGGTCGTAGCGCTGACGCGGCGCGCCCTGCCGCCAGCCCGCGGCGGGCACGGCGGAGAGCCGGCCGTCGCGTGTCTGGATGTCCGACAGCCAGGTGAGCATGTGCAGGCCGGTGCCGAGCAGCGACCGGTCGCCGCTCAGGTCACCGGCCGCGATGAGCACTTCGGCGAGCGCGGCGTTGGCATAGGTCAGGTACGGCTGCGGCCACGGCCACCCGGGATCCTCCGGCGGCGTGCCGACGGCCTGCGCGGCGTCGGTCAGCAGGGCGGCTGCCATGGTGCTGTCCGAGGTGGTGCGCAGGATCTCGGCGGCGCCCAGCCCGGCGAAGGCCATGGCGCGCGGGTGCGGGGAGCGCCGCTCCGCGCCGAGGGCGAAGGCGTGCAGCGCCTCCTCCCTGATCCAGGGAGCGCAGCCGCGGGCCGCCGCGGTGCCGAGTCCCCACATCGCGCGCCCCCACCAGTCGCCGATGCCGGCCCGGTCGTGCCAGCGCCGGTCGAAGCCGAGCCGGTTCCTGAACGCGCCGGTGCGATCCTGGGCGTGCGTGAGAAAGGCCAGGTAACACTCCGCCAGCCGGGTCAGCTCGGGAGTGGGGTCCGGTTCGCGGCTGATGACGACGAGCCCGCGGGCCACGTCGTCGGTGCAGTAACCGTGCTGGCGGCGGACGACCGCGCGCCGCGCGTGCTCGAACAGGCCGGTGTCGTCGCTCAGCCGGATCAGGTGCTGAAAGCCGGGGGTCATGGGATCGCCGCGGCCACGGCGGCCGGCCGTTCGGCGACGAGCATGCGGACGAGGTCCTCGTAGCGGGCCGCGACCGCCGGCCACAACATGCTCGAAACCAAGGAGCGGGTACGGCCGGCGAGCTCGTCGGCCAGCCCCGGTTCGGTGAGCACACGCCGCACGGCGGCGGCCATCGCGACCGGGTCGGCGTGCGGGACGATCAGCCCGGGGCCGTCCGTGAGCAGCTCCACCGCGTGCGGGAACTCGGTGGCGACCACCGGCACGCCCGCGGCCACGGCCTCGATGAGGACCCCCGACGTGACCTGCTCGGTCGAGTCGTAGGGCAGCACGACGACGTCCGCCGAGCGGACCAGCCGGCTCAGCGACCGCTGGTCCCGGTAAACCGGATCATGCCGTACGGCCGGCGCCACCCCGAGCCGGTTCGCGAGCACGTACAGGCCGGCCCGGTAGGCCTCGCCCTGCGACTCCAGCACCTTCGGGTGGGTCCTGCCGGCGATGGTGTAGGTCGGCGACACGTCGTCCAGCAGCGCCAGCGCCCGCAACGCCCACTCCAGTCCCTTGCCGGGGCCGATCAGCCCCCAGGTGAGCAGGTGCGGCCGGAGCTGACGCCGCGACGGGACCCGCCGGTGGTCGGCGGTTCCGTGCGGAATGAGGAACACCTTGCCGGCGTCGACCTTGTAGCCGGTCAGCAGCCGGTCGCGGGCGGTGCCGGTCATGGTCACGACCGCTCCTGCGGCGGCCGCGATCTCCTCCAGCAGGTCCTTCTGCTGGGGAGTGGGCCTGGCCAGCACGGTGTGCAGCACGACGACACTGGGCACCGCCAGGCCGCGCAGCAGCGGCAGCACGTCCTCGCCGTTGGCGCCCGGATAGATGCCGTACTCGTGCTGCACGATGGCCACGTCGAACTGCTCGAGCGCCGCGGCCGCGGCCTGCCAGCCGCCGCGCCCGCCGGGAGACCAGGTGTGCACGACCTCGGGCAGCGGCCGGTCGTCGTCGCCGTCCGCGATGACCCGGACGATCCCGCCCTCCTGGGCGAGATGGGCGGCCAGAGCCGAGTTGAAGGTCGCGAGCCCGCACCGGGTGGGCGGATGCGTGCTGAGGAAGCCGTAGGTACGGGCCAAAGGTCGTGCCTTCCTGAAGCGCCCGCACCAAAATGAATGCCATACGGACTGGCTGAAGATCCAGGGCTTGCTCACCCGGGGACCGTCCTCATGCGGAGCCCAGCTGCCGCGACCCTCGGCTGATGGCGGGGTCCACGCCTTATCGACAGTACCAGGCGCTACTTCGACCCCAATATCTCGCCATAAACGCGCAGATAGCCGTCCACCATCTGCTCCACGCCGAACCTGCGGCGGGCCTGCGCCCGGCAGCCGGCCCGATCGATCGACCCGACGCGCGCCACGGCGGCGACCGCCTCGTCGAGCGAGTCCACCAGAAAGCCCGTCACCCCCGGGTCCACGACCTCGGCCATCGACCCGCGGCGGTAGGCCACGACGGGGGTTCCGCAGGCCATCGCCTCCACCACCGACAGGCCGAAGGGCTCGTCGAACGCGATCGGATGCAGGAGCGCCGCACTCCTGCCGAGGATCTCACCGCGTTCGTGAGGCCCGACCGAGCCGTGGAAGGCGACCCGCTCGCCGTCGACCTTCGGCGCGATCTCCTCCTCGAAGTACCGCTCATCCTGGACGATGCCGCAGATGTCGAGCGGCATCCCCGCCCGCCGGGCGATCTCGATCGCGCTGTGGGTTCCCTTGTCGGGATGGACTCGGCCGAAGCTGATCAGCCTCTGGCCGCCTTCCGGGTCGAAGGGGAACGCCCCGAGATCGATGCCGTGGTGGACGGTGGCGACGTAGTCCAGCTCCGGGGCCCGGTCGGCGTCCGAGATGGACACGTACTGGGACCGGGCACGGGTGTAGGCGGGCAGGATGGCCGCTCCGGAGAACCCGTGCACCGTGGTGAGCAGCGGCGCTCGGCAGTGATCGGCGAACGCCAGGGGCAGCCAGTCGAGATGGCTGTGGACGAGATCGAACTCGCCTGAGCGGCTGAACGCGTGCGCGACGTGCATCGCCTCCCACACGCGTCCGTCGAGGGACGGATCGTCGGCATATCCGTGCGGGCTCACCCCGTCCAGGGACGCCGTGGTGACCGAGTCCAGGGTGGCGAAGAGCGTCACCTCGACCCCGCGGCCGACCAGCCCCTCGGCCAGCAGACTCGTCACCTGCTCCCATGGGCCGTAGTGAAGCGGAGGCGTACGCCAGGCGATCGGTCCCAGTAGCGCCACCCTCATAGTCACCACTGAAATATGGCCATAAAGATGATGAATAGCAAATTTGGCGCTTCCGGAATTTCGTATTTGCCGGAGAAATGCGGTAAAATGAAGTACCGAGGACTTTTCGAGCGTCGGCATTCAAGTCTGCGTCGCCCCCGGCGAACCATCACCGGCCCCTTTCGCAGGGACCCGGACGGGTCAGTCATCATGACGCCGACGCTTCTCTCACAGGCACTTTTCGCTCAACCGAGCCCGTCAACCCCGGCGATCCCCGGAGTCGACTCCACGCCGAGGCTCGTGCTCAACCCGGCGCTGGATCGGCGAGCGGTGGTGGACGGGGCCTGGTGGCCCTACTCCCGCGACGCGGCCGCCGAACTGCCCGCGCTCATCGCCGCCGTGGACCGGCTGCTGGACCGGATCACGCTCCGGGTAGACGTGCACATCGACGCCTGGAAGAACCTCCCGCGCCACATCCCGGCCCGCGGGCGGCGGGTCCGCGTCGGCTGGTTCCACCACAGCGACCCGCGCGTGATCATCCTCAGCTTCGCGGCCGCCGACCAGGTCGTCCTCCTGCTCGTCCCATCGACCGCTCCCGATCTCGCCGCCCAGACCATCGACGGCCTGACTCTCACCCACCTCCTGCCTTCTCCAGAGGGGAGACTTCCATGAGCGTCATCGACACCGCCCCGCTCGGCGGAGCGGGCGCCTCGGCGCCCACCCTGATGCGCCTGTCGGGGGACATCGACATCTTCACCCTGGAGCAGGTACGCAGGCAGCTGATGAGCGCTCTCAACTACAGCAACAGCCTGCTCGTGCTGGATCTGTCCCAGGTCACCTTCTGCGGCGCCGACGGGCTGGGCATGCTGCTCGGCGTGCAAGCCCGCGCCCGCGCCCGGGGCATCACGCTGGTCCTGACCGGCCTCTCGCCCTTCATGACCCGGCTGCTGCACGCCTCCGGCCTGGACCGCAGCTTCCCGATCATGCTGTGACCATGATGCGGGCCATGACGCGCCCCGCACGGGGTAGTGCACGGGGATGGCAGTCGGTGGGTTGGGCAAGGGGCTCGCAGCTTGGTGGGCGGGCGCCCGTCGCCGTCACGGCTGGCTGGATCACCTGGTACGCGCGGTCGTGCGCTATGACGAGACCGACGGCGGACGCCTTTCCGCCGCACTCACCTACTACGCCTTCTTCGCCACCTTCGCCCTGGCCCTGCTGGGTTTCGCCATCCTCGGGCACATCCTGAACGAGCCGACGGTCCTGGAGGCCGTACAGGACTACCTCGCGGGAAACTTCCCCCGCCTGGACGTCCAGGCACTTCTCAACGCGAGAGGTACGGCAGGCCTGCTCGCCCTCGTCGGCCTGGTCCTGGCCGGCCTGTTCTGGATGGACACCCTGCGCTCGGCGAGCAGAGCGATCTGGCGGGTGCCGGAGTATCCGGGCGGCTTCTGGCTGCGCCAGCTCATCGACCTGGGCGTCCTGGCAGGTCTCGGCCTCCTGCTCGCCGCCTCGCTGGCCCTCGCCTTCGGCGCCCAAACGGTGCTGACCTGGCTGACCATGCGTACCGTCGGCGTCGACGCCCTCCCCGCCCGCTGGCTCCTGGACGGCGCCGCCTTCATCCTCGGCTTCGGCGTGAACACGCTGCTGGCCCTCGCGCTGCTCAGCGCCCCGCCCCGGCTCCGGGTACCGCTGCGCCGCATCGTCGGCCCGGCACTGTTGATCACGATTGGCGTGGAGATCCTCAAGTCCCTGGGCCAGTTCTTTCTCAACCTCACCGCGGCCAACCCCGCCTACCAGGTGGTGGCCGGCGCGGTGGGCATGCTGCTGTTCCTCAAGGTCGTCAACCAGCTCATCCTCTTCGCCGCCGCCCTGGCCGCCACCAGCAAGAACGGCCACGTCACCGACCTGGCCATCCGTTCGCGGGGCCACGAACCGACAAAGGCCATATAGCCGCGTCCGAGTGTGAGACGTGTTCCCATACGATACGAGGAGGCGCTGAATCGTTTCCTCATGGAGGTGCTTCAGCCACTATCTGAGAGCGAGACGCGACATGAGTAGTGCTCGCACGAACCACGATCATGCCTCGACAGAACCCGCCCAGCGGAACGAGGCCGACGGGCAGGCCGAGCACGCGGCCAACGCCCAGTGGCTCAAGGACAACCCGGCCGCGATGCCACAGGTGGGCGCGGGCCGGTGGGCCGTGTACGACCGCGAAGGCACCCTGTGCGGCCACCTGGTCGGCGACGGTCCGACCCGCGACACCCGCTTCAAGGCGATCGTGGCCGCGGACGAACCGGCTTCCCCCGATGACGTCCCGAGCGGCTTCGGCATCACCCTGCACGACGCCGGCGCCCATCTTCTCGACACCGCCGTACAGGGTGACAGCGTCTAGCCTGGGCATCCACGGTCAGTCGTGTCGGTGGCGTGGCAGGAGCAGGCTGACCAGCGCGATGGCCAGGGCGAGGCCGGCCGCCATGAGGAAGACCAGGCTGTAGCCGGCGGCGAGGGCGGTGGGTGAGGAACCGCCGCCGGTCTGCGATGCGGCTCTGGCGCCGGCGGCTGTCGCGAGCACGGCCAGGCCGATCGATCCGCCTATCTGGCTTGCGGTTTGGGCCAGGCCGCTGATGATTCCCGCGTCGCCCTCGGGGCTGTCGGCGGTCGCGGCCGCCATGAGGGTGGGGAAGGTCAGGCCGATGCCGGCCGCTATGAGCAGGGTCGGGCCGAGCACGCTGATGAGGTAGAGGCTGTCGGCGTGGGCCAGGGAGAGCCAGCCGAAACCGGCCAGGAAACAGGCGCTGCCGTACAGGATCAGGGGGCGTGGACCGGTGCGGGGCAGCAGGGGCGCGGCCCATCGTGCGGTCACCATGAACATCATCGCCGCGGGGGTCTGGCCGAGTCCGGCCTGCAGTGCGGTGAAGCCGAGGACGTTCTGCTGGAACAGCGAGGTGAAGTACCACATCGCGATGGCGATTCCGCCGAACAGCAGCAGCATGCCGTTGCCGACGGCCACCCCTCGGATCCTGAACAGCCGCAGGGGCATCATCGGCCGGGTGGCGAAACGCGCCTCTACGGCGGTGAAGAGGACGAGCAGGAGCAGGCCTGCCGCTGCCGGCCCGATGACCGGTCCGGACGACCAGCCGTGGTCGGCGCTCTGCATCACTCCGTAGATCAGTGCGGCCAGTCCCGCCGTTCCGGTGATCGCACCGGTGAGATCGAGGGATTGCCGCCGGTCCGTCCGGGTGCCGGGCAGGGAGATCAGGGCTCCGACGATCAGCGCCGCGCCGATCGGCACGTTGATGAGGAAGACCCACCGCCACGACAGGCCGGTGGTGATGGCGCCGCCCGCGAGCGCGCCGACCATTCCGCCGACCCCGCCCGCCGCGGACCACGCGCCGAACGCCTTGACCCGCGCGTCCGGCCCGGTGAAGGAGGTGTTGATCACGGCCAGCGTGGCCGGAGCCATCATGGCGGCTCCAACGCCCTGCGCGAGGCGGGCCGCCACCAGGATCCCGGGAGCGGTCGCCAGGCCGCCGGCCAGACTCGCGGCGGAGAACACGAACAGTCCGGCGACCAGGGTGCGGCGCGGGCCGAACAGGTCGGCGGCGCGGCCGCCCAGCAGCATGAAGCCGGCGAAGGTGAGCAGGTATCCGTTTACCACCCAGGTCAGGCCGGTGGGCGTGAAGCCGAGGTCCTCGCGGACGGAGGGTAGTGCGACGTTCACGATGGACGCGTCCAGGATGACCATGAACTGGCCGGCACATGCCAGCGACAGGATCATCCAGGTGCGGCCGGTCCACCGCGGCGCGGTGCCGACGCCGCCGGTCACGCGGTCTGGGAGGTCGTCGCGGCCAGGGCTTCGCCGGTTCTTCCCAGCAGCCGGATGGTGATCTGGGCCAGCCGGCGGCCCTGGTATCTGGCCGCCTCCAGGGCCGCGGTGTCTGGGCCGTCGCCTGCCGGGCCGCTCACGTAGGACGTGCCGTAGGGGTTGCCGCCGGCGGCGTACACGACCGGATCGGTGAAACCGGGCGGCACGATCAGCGACCCCCAGTGGTAGAAGACGTTGCCCAGCGACAGGATCGTGGCCTCACTGCCGCCGTGCCGGTTGAACGCCGAGGTGAAGGCCGTCACCGGCTTGTCGGCCAGTCCGCCTCCGTGCCACAGGCCGACGGCCTGGTCGATGAACCGCTTGAGCTGCGCGGCCGGCGCGCCGAACCGGGTTGGTGTGCCGAACGCGAACGCGTCGGCCCACGCCAGGTCCTCCACCTCGGCTTCGGCGATCGGCCCTTGGCCGACGGCGCTGTCGGGCGCCAGTTCGGCGACCCGTCGCAGCCGTACGTCCGCCCCGGCCGAGGCGGCGCCCTCGGCGACGGCCTGCGCGAGCGAGCGCACGGTGCCTGTCGCGCTGTAGTAGATGACGGCGACCTTTACGGTCATGCCCGGCTCCTCGTTGTCGGTTAGGATTAGTTATGCGCATAATAGTTATGCGCATAACTAAACTGTCAAGGAGGGCTCATGGACTTCGAGCAAGCCGACGCGCTCAACCAGGCCATCCGCCTGCTGAGCCTGCGCCACCGGGCCAGGGCCGCGGCGCTTCTGGATCCGCTCGGCCTGCATCCGGGGCAGGAGGCGCTCCTGCTGGAGCTGGACCGTACCGGCCCGATGATCCAGGCCCAGCTCAGCGAGGCGCTCGGCTGCGAGCCGCCCAGCGTCACGCTCATGAGCCGCAAGCTCGAAGCGGCCGGTCACATCCGCCGCGCGCCCGCTCCCACCGACAAGCGCGCCAGCGTCGTCGAGCTCACCGACAGCGGCAAGGCTCTGGTCGAGGAGGTCAAGCGACTGTGGTGCGACCTGGCTGACGAGACCGTGCTCGGCCTGCCCGCCGAGACGGTGGCGGCGCTGCCGGGCGTCCTCAACACCTTGACCGCCAACGTGGACACCAGGCGCGCCCGCCAACGGCAGGGTGACTACGAGCCGAGCGGGTCGGCGTGGGTACGCGAGCATGTCGAGCAGATCATGCGCACCGGCACGACCGACGGCGTCACGATCAGTGGCCTGCCCACCGTGTTGGTGACCTACCGGGGCGCCAAGACCGGCAAGATTCGCAAAACACCGCTGATGCGGGTCGAGCATGGAGGCCAGTACGCGGCTGTCGCGTCCCTGGGCGGCGCGCCGAAGAACCCGCAGTGGTACTCCAGCGTGGTCGCCGAGCCGGACATCGAGCTTCAGGACGGCGCGGTGACCGGGGAGTACCGGGCACGCGAGGTGTTCGGGGAGGAGAAGGCACTCTGGTGGGGCCGGGCCGTGGCCGCGTACCCGGACTATGCCGAGTATCAGCGCAAGACCGACCGTCAGATCCCGGTCTTCGTCCTCGAACCGGTCAGGTCGGGCACAGGCAGGTCATGAGCGTACGGGCGATGGCGCGGATGGCCGGGCGGTGGTCGTCGGTCCGCCAGGCGACCGCCAGCCGGGCCGGCTCCAGCCCGGTGACCGGCACGCAGACCACGTCGTCGTGCCGGTAGAGCTCGGCGTTGACCGCGGAGACGAGCACGACCGCGTGTCCGGCGGCGACGGCCTCGATCGCCTCCTCGGCGGTCTCCACCTCGACCGCCACCACCGGGGGCCGGTCGCGTTCGGCGGCGGCCAGCCAGAACGCGCGCATGGGCCCGGCCGAGGCGGGCAGCGCGACGAACGGTTCGTCGGCCAGTTCGGCGAGCGTCACCGCGGCCCGCCCCGCCAGCCGGTGCCGCGAGGGCAGGGCCACCCAGCGGTCCTCGGTGCTGACCACCTCCCACGTGATCCCGGACGGAACGGGCAGCCAGGCGATGGCCACGTCCACCTGGCGCCCGGCCAGCCCGACCGACGGGTCGCCCCAGGAGATCTGCCGGAAGCGCAGGTTGTGGCCGGGTAGCCGCTCGGCGGCCGCGGCGATGATCCCACGCGCGATCCTCGTCTGGAAGCCGACGGTCAGCGAGCCGCGGCTGACGTCGGCGACGGCCCGCTCGGCCTGCTCCCACTGCTCGATGATCTGCCGGGCGCGGGGGAGCAGCTCGGCTCCTGCGGGGGTGAGTGCGACGGTACGCCGGTCGCGGTCGAAGAGCCGGGTGCGTAACGAGCTCTCCAGCTGCCGGATCTGCCTGCTCAGCGACGGCTGGGAGATGTACAGCCGCTCGTCGGCCGCCCGGGTGAAGGACAGCTCCTCGGCGACCGCGACGAAGTAGCGAAGATCCCGAATATGGGTGTCCATAGCAAAAAGCTATAACAGTCGGTCTTGGACGCTGCTGCGCCGTACGTCCGACGATGAACGTCATCCACCACCGAGCTGAGGAGTATCTGAGATGACGGATTTGTCGGGCAAGACGGCGCTGGTCACCGGAGCCTCACGCGGCATCGGCCGCGCCATCGCCGAACGGCTCGCCGCCGACGGCGCCCAGGTGATCGTGCACTATGCCGGGAACGAGGCACTGGCCAAGGAGGTCGTGGCCGGGATCGAGCGAGCGGGAGGTCAGGCCCGCACGGTCCAGGCCGCCTTCGAGGACGGCGTGGACGCGTTGTTCGACGGACTCGGCGAGACCCGGCTCGACATTCTGGTCAACAACGCCGCCATCCTCGGCGGCCGGTTCGGCCAGGTGGACGTGGCCGACTTCGACCGGGTGTTCGCCGTCAACGTGCGCGCGCCGTACTTCATCATCGAACACGCGCTGCCGCTGCTCAACGACGGCGGCCGGATCATCAACATCTCCTCCGCGGTCGTGCGGATCGCGCTGCCCGACATCGTCTACGCGATGACCAAGGGAGCGCTCGACACGCTCGGATTCAGCCTCGCGCCGCAGCTGGGCGAGCGCGGAATCACCATCAACACCGTCTCACCGGGCGTCACCGAGACCGACATGAACGCCTGGATCCCACACGCCCCCGAAGCCGCCGAGCTCGTCGCCGCCTTCACCGCCCAGGGGCGCATCGGCCAGCCCGCCGACATCGCCGACGCGGTCGCGTTGCTCGCCCGCGAGGATTCCCGCTGGATCACCGGCCACGTCCTCGACGTCAGCGGCGGCTACTTCCTGGGCCCAAAGAGCGACGCCATCCCCGTCTAGCGCCCAGCCCCGCCGGCGGGAAGGAGCCCGCGACGGCCTGTGCTAACACGTGCTCTGCTTCTCCCGATAACTCCACGTCTCGACCCACCGGTTGGAGGCGAGGACCGATGCGCCTGACTCACCCCGAACGACGCCTCGTTGACTGCGCTTCGACCAAGGCACTGCTGGATCTGTCCAAACCGGGCCAGGACGATCCGGCGAGGGGAGGCGCCTGGGCAGCGCAGCGGACCATCCGCGCTCAGGTTCTTGCGGCACTCCTCACGGGGCAGGCGCTGCCGGGATCGCAGCCGCTCAGGCGACGTCCGAAACGAGCGCTCTGGATCAAGCTGCGGGGCGCCCGCATCGCCGGCCTACTCGATCTGGAGGCGGCCGAGCTCACCTGCCCGTTGTTCCTGGACCGCTGCCATTTCGCGCAACCGGTCAACCTCACCGAGGCCACGGCGCGCTCGATCCACCTGCCCGGCTGCCACGTGCCCAAGCTGATCGCCGGACGCCTGCGGCTCACCGGCGATCTCAAGCTCACCGACTTCACCGCGCACAGCGGTGGAGTACTCCTCGCCGGGGCGCACATCAGCGGCAACCTCGACCTCTCGGGAGCCGTCCTGGACCGGGGCGATGTCGCGCCGGCCGCGGTTCACGACGTGTTCGCGCTGAACGCCAAGGACCTGAGGGTCACCGGAGGGATGGCGTGCGGCAACGGCTTCCGCGCCGAGGGCGGAATCAGGCTCGTGCATGCCGAGATCGGTGGGCGTCTCGGCCTCAACGGCGCCGTCCTCGTGAACGAGGGCGGCAGGGCGATCAGCGGGTGGGGGCTGATCGTCGGAGAGGACATGCAGTGCGGCGAAGAGTTCAAGGCCGTGGGGCGGGTGCGGCTGAACGCCGCGCGCATCGCCGGCCATCTCGCCTTCGGCTCGAGGGCAACTGTCACCGGAGAGGAGAACAGGAACGCCCTCGATCTCGGTGCGGTGCAGACCGGACAGCTGACGGTGAAACTGGCCCGATTCCCCGCGGGCAAGATCAACCTCACCCGTGCGCGGACAGGCACCTTCACCTACTCCGAGGCCACCTGGCCCCCCACCGCTCTCCTGCGTGGCTTCGTCTACGACACCCTCCTCGACGGCCAAGACAACGACGTCCCTGTCCGGGCGGCCCTGCGGTGGCTGCGAACCAATGAGGCGGGCTGCACCCCCGGCATCTACGACCAGCTCGCCGCCGCCTACCACCGGACGGACCGCGAGGAAGCCGCCAGACGCGTCATGATCGCCAAGCATTGGGCGCGGAGCCGGGTACTCAACCCGTGGCCAGGCTCGCGAGCTGGCTCCTGCTCATGCTTGTCGGCTACGGCTACCGCACCTGGCTGGCGGCCCTGTGGATCCTCGCCTTCCTCGTCCTGGGCCAGTTCGTCTTCCCGGGCGCGCAGCTCATCCCGGTCTCCGGCACGCCCGCCGTGCAGTACCACCGGCTCGCCTACAGCCTCGACGTGCTCATGCCGCCCCTGGTGGACCTCGGGCAGGAGAAAGCCTTCCGTCCCCGTCCGGCCACCCCGGCGCTCTACTGGTTCTGGGGATTCATCACGGCCGGATGGGTACTGACCACGGCCGTGATCGCAGGACTCACCGCCGCCCTCCGCCGCACCCCTTGAACGCCCCATATCGCGTTCATCCGGATGGCTACGACGATCCGGGCCTCCGTTCCTGGGCACATACCCGTATGGCGAGACTCGTGATGATCGCCAGTGCCATTGCGGTGAGAGCCATTGCTGGGCGCACGAGGTTGCCAGGGAAGACCAGCACAAGCAGCAAGAGCAAGATGAACGCCACCCGGCGCCCGGTGGCCGAGTTCATGGCCACCGTAGCGACCGGCAGCGAAACGGCGAGGAGAAGGAGGACGTAGGCCACCGGCCCACCGACGCCGGATATGACGAGCACCAGGAATTCACCTGCGAACAGCGTGGCGAATCCGGCGGTCATCCAGGTCAGCGCCTTGCCGAACGTTAGAGAAGCGGCCTTGGGATCGGCGGCGAAGGTCACCAGAACGGCGACGATAATGTTGGCAGACTCGATGCTGGCGAGGCCGCCGAGGTAGGCCATTCCGGCACCCAGAGTGACGTGATGGGGAGCCAGGTCCAGGTCAGGTGGGACAGCCGTGACCAGGTAGGCGTGCACGAACACCCATGCCCAGGCACAACCCGCCGCGAGCTTCCGCCGTCCGCGCCAGGCGAGCACCCCGATCAGCAGGTACGGCAACGCGAACGCGAGTAACTGCATGACGAGGCGGCCCGGGGAATTCAGGAAATGCATGCCGGAGCGGGCGTCGTGCAGCCACCGGACGGCGAAGCCCGCCGTGTCGGCCATTCCCAGAGTGAAGAGCGCCAATGGCCCAAGCAGGGCCGCCAGATTGACGGCTCGCCGCCAGTGTGGTGCGGACGGCGCCCCTACCGTGTGGTTGACCCGAACGAGCAGGCCGCCGCGAATGAGATCCAGGGCATCGGACAAGCCGGGGCGCCGCTGGCCGGGTGCCGCGGTTTGGAGAAGAACCGCGAGCATCTCCTGTCCATGGAGCCGGCGGTGCCATCGTGGATACCACCTCAGCAGACTGCGGTAACGCTGCTCCAAGGAGGTCACCAGGCCTCCCGGGGCGACAGTGGGAGGGGGAACGGGCTGAAGGCCGTGCCGGGGGGAATGCTCAGCCGGGCGAAGGCGGTCTCGGCGTGGTTGCGCAGCCGCTGTGCTTCGGCGGACAGGCGGGTGGCGCCGTTGGCGGTCAGGCGGTAATAGCGTCGCGCCCGCCCATCGACGATTTCCTCCCGCTCGGTCTCGATGAGCCCCTCGCCCGAGAGGCGGTCGAGCGCGGCGTATAGGGTGCCGGCGCGTAGCCGAACCTTCCCGCTGGAGATCTCCGCGACATCGGCGATGATGCCGTAGCCGTGCTGCGGTCTGGCGGCCAGGGCGGTCAAGATCAGGAACGTTGGCTCCTGCATCGATCGCATACTCATGTGATCTATATATACAGAACGACAACTTATAGCAATGCGCCTCAGGGGGAGCCGCGCGGTCCCGGAAAATGCGTTGCGGGGTTCGGATCGGGTGGGCAGGCTGGGTTGATCGAGCGGCGGCGAGCGCTGCCTGGACTAAGGAGGGCTGACGGATGGCCATCACCGTGCTGCGGCATGTCCGCATCAGTCCCACCTCTCTGTTCAGGAGCACACCCGTTGTCTTCCGAGTACGAACTCTCTGACCACTCCAACGCCGACGCCTTCGTCTTCACCTTCCACGCGGTCGACGAGAAGCTGGGCCCGAATCAGCGGTGGTCCACCTGGCTGGATGTCGAACGCGGCTCTCGCGGCCCGGAACCACGCCCCTCGTGGGTCGTGACGGAACAGGCGGCGATCGACACCGAGCTCGGCATTCTCAAGACCGGCAAGGAAGCCGACGTCTTCCTGCTCGAACGGGCCGTCGAGGCCATTGGCGACAACCCGGCGAAGTCCTCGCTGCTGGCCGCGAAGCGGTACCGGACCGAGGAACACCGGACCTTCAACCGCAGCGCGGCGTACGTCGAGGGCCGCCGTACCCGCAACAGCCGCGACAGCCGGGCGATGGCGAAGAAGACCACGCACGGTCGCGGTGTCGCGGCCGGTCAGTGGGCGTACGCCGAATGGGATGCCCTCAACCTGCTGTGGACGGCCGGGGTCCCGGTGCCGTATCCGGTGCAGGTGGAGGGCACCGAGCTGCTGATGGAGTTCATCGACGACGGCGAGGGCGGCGCCGCGCCCCGGCTCGCCCAGGTCCGGCCGTCGAAGGAGCTGCTTGGCGTTTACTTCGAGCAGCTCCGTGACGGCATGCGCGAACTGGCCCGCGCGGGGCTCGCGCACGGCGACCTCTCGCCGTTCAACGTTCTGGCGCAGGGCGAGCGGATCGTGATGATCGACCTGCCTCAGGTGGTCGACGTCGTCGGCAACCCGAGGGGCATGGACTTCCTGATGCGCGACTGCCACAACATGGCCGCGTGGTTCACGAACCGCGGGCTTGAGGTCGACGAGCAGGAGCTGTTCGCCGACCTGCTCACGATGGTGTTCTGACCTCGGGAGCGCGCGAGCCGTACCACGAACTCCACAGCGTCTCGTAGACCCCGCCCGCGGCGACCAGCTCGTCGTGGGGGCCGACCTCCACCACCCGGCCGTCGTCCATGACCACCACGCGGTCGGCGTCGCGGGCCGTGTGCAGGCGGTGGGCGATCGCGATGACGGTACGCCCCTCCAGGACGGCGGCGAGCGAACGTTCGGCGCGCCTGGCGGTGCGGGGGTCGAGCATGGCGGTGGCCTCGTCGAGGACGACCGTGTGCGGATCGGCCAGGACGACCCTGGCCAGGGCGAGCTGCTGGACCCGGTCCGGGCCGAGGGCTTCACCGGACGACTGGGACCCCAGCTCGTCGTCGAGCGAGGCGACCCAGTCGGCGCCGACCGCCGCGAGCGCCTTGTACAGGCGGTCGTCGTCGGCCGCCGGGTCGGCCAGCAGCAGGTTGTCGCGGACGGTGCCGAGGAACAGGTGCTGCTCCTGGGTGACCAGGACGACGTGCTCGCGGAGCTGGGCGGGGGAGAGGTCGGCGACCGGCACCGAGCCGACGGTGACCAGGCCCAGGCGGGGGCGGTCGATGCCGGCCAGCAGCTTGCCGAGGGTGGACTTGCCGGCTCCGGAGGGTCCCACGACGGCCAGGCGCTCGCCGGGCCGTACCGCGAGATCGACGCCCTTCAGCACGTCGTCGCCGGCCTCGTAGGCGAAGTGCACGGCGCGCGCCTCGATGCGGTCGCCCTGCGGCGGCGCGGCGGCGACCTCCTCGCGCGCCGGCGTCGCGAGGCCCTCGATCCTGGCGAAGGAGGCGCCGCTGCTCTGCAACTGCTCCAGCCAGATCAGGATCGTCTCGATCGGCTGGCCGAGCTGGCGCAGGTACAGCACGCAGGTGACGACCGCGCCCAGTGTGACCTGGCCACGGTCCAGGAGCACGCCGCCGAGCAGCAGCACCAGCACGGGCGGCAGGATCGAGGAGACCTCCACCGACGGCCAGAGCACGCTGCGCAGGAAGAGGGTCCGCAGCTGGGCGGTGCGGCCGCGCTCGATCACTCGCTCGGCCGCGCGCGTGCGCTTGTCCCGCAGGCCCAGGGCCTCGATGGTACGGGCTCCCGCCGCGTTGGCGGCCAGGTGCTCGGCCAGCTCCGAGCGGGCGGCGCCTTCCTCCAGGTACGCGGGCCGGGCCCGGCGAAGGTACCAGCGGGAGGCGGCCCCGATGCCGGCCAGCGCGAGCAGGCCGCAGGCGCCGAGGACCGGGTCGACGAGGAAGACGGCGACGATCAGGAAGAGCGCTTGCAACGAGGAGACGAGGATCGCGGGGGCGGCGTCGCGCAGGGTGCGGCCGACCAGGGCCACGTCGGTGGTTCCCCGGGCGGTCAGGTCGCCGGTGCGGAGGTGCTCGACCGTGGCGGCGGGCAGGGCCAGCACACGATCCAGGAGTTCGCCGCGGATGTGCTCCTGGACCCGCTCGCTGAAGCGGGTGCCGACCTTCTCGGCGTACCTGGACAGAACCAGCTGGGCCAGCGCCGCGCCCACGGCGATCGCGGCGAGCAGGTCGACCGTGCGCCCGGCGCTGATCGCGTCGATGATGCGGCCCAGCAGCCACGGGCTGACCAGCGCCGCCGCCGCCGCGAGGCTGTTGAGCAGCAGCGTCGTGGTGAAGCCCGGGATGTCACGCCTGACCAGGCGCAGGGCGGCCCGGCGTACCTGCCGGCGGTCGGCGACGGGCAGGTCGCGGTTCATCCGAGCACCGATCGGTAGGCGGGGGTGGAGTCCATCAGCTCGTGGTGGGTGCCGGTGGCGGCGACCTGCCCGTCCTCGATGAACAGCACCTGGTCGGCCTGGGCGAGCAGCAGCGGCGAGGTGGTCGCGACGAATGTGGTACGGCCGGCGCGTGCCTTGCGGAGCCGCCCGGCGAGCAGGGACTCGGTGTGGGCGTCCAGCGCGGAGGTGGGCTCCACGGCCAGCAGCACCTCGGGTTCGGCCAGCAGCGCCCGGGCCAGGCGTACGCGCTGACGCTGGCCGCCCGACAGGTTGCGGCCGCCGGGTTCGATCGTCGAGTCGAGCCCGTGGCGCAGCCCCGCGACCACGTCCTGGGCCGCGGCGACGTGCACGGCCCGGTGGACGGCCTCGTCGTCCGCCTCGCCCCGGCCCTGGAGTACCTCGCGCAGCGTGCCCGCGAACAGGGCGGCGTCGTGGTCGGCGATCAGTGAGGTGCCGTCGAACCCGCCCATCCCTTCGAGCATGGCCACGCTCTCCTCGGGCCGGGCGCTGACCAGCCCCACCAGGCTGCCCGGCGCGACCTCGGGCCCGGCGGGCGGGGGCCGGTCCGGGGCGCGCAGCGCGAGGAAACGGGTGACCTGGCGGGCGGCGACCAGGCCGTGGCTGATCTGGAAGCTGCCCTCGATGAAGAAGGAGACGGGAACCACCAGCATGGCGATATATCCGTATACACCGACCAGTTCGCCCACCGTGATCGTCCCCTCGGCTGCCAGCCGGGCGCCCAGCCAGGTGACGGCGGCCAGGAACAGAGCGGGCAAACCGGTGCCCAGCGCGCCGATCCAGCTCGTCAGCGACGCCACCCGGTAACCCTGCTCGCGCAGGCTCGCCGAGTCGGCGCGGTACCGCTCGGCGTAGGCAGCCTTGCCGCCGAAGGCGTTGAGGACCCGCAATCCCTCGATCAGGTCCACCAGGCGGGTGGTCAGCCTGCCCTGGTTCTCGCGGTAGCCGTACTGGACCTTCATCAGCCGCCCGAGCAGCGGGCCGAGCACGATCGCCAGCAGCGGCACGCCCAGCAGCACCACCACGGCCAGCAGCACGGAGACCTGCAGCAACAGCACCGCCACCACGCCGTAGCTGACCACCGCGCCCACACCGGGGCCGGTCACGGTCAGCGAGGCGGCGATGGCGATGACGTCGCCGATGCCGATCGTCACCACGTCCCCCGCCGACGTGCGCTTGGGCAGGTCGGCGCCCAGGTTGTTGATCTGCTCGATCAGGGCGCGCACCGTGCGGAAGTTGGCGTCCATCCGGATCTTGGTCATCGTGCGGTGCCGCAACATCGCCAGCCAGGCGTTGACCAGCCCCGCGCCGAGCAGCGCCAGCACCCAGCCGGGCGCCAGACCGTCGTCGATCACCCTGGACAGCAGGTACGGCGGGAGCGTCAGGCCCACCATCCACAGGGTTCCCAGCATCGCGCCCAGCGCGACCCGGCCCTTCTGTGCCCAGGCCAGCCAGCACAGATACCGGGCCGCCTTCATGGTGAAGACGCTAGAGCACGGCTTTGGTGCCTCTTTGTCCGCCCTGGGGGTATTCGTTCTCTGGGCTGAGACCCACCACGGCCAGCGCGAAAAGCCGGCTCGCGCGGGTGACGGGGTCGGGGTGGTGCTCTGTGGCGAGGACGATGCCGACGATCAGGGCGATCAGGTCGGCGACGGTGATGCCCTCCGCCACCGCGCCGTCCCGCGCGGCGCGGCGCAGCAGCGGGTTTCCGGCCTCTTCCAGCATCGCCGAGCAACTGTTGTCGAGTCCCGCCTCGTCGTAGGCCAGTGCCGCCGCCAGTCCCCGGGCCGCGACGCAGTAGGCGACGACGTCGCCGAGCCATTCCAGGAGCGCGGCGCGGCTGTCGTCCTTGCCGGCCAGCTCGTGGGCGCGTTCGGCCAGGGCCTCGATCCGCTGGTGGGAGACGGCCGTCAGCAGGGCCCGGCGGGTGGGGAAGTGGCGCCGTACGGTCGCCGAGCCCACCCCCGCGACGCGGGCGATCTGTTCCAGGGAGGCGCCGGCGCCGTGCGTGGCGACCTCTTGCTCGGCCACGGTGAGGATGCGCGCGTAGTTGCGCTGGGCGTCCGCGCGCTGGCGGTCGGGCATGGCGTCGTCTCCAAGTTCGGCTAAGTGGCGGGTGCCGCCACTTCGGCTTGCTAAGTGGCGTGCCCCGCCATATCGTACCGCAGAGGAAAACGGCGGGCCCCGCCGTTTACGAGTCTGAGGGAGAGCCATGTCCACCGATTCCGCGCCCGTCCTGGTCACCGGCGCCACCGGCAGGCAGGGCGGGGCCACCGCCCGTGCCCTCCGCGCCGCCGGCGTTCCGGTCCGCGCCCTCGTGCGCGACCCGGCCACCACCCGGGCCAAGGCCGTCGAGGCGCTCGGCGCCGAACTCGTCACCGGCGACCTGGGCGACCGCGACTCGGTGATCCGGGCCGCCGAGGGCGCACGCGCCGTCTTCTCCGTGCAGATGGCCCCCATGACCGGCGAAGGCTTCGACTTCGACGGAGAGGTGGCCCAGGCCGTCAACCTCATCGAGGGCGCGAAGGCCGCCGGCGTGCCGCAGTTCGTGCACACGTCCACCAGCGGCGCCGGCCAGCACACCGATACTCCCGGCTGGATCCCCGGCCGCTGGGGCTCACTGGACGACAGCCTGGGGGCCAAGAGCACGATCCAGGACCGGGTACGCGCGGCCGGCTTCCCCCACTGGACGATCCTCAAGCCGTCCTTCTTCATGGAGAACTTCCAGCCCGCCATGGCGTTCCTGTTCCCGCGCGGCCTGGAGGGCGGCCTGGTGAGCGTCGTCAAGCCCGGGACCCGGCTGTCCCTGGTGGCTGTGGACGACATCGGCGCCGCGGCCGCCGCGGCCATCGCCGAGCCCGAGCGGTTCGACGGGCTGGAGCTGGAGTTGGCGAGCGACTACCTGACCATGACGGTGATCGCCGAGGTGCTCTCCCGCGTGTTGGACACGCGCCTGGTCGCGCCGGACATGACCGAGGAGCAGGCGCTCGCCGCCGGAATGCCGGCTATGGGCATCGCGCACGAGTGGATGAACGTGGCCGGGCAGCCTGCGCGCCCGCGATACGCCGAGGACCTGGGTCTCCCGCTCACCACCTTCGAGGAGTGGGCAGGCCGGCACCTCGATCCCACGCTCGTCTGACGTCGTGTGGCCCGGACCTGGACCCGTCCCCGCGCTGCGGCAGCTGCCGTCCGGTCAGCTCGCCCTTGCCGAACTCGGACGAGGTGACCGGGATCGGCCGGGGACAGGCTCATCTACGGTCGGTCTGCGGCGTATGGCGGTGACCCTCGCCGATAGGCCGGAGTTCTGCTGTGCTGATTCAGGCGCTGCGGGTGTCGTAATGCTCGCGGTTGGCGAGAACCGTGTCCATGTGCGCCTCGGCCCATGCCTTGACGCCGCGCATCAGGTGGTGGAGCGAGAGGCCGAGTTCGGTCAGTTCGTACGTGACCGTGATCGGCACCGTCGGCGTCACCGTGCGGGTGACCAGCCCGTCGCGCTCAAGGGAGCGCAGCGTCTGGGTGAGCATCTTCTGGCTGACCCCGGCCAGCCTGCGGGACAGCTCGGAGTAGCGCATCGACCGCGACTCGCCGGTGCTGTCGTGGCCGGGTTGCTGGGGGCCGTCGCTCCCGAGTGCGGCCATGATGAGCGCGACCCACTTGTCGGAGATCCGGTCGAGCAACTGGCGGCTTGGACACATCGCCAGGAACGCGTCGTAGTCGCCCTTCGCCTGTGCCCGCTTCTGCGCCGCCGTACTCGATGGCATTGACCGCTCTTTCCTGCCAGTGGGTGAGTTACGCACTTCGAAGTGCGCACTTCCCCTCGGAGAGTTGCCCACCCATAGTGGTGCAAGGCAACTGCCGAAGACAAGCCACGAGCCTCGCCCTGGTCCTGGACGTCGAATTCGCCATCACGTCCGCACAGCGAAGAATGGATTCAGCATGATCTGGATAGCCGGCTTCCGTAGCGCGGTGATCAGTCCGTACGAGCGGGTCCAGCTCACCGAACCGCGCGGCTTCGCCGACCAGACGGTGCGCCAGGTGCTCCACATGGCCGGCGGTGGAGAACGCATTCGGGTGGGTCTGACAAACCGCTACGGCCGTACCCCCTTGACCATCGCCGCGACGAGCGCGGTCACCGAGTACGGCCAGGCCGCTCTCACCTTCGACGGCGCCGAGAGGATCACCATTGCGCCGGGAGAGGAGATCACCAGCGACGCGATCGACCTGCCCGTCGCCCCCGGCGCCGACCTGCTCCTCAGTCTCCATCTCCCTGAGGAAACAGGCCTGGCCACCTACTCCCACAAACCCGCGGAGACCGCTCACATCATCGGCGGCAACCACGTCACGGCTCTCTCGCTCCCCGATGCCGAGCAGGTAGAAGGCAGATTCTACGTCTCGGGCGTCGACGTGCTCGCGCCGGACGACACCGCGATCGCCGTGGCGTTCGGCGACTCCTGGTTCGAAGGCGTCGGCTCCACGATCAGCGCGAACAACCGCTCCGTGGACTTCCTCAACCGGCGCCTCAAGCGGGGATGGGTCGTCAACCAGGGCATCGCCGGCAACCGCCTCCTGCGCGACGAGATCGGCGAACACGGACTGGCGCGCTTCGACCGCGACGTTCTCTCCATTCCCGGCCTGACCCACGTCCTGGTGCATTTCGGCATCAACGACCTCGGCCTTCCCGGCATGACGGGAGAACCACCCGTCACCGCCGACGCCCTCATCGAAGGCTTCAAGACCCTGGCGCACCGCGCGCACAAGGCCGACCTGAAGATCCTCGCCGCCACCATCGGCCCCTACGCGGGCGCCATCTACCCGGGGATCAGCACCCCCGATGGCCTCGCCACCCGACGCGAAGTGAACGCCTGGATCCGTACCACCGACACCTTCGACGCGGTCTTCGACGTGGCCCAAGCGGTCGCGAACCCCGAAGCCCCCGACTACATCCACCCCGACCTGGACAGCGGCGACGGCATGCACCTCAACGACAAGGGCGCCCAAGCCATGGCCAACGCCGTCACCCTCGGCACCCTCTAGCAAGCACGCCCTTGTGACGAACCCGGACGCCGGCTGCGTGGCGACTAGTTGCGGGCTTGGGGGTTGCCGGGCTGCCGTTTGGAGGGGTTTGACCTTGACGGCGATCTGGACGCGGCCGAGGAGTTGCTGACGGAGGACTTCATCGCGAACGTGCCCGGAAGCCTCGAGCCGCTGCGCGGGCGGGAGATCTGGCGTGCGGGTGGGGAGGAGATGAAGGGCGCCTTTCCCGACCTGAAGATCGAGGTTCAGGACATGTTCGGCGTGGGCGACAAGGTGACGGTGCTGCTTTCCCTTCATGGCACGCACACGGGGGCGTTCCAGCAGTTCGAGGCCACCGGCAGGCGCGTCAGCTTCCGGAGCGTCGAGGTCTATCGCATGAAGGGAGACAAGATCGCTGAGGAGTGGGTGGCTCCGGACATGCTCGGCCTGATTCAGCAGATCTCGCCTGCCGCCGGTTAAGTTCTGGAGACCGAACAAGGCTTGGAAAGAGCCGGGCGAAACTGGTCGCCCGGCTCTTTCACGCTGTCCGGCCGGGCATCCTGAGGGCGATCGGCAGCGAAGCGCCAGGTCAGCGATGGTGGCAGGGTTCCGGCCACGGATAATAACCCTCTAAACGAGTAGGTAATGTTGACTTTTGACCAGTCTCGGCCTAGCTTCGTTGTATGAGCAAGGGTTTCCTGCTGACCAGGCGCTCCCACGTGGATCACGGCCACGTCGCCAGCGCGCAGTGTTGCTGATCATGAACCTGTAGCCGCCGAATCCCACCCTCACTGGCCTCACCGACGATTTCGCGCGCCCCGAACAGTCGCCGGCGCGAGCATGCCCACTCCCGTGAGGAACTCTCGTGATCAAGCCAACCCCCACATTCGGTCACCCCGACAGAACGAGCTCGTCCGCATGACCGACACGCTGCCCGACCGTTCCATCGCCGCCGACCAGTTCAGGCAGGCGCTTGCCGTGCACGCCAGCGGCGTCGTGGTCATCACCGCCCAGCGTGACGGCCGGCCCGTCGGCCTCACCGCCACGTCGTTCTCCGCCGTCAGCCTCGATCCACCCCTGGTCTCCTTCTACGTGGACCGTTCCTCCACCACCTGGCCCCAACTGGGCGCCGCCGACCACTTCGCGGTCAACATCCTGGCCAGCGACCAGGCCGAGCTGGCAGCCCGCTTCGCCCGCAAGAACGTCGACCGGTTCGCCGCGCCCACCCGCTGGCGGTCCGGGCCGCTGGGCGCGCCGCTCCTGCAGGACGTCTCCGCGCATCTGATCTGCCTGCCCTACGAGAGGGCCGACGTCGGCGACCACGTCCTGGTGGTCGGGCTGGTCGCCGAGACCGACGTGCGGCACCCCGGCCGCCCGCTCCTCTACCACCAGGGCCGCTTCGGCCGCTTCCTGGCCCACCCCGACTCCTGAACCCCGGAGCAGCTTGTGTCCACACCCACGCAGACGCGGGCCTACGCGAGCCCCGTCGACCACGTCGCCCACGGCCACTACGGGCCCGGCCGCGCGCACCTCTCGCCGGACTGGAACCGCCCCGTCTATCCCTTCCAGGGCCGGATCACCGCCGACGGCTCCAGCGGATTCCGCGCCGGGCCCGGCCGCTACCACCTCTATGTCGCCTGGGTCTGCCCCTACGCCCACCGGGCCGCCATCGTCCGCAAGCTCAAGGGCCTGGAGGACGTCGTCTCCCTGTCCTACGTGGACGACGAGCGCGACGGCCGGGGCTGGGCGTTCAGGGAGCGCAGGGGAGCCGACCCGGTCAACGGGTTCACCCTGCTGGAGCAGGCCTACGACGCGACCGAGAAGGGGTACGCCGGACACATCTCGGTCCCCGTGCTCTGGGACCGGCGGACCGGCGCCGTCGTCAGCAACCACTTCCCCGACATCACGATCGACCTGGCCACCCAGTTCGAGCAATGGGCCGACACCTCGATCGACCTCTACCCGCCGGCCCTGCGCCCGGAGATCGACGAGCTGAACGCGTGGATCTACCGCGACGTCAACACCGGCGTCTCCCGCGTGGCCGGCGCCGCCACCGAGGACGATCGCGAGCGGGAGCGCCACACGGTCGTCTCGGCGCTGGAACGTCTGGACGAGCGCCTGGCCGAGCGGCGTTTCCTGACCGGTGACACGATCACCGAGGCGGACGTGCGGCTGTGGGTGACGCTGGCCAGGTTCGACACCGGCCGGTGGGAACTGGGCGACTTCGAGCACCTGTGGCCCTACGCCCGCGACCTCTACCAGCGGACCGCCTTCCGGGAGACCACCGAAAACCTGCCCGCCGCCTGGGACGCCCCGCACGGGCGTGGTCGATGACGCGCACCCAGGTCCATCTGGCGGCCCACTTCCCCGGCGTGAACAACACCACCGTCTGGGCCGACCCCCGCTCCGGCAGCCAGATCGACTTCGCCTCCTTCGTCCACCTGGCCCGGACGGCCGAGCGCGGCAAGCTCGACTTCTTCTTCCTCGCGGAAGGGCTACGGCTGCGCGAGCTCAAGGGACGCATCCACGACCTCGACGTGGTGGGCCGCCCGGAGGCGCTCACCGTGCTCAGCGCCCTGGCGGCCGTCACGGACCGGCTCGGCCTGGCCGGGACCGTGAACGCCACCTTCAACGAGCCGTACGAGCTGGCCAGGCGCCTGTCCACGCTCGACCACCTGAGCGAGGGCCGGGCCGCGTGGAACGTGGTGACCACCTCCGACGCGTTCACCGGCGAGAACTTCCGAAGGGGCGGCTACCTCGACCGTTCCCAGCGCTACGAGCGGGCCGCCGAGTTCCTGCGGCTGTCACGCGAGCTGTGGGACTCCTGGCGGCCGGACGCGGTCGTGGCGGAATCGGCCACAGGCCGGTTCATCCGGGAAGGCGGCATCAGGACGGTCGAGCACCACGGCGACCACTTCTCCGTCGAGGGCCGGTTCACCTCGCCCCGCAGCCCGCAGGGACGCCCGGTCATCATCCAGGCGGGCGACTCGGACGAGGGCCGCGAGTTCGCCGCCGCGCACGCCGACGTGATCTTCACGCCGCACGGCGGCCTGGAGGACGGCAAACGTTTCTACGCCGACGTCAAACGCCGCCTGACCAGGTACGGCCGGCAGCCCCACCAGCTCAAGATCATGCCAGGCGTGACGTTCGCGCTGGGCGACACCGAGGCGGAGGCGGCCGAGAACGCGGCCACGATCCGCCGCCAGCAGGTCGGGCCGCAGACCGCGACGGCGTTCCTGGAACAGGTCTGGGGTCGTGACATGTCCGCCTACGATCCGGAAGGCCCGCTACCGGAGATCGAGCCGGACCTGTCCGAAGGCGTCTCCCAGGGCCGGGTGCCGCTCAAGGACCGGGCCTCCGTGGCCGCCAAGTGGCGGGCGCTGGCCGAGGAGAAGGGGCTGTCGATCCGCGAGCTGGTCATCGAGGTGACCGGGCGGCAGACGTTCATCGGCACCCCGGAGAGCGTCGCGCGGCGGATCGACGAGCACGTGCAGGCGAAGGCCGCCGACGGGTTCATCCTCGTGCCGCACCTGACGCCCGGCGGGCTGGACGAGTTCGTGGACCGGGTGGTGCCGCTGCTGCAGGAGCGCGGTGCGTTCCGCGCCGACTACACCGGCGCCACCCTGCGAGAACACCTGGGGCTGACATGACACTGCACCTGGCCGTGGCGCTGGACGGCGCGGGATGGCATCCGGCCGCCTGGCGCGAGTCGCCGCCGGACGTCTTCTCCGCCCGCCACTGGGCGCGGCTGGTGGCCGAGGCCGAGCGCGGGCTGCTCGACTTCGTGACCATCGAGGACGCCCTGGGACTGCAGTCCACCCTTCTCGACGGCGACGACGACCGCACTGATCAGGTGCGGGGGCGGTTCGACGCCGTGCTGCTCGCGGCCCGGCTGGCGCCGGTCACCAGCCGGATCGGGCTGGTGCCGACCGCGACCGTCACCCACACCGAGCCGTTCCACGTGGCCATCGGCATCGCCACGCTCGACCACGTCAGCGGCGGCCGGGCGGGGTGGCGGGCGCAGATCTCGCCGCGCGCCTCGGAGGCGCGGCACTTCGGCCGCAAGGAGGTCCCGCCGCTGAAGCCACTGGGTCACGAGGCTGATCCGCACGTACGCGAGCTGTTCGCCGAGGCCACGGACGCGGTCGAGGTGGCCAGGCGGCTCTGGGACAGCTGGGAGGACGACGCCGAGATCCGCGACGTGGCCACCGGCCGCTTCATCGACCGGGTCAAGCTCCACTACGTCGACTTCGCCGGGCGCTACTTCTCGGTCAAGGGACCGTCCATCACGCCCAGGCCGCCGCAGGGGCAGCCGGTGGTGACCGCGCTGGCCCACTCGCGGCTGCCGTACGAGTTCGCCGCGGCCGGCGCCGACGTCGTCTACGTCACCCCGCACTCCGCCGAGCACGCCCGCGCCGTCGTCGAGGAGGTCGGCGGGCTGTCCGGCGAGCTGAAGATCTTCGCCGACCTGGTCGTGTTCCTCGGCGATGACGCGGCCCGGCGCAAGGCGCGCCTGGACGAACTGGACGGGGCCGAGCTCGTCTCCGATGCCGCGATCTTCGCCGGGACCGTGACCCAGCTCGCCGACCTGCTGCTGGAGTGGCGGCGGGCCGGGATCCAGGGATTCCGGCTACGGCCCGGCGCGCTGCCGTACGACCTGGAACAGATCGCCCGCGAGCTGACGGCGGAGTTGCGCGGGCGCGGGGCGTTCCGGCACGCGTACGAGGCCGCCACGTTGCGCGGGCTGCTCGGCCTGCCGCGCCCGCTCAGCCGCTATGCGGAGGTGACATGAAATTTCTGCTCATCACGTTGATCGTGCACAACGACGATCGGTCGCCCACCGAGCGGTTCCGCGAGGTCGTCGAGAACGCGGTGCTGGGGGAGGAGCTGGGCTTCGACGGGTTCGGGGTGGGGGAACGGCACGAGTATCCGTTCCTCTCCTCCTCGCCGCCGGTGGTGCTCAGCCACATCGCGGCCAGGACGTCCAGGATCCGGCTGTTCACGGCGGTCACGACGCTGAGCCTGCTGGACCCGGTCCGCGCGTACGAGGACTACGCCACGCTCGATCACCTGTCGGAAGGCCGGCTGGAGCTGATCATCGGCAAGGGGAACGGCTCCGCGCAGGCCAGGCTCTTCCACGTCACCGCCAAGGACCAGTGGGAGCGCAACAGGGAGGCGTACGAGCTGTTCCGCCGCCTGTGGCGCGAGGACAAGGTCACCTGGCAGGGCACGTTCCGGCCGTCGCTCACCGAGGCCCAGACCTGGCCGAGGCCGTTGCAGCAGCCGATCCGGGTCTGGCACGGCAGCGCCACCAGCAAGGAGTCGGTGGATCTGGCGGCCCGCTACGGCGACCCGTTGTTCTCCGCCAACGTCACCAATCCCATCGACCCCTACGCCGAACTGATCGACTACTACCGGGAGCGCTGGGCGCACTACGGGCACGATCCCGCCGACGCGCTGGTCGGAGCCGGAAGCGCGGGCTTCTACGCGGCCTCCACCTCGCAGGAGGCGATAGCGACGTACCGCCCGATCTATGACGCCCGGGTGGCATTCCAGCGCGAGGCCGGGCTGCCCATCGTCTTCCCGACCCTGGAGGACGCCATCGAGCGCAGCTCGATCCTGGTCGGCAGCCCGCAGCAGGTCATCGACAAGGTGCTGCGCTACCGGAAACGGTTCGGGCACGAGGTCATGCACCTGCACGCCGACGCCGACGGGCTCACACCGGGGCAGCACCGCGAGGCGCTGGAGTTGTTCCAGACCGAGATCGCGCCCGTGCTGCGCGCGGAGATTCCCAGCCGGCCGTTCCCCGGAGGCGTGTCGTGACCCTGTCCATTCTCGACCTCGCCCCGATCAGCTCGGGGCAGACCGCCGCCGAGGCGCTCCGCGACACCATCGACCTCGCCCGGCGGGCCGAGCGGCTCGGCTACCGCCGCTACTGGCTCGCCGAGCACCACTTCGCGCCCGGCGTCGCCAGCTCCGCCCCGGCCGTGCTGATCGCCCTGGTGGCGGCGGCCACCTCCACGATCCGGGTCGGATCGGGCGCCGTGCAGCTCGGGCATCAGACACCGCTGTCCGTGGTCGAGCAGTTCGGGCTCATCGACGCCCTGTATCCGGGCCGCGTCGACCTGGGGATAGGCCGCTCGGGGCAGCGCCGCGCCGAGCTGGCCAAGGCGCCGGCCTTCGAGCCGAAGGACGCCCGGGTCGTGGACGGGCTGCTCATCCCGCCGCCGTTCGACTTCTCGCGGCTGGCCAAGCACCCCCATCTCGTCCACTACGCGACCCTGCTTCAGCAGCCGGGCGCCCAGACGCCCGACTTCGCCGAGCAGATCGACGACGTGCTCGCCTTCCTCAACGGCACCCACGAGGCGCACGCCGTCCCCGGTGAGGGCGCCGGCGTGGAGGTGTGGATCCTCGGCAGCAGCGGCGGGCAGAGCGCCCAGGTCGCGGGTGAACGGGGCTTGCCGTTCGCCGCGAACTACCACGTCAGCCCGTCCGGCGTGCTGGAAGCGGTCGACGCGTATCGGGCCGCCTTCAAACCGTCGGACGTGCTGGCCGAGCCGTACGTGATCGTCTCGGCGGACGTGCTCGCCGCCGCCGACGAGCCCACGGCCCGCGAGGTGGCCAAGGGGTACGACCTGTGGGTCCGCAGCATCAGGACCGGGGCGGGCGCGATGCCGTACCCCACTCCCGAGGAAGCCGACGCGCACATCTGGACGGACGCCGACCGGGAACTGGTCAAGGACCGCGTCGACACGCGGTTCGTCGGCCCGCCGGAACAGGTGGCGGAGGGGCTGCGCGTGCTGCGCCGGGTGACCGGGGCCGACGAACTGCTCATCACCACCATCACCCACCGCCACGAAGACCGGGCGCTCTCCTACGAGCTGCTCGCCGACGCCTGGAACCGCCCGTGAAGCGCCTGATCCCCGTCCTTCTGCTGGCCGTCGCCGCGTGCGGCGCGCAGCCTGCGGATTCCGCCCCGGCCACCACGCTGACCTGGGCGATCGAGACGCAGCCGATCACCCTGAACCCGCAGTTGTGGGCGCAGAACAAGGTCAGGCTGCTGGTGTTCAACCAGTTCGACGCGCTGTTGTCCAAGGCCGAGGACGGCTCCTTCCGGCCGTGGCTGGCCACCTCGTGGAAGGTCTCGGACGACAAGCTGACCTACACGCTCGACCTGCGCGACGACGTCACGTTCCACGACGGCACGAAGTTCGACGCCGCCGCCGTCAAGGCCAACCTCGACCAGTTCCTCGTGCCCGGCTACAACCCGGCGGTGGCCGCGATCCAGCTCAAGGCCTTCGACCGGGCGGAGGTCGCGGCGCCGTACCAGGTGAAGATCACCCTCAAAGAGGCCGACGCGCTGTTCCTGGACTTCCTCGCCTCGCCCTACGCGGGGCAGGTCTCGCCGAAGGCGCTCAAGAGCGCCAAGGACCTCCGGTTCGGCGGCCTCGACCTGGCCGGCACCGGGCCGTTCATCCTCGACAGGTACGTCCAGGGACAGGAGATCCACTACCGGCGCAACCCCGCCTACAACTGGCCGCCCGCCGGCGCGGCCCACCGGGGCCCGGCCCACCTCTCCGAGATCACCTACCGGTTCCTGCCCGAGGCCGCCGTCCGCATCGGCGCGCTCAGCTCCGGCCAGGTGCAGGTCATCGAGGGTGTGCCCGCCACGGACGTGGCCCTGATCAAGAAGGACCCGAACCTGGCCCTGCAGACGTCACTGAACTCCGGCACCGCCTACTCCTACTACTTCAACACCGAGCACGCCCCCTTCGACGACCAGCGCGTACGCGAGGCGTTCCGCGAGGCCGTGAACGTGGACGCCGTGCTGAAGTCCGTCTACCAGGGCACCGCCACCAGGGCGTGGAGCATCGTCGGCGCGAAGAGCCCCTTCTACGACGCCACCCTCGAAAACGGGTACGGCGGCGACGTCGCCAAGGCCAACGCCCTGCTCGACGCGGCCGGGTGGAAGCAGCGCGACGCCGAGGGCTACCGGGTCAAGGCCGGCAAGCGGCTCACGGTGCGCGAGGTCGCCTCGGCGCCGTTCGTCCGCGACCGCCGCGACATCCTCGCCCAGGCCGTCCAGGCCCAGGTCAAGCAGAACGCGGGCATCGACCTCCAGGTCAAGATCGTGGACCAGGGCAGCGCGCAGAAGGCCCTGGACGAGAACGAGTACGAGCTGTTCGGCAACTCCCGCGGCGACTCCGACGCGGGCGCCGCGCTCAACCTCATCCTGCCGGAGAAGGCCGCGATCAACCGCACCCGCTTCGCCGACCCCAAGGTGGACTCCTGGCTCGCGGCCGCCTCAGCCACCCACGACCAGGCCGAACGCGAGAAGCTCTACGCCCGGGTCCAGCGGGCGGCCGTGGTGGACAACGCCATCGTGTTCCCGCTCTACGTCCCCGCCGACCAGATCGCCGCGCAGAAGAGTGTGCAGGGGCTCGGCTTCGACCCCGCGTCCGGCACCCCGGCGAGCGCGTACGACGTCCGGATCGGCACATGATCAAGCGACTGGGCACCGCGCTGGCGGTGCTCTGGGCCGCCGCCACCGCCTCGTACGTCGCGCTCCTGCTCGCTCCCGGCGACACCATCGACATCCTCGTCGGCGACGGTCCCGACACGCCGGAGATCAGAACGAAGATCATCACCGAGTGGGGGCTCGACCGGCCCGAGTTCGTGCAGTACCTGTCCTACCTGTGGCGGCTGCTGCACGGCGACCTCGGCCGCTCCTATCAGTTGCAGCGCGGGGTCGGCGAGATCCTCGCCACCCAGATCGGGCCGACCGTGCAGCTCACGCTGGCCGCCGCCGGGACCGGGGTGGCGCTGGCCGGGATCATCGCGATCGTCACCGCGGGCAGGGGGCGGTGGCTGCGCGGCGTCACCTCGGCCGCCGAACTGGTGTCGGTGTCGGTGCCGCCGTTCCTCATCGGGATCGTGCTGCTGTCGGTGTTCTCGTTCACGCTCGGCTGGTTCCCCGTCTCGGGGGCGCAGGGGCCGCGGGCGCTGGTGCTGCCCGCGCTCGCGCTCGGACTGCCCGTCGCGGGCGTGCTCGGGCAGGTGTTGCGTGGCGGGCTGGAGCGGGCGCTGGAGCAGCCGTTCGCGGTGACGGCCAGGGCGCGCGGGCTCACCGAACGCGCGCTGGTCGCCCGGCACGCCCTGCGGCACGCGCTGATCCCCGCCCTGACGCTGGCCGGGTGGTTCACCGGGACGCTGCTGGGCGGCGCGGTGATCACCGAGGTGCTGTTCGGGCGGCCGGGGCTCGGCCAGGTGGCGATGCAGGCGGTGACCGGCCGCGACATGCCGGTCGTGATGGCCGTCGTGCTGCTGTCGGCCGTCGCGTACGTCACCATCAGCACGCTGCTCGACCTGGCCTACCGCGTCATCGACCCCCGGATCCGGGGCTGACGCGTGCCCAAGCTCGCACACGTGCTCGCCCGTTCAGGGCCCAAGCTCTCACACGTGCCGGTGGTGTTCCTCGCCGTGCTCGCCCTGGCGGTGGCCGTGCCGGTCCTGCTCACCGCCGCCGATCCGCTGGCCGCCGACCCGTTGAACGCGCTGGCCCCGCCCAACGCCGATCACTGGTTCGGCACCGACCACCTCGGCCGCGACGTGCTGGCCCGAGTCGTCCACGGCGCCCGCCACTCCCTCAGCATCGGCCTCGCCGCCTCCCTCTTGGCCGTCGCCTGCGGCACGCTGCTCGGTCTCGCCGCCGGGCTGTCGCCGAAGTGGCTCGACGAGGCGCTGGCCCGCTCGTTCGACGTGCTGTCCACGCTGCCCGAACTGCTGCTCGCCCTCCTGGTGGTGGCGATCACCGGGCCCGGCACCGTCAACGTCATCTTCGCCATCGCGATCGCGCAGATCCCGAACTACGCCCGGGTGATCCGCGCCCAGACCTTCGTCGTGCGCCACTCCGGCTATGTCGAGCAGGCGCTCACCTTCGGCCGCTCCCGCCTGGCGATCATCGCCGGGCACGTGCTGCCCAACGTGCTCGGCCCGATCCCCGTACTCGCCACGATCGGCCTCGGCCAGGCCGTCATCGCGAGCGCCGGGCTCAGCTTCCTCGGCATGGGGCCGCAGCCGCCCGCCGCCGAGTGGGGCGCGATGCTCTCCGAGGCCCGCAACTACCTGCGGGTCGCCTGGTGGGAGGCGCTCTTCCCGGGCCTGGCGATCACGCTCACCGTCGTCTGCCTGACCGTCGTCGGCCGCCGCCCGCAACGCCGCTTCGAGGGGAGAAAACCATGACCTCACTGGTGACCGTGGAGGATCTGCGGGTGAGCTTCGGGCCCGCCGAGGTCGTCCACGGCGTCTCCCTGTCGATCGAGCCCGGCGAGTGCGTGGCGATCGTCGGCGAGTCCGGGTCCGGCAAGAGCGTCACCGCGCGGACCCTGCTCGGCCTGGCCGGACCCGGCTCGGCCGTCCAAGCTGGGACGTTCCGCGTCACGGGCCGGGACGCCCGCGCCTTCACCACCGGCGACTGGCGGCGGCTGCGCGGCAGGTTCGCCGGGCTCGTCCTCCAGGACGCGCTGGTCTCGCTCGACCCGCTGCGCACCGTGGGCGCCGAGATCGCCGAGGTGCTCGCCCTGCACGACGTCGTGCCCCGGGCCCGCCGCGCGGACCGGGTGGCCGAACTGCTCGACGCGGTCGGCGTGCCAGAACCGCGGACCCGGGCCGGGCAGTACCCGCACCAGCTCTCCGGCGGGCTGCGCCAGCGGGCGCTCATCGCCTCGGCCATCGCCGCCGACCCGCAACTGATCATCGCCGACGAGCCCACCACCGCGCTCGACGTCACGATCCAGGCCCAGATCCTGCGCCTGCTCGCCGAGCGCAGGGCCGCGGGCACCGCGCTGCTGCTCATCAGCCACGACCTGGCCGTGGTCGCCGCGATCGCCGACCGCATCCTGGTCATGAAGGACGGCCGGATCGTGGAGGAGGGGCCCGCGCGCGAGGTGCTGGCCGCGCCCAGGCACGACTACACCCGATCGCTGCTGGCCGCCGTGCCGTCCGCGACCTCCCGGGCGACCCGCCCCGCCCCCGACCTGTCCGTTCAGGCCCTCGCGGGCATAAATCTCACTCGCTCGTACGGCTCCCGCCGCGTCGTCCACGACGTCTCCTTCGCCCTCCACAAGGGCGAGACGCTCGGCGTCGTGGGCGAGTCCGGGTCGGGCAAGACCACGCTCGCCCGCCTGGCACTCGCCCTTCTCGAACCCGATCAGGGCCACGCCACCCTGCACCGGGAGCCCTGGACTCAGCTGCGGGAACGCGAACGCCGCCCGCTCCGGCCCAGGATCCAGCTCATCTCCCAGAGCCCGCTCGACTCCTTCGACCCCCGCCACACCGTCGGCCGCCTCATCGCCGAACCGCTCCGCCTGCCCAGGGCCGAGCGGTTCGCGCGGGTGCTCGACCTGCTGGCCCGCGTCGGGCTGCCGCCGGAGACGGCCGCCCTGAGCCCCCGCGTGCTGTCCGGCGGCCAGCGCCAGCGCGTCGCCATCGCCCGCGCCCTCGGTCCCCGGCCCGACGTGCTGGTCTGCGACGAACCGGTCTCCGCTCTCGACGTGTCCATCCAGGCGCAGGTCCTCGACCTGCTCGCCGACATCCAGGCCGAGTACGGTACCGCGATCGTGTTCATCTCCCACGACCTGGCCGTGGTCGCCGCCATCGCCGACCGGGTGCTGGTCATGAAGGACGGCCGGGTGGTGGAGGAGGGCGACGTCGAGGAGGTGTTCACCCGGCCCCGCCACCCCTACACCCAGGCGTTGATGGCCGCCGTGCCCCGCCTGGAACTCTCCACCCTCTAGTCAGACACCTGAGCGGAGCGCAGGCGGGCCGTCCCGGCCGGGTCCGGGTGGCCGTCTGCGTCGAGGGCGACCAGGTAGACCTCGCGGGCCCGCGCCGCGGTGATCCAGCCCTCGCGCACGTCGCGGGCCACCGCCTCGGGCTCGCGGGTGTGCGGGGGACCGTACCCGCCGCCGCCGCTGGTACGGGCGAGCAGGCGTTCGCCGTCCTCGACGTGGACCGGGCCGCAGATGTCCACCGGGCGCAGCGTCCCGTCGCGCTCCCGCTTGAGCTGGGCCGACGGGGCGCCGGGCAGGCCGCCTCCGGCGCCCATCATCGGGTTGATCGAGCCGTCGTTGGCGTAGATGGCCGCGATCGTGCCGCCGAGCGGGCCGTACTCGACCTCCAGCCCAGGCGCGCCGCGATGCCGGCCCGCGCCTTCCGTGTCGGGCGCGAGATGCCGCCGGTGGATGACGATCGGCTGTTTGAGCTCGTCGATCTCCACGCTGTCCAGCAGCAGCGTGCCACCGCTGCCGAGGTCGCTCATGGTCAGCCAGCCGTCGGCCGCCGGTCCGCCGGCGCCGCCGTTGGGGCCGATGAAGATCTGGTTGACGAACGGCGCGCCGGTCCGCTCGTCGACGCCGGACACGACCGCCTCGGACGGCGACATGCCGGAGCCGACCTCCGCCAGCCCCATGTCCGTCCCGATCTCGGCCATCGCGCGCTGGACGATGTTGCCCACCCGGTTGGCCAGGTTCGTGGTGGCCACCGAACAGCTGAAGGGGTGGCGCGGGATGCCGACGACGCAGTTGTCGCGCAGGCGCACCCGCACGCGGCGGAAGCTGCCCTGGTTGTGCGGGACGGTGTGGTCGATGCTGTTGAAGACGCCGATGAGCGCGGCCGTACGCGACGACGCCTCGCTGAGGTTGAGGCCGGACGGCACGCAGTCGGGGTTGTCGCGCAGATCGACCTCGATCATGCCCGCGTCCGGGCGGACTGCCACCGTGGCCTGGATCGGCACACCGTCGGGCACGCCGGGGAAAGGATCGTGCCGGGTCGCGGTGGTCGCCACGCCTTCGGGCAGCGCGCGGATGGCCGCGTCCATGCGGGCCTCGCCGTAGTCGAGCCAGTCGCGGGCGAAGCCGCTCAGCGTGTTCCAGCCGACCTCGTCGGCGAGCTGGAGCAGCGCGCGCTCGCCGATGCGGGCGCTGCCCAGGACCGCGAGATAGTCGCCGCGCCACTGCTCGGGCACCCTGATGCGCATCTCGCACATGCGCAGGATGTCCGCGCAGTCGGCGTAGGCGTCCTGCACGCGGACGACCGGGAAGATCAGCGCCCCCTCCTCGTACACGTCGCGGGCGCTGGCCATGTACGTGGTGGGCACCGAGTTGCCGCAGTCCGCCTGATGGGCCTTGGCCAGCACGGTGAAGCGGTGCACGCCGTCGTCGTCCACCACCGGCACCAGGATGGAGTGGTCGGCCGCGTGCGTGTTGCCGTGGTAGGGCGAGTTGTGCAGGAACGCGTCACCCGCCCGTGGCCGGGGATAGAACTCCAGCATCGACCTGGCCTGCAGGTCAGGGCCGCCCATCACGTGGATCGGCGGGCTGTCGCCGGTCATCAGCACCTCGCCGGCCGCGGTGAGCACGCAGCAGGAGAAGTCCCTGGCGGTGTTCAGCACGCCGGAGCGTCCCGAGCGGGCCAGGGTGTTCGACATCCGGCGCACGATGGCCTCGAAGCGGTGGCTGAGCACCGCGAGCCTGGCTCCGTCCAGCCGTTCTCCGGTACGGCCCGGCGCCGGGGCTTCCACGCTGGTCACGCGGCGTCACCTCCATTGATGATCAGGGAGCCGGAGGGTCCCAGCTCCGCCGTGCTGGTGGTGTCGGCGATCACCACGGTGGTGAACGGCGACTCGACGAGCACCGGTCCCGGCACCCGTTCGCCCGGCGCGATCGTGGCCAGGGGCCGTACGGGGACGTCGGTCATGCCGTGACCGGCCACGAAGGCCCGCCGCATCGACGGGCGTCGTGGATCGGCGAGCCGGGTCGTCAGCGTGGCGCCGGAGCCGGGCAGCGCGACGCGTACCCTCGCGTCCCAGCTCACCACCTCCACCGGCGACGCCTCGTCGGCGATGCCGAGGATCTGCCGGTGCATGGCGTGGAAGTCGGTCTCGAACTCCTCGACGTCGCCGGGTTCGAAGGCGCGTACGCGCAACGGGACCTCGAGTTCCCAGATCTGCTGCGGGTAGCGCGCTTCGGCGTACAGCGTGATGGAGGCGCCGGAGCCCGGCATCCTGGCGACGAACTCGCGGCAGCGGGCGAGCAGGCCGGCGAGCGCGCGGTTGACCTTCCCGGTGTCGAAGGCGCTGGTCACGGCAGGGACCGTGGCGGAGTACACCGCGGTGAGGTCGGACATGAGGGCGCCGGCCGCGGCGAGGGCGGCGCCCACGGCGGGAACGACCAGGCTGCGGCTGCCCAGGCGGGCGGCCACCGCGACCGCGTTGAGCCCGGCCGCTCCGCCACCGCCCACCAGGACGGCGCGGCCGGGATCGATGCCCTGCTGCAGGGTGATCTCCTCGATGGCGCGGACCATCTGCTCGGTGGTCAGCTCCAGGATCGCCCGGGCCGCGCCGACCGGATCGAGCCCGAGCGGCCCGCCGACGTCCCGGGTGACCGCGGCCAGGGCGGCGGCCGGGTCCAGGGTCATCGAGCCGTTGGAGAAGGAGTCCGGGTCCAGGTAGCCCAGGACCAGCGCGGCATCGGTCACGGTGGCCGCGGTGCCCCCGCGACCGTAACAGGCGGGGCCCGGCACCGAGCCCGCGCTCCGCGGGCCGACGTGCAACAGGCCGCCGGAGTCCACCCAGGCGATGCTGCCGCCGCCCGCGCCGACGCTCTTGACGTCGATGGACGCCAGGCCGGTCATGTGCCCGGTGCCCTCCGCGCCCACCCACGCCGAGCGGGTCGAGGGGATCTCGCCCTTGCGCACCAGCGTCACGTCGTAGGTGGTGCCGCCGGCGTCCGCGACGATCACCTCGTCCGCGCCCAGGTCGGTGAAGGCGTAGGCGCGGCCGGCCACCGGCGCCATCGACGGTCCCGAGTTGATCGTGAGAATCGGCATGGCGATGGCGTCGGCCACGTCGGCGACGCCGCCGGCGGAGGTGACCATCAGGACGCGGCCGGTCAGCCCGGCCGCGCGCAGCCGGGCGGTGAGCCCGTCGAAGTAGGCGCTCATCAACGGCTTGAGCGAGGCGTCGATGGCCGTGGACGAGGCCCGCCGGTACTCGCGCAGGGACGGGTTGAGCGCGTGCGAGAGCGTGTGCGGCACCCCGGGCAGCCGGCGCGTGAGCACCTCGCCCACGGCCTGCTCGTGGGCCGGGTTGACCGTGGCCCACAGCAGGCAGACCGCGACCGCCTCGACCTCCGCCTCGATCAGCAGCCCGCAGGTGCGCTCCAGCGCCGCCAGGTCGAGCGGCCGCAGGACCGCGCCGGTGGCGGAGACGCGTTCGTCCACCTCGAAGGTGAGCGAGCGCGGGACGTACGGCTCGGGGAAGGGCGTGGTGAAGTCGAACGGATCCCGCCTGCCGCCCTCGCGCAACAGCAGGACGTCCGGATGACCGGCGGTGGTGAGCAGCGCCGTGCGGGCCGTGGCGCCGGTGAGGACGGCGTTCAGGCCGCGGGTGGTCGCGTGCGCGAACGACCCGACCCGGCCCAGGAACGCCTCCAGCGGCACGCCGTCGGCCGCGGCGGCCATGCCCAGGACGTTCAGGATGCCGAGCACCGGGTCGTCCGGCACCGTCGGCGACTTGAACAGGCGCAGGCGGGCCTCGCGTTCCACCACCAGATCGGTGAAGGTCCCGCCGATGTCCACCGACACCCGCAGGGAGGCTTCAGAAGCCATAGCTGGACACGCTCTCTCGCTCGGCCTCGGCCGCGTCGCCGGTCAGGGGTACGGCCAGCCGTACCGCATCGCGAAGATCGTCGAGGAAGTGGGGGATCTGCCCATGGTTGTGCGGCATGGGCACCACGACGATGCCGACCGGGGCCGGCACCACGCGGGCGGCGAACATCCACCCGCGCGCCCGCAGTTCGTCGGCGGCCGGTCGCAGGTCGAGGGTGTCGGAATGGATGAGCGACATGTTGATCCGCGACCCGGGATGCACCCGCAGGCCGTCGATCTTGGCCACGCCCTCGGCCAGTTCGTCGCGCATGGCCATCGACGCCAGGGAGACGGCGGTGTAGCCGGGCTCGCCCAGGAGCTTGACCATGGTCCAGGCGCCCGCGATGGGCCCGGTGCCCCGGGTGCCCGACATCGTGCCGTTGGGCGGGCAGATCTCCTTCGCCGCGGCGAGCAGGGAGGCGTCGCGGAAGAACAACGTGCCGGCCGGTGGCGGGGCCATGCCGTTCTTGTGCAGGTCGGCGCTGATCGAGCAGACGCCGGGCAGGCGGAAGTCCCAGGGCGGGATGCCCGGGTCGTAACCGGAACGCTCCAGGAAGGGCAGGATGTAGCCGCCGAACGCGCCGTCGACGTGCAGGTACAGGCCCCGCCTGAGCGCGATCTCGCTCATCGCCTCGATCGGGTCGATGCTGCCATAGGCCCAGGTGCCGGCGGTGGCGATGATGGCGATGGTGTCCGGGCGGATCGCCGCCTCGATGGCGGCCGGGTCCACCAGGTGCAGCCCCTCGGCGGGAGCGGGGACGGGCACCGGGTCGAGGCCGAACATCGCGCACAGCTTGGGCAGGGAGTAGTGGCCGTTGTCGGGATAGACGACGCTTCCGGTACGCCGCCCGGACAACTGCCTGGCGGTCAGGATGGCGCACATGTTGGACTCCGAGCCGCCGGACGTCACGAAACCGGCCGGTTCCTCGGCGCCGAGCAGGCGGCCCATCCACCGCACGATCTCGGCTTCCATCTCGCGCGCGCCGCCGCCGGTGATCCAGGTCTCGCCGTGGACGAAGCGGCGGTACGCCTCCACCGACGCCTCGCGGACCGCGTCTCCCCAGGGCAGATCGGGTGTCGACACCAGGTGCGGGCCCTCGTCGAAAAGGTTGCGCGCGGTCTCGTGGAAACGGGAGACCAGCTCCAGCCGGTCGAGTTCGCGGTGCCAGTCGTCGGATCCGACGCCACTGGGAAAACGGGTCATGCCAAACTCCTTTACTGGGCGATGAAGCCGCCGTCGACGGGCAGGCTCGCGCCGACCACGTACGCCGCGGCGTCGGAGGCCAGGAACACGACCGCCGGGCTGATGTCGTGGACCAGCCCGATGCGCCCGGCCGGGGTGGCTGCCACGATCTCCCGCTCCACCTCGGCGGTGATCAGCTCCTGGTTGATCGGGGTGTGCACGTTGCCCGGCGCGACCGCGTTGACCCGGATCCCGGCGGGCGCCAGCTCCGTGGCCAGGGCCTTGACCATGAGCTCAATGGCGCCCTTGGAGGCGCAGTATGCGCTGTCGTTGGGCGAGCCGACGTGCCCCGACATGGACGAGACGAAGATGATCGAGGCTCCGCGGCCGAGGTGGGGCCGGACCGCCCGGGTGAGCCGGAAGGGCGCCCGCACGTTGATCGTCCACTGGTCGTCGAACACCTCGTCGGTGGTCTCCTCCAGCGACGCCTGCGTGTAGATCCCGGCTGAGTGGACCAGGACGTCGATCCGGCCGAACCGGGCCAGCGCCGCCGCGACGATCGCCTCCGGCGCGTCGTCGGCGCGCAGGTCCACGGCCACGGTGGCCGCGTCGGCCCCGGCGGCGGTCACCGCCTTCGCGGCCTCCTCCAGCCGGGACTCGGAGCGGCCGGCCAGGACCACGTGGGCCCCGGCCGCGCCGGCCGCGCGGGCGATCTCCGCCCCGATGCCGGAGCTGGCGCCGGTGACCACGGCGACCTTGCCTGACAGGTCGAACATGCTGTCACGCCCTTCTGGTGAGTTCTGTCAGCGCCGCGGCGATGTCCGGCCGCAGGTAGCGGGCGCTGTGGAGGAAGACGTATCCGGCGGCGAACGCCGACAGCGGCATGACCACCGTCAGCGCCATGCGCGGCCCGAAGGAGTCGGCGACGAAACCGGCGAAGACCGACCCGAGGAAGCCGCCCATGAGGAAGGTGAACACCGGCAGGATCGCGAACGCCTGGGTACGCACCCGGGGCGGGGTGACCGAGGCGATCAGCGGGTTGACCGCGGTGAGCGCGATGCCGCTGCACATGCAGGCCAGCACGTAGAAGGTGAGCAGGGGCCAGACCGACGGGAACCAGACGCCGACGAGCACGAGCCCGCCGAAGGCCAGCATGGCGAAGCCGGCCAGGTGCATGATCCGTTCCGGTTGGCGCCGGTAGGAGCGGTCGAAGTGGTGCCCGGTGATGATCATCGCGGCGATGACCGGGATCTGGGCCAGGGAGAAGACGACGCCCCGGGCTGAGGCGTCGAACCCGTACTCGTCGCCGAGCAGGATCGACATCTGGAGGGGGAGCGTGGCCAGGGCCAGGCCGAGGACCCCGATGCCCACGCACATGTGGACGAAGGTCTTGACCCGCATCATCTCCCGGAACGCCTGCAAGATGCCCACCGGCGGGCCGGCCGTACCGGAGAACAGGTGTTGCTCGGCCCGGCCCCGGCCGGGCTCCCTGAGGAAGACGGCCGCGGCGATGGCGGCCAGCGCGTACGGCACGGCGAGCGCGAAGTACGCCCACCGCCACGCCTGCGGCCCGCCCACGAGCCCGGCCACCCCACCGGCCAGGGCCGGGCCCAGCGCCTGTCCCAGCGGAGTGGCCATGGCGTGCAGCGACAGGATCCGGCCGCGCCCCTGGACGGGGTAGCCGTCGGACAACATCGACAGGAAGACCGGGTTGGAGTACGCGGCGGCGACGCCGGTCAGCAGGTAGGCCACGAGCAGTTGCCAGGTGTCCTGCGCCAGCCCGGCCAGCGTCAGCGCGCACGTGCCCAGCACGGCCGAGGCGACCACGAGATGCTTGCGGTTGACCCGGTCGGCCAGCCACGCCATCGGAATGCCGCCGACCGTCAGCGCCACCCCCGACAGCCCGGCCATCGCGGTGAGGAAGCCGGCGGAGATGCCGAAGTAGTCCCTGATGTCCGGCGCCAGCGTGGTGGTCGCGTCGCGGGTGAGTTGTTCGAGGGCCACGAGCGGGATGGCGGTCGCGCAGAGCGACCAGCCGCCGTGGCGGAGTGTGTCGAGCAGTCCCGGCTCCGTGGCTTCGGCACCGGGCAGCAGGTCGTCCGGCAGGACGACGGGTTCGGACGGATCCGGCGCATCGGCGGCGGTCATGGGTCGCCCTCTTCCTTCACGGCGCCGTTTAGAGGTGCTCGTCCAGCCAGTCGAAGGTGAACTCGGCTGCCGTCGCGGTGCCGCCGGTCTGGCAGTGCAGCTGCGCGGTCGAGTCCGCGTCGAAGAGCAGGAAGTCCTTCGGGCAGGTCAGCGCGTCATAGAGCTGCTCGGCGTGTCCTGCGGAGAACCGCTCCTCGGTGCCGTCCATGACCAGCGTGCGGCAGGTGATCTGCCCGGCCACGTCGGTCAGGTCGCAGGCGTCGAGCTCCTTGAACAGCTCGTACGGCGTCTGCACGCCGTGCTTCCAGGAGGAGTCGCGGATGAACCAGTCGGCCAGCGGCGAGGCCTCACTGAGGGCGGCCGCCGCGGCGTTGAACGCGTCGGGCCCCTCCTCCAGGGCCTGGCCGATCGTCTCCGGCAGGTTCTCCTTGATGGAGGCGCCCCACTTCAGCACGCCCGGGTTGGCCACGCACACCTTCAGCCGGGACTCGAACGCCGCCGCCCGGGGCGCGAGGTAGCCGCCGAAGCTCAGTCCCATGAGGCCGATGCGCTCGCGGTCGACGCCGTCGAGCTTCTCGGCCACGTCCACGATGGGGGAGACGACGTTCTCCCAGTCGTGGCGGAAGTGGAGGTTGTTGACGCGCAGCGCCGCACCCTGCCCAGGTCCCTGTACGGCGAGGCAGTGGTAGCCACGCCGGATCGCGTTGTCGTAGACCCAGCGGGTGTCCTCCGCCCAGGCGTCCCGCCCCTGGAAGAAGATCAGCAGCGGCGCCGGCCCCTTGGCCAGCGGGGAACGGTAGAGGTAGGAGGGCAGGAAGCTGTCCTGGTAGGGAATCTTGAGCAGCTGTCCCGGATAGTCCGACAGCTCCAGGTAGCGGTCGTAACAGGCGTAGGCCGCGACCGCGTTCCCCCTGACCCTGGGGTCGTCGGGGAAGCTGAAGTGCAGCAGCGAGGTGCGCCAGTACGTCGAGGCCCGCAGGTAGGCGTCGGCCGCGCTGACCAGCCGCCCCTTCCGCTCGGCCGCCTCGGCCCGCCGCTGCAGCCGCAAGGCCACGTCGGACCAGGCCGTGACCCAGCTCTCCTCGTCGTCGAGCCGGACCTTCGCCGCCGCCTCCAGGCATTCGCCGAGGTCGGACATGCCGAAGAACATCATGCCGAGCGTGTGCTTGATCTGGTCGTCCATCACCTCGTTGGCGATGAACACGTGCGAGGTCCAGTGGTCGCCGGGGAAGTACGGATTGGGCCGGGTGTCGGTGGACGTCGTCATGAGAACCTCTCGGCTTGGTGGGGGGCCCGCGCGGCCCAGGGGCGCGCGGCCTCGAGCTGGGCGGCGAGACGGAAGAGCATGCCTTCGTCGCCGTAGGGCGCGACGAAGTGGGCGCCGAGCGGGACCCCGGCGGAGTTCCAGTAGAGCGGGATCGACACGGCCGGCTGGCCGGTGATGTTGATGAGCGTGGTGAACTGCAGGAATGCGCCCATGGCGGCGAGCCCGCCGGTGGCGAACGCGCCCAGCGGCGGGGCCGGGGAGGCGGTGGCGGGCGTGAGCCAGAGATCGTAAGGCGCCTGGAAGGCGGCCAGGTCGTCGCAGAGGGTCTGCAGCTCGGCTAGCGCGTCCATGTAGTCGATCAGGCTGGTCGAGCCGGACCGGCCCTTCTCGATCATGGCCCAGGTGGCCGCCTCGAAGTCCTCAGGCCGGGCCTTCTTGCCGGTGACGCGTTCGAGGTGGGCGATGTCCCAGGCCAGACCGCCCGCGGAGACGGTCGTGAACGGCCTGGCCAGATCGGAGCCCAGCCGGGGCGTGCCCTCCTCCACGTGGTGGCCGAGGCTCTCGCACAGGCGGGCCGCGTCCTCCACGGCCGCGACGGCGTCCGGGTGGATCGGCGCGCCGACGAGTGACTGCCTGGTGAAGACGATCCGCAGCCTGCCGGGGTCGGTTCTGGTCTCCTCCAGGTACGGGCGGGGTGGCGGGGGTGCGACGAAGGGGTCGCCGGGCAGCGGTCCGGCGGTGGCGTCGAGCAGGGCCGCGCAGTCGCGGACGCTGAGCGTGATCGCGTGTTCGCTCAGCACCGCGATGCGCATGGAGACCCCGGCCCGCCTGCGGGCGGAGGCGATGCGCAACCGGGTCGGCTTCATCCCGAACACGCCGCAGCACGAGGCCGGCACCCGGATGGACCCGCCGCTGTCGCTGGCGTTGGCCATCGTGACCATGCGGGCCGCGACCGCCGCGGCCGCGCCGCCGCTGGAGCCGCCGGCCGACAGGTCAGGGTCCCAGGGGTTCCTGGTGGGGCCGAACAGCTCCGGTTCGGTGGTCGGCTGGAGCCCGAACTCGGGCAGGTTGGTCTTGCCGCAGACCACGAGCCCGGCGGCCTTGTACCTGCGGGTGAGCTCGCCGTCCCGGTCGGGGACGTAGTCGGCCAGGAACCTGCTGGCGGAGGTCATCGGCACTCCCGCGTAGGCCACGCCGCCGCCGTCCTTCAGAAGGAACGGCACGCCGGTGAACGGCCCTTCCGGCAGTGGGGCGGCCAGCGTCTCGCGGGCCTCGTCGTACATCTTGGTGACGATTGCGTTGATCGCCGGGTTCGTCTTCTCGATGCGGTCGATCGTGTCGTCCAGCAGCTCGGCCGGGGTGACCTGGCGGGTGCGGACGAGTTCGGCCTGGGCCAGTGCGTCCAGGCCGGCTGGCGTTACCCGGCCGCCCATGGCCAGAAGTAGTTAAGTGCTTTAATCATATGGGGAGTGTAGCCACTTTCTCGTCGTGCGCAATGGGGCAGAGCGCCCCAATCCATTGAATTAGGCTGTGGCCGATCAGGGACGCAGTGTGAAGGAGAGACATGGACAAGGGCATGGACGCCGACCTGCTCGCCGCCGTCCGGACGATCGTCCGCCTGGCCCGCATCGCCCAGCAGGCGTGCGAGGAGGGCGGCCTGACCATGCCGCAGTACCGGGCCCTGACCAGCGCGGCCGCCGGTCGGCAACGGGCCTACGAGCTGGCCAGGTACACGGCCGTCAGCAGGCCGGCCATCTCCGCCCTCACCAACGGGATGGTCAAGAGCGGCCTGATCGAGCGCGGCGGGCTGGCCTCCGACGGGCGCGGCGTGGTCTTCGACGTCACCCGGCACGGGCACGAGGTCCTGGACACCGTGAACCGCCTGCTCGTCGAGCGTTTCCAGGACGTGCTCGGCGACGCCCAGGAGGTCCTGAAGGTGCTCAACAGCGAGGCGCTCGACGCGGCCCTCGACGAGCAGGCCGACAAGGACTTCGGCCCTGCCAAGTAGTGCGACATGTCCATATAGTTAAAGCATGGAACTAGATGCTCCCTCCTCCCGGCTGTCCGAGCGCGAGATCCTGAAGGCCCTGGCCGGGTTGCTACTCGCCCTGTTCTCCGCCGTGTCCAGCACGCTGATCGTCACCAACGCGGTGCCGTCGATCGTGACCGCTCTCGGCGGAAGCCAGGCGCAGTACACCTGGCTCGTGGCCACCTCCCTGCTCACGATGACCGTCAGCATCCCGTTGTGGGGGCGGCTGGCCGACCAGTTCGACAAGCGCAAGGTCGTCCAGGCGGCGCTGGCGCTGTTCGCCGCCGGGTCGGTGGCCGCCGGGACGTCCCCCACCATCGAGATGCTCATCGGCATGCGCGCCGTACAGGGCGTCGCGATGGGCGGGTTACTGGCGACGGCGCAGGCCATCGTGGCCGGCATCGTCCCGCCGCGGCAGGGCGGGCGCTACGGCGGCTACATCGCCACCGTGATGGCCCTCGGCACCCTGTGCGGACCGCTGATCGGCGGGGCGATCGTCGACACCGCCTGGCTGGGCTGGCGCTGGTGCTTCTTCGTAGTTGTCCCCTTCGCGGTGGTGAGCCTGGTCATCCTGAACAGATACCTGCGCGTGCCCTGGATCCGGAGCGAGGCCCGCGTCGACTACCTCGGCGCGCTGCTGACCACCGTGACCGCCATGACTCCCGCGGTGTGGGTGACCTTCGCCGGCCGCGCCTTCCCGTGGGTGTCCTGGCAGAGCGCCGCGTGCCTGGCCGGCACGTTCGTCGCCGGTGTCCTTCTGTACCTCGCCGAACGGCGGCACCCCGACCCCGTCGTACCGCTGTCCCTGCTGCGCCGGCGCACCACCGCGCTCGCGATCGCCGGGAGCGCGGCCGTGGGGATGGTCATGTTCAGCTCCATCGTCTTCATCAGCCAGTACTTCCAGCTCGCCCGCGGCTACTCGCCGACCGAGGCCGGGCTGCTGTGCATGCCCATGATGGTGAGCACCACGCTCGCCTCGCTCGGCTCCGGTCACCTCATCACCCGGTTCGGACGCTGGAAGGGCTTTCTCGTGGGCGGCTCGGCCGCGCTGGCCGGCGGCCTGGCGATGCTGGCGGTCCTCGGCTCGGGGCCGCCCCTCTGGTATGTCGTCGCATCGACCGTCCTCGTCGGTCTCGGCATCGGGGTCGTGATGCAGAACTACGTGCTTGCCGTCCAGAACGGCGCGCCCGCCGACCGGGTCGGCGCGGCGAGCGCGTCGGTGTCGTTCTTCCGCTCGCTCGGCGGGGTGATGGGCATGTCCGTGCTGGGCGCGATCGTCACGCACGCCGTGAGCTCCGCCCAGGGGTACGGCCCCGCCGTACGCGATGCCTATGCCGGGGCGACGGGGACCGTCTTCGCCGTGTCGGCCGGGCTGGCCACGATCAGCCTGCTGGCCGCACTGGCGATCAAGGCGGTCCCCCTGCGCGCCTGATCAAGCTGTGGGCAGTGCGGCCACCGCGGCGCCGAGGATCTCCAGGTGCAGATCGACGTCGGCCTCGGTGGTGTCGGGGCACATCAGGGCCATGTTGTGGAACGGCGTCAGCATCACGCCCCGGTTGAGCAGATAGAGGTGGAGGTAGTCCTCGAGCTCGGCGTCGGTCGACAGGTAGGACTCGGTGCCGTTGCGCGGCCCCGGCGCCATGAACCGGTACTCGGAGCGCGCGCCGAGCCGCGTCACCACCCACGGCAGCCCATGGGTGTCGATGAGCCGCTGGACGCCCTCGGTGTAGCGGGCCGACAGGGCGATCATCCGGTCGTAGGCGCCCTCGGTGAGCACCTCGCCGAGGGTCGCCCGCGCCGCCGCCATCGACAGCGCGTTGCCGGCCAGCGTGCCGCCGACGCCGCCGGTGTCGACCAGGTCGAGGTCAGCGCGCCCCAGCAGCCGCTCGGCCAGCTCGCCGGTCAGCCCGTACGCGCCGATGGGCAGCCCGCCGGCGATCGCCTTGCCCACGGTCACGACGTCGGGCCGCAGCCCCCACGCCCTCGTGCAGCCGCCCGGTCCCGCCGAGACCGTGTGCGTCTCGTCGTTGATCAGCAGCGTTCCCGCCCGCCGTGTCAGCTCGCGGACCGCGGCGAGATAACCCGGCTCGGGCAGCACGATGCCCATGTTGGTCATGGCCGGCTCCATCAGCACGGCGGCCACGTCGCACGGGGCCAGCTCCCGCTCCAGCGCCTCCACGTCGTTGAACTCGACCACCCGGCTGGTCCGCGTCACGTCGAACGGCGCGCCCACGTTGCCGGGACGCGACACCGGACCGTCCGGCCCGGTCACGATGAACGACTCGTCGACGCTGCCGTGGTAGCTGAAGCTCATCACCAGCACCCTCGGCCGCTCGGTGACCGCGCGGGCCAGCCGCAACGCCCACCGGTTCGCGTCGGTGGCGGTCAGGGCGAAGCTCCACCGGCTGACGCCGAACCGCCGGGTCAGCTCCTCGGCCACGGCCGCGGCGTCCTCGGTCGGCATCATCGTGGTGGCGCCGCCGAGCTCGGCGTAGCGCCTGGTCACCGCCTTGACCGTGGCCTCGGGCGAGTGCCCCGCCATCGCGCCGGTGTCGCCCAGGCAGAAGTCGACGAGCTCATGGCCGTCGGCGTCCCACACCCGCGCCCCGGAGGCACGGTCCAGGTACAGCGGGAACTCCGCGGCCGACTTGGCCATCCAGGTCATCGGCACCCGGCCCAGCAGATGGTCGGCGCGCTCGTGCGCCGCGCGCGATCGGGGGTTGCGGGCGGCGTACGCGGCCCGTTCCCTGGCCAGCAGTTCGCTCAACACGTCGCTCATCGTGACTGCCTCCTATGGACGAGACAGTCATTCTGTACACCAGATCTCGATGTTTTCAAGCTTTTCGCTGGCACTCTAGTCGGAGGCAAGCTAATCGCTTGCCGTACTCGGTATCGGGAAGCGATACGATCGACGCGTTGTACGGTTGGGAGTAAAGATCAGTGTGGGAGGCGCCGCGTGGCCGAGGACAACCGGGCACACCAGGTCGAACTTGATGAAATCGACAAGTCGATCATCCGGGTTCTCCAGGTGGACGGGCGCATGCCGTACTCCAAACTGGGGCCTGAGGTCGGGCTGTCCCGCGCCGCGGTGCGCCAGCGGGTGCAGCGGCTCCTCGACAACGGCGTCATCGAAGTGGTGGCCGTCTCCGAGCCGTTCAAGATGGGCTTCAACGTCCAGGCCATGATCGGGATCAACGCGGACGGAGACCTGCGGGCGGTCGCCGCGGCGTTGTCGGACGTCGACCAGATCGTTTACGTGGTGCTGTCCTCCGGGCGCTACGACATCCTCATCGAGGTCATCGGGCGCGACTCGGCCGAACTGCTGACCATCCTGAACGACGTCGTCCGGCGCATTCCCGGCGTGCGCAGCACCGAGCTCTTCACCTACATGAAGATCGAGAAGGTGACGTACTCCTGGGGCGCGCTGTGACGCCCCAGGAGCGGATCACTCCCCGGAGAAGGCCGCGCGGTGGGCCAGCGCCCACTGCCGGAAACTTCGCGGGGGAGTGCCCGTCACGTCCTCCACCGTCGGATAGATCCGGGATTCGTCGAGTGTCCCGTCGCCGTAGAAGCTGAAGATCGCCTCGATGTACCTCTCCGGCATCCGCCCGGTCATGTCCGCTCCGTCGTGGAAGCGGCGGGCGCCGTCAGGGATGGCGGCGTCCTGGCTGTGCACGATCAGCGTGGGCCGGGAGACGCTCGGCGCCGGCGCGATGGAGTCGTAGGTCAGCCAGTCCGGCCAGGCCATGAAGGCGAACCGGTTGGGTCGGGAGGTGCCGCCGCCGCGCGCCGGGTTGAGGTAGAAGTGGCAGTACAGACGCTTCTGAACGGCGCTCAGCCCCAGGCTGGCCAGGCTCATCGAGCGGGTTCGCCCAGCAGGGAGCTGATCATCTCCTGGAGTTCGGCCCGTCCGGTGGTGCCGAGCGCGCCGGACAGGGCCTCGGCGAGCTTGTCGAACGGGTCGTCCATCGGCAGCTCTTTCACCTTCTCCGCGAGTTCGGCCACGCTCCATGGCCCGTCCTTGTGGAGGTGGCCGGCGAGGGTCCAGCCGTGGTTGACCGAGACCGTACCGCCTCGCACCGACAGCACCTGGCCGGTGAGCGGGCAGGCCGGACCGGCCAGGTAGGCGGCGACGGGCGCGATGGCGGCCGGGTGCAGCGGGTCGAACGCGGCCGCCGGCCCTTCCTGGCTCATGCCCGGGACGCCGAGGGTGAGCCGGGTGCGGGCCATCGACGGCGAGACGCAGTTGACCCGCACGCCGTACTGCCCCAGTTCGAGGGCGGCCACGATGGTCAGCGCCGCGACCCCGGCGTTGCTCGCCGCGTAGGAGACCTGCGCGGGCAGCGGGTTGAGCAGCCCGGAGCCGGAGGCGGTGTTGACGACGGCACGATCGGCACGGACCCCCGCCCGGAACCGGTCGCGCCAGTGCCGGGCCGCCCAGTGCGTCACCGCGAAGGTGCCCTTGAGCTTGACGGCCAGGACGTCGTCGAAGTCCCGCTCCGTCAGGTCGGTCAGGCCGGCGTTCCGGGTGATGGCCGCGTTGTTGACCACGACGTGCAGGTCGCCGAAGGAGCGCAGCGCCGTCTCCACCATCCGCCGGGCGCCGTCCCAGTCGGCGACGCTGTCGGTGCTGGCCACCGCCTGTCCGCCGGCCGCGGTGATCTCCTCGACGACCTCCGCCGCCACGCCGCCGTCCCCGCCGGTGCCGTCGATGGCGACGCCCGGGTCGTTGACCACGACCTTGGCGCCCTCGGCGGCGAAGAACAACGCCTCCTCCCGCCCGATGCCACGCCCCGCCCCGGTGATGAGGATGACCCGTCCGTCCAGACTTCCCATGATCTTCACCCTTCATTCGATGCAGTCACTGTAGCGATTCATCGTGTGTATGACTGCAGATGCTGAAGTAAGATGGCTCACATGGAGAAACTGGGACTGCGGGAGCGCAAGAAGCAACGCACCCGGCAGGCGTTGATCGAGGCGGCCGTCCGCCTGTTCCAGGACAGGGGCTACGACCAGGTGACCGTGGCCGAGATCGCCGACGCCGCCGAGGTGTCCCCCCGCACCTACTTCCTCCACTTCCAGACCAAGGAGGACGTGCTCCTGGCCGACACCGACGTCCGCGTCGACCTGGCGCTGGAGGCGATCGCCGAGCGCGACGCGGGGGAGCGGCTGCCCGACGTGCTGGTGCGGGCGACGGACCAGATGATCGTCAACGCCTGGGACCGCGACCTGTCCAGTGGACTCGCGGCGCTCCGGGCACGACTCGCAGCCTCGGAACCGGCGCTGCAGGCCCGGCTGCTGCAGCGCTACCTCACCGCCCAGGCCGAACTGGCCCGGGCGCTGCAGCGGGCGTACCCCGACAGGCTCGACGCCGTCCTCGCCGCCGCGCTGGTCGGCGCGATGGTGGGCGCGGTCAGCGCGTCCGCGCTGACCTCTCTGCAGCGCGGCGACGGCCCCGACGAGGTGCGGAACGCCATGCGGCAGGCCATGGCCCTGGTGGCGCGATCCATCGCCTGACCCCTTCACGCCGGTGTTTCCGCTTCGAGTACGGCGGTGCGCAGCGCGGCGGCCAGGCGGGCGGCGCGGCGGGCATCGTGGTGATGCCGCGGCCGGCGGCGACCTGGACCTCGCCCTGAAGCCCGCCGAACCCGAGCCCTATGGCGAGCTCGTCCGCGACGGAATGGTCCTTCCCCGGAGGCGACGGGGTGGCGCTCGCGTGGGTCAGCCGGTGACCCAGTCCATGTGTTCGATCCAGTGGACGAACAGCGCCCGATCCCCATGCACTTCCAGCGTGGGAGCCGCTTCCAGGGGGCGCCGCCTGCTGATCACGAGCAGGAGTTCGGCGGCCGGGCCGCGTACCGCGACGTCCGCCTTGGTGTGGGTGCGCTCCAGCGCGACCCGGTCCGGTTCCCGGCGGGCCACCCACTCCCCGGGCGCGTCGGTCGCGTGGAAGTGCAGCGTCTGACCGTCCCCGCGCATCGCATCGGCGAAGCCCGGCCTGTTCTCCCAGTAGCCGCGGGAGGTCATCGTGTCGAGCCAGTCCTCCAAGGCCTCAACGGCGAGGTCCGGCGCCAGCTCGTACCGTGTGCCGAGCGCCGAAGCCGCGTCCGCGCGGTGCACGCAGGCCTCGCCCAGGAGCCGGCGTGACCAGAACGGCACGCCCGCGGCGGCGCCCGAGGGATCCCACACCGGCGTGTCGTCGGTGACCGACGTGAACGCCTGAGTCGCCTCCGCCGCGCCGTCGTTCAGCCAGGCACGCCACTGGCCCGAATCGGCCGGACCCGGAACATAGCCTTCGAACGCCTTGCTCGGCTCGGTCATCCGCTCGCCCACGAGCATGGACACCATGCGCTGTACGCTGCCGACGTGGTCGACGAGATCGGCCAGGGTCCACTCCGGACATGTCGGCACCGGGGCCGTCGCGTCCTTGTCGTGCACCCAATCGGCGAACGTACTCGTCTGCTCGACAACGGCCTTCAGATACGCGGACGTGTCCATCGCTGCACCTCCAAGTGCTGTGTGATCTACACGAAGTTCGCGGGCCAGGTCACTCAATGCCGAAACGCCTGTCGATGATCAGAGGCTACCTGTGGTATCCGCGGCCCGGGGGTGAAAGGCGCCTCCGCCCTTGTCGCAACGGTAGGGGCGGAGGGGACCGGGCCGCATCGGTCGAACGACTGGCGATGACTTGGGGGAGTCGGTCCTACCGTGAGAGTTGCCAGACGCGCGCCGTGCCGTCTTCCGCGCAGGAGGCCAGCGTGGTGCCGTCGTGGTTGAAGGCCGCGAACCGTACCGCGCCGGTGTGGCCGGTGAGGGTCGCGGCCGCGGCTCCCGTGGCGCCGTCCCACAGGTAGATCTCGCCGTTCTCGGCGCAGGTGGCCAGGAGCGAGCCGTCGGCGGAGAAGGTCAGGGCGTTGAGCCGGCCCTGATCGGGCAGCTCGGTGGGCTGGCCGGGTGAGGCGGGGTTCCAGTATCGGAATGGTCCGGTGATGTCGGTGGTCGCCAGGAGCGCGGGCGCCGTGGGGCGGAAGGCGAGGTTGTAGACCTCGCCTTCCAGTTCGGCCAGTTGTTCGCCGGTGCCGGTGTCCCACAGCCGGGCGGTGCCGTCGCGGCTGGAGGTGGCCGCGAGCTTGCCGTCGGGGCTGATGGAGGCGTCGGTGACGATGTCGAGGTGGCCCTTGAGCGTGTGCAGGAGCTCGCGTTCGCGTACGTCCCACAGCCGGGCCGTGCGATCTTCGCTGGGGGTGATGAGGAGTGTGGAGTCGGAACTGAAGGCGGGGTTCCAGACGATGCCCTTGTGTCCCTTGAGCTTCGCGAGCAGCTTGCCTTCCGGGGTCCAAAGCAGAACGGGTTCGCCTCCGCCGGTGGTGACCAGCGTCGAGCCGTCGGGACTGAACTTCGCCGCCCAGGAGGTGCTGTGGCCGCCCAGCTTCTCGACCAGGGCGCCGGTCGCGGGGTTCCACAACGAAGTCCTGTCCACGCCGGAGGTGACCACCCTGGTTCCGTCCGGATTGAGCGAGAGGGAGTCGGTGCCGAGGTCGGCGTCGCCGAAGACGCGCAGGCGCTTGCCGGTGCGGACATCCCATGACGCGAGCATGCCGCCGCCTCGGTAGCGGCTGATGATCACGGAGTCGCCGTCCGGGGTGAACACCGCCTCGCCGGGAGTCTTCTTGTCGTGGCCGGTGAAGGTGTGCAGGGCCGTCCACTTGAGAGCGGTGGTCGCCGGACTGGGCGTGCCGGTCTGCGGCGTGGTTGACGGCTGGGCCCGCCGGGTTGGGCGTTCGGGTGTGTCGTCTTGCAGCAGGAACGCGGCCGTGGCGCCGATGCCGGTCAGCAGGGCGGCGGCGGCTCCGCCGTACAGGAGACTGCGGCGGCGCAGGAGCGCCGGCCCGGTCGGCGGCGCGGCGGGCGATGTGCGGTGCGGTGCGTTCGGGATGGCGGGTGATGCGTTGTACGGGGCGGTGGGAGGCGTGGGCCGCACGGCTATGGGCGGTCCGGCGGGCATGGCGGGGGGAGGCGCCGCCAGGAGCGCCAGCGCCTGAGTGGCGGTCGGGCGGCGGGCCGGATCCCGTTGGAGCAGGGCGTCCAGCAGCGGGGTCAGTGGGCCCGCACGTTCGGGGCGAGGCCGATCCGCGGCCAGGACCGCCGCCATTGTCGCGACGAGGGTCGGACCCTCGAACGGCGAGCGTCCTTCCAGCGCGGCGTGGAGCGTGGCGCCCAGTGACCACAGGTCGCCCGCCGGGCCCGCGTGCTCGCCGCGTACCTGCTCCGGCGGCAGGAAGGCCGCGGTGGTCAACGGCGTGGGCGAGTGTTCTTCGGGGGGACGGCTGACGCCGAAGTCGGTCACCACGAGGCGGGCGTCGGACAGCAGGATGTTCGACGGCCTGAGGTTGCGGTGGACGATGCCGGCTTGGTGGGCCTCGACCAGGACGTTCAGCACGTCGACGGCGATTCCGCGTACGTGCGCCACCGGGAGCGGGCCGTCGGTGGCGATCACCTGGGCCAGTGAGCGGCCGGCGAAGTACTCCATGACGATCATCGGACCGTCGTCGGCCGACACGATGTCGTGGATAGTCACGACGCGGGGATGGTGGAGCAGGGCCGCCGACTTGACCTCGTGCACGACCCGCTCGTAGAACTGCTGGTCGGCCGTCGGCAGGCGGATCTCCTTGACCGCGACCGGACGGCCCATCAGCTCGTCCTGACCGCGCCAGACGCGGCCCATCCCACCTGCGCCAATCTCCTCCAGCAAGCGATATCGGCCACCCACTAAGACCCCGTTCATGATTCGCAGTAAATCAGATGCGCGGGGTGGGCACCTCTGTGCCCTTTCGCTCCTGCTGTGCTATCGGGATCGTGCTGGACCTCGACCGGCCTGCCGCGCTGGTCACCGCCAGGATCGTCCGCCTGCCTAGCGGCCGGGTCTGGGCAGCAGGCAGCCGGGCCGGTCCAGGTCGAGCTTGTTTCCCGCCGTGACGCACGTCGTGAGCCAGTACGTCTGGGTGCCGTAGGCGGTGGCCTTCCGGGCGGTGATGACGCCGTCGCGGCTCATCTCACACGGGTTGTTCAGCGTGCACCTGCCGCCGTCGCGGTTGCTGGTGTTGTTGATCCCGACGACCTCGCCGCTCGCCACGTCGAGGACCGGAGAGCCCGAGGTTCCCGGGCCCGTCTTGCAGGCCGACGTGTAGCGCAGGACGTCCTTGGTCATGTAGCCCGACTCCAGTACGCGGTACGTGAGCCGGTCGATGGCACACGAGAAGACCTTCTTCAGGCTGCCGGAGACCACCCGGATCTCCTTCCCCGGCTCGGGGCGCTGCGCCGAGACTGTGAGCGGCCGGATGCGGTGGTCCCGCTCCAGTTGCTGATATGTCATGCCGAGCCGGTACAGCGCGATGTCGGTACCGGTCATGGTCACGTAGAGCGCTCTGGCGGCGTGCAGGGCGGCCACGGGTTTGCCGGTGGCGTCGAGCAGCTCGAACAGGCGGTGGGAGGGCTGGTCCACCAGAACCTCGTCGGGGACGGGCCACGCACCCTCGTAACAGTGTCCGTTCGTCAGGACGAGAGCCGGGTCTGCGGGTGTGGAGGCGGGCAGCCGTACCAGTGCTCCCGAGCAGCCGTTGACGTTGACGCTGCCGGTCAGGTCCACGGTGGTGGCCTGCGTCGGGTGCGTCACCAGCGACAGGCCGAGAAGGGTGGCGGCGAGCGCCGCGCTGATTCGTCGAAGTCTGCGCATGTCAGGTCCGTTCGTGGAAGCGGGCGGGCTCATCGCGTGCCGGGGCAGGTGCCCCCGCTGGTGCGGCCGGTGCGGAAGAAGTCGATCGCCTTCGCGGCGCAGGGCAGCCGGCCCAGCGAGCCGTGCGTGTCGTCCTGGATCGTCAGCAAGGTTCCGCCGACAGCGTTCTGGGCGTCCACTGCCCAGCCGTACGGTGTGACGGATTCGCCGACGTGGCCGGACAGTTGCAGCGGGCTGCTCCCCTTGACCGGCTGCCACGGGCGCGCGGGCCACGGCCATCCCGCGCACCAGCTGCTGAACTCGATTCTGCCGCCGGTGCCCGGGAAGCGTTGCCGGCGATCCTGCGCATCGGCCCACACCTGTTCGAAGTCGCGCCCGCCGGTTCCCTCGTTGCAGAAGATCGCGTTGTACTGGGTGGTGTTCATGCCCAGGGGCGCGTCGTCGAAGCCGAACACCTGCGCGCCGGCCGCCTCCGTCCGCGCCGACCGTGGGATGCCGTCCTCCCGGACGGTGGCCAGATCCCTGGCAGAGGCGGCCCAGCCGTCGGCGCCCGCGCCGAGCAGGCCTCTGACCCAGTCGCCGTCCAGCCGGGTCTCCTTGCCGGCCGTCAGCGGCTCGCGGTCGAGCCGGTCGCGCAGGGCGAAGATCGTCGTGCGGACGGCGGCGGCGGTCGTCCCGAAGTGGTACTCGGCGTCGCGCCCGGCCAGCCATGTGAGGAACCGCTCGAAGGACTTCTCGCCGACAGCGTCGGTGACGGCGTCCATGGCGGCGAGGTCCATGACGGGTGGCATCACCGAGTCCACCCACATCCGGTCCACCCGGTCGTCGAACAGCGACCGGTAGGTCAAGCCCACCGCGGTGCCGTACGACACGCCGTAGAAACCGATCTTCGGCGCGCCGAGCGCCGCACGGATGGCATCGACGTCGCGGGCGATGTTCGTGGTGGTCAACTGCCGGACGAAGCCGGGATCCATCGCCGTGCACCGCTTGTTGGAGGCGGCCATCTGGCTGAAGGCGGCCTTCGCCCTGGCCTTGGCGGACGCGCCGGGCGGCGGCTCCCTGACGGCGCCCTCCTCGCAATTGATCTTGTCGCTGTAGCCCACGCCTCTGGGGTCGAACCCGATCAGATCGTGGTCGGCGGTCAGCGTCCCGAGGCTGTTGGTCGCGTACGAGGCCGGGGCGGTGATGTTGGAGATGCCGGGGCCGCCGGGGCTGATCACCAGCACGCCGCGGCGCCGGCCGGGGTCCTTGGCCTTGAGCCGGCTCACCGCGATCTTGATCGTACGGCCCCGCGGGTTCGCGTGGTCCATCGGGACCGTCAGCATCGCGCATTCGGATTCGGCGTCGTTCGCGACCGGCCAGTCCTTGGCCGTCGTGGCGCATCTCTTCCACGCCAGCGGCTCCGTCGCCGCGCCCGCCGTACCGGCCAGAGCCGGCAGGCCGGTCAGGCACACGGTCGCGGCCAGCGTCAGTGCGGCACGTGAGAGATGACGAGTGCTGAGCATCGGCGCCCCCTTCGGTGGTCCTGCCCGCGCGCCCTGCGGCACGCGAGGCACGCCGGCAGGCGTACTCCGGCCATCCTGAGCACCACATGTATCCAGGCCGTGTCGACTGCCACGCGGTCGCCCATCCACTACGCCGTCATCCGCGCGCCGGCTCCGGGCTGTGGTTCGACGGTGCCCGTCTCTCCGGACAAGATCACCTCTTGCGAAACGCCGCCGCCAACGGATTGACGTTTTGCTGGACCGACGTTCGCCACCAACTGGAAAGATCTCTCCCAGTTGGTGGCGTCGGTGACTTAGCAGGGACGCCACCAGTTCCCGTAGGCGGTGGACGGTGCGCTGGCGCTCACGGCCTGGAAGCGGATGAAGACCCGGTAGAAGGTGCCGCAGGCCAGCCCGAGCGTCCTGGAGTAGGCCCTCGGGAAGTGCCTCTGCCAGCCGTTGCCGCTTTCCGTGCCGGCGCCGCCGGAGGTGCTGCGGAGGAGCTGGCAGGCGCGGATGATCATCGATTCCGGCAAGTTGGTGATGGTGCACATGCCCCGTGCCTGGCCGGCGTTGCCGAAGATCGAGAGGTTGACCTTGTAGCCGCCCGCGTAGGAATAGATGTCCCGGTGCATGACGCTGTCGGCGGACGCCCCCGCCGGTATGACGGCCAGAGTGGCCGCGACGATGGCGAGGGTGGCCAGCAGCTTCCGGATTCGGCCTGACATCTGTCATCTCCTTTGGTCGGGAGTTGGAGGACAGTGCTAGCTCGCCATAACTGATTGCTCTTGTCATCGCTTCTGGGCTACGCATCAATAGCAGCAACAACCGCAACAATCCGGAGCGGGCCATGTCGCGAGGTGGACGTAAGGATCAGCCGATCGACCGGGAGACGGGTCCCATTGCGGAATTCGTCGACGATCTGCGCCGGCTACGCGGCGAGATGTCGCTGCAGGAGGTCGGGCAGCGGATGCGCTACCACTCCAGCACGATTTCCCGGCGGCTGAATCCGGCGGAGTTGCCGCCGCTGGACTTCGTCCGATCGTATGTCGCGGCCTGTGGCGGGGATCCGGATGTCTGGGAGGCGCGGTGGCGCGTGATCGCCGGGGAGCCGGGATCAGCGGTGGAGCTTCCAGCAGAACCTGCCGGCGAGTCGGTGCGGCGTGCGTCCTGGCGGGTCCCGCTGGCCGCCGCGCTCGCCGTTGTGATCATCGCCGGGGGTGTCGGATACCTCTGGTTCTCCAGCCGGGAGCCGGGTCCTGCGGCCGCCACTCCCGCCTCGGCCTCTCCCTCGGTATCGCCTGCCAACGGCTTCCCCTGGAAGGTCACGAACATGTTCAAGCAGGTGACCTCTCGCGAGTGGACGCAGCACACCGAGGGCGACCTGGAGATCTGGGCGAACTTCTCCTGCCCCACCGGGATGATCGAGTACTGGATCGCGTTACGGCCCGGCGGCGCGTCCGCCCGCTTCGAGTGCAATTCCTGGCAGGTTCACACCTGGACCGGACTGCGGCCGGGCCGCTACAACTTCGAGCTCTGGAAGGACAATGACGGCCGCGCCGTCTCCGGGATCGGCGTCGTCCGCTGCACCTCCTCCATCGTGCAGCACCCGAAACCGTCCCCTGCCTGAGGGCAGGGATTCATGGCGGGGGAACGCGGACCCAGGCCATGCCGGCGGCCTCAGCAGCTTGAATTCCGTTGTCGGCGTCCTCAAAAACCAGGCAGCGCTTCGGGTCGACGCCCAATTGCCGGGCTGCCAGCAGAAACGGATCCGGGGCGGGTTTGGCCCGCGCATAATCGCCGGCGCAGACCATTACCTCGAATTTGTCGAGCAGTGCCAGGGCGGTCAGCGTCGCCGTCACCGATTCACGACTGCTGCCAGACACGACAGCGAACGGGATGCGTCCGAATTCAGCTTCGATGTGTTCGAGCACGCCGGGAACTGCGGTCAGCTGGGGCAGCATTTCCTGGCACAGTTCCTCACCGCGCCGGGCGACGGCCGGCACCGGCATGGCCAGCCCCTGACTCGCGTTGAGGTCGGTGAGGATGTCGGCCACCGTCCGACCGGCCCACGCGTAGAACAGTTCCTCGGATAGCTCACATCCCCACTCGCCCAACGCCTGCCGCCAGGCGAGAAAGCGCAGCGGCATGGAATCGGCGATGGTCCCGTCGCAGTCGAAGAGGTAGGCGTCGAACTCGCCGGAGGGAAGAGCCAGAATCACCGGGCCATTTTATCGAGGCCACTCTGGCTCGGGAGTGCGTAGTCGTCTGGTCCTTCTTGTTGAGGGGCGGGGCGCAGTAGCCGGTCGGCTTGGTGGATGACGGCCTCCAGGTACGCGGGGTCGGCTGGTGCCCGGGTTGATGAGCATGCGGTACATGGCCGCGCCCACGACAGCAGCAGGCCACAGGCGGTCAGCATCGGCAGCGGTACGTCCTTCAACCGCAGCACGACCAGCCAGGCCGCGCTCACCCAGAGGACGGCGACGAGTAACCCGATCTTGCCATCGCCGTTGTCGCCGCGATAGCCCAGGTCGCGAGCATCGTTCGCGCGTTCGAACTCAGATCACCCCGGCAGGACACCATGCTCTGAGCCGCGGGCTACAGAAGTTCCACCTTGGCCCCCCAACCTCTGAGCCAGACGACCGGGACGACGTCCGTCTTCCGCGTGGTCGCCTGGCCGAGGCCGTTGGCGCCGCCGTAGATGACGACCGGCACCTCGTACAGGCCGAGGATCGGGTACGCGTACAGGACTTGCTCGCGCCCGGGCGGTGCGGCCGGGATGGTTCCGGAGGTCTGGAAGCGTTCGGTGTGGCCTTGGGTGAAGGTCCGGCTGCGGGATGCCACCGTCGTGAGCGCCTTGGCCAGCGTTTCGTTCCAGCGAACGCCGCTGCTGACCGAGGTTCCGAACTTCTGGCCGAGGGTGAGCATGGACTGCACGCTGAATCCCGCCGACAGTTCGGCGGTGTCCGTGATGGTGTGTGACTCTTCTTTCGCTCTTGTCAGGGTCGTGGCGGTGGTGACGGAGATCTCGCCGGATCGGGCGAGGGACGCGGAGGCCTCGATGGAGAGGGTGTAGGTCGCGGGCCGCGGGTCGGCGTTGGCCCACAGCAGTCGCCAGTACCCGCGGTACTGGGCGGGGTCGTCCAGCGGCCGATCCTCGACGAAACGTTTGCGGCCTGCCAGCAGCTCGAAGGGTGCGACCAGGAAGAAGCTGAGCCGGGTGGCGGTGTAGTGGGCGACGTAGCCGCCCAGGCCACCCTCGTACCAGTGGTACTCGACCTCGATCCAGCGCCGGGGCGAGTCGGGGTCGTAGGCCTTCCATCGGGTCGCCCGGTCGAGTTCGAGCTCGATCACTCGTGAACTCTCGTCGGGCACCTCCTCGCTTCTGATGATTTTCCATGGCTTGTCCCCTTGGCCGCCCAGGGGGATCACCACAGGTTTGCCCGACGGATCGTCGGCGAGCAGCCGGACCTTGAGCCGCGGGTTCCTGAAGTTGCTGACGGTGTTGGTGTTGGTGACGCGCAGCCGGAACGTCGAGCCGCCGCCGCCCGGCGGGCCGGAGGCCAGGTAGTACAGGTGCGCGGCACCGTCGCCACCGGTCGTGGTGGACAGGTCCAGCCACTCGAGTCTGGCGGCGGCGCTGGCCGTCGTCCGCTCGGCGTCGTCGACGGTTTCTGCCTCGGCGGCCGGGGATCCGGCTCGCCGGGCCAGGTAGCCGAGGTCCAGCCGTCCGGGGTCCCAGTGGCTGTTGTTCGGGACGTGCTGGTGACCACAGACGCCGTCGAAGGCCGCCCACTCAGCGTCGGACATGCGGCAGGCCGCCCTCGCGCCGTAGCACTCCCGCCCGCCGGTGGCTTTGACGTTGAGCAGGTTGAGCGGCACGAGCTCGGCCACCGGACGCAGGACCCGTTCGGCGAGCCAGTCGAGCGTCTCGCGAGGGGCGTTGGCCATGTTCGCGGCGTTCCCCCAGATCTCCACCTGGACCGCGCGCGAACGGTTGGTCTCGACCGTGCCGCTCGGGTGCTTGAGCGCGTAGGCCGCCCGGTCGAGCGGGATGACCTGCAGGAGCAGGTCGGCCGACGGCATGGCCCACAGGTGCGCGGGGCTGGGGTGTCTGGCCACCATGGCGCGGAAGCCGTCGACGGACGGCTCGGCCTCGATGGTGTGCATGACCAGGCGCCATGGCGCGGTGCGGACATGGCTCAGCCCGGCGCTCTTGGCGTGCGGGACCCGTTCGGCGCGGGGGACCCACAGTCCGGGCTCGCTCTCGGCGTCCTCGCGCGAGCGCAAGATGAGGGTGTACGGCAGCAGCGTCCCGCCCAGATCGGCGACCAGCCTGGCCGGGCCATCGAGCACCGCGACGTATCGCCCAGGCGGCCGGCCGCGGCCCGCCTGCGGATGCGTGAGCACATCGGGCCCCGCCAGAACCGACACCGAAGCGTAGGGGATCCCGCGCGGGCTGGTGATCACGAGATCGCCGGCCCGGAGAGGAACCTGGAGGGGTTCCCGGGGTGCGCCGATGACGTCGAAGTTCCCGGGTCCGCTCCTTCGTACCGCATAGGCGTCGAAGAGATCGGCCGCGCCGAGACCGGAAGGGATGGGGTTCACTGTCGGCTCCTGTGCGAAGAGGTGTGCGAGCGACTGCTCCACGTTGAGGTATCCGCTGCCCAGCCCCTGGGTGTCTTTGCTGGGTGGGTCACAGCCGGCGAGCAGGAGTCTTCTGGTCTCGTCGATGGGCAGAAGCCTCCCGGCCGCCTCGAACAGCAGGGCCACGGCCCCGGCGACCTGCGGCGCGGCCATGGACGTGCCCGACATCCCGACGTACAACGAGTTCCGGTCGCCGTCGCGGGGCTGGGATCTCGCGCCGAGCACCTGGACACCCGGCGCGACCAGGTCTGGTTTGTCGCGATGGTCGCGGGTGGGGCCGACCGAGCTGAACGGCGCCCTGGGGCGGTCGCTCTGCAGCGCGTCGTAGGCGCCGACCACGATCGTCCGGAAGCCGTTGGCGATCGAGCCCGTCGTGGTGCGCGGGTCGCTGTCTTCCCGGTCGAAGTGGGATTGGCAGCTCCGGCAGCCGCCATCCCGCTCGATCCACGCGTGAACCCTGCCGTCGACCACGTCCTCGGCGTGCAGCGCGATCGTCCAGTCCCCTTCTCCCGCGTGGGGCTCGAGGAAGACCGCGCATTGGTGATCGCCGTTGTTGGGGTCGCAGGCCCGGTGGTAGACACGTGCGATCTGCCGGTCTTCCGCGGTGAGCGTGGCCTGTTCGCCCTGCCGTACGACGCATCGCTGCGATCCGTCCGGAGCGGTGACTTCGACGGTTAGCGTGTCACGGCCCTCGTACCAGATGTCGACCTCGTTGGTCGTCCGGTCGGCGGAATCCGCCCGTACGGCGAAGCTGCGCGTTTCTCCCCGGCGCAGGAGCCACGAGGCGTGAGCCCGCCGCTGGTAGTAGTTGCCGCAGCTCTGCACGATCGCCAGGCCGGGTGTGACGGCGAGCAGGTGGTCCATGGCCCTTTCGACCAGCGTGCAACCGGTGTGCTCGCCGGCGTGACGGCCAAGGCTGAGGCTGATGACGCAGGGGCGGCCGGCGATGCGGTGGATGAAGTCGATCGACTCCAGAAGTTCGACCGAGTCACCCAGCGGGCGGGTTTCCCCCTTCCTCAGGTTGACGAAGACGAGCGCGGCGGAGGGAGCGACACCGCGCGGCCCGCCACCCCGGCCGTTCCCGGCGGCGAGGCTGATGGTGTGAGACCCGTGCGCCCCCGCCCCGTAGTCGAAGTCGGCGGGGTGATAGCCCAGCGCACGGTAGGGGTCGGGCCGGGCGAGCGCGGCGTTGATCCGGTCGGCGTCGTGGATCCGGCCGTACCCGTAGGGCTGGGCGCCGCCTGGAGCGGCCGGCCGCTGGTCCCAGAGGGCCAGGAGACGTGTGGTGCCGTCGGCGTTTCTGAGGTCGGGATGGGCGAAGTCGCACCCCCAGTCGGCGACTCCCAGGACAACCCCGTGCCCGGTGTAGGCCGTCGGCACGGTGGTTGTGGCAGCTCCGGGCCCCTCCTCGGTGAGCGACTCCACCTCCGGCGCGTAGGCGTGCGGAGCCTTGACCGACCACGTGGTGTCATCGGCCCACAAGCGGGTGATCGAGCCGCGCGGGACCCGGGCCGTGACGACGTCTCCGAACCGGCTGACGATCCTGGCCAGATCCGGGGTTCTGGCCGGGTCCCGCAGGCGGATCAGCACGCGTACCTCGTCGTCGGCCGCGCCGCCCGACACCAGCTTGCTGAGGGCCGGATCCACGGCCGGCCCTACGTGCGCTTCTTCGTCGGAGTGATCTTCGTAAGCCTGTCGAGCTTGTCGCTGATCTGCTGAAGTGCGGTGGTCACCTGCCCGTGCCGAGTTCCCGCGGCCGTGTCGGTCTCCAGCCCGCCGGCCGTAGCGGTGAGTGCCGTCAGCGCGGAGTCGACCTTGTCCACCACCGCCTTGAGCGCGTCGAGCTTGGCCGACAGGTCGGGGGGCGGCCCAGGCACGGCCCTGACGATGTGGAGCAGCACCGCGAAGCCCTTCGCCCGCCTGGCCGGCGGCATCGGATCCTGGGCGTAGACGGTGCCGACCGGGCCGATCGCTTCGATCTCCTCGACCCGTGCCCTGAGACCCAGTTGCCCGAGGTCGGCTTCCGCGTCCGCGCGGCTCTTGCCGATGACGTTGGGGACGCCGACCTGGACCGCGGCGGTCTGGCCGGGGGCGCCTCCGATGACGAGTCCCTGCATGGTCGCCGCCCCCTCTCAGCGGTTGAACGCTGTCAGCAGCAGAATCAGCATGGTCGGGTCGCCGAAGGCGCCCTTGTTCCCGTCGGCGCCCGAGGGCGGCTGGGTGAGCAGCAGCAACGGCAGGATCATCGTGAGCGGGTTCTGCGACTGCGTGAGAACCCTGACGGGGCGGCCGTTGTCGTCGGTGGACTCGACGGCCTGCTGGGTGAGCATGGGCAGCAACACGGCCAGCATCTTGGTCTGCTGAAGGTCGGTACGCAGGCCGTCGGCGGCCTTGCGCCGGCCCGCGACCTCCCTGCGCAGGAGGGCGGTCTGCCTGTCCTGGGCCGTCGTGAGCGCGTCGGTCCGCGTCTCCAGGGCCCGCACCGCGGTGCTCAGTGTCTCGATCTTCGAGTCGAGGTTGCGCGCGGCGGCCTGGACCTGCGACTGGCTGGCCGCCGACGGCGCCGACCGCTGGACGAAGCTGCTCTGCCTGGGCGGCGTGCGAACGGTGGCCGGCGGGCGGCGCGTACGTTCGTCGAAGTCCTCCGACTCGGCGTCGTCGAGCAGCGCTTCCAGTTCTTCGAAGTAGGCGGATGTCACGTCTCGCTCCCTGTCTGCCGTGGGTGAGATCGCCGGCTCAGGACGGTGTGGGTCCTGACGGCGGGAAGAACGAGCTGGTCGAACGCCACTTTGTCGGGCGGCAACTGGCCGGGACGCCCGTGCCCGCGGCAGTAGCGGCAATCGGGGTCGGTACCCCAGCATCCCGGGCACGCTCCCAGCGCGCCCGCCAACTCGTCGAGGCGGTGCTGGAGCGTGTCGACGCGGGCGGACATCTCGTCCATGAGACGGCGCAGGGAGGATGCCTCCCTGCTGAGCGCGAGGGCGCGCTCAGCCTCCTCGTCGGCGAGTTCCCTGGTGAGCTGCTCCTCTCGCCGGGTGAGGAACTGGGCGAGCTGGGCCAGCTGCGGGTCGCCCTTGGACAGTTGCTGCTGCAGGAGCGCCGCCATGGGTTCCGTCATCAGAGCTCCTGCCAGACCTCGTCCGCCGAGTCGGCGTCGTCCCAGACATCGCCCCAGTCGGTGTCCGCGCCTTCCGTGCCTTCCGCGCCTTCCGTGCCGAAGAGCTGCAGCAGCCGTCCCGCTCGTTGTGCGGGGTCGGCGGGATCGACGACGAGCTGCCCGGCCGTGTCGAGCAGATAGGCGGGTACGGCTTCGCCGGCGTGCGCCTCCGCTGCCGCCTCCAGCGCCAGGGCGCCGACCAGCCCGGCGACCTCGGAGGCCTCGACCGGCGTGCGGGCGGCCCCGACCGGAACCGTGCCGCCGCCGCGCTGCAACAGGAGGGCGAGCGCGGACATGATCCGAGGGTCGGCGAGCAACGCCTGCAGATGTCCGGCGGCGGGCACGGCGGAGGGACCGCCCGCCGGAGCCTGACGGCTGGTGAGGGAACCGGCGGTGCCCACCACGCCGGTGATGACCCGTCCGACGTCACGGGCCGGCCCCGTGGTGTGCCCGGCCAGCGCGGAACCCACGCCTCCGGTGATCGCGCCGCCGAGCGCACCCCATGGACCGCCCAGCGCCCCGCCCGCCGCCGCTCCGGACAGTGCTCCCTGCCCGATGCTGGCCAGCACCGGCGCCGCGGTGTTGAGCGCCCGGCCGAGCTGGTTGAAGAACTCCTCGTACTCGGCCGGGGTGACGTCTTCGCCGAAGGCCGCGGCGAACGCCCCCTCCAACTGGGCATCGGCCAGGTCCGCGTACCGGGGGTCCAGCACCTCGCGCAGGGATGGGTAGAAAGTCTCGGCCATCGCACCTCCTCAGGCGGCAGCGTCTCCGGCCGCCCATCTGATGGCGGCGGCCAGCGTGGCCGGCGACAGGGGATCGATCGCGACGAGCGTCGGCCGCAGGCGATACAGCAGGCCTCGCCCGTGGTCGAGGTCGACGCCCAGAACACCGATGTCTGGATACTCATCGACGAGCCGCTCCACCATCGGGGGCAGCTCACCACCGGCCAGATTCACGATCACCACGTCGGCGCGGCCCACGTCGAGCAGGATGCGGATCTCGCCACTTTCCTCGGCGACGAGCAGGAGATCGGCCTCCTGATCCAGGGCGTCCCGGACCACGCGGCTGAGCGTGGCGGTGACCCCGGCGAGGGCGACGCGGATCCGTGGCACAACCTCGACCGTAGGAACCGCCGGCCCTGAAGAGAATGGAGCCTAAGGCCCATCTTGGATCCAGCGGGAGGACCAAGCCCGAGGTACTAGACAGGGCCCAGATGGTCTTCGTGCTCCGCCGAACGCAGCCGGGCCGCCGCTTCGCCACGGCGGCTCACGCGTAGCTTCTCCAGGACGTTGTGCACGTGGTTCTTCACCGTGCGTACCTCGATGCCGAGCTGCCGGGCGATCTGCTTGTTCGCCATTCCGCGCTCGATCAGGACCAGGACCTCGCGTTCCCTCGGCGTCAGCCTGGCCTGGTCCGGCGGGGTGGCGCGCGAGCGGGCCACCAGCCGCATCAAGGCGTGGGCGACCGGCTGAGGACACGCAGTCTCGCCCCTGACCGCCGCCGTGACCGTCCGCTGGAGATCCGCCCACGTGCCGTCCCTCATCATGAAGCCGAGCACCCCCGCCTCCGCGCAGCACAGGATTTCGTTCTCCGCGCCTGAGGTGGCCAGGATCACGACCGGCACGACAGGCGCGGCGAGGCGTACGGCGGCGAGAATCGGCTGCCACGCCACGCAGGTCAGGCTGAGCAGGACGATGTTCACCGGGTGCGCGACAAGCGATTCGGTGACGGTCCGCGCGTCGCCGGCCGTGAGCACCTCACCCACCCATTTCTCCTCGCGCAGCCGGCCCGCCAGCGCGTCCCGCGTCAAGCAGACGTCGTCGATCAGCAACATCACAGGTCCGCTGGTACGGCGTGCCGTGGCGTCGAGCGGCAGAGACCGGTGTTCGTGATGATCCATCGGCTATCCCGGGAGACGTGGGTGAGCGCAGGACAACGCTCCCTTGCCGCAACCATCGGCCGTCCCGGCGACCGCATCAACAATCCGAGCCGCCAGTACACGGGGTACGGGCAACCTTCCTCGCCCCGGCACGCCCAAATCCCCAATCGTGCCCAGCCCTCACATGATTGTTCGCCATTGATTGATTGGCCGCTCAGCTCTGAGGCCGATCAATTCCCCCGTGCTAAATCGGAGCTGAAGGCCTTCGTGACCAGGGGCAGCGCTAGAGATCGCGATGGGCGCGGTCCGAGCGGCGAAGGCAGTGAAACCCGTATTCGATCAGGAGGAAATCGTGAAACGCAGCTTACGAACGCTGCTGGGCGCCGCCAGCGCGCTCATCTTCGCCGGCACGTTGCTGACGGCTCCGGCCCACGCCCAGGCGATACCCGACGGGAAGTTCTGCGTTGTCGAGGTCGGAAAGTCGGTCGGCGGGCGCTTCTCGCCGGTGAAGTCGCAGACGTGCGGCGACGACCCGACCTCCTCGGCCTTCACGGCGGCTGCCGCGCCCGACGTGCTGCTCATGGAGTGGTTCTGGAACGCGCACAACAACCCGCCGGAGATCACACGCATCATCGTGTCGGCGGAGGAGGGCCCCTGCGACTCGTCCGGCTACCGCCTGCGGCCGAACCTCATCTGGGACAACGAGATCTCCGGCTTCTACACGTACAGCGACTGTCGTGAGGTGACCATCTACGACGGCTACAGATTGAACGGCGACTCGCAGTACTGGTACGACGGGGTAGGCAACGGGCCCAACGTGGGCTACGTCGGGGACCGCATGAACGACCGGACCAGTTCCCTCTGGATCCGCTACTGACCCGCACCCCGACGCAGCACCCCGGGTAGGCCGCCGGCTCGACTCCACCAGATCCCGGACCGAGCCGGCGGCCCAGGTAAGCGCAGGAGCCGTACTTCTCTGATGAGCCCGAGAAGACCCTGAACTACCAGCGATCCCGCAGCCCCGGCCTCCGCCTGACCGACAAGCTTCCCGGCGCCCCTGACCGCGTCCTGCCCGAAGCCGCGATCAACTGGCCGGGCGTTTGACGTCGACCCTCATGCGGGACGTTCGGGCAGGGACCACAGGCACCGCGGATCGCCTGCGCCAGGGCGAGCTGCCTGTTCATGGCACGGCGAGGAACGTGATGGAACGCCCCAAGGGTGATGACACCTCCCCGAAGGGATACCTGATGAGAACACTCCGCTGGGCGAGCGCCGTTGCCGCCACCGCCTGCCTGGGCACCGCCCTGCTCACCGGCAGCGCCAGCGCGCAGAGCGCTGTCGCGTCCCCGGTCTGCGTCACGAACCATGGCGTGCGATTCTGCGAGATGCCGGACATCGTCGGCCTGGGCATCGGCGAGGCCCGGTCCACGCTGGCCGCCTTCGGCTTCTCCTTCGGCGTCCAGCGTTCCACGATCGACCACGTCTGCAACAACATCGGCCTGATCGCCCGGCAGAGCCCGCGCACGTCCGTCGGCTCCAACCCGCTGGTCCTCTACCCGGCCGGCACCGCGGTCGACGTCTGGATCTGGCAGCGCCCGCCGCACCCCTGCCCCTGACGTTCAGAGCGACCCGACGACGCCCCTTCCCGCTGCGAGGTTTCGGTCGGAGGGAAGAGCCGGCCTGTCAGGTTCCGCAGATGGCGTACGAAATGATGCTTCTCCGGCCGGTGTTGGAGGGATGCGAGCGGGCGTAGATCGTCCAGGAGTCCTGTGCGGAACGGTAGGAGTCGGTGATGGTCACGCCCTGGTGGACTTCGTACCAGACACCGCCTCCGCCGCCGCCGAGAAGCGTGGTCCCTGCCGGGCAGGTCGCGGTGACCGGTTTGTACTCGCCCGGGGCGAGGACGGCTCCCGCTCCCCGAACGAGCTGGGTCGTCAGGTCGCTGCCGCAGATGGCGATGGGCTGAATGCCGATGATCTCCGCGTTGTGGTTGCGGACCCGGATGAACCAGTCATCACCGCCGGAGTCGCTCAGCGGAAGCGAGGCGTCGATGGAGACGTTGAGCGGGCCGCTGATCCACTGCCCGCCGCCGAGGATGCGCATCCCGGCCGGGCAGGTCACGCTGGCGATGTCCTGCCCGCCGTTCGGGGTGACGCTGACCGCGCTTCCGCGGACCTGCTGGTACGCGGTGAGGCCGCTCCCGCAGACCGCGTACCCGGTGACGTAGGCGTCGCTCGTGCCGTTGTTGCGTACGGTGGTCTCCCACGTGTCGCGCCACGGGACCGAGCGGGTGAGGACCACGCTCCCGGAGACGGGGTTGCTTTCACCTCCGCCGAACACCAACGTACCGGCCGGGCAGGTGGCGACGGCTTCGGCGCTCCCGCCCGCGGGCACCCTGACGGGTGAGGACTGGACGAAGACGGGGGCGTTCGCGCTTTTGGCCTCGGCCGAGCTGGACCACGGTTCGATCTTGGTCGATGGGGGCTCGTCAGGCGGGGTCGGCCCTGGCAGGTACAGGCCAAGGACAGCGGTCAGCGCCATGACCTCAGCGAGAAGGGCCACGAAGATCTCCTGCCGTCGATCCGACCGGGCACGGCTACACCTTGCACCCACTGCGTCATAGGAGGATAGCCCTCGACCGCTCTCCCCGCTCGATGAACGCCCTTCGGGAGCGGCCTAGGGAATGGATGTTGGTTGTTCGCCGCGCCGTACACCAATGCGGCCGTCAGAGCCCGGACGGACCCCTCAGTGAGCGAACTGAGAGGAACGGCAGGTTCTGAGGTAGCTGAGGAATGAGGCCTGCAGTCCTGTCACGTGCGTTTCCTTCAGGACCGCGCTGGTGACGGATCCGCTGTGGGAGGTGAGGCGGTGAAGCAGGGTGGCCGTGTTCTTCGTGATGCTCTGGTAAATGGCCAGGTCTCCGAGAAGCTCTCGGTCGTTGAAGGTCACGTGAAGCTTGGTGGCATTATGGCTGTCGCCCATCTCTTTGAGCTGGGCGAAGACCTGACTGTCTTCACTGGCGACGCCGGGGCTGCCCGCGCCGATGCTCTCGAAGAACGTGCTGCCGGTGAGCCAGGTGTAGAGGCTGAAAAGTCCGCCGTAGGAATAGCCGAAAAGGCCGTGACCGCTCGTGGCTGTGCCGTAGTCGCGTTCGATTCGCGGGTGCAGTTCGGTGGTGAGGAAACTCAGGAACGCGTCGGCGTGGGTGTCGCGTAGTTCGGCGAGGTACGCGTCGGCCTGCTCGCGTGTCATCGCGCCCGATTGAAGACTCTTCTCCACGGCGTCGATGAACTCCCTGGAGATGGGTTCGCCGGGTGGCACGAGGTCTCTGTTGCGCAGCCGTGCCCAGTGCTGTGCTTCCTCGCCCGCGTAGCCGACGCTGACTTGGACGTAGGGCTGGATCTGTTGCATGGGGTCGAGCTGGGTGACGATGAGCGGAGCCGTCATGCCCACGGCGAAGTTGCCGTCGAGGACGTACACGACAGGCGCTCGCGTCGTGGCGGGGTCGTAGCGCGGTGGCGTGGTGACCCAGACGCCGTAGTCATGCCCACCGCCGGAACGCACCTCGAAGTAGTCGGTGTCGGCGAGGCAGCCCTGCCACATGGCGCTCATCGCAGGTCCTTCACAACGCGTCCGGCCTGGACGACGACGACGGCGTTGGCGGGATCGGCGAAGAGCTTCGGATCTTCGAGTGGGTCGCCGTTCCAGAGCACGAGGTCTGCCCGCATGCCGGGGGCGATGACCCCCACCTGGCCGGACAGGCCGAGGATCTCGGCGTTGGTCTTCGTGGCCGCCACGAGGGCGTCCATCGGCGTCTCGAGGTTCGCGCGCAACCTGAGCTCCTCTCCTCGACGGTCCTGAGCCGGACCGATGAGATCGGAACCCAGCCCGATCCGCACTCCGGCCTCCTTGGCTACGGCAAGCGCCTGCGTCATCCGTTCACGTACACCCATCACTCGATCGCGAGCCGACTCGCCGAGGCCGGCTCCGGAGGGGTTGTGCAGCAGCTGCTCGACGACAGCGAACGTGGGCACGAGGGCGACCCCGCGCGTGGCCATCAGGGTGGCCGTGGACTCATCGAGGTCGGTGCCGTGCTCGACACAACGCGCCCCGGCTTCGACCGCGTTTCGGATGCCTTCGTTGTTATGGGCGTGAACCGTCACATAGGTGCCCCGTGCCGCAGCTTCTTGGACAGCGACGGCGATCTCTTCCACGGTGAACTGGGTGTCGGTCAGCTGGTCGTGAGCGCCGACCACTCCGCCGGTCACACAGAGCTTCAGAAAGGAGGCTCCGCGGCGGAAGGTCTCCCGCACATTGGCGCGTAGCTCGTCCGCGTTGCCCGACATCATGGAGAGGGCACACAGACCCGGAATGTGATGACTGCTCCACAGCTCGGTGGGTTCCCAGTCGGCTCCGTAGTAGCCGTGCCCGCCGATCTGGCACTGCACCGGCCCGCACGACAGCACGCGCGGTCCCCTGACCTTGCCCTTCGCGATCGTGGTGACGACGCCGCCGTCGATCCCGCCGGTGTCCCGGACGGTCGTGAAACCGGCATCGAGCGTCGCGCCGGCCGTGGCGAAGATGTCCGCCGCGATCTCGGCGGCACTGATCTGAAACGAGAACTGCGGCTGGATCGGGCTCGACAAACCCAGGTGAACGTGCGCGTCGATCAGGCCGGGCGTCATCGTCAGTCCCCCGGCATCGAGGCGCTCGCCATGTGCGCTGGAGGCGCCGAGCCGGGTGATGTGCCCGTCTTCGACGGTGACGTCGACGTCGCTGGGGTCGCGGCCCGACCCGTCCACGACCGCCGCGCCGACTACCTGAAAACGTCCCACGAGTCGATCCCTCCGCCGTTGCGAGCCGACTGCCACCATGTGGGAAGCAACATCGCCAGCCTTCTTTTCCAATGGATAAACTGTGGGAGTGATCCTGTCAAGCACGGAACGCAAAGGCGACGCACGCGAGCGTCTCCTGGCTCGGCTTCTCGACGCCTTCGGCGAGGACCTTCCCTCACCGGAGGTGTCGCTCCGCGAGATCGCCGCCCGGACCGAGACCAGCCATGCCCTCCTGCGGTACCACTTCGGGTCACTCCCGGGCGTTTTGGCGGCCATGCTCAAGGCGCAGCGATCTCGTGACAACGAGGCACTTTTCGCGGCCGCCCAGCAGGGCACCTTTGACGACCTCGTCGTGGCGATCTGGCGGACCTACACCCGCCCGCAGCAGTTGTCACGGGTACGCGGCTTCTTTCACGTGGTCGGACTGGCTGCCTATAGGCCGGAGGACTTTCGTGAGTTCATCGACTCGCTCGACGACCTGACCAAGATGCTGGCGTCGCTCGCGGAACGTGAAGGACTCTCCACCACGGAAGCGCTGACTACGGCCACTGTCACCGTTGCCGCGATTCGTGGCCTGCTCTTACAGCAGGTTCTGACTCCAGCGGTCCAGTCGGAGGACGCTGTCGCCTTGATTCTGCGCATGAGCAAGGGCCGATCCGTTCCACGAACACGTCCTGGGGTTTGAGCAGGGAGCCGCCTGTCGCCACGACGCCTACCTCCCGCACCCGCTTCACCTTCTGCCCCTGGATACAGCGCCGAAAGGTACTCAGCGGAGCCATCAACGAGTACCAGCGGGCCATCACGGTCTGGGAGTCCGTCGGCGTCGGGCCGGGCTCCCGAGTGGCCGTAGCCCGCCTGGGCCACCTCGGGGTGAAGCTGGCCGCCGCCCTGGATGGCACACTGCGCCGAGCAGCAGACCACCGCAGACGTCGAGGTCCTGCCCTCGGCCCGCGTCCAGGACGTGCTCGATCGCCTGGCGCAGGGCAACGCGCGCTACCGCTTCGTACTGGACCTGTCACGCCATGACGAGGCGAGCGCCTGTGCGCTCACCGCCTGCGAAGACTTTTACCCCTCCGCCACATGCGCGAGGCGTAGTCACGTGAAAGCGTTGAGTAACAAAGGGTGGGGTTCCGGCCTTCCGGACCCCCTCCCAGCCCACCGTGAAAGGTCGTGCCCCGTGCGTCTGCGCCAAGCCGCTGTTGCCCTCGCCGTCGTCCTCACCGCCATGTCCACCGCTCCCGCTCCCGCCTTCGCCGCCGAGGGCGAGTTCTCGTACACCTTCGTGGGCTTGGACGGGACCCCGCAGCGAGCGACGCTTTCCGATCCGGAGAGCTGGGAGTGCATCACCCTGCCCGAGGTGGCCGACCCTGATGCGAGCCAACCTGCCCACTCGCCGCGCAACCGGACCACGTCCACCGCCACGGTCTTCACCGGCCCCGAATGCGATGGCGACTACTTCACCCTTCGCCCGGTCGTCGGCCGGGGTGGCGAGCGGCTGAAGCTGCGGTCGGTGGTGTTCTCCTAGAACCGGTAGCCGCATCCACGCGGGCCGCCGGGCGCCCCAGCCCGGCGGTCACTCCGGCCGTAACTCGTCGCTCCGCTGTCTGGGCCTTCCGCTCGGGTCGGAACCACCCCGGGGAAAGCACCTCTCCGCATCGTCACCGTCTACACGCTGGTGTTCGCGGCCGGGATGATCCCGGCGAGCAGGCTGAGCCGGACGATCGGCCCCCAACTCGCCGCCGCCCTGGGCCTCACGCTCCTGGCCGCCTGTCTGTTCTACGGAGCCACCACCGGCACCGCGATGACGGCCATATACGGACTCGGCCCCGGCTTCGTCCTGCCCACCGCGATGGACGCGGCGCTCAGGGCCCTGTCGCCGGCGCTCTCGCCGACTGGCTGGTGGTCCCCTTCAACGACGCCGAGGCCCTCACCGCGCTGTTCGACCGGCACGGCGCCGAGATCGCCGCCGTCATCTGCGAGCCGATGATGTGCAACGCGGGCGCCATCCCGCCCAGGGCCGGCTTCCTCGACCTGGTGCGCGAGCTGACGGACCGGGCCGGCGCCGTGCTCGTCTTCGACGAGGTCATCACGGGGTTCCGGCTCGCACTCGGCGGTGCCGCGCGGCACTTCGGCGTGACACCCGACCTCGCCGTGTACGGCAAGGCGCTGGCGGGAGGCTGGCCGGTCAGCGCGGTGGCCGGACGGGCCGATCTGATGGCCAGGTTCGGCACCGGAAAGGTCAACCACTCCGGCACGTTCAACGCCTCGGTGATGGCGGCGGCCGCCATCGTCGCCACCCTCGACACGCTGACCTCGGCCCCGCCGTACGCGCGGATCGAGGACCACGGGCGCCGGCTGATGGCGGGGCTGGCCGAGCTGGGGCGGCGGCACGGCGTGCCGCTGCGGGTGCAAGGGCTGCCGGTGGCCTTCCACGTGAGCTTCGGGCCACCGCGGCCCGTCCACGACCTGGCCGGACTCCATGCGCTCGACCTGGCGGGCCTGGACCCCGCTCCTCGACGTGCGCGTCACCCTGCTGGCCCCGCTCCTGGGTGCGGTCGTCGGCCTGCTCGCCGGGCTCTACCCGTCGCTGCGCGCCGCCCGGATGGAACCGGCGGACGCCCTCCGCTGACATCCACCCGGCCCGGCCAGGGGTCTCCTAAGGTACGAAGGCGATCTCGGGGAAGTGGCGTGAAGGGCCGTTCAGCATATGGCGGTCTCGGCCCAGCAGGTGCAGATCGAAGAAGGCGGCGATGTACGTGCGCTGGGCCAGGATCGACCTCCCGCCGGCGACGACGCCGATGCGGGGGTCGAGCTTGGCCGCCACGGAGAGGTTCCAGTGCTCGGCGACCTGCCGGAACAGGAGCTGGAGATCCGTGAAGCTCTCGTGCGCGCCGTCACGCAGGGTGAAATCGCGCTTCCACCCCCGGTGCGCCTTCCAGAAGCTCGCCCAGGACGTGTCGTCGTTGGTGGGGTTGGCCGCTCCGATCACATGGTTGTGGTTGACGATCTGGCCCTGGGGATTGATCAGCCGGCCGCCGCCGAACAGGAGGAAGGCCCGATCCCTGCCCAGGCCCCGCTGGGCGGCTTGGCCGTACGAGCCGTCGAAGGGCGGCTTCATCTGGCCGTCGAGGTTGATCCCGGCGCGGATCCGCCTGTCGTGGAACATCGCCTCGGCCGTGGTGAAACCCCCGCCGGAGTGGCCGAACATGCCGGTCCGCCGCAGATCCAGCGAGCCGGGCAGGCCCGGAGGCAGCGGCCTTCGGGACGCGTCCACGTTGTGGCCGTCGTCCAGGCGTTCCAGCTCGTCGAGGACGAATCTGACGTCGGCCACCCGGGCGTTCATCATCTTATTGATGAACTCGATGTTCTTCAGCAGTTCCGGGCTCGGCCGCTGAGCCGAGACCTCGACCCGACCACCGGGGAACTCGACCGCCGCCGCCTCGAAGGTGTGGTCGATCGACACCACCACGTAGCCGTGACTCGCCAGGTCCTCGGTGTGCGCGCCGTGCGCTTCGCGGCTGCCCCAGACCCCGTGCGAAACCAGCACCACCGGCAGCCCGCCGCGCCGCCGGTGGACGGGAGCGCCCACTCGGGCGTGCCCGAGCATCCCGCGCCAGTTCACCGTTCCCTTCGCGATGCCCAGGTAGTCGTTGAGGCCCTCCAGGGCCTTCGACTGAGTCGGCGTCATCCAGGAACCTCGTGGGCACCCTCCGGTCGCACGAGCCGGGTAGGTGACGGTCACCATCAGCTCGCGCTTCCTGCCGGGATTCCAGGGATCTCGCCGCTTACGGTCGACCAGGTGGATCATCACCCGGCCGATCGGATAGGCGCCCGTCGGCGCCGGCATCACGGGAGTGAACGACGTCGGCGACGACCCCGCCGCGATCGCCGGTAGCGCGTTGACCGCCAGCAGCACGGCCGGCGCGAGCCCCAGGACGGCACGCCTTCTCGGGCGCGTCTGCTCGATCATGACGCACCGGGGCAGATCACGGACTCCGCCGCCTTCTGCAGCAGGCCGGGCTTGTCCAGGACGTCCCTGCGGACCTTGTCCGGCCCGCTGAGGGTGATGGAGAACGCGAACTGGCGCCGTCCGTCGTTGGACGTGGCCGTGGCGCTGATGTAGCCGGGGAAACTGCCGACCTGCGTACCGGCGCAGGGCTGAGGCCCCGGAGGCGGTTCGGGCATGCCCTCGGGCGGGTCGCTGAGCACCTTCATCAGCTTGGGCGGCAGCAGCTTGCCGCCGCGGAACGCGCGGGCGAAGGTGCTGAGGTCACGGGCCGTGGAGATGACACCGCCGGCCGCGCCGCCGAAGGACGGATTCAGCCGGGACACGTCATGGAGCTTTCCCGAGGCGTCGGACATGTAGCTGTGCGCGTGAGTGCCCTTGATACCCGGTTTCGTGGCCAGATAGCTGCGGGTCATGCGCAGCGGCTTGAAGATCCGCCGGTCGATCTCGCTCCGCAGAGAGCGGCCGGTCACCTTCTCGACGATCATGCCGAGCAGGGTGAAGTTGGTGTTGGAGTAGGAGAAGCGTTCGCCGGGTGCGCCGGTGCGGGGCAGGCCCCTGGACAGCTTGACGACCTCCAGCGGGCTGTGGTGGCGGTCGACGTCCTTGAAGAAGTAGCGGTCGGGGTCGGCGGCGATCTTGCCGCCCCAGTCGGGGATGCCGGAGGTGTGGCGCAGAAGGTGCCGGACAGTGATGCTGTTCGCCTTCTGCACGATGGCCCCCCGCCTGACCTGGGGCAGCAGCTTGCCGACCTTGTCGTCCAGGCCGAGCTTGCCCTCCTTGACCAACTGCAGCACGGCCACGGCGATCATCAGCTTCGTCTGCGAACCGGCCCGGTAGCGGGCGCCCGGCGGCACCTTCCCACCCTTGCCATCCCGCAGGCGCGATCCGGCCGAGCCGCTGCCGACCAGGCGGCCGTCGACCCGTGCCTCGCCGATCACCGCGAGCACGCCCGGGGTCCTGGCCAGGGCGTCGACCGCCGCCTGCACATCGCCCAGTTCATCCCCGGCGGCGCTCACCGGCCGCTCCGCGGCCTGGGCCGCCGGGGCAAAGCTCAAGGTCAGCGCGGCCGCGAGGGCGAGCGCCGATCCCGTTCTTCTGCGCATGTTCACTCCCGTGTTGGTGGTCACTCCACGCTAGGAAGCGGTTGACGCGGGGTTATCGCCCTGGAGAACGGGATTTCGCACAGGCCGGTCGGCGGGTCGCTCCGTCAGGAGGATGACGGAGCCGACCTCAACCGCCTACGCGAACACGCAGGTCAGCGTCCAAGAGGTCGAGCGTGCCCCGATTTCGGTGGCGCACGCGTAGCGGGCCTGCGTTCACCATGTCCGGGGCTGGCTTCCCGGTCAGGCGCGCGGTTGGTCGGCGTGCTCGAGCACGGACGGCTCGGTCGTCCGGCGGGCGGTGAGCGTGGCCACGATGCACGGCATCCGGGCGACCCTTCGGCATGCGCTGAGCGTGGCCATCTGCCAGGGCCGGCTGATCGACTCCAACCCTGCGGCGGTGCTGGAGATGCCGGCCAAGACCCGGCCCGAGCCGCTGGTGTGGATCCGGGAGTTGGCGCGATGGAGATGATCGAGGAACCAGGTGCCACATGGCCGTGTCGTGCGCGCCCCCGTGGCCGTGGCGCGCTGGAGGAGCAGGTGCGTGCTACCGCTTCAAAACTCGTGTGATCGCAGGTGGCGTTCGCCGTAGACGAGCATGCGGTCGGTGCACTCAGCTCGGCCGGTGCGCCCCCAGCGTTCGGCGTAGCAGTTGGCTGGAGGCGTTCGCGGTGGAGTCTTCATCACCGTGATCCCCTCGCTGGCGGCGGTAAATTTGGTATCCCGATCACGGATGAGGAACCGAAACGAGCCCAGCCTGCTCCTGAGGTTCATGAGCAGATTGCGGACGTGCTGAGTCGTCCACGCGCCGGTGGGGCTGGCGGTCACGCCCAGGATGTGCACGCGCCGTGCCTCCACCTCCATCACAAACAACACGTACAGACGCTGCAAGAGAATTGTGTCGACGTGGAAGAAATCGGCGGCAACGATGTGCTCGGCCTGGGCGATCAGGAACTGCTTTCCATGTTGGTCCGCCGCAGCGCGGGCGGTCAGGAGTGCCGGGCGGTGCTCACTACGCGCTCGCCGCCCTCGATCTGAGCGACACTGGCCGCGGCCTCTGAACCCTCCCGGGCCACCTGCGACAAGCCCTGGCCGAACTTAAGGACCTCGCCGACGAGCAATAAGGACTTCATGGAAACCTCCCAAATAGTCCCTTTGTTGGATTTTCACCCCTAGAGTCCTATTTGCGGGGGAAATGGAATACTCCTCGGGTTAGAATTTTATGGCTATTGCGCGTGTTGTCGGACCGGTCGCCTCGGTTAGTGTTCTAGGTCCATCGGGGATCAGTGTTCACGTTTCTTATCGCAGAGGTCGACATGCGATCCACAGTTTCCCCGAAAAGGCTGTCGCGCGGTATGTGTGCATTAATTGCGCTCGCTGCCATACTTTGTTTTCCCGGCGCGGCGTCCGCCTCCGACAACTGGACCTACGGTGCTGCTGCCTTCACCAGCCAGCACGGCGGGGAGCCGGTCAAGCTCGACGACGGTGACGTACTGATGGCCGGTGCCTACGACGCCGGCAACCACGCCGCCTCGACCGCCGAGCTCTACACCACAGGCGTCACCCTCGACGGCACGGTCTACGACGACGCCAACGGCAACGGCGTCCGCGACACCGGGGAGAGCGGGCACGCGGGCGTGATCGTCACGCTCTACTCCGGTCTGGGCTTCGGGCAGGTGAACGAGCAGCTAACGGCCACCACGGACGCCGATGGCGGCTACTCCTTCCCCGACGTCGCGCCCGCCGAAGAGAACTGGCTCCACATGCGACCGCCGTCCGGGACGGTCGGCACGACACTGGGCATCGTCGGCCTGCCCCATCTGGGATCCGGCTACGTGCAGGATTTCGGCATCTCCCCGGCGCCGGCGCTGGCCACGGTTTTCGCCGACGACTTCACCGACGCCGACGGCACCACCCTCGTCGCACACGACAACGGGTGGACAGCTGAGCAGTCCATGCCTGTCATCCAGGGCAACGCCCTGACCTTCCCCGGCGGGGCCGACCCCGTCGGACTGCCCGCGCTCCTGCTCACCGACCAGTGCCTGTCCTTCGACGTCAGATTCCCCACAGCCGGGATCGTCGCCCTCCACGTACGGCAGCAGCACGCCACACCGTTCGGCGGCACGGGCTACGGCTCTGATCTCAACACCATCGCCGAACACCCCAACTACAACTTCATCTCCCTCTACAAGGACGGCGGCTACTTCAACAACGGGACCAACCCGCCCAAGGCCGTGTTCGGCACCGACCCGCACCGGGTGAAGCTGTGCGCCATCGGCGGCCAGCTTCGCAGCTACGTCGACGACACGCTCACCAACGCCGCGACCGACGCCGCCTACGCCCAGGGATACCTCAGCCTCGGGATCAGCGCAGGGAACGTTATCGACAACGTGAAGATCGAGGGCCTCCAGGCGCAGACCAGGCAGCTCACAGCGCTGGGCTCGCCGAGGATCTGGATCGGGCTCAAGAACAGCGACGACGTGGGCGTTAAATTCGACCTGCTCGCCGAGGTCTACCGCGACTCCACCCTGGTGGCCTCCGGTCAGCTCAACAGCTTCGGTGGCGGCAGCAGCGGCTTCAACAACGCGCATCTGGCCACCGTCACCCTCGCCCCATTCACCCCGGTGAGCTTCCCCCCGGGATCACAGCTCAAGCTGCGAGTGTCGGTGCGAAACGCGTGCACAGGCTCGAGGCACAACTCCGGCGTGGCACGCCTGTGGTACAACGACGCGGCGGCCAACAGCGGCTTGAGCGCCACGATCGACGCGCAAGCCACGTACTACCTGCGAGACACCGCGCTCCTCGCCCTCACCGTGGGGCCAGGGCCGAAAAAGACCACGGACATCCAGTCCGGAGCCAAGTGCAGCGCCTTCAAGCCGTTTGGCACTTGGACCGTCACACCATGAGGCTGATGGTCGATGAACGTGCTGCTGCCGCTGTCGCCACCCTCTGGAAGGATCGGCGCTGCCGAGTACTGGCCGGACGAAGAGGATCTCATGACCATCCGTGGCGTGACAGTCCAGAAACGCGACTCCACCAGGCCCGGGGCACACCAAATCCGTCCCTGGATCACTATCGGTTCACCCCCCACGGGCGTGGGGAGAACTGGACGGCGGCGATGATGCCAGGTCACCCCAGCCCCGATCTTGCGCTGGCATCGCAACCTCGTAGCACGCAAATGGACCTTCACCAACCGGCGGCGTTCGGGACGGCCCGCACCCGTCGGCCGATCAGAGCACTGATTGTGCGGATGTCCGGGGGAACCTGACTTGGGGACATCGGAGAATGCAGGCGAATTGGCCCGGCTGGGGTACAACCTCGCTGCCTCCAACGGCATGGGAATCCTGCACGCCGGTTTCGGCCCGGCGTACCGCCGAGCATGGCACCCGGCGACCGCAGCTGGCCGGGGCGGCTGTACATCCGACCGGGGAGTGGACGGTGCGCAGGCTCGCAACCTGGTGATGGACCTGGGTGACCGTTTCCCGGGGTTACGGTTCGTGATCCACGATCGCGAACCGCTCTTCACCTCCGCCTTCCGGGAGGTCTTCACAGTTGCAGAGCTGCGGATCGTCACCACGTTGGCGCGGACGCCGCGGATGAACGCCGTCTGCGAGCGGGTCATCGCCACACTGCGCCGCGAACTCCCGGACCGAAGCGTGATCCTCAATGAACGCCACCTGACCCGCGTGCTCCAGGAGCATCCAATGCACCACAACGGGCACCGGCCGCACCAGCTACGGGACCAACGTCCCGCGGACAGCGTAGCAAGGCCCACCCGGGACGTAACCGACCTCAACGACCTGCGATCCATCCGCCGACAGCCCGTCGTCGCAGGCACGATCAGCGAACACCGCCACTCTGCGTAACCGCAGCTCAGGGCACGCACCTCAATATTCGGGCGGAACAGGCTGAGCGCGTCGATGTAGTCGTCGGCGACGGGCAGCTGCGTGGGTCGGCGTCGGGCGCGAGCTGGGCGCCGGCGATGAAGATCCTGAACACCTCGTCGATGGCGTCCACGAGCCGGACGGTCTGCGGCAGCAGGGCTCGGTGGTTGCGGCGATGTTCGCCGGCTCGACGATCACGGGTGCGGTGGCCACAACAGCGTGCCTCCCGCGCAGACCGGCGCGGCACAGTATGCCGCCACGAAAAGCCGATCAAAAGCCAAACCGACTAGCTTTCCGGACGTAGCCACTTCGAAGATCAACAGATGCACCGAAGGAGCATGAATCCGTTGAAGCGATCCCTGGCCCTGGTTGCTGCGGCTGTTGCCGTGATGGGTCTCACCACCCTCCCCACCAGCGCGTCGGCAACCGCCCAGAGCGCGTTGCCCTGCTGGACGAGCTTCGATCCGCCGAGCCCCAATGGGGGCGCGATGGTCCACTACTACAAGAACTGCACCGAGACCAGGGTCGGCGTCTGCCCGGCCTATACCAAGGACGGCAAGCGAACGGAGCTCAGGAACATCAGGAAGTACGCCGACGCCAACGGCGTGGTCTCGTGGTGGTTCAACTGGACTGTCAAGGGCGCGCAGTACACCACGATCCACTGCTAGCCAGGCCCTCGGATGTGAGCACCCGGTGGGGTGCTCACCTCCTGGACAGCATCGAGGCGGTCGGTGCTTCTCGCCCGATGTGGCGAGTTTCTGGAAGCCGTATCGTCTGATGGTGGCTGTGGCCGCGACCAGCGCGGTCCCTGAGTCGGTGCTCGCCACATCGGGTGAGAAACAGTGTCGCTTCGCCACCGGCTCCGCCAGATCACTTGAGAACTCGCCACTTCGGCTGCGACCTCACAGCTCCAGCCGAGTTGGCCTCGCCGCGCGAGGGAGTCACGGGAGTAGCCGGGAAGCGTCAATAGCGGCACGGGCTTCAGCGCTGTCGCCATGTGGCCCTGACCAGGGACGGCCCACGCTAACTGAGCCCTCGTCGGCGCCGAACTCGCGCTGTGGTGCTGGGTGACGCCTATTGACGCGTCACGCAGTGACCGAGCATGAGCATCAGGCCGGCTCGCCGTGGATGAAACGGCAGGAGCGTCAGGATCCCAGCCCATCACCCGGCGGCCGGTCAGCTCTTCGATCGCGGCCGACGTAGCAGCCTCGGCGCCAGCCGTATTCCAGGCGGGAGACGCCATCGAGAAGGCCGAACTCGTCCAGGTAATCGCGGTCCGCCGAGGGGTTACCGGCGATCGGTTCAGGCACGCTCCAGAATCCGGACATAACTTCTGATTCTTCGTCGCAGGGCGGAACGCAAGCCTCCGTGCTAGTAGGCGATCTCCCGTTCACCTTGGGCGCTCGGTGCCGAGGATCGCCGCACCAGCAGCCCCGCCATGCGCGCCTGCAGACCATCGGCCGCCACCACATCGCGCACTCCACCGACAAGCCGCGAAGTCAGGTTGCAGCAGTCGCCGTCGCCGGGCCGGTTGCGACTTCCTCGTTTCTGCACTGAACCTCCCCGAAGGCCGCAGAACTTCGGCGTCGTGGAGGATCTCGGACAGAGCATGACGTTCTCAGTCGCCCAGCTGATCCGCTTCGTGTGCGCCGAGGCCAGGTCGTGCCGGTTCGCAGTGGCCATGTTCGTGGGCCTCGCCGCCTCGTCGGTACTGCCGCTGCCGATCCCGCGCTACGACGCACTGCTGGTCTACGCCGTGACCGTGACTGTGGTCTTCCGTGCGCTGCGGTGGGAGAGCACCCAGGAGACGGTGGTCATCGCAGGGTTCCATCTGGTCGGGCTGGCCTTCGAGCTGATCAAGGTCAGGTTCGGGTCGTGGAGCTATCCCGAGGACGCCTTCACGAAGTTCGGGCGATCTACGCGAACTTCATCACCCAGCACTGGTGGATCGACCTGCGTATCCCGCTCGCCCTCGCGCTCGCCGTGGCCACGTGGGGGACCGTGGTGCACTTCACCGTGGGCGAGCATCGCTACCAGATGCCGCTGGCACAGTCGCTCGTCCTCATCGGATTCTTCCTGTGGGTGGCCGAGAACATCGCGACCTACTTGGGCGCCTGGCAGTACCCCTATCAGCGGGGGACGTGGCAGCTGGTCCATCCGGCCAAGTTCGGAGCCTGGGCGCTGCTGGTCAGCGTCACCTTCGTGATGGTCGCCTGCTGGCAGGGGAGACAGGGGCGGCTACACCTGCGGCCGCCCTTCCCTGGCCGCACCCGCGGCTGGGCACTGCCGCTGCGCCGCCTCGACGGCGCATGTGACCAGCCACGCCAACCGGATCGTTCCCTCTACGGCTGACCGGCGTTCGTTCCAGAACACCCCGAGAACCGCATAGCCATGTTCCGCGCGACCGCACGGCTCTGCGCGACGCACCCTGCGTCGGGCCGCCGACCGGCCTATCGCTTGTGATGTCGGGAACGAGGTACGGACTGTGGATGGGCGGCGCGCCGATCTCCTGGGGAGCGGCTGTCCACGTGCTGTACGGCCTGCCTGGAGGTGGCCACCCCCGGTGCCGAGAACCTCGCTGGCGACGCTCCGCAGGAGCGGGCAGCGCTGGATAGGGGATCGCCGGGGCGCCGGTCGGCCAGGACCCGCTGCCTGGAACCGGCGCGACCAGGGGTTCACCGGCGGGCTGAAGGAGCGGCAGGAGTGGATGCCGCTGCTGGGCCTGGCCCGATCGACGGCGTCGACTACACCCGCCTGCCCCGGGATCCGCCCGCCAGCACCACCAGGCCGCCGCCGCCGCCGGCGACTGCGGCTGTCGGCAGCCAGCTGCCGGACGGCTGGCCGCCGGAAGTGCCGTCGCCCGGCGCCGACGGCTGGCCGGACAAGGCGGTCGACTGGCTGCCGGACGAGGCGATGCCGCCGGACTACCGCAAGCACCGTGACGTCCTGGCCAAGCACCCTTTGCAGTCGGCCCGCTCCGCGTACGAACACACCGTCCGCGACGCCGTACGCGAGAGATACCGCGGCGCCGCCGTCGACCTGCGCGAGCAGCTGCCGCCCGAGGCCATCACCGCCGTCCTGGAGGTGCGCCGCGCCGAGCTCGCGCGCCTGGCCGAGCGGCAGCAGGCGATCGAGCACGTCGGCCGCGCCACCGGCCATCATGTCGTGTCATACGCTGCACCCGCCTGTCACCGGCGCCTCGGCGCCGACGAAGATCAGCTTGTGGGGTGGTCCGCGTCCGTTCCCGGGCGGCGCTCGGCGGGGGAGCGGGTCACTGCCGGGTCTTCGTGGCCGATGCTGCCCTGGCGTAGTTCACCAGCAGGTCGGCCACTGGTTTGGGGCGGCTGAGGGCGACGCAGTGGCTGCCCGGGATTTCGTCGGGGACGATGCCGAGGCGGTCGGCGGCCAGCCGGCGCATGAAGTCGGGCGGGAAGGTGCGGTCCTCGGTGCTGAGTACGAACCTGGTCGGAACGTCCGGCCAGGCGGCCAGCGGCCACGGGGCGGCAGAGGCGGTCCTGGAGGGGTGGTGGGCGCGTTCCTTGCTCAACGCCTCTTCGGCCAGTTCCCGGGGGACGTCCTGGTAGAAGCTGACGTAGGGGTCGGCGTGGCCGGTCAGCCCGCCGTCGCGCTTGGCCTGCTCGGCCACCGCAGTCTGGCAGCCGGTGCCGGCCCACCACTCATCGGGCGACTCGCCCGGTGTCGGGATCATGCCGGCCATCAGGACCAGCACATCGGCGGGGAGCCGGTCGGCGACCAGCGGGGCGGTGAAGGCGCCGAAGGAGTGGCCCACGACGACCAGGTCCCGCCTGTCGCCGACGACTTCGACCACGTGGTCGGCGTAGTCGGTCAGGGTCTGGGACTCGTCATCGCCTGGGAGGTCGGGAGCCAGGACGTCGTGCCCTTGTGCCCGTAGTTCGGCTTCGACCAGGTGCCAGTACCATCCAACGTCTCCGCCGCCGTGAATCAATACGAATGTGCTCATGGAAGTCTCCCTTGATCGGTGGGGCCAGGAATTGTCGTGGAAATTCCGAGCGCGCGACGGCGGCGGCGGGCATGGTGATCAGGCCGTCGACGAGGGGTGCCGCCGTCACGGGTGGTGGTGGCGTCATGCCGTACGCGCCGGGGGTGCCGGCGGTCGGTGCGGGCCGAGCCTTTGCCGCGGAACCCGGCCGCACAGCCGCCGAGGAACGTGTCCCCGATCGATCGCCTTGTGGCGTGTGGCACGGACCTGGTCGGCGCGTTCGGCCGCGCGTCGGCCGGTCGTGTTCGGAGCCGATGACGACGGCGGCCGAGAGCAGCGCGCCCTGCGGCAAGGTCGGGGCCGTCGGCTTCTTCGGTATCGCGGTTTCAGCCGATGGGCTCGTCGGCGAGGTACGGCGGCGCGGGCTCGTACTGGATGTAGCGGCGGACCGCACGCGCGTGCTCGCGGCCGTGCAAGCGGCCGATCAGCCACAGCGCCATGTCGATTCCGGCCGAGACGCCCTGACTGGTGACCAGGTTGCCGTCGACGACATAGCGCGCGTCACGCACCACCGTGATCTGTCCACGGGCCTGGAGCGTGTCCTCGAACGCGTGGTGGGTGGCGACGCGGCGGTTTCGTGCCGGTCCTGCCTCGTGCAGGAGCAGCGCTCCGGTGCACACGCTGGTCACCCAGTCCGCCTGGGCGGAGACCTTGGCGATCCAGCCGGTCACTACCGGATTGCCCACCTCGCGGCGGGTGCCCATGCCGCCGGGGACCAGCAGGACGTCCAGCGGCGGGTGGTCGCCCAGCGTGTGATCGGGCAGCACGCGCATGCCCTTGGCACAGCGAACCGGATCCTCCCGCTCGGCGATCAGCACGGCGGTGTCACCCCGGTCGCGGACCATGGCAGATGCGGTGAACACCTCCCAGGGCCCGGCGAAGTCGAGCTCCTCGGCACCCTCGAAGATCAGCAACCCATAGCTCGTCATACGTACTCCTTCGCAGATCGAAATCGGTCCCGGTACTCGGATGGCGCAACCCCCCGATGGCGGTGGAACACGCGGCGCAGGGACTCCGCCGTGCCGAACCCACTTCGCCGGGCGACCACCTCCACCGGCTCGTCACCCTCGACCAGGGCACGGCCCGCCGCCTCCACCCGCACCCGCTCCACGTACGTCGCGGGCGGCACACCGAGTTCGGCGGTGAAACGCCGCTGCAGGTGCCGCGGGCTCAACCCGGCACGGGCGGCCAGCTCCGGCAGGCCGTGCCGGGCGCCCGGATCCGCGTGGATCGCCTCCACCACCACACGGATCCGGTCGCTGGACGGCTGCGCGGACCACAACGGCACGCTGAACTGCGACTGGCTGCCCGGGCGCCGCAGGAACAGCACCATCTCCCGGGCCACGTCATGGGCCACATGCCGTCCGAAATCGTCCTCGACCAGTGCGAGCGCGAGATCCATTCCCGCGGTCACCCCTGCTGAGGTCCACACGTGACCGTCGCGGATGAAGATCGGATCGCAGTCCACGCTCACCTCGGGATGCTCGCGGACCAGCTGAGCTTCCCTGCGCCAGTGCGTGGTGACCCGGCGGCCGTCCAGCAGGCCGGCCGCGGCGAGCAGGAACACGCCGCTGCAGACAGAGGCCACGCGTCGCGCGGATGTCCCGGCGACGGCGATCCACCGGATCAGAGCGCTGTCGTGCCGTGCCTCGTCCACGCCGTTGCCACCGACAACGATCAGCGTGTCGATGCCGGACGGGTCGAGGTCGCCGACACTGTGCCCAGCCTGGACGCACAGGCCACCGGCAGAGCGTACGGGCCCGGATGCGGAGGCCACGATCTGACACAGGTACTCACCCGGATGGGTGAACACCTCGTACGGGCCGGCCAGGTCCAGTGGCTGGAAGCCCTCGAAGATGACGAAGGCGACACATGGTGGTGGGGTCACTCCTTCAGCGTCGCCGACGCCCAGGCCATGGCGCAACGACACGTACCCCACATATCACGCCATGCCGCTCCATGCCCTCCGCGCCGCTCCTGGTGAGTGTCCCGAGAGCGGCGGCTTGTCGAGCCGGCGGTCTGCGGGCCGCGCACGGGCACGGTACCCGGGGGGCGTAGCGGCTCGGTGCACGCCGAACTGGAGAAGATCTCCCCCGTGCCTCGGCACCAGGCTCGTGCCTGGAGGCTTGGCGGGCGCCTCGATATCCAGCCGCCAGAAGTGATCCTCTATGTCGCCGCAGCCGTACTGGTTCAGGGTCTGCAACATCTGCAAGCGTCGAGCTCCGCTCGTACGGGTGCGTAACCCCCTGGAGTCAATCAAGATTGACGTCAAAGGTGACGTCAATGTACGTTGACGGCATGAATGTTGATGGCAGCGACATCGGCGGCCGCGCCTCGAGGACTGTGTTGGTCGACATCGACGAGCGCAAACTATGCGCGCAGGTCCGAGGCCGCAGCACCACCCTGGTTCTCGACTGCGGCGGCGCGGGACAGGGCGTTGGCGGCGCTTGGGGAACGGAACTGGAAGCCAAGCTGGCCGAACTGACCACCCTGGTCACCTACGACCGGGCCGGCGCCGGCCGGTCCGACGGCCCGCAAGCACGCACCGTCGCCGATATGACCGACGATCTGCACCGGCTCCTGCGCAGCCTTGGTCTTCCGCTGCCGGCTGTGTTCGCCGGATGGTCCTACGGGGGACTGGTCATCCAGCTCTACGCGCTGCGCTACCCCGACGACATAGCAGGGCTGGTCTTCGTAGACCCCACCGTCAGCCAGACGCCACCCGGTTCAGCACTGGTGCGCACGACGTCGTTCACCCTCGCCTCGAAACTGCTCCGCCTGCGCGCGCTCGTGCCCTCCAAGACCTCCCGGTCCATCCGTGAACTCGCCGGCACCCTGGCGGCCATGCCACACCACATGCGCGAGGTCGCCGATGCACTGGACCAGCGCACCCTGCCGCCCGTGCCCATCCGAGTGATCACCGCCGGCAAACGCCCCCGAATGCCCCAGACCCAGCTTGCGCACCTGAACGCCAACCATCACCGGCTGGCCACCCAATCTCCCCAAGGACGCCTCATCATCGCCGAACGCGCCACCCACCAGATCCCCCACGATCAACCCGAGATCATCATCCAGACAGTCGAGGACGTTCTGCGACAACTCGACGCCCCGCAGGCAGGGCACTGAACTCAGTCGGCAACCATGACACCAGCCTGGGAACGATCAACGTCGCGTGGGGAAGCGGTCTTCTTGTGGCATGTTCCACACCAGCTCACGCGCACTGGTGAACACCCCGACAGCGGAGCTTGACTCGCCAACTCCAAACCGACACCTGGCTGCAGCCCCTCGACCACTACGGCCGGTGAGCTGGCTGATGATTCTCAACCCCCGTGAAGGTCAATTCACCCGGGCGTCACTCGATGACGTTGCAGACCTGGCGCAGCAGGAACGAGACCCCGTCCCATCCGGCGTAGACGGGCTGGCGTACCAGTCGCGGCCCGCGGCGGTCGGCGGCGGCGACCTCGCCGGGAGCGACCGGCTCTTCCGGTCAGGCCAGCCGCGCGGCCGGCGCGCCGAGTTCGGCGCCGGCCAGGACTCGGCGGCCGCCAAGGTGTAGTCCTCTGCCGCAGGTCAGCGCTCCGACCGCACCCGTCCGGTAGAAGGACTTTTGGCCACGTCTCCGCTGTCATCGCAATGAGATGAGCGCAGCCGGATTCGGGCGAACTACTCCCCGCGGAGTACGGGTCCCGTGCGCTCCGACGTGGCCGACGGCCCCCCTTGGGGGAATCCCTTACGCCGAAAGGCTGGTACGGGCCGGCCCATCGTACGCGCGACGGAGTAGCCCAAATGCGTCCGCCGGCCTGACGTTCTCCGGCGACGTTTTCGCGAGTCTGAACCCAGACGAAAACGGCATCCACCCAGGAGTGCGAAATGACCGGAACCATCGAGAACATGATCGTCAAACTGACCGGCTGGCTGTCCCGCCACAGCATCGACGTGCTGCGCGTCAGCCTCGGCCTGGTCTTCGTGGCCTTCGGGACGCTCAAGTACTTCCCAGGAGTCAGTCCGGCGGAGGCCTTGTCGGTGGCCACACTGGAGAAGCTGTCCCTGGGAACGGTGTCGGGCTACGCGGCACAGTTCGTGATCGCCAGCATGGAGGTCTTCATCGGTCTCACGCTGGTCACCGGCAAGCTGCTGAAGACCGGGCTGGTCGTGATGACCGGTGCGATGGCCGGGTTCTTCGCACCGTACGTCCTGTTCTTCACGGACCTGTTCCCCGGCGCGCCGACGCTGGAGGCGCAGTACATCTTCAAGGACATCGTCCTGGCCGCCGCCGCCATGGTGATCGGCGCCCGGGCGTTGGGCGCCCGCCTGATTCCGGCGTACGAGCGCCAGGCGCCGGTCCATGAGATCCGCGAGCGGGTGGCGGCCTAGGGTCGCCGGCGATGCGCCTGGCCGGACGCATCACGGAAACCGGCATCGCCGCCGACCGGTTCCAGGCCCAGTATTCACGCATCAGACCCGCCTCCTAAGGGCTGGCGCTCGGACCACGACCGTGCCGCTGGACAGAGCAAAGCCCGTGGACGATGCCCGAACGGTCAATGGCGTAACCCGGCAGTCTCACCGGATGCGCCACTGGCCGTTCCCTTGCGCGAGGCCAGGGTTTACACCCCTCCTCCTCTCCTGGTGGTTGCCTACTCCTCGGGCTCGCGCGAGTCCGCAGCGGGCGGCGGGGCCGCGCTGCCCAGCGCCAGCCGCTTGGCCACATCCGGGCGCACCTCGCCGTACGGCAGGACATGTTGCCAAAACAGCGGGGTCAGGCCTCGGTGGTGAGCTTGTCGGCCCAGGCGGCTTCGGCCAGGACGTCCTGGAGCATCAGGGTGTTGATGTAGACCAGCGCCGCCTGCGGGATGCGCAGGCACAAGACGGTCATCTCCAACTCCTCGCGCCGGTTGGTGGCGATGTCAGCGCCCTTGCCGGAGAAGATCACCGTAAAGGACTCCACCACGTTCAGGTCCTCGTGGATCTCCCGCTGCGGCTCACGCAGCCGTAGGTAACGTGCCACAAAGATCGTTTTCTGGGCGCGGCCGACCTCCAGCATTGCCTGGTAGGTGGGGTGGGAGGCCGACTCGGTGAACCGGCGCAAGATCGCCTCGGTGGAGCGGTCTTCTGCTTGATCGCGTGCTTCCTGTACGGCCGGGCGGTCTGATGGGGTTAGTTGGCGGGGGTTCTGGGGATGTGGCGCAGGGTTGCGACTGCCAGGATTGCGGCGCTTGCCGCGATGACTGTGGCGATGACGGCTGCCGTGTTCAGGCCGCTGGTGAACGCTTCGCGGGCTGGTGTCAGGAGTGCGGTGCTCAGCTCGGGGGACAGGGTTTTGGCGGCGGGGACGGCGCTGTCGAGGCTTTCGCGGGCGGCGGCTGCTGTCCTTTCGGGGAGCCCTGTGGGCAGGGTGGTGGCGATGTCGGTTCGGTAGATGGCGGCGGCGATGCTGCCGATGACGGCGATGCCCAGGGAGATGCCCAGGTCGCTGCAGGTGGTGGCGAGTCCGGAGGCGGCGCCTGCCTTGTGCGGGGGCACGGAGGCGACGACCAGGTTGGTGGTCAGGGCCATGGACGGAGCGACCGCGGGGTAGAGGATGAAGAAGCCGGCTGCCAGTAGCGGCAGGCCGCCTACCGCGTTGACCTGGGTGAGCATGACGTAGCCGATGACCTGGGTGGTCAGGCCTGCCGCGATCAGGTGGCCGGGGGGCACCCGCCGTACCAGGGCAGGGGTGAGGGTGGAGACGATCACCAGTAGAGCCGCGCCCGGGAGTACCCACAGGCCCGCCCGCAGGGGGGAGAGGCCCTCTACTAGCTGGAGGTATTGGGTGAACAGCAGGTACACGCCGCCCAGTGCGGTCGCGGCCAGGAGGAAGACGCCCAAGGCGCCGGCGATGGTGCGGTTGCCGAACAGGCGAATGTCCAGGAGGGGTTCGTGCAGGCGTAGCTGGCGGCGTACGAACCAGGTGCCGAAAGCCGCTCCGATCGCGATGGCTGTCAGTGCGAGGGGCGCGTTCTTGGGGAGTTCCTTCACGCCGTAGACGATCGGGAGCAGGGTCGCCAGTGATAGTGCCACGCTGGCCAGGTCGATGCGGCCGGCGGCGGGGTTGCGGTGGTCGGGCAGGAGGAGGGCGCCGATCGCTACGACCGCCATGATCGGTACGGCGATCAGGAAGACGGCCCGCCAGGAGAAGGCTTCCAGGAGCACGCCGCCGAGTACGGGTCCCAGGCCGGTGCCGACCGAGATGGCGCCGGACCAGATGCCCACGGCGATGGCGCGCTGGCGGGCGTCGGCGAAGGTGGCGAAGACCAGGCCCAGGGTGGCGGGCATCTGGGTGGCCGCGGCGATTCCGAGTACGGCTCGCCACACGATCATCATGGCCGGGTCGGAGGTGTTGGCGGCGATCAGGGAGACGACGGCGAACACCGCCGCGCCTGCCATGAGCAGTCGTCGGTGGCCGATGCGGTCGCCCAGGGTGCCCATGGTGATCAGCAGTCCGGCCATCAGGAATCCGTAGATGTCGATGATCCACAGCGTCTGGGTGCTGCTCGGCCGTAGGTCCGCGGCCATATGCGGGATCGCCAGGAACAAGATCGTGAGCATCATGAACAGCAACATGGCCGGCAGGACCAGTACCACCAGGCCGAGCCACTGCCTGAGGCCGGCGCGTTGGCCGGCGGGCGTCTGCGTGGACACAGGGACGTCCCTTCATTGTCGGAGTGGGATACCCCCTTGAGGTATCGTCGGCACGGTAGCATAACTCGTATGCAGCACTACGAATTCCTGGAGTTGGGGACATGGCCGTAGAAGAGCGCCCCAAAGGCGGCCTCCGCGCCGACGCCCGACGCAACCGCGCCGCGATCGTGGCCGCCACCATCGAGACGCTGCGCCGTACGCCCGAGGCGTCGATGATCGACATCGCGGCGGCGGCGCGGGTGGGCAGGATGACCCTCTACGGGCACTTCCCCACGCGGGCCGAGCTGCTGGAGGCCGCTCTGACCCACGCGCTGGAGCGAGGGGAACAGACGCTGGGGGCGCTGGAGCCGGAGGGTGATCCGCGGGCCGCGCTGGTCCAGCTCGTCGAGAGCAGCTGGCAGCTCGTGGACGACTCGCGTGCGCTGCTGGTCGCGGCGCAGAAGGAGCTGGCGCCTGCCCGGATTCGCGAGCTGCACGTGAGGTCAGAAGCTCGGGTACGCGAGCTGCTCGGGCGGGGGCAGCGGGAGGGGGTGTTCCGCGCCGATCTGCCGGTGAGCTGGCTGCTGACGGTCACCCACCTGGTCATGCACGGCGCCGCCGACGAGATCGCGGCCGGGCGACTGGACCCGGGCGACGCCTCACGGGTCATCAGGGAGACCCTGCTGGGCGCCTTCACCACCGGAAACGCCGCATAGAAGTCAAAGGCCGTTCAGCGCCCTGCAAGGAGCCGGGGTTAACGTGCCCGCGTGATCGATCCCGTGCGTCCAGCCGTGATGCGCTGACCCGTTGAGACCGTCATCGTCTACTGAAGCCTCCGAGCCTCAGCCTGATCACTCCAGAAGGCGAGGTTGGCGCGGACGGCCGGCGTCTCGGGGTGCTCAGGACCGAGGACGCGCTCGCTGATGGGCAGCATCTCGGCGTACATGGCACCAGCGGCCACCGCGTCCCCCATCCAGTAGGCGAGGTTGGCGCGGTTGGTCAGCGTGTCGGCCGAGTCGGCGGCGTCCGGCGGGCCGATCAAGTCGCCCAGCGACCGGATCGAGGCCGGGCGAGGCGTCCAACCGTAGCGGGGTGACGCCCAGCTGCCGCCAGCCGACGTCACGCCGGGTGGTGATCAGCACATGACCGCTCGTCAACCTGGCCAGGTACGGCTCGACGTGCGCCGCCTCTTCGACGTTGTCGAACACCACCAGCCAGCCGGTACGGCCGGCCAGCCAGGTGATCGCCCAGGCGGCTGCCTCCTCCGGCGAGGCCTGCCCGGCCGCCACCGAGTCGCTGCCCGCCACCAGCGCCCGCGCCAAGGCGGCCAGACCGGCCTGGATCTGCGCCGGGCTGTCAGCGTCGATCCACCACACCAGCGCGTAATCCGGACGGCGGGCGAAGCCGTACTGCAACGCCAGCTCACTCTTGCCGATCCCGCCCAGCCCGACCACCGCCTGACAGATCACCCCCGCTCCGGCACCGGCCTCCAACGTGGTCGCCAGTTCCTGCCATGCCCCCTCGCGTCCGGCGAACCAGGGTGTGGGACGGCGCGGCAATCCAAGCAGCCCGGCGGGCGCCTCGATCTGGGCCGGCGCAGGCAGGGGCGGCCGCCGCGTGGAGGTCGCCGGTGACGATGGTGCCCGAGTTGTCCCGCGCCACGGCCGATCGCGGCCCGCTCGCCTCCACCCGCGCACCCACGGGCAGAAGCGGCATCATCGTGGACACCCACAACCGCCACGATGGCCAAGCCCGCCACCCCGGGGCAACCCATTCCGCCGAATCCGGATCAGGCAGACGTTCAGGCGAAACACATCGGTCGCAGGCACCACAGGATGCTGGTTCTTTACGGCGCCCCGGGTGGCGTCGCGGTCCAGGAAGGTCGACCGCCTCGGCCGTAATCTGCCGGAAGGACTGATCGTCCTCAACGAGCTGTTCCAGCGCGGCGTCGCGGTCAAGGTGCTGGAGGGCGAACACACCGGACGCTCCCTGGTCCTGATCCTGGACCTGGTCTTGGCCCACCTACGCCGCCGCGGTCAGCCGGCGGCCAGTCAGGACAGATCAACATCCAGCATCGAGTACATGATCATGTCTCGGCGTTCCTCACCCAGCTGCTGCCAACCGCGCAGCAGGCCCTCGCGCCGGAAACCCACACGCTCAGCCGTCCGCCGTGACGCGGCATTCCATGGCTCGACAAACAGCTGAAGACGGGGAATGTGCAGGTCACCAAGGGCCCATACAGCGACCACTCGAAGGGCTTGCGCGGCAACCCCGCGGCCACGAGCCGAGCCGACCACCCAATAGCCCCCGCGACGCGCGACCCTCGCTTGAATGGCCCCGCTCGGGCGGCTTGATCTGACGGTTGACGGCCCGATCTGGCTGCTGCCACTCTCCCCGCATGGGCTTGGGGGAACGCGTTCGCTACCAGACCTCCTTTACGGACTCGGCCCGCTGGGATGGGTTCGTCTTCCGTCCCGGCGACATCGTGATCAGCACCCCGGCCAAGTGCGGCACGACCTGGCTGCAGATGATCTGCGCCCTGGAAATCTTCAAGAGCACGACCTTCGACCGGCCGCTCGACCAGATCTCGCCGTGGCTGGACGTCCTGCTGCGCCCGCTCACCGGAGTACTGGCCGACCTCGAGGCACAGACGCACCGGCGGATCATCAAGACCCATACGCCCCTCGACGGATTGCCCCTCGACGACCGGGTCACCTACCTCTGCGCAAGCCGGGACCCCCGGGACGTGGCCGTGTCCCTGGACAACCATGCCGGCAACACCGACCGCGCCGTGTCCCTCGCCTTGCGGAAGGACGCCGTCGGCGCCGCGGCCCTTGACGAGTTGCTGGCCGCCGCTCCGTCCCCGCCGAGCGGGACCACGCGCGAGCGCTTCTGGTCCTGGGTCAATCCGGCCGCGCCCGGCAAGGCCGTGTCCGACCTGGAGATCATGCTTCACCATCTACACACGTTCTGGCAGGTCCGCGACCAGCCGAACATCGTGCTGCTGCGCTACGAGGACCTCCTCGACGACCTCCAAGGGCAGATGCACCACATAGCAGCCCGGCTCGGCATCGCCATCACCGAGACAGCCTGGCCGGACCTGGTCCAGGCCGCCACGTTCACGGTCATGAAAGGCCGAGCCGTCGAACTCGCGCCCGAAGCCAGCCACCACGGCTTCTATCACGACCACAGCCAGTTCTTCCACAACGGAACAACAGGCCAATGGCGGCAGATCCTCAGCGAGGAAGAGCTTCCCCGGTACGCCGCCCGAGTCGCCGAATGCGCACCCGCGGACCTCACCGCCTGGATCCATCGGCCCGCCCTGCCGGCGGCAGGCAACCCCTAGGAACGCGGCGCACGAGTGAAGCCGCACCGGAGCTGACCGCGAAACTGGCGGCGGACGGCATCGCGCCCCCGCAGCCAGTGATCCCGTACGACGAGTGCCGGCACAGCCTGCGCCCGACCCGCGGCGACCCCCTGGCCGACTCCTTCGCCGAACCGCCCTGGTGACGGAAGCCTCAACGCACCGACGAGACATACCTCCAGCAGCTGCTGTCGAGCGCGTTCTCGGCGCCGTGGTCGCGGAGCATGCGCAACAGCCGGCCAGGCATGGGTGTTCTGCGGACCGAACGGTTCGAGACGGCACGGCTGTTCACCCCACGGGTGGACCGCTACAGCGTGATCGTGGTGCGCACCAACCGCTACTCGGTGCCCGCCTGGCCGATCGGGCAGACGGCGCGGGTGCTGCTGCGCGCCTCGCATCTGGTGGTCTACCGCAAGGGGCAGGAGGTGGCCCGGCACGAGCGGCTGATCGCCGAGGGCGGCGGGGATCGACGCTGTGGATGCCCGCGATGACGTGCGGGAGACTGGCGGCGGACAGGGTCGAGTCCGCCGAAGACTCGACCGGCGGATCCGTCCCGGCCGAGTTCGTGCTCGCTATGACTGGCCGAGGATCGTGGCGAGGGCATCGCGGAGGGCGCGGGCCGGGTCGGTGGTGCCGGGCTCGGCGCGCCAGGCCACGTAGCCGTCCGGCCGAACCAGCACCGCGCCGTCGGTTCCCAGGTCGTACCGGTGGGCGAACTCCGACTCGACGTCCACCAGCTCCACGTTCTCGCCCGCCGTACCGATGCGGTACACCTCGACGTTGTCCGCGGCCTCCAGCCAGGCCTTGCCGTCTGCGCCGGTGAGCAGCACGAACGAGTGGGCGAACAGGTCGTGCACCGCGATGCGCTCGCCGTCCCGCTCCAGCCACAGGTGCGGTGCCCGCGTACCGGGCTGGCCGTGCAGGTCGAGGACGTCGCCGAACACGGTGCCGTACGGCGCGCCGAGCACCGCCGGCGAGGTGTAGCGCTGGCCGAGCGCCCAGTGGAGGTCGTCGATCTCATCATGCTCCGGGTTGTGGCCGGAGCGCCTGGCCTGCCGCAGTTCGGTGAGTTCGGCAAGGGTCTGGGCGATCGGCCGGCGTTCGGGCTCGTAGCTGTCCAGCAGGGCGGGCGCGGCCGAGCCGTTCAGCACCGCGGCGAGCTTCCAGGCGAGGTTGTGACCATCCTGGACGCCGGTGTTGGCGCCAATGCCACCGGCAGGCGACCAGGTGTGCGCGGCATCGCCGGCGAGGAAGACACGCCCCTGCCGGAACGTCTCGGCGACCGACACTTCCTGCGTCCACGGGGTCACGTCCTGCACGACGACGGGGATGTCGTCGCGGCCGAGGGCGCCGTGGATGATCTCGGCGCAGCGCTCCGCGGTGAAGTCGCCAGGCGACTGCGTGGCCGGGTCGTAGCCGATGCTGAGCCCCCAGCGGCCGTGCTTGGCGGTCGTGGCGAGAAGGGTGACGCCGATCTTCTCGTTCACGATGAGCCACAGGATCGCGCGCCGCTCGATGATCTGGTCGAGGTCGGCCTTGAAGATGACGCTGACGAAGTTCAGCGTCTGCCCTTGGAGAGGCTTGGCGATATCGAGCTGTTCCCGGATCGGGCTCCGCCGCCCGTCGGCTGCCACCATGTAGTCGGCGCGGAGTGTCCTTGTTTCGTTGGTCTTCCGGTCCCGGATCGTGGCGGTGACGCCGTCGTCGTCCTGCTCGAAGGCGGTCAGCTCGGTCTCGAAGCGCTGCTCGGCGCCGTTGTGCCGAGCGGCCTCGATGAGGACCGGCTCGACGGCGTTCTGGTCGGCCAGGTTGAACGTTCCGGCCGTGTGCTCGGGCCACGCACGCGGCAGCTCCGGCGGGAACAGCCAGTGCCACTCACCGGCCACGGTCTCACAGCGCACGCCGCCGGCATCGTCTGCGAACGGCGTGCCCGCCTCGTTCACGGCGTCGGCGACTCCGAAGGCGCGGTAGATCTCCATCGTGCGTGGGTTGATGCCCCGCGCTCTGCCCTGCAGCGTGACCTCGGGGTGCTTGTCGACGAGCAGATGGCGTACGCCGTGCTGGGACAAGAACATCGAGGTGGCCAGGCCGACGAGGCCGCCCCCGACGATGAGAACTGGTACGTGCTCGTGGGCGGTGGTCATGTCTCGGGCCCCTCCCGATCGTCGATTTGGTAGTTGTATTTGGCCGCGATTTCCATCAGCCACTGGTCGTTCCAGCTGATGCGCTTGGTACGTAGGTCGTCGAGCACGGACCCGAGCCAGTCGAGTTCGGTCCTGACGCTCGCGCGGCGGAGCTCCTCTTCGAGCATGAAGACGCGTGGAACGTCGCCGGCCTGCTGGAACACCGCGTCGAGCGCGTCGAGTTCTGTTTGCAGGCGTTCGGCGCGTTGGGTCAACTCCTGTTGGACTTCTTCAGGAGTGAGTACGGTGAGGAAGGAGACGCCGACGAGGAATTCCGGGAACTCGTCGCCGGTCTCGGTGAGCATCTCCTTCAGCCAGTGGCCGGTGGTCTCGCGGCCCTGCTTGGTGATCTCGTAGACCCTGCGTTCGGGCCGCTTGTCGACGCTGCCGCTTTCGCGAACGGCGATGAGCCCGAGTCGTTGCAGCCGATCGATGGCCTGGTAGATGCTCGCCCGGCCGCGAACGTTGACGAGCCGATCCTTGCCGCGGGCCTTGATGAGCGCGTGGATGCGGTAGGCGTGCATCGGCTCCTCGTGGAGTGCCACCAAGACGACCAACCCGAGCGCTGAGCGTCGTTCCGTCGCTTTCATAGTCATGACATTACTAGTTAGATTATGACTAATCAACTCAGATCCCGGGTGTGCGCGCATTTCAAGGAGATCTCGCGGGACTGGCACGAGTGGTTCCTGTCCACCGGGCGGTTCCCCACGGCCGGGCAGCGGCAGCGGGTCAGGGCCGCCGACTATCCCCGTCTCGGGGCCGCCGCGTGGCCGGCATGTGATCGGCGGCGTCTGTGGGACATCACCACGATCGCCGCCATCAACATCGAGGCCGACGACGACCTGGACGCCAATCGGCCCGGCTACGGTGACGCCGATCAGCGCCGGGTGTTGCTGGCAGGCATGTTCGCCGACTGCGACACGGGCTTCGGCGAGCGGGTCGAGCAGGCGGAACCGCGCTGGGGGCCGCTGTTTGGGCAGGTGTTGGTTGTGCGCAGATGAACCCAGTGCTCGGCGGGGTTGTCGAGCAACTGGTCGAGGTCGTCGGTGATCTTCGCTGTGGCCTTGGGGAACTCCCTCCATAGGCGGCTGGCCGGTCACACCTCCATCGTCCCGATCAGCCGGTTAACGGTCTGGGCTGTGTCGTCTACTGGCAGACCGGCAAGCTGCCGGTGCGGCCGCTCGCCAGCCGCCTCCGGGTGGCGCTGGCGACGGTCCATCGTGTGGTCACCTCCAACAGGGACGCCGACAACATCCCGGGCCGACGGCGGCCGCGGCGATGCTGAGGGTGAGAGCAGGGACGATCGGCAGACCGTAGGCAGTTCCGCGCGGTGAGCCCGAGAGGCTGTCTCCACTCGAGCCCCCGCTGCCCTGCCGCACCTGCTCGACGCGGGAGGTACCAATGCGCCGCTCAGCGCTGGTGGCTCAGTGCTGAGCCACCAGCGCGCTCATGCCGCCGGTTCACTCCGCTGCTCCTCGTGCCCCGGTGCTAGCCGACCGGGCACGAGTCGCTCAGTCGAGGGTCAGAAACCTCCCTGCTAGGAGATGGAAGCCTCAACGGTGACCGTTCCGCCGCCGGTCAGGCTCATCTCCATCGAGGCGCTGATGGAGCATTTGAACGCCGAGGTGACCGCGGCGGCCTGGTTGACGCGCACGATCACGGGATCGCCCTCGCGCAGTGCGCGGGCGACCACGGCGAAGGTGGACCGAGCGCGCTCCAGCTTGATCCGCAGCAGCCCGCCCTGCTGGGCGGGGTTGAGCTTGAACAGCCGGGCGAGCAGGAGCCGGGGATCACGGTCGAGTTCGGCAGCCACCTGCCAGGCCAGTTCGTCGTCCGCGCAGATCTGGTCCACGATGCGCTGCGCGTCCTCGGTGGTGAGCGGAGTGGACAGGGGCATCTTCGTGAGTGTCTCGGTCATGTTCATCTTCCTGTCGAGGAGTTGACACCCCCTTCTTCGGCCGTGGACCACCCCCTGGATGACACCAGCACCGTTCATCGGCCCGCGCCTGCCTCACCTCTCTACAGGGATCCGCCTCAGCTGAGTCGATGGTGGCCAGCGCGTGGAAGCCGTCGAGCTTGGGCTCGTAGGCCCACCGGTCGGGCTTGCCCGCAGGCAGGTGATCCACGGTCCTTGCCAGCATCGGCTCGGTCGGGCCGCGAAGCCGCGTTCGAGCGTGTCGCTGCTGGTGAGGAGGGGTGGCCATGGCCGGTTTCTGTCGACCAGCCCATGGAGACAAAACCCTCATTCGGCATGAATAGGCTCAATATGAGCAAAAGGCTCAGCGTTGTCGCCGCCGACCCGCCGATGGGATTGGCGCTCGAAACTTGATCTTCGTTTCGGTTCAGTGACGAGGACTGTTTGCCCTGGTGGATGGGGCTTACGGTTCTGGCTCATGCCATTCGAATTTCTCTCCGATGAGCAGGTAGCCCGCTACGGCCGCTTCCCTGAGGAGCCGACGGCGTTGGAGTTGGAGCAGTTCTTCCGGCTGGACGCGCTGGCCGACAAACGCCGCCCGGCCCTCGCCACGGTCGCCCCCAGGTGGCCGGCAGGATCCGGACACCAGCGTGCTCGCCAAGATGATCGCTGATCTGGAAGCCCAGTTGATCGAGTCACCGGCCGGTTGACCATAACGGCTGCCATCCACGCCTTGGAGTTACCCGGGGACGATCCTTCCAAGGAGTCGCAATGCCCCGGCGGGCGCCCCCTACGTCCCTCGCTCACAAGCCGGCGCGGTCATCGGAATGCCAAACCTGGTTGCCACGGGTGGTGTCGCCGCACGTGTACTGGGCAATTCGAGCGCCGTGGGCTGTGGAGCCACCGTCCACGCCGATGCATCGTCCTGTCTTGGCGTTCCGGAACGTTACTTTCCCGGTTCCGGAAAGAGTACCGATAGGGATCCATCGCGCATCGCTTCGGCTGCAGGGAACCAGTACGAGTTGCGCATCGTTGGCGAACGAGCCGTCTTTCACACCCACGCAGTTTCCGCTGCCATTGTTCGCGTGCAACAGAATAGCGTTGGTGGTGGTAGCGAGAAACTTGTAGTCCTGGTTTCCCCCTCCAACACACCGGAACAGCCTGATCTCGGCGCCAGCCGCGTTCGAACCACCGCTGACACCCATGCACATTCCCGTGTCATTGTCATTGCGCAGCGGCGCGTGAGTGCTGAAGCCGGCCTGGGCCGGCGCGGCGAGGGCGACTGTGCTGGCGAGGCCAGCCATGACCAGGGCGGCGACACGGCGGAGAACAAGCATCTGTGACATTGAAAGTCCTCTGCGTTTCAGAGCCAGTCGGTGCTGGCGTCACGTGTTGAGACGGCCCGTTGTCGGGCGCGAGAGAAGTACACCGCGGTCCGGCGGATGACTGTATGTCCTTATACACAGCGCGGCTGTGGCGTTTGACCGAAGCCGATTCGGGTGCGACACCGGACACCCCAGGCGAGCTGCGGCGTCTACCGCACCTGCGACCAGGCCATCTACGTGATCGTGAGCTACGGGCGCAGGAAAGGGAGTGACTGGGAAATGGTGGGAGTAGCTGAGAAAATCAGACTGTTCACTCTCTTTGACCTACGACGATCCAGGTCAAGATGCGAATGATCCACCTTTGCCAGGGTTCCGCCAAGATCTTTGTAGTTACTGACTCTTCTCCGCCGTCAAGGCGTTGCAGCAGGCTTCGCCGGCGACGCTGGCCGCGCTGCTTGCCGGTGTTCAGATCCCACACCTGCCGCCATGACCGAGTCGGGCAGCGGCTCATCGATCACGCGTTGTACGCCGCGAAGCGCCCATGACGTCGGTGACGCCAACGATGCCAGCGATGTCCGGCGGTACCCGTGATGCCCGGCGCGCCCCGGCGAGCGGGTAATTTCCGCGGCGCCGATGATCCGCGCACCGGCATGAGGCGAATGGTGGTCATCCCGTTCCCACGAAGAAAGGGACCGACCCCTATGAAACGTCCACGTCGGCTACGCGGCTCCATTGCGGCGGCCATCCTCGCCGCCGCCACGATGGCCGCGAGTCTGCTGGGCTCGGCCGCACCCGCCTCGGCGGCGCAGCCGCCTCTTCCCTACGCACCCGACCTGCCCAACCTCGGCACTCCGCAGATCGCCTATGACGTGTCCTTCATGTCCGCGGCGAAGGGCGTCGCCGTCCGTGGCGCCGACGGCTCCCTGCTGTACGGCGTCCGGTCGGGCAACGGCTTCGCACCCCTGCAATCGCTCGGCGGGACGATCGTCGGCGACCCGTCCGTCGTCGTCACGCCCAACGGCACGCAGTTCTTCGTCCGTGGCACCGACGACCAGGTCTACACCACCACGATCACCCCGGCCGGCGCCATCACCGGCTTCTCCCACGTGCCCGGTCTCACGGTGACCGGCGACATCGAGTCGATCGTGGCCAGAGGCGAATCCTCCACCAACATCAGGATCTTCGCCCGCGGCACCGACGGCGCGGTGTGGACCAACGTCCTGCGCGGAGGCGCCTGGACCGGCTGGAGCAGCCTGGGCGGCTTCGCCACCAGCGAGATCACCACCGGCCGCGTCTTCATCCCCTCCAACCAGATCAGGGTCTACGTCCGGGGCGCCGACCATCGCGTCTACCTCAACCTGGTGACGCCCACCGGCGCCAGCGGCTTCCAGCCGCTCGGTGACCTGCGCGTCACCAGCAACATCGCGCTCGCCGACGACATGTTCTTCAACGGGACGGAGATCTTCGCCCGCGGTGAGGACAACGGGCTGTGGACCCTGCTGACGACCAACGGCGGCTGGCGGCCACTGGGCGGCTTCCTCACCAGCGACCCTGCGGTCAGCTCCCAGGCCAACCTCACCGCCGTCTACACCCGTGGCAGCGACAACGCCCTTTCCATCAACAAGCGCATCAGCTCCGTCGGCTTCCTCGGCTTCACCAGGATCGATGGTCAGGTGAGCAGTAACCCCACGGCTCTCAGCGCCGGCGGCTTCGAGGGCCAGCAGGCCCAGATCCTGCTGGCCCGCGAGCCCGGGGGCGCCCTGGCCAGGAACTTCGCGGGCCCAGGTGCCAACGGGCTGCTCGGCTCCTTCACCGGCTACGTCCCGGTCCCGGGACCGGCCATCGACTGACAACCCACGCCAGCCCGACAAGTCCGCTCCCGCACCGGCTCCCACGAGCCGCCCTTCGGTAACGATCGGCCCCTGCTGGCCGACGCTTCTTAGACCGCCCCCGGCCTCGTTGCGGACACCGTCTCCAACGAGGCCGGCAACAATCACAGCATGGCATTGCGCAGCGATGGCACCGTGTGGACCTGGGGCTTCAACTGCTGCGGCCAGATCGGCGACGGCACTACCAGTAACAGGATCATCGCCTTCCGCGTGCCTGGGCTGACCGGCATCACCAAGATCAGCGCCGGAGGGGACATGAGCGCGGCCGTCCGCAACGACGGCACCGTCTGGACCTGGGGACGCAATCTGGGAGGCGAACTCGGAGACGGCACCACCACCAACAGGACCAGCCCGGTCCAGGTGTCCGGGCCGAGCGGCGCGATCGAGGTGGCGGCCGGCTCTGGTTCCCACACCGGAGCGATCACCGCCCCGGACGCGACGCCCGACTTCACGATCGACACCCCCTACCACCCCACCACTATCCGCCTCATCCCGTCCTTCAACACCAGCGCGCTGGTGACCACCCATGCGCGGTACGGCTCCAACCAGCTCATCAACCTCACCGCGAGCATCAACCCGCCCACACCCGGCATCGCCATCACCTTCAACTCGCCCGCCGTCATCGCGGGCGCCGCCTCGACGGTGACCATGCAGGTCGACGAAAGCGTCCCGGCCGGCACCTACACCATCACCTTCACCGGAACAGCCGGCGGCACCGTCCACAGCACCAGCTTCCCGCTCACCCTCACCAGAACCCACAACCCCGGAGGAGATCCGGCGCCGGAACCCGAGCCGGAAGACCCTCCGTGCAATCCCAGGCTGGGCTGCCCGTAGACCTCAGCCGGGCGCCGGATGACCCGGTTTCCTGGTCGCCCAGGACGTCAGGCCATCGCGGCCAGGGAGGAGGTGCTGGTTGTCAGTGGGAATGTCTGCTATCCAGTGGGGCTCTCCGGGGTCAACTCGGCCATCCGTGATCAATCTCCTAACCCGGCGGTGGCGTCTGCGGCCCTCTTTACCTATCCCAGTGGGCGAGGTCGCTGCGCGTGGTCAGAGTGTCCGGATGGTCGGGGCCCAGCGCCCGCTCGCGGTCGGCCAGCAGCTCGGCGAGCATCTCGCGGGCCGCTGCGACCACCCCCGCCTCGCCCGTCCATCGGGCCAGGTTGTTGCGGGTGGTCAGGGTGTGGGGGTGGTCGGGGCCGAGCACCCGCTCGCGGTCGGCCAGCAGTTCGGCGAACATCTCGAGCGCCGCCACTACATCCCCCGCTTTGCCTGTGCAGTGGGCGAGGCTGTTGCGGGTGGCCAGGGTGTCGGGGTGGTCGGGGCCCAGCACCCGTACACGGTGCGGCAGAAGCGCGAAATGGTGGTTGCGGGCCGTGACCGGGTTGCCCGCCCGCTCGGTCCAGTAGGCGAGGCCGTTGCGTGCGGTCAGAGTGTGCGGGTGGTCAGGACCGAGCAGCCGCGCGGTGGCGTGCAGCACTTCGGCGTACATCTCGCGGGCCGGCGCGACGTTCCCCGCCAGCGCTGTCCAGTGGGCGAGGTAACTGCGGGCAGCCAGAGTGTGAGGGTGTTCAGGGCCGTGCGCGTCGAGGACGTGCGCGTGGATCTGCTGCTGGATGTTCGCCACGGTGGCATAGTCGCCGCTGGCGTCGAGGTAGTCCAGGAACTCATCCCACGCCGGAGACGCGGGTGCCATTACGGCTTGAGCGTGCGGCAGCAGGCGGCGGTAGAGCGCCCGGGCGTGCAACGCGCCGGGTTGTCCGGGCAGAGCCGCGGAAATCAGCTCGGCGGCCTTGCCGCGTGCCTGGTTACGGTGGTCGTCGTCGAGCTGGTGCCAGATGACGCACTGCACCAGCCGATGCGTGCTCACCGTCTCCTGCTCCGCCTGGCAGGCCCCGCCGCCGATAGCGGAGGCGTCGTGGTGGGTGGTGACGGTGATGAGGCTGTAGGAGGCCAGTAGCGCGAGCGCTTCGTTGACCGCTTGCTCGTCATCGTCGGCTCCGGCCAGCACCAGGCAGGGCAGATGGTCGGGCGCATAGCAGGCCAGCAGGTTCAGCAGCCGTCCTGCCAGCGGGTCGAGCTGGGTGACGCGGGCCCGGCTGAGCTCCCACGCCTTGGCCACCACCCGTTCGGCGTCGCCGCCCGCGGGCGCGGCCGCGTACATCCGGGCCGGCGTCTGCTTCAGCAGCCGCAAGTAGTCGGCCAGGGTGCAGCGTGGGGTGCGGGCGATGTAGGCGCCGGCCTGGGTGAGGGCGAGCGGCAGGTCGCCCAGCTCGGCGGCGAGCTCGTCCAGCACGGCGGCGTCGGCGGCGTCGGGCGGGCCGATCAAGTCGCCCAGCAGCCGGATCGACGCCGACCGGGTCAGGGTGTCCAGCCGCAGCGGGGCAATGCCCAGCTGCCGCCAGCCGACGTCACGCCGGGTGGTGATCAGCACATGACCGCTCGTCAACCTGGCCAGGTACGGCTCGACGTGCGCGGGCTCTTCGACGTTGTCGAACACCACCAGCCAGCCGGTACGGCCGGCCAGCCAGGTGATCGCCCAGGCGGCGGCCTCCTCGATCGAGGCCTGCCCGGCCGCCACCGATTCGCTGCCCGCCACCAGCGCCCGCGCCAAGGCGGCCAACCCGGCCTGGATCTGCGCCGGGCTGTCGGCATCGATCCACCACACCAGCGCATAGTCCAGGCGGTGGGCGAAGCCGTACTGCAACGCCAGCTCACTCTTGCCGATCCCGCCCAGCCCGACCACCGCCTGACTGATCACCCCCGCCCCGGCACCGGTCTCCAGCGTCGCGGCCAGCTGTTCCAGCGCGAGCTCGCGGCCGGCGAACCAGGCCGCCGGCCGCCGGGGCAACCCCAGCAACCCGCCCGGTGCCTGCACCCGCGCCGGTGACGGCAGCGGCGGACGACGCGGCGCGTGCACGTCACCGGTGACGATCGCGCCCAAGTTGTCCCGCACCGCGGCCGAGCGCGGCCCGCTCGCCTCAGCCCGCCACCCCGCGCGATCACCTGCCCGGCCGGGCTCGTCGTGTGCTGTCACGCCGCAACACTGACCAACCACGCCATCCCGAACAACCGACTCGGCCAAACCGGCCCCCGCCGGCCGCGTCCGAGAACTCCCCAAGATGTCCACGCGGTGTCCACGTGATGATGACGGATCCGTCCTCGCCACGATGACAGCTCCGCATCCGGGTCGCCCGGGGAATCAGCGTGCTCTGGTCAATGGCCGGAGGTGCGGCCACGGATGCAAAGATCGTGCACCGGGGGCGCGGGCCCGTCTCCAGCACTGCGGCGCCCGTAGCCCCCCGCCGAGACAGTGCGATGCCGGAGGCTACGCCGACGGTTCAAGGATCGGCTCTCACACGCAGACGGCGCGCAGGCCATCGAAGTGCGTGGAACCCTGATCCCCGAGGTCGCTGAACCGCTTCTGGGCCGCTTGGGACCGAGACGGGAAGTTCCCGGTCCTCATGGAAGAGATCCTCACCGACGTCGGCATCTACGTGGTGCTCACTGGTGTCCGCATGCCTCGCATGAACTCCGTCGTGGAGCGATGGGTGCAGTCGTGCCGACGCGAACTCCTGGACCGCTGCCTGATCTGGGACGAACACCACCTGCGGCACGCCCTCCGCGAGTACGAACACTTCTATAACCAGCACCGAGCCCACCAAGCCCTGGCCCAGGCGGCTCCGCTGCGCACCGTCCCGGATCCGATCACCGATCCAGAGCGAATCATCGATCTGAACATACGCCGAAGAGACCGACTCGGAGGAGTCCTCCACGAGTACTCATATGCCGCTTGAACTGCATGGATGGCGTTTTCGGCATGCGCAGAGTTCGAGACCTTCTATAACGAACACGGGCCTCATCGGGCTCTCCGACAGGCCGCCCCGCTTCACCCACTCATTGATCCCGGCATCGATCGCCTCATTGGATCTCCGCCGACGTGATCGACTCGAGGGTGTCCTGAAGGAATACCGACATGCAGCTTGACCTGGCCGGATGATTAATCGGCACCCGCAGCTGCAGAGGGCATCGCCACGGGCGGGCACACCGGGCGCTCCCTGATCCTGTGATCCTGGACCTGGTCTTGGCCCACCTACCGTCACCACGGTGCTACGGATGCTGCGCGAGCACGACCAGGCCGGCCAGGCCGCCGAGATGGCCGCCCCGGAAGCCACCGCCTGACTCTTCGGCACCTCGATCGCGTCGGCGAGGCCACGGATCCTTGCCGCAGCTGCGATCGACTCGGCCCGATTGGCACCGCGCCGCTGCCCGTGCCCGACGAACTGCCCAGGGCGCTGCGCGCTCGACCACTTCTCCAGCCGGTCACCGGCGAGACCTGCAAACGCCCAGCTCGCCACCGCAAAGGCACCAAACCCCGCCGCACCACATAACCGGGCAACACAGCCACCACCCGGAATGTCACGAACGCCGCGAACACGAAGGCCAGAACTTAAACGACAAGCTCAGAGCCAGCTGGTGTCCTGGACCAGGGTCTCTAGCTCGTTGATGAGGCGCGCCACGTGGAATCCGTCTGCCACGGCGTGATGTACCTGCGCCGCGACGGGAAGTCGCACACGGCCCTCTCGCTCGATGTAACGACCGAGCGTGAAGATCGGCGACAGGTGGTCCCAGTCATTGTCGATGTTGAGGTTGAATGCGGTGAAGGACGCCCACGGGACGCTGGAGATGTCGAAGGCGTTGGGGGGCCGGAACCCTTGCGGAACGAATTCGGTGGCCTGACTGTGCTTGACGAGCAGCGGGGCGGCGACATCGTGGAACGCGCCGAAATCGGGGTCGTATTCAGCGAACACGCCCGCGAAAGTCTCGAGTTCGGGGTTGAAGACCGTGAAGGCCGGGTGCACGACGGGCCATACTGCCGGGGCGCCCTCCTCGGTGAGGCACATCTTGAACTCATCGTGCCGGTTGACGATCGTGGCGAGCGCCCAGACCTGCGCGATGTACGACTTGCGCGGTGATTGCCGCAGCGCGGCGACGAACGCGGTGACGTCGATTTCGAAGGTCATTGAGTATGTGCAGGGAACGCGCCGGAAGTGGTGGAAGTGCTGTTGCCGCGGCCACGTGTCCATGTTGAGGGGTTCGGGGGCATGATCCATGTGATGGATCATGCCAGTGCTTTCTCGGCGCGGCTATGGGTTATGACGGGTTGGGATGATGCTTCACTTCATGCGCTAATTTGCGCCTGGTCTTGCCCTGGTTTGGTGGACGCCTGATCTCTGAGGAACCCTGGTTCCCGGAAGAAGGAGTTCACTGTGCCGAACAACTATCCGCCGGAGTTTCGCCGGCAGATGGTTGGTTTCTAGCGAGTGAGTTGGCCCCATCCACGGACGGCGGATTCGCATGATCATCGCAACACGCGATCATTCGACTGTTGCGACGAGCTTAGCGAACCGCTCGGCGGGCGCTTGCCAGTCGAGGGTCCTACGCGGGCGGTTGTTGAGTTCTACAGCGACGAGGGCGAGGTCTTCGGCGCTGTAGATCGACAGGCGCTGCCCCGGCGAGGGGCTACGGGCTCCGCCGTGCTGGAGGCGGGCCCGCACCCCGATGTACGAGCCTCGCATCCCGTAACCGCGCCACCGGCCATCATGTCGTGTCATACGCCGCACCACCGCGTCGCCGATGACACGACGCCCGAAGGGATTCTTCGTGGCCGTCCCTCAGCTTGTCGTTTAACTCCCGATCTTCGCGTATGGGGTGGGGCCCCTCATTTCGGACGGTTGCGGAGTGTGCTTTCTCAAGCACGGCGGCGGGGTTTGATGCCCTTCTTGTGATGGGCGGGATGTATTCATCCGTGCAGTTCATGGAGGTGATGCGCTCTCTTGTGCTCCCGTCGTGCGCCTCTCACGGCATGATGGCCGATCGTGTTAACTGCGCTTGGCCTACCTCACGATGACGACCACGTTCTCGCTCCTGCGATTGCTATCCACTAGCGATCGCGCCAAGGACATCGAGATCTTGGTGCTCCGGCATCAGCTGACGGTGCCGCAACGGACGGTGACCAAGCCCGTGTTCACTCGGGAAGATCGGTTTCTCCTCGCGGGGCTGCTGCATCGTCTGCCGATGGGCAGGTTGCGGCACCTCACGTTGCTGGTCCGCCCTGACACGATCCTGCGCTGGCATCGTGATCTGCTGTGACGCCGGCACGCCGCAGCAAGCGCTCATCGGCGGCGGGGACGCCCGCGCACCGTCGGATCCATCCGCGTCCTGGTGCTCCGGCTGGCCCGGGAGAACTCCTCGTGGGGCTACCGGCGTATCCACGGCGAACTGGCCGCGCTCGGCATCAAGGTCGCCGCCTGCACGGTCTGGGAGGTCCTCAAAGACCACGGCATCGGCCCCTCTCCAGAACGGGAGCACACCGCCTGGTCCGATTTCTTACGCAGTCAGGCCGATGCGCTGCTTGGCCTGTGACTTCTTCGAGGTCCCCACGCTGACTGGGGCGCGGCCATACGTCTTGGCGAGCTTGTCGATGTAGTCCTTGCCTGGTCCTATGCCACGGGCTTGGGTGACAGCGATCATGTGCAAGGCGCAGTTCATCCGCCGGTTGCCGCCGCGGTTGAGGCGAACTCGGCTGCTGTTGCCCGACCAGACGGGGATCGGGGCGGTGCCGGTAAAGCGTGCGAAGGCGGCCTTGGACCGGAAGCGGTCGACTCCGGCGCTCTCGCCGATGATGGTGGCGGCTCCCAGCACGCCGCATCCGGCGATCTCGAGCAGCTGTGGGGCCATGGCCTGCACAAGCTGCTTGAGCTGCTTTTCCAACTGGTTGATACGCACCGTCAACTCGCGGCAGCGCTCGAGCAACTCGCGGGCGAGCTGAGCGACCACTCCGGGCATTGCGGCCACGTGCTGCTCCACTTGGTCCTGGACGCAGCGACGGCGCAACCCTCGGGACGGGATCTGCAGCTCGGGGTCGAGCTCGTGCAGATGCCAGCGCAGCTTGCTGCAGACACGGGTGCGCTGGGTGACGAGGTCATCGCGGTAGTCGGCCAGCAGCTTGACCTCCCGTGATAGGCCATCCAGCCGAGCGACAGGCAGATCTGGTTCGCGCAGCGCAACGCGGGCAACGGCCAGGGCGTCGATCGGATCGGATTTGCCGCGCTCACGGCCCGCGCGACGCTGTCCGGCCATCAGCTGGGTGGTGACCCGGACGACCTGATAGCCGGCGGTGAGTAGGTCGGCTTCCAGCCGCCGGGTCACATGCCGGCAGTCTTCGATCGCGAACTTCACCTGCGGCCAGCGGGTGGACCAGGTCGCAGCCTCCATGTTCCCGTCCGGAGTCGCCCGAACGGTTCGCTCACCGAGCTTACGGCCGACCTCATCGACCGCGACCAGGGTGTGGGTGCGCTTGTGGGCATCGACGCCAATGACGATCAACTGTGCCTCCTAAGGCCGGTCTGACCAGGGGATTGGGTCCAGACCACCGGCGGGCACGCCTAAATCGAGCTGATCCGCACGCACCTATCAAGCCACGCCGGGCGGCCGGACCCCGACGGGCCGCACATCACGACAAGCCACCAGCAGGGCCGGGGCAGCAAAGAAAAGAGCGAACCCGTCGAGATGACTCAAAGAGTATTCACGCGAAGAAAGCCGACGCGGCCTTCAAGATCTCGTTAGCCCGCCGCAACTCGGCGTTCTCCCGGCGCAGCCGCTTCAACTCGGCCGACTCATCTGAGGTGCGGCCGGGCCGGCTGCCCTCGTCGATCTGGGCCTGGCGGACCCAGGTAGGCAGTGTCTCCGCGGTGCCGATACCGAGTTTGGTCGCCACCGCGTTGAGCGTGGCCCACTCGGTCGGGTAATCCGGCCGCACCTCGGCGACCATACGAACCGCTCGACGACGCAGCTCGGCGGGATAGGGAGACTTACCTGGCATGGACTCGATCCTCTCAAGAGATCAAGTCCCCACCGAACCCGGGACGATTCATGTTGTGCCATGCAATTTGGCCAGAGCGCAGGTCAGCGACGGTCCGAGCATCTCAGGGTTCGTCCGACCATTGGCGGGTGAGGTGAGCGACGTCCTCGTCGGTGAGCCGGACGCCTGTGGCGGCGAGGTTCTCCTCCAAGTGAGCCGTCCGTGAGGTGCCTGGGATCGGCAGCGTGACCGGCGACAGGGCCAGGAGCCAGGCCAGCGCGATCTGCGACGGCGAGGCTCCGTACCCCTTGGCCAGCTCCGCCAGTTCACCACCGGTCCCGGCCAGCGATCCGGCCTGCAGCGGGAAGTAGGGGATGAAGGCGAGCGACTCGCGCGCGCAGTATTCGAGCACGTCACGATGGCGCTGCCTGGTGAGGTTATAGATGTTCTGAACGCTGACCACCTCGGCCAGCACGCGGGCCTGCTCAATCTCGGCCACCTCGACCGCGGACAGCCCGATGTGCCGGATCTTGCCCTCCTTCTGCAGAGCCGCCAGTTCACCGAGCTGGTCGGCGAGGGGGACCTGAGGGTCGATCCGGTGAAGCTGGTACAGGTCGATGCGCTCAACCTTCAGCCTGTGCAGGCTCATCTCGACACACTGGCGTAGGTATTCCGGACGTCCCAACGGTGCCCACGCATTGGGGCCCTGGCGGGTGAAGCCGCCCTTGGTCGCGATAACCAGATCTTCCGGGTAAGGGTGCAGCGCCTCGGCGATGAGTTCCTCGCTCACGAACGGGCCGTAGGAGTCCGCCGTGTCGATCAGGTTCACCCCCAGCTCGACCGCCCGTCGCAGCACACGCAGCGCTTCTTCCCGGTCGGACGGCGGGCCCCAGACGCCGGGCCCAGTCAGCCGCATCGTGCCCAGCCCAAGCCGTGCGACGGGCAGATCCCCGCCCAAGAGATATGTGGACAATCCATCTCCTCGGTTGCTTGTTGATGTCATTGTGAGGCCGCCGCCCGCGGGGCGTCCACGAGGAGGCCAACCGTGAGCGGCTCAACGTCCCGTATCCGCGTTCTTGGCTGTGGCCCAGGTCGCGCTCGGGGCCCGGTTGGCTTGGCTGCGGTCACGTGCGGGAGGCACACCATGATCCGGCGGCTTTGATCAGAAGTTGAGTAACAAGGCACTCGGCTCCGTCAGTGCCGGCGTCTCTCGCCGAAAATGGCCACTTTCAATGGCGCGATCTGCGGGGCGGACTGTGCCAGCCAAGTGGCCAGTACAAGGCCAGTCCATGATCAATGGCCAGATCGGATGTCACCTGACACGGGTGCGCCGAACTTGTACGTGGTGATCCGCTCTTGGAAGTCGACGACGGTAGCGATCCGGCCGGTGCCTATATGCTGGTCAGCTCGTCCAGCAGGGCCTGGTGGGTGGCGTCCGCGATAGCGGCCGTCATCGCCGAGCCGGGCTTGGCGCCGCCGCCCATCACTCGACATGGCCGCCCCAGCTCGCTCGGCCATCAGCGCGGCCAACACCCTCGATCGTCGGTCTGGGCCTCCCAATCCAGCCGGTACAGCAGCAGGGGCGCGGCGATGCTGGGTATGTCCTGCGGCCCAGCCAGGCGGTCACGACCCCACCACCGCAGCGCGCACTGCGGTTCTGCGAACCCAGCCGGGGCTTCGCGATCTCCGCGCGGCTCTTTTTGATCTTGCTCTGGAATGGATCGTTTCTGAGAGCGGTCGACTGCAGTCATCGTCGGCTTGTGCGGGCCACCCCCGGCCAGCGCCGAGGTTGATGCCTTCCCGGCGGAAGTCTGGCTCATCTTTGGTGGCCGGTGGGTGCCGAGCGTTCCGTCTCGCTGCGTTGCCCCCCTCTCTTCGGCCTTCGCGCACGTCGGTGGTTGCCGTCTGGTGGCTCAGTCGTTGATCAGCACGATTTTGCCGAGGTGCTGGCCGGTCTCCATGAGTCGGTGCGCCTGGGCGGCGTCGGCCATGGGCAGGGTCTGGTCGATGACGAGTTGAACGGCTCCGTTCTCGATCATCGGCCAGACCTGGCTCCGCACTTCGGCGATGATGGCGGCCTTCTGCTGTGCGGATCGGGTCCGCAGGGTGGTGCCGTGCACGGAGATGCGTTTGAAGACCATCTCGGCCAGGTTGAGCTGAGCCTCCAGGCCGTTTTGCAGGCCGATGACGACCAGGCGTCCGTCGGCGGCCAGGGAGCGGATGTTGCGTTCGAGGTACTGACCGCCGATGACGTCGAGGATCACGTCATAGGGGCCGTACGCGGTGAAGTCCTGCGTACGATAGTCGATGGCCAGGTCGGCGCCCAGTTCTCGCGCCCGGGCGGCCTTCTCGGGGCTGCCCACGGTGGTGATGACACGGGCTTGGAGTGCCTTGGCGATCTGGATGGCCATGGTGCCGACGCCTCCGGCCCCACCGTGCACGAGGAAGCTCTCGCCCTCCTGCAGCCGCGCGGTTATGACGATGTTGGACCACACCGTGGCGACCGCTTCCGGCAGGGCCGCCGCCTCGACCAGGCTGATCCCCTTGGGCACGGTGAGCAGCTGCCCCGCGGGGACGGCGACCTTCTGCGCATAGCCGCCTCCGGTCAGCAGCGCGCAGACCTCGTCGCCCACCTGCCAGCCGGTGACGCCCTGGCCGACGGCGCTGATGCGGCCGGAGACCTCCAGCCCCGGATACGGCGAGGTGCCCGGCGGCAGCGGGTAGAGGCCCATGCGCTGCATGAGGTCGGCCCGGTTCAGGGCGCTGGCCGCCACGTCGATGACGACCTCGCCGTCGGCGGGCTGGGGGTCTTCGACCTCGGTCCACTCCAGGACCTCGGGGCCACCGGGTTCCCTGATCAATACAGCTTTCATGACACTCCGTTCCGATGCCGGATGATGGGCGCTCCCGGTTGAGGCAAGCACGGCCCGCCGTACCTGGGCGAACAGGCGCGAGGCCGGGGAAGACCAAGTCATGATCACGAATGGCGGGGGTCTGGCCCTGAAGCTGGCGTCGCCGGGAAGCGCAATGTATGCAGCGCTTACATTAGGTTGTTGAAGTATGCACTGTCAACATGGGGTGGCGGCGTCCGCCTTGCCGTCGGTCAGTCCGCGCGTGGGGTGAGTTGTTCGACGAGCTGAGTGGCGAGTCGTTCGGAGGACTGCGGGTTCTGGCCGGTGTGGAGATTGCGGTCGGAGACGACGAAGGGGCGCAGGGGCAAGGTCGCCTTGACGTAGTCGGCGCCGTTTTCGCGCAGACGGTCTTCGAGCAGCTACCTGGCGTCGCGGGCGAAGCGGTTGAGGCGCTCCTCGGTATTGGACAGCCCGGTCATGTGGTAGCCGGCGAAGGGCCAACTGCCGTCGGGACTCTTGGCCGCGAGCGTGGCGGCCGGTGCGTGGCACAGCAGCGCGAGGGGTTTGCCGGAGTTCAGGCGGCGGGTCAGGAGCGCGCCCGAGGTCTCGTCATGGGCGAGATCCTCCATCGGGCCGTGCCCGCCCGGGTAGAAGACGAGGTCGTAGTCCCTCTCGTCGACGTCGCAGAGCCGGCGGGGACGGCCGAGTTGTTCGCGGATGAGTCGAGGTAGCGGCTGATCGCCCGACGCTTTCAGGGCGTGCCGCCGGCGATGCCGAGGCTGAGTTTGTCGAGGGTGGGGGCCACCCCCTCGGGGGTGGCGATGGTGATGTCCCTTCGGCGGCACGGAAGATCCGGTGGGGTACTGCCACCTCCTCGGCCCAGTAGCCCGATGGGTGCACCCTCCCGTCACGCAGCGTCCAGCGATCCGCCGCCGAGACCACGAAAAGCACCTTGGTCATCGCCCCTGTCCTCTCATCCCGTCGCATGGGCCCGATGGGTTGTTCCGCCGATGGGCCGTACGGCATTGCGCCCTCCAGGCTGCGTGACCCCGATCGAGGGGATCGCGCGGACGTCGCCGGTGTCGGGCGTCATCTGCCACCCGTCGGCGGGGCGGCGGCGGTGCCGTGCGGCTGCCACGTCGCTGCCGGCCGGGCGCCGGTCGCGGGCTATGCGTCTGCCGCATGCGGCATCGCCGAGGAGGCGGTGAGCAGCGCGTGGACGGCGGCGTGGACCTGATGGGCGACCACGTCGGGGGTGGAAGAGTCGAGCTTGCCGTCGAGGTGCAGAAAAGCCAGGCCGTGGACCAGCGCCCACACCGGGGCCCAGAGCGCGTCGGGATCCGCGCCGGGGAACGCCTTGCCGACGATGCCGCGTACATATTCCGAGATGGCGGCGGTCGCCGCGACCCGCTCCTCGCTGTTCGGATCGCAGGGCTCGGCGAACATCGCCCGAAACAGCGCCGGATGATCGAGCGCGAAACGGACGTAGGCGAGCGCGACCGCGGCGAGGTCGTCGAGCGTCGTCGGTGAGGGATGCGCGGCGGCCAGGTGCCCGGCGAGTTCCCGGTAGCCCTGCGCGGCGACCGCGGAGACGAGGGCGTCGCGCTCGGGGAAGTGGCGGTAAGGGGCCGTCGGCGACACGCCGGCTCGCCGCGCCACCGCCCGCAGCGACAGCCCCGCGCTGCCGTCCTCCTCAAGCAGTTCCCGTGCGGCGCGCAGACAGGCGGCGCGTAGATCCCCGTGGTGGTACGAGGCACTGGATTGCGACACAGGACACACTCCCCGATGTTTGCAGCGCTTACATTTCACTAGATAATGTGTGCACTGCAAACATTACTTGATGGGGCTAGGAAAGGGGAACTCGGATGCCGATGACCAGCGAGCTGTTCTCGCCGTTGGCCCTGCGCTCCGGGCAGGTGCTGGGCAACAGGATCGCCAAGGCCGCCATGGAGGAGAACATGGCCGGCGACGGCCAGCTGCCCGACCGGCAGCTGATGGCCCTGTACCGCCGCTGGGCCGCCGGCGGCGCCGGACTGCTCATTACTGGCAACGTCATGGTCCACGCCGAGGCGCTGACCGGTCCCGCCGGTGTGGCGCTCGACCAGGCCGCGCCGCTGAAGCCGTTCACCGAATGGGCCAAGGCCGGCAAGGCCGGCGGCGCGGCGATGTGGATGCAGATCAACCACCCCGGCCGCCAGATCCAGGCCGACATGCCCGGCGTCGTGTGGGGCCCATCCGCCGTGGGCGTCGACCTGGGCCGGCACAGCAGCCGCTTCGGCCGCCCCGTCGCCATGACTCCCGGGCAGATCGAGGACACCGTGACCCGGTTCGCGGTCACGGCCCAACGCGCTGAACTGGCCGGGTTCGACGGTGTGGAGATCCACGCCGCGCACGGCTATCTGCTGTCGCAGTTCCTGTCACCCCTGGTCAACCAGCGCACCGACGCGTGGGCCGGGCCGCTGGAGAACCGGGCCCGGATGCTGCTTGACGTCGTCCGCGTCGTCCGCGCCGCCGTCTCACCCTCCTTCGCGGTCGCGGTGAAGCTCAACTCCGCCGACTTCCAGCGCGGCGGATTCGACACCGACGACGCACGACAGGTGATCGCGATGCTCCAGCCGCTCGGCGTCGACCTGGTCGAACTGTCGGGTGGCAGCTACGAGAGCCCGGCGATGACCGGCCGCCCCGCCGATGCGCACACCCAGGCCCGCGAGGCCTATTTCCTGGACCTGGCCACAGATCTGGTCACAACCAGCCCCCTCCCGCTGATGCTCACCGGCGGCATCACCCGGCGCGACACCGCCGAGAAGGTCCTCGACAGCGGCGTTGCGCTCATCGGGATGGGCACCGCCCTCGCCGTCACCCCGGACCTGCCTGACCGCTGGAGGCACCGCCACGAGGCTGAGCGGCAGCTGCGGCCGGTGACCTGGTCCGACAAGGCCCTCGCCTCGGCCGCCAGCATGGCCCAAGTCCGCTACCAGATGCGCCGCATCGCCCGCGGAAGCGACCCCAAGCCCGGCGCCCACCCCGCGTACGCCCTGCTTTCCGAGCAACGCCGGCAGCGGCAGGCGCTGCGCCGCTACCGCGCCTGGCTGCCCGCGTCACGGGGCACCGCCGCAGCGAGCCGGCCCGCGTAATCGGCCCTGAACTCGGCGGGTAGCAGGGACGCATTGCCGCGCCCCCGGCCCCCTCAGAACCGTCGCGAGAGCGGGGCCTGCACAGGCTGGTCAACAACGTCGGGGCCAGGTGGAGCGAGCCACGTAGATGGTGTTGACCGGACCGGGTGCCATGGGCGCTCATCTGACACCATCTTCACCACACCAAGGGAAGTGACGATGAACCGCTTGACCCGCTCGCGCCCGGCACGCGCCGAGGTGCGGCCCGCAGGCGGGGAGGTATGCGGCCCTACGGGGTCACGGCGTGATGACCACCCGGCCGAACGCCTTGCGGCTCTCGGCGTAAGCGTGGGCCGCCCCGGCGTCGGCCAGAGGACACGTGCTGTCGATTTCAACCCGGAGTCCGCCGTCGGCAACCCGGGCCAGTAGGTCGCCGATCAGCGCATGGACCCGGGCGTACTCGGCGAACAGGGAAGCGCCGAGATAGACGCCGCGCAACGACGCGTTCTGCGCCCACAGCGACTGGGCTTCGATGGACGATCCGGCACGCGCCGCCAACCCGACGCTGACCAGGGTCCCCCGGTAGGCGAGGGCGGAGACGCTGTCGATGAGGTTCCGGCCGCCGATCGAGTCGACGATGACATCCGCGCCCCGCGACGAGGTCAATTCCTTGACTTGCGCGACGAAACTGTCGGCCGTGTAGTCGATCCCGTGGTCCATTCCCAGGTGCTTCAGGCGTTCCAGCTTCCCGCGGCTGGAAGCGGTCGCGATCACGGTCGCGCCAGCCTGCTTGGCGAGCTGAATCACCGCCATGCCCAGGCCGCCGGCACCGGCGTGGATCAGCACGGTCTGCCCTGCTGTGAGACCGCCGGCCGTGAACAGGCACTCGTACGCGGTCCCGAACGCGACCGGCACGCACGCGGCGCGGGCCTCGTCCAGCCCTTCGGGGATCTTCCAGGTGAAGGCCGCGGGAGTGGCCCTCCTGGTGGCGTGCGAGCCGTCGAGCCCCAGCGCGACCACGCGGTCCCCGACACGGAGCCCGGTCACATCGGGGGCGGTCGCGCTGACGGTTCCAGCGCTCAGGTAGCCGACGACGTGCGGTACCTCCGACAGCGCGCCCTGGGCGCGGGCCAGCAGATCGCCGCCCTCAATGCTGATCGCGGCGGCGTCAACCACGACCGAGCCTGCAGGACAATCCGGATCGGGGACGTCCTCGTAGCGGAGTACCTCCGGACCGCCGTTCTCGCGGATCACAGCAGCTTTCATCAGTGGCTACCTTTCAGGTCCTTGGTCTCACGGATGGAGCGGGCCTGGTCGAGCCGGGTCTGAGAGCGGCGTGACGAAAGCCGCCGCGCCCGAGAGCCGGACAGCGGCGCCGACTCGCGCAAGGGGCCGGCCACCGACATCGGGGCATCCATCCGGCCGCCCTGCCGTGGCGGTGCATTCATCGCCGCCGCTCGACAGACGGCCGAGCGCGTGCCCGTCAGCCCGAGAAGCGTGATGGCTGGAGTGCGTCGTGCGCTTCGAAGCCGACAGGCGGGAGATCGGTCGGCTTCGGCGGTGCCGGCGATCGTCCGCCGGGCGCCAGCTTGCTGCCGACCCGGCCCTCTTCCAGCGCCCCCGCCACCCGATCGCGCGGCGTGAGCCCGGAATGCCGCGCCAGCGGCGCCAGCAGGTCGCCGGGCACGGGAATCCCGTTTCCGGTTCGTCGGACAGCACACAATGTATGCACCCCACACATTAAGGAAGCGTTGTGTGCAGTGTCAACATAGGCGAGGCCGATCGGGAGGATGACGCGCTCAAGGCCGCCGCCGGTCGCCGCTTCCAGCAATCTCAGCGTCAACGGGTGTCGGCAGGTTCCGGCAACACCCGCATCATCGCTCCGGGTCGATTGCCATGATGTTGGTGAGCTGATCGCCGGTCCCTCCACAAGGCGCGCATTCGCCGGGCCGCCTGCGTCGAGGGCCTGCCCGGCCCGGTGAGCCGATGCGGCACTGCCGCGCAGCGGTAGGCCGAGCCTCTGTGGTGACGGCCCGGCTCCGTGTTGACGACGTGGCTCGATCGGGACAGCAACCGGTCGGCCGTTGATTCCTCAGCGGACGCCGGTTGCCTTCAGGATCTTCAGCGCGCCGGTCAGGAGGGCGGCCCAGGTGTCGGGCGAGATGCGAGCCGGCGGGGTGAACCCCTGGACGCGCTGGTGGGCGACGGTTTGCGGCTCGGTGTACTTGAGGATTCCGTCGGCGCCGTGGCGGCGTCCGAGTCCTGAGTCGCCCTTGCCGCCCATCGGCGCGTCGATGCTGCCCCACGCGGCGGCGTAAGCCTCGTTGACGTTGACGGTGCCGGCGTGCACGCGGGCGGCCACGGCCCGCCCTCGGGCCCCGTTGCGGGACCAGACGCTGGCGTTGAGGCCGTACGGCGTGGCGTTGGCCCGCGCGATCGCCTCCTCGACGTCGTGGAAGGAGTAGACCGACACGACGGGGCCGAAGGTCTCGTGCGCGTGCAGCGTCATGTCGGGGGTGACGTCGAGGAGGATGGTCGGTTCGTAGAACAGCGGCCCCAGGTCCGGCCGCGCCTTGCCGCCCGCCAGAACGGTCGCCCCCTTGGCGACGGCGTCGTCGACGTGCGCGGTGACGGTGGCCAGTTGGGAGGCCATGGTGAGGCTGCCGACGTCGCGGCTGTAGTCGTATGGGCGCCTACCTTGAGGTTCTTGGTGCGCGCGACGAACGCGTCGACGAACTGGTCGTGGACGACCTCGGCCACATTGCGCCTGCCGATAATGCCGTCCGGCCAGGTCATGGCCGTGCGGAGCTCAGAATGGCAGGGCGTCTCCATTTGTCCGGGGAGGGAACTGGGTGCGGCATGATGATCGTTCGTGCTTCTTCGCCTGGCCTATCTGACCGTCACGAACGCGTTCGCCGCATTGCGGCTACTGTCGGTGAGCGATTGTGACAAGGACGCCGAGATTCTCGCCTTGCGTCATCAGGTCATGGTCCTGCAGCGGCAGCTCGGTGCCGATGTACGGGTGAGCTTCACCCCCGAAGACCGCCTCTTTCTGGCGGCGCTCTTGACCTCCCTGCCCCGAGCTGTCCTGCGCCGGTTGCGGCTTGTTGTCCGCCCGGACACCATCCTGCGCTGGCACCGCGAGATCGTGATGCAGCAGCATGCCCGGACCTGCCGGTCGAAACGTCGTGGGCGCCCGCCAACCGTCCGCTCCATCCGCCTGCTCATCCTGCGCCTGGTCCGCGAGAACCCGTCCTGGGGCTATCGGCGGGTCCACGGCGAGCTCACCACACTCGGCGTCAAAGCCGCCGCGTCCATCGTCTGGGAGATTCTCCGACAGGAAGGCATTGACCCAGCACCCGGACGAACAGCCACCACCTGGGCCGACTTCCTGCGATCGCAAGCCGACGCACTTCTGGCCTGCGACTTCATCGAGACCGTCACCTTGAGCGGACAGCGCCTCTACATCCTCGCAGTCATCGAGCACGCCACCCGGCGCATCCGCGTGCTCGGCACCACCACTCATCCCACCGCGGCTTGGGTGACCCAGGCGATCAGGAATCTCGTCATGGATCTGGAGGATGCGGGTTGCCGGGTCCGGTTCCTGATTCGCGACCGTGACGGCAAGTTCCCCGCTCTCATGGATGAGATCCTCGCCGAAGCCGGTATCCAGACCGTGCTCACCGGCATCCGGATGCCGCGGATGAACTCCATCATGGAGCGGTGGGTGCAGAGCTGCCGCCGCGAACTCCTGGACCGCTGCCTGCTCTGGAATGAACGCCACCTGCGCTACGCCCTGGGCGAGTATGAACGTTTCTACAACGAGCATCGCGCTCATCAAGCCCTCGACCAAGCCGCCCCGCTCCGCGCCGCACCCGACCCGATCACCAAACCGGCGCGCAACCTCGATCCGAACATCCGCCGACGCGATCGACTCGGCGGTATTCTCCACGCATACTCACACGCGGCTTGACCTGCACGGACACAATTTTCGGCAGGCGCAGTCTCCAAGGCGATTCGCCCGCCGCTGGGGGTAGGGGGCGGTCTGGCAGGAACGGGAGACGACCGTCTAGTGATCGTCTCCCGTTCGCGCGGTTGCTCTATCGTGAGCTGCGGGTGATGCGGCTGATGATGAGCGTGGTCGCGATGGCTATCACCGCGGCGATGCCGACCTCAAGTGGTCCGAAGCCTCCGCCGAGTTGGGTGAGGAGTAGCAAGATCACGAAGACGCCGATGCCGATCAGGGTTGCTTTGAAGGTTGGACGCATGGGCTCACGTTCCGCTGCTGAAGCTGACGGTGCCCTTGTTGTTGACCTTTACCCGGTTCCAGGGCATCCACGTACCGACACAACCATACTTGAGCAGGCAGTTCTCGATGGTCTTCTGAGAGTGCACCTCTCTGGTCGTACCCGAGACGTTGTAGGTCTTGATGAAGCCGCTCTTGGCTTCCTCCTTGAAGGTCGACAGGACGCTGCTGAAGAAGTGGGAGCGTTCGGGCACTGAGGTGACTCCGGACTTGGTGTAGCACCACTTGACCCGCGTGTGGTATTTCCAGCCGACCGTGCGGGTGACGGTGTGGTGGACCTGGTAGCGATTGGTGATCTTGCAGGTGGCCTTGACCTTCGCCTTGGCGGCCATGGTGCCTTCCAACTCGGGGAACTCCTCGACCGGTACTTCTTCTTCGGTCTCGGGTGAGTCCTCGAAGCCTTCCTCTACCTGTGAGGGGTCAAGAACCTTGCCGCCGATCACGGGGTAGCGCAGCAGGGTCTCACGGTTGTCCTGGCTGACTTCCCCGTTGGCGGCCTTGATGCTGTCGAGTGCCTGCCGGGCTTCGGCGGGGATGGCCGTGCCTTCCTCGCCAGTGCTCTTCACGAAGTAGCCGCGGCCGGTGATTTGCAGGTGGATGGTACCGGTGCTGTGGTTGGCGACGCTCACCCGGCCGCTGTCATCCGGCGCGATGGTCTCGAAGCCGACGTTGCTTTCGCCTGCGCTGAAGTACACCGTGGGGACCTTGGGGTCGTTCCTGCCCGGGCGGTAGACCGAGACGTATCCGTCGCCCATCGGCCCGCGTACATTGATGGACAGGGCAACGGCGACCAGGTTGTTACTCGGCTGGCCGGTGTAGGCGGCGGTGGAGATGGTGATGGAGCCACCTGCGGGGATGGGAGTCTGATCGCCGTTCACGCCGGTGCCCTCGAGGGTTTCCACGATCACCTGGGGGTGGGTCGGCATGAACCTGCCGGCTGTCGCGCTGTTGGCGAAGTCGAAGTAGCCGCGAACGGAGACCGACACGTGGACGGTGCCGCTTCCGTTGTTGCGGACGATAAAGGTACCGCTGGCCGCGCTCTGGGCGATGGTGAAGGCGGAGTTGGCCTCGCCGGCGATGTACGACAAGATCGGGTTGCCGCCGCCTGGCACGCCACTGTTGCGGAGGCTGATCGAGCCGCCGGCGGTCTGCTGAGAGGCGACGACGTTGAACGCCACGGCTGCCGCGGAGTTGGCGTCGGCGGGGATGCCGGCCCGGCCCAGCACTTGGAATGAGACTTCGCTGTTGGCGGGGATAGGCGTGGTACGCGCGGGTGTGCCTGTTCCGCTACGGGTGTCGTAGACGACAGCTGATTCGACAGGCACGTATCCGGTCTTGTCTCCTGCGCCGGCGGCGTCCTGGAAGTAGCCGTTGGTGCTGGCGGTGAGGTGGATCGGACCAGTGCCGTGGTTGACGATGGTGATGGTTCCGCTGTCGCTGACGCGGGTGAAGTCCGCGCCGGCGGTCGACTCCCCGGGAGCCCAGGTGAGAGAGGAGACATGAGGTGCGGACTCACCTGCCGGATAGGCCTCCAGCCAGCCGCCCGCCGCGGGGCTGTGCACGATGAACTTCAGCGACACCGCCGCGACGGACGAGGCCGGGATTCCCGCCTTGCCCGTGGTGCGGAAGGTGAGGCTGCCCTCGGCCGGGATCTGCGCCGAAGCGCCGGTGGGCGTGCCGGAGCCCGAGCGGGTATCCAGCAGGACTGTCTCCCACAGTTGCTTGAACTGGCCGTTACCGGCCGTCGCCGCCTGCGCGGGGACGTACTGCAGGCCGGGCCCGAGCGCCGCGACGATGGACAAGAGGGTCGTGCCGATGACGAGCCCGAGTTTTCTCAGGGACGCCAGGTGGAGCGTTGGATTCACGTACACACTTTCGCGATGCAGGCACAGGATAAATATGCCAAAAGTGATGAAATGCCACATAAGGGATAGATGTGACGTTGCGTCACTATAGTGGACTCCGGCCTCACGTCTCCCCTGGCCTGGCAGCAACACGCAACAGGGGAGGCAGTGCTACGGCTGCCGGACGTTTCGGTGGCGTCCAGGAGGGTGGGCGGCTCCAGTTGCTGTGTCGCGGGCCCGGATTCCCCCGCATGTGTGACGCTGCTGGAGCCGCCCGCCACAGTCTGGTGAGTCGGTGGCTGCACCAGACCATCAGCATTGGCCGACCGGGTTCCACACCGGTCAGCCAGGTGACTGCACTCCACCGGGCCAAAGCCCGAGCAGCCACCTCCCCTCCCCCGGCGAACACGGCTGCCAGCGCACAACCGCCCACCAGAGGGGTCCGGGTCCGGTAGCGGCACCCGCGATGACTGGAGCGTGCCGCTACCGGACGTTCATGACGTTCTCAAGGATGGGCGGCCCCCTTTGCCCCGCAGCCCCAAGAGTTGCCGCGCTCCGCACCAGCACAAGGGGGCGCCCACCAGATGACCGGGCGGAAGGGGAACCGCCCGGTCATCCCCGGAGGGTGACTGGCCGGACCTCCTCGGGTATCCGGTCCGCCACCCCAAGGGTGACCGCGTCCGCGGTTGCCTGAGGCGCTCGCGGTCACCCACTCTCGGGAGTGCTGCCGGGCGGGCCTGCACGTCCGCCCGGCCGCATCGCTCGCGAGAAGCCTTCCCATTTCCTTTGTGCACGTCTGGAGAAGGGGGCGGTCCCTCCCATCGCGGAGTCTGCGTTCGCGATGGTTCCCTCCCAGCTGAGAGACCGCCCCCTCAGGCGGCGATCTACGCGAGCGGGGGACCCACGCGAATCGCCGCACAAGCGGGTGGCTGACCGCCTTGCCGAGCCAGCCACCACAGGCGACCACGTGATCCCACACCACGCGGTCACCTCGGACTCGGACAGGCACCGGTCACGGTCGACCACCACCCGGCACCCATCCGAGAAGCCACTACGGGGAGCCCTCACCCGCCCCCGGCCCCCGGCCGGGATGCCACCGCCAGAAACACCCCGATCCGAAAAGGGTGCGGTGAGGGCGCTGCCACCCACGGCCCCCGCCCCACGCGGACGGATCACCGTAGTGACAGGGCTTGTGGCCGCCGTTCCCCGGCCGCTGACGGCGACGACAGGGCCGCGACACGGGAACGACAGCAACCGGCCCCGGTCGGCGTGGTCGCGTGCCGGTCAGACGGTGTCCGGGGCCGCTACCGCCAGCACCCGGCCCACACATTCGGCCGCCCGGTCCGGATGGGCGACCTCGACAATCGGCACTGCCCACGACCACCAGAACAACCACTCACCCTACCGCGGCGAAGCCGACACCACCTCGGCCAGGGAGGTGGCGTCGGGGTTGATCACCCGCAGGCGCGGCAGCCGCCCCGCATCGGTCAGCACCCGGGCGAGTAAGCCCCGCGCCTGCAACGCGTGCTGCAGGTCGGTCAGGTAGAGGGCGGCCTGGTCGGCTATCACCGAAGGAACAGGATCGGACATGGTCGACTCCGAGAACGGTCAGGAGAAGGGGGAAGGGGCAGGCAGCCGCGTACGGCGGCTGTAGCGGGGCGCGGGGATGACAGCTTCAGGCGGACGGCTGGTTCTGCTTGCGACGCCGCCACACGACGTAACCAGCCCACACCACCACCGCGACAACCCAGGCCACGATCAGTCCGAGCACGGTCAGCGCCACCGGACGGACCACCCCGGCCGGAGCCACCACGGAGAAGACCGCGAAAGCGGCGGTGAAGGCCACCAGCAGCCCGTTGATCAGATGACGACGGGATACGACGAACTCCAGTTCACGAAACGAAAGAAGGGCTGGGTCAGGGGCCGAACAGCGAACGGCTGTTGAGTGCCTTGCGACGCAGCCGCCAGCGGCGCCCGAGCACGACCCCTGCGAACAGGCTCGGCCCGCCGATGAGCACCGCCACCTTCACCGGCATCGGGGTACTGCCGGGCGCGGCGGTGATCCAGCCGACGAACCCGGCCGTGATGAGCACCGGGACGAGCATGAACAGGTGATGACGGCGCACGACGGTTCTCCGCCCTTTCTCGATCGGCCAGCACGAGTCTGGAGGTGAGGGGTTGCGAGGTCGGCTGGCTACACCGGGGCGAGAAACAGCTCCTCGATCTGGGCCGGGGTCGGGTCGAGGTTGAGGTGGCACCACACCACGCGCCCACCAGTGGACGGCAGCCGGAAGCTGCCCCACCGGTTGCGCGACAGCGCCTGCACGATCGCCAGCCCCCGGCCACGCTCGGCGCTCAGGCTCGGCGCCTGCAGCGGGATCGCGGACGGCTTGGAGCAGGACGAGCCGGGGTCGGTGACGCCCAGCCGCAGATAGTCGGCGCCCTGACACAGCTTGAGCGTGATCGAACACTGACCGCCTTCACCATCACCATCGCCCTCGTCGTTCCCGCAGGTGCGGCTGGTGTCGGCGTACCGCACGGAGTTGGTGACCAGCTCCGAGGCCGCCAGCACCGCGATCTCGAGCTGGATGGCCGGGCCCCAGCCACGCGCTGACAGCCTCCCGGGCCAGATACGGGGCCCGGTCGCTGCGCGCCAGGTGCAGGATGCCGACCGGCTGAAGTTGTTGGGTGGGTGGAAAGGAGTAGATCACCATCATCGCCTCGCTACCTCTCGAACATCAGCTGTGTCCTCCTCAAGGGATCGGCCAGCACCCCGAGCTGGCCGAGCCGTACCGGTCTTCGCACCCGCGCCTGACCGAGGCTCGGCTAGCTCCCAGTCCCGCACGGCATGCGGTCCCGAATCGCTGGCCCGAAGAATCCAGGAGATGTCCTGACTTCTGGGCCGGATTCCGGCCACCCATCGCGCCTTGGTCACACCGGGTGACGGTCGCCAATGGAACCCGCTGCCGGACGCCCGGCGGAAGAGCGTCACCTGGGCGTTGACCACGCCCAGGTGACGCCCGGTAGGCGGATAGGGCGTTTGCAGGGCGTTTCCCGGTCAGGCTGGAGGCGGGGTTGGAGTCGGCGCATGCTGTGTGGTCCCCTAAATGCTGAGGGAGCGTGGCGTGGTGACCCACCAACCAGAACAGCGAAACTCGTCCCAGCAGGCCGGGCTGGTCAAGCCGTCTCGTCCCGGCCTGATCCGGGCGCGGCTGCAGCGTGGTCTGACCCAGGAGCGGGCCGCCGAACAGATCGGCGTGTCCCTCAGCACGTGGGCGCGCTGGGAGCGCGGCACCCAGAACAGGGCTTCCGTGATTACCGCAGCGCGGAGAAGGCGCGTCGTGGAGGGCGGCGGGTGGATCCGATCGACGCCTACATCCGGGTGCCGCGCCCGTCGGCGGTGATGGTGTGGACACCGGAGCAGACCCGGCTGTTTCTGGAAGAGGCCGGTCGGCATCCGCTGTTCGCCTTGTATCGGCTGATCACGCTTCGAGGGCTGCGGCGTGGCGAGGCGTGCGGGCTGCGCTGGAAAGACATCGATCTCGATACCGGGGCCGCGAGTATCTCCTGGCAGCTGGTGCAGCTGGCCGGGCGCATCCACGAGGGCAAGCCCAAGACCGACGCCTCCATGCGCACCATCGCCCTGGACGCCGAAACGGTCACGATCCTGCGCGGGCACCAGCGACGTCAACGCGAACAACAACTCGCGGCGGGCGAGATGTGGAAGGGGACCGGCTTCGTATTCACCCAATCCGATGGCGATCGGCTGCACCCGCAGCATGTGTCCGACCAGTTCCTGTGGCTGGCCTACCTGGCAGGGCTACCACCGATCCGGCTCCATGATCTATGGCATGGCGCGGCGTCGTTGATGCTGGCCGCGGGCGTGGAGATCAAGGTGGTCCAGGAGACGCTGGGGCATACCTCCAGCGCGTTCACCGCCGACACCTACACCTCGGTCTTCCCCCAGGTGGCGATGGCGGCAGCGGAGAAGACCGCGGCGCTGCTGCTGGGCGAGGACGAGGGGCACGGCACACTGCGGCATCTCCGCGCATAGCCGGGGGAGTGCCTGACAGGGGCACAGGACGGCTTCGTCCCGCCGGAGCTGCGGCGGACGGGGCCGTCCGCCGTATCGCGGGAACCGCTGAGTGCGCTGTCGGACGGCATGATGATCATGGTGTGTACAGGGTTGGTACGGGCGAGCACCGCGCGAGCACCGATGGCCTAGAACTATGTTCCGTACGGGTGTGGCGGGATGTGTTTCCGCAGGTCAACGCCATGGTCTGTGCGCGCCCTGCAGGATTCGAACCTGCGACCGTCGGATTAGAAGTCCGATGCTCTATCCAGCTGAGCTAAGGGCGCTCCCGCCTTATTGTGCATGATCCGGCGAGTTGTCACGCACTCGATTTGCCCGTGTCACTCGGTGAGTCCGATCACCGCCCACATGAACAGCGTGCCCGCCAGCGTAGCCGCCAGGGTGAGGCCGGTGGATCGGCGGGGGGTGTGGGCTTCGGGGAGGATGTGGGAGGTGGCCAGGTATAGGAGGAAGCCGGCGAAGAGTCCCAAGTATGCAGCTAGCAGGGTTTTGGGGATGGGGAGCAGGGTGGTCAGGGTGGCGCCGGCCACTGGGGCTATGGCGTCCAGGCACAGGAGGGTGATGGCTCGGCGGCGGGCGTTGCCGTACAGGGTGGTGAGTGTGTAGGTGTTGAAGCCGTCGGTGAAGTCGTGGGCTATGACGCCTATCGCCACTGCCACGGCGAGGGTGGTGTCTGTCTGGAAGGCGGCGCCTATCGCGGCGCCGTCCAGGAAGCTGTGGATCACCAATGCGCTGCCCGCTGCCAGGCCCATGCCGGCGTGGGCGTGGCGGTGGGCGGCGTAGTCGCCTTCGTGGGTGTCGTGCATGGCTACTGCGCGTTCCACTGTGTGGACCGCCAGGAAGCCGGCGGCGAAGGTGAGCATGGGGAGGGGGACGCCGTGTATGTGGATGGTGTCCAGGGAGAGGGCCTCCGGGAGGAGGTCGAAGGACACCACGCCTAGCATGACGCCGGCGGCGGCGCCCAGGACGAGGTTGCGGCGTTCGCGGACGCGGTGTGCGACCAGGCCGCCCAGGAGCGTCATCAGGAACGCCACGACGGACAGCAGGATCGCCATACGGGCCACGTTATGGGCAGGCGGCGCCGGGGCGGTGGTCCGACACAAAAAGCCAGGCGGGATCGGTCTAAAGGGGTCTAAGATGCCGTTGCATGGTCGCGACGCTCCTGCATGAGACACCGCTGCGGGGCGGGGACGTGACGGACGGGGTGGTTCGGGTCGGGGATACGGTCCGCCGTCCGAAAAGCCCGTCCACGCCCGCCGTGCACGCCCTTTTGCGGCATCTTGAGGCCGCGGGGTTCGCCGGGGCGCCTCGGGTGGTGGGGTTCGACGAGTTCGACCGCGAGGTCATCACCTACATTCCGGGCAGTTGTGGGATTACCGTGCACAACGTTGCCGAGGATGGGCTTCGGAGTCTTGCCGGGCTGTTGCGGGGGTTTCATGACGCCACCGAAGGGTTCTCCGCCCAGGGGTGGGTCGAGGGGTCCAATGATGACAGGGCGCCGGAAGTCATCGGGCACTGTGACTTACGGCCGGAGAACACGATTTTTCATCGTGGCAGCGCCGTCGCGCTGATCGACTTCGACCAGGCTCGGCCTACGACGCGGCTGTTCGATGTGGTCACCACGCTGCGGCACTGGGCGCCCATCGCCGATCCGCTCGACCGCCATCCGCTCCTGCGGGGCGTGGACGTGGGCGCCCGGCTGCGGCTTTTCTGCGACGCGTACGGCCTGCCGCCCCGAGACCGGCGCCGCCTGCTCGACCTGGCCAGGCTCCGCTTCCACCGCAGCTACGACGTGATGCGGAAGCGGGCGGACCAGGGCGGCGCCTGGGCGGCGATGTGGGCCGGCGGCGCCGGTGAGCGCATCCGCCGGGCGGCCGCCTGGCTTGATGTGCACGAAGATGAACTTCATGCACATCTGGTCTAGGTCTGCCGGTATCGCGCTCGGTGTCGCGCTTGACGCCGTGTTCGCGGATCCGCGCCGCGGGCATCCCGTCGCGTTGTTCGGCCGGGCGGCCGCCGCTCTGGAGAAGCGCCTGTACGGCGACGCCCGCCCAAACGGCGTGGCCCACGTCGCGCTGTGCGTCGGCGCGGCGGCCGGCGTCGGCATGCTGGCGGAACGGGTACGCCACCCGCTGGCCCGCACCGCGCTCACCGCGGCGGCGACCTGGGCGGTGCTCGGCGGTACGACGCTGGCCCGCGAAGGCGCCCACATGGCCGGCGCCCTGGAGGACAAGGACGTCGAGCGGGCCAGGCGCCGCCTGCCGCACCTGTGCGGGCGCGACCCGTCCGGGCTGGAGGAGCCGGAGCTGGCCAGGGCGACGGTGGAGTCGCTGGCCGAGAACACCTCGGACGCGGTGGTGGCGCCGTTGTTCTGGGGTGCGGTGGCGGGGATTCCCGGATTGCTGGCCTATCGGGCGATCAACACGTTGGATGCGATGATCGGGCATCGTTCGCCCAGGTACGAGCGGTTCGGCTGGGCGGCAGCGCGGCTGGATGACGTGGCCAACTATGTTCCGGCGCGGGTGACCGGGCTGATCACCGTGGCGGTGGGGCCGGATCGGGCGGGGGCGCTGGCCGTACTGAAGAAGGATGGGCATCGGCACCCGAGCCCGAACGCGGGACAGTGCGAGTCGGCCTTCGCCGGCGCGCTGGGGGTGACGCTCGGCGGCACCAACGTGTACGGCGGGCGGACCGAACACCGTCCGACCATGGGCGACGGCCGCGCGCCCGAGGTCGGGGACATCAGGCGCGCGGTCCGGCTGACCAGGGCGGTGAGTTTCACGGCCGCCGCGCTGGCGGTGCTGGCGGCTATGCGTCCCTGGCCTCGTCGAGGACCTTCTTGGCGTCCCGCTCGAACGAGGCCCGCGCGCCCAGCGTGATCAGCCCGCCGGCGACCATGGGCACGATCAGCACGTACATGCCGCCGACCAGGGAGCCCAGCCGGTCGGAGAAGATGCCCACGATCAGCGAGCCGAACGCGCCGCCCGCGGTCGTGAACACCTGAAGGACGGCGAAGCCGAGCCCGCGCGAGCCCGCGCCGACCACGTCGGCGAGGCAGGCGGTCATGTTCGGGATGGCGATCGACATGAGCGAGCAGGCCAGCAGGGTGAGCGCGGCCATGGCGAGCAGGGAGTTCATGGAGAGGGCCGCGGCGAGCACGGCGGCGCCGATCGTGATCCCGCCGCCGCCGGCCAGCAGCCGTCCGCCCTTGATCGTGCCGTGCCACTTGCGGCCGAGCCACGCGCCGACCAGGGTGCCGACGAGCGTGCCGGCGACCGTGATCAGGCCGCTGTAGGAGCCGGCGGTGGCCGGGGTGGCGCCGAACGCGCGCACCATCAGGGTGGGCAGCCAGAAGAAGATCCCGGCCAGGCCGAGCGTGAGCAGGGCCAGGCCGACGCAGACGAACATCAGCGTCGGATTGCGCAGCACGAGGCGGAACTGCGGCCAGAACGGCTGCTTCGGCGCCTTCGCCGGGGAGGCCGGGGTGGTGCCGCCCGCGACCAGCCGGTCGAGTTCGCCGCGTTTGGGCTCGCGCAGCATCCAGCACAGGATCGCGGTGAGCACGCCCGGGATGACCATGACGAGGAAGGCGTTGCGCCAGCCCATGGCCTGGCCGAGTACGCCGCCGAGCAGGGTTCCGATGCCGCCGAGATAGGTGGTGACGCGCGTGAGCCCGTACGCCTTGGCGCGCGAGAGCGGGGGATACCAGTCGGCGAGCAGGCTGCCGGCGGCGGGGTTGTCGATGTTCTCGGCAGCGGCCAGGAAGACGCGCATCAGGTAGAACATGGCGAATCCGGTCGCGAGGCCGGAGCCGAGGGTGGCGATCGCCCAGAGGAAGACGACGACGGCGAGGATGCGGGTGCGGTTGTAGCGGTCGGCGAAGTATCCGGCGGGCAGGGCCACCACCGCGGCGGCGAGGGCGGCGGCCGTGGGGATGGATCCGGCCGCGGTGTCGGAGAAGCCCCATTCCGCCTGGACCAGGGGGAGGACGCCCGACAGCAGGTTGAATTCGATGCGGTCGACCAGGCCGACGATGAACAGGACGACGAGTGGCGTCCAGCCGTACGGAGCGCGGTCCTGTGCGTTGATCACACCGGTTCGTGGTGATCCGAACGTCCCGACCATGCGGCACCTCTCTTAGAGCAACGTTCTAGGATATTGTTCTAGAAGGGCAGTGCGCTGTAAATGGGGCAGGTGTGAAAAAATGCCGCGGTGAAGGGTGCGTTGCTGGTCGCGGGGACGACGTCGGACGCGGGCAAGAGCGTGGTGACCGCGGGCATCTGCCGGTGGCTGGTGCGCCAAGGGGTGAAGGTGGCGCCGTTCAAGGCGCAGAACATGTCCCTGAACTCCTTCGTCACCGCCGGGGGCGCGGAGATCGGGCGGGCGCAGGAGGTTCAGGCGAGGGCGGCGCGGCTGGAGCCCGTCGCGGACATGAACCCCATCCTGCTCAAGCCGGGCAGCGACCGGCGCAGCCAGGTGGTCCTCATGGGCCGGCCGCTGACGGACGTGGACGCGCTGGAGTACGGGGCGCTCAAGGACATGCTGCGCGAGAAGGCCCTGGAGTCGCTGGAACGGCTGCGCGCCGCCCACGACGTGGTGATCTGCGAAGGGGCGGGCAGCCCGGCCGAGATCAACCTGCGGGCCGGTGACATCGCCAACATGGGCCTGGCCAGGGCGGCGGGGCTGCCGGTCGTGGTGGTGGGCGACATCGACCGGGGCGGGGTGTTCGCCGCCTTCTACGGGACGGTGGCGCTGCTGGACGCCGCCGACCAAGCCCATATTTCCGGATTTATCGTCAACAAGTTCCGCGGCGCGGTCGAACTCCTCCAACCCGGACTCGACACCCTCCACGACCTGACCGGACGCCCCGTCTACGGCGTGCTGCCCTGGCTCGACGGGCTCTGGCTCGACGTCGAGGACTCCCTGGCCCTGGACAACCGCCGCGTCGTCACCCGCGGCCCGCACGGCAGGCAGACCCTGCGCGTGGCGGTGGTCAGGCTGCCCAGGATCTCCAACTTCACCGACCTGGACGCCCTGGCCGCCGAACCTGGCGTGATCGTCCGCTTCGTCACCGACCCCGCCGAACTGGACGACGCCGACCTCGTGGTGCTGCCCGGCTCCCGCGCCACGGTCTCCGACCTCGCCTGGCTGCGGGAGAACGGGCTGGCGCGTGCCGTACAGGAGAGAAAAGGACCGGTGCTGGGCATCTGCGGCGGCTTCCAGATGCTCGCCCGCGACATCCACGACGGCGTGGAGTCCGGCGCCGGGCATGTCAGGGGGCTCGGGCTACTTCCGGTGACCGTGACGTTCCGGGCGGAGAAGACGCTCGCCCGCCCCACCGGCCAGGCCTACGGCCATCCCGTGCGCGCCTACGAGATTCACCACGGCGTGGCCGCCGTCGAGGGCGGCGAGCCGTTCCTGGACGGCTGCCGCGTCGGCGACGTCTGGGGCACCACCTGGCACGGCGCCCTGGAGAACGACGACTTCCGCCGCGCCTTCCTCACGGACGTGGCCGCGCGCGCCGGTCGCGCCTACGTCCCGGCGCCCGACGTCAGCTTCGCCGCGCTGCGCGAGGAGCGCCTGGACGCGCTGGGCGATCTGGTCGAACAGCATCTGGACGTCGGCGCGATGATGCGCCTCATCGAGCGTGGTCCGCCCGACGTTCCGCTTCTTCCGCCGGGAGGGACCACGCGTCCCTAGACGCCAGGTGGAGGATCAGGGCGGCGATGTTCCAGGCGTCGTCCTCGCCCCGGTGGTGCCGGCCTTCGAGCGGGAGCCCCGCGATGGTCAGCGCCTGCGCCATGCCGGGGCGTTTGCGCAGCCCGTGGGCCGCGGTGAAGGGCAGCTTGGCGTTGGTGTGGTCGCGGGAGAAGGGGTAGCGGGTGCCGGTGGCCGCGCACTGACGGGTGAACTGCTTGCGGTCGTAGTCGCCCCAGCTCGCCCAGGGGCGCGAGCCCGCCTTGTGGTCGGCGGCCAGGATCCGGCAGGCCTCGGCGAACGGCACGCCGCGCCCGACCTCGTCCTCGGTGAGACCGGTCAGCTCCGTGCAGAACGGGCTGACCGTGGAGCGGGCGGGCTTCACCACGATGCCGTGCCGCGACAGGCGCTCGCCGGCGGCCAGGTCCACGACGGTCAGGCCGATCTCGATGATCTCGCTGACCATGCCCGGCGGCGGGGAGCCGGGCCAGCAGGTCGCCTCGACGTCCACGACGTTCAGGAAATGGTCCATGGGGCGCCAGCGTACGAGTCTTCCTACGGCCGGCGCACCTGATATCCGGTGGCGCGGAAGTGGAAGGAGGCCCATGACCGGTAGGGGCGCCACGAGTCGGCGATCTTCCGGTAGGCGGTGGGCGGGGCGTCCTCCGGCAGGCCGTACGCCTCGCGCAGGATCGCGAACAACCGGGGCTCGTCACCCGGGAAGGCGTCCGGCGCGCCCGCGCCGCGGATCAGGATGAGCCCGGCCGTGAACGGCCCGACGCCGGGCAGCGCGCGCAGTTCCGCCAGCGCCTCGGACGGCGGCAGGCCGCGCAGGTGCTCGGTGGTGAGGACGCCGTCGAGCGCGGCCCTGGCCAGGTCGTGGATCCACTCCTCCTTGCGTGCGGGCAGGCCGAGCCCGCCGGCCTCCACCAGGGAGATCGGGGGAGGGAAGGCCACGAAGGGGTGGCCGTCGACGTCGAGGGTGGCGCCGTACCGCTCGGCGATGCGCTGTTTGATGCGCGCGGCGACGTGCATCGAGGAGCGCTGCACGATCACCGCCCAGCACGCCGCCTCCCACGGGCTCCAGAAGCACACCGGCCGTAGTCCGGGACGCAGGCGCAGGACGTCGCCGAGCACCGGGTCGGCGGCGGCCAGCGCGGCGAAGCCGGTGCCGTCGACGTCGAGGGAGAGGATGCGGGCGATCTCGGCGCGGATCGCCGGGCCCGCCGGGCGGGTGGTCTCCACCGCGACGCCGCCGGGCGCCGCGCGCACGGTCACGCCGATGGGCCGCCAGTCGGACTCCGTGTTGTAGGCGAAGCGCAGGGCCGTGCCGTCGCTGGGCGCGAGCGTGCTGGTGGCCGGCCAGTCCTCGACGAAGCGCAGGGACTCGGCGAAGTCGAAGGGGCCCTCGGCGGCGAGGGTGAAGCCGTGCGTGCTCATACGGACATGGTAGTAAGCTCCCTGAATTGGGATTTCACCAGCAGGGAATGAGGAATTGTTGATGGACGGTGACCGGGAATTCGTGCAAAAGGAGCTGCAGCGGCTCCGTGACAGTATCGACAATCTCGACGCCGCCCTGGTGCACCTGCTCGCGGAGCGGTTCAAATGCACGCAGGAAGTCGGGAAACTGAAGGCGGAATACAGCCTGCCGCCCGCCGATCCCGAGCGCGAGAAGCGCCAGATTACGCGGTTGCGCAGCTTGGCCGAACAATCGAAACTCGACCCGGTATTCGCGGAACGCTTTCTCAATTTCATCATCGCCGAAGTCGTGCGCCACCACGAGCTGATCGCCAACAACCGGGCCCGCAGGTCCTAGCCGGCCACCTTCTGGGCGGCGATCCAGTCGTCGATGGTCTCCCACTGGTCGTAGAGCCAGCGGATGCGGTCCTCGCGTTCGCGCGGGATCTCCGCGGCCGGCACCCGCCACCACTGGGCGGTGATCTTCGCCTCCAGGGGGAGCCGGCGCCAGATGTCGCCGACGGTGACGAGGTCGTCGAGGCCGGTGTGGGCGACGAAGATGACGTCGGCCGACGGGCAGGCCTCGATGGCGGCGATCGCCCCGCCAGGCCGGGGCGGCAGCAGGTGGTCGAGGCCGCGCGCCCGCTCGGCCTCGGCGGCCAGGCCCTTCTCCTCCAGGCGGCGGATGGCCAGCCGCCGGCGGCGCGGGGTGAAGTTGCCGCCTTCCGGGAAGATGACCAGGGCGTCGTGGTCCTCCATGGTCGAGGACAGGCGGGTGATCTCGTCGAGGATGCCGCTCTCGGTCACCCGGCGCGGGACGAACGCGTTGGGCAGGCGGTTGACGAGGACGTCCAGCGAGGGGTCGTACTGCAGGGCCGCCTTCATGACGATGCGCGGTTTGCGCCGGTACAACGCCAGCAGGTGGTAGACCAGCAGGAAGCTGTCGCCGGGGCCCGCGTGGCGGGAGAGCACGATGACCGGGCGGGTCAGCCGGGCGGCCTGTTCTTGTTCGGTCATCGGGGGTTCGGCGATGGTGACACTCAGGCGGAAGACGCGTTCGGCGGTGCCGTACACGCGGGCGAGAAACCATTTGATCAGCGAGTAGTGGCGCGTCTGGAACTCGTCCCTGCGCAGCCGCCCGCCGAAGCCCGCGGCGACCCACAGCGCGAAGCAGGCCAGCAGCGCGCCGCACTCCAGCACCAGCCACGCCGCCGCGAACCAGATGAGCCGCACCCCGCGCCGTTGCGGCGGCGGCAGGCGCAGCGAGGCCACCGCCACCACCAGCAGCCAGAACGGCAGCGTGACGACGACCACCACGGTCAGCACGATGACCAGGGGAGCGAGGATGAGGCGCCGCAGGATGCGTGGGGGCACGCCCTCATCCTCCTCTTGAAGCCAAATATCGGGAAGAAGCCTCATAAGCCCGCTCGACATAAGCCGAAATAAGCGAAGCGTCCCGATAGCGGAGCGGAGAGACCGGCTCCGGCGCCCCCGCCGGCAACACGTGCACCTCCACGCCCGGCGGCAGGTTCGCCATCTCCTCGGCGAACCGGTGCCGGCGCGCGATCTCGAAGGCCACCATCCCCACCTCCCACGGCCGCGTCGGCGCGCTGAGCGGACGCTCGATCCGTCCGACATGAAGGACGAAAACCCGCTCCGCCCCCAGATGTACGGCCCGCCCGACCGGAATGCTGTGCACCAGACCCCCGTCGAAGAAGTGCTCACCGCCCACGTCCACCGGCGGCAGCAACCCCGGCACCGCGCACGAGGCCAGCACCGCGTCCACCAGCGGCCCGCCGGTGAACCAGTGTGCCGCCGCCCGCTCCACCGACGCCGCCACACACTGGAACGGCACCGCCAGATCCTCGATCCGCTCCACCCCGAGCGTGGCCGCCAGCATCCGCCGCAGCGGCCCGGCCGGATGCAGGTGGGTGCCGGTCCTGGCCAGGGTGGACAGCCGCGAGACCCACGAGCCGGCGAAAGCCGTACGGACCACGTCGGAAGACCACAGGGTGGTCAGCCGTTCGACCGCGCGATCGGGGTCGGCGGCCAGCACCGCGCCGTTGAGCGCGCCGATCGAGGTGCCGAGCACCACGTCGGGGCGCACGCCCGCCTCGTCGAGCGCCCTGAGCATGCCCACCTCGTGGGCGCCGAGCAGCCCGCCGCCGCCGAGCACGAATGCCGTCTCCACGAAGGCAACATTATTGCCGGAAGACGGAAACCAAGCAGTCTCCGCGACTGCCGGACTCATGCGATGACGAAGAGCCCGGCGACGGAGGAGCATCCGGGACATGACAGCAGTCGTGGAGGCCGAAGGGCTGACGAAGTACTACCGGGCGCGCCGCGGCCTGGAGGACCTGACGCTGGAGATCCGTCCTGGCGAGGTCTTCGGCTACCTGGGCCCGAACGGGGCAGGGAAAACGACCACCATCCGCCTGCTCCTCGACGTGATCCGGCCGACCAGGGGCACGGTCCGGGTCCTCGGGCACGGCTCCCGCGAGCCCGCCGCCCGCGCCAGGATCGGCTACCTGCCCGGCGAACTGGTCCTGGAGGGCCGCGAGAAGGCCCGCGACTACCTGCGCTTCCTGGGCCGGATCCGCGGCGGGGTGCCGCCCAAGCGGATCGAGGAACTGGCCGAGCGGCTCGACGCCGACCTGTCGGTGCCGATGCGCAAGCTCTCCAAGGGCAACAAGCAAAAGGTCGGGCTCATCCAGGCGTTCATGCGCGAGCCGGAGTTCCTGATCCTGGACGAGCCGACCAGCGGCCTCGACCCGCTGCTGCAGCGGGAGTTCCTGTCGATGGTGCGCGAGGTGCGGGTGTCGGGGCGGACCGTGCTCATGTCCTCGCACGTGCTGGCCGAGGTGGAGCAGGTCTCCGACCGGGTCGGCATCGTCCGGGAGGGCCGCCTGGTCGCGGTGGAGGACGTCTCGGCGCTGCGGGAGAAGGCGGTGCGCCGGGTGGAGCTGCACTTCGACGCGCCGGTGCCGCCCGAGGCGTTCGCGGACCTGCCGGGGGTGCGCGAGCTCAGCATCCGCGGCGCCGCGCTGGCGTGCACGATCGACGGCCGCCCCGACGCGCTGATCAAGGCGGCCGCGGGCTTCACCGTCGTGCACCTCGTCAGCTCGGAACCCGACCTCGAAGAGATCTTCCTGACCTACTACAGCGAGGCATCATGATCGCCAAAGCCCTGGGCGAGTACCGCAGGTCGCTCGTCGGCTGGTCGGTCGGCATCAGCCTGTTCCTGACCATGTACGTCAGCATCTACGCCAGCCTGCGCGAGGACCCCGAGACCCTCAGCAAGCAGGCGCTGGCCAAGTCGCCGGGCGCGCTGCGCGACATCATGGGCGGCATGGAGGACGTCGCCACCGGCGCCGGCTACCTCCAGACCGTCGTCTACCAGCTGCTCGTCCCGATCATGTTCATCGTGTGCGCGATGGTCCTCGGCAACCGGGCCATCGCCCAGCCCGAGGAGTCCGGCACGCTGGAGCTGACGATCACGCTGCCCGTCGACCGCAGGCGGCTGCTGCTGGAGCGCTACGCCGCGATGGTCGTGGCGCTCTTCGTGATCGCCGCGATCACCTTCGGGGTCCTGGTCGCCGTGGCGCAGTCGATCGACCTCGGCGTCGGCGTGGACCGCATCCTCGCCGCCCACACCGGCGTCTTCCTGCTCGCCGTGTTCTTCGGTACGGTCGCGGTGACCGTGGGCGCGGTGACCGGCCGCAAGGCCCCGGCGATGGCCGCCGTCGGCGTCTGGGCGGTCGCCGGGTACATGGTCGTGACCGTCGGCAGGAACGTCGAGGCGATCTCCTGGCTCAAGTGGCTCTCGCCGTTTCACTATTACGGCGAGGGCAGGCCCGTCTACCAGGGGCTGCCCACGTGGGACTACCTTGTGCTGGCGGGGGCGGCGGTCGTGCTGGCGCTCACCGCGGTCCTCGCCTTCGACCGGCGCGACGTAGGAGTCTGACGGGCAGATGGACGAGCCGCTGCGGCGCCTCGTGGCCGAGCACGCCGCCACGGGGCGGCTGCCGGGCCGCGCGGCGGTGGAGGAGTGCCGCGCGATCGGCGAGAGCGCCGCCGTGCGCGGCGTCCCGCTGCGCGTGCTGGTGGACGACGCGCTGGCCGCGGCCGACGGTACGGCGGCGCCCGCGCTGCGCCGGCTGGTCGCCGCGCTGATGGACGGCTACGAGGCGGCCCAGCACGCCGCGCTGCGCAGCGAGGAGGCGGCCCGCAAGGAGTTCGTGGACGACCTGCTCCAAGGCCGCGCGGAGCGCCTGGCCGAGCGGGCCGAGCACTTCGGGCTGCGCCTGGCCGAGTCGTACGTGGTGGCGGTGGCCAGCGGCATGAAGGACGGCGACCAGGACCGGATCGAACGCGACCTGGTAGCCAGGTTCGGCTCGCACAACATCCTGGTGGCCGGGCGGGAGGCCCTGCTGGTGTGCGTGTCACCGGCGACGCTGCCGGCCGCGGTGGGGGAGTTCACGCACCACGTGCGGGCCCGGTTCGCGCCCGGCTGGCGGGTGGCGGTCGGGCGGGCGCAGCGCGGTCCCGGCGGCGTCGTCGCCTCCTTCAGGGAGGCCGAGCGGGCGCTGGAGCTGGCGGGCCGGCTGGGCCTGGCCGCCTCGGTGGTCAAGGCCGCCGACCTGCTGGTCTTCCCGGTGCTCCTGCGCGACAGGGCCGCCATCGAGGACCTGGTCAACAGCGTGCTCAGCCCGCTGCTCGGCGCGCGCGGCGGGCACGAGCCGCTGCTGGAGACGCTGGCGGCCGTCTTCGCCGTGCACGGCAACCAGGCGGCGGCCGCGCGCCGGCTCGGCGTCAGCACCAGGACCGTCACCTACCGGCTGGAGCGCATCCGCCGCCTGACGGGCTTCTCACCGGACGAGCCGACGCAGCGGTTCACGCTGGAGACGGCGGTGCTGGGGGCGCGGCTGCTCGACTGGCCGCCGTCATGATCAGCTGAGGTACGGCACCGCGCCCCCGGGCACCTACCTGACAGCTCAGCCTGTGCAGTCGGTCAGCCGCCGTCCGGCTCCGCCTGGGCCGGACTAATCACGGCACGGGGCGCGTTATCGTGATTGAGACATCGGCACCAAGGGCGGCGTGCTCACCGACGTGGACGCCCGCGTGCTGCGCGGGGACGGCTCGCCGATCGCCGGCCTGTACGCGGCGGGGAATGTCCCGGCCGCCGTCATGGGCGAGACCTACCCGGGGCCGGGCGCCACGCTGGGCCCGGCGATGACGTTCGGCTACGCCGCCGCCCAGCACATCGCCGCCTCGCTACGCTGATCTCCATGGATATAGCAGGATCAATCGCCTCGTTCGCCGCCGTCGTCGCCCTGCTGACGCTGACACCCGGCCTGGACACGGCCTTGATCATGCGCACGTCCGTGCTGTCGGGCCGGCGTCCGGCGTGGGGCGTGGTCCTCGGCATCCAGACCGGCATCCTGGTCTGGGGCCTGGCCACCGCCGCCGGCCTGTCCGCCCTGTTCGCGGCCTCGCAGCTGGCCTACGAGATCCTGCGCTGGGCCGGCGTCGCCTACCTCGTCTACATGGGCGCCCGCATGCTCTGGAACGCCCGCCACCCCGCCCGGTCGGAGGCCGACCCGGTCACCGACCAGACCTTCGGGCGCGCCTTCCGCCGCGGCCTGCTGACCAACCTCCTCAACCCCAAGGTCGGCGCGTTCTACGTGGCGATGCTGCCCCAGTTCATCCCGGACGACGTGCCGCCCGCGCTGATGGGGCTGGCGCTGGCCGGCGTGCACGTGGGCGAGGGCCTGGTGTGGAGTGCGCTGCTGGTCGCCTTCGCCACGTTCATGGGCGGCGTCCTGCGCACGCCCAGGGTCCGCCGCCTGCTCGACCGCCTCACGGGCGTGGTGATCATCGGGTTCGGGGTACGGCTGGCCGTACAGGACTGACCGGGCACCGTCTGCGCCGAGCGAACAGTAAACATCAGATGGAAGTGCTGCAATACTCCCGTCTATGATCGATAGTCTGCTCGACCGGGCCACGTCGATCCTGGAACGGTGCTTTCCGCGCAATGCCTTCCTGCCCGTGCCGGTCTTCTCGCATAACGACACGCTGGCCGTATCGGAAGAACAGTCAGTGATTGGCTATTTCACGTTTTGCTGGTTCGGGGCGGTCGTGGTCGCCGGTCAATGGCGAAATATCATCCGATTATTCGGGGGATATCCGCTCCAACGCCTTCCCCGGCTGAAGGACAAGGGCGGGCTCAGCGTCGACGCCGGGCCGGTCGGTCGTGCGGGCTGAGCTGCGGGATCGGCTGAGGCTGCCGGTGGCTTGGCTGCGGCGGCCGGTCGCTCGGGTGGGGCGGTTGGTGGCTTGGCTTGGGCGGCGGTTGGCCTGGCTGGAGCGGCATCCGACGGCCGCCGACGCGTCGCTGGCCGGGATCGCGTGCGCCTATCTGCTGATCGTGGTTCCCTACACCGATGCGACGCTGGCCCGGATCGGGAGCATTCCGCTGACGTTCTGGGGGGATCTGGCGGCCTTCGCCTGCCTGGCCCTGCGGCGGCGGTGGCCGCTCGGGGTGCTGGCGGCGGTCTGGGTGTTGTGGCTCGCGGTGGGGCGCTGGGATGTGTGGGCCGAGGTCAACGCCTCGTGGGCCGAGCTCGGGGCGTCCACCGCCCTGCAGGTCGCCTTCTACACGGTGGGCAGGTGGCGGGCCTCGCCGTACCACGGACTGCTGATTTTGGGGGTGCTGGCGCCGGCGGGGGTGATGTCGGCGCTGGTGTGCGCGCTGCCGTGGGGCGCGGGGGTGGCGCGGCGGCGGTGGGTGGCCGCGGCGGCCAGTGCCGAGGAGGGGCGGGCGCGGGCGATGGTGGCGGAGGAGCGGGTGCGGATCGCCCGTGAACTGCACGACATCGTCGCGCACAACGTCAGCGCGATGGTGATTCAGTCGCACGTCGCGGTGTCGGCGCTGGCGGCGGAGGATCGCGGGCCCGCGCGGACCTCGCTGGAGTCGATCAGGGAGTCGGGGGAGGCCGCGCTGACGGAGCTGCGGCTGCTGCTGGGCGGGCTGCGTGAGGAGCCGGGGGAGCGGCAGCCGGGCATCGAGGCGATCGACGCGCTGGTGGAGCGGCATCCGCTGGAGGTGCGGCTGCGGGTCGAGGGGCGGGTCAGGGCGGTGCCGGCGGGGCTGGGGCTGGCCGCCTACCGGATCGTTCAGGAGGCGCTGACCAACGCGCTGAAGCACGCGGGCAAGGACGCCGCGGCCGACGTGGTGCTCAGCTACGGCGAGCGGGCGCTGGACATCACGGTCGTCGACGACGGCGCCGGTCGCCCGCCCGCGCCGCCGCGCAGGTCGGGGCACGGCCTGGTGAACATCGCCGAGCGGGCCGCGTTGTTCGGCGGGGTCTCCCGGGCCGCGCCGTCGCCGCAGGGCGGGTTCAGGGTGGAGGCGACGCTTCCGTGGGTGTGAGCCGGGCGCCCTGGAGGTAGAGCCTGACGATGGTGTCCGTGGCGTCCTCGACGCCCAGCTCCGACAGCGGCGCCAGCGTCAGCGCGCCCAGGATGAGCGCGCCGTGGGCGGCGGCCAGGAGTTCGGCGGGGACATCGGCGCGCAGCACGCCCTCGCGCTGGCCGCGTTCGGCCAGGACGCGCAGCCGCTCGCCGACCTCTTCCTCCTCCGGCCACAGCTGCGGCCGGTGGGTGCTGACCACCCAGAACTCGCGGCCGGACGTCAGCAGCGCCCTGGTCAGGCGGGTCAGGGCGGCCTCGGTCCCGACGCCGTCGATGCCGGCCGCGTCGATCACCCTGATGGACTCCTCCGCGGCGAAGCGGCCGAGCTCGACCAGCAGGTCGTCGCGGGTGGCGAAGTGGCGGTAGAGGGTGGCGCGGCCGACTCCGGCCGCAGCGGCGATGTCGGCCATGCCGGCTCGCTCGTGGGTGCGCAGCGCCGTGGCGGCGGCGCGGAGGATCGCGTCCCGTGTTCTCGCCATGGAATCGGAGGTGGTCATCAGGACATATCCTAGACGAGACATAGTTGTCTCGTGATGAGACGTGGAGGATGCATGGAACGTTTCGCGGGCAAGAAGGTCCTGCTGACCGGCGCGGCAACCGGGATCGGGCGGGCGACGGCCCTGCGGCTGGCGGGGGAGGGGGCGCGGGTCTTCGCCGTCGACCTCAACCCGGAGATTCCCAGCCATCCGGACATCACCCCGCATGTCGCCGACGTGGCCGACGAGGAGCAGGTCAAGACGGCCGTGGCCCAGGCGGCCAAGGAGCTCGGCGGGATCGACACGCTGATCAACGTCGCGGGCATCCACAAGACGACGCCGCTGGCCACGCTCTCGCTCGCCGACTTCCGCAGGCTCCTGGACGTCAACCTGCTCGGCACGTTCCTGTTCTGCCGGGAGGCCATGCCGTACCTGGTGGAGAGCAAGGGCGTGGTGGTCAACACGGCCTCGACCTCGGCCACGCACGCCCACCCCTACATGACCGGGTACGCGGCGTCGAAGGGCGGCGTCCTGGCGTTCTCGCTGAGCCTGGCGGCGGAGGTGGCGCCGCGGGGCGTGCGGGTCGTGACGGTCTCGCCGGGCGGCGTGGTGACGCCGCTGATGAGCTCGGTGACCTTCCCCGAGGACGTGGACGCCTCCTTCTACGGACGGATCATGCCGCAGGTCGGCTTCGGCGAGCCGGAGGCGATCGCGGGCACCATCGCCTACGCGGCCTCGGCCGACGGCGCCTACCTCACGGGCGTGGAGCTGCGCGTCGACGGCGGCTCCCACGTGTGAGCCCCTGAGGACGGCTCTTCCCGTGAGCCGTCCTCGGGGCCTCTGTCTCAGGGGATCAGGAGCAGCTTGCCCGTCGTACGGCGGGCCGCCAGGTCCTCGTGCGCGCGGGCCGCCTCGGCCAGCGGGTACCGGTGGGAGACGTCGATGCGCAGCTGCCCGGCGGCGATCCACCCGAAGACCTCGCGGGCCCGCCACAGCAGTTCCTCCCGGTTGTCGACGTAGTGGACGAGCGTGGGCCGGGTCAGGAACAACGAGCCCGACCGGTTGAGCAACTGCGGGTCCATGGGCGGCACGGGGCCGCTGGCCGCGCCGTACAGGGCCATGAGCCCGCGGCGGCGCAGCGCGGTCAGGCCGCCTTCGAAGGTGGTGGCGCCGACGCCGTCGTAGACCACGTCGATGCTGTCCTTGAGCGTCTGTGCGAAGTCGTCGTAGGAGTGGACCTCGTCGGCGCCGGCGGCGCGGGCCAGCTTGGCCTTCTCGTCGGTGGAGACGGTGGTGTGGACGGTGGCGCCGTAGAGCTTGGCGAGCTGGATGAGCAGCTGGCCCATGCCGCCAGCCCCGGCGTGGATGAGGACCCGGTCGCCCTCCTTGACCTCGTGCGTGGAGCGTACGAGGAAGTGGGCGGTCATGCCCTGCAGCAGGGCGGCGGCGGCCAGGTCCGCGCTGACGCCGTCGGGCACGGGCACGAGGCGGTCGGCGGGCACGACGGCCTTCTCGGCGTAGCTGCCCAGGACGTTCGCCCAGGCGACGGTGTCGCCGACGGCGAAGCCGGTGACGCCGGGGCCGACGGCAGAGACGGTGCCGGCGCCCTCACAGCCGATGGGGCTGGGGAGTTGCAGTGGGTAGACGCCGGAGCGCTGGTAGATGTCGATGAAGTTGACGCCGCTCGCGGCGACGTCGACGACCACCTCTCCTGGACCCGCGACGGGATCGGGGTGCTCGGCATATTCGAGGACCTCTGGGCCGCCCTGGGCGGCGATGACGACTGCGCGCATAGTCCTGTCTAACCCAGCCGCGCGCTTATTGCTTCCAGCCGCGCGGACGCGGACGATCACGCCGTCCACGGCGGTCCGTGCCCGGACGGGTCAGGGCTGCTCGGAGCGCTGGCCGCGCAGTTCGAAGTCGTCGAAGACGGTCTTCATGATCGACTGCTCGTCCTTCGGCACCCGGGCGAACAATCCGACATGACCGGTCTTGATGCCGTTGGGGTCCTCGGCCCGCAGCACCTGCTTGCCGTCCACCCACATGGTCAGCTTCACCGTCGAGCCCGACTGCTCGCAGAAGGCCTCCAGCCGGACCTTGGCCCGCGGTTTGATCTCGAGCTTCGCCTGCTGCGCGAGCGTGCCTCCGGCACCGTCGATGATCTTCCTGATCCGGGCGTTGCCCGTGGTGTCGAGGCCGAACTCGTAGAAGGTGCCGTCCGCTGTGTTGTGGCAGTAGACGCCGTACTCGCCGTCGCCGGAGACCTTGCTGGCCTGCGCCGTCACGCTGACCAGCACGGAGTCGGGCATGAGCGGGGTCGGGGTGGCGCTGGGCGAGGGCGTGGGGGAGGCGTTGGCGAAGGGCGCCGGGGCCTTGGCCCAGCGCTGCTCGTAGCTCGGCTCGACGTCGAGGCCGTAGGTGCCGTCGGTCTTGTAGCCGTAGCTGGCCTCGTCGTCGGCGTCGTAGGTGCCGTCCCAGCCGCCGGAGGAGGTCGTGAAGTCCTCCTGGTAGAGGCGGCCCAGGTGGGTCGGCGGCGAGCTCTGCGACAGCAGCAGCGCCGCCACGACGCCGCCCGTGACCAGCACGGCCCCGCCCGTGACGCCGGCGATCAGCTTGGCGCGCCGGCCGCCGCCTCCCGGCGGAGCGGGCTGCGCCGTGGTGAGCGGGGTGGTCGCCCGCTGCCAGGCCACCTGCACGGTGTGCGCGGCCTGCTCGGGCGCGGCCTGCCTGCCCACCAGGTGGTCGAGGAGTTGCTGCGCGGTCGGGCGCAGCGCCGGGTCCTTCTGCAGCGCCGCCACGACCAGCGGGCGCAGCGCCGGCTCCACGCCGCCGAGGTCGGGCTCGGTGCTGAGCACCGAATAGATCATCGAGGGCAGCGAGTCGCCGCCGAACGGCGCGCGCCCGCTGGCCGCGAAGGCGATCAGGCAGCCCCAGGAGAACACGTCGCAGGCGGGCGAGACCGGCTCGCCCCGCAGCACCTCGGGCGCCATGTAGCGGGGCGTGCCGATGATCTCGCCGGTGCCGGTCACCCCGCCCAGCTCGTCCAGCGCCCGCGCGATGCCGAAGTCGATCACTCGCGGGCCGACCGGCGACAGCAGCACGTTCGACGGCTTGAGGTCGCGGTGCACGACCCCGGCGCCGTGGATGGCGGTGAGCGCGGTGGCCACGCTGACCGCCAACGCGTCGAGGCTGGAGCCGGTCAGCGGTCCCGACTGCTTGACCGCCTCCTCCAGGTTGGGCCCCGGCACGTACTCGGTGACGACGTAGAGCTGGTTGCCGTCGAGCGCGGCGTCCAGCACCGCGGCCGTGCAGAACCGCCGCACCCGCTGCGCCGCGTCCGCCTCCCGGCGAAAGCGCATGCGAAACTGCTCGTGCTGGCTGAACTCGGGGTTGATCACCTTGACCGCGACCCGCACGCCGGCGGGGTCCTCGGCCAGGTGAACCGTGCCCATCCCGCCGCGGCCCAGCACGCTGATCAGTTTGTAGCGCCCGATGTGGGAGGTTTCACCGCTCACGGCGGGTTAGCTTACCGACATGGAGTGCAGTTCGGGCAGGCCATGCGCAGGATCGACGACCACGACCCGGCATCCGGCCGAGGTGGCCGCCGCGATGCCGGTCGGACTGTCCTCCACCGCGACGCACTCCTGCGGCCGCACCCCCAGCAGCCGCGCCGCCTTCAGATAGGGATCCGGGTACGGCTTGCCCCGCGAACTGTCCTCCGCCGTGATCACCAGGTCGAACCGGTGCCCGTCGAGGTTGGGCAGCACCCGCTCGACGATGCTCCGCGGCGAGGCGGTCACCAGCGCCGTGGGCACCCCGGCGGCCGTCAGCTCGCGCAACAGGTCGAGGGCGCCGGGGATGAGGTCGATGCCACCGGCGATGCGCTCGGCGAAGGCGTCGGTGAGGCGTACGGCCACTGCCCCGGCGTCGGCGGGCGCCAGGTGGGCGGCGGTGTCCTCGACCGAGCGGCCGAGGACGTGGGGGACGTCTTCGGGGCCGAGGCCGCCGTGGCCGAGCGACTCGGCGACGTCGGCGGTGGCCTGCCACCACAGGCCCTCGGTGTCGACCAGGGTGCCGTCCATGTCGAACAGGACGGCGGCGGGGAGATCAGACGGCATCTGCTGTTTCCGTGACGGGGACGGGGACCGTGACCGTGCGGGCGGCCACCAGGACCGGTCGTTCGACCAGGCGTACGGTCACCCTAGTGCCGGCCGCCAGCCGTACCGCCTCGTGACCTGGTACGTCCGCGAGCACCTCGCCCCCTTCCAGGGCCACCCTGAGCCGGACCGAGGCGCCGCGGAAGGAGGCGGCCAGGACCTCGGCCCTGCCGTCCTCCGCGGGGGTGACCTGGACGGCCTCCGGGCGGATGAGCACGTCCACGGACGGGTCCTCCGGCACCTCGCCGTCCACGGGAAGGAGCTGGCCGAGCACCGTCACCTGGTCACCGGACACCCGTCCGGCCAGGTGGTTCATGGTGCCGACGAACTCGGCCACGAACGGGGTGGCCGGCCGGTCGTAGACCTCGGCGGGCGCGCCGCACTGCTCCAGGCGGCCGTCCCGCAGCACCGCGACCCGGTCGGCGATCGACAGCGCCTCCTCCTGGTCGTGGGTGACGAAGATGGTGGTGATGCCGAGGTCGAGCTGCAGGCGGCGGATCTCCTCGCGCAGGTTGACGCGGACCTTGGCGTCGAGCGCCGACAGCGGCTCGTCGAGCAGCAGCACGCGCGGCTCCAGGGCCAGCGCGCGGGCGAGCGCCACCCGCTGCTGCTGGCCGCCGGAGAGCTGGTGGGGGTAGCGGTCGGCGTGGGACGGCAGGCCGACCAGCTCCAGCAGTTCCAGCGCCTTGGTCCGGCGCTGCGCGGCCGGAGCCTTGCGCACCCGCAGGCCGAAGGAGACGTTGTCGGCGGCGTTGAGGTTCGGGAAGAGCGAGTAGGACTGGAAGACCATGCCCGCGTCACGCTTGTTGGCCGGGACGGCGGTGATGTCCTTGCCGTCCACGAGCACGGCTCCCGAGTCGGGGTGCTCGAACCCGGCCACGCAGCGCAGCGCGGTCGTCTTGCCGCAGCCCGACGGGCCGAGCAGGGCGACGAGCTCGCCCGGCTCGATGGTCAGGTCCAGGCCGTCGAGCGCGACCGTCTTGCCGAACACCCTGCGAAGAGCACGGAACTCGACCTGAGCTGTCACGAGCCCTCCTTCGTCGGTCTCGCGACAAGGGCGCTGTGTTCGACGATGCCCTCACTCCGTTCGGTCATTGCTTCTTCTCCTTACCGAAGACGCTGGAGACCACGAGCAGCAGCAGCCAGATGAGCAGCAGGCTGAGGATCGAGACCGCGACCGACATCTGGCCCCTGGAGCCGGAGATCGTCACGATCCAGACCGCGAACGGCTGGTAGCCGAGCAGCCTGGCCACGGTGAACTCGCCCAGGACCAGGGCCAGCGTCAGGAACGAGGCGCTGGCGATGGCCGAGCGCAGATTGGGGATGATCACCCGGAACATCACGTACGGCCACGACGCGCCCAGGTTGCGCGCCGCCTCGACCAGCGTGCGCACGTCCATGGTGCGCAGGCCCGCGTCGAGGGAGCGGTAGACGAACGGCAGCACCAGCACCACGTACGCGAGCACGAGCACCATGGGGAAGCCCGGGTTCTGGATCGCGATGAGCGTGGCCCAGAACGGGGTGGGCGCGAGCACCTCGCCGCCCACCGCCAGCGACTTGCCGATCCCGACGACGAACGTGATCGGGGGCACGACGAGGGGCAGCGTGCACAGCACTTCCATCACGGGCCGCAGCCGCGGGGCGGCCAGCCGTACGGCCAGCATCGCCGGCAGCGTGAGCAGCAGGACCAGCACGATCGTCGCGACGGCCAGGCTCAGCGACAGCAGCAGCGACTGGGCGAAGCCCTCGGCGGTCAGCAGTTCGGCGTAGGGCGCGAGGGAGAAGCCGGTGCCGGCGTTGTAGACCGTGTACCAGAGCGAGGCGCCGAGCGGCACCAGGAAGTACAGGGCGGCCAGCACGAAGACGGACCAGCGCCAGCGGCCTCCCTGCTGCGTGGAGCGGACCTTCTCCAGGCCCGTTACTGCAGCCATCGGGTGCTCCTCTTCTGCAGCGGCAGGTAGACCGCCATCACGAGCCCGGCCACCACGATCATGTCGAGGCTGAGCGCGAGCGCGACGTTCTCCTGGCCGATCAGCACGTCGCTGGTCAGCGCGTTGGCGATCTTGAGGGTGACCAGCGGGACGACGGTTCCCGCGCCCATGGCCGCGGCCGTGGCGTAGGCGGAGAACGCCATGCCGAACAGCAGCACGACGCCGCCGAGCAGGGCCGGGGTGAGCACGGGCAGGGCGACGTAGCGCCAGTAGTGCCACGAGGTGGCGCCGTTGTTGGCGGCCGCCTCCCGCCACTGGGGCTTCAGCCCGTCCAGCGCGGGCGCCATCACCAGCACCATCATCGGCACCGAGAAGTACAGGTAGACGATGACCAGTCCCCAGAACGTGAACAGCACGCCGGAGGGCAGCCCGAACAGGCCGCTGACGATCCCCGAGTTGCCGAGCGTGGCCACCCAGAAGAACGCCAGCGGCACCCCGCCGAAGTTGGCCAGCACGCCGGAGGCCGTCAGCACGGCCGAGCGCAGCGCGCCCGACCTGGAGGTGACGACGGCGTAGGCCAGGAACGTGCCCAGCACGGCGCCGACGACCGCGACGACCGCCGACACCTGGACGCTGCCGGCGATCGCGGTCAGGTTGCCGCCCTGCAGGCTCAGCCGCATGTTGTCGAGCGTGGGCTCACCCCGCGAGGTGAACGCCCCGGCCAGCAGGGCGATGGCCGGGACGCCGAAGACGAGCGCGTAGACGACGAACAGCGGCAGCGCGCCCAGCCAGCCCTTGGACTTCCTCATCCGGAGATCGCGGCGTCCCAGCCTTCGGCGAGCTTCGCCTTGGCCGCGTCCACCTGCTCGGGGGTGGGGAACGTGGGCGTGCCCTCGACCTGCGGCAGCTTCTCGGCGGCGGCCTTGTCGACGCTGCCGTCGGTGGTCATGACGGGCAGCAGGACCGGGCGGGCGAAGCCCTTGAGGTAAAGGTTCTGGCCCTCGGCGCTGTAGAGGTACTCCTGCCACAGGCGGGCGGCGGCCGGGTGCGGGGCGTCCTTGTTGATGGCCTGGGCGTACATCTGGAAGTACTTGCCGTCGCTCGGCACGTTGACCTTCCAGTCGAGGCCCTTGGTGGCCATCTGCGGCGCGTAGGCGGCGTTGTTGTAGTCCCAGTCGATGCTGATCTGGGTCTCGCCCTTCTCGATGGTCGCCGGCGTGGTCTCGACCGGGTTGTAGTTGCCGGCGGCCTTGAGCTGCTTGAAGAACTCGATGCCGGGCTGGATGTCGCCGAAGGAGCCGCCGTTGGAGATGGCCGCGGCGTAGACGCCGGCGAAGGCGGAACCGGACTTGGTCGGGTTGCCGTTCATCGCGACCTTGCCCTTGTACTCGGGCTTGAGCAGGTCCTTGAAGCTCGTGGGGCAGTTCGTGATCTTCTTGGCGTCGCAGCCGATGGAGACGTAGCCGCCGTAGTCGTTGGTCCAGAGGCCGGTGGCCTCCTTCTGACCCTCGGGGATCTTGTCGAAGGACTGCACCTTGTAGGGCGCGAACAGCCCTTCCTTGGCGCCGCTGATGGCGAAGGACTGGCCGAGGTCAAGCACGTCGGGGGCGCGGTCCTGGCCCTTGCGGGTCTTGACGGCGTTGATCTCGTCGGCGCTGGCCGCGTCCGGGTCCTCACTCTCGATCTTGATGCCGTACTTGGCCTCGAAAGTCTTGATGATCTCGCCGTAGTTGGCCCAGTCCGGGGGAAGCGCGATCACGTGGAGGTTGCCCTCCTTCTTGGCCGCCTCCACAAGCTTGTCGAAACCACCGAAGTCGGCGGCTGAGGTGGCCGCCTTGGCGTCCACCCCGCCCTTCGACGGCTCGGCGGTCTGCGTGCCGGGTGCCGCGCCGCAGGCGGCGGTGGCTACGGTTAGGGCTGCTATGACGCCTGCCACGCTAGCGCGGGGAGTGAACACGTCGCCTCCAACTCTGGGGGTGTAGAACGAACTTAGGGGAACTTGTACAAACAAGGCCAGTCCCAAGTAAGTCGGATAAAGATTGCTCTTTCGTGAACGGGAAGGGTCGAGAATGGTCGCGCGCTATGAACGAATCGCCGCTGAGCTGCGCGATGACATTCTTCGAGGTGCGCACCCCGTCGGGTCCACGTTGCCGACCGACGCCGAGCTGGCTGCGCGCTACTCCGCCGCCCGTGGCACGGTGCGGCAGGCGCTGGCCGTACTGGTGGCGGAGGGGCTGGTCGGCAGCCGTCAGGGGGCGCGCCGCATCGTCCTGGGCAACTCGCGCAGTCAGAGTTTCGCGGAATTGCATAGCTTTGCCCAGTGGGCGAAATCCAACGGTTATAGCTTCGGCGGCCAGGTGCTCCAGCAGCGCCGCCGGGCCGCGGGCCCCGTGGAGGCGGCCAGGCTGGGCTCCGATGAGGTCCTGGAGGTCCTGCGCCTGCGCACGCTCGAAGCCGAGCCCGTCCTCGTCGAGCGCACCGTCTACGCGGGCTGGATCGCCGCCGCCGTCGAGGCCATCCCGCGCGACTGCGGCTCGATCACGCAGGCGCTCTTCGACTCCACCGGGCTGGTCTTCGCCTATGGCGAGCACCTCATCGACGCCGTGGCCGCGGGCGCGCAGGACGCCCGCCTTCTGGGGGTACGGCGCGGCAGCCCCCTCCTGCGCCAGCGCCGGATCACCACCACGCAGGAAGGCCGGCCGGTGGAGAGCTCGGACGACCGCTACCGGGCCGGCAGCGTGACGTTCAGCATCCGCAACTCGATCGGCGCGAACCCCCTCATACGGCAGGCGGGCGACTTGCACTTCGGGGCGTGAGAACGTATGTTCGAGTATTAGCAGCGCCCGTCTTCCCCCGGGTGGCTCACCGAAGGACCAGAGCCGCGGGGAGAAGAAGCGTCTTGAGTAGACTCTATGGCGATCCGATCGAGGTGTGGACCCGTGACGGGGAGCCCACCCAATTCGTCTGGCGTGACCGCCTCTACCTCGTCCGGCGCGTCCTCGACCACTGGGTCGTGGCCCGGGAGTGGTGGAAGACCAGCGAGGGCGACCCGGGCGAACGGCAGTTCTGGCGGGTCGAGGCCAGCCCCGGCCGCGAGACCGGCTCCTACGAGCTCCGTTTCGACACCGCCAGCGGTGGCTGGCTGCTGCTGCGGGCGTGGGATTGATGACGCGCCCGTTCCCGCACCTCAGCGTCAGCTCCGCCTACTCGATGCGCTACGGCACCGCCTTCCCGCAGCAGCTGGCCGCCCGTGCGGTCGAGCACGGGATGGACGTCCTCGCCCTGACCGACCGCGACGGTCTCTACGGCGCGGTCAAGCACGCCCAGGCCTGCGCAGACGCCGGGCTGCGCGCGGTGTTCGGGGTGAACCTGGCGCTGCGGCCCGACATCTACGCGGGCGCACCGGGCCCCGACCTGTCCTTCTGGGACGCGCCCCCGGGCTACTCGGGCGGCGATCTCTCCGGTGGCGGCTCTTCCCGAGGCGGCTCAAGGGGCAGCTCAAGGGGCGGCTCCCGGAGCGGCTCCAGGGGTGGCGGCTTCCCCGGCGGGTCTTCCGGCGGCGGCCTTCCCGGCAGTGGTCTTTCGGGTGGCGGCCTTTCGGGTGGCGGCCTTTCGGGCGGTGGTCTTTCGGGTGGCGCCCTTTCCGGTGGTGGCCTTTCCGGTGGGCGGCCGAAGACCGGGCCGATGGCGGAGGACCGCGTCACCGTGCTGGCCCGCAAGGGCGGCTGGCCGAGGCTGGCCAGGCTGGTCACCGCCGCCCACCACATGGGCGAGCGCGGCGACCCGTGGATCACCCGCGAACTGCTGGCCGAGCTCGGCGCCGACGACCGGCTCGTCGTGCTGCTCGGCCCGCGTTCCGACGTGGGCAGGGCGGTCGCCGAGCGCCGCGACGAGCACGCCAGGGTGCTGCTCAACCTGTGGCGCTCCATGGTCTCCGGGATCGCGATCGAACTGGTCGACCAGTACGGCTACCGCGACTCAGGCACCGCCGTGCGCATGCTGGGCCTGGCCGAGTCGCTCGGCGTACCCGCTGTGCTGACCAACGCGGTGCGCTACCTCGACCCCGCCGACCATCAGGTCGGCGACGTGCTCGACGCGGCCAGGCAGCTCGTCCCGCTGCACCCCCGGCACCTGGACAGGCCCACCTCGCACGCCTATCTCAAGAGCACCAAGGAGATGTGGCAGGTGGCGTTGAAGGTCACCGGCGCCGACCGCGAGCGGGCCGGGCGGCTGCTGCTGACCACGCGGCAGCTCGCCGAGGCCTGCGCGGTGGAGCCCGCGTCGATGCTGGCGCTGCGGAGCGACCCGCCGAACCTGCACCTGCCCGAGATCGGCGGCGACCCGGTGCCGCTGCTGCGCCACCGGGTGGAGGACGGCCTGCACGCCCGCGGGCTGGAGGGCTCGCGCGACGCCAGAGAGCGGCTGGACGAGGAACTGGCGATCATCGAGAGCAAGCGCCTGTCCGGATATTTCGTGGCAGTGGTCGGCATCACCGACATGATTAAAAAGATGAACATCAGGTGTGCCATCCGGGGCTCCGGAGCGGGCAGCCTGGTCAACTACCTCATCGGCATCGGCGAGGTGAACCCGCTCGAACACGGCCTGCTCATGGAACGCTTCCTGTCCCACGGCCGCATCGGGCTGCCCGACATCGACATCGACGTCGAGTCCGCCCGCCGCCTCGACTGCTACAAGGCCATCTTCGAGGAGTACGGCGAGGCCCGCGTCGCCTGCGTGTCCATGATGGAGACCTACCGGGCCCGCAGCGCCATCCGCGACGTGGCCGGAGCCATGGGCCTGCCGCCCCACGAGATCGACGCCATCGCCAAGGCCTTCCCGCACATTCGTGCACGCCAGATCACCGCCTCACTCAACGACCTGCCGGAACTACGCGACAGCCGCCTCGGCGAGGCCGGGCTCGACCGGGTCTTCCGGCTGGCCGAGAAGCTCGACGGCCTGCCCAGGCACATCGCGCTGCACCCCTGCGGCGTGCTGATCGGCAACGCCGGGCTCAAGGACGTGACGCCGGTCGAGCGCAGCTTCCTGGACTTCCCCATGTCGCAGTTCGACAAGGACGACGTCGAGGAGGCGGGGCTGCTCAAGCTCGACGTCCTCGGTGTACGCATGCAGTCGGCCATGGCCTACACGCTCGGCGAGATCAAGCGGGTGGACGACGCCGACGTCGACTTGGACGCCGTGCCCCACGACGACTCGGCCACCTACGACATGATCTGCGCCAGCCGTACCCTGGGATGCTTCCAGATCGAGTCGCCGGGGCAGCGCGAGCTCGTGGCCAAGCTCGAACCGCGCACGATGCACGACCTGATCGTGGACATCTCGCTGTTCCGGCCGGGGCCGGTCAACTCCGACATGGTCACCCCGTACCTGGAGGCCAGGCACGGGTGGCGGCAGCCGTACTATCCGCACGAGAAGCTGCGGGAGGCGCTCAAGGAGACGCACGGCGTGGTCGTCTTCCACGAGCAGGTACTCAAGATCATCTCGGTGATGACGGGGAAGGACCTGCACTTCGCCGAGAGCATGCGGCGCACGCTCGCCACCGAGGCGGGGCGGTTGAAGGTGCGCGGCCACTTCGTCCCGCTGGCCAAGTCGCGGGGCTTCTCCGACGAGGAGGTGGAGAAGGCGTGGAAGGTGCTCGACGCGTTCGGCGCCTTCGGCTTCTGCAAGGCGCACGCCGCCGCCTTCGCGCTGCCCACCTACCAGTCGGCCTGGCTCAAGCGGCACCACGCGGCCGCCTTCTTCGCCGGGGTGCTCACCCACGAGCCGGGCATGTACCCGCAGCGGGTCATCATCGACGAGGCCCGCCAGTGCGGGGTGGCCATCCTGCCGCTCGACATCAACAAGTCCGGCAAGGACTGGCAGGTCGAACGCCTGAAGGTCCGGGTCAAACCGGCCGACCTGGGCGACTACCGGCGGCGTGAGTTCAAGATCTCCGAGATCGGCAAGGGGTACGCGCTGCGCGTGCCGTTCTCCGCCGTCAAGGGGGTGAGCGAGGCCGAGGTGGAGCGGATGGTGGCAGGCCAGCCGTACACCTCGATGGCCGATTTCTGGGACCGGGCGCGGCCCGCACGGCCGACCATGGAGCGGATCGTGCAGGTGGGCGGCCTCGACGCCCTGCACGACCTGCACCCCGGCGGCGAACGCTGGCGCGCGGGCGAGCTGACCAGGCGCGATCTGATCGCCCAGACCGGCGTGCTGGAGCGCGCCTCCACGTCCGGCGCGACCACCGCGCCGCGCCGGCGGCGCGGCTACACCCCCGGCCAGACCCCCAGAACAGCCCCCCGGCAGAGCGGCGCCGCGACCCCACCGGGCTCACCGGGCGGCCATCGTCTGCCGGGGGGCCTGCCTTCCGGCATACCTGATTCCGCGCCTCCGGACCAGCCGGAAGCCGGAAGCGCCGTGCAGTTGCCGCTGGGGTTCACCGAGCACATCGCGCCCGGCGAACTGCCCGAGATGACCGAGAGCGAGATGGTCGAGGCCGAACTGGAGATCCTCGGCATCGACGTGAGCAGGCATGTGATCCGCTTCCACGACGAACTGCTCGACCTGATCGGCGTGGTGCGCTCCCAGGACCTGCTCGACCAGCGCAACGGCGCCGAGGTGCTGGTGGCGGGTGTCAAGGTGGCCACCCAGACGCCGGCGGTGCGCTCCGGCCAGCGGGTCATCTTCGCCACGCTCGACGACTCGACCGGGCCGGTGGACCTGACGTTCTTCGAGTCGGTGCAGGGGCGGTGCGCGGCCACGGTGTTCGGGTCATGGCTGATGGTGGCCCGCGGCGTGATCAGGCGCACCGGGCCGAGGGCGATCTCCATGCGGGCCGTGGACTGCTGGGACCTCGTCGACCTGGACCGCCTGTGGCGCGCCCAGGGCGTTGACGCGGTCAGGGCGCTGCTGGCCCAGACGCCCGAGGAACGCGAGAACGTGGGCGGCCGGCGGATCGAGTACGCCAACGGCTTCCTGCTGTCGCCCTACTCCGACCTGGGCCCGGCCATCACCGCCAACCCGCCCCGCAAGCTCTGGCACGCCAGCCAGGGCAGCTCGGGCCCGACCCAGATCGCCGTCTGACCTGCTCTTTCAGGAGGCCACGTCGGAGGCGGCGTGGCGGGCGGGGCGGGAACGTGCCAGCGGCAGGCGGCGTACCTGCGGACTGTCGTGCAGGGAACGCTGGATGGCGGTGATGTCGCGCACGGTCCACGCGCACAGCACCGCGGCCAGCAGCGTCACGGCGAGCTCCGTCAGCCCCAGCCCGGTCAGCTCGCCCGCGCTGGTGTCCAGCAGCCGGGCGGCCACCAGGAACACCGCGGCCAGGCACGACACCCACCAGGCCGTCAGCAGGCTCAGCCAGCGCCCGCGCCGGTCGAAGGGCGGGCGGGCGCCCCGCCACACCTCGTCGGCCAGGACGAACGGGGCGATCAGGTTGACGCCGGGCACCAGCCACGCGGCCAGTACGGGAGCCGCGGGGGCGGCGGGGGCGTTGACCTGCCTGGCGCGGATCAGCCAGGTCAGATAGGCGATGGCGGCGGCGACGGTGGTGCCGACCAGCAACATCATCAGGACGGCGAAGACGGTGACCGCGCCGACCACGGCCTGTGAGCCTCGGGCCTCGCCGCCGAGCGCGGCGATCTGCCCGGCGAGGCTGCGGCCGCGGACCTGCTCGAAGACGACCAGGGCCCCGAGGGAAAGGACCTGGGTGACGAGCGTCAGGTAGACGGCGGAGGCAGCCCCTGTGGGTGGTGTCTGGACAGCCCGCACGTAGTTCTCCCCCCGGGCCATGCGCTGGGTTCTCTCCTAACTTGTATCCCGCGGGCCCCGGAATTAATCAGCTCACCACACCGGATTCCCACGCCCATGCGGCGATCTCCACCCGGTTCCTGGCACCCAGTTTCGACTGGATGCTCCCGAGATGCGTCTTTACCGTGGACAGCGAGACGAACAGCTCACCGGCCACCTCCTGGTTCGTCCTGCCCCTGGCCACCAGGCGTACCACGTCGAGTTCGCGCTCGGTCAGCGCCTCGTCGGGCTGGGCGGCGCTCCGCCTGGGCTGGGCCAGGTGCTGCAGCAGCCGGACCGTCACCGAAGGCGACACCAAAGCGTCGCCCGTCGCCGCCGCCCTGATGGCCTCGATGAGCAGCGTCGGGCCGCTGTCCTTCAGCAGGAAACCGGTCGCGCCCGCGCGCAGCGCGCCGTAGACGTACTCGTCCAGGTCGAACGTGGTCACGATCACCACCCGCATCGGGTTCTCCACCCCCGGGCCCGCCAGCGCCCTGGTCACCTCCAGCCCGTCCAGCTTCGGCATGCGGATGTCGAGCAGGCACACGTCGGGACGCAGCCGCCGGGCTTCGGCGACCGCGTCGGCCCCGTCGGCCACCGCCGCCACCACGTCCATGTCCGGCTGGGCGTCGAGGATCATCTGGAAGCCCGTGCGCACGAGCTCCTGGTCGTCGGCGATGAGTACGCGAATAGTCACGGCCCCAACTCTAGAATCAGCCGTTCGGCCGAGGAGCAACCGGACGCTCGGCCGATCCGCCGCCCCCCGGTCGATCGACAAGCTTTTCCTCATGAACGAGGTGCTTGCAGGAAGGGCGCTGGCCAAACGATTCGGCCAGACGGTCGCGCTGGGCGGCGTGGACATAGCGGTACGGGCCGGCGAGGCTGTGGCGATCATGGGGCCGAGCGGCTCCGGCAAGTCGACCCTGCTCCACTGCCTGGCCGGGATCATGAAACCGGACTCCGGCGAGGTGCACCTGCTCGGCCAGCGCATCGACGCCATGGGCGAACGACAGCGGAGCGCGCTGCGCCGTACCCGCTTCGGGTTCGTCTTCCAGTTCGGGCAGCTTCTGCCCGAACTGCCCGCCGAGGAGAACGTCGCGCTCCCGCTCATGCTGGGCGGCGTAGCCCGCCTCCAGGCCGTACGGCAGGCCCGCGAGTGGTTCGGACCCCTCGGCCTGCAGGGCATGGAGACCCGGCGGCCCGGCGAACTGTCCGGCGGCCAGGCCCAACGCGTCGCGATCGCCCGCGCGCTGGTCACCAAGCCCGCCGTCGTCTTCGCCGACGAGCCCACCGGCGCGCTCGACCAGAACACCGGCCACGACACCATGCGCCTGCTCGTCCAGGCCACCAAGCACAACGACGCCTCGCTTATCGTCGTCACCCACGACCCCAACGTGGCCGCCGCCTGCGACCGCACGGTCGAGGTCCGCGACGGCCACATCCTGGCACTTCGGGGAGCGCACGGGTGAAGACCACACTCGCGCTCAGCTGGCGGCTGCTGCGTGGCGGTGGCCGCCGCGGCATGCTCGGCACCTGGCTCACCTTCGGCGCCGTGGCCATCTCGACCGCGCTGCTGCTGTTCGCCGTCTCCGCCAACTTCGCCTTCGACGCCCGCGCCGACCGCGGCGCCTGGCGCAACCCCGTCCCCGCCCAGACCGGGGCGGTGGCGATCGAGGCCCAGCGCAACGACTACGTCCGCGACCGCCAGATCACCGTCATCGACCTGGCCGCCCTGCCCCCCGAAAAAGCGGCTGCCGGAGTGGCGCCCGCTGGGGTGGCACCGGCCGGGGTTACGCCAGCTGGGGTGGCGCCAGCTGGGGTGGCGCCTGCTGGGGTGGCGCCTGCTGGGGTGGTGCCTGCGCCGCCTGGGTTGCCGCGTTTTCCCGCGCCTGGGGAGGTGTGGTTGTCGCCGGCGCTGGCCGCCCTGGCCAAGGAACTGCCTGCCGACCAGTTGGCAGGTCGTTATCCCAAGGTCGCCGGTCAGATCGGCGACGAGGGGCTCGTCCATCCCAACGAGCTGGTCGCCGTCATCGGGCACCGTCCCGACGCCGCCGCCATGACCGCGCCGCGCAGCGACGACTGGATCGTGGGCTCGCCACCCACCAAGATCGCTTCCTTCGCGGGGGTGGCGTCGGAGGAGGCCGAGGCGTACCAGGTGCTGGCGCTGATCGCGACCGTGCTCATGATCGTGCCGCTGCTCGTGTTCGGGGGCGCGGCGGCCCGTCTCACGGTCGCCCGCCGCGACCAGCGCCTCGCCTCGCTCCGGCTCATCGGCGCCACCCCAGGCCAGGTCGCCGGCATGACCGTGGCCGAGGCGGTCATCGTCGCCCTCGCCGGTGCGCTGACGGGCGCCATCCTGTACGGCGTGGCCGTACCCCTGCTGTCGCGCATTCAGATAGGCGGCGGCGTCTGGTACCTGTCCGACCTGTGGCCCAGCCCCCTCGTCCTGGCCGCGACGCTGGTGGCGGTGCCGTTGCTCGTCGGCATGTCGGCGGTGGCGGGACTGCGCCGGGTCGTCGTCAGCCCGTTGGGGGTGGCCAAGCGGGAGACCCCGCCGGGGCTGCGGTTCTTCCGCGTGCTGGCGTTGATCGCGGTGCTGGCGGCCGTTCCCATGCTGAGCCGGAGCACCAGCGTGGGCGTGATCGCGGTGGTGATCGGGCTGGCGTTCCTGTGCATCAACCTGGTCGGGCCATGGGTGGTGGCGCTGATCGGCCGGATCACGGCCGGATCCGCCCGCCGTCCCGCGCGGCTGCTGGCCGGGCGGCGGCTCGTGGACGACCCGCGCTCGGCCTGGCGCACGGTCAGCGGGGTGGCGCTGACCGGGTTCGTGGCAGGCTTCCTGGGGCTGCTGAGCCCGTCGGCCTTCTCGTCCGACCCGGGGCCGGCGCAGTTGCGTGTCACGGTGTTGTCGGGGTCGGCGCAGGACGCGGTGACCCAGGCCAAGGAACGGCTGTCGAAGGCAGGCGTGCAAGCCACGGTGAAGGCCGAGAAGAAGGTAGTCGTAGCCGCCCTCGGCTCCACAGCGGACGCCGGCGTCATCGACCGGGCCAGAACGGCCCTGGACGGCCTGACCCCCGGCCGGACCCCGACCACCGAGTCCGACGACCAGCGATTCGGCATGCAGATGCTCGCCGACGTGGGGGCCGGGACGGTAGTGGTGTTGTCGGTGTCGTTCCTGGTGGCGATCGCCAGCTCAGGCATCACGGCCGCGTCGTCGGTGCTGGACCGTCGGCAGACGTACGCGCTGCTGCGGCTGGCCGGGACGCCGCTGTCAGTCCTCGACCAGGCGCGGCGAGCGGAGACGTTGATCCCGCTGACGGTGATGGGCGGCGGCGCGATCGCGGTGGGCGCGTTCTGCGCGATGCCGTTCATGCTGGGCTCGGTGAGCGTGAACGGCCTGATCACACTGGCGGTCTGTGTGGGGCTGGGCTTCGGCGGGGTGATCGGGGCAGGAGCGTTGAGCAGGCCACTGCTACGCGCGGTCACTGCCGACCCGGCTCCCCGCCCCGACTAACTCGGGCCTCCGCTCATCTCAGAAGGCGCTTCGCGCAAGGGGAGGCTCCGGGCTGTGACACGTGGGGGGCTCAGCGCCCCCCACACCCCCACAAGGACTTGGTCCTCGCTCCGCTCGGGCGTTCTGTTGAGGGGCAAGCCCGGGTGAGGCGGTTGGGTGTGTGGGCTGGCCAAGGCACCGGCCGCTTCGGGTATGTGAAGACAGGTCATACTCCTCGCGCAGCGGTCCAGGTCGCAGGGCTACTTCGGTGGCTGTGACCCGGCCCGCGGTTGTCCTGGCGGAGGGCGGGCCCGACGCAGCTGGCATGGATGCCGCGCGGGTTGCACGTTCCGTAGCGGTATGTGGTCGGGTGGACTTACGTCCCGCCCCGCTGAGGAAGGCCCTGCTCATGTACTCGTCCTTCGTCCCGCCGCGCCAGGTCAAGATCGGTGACGCGGCGGCCTTCGCCGGCACCACACCGCGGGCGATCCGTCATTACCACGAGATCGGCCTGCTCCCCGAGCCCGTGCGGGGCGGCGACGATCGCCGCCGCTACGGCTACGAAGACATGATCCGGCTGCTGTGGATCCGCAAGATGGCCGATGCCGGGGTCGCCCTGGACGACATCCGTGACGCCGACACGGCTTCCGCCGGCGCCGGCAGCGAAGACGGCATCGCGGGCATCCTGGAACGGCTGGAGGAGACCCTCCTCGCCCGGGAGGCGGAACTACGGCGGCAACGGACCGCCGTGCGGCGCATGCGTACCGAGGGCAGCAGGATGGGTCTGCTCTCCGACTTCGTCACCAGCCGCCTCAAGAGCCTGCCCGAGGGCTCCCTGCGCCAGGCGGACCTGGACACCCTGCTGGTCACCGAGCGGATCTTCGGTCCACTCGGCGCGGCCGTCCAGGCCACCCGTTTCATCGCCCTGGCCACCCACCCGGATCTGCGGGAGGACTCCGACCGTGTCGATGCCGCCGAGGAAGCACTCGATGACTCGATCGCCGTCGATGACCCCCGCGTGGCCCGGGTGGCCGCCGAGCGGCACGCCTTCGAAGAGGCCCTGCAAGCCGTCATCGAGGACTCCGGCCTGGCGGCGAGCGACGACGCGCTCTTCGACTCCTGGGACGCCTTGCACCCCGCCACCGCTGATGAGGCGGGGCAAGAGTCCATGAGCGTGTTCGAAGCCACCGGCAAGATGCCCTACGACTTCTCCCCGGCCCGCTTGCGCTGCATGGAACTGGCCGAAGAGCTCGCCGCCCGCGGACAGTCCTCTGCTTGAGCTGTTGAACGGCTGTTGCCACCCAGTCTGGTTACTGGCGGGCGATCCACTCCTCGCCGGTGAGCACGTCGGCGCCCCTGGCCGGGAAGACGCGGCCGACCAGGAAGTCGTGCACGTCCGCCTCCCCGTCGGCGCAGCCGTCGCTGATCACGGTGAGGCGGTAGTCGCGGTCGGCGGCGTCGTAGAACGTGGCGGCGACCATCGCCCCGGTGGCCACCCCGGTCAGCACGATCGAGTCGACGCCCTGGGCGCGCAGGATCAGGTCGAGGTCGGTCGCCGCGAACGCGCTGGCGCGGTGCTTGAGCACGACGGCTTCGCCGGGCAGCGGCTCGATGCGCGGGTGCACGTGCGTCTCGGGCGACTCTGCGTGGAATCGTGTCCCGGCCCCGTGCAGGCCGCTGATCACCTGGTTCCCGGCTGACACGTCAAGGCCGGAGGCCCGCAGCCCGAACCGGATGAAGATCACCGGGATTCCGGCGGCTCTGGCCGCGGCGACGACCTTTTCCACGACGGGCATCACGCCGGCGGCGAAGGGATAGTTGTCCACGATGCCCGCCTGCAGGTCGCCGACGATGAGCGCGGTGGTCATACGGTTTCCTTGTCTGTATACGGTTGTTCTCGATCTAGCCCGACGATAGTCGGCCGAACCAGTGGGTGAGCGCGTCCGTCAGGCCGGTGACGTCGCCCGACGAGGTGGCCCAGGCCACGTAGCCGTCCGGCCGGACCAGTGCGGCGGTGAGCCCGTCGGGTGCGGGCTTCCCGGCATGCCGTACCCGATCATCGGTGTTGGTGTTCAGGCCGATCAGCAGGCCGCGGCCGTCGTGGAGTTCCACGTCGGGCAGGAACCTGCCGACCATCGGATGCGCGGAGTGCGGCGCGTAGTCGATGTCGGCGCCGTTGGCCATGGCGATGAAGTGCCGCTTGGCGTCCGGCAGTTCCAGCGTTTCCGCCAGCACCTCGCGGAGCGCGTCCACCTGGGCGCCCGGCCGCATGAGCGCGACCTGGGCGCGGGTGTTGCGCAGCACCCGTTCGGCCACCGGTCGCCGTTCCGCGGTGTAGGTGTCGAGCAGGTCCTCGTCCGCCTGCCCCTTCACGACGAGGGCGAGCTTCCATCCGAGGTTGGCCGCGTCCTGGATGCCGAGGTTGAGCCCCTGGCCGCCGATCGGCGAGTGCACGTGCGCGGCGTCACCGGCCAGCAGAATCCGGCCCTTGCGGTACGGCTCGGCCAGCCGTGTGTTGTCGCTGTAGCGGATCCCGACCTCAAGATCGCTCACCTTCACCTCGACGCCGCTGACGCGCCGGATGCTGGCCTGGAGTTCTTCGGCGGTCATGGGTTCGTCGCGTTCTTCCGGCCCGCCGTCGTACTCGATGGTGGCGATCTCCCCGGGTACGAGCGAGAGGTTGACCAGGCCGCCGGGGCCGCGCAGGTCGGAGGCGACGAGGGTGGGGTCGGCGAGCGTGGCGACCGCCGTGCGGCCGGTCATGGTGGGTGGTGTGCCGGGGAAGGCGAACCCCGCGCGCTTGCGCACCGTGCTCCGGCCACCGTCACAACCGACGACGTAGCGGGCTTCGAGCGTGCGGCCTCCGGCCAGCGTGAGGAGGACGTGGTCCCCGGCGTCGGAGATGTCGGTGACCTGGCGATCGTGCCGGATCTCGGCGCCGAGCCCGATGGCCCAGTCGGCCAGCACCTGCTCCAGGAGGTGCTGTTTGAGCAGGAAGTAGTCGGCCTTGCCCGGAGCCTCGGTCAGCAGCGGCAGCCCGGCGAAGTGACCGCGTATCTGCCCGTCGCGGACCGCGCGGGCGAGGAAGGCGACCAGGTCGGCGGAGCCGGAGTCGGTCAGTTCCTTGAACTGCGCCTCCTGGGCCTGGGCCAGCGGTTCGTCCAGGCCGCGCAGGGCGAGTGTCTGGGTGCTGCGCGCGTTCACCGAGCGCAGCCCGAGGCTCCGCCGTCTGCGTTCGGTCCCGGCGGCCGCCTCCAGGACCAGCGGCTCGACCCCCGCGAGCCGCAGCTCCCCGGCCAGCAGCAGCCCTACCGGCCCGCCGCCCACAACGATGACGTCAAACACGGAACCCCTCCTTGCTTACGACGTAAGCTTACGCAGTAAACGATGATGCATACGCTGTAAGCTCGTCAAGCCGAAAGGAGCGTGAGGTGTCACGGCGCGAGCCACTGAGCCGGGACAAAGTGCTGGACGCGGCACTGGCCCTGGCCGCCGAAGAGGGCCTGGACGGGCTGACCATGCGCCGCCTGGCCAAGAAGCTGGGAGTCGAGGCGATGTCCCTCTACCGGCACGTCTCCAACAAGGCCGACATCCTGGACGGCATCGCCGAGCGGGTCTTCAGCCAGATCGACCGCCCCGACCCCGCGCTCCCGTGGCACGGGCAGGTCCGCGCGATGGCTCTCGGCACCTACCGTGCCTTCGCCCGCCACCCCGTGGTCCCGATGGCCCTCGCCACCGACCAGGCCAACCCCAGGACCCTCGCCGCCCTGCGCCCGTTGGACGACCTGGTGGGCGCGCTGTTCCAGGCGGGCTTCGACGACGCGGGGGTACGGCGGGCGATGGCCGCCGTCAACAGCCTGATCTTCGGCTCGCTGATGCTGACCACGGCTGGGTTCACCAGCGACGACTTCTACGGCGACATCGACAGGCAGCAGCTCGACGGCTACCTGCGCCGCGTGGACCCGGCCCAGCTACCCCACTTCAGCCGCCTGCTGGCCCTGGTGCCGGACACCGACCGGGAGAAGGACTTCGAGGCGGCCCTCGACATGCTGATCACCGGGCTGGTCGCGGCGGCGGAGAGGTAGCTCACTTCTCCCAGACCGGAACCGACGGCAGGCCCCGTTCCCGCCGGGCCCGGTCGGTCAGCTCCTGGATGAGCTCGGTCTTCGCGCGGGCGTAGTCGCCGGGCGCGATCCCGGTGGCGGCGAGCGTCTGCTTGAGCTCGGCGTAGCGGGCCGCGTCCTCGGGGTGTTCGCGCAGGTAGTCGCGGAAGAAGCGCTGGTTGCGCGTCGGCCAGCTGACGAGCGTGACCACGTGCAGCTGGTAAGCGCGGACGCCGCCCCTCGCGCGCACGTACAGGAGCCGGTCGGACATGTCGTTGAAGTGCCGCTCATAGCCGAGGCCGGTGAGCGCCACCTCACGCCGTTCGACCAGCGCGAGGTCCGCCGCCGCTGCCATCAGGTCGATGATCGGCTTGGCCGCCAGGTTCGGGACCGCGGTCGAGCCGATGTGCTCGATGTCCGCGAACGCGCCGGGCAACGCCTCCCGCAGCTCCCGCATCGCGGTGGCGGCGCGTTCCGGCCAGGCCGGGTCGTAGGGGACGATCTGGATGCTCGCCTCGGACATGGCCTCATCATTCCCGTGAGGTAGGACAGAGCGCGTGGGGGATGCGGTCGAGCACACGGTGGCTGGCCAGGCCGTAGGCGTAGAAGTCGACGGCGTGGGCGCCGGCCGCCCGGGCTCCGCGCACCTTGGCGGTCAGGCGGTCGGCCGAGTCGTTGTCGGGGTAGCCCGGGCGCAGCACCACGCGTACCTCTCGATGCTTGCCGACCGAGCGCAGGTACGCGCGCACGTCGTCGGCCACCCGGGCGGCGTCGCGCGCGTAGGCGAGGACGGCGAAGGAGGAGACGAGGTCGGCCAGCGCGGCCGGGTCGACGCCGAGGAGCCAGGCGTCGTGCGCGGCCAGGGCCGGAGACGGGAGGCCGTCGCGGTAGCCCTTCACGGCGCCGGTCGGGTCGACGAAGACGAGTTCGCAGGCCACCGCGTCCTTCACGTCGGCGACCAGCGAGGTGATGGTCTCGGTGCGGGCGCGGGCGTAGGCGACGACGTCGGGTCCGGCGTAGGCGTTCAGGGCGGCGCGGGTCACCTCGCCCTCGGCGGGCGGGTCGCCGTCGAGCACGCCGCCGACGATCCGCGCGCACTCCTCGCGCGCCGCGCGGGCGTCGACGCCGAGGCCGGACGCCCGTGCCACACAGTGGTCGCAGAAGCACAGCGCCATCAGGTACGCGTCCATCGGCCCCAGCGGCACGAACGATCGCTCGGCCTTCAACGGCCGGTAATGCAGCCCCTCGGCCACGACGCTGTCCACCCCGAGCCTGGCGACGGACCGGGCCAGCGCCACCGCATACTGCCGCACGTCTGGATGAGCCGGGCACAGGTCGGTCAGGTAGCCGCGATCGCCGAAGCAGTTGAGCACGGTCACGTCGGGGTGCCGGGCGCCGAGCGTGCCGTTGCGCAGGAACACCACCCGTCCGTGCAACTTCAGTCCGCGTGTACGGCAGGCCGCGAGCAGACCGTCGAAGGCGTCGGTGTAGCCGGTCGGCGGCACCAGGCGCAGCCCGGCGAACAGGTCCTCCGGCACGGGGAAGTGGGCACCGTCGTGCCGCAGGGTCAGCTTGGACGGCCCGTGCGGGGTGACGTCGCGGGAACCGTGATGGACGGCGCCGACGGTGACCCCGGCCACGCCGTACCCCAGCACCCGGTCGAGCACCTTGTCGACGCCTTCGCCGCGCAGGTCCTCGACGAGGACGAAGAGAGAACTGTCCACGTCCTGACCTTACGCGAGTGATCTCCTGGTGATCTGGGTCTGTCAGGATCCGCCCCCATGAAGAAGATGATCGCGGCCATCGCGGCCGCCGGCGCGCTGGTCGCCGGCGCTCTCCCCGCCCAGGCCGCGCCGAAGGACCCCGTAGGTGTCCTGAAGAGCCTGATGAAGCCCGGTGCGGGGGTGCGCTTCAGCGACATCACGATGATGTCGGCCGACGGAGGCAGCGTCGACCTGGTCAAGCGCAAAGGCGTTTTCGCGTTCGGCAAGAAGGGCTTCGCCGCGTACGACATCACCAGCAGGATCGTCAGCCCGACGATCGAGATGACCGACTCGCGCAAGCCGGAGCGCGTGATCGGCATGGGCAAGGATCTCTACCTCAACGGCGGCGGCTGGGCCGAGGACATGCCCAAGGGCAAGACCTGGTTCAAGACCAAGAACGTGCTGATGGGGGCCGGCGGCTACGGCTTCTTCGGCCAGGTGATCAACCCGGCCGAGCTCGGCACCCTGTCGGCACTGGTCAAGCGGGCCAAGCGCAGCGGCAACGCGTACACCGGGAAGGTCACGCTCAAGGAGCTGCACAAGATCTCGCCCTGGTTCGCCAGCACGATCCTCGCCCGGCGCGACACCACTCCCGTCGAGTACACGATCAACGTCGCCCCGTCCGGCCTGGTGACCAAGGTGACCAGCACCTACGCCGCCGCGGCCGTGGTCAGCTTCCCCGGTCTGGAGGATGAGACGTTCACCGCCGTCAGCACCTTCACCGGCTGGGGCAAGAAGGTCTCCGTCAAGGCTCCGGACCCGGCCCTGGTCACGACCAAGCTCAAGGACTAGGTGCGGCTCAGGCCGCTTGGAGAGAGTGCCGGGGAAAGGTGACCTCCGTCAGTTCTTCGGAGACCTCCCACAGGCGCCGTGCCGCTTCGGCGTCGCGCGCTCTCGCCGAGCGGCCCACCAGCTTGGGTGCGCCGCGTGTCTCCAGGAAGCCGCGCGGGCCCGCGTAGCTGTTGCCCGGGATGTCCTTCACGGCCGCGTACAGCGTCGGGAGGGCGCCGTCGTCGTCGCTCTGCGCGAGCAGGCCGATCGCCGCCCTCGCCGCGAGATAGCGCACGCGGTTACGGCCGTCGAACCGCAGCAGGTTCGTGGCCGACGTCCCGGGGTGCGCGGCGGTCGCGATCACCGTTGAGCCGGCCTCGCTGAGCCGTCGCTGGAGCTCCGAGGTGAACAGCAGGTTGGCGAGCTTGGACTGCGCGTAAGCCCCCATCGCCCGGTACGGCCTGCGCTCCCAGCCGAGGTCGTCGAAGTTGATCGAGCCCATCCGGTGCCCGCTGGACGAGACGGTGACGACCCGTTCCCTGATCCGCGGCAGCAGCAGGTTCGTCAGGGCGAAGTGCCCCAGGTGGTTGGTCCCGAACTGGAGCTCGAACCCGTCGGCCGTACGCGAGAACGGCGGGATCATGACGCCCGCGTTGTTGATCAGCACGTCGACCGGCTCGGTGAAGTCCTCGGCGAACGCGCGCACCGAGGCGAGGTCGGCGAGGTCGAGCCGCCGGACCTCGACGCGGCCGGACATCCCGGCGGCGGCCGCCCGGCCCTTGCCGACGTCGCGCACGGCGAGCACGACCCGCGCGTCCTTGGCGGCGAGCACGTGCGCCGCGGCACGGCCGATCCCGCTGTTCGCGCCGGTGACGACGACGGTACGCCCCGCCATGGACGGGACGTCGGAAGCAGAGAATGTTGTCATGGACTACAAAGTAGGCACCGACAACAATGTTGTCAACGGGGACATCGTGCTAACCTCGACCCGTGCCAGAAGTGACCGAGGAGCGCCCCTACCACCACGGAAACCTCCGCGTCGCCCTGCTCGACGCGGCCGAACGCGTTCTGCGGGAGCAGGGCGCCGATCAGCTGGCGCTGCGTGATCTGGCCAGGGAGATCGGCGTCAGCCACGCCGCCCCGCGCCGGCACTTCCCGAACCGCCAGGCGCTGCTCGACGCGCTCGCGGTGGCCGGATTCGCCCGCCTGGACAGCACGCTGCGCACCGCGATGGCGGGCGCGGGCGAGGACTTCGCCTCCCGCGTGCGGGCCACGATGACGGCGTACACCCGCTTCGCCACCGACAACGCCGCGCTGCTCGAACTGATGTACACCAGCAAGCACCGGCCGGACGCGAAGCAGATCGCCGAGGCGGCCGAGGCCCCCTTCGGGCTGATGATCGAACTGATCCTTCAGGGGCAGGCGGAGTGCAAGCTCCAGGAGGGCGACACCGCGAGGATCGGGATCGTCCTGTTCGCGACCCTCCAGGGCATCGCCGCGCTCATCAACGGCAAACTCGTCCCTCCGGAACTCCTCGACGGACTCGTGGAGACCGCGGTCGAACAGTTCCTCCGCGGCGCCCGCCCGCTTCCCTAGTCGGGACGCGGGCCCCCTGCGAGGGTCGCGCGCAGGAGGGTGATCCACCAGTCGAGCGTGCGGTCCCTGGCGTCCTCGTCCAGCCCGACGCTTCTGCGGAACTCGCCGCCGAACAGCGGTTCCAGCGCGACGGCCTGGTGCAGTCCGGCCATCGTGAGCTGGATCGCCTCGCGCGACGGCGGGGTTCTTCCGGTGCTCTCGCAGTGCGGGCGGGCCTGGGCGTGCAGGCTGTCCACCACCTCGTCGAGCATCCCGCTGCCGGGGTCGCGCCAGCCGGACTGGTGCAGCGCGATCGCCAGTGCGGCGTAACCGCCGCTGTAGAGCGCGTAGAGGGTGTGGACCAGCTCGGCGGGGTCGACCGGGCCGTCGGCCCAGGTCTCCAGGACGGCGCGTAGTTCGGCCTTCAGCTTGGAGCCGCCGAACCGCAGCAGGGACTCCAGGAGTCGATCGCGGGTGCCGAAGTGGTGGTTGATCGCGGCGTCGGTCATCCCGACCTCGGCGGCGACGGCGCGTACCTGCACGGCGGCGGGACCGCCCGCCGTGAGCAGCCTGCTCGCCGCTTCAAGGATCATCCGCTTGGCGTCGTCGGGTTTGCGTCGTACTCGGCCGGTCACATGCCCACTCTACCTTGACGGGCCAAGGTAATTCTCTTACCTTGAGGCCCCAAGGTAAGGAGGCATCGTGCGAACCACGATTGAGCTGGCCGCGGCCCTCGGGGTGGCGATCCACGATCCGGCGCCACCGCGCGAGATCCTTTTCTCCCGCGAGGGCTGCCGGTTGCATGGGCTCGACTGGGGCGGGACCGGCGCTCCGGTGATCCTGCTGCACGGCGGCGGGCTGACCGCGCGTACCTGGGACTTCGTCAGTCTCGGCCTGCGCGGCGACGCCCGGCTGATCGCGCTCGACCTGCGCGGGCACGGCGACAGCGACTGGTCCGACGACTACCGCATCGACACCCACGCCGCCGACGTCGCCGCCGCGGCCGAACACCTCGGCCTCGACCGGGTACGGCTGGCCGGCATGTCACTCGGCGGCGTGGTCGGGGCCCGGCTGGCCGAATCGCGGCCCGATCTGGTGGACCGGCTGGCGCTCGTCGACGTCGCGCCAGGCGTGGACTTCGAGAGCACCAGCGAGGTGCGGGCCTTCATGTTCGGACTGGGCCCGGTGGCGGACCTGGAGACGGTGGTGGAGGCCGCGCTGCGCGTCAACCCGCGCGCCGACCGCGCGGGTGTCGCCCACCGGATGGGCACCCTGTTCCGCCGTGGGCCCGGCGGGGACTGGGCGCCCAAGGGTGATCTGCGTCCCCCTGACTTCCCCGCCATCCTCGCGGCCATCGAAAGACTGCCCGCCCAGCTGGCCGGGGTGCCGGTGCTGCTGGTCCGCGGCGGCCGCAGCAGGGTGCTCACCCAGGCCGTCGCAGAACACCTGGCCGATCGCCTCCCGAACTGGGAGCTCGCGGTCGTGCCGGACGCGGGCCACCTCGTTCAGGAGGACAACCCGGCCGTGCTGATCGCCGTGCTGCGCGCCTTCCTGGCCTGACGCCTGGAAGGTCAGGAAAGGACCAGGTCGCGGACCGTGCGCAGGGAGTCCTCGTCACGCGGGCCCATCACCAGCAGGCTGGTCACCGGGGACTTGTGCCACAGCTCCAGCCGCTCCTTGATCCGGCCGGGCGGCCCGACCAGCGAGATGCCGTCGGCCAGCTCGTCCGGGATCGCCTTGAACGCCTCGTCCCTGCGGCCGGCGAGATACAACGCCTGGATGTGCTCGGCGGCCTCCGCGTAGCCCATGCGGCCGATGATGTCGGCGTGGAAGTTGCGGTGTTTGGCGCCCATGCCGCCGATGTACAGGGTGAGCATCATCTTCACGCCGTCCAGCGCGGATCGGACGTCGTCGGAGATGACGACCATCACCATGGCGGCGATCTCGAAGTCGGGGCCCCGGTCGGCCAGGGCGGCGCCGTACATCTCCTCGATCTTGGAGGGGAAGGCGAACAGCGGGAGCCAGCCCTGCCCGATCTCGGCGGCCAGGGCGACGTTCTTGGGGCCTTCCGCGCCGAGGTAGACGGGGATGTCGGGGCGCAAGGGGTGGGTGATGAGCTTGAGGGGCTTGCCGAGCTCGCCGGGCAGGGGGAGGGGGTAGTGCGGGCCGTCGCTGGTGACGGGGGCCTCACGTCGCCAGACCTGGCGCATGATGTCCACGTACTCGCGGGTTCTGGCCAGGGGTTTGGCGAACGGCCGGCCGTACCAGCCCTCGACGACCTGCGGGCCGGAGGCGCCGACGCCCAGCAGCAGGCGGCCGCCCGTCAGATGGTCGAGGGTCATCGCGGTCATCGCCGTGGCCACGGGCGTCCTGGCCGACAGCTGGACCACAGAGGTGCCCAGCTTGATGCGGCTGGTGCGTGCGCCGTACCACGCCAAAGGGGTGAAGGCGTCGCTGCCGTAGGCCTCGGCCGTCCATACCGAGTCGTAGCCGAGCCGCTCGGCCGCGAGGACCGCGTCGGTCGCGTCGTCGGCGTTGCGCTGCCAGTAGCCGAGGTTCAGCCCGAGCTTCATGTGACACCTCCGAATTAAGTTCTATTAGTGCTGCGCACGCCGTTGGGTGTCAATGCACCATCTTTCGGGGAAGTCTGTTCTGTGGTTAAGGGTTTCTGTCGTCTCGCCTTCCTGTTGCTGCTCCTACCTGCCGCGATGGGTACGACGCTCGCCTCGGGAGCGGTGGGGGCGCCCAAGCCGAACATCGTGCTCGTCCTGGTCGACGACCTGGAGTCGGGCACGCTGCAGTACTTTCCGAACATCACCCGCCAGCTGGTGAGCCAGGGCACCTCGTTCGACCGCTTCTTCGTGACCAACTCCTGGTGCTGCCCCTCGCGCAGCTCGATCCTGAGATCCCAGTACGTCCACAGCCACGGCGTTCTGACCAACACGGCGCCGGAAGGCGGATTCGACAAGTTCTACCGTTCAGGCCTGGAACGTTCCACTATCGGAACGTGGATGCAGTCCGCCGGATACCGCACCGCCCTCATGGGCAAATTCCTCAACCACTACCCGGGCGAGTCCGCCGCGCCCACCTACGTGCCGCCCGGCTGGGACGACTGGCGCGTGCCCGTCCGCAACCTCTACGAGGAGTACGGCTACCGCCTCAACGAGAACGGCACCCTCGTCGACTACGGATGGGCCGAGGAGGACTACCTCTCCGACGTGCTCGCGACCAAGGTGCGCGACTTCGTCCACACCTCCGGCCAGCGCCCGTTCTTCCTCTACCTGGCCCCGGTCGCCCCCCACAACCCCGCCAATCCCGCGGTACGGCACGCCGGAGCCTTCCCCGACGCGCAGGCGCCCAGGACCAAGAACTTCAACCAGGAGGACGTGAGCAACGAGCCCGTCTGGCTCCGCTCGATGCCGAAGCTCGGCCAGCGGGCCATCGAGCGCGTAGACGAGCGCTACCGGGCCAGGCTGCGCGCCATGCTCGGCGTCGACGACCTGGTCGGCTCGCTCATGACCACGCTGCAGGAGACCGGCAATCTCGCCGACACCTACATCTTCTTCGCCTCCGACAACGGCTTCCACCTCGGCACCCACCGCATGAAGCAGGGCAAGACCACGCCGTTCGAGGAGGCGATCCGGGTGCCGCTCGTGGTGCGCGGGCCGGGAGTGCCGATGGGGGCGACTGTCCAGGACCTGACCGCGACCGTGGACCTGGCCCCCACCTTCGCCCAGCTCGGCGGGGCCGCCACCCCCGCCTTCGCCGAGGGGCGCTCGCTGCTGCCGTTCCTGCGCGGGCAGGCGCCGCGGCCGTGGCGGAAGAACGTGCTCGTGGAGTTCAACCGGCCGCTCAACCAGATGTCGGCCAAGCAGACGCCGGTGCCCGACTACGCGGCGCTGCGTACCAAGGACTACACCTACGTCCAGTACCAGACCGGCGAGACCCAGCTCTACGACCTCAACCAGGACCCCGACCAGCTGAACAACCTCGCCGGGACCGCGCCCCTGGGGCTGGTGCTGGGGTTGCAGGCGCGGCTGACGGCCATGCGCGGCTGCGCCGGAGCCTCGTGCCGCGTCGCCGACCTGCAGGAGTGACCAGTTCTCCAGGAGTGCCCAGGTTTTCCAGGAGTGACCAGTTCTCCAGGAAAGCCCAGGTTTTCCAGGAGTGACCGGGTTTTAGAGGAGTGACCAGCCGCACGGGATCGGGGCGGGCAGGCGGCCGGCGCGGAAGGCGCCCGGCGGCGTGCCCATGAGCGCGCGGAAGTCGGCCGACAGGTGCGACTGGTCGTAGAAGCCGGTCTCCGCGGCCAGCTCCGCCCATGGCTCCTCGCCGGCCCCGGCCAGCACGCTGCGTACCCGGTGGATGCGGGCGTAGCGCTTGGGTGACATGCCGGCGGCGTCGTGGAAGAGGTTGCGCAGGTGCCGTTCCGAGACGCCCAGTTCGCGGGCCACCTCGGGCACCCGGCCCGCACCGGTGAGGAGTCCCGCGGCGGCGTCCACCAGATCGGCGCGGGCGGCGTCGGCCGCCGATCCGGCCCGAACCCGCTCCTCCAGCGCTCCGGCCAGGCGGTGGGCCACTTCGGCGTCGTCACGGGTGGCCAGCCGGTTCAGGAGGGTGTCGGCCGAGGCTCCCCACAGGTCTCTGAGCAGCACCGTCTGGTCCACCAGCGCGCGCATCGTCACCCCGAGCGCAGCCCTGGCCGTCCCGGGGCGCAGCCGGATCGTCACACAGCGCGGAACGTCGCCCGGGGCGAGATAGGACGCCCGGGTCCTGGGCCCGAGCACCACCAGTCCGGTCCCGTCCCTGCCGCTGCGGAAGGCGAGCACGGCGGCGGTGTCCGGGGCGCGCACGTGCACCTCGTGATCGGTGTACGCCGGCCGGGTCAGCACCTCGGCCTCCAGGGTTCTCATGACCGTGGCCAACCCCAAGGCCGTGCCGATTCTTCCTATAGGCCGCCGGGGCGCCGCTGGCAGCGTGGACGGCATGATTCTGATCACCGGTGCCACGGGCACCATCGGCAGTGAAGTGACCCGGCTCCTGGCCGAGGCCGGCGTCCCGGCCAGGGCGATGACCCGCGATCCCGGCAAGGTGGCCGGGCCCGCCGTACACGGGGACTTCGGGGACGTGCGGTCGCTGGAGGCGGCCGTGACGGAGGTGTCGGCGGCGCTGCTGCTGACGCCGTTCGGGGCCGAGATCGCCGCGCACGACCGCGCGTTCGTGGACGTGGCGGCCAGGGCGGGGGTGCGGAAGATCGTGAAGATCTCGGCCATCGGGGCGGGCGAGAGCGAGGACCCCGAGGACGTCGGCGGCATGCACGGGGCCGGCGAGCGCGCCGTCACCGGATCCGGGTTGGAGTGGACGATCGTCCGGCCCTCGATGTTCGCCACGAACGCCCTGGGCTGGGCGGAGACGGTCAAGGCCGGGCAGCCGATCCCCAACATGACCGGCGACGGCCGCCAGGGCATCGTCGACCCGCGCGACATCGCGGCGGTGGCCGTGGCGGCGCTCACCGGCTCCGGACACCACGGCCGGATCTACGAGGTCACAGGGCCCGACCTGCTCAGCACCCCCGACCAGGCCGGACTGATCGGGCGGGCGATCGGGCGGCGCGTGGAGACGGTGAACGTGCCGATCGAGCAGGCCGCCGCCCAGATCCCCGACCCGGCCTACGCGAAGGCGGCGGCCAAGGGCTGGGCGTTCATCGCGGCGGAGGGCAACGCGGTGGTGACCACGGCGGTCCAGGACGTTCTGGGCCGCCCATCGCGCTCCTTCGAGTCGTGGGCCAGAGACACCAAGGCCGCCTTCGGCGGCTAGGACCGAGGAAGGCGGCTCAGGCAGGGGAGACGGCGAGGGGTGGGGGAGGCGGCGAGGGGTGGGGGAGGCGGCTGGGAGTGGGGGAGGCGGTTAGGGGCGGGGGAAGAGGGTGGGGTAGGCGTCGGCCAGGTGGTCGGTGACCGCGCGCGCCGCCTCCTCGGGCGATCCGGCGTCGATCGCGGCGAGGATGCGCCGGTGGCCGTCCTGCAGCACGCGGGTGTCGCCCAGCTGCTCGACCGCCTCGATCGCGTACCGCCGCACCGACTCCCGCAGTGAGCGCATGATCGCGGCGATCAGCCGGTTCCCCGAGGCGTCGGCGATGGCGCAGTGGAAGGCCGTGTCGTGCTCCACGAACTCCTCCGCCGTCCGAGCCCGCTCCATCCCCTCCAGCGCGGCGACGAGGGCGGTGGTGCCGGCGCGGGCGGTGGCGGCGCCGGCGGCGGCCCAGCGTTCGATCATGAGCCGGGTGTCGATCACCTCGCGCAGCTCCAGGCTGGCCAGGCCGAGGTGGAGCCTGAGCAGGTCGGTCAGCGCGCTGTCGGGCCGGGAGGTGAGCACGGCGCCGGCGTCCGGACCCCGCCCGGCCTGGGAGGAGACCACGCCCAGCGTCTCCAGCACGCGCAGCGCCTCGCGCACCGACGAGCGTCCGACCTGGAGCTGCTCGGCCAGCTGGCGTTCGCCGGGCAGCCGGTCGCCGACGGTCAGCCCGTCCTCCACGATGCGGCGCTCGATCTGGGCCAGCACGTCCTCGAACGCGCGGGTCCGTTTCACGGGCCGCCATCCGGTGTCGGTCACGGGCACCCCTCTTGTCGCGTTCTATGGTCTGACCATACAGTGGTCAGACCATAGAGAGGAAGGAGTGCCGTGCGGGTCGCCCTGTTCATCACGTGCGTCAACGACACGCTCTTCCCCGGCACCGGCAAGGCGGTGGTGTCGCTGCTGCGCCGGCTGGGCTGCGATGTCGACTTCCCCGCCGCCCAGACCTGCTGCGGGCAGATGCACGTCAACACCGGTTATCGCGATGAGGGGGTACGGCTGGCGCGCCACTTCACCGAGGTCTTCGCCGGGTACGACGCGATCGTCGCGCCGTCGGGCTCCTGCGCGGCGATGGTGCGCGAGCAGTACCCCAAGCTGGTACAGCCCGGCAGCAGGGGAGCCGCGGCCGTGGCCGAAGTGGCCCCGAAGGTCTATGACCTGTCGGAGTTCCTCCTCGACGTCCTCAAAATCGACGACGTAGGCGCATATTTCCCGCACCGGGTGACATATCACCCGACGTGTCACTCGCTCCGCAGCCTCCACCTGGGCGAGCGCCCCACCCGCCTCCTGCGCAACGTCCGCGGCCTCGAACTCATCCCGCTGGGCGGCGCCGACGAGTGCTGCGGCTTCGGCGGCACGTTCGCGGTCAAGAACCCGGCCGTCTCCGCCGCCATGTGCGCCGACAAGGTACGCAACGTGCTCGACACCGGCGCCGAAGTGCTCTGCGCGGCCGACAACTCCTGCCTCATGCACATCGGCGGCACCATGAAGCGCCAGCGGACCGGGGTGCGGATCATGCACCTGGCCGAGATCCTGGCAGCGACGGAGGAACGATGAGCGGCACCTTCCTCGGCATGCCCGGCGGCTTTCCGGCCAACGCGGCGGTAGCCGTACAGGACAGTCAGCTTCGCTACAACCTGCGCAAGGCCACGCACACCATCCGCGGCAAGCGCGTGAAGGCGGTCGAGGAACTGCCGGACTGGATGGAGCTGCGCGCGGCCGGGAAAGCGATCAAGGACCACACCCTGCGCCACCTCGACCGCTACCTGCTGCAGATGGAGGAGGCGGTCACCCGCGCCGGGGGCACGGTCCACTGGGCGCGCGACGCCGCCGAGGCCAACCGCATCGTCACCGACCTGGTCAAGGCCACCGGCGAGCGCGAGGTGGTGAAGGTCAAGTCGATGGCCACCCAGGAGATCGGGCTCAACGAGCATCTGGCCGCCGAGGGCATCACCGCGTACGAGACCGACCTGGCCGAGCTGATCGTGCAGCTCGGCGAGGACTTCCCGTCGCACTTCCTGGTCCCGGCGATCCACCGCAACCGCTCGGAGATCCGCGAGATCTTCCTCGGCAAGATGGCCGAATGGGGCCGCCCCGCGCCGCCGGACCTGACCGACGACCCGCCCGCGCTCGCCGACGCCGCCCGGCTTCACCTGCGCGAACGCTTCCTGGCCAGCAAGGTCGCCGTCTCCGGCGGCAACTTCATGATCGCCGAGACCGGCACGCTGGTCGTGCTGGAGTCCGAGGGCAACGGCCGCATGTGCCTGACCCTGCCCGAGACGCTGATCAGCGTGGTCGGCATCGAGAAGCTGCTGCCCACCTGGCGCGACCTGGAGGTCTTCCTCCAGCTGCTGCCGCGCAGCTCCACCGCCGAGCGCATGAACCCCTACACCAGCACCTGGACCGGCTCCGCCGAAGGCCAGGACTTCCACCTGGTGCTCCTCGACAACGGCCGCACCGGCGTGCTCGCCGACGAGGTCGGTCGCCAGGCGCTGCGCTGCATCCGCTGCTCGGCCTGCCTCAACGTCTGCCCCGTCTACGAACGCACCGGTGGCCACGCCTACGGCTCGGTCTACCCGGGCCCGATCGGCGCCATCCTGACCCCGCTGCTACGCGGCTTCGACACCGAACTGGACGCCTCGCTGCCCTACGCCTCGTCGCTGTGCGGCGCCTGCTTCGACGCCTGCCCGGTCGCGATCGACATCCCGGAGGTGCTGGTCGACCTGCGCGCCAAGGTCCCGCACGGCCGGGTGGAACGCGCGGGCATGAAGGTCGCGGGCTGGGTGCTCAACAACGAGGTACGGCTGGCCAAGGCCCAGCGCCTCGCCACCCGCTTCCGCAAGCTGGTCCCCAAGCGCCTCCCCGGCCCCCTCTCGGCCTGGACCGACACCAGAGACCTGCCGGACATTCCCGAAGAGTCGTTCAGAGATTGGTGGGAGCGAACCCGACGCAGCGAGCGGAGTGGACGCCCGAGGAACGAGGGCGGCCGCGGAGTGAGTGAGGAGAGGTGAGCGACCGGATGGATACGGGCGCGATGGGCGCGCGTGAGGAGATTCTGGGGCGGATCAGGGCGGCCGTGAAGGGCGCTCCCGACGTGGAGATCCCGCGCGACTACCGCACCAGCGTCACCGTGGCCGACCCGGTCGGGCTGTTCGCCGAGCGGCTGGACGACTACCGGGCCATCGTGCACGTGGTGCCCGCCGCCGACGTGGACGCCAAGGTGGCCGAGCTGACCGAGGGCAAGCGGATGGTCGTGCCCGGCGAACGCGCGTGGACGCGGGACGAGCTGGCGGCGGCCGACGGCGTCGTCACCGGCTGCGCGATCGCCATCGCCGAGACCGGCACCATCGTGCTGGACACCCGCCAGGGCGAGCGGGCCCAGACGCTGCTGCCCGACTACCACCTGTGCCTGGTGCGCGCCGACCAGATCGTCGGCGGCGTCCCCGACGCGGTCGCGAGGCTCGACCCGGCCAGGCCGCTCACCTGGATCAGCGGACCGTCGGCCACCAGCGACATCGAGCTCAACCGGGTCGAGGGCGTGCACGGTCCGAGGACCCTGGAAGTGATCATCAGCACCTGACTGGGTAGCCTTCGCACGTGTTCGACGCACAGCTCACCGTCACGACAGAACGCCTGGTCCTGCGCCCGTTCGGGCCCCAGGACGCCGACCGGATCCGCGCGATCGTCGAGTCCGGGGCGATCTTCCTGCCGCCCGGCGCGCCCACGCACGTCGCCGGGATCACCCCGTGGCTCACCGCGGGCGCGCACGAGCTGCAGCGCTCAGGCACCGGCGCGCACCTGGCCATGACCGACGCGGAAGGGCTGGTCGTGGGCGCGATCAGCCTGTTCAAGACCTCGTGGACCGCGGGCACCACCGAGGTCGGCTACGGCGTCCACCCGCTCTACCGGGGCCGCGGATTCGCGCCGGAGGCGGTCACCGGGCTGGCCGACCACGTCTTCGCGCACACCGAGCTGCGGCGCATCGACCTGACCGCCAACCTCGACAACACCGCCTCGATCCGGGTCGCCGAGAAAGCGGGCTTCACCAGGGAGGGCGTGCTGCGGGCCGCGGTCCTGGAGGACGACGGGCCGCACGACCTGGCCATGTTCGGGCTGTTGCGCGGCGACAGCCGTATCGCCAAAGAGGTCTTCCCGCACCACGAGCTGTTCACGGCGCGGCTTCGGCTGCGGCGGCCGGACCGGCGGGACCTGCCCGGACTGGCCGCGACCGGCGCCGACGCGCGGACGCAGGCCTTCACCACGGTTCCGCGCGGCTACACCGAGGCGGACGCGCGCGGCTTCCTGCGCCACGTCGAGCAGGCGCGCGCCGACGGCGAGGGCGTCGCGTGGACGGTCGAGGAGCGCGACAGCGGACGGTACGTCGGCAGCGTCGACCTCAAGGACACCGACTGGCGGATGCGTACCACGGAAGTCGGCTACATGACCGCGCCGTGGGCGCGCGGGCAGGGCTACATCGGCGAGGCCGTGCTCGCCGTCGCGCGCTGGATCTTCGACGACCACGGCTTCCAGCGGCTCCAGTTGCGGGCCGCGGCGTCGAACACCAGCTCGCAGCGGGTGGCGGAGAAGGCCGGGTTCGTCCGCGAGGGCGTGGCCCGCAACGGCGGCCACGGCGAGGACCTCGTCGTGTATGGCCTCATCCCTTCCGACCTGGTGGGAAAGACGTCACTCTGAGGGGGTGACAATCACGGTGATCGGCTGGGACGGTTCCGGCCTTCCTGCCATGGCGGCCGACCGGCTGCGCGCGGCCGCACTCGTGGTGGGCCCCGACGACCTCATCGGCGAACTCGGGATCGACGCGCCGACCGCCTCGTCCGACGCGCTGCTCAGCGCCCTCGACGACCACCTCGAACAGGGCGAAGGACCCGCCGTCGTGCTCGCCCACGGCGACCCCGGGCTGTTCGGCGCCGTCGCCGCGCTGCGCGCCCGCGGCATCAAGCCCGAGGTGCTGCCCGCCAGCGCGGTGATCACCCGCGCGTTCGCCTGTGCCGGGCTCAACTGGGAGGACGCACTCGTCGTCGCCCCCGCCGGGGCCTACCAGCTCGCCCGGGTCGTCAACGCCTGCCGCGCCCACACCAAGGTCGCCGTGCTGTGCACCCCCGGCGTCGGCCCCGCCGAACTGGCCCGCGAACTGGCGCCCACCACCCCGCGTTCCCTCATCGTCTGCGAGGACCTCGGCGGACCCGGCCAGCGCGTCACCCACAGCCGCATGGGCGAGGCCACCACCCGGCCGTGGAAGGACCCCGACGTCGTGCTCGTCCTCGACCCGTCGCACCGGCCCAAGGAGCCGGGCTGGGTGGCCGGGGCACAGCCGGGGCCGGGGGAGTGGGCGCTGCCGTTCGGGACGGGGATCGCGCCCGAGGTACGCGCGTTCATCCTGGCCAAGCTCGGCCCCCGCCTCGGCGACCTGATCTGGGACGTCGGCGCCGGAGCCGGAGAGATCGCGGTCGAGTGCGCCAGGTTCGGCGCGGCCGTCGTCGCCGTCGAACGCGAGGAGGAGGCCTGCGCCCGCCTGCGCGCCAACGTCATCGAACACGGCGTCAAGGTCGCCCTCACCCGAGGCCAGGCCCCGCCCGCCCTCGAACCGCTGCCCGACCCCGACGCGATCTTCGTCGGCGGCGGCGGAACCGACGTGATCGCCGCCTGCGCCGCCCGCGGCCCCCGCACGCTCGTGTGCTCGCTCAAGACCGTCGAGCACGTGCCCGCCGTACTCGACCTGCTGCGCGAGCAGGGCTACCAGGCCGAAGGCACCCAGATCCAGGCCTCCAGGCTGACCGCCCACTCCGACGGCTCACACGGCCTGCAAGCCGCCGATCCCGTGTTCGTGGTGCACGCAAGGGTTCTCTGAACCGTCGCCGATCGGTTATCCTCGCGTGTCTTGTCTACGCACCGGAGAACCCCTACACATGAAGCCGCCGCTGCTGCTCGTCGGGCAGGGCTCGAACGATGACGGCGATTCTGCAGAGTTCGGCAGATTCGTCCATCGGCTCCGATGCCGCCTCGACGAGCAGGCCGCCGATGTATCCGGCGGCTACCTCGAACGCGCGACCCCCCGGTTGAGCGACTCCGTCGCCTCCCTGGTGGCACGCGGCCATCACCGTCTGGTGGCGCTGCCCCTCAGCCTCAGCCGGGTCAGCGACGACTTCCCCGCCGCCATGGCCCTGGAGCAGGAGAGGCACCCCACGCTCATGTACGACTACGGCCGCCCCCTCGGCCCCGACCCCCGCGTGCTGGCCGTCCTCGCCGAGCGGCTCAAGGACGCCGCCGCCGACATCGTCGAGCCCGTCTCCGAACGGCCCCGCCTGCGCGTCGTCGACTCCGCCGCCGTCCTGGACGAGATTCCCCGGATCGAGCCGGGCGAGACCGCGGTCGTGCTGGTCGGCGAGGGTTCCACGGACCCGGTCGCCAACGCGGAGGTGCACCGGGTCTCGCGGTTGTTCTGGGAGACGCACGCCTACGACTTCATGACCGTCGAGACCGCCTTCGTCTCCGTCACCCCGCCCGGTGTGCCCGGCGGCCTGGAGCGCTGCCGCCGGCTCGGCGCCAAGCGCGTCATCGTCGTCCCCTACCTGCTGTTCGCCGGGGTCATGCTGGAGAAGGTCTGGGCCCAGGCGCTCGCCTACGGCGCCGGACACCCCGACCTCGACATCCGCTGCGCCGAGGTGATCGGCGACTGCGAGACCCTCGCCGACGTCGTCATCGACCGCTACGAGGAAGCGCTCCAGCTCGTCCACTAGCTAGTCTGGCGGGCGTGCTGGAAGAGACGATCGCCGCGATCCGCCCCGCCGACGCCCGCGCGCTGGCCGAAGCCCGCTCCCACCAGGACCGCCTCACCAAGCCTCCCGGCGCGCTCGGCGTGCTGGAAGAGGTCGCGGTACGCCTGGCGGGCGCGGCCAGAACCTCCCCGCCCCCGATGCCAGAACCCGCCGCCCTGGCCATCTTCGCCGCCGACCACGGCGTGCACGCCCAGGGCGTGAGCCCGTGGCCGCAGGAGGTCACGCAGCAGATGGTGGCCAACTTCCTGGCCGGGGGAGCGGTGGCCAACGCCTTCGCCGCCCAGGTCGGCGCGTCCGTGACCGTCGTCGACGTGGGCGTGGCCGCCGACCTTCCGCCCGCGTCCGGCCTAATGATCAAGAAGGTGGGGTACGGCACCGCCGACCTCTCCCTCGGGCCGGCGATGACGGAGGCGCAGGCCGTACAGGCGCTCGAAGCGGGCATCTCCGTGGCCCGCACCCTCATCGCGGACGGGGCCCGCTGCCTCATCACCGGCGACATGGGCATCGCCAACACCACCGCCTCGGCCGCCCTCATCGCCGCCTTCACCGGCACGGACGCCGCCGCGGTCACCGGCCGGGGCACCGGCGTGGACGACTCGACCCATACCCTCAAGATCGCGGTGGTCCGCCGTGCACTCGACGCCAACGCCGCTGCCTCGACGCCCCTGTCCACCCTCGCCGCGCTCGGCGGCTTCGAGCACGCGGCCATCGCCGGGTTCATCCTCGGTGGGGCGGCGGCGCGGGTGCCGGTGATCCTCGACGGCGTCATCGCCGGGGCCGCCGCCCTGGCCGCCCACGCGCTGTCCCCCTCGGTCGCGGACCACTGCGTGGCGGGTCACCGCTCCGCCGAACCCGGTCACGCTGTGGCTCTCGCGCACCTGGGCCTGCGGCCGCTGGTCGACCTGGAGCTCCGGTTGGGCGAGGGGACGGGTGGGCTGCTGGCGCATCCGCTGGTGTGCGCGGCGGTCCGGGTCATGCACGACGTCGCCACCTTCGACGCCGCCGGCGTAACCGAGAAGCCCAGCTGACCCGCGCCCTCTGAGGCCTGTCCAGGTGCGGCTTCCCGTCTCCCGGAACCCGCTCACCGTGTCCGGGGGGCCGTGTCTCCTGGCTTAGGGCCGTGTCCCTGTGTCCCCGTGTCCCTGTGTCCCCCGTGTCCCTGTGTCCCCCGTGTCCCTGTGTCCCCGGAATTCCTGACCGGGGCTGCTCCGGGGACTGTGGCCGGGGAGTTGCTTGGCCGGGTGTCTGGGTGGCGCTTTCTGGGCCGGTTCGGGAGGTGTGGGCTGTTGCCTTTGCCGGGGTCGCTCAGTGGCGCGGGGTTCCGGGGGTGGTGGGTGGCGGGGTGTGATGATGGGATGGTGACTCGTTACGGTGCGATGTACGGACCCGACATCACCTTCCTGGGCGTCGAGCGGTGCGACGTGGCCGATCCGGCCACCTACGCCGGCGCGGACGTGGTCATCGTCGGCGCCCCCTTCGACGGCGGCACCTCGAACCGGCCGGGCGCCAGGTTCGGCCCGATGGCCCTGCGCCAGGCCTGCTACCTGCCGCACGACGGTTCCAGGCCCAGCCTTGCGCTCCGCGTGGACGCCCTCCAGGACCTGCGGGTGCTGGACGCCGGAGACGTGGAGATGTACTCGGGAGACGTCGAGAGCTCGCTGGCCGGCATCGAGGACGCCGTTCACCGGATCGCCGCCTCCGGTGCGATCCCGCTGATCCTCGGCGGTGACCACACCGTGGCGCTGCCCGATGCCAAGGGCACCGCGCGGGCGTTCGAGCCGGGCCGTACCTCGATGATCCATTTTGACGCGCACGCGGACACGGGTGACATCGAGTTCGGGCACCTGCACGGGCACGGCACGCCGATGCGCCGGCTGATCGAGTCCGGGGCGATCAGGGGGGACCGCTTCCTCCAGATCGGCCTGCGCGGCTACTGGCCGGGGCCCGAGACGCTCGACTGGATGGCCGGGCAGAACATGCGCTCCTACGAGATGACGGAGATCGTCACGCGTGGGCTGGAGGAGTGCCTGACGGAGGCGTTCACGATCGCGCTGGACGAGTGCGACCAGATCTTCCTCTCGGTCGACATCGACGTCTGCGACCCGGGCCACGCGCCCGGCACGGGCACGCCGGAGCCCGGCGGGCTGTCGGCCAGGCAGCTTCTCGACGCGGTCCGCCGCATCTGCTACGAACTGCCCGTGGCCGGCATGGAGGTGGTGGAGGTGGCGCCGCCGTACGATCACGCGGAGATCACCGCCTTCCTCGGCAACCGCGTTATCCTTGAGGCTCTGTCAGCGATGGCCAGACGCCGCAAGGACGATGGAGGCGGGCCGCGCTGGGATCCCCGGCAGCCTCTACTTGACGGCCGCTAGTTCCACATCGCCAATCTTCCGTTAGGTTTACCTCCTAACACACCAACCTTCGCGAACGGGAGATTCGCCCCATGGGCCCCTACCTCCTCGGCCTGCGGCTTTCCGGCCGCCGGGTCCTCGTCGTCGGTGGCGGCCGGGTCGCCCAGCGACGGGTTCCCGCGCTGCTGGAGGCCGGTGCGGCGGTCACGGTGGTCTCGACCTCCGTCACTCCGGCGCTCGACGACCTGATCGCCGCCGGCCGGATCACCTGGCACGCCAGGCCGTACGAAGTGGGCGACTGCGACGGCGCGTGGCTCGTGCAGGCCTGCACGAGCGACCACGCGGTCAACGCGGCCGTGGCCGCCGAGGCCGAGGCCAAGCGGATCTGGTGCGTGCGCGCCGACGACAAGGACGCCTCCGCCGCCTGGACGCCCGCCTCGGGCAAGGTCGACGAGATCAGCGTCGCGATCACGGCGGGCGGCGATCCGCGCCGGGCCGCCGGAATCCGCGACGCCGTGGTCGACGCGCTGCGCGACGGCACCGTCGACGCCCGCCGTAACCGGGCGAAACCCATCGGTGTCGCCTTGGTCGGTGGCGGGCCGGGCGATCCGGGCCTGATCACCGTGCGCGGGCGGCAGTTGCTCGCCCAGGCCGACGTGGTCGTCGCCGACCGGCTCGCGCCCCGGGCGCTGCTCGACGAACTCGCCCCCGACGTCGAGCTGATCGACGCCGCCAAGGTGCCTTACGGGCGTTCGCTGCCCCAGGAGGCCATCAACGAGGTGCTGATCGAGCGGGCCAGACAGGGCAAGTTCGTGGTCCGGCTGAAGGGCGGCGACCCGTTCGTGTTCGGGCGCGGCGGCGAGGAGATGCTGGCCTGCGCCCACGCGGGCATCCCGGTGCTGGTCGTGCCGGGCATCACCAGCCCGGTCGCGGTCCCGGCCGCCGCGGGGGTCCCGGTCACGCACCGGGGGGTCAGCCAGGAGTTCCACGTGATCTCGGTGCACGTCGCGCCCGACGATCCACGCTCCACGGTCGACTGGCCCGGAATGGCACGCTCCGAGGGCACGCTCGTGCTGATGATGGCCGTGGAACGGCTGGCGAAGGTGGCCGAGGCCTTGCAGCGAGACGGACGTTCGCCGGAAACTCCCGTAATGGTGGTACAGGACGGTACTCTTCCCACGCAACGGGCGGTCACCGCCACGCTTGCCACCGTGGCCGACCGCGTCTCAGCGGCCGGGATACGGCCCCCGGCGATCGTCGTCGTCGGTGACGTCGTAAAGGTCGGCCAGGAGGTCGAGATGGTTCGATCGGAGCGGGTTCCGTGAACACCATGGGTGACGGGCACCAGGAGTCCGCGGGGGAGCGGACGCTGTTCATGCCTCCCATCAGACAGCCCGCAGAGGTACGGCCGGCCGCCCCCGACCCGGCCGCCGAACACGACGCCGATCCACCGGAGGCTGAGGCGACCCAGGATCCGGGCGGCGAGGACGTCGACGCCGAGGACGTGGCAGACGAGGACATTGCGGATGAGGACGCCGGTGACGTCGCCGAGCATGACGACGAGGCCGGAGACGATGACGGGCCTGACGGGCCCGGTGTGGCCGAGGACGCCGCCGAGGCGCCAGAGGTAGACGAGGCGCCCGAGGTAGAAGACCACGCGGACACCGAGGACCAAGCTGACGGCGAGGCCACGGAGGTGGCCGAGGACGCGGCGGAAGCCGTACCGGAAAAGGGGCAGGACGCGCCCGCGCAGGCGGTGCGGGAGGAAGCGCTGCCCAAGGAGGCGGCTCAGCGGCTCGGCGTCGCGCTCGACGCGTTGCGGCTGAGCGTGGCCGACCTGCGGTTCGGGCTTGACCTGCCCGGTGCCGAGGAGGCGCGGCAGGCGCGGGACGACCTGCTGGCGCAGTTGCGCGACTACGTGCTGCCCAGGGTGCGCACCAGCACGGCTCCGGCGCTGATCGTGGTGGCCGGGTCGACCGGTGCGGGCAAGTCCACGCTGGTCAACAGCCTGGCGGAGAAGAACATCAGCCGCACCGGCGTGCGCCGGCCCACCACCGGGACACCGGTGCTGGCCTGCCATCCCGACGACCTGCCGTGGTTCAGCTCGGGCGAGTTGCTCGGCGGGCTGACGAGGATCGAGAAGCCGACCCCGGAGACCGGGCTCGACAGCCTCGTCGTGGTGTCCACCGAGAAGCTGCCCCAGGGCGTGGCGCTGCTCGACACCCCCGACATCGACTCCGTCGTCGAGGAGCACCACGACGTCGCCCACCGCATGCTCGACGCCGCGGACCTGTGGATCTTCGTCACCACCGCCGCCCGCTACGCCGACGCGCCCGCGTGGAAGCTGCTGCGGCTGGCCAAGGAGCGCGGCGCCCGGCTCGGCATCGTGCTCTCGCGGGTCCAGCCGAGGGCGCGCGACGTGGTGCTGAAGCACTTCGTCCGCATGCTCACCGAGTACGGCCTGGGCGACGCCGACCGGTTTGTGGTCAACGAGGCCACGGTCACCGACGGCAGGCTGCCAGACAGCGAGGTCACCGACCTGCGGCTCTGGCTCGCCGAACTCTCCGTCGACGAGGAGCGCCGGGCCCTTGCCGTACGCGAGACGCTGGACGGCGTGCTCGACAGCTTCCGCACCCGGGTGCCGGAGCTGGCCAGGCAGCTGGAGGAGCAGGTCGCCTTCCGCAACGAGCTGCGTACCGACGTCGAGGCCGCCTACCTGGGCGCGCTGTCCGACATCGAGCGGGCCACCAAGAACGGTTCGCTGGTCAACGGCGAGGTGCTGGCCCGCTGGCAGGACTTCACCGGCTCCGGCGAGCTCACCCGCGCCCTCCAGGTACGCAGGCGCGGCAAGGCGGCCAAGCAGACGCCCGAGCGCATCCAGGCCTTCCGCACCGCGATCCGCACCGGCCTGGAGTCGCTGATCGCGGCGGCGGCCAACCGGGCCTCCGAGGAGGTCGTGGCCCGCTGGCGGCACCGCGCCGAGCTGGGCGGGCTGCTCGGAGCCGGGCTCGAACGCCCCTCCGACGAGCTCGCGCGCCGCGCCAACCGGGCCATCGCGGCCTGGCAGGAGCACGTCACCGAGCTGGTCAGGACCGAAGGCGTGGCCAAGCGGTCGATCTCCAAGATCGTGTCGTTCGACGCCGACTCGCTGGCGTTGATCTTCATGGTGGCGATGTTCAGCGGCGGCAGCGTCGAGGGCGTGCCGCACAAGCTGGTCAACGCCCTGCTCGGCGCCGAGTCGCTGCGCGGCATCGGCGCGAAGGCGCTCAGCGACCTGCGAGCCAGGATCGGTGTGCTGTTCGACGAGGAATCCATGCGTTACGTGCAGGCGCTCGACGCGGCCGGGATACCGGACGAGTCGGCCGCGACGAGGCTCTACCAGGCGACATACAACCTCGAGGTCGCTCGATGACGGCTGTCACCACCACCGGAAGGCCGGGGCTCGGCCCACGGCTCAACTCCCTTTCCAAGATCGTGGAGCTCGGCCCGGGTCGGCTCGACGAGAAGCTGCTCACCGAATCGGGCGCCCTGCTGCTGCGCGCCGGCGACCGGCTCAAGCTCTCGTCGGAGCACACCGTGGTCGCGCTGGCCGGAGGCACGGGCAGCGGCAAGTCGACGCTGTTCAACGCGGTCTCCGGGCTCGAACTGTCGCCGACGGGCGTCAGGCGGCCGACGACGGCGCGTACCCACGCCTGCGTGTGGGGGCTCGACGGCGCGGCGCCGCTCCTCGACTGGCTGCAGGTGCAGTGGCGGCACCGCTTCGCCCGCGCCAGCGCGCTCGACAAGGGCGAGAGCCGCCTGCACGGGCTGATCCTGCTCGACCTGCCCGACCACGACTCGATCAGGGCGCTCACCGACAACGAGGCCGACCGGCTGATCGGGCTGGCCGACCTGGTGGTGTGGGTGCTGGACCCGCAGAAGTACGCCGACGCCTCCACCCACCGCCGCTACGTCACCGACCTGGCCGGGCACGAGGCCGTCACCGTCTTCGCGCTCAACCAGTCCGACCGGCTCTCCCACGAAGAACTGGCCGAGCTGGTCATCGACCTCAACGACCTGCTCAAGCGCGAGGGCGTGGCGCAGCCGACCGTCGTGCCCACCTCGGCCGTTTCCGGGCGCGGCATCGACAGCCTGAAGAGCGTGATCGCCGACGCGGTCTCCCGTCGGCGGGCCGCCATCCAGCGCCTCGACGCCGACCTTGACCGGTTGACCAGACGGCTGGCCGAAACCTCCCCCGTGGGCGAGGCGCCGGCCAACGTCGACGCGGCGCGCCGGGTCGGGCTGACGGACGCGCTCTGCGACGCCGTGGGCGTGCCCGCGCTGGGCGAGGCCATGGAGAACATCTACGCCGAGCGGTCCGGGCGGTGGGTCGGCTGGCCGTACCCGCGATGGATCGCGAAGTTCCGGCCGGATCCGCTGAAGAGCCTCAAGCTGGACGAGATGCAGGTCGTCACCGGGCGGATCACCGCGCAGCCCGCCGAGGTGGTCAACGCCGTGCAGGCGCTGGCCGACGGGCTCACGGGCGGGATGACCGACGTGTGGCGGACCGGGCTGCACCACGCGGCTCGCTCGCGCGCCGGGCAGCTTCCGCAGGCGCTCACCGAGGAGCTGGCCGAAGTCGCGCCGGAGCTCGACCGGGTGCCGGGGTGGTGGCGGGCGCTCAAGGCGTGGCAGTACACGCTGGTGGCGGCGTTCTTCCTCGGGCTGGTGTGGCTGGGGGTCGGGCTGACGGCCGGTGACTCGTTGCCGTCGGCGCTCGCGGTGCTCGGCGATACGGCCGCGCTGCCCTGGGTCGGGGTGATGATGGCCTCCGTGCTTGGATTGGGCGCTTTGTCGGCGGTCGCCTCGCGGAACTTCGTCGTTCTGGGCGCCTCGCGCGAGCGTGAGCGGCTGGAGCGGGAGATGCGCCGTCGGGTGGGCGTGGTGGCGGAGAGCATGGTCGTGGAGCCGGTTGAGCGGGAGCTGACCAGGCACAACGAGTTCGCCGCCGCCATGAGGGGCCTCACCGGCTGAGTTCTCCACAGGGGCCGGTTGTCCCCAGAACGGCGTTCGGCGGGTTCTCCCGGGTGCCGTTCGCGAGAACGTGGCCTCCGTCCGCGGGCAGCCCGCCCGCCGCATGGGAGGCAACCGATGAACGACATCTACATCACGCTCACCGGCAACGTCGCATCCGAGCCGCGCCAATACACCTTCGAGGACGGGGTCCGGGTGACCTCGCTGCGGGTGCTGACCAGCCACCGCTATTTCGACAAGAAGACCGGCCAGTGGGCCGACGGGGAGAAGGTCTGCTTCGCCGTACGGTGCTGGCGCGCGCTGGCCGACAACGTCGCCCAGTCGATCCGGGTCGGGCACCCGGTCGTGGTGTCGGGGAAGCTGCGGATCAGGGAGTTCGGGGCCGAGGACGACCGGCGGTTCATGGCCGAGGTGGAGGCCTCTTCTGTGGGTCACGACCTGCGGTGGGGCACCGGCGTGTTCAGCAAGCCGGAGCGCGGGGCCTCGATCGTGAGCAGGGAGCGGCGCGAACGGCTCGACGAGGACACCCAGGACTGGGCCATGGGCGGCGGCCGTCCCCGCTCCGGTGGTGCCGAGCTCGACCCGGCGTTCGGCACGCTGGAGTCCCGTGAGCGTGTCCTGACCGGCGGCGACCCCTTCCGTGCCGCTCTTCCGGCCGCGGCTGGGGAGGTTCGGGTGCTGGGGTCGTCCGGGTGGGATTCGGGCGGTGCGTTCCAGCCTGCCGGTGGGGACCTCGGTCTCGCCGGTGGTCTCGTGCCGCCTGAGACAGGTGATGCCGGAGCGGCTCAGGAGGTCGGACCGGGCCCTGGGCCGTTCGTGAAGGGCGAAGCCGGGGCTGCTGGGGAGCCTGTTAAGGGCGAGGCCGGAGTCGCTCGGGAGCTCATGCAGGCCGAGGCAGTAAACCCGCGGGAGCTCGTGAAGGGCGAGGCTGGGAGCGCCCGGGAGGCTGTGAAGGGCGGGGCGGTTCCGGAGCCCGGAAAGGGTGGGGTTGGGGCTGTTCCGGAATCTGGGAAGGCCGGGGCTGTTCGGGAGCCGGGGAAGGGCGGGGCGGAGACCGCTCGTGGACGGCGGCGGGGGCGGCGTGAGGAGCCGGAGGGCGCGCTCGACGACGGGGATGCGCTGGTGAGGGTGCTCGGCGCGGCAGGCGACGGCTCAGGCGATCCCGTCGAGGAGCGGGCGGCCGCCTGAGGTCAGGCGGGCGGGCGGAGGAGGAGGGGGCACCGGCCGTGACGTGTCGGTGTCCCCGAGCCTGGAGAGCTCGGATCACCTCGCGGATCAGCCGATGGTGTTGCCCGTGTCAGATGTTGAGAGCATCTGTCAGGTCCAGGTCACGCCCCGCACCATGGCTGCTCCTTTCCCGCACGGCCCGCTCGCGGAGTGAGCGGCATCCCATTCGGTGGCCGCATGACGCATGAGGCCACCGAGCCAAAGGTAGCGGTTCCCATCGCGCAACGCACACTCCGCAACTATTGTGTTACACATCGTTAGTCTGAGAGGAGACGGGATGGCGGCGACCAGTCACACCTCGGTCAAGTCTCGCGACGGTGTGTCAACACTGGCCGGCCGCTGGCCGCTGCTGGGGCAGCGCCGCGCCCTCGTGGTCTATCTCATAGGGATCGTAATCCTGGATGTCGCGGCCATTGCGGTCTTTGCGACATCTGCCGAATTTAGCTGGTCAGATCTGCTGATGTTCGGCGCGTTGATGGCCTGTGGGGCGGTCTGCATCGAAGCGACCAGGCGGCTGGGCATGCCGGCCGGCGTCTCACGCGACCTGCTGTCGGCGTGGTGGTTGCCGGTGGCGCTGCTGCTGCCGCCGGTCTACGCCCTGTTCTCGCCGATCCTGTTGCAGGTGTTGCTCCAGTTGCGGGTGCGCGCCACGGTCCTGTACCGCCGCGTGTTCAGCTCGGCCGCCATCGGCCTGGCCGGGTGCACCGCCTCGGTGGTCTTCCACCGACTGGTCCCCGACCCGGCCGTCCTGTCCAGGGGCGGCGGCGCCCCGATCCTCTACGCGGTGGCCTGCGCCACGCTGTTCGCCCTGCTCAACACCGCGCTCATCGCCGTGGCCGCCCACACCGCCGACCCCGACACCCGCTGGCGCGACGTCCTGTGGGACCGGGAGAGCGTCCTGCTGGACGTGGTCGAGCTCTGCCTGGGCGTCACGGTGGCCATAGCCTGCGGCCTGAATTTGGCCCTGCTGGTCCTGGCCCTGCCGCCGGTCGTCCTGCTGCAGCGCAGCCTCCTGCACGCCCAGTTGCAGGCGGCGGCCCGCACCGACCCGAAGACCGGCCTCCTCAACGCGGCCGCCTGGCAGCGCGAAGCCGACACCGAGATCGTCCGCGCCCGCCGCACAGGCGAGACGCTGGCCCTGCTGATCATCGACATCGACCACTTCAAACGCGTCAACGACACCCACGGCCACCTGGTAGGCGACCAGGTCCTGGTAGGCGTGGCAGCCACCCTGCGCGGCCAGCTCCGCGACTACGACGTGGTGGGCCGCTTCGGCGGCGAGGAGTTCGTGGTCCTCCTCCCGAGAGCCGACATCTCCGAAGCCCGCCGGGTCGCCGAACGCCTGCGCCACCGCATCGGCCGCATGGCCATCCCGGCCGACGACGCCATGATCACCATCACGATCTCGGCTGGGGTGGCCATCATGAGCATCCACGGCGACGACCTGATCGAACTCCTCGCCGCCGCCGACCTCGCCTTGTACCGCGCGAAGGAACTGGGCCGCGACCGCATCTGCATCCCCGCCGTCCAACCCACCCCCCCACCCCAACCCCCACCCGACCCACCCCTCCCCGCACCCTGACCACCCCCACCCCACCCGTCCCTCGCTTCACCCTGACCACCACTCCCTTCACCCTGACCACCCCCACCACGGCAGCCATTCCTCCCACCTTGACCACCCCCACTCGACCCACCCCCACCCTGACCGCCCCCACCCCAACGGCCAGCCATTCCCCCCACCCTGACCGCCCCCCACCCCAGAACCCCTCCGACCACGCGGTATCCCGGCGCTTGTGGGTTTCGCTGCGGGCTCTTGCGGTCGCGCCGCCTCAGGACACGGGCACGTCTGCGGCCCGGGTGCTGCCTCAGGACCCGTGCGCTCGTGACGTGCCCTGGTGTCTCGGGCGTGTGGTGTGGCAGTGACGTGCAGGGGTGCCGCTGCCCACATGCCGCAGGCGTGCTACCTGTGCCGCTGCCGTGTGCCGTGTGCCGTGTGCCGTGTGCCGTGTGCCGTGCGCCGTGTGCCGTGTGCCGTGAGGCGTGTGCCGTGAGGCGTCGCGTTGGGGCCTTTCGGGGTACCTGGGGATTGCCGCGTGAGGTGTCGCGCTGTGGGCTTCCCGGGTAGTCGGCGATGTCCTGCCCGGGTGTGCCGGGAGGGCGTGCTGTCCGGGTGGTGGCGGGGGGTGTGCTGTCTGGGTGGGTGGTGGCGGGAGGGCGTGCTGTCCGGTGGAGGCGGGAGGGTGTGCTGTGTGGGTGGACCGGGGCGGGTGTGCTGGCCCGGGGGTGGGCGGTGGTGGGTGTGCTGGGTGAGTGGGTGGTTGTGGGTGTGTTGGCTGGGGTGGGTGGTGGGTTGGTGGGGGTGGGGGTATATCGCTGGGGTTATGCCCAGGTGAGATGGGACGGATGGGTGGCGTGCGCGGATAGTACTAGCACGTCATGTACCACACCCCGGAGGTCCCATTGCGCGCCACCGGCGCCTTAGCCGCCCTCTTGCTGGCCGGATCACTTCTCGTTCACCCGCTTCCCGCCAGTGCCGCCGAGCCAGGTGCGGCGACGGTGGTTCCGGTGCAGGTCACCGGGGATCCGGCCAAGCGTTTCAATCTGGTGCTTCTCGGTGACGGGTATACCGAGAGCGAGCAGGCCGCCTTCAAGACCGACGTGGACCGGCATCTCAACGTGATGTGGTCCATCGAGCCGTTCAAGAGCTACCGGAACTACATCAACGTCTACCGCGTGGACATCGTCTCGGCCGACTCGGGGATCAGTTGCGATCCGGATCTCAGTTCGCCGCGTAAGAACACGCCCTTGAGCATGGGGTTCTGGGGGCAGTGCAACGCACAGAGTGTCCAGCGGCTGATCACTATGAACAACTCCGCCGCCAACCGCTACGCCAGCATGGTCGCGGGCACCACGCCTGGCAATCGGCAGATTCTGGCGCTGGGCAACAGCAAGACGTACGGCGGCGCGGGCGGCTCCTACGCCACCGCCTCCGGCAGCAACGCGATGTCGGCCCTGATCAGCCCCCACGAACTGGGCCACTCCCTGGGCGGGCTCCAGGACGAGTACGACTACTACCAGCGTGGCGTCCCTGGCGGCGCCTATACCGGGCCTGAGCCGTCCAGTGCGCATCACTCGTTGCTGACCGAGCAGCAGATGCTGGACCAGAAGCGCAAGTGGTGGCGCTGGCTGGGTGAGGAGAGCGAGTCGGGCGGGCCGATCGCGCGGTTCGAGGGCGGGCTGTACGCCTCGACGGGGGTGTGGCGGCCCTCGCGGCACTCGATGATGAAGTCGCTCGGCTACTACTTCGACCAGGTCAGCCGCGAGGTGATGGTGCAGCGCATCACCGCGAAGACCGACGTGATCCAGGGTTCGACGCCGGTGAACGTGCCTGTGGGTGCGGATCGGGTGCTGTGGGTGGAGCCGATGCGGCCGCTGGGTCACGCGTTGAAGGTGACCTGGAGTGTGGACGGCGCCGCCGTACCGTCGACTGAGGATGCTCTTGACCTGCGGACCTTGAACCTGTCGCCGGGGAGGCACACGGTCACGGCGACGGTCGCGGACACGACGGAGTTCGTGCGGGACCCGGCGGTGCGCGCCGCGCTCACCCGCACCAGGACGTGGACGGTCGACACCGCGCTCACCACGCCGCCCGACGGGCTGGCGCCCGGCATCGTCTCCGCCGCCCCCGCGACCAGGCCGGCCGGGCGCGAGGACGTCATGTACGTGGAGACCACGCATCCGGCGCAGCAGCTCGTCCCCGTGACCTGGAAGCTGGACGGGACGAAGGTGGGCGACTCGGGCAGCGACTTCGCGCTCAAGGACCTGAGCCCGGGTGTTCACACGCTCACCGCGACCGCCGGAGCGGACACCGTTACCTGGACCGTCGACGGGACGCCGCCGACGACTGGCTATGAGCTGTCCGCGCCTGTGGTGAAGGACGGGGATCTGTACCTGTACAACGGGCCGTTCACGATGAAGCTGACCGGCCGCGACGACAAGGACGGCTACGTGGTGTCCGAGTCGCGCGTGGACGGCGACGGCTGGTTCAACTACTTCGGCTGGCCGACCTCGGCCGACCTGCCGTGGACGTTCAGCGAGAGCGGCACCGTGATCGACCATCTCGTGTACGGCAAGCTCCCGCGCGGCCGCCACACGATCGAGTACCGCTCCATCGACGCCGCGGGCAACTACGGCCGGTCCGGCAGCTTCCGGGTGGCCACGATGGCGCCGCCGCCCGCGTGCGACCGCACGGTCACCGGCACGTACCGGGGCGCGCTCGTGGTCACCTCCGGCGTCACCTGCCTGGAAGGCGCAAAGGTGTCCGGTCCTGTGTCGGTACGGCCGGGCGCCTCCCTGGTCATGCGCGGCGGCAGCATCTCGGGCGTCCTGAGCACGTCCCAGGCGGCACAGGTGCACCTGCTGAAGGGCCGCGTGAACGGCGCGGTGGAGATCAAGGGCACCAAGGAAGCCCTGGTCATCGCCGGTACCGAGGTGCGCGGGGCGCTCGTGCTCACCGGTAACCAGGCGCCGGCGCTGGCCGGGAGCACCGTACGCGGCGCGCTGGTCTGCACGGGCAACAGCGCCGCCCCGGCCAACCTGGGCGCGGCGAACCGGATCACCGGTGCGGCCACCGGCCAGTGCGCGCACGCGGGCCGTCCTGACCCGGCCGCCGCCAACACCGGCGCGCTGGCCAAGGCGGCGGCGGTGCCGTACACGGCGGTGGAGAACTCGACGGAGCCGCAGCACGGCGACGACGGCCACCGGCACTGACGGCCAAAGGCCACCGGCACTGACGCCGAAGAGGCGGGCGCTCCCCTCCCGCGCCCGCCCCTTCGACACCCCCCCGGGTGGCTACTCGAGGTTGCCCAGCCGCAGCGGCTCGCCGACCTCGTGCATGTGCTGCAGGGCCTCGCGGTGCGACTGGATCAGGCTCGTCTCGTAGTAGGGCACGTCGATCTCGGCGCAGTGGTCGCGGACGAACGACTGGGCGAGCGGCAGGTGCGGGCTGGGCATGTTCGGGAACAGGTGGTGCTCGATCTGGTAGTTGAGGCCGCCCATCGCGACGTCGGTGACGACGCCTCCCCGCACGTTGCGGGTGGTCAGGACCTGGCGGCGCAGGTAGTCGAGCTTCTCGCCCTGCTTGAGCGTGGGCATGCCCTTGTGCCCGGGGGCGAAGACCGAGCCCATGTACAGGCCCCAGAGTCCCTGGTGGACGGCGAGGAAGATCAGCGCTTTCACAGGCGACAGCACCAGGAACAGCGCGGCCAGGTACCCGACGACGTGAACGGTCAGCAGGACGCCCTCGACGGCCTTGAACTTGAGCTTCGGGTTGGTCAGCGAGCGGAAGCCGGACACGTGCAGGTTCAGGCCTTCGAGCAGGAGCAGCGGGTAGAACAGCAGCGCCTGGCGGGGGCCGATGATGCGGGCCAATCCCTTGCTGGAGCGCGCCTGATCCTTGGACCAGACGATGACGTCGGGGCGGACGTCCGGGTCGAGGTCCTCGTGGTTCGGGTTGGCGTGGTGGCGGGTGTGCTTCTCCATCCACCAGCCGTAGCCCATGCCGACGAGCAGGTTGCCGGTCACCCAGCCGGTCATCCTGGTGGGCTTCTCGGTACGGAACACCTGACGGTGGGCGATGTCATGGGAAACCAGCGCCACCTGGGCGAACATGACGGCGAAGAACACGGCCACGCCCACCTGCCACCAGGAGTCGCCGAGCGCGAAGAAGGCGGCCAGGCCGCCGGCGTACAGGCCGAGGATGAGGCCGATTCGCACCACGTAGTAGCCGGGGCGCCGGCGCATCAGGCCGGCGTCGGTCACGCGCTGGAGTAGCCGGGCGTAGTCGCTGCCGGTGCCCGGCCGCGCGATCGTCTCGGTGGTCATGATGACGAGTCTGTTGAAGATCTCCCCCCGTTCTAAGCCCGTGGACACCCCGAACCATAGGGGGGTTAGCCCTACCTTCTGACGTGGACCCGGCAACGGGCCTGGTACTTGTCCTCGCCCCCGACGTGCTCAGCGACCACATCGGTCGCGCTGCCGCCCGCGTGCGACACCCGCTCGTGGAAGATCGCGTCGTTGCCGCAGACCAGGCAGATCGAGGTGAGCTTCGTCACCCGCTCGGCCAGCGCCATCAGGGACGGCAGCGGCTCGAACGGCCGGCGGTCGAAGGTCACGTCCAGACCGGCGACGACCACGACGGCGCCGCGCACCGCCAGCCGGTCGGCGGCCTCGGCCAGATCGGGGCCGAAGAACTGGGCCTCGTCGACCGCGACCAGATCGGCTGCCGGGTCGGCCATGGACTCGATCTCGGCGGCGGTCGCGGCCGAGCGGGCGGGATGGTCGGCGCCGGCGTGGGAGGAGACCCGGTCGGCGCCTCTGCGCACGTCCAGCCGGTGGGTGAACACCTCGACCCGGCGGCCGGCGATGACGGCCCGCCGTACCCTCCGCAGGAGCTCTTCGCTCTTGCCCGCGAACATCGGCCCCGCGATGACCTCGACCCGTCCCTGGCGCACCCGCATACGTTAGCCGCAACCGTGGCCAGGGCGGGGCGCCGCACGCCCTAAGCTAGAGAGCATGGCCGAGTACATCTACACGATGCAGCGCGTACGCAAGGCGCATGGCGACAAGGTTGTCCTGAACGATGTCACGCTCTCGTTCCTGCCCGGCGCGAAGATCGGCGTGCTCGGCCCGAACGGCACCGGCAAGTCGACTCTGCTGCGCATGATGGCGGGCCTGGATCACCCCTCCAACGGCGACGCCAAGCTGATGCCCGGCTACACCGTGGGCATGCTCCAGCAGGAGCCGCCGCTCAGCGAGGACAAGACCGTCCTCGGCAACGTCGAGGAGGCGGTGGCCGAGACCAAGGGCATGCTCGACCGCTTCAACGAGATCGCCGAGCTGATGGCCACCGACTACAGCGACGCGCTGCTGGAGGAGATGGGCAAGCTGCAGGACGAGCTCGACCACCGCAACGCGTGGGAGCTCGACTCGCAGCTCGAGCAGGCGATGGACGCGCTGCGCTGCCCGCCGCCGGACGCCGACGTGACGACGCTGTCCGGTGGTGAGCGCCGCCGCGTGGCGCTGTGCAAGCTCCTGCTTGAGGCGCCCGACCTGCTGCTGCTCGACGAGCCCACCAACCACCTGGACGCCGAGAGCGTGCAGTGGCTGGAGTCGCACCTGGAGAAGTACGCGGGCACCGTCCTGTCCGTCACCCACGACCGCTACTTCCTCGACAACGTGGCCGGCTGGATCCTGGAGCTCGACCGTGGCCGCTGCTACGTGTACGAGGGCAACTATTCCACCTACCTTGAGGCCAAGGCGCAGCGTCTGAAGGTCGAGGGCCAGAAGGACGTCAAGCGCAAGAAGCGCCTGGAGGACGAGCTGGAGTGGGTCCGCTCCAACCCGAAGGCCCGCCAGACCAAGAGCAAGGCCCGTCTGCAGCGCTACGAGGAGATGGCCGCCGAGGCCGACAAGCACCGCAAGCTGGACTTCGAGGAGATCCAGATCCCGCCGGGCCCGCGCCTGGGCACCACGGTGATCAGGGCCGAGAAGCTCACCAAGGGCTTCGACGACCGCGTCCTCATGGAAAACATCACCTTCGACCTGCCCCGCAACGGCATCGTCGGCATCATCGGCCCGAACGGCGTCGGCAAGACCACGCTGTTCCGCATGATCACCGGCCAGGAGAAGCCCGACAACGGCGCGATCATCGTCGGCGACACCGTCAAGATCTCCTACGCCGACCAGTCGCGTGGCGGCATCGACCCGAACAAGAACGTCTGGGAGGTCGTCTCCGACGGCCTCGACTTCATCAAGGTCGGGCAGGTCGAGGTGCCCTCGCGGGCGTACATCGCGGCGTTCGGCTTCAAGGGCCCCGACCAGCAGAAGAAGGCCGGGGTGCTGTCGGGCGGCGAGCGTAACCGCCTCAACCTGGCGCTCACCCTCAAGCAGGGCGGAAACGTCCTCCTGCTCGACGAGCCCACCAACGACCTCGACACCGAGACGCTGGGCTCGCTGGAGAACGCCCTGCTCGACTTCCCGGGCTGCGCCGTCATCACCTCCCACGACCGGTGGTTCCTTGACCGGATCGCGACGCACATCCTGGCTTGGGAGGAGGGCTCGAACTGGTTCTGGTTCGAGGGCAACTTCGCCGACTACGAGAAGAACAAGATCGAGCGCCTGGGCGCCGACGCCGCCCGCCCCCACCGCGTCACCTACCGCAAGCTCCACCGCGACTAGCTCCGGTTTCCCGCCGTCCTCGTCCGCGAGGGCGGCGGGCTTTTGCGTTGTGGGCGTTTCCTGAGGTCGTGGTTCGGCTTGTGCGGGTGTTTCAGGTTCTTCTTGTTCTGGCTTACGGCCGATCGGGTGCTTCTCGCCGTCCGCGGCCCATCCGTTACGGCGGAGCCACCCCCACGCCACCCGCCGCCGTGGGCTCGCGCCGATCGGGGGGATCGCTTCTCACGTCGGACGTGGCACCCGCCGTCACGGCCCCGCCTGCCCAGACAAGTGCAACAACGGACCAGCGGCGCCGTGGACAGGAGCCGCGGTGCTGGGGCCTGCACGGGCATGTCTAGAATCAAGTTCTAGATGGCGCGAGAGGAGCCAAAGCGTGGGACTGGAACAAGATCTTGACGGCCTCGGCGTGACGTTCGACCACACGGCGGTGGCCGCCCCCCGGATCAGGGACCTGCTCCCGATCTACCAGGATCTGCTGGGCGGACGGCACCTGGGCGGCGGTGGCGACAGCCGGGCGGCCGGGTACCGGACCGTGCAGCTCACCTACACCGGAGGCGGCAAGGTCGAACTGATGGAACCCCTGGCCGGATCGGACTTCTTCGACAGCTTCTTCGCGCTGACCCGGGGCAGGGGCGGGGTCCATCACCTGAACTTCCACGTCACGGACATGGACGCGGCGGTGGCCAGGCTGACCGGGAAGGGGTACCGGCTGCACGGGCTGAACACCGGCGACCCGCGCTGGCGCGAGGTGTTCCTGCACCCGAAGGAGGCGCACGGGGTGCTGATCCAGCTGGCCCAGTCCGACGGCGACCACGGCGGGACCCGGGTGACGCTCGACGACGTGCTGGCCGGGCAGGGGTTCGACGGGAACGGCATCCCCAGCCCATAACCACACCATGACAGTCGATAGCGTGGAGGGGTGGTCAAGAGATCCCCGGCCAAGCGGCACATCTTCCCGAGGATGGTCAGGTTCGCCGACATCGACTCGCTCGGGCACGTCAACAACGTGCGGTTTTTCGACTATCTGGAGGACGCCCGGCTGGGGATGCTGCACATCGACCCGTATCGTGCCGGGGACGCGCCGTTCAAGGGGCTCGTGGTGGCCCGGCATGAGATCGACTACCGGCGTCCGCTGACGTTCCGGGCAGATCCGGTCAACGTGGAGACGTGGGTGACCGAGGTACGGCCGGTGCGGTTCACGCTGGAGTACGAGATCCGGGACGAAAAAGAGGTCTTCGTGACCGCCCGGTCGGTGCTCGTGGCCTACGACGTGGACCGCGCGGCGCCGCGCCGGCTGCTGGAGGACGAGCTCATCTATCTCAAGCGGTATCTCGCGGAGTAATACAGGCTCGCGCAAACAACCTCACATCGTGAAATATCGGAGGTTGTGGGCGATAAGAGGCGTTGGGGGATGCTGGGACTCGGCGTCAACGCTCATGCGAGTGTCACGCTCGGATTATTCGGGCTTCCCCTGGTCATGCCGGACATCCAGCGCGACTTCCAGGTGTCGCTGCCCGTCGCGGCGGTGATCGGGAACGCTCCCGGCATCGGGATCCTGCTCGCCCTCGTCGCCTGGGGCGCGCTGGCCGACCGGCGCGGCGAGCGGGTGGCGCTGGGCGCCGGGGTCGGGCTGGCCTCGCTGTTCTTGGCGGCGGCGGCGTTCGCGCAGGCGCCGTGGGCGGTCGTCGCGCTGCTCGCGCTCGCGGGCGCGGCCGGATCGGCGGCCATGGTGGGCGGCGGGCGCATCGTGCTGCGGTGGTTCGACCCGCCGGAGCGCGGCGTCGCGATGGGGCTGCGGCAGGTCTCCTACACGCTCGGGATGGCGGTGGCCGGGTTCCTGCTGCCCGCGGTGTCGAGCGCGTACGGGCTGTCGGGTGTGCTGCTGGTCTGCTCCGGGTTCTGTCTGGTCGCTGCGGTCCTGGCCGGTTTGCTGCTGGCCGAGCCGCCGCGCGAACTGGCCGCCGCGAGCGCTCCGCAGGCGGCCTCGCCGTACCGCAAGAGCGAGTTGTGGCGGGTGCACGGCACGAGCGCGCTGCACGTCGTGCCGCAGATCGCGGTCAGCACGTACGGCGTGGCCTGCCTCGTCGGCACCTACGGATGGGACAAGGTGCACGCGGGGCAGCTTTTCGGGGCGGCGGCCATCGGGGGAGCGGTGGTGCGGATCGCGGTGGGGCGCTGGTCGGACCGGACCGGGCTGCGGATGGGGCCGTTGCGGATCCTCACGGTCACCACGGCGGCGGTGCTCGCGCTGCTGGTCGGCGCGCAGGCGGTCTCCGGGATGGCGGCGATCGCGTGGGCGGGGCCGGTGACGCTGGCGCTGGCGGCGGTGATGACCGTGGCCGGGAACGGGCTGGCCTACCTGGCCGCGGGGGAGCTGGCCGGGCCCGGCTGGGCGGGGCGGGTGCTCGGCACGCACAACGGCGTCCAGAACGTCGTCGCCCTGGTCGCCGCGCCCCTGCTCGGTGTGCTGATCGCGCAGACGGGGTTCTGGGCGGGGTTCGGCGTCGGGCTGGTGTTGTGCCTGGCCTCGCTGCCGGTGATCCCGGTCGGCGCGGAGCGGGGCCAGGGGCGCCATGATCAGGACTCGTCATGACGCCCGCGGGCCGGCTAGGGGCGGTGGAGCCAGGCCGCCGTGTCGGGCGGGAGCAGGCCGCCGTCGAGCGGGCCGCTCGACAGAATCAGGCTCTCGTACGGCGGGAGCGGCACGGGTTCCAGGCCGCAGTTGAGCACGCAGGTCAGCGGGCCACGGGTGAAGAAAAGCGCACCTTCGGGGGAATCCAGCCACTCCACGGTGTATGGCAGGGAACGTATGAGGTCACGGCGGGTGGTCAGGGCTTGGCGGTAGAACTCGAGGGTTGAGGAGCTCTGTCCGGTCTGGGCTTCCGCGCTCAGTTCGCCGAAGACCTCCGGCTGGGGGAGCCAGGGCTTCACGTCGCCGGGCGAGAAGCCGTAGGAGGCGCCGCGGGCGGTCCAGGGCATCGGCACGCGGCAGCCGTCGCGGCCGGGGAGCTTGCCCTCGGACTGGATGAAGACTGGGTCCTGACGGGCTTCCGGGGGAAGATTCTTAACCTCTGGGAGTCCAAGTTCCTCCCCCTGGTAGAGGTATGCACTACCGGGCAGGGCGAGCATGGTGAGCAGTGCGGCTTTTGCCCTATTGAGGCCGGTTCCCGGGTCTTCGGTGTCGTAGCGGGTGCGGTGCCGTACCACGTCATGGTTGGACAGCACCCACGTCGCGAACGGGACCGTCGCCATCGTCTCGTCGATCACCTTCTTGAACGCCGTCGGCGACCACGGCGCCTGCAGCCACGCGAAGTTGAAGCTCTGGTGCAACTCGTCGGGCCGCACGTACTGGGCCAGATCCTCCGCCTTGTCCGTCCACACCTCGCCGACGGCCATGCGCTCACCAGGGTAGGAGTCCAGGACCTTGCGCCACTGCCGGTACACCTCGTGCACCTCCGGCTGCCCCCACACCGGCGAGACCGACGTGAACGACTGGTCCTCGACGTCGGGCAGCCCCTCGGCCTTGTACAGGCCCATGGCCACGTCGATGCGGAAGCCGTCCACGCCGCGATCCAGCCAGAACCGCAGGACGTCCAGGAACTCCGCGTGGACCTCGGGATCGCGCCAGTTGAAGTCCGGCTGCCCCGGCGCGAACAGATGCAGATACCACTGCCCGTCCGCCACCCGCGTCCACGCGGGCCCGCTGAACGTCGACTGCCAGTTGTTCGGCGGCAGCGCCCCGCCCTCCCGGAAGAGGTAGCGCTCGCGCCGCTCGCCCCGCAGCGCCTGCTGGAACCACTGATGCCGGTCGGAGCTGTGGTTCGGCACGATGTCCACAACCACCCTCAGCCCGAGCTCGTGCGCGTCGGAGACCAGCGACTCGAAGTCGCCCAGCGTCCCGAACAGCGGATCGACGTCACGGTAGTCGGCCACGTCGTACCCGCCGTCGGCCATCGGCGAGGTGTAGAACGGCGTCAGCCAGATCGCGTCCACACCCAGATCTCTGAGGTACGGCAGGCGCTCCCGGATCCCGGGAAGGTCGCCGACACCGTCACCGGAGGCGTCGGAGAAGCTGCGGACGTAGATCTCGTAGACGATGGCATCACGCCACCAGGGGATATCCATGTGGCGTGTCATGCCCGCTATGTCGGAGTGTTCACCATGCTGTGCGCCGCGTACACCAGATAGTCCCAGAGCCGCTTCTCCAGGTCCTCGGCCAGCTCCAGATCCTGGACCGCGTCGTGCATGTGCCGCAGCCAGGCGTCCCGTGCGGCCTCGTCGACCGGGAACGGCGCGTGGCGCATGCGCAGCCGGGGATGGCCGCGCTCCTGGCTGTAGGTCGTCGGCCCGCCCCAGTACTGGATCAGGAAGCCGCGCAGCCGGTCCTCGGCGCCGGAGAGATCCTCCTCCGGGTACATCGGCCGCAGCAAGGGGTCCTCCCTGACGCCCTCGTAGAAGCGGTGCACGAGGCGCCGGAACGTCTCCTCGCCTCCGACGGCGTCATAGAAGGAAATCTCAGTCACGGTATAAGCCTAAGTGTTAGGGGGCGATGGCTATTCCCGCTCCGTCCAGGGCGGCCTTGACGCGGAGCCTCAGCTCGCGGGCGACCTCTGCCTGGTGGGCTGGCAGCGTCTTGGCCGAGACCCGGAAGACCAGCGAACTGTCCGACAACTGCTCCACGCCGAAGACGCTCGGCTCCTCCACGATCACCGACTCGCGGAACTCGGGGTCCTCCCACAGCTCCGTGGTGACCCGCTGCAGCAGCTCGCGAACCGCCGCCACGTCGGAGTCGTAGGCCACCGGGACGTCCACGTAGGCGCGCGACCAGCCCTGCGACTCGTTGCCGACGCGGGCGATGGTGCCGTTGCGCACGTACCAGACCCGGCCGTCGGCGTCGCGCAGCCGCGTCACCCGGAGCGTGACCGCCTCCACCGTGCCCACGGCGGCGCCCACGTCCACGACGTCGCCCACGCCGTACTGGTCTTCCAGCAGCATGAACATGCCCGCGATGAAGTCCTTGACCAGCTCCTGCGCGCCGAAGCCGATCGCCACGCCGAGGATGCCGACGCTGGTGAGCAGCGGGGCGATGGGGATGGTCAGCCGGTCCAGCACGGTCAGGATGGCGGTGCCGATGATGACGATCGAGGCGATGTGCTTGAGTACCGAGCCCATGGTCTCGGCGCGCTGTTTGCGGCGTTCGTTGAGGAGGGCGTCGATGCCGTCGGTGGCGGCGCCGTTCTTGCGGAAGCGGCCGGCGATCGGGGTGGTGGTGGAGGCCCGGTTGACCACCCGGCCGATGAGGCGGTGCGCCAGATTGCGCACCAGCAGAGCCAGGACCAGGATCAGCGCGATCGTGATGACCGTCGCCAGAAGCGGCGCGAAGGAACCCACCGGAAGCAGGTCGTAGAGCAGGCTGCAGAACGACCCGTCATTCGTGCACGCCTTGCTCACATCGTTGATGAGTTGCGTCGGGTTGAGGGACGACGACGTGGAACTCGGCGAGGGGGACGGCGTGGATGACGGTGGAGCCAGCAGGAGCACGAGGTGGATCCCCTCCGGATGCGGTTCGGTCGACGGTCACTAATGAGCAAATCGCCTCAAAAGATACCGCCGACCGAACCGGCCGCCGTCACATCACGCCGGGGAAGACGGGGTCGCCATGGCCCGGGGCCGCGGAGGGCGGGCCTGGCGCTCCGGTGACGGGCAGCTCGGACGGGACACACACCCGGAAGCATGTCCCGTGCCGTTCTCCGGGAGGGATCCCCCGATGCACCCTCCGGTTCGACCCGGAAGGCGGCCTACAAGCTGAGAAAGGGGCCGGAACCGGCGAGATGCCCAAGGACTCCGCAAACGGAAACCCTCCGCACCGGGCACCTCGCCGGCTCCGAGAGGCCGCGCTGGGCGCGGTGAGCCGAGGTGGCTGCGCTCCACCCGGATCACCGCATGGTCACTCCCCCACCGCGGCGAGCACGCGTGCGACCTTGGTCGCCGCACCGGCCGGATCGTCGGCCGTGTGCAACCGTTCGCCCCACGACCAGCAGTACCACCAGTCGGGAACGTCGGCGTTCGGCCGGCAGGTGACGTTTTCGGACAGGCTGGTGGCCGCAGGATTGATGACCCGTACGAAGAGCCGGCCGGACTGCGTCCGCACTACTCTGGCGAGCAGCCCGTGGCTGCAGAGTTCCGCCGCGAGCCTCTCCAAGTGTCCGACGTTGTCGCCTCCCACCTCGATGCCTCCCTTGAGTCGTTGCTGGTGAGCAAAAGATGACTCAAGTCGGCCGGTGACGCAACGAGGCCCTTCGCGCACAGGGGGCGACGTTCTCCCTAGTGGGTTGTAAGAAACAGTCCGCGGGGGGACGATCCTTAACCGTAAGCTTCAAGAGGACGTTTTCAACCTGTCATTAATGGGCCATAGTTCTTGGTAGGCGCAGTGCTATCTTTGGACTACGCTGCGTCAGCGGTAGCGGACCCGTCGGGACGTGTGTGAGAGGGGCCGGGATGTCCGGCAGACAGCACAGGGAAACGGAAATGGCACGGCGGATCCGGGCCAAGGGCCTTGCCGCCGGCCGTACCGCTGCCCAGATCGCTGAGGAGATCCACGAAGCCTGTGAGCCACAGTTCGGGACGACCAAGATCAAGGGTCACCGCCTGAGCCACGGCATCGCGCTGGCCGACGTCATCGAGCAGGTTCGCGCCCTGTTCGAGCGTGATGAGAAGCCGCCGCCGGGCATCGGTGAGACGTTGCTGTCGGCGTACGAGAGCGGGCTCAAGCGGCCCGGACCCGAATACCTCCACTACCTGTGCAGCGTCTACCGGGTCGAGCCCAAGTCGCTCGGCTACGACGGCCCCTGCATCTGCGGCCACGGGCACCGGATGCCCGGTGTGGTCCGCAGCGAGACGATCGACGCCATCGAGATCGACCGCCCGCGCGACGTCTGGGTCCCGGCCTCCTCGACCGAGCCCACCGACGAGGCCGGCGAAGAGCACGAGAACGTCATGCGCAGGACGTTGTTAAGGCTGCTGCGCGGCGACACGTCGCTCAAGCTCGACGCCCAGGTCATCGGCGCCGCCGAGGGCATCAGGAGACGGATGGACGAGATGCTGGTCTCGTCGTCCGTCTCCGCCGCCATGCTCGACCAGTGGGAGGACGCGACCCTCGCGTTCGGCCGGCAGTACACCACGACCGCGCCCTTGCGGTTGCTGTGTGACGTGCTGCTGGAGCTGAGCGCGGTGCGCGCCGCGATGTCGCGCAGGCAGCCGATCGACCTTCAGGAACGGCTGTGCCGCATGGCCGCCCAGCTCGCCGGGCTGAGCGGCATGATCATGATCAACCTGGGCGACCACCGGCTGGCCAGGTCCTTCTTCCGCACCGGCCGGACCGCGGCCGACGAGACGGGCGACCGGGCCCTGCGCGCGTGGGTCACCGCTCGCGAAGCTCTCGTACCCCTCTATTACGGCGACGCCCGCGAAGCGCTCAACCTCGCGAAGAAGAGCCGCGACCTGGCCGGGCAGACATCCTGCGCCGCGCAGGCCATGGCGCCGGTCGTGGAGGCCCGCGCGCTCGCCATGATCTCCGGCACCGACAGCAAGAAGGAGATCGTCGACCAGGCCAAGAAGGCGCTGTTGCGGGCCAGGAACGCGTTCACCCACATGAAGGCGCACGAGCAGGAAGACGTCGCCTTCGGCTACACCGAGAAGCAGCTCTACTTCTACCAGGGTGACGTCCTCACCAAGCTCGGGCAGACGCTCGAAGCGGAGGTCGTCCTGGGCCAGGCGCTCGACAAATACTCCGACCACATCCTCGACCAGACGCTCATCCGCCTGGACCAGGCGCAGTGCCGCCTGATCGAGGGCGACGTCGGCGAAGCGCTCAAGATAGGCACGGCCGCTCTCATGAAACTCACCGACGAGTACCGCACCGAACTCGTCATGCGGCCCGCTCTGCAGTTGGAGCAGTCCGTGAAAGCCAGGGAACCCAACCACCCCGACCTGCCGGACTTCCAGAGTCAGCTCTACAAGCCACAGGCGGCACCCGTCGGGGAAGGGAGCAATGGTGCATGAACCTGAAGATCAGGCGCTACCGCTGGTCTGACCTTGACACGATCCTCGCCCTGCACCGGATCTGCCTCGCGGAGGTGGGCCTGGCGCCGGGCGACGGCGTCTATTACGACGACGACTTCCCCCGCATCCAGGAGATCTATCTGGCGTGCGGCGGTGACTTCCTCGTCGGCGAGGTCGACAGCCGGGTCGTGGCCATGGGTGGCATCAAGCCCGTCGACGCCGGCATGGCCGAGATGTGCCGGCTGCGGGTGCATCCGCAGTTCCAGCGGCGCGGCTTCGGCCGGGCCATGGTGCAGGCTCTGGAGGCGCGGGCACTGGAGCTCGGCTTTCACAGCGTCCAGGGTGACACCACGCTCAACCAGAAGGCCGCTCTGGCGCTGTACTTCGCGCTGGGGTGGCAGGAGGTCTCCCGGCGGAACGTGGGGTCTCTGACCGTCGTGTTCATCGAGAAGCGCCTCACCTCCGCGGCCGTCGCGGAACGCTGATCCGTCCTTCTCCGGGGCGCCAGTCACGACTGGCGCCCCTTTTCACGTCCGGGGAACGTGGAAGGAGATGCCCAAGGTGGCCGGGGGAATTGTGGGGATTGGACGATTCGTCAGGGGGGCCGGGTAGGGGTGTGCGAACCCGTGAGTGAGGAGCTTCACTCCGAGTGGTAGAGGAGCATCACCAGCTCCGGGCTGTACACCAACGGCTGCTGATTGTAGTGCCATGCTTTTCCCATGGCAGGCGTGCCCGCTCCCCGACCCCTCCTGGGAGCCGTGCTTCTGTTGTTCGTCAGCGCCGCTTGGGGGTCGGCGTTTCCGCTGATGAAGGACCTCATTCACCGGTTACCAGTGGAGGATCTGCTCGCCGAGCGATACACCATCGCGGCGATCACTCTCGTTCTCCTCCGGCCGGGGTGTCTGCGGGGGCTTTCGCGATCCACCTGGATCAACGCGATCGTTCTCGGGGTGATGTTCGGTGTGGGGCAGACGGCCCAGGCGGTCGCGCTGGAGAGTCTGCCCTCCTCGGTGTCCGGCTTCGCGGTGGGGTGCAGCGTGATCATCACGCCGCTCCTCGCGCTGGCGCTCTTCCGGGTTCGCGTCCCGATGCGGGTCTGGGTGGGAGTGGCGCTGGCGATGGCGGGGATGACGGTGTTCACCCTGCTGAGCGGGGCCGAGGACCACGAGCTATCCATTGTCGCGCTGGCCGCCACGCTCGGGGCGGCGGCGCTCTACTCGGGGCACACGCTGCTGCTGGCGCGGGTGTCCAGGGCCAGGCAGGGCTTCAACGCCTATGCCGTCACCGTCATCCAGCTGGCCACGATCGGCCTGTCCACCGGCGCCTTCGCGGCGCGTGACGGGATCGTGCTCCCGTCCACCGGGGGCGACTGGACGATCCTGGCGCATCTGTCGGTGGTGGCCTGCGCGCTGGGCTTCCTGGCACGTTCCTACGGGCAGATTCACGTGCCGGCGGTGCCGAGCGCGGTGCTGATGTCGTCGCAACCGCTCTGGGTGGCGGCGATCGCGGTGCTGTGGTTCAGCGAGCCGGTCGGGCTGAGCCTGATCATCGGCGGCGGGCTCATGGCGGGGGCGATGCTGCTCGTCGTACCCGGGCGTGGCGGCCCGCCGATGTCGGGCGAGGTGGCGAGGACCGAACAGTCCCCGCCGAGCTCCGACGCCGGGCTGCTGCGGGTCTCGCGCCGCGCCTCCAAGGTCCTCGCGGACCTTAGGGTCAAACGCGACGATCCTCTCAAGTTGGTCCGTACGGCGCTGCCGATCGTGCCGGTCAAGGCGATGGCCTGCACGGAGAGGGAGTCGTGTCCGTGGAACAACCGAGCCGTCAAGGGCAGCGGCGAGCCGAGTCTCGACCGCCTGCTCCAGCGTGCCACGGCGATCGTCAGGGCGCGCTCGACCGTGGGACCGGGGTGCTGTCAGTCGGTGACCTTGCTGGGTCGCTGTCTGTGCACGCTCATCGAGGAGGCAGAACGGCAGAAGGTCACCGCAGCAAGCTGGTTTCGGCCCAACTAATCAACAAATAACGGCCAATAAGCTACAACAAGTTCTCACCTATTGGCCTCCGGCTTATTCCTTATAAATCTTGATATTCGGTGGAGTGTCCGAATAATGGTGAATTACCCCCGTACAGAGAGGTACACCATGAAGCGCATCGTCGTCCGTAAGCCAGGAACCGCGAAGCTTACCGGGACCTCCAGCGTCATTCACCAGGGGTGATCGAGAACAGGTCCCATCTCAGGGTTCAGGGTGCACCACCGGCCCAAGTGGACGAGATGTCGCTGCTGATGCCGCCGATCGACGCGCACCGGCTGCCTCATGGTCCCTATACCGTCGGGGCAGCGCTACTGCACCACCTCGTGCCGGCCGCCATGGAACGTTCTAAACGTCTCGTGGCGGCCCACGACATTGAGATCCGTGCTGCCGCGCCCGGTCTTCGCGACCGGGTGCCGGCCAGGCGGGTGACGCTCGACGCCGAACTACCCGACGACGAGCGGATCCTGGTCCCCGCGCCCCGCCGTACGCTCAGGATCGCCAACGGGCTCGCCGAGTTCGTGCGCATGGTCGCTCCGCCCGGCGGCACCGTCGTGGTGTGCAACGCGGCGCGGGCCGACCCCACTGACGCCGAACTGCTGAACGTGCTGATGCGCAGGGTTCCGGCGGAGGTGCTGAGCTTCACCGTCTACGAGGACGGACCCGAACATCCCGGCGACGAGCGCGACGCCGAGGAGCTGTGGCTTGCGGTCGACCGGTGTGTGCGGGAGGGGTTCCTGCACGCGGTGGTCGAACTGGGCGAGCGCGGCATGGACCGCGCCCCGGCCGGTGGCGCCCTGTGGTGGCGCTTCGCCCAGCGCACCGCGACCGCGCTCGGCGGGCTCGGCCGTACCCGGGAGGCGCGGGCGCTGTGGGAGCGCGTGCGGCGCGTGAGCCAGGATCCGGCCGTCCACGCCGCCGGCGCGTACGGCATCGCCATGCTGGACGCCCGCCACCCCGATCCCGCGCAACGCGACCTGGGCCGGGCCCGCGCCTGGCTCAACCAGGCGATCGCCATCTCGACCCTGCTGCCCGACCCGGTCGAGCGCGCCTTCAAGCTCGGCTTCGACCGCAACGGCCTGGCCCTGGTGGAGCTGCGGCTCGGCAACGCCGGGCGGGCGCTGGAGCTGGTGGAGTCGGCGGTTCAGCTGGCCAAGGGACTGGGGGAGCGGCACCCGGTGCACCGGATGGTGCTGCTGGCCAACCGGGCTCAGTTGCTGGCCGGCGCGGGCCGTACCCGCGAGGCGCTGCAGGACTACGACGCGGCGATCGCGCTGGACCCCGCCTTCCCCGACTACTACGTCGACCGAGGCAACCTGCGCTTCCGGCTCGGCAGGTACGCCGAGGCGCTGGCCGACTACGAAGCGGCGATCGAGGCGGGCCCGCCGCTGCCCGAGGCGTACTACAACCGGGCCGAGCTGCGCCTGGCCGAGGGCGACGAGGAAGGCGCCCTGGCCGACCTGGGCCACGTGATCGTGCTGGATCCCGGCTACCTCGACGCCTACATCAACCGGGCCGGGCTGCTGGCCGCCGCCGAGCGGGACGAGGAGGCCAGGGCCGACGTGACGGCCGGGCTGCTGCTGGCGCCGGGCAATCCGCACCTGCTGGCGGTTCTCGGCCAGTTGGAGACCGCCGCCGGCCGGTACACCACCGCGCACGAGGCGTTCGAGCTGGCCGTCGCGGCGGCGCCCGAGCTGGCCGCGGCCTGGGCCAACCGGGGCGTGCTGCGCTACGAGACGGGAGATCTGGAAGGCGCGGTGGCCGACCTGACCCGGGCACTGGAGCTGGAACCGCAGGCCGACGTGCACGCCAACCGGGCCGTCGCGCTGCGCGAGCTGGGCCGGGTCGCCGAGGCCGCCTGGGACGAGAAGCGGGCCGCCGACCTCGCGTAGATCACGATGATTGGCCATGATGGGGCCATGCGGGGGCGGTGGGTGAGAGCGGCGGCGGTCTACGCCGCGCTGGGGCTGGTGTGGTGGGCCAGCGTCGAGCTGATCTACCAGGCTGTCGGCTGTGAGGAGTGGGGATGCCTGGTCACGCTGCTCGGGACCCAGGCGGCGGTCTCGGCGGCGGTGCTGGTCGGCGCTGGTTACCTGCTGCGGCTGGTGAACGTGGCGCGGGCGGCGGCGACCGGGTGGCTGGCGGCTGTGCTGGTCGCGCTGGTCCTGCTCGGGCAGTGGGTGCTGCCGGTGTGGACCGACACGGTGCCGGACAGCGTGTCGGCGGTGGTGGCGTTCGGGCTGAGCGGGGCGGCGGCCGCGGTGGTGACGGAGCGGGGGCTGCCGGGGTGGTTGCGGGTGCTGGTGCTCCTGGTCGTGGGGGCGGCGGTCCCGGTCACGCTCGCGTGGGTACTGGCCACAGGAAACGGCTGACCGGGCGATCGGGGGATCGCCCGGCGGGGCCGCACCGGAAATGTCAGGCGGGGAAGACCTGGACGTGCGCGTCGGCGACGCGCATGCGGACCTCGTCGCCCGGTGTGAGGCCGGCTGCCGCGCGCGAGGAGATGTCGGCGAAGACCGTGGCGGGGTGGCCGTTGACCTGCACCTGCGTGTAGACGCGGGTGGTGGCGCCGAGGAAGACGGTGACGTCCACGGTGGCGCGGGCGCCCTCGCCGTCGCGGGAGAGCTCGACGTCCTCGGGGCGGAACATGGCGAGGACCCGCTCCGACGGCGCCTGCACGTCGAACGCGCCGCCCGCGCGCACCCTGCCGTCGACGGCGGACAGTTCGAGCGTGTTGCGGTTGCCGACGAAGCCGGCGGCGAAGCGGGTGGAGGGCGCGGTGTAGATCTCGGCGGGCGGGCCGCACTGCTCGATGTCGCCGGCGTTCATGACCGCGACGCGGTCGGAGATGGCCAGCGCCTCGGCCTGGTCGTGGGTGACGAAGACGGTGGTGATGCCGACCTGGTGCTGGATGCGGCGTACCTCGTCGCGCAGCCGGGTGCGTACCTGGGCGTCGAGGGCGGACAGCGGCTCGTCGAGCAGCAGCACCTCGGGGCCGGGCGACAGGGCGCGGGCGAGCGCGACGCGCTGCTGCTGGCCGCCGGAGAGCTGGTTCGGCAGCCGGTCGCCCAGCTGGTCGAGGCCGACGAGGGCGAGCATCTCGTCCACGCGCTCCTTCGTGCGCCCGCGGTCCTGCTTGCGCACGGTGAGCGGGAAGGCGACGTTGCCGCGGACGGTGAGGTTGGGGAAGAGCGCGTAGGACTGGAAGACCATCCCGATCGGCCGCTTCCTGACCGGCACGCCGGACATGTCGGCCCCGCCGATGGTCAGCCGGCCGCTGTCGAAGGCGGTCAGTCCCGCGATGCAGCGCAGCAGCGTCGTCTTGCCGCAGCCAGAGGGCCCGAGCAGCGCCAGCATCTCGCCCTGCTCCACGTGGACGCTGACGCCGTTGAGCGCCGTGTGCCCGGAAAAGCGCTTGGTGATGCGGTCGAGTACGACATGGCTCATGAGATGGTGTTCCCTCCCATGCTCGCGCTCACCCTGCCGCGGCCGAGCCAGACGACCAGGGCGGACAGCGCGAACAGCAGGCCGAAGGTGAAGATGGTGACGACGGCGAGCGCGTTGGGGTCGCCGAGCGTGCGGGAGACGAACTGGCGGGCCGACCACAGCGGAAGCGTCTCGAAGCTGACGCCGACGAGGATCTTGGCCAGCGCGAACTCGTTCATGGCGGTCGCGATGACCAGCAGCGCGCCGGAGACGACGCCGCCGCGAATGGCCGGCACGATGACCTTGAGCAGCGTCCGCATCGGGCTGGCCCCGCACGTCGCAGCGGCCTCGCTCAGCTGTACGGCTCCCGCCGCCAGCAGCGAGCTCTCCACCGCTCGGTACATGAACGGGAAGGAGATCGCCGCGGTCGAGGCCGCCAGCAGCCAGAACGTGCCGAACAGCTGGGGAGCCACCGACTTGGTGACGAGCTGGATCCCCGCCCCCACGACCACCCACGGGATCGCGAACGGGATGACGGCGATCGTCTGGATCATCGAGCCGATGCGCGGATTGTGCACCACCGACCAGTACGCGGCCGGCACGACCAGCACGATCTCGATGACGACCACCACGGCCGACAGCAGCAGCGAACGCCCGAGCGCGCCGACCACGTCCGGCTTGGCGAAGACGTTGATCCAGTGGCTCAGCGTGTAGCCGTCGGGCAGCGGGGTGTCGGTCCACCGGGTGGCCACCGAGTAGAGCAGCGCGGCCAGCAGCGGCAGGCCGAAGTAGACGGCCAGCAGGCCGAGGAAGACGCGTCTGGTCACAACCACCTCGCGGCGCGCTTGAGGCAGAGCCGGTAGAGCACGGTGGCTCCGATGGCCAGGATCATCAGCAGCACCGACAGGACGGCGGCGCGGCCGAGGCCGAAGACCGAGGTCTCCAGCGTGGTGCCGATCTGCAGGGTGATGAGCTTCTGCGAGCCCGGCGAGGCCGCCACCGCGTACGCGACGGCGTAGACCCCGATCGTCCAGGTGAAGACCAGCAGCCAGCCGGCGATCACGAACGGCGACAGCACCGGGATGCCGACATACCGCCAGAACTGCCACCGGGTCGCCTTGCAGACCTCGGCCGCCTCCTGCCAGTCGTTCTTGAGCACGCTCAGCGCGGGCAGCGTGAGCAGGACGAACATCGGCACGTTGAAGTACAGGTAGACCAGGTTCATGCCGTTGAAGGAGCCGGTCGAGGGGAACGGGTTGCCCTCGACGCCGAGCAGCGCCTTCAGGATGAGCGTCAGCATGCCGGTGGAGCCGATCAGCGCGACGAAGCCGAAGGCCAGGCCGATGCCGGCGAAGTTCGACGCCACGTTCATGAGCGAGAGCCAGAAGGCGCGCCCGCCCAGGCGCATCCGGGTGATCAGCCAGGCGGCGGGGGCGCCGATCGCGGTGGCCAGCGTGGCCTGCACGACGCCGAGCGCCAGTGAGCCGCCGATGGCCTGGCGGTCCACGGGGTTGCTCGCGACCTTGGTGATGTGCTCGAAGCCGAGGCCGCCGTCCGGCAGCGCGAAGCTCTCGTACACCAGCATGATCGCGGGCAGCACCAGCGTGGCCGTGGTGAACACCAGCAGGGGCAGCGCCGGCCCCCACCTGGTGAGGAATCTGCGGGGGGACAACCGGCGCGTGAGCATCGCCGGTCGTCCCTCTACGTGGGAGGTCACGCGAGAACCTTGGCCTCCCAGTCGGCGAGGATCGTCTCGACGTTGACCTTGGTGATCTCGATCTCCTTCACGGGCGCGTACGCGCTCTCCGGCAGCCAGTTGGCCTTCGCCTCGGCCGGGACCTGGAGGTCGCCGTTCAGGGCGCGGATGGGGCGGGCGCCGAACTTGGCGAACAGGAGCTGGGCCTCGTCGGACAGCACGTACTCGAGGAAGCCCTTGAGGAAGTCGCCCTTCTTGGTGTTGTACTTGTTGATGATCAGGCCGGAGGGCGACCAGACGGAGCCGTCGGCCGGGATGATCACCTCGACGTTGACGTTCTTCTCCTTCAGCGCGGTCTTCTGCGCGATGCCGTTGAAGTCGTAGTTGATCTGGATGGGGGCCTCGCCCTTCTCCAGCGTCTCCTCGCTCATCTTGACGTCGCTGAGGTTGCCGGTGTCCTTGAGCTTCTTGAAGTAGCCGTAGGCCGGTGCAAGGTTGTCGGCCGAGCCGCCGTTGGCGACCGCGGCGGCCACGACCATGGCCTGGCCGGTGCCGGACGAGGTCGGGTTCTTGGTGGCGATCATGCCCTTGTACTCCGGCTTGAGCAGGTCGGCCCAGCTCTTGGGCGGGTTCTTGACCTTGTCGGTGTTGACCACGAAGGCGGGCGCGCCGACGAAGGTGGCGACCCAGCCGCCTTTGCCCTTCTGCCAGTCCTTGAGCTTGGCGGCCGACGGCGGCTGGTAGGCGGGCACCACGCCCTTGGCCTCGGCGACCGGGCCCCACATCAGGCCGATGTCGCTGGCCGTGGCGATGGGGTTGGCCTTCTCCGCGTCGATGCGGACGATCTCCTCCGAGGACGACATGTCGGTGTCCTTGTGGGCGCAGGCGCCGTTGTGCTTGGCGCAGAACGTCTTCACCACCTCGCCGTAGTTGGCCCAGTCGGGGGCCAGGCCGTACGTGGGCAGTTCCTTGCCCTGCTCGGCGATCTTCGCGGCGTCCGGTGCGGCGGCCCAGTCGTAGTCACTCGCACCCGCTCCGCCACAGGCCGTCAGCGCGAACAGGGATGCGAGAGCAACCCCGATACGAATTTTCATCCTTTATCTACCCTTCTGAGGGATTTCGCACCGAATGCTGGCTTATGTCGGATATCCCTCGGGCTTCAAGGAGGTGAATTCGGGGTGAACTCGCGCCTTGCCATCGAGAGGGGTGGCTTTCGGCATGTCTAGTCCAGGTGTACGGCCCGGCCAATGTGTGATTTGCCTATGGCGGCCATAGGCAGAGGCGTATAGCCGCTGTCTATCGGGGGCATCAGGCTTATCCCCCTTGTCCGGAACATCCCTGGCAGTGAGGCTTTGCCGTACTAGAACATGAGAGGAAAGGAACTCGATGGCGACGATCCCGAGTCGCTACCTGCTCAACCACATCGGAGGCGAATGGCGTGCCCCCGAGAGCGGGCAGACCCGGCCGAACATCAACCCGGGCGACGTCTCCGACCACATCGGGGATTTCGCCGAGTCCGGCGGCGCCGACGTCGAACTGGCCGTCGAGGCGGCCGCCGCGGCCATGCCGGCGTGGAAGGCGCTCGGGCCGATCAAGCGGGCCGAGCACCTGCGGGCCGCCGAGCGCCTCATCGAGGAGCGGGCGGAGGACTTCGCCCAGGCGATCACCCGCGAGCAGGGCAAGCTGCTCAAGGAGGCCCGCGGCGAGGTGAAGCGGGCCCTCGCCATCCTCGACTTCACCGCGGGGGAGGGGCGCCGGCTCAAGGGCGAGACGCTGCCGGCCGAGGAGCCGCGGACCTTCGCCTACACCTTCCGCGCGCCGATCGGCGTCGTCGGGCTGGTCACGCCGTGGAACTTCCCGCTGGCCATCCCCATGTGGAAGGTCGCGCCCGCGCTGCTGGCCGGGTGCGCGGCGGTGCTCAAGCCGTCGCCGTTCACGCCGCTGACCGCGGCGCTGCTGGTGGAGGCGTTCGTGGACGCGGGCGTGCCCGCCGGGGTGCTCAACCTCGTGCAGGGCGACATCGCCGCCGGTGAGGCGCTGGTCTCCCACCCGGGAGTGGCCGGCATCAGCTTCACCGGATCGCTGCCGGTGGGCCTGGCCATCCACACCGCGGGCGCGCCCCGCCTGCTGCGCACGCAGCTGGAGCTCGGGGGCAAGAACGCCGTGCTGGTGCTGGCCGACGCGGACCTCGACAAGGCGGTGAAGGCCACGGCGTTCGGCGCCTTCGGCCAGTCCGGGCAGCGGTGCAGCGCCACCTCCCGGGTCGTCGTGGACAAGGCGGTCAAGGAGCAGTTCCTGGACAAGCTGGTCGCCGAGGTCGCGCAGATCAAGGTCGGCGCCGACATCGGCCCGGTGATCAGCGAGGCGCGCATGCAGGCCTGCCTGGACGCGATCAGAACCGCCCAGGAGGCCGGCGCGAAGGTCGTCGCGGGCGGCGGGCGGGCGCCCGGCAACGGCTTCTACGTCGAGCCGACCGTGCTGCGCGACGTGCCGTGGGACAGCGAGATCGCCCAGGAGGAGATCTTCGGGCCGGTGCTCTCCGTGGTCGACTGCGACGGCTTCGACGACGCCATGCGCATCTCCAACTCGGTCAAGTACGGCATGAGCGGCACCATCTTCACCCAGGACCCGGCCCTCATCTTCGAGGCGCTGGAACGCTTCGAGGCCGGGATGCTCCACGTCAACCGGCCCGGCGTGGGCGCGTACGCGCATCTGCCGCACATGGGCGCCAAGCTGTCGCAGTTCGGCCCGCCCGAGTGCTCGCCGCAGGTCTGGGACTTCTACACCGAGTGGCGGTCGGCGTGCGTAAGTTACTGACCGCCACCGAGGCCGTGTCCTGGTTCGTCGAGCCTGGCTCGGTCGTCGGGCTGAGTCGATGCGCGTGGGCAGAACATGGACGGAAGTCGTGAGTATGGGAAAGGTTCTCGCGGCCGAGGATGCGGTGGCGCAGTTCGTGCGGGCGGGTGCGGTTGTCGGGCTGAGTCGGTGCGCGTGGGCAGAACATGGACGGAAGTCGTGAGTATGGGAAAGGTTCTCGCGGCCGAGGATGCGGTGGCGCAGTTCGTGCGGGCGGGTGCGGTTG
>NZ_JACHIN010000002.1:0-55146 GCF_014203235.1 Nonomuraea endophytica | reverse complement strand
TGTCGGGATGGGCGGCCAGAACATCAACCGGTGTCCGATGGCGCTGGTCCACGAGGTGATCAGGCAGGGGATCGGCGGGCTCACCGTGGTGGGCTGCAACCTGTCGCTGCCGCTGGACATGCTGGTCGCGTCCGGGCTGGTCGCCCGGACCGAGCAGGGCACGGGCAACCTTGAGCGGTACGGCACGCTGTTCGCCTGGCGCAGAGCGGTGGAGCGGGGCGAGGTGTCGGTCGGCGACCACTCCCACCTGGCCATGGCCACGCGGTTCGCGGCGGGGGCGCTCGGCCTGCCGTTCCTGCCGACGCGCAGCCTGCTCGGGACGGATCTGCTGGAGGACCTGGTGACCTCCGGGGTGGCGGTCGAGTCGGCGGATCCGTGGACGAACAGGCCCGTGGTGCTGCTTAAGGCGTTGACGCCGGACGTGGCGGTGATTCACGCCAACCGCGCCGATACTTCCGGAAATATCGTGATTGAGGGGGTTACGTCGCATGAAGTGGACATGGTCCGGGCGGCCCGCGTCACCATCGTCTCGGCCGAGCAGGTGCTGCCCGCCGGCGCCTTCGCCGACCGGCCCGAGCAGGTGACCATCCCCGAGGCCTATGTCACCGCCGTCGTCGAGCAGCCCTTCGGCGCCTTCCCGACCTCGGTGTACCGGGCTTACGACTTCGCCGAGCCGGAGATCAAGGAGTACCAGGCGCTGGGCCGTACCGGGGACGAGGAACTGCGCGCCTGGATCGCGGCGAACCTCGGCGGCAGCTTCGACGACTACCTCAAGAACCGCGACGCGTCCGGCGCCCTGCGCGACGGCCTCGTGGAGCAGATGCGGAGACTGGTGTGAGCGACCTGACCTTGGGCGGCGTCACCGGCGCGGCGCTGCCGCGCGAACTGCTCGTGGTCGAGGGCGCCCGGCAGATCCGCGACGGCGACCTGGTCATCGTGGGCACCGGGCTGCCGTTGCTGGCCGCCACGCTGGCGCAGAAGACGCACGCCCCCGAGGCCAAGCTGGTCATCGAGTCGGGGGTGGTGTTCCCGAAGGTGGTGCCCACGCCGGTCTCGGTCGTGGACCCGAGGCTGATGCGCGGCGCCGCCCGGCACGGCTCGCTGTTCGAGGCCCTCGGCGGGCTCGTGCAGCGGGGGCTGGTCAGGACCGGGTTCCTGGGCGGCGCGCAGGTGGACGAGTACGCGAACATCAACTCCACCTGGGTCCCGAGGCCGGACGGCTCGCAGGTGCGGCTGCCGGGCAGCGGTGGGGCGAACGACATCGCCAGCCATTGCTCGCAGGTCGTCATCCTGACAAATCATGAAAAGCGGCGGTTCCCCGCCCGGTGTGACTACATCACCAGCCCGGGATTCCTGGGCGGGCCGGGGGAGCGTGCCAAGGCCGGGCTCGGCCCCCTGCGCGTCAAGGTCGTCACCGATCTGTGCGTGATGGAGGCCGAGGACTCCGCCCTCACCGTCACGGCGCTGATGCCGGGCGCGACGGCGGACGCCGTACTGGAGCACACCGGTTTTATCCCGAAATTTCGTGAATCGCTGGACCTTGTGGTCCCGCCGGACCCCGAGGAGATCCGCCTCCTTCGCGAGGAGATCGACCCGGCATGTGTGTACTTCCCAGAGAGGAAACCCCGTTGACCGACAAGAAGCCTTTCGCCTGGGAAACGGCGATCGCCTGGAAGAACAAGGACCGCATCGTCGTACGCGGCTACGACGTCAACGAGCTGACCGGCAACATCTCCTTCGCCGAGCACTTCCACCTGGTGCTGAAGGGTGAGCTGCCCACGCCCGAGGTCGGCAGGATGACCGACGCGATCATGGTGAACATGGCCGAGCACGCCATGTCGCCCTCCTCGGCCACGGTCCGCTTCGCCACCAGCGGCGGCGCCGAGCTCAACTCCGCCGTGGCCGCCGGCGTCGCCGGCATCGGCCGCCTGCACGGCACCGCCGACCGCCCGGCCGAGCTGTTCCTGAAGGTCGCCGCGAGAGCCGAGGCCGAGGGCATCGCCGACACCGAGGCCGCCGCGAAGGTCGTCGCCGAGATGCGCGCGGTCAAGGAGCGCATGCCCGGATTCCACCACGCCCAGCACATCCGCGACCCGCGCACGGTCCGCCTGATGGAGCTGTCGGACAAACTCGGCGTCACCGGCCGGTACGTCACGATCGCCCGCGCGATGGAGGACGCCACCGAGGCGGTCTTCGGCCGCCGGATCTGGATCAACGGCCCCGGCGCCATGGGCTGCATCGGCCTCGACATGGGCTACGAGCCGGCGCAGCTGAAGGCGTTGTTCATCGTGTGCAGGTCGCTGTCGCTGTGCGCGCACTCGATCGAGGAGATGACCAGGGAGAAGGGCTGGCGCGCCTCGTCGAACTCGCACATGGTCCAGCCGCTGGACCTGTCGATGCAGGGTCCGGACAACTACGACGGTCCGTCCGACCGCACGCTCGGCTAACCAGCGGTGACGCCTGGGACCAGTGGTGTCCATTAGCGGACAAAGGGCATTCTGGTGCTCCCGGTAGGCGATAGCGTGATCGCTTCGGGGTCGGGGGGCTTCGCGCTCAGGCCTGGAGGCACGCATGGCGGTGAGGTCTCCCGTGTCCGCGGTGATCTCGACGATGATCGCGTTCGGACTCGGGACGGTGAGCGGGTGCGGCCACGCCGACCGGCCGGGCGCCCGCGTCCCCGAGACCGCCGCCCTGTCCTTCCTGCCGCAGGTCGCGGTGCCCGACCTCGTGGGACGGCAGCTCGCGGTGGTCCAGCGTGAGGTGCAGGGCCTCGGTCTGGTCCTCGCGCCGAAGGGAGTCTCGCCGCTGTCGGTCTGCCGCCCGGACGAGGTCTGCCGCATCTTCGCGGTACGGCCCGCCCCCGGCACCAAACTCGCCTGGGGCGCCAAGGTCGAGGTCTCGTTCCTGACCTCCGCCGAGTCCCGTTTCTACCGCCAGCACCCGCGCATGCCGCGCGTCGTCGGCCGGAGCGGCGCCTGGGCGGCGATCGTGTTCCAGCCGGTCATGGGCCTGGTGGACGTGGCGACCCAGCCGGAGCGCGGCCTGCCGCGCGGCACCGACCGGGTGCTGCTGCAGTCGCCCCAGCCGGGCACGCCGCTGGTGATCGGCCAGCCGGTCAAGTTCATCGTGGGCGAGAACCGGGGCGGCAGGCCGTGCGGCGTGCGCTGGTGGTGCTGACGTCGATCAACTGGGCCGGCGATCACTGCCGTAGAGGTGCACTCGCCGGCCTCCGTAGTCGAGGTCGCGCAGGTGGCGGTGGCCGATGCGCTCGGCGACCGAGATCGAGCGGGTGTTTCCGGGCAGGATCACCGAGATCACCTGCTCCGCGCCGAGTTCGGTGAAGCAGTAGTTCAGGGCGGCGCCGGCCGCCTCGGTGGCGTACCCCTTGCCCCAGTGGTCGCGGGCCAGGCACCAGCCGACGCCCAGGCCGGGGAAGCCGTGCGGCTGCCAGGGTCCCGCCCGGCCGACGAAGCTGCCGCTCGACTTCTCCACCAGCGCCCAGTGCGAGTAGCCGCGAATCTCCCGATGGCCGATGAACGTGGCCAGGCTGCGCCAGGCGTCCGCCGGTGAGGTGCCGACGCTCTCGGCGAGCCCGCCGGCCACGTCGGGGTCGGCGAGCATGGCGGCGTAGGCGTCGAAGTCGGATCCGGTCAGCGGGCGCATGATCAGCCGTTCGGTTTCCATGATCCCAGTATTGACAGCCGAGCCGCGCGGAGAGACCGTGTTCCATATGCGGAACAACTCCCGCTTTGCCCATGTCCAGACCTTCGACATCGACCGGGTGGCCGCGGCCGCCGGAGCCGACCCCGACGTGCTGCGCATGGAGAACCTCGACACCGACGTGCCACCGCCGCCCAACGCCGTCACCGCGACCGCGCAGGCGCTGGCCACCGGCCAGGGCAACAGCTGGCTGCCCTTCAACGGCCTGCCCGTGCTGCGCGAGGCCATCGCCGCCGACCTGCGCGAGCGCACCGGCCACGACTACGACCCCGCCCGCCAGATCGTGGTGACCTCCAGCGGCACCGCCGCGGTCATGCCCGTCCTGCTCGCCACCACCGAGCCGGGCCAGCGCGTGGTGCTCACCGACCCGACCTACGCCGGCCTCCTGCAGCGTGTACGGCTGGCCGACGCGCGGCCGTACCTGGTGCCGCTGCGCGTGGACGGCGGCATGTGGCGCCTGGACCGCGACGCGCTCGCCCAGGTCACCGAGGCGGCGGCGATCATCATGATGAGCCCGTCGATGCCCGCCGGCGTCGTCCTCACCCACGAGGACTGGACCGCCGTGGCCGAGGCGTGCGAACGCCTGGACGCCTACCTGATCTACGACGCCGCCATGGAGCGCATCGTCTTCGACGGCCACCCGAGGATCAACCCGTGCCGGGTGGACGGCCTGGCCGCGCGGACGATCGTCATCGGCTCGGTGTCGAAGGAGTACCGGATGATCGGCTGGCGGATCGGCTGGGTGGCCGGACCCGCCGACATCCTGTCCCGCGTACTGACCGCGGTCACCTACAACACCACGGTGGCCAGCGGCTTCGCCCAGATCGGCGCGGCCGTCGCGCTCAGCGAGCCCAGCGGGGTGGCCGAGGCGGTCGCCGAGTACCAGGCCAGGCACGAGGCCGTGGTCCGCCAGCTCGACGGGCTCCCGCTGGTCAGGGCGGCGGGCGGCTGGGCGTGCCTGGTGGACGCCGAGGAACTCGGCATCGGCGCCAGGGAGCTGTCCGACCGCCTGCTGTCACACGGCAGGATCGCCGCCACCCCGATGACCGCCTGGGGCGAGGAGGTCGCCCGGCGGTATGTCCGGCTGGTGTACAGCAACGAGCCGGTCAAGCGCCTCAACGAACTGCGCGACCGCTTCACCGCAGCCCTCCCCTAACCCGACCGGGGGAGCAGCAGCGTCTTGCCGGTGACCGTCCTGGCCTCCATGGCGGCGTGCGCGTCGGCCGCGCGCGCCAGCGGCAGCCGCTGACCGATGACCGGCCGCAGCCGTCCCGCCGCGGCCTCGGCCATCGCCAGCCCGGCCAGCTCACGCAGGTCAGTCGTGGGAAACGCGACGGCGGTGACGCGCGCGTCGGGGACGGTCATGGGCCCGCCCGCCATCCCGTAGGCGCTGATCCGGCCGCCGTCGCGCAGCAGCGCCTGCGCCGCCGCGCCGATCTCGCCGCCGACGCCGTCGAAGACGACGTCCAGCCCATCCGGTACGGCCGCGCGCACCCGCTCGGTCCAGCCCGGATCGGTGTAGTCGACGCTCAGCTCGGCCCCGAGCTCCTCCGCCAGTGCTCGCTTACCCGCGCTGCTCGCCGCGCCGATCACCCGGGCCCCCGCCGCCGCGGCCAGCTGCACCAGCAGGCTGCCCACTCCACCGCCGGCCGCCTCGACCAGCACCCACTCGCCGGGCCGGGGCGCGGCGGCGGTGAACAACCCCATGGCCGTCCTGCCGTCGGCCAGCAGCGCCACCGCCTCCTCGGCCGACAGCCCATCCGGAACCGGGATCACCTGCTCGGCCGGAGCCACGGCCAGTTCGGCGTAGCCGCCTGTACCACCCAGCGTCGTCACCACGCGGCGCCCGGCCAGCTCTCCGGTCAGCGCGCGCCCGGCCACGCCGTTGCCCAGCACCGCGGGCAGCTCGACCCGGCGCGGCCCCCGGTCGGCGCGCACCTGCGTCTCCACGAACGTCACCCCGGCCGCCGCCACCTCGACCAGCACCTCGCCGGGTCCCGGCACCGGATCGGGAACCTCCTCCTCGGTCAGCCGGTCCGGCCCGCCGTACTCACGCAGGACGATCGCCTTCATCGCACACCTCACCTCAATAGCGGAGCGCAACGCTCCGGAAGGAAAGCTATAACGGAGCGCAGCGCTCCGCAAGCCGCTATCCTGATCCCCATGAGAGGCAGGCAGGCCGAAGCCCGGCGAAATGACCTCAAGCTCCTCGAAGCCGCCATGGAGGTCTTCACCACCCAGGGCTTCGACGCGCCCGTCTCGGCCATCGCCAAGCGGGCCGGCGTCGGCATGGGCAGCCTCTATCGGCGCTACCGCACCAAGGAGGAGCTCCTGCAGCGGCTCGCGGTGATCTCCATGGAGCGCGCGGCGGGCGCGGCCGAGGAGGGGCTGCGCGAGCAGGACCCCTGGCTGGGCCTGGCCGGATACATCCGGGCCTGCGTGGACTTCGGCTCGGGCAGCCTGGCGCCGGTGGCCGGGACGATCGTGGTCACCGAGGAGATGTGGCAGGTCAGCGAGCGGGCCGACGCCGCCATCGGCGAGCTCATCGGCCGGGCCCGCACCTCCGGCGCGCTGCGGGCCGACGTCACCGACCTGGACATCGCGCTGCTCATCGAGCAGTTCAACCGGCCCGTCGCCGGTGTGCCGCACCTCAGGGACCGGCTGCTCGCCATCGCCCTCGACGGGCTGCGCGCCCCCGAGACGACACCGCTGCCCGGCCCCGCGCCAGATCGTCAATGGTATGAATCCCGATGGGGTGAACGGCTACCGTAAGACACGTGCCGGTTACCAGTTTCGACGACCTCTTCCGCGACCTCGCGCCGGGCGCCAGCGCCCAGGCCGCCGGCATCGCCCGGGGCTATGCCGGTCCACCGGCCAGATCCATCGCCGCCAAGGCCGGGCTCGACCGGCTGCGCTGCGCCTCCCTGCTCAAGCCGCTCTACGCCTGGGCCGCCGCCGATCACATCGGCGACGACGAGCGCTGGCGCCGCCACGCCGAGCCCGCCGTCGTCGTCTCCTCCAACGCCGACACGCTCAACCTCTGGCTGTCGGTCGGGCCCCGGGTCATCCTCGACACGATCGCCCGCCGTACCGGAGTGGCCTGGTCGCCGCCCAACTCCGACCCGTCGCGCTTCGGCTCCGTCGAGATCGCCGCCGACGAGGTGGCCACCGCCTACGCCGTACTCGCCCAGGCCGCCCTCGCCGGTGAGCCGATCGCCGCCGCGATCCTCGGCTGGATGCGCGAGGTCGGGAGCGGGCAGACCTATGGCGCGCGCGAGGCGCTGGGCGATCCCGGCGCCGCCGTCAAGTGTGGCTGGTACGGCGCGGCCGACGAGACCTGCCTGCGCACGCATGCCGTCGGCGTCCTGCCCGGCCCCGGCACGCGGGTCGCGGTGGTGGTGGCGCTGACGGCGCAGCCGTACACCGATGAGATGGAGCGGGAGATCTACCACGCCAGGGTCGCCGAGGGGCTCGCGGTCGAGGCCGAGCACGAGAAGGTCGGCGGCGAGCTGCTGCGCGGCCTGATGGCCACCACCCTGTCCGAGCTGGGCGACCGCTCCGCCTAGAGGTCCAGCACGAGCCCGGCACGGGAGACCGAGACCTTTCCGGCGAACTGCGCTCCGGCGGCCTCCAGCGCGGGCCGGTCGGTGTGGCCGGGCCACAGGTGCGTCAGCACGAGATGGGCCACTCCGGCCGTCGCGGCGACCGTCCCGGCCTGGCGCGCGCTGGACAGGTAGGGCGCGTCCTCCTCGGGCACCGTCTCCGGATAGGTGGCCTCGGCCAGGTAGACGTCAGCCTGCCCGGCCAGCTCGACCAGCGCCGGGCTCGGGCCGGTGTCGCCGGTGTAGGCGAGCGTGGCGCCACCGGCGCTCAGCCGCAGTCCGGAGTTGGGCACGTGGTGCGGCAGGTCGAAGACCCGCAGCCGGAACGGGCCCACCTCGCCGTCGGCCACCTCGTTCAGGCGGAAGCTTCCTGCCAGCATGCTCGCCTTGTCCAGCGCCAGCACCGCGTCGAGCGCGCCGGGCGGCGCGTACACGGGTAGCGCGGCGGGCGGCCGGTCGCCCAGGGCGCGGGCGCGCAGCAGGGGATTGAGGTCGGCGCAGTGGTCGGGATGACCATGGCTGACCAGCACGGCGTCGATCTGCTCGGCCGGAACGATCTCCAGGAGCCTCGGCAACGTGGCATAACCGGGATCGACCAGCACCCGGAAACCCTCGTGCTCGACGAGGTAGCCGCTGCACGCCTCGCCCGCCGCGGGCCAGGCCCCACATCCCCCCAGAACGGTCAGTCGCATCAGATCATGGTCCCATGTGCGGGCACACGCGTGCCCACACATGGGATGGACATGTCTGGTGGGGGATGGGCCCGGCTACGGAATCGGCTGGATCAGATCGTCGAATTCGCCGTCCTTCATGCCGAGGCGGAAGGCCTCCCACTCGGCTTCGGTGAAGTACAGCCGTGGTCCGTCGGGGTCCTTGGAATCACGCAGGACGAAGAGCCGGTCCTGGTCGGACTTGTGCGTGGCGGTGTCCCCGGTTGCGGCGAGGACGGCCACTTCAACGCAGTCTCCGCCGTTGCTACCGCTTCGGCGGGACTTACGCCATTGGAGAGCGCTCATATCTCCTCCTCTACCTTCGACAGCAAATCTAGGCTTGTGTGAACGGGTAAGGCGAGTGACCGGATGACGTCATACCTCCGTACGATCGACTCGACATCCGGAGGACGATCGGATACGTACCCCTCCCTGGCCGATTCCACGTAGACGAGATCAGGTTCTCCGGGGACTTTCGCGATGACGAACGCCCCGGTGAGGCCCGCGAGCGCCGGGGACTCCTTGGGAACCACCTGCACGCTCACGTTGGGGAGGTCGGCGGTCTCCAGCAACGCGCGCACCTGCCCGCGCATCGTGGCCGACGAGCCCACCTGCCGGTGGAGCACCCACTCGTCCAGCACCGCCCAGTACATCGGCGGGTCCGGCCGGTGCAGGATCGCCTTCCTGGTCATGCGCGCCGCCGCGGCCTCCTCGGCCTGCTCGGCCGTGGCGGCGGGCTCGCGCATCAGCACCTCGCGGGCGTAGTCCTCGGTCTGCAGCAGGCCGGGCACCAGAAGCGGCTGCCAGGTCTGCAGGGTGCTGGCCGACTCCTCGATCTCCAGCCAGGGACGGAACCAGGCCGGGTAGGCCGCTTGACGCACCAGCGGCCACAGCCGGATCAGCTCGCCGCGGGTGTCGAGGACCTCGTCGGCCCGCTCGGCGAAGTCCCGCGAGGGCGTGCGCTTGGCCAGCTCGACCGCGCACACCAGCGACAGCGAGTAATTGAGCCGCTCGGCGAGCTGCTCTTGCGACAAACCCATACGAATGCGGTGTTCTCTGAGTTCCGCGCCAAAAAAGGCAAGCGGGCTCGAACCAGGATCGAGTTCGCGAGCGGATGGCATCGGGTGCTCCAGGGGGTTCTACACGGTTCTACAAACGACGCCTCGAGCCATACAGTCTTGTTCTTCCTTGTACCTAGGGTAGTCATCCGAGTGCACTCTGGTATCAAGAATGCGCCAACGACAAGGACATGAGGTACCAATGTCTGCTGTCCACACAGAACGGTCGGAGGACGAACAGCTCGAGCTGCTCGGCTGGGTCCAGGAGGGCCTGTCGGCTCTGGGCGTGCGGGCCCTTCTCGTACGCCGGCTGCGGCTCACCCTCGCGCAGAACCGCTACCACCCGCCCGAATCCGAAGGGCCCGTGCTCCTCGCCGGACCCATCACCATCAGCGTCGACGGCGGATACGTCGTCCGGTGCGCCGACACGGTCGCCGTCCTCGGCGAGGTCGGCGAGACCGTCGACTACATCAGTTCCCTGATCACCTCGGCGAGCTCCGGCGGCTCGACCGAATCGGGTAGCGCGTCCACGGCGAACCACCCGTAACCCAGGTAGGTCTGACGCTCCTCGAGAGTCAGCGATTGGTCGGTGCATACAGGCGACACCGACCTCAATCGCGCCAGGAAGAACGGCTCCGTCTTCACATACCGGATCCCCAGCCAGGTGAAGTCGCGGGCCACGTCGACATAGCGGTCGGTCACGACGTCCCCCGGCAGCCCGGTCTCCTCGGACAACTCCCTCCGGGCCGCGTCGATCGGCTCGTCTCCCGGGTGGAGTCCGCCACCCGGCGGTTCCCAGAGATCACGGCCGCTGACATGGTCGCGCCAGTGCATGAGCAGCACCGAGCCCTCGCGGTCCAGGCAGACGACGCGCGCGGCAGGACGGTCGCTGGTGGTCAATTGGGCCCCCTGAATCCTTGATGGCGAGCATCGGAAAGATGGTCTTCACGTCTCTCCCGCCGCCGGAGATCCTCGATCGGAGCCCCTAACTCGGAGCCCCAAGCTCGGAGCCCCAAGCTCGGAGCCCCAAGCTCGGAGTCCCGAGCCGACTCGACCGGAACCCCCAGTGACCCGATCGGGAGCCCTCGGCGACTCGATCGGAGTCCCGAGCGAGGAGAGAAACGCCCGTGCGCAGAATCGTGTCAGCCGCCTTATTGGTCCTGGCCGCCGTGGTCGTCCCGGCACCCGCCGCTTCGGCCGATCCCGGAACCCCGGAGAACAAAGTACTCAACTCCAGCGACGCCCCTCTCGGCGCGGTCGCCGTACCGGCCGTGGCCGACGGCATCAGCTCCGACAAGGTGCTGGTCATCGGCATGGACGGCCTGCGGCACGACCGCATAGCCGCCGCCGACGCCCCCAACCTCGACACCCTCATCGCCACCGGAACCTTCGGCGCCAGCCTCCTGTACACCAACCCCATGGCCGCCACCTCCAGCGGCCCCGGCTGGTCCACGATCGCCACCGGCGTCTGGCCCGACAGGCACGGCGTCAAGGACAACTCCTTCAGCGGCAAGCGCTACGACCTCTACCCCGACTTCCTGACCCGCCTGGAGAACCTCAACCCCGCCTACTCCACCTTCGCCGCCCTCGACTGGAAACCCCTAGGCGACCAGGGCACCTTCAGCAGCAAGATCGACTCCAGAGTGATCCTGGACGGCGACGCCAACGGCTACCCCGCCGAGGACGCCCGCATAGCCACCGCCGCCGAGACGGTCCTGCGCCAGCAGAACCCCGACGCCGCGTTCGTCTACTTCGGCAACACCGACATCGTCGCCCACAACAGCGGCGCCGCCAGCCAGGCCTACCTGCGCGCCATAGCCACCCAGGACGCCTACGTCGGCCGCCTCCTGGCCGCCGTCAAGGCCCGCCCCAGCTACCCGAGCGAACGCTGGACCATCGTCGTCACCACCGACCACGGCCACACCGACGGCGGCGGCCACGGCGGCTCGGCCATCGAGGAACGGCGCACCTTCGTCCTCGCCGCCGGACCGGGCATCACCGCCGGAGCCCGCCCCCTCGACACCAGGCTCGTGGACGTTACCGCCACCGCCTTCAACGCCCTCGGTCTGGGCGTGCCCGCCGGGATCGACAGCAGGCGGATCAACCAGCGGACCGGCGACCCGTTCGAGAACGTACCCCTGTCGGGCAGGGTCGACGAGACCGGCATACCGGCAGGAGTACTGGGCTTCAGCCACACCCTGCCCGCCTCCTGGACCTTGGACACCTCCCGGATGCCCAGCGGAGGCATGCAGGAGTGGCGAGGATGGTCGCTGACCACCGACGAGTTCTGGTCACGGGCACAGCGAGACCAGTGGCGCGAGCTCAACGTCCGCAGCCGAGGCACCTTCGCCGTCGCCGACTCCGACGAGTGGGACGACAAGTCACATGGCTCCGGCACCTATGACTCCACCCTCGTCACCGGAGGCTATCCGGTGGCCGGAAAGCCGTCCGTCCGGCTGGGCTACACCACCCACTACCGTCCGGAAGGCGCCCAGAAGGCACAGGTGCTGGTGTCCTTCGACGGCGGAGCCGACGTGCTCGTCAAGAACTACACCGCCGAAACCGTTTCCCAGGTCGAGAGCCTGATGGTGGGCGTTCCGGCCGGAGCTTCGACGATGAGGGTGAAGTTCCGGTACTTCGACGCCGCCAACAACTGGTACTGGGCCATCGACCAGGTCACCGTCTCCTAACACCCTTTTCCGGTACGGCGGGGCCGCCGGTTGGGCAGGCTCCGCCGTACCTGCTGGGTCGGTTACCCACCACAAACCCACGCCCCCTCACTCACCCGGCACCACCCACACCAGCCCCGACCCACCCCGCCCCCGCACGCCCGCCCCCGCACGCCCGCCCCCGCACTCGACCCGCGCCGAGCCCCCCGGAACCGCGCACACCTTTGCGTGCGCTGAGTGGCGCGTGCCTTTCACCGGCCCGGCGGCACCGGCCCTCGCCTCGCCCCGCACTGCCCGGCGCCAAATCCGCGCTTGCGCCTACTCCCCTCGACGCCCACATGCCCGATGCCCGCACGCCCAGGCGCTCTCTCCGGCGACGGCCACGCGGTCGCCCCCCACTGCGGCCGGTGCAGACCTGTGCCGTTGAGATCCCCGCGCTTACGGTCCCGGCGGGTCCTCGTCCTCGCCCAGCACGAGCGTCAGCAGCCCGGGAAACCGGGCGTCGAACTCGGGTCGGCGGAGCCGGTTGAGGCGGCGGGAGCCTTCGTCGCGCTGTTCGAGCAGCCCGACGCCGCGCAGCACCGAGAAGTGGTGGCTGAGGGTGGACTTGGCGATCGGCAGGTCGTGGAACGTGCCGCAGGGCCGCGTCCAGTCGGGCACCGACGCGAGCTCCCGCACGATCCGCCGCCGCATGGGATCGGCCAGGGCATCGAGGGCGGCCTGCAGGCTCACCTCGACCGGAGAGGTGTGGTTGAGCGACCGTGTTCTGTTCGACTGCGGTCGAACACTCGTGTACTGTTCCATCTCAGTCGAACACTCTACCCCTAAGGAGGCCCCGTCCATGGACGGTCGCATCGGCGTCTGGCACCCGCTCCTGGGCCGCGGCCCCGCGGAAGCCTCGCGGCAGGCCGCAGCCAAGCTCGAGTCCCTGGGCTACGGCACACTGTGGGTCAACGAGGGACCAGGCAGCCGGGAGCCGTTCGCGGCCGCCGCGATCCTCCTGGCCGCCACGCGACGGGTGGCAGTGGGCACCGGCATCGCCAACATCTGGGCCAGAGACGCCACGGCCATGTCCGCCGGTGCCGCCAGGCTGGGCGAGGCCTTCGAAGGCAGGTTCATCCTGGGCATCGGCGTGAGCCACGGCGTCCTGGTAGAGGACAGAGGCCACACGTACGCGAAGCCGATCAGCGCCATGCGTTCCTATCTGGACGCGATGGACCAGACGGTCACCGACGTCCCCACCCCGGAGCACCCGGCCCCACGCCTCCTGGCGGCGTTGCGCCCGAAGATGCTGGAGTTGTCCCGCGATCGAGCCTCCGGCGCTCACCCCTACTTCGTCCCGCCGGAGCACACCGCGAAGGCCCGCGCCATCCTGGGCAAGGACCGCCTCCTGGTCCCGGAGCAGGCCGTAGTCCTGGAGCCCGACCCGTCGAAGGCCCGCCAGATCGCCCGCGCCCACATGCACCACTACCTGAAGCTCCCCAACTACACCAACAACCTGATCGACCTCGGCTTCACCGAGTCCGACCTGGCAGACGGCGGCAGCAACCGCCTGGTGGACGCCATCGTCGCCTGGGGCACGGAAGAGTCGGTGGTGAAGCGCATCCAAGCCCACTGGGACGCAGGCGCCGACCACGTGGCCCTCCAGCCCCTGTCCCCAGAACGCCCCAACCTGGACCACGCCCTGACCCAGCTGGAAAGCTTGGCCCCAGCCCTGGCCCTGCATCCCTAGGGTTTTCACCGCTTCATACCCCCGTCGGCGATGGCGTCGGCCGCGTCCCCGATCGCCATCCCGACAATCTCCAGCCGCCGTACGAGCTCCCGCTCCTTGAGCGCCAGAGAAGTGACCTCCCCGGAGAAGATCCGCGAAATCTCATACTGGTACATCCGCCGAATCGCGCCACCCGCCTTCTTCGCCTCCAGCGCGTCATGCGCAACGGAAGAAGGCCGAGCCGCGAGATTCCGCACCGCATCCTCAAGCGCGTCAATTCCCACAATCACCTGATCAAGCATCGGCGAAAACCGAATCTGATCCGGCACCCGATAAAGATGCGACTCCCGCACAAAGTCGCGCAAAGAATCCAGCACATCATCAATAGACCGGGACAGCCGAAACAGATCCTCCCGATCAATAGGCGTGACCAGCGCACTCTTCAACTCGTCCACAAGCCTGCGCCGCTCCGCATCCCCCAGATGCTCAATCGCCCGCATCTGCTCATGCGCCCCCGTCCGCCCCACCTCCCCACCGATCATCGCCATGGCCAGCCAAGCCCCGGCCTTGGTCGCCTCAAGCTGCCCCAGCAACGCCTCAGCTAGCGCCCGATCCATCCGCCCGGCAACAAGATCCCGAACCCACCGCAACCGCCCCACCAACCCACCCCTCCACTAGACCCAACCGCCCACCGACAAAACCACCCCACCCCCGGCCCAGCCCCGACTCCCGGTCTGCTCCGTCACCGGGTCTGCCCTCAACGCCCTGGGTCGCCGCAGGCCGGCCCGATAGCCCGCCACTTCAACGCCTCGACCGCCCGGGAGCCCAACGCGGGTCGCTCGTGGCCAAATTGGCGTCAGGGCGGTCGTCTTGGTGCCTGGACGCTCCCGCGGCTCAAGCGGGTTCGGAGGTGTGAGGTCACTGAGTAGGTGAGGTTCATGGGAGGGCCGCCTTGGCTGTCCAGGCGGTTATCCCGGCCAGGAGGGCGCTGGCGGGGAGGGTCAGGAGCCAGGCGGTGACGATTTTGACGGCGGCGTACCAGCGGACTCGGCCGCCGCCCTGGGTCATGCCGGCGCCGATGAGGGCACCGGCCACCGCCTGGGTCATACTGACCGGCATGCCGGCCGCGGCACTGGCGATGACCGCGCCGCCGGCGGCGAGTTCGGCGGCAACCCCGTGCAGGGGGCGCGAGACGATGATCTCGCGCGACAGCAGGCGACCCGCCCTCGGGAGGCCGTAAAGAGCGCCCAACCCGAAGAGGGCAGCGGTCAGGATGGTCATGCCCAGGCCGGGGTCAGTGGTGCCGATGGCGATGATGAAGACCGCCAGCATCTTCTGACCGTCGTTGGCGGCGTAGGCCACGCATTGCACGATGAACGCCACCCGGTGCCAGCTGGGCAGGGTGTGAGCGTTGGCCAGGCGGAGCAGCAGGAGTGTCACCGCCCACGCTGTCAGTGCGCCGACCACCGGGGCTGCCAGGCCGAAGCCCAGCACCAGTGCCGCCGAACCGGCTGACACCGGTAGTCCCCAGCCGAGCCCGGCGCCGGTCAGGCCGCCGACGATGGCCAGAGTGAGGCTGGTGGGACGGCCCTTCGCGCTTAACACCAGCACGACTGCCAGCGAACAGATGACGGCGATCGTCATCGCATATCTGCCGCCCGGATCGTGGAACGTGGCCAGACGGTTGACGAACGTCAGCGCCACCTGGTGCGTTGCCAGGGGGATCAGTGCCACCATCGCGACGAGGGTGAGGATCCCGGTGGCGGGCCGTACCGTCGGGAGTTTGAGGCCGGTGGCCAGGATCGAGCCGCCGTCGTTCATGCCGGAAACGATCGCGAACAGGCCCGCGACCACGGCCAACACGACGACGTCCAACGGCATGCGCTCCATCCCATTCCGCCCACACCTGCCCGGGCAAGAGGCATTCGGTTATGGCGCCCATAGCCCCCTCACCCCTCTGCCCCACGTGCCACAGCCTCGGGTCTCGTCGCGCGCTGTTGCTCCGGTGGCGAGGTCGGGCGTGGGGAGGCCGGGGTGGGGTGGGCAAGGGGGAAAGGGTTATGGGGGGTATAGGGAAAGGCGGCTGTCACTACGGTGAGCTGGCCAAGTAGCGTCCGTAATGCCCGATACCTTCCCAAGATCGAGTGGATGATGGACGAAGAGCTCATTCTGTTGAATCCCGGTCCGGCCTGTACCTCGAAGCGGGTCAAGGACGCCCTGCTGCGCGGCGATCTGTGCCATCGCGAGCCGGAGTTCACCGAGCTGCTGTTCAGGATCCGGGAGGCGCTGCCCCGTTCCCTGAACCTCGGCGGCACCCACGAAGCGCTCCTGGTCACCGGGTCGGGGACGGCGGCGATGGAGATGGCGGTCATCAGCTCCGTCCGCCCGGACCGCGGCGTGATCATCGTGAACAACGGCGTCTACGGTGACCGGATGATCAGGATCGCCAAGGCGCACGGCATCCCGTTCCACGAGGTCAGGAGTGAGTGGACGGTTCCGGCCGATCCCGGGGCGGTCGAGGCGGCGCTCGCGGAGTACCCGCACGTCGATGCCGTCGTCTGTGTGCACCACGAGACCACCACCGGCCTGATCAACCCGGTCAAGGAGATCGGCGAGGTCGTGGCGGCCCACGGGGCGTTGTTCGTGATCGACGCCATCTCCGGCACCGCGATCGAGGATCAGGACCTGTCGGAGGTCAAGGCGGACGTCGTCTGCGGCACCGCCAACAAGGGGCTCCATGGGCAGCCGGGCATGTCGTTCATCCTGTGCAGCGAGCGGTCGATCGAACGCATCCAGGAAGTGCCTGAGCGCAGCCTCTACCTGAACGCGGCCAGCTACCTCAAGGGGCAGCGCAAGGGTGACGTGCCGTTCACCCCGGCGGTCCAGGTCTGCTACGCGCTGGACGAGGCGATCAAGGAGTACGAGGAGGCGGGCGGGTTCGCGGCCAGGACGAAGCTGTACCGGGAGCGGGCGGCGCTGGTGCGGGGGCAGTTCGAGCGCCTCGGGCTGCGGATCCTGGTTGATGAACAATTCCGGTCCAACACGGTGACGATGCTTCACCTGCCGGAAAGCGTGACGTACGAATCCCTTCACGACGAGCTCAAAAAGCGTGGGTACGTTATCTACGCTGGTCAAGGGCAGCTTTCGCGAGATTTCTTCCGGATCTGCACGATGGGGGAGATCCCCTGGCACCGGCTGGAGCAGCTGGAGGACGCGCTCCGGGAGTCCATCGAGGCAGCTAGGGGTTAACGACGATGCAGCTCAACCTGCACCGGCTCTGGATCTTCATGACCGTGGTCGAATGCGGCGGCTTCTCGGCGGCCGCGCAGAAGCTCTACCTGAGCCAGCCATCGGTGTCGCACCAGGTCAGGCAGCTTGAGCAGTCGCTTCGTACCACGCTGATCGACCGCAGCGGCGCGCGCATCAGGCTGACGCCCGAGGGCGAGGTCATGCTGGAGTACGCCAAGCGCGTCTTCCTCCTGGCCGACGAGGCCGTGGCGGCGATCCGCCAGGTGTCGGGCCTGCAGACGGGCACGCTGGTGGCGGGCGGCACCACCACGGTCGGCACGTACCTGCTGCCCCCGCTCCTGGCCGCCTTCCGCGACCGGCACCCCGGCATCGAGATCGGCATCCAGGTCGGCAACGCGCAGCAGGTCGAGCGCGGGCTGGTCGACGGTGAGATCGGCGTCGCGGTGCTGGCGGGCGAACCGAGCGCCGCACAGCTGGTCAGCGAGCCGATCCTGGAGGATCGCCTCGTCCTCATCACGCAGCCGGGCCACAAGCTCTCCTCCACCGGTACGGCGGAGCCGCACGAGCTGGCCGGCGAGCTGTTCCTGATCCGCGAGCCGGGCTCGTCCACCCGGGAACTCCAGGAAGAGGCGCTGGAGACGTGGGGGCTGGAGGCGGCCGGCCGTACCGAGATATGGGGGCCGGAGACGATCAAGCAGGCGGTCGCGGCCGGGCTGGGCGTCTCGCTGCTGTCGGAGCACTGCGTGGAGCAGGAGCTCGCCGACGGGCGGCTGGCGGCGGTGGCGGTCGCGCCGGTGCCGAAGCCGCGCCCGATCGTGCTGGCCCACCGCCGCGACCGCCTGCTCGGCCCGGCCGAGCAGGCTTTCATCGCCATGCTGCGGAACGTGCGCAGCTGGCCGGGGATCAACAGGTTGAGGAGCATTTCTTGAAGGCGCTGCCCTCCCGCGCGCAGGTTGTGATCATCGGTGGCGGCATCGTCGGCGCCAGCGTGGCCTATCACCTGGCCGAGCTCGGCTGGACCGACGTCGTGGTGCTGGAGCAGGGGCAGCTGTCCTGCGGCACCACCTGGCACGCGGCCGGGCTGGTGGGCCAGCTGCGCAGCACCGAGAGCATGACGAGGCTGATCCAGTACAGCACCGACCTGTACGCGAGGCTTGAGGCGGAGACCGGCTTCGGCACCGGCTGGAAGCAGTGCGGCAGCGTGAGCGTCGCCCGCACCGCCGAACGTATGACGCAGCTCAGGCGCACCGCCGCCCAGGCCCGCAACTACGGCGTGACCGCCGAGATCATCACCCCGACCCAGGCCCAGGAGTTGTGGCCGGTCATGCGAGTGGACGACGTCGTGGGCGGCGTCTGGCTGCCGGGCGACGGCAAGGCCAACCCGTCCGACCTCACCCAGGCGCTGGCCCGGGGCGCCCAGCGGCGCGGCGTGCAGGTGGTCGAGCGGGTCCGCGTCACCGGCGTCACCGTCAAGGACGGCGTGGTGAAGTCGGTCAGCACCTCCGAGGGCGAGATCGAGACGGACTACGTCGTCAACTGCGCCGGCCAGTGGGCCAAGGAGATCGGGCGCATGGCCGGGGTGACGGTCCCGCTGCACTCCGCCGAGCACTTCTACGTGGTCACCGAGCAGATCGAAGGCGTCCGTCCAGATCTGCCCGTCCTGCGGGACCCGGATGGCTATGCCTACTTCAAGGAGGAGGTCGGCGGCCTGGTCGTGGGCGGGTTCGAGCCGGACGCGAAGCCGTGGGGCATGGACGGCATCCCGTACCCGTTCGAGTTCCAGCTGCTGGAGGAGGACTGGGACCAGTTCTCGATCATCATGGAGAACGCGATCCACCGCGTCCCCGCCCTGGAGACGACCGGCGTGCGCATGTTCTACAACGGCCCGGAGTCGTTCACGCCGGACAACATGTTCCTGCTCGGCGCGGCGCCCGAGGTGCGCGGCTTCTTCGTCGGCGCCGGTTTCAACTCCGCGGGCATCGCCTCGGCGGGCGGCGCTGGCCGGGCGCTGGCCGAGTGGATCGTGAACGGCGCGCCGACCAGCGACCTGTGGCCCGCCGACCTGCGCCGCTTCGCCCGCTGGGCGGACAACGACACCTGGCTGCGCGACCGCGTCACCGAGACGCTGGGCCTGCACTACGCCATGTCCTGGCCGAACAAGGAGCTGGAGACGGCCAGACCGCTGCGCCGCTCGCCGGTGCACCACCTGCTCGCCGCCGCGGGCGCGTGTTTCGGCTCGAAGATGGGCTGGGAGCGGGCCAACTATTTCGGCACGGCGGCGCCGTACACCTTCGCGAGGCCCGAATGGCAGCCGCAGGTGAACGCGGAGATCCACGCGTGCAGGACACAGGCGGCGCTGTTCGACCAGACGTCGTTCGGCAAGTTCACGCTCAAGGGCCGGGACGCGGCGGCGGCGCTGCAGTGGCTGTGCACGGCCGACGTGGACGTCGAGGTGGGCCGGGTCGTCTACACGGGCCTGCTCAACGACCGGGGCGGCTACGAGTCGGACCTGACGGTGACGCGGGTGGCGCACGACGAGTACCTGATCGTGACGGGTTCCGCGCAGAGCACGCGGGACTTCGACGTCATCTCCAAGGGCCTGGGCGAGCACCACGCCGTGCTGGTGGACGTCACCGGTACATACGCCGTCTTCAGCGTCATGGGCCCTAAATCGCGAGAAATCCTGCAAAGCGTGTCGAAGGCGGATTTTTCGGCATTCGCCGTCGGCACCTCGCGGCTCGTCGACCTCGGCTACGCCACCGTGCGCGCCACCCGGATGACCTACGTGGGTGAGCTGGGCTGGGAGCTGTACGTCCCGTCCGAGTTCGCCGTCACCGTCTACGAGACCCTGCTCACGACCGGCCTCACCCAGGCCGGCTACTACGCCATCGAGGCCATGCGCATCGAGAAGGGCTACCGCGCGTGGGGCCGCGAGCTCGGCCCCGAGGTGACGCCCGCCGCGGCCGGACTCCGCTTCGCCTGCAAGAAGACCGGCGGCTACCGAGGCGCGGACCGGGCCATGGACGACCAGGGCCGCCACGTCGTCTCCATCGTGCTCGACGACCCCGAGGCCCACCTGTGGGGCGGCGAGTCGCTGCTGCGCGACGGCGAGCCCGTCGGCTACGTCACCTCGGCCGCCTACAGCCCGACGCTCGGCGCCTCGGTCGCGCTCGGTTTCGTGAGCGATGCCACGATGGAGAAGGCTCAGGTGGATGTCGCCGGAGAGATGTACTCTGCCCAGATCAGCCGCAAGGCACCCTACGATCCCACCTCTTCGAGAGTGAAGGCATGAGCACATCCGAATTCGTCCTGACTCTGTCCTGCCCCGACCGGCCCGGCGTCGTCGCCGCGGTCTCGGGTCTGCTGGCCGAGCACGGCTGCAACATCAAGGAGAGCCAGCAGTTCGGTGACGAACGGTTCTTCATGCGGGTGCAGTTCACCGCACCCCTGGCCGAGGACGAGCTCAGGGCGGCCTTCGCCGCCCTGGCCCCCGAATTCGCCATGGAGTTCACGCTGCGCGACGTGGCGCGCAAGATGCGGGTGCTCATCATGGTCAGCAAGTTCGACCACTGCCTGAACGACCTGCTCTACCGGGTGCGCTCCGGCGCCCTGGACATCGAGATCGTCGGCGTCGCCTCTAACCACCCCGACCTGCGGCCGCTCACCCAGTCCTACGGCATCGACTACCACCACCTGCCGGTCACCCCCGAGACCAAGCCCAGGCAGGAGGCCGAGGTGCTCACGCTGGTCGAGCACTACCAGGCCGAGCTGGTCGTGCTGGCCCGCTACATGCAGGTCCTGTCGGAGGATCTGTGCGAGAAGCTCGCCGGGCGGGCGATCAACATCCACCACTCGTTCCTGCCGTCGTTCAAGGGCGCCAGGCCGTACCACCAGGCGCACGCGCGCGGCGTCAAGCTGATCGGCGCGACCGCCCACTACGTCACCTCCGACCTCGACGAGGGCCCCATCATCGAGCAGGAGGTCGCGCGGGTCAGTCACAGCAACACGCCGCAGGATCTCGTGCGGATCGGGCGGGACGTGGAGTGCGTGGCGCTGGCCAGGGCGGTGAAGTGGCACACGGAGCAGCGGGTGCTGCTCGACGGCCACAAGACCATCGTCTTCCCCTGAGGACACCTAAGGGCGGTAGGTGCCGAAGAACCAGGTGTTGCCCTCGATGTCGGCGCAGCCGTACTCGCGGGAGCCGTAGGACTGGTCGACCAGCTCCATGGTGATCGTGGCGCCCGCCGCCTTGGCGTGGTCGTGGTGGGCGTCGGGGTCGTCGACGGCGACGTAGATGCCCGGCCCGCCCGGCTGCCCCTTGCCGATCATGATCATGTCATCCCCGACCAGCAGCTCGGCGTGCACGACCGCGCCCGAGTCGTCCTTGCTGACCTCGTGGGCGGTGAAGCCGAAGGCGGCGGCCAGGAATTCGATCGCCTTGGCCGGGTCCTCGTAGCGCGCGAGCGCGAAAACAGTGCGTGTCATGGGGCCGAGTCTGGCGTGGCCGCCGCCGCGGGTCTTGGAAAAATATGACCGGGCGTCTCGCCGCAGAGCAGGCGGAAGTCCCTGTTCATGTGCGCCTGGTCGTAGTAGCCGCACACCGCCGCGGTCCGCGCGGGCGGGACGCCGGAGCGCAACATCCGCCGCGCACGATCGAACCTGATCAGCCGCGCCGCCGCCTTGGGCGCCAGCCCGACCTCGTCGTGGAACTGGGCGACCAGATGCCGGTGGCTCCAGCCGAGCTCCTCCGACAGGGCCGCCGCGCTCACCGAGCCACCGGACTCCAGCAGCCGCGCCCAGGCCCAGCCGACCTCGCCGCGCGGCTCGGGGCCGCCGTGGATGCGCGTGGTCAGCATCGACTCGAACAGCGCCAGCCGTTCCGGCCAGCCTTCCACCTGGCCGAGCCGTTGGGTCCAGCCCGCGAGCAGGTCGTCGGCCGGGAGGATCAGGTTGGTCAGCTCGCGCATCGGCACGCCGTACAGGCGACGCGCCCCGAACGGGGTGAGGAGCGCCTCCACGCCCTCGGTGGGCGCCTGGGTCGTGGTGACGGTGTAGCGGTCGGTCAGGCCGCCGGTGAAGGAGGTGAACCGGCCGCCGTCGACCTGCATGGGCGCGCCGAACCCGATGATGAGCACCGCGCCCGGCAGGGCTGGTTCCAGGCGGACGTGGGGCTGCGCGTACCGCTCGCGGTAGGCGTACAGCCCCATGACGTACGGCCGCAGCGCGGGCCCGGGGGCCCGCTCGACCACCGTCAGGTCGTCCACACTCCGACTATAGGTGCCCGCTCTTTGGCCGCGCGCGCAGCAGTTCGAGCCCGCGGTCCACGACCTCCGAGCGCTCCAGCCCCGCCACCTCGGCCAGCGGGAACCACTCCGCCCGGTCGGTGCTGCCGCCCACCTCGAAGCGCAGCTCACCGCCGACGACGCGCGCCTCCCAGAACAGCCGCACCGCCTGGAACTCCGGCTGGGGATGGAAGCTGTTGACGCCGATCAGCACCTCGGGCACGACCGTGTAGCCGGTCTCCTCCTCGACCTCGCGCACCACCGCGTCGTAGGGGTCCTCGCCGTGCTCGACGCCGCCGCCCGGCAGCGTCCAGTGCCGGGTCTCCGCGTTGACGTAGTGGGCGAGCAGAATGTCCTCGCCGCGCACGATCATCGCGTACGCGGCCAGCCGCCGCCGGTTCACAGCCCCGTGTTCCGCGCCAGGAACGTCAGGGTGTCGGCCGACAGGTCGATGGTGCGGCTCAGCGAACGCGCGCCATGCCCGACCTCGGTCTCGTTGCGCAGCAGCACCGGCCGCGAGCCGCCGCTGGCGTGCTGCAGGGCCGCGCACATCTTCCACGCGTGCAGCGGGTGCACGCGGCTGTCCGACTGGAAGACGGTGAACAGCGTCGCCGGGTACGGCACGCCCTCCCGCACATGGTGATAGGGCGAATAGCTCCACAGCCAGCCGAACGCCTCGGGGTCGTTGGCCGAGCCGTACTCCACGTTCCACGTCGCGCCCAGGCCGAACAGCTCGTAACGCACCATGTCGAGCAGCGGCGCCGAGCAGACCACGGCCGCGTAGAGCTCCGGCCGCTGGGTGAGGGCGGCGCCGACCAGGAGGCCGCCGTTGGAGCCGCCGGAGATGCCGAGCTGCGCGGAGGTGGTGACGCCGGTGGCGATCAGGTGCTCGGCCGCGGCGTGGAAGTCGTCGAAGACGTTCTGCTTGTTGCCGAGCATCCCGGCGCGGTGCCAGTCCTCGCCCTCCTCGCCGCCGCCGCGCAGGTTCGCGATGGCGTAGACGCCGCCCGCCTCGACCCAGGTCAGGATCGAGGCCGAGTAGCCGGGCGTCATGGAGATGCCGAAGCCACCGTAGCCGTTGAGAATCGTCGGGCGTGGGCCGTCGCGGTCGACCGGCTCGATGATCAGCATGCGGACCTCGGTGCCGTCCTTCGAGGTGTAGACGGCCTGCGAGGTCTTGACCGGCGGCACGTCGACCGCGCCGGGGGAGGCCGCCCACAGCGTGGTCTCGCCGGTGCGCGCGTCGTAGCGCTGGATGGTGGGCGGGGTGGTGTTGTCGGTGTAGCCGAACCACGCCTCGTAGCCGCCTTCGGGCCGCTCGGAGATGCCGCCGATCGAGCCCAGCCCCGGCGTCGGCACCTCGCCCAGGCGCTCGCCGTCCTCCAGGCGGTGCACGCTGATCTCGCTGATCGCGTGCCGGGTCCAGCCGACCAGCATGACCGGGTTGGTGAGGTCGTCGAGGATCGCGAAGTCCGACAGGACCGCCTCGGCGTCCTCCGGGATCAGGTCGCGCCAGACCTGTGGCTCGGCGGGGTCGGCGAGGCAGATCCGGCCGCGCGGGGCGCCGCGGTCGGTGTGCACGTACAGGCGGCCGTCGCGGCCGAAGTGCAGCCCGGTCTGCGCGTCCACGCCCTCCTGGACGACGACCAGGTCAGGGTCGTCGAGGGGGGAGGCGGTCAGGTCGGCCACCCAGAGGTCGTTGCGCGGAGCCGTACCCTCTGAGGCGGAGATCTGCAGCCAGCGGCCGTCGCGCGAGACCGAGACACCGTAGTAGTTCGTCATCTTCAGCCCGGCACCGAAGATCATCACGTCGTCCTCGGTGGAGGTGCCGACGCGGTGCAGGTAGACGCGGCGATGGAACTGCCGCTCGTTCTCCGGAACCTCCGTGCCCGGCAGGCGGCGCACGTAGTAGAAGGCCTCGCCGCCGGGCAGCCACGCGATGGGGGAGTAGCGGCAGCGGTCGATCGGCCCCTCCAGCCGCGCGCCCGTCGCCACGTCGATGAGGTAAAGCACCGACTCCTCGTCGCCGCCCACCGAGATCTGGTACGCCAGCAGCCGCCCTTCCTTGTCAGGCTGCACCGCGTCGAGCGTCGTCAGCCCGGACGGGTCGATCCGCATGGGGTCGATCAGGGGCCGCTCGGTCCCGTCGGGATCCACCACGTAATAGACCGCGTGCTCCTGGCCGGGCATGCGCCGGGAGAAGAAGTACCGCTCGCCGCGCCAGACCGGGACGCCGACCGAACCCGACTGCAGGAGCTCCTCGATCCGCTCGCGGAAGCGCTGCGGCTTGACCTGCTCTTCGTACAGCGCTTCCTGCCCGAGCAGCCAGCCCTGGGTCTCCGGGCTGTCCGGGTCCTCGAGCCAGCGGTAGGGGTCGGGCACCGGGGTGCCGTGCAGATCGTCGACGAGCTCTTCTCGGCGTGCGGTCGGATACATGCCTTGACCCTACCGGCGGGGCGTAAAGCGCAGGTGATCCGGGCATAAAACACACCGTGCGTCCCTCTAGTTCGTTAAGAGGTGGCGGGATGTGCGCCTTTGACGACAGACTTGGGCAGAGGGCGGCGCCGTGGTGACACCATCCGTCGGGCCGTCCGGCGGAGGTCCACGTGACGGAAGCATCAGTGCCCCAGGAGGGGCCGCCAGCCGGGACATGCCACGGCATGTCCCCTTTGATACGCGCCCAGCGGGGAGAGTCCTCGTGATGCGCCAGGTCCTGCTATTGAACGCCACCTATGAGCCACTGACCACGCTCTCGCTGCACCGCGCCATCGTGCTGGTGCTGAGGGAGAAGGCGGACGTCGTCCACCGTGACGGCAGGGGAGCGGTGCTCCGCTCGGCCAGCCGTACGCTGGAGGTGCCTTCGGTGATCAGGCTCAGGAGATATGTCCGTATTCCCTACCGGTCCCGCATCCCCCTGACCAGGGCCGCACTCATGCGCCGCGACGACTTCCGTTGCGCCTACTGCGGTCAGAAGGCCGAGACGATCGACCATGTCATCCCGCGCTCGCGGGGTGGCACGCACACGTGGGAGAACTGCGTCGCCTCCTGCACCCCGTGCAACCATCGCAAGGCCGACAAGTTCCTGGAGGAGCTGGGGTGGTCGCTGCGCGTGTCCCCGGCGGTTCCGCGCGGTGCCCATTGGCGGCTCATCGGCGCCTCCATGGTGGGCGACCCGCAGTGGGCGCCCTATCTGGAAGCCGCTGCCTGACGAAAACCGCTTTGAGGCCACATGCCGCGACCTGCGAGGATCGCGGCATGTGGTCTTTCACGGCGGACCTCGCGGCCTTCCCCGACGCCGCCACCGCCTTCCTGCTCGACGATCCCCTGCGCAACACCGTGCCGCTCACGGTCATGGCGGGCATCCGCGCCGGCATGCCGTCCGATGGGGCCTACTACGGGTGGTGGAGCGTGGACGGGCAGGTCCGCGGGGCCGCCTTCCGCACTCCTCCGGCGCCGCTCGGGCTGGCCGTGATGCCCGCCGAGGCCGTCGCGGAACTGGCCGGGGCGCTGGCCGACCGGGAGATTCCCGAGGTGATGGGACCGCGCGAACTGGTCTCCGTCTTCACCCGCGCCCGCGGGGCGGTGCTCGCGCACACCGTCGAGGAGCGGCTTTACCGGCTCGGCGGCCTCACCCTTCCCGACGTGCCGGGGCAGGCGCGGCGTGCCGTACCGGGAGATCTGCCGTTGCTCGTGAGCTGGTATCACGCGTTCGGCGAGGAGATCAGCATCTCCGCCGACCGCGGCGACATGACCGAGCGGGTGCTGCGCAGGATCGCCGCCGGTGACATCTTCCTCTGGGTGTCCGACGGGGCTCCGGTGTCGTTCGCGGCGCTCTCGCCCGCACAGGGCGGGGTCAGCCGCATCGGGCCGGTGTACACGCCGCCGTCCTGCCGTCGTCGCGGGTACGGCGCCGCCGTCACCGCCCACGCCAGCCGGGCCGGCCTCGACGAACGGGCCAAGGAGATCGTGCTCTTCACCGACCTCGGCAACCCGACCAGCAACGCGATCTACCAGTCGATCGGCTACGAACCGCACGCGGACTACGCCCACGTGACCTACGCGCCCTAATGTAGGAGCATGCCGCGTTACGACTTCCGCTGCCGCGCATGCGGCTCCACGTTCGAGGTGTCGCGCCCGATGGCCGCCTCCGACGACCCGGCCACCTGCCCTGACGGGCACGAGGACACCGTCAAACTGCTGTCCACGGTCGCGATGACCGGCGGCGCCGCCGCTCCGCGCGGCGGTGGTGGCGGCGGGGGCGGGTGCTGCGGAGGCGGCTGCTGCGGCTGACCTCCTGACCTCCCGGGCCGTGTCAGCGGCCGCGTCAGGACGGTGACGGCTCCGTATCAGAGCGGTCGGCGATCGTTGCGGTCATGAACGGTTCCGCCATCGCCGCCCAGGGGCTGCGAAAGGCCTACAAAGACAAAGTCGTCCTCGACGGCATCGACCTGAACGTCCGAACCGGCACGATCTTCGCCCTGCTCGGCCCCAACGGCGCCGGCAAGACGACGACGGTCAACGTGCTGAGCACGCTGCTGACCCCCGACGCCGGGACGGCGCTCGTCGCCGGGCACGACATCGCCACGCAGACCAAGGCGGTGCGCGCGGCGATCGGGGTCACCGGCCAGTTCGCCGCGGTGGACGAGCTCCTCACCGGCGAGGAGAACCTGCTGATGATGGCGGATCTCCTGCACCTGCCCAAGCGGGACGGCAGGCGCGTCACCGCCCAGTTGCTCGAGCGCTTCGACCTGGTCGAGGCGGCGGGCAAGCGGGCGGTGTCCTACTCCGGCGGCATGCGCCGCAAGCTCGACCTGGCCATGACGCTGGTCGGCGCGCCGCGGATCATCTTCCTGGACGAGCCCACGACGGGACTCGACCCGCGCAGCCGCCGCACCATGTGGGAGATCATCCGGGAGCTGGTCGCCGAAGGCACCACGATCTTCCTCACCACCCAGTACCTCGAAGAGGCCGACCAGCTCGCCGACCGCATCGCCGTACTCGACCAGGGCCGGGTGGTCGCCGAGGGCACCGCCGACGAGCTCAAGCGCCGCATCCCCGGCAGCCACATCCGGCTGCGGTTCGCCGACCGGCGCGCCCTCGACGTCGCGGCGCAGGTCCTGCGCGGCGCCACGCGGGACGACGACGAGCTGGCCCTGCGGGTGCCCGGCGACGGCGGGGTGCGCTCGCTGCGCGCGCTGCTCGACCGGCTCGACGCCCAGTCCATCGAAGTCGAGGAGCTGTCGGTGCACACACCGGACCTCGACGACGTCTTCCTCGCTCTCACCGGCCACGGCAACAAGGAGGTCAGCGCCCGATGAACGCCATCTCAGCCACTTTCGCGGACTCCGCGACCATGATGCGGCGCAACTTCCGGCACACGATGCGCAACCCGCTGGCGCTGTTCAACGCCATCATCGTGCCGGTCTTCGTGATGTTCCTCATGGTGTATGTCTTCGGCGGCTCGTTCAGCGTCGGCACCGACTACGTCGACTACGCGACGCCAGGTTTGATCATCTTGACCATCGGCTACGGCATCGGCCCACGGCCACCGCGGTGAACTCCGACATGACGACCGGATTCATCAACAGATTGCGGGTCATGGACGTGTCGCGGGCCGCGGTGCTGAACGCGCACGTGATCGCGATCATGTTGCGGACCCTGGTGTCCATCGCGATCATCATCGGGGTGGCGTTGCTCATGGGATTCAGCCCGACGGCGAGCTTCCCGCAGTGGCTCGGCGCGATCGGCATCGTCGCGCTGACGGTGCTGGCGATCGGCTGGCTGACCGTGGCCTCCGGGCTCGCCGCGAAGACCCCGGAGAGCGCGGGCCTCGCCGGTGTCCCTCTGATGCTTCTTCCCTTCCTGAGCAGCGCGTTCGTCCCGGCCGACAAGATGGGTCCCGGTGTGCGGGAGTTCGCCGAGTACCAGCCGTTCACCCCGATCATCGAAACCCTGCGCGGGCTGCTGACCGGCACGCCCTCGACGGGCTCGGCCATCGCGGCGGTCGCCTGGTGCGTGGGCCTCTCGCTGGTCGGCTACCTGTGGGCGCGCGCGGCGTTCACGAAGCGAGCGTGACCTCGGCCAGCTCCCGCCAGTCCCGCTGCTGTCCGGCCAGAACCGCCTCGGTGAACTCCGTTTCACCGAGGCGATCGCGCGTCTCCGCGGTGATCCTGGCAGCGTCCGGCTGCGATAGGTCCCCGGTGCCGCGCACACCGTCGCTGGCCGCGAGCAACCGCACCGCCTGCTCGTTCTGTCCCAGGCGCAGCGCGAGGTCCGCGATCCCGATCAGCACCTCGGCGATCAGCGGCGGATACGTCGCCTCCACGGCCGCGCCGAACGCCTCGCGGCGATGCGCCCGCGACTCCTCCAGATCCTCGGCGAGATAGCCGAGCAGGTCCGTGGACTTGACCCGGGTCAGGAGGCTCGGGCCCTCCTCGCCCATCAGCGTCCGCACCGCGTCCAGGTGCCTGCGGGCCACGTCCGGCTCGCCGCGCCAGCGGGCGAGCTGCGCCTTGGAGATCTCCAGATCGGCCAGCTCCTCCGGCCAGGTGATCCCGCTCGCGCTCCGCTCCGCCTCGGCCATCGCGGACGTGCTGGACCGCTCGTCGCCGAGCAGCCAGTACAGCTGGGCCTGCCGCGCCCGCAAGCTGGCCACCTCCTCCCGCACGCCCAGGTCGCGCAGCGCGGTCGCCGCCTCCTCGTAGTGCTCACACGCGCGGGTGAACTCGCCGCGCATGGCGAGCCGATCGGCCATGAACGTCAGCGCCAGCGAGGTCCCCATCCGCTCACCCAGCCCGCGGAACTCGGCCAGGGAGATCTCGACGTCGGTGTCCACGTCGGTCTCGTCGGCGCCGAGCGTGAGCCGCAGCCGGCCGCGGGTGAGCCTGGCCTGCGCGCGCACCCAGGGATCGGCGCCGGTGATGAGCGGCTCCAGCGAACGCAGGAACCCGCCCGACGGCTCCCGCAGCATCTGCTCCCACAGCTCGACGAAGCCGAGAATGGGGTGGCGCGACTCGCTGAGCTGGGTGAACCGGTGCGCCTCGTGGATCCACTCCTCCGCCTGATACTGGTCGCGGCCGACCCCGGAGGTCAGGAACATGGTCACGATGGCGTACGCCAGCGCCCGCACCTCGTCGGTGGCCTCACCCGGCAGGGAGCACGCGGCGATGCTCAGCTCGGCGCCCTCGGCCCGGTGCCCGGCCAGGAACCAGTACCAGCCCACGGCCCCGACCAGCAGCATCGCCTCCTGGGCCCAGCCCTCGGCGATCGCCCCGCGCAGGGCCGTACTGATGTTGTCGTGCTCGGGGGTGATCACGGTCAGCCACTCCAGCTGCGCGATCGTGCGCAGGTGCGGATCGGCGGTCGTGGCCAGTTCGGTGAAGTAGGCGAGGTGCGCCCGGCGGGCCGACTCGCTCTCTCCGGCTTCGGCCAGGCGGTCGGCGGCGTACTCCCTGATGGTGTTGAGCATCCGGTAGCGCGGCGCGCCGGCGTGGTCGGTGAGCAGCAGCGACTTCTCGGCCAGCGCGCTCAGCACGTCGAAGACCAGCTCGCCGTCCAGCGCCTCCTCCGGGCACACGCGTTCCGCCGCTTCCAGGCTCACGCCGCCGGAGAACACCGAGAGCCGCCGCAGCACGCTCCGCTCGGCCTCGGTCAGAAGGTCCCAGCTCCAGTCGACGACCGCGCGCAGCGTCTTGTGCCGGGGAAGTACGGTACGGCTGCCGCTGGTCAGCAGCCGGAAGCGGTCGTCGAGGCGGCGGGCCAGCTGATCGATGGACATGGTGCGCAGCCGCGCCGCGGCCAGCTCGATCGCCAGCGGCACCCCGTCGAGCGCCCGGCAGATCCGCTCCATGGCCGCCAAGGTGTCCGGGTCGGAGCCGATGTCCTTGCGGACCAGATCCGCGCGGTCGCGCAGCAGCCGCACCGCGGGCGAGGATCCGATCTCGGCGGGCTCGGCGCCCTTCGTGGGCAGCGCGAGCGGCTCGACCTGCCACAGGACCTCGCCGGTGATGCCGAGCGGCTCTCTGCTGGTGGCCAGGATCCGCAGCCGCCGGCACTCGCCGAGCAGCCGGTCGGCGAAGGCCGCGGCCGCCTCGATCACGTGCTCGCAGTTGTCCAGGATGAGCAGGATCGTGCGCTCGCGGAGCGCGGTGAGGAGCCGGTCCATCGGCTCTCCGCCTCGGGCGCCACCGAGCAACGGCTGGTCACGCAGGCCGAGCGCGGTGAGGGCGGCCTGCGCCAGCTCACCGCCCGCCTGCACCGAGGCCAGCTCGACCAGCCACGCGCCATCGGGCAGCTCACCGAGCATGGTCCGCGCGGTCTCGGTAGCCAGCCTCGTCTTGCCGGAGCCGCCCGATCCCGTCAGCGTGACCAGCCGGTGCCCCATGGACAGCCCGGCGACCGCGCCGACGTCGCCGTCCTTGCCGACGAAGCTCGTCAGCTCGGCGCGCAGGTTCGTCCTGCGGTTCTCCGTCCGCTCGCCCAGCTCGCCCCGCAGCAACGCCGTGTGCAGCGCCGACAGCTCGGCCGACGGATCGGCGCCCAGCTCGTCGGCGAGCCGTTCGCGCGTGCGCTGGAACACGGTCAGCGCCTCGTTGCCCCGCCCGGCCTCGGCCAGCGCCCGCATGAGGGCGGCCACGAACCCCTCCCGCAGCGGGTACGTGGCGACCAGATCGGTCAGCTCGGACACCAGCTCCGAGCCGCGGCCGAGCCGGATGTCGGCGTCCACCCGGTCGCCGAGCGCGGCGACGTGGAGCTCGTCCAGGCGGGCGACCACGGCGTCGAACACCTCGCTGTCCTGCAGCGCGATGTCCGCCAGCGCCGCACCCCGCCACAACTCCAGGGCCGAGCGCAGCAGATCCGCCCGCGCGGCCGGCTCGGCGGCACGGGCCTGCGCGACCAGCTGCTCGAACCGGGACACGTCCACGGCATCGGGCGGCACGGCCAGCCGGTAGCCGCCAGCGTCCGCCTCGATCACCCCGTCCGGCAGCACCCTGCGCAGCCTGGACACCAGCGCCTGCAGGGCGTTCACCTCGTCCGCGGGCGGTTGTTCCCCCCAGATCCAGTCCACGAGCCGGGCCCGGGTGACGATCCGGCCGGGTTCGAGGGCGAGTGCGGCGAGAAGCGCGCGCAGCCGAATTCCGGGGACCTCGACCATGGACCCATCGTGGTTCCGGACCTCGAAGGGCCCAAGCAATCCAACTCGCACATCGGTCATTGTGCCGAACTTGACGGCCAGCTACTAATCGCCGGTGCATGCAGGCCGTAAACACGGCCGACCTTCATCGGATCGTTACGTCCGTTTCGGGCAGTCGGTGAGTGTGCCGGTCACCTGTGCTTGTCCGCGGTTTTCCCCTGTACGGCGGGGCTGTGGCGTTCCCCGGCCGGGTGGTTTTATCCGGCTTTATCGGGATGTCATGGATGTCGTGGGTGGAGCGGATGTCGTGGGTGGAGCGGGCTTCGTCATCGTCTTGACCACCATCCGCGCCACCGCCTCGACCGTGGCCACGCCGTACCCCATGGCCGGGCTGCGCTCGGACAGCACCGCGAGCAGCAGGTCGTGACCGCCGGTCTGGAGGCGGCCCACGCTGTTGACCGTCCAGAGGCCGTCGTGGGCGCTGGCGGGGAGCCAGCCGTTCTTGAGCGCCACCTGCCCGTCACCGGCGGCCGCGCTCACCCCCCAGGCCTGGTCGGGCACCACACCCGACATCAGCTCCAGGACGAACCGCCGGTTGGCCGCCGTCAGCGGACCCTCCGGATCGGTGAGCCGGTCGAGCACCTTCACCTGGTCCGACGGCCGGCTGCGGGTGGTGCCCCAGGAGTGCTCCGGCCAGGTACGCCGGATCCCCAGCTCGCGCAGCACAGCGGTCAGGCCGTCGCGGCCGCCGATCGCCCGGTACAGATCGTGGGCGCAGTCGTTGTCGCTGACCCGGATCATCCTGCTCGCCACGCTTCGCTCGCGCTTCGTCAGCCGCCGCCCCTCCTCCTGCGCCTTCAGCGCGAGCGCCAGGAGGATGTCCACCTTGGCGACACTGGCCAGCATGAACGGCTCGCGCTCCCGGTAGGCGTACCGGATGGCCGCCACCCGGTCGTACACGGCCACGGCCGCCCGGCCGGGCCGCGAAGCCAGATACCGCCCCAACGCCCTGTCCAGCTTCCCCCGCACCCCGTCCGGCAACGGCCGCCCGCCCTCCTCCTGACTCCCCGACCCGCCCACAGGAGACACGGAAGCAGGAGGCCCAGGCGCGTGCCCGGCGGAGGTCGCGTCGGCAGGAGGCCCAGCCACCAGCGAGACAGCAGGGCCGATCACCCCGCCGGCGGTAAGAGGTGCGGTCGTGTCGGCAAGAGGGACGGCGGCCAGGCCGACCGGCGACCCGGATACCAGGCCTGTCGGCGGCCATCGGAGTGCCGGCTCGAAGCCTGCGGTGACCGTGTTGCCGGGATGCCGGGCGATGACGGGCATCCCGGCCAGGGCCGCGGGCCGGTGTGCGGATGCCGGGAGGTTGGCCTCCACGCCGGAACAGGCGGCCATGGTGACCGTGAAGGCGGTGATGAGCGAGATCCCCCGAACGCGCATGAGCGCGAGCCTGCCAGCCACCACGCCAACGACCATGGGCGGAGTAGGTCACCCAACCCCCAAGATTCCCCACCCGGCATGGGGCGTGCCCCGGCTGGCGGGCAGCCGGGGCACGGGGCCGGCGGTCAGGCGACCTTGCGGCGCTGGAACGGGAGGAAGCGGTCGGCCAGGTGGGGGCGGGACGGGGTGAGGGTGGGTTCGACGGCCAGCACCCGGTCGAACCTGAACGCCCGGATGCCGCGCCGCATCCGGCACACTCCCACGAGGTACCAGTATTCCCGGTGGACCAGGCAGGTCACCGGCTCCACGTCACGGATCGTCACGTGGCCGGAGGCGTCCTGGTAGTGCAGGCGGATCATGAGGCGGCTGGTGATCGCGTCGGCGATGACGCGGGCGCGGGAGGCCACGTCGGCAGGCAGGGGATCGGTGAGCGTGGCCAGGGTGGTGGCGATGACGTCGTCGTCGAGGTCGAGGTGCTCGAAGACGTTGCGCAGGCCGCGCCGGGCGGTGACAGCCTGCGGGCCGGCTCCCAGGTGCGCGAGGGAGAGGGCGAGGGCGGCGATTTCGGCGGTCGTCAGCGGGCGGGTGTGAGACTTCACATCAATACCCATACCCAAACACTAGCTCCTGCCACCGACAATTTTCGAAAGCCTGTACGGACATCGCGGGCCCCTGTCTCGGTCGTGGGATGCCCCGATTTGTGCCGCCTGTCCCGATCGTGCCCGCCCCAGGAGCTCGCCTGTTCCGATCGTGCCCCGCCCCGGAGCTCGGGTGGGGCGTGCCGTACGCGAGAGGTCAGATCCAGCCCTTACGGCTGGCGGTCACGCCGGCGGCGAAGCGGGTTTCGGCGCCCAGGGCGCTCATGGCCACCGCGATGTGCCGGCGGACCGTGCGGACGCTGATGCCCGTCTCGTGCGCGATCTGCTCGTCCGTCTTGCCCGCCGCCAACTGCAGCACCACCCGGCGCTGGGCCCTGGTGAGGGGGATGTCCTCGCCTTCGGCGTCCACCGAGTCCCGCCACATGAGGTCGAACCAGTCCGCCAGCATCCGCAGCAGGTCGGGCGAGGTGACGAGGAGGGCGGGCAGGCCGGTCGCGGTGGCGGCGACCAAGGCCATCGCGTCGTCGACCAGGATCATTTTGGTGGGGATGGCTCTGCGCATGCGTACCGTCTCGCCGGCCACGGCGGAGTCGCTCATCAGCCGCCGGCCCCAGGGCACGTTGCTGTAGGCGGCGTCGTACAGGCCGAGGTAGCGGGCGCCGCCCTCCAGCGCGGCCGGGGGCGGGAGGAGGAGGCGGTGCGGGGTGGGCTCCGTCTCGAAGGCGATGGTGAAGGCGGCGCGGACGAGGCGGGTCCCGGCGGCGTACAGTTCCACGGCCTTGGCGGCGGCCTCCGCCATCGTCGGGATGACCTGGACGCCGCTGATCGGCGCCGAGGCGGGGTGGTCGTCGTGGGCGCTCCAGCGGGCGGCGAGCGCTCGCCAGCCGGCGGCGAGGCGGGCCTGGCGGCCGGTGAGTTCGGCGTGTTCGCGGTCGAGGAGCGTGCGGAGGGCGGCGGCGATGCCGACCGGTCTGAGCAGGGCGTCGCCCTCGCCTCCGCGGAAGGCGACGCCCATCGAGAGCAGTTCGAGGGTCTCGGGGGCGTCCCCGTCGACGTCCACGTCCAGTTCCAGCGCCCCGCTGGAGGTGAGCCGGTCGTAAAGCGCCTGTGCCTGCGGGCTTACCAGCCCGGCGAGGCTGTTTTCCGCCATCGGACCCTCCTATGGACGTGGGATCAGCCCCAGCCCACGCCGTCGTCGAACCACAGCATGACTTCCTCCCCCGTATCTATGTGGAACTTCCTGACATGTCCTTTGTAGGAGAGGCCGGGAAGGCGCACAGCCTGGAGGGTTTCAGGGGAGGCCGGGGAACTGTCAGCGGCGGGCGGTCGCCTGTTCGCCCAGGGCGGCGATGCCGTACAGGAGGCCGCCGACCAGATCGCCCACGCTGAACGCGGTCGCCATCGACATCGCGGTCAGCCGGCAGGCCCCGTCCGACAGCCGCAGCCGGGCGCTCTCGCCGGTGACGATCTCCAGGGCCCTGCCCTCCAGGTCCACCAGGACGATCACGCCGTCGACGGCGTCGTCGCCGAGCGCGGCGTGCAGGCGTTCGGCGAAGTGGCGGCGGCCGCCGACGGGTTTGCCGAGGAAGACGCCGAAGCGCAGCCCGCTGCGGCGTTCGGCGAGCAGGAGGGCCTGGCGAAGGTCGTCGGCCTGGGCCGCGGTCAGTACGCGCATCGTGTCACCATCCCGCCGTCGCTCCGCCGATGTTCCTGCCCGGTTCCGCGGTCTCGGCCGCGCTCACCCAGTCGACGTCCGGCGTCTGCGCCCAGTGGGCGGCCCGGTCGGCCAGCACCAGGTCGGAGGTGCTGACGCCGTGCTCACTTCTGGACGGCCCGCCGAGCCAGACCGGCCCTTCCGCCGCCCTGCGGGCGCTGCCGCGACCCGGCGCCAGGACCAGCAGGCTGATCAGCACGAAGATGCCGAGGGAAGCACCGATGAGGAAGCCGAGGATCTGCCACGCGCTGCTCACACCATGACCGTAATCCCGGTTCGGCTGCCCGGCCAGACCTCATATGAGAGAGTCGTGAACCAAGATCCCCCACAAGAGGTCAAAACTGCTGTGGACACACCAGAATCGATCGGTCGTTACCCGGTTGAGCGTGCCCTCGGTGCCGGCGCCTTCGCGTCGGTGTGGCTGGCGCGTGATGACCAGTTGCAGTCTTATGTCGCCATCAAGGTGCTCGCCGAGAACTGGTCGGTGGAGCCCGCGGTGCGGGAGCGTTTCGTCAAGGAGGCCAGGCTTCTCCGTCAGGCTGACTCGCCGCACATCGTCCAGGTTCATGACATCGGCGAGCTTCCGGATGGCCGGCCGTACTTCGTCATGACCTATGCGGACATGGGGACACTCGCCGGACGCCTCGCGGACGGACCTCTGCCCGTGCCGGAGACGCTGCGGCTGCTCGGCGAGATCGCCGGCGGGGTCGGCGAGCTCCACCAACTGGGCATCGTGCATCGTGACCTCAAGCCGTCCAACGTGCTGTTCCGCACGGCGACGGGGGGCGGCGAGCGGGCGATGGTGGCCGACCTCGGCGTCGCGCGCGCGCTCGCCGACGCCACCAGCCACACGATCGCCGCGGGCACACCCGGCTACATGGCGCCCGAGCAGATGCGCCTCGACGGCGCGCCCGACGAGCGCGCCGACGTGCACGGGCTGGGGGCCCTCGCCTATCACCTGCTGACGGGCCAGGTTCCGGGCTCCGGCGCGGTACGGCTGGCGCCACACCGCCTGCGCCCCGAGGTGCCCGAGCGGATCAGCGCGGCGGTGATGAAGGCCATCGACCCGGACCCGGACCGGCGCTGGCCGAGCGTGGCCGACTTCGACGCGGCCCTGCGCGGCACCGAGCCGGACCTGCCCGCCGACTTCCAGGATCACGGGCCGCGCGACGAGGGACCGGCGACCAGGCCACGCACGCCACCGGCCAGGGCGCTGCTGGCGGGCGGCACGGCCCTGGTGCTCGCGGGCGCGGTCGTGGCCGTCATCCTGACCCGCGGCGGTGGCGGCGTACCCGAACAACTGCCCGGCACGGGCGGCGGCACGACCGCGAGCGCTGAGGCCGGGCCGCAGAACGACCTGCGCGACGACGCCCCGGTGCCGCAGCAGTATCGCCAGGTGATCGTCGAGGCGGGCACGTGGTGCGCCGACATCAAGGGCCTCTCGCCCGCGTTCATCGCGGCGGTGCTGAAGGTCATGAGCGACTTCGACCCCGATCTGAGCGACAAGGAGAAGGACGAGTTCGGCATCGCCCGCTGGACCCCCAGAGTGCTGCGGCACTGGCAGCCGTACGGTCTCAACCAGCCCGAGCCGCGCCCGCCGTACAGCGTGGAGCTGTCCGTGCAGTCCATGGGCCGCTTCTTCTGCGTGCTCGGGCCGCAGATCTCCAACATCAAGGGCGACCCGGCGGCCAACCTTGCCGCGCTCTTCCTGTCGGGGGTGGAGCCGATGAAGCGCTCCAAGGGCATCCCTTCGTTCACGAAGGAGCGGGTGGACCTGATCATGAAATATCGGAACGAATACCGAAAGAGCTAGGGCAGCAGCCGTAGATCTGTGTCGATCACCAGGTTGAAGCGGAGCGCCAGGTTGATCAGGGAGGCACGCTGCCAGTCGGCCTTGCCTCCCTCGTCGGCCTGCTTCACCCGGAGCTTCGTCCTGGCCAGATAGTCGATGTGGAAGTTGGCTCCGCTCCTGGTGAGGCCGTGTCCCGACAGCCGCTCGATGAGCTGCGGCACCGTCGGCACCACCGTGCTGGACGGGTCGCGCAGCCGGGGCTCGCAGAGCGCGACCAGGATGAGGAAGTACTTGGCGGTCCGGTCGAGGGGGAAGACGCCCATCGTGGTCGCCCCCGATCCGGCCACGGTGGCGGCCTTGCCGTACACGTGCTCGGGGGCGAAGACGAGGAAGCCGGTCGTGCCGTGCTCGGCGGGAAGGATCACCCGCGAGAACTCGAACGGCACCGGCATGCCCATCCGCTGCGGCGGCACCTTGACGAACTCGCCGCCGCCCTCGGGGTTCTCGACCACGTAGGTGCGGTCGGTGGTGAGGTTGGCGATCAGCCAGTAGTCGTCGACCGCGGTGATGCGCCCGGCCATGCGCGACACGGCCCGGTCGGCGATCACGATGTCCACGGGGACGTCGTCGGCGCCGCGGCCGAACGTGGCGGATTCACCGGGATTGAGCTCGGCCGCCACGGCCGTGTCGGTCTGGATGAGAACGGTGCGCATGGCCATGGTTGTAACGTCCTCGCCCTCTGTGCGGCCATCTGTAAGGTTCCAGGGTTTTACCAGACCTCGGGCCGACGATCACCCCAGAATCCGCCCCGGTAAGCCTCGACCTGGGCCGACAAGGAGATCAAAACCCCTTCCTCCCCGGTACGGCCCGCCAGCATGACCCCGATCGGCAGCGCGTCCTCGGTCCAGTAGAGCGGCAGGTTGACCGCCGGCTGCCCGGAGACGTTGTAGATCGCCGGGAAGGCGGCGAAGCGCTTCATCCGCTCGAACGTCAGCTCGGGGTCGTCGCCCTCCTCGAACCAGCCGACGGGCCGGGGCGGCTGGGTGACGGTCGGGGTGAGGATGGCGTCGTAGGCGTTCGTGACCGTCAGCGCGATCCTCGTGGCGAGCTGGAGCGCCGACTGTGCCTGGAGGAAGGAGGGCGCCGGGGTGGCGAAGCCGCGCTCGCGCAGCCATCTGGTCAGCGGCCTGAGCGCCTCCTGCTGGTCGTCGGCGACCGGATGCATGCAGGCGAAGGCGTACCAGAGCGTCACGAACTGCGGCACCAGCTCCGGCCCGAACGGCGGCGCGATGTCGACGACCTCGTGCCCCAGCGCGGTCAGCGTCTTCGAAGCCTCCTCGTAGGCCGCCATGACCTCGGGGTCCACCTCGGTGCCCGGCACCACGGGCTCGGCGTAGCGGGCGATGCGCAGCCGTCCGGGCTGCCGGGTGGCGCACTCCAGGAAGGTGCCCGCGTGCGGCGGGGCGAGGTAGAGGTCGCCGGGGTTGTTGTGGGCCATCACGTCGAGCAGGGCCGCGGCGTCGGCGACGTTCCGGGCGATCGGCCCGTTTGTCGACATTCCTGCGAGGTCAGGGATGATCGGGGCGAAACTGATGCGGCCGCGGGTCGGCTTGATGCCGAACAGGCCGCACACCGAGGACGGGATCCTGATCGAGCCCGCGCCGTCGCTGCCCTGCGCCACGGGCGCCAGACCGGCGGCCACGGCGGCCGCCGCGCCGCCGCTCGAACCGCCCGCCGAACGCGTGAGGTCCCACGGCGTCCTGGACGGGGGTGACAAATATGTCTCTGTGTAGCAAGGCAGCCCAAATTCGGGCGTAGCGGTCTTGCCAAGCATGACCGTGCCGGCTTCGCGCAGCCGTTCCACCACGGTGTCGTCGACCGGCGCGACAAAGCCCTGGTAGCAGCCCGATCCGAACATGATCGGCACGTCCTTGACCAGATTCAGGTCCTTGATGGGCACCGGGACGCCGGCCAGCGGGCCGTCGGGCAGCGCCTTCTCCAGCGCCCGTGCCTGGGCCATCGCCCGCTCCGCCGTGACGGTGACGTACGCGCCCACCTCGGCGTCCAGCCGATCGATTCGATCAAGGTAATGACGGGTCAGCTCGACCGGCGACAGCTCGCCGTTCCTGATCGCTTTCCCCTGGTCAAGCGCCGAGAGATCGTGAATCGCACTCACACTACTGAACAGTAGGGATCTCTAGCAGAGAATGTAATAGATACCCGGAAATCGGACGAGGAACACGATGACCTGGGCCATAAAAGTATGGACGCCCTAACACTAGGAAACCCGACGATCAGCAAGCTACCTTGAGTTACGTGGACTCCGACCTCCAGCGAGAAGACGGTCACAATACGTCACCGATCTGGGTGAGCGACAGGCCGGAAGATGAGGCCCCCGCGGCCAAGAAGTCGCCGGCCGCGACGCCCGCGTCGACGTATGCCCCCATCGAGCGCGCCTCCGTGCGCGTGCTGCTGCGGCAGCCTCGATATCGCCGCTTGCGCAACCGTGCGCTGCTGGCGATCGGCGTTGGCGTGGTCGTCGGGATCCTCGTCCAGGACTGGCGTATCGGCGTCACCGCTGCCATCGCCGCTGCCATCGCCGACACCGTCTACCGTGCCCGCTCAGCCTCGTCCGTGCCCGCCTGGCGCCGTTCCTCCGTGGCGGAGCGCCGCACCGAAGGCCAGCTCAAGCGGCTCGAACGCAGCGGCTACCGCACGCTCCACGCCCGCGCGATCCCCGGCAGCGAGGCCCAGATCGACCACCTGGTCATCGGCCCCACCGGCGTCTACGCGGTCGACTCCGAGAAGTGGGACAAGCGGCTGCCGGTGCGCGTGCAGATGGGCAAGAAGCTCTTCCACGGCCCCTTCGACATGAAGCCCAGGATCACCGAGGCCAAGCTGGAGGCGTCGCAGGCCGGTGAGCTGATCAGCAAGGCCTTCGGCCGCGAGATCGCCGTCGTGCCCTCGCTGGCGATCTACGGGCCGCCGGTGCCGTGGAAGGTCATGACCATCCGCGGCGTGGACGTCTATGAGGGCACCAGGGCGCGCAAGTGGATCACGAAGCGGGAGCACGCGCTCACCGAGGAAGAGATCGACCGCCTGTACGAGATCGCCGAGAGCGTCCTTCCTCCTCGCTACGGCGACGGCTGAGGCGTTCGGCCAGTTCGTCCAGGTCCCCGGCCAGTTCTTCGCTGGCCGGGACACCGGTCCGCGGCACCCTGGACAGCATCGTGCTGCCGAAGCCCGCGACGATCACCGCCTGGTCGATCAGCTCGTCCACGTCCGGCCACGGGAAGCCCGGCTGCGCCAGCAGCAGCGCGACGCACCCGTGCATCGAGGACCACAGCGTGAGCGCCAGCCGCTTCGGATCCCCGCGCAGCACGCCCGACTCCACGCATCGCTCGACGACGGCCACCATGTGCCCGAAACAGGCCGCCGCGGCTTCCGGCACGGCCGTCGTGGTCTCCGGTACGGCCGCCGCAGTCTCCGGTGCGGCCGTCGCGGCTTCCGGTACGGCGGCGCGGTCGCTCAGGGGCGGCTTCATGAGCAGCACCCGGTACTGCACGGGATGCGCCAGCGCGAAGCGCGCGTAGGCCCTCCCGCAGCGGCCGAGTGCGCGGAACGGGTCGCCGTGGTCGTTCTCCCGGAACAGGCGGCCCAGCTCGTCCCAGACCCGCAGGCAGACCGACTCCAGCAGGGCTTCCTTGTCGGCGAAGTGCAGGTAGACCGAGGGCGTCGAGATGCCGGCGCGGGCGGCGACGGCCCGCAGGGTCAGCGCCTCCTCGGTGCCGGACTCGGCGAGCAGGTCCTCGGCCGCCCGCAGGATGTCCTCGCGCAGGAGCGCTCCCTCGCCGCGCCGGGCTCTGGTCCTGGTCATGCATCTCACATTGACGTTGTTAAGTTAACGATGTCAACCTGAGCGCATGACGATATTTCGTGATGCGACCGCTGTGACCCCCCAAGGTGGCGGATATGCCGTCAGCCTTGACCCGCAGTGGGCCGTGGGCACCAAGCTGCACGGCGGCTACCTGCTGGCCGTCCTGGGCCGCGCCGCGGTGGCCGAAGCCGGCGCCGGGCATCCCCACGTGACCGCCGTCAGCGGCGCCTTCGTCGAGCCGCCCGACTTCGGCCCCGCCGAGGTGAGCGTGACCAGGCTGCGCGTGGGCAAGAGCGTCGCCCAGGTGCGCGCCGATCTGTCGCAGGAGGGCCGGCCGCGCGTCTCCGCTCTGATCACGCTGGGCCGCCTCGACGACTCCGACCCCTGGTGGACGGCCTCGGAGCCGGTGGACCTGCCACCCGAGCAGGAGTGCTTCCTTTCGCCGGTCGACCCGCCCGGCGCGCCGTTCCCCGTGCCGCTGATGGGCGTGGTCGAGGAGCGCGTCAACCCCGAGCACCTCGCCTTCGCCTTCGGCCGGCCCAGCAAGAAGGGCGTGATCGCCACCTGGCAGCGACTCGGCGACGGCTCCGACTGGGACCCGCTCAGCCTGCTCGTGGCGCTCGACCCGGTGCCGCCGGTCACGTTCGACCTGGGGCTGCCCGGCTGGATGCCCACGATCCAGCTGTCGGCCTACATCCGCCGCCTGCCCGCGCCGGGGCCGGTCCGCGTCAAGCTGGAGGCCACCGACGTCGGCGGTGACCGCATCGACCAGGTCGCCCACGTCTGGGATGACAAGGGGCGGCTGGTCGCCCAGTCCACCCAGCTGGCCGCCGTCCGGCTGCCCGCCTGATCACCGGTACTTCTCCGCCACCTTGGCACACCACGGGCTCGACCCGGCGGGCGGGCCGCAGGCGCCCACCTGCTGGGGGCGTTCCGCGCCCTTGGCGCGCAGGATCAGCACCGGCTTGTCGCGCGGGTACTGCCGGGCCGTCCCGCCGCCGAAGTCGATGCCGCCCGTCGCCCCCTGGATCGCCGGGCCCGAGGCGGTGTGCAACATGCTGAGCTGCCGCCATACCGTGTACGAGTTCACCGGCACCGCGTGCCGTACCGGTCCGCCGAGCCGCCGGATCGCGGTGATCAACGTCTCGGCGGCGTCGTAGGACAGGGCGGCGTGCCCGTCGAGCGTGCGCCCGGCGCCCGGCTCCTGGCACTCGAAGGTGAACGTGCGGAAGAGCTGGTCGTAGAAGTCGTGCGGCTGCGGCTGGCCGCACCGGTTGGGCGCCACCGCGAACGACTGGTAGTAGAAGGGCACCTGGCCCACCTCGCCGCGCAGCCGTACGTCGGCGGCGTATCGGGAGATGTCATCCCCGGCCAGGATGGTCGGCGGGGCGCCGGGGCAGGTCTCGTTCACGCCCTTGATGAAGGACTGGAAGTCGGGGATGCCGCGCCCGGCGAAGTACACCAGGCCCTTCGCGTCGCACGCGCTCACCCCGGCCTGGCGCGGCTCGCCGGCGTAGGGGTGCTCGTTGGGGTCCCCGGGGCCGGGCTTGGCGCTGCCGATGGCGGTGAAGCGCCGGTTCTCCACCGCGAACCCGGCCTCGGCTAAGCGCGCGGACACCTGCTTGCGGAGGTTGTCGCTGTAGTAGTCGCTGACATCGTGGGAGTAGTAGACGCGCGCCCGCGCCGGCAGGCCGAGCGTGGTGGCGAAGGCGGCGGCGACGGCGGCCTGCCGCTTGTTCTGCGGCGCGACCTGGAAGTAGAACGGCGACTCCTCCACCAGCCGGTCGGCGGACAACGTCGAGGCGACCATGGGCAGCCCGGCCTTGCCGAGCGCGTGGATGGTGGCGACGGTCTGCCGGCGGCTCTGGTCGAGTCCGACGACGCCGACGATGGGCGCCTCGGCCTCGCTGGAGGAGACCAGCAGGCGGGCGATGGCCTCGCCGTACTGCATGCGACCGCCGCCGTTGGCGACCAGCAGCCGCACGATGGGCTCGCTGGCGCCGGAGGAGTCGTTCTGGTTCTTCTGCGCGATGGCCACGCCCGCCAGACCCTCCCGCACCGCCGCGAGCGAGTCGCGGTTGCTGGAGGTGAGCGCGGCGAGATAGACGATCGTGACATACGGCCGCGCCGCCTGCGCCTGGTCGGCATGGAGGGTCGCGGCCCGCTGGTTCTCCTCGTGGATGCGCCGGTGAACCTGGGCGATCTCCGGGGTGCTCGGCGTGAACAGGTATCCGGGCTCGGCCACGCCGACGCACTCCGCGCCCATCAGCTGCCTGCCCGACTCCGCCCACGGCGTCCACGGCCCGGTGGCGCACGAGTTGCGCTGCCAGGCCACGGTCTGCCCCGCGTACGCGCCGACGGCCCCGGCCAGCACGCTCCAGAACAACGCGATCGCCAGCGGCGTGGACCACCAGGGCGGCTTCCTGGTGGGCGGCACCCAGAAGCGGCTCGCGGTGCTGAGCACGACCGGGTCCTTCGGCAGGCCGGGCGCCCGCACGTCGAGCGGCTCGCGCAGCACCTGCAGGGCGGCGGCCCGCCCGGTGGCGACGAGCTCGCGCCGCCAGCGGATCAGCGCCGAGACCGGATCCTCCTCCTCGGCGGTGGGCGGGTCCCCGCCGGGAAGGTAGGTCACCACCACGACCGGATCGAACGACTCCAGGTTGGAGCGCCGCTCCGCGATCAGCTCGACCAGCTCCCCGCCGTGCTCGTTGAGCAGCAGCAGCGGGTAGAAGACGTGCCCGGCGCCGCGTACGTGCAGGGGCGTGCGCCGGTACTGCCGGCTCAGGTCGTCGAGGAAGGCCGACAGCAGCAGCCGGTCGACCCGCCCGGAGTCGGCGGGGTCGAGGTCGGCCAGCAGCGCGGGCAGCCCGGCCTTGGCCGCGTCCTGGGCCAGCGCCGCCCGCAACGCGCGCAGCCGGCCGCTGAGCAGAGGCGCCTTCCCGCTCAGCCGCCAGTCGTGCAGGAACGGCGGAGCCAGCTTGAGCAGCACGTTGAACGGGAACGGCACGCTCTCGCCGCCCCGCTCGGCGGCCTCGATGCCCCAGCCCCAGGTGCGGTCGACCGCGCGCAGCGCCTCGCGGGCCGCCTCCTCGGTGTCGGGACCGGCGTCGGCGTGCCGGGCCGTCCAGGCGGCCAGGACCTTCACCGTCATCCGGTAGCGCGGGAAGCGCAGCCCCGGCATGCGCCTGAGCTTGCCATCGGCCGACGAGCGCCGCTCGGCGTCGGCGCTCAGGTCGCCGACGATCCTGGCCAGGATGACGGGCACGGTGTCGCCGGGCGCGATCTCGGGTTTGGAGCGGCGGATGCGGGTGGAGATCACCGGGCGCAACGCGACGGCGTCCCTGACCAGGAACTCGGGCCAGTCGCCGGCGTTGCGCAGGCGCATGATCGGGATGCCGCGGCGGCCGGTGTGCTGGGGGCGTTCCTGCGGCTCCTCCTCCTGCCGCTCGAAGCCGGCCGGGACGTGCGGGGAGTCCTGCACGCCCTCGCCGCGGGCCGGTCGCCGGCAGAGCCGGTCTATCGTGTGGATGAAGTTGCCGACCCTGGCCGTGAGGTCGGACTCGACGCGCCCCGAAGTCATGCGCACCTCGATAGCACCGTCTGGCGATCTTGTCACGGTTATCCCGAGCTGTGGACATGCGTCTCAGCTGTCGGGCGATAGCCGTACCATGTGAAGACACTCACGATGGGAGAAGCTCAATGCCCGCCCTCAGGTCACGTACGGTCACCCACGGTAGGAACATGGCCGGAGCCCGGGCCCTCCTCCGGGCGACCGGCGTAGCCGGGAGCGACTTCGGCAAACCGATTATCGCGGTGGCCAATAGCTTCACCCAGTTCGTGCCGGGCCATGTGCACCTGCGCGAGGTCGGCGACGTGGTCGCCGGGGCGATCAGGGAGGCGGGCGCGATCCCGCGGGAGTTCAACACGATCGCCGTCGACGACGGCATCGCGATGGGCCACGGCGGCATGCTCTACTCGCTGCCCAGCCGCGAGCTGATCGCCGACGCCGTGGAGTACATGGTCGAGGCCCACTGCGCCGACGCGCTGATCTGCGTCTCCAACTGCGACAAGATCACGCCGGGCATGCTGCTGGCGGCCATGCGGCTCAACATCCCGACCGTCTTCGTCTCCGGCGGGCCCATGGAGGCGGGCAAGACGCCCGGCAAGAAGCTCGACCTCATCGACCCGATGATCGCCTCCGCCGACGACAGCGTCTCCGACGCCGAGCTGCTGGAGATGGAAGAGAACGCCTGCCCGACCTGCGGTTCGTGCTCGGGCATGTTCACCGCCAACTCCATGAACTGCCTCGCCGAGGCGATCGGCCTGGCCCTGCCCGGCAACGGCACCATCCTGGCCACGCACAAGCGCCGCGAGCAGCTCTTCCGCGACGCCGGCCGCACGATCGTCCAGCTGGCCAAGCGCTACTACGAGGACGACGACGCCAGCGTGCTGCCGCGCGCGATCGCCACCCGCGAGGCCTTCGAGAACGCGATGGCGCTCGACGTGGCCATGGGCGGCTCCACCAACACGATCCTGCACATCCTGGCCGCGGCCCGCGAGGGCGAGGTCGACTTCGGGCTCAAGGAGATCAACGAGATCTCGCTGCGGGTGCCGTGCCTGTGCAAGGTGGCCCCGGCCACGAACAAGTACCACGTCGAGGACGTCCACCGGGCCGGCGGCATCCCGGGCATCCTGGGCGAGCTCGACCGCGCCGGGCTGCTCCACCGCGACGTCCCGACGGTCAACGGCGGCACGCTCGGCACGCTCATCGAGGAATGGGACCCCGTCTCGCCCACGGTTTCAGCCGAGGCCGTCGAGATGTGGCACGCCGCACCCGGCAACGTGCGCACGGTCAAGCCGTACTCCCAGAACAACCAGTGGGACGACCTCGACCTCGACCGCGCAGAAGGCTGCATCCGCGACCACGAGCACGCCTACAGCGCCGACGGCGGGCTGGCCGTGCTCTACGGCAACATCTCCCGCGACGGCGCGGTGGTGAAGACCGCCGGCGTGGACGAGTCGATCTGGAAGTTCTCCGGCCCCGCGGTGGTGTTCGAGTCGCAGGACCAGGCGGTCGAGGGCATCCTCGGCGGCAAGGTCAAGGCGGGCGACGTGGTGGTCATCCGCTACGAGGGCCCCAAGGGCGGACCGGGCATGCAGGAGATGCTCTACCCGACCTCGTTCCTGAAGGGCAAGGGCCTCGGCAAGGTCTGCGCGCTGGTCACCGACGGCCGCTTCTCCGGCGGCACCTCGGGGCTGTCGATCGGCCACGCCTCGCCCGAGGCGGCCGAGGGCGGCGCGATCGCGCTGGTGGAGGATGGCGACATCGTCGACATCGACATCCCCAACCGCCTGCTGGAGCTGCGCGTGCCCGAGGCCGAGCTGGCAGCCCGCCGCGAACGCCTGCTGGCCGAGCTGGGCGGATACCGCCCGCGCGACCGCAAGCGCGCCGTCAGCGCGGCGCTGCAGGCCTACGCGGCGATGACCACGTCGGCCTCGACGGGCGCCTCGCGCGACCTGACGCAGCTGTCGTCACACCTCGTCCAGCGGTAGCGAGGCGAAGCCCGGCACCTGCTCGGGAATCACCAGCTTGCCCCGCGAGGTCAGCAGGGAGGTGGTCAGTGCCGTGGCCACCTCCTTCAGCGCCGCGCCGACCGGGCGGGTGTGGTCGGCGAGGAAGGCGCCGTGGGTGGCGACCTGCCGGATCGTCTCCGCGTTGCACTCGCCCACCCCGAACGCGATCACGTTCGGCCGGGCGGAGAAGGCGGGCGAGAGCAGATCCCGATAGGGGGTGGTCCAGCTCTCGTCGTTGGGCCGGCCGTCCGACAGGAAGAAGACCGTGGGCCGGTAGCAGGTGCCGCCGCCCGCCTTGATCAGGAAGACGTCGCGCTCGATGGTGGCGCGCAGGAGCTCCATGGCGGGGCCGTAGCGGGTGCCGCCGCGGGCGCGCAGCTGGGGGAGCACGTCCAGCACGCCCAGGTCGGCCAGCGGGAGCAGCACCTCGGCGGTGCCGGAGAAGCCGATCACGCACAGCCTCGTCGCGGCGGGGGCGCGGGCCATCTCCAGCCGCAGCGCCTCCAGGCCGGCGTTGACGGCGTCGAGCGGCTCGCCGATCATCGAGACCGACTCGTCGCAGACGAAGTAGAACGGCAGCACGTGCTCCGGCGTGGCCGAGACCGTCTCCGGGGCGGCGGCCGGGGGACCTGATCGGCGGGGCGGCTCGCCGTACCCGACGAGGGCCTGGAAGAGCTCCATCACGGTCGGGCGCCGCGCCGACTGCTTGGCCAGGCAGCGCTCGACGAGCGTGCGCAGCGTGCCGGACAGCGGCCCGAGCTCGGGCTCGCCGTGCGCGATGCGGTTGGCCAGCGCGGCGAAGTGGCCGCTCGTGCCGAACGGCGGCAGGCCCGACGCGGCGAAGACCATCGTCGCGCCCCACGCCCACACGTCCGCCTTCGGCCCGAGCGGGCCCCCGCCGAACTGCTCGGGCGCCATGTACGGCGGAGTGCCGATCTGGGTGTGGCGGGAGACGTCGGTGGCCTCCAGCGCGCGGGCGATGCCGAAGTCCACCACGCGCGGCCCGTCGGGCCCGATGAGCACGTTGGCGGGCTTGAAGTCGCGGTGCACGATGCGGGCGCCGTGGATGGCGGCCAGCGCGGTCGAGGTGAAGATGGCCAGCCGTTCGAGCGCGGCGCCGGAGAACGGGCCGTCGCGCTTGACCGCGGTGTCCAGCGAGGGGCCGTTGACGAACTCGCTGATGATGTACGGCATGTCGCCGTCGATGTCGGCGTCCAGGATGACCGCCGTGCACGCTCTCGGCACCTTCAGCGCGGCGGCCAGCTCGCCCGCGAAGCGCCTGCGCGCCTCGGCGTCGTGGGTCCAGCCGGCCCGCAGCACCTTGATGGCGGCCAGCTCGCCGGTGGGGGAGCGGCCCAGGTAGACCAGGCCCTGGCCGCCCTCGCCGAGCCGTTGGAGTATCTCGTAGCCGCCGACGTGGCGGGCGTCGCCAGGACGCAGGTCAGCCGGCACGCCAGACCGCCTGCCTCGCCCAGTCGGCGCCGATCTTGCCGGCCTGCCGCAGCAGGTTCGCGGCCAGCACGCACTTGGCCGCGGCGGCGTTCAGCATCGAGGCGGTGGCCCACGCGCCGGGGTCGGGTAACGAGCCCACCAGCGCGGCCAGGCGGGTGATCCGCCCGGCGGCCACGTAGAGCTCGGCCGCGATCCGGTCGGCCTGCCCCAGGCTCTCCACCAGGGCCTGCGCGATCCGCTCCAACTCCGAGCTGTTCATCTCAGACCCGGTTGGCGTAGTCGGTCGCGGTTCTGGCCGCGCTGTGCAGCGAGCCCGCCGCCGCCTTGACCGCCCGCGAGGCCTCCTGCAGCACCGCGATGATCTGCTTGTCGGCGGCGGTGGCCGAGCCGCCGATGAGCTCCTGCACGCGGGCGACGGCCTGGGAGAACTTCACGTCGAAGGCCTGGATGCCGCCCGCCGCCTGCCTGGACTGGTAGGCGACGTCGTGCAGCTGCTGCTTGACCTGCTGGATCTGGGACATCTATACGACTCCGATCACGAGGACCAGCACGATGACGAGCGCGACCGCCCCGATGAGCGCGTAAATCCAGACCGGTCGCCGGGACGGCGGCGCCACCGGACGAGGCGGCGGCGGAGGGGGCGGCGGCGGATTGGCCGTGACCATGGAACGAGCCGCCAGAAGCTCGGCGAGGCTCTCGTTCAGCCCCTCCTCCACCCGCTCGAACGTGGCCAGCGCCGCCCTGGCCGTGGTGGGAACCCCCAGGTCGAAGCGGTCCGCAGCACCCTCGGACGGCACCGCGCCCTCGGTCATGACCTTGTGGCAGAGCCCGTCGAGCTGCCCGAGCCGCCGCTCCACCTGCTGCCTCTCCTGTACGGCCGTGGCCAGCCGCTTCTCCGCGGCCGACACCGCCCGTTTGGCGGCGGCCTCGACGGCGGCCAGCCTGCCCCGCCCCGCCTCGGCCGCCCGCGCCAGCACCCCGAGCGCCTCGGTGTATTCCTCCCACGCGCTCACCCGAAGATCACCACCGGCAGCGGCTCCCCGGACAGCCCGTCGTGCAGCAGCCCCCGGCCGGGCCGGGCCGACCAGGCGACCAGCGGCCCGCACACCTGCTGCACGGCCTCGACCGGGTGGCGCAGGAACAGGTAGGAGTTGACGTGGCAGCGGTCGAAGCCGAGGTGCTCGGTGCACACATTCATGCGGTTCCACCAGCCGTAGAAGAAGACGCCCACGTCCGGCCCGTCCTTGACGATCTCCTTCAGCGTGTCGGCGGGCGAGGTGAAGTCGTCGCCCATCCGCATCCTGGCGCGGTGCATGCCGAAGCCGAGCACGTGCACCCACGGCTCGCCGCCGTCGCGCTCGCGCATCTCCTCGCGCAGCTCGGCGAGCTGCCCGGGGATCGCCCGCGCCTCCTCAAGGCCGTCCAGCCAGACGAACCGGTCGGCCGGGCGCGCCTTGCCGATGGAGGCGCTGAGCCCGGCCAGCACGCCGCGCGCCGCGGCCGCGTCGTCGCCCAGGATGAGCAGCCCGGCGCCGGGCTCCTGGCGCACGTCGAAGGCGGCGGGACGCTCGGTGACCGCGACCGGCACGCCCACCCACGGCCGGACCAGGTCGGGCCCCGACTCCACCGGATGGTGCAGCATGGCGGTCAGGTCGGCTGGCTCGTCCTGCTTGAACACGCGCGGCCGGCGCTCGGCGCGGGCGTGGTGCCACAGCTCGGCGCGCAGCGCCGCCAGCTCCTCCTCGCGGGCGTGCGCGATCAGCGCGACGCGGTTGGCCTCAGGGGAGCCGTAGTCGTCGTTGAGCACCGCCTGGCCGCGAAAGCGCAGCCCGACGGCGGCCGTGTTGTGCGAGGACAGCAGCGACTGGGAGTCGGCGGCGGTGGTCTTGAGCACGATCCGGTTGGGCACCTGCCCGAAGATGGCCTCACGCTTGGTCGCCAGCCGCTGGATGCCCTCGATGGTCTGCGTGGCCAGCACCACGTGCACACCGTAGGCGCGGCCGAGCCGGACGAGCTTCTCCAGCAGGGCGGTGGCCTCGTCGGCGATCGGGTCGTCCTCGGCCAGCATCACCTGGAACTCGTCGAGCACCAGCAGCAGCCGCGGCGGGCGGTCCGGGCCCGGGTCCATGCCGGCGATGTCGGTCACGCGCAGCCGCTTGAACGTCTCGCTGCGCAGCTCCATCTGCTCGTGCACGTGCCGCAGCACCGCCAGGCCGAACTCGCGGTCGCTGAAGACGCCCAGCACGCGGGCGTGCGGCAGCCAGCGCTCGCCGCCCAGCCGCTCGAACTCCAGGCCCTGCTTGAAGTCCAGCAGGTACATCTCCAGGTCGGCCGGGGAGTAGCGGGCGGCCAGGCCGTGGATGAGCACCAGCAGCAGGTTCGACTTGCCCTGGCCGGCCGAGCCGCCGATGAGGATGTTGGGCAGCGGCGGGTTGCTGCTGCTCAGCCGTACCCAGGCGGGCTCGCGCCCCTCGGCGCCGACCGCGATCCGCAGGCCGTCGCCCTTCTCCACCCGCGCCCACCAGTCGCGGCGCGGCGGCAGCGTCCCGGCGAACGGCACCCTCGGCAACTGCGCGCCCGCCGCCGCCCCCGCCACCGCGGCGAACAGCTCGGGCCCCGGCGGCGGGTCGGGACGGCAGGCCACGTTCTCCAGCCCGGCCACCGTGATCCGCTCGCGGCCCGCCTCCACCCGCCGCAACAGCGCGGCCAGCCGCTCGGGCTCCACGCCGCGCTCGGGCTGGATCGCCGCGTTGTGCTGGACGAGGAAGCAGACGCCGCGCCCGGCCGCCGACTCGGCCACCCGCAGCAGGTCCCGCTGCACGCCCTCGTCCACACCCGCCGGGTAGTCGAGCACCACCATCAGCCGGTACGGCTCCGCCAGGTCCTCGAACGCGCACCCACCCGACTGGGCGATGCGCTGGGCCCGCGTGTGCAGGGTGTGGACCAGATCGCCGACCCGCTCGGCGAGTTCGGCCACGCCGGACAGCGAACGAGGCAGCGCCTCGCCGAAGACCCCGAGCGCCCCGGTCAGCCTGGGGTCGTACGCGTCCACCTGGACCCGTCCGGCCGGCGTGGCCGCCACCGCCCTGAGCACCGCGCCCAGGACCAGGCCGGCGGCGCCGTCCCCCACGGCGTACCAGCCGGCGGTGGGCAGGAGCGGGACGACGACCGGCACCTCGCCGCAGACGCCGACCCGCACATGTGTAGGGGCCGCGGTGCCGAGAGACCCCCACTCGGCCCCGGAGAAGGGCAGGCCGGCGACGCCGGGCGCGAGTTCCGCGGTTGTGGCAGCCGCCGTCTCCCTCGCGCCGTCCATCGCCCGCCGCACCGCGGCCTGGATCCGGTGCCGTTCCGCCTCGGCCGTACGCTCGGCCTCCCGGACGGCTTGTTGCCTGTCGCGCTCCGCCCCGAGCTGCGCCTCCGCCGCGACCTTCCTGGCCACGGGCGCGTAGGCGCGGAAGGCCGCGACCAGTCCTCTGATCGCGGCCTCGCGATGGGCGAGGCTCACAGGGCCACGACCACCCTGGCCGGCCGGAACACCCAGCCGTGCCGCGCGTAACCGCGGTTCCACACCTCCAGGACGGTGCCCGGCTCGCTGCCCTCCTCCGCGCGGGCGGCCGCCGCCTCGTGCGTGGCGCGGTCGAAGCCGGTGTCGGTGGGCACCTCGCGGATGCCGTTGACGGCGAGCAGTTCGAGCAGTTCGTCCCTGATCGCCAGGGCGAACTCCCGTTCCTCGCCCTCGTGGCGGTCGATCCGGTCGATGACGGCGGCCACGCCGAGCACCAGCGGCAGCTGCAGGTCGCGGAAGAGCGCGCCCTCCGCCTGCTGGATGCGGCGGGCCTGCTCCTCGAGCAGCTTGCGCTTGTCCAGGTCGTCGGACAGGCGTCGCTTGAACAGGTCGGTCAGGACGTCGAGTTTCTCGGACAGTTCCTCACTCATAGGATCTCCAGGTCGCGCATCGCGTTGCGCATCTGCTCGACGGCGTGGGCGCCCAGGTTGTTGTCCCGTTGCAGCTCGACCGCGCCCAGCGACTGCCCGGTCGCGCCCAGGAACACCTCGGCGTGCACGACGCCGTCGATGTCGTAGGCCATGACCACGCGGATCTCGGCCTCGTCCGGCAGGCCGGGCGGCAGCAGCAGTTCCGTCGACTTCAGGACCGTCACGTAGCGCAGGTCCTCGTCGTCGCCCTCGGTCAGCTCGAAGTCCACCGCCCGCTGGCCGGGCTGGACGGTGTAGTAGCTCTTCTCCCGCTTCACCGGGATCTTCGAGTTGGCCGGGATGATGATGGAGTTCTGCGCGATGTTGCGCTCGTTGAGCGCGATGGTGCCGAGGCTCTGCGAGGTCACGTCGCTGACCGCGACCGGGATGCGGGCGATCGCCCCGCCGGCCGCCGCGCCCAGCGTGTCGGCGTAGACGGCCGCGCCCAGCGCCACCGCCTCGTCCGGGTTGATGCCGATGTCCGGCATCCGGCCGGACATGCGCTGCACCATCGCGCTGACCATCGGCATCCGGGTCGAGCCGCCCACGAGCAGGATCCGGTCGATCTTGTCCCAGTCGACGCCGGCGTTCTCCATGACCTCGTCGACCGTCACCTCGGTGCGGGCGAGCAGGCTCGCGGTCAGCTCCTCGAACTCCGCCCTGGTGACCGGCACCTGGAAGGTGGCGCCCTCGGCGCTGACCCGGACGATCGTCTGCGGCATGCTGGTCAGGCGCCGCTTGGCCTGCTCGCACTGGGCGCGCAACTCGGCCTCGCCCTTGTCCGACTCGCGCACCTCCGGCCCGCCCTGGTCGCGGATGCGGGTGGCGACGTGGCCCATGAGCAGGTTGTCGAAGTCGAAGCCGCCGAGGTTGCGGTCGCCGCCGGTGGCCATGATGTCGAACTCCGTGCCGGTCACCCGCATGATCGTCACGTCGAAGGTGCCGCCGCCCAGGTCGTAGACGAGGAAGACGCCGCTCTGCTGCTTGTTGAGCCCGTAGGCGATCCCGGCCGCGGTCGGCTCGTTGATCAGGCCCAGCACGTTGAGCCCGGCGATCTCGCCGGCGTCCTTGGTCGCGGTACGGCGGGCGTCGTCGAAGTAGGCGGGCACCGTGACGACCACGTCCCTGACCTCCTCGCCGAGCTGCATGGAGGCGTCGGCGGCCAGCCGCTTGAGCACCAGCGCGGAGACCTCCTCCGGCCGGTACTCCTTGCCGTCCGCGTCCACGTACGCCGCCCCGGGCTCGCCCATCTTCCGCTTGACGAACTCCACGCAGTCGTCGGGCAGCACGGCGGCCAGCCGCTTGGCCTCCACGCCGACCAGCGGCGTGCCGTTCTCGAACACCACGACCGAGGGCGTGAGCCGTTCGCCCTCGCGGTTCTCCAGGATCTCGGGGGAGGGCCCGCGCACGATGGCCGTGGCCGAGTACGTGGTGCCGAGGTCGATGCCGATCACCCCCATCAGAGCCGCCCCCGGACGATCATGGCGTTGATGCGCCACCGCGGGAGATAGTGGTTGCGGATCTGGAGGTGGATGCGCAGCCAGGCGACCCCGCCGCCGAGCAGGACGCCGAGGAAGAACCCGCCGGTCCCCGCGTTGCTCAGGATGCCGGCGATGACGAAGGCGATGACCGCCCACAGGATCACCGTCTTGGTGACCTTCCAGCCGGTCACGCCGTACAGCTGCTTGGTCTCCATCGTGGCCAGGTACTGTTCCTGGTCGATGACGCGCAGCATGATCTGCTCGTCGTCGCTCAGCGTCTTGACCCGGTTCAGCACGGCGCGGGTCTGCGCGATCTCCTCGGCCGTGGTGATGTAGTACCCGTCCTCCTGCTTGGCCACCGGGATCGTCTCGGCGTACGCGAGCAGCACGTCGGCCAGGTAGTAGGCGGCCATGCGCTTGTTGGAGCCGTGCAGGTGGAGCTTCTCCAGCACCGGGATGGCCTGGGCGTAGCGGCCCTGGTTCGCCAGCGAGCCGGCGATGCCGAGGTCGGCCTCCTCCGAGCCGCCGGTCAGCCGGTTGACCTGCTCGTAGCAGGACAGCGCCCGGTCCCACTGCTCCAGCTCCTCGTAGACGCCGCCGAGCTCCAGCTGCCGGTCGGGGTTGGCCACGTCGAGGGAGGCGGCCTGCTGCGCCTCGTACAGCGCCTCGCTGAGGTTGCCCAGGCCCGCGTTGGCACGTGCCAAGATGCTCCAGACCTCGGCGGACGCGCCGAGCGTGTTGCGCGCCTCGCGGCCGCAGTAGGCGGCCGAGTTGTAGTCGCCGACGGCGAGGTGGTCGCGGGCCTGCTGCAACCAGTCGCCGCTCCCCGAGGAGGCGGTGACCGGCGCCTGCGCGCCCCCGCCCGCGGCCAGGAACGCGTCGAGCTGGATGTCGTAGCCCTTGCGCCGGGCGTCGTCGAGCAGGATCTCCCTGGCCTTGGTCAGCAGAGCGACCTTCTGCTCGGCCTCCTGCCGCTTGCTGAGGTCGGAGCTGTTGGTGCGCTTCTGCCACTGCCGGAGCTCGTTGGTGATCTTCTTCTTGATGACGTCGGCCGGGTCGTTACGCTCCGCGCCGACGATGGCGTAGTAGTTGTCCATGCCGCGTCTCCATGACCGAGGGATCTCCATGCTCGGAAGCCCGATCGCGGCCCGCCAGTGCTGTTACGGCCAATGGCAAGAAGATGACGTTATGTCACGCGCGACGGCGGCCTATGCTCCGGTCGTGGAAGTGATCACGGTCCAGCGCGACTTTCAGGGCAGCACGGCCGTCGAGACCCGGCACCTGCGGCCCGGAGAGTCCATCACCTTCGGCCGAGGCACCGCCGACACCCCGGTCGACCTGCGGCTCGACGACCCGGCCGTCTCACGCAAGGCGGGGCAGCTGCGGGCGGTCAAGGACTACTGGGAGATCTCCAACCTGTCGCGCCGCTACGCCTACGTCGTGGAGAACCTGGAAGGCGGCGGATTCGTCCGGCTGTCACCGGGCACGGTCGACGCCCCGATCCCGTTCGAGACCGCCAGGGTCCGCGTGCCGGGCCGCCAGGACCAGCTGACCTTCCTCGTGCTGGCGCCGCTCAAACGCCGCCTGGCCACCGAGCACGACCCCGGCGGCGCCACCAGCACCCCGCAGCCCTACCCGCTCGACCCCGCGGCCAAGTACTTCCTCGTGCTCGCCGCACTGTGCGAGCCCCAGCTGCGCGACCCCGCCCGCGACCGCGTGCCGAGCGTCCCCGAGGTACGCCAGCGGCTGGCCGCGCTCGGACTGAGCCGCTCGGCCGTCAACTACCACGTGGACTTCCTGGCCGGCACGAAGTTCCGGCTCCAGCCGCCGGGCCAGGGGGCCGGGGTCGACTGGAAACCCCGCTCGATCGTCAAGCACGCGCTGCGCTTCGGCCTGATCACCCCCGCGCACCTGGTCCTGCTACCCCCAGCCTGATCACCCCCGCGCACCTGATCCCTGCTACCCCCGGCCTGATCACCCCCGCGCACCTGATCCCTGCTACCCCCGGCTTGATCACCCCCGCGCACCTGATCCCTGCTACCCCCGGCCTGATCACCCCCGCGCACCTGATCCCTGCTACCCCCGGCTTGATCACCCCCGCGCAC
>NZ_JACHIN010000001.1 GCF_014203235.1 Nonomuraea endophytica | reverse complement strand
CGCCCCTTGGGACCAAGGGTCACCTTCACGGCGTCAGCGAGCTGGTTCATGCCGCGCTCGAGACCGCGCCGGGCGTCCTCGTCAAACGCGATCATTTTTGACGTCATTCCGCACTCCTGACCTGTCTGGGGGGACGGCGCCCGCGACTGCGCCGCCCCGGCTCGCTGGCACTCTACATAGAAATTGCGTGACGCGCACATGGTGCGCGTCGCGCAATCTCGCGGTATCGTATCGCCATGACCGACGAGACCGCAGACCTACGGACACGCAACAGCCAGGCCACCAGGGAGGCGATCGGCCATGCGGCGCTGCGCCTGGCCATCGAGCAGGGGCCCAACGGGCTGGCTCTGGTGCGGGTCCACGACATCGCCGCGGCCGCCGGGGTGTCGCCCCGCACGTACAACAACTATTTCTCCAGCAGAGGCGAGGCGATCTGCGCCTTCCAGGCCGACCAGTCCAAACGCGCGGGCAAGGCCCTGCGCGCCCGCCCGGCCGGCGAGTCGCTGACCGAGGCCATCACCGCCGCCGTGATCGAGCTCTACACCGACCCCGAGCCCGACCGGGCCGGGCTGAGCATGATCATGCTGACGCCCGAGCTGGAAGGTGAGGCGCTCAAGGCGTTCACCATGGCCGAGGGCCCGCTCGCCGACGCGATCGCGGAGCGCACCGACGGCGACGGCGACCTTTTTCCCGCCGTTACGGCTGCCGCCGTCGCGGGCGCGGTTCGCGTCGCGGGGCGGCGATGGCTGGAGCCAGGCACCAGCGAACCCTTCGCCGCCATCCTCCGCCGCGCGCTGTCCCACGTCCTGCCCGACTAGACCCCTGCTCACGCAAGGAGTGCTCCGTGCTTCCCTGGTCCGCCGACCTCGCCGGCCGCATCGACCGCCATGTCATCGACAGCCACGTCCTGCGCGGCAACCCGCTGGGCGATCCGCACGAGCGGCCTCTGTGGGTGTACGTCCCGCCCGGCTACGACGACGAACCCACCAGGCGCTACCCCACGGTCTACGTCATCCAGGGCTACACCGGCCATCTCGCCATGTGGGACAACCGGACCCCGTTCCGCCGGCCGTTCCCCGAACTGGCCGACGAGGTGTTCGCCGCCGGTCAGACACCCCCGGCGATCGTCGTCTACGTCGACGCGTGGACGGCCTACGGCGGCAGCCAGTTCCTCGACTCCCCCGGGACCGGCCGCTACCACACCTACCTGTGCGAGGAGGTCGTGTCATGGGTGGACGACCACTACCGCACGCTGCCCCACCGGGACATGCGGGCGATCACCGGCAAATCGAGCGGCGGCTATGGTGCCATGGTCACCGCGATGATGCGGCCCGACCGGTTCGGGCTGTTCGCCACACATGCGGGTGACGCGCTGTTCGAGACCTGCTATCTGCCGGAGTTTCCGCAGGCGGCTCGGACGCTGCGTGACCTCTATGACGGGTCATACGAGGCGTTCCTGGCCGACTTCCGCGGGCGGGTCGCCATGACCAGGCCGGGCGACGGCGTCCTCATGGAGATCTACGGCTATGCGGCCGCCTACTCGGCCGACCAGGACGGGACGGTCCGGACACCGTTCGACAGCAATGGGGCGTTGGTTCCGGAGGTCTGGGAGCGGTGGCTGGCTGTGGATCCTGTTCGCATGGCCAGGCAGGAGCAGTATGCCGGGGCGCTCAAGAGCATGCGGGGTGTCTGGATCGACGCGGGCACCAGGGACGAGTGGTACCTGGACCTGGGCGCGACCGCCTTTCATCAGGCGGTTCTTGACGCTGGGCTGCCGAGTGAGCGGACACGGTTCGAGCTGTTCGACGCTACGCATATGGCGATCGAGTACCGGTATCCGCTGGCGTTGGCCTGGTTGTGTGAGCGCTTCGCGGCCTGATCGCCCTTCTTCTCGATCGCGCTCGCCTGCCGGTCGCATATTCTCGGTTGTGCTCACGTGTCGGTCGCGCCCACGTGTCGGTCGCGCTCACGTGTCAGCCGTGCCCGCCCCGCGGGTCAGTCGCGCTGACCTGTCGGTCGGGCTCGCGCGTCAACCGTCCTTGCCCGCCGGTCGTCCTCGCGCCTGTCGGTCGAGCTCACTCCTTGGTCGCGCTCGCGTGTCGGTCGGGCTTGCCAGCGCGGGCGACTTCAGGCCACGGGCATGAGCTAGGGGGTACGGCGTAGCCGTCCGGGGACCCGCGACCGCGCAGGCGTCCGGTGGCGACAGCGCAGCCGTCCGGTGGGCCCGCGGTGTCGACGACCAGCGGAAGGCCAGGGTTTGGGTGGTGGCTGGGGCGTTGTGGGGTGGGATGTACCGGAGTCGGCTGACTGGGGTGCGGCGGAGGAGGAGTGCTGTTGAGGCGAGGGCAGTTGAGGCGGGGCTGTGGGGCGAGGATCTGAGGCGGGGCTGTGCGGCGGGAGCTCTGGGGCGATCTGGGGCGGGGCTGTGGGGCGAGGATCTGAGGCGAGGCTGTGCGGCGGGGCTGTGGGGCGGGGTTGCGGGGGTGGGTGGCTGCTGGGATGTCGGGGATCTCGGGTGCGCGAGGGCGGCTGAGCGCCTACGGTGTCGTGGGTATGGGGGAAAGCATGATCTTAAGTCGAGTGGTCCGCGTCGCCGTACTCACTGCTCTGGCTGTTCCGGTTACGGCGGTTGCCATGAGCCCGCAGGCGGCGGCTGAACGGCGCGAACAGTCACAGGCCGGGTCTCTTCAGATGCTTGGGCAGCTGAAGGTTGCCAAGGCGTTGTCCGGTCGGGGCTACAGTCATCGGCGGTTCCAGCCTCGGTGGGCTCATCATCGAGGGACCTGTGATGCGCGCGAAGTTGTGCTGGCGCGTGATGGGCGGGGTGTGCGGAGGAACAAGTACTGCCATCCGGTCAAGGGGACCTGGTACAGCCCTTATGACGGGAAGGTTCTGAAGAGCGAGAAGCTGGTGGATGTCGACCATGTGGTGCCGCTGGCGTACGCGTGGCGGTCAGGGGCCAAGCGGTGGAGTCAGGCCAAGCGGCGGGCGTTCGCCAATGACCTCACGCGGCCCGAGCTCAAGGTCGTCAGCCACTCGATCAACATCGCCAAGGGCGGCAAGGGGCCGCAGAGCTGGCGTCCGCCGCGCCGGGGCTACTGGTGCCGGTACGCCACCTCCTGGATCTCGGTGAAACATCATTACCGCCTCTTCGTCACCAAGCGGGAGAAGAAGGCGCTGATCAACATGCTCCGAACCTGCCGCTGACGATCATTGGGGGCCCACGTGCGTACGGAAGCGTTCGTGGGCCGCCTGCTTCGTGATGCCCATGGCCTCGCCGACGTCGGCCCAGGAGGCACCGGCCGCCTTCGCCCCGGCCACGGCCTGGTCCAGCAACGTCCGCTGCCAGCTCTCCACCTGTGCCAGCAGGGTGAGGGCGGCCAGGGGGCGATCGGCGGCGAGGTTGACGATCTGCTCGCACAGCAGGTTCGACTTGACGACCAGCCAGCTGGGTGGGGCTGCGGCCAGGAGGGGGGCGACATGCGTGTACCAGCGGCCCTCCGCCTCCTTGGCGCCTTCCGGGGTGGGCGGGAACCGGCGGCGGTCGGCCCATCCGCAGGAGCAGGCGGCTTGGTAGCCGATGAAGGCTCGGGTGAAGGCGCTGGAGGAACGGGCCAACTCGCCGTCGGGGAGGACGGGTGCGGCGAACCCCTCGTGGTCGGGGATGTCGGAAAGCTTCATCGTCATGGCCGTCAAGATACCCTGACGCCTTGCTTGCCGCGTGGTCGTCAGGAAATCTTGACTGTTCCGATTCCAGGAACAAGATCCACTTCGACGGGGGTGGTTACGCGCTGCTCGCGCCCGTGGGCACCGCGCCTGTTGGCACTGCGGTCGTTGGCACCGTGCCCGTTGGCACCGTGCCCGTTGGCACCGTGCCCGTTGGCACCGTGCCCGTTGGCACCGTGCCCGTTGGCGCAGCGGTCGTCGGCACTGCGGTCGTCGGCACTGCGGTCGTTGGCACCGCAGTCGTTGGCACTGCGGTCGTGGTGGTGGTCCTGGGCGTGCTCAACCTGGCCAGCAGGCGCGCGGGCCGGATCCTCACCCTGATCGCGCAGCCCTCTTCGTCGTGATGGACGTCCTCGTCATCCTCAGCCAGCCGTCGACGGTGGAGTACCTGCAGAACATCCTGGGCGAAGGCGCGAACGCGAACGTGTAGGCGGTCATGGACGCGACCTCGGGTGCCTAACCGGCCTGGGGTTCGGCCTGACCGAGGGCCGCATGTCCTTCACCCCGATGGCTGCGCCGGCCGTGGTCGTGCTGCTCTTCCTGTCGTCGGCCCGCAGGTGGGCCACGCGCCGGACCACCACGTTGCCGTGCGTGGTCGAGGCATGGATCTCGATGGTCGGCTCGGGCGTCGCCTCGGACGTCCCCTCGGGCGTCGCCTCGGACGTCAGCTTGGGCGTCCCCTCGGGCGTCGCCTCGGACGTCAGCTTGGGCGTCCCCTCGGGCGTCGCCTCGGACGTCAGTTTGGGCGTCGGCCTGGGCGTCGGCTCGATGGTTGGCTTGGGCGTCGGCTTGGGCAGTGGCGGTTCCGCCTCCAGTAGGTCGTGCACGGTGCCGTATGTGGAGCGGAGGTGCAGCACGGCGGCGCTGCCCTCGCTGACGCCCACGTCGACCGTCCCCGAACCGGTCGTGAGCGTGACGAGGCCGCGGATCACCTCGTCGATCCTGATGTCGCCGTGCGCGGTGGTGACCTCGATGTCGGCGTGGGCCCGCTCGACCACGATCCGCCCATTGGCGGCGCGGACCCGCAGGCTACCGGTGACCTCGCCGAGAAACAGGTCACCGCTGGGCATTTTGATCACGGCCGGTCCCTCGACGGCGGCGACACACACGTGGCCCGAGCCCGCCTTCAGGTGGAGCCCGGCGGTCTGGTCGAGCTGGATCTCACCGTGCGTGGTGCGGATCCTGGTCTCGCCGAGCCGGCCGTGGCTGTGTACTCCACCGGCGGACAGGTCGACCTCCAGGCCGGAGCCCTCGGGCAGCAGGACCTCGACCTCGACCGCCCCGGTCCGGTGCCGCCACAGGCGCGGCGTGTACACCTTCAGGCGGCCGGCAGAGTACTCCACCTCGGTCAGCCCGGCCGCGGTGGCGTCGTCGTCGTTGGCCGGGTCGAGCGGGTTCACCCTGACCCGGGTGTCGCCGCGGCGCTCGGCCACGATCCGGACATCTCCCGCCGCGAGGTCGAGCGCGGCCTGGACGGGTTCAGGGGTCTCAAAGGTTTTCACGCCGTGCACCCTATGCGAACAGTGTACGCGTTGGCAATCACACCGTGCACTACAATGGCCGCGACCAGGGAGAGAGCATGCAAGAACAGAGCCCGTCGGTGTGGACGCGCCCACGGAAGAAGCCCCCCGCGCTGACCCGCGAGCTGATCGTCGCCACCGCCATGCGCGTCCTGGACGCCGAGGGACTGGAGGCGCTGAGCATGCGGCGCCTCGGCGCGGAGCTGGGCACCGCGGCCACCGCCTTCTACCGCCACGTGGCCAGCAAGGACGAGCTGATCGAGCTGGTCGTCGACCAGATCTACGCCGAGATCGAGATCGTCGAGAGCGACGACCCGGCCGACTGGCGCGCCCCCACGCTCGCCTGCGCCCACAGCCTGCGCGCCGCGATCCTGCGCCACCCCTGGTCAGCGCAGCTCTTCGGCGCGGCCGGCCTGTCGTACCTCGGCCCGAACACCATGGAGAAGACCGATCGCATGATCGGCGTCCTGGAGACCGCCGGCTTCCCGCTGGAGGCGGCCAACCGGGCGCTGAGCACCGTCGCGTCCTACGTCACCGGCGTCACCATTGCCGAGGCGGCGGCGCTGTCGCTGATGGCTCGCAACGGCCTGAACCAGGAGGAGTGGGTGGAGCTCATGTGGCCCGTGGCCGAGCGGGCCGCCCAGGCGTACCCGCGCCTGCGCCGTCTTTACGCGGCCCAGCACACCGCCGGTGTCAGTGTCGACGCCACGCGCGAGGACCAGTTCTCCTTCGGCCTGCGCCACATCCTGAACAGTCTGGAGTCCGAGCGCACTACCGCATGACGCATGGCACCATTATGGTGTCTATATGACACCATGAAGGGAGGTCGTCATGCCCCTGTCCGAGGCCGAGCGCGACCAGGCCGTCCAGAGGCTCCAGCACGCCTACGCGGAGGGCCATCTCGACTCAGCCGAGATGGAAGTGCGGCTGGAGCAGGCACTCACCGCCCGCTCCCCCGGCACGCTGGCCACGGCGCTGGCCGAACTGCCCGACGAGCGGGTCGAGCTGGTCTCCACGGGGGGCCGCATCCGCCGCTCGGGCGCGTGGCGCGTGCCCCGCTCACTGCGGGTCATCGGCGAGTACGGCGGCGCCAACCTCGACCTGTCCGCCGCCGACATCCGGCATTCGGCCATCGAGATCGACTTCCAGCTGGCCTACGGCTCGGTCCTTCTCATCCTGCCGAAGCGGGCCAGCGTCGACTACGACCGGGTACGCCTCACCTGGGGCACCGCCACCCATCGCCCACCCCGAAACCCGAGCCCAAGCACGCTGCACGTCCAGGTGAGCGGTGAGCTCGGCTACGGCCGCCTCAAGATCCGCCACCGCTGACGCGCGTCACCCGGCTTCTCCGGAGCCCCGGGCGCGCTGCCCGCGTACGGCCAGGACCATGTCCACGATCGTGGCCACGATCACCACCCCGGCTCCGACGGCGAGCAGCGGGATGTCCAGCAGCAGGCCGGCCACGCCGAGCACGACGGCGAAGATCAGGATGAACGAACCCACCCTGATGTGCACCACGTCACGTGGGGTGGCACTGGCCATCGGCTTGCCCTCGGGCGAACGTTCGGGCGGACGGAAGTCATCGTTGTTCATGGTCAACTCGCAATCGCGCTCATCAGATCCCCCACCGGGGCGTCCGGCAGGGCTCGGGCGACATCGGCCAGGGCGACGATGCCGACCAGGCGGTGGCCGTCGAGCACGGGCAGCCGCCTGACCCTGTACGCGGCCATCGTGCGCAGGATCTCGTTGGCGTCGTCGTCGGCCCCGACCGCGACCGGCGTGCCCCGGGCGAGCTCCCCCGTACGACAGGAGTCGGGGTCTTTACCGATCGCCAGGACCTTCACCACGATGTCCCGGTCGGTCAGCATCCCCCGCAGCCGCTCGTCCGATCCGCAGATCGGCAGGGAGCCGACGTCGAGGCTGGCCATCTTCTCCGCGGCCTCGGACACGCTGGCGTCGGCGGCGATGCACTCCGTGTCGGGCGTCATGATCTCGCGTGCGGTCGGCATGCCCCTCCTCAACAGATCGGACAGATCAGCAAGAACTCCACCTACCCCCGCGCTAGCTCTCCACACCGGTCGCCGCATGCCCGGCGCCGACGGGCTTGGACTCGGGCGAGCCACGTTGGCGCAGGTAGACGGCCAGCACGATCATCGACAGCACGGCCAGGAACTCCGACTGCCAGTTCTGGAGAGTGCGGTTCCAGAAGTCCGCGGACAGCACGTAGCCGCTCCAGCCGACCGGGTCCTGCAACTGGGAAAGCCGCTGGTTGTTGTACGCCGCGGTCCCGGCCACCGACTGCGCGAACCAGGAGGCGGCGAAGACCAGCCCCATCACCCAGCCGAGCGAGTTGGAGTACAGGCTGCGGCGCACCCCTCCGGCCTTGGCCCAGGCGGGACTGTCCGGCCGGGCGAAGGGCCCGATCCGCTGCTCCCGGTCACTCTGGCCGCCCTCCTCCCCCGGCGGCTTCGACTCCGGCGAACCGCGCTGCACCAGCCAGACCGTGACCATGATGAACATCAGGAACTGCAGGTACTCCGACTGCCAGTTCTCCGCCACGTCCACGGCGAAGTCGCTGCTCGTGACGTAGTCCGCCCAGGTGACCGGCAGCCCGCCCTCGGTCAGCTGCCTGGCGTTGTAGTCGGCGGTCCCGGCGAACGACTGCCCCACCAGCGCGGCGGCGAAGGCCAGCAGGAAGAACAGGCTCAGCGCGTTGTCCCTGACGAAGCCCCTCATCGGTCAAGCACCCCCAGCGCGATCATGTAGGCCAGGCCCACGACGATGATGGCGAGCGTCGTGACGAACATGATCCGCATGCGCTCACCCCTCGATCTCGCACCGGTACGGCAGGCCGGGCCGAGGCTCGCACCCGGCCGCCCTGACCCGCCACCCGTCGGCGAACCGGTGCAGGAAGACGGTGTCGGCGGCCAGCCGTACCTGGGCCTCGTCGCCGTAGACCCGCGGACCGCCCAGCGGCGCGCCCCCACGCAGGTCCAGGTCCAGAACAACCTCGGGACAGGTGTCGCCGCCCTTCTCCAGGCCCTCCTCGGCGCGCGGCGAGAGCAGGGCGCAGGCCCGCGCGCCGTCACCGGAGGCGAGGGCGGCGTAGAAGCCGTCCGCGGCCTGCGCCACCTCGCCGTCCCGCTGCGAGGAACAGGCCGTGATCACCAGTGCCACCAGCAGCAACAGCAATCTGCTCATGACAGACGGCTACCCACGGTCGCGCTGTTTAACGGAGCGCCCGCCAGCCCAGGTAGGCGGCGGCAGCGGCGCCCAGCGCGACCGCGCCGCGGTGGCGGGAGAGCCAGACCTGCAGGCTGCGGCGGTGGCTGCGGTCGTCGAAGCGGCCGTGCGCGCCGTAGGACCGCTCGTCGTCGGCGGGTTTCCACAGGTTGTGGACGCCGGTGGGCGGCTCTCCGGCGATCTGCTGCGCGTCGACCCCGGTGCGGGCCAGGTAGCGGTCCAGCGCTCCGGCGGCGAACTTCTGGGCCAGGATCGTGGCCGCCGTGGTGGCGCCGACCCAGTACTCGCGGCGGCGCGGATGCTCGGCGGCGTGGACCATGGCACGGGCGGCGACCTCGGGCTGGTAGATCGGCGGCACCGGCCGCGGGTGGCGGCCCAGCCTGGCCAGCGCCCAGTCGAACTGCGGCGTGTTGAGCGCGGGCAGCTGCACCATCGTGATCTGGATGTCGCTCTTCTCGTGCAGCAGTTCGGTGCGGACGGACTCGGTGAAGCCCTTGATGGCGTGTTTGGCACCGCAGTAGGCGGACTGCAGGGGGATGCCCCGGTAGGTGAGCGCCGATCCGGCCTGGACGATGACGCCGTGGCCGCGGGGGCGCATGAGGTCGAGTGCCACGCGGGTGCCCCAGACGTAGCCGAGGTAGGTGACGCGGGTGGCGCGCTCGTACTCCTCGGGCTGGATGTCCCAGAACTTGGCGAACACCGAGGAGAAGGCGACGTTCATCCACACCTCGATCGGGCCGAGGTCGGCCTCGATACGTTCGGCGGCCTGCCGTACCTGGTGATGGTCGGCGACGTCGGCCTCGTAGACGAGGCCCTCGCCGCCCGCGACGCCGACCTCCACCGACGCCTCGGCCAGGCCGACCGTGCCGCGCGCGATCAGCGCGACGGTGGCGCCGCGCACGCCCAGTTCGCGCACCACGGCGCGGCCGACGCCGCCGCTGGCGCCGGTGACCACGACCACCTTTCCTCGCAGATCCATGGAAACCTCCTCAGAGACAGGGGGAAGGGCAGGCCGCGCGCGCGGCCTGCCCTTGAGTTGTTCGCTTTACAGAGGGCCGGGACCGTACGGGGGAAACTTCCCGTAGTAGGTGCCTATCTGATCCCGGTAGACGGACTCCTTGTAGCTCGACGCGTCGAACTCGGGAGCGTCCTTGATCTCCTGCTTGGTGCGGGAGACGTGGACTCTCTTCTCCTGCGGATCCACCCTGGTGACGACGCTGGCCGGAAGCATGACCTTCTTGCCGAAGATCCACGGGCCGGTGTCGACGACGATGTAGCTCTCGCCGACCTCGTAACTCGCCTCGTCGACCGAACCGATCTTGCCGTCGGTCGCCTCGACGGTGTATCCGGCGAGATCCATGCTGCCGCCGGTTCCGTATACGTCCTGGTGGTAGGCCCACAGGTTCGGGTCAGGCTGCATGATTGCTCCTTTCCTCTGGTTGCGGGACGCACATCCGGCTACCCGGCGACAGACGGCTAAACGGGGAGCGTCACGGTCCGGGGCTCGGGGAGGGCCTCGAAGACGAGGACGTGCCGGTTCCAGACGACGGTCAGACCAGGCAGTTCACGGCGTGGGTCGGCGACCGTGAGCGTGGCGGTGCCGTCGCTTTTCTCTCTGACGAGGACCGCGCAGGGGGCCGAGGCGGTCAGCGGGCCGACGGTGCCCGGCTGCCAGAAGTTGGCCGCGGTCAGACCCAGCCCCGGCACGTGTACGGCCTGCTGCCGGTCCGTGTTGGCCAGGACGTGCAGCCAGGTCGATGCGGCGGCACGGGCCCGCGTCCCGGCTTCGGAGGCGCCGGGCAGCAGCGCGTAGGCGTAACCGGCGTCCGTGGGGTCGGTGCCGTGGTCCAGCCAGAGCGTCACGTACCGCTCGTCGCGCCCGATCTCCGGCTGTGCGCCGTCCCAAACGACGTATCCGGCGTGGCCCTCCAGGTGGAACCAGCCCGCCCGGCGGTCCACGGTCAGGGCGGCGCCGGTCCTGCGGTTGTCCACGACGGTCTCGACGGGCACGCCGTCCCGGCAGGCGATCCCGGCGCCCAGGCAGACCACGGCGTCGTCGAGGAAGAACCACGACTTGAACGCCTCCAGTGAGCTTTCCAGGCCGGACAGGTGGTGGCCGACGGTGGCGTACGTGCCGTCGGTGGCGCCGCCGACCCAGCGCCACGGGGTGAGGGTCTCGCCCCACGCGGTCCCGGCGCCGTCGGGCAGGCGGCGGGTGGAGACCGTGGTGCCGGGCAGCCGGTAGGGGTCGACGCTCTGCCAGAAGCCGTCCGCGTACTGGGCGGGGTGTTCCGGGGTCCACCAGTAGAGCATTCCGGCGCCGGTGTGCCAGCCGCGCAGGTTCTCGCCGTTGCCGTGCTCGTAGTGGCCGATCCGGTGCGAGCTCATGCTGAGCGCCGCGCACCAGCCGTGCGCCCGGTGGACGGCGCGGGCGCTCATCGGCATCAGCACGTGGCCGAGCGGCTCGGACCGCGCGGCCACCCGGTCGTCGTCGAGCAGTCCCCAGCCCTTGACCATGCCGCGCCAGCGCTCCCGCTCGGCGGCCCCGGCCGTCTCGCCGAGCAGCAGCACGGCCTCGGCGATCTCGCGGGCCCTGCGCCGGGCGCCGTCCGGGTGCCTGCCGACGCTCCTGCCCCGGACGAGGTCCATGCACAGGCCCTGGTGGATGAAGGGGGCGAAGGAGCGCTCGACGCTGTCGTGGACGACCTGCCGGTCGGCGACCTCCCAGGGCGTGCCGCGCAGCACGGCGAAGAGCCTGGCCAGCCCGGACAGCAGCACCGCGCCGTAGCCGCCCTGGTAGGGGACCCAGGAGTGCTGGATGAAGGAGCCGTCGCGGTAGAAACCATCGCCTTCGGTGACATAGCGCAGGACCGGCGCGAGCCCGGCGACCGCTCTGGCCGCCCGTTCGCGGTCGGAGCGATCGGAGCGATCGGAGCGATCGGAGCGGTCGCCGCCGAGGACGGCGCGCAGCAGCAGCACCGTGCACAGGTCCACGCGGTTGGCGCCGGTGCTGGTGCCGTCGTAGTCGTCGAGCACGCTCTCCGGGACGAAGTGGTCGACCGCCTCCAGCAGCAGCGTCCCCCGATAGCCGGTACGCATCGCGCTGTCGAGAAGCCGTTTGGGCACGCCGATCTGCCAGCGCCACCAGTTGCCCTCGGGGTCGGTGCCGGGGGCGTAGGCCCGCCGGATAAATCCGTCGATGTCGTGGACCACCGGGCCCGTGGCCAGCTCCCGCCACTGCCGCCTGACCACCTCGAATGGGTCATCCCCTGGGAGCAGCGCGGCGGCGCCCAGCAGGAGCATCGCGCGTCTGGACAGCACCGGCTACTCCGGGAAGGTCGCGGTCACGACCCAGCGCTCGCCGTCCCGGCCGTATGCGAGGGCGCCGCCGTACTCCTGGAGATCGGCGGCCAGGCTGCGCAGGCCGTAACCGCCGCCGCTCCCGGCCCGCCGCGCCCGCACGGGGGTGCTGACGATCGTCAGCACCCGCCCCTCGACGAGGTACTCCACCCGCGCGCCCGGCCCGCCGTGCCGCAGCGCGTTGGTCGCCGCCTCGCCGGCCAGCCGGTGGTAGACGTCCGCGAGCGGCGGCGGAAGATCCATCGACGGTACGGCCGGCACGTCCAGCCCCGCCGCCCGCAACCGGCAGAGATGGGCGGAAAGCTCCGCCCCCGCGGCGTCCCGCCGGTCGAGATCGGCGATGGCGTCGCGGACCTCGGCCAGCGCCAGGCGCCCCGCCGACAGCACACGATCCACCCGCTCACGTTCGGGCGGCGCGAAGGCGGCCGTGTGCCGCAGCGCCTCGGTCTGGACGAGCATCACCGTGACGGTCCCGGCCAGCGTGTCGTGCAGCCGTCTGGCCAGCCGTTCGCGCTCGGCCGACTCCGCGCGCAGCCGCGCGTGCTCGGCGGCGGTGGCGGCCAGCGCGGCGCGTTCACGGGCGTGCTGACCGCGCTCGACCCCGGTCACCCACACGACCGTGAAGGACACGAGGCTGATCAGCCCGCCCTCGACCATCCCGCGCAGGGTGGCGTCCGAGATCGACAGCGCCAATGCGGCCGCCGCGCACAGCCAGATCCGCACGCTCCTGCTGCCGCTCCCGGCGGCGGCGTGCAGCGCGAGCATGGCGGGAAGGTAGCCCACCACCCGCCACATCCCGAGCCGCAGGTGCACGAGCGTGGCCAGCGCCACCACGACCAGCACCAGCGCGGGGTACCTGCGCCGCCAGGCCAGCGGCACGATCTGCGCCAGCCCGAGCGGCGCCGAGACGGCCGCGCCGCTGATCACGAAGAGCCCGGCCAGGAGTGCGGCGAGCGAAAGTTCCAGCCAGAGCCGGGCATCTCGTAGCATCGGCCGCGTGATCAGGCTCGTCATCGTCGATGACCAGGCGCTCGTCCGGGAGGGCATGTTCCTCATTCTCGGGGCACAACCGGACATCGAGGTGGTCGCCGCGGTAGAAGCCGGGCCGGAACTTCTCGCCTTCCTAGCGACCGGCGAGGTGGACGTGATCCTTCTCGACCTGTACCTGCCGGGGATGGACGGCATCACGCTGCTGCGCGAGCACCTGCCCAGGCCGCGGCCGCGCGTGCTGATGCTGACCACGGTCGGCAGGGCAGCGGAGATCCAGCGCGCCCTGGCCGCCGGGGCCGACGGCTTCGTGCTCAAGGACGCCACCGGCGAGGAACTGGCCGCTGCCGTCAGGGGCGCGCACGCCGGCGTCACCACGCTGAGCGCCTCGGCCGGCCGGCTGCTGGCCCGCGCCCGCCCGCCCGGCCTGGAGGCGCTCACCGCCAGGGAGCGGGAGGTTCTGGACCTCGTGGCCGAGGGCCTGTCGAACCAGGACATCGCCCGCACGCTGGGCCTGGCCGAGCGCACGGTCAAGGCGCACGTCAGCAACGTGCTGGCCAAGCTGGGCGTCACCAGCCGCACCCAGGCCGCGCGGCTCGTACCAAGGGACTAGTCCTTTAGCCGGTTGTGGCCCGAGTCGGCCCGGCGCGATCGTCGAGCGGTGTCGAAACGCCGCATCGCCCTCGTCCTGCTCCTGGGGTTCGTCGCGCTCGTCTTCGTGGGCAACCGCTCCTGGAGCACGCCGGACGAGCCGCCGCTGCTGCTGGCCCACCGCGGGATGGCGCAGACGTTCGGGTTCGCGGACCTGACCGGCGACACCTGTACGGCGGAGCGCATCCACCCACCCGAACACCCCTACCTGGAGAACACCCTGGACTCCATCCGCGCCGCCTTCGCGGCCGGAGCGGACATGGTCGAGTTCGACGTCCAGGTGACCAAGGACGACAGGATCGCCGTCTTCCACGACCACCTCCTGGAGTGCCGCACGGACGGCCGGGGCGCGGTCCGCGACCACACGATGGCCGAGCTGCGCCGCCTGGACGTCGGCCACGGCTACACCCCCGACGACGGCAAGACGTTCCCCTTCCGCGGCAAGGGCAAGGGCCTGATGCCGACCCTGGAGGAGGTCCTGACCGCCTTCCCGGGCAAGGAATTCCTGCTGCACATCAAGAGCGACGACCCGGCCGACGGCGAGAAGGTGGCCGCCGCCCTGCCCCCGGAGCGCCGCGCGAAGATCACCGTCTACGGCGGCGACGCCTCGGTGGCCGCCTACGCCGCCAGGGCCCCCGGCGCCAGGGTCGCCTCCCCCGCCGTCATGGAACGCTGCGGCCTGCGCTACCTGGCGACCGGCTGGACCGGGATGGTCCCCGCGGCCTGCCAGAACATCCAGCTGCACATCCCGGAGAGCTACGCCCCCTGGCTGTGGGGCTGGCCGCACAAGTTCGTCGAGCGGATGCGCGCCCACGGCACCCGCGTCGTCCTGGTCGCGGGCGACGGCGGCTGGTCGGAGGGCTTCGACACCCCCGCCGACCTGGAACGCCTGCCAGAAGGCTACGCGGGCGGAATCTGGACCAACCGAATCGACACGGTGGCCCCGCGCCTGCGCTAGAGCTGCCCGGCCAGAAACCCGGTGAGCGGCGCGACATGCCTGACCGGATCGCGCCACCGCGCCTGCAGATCCTCCAGCAGGTGCTTCTCCGCCACCAGCGCCCCACCCCGCCACCGGCGCACCACCGGATGCAGGAAGGCGCTCTCCTCGGCCCGATCAGGCTCCGGATGCCGCTGGATGGCGAAGACGTCCGGCTGGTCACGCGGCCCCCAGCGCAACGTGAGCGTGAGCAGATCGTGGAACCGCTCGGCCGCGTAGTCCTCGGGCAGGTCCTCGTAGTGCTCGATCCGGCCGTCCTCGATCACGTAGGCGTCGCAGAGGTACTCGAACTGCGTCCACAGCGCCGAGCTCCAGTTCGCCCGATCCAGCATGTACGCGCACAGCCCGCCCGCGTCCGCAGGCGCCGTCCTGTGCTCAAGCGGCGCCCCGTCGAAGCGCTCGGCCAGCAGCCGGTCCAGCGTGCGCAGGTTGTAGCGGAAGCCGTCGATGAAGGCCGAGGAGGCGTGCTTGACGTCGCGCCCCTGCATCAGCGTCCCGGCGAAGTAGAGCCCGTCGACGTTGGCCGACTGGAAGTCCGGCCGGATGGCCGGGATCCGCCCGTTCTCGTGCAGGTACGGCACGCTGCCTTCCCCGAACACCCCCTTGTCCATGGTGAACCCGGTGCAGCGCAGGACCGCGTCGTAGTCGAGCAGCGCCCGCTCGCCGTCGGCCAGCGTGTAGGTGATGGCGACCTTGAAGACGTCGTCCTCGCGCCAGATCCGGTCGATCTCGCACTCCAGGACCGCGTGCAGGGTCTTGAACCAGTAGCTGTCGAGGAAGGCGCCGTACTGCCCGCGTACGTCACCGGGGTGCTTGCTGCGCCAGGCCAGCCGTAAGGGGTGAGGACTGGCGAGGTGAACGATGTCGGCATGCGGCAGCAGAGCCTGCGCGGTCTCGAACGCCGAGTTGCCCTTGCCGATGACCAGCACCCGCTGCCCGGCGAAGCGCGCCCCGTCGGTCTCCATGTCCTCGTAGCCCGCCGCGTGCTCGATCCCCGGGATCTCCGGCACGTACGGCCCGCCCCAGCCCGTGGCCACGACCACGCACTCGGCCCGGTAGACCTGCTCGCCGGCCCGCACCACGAAGCCGTCCTCCTCGCGCCTGATCTCCGTGACCGGCGTGGAGTAGCGCACGTTGAGCGCGTGCTTGGCCGCGAAGTCGGCGAGGTAGCGGGTCAGGTCGTCGGCCGAAGGCAGGTACTCGGCCGAGTACGCGGGAAACAGCAGGTCCGGCGCGTCGTTGAGCAGCGAGTTCCAGTCCCAGCGCAGCCGGATCTCCGGATCGTCGTCGCCCACGTGGACCTTGTTGAGCGAGATCAGCCTGCGGTGGCGGGGATAGTGCCGGAAGAAGGCCCCCGGTCCCGCCTCCCGCTCCAGCGTCACGTAGTCCGCGCCGCGCCGGTGCAGGAAGTAGCTGAGCTGGAGTCCGCCAGGACCGGCGCCGACGACGAGATAGCGGTAGGTCTGCACACCCGTAGGTTCTGCGGGCCGCCCGGAGCGGTCAACCCCCTCAGGAACGCACGTTTCTCCGCGATCCCCACAACCTGCGGATCTCCGCCCGCCAGAGCTGGAACTCCTCCGCGGTGTGGCCCCGGCCGCGCCTGGCCTGCTCGGCCCAGTCGGCCGCGCGCTCGGGTCCGGCTCCGGCCAGGATCTCGATCGCCTGCTCGGTGTGGGCGGGGACCAGGCCGGAGCGCACCCTGGCCGCGGCGGCGAAGGAGGCGCCCTGGGCGAGGTCGGCCCGGTTCTCGCCGGCGTGGCGGGCCAGCCGTACCAGGTCGTCGGGGGTGGCGCCGCCGGCGTGGACGGCGGCCAGGCCCGCGCCGCTCCACAGGTCGGCGTGCCGGTCGAGCGGAAAGGCGGCGATGGTGACGGCGAGGGCGTCCACGTCGGCGCACTCGCGGAACCACAGCGCCCGGCCGTAGCCCTGGTCGCGGATGGCCCGCCTGACCCCGTTGGTGGTCAGGCCCACGGGCTGGCGGAAGAAGGCCTGGTGGAAGCCGTAGCCGTCCCAGCTCAGCCAGCGCAGCAGCGGGTCCAGCGCCTTCCGCATGGGCCACGGCCGCAGCCGCAGCCTGGCGAAGGCCCAACCGGCCCCCAGATGGATCGGGTACGCGTGCTCGCGCCCCCGCCCGGCCAGCAGCGCGGCCAGCCGCCTGCCGCCGGAAAGCGTCAGGACGTCGTGCATGGCACACGCCATCCCGGCGCCTTCGTAGGCGAACCCCCACATCTCCGGCGCGAGCCCGGAGACGTCCATCCCGTCGGGACCCGCGGCGTTGAACCCGGCCACGAAGGCCAGCCCGACGGCTTCCAGGTGGCCCCTCGCGGGCCCGAGCCGGAACCCGCGCCGCTCGAAATCGACCTGTGCGGCATCCTGACATAGGAGCTTTCTCATGCGTCCCCCCGCCAAGAAGGTAGGGACGTGACAGAGCGTGAACAAGCCTGCACACGACCGCATGAGGTGTTTATCGCCCCGGCATGAACCTTCCCGGACCATCACCCGACTGGACAGGCATGAGCGACGAGTTGCTGGTGGTCCGCTGCCAGCTCGGTGAGCGCGACGCGCTGGCCGAGCTGGTCAGAACATGGCACAAACCCGTCTGGACCTACGTGCGGCGCATGCTGGACGCCGAACGGGCCGACGACGTCACCCAGGAGGTCTGGGTGGCGGTGCTGCGCGGCCTGCCCCGGCTGAAGGAGTCGGGCAGGTTCGCGCCGTGGCTGTTCACCATCGCGCGGCGCGCGGTCGCCGACCGGCTGCGCGCCGAGTACGCCCAGCCGCCACCGGAAACACAGCCCCAGCCGGCCGGCCCGCAGGGTGACGCCTTCGAGGCGGCACTCGACCGGGCCGAGCTGGTCGGCGCGCTGTCCGCGCTGCCCGTGCGGGAACGGGACGTGCTCGCGCTGTTCTACCTGGAGGACTTCTCCCTGGAGGACTGCGCGCTGATCTGCGGAGTGCCGGTCGGCACCGTCAAGTCGCGGCTCAACCGCGCCCGTCGCCTGCTGTCGGAACACCTCACGCGAAAGGGATACGGCCATGAACTCGCCTGATGACATCATCGCCAGGTTGTCGCCCGTGCTGTCGCCGTGGCGGCGCGTCGGCGGGCTGACCGCGCTGATCGCCGGGCTCGCCGGCGCCGTCGCGCTGGGCGCGCTGTGGCTGACCGAGCCGGAACCACTGCCGGACCGCCTGCACCTCGGCTTCGGCCTGCTCCTTGCCCTCTGCCTCGTCTGGGCCGGATACGGCGGGTGGGTGCTGGCCCGGCGGACACCCATGTTCGCGCTGGACCGGGTGGTCGCGGGCTGGCTCGCGGTCGCCGCCTCCACCTTGACTGCGGTGTTTCTCGCCGTGGTCGGCGTCGTGCGCGACACGCCGGTCCTGTTCGTGGTGGGGCCGCTGTGCGTGGCGGTCGCGGCGGTGGTGACGTTCCTGGCTCACCGCCGGCGCAACGCCCTGCTGCGCAGGAAGGCCGAGCTCAGCTGAACAAGTGGGCCAGCTCGGTCCTGGTGGCCACGCCGAGCTTCGGGAAGGCCCGGTAGAGGTGGTGGCCGACGGTCTTCGGGCTCAGGAAGAGCTGGGCGCCGATCTCCTTGTTGGTGGCGCCCGTCGCGGCGAGCCGTACCACCTGCAGCTCTTGCGGGGTGAGGGCGGCCATCGCGTCGGGCGCGGCCTGCGCTGCGGTCTCGCCCGCGGCGCGCAGCTCGGCGCGGGCGTGTTCGGCCCACGGGTGCGCGCCCGCCCGCTCGAACGTCTCCAGCGCGGCCCGCAGCTGCGTGCGGGCCTCGGCCTTGCGCCGCTCACGGCGCAGCCACTCCCCGAACAGCAACCTGCTGCGGGCCTGCTCGAAAGGCCTGGCCCCATCCTGTACGGCCAGCGCGAACAACTCCTCCGGAGCCTCGGCCAGCAGGGCGCGGCAGCGGGCCAGCACCGCGTCGGCCCACGGCTGACCGGCGGCCCGCGCCCACCGCTCGAAGCGCTCAAGCGGTTCTGCGGCCCGGTCGGGACGGCCCAGCCTGACCGCCGCCTCGACCTGGTCGGGCGCGAAGTAGAGCGCGTGGTTCTGCCCGGTGAGCTGCTCCATGCGCTCCAGCGCCGCCTCGAAGCGGCCGCGCCCCAGGTCGAGCAGCGCGCCCGCGCGCTCGGCCCACTCGCCCTCGCCCTTCTCCTCCTCGCCGCGTACCGCGGCCAGCGCCGCGAGCAGGCCGCGCGCGTGCGCCTCGCGCTGGCGCTGGCCGGTGTCCCCGGCGATGCGGACGGTCTCGTCGACGCTGGCCGCCGCCTCGTGGAAGCGGCCCAGGAAGAACTCGGCCTCGGCCAGCGTGCCCAGCACCCCGGCCAGCCAGCCGATCATGCCACGCTGCCGGAACTCGCCCGCGAGCACCAGCATCGTCTCGCGCGAGCGGGCGAAGTCGCCGCTGAAAAAGTCCACCATCACGGTCGCCAGCCGCTCGCCGACCAGGCCGGCGCGGCGCTGGGGCATCGCGGCCACGTTCTCGCGCAGGATCCGCAGCCCCTCGCCGGGATCGCCGGACATCAGCTCGGCCGCGCCGCCGATGGCCGCCGCCAGCGACTCCTGCCCCGGCATGCCGGCCAGCAGGCCGTGCACGCGCCGCATGCCCGCGGGGTCGGCGCGCGTCCAGGCCGCCCTGGCCGCGTCGGTGAGCAGCCGTACCCGGGCCTCGCCCTCGGCACGGTCGGCCGCCTCGATGAGGATCGTGTAGGCGGCCCGCGAGTCGCCGTCCTCGAAGGCCACCTTGGCGCGCAGCGTGGCCAGCGCGTCCGGGTCGCCGCTCAGCCGCAGCGCCTCCTCGACCAGGCCGCCGGCCCGCCCGTTCTGTCCCGCGTCCGCCGCCGTCTGCGCGGCCGAGGTCAGTCGGCGCAGCCGCCGCTCCGGGTCCGGGGTCAGGTGCGCGGCGCGTTCCAGGGCCGCCGCCGCGGCCGCGTACCCGGTGCGGTCGCGTGCCCGCTCCGCCGCCGCTTCCAGTGCCGCCGCGACCTCCTCGTCCGGCCCGGTCGCCGCCGCGGCCAGGTGCCACGCCCGCCGGTCCGCGTCGGTCGCGGTCGCCGCCAGCGCCCGGTGTACGGCCAGCCGCTCGACGAACCCGGCGCTCTGGTAGGCGGCCGCCCTGGTCAGCGAGTGCCGGAAGGAGACCGTGGAGCCCCGCACGCTCACCAGCCCCTCGGCCTGGGCCAGCGCGTCATCGGGCAGCCCGAGCTCGCGGGTGGCGGCGAGGATCGTGCCCAGCTCGCCGGTGCCGGCCGCCGCGGCGACCACGAGCGCGCTGCGCGCCCGCGAGGGCAGGACGGCGATGCGCTGCCCGAAGGCCTCCTGCAGGCGGCGGGGCAGCGGCAGCGGCCCGACCTCCGCCAGCGCCGAGGCGGGCAGTTCGAGCAGGGCCAGCGGGTTGCCGCCCGACTCCTCGACCACCCTGTCCCTGACGTGGGGCGGCAGGCCGGGAAGGTGGCCGGCCAGCAGCGCCTGGGCATCCTCCCGGTCGAGCCCCTCGACCCGCAGCTCGGGCAGCCCGGCCAGCGACGCCTCGTCCCGGGCCGAGACCAGCATCGCCACACCCTCGGCGTGCAGGCGGCGGGCGGCGAACAGCAGGGCCTCGGCGGAGGCCCGGTCGAGCCACTGGGCGTCGTCGATCAGGCAGAGCAACGGCGCGTTCTCCGCGAGCAGCGTCAGCGTGGCCAGGCCGATCATGAACCGGTCGGCCACGCCGTCGGTGGCCAGGCCGAACGCGGTGCGTACGGCGGCGGCCTGGGGTTCGGGCAGGGTGTCGAGGTGGTCCAGGACCGGGCGCAGGACCTGGTGAAGGGCGGCGAAGGGCAGCTCCGACTCGCTCTCCACCGCCGATCCGCGCAGGACCGCGAACCCGTCGGCCCTGCGGCCCGCGTGCTCCAGCAGGGCGCTCTTGCCCACGCCTGGCTCGCCACGCAGGACCAGCGCGCCGCTGCCGCCGGCGCGGGCCGTGCCGAGCAGCCGCTCGATCGCGGCCAGCTCGTCCTTCCTCCCCTGAAGCACGCCCCAGAACTTAGCAAAGGTCAGGGAGGGGTCTGGGCTGCGTACGCGGTGGGCAGGAAGCAGGAGATCGTGCCCTGGCCGGGGTTGGTGACGCCGACGGCGACCGGCACGTCCGTACGGGATGTGTCGAACGTCATCATGAGCGCGTCGTGGTCGTGGAAGTTGGGGTCGTACAGGGCGAAGGTGACCCCGGTGCCGCTCACGTGGTAGCCCCAGACGAGCACCTGGTGGTTCTTGCCCAGGTCGGCGGGGTTGAGGCTCTTGGTCTTCACCAGGCAGATCGGCCGCGGGAAGCCCTGGTCGATCCAGTCCTTCACCCTCGGCCAGGAGTCCCTGACCATGATGGCCGAGCGGCCGGACATGAGCCCGATCGGCTCGAAGATGCCCTGGTCGGTGTCGGGGTAGGCCGGGTTCATCAGCTTGAGCAGGCTGAGCGGCAGGTCGGGCAGGTCGAAGGAGTCGAACAGCCGCGAGACGAAGTAGTCGAACAGCGGCACCCCTTCACCGGCGGGCGCGACGGTCTGCGCGGGCGCGAGCTGGTTGGACAGGAAGTAGTCCATGGCCGCGTAGACCATGCCGCCGCACAGCCCGTTGGTGGCGTCGCCGATCGGCAGGCTCACCACGCCGAGGTCGAGGTGCTTGAGCGTGGTGCCCTCCGGCCAGGAGTTGTTGAAGTGGAAGCCGTGCAGGCTGGGCCGGAACGTGGTGGTGTGCCACTGCGAGTTCTCCAGCACCCAGGACACCCGGGCGTTCTCGCCGTCGCCGCCGCTGCGCAGCAGCGCCTTGCCCGCTATGCACACCTCGTTGAACGTGTTGGCCCCGACGAACGGGTTGCTCCAGTGCATCTCGATGATCGGCCCGCCGTCGCCGACGCGGTACTGCACGCGGCCCTCGGTGCCGGTGGCGACGCCGTCCGACTCGCTCTCCCAGCTCACGGTCTCGCCGGGGACCACGGTCTGCGGGGGTTCGATGCCGTTGGTCCACACGCCGTGCATCAGCGCCTCGAAGTTCTTGCCGAGGATCTCTCCTGTGGTGTTGGTGAAGGTCACCGCCACACTTCTGGCCGCCATGGCCACCACCTCGCTTTTTTTCGCAATCGCTTTTTTCGCAATCGCTTCCTTCGCAATCGCTTCCTTCGCACCCAGCGTGCGGCCGGTCACGGATGGTGTCGTGAGTACGCCCCTACTCAGGTTGGCAAACCGGACACGCGGGCATGTATTTCCCATGCGTGCCATCGCCATCTCCGGCTACGGGCAAGAGCCCGAGCTCATGGAACTTCCGAAACCGACGCCGGGCCCCAACGGCGTCCTCGTCCGGGTCCACGCCGCCGGTCTCAACCCGGTCGACTGGAAGATCGCCGAAGGGGAGTTCAAGACCCCCGGGCCCTTCCCGAAGGTGCTGGGCATCGACGGCGCCGGGGTCGTGGAGGCGGTCGGCCCCGCGGTGACGGCGTTCCGCCCGGGAGACCAGGTCTACGGTCAGCTCAAGGGCAGCTACGCCGAATACGCCCTGGCGACCTCGGTCCTCGCGCGCATGCCCGCCGGCATGATCTTCACCCAGGCCGCCGCGATCCCCGTCGCGACCACCACCGCCTACAACATGGTCGAGACGGCCAAGATCGACCAGGGCAAGGTGGTCCTGGTCTCCGGAGCCACGGGCGGTGTGGGCCAGCAGGCGGTGCAGTTCGCCGCCAACGCCGGCGCCAAGGTCATCGCCACGGCCACCGCCGACATGGCCGAGCACATGCGCGGCCTCGGCGCCGCCGAACTCGTCGACCACACTCTCCGCCCGGTCGCCGAGCAGGTGCTGCAGCTTCACCCCGACGGCATCGACGCGGTGCTCGACACCGTGAGCACCGACCCGGCCGCGCTGGATCAACTCGCCCAGACGGTACGGCCCGGCGGCACGGTGGTCACCACGGTCTTCTCCGCGGACCCGGCCGCCCTGGCGGCCAGAGAGATCACCGGAGTCAACCTCGACAACAAGGCCGGCGCCGAACTCCTGGTCCTGCTCGCCGACCTGATCGACGCGGGCCGGATCAAGGTCCGCATCGACGATGTGGTGCCCCTGTCCGCCGCCGCGACGGCGCTGGCCAACAACAAGGCCGGCCGTTCACGCGGCAAGACCGTGATCGAGATTCAGCCCCGATAGCCGGTCCGACCGACCCGGAGCCCGAGACGCGAGAAGGCCGTGTCGCGCCGCCCGGTCCCTTCCCGGACGGCTGGCACACGGCTTCTTCGCACCCGCCTCAACGGGCGGGCTCGGACTCCTGGTCATGTGGTACGCCAGAGCCCTCATCATGCGACGTGTCCGCAGACAACTCCCTGCGCAACGCGTCGATGTCCATGTGTTGGCTGGTGTACTTCAGCTCGCGAGCGACCTTGGTCTGCTTCGCCTTCTGTCTTCCTCGGCCCATGGCAACTCCCTATTCCCCGGGTGTCATCCTAACCAACGACATTGCGACTTGAACAATTATGCAACTGCGCTGGATTAGCCTAGACGCATGCCCGTCCCGCTCTACCAGGCCAAGGCCGACTTCTTTCGGACGCTCGGGCACCCCGCTCGCATAAGGGTGCTGGAACTTCTCCAGGAGGGGCCGCTTCCGGTCCGGGATCTCCTGGCCCAGATCGACATCGAGGCATCGAGCCTGTCGCAGCAGCTCGCCATACTTCGCCGGGCAGGGGTCGTGAGCGCCGAGAGGGAGGGCAGCACCGTCGTCTACTCCCTGGCCACGCCCGAACTGGCCGACCTGCTCGACGCGGTCCGCCGCATCCTCACCGAGATGCTGGTGGACCAGGGCGAGCTACTGGCCGAGCTGAGGGCGGAAGCTCACGGCTGAATCCGGTACTTCGCCCGCAGATGCTTGGGGTACCACCCCGTGAAGAGCGCGGGCGCCACGAACGTGACCACCTTGACGGTGATGACCACGGCGGTCGCGTGCGGCGCCACGCTCAGCACCCAGGTCAACGCCAGGGCGGCGAACGTGAACGCCACGGCCCAGGCGGCGGTGATCACCACGTTGACCCGATAGAACTCCGGTCTGTGATGAACGTCACTCGGGGTCATGGACCTGGCGATGCCGAGGGTGAACGGCCGGCGGATGGCCAAGGAGCCCCAGGCGGTGCCCGCCAGCCACAGGTTGACGAGGGCGGGGCCGTACATGGTGAGGGGTGAGTCGGGGTCGGCCAGCGACAGGGCCGTGATGATGGCGAAGAAGACGACGGCGCTCGACTCGATCACCATCTCGTCCCAGTTCTTGCCCTTGATCCGGTCGATCACGACGAGCACGAGCGCGGTGGCGAGGCCGGTGATCGCGCCCCAGCGCCACTCGTCCCCGGTGGCGATGATGGCGTAGGCGATCCAGGGGATGAATCCCAGCAGGCCGGGCATCGAACTCTCCTTCGACGTTCCACTTGAGACATGTCGAAGCTAGAACCTCCTCTAGAGATATGTCAATATAGGAACATGAGTCTTCGCCACGCCGTCCTGGGTCTACTCTCCGAAGGTCCCGCGAGCGGATATGACCTGCTCAAGCTCTTCGACGCGTCCTTGAGCAACGTCTGGCCGGCCACGCAGAGCCAGCTCTACACCGAGCTCGGCAAGCTCGCCGACGCCGGGCTAGTCAGCGTGTCGGCGGAGGGACCCCGCGGCCGCAAGGAGTACTCCCTCACGGAGGCGGGCCTGGCCGAGCTGCGCCGGTGGATCATCGACGTCGAACCGGTCGGCACGGCCCGCAGCGACATGCTCCTGCGCGTCTTCTTCCTGGCCCAGGTCGACCCCGAGCAGGCGCGCGGCTACATCCGCCGCCAAGCCGAGATCGGGCGCAAGCACCTGGAGTACCTGGAGAGCATCCGCGCCTTCGTCGAGGAGGGCACCGACAACCTCTCCGTGTACGGCAGCATCGCCCTGGAGTGGGGCCTGCGCTTCACCAGGACGCAGCAGGAGTGGGCCGAATGGGCCGAGAAACAGATCCGTTAGGCTCGCCGTCATGGTCTCCGAGCTGTTCGATCCCCAGGCGTGGAAGGAAGTCGAAGGCTTCGACTTCACCGACATCACTTACCACCGCGCCGTCGACCAGGGCACGGTGCGGATCGCGTTCAACCGCCCCGAGGTGCGCAACGCCTTCCGCCCGCAGACCGTCGACGAGCTCTACCGCGCCTTCGACCACGCCCGCCAGAGCGTCGACGTGGGCTGCGTCCTGCTCACCGGCAACGGCCCCTCGCCCAAGGACGGCGGCTGGGCCTTCTGCTCCGGCGGCGACCAGCGCATCCGCGGCAAGGACGGCTACCAGTACGCCGACGGGACCCCGGCGACCGGCCGCCTGCACATCCTCGAGGTGCAGCGCCTCATCCGCTTCATGCCGAAGATCGTCATCTGCGTCGTCCCCGGCTGGGCCGCCGGCGGCGGGCACAGCCTGCACGTCGTGGCCGACCTGACGCTGGCCTCGCGCGAGCACGCCCGCTTCAAGCAGACCGACGCCGACGTGGCCAGCTTCGACGGCGGCTTCGGCTCCGCCTACCTCGCCCGCCAGGTCGGGCAGAAGTTCGCCAGGGAGATCTTCTTCCTCGGCGACACCTACACCGCCGAGGACGCCCACCGCATGGGCATGGTCAACGCGGCCGTCCCGCACGCCGAACTGGAGAGCACGGCCCTGGAGTGGGCGCGGAAAATCAATGGCAAATCGCCCACCGCGCAGCGCATGCTGAAGTACTCCTTCAACCTCATCGACGACGGCCTGGTCGGACAGCAGGTCTTCGCCGGTGAGGCGACCCGGCTTGCGTACATGACGGACGAGGCGGCGGAGGGTCGCGACTCGTTCCTGGAGAAGCGCGAGCCCGACTGGTCGCCCTTCCCCTGGCATTTCTAGGACGTTTGTGACGAAGATCGAAGTACCCGCCAAGCTCATCAGCAACCACGACGAGATCGGCGAGGGCGAGGAAGGCGGCCCCACCTGGATCGCCGGCCTGCCCGCCCTGGCCGAGCGCTACCTCGACGAGTGGGGGCTACGGCTCGACGGGGAGCCGATGCACGGGTTCGTCTCGCTCGTGCTCCCCGTGACCGGGGCCGACGGCGTACCGGCCGCGCTCAAGCTGCAGCCGGTCAACGAAGAGAACGCCAGCGAGGCGATGGGCCTGAAGGTCTGGAACGGCGACGCCATGGTCCGCCTCCTGGACGAGGACCCCTCCACCGGCACGCTGCTGCTCGAACGGCTGGAGGGCCACCGCACGCTGGCCACGGTCGCCGACGACACCAAGGCCCTGACGATCCTGGCCGACCTGCTCGCCCGCCTCGTGGCCTATCCGGCGCCCGAGGGCATGCGCACCCTCGCCGACATCGCCCAGGACATGATCGACGAGACCCCCGAAGCGGTGGCCGCCCTGGCCGAGGAGAGCGACCGGGAGTGGCTGAAGACGTGCGCCTCCGTCGTCGCCGAGCTGGTCACCGAGCCGGGCGACCGGCTGCTGCACTGGGACATGCACTACGAGAACGTCCTGGCCGCCGGGCGCGAGCCGTGGCTGGCCATCGACCCCAAGCCGCTGGCCGGCGACCCGGGCTTCGACCTGTGGCCCGCCCTGGACAACCGCTGGGACGACGTCGTGGCCACCGGCGACGTGCACCGCGCCGTGCGCCGCCGGTTCGACCTGCTGGTCGACCGGCTCGCGCTCGATCCCCGGCGGGCCGCCGGCTGGACGTACGGCCGGCTCCTGCAGAACGCCCTGTGGGACATCCAGGACGGCGGCACCTCGCTGGACGAGGACCAGCTGGCGATCGCCGAGGCGCTTCGCCCCCGCCTGTGACCTCACTTCCAGGAGGTCGGGTAGCTGTGGCCGGGTAGGAGCTTTCCGAGCACCACCCCTCCGGCGATCACCACGGCGCTGGCGAGGATGACCGGGTTGAGCAGGTAGAGCGGCTCCGGAGCGGTGAGCCCGACCAGCGCCGCGGTCGCGGCCGCGGGCGGATGCGGCGCCTTGAGCAGCATCATCGGCGCCGTCGACAGGGCGGCGGCCACCGCCGCCGTCCACACCGAAGGCGCCGCGACCGAGGTGATGAGCAGCGCCAGGGTCGTGGCGCTGACGTGCCCGAGCACGATGCTGCGCGGCTGCGCGAACGGCGCCGCCGGAGCCAGCGCCACGATCCCGGCCGTGGCCGCGAACGGCAGGGCGAACAGCGCCAGGCCGGTGGCGCTGGTGATCCCGGCCAGCAACAGGAGCCCTGCCAGGGCCGCGGTCGTCGCGCTGACCACGTTCTTGAGCGGCGGCATCAGTCCGACACCCCGACCACGTTCATGAGCGCCGACATTAGTCCGACAGCCCGTGCAGGAAGTCGCGGATCAGGGCGGCGCTCTGGCTCAGCCGGGTCGTGAGCGGGAAGTGCCCGGCGTCCAGCAGGTGCACGCGTGCCTCCTTCACGTCGCGGGCGTAGGCGCGGGCGCCGTCCGGGCCGAAGATCTCGTCGCCCCGGCCCCAGACCGCCAGCAGCGGAGGCTGGTGGGTGCGCAGGTACTCCTGCCAGGCCGGGTAGCGGCCTGGGTTGACGCCGTAGTCCAGGAAGAGCGCGAGCTGGATCTCCTGGTTGCCCGGCCGGTCGAGCAGCGCCTGGTCGAAGGCCGCCCGGTCGGGGTTGACCAGCGAGGTGTCGGGGACGCCGTGGGTGTACTGCCACTGCGTGGCCTCGGGGGTCAGCAGGGCGCGCAGGGCGTCGCCGTTCTCCTGGGAGGGGTCGGCCCAGTAGGCGCGGAGCTGGTCCCAGAACGGGGTCAGGCCCTCGTCGTAGGCGTTGCCGTTCTGGGAGACGATGCCGGTGATGCGCTCGGGGTGGCGCAGCGCGAGGCGGAAGCCGACCGGGGCGCCGTAGTCGTGCACGTAGATCGCGTATTTGCGGACGCCGATGGAGTCCAGGAGCTGGTCCACGACGTCGGCCAGGTGGTCGAAGGTGTAGTCCCAGGTGTCGGCGGCGGGCGCCGAGCTGTGGCCGAAGCCCGGGTAGTCGGGGGCGATCAGGTGGAACTCCCCGGCCAGCTCGGCGATCAGCTCCTGGTAGGCGATCGACGAGGTCGGGAAGCCGTGCAGCAGGACGAGCGTGGGCGCCGACGGGTCTCCGGCCTCGCGGTAGAAGACGTTCAGCCCCTCGATGACCGCGGTGTGGTAGCGCATGATCACTCCTTAACCGGCTAAATGCTGTTTGCTGGTTAAGTGATAGCATGACTGGCATTAACCGGTCAAATGGCTTTGAGAGGTTAGGATGAAGATCCGGCCGCTGCGCGGGGAGCCCGTCGGGCTGGACCTGGTCGACACCACCTGGATGTGGCAGGAGGAGCTGGTCGACCAGTTCGACACGGCCGAGGGGGTCGAGGCCTGGCTCGCCGATCACGGGCTGCCCGGGGGACCTGGCGTGCGGGAGCGGCTGGTCGAGGCGCGGGCCGCCATGCGCGACGCGCTCGAAGGACGGGGGCACGAGCGGCTCAACGCGGTGCTGGCCCACGGGAGCCTGCGGCCTCAGGTCGGGGCGGACGGGCCGTACGAGATGGTGGTCGTGGACGAGCCCGGGTGGCACGCGGCGTGGGTGGCGGCGGCCGACCTCGTGCGCGTCATGGGCGGGCGGGTCAAGCACTGCGCGAACCCGCGGTGCGTGCTCTGGTTCCTGGACGTCAGCAAGAACAGCAGCCGCCGCTGGTGCTCCATGGAGGTGTGCGGCAACCGGGCCAAGGTCGGGCGCTTCAACGAACGCAAGCGCCCGACCGGCCCCTCCTAGAAACCCTCACCCCACGTGTCTTCCCAGAGGTGAGGTCCTTGCCGGGTGTTCCGAGGTCTTGTCAGGTGTTCTGGTCGGGTGTTCCAAGGTCTTGTCGGGTGTCTTACGGGATCACGATGGCGATCTTGCCGCGGCCGTGGCCGGTCTCCATCTCGCGGTGCGCGTCGGCGGCCTCGGACAGCGGGTAGGTGCTGCGGATGTGGTACTTGAACTCGCCCGCCGCCACCTGCGCGGCATAACGGCCCAGGCGCTCGGCCAGCCGTTCGCCCACGGTGGTGCGGATGCCGAGCCCGGCGGCCTTCTCGTGCTCGAACAGCGTGAGGATGCGGTCGCGATCCGCCACCAGCTCCAGTGAGACCTCCAGCGCCTCGCCGCCCGCGCCGTCCAGGGCCGCGGTGACGCCGTTCGGGGCCAGGGCGCGGACCCGGTCGGCGAGGCCGGGGCCGTACTCGACGGGGATCGCGCCGAGATCGCGCAGGTAATCGTGGTTGACGGCGCGGGCGGTGCCGATGACCGTGGCGCCGCGCCGGATGGCGATCTGCGTGGCGGCGCCGCCGACGGACCCGGCAGCGCCGTGGATCAGCAGCGTGTCCCCGGCTCCGATCGCCAGGTTGTCGATGGCGATCTCGGCCGTCTGCACGCCCGCGGTCATCGCCCCGGCCACCTCCCAGGCGAGTCCGGCGGGCTTCGGCGTGACCGACGCCGACGGCACGACCGTGTACTCGGCGTAGGCGTTGAGCTGCGTGAACCCCAGCACCTCAGCGCCGATCGCGAAGCCGGTCACGCCCTCGCCCACCTGGTCGATCACTCCGGCGAACTCGTTGCCGGGAACGCGCGGCAGGTCGCCGGCGATGCCGGGCGGGGTCCATCCGGCGCGTACCGAGGTGTCGTACGGCTGCACGCCCGCGGCCTTGACCCGCACCCGGACCTGTCCGGGGCCCGCCTGTGGCGCGGGCAGTTCCATGACCTTCAACACTTCTGGGCCGCCGAACTCGGCGAACGCCGCTGCCTTCATCACTTCGCTCATGCCGACGAGGATGCATCCTCAACTTTGCTTGAGGTCAACCCGGTGACTTAAACTTCCCGCCAAAGGAAGGGCAAGCGACCATGCAGAAGATCGTCCACGTCAGGCCCCTCGACGACGCCATCGGCCACGAGGAGTCGCACGACTGCCCGTGCGGCCCGACCGGTCAGGGCGTGCACAACTCCGCCACCAAGAAGATGGTCGGCGTGATCTTCCACCACCACGGGCTCCAGCCGTGCCACGAATGGGAAGCATCCGACCTCGCGTAACCATCTGTGTACTATCGGTGAGGAGCTCATAGAAATCGGGGGACGGCATGAGCAACCTCATCGTCATCGACTATCCGGACGTCGCGACCGCGGAGACCGTACGCACGCGACTGTTCGAGCTGCAGAAACAGAACCTCATCACGCTTGAGGACGCGGCCATCGTCGAGCGCAGGGAAGACGGCAAGATCAAGCTTCACCAGACCACCAGCACCACCGGCATCGGCGCGGCGGGCGGGGCGCTGTGGGGCGGCCTCATCGGGCTGCTGTTCTTCATGCCGCTGCTGGGCATGGCGCTCGGCGCGGCCGCGGGCGCGGCGGGCGGCGCCCTCACCGACGTCGGCGTCAACGACGACTTCATGAAGGAACTCGGCGAGAAGATGCCCCCGGGCACCGCCGCCCTCTTCCTCCTGGTCCGCCAGAGCACACCGGACAAGGTCATCGAGCAGATCGCGCAGTACGGCGGCGAGATCATCAAGACCTCGCTCAGCACCGAGGACGAGAAGCACCTCAAGGAGGCCGTCGCGGCCGCGCGCGCCTGACACTTCCCACCCGAGGAGCGACCGGATTTCCGGTCGCTCTTTCGCATGTACGGCGCGGCAAACATCCCCATATCGGGAACTTTCCGCTTTACTTCGTCTTTACCTGTATAGAGTCCGACGGGGGATGTACCAGGGGGAAGATGTCTGAGTTCTTACAAGCCGTGCTGGGTTTTCCGACAATCCTGTTCAGCTTTCTGCTCGTGATCGTCGTCGCCTATTGGGTGATCGCGCTCACCGGCCTTCTGGACCTGGACGACGTCGACGCTTCCTGGCTCGGACTGGCAGGCGCGCCCGCCGGAGTGACGCTGTCGATCGTGATCACGCTGGGCTGGCTGCTCAGCCTGGTCGGCGGTCAGCTCGTCTCCGCGGTACACCTGCAGATCGCCGTGCTCATCGTGGCCCTGGCCGGCGGCTGGCTCGGGGCCCGCCTGCTGGTCGTGCCGCTCCGCCGCCTGTATCCCGACGAACGCGGCCCCTCGCGCCACGACTTCGTCGGCCGGCACTGCGTGATCCGCACCGGACAGGTCACCGCCGACTTCGGCCAGGCCGAGGTCACCGCCGCCGACGGGTCATCCGCGGTCGTCCAGGTCAGGACGACCGGCGACGACCGGCTGGCCCGGGGCGACAACGCCCTCATCTTCGACTATTCCTCCTCCGGGGAATTCTTCCTGGTCATGCCCTATGAAAGGGATCACTGATGGGTGTCATCTCCCTCGGCCTGGCGATCACGCTGGCCGTCGCCCTGCTCGTCGTCATCGCCATCCTCGTGGTCATCAGCCGCCTCTTCCACAAGGTCGAGCAGGGCAAGGCGCTGATCATCTCGAAGGTCAACCGGGTCGACGTGACGTTCACGGGCGCCGTCGTGCTGCCCGTCGTGCACAAGTCCGAGACCATGGACATCTCGGTGAAGACGATGGAGATCGTCAGGTCCGGTCGTGAAGGACTGATCTGCCGCGACAACATCAGGGCCGACATCCGCATCACGTTCTTCGTCCGGGTCAACAAGACCGCCGAGGACGTCATCAAGGTGGCCCAGGCCATCGGCACCGCGCGGGCCAGCGGCGAGGAGACGCTGCAGGAGCTGTTCAACGCCAAGTTCTCCGAGGCGCTCAAGACCGCCGGCAAGCACCTGGACTTCGTCGACCTCTACACCAAGCGCGACGAGTTCCGCGACGAGATCCTCCGGCTCATCGGCACCGACCTCAACGGCTACAGCCTTGAGGACGCCGCGATCGACTACCTGGAGCAGACGCCCCTCCACAACCTGGACAAGTCCAACATCCTCGACGCGCAGGGCATCCGCAAGATCACCGAGCTCACCGCCATCGAGCACGTGCGGACCAACGAGTTCCAGCGCAACGAGGAGAAGGAGATCACCCGCCAGAACGTGGACGCCCGCGAGGCGATCCTGGAGCTGGAACGCCGCCAGGCCGACGCCGAGACCAAGCAGAAGCGCGAGATCGAGACCATGAGGGCGCGCGAGGAGGCCGAGACCGCCCGCGTGCAGGCCGAGGAGCGGCTCAAGGCCCAGGCCGCCAACATCAGGACCGACGAGCAGCTCGGCGTCCACAACGAGAACCGCGCCCGCGAGATCGCCGTCGCCGAGAAGAACAAGGAACGCGTGATCGCGATCGAGACCGAGCGGATCGAGAAGGACCGCATGCTGGAGGTCATCGCCCGCGAACGCGAGACCGAGCTGTCGCGCATCTCCAAGGACAAGGAGGTCGAGACCGAGAAGCGCTCGATCGCCGAGGTCGTGCGCGAGCGCATCGCGGTCGACAAGACCGTCGCCGAGCAGGAGGAGAACATCAAGCGGCTGCGCGCGGTCGAGGAGGCCGAACGGCTGCGCCAGACCACGATCATCGCCGCCGAGGCCGAGGCTCAGGAGAACCTGGTCAAGGACATCAAGGCGGCCGAGGCCGCCGAGGCCGCCTCGAAGTTCCGCGCCCGCGAGGAGCTCGTGCTCGCCGAGGCCAGGCAGCAGGCCGCCGACCTCGACGCCCGCGCCAAGATCCGGCTCGCGGAGGGTGTCCAGGCCGAGAGCGCCGCGGCGGGGCTGGCCGAGGTGCAGGTGAAGGAGCGCGACGCGGCGGCGATCGAGAAGGTCGGCCGCGCCGAGGCGATGGTGCTGAGCGAGCGCCTGCGCGCCGAGGCCGAAGGCGCCAAGGCGATGGCGCTGGTCGAGGGCGACCGGCTCAAGGCCCGCGCCGAGGGCGAGCAGGCACTCGCGCTCGCCGCCGCCGCTGCCGTCGGCGAGAAGCTCAAGGCCGAGGCCGAGGGTCTGACCGAGAAGGCCGCCGCGCTGGCCGCGCTGGACGAGGCCTCGCGTACGCACGAGGAGTACCGCCTGCGGCTGGAGGCCGACAAGGAGATCCACCTCAAGCGCATCGACGTGCAGGCGAAGGTCGCCGAGTCGCAGGCCAGCGTGCTGGCGGCGGGGCTGGCCAAGGCCGACATCGACATCGTGGGCGGCGACACGATGTTCTTCGACAGGATCGTGGGCTCGATCACCGCGGGCAAGGCGGTCGACGGGTTCGTGGAGCACTCGGCGGTGGCCAGGACGCTGGCGGAGCCGTACCTCAACGGATCGGCGAGCCTGCCCGCGGACCTCGCGGCGATCGTCGGCGGGATCGGCACCGAGGACCTCAAGAACATCACCGTGTCCGCGCTGCTCATGCAGATGATCCAGAGCGGTGGGCCGGAGGCGAAGCTGACCGAGCTTCTGGAGACCGCGCGCAGACTCGGCGTCGCCGACTCCTCGGTCGCCGCGCTGAGGGCCTGAGCGCATGGCGGATCTTGAGGCGGGCACCTATGAGGTGCTCAGGAACCGCCTTCAGTCGCAGGCCAAGCTGCTGGCGCAGGCCGCGGAGGCGGTCAACGACGAGCGGCTGAAGGTCTTCGGCGGCGCCGAGCTCACGCTGCTCGGCACGGAGCGGATCAGGACCGAGAACAACTGCGTGCCCAGGGACATCATCTCCGTCGGGGAGGTGATGGTGTTCGGGTACAACGTTTTCATCGGACTTAAGCCGGAAACGGCTGTGGACGACGTGTTCTCCGTCCACAGGTTCACCCGCGACGGCGAAGCGTTCCGGTTCGATCCGGCACAGTGGGACGCGCTCACCGACCCCGCGTTCCAGAAGGACTTCGCCGAGTTGTACCGGTACTACAAGGAGACCCGCCTGCAGACCCTGCGGCAGGTCGAGGGCAAGTTGCTGGCCGTCTTTCAGACCGGGCCGAGCGACAGCAAGGTCCTGCGCTGGGACGTGTCCGGCAAATACCTCGACAACCGGGGCGAGCGCGACCACGTGTTCCCGGCGTCCCACGACTTCGAGTGGACCGTCACCACCCGCGACGACCACGTGCTCGGCCGCCATCCCCACATCTCCATCGAGGGCGAGGTCTTCGTCGAGACCGTCGGCGGCGACCTGACCATCAAGGTCGAGGACAACACCGAGATCGGCCACGGGATCTACTCCGAGCCGGTCACCGAGCCGCTGCAGTCGCTGGCCGACGCCGACGTCTCCTACGCCCGGGTCGGGCCGCTCATCCTGCTGCGCGTCCGGCCGTACAAGGAGCCGGAGTGGCGGCACCTGGTGTTCAACACCAGGACCAAGGCGGTGGTCCGGCTCGACGGCATCGGGCAGGCCTGCCGGAGGCTGCCGGAGGACCAGGGGCTGATCTTCCCCGGGGGCTACTACCTGGCGACCGGGGTCAGCAAGACGTTCGACCTCGACGTCAGCGAGCTGGAGTTCGAGCGCGTGGTCCGCTCGCCCAACGGCGAGGACGTGCTCTACGTCTTCCATGCCCGGGGTGACGGGCGGTCGTTGCTGCTGCCGTACAACGTGATCAGGAAGGAGGTGGCCAACCCCATCCCGTGCCACGGGTTCAGCCTGTTCGACGACGGCACGATGGTGGTCTTCCGCGCCACCTCCGACGAGCCGACCCGGGTCCATCCCATGCAGGTGTGGCAGACGCCCTATGTCTCCGACACCTACGCCGCCGCCCAGCCCACCGGCTCGGGGCCGCTGGAGCGCATCGGCAACGCCGAGCTGGTCCGCGGCATCTCCGACTGCCTGTCCGTGGCGCGCATGGTCGAGGAGATGTCGCCGTCGGCGGCGACCTTCGAGGCGCTGATCGCCGCCTGTGAGCGGGCCTTCGACCACTACCACTGGCTCGGTGAGCACGGACTGCGCACCCCGCTCACCGACGTACGCGCCACCGCCGGCCAGGTGCTCGACGAATACGAGAACGTCGAGCAGCTGACCGCGCAGGCCGCGCGGACGCTGGCCGCCGCCGAGGAGGAGACCGTCACCCTCGTCCGGCAGGCCCGCGGTGACCTGCCGGCCGGCGCCGACGCCTGGGTCAGCCTGCTGGCCACGCTGCGCCGCGCGCAGGGGCGGCTGGTGACGCTGCGCGAGGTCCGCTACATCGACCTCACCCGGCTCGACTCGCTGGCCGGAGAGCTCACGGCCGAACTCAAGGAGACCGGCACCCGGGCGGTCACGTTCCTGCAGGGTCCCGATGCCTTCACCGGCTACCACAGCGCGGTCGAGCGGCTCGCCGCAGACGCGGGCGCGATCGCCACGGTGGCCGACGCCGTCCCGGTGGCGGAGCTGCTGGCCGACCAGGCCGAGGGGCTTGAGGTGGTCACCGAGGTGGTCGGTTCGCTCGACATCGCCGACGCCACCGTGCGCACCTCCATCCTGGAACGCATCGCCGAGGTGCTCGGCGGCGTCAACCGCGCCCGCGCGGTGCTGGAGGGGCGGCGCAGGGAGCTGCTGTCCAGCGAGGGGCGGGCCGCCTTCGCCGCCGAGTTCGCGCTGCTCGGGCAGGCGATCACCGGAGCGCTGGCCATGGCCGACACCCCGGAGCGCTGCGACGAGCAGCTCGGCAAGCTCATGCTGCAGTTGGAAGGGCTCGAATCCCGCTTCGGGGAGTTCGACGACTTCGCCGCCAAGCTCACGACCAAGCGGGAGGACGTCTACGAGGCGTTCTCCGCCCGCAAGCAGAGCCAGCTTGACGAGCGGGCCCGCCGCGCCGACCGGGTCTTCGCCTCGGCCGAGCGCATCCTGGGCAGCGTCGCCAGGCGGGTGGCCGGGCTGGCCTCGCTCGACGAGGTCAACACCTACTTCGCCACCGACCCCATGGTCGCCAAGCTCCAGTCGGTCTCCGCCGAGCTGCGCACCCTGGGCGACCCGGTGCGCGCCGAGGAGCTCGACGGCCGGGTCAAGGCCGCCCAGCAGGAGGCCGGGCGCTCGCTGCGCGACCGGCTCGACCTGTTCGACGCGGGCGGCGAGACGCTGCGGCTGGGGCGCCACCGCTTCGCGGTCAACACCCAGCCCGTCGACCTCACGCTGGTCCCCCACGACGGCGCGATGCAGTTCGCCATCACCGGCACCGACTACCGCGCGCCGGTCCCGGCCGACTTCGCCGACACCCGCCCGTTCTGGGACCAGTTGCTCGTCTCGGAGACGCCCGAGGTCTACCGCGCCGAGCACCTGGCCGCCGCACTTCTCGGCACCTCCGACCACCCGTCAGCGGATCTCGTACGGCGGGCCGCCGAGGAACGCTACGACGAGGGCTACGAACGCGGCGTCCACGACCACGACGCCACCCTGATCCTCGACGCCCTGGTCCGCCTGCGCGACGGCGCCGGACTGCTGCGCTACTCCCCCGAGGCCAGAGCGGCGGCGCAGCTCTTCTGGGCCTTCCACACGGACGAGGTTTCACGTAAAACATTCACCACCAGAGCGTCTTCCCTGGTCAGAGCACGCGAGGCATTCGGCGCCAACGAGGCCGTGGCCGCCCTGGCCGAGGAACTGTCGTCTCTGATCACCGCCGCCCCCGGCGTGGCCCGGCTGGCCGGGGAATACCTCGTGGAGGAGCTGGCCACCACCCCGCCCGGCTTCGTCACCAGCAAGGCGGCCCGCGCCCTAGTGGACAACTTCCGCGCAAGGCTGGGTCCGGAGGCGCAGCGCTCGTTCGAGGACGACCTCAGCTCCCTCGATCCGCCCGCGCGCATCCAGCTCGCCGAGGCCTGGCTGGGCGCCTTCGACCAGTCACCCGAGCTGCCCGAGGCCATCGCCCTGCAGCTCTGCGGCGACCTGCCCCGCTACGCATCCAGCGCGACCGTCACCGCCGTGGTCGAGGGCCTGCTCGGCACCCACCCGCGCATCACCGAGCGCACGCTGCCCGTGCGGCTCGACGAGATCCTCACCAGGACCAGGATGTTCGCCACCGAACGCGTCCCCGCCTTCCGCGCCTACCAGAAACGCCGCGTCGAACTGGTCGCGGCCGAACGCGACCGTCTGCGGCTGGACGAGTACAAGCCCAAGGTCATGAGCGCCTTCGTACGCAACCGCCTGCTCGACGAGGTCTACCTGCCGCTCATCGGCGACAACCTGGCCAAGCAGCTCGGCGCGGCGGGAGCGGGCAAACGCACCGACCAGATGGGCCTCCTGCTGCTCATCTCCCCGCCCGGCTACGGCAAGACCACCCTCATGGAATACGTCGCCAGCCGCCTGGGCCTCGTCTTCGTCAAGGTCAACGGCCCGGCCCTGGGCCACGCCGTCACCTCGCTCGACCCGGAGGAGGCTCCCGACGCCACCTCCCGGCAGGAGGTCGAGAAGATCTCCTTCGCGCTGGAGACCGGCAACAACACGCTCCTCTACCTCGACGACATCCAGCACACCTCGCCCGAGCTGCTGCAGAAGTTCATCTCGCTGTGCGACGCCCAGCGCCGCATCGAAGGCGTCTGGAACGGCCGCACCCGCACCTACGACCTGCGCGGCAAGCGCTTCGCCGTGTGCATGGCCGGAAACCCCTATACCGAGTCCGGCAAGCGCTTCCGCATCCCCGACATGCTCGCCAACCGGGCCGACGTGTGGAACCTCGGCGACGTGCTGTCCGGCCGCGACGAGCTGTTCGCGCTCAGCTACGTCGACAACGCCCTCACCTCCAACCCCGTCCTGGCCCCGCTCTCCACCCGCGACCGTGCCGACGTCGAACTGCTGGTACGGCTGGCGCGCGGCGACCAGACGGTCCGCTCCGACCAGCTCAAGCACCCCTACTCCAAGGTCGAGCTGGACCAGATCCTGTCCGTGCTGGCCAAGCTGGTGCGGGTGCAGGAAGTCGTGCTGGCCAACAACCAGGCGTACATCGCCTCGGCTGCCCAGTCGGACGACGCGCGTACCGAGCCGCCGTACAAGCTGCAGGGCTCCTACCGGAACATGAACAAGCTGGCCGAGCGGATCGTGCCCGCCATGAACGACGCCGAACTGGAAGCGGTGATCGACGACCACTACGTAGGCGAGGCCCAAACCCTCACCTCCGACGCCGAAGCCAACCTCCTCAAGCTCGCCGAGCTCAGGGGACGCCTGACCCCGGAGCAGCAGGAGCGCTGGACCACCATCAAGGCCGCGTACCTGCGCACAAGGGCGCTGGGCGGAGCCGAGGACGACCCGGTAACCCGAACGGTAGGCGCCATCGGCCTCCTGACAGACCGCGTCACCGACATCACCACCGCCATCCGCCAATCCACCCCCAACCCCTAACCCCAACTCGCCCGGTAATCCCGCCGCCCTGCCGCCCCGCTGACCGGGGCGGCGGCGCGGGGACCGACCCACGCGCAGGCCACCCCGCCTGGCTCGTGCGTCGGGTCACCCGGCTGCCTCGTCTGACTCGCCCCGGTCATCCGCTTCCGCCCAACCCTGCCTCGCGCCTGCTGCCTTCTCTGGGCACCATCCACGCCAGGCTCTGACTACAGGGCACCGAACGGACGGGCCCCGTGCCGGAAGCGCCGTGCGGACTGGTCCTGGCCGTAGGCGCCGGATGGGCATGTTGGCGGTGTGCCCGTCCACAGGGTGTGGATGGGCGTGGGTTATGTGGGTTGGAGGGTGGTGGCGTGGCCGTTCTTGAGTTCCAGGCGTGAACCCTGGAAGGCGGCACGCATGCGGCGGTCGTGGGTGACGATCACCACTGCGCCCTGGTAGACGGACAGGGCCTCCTCTAGTTGTTCCACGAGGAGTGGGGAGAGGTGGTTGGTGGGCTCGTCCAGGAGGAGCAGGTCAACGGGGCGGCTGACCAGGCGGGCGACGTCGATGCGGCGGCGCTGGCCGTACGACAGCTGACCCACCCGCAACCGCAGGTCCGCAGGGCGGAACAGCCCCAGGGACAGCAGTGCGTCGGCGTGCTCGTCGATGGTGCCCGGCCGGCCCTCGGCGAACGCGCCCAGCACGGTCCGGTCCATCCGGCCCGGCCGGTCCTCCTGCCGTAGGTATCCCACGCGGGGCGGGCGCTTGACCGTCCCGGCGTCGGGCACCAGCTCGCCGGACAGCACCTGCATGAGCGTGCTCTTGCCTGCCCCGTTGGGTCCGGTGACCAGCAGACGTTCGCCGGGCAGGATCCGCAGGGAGCCCAGCCTGAGCCGCTCGCCCACCCGAACCCCACCAAGCTCCACCAACCCAACCCGCTCCACCCCACCAACCTGATCTGGTCCCGCCACCTGATCCAGCCCTGATGCTCCGTCCCGTCCAGACGCCCTGTCCAACGCAGACGCCCTGACCAACCCAGACGCCCTGTCCAACCCAGACGCGCCGTCCGGCCGGACTGCTTGTTCCGACCGGGGAGCACACATCCTGCCGGGCTCGGCCGCAGAGACCTGGTCGGGGCTGGTCGCCCCGCGACGCCCGGCCATGGGTACCCGATCTGCCGCAGCCGCCGTCACGCTGTCCGGCCCGTCCGTCGGCACTCGGCCTGGTTGAGTCGCGGAGATCCGGTCGGGACCGGCTGGGGAGGGTTGGGCGGGGGTGGTGAGGTGGTTGGGGACCGTTCTGGAGAGGTGGTTGGGGACCGTTCTGGAGAGGTGGGGTGGGCGGTGAGGGTGGTGGGAGCAGTGAGGGGGGTGGGGGTGAAGCGGAGGGGGGTTGGTGGGGGTGGGACGGGGTGGGTGCGGAGCCAGTCCAGGCGTTGGTTGGACTGGCGGATGCGGCTCATCGCGCCATGTGTACGGGAGCGGGCGCGCCAGGCGCCGGTGCCCATGCCGGCCTTGGCGACCTTGCGGGGGATGGCGCCGAGGCGGGAGGCGTTGGCGTCGACGAGGGTGGCGTGGCGGGCCAGCTCGTTCTTCCACTCTTCGTGCTCCAGTGCCCATGCCGCCCGCTCGGCCGCCTTCGCCGTCAGGTAGCCGGTGTAGCCGTTGCCGTAGCGGCGTACCTGGGACTGGTCGACCTCCAGGATCGTGGAGGTGATCCGGTCCAGGAACACCCGGTCGTGGGTGATGGCCACGACTGTGCCGCTGTGGGCGCGGAGGTGGTCTTCGAGCCAGGTCACGGCCTGGTCGTCCAGGTCGTTGGTGGGTTCGTCCAGCAGGAGTAGCTCTGGTGCTGCGGCTAGGGTGGCGGCCAGGGCCAGGCGGGAGCGTTCGCCGCCGGACAGGGTGTCCAGTGGGCGTGCCCGGTCCAGGCCGGGGAGGCCCAGCCCGTGCAGAGCTACTTCCACTCGGGCATCGGCCTCGTATCCGCCCCGTGCCTCGAAGGCCGCCACCAACTCGCCGTAGACAGCCAGTTCCACCTCCAGTCCGGACGCACCACTTGAGGGCGTTCCTCCGGCGGTGGCGCCGGTCCCGCGCGTCCCGGCCTCCGTGGACACGTCACCCGTGGGTGAGGTGGCCGTGCCGCTGGTCAAGGTGGCGGGGGTGGCGGCCGTGGGAGTGGGGGCCGTGGTGTTCGTCGAGGTTGTGTCGGCGCTTGCCAGGCGGGCTTCTGCTGTGCGGATTTGGGCTTCCAAGGCGCGCAGGTCGTGGAGGGCCCGGTCGATGGCGTCGGTCACCGTGGATCCGGTGGGCAGGTCGAGGGCCTGGGGGAGGTAGCCGATGCCGCCGGGTGCCACGACGGTGAGTTCGCCGTTGTCGGGCGTCTCGACCCCCGCGATCAGCCGCAGCAACGTGGACTTCCCCGAGCCGTTGTCGCCGATGACCCCGATCTTCTCACCGGGTTTCGCAGTGAAGGTCACCCGGTCAAGGACGACGCGGTCGTCGTAATGCTTGGTGATGTCTGAAAGAGCTAGTTGGGTAGCACGCATAAAGCAGCCACCTCCGATTCTCGGCACACATGCCGCATCGAAAACGAACGGATCGATGGCGGAACGGATCGCGGAGCAGCGGCTCTACGCGTCCGGTGCGAGAATCACAGGGAACCCATGCGGATCAGGTTGGGGTGAATAGGGGGATATGTCAAGCCCTAATCACGGAGATCGGCGAGGCTGGCGTTCGGTGAGGATGGCGGTCGCGGCGCGCTGGACCGCCGCGGCCTTGGTCGTGTAGTCGAGGATCAGTTCCAACTGCTCATCCGTGTACGCGTCGTACAGATCAGCCAGTCCCCGCATCAACGGCTCGAACACCTCGATCGCCTCGGCACTCGCCCCGGCCAGCTGCTCCGGGTTGATCTCGACGATGATCCGGCGCCGGTCCTTGAGGTCGCGGATGCGGCGTACCATCCACTTCGCCTCCAGCCGATCCACCAGCCCGCTCACCGACGCGGGAGCGAGGCCGGTGTGCTGCGAGAGTTCGCCCGCGGTCAGCGGCCCGAGGCGTTGGAGCAGGTCAAGGGCCTTCCACTCGGTCACGCCGAGCCCCAGCATCCCGCTCATGACGGTGTGGTACATGACCGCGGCGTTGCTGCTCTCCCGTCCCGCGTCGCCGAGCGCCTGGAGAAGATTCTTTCGGTGTTCCGAAATATCTCTGGACATACCCTCTCCAATCGCCATATATTTCGTTCGACCGAACGAAAGGTTATCACGATGAAGGCTCTCATCACAGGGTGCGGGATCGGCGGACCGGCGACCGCGATGGCGCTGCGCGAAGCGGGCATCGAGGCGGAGATCTTCGAGGCTTACGGCGCGACGGCGGAAGGCGTCGGCTCGTTCCTGAACGTCGCCTCCAACGGCCTGTCCGCCCTGCGCGTCCTCGACACGCACCGCGAGGTCATGGCCGCCGGAATCCCGACCCCGCGCATGGTCATGACCAGCGGCTCCGGCAAACACCTCGGCGAGGTCGCCAACGGCCTGGCACTCGACGACGGCACCGTCAGCCACACGATCCTGCGCTCCGACCTCTACCGCATCGTGCGCGACCAGGCCACCGCGCGCGGCATCAAGATCCGGTACGGCAAGCGCCTCGTCTCCCTGGACGACACCGGCGACCAGGTCGTGGCCCACTTCGCCGACGGCACCCAGGCGACCGGCGACATCCTGATCTCGGCGGAAGGCGTGCACTCACGCACCCGCACCCTCCTCGACCCGAAGGCCCCGGCGCCCCGCTACTCCGGCCTGTACAGCTTCGGCGGGATCACGACGTTCCCCGGCCTGACCGGCGAACCGGGCACGTACCACATGATCTTCGGCAAGAAGGCGTTCTTCGGCTACGCGGTGGCGGACTCGGGTGAGATCTGGTGGTTCGCGAACCTGCCGCGTGAGGAGGGCGACGTTCCGGCCGACTGGCGGCCGCTGCTCGTCGAGGCCTTCCGCCACGACGGCAACCGCACCGCCGACCTCCTGCGCGAGAGCCCGATCGGGGATGGTTTCCCGGTGTACGACCTGCCGTCCATCCCCACCTGGCACAAGGGCCGGGTCGTGCTGACCGGCGACGCCGCGCACGCCACCTCGCCCAGCGCGGGACAGGGCGCCTCGCAGGCCATCGAGGACGCGATCGTACTGGCCCGCTGCCTGCGTGACGCCCCTGACCACGGCGCCGCGTTCGCCGCGTTCGAGAACGAGCGCCGGGAGCGGGCCGAGCGGGTGGTGTCGTACTCGCGGACCATCAGCAACAGCAAGGCCGCCGGACCGGTGGGGCGGGTGTTCCGCGACCTGATGATGCCGTTGTTCCTGAAGAAGGCGGCCAGCCAGGAGTCCCTGTCCTGGTTGTACCGCCACCACGTCTCCCTGTGATGAAAGGTCAGCTCATGGTGGACAGGACGGCGGTGGCCTGGGTGACCGACTGGGCGCTGGCGGGCAGGAGCGGCAGCCGTACCTCCGCGGTGGGGATCAGCCCGCGCTCGTGCAGCACTCCCTTGATCACCGTGGGGTTGGGCTCGGCGAAGAGCGCCGCGGACAGGCGCGCCAGCCGGTGTCCGAGCGAACGTCCGAGAGCGGCGTCACCCGACTCCCAAGCCTCCACCAATGCGACGAACCGGTCCGTGGCCAGATGCGCGGAGGCCAGGATGCCGCCGGAGGCGCCCAGCGCGAGCAGCGGCGAGATGAACGCGTCGTCCCCGCCCAGCACCTCGAACCCGGTCGGCAGGTCGGCCAGCAGATCGATGGCGTCCTGGTCGACGCCGCCCACCGCGTACTTGACCCCGGCGATCATCGGGTGCGCGCCCAGTTGCCGCAACGTGGCGGCGCAGACCGGCTGACCGGTCCGGTAGGGAATGTGGTAGATCACCAGCGGCACCGGCGACGCCTCGGCCAGCGCCTCGAAGTGCGCGATCACCCCGCGCTCCGACGGGCGCAGGAAGTACGGCACCGGCACCAGCGCCGCCGTCACCCCGGACGGCAACGCACGCAGGGCGGCGATCGTCGAGCGGGTGTCGTTGCCCGAAACGCCCACGATCAGCGGAACGTCCCGCTCACCGGACACCCGCACGCAGTTCTCGATCACCGCGGCGCGCTCCTCGGCGGTCAACATCGCCACCTCGCCGGTCGTGCCGAGCGCCACGAGCCCGCTCGCCCCCTGGTCGAGCACGTGGTGCGCGAGCTTCTCGAACGCCTCCAGATCGACCTGGTCGCCCGCGGTGAAGGGCGTGATCAGCGGTACGTAGATTCCTCTCAGCATCCTCCGAGGGTGCGGCACGATCATTGATTAGGTCCAGCGCCGATTCCTACCGTCGAGCCTAAGCTTGTCTTATGCTCGATCCCCGCAAGCTCCACCTCCTGCGCGAACTCGCCCAGCGCGGCACCATCGCCGCCGTCGCCGAAGCCGCCAACTTCACCCCGTCGGCGGTGTCCCAGCAGCTCAGCGCCCTGGAACGGGAGGCAGGGCTGCCGCTGCTCGAACGCACCGGCCGCACGGTCAGCCTGACCCCGGCGGCCCACGTGCTGGTGACGCACGCGCATGCCGTACTTGAAGAGCTGGAGCGGGCGACGGCGGCGCTGGCCGCGCTCAGCGATGGGCCGGGCGGGCCGCTGCGGATCGGCGCGTTCCCGTCGGCGACCAGGGTGCTGTTGCCGCGCGCGCTCGCCGAACTCGCGGCGGGCCACCCGGCGCTGGAGCCGATGGTGTCGGAGATCGACCCGGCGGACGTGTCGGCCGCGCTGCGGGCGGGCGAGCTGGACGTGGCGCTGGTGCACGAATACGACTTCGTGCCGCCTGTCGTGGATCTGGGGATCTGCGCCGAGCCGCTTTTCGAGGAGCCGATGTACCTCACCGACCGGCCGTCGATCCGGGACGCCCGCGACGACCCGTGGATCATGAGCAAGCCGGGCACACTCTGCCACACCATGGCGATCCGGGCCTGCCAGGCGGCCGGGTTCGAGCCGCACGTGCGGCACCACGTGGACGACTTCGACACCGTCCTCGCCTTCGCCGCCGCAGGTCAGGGCGTCGCGCTGGTGCCCGGCCTGGCCGCGCAGGCGCCGCCGCCGGGCGTGCGCCTGACCCCGCTGCCACTCTCCCGCCGCACGCTCGTCGCCTACCGCAAGGGGTACGGCCGGCATCCCGCCATCCTCGCCGCCGTGGCCGCCTTCAGGAGCGCGGTCACCCGCTGAGCACGGCGTCCATGACGGCGGAGGCGCTCGGCTGCCCGAAGTCGTTGTACTCGCCCGCCGCGGTCGCCACGACCAGTTCCTCGCCCGGTACGACGAAGAGCCGCTGCCCCCCGTTCCCAAACCCGGCGAACCACCCGTCGCCCAGATACCACTGGTACCCGTAACCCGACCCGTCCTCCCGCGCGACGTGCCGCGTGAGCGAGCGCGTGATCCACTCCCCGGGTACGATCCCCCGTCCGCCCTCCAGCACGAGCTGCCCGACGGCCGCCAGATCGCGCGGCGCCAGCCGTAGACCGGAGGCGGCCGAGACCGCGCCGTCATCGCCCGCCATCCACTCGAACGAGATCCCGAGCGGATCGAACAGCGTGTCCCGGGCGAAGGCGTCCAGCGTGGTGCCGACGCCTTTGACGATCAGCCGGCCGATCAGCGCGGAGGCGCCGCCGCAGTAGTCCCAGCGGGTGCCGGGCTCCTCGACGACCGGGCGTTCCAGGACATAGCGATAGCGGTCCGGCGCCATCTCCATCGCGATCTCGCTGTTGGCCGGGCTGGTGTAGGGGACGCTTTCATCCCATTCGAGGCCCAGCGTCATGGTCAGCGCGTGGGCGACGGTGAGGTTCCGCTTGGACTCGGCCAGGTCCGGATACTCGGGGAAGGCGGCCATCAGCGGCTCGTCCGGATCGGGCACCAAGCCCTTGCCCAGGGCGATGCCGTACACGAGGGCCGTGATGCTCTTCGTCACCGACCTGATGTCGTGAAGGGTGTCGCGGTCGAAGACGACGGTGCCGATCGAGTCGTTCCACTTGAAGTCTTCGCCCTGGCCATAGCGCTCAAGCACCGTCTGGCCACCACGGATCACCACAAGACCATGCAGGCCGGGCGCGCCACCGTCGCGGATGACCTGGTCGACTCGTTCAGCAAGTTCCGTCATGGGGGATACCGTCCCATCTCACATGGTGTGAGAGTCAAGGCCGGTCGTGGTGGCAGACCGCCTCCAGCATGATCCCCGCCGGATCCAGCCAGTACGTCGCGTAGTAGGGCGGCGGATACTCCGGGAAATTTCGTGGCTTCTGGAGGATCTGGCATTCCATGCCGATTGCCCAGTCATGCGCCGCCCGTACCGCCGACCGGCTCTTGACCATGAAGGCCAGATGCTGCAGCCCGGTCTGGTGCCTGCTGTAGGCGCTCTCCGTGAGCGCCGGATAGAAGAAGAGGTACGTCCCCGGTTTGCCCCCCGCCGGGCGGAAGGCGAACTGATCGGCCATGTCCAGGTACTTCTCGAAGCCCAATAAGGGCATCAGCGCGTCGTAGTAGGTCCGCGCGCTCTCGAGGTCGGGAACGTTGACTCCGATATGACCGATCATCGGTAGATCATTGCCTATTTGGTGCGCAGCGCGTGGAGTGTTTCGTCGGCCCACTCGATCGTCGCGCGCGTCTGGGCCAGGCCGAGGCGCAGCGCGTACTTGCCGAACTTGGGGTTATCCGCGACGGGCGGCAGGCATTTCAGATCGTCCAGGCGTTTCTGCGCCCGCGCCTTGACTCGCTCGACCGCCGCGATGGCCTCGTCCGTGTCGAGAATCGGCAGGAGAAACGCCTGCAAAGCGGTCTCGCTGCGGACCGTCACGGCCGGCTCGCGATCGGCGAGCCAGTCGTGCAGCTGCCGCGACCCCTCGTCCGCGATCGTGTAGATCTTGCGCCCCCTGGCGCCCTCGGCCTCGACCGCGAGGAGCCCGTCGGCGGCCATCCTCACCAGTTCCGGATAGATCTGCGTGTGTCCGGCCTGCCAGACATGGTTGAGCGAACCTTCGAACAGTTTGGCCAGGTCGTAACCGCTCGCCGGGCCCTTGGCGGCCAGCAGGCCGAGCAACGCGATCCGCAGGGACATGCTCCGGAGCATACCCAAGACTTGACATGTAAAGACTTACATATGAACCTTCACAGGTGACGACTGACATAAAGCCCCGAAACGACACCCTCCTTGTAGCCGCCGCGCTCGGCGGGATGTTCATCGCGATGCTGGACCAGACGATCGTGGGCACCGCTTTGCCCCGCATCACCGCGGAACTGGGCGGATCCGACCTCTACACCTGGGTCGTGACCGCCTACTTGCTCACCTCGACGGTGACGATGCCCCTGTACGGCAGGCTGTCCGACCAATACGGCAGAAAGCCGCTGTTGCTGATTGGCATGGCCATCTTCATCCTGGGCTCGGCCCTGTGCGGCCTCGCGCAGGACATGACCCAGCTCATCGTGTTCCGCGCGATCCAGGGCCTGGGCGCCGGAGCACTGGTCCCGTTGTCGCTCGCCCTGGCGCTCAGCCTGTTCCCGCCCACCCGGGGCGGCAGCCGGGTGCAGGGCGCCATCGGCGGCGTCATGGCGCTGAGCTACCTGGCCGGCCCGTTCCTCGGCGGGCTGTTCACCGACCACGCGACCTGGCGCTGGGCCTTCTACGTCAACGTGCCGATCGGCCTGGTGCTGCTCGCCGTCGTCGCGCGCAACCTGCCCCACCAGCCCGGCACCGGCCGCGAGCGCCCCGACTACCCGGGCATCGCGATCTTCAGCCTGGCGATCGGCGCGCTGCTGATCGGCCTGACCGAAAAGGGCATCGACGGCAACACCTGGACCAGCCCGCCGGTGCTGGGGCCGATCGGGCTCGCGCTGGTGCTGCTCGCCGCCTTCGTCGTCGTGGAACGGCGGGCCGCCTCGCCGATGATGCCCATGCACCTGTTCGCCGGCCGCAGCTACACGCTGGTCAACGTGACCTCGTTCTTCACCGCGTTCGTCATGTACTCCGGTGTCGTGTTCCTGCCCCGCTACTTCCAGGAGGCGCTCGGCGAGGACGCGACCACCTCCGGCCTGCGCATCTACCCGCTGATGCTCGGCATGCTGGCGGGCAGCTGGATCATGGGCGTCCTCATGTCCAGGACCGGCGTCTACAAGCCCTGGCTCGTCGCCGCGCCCGCCCTGATGATCGTCGGGACGCTCCTCTGCCTGAACCTGACCGTCCACACCTCGGGCTGGCTGCTCATCATCTGGATGTCGCTGATCGGGCTGGGCATGGGCCCGATGCTGTCCGGCCTGACGGTCGCCGCCCAAGCCTCCGTCGCACCCCAGTACCTCGGCACCGCCTCCGCCAACCTGAACTTCTTCCGCCAGATCGGCGGCTCCCTCGCCCTGGCCCTGGCCGGAACCACCTACACCTCCATCCTGACCGAGCAGACCCCGCTCCACGGCCTGCCCGCCGCCCACGCCTCGGCCGCCGCCCTGATCATCCCCGTCCTGGGCGTGGCCGGCGCCCTGATCGCCCTGGTGGCCCTGATCGCCCTCCCCAACACCCGCCTGGCCCTCCCGTGAGACTGGTGGGTCTCCTGAGAAAAAACTCAGCGTCTCTCAGGTACGGCACAGCCACCGCGACGCAGTCTGGAGGTATGGATCAGTTGCTGCGAAACCCGGCGATCGTCAACGGCCTCCGCAAGGTGGAAACGCGCGTAGAGCGCCTGAGCGGTTCTTCGGCGCTGCCGGGGATCAACGCCGGCGCCTCCCGTGTGATCAACGCCGGCGGCAAACGCCTGAGACCCGCGCTGACGCTCGCCACGGCGATGGCCTTGGGCAAGAACCCCGACCGGAGGGTCATCACAGCAGCAGCCTGTGTGGAACTGATCCACGCGGGCTCGCTGGTCCACGACGACCTGATGGACCGCGCGACCGAACGCCGGGGCGCGACGACGCTCAACGCCGACCTGGGCGACGGCAAGGCCCTGGTCATCGGTGACTTCATGCTGGCCAGAGCGGGCCTGGCCGCGATCACCTCGGTCTCCCGCCCGGTCGCGGAAGTGCTGGCTGCCACGGTGGTGGAGCTGGCCGAAGGCCAGTACCTGGAGACCACGGACCTCTTCAACCCGCACCGCACCGAGGCCAGTGCGCTGCGCTCGATCACCGGCAAGACCGCGGCGCTCTTCCGGGCCAGTTGCCTGGTGGCCGCCGTCTGCGCGCAGGCCTCCCCGGAGGACCGGGCGAGGATGGCCGCGTACGGCGAGCGGTTCGGCCTGATCTTCCAGATCCTCGACGACCTCCTCGACCTGACCGCCACCAGCGAGCAACTCGGGAAACCCGCGGGCAACGACCTCAAACAGGGCGTCTACAGCCTCCCGCTAATCCTGGCAAAAGCGAATTTCCTCACAAATGGCGACATATCACTACAAAGGGGAATTTCGGATGAGCAAGTAGCCGAGATCCTCACCAGGCTCCGCCAGACCAAGATGGTTGAGACGACCATCGAATACTGCCGCGGACTGGCCGCCGAGGCCGTCACCGCACTCCCCGAGATCGGCAACCAGGAGATCGCCGGAATCCTCCGCTCGCTGCCCACCTCATACATCGACACAATCATCAGAACCATCAACCGACCTGCACTGACAGCCACGAGTTGAGATTTGTTGGAATGATTGGCAGGAATGCCAGTCAAATCCCGGAAACTGTGCTCATACTGGATTCACCGGGCCATCCAGGAGCACGCTCATGCGGAAGTCATCCCCCTCACCGGGGCCGCTCGAAGCGACCCACTTCCTCCAACTAGCCGCCGTGGACTTCAGCGGCATCTACCAGGTCCACCTGGCCGCGAAGGAAGAACGGCTCAAGATGACCAGGCTCGCGATGAGCCTGTTGTCGGTGCCGTTCCTCGCCACGATCGCGCTGACCAGTGCCAAGGTCGTCAATCCGCAGGATCTGACGACCTGGCAGACCGTCCCCGCGTACCTCTTCGCGCTGGTGGCCGCCTTCGGGCTGCTGGGGGTGCTGCCGTTCCTGCGCCTGATCGAAGCGGTCAACGCGCACGGCAGGACGGCCAGAGCCATCAACAACTTCCGCCTGCTGTACACGGCGCAGTTGAAGGACGAGCTCGACTGGACACCCAACCTGCCCGTCGACCCGCGCTTCCCGGAGACGTACGCGCCGCTGACCTGGCCGGGCATCAACGTGATGATGATGGCCCTGGTCAACTCGGCGTACCTGACAGTAGGCATTACCGGACTGTCCAGGACGTACCCGAACCTGCTCCTGCTGCTGACCAGCATCCTGCTCGTGGCCCTGGTGCACTACTCGATCTACTACGTGCGTTGCAACGTGACAAGGCGACGCCGACTTCCCCACAACCCCTACAAATTCCCGAATATGGAGACGTAAATGGACAGCCCAGTGCAATGGGCGTCATGTGGGGAGGCGTGGATCGGTCTGATCCGCCATGTCTGGATTTCCGGCGTCCCAGCCGACGACGACCGCGGCCCCGTCATCGAGGGCCCGCCCGTGCTGGTCGAGATCACCCGCCCCCGCCCCGCCGACCCCATCGTCGAGCGGTACGGCGACGCCGCCAAGCTGGCCCTCTACACCAGGAAGTTCACCGAGGACACGATCGTCGAGCCGTTCAAGTACAGCTACGGCGCCCGCATCAAGGGCCAGCTGACCTGGGCGGCGGAACTGCTGCGGGCCAGGCCGTACAGCAAGAGCGGCTGGATCTCCCTGACCACCCCCGGCGAGCCCTATGACTCGGTCCCCTGCCTGACCGGCCTGGCCTTCCGGGCCCGAGACGACCGCCTGCTGATGACCGCCACCTTCCGCTCCCAGAACGCCTTCACCAGCTACCTGAACTACCTGCCGCTCGCCGACGTCCAGGCCGAGATGGCGCGGAACCTCGGCCTGGACCAGGGCCCGATGCGCGTGTTCGTCGACGTCCCCCACCTCTACCTCGCCGACGCCGGCGCCGCCCTCCGCGTCATGCGCCCCACCCTCCCCCGCCTCCTCTGACCCCCGGGCACACAAGCCACCAGCACGCCAACCACCCCATGGACCCGCAAGAGCGGAAGACCCAGCGCAGCGCCCAGCCGGAAGCTCGGAGGGGGTTAGGTGGGGGTTTTGGCGGACAGGGGGGTGGCTATGCGTTCGAGGCTTTGGCGTTCGGCCTTGACGCCGAAGATCAGCTCTACGAGTCCGGCGGCGATCATCAGGATCGCTCCGATGGCGAACGCCAGCGCCGTGTCGCCCGGGACGCCGCTCTCCACCAGCGCCGCGAACAGCAGCGGCCCGGCGATGCCACCCGCCGCCGTCCCGATCGCGAAGAAGAAGGCGATGGCCATGGCCCGCGTCTCCATGGGGAAGATCTCGCTGACCGTCAGATAGGCCGAGCTGGCCCCGGCCGACGCCACGAACAGCACCACCGACCAGCAAGCAGTCAAGGTCACGGCGGTCAGCATGCCCTCGTTGAACATCCAGGCCGTGCCCAGCAGCAACACCCCCGACCCGATGTACGTGGCCGAGATCATCGGCACCCGCCCCACCGTGTCGAACAGCGGCCCGAGCAGCAAAGGCCCCAGGAAGTTCCCGACCGCGATCACCGCGAAGTAATACCCGGTATACGTATCAATCTGGTAGAAAGTGGACAAGATCTGCGCGTACCCGAACGTGATGGCGTTGTAGAGGAACGCCTGTCCGATGAACAACGACAGCCCCAGCACGGTCCGCTTGGGGTAGAGCGCCACGAGGGTGTGCGCGATCCGGATGAACCCGATCGACTTGCGCTGGTGGACCGTGATGGACTCGGACGGCTCGGGCAGGTCGCCGGCCACCTGCTCTTCGATCTCGCCGACGATCCGCTCGGCCTCCTTCTCCCGGCCGTGGATGAACAGCCAGCGTGGGCTCTCGGGCACGTTCCTGCGTACCAGCAAGATGGCCAGGCCCAGCACCACGCCGAGCCCGAACGCCACGCGCCACCCGATGTTGACCGGCAGGTCGTTGAGCAGCGGGACGGTCAGCAGGGCGCCTCCGGCGGCGCCGAGCCAGTAGCTGCCGTTGATGAGGATGTCGACGCGGCCGCGGTGGCGGCTGGGGATGAGTTCGTCGATGGCGGAGTTGATCGCGGCGTACTCGCCGCCGATGCCGAAGCCGGTCAGGAAGCGGAACAGGAAGAACCACCACGCGCTGAAGGAGAACGCGGTCATCAGCGTGGCGACCAGGTAGACCACCAGCGTGATGATGAAGAGCTTCTTGCGGCCGAACCGGTCGGTCAGCCAGCCGAAGAACAACGCGCCCGAGCACGCCCCGGCCACGTAGAGGGCGGCGGCGAGGCCGGCGACCTGGGCCTGCGTGATGTCCAGGCCGCTGCCGGGTTTGGCGAGCTGGGCGGAGAGGTTGCCCACGATGGTGACTTCGAGGCCGTCCAGAATCCATACGGTCCCCAGGCCGATGACGATCATCCAGTGCCAGCGCGACCAGGGCAGCCGGTCGAGTCTGGCGGGCACCTTGGTGGTGATGGTGCCGGTCTCAACACCGCTCATGAGACAACCCGGTACCCCGGATCACCTCTTGTAGGCCTCCACCATCCGGGTGGCGAACCACGGCCCGCCGTACCAGAATCGCCAGCCGAGGTCGCGTCGCCGCACGTCAGAGGCGCCGAGGCCGCGCAGGACCGCCTCGTACTCCTCGGTGCGCTGGAAGTCGGCGATCAGCAGGCGGCCGCCCGGCGCGAGCACGCGGTAGGCCTCGCGGACGGCCTCGGCGCGTCCCTCGGCCGTGCCGATGTTGTGGATGGCGAGGCTGGAGACGACCGCGTCGAAGCTGTCGCCGACGAACGGCAGCGCCCGCATGTCGCCGGTGACGAGTTCGATCCGGTCGGCGACGCCTTCGGCCTCGGCGTTGGCCAGGGTGGCGGCGGCGCGGTTGCCCGACTGGTCCTTGGTGCGCCACAGGTCGAGGCCGGTCGCGTACCCCTTGGACAGCCGCCGCGCGGCGGCCATGAGCACCGCGCCGCGCCCGCAGCCGAGGTCCAGCACACGTTCGCCGCCGTCGAGGTCGTCGAGCTCCCTCGCCCAGATCTCGAACTTTCCGCGGCGAGTGGTGTACGCGTAGCTGAACGCGCTGGCCAGGGTATATAGACCTCCGAGGAGGAAGGCGACGCCGGCGGGCGCCACGTCATAGGCGAAGGAGACGATCGTGAGAGCCAGCAGCACAAGGGCTCCCACGACCAGTCCCGCGAAGGGCAACGGCGCGTCGAATCCATACTTTCCACGTCTCACACTCACGTTATATCGCAAGTTTCCGTTGCCGTGAATTGACGCGCCACACTCCGGATTTTGTCCCAATCATCCCTAAACCGTTACTAATCTGAGATGATCTGCTCGAAACGGGGGTTGGCAGGGGATGGCAGCCAGAGATCGCGAATTCAGCCTCGGCGCCAGCATCGCGCTGACCTTCGGCTCGGCCTTGCTGTGGGGGGTGGCCCATCTGGCCACCGGCCGGCGGCGTACCGGCCTGGCGCTGATGGCCGTCTACGCGCTGCTGCTCGCCTCCGTGCTGACCGTGGTCACCGTGCTCGGCAGCCACCTGCTGTCGCTGGCGGTCCAGCCGAGCTGGCTGACGACCCTCACGGTCACGCTGATCGCGATCGCCGTCGCCTGGTCCACGGTGATCATCTGGTCCTATGCCCTGGTACGGCCGGCCGCCTCCGACACCGCCGCCCGCAAGGCCACCACGATCCTGGCCGTCGTCCTGTGCGTCCTGGTCGTCGCCCCGACCGCCTACGCCGCCCGCCTGGCCTATGTCTCGCGCGACGTGGTCACCACGCTGTTCAACAACACGAACACCGCCCCGGTCGTCGCCGCCGACCCGTGGAGCGGGGCCGATCGGGTCAACATCCTGCTCGTCGGCGCCGACGCCGCCGCCAACCGGCCGGGCGTGCGTACCGACAGCATGACCGTGGCCAGCGTGGACGTGGCCACCGGCGCCACCACCCTGCTCGGCCTGCCGCGCAACCTGGAGAACGTGCCCCTGCCCGCCGGCCCGGCCCGCCAGCGCTTCCCCTACGGCTTCACCGGCGAGCCGCCGTACACACCCGGCCTGCTCAACGAGGTCTTCCAGTACGCCGAGGACTACCCCGAGATGACCCCCGGCGTGCACAAGGGCCAGCGCGGCCCGGCGCTGCTCAAGCAGACGATCAGCGGCATCCTCGGCATCCCGGTCACCTACTACGCGATGGTTGACATGTATGGCTTCGCCCAGATCGTCGATGCCATGGGCGGAGTCAAGGTCACCATCAAGGAGCCCATCGTCTACGGCAAGTACCGCGAGGGCCTGCTGCCCGCCGGCACCCGCAAGCTCTCCGGCGAGGAAGCGCTCTGGTACGGCCGCTCGCGCACCGACAGCGACGACTACGTCCGCATGGGCCGCCAGAAGTGCCTGCTCAACGCGGTGGCCAAGCAGGCGGACCCGATGACCGTGCTCAACAGCTTCGAGAGCCTGGCCACCGCCACCAAGCGGGCCATCTCCACCGACATCCCGCAGAGCCTGCTGCCCGCCCTGGTCGACCTGGCGCAGAAGGTCAAGGACACCAGGATCCGCAGCCTCAGCTTCGTGCCGCCGCTGATCAGCACCGCCTACCCCGACTGGCAGCTGATCAGGCGCAAGGTCGAGCAGGCGCTGGCCGAGCGACCGGCGAACAAGACCGCCACCGCCCCCGGCGAACGCCCGACACCCACGCCGACGCTGGCGCCGAGCGCCGACCGCCCGATCGCCCTCGACGAGACCTGCGGTTAGTCCACGACCAGGTCGAGGTTGTCGGCGTAGTAGGCGAGCGCGCGGCCGTAGCCACCGGCCTGCTCGCCCTCCGACACCAGCTTCAGCAGGGAGCTCACCGCCTCGCGGTGGGCTCCCTTGTTGTGCAGCGCCATCGCCCGGAAGGCGCGCAACGCCGGATCGCCCGGGAACTCGCCCAGCCCGCGCTCCAGCATCTCCAGCGCCTCGTCATAGCGGCCGAGCACCCGCAGCGTGCTGCCGAACCCGGTGAACACCCCGAGCCGGTCATCCGCCCGCAGCTCAAGCGCCTTCTCGTAGTACGGCACCGCCTCGCTCTCCAGCCCGAGCCGGTCGTGCGCGTAGGCCGTCTCCCGCGCCACGTCCGGATCATCCGGATACGCGGCCGACACCTCCAGCAGCGCCGCGTGTGCCTCCTCCAGCTTGCCCGCCCGGTTCAGTTCCGCGACTCGCGCCAAAGCTTCATCTCTCATGGCCGCAGTGTGGCATGATGAGCGCACCCGAGAACGAAAACGGTTTTCAAAACCAAAGGAGGCTCCGGCGTGCGCGTGGCATTCGTGGGGAAGGGCGGCAGCGGCAAGACCACCATGTCCGCGCTGTTCGCCAGATACGTGGCAGGCCAGGGCAGCCCGGTCGTCGCGGTCGACGCCGACATCAATCAGCACCTCGCGCTCGTGCTCGGCCTCGACACCCAGCCCGAGCCGCTCGGCGCCCGCCTCACCGAGATCAAGGACCTGCTGCGCGGCGACAACCCGCGCATCCCCTCGGCCGCCGCCATGGTCAAAACCACCCCGCCGGGACGCGGCTCGCGGCTGCTGACGTTCGAGGACCTGCCCTACTCGGTGGCCACGCCCGAGGGCCCGCGGCTCATGGTGACCGGCCCGTTCGGCGAGGAGGACCTCGGCGTCGCCTGCTACCACTCCAAGGTCGGCGCGGTCGAGCTCCTGCTCAACCACCTGGTGGACGAGGCCGGCGAATACGTCGTGGTCGACATGACCGCCGGGGCCGACTCCTTCGCCTCCGGGCTGTTCACCCGCTTCGACCTGACCGTGCTCGTCGCCGAGCCGACCCGGCAGGGCGTCAGCGTCTACCGGCAGTACCGCGACTACGCCGCCGACTTCGAGGTGCCGATCGCGGTCGTCGGCAACAAGGTGCAGGACCCAGGCGACGTCGAGTTCCTGCGCGAGCACGTGGGCGACGACCTGCTGACCTGGATGGAGCACTCGCCCGCCGTGCGCGCCCTGGAGCAGGGGCGGCCGTTCGAGCTGACCGATCTGGAGACCGGCAACCTCGACGCGCTGGCCGTACTGCTGAAGCAGCTTGACGCGCAGCCCAAGGACTGGGCGCGGTTCGGCCGCCAGACGGCCGAGTTCCACCTGCGCAACGCCCGCGCGTGGGCCAACGAGCGCACCGGCCTCGACCTCGCCACGCAGATCGACCCCGCTTTCGTGTACGGCCCGGCCGCGCTGGCCCAGTAGACGACTGTCCCCCTCCCGCCATCTGGAGCCCTCCGGGGCTCTCACCTAGCGTCAGATAGATCCCCTTCTTCCATAGTGAGGAGACAGCATGTCGCTGACCGTTCCGAACGATCTGCTCGACCAGGCCCGTGCCGGAGAGGTCGACGACGCGGCCTTCGTCGCCTGCGTACGCGACTCCCTGCCCTACGCCTGGTCGGTGATCAGCGAGCTGGTCCAGCAGCGTGGTGAGAGCGGCGCCGAGTTCGCCGACAACCAGGTACCGCCGCCGTCGGAGGAGGCGCGGGGACAGCTCCTGCGCTGCCTCGCCAGCGACTCGATGCGCGGCGCGCTGGAGCGCCACTTCGGGGTACGGCTCGCCTTCCAGAACTGCCACCGGGTCGCCGTCTTCGACCCGTCGGCCGAGAAGGCGCACGCCGAGTTCGTGACTCCCAGGGCGCAGATCCTCAACCAGAAGCCGGAGCTGGTGGACTGCTAGCCGGCGGCACGGGGCCCGGCGGTGTCGGCCGCCGGGCCCTCGGCAGCACTTCCCGCCCGAGGCGGCGGATGTTGTCCAGAGTCCGGTCCGGCCCGCCGCCCTCGACCATGAGGACGAGGTGGCGCAGGCCGGTGACCTCGGCGGTGCGCCGGATCCGCTCGACACAGAGATCGGGGTCGCCGACCGGGTGCGTCCGACTCAAGAAGTCCACATATTTCGGGATATCGCGGGGCGGGCGAGCCCGCCCATCCACCGGCACATATCCCGCCAGACCCGGCTCCAGCCAGCGCGGCATGGCCTCCCTGAGCTCCCTCACCGCCCGCTCGGTCGAGTCCCCCACGAACCCCACGGCCGCCGCCACATGCCCCCCGACACCACCAGACAGGGCCGCGTGCTCGCGGAGCAACGCCGCCTTCTCCTCGTCGCCGACGTGCATGCCCAGCAGCATCGGCAGCCCACGCTCCGCCGCCAGCGCCAGCGTCGCCCGCGACGTGCAGGCCACCACCGGCCGCATCCGGGCCGCCGGGACCATCTCCACCTCACGGAACCTGAAGAACTCCCCGTCGGCCGCGACCCGCTCCCCCGACATCGCCGCACACAACACGTCGAGCGACTCCGCGAACCCGCGCTCGTAGCGCTCCACGCCGGTGCCGAGCACCTCCAGCTCCAGCCACGGCCCGCCGCGCCCGACCCCGAGCGTGAACCGGCCACCGGACAGATGGTGCAGCATCGCCGCCTGCTCGGCCAGCGCCACCGGGTGCCAGGCCGACAGCACGCTGACCGCCGTGCCGACGCCGATGCGCCGGGTCCGGCCCAGGGCCAGCGCCGCGAGCGTGGTGGCCGACGGGCACACGCCGTACGACATGAAGTGGTGTTCGGCGATCCACACGTCGTCGAACCCGGCCTCCTCGGCGGCCTCGATCCACTCCACGACCTGGGCCAGCGCCTGACCGGCTGCCTGCCCGGGAAACTGGGCAGCGATCAGAAAGATCCCGATGCGCACCCCTCAGATGCTAACCGGGTTGCGCTTCCTATTCTGGAGGTCTAGTATCCAGGATATGCGGATGAACGAGGGCGTCGAGTGGGCGCTGCACAGCTGCGTCAACATGACGTGGCTCGACCAGGACGAGGCGGTCACGGCGAAGAAACTCGCGGCCTTCTACGAGTTGCCGGCCGCCTACCTCAACAAACAGCTTCAGTCCCTGGTGAAGGCGGGCATCCTCACCTCCACCTCGGGCCCGCGCGGCGGCTTCAGGCTGGCCAGGCGGCCCGACCAGATCACCCTGCTCGACATCGTGACGGCGATCGAGGGCCGCGAGGACGCGTTCCGCTGCGAGGGCATCCTGCGCAAGGGTCCCGGTGGCCGCGACGACGTCGACTATCGCGCGCACTGCGAGCTCTCGATGGCCATGCGGCAGGCCGACCTCGCCTGGCGCAAGTCGCTGGCGGGCAAGACCGTCGCCGACATCGCCGCGACCGTGCAGCGCAAGCACCCGAACACCCGCGAGGGCACCCGCGCCCGCTTCGAAAGCCTGCGCGCCTGAGAAAGCGGTTGAGCGAGCTTCTTCCGTAGCCAGATTCTAGATATTAAACATCCAGGAAAGCGAGAATAACCCATGACCGCCCGCATCAAGATCGGCACCGCCGGGTACCAGGGCCTGCTGGCCGTCGAGGCCCACCTGCGCCGCTGCGACGTCCCCCAGAGCACCCTGGAGCTGCTCCGCCTGCGGGTCAGCCAGATCAACGGCTGCGGCTACTGCGTCGACATGCACGCCCGCGACGCCAAGAAGGCCGGCGAGAGCGACGAGCGCCTCTGGTCAGTGGCCGCGTGGCGCGAGGCGCCGTACTACACCGACGAGGAACGCGCCGCGCTGGCCCTGGCCGAGGCCGCCACCCGCCTGAGCGACAACCCGGCGGGCGTGCCCGACGACGTCTGGGACGACGCCGCCGATCACTACACGGAAGAGCAGCTGGCCGCCCTAGTCATGGCCATCGCGAACATCAACGCCTGGAACCGCATCAACGTCACCGTCCGCACCACCGCTGGAGCCTGAAACCATGAACATCGAGAACTTCGACGGCCCGATCCTGCGCCCCGGCGACGCCGCCTTCGAGCAGGCCACCAAGCCCTGGAACCTGGCGATCGAGCAGCCCGTCCTGGCCGTCGCCCACGCCGCGCACGCCGCCGACGTGGCAGCTCTGGTCCGCCACGCGGCCGCGCACGGCCTGACCGTCACCACCCAGCCGAGCGGCCACGGCGCCAGCGGCGACACCGAGGGCACGATCCTCCTGCGCACCTCCCGCCTGGACGAGGTCACCCTGGACGGCCGCGTGGCCAGGGTCGGCGCCGGCGTCAAGTGGGGCAAGCTCCTCGAAGCCGCCGGCCCGCACGGGCTGACCGGCGTCGCCGGCAGCACCCCCGCCGTCAACGTGACCGCCTACACGCTCGGCGGCGGGCTGAGCTGGTTCAGCCGCAAGTGGGGCTGGGCCGCCGACAGCGTGCGCGCCTTCGAGATCGTCGACGCCGAGGGCGCGCCGCGCCGGGTGAGCGCCGAGTCCGACGCCGACCTGTTCTGGGCGCTGCGGGGCGGTGGCGGCGACTTCGCGGTGGTGACCGCGCTGGAGATCGACCTGCGACCCGCCCCTCAGCTGTACGGCGGGCGGCTGCTCTGGCCGGCCGAGCGGGCCCCCGAGGTGCTGGAGGCGTTCCGGCGGGTGACGGCCGTGGCGCCGGACGAGCTGACCCTGTGGCTGGACCTGCTCCAGTTCCCCGGCGCCCCGCCGTTCGTGGCGCTCGACTCCACCTACCTCGGCCCGGAGCGGGAGGCCAGGGCGCTGCTCGCGCCGTTCGGCAAGATCGCCGGGCTGATCTCCGACACCCACGCCGTGCTGCCCGTGCACGAGCTCGGCTCCATCGAGCAGGAGCCGACCGACCCGGGCCCCGGCCAGTCGCACGCCGAGCTGCTGCCGAGCCTGGAGCACGCGGCCGCGCTGCTGAGCGGGCCCATCGACCCGCTGCTCAGCGTGCAGATCCGGCACCTGGGCGGGGCGCTGGCCGGGCCGTCGGACAGCGCGGCGGGGCCGGTGGCCGATCCGTACCTGCTCTACATGTTCGGCATCCCGGGCACCGGTGACGTGGAGGGCAAGGAGATCGCGCTGGCCGCCGCGCTGGGCGGGGAGGGGCGCAAGCCGTACACCTTCCTGAAGCCTGGGGAGAAGGCGGCGCAGGCGTTCGGCGCGGTCGCCTACGAGCGGCTGCGGGAGATCAAGCGGCGGCGCGACCCCAACGGCGTCTTCCGCGCCAACTACCCGATCTAGCCGAACAGGGACTCCTGGCCCTCGCCGACGAGCGGGTCGCGGTGGCGCTTCAGGTGGCGCCACTTCGGCAGGTCGTCGAGGTAGGACCAGGACAGCCGGTGGTGGGGCGTGGGACCGTGCTCGGCCAGCGCGGTCAGGTGGATGGGCGAGGGGTAGCCGGCGTTGTCGGCGAAGCCGTAGTCGTCACAGCCGATCGTGCCCATGTACGCGTCGCGCCGCACCTTGGCCAGCACCGAGGCGGCCGCCACCGAGACGCTCACCGCGTCCGCCTTGACCTCCAGGCGGACCGGCCAGGGCGGGCCGATGTAGTCGTGGGCGCCGTCGAGAATGACCGCGTCAGGGCGGACCGGCAGGGCCTCCAGCGCCCGCCTGGCCGCCCGCGACAGCGCCGCGGTCATGCCCAGCGCGTCGATCTCCGCGTGGGACGCCTCGCCGAAGCCGATGCCCGCGGCCCAGGACTCCAGGTCGCCGATGAGGCCCTCGCGGCGGCGCTGGGTGAGCTGCTTGGAGTCGGTCAGCCCCGCCGGCGGCTCGGACAGATCGCTCACCACGGCGCAGACCGTGACGGGACCCGCCCAGGCGCCCCTGCCGACCTCGTCGACACCCGCGACCAGACGGGTGCTGGGCAGGGCGAGGAGCTGCCGCTCGATGTCGTAGGTGGGCGCCATGCGGCAGAGGCTATCGCTCGGCCAGCCGCAGCTGCTCCAGATCGGCCGCGATGTAGCGGGCGGCCACGTGGATGGCCCGCAGGGTGACCGACACCGACGGCCGGTGGACGCTGGAGGTACGGGCCACCGCGTGCACCTCCCTGCCGACCGGGTCGCCGGGGAAGGTGCGCACCGCGATGCCGCGCACGCCCGCGGCCAGCGCCAGGGACGGGACCGCGGCGATCCCGATGCCCTTGGCCACCAGCGACAGGATCGTCCCGAGGCCCTCGAACTCCCACGGCGTGGGCTTGGTGCCGCCCACGTCGACGAACAGGCGGTCCACGGCCAGCCGGGACGGCTCGCCGTCCGGGGTCGCCATCCACGGCTCGTCGCGCAGTTCGGCCAGGTCGAGCGGGATGTCGGGGTCGGCCAGCCGGTGCTTGCGGGGCACCACCAGCACGAGGGGGTCGTGCAGGAGGGGGAAGACCCGGGTGCTGTCGCTGTCGCGGGCCCTGCCGTACCAGTCGTCGATGAGGGCGATGTCGACCTCGCCCGCCTGCACCTCGCGCATGCCGCGGCCCGAGCGGCTCTGCCCGAGCCGGAGCGACAGCTCGGTGTGGCGGCGCAGCGTGCGGGCGAGGGCGGGCGCGAAGGCGACCGCGGCCGTCGGGAAGGCGGTCAGGACCACGCGCCCGGTGGGACTGCCCGCCTGGGCGGAAAGGTCGGACTCGGCCTCCTCGACCATGGCCAGGATGCGCTCGGCGTGGGCCACCAGACGGCGTCCCGCGTCGGTCAGCTCGGCGCTGCGCGCGGTCCGGTCGAGCAACGCGGTGCCGGTCTCCCGCTCAAGCGCGACGAGTTGCTGGGACACCGCCGACGGGCTGTAACCGAGCGCCGTGGCGGTCGCGGCGATGCTGCCCCGGCGGGCGAACTCGCAGATCAAGGTCAGACGGCGCAGATCGAGCATCGGACTTCCTTATGCCTACCCACATGAAGCCTCGCTTGTACTTATGCCTCTATCCAACCACGCTGGGAACGTGACAAACATGACGGTTACCCTCTCCGCCACGCTGGCGGCCAACGAGGACATCGAGCGAAGACGGCGCGCCGGGGAACGCGTGCTCAACCTCGCCTTCGGCGAGGCCGGGCTGCCCGTCCACCCGGCGCTGCGCGACAAGCTGGTCGCCGCATCCGAGCGCAACGGCTACGGCCCGGTCGCGGGGGCGGCCGAGCTGCGCGAGGCCGCGGCGGGCTACTGGAACCGGCGAGGGCTGGCGACCGACCCCGACTACGTGGTGTGCGGGCCGGGCAGCAAGTCGCTCCTTTACGGCATGATCCTGGCGCTGGGCGGCGACATCGTGATGACCGCGCCGAGCTGGGTCAGCTACGCGGCCCAGGCCGACCTGGTCGGCGCCAAGCCCATCATGGTTCCGGCGCCCCCCGGCGAGGGTGGGGCGCCCGATCCCGACAAGCTCGTCTCCGCGGTGCTGCACGCGCGCACCCAGGGCAGGACCGTACGGTCGCTGCTGGTGACGCTGCCGGACAACCCCACCGGGCGGCTCGCGTCGCCGCGGACCATCCACCGGCTGGTGGAGGTCGCCCGCGAGCTCGACCTGGTCATCATCTCCGACGAGATCTACCGGGATCTGCTGCACGACACGGCGCTGCCGTACACCTCTCCTGCCGATCTCGCGCCGGAGCGGACGGTCATCACGACGGGGCTGAGCAAGAGCCTGGCGCTGGGCGGCTGGCGCATCGGCGTGGCGCGACTGCCGGACGGCGCGACCCAACTGCGCAGGCAGTTGCTCGCGGTGGCCAGCGAGATCTGGTCGGCGCCGGCCGCGCCGGTCCAGGACGCCGCCGCCTACGCCTTCACCGAGCCGCCGGAGCTGGTGGAGCGGGTCAACCAGAGCCGCCGGCTGCACGCCAAGGTCTCGCGGGCGGTCTACGACCGGTTCGTCGAGGCGGGCTGCGCGGTGGCCAAGCCGCAGGGCGGCTTCTACCTCTACCCGGACCTCGGCCATCTGCGGCTGGGCGGCTCCGCGGAGGTCACCCGGATCCTGCTCGACGAGCACGGGATCGGCGTCCTGCCCGGCCACGCCTTCGGGGACGACCCCTCGGCGGCGCGCGTACGGGTGGCCACGAGCCTTCTCTACGGGGAGAGCACCGAGGAGCGGCTGACCGCCCTCAACTCGGCCGACCCGCTGTGCCTTCCGTGGATCTCCGGCAGCCTTGATCACCTGCTCATGGGACTCAAAGAACTGTCCGTGCGGCGGCCACGTGAACGGCACCGCTCGCTGGTGTCACAGTTGGGCGAATCTTTGGGCTGATTCTCCAGGTTGACCTGCGAAAACACCCTGTTTTCCGCAAGCCGAAAATGTTGACCCGCGTCACGTGGTTACAGGTGGGCACAGCAGCCCTCATCATGTGCTCATGCCCGCTCTTGTCACCTTGTCCGGGCGCCTCGTGCGCCTGGAACCTCTCAGCCTCGCGGCGGTCGAAGACCTCGCCGCCGCGGCGAGTGAAGACCGCTCCACTTACGCCTTCACTCGCGTCCCGCATGGCCGGGACGAGGTTGCCTCCTATGTGGAGGCCGCCATGGCTGAGCAGGCGGAGGGCCGCACGATGCCCTTCGCCATCCGGTGGCTGCACACCGACCGTGTGGTCGGTGCCACCCGTCTGATGAACCTGGAGTACTGGCAGGGCCCCATGCCCTGGCCGCCGGGTGCTCGCGCGACGGTGGGCGACGTCCCGTCCGTGGCGGACATCGGTTACACCTGGCTGGCCGCTTCGGCCCAGGGCACAGGTGTGAACCGGGAGAGCAAGTACCTCATGCTCTCGCTCGCCTTCGAGACCTGGAACGTCCACCGCATCACGCTCAAGGCAGATGTAAGAAACGAACGGTCCCGGGCCGCCATCGAGGCCCTCGGCGCACACTTCGACGGGGTGCGGCGAGCGGAAAGCCGAGGCGCCGACGACACGGTCCGAGATACCGCGTTCTATTCGATCTTGAGCTCAGAATGGCCCGCGGTCCGAGAACGCCTGTCAGGCAGACTCGGGCTTGTCGAGGCCGCCGCATAGCAACCGTCCGCTAAGGCCCCGCCCGACATATCAGGGCGGGGCCCCTCATATCTATGGGGACGGGCACGGCCGCCCCCGTATCGGGGCCATGCCCGCTGCTCTATCAGCATCACCGGCCAGGCTCAACACCCGATCAACGGCGAATCAACGCTTCGGTTAACGAATTGGCTCATGCCTATGTGTTAGGCAATTATGGATCTATCATTTGGTAACAAATCGTTCCATTGCCTGGGAGACACACGGCATGGCTGGTCACGCCATCGAAAGCGAGCTGCGCTTCGCTGTGCTCGGTCCCGTTCGCGCGTGGCGCGGCGACCAGGAAGTCGATTTGGGTACCCCGTTGCAGCGCTCCATTCTGGGCATGCTTCTGTTGCGGGAAGGCCGGGCGGTCACGCCGACGGAGATGATCGACGCGGTGTGGGGCGAGGACGCGCCGCCGCGCGCGCTGGGCGCGTTGCGCACCTACGTCTCCCGATTGCGCACGGTGCTGGAGCCCGACCGTCCCGCGCGCACCCGTCCCGAGCTGCTGACCTCCGTCGGCCGCGGGTACGCGCTGCGCCTGCCTGACGGCGCCCTTGACCTGACCCGCTTCGAACGCGGCATCACCGAGGCCGACGCCGCCCGCCGGGCGGGAAAGCCCGGGGAGGCGGCCAAAGGCATGCGCGACGCGCTGGCGTTGTTCGAGGGCGAGCCGCTGGCCGGCGCCGTCGGCCCGTACGCCGACCACCAGCGCGACCGGCTGATCGAGCGCCGCCTCAGCGTGGTCGAGACGCTCATGGACGTCGACCTCGAGCTCGGCAACCACGCCGCGATCGTCTCCGAGCTGGTCGCGCTGACCGCCGACCACCCCCTGCGTGAACGGCTGCGCGCCCAGCTGATGCTGGCCCTGTACCGGTGCGGCCGGCAGGGTGACGCGCTGGCGGTGTTCACCGAGACCCGCGAGGCGCTGATCGAGGAGCTGGGCGTGGAGCCCAGCCGCGAGCTGACCGTGCTGCACCAGCGCATCCTGGCCGCCGACCCGGCGCTGGCCGTCTCGATCGTGGTCGACCTCAGCGACGACACCGAGGACGTGGAGGAGCCGGCGCACGAGCTGCCGCGCCCGGCGCAGCTTCCCGCCGCGGTCAACGACTTCACCGGCCGAAAAGAGATCGCCGGACGGCTGCGCACGCTGCTGTCCTCGGCGCACAGCGGCACCCACGAGGGTGTCCCGGTCGCGGCGATCTGCGGCATCGGCGGCGTGGGCAAGACGGCGCTGGCCGTGCACGTGGCGCACCTGTCCGACGACCAGTTCCCCGACGGCCAGCTCTACGCCGACCTGCGCGGCTACACCGACGAGGCGACCGCGCCGGAGTCGGCGCTGGGCGCGTTCCTGCGTGCGCTGGGCATCCCGCCGGACGTGATCCCGGAAGGGCTGTCGGAGCGCTCGGCGCTGTATCGCTCGCTGCTGGCCGAGCGGCGCATCCTGGTGCTGCTCGACAACGCCCGCGACGCCCAGCAGGTCAGCCCGCTGCTGCCGGGCACGCCCGGATGCGCGGCGATCGTCACCAGCCGGGTCAAGCTGGCCGACCTGCCCTCGGCCCGCCTGATCGACCTGGACGTGATGGAGCCGGACGAGGCGCTGTCGCTGTTCGCCACCGTGGCCGGGCCCGAGCGGGTCGCGGCCGAGCACGGCGCGGCCATGGACGTGGTCGCCGCGTGCGGGTTCCTGCCGCTGGCGGTGCGGATCGTGGCCGCCCGGCTGGCCGCCCGCCCCTCCTGGACGGTCACCTCGCTGGTGTCGCGGCTGACCGACGAGCAGCGCCGCCTGGACGAGCTGCGGGTGGGCAACCTGGCCGTCGAGGCCACCTTCGCGCTCGGCTACGGCCAGCTCGACGCCGCCCAGTCGCGGGCCTTCCGCCTGCTGTCGCTGCCCAACGGGCCCGACATCTCCGCCGGGGCGGCCGCCGCGGTGCTGTCGATGAGCACGTTCGAGACCGAGGACCTGCTGGAGTCGCTGGTCGACGCCAGCCTGCTGGAGGCGCCCGCTCCTGGCCGTTACCGCTTCCACGATCTGCTCAAGCTGTTCGCCCGCCGTACCTTGGAGAAGTCGGAGCGGCCGCAGGCGCGCACGATGGCGTTGCGGCGGCTGCTCGGCTTCTACCTGGCCTCCTGCCAGTCGGCGCACCGGCTCGCCTATGAGGGCAGCATGATCTCCGACAACCTGGTCGTGGTCGGCAGCGGGCGCATCTTCACCTCGGCCGACGAGGCGGTGGCGTGGCTGATCGCCGAGGGCGACGCGCTGTTCGCCGCGATCAACCAGGCCGCCTCGGCCTCGCGCACCGGCGAGCAGCTGCTGCCCGCGGCCGACATGCTGCTGGCGATGGAGCCGCTGCTGGAGTCGGGCACCCACACCCGCGAGTTCGACCTGGCCACCCGGGCCGTGCTGGCCACCGCGCAGCGCATCGGCGACGCCGGCAGCGAGCTGCGCGCCCGTTACGTGCTGGGCCGGGTGCTGTTCGCCGGCAACCAGCTGCAGCAGGCCGAAGAGCAGTTCAGGATCGTGCACGAGCTGTCGGTGGACCGCGAGGAGAAGGTCGTCACCGGCGAGGTGCGCAACGCCCTGGCCGTCGTCGTCGGCCGCCAGCGCCGCCACACCGAGGCGCTCAACTGGTTCGACGCCGCGATGGAGTTCTACCGCGAGAACGGCGTGCCGGCCGGTGAGGCGCTGGTCCTGTCCTACTCCGCCCGCGACCACCTCGGCCTCGGCCGCCCCGAGGACGCCATCGCCGCGGCCGAGAAGGGCCTGGCCATCTTCACCGAGATCGGCAGCGGCGCCGGCACCGCCCGCGCCCGCTACCACCTCGGCATCGTCCTGTCGCGGGTCGGCCGCATCGCCGAGGCCGTCCACCACCACGCCGAGTGCCTTTCCTTCTTCCGGGCGAGCAAGCAGCGGGTGTGGGAGCAGCGGGTCTGCTCGCGCCTGGCCGAGACGTTCATCACCGCCGAGCGCTACTCCGACGCCGTCCGCCACGCCGAGCAGGCGCTCGTGGTCAGCAGGGAGATCGGCCACCCCTACGGCGAGGCGCTCTCACTCCAGGTGCTGGGCAAGGCGCTGATGGGCCTGGGGAGCACGACCCGCAGCACCGACTGCCTACGTCAGGCCTTCGACATCTTCTCCAGGCTCGGCGCCCCCGAAGCCGGGGACATCAAGGCCCTCCTCGACAGCGCTCAGGTCGTCGAGACCTGAGTACAGCTCGTCGTCGAGTCGCGTCATCCATACGTGGTTGATCAAGGCTGCCCCTTGGTGGGAGCGGAAGGTTACAGCCCGGCCGGTCATCTACCACCACGCTTCGCTAGGGGGCCCGGTTATCCGGATGCTCCACGTGGCGGCTAGCCGCCTCACATCGACGACCGGCCGGACCAGACACGAACCTCGAACCCCCCAGGTCCGTGTCTGTGCGCCTAGCTTCTCCCGGGCTTGTCAACGTCCAATCAACGCGGAATCAATGTCCTTGTCCGTTGACTCACACGTGGAAGAAGCCCTCGGCGATCAGCGGGCGCAGGGCGTCGGCGTGGAGCTGCTCGCCGTCGCCCACCAGCTCCGCGATCACGTTGAGCAGCGGGCCCAGGGCCAGGTCGCCGTCGCAGACCCCGGCCAGGGCCGCCTCCACCGTGCCGACGTCGCGGGTCCTGCGCAGGCCCCTCGTCTGGCGGAGCACGATCTTCATCGGGTCCTCGGCGCCCGGCCGGCCGACGCGTTCGTCCAGCAGGCCATCGACCGTGCGCAGGCGGGCCTCGTCCAGGCCGCCGGCGCGGTGGGCGGCGGCGATCGCGTCCAGGACGCCGTCCACGTACTGGCCGACCGGGATCTCCACCTGGTGGGTCAGCTGCTCGACCCGCACCACCGGGTCCAGGGTGCCGGAGTTGCGGATCGTGATCCAGCCGAAGCCGATCCCCTCGACCTTGCGCTCGTCGAACCACGACAACCACTCGTCATAGTGCCGGGCGTAGCCGGGGGTGCCCTGCTCGGCCGCGTCCTTGAGCCACAGCTCGACGTACTCGGCCGGGTCCTGTACGTCGCGCTGCACCACCCAGCCGTCGCAGCCGGTCTCGCCCAGCCAGCCGCCCACGCGGTCGCGCCAGTCCTCGCCCTCGACGTGGAGCCAGTTGGCCAGGAAGTGGGCCTGGCCGTCGGGGTTGAGGTGGCGGGGGGCCTGCCGTACCAGTGCGCGGCAGAAGTCGTCGCCGCCCACCTCGCGGTAGGTGAGCTTGCCGGCGGGTGAGATCACGAACGGCGGGTTGGAGACGATCAGGTCGAACAGCTCGTTCTGGACGGGCTCGAACATCGAGCCGGTCCTGGCGTCCACGCCGGTGATGCCGGACAGCGCCCAGCTCAGGCCGGCCAGTTCGACGGCGCGCGGGTTGACGTCGGTTGCGGTGATCCGCTCGGCGCGCCCGGCCAGGTGAAGCACCTGCACACCGCAGCCGGTGCCCAGGTCCAGCGCGCGCTCCACCGGGCGGCGGGTGACGAGCTGGGCCAGGTTGGCCGAGGCGCCGCCCGCGCCCACCACGTGGTCGGGGCTCAGCGCCGGGTCGCCGGGGCGTACCTTGCGGTCGGAGACGAGGTAGCCGTCGGTCTCCCACGGCTGCAGGTGAACGGTGGCCCGTACCTCGTCGGCAGCGGTCGTGACCAGGCCCGAGGCCAGCACCTCGGGGGCGACGCTCTTGGCCGGCACGGGGACGCCCAGCCAGAACAGGCGGATCAGCGTGGCCAGCGGGTCGCGTTCGGCCGTGGTCCGCAGGGCGGGGACCAGTTCCTCACGCGCGAGCGCACCGGCCGCCACCGCGCCCAGTCGGTCGCGGACTCCGTCGATGGTGTAGCCGGTCTCCAGCAGATGCTCGCGCAGTCGTTCCACGGATCCCATCCTTCCACCGCGGACCGCAACTCACCCCAGACACCGGCGCAAGATCAGAAACTCTGCGTAACCATACTGTTACGGAGCTACCCAAGCGTTCTGCAAGCGGGCAGCAAGGCGCCCGCGGTATCTGTAGGAGGTGCTGATCCCCTGCCTCGCCTGCGAGTCCCGGTTCAGGCCCGACGATTACTTCCGCGCCTGCACCGACTACAACCGCGGCCTGGATCTGGTCTCGTGGATCTGCCCGAGCTGCGGCAACCACGACGACCTCAGGGTGCTGCCGGGCGAGCTGGGTTTCGGCTACCCCTGTCGCGGGCGCTTCGCCGTACACGATCGGCTGCGGGTGCCCGGCCTGCGCAGGCAGCGCGGCGAGCTCCGGCTCGACATCTCTCTCGACGCTCACAGCTGGCGGATCGCTACAAGAGTCCGGCTACCGGTATGACCGGCGGGCAGAGGTAGGCGGGCCGCTCTCCGCGCAGGGTGCGCCCGATGTCGGCCACCAGCGCGTGCGCGTGCTCGACATGGCTCTCCCCGGTGGCCGCGCCGAGGTGCGGGGTGAGCACCACGTTGCGCAGCCTGGTCAGCGGGTGGGCCGGGTCCAGCCACTCCCCCTCGAAGTGGTCGAGTCCGGCGCCGCCGAGCTGACCCCACCGCAGGGCGTCCACCAGCGCCGCCAGGTCGTGCAGGGCGCCGCGCGAGGTGTTGAGGTAGATCGCTCCCGGGCGCATGGCGGCGAACTCGGCCGGGCCCATGAAGCCGCGCGTCTCCTCGGTCACCGGCACGTGCAGGGAGACTACGTCGGCCTCGGCGATCAGTTCCGGCAGCGTGTGGAGGGCCTCCGGGGTGTAGGGGTCGCAGGCGATCACGTTCATGCCGAGGCCCTGGGCGCGCCAGCGCAGCGCCCTGCCGACCCGGCCCAGGCCGACGATGCCGATCGTGCGGCCGGACAGGCGCAGGCCGCGGTGGCGCTCGGACGGGGGGATTCGGCCCCGGTAGACGCGGCCGCGCCGTACCTCGCGATCGGCGGTCACGACGTGGCGGCTGACCGCGAACAGCAGCGCGATCGCGAGCTCCGCGACCGCGTCGGGGTCGCGGTCGGCGGCATGGAGTACGGCGACGCCGCGCTCGGCGGCCAGCGCCAGGTCGACGTTCGTCGACGAGCCGACACAGGCCACGATGTCGAGCGGGAGGGACAGGACCGACACGCGGACCTGGTCACCCTCTGTGACGATCACCGAGGCGCCGGTCTCGATGACGAGGTCGGCGAGTTGCTCGTCGGAGAAACCGAGGCTGGGCCGAGCGGGAACCTCGGCCAGGTCGGCGAACTCGCCCAGGCTGGCGAGAGCGGTCTCCGGCAGGGTGGGCAGGACCAGCGCCCGAGGTCGTCTCACATTTGTGACAATAACATCACAGAGGGTACTCGTCCCTATGCCTCCGGACGTTGGCGCAGGCTCTGCCACGCGGCCTCGCCCAGGCCCTTGATCTCCTCGTCGGTGGGCGTGTGGGCGCCGGCGAACCACAGGCGGCACATCTCCTGCGCCGGGCCGAGCCACAGCACGTAGCACATGGTCGCGTGGACGGGCTGGAGCAGGCCGTTCTTCATGTGCGGCTTCCACCAGTCGGAGACCTGGCGGAAGAACGCGCGGCGGGCGTCGGCGACCTCCTGGCCGCCGGGCTCGTTCTTGCGCGGCGGCCGCTCGCTGACCAGGATGCGGGCGCGTTCGGGATGCTCGCCGGCCCAGCGCATGTGGAAGGCCACGACCGCCTCGATGCCGTCGCGAGCCTCGGTCCTGCTGGTCAGCTCGGCCAGGAACTCGGCCTGGTAGACCGCGAGGATCTCGGAGTAGAGCACGCCGAAGACGTGTTCTTTGCTGGCGAAGTGGTGGTAGAAGCTGCCGACGCTGACGCCGCTCTCCTCACGGAGGCTGGCCAGCGTGGTGGCCGACACCCCGTCCTGGCTGAAGCGGCGGAGGGCGCCCTCGATGATGCGGGTACGGCCGTCGCGTCCGTTCTTGACACTCTTCACGCAGTCAATGGTGAGCCAACAGAACCTTGTTCCGCAAATACCACCGCCTGCTTGATCATAGCGGTCACCTCGACCGAACCGGAAGAGACCGTCATTTTCGCGTCGGGCCAGGCCCTCCGGATCATGCGCAGGGCCCGCCGGTTCTCGCCGAGAACGTCCATGGCGACGGTGGTCGCGCCCCGGATGGCGGCGCGTATCAGCAGCGTGTCGACCAGTTTCGGCCCGATGCCGATCCCCTGCCACTGGTCGGTGACGACCACCGCCACCTCGACGTCGGCGCAGCCGCCCCGGTAGCTCATCGCGTGCGCGACGATCTCCCCCTCGTTCACGGCGACCAGCGCGTCCCTGAGCTCGTCGATCTTCATCAACGCGCCGACCAGGCCGGCCGACGGACGGCTGAACCCCGTGAAGAACCGCAGCGTCTGCGTGTGCAGCGACAACCCCGCGAGGAAGCACCGGAGCGCGGCCTCGTCCCCCGTGCGTATGGGGCGAATCTGGGTTCCTTTCATAGACTCAGCGTCTCGCGGCACGCCTGAGTCTGTCAACTAGACTCAGGTATGATATGCGGCATGAACGTGCCCTTCCGGGTGAACAACTGCTCGATCGAGCGGACCCTGGACGTCGTCGGCGAGAAGTGGACCTTCCTGGTGCTGCGCGAGGCCTTCAGCGGCGTACGGCGCTTCGCCGACATGCAGGCCATGACCGGCGCGCCGCGCCAAGTGCTCAGCGCCCGCCTGGCCCGGCTCGTCGACGAGGGGCTGCTGCGCAAGGTGCCCTACCGCGAGCCCGGCCAGCGCCAGCGCGACGAGTACCGGCTGACGGAGAAGGGGCGCGACCTCTATCCGCTGCTGGTCGCGCTCATGCACTTCGGCGACAAGTACCTCTCCGACGCCGCCGGACCGGCGGTCGAGCTCACCCACCGCGACTGCGGCGCCCCCATCGAGCAGTACTTCCGCTGCGCCGACGGCCACGAGGTCAGCGGACCCCGCGAGGTCACGCCGGAGCCCGGCTCAGGCGCGGAGCTGAAGAGCGCGTAGGCAGCGGCGGAAGTCCAGCACCGAGGCCACCGCCATGGCCGTCATCAACAGGGCCACCAGCGACGTGCGTAGGGCCAGGAACGTCCCGATGGTCTGGCTGAGCAGGATCCACAGCGTCAGCGTGCCGTTGACGAACTGCGCGCAGCCCCAGGCCAGCGACTGGCGGACGAAGAAGCGCCGCATCACCGGATGCCCCGCGACATGGCCCGGCAGCGGCACCAGGTCGAGCGTGATCCGCTCCGCCAGCGGCCTGCGCCCCCGGGCCGTGGCCAGGAACACCAGGCTCACCGCGAAGACCCCGCACGTCGGCGGCAGGAAGAACCACCGCACGTCCCCCGCCGCCAGCGCGACCACCACCCGCGCCGTGATGCCCACCGCGGCCAGGATCACCGTGCCCGGCATCGGCAGACCGCGCACCAGGCGCACCGCCATCCCGCCGAACACCCACGCAGCCGAGACCGCCATGCCCGCCACCTCGCCGCCGACCAGCATGCCCGCGTAGAAAAGCGCGACGGGCAAGATCATGCTCTCCAGTACGCGCGGCGCCGCGTGCAGCAGGAGCGTTCCCATCCGGGGCAGCACGAAGGCGGTGGGCGCCGGTGGCGCGACGAGAACGGTCATTCAGGACGTCTTGCTCTTGAGGGGCGGCACGAGTCCCGACCGTACGCGATCACCTGCGCTTTGGTAACCCGTTCGACCAGATCGGGCTGAGTGAGGAACCACCACTCCCGGTGCCTACCCTTGAAGGGTGTACCGGTTCCTCCTGACCCCTCGATGGGTGGCGCTCCACATCGTGGTGCTGCTGGTCATCCCCGCCTTCGTCTTCCTGGGCAGGTGGCAGTTCGGGCGGTTCGAGGAGCGCTCGGCCAACAGCGAGCGCGTCACCGCCAACATCACGGCCGCGCCGGTGCCACTGAGCTCGCTGGCCGGGCCTGGCCGTGCCGTCAGCGAGGAGGACCGCTATCGGCTGGTCACCGCGTCTGGCTCCTACGATCAGGCACACGCCCTCGTGGTACGGCGGCGGCCCCAGGAAGGGCGGCCCGGATACTTCGTGCTGACCCCGCTCGTCACCGGCGACGGGCAGGCCGTGCTGGTGAACCGGGGGTGGGTCAAGGCCGGGGCGAGCGCTGATGCTCCGCCGGAGGTGCCTGCGCCGCCTGCCGGACAGGTGAATGTCACTGGGCGGCTACGGCTGACCGAGACCGAGGAGACCAGCGGGATCAAGGAGCGGGGCGGGTTGCCGCCTGGGCAGGTGCTTCTGATCAATCCTGGGAAGATCGGGGCGGCGCTGCCGTACCGGCTGGTGGACGGCTATGTGGAGCTGACCGAGCAGCGGCCGACGGCCGCCTTGGCGCCGGAGCCTGTGCCTGCGCCGGATGTGGGGTCGGGCGGGGGGCTCAACCTGGCATATGGGGTGCAGTGGTGGTTGTTCATTGGGCTGGCGATCGGCGGGTGGATCCTGCTGATCCGGCGCGAGGTGGCCGATAGAAAGGCCGCCGAGGAGGGTCCTGTCCCGGTCGAGGCATGAACCTGCAGGGCAAGGGCTTGCACATGGGCGCGCTTCGCGCGTTCCTGGGTTCCAGGCGTTTCTCCAGTCGAGCTGAAGCTCGACCCCTGAAGGTCCTCCCTCCGGTCGGGCTGTCTACTGAGGCCCCACCCGTTGCCCAGCCAAGTGGTTGAGCAGCTGGACCCCACCCCGGACAAAGGCGCTCCGCACGCCATCCCGTCGGGCCAAGGCCCGACTCTCACGCTTTCGCCCCCTTGATAACCTCAACCGTCTACGCACGGCAATCGGTCGAATACGAGCCCCTCGGAATGTGAGCCGGAGCGTTTAAGCCAGCGGGGCAGAGAACTGTGCCGCGTCGAAGGCAATACCTACACGTCGACCGACAGAACCCCTCGTTTTCCCAGGAGGCGGGTTGCAGACAGGTTCGACCCCCCGGCCATGCAGCGGGGCAGGGCTTGGGGCGCCTAAGGATCAGGTCGGCCCTGCCGATCCGGCGCGAGGTGGCCGAAAGGAAGGCCGAGCAGGAGGCCCCCGACGCGGTCGAGGTATGAGGCGGAACCCGTACGCGGCCGAGGTGTGGGGCGGACCCCGCACGAGGCTCCCGGCGGCGTGGAGGCATGAGGCGGGACCCCGCACGAGGCTCGCGGCGGCGTCGAGGTGTGGGGTGGAATCCGCAGGAGGCTCCCGGCGCGGGCGAGGTGTGATTACGTTCTAGGTGTGACCCGCCATATCGAGTTCACCAATATCCACAATTTTCGCGACGTCGGTGGATATGTCGCCCATGACGGGCGGAGTGTGCGGTGGCAGCGGCTCTACCGGGCCGACTCGCTCGGCTGGCTGGCCGGGCCGGACATCGCCGCGTTCCGCGCCCTGAAGGTCAGGACCGTCATCGACCTGCGGCATCCCGCCGAGGTCGAGAAGCGCGGGCGCGTACCCGAGACCGAAGGGCTGCGCTACCACAACCTCCCCGTGGAGGGCCGCACCTGGAACCTCGCCACCTTCGACCCGTCGACCGGGGTGGAACGCTTCCTCGCCGACCGGTACCTGGAGGTGTCGGAGGACGGCGTCCCGCTCCTGCGCTCGGCCATCGAGACCATCGCCGAGGCCGACAACGCCCCCGTCGTCATCCACTGCGCCGCCGGCAAGGACCGCACCGGCATCCTGACCGCGCTGGTGCTGTCGCTGGCGGGCGTGGCGGCCACGGACATCGTCGCGGACTACGCCCTGACCGGCTTGGCCACGCCCCGCTTCCTGGCGGACTGGCAGACCAGGAACAAGGACGCCCTCATGTGGGCCGGGTACGGGGCGGCACCGGCGGGGGCAATGGAACTGTTCCTGGCAGAGATGGACCAGCGCCATGGCTCGCTGCAGGCGTACTGCTCAGACGTCCTGGGCCTGGACCCCAAGACGATCACCAAACTGCACGCCCATCTCCTGACTGACCCGATCTCGCCTGGGTAGGTGGGGCCGGGGTCCGCAGTGAGCAGCACCCTCACAGCAGCGGACCCCCTGGCCCGGGATCGCCACCCCACCCCCTCCAGGCGATCTCGGGCCCCAAAGGCAAGGCCTTGCACAAAGGGCCTCCCTTCGGTCGGACTGTCCTTCTTGAGGCCCCACCCCCTGCCCAGCCAAGTGGTTGAGCAGTTGGAGCCCGCCCCGGACAAGGCGCTCCGCTACCGCTCCACACGCCACCCCGTCGGGCCAAGGCCCGACTCTCACGTTTTCGCCCAAGACTTGACCGGGCATCCCGCCTGGATCGGCAACATGTGACCCGGGCCGGCGACGAAACCGCCACCCGTCCTGGAGAGCAGGTTCCTGGCCGCGTTCCTGAGGGTGAGGCAGTCACGGGGTGAGCCTGACGGGCAACAGGACGCCCCCGCGCTCCCATCGCCCAGCAGCGACCTGGAGACCGGCGACCTGCCGGACATGTTCGGACAGGCGGTGACGAGTCGCCGGATGACCACCCACGGCTCCTCACCGCACCAGCGGGGTGCCGCGAGTCCCGGAACCGAACCGATGCCGGCGGCTCGGGAGACCCCCAGCGGCTCACACGCCCGTTTGACGACTAGCGCCATGTCGAAGCAGCCTCCGACATGGAGAGCGCTTCTGGGCCGAACTCGCCCGGCCGCTCACAAATCCATGAGGAGGTAGAGCAAGGCCGCCACGCTCGTGCCACTGACGACGTCGCCCTTGCCGATCAGCCGCCGGACGTCTGCGAGCGGAACCCACTCGATCCGCTCCGCCTCCCAGCGGCGCCAGGGTTCACGGGCGGAGCCCCATCGGCCCGGCCGTAGAGCCGATGCTCCAGCCACCGCAGCTCCCGCAGACGCCACAAAGGGGATTCCAGGGCCACGAAACACCCGAACACCAGAGCGTCAAGACTGGTTGTCAAGGAGTTCCGGGGGTGAATGCGGCGGTAGGGCGGGGGTTTGGGGCGGTTGACGGGGGCTTGGCAGCTTGTTCGAGGTCATGCCGTCGTCGTACGGTTACCTGCGTGACTACGCCGCTGCTCCCCGACCCCGAACCGAGGCGGCGCGACTACGTGATCATCTCCGCCGACGATCACCTGATCGAGCCGCCCGACCTCTTCGAGGACCGGCTGGCGGAGAAGTACACCGAGGTCGCGCCCAAGGTCGTGGAGACGGAGGCGGGTCACCAGGTCTGGCGTTACGGCGGAGCCACGTACCCGTGCGCCGGCATCGACGTGGGCGCCGGCATGCCACGCGAGCAGTGGACCCTGGACCCGGTCAGGTTCGAGAACATGCGCCCCGGCTGCCACGACATCGAGGCCCGGATCCAGGACATGGACACGGCAGGCATCTGGGGCGCGCTGTGCTTCCCCGGCATGCTGGCCGGCCAGTCCGGCATGCCGTTCGCACGGACCAGAGACCAAGAACTGGGCCTCGCGCTGGTGAAGGCCTGGAACGACTGGCACATCGACGTCTGGGCCGGCACCTACCCCGAGCGGATCATCGGGCTTCAGCTCCCGTGGCTGCCCGACCCGGACGTGGCGGCGAAGGAGATCCGGGCCAACGCCGCCCGCGGGTTCAAGGCGGTCGTGTTCCCGGAGTTCCCGACGAGGCTGCGGCTGCCGTCGATCCATTCCGACCACTGGGACCCGTTCTTCGCCGCGTGCGAGGAGACCGGCACCGTCGTCTGCCTGCACACCGGGGACTCCAGCTGGTCGCCGGTGCCCTCCCCCGACACGCCCATCGAGGCGATCACCACGCTGATGCCGACGAGTGCCATGTTCGCCTGCGCCGACTGGCTGTGGTCGGGCATCCCGCTGCGCTTCCCGAACCTGCGGGTGCTCATCGTGGAGGGCGGGGTGGGCTGGCTGCCGATGCTGGCCGAGCGCGCCGACTACGCCCTCGACCACCCGGTCGCGGGCGAGGCGTCGTGGGAGGGCGGGCTGAAGCCGAGTGAGGTCCTGCGCCGCAACTTCTTCTTCGGCACGCTCGACGACCACGCCCTGTCAGGGGTACGGCTGGCCGTAGGCCTCGACCACGTGCTGCAGGAAAGCGGATACCCGCACTCCGACTCGACCTGGCCCGACACCCAGCAGGCGGTGGCCAGGAACCTCGGCCAGCTCCCGCCGGCCGACATCGCCAGGGTCGCGTACGGCAACGCCGCCCGGCTGTTCGGGCACCCGTTGCCGTCGCGAGCGTGGCTCAGGCGCGAGGAGCTGTAGGCGGAAGGTTGGGAGGAACGGCCGCGCCCTGGATGACCTTGTGCTCCCAGCCGATGTAGCGCCCGCTCTCCCCGATCAGAGAGCTCATCAGCCAGAGGAAGACGCCGAAGTCGTCGGCCACGCCGACGAGCAGGAGGAAGTCGGGGATCACGTCGATGGGCGAGATCAGGTAGACCACGCCGAGCCCCATGAGGGCGAGCTTGCTCTTGCCCATGCCCGGATACCGACCCCGGGTCACGGCGCTGATCATGCGCGGGATCGCGCGGACCCGCTTCATGAGACCCGGGGAGCCGGGCTCGCTCACGTCGCGATATGTACGCCAGACCGCTGCCGCGCGGCTTGCTTTAGGCATAGGTGCGCCACCTCCTTCACGACATAACGTGTTACCCGCTCAGGTTGGTTCCTAACGATCAGCGCATGGCGGGATGCTCGAAGGGGCGGGCGGTTTCGATCTGGGCGGCCAGCCGTACGAGAAGGTCCTCGCGGCCTGTGGCGGCGACCAGCTGGACACCAACGGGAAGGCCCGCGGCGGTCCTGTGCAGGGGCAGGGAGATGCTGGGCTGGCCGGTGGCGTTGAAGGCGGAGGTGTAGGAGACGGCGTGGGCGGTGCGGCCGAAGCCGGTGCTGAGGTCGTCGGGGGGCAGCCAGCCGAGCGGGAACGGCGGCACGCCGAGCGAGGGCGCGACCAGCACGTCGAAGCCGGAGCGCCACCAGGCGGCCATGCGGCGGCGGAAGCCGTCCATCCACTGGACGGCGAGGATGTGCTCGACGGCGGTGCGCTGTGCGCCGGTCTCGGCCATGGCGCGGTTGCGTGGTTCGAGTTCGTCCAGGGAGACGGGGCGGCCGCGCCAGGCGCCGACGCTCTGGACTTCGGCGGCGACGTTCGCGGCGACGAGGGCGCCGAAGTGCTGGGGGAAGTCGGGGTTGCCGAGTTCGTCGGGGTGGCCGGGTTCGACCTTGTGGCCGAGGGACTCCAGCAAGGTCGCGGCGGCGGTGACGGCGGCGGTCAGCTCCTCGTGCTCGGGTACGTCGCCGCGCGGGTGGCGGGTCACGAAGCCGACGCGCAGCCGTCCCGGTTCGGCGCCCACCTCGTCGGCCAGCGGGCGGGGCAGCGCTGGCGCGGTGTAGGGGTCGCCCTCCTCCAGGCCGGCGATCAGGTCGAGCACGGCGGCGGTGTCTCGGACGGTCCTGCTGACCAGTCCGGCCACCGAGAACCCGCTCCAGCCCTCCCCGCCCGACGGCCCATAGCTGGTGCGGCCTTTGGTGGGTTTGAGCCCCACCAGGCCGCACAGGGACGCGGGGATGCGGATCGAGCCGCCGCCGTCGCTGGCCGACGCCACCGCGACCATCCCGGCCGCCACCGCAGCCGCTGAGCCGCCGCTGGAGCCGCCCGCCGAGTACCCGGGATCGTAGGGGTTGCGCGTGGGCCCGAACGCGACCGGCTCCGTGGTGATCGTGGTGCCGAACTCCGGCGTGCTGGTCCTGCCGAGGATCACGAACCCGGCCGCCTTCAGCTTGGCCACGCTGTAGGCGTCCGCGGCGATCCTGACCCCGTCCAGCGTGCGTGACCCGGCGTTGTACGGCTCGCCCTTCTCCACCCAGCCGAGATCCTTCAGCAGGATCGGCACCCCGCGAAACGGCGTGCCGCCGGGCAGCGCGTCCGCCTCGGCCAGCGCGCGCTCGAAGCGCCGGTGCACGACCGCGCCGATCTCACCGTCGTGCTTGACGATCTTCGCGATCGCGGCCTCGGCCAGCTCGCGCGGCGAAACCCGCCCATCCCGTACGGCCTGCGCCTGCCCGACCGCGTCCAGCCCGAGGATCTCGTCCACAGGTGCTCCCTTGGCTAGCTCTTGGGCGCCAGCGCGCGTACCGCCTGGTCGATGGAGACCTCGCCGGCGGGGATCGGAGCGAGCACGGGGGTGTCGAGCCCGTTGGCGACGTACTCGCCGATCCTGGCACGGCAGGTCGCGGCGTCGCCGTGCACGATCAGCGCGTCGACCACCTCGTCGGGAATGGACTTGAGCGCGGCCTGCCGGTCGCCCGCCGCCCACGCCTCGTGCATCGGCCGCAGCACCTCGCCGCGCCCCAGCCAGTCGTGGAAGGCCGCGTACGCGGGCACGGTCAGATAGGCCGCCAGCATCCAGCGCCCCAGCTCGCGCACCCTGTCGGCGTCCTCGGTCACGCAGACGAACAACCGGGCGATCAGCTCGGTCTCCCCGCCCAGCTCGGCGCGGACCTTGCGCACGTCATCGGGCGAGAGCCAGTTGGTGATCGCGCCGTCGGCCTCGCTCGCCGCCAGGTGCAGCATCCGGGGCCGCAGCGCGGCCAGCACGATCTTCGGCGCCACCCGGGGCGCCCGCTCCAGCTTGAAGCCCTTGACCTCGAACGTCTCGTACCGCTCCGACACCTTCTCCCCCGCGAGCGCCTTGCGCAGGAAGCGCAGCGTGTCCCGGGTGCGCTGGTACGGCCGCGCGAACTCCACCGCGTTCCACCGCCCCACGACGGCCGGAGAGGACGACCCGATGCCGAGCACGAAGCGGTCGGGCGCGAGATCGGCCAGCGTGGCCGCCGACATGGCCAGCAGCCCGGGGCCGCGGGTGAAGACCGGGACGATGGCGCTGCCCAGCCGCAGCCCCGGCGCCCACTCCCCGGCCATGGCCAGCGGCGTGAACCCGTCGGCCCCGTTGACCTCGGCCGACCAGGCGTCGGTGTAGCCGAGCGCGGGCAGTTCGGCGATCAGCTCCTTCGACGCGGCCAGCGAGCGGTCGGAGAAGGGGATCGTCATGCCCCAGTTCTGTGTCATCGCACCCTCCAGCTTGTTAGGGCGACCATACCAACCAGCCGGTATGTACGCGCCACTTGATCGCGGTTAGCCGCTTCCAGCGCTCTGACGTGCTAAAACATCCCCGTGAGACGAACCCGGCTGCTCGCGGCCGTAGTACTGACCGGCGGCCTGGCGATCCCCTTCCTGGCCTCCGTGATCGCCGTGGCCGCGGAGGACGCCGGCCCCACCTGCGCGCTCCCCGCCACGATGCTCCCGCTGTGCTCGGGCACGCCGATCAAGCCCGCAGCTCATGCACGGCCCCGATGAAGTCCTTCGTGATCCCCCGCAGTCCGGGCAGATGGGACAGGCCCACGAGCCGGTCCACGAGCGGCACCGTCACCTCGATCAGCCGGTAGGTGCGCTGGCACCCCGGTGAGGTGTCGTGCACCCAGAACAGCACCATGCCCATCGACAGCAGCCACAGCAGCTCGGGCAGTTCCTCACGCAGCTCGGAGTCCATCTTGTCCCGCGAGCCCTCGACCACCTGCCGGTAGATCGCGATGCCGGCCTCCCTGGCGGGAGAGGACTGGGCGCTGAACGGGCTGAGCGGGTTCGTCGGCTCCGCCGCGTGCTTGAAGAACTTCACCGCGAACTCGTGGTACGGCTCCGAGACGCGTACCCACTCCCCGAGCACGCCGCTCAGCCGGGCCGCGAACGAGCGCTCCGTCGCGAGCAGCTCTCGGCAGGCCTCCTCGTGCTCCGTCTGGGCGCGGTCGTAGTAGGCCTGGATCAACGCCTCCTTGCTCGCGAAGTAGTAGTAGGCGTTACCTACGGATACCCCGGCCTCGGCCGCGATTGCCCGCATCGTCGTCGCATCGAAGCCGCGCTCCCGAAACAGTCTCAAGGCCGTCTCGACGATGACCTCTCGGGTGCTCTCCGATCCTCGGTTTCGGGGTTCGGACACCCTCGTCACTTTACGGGCAAGACCGGCTGTAGGTCATGAAGCCGCACGGTGATCGCCGCCACAAGGCAAAGATCGCTCTGAGGAAGGGGTCATCTGGTGTGAAGCGTGGGATTGATGTTTCTGGCGGGAGGGCTATTCCGCGAAAAGAGCATCGACATGTGGATACGTGGCAAGGTGCGGCTGATGGTAGTCGCACTCCTCGGCCTTGAGATCTCGATAATCGCATTGGCATCGGCCGCATCCGCTGCTTCGACAGGAGAAGCACGGAAGTCGCCGCCACCGGTAACGCGCACGTACGCGATCGAAGGAGGCATCCAAACCGGACACTGGTTCACGACGGCCGACCCCCCCAAGGTGGACCTGAAGCGGGTCAAGACCCGGCAGGCCGCCGTACGCATCTCACACACCACGGCAGTGGGCCGCCTCAGAAACGCGGGCCTGCGCTGGAAGTCGACGGGCGGCTGCGCCAACCGGCGGCTGAGGTATTGCACCTCGCTGGACTCCGTCCGCACGGCCACGATCGCCAAGATCATCGAGCTGAAGCGGGACAGCGGCTGCAAGATCATGGTGACCGGCGGCACCGAGGCGGGCCACATGCCCGGCCGCTACAGCCACGAGCACGGCTACAAGCTGGACATCTCCTTGAGCCCATGCGTCGACCGGCACATCGCCACCAGCCACACCCGCGTGGGCACCCGCAGCGACGGCTCGCCCCTGTACCGTTCCTCAGACGGCACCGTCTTCGCCAAGGAGTCCGACCACTGGGACATCCTGTTCCGCTGAGGACCCCGAGGCCCGGCCCCGCAGCCGGCACGCACCAGACCCGCGCCAGGCGCCCAACCGCGCTGTAGGCCGCCCAAAAGGGTCCCGTGCCGGGCCAGGCCCACCCAACCGCACCCGACGCCAGTAGGGCAGCCTGTGCCCAAACCACCGACGCTTGTCACACGCGGACCGACCGAGGCACCTGCCCTCCGCCGCTTTTCGGCGCCGGTACGGCGAGCACCCACACGGCCGAGCCCGGCGCAACGCGCACGGCGGGGAGCCGTAGAACCCGGTCAAGAGGGCCTTGTGACGGCGAGGACCACGTCCGACGTGAGAAGCGCCCGATGACCGGGGGCGACCCACGCCGGACGGAGGCGGATCCGGCGGCCTCGCCGTAACGAAAAATCAGAGCTCAGCAGCAACCAGCTCAGCGATCTCGGCGGCATTGAGAGCCGCCCCCTTGCGCAGGTTGTCGCCGCAGACGAACAGGTCCAGCGTGTTGGGGAAGTCGATCGCCTGCCGGACCCGTCCCACATAGGTGGGATCCGTGCCGACCACCTCAAGCGGCGTCGGCCACACACCGTTGGCCGGGTCGTCCACCAGCACCACCGTCGGCGCCGCGGTGAGCACCCGGTGCGCGTCAGCCACCGTCACTGGGCGCTCGAAGCGCGCGTGCACCGCCAGCGAGTGCGTCGTGACCACCGGCACCCGCACGCAGGTCGCGGAGACCTTCAGCTCGGGGATGCCGAGGATCTTGCGGGACTCGTTGCGCAGCTTGAGCTCCTCGGAAGCCCAGCCGTCCTCCTTGAGCGAGCCCGCCCACGGCACCACGTTGAACGCGATCGGCGCCGGGAACGGCGAGTCGGCGGGCAGCTTCTTGTCGAGGATCTGGCGGACGTCACCGGCCACCTGGCCGACGTTGCGGTCACCGGCCAGCGCCTCGACCTCGTCGTAGAGACGGGCCGAACCCGCCACCCCCGCGCCGGACACCGCCTGGTAGGAGGCGACGACAAGCTCCTGCAGGCCGTACTCGGCGTGCAGGGCGCCCATCGCGGCCATCATCGACAGCGTGGTGCAGTTGGGGGTGGAGATGATGTTGCGCGGCCGCTGACGGGCGTCGAGGGGGTTCACCTCGGGGACGACGAGCGGGACGTCCGCGTGCATGCGGAACGTGCCGGACTTGTCGATCGCGATCGCGCCGCGCTCGGCCGCGACCGGCACCCATTCGGCCGACACCTCGTCGGGCACGTCGAAGATGGCAATGTCGATGCCGTCGAAGACCTCGGGCACCAGCGCCTGGACGACGACGTCCTCGCCACGGACCTTCAGCACCTTTCCGGCGCTGCGCGGGGAGGCCACGAGGCGAATCTCGCCCCAGATGTCCGCCCGGTTGGAGACGATGTCGCGCATGACGGTGCCAACCGCACCCGTCGCGCCCACGAGTGCGAGATTAGGCCTGCTCATCTGCCACTTCCTCCGTACACCACTGCTTCCACCTGGTCTGCGTCAAGGTCGAACGCCCGGTGGGCGGCGGCAACAGCCGCGTCCACACCTTCCTGCTCGACGATCACCGAGATGCGGATCTCCGACGTGGAGATCATCTCGATGTTGACCCCCGCGTCGGCGAGGGCCGCGAAGAACGTCGCGGTCACGCCGGGGTGCGAGCGCATGCCCGCCCCGATCAGCGAAACCTTGCCGATCTGGTCATCGAACAGCAGCGACTCGAAGCCGACCTTGTCCTGGATCTTCTTCAGCGACGTCAGCGCCGTGGAGGCGTCCGTCGTGGGAAGCGTGAAGGAGATGTCGGTACGGCCCGTCGCCGCGGCCGAGACGTTCTGCACGATCATGTCGATGTTGATCTCGGCGTCGGCCAGGGTTTTGAAGATGTGGGCAGCCTCGCCGACCTTGTCGGGAACCCCGACAACGGTGATCTTGGCCTCGCTCCGGTCGTGCGCGACGCCGGAGATGATCGGCTGCTCCATCTCGGTTCCTTCACTCGCTTCGTTCGGGGTGTAAGGGTCGGACACGACCCACGTGCCTTCCTTGGTGCTGAAGGAGCTGCGTACGTGGATCGGCAGGTTGAAGCGGCGAGCATACTCGACACACCGGAGATGCAGGATCTTCGCGCCGCATGCCGCCATCTCCATCATCTCCTCATAGGAGATCTTGGGGATCTTTCTGGCGGCCGTCACGATCCGGGGGTCGGCGGTGAAGATGCCGTCGACGTCGGTGTAGATCTCGCAGACGTCGGCCTCCAGGGAAGCCGCCAGCGCCACCGCGGTGGTGTCGGAGCCGCCTCGGCCGAGGGTGGTGATGTCCTTGGTGTCCTGCGAGACGCCCTGGAATCCGGCCACGATCGCGATGCGGCCGTGGTCGAGCGCCTCCCGGATACGGCCCGGCGTCACGTCGATGATGCGCGCGTTGCCGTGGGAGGAGGTGGTGATCACACCCGCCTGCGATCCGGTGAACGAGCGCGCCTCATGGCCCAGGTTGGCGATCGCCATCGCCAGCAGGGCCATCGAGATGCGCTCGCCCGAGGTCAGCAGCATGTCGAGCTCGCGGCCCGGCGGCAGCGGCGACACCTGCTCGGCCAGGTCAAGCAGCTCATCCGTCGTGTCGCCCATGGCAGAAACGATCACGACCACGTCGTTGCCGGCTTTTTTCGTCGCGACGATCCGCTGCGCGACCCGCTTGATGCAGGACGCGTCGGCGACGGACGAACCACCGTACTTTTGCACAACGAGCGCCACGAGAGTCTCCCGGTCTGGACTGTGAGCTGCCAGTCTACCGACGAGCCTCCGTGACACCGCTGGCCCGGACCACTATGTGGACAGGACTATGTGGACAGGGCCTCTTCCGCCACGTCCAGTCGCGTGTGCGCGGCGAGCGCCTGAAGTGCGCGCATGGCCGCGCCCGCGTGGTTGCCCCAGGTGTTGAAGTACGAGTATTGCCACCACCACAGCGCCTCGTGCGGGCGGCCCGCCTCGAAGTGCCGCAGCCCGTGGATCAGGTCGGCCGCGACCGCGGTCAGATCGTCCGAGAGCCGGTACGGCGTGACCGCCGTGTCCTTGTAAGGATCGAACACCTCGGCGTAGTCGTCGACCGCGCCCAGCAGTTCGGCCAGCGCGGTGCGCACGCCGTCGATGTCCGGGTCCTCGCTCAGCGGCGGCTCCCAGTTGCCGGACAGGATCACGTCCTGGCTGGCCCCCAGCTTCGCGCCCGCGAGGCTCACCTGCGCCACCTCGACCAGCAGCAACGACCAGATGCCGTCGCCGCCCTCGCCGCCCGCGACCCTGGTCAGGCCGTCGACGTAGTTCTGTGCGTGTCCAGCGATCTCATCAGCGAGAGCGCTCCACTGGTCAGACATCCAGCAGCCTCCGTCCTTCGAACGCGCGGCCCAAGGTGACCTCGTCGGCGTACTCGAGATCACCGCCCACAGGCAGACCGCTGGCCAGTCGTGTCACCTTGATGCCCATCGGCTTGACCAGACGGGCGAGGTAGGTCGCCGTCGCCTCCCCCTCGAGGTTGGGGTCGGTGGCGAGGATGAGCTCGGTCACCCGGCCGTCGGCCAGGCGCGTCATGAGCTCACGGATGCGCAGATCGTCGGGACCCACCCCGTCGATCGGGCTGATCGCGCCGCCCAGCACGTGATAGGTGCCGCGGAACTCGCGCGTCTTCTCGATCGCGACGACGTCCTTGGACTCCTCCACCACGCAGATCACGTGGGTGTCCCGGCGGGGATCACGGCAGATTCGGCACTCTTGCTCCGCGGCGACGTTGCCGCACGTACTGCAGAAGCGCACCTTCTCCTTGACCTCGAGCAAGGCGTGCGCCAGCCGCTTCACGTCTGCGGGATCGGCCGCGAGCAGGTGGAAGGCGATCCGCTGCGCGCTTTTGGGACCGACGCCGGGCAGCAGCCCGAGCTCGTCGATCAGGTTCTGGACGACCCCTTCGTACATGGCCTAGAACCCCGGCAACTGTCCGAGACCGCCGCCGCCCAGTCCCTGGGCCAGCGGGCCGAGCTTCTCCTGCTGCAGCTCGTCGGCCGCGCGGAAGGCGTCGCGGACGGCGGCGATCACCAGGTCCGCGATCGTGTCCGCGGTGTCCTGCGCGTCGCCGGCGTCGATGACGCCCGGGTCGATCTTCAGTTCGAGCAGCTCACGAGCCCCGTTGACCACGGCGGTGACCATGCCGCCACCCGCCGAGCCCTCGACCTGCGCCTCGTTGAGCTCCTGTTGGGCGCTCGCGAGCTGCTGCTGCATGAGCTGTGCCTGCTCCAGCAGCTGCTGCAGGTTGACATCCCCTGGATTCACCTTCGTGCGCTCCTCATGGCTCCGCGTCGTTGACTGCCACGAGCCTACGGTGTTTGGGCGCAGTCCCGCACTGCGGAGAGCAGGTGTTTCCGTTTGATGGCCGGGTCCCGGCCCCCCTCCAGCGTCCGGGACCCGGCCAGCACGCCGACCGGAGCGGCCGCACCACGCCGACGTTTCAGTGGAGGACGCTAGCGGCGGCAACGTTGCACACAGGTTGCGATCGTTCAATCACCCTGCGCAATCCCCCGAACGGCTTGCGCTGGGAACCCTTGACCGCGAGGGTGATTCATAGGGGTTGACTACTTGGAGTGGCCGATGAGTTACGCCAGTCTCGATGCGTACTCCCGCAAACTGCGCGGGGCCCATGAAGCCGCATGGACGGGCGCCACCTTGCCGGAGGGCGCTCCACGCCGGCTCATCTCGGCGTCCTGGGAGCGATCCATCCAAGCCGGCGTCGATCCGGAGAACACCGCCGCGCCGCTCGTCTACGACGTGTCCCGCATCAACGACGTGCGCGAGTCGCACCCGCTGCAACCGCTGCTGCCGCTCCTGGCCGGCACGCTCACCACCATGGCCGACGCCAGCGGGCACGTCGCCATCATCACCGACGGTGATGGCAACATCCTCTGGCGCGATGGCAACCGCACGATGATGCGCCGCGGCGACCGCGTGGGCCTCGCCGACGGGCACAAGTGGTCCGAGGGCAGCGTGGGCACCAACGGCATCGGCACCGCACTCGCCGACCGCACGCCCGTGCACGTCTACTCCGAAGAACACCTGATGCGGGTCCTGCACGTCTGGTCCTGCAGCGCCGCTCCGATCGTCGACCCCGACACCGACGAGGTGCTCGGCATCGTCGACATCAGCGGCACCGCCCCCAGCCTCCACCCCGCCACCGTCGCCCTGGTGACCGCCACCGCCAAGCTCGCCGAGTCACAGCTCACCGTCCGCATGTACGAGCGCGACGAGCGCCTGCGCCGCCGCTTCGACGGGCTGCGCGACCACGCCGGCATCCTGGTCACCGCCACCGGCCGGGTCATCGCCGGCGACCCCGGCGGCCTGCTCGGCGAGCGCATCGCCCGCCCCGCCGCGGGCAGCCGTTACGTCCTCCCCAGCGGCCGCGCCGTACTCCTCGAACCCTTCCACGACGGCTACCTCCTGCGCGTCACCACGGAGAGCGCGCCGCCCACGCTCCAGCTCACCTTCCTCGGCGAAGGCCAGCCCACCGCCCGCCTGGGCGGCCGGCACATCGCGCTGTCGTTGCGCCACGCCGAGATCCTCGCCCTGCTCGCGCTCCACCCCCGCGGCCTGACGGCCGAACAACTCTGCTTCTACCTGTACGGCGACGCCGGCAACCCGGTCACCATCCGCGCCGAGATCCACCGGCTCCGCTCCCAGCTCGGGGACACCGTCGGCGCGAAGCCGTACCGGCTGACCTCGCCCGTGGAAGCCGACTTCGTCGAACTGCGCAGCCTCCTGGCCTCCGGCGACCCCTCAGCCGTGGCCCGCGCCTACCCCGGCCCATTGCTGCCACGCTCAGAGTCCCCCGAACTACGCCGAGCCCGAGACGAGCTCGAAGTCCAGGTACGCGCGAGCCTGCTCCGCAGCGGCTCCCCTGAAGACCTGTGGATCTACGCCCAGACGGCGAACGGCCGCGACGACATGCAGATCCTGGAACGGCTCAGCACCACCCTGCCCACCACCGACCCCCGAGCCATAACCGCCAGAATCCGCCTACGCTCCCCCTGACCGGCGGATTGGCCAGGTGACGTGCGGTCGATCCCGGACAGGTGACGTATGGCCGATTGGCCGGATACGCGCGGTCGGTCCCTAGCCGGTGACGTGTGGCCGATCGGCCGGTTACGTGTGGTCGATCTCGCCGATGACCTGGGCGCCGAGTTCGCGCTGGAGCAGGGCCATGCCGCCCACGGCGTCGAGGTCGGCGTCGGCGTCGTTGAGCGGGTCCACCTCGTCGGAGTCGGCCCCCTTGCTCCGCCCCGGCACCGCGTCCGGCCACGCGGAGGCACCACCCTGGCGAGGCTTGGGCGCCCGCGGCCCCGACTGGGCCGCCGCCTGAGCCGCCGAACGGGCCGCGGCGATACCACCGGTCTTCGCGACAGCCGCCTGGCCGGGATCGGGCATCGGCGGCGAACCCGGGCTCATGTCATCCGGCGCATCGGGCCACGACTCGTCCGTGGTCGCTCTGGCCGAACCGGCGGCGTCCTCGGCCGTGGCTACTGAGGCCTGCGCCTGGGGCGGGTTGTCAGGCGTGCTGGGTCCCGGCTGACCCTGCGCGCTCTGATCGGAAGCCGGCTGGTTGCCAGGGTTGCCCTGCTGAGTGGCAGGAGAGCTCGGCGAGTTGCCCCCCTGCGAACCCGGATTGCCCCCCTGCTGGCCCGGGTTGCCGCCCTGCGGACCCGGATTGCCCCCTTGCGGACCTGGGTTCCCGCCCTGCTGACCCGGATTGCCACCTTGAGGACCTGGGTTCCCGCTCTGTGGACCGGGGCGGCCGCCCTGAGGGGCGCCACCGCGACCACCGGGGGCGGGTGAGCCGCCGACCACCGCTTCCACCCGCCACTTGCCACCGAGCACGTCGCCCAACGCGCTGGCGACGACGGCGTCCTTGCCACCGCCGGTGAAGTTCTTCATCGCGCCGACCTGGGCGAAGCCGAGCGTGACAATGTTGCCCTCGACGCCGACGACCTGCGCGTTGGTGCTGACGTTGGCCCAGACGACGATGCTCCGCTGCTTCAGCGCCGCCAGCACGGCAGGCCACTGCGACAGAATCGCCCCAGGCCCACCAGCCCCTTGCCCGGCCGCCACACCCCCGGCATCCCCGACCCCCGCCCCACCAGCGGTCACACCAGCCGCGCCATCACCTGCATGTCCACCGGCCAACCCGCCTGACCCGCCGGGTCCGCCGGGTCCGCCCGCCGAACTGCCAGGGCCGCCTGTCGATCCGCCAGACCCGCCCGGCGAACCACCGGACATGCCGGAACCACCGGACATGCCGGAACCACCGGACATGCCGGAACCACCGGGCGCGCCCGGACCACCGGCGCCGGGTCGCACCGCCTCAGGCCAGTCGCCACCCGCCGCACCGGCGCTCACGCCGCCCGGTCCACCTTGCGCCTCGGGACCACCCTGAGTCACCGACCCACTCGCGCCATGAGCACCTGGGCCGCCCGAGCCAGCCCCGGCAGCACCCGCGTCACCTGCCCCACCGGAGCCCTGACCGCCGGACACCGCTCCCGCGCCGCTGGGCACACCAGCGGGTCCTGCCTGACCACCAGGCTGGCCAGAGGCGACCGGGTGACCGGCAACGCCTGCGTGACCGGGGACGCCTGCCGTACCAGATGAGAGAGAGGGGCGGGTGGCCATCTGGGCGACCACGCCGCCGCGCTCCAGGCGCTCCAGGCGGGCCAGCAGCGCTTCCTCGCCCGCCGTCGCGCCCGGCAGCAGCACGCGCGCGCACATGAGCTCCAGCAGCAACCGCGGCGAGGTGGCGCCGCGCATCTCGGTGAGGCCCGCGTTGAAGATCTCGGCGGCGCGGGTGAGCTCGGCCGGGCCCATGGAGGCGGCCTGGAGCACCAGGCGCTCGAGTTCGTCGGCGGGGCGGTCGAGCAGGCCGCTGGAGGCCGCCTCGGGGACGTTGGCGAGGATGACCAGGTCGCGGAAACGTTCGAGGAGGTCGGCGGCGAAGCGGCGCGGGTCGTGGCCGCCTTCGATGACGCGGTTGACCGCGCCGAAGACCTTGGCGCCGTCGCGTTCGGCGAAGGCGGCGACGACCTCGTCGAGCAGGTCGCCGTCGGTGTAGCCGAGCAGGGAGACGGCCTTGGCGTAGGTGATGCCGTCGTCCTCGGCTCCGGCGAGCAACTGGTCGAGGATCGACAGCGAGTCACGCGCCGAGCCCGCGCCGGCGCGCACGACGAGCGGCAGCGCGGTGGGCTCGTAGGGGACGTTCTCGGAGCTGAGGATCTCCTCCAGCAGCGCCCGGAGCGTCGCGGGCGGCATCAGCCTGAAGGGATAGTGGTGGGTACGCGACTTGATCGTGCCGATGACCTTTTCCGGCTCGGTCGTCGCGAAGATGAACTTCAGGTGCGGGGGCGGCTCTTCGACGAGTTTCAGCAGCGCGTTGAAACCCTCGCGGGTCACCATGTGCGCCTCGTCGATGATGTAGATCTTGTAGCGCGCGGACACGGGGGCGAAGAACGCCCTCTCCCGCAGGTCGCGCGCGTCGTCCACGCCTCCGTGGGAGGCGGCGTCGATCTCGATCACGTCGAGGTGGCCGGGCCCGGTGGCGGCCAGCGCCACGCAGGACTCGCATTCACCGCAGGGGTCGGGAGTCGGACCCTTCTCGCAGTTGAGGCTTCTCGCCAGGATTCGGGCACTGGAGGTCTTGCCGCACCCGCGCGGCCCGCTGAACAGGTACGCGTGGTTGATCCGGCCCATGCGCAACGCCTGGCGCAACGGCTCCGTGACGTGATCCTGCCCCTTGACCTCCGCGAAGGTCCCGGGGCGGTACTTGCGGTAAAGCGCAAGGCTCATGCGACCATCCCGCCTGCAGGGGGCTCCCAACGAAGAGACCCCCCGCACACCCGCCAGAGCCCGCTTATCCTTGCTGCCTTCCGGCCCTGGGGAGGTTCACAGGATGACGCCGCGCGAGGGGTCCTTGGACAGTCTAGCCACAACCGGCAGTGCTTGCTGCAGCGAAATCGTGGTCTCCAGACCGCCGGGAGTCCGGTAAGCTCATCCGCGGAGGATTCGCCTAGTGGCCGAGGGCGCACGCTTGGAAAGCGTGTATAGGGCAACCTATCAGGGGTTCAAATCCCCTATCCTCCGCTCGCTCAGAGGGCTCGCGCCGAGATCATCGGTGTGAGCCCTTTTGTTTTTGGTCTCAGTTGAGCCCTGGCGGGACGGCTGAGCGGGCGTTCAGGTCTGGTTGATGCGGACCATGTTGCCCGCCGGGTCGCGGAAGGCGCAGTCGCGCAGGCCGTACGGCTGGTCGGCGGGTTCCTGGACGACGTCGGCCCCGGCGGCCTGGACGCGTTCGAAGGTGGCGGTCAGGTCCGAGGTGGCCAGGACGATGCCCGCGTAGCTGCCCTTGGCCATCAGTTCGGCGATCGTGCGGCGCTCGTCGTCGCTGAGGCCCGGGTCGCTGCCGGGCGGTTCGAGGACGATCGAGGTCTCCGGCTGGCCGGGCGGGCCTACCGTGATCCAGCGCATGCCCTCGTAGCCCACGTCCTTGCGCACCTCGAAACCCAGCGCGTCACGGTAGAAGGCGAGCGACTTCTCGGGGTCGTCGGCGGGCAGGAATGTCTGGTGAATCGTGAGGTTCATGCACCTCACGGTAGGTCGGCACGGGCGGTGGCCGCTTCTCGATTCCTGATCGGTCGCATGATCCGCTTGGCGACGCACGCGGGGATGCCTTCGGCGTCGTTGGCGGCCAGGCGGCGGTAGGTGCTCGGCGACATGCCGACCAGTTCGGAGAACCGGGTGCTGAACGTGCCCAGCGACGAACAGCCCACCGCGAAGCAGACGTCGGTGACCGAAAGGTCGCCGCGCCGCAGGAGGGTCATGGCGCGTTCGATGCGCCGGGTCATCAGGTAGCTGTAGGGCGATTCGCCGTAGACGGCGCGGAACTCCCTGCTGAGGTGCCCGGCGGAGATGTGCGCGCCGCGTGCCAGCGCCTCCACGTCCAGGGGTTGCGCGTAGTCGCGGTCGATGCGGTCACGCACGCGGCGCAGCAGGACGAGTTCGCGCAGGCGCGGGTCAGAGCTGCTGGTCACGGCTTTAGCCTGCCCTGCGCACCGGCGCGCTGTCCACGCCGTCCCCTCCGGGTGGGAGTGGCCTCCCCCGTCCGGGGGAGGGATCGGGCGGCCCGCCTGGCTACGTTCGGGGCATGGCGATGGCGCGCTGGCCGGCGTACACGATGACCGTCTTGTTTCTCGGGTACGGCGCCGGCAAGGCGGTGTTCGCGGCACAGGGGAAGCTGGGGTTCCCCGGTGGGCCGGTGGTGCCCGCCGAGGAGTATGTGAGCTATGCCCGCGATGTGATGAACGTGACCATGGCCCAGTGGTTCGCCGCCGCGAACGGGCTGATCGGCGCCGTGCTCGTCATGGCCACGGTGACCAAGGTGGGGCGCCGGGTGCCGCGGCCGCTGATGCTGGCGGTGCTCGGGGTCGTGTTCCTCGGCGTCGGGGCGGGCATGGTGGTCATGATCGCGGACGGGTTCTTCGGGCTGGGCGTGGGCTGGCGGTGGTACCACGGCGTGCTCGGGATCGTCGTGCTCGGCCTGCTGACCGCGACGGTCTGGTCCTACGCGCGGGCGACCCGGCGCGCAGGCCCGGCCGGCTAGGCGCTCTCCGGCGCCAGGAAGCTCGGGGCGCCGGAGCCGCGCGCTGAGGCCGCGGCGGACAGGCGGGTGAAGGCGTGCGGCCGGAGCAGCTCGGCGGCGGTTTCCATGGGGAAGAAGCCGTAGTCGTCGAGTTCCTCGGCCTGCAGGGTGATCGGGGTTTCCGGGTCGAGGGTGCCGCAGTCGAACATGAAGTGCACCGACGGCAGCGGGCAGGTGTCCAGCGGCATGAGCCACTGGGTCACCAGCAGGCTGCCGGGCGTGGTGACGAGGCCGAGCTCCTCCTCCAGCTCACGGGCACAGGCCTGCGACGGGTGCTCGCCCTCGTCGATCAGGCCTCCGGCGAAGTTCCAGTGGTCGCGGTAGTTGGGCTTGACCAGGAGTACCTGCCCCCGCGGGTCCGTGATGTAGGCCGCGGCGGCGGCGACGAGCTTGTTGACCGACATCCAGAAGTCATCCACGCGATCACCCTAGGCCTCAGGCGACGACCGCCTTGGTGCGGTCGGTGGCCATGTGGACGGCCATGGCGCCGAGGACGCTGCCGGTCACGTACCGCTGGATGCGCACCCAGCGCGGGTGCGTCGCGAGGAACGCCGCCAGCGCACCGGCCGACAGCGCGATCAGCGCGTTGACCAGGGTGCCGATGAAGATCTGCACGGACCCCAGCGCGAGGCTCTGCAGGAGCACGTGTCCCATCGACGGGTCGATGAACTGCGGAAGCAACGAGAGATAAAGGATCGCGATCTTGGGATTGAGCAGGCAGGTGAGCAGGCCCATGGCGAAGAGCCTGCGCGGCCGCTCGACGGGCAGCTCACGGGCCTCGAACGCGGAGACGCCGCCCGGCTTGATGGTGTTCCAGGCCAGCCACAGCAGGTACGCCGCGCCGGCCAGCTTCAACGCCGTATAGGCGGCGGGCACGTAGGCGAACAGAGCGGTCAGTCCCAGGCAGGTCGCCGTCAGATAGACGGTGAAGCCGAGCGCCACGCCCGTAAGAGAGATGAGGCCGGCCCGCCGGCCTTGGGTGATCGACCGCGAGACCAGATAGATCATGTTAGGGCCGGGCGTCAGCACCATGCCCAGCGAAACCAGCGCAATTCCCACCAAACCAGCTGTCACCCCACAAGGGTAACCTGGTGCCAGAAATGGCCGATTACGGAGCGTATTAGAACGGCCACCCGGGAAGTCGTCTCACATGCAGTTCGACGATGACGCGAAGCTCGACCCGTCCGAGATCGAGGACGTCCGAGCGACCGGCCCCAAGCAGGGCGGCGGCGGGGGCATGATGCCCGCCGGATGCGCGTCGCTGCCGATCAGCGGCAAGGGCGGCGGCTGCCTGCTGGTCATCCTGGCGATCGCGGCGCTGTTCGTGTTCAAGATCGTCCCGTCCCCGTTCACCGGCGACCAGCAGCAGCCGCAGGGCGGCGGGCAGGCACCGCCCGCACCGGCCGTCACACCCAGCGGGAACCTGGCCGAGCGCTGCAAGACCGGCGCCGACGCGGACCAGTCGGAGGACTGCCGCATCGTCGGCATCGTCAACAGCATCCAGACGTACTGGAAGCAGGCCTTCGCCGCGCGCGGCGGCAGCGCGTACACACCGGCCAAGACGGTGCTCTTCTCCCGGGCCGTCAACACCGCCTGCGGCGCGGCCGACTCCGCGGTGGGCCCCTTCTACTGCCCCAGCGACCGCAAGGTCTACCTCGACCTCACGTTCTTCAACACCCTCCAGCGCGACTACGGCGCCGAAGGCGGGCCTTTCGCCCAGGCCTACGTCATCGCCCACGAGTACGGTCACCACGTCCAGAACCTCCTGGGCACCATGAACCGGGTCGGCAACAGCCGTCAGGGCGCGAGCAGCGGAGCCGTACGCCTGGAACTGCAGGCCGACTGCTACGCCGGAGTCTGGGCGAACAACGCGGTCAAGACCGGTTTCTACAGCGAGCCGTTCACCCAGGCCGACATCGACCAGGCACTCAGCGCGGCGGCCGCGGTCGGCGACGACAGCATCCAGCGCAAGGTCCAGGGCCGGGTGACGCCCGACGCGTTCACCCACGGCACCTCGCAGCAGCGCGAGAAGTGGTTCACGGTCGGCTACCAGACCGGTGACCCCAAGCGTTGCGACACGTTCACCGGAGCGATCTGAGGGCTTTCCCCGGCGGCCACACCGCCGGTGTTCGCGGCGAATGCGACGCGCGCCGACCTGGGCCGACGGCGGTGGAGAGCGCAAGAAATCGGATTCTCTCCTAAAATCAATGGGTGATCTTTAAGTTGGTCGGCGACGGACGTCCTTATCCCGAACATGGTCTGACGCACCGCGAGTGGGCGCAGATACCACCACGGCAGGTCCGGCTCGACTCGCTGGTCACCACCAAGGCCATGCTCGACCTGCACTCTCTGCTGGCCGCCGACTCGACGTTCTACGGCGACCTGTTCCCGCACGTGGTCCAGTGGCAGGGCGAGCTCTACCTGGAGGACGGCCTGCACCGGGCGCTGCGCGCGGCGCTGCACCAGCGGTCCATCCTGCACGCCAGGGTGCTCGAACTGCCTGCGAGCTGACGCTCAGCGGCGGTAGTACGGCTTCGCCTTGACGCTCGCGTAGCGCTGCCAGAGGCCGCCGTTGTCCTCGAAGTCGTACCAGGCGTCCTCAAGGCGGTCGTCCACGACGTTGCAGGTGCTGGTGCGGGAGTGGCCGCGCCTGATCGGGCCCACGTAGATGGTGCCCTTGCCGACGTACCTGCCGTTGATGTGCAGGCGGCAGGTCCCGCCCACCCAGGCGATGTTGCGACGGCTGTTGTTGGTCACCTTGATGCGGATCGCGCAGGCCGACTCGCACCACCCGAAACTGAGCTTCAGCCGCACCGGCGCGGCGGCCGCCGCCTGGGCCGGTGGAGTGACCAGCGTCCCGGCCAGGGCCAGGCCGGAGACGAGCGCGATCAGACGTTTCACGGAAAACCCCCGGTAAAGAAACAGTCAAGTCAGCCCATTTGATCACACGCCATCGCGGACGGTCATGAGAAACGCGAAGAGCCGCCGGCCCTGTCCGGGTCGGCGGCTCTCGTGCCAGGCGGTGGTGGTGGGATTTGAACCCACGGATGAGTTGCCCCATCACACGCTTTCGAGGCGTGCGCCCTCGGCCACTAGGCGACACCACCGCCGACGAGCTTACCGGATCCGCCGAGTGGCGAAGAACTCCTTAAGTACCGCGGAACACTCATCGGCGAGCACGCCCATGACGACCTCCGGGCGGTGATTGAGCCGGCGGTCCCTGACGACGTCCCACAGCGAGCCGACGGCGCCGCCCTTCGGGTCCACCGCGCCGTACACGATCCGGTCCACCCGGGCCAGCACGGCGGCTCCCGCGCACATCGTGCACGGCTCCAGGGTGACCACGAGGGTGCAGCCGATCAGGCGCCAGGCGCCGCGTGCCGTGGCGGCCTGCCGTACGGCGAGGATCTCGGCGTGGGCGGTGGGGTCGGCGCTCGCCTCGCGGTCGTTGCCCGCGCGGGACAGGACCTCGCCGTCGGCGGAGAGGATCACGGCGCCGACGGGGACCTCGCCGCGCGCTCCGGCCAGCCGGGCCTCCTGGAGCGCCAGGCGCATCGCGGCCGCGTGGGTCAACGCAGGCGGTCCAGCTCGTCGGCGAAGGCCAGGCGCTCGGCGATGACCGACAGGACGTCGGCGGGCAGCACGCCCTCCTCCATGCTGAGCTCCAGGAGTTCCTCGGAGCTGACGCCGAGGTCGCTCAGCAGCTCGAAGTCGCCGGACGGCTTCACGCCGAGTCCGTTGCCCTCCTTGTCGGGCGCGACCCCGGCGAACTCGGCGAACAGCTCGCCGAGTGTGTCGGTCAGGCTGGCGTGCGCGTCGGACAGGAAGACGCGCGGCTCCTCCTCGCCCGTGTAGCGGGCGATGGCGAACCACTCGTCCTCGACCTCGACGCACAGCAGCGCCAGCTCGTCGCCGACCAGGCCCAGACTCTCCTGAACGGCGTCGCCGAGATCGTCGACGAACTCGGCCGCGCTGAGGTCGACCTCGGCACCGCTCCAGCCGTTCTCAGTCCTGACGAAAGCCGCAGAGAAGGTGTTAGAGGCCATCCCGAACTCCCGTGAGTCAGCCGAAGACCGATTCGATGGCGCGCTCGAACGGCTCGGAGAATCCGAGTCGCCCGGCGATGCTGGACAGGACGTCCTCGGGCAGCAGGTCGATGTCGCCGGACAGGATGCCCAGCTCCATCTCGTCGAGTCCGAGGTCGGCGAAGATCGACAGGTCGCCCGCGGGCAGCACCGTGTCCTCGTCCTGGAGGATCTCGTCGAGCTCATCCTCGTCGGGGATCGGGACGTCGATGTATTCGAGGACCTGCTGGGCGAGCGGGAAATCCCAGGAGGCGGCGATGTCGGACAGGAAGACCTCGACCCGCTCTCCGAGAACGCGCAACGCCACGAAGAACTCATCCCCAACGGCGACCAGGCCAATCGTGCCGCTCTCGCTCGGCTGCTGGCGGAGCGCGTGGATCAGGCCGTGCAGGTCGGAGGTGAGCCCGATTGGAAGTAGTTCGGCGTCCCAGCAGCCGTCTTCGCGATAGATCACGACGGCAAAATCAAGGGCGTCTTCGTCTGCCATCGTCCATCCACCCGATCCCTGACCTGACGGCCACTAGTAGGGCACCCAATCGTTCCAGACGTGCCTACCCGCTGTGGGTGGCTCCGACCAAATTGTGATCAAAACCAGTTCCGCGACGTGCCGGTACGTTCCACACAAGATAGCGTTGTCCCTTATGGAAACCCTCGTCGTCGATCATCCATTGGTGGCGCACAAGCTCACCGCGCTGCGGGATGTCCGCACCGACTCGCCGACGTTCCGCAGGCTCGCGGACGAACTGGTGACTCTGCTGGCGTACGAGGCCACCCGTGACGTCCGGGTCAACGACGTCACGGTCCAGACGCCCGTCGCCGAGGCCCATGGTGTACGGCTGGCGCGGCCGTACCCGCTGGTGGTCCCGATCCTGCGGGCCGGGCTCGGCATGCTGGAGGGCATGACGCGGCTGCTGCCCACGGCGGAGGTCGGTTTCCTCGGCATGATCCGCAACGAGTCGACGCTCCAGGCGGAGACCTACGCCACCCGGCTGCCCGACGACCTGTCGGGACGGCAGTGCTACGTCGTGGACCCGATGCTGGCCACCGGCGGCACGCTGGCGGCGGCGATCCAGTTCCTGTTCGACCGGGGCGCGGTCGACGTGACGGCGCTCTGCCTCCTGGCGGCGCCGGAGGGCCTGGCGCACATGGACAAGGTGTTCGCCAATTCCGGCAAGCCCATCCGCGTGGTTACGGCCGCCCTTGACGAGCGTCTGAACGAGAACGGCTACATCGTGCCCGGCCTCGGGGACGCCGGCGACCGTCTCTACGGCGTGGTCTGAGAACCTCTTTCCCTCTCCATGGACCTGCTCTTCGTTACATACTGTGTTTGTGTGGGTACGAAGAGTAAGGAAGCCGTCCCATTTTCCGGGATGCGGGCGTGAGGGAGCACGATGAGCGATCGCACCGAAGCCGATCCGAGTCCGTACGCGGACGTCGAGACGGCGCTGCGCGACGAGTTCGCCGGCGTCCACTCCGCGACCACGGTCACACGCTGCGTCGAAGCCGCTCATTACGGTGCGCTCGAGGTGACCGGCTACGCCCATGCGGGCCTTGTCGAGCGGATCGCGCGTAAGCACCTTCACGTCCTCGCGCTCGTGGCCAGCGAGCGCGGCTAAGAAGATCACAACTATCCGGCGCAGTTGCGCTTTACCCCGGCTAGGTAGTGGGTAACGTATACGGCGGGTGTAGTGGGTAAGTGGTACGGAGGCGACAGTGCAGGTCAAAAAAGTCCTCACCTACGGTGGTATCGCATTCGTTGCGTACTACCTGTTCGCGCGACCAGCGGACGCCGCTGACGCGGTCAGAGGGGCGTTCGACACGGTCTTCAACGCGGCCGACTCGCTGGCTCAATTTGTGAACAGCCTCGCATGAGACTTGTGACCCACGGGGACTCTGCTCCGTCGTCGGTCAACCGCTACCTACTCCCCCACGAACACCAGGTCATCATGGTGCGGCGTCACCCAGCCGTGCTGCTCCGTCCGGTCGCCGAGGTCTTCGGCGGCCTGATCATCGCCGGGCTGCTGAGCAAGTTCTTCGGCGACAAGGGGGGCGGCACGGCCCTCGTCGTCGTCTGGTGGCTCTGGCTGCTGCTCTTGATCCGTTTTGTATGGAAAGTCGCGGAGTGGTCGGTTGACTACTTTGTGGTGACCTCGAAGCGGATGCTGCTGACCACGGGTCTGATCACCCGTAAGGTCGCGATGATGCCGCTGCAGAAGGTCACGGACATGAGCTTCCAGCGGTCGCTGCTCGGGCGCATGCTCGGTTACGGGGAGTTCATCCTCGAGTCGGCGGGCCAGGACCAGGCCCTGTCCAACGTGGAGTACATTCCCTACCCCGAGACCCTGTATCTGGAGGTCTGCCAGATGCTTTTCCCCAGCAAGGACGACGGCGACGATTAATCTCCACGTAGGGAATTCTTCAGGCGGGGATACCCGATTCGGCTACTTCATGCAATCATTTGCGTGTTGTTGACCCTTCCCCGCCTTGAGAGATGAGATGCCGAGTCAGGGAACCATCGGTGACCGCGTCCGAGGACTGCGGCTGAACAGGCGGATGTCCCAAGCCCAGCTGGCCGGGCCCGACCTGTCGGACAGTTACGTCTCACTCATCGAGTCAGGCAAGCGCACGCCGACTCCTGTCGTAGCCCGCCTCCTCGCCGAACGGCTGGGCTGCACCACCGAATTCCTTCTGCACGGCATCGAGCCACGGCAGCGCATCGACACCGAGCTCGGGCTGAGACACGCCGAGCTGGAGCTGCAGCACGGCGACGCGGCCACGGCAGCCGAGCGCTTCACCGAGATCGTGAAGGCCGCGGACGAGGAAAACGCGATGCTCACCGCGCAGGCCCGCTTCGGCCGTGCGCGCGCACTCGAAGCACAGGGCCGCCTCGGGCAGGCCGTCGAGGCGTTCGAACGGCTGCGCCGCGAGGCCGCCGCCCACCCCGAGCGCCTGGCCGACCTGCCGCTGACCGTCGCGCTGAGCCGCTGCTACCAGCGGGCCGGCGACCGGCTCAGGGCACGCGACCTGGCCGCGAACGCGCTCGCACAGGCGTCCAGGCTGGCGATCATGCAGGGTGAGCTCGCGGTGGACCTCGCCGCGGCGCTGATCGAGACGCAGGGGGAGGGCGACTCGGCGGCGATCACCTTCGTCAAGCAGGTTCTGGACGTAAGTGGCGTACCGCGCGTTGTGGACCGTTCCGGAGAGATCCACGCACTGTGGCAGGCGAGCATCGCCGCGGCCGCGGGCGAGGACTCCGCTCTGGCGGTCCGCCTGGCCGACGATGCCATCATGGCCGGTCGCACCGGCCGGATCGGGCGCCAGCTCGCCGTCACCGCCATGCGGTGGGCGAAGCTGGAAACGTCTTCGATCGACGAGGCCGAGGTACTCGCCGCCGCCGCGACGACCGTCTTCGCCGGGCTGCCCGGCACGGCCGCCGAGCACGGCGAGAGCCTGGTCGCCCACGCTCAGGTACGCCTGCGCGCCGGCGAGCCCACCAAGGCGGGCGAGCTGGCCGGAGCCGCGATCGACCTGCTCGCGAGCTCACCGATCAAGGCCGAGGCGCACCTGGTGATCGCCAAGGTCTCGATGGGGCTGGGCGCCGACGCCTCCGCGCACCTGGACGCCGCCCGCGACGTGCTCGCCGGGCTCGGCCGTCCGATGTACGGCTCCGACCGGCAGGCCGCGCGTTCCTGGCGTGAGCTCGGTGATCTCTACGGCGAGGCGAACGCGCCCGACCGGCAGACGGCGGCCTACCGCAGGGCGCTCGAAGCGGCAGGCGTACGCTCGTTCATGGCGGGGGTTACAACCGACGCCCAGATCAAGCACGGCAGCAGTTAGCCGACTCCGCTGACCAGGGCCTATCGGTGGAGGCCCTGGTGATGGCACCTGCCCGGCAGGCTTAGACTTGCGCCTCTCAGGCAGGAATAATTAGGGTCTACCAGTCATTGACTCATAGGATGATTGGTTTCCCCGGAGGAGGCAGACTGTGAGTCTGCGTACGGCACAGCGGGCATCGCTCGTGGACCAGGTGATCGATCAGCTCAAGGAGCAGATCACGTCAGGGTCGTGGCCGTTGAACGGCAAGATCCCGACCGAGACCGTTCTGGCCGAGCAGCTCGGGGTCGGTCGCAACACGGTCAGGGAAGCCGTACGCGCGCTCACTCACGCCGGCCTGCTCGACTGCCGCCAGGGCGACGGCACGTACGTACGGGCCACCAGCGAGCTGTCCGGGGCCATGCTGCGCCGGCTGCGTCAGGCGGAACAGCTGGAGATCCTCGAAGTGCGCCGCGCGCTGGAGGTCGAGTCGGCCCGCCTGGCCGCCACCCGCCGCACCGACGCCGACATCCTCAACATCGAGAGCCGTCTGGCCGAGCGCGACCGCGCCTGGGAGGCCGACGACCCCGACGCGTTCGTGGAGGCCGACCTGGCCTTCCACATGGCCGTCGCGCATGCCACGCACAACCTGGTGCTCATCGACCTCTACGAGGACTTCTCGGCCGCGCTGCGGGCCAGCATCACCGCCGCGGGCACCTCGCTCAACAAGAGCTACATCCCGCACGACGCGATCGCCCGCGCCATCGCCGCCGGCGACGCCGCCGCGGCGGAGCGGGCCGGGCACGCGTGCATGGAGCACATCCTCATCGCCCTCACCGACGAGAGCTGATCAGTCCTCACGAGTGCCCTCCTCGGCCACCACCAGGGCGTCGATCGCGGCGAAGAAGGCCGCGATCCCCGGCAGGTTGGCGCCCTTCTCCCGTGAGGCGGCGAAGTCCGCGGGCGAGCGCCATTCGACGACGTCCAGCCATTCGTCGCCGGGCAGGCGCACCAGGCGGGCGTTCAGGAACCCCGCGCGGTCCTTCGCGAAGTCGGCCAGCATGGCGGGACGCGCGGCCAGGAGCTCGTCGGTCCTCGCCGCCTTGAAACGGGTGAGTTCCACGGTTGTCGTCATGCGGCTAAAGTATAGTAAGGATTTTTGATAGTCAAGATTAGTGACTATATGGAGGTCGCCGTGCGGCGCAGCGAGCGCAAGAAGATCGACCCCGACCTGGGGATCCTCGCCAGCCGGACGTTGTTCGCCTTCCAGCGGGAGCTGTTCTCCACCATCGCCAACCAGGGCCACAGCCGCATCCGGCCCCGGCACGGCGCCATCCTCGCCTACCTGGACCCCGAAGGCAGCCGCGCCACCGACCTTTCAGCCCAGTCGGGGCAGCACAAACAGGTCATCGGCACGCTGGTGGACGAGTTGGTGGAGCTGGGATACGTGGAACGCCGTCCCGACCCGAAGGACCGGCGGGCCAAGCTGATCGTGCCCACGGAACTCGGCCTGGACCAGATGGTGAAGGCTGACGCCCTGGCAGAACAGATAGAACGCCGCCACGCGGCCAAGGTGGGAGCCGCCGAATGGGCAACCTTCAAACGCGTCTTCCAATCCCTCACCACCTGACGCCAGACCGCCGGATTCGCACGGTCATCTGAACCGCCACGCCGCAGGCTGGTCGGAGGCTGGTCGGAGGCTGGTCGGAGGCGCGAAACCCAGAGGTCAAGGGCTCGTGGGCAGCCGGAAGCATGAGAGCTCGGGCTCAGGGTGCTCCGTGGCCCTGGGATTGGGGGCTCGGGATCGTGGTTATCGATGGGCCGTTGCGGTGGGGCATGTGTCCGACGTGAGAAGCGATCCCCCCGATCTGCGCCAGGGCACGGCGGCGGGTGGTGTGGGGGCGGCTTCGCCGTAACGGATAGAGAGCCGCAACGGAAAAAGAGACGTCACCCCTGGCGCAGGGACATCACGAGGTAGCGGAAGTCGGGGGCCGCGTCGCCGGGAACGTCTTGGATGAGGGCCGGGCGCGTGGAGGATTCCATGTTGATACGGGCCAGCTCCGTCTCCACCCCGGTCAGGCCGTCGAGCAGGAAGTGCGACTGGAACGCCATCTGGATCTCGTCGCCGCCGTGCAGTTCGCATTCGACGATCTCGGTGCCGCGGCCGATGTCGCCGCCGCCCGCCTGGATCAGCACCTGGTTCTTGCTGAACGTCAGCCTGATCGCCGTGTTGCGCTCCGCCACCAGCGCCACGCGCTTGATCGCCTCCACGAACGGCGTCACCCGGACGTCGGCGCGGATGGACCAGTCGGCGGTCAGGCGGGTGCGGTAGTCGATGAACTGCTCGTCGAGCAGCCGGACCGTCGTGCTGCGGCCCACGCTCTCGAAGCCCGCCACGCCGTCGCCCATCGCGATCAGCACCTCGCCGCCGCGCAGCGACTTGGCCACCTCGACCAGCACCTTCGCGGGCACCATGGCGGAGACCGCCACGTCGGGCCGGGCCGGGCGCCAGGTGAAGTCACGGGCGGCGATGCGGTAGCGGTCGGTCGCTGCCATCGCGACGTTCTCGCCCTCGATGTCGACGCGGATGCCGGTCAGCATGGGCAGCGTGTCGTCGCGGCTGGAGGCGGGCGCCACCTGCGTCACCGCGCTGGCGAACACGCCCCCGCCGATGGCGCCGATGCCCGGCGGCATCGTGGGCAGGGTCGGGAAGTCGTCGACGGGCATCGTGATCAGGCCGAACTCGGCGCTGCCGCAGGTCAGGATGGCTTCGGCGCCCTCCGTCACGATCTGGACGTCCTCGGCGGGCAGGCTGCGGCTGATCTCTGCCAGGAGGCGGCCGGGGATGAGCACCTTGCCGGGCTCGGCCACGTCGGCCTCGACCCTGGCCTGGGCGGAGACGTCGTAGTCGAACGCCGCCAGGCTCAGCTCGTCGCTCGCCTCGATCAGCAGCCCGGACAGCACGGGCACGACAGGCCGGCTGGGCAACACCCTGGCCGCCCACGCCACCGCGTCTGCCAGCACATCACGGCTAACCCGGAATTTCACCTGATCTACCCTTTCGTGTCACCTGCCTTCTATGAAGGTATCCGGTGCCACCGACAAAGCATCCCTTCACCGGCTGTTGAGACCGTCACCGGCTGTTGAGACCGTCACCGGCTGTTGAGATAGGTGAGGACGGCCAGCACCCGGCGGTTGTCGTCGTCCGACGGCGCCAGGTCGAGCTTGGCGAAGATGTTGGCCGTGTGCTTGGCCACCGCGCTCTCGCTCAGGTAGAGCCGCTGCGCGATCGCCGCGTTGGAACGTCCCTCGGCCATGACCTCCAGGACCTCGCGTTCGCGCGGGGTGAGGGCGGCCAGGGGTTCGTTGCGGGCGTTGCTGGCCAGCAGCTTGGAGATGACCTCGGGGTCCATGGCGGTGCCGCCGGCCGCCACCCGGCGTACCGCGTCGACGAACTGGTCGGCGTTGAAGACGCGGTCCTTCAGCAGGTAGCCGATGCCGCCGGTGCCGTCGGCCAGGAGTTCGCGGGCGTAGAGCTGCTCCACGTGCTGGGACAGCACCAGGATCGGCAGGCCCGGGATCTTCCTGCGCGCCTCCAGGGAGGCCTTGAGCCCCTCGTCGGTGAGGGTGGGCGGCAGCCGTACGTCCACGACGGAGACGTCGGGGCGCAGCTCGATCAGGGCCTTCAGCAGCTCGGGACCGGTCTCCACCGCGCCCACGACGGTGAAGTCGTGCGCCTGCAGGAGGCGGACGAGACCATCGCGGAGCAGGTACAGGTCTTCTGCTATGAGAACGCGGTTCAGCATCGGTTGAATGATAGGCGGGGCGGGGCCCACTGGCTCTTCTGGGAATGGGTCGCGGGGATCAGGACGGCCGCCGCGTACATGGTGCCGCCGACCAGCATCATCAGCGCGATGACCGGCCACTGCCACGGCTCCGGCAGGTAGAGGGCGAGGAACCAGGCCTTCTCGTCGATGGAGAAGACCTTGAAGATGGCGGCCACCATGCCCTGCGGGAAGAACGGGCACCAGGCGGTCAGCCACAGGAAGACGACCACGCAGGTCTTCCACAGCGGCATCTTGGGCACCGCGCCGGACGACCCCTTCTCGGGCAGCGACCGCGGCAGCTCCATCGTGACCGTGGTGGGGCCGCCGGGCGGGCTGTGCAGGGCGAGGACGCCGTCGAAGGCGGCCAGCCGGCGTTCGATCCCGGCCAGGCCGCTGCCCTTGGCGGGGTCGGCGCCGCCCAGGCCGTCGTCCTCGACGGTGATGCGCAGGTCGCCGTCGTGCTGGCTGATGTCGACGCGGGCGCGCTCGGCCCGACCGTGGCGGGCGGCGTTCGACAGCAGCTCGCTGACGGCGAAGTACGCGGCCGCCTCCACCGGCGCCTCAGGACGGTGCGGCAGGTCCACGTCGACCTCGACCCGCAGCGGGCTGTCCATCGCCATCGCCCGTACGGCGTCGCCGATCCCCCGCTCGGCCAGCACGGGCGGATGGATGCCGCGCACCACGCGGCGCAGCTCGGTCAGCGTGTCGGCCGAGGCGTCGCGGGCCTTGGCCAGCAGGGCCTTGGCGGCCTTCGGGTCCTTCTCGATGAGCTCCTCGACGGCGCCGATCGTCATGCCGAGCGCCACCAGCCTGGCCTGGGTGCCGTCGTGCAGGTCCCGCTCGATCCTGCGCATCTCGGCGGCCTGGGTGTCGTTGGCCAGATTGCGCACCCTGTCCAGGTGACGTACGCGCCCCGCCAGCAGGCTCGCCGCGGTGGGCGCCAGCAGGGCGCGCGCCCACAGGGCGTACAACCTGACCCCCACGCGCGGCAGGAGGATGAGCAGCGGCGCGAGCGTGATCTTGACCATCGGGTCCCACAGCAGCCACAGCGAGTCCCGCCAGGAGGCCGTGTCGCTGATCAGCCACTTCCAGCGGTTGCTCCACTCGGGCACCCGCGGCGTCTTGTAGAGCGTGCGGTCGTGGCGGTACCAGCCGTCCGGCTGCGGCTGCACCGGCGGCGGCTTCGGCAGGTACGGCGGGGCGATCTCGACCCCGGCCCACTCCCGGGCCCAGCGCCGGGTCAGCTCGGCCGCCCACCGGACCATCATGACCTGCGGCGGATACAGGAACACCATGCCGAACGCGAAGGCCAGCGTGAGCATCGGCAACGCGACCAGCAGGATGCCGACCTCGACGAACGCCATGGCGAGCAGCAGCATCGCGCGACCGAATCTCATGCCCTTCAGTGTGCAGGAACCCGGCGAATCAGACACTGCATCTAAGTACACCCTTGCCTGGGAGCTAGCGCGATTCCCCCGCGTAACAGGTGTTTCTAGCGTCTGAGGCATGGACCTGATCGAAGTCACCAACCTCCGCAAGAGCTACAAAGACCATGTGGCCGTCGAGGACGTCTCGTTCTCCGTCGAGGAGGGCGAGATCTTCGGCATCCTCGGGCCCAACGGAGCCGGCAAGACCACCACCGTCGAGTGCGTCTCCGGCCTGCGCCGCCGCGACGGCGGCCAGATCAGCGTGGCCGGCGTCGACCCCGGCCGCGACCGGGACCGGCTGCGCCGCATCCTCGGCGCCCAGCTCCAGAGCTCCCAGCTGCCCGACCGCATCAAGGTCTGGGAGGCCATGGACCTGTACGCCTCCTTCTACCCCGATCCCGCCGACTGGCCTGAACTCCTCGACCTGGTCGGCCTGACCGCCAAGCGGAACGCCATGTTCGCCAAGCTCTCCGGCGGCCAGCGGCAACGGCTCTCGGTGGCGCTGGCGCTGGTCGGGCGGCCGCGCGTGGCCGTACTGGACGAGCTGACCACCGGACTCGACCCGCAGGCGCGGCGCGACGTGTGGGAGCTCGTGGAGCGCATCCGCGCCGACGGCGTGACGGTCCTGCTGGTCACCCACTTCATGGAGGAGGCCGAACGGCTCTGCGACCGCGTCGCCCTCATCGACGGAGGCCGGGTGGCCGCCGTCGACACCCCCGCCGGGCTGGTCGCGGCCGTGGACGACGAGCAGGAGGTCAGTTTCCGGCCCTCCTCCCCCGTCGACGAGGCGATCCTGCTCGCCCTGCCCGAGGTGCGCGCGGTCGAGCGCAGCGGCGCCCGGCTCGTCGTCAGGGGCTCCGGCAATCTCGCGCCCGCCGTCACGCTGGCGCTGGCCGAACACCAGATCGTCCCCACCGACCTGCGCATCGAGCAGGCCAACCTGGACGACGCCTTCCTCGCCATCACCGGAAAGAAGCTCATCCCATGATGAAGATCCTCGCCGTCGAGACCAAGCTCCAGCTGCGCGAATGGCCGGGCATCGCGTTCACCGCCGGGCTGCCGCTGGCGTTGCTGCTCGTGCTGGGCAGCATGCCGGGCTTCTCCGAGATCAAGCCCGAGCTGGGCGGCCAGTCGCTCAACGACACCCAGATGCCGGCCATGATGACCATGCTCGCGCTGCTCACGCTGGCCTTCACCGTGCTGCCCACGACCCTGACCGCCTACCGCGAGCGCGGCGTGCTGCGCAGGATGTCGACCACGCCCGTACACCCGGCCCGCGTGCTGGCCGCCCAGCTCGTCATCAACCTCGCGATCGCCGCCCTGTCCACGCTGCTGCTCATCGTCTGCGCCCGTCTCGTGCTCGGCACCGTCCCGCCGCGCGCCCCCGTCGCCTTCGCCCTCGTCTATCTCCTCGGTACGGCGGCGCTCCTGGCCATGGGCCTGGTGGTGGCGGCGATCCTGACCAACAGCAAGGTCGCGGCACCGGTCGGATCGGTGATCATGTTCCCGCTGATGTTCGTCGCCGGCATGTGGATCCCGCGCGAGCTCATGTCCCCGGTCCTGCGCACGATCGGCGACTTCTCCGTGGCCGGGCCGTTCGCCCAGGCCCTGCGCGACACCTGGGCGGGCAACGCGCCCCAGCTGCCGCACCTGGCCGTCATGGCCGGTGGGCTGCTGGTGTTCGGCGGGCTGGCCGTACGGCTGTTCCGGTGGGAGTAGGTCAGCCCCAGACCGGGCGGGCGCCGCGTACGCCGGACAGGATCGAGTAGAGCGACGAGGTGGCGGTGATGAACAGGCGGTTGCGCTTGGGGCCGCCGAAGACCAGGTTCGCCACCTGCTCGGGGAACTTCAGGCGGCCCAGCAGGGTGCCGTCGGGGTCGTAGCAGTTGACCGCCTTGCCGCAGGCCGCCCAGACCCGGCCGGTGTCGTCCAGGCGCAGGCCGTCGAAGCTGCCGTGCTCGGTGTCGGCGAAGACCTTCCCGCCGGTCAGCCGGCCGTCCTCGTGCACGTCGAACAGGCGGATGTGGTTGGCCTGGGTGTCGGCGACGTACAGCTGCTTCTCGTCGGTGGAGAACGCCAGGCCGTTGGGACGCTCGAAGTCGCCGGCCACGACGCGTACCTCGGCCGTGCTCGGGTCCACGCGGTAGACGTGACAGCCGTCGATCTCCTGCTCGGCCCGATGGCCCTCGTAGTCGCTGATGATGCCGTACGGCGGGTCGGTGAACCAGATCGAGCCGTCGGAGCGCACGACCACGTCGTTGGGGCTGTTGAGCCGCTTGCCCTTCCACCGGTCGGCGATCACGGTGACGCGACCGTCGGCCTCGGTCCGGGTGACCCGGCGGGTGCCCTGCTCGCAGGAGATCAGCCGCCCGACCCGGTCGAGGGTGTTGCCGTTGACGTAGTCGGCCGGCTGGCGGAAGGGGCCGACGTGGCCGGTCATCTCGTCCCAGCGCAGCAGGCGGTCGTTGGGGATGTCGCTCCAGACCAGGAAACGTCCGGCCGGGAAGTACACCGGGCCCTCGGCCCAGCGGGTACCGGTGTGAAGCACCTCCGTCCACAGGTCCCCGCGGATCTCGGCGGCGCGCGGGTCGAACGGCTCGAACTCGGTGGGAATCACGGTCGTCATAGCAGAAGCAAACCTCATCCGGCAACGGAAGGCCATGGCCGACTACCATCCTGTTGTGGACAACATTGACAGGATGCTGGTCGGTCAGCTCCAAGAGGACGCCACGCGTTCGTACGCCGCGCTCGGCAAGGCAGTAGGACTGTCCAGCGGCGCCGCCCACGAACGGGTCCGCAAACTGCGCGAACGCGGCGTCATCCGGCGCACCACCGTCGACGTGGACCCGGTCGCCACCGGACGGGGCGTGCTCGCGTACGTCCTGGTGGACGGCAGCGTGTGGATGGGCGGCACGACCGAGCCGCTCAAGGCCATCGACGGCGTCGAGGAGGCCCACATCATCGCCGGTCCCGCCTCCGTCCTGGTCAAGGTCCGTACGGCCGGCACCGAGCAACTCCAGGAGGTGCTGCGCGAGATCTTCGACATCGACGGCGTCACCGGCACCCAGACCATCGTCGTGCTGGAGACCCTCTTCGATCGCCCGACGCAGGTGACATAGGCTGCGCAGATGAGCAAGGCGCCGTGGAACTCCAAGGAGCTCACCGTAGGCCAGCTGTCCGAGCGCAGCGGTGTGGCCGTCTCCGCGCTGCACTTCTACGAGACCAAAGGCCTGATCGACAGCCGCCGCACCACCGGCAACCAGCGCCGCTACTCGCGCGACACCCTGCGCAGGGTCGCCTTCATCAGGCTCGCCCAGCGCATCGGCATCCCGCTCAAGACCATCAAGGACGCCCTCGCCGAACTCCCCGAGGAGCGCACGCCCAACCGCGAGGACTGGGCCAAGCTCTCCGCCGCGTGGCGCACCGAACTCGACGACCGCATCGAGCAGCTTCAACGGCTGCGCGACGACCTGACCGACTGCATCGGCTGCGGGTGCCTGTCACTCGACCGGTGCGTCCTGGCCAACCCCTTCGACCGCCTCGGCGACGAAGGGCCGGGAGCCAGGCGCATCGACACCCGGCTCTCCCCGGCCTCCAACTGCGCCGCCTGCTAGTCCTTGTTCTTCGTCGGCGGCACGATCAGCGTCGGGCGGTGCGCGTGGTGCAGCACGTGGTTGGACACGCTGCCCAGCAGCACCGAGCGCACCCCCGCCAGACCTCGCGAACCGGTCACGATGAGCGAGGCGTCGATCTCGTCGGCCACGTCCACGATGGTGTTCCAGATCGACTCGCGGTCGGCCACCGCGCGCGCCGTCACATCGTTCAGCCCGGCCTTCACCGCCAGCTCGGCGCCCTCCTTGGCCTGCTGCTCGGCCAGCTCCTTCCACTCCTCGCCCTGGTCGGAGATCAGCGCGGGGCCGGCGATGGGGTGCCGCTTCAGCTGCACGAGCAGCGGCTCCCACACCGTGATCACGACAGTCGACTCCTGGGCGAGGTGCTTGCCCGCGAACTCGATGGCCGCCTTCGCGTCGGCGGAACCGTCATAGGCGATCAAGATGGTCATGGCTTCTTCCCTTCGCTGTAGTCATCTGCTAAAGCGCCGCGAAGATCAGCCCGATTCCGCCGCCACGTGTCTACTGGGTCACACCGGCCGCCGCTGGGTTCACAGCGGCGGCCCCTGGGGTCATACCGGCGGCCAAGCGTCGCCCCACGCGGTGTCGCGGGCCACGCGGTAGAGCTCGCCGTCGCGCTTGGACACGTTCTGGTCGCTGACGCCGTCGCCGCACAACGTCAGCGTCACCAGCCCTTTGCGGGTACGCGGGTGCCGCAGCACACGCGCTCCCGGCGGCGTGACCGGCGCCGACGTAGCCACGACGTAGGAGAACTTCTCGTCCTCGAACCCCAGCGAGCCCGCCTTGAGCCGCCGGTGCAGGCTCTCGCGCGGCAGCCGCGCGGCGAAGTGACACCAGTCTCCGGCCGCCAGCGGGCAAGCCCCGTCATGGGGACACGGAGCCGCGATGTTCATCCCCAGCTCGACCAGAAGATCCCGCACCGCCAGCACCCGCGCGAACCCATCAGGCGAACCAGGCTCGACCACGGCCAGCATCCCCGCCCGCCCGGCCAGCCGCCTGATCAACGGCAGCCGGGCCGCCTCCGGCAACTCCCCCAGCACGTACGACACGGTCACCAGGTCGGCCGGTTCCGTGGTGATGTCCTTGGCCAGATCCGCCTGGCGCCAGGCGGCCTGCCGTACCGCGGGATGGGCGGAACGCGCGGCCAGCGCCCGACCGAGACCGGCGGCCGCGCGGTCACGCTCAAGAACGGTCACCTCACCCAGCCCAGGCCAGCAGTCGGCAGCCGCCCAGACCGCCGCGCCGGTGCCACCCCCGACGTCCAGGTGAGTACGCGGCCCGAACCCCGGCGCCACGACTGCCGCCTGAGCCAGCGCGAACCGCACGGCAGCGAAGGTGGCCGGCATCCGAACCGCCGCATAAGCAGCCACATCAGTCGCCGACCGCAACGCCGGCCGGTCGATGGGACGGTGATAACGCGCCGTGAGCTCGGCGGCCGAGGCGGCCAGATCGTGCTCACGGTGGAACTCGAGCTCTTCGGTCAGGGCATGCCTGAGCTCGGCAGGCAGGGCATACAAAAGGAGACTCCTCGGCTGGAGAAGGGACGCTGGGACCGGATGACGTCCTTGACCTGCATGGCCACCTCCTGGGATCGCCAGGCAGGCTAACTCCGCGACGGCAGGCGCGTCATCCGGTTTTTCGCGTCAGTGCTGGGCCATGTCGACGAACCGGCTGTAATGGCCCTGGAAGGCCACGGTGACCGTGGCGGTGGGACCGTTACGGTGCTTGCCCACGATCAGGTCAGCCTCGCCGGCACGCGGCGACTCCTTCTCGTAGGCATCCTCCCGATGCAACAGGATGACCATGTCCGCATCCTGCTCGATCGAGTTGTGGACGCTGATCCCGTTGGCCACGAAGTTGTGGGTGCCGAGCACGGTCGCGTCGTAGACGGGCTGTTCGCCCAGGCTTTCGACGGAAGCGATCTCATCCCAGAACACGTCGTTCGTGGCGAGGATGTCCAGCTCGGCGTCGTCGAGAATGGCGGCGATCCGGCCCATCCGGCCGCGGCTGGGCGCGGGCTTCCACATGGCGCTGCCGCAATACTGCGTGCCGAGCTGGGCGGCGAACTCGCGTTGAGTGGTTCCCCGCTCCGTCAGAGCCTCGCGGACGCGATCCCACACCTCACGCGGGACGGTGTCGAGGTTGGTGTTGCCCGCCATCTTCCGGAGCGTTGCGGTGCACCGGCCGGCCTGTGTGGACCGCTCGCCGTGCACACCCACGTCGTCCAGGAACCGGAGCTGGTTGTCAGCACCGTAGATCACCAGCTGAAATCCCGGCCGGTGGTCGCCCTTCCTGATCTCCTTCACCCGCGTCATCACGTTGAAGCGCAGCAGCAGCCGCGCCACGTCGTCGATCAGGCGCCGGCTCGTGGAGGCGTAGTAGATCCGTGCCTGCCCGGCCTTCTCGTCCCACCAGACGCATCCGTCGGTCGCCCACAGGTGCCGCAGGAACAGCGCGATCTGCCGCTTGGAAAGCGAGAAGACATCGTCGGGGACGAACTTCTCGTGACTGCGGAGGCCGAACAGCCCCAGACCGTCCAGCCAGGCGGCGATCGGATTGCGCTTGCCATGGGTGAGGCGATACGGGGCGGGCAACCGCAGCGTGGTCACCCGCGCTGCGGGGTAGTCGTCCCGGACCGCGCTCACGCCGAAGTGTCTGGCGGCTCGGGTCACGGTACTCAGGCACATCTCGTCCTTGCTGGCATACCGGATCGGCTGCCGCTTCACGAACGAGCCGTCACCGATCATGTGCCCGAGCATGATCAGCTGATCGTCCGGCCACTCCTGAAGCCGTTGGGGCGCGGGGGTGTGACGCGGGACGGCGAGGCGTGCCCCCGGGGACAGTTCGCCCAGGGGACGCCAGCCGTCGAGGGTCATGAAGGGGTGATTGGCCGTCGCTTTGATCTCCCGGCCGGACCTCAGCCGCAGCCGGAAGACCTCCTTCACACCGCTGGGAAACACGTGGGTCATGGTCTTCGGGACGAGCCGGAGCCTGTCGTCCAGAGACCACACCGGGATGTCGCGCGCTCCGGACTCCAGGAGTTCCCCCAGCGACACCTCGGCTCCGGTGTCGGCCCGGAGTACACGGGTGTCCGCGGTGAGGCAGCCGGACTCACGCAGGTCGCTGACCTGGGGGCGTTTGTCGGTGCGTTGCTCGGGGCCGCGGTTGAGCTGGGACATCGCGATGACCGGGACCTCGAGCTCCTTCGCCAGCAGCTTGATGCCTCGGGAGATCTCGGAGACCTCGTTCTGGCGGCTTTCCGTCTTCTTCGGGGAGCTCATCAGCTGGAGGTAGTCGATGATGACGAAGCGCAGGTCGTGGCGTTGTTTGAGACGCCGGCACTTGGCCCGGATCTCCATCATGGACATGTTGGGCGAGTCGTCGATGAACAGCGGCGCCTCGGCCACCTCGCTCATCCGCCGGGCCAGACGGGTCCAGTCGTCGTCGCTCATCATGCCGGAGCGCATCGCGTGCAGCGCCACCCTGGCCTCGGCGGAGAGCAGGCGCATGGTGATCTCGTTGCGCGACATTTCCAGCGAGAAGATGACCGTGGTCATCCCGTTCCTGATCGCCGCCGACCGGGCGAAGTCCAGGCCGAGCGTGCTGTTGTGCGTGGGGATACAGGCCCTGCTGGCGAGGTACATGTGGTCGGCGTTGTCGACCTCAACACACCGGAGCGGGCGTGAGGCGATCGGGCGCACATCGACGATGTAGCGGACACGCGTGGCGGCGTGCGCCGTCTCTACCTGCCGATCACTCTTGCGAGACAGCCGGAACACCTTTTCCGCGGCCGTGAAATTGATCATGTAGCAGGTCGAGGATTCCTCGGTCCTGCCGCGGACCGGCTTCGTCCGCATCGTCGCGCGATAACCAAGGCTAAGGATCAGCTCCAGGGTGTCCTCGGCGAGCCGCCGGTTGGTCACCGCGAACTGGATCTGCCCGCTGAGGCTCACATAGCCGTCGGAATCGAGAAGGCCCGCCAGCAGGTCGCGGCGCTGCCGCTCCGAGCCTCGCAGATAGGCGGGAGGGATGTGCTTGTTGCCCAGCAGGTCGAGCTTGCGGAGGACGCCAGTGATCGTGCCGTGGTCGTTACGGCACGACTGGCACTGACGCAGACCACTCGAAGGTCCCCCGCAGTCGGGGCAGGTGGGAGCAGGCGCCGGAGGCCAGATGAATCTCGCACGGCCGCCACAGCTCCGCCCGCACGTGCGAACTTGCGCCGTCAGGCCCTCTCCTCGGAGGTTGGCCACGACCTCGGCGTCCATCGTGGTGATCCGCGCAGCCGCGCTGGTCCCGTCGCCGAGCCAGAGACCGAGCGTGTAGGGGGACAACGGCAGATCCCGTTCGGGAAGTTCGAAGGCGGCGGCCACCACGACAGCATGATTCGGACGACGATCCGCCGACCCGCATCGCAGCGTCGCGGCGATTTCCTCGGTGGTCACGACGGGCTCGTGATCGAATTCCTCGCCCACCGTCGCGACCGCTTCGCGGTGGGTGAGAAGGCTCACGCCATCACCCGCGTACGCGGCGTGCGCCTCCCGCACCCGGCGAACGGAGCCCTCGGACCAGCGCATGGACCTCTTGGCCTCGGACGCCTGGCGGCGGGCGGCCCGGGTCGTGGTCCGCCACTGGTGCTGCGCATCGGCGACGATCACCGTTCCGTCGCTGAACTCCACCTCGTAGCAGGGCCTGCCGTACATGACCTCTGTTGCCGCCACGACGCGGGTGGGCTTGCCGTCCGCCCCGATCAGGGCGTCGCCGACGGCGACCTCTCCCATCGTGGTCCAGCCCGTTGGTGTGGGCAACGGGGTGTCGAGCGCGAGGGCCTTGCCCATGGCGGGACGGGCGGCCACGACGATCATCTGGCCCGGGTGGAGGCCGTTGGTGAGCTGGTCGAGGTCCTGGAAGCCGGTGGGGACGCCGACCATGTGACCGCCGCGGCTGCCGATGGCCTCGAGTTCGTCGAGGGCGCCGGGCATGATCTCCGACAGCGGGCGGTAGTCCTCGGAGGTGCGGCGCTCGGTGACCTTGTAGATCTCGGCCTGGGCGCGGTCGACCAGGTCGTCGACCTCTTCGTTCTGGCCGCCGTAGCCGTAGGAGACGATGCGGGTGCCGGCCTCGATGAGGCGGCGCAGGATGGCCTGCTCGCGGACGATCTTCGCGTAGTAGCCGGCGTTGGCGGCCGTCGGGACGACGGCGGTCAGCGTGTGCAGGTAGGCGGCGCCGCCGACCCTGGCCATCTCGCCGCGCTTCTGCAGTTCGTCGAAGACGGTGACGGCGTCGGCCGGCTCGCCTCTGCCGTAGAGGTCGGTGATGACGTCGTGGATGATCTGGTGCGCGGGCCGGTAGAAGTCGTCGGAGCGCAGGATCTCGATGACGTCGGCGATGGCGTCCTTGGACAGCAGCATGCCGCCCAGGACCGACTGCTCCGCCTCGATGTTGTGGGGCGGGGTACGTTCGAAACTCGGGCCGCCACCGCCGCCCGGCTCTTCGTCGTCCATGCTCACCGCGCCCCCTCGAACTAGCAGGCGGTCGCACCACCCCCACTTGTAGCCGACCGGTCTGACAGTTTCGCGGGTTCCGCGAGGTACGGCAACGCGGCCTGTGGACAAGGTTGTGGTCAAGCTGTGCACGACGCGCCTCAGGGTGTGTGGAGCACTGTGGACAGCCCTGGGGATAACTCTGGACAGTATCCCCAGAGGCCCCTTTGACCTGGGGAAACAATGTCCACCGACTGTGGAGGAAAGAAAGTTGCCGCGACACGCCGTGTAAGGCTCATACTAGACAAATGCCCATTACCACCCAGGATCGGGAGATTCTCCGACTAGCCGTGCCCGCCTTCGGGGCACTGGTCGCCGAACCGCTCTTCCTGCTCGCCGACTACGCCATCGTCGGCCACGGCATGGGCACCACCGCGGTCGGCGCGCTGGGCGTCGCCGGCACCGTCCTCGCGACCGTGGTGAACCTCTGCGTCTTCCTCGCCTACGGCACCACCGCCTCCGTCGCCCGCCTCACCGGAGCCGGGCAGCATGCGCGCGCCATGCGCAGCGGCGTGGACGGCCTCTGGCTGGCGATCGGCATCGGCCTCGCCGTGATCCTCGTCGGCTGGCCGCTCGCGCCCGCCGTGGTCGGCCTGTTCGGCGCGGCCCCGGACCAGGCCGTGCAGGCCGTCGTCTACCTGCGCATCAGCCTGCTCGGCACCCCGGGCATGCTCGTGGTGCTGGCCGGCACCGGCGTACTGCGTGGCCTGCAGAACACGCTCGCCCCGCTCGTCGTCGCGATCGGCTCCTTCGCGCTGAACGCCGCGCTCAACGCCTGGTTCGTCCTCGGACTCCACTGGGGCATCGCAGGTTCGGCCTGGGGCACGGTCATCGCCCAGACCGCTGGCGCCGCCGTCTACCTCGTGATCGTGGTCAGGGGGGCGCGGGCCCGAAGCGTCGCACTGCGCCCCGACTGGGCGGGGATCGGGCAGGCGGGCACGGCCGGGTTCGCGCTCCTGGTGCGGACCGTCTGCCTGCGCGTGGTGCTGATCGTCGCGACCGTGGCGGCCACCCGCATGGGCCGGCCGGAACTGGCCGCGTACGCCATCGCCACCCAGGTCTGGACGCTGCTGGCCTTCGCACTCGACGCGATCGCCATCGCCGGGCAGGCGATCACCGGACGGGCGCTGGGCGCCGGGGACGTCGCCGCGACCAGGGCGGCCACCACCCGGATGGTGCGCTGGGGCCTGTGGTCGGGGGTGGTGCTGGGCGCGCTGGTGCTGGCGGCCAGGCCGTGGGTGCCGGGGCTGTTCGCCGCCGACCCGCAGGTCACCGCGGAGTTGCTGGCGGTGTTGTGGCCGGTCGCGCTCTTCCAGCCGATCTGCGGGATCGTGTTCGTCCTCGACGGCGTGCTCATCGGCGCGGGCGACCAGAAGTACCTGGCGTGGGCGGGGGTGTGGACGACGCTCGCCTATCTTCCGGCCGCGCTGTTCGCCGCCGGATGGGGCATCGTTGCTCTTTGGTGCGCGCTAGGGGTGTGGATGATTGCACGACTGATCACGCTGGTACGGCGGGCCGCCGGCACTGCATGGCTGGTGACCGGGGCGTAACCGTCCCGTGCTTGTCGTCGGGTGAGCGGTGAGGCACTGTGAGCGAGTTCACAGAGCTGAGTGGGTTGCCTTTGTCCACGATCATGCGCCGTTTACCACCGTCCGAGGCCACCGGGTTACGCACCGGTGCCCGGCACCGCCTCGCGCAACTTTACCGTCCCGCCGATCTTGTGGTGCTCGGCCTGGGCGCGACGATCGGCGCCGGCATCTTCAGCGTCGCCGGAGTGCAGGCGGCGACCGCCGCCGGGCCGGGCGTCCTGCTGTCCTTCATGATCGCCGGCATCGCCTGCCTGCTCGCGGCCCTGTGCTACGCCGAGCTGTCGTCCACGATGCCGACCTCCGGCACCGCCTACACCTTCGCCTACGTCATCTTCGGCGAGGTCTGGGCGTGGGTCATCGGGTGGGCGCTCATCCTGGAGCTGCAGCTCGCCTCGGCGGTCGTGGCCAGGGCGTGGGCCCTGTACGCGGCGCAGCTGCTGACCGACTTCGGGATCCGCCTGCCGTACCCGGAGGCGTTCTCCGATGGCTTCGCCCTGTTCATCCTGGCACTGCTGACCGGCATCGTCTCGCTGGGCGCGCACGTCGGGCTGCGGGCGCTGTGGGTGATCGTCAGCGCCAAACTGCTCGCCATCGCGGCCGTGCTGGTCGTGGGCGCGATGCACATCGACGTGGCCAACTTCGGCGACTTCTTCGTCGAGGCCAAACCCTCGCCCACGCCGCCGGACACGGTGCTGGAGGTGGTGTTCGGGCAGAGCCAGACGTTCGGCTGGTTCGGGGTGTTCGCCGCCGCCTCGGCGATCGCCTTCGCCTACATCGGCTTCGACCTGGTGACCACGGCGGCGGAGGAGACGGTCAACGCACGGCGGGCCGTACCGAAAGGCGTCATCAGGAGCCTGGTGATCGCCACGGTCATCTACCTCGGCGTCGCGATCGTGATGATCGGCATGGTGCCGTACGCGCAGATCGACGTCGACGCGCCCCTGTCCGGAGCGTTCCGGATCGCGGGCGTCGACTGGATGGTGCACGTCATCGACATCGGCGCGGTGCTCGGGCTGACGACCGTCATCCTGGTCCTGCTGGTCGGGCAGACGCGCGTGATGTTCTCGATGGCCCGCGACGGCCTGCTCCCCCGCGGGCTGGCCACGATCAGCCGCCGCTTCCACACCCCGTCGCGGGTGACGTGGGTGATCGGCGTGATCGCGATGCTGCTCACCCAGTTCGTGCCGGTGTTCACGCTGCAGGAACTCGTGGTGCTCGGCGCGCTGTTCGCCTACCTGTTCGTGGCGGTGGGCGTGATCGTGATGCGCCGCCGCCTGCCCGACCTGGAGCGCGGCTTCACGGTGCCGCTCTCGCCGTGGCTGCCGGGCCTGTCGATCGTGGCGACCGTATGGCTGATGGTGAACCTCCAGGTGCTCACCTGGGGGTGGTTCGCGCTGTGGATGGCCTTCGGCCTCGTCGCCTATCTCCTGTACGGCAAGCGCCACAGCCTCCTGGCGGCCAACCACGCCAAGGTCGGCCGGGGCCGCCACAGACGCTAGAACCGCCCCGACTCCAGCACGGTGCTGAGGAAGTCACGGGTGCGCGGATGGCCGGGATCGGTGAAGATCTTCTCCGGCGTGCCCTTCTCCACCAGCACGCCGTCGTCCAGGAAGCAGACCGTGTCGGCGATGTCGCGGCAGAAGCCCATCTCGTGGGTGGTGAGGATCATCGTCATGCCCGTGTCCTTGAGCTCCCTGATGACCCCCAGCACCTCGCGGACCAGGGCCGGATCCAGCGCCGACGTCACCTCGTCCAGCAGCATCAGCCGAGGCTGCGTGGCCAGCGCCCGGATGATCGCCACCCGCTGCTGCTGGCCGCCGGAGAGCCGGTCGGGATAGGCCTCGGCCTTGTCCGCCAGCCCGAACCTTCCCAGGAGCCCCCGCGCCTGCTCCTCCGCCTCCCGCCTGCCGATCCCGTGGACCTGGCGGGGCGCGAGCGTGATGTTGTCGAGCACGCTCATGTGCGGGAACAGGTTGTACGCCTGGAACACCGTCCCGATCCGCTTACGCACGTCGTCGACGTCCGCCCGGGGATCGGTGATCTCCTGCCCCTCCAGGTAAACGGCGCCGTCGTCGACCGTTTCCAGCAGGTTGACGCAGCGCAGCAGGGTCGACTTCCCGGAACCCGAGGCCCCGATCAGGCAGACCACCTCGTGCGAGTGGACCTCCAGGTCGATGCCCCGCAGCACGTGGTGGCCGTCGAAGTTCTTCCAGACGCCCTCGATCGTCAGCACGCTCATGCCCCACGCCGCCTCTGGGTTCGGGCGGCCAGGTAGTCGGTGAACCTGGCCATCGGGATGGTCAGCAGGATGAACAGCAGCGCCGCCACCAGGTAGGAGGTGTAGTTGAACGTCTTGGCGGCGTGGATCTGCGCGGCGCGCAGCGCCTCGACGGCGCCGATGGTCGCGACCAGCGACGTGTCCTTCTGCAACGAGATGAAGTCGTTCAGCAGAGGCGGCACGACCCGCCGGGTGGCCTGCGGAACCACCACGAACCGCATCGTCTTCGCATGGCTCAGGCCCAGCGACCTGGCCGAGGCAACCTGGCTCGGATGGATGGACTCGATGCCCGATCGGAACACCTCGGCCACGTACGCGCTGTAGGACAGCGTCAGCGCGATGATGCCCAGCGTCGGCGCGTCGGACGGAATCCCCTGCAGGTTGAGCGCGGGCAGACCGAACCCGATCAGGTAGATCAGCAGCAGCGTGGGGATGCCGCGGAAGAAGTCGACGTAGAAGATCGCCAGCGCCCGCAGCGGGAAGAAGACCGGGGCCTTCAACCCCCGCACCAGCGCCAGCAGCAGACCGATCACCAGGATCAACGGCTCGGCGATCAGGAAGATCTTCACGTTGAGCATGAAGCCTTCGAGCACGTCCGGCAGCGCCCTGACGAAGTGCTCGGGGCTGAAGAAGGTCTCCTGAACCCGCGGCCACCCCGGCGCGTTGACCACCACGCCCGCGATCAGCAGCAGGAAGATGATCGTCGACGCCGTGGCCACGGACGCCGAACGGCGGGCCCGTGACTTGCGGACCCGCTCGCGCTCGACCTGCCGACCGCTCTTGACCCAGGCGGTGGTCACTTCAGTTCCGGGGCCCCGGCGGCCGAGCCGAGCCACTGCTGCTCGATCTTGGCCAGCTCACCCTTGGACTTCAGCGCCTCGACGGCCTTGTCAACACAGGGCTTCAGCGCGCTGCCCTTCTGCATGACCAGCCCGAACTCCTCCGGCGTGCCCCCGGTCGAGCTGAACTGCCCAACGATCTTGGACTTCTCGACCTGGGCGGCGGTCACGTAGAAGGCGGTCGGGAGGTCCACCACGAGGGCGTCGACCTGCTTGTTCTTCAACGCGTTGACCGCGTCGATCTGCTCGTTGTAGACGTTGGGGTCGTCGGCGGGCTGGATGACGTCCTTCACCGCATCGAGCGACGTGGTGCCGACCTGGACACCGATCTTGGCGTCCTTGAGTTCCGCCAGGCTCTTCGCCCCCGCGTACTTGGAGCCCTCGACAGCCACGATCGCCTGCTTGACCGTGTAGTAGCCCTTGGAGAAGTCGACGACCTTGGCCCGGTCAGGCGTGATCGAGACCTGGTTGACGTCGAAGTCGAACTTCTTCGGCCCCGGAGCGAACGCCGAGTCGAACTTCACCGTGCTCCACTGCACCTCGTCGCGGTCGAACCCCAGCTCACCGGCTACGGCGAAGGCCACGGCACTCTCGAACCCCTGCCCGTTGGCCGGATCGTCGTCCTTGAACCACGGGTCGTAGGCGGGCTTGTCGGTGCCGATCGTCAGCTTGCCCGCGGTGGTGAGCTTGAGCTGGTCCTTGGTGCAGGCGGTGGAGGCCGAGGGTGCCGCGGAGGCGCCCGTGGTGTTGTCGGCGGGGGCACAGGCGACTGTGGCGGCCGCGAGCGCGCCGAGCGCGAACAGCATCGAGGGACGGACCATGGCTGAGCCTCCAGGGAACACGGGGAAGAACGTTCCACATTCTACTAAGGTCAGCTAGGAAATAAGCCACGACCAGCCCTTACACCCCGTAACCCCAACCCCCAGCAACAGCCCACTCCGATCACCCGGCCAAGGCCCCCGCAGAAGCACCAACCCTGGGCAGTCGCCCCACGTCCCGATCAGGTGCGGTGATGGCATCACGGTAGGCGGTTGTGGTTGTGGGTGGTGAAGGTGAGCCGTTGCGGTGGGGACCACGTCCGACGTGAGAAGCGACCCCCACGATCGGCGCCCGCCAGCGTCGGCGGGTGGCGGGGGGAGGGCGGAGCCGTAACGGATAGGGGCGGTGTGACAGATAGAAAACGCCAAGGCCCTCCACCGCAGGAGCGGAGGAGGGCCTGAGCCGAACGGGAAGGCGCGCCGTCAGCCGGCGATGACCTCCACGTCGATGGAGGCGGAGACCTCCGGGTGGAGCTTGACGCTGACCTTGTGGCTGCCGAGGCTCTTGATCGGGTTGACGATCTCGATGCGGCGGCGGTCGAGGATCGGGCCGCCGGCGGCCTTGACCGCGTCGGCGACGTCGCCCGTGGTGACCGAGCCGAACAGGCGGCCGCTGTCGCCGGCGCGGGTGGCCAGCTTGACCTTGAGGGCGCCGAGCTGGCCGGCGACCTCCTTGGCGGTGCCGAGGTCGCGGATCTCGCGGGCGTCACGAGCCTTCTTGATGGACTCGATCTGCTTCTCGCCGCCACGCGACCAGCGGATCGCGAAGCCGCGCGGGATCAGGTAGTTACGGCCGTAGCCGTCCTTGACCTCGACGACGTCGCCGGGGGCGCCGAGGCCGGAGACCTCGTTGGTGAGGATGAGCTTCATATCGACGAAACCTCCCTTAGCGCGCGGTGCTCGTGTAAGGCAGCAGAGCCACCTCACGCGCGTTCTTGATCGCGGTCGCCACGTCGCGCTGGTGCTGGGTGCAGTTGCCCGTCACCCGGCGGGCACGGATCTTGCCGCGGTCGGAGATGAACTTCCGCAGCAGAGCCGTGTCCTTGTAGTCGACGTAGGAGATCTTGTCGTGGCAGAACAGGCAAACCTTCTTCTTGGGCTTGCGCAGTGCCGGCTTAGCCATCGTGGTGCTCCTTTCAGAGCCCCGCTGTGATGCGGGAATGGACTCGGGCTTGTGGACTGGTGATTAGAAAGGCGGTTCGTCGCTGAAGTCGTTGCCGCCGCCGCCGAAGCCGCCGCCGCTCTGCTGCTGACCGCCGCCACCGCCGCCACCGAAACCGCCGCCCTGGGACGGGGCCGGGGACGCGGAGGCCCACGGGTCGTCGGCGGGACCGCCGCCGAAGCCGCCGCCTCCGCCACCGCCACCACCCTGACGGGAGGTGCGGTTGACCTTGGCGGTGGCGTTGCGCAGGGACGGGCCGACCTCGTCGACCTCGACCTCGTAAACCGTGCGCTTCTCGCCTTCCTTGGTCTCGTAAGACCGCTGCTTGAGCCGCCCCTGAACGATGACCCGCATGCCGCGCTGCAGCGACTCGGCGGCGTTCTCGGCCGCCTGACGCCACACGTTGCAGGTCAGGAAGAGGCTTTCGCCGTCCTTCCACTCATTGGTCTGGCGGTCCATGAACCGCGGAGTGGACGCGACTCGGAAACGAGCCACGGCTTGACCCGTAGGGGTGAAGCGCAGCTCCGGGTCGTCGACGAGGTTGCCGACGATGGTGATGACGGTGTCGCCTGCTGCCATGGCTAGGAGCCTTCCTGAACTTCTTGGGTTACCGGCTCAGAGTACGGCTGCCGCCCGACAAAAGCCGGGAGACAAGCTTGTTAGTGCACGTCCGGGCGCAGGACCTTGGTGCGCATGATGCCCTCGTTGAGGTTCATCTGCCGGTCGAGCTCCTTGACCGTCGCGGGCTCCGCGGACAGGTCGATGACGGCGTATATGCCTTCCGACTTCTTGTCGATGTCGTAGGCGAGGCGGCGACGGCCCCAGACGTCGACCTTCTCCACGGTGCCGCCGTCGTTGCGGACGACGGTGAGGAACTGGTCGAGGGACGGTGCCACCGTACGCTCATCGAGCGAAGGGTCCAGAATGACCATTACTTCGTAACGACGCATGCGGGACTCCAACCTCCTCTGGACTCTTGCGGTCACGACGATCTGTCGTGACAGGAGGACGCTGACGTTTCTGCCCAGGCGCCCCTTTCGGCGCCAAAGGTCAATCACAACGCAGCCCGACCAGGTTACCAGCCGCTCACGGATGGGAAGGCCTGTAGGGACAAGGGGGTGGTGACCGTGCCACACATGCTGGAACCGTCCGACAGCGAACGCTCCATGCTCGCCCTCAACAGCGACGGCCACGCGCATCCGCGTGAGAACGCCCTGGCAGTGGCCACCCTGGTCGTCGGCCTCGTGGCGTTCGTGGCGACGTTTTTCACCGGCGGGCACGCCGTGGCGTCGTGGGCCGGCGCGCTCGGCTTCGGCATGGGCCTGTACTCGCAGTACGTCTCGGTGACGACGGGCGAACGGGTTCTCAACATCATCGGCATCGTGGCGGCGTTCGTCGGCGTGGCGCTCGGCATCGCCCGAGGCGGCTTTCTTCCGTAAAGCGGTTCTCTTCCGTAAAGAGGTCTGAGGGGCCGCGAAGGGCCCCGCAGACTCATCCGCCCAGGTGCAGATCGACACCGAGCAGGATCAGGAACCACAGGAAAACGGCCAGCAACGCCTCGGCCAGGTCTTTGAGCAGGGCCGGGGTGATGTAGTCGTGGATCCACGCAACGTAGATCCCGACGAGCACGTAGATCAGGAATATCAGGCTCACGCCTCTGCGATACAGCGCCATCACGCTCCTCAGGTGGTCGGGGGGCTCCAGGCGACTGCCCTGAGAACGTCGGACCAAACGGCTACCCTCGAAGCCATGGTGCTCATCGGTGCTCATGTCGACCAGGACGATCCCGCCGCCCACGCCGCCGAGGTCGGCGCCGAGGTGGTGCAGTTCTTCCTCGGCGATCCCCAGGGCTACAAGGGCCCGGTCCTGCCGGACAAGCCGGTCGAGGGAGTGGAGATCTACATCCACGCCCCCTATCTGGTCAACGTGGCCACCACCAACAACAAGATCAGGATTCCCAGCCGCAAGCTGCTCACCCAGCACCTGACGGCCGCCGCCGACCTCGGCGCCAAGGGCCTGATCGTGCATGGCGGCCACGTCGGCAACAGCGACGACCCCCAGGTCGGCTTCGACAACTGGCGCAAGGTGTTCGAGCGCCTGGAGGAGCGCCGCATCCCCGTCCTCATCGAAAACACCGCGGGCGGCGGCAACGCGATGGCCCGCAAGCTGGAGCGCATCGCCCGGCTGTGGGAGGCGCTCGACGGCTTCGACGTGGGCTTCTGCCTCGACACCTGCCACGCCCACGCCGGCGGCGAGGAGCTCGTCGACCTGGTCGACCGGGTCAAGGCCATCACCGGCCGCATCGACCTGGTCCACTGCAACGACTCGCGCGACGACTTCGACTCCGGCGCCGACCGGCACGCCAACCTCGGCGAGGGGAAGATCGACCCGGAGCTGATCCTCGCGGTCTGCCGGGCGGCCGGCGCCCCCGTCATCGTCGAGACCCCCGCGGCGGGCCAGGCGGAGGACATCGCCTTCCTCCGCAAAAACCTCTGATACACAGCCTGTGGATAACTTCCCTGGATTACCGAGCCGCAGAAGTGGGTAAGGGCGTCAGCCCGCCCACGCGCCGGTGAGGAACCGCACGGTGTTGAGCACCATCAGCGGCCCCGACACCATGGCGTACGCCGCGATCACCCACCGGTGCCGCAACCGCGCGATCGCCACCCACAGGGGAAACCACAGCAGCAGCGAACGCGGGATCGACAGGTAGTAGGCCGAGGTCATCAGCGCCCCGGCCTGCAGCCCGCAGTAGACGACCTCGCTCCAGCGCCGCAGGACGAGCAGCCACACCAGCCCCAGCACCGCCACGGCGACCCCGGCGATCTCCATCCGGAACGCGACCGCGAACTCGTCCCCGCCCATGGCCGCGTCCCACGTCTTGCCGAACGACTCCCAGGGCCACACCATCTCCCGGCCCCAGCCGGCCTCCTGCGCGTGCTTCCACGCGAACCAGTCGCCCGAGCGCGCGTAGTGGAAATACGAATACCCCGCCAAAGGCAGAAGCGGTACGGCCAGCCAAGGCGCCTGCCGGAGCGCGGGCCGGGACGCGGCGAACTCCACCCACAGGGCCAGCGCCAGGAACAACCCGGTGATCCTTACACACGAGGCGCCCGCGGCCAGCACGGCGGCCACCGGCCAGCGCCGCTGCCTGGCGGCCAGCCACGCCGGCACCGCGAAGGCCAGGAAGAGCGACTCGCTGTAGCCGGCGGCCAGGAAGACGGCGGTCGGGAAGAGAAGCAGCGCCAGCACGGCCACCCAGCCGGTCCCGCCCTCAAAGACGGCCAGCCGGGCCAGGAAGATCGTCGCCACCGCCCCGGCGACCAGCGAGATCAGCAGCCCGGCCAGCGCCCAGTCGGGTACGACCAGGTACACCAGCCGGAGCGCCATCGGCAGCCCGGGAAAGAACGCGGGCAGCCCCGCGTCCGGCGGCCGGCCGGGTACTCCGTCGTAGCCGTGCTCGGCGATGACGACGAACAACCCGGCGTCCCAGGCCCGCCACTTGCCCAGATAGTCCTGCAGCGAGACGCCGAGCAGCGTCGCCACGAGCAGTCCGACGCGCGAGCCGAGCCACAGCAGCAGCGCGTCACGCTCGGCCGAACGAGTGATCATCGAGAGGCGGGCAGCAGGGTGTAGCGGTCGCGGGCCTCGTCGAAGACGCCACCGATCTGGTCGTCGACGCCGCCCTGCCGTACCACGTCCTTGTCGGGACGGAGAATGTCCCGCACGACGAAGCCCATCATGATGCCGATGGTGATCACGCGGCCCCACACCGCGGTGAAGTACGTGTCGTCGCCGATGCCCAGGTCGGCCCGGTCCAGCGGCGGCTGGGCGAGCAGGTAGAGCCAGATGGCGAAGAAGTACCAGACCTCGGCCACCTGCCACAGGGCCAGCGGCTTCCAGTTGGGCCTGGCCAGCACCGCGAACGGCACCAGCCACAGCACGAACTGCGGCGACCACACCTTGTTCGTCATCATGAACGCGGCCAGCGCCAGGAAGCAGATCTGCGCCAGCCGGGGACGGCGCGGCGCGCCCAGCGTGAGCACCGCGATGCCGAGCAGGAGCACGGCCAGCGAGGCGGTGCCGAGCAGGCTCACGTCGGCGGTGCCGAGCACGGGCCAGCCCTTGTTCTGGAAGAACAGCCAGGGCGAGCCCCAGTCGACGCCGCGTTCCTGGGAGAAGACGTAGAAGCGGCGCCAGCCGTCCCAGGCGAAGATCATGAACGGCACGTTGACGACGAGCCAGGCGGCCAGCGCCGAGACCAGCGTGACGAGGAAGGGCCTCCATCGGGCGGTGCGCAGCGTGAGCAGGAAGAGCGCGCCCAGGAACATCAGCGGGTAGAACTTGGTGGCGATCGCCAGCCCGAGCAGCACTCCGGCCAGGACCTGCCGCTTCCTGGCCCAGGCCAGCAGCATGCCCATCGACAGCGCGCCGGCCACCAGGTCCCAGTTGATGTAGGCGGCCAGGATGACCGACGGCGCGAGCGCGTACCAGAGGGCGTCCCAGCGGCGGGTCGGGCCGGCCACCGCGGCCATCAGCAGCACGCCGATCACCAGGCAGATGCCGAGCAGCACGACGGTGATGTCGTAGAAGCGCACGCCCTGCGTGGCCACGTCGCCCGCGGACCTGACCAGCCAGGCGATGCCCTGCATGACCTCGCCCAGCACGACCGGGTATTCGACCTGCTTGTCGAAGGGGACCTGGGCGAAGTAGGGGTTCTCGGTCGACAACTGCCGGTCGAAGTAGAGCGGGTAGATGTCGGTGTAGCAGAAGTTGGTGTAGGTGGTGACCTGGTCGTTCCACCCGCCGGTACGGCACGGCAGCCTGACCAGGTACGCCAGCGTCGCCCCCAGGGCGGCGAACAACCCCAGGGGCAGGTACGAAGCCGCCCTTATGTGGACAGGCGGCTTCATCCGTCCTCGCGGCGGCTCGGCATCGGATCGGGAACCGTCGCGCCGCCGCCCATCATGCCGTCGTCCTCGGGGAAGCCGTTCTCGTTGGGGTCGATGCTGACGTTGCCGTCGTCGTCACAGGCAGGGTCGAGGAGCGGGCAGTCGGTCGGGTCCTCGAACGGGTTCTCCGGGTCGACCGTGCGCGTGGGCGTCGGAGTGGGCTTGGGCGCCAGATTCTCCGGCACTCCGTAGTCGGCGCGCGGCGGGAACTGCTCGACCTTGTCGTTCTTGGTGGCTTCCAGCATGAACGTCTTCCAGATCGCCGCCGGGTAGGTGGCGCCCTGGTAGCCGCCGGGCAGCGGGGCCTCGAAGGCCGTGGAGTACGGCTTCTGCGGCGTGTACTTCTTCTCCTTGGACGAGTCCTTGCCCCGGTACCAGGGGCAGTTGTCGTGCACGGGCCGCACGACCTTGCCGCCCTTGGTCTTGCACTGCTGGCGGTACATGCCGACCGCGGTGGAGACCTGCGGGGTGAAGCCGACGAACCAGACGTCCTTGTTGTCGTTGTTGGTGCCGGTCTTGCCGGCCACCGGGCGGTTGTACAGGGCGGCGTTCCTGCCGGTGCCGCTCTTGACCACGGCCTGCAGGGCGACGGTGGCGTCGGCCGCGGCCTGTTCGGAGATCACCCTTACCGATGAGTACTGCTTCTCGTCGAGGACGACCTGGCCGGTCTTCTTGGTGGCCTTGATGATCACGTGGTTCTCGATGTGCTTGCCGGCGTTGGCGAAGATCGAGTAGCCGCCCGCCTGCTCGACCGCGGTCACGCCGCCGGAGCCGATGGTGAGCAGGTACTTCTGGTCTTTCTGCACCTTCTCCAGCCGCGCCCTGTCGATGCCCGCGCGGGCCGCGATGTCCACCACGCTGTCGAGGCCGACCTTCTCCCCCATCTTCGCGAAGGCGGTGTTGATGGAGCTGGCCGTGGCCTTGATGACGTCGACCGAGGCCGCGCCGGAGGCGTGGTCGTTGTCGATCTCGGTGGTGCCCTCCAGCTTGATCGGCCCCTTGGCCGGCAGGTAGCTGCGCAGGCTGTAGCCCTGCTCCAGCCAGGCCGCGAGCACGTAGGGCTTGAAGGCGGAGGCGGCCTGCTTCACCGACTGGAACGCGTCGTTCCACGCGTCGTACTGGTAGTCGTCGCCGCCGTAGAAGGCGATGACCCGTCCGTTGGTGGGGTTGACCGCGGCCAGCGTGGCCATGACCTCGTCGGGGGCGTTGCGGGTGTGCTGGTTGACCGCCCGCTTCGCGGCCTCCATGAGGTCCTTGTCGAAGGTGGTCCTGATGTCGTAGCCGCCGGTCTTGAGCTCGTCAAGGTCGATGCGGGTCTTGCGTTCCATCTCGTTGATGGCCGTCATGATCATGTAGCCGTCGACGCCGTTGAAGTAGTCGATCTGGCGGTCCTTGACGCGCTTGGGCGCGACCGGCGACTTCGCCTTCAGGTTCGCGTACGCCTGGGGGTCGAGCTTGGCCATCTGGTCGAGCACGTACGTGTAGCGGAACTGGGTGGCTTCCAGGTTGCCCGACTTCTCCGCGGCGTCGAAGGAGGAGGGGTTCTGGATGCGGCCGGCGATGTAGGCGCCCTGTTCCGGGGTGAGCTCGCTCACCTTCTTCTTGCCGAAGAACGCCTCGGCCGCCGCCCCGATGCCGTAGGTGCCACGGCCGAAGTAGATGGTGTTGAGGTACTGCAGAAGGATCTGGTCCTTGGACAGCGACTTGTTCAGCTTGACCGCGACGAAGATCTCCTTGACCTTGCGCTGCAGCGAGCGTTCCTGGGACAGGCCGTCGTAGTAGTTGCGCGCCATCTGCTGGGTGATGGTCGAGGCGCCCTGGACCTGCTGGCCGGTGGCGGTGCTCCACAGCGAGCGGACCATGCCGGAGAAGGAGATGCCGGAGTCCTCGCGGTAGGAGCTGTTCTCGGCGGCGATCACCGCGTCCTGGACGTGCTTGGGGATCTCGGAGATGTTGTCGACCGGCTTGCGCTTGGTGCCGATCCGCGCGAGGACCTTGCCGTTCGCGTAGCGGATCACACTGCCCTGGTCGTCGACGTTGGCCTGCGCCTGTGCCTGTGTGGGCATGGGCGTGAGCGAGTAGCCCACCATGATCATGCCGAACACGCCGGCGGCCACGACCACGACGCCGACCACGAGGATCTTCCAGCTCGGCAGGAACCGGCGCCAGTCGCGGCCCTCGCCGTCGCCCCTGCCGGGGCCGGCGGGCGGCGGCGGGCCTTCAGGTCCGCCACGGCCGCGTCCGCGGCGGGTCGGCACCTGGCTCACGACGGTGTCCTGGTGCTCCTGCGGGCGACGGCGCGAGGTGCGCTGCGGGCCCGTGCCCGGCTGCTCGGGGTGCGCGCCGGGCTGTCCCGGGTACGCCCCAGGGCGCCCCGGTTGCCCGGGTTGTCCAGGCTGGCCGGGTTGTCCAGGCTGCCCGGGACGTGGGCCGGGCTGGCCCTGCTGACCGGGTTGTCCAGGCTGACCGGGTTGACCGGGCTGGGCGCGACGGGGCTGCGGCGGGTCGAAGCCCGGCCCCTGCCCCTGCTGCGCGGCCATCGCGCCGGTCTGCTCGTAGGCTGCCTCCGGACGACGTGGCGGCTGCGCCGTACCCCAGGAACCGGTCTGGGGTGTCTGCCCCTGAGAGGCAGCTGAACGGGGTGAGCTTGAGCGACGGCGCCTTCCTTGGCGTCCCGTCCCCTCGTTGCTGCTGTAACTCACACGTCCTCGCATCGTCGTCGGATGGCACGGCGGGTGGGCGTGAGGCTCCTCGCCGCCCTCGGTCTCACGGTTGGCCGACGAGGTCAGGCGGTCCGTTGCCGAGGACGTACGAGACTGCCAGGTGGTTCCAGGAACAACCTTGGCAGACCTCGACGACGTACACCCTGAACTCGTCGTAATCATGGGCCATGTCGACGAGTTCTGACGTGGCCTTTGCTTGACCAGCATGGCGGCCCAGGGAATCCCCATAGACATAGGTCACGTTGGTGACGTTCTCCCTCTCGCACACCGGGCAGGTGCGTTCGGTGGGCTCGCCTAGGTGGCGCGCCGCGCGAAGGAGGTACGGCTGTGCGTCACAGACGTCACGGGGCACAGTGCGCCCAGAGCGCACCGAGCGGACCACCGCCCGCTTGGCGAGGCCGTAATCCACCACCCTTCGCTGTGACCACATGCGCGCCAGACTACGGCTTTTTACCGATTCATCCCAACGCCTTGGCAAAGTCATTAATTGCGGCCATATAGCGGAGCGACGTATCCTCAAGATGTATCGAGCCGATACATCGACGCGAGAGGAGGGCGGTTCCAATGGTCAGCGGACAGGGCAGAGTGCTGGAACTCGCCGTGCTCGGGTCGCTGCACGAGACGCCGCTTCATGGCTACGAGCTGCGCAAACGGCTCAACGAGCTGCTCGGCATGTTCCGTGCGTTCTCCTACGGTTCGCTGTACCCCTGCTTGAGGTCGCTCCTGGAGCAGGGTCTTATCGTGGAAGAGCAACCCACTCGGGTGAGCGGCAGATCGAAGATCGTCTACAAGCTCACCGGCGAAGGCAAAGAGCGGCTCCAGGAGCTGCTCACCCAGGCCGGGCCGTCCGCGTGGGAGGACGAGAGCTTCGGCATCCACTTCGCCTTCTTCCGCCACACCGAGGCCGAGGTGCGCCTGCGCATCCTCGAAGGCCGCCGCAGCCGGCTCGAGGAACGACTCGACGCCGTCCGCACCGCGCTCGCACGTACCAGGGAACGGCTCGACGCCTACACCCTGGAGTTGCAGCGTCACGGTCTGGAATCGGTCGAACGCGAGGTGCGTTGGCTGAATGAGCTGATCGCGACAGAGAGACGGGCCTCAGAGCCCGCGAGAAATAACACAGATGAGTAAGGGAGCGAGTGCGATGGGTTCGGTTCGCGTGGCCGTTGTCGGTGTCGGCAACTGCGCGGCATCGCTGGTCCAGGGCGTGCACTACTACAAGGACGCCGACCCGGACGCCAGGGTCCCTGGCCTGATGCACGTCAAGTTCGGCGACTACCACGTCGGTGACGTCGAGTTCGTCGCCGCCTTCGACGTGGACGCCAAGAAGGTCGGGCGCGACCTGTCCGAGGCGATCGTGGCAAGCGAGAACAACACGATCAAGATTACGGATGTGCCGCCCACGGGTGTGATCGTGCAGAGGGGCCACACCTTCGACGGTCTCGGCGAGTTCTACCGCGAGATCATCGAGGAGTCCGACGAGGCTCCGGTGGACGTCGTGAAGGTCCTCAAGGAGAACCGGGTGGACGTCCTCGTCTCCTACCTGCCGGTCGGCTCGGAGGAGGCCGACCGCTTCTACGCGCAGTGCGCCATCGACGCCAAGGTCGCCTTCGTCAACGCGCTGCCGGTCTTCATCGCCTCCGACCCCGAGTGGGCCGAGAAGTTCGAGGAGGCGGGCGTGCCGATCATCGGCGACGACATCAAGTCGCAGGTCGGCGCCACCATCACGCACCGCGTCATGGCCAAGCTCTTCGAGGACCGCGGGGTCGAGCTGCTGCGCACGTACCAGCTCAACTTCGGCGGCAACATGGACTTCATGAACATGCTGGAGCGCAAGCGCCTCCAGTCCAAGAAGATCTCCAAGACGCAGTCGGTCACCTCGCAGATCCCGCACGAGATGGGCAAGGCCGACGTGCACATCGGCCCGTCCGACCACGTGCCGTGGCTCGACGACCGCAAGTGGGCCTACGTCCGCCTGGAGGGCCGCTCGTTCGGCGACACCCCGCTGAACCTGGAGTACAAGCTCGAGGTCTGGGACTCCCCCAACTCGGCCGGCATCATCATCGACGCCGTCCGCGCCGCCAAGATCGCCCTCGACCGGGGCATCGGCGGCCCGATCCTGAGCGCCTCCTCGTACTTCATGAAGTCCCCGCCCGTCCAGCACAGCGACGACGAGGCGCGCGACTACGTCGAGAAGTTCATCCGCGGCGAAGTCTCCCGATAAGTTACGGCGAAGCCGCACCACCCCCACCCACCGACCATGGCTGGGGGCCTCCAGGAAGACGCTTCTGATGACGGCACAGGGCTGGGCGCCGCAACGGCGCCCAGCCGGCCCGCTAAGTGGCAGCCCGCGCGGCCGGAGGCAGTTCGGAGTCCGGCGCCGTCTCCCAGGCCAGCGGGTCGGCCCCCAGCTCGGCCAGCAGCGGAACCTGCTCCTTGCACCACGGCGAGATCGCCAGCAGGCCGTTGCCCACGCCCTCGGCGAACTCCTTCCACGGCATCCACAGGACCTCGCCCACCTCGTCGGGGTTGGCGTCCACCGGCCCCTTCACCGTGACTCGGTAGACCGGGCACAGCTCGTGCTCCGCGACGCCGTTGGCCATGACCGCCCGGTAGGAGAAGGCCGGCAGCATCAGGTCGACGTGCTCGACGTCCAGGCCCAGTTCGTAGGAGAGCCTGCGCAGCACCGCGTGCTCGACGGCCTCGCCGGGCAGCGGATGGCCGCAGCAGCTGTTGGTCCAGACTCCCGGCCACGTCAGCTTGTGCCCGGCCCGCCTGGTCAGCAGGACCCGGCCTGCCGGGTCGAAGACGTAGCTGGAGAAGGCCAGGTGGAGAGGGGTGTCCAGGCCGTGCACCGACGTTTTGGGGGCGGCGCCGATCGCGTTTCCCTCGCCGTCGACCAACACCACGTGTTCCTCAGTCGTCACAGAACGAAGCGTACGGGAACCTTTCCCCACGGAGAACGGGCAGAACCCGAAGCCGCGCTACAGCGGGCGGCGGCTAGGCTGGCTGCGTGTCATTTGTCGCCGATCTCCGTGTGGTCCTGCAGGGCCGGGACTACCGACGGTTGTTCGGCACCCGCCTGGTCTCCCAATTCTCCGACGGCATCTTCCAGTTCGGCGTGGCCGGATTCGCCTTCTTCAGCCCCGAGAAACAGACCACCGCACTGCAGGTGGCGGCGGGCATGGCGGTGCTTTTCCTGCCCTACAGCATCCTGGGGCCGTTCGTCGGCGTCTTCATCGACAGGTGGTCGCGCCGCCAGATCCTGGTGATCGCGCCGGTGGTCCGCGGGGTGCTGCTGCTGATCGCCGCCGCCCTCGTCGCCCTCGACACCCCTGACGAGTTCTTCTACGCGGCCGCGCTGGGCGTGCTCGGCGTCAACCGCTTCTTCCTGGCCGCGCTGGGCGCGTCCCTGCCGCACGTGGTGCCCAGGGATCAGCTGATGGCCGCCAACGCGGTCACGCCGACCTCCGGCACCGTCATCACCTTCGTCGGCGTCGGCGTGGCGACGCTGATGCGCGGCGTGTTCGGACCCGGCGACGTGGGCGTCGCCCTCGTGCTGGTCACCTCGGGGGTGCTGTTCAGCCTGAGCGCCCTGGTCGCCAGGACCATGCGACGCGACCTGCTCGGCCCCGACTTCGACCCCAACCGGCCGCAGGTCAAGGAGGCCGTGCGCAACGTGCTCAAGGGCCTGGTTGAGGGCGCCAAGCACCTCGCGCGCCGGCGCAGGGCCGCCGCGGCGATGGGCGCCATGGCCGCGCACCGCTTCATGTACGGCATGGCCACCGCGCTCGGCATCATCCTCTACCGCTACTACTTCACCGACGGCGACTCCGAGGCCGCGCTGAGGGGCATCGGCATCGTCGTGGCCACCTCGGCCGTCGGCTACGCCCTGGCGGTGATCGTCACGCCGCTGGCCACAGAACGTATGCCGGTCGAGCGCTGGGTGCCGATGATGCTGGTCACGGCCGGTGTCCTGAGCGCGATCCTGGTGACGCCCTTCCAGGAGTGGGGCCTGTGGATCTCCGGCTTCGTGCTGGGCCTGGCCGGGCAGAGCGTCAAGATCTGCGCCGACACCTCCGTCCAGCGCGACGTCGAGGACGCCTACCTGGGCCGGGCGTTCTCGCTCTACGACATGTTGTTCAACGGCATGTTCGTGCTGGCCGCCGGGCTCTCGGCGGCGATCCTGCCCGCCAACGGCAAGTCGTACCTGGCCGTCGGCATCATCGCGGTCGGCTACCTGGTCAGCGCGTTGATCTACCGGCTGGTCACGGCGCCGTCGCGCGTCCCCTCCGCGCACTGAGGAGAGGACGCGCCGGGCACTAGCCCTTCTGCTCCGCGGCCCACGTCAGCAACGCCTCCGTGGCCGCGTCCTTGCCGAGCACGCCCTGGTCGAGGCGGAGGTCGAGCAGGAACTTGTAGGCCTTGCCCACCATCGGCCCCGGGCCGATGCCGAGGACCCGCTGGATCTCGTTGCCGTCGAGCTCCGGGCGGATCTTGGCCAGCTCCTCCTCGTCGGCCAGCCTGGCGATGCGCTCTTCGAGCTGGTCGTAGGTACGCGAGAGGTGGGCCGCCTTGCGCTTGTTGCGGGTGGTGCAGTCGGCCCTGGTCAGCTTGTGGAGGCGGTCGAGCAGGTGACCGGCGTCGCGTACGTACCGGCGCACGGCGCTGTCGGTCCACTCCCCCGAGCCGTAGCCGTGGAAGCGCAGGTGGAGCTCGACCAGCCGGGCCACGTCGGCCACCACGTCCTTGGGGAACCTGAGCTCGGTCATGCGCTTCTTGGTCATCTGCGCGCCGACGAGCTCGTGGTGGTGGAAGGAGACGCGGCCACCGGCCTCGTGCCGCCTGGTCTTGGGCTTGCCCACGTCGTGCAGCAGCGCCGCCCAGCGCAGGATGCGGTCGGGCTTGCCGTCCTCCTCCTGGGCGATGGCCTGGTCGAGGACGGTCAGCGAGTGCTCGTAGACGTCCTTGTGCCGGTGGTGCTCGTCGATCTCCAGGCGGAGCATGGGCAGCTCGGGCAGCACGTGCGCGGCCAGACCCGTCTCGACCAAAAGCCCCAGCCCTTCACGCGGGTACGCGCCGCAGACCAGCTTGTCGAGCTCTTCGCGGATGCGTTCGGCGGAGACGATCTCGATCCGCTCGGCCATCTCGGTCATCGCCCTGAGCGCCTCGGGCGCCACCGTGAACCCCAGCTGGGAGGCGAAGCGGGCGGCGCGCAGCATGCGCAGCGGGTCGTCGTCGAAGGACTGCTCGGGCGTGCCCGGCGTGCGCAGCAGCTTCGCGGTCAGGTCGGAGACGCCGCCGTAGGGGTCGACGAACTCGTGGTCGGGCAGCCGCACCGCCATCGCGTTGATCGCGAAGTCCCGGCGCTCCAGGTCGGCTTCGAGCGTTTCGCCGTAGACGACCTCGGGCTTGCGCGACTTGGGGTCGTAGGACTCGCTGCGGTAGGTGGTGATCTCCAGCAGCCAGTTGCCCTTGCGGACGCCGACCGTGCCGAAGTCGATCCCGATGGTCCAGACGGAGTCGGCCCAGTCCTTGACGATCTCGAGCACCCGCTCCGGCCGGGCCTCCGTCGTCAGGTCGAGGTCGTTGCCGATGCGTCCGAGGAGGATGTCGCGCACCGAGCCGCCCACCAGGGCAAGCTCGTGCCCGCGGGCGGCGAACAGCTCGCCGAGCTCGTCGGCGACCGGGGCGATCTTGTGAAAGTGCTGATTTGAGTCGGACAAGCTGGGTAGGTCCTTCACGCATTACGGAACATATCCCCCGAGCCACACCAGGTCCGGGTTACCGTCGGTCAGAGACCGTCGGGGGCCATGGAACGAGGCTAGGAGCTCATCTATGAAGGACGCCCTCGCGATCCACCGCTGGCTCCTCGCACACCAGGTCCATCATGAGATCGTACGCCTTCCGCGCCCCATGACATGCGCGGACGAGCTGCCCGAAACGATCTCCGCAGCCCCCTCCCGCTGCGTGGTCGTGACAGTGTTCGAGGCGGTCACCAGGCTGGGCCGGGAGGCCGTCGCCGTCGTGTCCACCGTCGCCGCACCGCCCAGGCCGGGAGTGGTCGGGGGACTGCTCGGGGCCAGGAAAGTACACCTCGCCCCGGCCTTCGTGGTCAACGAGGTTACCGACTACGCCGCCGGGCTGGTCTGCCCTCTGCTGCTGCCGCCCGCCCTCGCCGTCCTCATCGACGACCGGATAAAACCCGACCATCAGTCCGTCTTCCTCGCCACGGGTGAACGCCACACGGCCCTCACCTTGCGCGCGTACGACCTGCTGTCACTCATGTCTGGCAAGTCCATGGACCTGCGGGCGCGAAGGCCCAGAGGTTCCCGCCAGACGGTCGCGCTACGGCACTGAGCCCGTACCATTGCGGGCGTGCGCCGTACTCCACCCCGGACTGAAGCGTGATCGGAAAGGCCGCGCTTCTCACAGTCCTCTCCGCCGCGTTGCTCGCCCCCGTGGTCGCGACAACGCCGGGTACGGCTGCCGCCATGACGGCCAAGCAGGAGCTGACCCTCACCGTCAAATCGATCACCCCTGAGCTGCCGACCAAACCCACCGACCAGGTCAAGCTGTCGGGCACCTTCCGCAACGGCACGGGGACGCCGCTGACCGGCGTGCGCGTGCGGGTGCGCTACGGCTTCCAGCGCATGACCGACCGCGCCGCGATGAAGGCCTTCGCCGAGGACCAGGCCGCCCAGCTCCCCCAGGCGTCCGACTCGTCGTTCATGGACTTCCCGCTGGTCAACAACGGCACCAGCACCGACTGGACGCTCACCGTCACCCCCATCCAGCTCGGCATGAACACCTTCGGCGTCTACCCGATCACGGTCGAGGTCGTCCCGGTCGCGGCGTCCTGGCAGCCGCTGGCCAAGGCCCACACGTTCATCACCTACATGCCGCCGACCACGCCGAAGCTGCCGCGCAACCGGCTGTCGGTGGCGCTGCCGGTGGTCGACGCGCCGCACCGCTCCGACGACGCCACGTTCGTCGACGACAAGCTCGCCGCCGCGCTGAAGCCCGGCGGGCGCCTGGCCGACCTCGCCGCCCTCGCCAAGACGGCGCCGAAGAACGTCACCTGGTTCGTCGAGCCCGGCCTGCTCGACGACGTGCAGGCGATGACCAAGGGCTACACGCTCAGAAACGGCAAGAAGCAGCCCGCCGACCCGGCCGCCGCGCCGTGGCTGGACTCCCTGCGCACCTCGCTGACCGGCGCGCCCGTCGTGGCGGTCCCCTACGGCGACCCCGACGTGGCCGCGATGGCCCACCACGGCCTCGACAGCGGCGTGAACACGGCGATCGCGGCCGCGGACGTGGCCGCCGCCCGGCACTTCAAGCGCGACATCCCCACCGCGACCAACTGGCCGGTGGCGGGCAAGCTCGACGACGACGCCCTCGACCTGCTGTCGGTCGGCAAGGTCGGCACCGTCCTGCTCAACCCGGCCAACGTGCCGACCCAGACGCCGGCCACGACCACGCTCGACGCGGCCACCACCCTCGACAGCGTCTCGGGCCCGGTCACCGCGCTCCTGCCGGACGAGGAGCTGAGCCGCATGTTCGAGCTCGACTCGGCCGCCGGGCGCACCGCCGTACTCAACAAGCAGCGTTTCATCGCCGAGACGGCGATGATCGCCGCCGAGCGCGGCCAGGTCAGGCCGAGAAACCTGGTCGTGGCGCCGTCGCGGCGCTGGGACCCGGACCCGGCGTTCGTCTCGGCGCTGCTCAAGACCGCGGCCAGGCTGCCGTGGCTGGCCTCGGCCGAGCTCGGCTCGATCAAGGCGGCCAAGGTGCAGACGCCGCGCACCGGGCTCGTCTACACCGAGCAGGACCGCAAGGAAGAGCTCAGCGAGAAGTACCTCGAACCGGTCAAGGAGGCCGCCGCCGAGGCCGATCTGGCCACGCGGATCACCACCGACAAGCGCTCGGCCGGGTTCGAGAACGCCGTGCTCCGCCTGACCTCCTCCGCCTGGCGCAACAGCACGCGGGCCGGGCGCGCGGCCACCAAGCAGGTCGTCACCGCCCTCAACACCCGGCTCGGCCTCATCACGATCAGCGGGGCCAGCCGCGACCAGCCGCGCACGCTGGCCGGCGTCGACGGCCAGGTGCCCATCAGCGTGCGCAACGGGCTGAGCACGTCGGTCACCCTGATGGTCGAGGTGTCCTCCAACAACCGCGAGCTGCTGCAGATCGACCCCAAGTACGTCAAGAAACGCATGACGATCGGCAAGGGCGAGATCGGCACCGTACAGGTGCCGATGACGGTCAAGACCAGCGGCGACGCGACCATCACCGTTCAGCTGGAGACGGCCGACGGCTTGCCGTACGGTGATCCCGTCAAGCTGACCATCAGGACCACCGGCTACACCGGCATCGCCCTCGTCATCGTGGGCGGCGCGCTGTCGGTCATGCTCGCCGCCGTGGTCACCCGCATCCTGCGGCGGCGCTCGCAGAAGCGTCCGGCGCGAGCGGCGCAGGCCCGGGAGAGTGAGAAGGTATGAGCCGCCTGATGAGGGCGAGCGCGATCATGGCCGCCGGCACGATGGTCTCGCGCGTCACCGGCTTCGTACGCACGATGGTGCTGGCCTCGGCGGTCGGCACCGCGCTGCTCGGCGACGCCTACAACGTCGCCTACGCCATCCCGTACTCCATCCTCGACCTGCTGCTGCTGGGCGTGCTGAGCAGCGTGATCGTGCCGATGATCGTGCAGGCGCAGCAGCGCGACGCCGACGGCGGCCGGGCCTTCGAGCAGCGGCTGCTCACCCTGGCCACGCTCGCGCTCATCGTGGTCGCCGCCCTCGCGGTGCTGGCCGCTCCCCTGCTCATCGACCTCTACACCAACTGGCGGCCCGGCTCCCCGCAGTACGAGGCCGCCGTCCTGCTGGCCCGGCTGATCCTGCCGCAGCTCGCCTTCTTCGGCCTGGGCGCGGTGGCCGGCGCCATCCTCAACACCCGCGACCGCTTCGCCGCCCCGATGTGGGCGCCGGTGCTCAACAACATCGTGGTCATCGGCGTGTTCCTCGCCTACTCCGGCGGCAAGGATCCGGCGACGGTCAGCGACGGCCAGCTCGCCCTGCTCGGCCTGGGCACCACCGCCGGCATCGTCGCCCAGGCGACCGTCCTGGTCATCGCGCTCAAGCGGGCGCGCTTCCAGTTCCGGCCCCGCCTCGACGTGCGCAACGCGCGGCTCGGCCAGATGGCCAAGGCCGGCGGCTGGACGATCGGCTACGTCGTCATCACCCAGCTCGGCTTCATGCTGATCACCAACCTGGCCAGCGCCGCCGGCGACGCGGTGCCCAACCACGGCGTCAGCCCGTACACCTACGCCTTCCAGCTCTTCCAGCTGCCCTACGGCATCATCGGCGTCTCGGTGATCACCGCGATGCTGCCCAAGATGAGCCGCGCGGTCACCGACGGGCGCATGGACGACCTGCGGTCGGAGTTCGGCTCCGGGGTGCGGCTGATCTCGTGCGTGATGGTTCCGGCCTCGCTGCTGCTCATGGTGCTCGGTCCCGCGATCACCGTGCCGATCTACGCCCACGGCGAGACCACCGTCGCCGACGCCGTCTACATCGGCAACGTCCTTCAGGTGTACGGCCTGGCCCTCATGCCCTTCGCCGTCTTCCAGCTCCTGCTCCGGGTCTTCTACAGCTTCGGCGACACCCGCACGCCGGTCTTCATCGGTGCCGGGACCACCGCCGCGGGCGCCGTGCTGATGCTGGTCGCCAATGCGTTGCTGCCTCCGGCCTACGTGGTGATGGGACTCGCGTTCGCCTACGCGTGCGCGTACGGGCTGGGTGCGGTGGTCGCGTGGATGATGGCCTCGCGGCGCGCGGCCGGGCTGGGCGGCTGGACCATCGGCACCGCGCTGACCCGCATGTATCTGGCCGCGATGCCCACCGCGGTGCTCGCGCTGGCCTCGGTCTGGGTCAGCCAGCAGGTCTTCGGGGAGCTCGCCTTCCTCAACTCTCTGATCATCCTGGCGGTCGGCGGCGGTCTCGGCGGGCTGCTCTACTTGGCCATTGCCCATAAGATGCGCATCCCCGAGGTCAACTCAATCGTTGGAATGGTCGCGGGACGGGTAGGCCGGTAAAGAACGCGGGCTTACACGGCGCGGCACTACGATGGTGCGGACACGCGCGAATGGCAGCAGGAGGGGCGTGGGCGGATCCACCCGACATAGCGTGCCTACGTGGGATTCCTCCACGAAGGTGTGTCGAGGCACGGACTCGCCCGATCAGCTGAGCGGAGAAGGTCAGTGAGCACGTCGGCGGTCGAACCGGGCACGCGCCTCGCTGAGCGTTTCCGGCTGGAGGACCGCGTGAGCGAGTCCGACGGTGCAACCCTGTGGAAAGCCATCGACGAGATCCTGGCCCGGCCCGTGGCCGTCCTGACCTTCGCCCCCGACTTCCCGCGTGTCCACGAGGTCGTCACCGCCGCCCGCGCCGCCAGCCGCCTCACCGATCCCCGGCTGACGCAGGTCTTCGACGCCGCCCAGGACGACGACCTCGCGTACGTCGTGAGCGAGTGGGTGACCGGCGAGTCGCTGTCGGACCTGCTGGCCGCCGGGCCGATGGACCCGGAGCGGGCCGCCGGCCTGGTCGCCGAGGCGGCCGAGGCTCTGGCCCACGCGCACGAGGCCGACCTCTACCACCTCTGCCTGCGCCCCGCCCACCTGGTGTGGACCACCGGCAACACGGTCAAGGTGCTGGGCGTGGCGGTCGACGCCGCGCTGGCCGGGCTCACCGCCGACCACCCCGCCCACGAGGACGCCGAGGGCCTGGGCCGGCTGCTTTACGCCGGGCTGACCGGGCACTGGCCGGGCGACGAGGACGAGGGCGGCCTGCCCGCCGCGCCCATGATCGACGGCCACTTCGCCACGCCCCGGCAGGTGACCGCCGGACTGCCCGGCTACCTCGACACGATCACCGTCCGGGCGGTGCTGCCCGAGTCGCGCAAGGGCCATCCGGCGCTGACCACCCCGGCCGAGGTCGCCGAGGAGCTGTCCGGCGTCCCGCGGCCCATGCCCATCTCCATCTCCTACTCCTCGCCCGCGCCGTCGGTCACCACGACCTCCCGCTCCGAGGGCCTCGACACCCGGCACGAGACCCCGCCGCCGCAGACCGTGATCTCCAACCGCCCGCAGAACAGCGGCGGCAGCATGCTCAACCGGCTGCTGATGACCGTGGTCGTGCTCCTGGTCATCGCCGCGGTCGGTGTGGGCGCGTGGACGATCGGCCGCAGCCTGGGCAGCCCGTCGGCGCCCGAGGCGGGCGGCGGCGAGCCGAGCACGTCGAAGACGGCCGCGGCCGAGATCCAGCCGGTCAAGCCGGCCAAGGCCGACGGCTTCGACCCGCTCGGCGACGGCTCGGAGAAGCCGGACCGCGCCTCCGCGGCCATCGACGGCAAGCCGAGCACGTTCTGGAAGACCGAGAACTACAACGACGCCGACCTCGGCGGGCTCAAGGACGGCGTCGGCCTGCTGCTCGACATGGGCAAGCCGGTCCAGGTGAGCGACGTGGTGGCCACGTTGTCGGGGGCTTCCGGCGCCGACGTCGAGCTGAAGGTGGGAGACTCACGGGAGCTGGGTTCGCTGAAGACGGTCGCGCGGCACAAGGACGGCTCCGGAAAGATCACTCTGACGCCTGAGCAGCCCGCAAGCGGCCAGTACGTTTTGATCTGGTTTACGCGTCTTCCTGCGGACGATGGCGGGTTTCATGGCACCATCTATGACGTAGTAGTGCATTCTCCCGGATCAGCATAATCAGGAACCCCCTTGTGAACTCCCCACCCGAGACACCCTCAGGCGCAGAGCAGTCCGATGCGGAGCTGCTCGCCGCGCACATCAACGGGGATCCACATGCGTTCAGCGAGATAGTCAAGAGGCACCGGGACCGCATGTGGGCGGTTGCCCTCCGCACCCTGGGCGACCCGGACGAAGCGGCCGACGCCGTCCAGGACGCCTTCGTCTCCGCATACCGCAAGGCCGCCAGCTTCCGCGGCGAGGCCGCGGTCACCACCTGGCTCCACCGCATCGTGGTCAACGCGTGCCTCGACCGGATGCGCCGCAAATCGGTCCGGCCGGTCGCCGACGACGAGCTCATCGAAGCCGCCGAACGTGACACACCGATGCCCGACCAGACACTCGAACGTGAAGTTTCCATGGAGGTTTCGGCTGCTCTCAAACTCCTGCCCGCCGATCAGCGAGCCGCTCTCGTGCTGGTCGACATGATGGGCTATTCGGTCGAAGACGCAGCTCAGGTGCTCGAAGTCCCCAGTGGGACGGTGAAAAGCCGCTGTGCGCGGGGACGCGCGAAACTTGCCCCAATTCTTTCGCATCTGCGGAACCGTTCGGACCTCGGTCGCGTCTCATCCGCGAAGGGAGCAGAACTTCGTGACGGGTGATACGCACTACGACCTCGAGATCCTGGCCGAGCTGGCCGAGGGTCTTCTAGACGTCGGCACGGCGCGCCAAGTACGCGAACACCTAGCGGTGTGCACCCCCTGCGGGGCGCTTTTGGCGGACTTGGCGGCGGTTCGCGAGGTGCTCGCGGCGACCCCTACACCGGCGATGCCGATGGGAGTCGCGCTACGCATCGACAACGCGCTGGCGGCCGAGGCCACCAGGGGCGGAGTCGGCCTGGCGGAAGCGCCCGACTGGGACGAGCTCATGCGGGACGCGCCGTGGGAAACGGCCGCTGAGGCGCCGGTTCGCCTCGGGGTGGTCTCCGATGACGGCACGATCGTCCCGGCTCGGCGAAGGGCCTCCCGACGGCGCCGGTGGGCCATGCCCGCGGTCGCCTCGGCCGCGGCCGCCGCTGTGGTGGTCGGCACCGCCGTACTGTCGAGTGGGGTGCTCACGGCTTCGGGCGGGAACGGCGGCGGCCTGCAGGTCGCTCAGCCCTCCACGCCTACGGCCACGCGCAACGAGGTCAAGAGCCGCGGCTACGCGCTGACCGACAGCAACCACAACTACAGCGACCAGGACCTGCGCCGGGAGATGGTCGGCTTCATGGGCAACGCCGAGGCACTGGGCGGCGGTGAGACGCCGACCGGCGTCTCCAAGTGCGTCAACCAGGTCTCCGCACGCACGAAGCTCAAGGCGTTCGCGGTCGACCAGGGCCAGTACAACGGTCAGGAGGCGTTGATCGTCGCCTCCTGGAAGAACCAGCCGAAGAACAAGCTCAGGCTGGACGTTGTCGACCCGTTCAACTGCAAGAACCTTCGCAAGCCCACAGTCGGCCGCTGGTAAGCGAAAGTCCACGTCAGAGCCCACTTCGGTGGGCTCTTTCGTTTTGTGGGCAGGGAAGGGAATCACGGCGGCCTAGGATCTGTTGACGCCACAGGCAACAGCAGAAGAGGAAGGCGTGAGAGCGTTGAGCGACGTTCGTAACGTGATCATCATCGGGTCCGGCCCCGCTGGATACACCGCGGCCGTCTACTCCGCGCGCGCCGAACTCAAGCCGCTGGTCTTCGAGGGGTCCGTCACCGCGGGCGGTGCGCTGATGAACACCACCGACGTGGAGAACTTCCCGGGCTTCCCGGACGGCATCATGGGCCCCGACCTCATGGACAACCTGCGCAAGCAGGCCGAACGCTTCGGCGCCGAGCTGGTCGCCGACGACGTGATCGAGGTCGACCTCGAAGCCAACCCCAAGGTCATCAAGACCTACAGCGACACGTACTACGCCAAGTCGGTGATCCTGGCGATGGGCTCCGGTTACCGCGAGCTCGGCCTGGAGAACGAGAAGCGGCTGTCCGGACGCGGCGTGTCGTGGTGCGCCACCTGTGACGGGTTCTTCTTCCGGCAGAAGGACATCGTGGTCGTCGGCGGCGGTGACACCGCCATGGAGGAGGCCACGTTCCTGACCCGGTTCGGGCGGATGGTCACGGTCGTCCACCGTCGTGATGAGCTGCGTGCCAGCAAGATCATGCAGGAGCGCGCGTTCGCCAACGACAAGATCCGCTTCATCTGGGACACCGAGGTCGTGGACGTCCTCGGCGCCGACAAGGTCGAAGCCGTCAAGCTGCGCAACGTCAAGACCGGCGAGCTGAGCGAGCTCGCGACCGACGCGCTGTTCCTCGCGATCGGCCACGACCCGCGCACCGACCTGGTCAAGGGCCAGATCGACCTCGACGAGGACGGCTACGTCCAGGTCTCCGCGCCGACGACCGAGACCAACATCGAAGGCGTCTTCGCCGCGGGCGACGTCGTCGACCACATCTACCGCCAGGCCATCACCGCGGCCGGCACTGGTTGCTCGGCGTCCCTGGACTCCGAGCGCTGGCTGGCCACCCACGAGAACTAAGGAGCGCAATCGTGAAGGCTGTAACCGACGCCACCTTCGAGGCCGAGGTCCTCAAGAGCGACAAGCCGGTGCTGGTCGACTTCTGGGCCGAGTGGTGCGGACCTTGCCGTCAGGTCGCGCCCATTCTCGAGGAGATCGCCAAGGAGCACGGCGACAAGCTGGAGATCGTCAAGCTGAACATCGACGAGAACCCCGAGGTGCCGCGCAACTACGGGGTGCTGCAGATCCCCACGCTCAACGTCTACAAGGGCGGTGAGGTGGTCAAGCAGATCATCGGCGCCAAGCCCAAGGCGATGCTGATGCGCGAGCTCGAGGGCATCATCTAGTCCGACTTCGCGGGCCCGGGAGACCTGGTTCTCCCGGGCTTTCGTCTGTCGGGGCCCAGAACGCCCTCAGACGGGGCGCAATGCCCTTTCCGGGCTCATTGACCCGAGGAGCCTCTCCAGCGCCACCTCGACGTCCTCACGCCACGAGACGGCCGTCTTGAGCTCAAGCCGCAGCCGCGGAAAACGGAGATGCGGCCGCACCGTTTTGAAGCCGACCGAAAGCAGATAGTCGGCGGGCACCACACAGCCCGGCTTCTCCCACTTCAGGTCCCCGAACGCCTCGATCGCCTTGACCCCGCGCCGGGTGAGGTCCTTGGCCACGCCCTGGATCAGCATGCGCCCCAGCCCGCCGCCGGAGAACTCCGGGATGATGTGGGCCGTCATCAGCAGCACCGCGTCCGCGCTGACCGGCGAGGTGGGGAAGGCCACCGAGCGCGGGCTGTAGAGCGGCGGGCTGTAGAGCACGAACCCCGCCGGAACCCCGTCGACGTAAAGAATCTTCCCGCAGCTGCCCCATTCCAGGAGCGTTCCGGAGATCCAGGCTTCTTTCTCAAGCCCGGGGTCGCCCGCGTCGGCCGCACGCTCCCCGCTGACCGGGTCAAGCTCCCAGAAAACACACCGCCGGCAACGGCGCGGCAGATCGTCGAGATTGTCCAGGGTGATGTTGACCAGCCGACGCGACAACTACGGCCCCAATCGTTGACCCGGAAAAGCGCGCGAAATCCGCGTCCCCAGCTGGCATCGTAGCCCAGTGACGAAGCGGGGAGCGGGTGCACGGCGATCGTGGCCAGTCACGTACTCTGGTCTCTCGGCTCCATTTGACACCTAGGAGGTGGACCGTGACGGAAGAGACGGATCACGGTCAGACGCCCGCGACCCAAGGGTCGCGCATCGACGCCTACGTCGATCGGTACGCCGCGCGAGCTACCGGGATGGTCGCCTCCGAGATTCGAGCTCTTTTCGCCGTCGCGTCGAGGCCCGAAGTGGTCTCGCTGGCCGGCGGCATGCCGTACGTCACGGCTCTGCCCCTCGACATGGTCGGCGAGCTGGTCTCCGATCTGGTCACCAGGCGTGGCCCGGTCGCGCTCCAGTACGGCTCCGGCCAGGGCGATCCGCATCTGCGCGAGCAGATCTGCGAGGTCATGCGCCTGGAGGGGATCGAGGCCGGGGCGGACGACGTGGTCGTCACGGTCGGCTCCCAGCAGGCCCTCGATCTGATCACCCGCATCTTCATCGACCCGGGTGACGTGGTGCTGGCCGAGGGGCCCTCGTATGTGGGCGCCCTAGGCACATTCAGCGCATACCAGGCGAAAGTCGTCCATATCACCATGGACGATCAGGGCCTGGTGCCGGAATCCCTGGCCCAGACCATCTACGCGCTCCAGGCCGCCGGCAACACGATCAAGTTCCTCTACACGATCCCGACCTTCCACAACCCCGGCGGCGTCACCCTCAACGTCGCCCGCCGCCAGCAGGTCCTCGACATCTGCCAGCGTGCCGGGGTGCTGATCGTCGAAGACAACCCTTACGGGCTGCTCGGCTTCGACGGCGAGCCCATGCGCGCCCTGCGCGCCGACAACCCCGACGGGGTCGTGTACCTCGGCTCGTTCTCCAAGACGTTGGCCCCGGGCTTCCGCGTCGGCTGGGCCCTTGCCCCGCACGCCATCCGCGACAAGCTGGTCCTCGCCATGGAATCAGCCGTGCTCTCCCACTCCTCCTTCACCCAGCTGGCCGTGGGCCAATACCTCGCCACCCAGCCTTGGCGGGAGCAGATCAAGACGTTCAAAGAGCTCTACCGCGAACGCCGCGACGCCCTCCTTAACGCGCTGACCGACCTCATGCCCACCGGCGTCACCTGGACCCGGCCCGCGGGCGGCTTCTTCGTCTGGGCCAGCCTTCCCGAAGGGCTCGACTCCAAGGCGATCCTGCCTCGGGCGGTGGCGGAGCGGGTGGCGTTCGTACCCGGCACCGGCTTCTTCTCCGACGGCAGCGGCAGCCGGCAGATGCGCCTGTCGTACTGCTACCCGGAGCCAGACCGGATCCGGGAGGGGGTACGACGGTTGGCCGGCGTCATCGAAGGCGAACTCCAACTCCGCGACACCTTCGGCACCGCCTCACCCCCCGGCCACCCCGGCGTAGACACCCCAGGCCCAGACCTCGCCTAACCCCCGGGGCCGAGCCACCTTCTCCAGACCTCGGCCCCACCCCTCCCTTTCCCTCGCCCTCCCCCACGCCCCCTCCCCGCGCCGCTCTCCCTGTGCGCCCCCACCTCATCGCGCCCTCCCCCGACTCCCTCCCCGCGCCGCTCTCCCACGCGCCGCCCGCCTCATCCCGCCCTCCCCCGCACCCCTCCCTTGCCCCGCGCTTCCGCACGCCGCCCGCCTACCTAGCGGCCTTCCCGCCCGCCTCCGCCTCAGCGCCACGGCCAGACGCCCCTCCCCTCCGTTCGCATCCCTCCCCGCGCCACACTCCTGCGCCACCTCCCCACGCCAAGTGTTGGCGGCCTTCCCGTGCCCCATCCCCCGCGCTCCCTTCCCTCCCCATGCGCGTCGATCCCGATAGCTCCCCCGGCCTTGCTTCGCTGGACCCTCAACACCGCTCTCCCGCCCTCCCCGCCTTGGCAATCCCTCCGGACGTTGGCGGTGCCGCTCACGCGCGATCGAGCCGCTGGGCGGGAGGGGAAGGCTGCTGCCTCATCAACGCGCAGGAAATGAGAGCTGACCCCGTCGCCACAGGGAAACGAATGACGGAGCCGAACCGGTACGGTTGGACGGCGTGCTTTTCGGCAGAGGGGAAAGTGATGGGCGAACTGGGTCACGTGCTCGTGCTGGCCGGTGGGCTCTCCTATGAGCGGGAGGTGTCCCTGCGCTCCGGTCGCCGGGTGAGTGAGGTGCTGCGGGCGGCGGGTGTCGACGTCGAGACCCGCGACACCGACGCCTCGCTGGTGCCGACGGTGCTGGCAGACCGGCCGGACGCCGTGTTCGTCACGCTGCATGGCGGAGCCGGCGAGGACGGCGCGATCCGCTCTGTCCTGGAACTGCTGAACGTCCCCTACGTAGGCGCCGATCCCGACGCGTGCCGGGTGGCGTTCGACAAGCCGACGGCCAAAGCGGTAGTACGCTCCGTCGGCCTGCGCACCCCCGACTCCATCACGCTGCCCAAGGAGACCTTCCACGACCTGGGCGCGTCCGTGGTCCTGGGACGCATCGTGGACCACCTCGGTCTGCCCCTGTTCGTCAAGCCCGCGAGGGGCGGTTCCGCGCTGGGCGCCTCGATCGTGCGTACCGCCGAAGAGCTGCCGGCGGCGATGGTCGGCTGCTTCGCGTACGGCGACACCGCGCTCATCGAGCGTTGCATCGAAGGCGTAGAGGTGGCCGTCTCGGTGGTGGACCTGGGCGACGGCCCGGTGGCACTCCCCGCCGTAGAGATCGTCCCAGACGAAGGCGTCTACGATTACGCCGCCCGCTACACCGCCGGCCACACCGAGTTCTTCGCCCCGGCCCGCCTGTCAGAAGCGGCAGCCGCCGCCTGCGCGGAGACCGCCGTCACCGCTCACACCGCGCTGGGCCTGCGCGACATCTCCCGCACCGACCTCATCGTCGACGCCACCGGCGCCCCCCACTTCCTGGAAGTGAACGTCGCCCCCGGCATGACCGAGACCTCCCTCCTCCCGATGGCCGTCGAAGCGGCCGGCCGCGACCTCGGCACCCTGTGCCGCGGCCTCCTGGAAATAGCCGCCACCCGCCACTCCTCCACCTGACCCCGAGACAGCTTCCCCCGCGCCCTCACACGGACTCCCCGCGCCCTCACACGGACTCCCCCGCGCCCTCACACGGACTCTCTCGCACCCTCACGCGGACTCCCTCGCACCCTCACACGGCTCCCCCGAAGCCAAGCGCGCGGAGTCCCTGGAGCGGGGCGCGCAAGCACCCGACTTCGCCGGTCAGCGCGGACGCGGTGCTGCTGATGACGGCCCACATCATCCCGGAGTTCTCCGGCGGCGGGCTGGGGCGCATGCTGACCCCCAATCCACAGAGGCACAGGCGGCAATCCTCACGCGCGGGTACGCGCGAGGCGTTCGCCAGAACCGCCTGAGTAGCCTTGCCATGTGCTGATCGACACGACCTACCCCAAGAGTTTCGCCAGCGACAACCACGCGGGCGTCCACCCGGCCGTCCTGGAGGCGATGGCATCCGCCAACGCGGGCGACGCCCCCGCCTACGGCGGCGACGACTGGACCTCCGCCTTCGAGCGTCAGATCAAACACATCTTCGGCGAGCAGGCGAACGGCTTCGCCGTGCTGAACGGAGCGGGCGCCAACCTGATCGGCCTGGCGCTGTCCCTGGGCCGGTTCGACAGCATCATCTGTCCCGAGAGCGCCCACATCGCCACCCACGAGACCGGCGCCGCCGAACGACTCCTCGGCGTCAAGCTGACCCCAGTCCCCACGATCGACGGCAAGCTCCGCCCGAACGACATCACCGACCGCCTCCACGTACTCGGCGCCCACCACGAGGTCCAGCCGACCGTCGTCTCCATCTCCCAGGTAACCGAACTGGGCACGTGCTACACCCCCGACGAAATCGCCGCCCTGGCCGAAACCGCACACAGCGCGAACCTGCGCCTCCACGTGGACGGCGCCCGCCTGTCCAACGCCGCCGCCCATCTCGACTGCGACCTCCGCACGATCACCACGGACGCCGGTGTGGACATCTTCAGCTTCGGCGGCACCAAGAACGGCGCGATGGCCGCCGAGGCGGTCATCCTTCTCGATCCATCGCTGAGCAAGGCGGTCCCGTTCCTCCGAAGGCAGTCCCTGCAACTGGCCTCGAAGATGCGCTTCATCTCCGCCCAGCTAACCGCTCTCCTGACCGACGACCTCTGGCGCCAGAACGCCACCCACGCGAACACGATGGCCCACCGCCTGGCCGACGGTGTGAAAGATCTCCCGGATGTCGGCATCGCCTTCCCGGTGGAGTCGAACGCCGTCTTCGCCTCGCTCCCCCGCGACGCCGTACGGACACTCAAGGAGCGCTTCCGCTTTGAGTACTGGGACGAGAACATCAACCTCGTCCGCTGGATGACCGCCTTCGACGCGACCCCGGATCACGTGGACGACTTCCTGGCAGCCATCCGCAAAGCCGTCACCCGCTAGCCTCACGCATGCTCCTCAGCGAACGCCGCGCACCCACTGCTCCCCCGTTTCACGTGAAACAGCGCCGGTCCTCCACATCATGTTTCACGTGAAACGACCCTCACAAGGCGTCGGCCGCTCAGCCTGTTTCACGTGAAACAACCCCCCGCGCAACGCCTCCACCGCCCTAGCCACCGAACGCCGGGCGACGCTCAGGACACCAGCCGCTCGGCCTGTTTCACGTGAAACCGCGCGTACCACGCCAAGCTTCGGCTCCCCCATGGGGATGCTCTACGGCGAGAGCACGGCAAAGAACACCTTCGGCGGAATCGGGCCCACTCGGCGTCAGACTGGCTCGCCGGGTTCAGATGAAGCTCACGGTTTCACGTGTAGCTCGTGGTTTCACGTGTAGCTCGTGGTTTCACGTGAAACAGTGCGCCAACACAGGGGGCCGTCGACTGCAGACGCTCTCTACATGTCCACCTGTCGCTCCACGTACAGGCGGAGGCCGTCAGGACTCGTGGTCGCGGATGGCGCGGGCGGCTTCTGGTGCCATCGTGCCGATGATGCGCTCCAGGTCGTCGATCGTGGCGAACTCGACCACGATGCGCCCCTTCCGACGCCCCAGGTCGACCTTGACCTTGGTCTCAAAGTGGTCGGAGAGACGGTCGGCCAGATGAGTCAGGCCGGGCGCGGTGGGCTTGTTGGGCTGGCGTTCGCGGGGAGCCTTACCGGATCCTTTGGAGCCGCCCAGGGCGACGATCTCTTCGACCGCGCGGACTGACAGGAGCTCGGCCACGATTCGCTTGGCCAACTGGATCTGCTCGTCGGCGCTGTCCAACCCGAGAAGGGCGCGGGCGTGGCCCGCGCTGACCGTGCCGGCGGCGACCTTCAGCTGAACGTCCGGCGGGAGATTCAGGAGGCGCAGGGTGTTGGTGATGTGGGAGCGGGAGCGACCGACCTTCTGGGCAAGCTGTTCGTGCGTCGCCTGGAAGTCGTCCAGGAGCTGCTGGTAGGCGGCGGCTTCTTCGAGTGCGTTCAGCTGCTCGCGCTGAAGGTTCTCGATGAGGGCGTCACGGAGGAGCTCGTTGTCCTGGGTGTTCCGGACGATCGCGGGGACGAACTCCAAGCCGGCCAACTTGGACGCGCGCCAGCGCCGTTCTCCCATGATCAGCTCGTAGTTGCCACCACCGACCGAACGGACCACGATCGGCTGGAGAAGTCCGACCTCCTTGATGGAGGCGGCCAGCTCTTCCAGACGCTCCTCGTCGAAGACCTCACGCGGCTGACGCGGGTTGCGGACGATGGCGGTGAGAGCGATCTCCTTGAAGTACGCGCCCGCGATCGGCCTCGGACCGGACTCCGGAGCCGTCCCGTTGTCGGCCGCCAGAGCTCCGGTGCCGTCAACGATGGGACCGGTCGGGATCAGCGCCCCGAGCCCCTTGCCCAATCCCCGCCGCTGCTGACTCACTGCGTCTCCTCACCGTCCCGGTCGTTTCCGGTCACACCACGAGAGGTTACCGGTGCGAACGCCGCACGGTGTCCCGTCGCCACACGCGCTTCACCGCATTTACTCCCGAAGCCCCCAGATTTCCCCCCGATCCCCTCCCCTCTCCTGTCCGCCCCTCGCCCTCCCCCTCAGCTCTCCCAATCCCCACGGGCTCATCGCTGTGCACCCATAGCCTCATGCGTCCCTACAGCCCACCTGACGCACCCCACTCGTTCCCCCGTACCCCCTTCGCCCTTTGTGCGTGGCGGTCCCCCGTATGCGCCTCGCTGCCTCCCGTGGGCACTCATATCCCGACACCCCGAGAGATTGGGTGACGCACTGCCGGATGAGACTCGGCAGTCATCACGAGACAGCTCTCCTGCCATCCCGGCTCGGCGCTGTTGCACACGCTGCTCACACGAGATCGAGGCGCGGAAGCCCCACGCGAGAGGGCACGGGTACCTCGCCCGTGAGCCAGGCACGGGAGCTGTGCGCCAGAAGCGAGAGCCATAGAGCGGCGGGCGCCGCGCGGCGGGGAGGACCGTCGTGGTGAGGGGATGCCAAAGCCTAAGAGCGGCAAGAGCGAGGGCGACCGCGGGATGGGGGGTGCGGGGCCGGGGGCGTGCGCAGGCTGGGGGTGCGGGTCGAGGTGCCCGGGTTGGGATGCCCGGATTGGGGTGCCGGGTGGGGGCGCGGAGTTGCGGGCGTGCGGGGTGAGGCGGAAGCCGAGTGGGGCGGCGAGGTGGAGCGGGAGGCGGGGTGGAGTGGAGAGGCGGAGGTTGGGGGTGGGGGTGGGGGTGGGGGTGGGGGTGGGGGCTTTAGACCTTGCTGGCGCGGTAGGCGATCTCGCGGCTGGCGTCCATGTAGGCCATCGCGCCGCTGGAGCCCGGGTCGTACGTCATGACGGACTGGCCATAGCTGGGCGCCTCGGACAATCGGACGCTGCGTGGGATGACGGTGTTGAGGACCGTGTCGCCGAAGTGGGCTCGGACCTCGTCCGCCACCTGTGAAGCCAGGCGGGTGCGGCCGTCGTACATCGTCAGCAGGATGGTGGAGAGGTTGAGCGTCGGGTTCAGGTGGGCCTTGATGAGGTCGACGTTGCGGAGCAGCTGGCCGAGGCCCTCCAGGGCGTAGTACTCGCACTGGATCGGGATCATCACCTCGTCGGCCGCCACGAGCGCGTTGACGGTCAGGAGGCCGAGCGACGGCGGGCAGTCGATGATGATGTAGTCGAACTCGATGGCGTCGTACGCGGCCAGGGCGCGGCGGAGGCGGGCCTCGCGGGCGACGAGTGAGACGAGTTCGATCTCGGCGCCGGCTAGGTCGATGGTGGCGGGTGCGCAGTATAGGCCGGGCATTTCCGGCACTTCCTTGACGATGTCCGCCATCGGGAGGTCGTCCACCAGGACCTGGTACACGTCGGGGATGTCGCCACGGTGTTCGGTGGCCAGGGCGGTGGAGGCGTTGCCCTGGGGGTCGAGGTCGACGACGAGGACGCGCTGGCCGTTCATCGAGAGGGCGGCGGCGATGTTGACCGATGTGGTCGTTTTGCCGACTCCACCCTTCTGGTTGGCCACGGCGATCACGCGGGTTTTGGACGGTCTTGGCCAGGCGCCTCGGGTATCGCCGGGGGCCTCACCCGCGGCGGGGGCCGATTGGACAGCAGATGTTTCACGTGAAACCACTGAGCTGAGCGCCTCTCGTACCAACGGCGAATCACCGGGGTTAAGGGGGGTCTGGGTCACGATTGCCATCCTTTCAACCAGAGGCACGGTCGTGTCGGGAATTCGCTGTCGCGACACGCCCATTTCGGGCCAACCAACCCCCGCTGGGCTGTCCGAGGAGGGGACGGCGGGCCAGCCAAGGCCACATGCGGCCACTGGCACAACGGTCACCTCCTTCGTCGACGCCTACCACGTTCCGGCGTACGACCTGCTACCACCCGAACCAATGTTGCAGGCGGCTCGACCTTACCGTGCCCAACGGTCACAAGCTCAGCCGTTCGCGCCCCGCCGGCCTTCAACTGCGCGTCGGCCTCGGCAAGTTCCTCGGCCGCGCGCTCTCCCTTCATAGCAATGAGCTCGCCGCCTTCACGAAGAAGCGGCATCGCCCACTTCAAGAGCCGATCAAGCGGCGCCACCGCCCGCGCGCTCGCCACATCGAACTCACGTTTGCCAGCCAGCTCCTCCGCCCGCCCGCGCAACACCTCAACGTTGTCCAGCTTGAGCGCCTCGACGCTCTCCTCCAGGAAGACGGTACGGCGCAGCAGCGGCTCCAGCAGCGTCACCCGGATGTCCGGCCGCACGATCGCCAGCACCAAACCGGGCAATCCCGCCCCCGACCCGATGTCCACCAACCTGACATCCTCCGGTACGGCTTCCGCCACCACCGCGCAGTTGAGCAGGTGCCGATCCCAGATCCGCGGCACCTCCCGCGGGCCGAGCAGCCCACGCACCACACCGGGCCCGGCCAGAATCTCGGCGAAAGCCCTCGCCCGATCCCATGCCTCTCCGGTGAAGACTTCCCGTGCGATGTCGGGCGGAGCCGGTAGCTCTTCGCTCACTGGTTGGTGGCCCTTCCAATAACGCCGATGTCGATGGATACAAGGCTAGGGGTCACAGAGGGGTGCGACGTCGCGGACAGCCCAGCACCACCCGGCCTTCTCACCCCCCGCTCTCGGCATCCCGCCGCCAACCACGGAACCACAAGGGTCAACAGACGGGAGGTGCGCCGGGCGCCGGGTGCCAGGCCGAGTGCGGAGTGCCGGAAGGCGGGTGGTCCCGCCTGGGTGGAGGGTGGGGGCCGCGCCGGGTGGGGTGGAAAGTGCGGAGTGGCAGGTGGGGTGGCGCCGGGCGGGTAGATGGGACCGAGTGCTCGGTGGCAGGTGTGCCAGGTGGCGGGTGCCAGGTGGCAGGTGTGGCAGGTGGCGGGTGCCAGGTGGCAGGTGTGGCAGGTGGCAGGTGTGGCAGGTGGCAGGTGTGGCAGGTGGCAGGTGCCAGGTGGCAGGTGGCAGGTGCCAGGTGCCAGGTGCCAGGTGGCAGGTGCCAGGTGGCAGGTGGCAGGTGCCAGGTGGCAGGTGGCGGGTGCCAGGTGGCGGGTGCCAGGTGGCGGGTGGCGGGTGGCGGGGAGGGCGTGGGTTGGGGGTACGGCGTGGCGGTGCCGTACATGAGAAAGGGGGATAAGGGAAAGGCCGTCGTGTCCGCAGGGGGACAGACGGCCTTTGTGGGGTGGAACTGGTTAAACAGGTAGAACCACTACGAAGCGCAGCGGCTCCTCGCCCTCGGACTCGCTGCGCAGCCCGGCCGCCGCCACCGCGTCGTGCACGATCTTCCGCTCGAACGGCGTCATAGGCTGCAGCGACTTCGGTTCGCCATTCCGCTTGACCTGAGCCGCGATCTCGTTGCCAAGCTTGCTGAGCTCTGCCCGGCGCTTCTCGCGGTACCCGGCGACGTCCAGCATCAGCCGCGACCGCTCCCCCGTCTGCCGATGCACCGCCAGCCGGGTCAGCTCCTGCAGGGCCTCCAGGACCTCTCCCCCAGGCCCGACCAAGTCATCGCCCTTGACCCCGACGACGGAGACGAGCGCGCGGTCGCCCTCGACGTCCATGTCGATGTCGCCGTCGATGTCCGCGATGTCCAGCAGCCCCTCGACGTAGTCGGCGGCGATCTCGCCCTCCTGCTCCAGGGCGTTGAGGTCGGGTGCCGCCTTCTCCTGCTCAGCCTCGGTCATGGCGAGCGTCTCCTTTATGATCAAGACTTCTTGCTGCCGGTGCGCTTGCTGCGAGACTGCCGGCTGGGCTGGTTCCGCACGATCTTAGGCTGCTCGGGCTCCGGTTCGGGAGCCTCCTCCACGGGAGGGGTCTTCCGGAACCTGGCGAGCAGTCCGGGCTTGGCCTTCTCGGGGATCACGTTGCCCTTGGCATCGAACTGCGGCATCGGGTGCCGGCTGTAGAACCAGTGCTGCTGACCGAGCGTCCACAGGTTGGTGGTGACCCAGTAGAGGATCAGACCGAGGGGGAAGTTCAGGCTGAAGAAGGCGAACAGCGGCGAGATGTACATCAGGATCTTCTGCTGCTGCGCCATGGGGTTGTCCGGCATCTGCTGCATGGAGCGGGTGACGCTCTGCCGGACGGTGAGGAAGGTGGTCAGCGAGCTGACCGCGACGAAGACGCCGATGATGACCTTGCTCGTGACAGCCTGGGCGGAGAAGAAGGTCTCCGAGATGCCGGCGCTGAAGATGTGCGCCTGCTTGGCGCTGTCGACGACGGCCTGGGTCATGCCGTACTTGGTCGCCGTGCCGTTGGCGATCGCCTGGAGCACCGTGAACATCGAGATGAAGATCGGGAACTGGGCCACGATCGGCAGACAGCCGCCGAGGGGGTTGGCGCCCGCTCCCTGGTACAGCGCCATGACTTCCTGGTTCATGCGCTGCTTGTCGTTCTTGTAGCGCTTGCGCAGCTCCTGCACCTTCGGCGCGAGCTCCTGCATCTTCTTCGACGAGCGCATCTGCTTGAGGAAGAGCGGGAAGATCAGGATCCGCATGATGACGGTGAGCGTGATGATGGTCAGCGCCCAGTTCAAGCCGCTCGCGGGGTTGATGAAGGTGCTGTAAGCCTGGTGAATCCAGGTGATGACTTGCGCGATGGCTGTGTACAGCCAGTTCAGCCAGGCGAAATCCACCGAGCTAGCTCCCTTGCGTTTCGTGTGACCGGACCGGGCGTGGAGGGACCGGATCCAGTCCTCCGGGGTTGAACGGATGACAACGCCCGATGCGCCGGACGGTCAGCCAGATGCCCCGAAGAGCACCGTGTACGGCTATCGCCTCGAGTCCATAGGCACTGCATGAGGGGTAGAAACGGCAGCGCGGACCCAGCATCGGGCTGATGAAAGCCCGATAGAACCGGATCGGGGCGATAAGGACCCGGGCCGGGAGGCTCGGCTCGCCCTGCGGCTGCTCCGTCATCTGTGTCCATCCGTCGCGGACTCGCGCCTCTTCAGCAAACGATTCAGCGCGGTGTCGAGTTCTCCGGCGAGAACCTCGCTTGGCGCTGACGCCGCCGGTGGGTTGGCGCGTATCACCAGCAGGCTACCTCGCGGGAGGCGGTCGAGACGCTCGCGCATCAGGTGTCGAAGACGGCGCTTGACCCTGTTGCGCACGACAGCCCCGCCGACCGCACGGCTGACCACGAAACCCACCAGAGGTTCTTCTTCACCAGAAACCCTCAGATGAGCCACCAAAGTGGGGCGACCGGCACGCTGGCCGCGCTTGACCGCAGCGGCGAAGTCCTCGCCCCGCCGCATCCGGGAGCTTGGGGATAGCACTGAAGACGCCTATCGCCCGCCGGCGAAGGTCACCGGCGGGCGGACGAATCGGGCGCAGCGAGCCGTCAGGCCGACAGCTTCTCGCGGCCCTTGCGACGCCGGGCGGCGAGGATGGCGCGGCCGGCGCGCGTGCGCATGCGCAGCCGGAAGCCGTGGGTCTTCGCGCGGCGGCGGTTGTTCGGCTGGAAAGTACGCTTGCTCACGGGTGGGCTCCAGGCTTGATGATGCGCCCGAGCTGGGCGCCTAACACTCATGGACGGGCCCGCCACGGGCATGCAGAAGCGCCGTCGTGTGGCAAGCCGACCGTCGTACGTTACGGGTCTTATATGGCCCAGGTCAAACCAGCACCGGTTATCCACGTATCCACATGTGGGTTTTCCACCGCCCCGGCCACGTCCACAGTATGTGCACCGAGGTACCACTAGGCTGTGGACAACGTCTTGAACACAGCTGTGCACATCGATACTGTCGGCCCTTCTAGGCCCGCCGTGAGCCTGTGCACAGCTTGTGGATCACTTGTGGACACTGTGCGGACAACACACGGCCACCCTGTTGTGGACGGTGAGGCTGATCACCGAGCGAGCGGCCATCGGGTGTGGATAAACGATCGCGGGGGGCCGCGAAAGGGAGGAGCAACCGGACTATGGACCTCGGCGGCGTATGGGCGAAGGCACTGGACAACTTCCTCAACGAGAGCGTGCCGGTCCAGCAGCGAACCTGGCTCTCCATGGTCCGGCCGATCGCCCTGGCGGACGACACGATCGTGCTCGGTGTGCCCAATGACTTCCTGAAAGACCTCATCGAGGGCAAGTTGCGGCCGCTGGTGGCGCACGCGCTGTCGCAGGAGCTCGGCCGGGCGATGCGGCTGGCGGTGATGATCGACACCACGGCGCCGGCGCGGCCGGTGCCCGAGGCTCATCCCCAGCCTGTGACTCAGAGTTATCCCCAGAGTGTGGATCACTTTCCACAGCCTCCGCAAACCCCGAGTTACCAGGTCTCAGAGCCACCCCAGTTCTATTCCCCACAGCCTGAGGCACAGCCGGTATCCACCGATTATCCACAGCGCCAGTTCGGTTATGAACAGGAGAAGGCACCGGAGCCGGCCCAGCCCCGATGGGAAGCGAAAAGCAGCAAACCCAGCGAACCGGCCAGGCTCAATCAGAAGTACACCTTTGAGACATTTGTTATCGGCGCCAGCAACCGGTTCGCCCACGCGGCAGCCGTGGCGGTGGCCGAGTCTCCGGCCAAGGCGTACAACCCGCTGTTCATCTACGGCGACTCGGGCCTGGGGAAAACCCACCTTCTCCACGCCATCGGGCATTACGCGCAATCCCTGTACGACGGCGCGCGGGTCAGATACGTGAGCTCCGAGGAGTTCACCAACGACTTCATCAACAGCATCCGCGACCACAAGGCCGACGGGTTCCGCAGCCGCTACCGCGCGATCGACATCCTGCTCGTGGACGACATCCAGTTCTTGGAGGGCAAGGAGCAGACGCAGGAGGAGTTCTTCCACACCTTCAACACGCTCCACAACGCCAACAAGCAGATCGTCATCTCCAGCGACCGGGCGCCCAAGCAGCTGATCACCCTGGAGGACCGGCTGCGCAACCGGTTCGAGTGGGGCCTGATCACCGACGTCCAGCCGCCCGAGCTGGAGACCCGCATCGCGATCCTCAGGAAGAAGGCCATCCAGGAGGGCCTGGCCGCGCCGCCCGAGGTGCTCGAGTACATCGCCAGCCGGATCTCCACCAACATCCGCGAGCTGGAGGGCGCGCTGATTCGGGTCACCGCGTTCGCCAGCCTCAACCGGCAGGGTGTGGATCTCCAACTGGCCGAGGTCGTGCTCAAGGACCTCATCACCTCGGAGTCCGGCCCCGAGATCACGATCGCCAACATCATGGCCAAGACCGCCGAGTACTTCGGCATCAGCATCGACGACCTCTGCGGAAGCTCGCGCAGCCGCGCGCTCGTCAACGCCAGGCAGATCGCGATGTACCTCGCCCGCGAGCTGACGGACCTGAGTCTGCCGAAGATCGGACAGCAGTTCGGCGGCCGCGATCACACCACGGTCATGCACGCCGAGCGGAAGATCCGCTCGCTCATCGCGGAGCGCAGGTCGATGTACAACCAGGTCAACGAGCTAACAATGCGCATAAAGCAGACGTCGCACGGGTCCTAGTCGTCATGCACACCCTGTGGATAACACTGTGGATCAGCGGAAACTCCCGGAGAACGGGGGTTCGCCGCCCTAATGAGCCCGAAAAGTCCTACACGATGCCTGGGGATAAATCTGGGGACATCCTGCGGACAACTTGGGGACTACCAGTGGACGACTTGGGGACAGCCTGTGCACAGTGGTTTCGGGGGTCACCTGGAGCTCCGTTTACCCCGTGGATAACCGGTGGAAACCCAGTGGATAACCCGTGGATGAACACCCTGTGATCTGGGGACGGCCTGTGGGGAACGACTGTTCATCCCCAGGCGCGAGAGTTACCCCCAGGCGTCACCCACACGGGCAGTGGATGAAAACTGGGCCGCTGAGCTGCGGGAACTCGGGTTGTCCACAGTATCCACCGCCCCTAGTGTGATGACCTCTTATCTCTCTTACAAAGAAACTCAAGACCCATAGAGGGGTTCCGCCCGTCCAGAGGTGCGGGAGAGTGAACACTTGAATCAGCGACGAAACCAGGAGGTTGATCACCGTGATGTTCCGAATCGAGCGAGACGTCCTCGCTGAGGCGGTGGCATGGACGGCACGCAGCCTCCCGGCGCGACCGTCGGTGCCCGTCCTGGCCGGCATGCGCCTGGAGGTCACCGGGGAGCAGAAGCTCAAGCTGTCCGGCTTCGACTACGAGGTCTCCGCGGAGGTGACGCTCGAACTACAGACCGGTGAAGCGGGCGTCGTCCTGGTGAGCGGCAAGCTGCTCGCCGAGATCACCCGCGCCCTTCCCGCACAGCCTGTGGACTTCGTGGTGGAAGGCGCGAAGGCCGTGGTCACGTGCGGCAGCGCGCGCTTCACCCTGTTGACCATGCCGGTGGAGGACTACCCGTCCCTGCCGACGATGCCGCCGGCCGCGGGCCGGGTGGGCAGCGACGTGTTCGCCTCGGCCGTCGGCCAGGTCGCCGTCGCCGCCGGGCGCGACGACACGCTGCCCATGCTCACGGGCGTGCGCATGGAGATCGAGGGCGACACCGTGACCCTCGCGGCCACCGACCGCTACCGCCTCGCCGTACGCGAGCTGAGGTGGCAGCCGGGGCAGCCGGACTTCGCCGCGATCGCGATGATCCCCGGCAAGACGCTCGCCGACACGGCCAAGGCTCTCGGTTCCACGGGCGCCGAGGTGGAGATCGCGCTAAGCTCGGCCGGCGGCACCGGCGAGGGCATGATCGGGTTCTCCAGCGCCGGGCGCAGGACCACGACGCGGCTGCTCGACCCCGAGTTCCCCAAGTACCGCTCCCTGCTGCCGACGGAGTTCGCGGCCAAGGCCGAGTTGTCCACAGCCCCGTTCGTCGAGGCGGTCAAGCGCGTGGCCCTGGTGGCCGAGCGCAACACCCCGGTGCGCATGGCGTTCAGGGAGGGCGAGGTCGTGCTGGAGGCGGGAAGTGGCGACGAGGCGCAGGCCGTGGAGGTCCTGCCCGTGGACTACGAGGGCGAGGAGATGAACATCGCCTTCAACCACCAGTTCCTTCTCGAAGGCCTCGGCGCCATCGACTCCGACGTGGCCAGGCTCCAGATGACCACGTCCACCAAGCCCGCTATCCTCACCGGCGGCAAGCCTGTGGATGGCGATGCGGCGCCCGACTACCGATACCTGATCATGCCCATCCGCTTGTCGAGCTGAAATGATGGAAGCCTGACAAGGGGGTTTTAACCAATGCAGATCGGCATGGTCGGACTCGGCAAGATGGGCGGCAACATGGCCGAGCGGCTCCGCCGCGGTGGCCACGACGTGGTCGGCTACGACCGCGACCCGTCCGTCAGCGACGTGGGGAGCCTCAAGGAGCTCGTCGAGCGGCTGAGGGCGCCGCGCGTGGTGTGGGTCATGGTGCCCGCGGGCGCACCGACCCAGCAGACCGTCGACGAGCTGGGCGAACTGCTTGCCGAGGGCGACATCCTCGTCGACGGCGGGAATTCACACTATGTGGATGACCAGAAGCACGCCGAGGAGCTGGCCAAGCGCGGCGTCGGCTTCGTCGACTGCGGCGTGAGCGGCGGTGTCTGGGGGCTGCAGAACGGCTACGCCCTCATGTGCGGCGGCGAGAAGTCCAATGTGGACAAGGTCATGCCGATCTTCGAGACGCTCAAGCCGGAGGGCGAGGACGGCTTCGTCCACGCCGGCGAGGTGGGCGCGGGGCATTTCGCGAAGATGGTCCACAACGGCATCGAGTACGGCATGATGCAGGCCTTCGCCGAGGGCTGGGAACTGCTGGAGGCCTCCGACGTCGTCAAGGACGTGCGCGGCAGCTTCAGCAGCTGGCGCACCGGCACCGTCATCCGCTCGTGGCTGCTCGACCTGATGGTCCGCGCGCTCGACGACGACGAGCACCTGGACGAGCTCAAGGGTTATGCACAGGACTCCGGCGAGGGCCGGTGGACGGTGCAGGCGGCTGTGGATCACGCCGTGCCGCTGCCGGTGATCACCGCCGCGCTGTACGCCCGCTTCGCCTCCCGCCAGGACGACTCGCCGGCGATGAAGGTCGTGGCGGCGCTCCGCAACCAGTTCGGCGGCCACGCGGTCACCGGGACGGCGGGCTCGGACGAAAAGGGAGCCGACTCCCCCGGCGCCGATGTCAAGCCGCCCAAGGAAGCCAGTTAGGTTTTCCACAGGCGGCACGGCGGTGACCCCAGGGACCGGTGTGGCCCACTAACCTTCCTTGGGTGCATGTCGCCCATCTCTCGCTGACCGACTTCCGGTCCTACGCGTCGGTGGAGCTCGGCCTGGAGCCGGGCATCACCGCCCTCGTGGGGCCGAACGGCCAGGGCAAGACCAACCTGGTCGAGGCCCTGGGCTATGTGGCGACGCACTCCAGCCACCGCGTCGCCAACGACGCTCCCCTGGTACGGCAGGGCGCCGCGCGGGCCATCGTCCGCTGCGCCGTACACAGGGATGAAAGGCGGGCACTCGTCGAGCTGGAGATCAACCCGGGCAAGGCCAACCGGGCAAGGCTCAACCGCTCCCCCGTCTCGCGGCCCAGGGACGTGATCGGGCTGCTGCGCACGGTGCTGTTCGCGCCGGAGGACCTGGCGCTGGTCAAGGGCGACCCGTCGGAGCGGCGGCGCTTCCTCGACGACCTGCTGGTGTCCAGGGCGCCGCGGTTCGCGGCGGTGCGGGCCGACTACGACCGGGTGCTCAAGCAGCGCGGCGCGCTGCTGCGCACGGCCGCGCAGGCCCGCAGAGGCTCCAGGAGCGCCCGGCGGGCGGAAAGTGACACCGCGTTCGCGTCGGCGGGCGCCGGGGACGTCCTGAGCACTCTGGAGGTCTGGGACGCGCATCTCGCGCGCCACGGCGCCGAGTTGCTTCAGGCGCGGCTCGATCTCGTGGACGCGCTGCGGCCGCTGGTCGCCGGAGCCTATGCCGCGCTGGCCCCGGCGAGCGGCGCCGCGACCCTGTCGTACCGCAGCACGTTGTCCACAGGTGGGGATGATCCTGAGGGCGAAGAGCCCGGCGGACGTGGATCTTCTGATACACAGACGTTATCCACAGACTTGGGGAAAACCCTTGAAGAGCGGCTGCGCGAGCGGCTACAGGAGGTGCGCTCCGCGGAGCTGGAGCGGGGGGTCACGCTCGTCGGCCCGCACCGCGACGATCTCGTTCTCGGCCTCGGCGAGCTGCCCGCGCGCGGCTACGCCAGCCACGGCGAGTCGTGGTCGTTCGCGCTCGCGCTGCGTCTGGCCGCCTACGACCTGCTGAAGGCCGACGGCGGCGATCCGGTGCTGATCCTGGACGACGTCTTCGCCGAGCTCGACACCCAGCGCAGGCGCCGGCTGGCCGAGATCGTGGCGCCGGCCGAGCAGGTCCTGATCACGGCGGCTGTGGATGACGACGTGCCCGGCGAGCTGGTCGGCGCCCGCTACGACGTCGCTGAGGGGAGTGTGAGCCGTGTCCGATGAGGAGAACCCGGCGGCGCGTGGCGCCGCGATGGCCAGGGAGAAGCTGGCCCAGGCCAAGGCGGACGCGGCCAAGCGCGGCCAGCTCCCCCGGCGCGAGCCCCGCCGCCGGGCCGCCGGGCCGTCGCGCGGAGCGAGTGATCCCCAGCTTTTCGGCCGGGCCATCATGGATTTGCTGTCGGACCGCGGCTGGGAGCGCTCCGCCGCGGTCGGCGGGGTTTTCGGTCGCTGGGCCGACATCGTCGGCACCGATCTCGCCGCGCACACCAAACCGGAGTCCTTCGAGGACGGCGAGGTGCTCGTCGTGGCCGACTCGACGGCATGGGCGACGCAGGTCAGGCTGCTCGCGCGCACCCTCGTACGCAGGCTGAACGAGGAGCTCGGTGACAACACGGTCACAAAAGTGAAGGTCAGGGGCCCACAGAACGCGCCGCGCCCCACCGGCGGCCTGCGCGTGACCGGCAGCCGGGGCCCCGGAGACACCTATGGCTAGCGGCGTCCGGCCGCTCCGGGCGATCAGAGAGCCACAGACGCGATGAGCCCCCCGAGCAAAGGGGGGATGCTTAAGCGGGGGGAAAACGAGCTAGAGAGCATCACAGGCGCGTTCAATGCCACCTTCGGCGCTCCGAGCCGGTAGAATGAAAGCGGATTCCGGACACGTCCGCTTGCGTGTCACCCCGGCAGCAAGCCGACTCCCCCGGGTGACCGCGCATCGGGGCACTCACGACGGTGACGGGCACGGCAGGGGCAGCTCGCAGTTGACTGCTTACCCAGCCGCGTGTCCGCGGCAGGAGGATTTCGCACTTGTCCTACGACGCTAGCTCAATCACCGTACTCGAAGGGCTTGAGGCGGTCCGCAAGCGCCCGGGTATGTATATCGGCTCCACCGGCGAGCGCGGCCTGCACCACCTTGTCCAGGAGATCGTGGACAACGCTGTGGACGAGGCCCTCGCGGGTTTTGCCAAACACATCGACGTCACCCTACTTCCCGACAACGGCGTGCGCGTCGTTGACGACGGCCGCGGCATCCCGACGGGCATCCACCCCGTCGAGAAGCGTTCCGCGGTCGAGGTCGTCCTGACCACGCTGCACGCCGGCGGCAAGTTCGACGGCAGCTCGTACGCCGTCTCCGGCGGCCTGCACGGCGTCGGCTCGGCCGTCGTCAACGCGTTGTCCACAGCCATGGACGTAGTGGTCAAGCAGAACGGCTACTACCACCACCTGCGCCTGGAGAACGCCAAGCCGCTGGCGCCGCTCCAGCAGGGCGAGCCGACCGACGAGACCGGCACCGAGATCACCTTCTGGGCCGACGGCACGATCTTCGAGACCACCACGTGGAACTTCGAGCTGCTCTCGCGCCGCTTCCAGGAGATGGCCTTCCTCAACAAGGGCCTGACGATCACGCTCACCGACGAGCGGCCGGACCACATCAACGGCGAGGTGCACCACGTCGAGTACCTCTACGAGGGCGGTCTGTCCGACTTCGTCAAGCACCTCAACGGCAAGAAGGAGCCGGCGCACGCCTCGATCATCGCCTTCGAGGAAGAGGGCGACGGCATCTCGGTCGAGATCGCGATGCAGTGGAACAACTCCTACTCGGAGTCGGTCTACTCCTTCGCCAACGTCATCAACACCGCCGAGGGCGGCACCCACGAGGAGGGCTTCCGCGCGGCCCTGACGTCGATCGTCAACCGCTACGCGCGCGAGCAGAAGTTCCTCAAGGAGGGCAAGGACGAAAACCTCTCCGGCGAGGACGTCCGCGAGGGCCTGACCGCGATCATCTCGGTGAAGCTGGCCGACCCGCAGTTCGAGGGCCAGACCAAGACCAAGCTGGGCAACACCGAGGCCAAGTCGTTCGTGCAGAAGGCCTGCAACGACCACCTGCGCGACTGGTTCGAGCGCAACCCCGGCGAGGCCAAGGACGTCATCAACAAGTCGCTGCAGGCCGCCCGCGCCCGCGTCGCCGCCCGCCAGGCCCGCGACCTGACCCGGCGCAAGTCGCTGCTGGAGTCCGGCAGCGGCCTGCCGGGCAAGCTGGCCGACTGCCAGTGGAACGACCCGGAGAAGTGCGAGCTCTACATCGTCGAGGGCGACTCGGCCGGTGGTTCCGCCAAGGGCGGGCGCGACTCGCGCTACCAGGCGATCCTCCCGATCCGCGGCAAGATCCTCAACGTGGAGAAGGCCCGCATCGACAAGGTCCTCAAGAACAACGAGGTCCAGGCCCTCATCACCGCGCTCGGCACGGGTGTGCACGACGAGTTCGACATCTCGAAGCTGCGCTACCACAAGGTGATCCTGATGGCCGACGCCGACGTCGACGGCCAGCACATCAACACGCTGCTGCTGACGTTGCTGTTCCGCTTCATGCGGCCGCTGATCGAGGCCGGGCACGTCTACCTGTCCTGCCCGCCGCTGTACAAGATCAAGTGGAACCGCAGCGGTGACGACGCCTCGTACGCCTACTCCGACGCCGAGCGCGACGCGGTCATCCAGGCCGGCATCGACGCGGGCAAGCCCGACCCCCGGCCGCGCGACAACGTCCAGCGCTTCAAGGGTCTCGGCGAGATGAACGCCGGCCAGCTCTGGGAGACCACGATGAACCCGGAGACCCGGCTGCTTCGCCTGGTCACGCTCGACGACGCCGCGCAGGCCGACGACCTGTTCAGCGTGCTGATGGGCGAGGACGTCGAAGCAAGGCGCGACTTCATCATCCGTAACGCCCGCGACGTCCGCTTCCTCGACGTTTAGCCAGAATAAGGATCACCACCTGTGACGGAAGTGAACACCCAGTTCCCGGCTGAGCGCATCGAGCCGGTGGACATCCAGTCCGAGATGCAGCGCAGCTACATGGACTACGCGATGTCCGTCATCGTGTCCCGTGCGCTGCCTGACGTCCGCGACGGCCTCAAGCCGGTGCACCGCCGGGTCCTCTACGCGATGTACGACGGCGGCTACCGTCCCGATCGCGGCTACTTCAAGTGCGCGCGCGTCGTCGGCGACGTGATGGGCACGTACCACCCCCACGGCGACACGTCGATCTACGACGCGCTGGTACGGCTGGCGCAGCCCTGGTCGCTGCGCTACCCGCTGGTCGACGGCCAGGGCAACTTCGGCTCGCCGGGCAACGACCCGGCGGCGGCGATGCGCTACACCGAGTGCAAGCTCGCGCCCATCGCCATGGAGATGCTGCGCGACATCGACAAGGACACCGTCGACTTCCGCCCCAACTACGACGGCAAGTCGCAGGAGCCGGACGTCCTTCCGGCGAGGTTCCCGCAGCTGCTGGTCAACGGCTCGGGCGGCATCGCCGTCGGCATGGCCACCAACATCCCGCCGCACAACCTGCGCGAGGTGGCCGCCGCGGTCAAGTGGTACCTGGAAAACCCCGAGGCCCCCGACGAGGAGCTGCTCGAAGCGGCGATCGGGCTGGTCAAGGGGCCCGACTTCCCGACCCGCGCCCTCATCGTGGGCCGCCGGGGCATCGAGGACGCCTACCGCACCGGCCGAGGTTCGATCACCATGCGCGCGGTGGTCGAGGTCGAGGAGGACGGCAAGGGCCGCCAGGCGCTGGTCGTCACCGAGCTGCCCTATCAGGTCAACCCGGACAACCTGGCGCTGAAGATCGCCGAGCTGGTCCGGGAAGGCAAGCTGACGGGCATCGCCGACGTACGCGATGAGAGCTCTTCGCGGGTCGGGCAGCGGCTGGTGATCGTGCTCAAGCGCGACGCGGTCGCCAAGGTCGTGCTGAACAACCTCTACAAGCACACCCAGCTGCAGGACACCTTCGGGGCCAACATGCTGGCCCTGGTCGACGGCGTGCCGCGTACGCTGCGGCTGGACCAGTTCGTCCGGCACTACGTGGCCCACCAGATCGAGGTCATCGTCCGCCGGACGCGCTACCTGCTGCGCAAGGCCGAGGAGCGGGCGCACATCCTGCGCGCGCTGCTCAAGGCGCTCGACCGGCTGGACGAGGTCATCGCCCTCATCCGCGCCTCCGAGTCGGCCTCGCACGCCCAGCAGGGCCTGATGTCGCTGCTGGACATCGACGAGGTGCAGGCGCAGGCCATCCTCGACATGCAGCTGCGCAAGCTCGCCGCCCTGGAGCGCCGGTCGATCCAGGACGAGTACGACCAGCTGATGACCATGATCGCCGAGTACAACGCGATCCTGGCCAGCGAGGCACGGCAGCGGGAGATCGTCAACGAAGAGCTGACGGAGATCGTCAACAAGTTCGGCGACGAGCGGCGTACCGAGATCATCGCCTACGACGGCGACATGTCGATCGAGGACCTCATCGCCGAGGAGGGCGTGGTCGTCTCGATCACGCGCGACGGCTACGCCAAGCGCACCAAGACCGACCTCTACCGCCAGCAGAAGCGCGGTGGCAAGGGCGTGCGCGGCGCTCAGCTGCGCCAGGACGACATCGTCGACCACTTCTTCGTCACCACGACGCACCACTGGCTGCTGTTCTTCACGAACAAGGGGCGCGTGTACCGGGTCAAGGCATATGAGCTGCCTGACGTGGCACGGGACGCAAGGGGCATGCATCTTGCGAACCTTCTTGCCATGCAGCCCGACGAAACAGTCATGGAAGTTCTGGATTTGCGTGACTACGACGTCGCGCAGTACCTGGTGCTGGCAACACGCAGCGGCCTGGTGAAGAAGACGCGCCTGGAGGAGTATGACTCCCCCAGGACCGGCGGCCTCATCGCGATCAACCTGCGCGACGACGACGAGGTCATCGCCGCCCGGCTGGTGTCGGAGGAGGATGACCTGCTGCTCGTGTCGAAGGGGGCGCAGTCGATCAGGTTCACCGCCTCCGACGACGCGCTACGCCCGATGGGGCGCGCGACCAGCGGTGTCATCGGGATGAGGTTCCTCGAAGGCGACGAACTTCTCGCCATGAATCGCATCGCGGACGGTCAAGATGTGCTTATTGCCACTAAGGCTGGGTACGCGAAGCGGACGCCCGTGGACCAGTATCCAGTTCAGGGCCGTGGCGGTAAGGGCGTGCTGACGGCGAAAATTGTCAGCGCACGTGGCAAGCTGGTTGGAGCCGTCATGGTCAACCCGGAGGACGAGGTCTTCGCGATCACGTCAGCGGGCGGGGTGATCCGGACGAGTGCCGGACAGATCAAGCAGTCCGGCCGCCAGACCATGGGAGTGCGCTTGATGAATCTCGCCGAAGGCGACAGCGTGGTGGCTCTCGCCCGAAACGCCGAGTCGTTGGAGGCTTCGGTCGAGGCAGAGGAAGACGGGGGAGGAGAGTAACGGATGAGCGCCGCCCAGGGTGGTCCGGCCAAGACCAAGCCGGTCGTTCGCGAGAACGGCCAGTCGCAGCAGCAGCCGCCTCAGAAGAACAAGCCGGCGGAGACCGTCGACTCGGTCAGGGAAGAGCAGAGGGCGCCGGAGGCTCCGGCACCTGAAGAGGGCAACGAGACGGTCCGTATCCGGCCGTCCCTCGCCACCGAGGCTCCCCCTCCGCCGGCCAAGATCGAGCTACCCACCAAGAAGAAGCCCGCGGGGGGCGCCGCCGGAGCCAGGCTGCCGCGCAAGGCCCACCTGGTCCTGCGCCGGATCGAGCCTTGGTCGGCCATGAAGTTCAGCTTCGTGGTGTCCCTGGTCTGCTTCGTGGTGCTGTTCGTAGCGGTCGCCGTGCTTTACGGCGTGCTGTCGGCTCTGGGCGTCTTCGACTCGCTGGTCGACCTGGTCAACCAGCTCGGCAAGGGCGAGCAGGGCCAGAACGCCATCCCGATCAACATCGCCTCCTGGTTCGAGCCGGTGCGCATCCTGGGCTACACGGCGCTGATCGGCGCGGTGAACGTCGTGCTGATCACCGCACTGGCCACGTTGGGCGCGGTTATCTACAACATCGCCTCCGATCTGGTGGGCGGCGTCGAGGTGACCTTCAGCGAGGCCGAGTAGCCACCGCTTGTCTTCGCCGCCCCCGTGATTCGTGGATGGGGGCGGCGCAAGCAGTGGGGCGGGCACGGTAAGCTTTTCCTCGTCCGAACAACCGGTTCGCACCCGTTCGGCGGATGCGATAACGTTCGGTGTGCGCGGGGCTATAGCTCAGACGGTTAGAGCGCTTCCCTGATAAGGAAGAGGTCCCAGGTTCAAGTCCTGGTAGCCCCACTCAGCTCAGAGGCCATTTCCCAGACCGGGAAGTGGCCTTTTTTGATCTTCTGGGTGACAAATGATCTCGGAGCGTCCGTTGGAGCACCGTGAGCTGCAGAGTTGAGAGAGCGCTCTTTTGAGGATGTCTCCTCTCGGCGATTGACTTGACCAGGTTCTGACTGGACGCTGAGAGCGCTCTCTCGAAATCCAGTCAGGAGGGTCGACCGATGTTCCGTCCCTTAGCACGAGTGGTTCTCACGGTCGCGCTGACCGCCGGGTCCGTCGCCGTGGTGCAGCCACCGGCGCATGCTGTCCCCGCGACGATCCCGCTCACCGTCAAGAACAACTCGGGCCGCAACGACGCGGTCTATCTCTACGTCCTCGGCACGAATCTGACCACTGGCCGTCTCGGCTGGGCCGACGCCAACGGCGCCTTCCACCAATGGGCGGCCGGCAGCATCCCGCCGTCACCGGCACCGGATGTCTCCATTGCCGGCCCGGCCAACGGCCAGACCAAGACGATCCAGATACCGAAGCTGTCCGGCCGCGTGTATCTCTCGCTCGGTGCGAAGATTCGGTTCTTCCTGACCCCGACCGGTCTCGTGCAGCCCGCGCCCTGGAACCCGTCTGACGTCAACCGCGACGTCCTGTTCGACTGGAGCGAGTACACCCTCAACGACGCCGGGCTCTGGATCAACAGCTCACAGGTCGACATGTTCAGCGTGCCGCATGCCGTTGGCGTGAAGAACACGGCGGGCGCGGTGAAGAACACCGGAAACCTGATCGCCAACGGTCGTAACTCCGTGTTCGACGCCCTTGCCGGCCAGCCGGGCGGCTGGGGCAACCTCATCTACACCCGTCCATCGGACGGCCTGCGCCTTCGTGCTCTGGCGCCGGGCAAGGGCATCGACGCCGGGCGGCTGAGTCCCACGATCATGGACAGTTACGTCACCCGATCCTGGGACTTCTACCGCACCCGCACGCTCACCGTCATCCCGTTCGCCAATGAGCCGAACACCCGCTTCTTCGGGCGGACGGCAGGCAACGCGATGGTGTTCACCAACACCTCCGGGCAGACCGTGGCGACCTTCCAGAAACCGAGCACGGCCAACGTCTTCGGCTGTGACGGGGCGCTGCACGCGCCCAACGATCTGGTGGTCGGACCGATCGCACGCACGCTTTGCGCGGCCCTGAACCGGTCTACTTTGGCCGGCATCACCACACAGCCATCCCTGAACCCGGCGCAGTTCTATCTGGACCCGGTGACGAACCACTACTCCCGCAAGATTCACGCCCGGATGGTGGACGGAAAGGCCTACGGCTTCGCCTTCGATGACGTCGGCGGATTCGAGTCGCTGGTCCACGACGCCGATCCGAACACCGCCTACATCACCCTGACACCGTTCTGACGAAGGATCTCGCGGGTTCAGCCTGAGTTGGTGATGGGCCGTGGTCGGAGAGGTCGGTGAGGTTGCCGTTCGGACAGACGCACATCCCGGAGCGGGTTCAGCAGGGGTAGACGGAGATGCCGGGCGGGTCCTGTAGGCAGGCGAACGTGCCGTCGGGCAGGGCGATGACGACGACCTCGATGGTCTGGCCGTCGTCGGCCTGGGTGCTCTGCTTGGGCTCGTACTTCACCAGCGAGTCGGCGGGGAAGTCGCGGTCCAGGGTGCGGCCCATGATGAGGCTCACCTCGTAGAGGCGGCTCTTGACCTCTTCGGTGAGCCGCTTGACCCGCGCGCGGTCGTCGGTGCTCAGCGGAACGCGGGTCTGTTCTGTGGTGCTCGTCATGATGTGTCCCTTTCCTGGTTACTTGGACTCATCGTGCGGTCGCGGCCCTCCCACCGGCATGAGCATCCCCCTACTCAACCTGGTCACGGGGATGAGGGTCAGCGCCGTCACCGCCGCGAGGGCGCCGAAGGCCAGGCGGAAGTCGCCCGTGGTGTCGCGCAGGGCGCCGACGAGGACGGGGGCGAGGGCGGCGCAGCCGTACCCGATGAAGAAGGCCATCGCGCTGATGCGGCCGGCCTGCGCGGCGTCGCGGCTGAGGACCACGGGCAGCGTGAGGACCAGCGTGAACAGGCCGCCGTGGCCGACGCCCAGCACGGTTATCCACAGCCAGGTCGCGGTGGCGGGGGCGAGGGCCAGGCCGGTGAAGCCGACGGCGGTGAGGGCGGTCGTCAGCGCGAGTCCGACGCGCCGGTCGCGCCGCTCGCCCAGCAGCGCGGGTACGGCCAGCATCGCCGCCACCTGGATGCCGATCATCACGGTCAGCAGGCCGCCGCCGCCGGCGCCGTTCTCCCGGAGGAGGGGCACGATCCAGGCCAGTTCGCAGTAGTAGAGGGCGGAGTTGGCGGCCGACAGGATGGTCACCCGCCGGGCCACGGCGCTGCGCCATGGCAGGCCTCTGGTGGCGGGGCCCGCCGGGGCGGTCACGTCGGACAGGGCCAGTGCGCGGCGCGACGCCGTCCAGACGGCGGTTCCGGCGAGCGCGAGCAGGGACCAGGACGCCAGCGCGCCCGGCCAGGAGCCCAGGAAGCCGGCCAGGGGAGCGCTGACCCCGGCCGCGACGGCGCCGCCCGCGCCGAGCCCGGCGGTGTAGACGCCGGTGGCGAGTCCGGCGCGGTCGGCGAAGCGGGTCTTCACGACGGCGGGCAGCAGGGTCTGGGCGATGGCGATCCCGGCTCCGACCACCGCCGCGCAGCTCAGCTGCAGCCACGTGGACGCGCCGGCGACCCGGGCGGCCGTGGCCAGGGTGATGACGGCCAGGCCGAGCAGTACACCTCGCTGAAGCCCGAGACGCCGGCCGGCCACAGCGGCGAGCGGCGCGCACAGGCCCATGGCCAGGGTCGGGATGGTCGTCAGGAGCGCGACGGCGGTCGCGGTCAGGTCCAGGTCGGCGCGGATGCGGTCCACGAGCGGCGAGACCGCGGCGATCGCGGGCCGCAGGTTGGCCGCCGCCACGAACATCGCCAGCCCGGCCATGCCGAGCGTCTGCTTGCCCATCGTCCAGCCTCCATTGATCTCGGATATTTTCTGTCCGAGTTCTATCACACAACTCGGACAGAAAATGTCCGTAAGATGGAGTCATGAAGCTGTCGAACGGGGTGGAGTGGGCGCTGCACAGCTGCGTCACGCTCAGCCAGAGCCGCGAGCCCGTGCCCGCGGCCCGGCTCGCGGAACTCCACGGCACCCCGCCCGCCTACCTGGCCAAGCAGCTGCAGGCGCTGTCGCGGGCGGGCATCGTGCGCTCCACGGCCGGCCAGGTCGGCGGCTACTCACTGACCAGGCCCGCGGCGGAGATCTCGGCGCTGGAGGTGGTGCGGGCCATCGACGGCACCGAGCCCGCCTACCGGTGCACCGAGATCCGTCAGCGCGGGCCGCTGGCGCTACCGGCCGAGCGGTGCGAGCGGCCGTGCGCGATCGCCCGCGCGATGGCGGCCGCCGAGGAGGCCTGGGCGCGGGCGCTGGGCGAGGTCACGGTCGCGGACCTCGCCGAGCGCATCGACGCCGACAGCGGGGGTACGGCGATGGCCGCCGTCGGCAGGTGGCTCACCACCACCCGTTAGATCACCGGCGCCGGATCGGAAGGGTTCTGGGGCCGCGGACCTGCCCGGTGGCCCAGGTGACCGCGTCCGGATCGGCCAGCGTGAAGGACGGCACACGCTCCAGCCACACCTCCAGCGCGACCCGCATCTCCATGCGGGCCAGGTGCGAGCCGACACAGCGATGGATGCCGAGGCCGAACGCGACGTGCCGGTTGGCCTCGCGGTCGATCACGACCTCGTCGGCGCGCTCGAAGTAGGCGGGGTCGCGGTTGGCGGCGGGGAATGACAGCAGGATCCAGTCCTCCGCCTTCATCTCCACGCCGTTCCAGCTCAGGTCCTCCTTCACCAGCCGCGCCATGGTCACCGGCGCGTAGGCGCGCAGGAACTCCTCCATGGCGGTCGGCAGCAGCTCCGGCTCGGCGACCAGGCGTTCGCGGTCGGCGGGGGTCTTGGCCAGGTGCCACAGCGAGGCGCCGATCGCGCTCCACGTGGTGTCGATGCCCGCGATGAGCAGCAGGGCCATGGTGCCGGCGACGTGGTCGGGGGTGAGCTTCTGGCCGTACAGCTCGGCGTCGATGAGGAACGTGGTCAGGTCCTCGCGCGGGCGGTCGACATGGTCGCGGATCTGGACCAGCAGGTAGTCGAAGAGCCGGCCCATGTTGGCGACGCGCTCGTCCGGCGGCAGGTTGACGCCTTCCAGCGCGCTCTCGATGAACTCGCGGAACCTGGGCCCGTCCTCCTGCGGGAAACCGAGCATGTCGGCGATGACGCGTACTGGGATGTGCTGGGCGTAGTCGCGGGCGGCGTCCACGACCTCCTGACCCTCCATGGCGTCGATCAGCGCATGACAGAACGCCCTGGTCGCCGCCTCCCTCTTGCTCACCTCGGTCTTGGTGAAGGCGGGCAGCAGCAGCTTGCGCGCGTCGTGGTGGAAGGGCGGGTCGGAGGAGATCGGCGGCACGCCGCCCACGGGCGCGATCTCCTTGGGCGGCCGGAAATTGCTCATGATGATCGAGCGCGAGGAGAAGCTCTCGGTGTCGTAGGCGATCGCGGCGACGTCCTCGTAGCGGGTGGGCAGCCATCCGCCGCCGAACCGCTCGGTGTGCGCGATGGGACACCGCTGCCGCAGATCGTCCTGAATGGGGTAGGGATCAGCCGCCCATTCGCCCTCGGTGTGGGAGAAATCCGTCGCCCAGTCGGCGACGGGACCGGTGATGATCTCGTTGCGGGTGCCTTCGAGCGGGGCGTCCTGCCGGTCGTCCGCGGCTGGGGTGAAGCGGTCGTCAACGGTCATCTCACGCCTCCTGTACGGCTATCGCGCGTTCCGGGCAGTTGGCCGCGGCCAGCCGGGCGGCGGCCACGTCCGCGCCCAGCACCAGGCCGTCGCCGGCGACCTGCCCGTAACCCTCGTCGTCCTCGGTGAACAACTCGGGCGACAGGTCGTAGCAGCGCCCGTGACCCTGACATCGTTCGGCGTTGATGTGGACTTTCACTGCTTGTGCTCCTGTGCTCCTAGCGCGGTCACGACGCGGGAGAGCAGCTTGGCCCACTCCCTGGCGTCGACGGCGTGCAGGTCGGGGGTGATCAGGGCGCTGCCCATCGCGAGCAGGAGGCAGAAGTGGGCGAGGGCGTCCGGCGACAGGTCGGACTCGATCTCCCCGGCGTGCTGGGCCGCCTCCACCAGCCCGGCCAGCCAGTCGGCGCGCTCGCCGACGTACCCGCGCATGGGCCTGGCCAGTTCCTCGTCCCGCCGGGCGGCCACCAGGGCCTCGACGATCAGGTAGCCGGCGGCCTCGCGCCGCTCAGGCAGCCGGTCGCCGACGATGAGAAGCAGATCGGTGATCGACCGGTCGGGCTCGGCAGTGAGCAGTTCGGCCAGCAGCCGCGGGCCGTGCATGCGCAGGGCGGCCACGAGCAGGTCGGCCTTGGAACCGAAGTGCGCGTAGAGCGCCCCGTTGCTGACCCCGGCGGCGGCGGCGATGTCGGCCACCCTGGTCCCGTCGTACCCGCGCTCGGCGAACGCCTCGGCGGCGGCGTGCAGCAGCCGTTGACGTGTCTCGGCGGCGGTGACACCGGCGATGCGGCCCATCCCCGAATTAAAAGACCGTTCATTTGATACGTCAAGGTCTCATTTCGGTGATGTCTGAGGCGCGGGGGCAGGGCATCAGATCCATCGATAGTTTCTGCTCATGTCCGATGCCGACTTCACTCCCCTTCGCGTCACCTACCGGGTGCCCCGGCTCGGCCGCACTCAGATCCTGGACTGGGCGAGAGCGAACGGATACCTGGTCAGCGGGCGTGGCCGGATGGCTCCAGAGGTCACCGAGGCCTTCTTCGCCGCCCACCCCGAGATTCTCGAGCAGGCGAGCACGTTCGAGATGGTCCGCGCCACCGCGAGAACCCCCGGCGCGTCACCGGAAGACTACGCGTGGCAGGAGGAGAGCCGGCTCGGGGGCATCTATACGATCTCCTTCGTTCGCGGGCTCGACGAGCACGAGGCGCTACGCCGGCTCGGCGCCGCGGACGAGAACATCCGGCTGATCGACGATGGGGACTACACCTATCCGGAAGGACCTCAGATCATCACCGTGAGGCGGATCGGGGACTGGACGGTCGCGATCGAGGACTGCGGCTGGCGCGGCGCGCAACGGGAGACTTTGGACGCCCTGTCACACGACGGAGGGGAGGCCGTGGCAGTGCTGCGGCATGACTACGCCCAGCACCACGTCGCCTACGCCGTCGACGGCCGGCTCATCACCGACATCAACCCGGGATTTCCCATCCACAGGCAGGGCGCGGATCCCGACCGGCTCAATCGCCACCTCCGCGAGCTGGGCATCGATCCGGCCGCCGACGACAGCATCGACAACCCCATCCCGGCGGCCCTTGCACTCGCCGGCCGCATCACCGGCATCGTCGTGACCCCACAGCACCTTCGCCGCCCCGTTCTCGGCGCCGCCATACCCGGCTCCTCGTTCTGACCATCCAGAGTGCTCTTGGGGCAGGTATTTAGTTATGCGAATATAATTATTGTATGCCTATAACCAATAGGACGTCCGTCGCCCCTGCGCTGAGTGCCCGTCGGCGGATGCTTGTGCTGGCGATCTGCTGTATGAGCCTGTTCATCGTCGGCCTGGACAACACGATCGTGAACGTGGCGCTGCCCGCCATCCGCCGTGATCTGAACGCCTCCGTCTCCGGACTGCAGTGGATCATCGACGCGTACACGGTGGTGCTGGCGAGCCTGCTCATGCTGGCCGGGTCGACCGGTGACCGGGTCGGGCGGCGCCGTACGTTCCAGGTGGGGCTGGCGCTTTTCACGCTTGGCTCGCTCATGTGCTCGCTCGCGCCCGGCCTCGGGTGGCTGATCGCGGCGCGGGCGCTGCAGGCTGTCGGTGGGTCCATGCTCAATCCGGTGGCCATGTCGATCATCACGAACACGTTCACCGAGCCGCGGGAGCGGGCGCGGGCCATCGGTGTGTGGGGGAGCGTGGTCGGGATCAGCATGGCGCTGGGGCCGCTGATCGGCGGGGCGCTGGTGGACTCGGGTGGGTGGCGGGCGATCTTCTGGATCAACATTCCGGTGGGGCTGGCGGTGTTCGTGCTGTGTGCGCGGTTCGTGCCGGAGTCGCGGGCGCCGCGTCCGCGCCGGGTGGATCCGGTCGGGCAGGTGCTGGTGATCGTGTTGCTGGCCGTTCTGACGTTCACGCTCATCGAGGCGCCCGCGGCCGGGTGGGGGTCGCCGCGGACGTTCGGTGGGTTCGCGGTCGCGGCGGTGGCGCTGGGCTGTCTGGTGCCGTACGAGCTGCGCCGTGCCGAACCCTTGATCGACCTGCGGTTTTTTCGGAGTGCGCCGTTCGCCGGTGCCACGGTCATTGCCGTGTGCGGGTTCGCGGCCTTTGCCGGGTTCATGTTCCTCAACACGCTCTACCTGCAGGACGTGCTGGGCCTGTCCGCCCTGCACGCCGGGCTCTACACGTTGCCCATGGCCGGGCTGACCGTGGCCTGTTCGCCGCTGTCCGGCCGGATCGTCGGGACCGCCGGGCCGCGGGTGCCGCTGCTCGTGGCTGGGGTCACCATGGGGGGCAGCGGGCTGATCATGACGGGGCTGACGGCGGACACGCCCGTGTGGCGGCTCATGGCTGCCTATGTGCTGTTCGGGGTGGGATTCGGCATGCTGAACGCGCCGATCACGAACACGGCCGTGTCCGGCATGCCGCGCACTCAGGCCGGGGTGGCCGCGGCGGTGGCCTCCACGAGCCGGCAGATCGGGCAGTCGCTCGGGGTCGCGGTCATCGGGTCGCTGGTGACCTCGGCGGTGGTCGGATCGTTCGCCACCGGGTTCCCTGCGGCCAGCCGTATCGGCTGGTGGATCGTCGTCGGCTGCGGGGCGGCCATCGTGCTGCTCGGTATCCTGACCACGACCGGCTGGGCCCGCCGCAGCGCCGGCCGTACCGCCGAACGGCTCGCCCAAGCTCCCGACAGAACGGCGGACGCCTCATGAGCGACACCCCCGACCAGGAGGCGGTGGCCCGCGTCTGGTCCGCCATGTACGACCTCGTCCTGCGGCAGGAGGACCGGCGCAAGGAGGTGGCCGAGACGCTCGGCGTGAGCTTCTTCCGGGTCAAGGCGCTGCGCCGGTTGCTGGCCGGGCCGAAGACCATGCGGGAGCTGACCGCCGACCTGTCGACCGACAAGCCGTACACGACGCTGATGGTGGACGATCTGGAGCAGCGCGGCTACGTGACCCGCAGCGTCTCGCCCGACGACCGGCGCAGCAAGATCGTCACGCTGACCCCGGCGGGGACGGCCGCCGCCGAGGCCGCCGAGCGCATCCTGGCCCGCCCGCCCCGCTCCATGCTCGCCCTGGACCCCGGCGACCTGGCCACCCTCGACCGCATCATGACCAGCCTGCGCACCCCGTCATGACCGGGGGACGTGGGTGATCTTCTTGGTGGAGCGGCCCGGGTAGACGACGATCAGGTGTTCCTCGCCTGGGGCGTCGGGGTCGTTGTCGCGGGCGTACACGCGCATCCGGTAGTGGCCTGGGCCCTCGGCCAGGTCCGGGAGCGGGCCGAGCGCGCCGCTGTCGCCGTCCTCGGGGTATCGCTCCACCACCAACCGGCCGGTACGGCTCGCGATCCCCACCTCGCTGATCTGCCCGATGCCGATCGTGGCCCTGCTCCAGCGACCGTCGCGGCGCTGTCCGATGAGGATCATCACCATGCAGGCGAGGCCCGGCAGCGCGACCAGAACACGGCCGGCGGAGGGCAGGTAGCCGAGGAAGTCCACCCCGAGGTCGGCCAGGCAGAGCGCGATGGCCATCGCCCGGAACCAGGCCGGGACGCCCGCCATGACGTGGAGCAGCAGGATCACCGTGGCGGCCCACAAGCCCGCGCTCGCGAAGTCCTCCACGGTGTCGGACAGCTCTTCGACGAGCTCCCAGAGGCCCAGGTCGCCGACGATGCCCGCATAGATCAGGCGCCGCAGCCAGATCACGCTCGGCGGTAGGTTCCCCGCGCCCGGCAGTGCCGGACCGCGTAGCACCTGCCACAGCGCCCAGGCGTTGAGTCGGCAGATCCCGGCGAAAATGGGCCCCAGCCAGTCTCTCACCGCGAAGGGGGCGACCCAGAGCGTGGCCATCGACAGCAACCGAAGGTCGCCGGACACGGCGGCGTGCACCGCGGCGGTGGCTGCGGCGATCAGGTAGAGCGTGACGATGACGGCCGCCGCCCGGCCGAAGCGGTATCGGCGGACGGCGGTTCGGAGGCGAGTGACGATGTGGTGATCTTAAGGGGAAAGATCAGTCGAAAAGGTCGGGCTCGGTGCGGATGATCTGCTCGTAGAGCGGCTGGAAGTTGAGCCAGCCGACGAAGTCGTTGCCGATCTGGCCGTGGGTGAGCTTGGCCTGGTCGTGGTCGATCTGCACGGTCGGGCCCGCGGCTTTCGCCAGCAGCTGCGCCTGGCACGAGCGCTCCATCGTGATGAACCACCAGGCGGCGGCCTCCACCGAGTCGCCCACGGTCAGCAGGCCGTGGTTGCGCAGGATGACGGCCTTGTGGGAGCCGAGCGCGGTCGCGATCCGGCGGCCCTCCTCGGTTTCCACGACGACGCCGGTGTAGTCGTCGAACAGGCCGTGGTCCTCGTAGAAGGCGCAGGCGTCCTGGGTGAGGGGTTCCAGCGGGGCGCCGAGTGACGACAGGGCCTTGCCGTACACGGAATGCGAGTGCGCGGCGGCGACGGCGTCGGGGCGGGCCTGATGGACCATCGCGTGGATGGCGAACGCGGCCTGGTTGACGTGGTGGCGGCCGTGGACGACGTGGCCCTCGTGGTTGACCAGGATGAGGTCGCTGACCTTGATGTGCTTGAAGCTCATGGCGAACGGGTTGACCCAGAAATGGTCGGTGTGCTCGGGGTCGCGGGCGGTGATGTGCCCGGCGACGCCCTCCTCGAAGCCGAAGCGGCCGAACAGCCGCAGCGCCGCGACCAGCCGCTCCTGGCGGTGGCGCCGCTCCTGGGCGACGTCGTCGAACTTCGCGGGCGTGGGAAAGAACAGCTGGTCGGTGGGGATGGGTTCCAGGTTCATCGTTCCTCCAGGATCGACGGGTCGAGTTCGGCCGGCGTGCGGAAGCCCGCCAGGCCAAGGGTGAGGTCGAGGTCGGCGAGCAGCGCGCGCACGACGTGCCGCACGCCGTCCTCGCCGCCGCACGCCAGCCCCCACACATAAGGCCGCCCAAGGAGTACGGCTCGCGCCCCGAGGGCGAGCGCCTTGACCACGTCCGCCCCGGTACGGATGCCGGAGTCGAACAACACGGTCAGCCGGTCGCCGACCGCCGCGACGACCCCGGGCAGCGCGTCGAGCGAGCCGAGCGCGCCGTCCACCTGCCGGCCGCCGTGGTTGGAGACGACGACGCCGTCCATGCCCGCGTCGGCGGCGCGCCGGGCGTCGTCCGGATGCTGGATGCCCTTGAGCACGATCGGCCCGTCCCAGTTGTCGCGCAGCAGCGGGAGCTGGTCCCAGGTGTGGGCGCGGCCGTTGAACATGGGCGCCCACGCCATGATCGCGGCGTCCAGGTCCTCCTCGACCGGCCGCTCCAGCCGGGATCGGAAGACCGGGTCGGACAGCGGGATGGCCAGCCCGGTCCCGCGCAGGAACGGCAGGTAGGAGCGGTCGAGGTCGTTGGGCCGCCAGGCCAGAGTGAACGTGTCGAGGGTGACCACGAGCGTGTCGTAGCCGCTCTTGCGGGCGCGTTCGAGCAGGCTGAGCGTGACCTCGTCGTCGTGCGGCCAGTACAACTGGTACCAGCGCGGCCCGCCCGCCTCGGCCACCTCCTCCAGCGTGTGCGAGGAGGCGGTGCTCAGGATGGTCGGCAGCCCCAGCGAGGCGGCAGCGCGCGCGGTCGCCAGCTCACCGTGCGGGTGCACAATCGACTGCACGCCGATCGGCGCCAGCGCGAGCGGCGCGGGATAGGTGCGGCCGAACAGCTCGGTGCTCAGGTCGCGCTCGGTGGTCTCGCGCAGCATCCTGGGCACGATCGCGCGCCGCAGGAACGCCGCCCGGTTGGCCGCGTCGGTCTCACCACTGCCGGCCGAGCCGGCCACGTACCAGTAGGGGCCCTCCTCCAGAAGGCTGCGGGCGGTCTCCTGGAGCTTGGCCGGGTCCACCGAGTACGGCGGGAGCGCGCCGGTCAGGCCGTTGAGGTAGATCTCGAGCTGAAAGTCGGAGTAGGCCACCCCACCAGCCTGTCCCGCCGATCACCGGCGGGCAACGTCCACCGGTCGCGAATCCGGTTCGGCAGGTTGTGTCGTGGCACAATGAGCGGGTGGATTTCAGGTTCGCGGCGCTGAGCGCGCGGCTGCTGGAGCGGGTGGACGACCTGGGCGGTGAGCTGGCCAGACGGGTGCACGCCGCCGAGGCCGAGCTCGCCGTGGTGCCGCCGGACGACCTGGCCGCGGTCTGCGCCGAGCAGTTGCGGCTCTCGCTCACCCACCTGTCGGGCGGCACCGAGATCTCGACCGCCTCCACCGAGGCCAACGCCCGCCGCCGCGCCGAGCGGGGCGTGCCGCTGGCCGCGCTGCTGCACAGCTACCGCGTGGGCACCCAGTTCCTGTGGGAGTGCTTCGTGGCCGAGGCGGGCGACGACGAGCACGCGATCCTCATCGCCAGCGCGAGCGAGATGTGGCTTGGGCTCGACCTCATGTCGGAGGCCATCCGCACCGCCTACCGCGAGGTGGAGGCCGAGCGCGACCAGCGGGCCAGGCGGGATCGGGACGTGCTCTTCGACGCGCTGCTGGGCACCGATCCGGTGCGGATCCGGCAGAGCGCCGACGCGCTCGGGCTGCCGCACCGGGGGCGCTTCCATGTGATCGCCGCCGAGGTCACCGCGGGGCTGCCGGCCGCCGCGGTCTGGCGGTATCTGCCGACGGAGCGGCTGGCCGTACTGTCGCTGCAAGAGAACGCGGCGTTTCCCGCGCTGACGGGCGGACGCTACGGGGTGAGCCCCGCCTACGAGCAGATCTCGCAGACCGCGGCGGCGCTGCGGCTGGCCAGGCTGGCGCTGGCGGCGGGCGCGGAAGGCGTCTCCCACTACGGCGACCGCCCGGTGGCCACGCTGGTGGCCAGCAGCCTGGAGACGGCCGACGACCTGGCCCGCAGGGTGCTCGGCAGGCTGCTGGACCTGCCCGTCGACGACCGGGACGCCCTGCTGGCCACCGCCTACACGTGGTTCGCCGAGGGCGGCTCGACGGCGCTCACGGCGCAGGCGCTCTTCTGCCACCGCAACACCGTCCGCTACCGGCTGGGCCGGGTGAAGGAGCTCACCGGCCGCTCGGTCGACCACCCGCGGCAGGCGGCCGAGCTCTTCCTGGCGCTGGAGACCGTCTACGTCCGCAGATAGGCGGCGAACGGCTCCCGCACCTCGTGGGCGAGCGCCGCCTCATTGGGGTGGGCCGGACTGACGCGGGGGAGAAGGCCGAGCTGATCGAGCAGTTCGTGGCGGCCCTCACGGCCAGGATGGGCAACGGGCCGAGGGAGGGCCGCGAGGCCCATGAGCATCAGTTCAGCGGCGGCTGATCCTCGCGTCCTTGATGTCCGCGGGAAGGACCGGCTTGCCGTCCACGGGCGGCGTCGGTCCGTCCGGGCTGGGCTGGATGCCGCCGGCCGCGATCCGGTCGAGCGCGGCCAGGCCGGGGCCGTCGATGGTGCCGAAGACCGTGTAGTTGGGCGCCAGCCCGGAGTCGCCGATGACCAGGAAGAACTGGCTGCCGTTGGTGTTGGGCCCGGCGTTGGCCATGGCCAGCAGGCCGCGCGCGTACGTCTTGCGCACCCCCGTCGGATCGCCCGGCCACGGCGGCAGGTCGGTGGGCAATTCGTCCTTGTACTTGTAACCGGGTCCGCCCTCCCCGGTGAAGCTCGGGTCGCCGCACTGCAGCACCTTGAGCCGGTCGTACGCGGTCAGCCGATGGCAGGAGGTCCGGTCGTAGAAGCGGTGCCTGACCAGGTGCACGAAACTCTGCACGGTGCACGGCGCCTTGACGGGGTCGAGCGTGAGGCGGATGTCGCCGTGGTTGGTCTCCAGCACCGCGGAGACCGGCCGGGTGGGGGTGCGGCGCGGGTCCGGCGGCAGATGCACCCAGCGGGCCGGGGGCTCGTCGGGCGTCTGCGTGTAGGCGCACGGCCCCTTGGTCGTCCTCGGCGGCCGTTCGGCCTGGGCCGCCGAGGCGGGGGTGGCTACGAGCGCGACCAGCGAGCCCGCCGCCGCTGCGGTTAAGGCGAGTCGTACCAGCGACATCTGTCCTCCACAGGGGTTGTCAACGGATCAACCCTAGGCCGTCAACCCGAGACCGTCGACAGCGGAAAAAGCTTGGCTGAGGTGTGTCGAGAACGGGGGGTCGGCTTCTACGTATCGGGTGAAGACGTACATGAGGAGGAACGATGTCCTACACCCGTGACCCGCGAGTCGACGCCTACATCGACGCCCTGCCCGAGTGGCAGCAGGCGATCTGTCAGGAGGTGCGTGATCTGGCTCATGAGGCCGACCCTGAGCTGAGTGAGACGGTCAAGCGCACCGTCCTGCCGTACTTCGTGCTGCGGGGCAACGTCTGCGCGCTGCTGGCGGCCAAGGGTCACGTCAACGTGTTCCTGTATGACGGCGCGATCGTGCCCGACCCCGAAGGGATCATCACCGCGGGTCACGGCAACAAGACCGCCCGGATGATCTCGATACGGCAGGGCGAGCCGATCAACAGGAGCGCCCTGCTGACCATGCTGCGGCAGATCATCGCCAACAACCGGGCCGGAGGCTGGCGCAAGATCAAGGCTCAGGGCTAAACGTCGTCCGCCTCTTGCGCACACTGTTCTCTGTGAGTACGGTGTTCTCATACGGGAACGACGTACTTCGCAGCTGGAGGCAACCCCATGGACGCCCGCAATCCCCGCAGGTGGCTCATCCTCATCGTGTTGTGCCTGAGCACACTCGTGCTGGTCATCGACAACATGGTCCTCACGGTGGCCATCCCGCCGCTGGCCGTCGACCTCGGCGCCACCGCGCAGGACGCCCAGTGGATCCTGGACTCCTACATCCTGGTCTTCGCCGGTCTGCTGCTCACCGCGGGCAGCCTGTCCGACCGGTTCGGCCGCCGCCGGGTGATGATCATCGGACTGGCCCTGTTCGGGTTGTCCTCCCTGGCCGCCACCTTCGCGACCGACCCGGGCACGCTGATCGCCGCCCGCGCCGTCATGGGCATCGGCGGCGCGCTCATCATGCCGAGCACGCTGTCCATCCTGATCGTCGTCTTCGACGAGGAGGAGCGGCGCAAGGCCATGGGCGCCTGGTCGGCCGTGGCCATGCTCGGCCTGGTCGGCGGCCCCGTCCTGGGCGGCGCGCTGATCGCCTGGTTCTGGTGGGGCGCGGTCTTCCTCATCAACGTCCCGATCGCCGCCATCGCCATCGTCGCCGCGCTCGTCCTCATGCCCGAGTCCCGCGGTCCCGTCACCAAGGCCGACCCGCTCGGCGCGATCCTGTCGGCGGTCGGCATGGTCACCCTGGTCTGGACCATCATCGACCTCCCGCACGGCCTCAACTGGGTCAGCCTCGTGACCTCCGTCGTCTCGCTCGCCGCCTTCGTGGTGTGGGAGCTGCGCACGCCGTACCCGATGGTTCCGCTCGCGCTCTTCCGCAACCGCACCTTCTCCGGCGCCAGCTTCTCGCTCACGCTCGTCCAGGTCGGCAACGGCGGGCTGCTGCTCGTGCTGACCCAGTTCCTGCAGTACGTGCTCGGCTACACGCCCACCGAGGCCGGCATGGCGTTCATCCCGATGGCCATCGCCTCGCTGGTGTTCAACGGGCTCGGCGCCGGGCTGGGCGCCAAGATCGGCAACCGGCTGCTGATCGCGGGCGGCATGCTGGTCATGGCCGGCGGCTTCTTCCTGCTCGCCTCCCTGGGCACCGGCTCCGGCTTCGTGCTGACGGCGGTCGCGCTGTTCGTCCTGGGCGCCGGTGGCGGGCTGGCCATGCCGGCCGCGATCGCCGCGCTGATGGGCACCGTCCCGCCGGAGCAGGCCGGCGTCGGCTCCGCGCTCAACGACACCATCCAGCAGGCCGGCGCCGCGCTCGGCATCGCCGTCCTGGGCAGCATCCTCACCTCCGGCTATACCGGCGCGCTGCCCGCCGGCGCCCCCGACGCGGCCAAGAGCTCCATCGGCGACGCCCTGGCCCTCGGCGACGCCGGTCTGGCCACCGCCGCCCGGGACGCCTTCACCACTGCGATGTCCAGCGCCTTCACGCTGAGCGCGATCGGTGTCGCGGCGGCCGCCCTGCTGGCCGTCCTGGTCATCAGGGACCGCAAGCCCGCCGCCCCCGCCGCCCCCGAGCGGGAGCTGACGCTCACCCACTGAGACGAAAGCCTCTGACCCCGGCCTGGACCAGGCCGGGGTCACACGCGTGTCGGGACAGGGGCGGGCGGCGGCGCGGGGTTAGCCTGCGGTGCGATGAAGAGTGCCGCCGCCTGGCTGCTCCCCGGCGAGGAGCGCGGAGTCCTGCCCGCCATGCTCGTCGTCCTCACCGTGGTGACGGGGATCGTGGACTCGGTCAGCTTTCTCGGCCTGGGCAACGTGTTCGTGGCCAACATGACGGGCAACGTGGTGTTCGTCGGGTTCGCGCTGGCGGGGGTCACGGAGCCGAGCCTGTGGGCCTCGCCGCTGGCCATCGCGTCGTTCGCGCTCGGGGCGTGGGCGACGGGGCGGGTGGCGCGCGGGGTGTCGTTCACCGTGTTCACGCTGGTGCATCTGGGACTGCTCGTCGCCGCCGTTCTCGTGCTGGCCGGGCCTGGGGCGGACGCGGTGGTGATCGTCCTGCTGGCGCTGGGCATGGGCATCCAGAACGCCTCGGTACGCCACACCGGCATCCCGGACATGACCACCACGGTGCTGACCACCACGCTGACCGGCCTGGTCGCCGACTCGCCCGGCACCGCGGTGCGGCGGCGGGTGGTGTCGATCGCGGCCATGTTCACCGGCGCGCTGATCGGCGGATTCCTGCACCTGCACGCGGGTGACGCCGCCGCGCTGACGGTCGCCGCCGTCCTGCTCGCCGCCGTGAGCGCGGTGCTGGTGCGGCTATCCGGCTGAGGGCAGCCGGGCCACGCCGCCGAGCAGGCCCGGCTTGCCGAAGTCGGGCTTGTGCTCATCCCACTCCGGACGCCAGGCGTCGACCGGGACCACGCCGGGATCCAGCAGGTCGAGGCCGTCGAAGTAGGAGCCGAACGTGTCGGCGCCGCGCGGCACGACGGAGCCCGTCGAGGAGCCCCGGTAGACGGCCTGCCCGGCGCGGACGGTCTCGGTCGCCAGGTCACCGGCGTAGCCGTGCGACATGGCCAGATAGCTGCCGCCTGCCATGGACGCGCGCAGCCGGGTGACGATCGAGGCCGCCTCCAGGTCGGACGGCACGAAGTGCAGGATCGCGAACAGCAGCACCGCGACCGGCCGCCCGAAGTCGAGGTGGGCGCGGATCTCCGGATGGCCGGTGATCGTCTCGGGCCGCCGGAGGTCGGCGTCGACGACGATGGTCCGCGTGTTGTCGGCCAGCAGTGCGCGCGCGTGGGTGAGCACGATGGGGTCGTTGTCCACGTAGGCGATGCGGCAGTCGGGGGCGGCGCCGAGCGCGACCTCGTGCACGTTCTGCTGTGTGGGCAGCCCGGCCCCGATGTCGACGAACTGCCGCACCCCGGCCTCGACCAGCACGCGGACCACCCGGATGAGGAAGTCGCGGTTGGCGCGGGCGATCTCGGTGATCTCGGGGACGAGCCGCACGATCTTCTCGGCGGCCTGCCGGTCGGCGGCGAAGTTGTCTTTGCCGCCGAGGAAATAGTCGTACATTCGCGCGACGCTCGGCGTGTGTGGATCGATGCCCGGGACGTGCTCGCCAGCCGACATGGGTAAATCTTAGGTCCAGACGGTCACTATTACCCCGCTGGTTACGTCATAGAGACTATGAAGAGCAATCTGCGTGACGTGATCAAGGGCCGGGTGCTGCTTCCCGGCGACGAGGATTTCGACGAGGCCCGCAAGCCCTGGAACTACGCAGTGGACCAGCCGGTCGCCGCGGTGGCGCACGCCGCCGACGCCGACGACATCGCCTCCCTGGTACGCCATGCCGCCCAGGCCGGCCTGACCATCTCCACCCAGGCCAGCGGCCACGGCGCCTCCGGCGACACCGACGGCGTGATCCTGCTCCGCACCGCCGCCCTCGACCGGGTGGAGGTCGACCCGGAGCGCCGCCTGGCCCGGGTGGGCGCCGGCGCGCGGTGGGGCCAGGTGCAGGGGGCGGCGGGCGAGTACGGCCTGACCGGCCTCGCCGGCAGCATGCCGCTGGTCAGCGTCACCGGCTACACGCTCGGCGGCGGCCTCAGCTGGTTCGGCAGGAAGTACGGCCTGGCCGCCGACGCCGTACTGGCCTTCGACGTCGTGACCGCCGACGGCACGCCCGCCCGGGTGACGGCCGACTCCGACCAGGACCTGTTCTGGGCGCTGCGCGGCGGCGGCGGGGACTTCGCGCTGGTCACGGCGGTCGAGTTCGCGCTCTACCCGGAGCGGGAGCTCTACGGCGGCAGCGTGATGTGGCCGGACGAGCGCGCGCCCGAGGTGTTCGACGCCCTGCGCGAGGTCGTCACCTACGCGCCGGACGAGCTGTCGATCTGGCTGAACCGGGTGCAGTTCCCCTCGGCGCCGCCCATGGTCGGGATCAGCACCGCCTTCCTGGGCTCGGCGGAGGAGGGGCGGCGGCTGCTGGGCAGGTTCGACGAGATCGGCGGGGTGCTGTCCGACAGCCGGGGGCCGCTGCCGACCGCGGAGCTGGGCGCGATCACCAACGAGCCGACGAACCCGTCACCCGGCGTCTCCCGGGGCGAGCTGCTGACCGGTCTTGACGACGAGGCCGTGGCGGTCCTGCTCGCCGAGCCGATCGACCCGCTGATCAACGTCCAGGTCAGGCAGCTCGGCGGGGCGCTGGCCAAGGGCGGGGAGGGCGCGAGTGGCGCGATCGCGGAGCCGTACCTGCTCTATCTGCTTGGACTGGCGATCAACCCGGAGCTCACCGCGGCGTCGCGGGACAAGCAGGAGCGGATCGTGGCGGCGCTGGGTGAGCGGGTGACGGGGCGCAAGCCGTTCACCTTCGTGGCGGCGGGGGAGCACGCGGCCGCGGCGTTCTCCGCCGAGACGCTCGCGAGGCTGCGGGCGATCAAGCGGGCCCGCGACCCCGAGGGCGTCTTCCGCTCGAACTTCCCCGTGCTCGGCTAGGACGGGCACGGCTCGGGCACGACGGGCGCGGGGCGCGGGCGGAGCGCGCCGGCCAGCACGCCCATGAGGAGCACGACCACGATGATCAGGGCGAAGGCCGCGGGATAGGACAGCACATCCGCGGCCCCGCCGATCACGGCGGGCGCGATCAGGCTGGACAGGTAGGTGATCGTGGTGACGCCCGCGACTCCCTCGCCGGGCGAGCTTCCGGTACGGCCGGCCGCCGCGTAGGCCAGCGGCGCGCTGACCGCGACCCCGATCCCGATCAGCGCGAAGCCCGCGGCGCACACCCAGGTCGTCCGCCCGGCGACGACCAGAACTCCGCCGACGGCGGCCACGACGCCACCCACGCGCACCACGCCGACCGCGCCGAACCGGCCGACGATCCGGTCGCCGAGCAGCCGGGTCCCGGCCATGAAGAGCATGAAGACCGTGTAGGTGGCGGCCGCGGCGGCGGGTGCGGCGGCGGCGACCTGGGTGACGTAGACGGCGGCCCAGTTGGCGGACGCGCCTTCGGCGAAGGTGCCGCAGAAGCCGACCAGCCCGATCGCCGCGATGGCCCGCGTCGGCAGTGCGAACCTTCGCGGCGCGGGCTCGCCGGCGGCGGCGGGTTCGTCGGCCAGCAGCCCGCGCCCGGCGAACGTGCTCAGCCCGAGCAGCAGCACGGCGACCGCCGCCAGATGCAGCCGCGCGTCGATGCCCAGGTGGGCGGCGAGCACGCCGAGCCCGCCCGCGGCGAGGCTGCCGACGCTCCACAGGCCGTGCAGCCCGGCGATGATGGACCGGCCGAGCTTGCGCTCCAGGACGACGGCGTGCGCGTTCATGACCACGTCGCTGGTGCCCGCGGCGGCGCCGAGCAGCAGGAACGCCCCGAACAACCACCCGGGTCCCGGCGCCATCACCGGCGCCAGGACCAGCACGCACCACAGCGCGATGAGGATGCGCGTGGCCCGCCGCCCGCCGATCCGGTACGCCAGGTGACTGGCCATCGGCATCCCGATGAAGGCCCCGATGGGCTGGCAGAGCAGCACCAGCCCGAGCATGCCGGGAGTGAGCGCGAAATGGTCCTGCAGCCAGGGGATCCGCGTGGACAGGCTGCCCGCGACGGCCCCGTGAGTGGCGAACACGAGAGCGATGGCGCGATGGTTGGTCACAGACGGAAAATTAACAGTTAGCCTTCCTGATGAAAAGAGCGGGTGGCTATCATGAGCCCGTGAAGACCGCGACCCCGGCCATGGCCCGCGCCATCAACGATCGGCTCGCCCTCGACCTTCTGCTCGAACGCGGCCCGCTGACCGCGCCACAGCTGCGCGAGATCACCGGCCTGTCCCGGCCCACGGTCTCCGACCTGGTCGAACGGCTCCGCTCGGCCGGACTGATCGAGGTCACCGGGGAGTCCGGCGAGGATCGGCGCGGGCCGAACGCCCGGGTCTACGGGCTGGTGGCCGATCGCGCGCACGTCGCCGGGGTGGACATCCGCTGGACCGGCCTGCGGGTGACCGTGGCCGACCTGACCGGGCGCGAGGTCGGCACCGCCGTACGCGGGCCTTCCGAAGACCTTCACGAGGCGATCACCACGGCGGTCGCGCAGGCGGCGGGCGGGCGGCGGCTGCAGGCGGTCGTGATCGGCTCGCCCGGCCTCGTCCACCCGGAGACCAGCGCGCTGACCAGCGACTACCGCGTGCGCGGCTGGCATCCCGGCCTGCTCGGCGAGCTACGGCGGAGCCTGGGCGTCCAGGTCGTCCTGGAAAACGAGACCAACCTGGCCGCCATCGCCGAGCACCGGCAGGGTTCGGCCCGCGGCGTCGCCGACTTCGTGCTCATGTGGCTGGACGACGGCGTCGGCGGCGCGATCGTGCTGGGCGGCAAGCTGCGCCGGGGCATGTCCGGCGGCGCCGGCGAGATCGGCACGCTCGACCTGGGCATGCACGATCCGACCCTCTGCCGTGCGGTCGAGGTCGCGGTGGAGGACGGCAAGGGGCTGGCCGAGCGCATCGCGCGGGGCGTGTTCGCGGTCGTCGCCGTGCTCGACCCCGGGCTGGTCGTGCTCGGCGGGCGCATCGGCCGGGAGGGCGGCGAGGAGCTGGCCGCGCTGGTCGAGGAGCAGGTCGCGCTGCGCTCGCCGGCGCCCACCCGGGTGCGGCCGAGCACGGTCGAAGGCAACGCCGTGCTGCAGGGCGCCGTGCTGACCGCGCTGGACCTGGCCCGCGACGAGGTGTTCGGCTAGCGGAAGCCGAGCTTCTCGCCCAGCTCGCGCAGGCACTCCTCGTAGACCGGGGTCAGGTCGGTGAAGGCGAAGTCGAGCTGGTGAAGGACTTCCATGCACAGCAGGCCGTACAGGCGGATCCAGCAGGACAGGAAGACGTGCGCGGCCTCGGGCGGCAGCGCGCCGCCGATGGCGGCCGAGTAGTCGCGTAGCTGGTCGCGCAGGGAGGGCGGCAGGTCGGCCAGGTCGGGCACGGGGAAGGGCTTGGTCCGCCACAACTCCGCGACCAGGCCGCTAAAGACCTGTTCGAAGCGGTGGGCGGCCTGGTATCTGGCCGATTCCCGGAGCTTGTTGGGCGCGCTCGGCGGGCTGGCGAAGATCCAGCCGAACTCGGCCGGGTGCGCGATCGCCCAGGCGCGCATGGCCCGGCACGTCTCCAGGATGCGTGTGCCCAGCGGTTCGTCGGAGTTCCGGTCGCGGGCTGCCTCCATCACCTCGGCCAGCTCGCGGAAGAAGCCCGCGGTCACCGCGCCGACCAGCTCGTCGTGGCCGGAGAAGTAGTGGTAGAGGGCGGGGCCGCTCATCCCCACCTCCCTGCCGACCGCGTTGATCGTGACCGCGCCCGATCCCTGCTCGACCAGCAGCCGCCGCGCCGCCGCGTGAATCTCGGCCAGCGTCGCCTGCCGGAGTCTGTCCCGCCTTGTCGTTCCCACGTTGACATCCTAGACCATCTATGTTTGCTTAATAACTCTAAGGTAGCTTATCGCTGTTAAGGAGGCGTGATGCGGAAGTACTTCGCCCGCTACACGGTCGAGGCGACCGTCACCGACAACGAGCTGGTCACGCCCACGATGCGGCGGATCCGGCTGGTGGCGAACGCGCCCATCGGCCTGCCGTACCGGCCGGGGCAGCACGTCAGGGTCCAGATCAACGACCCGCTGTCGGTCCCCGGAATCCTGCGGCCCGGCGAGACGCTGCGCACGTACACCATCTGGGAGCTCGACGGGCGCGCCATCGAACTGCGCGTGCACGACTACCCCGGCGACGGCATCGGCCTGGTCTGGGCTCGCGAGACCAGGCCCGGCGCGGCCGTCACGCTGTGGTGGCCGCAGGGCGACCTCTTCACCCGCGAGGCGCCGTTCCACGTATTCGTCGGCGAGGAGAGCGCGAGCGCCGCGTTCGGGCCGATGATCCGCGAGCTCGGGCCCACGGCTCAGGTGTACGGCGTGCTGGAGAGCGAGAGCGCCGAGCACGACCTGCCGATGCCCGGCGAGCACCCGCTGCGGCGCGTCCACCGGCGCGGGGCGCCCGCCGTGTCCTCGACCGTGCTGCTGGCCGGGCTGGCCGAGCTCGAACTGCCCGGCAACACCGGCGCCGCCTACGTGGCCGGAGAGGCCAAGACCTGCCAGATGGTCCGCGACTATCTGGTGCGCGAGCGGAACTGGCCGCGTACCTCGATCAAGGTCAAGCCCTTCTGGGCCCCCGGGAAGAAGGGGCTGCACTGAGTTCAGATCAGCGCGCTCAGGCCGGTGTGGAGCTCGGCGCGCTCCCCGTCCGTGAGGATCTTGTACGGCTCGGCCGCCGCCACGTTGGTGGCGTGTTCGATCTCGGCGTGCAGGGGGCCTTCTCGCAGGTTCACCACCTCTTCCGCCGTGAGGCCCGCTGCCTGCCAGGCGGCGGCGTGGGCGTCGGCCCGGCTGTAGCGGAGGGCTGCCAGGCGGTTGAACAGCAGGAGGCCCGGTGTGGCGCCGGTTGGTTCGTAGGGCGGGGCCATCAGTTCCAGCGCGCCGCCCGGGTGCCTGGGGGCGGCGGCCAGGACGCGGGCCACCATGGTGGCCAGGTGTGTCACGTCGGGCCAGATCCTGGCGGCGGTGGCTTCGTGGTGGGCGTACAGGGCCTCGATGAACGCGGTGGTTTTGGGGGTCGGGTGGAGGGCGTCCGTTTCCTTCAGGGTGCCCTGGGCCAGGTGGGTGGCCACCTCTTCTTCCAGGTCTGTGGGCTTTGTGTAGCGGTAGATCGTGGACAGGCCGGCGCGGGTCAGCGGGCGCAGGGGGAGTGTGAAGCGCAGGTCGACCAGGAAGCCCGGGGTGAACGCCGGGTGCTCGAAGCCGGGGCGGGCGGCGGCGTGGAGGCTGACGTGGGCGGCGTCGATGACCGGCGCGATCCTGGCGGCGAAGAGATGAAATGTCGGCATGTGGGTTCTAGGCATTACGGGGTGATTATGCGGCATCCGTAGCCGATCGGCAGGGGATCAGAAGCCACTGGGAGCAGGGTGAAACCGGTTCGACCGGGCTGGTGTTCAACCACCGCTCATCCCTCTCGCCCCAGGAGCCGTCGTGGTCCTCGCCAGTCCAGCCGTGCGCAGCCCCAGCCGCTGGCTGCCCCTGCCCGTCGTGCTGGTCGCGGTGTTCGTGACCACGCTCGACTTCTTCATCGCCAACGTCGCCATCCCCTCCATCCGCACCGACCTCGCCGCCGGGCCCGCCGCGACCCAGCTCGTCTTCGGCGGGTACGGCCTCGCCTACGCCGCCGGGCTGATCATCTCCGGCCGCCTCGGTGACCTCTACGGGGCGCGCAGGGTCTTCATGGTCGGCCTCGCACTGTTCACCCTGGCCTCCGCCGCCGCCGGGACCGCGCCGGGCATCCTGGCGCTGATCGTGGCCCGAGTGGTGCAGGGGAGCGCCGCCGCCCTCCTGGCGCCCCAGGTCCTCACGCTGATCGGCGCCCTCTACCCGGGCGCCGACCGCGCTCGGGCTTTCGGCTGGTACGGCACCGCCACCGGCGTGGCCGGAGTCAGCGGCCAGGTGGTCGGCGGACTGCTGATGGCGGCCGACCTGGGCGGGCTGGGCTGGCGCACGGTCTTCCTCATCAACCTCCCCATCGGCATCGCGGCCCTGCTGGCAGCCCGAACCGTCCTCCCCGAACTCCCGGGCTCGGCTTCGGGTTTGGGTTTGGCCGGGGGTGGGCGGGGGTTGGATGTGGCGGGGGCGTTGATGGTGGCGGGTGGGCTGGCGGCGATCGTGTTGCCGCTGGTGCAGGGACCGGAGCTGGGCTGGCCGCTCTGGACCTGGGTGTTGCTCGCCCTTTCCGCACCCCTGCTCACGGCGTTCGTGGCTCGCCAGCGCACCCGCCCCGAACCCCTCCTGGATCTGCGCGTCTTCAGGGAGCCGGGCTTCGCACCCGGGCTGGTGGCCGTGGCACTGCTGTTCGGCGGGTCGGCGGGCCTGTCGTTCGTCCTGGCCGTCTACCTGCAGGACGGCCTCGGCCTAGGACCCCTGGCCGCCGGAATGGTCTTCACCGCGCTCAACGCGGGCTTCTTCCTGGCCTCACTGCGAAGGGGCCGCCCGCTGCCAGGGGCACTGGCCATCGTGGCCGGGCTGATGCTGGTCCGCGAGGCGGTCGGGGCGGGCGAGCCGTACCTGATAGCGGCGGCACTTGGAGTGGTCGGGGCCGGGATGGGCCTGCTCATGTCGCCGCTGATCTCGACAGTCCTGGCAGGGGTACGCAGGGAGCGGGCCGGTGCCGCGGCCGGAGTGCTGGGCACGGCCCAGGAGACCGGCGGCGTGCTGGGCGGAACCCTGACCGGTGCCGTCTTCCTCGCCGCCGCCGACCAGGGCTGGACGGCGGCGGCCCAGAGCGCGCTGGTGCTGCTGGTGGTGGTGTTCGCGGCGGTCGTGGCGGTGATGGTTTTCTCCAACAAACGTTGAAGTATCGGCCTCCGAGGCGTAATTTCTTCAACTGTGATGAAGAAAAGCGTGCTGATCATCGGAGCCGGTCTGGGCGGCCTCTGCCTGGCCCAAGGTCTGAGCAAGGCCGGCATCCGGGCCACCGTCTTCGAACGCGACCCCGCACCCAACTACCGAGGCCAGGGCCACCGCGTCCATCTCGACGACCGAGGCGAACGCGCGCTGCGCGCCTGCCTGCCCGACGACCTGTACAACCTGCACCTGGCCACCCGCGGCCAGCCGAGCGAGCGGTTCATGCTGATCTCGGCCGAGGAAGAGCGGCTGCGCGAAATCCCGTTCCCGGACCTCGGCGACGGCAGCCAGATGATCAGAACCGGCCGGGGCGTCAGCCGCCAGACCCTCCGCGAGATCATGCTCGGCGGCGTGGACGTCCACTACGACCGACACCTCACCCACTACACGGAGGAATCCGGAAGCGTCACGGCCCACTTCGCCAACGGCGCCACCGCCACCGGCGACCTCCTGGTGGGCGCCGACGGGATCGGCTCCGCCGTACGACAGCAGAAGCTTCCGGACGCCCGGGTGCTCGACACCGGCGTCCGCTGGCTGGGCGGCAAGACGCCGGTGACAGAAGAGATCAGGTCATCCCTCCCGGAAAGCCTGGAGACCGCCTTCGCCGCGGTCACCGGCATGGACCCGGCGATGATGGTCGGCTACCTGCTGTTCGACCAGAGCCCGGCCGGTCTGGGCCTCACCGAGCCCGGCGACTACGTCATGTGGGCGATCACCGTCCCCAAGGACCGACTCCCGGACGCCATCCCCGACCTCCACCAAAAGGCAGTGTCTCTGACGGCGACCGCCCACCCTGCCATGCGCGCGATCGTCACCCAGGCCTGGCCGGACCAGTGCTTCCAGCTGTCCTTGGGCACCGCGGAGCCGGTAGCCGGCTGGGACCCCACCAGAGTCACCCTCCTGGGCGACGCGATCCACGCCATGCCCCCCGCCCGCGCGTCCGGCGCCAACACCGCCCTGGAAGACGCCGCCACCCTGACCACCACCATCCAGACGGAAAGCCCGCTAGCCGCCTACGAGGCAGACTTGAGAGAACGCGGCTTCGCCGCGGTCCGAGCCTCCACTGCGGCCCTGGAACAGGTGGCCAAAACCATCATCCAGACCTGAGGGTGTGTCAGGCCCCGCCGAGGTCGAGGTTGCGGGCGTGATCGGGGGACAGGACGATCGGGCCGGTCCAGCCCCGGACCACTGCCGCGATGTGTTCGCGGTTGGGCGCCTCCGGATGGGTGGCGATGCCGCGTGACCAGTTCGCCAGCATGGCCTGGGTGGTGGCGAGGCGGGTGGTCACGAGGGTGTGTGCACGTCGCCTGTCGTCCCAGGTGTGCCAGAGTGCCCAGCCCTCGGGGCGGGGGTCGACTCCCAGGCTTTGGCAGAGTGGTTCGTAGACGCCGGGCTGTGGTTCCCGGGTGATCAGGGCGGCTCCGCCCAGGGCGAGGATCGGCCGCTCATCCAGGCATCCGTCGCCTTCGAAGTGGTAGTGCCGCACGGACCTGGCGATCTCGTTGATCGTGCGCTGCAACGGTGTCGCCTCGTCGGGGTCGGGCGCGTAGCTGAGCCATCCTTCGTCCAGCGCGCGGGTGATCAGTTCACGGCTGAGCAGCTCCAGGCGGCGCAGATAGTCCCAGTCGTCGAGATCGGAGGCCATTCCGCGAGTGTCGCATTCCGGGGGGCCGGGCAGGTTGCGTAAATGGATGTCCGGAGACGAGATGAGGAGGTCCGGTGATCGCGGTTTTGGGGGAGTGTGTGGCGGACGCGTTTTCGGGTGGGGCGCCGCGGGGGGAGTTGGCGCTGAGGGTGTTGCCGGGGGGTGGGCCGGCCAACACGGCGGTGGCGTTGGGGAGGCTGGGGACGCCTACCCGGTTTCTTGGACGGGTTTCTGGTGATGTGTTTGGGCGGCTGTTCCGGGAGCGGCTGGTCGGGTCCGGGGTTGATGTTTCGGGGGTGGTGGAGGCTGACGAGCTGAGCACGTTGGCGGTCGCCGCGCTCGATGACGCCGGGCGGGCGGTCTACTCGTTCTATGCCGAGGGGGCGGCGGATTTTCAGTGGAGCCGGGCTGAGCTCGGCCTCGATCGGCTGGGTGGGGCGTCGTGTTTGCACACGGGGTCGCTGGCGCTGGTCACGGAGCCTGGGGCCGGCGAGGTGGCGGCTTTTGTGGCGGCCGCGGCGCCGTACGCGACGATCTCTGTTGATCCGAACGTACGGCCTGGCCTCGCCACCCGAGAGGCCTACCTGAAGCGGGTGCCCGGCGGGGCGGACATTCTGCGGCTCAGCGAGGAGGATCTGGCCTTCCTGCTGCCCGGAACCTCCCAGGAAGCCGCCTGTGACCGGTGGCACGAGCAGGGTGTACGCCTGGTCGTGGTGACGCGGGGCGCCGCCGGGGCGTTGGTGTCGCTGGCCGGTGAGCGGGTCGTGGTGCCGGGGGTGCCGGTCGAGGTGGTGGACACGGTGGGTGCGGGGGACGCGTTCACCGCCGGGCTGCTGCATCGCCTGCATGGACATCTTGGCGGCCGCCTGGACGGGCTCGATCTGGAGACCGCGCACGAGGCGGCGGTCTTCGGCGCCGAGGTGGCCGCGCTGACCTGTACGGTCCCCGGCGCCGACCCGCCCTGGCCCGGCCCGAAGCCGGAGGACTGACGGAAGCGGCCAGCGAAAGGCCGCTTCCGCGCGGAAAGTCAGGCCAGAATGCCCGCCACAGCGACCCCGGTCTCCGGATAGGCAGCCAGCAGCGCTCCGATCTCGGCGTTGAGGTCGGCGACCGGCTCACACCCCAGCAGCTCCCCAACAGCCGCGCCCGTGGCCGGATGCGCGGCCAGCAACTCGCTGACCGGCCCGGAAGCGGCCACGGCCCTGCGCGACGAGGGCTTGGCCAGCCACGGCGGCGTGAACGAGTCCACGTCGCCGAGCCGGGCCGGGAACGTCCGCTCGGCTTCGCGAACCAGCACCGGCACCAGCTCAGGCGCCTGCTCCCGCAAGGCGGTGATCAGCTTGGGCAGCCAGGGCAGCAGCACGTCGTCGGGCAACTGCCCGAACGCCCTGGACAACACCTCCACCACGAAGGGCGCCAGCGCGGGCGCCGACTCCAGCGCCTGCACGAACCCGCTCACGTACTGCGGCACCGACGGCACCACCAGCGGGCTGCCGAGCAGCTCACCGACCAGCTCCCGCAACTCGGCCATGGTGAGCAGCCCGAGCTGGTAGCGCGCCGTCCACAGCAGCGCCACCTTCGCGGGCACCGTGGGGTGCGACTGCTGTACGGCCAGCTCAAGCTGAGCCCGATCGCAGCCCAGCGACAACGCCAGACTCTCCATCGTGAACAGGAACCCGAGCATCGCGCCCACCTGGCGCACCCCGGTCTCCTCCTCGACGAAGGCCGTGGGCAGCAACGTGCAGTAGTGCGCGTACCCGGTGGTCACGAACGCCTTGGCCCACTCGGGCAGCTCCGGCTCGGTGGCCCGGTAGTGGGCCAGCAGGCGGCGGATGCGGCGTAGCACGTCGGGGGCGTCGTCGACGGTGCGTTCGCCGGACAGCAGCTGGATGGCGCGGGCCCCGAGCTCGTCGGTGAACCGCCTGCTGCCCAGGTAGAGGATGGAGTCCTCGACCGCGTCCAGCGCCACCGAGGCGGTCGCCTTGGGGTCCCAGACCGCGCGCCGTAGCCGCTGCTCAAGGACCTGTTCGATGGTGACGCCCTCGTAGCCCAGCTCGATGATCGAGCGCTGGTTGCGCCCGATCGACAGGTCCCAGCTCTCCTGGTGGGAGCGCTCGCCGAGCCGGCGCGAGCCCATGATGGGCCGGACGGCGTCGTCGGGCAGCAGCCTGCGCAGGATCCAGAGCAGGTGGGAGCAGGGTTCGAGCTCGGGGTGGGCGTCGAGGTCGATCAGGGCCCGCTGGATGGTCCGCTTCTCCAGGTCGAGCCCGAGCGGCTTGAGCCGGTCGAGCACGTCTCTGGCCAGGGGCGGCAGCGAGTCGTAGCCGACCTGCCCGACCTTGTCGCCGCCGAGCATGATCTCGACCAGCCGCCGCACGTCCCTGCGGCCGGGCACGACGTCCTTCTCGATGCAGGTGACCGCGGCGTCCTGGAAGTCGTACGGCGTGGGCCGCTTCCTGTTGCGCATGCCCGCGAGCAGGATCGACGTCTCGAACACGGCGATGGCGTCGGCGGTGCTGGCCAGGTAGCCGTTGCGCCGGGCCAGCCGGACGATCTCGACGCACCACCCGAGCAGTTCGGCCTCGTCGAAGCCGTCGAGGACGGGCGGCTGGGTGAGGAAGGCGTGCAGCCCCTGCGACTCGACCGGTGCGGGCGCCTTGCCCTTGCGCTTGGAGCCGAGCTGGTAGGAGGCCAGGCCGTGCCGTTTGAGCGACTTGTCCCAGGTGGCGGCGGCGATCGAGACCGAGCCGGGCGCGAGGCCGAACTGGGTCTCGATGGCCGAGTGGCTGGAGGGGATGAGCCCGTAGAGCCAGCTCGTCTTGGTGCGCGGGCTGATGTCGAGGTGCTCGTCCATGACCGGGCTGGCGGCGTGGAAGGCGCCGCACACGTACAGGCAGTCGGCGGGGTCGGCGCCGGTCGCGGCCAGATGCTCGCGCATCCTGGTCCACATGTAGCGCTCGCGGTCCTCGTCCACCTCGTTGCCGGTGGGCTTGAGCCGGCGGAACAGGCTGCCGATGAGCACCATGACCTGGCGGTAGGTCTCGTAGTCCGCGCCGGACAGCGGCTGCTCGACATACTGGTCCCACCACTCCGACCAGTGGCGCACCTTGCCGTGGTGGAGCAGGTGCTCCTCCAGGGCGGCGAAGCCGGGCCGCAGGTCGCCGATCTCGATGCCGACGTCGGCCGACTCCGCCCTCGGCTCCCACTGGAACACGTGGTCCACCGACCGGTCCACCAGGACGATCTCCACGCCCGGGGTTTCCAGGGCGTAGGCGATGGCCTGGTACTCGGCGGACGACTCGGTGATGGGCGCGACCACGCTCAGCGGCGCCCACTCCTTCGGGAAGCCGTCGATGTCGGTGGCGAAGGCCTGCAGCGCGACCGGGAGCTTGCAGTTGTGCAGCTCGTCCAGGACGGGTCGCAGGTCCTCGCACAACTCCAGGTAGATGACCTTGGGCTGCTTCTCCCTCAGCCGCCGGACCATCGCCAGCCCGGAGGCCGGCGAGTGGTGGCAGACGGGGAAGATCTCCACGTCGGTCCGCAGCGCCTGCTCGACGTCGTCGATCAGACCGGCGCCGAACGTCTCCGCGGCGCTCGCGAGCTGCTCGCGCAGGGGGTCGAAGGGGCTCATGACAGGGTGGAGATCGCCTCACGGCCGCCGTCGAGGAATTCCTTCCACGGCCCGCCCTCGTCCTTCTTGCTGCGCGGCTCGATGACGCCGTGCAGGTATTTGTTGAGTATCGCCAGGTCCTCCGGGCTGCGCCGGGCCAGCGAGCCGACCAGCGAACTGGCCAGGGTCGCCGCCTTCAGCGTGCTGTCGCCGAAGAACTGGCTGTGCAGGATGGCGTCCTCCAGCACGCCGATCTGCTCGGCGGTGGACAGCGCCGACTCCAGCTTCTCGTCGTCGCTGGTGGCCGAGGCCGCGGCGGCGCGCAGGTCGGCGAAGCTCTGCAGCAGGATGTCCAGCAGCGTGGGCGGCAGCTCCAGCTCGATCTGGTGCCTGCGCAGCAGTTCCTCGGTACGGAAGCGGACGATCTCCGCCTCGCTCTTCTTGTTCGTCACCACGGGGATGCGCACGAAGTTGAACCGGCGCTTCAGGGCCGAGGACAGGTCGTTGACGCCCCGGTCGCGGCTGTTGGCGGTGGCGATGATGGAGAAGCCGGGCTGGGCGAAGACGATGTTGTCGTCGTCGGGCAGTTCGGGGATGGAGACGTACTTCTCCGACAGGATCGAGATCAGCGCGTCCTGCACGTCGCTGGTCGAGCGGGTCAGCTCCTCGAAGCGGCCGATCACGCCGCGTTCCATCGCGGTCATGATGGGCGAGGGGATCATCGACTCCTTGGACTGGCCCTTGGCGATGACCATGGAGACGTTCCAGGAGTACTTGATGTGGTCTTCGGTGGTGCCGGCCGTACCCTGGACGACCAGTGTGGAGTTGCGCGAGATCGCCGCGGCCAGGAGCTCGGCCAGCCAGCTCTTGCCGGTGCCGGGGTCACCGATGAGCAGCAGGCCGCGGTCGGAGGCGAGCGTGACGATGCTGCGCTCGACGAAGCTGCGGTCGCCGAACCACTTCTGCGGGATCTCGCGGTCGAGCCCGTCGGCGCGGTCGGAGCCGAGCACGAAGATGCGCACCATGCGCGGGCTGAGCCGCCAGGAGAACGGCTTCGGTGAGGTGTCGATCGACTCGAGGTAGTCGAGCTCTTCGGCGAACTTGATCTCTGCGGGGGCACGCAGCAACGGAGGCTCCTAGGTGTTCAGGAAAGTCTTGAGCTCGTTGACGAGCTTGCGGATGTGTCCGGAGATGACCGGTGTGCCGAGGGCTTTGAGCTTCTGGCGGTACCAGGGGTCCACGCTGGCGTGGCCCGAGCTGTTCACCGAGCCCACCGGGATGAACTTGACGCCCGACTTGTGCAGCGCCTCGAAGTCCGTGATCAGCGACCGGTTGTCGTAGAAGTCGGAGATCCACACCATGACGGTGTTGCGCGGATCGGTGATCTTCGGGCGGGCCAGCGCCATCGCGACCGTGCCGTTGGTGCCGCCGCCGAGCGTGGTGCGCAGCAGCACCTCGAACGGGTCGTTCACCCACGGGGTCAGATCGAGCGCCCGGGTGTCGTACGCGACCAGGTGCACGTCCACCTTCGGCAGCCCGGAGAAGATCGAGGCCAGGATCGTGCAGTTGACCATCGCGTCCACCATCGAGCCCGACTGGTCGACGACCACGATCATCTTGGCCGGGGTGGTGCGCTTGGCGGTCTGCTTGTAGAAGAGCTTGTCGACGTAGAGCCGCTCGTCCTCGGGGCTCCAGTTGGTGAGGTTCTTCCAGATCGTGCGCTCAAGGTCGAGGTTGCGGTAGACGCGCTTCGGCGGCACCGACCGGTCGATCGTGCCCGCGCTGGTCTTCTCCACCTGTGTGCGCAGCACCTGGGCGACCTCGTCGACGAACCGGCGGATCAGCGCCTTGGCGTTGGCCAGCGCCACGCCGGAGAGGTTCGCCTTGTCGCGCAGCAGCTGCTCGATCAGCGACATGCTGGGCGTGAGCTGCTTGGCGAGCTGCGGGTCGGCCAGCACCTCGCGCAAGTGCATGCGCTTGACCAGGTCGGCCTCGACCTTGCCGAGCTCGCCGGCGGCCTCGCCGCCGAACGCCTCCTGCAGCCATCCGGCGTCCTGCTTCCACCCGGCGAGCTGCGTGGCGCTGACCGTGCCGTTGCCGGTGGCGAAGGTGTTGAGCAGCAGCTTCGAGACCAGCGCCGCGTTGGTCACCTCGTCGCCGTCGAGCTTGCGCAGCCTGTCGGCCAGCTCGGGATGGCGCTGCACCAGGTTGTCGATGGACACGCCCGGGTCGAGCAGCGCGGGCGGCAGCCCGAGGTCGTCGACGATGGCGACGCTGGCCTTCTCCAGCGAGGGCTGCTCCTCGCCCTCGAACACACGCGCCAGCAGGCGCCAGTAAAGGATCTGACGTCGGGTTTCGCTCATTTGCGCAGCAACCGTCCCGCTCGCTCCTTGAGCACCGAGACGGGATCGCCGGCCTTGGCGCCGCTCTTGAGCACCTTCTGGTCGGTGGGTCCCTGCGCCCAGTCGCCGTTGTGCGCGGCCACCGGCTCCTTCTTCACACTCGCCTGTACGGCCAGCGGTTGCAGCCGCCATCCCCCGCCGTCCCAGCGCATCAGCCCGATGCACGCGGTGGAGGCCTTGAGCAGCTGGGGCGTCAGCGGCCCCGACTGCGGCAGCCGGTCGAGGTCGAAGGGCAGCTCGGCGCCGTCGAGCCGGATCACGGCCCCGTCGCTCTTGTATCCCTCGACGAACACCGGCTCGGCGACGCGGACCGGGTGGCGGTCCAGCGGCGGCACCGCCGGTGCGCTCGCCCCGCCGAGCTGGACCCGGGCGGTGGCGAACGGGTCGCTGTATGCGCCCACGCCGGCCTTGGCCTCCTGCCAGATCAGGTCACCGCTGGGCAGCAGCGTCATGCCGGTGATCTCCAGGCTGAGGTGCTTGGCCAGCGCGCCGGTCAGCACGGGGTGGTCCTGGAAGAGCTGCCACACGAACGGCCCGGCGATCGTGTCGACCTTGGCCGCGGACACGCTGGTGCGTACGAGGCGGCCGTGCGGCTCCAGGATCGCGTGGAGCTGGATCTGCGCCGCGGTGCCGTGCTCGTGGATGTCGACGCCGAGCGGCAGTAGCCGGCCGGAGACCTCTTCGGCGCCTTCCACCGCGCCCGTCCGGATGAGCAGCAGGGCGCGCGCCCACAGGTCGGCCCAGCGGCGCACGGGCAGGTGCTCCATCGCGCCGACCGGCGAGGAGGCGCGCAGCTCGGCGGCGAGGCCGTCGAGCAGGACGCCGGCCCTGCGCAGCCGGGGCTCGGCCAGCATGCCCTGGATCGCCTGGTCGGCGGAGGAGGCGAGTTCGTGGTCGACGCCGCGCCAGCCGGTGATGGCCAGCTCGGCCAGCCAGGAGCGGCAGGCGCTGGTGAGGGGGTCGGCGGTCGGGGGCTGGGATCCGTTCCAGGGGGCGCGGGTACGGCCGAGCGCGGTGTCGAGCCGGGCGAGCAGCGCGTCGTGCACCGCGCCGAGCAGCGTGGTGCGCGCTCCGGCCAGCGCCGTCAGGTGCTCCTCCGCGATCGAGCCCGCGGCGAGCTTTCCGGCGGCGTCGGCGGCCAGGGGGCCGAGGGGAGTGGCCGCGACGGCGCCGGCGAGCGCGGTCAGCGCCTCCGCGCGCTCTTCGCCCAGCCGGGCGAAGCCGTTGGCCAGCGCGTCGTCGAAGCCGGCCACCAGGCCGAGCGCCTCGTCGAGTCCGGGCTGCGGGCCTTCGCGCAGGGCCGCGAGCTGGGTGGCGAGCATCAGCTCACCGCCCCGAGCGAGGGGAACCAGTGCATCTCGGCGATCGGTTCGCTGGCTGGGGGCAGTTCGAGGTAGGCCAGGTGCCGCAGGAAGCGGCTGAAGACCACGGCGGCGGGGATGGACTCGTGCCCGCCGTCGAGGTTGCGCACCAGGTCGCCCGCCCGCTCGCCTTCGACGCGCAGGTAGCGGGCCACCTGGTCGAGGCCGTATTGCAGGACGGCCTCGTCGACCAGCGAGTGCAGGTGCTTGCACGGCGCGCCGCGCAGGCCGCCGCACGGCCGGTTGTTGTTCGTGCTGCAGTTGTAGCCGTGGGTTCCGGCGGTGATCGAGGAGACGTACACCCGCTCGATGTCGGAACCGCTGGACACCACACCTTGCAGCCGGCCCTCCGCCATCTCGACGAAGGGCACTTTAGCCAGCTTGCGCGGCTGGATGGGTGAGACCACCCGCAACGCGCTGAGCTGCTCCCACGCGGGTCTGTCCGCGTTCAAAGGACGACCTCCAAGATTGGTATCGGTCGATCAGTGAACGGGAATTTACCCGACCAGTCCGACAATTTCCGATCAACGAAAACCTTCGGCGGGCAGCGCCCGGCGCAGGAAGTCGAGCTGGTGCGCGAGCAGGAACTCGGCCGTCGGCCGGTGCCCCGCACGGGTCAGCGGAAGCACCTCGTGCGGCCGCCCGGCCTCCAGCAGCGCGGCCGAGAAGCGCAGCGTGTGCGCGGCCACCACGTTGTCGTCGGCCAGCCCGTGGATCAGCAGCAACGGCCTGGTCAGCCGCTCGGCCTCCCGCAGCGGCGAGCACCGGTCGTAGGCATCCGGGTGCTCGTCCACTTGGCCGAGGTGTCGCTCGCGCCAGTGGGTGTCGTACATGCGCTGGTCGGTGACGGGCGCGCCGGCGATCGCCGCGTGGAAGACGTCCGGCCGCCGCAGCACCGCCACCAGCGACAGGAAGCCGCCGAACGACCAGCCGCGGATCGCGACCCGGCTCAGGTCGAGCGCGGGCTCCAGCTTCGCCGCCTCGTGCAGCCCCTCGACCTGGTCGTCCAGCACCGGCTGGGCGATGTCGAGGTAGATGGCGCGCTCCCAGGCCGGGCCGCGGCCCGGCGTGCCCCTGCCGTCCACCGCGAGCACCGCGTAGCCCTGCTCGGCGAACCACTGCGAGACGTAGCTGGCCCAGAACGGCTCGGCGGTCACCTTGCGCATGGCCGGCCCGCCGTACGGGTCCACCAGGACCGGCAGCGGCCCGTCCTCCGCCCGGTGCCACGACGGCAGGAACAACGCCGCCCGCAGCTCGCGCGGGCCCAGCTTGAGCAGGCGCATCCTGAGGTCGAGCACCGGCTTCTCGGCGTGGGAGACGATCTCCTCACCGGTTTCGCGGATCCTGGCGCCGATCACCGTGGTGCCGGCGCGTGTGGTGTCGTCGAGGCCGGCCGGGCCGAGCTTCTCCAGGCCGGCGTCCGGGTGGTAGGACCACAGCTGGGTCTCGGTGGGCTCGTCGGTGGCGGTGAACAGCACGCTCTCGCCGTCCACCGACCGCACCGCCAGCAGGTTCAGGCCGGGCGGGGTGACGGGCCGCCCGCCGTACAGGAGAGTGCGGGTGTCGTCGCGGTCGGCGCTCGTGAGCCACACCCCCTTCCCGGTACGGCGCGGCAGTCCCGGCACCAGCGTCACCCAGGCGTCGTCACGCTGCTCGGCCAGGACTTCCGTCCGCCCGGTGGCCGGATCGACGGCGAGAAGCCGGACCCGGCGCTGGTCACGGCTCTGCACGGCGGCGTAGGGCCCGTGCGCGTCCCAGCCCGCGGCGGTCAGGTACTCGTCGTCGGCCTCGACCCGGATCCTCGTCCCGTCGAGATCGACGATCCACAACGTCACGTCGGCGTTGGCGGTCCCCACGGCCGGATACGGGAAGGACCGCGACGGCCGGGACGGGTCGGACGGATCGGCGAGATGCCAGCGCTGGACGGGCGCGGTGTCCACCCGCGCCACCAGCAGCCGCTGCCCGTCGGGCGCCCACCAGAAGCCCTCGCGCCGCCCGATCGAATCGGGCGCGACGTACTCGGGCAGCCCCCACGTCACCTTGGGCCCGTCGGGCTCGGCCACCGCCCGGTCGCCGTCGCCGTCCACGCCGATGACCCGGAGCGCGCCCGCGCTGACGTAGGCGATGCGCTCGCCCGCGGGGTCGGGCCGGGGGGCGCGCACCGGCTCGGCCGAGGGCAGCGCGCCGTCGGCCGTGCACAGCTGCCCGTCCCGCTCGAAGGCCAGGATCCGGCCCTCGTCGTCGGCCGTGTAGGCGGTGATGCCGGGCCCGGCCACCAGGCGTTCCTCGCCCTGGGCACGCGCCCACAGACTGCTGTCACGCAGGAAGAAGACGGTACGCCCGTCGGCGGAGACGGTGAAAGAGGACGGCCGGCCGAGCGTGAACCGCTCGGTGCGCGTGAGCTGGCTGAGAAAGGTCATGAACGCAGCATGGCCGCCCCCGTGATCACGGGAAGCGGCCTTCTCCATCTTCATTCTACCAGGCTGGTGTCTCCCAGCGACTCCAGCAAGGTGCGCAGCAGCCCGGCCAGCTGCTCGCGCTCGGCGGGACCGAGGGCGGCCAGCAGGCGCTCCTCGTTGTCCACATGCTTGCCGACGAGCCCGTCGACCAGCTCCAGCCCCTGCGGCGTGAGCCGGATCCGCACCGACCTGCGGTCGCCGCTGGCCCTGACGCGTTCGACGAGGTCCTTGGCCTCCATGCGGTCGATCCGGTTGGTGATCGCGCCCGAGGTGACCATGGCCGCCTTGAGCAGTTCCCCCGCGCTCAGCTCGTACGGCGCGCCGGACCTGCGCAGCGTGGCCAGCACGTCGAACTCCCACCGCTCCAGCCCGTGCTCCTGGAAGAACGTCTTGAGCTCGCCCCCGAGCAGCAGGCTGAGCCGGGAGACCCGGCCGATGATCCCCATCGGGGAGGGGTCGATGTCGGGGCGTTCCTTCCTCCACTGGGCCAGCAGCATGTCCACCGCGTCGCTCATGGCGAAACCTCTTAACGTTCACAGACTTGACGTTCACACAATAAAGTGATGATATCTCAACGTTGAGATTATCAATGAGAGGTGATCAGCGTGTCCATCGTCACGCAAGAAGAGGTTTCACTGAAGGAATGGCTGGCCGTGGCGGCCGTGGCCGTGGGCACCTTCGCCATGGTCACCGTGGAGCAGCTGCCCGTGGGCCTGCTCACCGCCATCGGCGGATCCTTGGACATCTCCGAGGGCGCCGCCGGGCTCATGGTGACCGTGCCCGGCCTGGTCGCCTCCGCCACCGCGCCCCTGCTGCCCGTGGCGATCGGGCGGCTCGACCGGCGTACCGTGTTGATCGGGTTGCTCAGCCTGATGGTGGTGGCCAACGCGATCTCCGTGGTGGCGCCCAACTTCGGCGTCATGCTGGCCTCCCGGTTCCTGGTGGGCATCGGCATCGGCGGGTTCTGGGCGCTCGCGGCGGGCATCGCCGTACGGCTGGTGCCCGAACGTCATGTCCCGAGGGCCACCTCGCTGGCCTTCGGCGGTGCGACAGCGGCGAACGTGCTCGGCGTCCCGGCCGGGACGCTCATCGGCGGGCTCACCGACTGGCGGGTCGCCTTCGCCGCCGTCGGCGTGCTGGCCCTGCTGGTGGTCGGCGCGCTGCTGTGGCTGCTGCCGAGAATCCCCGCCACCGCCCCCGTCCGCCTGCGCGAACTGCCCCGCCAGTTCCGCAACCCGGTCGTCCGCGTGGCCGTCATCTCCACGTTCCTCGTGGTCAGCGGCCAGTTCGCGGCCTACACCTTCATCAGCCCGATCCTGCAGAACGTCTCCGGCGTGCCCGCCGACATGATCGGCCCGGTCCTGCTCGGCTTCGGCGTCGCCGGAGTCGTCGGCACCTTCGTCGGCTCCTCCTGGAACGTCAGGCGCCGGGTCATCACGCTGAGCGTGACCCTGGCCGTGATCATGGCGATCTTCCCGCTGGTCGGCACCACGCCGGTGACCGGCTCGATCCTGCTGCTGATCTGGGGCCTGGCCTACGGCGGCGCCCCCGTCGCCGTGCAGACCTGGATCCTCCAGGGCGCCGGATCCTCGGCCGAGGCGGCCACCGCCCTGAACACCACCGTCTTCAACCTGGCCATCGCCTTCGGCGCCGCGCTCGGCGGGATCGTGGCCGACAACACCGCCATCACCGGAGCCCTGTGGTTCGCCGCCCTCCTGATGGCCCTCACCGCCGTGGCGGCCATCACGGTGAGCACGCGCACCCCCAGGTAGCGAACAGCTACGCAAGCCGCCCGGCGAGTAGGTCCGCATCGGGCGGCGCTAGCCTGTGAGGCGACGCGGGGTGCCCCTCTTGCCGGGGCTGAGATCAAACCCGTCGAACCTGATCTAGTTCGGACTAGCGAAGGGACTGTCGTGTTCACCGACGACGCCTGGGCCCAAACCGCCGACCTGCTGCGGGCCATCCACGAGCACCCGTTCAACACGGCCCTGGGCGACGGCACGCTCTCCCGCGAGCGGTTCGCCTTCTACATCGTCCAGGACGCCCGCTACCTGGAGGCGTTCGCCAAGGCCCTGGCCACCGCGGCCGTCAGGGCGGCGGACCCGGACGAGATGGCGTTCTGGTCGCAGGCAGCCCACGACGCGATCGCCGCCGAGCGCACGCTTCACGAGGGCTACATCGAGGAGTACGGCCTGACGGCCGCCGACCTGACCGGCGTTCCCACCTCGCCCACGGCCCTCGGCTACTCCTCCTGGCTGCAGGCCACCGCGCTGTCGGCGCCCTACCCGGTGCTGGCGGCTGCGGTGCTTCCCTGTTTCTGGATCTACGAGGACGTCGGCGCCGCGCTGGTCGGCCGTACCTCCGAGATTCATCCCTACCGCGCCTGGATCGCCACCTACGCCGATCCCGCCTACGCCGCGTCGGTCACCCGGGCCAAGCAGATCACCGACCGGCTCGCGGCCGAGGCAGACCCGGCGCTCCTGGAGCAGATGCGGGCGGCCTTCGTGAAGGCGTCGGAGTTCGAGTGGATGTTCTGGGACAGCGCCTGGCACCTGGAGTCCTGGCCTACCGCGAAGTGGCTTTAGCCGCCCGGATCAGCAGCACCACCACGGCGATCGAGCCGGCGGTGGTGAGCGCGAGCTTGGCCCAGCTCGCGGCGGTCGCCCAGGCGGGCATGGCGTCCAGGGCCGCGGCGACCAGCGCGTGCACGTCCACGCCGGGCAGCACCGGCTCCAGGAAGCGGGCCGTGAACACCTGGCCGGGAATGATGACGACGCCGAGCACGAGCAGGATCGGCTGGAAGATCCAGGACAGGATCCGGCCGATCCGCCGGCCGGCCAGGTTGAGCAGCGCCAGGGCCGCCAGGATGACGATGATCACGATCGCCGGGCCCTCGCTGCCTGCGAAGCTGATGCCGTTCTGGGTCAGCAGCTCCACGGGCTGGTTCTGGCGGGCCATCTCGGCCTCGGCGGCCGCTGGGCGGCGGCGCCGTAGAAGGTCACGGAGTAGATCCCCAGCAGGAACGGGACCACGGTCAGGAGCTGGATAACCGCTGCGGCGATGCGGGCGTTCATGGATGTCTCCTCATTTTGAACTTAGTAAAACCCTAGAGCGGAGTTGAACTAAGTGCAATACGATGGTGGCATGCCGCTGACCAAGGAGCAGATCGTCCTGGCCGCCGTCGAGGTCCTGGACGCCGAGGGCGTGGCCGGCCTGAACATGCGGCGGCTCGGCGCCCAGCTCGACTCGGCCGCGACCGCCATGTACTACCACGTCAAGAGCAAGGACCGGCTCGTCGAACTGGCCGCCGACCACGTCTTCGGCGAGATCGAGCTGCCCGGCCCGGCCGCCACGGACTGGCGCGAGGCCGCCGCCGGACTCGCCCGCGGCGCCCACAAGATGATCGTCCGCCACTTCTGGCTGATCCCGGCCATGAGCACCCACGTCATCTACGGCCCCAACAAGGCCCGCTACGACGACCACTGCCTGGCCGTCCACGAGTCGGCCGGTTTCGGCGGCGCCGACGCCGACCGGGTCGCCGCGTCGATCCTCATGTTCGTGATCGGCGCCGCGCAGGGCGAGGCGGCCGAGTCCGCCCTGCGCGCGAAGGTACGCCGCGCGGGCGCCGACGAGGAGAAGCGGATGGACGAGGCGATGGCCGAGATGGTCGAGACCGCGCGCCGCTTCCCCCGCCTGCGGGCCCGCATGGAGCCGGACTACCCCGACGGCGGCGACGCCTTCGAGTTCGGCCTCTCATCGTTGCTCAACGGCATTTTCTTGACCTCAACCATGGTGGAGGTTGAAGAGTAGGGGGCATGAGAGCCATTCACGTGCGAGAGTTCGGCGGCCCTGAAGTCCTGACGCCCGTCGAAGTGCCCGACCCGGTCCCCGGCGCGGGCGAACTGGTCGTCGACCTGGCCGTCGCCGACGTTATCTACCTGGACACCCTGTTGCGCGCCGGGTGGGGCGGTGACTACTTCCCCCGAGACCTCCCCTACGTCCCCGGCGGCGGCGGAGCGGGCGTGGTGTCGGCCGTGGGCGCAGGCGTCGACCCGTCCTGGGCCGGGCGGCGGGTGGTGGCCAGGTCGTCCACCGGGTACTCCGAGCGGATCGTCGCCGCCGCCGGTGAGGTGGTCGAGATGCCGGACGGGCTGGGGTTCCGGGAGGCGGCGGCCGTACTGCATGACGGGGTGACGGCGCTGCTGCTCGCCCGAGACGGGGCGATCAGGAAGGGGGAGTGGGTCCTGGTCAGCGCGGCGGCGGGCGGGGCCGGGTCGATCCTGGTGCAGCTCGCCCGCGACGCCGGGGCCAGGGTGGTCGCGGCGGCGCGCGGTGAGAAGAAGCTGGCCCTGGCCCGCGAACTGGGCGCCGAGGTCGTCGTGGACTACTCGGCCGAAGGCTGGCAGCAGCGGGTACGCGAGGCGACCGGCGGCGTCGACCTCGTCTTCGACGGCGTCGGCGGCCCGCTCGGGCTCGCCGCCTTCGAGACGGCCGCCGAGGGCGGGCGGTTCGTCACGTACGGCACCGCCGGCGGGGACTTCACCACCATCGACCCGGAACTCGCCGAGCGGCGCCGCGTACACGTCCACAACACGCTGGAGGCGGGCCCGCCCGAGCAGGACATGGTCCGCGAGGTGCTGGCCCAGGCGCTCGACCTGGCCGCGAAGGGCGTCATCACGCCACGGATCGGCGCCACGTTCCCCCTGTCCCGCGCCGCCGACGCCCACACCTCCCTCGCCAACCGCACCACGGTAGGCAAGTCCCTGCTCCTCGTCACCTGACCCCGTTGGAACGCCGTCTCGAACTCCCGCTCCTGGCGTTCAGGAGCCTCCGGGTGCGCACTGCGGCGATCATGCACAGCGCCGCCAGGGGCGGGAGCAGGTCGAAGCGGGTGAAGGCGCCATCCACGGCTCCCACAGCCAGCACGTCACCACGACCAGGCCGACCGCCGGAATCCCCGAGTACCAGACCAGCGGCACCCAGTCCGCGATCGACCACAGCTCGGCGGCGACCACCTGGTAAAGGCCGAACCCTCCGGGACAGCCGATGCCGTCGGAGCCTCGGTCGTAGACCATGTGCACGTGCGTGAGCACGACGGCGACGCTCCACCATAACCACGCTCTCGGCGACATGGCCCGTCAAGATATCCCTATCCTGGGACGGTGTGGTGGGCAGGCTCGTTCGCGGCCGTCGCGTTGGTGGCAGGGCTGTCCTATTGCTGTACGGCCCGCGTCGTCCTCTGGTTCGTGACCGTGGCCGGAGCGAGCGCGACAACCGTGGCCCTGGCCAACGGCGGCACCCCTGACCAGGTCGCCGGGGTGATGTTCCTGGCGGCGGGCCTCAGCGCCGCCGGCTGGGCACTGGGCCGGTCGGCCCGGGTGCGGGGAGCCAGGAGGCGAGCGTTCGCCGCGTACGCCTCGGGCGCTGCGGCGGTGCCCGGTCTGGCGGCCGAGGCCGAGCGGCACCGGCTGGCCGCCGACCTGCACGACACCGCCGCCCACCGGCTGACCGGCATCATGATCGGCGCCTCGTCCGCCCTGCACGTGCGGGACGAGCGGCTGACGGCTGAGGCGGTGGCGCACGCCGTACGGGAAGGACGGCTGGTCGTCGCGGAGCTGACCAGGCTGACCGCGCTCGACGCCCGCGCGGACCACGCGCACCTGGCCGACCTGGACACGCTGGTCGCCGGCTGGCCGGAGCAAGACGTCTCCTACCGCAGGGACGCCGAGGACGCGCCGCCGCCGATCGCGGCGCTGGCGGTGCGGATCGTGCGCGAGGCGCTGACCAACAGCAGGCGTCACGCGCCGGGCGTGCCGGTCGAGGTGCTGGTCAGAGGGCATGGCGGGCGGCTGGTGGTCACCGTCACCGACCAGGGCAGGGGCGGCGCGTTCGACGCGGGCAGCGGCTGCGGCCTGGCGGTTCTGCGCGCGGAGGCCGCGGCTGCGGGCGGCTCGCTGGAAGCGGGTCCGGTGGCGGGTGGCTGGCGGGTGCGTGCCGTGCTGCCGCTCGGCGACGGCGGGCCGCGGCGGGCGCGGTGGTGGAGCGAGCATGTGCGGAACTGGGCGCCGGTGGTGCTGGGTGTCGGGATTCCGGTGGGCGGGCTGATGGTGCCCGATCCGGGTGACGTTCCGCTGCTGGCCAAGGAGCTGGCGCTGCTCGTACCCCTGCTGATCCTGCACGCGCTCCCGCTGCGCTGGCACGTCGCGCGCCCGATCCCCGCGCTCGCCGTGACCCTGTCCCTCTACCCGTTGATCGAGCTGGCGCGGGTCTCCGGCTGGCCGATCACGCCGGGCGGCGACCTCGTGCTGTGGTGCGGCTGGATCGAGTTGATCATGGTCTACGGCATCGGCCTCGCCCGTGGCCCGCGCGGTGTGCTCGCGCCGCTGGCCGTGAGTTCGACGATGGGCGCCGCGCTGGCCTGGGGGCCGGGGATCACCGGGAACCGGTTCGCCGCGTGGGTGGTGCTGAGCGCGTTCGTGTTGGTCCCGGTGGGGATCGCGTGGGCGGCCGGGGTGCTGCTCGCGGCGAGGAGGGCGCGCCGCCGCGACGGTGCCGCCGCCCGCCACGGCCGGCTGCGCGAGCGGGCGGCGCTGGCCGAGCGGGCCCGCGTCGCCGCCCGGTTGCGCGCGACCGCGCTGCGGCACGCCGAAGCACTGGTGGCCGCTAGCGACGACCTGCCCGTGGTCGCCGCGCGCTCGCGGGCCGCGCTCAACGCGCTGCGCGATCTGCTCGGCGAACTCCGCCGTCCCGCCGCCGACGACCCGCCGCCGTGCCTGGCCGGCATCGACGCGCTCGCCGTACGGCGTGGCGTGCTCGTCACCAGCGTCGGCGAACGGAGGCAGCTGCACGGCGCGGTGGAGGCGACGGCGTTCTGGGCGGCCCGCGAACTCCTCGGCCACGACGCCCCGCTCACCGTCACCTACCTACCGGAAGGCGTGGAACTGTCCGCCCCGGCCGGTCGCGTCACCCGGCGTCTGCGCGCGGTCGCGGAGGCGGCCGGCGGCGCCGTGTCCGCGAGAGGCGCCCAGGTCCGCGTCTGGCTGCCGGCATGATCAGCGTCCTGGTCGCCGACGACCACGCGATGGTACGCGCGGGCATCGCGGCCGTCCTGTCCGCCGAACCCGACATCACCGTCGTGGCCCAGGCCGCCGACGGCGCCGCCGCGGTCGCCCAGGCCGAGGAGCGGCGCCCGGACGTCATCCTGATGGACATCAAGATGCCCGGCACCGACGGCCTGGCCGCCACCCGGACGATCACCACCGCGCTGCCCGGCTCCCGCGTCGTCGTCCTGACCACGTTCGGCCTGGACGAATACGTGTACTCGGCCCTGCGCGCCGGCGCCTGCGGCTTCCTGCTGAAGGACGCCGATCCCGGCCGCGTCATCGAGGTCGTCAGGCTGACCGCCGCCGGGCAGTCGTTCCTCGACCCGGCCGTCACCGGCCGCCTGATCCAGCAGTTCGCCCGGCACCGCCCGCCCAGCCGTTCCCCGGAACTCGCCGCACTGACCCCCAGGGAGAACGACGTCCTCGGGCAGCTGGCCCGAGGCCACAGCAACGCCGAGATCGGCGAGAAGCTCGGCATCAGCGCCGCCACCGTCAAGGACCACGTCGCCGCCATCCTGGCCAAGCTCGGCGTCCGCGACCGCCTGCACGCCACGATCTTCGCCTACGACAACGGCCTCGTCCTGCCGGGCGGTGACTAGTACGCTGAAGTGATCGCGGTCGCGAGGGAGGACCCCATGGTCTTACGGATCACCGTCACCCTGCTCACTGCACTGGCGCTCCCCGCCCAACCGGGCGCCCCCGGGTTGACCATCAAGGAGAACGCCCACCAGGTCAGAGCCATAGGCCCCGGCTTCGTCCTGAAACTCACCCCCCACAGACTGTCGGTACGCGTGGACGAGGACCGCTTCGGCGACCCCGGCACCGGCAACCCGATCGTCCGCGAAACCATCGACCTGACCGGCCGCACCCTGCGCCCGTTCGTGTGCGACAACGGCACGTACACGATCAGGACTGGCACCTTCAAACGCATGTGGCGGATCTCCCAGCTTGCCAAACGCCCCCAGCCGTACCCGGACGGCTTCGCCACGGCCGCACCTGGCCTTTTCACCCCGTTCCTGGGCGAACTGGAAGGCACGGTGACCGACGCCGAAGGCCGTACCCTGAGCTTCCGGATCTCCGACCTCGTCCAGGAGGTCCAGGGAAGGCGGGGTTTCTCCGCGACCGCCCCCATTCACGGCTTCTTCGTGGACGAGCGGGGAAAGGTCCGTGATCGCATCTCCCTGACCGGCCGCTTCAACGTCGGCCGCGACGGCCGCCCGATCTTCGGAATCGAAGACCGGGGAACCTGCCGCCAGATCGCCGACCTCCCCTTCGGGCCGGGCAGCGAACAGGCCGTGGTCACCGGCCCCCTCTTCGTCCTCCCCTTCAAGGCCCCGCTGACCACCAAGGTTCTGCCGTAATGGATGAGGGTTTCTACGACGATCCGCACGCCCGCTACACCGCCTGGCGCGGCGAATCCCCGGTGCTCTGGATGGACCAGGCGCCGGGCGGCACCCCGGGCTGGCTGATCACCGGCTATGCCGAGGGGCGGGCCGCGCTGGCCGATCCCGCGCTGTCCAAGGCGACCGCGACCGTCGAAGCCGCGCTCGCCCGGCACGGCGCCCGTCCGATGATCAGCGGCCAGTGGCTCACCCAGAGCATGATCAACTGCGATCCGCCCGACCACACCAGGCTCCGCCGCCTGGCGGCCAAGGCGTTCAGCCCGAAGGCGATCGACGCGCTCCGCCCCCGGATCGCCGAGATCACCGGATCGCTGCTGGACGACCTCGCCCGGGACGGCGGCGTGGTCGACCTCATGGCCCGCTTCGCCGGGCCTCTGCCGATCACGGTGATCTGCGAGATCCTCGGCATCGTCCCCGGTGAACGCGGCGACTTCGAGTCCTGGACCGACGCCCTCATCGGCCACGCGCCCGCCGAGGAGAAGGCGGCGGCGTCCGCCGCGATGGTCGGATATCTGACGGCGCTGGTCGCCGCCAAGCGCGCCGACCCGGGCGAGGACATGCTGTCGGCGCTGGTCCAGGCCCGCGACGAGGGCGACGCGCTCACCGAGCGAGAGCTGATCGCCACCGCCTTCCTGCTGCTCGTCGCCGGGTACGAGACCACCGTCAACCTGATCTGCAACGCGCTGAACGCCCTGTTCGACCATCCCGGCCAGCTCGCCGCGCTGCGCGCCGACCCGTCCCTGGTGCCGGGCGCGGTCGAGGAGTTCCTGCGCTTCGACGGCCCGGTCGGCCAGGCGAGCTTCCGGGTCACGACCGCGCCGGTGTCCTACGGCGGCGTCAAGATCCCGGCCGGCGAGATCGTCCAGGTGTCCCTGCTGGCCGCCAACCGTGACCCGGCCCGCTTCACCGAGCCGGACGCGCTCGACGTCAGGAGACCCGCCACCGGCCACCTGGGGTTCGGACACGGCATCCACCACTGCCTCGGCGCGCCGCTGGCCAGGATGGAGGCGGAGATCGCCTTCACCGCGCTGCTGGCCCGCTTCCCCGCCTTCTCCCGAGCCCCGGGACGACCTCCGGTCTGGACCCGCAGCGACCGCCTCCGGGGCCTGCGTTCCCTGTGGGTCGACCTGGGCCCACCCGCTTAGGCGCTCACCCCCAGCCGCAGCGGCCGGTAGATCAGCCCGTCGGAGCTCCACCGCACCGACGCCAGATCCTCCGTCGCCCGCAACCCGGGCAGCCGGCGGCTCAGCGCACGGAACGCCTCCTGGAGCTCCATTCGGGCGAGATTCGCGCCCAGGCAGTAGTGCGTACCATGCCCGAAGGACAGGTGCGGATGCGGCGGAGAGGTGGCGAACCGCCGGAGGTCGAACCGGCCCGGATCGGCGTACACGGCCGGGTCGTGGTTGGCGGCCGACGGGTTCGGCAGCACGACGGAACCGCCGGGCACGACCCCGCCCGACAGCTCGAGGTCCCTGGTCACCAGCCGCAGGAGCCCGTTGCCGCCCGACCCCTCGTAGCGGAGGATCTCCTCCACCGCGGGTTCCAGCAGTTCTGGGTACGCCACCAGTTGCCCCAATTGCTCCGGATGGCTCAGCAGGCGGAACACGCCCCTGATGATGATCGAGGCGGTGGTCTCGTGCCCGGCCAGGATCAGCGTGAACACCATGTTGGTCAGCTCGTCCTCGCTGAGCCGGTCGCCCTCGTCGCGGGCCTCGATGAGCAGGTCGAGCAGATCGTCGCCGGGGCCGGCCCGGTGGGCGGCGATGAGCTCGCGGGCGTAGTCCAGGAACGCGGCGAACTCCGCGCCCCTCGCCTCGGCGTCGGCGTCGGAGGTGGACAGGAACGTCTCGGTCCAGCCGCGGAACTGCTCGAAGCGGTCCATCGGGACGCCGAGCATCTCGCAGATCACCCGGGCCGGCAGCGGCAGCGCGAAGTCGGCCACCACGTCGAAGTCCGTGCCCGCCCGGTCCAGCAGCTCGTTCGCGATGGCCGCGGCGCGGGGACGCCAGCGTTCGATGTGCCGGGGCGTGAACGTGCCCTGCATGATGCGCCGGTACCTGGTGTGTTCCGGCGGGTCCTGGTTGATGAGGGCGGCGGGGTCGTCGTCCACGCTGGTGCCGCTGACCATCCTGGGCAGGCCGGGGGCCCGTAGGTTCCGGCTGCACTTCGGCGAGGTCATCAGGGTGCGGACGTCTTCGTACCGGACGGCCATCACGATCTTGTCGCCGCTCGGCATCGTCGTCGGCTCCAGCGGAGCCTCGGCGTGCCGGCGGGGCAGATCGGGCGAGGGTGAGCCGAGGGGGCCGGGCGGCAGGTCCGGCCAGGGCCATGTGGTGCTGGACTGTTCCATTGAGGTCGCCTCCTGGCGATACGTCCAACGCGCTGAATGGAACGTACGAGACCGTCTGTAGCTGGTCAATCTCTCCAGGTGTTTATCGCGTACGACACCAAGATTAAGAGCCGCAAAATTTCATTCGACAAAGATTGAATGAAGACAACCTTCGCCACTATCTTCATGATCTATATCGGGGGACCGCACCCCCCGAAATGCGCGTTCAGAGAGGTGAGCATGCCCCCCACCTGGCCGAAGCTCCTCAAATCCGTGACCGTCACCGCCTTATGCGCGCTCGCCGTCGCGACGATCCCCCAGGCTGCCTCGGCAGAGGACACGAGTGCCCTGGCCGTGTCCCACAAGAGCCCGTTCAGCTGCGGAAAGACCTTCAGCGCCAATAACTGGACCCCGAACCACAATCCAGGCGGCTCCATCGACTGGCAGGACCACAACGGCGACGACGTCAACGGGGAAACCGTGCGCGCCACCGCCGCCGGAACCGCGTACTTCAAGGACGCGGGCGGCGTCAGTTACGGAAAGTGGGTCGAAATCCGTCACAGTGACGGCAGCAGGACCCGGTACGCGCACCTGTCGAGCATGGTCCGCGGCGCCGGAGGCTCGATGAGCGTCGGCCAGGGCACCGTCATCGGGACGGTCGGCTCGACCGGCGGCTCCAAGGCCCCGCACCTCCACTACGAACAGCGGACCTCCGGCGGTGCGATGGACACCAGCCCGACCGTGGACGGCGTGACCGTGTACCTGGGCCAGAAGCGGCCCGTCAGCAGCACCAACGGGTGCGGCGGAGGCGGCAACCCGACCAATCCCTATACCCCCGAGAAGGCCTGCGGCAGTGGTTACGCGGTCATCGACTCCGCCGCGCTCGCCGGTGGTCGCACCTACCTGCTCTACAACGCGGGCAACGGCAACAACTGCGTCGTGACGATGAAGTCCACGAGCCTCGGCACGCCGTCGGGGGTGTCGGCCTTCCTCGAACCGCAGGGCGAAAGCCGTGCTGCCGACTCTGGCAATTACGGCTACTACGCGGGGCCGGTTCGGTCGAACGCGGCCAAACAGTGTGTGAGGTGGGGCGGCTCGGTCGGCAGCAGCGCCTACACCAGCCCCTTCGAACACTGCGGCTGACCCTTCCGGAGCGCTCTTTCTCCGGAGTGACCTTCTCCGGAGCGGTCTTCTCCGGAGCGGTCTTCTCCGGAGCGGTCTTCTCCGGAGTGTCTTCTTCGGAGGCCACTGCCCGGGTTACCGGGCGGTGGCCTCCTTTGTCAGCGGGCCCGTTCCTCAGCCGTCATGAACCCGTTGCGCAGCGCCGTCCCGGTCTTCCCCCTCCCGAACAAGCTCACCTCGGCGCCCGCCGCAGGGGGTCCCTCCACGATGGCGCCGTAACCAAGCTGCGAAGATGGAGCGCCCGGCCGATCACACCGTCAGGAGCACTCCATGCGCAGGTACGCGGTGGCCGCCACCACGATCGCCATCGCGGCGCTCACCTCAGCGTGCACCGATGCCGGAGCCCCGGCTCCCACCCCGACCGCGGCCCCCAGCGCCTCCCAAGAGGCCCGCATCCCGCCCACTCCGGCCCCGGAGGCATGGGCCGACTACATCCGCGAACTGGACACGATCGACCGGGACATCGTGCACGGCGACGAGCAGAAGGCGATAGACCGGGGCCGTAACCAGTGCCCGTGGCTGCAGCAGTGGCCGAAGGTGCGGATGGACGCGCTCATCCAGGTGGACAAGCGCTTCACCTCCCCTGATCACCCGAAGGGGTTCGGGGCGGCGAAGGGGAACCGCATCAACAACGCGATCAAGAAATACATCTGCCCCGCCTGACCCTTTGCCTCTACCTCTTAAGAAACTTTACTTAAAGAAATCCCGGAGGAGCCTTCAGACGAATCCCGGACGCCACTGTTCAGCAGGCCCAGAGGAGCCATGCATGAATCTACGCAAATGGGTCGCAACCACGGCCGGGCTGTCCGCAGCCCTGATCGTGGGCCTGGCCACACCGGCCATGGCCACCCCCACCGGATGCACGTACCAGCTCAGCTCAAGTTCGGCATCTAGCACCTGCACCGGCGGCACCGGCGAACACCGCATCCACGTCGTCCAGCGACACTTCTCCCCAGAGGTCGGGCTCATCGCCATCGAGGGCCCATGGGCCCCCGTAGGATCCGTCTCCTTCACCCGGATCACCCCTCACACTACGATCAGCATCTGGGTCGAAACGCGAGGCTGACCCCGCACGGGTACGGTCTCCGGCATCGCGCCGCTCCTCCCCGCATGGGCACGGCTCGGTACGGTTCGCTTCGCCGAGCCGTAGGCGATCGGGCACGACGCCGAGGAAGCTGGACAGCACCGGAGACCGTCCCCCTTCGTAGACACGAGAATGGGCGGCATGCGAGCACGGTTGCGAAGGCTCACGGCGGGCGAGCGGCAGTTCATCTGGATGGGGCGGATCGCCCATGTGGCCGGTGACGGCGACTGCCACAGATGTGTTCGCCTGCGAGTCTGGGGCGCCGGAAAGAACAGCCAGGTGCTCCAGGCCGATTTGTTGTCCAAAGCCGTCCTGCCGTGGGGCTGCGCGACCGACGACAGCTACCCGACGCCCCGCGACGTAAGAGAGGTCATCGATTACGCGCTGGCGCATGGCTGGAATCCGGACCTCGTCGGCGGGGCGTACCTTCTTGGCGAGGACGCCTCCGGGTTCGAGCTGGCCGGCTTTCTTCTCACCGACCGCCTTCGGGACGACGGGGCACCGGATCCGACGGTGCGCGTGCTCCAGGCTTTCAGGGCACCGTGAGTATCGACGTCAGCTCTCCAACGGACCGTGCCGGATGAGCTGGCAAGTGCGGCGGGTGGAGTAGCCGCCATCGAGGGATTAATCCGGAGGGTCGTCGCCGACATCGGCCGGCTTCCCCACCTGTAAATCCACCACGCCGAGTTCGGGCATATGCGTCCTACGTCGACGTGTTCGTTGCCAGGCGTCGATTCGGTGAAGCTGGTCCGGATACCGAAGGGCTGTACTTGGCGCTGTGCCGACTCGCTCCTTTCGCAGCGCTCTTCAAGCCTGGTATCTGCCCTTCGAGTTTCCACGAAATGCCTCAACTGTTGCGAGTCGCGGATGGTGACCTCGCCGGACGGGAAGAGGAATGCCGGGAGCTTCGGCAAGTGCTGGATCGGCACGGCACCGCCTTACTCGACTCGCAGATACTCTCTCTGCCCTTGGACCCGCGACTCCAGGTGGAAACGGTTCTTGGCGACCCGCCGTACAGGGTGTTCGACGCCTGGATCGACTAATCCTTATAGATCGGCATGCGACAGCCTGCACAGAGCCCCTCCATAAACCTGGGCAGGCAAATGGCCTTCCCCTGAGAAGGCCTGAACGGCGCCCGTTGCTGAAGACGAGCCACCCCGTCTACCGTGTCACAGTGAAAGACATCGACGGATCAAGCACCCCCACCCTGCTGTGCATTGTCGGACCACCCGCGGTCGGCAAGATGACAGTCGGCAACGCAATCGCGAACCGAACCGGCTACAAGCTGTTCCACAACCACCTGTCAGTCGAGCCGGTGCTGCGCTTCTTCGATTTCGGCACCGAGCCTTTCGGAAGATCGTAGGAGAGTTCCGCAGGCGAATATTCGAGGAGGTGGCCGCCAGCACCATACCCGGCCTGATCTTCACGTATGCCTGGGCCTTCGACGTCCCGGAGGACCAAGCCGAACTGGATGCTTACGCCGCCCCATTCCGCGACAACGGCAGCCGAATCCTCTACCTGGAACTCTCCGCCACTCAAGAAGTGCGCCTGGAACGAAACCAAGGAGAACTCCGCCTGGCCGAAAAGCCCTCCAAACGCGACCTCGTCCGCTCAAGACAACACCTACTGGTCGCCGATGCAACGTACCGCCTCAACTCGAACGGCGAGTTCGACGGCCGGGACGACTATCTACGCATCGACAACACCGCCCTATCGGCAGAAGCAGTCGCGGAACGCACCATCAAACACTTCGGCCTGGCGTGAGTCCAGCCGCAGTAAAGCTGTAGCGGTACCAGCCCGCAACATGCCCTATGGACACTCGCAAACCGTCCCCTTATCAAACCTGTTCTCCGACGCGCACGCAATAACAGGACTCAAAAACCTCTGACGCGGGAACCACATCCCGACCTGGCGATTATCCCCACGTCAACGTGATCACCTTCCCAGTTGAAGCCCGGCCACCACCGCGCTTTCACCAACCGGAATTCAGCCACATCGCTATGCATCCGGGCAAGCGCGAACGCCTCTACAACGAGATACACCACCACCTGTCCGCCCGCCCGCAGATGGAGATCACCCGGCACTGCCCGACGATCCTCACAGGAGGCAGCCAGCGCACCCAAACAACAGACACTTTCCACACCCTGTGGACAACGCTTCTGGATAATGCCAGCAGCCCGCGCAGTGAGCTACCGCTTGGCCGACAACGAGGCCATGATGCCCACATGCGCTTACGCCTATTGCTTCAGAGCAAGCAGACGGCCACCATCCACCGCTACGTCACGCCTGGCCGGGGAAGCGTTCGCCGCTACATGAAGCTGCTCGGCGGTTTCCTGTACCTGCCGGACAGAGAGGCGGTCCACTTCGGCCGCGCACTGGCAAGGGACGCCCGCCGTATCACCGACCAAGAACTCGAGTTCCTCCTGTCGGTCGAATGGCGGGCACGCCTGACCGCAGCCTGGCTGATCGGCCTGGACCGCCGAACCCAATTCCGCGAACACCTGGGCCGACTCCTCCTGGAGAGCGACCTAGTCCACGCCGGCAGTGGCTACTGCTTCGCACTGGCCCGCTTCGCCGAACCCCAAGACACGGAAATCCTGACCGCCTACCTCGACCACTACCTCCCCCGCCTGGATTGCCACTACGACCAGGACCACGCCCTAGGCGCACTCCTACACCTCGACGCCCGCAACAACACCCACCACGCAGCTCGGTACCTCATTCCGAACGGCCTATGGTCCCAGTCGACATGGCGCGACACGGATCCAGCCAAATGCAAATCAAACATGGACGAACGCTGTGCCTTCGCCACCGCAGCCATGTCCAAAACCCTCCCAGGGTGGGCCGCTGGCCGCCGCAAAACCTAGCAGCGAAGCCGCATACTGAAATCCACCGACTAGCTCCCTGACACCTCATATTTCCTGCCATTTTGCGCTATCGCGGCCCCAATTCCACCTCGATATAATGAACTGCCACCAAGTGATCCCAAGGCCTCAGGCCTTGCTCAAGCTCGCTTGCCCGGACTCGAAGCACTTCGGACTGCTTCCCCGGCAGAACCTCGCCTGAGTCCAGAATTTCACTGACACAGCCACCGCTCCCAGCCCGTGACTAGAGGACCTAAGCGTCTTCCGGAATCCAAGGAGGCAGGTGAGGAGGTGCAGTTGCACGCAGAAACGGAGCGCGGACACCGCGGACACCAGCCACTAATGAGGCAAATCAGCGTCACGCACTTTAAGCGCAAAGTGCGCGAAACGTCACCAGGAAGGCCAGCCAGGTACCCGCAGGGACGCTTCACCTCAGTCACTGGCGTAAGCTGACGAAGGCGCATATGTCATCCCAAGCCCTGCGCAGCTCGCCCAGTTCTGAGGGCGACAGCGACAGCGAGTCAGCCCTTTCCGCATGAATCCTCGACGCCATCGATCATCCCTGAGTCAAGAACGCCCCTCGGGCGGCACAATGAAGGGAAAAGGCGGCCGAGCGGAAGGCAGTTATCGATGTCCGATGTCCAGCGAGTTGATCACGACACGTGCACCGTCCTGCGACTCGTCGGCGCGTTCGGTAGTGAAGCTGAGCCGGCGACGCGGCTTCAAGAGGTAATGAACCTGCTCCCTACTCCTGCATGCGTAGTGCTCGACGTAACCGAAATGACAAACTGGGATGAAACTACAGTTGACGCCCTAATCGGAGCAGGAAAGCAAGCCTGGTCCGAAGCGGGATGGCTGGTAGTCGCAGCCGCACCACCGGGCCTGGCCGAACGCTTCCACGCGGCAGCACTCCCGTTCGTGCTGTACGACACGACAGATGACGCCGTAGCCGCCTTCGGCAGCCAGAGATAGGCACGACAGTGCACTAACGCATCGCGAATTCCAGCACGCCAGAACAGCTCCAATCCGCACAGGTGCCAACGTCCGAGCTACACCCAGACAGCACCCCTCCTGGGCACAGCGCAAGAGCCACGAAGGCAACCCCGGCCAAGCTTCAAGCTTGGCCGGGGTCCTGCGCACTGGCTCTATACCTGAGTTGCGACAGCGTTTGTTGGCCGGCCGTGACAGCGGTCGTGTAGTCCGCCGGACTATGTTGCTGAGTTTTGACAGCACCCAAGTGGTTGCGGTGGGACTATCAGGGTGCTACGCACCGTGAGGGAGCCCACGTGCCTCGCATGTCGAAGGTTGAGCTGTACGCGGCGATCCGCCGCGATGCTCGCACTGGCATGTCCAACCGGGCACTGCAAACGAAGCACGGCGTCGGGTTCCGCACGGTGCAGAAGGCGTTGGCCTCGGCATGGCCTGAACCACGCAAGAAGCTGCCACAGCGAACGTCCAAGATCGACCCCTACAAGAACGTGATCGATCAGATGCTGCGCGCGGACCTGGACGCGCCACGCAAGCAGCGTCACACCACCAAGCGCATCTTCGACCGGCTGGTGAGCGAGCATCACGCGGTGGGAGTGTCGTATCAGATGGTTCGCGCCTACGTCGCGCAACGCCGTTCCGAGATCTGGACCGAGTCGGGCCGGGGCCCGAGCAAGGCGTTCGTGCCCCAGTCGCACCGGCCCGGCGCCGAGGCCGAGGTCGACTTCGGGGAGGTGACCATCCGATTGGCCGACCGCGAGCCGGCTGGAGTTGGACCACTACCTGGAGGTCCTCATCCGCAAGCCTGGCGCCCTGCCGGGAGCCACCGTCTTGGAGCAGGCGCGCGCCGCGGGCAAGTTCACCCCCGTCCACGATGAATGATGGGCGGCTGCCTGCAAAGCCCACGGCGACGCGGCCGGCACCCGCGCTTTGATCGAGGTGCTCCTGCTGACCCGTCACATGGCCCACGAGCACATCGTCACGGGGATAGCCACCGCAATCCGGGCTGGTGCGCTGACCGCTGATGCCGTCGCCTTGGAGGCTCGCAAAGCCGCCGACTCTGACTCCTCCACCAACACCAGCACCGAACCCGTCACCGCATCCGGCTCAGTACCGACCGGCGCGACGGTGACCTTCCTGACCGAGCGGCGCCTGGCACACCTGCCGCCCGATAACCGGCCGCTGCCCTCGGTGGCCGCCTACGACCAGTTGCTGCGACATCGCCGACCCGCCACGCAGCCGTCCGCCCAGGGAGACACCTCATGACCTTTCCCCGCCACCGCGGATTGACCGAGCAAGCCGCCCAGGCCGCCGTGGACTCGGCCTGTCGGATGCTTCGGCCGCCGACCATCCGCCGTCAATTCGGCGAGTTGGCCGACACCGCGACCCGCGAGCAGATGACCTATTTGGGCTTCTTGGCCGAACTGCTGATGGCCGAATGCGACGACCGCGCGCCGCCGCTCCGAACGCCGGATCAAGGCCGCCGCTTTCCCTCGTGACAAGTCACTACGCGAGTACGACTTCGACGCGAACCCCCACATTGACCCCGCCGTCATCCACACCCTCGCCGCCTGCGAATGGGTGAAGAAAGGACAGCCGCTCTGCCTCATCGGCGACTCGGGCACCGGCAAGTCCCACCTGCTCATCGCGCTGGGCACCGAGGCTGCGATGAAGGGCTTCCGCGTCCGCTACACCCTGGCCACCAAGCTGGTCAACGAACTGGTCGAAGCCGCCGACGACAAGCAACTGTCCAAGACCATCGCCCGCTACGGCCGAGTCGACCTGCTCTGCATCGATGAGCTGGGCTACATGGAACTCGACCGCCGCGGCGCCGAACTCCTCTTCCAGGTGCTAACCGAGCGCGAAGAGAAAGCCAGCGTCGCCATCGCCTCCAACGAGAGCTTCGGCGGCTGGACCAAGACCTTCACTGACCCCCGGCTATGCGCGGCTATCGTCGACCGGCTCACCTTCGGCGGGAACATCATCGAGACCGGCACCGAGTCCTACCGCCTGGCCCAGACCCGAGCTCGGGTCGAGCAGCGCACCGCAGGCTGACGATCAGGGGTCTGATACTGGTGTGATCGCCTAATCAACTGTCGCCACTTCCCCGGGGAGTCCAGCCAGCTGGTGACGGACTGTGGTCGCCAGCGGCTTGTCGCGCCACCGGGTGATGGCCTTGTCCTGGTAGCCGAGCGAGTCCGATACGACGGCGCAGGATTCGGCACGGGGCCGGAGAACAGCTGAGAATGGGGGGTGTTAACGTCCTTCCCGTGGCGAAGCACCAGGACGAGACCAGGACGGCCTACGACGGGGTCGTCGAGTTATATGCGTCGATGTTCGCTAACCGACTGGAGACGCAGCCGTTCGCACGGAACATGATCGGCACCTTCGCCGAGTTGGTGCGTGGGACGGGGAATTCGCGGGTGGCGGATGTCGGCTGCGGGCCCGGACATCTGACGGCCATGCTGCACGACCTGGAACTGGATGCCTTCGGGCTCGACCTCTCTCCGGCCATGGTCGACCACGCTCGGCGGGCCCATCCGGCGCTGAAGTTCGATGAGGCCCGGATGGAGGAACTCCCCGTTGAGGACGGCGCGCTCGGCGGCGTGCTGGCCCACTACTCGATGATTCACACCCCTCCTGGGGAACTACCCGCGCTGCTCGCCGAGCAGGCGCGTGTCCTGGCGCCGGGGGGCCTTCTCCTGGTCTCGTTCTTCGGAACCGACGCGCCCGAGCCGGTCCGCTTCGACCACAAGGTGACACCCGCCTATAGCTGGCCGGCGGACCGCTTCGCCGAGTTGCTGGCCGGGGCTGGGTTCGCCACATTCGCGCGGCTGCTCCACGACCCGGCCTCCGAGCGGGGCTTCCTGGACGCCCACTTGCTGGCCCGTCTCCGCTAGAGAACGGGCGGAGGTGGGTGCTGCCATTTCTCACCAACATTTCTGCGCCTGTTGATCGCCAACCGCTGTCCAAACTCACCAACAAACGATGTCGCTACTGACCGACGAAATCATGCGCACAGTGCGGACTACGCTGCCAAGCCATCAACTGGAGGCAGACGCAATCGGCGCCTCCACACTTCCCCCATCGCCTGCGACTACCGCTTCTCAGCCCTATATCGCTTGAGAAGCGTCGTGATTCTGTCGTAGTCCCGGGCGCCGTTCAGCTCGTCAAGCAGATCATCAGGACATAGCTCATAGAGGTCACCCCACCAGCGACGCGCCTTGTTGTCCCAGATCCGGTAGCCGCCGGAAACGCCTCTAGCGACATAGCGTCTCCTACTCATGGTCGGCCACCGTGCCACCCGCCACTTCAGAAGGCAAGGCCGACAAGCAGCAAGTGCAAGCGGGCGTCCCCTCGATGCCCAGAGCTCTGACACCTTGCCCGGCGACCTGGCCGAAGGGATCACACCGATGCCCTTGCTGCACGACAAAATCCGCGCGGCAGGGCCTCCTCGCCCAGGGGCGCTCTTCGTGCACTAGGACACGTCAACCAGAGCGCCCGGTGGGCTAAGGCGGGAAATGAAGCTCGCGGTCCGGCTTGCTTGATAGGTGGACACGCTAGGGCATGCGACTGACATTCCGAGCAGGGAGATTCGCCTGAGGTGGACCCCGTTCGTGATCCCACACACGTAGAAGCGATGGCATGCGAGGGCGCGAGCGACATAGGGAAACGCGCGGAGCGAAGCGGAGCACCTTTGGACCAGGGCGGGCTCCAACTGCCTAACCACTTAGCCGGGCAACGGGCGGGCCACAACAAGACGGCCGACCGGAGGGAGGTCCTTCAGGGGTCGAGCTTCAGCTCGACTGGAGAAACAGTCTTGCCCCCCACGCGCGAAGCGCGCATGAGGGGCAAGTCCATGCAGGTGGAGCCTAGGAGATTCGAACTCCTGACATCCTGCTTGCAAAGCAGGCGCTCTGCCAGCTGAGCTAAGGCCCCCTACGACGCACTAGCTTACCGGCCCGCAGCGGTTACCTGGTGCGTCCCCAAGTCTTCGCTCAAGATCAAATCGGGAAGGTCGGCGATTGAGTCCAGGATGTGGGTGGCGCCGCCCTTGAGGAGGCGTTCCCGGCTGTGTACTCCGGTCATGACGCCGGCCACCACCGAGGCCCCGGCCCGCCGTCCGCACAGCATGTCGCTCTCGGCGTCTCCGACCACGGCGACCTGCCGGACGTCCTCGATGCCCAACCGAAGAACGGCATGCAGCACCATGTCCGGCCAAGGCCGTCCACGTCCCCCGGCGTCCTCGGGGCAGATGGCCAGGTCGACCCGGTCGTGCCAGCCGAGCACGCCAAGCACCCGGCCTAAGGTGGCCCGGCTGAAGCCGGTGATCAGGGCGAGTTGCACGCCGGAGCCGCGCAACTTGTCGAGCGTCTCCAGCACGCCGGGAATCGGGACGAGTCCGGCGCGGTCCAGGGCACCCTGATAGGAGCGTTCGAACGTCAGGTTCGCCGCTTGTGCCTGGGCCTCGTTGCCGGGGAAGATCCCGCGGAAGACCTCGATCTTGGGACATCCCCGGGACCGGTGCACGTGAACCATGGCACGCGCATAGGCCCCGGTCCCGGGGACGATGCCCTGAGTTGCGATCGCTTCGGCGAACGCACGCTCGACCATGGCGATGTCACCGATCGTTGTGCCGGCGAGGTCGATGCACGCCAGCTTGATGGGGACGACGACGTCGCTCATCGCCTCGCCAGGTCGGTTAGTTCTCGCTGCCGGTCGCCTCGGTCCAGAGGTCGAGCTCGGCGCGGTCGGCCTGCACCTTACGCCAGATCAGCAACCCCCCAAGGGCGATCAGCGCCAGAACGATCAGCTTCTTCACGGTGTGACCCCACTTCTTCGACGGTCTCACCTGCCGGGGTGAGACCCAACGGTTGGATGCAGCCTAGCAAGGGATGGCCGTACTCCCGCTGTCGAGCACCCATGAACCTCACGAATCAGGCAAGTGGACAAACCCCTAGGGGGTATGTTACGCTCCTCGCCGTCGAGATACCCCACGGGGGTATAAGTGCAAAGGAGAATGGCAGTGGCTACCGAAAATCCCAGGCGGTGGTGGGCGCTCCTCGTGCTCGCGACCGCGCAGTTCATGGTGATCATGGACACGTCCATCATCGGCGTGGCGCTCCCCGAGATGCAGCGGCAGCTGGGGTTCACCCCGGGCGGGCTCCAGTGGGTCTTCAACGCCTACGTGATCGCGTTCGGCGGTCTGCTCCTGCTCGGCGGCCGGCTGTCCGACCTGCTGGGCGCGCGCAAGGTCTTCACCACCGGCTGGATCATCCTGATCGCCGGCTCGGTGCTGGCCGCCGCCGCGAGCACGGCGTGGGTCGAGGTGCTCGGCCGCGCCGTACAGGGAGTGGGCGGGGCGCTCATCGCGCCCGCCGCGATGACGCTGCTCATGATGCTCTTCGGGCACAACCAGAAGGAGCTCGGCAAGGCCATGGCCCTGTACGGCGCAGCCGCCCCAGCGGGCGGCACCGCCGGAGTCTTCCTGGGCGGCGTCATCACCGAGTACCTGAGCTGGCCGTGGGTCTTCATCGTCTACATCCCGATCGGCCTGGCCACGCTGGCGGCCACCGGTCTGCTCCCCGCGGTCAAGGGCAGGCGTGGCTCGGTGGACGTCGTGGGCGCGATCTCGGTCACCGCCGGCCTGGCGCTGATCGTGTACGCGATCGTGGCGGAGAACCTGATCGCCGGAGCGGCGGGCGCGGCGTTGCTGGTGCTGTTCCTGATCGTGCAGCGCATGGTCAAGCAGCCGCTGATGCCGCTGTCGATCTGGCGTACGCCCGGCCTGGCCACCGCCAACCTGGCCATGGCGCTGCTCGGCGCGGCATGGATCCCGATGTGGTACTTCCTGAACCTCTACCTGCAGCAGACCCTCGGCTACGGCGCGTTCGCCAGCGGCGCGGCGCTGCTGCCGATGACGGTCGCGGTCATGATCTTCATGATCGGCATCACGGCCAGGCTGCTCGGCCGGTTCGGTGCCAAGCCGCTCATCGTGCTCGGGCTGGCGGTGCTGGCCGCGGGTGTGGCGGGGCTGTCGTTCGCGCGGCCGGACGGGTCGTTCGCGGCGGACGTGCTGCCGGCCAGCCTGATCGCGGCCGTGGGCATGTCGCTGGCGTACATCCCGGCCATGATCTCGGCGATGTCCGGCGCCAAGCCGGAGGAGGCCGGGCTGGCCTCGGGCATCGTGAACACCACTTACCAGGTGGGCTCCGCCGTGGGACTCGCCGTCATGACGGCCATCGCGACGTCGCAGGACGAGCTGATCGACGGCTTCCAGGGCGCCTTCATCGGGGCCGCGGTGGTGGCGGGTCTCGGCGCGCTGCTGAGCGTGGTGCTCATGCGTCCGCCGCGCGCGGCCGTACAGGATCTGGACACGGTTTCCGTGTAGCTCCGAAATACCCTAGGGGGGTACGGTGTTACACTCGGAGGCAGACAGAACAGTTAAGGAGATCGACATGACCAGCGCCACCTACACCGTCAAGGGCATGACCTGCGGCCACTGCGTCAGCTCCGTCAAGGAAGAGGTCAGCGAGGTCGCGGGAGTCTCCTCCGTGGAGGTTGACCTGGCCAGTGGCCTGCTGACCGTGGAGAGCGTGAGCCCGATCGACGCCGCGGACATCCGCTCGGCCGTCGAAGAGGCCGGATATGAGCTGGTGACGAAGTGAACACCGCCGCGAAGCTCGGGACATATGTGCTCGGCCTTGCGGTCGTCTTCGGCGGGACCTGGGGCGTCGGCAACCTGGTCGGCCCCCAGGCCACCCCGCAGAAACCAGCCACCGCAACTCATGACATGTCGCAAATGTCCAAGCAGCCAACGACGGCTCAGAAGGACAGTGATACCCCCGGGGGGCTCCAAGTGTCGCAGAACGGCTACACACTCAACCCGCTCACCGCCGCCAAGGCCGGTGCGCCCACCGACTTCCAGTTCACCGTGACGGGCCCCAGCGGCAAGCCGGTGACCGACTACCAGGTCGAACACGACAAGAAGCTGCACTTCATCGTCGTCTCCCGTGATCTGTCCAGCTTCCAGCACGTCCACCCCGAGATGAGCGCCGACGGCACCTGGTCGGTCAAGATCGCCTTCCCGGCGGCCGGAACCTTCCGCGCGTTCGCCGACTTCACCCCGACCGGCGGCCAGGCCCTGACGCTCGGCGCCGACATCCAGGTCGCGGGCGACTTCCAGCCCAAGCCGCTGAAGGCGGTCAGCCGCACCTCCGAGGTCGACGGCTACACGGTGACGCTCGACGGAGACCTGGTCCCCGGCCAGTCGAGCAAGCTCACGCTGAACGTCAGCAAGGACGGCAAGCCGGTCACCGACCTGCAGCCGTATCTAGGGGCATATGGACACCTCGTGGCCCTGCGCGCCGGCGACCTGGCCTATCTGCACGTGCACCCCGACGGCGCACCGGGCGACGGCAAGACCCAGCCGGGTCCGGGCATCACGTTCTACGCCGAGGCACCCAGCGGCGGCGACTACCGTCTGTTCCTGGACTTCCAGCACGGCGGAGCCGTACACACCGCTGACTTCACCGCGAAGGCCGGCGAGGGCACGACGGCCAAGCCGACGGCCAAACCGACCGCCAAGAACGACCACGACTCCACCCCGCACGGCCACTGAGCAGGACGCGACGCACAGAAAGGAGAGGTGATGTCCTCCCTCACCGACGACCAGCCCCAGGGCGCCGTCGAGCTATCTATCGGCGGCATGACCTGCGCGTCCTGCGCCAACCGCATCGAGCGCAAGCTGAACAAGATGGACGGCGTGACCGCGACGGTCAACTACGCGACGGAGAAGGCGAAGGTCACCTTTCCTGAAGGTCTGGACCCGGAGCAGCTGATCGCGACGGTCGAGTCGGCCGGGTACACCGCGGCGCTGCCGAAGGCCGAGAAGGCCGAGGCGGGCGCCGCCGAGGAAGAGGACGACGAGCTCAGGCCGCTGCGCAACCGGCTCATCACCTCGCTCGTCCTCGGCATCCCGGTGATCGCGATGGCGATGGTCCCGGCGCTGCAGATCGAGTACTGGCAGTGGTTGTCGCTGACACTGGCCGCGCCGGTCGTGGTCTACGCGGGCTGGCCGTTCCACAAGGCCGCCTGGACCAACCTGCGCCACGGCGCCGCCACCATGGACACGCTTGTTTCCATCGGAACGATCGCCGCGTTCCTCTGGTCGGTCTGGGCGCTGTTCCTCGGCACCGCGGGTGTGCCGGGGATGACGCACCCGTTCGAGTTCTCGATCGAGCGCACCGACGGCTCGGGCAACATCTACCTTGAGGCCGCCGCGGGCGTGACCGCGTTCATCCTGGCGGGCCGCTACTTCGAGTCGCGCTCCAAGCGCCGCGCGGGCGCCGCCCTGCGCGCGCTGCTGGAGCTCGGCGCCAAGGACGTGGAGCTCGCCGACGGCCGCCGCATCCCCACCGACCAGCTCGCGGTCGGCGACACCTTCGTCGTACGGCCCGGCGAGAAGATCGCCACCGACGGCGTGATCCAGGAAGGCAGCTCGGCGGTAGACGCCTCCATGCTGACCGGCGAGTCCGTCCCGGTGGAGGTACGGCCCGGCGACCCCGTCACCGGCGCCACCGTCAACGCCGGCGGCCGGCTGATCGTGCGGGCCACCCGGGTCGGCGCCGACACGCAGCTGTCGCAGATGGCCAAGCTCGTCGAGGACGCGCAGACCGGCAAGGCCGCGGTGCAGCGCCTGGCCGACCGCATCTCGGGCGTCTTCGTCCCGATCGTGATCGCGCTGGCCGTGGGCACGCTCGGCTACTGGCTCGGCACCGGCAACGGCGCCGGTGCCGCCTTCACCGCGGCGGTCGCGGTCCTGATCATCGCCTGCCCGTGCGCGCTGGGCCTGGCCACGCCGACGGCCCTGCTGGTCGGCACCGGCCGGGGCGCCCAGATGGGCATCCTGATCAAGGGCCCGGAGGTGCTGGAGTCCACCCGGAAGATCGACACGATCGTCCTGGACAAGACCGGCACCGTCACCGAGGGCAGGATGACGCTCACGGACGTGCACCTGGCCGAGGGCGAGGACCGCGATGAGGTCCTGAGGCTGGCCGGAGCGCTGGAGCACGCCTCCGAGCACCCGATCGCGCAGGCCGTCGCCAAGGCCGCCCAGTCGGACGCCACGGTGGAGGACTTCGCCAACGTCGAGGGCCTCGGCGTGCAGGGCATCGTCGACGGGCACGCGGTCCTGGTCGGGCGGCCGAGGCTGCTGGAGGAGTGGTCGCAGCACCTGCCCGCGAACCTGGTCGAGGCACTGGAGGCCGAGCAGAACGCCGGCCGTACCGCCGTCGCGGTCGGCTGGGACGGCAAGGCCCGCGCGGTCCTCGTCGTGGCCGACGTCGTGAAGCCGACCAGCAAGGAGGCGATCGAGCGGCTGCGCGCGCTGGGCCTGACCCCGGTGCTGCTCACCGGCGACAACCAGGCCGTCGCGGCCACCGTCGCCGCCGAGGTCGGCATCGACCAGGTCATCGCCGAGGTGCTGCCGGCCGACAAGGTCGACGTGGTCAAGAGGCTGCAGCAGGAGGGCAAGGTCGTGGCGATGGTCGGCGACGGCGTCAACGACGCCGCCGCGCTCGCCCAGGCCGACCTCGGGCTGTCGATGGGCACCGGCACCGACGCCGCCATCGAGGCCAGCGACCTGACCCTCGTCCGCGGCGACCTGCGGGTGGCGGCCGACGCGATCCGCCTGTCACGCAGGACGCTGAAGACCATCAAGGGCAACCTGTTCTGGGCGTTCGCCTACAACGTGGCGGCGCTGCCCCTGGCCGCGCTGGGCCTGCTCAACCCCATGATCGCGGGTGCGGCGATGGCCTTCTCCAGCGTTTTCGTGGTGTCCAACAGCCTGCGGCTGAAGGCCTTCAAGTAGATTCTCAGTTCTAGGCGCCGGCCCCGACCTCACAGGGGGCCGGCGCCTTTCACGTGCTCGAGGATCGCCTTGGTGACCACGTCCGGGCGGGCGCGGTGCACGTAATGCCCGGCGTTCTCGGCCACGATGTGCCTGCTGCTGGTCGACAGGCCGGTCAGCTCCCGCTGCATCGGGAACCAGATGCGGTAGTGGCGGCTGAAGCTGGCGACCTGCTCGGGCGTCCTGTTGTCCTCGTTGTACTCGCTGCACGTCACCACCGTCAGCGGGATGTCGCCCAGGGTGGGGGCGCGGCGGCCGGTCTCGGTGCCGATCTGGGCGCGCAGGGTCTGCTCCCACCACGTGGTCAGGCGCTGGTGGTCGCCGAGCTCCAGGTGACCGGGGCTGTCGAGGAGGCCGAGTTCGATGGCGAGGCGGCGCAGGCCGTACGGGGTGATGCGCTCGGTGAGGGCGCGCCTGATCGTGGTGAGGTGGTAGCCCGGGTAGCGGCGGGCCTGGTCGTGGTGGCTGGAGTCCACGAGCACGACTCCGGACACCTCGCCGGGGTGGGCGGCGGCGAACAGGCGGACGACGTAGCCGCCCATCGAGTGCCCCACCAGCACGTACGGCGGGCCGTACCCGGACAGGGCGAGGGCTTTTCGCAGGTCGGCGGCGGCGTCCAGCATGGCGAGCGGCGACCTGACGGGGTCGCTCCATCCCATGCCGGCGCGGTCGAAGACCACGGCGGAGGATTCCTGGCCGAGGACGGGCAGGAGGGGGGCGTACTCGATCGAGGTCGTCCCGAGCGCCGGGACGATCACCACGGTGGGGGAGCCGCGACCGGCCTCCAGCATGTGGATCATGCGTCCGCCGACGTCCACGAGGCGTCCTGGCGGCGGGTGCCGGAGTCGATCCTGATGTGAGCGCCAGCTCTGGTAGAGGGCGCTGGCGAGGCCGGTTAGGGCGAAAGCGGCAAGCGATCTTCTCAGAAGGGCCACTCTCACCATCAAAGCAATGAGCGGGCGTTTGTCCAGTTCAGGACAGTGTCCACTCAACCCCCCAAAGCCTACCTTTTAGGGGGAAGGGTGCAGTGAAGGGTCGGATAAATACATTGGCGCATCCGGAAATCGTCCGGCTATCTTGGTGATCGTTCATGACACAAAAGCCTTTATCGAGAAAAGTCGTCCTGAAAGAACAGGGACGCGGCCTCCGGCCTGCCCGACGGGAATGGCGCCCCCCGGGTGGACGCGGAGACCACCATCGCCCCGGGAACGTGCCCACGCCAGCCGCTCCCGGGGCACAGCGTCGTCAGGCGCGCACGGACAGGCCGTGGTGGAAGACGCCGCGGGGGTCCCAGCGGGCCTTGACCCGCTGGAGGCGGACGTAGTTCGCCCCGTAGTAGAGGGTGGACCAGGGGACGCCCGAGGTGTTCCAGCGCGGGTCCGCGTGGTCGGTGTCGGGGTAGTTGATGTAGGCGCCGCCGCAGTTGCCGCCGGGCACCGGTACGCCTCCGGTCTGCGCGAACGTCTTGCTGTGCAGGCTGCGTACCCACTCCAGGTGGGCCTTGCCGTCCTGTTCGGGGGCCCATCCGGCCAGGTGGATGACCTTCAGGATGGACGAGCGTTCGTGGGTGGCCGTGGCTGTGGGGGCGACGGTGTTGATCCGCCCGCCGTACGACAGGAGCCAGAGCATTCCGCCGTCGGCCACCGGGCCGGAGGCGGTGAGGTGGTCGTAGGCGACGTCGGCCTGCGCGTCGGTGAACCGCTTGCGGAGGTGGGCGGACTTGGCCTTGTAGCGGCCCGACTCCTGCTCGGCGCCGAGTGAGAGGTCGCGGACCGCCTGGAACCAGGGCTGGTGCAGGACCGGCGGGACGAAGGCCTCGGGGGTGACGCCCTCACCGATGGCGGCGAAGAAGTCGCGCAGCAGGCGCTCGGCGCCGGGCACGTCCCCGGCGATCTGGGTGGGCAGGATCATGCCGCCCGGGTCGTCGCCGGACTTGCGGCCGGGGATGATCAGCGAGCCCCACATCCCGGCGTAGGGGGAGTCGGGGGAGCTGTTGCGCTCATGCCAGGTTCCGTGGTTGCTCAGGAGCCGGCGGAAGGACTCCTTGGTCATGCCCGCCCAGGACCAGACGGCCACGCCGGAGACGACCTTCGCGGGCGGCTTCGGCAGCAGCTTGGCCGGGTCGTCGCCGCGGGCCGCCGGGTCGCGCAGCCAGTAGCGGGTGACGATCCCGAAGTTGCCGCCGCCTCCGCCGGTGTGGGCCCACCACAGGTCGTGGTTGGGGTCGGACGGGTTTCTGGTGGCCACCACCGCGCGGGCGCGGCCGGAGGCGTCGACGACGACCACCTCGACGGCGTGCAGGTAGTCGACGGTGAGACCGAACCGGCGCGACAGTGGGCCGTACCCGCCGCCGGCGATGTGGCCCCCGGCGGCCACGCCCCCGCATTGGCCGCCGGGAAGAGTGACGCCCCAGCCGAAGTAGAGGGTCCGGTACGCCTGCATGAGCGTCGCACCCGCCTCGACCAGGAAGGCCCGCCGTTTCTCGTCGTAGGTGACCTCCTTCATCTCGCACAGGTCGATCACCACCTGCGCGCCGTCGCCGACGAAGTTCTCGTAGCAGTGGCCGCCGCTGCGGACCGTGACGCGGCGGCCGGCGCGTACCGCCTGGTTGACCGCGGCCACGACCTGCTCGGTGGAGCCGGCCAGGTGGAAGTACTCGGGCTCGTGGCGGAAGCGCTGGTTGGTGCGGCGCTCGGCCAGGTCGTCGTAGCGGGGGTCGCTACGCTTGACGATCACCGGACCGATGGCCGGGTGGTCGCCGGCGGCGCCGTACGCGCTGTCCGCCAGCATCGCCGTGCCGCCCACGGCGGCCGTGCCACCGATGAAACCTCGACGCGTGACATTCATATCGATGACGCTAGAAGTACGGCACGGCCCCAGGAATGCACTCAGATGCACGCCAGGGTGGAGCTAGGTCCACCCGGCCGAAAAGTAGGGTGAAGAGTGGACTTCCACGTCAGCCTCGAAGGCCGCGGCGACCTGGCCGCGCGAATATACCGGCAATTGCTCGACGCGATCCTCGACGGCCGCCTCAGACCGGGCGAACGGCTGCCGCCCACCCGCGAGCTGGCCAGGCGCCTCGACGTCTCGCGCAACACCGTCGCCGTGGCCTACGACCGGCTGGTGGCAGACGGCTTCCTGACCGGCCGGGCCGGAGCGGGCACGTTCGTGACGGGGGAACCGGTCAGGGAAAGGGCGGCGCCGAGAGGTGTGGTGCAGCCGAGGGCGTTCTGGCGCACGGCCGAGCCGCTGATGCCGCCGCGCGGCCGGGCGCTGCACGACTTCACGGTCGGGCTGCCGGACCCGAAGCTGTTCCCGATCGCGAGCTGGCGGCGGCTGCTGGCACGGGAGCTGCGGGTGGGCTCGGCCGGCTACATCGACCCGGCGGGGGACGGCTCGCTCAAGGAGGCGATCGCGCGGCACGTGGGCATCAGCCGGTCGGTACGCGCCGGCGCCGACGACGTGATCGTCACCCAGGGCGCCCAGCAGGCGCTCGACCTGATCGGCCGGGTGCTGATCGAGCCCGGGGCGTGCGTGGCCGTCGAGGAGCCCGGCTACCCGCCGGCCCGTCAGCTCTTCCGCTCGCTCGGCGCCCGGGTGGCCGGGGTGCCGGTGGACGAGCAGGGCCTGGACGTGTCCGCCCTGCCCAAGGCCGCACGGGTGGTCTACGTGACGCCGTCGCACCAGTTTCCGCTGGGTGTGCCGATGTCGCTGGCCCGCCGTACCGCGTTGCTGGAGTGGGCACGGCACCGCAACGCGGTGATCATCGAGGACGACTACGACAGCGAGTTCCGCTTCGGCGAACGTCCGCTGGAGCCCCTGCAGAGCCTCGACGGCGCCGGCCGGGTCGTCTACGTCGGCTCCTTCTCCAAGACGTTGCTGCCGACGCTGCGGCTGGGCTTCCTGGTCGCGCCCGCCTCCCTGCGCACGGCCCTGCGCGCCGCCAAGCAGCTCACCGACTGGCACGGTGACCCGTTCGCGCAGGCCGCGCTGGCCCGCTTCATCGACGAGGGCCTGCTGGCCAGGCACATCAGGAAGGCCACCAAGGAGTACGCGGCCCGGCACGCGCGGATCACCGCCCTGCTCGCCGCCGACAGCCGCTTCCAGCTGGTCCCGTCCGCCGCGGGCCTGCACGTCTGCGCCCGCCTCGACCCCACCTTGCGTGTACGGCCGGCGCCGTCGTTGGCCGTCGAGTCCCTCGCCTCCTACTACGCGGAAGGCGCCCCCGGCCACGGCGTGGTCCTGGGCTACGGCGGCATCTCCAGAACCGCCATCCCCGAGGGCATCCGCCTGCTGATAACGGCTCTAAAGCGAATCGATAACCCTCTCGCCTAGCGTCTCCGGTGACTCACACACGAGGGGAGCTGAGCATGCGAGTGCGTACAGCGGTCATGGCAGTGGTGGCGGCGGCCGGGGTGACGGTCGGGATCGGCGCGGCCGCCCAGGCCCAGAACCCGCCCTGCTACGCCCAGGGGGACGGCAGCCTGAAGTGCGGCAACTACGCGCCCAGGCCGATCTACAACAAGACCAGCTGGGGCGACCCGGACAACCAGCAGACCTGGCCCAAGAGGGTGGACACGCTCCGCTCCAACCCGAGCTGGTTCAAGTGCTACATCAGGGGCGAGAAGCACAGCGGCGGCAACAACGTCTGGTACTACACCCAGGGCGACGACACCGGCCGCTACGGCTGGGTGCCGGCCAGTACCCTCTACACCCCGAGTGACCCCTTCCCGGGCGTCAAGAAGTGCTAGCGCTAGCCTGACCCGCATGGATGAGCTCGACGGCGTGGAGATCCTCGCCTTCGCCGACGGCGCGGCCTTCGAGGGCTGGCTGGCCGGGCACCACACGCGGCAGGAAGGCGTGTGGGTCAAGGTGGCCAAGAAGAAGTCGGGCATCCCGACCGTGACCGAGGACGAGCTCGTCGACATCGGGCTCTGCTTCGGCTGGGTCTCCGGGCTGCGCCGTTCGCTGGACGACAGCTATTACCTGCAGAAGTACGTGCCGCGCCGGGCCAGGAGCCTCTGGTCGCAGGTGAACGTGGACAAGGTCGCCATGCTGGCGGCCGCGGGCCGGATGCGCGAGCCCGGTCTGGCCGAGGTGCGCAGGGCGCAGGAGGACGGCAGGTGGGCGGCCGCGTACGAGTCGCAGAAGACGGCCACGGTGCCGCCCGACCTGGCTGCGGCGCTGGAGGCGGACCCGGCCGCCAAGGAGGCGTTCGAGCGGCTCGACAGGACCGGGCGTTACCTGGCCATGCTGCCGGTGCTCCAGGCGCTGACGCCGGAGGCCCGCCAGGAACGTCTGGAGAAAGCCCTTCTCCTCCTGACAAATCGCCCAAGCTCCTGACAAATCGCTCAGAGTACTGATAAATCGCCCGAGGGTGGGTTCAGCGGCTCCAGAATCGCCGGTGCCCGCGTTCGCCCGAGACCTCCGGCTCGTCGGGCGGCGCGGGCTCACGCACGATCACCACCGTGGCCCGCGCGTGGCGGGCGCAGTACATGCTGGTCGAGGGCAGCAGCACCCGGCTGAGCAGGCCGCGCCTGCTGCGGCCGAGCACCAGCAGGTCGCATTCGCCGGCCAGGTCGACCAGGTGGTAGCCGGGGTCGCCCATCCGGCCGATGACCGCGGTCACGATGTCGGTGGGCACACCACCGCACACCTCGTCGAAGGCGTCGGCTACCACCTCCGTACTTCGAGCTTCCTCTCCGGCCCTGGCCGCGTGCTGCAGCGGCAGCGCCTCGGGGAAGGGATGGATCGGCGCCCGGCTCACGTGCACGGCGACCAGCGGCATGCGGCGTAGTCGTGCGGTGCCGATGGCCCAGGCCAGCGCCAAGCGCGCGGCCGGCGACTCGTCCACGCCGACGATCACGCGCGCTCCGCCGGGCAGGTCTTGATCCACGGCGCCCTCCTCGGAAAGAGGTACCTGACCATAGTGCTCCTCTCCGAGCGTTACCGGGAGGTGGCAGTTTCCGAACTCTGGAGTCGCCCGCGAAACGGGGCGTAACATGCGGGGGTGGAACGCGGCTGGGTGCGGCCCCGTCCAGCCCTCGACCGGCGGCTCGACGGTGCGCTGACGCACAGGCTGACCACGCTCGTCGCGGCCACCGGCTATGGCAAGTCGATCGCGCTGGCCGGCTGGAGCCAGGCCGTCGGCGGCGTGCTGCACCGCTTCGACCCGGGCGACCGTGAGCTCGCGCCGTTCTCCGCCGCGGTGATCGCGGAGCTGGCCACGCGCGTGCCCGACCTGCCGGCCGAACTTCCCGCCGCCGCCGACGCGCCGCTCGGCCCCGACGCCGACGAACCCGCCAGGGCGGCGGCGCTGGCCAGCGCGCTGGCCGAGGCCCTGCGGTTACGGTTGCGGCGCGGCCTGGTCGTGGTCTTCGACGGCCTCGACGTGATCGCCGGCGCGCCGGGCCCGGTGCGGTTCGTGGAGACGCTGGTGCGCGCCGCGCCCCGGCACCTGCACATCGTGACCGCGTCCAGGGCGCCGCTGCCGTTCCCGACCGCGCGGCTGCGCCAGGACCTCGAAGTGCTCACCTTCGACGCGACCGACCTCGCCCTGAGCGTCGGGGAGTGCGCCGACTGGGCCCGCGACCGGCTCGGCCCGTCCGGCGCCGCCATCGCCCCCGCCCTGCACGCGGCCAGCGGCGGCTGGCCCGCCGCCGTGCGGGCCGCGCTCGACGCCATGGCCCGCGCCGAGCCGGCGCGCTGGCCCGCGATGGCCTCCGGCCTGGCCGCCACCTCCGACATGCTCGAACGCCTCACCCTCGACGCGCTGCGCGACCTGCCCGCCCAGATGCGCGAGCTGCTGCGGGCGGCGACGGTCCTGCCGGTGCTCACCGCCGACCTGGCCGCCACGCTCGGCGTGCCGCCCGACACGCTGACCTCGCTGACCGGCCGCGGGCTCTTCCTGGAGGCGGCGCAGGGCGGCCACCGGCTGACCGCCACCAGCCGGCACGTGCTGGCCAGGCACGCGCCGCTCGACCGGCACGAGTCCCACGACACGGCCGAGGTGGCCGCCCGCTGGTACGTCGAGCACGACCAGCCCGAGCAGGCGCTGCGCGCCGCCGTCGCCACCGGGCACCCCGAGCTGGCCGCGTCGCTGCTGGCCGCGCACGGACTCCGGCTGGCCGAGCGCGGCGACGACGTCCTGGCCGGGCTGGCGCTGCTGCCCGAGAACCGGCGGGAGAGCCCGGCCATGCTGAGGCTGGCCGGGATCGCCGAGCAGAACCGCGGCGACTGGCGCCGCGCCCACGAGCTCCTCGCCAGAGCGGCCGACAGCCCCGCCTTCGACGCCTTCGTGGCCCGGCGCCTCGGCTTCATCGACCACCTGCGCGGCGACCTCGACACCGCCATGGCCATGTACCTGCGCGGCGCCGAGCACGGCTCGCCGGCGGCCGACGCGGCGATCTGCACCGCCTCGGCCGCCTCGGTGCTGTGGTTGCGCGGCGACCGGGCGGCCTGCGCGGAGATGGCCGAGCGCGCGCTCGACGCCGCCGCGCTGCTGGGCGACCCGGGCGCGCTGGCCGCCGCCACCACGGTGATCGCCATGGTCGCCGCGCTCGACGGCGACCGCCGCGCCAACGACGCCTACTATCTGCGGGCGCTGGAGTACGCCGAGCGCGCCGGCGACATCCTCCAGCTCATCCGCATCCGGGCCAACCGGGCATCACGCCACATCGACGAGGCCGACTACCACGCCGCCCTGGCCGACGTGGAGATCGCCGGTCGGCTGTCCGACCTGGTGGCGTTCGCGCCGTGGGCCGCGCTGACCGTCTCCAACCGGGCCAAGGCGCTCATCGGGCTCGGCCGGCTCGAAGAGGCCGCCGTGGACGCCGCCGACGCCGTGGCGCGCTGGGAGGCCATGGGCTCGCGCATCGGCTACGGCCTGCTCCAGCTGGCCAGGGTCCAGACGCTGCGCGGCGAGCGCGCCGCGGCCGCGGCCACCTACCGCCGGGTCCAGGTGGAGGCCGGGCGCTCGCGCGACGCCCAGGCCCTCGGCAACACGCTCACCGAGCTGGCCGAGCTCCTGGCCGCCGAGGACCCCGACGAGGCCGCCCGCCTGGCCGCCGAGGCGCTCAAGCACACCGAGGGCATGGCCGCGGTGAGCGCCCGGGTCGCCGCCGCCCGCGTCGCCGTCGTCGCCGGCCGCGCGGAGGCCGCCAGGAAGCTCCTGGACGAGGCGGAGCCCATCGCCGCCGAACGCCGCCACCACACCGGCCTGGCCAGCATCGCCGAACTCCGGGCCGAACTGGACAAGGACCACGACCGCGCCGACGACGCCGTACGCATCTGGAGCACGCTCGGCGACCCCGTCGGACGCGCCAGGGCCGAGCTGGTCAGAGCGGCGCTCGCCGACCCCGCCGTCGGCGCCGAGGTGGCCGGGCAGGTGGCTGAGCGCATGCACGCGATCGGCTGCCGCATGCTCGACGACCGCATCGACGCGCTGTTGGCGCGCGTCACCCCCGACTCGGGCGCGCGGGTGACGGTCGAGACGATGGGCGCCTTCCGCGTGCTGCGCGGCTCCTTCCCGGTCCCGCGTACGGCATGGCAGTCCCGCAAGGCCCGTGACCTGCTGAAAATCCTGGTCAGCAGGAGAGGCCGGGCGATCAGCAGGGAGCGCCTGGTCGAGATCCTCTGGCCGGAGCAGGAGGACGAGGCGGTCGGGCTCAAACGGCTCAACGTGATGGTCTCCACCCTGCGCGCGGTGCTCGACCCGGCGCACGAGGTGGAGATCGTGGTCTCCGACGAGGGCGCGCTCCGGCTCGACCTGGACCACGCCGACGTGGACATCGAGCGGTTCCTGGGGCTGGTCGGCGCGGCCGTACGGCTGGAGCAGGCCGGGCGCGGCGGTGAGGCGCTGGCGCGGTGGAAGGCGGCCGAGGCCGCCTACGGCGGGGAGTTCTGCGAGGAGGACCCTTACGCCGACTGGGCCGTGGGCCTGCGCGAGCAGGCCAGGCTCGCCTACGTGCAGGCGGCGGCGCGGCTGGCCGGCGCGCGGGCGGAGGAGGGACGCCACCACGAGGCGGCCCGCTACTGGCTGCGGCTGCTGGAGCGCGACGGCTACGACGAGCGCGCCCACCTGGGGCTCATCCGCTCCCTCGACCAGGCGGGACGGCGCGGCGACGCGCGCCGCCGCTACCACGTCTACACCGAGCGCATGCGCGAGCTGGAAGTCGAGCCCGCGCCGTTCCCCACCTGAACCAGACCTGAACCGCGCCGGTGGATCGTGCGGGCATGAGGACGGTCATCGTGCGCCTGGTAGAACCCGAGCAGTCCGGAGGTCAGCTCCGCGGGCTGCTCGAGGAGGTGGGCGGCGAACCGGTGCCGTTCAGCGGGACCGACGCGGTGGTGGATCTCCTGCTGACGGCGGCGGGACTGAAGACCTGAACCTCCCGCAAACCTGGATCCCGACGATGAGATCCGGGAGGAGGGGCTGCGATGAGCAATCGATGGCCATTCATCGGACGGCAGGGCCCGCTGGCCGCCGTTCACCGGGCGCTGCGATCCTGCACGGGAGCGATGATCGCGGGCGAGGCCGGGGTGGGCAAGAGCAGGCTGGCGGCCGAGGCGGCGGCGAGCCTGACGGACTACTGCGTGGTACGGGCCCTGGGCACGGAGACCGCGGCGATGATCCCGTTCGGGGCGTTCGCGCACGTGCTGGGCGGACCGCCGGACGGCGGCGAGAACCTGCTGGGCTGGGCGGCCCGGCATCTGAGGACCCGGGCGGGGCGGGCGCCGCTGCTGGTCACCGTGGACGACGCGCACCGGCTGGACGCCGCCTCCGCCGCGCTGCTGCACTACCTGGCCACGCGCGGCGAGGCGTCCCTGCTGGTCACCGTGCGGACCGGCGAGCCGGTGCCCGAGCCGGTGGCCGCCCTCTGGAAGGAGGAGCTGGTCACCAGGATCGAGCTGGCGCCGCTGACCCGCGACGAGGTCGGCCAGGCGCTGTCCGCTGCGCTGCGCGGCGACGTGGCGGCCGAGACCGTACGCCACCTGGCCAGGGTGAGCGAGGGCAACATGCTCTACCTGCGCGAGCTCGTCCACGCCGGGCGCGACCTCGGCTGCCTGTCCGAGCAGGGCGGCCAGTGGCGCTGGCGCGGCGGGCTGTCGATGACCACCCGGCTGCGCGAGCTGGTCAGCGATCGGATCGGGCACCTCGACCCGGACGAGCGCGAGGTGCTGGAGCTCGTGGCGTTCGGCGAACCGCTCGGCACCGACCTGCTGGTCACGATGGCCTCGGCGGGCGCGGTCGAACGTGTGGAGGACCGTGGTCTCATCGTCGCCGACGGACCCGGCATGCGGCTCGGGCATCCGCTCTATGGCGAGGTGGTGCGCGGGCGCTGCCGTACGCTCAGGGCCCGGCGGCGGCTGCGCACGCTGGCGGAGTCGCTGGAGGCCAGCGGGATGCGCGGGCGCGACGACATGCTGCGCGCGGCCGTGTGGCGGCTCGACAGCGGCTCGCCCGCCGACCCGCGCATGCTCCTGGTCGCCGCGCACCTGGCGTGGGGGCGCCAGGACCCGCACCTGGCCGCCCGGCTCGGCCGGGCCGCGGTCGAGGCGGGCGCGGGCATCGAGGCGGTCGCGCTGCTCGGGCAGGTGCTGACGATCCTCGGCGACACCGGCGGCGCGCAGGAGGTGCTGCGCCGTCAGGGCGGGCCCGGCGCGACCGACGCCGAACGTGCCCAGCACGCGCTCGCGCTCGGCGTCAACATGCTCTGGTCCGGCGACACCCACGAGGCGGGACGTGTCTTCGAAGGCGCCGCCGACACGCTGTCCGACCCGGCCTGGCGTCAGGAACTGCTCGTCCACCGCGGCGTCGTCGACTTCTTCACCGGTCACCTCGACGCCGCCGAGCGCACGCTCATCCGCGCCCGCGACCTCACCCCCGGCACCCCGCCCAGCGGGCACCTGGCCGCGCTGGAGTCCTGGGTGAACGCCCACTCCGGCCGCAGCGCCCGCTGCGTGACCGTCGTGGAACGTGCCATGGCCGACGCGGACGCCTGGCGCGACCGCGCCCCGCACGCGCTGCCGGTCATGCTCGACGCGCGGTGCGCGGCCCACCTGTTCGCCGGGGAACTCGCCGACGCCGCCCGCGTCGCCGTCCAGGGCACCGAACTGGCCGCGCCCGACCTGTCCGTCGGCGGATTCGGCGCCTACCGCGCGCAGGTCTGCCGCCTGCGCGGCGACGTGGCCGCCGCGGTGCGCTGGTGCCGCGAGGATGTCGTACGGCTGCGCGCCCGCTCGCCGTACCTGGGCAGGTGCCTGGCCGAACTGGCCCACTCGGCGGCCCTCCTGGGCGACCTGGAAACCGCCGGAAAGGCCCTGACCGAAGCCGAAGAGCTGGCCGGATGCTGGGACTACACGCTCCAGCCCGTGCTGCTGGCCAAGGCCTGGCTGGCCGCCGCCGACGGCGACCTCGACGGAGCCGTGCGGACGGCGCTGTCGATGGCCGCCGACTGCCCTTACCTCGGCTACCGGATGCTCGCCCTGCACGACGTGGTCAGAATGGGCGCCGCCGACCTGGTGACCACACAGCTGGACGAGCTGGCCGGCCGGGTGGAGGGTCCCTTCGCGCAGATCTGCGCCCGTCACGCCCACGCCGCCGCCCGCGACGACCCGCCCGGCCTGCGCGCGGTGGCGGCCGAGTTCGAGTCGCTCGGCATGGTGTTGTACGCGGCCGAGGCGACGGCACAGGAGGCCGCCGCCTACCGCCGGATGGGCCGCGGCACCGCCGCCAAGGGCGCCCAGACCCGCGCCTGGGCCCTGGCCCGCCGCTGTCCGGGCGTCACGACCCCCGCCCTGGTCGAACTCGCCACCCCGGACCTGACCCCGCGTCAGCGGGAGATCGTCCAGCTCGCCGCGGCCGGGCTGACCAACCGCCAGATCGCCGACCGCCTCACCCTGTCCATGCGCACCGCCGCCAACCACCTGCAGGCGGTCTACGACAAGCTCGGCGTCAACGACCGTACGGAGGTGGCCCGCCTGCTGGGGACGAGCTTCTAGTCCCGCCCACATACCAGAGCACCGCCGCGGCCACCAGGCACAGGAGAGCGGCCGCCGTGATCGGATAGGAGCGTTCGGTGTGCGCGGCGATGATGTTCAGCGCCAGTGCGGCCGACATCAGCAGGTTTCCCCAGCCGCTGATCCGGTTGAAGCGGTGCCTGCGCAGCCAGGGTGTCCAGGGCGGGAAACGGTCGAAGAAGATGACGTACGCGGCCACGATGGTGTTGGCGGCCACCAAACCGAAGGTCACCCAGGTTAAGGCGATCATCACCTGTCCAGTATGACCTGTTTCAGGGTGGTGAGGCGGACGCGAGGGCCGGTGATGGAGGCGTGGGCGAGGTCGGCGGCGGGGATCTCGGTGATGCCCGGCGCCTCGCCCGCGTGGTCGTCGCACCAGGTGACCACCGTCTTGGGGTCGGCCAGTGGCGCGGCGAAGTGGACCAGGCTGATGTACCAGCGCTCCCTGGACCACGACTCGAACGCCCCGCGTGCCCCCAGCGCCTCGGCGTACCTGCGCTGGAGGGTCCAGATCGTGTCGTCCTCCGGGTAACCGAAGGCGAGGACGCCACCGGCGTGCGGGCTGACGCCCTCGATCCGCATCCGCACCGGCGGCAGCCCACGGGCCGCCGAGCGCAGGGCGGCGGCGTAGGTCAGCAGGGCCGGGTCGGCGGCGGGGATCACCCGCCGGTACGGCTCCAGCGAACGCAGGGTGAAGTGCAGGACGCCGCGGTCGTGAGTCCACTGGCCGGGGCCGGCGGCCGCGCCCGCCGCTCTGGCCAGCGACTCCAGGTGGTCCAGCGCGGGCCCGGTCGGGCGCAGAATCGTGGTCATGCCCCAGCGCGGGCCGCCTTCGGTGAAGGGTAGGTCGTGGGTGGCCTCGCCGTCGAGCAGCGCCCGCCGCCCCCGGGCCTGGAACGCGGCGTAGTCGGCGGCGAGCTCGTCCCGGCTACGCATCCGCGGCAACCGCATAGGTCCCCAGGGAGGGCTCCAGCAGGTCGAACGTCATGCGCCCGGCCTCTGCCAGCGCGGCGGCGATCACGTCGTGGTCCTGGCCGTCGAGCACCCGCGCCAGCGTCTCGTCGAACAGCAGCCGGTGCGCCGCCCCGAGCTCGGCCGCCGCGAGCCGGGGCAGGAAGCCGGGCTCGGTCTCGGCCGCGAGCCGGGCTGCCAGGGCGGCCTCGCGCTCGTCGTGGAACTCGCGGAGCCTGGCCACCAGCGCCGGACTGTCGGTGATCATCCGGGCGAACTCCAGAGGCGCGAAGCCGATCACCGGGTCCTTGTGCTCCACCGCGGCCAGGAAGGCGGCACGGAGCGCGGCCAGCGCCGACTGGCCGGCGGGCCGCTCGGCGACCGTGTGCGCCAGCCCGGAGACGAACGCGTCGCCCAGGTCGAGCGCCAGGTCCTCCTTGCGGGGGAAGTAGTTGGTCACCGTCATCTTGGCCACCTGCGCGGCGGTGGCGACGTCGGCGATCGTCACCTTGTCGTAGCCGCGTTCCAGGAAGAGCCTGGTGGCGTGCTGGGAGATGTTCTCCCTGGTCTGTTGCTTCTTCATCGCGCGGAGGCCTGTGGTCATGACGCCATTTTGGCATGACCGACTCAAGTTTGTCATTGACCTAAATTTAGGTTTCCGCCCTCTGGTTACCTTGGCGGGGTGAGCACCTCCGCCCTCGAAGCGCTCGGTTCCCGGCCGCTGCCGTTCCTGCGTTCGTCCTGGCCCTGGCGGGCGCTGGCGTACCTGCTGGCCGGGGCGGTCTTCTGCGTGGTGCCGCTGGTGGTGGCGGCGCTGTCGGAGGTGTTGCCGGGCTGGGGCGCGGTGGGCGCGGGGATCGTCGCGCTGGTGGCGTTCGGGCCGTTCGTGGCGCGCTTCGAGCGGTGGCGGATGCGGCTGGTGGACCTGTCGCCGGTGCCCGGCACCCGGGAGCGGCGGCGGGAGATCGGGCTTGCCGTGCTCACGCTGGTCGCGTTCTGGTGGATCGACCTGGCGATCGTCGGCGTCGCGGTGGGCGGGCCGCTGCTGCTGGTGCTCTCGCCCGTGGTGCAGCCGGAGGCGGCGGGCGCGATCGCGGTGGCCGCCTCGTTCGTGGGAATCGCGCTGGTGCCCGTGGGGGCGTACGTGCTGACGGCCTGGGCGGGGGCGCGCGCGGCGATGGTCAGGGCGGTGCTCGCGCCCGAGCGGGCTGAGCTGGAGGAGGTCAGGCGCTCGCGGGCGCGGCTGGTCGACGCCTTCGAGGTGGAGCGGCGGCGGATCGAGCGCGACCTGCACGACGGTGCTCAGCAGCGGCTGGTCGCGCTGACCATGACGCTCGGGCTGGCCAGGCTGGACGTTCCTGACGAGGCCCCGCTGGCGCGTACCCTCGACCGGGCGCACGGCGAGGCCAAGCAGGTGCTGGCCGAGCTGCGGGAGCTGATCCGCGGCGTGCACTCCCAGGTGCTGACCGACCGCGGCCTCGCCGCCGCCCTCGGCGAACTGGCCGCGCGCTCGGCCGTCCCCGTGACGATCGAGACAGATCTGGACGTACGGCTCCCGCCGCCCGTGGAGATCGCCGCCTTCTACGTGGCCGGCGAAGCCCTCACCAACGCCACCAAGCACAGCAGCGCCACCAACATCACGATAAAAGTGGAAAAATCGCGTGAAAGCTTGTTGATCACCGTCACCGACGACGGCCACGGCGGCGCCGACCCCGCGGCCGGAACGGGCCTCACCGGGCTGGCCGACCGGCTCGACGTGGTCGGCGGCAGACTGACCCTGTCCAGCCCGCCGGGCGGCCCGACCACCATCAGAGCGGAGATCCCGTGCGCGTAGTCATCGCCGAGGACGCGGTCCTCCTGCGCGAGGGCCTGGTGAGCCTGCTCGAACGCTTCGGCCACCAGGTCGCCGCCGCCGTCGGCGACGCGGACGCCCTGCTCGCCGCGGTCCGCGAGCACGCCCCTGACATCGTGGTCACCGACGTGCGCATGCCGCCGGGGTTCGCCGACGAGGGCCTGCGCGCCGCCCTGGAACTGCGGCGCGACGGCCTGCCCGTGCTCGTGCTCAGCCAGTACGTCGAGCAGACCTACGCCGCCGAGCTCCTGGAGACCGGCACCGGCGTCGGCTACCTGCTCAAGGACCGGGTCGGCGACGTGAAGGAGTTCGCCGACGCCCTCGACCGGGTCGCCGCCGGGGCCACCGTCGTGGACCCCGAGGTGGTGCGGCAACTGCTCAGCCGCCGCCGCGACCCGATCTCCCGCCTCACCCCGCGCGAGCGCGAGGTGCTGTCGCTGATCGCCGAGGGCCGGGCCAACGCCGCCATCGCCAGGGAACTCGTGGTCACCGAGGCGGCCGTCGCCAAGCACATCGCGGGCATCTTCGCCAAGCTCGACCTGCCGCCCACGCAGGACGGTCACCGCCGCGTGCTGGCCGTGCTGGCCTACCTCACCGGGTGACGCAGAACTCGTTGCCCTCGGGGTCGGTCATCGTCACCCAGGAGTGCGGTCCCTGCTGCCCCCGGTGCGAGAAGGTCGCGCCCCTGGCGGTCAGCCGTTCGACCTCGGCCTCGACGTTGTCCTGACCGACCTGGACGTCGAAGTGGACCCGGTTCTTGACGGTCTTGGCCTCGGGCACGAGCTGGAAGAGCACCCTCGGATGCCCCTCGCTCCTGATGGCCACGCCCTCCCGCCAGCGCAGCTGCCCGTCGTACACGATGGTCTGGTCCTCGGCGGCGAACCCCTTGGAGACCATGTCGCGGATGAAGTCCGCGTCCTGGGGCTCCACCTCCCAGCCGAGCGCGTCCGCCCACCAGTCGGCCTGCGCGTGCGGATCGGCCGCGTCGATGCTCACTTGGAAGCCAAAGCTCATGTTCGACAACATAGGCCAGACCATGTCTGAAACGATCCGCCGCGCCGAGCCCCGCGACGCCGGGGCGCTCACCGCGCTCATGCACGCCTCCAGCGCCTACCACGGCGAGTACTCCACGATCCTGGAGGGCTACCAGGTCACCGCCGGCTACGTCGCCGCCCACCTGGTCTTCACCACCGACGCCCATCTCGGCTTCTACGCCCTGGTCGAGGACGAGCTGGACCTGCTGTTCGTCGCCGACCACTCCCAGGGCACGGGTCTGGGCCGCCGCCTGATCGAGCACATGCTGGAGCAGGCCCGCGGGGCCGGGCTGACCCGGGTCCGGGTGATCTCCCACCCGCCCGCCGAGGCCTTCTACCTGCGCATGGGCGCACAACGTGTGGGCACGTCGTCGCCGAAGCCGCCGAGGATCACCTGGGAACGGCCGGAGCTGACCTTCGGGACCGGCGCGTGAACGAGCCGTGGCAGGAGGTCGGCGACCGCGTCTTCGTACGCAGGCACGAGTCCGTCGACCTCAACGTGGGCCTGGTCGTCGGCGACGGGCACTGCCTGGTGTTCGACACCCGCATGTCCCACCGGGAGGCCACGGACCTGATCGCCGCCGTCCGCCGGATCACGCCGGACCCGTGGACCGTCGTCAACAGCCACGCCCACTGGGACCACTTCTTCGGCAACGCGATGTTCCTGCCCGCGGAGATCTGGGGGCACGCCGGATGCGCGGAGGAGATCCGGTCGGGCGGCGAGGCGCAGCGGGCGAGCGTGCTGGGCTTCGTGGCCGAGGAGCGCCGGGCGGAGATCGAGGAGATCGACCTGGTCGCGCCCGACCACACCTTCACCGACCGGGCCACGCTCGACATCGGCGGGCGGGCCGTACATCTGCGGTATTTCGGGCGGGGACACACCGACAACGACATCGTGCTGCACGTGCCGGACGCCGGGGTGGTCTTCGCGGGCGACCTGGTCGAGGAGGGCGCGCCGCCGGCCTTCGGCGACTCCTACCCGCTCGACTGGCCGGCCACGATGTCGGCGATGCTGGCCGCCCTGCCGGAGCCCGTGATCGTGCCCGGCCACGGCGCGGTCGTCGACCGCGCCTTCGCGCAGGGCCAGCGGGACGAACTGGCCGAGGTCGCCGCGCTGGCGAGCCGCGCCCACGCCGAGGGCCTGCGCGACCTGATCGGCCGCTTCCCCTACCCGGAGGACGTGGCGCGCCAGGCGATCGAGCGCGCCTTCGAACAACTCGACTAGCCGGTACGCGCTCTCGCGCGGCATCACCCAATAGTGCATAATGCAATATAGAAGGAGGCAACATGGCGCGTCGTCCTGATCTGGTGGGCCTGACCGTGCTGGCCATGCTCTCGGTACGCGCCAGCCACCCGTATGAGCTGCACCGCTTCATCGTCGACACGCACAAGGACTACGTGACCGGGCTCCCGAGGAGCCTCTACCACGCGGTCGAGAAGCTCGCCGGAGACGAGCTGATCGTCGCGGTGGAGACCACCAAGGAGGGCCGCCGCCCCGAGCGGACGGTCTACGAGATCACCGACGAAGGCCGCAAGGAGCTGTCCACCCGGCTCAGGTCGCTCCTGCAGAGCGCCGGCGGCGACCGTCGCGCGTTCACCGCGGCGGTCTCACTGATCGGCTGCCTGCCCGTGCCCGAGGCGCTGAACGCGCTGCGGGCCAGGGCGGCGTCGGTCCGCGGGCAGATCACCGCCATGGACGGGCACGTCGCCGCCGTGCGCGACAGCGGCCTGCCCGAGCTGCTCATGATCGAGGTCGACTACGAGCGGACGCTGAGCCAGGCCGAGCTGTCCTGGATGGACGACCTGATCGCGCGGCTGGAGAAGGGCGAGCTGTCCTGGGAGGGGACGCTCACCCGCGAGCTGATGGAGAAGACCCTCGAATAGGAGGAAAACGTGAAGAAGCTCATCACCGAAATGTCCGGCGTGGTCGAGGCGCCGGACGCCAAGGTCTGGGACGACCTGGCGCGCAGCCTGCTGCCCGACGGCCATCAGGAGGGCCGGTTCACCGTGGAGGACTTCCCCGGCCACACCTCGACCGTCGAGGTCGCCGGGCGGACCATCGCCTTCCAGGGCGGCTGGTGGTACCGGGGCGAATGGAGCGTCGAGCCGCACCCGCAGGGCTCGCTCCTGGTCCACCGCGTCTTCAACGTGGCGACCTGGATGCGCTGGGGCGTACCGCTCGCCAACCGCTTCTTCGTCGGTTTCAAGGAGTCCACCCGGAAGGGCTTTGCCGAGCGGCTTGTCCAGCTAGGAAATCGTTTGGGGTGTTCGACCAGGCTGGCTTAGGCTGCCGCTCCATGAGCATCACGTGGGGGCCGCTGCGCAAGGACGACGCCGAGCGGTGGGCCGAGCTCACCGCCGCGATCCAGGTCGTCGACCAGGACGGCGAGAACTACGGCGCGGAGGACCTCACGGAGAGCCTCACCAGCCCGCTGGTCGACTTGGCCGAGGGCACGCTCGCGGCCAGGGACGGCGACCGGCTCGTGGCCTTCGCCTACCTCCCGATCAGGCAGGCGGCCCCCGAGGTGCACCGGATGGGGCTGTGGGCCGGCGTCCACCCCGAGCACCGCCGTACCGGCCTGGGCACGCGCATCCTCGACTGGGCGATCGAGGCCGCGCCGCTCCTGCACGAGCGCGCGTACCCCGGCAAACCGCTCGAACTCCAGGTCCACTCGCGCGACACACAGGTCTGGGCGGCCAAGCTCTTCGAGAGCAGGGGCTTCGCCCAGGCGCGCTGGTTCTTCCAGATGGAGCGCGACCTGGCCACCGAGATCGAGCCCCGCCCGCCCGTCGCCGGCCTGCGCCTCGTCACCTGGACCCCCTCACGTGACGCCGGCGCCCTGAACGTCCGCAACGAGGCTTTCAGCGGCCACTGGGGCACCACCCCGCACACTCCGGCAAGCTGGAAAGAGAAGATCACCAGCACCCGCGCGTTCGTCCCCGAAGGCTCCTTCCTCGCCCTCGACGGCGACCAGGTCATCGGCATCCTGATCACCCACTACTTCGCCGCCGACACCGCCGTGACCGGCGTGCGCGAGGCATGGATCCAGATCATCGGCACCCTCGCGCCGTGGCGCGGCCGGGGCGTGGCGAGCGCGCTCATCTCCCACGCCCTCACCGAACTCAAGAGTCTTGGGTACGGCAGGGCCGGCCTCAGCGTCGACGCCGACAACGGGACCGGAGCGCTCGGGGTCTACGAGCGCTCCGGGTTCGCCGTGGTGCAGCGCACCACCACCTACACCAGAATGCTCACGCCAGCCTGATCTTGCCGCCGGCTACCTTGATCTTCTTGCGGGGCAGTGCTCGTTTGGCGGGGCCCTGGACGACCGCGCCGGTTGAGATGTTGAACTTGCTGCCGTGGCACGGGCAGTTGATCGTGCCACGGCTGACGCTGGCCAGCGTGCAGCCCTGGTGGGTGCACTTGGCGCTGAAGCACCTGAAGACGTTCTTCCTGGGCTGGGTGATCACGTACTTGCCTTTGATGATCCTTCCGCCGCCGACACGAATGTTCTTCGTGAGGGCGAGGACCGGCTTGGCGGACTCCGCGTCCGTTCCGGCCTGACGTGAACCGGAACCGTCGTCGGCCTGGCCTGCGGCGTCCGCGTCGGCCCGGTCTGTGGCGTCCGCGTCGGCCCGGTCTGTGGCGTCTGCGTCGGCCCGGTCTGTGGCGTTCGCGTCGGCTCGGCTTGGCCAGAGGAACACGATCGCGGCGCCCGTGAGGGCGCTGCGGGTGACTAAGGCACGGCGTGTGAGCATGATTGCCTCCTTCAACCGTCCACACGTACCGCATCGGCGTAGTGGTTCATGGGGAAACGGGCGACAAATCCCCCGGAGACCGCGTGGACGGTGCCGCCGTGGAGCGTCGCGATGTCCCTGGCGATCGGCAGGCCCAGTCCCGCGCCACCGGCGTCACGCGCCCTGGCCTCGTCGAGCCTGGTGAACCGGCCGAACACCGCCTCCCGCTGCCCCTCCGGAATCCCCGGCCCGTCGTCGTCGACCTCCAGCACGGCCGTCGTACCCTCGCTGCGGACCCGGACCACGACGGTCGAGGCGGCATGCCGTACCGCATTGCTCGCCAGATTGGTCACGAGCCGGCCGACGTGCCCGCGTACACCCTCGATCACCACGTCCGGCTGCACGTCCAGCTTCAGCTCCACCTCGGGACGCCGTTCGACCCGCACCGCCTCCTCGGCGGCGATCTGGCCCAGGTCAACGTCGGCCGCCTGGAGCGGTTCGCCCGCGTCCAGCCGGGCCAGCAGGAGGAGGTCACCGGCCAGTGACTGGAGGCGTTCGACGTCGGCGAGGGCCTCGGCGGTCAGCTCGCTCGGCTCGGCCAGCTCCAGCCTCGCCCGCAGGGTCGCGATCGGACTGCGCAACTCGTGCGCGGCGTCGGCGACGAAGCTCTTGTGCCGGTCGACCGCCGTCTCCAGCCGGTCCAGCGTGCCGTTGACCGTGGTGGCCAGGGCCGCGATCTCGTCCCCCGAACTCGGCACCGGAACCCGCTGGTGCAGATCACGTGCGGTGATGTCCGCGACCTTGGCCCGGATCGCCGCCACCGGCCGCAGCGCCCGCCCCACCGACAGCCACGTCATCACCGCCACCACCAGCAGCAGCGCGGGCACCCCGGGCAGCAGCACACTGTTGAGCGTGTTGAGCGCCTGCTCGGTAGGAGCCAGCGACGAACGCGCGAGCACCATCCCGGGCCCCGCCTCCGTAGTCACCGCCATCCCAACCACCCGGAACCCATCCACCTGCTCCCAGGCAGTGGAGAAGCTCTTACCGTCCGCGCTGAGCATCACGTCCGGATCGACGACAGTCTGAAACGGCTGCGTACGGTCGGCAACGCTGACCTTCTCACCCTTCTGCGCATCGAGCTGCGACGCCAGGTCAGCCGTCGGCGCATCAAGCCGCGTCACCGAATCGGCCCTCTGCGTGTACAGCGGCATCACCGGACCGGCCTGCCAGGTGTCGAGCTGTGCCCCCGACTCGTCCTTCTGCGCATCAAGCTGCGCCGCCGACGCCTGCAGAGCGGGCACCGCCCCAACAGCCCGCCGTGCGGCGTCAGCATCGGCGCTGGCCACCAGAGTGCCGCGCATCGACTGCGCCAACACCAGCGCCGTCACCCCCAAAGCCAGCGCAACTACCAGGGTGGCGGCCAGAGTGGCGCGCAGCCGTACCGAAGAAGCCCCCTCCCGCACCCGACCCCCCAACGACCCACCCACCTGACCCCCCAACGACCCACCCACCTGACTCCGCCCCCCGACGTGCCCCCACCCGACCCGCCACCCCCGAACACCCTGACCTCCCCGCCCGGTCTGGTCTCCCCGCCCGGTCTGGTCTCCCCGCCCGGTCTGGTCTCCGCGCCCGGTCTGGTCTCCGCGAGCGGCCGTGCGTGCCCCCGCACTCTTGCGTGGCTGTGCCCCCTCATGCCCCCGCCCGACCCGCCACGCTTGAGCGCCCTGACCTCCCCGCGCGTTCTTGTTCCCGCGCGCGGTCAACGCCCGAACGCTCTTGCGCGCTCGCGCAGCCAGAGCGTCCATGCGCGTCTGCGCGTCCGCAGGCGTGTCCTGGCGCGCCCGCGCGGTGTTGTGCGCCCGCGCGGTGTCGGGCGCCCGCGTGACCCGAAGCTCCTCAGCGACCCGAAGCTCCTCAGCGACCCGATGCTCCTCAGCGGCCTGATGTTCCCCTGCGGCCTGATGCTGCCCAGCGGTGTTGTGGTCCTGCGCGGCCGGCGGAGTGTCCGTGGGCGGCTGAGCGGCAGGGGGAGTGTCCGGGCCGGGCTGTGGGTCGTGGGGGGTCGTGTTGCCGTTGCCGGTCATTCCGCCTCCAGCCGGTAGCCCGCGCCGCGGACCGTCACCAGGGTCGTCCTGCCGAACGGCAGGTCGATCTTGCGGCGCAGCGCGCTGATGTACACCTCGATGATGTTCGCGTCACCGTCGTAGGAGAAGTCCCAGGCGGCGGCCAGCAGGTCGCTCTTGGACACCACCTCGCCCGCCCGCCTGGCCAGCCCGTGCAGCACCGCGAACTCCTTCGGCGTCAACGACACCTCCGTCTCGCCCCGGCGGCAGCGCAGCCCGGCCGGGTCGATCACCAGGTCCCCGACCGTGATGGACACCGGCCGCTCCCGCCCGCCCCTCCGCACCAGCGCACGCAGCCGGGCCAGCAGCACCACGTACGAGAACGGCTTGGCCAGATAGTCGTCGGCCCCGGTGTCGAGTGCCTCGGCCTCGTCGTAGACGCCGTCCTTGGCGGTCAGCATCATGATCGGCGTCCAGTTGCCCGCCTCACGGAGCTTGGCGCAGACGGCGTAGCCGTTCATCCGGGGCAGCATCACGTCGAGAACGATCACGTCGTAGTCGTTCTCGGTGGCCATCCACAGCCCGTCGCGGCCGTCGTAGGCCACGTCCACCGCGAACCCCTCGCCGGTCAGTCCGCCCTTCACCAGGTCGGCCAGCCGCTGCTCGTCCTCAACCAATAGCACTCGCACGCCTCTCAGAGTGCAGCAAGCCACCTAAAGCCAACCTGAAGATCATTTAGGGCGCCTTCAGCCTCTCTTCAGGTACGGCAGAGCAGATTCGTCCTCGTCCGACCCACACGACAGGAGAATTCATGTTCAAGCGACGCGTAATGGTCCTCAGTGCGGTAGGCGTTCTGGGGCTCGCCGCCCTGGGGGGATCGGCGATGGCCGACGAGACACCCGCACCCGGCGCAGGCGGCAAGGTCGTCTGCACCGACGAGAACGGGAAGGTCATCGCCGAGCTCACCAGGGCGCACAAGGCGATCGCCATCGACAAGGACGGCAAGGTCACCACCTCGGACGACGCGGAAAGCCTGCCCACCGAGGCCGCCCCGCTCGCCCCCGACGCCGAGAAGGCCGACGACAAGGTCAAGGGCGAGGTCCTGGAGTTCGCGGAGGCGGTCCCCGCACTTCCGGCCGAAGAGGGCACCGACCAGGCAGGCCGGGCCGAGGCCGGTTCCAAGCCTTCGCTGACCGTGATGGGCACCCCGCCCGCGAACGGCCTGGCCAAGACGGTCTCCATCAAGTGCGAAAAGGTCGACTAGCCACACCGGCGATCACAACCAGCCACGACTGACCCCGATCGATCACGACCTACCACGATCGACCGGGACCGGCCATGGCTCGCGGGGTCGACCACGACTGGCCGTAACCGCTCACAGTCGCCCGCAGCCGACTGTGGCGGATCGCAGCCAACCGTGACAACCACGGCCAGCCAGGACCAGGACCGGCGACAACCGGCCGCGGTTGGTCTTGGTCGACCAAGACCGGTCGTGACCGACCGCAGCCGACTACAGCCGACAACAGCCGACCGACAACAGCTGGCCGACTACGGCCGACCGACAACGGCCGACCGCAGCCGACCGCAGCTGACAACAGCTGGCCGACTACGGCTGACCGCAGCCGACCGCAGCTGACAACAGCTGGCCGACTACGGCTGACCGCAGTCGACTACAGCCGACAGCGGCCGACTACAGCCGACTGCAGTCGACTACGGCCGACTGTGGTCGATCGGTTGGCGGCTGTGCGTCGTGGTCATGTGTCGGGCGGGGGACCTGTGCCGGCCGTACGGACGGGGAGTACGGGCGGTGTGAGCTTCTGGTGTGAGGTTCTGGTGTGAGGTTCCTGGTGTGAGATCTAGGTGAAGGTCGGGTGCGGGCCCAGGGCCCAGTATTCGTACAGGCCGTGCCCGACCTGGCCGTCGTATTCGAACCGGCCGACCGCGTCGACCATGCCCCACATGCGCGCCGCGTCGTCCGGGAGCGTATAGGTCACTCCCTGGACCACCGGGTCCGGACCCTGGTACATCCCGTGCTTCCAGTCGGGCTCCAGGCCGTACCCGGTGCCGACCATGAGGTGGACGGGCAGGATCGGACGGGCGCGTACCTCGAACGGCTTGCCGCCGGGCGGGGAGAAGCCGATCACGGCCTCGACCACGTCACGGGTGCCGGGGGCGTACACGGGCTGGTATTCGGGGCGGCCGAGGTACTCCTCCTCCCGGCCGTCCGACCAGACCCGTGTCGCCTCCTCCAGCACCCTGCGGCCCTTCTCGTCCTCCTGGATGATGCAGAGGATCGCGTGGTCGTCGAACTGCATGGGCGCGTACAGCCAGTAGAACGTGCCCGGGTTCTTCGACTGGATGCCGGGCGGCTCGGGTTCGCCGACGGGTCGTACGCCCCAGGAGCGGTCGCGGGTCCCCTGCCAGCGGTCCGGGGTGACGGCGATCTCCTCCTCGCCAATCCTGATATTTCCGGACCACCGTCCGGTCTGCGCCATCCGTACCGAATCGAACATGACCCGCTCCTGCCAGCGCACGAAATGGCGCGGCTCCAAGGTCGCCGGGATCGTGCCCTCCCAGGTGAGGTCGAAGGACAGGCCATGCTCGTTCGGCTCCAACAGCACCCGGAGCCGCTTGAGCCCTTCGATGACCTCCACCCGGAACGGGCCGATCTCGGTGTTCATCCGGTCCGCGCCCAGCTCCCGCGAGGCGCGGACCACCCGGTGCAGCCGCTGCGTCCTCACGCAGGCGAAGGCGTCGGTGACACCCAGGTTGGGGTACTGGCCCACGCCGATGATGAGCATGAGCTCGTCGGTGGCGGCGTGGCAGTTGAAGTAGTAGCGGTCGTAGAAGTTGCGGTCGGAGGTGGCCACGTGCCGCATGACCTGGGATGTCTGGTGGATCGGGAAGTCGTCCAGGGGTGAGAGCGCCATGCCAGCGTTGTAGCAAGCGCTTGGTACAACGTCAACGCCCCCGCCCTTGCCGTGCTGTCGGGCCGCCGGGCGTGTGATCTCGGTCCGCGGCCTTGAGGGGTGTCCGGGCTCGGGGTGCGCGGCGTCCGCGGTGCGGGGGTGTCGAGGGCGCGGTGCGCGGGGGAAGGGGTGCGCGGGGAAAGGGGTGCGCGGGGGAAGGGGTGCGCGGGGAGACGGGGGATGCCAGGGCGCGGGAGACGGGATGAGCGGGGTGCCGGGGCGTGGGGTCGTGGGCGTGTGAGGTCCAGCGTGGGGCGACGGGTGGTAGGGCAGCGGGCGTGCGAGGGCTGCGGGTGGCGGGGGCTGCGGACGTGCGAGGTCCGGGGCGGGGTGTCGGGTTGGCAGGGACGCGGGAGTGGGGGTGCGTTTGGGGGATGAGTGCGGAAAGCGCGCCACCCAGGGGGTGGCGCGCTTTCTGCGGATAAATCAGGACATCTTGCGAGATGCCTCGTTGGCCGTGGACGAGATGTGGTCCGCGGCCTTGTCCGCCGTGTCGGAGACCCGGTCGGCAGCCTTCTCCGCCCGGTCGTTCACCCACTGTGAGGCGTCCGAGGCGGAGTCCTTCATGTGGTCAGTCCACTGCTGCGCGTTGCGGCGGTAGAACATGTAGCCCATAGCGCCCACCGCGAGTCCGGTCATCAGCAGGATCACCGGCCACCGGCGGGACTTGGGTATGGGTGACGGATCGATCTTGTGCGCGGCTTGGGTCAGCATGGTGCTGACCGCCGGCGCGAGCCGATCCTCCACTTGGTGCGCCGCGTCTTCCAGCCTGGGCGCTGCCCAGTAACGGGCGTCTTCGATGCGCTGGGCGGTGGCCACCTTGGCCTGGTCCGCCATCGGCGCGAGCCGGCGGCCCGCCTGCACGGCCTGGGCCTTGACACGGCCCATCCATGTATCGGGTATTTCGATCACCGCACGGCGTCTTCTGAGTGTCAGGGACACGACAACCTCCCCTGTCATTGGGGCCCCGGAGCGTGACCTTCCCGGTACAAGGCGGCTCAATCATCGGGAGCCGTGGGAGGATGCTGCCAACGGCTCAAGGGCCATAGTCATCAAAACACCACAATTCCAACCCTGCGCCTAGAGGGGGGCAGCTGTCTCGTGGCAGAGAAGCTGATCGCAAACCTGAAGACAAACCACGGCCTGATCCGTATCAAGCTCTTCCCTGAGCTTGCTCCGAACACGGTCGCCAACTTCGTCGAACTCGCCGAGGGGACGCGCGAGTGGACCCACCCGGAGACGGGTGAGAAGTCCAACAAGCCGCTCTACGACGGCACCATCTTCCACCGCATCATCGACGGCTTCATGATCCAGGGCGGCGACCCGCTCGGCCAGGGCATCGGCGGCCCCGGCTACGCCTTCGACGATGAGATCCACGCCCAGAACAACTTCAACCGCCCGTACCTGCTGGCCATGGCCAACGCGGGCATCCGGATGGGCAAGGGCACCAACGGCTCGCAGTTCTTCATCACCGTGAGCGCCCAGCCGCACCTCAACGGGGGTCACACGATCTTCGGCGAGGTCATCGAGGGCAAGAACGTCGTCGACGCCCTCTGCAAGGTGCCCACCGGTCGCAACGACCGGCCGCAGCAGGACGTGGTCATCGAGTCGGTCACGTTCGACCGCCAGCCGGCCTGATTTCGTTTGCGCGTCGGGCGGGCTGCAGGCCGTAGGCTGCGAGCATGACCAGCCAGCCGCCCAGCCCGCCCGAGCATCCCGCCGAGGCGGTGCCGACGTGTTACCGGCATCCCGACCGTGAGACCTGGGTCCGCTGCCAGCGTTGCGACCGGCCCATCTGCCCCGACTGCATGCGTGACGCCGCCGTGGGATTCCAGTGCCCCGAGTGCGTCGCCGAAGGCAACAAAGGGGTACGGCAGGCCAAAGCGGCCTTCGGCGGCATGGTCGTCGCCACGCCCTACGTCACCTGGGCCATCCTGGCGGTCAACATCCTGGTCTTCGGCGCGCAATACCTCACCGGCAACGTCGTCACGGCCCGGCTGGGGATGTGGCCGATGGGCGTCGCCTTCGGCGAGCAGTATTACCGGCTGATCACCGCCGCGTTCGTGCACGGCGGAGTTTTCCACATCCTGTTCAACAGCTGGGCGCTGTACGTCGTCGGCCCCTACCTGGAGCGCGCCTTCGGCCACGTGAAGTTCACGGCCATCTACCTCGTCAGCGCGCTCGGCGGCTCCACGCTCGGCTACTGGCTGGACACGCCCGACACGCTGACGGTCGGCGCGTCCGGCGCCATCTTCGGCCTGTTCGGCGCGATCTTCGTGGTCGGCCGCAAGCTCAACATGGACGTACGCGGCATCGCCGTGCTGATCGTGATCAACCTGGTGATCACCTTCCTGCCCGGGTTCAACATCAGCTGGACCGGCCATGTGGGCGGCCTTATCACCGGATCGGCCCTGGCCGCGGCGCTGGCCTACGCCCCCAAGAACAACCGCGCCCTGGTGCAGACGCTGACCGTGGTGGGGGCGGTGGTCGTCCTCGGCGTGCTCGTGTTGCTCCGGACGTCCGCGATCGTGAGCTGACTTTCCCCAGGTGTGGAAAAGACTGTGGAAAGAACTAACGCCAGCGGGTGGAAAGCACCACACCGAAGATGATGAAAACGAACCCGATCAGCAGGTTCCAGTTCTGTAGGTCGCCGATGAAGGGCGCGTCGGGCGCGATGTAGTAGACGGCGATCCACAGGATGCCGATGATCCACGTGCCCACCATCGTCGGTGCCAGCCAGCGGGGGCTGACCTTGACCTGCTGGGTCTTCTGCGGCGGGGTGTAGACCGCCTTCTTGCGAGCCTTGGGCTTGGACACTGGGTAACTCCTGCTGAGGGCCTGGGGCATCCGGATCGTCCACAGGCTCTGTGGGTAGCGTAGTTGAAGCGTGGCCCAGGATAGTCGCCACGCGCATGACATGGCGATCCCCAGGGAACCGGATCAGTCACGAATACCCTGGCCGGGTGAGGGCCATCCTGCGGAGCGTGGGCGAGCTGAGCATCACGGCGGGCGTGATCATGCTGCTCTTCTGCGCCTACCTTCTCTGGGGCACCAGCGCTTACACCCAGCGCCAGCAACTCCTGCTGCAGCAGCAACTCGCGGAGGAGAGCGCCACGCCCGCGCAGCCGGCCGCCGACGGCAAGATCCCCAAGATCTCGCTGGGCAAGGCGATGGCGCTGCTGCGCATCCCCAAACTGGGCCGCGACTACCGGTACGCGGTGGTCGAGGGTGTGGAAACCGACCACCTGAAGAAGGGCCCCGGCCACTACCCGGGTACGGCGCTGCCCGGCCAGGTGGGCAACTTCGTCGTCTCCGGTCACCGGACCACGTACTCGGCCCCGTTCAACCGGATCGACGAACTCAAACGCGACGACGAGATCGTCGTGGAGGCCCGCGAGGCCCGCTACACCTACCGGGTCACCTCCCAGGACATCGTCGAGCCCAACGAGATCGAGATCATCGCCCCCGTCCCCGGCAAGCCCGACATCAGCCCCATCCGCTCATACATCACGCTCTCTACCTGTCATCCCGAGTACTCGGCCGCCCAACGGCTGATCGTCTACGGCGTGCTCAAGGAGACCGAGGAACGAAAGGTCTGACATGTACGGCTGGCTCTGGCGCAAGCTCCCCGCCCCGCTGGGCAAACGGCTCCTGACGGCCGCGGTCCTGGCCGCGATCGCGGCAGCCGTACTCTGGTATGCGGTCTTTCCGCTGCTCGAACCCGCGGTGACGCTCGACGAGGTCACCGTCAGAAGGTGAGTTCCACGTGACGAGGGTGCTGGTCGTCGACAACTACGACAGCTTCGTCCACACGATCGTCCAGTACCTGCGCGAACTGGGCGCTTCCTGCGACGTGCGCCCGCGCGACGAGGTGCTGCCGACAGACGCCGACTCCTTCGACGCGGTGCTGATCAGCCCGGGGCCCGGCACCCCCGAGGCGTCCGGCATCAGCGTCCCGCTGGTCCGCCACGCGGCCGACCGCGGCCTGCCGCTGCTGGGGGTGTGCCTCGGCCACCAGGCCATCGCCGTCGCCTACGGCGCGACCGTCTCGACCGCCCCCGAGCTCATGCACGGACGCACCAGCCAGGTCGAGCACGACGGCAAGACCGTCTACGAGGGCCTGCCCAGCCCGGTTGAGATGACCCGCTACCACTCGCTGGCCGTGGACCCGGCCACGATCCCCGACGTCCTGGAGGTCGTCTCCCGGACCCCCGACGGCGTCATCATGGGCCTGCGCCACCGCACGGCACCCGTGGAGGGCATCCAGTTCCACCCAGAGTCGATTCTGTCCCACCATGGGCACCGACTCCTGGCGAACTGGCTGAACTCCGCGCTGTAACGCGCTCGGGGCCGCGCACGACTACTCATTAAGCGTCCCCGCCGTTGCCCCCGAGCGGCGGGGGCGCCTTTTCGTGCCACCGGGAACGCCGACGGGCCCCCCGGAAACCGGAGGGCCCGTCGCCTGGCCTCAGAAGTTGCCGTCGTCGCCCGGAGGATCATCCTCCGTCGGCTCCCCGGTCGGCTCTTCCGTGGGGAACGGCGGGTCGGTGGTGGGGGTGTCGGTCGGCTGCACGTCCGGCCCGGTGGACACCACGATCGTGACCGTGGTCTTGGGCGCCACCTTGGTCCCCTCACCCGGGTTCTGCTGGATGACGACACCTTCGGGCTTGTCCGGGCTGGACTGCGGGACCACCTTGACCCGGAACCCTGCCGCGCGCAGCGCCGCGGCGGCGTCGGCCTCGGTGAGGTCGAGCACGCTCGGCACCTCCGACAGCTCCGCCGGCACGAAGAGCGTGACCGTGCTGCCCTCGTTGACCTCGGTGCCCGACTCGGGGTCGGTCTTGTACACCTTGCCCTGCGACTTGCCGGACACCCCGGTCTTGAACACGGGTTTCAACCCGAGGTCGGTCAGCGCCGTCCGGGCGGCGTCCTTGTCGAGCCCGATGAGCCCGTCCGGCACCTTCACCTTCTGCACGCCCTTGGACACGGTGAGCGTGACCTCGCCGCCCTTGGGCACCTCGGCGCCGACCGCCGGGTTGCTGGAGATCACGACGCCCTTCTTGACGTCGCTGCTGAACTCCTCCTCCACCTTGGGCGTGAGCCCCAGGGTGGTGAGTTGTGTCTCGGCTTCCTTCTGGGTCATGCCGGTCAGCAGCGGCACCTTCACCGGCGCCGTCGTGGTGGGCGTGCCGCCGCCGCCTCCGCCGAGGAAGGCATAGGCGACGCCGATGAACGCGCCGATGATCAGCAGCGGGATCACGACCCACAGGGCCGTCTTGACCGCCTTGTTGCCGCCGCCGCCCGCGCGCCGGCGACCGCCCCGGCCGCCGTGCTCGGTGTCGCCGTACTCGTAGGGCGGGACCGCGCCGGTGCGGCCGGTGGCCGGGCCGCCCTGCTGCTGCGTGGCGGCCATGGTGCGGGTGCCCGCGCCGTAGTTGGTCATCGCCATCGTCTGCGCGTCGACCGGCATCCCGGACATCGCGCGCTGTATGTCGGCGCGCATGTCCTGGGCGCTCTGGTAGCGCTGGGCGGGGTCCTTGGCCATCGCCTTGAGCACGATCGCGTCGGCCCACGCGGGGATCTCGGGGTCGATCTGCGACGGCGGGATGGGCTCCTCGCGCACGTGCTGGTAGGCGATCGCGACGGGGGAGTCGCCGGTGAACGGCGGCTGCCCGGTCAGCAGCTCGTAGAGCACGCACCCGGTGGAGTAGATGTCACTGCGGGCGTCGACGCGCTCACCGCGGGCCTGCTCCGGCGACAGGTACTGGGCGGTCCCTATAACCTGCGCGGTCTGCGTCATCGTGGCGGCCGAGTCGGCCATCGCGCGGGCGATGCCGAAGTCCATCACCTTGACGTCGCCGGCCCGGGTGATCATCACGTTGGCCGGCTTGATGTCGCGGTGGACGATGCCGCCGCGGTGGCTGTAGTCGAGCGCGCGCAGGATGCCGTCGACCAGCTCGACCGCGCGCTCCGGCATCAGCCGCCGGTCCTGGCGCAGCAGGTCGCGCAGCGTCCGGCCGTCGACGTACTCCATCACGATGTAGGGCACGGGGGTGCCCTCGGTGCCGTCTTCGCCGGTGTCGTAGACCGCGACGACCGCGGGGTGGTTCAGGGATGCCGCGGACTGCGCCTCGCGCCGGAACCTGGCCTGGAACGTGTGGTCCCTGGCGAGGTCCGCCCGGAGCGTCTTGATGGCGACGATGCGGTCCAGCCGGATGTCTCGGGCGCGATACACCTCGGCCATGCCGCCGCGCCCGACGACACCGTCGAGTTCGTAGCGACCACCGAGTAGCCGAGGCTGAGTCATTTCCTGCACTGTCCCTTACCGTTCATCTTGGGTACCGGCCTGCACCGTGCTGTAACGAGTGGCCGCCGGTGTCCATCATCGGCCCCGAGACGCATCACGTCTCCTCCTTCGGCGGGTTTGTGTCACCCGGGTCAGGTGAGGCCGTCGGTGTCGGTGTCGGCGACATCGTTGGCGTTGGGGTGGGTGTCGGAGTCGGGGTCCGGGTCCGGGTCGTCGTCGGGGTCGGTTTCGGAGTCGGCTTCTGACTTGGAGTTGCCGACGAGCTTACGGTAGCTGACCGCGAGGTTACCGGCCGCGTCGACTTCACCGGAACCACCGACGGACGCGGGGTCGGCGTCTTCGTCTTGCGCGGTTTGATCTCCGCGGGCCGGTTGAGCGACGCCTGGGTGGGTTCGGCCACGTCCGGCGGTGGAGCCTCCTGCCCTCTGGCCACCACGAAAGCACTGAAACCCACCGCCGCCACGGAGGCCGCGGTGGCGAAGAGCACAACGGTCCGGCGCCGGCCCCTGCGGGCCGCCGGGGCCTGCCGCGTGGTGAGGGGCGCGCCGCCGCCGAGGTCGTCGGTGGTGCGATCGGACCCCTCCGGCTGCTGGTACGCCGCGCCGTACCCCTGAGCCATGCCCTCGACCTCACCCGATCGCGGCCCGCTCGCTTCACCGGTGTACGGCTCCCGCACCCGGAACCCGGCCGGGTCGGTGAACATGCTCAGGTCGTTCCGCTGCTGGAGGGCGGCCAGCGAGTCGCGCAGCACGTACGCCCGATCGGCCAGCTCCATCGCCGAGGCGGGGCGGCGCTCGGGGTCCTTGGACAGCAGCGCCATGATCAGCTCGCGCACCGGCCGGGGAACGTCCACGCCGAGCGGCGGCGGCGACTCGTTGAGGTGCATCAGCGCGATGGCGACCTGGGTGTCGGCCTGGAACGGCGGTCGCCCGGCCAGGCACTCGTAGGCCACGACGCCGAGGGAGTAAAGGTCTGTCGACGGGGTGAGGGTGGTGCCCTGGGCCTGTTCGGGGCTGACGTACTGGGCGGTGCCGAGCACGGTGCCCGTCTGGGTGACCGGCGCGGCCTCCAGGGCCCTGGCGATGCCGAAGTCGGTCACCTTGATCTTGCCGTCGGGGGTGACCATCAGGTTGCCGGGCTTGATGTCGCGGTGGATCACGCCGGAGCTGTGGGCGGTGTGCAGCGCCTTGGCGGTCTGGTGGATGACGTCGAGCGCCACGTCGGGCCCGAGCGAGCCGTTGCGCGCGAGGATGGCCGACAGGGGCTCGCCCTGGACCAGCTCCATCACGAGGTAGGCCAGGTCGGCCTCCTCGCCGTAGTCGAAGACCTGCGCGATGCCGGGGTCGGCGAGCCCGGCGGTGATGCGGGCCTCGTTGCGGAAGCGGCCGCGGAAGGAGGGGTCGCCGGAGACGTGGCTGCGCAGCACCTTGACCGCGACTTCACGGGCGAGCAGCTGGTCGCGCGCACGCCACACCTCGCCCATGCCGCCCGCAGCGATGCGGGAGACGAGGAGGTAGCGGTTGGCCAGCTGCGTGCCCGGGGTCACTTGTTGAGCACCGCCTCGGTGATCGCCTTGCCGATCGGGGCGGCGACGCCACCGCCGGTGGCCTCCTCGCCGACTCGGGCGGCGCCGGACTCGACGAAGACGGCCACGGCCACCTGCGGGTCCTGGGCCGGGGCGAAGGAGATGAACCAGGCGTGCGGCGCCTTGCCCTCGCGGGTCTCGGCGGTGCCGGTCTTGCCGCCCACCTCGACGCCGGGGATCTGGGCGGTCTTGGCGGTGCCGTTGGCGACCACGCTGACCATCATGCTCTTGAGCTTGGCGGCGTTCTCGGGGCTCATCGCCTCGGAGAGCTCCTCGGGCTCGCCCTCGTCGACCGCGTCGCCCTTGGCGTCAGTGATCTTGTTGACGAGGTACGGCTTCATGACCGAGCCGTTGTTGGCGATGCCCGCGGCGATCATGGCCATCTGCAGGGGCGTCATCACCGCGCTGCGCTGGCCGATCGAGGTCATCGCGATGGCGGCGGGGTCTTCCTTCTCCTCGTCGCCGATCGTGCTGGCCTCGACGCCCATGGGGATGCTCAGCGGCTCGCCCACGCCGAACTTCCTGGCCTGCTCGGCGATCTTCGCGTAGCCCAGGTCCAGGCCGATCTTGCCGAACGGGGTGTTGCACGAGCGCTCCAGCGCGTACACCATCGGCACCTGGCCGCCGCCGCAGGCAGCGCCGCCGTAGTTGGGCAGCGTGGTGGTGGTGTTCGGCAGGGACAGGCGGGTGGGCGCGTCCACGACCGTCTGGCCGTCGCGGCTGGAGTCGTCCTCCAGCCAGGCGGCGGTGGTGACGACCTTGAACGTCGAGCCCGGCGCGTAGAAGTCCCCGATCGCGCGGTTGATCAGCGGCTTGTCGGGGTTCTTCTCCAGCTTGTTGTACGCCGAGAACGCCTGCGGCTTCTCCGGCACCGAGATCTTGGCCGGGTCGTAGGTCGGCAGCGAGACCAGGGCGAGGATCTTGCCGGTCTTGGGCTCGATCGCGACCGCGGCCCCGCGCTTGCCGCTCTGGCGCAGCGCGTCGTAGGCCGCCTTCTGCGCCTTGGGGTTGATCGTCAGGTCGACGTTGGCGCCCTTGGTGGGCTCGCCGGTGAACAGGTCGATGCTGCGCCGCAGGAGCAGGTCGGAGCTGGAGCCGTCGAGCAGGCTGTTCTCGGAGCGCTCGATGGACGACTCGCTCTCCGGGGAGAAGAAGCCGGTGACGTGCGCGTAGAGCTCGCCCTCCGGGTAGTCCCTGAGGAACTTGAACGGGCCCTTGGTCTCGGTCGACTGCGCGAGGATCGTCTTGCCGCTGGCGGTGATGCGTCCGCGCTGGACGGCGTAGCGCTCGAAGTAGTTGCGGTTGTTCCTGGAGTCCTCGCGGTAGCCGTCGGCCTTGACCGCCTGCAGATAGTTGACGTTGATCATGAGCAGCGCGAACATGGCCAGGCAGGCCACGGCGGCGCGCTTGAGTGTGCTGTTCATCGCTGGAACACCTGCGTCAGTCCTTCGTCCTGGATCGCCTGGGGCGGAGGCCTTCTCGCCGCGTCCGACATGCGTACCAAAAGGGCGATAAGTATCCAGTTAGCCAGCAGGGCGGAACCACCCTGGGACATGAACGGGGTGACCAGGCCGGTCAGCGGGATCAGGTTCGTGACGCCGCCGACGATGATGAAGACCTGCCAGGCCAGCAGGAAGGACAGGCCGCCCGCCAGAAGCTTGGTGAACGGGTCGCGGGCCGCGATGGAGGTGCGCAGGCCGCGCTCCACGATCAGCGCGTAGACCATCAGCAGCGCCATCAGGCCGGTCAGCCCGATCTCCTCGCCGGTCGCGGCGAAGATGAAGTCGGAGAAGGCCAGCGGGATCAGCTCGGGGTGCCCCTGCCCGAGCCCGGTGCCGAGGATGCCGCCCGAGCCCATCGCGAACAGGCCCTGCATGAGCTGCTCGCTGCCGCCGATCTTCACGAAGAGCTCGGGGTCGCCCGGGTTGAGGAAGACCTCGAAGCGCTGCTGAACGTGGTCGAAGACCAGTCCAGCAAGTACGGCCCCGCCCACGAACAGCAGGATGCCGATGATGACCCACGAGATGCGCTGGGTGGCGATGTAGAGCATCGCGATGAACGTGCCGAACAACAGCAGCGAGGACCCGAGGTCCTTCTGCATGACCAGCACGCCCAGGCTGACGCCCCAGGTGATGAGGACCGGGCCGAGGTCACGGGCGCGGGGCAGGTCGATGAAGAGCAGCCGCCGTCCGGCCAGCGCGAGCACGTCCCGCTTGGCGACCAGGTAGCCGGCGAAGAAGATGACCAGCGCCAGCTTGGCGAACTCGGCGGGCTGGATCTGGCCGACGCCCGGGATGCCGATCCAGATGCGGGCGCCGTTGATCTCCTGGCCCAGGCCCGGGATCAGCGGCGACACCAGCAGGAAGAGCCCGGCGGCGCCGGCGGTGTAGGTCAGCCGCTGCAGCGCGCGCTGGTCGCGCAGGAAGATCAGGGTGGCGCTGAACAGCACGATGCCGATCAGCGTCCAGAGAAGCTGTGTGTTGGGCGAGGCCAGCTTGGCCGACGGCAGCGGGGAGTCGGACTCGGACAGCCGGTAGATCATCACCAGGCCGAGGCCGTTGACCAGCGTCACCAGCGGCAGGATCAGCGGATCCGCCCAGGGCGCGAACTTCGCCAGCACCAGGTAGGCGGCCAGCATGAGCCCGCCCAGGCTGAGGCCGTACGTGAGCATGCCGGACGGGATCTTCTCGTCCATGGCCAGGCCGACGTTGGCGTACGCGCCCATCACGACGACCACCGCGAGCGCGAGCATGAGAAGCTGCGCCACACGCCGTTTCGCGGGCATGGGGACGGGGGCTGCTGCCACTTCGTTACTCACCTGTTCGGACCCTACTGCGACTTCTTCGTCGCTGTGGGGGTGGGCGAGGTGGAAGCCGGCGGAGTTGACTTGCTCGTGGAGGGCTTCAAGCCAGTGATCCTCTTGATGCCGTCATCAATGCTTTCGACAGGGATGCCCTGTTGGATGTCGGCTTTGTCGGGGTCTGAAAGGGTGGATACCTGCAGGCCGGTCCCCTTGACTACTTCGAAGAGCTCAAGCGGCCCGACTTGTTGCTGGATGCCGCGATATATGACCACTTCGTCGCCCCTAGCTCCGACGAAGAACTGGTCCTGGGTCCATTGCCAGCCGACATAGCCGCCGACGCCTACGACGACAGCGCCGACGGCGAGCACGGTGACCAGCACAGGCCACACCCGGCGACGCTTCGGCGAACGGCGGGACGTCTGCACGCCCGGCTCGTCGAAGTCGTCGTCGGTGATGGCCGGCTGGGGCGCGGTCACCGCGCTTACTCGCCCCGCCGGATTGCCCGAGGGGTTACCGCGTGAGCGGTTCATGCCCGCCGCGCCGACGACCGCGGCCTCCGCGGGCACGGGTTGCCCGTCGGTCAGCTCGATCACGTCGGCCAGCACGCATGTGATGTTGTCGGGACCGCCGCCCCGGTTGGCCAGGTCGATCAGCTGGCGTACGACCTCTTCCGGGTCGTCGATGTTCGTCAGCGTGGCGTGCAGCGTCTCCGCGCTCACCACACCGGACAACCCGTCGGAGCAGAGCAGGTAGCGGTCGCCGATCTGCGCCTCGCGGAGCGTGAGGTCGGGATCGACCTCGCCGCTGCCGTCGAGCGCCCTGAGCAGGATCGACCGCTGAGGATGCGTCGCCGCCTCCTCGGGGGTGATCCGCCCGTCGTCGACCAGCTGCTGCACCAGCGTGTGATCGTGGGTGATCTGGTAGAGCTCCCCGCGCCTGAGCAGGTAGGCGCGCGAGTCGCCGACGTGCACCAGGGCGACCTGGGTGCCGTTCCAGAGCATGGCGGTCAGGGTGGTGCCCATCCCCTTGAGGCTCGGATCCCTGCCCACCATCTCGTGCAGCTTGCGGTTGGCGTCGCGTACCGCTGCCTCGATGGCGTTGAGCAGGTCACCCCCCTGCTGGGCCTCTTCGAGTGAGGCCATTGCGGCGATGGCGACGGAGCTCGCCACCTCGCCGTGTGCGTGCCCGCCCATACCGTCCGCGACGGCGAGCAGGCGGCCGCTAGCGTACGCCGAGTCCTCGTTTCCTTCGCGGAGGAGGCCGACGTCCGAGCGGGCGGCGTAGCGGAGTGCGATGGTCATTTGCGCAATTCAATGACTGTCTTGCCGACGCGGATCGGAACACCGAGCGGCACCGGGGTCGGACGGGTGACTTTTGAGCGGTCGAGATACGTGCCGTTGGTCGAACCGAGATCTTCCACGATCCACTGACCGTCCTGAGGGAAGAGCCGGGCGTGCCGGCTGGAAGCGTAGTCGTCGCTGACTACCAGCGTGGCGTCGTTAGCCCGGCCGATGGTGATGGGCGTCTCCGTGAGGTTAATGGTGGTGCCTTGCAAGGGGCCACCCGTCACAACCAGTTGGCGTGGCTCGCCCTTCTTGGGCTTTGGCTTTGCCACGGGTTTGGCGGGTTTGGAGCCCTTGCGTGGCCCCGCGGGAGCAGTGCGTGACCCGAACAAGTCAGTCCGGATCACGCCGACTGCGGCAATGACGAAAAACCACAGCACCGCCAGGAAGGCGAGCCGGATCAGCAGCAGCGTGAGCTCGGACATGGACCGTTTGTCTACCCCTAATCGCGCCGGAACACCAGGGTCGTGCGTCCCAACGTCACTCGCGTGCCGTTCTGGAGCTCGATCCTGCGTACCGGCTGGCCATTGACGAAAGTGCCGTTCGTTGATCCCAGGTCGACGAGGGCCACCTGCTGGCCCTCGACGCGCAGCTCCGCGTGGTGACGCGAGACGCCGGGATCGACGAGACGGAGATCGCAGTCGGTGCCCCTGCCCAGCAAGGTCACCGGCGTGGTGAGCTCGTAGGAACGGTCGCCCTGGGGGTCGTCCTGCGTGGAGACGAGCAGACGTGGTCTGCCGTTGAAGGCGTTCGGCCGCGAGGGCGGCAGGTCGCTGGCCGGCTGGCGGATCTCGTCCTGCTCGACCGTGGCGCCGCGAATGACGCCCGACCTGATGCGGAACAGTCCGACCGCGAGGTCGTTGGCCGTCTCGAAACGCACCCGGACCGGTCCCACAAAGGAGTAGCCCTGCTCTTTGGCGTACTCCCTGGCGAGGTTGGCCAGCTCGTGGCTGATGCTGTCGGCGTAGACCTCAAGCCGTTCGCTGTCCGTGGTGGACAGCTCAACCACGAAGTCGTTGGGCACGAGTGTCCGACCCTGGGCGACGATCGCCGCGCGCTCGTCCATCTCACGCTGGACCGCGCTGGCGACCTCGACCGGCTGAAGGTCAGACTTGAACGCCCGCGCAAAGGCCCCCTCAACCAAGCCTTCGAGCCGTCGCTCGAAGCGCTGAAGGACTCCCACCGGGTACCTCCCTTCCTCCGTGCATATGATCGCGGCCGCATAGAAGCTGCTGCTCCTAGGCTTCCGCACGTTCCACGCGACCGTGAGCCAGGCGCTCGTCGGCAGTCGCGCCCAGCTCATCCGCTCCCGTGTCTTATGCGATCGTATCCGGGTTCAGTACCAGCGGCAGTTCCGTGCTACTGTTTCTCCGCACCCAACAAGGGCGGGTGGCGGAACGGCAGACGCGCACGGTTCAGGTCCGTGTGTCCGAAAGGACGTGAGGGTTCAAATCCCTCCTCGCCCACGCGATTCGGCAGAGGCTTGTGGCCGCGACTCCTGGCGGAGTTGCTCCCGCAGGCCTCTTCGCATATCTCCCGGGGAACAACCCCCGGACCCCCAGCCAGGCTTTCGCCCGGGCACATTTGATTGCCCACGCTTTCGCCCGGCGGTCCCGATTCCCCACGCTTTCGCCCGGGTGGTCCTGGTTGCCTGAGCTTTCGCTGTGGTCATCTTGATTCCCGGTTTGTGCTTTCGCCCCCGGTCATCGTGATTGCCAGGTCCTTCCTGTTTCCCGGGGTGTTGTTCCCGGGCTCTGATGCTTTGGCCTTGCTGGTGGCAGACCCACAGTGACGAAACGAGCCCTGGTTCGCAAGAGCCGGGGCTCTTCTTTTTTGCCATGCGCGCAGCGAGCGCCCGCGTCCGGAGAACCTAGACGCGGGCGCTTGCAACTCGCTTTCTAACCGCTATCGCGGGTTTCGCCATGAGCGGACAAGATTTGACCTCTTACGCGGCGATCGCCCGCATGTCGAGGAGTTCGCCCAGAAGGTCGGTCAGGCTTACCAGGCCGATGACGGAGCCGTCCGCGCTGGTCACGAGGCCCAGGTGGGCTCGTGCCTCCTGGAGGGCGGTGACCGCCTCCGGAACCTGGGTGACGCAGGCCAGGCGAGGCAGCGGCCGCGCCAGCGTGGCCGCGGTCGCGTCCGTGCGGAGCAGCGTGTCCCGGGCGTGCAGGACGCCCTGGACGTCGGTGTCCGAGCCCACCAGGAGCCGCAGGTGTCCGGTTCTGGCCGCGACCTCCTTGATCTGGCTCGCCGCCGCCTCCGGTGGCACGCAGACGGCTTCGGCGATGGGGACCATCAGGCGTTCGATGCCCTCGGCCTGAAGACGCAGCGCGCGGGTCAGCAGGTCGTGCTCCTCGCGGTCCAGCAGGCCCATCCTGGCCGACTCGCCCACCAGCATGGCCAGCTGGTGCGGCGTCCTGGTCGTGGCCAGCTCGTCGCGGGCCTCGACGCCGAACAGGCGCAGGATGAGATTCGTCACTCCGTTCAGCGACCACAGCAGCGGCTTCATCAGCGAGGTGAACGCCCTGAACGGCACCGTCAGCAGCAACGCCGCCCGCTCCGGGTGGGTCAGCGCCCAGGACTTCGGCGCCATCTCGCCGATGACCATGTGCAGGAAGGTGACCAGCGCCAGCGCGATCGTCAGCGCGATCGGCATCCGCAGCGACTCCGGTACGCCGATCGTGGCGAAGACCGGCTCCAGGTAGTGCTCGATGGCCGGTTCGGTCACCTGGCCGAGGCCCAGCGTGCACAGCGTGATGCCGAGCTGGGCGCCGGCCAGCATGAGCGACAGCTGCCTGCTGCCGCCCACGGCGGACTTGGCGGCGAACCTGACCATGCGGTTGCCGCCGGTCGCCACCTCTTCGAGGCGGTGGCGCCTGGCCGAGACGAAGGCGAACTCGGCCGCGACGAACAGGGCGTTGAAGGCCAGCAGCGCGAGGCTTATGATGATCATGGTCATCGGGCGGCCTCCGCGTGGTGCGGGACCGGCGCCAGCCGTACCCACTCGGGGACCCTTCGGCTGAGCGACAGGACCGTGAGTTCGGCGAGGTGCTCATCGGGGTCTTCGGAGAACGGGTCGGTCTCCGGCGTGCACTCGACCGTCACCGCGTCGCCCGGCTCGGCCATGCGGCCGAGGCGGGCCAGCACGAGGCCGGCCAGCGTGTCGTAGTCGTCGCTCTCCGGCAGGGCGATGCCCGTCGCGCGCTCGACCTCGTCGAGGCGGAAGGAGGCGGGCACCTCCCAGGTGCCGTCGGGGTGCTCGGTGGCGCCTTCCGGCTCGGGGTCGTTCTCGTCGACGAGCTCGCCGACCAGTTCCTCCGCCATGTCCTCGACCGCGACGACGCCGGCCAGCCCGCCGTACTCGTCGATGACGCAGGCGATGTCGTCCTTGGCCTGGCGCATGCGCTCCAGCACCAGCGGCAGGGGAAGGGAGTCCGGCACCAGGAGCGCGGGACGGGTGATCTCGGAGATCAGGCCGTCCTCCTGGCCGGAGGTCAGCAGCTCGCGTACCCCGGTGACGCCGGCGACGTCACCGTCGGCGCCCAGGACGGGGTAGCGGGAGTGGCCGTGCTCCCGGATCGCGTCGACGAGGTCGGAGAGCGGCCGGTCGGAGCGGAGCACGACGACGCGCGGGCGCGGCACCATGATCTCCTCGGCGTTGCGGTCGCCGAACTCCAGCGCGCGCTCCAGCAGCTCCGACAGGCGCGGGGGCAGCTCGCCCGCCTGGGTGGACTCGGCGATGATCCGCGAGAGCTCCTCGGGGGTGGCGCCGTGCTCCACCTCCTCGACCGGTTCGACGCCCACCTTGCGCAGCAGGCCCGTCGCGGCGGAGTCGAACAGCCGCACGAGGGGGCCGACCACGGCCAGGTAGACCAGCGTGGAACGGGCGAGGAACTTGGCGACGGCCTCGGGCCTGGCGATGCCGAGGTTCTTGGGGGCCAGCTCGCCGAGGACCATCTGCACGACCGTGGCGACGAAGACGCCCACGGTTACGGACAGGCCGGTGATCACGGCGGGCGGCAGGCCCTGGTCGGTCAGCCAGGGCCGCACCAGCGTCGCGATGGCCGGCTCCGCGAGGAAGCCGACGAGCAGCGCGGTGACGGTGATGCCAAGCTGGGCTCCCGACAACATGAAGGAGAGCCGGGAGGTCACCTGGAGTGCCTTCTCGGCGGACTTGTCGCCGGCCGCGGCCTGCTCGCGCAGGATCCCCCGGTCAGCGGCGACGAAAGCGAACTCCTGCGCGACGAAGTAACCGGTCGCGACGGTGAGGAGGAGGAGGGCCAGCAGGCCCAGATAGGCGCTCACCGCAGTGAGCCGCCTTCAGCGGAACCCGTGCTCGTGCACGGGCAGCTACTCCATGGGTCCGAAGCGGACACAATCTTCCCTTCGATAGAGGTCGTCCATAAACCGTAACGACGCTGGTGGCATCAGATGTTTCCGGAGTGACCCAGAGTGTGTTCCGCGTACTTTTCCGTGGGAAATCCTTGGCGGGACGCATCCACTGGTGGGGGGCTCGACGTAGCGTTATGGAAACCGATGGGAGAGGGAAGACGTGGCAGAGGAAGATCGCACCCGCCCGCTGCGCTCGCCGGGCGAGGGCCGCCCGTTGCCGAGCCGGCCAGATGACGGCATGCGGTCGGCCGGAGCTCCGGCGCAGCAGTTCCCGCCATCTCCGGCTCCGGCGGAGCCGCCGCGCTCTGCCGGGCGAGTCTACGGCCGCGAGCGCCCCGGCAACAGCCCGGTGAAGCCGCTGAAGGCACGGGGCGGCGGCGGGGGCGAAGTGCCGCCCACGGCCGTCCACCAGGGCGGCGGCGGGCCGTTCAACCGGCCGCCGGGCAAGCCGCCCCGCACCGGACGGCGCCGGCCCATCGGCAAGATCATCGCGATCAGCATCGCGGGCTTGCTGGTGTTGCTGCTGGTGGCGGCCATCGGCATGTTCTTCTGGGTCAATTCCCGGCTCACCGGCATTCCGGGCGTACTCGACGACTACGAGGGCCGTCCCGCCGACACCCCCGGCACCAACTGGCTGCTGGTCGGCTCCGACAGCCGCAAGGGACTGTCCGCCGCGCAGCGCAAGAAGCTCGCCACCGGTCGCGCCGCCGGGCAGCGCACCGACTCCATGATGCTGCTGCACATCCCCGAGGGCAGCGACAAGGCGACGCTGGTGAGCCTGCCGCGCGACTCCGCCGTCACCATCCCCGGCAAGGGCCGCAACAAGCTCAACGCCGCCTACACGCTCGGCGGGCCGAAGCTGCTCGTCAGGACCCTCGAGAACGTCACCGGGCTGCGCATCGACAACTACATGGAGATCGGTTTCGCCGGGTTCGTGGAGATCGTGGACGCGATCGGCGGGGTCGAGATCAACGTCCGGGCCGACATCAACGACCCCAAGGCCGGGCTCAACCTCAAGAAGGGCAAGCAGGAGCTGACCGGCGGCCAGGCGCTCGGCTACGTCCGCACCCGCAAGGGCGGCGCGCTGCCGGACTTCGAGCGGACCAAGAGGCAGCGGCAGTTCCTGGGCGCGGTGGTGAAGAAGGCCGCCAGCCCGGGGGTGCTGATCAACCCGTTCACCTCGATCCCGCTGGCCGCCAGTGCAACGGACGCGGTCGTGGTGGACGAGTCGACGGGGGCGTTCGACATGCTCTCCCTGGGACTGTCGATGGGCGACAGCCCGGTGACCACGGTGGTGCCGTTCGGCGGCAACGAGATCGCCGGCGGCGGCACGGCCGTCAAGTGGGACACCCAGAAGGCGCTTGCCCTCTTCAACGCCCTCAAAGCCGACAAGCCCGTCCCCAAGGACATCCTCGACGCCAACAACTGACCGCTTTCTTGTTGCGGGCAGCTTTTCCGTTACGGCTCCGCCGCCCCAACCCCCACCCCCCGTAGTCCCTGGCCCTCCGTCCAGGGACACGGCAGGCAGGGCGCGCGGGCGGCCCGCCGCAACGACCGCCCCGTGGGCACGCGGCGGGGCAACCCCGTCCGATGGGCACGCGGCGGGCACACCCGTCAACAGCCCGCTCGGCAAGCACACCCTGGCCCGAATGGGGCTTCCAGAGTTCGGTGGGTGGTTCCCCTGGTCCGTGAGGTCTGGGCGGGTTAGGTCCGGGCGGGTTGGGTCCAGGTGGGTTGGGGCTGGGCGGGTTGGGTTAGGTGGTGGTTGTGGTGGCGGTTACTGCGGCTGTGGTGGCTGTGATGAGGATGACCGAGTTGATGGCGGCGATGGTCTTGGCCACCGCGTCGCCCGCCCACTGTCCCTCGGCGATCTCCTTGATCCGCTTCTTGTCGGCCCCCGGGAAGGCCTTGCGGTCCAGGTTGGCGGCGTGCAGGACCGCGATCAGGATGGCGGTGCGCGCGTCGGGTTCGGCGCCGCCCAGCACGCCGGCCACCCGGGCGCGGATCTCGGCCTCGACCCGCCCGTCCACCTCGGGCCAGCGGGAGGTGGGGAACAGGCCCAGCACCTTGGCCCGCTCCTCGCTCAGGACTTCGGCGGCGGCCAGCCGTTCCAGCAGACGCTTGCGGAGTTTGCCCGAGTACACCTTCTGCACCCACCACACCGGGCGGCGGGCCTTGCCGTCTTCGGCCATGCGGGCGAGGACGGCGTCGAGTTCGGGGTCGCCGAGCGGGGCGGCGTTCTTGACGGACACCTTCTTGTCCGAGAGCTCCAGCCGGTCGTTGATCGCCAGCTCGGCGAGGATGGAGCCGCCCAGCGCGGTGTCCAGCTGCGTACCGGAGATGAGCTGTTTGCCCTCTTCCTCGCTGTGGGCGAGAAGGAGCACTTCTTCGGCGATCGTCACGTTCATACCTTGACCCTAGCGCCGTGTTTTCCACAGCCTGTGGACCATAATCTGGATGCATGCCCGAACTTCCAGAAGTGGCGTCGCTCACCGGGTTCCTGCGTGAGCGGGCCGTGGGCCGGACGATCCTGGCCGTCGACGTGGTCGCCTTCCAGGCGCTGAAGACCTTCGATCCGCCCGTCAGCGCGCTGGGCGGGCTCACCGTGACCGGCGTGGCGCGGCACGGCAAGTTCCTCGACCTCGACTGTGACGGCCTGCACCTGATCATCCATCTGGCGCGCGCCGGGTGGCTGCGCTGGAAGGACGACCTCTCGGGTGCGAAGCCGGTCCGTCCCGGCAAAACCCCGCTGGCGGTGCGGGTACGGCTGGCGCCCGACGACGAGGGCCTGGCCCCGGGGTTCGAGCTGACGGAGGCGGGCACGCAGAAGCGCCTGGCCGTCTATGTCACGAAAAATCCGGATGAAGTGCCGGGTATCGCCTCGCTTGGCCCCGACCCGCTGGCCGACACCTTCACCGTGGAGGTGCTGAAGGGGATCGTGGGTGGCAACCGTACCCAGATCAAAGGTCTTCTGCGCGACCAGAAGGTGATCGCGGGCATCGGCAACGCCTACTCCGACGAGGTGCTGCACGCGGCCAAGATGTCGCCGTTCAAGATCGCGGCGTCGCTGACCGACGCGCAGGTGGCCGATCTGCACGAGGCGATCGTCGCCACGCTGCGCGAGGCGGTCGAGCGGGCGCACGGGGTGGCGGCCAAGGACCTGAAGGCGGAGAAGAAGTCGGGCCTGCGCGTGCACAACCGCGCCGGGCAGCCCTGCGACGTGTGCGGCGACACCATCAGGGAGGTCTCGTTCGCCGACTCCTCGCTGCAGTACTGCCCGACCTGTCAGACCGGCGGCAAGCCGCTCGCCGACCGACGGCTGTCGCGCCTGCTCAAGTAGCCCGATGGGCGGCGAACTGGAAGCACCCGTACTCGACCGCCCGTACGTGCACCAAAGCCACCTCAGGCTCGGAGAACACCTCCTTGAGCGCCACCTCGGGGTCGGCGCCCTCGGGCAGGAGCCGCCCGCCGTGGATGCGCCCGTCGGCGGTGTAGGCACGCAGAACCCGCTGGGCGGTATGGGCGGCGGGCCAGGCAGTCGTGGCAGGCCCGCCACAAGGCTCGGCATGGATGAAAATGGGCCCCAGCTCGTCATAGGGCCCCGGGTCCGCTCCGGTCTCGGCGGCCCAGCGGCGCAGCGGCGCGTACGACACCAGAGCGATCCGCTCGCCCGCCGCCGCCTTGCCCAGGCAGCACCGCAGCGGCGCGCCGCCCTCCTCGTCGATGCTGAAGCGGGGCGCCCGGCCCGCGTCGTCCGCCCGGAGCAGCTCACGCACGATCACCGGGTCGATGGCGCTGATCTCGTATTCCATACCCCGATGCTCCCCCCGCCGCCCTCCCGATGCTGGCGGCGGTCGGACCTGGCATTCGGTCAGGCCACGAACGGCTCCTGGCCGCTCTCACTCACCATCGGCCGCCTGGCAGCCTCCCACGACTGCATGCCGCCACCCACGTTGACCGCCTCACGCCCGACATGGTTGAGCCACGCCGCCGCGTGCGCAGAGCGCCCGCCCACCCGGCACACCACATAAACGGGTTGCCCGGCAGGCACCTCGTCAAGCCGGGCCTGCAGCTCCCCCATGGGGATGTGCACGGCGTCCGGGGCGTGCCCCGCAACCCATTCGCCCTGCTCACGCACGTCCAGCAGGTACGCGCCAGCGGGCACATCCTTGGCCTCGATCTCCGGAACCGTCATACCCCCATCCTCCCAGCCCCCAGACCGTCCGGTGTCCCGCTCGATCACGCCGGTGACGGCCCGTAAAGCGCCCCGATCACGAACACGGACGCCAGGACGCACACCCAAGCACCCGCTGTAAGTACAGGGTGTCCGGTTACGTCCCCCATGATCCGTGCAAGGCACCCCAGAGTGGCTGAACGCGGGCGCATGGGGCATCATGGGGCCCGCGAGCTGGGGTAAGCCCGGCTCTGGGTATCAACGGAACGCGGGAGCTTGGGGCAACCAGGCTGAGAGGGCAGCTACCGCTGCTGCCGACCGCATGAACCTGACCGGGTAATGCCGGCGTAGGGAGCGTTCACGATGACGCGTGTCGTCGATGGATCAAACCACTCAGATGGATCACACCACTCAGATGGATCGCACCACTCGGATGGGTCCCACCATGCGGAGGTGGCCCTGACCCTGGACGGGGCCACGCCGAAAACCCTCGGCGTGCTCGACCAGGGCGCGCTGTGGGCCAATCTCGCGGTCAGCCTGCTGGGCTTCTCCGGTGCGCTGCTGCTGCTCAACCCCCTCGGCGACGCGCCGCTGAGCCTGGCGGCGGCGCTCACCGCCACCGCGGTCGGCAGCCTCATCGGCACCGCCATGGTGGGCCTGTCGGCCATCCCGGGCACCCAGACGGGGAAACCGGCGATGGTGCTGCTGCGCGGGCTGTTCGGCGCCAAGCTGTCCTACATCCCGACCGTGCTCAACATCGTCCAGATGATCGGCTGGGGCGCGTTCGAGCTCTGGGTCATCTCCAACGGCGCGATGGCGATCTTCGGTACGGCGGTGCCGTACGCCGTCTGGGTGCTTGTCGCCGGGGCGGTCACCACGGCGCTGACGATCTGGCCGCTGGGCGCGATCAGGCTGTTGCGCAGGTACGTGACGATCGGGGTGATCATCGCGATGGTGTGGTTCGCGGTGGACTTCCTGGGCAAGGCGCCGCCGCAGACCGGCGGGGACTGGAGCGCGTTCGCGCCGGCCGTCGACTACGTGATCGCACTGTCGATCTCGTGGGTGCCGCTCGCGGCCGACTTCGCGCGGCACTCGCGCTCCAGCAGGGCCGCCTTCACCGGCGTCGTGGGCGGCTACACGCTGGCCCAGATCGCCTGCCTGGGCCTGGGCGTCTACGCGGTCGCGCTGGCCGGGGCCTCGGCGGTAGCGGCGAACTCCACCGCGGTGTTCGCGCCGTTCGTGGCGGCGCCGCTGGGCGCGTTGTTCTTCGCGATCCTGGTGCTGCGCGAGACCGACCAGTCGTTCGCGAACGTGTACTCCACGACCGTCTCCCTGCAGAACCTCATGCCGAGGGTGGACCGGCGGATCTTCTCCACCGCCATCGGCGTGTTGACGGTCGCGATCGCGCTGGCCGTGGACGTCACCTCCTACGGCGCCTTCCTCGGGGTGATCGGCGCGGTGTTCGTGCCGATGTTCGCGGTGCTCGCGGTCGACTACTTCCTGCTGGGCGGCGGCACCCGGTGGAACACCGCGGAGAACGCGCCGGCCCGCTGGTCGATGCTGATCCCGTGGGCGCTGGGCTTCGCCGCCTACTGGGTGACGACGGGCACGCCGACGGTCGAGGCGTGGGACCGGATCTGGCTGCCGTTGCGCGAGGCCGTACGCCAGCCGTGGATGAACGGCGCGCTCGGCGGCGCCATCGTGGCGGCGCTGGTGACGCTGCTGGTCGGACTGGTCGGCCGGGCGCGCGCGAAGTGAGTCAGCGGTTCTCGACGGTCAGGAGGTGCCGCTTTGCGGCGGCGCCTCCGGCGTAGTCGCCGAGCTCGCCGTCGGCCTGCACGATCCGGTGGCAGGGGACGATCACGCAGACGGGGTTCTGGGCGAGCGCGTTCCCGACCGCACGCAGCGCGCGCGGCCGGCCGATGCGCTCGGCGATCTCGCCGTAGGTCGTGGTCGTCCCGTACGGCACCGCCATCATCTTCTGCAGAACCGTCCTGGCGAACGGCGTGGCGAGCGTGAGATCCACCGGCGTGGTGAACGTGCGCAGGCGGCCGGAGAAGTACGCGTCGAGCTCGCGGCACACCGGGTCGAGCCGGGCGGCGTCGGGCCCGATGAAGGAGCCGAACTGCTTGGCGACCCGCTCGAACACCGTGTTCTCTTCGTCGAAGCTGCAGGTCACGACGCCGCGTGCGGTCACGGCGAGGACGAGCCTGCCGACCGCGCCGTCGTAGCGGCCGAAGGCGACGTCGGGCGGGTCCTCGCTGCGGTAGGTGGAAGAGGTCACGCGGAGCAGGGCATCGAGGTCACCGCTCGACATACCCTCACCCACTTCGCCACCTGGGAACCCGTGACCGCAGCGTATCGGACGGATCGCCCGACGGAAGCACCCCGCCACGGGCAGTATGGAGATGTGGGAGACATGCGGGCAGGTAGTGACGACGACCTCGCGGCCGTCGTGCTCGCCAGTTCCCCCAACGCGATCATCGCCCTTGACCGGGATCAGACGGTGCTCCACTGGAATCCCGCGGCCGAGCGGCTGTTCGGCTGGACGGCCGCGGAGATCGTCGGGCGCCGGGCCCCGATCGTGCCCGACGAGCTGACCGCCGAGCACAACGCGGTGCTCGAACGCGTGCGCACCGGCGGCCAGGTCTCGCTGCACACCAAGCGTTTCCGCCGCGACGGGAGCCTGCTGGACGTGCGGATCGACACCAGCGCGCTGCTCCAGGGCAGTTCCGTCGCGGGCTACGTCTGCGTGCACCACCTGACCCAGGAGGACGACGGCGCCCGGGTGCGCGTGGCGCGCCGCGAGCGGCTGGTGCGCCGGCTCAACGACGTCGTCGGCGACATCAACTCCGAGCTGGAGCTGCCCGCCGTGCTCGACCGCATCGCCGCCAGCCTCACCGAGCTGACGGGCGCGGACGCCGGCGGTTTCGTGCTGATCGAGGGGGAACGGCTGCGCCTGGTGAGCGTGCACCAGTTGCCGGACTCGCTGAAGGACACCACGGCCGACATGCGCAACAGCCTGGTCGGCAAGCTCTTACGCACCGGCAAGACCGTTCTGCTGGAGTCGCAGGGGCTGGGCGACCTGGTCTGGGCGCGGCTGCCCGGACTGCACACGATCGCGCTCGGCGTGGCGGCGGTGGGCGGCCGGCCGTACGGGGCGCTCTACGCGTTGTTCGCCGAACGCAAGCCGGGGCACGTCGAGCTGGAGCTGCTGGAACTGCTCGCGGGGCACGCCGGCATCGCGGTCGGCAACGCGATGGCCTACCAGGACGCGGTACGTCAGCGGGCGCACGAGCGAGCGGTGTTCGACGCCAGCGCCGACGGCATCGCGGTGCTCGACGAGGAGGGCCGGGTGCTGCAGTGGAACCCGGCGGCGGCCGAGATGACCGCTTTCAGCGCCGAGGCGGTGCTGGGCGGGCCGCCGCCGTTCCCGCTGCCTCAGCCGGGGGAGAAGCTGACGTTCCAGATGGAGACCGGGCGCTGGCTCGACGTGCTGAGCGCGCGGATCGAGGAGACCGGGGAGATCGTCGTCGACTTCCGCGACGTGACCACGGCCAAGGAGCTCGAGGAGGCCAAGGATCTTTTCCTGGCGACCACGAGCCACGAGCTGCGTACCCCGATCACGATCGTGGGCGGTTTCGCCAGCACGCTCGACGCGCGCTGGGACAAGCTCAGCGACGCCGAGCGGCGCTCGGCGGTGCACACGATCGCCGAGCGGGCCAGGTCGCTCGGGCAGCTCATCGACCATCTGCTGCTCGGCTCGCGGGCGGGGGCGGAGGAGCTGTCGGTGCGGATGGAGACGTTCGACCTGGCCGAGCGGGTGCGGGCGGCGACGCTGGGGCTGCCGGTGCTGTCTGACCGGCACACGGTCGAGGTGGTGGTGCCCGATCGGCTGCCGTCGGTCCGGGGCGACGCGCTGGCCACCGACATCATCCTGGGGCAGTTGCTGGAGAACGCCTTCAAGTACTCGCCCAGGGGCGGTCTCATCTCGGTCGAGGCGTGGCCGGAGGACGATCGGGTGATCGTGGTGGTGGACGACGAGGGCGTCGGCATCGCCGCGCAGGACCGCGAGCGCATCTTCGAGAGGTTCGTGCAGGTCGACAGTGGCGACCGGCGCAGGTTCGGCGGGGTGGGGCTCGGGCTCTACATCGTGCGGAGCCTGGCCAGGGCCCAGGGCGGCGAGGTGAGCGCGCATCCCCGGCCGGGCGGGGGCACCCGCATCAGGCTGGCGCTGGGTCGTGCGCCTGATATCCGATCCGACACACCGATGCGGTAACGAGGTGGTAACGGATGCGCTGATCTATCGTCCAATGTGTACAAGCTGTGATCGAGATGCGGTTTCTGGGACTGGGTAACGGGGCATTTCGGTCGTACCGGGGAGTGTTCCCTCGGGGGAACTGGGAGCGGGGAGGTGCGCGTGTCGAGCGTGGTGCTGTTGCCTTACGCACCGTCCAGCGTCGCCGTCGCCCGCCAGCGTCTGAGCACTGATCTGCAGGCGAGCGGCGTTTTCGAGAACGCCGTCGACGACGCGGTTCTGGTCGTGAGCGAGCTGCTGAGCAACGCTCTGAGGCACGCCCATCCGCTGCCTTCCGGCATGGTCAGGGTGGCCTGGTTGTGGAGCGATGATCACATCGAAGTCGCGGTGAGCGACGGCGGAGCGGCCACCGAGCCGCGCGCGGGCCGCCCCACGCTCTCCTCGCTCGGTGGCCGTGGCCTGGGCATCGTCGAGTACGTCGCGGAAAGCTGGGGCGTTCGGCACGACGGCGACACCACTACGGTGTGGGCGATCCTGCCCGCTCCGAACGGCGTGGCGAACGGGCAGGTGGCCGCGCTCAGAGAGGCCGGGTAGCCAGCACGGCGCGTTCCCCGGCCGTCCAGGCGGTGGAGACGAGCAGGTAAAGCCCGGCCGCCAGCGGCATCACGAGTGCGAACAGCGCGGAGGCGAACGGCAGCGCCTTGATCCACGCCGGACCGTCGATCTTGCGGGCGGTCAGCCATGCCACGAGAGCGATCAGAAAGATCACAGCCGCGAAGACCAAAAATGGCCAACTGATCAGTCCGTAATTCGCGACCAGCGCGGCGACCTGGTGGCCCAGGGGCGCACCGAAAAGGGTGTGCCCGGCCAGCGCGGTCGGGTGCGTGGCGACCTGATACACCACCCACAGGAACGGCGCCTGTGCCAGGCCCGGCCAGATCCCCGCCAGCGGCGAACTGCCCTCCTTGGCGTAGAGCGCGGTCATCTCCTTGTTGAGCCGCTCGGGGTTGCGGGAGTGGCGCTTCTGCAGTTCCTTCAGCTTGGGCGCCAGCCGTTCGCGGAGTTTGGCGGCCTTGGCCTGCTTGACGCCGAGTGGCAACAGCAGCACGCGTACCGCGATGGTGAACAGCACGATGCCGAGCGCGGCGTTGCCGCCCGCCGTGCCGATGACGAAAGTGACCAGAGAGTCGATCATGAGCCCTTCCTCGGGGGAGATGAGGGCTCGCGCTTATACGAGCCCCGCCTGACGTGAAGCGGGGCTCGGTGATGGGGCTCTCGGTCTGGCCCGGCCGGCGGCGTCGGGATCGCGCTGCCGTACGAACGAGATCCGGCGCGCGTAGCGCAGCGGAAAGCTCGGCGCGGCGCCGTCACGCGCGGGCAGCAGCCTGGCGGCCCACGCGGCCAGCAGCAGGATGCCGACGCTCGCCAGCGTGGCCAGCGCCACCAGCCACGCGGGATCGAACAGGAGGGTCACTGCGAGGGCGACCCGCTGATCACCCTGACCGCGATGAACACGACCAGAGAGATGACACCGATGATCAGAGCCACCTTGAACAGCACGGCGACCATCGGGAGGATGAAGTTGAACAACACGAAGACAGCGGCCAGCGTGCCAAGCACCAGCGCGACAATGCGACCCATGTGACCAAGGTACGTCCTTCGGCGTCCTTACGGCTCGGTGACGTCCATATCGTTTGCGTACCGCGGGGCCGTACCGTGAAGAGGTGAACACCCGCATCCTGGTGGTCGACGACGACCCCACGGTGGCCGAGGTCGTCGCCCGATACCTGGAGCGCGACGGTCACCAGGTCGAATGCGTCGGCGACGGGGCCGAGGCGCTGCGCCGCGCCCTCGCCAGGCCGCCCGACCTCATGGTCCTGGACCTGATGCTGCCCAAGGTCGACGGGCTCCAGGTGTGCAGGAAGCTCAGGGAGCGCTGGCCGGTCCCGGTGATCATGCTGACCGCGCTCGGCGAGGAGATCGACCGCGTGGTCGGCCTGGAGACCGGCGCCGACGACTACGTGACCAAACCGTTCAGCCCGCGCGAACTGGCCCTGCGCGTGCGCTCCGTCCTGCGCCGCGCCCGTGGCGCGACCGGCACCGCCGGGACCGGCGTCCTGCGCGACGCCGACCTCGCGGTTGACGTCGGCGCCCATGAGGTACGGCTGGGCGACGCCGAGATCATGCTGACCGCCCGCGAGTTCGACCTGCTCGCCTACCTCATGCGTAACCCTCGACAGGCCTTCAGCCGCGCCCAGCTCCTCGACCAGGTGTGGGGCTGGTCGTTCGGCGACTCCTCCACCGTGACCGTGCACGTACGGCGGCTACGCGAGAAGATCGAACCCGACCCGACGACACCCCAGCGGATCGTCACCGTCTGGGGCGTGGGATACCGGTACGAACCGCTGCCATGACCGCCCTGTCCATCCTCGTCGCCGCCGCGCTCGGCCTGCTGGTGGCCGCGGCCGGCATCGGCGTGCTGCGCTGGCGGCGCGCCCGCTCCATCGGCGCCATGCTGGCGGTCGTCGTGGTCGCGGCCGTGGCGGCGACGCTGGCCGGCGTGGTGGCGATCACCGTCGACATGGTCATCGAGGGCCGGGCCAGGGACGTCGTGCTCGCCGTTGTCGGTGTGGGGGCGCTGGTGGGGCTTGGGGTGGCGTACGTCGTTGCCAGGCGGGTTGTCCGGGAGAGCCGGAGGCTGGTCGAGGCGGTGCGGTCGGCGCCGTTCATCGCGCCGCAGGGCCTGCCGTCCGAGCTGCAGACGATCGCCAACACGCTGGAGGAGGCTTACGCGCGCGAGCAGGCCCTGGAGGGCGCGCGGCGCGAACTCGTCGCCTGGGTCAGCCACGATTTGCGCACCCCGCTGGCCGGGATGCGCGCGATGGCCGAGGCGCTGGAGGACGGCGTCGTCACTGACCGGCGCTATGTCAGCCGGATCCGGCACGAGGTCGAACGGCTGTCGGTGATGGTGGACGACCTGTTCGAGCTGTCCAGGATCCATGCCGGGGCGCTGCGGCTGAGCCGTAGCCGGATCGGGCTGGCCGACCTGGTGGCCGATACGTTGGCCGGGGTTGAGGCCGTCGCGGCGGCCAAAGGGGTACGGCTGGCGGCGGACGCCGCGCCCGCGCCGGTGGAGGCCGATGCGGGGGCGTTGGGGCGGGCGCTGGCCAACCTGGTCGTCAACGCCATCCGCCACACGCCGTCTGACGGGACCGTGACGCTTACCTCCGGCGTGTTGGACGGCAGCGCCTATCTGGCTGTTTCCGACGCGTGTGGTGGGATTCCGGCGGCGGATCTTGCCCGGGTGTTCGATGTTGCCTTCCGTGGCGAGGCCGCCCGGACTCCTTCCCTGGATGGTGGGGCGGGGTTGGGGCTGGCCATCGCCCAGGGCATCGTGGAGGCACACGACGGGATGATCGACGTGGTCAACTCTGGGCCGGGCTGCCGCTTCGAAATCCGCCTGCCTTTGGCGCCCGCCTGACAGGCATGGTCCTCGCGGGATGGCGCGCTTCGCGCTGGGTCGCGCTCGGGCTCCTCTCAGTGGGGGGCCAAGCCCCCACGGCCCCCTGCCGGGGACCGCCCCCGGACCCCGGGCGGCTGGCCGGGCACGGCGCCGGTCCTCAAAACCCGTCAGAAGGACAACAAGCTGCATTTGCTCGGCCCTGGCTACATTTGCCGCTTGCTCAATCCGACGCCCCCTACAGAACGGTGCCGCAGGCGAGGCCGCACGTCCGAGGGGTACTTGGCCGACGTTCACAACGGCAAGGCCGAACGCTCGGGCCACCTGCCGTGGAGGGCCGGTTCCCGGTGGTTGGCCGCCCGCCCCCGGACTCCGATGGTTGACCGGGCACGGCGCCCGGCCGGTGCACGCGACCGGGCTAGCGATCCTGGGGGAAGGGCACGCGGGCCTGGCCGCAGAGGAAGGTGCGGTCGGCCAGGAGGTCGGGGGTGACGCGGATGCCGGTGAGGCGTTCGGCCAGGGCGAAGGAGGCGGCGATCAGCGGGAAGGTGAAGTCGATGTCCTCCACCGAGGCGTCGTCGCGCAGGTCGTAGCCGATCTCCACCATGTCGTCCAGCAGGGCGTCCGGGGTGCTGCCACGTCGATCATGGGCGTAGAGCGGGTCGAAGTCGAGGCGCACGTCGCCGTCCTCGGCCCAGAAGAACCGGTAGCGCCCGTTTCCGCCCTCGTAGTGCGAGACGACCCGGGTGCCGAGCGACACCGGGATCATCGCCTCCGCGGTGATGCCGAGGTGGCCGTTGCTTTCGTAGGCAAGGGTCCAGTTCTCGCCCGGGACGGTCGCGGCGCCGATGAAGAGGGCCTCACCGGTGCTGCGGAGGTCGTAGCTGGTGTCGTGGAAGTTCGCGTCCAGGCGCATGGGCTGGGGGCGGGTCTCCGCGTGCACCCGTGCCATGAACTCCTCGGGCGTCAGCCCGCGTACGAGTGTCAGGCAGTAGGGGTCGTCGAGGGTGCCACTGTCGGCCCAGGCGTAGTCGGTCGTGGTCGGCATGGCTGCGGTCATGTCAGCTTCTCGGCCCTCAAGAGACCAAGCTTGCGGCTCCTCGTCGTCGACGGCCTCGACGGTTCGGGCCGCGTCAAGCAGCGGTGACTCACTGCCCAGCCCGCGACACCGCGTGAGGCGATGTTGCGAGCCGCGTTGACGTCGGCGTGCTCAGCGAAGCCGCACGACGTACACCTGAAGGTGGCCTGGTCAGGCCGGTTGCGCCGGTCCACGTGCCCACAGCGTGAGCACTGCTGCGAGGTGTGGGCGGGATCAACGTGGATCACGGCGACCCCCGACCGGGCCGCCTTGTAGCTTATGAAGCTCCCCAGTTGGTGGAAGCTCCAGGTATGCAGCGTGACCCGCTGGGGCTTGCGGAGCCGTACCCGCTCGCGGATACCGCCCAGGGCTTCCAGGGCGATGCCGCGTCCGGTGCGTTCTGCCTCGGTCACGATCTGCTTGGCGATGGTGTGGTTGACGTTCGCTGCGAACCGTGATTCCTTGCGGCGGCGGCGCAGCTCCCGATGACGACGCCGGGCAGCGTTGAGGTGTTTACCACTGTGCCGGATCCCGGTGCTGGTGGTGGCGATGTTGACGATACCCAGATCGATCCCGAGGAACCCGTCCGGCCTGGTAATCGGGACATCGGCGACCTCGACCGTGGTGTGCAGGAACCACATTCCCTCCCGGTACGCCAGATCCGACTTGCCCCGGCGGTGGCCGGCCAGCAGGGCCAGGTGTGGGGCCGATCCGGTGAACGCCACGCCTTTCAGCCGCCCGCCGGTCGTCCAGATCGACACCGTCCGCTCCTGGTGCTGCCAGGACAGGCACCGGTCGTCGTACGGCTGAGCCAGGTTGGCGTGCAGGGTGCGGTAGGCGTCGCTCACCTTCTTGATGACGTGCTGAGCGGCTTGAGCGGCCAGCCCGAACGCGGTCTTGATCTGGTCGTAGGTGAGCTTGCGCAAGTCGTAGTGGCGAAAACACCGGTGCTCGAAGGCGATCTTCGCAACCAGATTCGCCGCCCGGTTGGAGACGCGCAGGGTGGCCTCCAGCGCCGCCGCCTGCACGGGCGTCGGCAGCAGCTTCACCCGCACCACCAGCCTCACAATTGATCACACTACCGGTCAGTCCATGTCCCCGCGATGGGTCCGAACCCCAATATCCGGCGAGGTCGTAGCGTGGTCTCCAGCCTGCATGCGATACGACTTTCACGTCCACCGGCAAGGTCCCACCCCTGCGAAGACACCGAGATCGACGTCCGTGACAGTGCCGGAGCTCCGCTGGTGAGCACGACCGCTTGGGCCGTACTTTCCTCCAGGCGTGAACGCGCGGAATTTCACTCCACATAGACTGCGCCTCTCTCGGCGCGCTACCCCATAGTGTGCGGGGGTGGATCTCTTCTCACGTTCGTGGACGGCATTGCGTACGGCGGTCGCCGAACTCCCTGACGAGGACTTCGCGAAGCCGTCGGGCTGTTCCGGCTGGCTGGTACGGGACCTGGCCTGCCATCTCGTCATCGACGCCCAGGATGTCCTGATCACCCTCGTCACCCCGGCCGAAACCGAACCGACCCATGACGCGGTGACCTATTGGGAGGTCACGAACACGCCTCCGACCGGCGAGGACCCGCTCGACGCGCTGACCGTTCGGCTGGCGGCCGCCTACGGGGAGCCTTGGATGCTCAAGTTCCACCTCGACGATGTGGGCTCGGCCGCCGGACGCGCCGCCGTACTGGCTGATCATGGGGCTTGGGTCGGCACCAAGGACCTCGTGCTCACGGCGGGTGACTATCTGTCCGCGTACGTCATCGAGTGGACGCTGCACCATCTCGACCTGATCGCGTACCTGCCCGAGGTGGCCGGGCCGCCCGCCGAGGGGCTGGCCCGGTCTCGCGAGATGCTGGAGAAGATCGCCGGGGCCGCCTTCCCGGCGTCGTTCTCCGACAGGGACGCGCTGCTGGTCGGTACCGGGCGGCGTGCCCCCACTGACGCCGAACGGGTGGAGCTGGGCGATCTGGCGGCGAAGCTCCCGTTCGTCCTGGGTTGAGCGTCAGTTCCAGTTGTCGATCTTGACATCGTGCGGGTCCGGTGCGCCGGTCCCGGTTTCGACCAGGGACTTCAGGCTCATCAGGAAGACCGCCCACTTGGTGCTGCAGTGGTGCATGAACTCCACCGGCTCCGCCCAGCCCTCATGCTTGAACAGAATGATGGTCTGGTCGTCGGCCCGGTCGAGGTCCCACACGACGTGCGTGCCGATCCACTCCTTGGGCCCCTCGACGACCTCCCACAGCACGCGCCTGTCCGGCTGGAGTTCGACGACCTTCATGTCGAACCCCCCGGCCCCGAACCGGAACGCGATCACGTCGTCGCCCATGTCCCGTGTGTCGGTCGCCCACCATCCGGCCAGTCCGCCGGTGGTGGTCAGAGCCGCGTACACCTCGGAAGCCGGTGCCTTGATGCCCACTCGGTGAAGGATGTCCACCATGTCGAGCTCCTCTCACTGATCGTCTCTGCTGCGCTGAATCGCCTCGGCGATCCGCTTGATGCGCTGCAACCTGGAGTCCCATGCCGCGCCCACCGCTGACAGCTGGGCGACCGCACGCGCGAGTTGCGCCTCGTCCACCTGGTACCGCCTTTCCCGTCCGTACGGCGCCGCGTGCACCAGACCGACGCGGTCGAGCACGCCGAGATGTTTGGCGATGGCCTGCCGGGTCACGGGCAGCCGCTCGCTGAGGCTGGTGGCGGTGCCGTTGCCGTCCGCCAGAAGCAGGTCGAGGATCCGCCGACGGGTCGGGTCGCCGACCGCGGACCACAGATCGTCGTCGACGGCGGCACTCACGGAGCCGACACCAGCCGCGCGACGTACTCCCCGAGCCGGGGCACGAAGGTGTCCCAGCCGGTGACGTGATCGCTGTACACCTCCTCCAGCTTGGCCGCCTCCCAGCCCATCTCCCGGAACCCGGTCTCGGTGAGCCGGATCCGCGTCCCGTCGCCGGACGGGGTGAGCTCGAACGTGACCAGCAGCGAGCTGACGGAGTCGTCGATCTTGCCGCCCGGATGAGACCACCGGAACGAGAACAGCCGCGGCGGCTCGGCACTGACCACGACGAACGGGACGACTTCCACCCGATCACCCCAGACCAGCTCGCCGATGGCGCCGGGGGTGGACTCGTCGATGGACGCGTCGTCGCTCCACCACTGCGAGATGTGCTCTGGGCGGCTGACGACCTCGTAGACCACCTCGGGTGAGGCCTCGACGTGGATCTCCCGCTCGATGCTGCCGTACTCCAGGCTCTTCACCACTTCGCTATGCGCAACGTTTGGTTGCACATCACGTTACCGGCTTGCCTCCCAACATGCAACCATCGGTTGCACATCTCGACCCTGGCAAGATTATTCGAACAGTTCGATTTATCGTGTCGCCCCGGATACGCTGAGTCGGTGGACTGGCGGGCGGATGTCACCACGGGTATGGCCTCCGCGCTGCGGGAACGCGCCGCCCTCGTGGCGCTGCTGCGGCGTGCGAGTGCGTGCTGGTCCGACGTGGCCTTGGCCGTGCTGGAGGAGGATCTTCACGGTCAGCAGGTGCTGTTCGCGGAGACCGATCCTGTCGAAACCGCGACGCCGAGGCGCTCACGTTTCTGGAGCGATGGACGGCGACGGGAGCCGGGGTTCACGCCTTCTTCGACGCCGACTATCCCAGCCAACTGCGCAGCATCCATCAGATGCCACCGATCCTCTTCACGAAGGGCACGCCGGCCGAGGACACGCGGGCGATCGCCGTCGTGGGCACCCGCCAGGCGAGCGAGCAAGGACTGCGCACCGCCTCGGCCGTGGCCAGGGATCTCGCGCTGGTCGGCGTGACCGTGGTGAGCGGGCTGGCCAAGGGGATCGACGCCGCGGCGCACAGGGCTGCGCTGGAGGCAGGCGGCCGGACGGTCGCCGTCATCGGCACCGGAATCGACCAGTCCTATCCCGCGGAGAATCGTGCCCTGCAGCGCCAGATCAGCCGAGACGGACTGCTGCTCAGCCAGTTCTGGCCGGACGCTCCGCCGAGCCAGCGCAACTTCCCCATGCGCAACGCGGTGATGAGCGGCTACGCGGCCGCCACTGTGGTCGTGGAGGCGCCGTGGAAAAGCCCGCATCCAAGCCCGCCTCGCCCTGGAACATGGACGGCCGGTGGTCATGCCGGAGCAACTCCTGGAGCACGACTGGGCCCGTGAGTACGCGAAGAAGCCCGGAGTCCACGTCGTCACGAGCCTCCGCGCACTCCTTGAGGTCGTGGAGGATCTGATCGCGGATCTCAACGCCGACCCCGACTCTCTTCCGGACGCCCCCGCCCTTGCCTCCATGATCCACGCGGTGTCGGATTGAACGAGCGGCAAAGGTAACTGGCAGGCGGTTGCATTTGCCGCGCCTGTGGGCCGCATCGAGGACAGCTCGGGCGTGGAAGGGCGCTTAAGAGCATCCCGATGCTTGTTGTCCTTCTGACGGGTTTTGAGGACCGGGTCTCCGGTGGCGTGCCCGGCCAGCCACCCGGGGTCCGGGGGCGGGCCCCCGGCTGGGGGCCGTGGGGGGCTTGGCCCCCCACTGAGAGGAGCCCGAGCGCGACCCAGCGCGAAGCGCGCCATCCCGCAAGGACCGTCTCCCGCGAAGCGCGCCATCCCGCGAGGACCATTCAGGCGGGCGAAGGCACCCGAGGCGTACCAAACGATTCGGACATTGCCCGAAATGTGGGGCAGGGCCAGCGCCACATGCAGCTCCGGCACCGCAGGATCGGGTGGGCCGTGTCGCTCGTGATCCCCCCGGCGTCACGAGGCTGGTGCAGGTCGAGCAGGCGCAGGCCGAGCTCGGCGAAGGTCAGCAGGGTGTCTCTGGCGTCGCCGAGGAAGTCGAGGTCCTCGCCGGCCAGCTTGGTGCGGACGGGGACGTACCCGTCGTTGTTGAGCAGCCCCCGCAGGCGCCCTGCTTCGTCGTGCCACGAGGTGGCCTTCTCGGTGCGGATGTGGATGGCCTCCAGCTGTTCGCGCAGGCGCTGGCGCTGGGGATCTTCGGAATGCTCTGTGGTCATGTGTACGCTCGGGCCCCTGGCTTCCGTGATGCGGTGGTATTGACCAGGAGGGCCCGTGCAACCCCCCTTTCCGGCACTTGCCGGTGTCACAGTGTCAAGCTTCGCGTACTCTCCGTTTTCATGGAGCCCAAACGCGGGACAAAAACCTGGCGTTCCACTATCGGCGTGAGAACGTGACCAGACGCCTCCACCCCGCTAGCCTGCCCATGTGGAGCTCAAGGTCTCGACTCGATCACATGCCGGCCATGCACTAGTTGCGATCGCCGGTGAAATCGACCTCTATACGGCGCCCCGCCTCCAGCAGGAGTTCACTCGCCTGCTGCAGGACGGGCCCAATCGCGTGGTCATCGACATGTCCCTGGTGGAGTTCTGCGACTCCACGGGGATGAACGTGCTGCTGTCAGCACTCAAACGCATGAAGGAGCAGGGGGGCGAGCTCGACGTGGCCGCCCCGCGCCCCGCCGTGCGCAAGATCCTTCAGGTCACGGGACTCGACTCGGTGTTCACCGTGCACGATGAGGTGCCCGAGGAGTTTTTGATCTCCGAGGGGTCATGACGCCGGACACCGCGGTCGTCATCCCGGCCAAGAACGAGGCCGACCGCATCGGCGCGACCGTACGGGCCGCGCTGGAGCTGCCCGGGGTCGATCTCGTCGTGGTCGTCGACGACGGCTCGCTCGACCAGACCGGCCGGGTGGCGCGGGCCGCGGGCGCCAGGGTGGTGCGTCACAGCCGCAACCGCGGCAAGGCCGCCGCCATGGAGACGGGCTCGGAAGCGGTCCGTCTGCTCGACGGCGACACGCCGCGGCACCTGCTGTTCCTGGACGCCGATCTGGGCGAGTCCGCGCGTACGGCGGCCGCCCTGATCGAGCCGGTACGCGCGGGCAAGGCGGACATGTCGATCGCGGTCTTCGCCACCCGTGTACGCCTGGGCGGCCACGGCATGGTCGTCCGCCTGTCTCGTGACGGCATCCGCCGGGCCACCGGCGGGTTCGAGGCGACGCAGCCGCTCAACGGCCAGCGCTGCCTGACCAGGGCGGCGTTCGAGGCGGCCAGGCCACTGGCCCACGGCTTCGGCGTGGAGACGGGGCTGACGATCGACCTGGTGCGCAAGGGCTATCGGGTGGCCGAGGTCGAGGTCGAGATGGCTCACCGGGCCACGGGCAACGACTGGCGTGCCCAGGTGCACCGCGCGAAGCAGTTGCGGGACGTGGCGCTGGCCCTGGCGGTCCGGGAGCCGGCGGTCCGCAGTGCGCTCGGCAAGCGGCCCGCCCGTTAACGCGGTTGCGGCCCTCAATTGAGGGCGTTGCGGACGCGCCTCGGCGGTTTCGGCCGTCGGCGCGGGCCGTTACGGCCGCTTGCGGAGGAGCTCGACCAGGGAGGCGATGCTCTGGTCGGCGCGTCCTTCGGCGACCGCCCGCCTGAGCAGGTCGTGCATGGGCTCGTGCCAGGCGACGTCCAGGTTGCCCTCACGGCCGATCTCGTGGTCGTACGGGATGCCCTCGTGGAAGAGGCCGAGCGCCGACTCGGGATTGGCGTAGTCGCCCTTGTCCACCGCCTCGGCCAGGGACGGCAGCAGCTGGATGATCATTTCCAGCCACTTCGTCTCGTAGCGCACCAGTGAGGACGCCTCCAGCCCGCGCGAGGTGACCAGCGCCGCGCCCTGCAGGAAGGCGACGATGGTCGGCAGCAGCGTGCCGCCCACGGCCAGCTCGTACAACCCGGCCAGATCCGGGTCTTCACCCAGATGCACGGTGTCGCCGCCCATGACCCGCAATGTCGGCGCATGGCGGTCGAAGGTCGCCCGGTCGCCGCTGTAGTACAGCAGGGTGTCCGGCAGCCCGACCGCCGAGGGCACGTTCTTGATCGCGCCCGCCAGGAAGTGCACGCCGTGCCGCGCCGCCCACCCGGCGGTCTCGCGCGCGCCCGCCGGGGTTCCGCTGTTCAGGGTGACCAAGGTACGCCCGGACAGCTTGCCCGCCGCCGGTTCCAGCGCCTCCCGGGCGGCCTCGAAGGTGGTCAGGATCGCGATGACCAGATCGCCGGCCGCCACGGCCTCCTCGACGCTCGCCGCTCGCACCGCGCCCTGCGGCGTCGGCCTTCCGGCTGAGCGGTTCCACACGGTCGTCGGGTGCCCGGCGGCGACATATGCCTCGGCCAGGGCGGTGCCGACGGAGCCCAGGCCGATGATCGTTACTGGTGTTCTCATGCTCGGTATGCTCCGGGCTGGCGAACATTTCATCAAGTACCTACTATTTTGTTCGTGAAGAAGTCGCGCTACACCTGCGGTCTCGACGCCGCCATGGACATCATGGGCGGCAAGTGGAAGGTGCTGATCCTGTGGGGCCTCTGCGACGGCCCGCGCAGGTTCGGCGAGGTCCGCCGGGAGGTGCCCGGCATCAGCGAGCGCATCCTCACCCTGCAGTTGCGGGAGATGGAGAAGGCGGGCCTGGTGCTCCGTGAGGACTATCACCAGATCCCGCCCAAAGTCGTGTACTCGCTGACCGAGTTCGGCTCCTCCCTCCTGGCCGCGCTCATCCCGCTCGGGGACTGGGGGGCGGAGCACATGGCCCGCATCGAGGCCATCCCCCGCGACTAGTTACCGCATCGTGTGGAAGATCCGGGCGCCGACCACGGCCAGGGCGGCCAGCGCGGCCGTTGCCGTCCAGATGAACAGGGCGGGCCAGACGTAGGAGATCTGGGCGAGGGTGCCGGAGCGGTTCATCAGCAGGTCGAAGAGCTCGGCCAGCCCGGCGAACAACGCCACCGGCAGCGCGTACGGCGCCAGCCGTACCACCAGACGCCAGGTCGCGCGCCCGGAACGGCGGCGAGCCCAGGTGCGGGCGCGGTAGACGCCCAGGGCGCCCAGGGCCAGCGTGAGCAGGGTCATTCCGGCCAGGATCGGGTCGGCGGTGCTGGTGAAGGGGGTGAGCTGCTGGTCGGGGCGGCCTTCGGCGAGGTCGATCAGGCCGTCGGCGATGATCGAGGCGTCGTCGCCGGACATCATGCCGGTGTTGGTGACGACGGCGATGCCGTACCCGCTGCCGGGCAGGAGGATTTGTGCGGAGTTGTGGGTGAGCAGCCAGCCGGTGTGCTTGAGCATGGGCGCGCCGCCGGGGGTGCGGCCGGTGTACCAGCCCATGGCGTACGTGCTCTCGCCGACGCCGGAGCCCTGGTGGGTGGCCTTGATCGCGGGCCGGTCGCCGTTCTGGGCGATGAGCCACCTGGCCATGTCGCCGGCGGTGGAGACCACGCCGTAGCCGCCGTTGACGAACCACTCGGGGTGCGAGCGCGGCACGACCTGGCCGTAGGCGCGGACGTAGCCCTTGGCGGCGCCGGGCAGCTCGCGGCTGGTGTTCACCGTTTTGGTGGCGTTCATGCCGAGGGGGCGGAAGACGTCGGCGGCCATGTGCTCGGCGAAGGGCCGCCGCGTGACGACCTCGACCAGGCGGCCCAGGAGCGAGTAGTTGGGGTTGTGGTAGTACATCCGGGTGCCCGGCTCCGCGCTCAGCCCGGCGGTGCGCAGCATGGCCACCGAGTCCTTCAGCGTCGCGGGGGCGTCGAGCGTGAGCTCGGGGAAGCTGCGGTCGGACATGCCGGAGGTCTGGTTGAGCAGCTGCCTCACGGTGATCTTCGCCGCGCGCGGGTCGGCCATGGTGAACTCCGGCAGATACTCCCTGACCGGGGCGTCCAGTTTCACCTTGCCCTGCTCGGCCAGCTGGGTGACCGCCAGCGCGGTGAACGACTTGGAGACCGAGGCCAGCGGCATCGGGGTGTCCTTCGTGATCGCCTGGCCGTCGGCGGTGTGGCCGTAACCGGCGGTGAGGACGACCTTGTCGCCCTTGGTGACGGCGACCATGGCCCCGGGCAGGCCGGTCCGCTCGACGTAGTCACGGACGTAGGAGTCGATGCCGAGGTTGTCGTCGGCGGTCGCCGTACCCATGGCGGAAAGGAGGAAAGCGCCGGTCAGGGCGGTGATCAGCATCGGGGTTCGCATGAGGAAACCATAGAAATCACACCACTCCCGGCGGATTGCCCGATCGGCAGCGGTGTCCCCCGACTTTCGTCAGGTGTGCTGGAATTTGCGGGTGACCTCCGAGAGCAGGGCCTTGAGCGCGTCCTTGTGCACCGCGGCGAGCGTCCTGCTCACGATCGTCATCGGGCTGCTCGGGCCGTCGGCGGTCGTCCCGGACCTGGGCGGGCCCTCGCTCGGCCTGGCCCCCGGTCCCCACCTCGTGATCGGGCTGGCCGCCGCGGCGATCGTGCTGGGCGGGCTCGGCCTGCTCGGAGGGCTCGCGTACGGCTCGCGCCTGCCCCCCAGGCTCCTGGTCGTCCTCGGATGTACGGCTGCCGCCGTGCTGGCCTTTCTCCCGCCCTCCGGCTCGGCCGACCACCTCAACTACGCCGCCTACGGCCGCATGGTGGCGCTCGGCGTCGACCCCTACACCCACGGCGCCGCCGACCTGCCGGGCGACCCGATCGCCGGGGCCGTCGAGGAGCCGTGGCGCGAGGAGGCCAGCGTCTACGGGCCGGTCGCGACCGCCGTCCAGGCGCTGGCCGGCTGGGTGGGGGGCGGCTCGCTGTGGCTGACCGTGCTGGTGCTCGCGCTGGTCAACGCCGCCGCGTTCATCGCCACCGGGCTGCTGCTCGACCGCTTCACCCGCGACGACCCCGCGCGCCGGCTGCGCGCAGCGCTGCTCTGGACGGCCAACCCGCTGCTGCTCTACCAGCTCGTCGCCGGCATGCACGTGGACACGCTGGCCATCGCCTGCATGGTCGCCGCCCTGCTGGCCAGGTCGAGGCCGGCCGGGTCGGGGCTGCTCCTGGGGCTCGGGGTCGCGGTCAAGCTCAACGCCGGGATCGTGGCGCTCGGCCCCGCCTGGGAGCTGCGGCGGCGGCCCGGACGGCTGGTCGTGATGGCGGGGGTGGCGCTGGCCGTCGTGGTGGCCGGATACGCGCTGACCGGGCTCGCCGCGCTGGAACCCGTGAGCAGGACCAGCAAGGCGATCTCGCACGCCTCTTACTGGAAGACGTTCCAGGGGATGTTGCAGGCCTTGGTGGGGGAGGGCAGCGCGTACCGGGGCGAGATCCAGGTGGCGTCGCTGCTCGTGCTGGCGCTGCTGGCGTGGGCGCTGTTCCGGGCACTGCCCGGCCGGGACGCCCTGGCCGTGGCCGCGGTGCTGTCGGTGGCCTACGTGTTCGCCACGCCGTACATCCTGCCCTGGTATGACGGGCTGGCCTTCGCGATGGTGGCGATGGCGGGGGCCTCGCTGGTGGACAGGTTCCTGGCGGGGCACCTGGTGATCCTGTCGCTGGCGTACCTGCCTGCCCGGGTCGAGATGCAGCCCACCGACCTGGAGTGGCTGCGGACGGTCATCAGGCAGCAGGTGGCGCCGTGGGCGCTTCTGGCTCTGACGCTGGCTCTGGCGGGGTGGGCGTGGACAACTGCAGCGCGCGCACGGACGCGGCCACAGCCAGCGGCACCGCCACGGTGAGCGCCATGGCCGGGATCGCGATGCCCGAGTCGTTGATCAGGAAGCCGACGAAAGCGCAGGTCAGCGCACCGAAAAGGCCCGCACGCAACGGCGGGGCCAGCTTGTACGCCTGACCGAGCGCCGAGGCGCCCCACCGGGACGGCCGGTTGAGCACCAGGAAGAGGAAGGCCAGCGCCACCAGCGACAGCAGCGTCAGCGACCAGTTGCCGACGGTCACCCCGATCATCGCGCTGAACTTCCTGCCGACCACCGTCCAGGCCTGCCCGTCCAGGATCTGCTGGACGAAGTTCCCCAGATGGGTGCGCTGCGCCGCCGGCCGCATGAAGTCGAACACCATGATCGAACCGATCAGCAACGCCCCCACGACACCCACGACCAGCAGCTTGCCCACCGAGACCCGGCGACCGGACAGCAGGATCAGGAAGACCGCCAGCCCGATCACGAACGCCGGCACCCCGCCGAAGTCCGCCCCCCACGCCGGCCACCCGTCCGCGAACACCGCGAACATCCCGTACGCCGCGCACACCCCCAGAGCCAGCCAGGTACGCGCCCTGAGCAGCCAGGCGACCCCGGCCAGCGCCAGGATCGTGCCGGTGGACTGGATGGCGAAGGCGATGTTGCTGAACCCGTAGAAGCGGCCGCCGGTGACCGGCTCGTAGCCGCTGACCGCGTTGACCTGCAGCCTGGAGCCGGTCATCACGTCGATGAGCAGGGCCAGCGACGTCACGCCCGCGACCACGGTGAGCGGCCCGAGCACCGCCGCCCGCCACGGCCCGGCGAACGCCAGCCCGGTGATCAGCCCGGCCGCCGCCACGATCGTGACGATCAGCGCGACCATCGGCGCCGACAGGCTCCACCAGGGCACGAGCTGGGCCAGGAACGTCGCCACCGCGATCGAACCGGCCAGCACCGACACCACCTGAACGACCACGAGCAGCCGCGAAGCCGCCGCCTCGCCATCCTGTGGAGCGGGCTGGGCGCGACGACGGCGCAGGGCGATGGCGGCGAACAGGTAGAAGAGCAGCTGGACCACGACGAACACGGCGAAGAACGGCCCACGCACCTCCCGCAGCACCTGGCTGGCCAGATCGGCGTCGGCCAGCTGGGTGACGGTCTCCTCGGTGGTCGCGGGCGCGTCGCCGCCGTCGCTCCAGGCCCGCCCGACGACCGCGCGGGGCGCCTCAAGACCCAGCGCGCCGATCGCGGTGGCGGTCAGGTCGGTGATGGTGACGAGCGCGTCCTGCCGCGTCGAGGCCGCGGTGAGGAAGCCACGACGGTACGGCGGGCCGCCGGGAGAAGGCCCGGCGGCCATGGCCACGTGGAGATGGGCGGCCGGGGAGGTGTCGGAGATGCCGCCCACCAGGACCGTGCTCCCCTGGGGAACCCGGGCCAGCAACGTGCCCACCCGCTTGTCGGCCTCGGCCGCGGCGGCCGCGCGCTGCTCGGCGGGGAGCCCGGCGGGCACCCCGGCCTCGTCCTGGGGCATGCGGGCCCAGGCGGCGGCCAGAGCGTCGGCCTCGAAGACGACCAGGGCGTAGCCGGTCAGGTCGCCCAGCCCCTCCACGTTGTCCGCATATTTCTGGATCCGGCCGTTCTTGTCGGCGGCAGCCAGCGCCGCACCGGGACCCACGGCCCCCACGACGCCGCCCGAGTCGGCGACGAGCTGGCCCAGCGTCCCGGGCACCGCGTTGTACCCGGTGCCGGACTGGTAGGCGGCCAGCGACTCCCAGCCCGGGACCCGGGCGCCCGCGCCGTCCGGCTCCGGCCGCGGCATCGGGGCGCAGCCCTTGCCCGCGGTGCCGGAGCGCTGCCCGGCCGAGACCGTCAGCCAGCCCGCGACCGTGCAGGTGACGCCGCGGTCCGGCGGTGGCACAGCACGGGTCGACATCGAGGCGGAGCCGCCCTCGGCCACCAGCTTCCACAGGTTGGGGGTACGCGACGGGTGGAGGTCACCCCATTCCAGACCGGGCACGCCCAGCAGCACGACCCTGCCCTTGGGGGCGGCGGAAGCCGTACCGGCGCCGAGGACGCAGGCCAGGACGGCGCCCAGCATCAGAGCCGCCAGGAACCGACGTGCCATGAGCGCAACCCCCGCAGTGTGCGTCCTCGATCGACTGGAGCCACGGTAACGTGCCAGACCGTGACAGGTGGCAAGCGGCAGTGGTGGACGTGGTTGCCGGCGGTGGCGCTGGTCGTGCTGGCGGCGTGGCCGCTGGTCGACTACTGGCTGACCAACCCCGACGACCAGCGGCTGGTCGACCTCGACGTCTACCGCACCGGTGGCGAGATGATCCGGGAGGGGCGGCCGGTCTACGAGTTCTTCACGCCCGCGCCGCAGCTGCTGCCGTTCACCTATCCGCCGATCGCGGCGCTGCTGGCCGTACCGCTGGCGATGATGTCGTGGACCACCGCGCAGTGGGTGTGGACGATCGGCGTCTTCGCGGCCCTCGCCGTGACCGTCTGGTTCTCCTTCAAGCAGGCGGAGACGGACAGGAAGCCGCTGCTGTTCGCGCTGGCCATGGTCTGCTGCACCTACCTGATGCCCATCCGCGACCAGGTGCGCTTCGGGCAGGTGGACATCCTGCTGGTGGCGTTGTGCGTGGCCGACCTGCTGGCGGTCCGGCCGAAGTGGCCGCGCGGCTTCCTCATCGGCCTGGCCACCGCGGTCAAGCTCACGCCCGGCGTCTTCCTGATCTACCTGCTGATCACCCGGCAGTGGCGCACGTTCTGGATGGCCTGCTTCGTCGCCGCGCTGCTCACGGTGCTGCCCTTCGCCGTCATCCCGCAGGACGCGGCCCAGTTCTGGTTCTCCGCGCTGCTCGACCCCGAACGCCTGGGCTCCAACGCCGCCACCACCAACCAGTCCGTGCGCGGCATGCTCATCCGGCTATACCTGCCCGACCTGCTGACGTCCGCGATCTGGGTGGCGATCATCGCCTTCATCGGCTGGTACGGCTTCCGCGGCGCCTACCGGGCGTACCAGGCGAAGGACATGGTCACCGCGGTCGCCCTCACCGGCCTGATGGCGGTGCTGCTGTCGCCGGTCGCCTGGATCCACCACCTGGCCTGGGTCGTCGTCGTGCTGGGCGCGATCGTCGGCGACGGGCGCGACCGGGTCAGGCTGTGGGTGGCGGCCGGGGTCTGGGTGTACTACGTCGTCCCGGTCCCCTGGTGGGGCGTCTCGCTCAAGGCGCTGGAGATCCCCGTCCTCAGCCCGGTCCTGGGCAAGATCGTGCAGAACGGATACGGGCTGGGCGCGATCGCGCTCGTCTGGCTCCTGGCCGCCTGGTTGCCCAAACGCCGCGGGATCTTGGGCAACTGATTACCCTATGTGTTGTGCTCGTTACCGTATGGGTCATGATCGGCGTCCTCGCGGGCGTCAGCGGCGTCGTCATCGGCTACGTCGCCCTCAAGCAGGCCAGGCTGGCCGTGCAGGACTGCCAGCAGATGCTGGCCAGGCAGTCCACCGTCAGCACCATGGGCGGCGACCTCAAGGCGATCCGCGACGTCGCCGTCTACCGCTACGACGCCCTTGAGGAGATGACCGGCAGGCTCTCGTTCTCGATCGCGATGATCAACGGCCTGGGCGACGGCATCGTCCTCACCTCGATCAACGGCCGCTCCGAGACCCGCACGTACGTGCGGCCGGTCGTGGGCGGAAAGGGGCAGACGCCGCTGGCCCCGGAAGAGGAGGAGGCGGTGCGCGCGGCCAGACTCGGACTCGGCCCGGAGATAGAACCACAGATGGCACGCCGCTGAGCTGGTTACTCTGGTGTCATGCCCAGAATCGCCTATCTCGGACCCGAGGGCACCTTCACCGAGGAAGCCCTGCGGCTCATGGAGCCCGACGCCGACCGCATGCCCTGCGCCACCGTCGGTGCCGCGCTCAACGCCGTACGGTCCGGTGAGGCCGACGGCGCGGTCGTCCCGCTGGAAAACTCGCTGGAGGGCGGCATCACCACCACCCTCGACGAGTTCGCGTGGGGCGAGCCGCTGCTGATCACCGCCGAGTTGCTGCTGCCCGTGCAGTTCTCGCTGCTGGCCCGGCCCGACACCGAGATGGTGCACATCAAGCGCGTCTACACCCACCCGGCCGCCATCACGCAGTGCCGCGGCTACATCAACCGCGAACTTCCCGACGCCTTCGTGGTCTCCGCCCCTTCGACGGCCGCCGCGGCCCAGGAGGTGTCGCTGCCCGGCTCGCCGTACGACGCCGCGATCGCCGCCCGCATCGCCGGAGAGCACTACGGCCTGGTCGAGATCGCCGCCAACATCGGCGACCGGACCGACACGGTGACCAGGTTCGTCCGCGTCGCCCGCCCCGGCACGCTGCCGGAGCCCACCGGCTCCGACCGCACCACGCTCGTGGTCTTCCTGGCCGACGACCACCCGGGCGCGCTGCTGGAGATGCTGACCGAGTTCTCGGTGCGCGGGGTCAACCTGACCCGGATCGAGTCGCGGCCCACCGGCGACGGGATCGGCCGCTACTTCTTCCACTTCGACTTCGAGGGGCACGTGGCCGACGCGCGCGTCGGCGAGGCCATCTCTGGACTGCACCGGATCTGCGGCGAGGTCCGCTTCCTCGGCAGCTACCCGCGCGCCGACGGCATCACCACCCAGATCAAGCCCGCCACCACCGACGCCGCCTTCACCGAGGCCACCACGTGGCTAGCCCAGATCCGTCGCGGTGGATTGTGAGTGCTTGTTCTGTCACAAGCCCTTCTTTCCGTTACAAGCCCTTTTTCCATTACGGCAAGCCGCACCACCGCCACCCGCCGACGTAGGTGACCGCCGATCGTGAGGGTCGCTTCTCCCGTCGGACGGGCTGCCCGCCGCAACGGCCCACGTCGGCCGGTTAGTGGGTTGGGGGCGGTGGTTTTATTTGGTCCTGCCGCAACTGGGGGACCGAGTACGCTTGGCCTGTGATTGACCTGCGGACACTTCGGGAGGACCCTGAGCGGCTGCGAGCGTCGCAGCGCGCCCGGGGCGAGGACGACTCGATCGTCGACAAGCTGCTGGCCCTTGACGAGCGGCGGCGATCCGCGCTGACCTCGTTCGAGACCATGCGCGCCGAGCAGAAGTCCATGGGCAAGTCCGTGTCCAAGGCGCAGGGCGAGGAGAAGCAGGCGCTGCTGCAGCGGGCCAAGGAGCTCGCCGCGCAGGTCAAGGCCGCCGAGGTCGAGGCCGAGCAACTGGGTGCCGAGCTCGACGAGATGGCCCACGCGGTGCCCAACATCGTGGAGGAGGCGGCTCCGCACGGTGGCGAGGACGACTTCGTCGTGCTGGAGACGATCGGCGAGCCGCGGGTGTTCGACTTCGAGCCCAAGGACCACCTGGAGCTCGGCGAGGCGCTCGACGCCATCGACATGGAGCGCGGCGCCAAGGTGTCGGGTTCGCGGTTCTTCTTCCTGAAGGGCGTCGGCGCCCGCCTGCAGCTTGCTCTGCTCAACATGGGCATGCAGCACGCGATCGAGGCCGGGTTCACCGCGATGATCACCCCGGTCCTGGTGCGTCCGGAGACGATGGCGGGCACGGGTTTCCACGTCGCGCACGACAAGGAGATCTACCGGCTGCCCGACGACGACCTCTACCTCGTCGGCACCTCGGAGGTCGCGCTCGCCGGCTACCACGCCAACGAGATCCTCGACGGCGCCGAGCTGCCCCTTCGTTATGCGGGCTGGTCGTCGTGCTTCCGGCGCGAGGCGGGCTCCTACGGCAAGGACACGCGCGGCATCATCCGGGTCCACCAGTTCGACAAGGTGGAGATGTTCACCTATGTCCGCCCGGAGGACGCCGCTGCCGAGCACCAGCGCCTGCTGGCCTGGGAGAAGGAGATGCTGGCCAAGATCGAGGTGCCGTACCGCATCATCGACACCGCCGCGGGCGACCTGGGCATGTCGGCGGCGCGCAAGTTCGACTGCGAGGCCTGGATCCCGTCCCAGGGCCGCTACCGCGAGCTGACCTCGACCTCCAACTGCACCGAGTTCCAGTCGCGCCGCCTGGCGGTCCGTTTCCGTGACAAGGACGGCAAGCCGCAGCACGTCGCGACCCTCAACGGCACGCTGGCCACGACCCGCTGGATCGTGGCCATCCTGGAGAACCACCAGCAGGCCGACGGCTCCGTGGTGGTTCCCAAGGCGCTCCGCCCCTACCTGGGGCTGGACGTGCTGGAGCCGGCCAAGTAACCGATCGCGGCGGAACGCCGGACCGCGTTCCGCCGCAAGATCACCAGCCCGGCCGCGCCGATGCCGAGGCCGAAGAGCCCCGCGAGGACGAGCGCCGCCGTGTAGCCGTCCGGCCAGCCCGCGCTCCAGCCACGGAACGGCAGCGCCACCCCGGCCGAGACCAGCACGGCCACGTACAGCGCTTCCCGCACCGAGTCGACCGCGGCGCCTTCCCGCCAGGTGGCCAGCGCCGCAATCACCAGCGTGATGCCCAGTAGGGTCCCGCCGTTCACCCCCACCGCCGCGCCCACGACGCCGGGCAGGTTGAACGGCGAGTAGTAGCCGAAGAACTCCTCATACCGCCACGGCAGCAGGAGCAGCACCCCGATCAGCCCGCAGCTCAGGATGACCCGGCCGGAGCTGACCACCTCCGGCGTCACGGCCACCAGGCCCGCGAGCAACATCCACAGCCCCGCCAGGACGGCCACGCGCATCTCGCCGTCCACCCGCTCGCCCGGCCCGGTCAGCGGAGTGGCCTCGCCGGTGCTCAGGCCGCCGTCGGCGCCGTAGCCGTGGCGTCGCCAGGTGCCGCCGGTGTCGCGGACCACGATGCCGTCCCGGCCGTTGGCGACGACGACCACGTGGCCGTCCGGGCGTTCCTGGAGGGCGAGGGCGAGCGAGCGCGGGTCCCGGGGACGCCCGTCGCCGACGTGACCCCGCTTCAGCCACTCCGTACGCCCGGGTGACACCTCCCATGCGGACGTCCACGTTCTTTCCCCGTCGGCCGACCGCTCGACCTTGAGCCGGCCGGGGGCGATCCGGTAGCAGAACTCCGCGCCGCAGACGGAGGTCCGCGGCGCGAGGATCTGGGGCTTGGGGGTTGTCCCGTTCCCGGTCACCGCACGCCAGGTCCGCCCGCCGTCAGAGGAGACCGTGCCGAAGGTCCAGCGACCCGTGACCACGATGTGGCCGCCGTCCAGGTAGACGTTCTCGGCGGAGGGCGGCCCGCCCGCCGGCCCGGTGGCCGCCACCGCCAGTACGGCCAGCGGCACCCCCACCACCGCCGACCACCTCCGGGGCGCCTCGTGCTTCCTGATCCACCACGCCAGCCCGAGCGCGGGCAGGGCCAGCAGGTCGGTGGGGTCGGCGAGCACCCGCGATGGTCCGGCGACCAGCGTCCAGGCAGCCGACGCCAGCTCCGCGCCCGCCCCGGTCGTCTTCACCAGCGTGAACACCACCCCGGTGAGCACCGTCGCGGCCAGATCCGCCCGGCGCGCGAACAGCAGGGACACCAGCGGCGCGGCCACCACCAGCCCGGCGACGTCGCTCAGTTTCCCGGTCACGAGGCCGGGCCAGGCCGCCTTGAGCACGTGGTCGTTGATCAGCAGGACCAGTGCCGAGGCGAGCGTCGCCGGGTGGCATAACCAGGCGCGCCTCATGTCCGCTCGGCGGGGTCGCGGACGCTCCGCCGTACCAGGGTCAGCCCGAGGGCGCCGATGGCGACGGCGAAGAACGCGGCCATGGCGAGCGCCACGTCATAGGAGTCGGGCCACCCGAACGCCCACCCACGGAACGGCGCCGCGATGCCCAGCGCGACCAGCACCCCCGTGCCCAGGGCCCGCCAGAGTGCGGTGGAGGGGATCTTCGCGAGGACCGACTCCACGATCGCGAGCACGACCGCGGCGAGCAGGAGCGGCCCACCGGCCAGCCACAGCAGAGCGGGGACGCCGCCCTCCTCCGGATCGAGCAACAGGTAAGGCAGCACGCCCATGGTCGCCAGTGCGGGCGCGACCCAGTGGGTGGCGATCCTGCGCCTGCCCCTGGCCGCGACCATGAGCCCCGTCACGGTCACCCACAGCCCGGCCAGCAGCGCGACGGCGAGCTCGCCGGAGACCTCCGCACCGCCGTCCACCGCCGTGGCGGCCCGCACGGTCAGCTCTCCCGACGGGTCGTACCCGAGCCGCGTCCACCGCCCGCTCTCATCCCGTACGGCCACGCCGTCCCGCCCGTTCGCCACGACGACCACGTGACCCCGCGCCGTCGCCTGAACCGCCAGCGACACCGAGGACACCCGCTCGCCATAGGCCCGTTCGAGTATTTCGAGCCGTCCGGGGGAGAGCTCCCACGACGGTTGCCAGGTCACGCTGGCATCGTCCGACTGCATGACCCTGACGCCGTCGCCGCGCACCCAGTAGCAGCGCCGCGGCTCCCGCGGCACGCACATCGACCTCTGCCCCTTCGTGTCATGGGCGTTGTCGGGCGCGAGCCGCCAGGTGCGCCCGCCGTCCGTGGAGACGTTGCCGGACGCCCAGGTCCCCGTCACCGTGATCCGCTCGCCGTCGACCCGCACCACGTCCGCCGCGGGCGGACTCTCCACCGCGCTGGTGGCGGTCACGGCCAGTACGGCCAGCGGCACCCCCACCACCGCCAGCCACCTCCGGGGCGCCTCGTGCTTCCTGATCCACCACGCCAGCCCGAGCGCGGGCAGGGCCAGGAGGTCGCTGGGATCGGCCAGAACATGCGAGGGCCCCGCGACGAAGCTCCAGGCAAGGGAGGCGGCCTCCGCGCCCGTCTCGGTGGTTTTCACGAGGGTGAACAGCGCACCGGTGAGCAGGGTGGCCGCCAGGTCCGCCTTGCGCAGCAGCAGGAGGGACAGCAGGGGAGCGGCGACGACCAGCCCGGCGACGTCGCTCAGCTTGCCGGTGACGAACCCCGGCCAGGCCTGCTTGAGCAGGTGGTCGTTGACGAGTAACAGCAACGCGGCGACGAGCGTCGCGGGATGGCACAGCCACGCGTACCTCATGCACTCATCGACGGCTCCGGATTTGCGGTTGTTCGGCCGGCAAGAGCTTCGAGTCACAGTCGTGATCCCCCCGTAACGCCCCCACCCACCCCAAACCTCCCCCAGCCCCCCTCCCAGCCACTCCGGCCACCCCTTCCAGCCCGCCTCTCCCGATCGCCCTCGCCGCCCTCCTCGCAGCCCCCCGGCCCGCCCCCGGCCCGCCCCCGGCCCGCCCCCGGCCCGCCCTCGGCCCGCCCTCGGCCCCCTCTGCCCTCCTCGCCTGCCCAGCGTCCTGTCCGCCGGCCTCTGAGCATTCGGCCGGTTGGCGATCCCCTACGCCCGCCCTGAGCGCCTCAGGCCGAGGCTCTCGTGACGCTGACGGATCGGGCGCGCCTGACGGGGTGTCCGCGCGGGCGTGCCTCACGTGTGGGTCGCCCCGAGGGTGCCGCTGGGCCGGGGCGCGTCGTGTGGGGAGGGCGGCCGCGGGGTCAGTCGCAGAGGTAGCGCTGGATGGTGGGGGCTATCCAGTGGATGAGGTCGTCGCGGGGCATGGCCACGATGGGTGGAAATTTCAGGATGTATCGGGCGAGGGCCAGCCCCAGGATCTGGGAGGCGGCCAAACCGGCGCGGATGGGGGCCTGGTCGGGGCCGGTCAGGGTGGCTATGACGGGGGCCAGCTGGGTGGCGAAGATGTCGCGCATGCGTTCGGCGGCCGCCTCGTTCGTGACGCCGGTGCGCAGGAGCACCTGGAGGGCCTCGTTGTGCTCCCACAGGCCGAGGAAGTGGGCTACGAGCCGGGCGCCGATCTGGTCCCGCGGCACAGCCGAGAAGTCCGGAAATTTCAGGTCGATGTGTGCGGCGGCGGCGAACAACTTCTCCTTGTTGCCGAAGTAGCGCATCACCATCGCCGGATCGATCCCGGCGTCACCGGCGATTGACCGGATCGTGGCCTTCTCGTAGCCGTCGGCGGCGAAGCGTTCCCTGGCCGCGGCCAGGATGACGGCCTTGGTGTCCGCGGAGCTCCTTCTCATGTCAACGATTGTAGGCCAACAAGTGTTGACATCGCCAGCACGCCGGGCGCAGACTGATGCCAACAAGCGTTGACAAAGAGGAGAACGAGATGCTTCCCACCGCCACCGACGTCCTGGTCATCGGCGCCGGCCCCACCGGCCTCACGCTGGCGATCTCGCTCACGCTCAAGGGCCTCGACGTCACCGTCGTGGACAACCAGGCCGAGGGCGGCAACACTTCCCGCGCCGCCGTCGTGCACGCCCGCACCCTGGAGCAGCTCGAGCCGCTCGGCGTCACCGGGCCCATGGTCGAGCGGGGCATCCACGCCAAGCGCTTCACGATCAGGGACGGGGACCGGGTGCTGGTGCCGGTTCCGTTCGGGAACCTGCCGACGGACTACCCGTACACGCTGATGATCTCCCAGGCGGAGACCGAGCGGATCCTGCTGGACCGGCTGGTCGCGCTGGGCGGGCGGGTGGCGAGGCCGTACACGCTGACAGGGCTCAGCCAGGACGGCGCGGGGGCGACGGCGGTCTTCGCCGACGGAAGCAGCGTGCGCGCCCGTTATGTGGTCGGCGCCGACGGCATGCACAGCACGGTCAGGGAGCAGACCGGGATCGGGTTCAGCGGCGCTTCCTACCCGGAGTCGTTCTCGCTGGCGGATGTACGGCTCAGCGGCGGCGTGCCCAGCGAGGAGGTCGTGCTCTACTTCTCGCCGGCCGGGCTGGTCGTGGTGGCGCCGTTGCCCGACGGGACGTTCAGGATCGTGGCCACGGTCGACGAGGCGCCCCAGGAGCCCGACGTGGCCTATGTGCAGCGCCTGCTGGACGAGCGCGGCCCGCGGCGCCGGAAGGTCGTGGTGAGCGAGGTCGTGTGGGGTTCGCGCTTCAGGGTCCACCACAGGGTCGCGGACGCCTATAGAAGCGGCAGGGTCCTGCTGGCTGGGGACGCGGCGCACGTGCACAGCCCGGCGGGCGGTCAGGGGATGAACACCGGCATTCAGGACGCCGTGGAGCTCGGTACGGCCCTGGCGGAGACGCTCAAGACCGGGCACGAGGCGCCCCTGGACGCCTACGCGGCGGCCCGCCGCCCGGTCGCCCAGCAGGTCGTGGCCTTCGCCGGCCGGCTGACCCGCCTGGCGACGATGAGCCGGGCGCTGCGGCCGGTCAGGAACGTGGTGCTGCGGCTGCTGGCCACCCTGCCCCCGTTCCGCCGGGCGCTGGCCTGGCGGCTGTCGGGGCTGATCTACCGGTGACCCGGAGCCTGGACAGCGGAAAGGGCGAGGTCCGCTGGAAGCGAACCCCGCCCTACTTCGCTTACTTCAGATCAGATGGCGCGGACGGCAGAAGCCTGCGGCCCCTTCTGTCCCTGCGTGATCTCGAACTCGACCCGCTGGCCGTCTTCGAGGCTGCGGTAGCCGTTGCCCTGGATCTCGGAGAAGTGCACGAACACGTCCGGTGCACCGCCGTCCGGAGCGATGAAGCCGAAGCCCTTTTCAGCGTTGAACCACTTGACGGTTCCCTGAGCCATAAAAGCTCTCCCTCAGGATGTGAATCTATGGGACCCACACCTCATGGGTCCCGGTGTGTCGTACAGCAGCAACCCGGGGTGGCTCAGACAAAGTCATGCTGGTTTTCACTACGGGATCAGCTAATACAACGCCATCACATCTAACACCATTCCACCGCCTTGGTGTTCCCCTCGCTAGGAAGATTTCTGTTGGACGGCATCACCGGGCAAACTGGAACCCGTTATGAACACCCCTCGCCTTGTGGCCACCGACCTCGACGGAACCGCCCTGCGCTCCGATGGAACGGTCTCTTCCCGAACCGCTGCTGCCTTCGCCAGGGTAGAGGAATCCGGGGCTGTGCTGGTACTCGTCACGGGCCGCCCGCCTCGGTGGATGAGGGAGGTGGCCGAGGTGGTCGGGCACCGCGGGGTGGCGATCTGCGCGAACGGGGCGCTTGTCTACGATCTCCACACCGAACAGATTCTTGAATCCCACCTGATCCAGGCCGACGTGCTCGTGGAGGTCGTGGATCAGCTAAGAGCGAACATCCCCGGACTGGCATTTTCGGTCGAGTACGAAGGTGGTTTTGCGCACGAGTCAGATTTCCGGCTCGGCGGGCTGGACCGAAGGAGCGGCCGCGGCAGCGGCGTCGCGCCGGGGATCCTCACCTCGCGGCCGTGCGCCAAGCTGCTCGCCCTGCACCCGGAGATGGACCCGGACGGGCTTCACGGGGCCGTGCACGAGCTCGTGGGGCATCTGGTGACCGCCACCCACTCCAGCCGCAGCGCGCTGGTCGAGATGAGCGCGCACGGCATCACGAAGGCCACCGCGCTGGCGGCGCTGGCCAGGCGGCACGGCATCGGCCCCGAGGACGCCGTGGCGTTCGGTGACATGCCGAACGACCTGCCCATGCTCGCGTGGGCGGGCAGGTCGTACGCGGTGGCCAACGCGCATCGCGACGTGCTGGCCGTGGTCGGCCAGACGACCGAGGCCAACGACGAGGACGGCGTCGCCCGCGTGCTCGAAGAGCTCTACAGGTAGGGGCCGGAGCCGCCGGGCTGCTGCTGGCCGTCCTGCGGCACTCCGGGCAGCGCCCTGCGCATCTGCTCCAGCTGGGCCCTGGCCGCCATCTGCTGGGCGAACAGCGTCGTCTGGATGCCGTGGAAGAGCCCTTCCAGCCAGCCGACCAGCTGGGCGTGCGCGATCCGCAGCTCGGCCTCGCTGGGCGGGGCGCCGTTGTCCTCGGTGAACGGCAGCGACAACCGCTCCAGCTCGTTGACCAGCTCGGGGGCGAGGCCGTCCTCAAGCTCCTTTATGGAGGACTCGTGGATCTCCTTCAACCGCTTGCGGCTGGCCTCGTCGAGGGGAGCCGCGCGGACCTCCTCGAGAAGCTGGCGGATCATGCTGCCGATGCGCATCACCTTCGCGGGCTGCTCGACCAGGCCCGCCACCGAGCGCTCTTCTTCGCCGCCGTCGCCCTGCTGCCCCTGGAAGTCAGGCCCGACCACCACGATGTGGGGGGTGTTGTTCTCCTCAGCATTCATACGTCTCACCGTACTAGCAGGATCTTGCCGACGTGTTCCCCGGAATCGAGCATTTCGTGCGCCCGCGCGGCCTCGGCGAGCGGCACCTCCGCGTAGATCACCGGCCGCACCGCACCCGCGCTGACCAGCGGCCACACGTTGTCGACGACCCCGCGCACGATGACGCCCTTCTCGTCTGTGGGGCGCGAGCGCAGCGTGGTTCCGTGTACGGCCGCGCGCTTGTTGAGCAGCATCCGCAGATCGAGCTCGGCCGAGATCCCGCCCTGCAGGCCGATGATCACGAGCCGCCCACCCGTCCGCAAAGCTTTGATATTTCGGGACAGATACTTTGCGCCCATGATGTCCAGGATCACGTCGGCCTCCGCCTTCTCGGCGAAGTCCTCCTCCCGGTAGTTGATCACCTCGTCGGCGCCCAGCTCCCTGAGCCGCGCCAGCTTCTCCGCGGTGCCGGCGGTCGCGATCACCCGCGACCCGAACGCCTTCGCCAGCTGGATCGCCATCGTCCCCACGCCGCTGGCCCCGCCGTGCACCAGCAGGGTGTCCGAGCGCCGCAGCCGCGCGGTCATGAACACGTTCGACCACACCGTGCAGGCCACTTCGGGCAGCGCGGCCGCTTCGGTCAGGGAGACGTTGTCGGGCACCGGCATCACCTGCTGCCACGGCACTGTCACCTGTTCGGCATATCCGCCGCCGCCGAGCAGCGCGCAGACTCGGTCGCCGACCTGGAAGTGCTCCACGTCCGCGCCGACCTCGGCCACGACGCCCGAGCACTCCAGGCCCGGATACTCCGAGTCGCCGGGAGGCGGGTTGTAGAAGCCGAGCCGCTGGAGGACGTCCGCCCTGTTCACCGCCGAGGCGGCCACGTCGATGAGCACTTCTCCCCGCCCGGGGCGGAGATCCGGCACCTCGCGCCACTCCAGAACCTCAGGCGCGCCGTTCTTGGAGATCACAATCGCTCGCATGCTGACCAAGATAGGCGCGTGGCGCTCCGCCGAGCCTCTGAGAGCGGGTGCCGGGCAAAGAAGTTGAGGGTTGCCGCCGTCCGGCGCGACGCTTGACGTTAACCTGCAATGTATTTGCTGCCCCTTTAGACCCACCCGAGGGGGAACACGGTGGCAAGGCACGATCGCGAAGAATCTCTCGAAGAGCAGCTGGCCTGGCTCGACGCCATCAAGGAAACGGAAGAGGCGCCGGTGGCTGTGAGCGCCACCGCCGAGGCCGCGGCTTCGCCGTACCCGAAGGACCCATGGCTGTCGGTGCCGTCCGCGCAGGAGACGCCGACCCCGCCGCTGTTCCGCGCCGCCGTCGACTCCGTGTATGGCTCCGCCGCCGCGGAAGAGCTGCCCGCCACCGAGAGCGAGGCCGCCGAGTGGCTGGGTGAAGAGGCCCCGCCGGGCAAGGAGGCGGTCGGGTCGGTGACCGACGAGGCCGAGAGCTTCCTGGCGCCGCTGAAGCCGCTGCCGAGGCCGGACGACACCGACAGCTACACGCCTTCCCCGGCTCCCGCCCCGGCGGAGGAGGAGACGCCGCCCAAGGCTGAATACTCCGAGGCCGACACCCAGCCCGACAACCCGTGGCCGAAGCCGCCCGAGTGGTCCAGGTCCGCGTTCGACCTGCCCAAGCCCGCGTTCGACGAGCCGAAGTCCGCCTTCGACAAGGACTTCGACAGTCCCTTCACGCAGGACCTTCCCCTCGACTTCGAACGTTCCCGCGCCGCCGTGGACCTGCCCGAGACGGACCCGCCGGAGATCCCCGAGGACGCGGCGGAAGAGGAGCGGCTGCAGAAGCGCTTCGAGGCGTTCAAGCCCGACTGGTCGCCGCGCAACGACCCGTTCGGCCAGCCCCCCGACCGGCCCGCCACCGAGCGGCCGGCCCCGGAGCAGCAGCCCGCCGAGCCGCGGCAGCCCTTCAACGAGCGGCCCTTCGACGAGCGCTCCTTCACCGAGCGGCCGCAGCCCGCCGACCGGGGCTTCGAGCGCCCGGAGCCCGCCCGTTCCGAGCACGCGCGCACCGAGCCCGCTGCCCGCACCGAGCCCGCCCGCGCTGAAGCAGCTCGCGCTGAGGGCGCCCGCGCTGAGTCCGCCCGCGCTGAAGCAGCTCGCACTGAGCCTGGCGTCCGGCCCGAACCCGCCGTCCGTCCCGAGCCGACCGTGCGGCCCGCCTCCGAGCGGCCCGCGGCGCGACGCCGGGCCGCGCCCGTGCCGGTGTTCACCTCGCCGCCGCGCCCGCCGGTCACCGGCCGTCCCACCGCCGACAGCCTCGACCCTGAGTCGCTGCTGCGCGGCCGCCGCAACGCGCCGTCCAAGGGCTGGCGCAGGCTGGTGTACAAGGCTTCCGGCGGCTGGATCAAGCCCGGCGAGCCGGCCGAGGTGCGCCGCCGCCGCGAGCTGCTCAACCGGGCCCGCACGCCGGTGGCCACCGGTCACCACCGCGTCGCCGTACTGAGTCTGAAGGGCGGGGTCGGCAAGACCACGACCACGGTCGGGCTGGGCGCGACGCTGGCGCAGGTGCGCGGTGACCGGGTGATCGCCGTGGACGCCAACCCCGACCGCGGCACGCTGTCGGACAAGCTGGAGCTGGAGACCTCCGCGACCGTGCGGGACCTGCTGAACGAGCGCGACCAGGTCAAGCGCTATGTGGACATCAGGGCCTTCACCTCGCAGGCGCCCTCCCGGCTGGAGGTGCTCGCCTCCGACCGCGACCCGTCGGTCTCCGAGGCGTTCAGCGGCGCCGACTACCAGGCCGCGGCCCAGGTGCTGGAGAACTTCTACTCGATCTGCATCACCGACTGCGGCACCGGCCTGCTCCACTCGGCCATGGGCGGCGTCCTGGGCCTGGCCGACCAGATCGTGCTGGTCAGCTCGCCCTCCGTGGACGGCGCCAGGGCCGCGTCGGCGACGCTCGACTGGCTGGAGGCGCACCACTACGGCGACCTGGTCAGGGACGCCACCGTGGTGCTCTGCAGCGTACGGCCGCGCTCGAAGTCGGCCGTCGACATCAAGAAGCTGGAGGCCCATTTCGCGGCACGGTGCCGGGCGGTGGTCCGCGTGCCGTACGACCCGCATCTGGAGGAGGGCGCGGAGATCGACCTGGACCGGCTGCAGGAGGCGACCAGGGAGTCTTATCTCCAGCTGGCGGCCAGCGTGGGGGACGGCTTCGCCGGCCAGGAGTGAGCGGAGGGTGTGGGATTCGAACCCACGAGACCATCGCTGGCCTGGCCGCTTTCAAGGCGGCTGCACTCGTCCACTATGCGAACCCTCCAGTGCGCACACCACCTTAGCGGCTGTTCCGGTCCTGACGCTCGCGGTAAGTTCGGTGGGTGGATCTCAGGGTCGCGGTCGAACGCGCCGGTAGGGACGCCATCGTGCGTCTTGAGGGGGATCTCGACAAGCTGTCGGCCCCCCGGCTGAAACAGCGGCTCGTGGAGCTGTCCGATGACGGCTGCCACGGGCTCGTGCTGGACGTTGCGCTGCTCGACTTCTGCGACTCCAGCGGGTTGTGGGTGCTGGTCGAGCACCACCGGCACCTGACCGCGCTCGGCGGGACCATGCGGCTGAGCGGCGTGCACGGCATCCTGCAGCGTGTTCTCGACATCACGGGCCTCAGGGCCGTCTTCCACCCGGTGAGGGCACATGACCCACTATGAGGCGGCGCTGCTGCGCCGCGTGCTCGGCGAGGAGCTGTCCGAGGCCATGTGGTTCGGCCTCGGCGGCGGGATCGGCTTCATGTACTTCGTCTTCGAGTACTCCGGTGAGCCGCCGCACCTGTCGATCATCGCCCAAGCGCACCCGGAGCCGATGGTCGCGCGAGCCCTGGACCGGGCGGGGGTGCAGCATGAGATCCGCCACACCGGCTCGGCCAAGGTGGCCGAGCGGAACCTGCGGGCGGCGCTCGGCGCCGGGCACCGGGTGGTCTGCCGGGTGGACCGGCACCGGCTGCCCTGGCGGCCAGACTTTCCTTTCCCCGAGCCCATCGACGTGGACGTGCTCGGCCTCGACGGCGACCGGGTACGGCTCGGCGACGGCGACCTGCCGCTGGAGGCGTTCCTCGACGCCTGGTCGGCGGCCAAGAAGGAGCGCCACCAGCTCATCGAGATCACCGGGACCGGCGGCGGGCGGCCGGACGTCGCTGGGGCGGTCAAGGAGACGGCGGCCAGGCTGACCGGGCCGGTGCTGGGCAACAACTTCGACGTCAACTTCGGGCTGTCGGGCATGCGCAAGCTGGCCGACCAGCTCGGCGACACCTCGACCAAGCAGGGCTGGACGCGCCGGTTCACCGACGCCGAGGTGGCGCTGGGGCGGTTGGCGGCGTGCCTGGACGTGGAATACACGGCTCCGGCGGCGTCGCGGCCGCTGTTCGCGGAGTTCCTGGCTGAGGTGGGGGGAGGATGCCGCTGCCCGGATTTATCGGGCGTCGGGGGAAATCTGGGCGGATGTGGTGAGTGCGGCGCGGGCCGGGGAGTCCTACCCGCGCATCGGTGAACTGGTGGCCTCCGCCGTACGGGAGGAGGAGCGTGGGGTCGCCCGGCTATGAGCTGAGCTGGGAGAGCAGCCATCGGGGTCCGGACGTCTCGGCGCCGAGGGCTGCCACGCGTTCCTTGAGGCCCCGGTCGGCGGTGACCACGCGGTAGCGTTCCCACGGTCTGGCCTGCCGTACCAGCTCGACGATGGTGTCGTCGCCGCTGCCGGCGGCCGCGACCACCTCGACCTCGCCGGCGGGCGGCGTCTGCCTGGCGGCGCCTTCCACGACCGCCACGATCCGCGGGTACCACTGCGTGAGCAGCGGGTGCGTGAGGCCGCTGCGGGCGGCCACGTCGCGCACCAGGCGGGTGGCGGCGCCGAGGCGGTCGTTCCACCAGCCGTGCTCGGCGCGGGCGCCGACGATGTTGGCCACGTCCAGCACCACGGTCTCGGGGACGAGCACGCCCTGGACCTCGTCCCACGTCTCGGCGAAGCCCGGGTGCAGCTTCCTGGCGGCGATCTCGGGCAGGGGCAGCCAGAGGAGTTCCGAGCTCTCGGAGTTGGCGGGCGCCGCGTCCAGCAGCGCGCCGGCCTCGGCGATCACCGTCTCAAACGTCCATCCGCCGTGGTCGTCGAGGTAGACGCCGCGCACCCGCAGGCCGTCGGCGCCGAGCGCCGCCTCCTCGTGGGCCTCGCGCAGCGCGCTGACGATCGCGTCCTCGTGGCTGTCGCGGGCGCCGCCGGGCAGGCCCCACGTCCCGCCGTGATGGCTCCACCACACGCGTTTCTGCATGAGGACGTGCGGGGTGCCCTGTTCGTCATGGTGTACGGCCAGCAGCCCCGATGCCCCGTGCACCCCCCAATGCCGGTGTCCACGCGCGCATTGGGCCCATCCGTCACCATCTTTCGCCGCCATACGAATATTCTGTCAGCCCCCGCCCTTGCTGAAATGCTGGTAGTCGCGCTTCAGGCTATTAATAACGCCCTGACCTGTGGTTAAGCTTCCCGGTTGCCCGCTGCGGGCACAATCAGGGCACTTGCCGGGGAATTGTGTGCCCCGAAAACCGCATCGACGGCCTTGCGAGTACGGTCCTCGCTGGACGGCATCAGGTGCGTATAGGTACGCAAGGTGAAGCCTGGGTCATGGTGGCCGAGATACTCGCTCAGGGCCTTGATGGACTCTCCGCCGTCCAGCAGAACCGAAGCGTAGAAATGCCGGAGAGCGTGCATACCGTGCTCCCGGTACGACTTGCGCTTCTCGCCCTTGGCGGGCGGCGGAACGACGCCAGCGGTGACGAGGCCGGGTCGCCAGAACGTTTCGTTGAAGTAGTCGCGGTGGACCGCCTTGCCCGTGACCGTAGTGAAGATCAGGCGGTGCTGCTTGTGCTCGCCGTCCAGGCGATCCCACGGCAGATCGACTTTCACGGCAGGAGTCGCGGCCAGGTGCGCCGACAACCGCAGCGCGACCGACTCCGGGAGGGGAACATCCCGTTCCTTGTCACCCTTGGGCAGCCCGTAGACCAGCCGTCCACGGATGACCTTTACCTGTCGCCGCACGTGGACCACACGGCGCAGAAAGTCCACGTCATCCACCGACAAGCCGAAGATCTCGCCTTGCCGCAGGCCGAGCCCCGCCCCGATGTCTGTCATAGCCTCGTACCGCTCGGGGAGCGCGGCCCGCATGGCGTCCACCCACTCGAACAACCAGGGCTGGACCTTGCCCTTGACGATGGGGGGCAGCTTCATCCCCTTGGCCTGGCATGGATTCCGGGGGATGACCCTGTCCTCCACGGCGGCGGAGAAGACGGCGGAGACGTGGGCGAACAGGACCTTGATGTAGGTCGGTGCGAGCTTTCCCTGAAGGCTCTTGATCCACTTCTGGATCAGCGACGGCTGGTTAGCGAGGATGCGCATCTCCAGGTGGCCGAAGGTCGGGTAGATGTGGACCCGGAGCCGCATGGCGATGTGGTCGGACACGGCCTGCCCGAAGGTGGCGGAGGCTAGCCACATGTCGCCCCGTTGGCGGAAGGTGACCTTGCCCGCCTTGGGATCGACGTAGTCGCCGGTCTTGAGGTCGTTCCTGACCTTGGCGTCGTAGGCGTCGGCTTCGGCCTTCTTCTCGAAGTTCCGCTTCTTCTGGTCGCCCTGCTCGTCACGCCAGCGGACCTGCCAGCGTTCGCCTTTGCCGTGGTCGGTGGTGGGGGGCTTGTCGTGCTCCTTGCACGTCGGATCGCCGGGCTTGGCGCGGGACTTGTGCCAGCGGTCGTAGACGGCCATCAGATCTCCTTGGAGAGGGTGGGGGTGCGCTGCTCTTCGAGCCTGCGGATTACGGGGTTAAGTTCGTTGATCAATTCGCGGGTGACGTGGCCACGCGCGGCCTGGAGGGCGCGGCGGTCGGCGGGGGTGTCCGGGCGTCGGTTGAGCCGGGTGTCTCGCTCTTCGGTAAGGCCGTGGCCCCACGTCATGCGGGCCGCATAAGCGACGTAGTGCGGGGTGGTGTCCAGACGCTTCGCGGCCTTCATTTCGGCCTCGTCCGGGGTAGCGATGTGGGCGGCTACGGCCTCCAGCGGCCAGGGGTTGGGCTTGTCTAGCAGGGCTTGGACGAAGCGCCCAACGCGCTCCTCTTGCCCCTTGAAGTGGAAGCGTCCAGGCCGGTGAAGCGGGCCGGAGCCCGGCTGGTCCCACACCTCGCCCGTGATCGCGAAGGCTACGAGGTAGCTGATATTCGCGGCGGTCGTGTCGGTCAGATGGGTTACCTCGCTCGGCAGGAGCTTCACGAGCGGTTCGCCGTACAGAAAGGGCAGCATCAGTAGCTCGATGGCGCTTAGAGCGCGCTTGCCCAACTCGATTTGCCCGACCGTCGTGCGGTGCCAGCCAAGACCGTACCCCTGGGCAGATGTGGCGATGTCCTCCGTCGTCCAGCCCTTCCTCTCTCGGACCGTCCGGAGCTTCTGGCCCAGGGCGACGGAGAACGGTGGAGCTTCCGCCACTGCATTGCGCCACTCCTCCTTCGACCAGCGACGCGGCTTGTCCTTCAAGCCGGTATCGCGAGTGCTTTCACCTCGTGTTTTGCTCATGAAGCGAAGCCTAGCCTCTCGCTTGACTTGAAGCCAGCCTTTCGAGACCCTTAGGGATGAAGAGAGAGAAATTCATCCGTTTCAAACGAAAGGTGATGGCGATCCGTAAGACCTCAATCAAGGAGCCGAGTGGCCCACTCCCCGGGACTCCGGAGGTGGCCGACTACCTGGGCATCCCGCAGAAGACTCTCGTCCAGTGGCGCTGGCGTGGTGTCGGACCGAGGTACATCAAGGTCGGCAGGCACATCCGCTACCGCTGGGTGGACATCGAGAAGTGGCTCGACCAGCATCAGGGCGGCGGTGCCGATGTCGTCGCCTAAGAAGCAGTGCGGCCCCGGGAGCTCCACCTCCCAGGGCCGCCAGAACGTCGCTGCGCCCAGCAAGCTCAACGACAACGAGGCCAGGGTAGCCCGTACGGCCAAGCCGGGCACGGCTCATCTCCTCGCCCGGCTCCACCCGCGCGACCGTGACCGCCTGCTCCGTCGCATGAACGAGCTGGCCGCCCTGAACCGCCTCCTGCGGGAGCCCGGCTCCCTGGCCATGCCGGAGGTGGCGTGATGGGCGACCTGGAGGAGATGCGCAAGCTGGTCAACGACCTCGACGGCCAGCACAAGCGTGAGGCCCAGATGTACGCCGGTGGCTACCGCGCCGGCCACCTGTCGGGGTGGGAGGTCGGCTACACCCACGCCCACCACGAGATCGCCCAGGTGTGGAAGGCGCTGGCCGAGCGGGTCCGCCGAACGGCCAGCCAGCCGACCTACGCCGAGCTTCAGGCCCGCCGCCTCGTGGTCCTGGTCCGCCCGCGCGGTGACCACGAGGGCGGTCCGGTCTGGTGGGGCGCCGAGCGTCCCGCCGTGGTCGGTGCCGTCGAGGAGGGCAAGTGAGTAACCCGTTGGACCACGTCCCCGGCTTCGAGGCCGGGGACGTGGTTCCCGCCGAAGGCTGGGAGGAGCCCGTCCCGCTCGGTACCCGTCAGGCGCTTCCGGCTTTCCCCACCGATGTCTTCCCCGACTACATCGCCGAGATGGTCCGAGGTGTGGCCGAGGAGGTGCAGGTTCCCGAGGATCTGCCGGGTGGGCTGGCTCTGGCGGTGCTGGCCACTGCTGCGGGTGGCCGCGCGGAGGTGGAGGTTCGTGGGCAGTGGCGTGAGCCGCTGAACCTCATGGTGGCCATCGCCATGCCGCCGGGGTCGGGCAAGTCGCCCGCCTTCCGGTCCATGCTCGGACCGGTGTTCGCTGCGGAGACGGCTCTGAAGGAAACCGTCGAGGAAAAGGTCAAGGAGGTGGCGCGGGAGAAGCGTAAGGCTCTCGCCCGCGCGGAAGCGGCTCGGAAGAAGGCCAAGAACCCCGACGAGGTCGAGACGGCGGTGGACGCCGCGGGCATGGCCGAGGAAATGGAGATCCCCGTCCTGCCGCGCCTGAGCGCTGACGACATCACCCCCGAAGCCGCCGCGACGCTGCTGGCCGAGCAAGGAGGTCGTCTGGCGATCCTCAGCGCGGAGGGCACGTTCTTCGAGGTGATCATGGGCCGCTACACCAATGGTCATCCCAACCTTGAACTCGTGCTCAAGGGCCATGCCGGGGACAGGCTGGTGATCGACCGGCGAGGCCGCAAGGAGTTCGTGGAGCGGCCCGCCCTGACCATGGGTATCTGCCTTCAGCCGCAGCTCCTGCGTGACATCGCCGCCAAGAAGCAGATGCACGGACGAGGCGCTCTCGCGCGGGTCCTGTTCGCCGTGCCGCCGGACATGGTGGGGTGGCGCAAGCTCTCTCCCGACCTGCTGGATCAGGAGGTGCTGGACCGCTACCGCGACACCGTGATGGGCCTCGTCATCGGCCTGTCCCACTGGACGGACCCCGCCGTCCTCAGCCTGACGCCTGGGGCGCTGAAGCTGCACACCGAGTGGCGCGCGGAGATCGAGCCCAGGCTCCGGCGCGGTTCGGGAGACCTGGAGAACCTCCAGGAGTGGGCCGCCAAACTCCTGGGCCACACGGTCCGGCTGGCGGGCCTGCTCCACCTCGCTGACAACCCGACGCAAGGGGTGCAGACCGCGATCAGCGAGGTCATCATGAGCCGCGCCATCGAACTCGCCCGCTACTACACCGAACACGCCATGGCCGCCTACGGCGTGATGCGCGCCCACCCGAGGCTGGAGGACGCCCAGGCGGTCCTGACGTGGATAGGGGAGCGCAAGGACTTCACGCAGCGCGAGGCGCACCGAGGCATGCACCGCAAGTTCAAGACCGCTGCCGACTTGACGGCGGTCCTGGCTCTGCTGGAGGACCACGGCTACATCCGCCGCAAGGTGGAGCCTTCGACCGGGGGCCGTAAGCCCACCCGGTACGAGGCCAACTCGAAGGGGTGGTGACACGGTGACAGAAGTGTCGGATACCGCTCCTGAGCTGGTCAGGCAGGCGTCACCAGCCAGCGGTGACAAGCGGCTGACAGAAGGGATCGGCGGTGATGCATCGGCGGATCGGGGTGCATCTCCCCGGCCGGTGACAGATGTTTCCGCAGATCACGGTATGAATTCTTGGTTCTGTCATCTAAGTGTCCACGCCCGTAATGACAACGAACTTGCAGGTCACGAGGGCGAATCGTGGCTCTGTCACCACCGTCACCGCTCCGAGGTCGGGAAGGGCCGGGGTCAGTCCCACCCGAACACCCGTGGGCGGGTGAAGCGGCGGGGGCGTGCCGTCCGGGTGATCGGTAGAAATGCCGCGCGCGCGAGGAGACGAGACGAGTCCTCGTTGATCGAGGTTCCTCATAAGCCGCTGAGCTGCGAGAACATGCTGTGGCACTTGCGTAGGTGCCCTACCTGTGCCCTCGTCCTCATGGGTCAGCAGTGTTTGCCCAGTTCAGAAGCCATGACGACGCCATGTTCAGGGAGAACTCCATGTTCTCCATGGACCTGGGGAGGGGACCGTGATGACTGAGGGATGGACGCCCCGGTTTCCCGGGCAGCGTCCCCCCTTCCAGCCAGGACACGAGCTGTCGGTCAGGCACGGGGTCTACTCGCTGCGCAAGGTCGATCCGGTGGCGCGGGAGTTGGTGGCCGAGGTGCTGGCCGACCCGGAGTGTGCCTACCTGGGTAAGCCGCGTTGGCGGGGTGCTCTGGAGGCGTGGGCGCGGGCGGAGGCTCAGGTCCGGTTGCTGATGGCCTACCAGGAGGGGCTGGCCGAGGTGTCCGGCGATGGGGTCGGGGACCTGGCAGACGAGCGCGTACGGGCCGCCTACGCGCTGCTGCACCGGGCGGAGAACCGGGCGGCCCGCGAACGGTCCCGGCTGGGGCTGGACCCACTGAGCGCCGCGCGGTTGGGGCGGGACGTGGCCGCCGCCGGGGTGGACATGGCCAAGCTGCTGTCCGGCTTGGACCACGAGGGCAACGACAACGACGACAAGGGGGTGAAGCATGGTTGACGGACTGCGGGACGTCCGGGTGTTCGCCGAACGGCTGATTGGGGAGCCGTTGTGGCCTCACCAGGCGCAGGTGGCGTTGAGCCCGGCACGGACGCGGGTGATGTGCTGCGGGCGGCAGGCGGGTAAGTCCAGGACGCTGGCGGTGATCGCTCTGCACGGGGCGTTCACTCAGGCGGGTTACCGGGTGCTGGTCCTGAGTGCCGGGGAGGACGCGGCCAAGGATCTGATGGCCGAGATCTCCGGGCTGGCCTCTTCGCCGTTGCTGGCGGGGTCGGTGGTGGATGACAACGCCTCGCGGGTCACCCTGACCAACGGCAGCACGATCCGGTGCGTACCGGCCAGCGAGAAGCAGGTGCGGGGCAAGTCGGTGGACCTGCTGATCCTGGACGAGGCCGCCCAGATCCCGGACGAGCTGTGGCGGGCCGCCCGGTACTCGATCATCGCCCGGCCGGAGTCGCGGGTGGTGCTGGCCTCTACCCCGTTCGGGGGCCGTGACCGGTTCTTCGCCCAGCTTTACCACCTGGGCACCAACGGCGCGGAAGGATACGCCTCCTTCCACTGGCCGAGCACCGTCTCCCCGCTGGTGGACGCCGCCTTGCTGGAGGACTGGCGCAGGCAGGACCCCGAGTGGGTGTTCCGTCAGGAGGTGCTGGCCGAGTGGGTGGAGGACGAGGCGGCCTACTTCACGGCCGAGGAACTGCTTGGTGCCGTCGCCGACTACGAGCTGTGGTCGCCGGAACGGGTGAAGGCCGCCTACGGCCATCACCGCCCGCTGGGCGGAGCGGCGGGGCTTGACTGGGGGTTCGCGCAGGATGCCAACGCCGTGGTGCTGATGGCTCCGCTGGACGACCGGGGGTGGAACCACCAGGTTCTCGGGGAGGATGTGCCGTTCTACCTGCCGTGGCTGGAGTCGCATGCGCGGATGCCGTACGGCGACTTCATCGACCGGCTGGTGACCATCGGGTCGGCGTTCGACGTGCGGTGCTGGGCATCGGAGACGAACGGGGTCGGCGGTGCTCCCACCCAGACGTTGACGGAACGGTTGTGGCGGGCCGGGGTCCAGTCCTGGGTTGCTCCGGTGTGGACCGACACGCGTCGCAAGCAAGCCGGGTTTGGCGCGATGAAGGTCCTCCTCCAGCAGGGCCGCCTGGTGCTGCCCCGGCACCCGGAACTGCTCCGTCAGCTCCACGGTCTCCAGTTCACCCACAGCGCGTCGGGCATGGTGCAGATTTCGGTGCCTGCCCGCATCGGTCATGACGACTTGGCGATGGCCGCCATGCAGGCAGTGAGCTGCCTGAGCACCACCTACGCCCGCAGGTCCGTCCGCCGGGTACGGCGGCCGGAGGAGGACGCGCTCAAGACCGGCTACGGCCTCCTGATTCCGCAGGAGGCCGTGCCGCTGGCCATGCCCGCCGCCATCACCGCGCCCAGCGGGGGCGAGAAGTCGCCGGAGAACGCCTGGTGACCGACACGACGAACCACATGAAGGAGATCAACATGTCCACGCAGATCCACGCCCAGGCCAAGAAGATGGATCTCGACCTGCTGCCCGGTCGGGTCACCGCCGTCCGGCAGGACCTCGTGTCTGCCCTGGGCAAGGTTGCTCGGGACGACCGGTACGCCCCCGACTACTGTGCCCAGCAGGCCGCCCGGCTCCGTCAGGAGGCCATGGCACAGCTCGACCAGATCGAGCAGGAGGCTCGCCGTGCCCGTGACGGGGTGGAGGAGTGGGTCACCGCTCAGCCCACCGCCGACGACCCGCAGACCGAGACGCTGCGGGAGATGCAGCGGCAGGCGGCATGGTCGCGCGTACGCCAGCAGCTCGACCACGGCGACCACGTGGACGACCTGGTGAAGGCCGCCGTCCAGGCGGGCGACCTGGCGACGCTGGCCGCGATCAAGACCGAACTGCCCACCTACGCGCGCGGCAGCAGGGAGATGTCGGCCCCGGCCCTGAACAAGACCATGGACCAGGTGGAGCGCGGCCTCGCGCAGGCCACCCCGGGCGAGCGGGGCGCGGCGGCTCGGCTTCAGCTCCAGGCCGGCGAGTCGTGGGAGGCCCTGACCCGCGCCCTGTCGCAGGTCCGCGAGCAGGTCCGTCGCCTGGAGGAGGACCCCGAGCGAGCGCTCCGTAAGGCGGAGCTGATGGCCGACATCGAGGCCAACGGCAGCGGCAGCACGATCGTGGACGGCCAGGTGGTCAAGACCGGGCGGGCCGGTAGCCGTGCCTGACTCCCAATCCGCCACGCAGGATCAGCGAGGAGAAGAGGCTTCATGACCACGGGCAAGACCATCGGCGAGGTTGTAGCCGAGCTTCGCCAGAACCTCCATCAGGCCCACGCCAGCGGCGACCCGATGCGGGCCGCGTCCGTCAGGGCGAACGCCAAGCAGGTGCTCGACCGGCTGGCCGCCCTCCTGGACGAGGCCGAGCAGGCGCGCAGCAAGATCGAGCTGTGCCGGGAGTACCTGGACCGCCTGGAGACCGCCGCCGCCCGGCAGGAAGCTTCGCGCGACAGCGGCGCTGCCGGGCGCTCCGGCGGAGACTTCACCGGCGGGCAGGACAGCCGCAGCGTGGACGACTTCCGCAAGGCCCGCCAGTAGTCAGTAACCCCGTGTTCCGCCCTCCATGGCCAAGAACACGGGGTCACCAAGCGCGGCGGATGCCGGGTGACGCCGTACCCCCGCGCGGCTATCGGGCTTGACCGCCCACGATCATCTGCCACCACCGCCGAGCTTCGCGGCGCGGCCAAGGTCCCGCCCACGTGTGAGTCGGTGGTTCGCCCTGCACGGTCTTGCGAACCCAGTACGCCCCACCAGTGTTGGCCAGCTCGAACACGAGGGCTTGGCAGTGGCAAGTCCACTCGACGGTCCGCCACCGGTCTGGCCCTCCCTGGTTGCACCAGTGAACCTGGGTGTACCCCGCCATGGTGCGCGCCGGATGTGACGCCAACTCGACACCGGGACACTCATGCCCCGGGACCTCGGCGGAGCCGCGCACGATGCCGACGTTCATGGGGTCCACGCCGTTCACCGGTCGTCACTTGCTGCGCGCCAGGTGTGGACCACGCGCTTGGCCAGTGCCCGTAGGGCGAGTTGGCGTGGGCATTCTGCACGGATGAGCGCGCCGGACTCACGATGCCGACCATGCAGCTTGCCGTCATCACCAGGCCAGGTATCGAACTCCGACACCGCTAGTGGGTCAGAGGATGATTCAACGATGGCCAGCGTGCGCTCTGGTGGGGGCGAGGGAGGCGGCATAGCCGTGACGCTAGGTAGAGACCGTTAATTGTCTCAACGAGGTTGCCCGCCTTTGCGGGGCTCACCCGAGAGAACGAGAATTCCGGGAAAGGCTGGCAAACTTCGGCAATCTTCTTGATCGGGGTGTCGGGCGGACGCAAACTCAGGCACAGAAACCGCGACCATGGAGGAACCAATGGCGCTTCAGTTCCTTGGCCAGGACCCCCTAAGCCCGAACGGCGGCTCGCCTACGTTCTGGCTCGACACTGAGACCGGTGACATTCTCGCTCAGGGATACACGAGCATCGCCCACGCCACCCTCGCGGAGATCGGCAGCATCCCGGAAGGCGAGGCCATCATCCGATTCCCCCAGCGAATGATCCAGTTCCTCCCGGCGGTGCCCGAGTGATCCAGGCCGTCAGCCCGGCGTCACAGATCGACCGCGCGCTCCGCCAGTGCCGTGAGTCTGCGCTGCACCTGGAGATGCGCGACGGCTACATGCTGGACGATCCCGACTATGACGCGTGGCAAACCGGGCACAGGTTCGATCCCGACGACCGCTCATCCTGGTGGAGGCCCTGGCTCCAGAACATCGTGGACGCCGTAGAACGCGGCGTCGCGGTGAGACGGGCGCGCATCGTCTCCGAGCCCATCAGTTCCTACATCCACTACGAGTACGACATCACGTTCCCCAACGTCCGTGTGGGCGAGGACGTGCGGTGGCTCCCTCGTCGGCACGCCACCGACCTGTTGCTGCCAGGCAACGACTTCTGGCTCTTCGATCATGAGACGCTGCTGGTCAACCACTTCAACGGCAACGGCGACTGGATCGACGTGGAGCCCGTCACCGACCAAGACGTGATCGACCGGTGTGCTTCGGCATTCGAGGCCGTCTGGCAACGCGCCATCCCACACGGCGACTACAAGCCCGCCGTCTGAACGCCCCACCGCTCGTGCCCTTCTCATCCTCCAGCGCCCAGCAAGCACTCGACGTTCTCGCCACCCGCCTCCGCCAGATCCGGCTTGATGCTCGACTGACGGGCCGGGATCTAGCGCGGTTGGCGGGCTGGCACTCCTCCAAGGTCAGCCGCATCGAACACGGCCATCGCCCACCCTCGGCTGAGGACATCACTACGTGGTGTCTGCACTGCAACGCCCCTGATCAGGCCGTCGATCTGGTCGCCTCTCTCCAGTCGATCCAGGGCATGTTCGTGGCATGGCGGGACATGGAGCGCACCGGGCTGAAGGTCGCACAGGAGGCCGTGGTGCCCCTGTGGGAACGGACTCGGCACTTCCGTATTTACTCCTCGCAACTCATCCCCGGGCCGTTGCAGACAGGGGCATACATCGCCGCTCTCCTGACTGCGCTCATGCGTCGGCGCGGTATCCCGGACGACATCGAGGAGGCCGTACGAGTCCGTCTGGAAAAACAGCGGATCATCGAGACGGGTGACCACCGGTTCGCGGTGGTGCTGGAGGAGAGCGTCCTCCGTCACCCGATCGGCGGAGCTGAGGTCATGGTCGGACAACTCGGCAACCTGCTCACGATGAGCACTCTGCCGTCGATCTCTCTGGGCATCATCCCGCTGGGCGCAGACCGTACCTCTATGTGGCCTCCCGAGGGCTTCTTCATGTTCGACACCGCCGAAGTGACGGTTGAGCTCGTATCAGGCCACCTGACGATCACGCAGCCGCACGAGATCGCTATGTACGCGATGACGTTCGCCGAACTGGCCGAGCTTTCGGTGTACGGCAAAGCCGCCCGCGCTCTGATCACGGCCGCGATCCAGTCACTGGACGAGGACGGGCCAGGGCACAACCAGGGCACATGAGGTCGAGATCACGGGGGAATCGGTGAGACCTAGCGAGACAACAAATACCAGGTCAGGGCCAAGACCAGAAGATCGTTCCTGGTCTCAGCCCCCGCCCTTGCTGAAATGCTGGTAGTCCTTGGTGCCCGACCAGTAGCCGCCCCACTCCCATCCGACGGCGGCGAAAGCCTTCACCACCTTGTCACGGGGATTTATGGCGCCTTTACCATCCATTGGCCGCTCGGTGAATTTCTTCGCGTTTAGGTGGGCTGTGCCGCCGTCTGCGGTGACGTATGGGTTTTCGCGGGGATTGATGTCGATTGCCTGGCCGTAGGCGTGCTTCGACCAGTTGCTCGACCCGGTGGCAGGACGGCAGTTGAAGGCCGAGGTGTTGTCGGCGTCGATCGAGTCGTAGTCGTCGCCCTTGTAGGCGTCGACCAGCTCCATCTTCTTGATCGGCCAGCGCTGGGCGTACAACTTCTCGAAGACCGTGACGATGTCGTCGGTGACGTTCGCGCGCACGATCAGCTCGCCGGTGTGCGCCTTGTCGTCGAAGCCCCAGTAGGTCATCGTGATCAGCCGCAGGTCGCCGAGCGGCACCGGGCAGCCGGGCCGCCACGAGTACGGGACCTGGTCGCGCGAGACCTTGGAGACCTTGGCGGTGAACTCCGGCGGGCCGGGCGGCGTGCTGGGGATCTCCGTCGGTGGTGCGGTCGTAGGCGGAGTCGGAACCTGCGCGGCAGAGGCGACCGGTTTCTGCTGCCCGGCGCACGCTGCCGCCGCAAGCACCATGACCAGGGCTGATACACGCTTCATCCAGCCACGATACGTGCTTTCCGCTAAGGCACGATGAGGACGGTACGCCGCGAGCGCCTGGCGAGTCCCACCGAGACCGAGCCGGTGAAGCCACGCCAGACCGAGCGGGAGCGGCCGACCACGATCGCGTCGGCCATGCTCGCGTCGGCCAGCGACTCCAGCGCGCGGGTGGCGTCGCCGCGCATGGCGATGAACTGCCAGGGCACGCCGACGCCGCGCATCTCGTCCCGCAGATCCTCGGCCAGGTCGCCGGCCGGATCGGGGACGATCGGCGAACCGGCGAAGAACCAGAGCGTGGCGCTGTTCAGCGACTCCACGAACGCCACCAGCAGTCCGGCGTTGTCCCGGCGGGCGAGCCCGGCCGCGTACGCGAGCGCGTTGCGGCTCGGGCCCGAGCCGTCGTAGCCGACCACGATCAGGCCGGCGCCGTCCTTGCCGATCTCGAACCCGGGGTCGGCCAGCGGCTCCCCTTGGGGAAACACGGCACGTCCCTGGTCAGCGCTTCTCGGCCACGTGGCGGCCGCGGCGGGCCAGGTCGCGCAGGGCGTCGGCCGCGTAGGCCACCAGCGCGGCGAACGACAGGCCGGCCAGGATGCCGCCGAGCCACAGGTCGTTGACGGTCGCGTCGGTGTACGCGGCGCCGCGCGGCTGGTAGCCGACCGCGAACGGGGCCGCGACCAGCCAGAGGCCGCCGAGGAACAACAACACCAGGGCGCTCACGCCCAGCTTCGCCTTCATCGCTTCTCCTCCACCAGGGAGCCGTTCTGCCGGGTCCTCATGTCCTCGCGCAGCGCCTCGACCAGCGGGGCCAGCATGGTGGCCAGTTCCGCTGAGGAGGCGCCGGCCGGGGCCGCGGGGGCGGGCTCGGGTTCGGCGGGGCGCTGCCGTACCGTCACCAGACCGCGCGCGACGAGCTCTTCATAGATCGCGGCGATGAACGCGCCCGCGCCGGCCAGCGCGACGACGGCCAGGCCGAGACCGGTGAAGAACTCAGAGTTGGTGGTGTTCGTCCAGTCGGTGCCCTCGGGCTGGGTGCCCAGGGCGAACGGGGCGATCATCAGCCACAGCCCGGCGAGCAGCGCCAGGGCGGCCGTGACCGCGCCCACGAACTTGCGGATCATAGGGTGACTCTCTCTTTCTCGGGTGGCGCCGCCTGTGCGATGAGCGCCCGCGAGGTCGGGCGGAGCACGTCGTGGGCCACGGATCTGGCGCGCTCGCGTTCCGGGCGCTCGTCCGGCGGCGCCATCCTGGCGACGGCGCTCAGCAGGGCGGAGGGGTGGCCGTTGGTGTTCTCGACGCGCTGGGCGATGAGTTCGAGCAGCAGACCGGCCAGGACCATGTCGTCCTTGGTGAGCGTCTGGGGGGCGGCGACGGGCTGGTTGGTGCGCAGCGGGAGTTCCTTGAGGAACAGCGTGGCCACGAAGCCGAGCACCGCGATCGGCACGCCGACCAGGAACACGGTCTCCAGGCCGCGCGTGAACGACTCCAGCACGATGCCCTTGACCGGCTCGGCCAGGTGCTGGATGGCCTCGGGACTGCCCAGCTTCGGCGTGCCTCCGGCGGGCAGGTTGATCCCGGCCGCCTGAAGCATCCGCGCCATCTCGTCCTTGAGGCGGTTGGTGAGGATCGCGCCGAACGCGGCCACGCCCACAGCGCCGCCGAGCGAGCGGAAGAAGGAGACGCCCGAGGTGGTCGAGGCCATGTCGCGCGGCTCGGAGGCGTTCTGCGCGGCGAGGATGAGCATCTGCATGGACAGGCCCAGGCCGATGCCCAGCACCGCCACGTCGAAGCCGATCAGCCACTCGCTGGAGTCGACGTGCAGCCGGGACAGCAGGAAGAGCCCGATCGCCACGATCAGCAGTCCGGCGACCGGGAAGATCTTCCACTTGCCGGTCTTGGTGACGATCTTCCCGGAGATCACGCCGGACAGGAACAGCGCGACCACCATGGGCAGCGTCATCAGCCCCGAGTTGGTCGGGCTGAGCCCCTTCACGATCTGCAGATACTGCGGCAGGTAGATCATCGCCCCGAACATCGCCATGCCGACCAGCAGCGAGGCGATGCTGGTGAGGACGAACGTGGGGTTGCGGAAGAGCCGCGGCGGCAGGATCGGGTCGCGCGACTTCTGCTCGGCCAGTACGGCCAGCGCCAGCATCAGCAGGCTGATCGCGGCCAAGGCGTAGGTCCAGAAGGAGTTCCACTCGAACTCCTGGCCGCCCAGCGTCAGCAGCAGCATGAGCGCGCTCGCGCTCGCGGTGATCGTGAAGGCGCCCCAGATGTCCACGGTCGTGTCGCGCCGGACATGCTCGATCTTCAGGAACTTCTGGATCACGAAGAACGCGACGGCGGCGAACGGCACCACGACGTAGAAGCACCAGCGCCAGCCGAGCCAGTCGGTGTCGACGATGAAGCCGCCGAGCAGCGGCCCGGCCACCGTGGACAGCCCGAAGACCGCCCCCATGTAGCCGGAGTAGCGCCCGCGCTCGCGCGGGGAGACGATGTCGCCGAGGATCACCTGCGACAGCGCCGACAGACCACCCACACCGAGCCCCTGTACGGCTCGCGCCGCGATGAGCTGGCCCATGTCCTGGGAGAGCCCGGCGGCCAGCGACGCGGCGACGAACAACGCCAGCGACGTCTGGAAGAGCAGCTTCCTGCCGAACAGGTCGGACAGCTTGCCCCAGAGCGGGGTCGAGACCGTCATCGTGAGCATGGTGGCCGAGGCCACCCACGAGTACTGATCCTGGCCGCCGAGCTCGCCGACGATCGTCGGCAGGGCGGTGCCCACGACGGAGGTCGAGATCATCGAGGTGAGCATCGCGAGCATGAGCCCGGCCATCACCTCGAGGATCTCGCGATGCGAATACTGCCGCCGTTCGGCCTGGGCTACCAAGCGCCCCACCCCCTTCAACGTGTGAACACCAGGCGAGTATACGCTCGTTTACTAGCCGCGCGGCAAGTGGCCCTTCCGCGGGTAGAGTTCGGTCATGAACGCCGAGGCGGCCACCGAGGCCAAGCCGCGTGATCGCGAGGCCACCCGGCAGCGCCTCCTGCGCGCCGCGCGCTCACTGTTCGCCGAGCACGGCTACGAGCAGGTGACCGTCCGCATGATCGCGGCGGCGGCCGACGCCAACATCGCGCTGGTGGGGCGCTACTTCGGCTCCAAGGCGGGCCTGTTCGGCGAGGTGCTGGCCGGCGAGCCCACCGTCGCCCGGGTCATCGAAGGCGACCCGGAAGGCCTGGCCAGACGGCTGGGGGAGTATGCGGCCGAACGGATGTACTCCGACCCGGAAAGCCCGATCCTGCGCTCCCTCGAACGCTCGGCCGGAGACCCGGAGATCCAGGAGCTCGTCCGCGAACGGCTCCGCAACGCCATCATCGCCCCGATGACCGCCGGGCTCGACGGGCCGGACGCGCAGGCGCGGGCACGGCTGGCGACCGCGGTCTTCCTGGGCATCGGGACCATGCGGCGCCTGCTCGGGCCCGAGGTGCCCACCCCGGCCGACGTCGACCGGATCACCGCCGTCTTCGAGCTCTGTCTACGCCCGCACACGTGATCGTTACCTGGGTGAGGCGGTAGCCGTAACATCTGGGCCGCAGCATGTCCGGCATGCGAGACACGTCCATCGCGCACGAGCAGCTCACGAAGCAGTCGGCGCCCGCCTTCACGGACCTGGCCGACGACCTGGCCGGCGCGGTGCGGCGAGCCGAGGACATCCTGGGACGGCTGGGCTCCTGGCCCGTGGGCGAGGAGGCGGACGAGGCGTTCGTCGCCTGGTACGCCCCCAAGCGCCGGGAGATGCCGGAGATGATCGACGAGTTCGCCAAGGCCTACCGCGACCTCGCCGAGGGCCTGCTGCTGATGCGGCGCAACGTCGCCACCGTCGACTGGGGCATCGCCGACGACCTGCGCATCACCGACGTCCCGGTCTACCGATGGCCGTGAACGCGCTGCTGCTGGCCCTCATGGCCGGCGGCACGGGCTCACTGGTCGCCCTGCGCGTCTACGCGGGGGTGACCGCGCCGGAGATCCCGCCCGGCGAACTGCGCAAGGCCGCCAAGGCCTTCCGCGAGCTGGCCGACGACCTGGACAAGGGCGACGAGGCCATCGCCACCAGGGCGAACGCCGCCGCCTCCAAGGTCTGGCTCAACAACTCGGGCGAAGGCGTGGACGCCTTCTCGAAGCTCTACCTCACCAACCTCAGGTTCTTCCCCTACGCCTTCGCCAACGACTGCCGGGTGATCGCGGTGGGCTGCGAGGCGTACGCGCGCATGGTGGAGGACGTGCGCGAGCGGTTCGTCGCGCTGGAGAAGGCCATCATGCAGCTGCTGTGGCTGGTCGCCTTCCAACCCCTCACCACCGCCCTGTACGGCGTGGCCCAGGCGATGGCCGCCGCCCAGCTCGCCCGCCTGATCAAGCTGGCCCAGACGCTGAAGTCCGTCTTCCTCCTCAACGTGGCCAAGATTCTCCAGCTGACCTTCCCGAAGTACGTGCTGACCACCCTGAACTACGCCGTGGTGGACGGCGCCGCCTACGCCGCCGGCTCGATGGCCGCCGACGCCTCCGTGGACGTGGCCCACGGCAAGGACGTGGACCTGTCGGCCACCGAGTTCGGCAAGATCGTGACGGCCAACACCGGCTACATCCTGGGCTACGACGCCGCCAAGCTCGCCATGCCCGGCCCGGCGACGCGCGGTGGCGAGCTGGTCGCGCGGTTGTTCGGCTCCGGGTTCGGCTACACGCCGGTGAAGAGCGCGCTGGACGGCGATGGCACCATCCTGCCGACGGGCGACGAATGGATCAGCAAGCTGGAGGGCCACGGCATGCGAGCCCTCATCTTCCCGCCGGGCTGGAGGTACCGCTGACGGTTGACAGGTGATCGAACCAAACGCATGCTTGGGTGGCTGTGGCCCTTGGCGCGAGGCCGTACTCGTCTCCGTTGCGAAGGGTTTCGCCATGCCTGCACACCCCCACCCCACCCGCCGGACCGTCTTACGCGGCACCGCGGCCGGAGCCGGGCTGCTGATCCTCGGGGCCAACGCCGCCCACGCCGACGCCACCCAGGAGTTCGACGTCGTCGTGGTCGGAGCGGGAGCCGCCGGGATGACGGCCGCGCTCACGGCCGCCAAGCGCGGGCTGAGCACGCTCGTCGTGGAGAAGGCAGCGACGTTCGGCGGCTCGGCGGCCAGGTCGGGGGCGGGGATCTGGGTTCCCAACAACGAGACGATCCTGGCGGCGGGCGTGCCGGACACCCCGGCCAAGGCGGCGGCGTACCTGGGAGCCGTGGTCGGGCCCAGCGGGGTGCCGGCGGACAAGCAGGCGGCGTTCCTCGCCAACGGGCCGGCGATGATCTCCTTCGTCACCCGCAACAGCCCGCTGCGCTTCCGCTGGATGGAGGGCTACTCCGACTACTACCCCGAACTCCCCGGCGGCCTGCCCAACGGACGCTCCATCGAGCCCGACATGTTCGACGGCAACCTCCTCGGCGCCGAACTGGCCAACCTGAACCCCGCCTACATCCCCGTCCCCGCCGGCGAGGTCATCTTCAGCGCCGACTACAAGTGGCTCAACCTCGCCCTCGTCAACGCTCGCGGCGCCGCCGTGGCCCTGGAAGGCGCGGCCCGCTGGCTGGCCGCCAAGGCCCGCGGCATCGAGCCCCTGACGATGGGACAGTCGCTGGCCGGCGCCCTCCGCGTCGGCCTGGCCCAGGCCGGAGTCCCCGTCTGGCTCAACACGCCCCTGATCGACCTGCGCGTGGAGAACGGCCGCGTGACCGGCGTCCTCGTCACCCGCGACGGCACCCAGACGCTGGCACGCGCCCGGCGCGCGGTCATCCTGGCCTCCGGCGGCTTCGAGCACAACGACGCCATGCGCGACCAATACCAGGAACAACCCGTCGGCACCGACTGGACCGTCGGCGCCGCCGCCAACACCGGCGACGGGCACCGGGCCGGGCTCCAGGTGGGCGCCGCCGTGGAGTTCATGGACGACGCCTGGTGGGGACCGTCCATCCCGCTGCCCGGCGAGCCGTACTTCTGCCTGGCCGAACGCACCCTGCCCGGCAGCCTGATCGTCAACCAGGCCGGGCGGCGGTTCGTCAACGAGGCGGCGCCGTACAGCGACGTCGTGCACGTCATGTACGAACGGGACGCGATCCCCGCATGGCTCGTGATCGACCAGAACTACCGCAACCGCTACCTCTTCAAGGACATCCCCCCGACACTGGACTTCCCCAGCGCTTGGTACAACGCGGGCGCGGTGGTGAAGTCATGGTCATGGAACGGCCTGGCCGCCAAGATGGGCGTCCCCGCCTCCGCCCTGAGCTCGACCCTGCTCCGCTTCAACGGCTTCGCATGGACCGGCCGGGACCTGGACTTCCGCCGCGGAGACAGCGTCTACGACCACTACTTCACCGACCCCGCCGTCATCCCCAACTCCTGCCTGGCCCCCCTGCTCCTCCCGCCCTTCTACGCCCTCAAAATCGTCCCCGGCGACCTGGGCACCAAGGGCGGCCTGAAGACCGACATCCACGCCCGAGTCCTGAACACCACCGGCGCCGTCATCCCCGGCCTGTACGCCGCGGGCAACGCCTCATCCCCGGTCATGGGCCGCAGCTACGCCGGCGCCGGCTCAACCCTGGGCCCCGCGATGACCTTCGGCTACATCGCCGCCCGCCACCTTTGACCTGGGAAGATCACACACATCTCGTCGTCCTCCTCGGAGCGGTAGACCTGCGCGGCCCTCAGGGCGACTCGGTTCGCTCTATCAAAAGGTCGTACTCCTGATCCCACTTGATCTGCTCGTCCTCTTGACCTGCCGGAACCACCGCATATGTCTCCGCGAGGAACACGCCGAGCGACTCGCGGAGAATCAGGAACGTCAGAGCTGAGTCCGCGGGCATCTCGATGAACAACAAATCAGGGTCGTCGGACGGGGCAACCCGGACATCCTTGGATTCAACCGACCGATTGAGCCCTTCCGACAATACGGATCTGGCGATATCAAGGTGCCCTGGGACGCCGGGAATCTCGATACGGATGAAGTGTGGATCCCGTGAGTGATACTGCAGAAATACGGTGAGGACGTCTTGGTGATTCGCTCCGCCGTACAGCTTGGCGTAGTGGACGATGCTGGGGGACATGTCAACTCCTAAGGATCGGTGATTGCTACCGGGGCGCTAATGACTAGAACGTCCAGCGGTTTCACTGCTCTGGTGCCCTTTTCGAAGCCCTGCTCGTACGCGTCCCGCAGGGCGTCAGGCTCTTCGGCATCTGCGGTAGTGCCGTACATCGTCGTGAGGTTGTCGAAGAAGGGGATAGAGATGTCGTCGACAAGCTCGCTGCGCGAGACGGGCTCCTTGGTCTCGCCGGAGATTGTCCGCAGATCCTCAATGGACGCGGTCTTTCTGGCCCACTTGATGCCTGGCCTCGAACCGGGATTGCATGATCTCGGCGACCGCGCTGATGTCCCCATGACCTTCTCCCGGAGCTGCGCTCGCTCTATGGCGACTTGGAATGCTGCCTGAGCTCCTTCTGAGATTGAGATCCCGTACGCCTTGATCTGCTCAGCCATGGCATCCGGGATGTAGAGCGAGGTGCGCATGTCCGGGCCGCGGATACTTCGACCAATCGCCTGCTCACTCCGGGCGGACCGTCTGGAGCCAGACGCGAGGGCCGCCTCCGTTGTCGATCGCCCAGAACATCCAGCCGTTGCGGCTGTCGTTCACCTCCGGCTGGTAGTGCCTGACGACGGCCCGGGCCGCCCCGGTGGGGGACTTGTAGGACTTCCCTTCGAGGGGACCGTCGACGATCTCGACACGGGCAGGGGCAATGAACCGTGCACGAGTTCGATGCCCTGCGTAGTCGGCATAGATGCGGATGCCCTCTCCCTCTACCCGGGGGGATGCGGCATCCTCGCCCTCCGAAAAGTCGGTGATCAGGCGCCGCACGATCTCCCCTTCGGAGATGCCTGCCATGCGCGCGGCGAACGCCACCATTTCCTTGGTTTCCTGCGATACGTCGATGAAGGCCATCAGTGATCCCCTTTCCAAGTAGAGCATACAGAGGAAAGTGAGTGCTGTACACAGCATTCACAGCAAAACCAAGCATCCAGGCGGAGGACCTTCTGCGGGCGAGGTTGCGCGCTTCCACCTCGGTCGGCGTGCCCATGGCGTGATGCGGTTGGATGCACTGGTGCAGGTGCCGGTGGCGAGCGAAGAGCACTCGCATGTGATCTGGGCGTCAGTGGCGGCCAGTATGCGCCCTTTGTTCTTCCAGAAAGCCCACGTCAACCTACCTGCAGGCGTCCACGCCCACACTCCGTCCCTGGAACAATCCAAGGAGTGATCATGCGGTGCCTCGCCCCCCTTTGTGGCCTCGCCCTCGCCGCCGCGCTGGTCTCCGGCTGCGGTCAGATCGACACAACAACTGCGGTCCGGGCCGACCCCACCACGTCAGACAGCTTCACGCCCCTCGCTCCCACGCCGACGCCTGACTCGATTCCGCCCAAGCCCGAGGACTTCAGCCTTCGTGTGAAGACGCTCAAGAAGGAGTGCTTCGGCTCCGCCGGTTGCAACGTCACGTACTCGATCAGAGTGACGCTCCTCAACGAGATCGAATCCGAGGACACCGAGTACGAGGTGACCTACAAGGTGACCGGCGGCGAGGATCCGGTGATCAACACCTTCACGATCCAGGGCACGGAGGTCTCGTACGAGGAAGAGGAGTTTGTCGGGACCTCCAGCTCATCCTCGAAGCTCAAGGCCGAGGTCATCGAGGTCGAGGAGAGTTGAATTCGCAACTGTAGGCGCATTCGGCCATCCGTGACGTCTTCTCGGTAGCGGCAGCCACGGTCTCACCGTGACCCACCACAAAAGGATAAATAGCACCGTTGCCCGGACATTCGGCGCAATTTCCACTCTCCAAGATTTCACCTTTGACAGCCTTGACCTCCTCACCGCAACAAATGATTGTTGATGTGCGCATCTCGGAAATGAGTAGGCGCATACAGGGAGGTCAAGGCGGACCTTTGGGTGGGATGCGCAAACTCGGGCCACGCTCGAAGTGGGAGTGACTGAGAAATTTAGCCAAGAAACTCGGACAAGAAGGACATCACGGATGGCTCACGATAATTTCGGGACAGCAAGAAAGCGCTTCTTCGTCATCCTCGGCGTGCTGAGCCTCGCCATAAGCACAGTGAACGCCACCGCCGCGACCGCGAGCAGGGCCGACCCGGACCAGGCAGCCGTCAAACAGGCCGGCCAGACCGCGGCACAGCTCACCGCGTACTGGACCCCGGCCCGCATCAGAGGCGCGAAAGAGACCAAGCCCACGACCCGAGGCGCCGGCAACAGAAGCACCTCAGCACCGAAAACCAGCCTCCCGTCCCTCTCCTCCGCCGGCACGCGACCCGCCAGAGCCTCCAGGCCGGGCCCCCGCGACGTCCGCGCCGCCATCGTCAAGGCGCAGCGCTGGAACAGCCACGGCGTGATGCCGGCCACCACGATCGGCAAACTCTTCTACACCAACGACCAGGGCGCGGACCGCTACTGCTCCGCCTCCGTGATCAACGCCAACAACCGCAACACCATCTGGACCGCCGGCCACTGCGTCCACCGCGAAGGCGGCGGCGGCGCCCAGGGCTGGTTCACGAACTTCCTGTTCCGCCCCGACTTCGACGCCGGCAGCTCCCTGGGCGCCTGGGGCTGGCGCACCGCGTCCTCACCCCGAGGCTGGACCGAGAACGGCGACTGGGCCTACGACATCGGCGCCATAGCCCTGGCCCCGAACTCCCAGGGCAACGTCCAGGACATCACCGGATCCCAGGGATACCACTTCAACAGCGGTCGGCACGACTACCAGGTGCACGCCTTCGGCTACCCCGAGGACGCCGCACCGGAGGACCGCCCGGAAATGGACGGCCAGCGCCTCTGGTACTGCACCGGAGCCACCTGGAAGCCCGCAGGAGACAGCCGCATGGGCTTCCACTGCGACATGTTCCACGGGGCCAGCGGCGGACCCGTACTCTACGATCTCCAGTTCCCGCGCGGCTGGGGCTACATCATCAGCGCCAACAGCTGGCACTTCTTCGCCAACGACGAATGGCGAGACCCGTATCTGGGCGACGCCGCCGTCAACGTCTACAACACCGTCAAGGACCGCTAGCTCACCCTCCGGTGGCGTCGCGCTGCCGCTCTTCCGTCCAGTAGTCCAGCACCTGTCCGGGATCCCCGTCGTTCTCCAGTACGGCCGGCAAGACAGGAGACCTGGAGTCGGCCTGAGCGGCCAACACCACCCGATGCACCCCGAACCCGACCGCGACGGCCACCACGAACACCGCAACAGCCCTGACGGACACCTTCATCGACATAAGCGTCACTCCCCGCCTCAATCCTCCGACGCTGAGTGACCAATGGCAACCGCCCCTGCCGAACCGGTCTAACAAGACCCCAACCAACCACCGCCCCAAACGAGCTCAGCCAGCCACATGTGGGCCTGGCTGAGCTCACCAAGCCCGAGGCGAAACGCGCCGATCACCCACGCGAACCAGCGCTCTAGGCACGTCCGCGCAACGACCATCGAGCGCTGTATCCGCGTGGCGAGCCCCTGATGCGCGACACCGGCGAACGACCCGCGCCAGCCCTGTGAGGCGACAGTTGCAACGAGGTCTGCAACCACGACATCCAGGAAGATCAAAAAGGCCCTCCCTCGATGATCGGAGAAGGGCCTCTGTACTGCGGAGGCTCGGGGATTTGAAACCCTGGATGGGCGGTAAACCCAACCCGCATTAGCAGCTCGGGGCCTGCCTCGCGGGACCTGCGTCAGCTCGGCAAATGCTGAATCCGCACCACATAGGACGCCTATGAACCGACCCGGATTGCAACTAGCGCTGCAACTGAAACACCTTGTTCCCCAGGCCGCCAGCGTCGTCGGCCTTTGAACTCCAGCGCGGACACACACGCTCCTCCCCCGCCTGATCATCCCGTCTGCCGTCGACCCGCCCAGACGAGTCCCGGTCTGCTCGGCTTGTCCCAGGTCGACGGCCGACGGGATGATCAGACTTCTTACTCCAGCCACTTACGAGCCCGAGGTCTGTGCGGCGATCGTCCTGGAGCCGGAACGCCTCCCGCCGGAGGCATGGTTGGTGTCCGTGGAGACGGGTACCGGTACCCATTCCACTGACCTGCATGGACTCTCCAGGACATGGCTTGCCAGGACTCTGCGCACTCGTCGCTCGGCTGAACTCACGGTGGACGGTCTCTGTCTGCGCTGTCCAGCAATATTCCGAACCTAGATTCGGCGCGCAGCCTGCAGATAGAGATCCAATTCGAACCAAGATCTTGTGGTCGAAACGAGCGCTTGATCCATTGGGTGGTCGGTAATGAAATTACATCTCTGTCATTCATGGCTCGGTCTAGGAGGACCCGGTTTGCTGAGATATAAGGAAGAGTGGATCACTAATCGGCTGATCGCGAACAGGGAGTGCACTGCAATTGAGTGCATAAAGAAGAACACTAAAAGGAATTCAGCCTTCTTCGTCCTAATAGTCGAAGCTCTCGCCATCGCCCTTGGTGTATATTTTGTTGGTCGGCGTGATTGGACGAGCGCTATCTGGTCCTTATCTACTGCAGTAGCAATTCCACTCTGGATCGCTGGATTCAAGGTCCGCACACGCTGCAGAGTTATCACCGCCAAAGGGCGTCGTTGCCCGAATCCCACAACGGGAGTTGTGTTCGGTTGCAGTCAGGCCAACCATACGTGGGCCAAGCTTCTCGCCCGTTTCGGGTTAGATCGGAGGCCGACAGTTATGCATGCTGAGGATAGCGAACCACGCTCAACTGCTACTGCTAGCCCTGCGGGTGTGTTCGATGAATCGGCGCCGCCTATCCGAGTACAAGTGGAGAATGGTCGCAAAGATACGGTGCTGTTCTGGTTCGCGACTTGCGCCACCGTGTCTGGCTTTGTGTCTGCCACGGTCGACGTTACGGGACTATTGGCCAAATAGGAGTCACCAATGTGAAGCGGGAGCGTGATTAGTAGATCCTGGTGTGGATGTCGCTCTACATTAACTGCGGAGAGCCTCGCTAAATAGATGCTCTTCAATGCTTTGCAGGAGAGTAATTACCTCGACGGCCGACCTCGAAAAGGCTTCTCTTGCCTCAACTTCGTTCCTATCGCGCCATTTCTTCACCTTGTTTACGAGAGTCCTCTTTGCCTTCCGCTTCGCATCGTGAGACATTGAGAGCGCGGCAGTGGTCTCATCGGTAAATCTGGCCGGAAAGTAGTATTCGAAGTCGGTAGCCTTGAAGGTTTGAAAGTGTTTCTCCGGCCACTTTGCACCGTAAGTTTCACAGAGCTGTTCAACGAGAACCCGTGAAGGCAGAGCTGGCCAAAGTCCGCTCTACCTACATGAGGAGGCATAGCTGGTGCGGGTCACCTTCGCCACCGAAGCCGCTCCCGGTCGTTCGAACGAGGACTTCGTCGCTGCGACGCCCGAAGCTGTCGTGCTGCTCGACGGCGCCGGCACACCAGCGGGCTCTGACTCAGGCTGTTCGCATGGAGCGGCCTGGTTCTCCCGGACACTCGGCTCCGCAGTGCTCGCCTCGATGACCCAATGCAAGGATGCCCTGGCAAGCCTGCTGGCCGAAGGGATCAAGTCGGTCGCCTCACTGCACGACGGCACCTGCGACCTGTCCCATCCCGGCTCACCGTCCGCGACCGTGGTCATGCTCCGGCGTACGGCTGACGCCGTGCAATGGCTGGTCCTGGCCGACTCCGTGCTCGTCCTGGACGCGGGGGAGCCCATGGTCATCTGCGACGACCGCGAAGCCCAGATCGGTGCCTCCCATCGGGCAGAGATGGACGCTCTACCATCTGGCACCCCGGAGCACACCCAAGCCCACCGCCACTACGTCGAGACCCTGCGCTCCTACCGCAACCGCGACGGAGGCTTCTGGGTGGCGGCCACCGACCCGCACGCGGCCGACCAAGCCCTCACCGGCAGCATGCCACTAGACAAGGTCCACGCGGCGGCGCTCCTCAGCGACGGCGCATCCCGGCCGGTCGACCGCTTCGCCATCACCACCTGGCCCCACACCCTCGACCTCCTCGCCGACCAAGGTCCCCAAGCCCTGCTCAGGCAGGTCCGAGACGCCGAACACTCCGACCCCGAAGGCAAACGCTGGCCGCGAGGCAAGGCATACGACGACGCCACGGCGGCGTACTGCCTCATATAGGAAATGGGTCCAAGATTCGTCACCCGGAGAGCCGGCCGACCTTGTCGGTGTGCCCCCCGCGTAGGAGCGGTGGGCGCAAGCGACACAATGAAAACGCGCGGAGCACCTTTGACCAGGGCGGGATCCAACTGCCCAACCACTTGGCCGGGCAACGGGCGGTCCAGAAAAAGGGCGTCCGACCGAAAGGAGGCCCTTTCGACTGGAGAGACAGCCATGCCCCCCACGCGCGAAGCGCGCATGAGGGGCAAGACCATGCCGTGCGGAGGCTCGGGGATTTGAACCCCGGATGGGCGGTAAACCCAAACCGCATTAGCAGTGCGGCGCCATAGACCTGACTAGGCGAAGCCTCCCGGTAGCCACGTGGCTTCCGACAGCGTACCGGCCTTCTGCCGAGGCAGCAAAGCGGTTACGCGACGCATGTTGTCCACCGCCTGTGGATAACCCTGTCCACACCTGTGGACAGGGTCGCGAGGGGCGTCGGCTCAGGCAGGATTGGCCTCGCCCTCGATCTCGATCTTGACCTTCTTGCCCACCAGTACGCCGCCGGTCTCCAGGGCCTGGTTCCAGGTCAGGCCGAAGGTCTCGCGGTCGAACTCGGCGCTGATGCTGAAGGCCCACACCTGCTGGCCCCACGGGTTGGTGCCGGCGCCGTTGTACTCGACCTTGAGCTCGATCTCCTTGGTCACGTCGCGGATCTTCAGGTCGCCGACGACGGTGAACTCCTCGCCGGAGTGCCCGGTCACGCGCGTGGTCCGGAAGGTGAGCTCGGGGAACTTCTCGGCCGCGAGGAAGTCCTCGCTGCGCAGGTGGCCGTCGCGGTCGGGCTGGCCGGTGCTGATGCTGGCGGCCTTGATGGTGATCTCGGCCGAGGATTCGAGCGGGTTCTCCGCGATCGTGACCGAGCCGTCGAAGTCGGTGAACTGGCCGCGTACCTTGCTGACCATCATGTGCTTGGCCGTGAAGCCGACGTTGGTGTGGGCGACGTCGAGCTTGTAGGTGCCGGCGGCGGGGATGTCGAGGCCGTCCCAGGTACGAGTGCTCATTGGGGTCTCCTTGAGATCAAGTCAGTGCGGATGCTTGCGCCAACAAATGTCTACACGAGGAATATTCCTCGCGTCAACTATCGTCAGATACAGTATGAGCGTGAGCCCCTTTGATGACCCCCGCCTTACCGCCATGGGCCTGATCGCCGAGGTCCATGCCGGCCTGTCCGCACGGATGAACCCGGTCTTCCAGGCGGCCGGGCTGTCCTGGATCGACTTCGAGACGCTGATAAGGCTGTCGCGATCGCCCGAGCAGCGCCTGCGTATGACCGATCTGGCGACACAGACCGGTCTGTCCACGAGTGGGGTCACCCGCGTGGTCGACCGGCTGGAGCGTGAGAGCCTGGTCGCGCGGATGGCCTGCCCGACCGACCGCCGCGCCTCCTACGCGGTGCTGACCGACGCGGGCCGTGAGCGGCTGAGCGACGTGCTGCCGCGGCACCTGGCCGACATCGACGACTGCTACACCACCCTTCTCGACGACGACGAGCGCGCGACCTTCCTGTCCGCCCTGCGCAAAATGCGCGATGTCGTACGGCCCGGCGCTACGGCTGGGGCGGCGGCTGAGCGGGAATGCACAACTCCAGCCTGAGCTTGGCCATCGCCCGGGAGACGGTGCTCTTGACCGTCCCCACGCTGATCCCGAGCGCCCTGGCGATGTCGGGCTCGCTCATGTCCTCGTAGTACCGCAGCACGATCGCCTCCCGCATCCGCGCGGGCAACTGGTCAAGCGCCTGTTCGAGCCGCACGTGGACCTCGCCGCAGGACTCGGCCTCGGAGAAGGTCTCCGGCAGTTCGTCGGAGGGGTACTCCTCGAGCTTCCGCCGCCGCCACTGGGAGATGTTGATGTTGACCATGGCCCGCCGTACGTAACCGTCGAGGGAAGCACGGTCCTGGATCCGGTCCCACGCCAGGTACGTCTTGGCCAGCGCGCTCTGCAGCAGATCCTCGGCGTCACAGGCGTGCCCGGTGAGCTGGTGGGCGGTGCGCAGGAGGGCGGGACCGCGAGACGTCACGTACTCGCGGAACTCCTCTTCCCGGCTGGCAGTCTGCATCGTGGCCAGAATCGCAGGGTGCGGGCCTGTTCGGGCTGAACCGGAATTCAGGATTCGGTCTACCAAACATAAAGGTCGGGACATGCCGGTGGCAGTTTGTTCGTCACCGGGTGTCTACACCTTCCCCCGGGGTTGCGTATTTTGCTCTCATCTGGGGTGTCCGGTGCCTGCCGTACCGGATCTCGTGTGAGGCTATGCGCGTGGGGTTTCCGAGTGCTGAGCGGCGCAGAGCGCTCGCCGCGGCCGCGTTGGGCCGGGAGGCGGGCGTGCCGGGCCCGGATCCCGGAGACGGCGCGCCGTTAACCGCCGTGGCCGGCGAGATCCTCGACGTGAGCCCGCATCTGATCATCATCGAGACCGTGGACGGCGAGGAAGAGCGGCTGGTCATCGCGCCGTGGGCGACGGCGTGGCGGGGCGGCGACGTGGCGCCGGCCGATCTGCCCGTGGGCGGCCGGGTCATCCTGCGCGCGCTGCGCGACGGCCGGGTCGTCGAGCGGATCTGGGGTGATGTGACCCGGATGACCGGCACCATCGTCTCCATCGACGGTCGTAGGGACCTGTCCGTCGAGCTCGACTGCGGCGCCCACCGCGGCCGTCGCACCATCGTCATCCCGTATCGCACCACCGGGCGGTTGCGGGTACGGCATCCGCAGTTCGAGCCCGGCTACCTCTTCGACGCCATCGGCATCAGGGACGAGGGCGAGACCCGCGCCCTGCTGCCCGCCACCTCGCAGCCCGCCTACCCGGCCAGGTCCGTGCCGTCGCCGCCGCCGGCCTACGCCGGGCAGCAACCGCGCATCTCGGGCACCGCGACCTGGGCCGACGCCTTCGACGAGGACGAGCGGGGCGCGGCCTATCCCATGCTGGAGCGTTCCGACGCCGGATGCCCGGACGCGGCGGTGTCCTGCGTCGGCCTGCCGTACCTGGCGATCGGATCGTTGTTGCAGGTCAAGAACCTGTGCACGACGCGTAGCGCGAACGTGCCGATCGTGGCGTGCGGCTGCCTGGCCGGCCGCTTCTGCGACCGGTGCGTGGAGTGCGGCACCTCCCCGCGGGGGCGGATCACCGAGCTGTCGCCCTCGTCCTTCGTGGAACTGGGGGGCGAACTGACCAAGGGCTGCTTCAATGCCCAGATCGGATTGGGGTGACCGCACATGCTCGAATCACAGCTGCCGGTGCTGATCGTCCTCCTCGTCATGGGTACGGTCGCCAAACTCGCCACGGTGTACACCGGCGGCGAACCTGGCGCCCTCAGCCGCCTCGGCCCCGCCGTGCTGGTCCCCGAGAGGCTGCAGTCTTCCGCGCTGGTGTGCTGCGCGGTCGGTGAGCTGGTGCTGGTGGCCGGCCTGCTGCTGACCACGCACCCGCTGTTCCGCTGGGGAACGGTGCTCTTCTTCGCGCTGTCCACCTATGTGCTCATGGAGCTGCGCCGGCGCCGCCCCGACGCGGGCTGCGGCTGCTTCGGCGAGGTCAGTTCGGCGCCGGTGGGCCTCCGGTCGATCGGGCGCACGCTCGTGCTGACCGGGATGGCGTTGATGTCGGTATGGGCGCCGGTGCCGGGCTGGATGGCCTTCGTGAACCCTTCGTGGTTCATCCTCGCCGGCGTGGCGGTGCTGGCCGTGCTCTCGCCCGAGATCGAGGAGGCGGTCGACCGGATCCGGTATCGGGCGCCGTGCGAGCAGCGTCCGGCGCCACCTGAGGGCCACACGCTCGCGCGGCTGCGCGCCTCCGGTGCCTGGCGTGCCCACCGAGACGGGCTCGTGGTGGCGGAGCCGTACGACAGCTGGCGTGAGCTTTGCTGGCGCTTCTTCGCCTTCCAGAACCAGGCGGGTGACGACGTGGTCTTCGCCGTCTACCTCAGCGGACGCCGACCGGCCGTGCGCATGGCAGTGGTCAGCACGGACTCCATGCCGGAATATACGCCAGTCTCGGCCTGACGCTAGACCGCCCTATAAAGCGGTAGGACGGCATGACGATTTGGCTCTATTGGGTTGTCTAGCTTCCCCACTAGACAACCCAATAGAGGACTAGGAGTGCCGGTTAGATCGGTTGTGCACGTAGGAACCTCCCGAAATGCGGCACTGTGAACGCGATCTGACCGCGTTCGGCGCTGTAGATGAGACCCTTCTTGATCAAACTGTCGCGGGCCGGTGAGAGGCTGGACGGCTTGCGGCCCAGGGCGTCGGCCACGTCGGAGGTGGCCACCGGCTCGTCGCCGATCTGGGCCATCGCATGCATGTAGTCGCGCTCGGCCGGCGTCGCCCGCTCGTAGCGGCTGCCGAAGAAGCCCACCGCGAGTTCCTCCTCGGCCTCCGGCGCCGCGACCTTGACGTCGTCGGCGGTGATCGGGCTGCGCGGCGCGAGGTCCCACGCCACCTTGCCGTAGGCCTGCACGAAGTACGGGTAGCCGTCGGCCGCCTCGTAGAGCGCGTCGAGCGCGTCCTGGGTGAACTCCACCTCTTCCTCCCGGGCCGGGAGGATCAGCGCCAGATCGGCGGCGTCACGGTCGAGCTTGTCGATGCGGGCATAACGGAAAAGCCGCTCGGAGTAGCTCTTGCTGGCCGACAGGACGCTCGGCAGGTGCGGCAGCCCGGCGCCGACCACGATCAGCGGCCCGCCGGTCTGCGACAGCTCGTGACAGGCGGCGCACAGGGCGGAGATGTCGGCGGCCTGCACGTCCTGCATCTCGTCGATGAACAGCGCGACGCCGACGCCGAGGTCGGTGGCGACGCTGGCCGCGTCGACGAACAGCTCGGTGAGGTCGATCTCCAGGTCACCGGAGTCGGCCCGGCCGCGGCTGGCCGGCACCTCGATGCCGGGCGACCAGTGGGAGGTGCCCTTGGCGGCGGCCGGGTCGCGCATCGCGAACGCCTTGAGCACGCCGAGGAACTCCTCGATGCGCTCGGGCGCGCGGTGGCGCGGGGCCAGCTCGCGGATCGCCATGTGCAGGGCGGCGGAGACGGGGCGGCGGATCGACTGGTCGGGCCTGGCCTCGATCTTGCCGGTGCCCCACAGCCGCTGCATCGCCATGGACTTGAAGGTGTTGAGCAGGACGGTCTTGCCCACGCCGCGCAGGCCGGTGACGACCATGCTGCGCTCGGGGCGGCCGCGGGCCACTCGCTCCAGCACCACCTCGAACTGCTGCAGCTCTCGATCACGGCCGGCCAGCTCTGGGGGACGCTGTCCGGCACCGGGGGCGTAGGGATTGCGCACGGGGTCCACGCTCTCGGACTTTATTGCCGGGTATAGCGGTCGTCGTAGATTTGGGAAGAAACAGCTACGGCGTGTCTGGACGAGCATGGCACCCCCTCTCACCTGGCCGAACCCGTGTTCGATTCGATACCCAGAACTGTAGCGCGCACTCGAACACCTGCGCGATGCTTTCGAGTAAAGATCTTCGCAACACCACCCCCGACGCAAGGAAGTACTCACCCGCGAGCTAGCAAGTGGTTGAACTTGGCAGCCACGCCGACCGCCCAATAGCGTTCCGACCCATGCGGACCTTCGCGAACCTTCAGGAGCTCAAGGCGAGCGCCGGCGAGACCTTCGGCCCGACCGAGTGGCGCACCGTCACCCAGGAGCAGGTCAACCTCTTCGCCGACGCCACCGACGACCACCAGTGGATCCACGTCGACGTCGAGCGGGCCGAGCAGAGCCCGTTCGGCGGCACGATCGCCCACGGCTACCTCAGCCTGTCGCTGCTGCCGTCGTTCCTGGAGGAGCTGGTCGAGGTCCAGAGCATCGCGATGGCGGTCAACTTCGGCCTGAACAAGGTCCGCTTCCCCAAGCCCATCCCGGTCGGCTCGCGCGTGCGCGCCACGGCCGAGCTGGCCGCGGTCAAGGGCAGCCCCGCCGGCCAGCTCACCACGCTGAACGTCACGATCGAGGTCGAGGGCGAGCGCCGCCCGGCCTGCACCGCGGAAGTGCTCTTCCTGTACGTCCCCGAATAGCCGTGCAACAGAAGCGCGCGTCCGCCGCTCCTTGGATACGTGGACCACACAGCTGATTTCGACGAGTTCGTCCGAGCGAGGGGGGACGCCCTCCTCCGGTACGGCTATGTGCTGTCCGGAAACTCGGAGGACGCGGCGGATCTTGTCCAGGAGGCACTGGCGCGCCTGGGTGACGCCTGGCATCGCGTGCAGAACAAACAGAACCCCGAGGGGTACGTTCGCACGACGATGACCAGGCTGCACATCAGCGCCTGGCGTCGGCGGCACCGGGAGGACCTTGTCGCCGACGTACCGGAAGAGGGCAGGTCCGACAGGTACGGCGACGCCGACCTGTGGGCCGAGCTCCAGGAGCTGCCGCGCAAACAACGAGCCGTGCTCGTGTTGCGCTACTACGAGGACCTCGCCGACGCCGAGATCGCCGAGATCATGGGCGTCTCGCGGGGGACCGTACGCAGCCAGGCGGCCCGCGCCCTGGACAAGCTCCGCATCAAGCGAGTGCTTCAGGAGGCGCGATGAGAAGCGAAGAAGACCTGGTGCGGACGCTCCGAGCGGCCGCCGACCAGGCCAAACCCCTACCGGGCGGACTGACGGAAGCGGTGGCCGCCCGCCGCCGAGGGCACAAGAAGGGGCAATGGGCGCGGATGGCGCTGGCCGCCGCGGCGGTCGTCGTCCTCGTCGGGGGTACGGCTTTCGCCCTGTCCAGCGGGGGCGGACAGGCCGGACCGGCGACCCAGATCACCACGACCAGCACAACGAGCCCGATCGAACACGTCACCGTCGTCTGGCCGGAGGCGATCGCCAAGGTCCCGCGCGTAGCGTCCAACGGGTGGAAATACCGCCCGGTCGCCACGATCAGCCCGACGGAGATCCTGCTGGCCGCGGACAAGTCATTCGAAAAGGCCGGCCGCGTGGTCGTCTACGACATGACGACCAAGACCACACGCGAACTGGGCGAGGTACCCGAACCCAGGCGCGGATACTTCGTCCAGGAATGGGGGTCCAACGACCAGCAGATCGTCTGGTACGGCGAAACGCCCAACAACAAGGACGTCTGGGCCGACATCTGGGTCATGCCGCGGGCCGGCGGCGAGCCCCGCCGGCTCACGGAACTGACCGGCGACCAGGCGCGGATCGAAGTCCTGAGCGTCACCGCTGACCACGTCGTCTGGTCGGTACGCGCCGGCGGCGTCTACCGCATCCCGCTGACCGGAGGCGAACCGGAGAAGATCCAGGGCACCGACGACCTCCACCTGAACGCCTGGCCATGGGCGTACGCCTTCGGCCCCGGCCCGCAGGGCAAACGCAACCAGACCCGGCTGGTCAACCTGGAGACCGGCAACTCCATCGACATCTCCGTGGACAAGGGTGACGAAGGCGTCCTCTGCAACGAGCACAAGTGCATCGGCACCCGGGACGACCGCATGTTCTCGCAGGGGCCCCAAGGCGACTCGCGGAAGCTTCTCCCCAAGGGGATGGCCATGCACACGCCCGAGGAGCGGCTACAGGACGACGTTCTCAGCGTCGTGGGCGGCGGCTCGAATGGGCAGCAGGCCTACGACCTCAGGAGCGACCGGCTGGTCTCCTTCGGCAAGGAAGGGCTCGGCTACTGGACCCTGCCCGGCCTCCTCGCCTGGGACGACGACGCCGAGGGCGTCCAGAAGTGCGAGAACGACTCGTGCACGACCGAGGAGAAGGGCGGCGGCAAGGAGTTGACCGTCGTCAACCTGAAGGCCATCCGCAGGTGACGCTGAGGCGCGTCCCTGACGCGCCTCAGCCACCCTCCGAGTAGTAGATCGCCGCCTGTACGCGGCTGCGCAGCCCCAGCTTGTTGAGCACCCGGCTGACATGGGTCTTCGTGGTCGCCTCTGCCATGTCGAGCTCCTTGGCGATCTCGGCGTTGGACAGACCGCGCGCCACGCAGGCCAGCACCTCCCGCTCGCGTGGCGTCAGGGTCTCCAGTTCCTGGGGCTCCCGCCGTTCCGGCTGCTGGGCGAACGCCGAGATCAACCTGCGCGTCACCGACGGCGAGATCAGCCCGTCACCCTTCGCGACCAGCCGCACCGCGGCCACCAGCGCGTCGGCGTCGGTGTTCTTCAGCAGGAACCCCACCGCGCCCGCCCGCAACGCCCCGAAGACATACTCGTCGAGATCGAACGTGGTCAGGATCAGCACGTCACTGACCCCGGCCAGCTCGCGGGCCGCCGAGATCCCGTCCATCCGCGGCATGCGCACGTCCATCAGCACCACGTCCGGCCGCAACTCCCGCGCCATCGCCACGGCCTCGACGCCGTCGGCCGCCTGACCGACCACCTCGATGTCGTCGGTGCCGCCGAGTATCAGCACGATCCCCGCCCGGACCGCCGCGTGATCGTCGGCCACCAGCACCCTGATGCCGCTGCTCATCCACTCTCCTCAATCGTGGGCAGTCTGACCTGTACGCGCCATCCGTCGGCACGCGGACCCGCCTCGATCTCCCCGCCCACCAGCGCGGCACGCTCGGACATCCCCACCACCCCCGCCCCGGCACCGGGCAGCCGCGCCTTCCGCCCGTTGACCGGATTGTCCACGGTCAGCACCACGTGCTTCACTTCATAGACAACGCGCACGGAAGCCGGCGGATCGCCATGCTTGAGCGCGTTCGTCAAAGCTTCCTGAAGAATCCGATAGCCCGCCAGATCCACCGAAGCAGGCAACTCCCGAGGCTCCCCGACGACCTCCAGCTCGGCCGGCATGCCCGCCTGCCGCGACCGCTCGACCAGGCTCTCCGCGTCGGCCAGCCGCAACCGCATCGCCTCGGTCTCCTCCCCTTCCTGCCGGAGGAGGCCGATCATGGTGCGCATCTCGTCCAGCCCCTTCACGCTGTTTTCCCGGATCGACTCCATGATCGTGCGGATCGTCTCCGCGTCGAGATCGCGCCGCGACAACGCCGCCGTGGACTGGATCGCGATGGCGCTGAAGTGGTTGGCGATCATGTCGTGCAGCTCGCGCGCCATCCGGTTGCGCTCGGCCGAGATCGCCGCCTGCCGATCCAGCTCGACCAGCCGCGCCACCTCTTCGGCCCTGGCCCGCTCGGCGGCGGCCAGATCCCGCTGCTGCCGCAGCACCATGGCCGTCGTCACCGGGATGACCAGCAGCAGCCCAAGCTGGATGGAGATCACCACCAGCTGCCAGAGGTTGTCGACGAAGAACCCCGCCCCCAGCCCGGCGGTGATGGCGATGCTCGCCGTGATCCCCAGCAGCCAGCGCGCCAGCCGCGCCGGCCCATAAAGCGCCGCCGAATACAGATTGTCGGTGAACACCAGCACGGTCCCCAGCGAAGGCCCGACCGCGATGTCGATCCCCACCCCCACCAGCCCGAGCACCAGCGACCAGATCGGCGCGTGCGTCCGCACCACCACCCCGGCACACACGAACGCCAACGGAATGAACAGCAGCCACGTGGGACCCCGCTGGACGTGCGCACCACCCGCGATCAGCGCCGCGCCCATGGCGAACGCCAGGACCGCCCCAAGTGCCGCACGCTTCATTGCCCTATCTCATCACTCTCCGTCGCCCCTTCCCTCCTTCGCCCGGCCAACCTGTGGATACACACTTCGATGTATCCACAGGGCCGAATCGACCATCCGGTTCTGGGCACCCCACGGGGTCCGCTATGCTTTCTTACGAAGCGAGCGGCCGTAGCTCAATGGATAGAGCATCTGACTACGGATCAGAAGGTTGGGGTTTCGAGTACCTCCGGCCGCACCACAGCTCAAAGGCCCTCCGGGATCATCCCAGAGGGCCTTTTTCCATCTTGTACAGCTACTGGGGTCCGCAGGCTGTCGTTGATGTCCATGGGCATGGAGATCTGGCTGTGGCGGAAGATCTGCATCGCCACGCGAGGGTGCACCCGAGGGCGGCCAGGAGTGACGCGCGGGTGTCGTGGACGTGGATGCGCGGGACGTCTGTCCGGTGAACATCTCAGCCTCAGCGATCCGGCAACGCTGCGAGCGGTACTAGCCACCACCGTGCGTAAGCGGCCCGCCGGGGTCTATGACGGCGTGCCCACAACCCTCCACGAGGGGAGCATCACCTTCGCCCAGCTTCACAAAGTGAACCCGGGCATGCGCATCGGCTACCGCAACGTCCCGCCCACCGGCAAATACGCCTCCTGGAAGGTGTCCTGGCGGTTGTGGATCGGCCGTGACCAACTCGTCCGCAGGGCGTCGAGCTCCTGGCGCGAGCCGAACGACAGCCCCGGCAGGACCGCCAACGACGAGCCGTACTTCACCTTCACTAAGGACCTCCAGCTGTCACGCTGGGGGATGAAGGTGAACATCCAACCACCACCCGCAGATGAGACGGTGGCGTCGAAGGACCTGCTCAACTGACTCGGCCTGCGCCGGCCGCGCCGGCGGTCAGGTGCGGCGGCGGGGGGTTCTTCGGGGGTATGACTTGGCGGTCTCGGCCAGGCGGGTGGCGTGTTCGGCCTGTTTGCGCCAGTGGCCGTAGGCGTCGCCGCGCTGGGCCAGGCGGTCGAGTTCGGTCATGGTCGAGATGGGGATGAAGGCGGGCTCGGCGTCGCGCCATGGGGTGCCGGGCAGGGGCATGAAGGTGTGGGTGTGGATGCGGGCGCCCATTCCGGCCAGGTCGGTGGCCAGCTTCAGGGAGTCGGACTGGTCGGCCGCCGACTCGCCGGGCATGCCGAAGATGAAGTCGACGTTGGGGCGGAAGCCGTACTCCATGGCGATGCGCACCGCGGCGCGCACGGGCTCCACGCCGTGGCCGCGGCCGGAGGCGTCGAGGACGCGGTCGGAGCCCGACTGGGCGCCGATGATGATGTTGTCGTTGGCCACGTACCGCTTCAGCAGGCGCATCGACTCCGGCGTCACGTGCTCGGGGCGGATCTCGGAGGGGAAGCTGCCGAAGAAGACGCGGCCTTGGGCGGGCAGTTCGGAGTGGACGCCGTCTAGGAGCTCTTCGATCCGGTCAAGGTCGGGGTTCGGGCCTTGCGTGCCGTACGAGAGAGAGGTGGGGGTGATAAAGCGCACGTCCTTCAGGCCGTGCGCGGTCATCAGCCGGACGTGCTCGCGCACCGACTCTACGGAACGGTGGCGGAACTGCGCGCCGAACATGAACGGCGTCTGGCAGAACCGGCAGGTGTAGCGGCAGCCGCGGGTGATCTCGATGGGGCCGAAGTTGCGGCGCCGGTCGGGGAAGGACGGGTAGGCGTCCAGGGGGAGTTGCGGGGCCGGGCGGGTGCGCAGGGCCACGCCGTCGTGGTCGCGCAGGGCCAGGCCGGGTACCTCGCGCAGCGGCGTGTCCGCGCGCAGCGCCGCCACCATCGCCACGATCGTGGACTCGCCCTCGCCGATCGCGGCCAGGTCCCAGCCGGCGTCGATGACCTGCTGGGGTTCGGCGGTGGCGTGGACGCCTCCGGCGATGTGAAGGGCGCGCGGGTCGTCGGCCAGCTCGCGCACGACCGCGAGCTCGGCGGCCATCGCCTCGGCGTCGGGGGAGTAGAACGACCACAGCACCAGCACCCGCTCGCCGCCGCTCGCGGCGATCAGCGCCGCCGTCTCCGCCGCGGTCGCGCCGAAGTGGATCTCGCACTCCGCGCCCGCGCGCTCCAGCGCGGCCAGCAGCGCGTGCACGCCGTAGGTCACCGCTTTGCGGTAACGCACAACCACGCTCACTCGGTACGGCATGCGGCCAGGCTAGTCGTTTGACCCTCACGTAGCGTGAGGCCGCAGACTTCTGCCATGAGCTACTCCGTCGGCCAGGTCGCGAGGCTCGCCGGTGTCACCGTGCGCGCCCTCCACCACTACGACGAGATCGGGCTGCTCAGCCCGGGTGAGCGGACGGCGGCGGGGTACCGCAGGTACACGGAGTCCGACCTGGACCGCCTGCAGCGGGTGCTGTTCTACCGCGAGCTCGGGTTCCCCCTGGAAGAGATCGCGGTCATCCTCGACCGGCCGGACGCGAGCGCGATGACGCACCTGCGGCGCCAGCACGAACTGCTCGTGCGCCGCATCGACCGGCTCACGAACCTGACCGCGGCCATCGAGAAGGAGATGGAGGCACGGACGATGGGCATCAACCTGACGCCCGAGGAGCGTTTCGAGGTGTTCGGGGACTTTCGCCCCGAGGACCACGCCGAGGAGGCGGAGCAGCGCTGGGGCGGCGGCGCCGCCTTCGAGCAGTCCCGCGAGCGCATGGCGAACATGACGAAGGCCGACTGGGTGAGGTTCACCGAGGAGGGCGGGGCCGTGGCTCGGGCGCTGGCCGAGGCGTACACGTCGGGCGCGCCCGCCGACGGGCCTCGCGCCATGGACCTGGCCGAGGAGCACCGGCAGCACATCAGCCGCTGGTGCTACGACTGCACCTTCGAGATCCACCGCGGGCTCGGCGACATGTACGTGGCCGACCCCCGGTTCGCGGCCAACTACGAGCCGCTGGCCGAGGGTCTGACCGAGTACGTCAGGGACGCCATCCACGCGAACGCGGCGCGGCACGACTCCTAGGAGCGGCCGGAACTCTTGCCTGACCTGTGACAACGGCTGCTCTCTCAAGGCGGCGGGGGACCTGGGCCGCTGACTACCTTGTCGCGGCGGCGGAGTTTTGTCGTATCCAGGCGACATTGTTCGTAGCCAGGATGAGAGGCCGCTGCCACGACCGGAGGAGATCCGACCATGCCGCACCCACAGGTCAAGATCCACCGCATGTTCGAGCTCGTCGAGCCGATCGCCACCGTCACCTTCTCCGAGGCGCCCAACGAGGCGTTCCTGGCCGTCGGCATGCGCAACTACTGGGACGGGTATTTCGCGGGCCGGGCCGCGCCGCTGGGGACGGCACCGGCCGAGGTGGTGCACGCGGTCTTCTACAACTTCGCCGACGGTGAGGTGGCGCGCCACATCCCCTGGGTGTGGGGGAAGATCACCCCGCGGGAGGCGATCGCCGTACGCGAGCGGGGCAGCGCCACCGCCCTGCGGCAGATGCTCGGGGAGCTCGCCGCCTCCCCCACTCTGGTGCGGGCCGCCGACCTCGCCACCCGCGCGGCGGTCAGCGCGCCGAGCGAGGGCCGAGTGCTGTACGCCGGGCTGCGCGCGCTCGACGTGCCCGAGGAGCCGGTCGCCAGGCTCTGGCACGCGGCGACGCTGCTGCGCGAGCACCGCGGTGACGGCCACAACGCCGCCCTCCTCGCCCACGGCATCGGCGGCACCGAGTCCCACGTCCTCTTGGCCCTGTCCATGGGGATGAGGGCGGAGGAGTTCGGCCGGATCCACCACCTGCCCAAGACGCGCCTGGCCGCCGTCGTCGACGGGCTGCGCGGCCGCGGCCTCGTGAACGCCGCCGGCGGGCTCACCCACGCCGGCCGGGAGACCAGGCAGCGGATCGAGTCCCTCACCGATGAGCTGGCAATCCCGGCGTACGACGTGCTCAGCGCGGACGAACTCGACGAGCTGATCGCGGGGCTCGACCCGATCGCCGCCGCGGTACGGGCCGCCGGCGACTGAACGGCCCGTCACGGGGTTGAACTCAGATGCCGACTCCTTCCTGCCGCTGTTCCCGTGCCGGACAACGTGATGATCCCCGAACCGTAACCGAGACCGGAATTGGCGGCAGGCGAGGGAACCGCATCGGCCCCGGGCACCCCCAGCAGCTCGGCGAACCGGTCACGGGCCGTCGGTGCCCTGGACCGGGGGGGTCCTGCGCTGAACGGCTGGTATCTGGTGCTCAGGCGCCGCGGGCCGATGAGAGGGTGAGGCGGGCGGCGGTCAGGGCCCGCTGCAGCGAGGGGTGGGTGTGGAACAGCCGGTCGGTGCCGGTGATCTGCAGGAGGCGGCTGACGCGGGCGTGCGGGGCGGCCAGGTGCAGGCGGCCGCCGTGTTCGTGCTCGCGGTGGTGCAGGCCGATGAGCAGGTGCAGGCCGGTGCTGTCCATGAAGGTCAGCGCGGCCAGGTCCAGCACCAGCGGCAGCGCCCACTCCGGGTGCTGTCCTTCGATATAGGTGCCGAGGTCGGCGGCGTTGGTGGCGTCGAGTTCCCCGGCCACGCCAACCAGCGTGAGCCCGTCGAAGGGGCGGCAGGTCAATAGAAGGGTGGGCATGACGCCCTCGTCTCCAGCCGGAACCCCGGCGGCCGCGGGCGACAGAATCTCGGCCGTGCCTCCTGCCGCCGAGGTGTTCGCAGGCGGCGGGAGCTCCCGCTACGACCGACACTACGCCAGAAGTGCATTACAGGAAAGACACTTCCTTAAACGAGGGGGACGTCACCCAACCGGTACTGTCCGTCACGACGGGCAGTGGGGAGGGTGCGAGCCCTGACCTGCCGGAATCTGCGGTATCCGGTGAAAGGTCGGCTCGGCCAGGGGTCACTCGATGACGTCGTCAACCCAGGGCAGCAAGAACGAGACCCCCGCACCGCTATGTGCTACGTCAGCTCGGGCCAGAGACCATCGCCAAGGTCACCGGGCACCTCGCGCCGCCGTACAGACTGAACACGCAGCTCAACCCTGAACGGCGGCTGGTGCGAGCCCGCGGTGACGATGCCACGAGGGCATGGCTCCGGAAGCGCGCATCCTGCTTGGGCTCAGCAGAAAGAACGTCGCACGTGCGGTCGGGCCTGGCGGCAGTTGGGCGTTCAGGATGGCGGGGGTCAGTCGCCGGTGGCGATGACACCGGCCTTTTCGATCATCAGGACGGCGCTGCGGACCGGGACGACGGGACGGTGCAGCATTCCCGCCGGAACGGTGAACGCTTGCCGCGGGCCGAGTTCGACGGTGTCGGTGTGCTCCAGTTCGATATGGAACAGTCCGTCCAGGACGAAGAAGAACTCATCCTGTTCATCGTGCTTGTGCCAGTGGAACTCGCCCTGCATGACACCCAGCCGGACCAGCACGTCTCCCACCTGGATGAGGGTCTGGTTGTACCAGGGGTCGTCGGTTTGGTCGATCAACGCTTGGACGTCCATGGTCTGCAGGGTGGTGAACAGGGGCTGGTAGTGAATGGCGTAGTCGCTCTGTGACATGGATTTCCTCCTGGCGGAAGGCTCTCGAAGCTGCACAGCGGTGATGGGGGCGAGGCGAGGGGCGGCCAGGCGTTGGTAGTCGTCGGTGGCCAGGGCGATCGAGCGGTCCAGCCGGGCGGCGTTGAAGAACAGCTCCGGTGCTCGCAGCAGTGCCGGATCGGCGATCACCTCCAGCCGGGGGTGGTAGCTGAAGGGCAGCACGGTGCCGCTGACGCTGCCGGCCAGTTCCTCGGCCTTGGCACGCTCGGCGAAGGCGGCGTAGCTGCCCTCCAGCAGGGTTTTGACCGCGTGTAGATCCAGGCGGGCATCTCCGGGCACCACGGCCAGCACGTACCTGGTCCGCTTCTTGCCGATCTTGACCATCACGATCAGGCACTTGGCGGCCTGCGCGACATCGTGTCCGCGCAGCGCGCTGACCACCTCGGTGCGGCCCTCGGGCGGGTGGTCGATCAGGCGGTAGCGCGCTCCAGCTGCTTCCAGATCGGCGATCAACCGCTCGTAGAGTCCTGCGTCCAGACTCTGGGGCGCGGCGACGGCGCCGCTCGACTCACCACTCACCGCTCAGCAACTCCTTCGCCTCGCCGATGCGGTCCTCATCGCGCTGGTAGAACACCCACTGTTTGATCTTCTTGCCGCGCACCAGCCCCGCCTGTGCGAGCACCTTGAGATGTTCACCGCAGGTCGGCTGGCTCACCCCCAGCTTCTGGGCGATGAACAACGAGCAGACCCCGTCGTCCACCAGATCGCCGTCACGCTGCGGCGGAAAATGGCGTTCCGGGTCGCGCAGCCACTCCAAGATCAGCAAACGCTTGTCGCTGGCCAGCGCCTTCACAAGATCCACGTCCAACACAAAGGCATTATGGCAATTAGCTAACTACCTGTCTAGAGCGACGGCCGTTGCTCGGCTGACGAACCATCCACCGTTGTCGGGTGGTGAGCGCCGAACTCATCCCCGAACGCCCGGAGTCGGGCACTGCAGCCGCTGTGGCCTGCGGCAACCCGAGTGCCGGGCCTTGTCGACGGGGTGGGGTTTCAGCGCGGTGCGGTGTCGGTGGGTGGTGGCAGGTGGCGTTGGAGGCCGGTCCAGCAGAAGTCGAGGAGACGGTCGACGAGTTCGTCGCGGGGGGTGTCGCGGTGCTCGTACCACCAGACCGCGAGGCCGTGCTGGGCCATCTTGAGCATCTGGGCGAACATCTCGATGGCGCGGTCGCCTTCGGGCCGCCCGTGCGCGGAGGGCGCGTGGGACTTCAGGAACGCCACGATCGCGTCGGTGGCCTGTTGGTGGATCCGGTCGTGGCAGGCGGCCACGGAGGGCTCGCCCGGGGGGTCGCGGAAGAGCATCCGCCAGGCGTAGGGATGTCGCTCGACGAAGGCGAAGAACGCGTCCGCGCCGGCGCGCACGCGCGGGGCGAGGCCGGCGGGCGCGGCGGCGACGGCGGCCTGGGTGGACTGAAGCAGCTCAGCGGCCTGCCCTTCCAGCAGGGCGACGTGCAGGTCCGCCTTGGACGGGAAGTGGTCGTAGATCACCGACGCGGCGATGCCGGCATCGGCGGCGATCTCGGCCATTGAGGCCGCGTGGTAGCCGCGCTGGGCGAACACCGCCATGGCTGCCTGCAGGATCCGGCGCCGCCGGTCCTCGGCGGACAGCCGGCGCCTCCTCGGGGCGGGCCGTTGGGTCGTCATCGACGCCAGCCTAGTTGACCGAATGGCCATTCGGTACGTAGCCTGCCCACTAACCGAATGAGCATTCGGTTGTACGGCGTGCCGTCGCGCCTGACCATATGGCCGACCTGCGGAATCAAACGAAGGCGATAGCGTTGATGACCACAGCCAAGACGCCCCCGACAGTGTCACCGGCCGCCAATCTCGTGGTGCGGGCCCTGCTGCGCTCGCCCCTGCACCGCGTCATGAGTGGCGCGACCATGATCCTGTCGCTGACCGGGCGCAAGACCGGCAGGGCCTACACCTTCCCGGTCCGCTACGAACGCCACGGCGACACGATCACGTGCTACACCGACAGCGCTTGGTGGAAGAACCTCCGCGGCGGAGCCCCGGTGACCATGCTGGTCAAACGCCGACGACTCCACGGGATCGCGGAGCCGGTCACCGACGAGCAGGCCGTCGCCGACAGCCTGCTGGGCTTCCTGCGACGCACGCCCCGCGACTCCAAGTACTACGGGGTGCGACGCGACCCCACCGGCCGACCGGACCCCCACAGCGTCGCGCGGGCGGCCGGGCGCACCGTGATGGTGACGATCCAGCTCACCAGCCCAGCCCCCTAGGGGGCCGGTAACAAGGGGCGAAATCCACCGGATACATCCCTGAGCTGTGGCAATTCGGCCGTCGCCGAGGAGGCGGTCGCCCTGGAACCTGCCGCCTGACCCCGAGGTACGGACGCGCCAACCTTACTTGCCTCACATGGCTGACTACTGAGAGTCCAAGGCAACCCGCCGCCGAATCGGACAACGTTCGCCCCATTGCGCCGCCCCACAACGTGATTTGCCGGTAACCCGGGCACGGGCAGTCAGCGGAACAGGCGGAAGAACCCGCGTACCTGCTCGACCAGCGACTCCGGCTGCTCCAGCGCGGCGAAGTGGCCGCCATGCGGCAGCTCCTCGAACCAGCGCAGGTCGGTGAACCGCAGCTCGGCCTCCCGCCTCGACGGGCGGGTTATGTCGCGCGGGTAGATCGACAGCCCGGATGGCGCGGTCACCTTGTCCCGGAAGTGGGCGAAGCTCTCCCAGTACAGGCGCGCCGACGACGTGGCCGACGCGGTGAACCAGTAGACCGAGATCTCGTCGAGGATCGTCTGCCGCGACAACGCGTCCTCGGGATGGCCGTCGTTGTCGGTCCACGCCCAGAACTTCTCGGCGATCCAGGCGGCCTGCCCCGCCGGGGAGTCGGTGAGGCCGTAGCCGAGCGTCTGCGGCCGGGTCGCCTGGATCGCCGAGTACCCCCGGCCGGTGCGCCGCATCTCCTTCTCGGCCTCGAGATTCGCCAGCTCCGCGGGCGTCGGGTCGTCGAACGTGCCCGCCGCGACGGATCCCAGGTTCAGGTGCACGCCGGCGACCCGCTCGGGCGCCTCCTCACCCAGCGCCGCGGACACCGCCGAACCCCAGTCACCGCCCTGCGCGCCGTACCGTTCGTAACCCAGCGAGACCATCAACGTGTCCCAGGCGCGCGCGGTGCGAGTGATGCCCCACCCGGTCGTCGACGGCTTGTCGCTCCAGCCGTACCCGGGCAACGACGGCGCGACCACGTGGAACGCGTCCGCCGGGTCACCGCCGTGCGCGCGCGGGTCGGTCAGCGGGCCGAGGACCTCCAGGAACTCGAGCACCGAACCCGGCCAGCCGTGCGTGAGCACGAGCGGGAACGCGTCCGGCTCCGGCGAGCGGACGTGCAGGAAGTGGATGCCCAGCCCGTCGATGGTGTCGCGGTACTGCGGGAACACGTTCAGCCGCTCGGCGAACCCGAAGTCGTAGTCCTCGGCCCAACTGCGGCACAGCTCCTGCGCATACGCCAGCGGCAAACCCTGTGACCAGTCGTCCACCGGCTCGCGCTCGGGCCACCGTGTCCGTCGCAGTCGTTCACGCAGGTCCGCGATCTCGGCTTCGGTGATGCTGACCTCGAACGGCTCGGCGGACATGGCAAGGCTCCCTACTGGTCAAGGCGTTATCGGATCAGATGCGGGTGGATCGTCATCGCGGGCTCCCTCGGGTGGCGTCGGGTTCGAGGCGGCGGTCGGCGGTAGGGCGCCGGGACAGGCTGAGGTCGAGTCCGGCCAGGGGAGTGCCGCGAGCGCGGGGCTGCGAGGCCGAGATCCAGGGTGGCCATGTCGATGGTGTCGTAGAGGTGCCCATCCGCGGGCGGCATCTAACCGAATCCCGGCCGCTGCTGTAGGCGCCGGGCATCCGGGCGCCGGTTCGGTCAGGGGGTGGGGGGCTGGTAGTCGCGTACGGGGAAGGTGTCGAACAGCCGCACTCCGCCGGAGTTGAGTGTGGCCAGCCACCGGGTCATGCCGCTGGGCAGGCGGGTGGCCAGTTCGGTGCCGTTCACCAGCAGTGACAGGCCCAGCCGGTTCGAGGGCAGCAGGGTCTTCGCCATCCCGCGCGCGAAGGCGCGGCTTCGCTGGACGAATTCTTCCAGCTCGCTCTGGTAGGCGGCGTACGCGCGAACGTGGTCGCCTGCGGCCTCGGCCAGCTGGCCGGCGAGCACGTACGCCGACAGCACCGCCAGGCTGGTGCTGGCGCCGATCGCTGGGCCGGGCGAGAGGCCGGCGTCGCCGACCAGGGCGACCCGCCCTCGCGACCAGGTGTCGAGCCGGACCTGGGTGATCGAGTCGAAGTAGAAGGACGGGGTCTGGTCCAGTTCGGCGAGCCAGCGCGGGACGTGGCCGGCGAAGTGTTCGCGCAGCAGGGTCTTCTGCCGGTCGGCGTCGCGGTGGTGGTAGTCGAGCGGACGCTCGGTGCGGAACAGGAACAGCACGCGGGCGTCCTGCAGGTGCGGCGCCGTGTACATCATCGCGGTCCTGCCGACGTCGAAGTGGGCGATGATGACGCCGTCGCGGGCCATGTCCCTGGGCACCGAGGCCACCGCGAGGTAGGCGCCGACCCAGTCGGTGAACCGCGACTCGGGGCCGAAGGCCAGGCGCCGGACGGTGGAGTGCAGCCCGTCGGCGCCGATCACGAGGTCGAACCGTCGTGGCCGGCCGTGTTCGAAGGTGACGTCGCCGCTTTCGGAGATGGAGGCGAGGGAGTCGGCGAAGACGTACTCCGTGGTGTCGCGGGTGGCGTCGTAGAAGATCTCGCTCAGGTCGTCGCGCATGATCTCGAGGTGCCGGTCGGAGACGGCCGTGAAGATCTTGGTGTTGTCGATCGAGGCGGGACGGCGGACGCCGGGGCGGTAGGCGAGCGTGCGTTCGGTGGTGATGGACCGTTGCCGGACGGCCGAGAGGAGGCCCATTCGCTCGACGATGTCCAGCGCCGGGCGCCACAGGTCGACGGAGTGACCGCCGGTCTTGCGCGGTTGCGGCGCGCGTTCCACCACGGTCACCTCGTGGCCAAAGCGGGTGAGCCAATAGGCCAGCACGGGACCGGCGATGCTCGCGCCGGAGATCAGGACTCGCATGGGTGCCTCCGTCAGGGTCAGCCAATAAGTGAAAGTAGATCCGCCACTTAAGCTACATCAAGCGGAGTAGTTTCTCCCACATATACTGTTGTCGTGAACCCTGACCCGAAGCTGCGCGCCGACGCCCGCATGAACCGCGAGCAGATCATCGCGGCCGCCCACGTCCTCATCGCCGAGCACGGAGCGGAGGTGCCGATGGAGGAGGTGGCCCGGCGTGCCGGCGTGGGCACCGGCACCCTCTACCGGCGGTTTCCCAACCGGAACGCGCTGATCCGCGGGGTGGCCCTGGACAGCTTCCATCGCGTGATCGCCATCGCCAGGGCGGCCGAGGACGAGGAGCCGGACGCCTGGACGGCGCTGTCGCGGTTCGTCCATCAGGCCGGCGGCGACCTGCGCCTGGCCGCGGGCCTGGCCATGCGCTTCGCCGGCACGTGGGCCGCGCTCCGCGACGACCCGGAGAACCTCCGGCTGCGCGGGACCCTGCTGAAGATCCTCGACCGGCTGGTCCAGCGCGCCCAGGCCGACGGCATGATGCGCGACGACGTCGGCACCGCCGACCTGTCGATGATGATGGCCCTGCTTCTACGGCCGATGCCCGGCCTGAGAGAGGACCTCACCCCCGCCGGCGCCGACCGCTATCTCACGCTCATGCTCGACGGCCTGCGCCCCCACCCGGGCGCCGGCCCCCTCCCCGCCCCGGAGGTCACGCGCACCGACCTGGCATGAACCGGATCGTCGGTACGTCATCCGCGCCCATGCGGCATGGCACGAGCAGTAGGGCAGTTCTTGAGGAAGATGTCGCCGCCGGCCAGCTTGATGTTGTCGATCGACATCCAGCCGTTCGTCCGGGTGCCCTTGACCCGGGCGTAGACCCACCTGTTGCCGTACTCGTTGGTCGTCCAGCACTGGAAGTACAGGGTGGTGCCCTTGGCCAGCTTGGTGATCGTGGCGCAGCGGGGGCCCTGGTAGGGGCCGCGTTTGAGGTTGGCGGTGACCTTCATGACGGCCGCGCCGTGGTCCACGTTCGCGGTCGGAGGGGCGACGCAGCGCTTGCCGTACCCGGTGGCGGCCGAGGCGGCGGGGGCCACGGTGAGCGTGAGGGCGGCGACGGTTCCGGCGATCGTGATGATCCGGTGAAGTGTCATGCCGGGTGTGACGCCCGGGGTTGGATCTTTGTTCGCCCCAAGGGCCAAAGCGGGCATGCTATGAAATTTCTATGAAAAAAGCGTGAAGGCGAATCGGGGGTTCGGCGGAATACCAGGTGTAACCCACAGAAGGGACACCATGCGAATGGCCGCTCCCCCGGACGTGCCTGTGACAGTCGATGACGCGGCACTCATCGAGCAGTCGTGGCGCCGCCCGGACGTGTTCGCGGTGCTCTACGACCGGTACTTCGACGAGATCTACCGCTATCTCGCCGGCCGGCTCGGCCCGCACATCGCCGACGACCTGGCCGCCGAGACGTTTCTCGTCGCCTTCAGGAAGAGGCGGAGCTACGACGCGGCCCGCGGAGCCGTACGGCCGTGGCTGTACGGCATCGCCACCAAGCTCCTCGCCCAGCACCGCAGGAGTGAGACCCGCCGGCTGTCCGCCTTCCAGCGCGCCCCGGTGGACGTGTTGGCCGACGACGGCCCGGAGGACAGGGTGACCACGCGGGTCGCCGCCGCGAACGCACAGGGGCGGCTCGCGTCGGCGCTGGAGCGCCTGTCCCATGGGGACCGTGACGTGCTGCTGCTCATCGCGCTGGCCGATCTCAGCTACGAGGAGGTCGCCCAGGTGCTCGACATTCCCTTCGGGACGGTCGGATCGCGCCTCAACCGGGCCCGCAAGAAGTTGCGCGCGGCTCTGGGCGGCACCAATCCCATGATCGGAGGGTCCGATGGATGACGACCTGACCGCGGTGCGCGATCTGCTCTCCGCTCCGGGTCCCACCCGGGAGACGGCCGACAAGGGTCGCGCGCGCCTGCGTGACGAGCTGTCGCGCCGGCCGAGGAGGTGGGTCACGCCGCTGCGTACCGGCATGGTCGCGGCCGCGCTGGCCACGGCGCTGGGGGTGGCGGTCATCATGCCCTCGGACGACCTGGTCCTGCTGACCCCCGACCCGACCACCGCCTCCACCGCGCCGACCGCCAGACAGATCCTGCTCGCCGCCGCCACGGCCATGGCCAGGACGCCGTCGGACGGCGACTACTGGCGGGCGCGCACGGTGACCGGCAAGCTGATCGTCAGCCCTGATCGCGGGTACGTGCTGCGCCGCGACTCGGCCAGCGAGACCTGGCTGACCCGGGCGGCGGGCGGGCGGAGCGGGTCGTTCAACCAATATCTGGGCGCGAGGCCGGCCACGGAGAAGGACAAACTGGCCTGGCAGGCGGCGGGCGGCCCGGTGAGCTGGCGATACCCGGACGACGTCACCGGCATGGGCTTCATCGGCGCGGGCGAGACCGTGCAGTCGGCGCCGGGGGCGCGGGTGGGCGGAGCGCCGAAGGAGCCGGTCGACTGGGACGAGGTCAACCGGATCCCGGCGGGCGCGGCGCCGCTGCGCTCGTACCTGGAGGCCAGGATCGGGGCGGTCAGCCCGCGGGAGCTGGATTCGCGGCTGCGCAAGAGCTGCATGGAGATCCTGTCCGGGTTGCCGGTCTCGCCGGAGGTGCGCGCCTCCGCGTACCAGGTGATGGCTTCGCTGCCGGGGATGACGGCGGAGGGAGAGGTGACCGATCCGCTGGGCCGTACGGGACAGGCGCTGCGCTACCAGGTCAACCGGCCGGAGGGGCAGGTCAGCGACGCCCGCTTCGTGGTCGATCCGGACAGCGGCTTCCCGCTGGCCAACGAGACCAAGGGCGTGGGGCGGCTGGCCGACGGCCAGAGCGTGGAGGTCAGCTCCTTCACCGCCTACCAGCAGATCGGCTGGACGGACGAGGAACCGGACTGGGGGAGCGATGGCGTTCACGCTGAATGAGGTCAGGGAGCGCACGTACAAGCCGCGCGACGCGTGGTGGACGGTGTTCCTCGTCGATCCGCTGGCCGGGCGGCTGGTGGTGGCCGCGTCCAACCGCACCTCGATCACCCCGAACCAGGTGACGTGGGCGGCGTTCGTGCTCGGGCTGGGGTCGGCGGCCTGTTTCGTCATGGGCGACTGGAGCTGGCTGGCGGCCGGGGCGGTCATGTACCACCTGAGCTTCGTCCTGGACTGCGTGGACGGCAAGATCGCGCGGCTCAAGGGGACCGGGACGGTCTTCGGCGGCTGGCTCGACTACGTCTTCGACCGGATCCGGGTGCTGGCGTGCGCCGTGGCGCTCATGTGGGGGCAGTACCGGCTGACCGGCCAGGACCTCTACCTGATCCTCGGCATCCTGGTGGTCTTCCTCGACATGCTGCGCTACGTCGACGCCTTCCAGGTGGCGAAGGTACGCCGGGCGATGCGCCGCCAGCTCGACGAGGCGATCGGCGGCCCGGACGAAGAGCACGACGAGGAGCACCACGTGGAGCCGGAGGAGCTGATCGATCTGCAGCGCGGCTTCCGCAGCCGGTTCTCCTGGTACCTGGTGGCGCGCGATTGGCTGCGCGACCACCGGGTGCGCACGCACCTGATGAGCGGCATCGAGTTCCAGATGGCGGTGTTCATCGTGGGGCCGCTGCTGGGGCTGGTCGTGCCGGTCACGCTGGCCGCGGCCGGGCTGCTGCTGGTCTTCGAGGTGGCGATCATGTACAAGCTCTGGCTGTCCTCGCGTGACCTGACCAAGGTGCTGTCCGGCATGAGAGCAGGGGGTTAATTGCGTTGAGGGTAGGGGTGGCCGTCTGCTCTACTCGAACGGACGGCCGCCCAGCTCAAGGAGCCCCAAGATGCGCGAAGCGTACATGTTTCCACAAAAGGTAACTTTCACCTCTTCTAGGGACATGACGCTTCGTGAGAATGCTCAACTTGGGGATTTTGGCGCATGTAGACGCCGGTAAGACCAGCCTGACCGAGCGGCTGCTCTACGCCGCCGGGGTCATCGACGAGATCGGCAGCGTCGACGACGGCAGCACCCAGACCGACTCGCTCGCTCTCGAACGCCGCCGCGGCATCACGATCAAGTCCGCGGTCGTGTCCTTCGCGATCGGCGATGTCACCGTCAACCTGATCGACACCCCCGGCCACCCCGACTTCATCGCCGAGGTGGAGCGGGTGCTGAGCGTGCTCGACGGCGCCGTGCTGGTGATCTCCGGCGTGGAGGGCGTGCAGGCCCAGACCCGCGTGCTCATGCGTACGCTCAAACGCCTGCGCATCCCGACGATCCTGTTCGTCAACAAGATCGACCGCCGCGGCGCCAGGACCGACGCCGTCCTGCGCCAGATCGCCGAACGCCTCACCCCCGCCGCCATCCCGCTGGGGACCGCGCGCGACCTCGGCACCCCCGCCGCCTCCTTCCATCGCATGTACGGCGGAGCCGACGTGCTGGCCGACAACGACGAGGCCCTGCTGGCCGCGTACGTGGCCGACGCCGTCCCTGAGGACCGCCTGCGGAGCGCGCTGGCGGCCCAGACCGCCGCCGCCCTGGTCCACCCGGTCTTCTTCGGCTCGGCCATCACCGGCGCGGGTGTCGACGAGCTGAGCGACGGCATCCGCGAACTGCTCCCGCCGGCGAAAGGCGCGCCCGACGCCCCGCTCTCCGGCACCGTCTTCAAGATCGAACGCGGCCCGGCCGGCGAGAAGATCGCCTACGCCCGGCTGTTCACCGGCGCCGTGCGCGTACGCGACAAACTGCCCTTCCGCACCGAGCAGGAGGGCAAGGTGACCGCCGTCGCCGCCTTCGAAAGCGGCGCCGCGGTCCCCAGGCAGGAGGTGCGCGCGGGCCAGATCGCCAAGCTCTGGGGCCTGGACGACATCAGGATCGGCGACCGCATAGGCGAGCCGGCCCCGGGCACGGACGCCCACCACTTCGCCCCGCCCTCCCTGGAGACGGTCGTCATCCCCGACCGCCCCTCGGAGAAGGGCGCCCTGCGCGCCGCGCTCGCCCAGCTCGCCGAGCAGGACCCGCTGATCAACCTGCGCCAGGACGACCTGCGCCAGGAGATCTTCCTGTCCCTTTACGGCGAGGTGCAGAAGGAGGTCATCGAGGCCACGCTGGCCGACGAGTTCGGCCTCGCGGTCACCTTCCGCGAAACCACCACGATCTGCGTCGAACGCCCGTCCGGCGCCGGCTCGGCGGTCGAGTTCATCGCCAAGGCCCCCAACCCCTTTCTGGCCACGGTCGGACTGCGGGTGGACCCGGCGCCGGTGGGCAGCGGGGTGGAGTTCCGGCTGGGGATCTCGCTGGGCGACATGCCGTACGCGTTCTTCAAGGCGGTCGAGGACACCGTCCACGAGACGCTCCGGCAGGGGCTCCATGGGTGGCAGGTCGTGGACTGCACGGTCACGATGACGCACTCCGGCTACTACCCGCGCCAGAGCCACGCGCACCAGAGCTTCGACAAGAGCATGTCGAGCACCGGGGCCGACTTCAGGGGGCTGACGCCGCTGGTGCTGATGAGCGCGCTCAGGCGGGCGGGGACGCGGGTGTGCGAGCCGCTGCACCGCTTCCGGCTGGAGATCCCGGCCGACGCGCTGGGGCCGGTGCTGCCCTTGCTGGCGCGGCTGCGGGCCGTGCCCAGGACACAGGGCGAGGGCGTGATCGAGGGAGAGATCCCCGCGGCCAGGGTGCACGAGCTGCAGCAGCAACTGCCCGCGCTCACCCGCGGCGAGGGCGTGCTGGAGAGCTCCTTCGAACGCCACCACGAGGTCTCCGGCCCGCCACCCGAACGCGAGCGCACCGACCACAACCCACTCAACCGCAAGGAGTACCTGCTCCACGTGGAACGGAGGGTCTGAGCAGCTCAGGGCGTGGAAATGTCGGTGGCGAACGGCATGATGAACCCATGAGCGACGCGCCTCCCCTCACCCTCATCGCCGACCACGCCGCCTACGCGGAAGCGGTGCAGCTGGCTCTCGACGCCTCCGCGGCCTACTACGCCGACGGCACATCCACGCTCGACGACGACTCCTACGACCGGCTGCTGCGCGGCATCGTGGCCTACGAGGAGGAGCATCCCGACGAGGTGCTGGCCGACTCGCCCACGGGCAAGGTGGCGGGCGGCGCCGTGGTCGGCGACGTGCCGCACAGCGTGCCCATGCTCAGCCTCGACAACGTCTTCGGCGCCGAGCAACTGGCCGAGTGGGCCGCCTCGGTGGAGCGCAGGATCGGCAGGCCGGTCGCGGAGTGGAGCGTGGAGCCCAAGCTCGACGGCCTGGCGATCGCCGCCCGCTATCGCAGGGGCCGCCTGGTCCAGCTCATCACGCGCGGCGACGGCACCGCGGGCGAGGACGTCAGCCACGCCGCGGGCACGATCGTCGGGCTGCCCGAGCGGCTGGCCGAGCCGGTCACGGTGGAGTTGCGCGGCGAGGTCATGATGACCGCGGCGCAGTTCGAGGACGCCTGTGCCAAGCGCCAGGCCCACGACGGCACCACGTTCGCCAACCCGCGCAGCGCCGCCGCGGGCACCCTGCGCGCCCAGGACCGGCCCTACACCTGCGAGCTGACGTTCTTCGGCTACGGCGCGCTGCCCACCCCCGATGACGTCTCCGAGCTGGCCGTGCGTCTGCGCGAGCTGCCGCACAGCCAGGTCATGGAGTGGGTGGCCGCCCAAGGTGTGCAGACCACGGCGGCCACCTCGGTCGCCGGGGTCGTCGCGCACACCCTGGAGCGGGTTCAGGAGCGCGTCGAGCAGATCGCCGCGGCGCGCGCCGAGCTGCCCTTCGGCATCGACGGCATCGTGATCAAGTGCGACCTGGCAGACGACCAGGCGGCGGCGGGCTTCAGCTCGCGCGCCCCGCGCTGGGCCATCGCCTACAAGCTGCCCGCCACCGAGAAGATCACCAAGCTGATCGCCGTGGAGTGGAACACCGGGCGCACCGGCATCATCGCGCCCCGCGCCGTGCTGGAGCCGGTCGAGCTCGACGGCTCCGTCGTCACCTACGCCACCCTCCACAACCCGGCCGACATCGCCCGCCGCGGCCTGATGCTCGGCGACTCGGTCGTCGTCTACAAGGCGGGCGACGTGATCCCGCGCGTCGAGGCCCCCGTCGTGCACCTGCGCACCGGCGACGAGCAGCCGATCGCCATCCCGGAGGTCTGCCCGTCGTGCGGCGACGCGATCGACGCCTCGCAGGAGCGCTGGCGCTGCGTGCGGGGCCGCGCCTGCCGCGCGATCGCCTCCATCCAGTACGCCGCCGGCCGCGACCAGCTCGACATCGAGACCCTGGCCGAGCAGCGCATCCAGCAGCTGCTCGACGCCGGCTTCATCACCGACTTCGCCGACCTGTTCTTCCTGACCCGCGAGCAGGTGCTCGGCCTGGAGCGGATGGGCGAGACCAGCACCGACAACCTCCTGGCCGCCATCGAGCAGGCCAAGTCCAGGCCGCTGAGCCGCGTCTTCTGCGCGCTGGGCGTGCGCGGCACCGGCCGTTCGATGAGCCGCCGCATCGCCCGGCACTTCGCCACGATGGAGGCCATCCGCGCCGCCGACGCCGAGGCGATCCAGCAGGTCGAGGGCATCGGCCCGGAGAAGGCGCCGGTGGTGGTGGCCGAGCTCCTGGAGCTCGCGCCGCTGATCGACAAGCTGGTCCAGGCGGGCGTCAACATGACCGAGCCCGGCGCCACCCCGCCCAGCGCCGCCGCGGAAGACGGCGCGCAGGAGAGCCAGGGCGAGCAGGGGCCGCTGTCCGGAATGACGGTGGTGGTGACCGGGGCGATGTCCGGGGTCCTGGAGTCGTTGTCGCGCAACCAGATGAACGAGCTGATCGAACGCGCGGGCGGCAAGTCGTCGTCGAGCGTGTCGGCCAAGACGTCGTTGCTGGTGGCGGGGGAGAAGGCGGGTTCCAAGCGGACCAAGGCCGAATCACTGGGTGTGCGGGTCATGTCGCCGGAGGAGTTTGCCGCTCTGGTGGAAGGGGTTTACCCGGGGTAGGGAGCAGTTCCCAATCTGATGAAAGGGGTTTGCCAGGGGGAGAGACCAGTTCCCAAGGGCTCCGGGAATACAGTAGATTGACGCCCGTCTATCGGGGCGCTACGTCTTTGGGCCGCTGCGTAATCACGCTCCAGGGGCACTTTTACGGCAAATGTGGCGTTTTGCACCTGGAGCGGGGATTGAGGTGGCCGACAGCACCAGAGGCGTACAGTCCGGCACCGCTCGCGACTCCGCCTGGAAACGTGATTTCCGGCTGCTCTGGACCGGCTCGGCCTTCTCCCAGTTCGGCACCGTCAATGCCACCCTCGCCGCTCCGCTGCTCGCGCTCGCGCAGACCGGATCGCCGGTCTTCGCCGGCTGGGTGACGGCCGCCGGCACGCTTCCGCGCCTGCTGCTCTACCTCCCCGCCGGGGTGATCGTCGACCGGTCCAACCGCCGGGCGATCATGGTGATCAGCGCGTTCCTGCAGATGGCGCTGGCGGTGGTGCTGGTCGTGGGGGTGTTCAGCCGCGGCGACGTGACCCTGCTGCTGCCTCTGGTCGCCGGCGCGCAGGGTGTCTGCGCGGTGTTCTACTCCACGGCTGAGCTGGCGGTGGTGCCGCGGCTCGTGCCGGAGGAGAGCCTGCCTAAGGCGGTGTCGCGCAACGAGGCGCGCATCCACGGGGCGGGGCTGCTGGGGCGGCCGTTCGGCGGGCTGCTGTTCGATCTGATGCACGGACTGCCGTTTCTCCTGGATGCGGTCTCCTCCGCCCTTTCCGCTTTCTTCCTCCTGAAAATGGACAAGAAGGCATTCAAGCCACCGGTGACGCATCGATCCGCCATGACGAGTGATTTGAGGGAAGGCGTCAGCTTTCTGCGTGGTGATGCGTTCCTGTTCCTTGTGGTGATTGTTTGCGCTCTTGCTAATTTTTTCTTCCAGATTGTCGGACTTTCTCTGGTGCTGCTGGCTCACGCGCAGGCGCTGCCGTACTGGCTGACGGGGGTGCTGATCGCCGCCTCCGGGTTCGGCGGGGTGCTCGGGTCGCTGGTCGCGCCGCGGTTTCTGACCGGGCGGCAGCCGCGCAGGGTGATCGTCATCTGCGTGTGGGCGTGGTTGTTCCTGTGCGCGGCGCTGGCGGTCAGTGACCATGGCTCGGTGCTCTACGTCGCCGTCCTGCTGCCGATGGCGTGGGCCGGGATCGGCTTCACCGGGGCGTGCCTCAACGTGGCGCTGTCGGTCCACTACGCCAGGGAGGTGCCGGTCCACCTGCACGCGCGGGTGGTCAGCGTCAGCCGGTTCTTCTCCGGCGGGGCGGTGCCGCTCGGGGCGCTGGCCGCCGGGTACGTGATCGCGGGGCTCGGCACCAAGGCGGCGGTCGTCATGGTCGCCGGCGTGATCCTGGTCCTGGCGCTGGCGGTGTCATACGGCTCGCTCGCCTGGGGGCTGCTCGTCCGGGTCCGGGTGTGGGCCGCGCTGTGGAAAGACCGCGTCGCTGAGGGCGTAGAGCTCGTTCTCGAGGCGGGAGCGGACCGGCTGCGCGATCCCTTTGGGGCTTTCGAGCTCGCCGTGCGCCGCGGCCCAGCTGAGCGATTCACCCAGAGCCTCGATCCGCGCGTGGCACTCGCGCGGGCACAGCGGCCGCAGCCTGGCCATCGCGGTCTTGGCGGCGACGGTGTCGTGCCTGACCTGCCAGACCTGTTTGGCGAGATCGGCGGGGTCGAAGCGCGTTGTGCCGCCGCGGCGGAGCTGCTGCGCGTACTCGACGTTCAGCGCCAGGTTCATCACGGCCTCCGCTGTGGTGGCGAAGGTCTCCCTGAGCTCGCGATCGCGGGCGTCCCGCCGGTCGTCGGCCCGCTGCTCGGCCGCGGCGAGCCGGGTGTGCCGCGAGCGGGTCCGCTCGGTGAGGACCGCGGTGAGCGAGCCGGTCAGTGCGCCGAATACGGCGGCGCACGCGGTGATGACGGCGACCATGACGAGCTGGTTCAGGGCTCCTCCGACAGGCGCCTGGCCGTGCCGTGCTGATGGGGCGGCAGCGGAGGATGGATCGCCAGGATCGCCAGCTCGGCGTACCTGGCCGCGTCCGAGGAGTCGCCGGAGATCATGCGGACCCTGGCCGCGCGCAGATAGACCGGGCCGCTGTCACCGGCGTCGGCGACCGCGCCGGCCAGCTCCCTGTCGGCTTCCTCCGTACGTGACAGCGTCGCCAGCGCCAGCGCCCTGGCCGCGCGGGCCGACGGCTGCGGCCAGCGGCTGCTCGCCTGCCCGATGTCGCGCAGCGCCGACTCCGCGTCGCCGAGGTCGGCCAGCATCTCGCCGCGGGTGCGCCTGGCCTCGGGCACGTTGCCCTCGCGGTTGATCACATTGTTGAGTACGGCCAGCGCCGCCTGCGGCTCCCCGGCCATCCAGAAGTTCTGCCCGAGGCTGGTCTGCAGGGTGACGTCATGGGGGACCCGCTCGACGGCGGCGCGCAACATGCCGGTGGCCTGGCGCTGCCTGCCCTGGTCGAGCGCGACCCGGCCGGCCGCGGCCAGCAGCCAGCCCACCGCCGTGTTGTCGCGCAGCGCCTCGTAGAGCTCGCAGGCGCGCAGGTAGTGGTCGGCGGCCTCGTTGAGCCGGTGCTGCTCGTAGGCGATGCTGCCGAGCAGCGACTCGATGGCCGCGCCGGCCCGCAGTTCGTCGGGGGAGCAGGCTTCGGCGGCTTTGCGGGCGAGGCTTCTGGCGCGTTCCGGCTCGCCGTCGAAGGCGGCCTCCATGGCGGCGCGCAGCCGGTCCGCGGTGCCGAGGGCGGGGCGGGGCCACAGGCCGGGATCGAGCCGTCTGAGGGGGGCCATGAGCCTCGGGTGGCGCAGGATGTACATGCGCAGGCCGTACTTCTGCGGGGCCCTGATGAGGTGGCGGTCCTCCAGGGAGCGCACGACGGCGGCGGTGATCCGCTCGGACGAGCCGAGCTTGCGGGCGACGCCGGACACGACGGTCTGGTGCAGCCATGCGTGGAAGGCGGCGGGCAGCAGCTCGAAGTCGGCGGCGATCGAGGCGAGCGTGGCCGAGCAGTAGTCGGTCAGGGCGGCGTCGACCTCGTCCTCCATCCGCGCGATGGGGTGGTCCTGGCCGGGCGGACGGCTCCACAGCCGGGTGCCGGTGACCTGGAGCAGCATCGGGTCGACGGTGGACACGGGGCGGTGCGGCCGGCCCATGGCATCCCTGATCGTGCGGAGCTCGTCGAGCAGTTCGCGGGTGCGGGAGGGGGCTGGGCGGTAGCCGGAGCTCTCGATCGAGCGGCGGACGACCTCGGCGGCGGCCTCCGGGGTGAAGGGGCTGAGCGCGAACTCCTCGTACTGCAGGTCCGCGAAGCCCTTCACCACGCGCAGCAGCTCGTCGAGGTAGTCGGTGCGCACCGACAGCAGCAGCCGCAGGCGGGGCCGCTTGGCGGCGGTGGCGAGGAGCTCGCTGAGGAAGGCGCAGCGTTCGTGCTCGTTGTCGCCGGCCGGGCGCAGGAACAGCTCGACCTGGTCGATGGCGGCCAGCGTCGGCGCGGGGCGGCCCTGCCGGTCGACCTCTTCGCGGCGTTGCAGGAAGTCGTCGATGGACAGGCCCGGGACGTGGGTGTGGGCGTTGGCCGCGTGCCAGGACGACAGCAGGGCGAGCACGTACCTGTTGTGGTCGGGCAGCGCGGCGACCGGCCACACGCGGGTGGGCGCGGTCAGGCCGATGGGGAGCACGTGGGCGTTGCCCGCCTTAAGGGCCGGCACAACGCCCGCGCGCAGCAGCGAGGTCTTGCCCGCGCCGGCGTCGGAATGGAGGATCGTCAGCCGGCGCTGCTGCCATGTCCGGGTTAGTTTTCGGACCTCTTCGGTTCGTCCGAATAACAGCATCTCATCGTGGGCTTCGAAAGGCCGCGCTCCAATGAATGGTCCGCGTGGAGCTGCGGGAACCGCTGAGAAAGCTGTCATTAGCCAGACCTCGCTCATGGAGGACGGTACGGATCAACCGCCTTGAGATCGCGCCGCTGTCGCCTGGCGACGATGCTGCCGATTGTGGCGAGACCGAAACCCTCTCACCGTCGCGGCACGCCCATCAAGGGGTTCCGCAATAATACGGCAATTCCTCGATTTCGAAAGAGCTCGATTTGGGTGGCCGAAATCGCCTATTAGGCATGCACGTCCGACGACTTTGGTGCTTCGAGATCCGCTAGAGAGCGGTGCTGTTGTCGAAGCGCGCGAAGCCCTCCCCTTCTTCGAGATCAGGTTCGAGCAGCTCACGTAGGGCCTGCGCGAGGACCGTGTCCCCGAGTCGGTCCAGGTCGGGATGGGAGAGCAGGGAAAGATCGACGAAATCGCTGCGGTGCTCGGCAAGCTGTGGTCGCACTGACATTCCCCTATCGACGCCTGCATACGGCCTGCTGTGTCGCCGCCCGGATCACACTCCTTCCGCCCCGGCGCGGCCGTTCCGGTGAATGTTCTCAACTGGCATGTATCACATTCGCGGGCCGCGGTATACCCTTCACAAACGCAAGGCCTTTTTTGCGACGCCGAATGTGCGGATAGGGCCGTCACTGAGCCTGTCCGCCCACCGGCGTTGCGCTATCGTTTCCTTGCTTGTCCATTCTCTGCGGACGGGAGGGCGGAGCGCGTGACCGATTCGGAACGTCCCATCATGCGGGGGGCGACCGGCGGCTTTCCTGAGGTTTGGAAAGTCCCCCCGCGCAACACGAACTTCACCGGGCGCGACGAGCTCATGGGCAGCTTGCGCTCCAGCATCACGAAGAAGACCACGGCCGTGGTCCCGCACGCCCTGCAGGGTTTCGGCGGCGTCGGCAAGACCCAGATCGCCATCGAGTACGCCTACCGCTTCCGCGGCGAGTACGACGTCGTCTGGTGGATCCCCTCCGACCAGCCCGGCCTGGTCCGGTCCACGCTGGCCCAGCTCGCGCCGAAGCTGGGCCTGCCCGACCCGACCACGACGGGCATCGAGGAGGCCGCCAACTCCGTGCTCGACACGTTGCGCAGCGGCAAGCCGTACGACCGATGGCTGTTGATCTTCGACAACGCCGACGAGCCCGAGGACATCAACGACATCCTTCCCCAGGGCGCAGGCAACGTCCTGATCACCTCGCGCAACCACCGCTGGGCCAGCCTGTACGAGACGGTGGCCGTGGACGTCTTCCCGCGTCCGGAGAGCGTGGAGTTCTTCATCAAGCGCATGCGGCGCTCCATCACCGAGAAGGACGCCGACCGGCTGGCCGGCGCGCTCGGTGACCTGCCGCTGGCGCTGGAGCAGGCGGCGGCCCTGCAGACCGAGACCGGCATGTCGGCCGACGACTACCTGCGCATGCTGACCGAGCGCACCGCGATCCTGCTGGGCGAGGGCAAGCCGAGCGAGTACCCGCTGCCGATGACGGCGGCGTGGAGCCTGTCGGTGAACGAGCTCAAGGACAACCTGCCCGAGGCGATGGAGCTGCTGCGCTGCTGCGCCTTCTTCGGTCCCGAGCCGATCCCGCGCTCGATCTTCGCCTCGGTCGAGGGCCCGGTCCGCCCGGTCATCGCCGATCTGCTGGCCGACCCGATCCGGCTGGGCACCGCCATCAGGCGCCTGGGCAAGTACGCGCTGGTGCGCATCGAGTCGGAGCCGTCCAGGCCCACCACGCTCCAGGTCCACCGGCTGATCCAGGCGCTGCTGCGCGAGGAACTGGAGGCGGGGACCCAGGAGGAGATCCGCTCTGAGGTGCACTCCCTGCTGGTGGGCGCGGCGCCGGAGTCGCCGGACAACCCGACGGACTGGGTGACGTACGACGCGCTGCTGGCCCATCTCGAACCGGCGAGGCTGGCCGACAGCGTCCGCGACGACGTGCGGGGATTCGCGCTCAACGTGCTCACCTACCTGAACGCCTCGGGAAACCACCAGGGGCTGCGCGACCACCTCGACACGTTCCTGCAGAAGTGGACCGACGAGTTCGGCCCGGACGACCTCCACGTGCTGCGGGCCCGGCGCGTGCAGGGCGACCTGCTGCGCAGCATGGGCCAGTACACCGACGCCCACCGGCTCAACACCGCGACGCTGGCGAAGATCCAGGCGAACGTGGGCGTGGAGCACCCCGACAGCCTGGTCCTGCTCAACGGCATCGGCGCGGACCTGCGCGCCCAGGGGCTGTTCGCCGAGGCGCGCGACCACGACACCGAGTCCGTGCGCCTGCACCGCAAGGTGTTCGGCGCCGACCATGTGAGCACGCTGCGCGCGGTCAACAACCTGGCGCTCGACTACGGCCTGACCAGTGACTACCTGGGCTCGCGGACCCTGCTGGAGGAGGCCCTGCGCTCGGGCGGCAACGCGGTCAACCGGATCACGCAGCTCAACCTGTGGGCCGGTCTCGGCCGGTCGGTCCGGCTGTGCGGCTTCTACAGCGAGGCCTGCGACCTCGGCGAGGACGCCCTGGCCTTCGGCCGCGAACTGCTGGACGCCGACCACCCGCGCGTCCTGCTGACGCAGAAGGACCTGTCGATCGCCCTGCACCGCTACGGCGAGCACGAGCGGGCGCTGGATCTGGCCCAGGACGTCCACGCGCGGTACGTGCGCCTGTACGGCCTCGACCACCCCGGCACGCTGGCCGCGGCGACGTGCCTGTCCAACGCGCTGCGCGTGAACGGCCTCATCCAGGAGTCGTTCGACCTGGCCAACGACACGATGCAGCGCTACCCCAAGCTGTACGGCCCCGAGCATCCCTACAACTACGGCTGCGCCAGCAACGTGGCGCTGATGTACCGGGTGCGCGGCGAGCCGCTGGAGGCCCGCCGGCTCAACGAGCGCGCCATGGAGGGCCTGGACCAGCGGGTCGGGCGCGACCACCACTTCACGCTCACGGTGGCCGTCAACCTCGCCAGCGACCTGGCCATGCTCGGCGAGCTCAAGGAGGCCTGCAAGCTGGGCACCGACGCGCTCGAACGGCTGCGCCGCCTGCTGGGCGAGGACCATCCCACGACGCTGGCCGCCTCGGCGAACCTGGTCGTGGACCTCGCGCAGTCGGGCCAGACGGAGAAGGCCGAGATCCTGTCGGCCGACACCATGGACCGCTACCGGGACACGCTGGGCCTGGATCACCGCGACGCGGTCGTGGCGATGGAGGGCCGGCATCTCGACTGCGACTTCGACCCGCCGCCGATCTAGGCGCGGGGCTGCGACAGCAGCGACACGTCCTCGACCATCACCCGCCGGATGTGGGAGATCAGCCGGTACAGGTCCTGGCAGTAGACCGACGGATTGCGGAATCCGCTGCCGGGCCGGTACCGGTGCGGGTAGAGGCCGCCGCCGCACACCCGGACGAGGTCGCAGGACAGGCACGCGCCGGACATGGCGCGCATGCCGATCTGCCGCGCCGCGATCGCCGGGAGGGTCAGGACCGCGTCGAAGGAGTCCTTGAGCACGTGGAGCAGGGTGCCGGCGGCCCCGTCGTAGGCGGACTTGAGCGTGTCGACCTGCTCGACGGCGCCGCTGGTCTCCACCACGACCACGGCCACCGGTGAGAGCCCGATGGCCTCGCTGCGCGAGGTCCTGCCGCACAGCAGCCGGATGATCTCGCTGAACAGCCGGATCTGCGTCTCCCGCTCCGGCGCCGAGTACCAGCGGTCGAAGACGGCGGACAGGTAGTCGCCGTAGGGCGTGACGGTGTCGGACCAGCCGGGCGGCGGGCTCTCCCAGTTGCCGTGCGGCAGCAGGAAGTCGACCATCGGCGGCCGGAACTCGACCAGCGCCTCGTAGGTCTTGACCGGGTCGTTGGCCAGTTCGAGCGTGCACAGCAGGCCGCTGAACAGGTGGCGGTATTCGGGGGCGGCCAGGCGTTCGATGCCGGCCCGCACCTCGTCGTAGGTGCCGCGGCCCGAGGAGCGGCGGCGGTGGCGGTCGTGGCCCTCGGCGTCGCCGTCGAGGCTGACGCCGACGTAGACCTCGTGCTCGGCGAACAGCTCCAGGAACGCCTCGTCGATGAGGACGCCGTTGGTCTGCACCCGCAGGACCAGTTCGGTCTCACCGAGGGCGGCGCGCAGCGCGGTGACCGCGTAGCGGGTGTGCTCGACGCCGGCCAGCAGCGGCTCACCGCCGTGCAGGATGACCTCGACTCCGCTCAGGCCGTGGCTGGACGCGTGCTCGGCGATGCGGGCGGCCACGCGGTCGATGGTGGCCTTGGCCATCCGCCTCGGCTGGCTGCGCCAGCCCTGGTCGGCCATCTCGTAGACGTAGCAGTAGTCACAGGCCAGGTTGCAGCGGCTGTGAAGCTTGACGATGAACTGCCGGAACGGCGTGGGACGCCATCCGGATTCGAGGAGACCCTGGACGTCGAGCGGCCCAGGCCACTCGCGCTCGCCGGGCATGATGTCCCCCGCGCCTTCTCCCACGCTGATCAGCTCCCACGGATGAGATTAGAGCGCAGAGATTGGCCCCGGTATGCCCCGTTTCAGGGGGCGGCAAACTCATGTTCACGAACGAGCAAAGGCCGACCGGAGATCCGGCCGGCCGCATGCCCCGCGGGTCTCACAGGCCCGAGGGATCACGTCCCACGCTGATCTCCTCGGCGATCCTGCGGATCTCCGAGATCTCCAGGCCGGGCGCCTTGGGCAACTGCCGCAGCAGCGCCTCCATCACCACCGGCACCGGCTGGCCCGCCAGGCTGCCCGCGATGCCGTGAACGGCCTGGAACAGCGCTGCGTCCGTGTCTTGCATGCGACCCCGTCTCATCGTCGACAGATTTTCCCCGGGGTCACGCTACGACGAGCCGCCGACAGTTTTGCTCCGCACCGCCGTACAGATCTCGTCGAGGGTGTGGAGTTGAGCGGGGGTGAGGGCGTCGAACAGGCTCTGCCGTACCTCTTCGACGTGGCCGGGGGCGGCGGCGGCCAGGGCGGCGAAGCCGTCGTCGGTGAGGACGGCGATGTTGCCCCGGCGGTCGTCGGCGCAGGGGGCGCGGCGGACCCAGCCGCGCTCCTCCAGGCGGGCCACGGCGTGGGAGAGGCGGCTCTGTGAGGACTGGGCCCGGTGGGCGAGGTCGGTCATGCGCATGGAGCGGCCCGGCGCCTCCGAGAGGGCCACCAAGATCATGTAATAGGTGTGCGGCATGCCGGCGTCGCGCTGGAGCTGGCGGTCCAGGCGCTCGTTGACGAGCTGGGTCGTGGCCAGGAAGTTGCGCCAGATGCGCTGCTCTTCGTCGTCGAGCCATCGGGTCATGCCGGTCAGTTTACTTGAACTCTCATATAAGCCGGGGTATCTTTGCTTGAGAGTTCAAATTTCCGAGGAGGGATCGTCATGCCGGTCCAGCGGCTCAACCACGCGGTGCTCTACGTCCGCGACGTCGAGCGCAGCGTCGCCTTCTACCGCGGCGCGCTCGGCTTCGAGATCGTCATGGAGATGCCGGGCGCCGCCTTCCTGCAGGCGCCGGGCTCGACCAACGACCACGATCTCGGGCTGTTCCAGATGGGCGCGCAGGCCGGTCCCACGACCGCCGGGCGTACCTCCGTCGGGCTCTATCACCTGGCATGGGAGGTCGACACGCTCGACGAGCTGGGGCGCATCGCGGCCAAGCTGAGCGAGCTCGGCGCGCTCGCGGGCGCCTCCGACCACTCCACCACCAAGGCGCTCTACGCCAAGGACCCCGACGGGCTGGAGTTCGAGGTCTCCTGGCTGCTGCCCGCCGCGCTCATCACCGACGAGGTGATCGCCGCCCGCTCCGGCATCCGCCCGCTCGACCTCGCCAAGGACATCGAGAGGTACGGCGGGCAGACCCGAGGCGGCGTGGGCGTCTCCATCCCCGCGTAGAGGAGCGGCCAGGTCCCCAGGACGCTACGGACACTTTCCTCGAACTTGCCATTTTCCGGGTTACCGTGGCCATAAGAGACTGACCCGCCCGGGAGAAGGTCATGCAGAGCGACCCTGAGCACATCGTCGACGTCATCGACGGGGTGGTCGACGACTGGGAGGCGATGAGCGCCGACTCGATGCGCTGGGCGCCTCCGGAGACCAAAGAGCCCGACCTGTTCGACGAGCTGACCGAGATCGTGGCGCCGCTGGTCAACGCGGCGGCCGACATTTTGCGCCCGGTGGGAGAGGCCATCGAGCGCGTCATGGACCACCTCATCGAAGGCGGCCCTGACGACCGCGACCGCTGACCCCGGGAATCCCTGAGACGGGATCAGGGTCAGGTCAGGGGTATGGCCCGATGCCTGCGCTGGCCCACTCCGGGCAGTCTTGAGATATGGCCGCAGTAAAGAGGTTCTATCCCCACATCGCGTTCTTGGCGATCACCTTCTCGGTGATCGCCGTCGTCGTGGGCCAGATCGTGCCCGATCCGTATCTGGACCCGATGAACGTGACCGTCAGCGAGTACGCCGTGGCCGACCGCGGGGGCGTCACGGAGCTGGGGATGGCGATCCTGGGGCTGGGGTCGTTCGTGCTGCTGGCGGGGCTCCGGGCGGCGGGGGCGCCGATCAAGGGGCTGCCGCAGTGGCTGCTGGGGGTGTGGTCGGGAGCGCTGATCGTCGCCGCGGCGGTGCCGACCACGCCCATCGGGATGGACATGAGCACGACGGCGCTGATCCACCGCTACGTCTCGGTCGCGGCGTTCGTCAGCCTGCCGGCGGCGGCCGCGCTGCTCGTGCCGAGGTTCTCGGCCGACGCCCGGTGGAAGCCGATCGCGCGGACCATGGAGTGGCTGGCCCTGGCGGGCGGGCTGGGCGTGCTGGCGATCGCCTACGTGGCGATGCCCGGCGACCGGGTGCTGATCGGGCTCGTGGAGCGCGTGCTGCTGGGCGCGGAGGTCGCGGTGCTAGGGGTTCTGGCCGCGTGGTTGGTCAGGCTGGCCTGGGGAAAGCGTGTCCAAATCCTGACATATCACAAGTTTCTCACGAATTGATCATAATCGCCTACTACTTCGGTGCTATCCTCTCCCGCGATCTTCTAACCGGGAGCAGGTGTCATGACATCGGGCAGATCCATCCGATTCAAGATCTCGGCGCTGCTCGTGATCCCCTTGGTCTCCCTCGTGGGGCTCTGGGGATTCGCCGCTGGGACCACCTCCGGTGACGCACTCAACCTGCTGAAGATCGACACTCTGTGGCGCGGCGCGATCGACCATGCCGACACTCTGGTCAGCGCCCTTCAGCAGGAACGGCTCGCCTCGGCCGAGAAGGTGGCCGGAAACCAGAGCGACCCCGCGGCGCTGGCCGCGAGCCGGGCCAGGACCGACAAGGCCCGCAAGACCTTCACCGAGCAGGCCTCTTCCGAGGACACCGTCGCCGCCCTGAGCCCCGACATGGCCCGCCAGCTCAAGGAGACCCTCACGGCCGTCGGCGAACTCGCCGACGCCCGGCGGCTGGTCGACGGCGGCTCCGCGACCCCGGCCGAGCTGATCGCCGCCTACGGCGAGATCTCCGACTCCGTCCACCGGCTGTACGCCGCGTTCGCCCTCGGCACCGACCTGCAGCTCTACCAGCAGGCCCGCGGCCTCATCGGCGCCGACCAGGTGCGCGAACTGCTCAACCGCGAGCACGCGCTGATCGTCGCCGCCGCCGGCGCGCCGTCGGAGGCCGACCGCCAGCTGCTGGCCCGCCTCGACGGCGCCAGGTCCTACCAGTACCCCAGGGCGATGGCCGACCTCGAACCCGCGTCGCGGGTGCCGTTCCAGAAGGTCGACACGACGGTCCTGGACCGCATGGTCACCGGCTACCTCGCGGGCGGCAAGAACGACGTCGAGCTCTGGCGCGGCGTCGCCGAACCGGTGATCAAGGGCTACGACGAAGCCGTCTGGAAGAACGGCGACGCGCTGCTGGCCCGCATGGAGCCCGCAGGATACGCCATCATCCTGCGGGCCGTCGCCGCGGGCGTGCTCGGCCTGGTGGCCGTGATCTTCTCCATCATCGTCTCGGTCCGGGTCGGCCGCCGGATCACCCGCGAGCTGGCCACGCTGCGCCGCGGCGCGCTGGAACTCGCCGAGCTGAGGCTCCCCGAGCTCGTCGGCCGCCTGCGCAAGGGCGAGAGCGTCGACCTGGTCGCCGAGGCGCCGCCCGTCGCGGTGCAGGCGGGCTCCACCAGCGAGGTGGTCGACCTGGCCGCCGCCTTCGACAGCGTGCAGAGCACCGCGATCGACGCCGCCGTCGAGCAGGCCAGGCTCCGCCAGGGCATCGCCGAGGCGCTGCGCAACCTGGCCCGCCGCAGCCAGTCGCTGGTCCAGCGCCAGCTCAAGCTGCTGGATGAGATGCAGAGCCAGACCGAGGAGCCGGAGGCCCTGGAGCGCCTGTTCCGCCTCGACCACCTGACCACCCGCATGCGCCGCCACGCCGAGGGCCTCGTGCTCCTGTCAGGAGGTACGGCGGGCCGCAGGTGGCGCTCCACCATCCCGGTCGAGGACGTCCTGAGCGGAGCCGCGGCCCAGGTCGAGGAATACACCCGGGTCCGCGTCTACCCGATGCCCGAGTGCGGCGTCGCCGGAGCCGCGGTCGCCGACCTCATGCACCTGTTCGCCGAGCTGATGGAGAACGGCGCCGCCTTCTCCTCCCCGGGCAACGAGGTCTCGGTCCGCGGCGAACTGGTCGGCCGGGGCTTCGCCGTCGAGATCGAGGACCGCGGCCTGGGCATGCCGGAGGAGGCCAGGCAGGCGGTGAACGAGCGGCTGGCCAGGCCGCAGGAGTTCGACCCGTCGCAGACCGAGCGGCTCGGCTTCGCGGTCGTGGGCATGCTCGCGGCCAGGCACGGCGCGGTGGTGACGCTCAAGCCCTCTCCCTACGGCGGCACGACGGCGATCGTGCTCCTGCCGACGTCGCTGATCGAGCCGCTGCCCACGGTGGCCGACGCGCCGCCCGAGCTGGAGTCGGTCTCCGTGTCGGTGGTGCGCACGACCGAGACCGGGTTGCCGCGCCGTACGCGGACGACGACGAAAAACACGGAACTGCCCCGCCGTACAAGGCAGGCAAATCTTCCGCAACGGGGGAAGCAGGAACAGGCCGACGAACGGGTAAGACAGGAACAGACGGAGGAACGCTCGCCCGAGGAGACGAGGGCGCTGCTCTCCTCGCTGCAGTCAGGCTGGCAGCGCGGACGCCAGGACAGCGAGAAGGACGGGGGATCTGAATCGTGAGTCGCGAGGACGAGTGGGTGGATGAGGAGGCCGGGCCGGTGGTGCGGCCGTACGCGGTGGCCCGCGGCCGCACGCGTTCCTCTTCGGCGGCTCTCGACCTGCTGGCGACGGTGGCCGCGACCGGGCTGCCCGTGCCCGCGCAGGCGGAGCTGAGCACGCAGCACCGCAGGCTCCTGGGGCAGATCTCGCAACGGCGGGGCGCGCCGGTGGCCGAGGTGGCGGCCGAGCTGGGCCTGCCGGTCGGCGTGGTGCGGGTGCTGCTGGGCGATCTGATCGACCACGGGCTGGTCCAGGTGCGCCAGCCGCTGGGCAAGGTGGGCTCTCCGACGGAGAACCTGCTCAGAGAGGTCATCAGCGGCCTCAAGGCCTTGTAGAAATCCTGGGATAACGCAGAGGCGGGCCCGGGAACGAGCGGGGCATGTCACATCACCTGAGCGGCCCCAACCTGCGCCCGCCCGCGGGGGACGCCCGTCTCGACCTCACCGACCTGTTCGCGTTCCAGTCGCCGGATCGGCGGGAGCACACCGTGTTGATCATGGATGTGAACTCCTTCGGCTTCGACCCGTCGGCCGGTCCGCACCCGTACCCGGGCGCCGTCTACCGGCTCAACGTCGACACCGACGGGGACAACCGGCCCGACGTGGCGTTCAGCTTCGTCTTCTCCGAGCCGGACGCCCAGGGCGGTCAGAAGGTCACCCTCTACCACGCCACCGGCGAGCAGGCCGGAGAGCACCACGCGAGCGGCGAGGTGGTCGTCCGCGACGTGGACGTGAGCTTCGGCGCCGACCCGAACATCGTCAGGGAGGGCTGGCTGACGCTCTCCGTGGGCCTGCGCAGCGACCCGTTCTTCGCCGACCTCGAAGGCATCGGCAACGACTTCACGTGGACCGGCAACGACACCATGGCCGGCAACAACGTGATCAGCATCGCGATGGAGATGCCCGACCGGGTGCTCGGAGACGAGCCGCTGATCGGCCTGTGGGGCCGCGTGGTCGTCGAACGGGACGGGCGGTGGGTCTCGGTGGACCGGGGCGCCCACCCGTCGCTCACGGCCTATTTCAACGCCGAGGACGCCAAGGACGCGTACAACGCCGGCGAGCCCGTAGACGACGTCCGGAAATATCGGGACACGTGGGTCAAGGTGCTGGAGCACACCGGCGGCTACACCCCGGAAGAGGCCGCCAAGGCCCTGGAGGCGGTCCTGCCCGACGTGCTGCGCTTCGACCGTTCCAAGCCCGCCCGCTACCCGAACGGCAGGCGGCTCGACGACGACGTCACCGACATCCGCCTGCAGCTGGTCAGCAACGGCAAGATCCAGGGAGACGGGATCGGGCCGCACACCGACCTGCAGCCCGGCTTCCCGTACACCGGGCCGCCGCACACCTAGCCGGCGGCGGTGAGCGTGCGCAGCGAGTGCTCCACCAGCGAGACCATGACCTCCTTGGCCGAGGCCCGCCGCCGCACGTCACAGAGCAGCACCGGCACGTCGTCGTCCAGGTCCAGCGCGATGCGCACGTCCTCGACGCTGTGCCTGGAGGCGCCGTCGAAGCAGTTGACGGCGACCACGAACGGCGTGCCGCGCTGCTCGAAGTAGTCCACCGAGGGGAAGCAGTCCGTCAGCCGCCGGGTGTCGGCGATCACGACCGCGCCCAGGGCGCCGTGGGAGAGCTCGTCCCACATGAACCAGAACCGCTCCTGGCCGGGCGTGCCGAACAGGTAGACGACCAGTCCCTCCCTGATCGTGATGCGCCCGAAGTCCATGGCCACGGTCGTGGTCGTCTTCTTCTCGACCCCGTCGAGGTCGTCCACCCCGATGCCGATGTCGGACAGCACCTCCTCGGTCCGCAGCGGCTTGATCTCGCTGATCGAGCCGACCAGGGTGGTCTTGCCGACGCCGAAGCCGCCCGCGATGAGGATCTTGAGCGCTACGGGGTCGTCAGAGAGCTCGGAGTCCATTGATCACTTCCTTGAGAAGTCGCTCACTGGGCCGCGGCCCCGCCGCGTTGGGAGCGGTCACCGAGATGAGTCCGTGGTCGTGCAGGTCGCTCAGCAGCACGCGGACGACGCCGACCGGGAGGTCGAGCTCGACGGCTACGTCGGCGACCGAGATCGGCGAGCGCGCTGCCCGCAGGATGGCGAGTTGCTCGGGGCCGAGACCGCCCGGCGGGTCGCCCACGGCGCTCACCATGGCGATCAGGTCGAGCGTCTCACCCGAGGCGGACCGCGTCCTGCCCCGGGTCAGAGCGTAAGGACGGACCAGCGGCCCGGCCTCGTCGTCCATCCACATCGTCATGACAGGCCCGATCGGGGGTTGGTCGTGATGTGCTGCCCGACCCGTTTGACCAGCATCGCCATCTCGTAGGCGATGTGGCCGACGTCCACGTTCGCCTCGGCCATCACGGCCAGGCAGGTGCCCTGGCCGGCGGCGGTGACGAACAGGAACGCCTGCTCCATCTCCACGATGGTCTGGCGCACGTCGCCACCCTCGAAGTGGCGGCCGGTGCCGCGGGCCAGGCTGTGGAAACCCGACGCCACGGCGGCCAGATGCTCGGCGTCCTCGCGGGTCAGGCCCTTGGAGTAGCCGACCGCGAGGCCGTCGGTCGACAGGATCACTGCCTGCCTGACGGCTGCGACCCTGGTCGCCAGGTCGTCGAGGAGCCAGTTGAGCTCCCCGGTGTTCGTGATGGGCGTGCTCATGAGTCGTCCCCCTCGTTGTCTGCTTCTTCTCGGGCGCGCTGGGTTCCCCGCTGGAACGCGGAGAATAGGTCGCGTACCTCGTCGGGAGAGCGTTCAGTTGTGGGCGGCGGCGGTGGATCCGGCGGCTTGCTGAGCTGGGCGGGCAGGTTGGCCTGCCGTACCCGCCTGGGCAGGCCGTCGTTCGGCAGGCCCACCACGGCGAGTGGTTTGGGCCTCCTGCTCGAACGGCTCGGCAGCTCGAGCGGCTCCTCCTCCGGCGCGGGAGGCAGCGCTTCCCGCTCGGTGACGAGCCGCTTCGGGATGAGCACGATCGCGGTGGTGCCGCTGAAGGGGGATGCGCGCAGCGTCACCTGCAGCCCGTGGCGCTGGGCCAGCCGCGCCACGACGAACAGTCCGAGCCGGTCGCTGTCGGCCAGGTCGAACTCGGGCGGGTCGGCCAGCCGGGCGTTGATCTCGGCGTACTCCTGAGGGCTGAGGCCGAGCCCCCGGTCCTCGACTTCCAGCACGTAGCCGTTGCTGACCAGGTCGCCGCGCACCTGCACGGCGGTCTCCGGCGAGGAGTAGATGCTCGCGTTCTCGACCAGTTCGGCCACGAGGTGGGTGAGGTCGGCCGCGGCGCCGCCGTCGAGGGCGGCGGCGGGCATGGTCTCGACGTTGATCCGGGCGTAGTCCTCGACCTCGGCGATCGCGGCGCGCACGATGTCGAGCACCGGCACCGGCTTGCGCCAGGCGCGGCCCGGGGCGGCGCCCGACAGGATGATCAGGCCCTCCGCGTGCCGGCGCATGCGGGTGGTCAGGTGGTCGAGGCGGAACAGCTCGTCCAGCCGGTCCGGGTCGTGCGTACGGCGCTGCATGGCGTCGAGCAGGGAGAGCTGGCGGTGCAGCAGACCCTGCTTGCGCCGGGCGAGGTTGAGGAAGACCTGGCTGACGCCCTGGCGTACGGTCGCCTGGCCGACGGCGGCCTCCACCGCGGTGCGCTGCACCGAGCCGAAGGCGCTGGCCACGTCGGTGATCTCGGCCGAGCCGCTGACCTTGAGCGGCTTGGCCTCCTTCTGGACGTCGATCTCGTCGCCGTCGCGCAGCCTTTGGACCAGGCGCGGGAGCCGTACCTCTGCCAGGTCCAGGGCGGCGGTGCGCAGGCCGGCGAGCTCGGCGGCGAGGCGGCGGCCGAAGCGCACGGAGATGAGAATGGAGGCGATGACGGCGATGAGACCGACGCCGCCCGCCAGCGCGATGCGCACGATGATCGCGGTGGCGCCGTCGGTGGCGCGCTCGGCGATGACCCCGGTGGAGCTGGCGCCGATCTTGTCGAGCTGGTCGGCGAGCTTGGTGACCGCGGAGTCCCACTCGTCGGCGTTGGCCGGGGGCCGGCCGGTCTTGACCACGCTCAGCTCGACGGCGCTGAAGCTCAGGAAGGCCTCCCCGCCGAACACCTCCTCGTACGGCTGCCGCAGCGACACGTCGAGTCCGGCCAGCCCGCGCGCGTGCATGAACTTGCGGGCGGCCACGTACTCGGTCATGGCGGTGACCTCGGCGGGGCTGAGGTCGCCGCTGATCACGGCGCCGCCGACGAGCGCCTGCTCCCTGGCGATGAGCTCGCGGGCGTTGCCCATGGACTGCAGCGAGGAGGCCTGCTGGAACAGGGCGAGGTCGGGCACGGTGACGAGGTGGTCGTAGAGGCGGAAGAGCGCGTCGAGCACCCGGTTGTACTCGTTCATGCCGGTCAGCCGGGAGCTGTTGCCGGTGTCGATGTCGCCGCGGATGGACGTGATCCGGGCGAGTTCGGCGTTGAGCGCGTCGAGGGCGGGGCGCATCTCCTCGGTGACGGCGTCGCCGGCTTCCACGGCGGCCTTCTGGAACCGGGTGACGGAGGTGTCGGTGCGGGCCCGCTGCTCGCCCAGGTCCTCGGTGAGCCTGCGCGTGGTGGCCGCGGCGACGGAGCGCGTACGTTCCGCCTGAAGCTGGAGTCCCAGATCGGTGGAGGTCACGCCGATCGTCTGGTAGAGGGTGTTGGCCCGAAGAAGGTTCTGTCCGTCACCGACGGTGAGGTTGAGGACGAACCCCCAGAGCGCGCTCAAAGACAGCAGGGGGAGCAGCAGCAATAAGAAGATCTTGAACCGAATTGACCGGTTTCGGGAGCCCATGTTCCAACCTCGGGGTCGAGGCGTATATCCACACTTTGTGTAAATACACCTCCGGAAGATCGCACAGGAGACTAGCACCTATTAAGGTTCCGGCGCAGTGGGAGGAACGTGATGATTACCGTGATAACTGGGGCCAGTGCCGGGATCGGAGCCGCCGCGGCCGGGCGGCTGTCGGCACTCGGGCACGAGGTCGTGCTGGTGGGCCGCGACGCGGTCCGGCTCAAGGCTGTGGCCGGCGGGTTGACCGGACCCAAGGCCGAGGTCCTGACCTGCGACTTCACCTCGCTCGACGACGTACGGCGGCTGGCCGGGGTGCTGCGCGAGCGCTACGAGCGCATCGACGTGCTGGCCAACAACGCCGGAGTACACAGCAAACGGCGCCAGGTGACCGGAGACGGCCACGAGCTGATGTTTCAGGTCAACCATCTGGCGCCGTTCCTGTTGACCCATTCTCTGACCGACCGGGTTGACAAGGTCGTCACGACGACCTCCATGGCGGGCAACACCGGCCGCCTGGATCCCGGCGACCTCAGCAGGGAGCGGCGCCGGTGGAACGCGTGGATGCAGTACGGCGACACCAAGCAGGCCAACATGCTCTTCACGCAGGCGCTGGCCACCCGCGGAGTGCGGGCGACCTGCTTCCATCCGGGCATCATCCGCACCGGCTTCGCGGGCGACACGCTGCTGATGCGCTTCTACCTGGCCATCCCCGGCGTCGCCAAGCCGCCGGAGGCGGGCGCGCGCACGCTGGTCCACCTGGCCTCGTCAGAAGGCGAGGCGGGCCGCTACTACGTCAAGGAGAAGCCGGCCCGCGGCAGGGCCGACCACGACCTGGCCGAGCGGCTCTGGACGGCCAGCCTCAGCGCGCTCGGCGGCTGATCGACCGCAGCCAGAGCAGCGCCAGGGCGGAGATGACGATCAGCCCGCCCCAGTTCAGCACCGTGTAGAGGTGGACCTGCCCGTCGGTGACGCCGGGCACCTTCCCGATCCGGATCAGCTGGAACTGCCACGGCTGCCCGGTCAGCAGCAACGTGATCGCGATCGCCAGGCCGCTCATCGAGTCCCAGAGCGCGTGCAGAAGGGAGACGCCCAGGTACGCCAGGATCACCCTGCCGGCCAGCCTGCCGCCCGCCGAGAACAGCACGCCGCCGACGATCGCGGTCCACAGGCCGTGGCCGACGGGCGCGAGCACGCCCCGAAGGATCTCGGTCTCCACCACCTGCACGACCGAGAGCCCCTCGTTGGTGAACAACGCGTTGAAGGCGTATCCGGCGCTCTCGAAGGCGGCGAAGCCGAAGCCGACCGTGGCGCCCAGGACGACGCCGTCCCAGACGTCGTGCCGGCGCAGGCCGCGGGTCAGCAGCATCAGGGCCGCCAGCTTGACGCCCTCCTCGATGAGGCCGACGCCGGCGTACATGATCAGCGACGGCTGGAGGTAGCTCTCCAGGATCGAGGCGCCGAGCACGCCGAGGACGCCGCCGATCACGAACGCCTTGAACAGCAGCTCGACGGTCACCTCCGACGAGCGTTCCCGGGTGTAGGCCCAGACCACGAACGTCACCGGCACCAGGAAGCTGCCGAGCAGCACCACGGTGGGGATGAGGTTGGAGTTCTCGGTCCAGATCGTGACCAGGACGGAGGCGGCCCACAGGGCCAGCCCGATCAGGAAGATCTTCAGCCAGGCTCTCATGTGGACAGCTCCGCGACGGCTCGGTGGGCGGCGGTGATGGCGGCGTCTGCGTAGGCGGCCGGGATCGAGTCGGAGTTGGCGATCGCGATCCTGCCGTGCCGCCTGCGCGCGGTCTCGGCGGGGAAGGGGCCCTCGGGGTAGAAGGCGTTCCAGGGGCGGCAGTACTCGGGGGCGTAGCCGTGGCCCCAGCGGTTGACGGTGATCGCCTCGATGTCCTTGCCGGGGTCGAAACCGCCGGCGCCGAGGAGCCTGGCCAGCTGGTCGCGGATCGTGTACTCGAAGAAGGAGAAGTCCGTCTTGAGCAGGTTGTGGCGGCCGGCGATCGCGCCCTCGCTCGGCCCCATCGCCGACACGCACGGCGTGGCGATCATGTGCACGTTGATCGGCTGGGATGGGTCCTTCGGGCACTCGTAGCCGGGCATGCTGACCGGGTAGTCGAGCTCGGAGACGCACCAGTAGGCGCCGGTCCAGCGGGTGTGGTTGATGCCGACCTTCCGCCAGGCCTCCCAGTTCCGCAGCTGCACCATCGCGTAGAGCAGCGGCATCTTGACCGCCTGGTGCATGGCCTGCTTCTGCGCCGGCGGCAGCGACGGTACCAGGTAGGGGATGACCATGTTCCAGCAGGCCATGACGACGGCCCCGGCGCGTACGGTCCTGATCTGGTGGCCGTCGAAGTAGCCCACGGTGGCGGTGGTCGCGGTGTCCGGGTCGCCGTCGTTGGACGCCGTCACCACGGGGCTGGACAGCCGGAAGCGCACCCGGTTCGAGGGCAGGTCGAGCTTGCCGTAGTCGAAGGAGGCGGTGGTGATGCCGTCCATGTCGGTCGCGCTGGCGAAGCCGGGGATCATCCGGCCGACCATCATCCTGACCAGCGCCTGGTTGCCCTCGGGGAAGTGGTAGATGTACGCGTCGTCGGCGTCCCATTCCTTGATCATGCTGGGGGAGTTGAACTTGGACGGCTTGCCGGCGTCGAGCTTCAGGCCCTGGAAGCCGGGATACTCCCACTCCTCCGCGCTGCCCCAGGCGTCGATCGCCCCGAACGCCTGGGTGCTGTAGGCCCATTCGTCGCTGGACTGCGTGCGCAGGAACAGCTCCGCGTCCGGGTGGACCTTGCACACCTCCAGCAGGAACCGCGAGTACGTCAGGTCGGCGAGCCTGCGCTCCTTCTCGGCCTGCGGCATGCCGGGGAACCAGTCGGGCGGGTTCTTGTACAGGCGCAGCAGGTCCTTCTTGGCCTGTTCCGCCACCGGGAGCTGGGCGATCCACTCCTCCGCCTTGATGCCCGGCGTGTACTTGACCAGCCGCTCCACCGGGAAGGTCTCCCGGTCGCACATGACGCTGTCGTACATCTTGAGGTTGGTGTAGAGCTTCTGGTCGAAGTACTTCTCGAACTTCTCGACCTTGACGCTGAGCTGCTGGAGGAGGTTCTTGCCCTCGGGCGTCCAGACGGACGGGGCCTCGATCGACTGCGAGCCGCCGTAGCCGATGAGCGGGCCCTTGCGGGCCTGCGGAGTGAACTCGTTGCGGCGCGCGTGGCCCCCGATCTCGTCGTGGTTGTCCAGGATGAGGATGCGCCCGCCGGGGTTGGTCCGCAGCCATTCGAAGGCGGCGCTGACCCCGCTGATGCCGCCACCGACCACGACGAGGTCGTAGTTCTCGCCGGTGAACTCGGGCGTGCCGGCGTACTCCCAGAAGCGGTCGTCGCGCAGGGCGTGCGGCACGCTGAGCGCCTGCGGAGTGTTGCCCTGCAGCCCGGTGAGCGTGGGCGGGAACTTCACGTCGGTCGGGACCTGGAGTTCCGGGGTGCCGATGACGCCCGGCTCACCGGAACTCGGCCCGCATCCCGCCGCGGCGCCGAGCGCCGCCACCCCCGCGGCCATCGCCACGCCGTCGAAGAAGTCCCGGCGCGATATAGGCCGTCCCATCCCGAGCTCGTGTGCCCTGCGGGGGTTGATGTCACTCATGGGCGCGATCATCACTACGGGCGGTAAATGCCGCTCTAAGGCGCGCAGCCCCTGGAGGAACATTTTGCGACGCCTATTACCGCGAATGCCTGATTGGAGTAGCGTCCGGAATATCACCGACGGGGGGAGACCGATGGTCGGCAAGCAGGGGCGGGTCACGGGGAGGATCGGCCTGGTCTGGTCGGCGAGGTGATGGTCCAGGTGAGGGGCGGCGTGGAGGCCTTCTACGCCCATCCGAGCGTGGCCGACGAGGAATTCCCGGTCGGGACGATCGTGGTGGTGGTGGAGTACTTCCCGCCGCGCACGGTCTACGTGGCTCGCGCACTGGTCTAGGGAGGCCTGATGTCCCCTGAGTTCTTCATCGCCGGCGGGGGAATCCTCGTCGCGGTCGTCGCCGTCATCCTGCTGTTCAAGGCGGTCTGGCGGGTCGCCGAGCCCAACGAGGCGCTGATCATCTCGGGCCTCGGCGCCCGTCGCCGAGGTGACGGTCTCGACTCGTTAGGCTTCAAGATCATCACCGGCAAGGGTACGGCGGTGCTGCCCGGCTTCCAGACGGCCAGGCGCCTGCGCCTCGACACCAGATCCGCCAACCTCCAGGTCTCCTGCGTCACTCAGCAGGGCATCCCCGTCCACATCAGGGGCGTGGTCATCTACAAGGTCGGTGACGACCTCACCTCCATCGCCAACGCCGCCCGGCGCTTCCTCGACCAGCAGGACTTCATGACGGGCGCGATCCACGAGCTGTTCACCGGCCACCTGCGCTCGATCATCGGCGGCCTCACCGTCGAGGACCTCATCCTCAACCGCGAACGCCTGACCAGCGAGACCAGGGCCTCGGCCGCCGACGAGATGAGCAAGCTCGGCCTGATCGTCGACTCGCTGCAGATCCAGGAGATCGACGACGAGACCGGCTACATCGCCAACCTGGGCAAGCCGCACGCCGCCAAGATCGCCGCCAGCGCCCGCATCGCCGAGGCGCAGCGCGACCAGGAGGCCACCGAGGCCGAGCAGGTCGCCGCGGCCAACAAGGCGGCCGCCTGGCGTGACGCCCAGATCAAGCAGGCCTCCTACCAGGCCGAGATCGACCGCGCCCAGGCCACCTCCCGGCAGGCGGGACCGCTGTCGGAGGCGAGCGCCCGCCAGGAGGTGGTCGTCCAGGAGACCAGGGCCGCCGAGCTGGAGGCCCAGCTGTCCGAGCAACGGCTGCAGTCGCAGGTGCGCAAGCCCGCCGACGCCAAGGCGTACGAGACGGTCACGCTCTCCCAGGCCGAACGCGACGCCCGCATCGCCCAGGCCGAGGCCGAGGCCAGGGAGACCGAGCTGCGCGCCGTGGCCCAGGCCTCCCAGGTTAAGCAGGCCGCCGCGGCCGACGCGGAGTCCGTACGGCTGCGCGGAGAGGCGGCCGGCGCGGCCACCAGGGTCGCCGGCGAGGCGGAGGCCGCCGCGGCCAAGGCGCGCGGTCTTGCCCAGGCCGAGGCGGCCAGGGCGCTGGGCCTGGCCGAGGCGGAGGCCGAGCAGGCCAAGGGCCTGGCGGAGGCGGCGGCCATCAGGGCGCGCGCCGAGGCGCTGGCCGACAACCAGGAGGCCGTCATCGCCCAGCAACTGGCCGAGCGCTGGCCGGAGGTGGTGCAGGCGGGCGCCCAGGCGTTCGGCAACGTCGACCACATGGTGGTGCTCAACGGCGCGCAGGGCGTCGAGGAGCTCCTGGCCAAGGCGCTCACGCTGGGCGGTACCGGACTGGGACTGGCCCGCGCCATTCTCAACGGCGCGACGCCCAATGGAACCGAAGAAAAACCACAAAAGCCCGTGAAACCGTAAAGGCGGGGCGTTCCGTCAAGGGCGGAAAACGCTCGCTCCGATTCGTCTAGCGTTATGAAAAATGCCGCTGGTGCGAATTGGGGAATTCATGCATAAGGCTTTTTCCGGAATATTTCTCGTCATGGCGGTCGGCGTCGGCTGCTCCAGCGGGCAGGCCGCCAGCCCCTCCCCTTCCGCGAAGAAGCCCATGGACGCGGCCAGGCTCGGCGCGGGCCTGCTGTCCGCGCCCAACGGCATGAGCGTGGCCTACGGCCCCGAGAGCGGCGCCTACGGCTCGCTCAAGGCCACCAAGCAGGGCATGGCCGCGCTCAAGGAGGCCAAGGTGTCCGAGCCGGACTGCGCCGGGGTCGGGCAGCTCGACCCGGCCAAGCTCGGCGACGCGCCCGCGGCCGTCGTCGCCTACTCCTCCAAGGACGGCTCCATCACCCAGGCCATCGTGGCCACCGACACCTTCCCCGGCCCGGTCCCCGCGCGGTGCGCCAAGTACAAGGCCGAGGTCGCCGGCGCCAAGGTCACCTACCGGACCGTCGCCCTCAAGATGCCCGCGCGCGGCGAGCGCTCGCACGCCTTCGTCACCACCGCGGTCAGCGACGGCAAGGCCGCCCAGATCGCCGCGATGGTGATTGCCAGAAAGGGCGTGGTCACCACCCTGCTGGTCATCGGCACCAAGGTGAAGAAGGAAGGGCTGAACGAGCTCGCCCGCCTGGCCGACGAGAAGCTGACCAGGATCACGGCCTGACGACCACCTTCCCCACCGTACGGCGGGCCGCCAGGTCGGCCAGCGCCTCCCCGGCCCGCTCCAGCTCGTACTCCCCGCCGGTCAGCGGCCGCAGACGACCGGCGGCGGTCAGGGCGATCAGCTCGGGCAGCGGTTGCGCGGCGGTGCTCCCGGGCTGGCGGAGCTGGGCGCCGAGCCAGTAGCCGCCCACCGAGACGTTGTGCTGGAGCAGCTGCCCAAGTGCGATCGGGGAGGCGGCCACGCCGCTCGACGTCCCGTACGAGATCAGGCGGCCGAACGGGGCCAGCGCGCCGAGCGCCGCGTCGAAGACCGGGCCGCCCACCGCGTCCAGGACGATGTCCACCGGCCGGCCGTCGTTGGCGGCGAGCACCCGGTCGACGTAGCCGTCCGCCTCGCCGTCGATGGCCGCGTCCGCGCCGAAGCCCATGACCAGCTCGCGCTTCTCCTTGGTGGACGCCGTGCCGATCACCCGGCCGGCGCCGAACTCCTTGGCCAGCTGCACCGTCAGGTGGCCCACGCCGCCGGCCGCCGCGTTGACCACGACGCTCTCGCCCAGCGCCAGCCGCGCGGCCGTACGCAGGAGGTGCCAGGCGGTCAGCCCCTGCACGAGCAGGGCCAGCGCGGCGCCCGCCTCCAGGTCGTCGGGGATCTCCACCGCCTGCTTCACCAGCGCCTTCGTCGCGAAGGCGCCGTCGGCGAAGGCGAGCACCCTGCGGCCGTCCGGGGTGCGGCCCACCACCTCGCTTCCCGGCACGAACGGCAGCTCGGGCGGCTGGTAGGTGCCGCTCAGCCGGCCGAGGTCGGCGAAGTTCACGCCCGCAGCCTCGACGTCCACCAAGGTCTCGCCGGGGCCGGGCACCGGATCGGGGACCTCTGCCAGGGTCAGCACCTCGGGTCCGCCACGCCGTTCCGCACGCATCGCTCTCATGACCTCGACGTTAGGAGAGGGGTGCCCGCGTAGCCAGCAGGCGGCGTTCGCGGGAGTGGCGGAATGCATGAACGTCCTTCATACGTTGTCGCCGCCGTGAACGATCTGAGCGCGGCCGAGCTGCGCGTGCTCGTCGCCGTGGACGGCGAGGGCAGCGTGTCGGGGGCGGGGGCACGGCTCGGCCTCACGCAGTCGGCGGTCTCGCACGCCCTGCGCGCGGCCGAGCGGAAGATGGGCACGGTGCTGTTCCGGCGCGGGCGCGGCGGGGCCACGGCCACCGCTGCCGGGTCGGCGGCGGTCGGGCACGCGCGGCGCATCCTGCGGCTCATGGAGGTCATGCGGACCGACACCCACACCGCCGCCCGCGGCGAGGCCACCGGGACCATCCGGCTGGCCGCCTTCAGGAGCGCCGCCTTCCATCTGCTGCCGGGGGTGCTGGTGCGGTTCGGGCGGCGGCATCCTCGGGTGACCGTGGACGTGCGGATCCTGCCGGACATCGGGCGGGGGATCGCGGGCGAGGTCGCCGACGGGCGCGCGGACGTGGGGGTGGTGTCGCTGCCGGTGTACGTGGACGGGCTGGTCAGCAAGGAGCTGTACGCGGAGCCGTACGTGCTGGCCCATCCGTCGGGACACCCGGATCCGCGCGCGCTGCCGATGATCGACTGGCACGAGAACTGCTCCGGCGAGACCAGGCGGTGGCTGGCGGCGCAGGAGTGGATACCGCCCGGCGACATCACGGTCGAGGACGACGGGGTGGCGATGTCGATGGTCGGGCACGGGCTGGGGGCGGCCATCGTGCCCCGGTTGTCGGCCGTGGGGGCGCCGCCGAAGGTGGCCACGGTGGAGCTCGGGGACGGGGCGCCGCTGCGGCGGGTGGGGTACGTGACCACCCGCGAGCTGGCCGGATCTTCGGTGATCAGGGATCTGCTCACCGAGCTCCGCACGATCAGGCCCTGACCTCCCCGAGGGGTCAGGTGGTGCGGTGCATGGAGGCGCGCAGGGCGGTGACGGTGTCGGCCAGGCCCTCCTTGGCCGCTCTGTCCAGGGCGGCGGTGAGGGTTTCCTCGTAGGCAGGGGCGGCGCCGTCCTTCCTGGCGCGGCCCTCGTCGGTGATGAGGGTGTAGACGCCCCGCCGGTCCTGGTCGCAGAAGTCGCGGCGGCTCAGGCCGCTGCTCTCCAGGCGGCCCACCAGGCGCGTCACCGAGCTCTGGTTGAGGCCCAGGAGGTCGGAGAGTTCCTGCATGCGCAGGGAGCCGCCCTCGGCGGCCGACAGGTGGCACAGCGCGCGGTACTCCGACAGGCCGAGGCCGTGCTTCTGCAGGGCGGCGGCCACCTCGTGCTCGACCCTGGCGTGCAGGCGGATCACGCCCACCCACATGTCGTCGTCGTCCGTCGCCATCAGGCGCCTCCCTCCGAGCGGAACCCCATTGTACATGCACGTACAGAATATGCATGTACATAGAAGGTCTACACCTGGCGGGTCGGCACCACGGTGATCTCCGGGAGGCTCACGTGGATCGGGCGGCTGACCGCGAACGCCACCACCTCCGCCACGTCGGCGGCGGCCAGCGGGTCGATCTTCGTCTTCATGTCCTCCAGCCAGGCGGTGCCCAGTTCGGAGGCGGACAGCAGTTCGGTGACGACGACGCCGGGTTCGAGGTTGGTGACGCGGATGTTCCTGGGCGCCAGCTCGTTCCGGAAATTTCGTGACAGGTGGCTGACGGCGGCCTTGGTGGCCGCGTAGACCGCCGCGCCCGGCTCGATTCTGGCGGCCGCGACCGAGGAGACGTTCACCAGGTCGGCGGGTCCGCCCGCGGCGGCCGCAGCCTGGAGGTCGGGCAGGAACGCGTGGAAGACGTTCAGCAGGCCGGAGACGTTCACGTCGAGCTGACGCCGCCAGTCCGCGGGGGTGCCGGGTCCCGGCGTGTCGAGCAGGCCGGGGACGAGGATTCCCGCGGCGTTGACGACGAGGTCCACCCGGCCCAGCTCCGCGGCGACGCGGCTCCTGGCCGCCTCGACCTCGGCGGGGTCGCTCACGTCGGCGGCCACGGCGATGGCCCGGTCGCCGATCTGGTCGCGGAGCGCTTCGACGCGGTCCTTCCTGCGGGCCACGAGCGCGACCCTGGCGCCGCGCTCGGCGAGTTTGACGGCTACGGCGGCGCCGATCCCGGAGGAGGCGCCGGTGATGACTGCGATGCGGTTGTCCATGGCTCTCATCCTGGGAGGGCGCCGATGGGCCAGCCAGGACCGTGCTGAGGGTGGTACTCGCAGGGTCAGGCGCCGCGCGGGGAAATGTCCGACAATGGGGTCATGGCCAATGACCTCGGGGAGTTCCTGCGATCCCGCCGCGCCAGGGTGCGGCCCTCCGAAGCGGGCCTGCCCACGTACGGCGAGCGCCGCCGGGTGGCCGGCCTGCGCAGGGAAGAGGTCGCGTTGCTGGCCGGGGTCAGCGTGCCGTACTACGTCCGGCTGGAGCAGGGGCGTGCGGGCAACGTCTCGGCCGAGGTGCTGAACGCCATCGCCCGCGTGCTCGGCCTGGACGACACCGAACGTGCCCACCTGCACGACCTCGCCCGCCTGATGAGCGGCAAGGTGAGCGGCAAGGCGGTGAAGGCCCCGGTGGACCGGGTCCGTCCCACGGTCAGACGGGTGCTCGACGCGATGTCCGACATCCCGGCCTTCGTCATGGGCCGCAGGACCGACATGCTGGCCTGCAACCGGCTGGCCTCCCTGTTGTTCTGGAACCGGCCCACGCCGCCGGACGGCCCGTTGAACTGCGCCCGCCTGGTCTTCCTCGAAGAGCAGACCCGGTCGCTCTTCCGCGACTGGGAGCACAAGGCCCGCGAGACGGTGGCGTTCCTGCGGCTGGACGCGGGCCGCCACCCCAACGACCGGGCGCTGGCCGCGCTGGTGGGCGAGCTGTCGGTCAAGAGCGCGGACTTCCGCGGCCTGTGGGCCGAGCACGAGGTCCAGGAGCGGTCGGCCGGGCGCAACATCCTGGACCACCCGCTGGTCGGCGAGCTGGTCCTCGATTACGAGAGCCTGCGGCCGGGCGAGCAGGGCGACCAGGTTCTGGTCACCTACCTGGCCGAACCGGGCTCGCGTACCGAGGAAGCGCTGCGGTTCCTGGCGAGCTGGCACGCGGTGGAAATCGTGCGGGACGTCTAAAGCAGCTCATCTCGGGCACTTGGGGGGTCTCAACAACCCCTCAGGAGGAACGGTGAGCCAGGCAGAGACCGCGGCCCGCCAAGCGGCCGACAGTCCGGCCATGGTACGGCTGGCCCGCATCGGGCTTGCCTGCCGTGGTGTGCTCTATGGCCTCATCGGAGTGCTCGCCGTCCAGATCGCACTGGGCGACGGCGACCGGGAGGCCGACAAGAACGGCGCCATTGGCATGATGGCCGACCTGCCCTTCGGGGCCGTGATCCTGTGGATCATGGTCGTCGGGTTCGCCGCGCTGGCGCTCTGGCAGCTGTCGGAGGTCTTCTTCGGCAGCAGGAAGACCCTGGACCGCGCCGAGTCGGCGGGCAGGGTGGCGGTGTACGTGTTCATCGTCTTCACGCTGCTGACCGTGCTGCTGTCCGGGAGCGCGAAGTCGGAGGACAAGAAGTCGCAGGACGTCACCGGCGACCTGCTCGCGCTGCCCGCCGGGCAGGCCATCGTGGCCCTCATCGGGCTCGGGCTTATCGCGCTGGGCGCGTACTGGGTGTACCAGGGCGTCAAGAAGAAGTTCCGCGAGGAACTGGACATCGGCCGGATGTCGCCGCGCGCCCGCCAGGTGATGGACCGACTGGGCCTCGCCGGATACACCGCCCGCGGACTGATCGCCGGGCTGGCCGGGATCTTCGTGGTCCAGGCGGCGCTGACCTTCGACTCCGACAAGGTCAGCGGCATCGACGGCACGCTCAGGGCCTTCGCCAAGACCCCGGTGGGCCCGTGGCTGCTCGTGGCGATCGCGCTCGGACTGCTGCTGTTCGCCGGCTACTGCTTCGGGGAGTCGCGCTGGCGCCGGACATGAGACTCGACGACTGGTTCCTCACCGAGGACGAACGCGGGAACCCCGAGACCAAGCTCGAAGCCTGGACCCGGGGCAACCTCGTCCGCCCGCTCATCCACGGCGCCACCTACTTCGCCGAACTCCGTGACCGTCTGGCCGGCCTCGGCCGCGACGACCTGCTGCTGTTCGCCGACTGGCGCGGCGACCCGGACGAGCGCCTGGCCAAGGACGGCCCGTCCGTGGCCGAGGCGATGGCCGCGGCCGCGGAGAGGGGCGCGCTGGTCAGGGGCCTCATCTGGCGTTCGCACCTGGACTTCCTGCGCTTCAGCGCCGAGGAGAACCGCCACCTGGGCGAGCGGATCGAGGCCGCGGGCGGCCAGTGCCTGCTCGACACCCGGGTACGGTACGGCGGCTCCCACCACCAGAAGTTCGTCATCCTGCGCCACGACCGCGACCCGGGCCGGGACGTGGCCTTCGTCGGCGGCATCGACCTGTGCCACAGCCGCCGCGACGACGCCACTCACCAGGGCGACCCGCAGGCCGCCCCGATGCCCGGCGCCTATGGCGAGCGCCCGCCCTGGCACGACGCCCAGGCGGCGATCAGCGGCCCGGCGGTGGCCGAGGTGGAGAAGGTCTTCTGCGAGCGCTGGGAGGACCCGGCGCCGGAGACCCGCCACCCGCTCAGGCGCCTGCGCGACCGCCTGGGCAAGATGGACGACGCGCCCCCGCTGCCCGAGCCGGGCCCGCCGCCGGAACCCGCCGGCACCCACGCGGTGCAACTGCTGCGGACCTACCCGCATCTGCGCCACGCCCTGCCGTTCGCGCCGGAGGGCGAGCGCAGCGTGGCGCGGGCCTACCTCAAGGTCCTGGCCCGCGCCCGTTCGCTGATCTACCTGGAGGACCAATATCTGTGGTCCACGGAGGTCATCGAGCCGTTCGCCGAGGCGCTGGAGCGCGAACCGGACCTCCACATGATCATCGTGGTGCCGCGCCACCCCGACCAGGACGGCTGGCTGGCGGGGCCGGCCAGCCTGATCGGCCGTGCTGAGGCGCTGGAGCGGCTGAAGCGCGCGGGGGACGGCCGCATCGCCATCTACGACCTGGAGAACCACGAGAGCACGCCCGTCTACGTGCACGCGAAGGTCTGCGTGGTGGACGACGTCTGGGCCACGATCGGCTCCGACAACGTCAACCTGCGCTCCTGGACGTTCGACTCCGAGCTGAGCTGCGCGGTGGTCGACGAGGAGCCCGACCCGCGCCCACCGGCCGGCGCGCGGCGCTTCGCCCGCGATCTGCGCCTCATGTTGGCCGCCGAGCATCTGGACCGCGACGAGGACGACGTGCTGGACCTGTGCGATCCGAAGACGGCCTTCGAGGCGTTCGCCGAGTCCGCCGCCCGCCTGGACGCCTGGCACGAGAACGACCGCCGCGGCCCGCGCCCGCCCGGCCGCCTGCGCCGCCACGGCCCGCCTGAGCTGGGACGGGTGAGCAAAACGCTGGCGATGCCCCTCTACCGTCTCGTCGTCGACCCGGACGGCCGGCCGCCTCGGCTGCGCCGTACCAAGGACTTCTGATGCCTCGTTTCGGTCTCAGGCTCACGATCGCCGCCGTCATCGCCCTCTGCGCCGGTGCGCTCTTCGCCGTGCTCGCGCTGCTGGTGGAGACGGCTTTCCCGCCGGTGTGGGAGCTCGACCGCGCCGCCGCGTACGGCCTGCACGCCGTCGCCACGGCCAACCCGGAGCTGACCCGGTTCATGCTGACCTGGACGGACGTGTTCGGTCCCTGGCCGTGGCGGCTGGCGGTGATCGCGGCCGCGGCCTGCCTGGTCTGGCGGGGCGCCTCCCGGCCGGCGCTCTGGGCGATCTTCACGATCACCGCGGGCGGGGTGCTCGGCCTGCTGCTGAAGATCATCATTGGCCGGATCCGGCCGGAGCTGCCCGACCCGGTCTCGATCGCGCCCGGCGAGGCGTTCCCCTCCGGGCACGCGCTGACCGCCACGCTCGGCGCCGGGGTGCTCGTCTTGTTGCTCCTGCCCCGGCTGCGCGGGGCGGGCAAGGCGCTGGCGTGGGGGATCGCGGCGTTCCTCGCGGTGTCGGTGGCCGCCACGCGCGTGGCGCTCGGCGTGCACTGGTTCAGCGACGCGGTGGGCGGGGTGCTGCTCGGCCTGCTGGTGGTCGCCGCCACGACGGCGGCCTTCGAGGGCTGGCGCCGCGACATGGGCAGAGAGCCGGCGGAGCCGCTGGTCGAAGGCGTGGAACCGGAGGAGGCGCGACGTGCGTGAAGTGATCGACCGGTTATGGCCGGCCGTCGTGTGGCTGCTGTTGATGACGGCGGCCACGTTCACGCTGGGGGAGCTGGTCGAACGTTCCGACTGGGCTGAGCCCGGCGTCATGGCGGACATCGCCGCCGAGCGTGTGCCGCTCCTGAACCAGGCCACCCACATCGGCAGCAGCCTGTCCGACACGCCGGTCATCGTGGTGCTCACGGCGCTGGCGGCGATCGCGTTCCGGCTGGCGCTGGGGCGCTGGCGGGAGTCGGTGTTCCTGGTCGCGGCGGTCTGGTCGCAGTCGCTGGTGTTCCTGGCGACCAGCGCGCTCGTGGCCAGGAGCCGTCCGCCGGTGGCGCACCTGGACGCCGCGCCGCCGACGAGCAGCTGGCCGTCGGGGCACGTCAGCGCCGCCGTCTGCTTCTACGCCGGTCTGGCCGTCCTGCTGACGATGCGCCTGCACGGGCACCGGGTGCTGACCGCGCTGGTGTGGGTGGTGGGCGCCGGGGTGCCGCTGATCGTGGCGGCCTCCCGGCTCTACCGGGGCATGCACTTCGTCACCGACGTGGTGTGGGGGCTGGTGCTCGGGGTGTTCTGCCTGGCGGTGATGATCCGCCAGGTACTCAGACGGGGAAGCGCGGGCGCGGCGCTCAGATGAGGACGTGCGGGCCCGGGTGGCCGACGAAGGAGAACTGGGCGTTGCGGGTCAGCTTGATGTGGTCGGCCTGCCAGGTGTGCATGCTGGCGTCCGCGCTGCGCCAGTAGACGAAGTTGAAGCGGTCGGCCGAGTAGATCTTGACGCCGTCCTCCTTCAGCCTGCGGACCAGGTGGGTGTCCTCGCCGCGGGTGATGTCGGCGAAGGGGTAGGCGCGGAACATCTCGGCCTTGCCGAGGAACGTGCCGCCCTGGACCAGGAAGGAGTAGCGGTGCTCCAGGCCGGGCAGGCGGAGCATCGTGGTGTTGGAGCCCTCGAAGTAGCTGTAGTGGGCGCCCTTGCCGACGAGCTGGGCGTCGGTGTAGTCGAAGGCGCGGGCCAGGTCGGACAGGTAGTGCTCGCCGTACAGGTTGTCGTCGTCCATCTTGGCGATCAGCTCGCCCTCGGCGGCGGCGATGCCGAGGTTCATGCACGCGCCGAGCGACAGCTCGGCGGCGGCCGGCAGCACGGTCACGTCGGTGATGCCCGCCATGCGCGCCTTGTCGGCCACGACGACGGGGTCGATGTCGAGGCCGTGCAGCACCATCACGAGCTGCAGCGGGCGGTGGATCTGCTTGGCCACCGAGGAGATCGCGTGCTCGATCTGGGAGGCGCGGTTGGTGGGCAGCACGACCGAGATCGAGCGCTCCCCGGTGCTGACCGGGCGGCCCAGCAGCCGCAGGATCTGGTCGACGCGGTGGGAGAACAGGTGCTTGTCGAACACCTCGCGCATCGCCAGGTGGCCCATGCGGGCGCGCAGCTCGGGGCTGTTGATGAGGTGGAGCACCTGGTTGTAGGACTCGATCGGCTCGCGGGCGATCGGGATCAGCTCGCCGAACGTCTCCTCGATCGCGCGTGACCAGCCGGTGACGACCGGGGTGGAGCAGGCCGACAGCTCGAAGACGCGGCGCGCGCACATGGTCGGGGAGCCGAGCACGGAGTTGACGTTGAGGAAGACCTTGTACATGCGGTACGCGGCCAGCATCTGGTCGTAGGGGAGCTCGCCGACGATGTGCGGGCGGTACTTCTCCGGCCAGGCGTACTTCTCGTCGACCTCGCCGTTGCGGGCGAAGATGTGCAGGCCCAGCTCGCGTACCGGGTCGAGGACGGTCTCCATCTGCTCGCGGCGCTCGGGGTGCTTGTCGCGGAAGTACATGCCGGCGAAGACCACGTCGTGCAGGCGGCCCTGCTTCTGCTGGATCGGGTTGTGCACGCGGGGCTGGGCGGCGAACTGCAGCACGTCCACCCGGTCGTGTCCCAATGTTTCCCGATATTTCGGCAGCATGTCACCGTCGCAGGTGAACACGTAGTCGAACAGCTTGGCCGTGTCGATGAAGAAGTCGAAGTTCGGCGGGTCCTCCTTGTTCCAGAAGACCGTGGGGATACCCTCCTGCTTGCACCAGGCCACGAGCTCGCGCAGCGGGTCCTTGGGAGCGTTGGTGCCGGTCATCTGGTAGCGCCAGCGGCCCTGGTTGCCGTGCCAGGCCGACTCGCAGAACAGCAGGTCGGGCCGCTTGTCGGCGAAGATCTCCGGCCAGTCCTTGAGCCCGAACTCGATCTGGTCCCACTCGTAGCGGAAGGCCATCCGGGAGAAGTCGTCCAGGATCACGGCCACGCGCAGGTCGGGACGGTTCACCGGGCCCAGCGGCCACTTGATCGCGGGCACGTCGACCAGCGGCGTGCGCTTGTTCGCCCGCTCGATGATCTCGGTGACCGCCTGCTCGGGGGCCTTGGGCGCCTTGTCGTGCGAGCGGACGGCCTTGATGATCTGCCCCGGGCTCTTCGCGCCGAGTGCCTCACCCAGCTTGAACGTCCGCTTGGCCTGCGTGGCCTCCAGCTTCCAGGTGGCGTAGGCGGCCTTGGCCTCGGCGATCTCCAGCCGTCGCCGCAGTTCCCTGATGTCGGCCTCGTAGCGCTCGACGAGCTTGCGCTCCTCCGGGAGCCAGTTGACGGGACCGAGCCGCTGGTAGGTCGGCTCTTCTGGGGTTTCGGCCATGGTGCTCGCCTATCGCTTCGCGGGGGTCAGTCGATGGTACGGCCGCGCCGTACCCCTTGTCCGGGTATGTGGGGTTATTCGCCCCGAGTGCCCTGAGCAGCCGGAGACAGGTTGTCCCCCTTGAGCCACGCGGCCACGACCCGGGCGATCCGCGGGCCGGCGGCGCCGTCCCACAGCGGCGGCAGCTCGCCCGAGGGCGTCGTCGCGCCGTCGGCCAGCGCCTTGTCCGCGGCGGCCGGCAGCGAGGCCGGGGTGACCAGGCGGTTGGTGCCGTGGGTGATGGTGACCGGGCGCTCGGTGTTGGGCCGGACGGTCAGGCACGGGACGCCGAGCATGGTCGTCTCCTCCTGCACGCCGCCCGAGTCGGTCACGACCAGCGCGGCCCCGCGCACCAGCGAGAGGAACTCGACGTAGCCGAGCGGGTCCACGACCTTGACCGCCGGGCCGTCCACGAGACCGGCCTCGGCCAGGCGGGTACGCCCGCGCGGGTGGATCGGCACCACGAGCGGGAGGCGCTCGGACACCTCCAGCACGGAGTCGACCAGCTCCTTGGCCGCGGCCGGGGTGTCGACGTTGGCCGGGCGGTGCAGCGTGGCAACGGCGTAGCGCTCCGGCAGGCCCAGCCGCGCCACGATCGGCGCCGGGTCCAGCCTGGGCAGCGCGGAGAACAGGCTGTCGATCATCGGGTTGCCGACGAAGTGCACCTTCTCCGGCGCGACGCCCTCGCGCGCGAGGAACTGCAGCGCGTCCGGCGAGGTGGTGAACAGCAGGTCCGACAGCGAGTCGGTGACGATCCTGTTGACCTCCTCCGGCATGCCGCGGTCGAACGAGCGCAGGCCCGCCTCGACGTGCGCGGTCTTGACGCCGAGCTTGGCGGCCACCAGGATCGCGGCCAGCGTCGAGTTGACGTCGCCGTAGACCACGACCAGGTCCGGATCGTGCTCGGTGAAGACCTCTTCGAGGCCGATCAGGAGCGCCGCGGTCTGCTTGGCGTGGGTGCCGGAGCCGACGGCCAGGTTCGCGAGCGGTTCGGGCAGCGCGAGGTCGCGGAAGAAGACGTCAGACATCAGCTCGTCGTAGTGCTGACCTGTGTGGATGATGCCCTGGCGCACACCGAGTTCGCCGAGTGCTCGGACCACCGGGGCGGCCTTCACGAAGTTGGGCCGGGCGCCCAGGACGTGAAGGACCAGGGGGTTCTCCCGCATTGACCTCGCCTTTCATTGCGAATAGGGAAAAACGTTGCCTATGGTACGGTCACCGCGTGGTATCCGACGCCAGACGCAAGGTTTCCGCCAAGTCGGCCCGTGCGGGCGTCGGCGGACTACTCAAAGGCTTCGTCCAGCACCCGATCATCGTCTCCCGCGTCGTCGTGACGAAGGTGAAGTCGGATCCGGTGCGGGTGGCCCAGGCAGCCGCGGACGCGCTTCCGCCGGTGCTGCGTCCCATCGTGGGCAAGGTCGCCTGGCCCGCCGCCCGCAAGGTGCGCTGGGCGGTGCGGAAGATCAGCATGCGCGCGGTCCAGGGCCCGTGGAACGAGGCAAAGGACCACTGGGACGCCGGCCGCATCACCGAAGCGGCCCAGGTGCTCGATCCCCACGTCAAATACCCCTTCGTCAAGCGCAGGGCCGCCTACTACCGGGGCGAGCTGGCCGCGATCAGCCCCGATCCGATCCCGCCGAAGCCGGCCGTGGAGGTCGGTGAGCGGGTTCCCGGGCGGGTTCTGCACTGTGTCACCAACGCCCTGCCGTACACGCAGGCCGGATACACCGTGCGCACCCACCGCATCGTCACCGCGCAGAAGGCGGCCGGGCTCGACCCGCACGTCGTGACCAGCTGGGGCTGGCCGATGCTCCAGGGGCACGCGGACGCGACGCCGTTCGACGAGGTCGACGGCATCCCGTACTACCGGCTCCTGCCGGACGGGCGGGGCGAGATGCCCTTCGAGACCACCGGGCGGATCATCAGGGGCGCCGACGAGGTGACCCGGCTGGTCGAAAAGTTGCGGCCCCAGGTTCTGCACGCGGCGACCGACCATCGCAACGGGTCGGTGGCCCACGCCGTACGTCAGCGGACCGGCACGCCCTTCGTCTACGAGGTGCGCGGGTTCCTGGAGGAGACCTGGGTCTCGCGTGATCCCGGCGTGCGTACCGGCAGCCAGCGCGCGGTGCTGCAGCGCGAGCGTGAGGCGTTCCTCATGCGCGAGGCCGACGCGGTCGTCACGCTGGCCGAGACGATGGCCACCGAGATCGTCGAGCGCGGGGTGCCGCGCGAGAACATCTACCTCGCGCCCAACGCCGTGGACGACTCGCTGCTGAGCGTCTCCTACGACGGCGGCGCGTTCCGCCGGGACATGGGGATCGCCGACGGCGAGATCGTGGTCGGCTCGGTCTCCAGCATCGTCGGTTATGAGGGGTTCGCCACCCTGCTGCGGGCGGCGGCGTACCTGCGCGACCAGGGCACCCCGGTGCGCGCGCTGATCGTCGGCGACGGCAGCGAGCGGGAGAACCTCCTCGAACTGGTCAAGGAGCTGCGCCTGGACAGCGCGATCCTGCCCGGCCGGGTCGATCCTGAAGAAGCGCTGAAAGCTCAGGCGGCGATCGACATCTTCGTCTGCCCTAGGGAGGACCTGCGGGTTTGCCGACTCGTTACGCCATTGAAACCCGTCGAGGCGATGGCGCTCGGGAAGCCCGTCGTACTCAGCGATTTGCCCGCTCTGTCGGAGCTTGTCGGCTCGGACGGCGCCGGCCTGCTCGTGCCGCCCGGAGACCCGGAAGAGCTCGCGAAGGCGCTTGCCGCGCTCCGCGAGGACCCCGCCAGACGTGCTGAGATGGGTGAGGCAGGACGGGCTGAAGTGGCCGCCAAGCGGACCTGGAGCCGCGTTGCGGAGACTTATCGAACGCTCTACCGATCCCTTGACGAACGATGACCCGGGATTTGCCTGCCGGTTGTGACGGGTTCGCTCGCATTAGGCGTGAGCTGAGTGGACTTGAGATAACCTTTGCGACCATGAAGTGTTGTTTCCGGCTCGCCAAGGTACAGCTGTGACAGAAATCGACCGGCCTGTCATCGATCTGGCTGTCATCGGCCTGGGATACGTCGGCATGCCGCTGGCCAAGGAGGCCGTGGCGGCTGGACTGCGGGTCGTCGGCGTCGACGTCGACCCCCGCAAGGTCGACGCGCTCAACGCCGGTCAGTCCTACATCGATGATCTGACGGACGCCGATCTCGAGCACATGCTGGACAACGGCTTCAGCGCCACGCTCGACGAGTCCGTGCTGGCCAAGAGCAACACCATCGTCATCTGCGTGCCCACCCCGCTGGACGAGGACCACCGCCCGGACCTGTCCGCGGTCGAAGGCGCCACCGGCACGGTCGCGCGCAACCTCACCAAGGGCACGCTCGTCGTGCTCGAGTCCACGACCTACCCGGGCACCACCGACAACGTCGCCCGCCCGCTGCTCGAAACCTCGGGTCTCATCGCCGGCCAGGACTTCCACCTGGCCTTCTCGCCCGAGCGCATCGACCCGGGCAACCCAAAGTTCGGCCTGCGGAACACCCCGAAGGTCGTCGGCGGCTACACCACCCCGTGCCGCGACCGCGCCGCCGCGTTCTACGCGCAGTTCATCGAGCAGGTCGTGCCCGTCAGCGGCACCCGCGAGGCCGAGATGGCCAAGCTGCTCGAGAACACCTACCGGCACGTCAACATCGCCCTCGTCAACGAGATGGCGATCTTCTGCGACGAGCTCGGCATCAACCTCTGGGAAGCCATCGAGGCCGCGGCCACCAAGCCGTTCGGATTCCAGAAGTTCCTGCCAGGACCGGGCGTCGGCGGGCACTGCATCCCCGTCGACCCGTCCTACCTCTCGTACACGGTACGCAAGCTCGGCTACCCCTTCCGGTTCGTCGAGCTGGCCCAGGAGATCAACGAGCGGATGCCGTCGTACGTGGTGGCCCGCGCGCAACGCCTGCTGAATCGGCATAAGAAGGCCGTCAACGGCGCCAAGGTGGTCATGCTTGGCGTGACCTACAAGGAAGACATCGCCGACGAGCGGGAGACGCCGGCCCTGCCGGTGGCGAGGGCCCTGCTGGAACTGGGCGCCGACCTCTCCTACGTCGACCCGCACGTCAAGGAATGGCTCGTGGACGGCACTCCGGTGCCGCGTGAGGAGGATCTGGCCCAGGCCGTAGTGGAAGCGGACGTGACCCTGCTGCTGCAGAAGCACGCCGCTTTCGACCTCGGGATGATCGAGGAGAAGGCCCGGCTCGTGCTGGACACCCGCGGTGTGCTCACCGAGGGTGAACGCGTCGAGCGGCTGTAGCGACGGAGGCTGCGCGCAGTGCACGTGCTCGTCATGACGGTGGTGCATCACCCCGAGGACGCCAGGATCCTGCACCGGCAGATCCGCGCGCTCGTCGATGCCGGTCATGAGGTCACGTACGCCGCGCCGTACACGGCGCGCGGAGTCGTTCCCCGCTCCTGGGTGAACAGCGTCGACCTGCCGCGCGCCGCCGAGCGCAAGCGGATCTCGGCCGTGCTGGCCGCCCGCAAGCTGTTCAAGCGGATGCGGTCCAAGGTCGACCTGGTGCTGATCCACGACCCCGAACTGCTCTTCGCGGTCTGGGGTGTGCGCAAACGCCCGCCCGTGGTCTGGGACGTGCACGAGGACACGCCGGCGACGCTCTCGCTCAAGCACTGGCTGCCGTCGTTCCTGCGCCCGCCGGTCCGCTTCTTCGCGAGGCTCCTCGAGGGTACGGCGGAGCGGCACCTTCACCTGCTGCTGGCCGAGACCGCGTACGCGGGCCGGTTCAAGCACGCCCACCTGATCGTGCCCAACGAGACCTGGGTGCCCGACACCGTCACCGCCCCCGGCGGCGACCGGGTCGTCTACCTCGGCTGGCTGTCCTGGGCACGCGGCGTACGCGAGGCGGTCGAGGTGGCCCGCATCCTGCAGCCGTACAAGGTGTCGGTCGAGCTGATCGGCTACGCCGACCCGCAGAGCCGTCCCATGCTCAACGAGGCCGTGGCCGAAGGCGTGCTCGAATGGCGCGACTTCATGCCCAACGACGAGGCGCTCAAGCGGCTCGACGGGGCGCTGGCCGGGCTCTCGCTGCTCCACGACGAACCCAACTACCGCCACTCCATGCCCACGAAGATCGTGGAGTACATGGCGCACGGCATCCCCGTGATCACCACCCCGTCGCCGCGCGCGGTGGAGCTGGTGGAGCGATACGACAGCGGCGTCGTCGTGCCGTGGCAGGACCCCAAGGCCGTGGCCCAGGCGGTGCTGACGCTCCGCGACGACGTGCGCGAACGCCAGGGGCAGGGCGCCCGAGGCTACGCGGCGGCCCGCGCCAACCACCACTGGCCGAACTCCGCCAAGCGGTTCGTCGCCCAGCTTGAGGCGTGGGCCGGGGTGAAGAAGTAGCTCTGGCTGTTTATTTCCGGCACATCACGAGGGCGGTAGGTTCCTGAACGTGCGCTGGCTCCTCGTACTCCTGGGCGTAGCGATACTCGCCGCTGTCGCGGCTGTGGTCATCGTGCTGCCCTCCTCCTCGGAGAAACCGATCAAGACCAGCAGCAAGCCGGTCGCGAGCCCCACCAAGGAGCAGCCGACCCCACAGGTCTCCGAGTTCAGCGACCCGTGCGGCACCTTCGACACCGACGAGAAGTACACCTACGCCGTCACCGGCTACTGGATCATGCCGAAGTCGAACCCGTGCACCTGGCGCCACCAGTTCCAGGAGATCCACCGGGTCGGCGGCGACACCGTCATCAGGATCGGGTACGGCATGCAGTACCGGCCGATCGACGACCAGGGCCGCATCCTGCGCCGCGACAACAACCAGGTCGACGACCTCTACGCCGGATGCGTCGAGAACGGCAGGACCTGCCGCCAGGCGGCGGAGGACGACCTCAAGAAGTTCAACCCGGGCAACCGGATCGCCAGGACCTTCGTCTACCGGACCGACGAGTCGTACAGCACCAGCATTTTCCGCTGCACCGACGTGGAACGGACCATCGAGGTCGACAAGCGCGTCTACTTCCGCCTCATCGCGCCCATGGACGGCTCCGACGACGCGAGCTGCAACTTCGACGGGGCGGGCAAGTACGACCTGATCCTCGTCGCAGCGTCGAAGATGGACAGCCTCACCCAGCTGCTCAAGCTGGGCGACCAGTTCGGCGTCCGCGTCTTCCCCGCGCTGCCGCTGGCCCCGCGCGACCAGAAGACCCCGACCAGGGCCAACCCCGCCCACATCGGCGCACTGACCACGCTCACCCGCCGCATCCTGCAGGACTACGGCGCCCGCTTCGAGGGCCGCGCCGCGCTCGGCGGCGTCTACCAGCCCTTCGAAGTGCAGATGGGCGCCACGCTGACCAGCAACCCCACGCTCCACGTCTACGCCGACCAGCACGAGATCGTCGAACAGGAGCTTCCCGACAAGCCCATCCTGATCAGCCCCTACCTGGACGCCAGAAAGCGGGTCGGCTTCGGCCAGACACCGCTGCAGGTGGCCGAGGCGTTCAAGGCGCTGGCCAGGACCGGCGTCGGCATCATCGCCCCGCAGGACAGCCGGGGCACCGGCAAGGTCGGCCTCTTCTGGCCCGACCAGCGCGACGACGACGTCGACCCCCGCCTGCGGTCGCTCGTGGGCGAGAGCACGTACGGCGACGCCTACCACGGCTCCACCCGCGACTACTACCGCGAGATGTCCATCGCCCGCGAGCAGATGCTCGCGGAAGGCTTCAAAGTGGACCTCTGGGCCAACGTCGAAGCCTTCGAACCCTCCGGCGACCAGCCCTGCACCCCGCAGGGCACCCGCGGCAAGACCGACAAGAAGCGCCTCGACCAGGCCGTGACGATGGCCGGCCGCTACGTGCAGAAAGTCGTCTCCTACATGTGGAGCGACTACATGACCTGCGGCGACCCGTCCCTGGAGAAGGAGATCATCAAGGACTACGCCCGCCCCATCGCCGTGGACGCCATCCGCCGCAACCGCGACATCCAGGACGGCATGGAAATACGCGGCTACAACCTCGAAGGCGGCAGCATCACCGTCGAATGGAGCGGCGGCACCAAGGACCTCGACATCGCGGGCGTGGGCTGGCTGGACAAGGCCCCCCAGGACGCCAGCCTCGCCGAAGGCCTGCAGACCGCATGGGTGCCCTTCGACTGGTCACAGGTGCCGCCCGGGGAATGGATCCGCATCGGGGTGAAGCTCCCCTCTGGACAGGCGGCGACGGAACCGCTTCGGGTCCGGATCAGCGTGTAACGTGCGGAGCATGGTGCCGAGCGTCCCGGTGAGCGTGGACCTGGTCGTGCTCACGGTGCGCTGCCAGGCACTGAGCGCGCTGGTCTGGCGCCGGGACAACCCGCCGTTTCTCCGGCGATGGTCGCTGTCGGGTGGCTTCATCCAGCTGGACGAGGACCTGCCGGACGCGGCCCGCCGGATCTTGGCCGAACGAGCGGGCTTGCCGGGCGCGCCCGTGCACTTGGAGCAGTTGCAGACGTACGGTTACCCGGATCGTGACCCGAGGCAACGCGTGCTGAGCGTGGCCTATTTGGGATTGGCCCCTGATTTGCCGGCGTCGGAGAAGGCGCACATGGCGTGGATCCCGGCGGCGGAACTGACCGTGATGGCCTTCGACCACAGACGCATCATGCTGGATGCCATCGAACGGGCACGGGCGAAGCTGGAGTACACGTCACTGGGCGCCGCCTTCTGCCCACCGGAGTTCACGGTGGCGGATTTGAGGCGGGTGTACGAGATCGTGTGGGGCAGACTCCTGGACCCCCGCAACTTCCACAGAAAGGTAACGAAGGCAGAGGGCTTCCTGGTGGAAACCGGAGCCACCACCACCCGGGACGGCGGCCGCCCAGCCAAACTCTACAAACGCGGCCCCGCCGAACTCCTCCACCCCCCGATGCTCCGCTCCTAAGGGCAAGGACTTCGCTGTCGCTCAGACGTTTTTCCACGACCCACCCGTTGCCCGGTTGGAGTGTTAGCCAGCTGATGCCCACCCCGCCACAAAGGACTTCGCTCCGCTCAGGCGCCCTCCCAGGCCCACCCGTTGCCCAGTTGGGGTGTTAACCAGCTGATGCCCACCCCGCCACAGATGTGGTCGCTTCGCTCCCGCGCTTCTCCAGTCGGGCCGAGGGCCCGACCCCTGTAGGGCTTCGCTCCGCTCAGGCGCCTCCCCCAAGGGGCAAGCCCAGGCACAGCCGGAGGGGTCGCCGAACCTCGACACCCCAGCCACGTGTATCCACCATCCAAGTCCTCAAAAAAGAGGTCAGCCAACCAAGTAAACTGCAGCAAGCCTGCCAACTGAGCCACGTTTTCGTGAGATCCTTACGATTCCGGCCCTGTGTCGAAGCCAATGACGCAAGGTAAGGTCTGAACGTGTTGATCAGGTTCTCGGCTGCCAACTACCGTTCGATCAGCGAACCCATCGAGCTCTCCATGGTCGCGATCGATCGTGATCGAGAGGAGGCACGTCCGGTCTCCCTGCTCGGAGAGAGCCTTCTGCCGATAGCGGCGATCTACGGCCCGAATGCCTCAGGTAAGTCGAACGTGATCGACGCGCTGGTCTGGTTGCGCGATGCCGTACGGCACTCTCTACGCATCTGGGATGACGAGATCCCCATCGAGCCTTTCGCTTTCGGAGACGGCCCGGCCACCCCGAGCAGCTTCAGCGTCGAGATCGCGATCAAGGGTGTGCGATTCGAGTACTTGCTTGAACTGGATCGTGAACAGGTCGTCTACGAAGGGCTCTTCCACTACCCGGAGAAGAAGCGGCGGAGAGTCTTCGAGCGAGAGGAATTGGAGCTGAAGCTCCAGCGTGGACTCGGGGGTCTGTCCGGCACGCGGGAACTGATGACGCAACGCACCTTGGCGCTCTCGGTCGCGCGGAGGTTCGACGAGCCGCTCGTGACGGACTTCACCACGAGCCTCATGAGAATGCACGTGCTTGGGCAAACGGCCAAGCGCCGAATGCGTGGCATGCCACCCGGTGCGGCTCCGCTCTCGACCCTTCGCTGGTTCGAGCAGCCGGGGGATCAGCTCTCGTTGTTCGGGGAGAGCGAGCTTGACGTCGGCGTCATCGGGGGCCGCGAACAAGCGCTGTCGCTGCTGCGGCTCGCCGATCTCGGCATCGAGGACGTGATCATAGAGGACCAGGACTATTCCGACGCCGGTGGCCGAGCTCGACGCCGGTTTCGCCTGCTCCACAAAACGCTGAATGAAACCATGCCGTTCGAATGGAACGCCGAATCAGAAGGAACCAGGACATGGTTCGCACTCATCGGTCCGGTTCTGACCGCGCTCAGGGCGGGCACTGCCGTTCTGTTTGACGAACTGGATGCGAGTCTGCATCCGACCTTGTCTGCCGAGTTGCTCCGCATCTTCCACAGCCCGGTGACCAATCCGCGCGGCGCCCAGCTTGTCTTCACGTCCCATGATGCCAGCCTGTTGAATTCTCTCAACAGAGACGAGGTATGGCTGACGGAAAAACGCCCGGACGGTTCCACTCGTCTCGGCGCGCTGGCCGACTTCGCGGGAGAGCGGGTCCGGAAGTCGCAGAACCTGGAAAATGCCTATCTTCATGGCAGGTTTGGCGCGCTTCCCCAAGTGGAACAGCACGCGCTGTTGCGGGCGCTCGGGCTGGTCGGCTGATGGCCGCGAAGGGCCGCCAAAGGGGTGGCAGGCCACTGCGGCGGCAGGCGGAAAAGCGCCTTGAGCTCCGCACCATCGTGGTCTTCTGCGAAGGCCGGAACTCGGAGCCCGACTACATCAATGGGCTGAAGAAGCTGGCGCACATAGCCGAGAACACCGCGCTGAGCATCCACATCCATCCCGATCACGGCGTTCCGCTCACGCTGGTTCGCAGAGCCGTAGAGTACAACAAGGATCCGGAGGTGGATGAAATGCTGGTGCCTTTTGATGTTGAGTGGCCACTGAATCATCCGAACCTCGCGCAGGCGGTCAATCTCGCGCAGTCCAACGACACCAACCTCGCGATATCCAACCCGTGCTTCGAGATCTGGTTAATGCTGCACCATCAGGCTTGCGGCGCCTTCATGGACACCGAGTCGGCGGAACGGTTATCGCGCAGGTTGGATGGGAGACCCGGCAAGAGTATCGACGCCGAAACGTACATGCCCATGCGGAAGAAGGCGGCGCGTCATGCCGAGAGACTCGACGTCCGGCATGATCAGAACGGAACAGTCTTTCCTCACGACAATCCGTCTTCTGGGATGTACACGTTCCTGTGGAGCCTGGAGGGCAAGGGCTGAGATGTCATCCGCCGAAATCCTGGTGTAACGGGGCGGTCGTACAGTGGGGTGGCATGAGGATTGTGGTGGATGATCTGTCTGGGGTGCGGATCGCCGAGTTTCTTGAGGAGCATGTGCGGCAGTTGCGGGCCATTTCGCCGCCGGAGAGTACGCATGCTCTTGATCTTGATGGGCTTCGTCGGCCGGGGATCACCTTTTGGTCCATGCTCGACGGTGAAACCGTGGTCGGGTGTGGGGCGGTCAAGAGGTTGGACGCCGGGCATGCCGAGTTGAAGTCGATGCGGACCGCGGTGGATCGGCAGCGTGGTGGCATCGCGTCTCGGTTGCTGGAGCACATTCTTGGCGAGGCCAGGGGCATGGGGTTCGGGAGGGTGAGCCTGGAGACGGGGTCGGAGGAGTTCTTTCTGCCGGCGCGCAGGCTCTACGAGCGGTTCGGATTCGGCTATTGTGATCCGTTCGGTGGTTACCGGCCTGATCCCAACAGCGTGTTCATGACCAGGCTTCTCTGAGGAATGATCGGGGAGGGCGGTGTATGAGACAGCGAACGCCGCAGGAGAAGAAGCTGCTGAGCTACGCCAAGGACCGGCGCAACGCTTATGGCGAGAATGACAAGAGTTCTCGCAAGAACATCCGGCGCAACAAGCGCGTCCCGCACCGCGCCAACAGGCACCGGGCGCACCAGATCCTGGAAGCCGCCATCGGTGTTGTGGACGAGGCGGTGGAGGAGCAGGTCGAGCAGTGGGTCGGGCGGCGGCGTCCCAAGCGGTGGCGGAAGGTGGCGGACGTTCCGCTGGGGGAGATCGTGCGGGCCAAGCTGTCGTGAGGAGTACGCACGCGATCGAGCTGGGGCCTGGCGTGGTCGTCAAGCGCTACCGGTCCGTCGAGCACGGGCAGCCGGAGCGGGAGTGGCGGGCGCTGGGGTTGCTCGATCGGTACGCGCCTGGGCTGGCGCCCGCGCCGGTGAGCGCCGATCTGGACGGCGAACCGCCGAGTGTGGTGATGTCGCGAGTCGCGGGCTCGCCTGTGGACGAAGCTGTCCAAGGTGTTCTGGCTGACGCGGTGGCTGAGGCTGTGGACAGGGTGCAGCGGTCGGTGCCGCGGGCCGTACTGGAGAAGATGCCCGCGCGGGCGGGTGATCCGGGCGCGTTGCTTGAGCAGGTGCGGGGCTGGTTCGCGAAAGGCCAGGAAGAGGGGACAGCCGCGGACGGGCTTCACCAAGTGGGCGCGGACGGGCTCCGCCAAGGGGTCGCGGGCGCGCTTCATCAAGCGGGCGCGTGGGCGGGGCAGCAGGGCTTGGCGGAACGGCTGGCGCGGCCGGGCACCCCGGTGTTCGGCACCGGTGACGGAAACCTGGCCAACTACCTCTGGGATGGACGCCGCATCCGTCTGGTCGACTTCGAGTACGCGGGACGCAGTGACCGGGCCTTCGAGCTGGCCGAGGTGCTGGAGCACATCTCGGTCTGGCGCGACGACTCCAACGGGATGGGTGCTGTTCTGGAGCGGTTGGAGCTGACGGCCGAGGAGACCGCCAGGCTCACCGAGTGCCGTCGGCTACTTGCGCTGTTCTGGCTGCTGCGCACGCGCGCGGCAGCGCCGGCGGAGCGGATGCTCGCCCTGCTGTAACAACACCGGACAGGCCCTGCTCTGAGAACAAGAACACCTGACAGGCCCCGCTCTAACAACACCGGACAGGCTCTGCTCTGAGAAACATCTGACAGAAGGACCTCCCTCACCTCTACGAAGAGGTGGGAGGACGCTAGAGGTTCGAAGCGGCGGGTCAGGGGACGAGGGTCCAGCCGGCCGCCTGTTCGCGTTGGCGCCAGTAGCCGGCGAAGCGGCCGTTCAGGGCCAGGAGTTCGGGCAGGGTGCCGGACTCCACCACGCGGCCCGCCTCCAGGAACACGATCTGGTCGGCGCGGGCGATCGTGCTGAGGCGGTGGGCGATGATGAGCGTCGCGCGGTCCTGGCCGGTGGATTCCAGGGCCCCGATGATGGCGCGTTCGTTGTTGGTGTCCAGGGCGGCGGTGGCCTCATCCAGCAGGAGCAGGGGGGCGTTCTTGAGGAGGGCGCGGGCGATGCTGACGCGCTGGCGTTCGCCGCCGGACAGGGAGGTGCCGCGTTCGCCGACGCGGGTTTCCCAGCCGTTCGGGAGGCGGACGATGATCTCGTCGAGCTGGGCGGCCGTGGCGGCGGCGCGGATCTCGTCCTCGGTGGCGGCGGGGTTGCCGAGGCGGACGTTGTCGTACAGGCTCGCGTCGAACAGGTACACGTCCTGGAAGACGATGCCCAACTGGCCCATCAGCACGGCGGGGTCGTAGTGGCGGACGTCGTGGCCGCGGACGTGGACGGCGCCGGCGGCCACGTCGTGGAAGCGGGCGATGAGCGCCAGCAGGGTGCTCTTGCCGGCGCCGGAGGGGCCGACCACCGCGGTGGTGGTGCCGCGTTCGACGGTGAGGGAGACGCCAGCGATGGTGTCGTGGCCGGGCTCGTAGCCGAAGTGGACGTCGCGCAGTTCCAGTGCGGCGGCGTCTCGGCGGGGGAGGATCTCCTCGTCGCCTTGGGCGGGGTCCAGGGCGGGGGCGTCGAGGATGGCGTGGACGCGGGCGAGGGTGCCGCGCATGTTCTGCAGCGCGGGGGACAGGTCGGCCAGCGTCGTGAACGGTTCGATGAACCGGACGATCACGATGATCACCGCGACCACCTCGGCCGCGTTCAGCTCGCCGGAGACGCCCAGGGTGACGGCGGTGGCGGCCAGCCCGAGGAGCGCCGCCTGGGTGGCGAATCCGAAGACCAGCTGGCCGGGGATGCCCAGTCCGATCAGGCGCAGCGCGGCCTTGCGCTGGCGGGTGAGTGCCCGTCCGATCGCGGTTCCTTCCACGCCGGTACGGCCGGCCGTACGCAATGCCGGTTGTGACTGCGCCAGCTCGATGACGCGCTGAGCGAGCTCACCGGAGGCGGCGTCGTAGGAGGAGTCGGCGGCGCGCAGCCAGCGCCCGCTCAGCCACAGCGCTCCCAGCAGCAGCGGGACGGCGGCCAGCGCGACCAGACCCAGCGGCCATGCGACGAACAGCAGTCCGGCCCCGATCAGCGCCGGCAGGGCGAGGGCGTTGACGGTCGGGGTGAGCAGGTGCGTGATGCCCTGGCAGAGTTCGCGGCCGGAGGAGGTGAGGGTGCGCTGCGCGCCGGTGCGGCGCTCGCTGGTGAACCAGCCCAGCGGGATGCGCTGCAGCCGGTCCACGATCTGCGTTTCCAGGTTGTTGAGCAGGCCGAAGCCGATGGCGAAACCGGCCCCGGTGACGGCGTAGTCGCTTGCCCATCCGGCGGCGACTAGCGCGGCCAGGACGGCGATCCACGGGAGCGCGTCGGCGGGGGTCGCGGAGAACAGGGCGGACAGCAGCGGCACCAGGCTCAGCATGGCGCCGGCCCGCAGGATGGTGCTCAGCGTGAGCAAGCTGGCGTAGCGGACGGCGGCGCCACGGTCGCCGGCCAGGCGGAGGGTCTGGAAGATCATGCGGAGGCCTTCGGCTGCTCGATGATGGATGTGGCCTGCCACAGCTCGCGGTAGAGCCCGGGTTCGGTGATGAGGCGCGCGTGCGCGCCCTGCTGGACGATCCGCCCGCCGTCCAGCACGACGATGGTGTCGGCGCCGGCCACGGTGTGCAGACGGTGCGCGATCACCAGCACGGTACGGCCGGCCACCAGGTGACTCAGCGCCTCCTGAACCTGGTGCTCCGATTCCGGGTCGGCGTAGGCGGTGGCCTCGTCGAGCACGAGCACGCCCGGGTCGGCCAGCAGCGCCCGCGCGATCGTGAGGCGTTGCGCCTCGCCGCCGGACAGCCGGGCCTCGTCGCCGAGCATGGTGTCGTACCCGCTGGGCAGCCGGATGATCCGGTCGTGGATCTGGGCGGCGCGGGCCACCCGTTCCACTTCCTCGCGGGTGGCGTCGGGGCGGGCGAGCGCGATGTTGTCGTGGACGCTGCCGCGGATCAGCGCGACGTCCTGGAAGACGAAGCCGACCGTCCGGTACAGGTCGGTGAGGGGGAGTTCGCGCAGGTCCACGCCGTCGATGGTGATACGGCCGGCCGTGACGTCGTGGAAGCGGGCCAGCAGCGCGGCGAGCGTGGACTTCCCGGCGCCGCTCGGGCCGACGAGGGCGGTGACGGTGCCCGGCCGGAGTTCGAGGTCGATGCCGGACAGGACCTCGTGTTCCGGGGTGTAGCCGAACGAGACGCCGGAGAAGCGCACCGGGCGGCCTTCGCCGGCCGGGAGTGGCCGGGGCGCGTCGGGTTCGGGGAGCTCGGGCTCGTCGAGGAGCAGTCCGATCCGCTGGGCGGCGTCGAGGGCCTCGCGGGCCGAGCCGAGCCCGTACCCCGCGGCGAGGAGTTGCGCCCCGAACGTGACCCCCAGCAGCAGGAACGGCAGCAGATCCGCGGCGCTCAGCACCCCGCCGGCCACCATCAGGCCGCCCGTCACGATGATCAGCAGGAGCGATGTCAGCGGCCTGGTGACCAGGTCGACCACGGTTTTGCGGCCGCCGAGCGGGCGTTGCCACGCGTCGAGGAAGCGGGCGCGCTCCTCCAGCGTGGCGCGGAAGCCGCCGGCGGGCCCGGCGTCGTAGGCGCGCACGACGGCCAGCCCGTCCACGTACGCGACCGCCTCCGAGGCGACCCGCGTCTCCCAGACCGAGAACTTCGGCAGCGCCGCGCTGGAGGCGGCCACCATGCGCCCGGTCAGGACGCCGTAGAAGGCCAGCGGCACCAGCAGGATCGCGGCCAGCCCCGCCGAGACGGTGAACAGGTAGCCCAGCACGGCCAGCGGCGTGACCACCGCCGCCACGATGTCGAGCACCGCGTGCGTGACCAGGTAGTGCACGCTGGCCGCGTCGTCCTGCACGGCCTGCTTGATCTTGCCGGAGGTGCGGTCGGTGAACCAGCCCAGCGGCACCCGGGCGAGCTTGCGCACCACGCTCGCCCTGACGTGGTGGCCGAACCCGGCGTCGAGCACGTGCATGGCCGCCACCAGCACCCCGGCCAGCGTCGTGCCCACGCCGAGCAGTACCACCGCGAGCAGCCCGAGCTCCGTCACGCCCGCGGCCACCGCGCCGCCGGCCAGCAGGCGGCGGCACAGCTCGGCCAGGATGAGGTACGGCGCGAGCTGCAGCAGCGAGACCACGGCCTGGAAGACACCGGCCAGGATGAGCCGCGACTTCAGCGGCGCCAGCAGCCGGGCGCCGGCCCGCGAACGCCACTGCCCGGTCCGCTTGGGGGTCTCCGGCCGCTCCTCGCTCTCGGTGGGGCGGTCCACGCCCATGGCCTTGCCCTTGATCCAGTACGCCCGCGACTTCACGTCCGCCTTCGGGAAGCCGAGCTCCTTCAGCCGTTCGCGCACCCGCTTGGTGGCGGCGGACTCGGCGGTCACCCACGCGTACCAGTCGGACCAGTCGCGATCCTCCACCGCGCGGGCGAGCACGGAGTCGTCGCCGGTCGCCGGCACCCACGTGACCCGGGCGCGGGGGTGGGCGGTGAGCGGGATGTGCAGGTCGTCGTCGTGGAAGCGCTCCAGGATGACCTCGACCGGGGTCGTCTCTGGCACCGCCGCCAGGATCGCGTTGATCCCGGGCAGCGCGGCCGCGTCGCCGACCAGGAGGTATCCGTCGGGCTCCGGTGTGGGTGCGGTGAACTGGCCGGATGACCACCGGCTCACCTGGACGGTGTCGCCGACCTTCACCCCGCGCGCCCAGATGCAGGCGGGACCGGCCGGCTCGTGCAGGACGAACTCCAGGCTGACCTCGCACGCGTCACTGTCCGGGGCGACCAGGGTGTAGCCGCGCTGGTGCTCGCGGCCTGCGCGTTCCGGGTCGGGGGCCCACATGCGTACCCAGCTCGCCGGCTCGATCGGCGGGCCGTCGAACAACGTCGGCGCGTGGAAGGTGATGCGCCGGAAGTGCGGGGTGATGTCGGTGTACGACACGACGGTGAGCGTGTGCTCGTCGGCGCCGAACGCCTTCATCACCACCCCGCCGTAGCCGCGGGCCATCTCAGTGTTCCTCTCGTAGTGCGGCGGCCAGGTCGGCCACGTCGCGCCCGGGCGGGAGCTTGGCCACCAGCCCTTCGGCGAGCGAGGTCAGGACCAGCTCGAAGTAGTCGTCGGCGGTGTGGGCGGGGATGCCCAGGCTGGCTGCCTGCACCAGCGGCGAACCGGCCATCGCGGCCAGGGCCTCGCGGGTGTTCTCCTCGGCGCCGGGAGGGTCGATCCGGGCCTGGGCGTCCTGAGCCTGTTCGGCGGCGACGATCCCGATGGTGACCGTGGCCACGGCGGAGCTAAGCACGGTGGCGGCCGCGGGGGCGTACCCGCGCCCGGCCAGGGTCCTGATCTGCGTTTCGAGCAGCCGGACGCCGGACGGGCCGCGTGGGAACAGCCGCTGCAGGTATTGGGCGGTGCCCGGATGGGCGAGCGTGAACCGCCGCAACTGGCGGCCGAACGCCACGAGGTGCGCGGCGGTGGGGTGCTCCGGGTCGTCGTGGAGCGTGAGCTCGTTCAGGATGGCTTCGCCGACCAGGGTCTCCAGCGCCGCGCGGCTCGGCACGTGCCGGTAGACGGCGGTGGGGGTGACGCCGAGCGCATCCGCGACCGCCTGGACCGTCAGGTCCTGCAGCCCGATGCGTACGCCCGCGGCGACCACGTCCTCGTGGCTGAACGTGGCTGTCCGCCCACCAGTCCGCACCGCTCGCTCCTATAGGTAAGGCTAACCTTAGTTATGGCCCATAACTTAGGAGACGGGCGGGCGTAGCGCAAGAGGCGCGGACCGGGGATTACAGTGTGGCCATGCCTCGTTTCCGCGCCATTTTGGACACCATGCCCGCGTACAAGGCGGGCAAGGCCGTCGTCAGCGCCGACGGCCGGTCCCACAAGCTGTCCTCGAACGAATCCCCCTATGACCCGCTGCCTTCGGTCGTCGAGGCGATCGCGGAAGGCGCGCGGCAGATCAACCGCTACCCCGACCCGGCATCAGTGCGGCTCACCGAGGCGCTAGCCGCCCGCTTCGGCGTGCCCGCCGAGCACGTCGCCCTGGGACCGGGCTCGGTGACGGTGGCGCAGCAACTGTTCGAGACCGTGAGCGAACCGGGCGCCGAGGTGATCTACGCCTGGCGTTCGTTCGAGGCCTACCCGCTGCTGGCCGACCTGGCCGGTGCGGTCTCGGTACGGGTGCCGCTGGTGAACGAGGAACACGACCTGGACGCGATGGCCGACGCCATCACCGACCGGACCCGGATGATCTTCGTCTGCACCCCGAACAATCCCACAGGCGTGCCCATTGGGCGGGACCGGCTCACGGCATTCCTGGACCGGGTGCCCGCCAACGTGCTCGTGGTGCTCGACGAGGCCTACCGCGAGTACGTGCGCGACGAAGACGTCCCCGACGGCCTCGACATCTATCGCGAGCGCCCCAACGTCTGCGTGCTGCGCACCTTCTCCAAGGCGTACGGCCTGGCCGGGCTGCGGGTCGGCTACCTGATCGGACACGAGCCGGTGGCCGCGGCCGTGCGCAAGGTCACCATCCCCTTCGCCGTCAACAGCCTCGCCCAGATCGCCGCCCTCGCCTCGCTGGAGGCGGAGGACGAGTTGCTGGCCAGGGTGGATGCCGTAGTCAAGGAACGCACGCGGGTCCGGGAGGCGCTCATCGCCCAGGGATGGGAGGTGCCGCCCACCGAGGCGAACTTCGTCTGGCTGCGGCTGGGGGACCGTACGTTGGAGTTCGCTTCTGCGTGTGGGATGGAGGGCGTGGCCGTGCGTCCCTTCGCCGGTGAGGGGGCACGCGTGTCCATCGGCGACCCCGAGGCCAACGACACCTTCCTCAAGGCGGCCGCCGCGTTCCGCTAAAGGCTAAGGCGCTTCGCGCGTCTTTTGGGGCCCGCCCGTTGCCCAGCTAAGTGGTTGGGCAGTTGGAGCCTGCCCGGGATGCGAGGTGCTCCGCTTCGCTCCGCGCGTGTCTCCAGCCGGGCCGTGGCTCCGGCCCCTGGAGGTCATCGCTCCGCTCGGGCCGCCTGCCTTTGCGTGCGCCTCCGGCACACGGCTTGCGCTGTGCGGAGAGCGATTGCTGGGCGGGGAGCGACTCCGGTTGGCCGGGGCGGCCCCGGTTCATTGGCCGGGCGGCCACGTTTCAGCCGATGTAGGGTTCCCGCCGCTCTGGATCGAGGGCATGCTCCAGCCGTAGCCGCTGCGTCGGATGAAGGGCCAGCTCGTCGAGTTCGCCGCGGGTGACCCAGCGGACCTCTCGCGCCTCGTCGGTGGCCTGCGGCGTACCGCTCACCGGCCGGGCGCTGAAGCACACGTTGAACTGCTGACGTACCTCACCGTCGCTGTAGGCGATCACATGCCGGGGGTCGCTGTAGATGCCGACGAGGCCCGTGATCTGGACCGCAATCCCCGTTTCCTCCAGGACCTCGCGCACCACTGCGGCAGCGATCGTCTCGCCGACATCCATCACGCCGCTCGGTAGTGACCACAGCCCGCTGTCGCGCCGTTCATGCAGAAGCACACGGCCCTTTTCGTCGACGACGACCGCCGAGCCACCGGGCACGATCGAGTTCGGGGCCGGCGCTGCTGGGTCGTTGTAGTAATCGGTGCGCGCCACGCCGACGGCCCTACCCCGCCGTGACGGACTCCAGTCTCTTGGTTGTGCCCCAGATCTGCTCGAACTGGTCGGCGTATCGTGTGAAGACGCCATGCGGAGAAAGCTCACGGAGGTGGAGGGCCGGGTGCTGGTAGCCGCGGGCCCGGTAAAGATACGGGGTGACGATCATCTCGCAGTCGAACCGGTAGATTGCCGAGTAGAGGTGCACTTGATGGAGGCCAATGTGCACGCCGGGCACCTCGCGCAACTCTCGGATGTGGTTGAGGGCGTTGCGGATACGGCCGGGCAGAGTGCCGCCGAGCTGCTCGAGTTCGTCCCGCTCCCGGACGTGCTCGTAATCGGGGTCGGCGAGAGCGATCCGAACTCGGGCACCCGCCGCGCATTTCGCGGCGATGAGCTTCGGGAGGTCGATGTGCTGCTCCCAGATGAACAGGAAGCAATAACCCACGATATCGATGGTCTCGTGGGCACCGACCAGGAGGGATTCCCAGAGCGAAGCGGGAACATCGACGCGATGCGCGTAGGCGCCGACGACTTCGCTTGTCACCACACCGCCGGGGGTTTGGTCCGACCGGGTCATGGGCCACAACGTGGCTTCATCCTCATTGACGGTCGCTGCGATGGCGAGCCGATTGGCGCGATGGGGAACGCGGCCGTTCATCCATCTGGTCACCGTCTTGACGTCGACACCTGCGGCGTCGGCGAGAGCGGCTCTGGTCACGCCTGATCGCAGCATTGCGGTATGTAGTCGGTCGTTCGCTGGGAGAGGCATGGGGCCTTTATACGACTCCAGGACGTCCCTGTAATGTCCTTCTGGACGTTCCGGCGTCCCCTCGCTCTTTCGCACCATGTATGACATGCGTTCAGACATGGATGGCTTGTACGCCTGGTACGTCGGGAACGGCGATAGCTGCGCATCGCTTGGTATCACCGACGAGTTCCAGCGTGCCGATGCGCATATGGCCGAGGCGATCGAGAGCCTGCCCGGTAAATCGATTGTTGGGGTCATCCGGCAGGCTTGGCTCAACAGCGCGGCGCTCAACTCCTCGTATGTGTACGGCAGAGTGTTGGTCCAATTCCGGCGCGACAGAGAGACCGGCGTCGCGCGCGGGGTCGCTGATGCGTAGCGAGCCGACGAATGGGCGTGGCGGTTGCACCGCTGCCCCTGTGGCCGTCCTCGCGCCGCCGTCCCCGGCGTCCGCAGTCAAGCAGGCGCATGTGGAATCGGCTGTGGTGTGGGCGTCGCGGTCCCGCCGGTCGGGGTGCCGTCCAGGAGTTGCATCGCCCGTCCAGCACCTGCGACGGGCATGGACCGGTAAGCCGTGCGGGGCTGGTGATCCGGGATGAGCCACCGTGCGCCTCCCGAATGGGAAGTCAGGCGGACGATGCGGACCAGGCGCGGCCTGCGCATACCCGATCAGAACCTTTGGACGGGCGAGCTCCATGCCTTGCCGCTGGTGTTCGGCTGGGATCCTGCGGTAGGGGACATCCGCTTGTCCTACCTTGATCCCTCTGACGATGACTTTGAGCACGGCGTTGTGTGGGTTCGCCACAAGCAAGACAGATCAGGGCTATATCGGTGGAAGGCGATCAACACACCGCGCACCCGTGTCATGCTGCGCGAGCACCTGTGCATGGTGGACTCCGCACCGTGTGTCCGCGACGACGGCCGGATCTCGTGGCTCTTCCGGGACAATCCTGTGCTCTCACCGGACGGCACACCCATCACGAATCTGCCGCCGACGTGCCTGGACTGCATTCCGGAGGCGCTGAAGACGTGCCCACGGTTGGTGGATCGCTTCCACAGCGTCACCGTGGCCGCCACTAAGCCGTACGCCGTGACCGCGGACCTGTACATGCCCGGTGAACTGGACGCGACGCCGGTGAAGTTCGCCCACGAGGTCAGCATCCCGTACGGCCACGGCCACGATCGGCTGCTGCGACTGGCCCTGGGCAAGCAGCCCTGGGTGCGGCTGATCGACATGCGTGATGAAGAGTTCGGCTTCCCGAGTCAGGGGACTGGGCGTGAGGGGTAGCGCCCTTCACGGTAGAGCGCTGGGTTGGCGAATCGTCAGGGCATTCCGGCCCAAGTTGAAGCGAGGGTGGGGAAGGGCTGCACGACGGGCAGGGTGGGCTCCAACTGCTCAACCACTTAGCCGGGTAAGGGGTGGGGCCGCAGGAGGAACGCCCCGGAGGGAGGACCTTGCCTGTTCACTCCCACTTCAGCAAGCGGGACAACGTGATCAGGTGCGAGGAATTGGCGGACGTGAAGTTGGTGTACTTGGCCGCCACCAGGGCCTTGATCTGCGCGTCCCACTCCGCGAGCTCGATCCACGAGTGCAGGTAGTAGTCGGTCCCGTTGGCCGCACCGGTCCCGTCCACGCGGAGGCTGAACATGGGGGCGGTGGCGGAGCCGTTCCACATCTTGAGTTTGAGGGTGTTCTTGAGGGCGATCATGTCGGCGGCGGTCATCACCTGCCCGCGCCGGTACGACTCCAGGAACGCCGACAGGTCCACGTTCGCGTGGGAGAGGTCCTCCTTCATGGTGGTGTAGGTGCCGTAGTTCCAGATGTAGGCCCCGCCGGAGTTGACCAGGTTCGACTTGGCCCACTGGGTGACGGAGTTCGCTCGGGACAGGTACGTGGTGTCGCCGTTGAGGCCGTGCAGGACCGTCAGGAGGTTGGCCATGCCGAGGGCCATGTTGAAGGGCAGGTCGTTGGTGGTGCCGGTGTGGGAGAGGGTGTCGATGTTCGGGGGCTGGCGGTAGGTGGTGCCGTTCCACGTGTTGCCGAGGTAGGTGCTCTGCTCCCAGCGGGGCACGATCTCGGTCTCCAGAAAGCTGCGATACGCCGCCGCTTTCGCGCTATATCCGGATAAAGCGGGGGTCTGGGCGACAAGTCGCGAGAACTCGGCCATCGGGATGCCGATCATCGCGTCGTGCACCATGTACGGGAAGCGGCCGCTCAGCTTCACCTCGTCGAACGACGCCGATCCGGCCACCGTGTAGGAGGCGTGCTCCAGCCACACCCGAAGCTGCGGTCCACCGGTCGGCAGCTTGCACTCGACCTGTTTGAACGTCCAGCTCGTCGAGGTGTAGTCGAGCGCGCAGATCGTCGTGGACCCGTTGCGCAGCACGATCCGCCCGGTCACCGACCCGGCCTTCTTGCCCCATCCGCGCAGAACGTAGGTGGATCCGCCCTCGTAGGCGCTGTTGACGTTCTGGTAGAGCTTCTTCCACTTGGTCTGATCGGAGACCACCCGCACCGACTGGGTCCCCTCGACCGTGTCGGTCGTGCGATGGACGTGGCTGCCGGTGTCCTGAAAGCGAGTCCACGAAGCGGGCAGGGTGGCGTCCCCGGAGGTCGAGCTCTCGAAGCCCGTGTTGGCGATCTCGACCGGCGAGTACCTCTCGGTGCTCCACCCGAGGAACCCGTCACCGTCCACGTCGTCGGCGTTGGCGATCACCGTGTCGGCGTGGGTGACGAGCTTGTCCAGCCAGGCGGTGTCCTGGGTGACCTGGTAGACGTCGAGGTAGCTGCGCATGATGTAGCTCTCGCCCCAGGCGAGGGTCGCGCTGCTGCGGTCGTTGTAGACGGAAGCGCCGATCTGCGCCTCAAGCGCCCTGTACTTGGCGAGCCAGGGGCTGTCCAGGGAGTGCGCGCCGCCAAGCGCCAGTGCCCCGGCGACGACCAGGTTGAGTAACACTACGACCCCCTTCGGGCATGCCAGTTGAGATAGGCCACAGAGCCCAGATAAGACCCGAGCTGCGGTTGTACGGCGCGGCCGTCATAGATGGCCCGCGAGTGTGTGAACACGGTCTCGTCCCACTGCGCCACGGCCATCCACCGCGGCGCCTGCAAATACTGCCCGGCGGTGGTGGTGCTGCCGGTGCCGTCGACGCGCTGGTAGGCGGTGGCGATGCCGTCCGCGCCGGGCGGCGCCACGAGGTTCTTGCTGTAGGTACGCGCGAAGCGCGCCAGGTCCACGCCCTTGTAGAACAGCCGGTTGCGGAAGACGGCGGCGGCGAACTCCACGTCGATCGCCCCATGGCTGAGGTCCTCGATCTGCCGCGCGGGCCCGCCGGAAGGCGTGAACTCCGAGACGCCGTCGGCCTTGGCGAACCCGTTGTAGGTCCGCCCGAACGCCGGCCAGTACGACCACACGTAGGCGTCGTCGGCGTCGGCCCTGACCTCGCGCAGGAAGGTCCTGGCCATGCGCCGCGCCCGGTCGGCGTAGAAGGGGTCGCCGGTGGCCGCGGCGAGTTCGGCGTAGGTCTGGCCGAGCGCGAGGCTCTGGTTCGTGGGCTGCTCGGTGCCGTCGTAGGCGAGCGGTGTGCCCTTGTTCCACACGAAATACCCGTGGCCGTCCTCGGTCTGCCGCCACTCGTCGTCGTGGATGGCCGCCGCCTCCCGCGCCGCCTTCAGGTACTCCACCGCCTTGTGCCGATATTTCGGTACGGCCCGCAGCCGCGGACTCCGCAGCACGAGCTTGGCGAACGACGCCATCGGATAAGTGATCATGCCGGTGTGCACCGTGAAGATCACCGGCTGGGACACGAACGGCGTGGCCCCGAGCGCGGGCACGGCGTTCCCCGAGGGCGCGGCCCGCAGTTCCCGCGCCGTCACCAGCGTCGGCGTCGGATAGGCGTCGAGGATCCGGCTGACCGCGTAGTCGGGCGCCGCCGGGTCCAGCGACAGGTCGGTGAAGGTCGCCACCAGGTTCGTCCGGTTGTTGCGCACCTCCAGCGTGAACCGGTCGGCCGAACTGCCCGCCCGCACGGTCGCCACCGCGTTGTCGGCGTAGGTGAGGGCGGTGCGGATCTCGACCAGCGCCTTCCCGCCCGCGTCCTTCAGCGTCACCAGGCCGACGGTGTAGGGCGCCATGGCCCGCCAGCCGGGCAGCGAGCGGCCCCGGTGGTCGGTGACGCCGCGGGCCGAGTCGCGTCCGGCCAGCACCAGGTCGATGTTGTGGATGAGCCGGTCGAGGTAGTGGGTGTCCTTGTACGCCTCATACATCCGGATGAACCCGGCCAGCACGTACGACTGGCCCCAGGCCAGGCCGCCGTGCTCGTTGGTGTCGGTCGGCTGGCCGGCGCTGCCGCTGTCGTGGAAGATCCGGTCGAACAGGTCGAAGGTCTCGCGGGCGGTGTAGTCGTGGGCGGTGGCGGCGCGTGCCGTGCCGGAAAAGACAGGGAGGGCAGCCGTGCCGGAGAGGGCGAGGGCGCCGAGCGTGAACTGGCGGCGGGACAGACGCATCAGGACCTCCGGGCGAACCAGTTGAGATAGGCGACGTTCAGCAGCGTGGAGCCCGCCTGGGACTCCACGGCGTGGTCGTCGTAGACCTTGCGGGCGTGCGTGAAGAGGTCGGGGTCCCACGGCGCGACGGGCATGAAGCGGGGCGCCTGCAGATATTGCCCGGCCGGGGCGAGGCCGCCGCCGCCGTCGACGTAGAGGAAGGTGGTGGCGACGCCGTTGTCGCTGGTGGCGAGGTTGCGGGTGTAGGTGCGGGCGAGGCGGGCCATGTCGTGGCCGCGGAATCCGAGTCCGGCGCGGCGGGCGGCGGCGGCGAACTCGACGTCGATTCCGGCGTGGCTGAGGTCCTCCATCTGCTGCGCGCCCACGGGCGGCCGGCCGTACGACGGCGTCCATTCCGAGACGTCGTCGGCCTTGGTGTAACCGCGGTACATCACCCCCGAGGATGGCCAGTAGGGCCAGACGTAGGCGTCCTTGTCGTTGGCGCGCAGGTCACGGCCGAATGCGCCGGCCATGGCCCGGGTGCGCTCGCGGTAACGGCGCTCGCCGGTGGCGACGGCGAGCTCCGCGTAGGTCTGGCCGAGTCCGAGCGACTGGTTGTGGGGCTGCTCGGTGCCGTCGTAGGGGACCGGCATGTGCTTGGGCCAGATGAAGTAGCCGTCGTCGTGCCACTCGCGGTCGTGGATGGCCGCGGCCTCGCGGACGGCCTGCAGGTACTCACGCGCCTTGTCCCGATATTTCGGGATGCGTTGGAGTCTGGGGCTCTGACGGACGAGGCGGACGAAGGCGGCCATCGGGTAGGTGATCATGCCGGTGTGCACGGAGAAGTGCACCGGCGCCGCCGCCATCGGGAACGTGCCGTGCGCGGGCGCGCCGGCGGCGAGCCGTTTGGCGGTGACCATGTTGGGGGTGGGGTAGGCGGCCAGGACGCGCTCGACGGCGTTGTCCACGGTGTCGTCCACGGTCAGGTCGGTGAAGGTGGAGACGCGCTTCTTCTTCGGGTTGTCCACCACGATCGTGAAACGTTCGGCCGAACTGCCCGCCTTCACCGTGACGACGGCGTCGCTGACGTTGGTGAGCGCGCTGCGCACCTCCAGCACCGGCGTGCCGGCGGCGTCGAGCAGGGTCACCCCGCCCGCGGTGTAGCTGGTGTTGCGCCAGCCCGGCAGCGACAGCCCCCGGTAGTCCGTCACGCCGCGCACCGAGTCGCGCCCGGCCAGCACCAGGTCGGCGTTGTGGATGAGCCGGTCGAGGTAGTGGGTGTCCTTGTAGGCCTCATACATCCGGACGAACGCCCACAACACGTAGGACTGGCCCCAGCCGAGGGCGCCCAGCTCGTTCGTGTGCGTGGGCTGCCCGGTCAGCCCGCTGTCGTGGAAGACCTTGTCGAACAGGTCGAACGTCTCCCGGGTGGTGTAGTCGTAGCCTGCCGGGCGGACGCTGAGGGGTAACCCCAGCGCGATCGCGCCCATACCGAACTGCCTGCGGGTCAACATCGCGGTCAGCCTTTCACTGCGCCTCGCATGCCTTCGAGGACGTGGCGTTGCATGAGCATGAAAACGACGACCACCGGGATGATCGAGATGATCGTCCCGGCGGCGAGTGTCCTGACGTCGGTGCCGGTGATTCCGGCCAGGTAGGCGATCCCGAGCGCGATCGGGTACTTGGCCGAGTCCTTGAGCACGACCAGCGGCCAGATGAAGCTGTTCCAGACCGAGATGAAGCCGAAGATGGCGAGGATGGCCAGCGTGGGCCGGGCGGCGGGCAGCATCACGTGCCAGAAGATGCGCAGCTCGTGGCAGCCGTCGGTGCGGGCGGCGTCCACGATCTCGCGCGGCACCCCGGCGAACGTCTGCCGCAGCAGGAAGATCCCGAACGCCGACAGCAGGCCGGGCAGGATCACCCCGGCATAGGTGTCGGCCAGGCCGAGCTGCGAGACCACGAGGAACCGAGGGATGAGCATCACTTCGCCCGGCAGGAACATCGTGGACAGGATCGCCAGGAAGATCAGGTTCCGGCCGCGGAAGCGCAGCCGCGCCAGCGGGTACGCGCACAGCGCCGAGACCAGCACGTAAGCCGGAACCATCGCCCCCACGTAGATGACCGAGTTGAGCAGATAGCGGGGGAACGGGATCGCCGTCCACGCCTCCTTCACCCAGTCCAGGACCGGCGGCCGAGGGATGATGTCCGGCGGAAACGCGAAGACCGCCTGGTCGGAGGGTTTCAGCCCCGACGACAGCAGGATGAGGAACGGGCCGACGAAGACCAGGGCGATCGTGGTGAGCAGGACGTACATCCCGATGTTGCGTGTTCTCACGACTTCCCCCTGGTGAGGCGGTGGTTGAGTATCGCCAGCGCGATCATGACCACCCAGAGCACGAGGCCGATGGCGCTGGCGTAGCCCATCTCGTAGTGCTCGAAGCCGGCCGACCAGATGTAGTAGCCGAGGGTCAGCGTCGCGTCCTGCGGTCCGCCCCGGGTCATCACGTACACCGAGGTGAAGGCCTGCATCGCGTCGAGCATCTCCATCGTGAACGCGACCGCGATGTACGGGATCATGAGCGGCACGGTGATGCGCCGCAGCCGGTCCCAGGCGGTGGCGCCGTCGACGCGGGCCGCCTCGTAGAGCGAGGTGTCGATGGTCTGCAGCCCCGCGAGGTAGATCATCATGTAGAAGCCCATGCTCTTCCAGCCCTCGACCACGATGAGCGCGGGCAGCGCCCAGAACGGGTCGAGCAGGTACTGGATCGGCTGGTCCAGCAGGCCGGCGCCGGTGAGGATCCAGTTGAGCACGCCCTGCTGGTTGAAGACGTACTCCCAGGCCACGGCCACCGCGACCATCGAGGTGACCACCGGCAAGTAGTAGAGCATCCGGAAGGTCCTGATCCCCGGCAGCTTCTGGTTCACGAGTACGGCCAGCAGCAGCGGCAGCACGACCAGCAGCGGGAACAGCCCGATCAGGAACAGCACCGAGTTGAGCGTCGCGGTCCAGAACTTCTCGTCGCCCAGGAGGCGCACGAAGTTGTCCAGCCCGACGAAGGCCGGCGGCGAGACCACGTCGTACTTCATGAACGACAGCTGGATCGCGGTGACCGCGGGCCAGACGAAGAAGACCCCGAACAAGGCCAGGGCCGGGAGGGCGAAGAGGTAGGGGGTGTACCACCGCTGTCCGGGCATTGGTAGTCCTAAAGATGGATAACGGCGGGCCAGAATTTTCTGCAGCGTACATAGCCCAGGGATTGACGGCAAGAGCGCCTGATGTCATTGTGCCGAAAGTAGCGATTAAGGACGGCCACATGTCAAGCAGAAGCTTCTTAGTAGCGGCTCTCGCGTTCTCCCTCTTGGCGACCGGCTGCGTAGCCGGCACTTCCGGAGCGGCGGAAGGCGGCAACGACAAGCCCTTCGAGGGTGAGGTCGAGTTCTGGACGATCAACCTGAAGAAGAACTACAGCGACTACATCAACGGCCTGATCGCCGACTACCAGAAGCAGCACCCGCAGATCACGGTCAAGTGGGTCGACGTGCCCGGCCAGGAGAGCGCCACGAAGCTGCTGGCCGCCGTGGCCAGCGGCGAGGTGCCGGACGCGGTCAACGTCAGCTCGATCGAGCTGGGCCGGTTCACGCCGTCGCTCGAACCGCTCGACGCCTACTTCACCCAGGGCGACCTGGCCGACTTCCAGCCGAACCTGGTCGAGCCGCTGCGTACCGGCGGAAAGCTCTACGCCGTGCCCTGGTACAACGGCGGCGCGCCCGTCGCCATGTACCGCAAGTCGGTGATGGACAAGGTCGGCTTCGACCCCGCCAAGCCTCCGGCCAGCTACGACGAGGCGCTCGCGCTGGCCGACAAGGTCTTCGGCAAGACCAAGGTCAACGGGTTCAACGCCATCCCCGACCACAACACGCTGCGCTACTACGGCATCGAGCTGCTCAGCCCCGACAAGAAGAAGGCCGTGTTCAACACGCCGCAGGCCGTCGAGGTGCTGGAGAAGTTCAAGAAGAGCTACGCGGCCAAGGGCATCGCGCCCGGCGCCGTCTCCAAGGACATCCGCAACCTCCCCCAGACGCTGGAGAACGGCCAGGTCGCCTTCAAGGCGCACGCGAACGCCGCCGAGCTGCTCAACGTGCAGAAGAACGCGCCCGACGTCTACAAGGACCTGCAGGTCACCGCGCCCGTCCAGATGAGCACCGGTGGCAACCTGCTGCTGGCGCAGCAGGCCTTCTCCATCCCCAAGGCGTCCACGAACAAGAAGGCCGCCGCGGAGTTCATCAAGTACTTCACCAACGGCGCCAACCAGCTGGCCTTCTGCAAGATCGTGCCGATCTATCCCTCGACGGTCTCCTCGACCAAGGACGCGTTCTTCACCGACGTCTCCGGCGACGACCCGATGGCCGCGGCCAGGAGCGTGATCGTGAAGGGGCTGCCGCAGCTGAAGTACACCCCGATCGGCACCAACAAGGACGCGGAGCTGGGCGAGCTGCTCTCCGAAGAGGTGAGGGCCTTCCTCACGGGTACCAAGAGCGCGAAGGAAGCGCTCGACACTGCAGAGAAGCGATGGAATGACGCACTTGCCTAAGCTCAGAGTAGGGATCATCGGCGCCGGGATCATGGGCCGGGGGCACGCCGAGGTGCTCACCGCCCACCCGGACGTCGAGCTCACCGCGGTCTCCCGCAGCCCCCTGGGAGAGGCGGCCGTCTACTCCGACTACCGCGACCTGATCGCCTCCGGCACGGTCGACGCCGTCTCGATCACCACGCCCGACCACCTGCACGCCGACATGATGGTCGCCGCCGCGCGGGCCGGGCTGCACATCCTGGTCGAGAAGCCGTTCACGACCACGGTCGCCGACGCCGACCGCGCGGTCGCCGCCATCCGCGAGGCGGGCGTGATCGCGATGTGCCTGTTCAACCACCGCTGGGTGCCCGCGTACGCGCAGGCCAAGCAGCAGATGGAGCTGGTCGGCGAGCCCGTCGTCGGGTACGCCCGCAAGGACGACACCATCTACGTGCCCACCGAGATGATCCGCTGGGCCGACCAGACCAGCTGCGCCTGGTTCCTGTCCAGCCACGACATCGACCTGCTCAGCTGGCTCTACGACGACCGCGTGGTGGAGGTCTTCGCCACCGCCCGCCACGGCAAGCTGCGCGGCATGGGCATCGAGACCCCCGACGCGATGCAGATCCAGGCCCGCTTCAGCCGGGGCGCCGTCGCCACCTTCGAGTCGGCCTGGATCTACCCGAACACCTTCCCGACCATGGTCGACAGCTACGTCACCGTGGTCGGCGAGGACGGCGTCATCCAGCTCGACCGCCAGAAGGAGAACATCCAGGTGGCCACCGCCAAGGGCTACGCCTACCCGCGCAACATGCTCCAGCGCGTCGTGCACGGCGTGCCCGCCGGGGCCTACCGCGACGCCATCCACCACTTCGTCGACTGCGCGCGCACCGGGACCGAGCCGCTGATCAGCGTCGAGAGCTCGCGCGACGTGACCGCCGTGCTGGCCGCCGCGCACGAGTCGGCCCGCACCGGGCTTCCGGTGAGGCTCGCATGACCGCCTATGTGGAGAAGCCGCCGCATGTGCACCCGACCCGGATGCGCCACATTCCCGACGAGGATCTCCCGGAGCTGGGCCGTACCTGGAGATGGCGGGCGCCCGTCCCCGCGGGCATGCCCGCGGACGCCGCGGACGACCTGATCGGCATCGAGGTCGACTTCCTGGACAAGGGCCACGGCCGCTCCCGCCTGTACGGTTTCCACTACCTGCGCTGGATGACCCCGCTGATCGCCGCCTACTCCGAGACCGGCGACCAGCGCTACGCCGACACCTGGGAACGCCTGTTCCTGCAGTGGTACGCCGACCGCGACCGGGTGGAGGGCGACTGGCCCGGCCTCGACGTGGTCTGGTACTCGCTCGGCGTGTGCGCCCGCGGCATGTACGTCACCCACGCCCTGCACGTCTTCGGCACCGCTCTGGGCGAGCAGTGCCGCAGGGAGATGCTGAAGACCGTCATCGGCGGCGCGCGCTGGTCGGCCGAGGAGCACGACGAGTTCCGCCACGGCAACTGGCAGTTCGCGACCGTCTGCGAGCTCCTGCACCTGGCCCGCGTCTTCGCCGACCTGCCGGAGGCCGGATCCTGGGCCGAGGTCGCGCTGGCCCGCATCCACGAGCATCTGGAGCGCGACGTACGCGCCGACGGCGGCCACCACGAGCGCTCGCCCGGCTATCACGGCATGTGCCTGGACGCGCTCAAGCGGGCCGCCGCGGTCGAGCCGACGCTGGCCGCCCACCCCCGCTACCCGCTCATGCACGACTGGCTGGCCGCGCTGACCACGTCGGGCGGATGGGTGCCGCACCTGCAGGACAGCGGTGTGGTCTGGCCGGTGGACGTCGAGCCGCTGACGGGCCCGGTCAACCTGGAGGCCAGCGGATACGCGGTGCTGCGGGGCGGCGGCTTCCACACGGTAATCAACTATGGGCCGTATGTCGGGCACGAGCTGGAGCCGCACAGCCATCACGCGGCGCTCGACTTCGTGATCGAGGGGTGGGGGGTGCCGCTGGCGTGGGAGGGCGGCGGGCCGCCGTCGTACGACGACCCGGGCTACTACGACTGGTTCCAGGCGACCAGGGCGCACAACACGTTGCTGGTTCCGGGCCAGGAGTATGTAGAGGATCGGAGGGCTTCATGCGACTTGTTCCAGATTTTTCCCGATAAGCAGGTCTTTGAGGGACATCATCATGGCTACGAGCAGCGCCACGACCGGCGGATCGTCTTCGTGCCCGACCCCGGCTACTGGGTGATCTCCGACCGCATCGGCACCGAGGCGATCTGGCAGCTCCACGGCCTGTCGCCCTGGCGCCGCCACGGGGACGGGTTCGTGACGGAGAAGGGTCCCGGGCTGCTGGCCGTACCCCTGGAGGCGCCCGACGAGGTCCTGCACGGGAACGGTCCCGCGCGCATCCCCGACCCCGAGGCCAGAACCGCCGAGTACGGCGAGATCCACACCCTCGGACTGCGCCGCGCCGACGGCCGGTTCACCGTCGGCCTCTTCCCCTTCCGCGACCAGCCCCCCACGATCCCCGACGGATGGACGGTTCATGCTGATCGACGCTGACGCCATGCTCGGCCGGCACCCCCGCAGGGACGTCGGCCAGGGCACGGTCACGCAGGCGCTGGCCAGAATGGACCGCTTCGGCATCGCCGAGGCGCTGGTGAGCCACAGCTGGTCGTGGCTGCACGACCCGCACCAGGGAAATCTCAAGATCATCAGGCTGACGGAGGGACAGCCCAGGCTGCGTCCCTGCTGGGTGATGCTTCCCGACACCTGCGACGAGACCGCGAGCTTCGTCACCTCCGCCCTGGACAACGGCGTCGCCGCCGTCCGCGCCTACCCCGCCGACCACGGCTACGACCTCGCCGGCAAGGACACCGCCCGCCTGCTCGACGCCGTCGCCGAGGCCGGGCTGCCGCTCCTGCTCGACGCGCCGCAGATCGGCTGGCCCGCCGTCGAAGCCATCGCCGCCGCCCGCCCCAGCCTCGCCGTCGTCGTCGGCGGCCTCGGATACCGCCTGCTCAGGCAGGCCGCGGGCGTGCTCGCCCGCACCCCCAACATCCATCTCGGGCTGGCCAACCTCTCCTCCCACTGCGGCCTCGAATGGCTCGTCGAGAGGTACGGCCCGCGCCGCCTCCTCTTCGGCACCGGCGCCCCAGCCAGAGACCCCGCCGAGGCGCTCACCCGGCTCCTCTGGTCGGAGCTGGACGACGAGAGCGTGGCCGCCATCGGCTCCGGCAACGTGCTGGGCCTGCTGCGCCAGGAAGCGAGGGCCGCGTGAGCATCGAGACCGCCGTGTGGAGCCGCCGCCCCCAGACAGGGGTACGGATCGTGGACGCGCACGCGCACGCCGGGCCGTACAGCCTGTTCTTCATCCCCGAGGCCGGACCCGAGGCGATGGTACGCGTCATGGACCGGTGCGGCGTCGCGCACGCCGTCCTGTCCAGCCACCTCGCCATCCAGCTCGACGCCACCGAGGGCAACGCGCAGACCGCCGAGATCGTCCGCGGCGCGCCCGACCGGTTCACCGGGTACCTGACCGTCAACCCGTGGCAGGACCCCGTCGGCGAGCTGGGGCGATGGGGGGACGATCCGTGCTTCGGGGGCATCAAGCTCCATCCTGACCTGCACGACTATCCGCTCACCGGGCGGAGGTACGCGCCGGTGTGGGAGTTCGCGCAGAGGACCGGGTGCCCGGTGCTGACGCACAGCTATGACGGCTCGCCGTACAACGACCTCGCGCAGGTGGAGGAAGTGGCCGTCCGGCACCCCGGGGCGACCATCCTCGCCGGACACGCCGGAGCCACGCCACTCGGCTTCGACCTCGCGATCGAGGCGGCACAGCGACAGCCCGGACTCATGCTGGAAGTCTGCGGTTCCTTCAACACCGGGCCCGACATCGTCAGAATGGTGACGGAGGTCGGAGCGGGCCGGGTCGTCTACGGCTCCGACTTCCCGTTCATCGATCTTCGCATGTCGCTCGGCCGGGTAATCTTCAGTGGCCTCGCCGAGGAGGACCGTGCGGCGGTCCTCGGCGGGACGATGACGCGACTCCTGCAGTGGCGATCCGGACTGGAGAGATAACGATCATGGATCGGTTGCGATCCGAAACACGGTCGAGGGTGGCCATCGGGGTCGTCGGGCCGCCCGACCTGGTCGAGCAGATCATGATGATCGGCGCCGACCTGCCCGCCGCGGCCGACTGGCGGCTGGTGGGCGCGCCGTTGGCCGGCGAGCACGAGACCTACGAGAAGTTCTCCAAGATCGCCGAGAGTATTGACGTGGCTTTGTTTACCGGGCCGCTTCAGTACGACCTTGCTCGGCAGGGTGGCGAGTTTCCCATGCCTGCCACCTTCGTGCCGATGAGTGGGGCCAGTCTTTATGCGGCTCTGTTGCGTGGGGTGCTTGCCGACGGTATTGATCCGGCCCGGGTCAGTATTGACTCCTTGCCTGCGGCTGATGTCGACGAGGCTTATGGGGAGATCGGGGTCGGTACCGCTGGGGTGCATCTTTCCGAGTACGACCAGCCTGAGTCTGCTCGTGGGTTCATCGGCTTTCATGAGCAGCTTTATCGGCAGGGGGCTACTACTGCTGCGCTCACCACGATAAGGAGTGTGGCCAAGGCGCTTACCTCCGCCGGGGTGCCGGTGTTGCGGATGCTGCCTACCTCGCATACTTTGCGGCTGGCGCTGAACACCGCTGCTCTGCTTGGGACGGGGAGCCGGCTGGAAGAGGGGCAGATTGCCATTGCCGTTGTTGAGCTGGCCGCTTCTGCTCGGCCCAGTTATTCGGGGCCCGGTAACTATTGGCAGCAGGAGTTGAAGCTCTCCCTTCACCAGTCGCTTCTGGCTGATGCCCGGGTGATGGGGGCCACTGTGGTGGCGCGTGATGAGAACAGTTATGTGGTTACCGCTACGGTGGGGGCGCTTGCGCAGGCCACTGACGGGTTTCGGGTCGCGCCGTTCATGGATCGGGTGCGGTCGGAGGCTGGGGTGCCTGTTGAGGTGGGGATCGGGCTCGGTACCACTGCTCGGGATGCTGACGCCAATGCGCTGGTTGCCGTCGAAAAGGCGCGGAATGCTGGGGCGGCGGCGGCCTACATGGTCAGTGGGGATGGGACCGTGCTTTCCCTGCCGCTGCGTCAGCGTCGACGTGCCGAGAGCGAGCCGGTGACGGCCACCAAGGGGGCCAAGCTCCTGGAACGGCTGGTCGCCGGGCTGGGTGATGGGCCGGAGGCATTGGTGGTGGATGCGGAGATCGTGGCCGACGTGCTGGCTGTGGCGCCCCGATCAGCGCGCCGGGTTCTGCAGAGCTTGGCGGAAGAGGGGCTGGCTTGGCCGATGCCCCCGGTAAAGGGCTCACAGGCCGGCCGCCCCCGCCAGCCGTACCGGTTGGTCCGCCCCTAAAGGCAGGGATCTCGCTGTCGCCCGGGCGTCCTGCCTGGGCCCACCCGTTGCCCGTTTGGGTGGTCAGCCAGCTGGATCCCACCCCGGACAAAGGTCCTCGCTTCGCTCGGGCGCCTTTGATCGAGCGCGCCTTCGGCGCGCGGCTTGCGCGTTCTGTTGAGCACGGGAGCTTGAGGCGTGGCCTCGGCCGAAATCCGGCTGACTCTCCCCGACCGAACCACCATGGGGTCCACGAGTGGTCAACATTACCGCCATTGGCATAACGCTCTAGCTGGAGACCTTGCGTAGTCCGGAAAGCAGGTCTTCGTTGAAGTCCTTCCAGGAAGAAACTTCGCAAATAGGTCCCAGGGGGTTAATGCGGTCGAGCAGTTGTCGCCGGTGCTCAGGAAATCGTTTCTTGAATTTATCCAGCTTGCGGCCAGAGAGGCCCGAGGCGAGAGCGAGCTTCTCAGCGAGAGCCGCCTTGGGGTCCGGAATCGACTCGACAGCCTTCGGTTTGGGCAGTCCCAGGTCTGTTCGGCCATTGGGATTTCCTGCCACCACTCGCAGGTTTTGCTCGTCCAGCATTAGCCATGCTTCCGTCATACGGATCGGAATCACGCCGACGAAGGACACGCTGGGCATGACAGCGGTGACAGCGCCATCTATCTCTTGTAGGCGGGACCCCCGGCCGTCTCGGTCGGCATCGCGATGGACCACGACAAGCTCGTATTCTCCACCAAGCTCCTTGATGGCTTCAAGCCTCGACTTGATGGTCTTCTGGCGAGACGGGGGCAGCCTTTCGATCATGGGTCGGTGATGACTACGTCGTGCCCATTCTCAATGGCTATACGTCGAATATGGGTTGTGATACCACTATCGCTGGTTCCTTCGCCCAGAAACAGAACACGTAGGATCATATAATGTCCAAGGTGGTTTGAGCCCCTGGTGGCGTTGTGAGGTAGGGGAGGATATCCGCTTTGGTGACCGCTCTACTCCTCGGCCCTTCATCGCGCCATGATCCGGCAAGAGGGCGCAACTGAAGCGCGCGCCTCATGGTGCCGTCGGGGGCTCGACGCATGTCTGCCTCTGCGAAAAGGAGATCTGGCGGATCGACGAGCTGAACCACGGCTGGCGAATGAGTGTTCACGATTATCTGCCGAAATGGGTTGGCAGGGCCTGGAGCATCGTGAGCATCGACCGCCAGGTCCGTGGCCAGTTGGACCATGGCGTTCACGTTGGCGGGATGGATGCCGTTCTCCGGCTCCTCCATGCATAGAAGGCCCTCGACGGTCGGGTCTTCGAGTAGAACGCACAAGGCAAGGAAACGGAGCGTGCCTCCGGACAAACTCCGCGCGGGAAGAGCAAGTCCGCCACTTTCGACAAGTTGCACTGTAAAAAGTTCGCGAACGTCGTCTTGCTCGACTTGGAGTTCTCGCACATCCACGCCCGACAGGTCGGCCAGGCGACCGGCGACGCGCGCATAGACGCGCTCGGGATCGCCGTCCTCGTAAGCGATGCGAAAGAGCGTAGACGCGAGATGGCGGCCGGTTGGATCCATCTGACGCGGGTCGACATATCGATCCGCGGCTCGCAGCGCAGATGGTTCAAGGGCCAGCCGCCGCCAGGACTGCATTTCTCTTCGTGCTGCGAGAACAGTCGGATCGTCACTGCTCGTGACAGTGCTCACAACCGTTGCGGGAGCTCGGGACGCTGCGGCGGGTTTGGGCTGGCCGCGGCTTCCGCCATCCTGATGAATGCTGATGATCGGCTCTCCGCCTGCATCCTTGGTGGTGGAGATGAACGCGACTCCGGCCCGGCGGCCGTGCAGGACGGCATTGCGAAAATGAGCCGAGCTGTGCTTGAAGCGGAGCTTGCTGGGGGCATCGCCCAACTTGATGTGTCGAAGGTTCTCCGCAAGGAGGCTCAGGCGGCCGATCTTTTCTATTCCTCTGGGCGGTACGTATCCCAGTTCAAGCTCGTATCGCAGGAATGTGATCGAGGGAGCCGCTGGGCGCCCGAAGTCGTCTTCGACTTCTCCTGGCACGATCATTTCTGCTGCGAAACGCATGGTATGGGCAGCGCCGGAATGTCCATTCCAAAAGAGATCGCGAGGGTCGCCGAAGCGTTCGCCATGAACTCCGCGGACCTCCTGGGCAGCTTCGATGAGCGATCTGTCAGTCAAAAGGCTGAGAAATTGGATGGCATCAAAAACGTTTGATTTACCGGTTCCGTTGACGCCGGCGATGCAAGTGAAAGGGCCAAGATCCACTTCGAAATTCAGGAGGTTCTTGAACCCGTCAACTTCTAGTCTAGTAAGCATCAGAGCCTTCCCACAGGCACCATCGTAGCGGTGGCGGAAGGATTCTTCCCAGCTTCGGGTTCGGCATGGCGACCGCCAGGTCCTGTTTACGGGGGACCTGGAAGGGCCACCGCGGAAGAGGTTCTGAGCCTGTCGGCATCGAGGTCCCATCTATGCTGCGAAGGCGGAGGTTGTTGCCGCCGCCGTACGACTTCGGCTTGATATTGCTTGCCGATTCTGAGCGGCCGCCCGCATCGTCGAGAGGCCGGAAGCTCTGTGGCTGTCGCCGCGCCAGCTGAAAGCCCCTACTTGGGCAAGGTGAGGATTTCGGCGCTGTCGTCGGTGATGGCGATCGTGTTCGCTGCGCGCCGTACGGCAGCCTGTCACGCTTCGGAGGGTCCAGCCGTCCGCGTCGGTGACGAGTTCGGCGGTGTCGGCCATCACCCACGGCTCCCATGCCTGCAGCAACCCCGGCCGCAGCTTGTAGCCACGGCCGGGCCGTCCTGTGATGGAGATGTGCGGGCTCTGGTGCATCGTCGACCCGATCCCGTGCCCCCGAACTCGGTGTTGATCGAGTACCCCGCCTCGCTGAGCACGGAGCCGATGGCATGAGAGATGCCGCCGATGCGAACTTCGGGGTGGGCGGAGGCTATCCCCCGGGGCGGCGCGCTCGGTCGCGTCGATCACCGGGACACTCTCCGGCGGCTTCGCGTCGCCCACGATGAAGCTGATGGCGGAGTCTGCGGGCCACTCCGCCCTTGGAGACAGCGAGGTCGAGCGTCAGTAGGTCGCCGTTGGTGAGCTTGTAGTCGTTCGGCATCCCGTGAGTGGTGCGTCGTTGACCGCCGTACAGATGCAGTGAGCGAACGGCCCGCGTTCGAAGGACGACGCGTACTCCACGTAGCAAGACTTCGCTCCGGCCTCGACGATCATGGCCTCGGTCTACTGGTCGATGTCCAGGAGGCTCTTGCCTGCCGTGCTCCGGGTCTTCAGCATCTGCAAGGTGTCAGCGACCATGACCCCGGTGTTCTTGGCCCGGGCCACCTCGGTGGGGTTCAGTATCGCGCCTTGTTCGAGGACCAATAACTATACCGGTATTATAATTGGAGCAATGGCTGGGTTGCCGCACTCTCCTGCCGAGGTCGAGCGCGGGCAGTACCTCCGCCGTGCCAGGGGAGAGCGTTCAATGCTCGACACCGTACTGAACACCAGTGTCTTCCCGGAGACCCTTCGGAAGATCGAGCCCGGCCAGGTCGCCACCCCCGCCGTTCCGGCGATCGCCGCGCTCGCCGATGTCCTTGGCCTCTTCCTCAATGAGGTGTAGGTAGAAATCAGCTGGCCCGGCGGCGAGACCAATCCCGGCACCCACGCCCGGTTGGCTTCGTAAGACGTCTAGGAGCTGTTTCTTAGATCTGCTGACCATTCGTGCCTGGCCTATCACGATGAGTGCATGGGTCGAGGTGACTTAACGAACGCGGAGTGGGCGCGGCTCGAGCTGCTGCTACCCGAGGCGGGCCAGCGGGGCGGTCGATGGAATGATCACCGCAGGACGATCAACGGCGTGTTGTATCGGGCCCGCACCGGGTTGCCGTGGCGTGACCTGCCCGAACGATTCGGTCCGTGGATCACGGTCTACAAACGGCATCGCCGCTGGTCGGCCGATGGCACCTGGCAGATGCTGCTGAGTGCGGTCCAGGCCGAGCAAGATGCTGAGGGCCGGGTGGACTGGGACATTGCGGTGGACTCCACCACCGTCCGGGCGCACCAGCACGCTGCCGGCGCGCCCCGCACACCACCCCCGCCGCCCGCACCGGGGCGGCAAAAGGGGGAGGCCGCCGGGACAAACCGGGGCGATCCGGTGCTGGTCGCGCTGGCCGCCCGGCTGGCGGAGGTGGTCAGGCTGGGGAGTGCCTAGGCCGCTCCCGGGGCGGGTTCACCACCAAGATCCACCTGTCCGCGGACGGCCGCTGCCGGGTGTTGTCACTGGTCCTGACACCGGGCCAGCACGGCGACAGTCCACAATTGCAGCCGGTGCTGGGCGCCATCCGGATACCCGACGGGGACCAGGACGTCCGCGCACCCGGCCCGACAGCCTGGCCGCAGACAAGGCCTATTCCTCCCGCGCCAACCGCGCCTACCTGCGCCGTCGCAAGATCCGCCACACCATCCCCACGCCACGTGATCAACACGCCCATCGCCGCCGGCGCGGTTCGGCGGGCGGACGCCCCACCGGCTTCGACGCCGACCGCTACAAGGCACGCAACGTCGTGGAACGGGCGATCAACCGGCTGAAGAACTTCCGAGCCGTGGCCACACGCTATGACAAGCGCGCCTACATCTTCCTCGGCACCGTCACCCTGGCCACCCTGATCATCTGGCTTCGAACCTGATCCAAGAAACAGCTTCCTAGTCGAGCTGGTGGTCGGCCCAGACGTAGCCCGCGGGCAGGAGCTCGGTGATGGGCATTGCCCGCAAGCGGTCCCCGTCGCCGACGATCACCTTGATACCCGGGGAAGTAGTCGAGGAGGACCTGACGGCACCGGCCGCATGGGGGCACGACGCCGCGCTCGCGGTCGCCGACCGCGACGATGGTGTCCAGCTCGTGCGCGCCCTGAGCGGCCGCCGCCCCGATGACGACCAGCTCAGCACACGGTCCGCCGGTGAAGTGGTAGGCGTTCACTGCGGTGATGATCCGGCCGTTCCGGGCACGGGCCGCAGCGGCCATGGTGTGGTTGTCGCCCCGGCAGTGCGTGCGGGCCACGTGCGCGGCGGCCTGGATGAGTTCGTCGTCGATGCCGTGAGTCTAGGTCAGGCGTCGCCTAGGCGGACGCGGGGGCCGTACTTCTGCAGGAGCGCGGCGTTGTGCTCGTCGCCGCCCGGGGTGTTGGCGGAGCGGAAGATCGGGGGAGTCAGTCCGGCGGTCAGGTGGTGGCTGACGACTTCGGCTACCAGCAGCTGGGCGGCCAGTACGCCGGTGAGGTTGGAGATTGGGCAGATCGTGGTGCCGTCGGGCAGGGGGAGGGCGGCGTCGCCGTATGGGGCGCCGTTGTCGATGGTGACGTGTGCGAGGTCGGCGAGGCGCGGGCCGGACGGCACGCGGGACGTGTGCGCGCGGGAGGTGATCGCGATGACCTGGTGCCCGTGGTCCACGGCGAGCTGGGCCATTTCGACGATGGCCGCGTTGCCGCCGGAGTTGGAGATGATGACGAAGACGTCCTCGGGGTGGATGGGGGCGAGGGCCCAGATGCGGGCGGCGAGGCCGGGTTCGCGTTCGATTTTCGGGTCGAGGATGTCGGTGGGGGTGGCGTCGCCGTAATAGGCCACGTCGCGGATGCCGAGCTGGTTGGCGGGGACCAGGCCGCCGGCCCGGCCGACGAGTTCGAGGGCGATGGAGCGGGAGTGGCCGGTGCCGAACGCCTGGAGCACGCCGCCCGCCCTCAGCGACTCGAAGATCAGGGTTCCGGCGCGGGCGATCGCGTCCCGTTCCTTGGTCACCAGTCGTTCGACCGCCGACCTGGCGACCTCCGCGTACGCGTCCTGATCGATCACGCTTCCTCCAAAAGCTGTCGTGCGGTGTCGGCCAATGTCTCGGCGCTGCCGGGGGCGACGGCGCTGACCAGAACCTCGTAGTCCGAACGCTGGTACGCCTCGGCGGTGGGCAGGTAGCCGGGGTAGCCGTTGACGTAGCCGAGCACGGCGATGGGGCCGAGACCGTTCGTGATGCGCTCCGCCACTTCGAGGAACGGCTCGCCCGGTAGGCCGACCAGGCCCAGCGACCCCACTCTGGCCACGCTCACGTCCACAGGGATGGTGTCGGTGAATGGCGGGGTACCGAGGGCTCTGGCGCGTACGCCTTCCAGCCTGCTGCGCGCCAGCCGGGCGGCCACCGGGTCGCCCGTGGCGGTGGCGGTGGCGTAGTCGGCGGCGAGGGAGCCGTGGTCGGCGTCCGTCTGGGCTCGGCGCAGGTCGCGTCGTGCCCGGACTGTCCTGATCTGGTCGGTGCCCGTCCAGGCCCGTTCGCCGGGCTGGGCCAGCAGTTCGACGCAACGGTCGGCGACCAGGCCGCCGAGCCGGTCCAGTTCGGCGGCGTCCTGGCCGAGGCGGGTGAAGCGGGTGCTGACGTTTCCGGCCGCGCCGGTCGCCACCACCGCCCACACACCGTCCCCGAGGCGCGCCCGCAACGCCCTCCGCACCGCCCCCGCCAGGTCCGCGCTGACCAGGAGGTTGCTCGCGGGCAGCACGGTCGGATGCACCGGCAGCACCACGACCACCCCGGCCAGCCCGCTGTCCCCCCACACCGCGACGACGTCCAGCGGCACCGTCCTGGCCGCGTTCGGCCGGCTGCGGTCGGCGCCGACGCCGAGCAACTCACCGCGATGAGCCGTCCCGTCCGCCGCCCGCTCACTATCCACAGCCCTGTGTACGGCGGCGCGCACCGCACCCGAAACCCGCTCCAACCACGGCCCAGGCGTGACCCCACCCCCGGGCACACACCCGGTCTCGGGACCCGCATGGGTATGACTGGCCGCCAGCCACAGCTCACACACCGGTTCGACATCCCCGACCTCTGCAGGGCGCCCCGCGTGTCCGCCCCGCGCCGTGGTCGCGGAGGCGGGCTCGTCCTGTGCCGTCCGTCGTGCGTGCTCGTCCTGCGGCGTGATCGTGGAGGCGGGCTTGGACTCGCCTGCCGTTCGTCCTGCGGGCTCGTCCTGTCCCATCGGCCAGGTCGCGGGCTTGTCCTGGTCTGCGGTTCGTCGTGCGGGCTCGTCCTGCCGCGTCGGCCGGGTCGCTGACGTGCCCTGGTTTGTGGTTCTTGGTGCGTGTTCGTCCAGGTTTACGGCCTGGCGGGCGTACTCGGCCAGGTCGGTGTTGACGCAGATCACGTCGGCCACGGCCAGGGCGAAGCGACGTTCGCCGTCGGACCAGGTGACCGCGCTGACCCGGAGCGGGTCGAGGGTGCCGGTGGAGGGGCCTGGGCGGTCGATGTAGCCGCCCATCGGGGTGCCGTTGGGCACGGGTAGTTCGGCGGAGCCGTATCCCACTCTCACTGAGCTGCCTCGCGGTGGGTCACCGTGGCCAGGGGCGCGTAGAGGCCGAGGTCGGGGGCGGCGGCCAGGCGGGCGGCGCCGGTCAGGCTGTCACCTGCCGCCGGGCATATGCGGGCCTGGGGCAGCCGGGACTTCAGCGCCGACTCGAACCCGGCTCGCAACCGTTCGTCGCGGAGCAGGCGGCCGGTCCAGGCGACGGGTACCTCGCCGGTGAAGTGACGTGCGGCGGCGGCCACGGTGCCCGCCAGCTCCGTGGCCGCCGCGTCTACGATCTCGCCGGCCGCCGCGTCGGTGGCGGCCAGCTCGAACACATGCGGGGCGAAGCGAGCGATCCGCGCCACCGCGTCTTGGGCGAGGTAGAGCCGGTGGGGCAGCGTGGCGAGGTCACCGAAGACCTCCCGCGCCCGCGCCGTCAACGACCCCTCCGGCCCCCGCCCGTCAAAGCCCCGGTAAGCGACATCCAACCCCCGGCGCCCGATCCAGAACCCGCTCCCGGCATCCCCGAACAGAAACCCCCACCCGTCCACCTGAACCGGCGGGGATTCCGCAGCCGCGATGCCGAGGGCGATCGCGCCGGTCCCCGCGGCCAAGACCACGCCGTTCCCGGAAGGAAAGGCGCCCGCGTGCGAGGTGACCACGTCGGTGGTGATGACGACCCGTCGGGTGTGCTCCAGGAGGAGCCGCGCGAGCCGTTCAGGATCGTCGAGGAGCGTGGTGAGTCCGAGGCAGACGGTGTCCACCCCCTTGGGCAACTCCAGGGGGGAAAGCCGCGCGAGCACGGCGTCAGCGGGCGACCCTTCGGCATACGACAGCCCGGCCAACTCTCTGACCTCGCGCACCTGCCCACGAAATGAGAGAGCGACCCGCAGTCCGGTCTGTCCGCCGTCGATCGCCAAGTCCATGACACCCCACCCTAGTTACGGTCCGGGCCGAAATCTAGCCCTGCGATACTCCGTAGGCGAACACCCCACATGCCGCCGAAAAGCGCTACGCAAGGCTTTGGTGCTCGGATACCCGGTATGCGCAGCGATGACATCGACAGGCAGCCCGGAACTGGTCAGCAACCGCCGCGCATGCCGTAGCCGCAACCCGGTCAGATGCCGCAGAAACGTGGTCTGCCGCTCCTCGGCGAACAGATGCGAGATATAGAACGGGCTGGCGCAAACAGCGGCCGCGACGTCAGCCAGCCGCAGCCCGGGATCGGTGTAGTGGTCGGCGAGGTAGGCCTCGGCCAGCCCGAGGATGTCGCGCCTCGGGCTGGAGGGCAGAAGTCGGCCGAGCCGTTCCTTCAGCCAGATGTGCAGGTAGGAGCGCTCGTGGATGTCGCCGACCGTCACGATGTCCTCGATCGGCAGCCGCGCGCTGGCCTCCACCCAGTCGGTCGAGCCGTCGGCCAGCCGCGCCGGCCCCGCCACGTCCACCACGAACAGCAACTGCCCGATGAGCCAGTTGCGCAGAATGCGGGGGTCCACGCCGGGTTCGCGGGCGCACCGGTCGATCCATCCGGCCAGCAGCCCGGCGGCCCCGTCGCGGTCGCCGGCCCGGACGCGGCGGGTGAGCTCCTGCTCGATGCGTACCGGCGGTGTGGGGGCGGTGGGGAGGGCGTGCGCGCCGGGGAGTTCGATGACGCGGTCGCCGCCGAGCACGAGCTTGTAGTCGTTCGCGAGCCTGGCCTCGCGTTCGGCCTCCAGCGGGCCCGATCGGGGCGGGCCGATGCTCACCGTCGCGGTCCAGGCCGTTTCGCGGACGATCCGCGCGCGTACCTCCTCGGCGAGTGTCGCCGCCTCGGACATCAGCGCGGCGGGGTCCGCGCCGGTGAGCAGGACCAGCCACTCCTCAGGTGGCTCCGGGCGCCACGTGACGCCCGGACGGCAGGTCGCCGCCTCGGCCACGGCCCGCGAGGCCCGCCTGAGCTGGCCCTGCGCCCATGGCCGGCCCTGGGCCTGCTCGGAGGCGATGTAGTCGTCGATGTCCACCAGGGCTGCGACGGCGTAGGTCATGCCCCTACTTTAGGCGGACCGAAATTTGACCGTATTGACGAGCGTGCCGACGCCCTCCACCGTGGCCCGCATGGTGTCGCCGTCCTTGAGCGGGGCGATGCCGGCGATCGTTCCGGTGGCGATGAGGTCGCCGGGCATGAGCGTCATCCCGTCCGACAGGTCGGCGATGAGCCGCGGGATGCCGAACACCATCTGCTTGGTGTTGGCCCGCTGCCTGACCTGGCCGTCCACCTCAAGCGTCAGTTCCAGCGCCTGCGGGTCCGGCACCTCGTCCACGGTCGCGAGGTACGGCCCCGCCGGCGCGAACGTGTCGAAGCCCTTGGACTGGTCCCAGGGGACGTTCCTGGAGATGTTGGCCAGCTGGAGGTCACGCGCGGTCATGTCGTTGATCACGGTGTATCCGGCGACCGCCTCCTTCCAGCGCTCCGCGGGCAGGTCGCGGGTCCGGCGGCCGATGACGACGGCCAGCTCCACCTCGTGTTCGAGGTGCCGGGTGCGGGCGGGCGCGATCACCGGCTGGTTGTGCCCGGTCAGCGCGGAGGGCGGCTTCAGGAACAACACCGGCTCCGGCGGCACCTCCATGTTGCTCTCCTCGGCGTGCGCCGCGTAGTTGAGCGCCAGGCAGCAGATCTTGGTGCAGGTGGCCACGGGCGGCTCGAACAGCACGCCGGCCTCGTCCAGGACCGGCCGGCGCCGGGCCACCTCCTCGGTGAGGCGGTCGAGGCCATAGGAGTCCAGGAGCGCGACGGGGTCGTCGGTGCCGAGGTCGGCCAGGCTGATCAGGGCGCCGTCGCGCTGGGCGACCAGCTCGACGGGGGCGGAGGCGGTCCGCCGGATGCGTCCAAGGAACATGGTGTTTACCCCATCAAGCCCGCTGGCCGCCCACAAGAACCGAAATTTGCGGTGACGACCCGCTTCTTGCCCTCTTGCTGGTGGTCCGAGGGAAGTATCCCGTTTGATGGTCGGCATGAGCCGCACCCTGGACGCCAGCCGCGACCTCTACGCCACCGCCCGGAAGTACATCGCCGGAGGTGTCTCCAGCGACGCCCGCCGTACCTCGGGAGTGCCCCTTTACGTCGAGCGCGCGGCCGGCTCGCGGCTGTGGGACGTGGACGGCAACGAGTACGTCGACTACGTCCTCGGCCAGGGCCCCGCCCTGCTCGGCCACTGCCCGCCGGAGGTCGTCGAGGCCGTCAGCGCCCAGGTCGCCCGCGGCATCGTCTACTCCGCGCAGCACGCCGCCGAGGTCCGTGTGGCCGAGCGGCTGTGCGCGATGATCCCCTCGGCCGAGCGCGTCCGCTTCAACACCGTGGGCTCGGAGGCCGCGCACGCCGCCTGGCGCCTGGCGCGCGGCCACACCGGCCGCCGTAAGATCCTCAAGTTCGAGGGCCACTACCACGGCTGGCTGGACCCGGTCCTCTACAGCGTGCACCCCGCCGTGGATCTCGCCGGCCCCGCCGACGCGCCCGTCCCAGTCTCCGGTACGGCAGGCCAGCCCGAAGCCGCGGACCTGGTCATCGCCCCCTGGAACGACCTGGCGACCCTGACCAGGATCATGGAAGCGCACGCCGGCCAGATCGCCGCCGTGGTCTGCGAGCCGGTGCTCTGCAACACCGGCGCCATCGCGCCCGAGCCCGGCTACCTGGAGGCCGTACGCGAGCTGTGCGACCGGCACGGCAGCCTGCTCATCTTCGACGAGATCATCACCGGCTTCCGCCTGGCGCCCGGCGGCGCGCAGGAGTACCTGGGCGTCACCCCCGACCTGTCGGTCTTCGGCAAGGCGATGGCCGGCGGCATGCAGGTCTCCGCGCTGGCCGGGCGCGCCTTCGTCATGGACTCCATCTCCGGCGGCAAGGTCGCGCACGCCGGCACGTTCAACTCCCAGCCCGTCGGCATCGCCGCCGCCGAGGCCACCCTGCGCATCCTGGACGAACGGCGCGAGGAGGTCTACGGCACCTTGTACGCGAGGGGCCGGGCGTTGATGGAGGGCATCCGCGAGGTCGCGGAGAAGGCGGGCGTCCCGCTGCTGGTGGACGGGCCCGGCCCGGTGTTCCAGACGTACTTCACGGACGCGCCGGCCGTACGGGACTATCGCGATTTCGCCCGCACGGACCGCGCCAGAATGGCGCTCCTACACGCGGCGCTGCTCGAGCGGGGGGTCAACATGGTCCCCAGGGGGCTGTGGTTCCTGTCCACCGCGCACACCGAGGCCGACCTCGCCTTCACCGTCGAGGCCTTCGACGGCGCGCTGCGTTCGCTTCCGCTCGGTTGAGATCACCAGCGCGACGCCGACCAGGATGACCAGGCCGCCGATCATGATCTGGGGCGTGATCACCTCGCCCAGCACGAGCGCGCCGAGCGCGACGGCCACGGCCGGGTTGACGTAGGCGTAGGTGGCGACGAGCGAGATCGGCGCGTTGCCCAGCAGCCACGAGAACGCCGTGAACCCGATCAGCGACCCCACCAGGATCAGGTAGACCAGCGCCAGCCACGACCGGGAGCTGACCGCGGTCACGTCGAGCCGCTCGCCGAGCCCGGTGCCGAGGATCGCGAGTCCGACCCCGCCGACGAGCATCTCCACGGTGGAGGTGGCGAAGGCGTTGGCGGGCATCGCGATCCGGCTGGACAGGAACGACCCGATCGCCCACGACACCGAGGCCAGCAGCACGATCACGATGCCGCCCGTGGCGGCCGCCTCGCCGCCGGTCAGCGAGAGCGCCGCCACGCCGCCCAGACCCACGAGCACGCCCGCGAGCGTCAGCGCCTTGGGCCGGTCGCGCACCACGAACCTGAAAACCACCAGCCACAACGGCACAGAAGCGACGAGCAGCGCCGCGAGTCCGGTCGAGATGTACTGCTCGGCCACGGCCAGCATGCCGTTGCCCAGCGTGAGCAGCAGCAGGCCGGCGACCGCGGCGCCGACGAACTCCCGCCCGGTCATCCGGAACGCGCTCTTGCCCTTGCGCAGAAGCAGGAACCCGCCCAGAAGCACCGCAGCGCTGATGAACCGCATGGAGCCGCTCAACATGGGCGGAAGCGACTCGACCGCGATGCCGATGCCGAGGTAGGTGGATCCCCATACCACGTAGACGATCGCGAGTGCGCCCCACACCAGGAGCGAGGCGCGCCGGTCAGTGGCGTTTGCTTGCATAGCTCATGACAATAGCGCCGCCGACCGACATTTCCGGCCTTGGCGGGATATTAGCGGTAGGAGGCATCTACGCCACTCGTCGGGTCGCGCGCTGACCGGCAGGATTTCGGACATCAGCCCGAGAAAGGAACCCCGGAGATGTCCGCCGTCACCAGCGTCGCCCCCGCCCCGAACGCCGCCGCCCTCGCCCACTTCGCCGCCCGCCTGACCTTCGAGACCGACGTCTCCGACGTGGCAGCCGACCTGGAGTCAGACGCCCCGGGAGTAGTGGTGATCGACTCCCGCAGCGGGGAAAGCTGGAACCAGGGCCACATCCACGGCGCCCTCCACCTGCCGACCGCCGAGATCGCCACCCGGGCCCGCACCCTGATCCCGGACGACGCGACGGTCGTGACCTACTGCTGGGGACCCGGCTGCAACGGCGCGACCCGGGCGGCACTGGAGTTCGCCAAGCTCGGTTACCGGGTCAAGGAGATGATCGGCGGCTTCGAGTACTGGTCCCGGGAAGGCTTCCCCGTGGAAACCGCCGATGGGGTGGTCCGCAACCCCATGGACGCACTGACCGCACCGGTCTCGGGCATCGCCTGCGCCTGCTGAGACGGGCGGAGAAAGATTGGTGCCCCCGTCCGAATCAGTCGATCGGGGGCGAAGAAAACATACCCCACCCGGCCGCAATCAACCCCGATCATCCCCTCGGCGAGTCGCCAAAACCCTCCCCCCAACCCCTCAAACCCCACAAGCACCCAAGACCCCACCCCACCCACAGACCAGGCTCCACCCCCGAGACAAGCCCGTGGGCCCGGCTCCGTCCTCTGCCAGCCCTGGGCCAGGCTCCGGCCCTGCCAGGCTTGGACCGGGTTCCGGCCCTGCCAGGCTTGGACCGGGTTCCGGCCCTGCCAGGCTTGGACCGGGTTCCGGCCCTGCCAGCCCTGGACCGGGTTCCGTCTCCCGGCAAGCCCGGCCGGGCTCCGCCTCGTCGCCGACCATGGGCCTGCCTGCGCGTCATGGAAGCGGCGAGGCGCGAGCTCTGCGTCCTGGCATCAGCCGCAGGAGCGGGGATCCGCCTCCCGGCACCGCCAAAGGAGCGGGGCTCTGCCTAGTGGCGTCGGCCGGAGGCCGCGCCAGGCCTCTGCGTCCGGGGAAGCGGCGATGGGCGAGCTGCGCCTCCCGGCAAGCCCGCGGGCCGAGCGCCGTCGCCCGGCAAACCCTGGCTGGGCTCCGCCTCGTCTCCGACCCAGGGCAGGCCGCCGTGTCCCGGGAGTCGCGCCTTACCTCGGGGCGGTGGTCAGAGGTGGGCGAGAGGTAAAGGCGGTCGGAGGTGGGCGAGAGGCAGGGGCGGGGTGTTGTGGGGGTTAAAAGGCCGATCCCGCCTCCTGGCACTTGGGCCGGGAGGCGGGATCGGGTTAGGGCCGGGTCCGCTGGTTGACGGGGGCCGTTGCGGTGGGGACCACGTCCGACGTGAGAAGCGATCCCCCCGATCGGCGCCCGCCGACGTCGGCGGGTGGCGTGGGCGGTGGCGGCGCCGTAACGGAAAAGCCCGTCACGAACAGCACACCGAACGGGCGGCCGCAGCATCACGAGCAGACCGCACCAAACAACACCTCACAGAAGAAAAAGCCACCTCCAGAAGAAGTCGGGGTCCGCCGTCCGCGAAAGGGGAAGGGGGGACGGCGGACCGTTCAGCGGGGACCGAGTTTTTCCACGATCAGCCGATACAGCTGGCGGGGACGGCCAGGCTGTGGAGTGCGGTTGGGCGGGAGCGGCCACGCAAGCCCCTCGTCAACCAACGTGCGCAGCAACCGCCGGGCGGTACGCGGCGTGACGCCGAGCATGCGCCCGGCCCCTTCCGCGTCCACCACTGTGTCCCCGCCCTCCAGCTTGGCCGCCAGCCGCGCCAAGACCTCCACGCCCTTGGGTTTGAGCGTGGTGGATCCCTGCGGCGGCATCCTGGGCGCCGGGATCAGCGCGCGGCCCTCGCGGTCCACGGCGAATCCCTGTGCCTGTTTGCCCGCCTGTGTGCGCGCCAGGGCTGCCCTGGCGTGCGACTCGGCGTCATGCGTGGTGCGCCCCATCCCGACGCCCACCTCGACCGCCAGCCCCAGTTCCTCGCGGATCCTGGAGGCGAACGGCAGCACCCTGAATCCGTCTGTCGCGGCCGTGATCGAGCCTCTGGTGGCAGTCACCAGGTAGGCGTGATCGTCGATCGGCCAGACGGTGGCGTTGATCCGGTTCGCTTCCTGGACCAGCAGCCGGTGCAGTGACAGGCGTAGCTCGTCGCGCCAGTAGCGTGGTGCCGCGCGCCGCACGGGTTCGCGCAGCGTAGGCACCTCCACCAGCACCACGGTCAGTTGCGACTCCTCGAGGCGGTGGTGCGCGCCGAGGAGTGCGGCGGTGTGCAACGCTGTGCGCACCGCGCCCGAGGTGGGCCTGATCCTGATGACCGGGACGCCTGCTGTCTGCAGGCGTTCGGCCACTGTGGGCAGGCAGGTCAGGGCGCCTGTGGTGGCGCCCTGCCGCAGCAGACGCTCGTGGTAGGCCGCGATCGTCCCGGTGGCTCCGGGTTCGTCGCGGCTGTGCACATCTGTGGCCGCGATGCCGAGGTCGGTGTAGGCCTCTTCGACCTCGGCCCGTGAGACCACGTCGATGCTGACCCGTTTGGGGTCGATCCGAGTGTCCAGCGCCGCCTTGGCCAAAGCAGCCACCAACGCGCTGCCGCCAAGCTGCACGTAGGTCGCCGGCATGGTCAACACGCCTGATCGCCGGGCCAGGTCATAAGGGACCGGGCTGGCGAACAGGCAAGCGTCCACACCGGGACCCAGCCGTGTCACCTTGTCGGGCGCCTCCTGCTCATCTCGATAGGCGGCGGCCACAAGGCGGCACGGCAAGGGCGCGGCTGCGTGACCCATCAGCATGACCCGCTCGACCAGATCGTGCGGGCCGACCACGCCAATGGTCAGATCCGGTGTCATGGCGCCCGGGCGTGACACTCGGGGAGTTTCTTCGGCCCTCTCGACCAATGTTCGTCCCATCCTGCCGTCCGTTGCAGTGCTCTCTTTTGGAACGATCGCTCGCGGGGGCCGTAATGTCACGCCCGACTTTTCCGGAAAGCCGTTCTGGTTGACCGCCCGGTGAGCTGTTTTAGCAGCTCACAGCGTATTTCACAGGCTTTTTCAGCGTCCTGAAATCTCTCGCGTAATGTCCGCTCCCAGGGCCCGCATTCGCTCGGCGAGATGGGCGTGGCCGCGGTCGATGAGGTATCCGGACTCGATGACCGTCTCGCCCTTCGCGGCCAGTCCGGCGAGAACCAGAGCGATACCGGAGCGCAAGTCATGGGCGGTCACCTGTGCGCCGGACAGCGGGGTGGCGCCGCGCACGATGGCTCTGCTGCCTTCGACCTCGACGTCGGCGCCCATCTTGTTGAGCTCTCCGGCCAGCGCGAAGCGGCCGTCGAAGATGCGCTCGTGGATGTAGCTGACGCCTTCGGCCAGGCACGCGACGGTCATCATCGGCGACTGCAGGTCGGTCGCGAAGCCCGGGTAGGTGTCGGTGATGATGTTGATCGGCCGCAGCGGCTGGCGGTCGCAGCGCACGTGCAGCACGGCGCCCTGGGTGGCGAACTCGACTCCCATCTGCTCCAGCTTGTAGCGCACGACGCCCAGGTCGAGGCCGGTGCCGACGAGGCTGACGTCGCCGCCGGTGAGCGCGGCGGCCATGGCGAAAACGCCCGCGTCGAGCCGGTCGGGCATGACGGTGTGCTCGACGGCGTGGAGCTCCTCGACGCCTTCGACGGTGATGAAGCCGGTGCCGCCGCCGCTGATCTTCGCGCCCATCTTGGTGAGCATGTCGATGACGTCGAGCACCTCGGGCTCCAGGGCCGCGTTCTCGATCACGGTGGTGCCCTTGGCCAGGGCGGCGGCCATGATGAGGTTCTCGGTGCCGGTGTGCGAGGGCGTGTCGAGGTAGAGGGTGGCGCCGGTCAGGCCGGAGGCCTTGACGTGGATGACGGTCTCGCCCTCGTCCACGATGGCGCCCAGGCGCTTGTAGCCCAGGTAGTGGAAGTCGAGGTTGCGGCTGCCCAGGTTGCAGCCGCCGACGCCCTCCACGATGGCCTCGCCCAGGCGGTGGAGCAGGGCCGGGGTGAACAGCACGGAGCCGCGGAAGCGCCGTGCGATCTCGGCCGGGAGCACCGGGCTGGCCAGGCTGGAGGCGTCGATGACGAGGGTGCGCTCGGACTCGTGCAGCTCGACGTAGGCGCCGATGGCCTCCGCGAGCTCCACGGCCCGGCGTACGTCCTCGATGATCGGCACGTTGCGCAGGACCGTACGGCCCTTGGGGGCGAGAAGAGCCGCACCGATCATCGGCAGCACGGCGTTCTTCGCGCCCTGGATGAAGGCGGTTCCACGCAAAGCGTTGCCACCGCGCACGCGGTATCGGACCATCCGTGCGGCTCCTCGGGAAGTTATGGGTCGGGCTTGAACGGGCCAACAGTAGCCGCTCGCCACGCCTGCCCCGGCCGAATCACCCGCTAAATGGCGTACCAGTGAGCCGCTCGTATGCCTCGAGATAACGCGCTCTGGTGCGATTGACTACTTCGTCCGGCAATGCGGGGGGAGGGTTTCCAGAGGATTTGTCCCAGCTTGAATCGGGTGACGTCAACCAATCACGGACATACTGCTTGTCAAAGGACGGTTGAGGACCACCGGGCTTCCATTCAGAGGCCGGCCAAAACCGCGAGGAATCGGGTGTCAGGACCTCGTCGGCGAGCATGAGAACACCGTCGTGGTCACGGCCGAGCTCGATCTTGGTGTCGGCCACGATGATGCCCCGCTCGCGGGCGATCTCGGCGCCGCGCGTGTAGACGTCGAGCGTGATCCGGCGCAACTCGTGCGCGGTCTCCTCGCCGACCTTCTCCACGACCTGCTCGAAGGTCATCGGCTCGTCGTGCTCGCCGACCGGCGCCTTCGTGGTGGGGGTGAAGATGGGCTCGGGGAGCTTGGAGCCGTCCTCCAGGCCGGGCGGCAGCCGTACGCCGGAGATCTCGCCCGTGCGCTGATAGTCGAGCAGGCCCGAGCCCGTCAGGTAGCCGCGCGCCACGCACTCGACCGGCACCATCTCCAGCGGCCTGCACACCACGCTGCGCGCGTCCGGGCCGTGGGTGACCAGGTGGTTGGGCACGACGTCCTTGAGCTGGTCGAACCACCACAGCGAGAGCTGCGTCAGGATCGCGCCCTTGTCCGGGATCTCGGGTTCGAGTATGTGGTCGTAGGCGGAGATCCGGTCGGAGGCGACCATCATCAGCAGGCCTTCGTCGGTGACGTAGAGGTCGCGTACCTTGCCGGAGTGCACGTGCTTCATCGGGCGATGTCCGTCCTGTAGTGCGAGCCGCGCAGGTTCACCCGCGCGACCAGGTCGTAGGCGTGGGCCCTGGCGCTGGCCTGGTCGGGGCCGGTGCCGACCACGCTGAGCACCCGGCCGCCCGCGGAGACCACGTGGCCGTCGACGAGTTCGGTGCCGGCGTGGATCACGTAGGCGTCGGCCGTCGGCTCCAGCCCGGTGATCACGTCGCCCTTGACCGGGTCGGCGGGGTAGTTCTCGGCGGCGACGACCACGGTCACCGCCGCGCCCTCGCGCCAGGCGAGCTCGCCGGCCGCGCCGAGCCCGCCGGTCGCGCAGCTGAGCAGCAGCCCGCCCAGCGGCGTGGCCAGCCGGTCGAGGATCACCTGGGTCTCCGGGTCGCCGAAGCGCGCGTTGAACTCGATGACCTTCGGCCCCTTGGCCGTCAGGGCCAGACCCACATAAAGCACTCCGATGTACGGCAGGCCGCGCCGCCCCAACTCCGCGATCGTCGGGTGCACCACCTCCCGCATGACCTGCTCGGTGAGGTCGTCGGGCGCCCAGGGCAGCGGCGTGTAGGCGCCCATGCCGCCGGTGTTGGGCCCTTCGTCGCCGTCGTAGGCGCGCTTGAAGTCCTGAGCCGGACGCAAGGCCACCGCGTCGCGCCCGTCGCACAGCGCGAACAGCGAGACCTCGGGCCCGTCGAGGAACTCCTCGATCACCACCCGCTCGCACGAGGCCGCGTGCTCCAGGGCCGCCTCCAGCGAGCCGGTCACCACCACGCCCTTGCCCGCGGCCAGCCCGTCGTCCTTGACCACGTACGGCGCGCCGAACTCGGCCAGCGCGGCGGCCGCCTCCCCGGGCGTGGAGCAGGCGCGCGAGCGGGCCGTGGGCACCCCGGCCGCGGCCATGATCTCCTTGGCGAACGCCTTCGATCCCTCGATCATCGCCGCCTCGCCGGACGGCCCGAAAACGGGGATGCCCGCCGCCCTGACGGCGTCGCCGACGCCCGCGACCAGCGGCGCCTCCGGCCCGATCACGACGAGGTCGGCGCCGAGGCGGACCGCCAGCGCGGTGACGGCCGCCGGATCGGTCGCGGCGACGGGATGGATGGTGGCGACCTGCCCGATGCCCGCGTTGCCGGGGGCACAGTGAAGGTCGCTGACCTGGGGATCGAGGCTGAGTGAGCGGCACAGGGCGTGCTCACGCCCGCCGGAGCCGATGACTAGAACGCGCACGAACCCCATTGTCCCAGGCCCGCGCCGCCCTGACCGCCGAGGGCAGACTTAGGCGGCAGCATGGGGAAGTTTTGTGGAGTTCTGCCGGTTCTCCTGGGCTGTTGGCGAGTATCGTCAGCTGAGTTGACCCCCCTGTGGTAAGTTAGGGCGGCTTTGTGGCGTCTCTTGTGATTGGAGGTGGTCCGGGATGAATCCTGGTGATCCCAGCAGTACGTGCTCGTCCACGTACGCCGTGCATACCCCCGACCACTCCAATCCGGCAGCCTGATCGTGCCACCACGCCATTTCCTTGATTGAGGTGACTCTTCACTACGCGTGGGCAGGCCCAGGTCGGGCGGAAAGGGACTGCCATGCGCTCGTCCACCCTTTTCCGTCGTATCAACCGCCACCCCGTCAAGAAGCCCCACGTAGCGCGCCAGCTCACCAAGCCCGTGCGTGAGGCCTGTGTGCCACCGGTCGACTCCATCGTCGAGTACGGCGCCTACATAGGCGGCGAGAAGGTCGTCGCCCCGGGCATCGTCGAGTCCCTTGAGCTGGTGCGCGAGCACAACAAGACCGGGTCCAGGGCGTTCGTCTGGGTGGGACTGCACGAGCCGGAGGCTCCCGAGGTGGAGTGGCTGGCCGAGGTCTTCGGCCTGCACCCCCTGGCCGTGGAGGACGCCGTCAAGGCGCACCAGCGGCCCAAGGTCGAGCGCTACGGCGACTCGCTGTTCCTGGTGCTCAAGACCATCGCCTACCTCGACCACGACGAGCTGACCGCGACCAGCGAGATCATCGCCACCGGCGAGATCATGGTCTTCCTCGGCGCCGACTTCGTGGTCACCGTCCGCCACGGCGAGCACTGCCCGCTGACCGAGGTACGCGAGAAGCTGGAGAGCCGCCCCGACCTCCTGGACCGCGGCCCGGCCGGTGTGGTGCACGCCATCTCCGACTACGTCGTGGACCGCTACCTGCAGGTGGCCGACCTCATGCAGCTGGAGCTGGAGGAGGTCGAGGCCACGGTCTTCGCCGACGTCAGCTCCCGCGACATCAACCGGATCTACCAGCTCAAGCGGGAGATGCTGGAGATGAAGCGGGCGGTCACCCCGCTGCAGTCGCCCATGGCGGCGCTGCCCCAGCGGCGGGTGATCCCCTCGGAGATGCGCGAGTACTTCCGCGACGTCAGCGACCACCTCGCCCGCGTGTGCGAGCAGGTGGAGTCCTCCAACGAGCTCGCCAACTCCATCCTCCAGGCCGCCCTGGCCCGATCGAACACCCTCGCCAACGAGGACATGCGCAAGATCTCCTCGTGGGTGGCCATACTGACGGTGCCCACGATGATCGCCGGGATCTACGGCATGAACTTCGACTTCCTGCCGGGCTCGGACCAGATCTGGGGCTACCCGGCGATCGTGGCCCTCATGATCACCGTCTGCACGTTCCTCTACCGCGGCTTCCGCCGTAACGGCTGGTTGTAGAGCTACCCTGTTGCCAGTGTCAGTGCAGCGAGTCCAGACCGAGCGCTGGTTCGTCCGCCACGGTGTCCCCACGATGATCGAGGGCTACGCCTTCAGGCGTGACGTGCTGCCGAGGATGGTGCCGCCGCTGGCGTTCGTGGCCCTGGTCTCGCTGCTGTGGCTGGTGCCGCTCAAGAGCATGGGGTCGGGCCTCTGGCTGCTGCTCGGCTGGGTGATCGTCGTGGCGGTGGTCGTACGCCTGGTCGGGGTGGTCTCGGCCAGGAGGCTGACGCTCTTCTCACCCAGGACCACGGTCGTGGTCCTGGTCGTCTACATGCTGATGCCGGTCGCGGTGCCGCTGCTTCAGGTGGCCGTGGACGGCGACGTCACGCCGCCCGCCGGGCGGTGGCTGGGCGTGCTCGGGTTCGTGCTTTTCTTCGCCGCCGCCTTCGCCGCGACCGTGCTGGGCACGACGTACGGCTTCGGCGCGCTGCTGGGCCGGGCGATCCGGCGTACCCTCTCCGACCTGAGCAACAGCGTCCAGTTGCTGGGACGGGCGCTGCCCGCGCTGTTGTTCGTCACGCTGTTCCTGTTCTTCACCGGTGAGCTGTGGCAGGCCGTCAACCGGCTGGAGTGGTGGCGCATCGCCCTGGTCGTCGTCCTGTTCGCCTCGGTCGCGGTGCTCGCGTCCGCCTCACGGCTGCGGGAGGAGATCGGCCGGGTCGAGCAGGACTTCAGCGCGTCCAGGCTGGCGTCGGCCTGCCGGAACACGCCGCTGGCCGGGGCGCCGTTCGAGGAGCTGACGCGGGACGGGCCGCTGCGCGCGGTGCCGCTCAGCGGCCGTCAGGTGCGCAACGTGGCGCTGATGCTGGCCGTCCGCCAGCTCGTGCAGGCGGCGGTGCTGGGCGTGGTGCTGTTCGGCTTCTTTCTCATTCTCGGCCTGCTCATGGTCACCCCGGAGACGGCCGAGCAGTGGATCGGCTCGCGGCCCGTTCCCTCGCCGCTGATTCCCGTGCTGCCGGTGGCGCTGCTGCGGATCGCGACGTTGTTCGCCGGGTTCGGCAGCATGTACTTCGTCGTCACCTCGATGAGCGACCGCGACCACCGCCGGCAGTTCTTCGCGCCGATCATCGACAAGATCGAGCGGGCGCTGGCAGTGCGCGCGGTCTACCTGGCCATCGGCCGCTGAGCTGCTGGTCAGACGGCTACGGGCTTGAGCGGGCGGACCGGCTTCGGCAGGTCCAGGCCGCGCTCGGCCCACAGCTTCCGCATCCTGTCGGGGTAGTCGGTCACCACACCGGCGACCCCCAGGTCGAGCATGCGCGCGGCCAGGGCGGGGTCGTTGACGGTCCAGACTGCCGCGTCGAGTCCGGCGGCGGCGCACTGGGCCATCAGCGCCTCGTCCACCATCACGTGCTCGGGCGAGAGCGTCGTCGCGCCGGCCGCCGCGGCCGCCGCGGGGATGTCGTCGCCCAGGCAGCCGTGCCAGTGGAGCGTGTCGAGTTCGATCAGCGCGAAGCGCCTGGTGTCCCGCGCCTTCTTCGCCGCGTGGGCGATGATGCGCCAGTCGAAGCTCAGGATCGCCGCGTTGTCCAGGCGGCCGTGCCGGTCGAGCTCGTCCAGGACCAGGTCGGTGAACAGCTCGGGGTCGGGGGTCAGCTCGGGGCGCGTCGGGTCGGACTTCAGCTCCACGTGGAGCCGGACGCCGTCGGCCTCGTAGGCGTTGACCAGGCCGAGGACCGCGCCCAGCGTGGGCATCCTGGTGTCGGGGACGGCCACCTGGGTCAGCGCGAAGGGGTCGTCGGGGTGGCGCGGCAGCCGTACTCCGACGTCGAGCATGCGCAGCTGGGCCAGGTTGAGGCCGTTGATGGGCTTGCCCACGTACGGGAAGTCGGGGTCGCCGGCCGTCAGCGGCCGGGTGTCGGCGCTGGTCACGGCGGAGACGGTGAGATCGTGGGTGAGCACCAGCCGCCGGTCGGAGGTGAGCGCCACGTCGAGCTCCAGGGCATGGACCCCGAGCTCCATCGTGCGGCTCAATCCCGGCAGGGTGTTCTCGGGCCAGAGTCCCCTGGCTCCCCGGTGTCCATGAATCTCGACGCGCAGCACACCGGGGACCATACCGTCCGCCCGTGCCGGGCAGGCGGTGCCACGCCGCGCTGGTGAGATTGCTCGCACCCGGATATTCCGAGCCAGAAAAGCGGATATATCAACCTAAGCTGGTCTGTCATGAGCGTAGACATCGTACGGGCCTGGGCACGGGGCTGGGCCGTCTCACGCGCCACGAAGCAGCCGGTCGAGGAGCTCTGGGGTCTCCGCGTCGACGTCGGCCTGCCGGGACACCTCGTACGCCACATCCTCCCGAAAGCCTCACCAGCGGTTCTGCGTCACCTGGCGGGCACACTCGACACGCCCGGCACGTGGCTCAAGGTGTGCGCGCCCGCCGAGCAGGTGGCTCCCTCGCTCACCCCGGCCTGGTCGATCCAGACGCCGGAGTTCATGATGACGGCGCGGCTGCGCCGTACCGAGGTGGCCGCACCCGGCGGCTACACGCTCGCCGTCGTCCAGCGCGGTCAGGTCGTCACCGCCCGGCTGCTGACCGGCGACGGAGAGGTCGCCGCCCGCGGCCAGCTCGCGCTCACCGGCGTCACCGGCGTCGTCGACAAGGTGGAGACCGCGGCCGGCCACCGCCGCCGCGGGCTCGGCAGCGTCGTGATGAAGGCCCTGTCGTCCGCGGGGGCCGAGCGGGGCGCCGCGACGGGCGTCCTGCTGGCCACCGCCGACGGCAGGGCCCTCTACTCCACACTCGGCTGGCGTCTTCACACCGTGGTCACCGCCGCCGTGGTCACAGCCTGACCAGCATCTTGCCGACGTTCCCGCCGCCCAGCACGTCCAGGAACGCCTGCGGAGCCCGCTCGATGCCCTCGGCCACCGTCGACTCGGTACGCAGCGAGCCGTCGGCCAGCCAGCCCGCCGCCTTGCCGATCCACTCGGGGAAACGGTCGAGGTAGTGGCTGACCAGCATGCCGCGCAGCGTCGCGCTCTTGTGCGCCAGGCTGAACAGGTTCGCCGGGCCGGGCACCGGCTCGGTCGCGTTGTAGGCGCTGATGGCGCCCACCATCGCGATCCGGCCGCCGACCTTGAGCGCGTCGATCGCGGCCACGAGGTGGTCGCCGCCGACGTTGTCGAGGTAGACGTCGATGCCGTCGGGCGCGGCCTGCGCCAGCTGCTCCGCCACCGAGCCGGCCCGGTAGTCGATCCCGACGTCGTACCCGAAGTCGGTCACCAGCCGCTTGGCCTTGAACGGCCCGCCCGCCGAGCCGATCACCCTGGCCGCGCCCAGCTTGCGGGCCAGCTGGCCGGCGACGCTGCCCACCGCCCCGGCTGCCGAGGAGATGAAGACGGTGTCGCCGGGCCGTACCGGGGCGACCTCGGTGAGCGAGACGTAGGCGGTCAGGCCCGTGGTGCCCAGCGCGCCCAGGTAGGCCTCCTCAGGGGCCAGGTACGGGTCCACGACCGTCGCCTGCGCGGCGTCGACCACGGCGTATTCACGCCAGCCCAGGAAGTGCACCACGGTGGCGCCCACCGGGATCTCCGGGACGCGTGAGTCCACCACCTCGCCCACGGCCGAGCCGTCCAGCGGCTGCCCGATCTGGAACGGCGGGATGTAGGACTCCACGTCGTCCATGCGGCCCCGCATGTAGGGGTCCACGGACATCCACGTGTTGCGCACCAGGACCTGGCCCTCGCCGATCCGCGGGACGTCGGTCGTGGCCAGCTCGAAGTCACGCAGCTCCGGCTCACCGGAGGGACGGACGGCCAGGCGGATTTCGCGGTTCATGACATTCTCCTCAAGGGTGTCGAGCAGTCGCTCGGCTTCGCTGTCTTCAGGGTTCTCGTGGTTGCGGAAGAGCACCGGCTCACCGGCGCGGACGGCGCCGAGGCAGGCGAACACCGGCTCCAGGTGCTCGACGGCCCGCCGTCCGCCCGACTCGCCGCCGTAGGCCACGAACGCGACGGGCTTGCCCCGCCACTCCTCGCGGTACCAGTCGATGGCGTTCTTGAGCGAGGCGGGATAGCTGTGGTTGTACTCGGGCGTGACGATCACGAACGCTTCCGCCCGTGCGAGCCAAGGCCGCAGATCCCGTACGGCCGGCGGCTCCGGACCCCCTTCCTCGGGCAGCACCGTGGGCAGCCACGCCTCCGCGAGGTCGATCACGTCGACCTCCAGGCCGGACCGCCGCCCGGCGCGCTCCTGGATCCACTTCGCCGCAGTGGGCCCGAACCGGCCCTGCCGCACACTCCCGATGATGATCGTGACCCGCATCCCCGCCTCCTCTCCCGTGGCGCTGTGGGTCCCACTGTGCGCCGGGGCCCGCACGGACGGCTGGGGGTCCGCTGGGGGTACCGTGACCTGGTGCGATTTGGTGTGCTTGGCCCGCTCTCGGTGTGGTCCGACGACGGTGAACCGGTCCGCGTACCCGAGCTGAAGGTGCGCGCGCTCTTGGCCGACCTGCTGGTCCACGAGGGCCGCCCGGTCCCCGCCGACCGCCTGGCCGACGACCTGTGGGGCGAGGACCCGCCCGGCAACCCGGCCAACACCCTGCAGACCAAGGTCTCCCAGCTACGCCGCGTCGTAGGCCGCGACCTCGTCCGGTACGAGCCCGCCGGCTACGTCCTGCCCGCCCGCGACGTGGACGCCCTCGCCTTCGCCCGCCTGCTCACCCGCGCCCGCGCCGAAGACGACCCGCGCGCCCGCGCCGCCCTGCTCGCCGACGCCCTGTCCCTGTGGCGCGGACCCGCCTACGCCGACTTCCGCGACGAGGAGTTCGCCCGCGCCGCCGCCGCCCGCCTCGACGAACAGCGCCTGACCGCCCTGGAAGAGCACGCCGAGGTACGGCTGGCGCTGGGCGAGCACACGCGGCTGGCCGACGAGCTGTCCGAGCCGGTCGCCGACCATCCGCTGCGTGAGCGGCTGCGTGCCGTACACCTGCGTGCCCTGTACCGGGCCGGCCGCCAGACCGAGGCGCTGGCCGGATACACGGCGCTGCGGGAGCGGCTGGCGGACGAGCTGGGCGTGGACCCGGGGCCTGAGCTGGTGGAGCTCTACCAGTCCATCCTCCGCCAGGACCCGTCCCTGGCCCCCGCCCCCACCCCCGCCACGTCCTCAGCCCGCCCCCGCACCAACCTCCCCACCCCCCTCACCCCCCTGATCGGCCGAGAGACAGCCGTGGCCCAGGTCAGAGCCCTCCTCGGCACCGGGTCGTCGTCCGAGGGCGCCGGGTCTCCCGCGCCGCTCGAAGACACCGGCTCCCCTGAAGAGGCCGGGTCCCTTGGAAGCGCCGGGTCCCCTGGACGGGCCGGGTTGCCCGGGAGTGCCGGGTCCTCAGGAGGTGCCGGGTCTTCGGGGCCGCTTGGAGGCGTCGGGTCGTCCGGGGGCGCTGGATCCTCTGGGGGTGCCGGGTCTTCCGGGTCTTCCGGCGGGTCTCGGCTGGTTACGTTGACGGGGCCTGGTGGGGTGGGGAAGACGCGGCTCGCGCTGGCCGCCGCCTCCCTTCTGGAGAACGCCTGGCTGGTGGAGCTGGCCGGGCTGAGCGCCGAGGACGCGGCGACCGTCGCCGAGGTGGTGGCCGACGTGCTGGACGTGCGGGACGAGGCGGTGGCCCGTTCCGGGAGGGCGGCGTTGCCGGAGCGGCTGGCCCATGCCCTGAGCGGGCGTGAGCTTCTCCTGGTCCTGGACAACTGCGAGCACCTCGTCGAGCCGGTGGCGGAGCTGGTGAACCTGCTGCTGCGTACCGCTCCGGGGCTCCGGGTGCTGGCCACCAGCCAGGAGCCGCTGGCCATCCCCGGCGAGGCCGTGTACCCGGTCGCCCCGCTGGCCACGCCCGACGCCCTGAGCCTGTTCGCCGCCCGCGCGGGCGTGACGCTGGACGCGGACGCCATGCCGTGGGCCGAGGCGATCTGCCGCCGTCTGGACGGTCTGCCCCTGGCCCTCGAACTGGCCGCGGCCCGCGTGCGCGCGCTCGGCGTCCAGGGGGTGGCCGAACATCTCGACGACCGGTTCCGGCTGCTCTCGGGGACCACGCGCGGCCTGCCGGTCCGTCAGCGGACCCTGCGCGCGGTGATCGACTGGAGCTGGGAGCAGCTCGCCCCGCCACAGCAGGAGGCGCTGTGCGCGCTGGCCGTCCACCCGGGCGGCTGCACGCTGGAGGCCGCCGGGATCGACGCCGAGCTGGTCGACCAGCTCGTCAACCGGTCGATGGTCGTCGCCGAGCCGCCGCGCTACCGGCTGCTGGAGAGCATCGCCGCCTACTGCCTGGAGCGCCTGGCGCCGGACGACCCGCTGTTCGCGCGGCGCGACGCCTACTACACCGACCTCGCCGACCGCGCCCGCCCCCACCTGTACGGCCACGCCCAGCGCGAATGGCTGGCCAGGCTCGACGAGGAGATGACCAACCTGCGCGCGGTGGACACGGGCGATCGGCTGGCCTGGTACCTGTACCTGCGCGGGCGGCATACCGAGGCCTACCGCCTGACCAGGGGGACCGCCTGGGAGCCGGGGTTCGCGATGCTGCTCGGCCTGCCGTACCAGGAAGTGGACGGCGAGCCGGATGCCCGGTCGCGGTGGTTCATCGCGCACGCCCACCTGCACCTGGGCGACGTGGGCAAGGCCGGGCCGCTGCTCGACGGGGCGCTGGCCGACTTCCGCGCCTCGGGCGACCGGTGGGGTGAGGCCGCGGCGCTGATGGGACGGGCGAAGCAGGCGATCTTCCAGGGGGAGTTCGCGCGGGCTGAGCGCAGTGGCGTGGAGAGCCTGGAGATCTTCACCGAGCTGGGGGACCAGTGGGGCCGGCTTCAAGCCAACGACCAGCTCGGCTATCTGGCCGAGATCGGCGGCGACTACGAACGTGCCGCGGCCCTGCACCGGGAGGGGTTGCGGATCGCCGAGGACCTGCGGTTGTGGACGGACGTGTCCTACCGGCTGTCCAGCTTGGGACGGATCGCGTTGCTGACGGGGGAACTGGAGCGGTCGCGGGAGTTCCACGAGCGGGGGATGCGGCTGGCGGCGGAGCAGTCGAACCGGTTCGCGGAGGAGTTCGCGCGGGTGGGGCTGGGGTTGGTGGCGCGGCGCTCCGGTGACCTGGACGAGGCCGAGAGGCTGTTCCGGGCCTCGCTGGAGTGGAACCGCTGCCTGGAGGCCGACTACGACGTGCCCTTCTACGGGGTGACGCTGATCCTGGCCGAGCTGGGGTTCGCCGCCGAGTCGCGGGGCGCCGCCGTACCGGCGAGGGAGTTGCACGAGGAGGGGCTGCGGGCGGCACGCGCGCTCGGCGACCCGCGCTCGATGGCGCTCGCGCTGGAAGGACTGGCCGGTGTGGCCGTCCTGGAGGGCGACTCCACGCGGGCCCTGGAACTGCTGGACGAGGCGGCGGAACTACGCGCCTCGGTCGGCGCACCACTCCCACCGGCAGAGCGCGGCGACGTGGACCGCATCAGAAAGGCCGCCACGCGCTGACGGAAAGCCGCGTCAGCAAGGCCGCGGGAAAGCGACCGTGAAGGGGGCGCGGGAAGCGCGCCCCCTTGCGGTGTCAGACCAGGGAGCGCAGCGAGATCGTCTGGTCGCGGCCGGGGCCGACGCCGATCGCGGAGATGGGCGCGCCGCTCATCTCCTCCAGCGTGCGCACGTACGCCTGAGCGTTCGGCGGCAGGTCGTCGAACGACTTGGCCCCCGTGATGTCCTCCTGCCAGCCGGGGAACTCCTCGTAGATCGGCTTGGCATGGTGGAAGTCGGTCTGCGTCATCGGGATCTCGTCGTGGCGCTCGCCGTCCACGTCGTAGGCGACGCAGACCGGGATGCGCTCCAGGCCCGACAGCACGTCGAGCTTGGTGAGGAAGAAGTCGGTGACGCCGTTGATGCGGGTGGCGTAGCGGGCGATGACCGCGTCGAACCAGCCGGTGCGGCGGTTGCGGCCGGTGGTGACGCCGTACTCGCCGCCGGTGGTGCGCAGCCAGTCGCCCATCGCGTCCTCGAGCTCGGTCGGGAACGGCCCGGAGCCGACGCGCGTGGTGTACGCCTTGAGGATGCCGATGACCTTGGTCAGGCGCTGCGGCGGGATGCCGGAGCCGGCGCACGCGCCGCCGCTCGTCGGCGAGGAGGAGGTCACGAACGGGTAGGTGCCGTGGTCGATGTCCAGGAGCGTGCCCTGACCGCCCTCCAGCAGCACGAACTTGCCCTCGTCGAGCGCCTTCGACAACACGAGAGAGGTGTCGGCGATGTGCGGCTTGAGGCGCTCGGCGTAACCGAGGTACTCCTCCAGCACCTGCGCGTGGTCGAGCCCGCGCCGGTTGTAGATCTTGGTGAGGATCTGGTTCTTCTCGTTGAGCGCGACCTCGATCTTCGCCGACAGGATGCCCGGGTCGAGCAGGTCCTGGACCCGGATGCCCACCCGGTAGATCTTGTCCCCGTACGCGGGCCCGATGCCGCGGCCGGTCGTGCCGATCTTGGCCTTGCCGAGGTAGCGCTCGCTCACCTTGTCCAGGGCCTTGTGGTGGGGCATGATCAGGTGCGCGTTCGCCGAGATCAGCAGGCGTTCGGCGGACACGCCCCGCTCCGCGAGCGCGTCGATCTCCTGGAGCAGCACTCCCGGGTCGATCACCACGCCGTTGCCGATGACCGGCACCACGTTCGGCGACAGGATGCCCGTGGGCACCAGGTGGAGCGCGTACTTCTGGTCGCCGATGACGATCGTGTGGCCCGCGTTGTTGCCGCCCTGGTAGCGGACGACATACTCAACGGCGTCGCCGAGCAGGTCAGTGGCCTTTCCCTTGCCCTCATCGCCCCACTGGGCGCCCAAGACAACGACAGCCGGCATGGTTCTATCTCCCCAGCACACGGCGATGGATCCGCGGCGCAGGGACTGCGAGCGGGCACGCCAATAGACACGGAAACCCCTGGCGCAAGCGCGACAGGGGCTCTTGCGTAGAGAGACTACCCGATTGGGCTATTCGTCCCCAAGGCTCACTTGGCCAGCGCGTCGTAAGCGGCGGGGTCGCTGTCCTTGAGGAACTGCATGCACCGCTCGGCCTCGTCCTTCTCGCCGATCGACTGGGCGGCACGTGCGAGCGAATACAGGCAGCGCAGGAAGCCCTGGTTGGGCTCATGCTCCCAAGGAATCGGGCCGTGGCCCTTCCAGCCGTTGCGGCGCAACTGGTCGAGACCGCGATGGTAGCCGGTCCTGGCAAAGGCGTAGGAGGTGACCGCGTGACCCTTTGCGAAGTATTCCTCCGCGAGCGCCGCCCATGCCGCCGGGTAGGCGGGGAAACGGGCGGCCACGTCGGCGGCCTTGGCACCGGCCTCGAGTGCCTGCCTGGCCTCGGTCAGATCGGGCAGGAGGGTCGGGGGCGGCCCGGCGAGAAGGTTATCCATACAAACAGTCATACCCGCCGGGCCACTCGTGTGACTAGGCGATCTTCGTGCCGGCGGACTTCAGGTCCTGGCACGCCTGCGCCACCCGGGCCGCCATGGCCGCCTCGGCCGACTTGCCGTAGGAGCGCGGGTCGTAGACCTTCTTGTTGCCGACGTCGCCGTCGACCTTGAGCACGCCGTCGTAGTTGGTGAACATGTGGGCGGCGATCGGGCGGGTGAAGGCGTACTGCGTGTCGGTGTCGATGTTCATCTTCACCACGCCGTAGGTGATCGCCTCGTGGATCTCCTCCAGCGCCGAGCCGGAGCCGCCGTGGAAGACCAGGTCGAACGGCTTGTCCTTGCCGTACTTCGCGCCGACCGCGTCCTGGATGTCCTTCAGCACCGGCGGGCGCAGCTTCACGTGGCCGGGCTTGTAGACGCCGTGGACGTTGCCGAAGGTCGCGGCCAGCATGTAGCGGCCCTGCTCGCCGATGCCGACCGCCTCGGCCGTGGCCAGCGCGTCGTCGGTCGTGGTGTAGAGCTTCTCGTTGATCTCGCCGACGACGCCGTCCTCCTCGCCGCCGACCACGCCGATCTCCATCTCCATGATGATGTTGGCGCGGTGGCACTTGTCGAGGAGCTCCTTGGCGATCTCCAGGTTCTCCTCCAGAGGTACGGCGGAGCCGTCCCACATGTGCGACTGGAACAGCGGGTCCAGGCCCTTGGACACGCGCTCCAGCGAGATGTCGACCAGCGGCCGCATGAAGCCGTCGAGCTTGTCCTTCGGGCAGTGGTCGGTGTGCAGGGCAATCGTCACCGGGTACTTGGCGGCGACCACGCGGGCGTACTCCGCCAGGGCGCTCGCGCCGATGACCATGTCCTTCACGGTGGCGCCGGACAAGAACTCGGCGCCGCCGGTGGACACCTGGACGATGCCGTCGCTCTCCGCCTCGGCGAAGCCGCGCAACGCGGCGTTCAACGTCTGGGAAGAGGTCACATTGATCGCCGGGTAGGCGAATCCGCCTGCTTTGGCCCGGTCGAGCATCTGCGCGTAGACCTCTGGGGTGGCGATGGGCATGATTCATCTCCTAGAACGTTCGGCTTCGCGGTGCCCAGTATCGCGGCTCGCCAACCCCCGTGGTAGTGACACCGCCCGGTAAGCTCCACTGCGTGGACTGGCTTCTCAATCTCCTCGACCCGACATGGTGGCTGACCATTCTCGGGGCGTTCGCCACGGTCGGCGTGCTGGCGATCATTTTCGCCGAGACCGGCCTGCTGCTCGGCTTCTTCCTGCCGGGCGACTCTCTGCTGGTGGCCGCCGGGATCTTCAGCTCAGCCTCCGTGGCCGTGGGGATGGGCATCGAGCCGATCTCGCTGCCGGTCCTGCTGATCGGGACGCCGCTGTGCGCGGTCGCGGGCGCGCAGATCGGCCACTTCCTGGGCATGAAGTTCGGCAGGAAGATGTTCGACAAGCCCAACTCACGGCTCTTCAAGAAGGAGCACGTGCTCAGGGCCGAGGAGTTCTTCGAGAAGTTCGGCCCCGCGAAGGCCGTGGTGCTGGCGCGGTTCGTGCCGATCGTGCGCACGTTCATGAACCCGGTCGCCGGCGTGCTGGAGATGAGCCCCAAGCGGTTCTTCATGTGGAACGTCATCGGCGGCGTCGTCTGGACCGAGGGCCTGATCCTGCTCGGCTACTTCCTGGGCAGCAAGGTCGACCCCAAGCAGATCGACAGGTACATCCTGCCGGGCGTGTTCCTGATCGTCTTCATCTCCCTGATCCCGATCATCGTCGAGTTCGTGAAGGGCCGGCGGGCGGCGAAGGCCCTGCCCACGCCCAACGGCAAGCACCACAGGGTCAACACGAAGCAGTAAGAACACCTGACAAAGGATCTCCCCCACCTCGGTGCGGACGTTAGGTGTTCGGGAGGGCAAGACGAGGTTACCAACGGGTACGCTCCGGTGTGTGGGACGCCACAGGACAGACCCGATGGGCCTCGCGAGGCTCGCGCTCGCCGTGCTCGCGGTCGCGCTCGTGGTGGCGCTGGTCGTGATCGGCGCGCGGGCCCTGATCGGCGCGCTCGACACCCCGGAGCCCGTCTCGGCCGCGTCCGGCACGGCCACGCCCACCGCCAGCGCGCAGGTGCCGACGGTGCGCATCGAGTGCGTGGCCGAGACCTGCCCGCTCGTCACGGTCCGGGTGCCCGGCGGCGACGTGCTCCAGTACCGCGACATGAGCAGGGGCGAAGAGGTCAGCTACTTCGAGCCTGAGCTGTCGGTCGTGCTCTCCGACGCGGGCACCGTACGCGTGGCGGAGAACGGCAAGGCGCGCGCCCCCGGAAAGGCGGGCGAGCGCGAGGCGTTCACCGTCCGCGGCGGCACGTGAGTCAGATGCCGCACTCCGCGGCCGTGTAGGCGTAGCGGTACTCCAGGCCCTCCTGGGCCAGCCGGGGGGCCGCGCCGCGCTCGACGATCGTGACCACGGCCACGACCTCGGCGCCCTCCTCGCGCAGCGCCTCGACCGCGGTCATGACCGAGCCGCCGGTGGTCGAGGTGTCCTCAAGTGCCAGCACCCGCCGGCCCTTGACGTCCGGCCCCTCGACGCGGCGCTGCAGCCCGTGCACCTTCTGCGCCTTGCGCACCACGAACGCGTCCAGCGTGCGTCCCTGCGCGGCGGCGGCGTGCAGCATCGCGGCGGCCACCGGGTCGGCGCCCAGCGTCAGCCCGCCCACGGCGTCGTAGCCGAGGTCCGAGGTCAGCTCCAGCAGCACCCGGCCGACCAGCGGCGCGGCGACGCCGTCGAGCGTGATCCGGCGCAGGTCGAGATAGCTGTCGGCCTCCTGTCCCGACGACAGGATGACCTTGCCGTGCACCACGGCCTTGTTCTTGATCTCGGCAAGCAGCTTCTCGCGATCCGTCATGGGTCCAAGCTTAAGGTTCGCAGCAGGGTGAGAGCCTGCTCGTAACCGTCGGGCAGCCGGTTGACCGAGACCCTGAACACCTCCAGCGGGGTCAGCCGCGGGACCAGCGCGGGCCCCACCCTGGCCAGCGCGCCCACCCGGGCGGGCGCGAGCTGCGCCAGCGTCTCGTCGCCGGCGAAGGCCTGCCGCGCCGCTCCCGCCAGCGCGAGCATCGCCGCCAGCCGTCCCGCCAGATCTCCCGGCCGCTCGTACGGCTCCGCCACCACCAGCCGGTGCTGCGCGGCGAGCGAGCCCCGGTAGACCTCGGCCAGCCGGGTGCGCAGGTAGGTCAGCGTGGCCAGCCCGGTGAACGGGTCCTCGCAGCAGAGCCCGTTCACCGGCGCGAAGCTCGCCTCGGTCCAGCCCACGGCGAAGGATCGCGCGGCGGTGAACGGCGGCTCGCCGAGCCCGAGCGCGGTGAAGAGCGCGGCGAGGTCGTTCATGCCCTCGCCGATGCCCACCCCCGCCCGTGCCCGTGCTCCCCCGAGTGCGGCGCACGCGCGAATCAGGTCGTGGCCCCTGTTCACGGCCTTGATCGCGTGTTCGACCGCCGGCGTCCACCAGTCCTCGGGCAGGGACCAGCCGGCCTCCAGGCTCCTCTTGCGCCAGCGCGAGCGCAGTGATCCTGGAATGTCCTCGTCCATCTGTCCTCCGAAAGGGTTTCAAAGGCAAAGACGAGCTTTCGGGTTAGTCATGACGCGGAATGCGGAATGATTCGCCGGGGCAACCCCGCGTAATCGTGAGGTCACTATGAGTGTCGAATCGCCGCAAAGCGATGCAGATCTACTCGAAGCGGTACGAGGCGGCAACGCCGCCGCCTATGGCGTGCTCTACGAACGCCACGTCGTCGCCGCCCGAGCCCTCGCCCGCCAGCTGGTGCGGGGGGAAACCGACGTCGAGGACGTGGTCGCCGAGTCCTTCACCAAGATCCTCGACTTGGTGGGGCGCGGCGGCGGTCCCGACGCCGGGTTCCGGCCGTACCTGCTGACGGTCGTGCGCCGGACCGTCTACGACCGCGGCCGGGTCGAGAGCCGCCAGGTGACCACCGGCGAGATCGAGCTGTTCGACCCGGGGGTGCCCTTCGTCGACCCCGCCCTCACCGGGCTGGAGAAGTCGCTGATCTCCCGAGCGTTCCTGTCGCTGCCCGACCGCTGGCGCACGGTCCTGTGGCACACCGAGGTGGAAGACTCCAAGGCCGCCGAGGTCGGCCCGCTGCTCGGGCTGTCGGCCAACGGCGTCGCCGCCCTGGCCTACCGGGCCCGCGAGGGGCTACGGCAGGCGTACCTGCAGATGCATCTGGCCGCCTCGCCCCAGCAGGCCTGCCGTCCTGTGCTCGGCAAGATGGGCGCGTACGTCAGGGGAGGCCTGGCCAGGCGCGACTCCAAGTCGGTCGACGACCACGTCAGCGACTGCGCCGAGTGCAACTCGGTGCTGCTGGAGCTCACCGACGTCAACCGCGGGCTGCGCGTCATCGTCGGACCGCTCTTCGTCGGCCCGGTCTTCGCCGGGTACCTGACCGCGCTGGCCAAGGCGAGCGCGGCGGCGGGCGGCGCCGGCGCGGGCGTCATCCACGCGCTCGGCTGGATCCGCCGCGCGCCCAAGAGCCAGCAGGCGGCCGTCGCCGGCACGGTGGCGGCCGGGGTGGCGGTCGCCGCGTTCCTCCTGGTCTCGGGGGAGGAGCCGATCAAGAAGCCCCCGGTGGCCGCCGCGCCGAGCCCCACCCGCCAGGAGCCCCCGGCCGTCGAGCCGCCCAGCGAGAAGCCGGCCAGGAAGCCCGAGCCCAAACCCACCCCCACACCCACGCCGACCACGTCCAAGCCCGGCAAGGCCAGGCTGTCGGCGACCATCGGGGCCCTCGGTTCCCTGGTACGCGCCCAGCCCGGCATCATCGGCATCCGCCTGCGCAACGCCGGCCGGGGACCCAGCGACGAACTCGCCGCCACCGTCGCCCTGCCCGAAGGCGTCACGCTCATCACCGGCGGGAGCAAGGGCAGCTCGGTCGCCGCGGTCAAACCGGTCGGCACGGTCGACGGCTGGTCGTGCAAGGTCGCCCAGCGCGGCGCCCAATGCGTACGGCGGCCGCTCAAGGGCGGTTCGGCGACGGCGGTGTTCCTGCGCGTACGCGTGGCCGCCTCGGCCCCGGAAGGCGCCGGCCCCGCGGTCCGGATCAAGGCGGGCGGCGTGCAGGTGAAGGCGGTCTCGCCGATCGGGGTGCGCGAGGACGGCGCGCCCGCGCGCTTCGCCACCGACGGCAAGGTCGTGGTCAGGGCGGTCGGCAACTCACTGCTCACCTGCCCGCCCACCCGCCAGGGCTGCCCGGAGGCGCTGCGCAGGCAGGGACAGCGGCGCGACAACGACCTGTGGACCATGCAGCCGCTCGACCGCGACCGGGTGGCCAGCACCAAGGCGTCCAGCGCGGCCAGGCTCGACCTGCCCGCGGGCGGGCAGATCGTGTGGGCCGGGCTCTACTGGTCGGCCAGCACCCAGACGGCGGGGCCGATCAAGTTCCGGCCGGCCGGGCGGGACGGTTACGTGAAGATCCGGCCCAACCAGGTCATGGCGCGCGAGTTGCCCGTGGGGCCCGCCTACCAGGCGTTCGCGGACGTGACCGGGCTGGTCAGCAGCAGCAAGAAGAGGGGGATGTGGTGGGCGGCGGACGCACCCATGAAGCCGGGGATCTCGCAGCATGCCGGGTGGAGCCTCGTGGTGATCGCCACCGATCCCGCGCAGCCGTACAGTCAGGCTGTGGTGCTCGACACGGCCACGCAGATCGGCGGGGAGGAGAACGCGGCGGGACGGCTCGACGTGCCTCTCGGCGGACTGATCCCGGCGGCGGCACCCGCGCGGCTGGAACTCGTCACCTGGGAGGGCGACGCGGACCTGTCCGGCGACAAGGTCTCGCTCGGCGGCGCGGCCATGCGGCCGGAGGCGGGCGGACGAGACTCGGGCAACACGTTCGACGGGTCGTCGAACGGGGCGAGCGGGCTCACGTTCGGTGTCGACGTGGACACCTTCAGTGCCGAACTGGGGGAGCGGCCACGGCTGAGCATCGTCTCCAGAAGGGATGCGGTGTTGTTCGGTGTCGCGGCGGTGAGTGTACGCGCACGGTCGTGACCGTTGAACGGGACAAACTGGTACGGTTCGCGTAAATCCTCTGGCGTAACGTCGGGCGAGGGCGGAATCGTCGGGATTAACCCTCGCACGATCATTGGCTTCATTACCCTGGTAAAGGGCCGCCGAGTCCGGCTCTGACGGTGCAGAGCCAGAAGGTCGGGCCACCTAGAAAGGGGCGGTGTCGCGTGGATCGCTGCGCGCTGTTCGTGGACGCTGGCTACTTGCTGGCAGACGGCGCGATGGCCGTTCATGGGACCCGCCATCGCGAAGCGGTCGCCTGGGACTATCCCGGCCTGCTGCAGCTCATGACCAACCTGTCACGCGAGCGCACAGGACTGCCGCTGCTGCGTTGCTATTGGTACGAGGCGACCGTAGAAGGCCGCCGCACGCCCGAGCACGACGCGCTCGCCGACATCCCCGGCCTGAAGCTGCGCCTGTCGCGCATCAGGCCGGGCCGCCGCGAGGGCGTCGACGCGCAGGTCCACCGCGACCTGATGACGCTGGCCCGCAACAGCGCGATCTGCGACGCCGTCGTGGTCAGCGGCGACGAGGACCTCGCGCAGGTCGTCTGCGACGCCCAGGACCTGGGCATCCGGGTGACCGTCGTGCACATCACCGCCGACGGCGGCTGGGCGGTCTCCCGGACGCTGCGCCAGGAGAGCGACGACCTCATCGAGATCGGCGGCGGCCACCTGCGCCCGTACGTCAACCTGGTCACCGGTGCCGCCGAGGCCGCCAACGGCCACCAGCCGGTCAGCAACGGCCAGGCCGCCCACGCCTCCCTGCCCCCGTCCCCGCCCCCGTCGCTCCCCCCGGCCCAGATCCCCGCACAGCCGTCACCCCCGCCGCAGCCCAGCCCGGCCGCGCCCGCCTCACCCGGCAACCGCCCGCCGTCGCTGCCCACCTACACCTACCAGCCCGAACCCCCGTCCCCACCCCAGCAGCCCCCGTCCTCGGCTCCCGTCACCGGCCCCATCCAGGCTCAACCGCCGTCCGCCGGCCAGTACGGAACGCCGTCGTCCTACCAGCCGTCCCAGCTCGGCCCCTACACGGGCCCGCAGCCCGCCCCGACCCCCACCCCGGCCGCGACCGGCGCCGCTACCACGCTGGCCGACGCGGTGAAGGCCGCGCACCGAGAGGGGCACGACTTCGGCGAGTCGGTGGCCAGGGACGCGCCCGCGTTGTGGCTGGAGGCGGTGCTGGCCCGCAAGCCCCGCATGCCGTCCGACCTGGAGGCGCGGCTGCTGCAGGGCTCGTCCCTCCCGATCGACTTCCTGCTGCACGACGAGGTCCGCCACGCACTCCGCCGCGGCTTCTGGGACGCCCTCGAACGCGCCCGCCACTGACTTTTTCCGAACATTCCCGCTCGGCCCTGCCAGCCCCCCGACGCCCGCACTCTCGTGCGGGCCTTTTGCATCTTCGTGCGCCGCTCTCTTCTCCGTGCTGGCCTGGCTTCTTCTTGCTGGTCTTGCTTTTCCGTTACGGCCAGCCCGCCCACGCCACCCACCGACGTGGGCTCGCGCAGGTCGGGGGGATCGCTTCTCACGTCGGACGTGGTCCCCACCGTCACGGCCCATCGTCAGCCCCCTGCCCCGGCAGGCTCACCCGCTACGGTCCGCCTTGGCCGGTCCACCGGCTACTCGGCCTTGCTGGTCTGCCGGTTGGGTCTGCGTGGGCGGGGTTCTCGGTCGGAGGCGAGGAGTTCGGCCAGGCGGAGGGTGTCCTCTAGATAGCGTTCGTAGGGGAAGCCTGCCGCTACCAGCCCGGCGCGCAGCTCGTCGTAGAGCGGTTTCCCGGCTGTGTGGAAGGCCTTCCGGCCGGCGTCGGTGAGGCGGACCAGTCGCCGTCGTGCGTGTTCGGGATCGATGGTGATCCGCACCAGGCCGTCCGCTTCGAGTGGTCGCAGCGCCCGGCTGATCGCCGGGTCGGACACCGACAGCGCCTGCGCGAGCCGATGCTGCGTCACCGGCTCGATCTCCTCCAACGTGCCCAGAAGCCGTATCTGGCTGTACGTCACACCGTCACGGCCGTCGGTGCGCCGCCGGGCCGCCTCGCCCAGCAGCATGACCACGCGGTGCAGCAAGTCTGCGAGTCCGTCATCCACCACGCCACCCTACCTGAGTGTTGACCAGTTAATGTTAACAGGATAAGACTAATGGCATGGATAACGTCTCCTACCTCGCTCAGTCCGCCTTCCCGCTGGTCTGGATCCTGGCGCCGGCCATCGGAGCCATGGGGTTCCGGACGGCCTCGGCGCGGGAGCTGTCCTCACTATGACCACTCATGCCGGCCACACACCTGACCACGAGATCGGCGAGGCACGGGCGGTCGCCGCCGAGCGGCTCAGCATGTTCGTCGACGCGGTGATCGCGATCGCACTCACCTTGCTGGCACTGGATCTCCCCATCCCCACCGGCGACACCACCGAGGCGATGCTGAGTTCGGTGTCGGCCCACGGCCACGAGTACCTGGCCTTCGCGCTCAGCTTCGTGGTGATCGCCGCCCACTGGCGCGCCCACCACGAGATCTTCAGCCACGTCCGCTCGCTGGGCGGCCGACTGACCAGCCTCACCCTGGCGTGGCTGTTCATGCAGGTCCTGATGCCGTTCGCGACCCGGGTGCTCACCGCGGACGGCGCCTTCGCGCCCCGGTTCAGTCTGTACGCGCTCGTGCAGGTCCTGGCGTCCGCGTCGTTCGCGCTGATCATCCGGGAGATCCGGCGCGCACACCTCTACCGGAGCGACGTCCCGCCCCAGGTGTTCGCCGAGAGCCTGGTGCGCAGCATCTGCCTGGCCGCGGTTTTCGCGGTGTCCATTCCGGTGTCGTTCCTGACCACGGGCACCGGCGCGTACCTGTGCTGGCTCACGGCGCCGATCGTGCTCGCCATCGCCCGCCGCGTCCAACGCCGCACCGTCCGGTAGCTGAGGGTCACGGTGATTGTTCAGGTGTCGGCCCGCTTGTCCTGTCGCTACTGTGATTGCGCATGACCGACACTGAGCTCAAGATCACCGCAGACTTGGTCCGGGACTTGCTGCGGGAGCAGCATCCGGACCTCGCAGGGCTGGCCATCCGCGAGGTGGCGGGCGGTTGGGGCAACCAGATGTGGCGCCTCGGGGACGAGTTGGCCGTGCGCATGCAGCGCATGGACCCCACCCCGGAACTCCAGCTCAAGGAGCGGCGATGGCTACCCGTGCTGGCCCCGCGCCTGCCGCTCCCGGTGCCGACCCCGGTGCGGTTCGGCGAACCGTCTGAGCGCTTTCCCAAGCACTGGACCGTGATGACGTGGGTTCCCGGCGAGCCGCTGGACCACGGCTCGATCAGCCGCGGCGCCCACGCCGCCGACACGCTGGCCGCCTTCCTCCAGGCGCTCCACGTGGAGGCGCCCGCCGACGCGCCCCTTTCTATCGACCGCGGAGCCCATCCCCGGGACTGCACGCTCGGCTTCGAACGTTTCCTCCAGGCCGTCGCCCCCGACGACATCGCCGACGTCCGGGACGTCTGGAACGACGCCGTCGCGGCCCCCGCGTGGGAGGGCCCGCCGATGTGGGTGCACGGCGACCTCCACCCCGCGAACGTCGTCGTCTCCGACGGAACACTCTCCGGCATCATCGACTTCGGCGACCTGTTCACCGGCGACCCGGCGTGGGACCTCGCCGCCGCCTGGGTGCTGCTACCCGCCGGCACCGCCACCCGCTTCTTCGACACGTACGGTCGCGCGGACGATGCGTCGATCCGCCGCGCCCGCGGGCTGGCCGCCATGAAGAGCCTCTTCCTGATGCTCATGGGACAGAACGGCGACCGCGGCCTCCCCGGCGGCAAACCCCACTGGGGCCCCGCCGGCCACGCCGCCCTCAACCGCGTCCTCAAGCCCGCCTAACCCACACCCCTCTTCTCCATACGACCCTTGCTTTTCCGTTACGGCCAGCCCCCGCCCACGCCACCCACCGACGTGGGCTGACGCAGGTCGGGGGGATCGCTTCTCACGTCGGACGTGGTCCCCACCGTCACGACCCTTCGTAAGCCCCCTGCCCCGGCAGACCCACCGGCTACCGTCTGCCCCGGCAGACCCACCGGGTACCGTCTGCCACGGCAGACCCACCGGGTACCGTCTGCCACGGCAGGGTCACCGGCTACCCCCGCCCTGGCCGGTCCTCGGCTACGGTCTGCCTCGGCTGGTCCTCGGTTACCGTCTGCCTCGGCCGGTCTACCGGCTACCGCCGCCTCGGCTGGTCCACCGGTTGGCTCTGTTACCAGCGGAGGAGGGCCGCTACTCCGTTGTAGTTGGCCAGGGCTTCGGCGCCGGTTGTTGTGAGGATGGTCAGGGTTACGCCGGTGTTCAGGGCGGCTTCGATCATGCGTTCGCCCAGGTCGGGTTCTGGGTCGGAAGGGACGCCTGCCGGTGCGTGGTCGTACAGGTAGCCGTCCAGGCCCTTGAAGCCCGACCACTTCGCCGACTCCTCCAGCAGCAGGTGGTCCACCCGGCCTTCGTTGAGCAGGGCGAGGGTCTGGTTGAGGCCCAGGGAGCCGCGGCCGCCGGATTTGGCCGCGTCCACGGCCCTGGTCGCCAGGGCGGCGTCGCGGCATTCGCGGGTGGCGGCCAGTTCCGGGGCCACGTGCTTGGCGGCCTCGGCGGGCGGGAGTGTGTCGACGATGGTGTCCACCTGGACGACGTCCAGGGGGTGTACTGCCCCGGCGAGCACCTCCGTCAGTTCCACGTCGCCGATCAGCAGGACGTCCGTCCAGCCGCGGGACCTGGCCTGGCGGGCGATCTCCGGGGCGCTGGCGTGGAGGTTGCGGCGCAGGTGGTCCTCGACGCGGCGTTGGAACCGGTCCGTCTGGGTGGAGCTGGACTGCGCGGTTCCGCCCGGGCCGGGGCCGCGCATGGGGCGCCAGTCCTCGGTGTCGATCTCGTAGGTCTCGTGCTCGATCTCCTCGGCGACGCCGTACCGGAGGTCGATGAGGCGCACGCCGTCCCGTGAGACGAGCACCAGACCGGCGGGCGCGCTCGTGGCCATGGCGGTGAGCAGCGGGCGGACGTAGGTGGTGGATTCGAGCACGGCGCAGTCCTCGATCGGGACCTGCAGCTTGATCGTGCGGACGTCGTCGTCACTGACCGAGGCGAACAGCGCCCGCCCGATCCCGGATTCGGCGGCGTCGAGAAGTTCGAGGATGTCGGGTTCCAGCCCTTCCAGCCGGCGGAACACAGCCTCCCGGCGTTCGCGATCCGGCCAGGTGTTGACGTGATCCCGGATCGCGGACAGCTCATTCCTGAGCCGGATCCCGCGGGCGGGCCGGGTGGAGGCCTCCTCGCGAGGATCGGAGGTGGTGTATAGCGACACCACGCCCACCTCGTCCTTCATGGCGACGAGCTCGCGGAGGAAGGTCTGATCGAACACGGCAGTTCTCCGTTCTCCGGCATCGAATCACTACCGACTCTAAAAACCCCAACCCACCCCAAACCCCACCTCTACCGGATATTTCCCCGCGTTTTACCTCACCAAGATCCCCACCACCCATCACCAACGCGCCCCGGGCACCCGACCAAGGGGACGCCTCCTGGTCCTCGGAGTGGCGCCCCAGCCAAAGCCAGCACCTCAGGCAGCGCCACCAAAGCCGCCACCCCCGGGAAGCGCCTCCAAGCCCACGCCGCGCCCCGCATCAGGACGCGCGGGCCCAGGTGACAACCCCCGGGAGGTTGTGCCTGGGCGGGGCCTCAGGGGCTTGGGGCGTGGGTGGTGCAGGAGTGGCTGCCGCCCACCACTGTGGTGCTGCCCAGGGCGAACCGCTGGCCGAGGCGGGGCCGCGGGAGGGGGCCGGCGAAGGGCCGTGACGGCGGGGACCACGTCCGACGTGAGAAGCGATCCCCCCGATCTGCGCCCGCCCACGTCGGCGGGTGGCGTGGGCGGTGGCGGAGCCGTAACGGAAAGGCGGGGGAAGGGCCGGACAGACGAGAAAGAAGGCGGGGGAAGGGCCGGACGGACGCAAGAAAGGCGAGTTATCCAGAAAGCCTCTACGAGAGGGCGTCAAAGCCCGCGCGCAGGTTGGCGAGGCGTTCGGTGAGGTCGGTGAGGGGGGCGGAGAGAACCGAGTCCTGGGACTTGCGGGCCAGTTCGCGCACTCTGGCCAGTTCGTCCTCCACCGCGGACAGGCGGCGGGAGAGTTCGGGCAGGACCGAGCCCTGGACGGAGGCGCCGGGCGGGAGTTCGGCGGCCATGCGGTCGCGCAGCAGCGACGCCTGCTCGGCCAGCCGCTTGTTCATGTTGTAGAGCTCGGCGAACACCGACACCTTCGCCCGCAGCACCCACGGGTCGAACGGCTTGGTGAGGTAGTCGACGGCGCCGGCCGCATAGCCGCGGAAGGCGTAGTCGGGGGCGCTGTCGACCACGGTCAGGAAGATGATCGGGATGTTCCGGGTACGCTCGCGCCGCTTGATGTGGGCGGCCGTTTCGAAGCCGTCCATGCCGGGCATCCGCACGTCCAGCAGGATGAGCGCGAACTCGGTGTTGAGCAGCGCCTTCAGGGCCTCCTCACCCGATCTGGCCCGCACGGGCACCAGGTCGAGGGAGCTGAGGATGGCCTCCAAGGCGATGAGGTTCTCCTCCCGGTCGTCGACCAGGAGGATCTTCGCTCGGTCCGGCACTCGATCACGATCCTTCTGCTGAGTCGGTCGTGCTCACCCGCCCACGGCTGAGCCAACCGCGCAGCCGTTCGAGCAGGCGGTCCACGTCGACCGGCTTGGGCACGTAGTCGGAGGCACCTGAGGCGATGCTCTTCTCACGATCGCCCCGCATGACCTTAGCGGTCAACGCGATGATCGGCAGGTCTGCGAACTGTGGCATGCGGCGGATGGCCGAGGTCGTGGCCCAACCATCCATCTCGGGCATCATGATGTCCATCAGGACGAGAGCCACATCCTCATTGCGCTCCAGCTGCTCGATGCCCTCGCGGCCGTTCTCGGCGTAGACGACGGTGGAGCCGTAGCGTTCGAGGACGCTGGTCAGGGCGAAGACGTTGCGGATGTCGTCGTCCACGATGAGGATCTTGGCACCGGACAGCGGGTCGTCGCCCTTCCACTTGCTGGTCTCGACCTGCTCCGACAGCTCGGGCAGCTGGAGGTCCATGGGCAGCGGAGGCTCGGGCATCGTCACCGTGGGCTCCTCCACCGGCATCGCCAGCACCTGGCGCCGGGCCGCGCCGCCGTCGCCGGCGGGGAGCGGGCCGTTGTAGGCGGCGGGCAGGTAGAGGGTGAAGGTGCTGCCCCTGCCGAGCTCGCTGTCGACGTGGATCTCGCCGCCGAGCAGGCGGGCGATCTCGCGGCAGATCGACAGGCCGAGGCCGGTGCCGCCGTACTTGCGGCTGGTGGTGCCGTCGGCCTGGCGGAACGCCTCGAAGATGACCTCGCGCTTGTCCGGCGCGATGCCGATGCCGGTGTCGACGACCTCGAAGGCGAGCAGGTCGTGGGCCTGGCGCAGGATCGCGTCGTCGTACTCGACGCCGGACGGCGCGCGCACCACGCGCATCTTGACCTCGCCCTTGGGCGTGAACTTCACCGCGTTGGACAGCAGGTTGCGCAGCACCTGCTGCAGCCGCTGCTCGTCGGTGTGAAGCTCCTGCGGGACGCCCTCGTCGACCTCGACGCTGAAGGCCAGCCCCTTGTCCTGGGCCAGCGGCGCGAACGCCGCGTCGACGTAGTCGACCAGCTTCGGCGTGGAGAGCGTGGCCGGGTGGATGTCCATCCGGCCCGCCTCCACCTTGGACAGGTCGAGCATGTCGTTGATCAGCTGCAGCAGGGCCGAGCCGGCGCCGTGGATCGTGCGGGCGAACTCCACCTGCTGCGAGGTCAGGTTGCCCTCGGCGTTCTCGGTGAGCAGCTTGGCCAGCACGAGCAGACTGTTGAGCGGGGTACGCAGCTCGTGCGACATGTTGGCCAGGAACTCCGACCGGTAGCGGTTGGAGACCGCGAGCTGCTCGGCCCGCTCCTCCAGAGTTCGCCTGGCCTGCTCGATCTGGAAGTTCTGGATCTCGATGGCGCGGTTTTGCTTGGCGAGGAGGCCCGCCTTGTCCTCCAGCTCGGAGTTGGACCTGCGCAGCTCCTCCTGCTGGCGCTGCAGCTCGTCGGAGCGCTCCTGCAGCTCACGGGTGAGGCGCTGGGAGTCGGTGAGGAGGTCCTCGGTGCGGGAGTTGGCGATGATGGTGTTCATCGTGACGCCGATGGTCTCGACGAGCTGGGTGAGGAAGTCGAGGTGGACCTCGCCGAACGGGGTGAAGGAGGCCAGCTCCAGCACGCCCAGCACCCGGCTCTCGAACAGGATCGGCAGCACCACGATCTGCGCTGGCGTGGAGGAGCTCAGGCCGCTGTCGATGGTGATGAAGGCGGCCGGCACGTTGTCGAGGATGATGTGCCTGCCCTCGGCCGCCGCCTGGCCGACCATGCCCTCGCCGATGGCGAACTTCTGCCTCGGGCCGCGGTCGGGGCGGACGCCGTAGCCGCCGATGAGGACGAGGTCGTGCTCGCCTTCCGGGGCGCGGCCGTAGAAGGCGCCGTAGCGGGCGGAGACGAGCGGCGTCAGCTCGCTCATGATCAGCTTGGCCACCTCGAACAGGTCGCGGTGACCCTGCATGAGCCGGGAGATGCGGGCCAGGTTCGACTTGAGCCAGTCCTGCTCCTGGTTGGCCTGGGTGGTCTCGCGGAGGTTGGCCACCATGTAGTTGACGTTGTCCTTGAGCTCGGCCAGCTCGCCCTGCGCCTCGACGGCGATGGAGCGGGTCAGGTCCCCCTGGGCCACGGCGCTGGTCACGGTGGCGATGGCGCGTACCTGCGTGGTGAGGTTCCCGGCCAGCTCGTTCACGGACTCGGTCAGCCGCTTCCAGGTGCCTTCGACGCCTTCGACGCGGGCCTGGCCGCCGAGGCGGCCTTCCGAGCCGACTTCTCGGGCGACTCGGGTGACCTCGGAGGCGAAAGACGAGAGCTGGTCGACCATCCGGTTGATGGTGGTCTTGAGCGCGAGGATCTCGCCCTGGGCGTCCACGTCGATCTTGCGGGTCAGGTCGCCGTTGGCGACGGCGGTGGTGACCTCGGCGATGTTGCGCACCTGGTAGGTCAGGTTGTTGGCCATGAAGTTGACGTTGTCGGTGAGGTCCTTCCACACACCGGACACGCCCTGCACCCGCGCCTGACCGCCCAGCTGGCCCTGCGTGCCGACCTCGCGGGCGACTCGCGTCACCTCGTCGGCGAAGGACGAGAGCTGGTCGACCATCGTGTTGAGGGTGTCCTTGAGCTGGAGGATCTCGCCCTGCGCGTCGACGGTGATCTTCTTGGACAGGTTGCCCTGGGCAACAGCGGAGGAAACGGCGGCGATCTGCCGCACCTGGGAGGTCAGGTTGTTGGCCATGAAGTTGACGTTCTCGGTGAGGTCCTTCCAGACCCCGGACACGCCGCGTACCTGGGCCTGGCCGCCGAGTTGGCCCTCGGTGCCGACTTCTCGGGCGACTCGGGTGACCTCGGAGGCGAAGGACGAGAGCTGGTCGACCATCGTGTTCATGGTCGACTTCAGCTCCAGGATCTCGCCCTGGGCGTCCACGTCGATCTTGCGGGTCAGGTCGCCGTTGGCGACGGCCGTGGTGACCTGGGCGATGTTGCGCACCTGGTAGGTCAGGTTGTTGGCCATCGAGTTGACGTTGTCGGTGAGGTCCTTCCAGACGCCGGAGACGCCCTTGACCTCGGCCCGGCCGCCCAGCTTGCCTTCGGTGCCGACCTCGCGGGCGACTCTGGTCACCTCGTCGGCGAAGGACGAGAGCTGGTCGACCATGGTGTTCATGGTCTCCTTGAGCTCCAGGATCTCGCCCTCGGCGTCGACGGTGATCTTCTTGGACAGGTTGCCCTGCGCCACCGCCGTCGCCACGGTCGCGATGCTGCGGACCTGGGAGGTCAGGTTGTTGGCCATGAAGTTGACGTTGTCCGTGAGGTCCTTCCAGACCCCGGACACGCCGCTCACCTGCGCCTGGCCGCCCAGCTGACCCTCGGTGCCGACCTCGCGGGCGACTCGGGTCACCTCTTCGGCGAACGCCGAGAGCTGGTCGACCATCGTGTTGACGGTGTTCTTCAGCTCGAACATCTCGCCGACCGCGTCGACCGTCACCTTGCGGCTCAGGTCGCCCTTGGCCACCGCGGTGGTCACCACCGCGATGTCGCGCACCTGCGCTGCCACGCGCGAGGACATCGTGTTCACGGCCTCGGTGAGGTCGCGCCAGCTTCCCGACATGCCGCGCAGGTTCGCGCTGCCGCCCAGCCGGCCCTCGGTGCCCGCCTCGCGGGCCACCCTGGTCACCTCGGAGTTGAACAGCGCGAGCTGGTCGACCATGCCGTTGATGGCCTTGCCCAGCCTGCGCACCTCGCCTCTGGCCGAGCGGTCGAGGTCGATGCGCCGCGACAGGTCACCCTTGGCGACGGCGTCGATCACGTCGGCGGCGCCGCTGACCGGGCTCACCAGCGCGTCGATCAGCATGTTGACGGACTCAACGCTCTCGGCCCAGGCCCCGACGCCGGGGCCCGGCGTCAGCCGTTCCCCGAACCGGCCCTCCTTGACCACTTCCTTGCGGACGCGCACGAGCTCGTTGGCCAGATGCTCGCGCCGGTCGGCCACCTCGTTGAGCAGCAGCCGCACCTCACTGAGGATGCCCGCGGGAGCATGCGGGACACGACGTCGGAAGTCGCCGTCGCGCCAGGAGAAGAGGGTCTCCAAGATCGGTACTAGGTCCGACTCGGTGTAGGTCCTCTCCTCCGGATTCGGCGCGATCTTGGCCGTGGTCATGGGGCCTCCTTCACTCCCGGGGTGCCGCCGCGAGTGATTCAAGTCTGTCACGATGAGTAGCTCGTAGTCCTGTCCTTGGATTTACCCCATGTCAACGGTAATTGTGGTAGGCACGGTGGGATGACTTCATCTCCCCACGCGCTGCTCGCCGCGACGTTCGCGCCGGGTGAGTCAGCCGTGCCCGCGGCCAGGAGGTTCACTCTCGAGGTGATGACCGCCTGGGCGGTCGCCGCCGTGCTCCCGGACGCGGAGCAGATCGCCGGTGAGCTGGCAGCTCAGGTCGCGGACGAGCCGTTCGAGGTCATCTGGAAACATTTCGGCGACGCGGTGCAGGTCGAGCTGCGGCAGCGCACGGCTCCCCAGGCCGACCCGAAGGGTCCTTCGGTCGAGGTGGAGGAGTGGGGGATCACCTTCGCGGGCGATTCCCGTATCCATTGGGCAAGGCTCACGCTACCGGGTTCCTCGGAGAGAGTCGCGGCCGAATGGTCGGAGGACACCTCCCGGGGCCCCCACTGGCTGGGTTTCCTGGCCGACGCCAGCGACCTTCTCGCCGGCACGCTCGACCCCGACATGGTGCCCGCGATCATCGCCCAGATCGTCGTGCCGAGATTGGCGAGCTGGTGCGGCGTCTACACCACCGACGGGGCGGTCGGGCCGCTGCGGCTGGCGTACCTGTGGCACGCCGACGAGGCCCGCATCGACGGGCTGCGCGAGGAGCTCGCCGGGATCGGCATCGACGAGGCCGACACGCGCGCCACCTCGACCGTGCACCTCGACGGCTCGCAGGTGCTCGCCGTCCCGCTCACCGCGCGTGGCCGCCAGCTCGGCATGATGTGCCTGGGCCGTTCCGACCGCTTCACCGACGAGGTCGTGCAGTTCGCCGACGACATCGCCCGCCGCGCCGCGCTCGCGATGGACAACGCCCGCCTTTACGCCCAGCAGGCCGCAGCCAACCGGGCCCTGCAGCGCAGCCTCCTGCCGCCCAACGAGCCCGAGGTGCCCGGCCTCGACTACGGCGTCGTCTACGAGCCCGCCGGCGAGGCCAACGAGGTCGGCGGCGACTTCTACGACCTGTTCGCGGCCGAGGACTCCTGGCGCTTCGCCATCGGCGACGTCTGCGGCACCGGCCCCGAGGCGGCAGCGGTCACCGGCCTGGCCCGCCACACGCTGCGCCTGCTCGCCCGCGAAGGCTACGGCGTGGCCGCCGTCCTGGGCCGGCTCAACCAGGCGATCCTGGAGGAGGGGGAGCGGGCCCGCTTCCTCACGCTGCTCCACGGCGACATCTCGCCGACGCCGAGCGGCCTGGAGGTACGCCTGGTCTCGGCCGGCCACCCCGAGGCGCTGCGCCTCAAGCCGAGCGGCGTCGTGGAGTCGGTGACCACGCCGCAGTCGCTGCTAGGCGTCTTCCCCGAGGTGCAGTTCGAGGCCGACCTGATCCACCTCGACCACGGCGACGTGCTGCTGGCGGTCACGGACGGGGTGACGGAGCGCCGCAGCGGCGGACGGCTGCTGGACGACGGCGGCGGGCTGGCCAAGCTGCTGGCGGAGTGCGTGGGGCTGTCGGCGCGGGCGGTGGCCGAGCGCATTCGCCGCGCGGCGGCGGACTACGCCCCGGAGCCCAGCGCCGACGACTTGGCCATCCTGGTCCTGCGTGCGCGCTGACTCTTTTATGTCAGGCCTAATGCTGAGTGTGTTTCCGGGCGAAATCCAACTGGAGTGCCATTTGCGCAATGCGCTCCGACACCACGAGTGAGCCGCGCACCGCGTCATAGGTGTAGATCTCGTGTTCGCGCCCGTGCTCGGCGAGTTTCGCCACGTACTTCTCTATCTGCCGCAAAGGGCAGCGGGTGTCGTTCTCGCCCGCGAGGATCAGCACGGGCCCCTTCACCCGGTCCACGTAGGTGATGGGCGAGCTGGCCGTGTAGCGTTCCGGCTGCTCGTCGGGGGAGCCGCCGAACAGCGAGCGCTGGTAGGCGCGCAGACTCTCCGTCTCGTCCTCGTAGCAGGTCTGGTGGCAGGCGATCGGGACCGCGGCGATGCCGGCCCGCCAGTGGTCGGGCTGGATGCCCATGCCGAGCAGCGCCAGGAAGCCGCCCCACGCGGTGCCGGAGAGCACCAGCCGCTCCGGGTCGGCTACGCCGCGCGTCACCACCCACTCGCGCACGGCCGCGACGTCGGCCAGTTCGATGTGCCCGACGTCGCCGTGCAGGGCGTCGCGCCAGGCGGTGCCGTAGCCGGTGGAGCCGCGGAAGTTGACCCGCACCACCGCGTAGCCCGAGTCCACCCACGCGGCGACCTCGGGCGAGTAGGAGTCGCGGTCCTGCGCGGTCGGGCCGCCGTGCAGAAGGAACACGGTCGGGTACGGCGCGGCGCCGTTCTCCGGGCGGGAGATGAGCGCGTGGATGCGGCCGCCGGGGCCGTCGACGTCGATGTCCTCGACCGGGACGCTGGGCGGCGCGGGAGGACCGGCGGGGTTCATCACGACCTGCCCGTTGCTGGAACGCACCACGGGCGGACGTGAGCCGCTCGACCATGAGTACTCCACGTGGCCGCCGGGGCGCGGTGCCGCCTCGTCGATCACGCCGTGCGGCGTCTCGATCGGGGTGAGCCCGCCGCCGCCCAGGTCGTAGCGGTGGAGGTAGCTGCGGGCGCGTTCCTCGCGGGTGATGAGCAGGGCGCGGCCGTCGGCGTACCACTCGGCGTTGAGGTCGCCCGGGTCCTTGAGCCAGATCTCGCGCTGCTCGCCGGAGGCCGGGTCCCAGACCAGGGGCTCGTGGCGGCTGCGGCGCTCGTGGAGCGTGAGCAGGCGGCGATCGCCCATGATGGGCGCGAACCTGAGGCCGACCACGCCCTTGTCGGGGCCGTCGTAGAGTTCGGCGACCGTGTCGCCGCAGGGGCGCACCACGCGCAGGGCCGGGCGGCGGAAGTCGCCGTACTCGCCGTGGTTGATGGCGATGAGGGAGCCGTCGAGTGAGATGTCGGCGACCCAGCCGGCCTCGGTGTGCTCGTAGAGGAGCGTGGTGGGTTCGCCGGGCTGGACCAGGTGGATGCGGAACGATCCCTCGCCGGCGAGGCTGATGGCGGCGGCGCCGGTGGCCGAGAGCATGATGCCGCCGGGGTGGCCCGCGCGGATGGACGGGTCGACGGGCTCGTCGGGCCCGCCGTTGAACGGCTGCCGCATCCACCCGCCGAGCTCGTCGCCCTCGGGGTCGGCGAACCAGTAGATCCACTGGCCGGTGGGGTCGATGGCGGCGTGGGCGGTGCCTTTGGGCTGCTCGGTGACCTGGCGGGTGACTCCGGCGGTGCGGTCCCAGGCGTAGAGCTCCCAGGTTCCGGTGGCGTTGCTCCTGTAGATCGAGCGGTTCGGGGCCTGGCGCGCCCACGTGGGCAACGTCATTCTCGGCGCCCGGAACCTGGCCTGCCAGCGTTCCTCCGCCTTCATCCGGTGCGTCCCCTCCCTCTGGCACCGCGCGCTTCCCGGGCGCGGTTGGCGTCCAGTATTGCGCCTGTGTCGCGGAAATACTTGAGGAATGTGGGGGAATTTCGGACTAAATACCCCATCAGTAACACGGGTCGCATATGTCCGTCAAGGAACGGCCCTTGATCGTGGTCCTGTCACGAAGATAGACAGTTCAAATGCCACTTGGGTTGACACTTTCCCCAGGTTTTTCTCAGCGAAGAGCCGGGAAATCCTGGCCCGGAGAACATCATCCTCCAGATGCCAGGCACTCGGGCCCATGCGGACGACTTCCGCGACCTCGTCCGGGCCCAGCTCAAGATCGTAGGCGAGCGTGCTCTGTCCGGCCAGAGTGAAATCCGGAAGACTGCGCGCCACCCGCTCGCGCTTGTCCTCGTCGACCGTGAGCAGCCCCAGCTCCTCCACCAGCGGCCGCAGATGCCCGCTCGCCGGTGTCACCACGACCAGCCGGCCGTCCGGGCGCAGGACGCGGGCGAACTCCGGCCCGTTGCGCGGCGCGAACACGTCCAGCACCACGTCGGCGACGCCGTCGGCGATCGGCAGCGGCTGCCACACGTCACCGACGAACGCCCCGGCCCGCTCGTGCGCGCGGGCGGCCCGCTTCACCGCGTGCTTGGAGACGTCGAAGGCGATCCCGATCGCGGAGGGGCCCAGCGCCCGTGCGAGGTAGTAGCCGGTCCCGGCCCCCGCGTCCACGACTACCGAGGCGCCGGAGCAGATCGAGGCCAGTTCGCCGGCGAGCGGCGCGTAGTGGCCCGCGCCCAGGAACGCCTCCCGGGAGGCGACCATCTGGGGCGTGTCGGCGGTGCCCGGCGGCTTCGAGCCGGTCAGCAGGCTCACGTACCCCTGGCGGGCGATGTCGAAGGCGTGACCGGAGGCGCACCGCACCGTGCCCGGCAGCAGTTCGAAGGCGCCCCTGCAGACGGGGCAGACGAGGTACGGGACGGCGTCGGCGAGCATCCGTCCATTGTGGACCTCAGGAGGCGGCGGCCTGGAGGAGGAAGGCCGCGTTGGAGGGCGTCTCGCGGAGCTTGTCGATGAGCAGTTCCGTGCCCTTGCCGCGGTCGAGCGAGGTGAGCATGCGGCGCAGCTTCCACACGATCTGCCGCTCCCGGCCGTCGAGCAGGATCTCCTCGCGGCGTGTGCCGGAGGCGTCGAGGTCGACCGCGGGGAACAGGCGCTTCTCGGCCAGGTCCCTGGTCAGGTGGATCTCGCTGTTGCCGGTGCCCTTGAACTCCTCGTACAGGCTGTCGTCCAGCCTGGAGCCGGTGCCGACCAGGGCGGTGGCGAGGATGGTGAGCGAGCCGCCGTCGAGCACGTTGCGCGCGGCGCCGAAGAAGCGCTTGGGCGGGTAGAGGGCGGCGGCGGCCAGCCCGCCGGTCAGCACGCGCCCGGTGCCGGGCGAGAGGTTGTTGTACGCCCGCCCGAGCCGCGTCAGCGAGTCGAGCAGCACGACCACGTCCCGGCCCTGCTCCACCAGGCGCTTGGCGCGCTCGATGGCGAGTTCGGCCACCGCGGTGTGCTCGCGGTCGGGATGGTCGAAGGTCGAGGAGTAGACCTCGCCGGCGATCGTGGCGCGCATCTCGGTCACCTCTTCCGGGCGCTCGCCGACGAGCAGCACGATGAGGTGGACCTCGGGGTGGTTGGCGGTGACGGCCGCGGCCAGCGCCTGCAGGACCATGGTCTTGCCGGCCTTGGGCGGCGCCACGATGAGCCCGCGCTGCCCCTTGCCGATGGGCGCGAACAGGTCGATGACGCGGGTGGTCAGGGAGTCGGTCTCGATGGCGAGCCGTTCCGTGGGATGGATGGGGGTGAGGTCGGCGAAGTGCGGACGCTCGCGCCAGTCGGCGCGGCCGTTGACGCTCTCGACGGAGGTCAGCTTGCCGCCGGACGACACGGCGACGACCTGGTCACCGTGGCGCAGTCCGAGCTGATGAGCCCGGTCGGCGGCGATGCGCAGATCGCCGATGTGGGCGGTCTTCCCGCGGATGTCGAGCAGGCCGGTGACCTGTCGTGCGGGGGCTTGAGACCGCTGCTGGGGGATGGTTTGAACAGACATGATGACCCTCCTTGAGGGCATGCCGACGCAGGGTCGGCTAAGGTGTTGATAGACGGTGGGCCGGACCCTCAACACGGGCGGGGCCACCGAAAGGGGAGTGCAGCGGAGCCATGAGCTCGACGCTGCTCGAAACGTATCACACGCTTCGGTCCCCAGAACGTCTAGCCCTTCGGTGCTATTCCCGGGGGGTCTTCGCTTGTTCGCCCCCCAGGTGTGAAGCACAACGGCGTAGAACGTGTCAAGCGGGCTGCAGGGCCGCTGCAATCCGCTGAGGCTTACATAGATGTGAGAGAACGTCCTAGGGGGACCCATCATGACCAGCACCCAGTGCCCGAGGTGTCAGACCGAGCTCGACGAGGGCCCGATCATGTACCGCTGCTCCACATGCTGCCGCGCCGTCTACGCCGCGGACCTGGAGAACGACTACGTCACCCGGCACCCGGTGGCCGCTTAGCCCTAATCTGGGCGGATGCCTCACCCATCGACGACCGTGGCAGGCGTCGAGATCACACCGCTGTGCGACGCGATCGGCCCCATGGGCCCGGCTCTCCGCCTGCCGTTCCTGGAGACCTTCCTCGGCGCTCCCGCCGACGAGGGCCTGTGGACCCTGCACTTCCACTGCTACCTGCTGCGTGGGCGGGACGGCAAGCTCACGCTCGTGGACACGGGCATCGGCGCGGCAGACTCGCCCGCCGCGGTCTGGGCGCCGGTGCCCGGCCGCCTGCTTGCCGAACTGTCCGCCGCGGGCGCCGCGCCCGAGGACGTGGACACGGTCGTCATCACGCACCTGCACAGCGACCACTGTGGCGGCTCGGTGAACGGCGGCACGCCCGTCTTCCCCAACGCCCGTCACGTGGTCCAGCGCGCCGAGGTCGAGGCCGTCTCCGACACGATCAGGGCCGCCGTGCTCGATCCGCTCGGTGACGGCCTGCACGTCGTCGACGGCGACACACAGCTCTCACCCGGCCAGTGGGTACGGCTGACGCCCGGCCACACCGCCGGCCACCAGATCGTCGAGACCGAAGGCGTCACCGTGTTCGGCGACATCCTCCACCACCCGGTGCAGCTCGCCGACCCGTCGATCCGCTACGTCTACGACGACGACTCCGACCTGGCGGCCGAGACCCGGCTGGAGCAGGTGGCCCGGGTCCGCGCGGAGCACAGGCTGCTCGCCACGTCGCACTTCCCCGACCCGTTCGTCCAGCTGTGACATCGAACGACGCGAAGACCGGCAGGGCGGCCAAGGTCACCGGCTTGACGCTCCGGGTCAGCGGCTGACGTTCAAGGTCAGCGGCTGACCAGTGGCGCGTGCTCGTGCAGCAGCCCGGAGGGCAGGGCGACGAGGGCGGTCAGGCCGCCGTACGGCGAGGGCCCGAGCCGGACCCTGATGTCGTGCCTGGCCGCCAGCCGAGCCACCACGAACAGCCCGAGCCGGTCGCTCTGCGCCAGGTCGAACTCGGGCGTCTCCTCCAGCCGCGCGTTGAGCTCGTCGATCTCGGCGCGCGGCAGGCCGAGGCCGCGGTCCTCGATCTCGATGGTCAGCCCGTGCGGCGTGGTCGTGCTGCGCAGGTCCACGCGGGTCTGCGGCGGGGAGAAGAGCGTGGCGTTCTCGACCAGTTCGGCGACGAGGTGGGCGACGTCGGTGACCGCGGCGCCGGACAGCGCGAGCGGCGGCGGCTGGAGGATCTCCACCCGCTGGTACTCCTCCACCTCGGCGACGGCGGCGCGCAGCACGTCGAGGATCGGGACCGGGTTGCGCCAGCCGCGTCCCGGCGCCTGTCCCGACAGGATGATCAGGCTCTCGGCGTGCCTGCGCATGCGCGTGGTCAGGTGGTCGAGCTTGAACAGGTCGGCCAGCGCCTCGGGGTCCTCCGCGCCGCGCTCCATGCCGTCGAGCTGGAGGAGCTGGCGGTGCAGCAGCGACTGGTTGCGCCGGGCGAGGTTGACGAAGACCTGGTTGACGCCGTGGCGGAGCCTGGCCTGGCCGACGGCGGCCTCCACCGCGGTGGACTGCACGCTGTTGAACGCCTGCATGATGTCGCGCACCTCTGAGGTGTTGGCCGCGACCTCCAGCGGGATGACCTGGACCGGTTCCGGCGCCTGGGTCGTGGTGGCCTTCAGCCGCTGGACGAGGCCGCGCAGCCGTACCTCTGCCAGCTCCGCGGCGGCGGCGCGGAGGGCGGCGAGCTCGCGCACGAGGCGGCGGCGGAAGCGCAGGGACAGCGCGATGGAGGCGATGACGGCGAGCAGCCCGACGCCGCCGGCGATGCCGATCTTGAGCAGGATGGCGTTGGCGGCCGGGTTGACGCGGGCCACGATGCCCTGGACGGCGAAGGTCTGGTTGCGCTCGACCGCGGCCCACAGGTTGTCGGCGTCTGTGGGCCAGGTGGCCGCGCCCGCCGGCAGGCCGTTGACGGTGGCCTGGCCGCGCAGGAGGTCCTCGAGTTCGAGGAACTCACGGTAGGCGGGGCCCTGGGTCAGGCTCTGGTACGGCAGCCGCAGCCCGGGATCGAGCTGGGCCAGCGCCTGGGTGTAGAGCAGCCGCCGGGTCGCCACCATCCCGGTGAACGCCTCGCGCTCGGCGTCGCCGACCTTGCCGGCGGCCAGGACGACCACGACCATGGCCCGTTCGCGGGCGAGCAGTTCCTTGGCCTCGCCGAGCATGGTGACGGCGTGCGCCTGCCGGTAGAGCGAGGTGTCGGGGACCAGGACCATGGCGTCGTGCAGACGGTAGAGCGCGTCCACGATCCGGTTGTAGCCGATGATCACGTCGAGGGCGCGGGGGGCGCCGCCTGAGGTGATGCGCCGGATGTCGGGCAGCTGCTCCAGCGCGGTGTTGAGGCCGCGCAGCTGGGTGTCCATCTCGGGGGACAGGTCCCGCTGCTCGGCGGCGAGCCGGTGGAAGCGGGTCAGCGCCCGGTCGGTCAGCCCCCGCTGCTTGGCCACCTGCGCGCTCTGCCGTTCGCCCGAGACGTGCTGGACGGAGAGGTGCCGCTCCTGCTGGAGCTGGACGACGACCTGCTCGGCCGGGTCGGACAGGTTGGTGACCAGTTTGTTGATCTCCAGGAGGCGTAGACCGTCGCCACCGGTCAGTCCCGCCGCGAACGCCCACAGGCCCACCAGCGAGATGAGCGGGACGAAAAGCAGGATGAGGAGCTTGAGCGCAATGGGGCGGCCACGCTGGGGGGGCATCCGACCTCCGGGTGCACGATGAGAGCGCCTCGCACGATACACCGAACACCCGGATAAATCCCTGGATAAATGGGGCTATGCCGGACGATCCTCCGGCCTGCGCTGGGCCGGTGCCCCGGCGACCAACTGGTCCTCGGAGCTGCGCTCGCGCTCCAGCTTGCGTTCGAGCTCGCGCTTCTCCTCCTCCAGCCGGACGGCCTCGGAGCGGTTGTGCCGCAGCGCCCTGCGGCGCTTGGCCGCGCGGCGGGAGCCGGAGTTGACCATCGCGATGCCCAGCAGCAGGACGGCCGCGACGGCGGCCCCCGCGACGAACATCTCCAGATGGTTCGGCGCGAAGCCGTAGCCGAAGACGCTGAAGGAGGCGTCGGTGGCGGTCGCGCTCGGCTCCATCGACGCGACCACGATCGCGCCCGTTGCGATCAGGACTAGGACAAGACCCAAAACGATCATGTGAACTCACCTCGACCGTCGCACTGCCCCGACAGGGCGGGGATATGCGGGCCCCCTGCCGTGTCGCGAGGCTTTCGGCCGGTCAGACCATCAGGATGGTTACATGAGACCCGGACCAGGACAGGTGTTGCACTTCTCGGAAGACCCGACAATCAAGCAGTTCGTGCCGCATGTCGCGAAGACCTCGACACAACGGGAGTCATACGTCTGGGCCGTCGGCCCGGAGCGCTGTCCCGACTACTGGTTCCCGCGCGACTGCCCGAGGGCGATGGCGTGGAAGGGCGAGCGCACGACCGAGCGCGACGCCGAGCGGATCATCGGCGTGGGCAGCGGCGATCGGGTGCACGCGATCGAGTACGCCTGGCTCAAGGCGATCATGGAGGTCCGGCTGTTCGCCTACCGCCTGCCCGCCGACCCCTTCCAGCCCATCGGCGACCCGCCGCACGCGGTCGTGGCCCAGGTCCCCGTGTTGCCACTCGGCCCGCCCGAGCCGGTCACCGACCTCATCGACCTGCACGAGGAGGCGGGGATCCAGCTACGCGTGCTGGACAACCTCTGGCCGTTCTGGAACGAGGTCACCGCCAGCACGCTGGAGTTCAGCGGGATACGGCTGCGGAACGCTCGTCGATGAGCGCCTGAAGCTTGGCCACGGGCATCGAGCCGGGCGGCAGCTTCTCGCGGGCCGCCCGGTTGGCCTCGCGCTGCAGCACCTCGTTCACCGGCGCGGGCCGGCCGAGCTCGCGCGCCAGCAGCACGATCTCGCCGTTGAGGTAGTCGGCCTCGATGCTGCCCGCGCCTCTGGCCAGGCTCTGCCACGAGGAGCCGCCGCCTCTGACGACGCCGTCGATCGGGGCGAGGTCCACGAGGTGGCCGCGCAGGCGCCGTTCGTCGTCCTGGGTGGTGAAGGCGATCCCGGCCGCGTCGAGCAGGTCCATCGCCTCGGTCCTGGCCTGCTGCCGGATGTCGCCGAAGCCGCCGGGCTCGCACAGGGCCTCGGCCGCGTTGCCGAGGTTGCCGAGCAGTTTGCCGTGCTTCCAGCGCATCACATCCGGTACGGCCCGCGCCACGAACCCGCTCTGGGTCAGATCGTCGGTCACCCGGGTCGCCAGCTCGTCCACACCCTGTGGATAACGGCCGACGTGCAGCATGCCGGGGTGCGGCGTGCCGTACGAGATGACGACGCCCGGCTCCAGGTGCAGGGCGGGCAGCCAGACGCACATGCCATAAACGTTCTCGAACCTCCGCAGTGCGACAGGTTCGTTGCAGACGCCGTTCTGGGCCAGCACGACCGGCAGGTCGCGCGACCACGGGTCCAGGGCGGCGACGGTGTCCTGCGACTTGGTCGCCAGGACGATCACGTCGTCGTCGCCGGTGGGGACGGGGCCGTCGGACACCGGGATGTTCAGCGTCTCGGAGCCGGACGGGGAGATCAGCTTCATGCCGCTCGCGCGGAGGGACTCGTAGTGGGCGCCGCGGGCGATCAGCAGCACATCATGGCCGCCCTGGAAGAGCTTGGCCCCGATGGTGCCGCCAACGGCGCCGGCGCCGATCACGATATAGCGCATGATCCGAGGCTACTAGGCGCCGGAGCGGCGACCAGACCCCGGTTGCGCTCGCGCAGGATCGTCTTCAGCACGCGCCAGCCGTCGCGCACGGCGTGCAGATTGCTCTCGCCGTGGATGCGGCAGTGCTCGTGGCTCGGCACTTCCTGGATGAGCAGACCGGCCTGGGAGGCCCGCACGTTCATCAGCGTCTCGATCTCGAAACCGTCGCAGTCGAGCGCCATCGCGTCGAGGTGCCTGGCCCAGAACGCGTTGTAGCCGTAGCAGAGGTCGGTGTAGCGCGTTCCATAGAGCATGTTGGTCAGGCCGGTCAGGACCCGGTTGCCGAACGAGCGCACCACGCTGATGTCGCTGGAGCCGCCGCCGGGCACGTAGCGCGAGCCCTTGGCGAAGTCGGCGCCCTCGATCAGGGCCTCGACGAACAGGCCGATCTCGCGGCCGTCGGTCGAGCCATCGGCGTCGATCATGACGATGATGTCGCCCTTGGCGGCGGCGAACCCGGCGATGAGGGCGTTGCCCTTGCCTCGGCCGGTCTGGGTGACGACGTGAAGGTCGGGACGGAGCCTGCGGGCGACCGCGACGGTGTCGTCGGTCGAGTTGCCGTCCACCAGGATGACCTCGTCGATCCAGGAGGGCAGCGTCGCGAAGACGTGGGGCAGGTTCTCGGCTTCGTTCATTGCCGGGACCACGACGGTGATGCTGGCGGAGAGCTTCATGTGAGCAAGGTCTCCCCAGGTGCCTGCAGGCGGCTTGACATTGCCTTGCACGTGCAAAGGATCTATAACCTTAGATCATGATTTCTGCCCAGAAAACGATAGAAGCGCACCTGGCAGCCATCGCCGGCCGTGATCTGGAGGCATACGCGGAGACCCTGCACGACGACGTGATCGTGGTCCTCCCCAACGGCAAGACGCTCGAAGGCCGCGAGGCCGTCCTGGAGTTCCACCGCGAGTGGTTTTCCGAGCTTGACTGGACACAGAAAATGTGCCGGATTTGGGAAAAGGAGACCGAGGGCACCCTGGTCTCGGTCTACGAGGCCGACTACCACGAGGGCGACTACCACGCCCGCAACCTCGTCAGCCTGGTCTTCACCCGTGTCGGCGACGCCTGGCTCCTCCTGCACGACCAGAACACGCGGTTGTAATCTCCGCCTATGACGATGACCGTCGAGCGCAACGGCATCAACGCGGTGCCGCCGGAAGAGCGGCACGGCAAACCCTTCGACCTGGTCTGGCCCTGGGCGGCCGCCAACCTGTCCCTGTTCGGCATCGCCTTCGGCGTCTACATCGTCGGGCTCGGGCTCGGCGTGGTGCCCGCGATCGCCGCCGGGGCGCTCGGCTACCTTCTCTCGTTCGGGCTGGTCGGCCTCGTGGCCATCGGCGGAGCCCGGTCCGGGGTGCCGACGATGACGCTCGGCCGCGCCGCGTTCGGCGTGCAGGGCAACAAGCTGCCCGCGCTGCTGTCCTACGTCTCGAACGTCGGCTGGGAGACCGTACTGGTCACGCTCTCCGCGCAGGGCGGCGCCGCCATCCTGACCCGGCTCGCGCCGGGTCTCGGCCAGACGAGCGCGCTGGCGATCTGCTTCGTGGTCGCCGCCCTGGTCACGATCGCCGTCGGCGTGTACGGCCACGCCATGATCATGACCGTCCAGAAATACCTGACCTATGCCTTCATCGTGCTGACGGTCGTCTACATGGCGCTCATGCTGCCCAAGCTGGGCGTCTCGCTGCCCTCGACCGGCGGACCCGGAGCCTGGGCGGGCGGCGTGATCTTCGCGATGACCCTGCTGGGACTCGGCTGGGTCAACTGCGGCGCCGACTACTCCCGCTACCTGCCCGCCCGCTCCAAGGGCTCGGCCATCACGCTCTGGACCACGCTGGGCGGCGCGCTGCCGCCGATGGTCCTGCTGGTGTTCGGCGTGCTGCTTGCCGGTGGCGACCCCAAGCTGGCCGAAGCGGCCGCCGCCGATCCCGTGGGAGCGCTGGCCGCCGCGCTGCCGACGTGGTTCCTGCTGCCGTACCTGCTGGCCGCGATCGGCGGATTCCTGGCGGGGGCGATCATGGACATCTACTCGTCGGGGCTGTCCATGCTGGCGCTGGGCGTACCGGTGAAGCGGCACTTCGCGGTGCTGTTCGACGGCGTGCTGATGATCCTCGGCGGCTATTACCTGCTGTTCGTCTCGGGCAACTTCCTGGCCACCTTCCAGGCGTTCCTGTCGATCATCGGGGTGGTCATGGCCGCATGGGTCGCGGTCTTCCTGGTCGACATGTGGCGCCGGGGCAGCCGCTACGACGAAGGGCTGCTGCGCGCCGGCGGGCCGGCCTTCAACTGGCCCGGCCTGATCGCGCTCGTCGCCGCCTCGGTCACCGGGCTCGGCCTGATCACCTCAGCCGACCCGAACATCGCCAACGCCGTCGGCTTCCTCATGAGCGAGTCGATGCGGGCGGGCACGTTCGGCGCGGCCAACGTGGGCGTCGTCGTCGCGCTCGTGCTCGGCGGCCTGCTGTACTTCCTGATCACGCTCGTGTGGCGGCCCCCGGCTGCCAGAATGGGACGATGATCGCAGACTGGGTCGCCAAGTTCGCAGACGATGTCATCGCCGAGGCGGATCGTCGCGCACCGGGCAAACCGATCGTCTGCGCCTCCGGCCTGAGCCCGTCCGGCCCGATCCACCTGGGCAACCTGCGCGAGGTCATGACCCCGCACCTGGTCGCCGACGAGATCCGCCGCCGCGGGCGTGACTGCGTGCACCTGCTGTCCTGGGACGACTACGACCGCTTCCGCCGGGTGCCGGCCGGCGTCGACCCGTCCTGGGCCGAGCACGTCGGCAAGCCGCTGACCTCCGTGCCCGCGCCGCCCGGCAGCGAGCACGCCAGCTGGGCCGAGCACTTCAAGGCGCCGCTGACCGCCGCGCTGGCCGAGCTCGGCATCGAGGTCGAGGCCATCAGCCAGACCGAGCGCTACACCGCCGGCGCCTACCGCAAGCAGATCCTGCGCGCGATGGAGCACCGGGTCAAGATCGACGCGATCCTGGAGCAATACCGGACCAAGGCCGTCGAGCGCTACTCGCCGTACAAGCCCTACTGCGCGCTCTGCGAGCGCGACCTCACCACCGTCACGGCCTACGACGACGAGAGCACCGAACTGGCCTACACGTGCGCGTGCGGATTCGGCGAGAGTGTACGGCTGGCCGAGCACGACCGGGGCAAGCTGGTGTGGAAGGTCGACTGGCCGATGCGCTGGGCGTACGAGGGAGTGGTCTTCGAGCCTTCCGGCGTCGACCACCACTCGCCCGGCTCGGCGTGGATCGTGGGCGAGCAGATCGTCGGCGAGGTCTTCGGCGGCGCGCAGCCCATCGGCCCCATGTACGCCTTCGTCGGCATCACCGGCATGGCCAAGATGAGCAGTTCCAAGGGCGGCGTGCCCACCCCGGCCGACGCCCTGGAGATCATGGAGGCCCCGGTCCTGCGCTGGCTGTACGCCCGCCGCAAGCCCGAGCAGTCCTTCAAGATCGCCTTCGACCAGGAGATCCAGCGCCTCTACGACGAGTGGGACGCGCTCGGCCGCAAGATCACCGGCGGCGGCGGCCTGCCGGCAGAGAAGGCCGCCCACACCCGGGCCACCTCCACCGCCGCCGCGGCGCTGCCCGCCACGCCCCACCCGGTCGCCTACCGCACGCTGGCCTCGATCGCCGACATCACCACGGGCGACGAGCGCCAGACCCTGCGCATCCTGGCCGACGTCGACGGCGTCGCCGCCCTGGAGGAGGTGCGGCCCCGGCTCGACCGCGCCCAGCGCTGGGTGGACACGCAGGTGCCCGCCGAGCAGCGCACCCGCGTACGCGACAGCGCCGACGCCGAACGCCTCGACGCGCTCGACGACGACAGCGCCGCGTCGGTGCGCCTGCTGCTCGACGGCCTCGACGAGCACTGGTCGGTCGAGGGCCTCACCACGCTGGTGTACGGCGTGCCGAAGCTCGTGGCCGGACTTCCGGTGGACGCCAAGCCGACTCCCGAGCTGAAGCAGGCGCAGCGGGCCTTCTTCGCGCTGCTCTACCACCTGCTGATCGGGCGTGACACGGGGCCGAGGCTGCCGACCCTCCTGCTGGCCGTGGGGGCCGACCGGGTGCGTACCCTTCTGTCCCCATGAGAGCGGTCATTCTGATCACCGGCATCTCCGCTTCGGGCAAGTCCACGGTCGCCCAGGCGCTGGCCGAGCGGCTGCCGAGGTCGGCGCACGTGCGCGGCGACGTCTTCCGCAAGATGGTGGTCGGCGGCCGCGTCGAGATGTCTTCCGAACCGTCGGATGAGGCGCGCCGCCAGCTCCGCCTGCGCTACACGATCGCGGCCGAGGTGGCCGACCGCTACTTCGAGGCGGGGTTCACGCCGGTGCTGCAGGACGTGGTGCTGGGGCCGGAGCTGGAGACCGTCACCAAGCTGATCCGCAGCCGCCCGCTGCACGTCGTGGTGCTCGCGCCTTCGGGGGAGTCCGTCGAGCGGCGCGAGCGCGAACGGCCCAAGACGGGCTACGGCGACTGGACGGTCGCCCAGCTCGACCACGTGCTGAGGACGCAGACGCCGCGCATCGGGCACTGGATCGACTCCAGCGAGCTGAGCGTGGACGAGACCGTGGGGGAGATCCTGGCGGTCCTGGACAGCGGTGAAGCCCGGAGCTGACGGCTCCGGGCTTCATGAGCTTTCCGGGATTTATCCCGATTTATCCCGATTTATACGGCCAGTGCCTCCTCGCGCTCGGCGGACGCGGGCTTGGGGTCGGCGGCCGGGGCGTTCGAGGCCGGAACCTTCCTGAGCATCGTCAGCGACAGGACGATCGCCCCGGCCACCAGGACGGCCGCGATCGCGCCCGCCACGTTGAGCCCGTCGGTGTAGGCGGCCCGCGCCGCCGCCACCAATGCCTCGCCGGTCTGGCCCGGCAGGCTCTCGGCGGCCGTCAGCGCCCCTGAGAGCGTGTCTGGGGCCCCGGCGGGCATCGCCGCACGGTAGACGGCCGTGCCCACGCTGCCGAGCACTGCGACGCCCAGAGAGGTGCCCAGGTCGCTGGCGGTGGTGTTCACCGCGGAGGCGGCCCCGGCCTTCTCCGGCGGCGCCGAGCCGATCACCAGGGCGGTGTTCAGCGCCATCGCCGGGGCGATGCCCGGGTAGAGCACGAAGAAGCCGGTGAGCAGCATCGGCAGGCCGGCGACGCTGCCGACCTGGGTCATCAGCAGGTAGCCGATCACCGACAGGAACGCGCCGCCGCTGATCACGTACGCCGGCCGTACCCTGCGGGCGATGACCGGCGACAACGTCGAGACGGCCACCAGCGCGAGCGCCGCCGGCAGGATCCACAGCCCCGCCTCCAGCGGCGAGAGCCCGGCCACGAGCTGCAGGTACTGCGTGAACAGCAGGTACACGCCGCCCAGCGCGACCGCGCTCAGCATGAACACGCCCAGCGCCCCGCTGAAGACCTTGTCGGCGAACAGCCGCACGTCCAGGAGCGGGTTCTCCAGCCGCAGCTGCCTGCGCACGAAGATCACGCCGAACAGGAGGCCGGCCGCGAGCGTGCCCAGCGAGATCACGCCCGGACCGGCCTTGGCCAGCTCCTTCACCCCGTACACGATCGGCAGCAGCGTCGCCATCGACAGCACCACGCTCAGCGGGTCCAGCCCGCCGGTCTTCGGCGCGCGGTACTCCGGGATCAGGAACGGCGCGCCCACCAGCACGAGCACCATCACCGGCACGCCCGCAAGCAGGGCCGCGCCCCACCAGAACGCCTCCAGCAGCAACCCGCCCACCAGCGGGCCGATCGCCACGCCGACGGAGATCGAGGCCGCCCACAGCCCGATCGCGGTGCCACGCTGCCTGTCGTCCTTGAACATGTTGCTGATCAGCGACAACGTCGACGGCATCACCGCCGCCGCGCCCACGCCCATCACCGCGCGGGCCGCGATCAGCAGCTCCGCGTTCGGCGCCAGCGCCGCCAGCAACGAGGCCACGCCGAAGGCCGCCGCGCCGAACAACAGCACCTTCCTGCGTCCTATGCGGTCGCCCACGGTGCCCATCGCCACGAGCAGGCCCGCCATCATAAAGCCGTAGATGTCATTGATCCACAACAGCTGCGCGCCGCTCGGGTCCAGGTCCGCCGCGATCTGCGGCGTGGCCAGGAAGAGCACCGTCATCGCCAGGAACAGCAACACGGTGGGCAGCAGAAGTATCGAGAGCCCGAACCACTGCCGGGGTCCAGCCTTGTTCATGAGAATTCCTGTCTGAGAAGTCTGAGAAGCATGCGATCAACGGCCGACGGGATCAGCAGCGCCGGATCGCTCACGAGCGCGACCGGCTTGCCCCGCCACGCCCCGGCGCACCAGAACACCGCCTTGCGCAACGACCAGGTCCGTACCGCGACCACCATGAACCCCTCCGCCGCGGCGAGCCAAGGCATCAGATCGTGTACGGCCGGCGGCACCAACGCCCGGCCCGGCGCCGGATCCGGCAGGCACGCGGCCTCAAGATCGATCACGTCGACCTCCAGGCCGTGGCGCACACAGGCTCGCTCAGCGATCAACATGGCCGCCGAGTGGTCAGAGCCTGTGACCACCGCCAGCCGCGGGTGTCCGTCGTTCATGTCGTGGACTGTGCCTGCGGGCGCTCCAGGTTTTCTCCAGCTCCACTACCGTGAGGCTCATGCGTTTCGGGGTACTTGGTCCGCTCGCGGTGTGGGGACCGGAAGGTGCGCAGGTCAGAGTGCCTGAGGTGAAGGTCCGCGCCCTCCTGGCCCACCTGCTCATCGACCCCGGCAAGGTGGTGCCCGCCGACCGCCTCATCGACTCGCTCTGGAGCGGCGCGCTGCCCGCCAACCCCGCCGGAGCCCTGCAGACCCGCGTCTCCCAGCTACGCAGGATCGTCGGCAAGGAGAGCGTCGTGTCCGGCGCCTCCGGATACCGGCTCCAGGTGGAGCCCGGCGACGTCGACACCGGACGTTTCCAGGCGCTGCTGTCCGAAGCCCGCACCGGCGCGCCCGAGGCCAAGGCGGCCCTGCTGGCCGACGCGCTGGCCCTGTGGCGCGGGCCCGCGCTGATCGACTTCGCCGACGAGGAGTTCGCCAGGCCCGAGATCGCCCGCCTGGAGGAGCTGCGGCTGACCGCGCTGGAGGACCACGCCGAGACCCGGCTGGAACTGGGCGAGCACGCCCTGCTCGCCGACGAGCTCGGTGACCTGGTCGGCCGGCATCCCCTTCGGGAACGGCTCCGCGCCTCCCACATGCGGGCCCTCTACCGGGCTGGGCGGCAGAAGGAGGCGCTGGACAGCTACGCGGCGCTTCGGGCTCGGCTCGACGAGGATCTTGGGCTGGAGCCCGGGCCTGAGCTTGCCGGGCTCTACCAGGCCATTCTGCGGCAGGATGCTTCGCTGGACGCGCCTGTGCGGGCGGCGCGCCGTACCAACCTGCCTGCCGCGCTGACCGACCTCATCGGGCGTGACGACGCGGTGGCCGCCGTCGTCGGGCTGCTTCGGGAAGCCAGGCTGGTGACGCTGACCGGGCCTGGTGGTGTCGGCAAGACGCGGCTGGCGATGGAGACCGCCGGCCGGTTGACCTCTTCCGAGCCTGACGGGGTCTGGCTCGTCGAACTGGCCGGTGCCACCTCCGTGACCGAGGTGGTCGCTGCCACGCTGGGTGTGCGTGACGAAGGGCCTGATCTGGCTGGGCGGCTGGCTGAGGCTCTGCGTGGCAAGCGGATGCTGCTTGTGCTGGACAACTGTGAGCACGTGACTTCGTCCGTCGCCCGGCTCGCTGCTCTGCTGCTGCGGACTGCGCCTGAGTTGCGCATCCTGGCTACTGGGCAGGAGCCGCTTGGGGTTGCCGGTGAGCAACTGTTCAGTGTGCCCACCTTGCCGCAGGAGGATGCCGAGCGGTTGTTCGTCGCTCGTGCCGCTGCTGCCGCGCCTGGTGTTGCCTTGGATGGTGAGGCTGTCGCTGCCATCTGCCGGCGGCTTGACGGGATTCCGCTGGCTTTGGAGCTGGCTGCCACTCGGGTGCGGGCTCTTGGTGTGCGGGAGCTGGCTGCCCGGTTGAATGATCGGTTTCGGGTGCTGGAGGGTTCCAGGAACGATGTGCCTCCTCGGCAGCGGACGCTCCGGGCGATGATCGACTGGAGCTGGGAGCTGCTCGGGGCTGCTGAGCAGGTGGTTTTGCGGCGGCTGGCCGTACATGCTGACGGGTGCACTTTGGAGGCGGCCGAGGCTGTTTGCGGCGATGACGCTCTCTCCGTGCTGCCCCGGCTGGTGGACCGGTCGCTGGTCGTGGTGGGCGACGGGCCTCGATACCGGCTGCTGGAGTCCGTGGCCGCGTACTGCCAGGAACGGCTTCGGGAGGCGGGGGAGTTCGAGGAGGTCCTTGCCCGGCATCGGGCTTACTACCTCATGCTGGCCGAGCGGGCCGAGCCGTACCTGCGGGGGCCGGAGCAGCGCCAGTGGTTGCTGCGACTGGACGCCGAGGCGGCCAACTTCGGTGCCGCCCTCACACCGCTGCCCCAGGGCTCTCCCAGGACCGGCTTCTTGCGGGCGCCCGCCACTTCCCAAGGACCGGCCACTTCCCAAGGACCGGCCACTCCTCCCGGTTTGGCTAGTTCGCTTGGGTTGGCTAGTTCGCCCGACGAGACCTCTGAGCGGCTGGTCAACGCGCTGGCCTGGTACTGGGTGCTGCGTGGACGGCTCGGTGAGGGACGCAGGTGGCTGGCCCAGATCCCCGACGCCGGTGACATCACCCGGACGTGGCTGGCCGCCTTCACCCTGCGTACCGGCGAGGCCGTCACGTCGGTCCCCGTGGCGCGCCCCAAAACCGACCTCGCCGCACTCACCGGCCTCGCCCGCGCCCAGGCCTTCCTCGCCTCCGCCCAACTGGGCATCGGCAACCTGGAGCCCGCGGAAGAGCTCGCCGACCGCGCCCTCGCCTCCTTCGCCGCCATGGGCGACCAATGGGGAACGGCGTTCGCCCGCTCAGTCCAGGCCCGCCAGGCTTTGCTCCGCAGCGACCTCGACCGCGCCCGAGCCCACGGCCGAGAAAGCCTGGACCTGTTCGCCGAGCTGGGCGACCGCTGGGGCCAGTCCCACGCCGGGTTCGCCGTCGCCTGGCACGCGGAAATCGTCGGCGACTACGCCGAGGCGGCCCGCGTACACCGAGACGGCCTCCGCATGTCCGAAGAGCTCGGCCTATGGACCGAAGTAGCCGACAAAATGTCCCTCCTAGGCCGCCTGGCCCTCCTCAAGGGCACCTTCGACCAAGCAGACTCACTCCACACCCGAGCCATGGCCCTGTCCGCCGAGCAGGGCTACACGGTAGGGGAGGAGTTCGCCGCCCTGGGCCTGGCCCTGAGCGCCCGCCGCCAGGGCCGCCTGGACGAGGCGGAGGCGCACCTACTGGCCTGGATCGACTGGGACCACGCCCTGGACTCCGACGCGGCCCTGGCATTGATCTTCGCCGAACTGGGCTTCATCGAAGAGATGCGCGGCGCGTACCCGGCCGCCGAAGCCCGCCACAAGGAAAGCCTGACCCGAGCCCGAGCAGTAGGCGACCCCAGAGCCATAGCCCTGGCCCTGGAGGGCCTGGCCGGAGCCGCCGAGACCCCCACCGAAGGAGCCCACCTCCTGGGCCAGGCCGCAGCCCTGCGCCTATCGGTGGACGCCCCCCTCCCCGAGGCCGAACGCTTCGACGTCAACCGCATCACCGAGCGCCTACGCACAACGTTGGGCCCCAAGTTCACCGTCGCCTACAACGAAGGCCTCACCAACCCGCCGCAGTAACGCACAGCGTTAACCCGCGGCGATCACCTCGACCTCCACCAGCCACTCATCAGCCAGCGTCCGCGCGACAATCGCGGTGGTAGCCACAGCCCGCCCACGGAGCGCCTCCACCCGCGCCGCAGCATTGGCCTCCGCATAGGCCGAATCGCGCAGATAACTGGTGACCCGAACGATGTTGTCCACCGTCATACCAGCACTGCCGAGAATCGCCCGAATATTAGACCATATAAGCCCCAACTGCTCCTCCAGCGTGCCCCCAGGCCGCCCCTCGATATCCAACCCCATAGTCCCCGCCACAAACAGCAACCGCTCAGCCCCACGAACCTCGACCGCGTGCACATAGTCCCCCGTGGCCGGATACACGCCATGGCCCGGATCCCACGCCCTGATCTCCATAACCCGCACGTTACCCGCACAACCCCGCCGTTAGCCCCCACCAATTGGCCGCTTAATTGGCCATGCGCAGGTGGAGATTTCCATAACCGGTTGCGACGAAATTTATACGGAGAGTAGTCTCCCTTATGCGGGGCGGCGCCCAAGTCGGGGGACAGGCGCTACCATCCGCGGTTGCCGCAACCAGAAGTACCCTCGCCAGGCGCTCTACCGAGCGCCTGGTGAGGCGCTCCCGAAGCTCAGGCCGCCCGGCTGATAGCCGCCGAACTCCGAAGTCTGCTCGGATAGCCAGAATTGTCCCGAATTCCACTATCGCAACCGGCATCGCGCCCTAGTTAGGGACAAGGGTCGGGCTTATGACGTGAGGCACGTCCGCCCATAACCCCACCCGCGCTGCGCACCCAAACCGCCCAGTTCTTCCTCGAACTAATCCGCACAGTCCGACAAACCACGCGATAGCGACCCACGGATTATGAGTCCGATGCTCTGAGGGAACTGTTACCCGCGGAAACTTGGCGCACCACCCCATGACCTGGCATGTTCGCCTCCCACAACCCCCTCCGGCAGCGGAGAATGATGGTTGTGACCCAGAGCGTGATCCCCCAGCCGGGCATGTGGTTCGAGCATGCCTTGAACTCCCAGAACGACCTTCCGGCACGGTATGTGATCACTCAGATCGCTGACCCAGGTCCAACAGCCCTTCCCCAGGTTCACTATCAGCGCCTTGGCGCTGCCCCCGACGACATTGACGAGAGCATCGACGCAGACCTGTTCGACGACATCGTCCTACGGTGGCTAACTCCCGAGGAGGCAGCGCGGGCGAAGATCGAGGCCGAGTATCACCCCTGATCAGTGGTGCTTTAGGCACTCATGGACAAGATCTTGCGGCTCTGAATAGCCGATCACATAGAAGACCTCCGGGTGTATGGAGTTGGCCGCTTCACCAACGCGCGGAGGTCTTCGATGGGCTATACCGAGGCCCGGCTGACGCTACGGCAGACGCCTTCTGGGTTGACGTGTGGGGTTCGAAGGCCGAATAGACGCTCGCGTCGCCACCGAGCTGGGCATCTCGGGCCGGTGTCGGCGTAAGTGGGCGCGGCGCTACGTGCCGGCGCCTCGGGTTAGAAGAGACCGTCGAGTCCGACACTCGCCGGCAGGTGATGGTACGGCGCGCCAGACTAGCGAAGGATCGGCTCCGTCGTGCAGGTCAAAGGCGACGTTCGGGCCAAACTCGACCAGGCGAGTCGAGCCCCATTCTGGCAAGTAGGGGCAAGCTCTCGGCGCGTTCCGGCGGCCCATCCGGGAGATCATCCGCCTTGGAGTCGAAGACCGGTGTTGACTTCATTCACATGCAGGATTCGTATCGGTCGACAACCTTCAGTGGGAAACGCCCCTAAGCGCCTTCGTCCATGGAGGCAGGCAGACGGCTGACCAGCGTTCGAGGTCGGTGCCCAGTTGGAGGGCGGCCTCCAGGATGTGAAGCGCAAGTAAGGGCGGCACGGCATTGCCGATTTGCTGGGAGATATCGCCACCGTCCCAGGGGTAGTCGGAAGGGAAGGTTTGAAGTTGCCCCGCCTCATGCCAACCCCAACGCGACCCGTCTCCCTCGATGCGATTGCGAGAGATCTTTCCGGTCACGGTGGCAGATGGCTCCGCGTGAGTCCGCTTTCCCCGGGCCTTGGGATCGCCGCCAGTGCCGTAATTGGAGACGACGGTGAATGTCTGCCCACCCCGAACAACCTCGCCCATCGGCACCCACGGCTTCAGCATCAAGTCGCCTTGTTCGCGGGCGACTCTTTTGTTGAAGGCGCGATGGGTGGGTTGTGGAAGCGCAACCTCGGTGGTGCCCCAGCGCGCGATCAGAACAGCACGCCGACGCGTTTGCGGGACGCCGAACTGCTCGGTGCGGAGAACTCCGGTGGCTACGCCGTAACCCCTGGTTCTGAGGATTTTGGCCATGGCGTCCCAGATCGGAAGGACCGCAGGCACCTGCTCAAGGACGATCACTTCGTATGGGCGATCCAGGTCTATTGCCTCCAGCGCCCACCGAAGAGGTTCCAGCACCAGGCCGGTGCGTACATCGGGCATCCTCGCGAGTTCGGTGCGGACGTCCTCGCCCTCATCCATCCGCCGGGCGAAGGCCAGGACCTTGTCGAGTGCTTGACGCCCCGTCCCGGATCCGGCCACGGTATAGGTCTGACACGGTGGCCCGCCGGCGAGGACGTTCTCGTCGGGAAAGTCCTTGGGGCCGAAGTCCCGGACGTCGCCGGGATTCGTCCGCAAACCTGCCTTCTTGCGGGTGCGACAGGCATTGTCGTCGATCTCGATTCCGATCACGGGGAGCCCCAACCACGTCGCCGCCACATCCAGCCCTCCGGGGCCTGCGAAGAGGTCAATGATGCGGTAGGGACTGGATGTGCCGGAGGTCATGGGCGTCACCTTATCGAGGTCCGCGCGCTAATGCGGCGGAGATCTTCTTGCCCACAGCCTCGGCCAGTTGGGGAGGGAATGCCTGCGCGACCTGCTTGTAACGGGCGGTTTTGCCACCAGTGACGATCCAATCGGCAGGCAGACCCTGCAGAGTCATCACCTGCTCGACGGTCAGTTTGGGGACTCCATCTCGTTCGAGCGAGGGGTCGAACACGAAGTCGGGCGCGGGGACGTCGTTGCCGAGGCCGTGTCCGTTGACCGCCAACTCCATCCACAGCCGTTTGGTTCGTGTGGGACCGAGGTCGGCACCGCCGTGGTTCTTGGAACCGCCCACGATGGTGGGCGCGACCCGGTTGGCCAGCGAGGCCCACGCGTCCGCGTAGGGCCAGCCACGGCTCGCCATGGAATCCCTCAGGGTTTCACCGACGGTCGCGCCTGCCTCTGCCTCGGGTGAGGGCCACTCGAAGAAGACGAAGTCGTCCGGCCTCATCGTCACGAGCAGACAACTCTTTCGGGTCTGGGGGACACCGAAGTTCTGGGCGTCCAGCACCATCCACGACCAGACGTAGTCGAGGTGCTTCAACTCTTCTTCGACGTCCGTCCGGACTCTCACGAACTTGGGCATGAGCAGTGAGGGTGTGGTCTCCAGCAGGATGGCGCGTGGTTGTAGCTCCGTTGCGAGCCAGACTGCCGCCCGGAGCAGGTCTCGGCGATCTTCGGTGCCCTGCTGCTTGCCCGCGACCGAGTAGGGCTGCGAGGGCAAGCCTCCGGAGATCAGATCTACGGTGTGCAGACCGTAGTCGGCGCCGACGAAGTCGTTGAAATCGAGTTCCAGGACATTCCACTCGGGCCTGTTCTGGTGGAGAGAACGACAGGCGTGCGGATCGTTGTCGATCACCATGACCGGATCGAAGCCGGCCCGCTCCAAGCCAAGCGCCTGCCCACCGACTCCGGCGCCGATTTCCAGGCTGGTGAACCGCTCACTCATGCGCTACCCCCAGTCCGGATTCGCCGAGAATGTGCGATCTCCTGGCGAATCACATGCTCGGAACTATGTCTGTATCTTCTCCGGCACCCGGGCTCTCGGCATAGATCTGCCTGAAGAGCGTGGTCAGGGCGACCACCGACGTTGCACGGGTCGTGCCGTCAGACGGGCCGATCGGCAAGGAATCGTAGGAGACCAAATCGTTGTCCATGTCCTCGATCCAGTCCCGATAGGCGTCCGGATCTCGAAAGTTGTCCGGAGCCAGTGCCTCATACGAGAGCGTGCTTCCTGCGGTGTTCGCGGCCCGGGCAAGCGCATTGACCTGGCGGCCGGTCCGAACTATGCCGGTGTGCAGCAATCGGACAATCGCCTGTGCGGTTGGCCGATGGAGAATCACGTCCAAGCGCAGAACCGTGTTGAGTATGTCCTGATTACCGCAGGCCACGACGACCGGTAGGTAATCCGATCCGTCGCGGAAAAGTTCGGCCGCCCACCACAGTCGAGCGAATGCCTGCGAATGGAATGGGCCGGAGAATCTGACTCGCGACACAGTCGGCGGATTCCCGCGGCTCAAGTGTCGCCAGTAGACATAATCATGGGCGAGCCGTACTGCCAAATAGTTCCAAATCCGGGAGTCCGCTGCCTCTCGGCGGGTCAGCCGCAATGTCGAGTGGAGCACGGGAGCAACCCAGGCGTCGGCAGAGGTTCGTTCGGCTGGGGTGAAGCGCTTCATGGCTTCGTTCACGAGCTGCCGGATCGGCTCCGCGTCCCAGCGCGCAGGCTCAGCAGCTCGGTCAATCGCGGAAAACGGCAACGGTTCGCTGTTCTCCAGTACGCCGGAGGTCAAAAATGCTGCTGCGGACTCATCCGGCAGCAGTCCCAGCTTCGTGCTCATTCTTCCTCCCGTCCGGCCTTCTGCAGCGATCGAATCAATCCACCCAGGCTGCGCGGCAACCGCGCCTGCTTGGCAGCGGCGTGCTGAACCCGGGGCTGGATGCCGCCCACTCCTCGGTTGAGGATCTCCCTGAGCGCGTCCTCCTGAGAATGATGGGGGAAAAGGTCGGGAAGCATGCGCCGGAGCACAAGTCCACGCCATCCATTCGGCAATTCGGTGCCATCCACATGTTGGGCTGCTTCGCTGAACAAGGCCGTCCACATGCCCGCGGCTATCTGGGAGGCCAGCACATCGCGCGTGGGACGATCCACAGCCTTGGTGCTTTCCAGTACGGCACGCAAGCCGTCAAAGCCGCTGTTCAAGTACAGGGTCGCCACGTGATCCGTGGTGGTGACCGTCCAGGGGTCGTTGCGACACCACGCCAGCTCCGGATCGTCGGCGAAGTTGGTCCATCGGGTCTCGATGGAGTCCTCCCGAGTCGCGGCACGAGTGCGAAGATCGACTGTCCAGGGCCGTTCAACGGTAGCGATCACGCGGCCGGGGATGTCGTCCACCGTCGCCACGAGTTGTCCGGAGAGTTGTACGCGACCACGGTGGTTGTCATGGTGAAGTTCGATCTCGCCGGACCACTCGCCCGGCTGGCCCATCATGAACTTGACCGCCGTTTGGGTGTTGGTGGCTCGCTCCGAGGCGATGCCAAGGAACGCCACGCTGTACCAGGGATTGGCGTCCAACTCATGCCGCGGAGCGACGACCTGCAGCCCAAGCCGGATGGCAGACCAGTTCTCGCCGTCGTGTGCATGAAGTCCGACGGAATGGTCTTGTTCCGAGATCACGCCATACGGCAGAGCCACGTCGTCGAGCCGCACTTCGCGGACGGTCATTATGACCGCTCCGGCCAGCACCGGATAGGGCATGATCTGCTTCATCGGCCGACGTCCTTGGCCTGGACCAGGTCCACCTCGACGATCAGCATTCGGCCGGCGGTGGGATGGCTGGCCACATCACTGACCCCGGTGAAGATGGCGTTGCGTTCCTTCGCCGAGCAGACCAGGATGTCGCCGCTGATCTCGCAGTTCGTCTCAGCCGAGAGCGATGCCCAACGAGCTTCGGGTTTGGGTCCCGAACGCGTGACGAAGCGTAACAGCGGACGAAGCACCCACGGATCGTCCCGTTCCGGCAGCTTCACCTCGACCCTGACTCGCCAGGCGCCGCTCTCGTCGACCCCGCCTGTGGCGCTCCTGACTGTTGGGTAGCCCTTGCTCCGGGGAACCGGGGCGAGGCCGAGGCTGGTCAGGTCACGCAGCGCAGTCGGAGCGCCGTTCGACTCAACCGGGTCGACGGGCTTCACCGCCATCCGGATCGTGGCGAGGATTGTCTTGCGGAACTCCTTCAACCTCGTGGTGGCGCCACGCGCATAGGTCGAGGTCAAGTCCTCAGTCGGCTTCCAGTCGTTGTGCTCGGGTGGCTCGGCGGCACGGAGGAAGGACTCGGCCGCTTCATCGGCACCCACCTCGGAGCCGGCGGCTGTGCCTGCGAGCAGCACCGCCTGGAACTCTGGTGAACCGATTGCGATACCGGTCACCGGGCGATCCAGGACGGTCATCCTGTTGCCCCGCATGCCGATCAGCCGGTTCGCCTTCTCGTCACTCTCAGCCGCAGGTGTAACCAACAGCACTGCGCGATGTTCAACGGGTTGACCATGGATTTCGGTCTTGAGCGGGAGCACGGTCAAAGGAACTGACAGCTCGACGACATCGTCGGATCTGCTGAGTCGGGGCACAGTGGTTCGATCAAGGAAAGCCCGAACGGCTCGCGCTCGCGCCGGCTCGTATGCGTGGGGGTCCACGCGTTCCTCGGCGACCACTTCCTGGTCATTTCGCAGCGCCCTGACGGAAGCTTCGAGCATGGGTGCCCGCCCGCGCCCGGAGACCATCGAGGCCCAGAATCCGGAGGCGAGTCCGTGTACCAGGACCCGGTGCATCTCCTCCAGGGTCGTCGCCTCGCCCGCCGGGTCGTGCGCGCCGACGATGAGGAAGCTGGTGCCAGGGTCGGAGCTCTGTCGTTGGAGGTGAAGCTCCTCGATGGTTCGTTCGCCCGCCCACCACGATCTGGCGGCGGGTTCGCGAAGTGGGTCTCGGTTTCCCAGCCAGGCAGGTCCGGCGTACTGGATGCCGTTGAGCTCGTGCCATGGCAGATCAATCCGGCCGATCACGCGGCGATCTCGCAGACCTTCGAAAGGTTCGGAGAGAGTGCTGTTGACGATGACCAGGCCGAATCGGCTGGCTCCCCAGATGGTCGCCTTGCCGAGACCGAAGGAACCACCGGCTGCCGCGTCGGACTTGCGGCTTTCGAGCTGCCTGCGGACGACGGCGGCAAACCGGCCGTCGTCGTACTCGGGTCCGGTCAGACCATTGGCGTTGAAGTCGTCGATGCGTAACAGGAGGAGCTCGCCGGTCTCGCGGAGTTCGTGGAGGCCATCGGCGAGAGTACGGCCGACCTTGTGCTTGGCGTCACCGGCCGCCTCGATGTGGGGGGCCAGGTCGTCCCAAAGGATGGCTTCCTGGAGCCGGCGGAGCCGTTCGCCGGAGATCTCGTGCAGGGTGAAGCGGACTCGAACCGGCCTGGTACGGTCCCATCGTTCGTCCAGGCTGTTCTGGGTCGCCTCTCTGGCGGTTATGGCGAGGGAAGCGTCGAAGGCGAAGGCCGCGGCGTTGCCGAGTTCCCGGCCGCCATCGGAATGGGCGAGGCGATGGTGCCAGGAGACGTAACCGCTGGACTCGGGTGTCTCATCCCGGGTGACCGAGGCGCCGGCGGCCAGGTCGAGAATCTCCTCGATCTGATGGATCTTTTCGACCCTGGGCATGGCTCGGCCCGTGATCCACGCCGAGACGGCGGCTCGGGTGACGTCGAGGGCTGAGGCCAAGTCGGACTGGCTCATGCTCTTGCGCCTGAGCTGTCTCCCCAACCAGGCGCCGAACGCCTCGGCGTCCCGTGAGCTGTCATCCTGCGTCATCGCGGAGTCCCCAGGTGAGACGTGCTTCGTTTGACGCCACACGGTACCGCTTAACAGCGATTGACATCAGTCCCTTGGTGTCAACTTCTATATGAGCGGGTACCTTCGGCTTCGCATGGGACGCCTTTGATACTTGCGGGCGATGGGACACCCGAGTTGTAGGCAAAAGTTGGGGATTCTTACTTCTTGTGGGTCAGGGAGTAGCTATGGCAGCCTATTCTTCTCTCCAAGGGAGAGTCGGTATCGAGACTCTGCTCAAAGGGCGATTTGTGTCCAAAAGCACCCAATCGTCCCGTGTCTGCTTGGTAGGTATAAAGCTGTATTTTGTCATGCCTAAACCGGGATGACAGTAATACGTCATCCGTGCTCTCATTGGCGTGCGCGAATGGCCTTCTTGTCCTAGCTCCATCCCCTCACGGTCATTTTCGATCACCGGGAGCTGACTGCCATGAGCAGCGAAGAGCCAAGCGTCCTCGAAGTCGTCCTCCAGCAGACCGCCCGCGTACTCGAGACCTACAGGGTCGACGCCGGTCTTGTTCAGGAGCATGCCAACGGCGAGCGTCGAATTTCCGAGGGCGGGTACGGCGACCGCCAGATCTATGAGCTTGTTCAGAACGGCGCGGACGAACTGCGTAACGAGCCGGAAGGTGAGATCGCGGTCGTCCTCACCGGTACTCACCTCTATTGTGCCAACCAGGGAAGCGCCATGACCCCCGAGGGCGCGGACACAATCCTTCGTATGGGCGTTTCACGTAAGCGTGGTGGTCAGATCGGCCGCTTCGGTGTCGGCGTGAAGTCTGTCCTCAGCGTCTCGGACGTTCCCGAGTTTTTCGGTCGAGAGGATGACCAGAGCTTTGGATTTGACCGGGACTGGGCGGAGCAGGAGATCAGGAGGGCTCAACCCGACGCGGCGGCGATGGATATGCCCGTCCTGCGGATGGCTCGTCCTTTGGACCGTGACAGACAAGCAGCTGCCGACCCCGTACTCAAGGAACTGCTGATCTGGGCCACCACGGTGGTACGGCTTCCGCTAAAGCCCGGCATGGTCAAGAGACTCGCCAAGGACATCGACGCGTTCCCCGCCGAGTTCTCGCTGTTCTCTCCCCACGTGGGCACGGTCACCTTGGAGAAGCGGCTGTCCGATCAGGTGGCCAGGCGGCGTGTCGTCCAGCAGGTCGACGGTAGCCGTCGCAAGCTTCGGAAGGTGCTGACGGTCGGTGAGCACGAGGTGGAGGAGAACGAGAACTGGCGCGTCTTCACCCGGATCTACCGCCCATCATCCATGGCGTTGACCAATGCGGGCGAACTCCACAACCGTCCCGAAATAGATCTTGCTTGGGCCGTGCCCGAGGATCAGCGGCGTGTTGGGGGGCGAGGGCAGTTTTGGGCCTACTTCCCGACCAACTACACCACCACCTTGCGCGGCATCATCAACGCGCCCTGGAAGACGAGCGAGGACCGGCAGAACCTCTACGCCAGCAACGCGTTCAATGAGGAGTTGATCTCAGAGGCAGCGGAGTTGGTCGTCTCCTCCTTCCCTCTGTTGGCCACTCCGGCGGAGCCCTGCGCGTTCCTGGACTTTGCTCCGGCACGAGGTCGTGAGGAGCCCCAGTGGGCGGCCACGGATCTTGTCGCCAAGATCTGGAAGTTGGCTGGTGTCCACCCCACACTTCCGAACCAGGACGGAGAGTTCGGCACCCCGGAGATGGTCCGGGTTCACCCGGCCGAGTTCCGTCCGGAGTGGCTCCAGCTGTGGCGGGACTACCCTGGCCGGCCGTCCAACTGGCTTCACCATTCCGTCGACAAGGCCAAGCACCGCCGGGACGGTGTGAACCTGATCCTGGGGCACGCCCGCGGGATTGAGGCGGCGACGGCGAAGGAATGGCTCGAGGCCCTGGTTTCCGATGGCTCTCCGGAGGCATCCGCGCGGGCGATCTTGATCGTGGCCGACATGAAGCGATTGAGTCATCCACTCGTGGATGATGCGTTGAGGGCCAAAATCGTGCTCACCGAAAGCCTTGGCCTGGTTGCGCCCTCGAACTCGGTGTTTCGGCGTTCCACTGCCGACGGACTCGCGGACAACACGATCTATGTCGATGAGCGGGTCTATACAGAGCGGGAGCCCGTCATCCGGGCGCTGGACTCTCTCGGCATCCACGAAGCTCACCATGTGGGTCGGTTCGCGTCGGTGGTGGAACGCGGGTTCGCCGGCTACAACGAGCGGGACTGGACGGCCTTTTGGGATCTGGCCAGGTTGGCCGGGCTCAATGGGGTCCGCGCTGCCTTCGAAAGCCGCGACATCAATATCGGTAGGGAAATCAAGGTCAAAACCCTGCCCGGGGGCTTCCGGCACATTCGGGACTGCTTTCTGCCCGGACGGATCGTCCCTGCCGACGGGGCACGGGATTCGATGGTCACCGTGGATATGAACTTCCACCAGGATGAGCGGCCGATTCTCGCCGAGCTCGGTCTCCAGGATGTGCCCGCCGCCAACGTGCCGCCGGAGGGGGACGGTTGGTTCGAGGAGTACCGGAACGTGTGCTGGGAGCAGTATGTCGCCCAGCTCCCGGCCAAAGAGGCCCGCCCCACGCTGGCCAAGATGCACTTCGAGGGGACCCGCCTTCCCGGACATCTGCACCTGTTCACTGTGCTGTCTCCGGAGGGGCGGGCGGCATTCCTCAAGGCGATCCCCGCCGGGTCGGCCGTGCCCACCTGGACCATGCAGGCGGTCAACAAGGGCCTGGCGAGCCGGCGGCAGGTTGCGTCGCCATTGCGGTGGCTGACGCGCAAGTATGGCTATGTTCACACCTCGCGCGGACTGCGAAGGGTGGTCGACAGCGTTTCCCCCGAGCTGGGCGCTCACCGGGACGTCCTGCCCATCGCCGATGTGTCGACCGGGGTGGCCGCGATGCTGGGCCTGCCGTACCGGTTGGAGGACTTGAGGGAGTCGACCTGGGCCGAACTGGTGGGGGAAGCCTCTGCTTCCACCGATGACGCTTTCCCCGGCAAGGTCTATGACCTGATGTTCGACGTCGGCGTCGACTTTCCCGAGGGTGCCATGACCCGGTGTCGGGTGGGTGATGAATGGCGCATCGATGTCGAAGACAAGGACATCGCGGTGACTGCGGTGCGTTCCGAGTACGACTCCCTGATCCGGGAACGGGTGCCCGCACTCCTGGTGCCGACCGACTCCCTGGCCAAAGCGATGCGCGAGGGCTGGGGGATGTTGGCCCCCGCCGATGCGATCCAGAAGGACATCAGGTCCGCAGGTGAGTCCGACCCCATCGTCATCCTGGAGGAGTTCCCGTATCTGAAGATATTGCGAGGTGCCCAGTTGGATGGATGGTCCACGGTTCGATGTGACGAACTGGAGGAGATCATCCGGACGCCGAACGGCAGGCGAACCCGCTCGATGCCGGCAGCGGTGGTGTCAGGTGAGCGAAGGGTGCTCATTCGTACTCCTGCGGATGACCTCACGGTCCTCAACGCGATCGACCGTGTGTTGAAGCTCGCGCTCGGTTCGGTGACCTGTCAGGGAGTGCTCGACCGGCGCGTGGCCGAGCGAAACAACGAGCGCATTCGGGAGGTCAGAGTCGCCGAAAGCATTGCCGACAAGCTTCTGCTGTTGGTGGGCGCCGAGGCCTTGAAGCAGCGGCTGCCCGAGGGGCTGTTGGAGAGCGACGAGGCCGAGAGGAACACTCCCGCGAACGAGCGTCGCATCGCCGAGTTGGCCCACAACGCGTACCTGACGGATGTGTTGCGGGAGTACCGCAAGGACATCGAGGCCGCCTTCCCCCAACTGGCCGCGAGCTTCCGCGGCGAGGCGAAGGCCCTGCAGGTCGTTAACGACCTTCGCTTCCCGGGCGAGTACGCGGGTACAAGGGCAGAACCAGTGGCTCCCCTGGAAAAGGTCGGTGGGCCGAGGGACTTCCCACGCCTCCACGACTACCAGGAGCGGCTGGCGCAGAAGGCGGTCGAACTGCTGACCAAGTACGACGCGCCGCGTGCGATGCTCTGCCTTCCCACGGGCGCGGGCAAGACCCGTGTCGCGGCCGAAGCGGTCATCCGGGTGATCAAGGAGCGGGGTCTCAAAGGGCGACCGGTCCTGTGGATCGCGCAGAGCGACGAGCTCTGTGAGCAGGCAGTCCAAAGCTGGGCGTTCGTCTGGTCCAAGGTCGGCCCGCAAGAGCAACTGACCATCAATCGGCTGTGGGCCTCTCGGGAGGCGGCGCCCATCAAGGATGGCCCTCAACTGGTCGTGGCCACAGATGCCCAGTTGGAGTCCTGTCTTGACACTCCGCCATACACCTGGCTGCGTGACCCGGCACTGGTCATCATCGACGAAGCCCACACATCCATCACGCCGCGCTACACCCGGCTCCTGACTTCCATGGGGTTGACGTTCCGCGAGACCAGCCGTCCGTTGATCGGACTGACGGCTACGCCGTTCCGAGGGTTCAACGAGGCGGAGACCCGCCGACTGGTGGAGCGTTATGGCGGAAACCGCCTTGATGATGGTCTCTTCGAGACGGGTGACCCGTACGCCGAACTTCAGGACCTGGAGGTCCTCGCACGAGTGGACCACCGACAGCTGAAGGGCATGACGCTCACTCTGTCCGAAGAGGATCTGCAGCAGGTCAGCACCTTCGAGGGGGCAGGCCTACCCTCAACCGTCGAGGCGAAGCTCGCGCTCAACAATGCGCGCAATGAGATGCTCATTCAAGCAATCGAAGCGCTCCCGGAAGACAGTCCCGTCCTGCTCTTTGCGATCTCCGTGAACCACGCCAAGACGTTGGCGGCGAAACTCAACGGTCGAGGCATCCGCTCGGCGGCCATCGAATCGGGAACCCCGGATGCCAACAGACGATCCCTGATCGAGCAGTTCCGAAGCAAGCAGATCAGGGTTCTGACCAACTTCGGCGTCCTTGCCCAAGGGTTCGACGCCCCGGCCACCGAAGTAGTCATCGTGGCCCGCCCGACGTACAGCCCGAACATCTACCAGCAGATGATCGGGCGTGGTCTTCGAGGGCCGAAGAACGGCGGCAACGAAACCTGCCTGATCCTCGACGTCGCGGACAACATCGTCAACTACGACCGTCAGTTGGCCTTCACCCAGTTCGAATACCTCTGGAGCAAGAAGTGAGCGACGCCTACGAAGGCTCTCCCCCGCTCACCGCGGAGCAGCGGGCTGTCGTTGAGCAGCCCGCTGCGGCTCGGGTCCTGGTTACGGCCGAGGCCGGTGCGGGCAAGACCCACACTCTGATTCGTCGCCTGGACTGGCTGGTGACCGAAGAAGACCTGAGTGCCGGCGAGATCCTGGTGCTCACCTTTTCCCGCGCCGCCGTGCGCGAACTCAAGAACCGCCTCTCCCGCTACGGCGAAGCCGCAAGGTTTGTCCGGGTGCAGACTTTCGACTCCTGGGCACTCGACGTGCTCACCCAGGTGGATGCCATGGGGGAGTGGGCCACAAAATCGTTTGAGGCGCGCATCGCCGGCGCGAGGGATGCGATCGACGCAGCGAAATCCGACGAGTTGTATGAGCACAATCTGAGTCATGTGGTCATCGACGAGGTCCAAGACCTTGTCGGGGAGCGCAGGGACTTGGTGGAAGCGATCCTCGATCGGTATGACTGCGGGTTTACCGTGGTCGGAGACCCCGCGCAGTCCATCTACGGCTTCACCGTCCGTGATCCCGGGGAGCGCACCAAGGAGATCAACCGATTCTTCGAGTGGCTTCGTGGCACCTTCGGTGAGGATCTGACCGAGCTGTCGCTGACCAAGAACTTCCGCGCCCAGGCTGACGATGCCATGGTCGCCCTCGACTTCGGGCCGCGGCTACGGCGGCTGGCGGAGTCGGACAACGCGGCCGGTGAAAGGGTGTACGAGGAACTGCGTGCATCCCTCCATGGCGTCCTGGACTTGGGAGGGTTCGACGAACTGGCCGCGGCCGCGCTGACCAGTTTCGACGGGTCGGCCGCGATCTTGTGCCGAACAAACGGACAAGCGCTGCTGATCTCCGAGAAGCTGCACGCGATCGGGGTGGAGCATCGCCTGCAGCGGTCGGATCGGGATCGGGCGGTCCCCGCATGGCTGGGCCAGTTAATGGCCCGGCGGAGCTCCTCCACGATCAGCCGGGAGAAGTTCGACGAACTGGTGGCACGTTCCGACGCGGACCAGCTCTGGCGGCTGCTCCGGCGCACGGGCTCGGGTCGGGGATCCGATCGGATGCTGGACCTGTCCAAGGTGCGTACGGCTATCGCCGCTGGTCGCCTGCCCGACGAATTGACTGCGCAGCCTCCGGCCAAGCTTGTGGTGTCCTCCTTCCACAGGGCCAAGGGCCTTGAGTTCGACCGGGTCCTCGTGCTGGATCCCGGGCCCATCCGCGAGGGGCGGAGTGGCGACGAGCGGGGTGCGGCCGAGGAAGCCCGGCTGCTGTACGTGGCCATGACGAGACCGCGCCGGGAGCTCTATCGGCTGGACGGCACGGCTCTGCGGTTCGTCAAGGTGGACAAGCGCACCTTCCGATGGTCCCGGCCCGGCTACAAGGGCTGGATGCGGATGGGGTTGGAACTACGGGGCGAGGACGTGCAAACCGAGTACCCGGCGGGCACAGTCGACTTCCATGCCGACGCGGTCGAGTTGCAGGAGTACCTGTCGACGGCGGTACGGCCGGGGGACGCGGTGAGACTGGAGCGGCTCCATTCGGAGCCGATCGGGCTTCTGGAGAGCCCGCCCTACCTGCTCCTGCACAACGACCGGCCCATCGGGACGGCCTCGGAGGAGTTCCGCCAAGACCTCTACAAGCATCTGAAGAACGGCAACAACTACATTCCGCGGAACTTCCCGGCGAGTATCTCCGGGGTCCGCGTCGATGTTGTGGAAACCGTGACGGGAAACGCGGCGGCGGGGGTTCGGGCCGGCCTCAATGAGCACGGTGTATGGCTTGCGCCTCGCCTGGTCGGCCTGTCCGTCTTCACCTGGGACAAGAAGGAACTCGATGGCGAATCACACTGAGCATTACGCCTTCCGAGGTGAGCTGGTCAGGCGCCTCAGGCTCGACACGGTCGGCCCAGTGGGTGGCGATGACGAGATTCTCAAGGACTCGCCGGCGACCACCTACGCTTCGGGAGTGCTCTACCCGCAGCGTCGTGACCGGGAGGTAATGTTCGAAGAGGCCATTGAGCGCGACAACGATCTTGGCGCGGAGAACAACGCCACGGATGATGCTCCGGACACCGGAGTTTCCCTCGCCAACAACCAGGCTCCCTCGTCGATGGGTCTGACCTTCGCGGTCAACCCGGAGATCTCACGCACGATCACGGTGACGGTCGCCGCCGCCGTGTACGAACCAGTGGACGAGTCCGGACGACCGGTGAAAGCCCATCGAGCCGAGCGTCGCGCCACTGAGGAGCTGACTCTTCGCTGGCGACGTCGACGGCTCGACCTGAACCCGGTCACCGTGGACGTACTCGCGCCCAGTCCGATGCCTGACCCTCTAGTTCCAGGGCTGCAGCTTCGCGTGCGGGTGCGCAAGCCCGTGAACGGTGCGGTCGCTGTCACGGTGGCATTGGTCAATGTCCACGAGCTTGAGCCGACCGGCATCTGGGACGCCTACGCGTTCTTCCAGCCGGAGATCCGCGTCTCCGGAGCCGAGGGGCTCGCTCCGTTCGTGGAGCGTCCCGTACCCGTGGGGGCGGACGAAGAAGAGATCAAGACCAATCGCCTCCTCTACCGCTACGCGCCCAACTTCGCCGTGGGTCACGGCTGCGCCGCCGACTGGGCCTGGACACCACCTGTTCCGCGCGACGAGGCGCTGCTCTCGCCGACGCCGGCAGGGGTTTCGGCGATCTGGAGCGAGTTCGTGCCAACTCGCGAGGTACTGCTTACCGCCTCCAACCCAGACATCGACAGGTCGGCCCTGCGCATGATCGACCTGGCGAGAGGGTCCGATGAAGAGATCCTCAATGGGCTGCGTGGGGTGGTCGAGGGGTACCGGGCCTGGATCGCGGAGCGAGCCGAGGAGTCCCGACTGCTTGGTGACACCGATTTCGCTCAGGCCGCACGGGAGCAGATCAAGTTGTGCGAGGCAGCCTGTGACCGGATGGTCGCCGGTATCGAAACCCTGCAGCGAGACCCACACACCATGACCGCGTTCCGCTACGCGAACGAGGCCATGGCGGTCCAGCGGGCCCGGACCAGTTGGATCAAGGGCGGGAGGAAAGGAGAGCCGAAACCTGCCGAGGGCGTCTGGTACCCGTTCCAGATCGCCTTCCTACTGCTCTGCCTGAACGGCGTCGTAGACCCGGACCATCCGGACCGGCGGAAGGCGGACCTGCTCTGGTTTCCCACCGGTGGTGGCAAGACCGAGGCGTACCTGGGCATCATCGCGTTCACGATCTTCCTTCGGCGGCTTCGTAAGGGGGAGGAGGGCGGCGGCGTCACTGCGATCATGCGGTACACCCTTCGGCTGCTGACCCTTCAGCAGTTCGAGCGCGCAGCCGCCCTGATCTGTGCAATGGAGATCATCCGCGACGAGCGGCCGAAGGAACTCGGCGACGAGGTCATCTCCATCGGCATGTGGGTGGGCGCGGCCGCCACCCCGAACAAGCTCAAGGACGCCGCCGTCAGTCTCGAGAAGCTTCGAGATGGCCAGGAATTGCACAAGGAAAACCCGGTCCAGCTGCGATTCTGCCCCTGGTGCGGCACTGCCATGGGGCCGAACGAGTACGAGGTGGACGTCGAGACGTCCCGGATGCGTATCCACTGCGCCGACGTGGATTGCTGGTTCCACAACGAGCTCCCCGTGCACGTGGTGGACGAAAAGATCTACAGGGTCCGACCGACGCTGATCATCGCGACTGTCGACAAGTTCGCACAGATCACCTGGCGTCCGGAGGTCGCCGCGCTCTTCAACCGGGACCGGAAGGGAACCCTGCCGCCGGAGCTGATCGTCCAGGACGAACTGCATCTGATCTCAGGTCCCCTCGGTAGCCTCACCGGTCTCTACGAGGCTGCGATCGACGTGGCGGCCGACACCCCCAAGGTCATCGCCTCGACCGCCACCATCAGGCGCGCGAAGGAGCAGGTCAAGCGGCTCTTCGACCGAGAGGTCGCTCAGTTCCCGCCGGCCGGTCTCGACGCCCGAGACTCCTGGTTCGCGGTCGAGACCCCCGCTGAGGTCAAGGCCTCGAGGTACTACGTGGGACTACTCGCACCCAACCTCAGCCAGGCGAGTCTCCTGATCCGGGCCTACGCGGCGTTGCTGCACCATGCCGGGAACATCGATGGCTCCGAAGCGGTCCGTGATGCCTACTGGACGCTGGTGGGCTACTTCAGCAGTCTCCGAATCCTGGCCGCGGCTGACCTACAGGTGGCCGACGACGTTCAGGACCGGTTGAAGGTGCTCGCCAAGCGGCACGAGGAAACGACGCGGCGGGCCGATCGAAACACGGAGCTGACCAGCCGGGTCAGGTCCAGCGATATTCCGACAAGGCTGAAGGACCTGGAGACCAGGCATCCCGATGACAGTGTCTTCGACACCGTGCTCGCGACCAACATGATCTCGGTCGGTGTGGACGTGGACCGGCTTGGCCTGGTGGCGCTCATGGGTCAGCCTCAGACCACAGCCGAATACATCCAGTCGAGCAGTCGGGTCGGGCGTCAGCACCCGGGGCTGGTCGTGATGCTCTACAACGCGAACCGTTCGCGTGACCGTTCGCACTACGAGAGCTTTGTGCCTTACCACTCGGCGCTCTACCGACAGGTCGAGTCGACCAGCGTTACGCCGTTCTCGCCGCGGGCCAGGGACCGGGCGCTTCACGCCGTGCTCGTGGGTATGGCCAGGCTTATCCACCCGGAGCTTCGACTCAATAGCGCGGCGGCGGCCGTGAACAAGCATATGAACCGGATCGAAGAGCTGAGGGACCTGATCCTGGCACGAGTGCGGGCGGTGGCGGAAGAGGAGCTGGCCGGGACCGAAACAGACCTCAACGACATCGTCGCCCATTGGGTGCGACTGGCCGATGGCAACGACGAGTTGGTCTATGCGGCCAAGCATCGGTTCAAGCGAAGCGAACGTCGCGATCCAGATACGGCCTTGCTTCGCGCCCACACCGATACGGACCTTGCCCGGGCGATCCCCACTCTGTGGAGCCTGCGCGATGTTGATGCCGAATCCGACCTGTACCGGGAGCAGTGACAATGGGACTTCGTAGTACGCGGACTCGGCAGACCGCGGCAAATGGCGAGGCTGAGGTCACCAAGAAGCCTCTGGGCGCGGTTCGGCGGGCACAGACGATCACCACGTATGGCGTTGGGTCGATGATCGCGATCGAGGATCAGTCGTATGTTGTCAGTGGAATCGACAGCTGGCGGGTATGGCCCTCCGACGTTATCTACGAGCCTCGGCTTCAGCACTGGCTCGGCGTGGCGAAGTTCCAGCTGCCCCCCGCTGACGAGCCGCCTTCGGGGAACGGAATCAAAGTTCGACTGTTCCCGGAGATGTACTCCTGCGCTTCCTGTAAGAAGCTTCAGGCCTTCAGAAGATTCGGCTCGCCCCATGGCCAGAGCCAATGCGGCGACTGTGCCAGACCGTTGACCCCCTCCCGATTCGTCATTGCCTGCGAGGACGGACACCTGGACGACTTTCCGTACTCAGCTTGGCTGCACCGGAAGAGCGATCGGACCGGCGAAGAGAACGAGGGGGCCGAGCACGAGCTCAGGCTGGAGACTACCGGCCAGACCGCGTCTCTCCGATCGGTCGTGATCAAGTGCTCCTGCGGAGTTCGGCCGGCGTCCTTGGAAGGAGCGTTCGGACGCAACGCCATGAAGGAGCTGGGCATCAAGTGCGGTGGACGGCGTCCCTGGCTCGGCTGGAAGGCCGATGAGTCAGGTTGTTCGGCGACGCCCCGAACGCTTCAGCGAGGCGCCTCGGCCGCCTGGTTCGGAATCACACGTTCGGCGTTGTCGATTCCGCCATGGTCGGAGACGCTGCAGCAGCGGCTCAACCCGCGCTTCGGCGAGTGGAGTGAGTTGCTCGACGAAGTACCGGAGCAGGTCATCCTCAAGATGATCGCGAAGAGTGACATCGTAAACGATGGCCAATTCACGCCCGAGCAGGTGCTGGACGCCCTCCACCGCAGGTGGGCACTGGAGGCCAGCGCATTGCCCGACTCTGATGAGCAGCCAATGCTGGAGTCGGCCAACGAGCTACGTCGAGAGGAGTACGCACAGCTCTCCGACGGCACCGGTAATGCGGATCGCGATTTCGAATGTGTCTCTGCGCTCACGGACGATATGCCTCTGCCCTATGGGCTCAAGCGTTCCATGCTCGTCAAACGCCTTCGCGAGGTTCGGGCCCTGGAGTCGTTCACTCGGGTAGATCTTCCTGATCCCGCAGGTGGAGACAAGCGTCGATCCGCGATGGCCAAGAAGACCATGGACTGGCTACCTGCCATCGAGGTCAGTGGCGAAGGTGTCTTCATCGCCGTCAACGACGATCTGCTGAAGCCGTGGGAACAGCGGCCCGGCCCCCGAGCGCGCGCCCGCAAGATCTGGACCAATCACACTGCGCTCCTGCGTGAGCGGGCTGAGAGAGCCGGCAGTAAGAGGCCACCGTCTGACATCAAATCCCCGGTGACCGCCCGCTACATACTCCTCCACACCCTTGCTCACGTCCTTGTCAACGAGTGGAGCCTGGACTGCGGCTATCCGGCCGCGGCCCTGCGCGAGCGGCTTTACGTCGACAAGGATATGGCCGGAATCCTGATCTACACCGCCACCAGCGACTCGGCGGGTTCCCTCGGCGGCGTCGTCGCCCAGGGGGAGCATCGCAAACTCCACGAAACGCTGGAGGCGGCCTTGGGCCGGACCGAGTGGTGCTCCCAGGATCCGCCCTGCATGGAGTCGGAGGCCAGCGGCCTCGACAGTCTCAATCTGGCCGCGTGTTACGCATGCGTTCTGCTGCCGGAGACGAGTTGTGAGACGAACAACGTCTTTCTGGACCGGGCGATGTTGATCGGCACCCCGGAGGACTCTTCGACCGGGTTCTTCAAGCAAGGCAACTGACTACCGTGGTCTCCCGGGTCCGTGAGACCACATGAGGAGGGGCGCATGCCACGACTGGGTATCCATCAGGATTTCCTGCAGGATCTCATTCGGCTGGAGCGCCCCATCCAAAGCAAGGTGCTCGAAGCGATTAAGAAGTTCGAGCAGAACGCGCACACCGGAGCGCACCTGGAAAAGCTCCAGGACATCCGTGATCCGCGGTTCAAGAGCATCCGGATCGACCTGAAGTACCGCGGTATTGTGCTCGTCCCCGAGCAGGGCGATCACTTCACCCTGCTCAAGGTGGACACGCACGAAGAGGCCTATGACTGGGTACGGCACCGGCGCGCCACGGTCAACATGGCCACCGGCCACATGGAGATTCGCGATGACGCGATCATCGACACAACCATCGAGACACTGACGCACGCGCCGGTGGAGGCCGCCCGCCCGCTGTTCGAGCACGTCGCCGATGCCGACCTGGCCAGGCTCGGCATTGATGACCAGATGCTCAAGTTCGCCAGGATGCTCACGGACGTGGCCATGCTGGAGGCGCTGGACGGCAAGTTGCCCCAGGTCCAGTTCGACGTACTCTTTGGGCTGGCAGCCGGAATGTCGCCGGAGGACGTCTGGGACGACGTGGTTGGCGCAGCCGTACCTGAGAAGATCGATCCGAACGATCTCGCGGAGGCCGCGAAGCGAATGCCACACAAGGTGGCACTCGTGGAGGGACCGGAAGAGCTCATGGAGCTGTTTAACAAGCCTTTCGCCCGATGGCGGGTCTACCTGCATCCGTTGCAACGGGAGGCCGCGTTCCAATCGCACCTAGGTCCGGCGCAGGTCACCGGCGGCCCCGGCACAGGAAAGACCGTGGTCGCGCTGCATCGGGCCAGACACCTGGCCCGGCAGGGCGGCCGGGTTCTGCTCGCCACCTTCACCGCTACGCTCGCCCGTTCGCTGGCCAAATCGCTGCGACTGTTGGAAACCGACGACGAGGTGCTCTCGCGCGTCGATGTGCTCACCGTGGACCAAGTCGCCAGGCGGCACGTAGGTAAGTTCACGCTACTCCGGGACGAGGAGGAGAAAGAACTCTGGCGGCAAGTGATCCGCCGTCGCGAGCTCGACTTCACCGAGAGGTTCTTGGCCGAGGAGTGGAGGCAGGTCGTCCTCGCCCAGGAGATTACTTCGTCCGATGGCTACTTGTCCGCCAGGAGAATTGGACGTGGGCGGCGGCTCGGATCGTTGCAGCGGGCGCAGGTCTGGCGGGCGATCGCCGAATTCGAGCAAGAGCTGGCGGAGAACAACTACCGCACCTTCGAAACGGTCTGCGTGGAGGCGACACGGGCCATGCGGGAACTGGACCTGTGTCCGTACGACCATGTCATCGTGGACGAGGCGCAGGACCTGCACCCGGTTCGGTGGCGGGTAGTTCGTGCGGCGGTGGCCAAGGGAGCGAACGACCTTTTCCTCGCCAGTGACACCCACCAGCGAATCTACGACAACCGCGTCTCGCTGAGTTCGGTCGGTATTCAGATCGCGGGCAGATCCACGCGTTTGAAGATCAACTATCGGACCACGGAAGAGATTCTCGCCTGGAGTTGCGTGATGCTTGCCGGAGAGAAGATCGATGATCTCGACGGTTCCCGGACGGGCCTCACCGGGTGTCGCTCCGAGGTGCACGGTGACAGGCCCAAGCTGTACGGCGCGGCGACCAGGAACGCCGAACTGTCCCGGCTGGTCGAGGAGGTACGCACCTGGCTCGACGCGGGAGTTCTCCCCGAGGAGATCGGCGTCGCGACACGGTCCGAGACCATCGGGCAGGCGGCGGTCGAGGCGTTGCGACGAGCCCGTATCGACGTCGGCTATCTCTCTCGCGACACGGACGGTGCTGAAGGCCAGGTGCGGGTCACCACCATGCACCGGATGAAAGGGTTGGAGTTCCGGTGCGTCGCGGTGATCGGTGTCGGCGTGAACCAACTGCCGGCCCCGAGCGCGGTCACCCCTCGAGAAGAGGACGCGACCCGCCACGCCAACGACCTCCAGCGGGAACGCTGCCTGCTCTTTGTCGCCTGCACTCGGGCCAGGGAGCGGCTCCACGTTTCTTGGCACGGAGATCCCTCATCGTTTCTCAACCTTGCCAGTGGTTGACGATCTCGCTGATCTCCCCGTCAGTGATCATGGCAAGTCTGATCCTGTACGGCTCGGACCCTCGACCCGGCACCAGTAGCCCTTCGTCCGGGCGCAGCGATTCGGCTCCGGCGCGGTCAAGCACGGTGGCGCTTTCCACGGCGGTTGCCATGGGAAGCGCGAGCCTACTCGGTAAGTAGCCCTTGAGCCGTCTGCTGAGCACGTGCGGCTTCTCCGTACGGACAATGACATGAAACCCGACTGCGCGCCCTTCCCTGGCCAGCTCGACGACAGGCTCTGGATCCTCCAACTTGGCCAACTCATCAATGACAACGACCACATCTGGATGCGCCAGGTTCACATCGCCCAACGCGCCGATGGGGACCGGGCTCTGTGAGTCTCGCACTTCCTTGTTGAACTGCGCGGTCGTACGGCACTGCCGCTTACGCAGGTCGGCGTATCGGCAGTCGATCTCGGAAATGGCCCAGGTGAGCGGCTCGCCGACAGCTTGCGGGATGAGGTGAGGGAGATCGGTGAAGGGGTTGTCGCGGGTGGACATCGCCAGACGGAGCTGCTTCGGTGAGCGGCGCACGGCCAACGAGGTGATGATGCTTTTGATCGGATCGAACGGGCCGCGATTCCCGGCAACCAAGAAATGTGGCCACTCGCGCAGGTCGAGGAAGGCGGGCGCGCCATCGTGAGCCCGACCGAGGCCGGCTAACAGATGGTCGCCCTCCGGAGCCTCCCGCAGAAGGTCGCCCAGGCTCAACAGATCAGGGGCGGCGTGCTGCACCTCCAGGCCGACTGCCGACACACCCGGCAGAGGGGAACTCGATCGTTTCATTGACACCAGTCGCGCCGAGCGATGGTTCGCGGCAAGTGCCATTCGATCGAACAGGGCCAGGACTGCGGACTCCGGCGTGACCGGGCCGAGGCGGATCTCGAAGAGAGTCAACGATGGTGTGCGCGTGTATCCGGCGACCCGAGCATCGACTCGGGCCTCCCATAGAATCCGGTCGATTTCCTTCGCCAGGTTGCCGTCGGAGCCGGTGTGTCGACGCTCCGGAGTATCGGACTTCAATAGCTGACGGGGCGGGAGTTGGTCGATGCTTCTCGCAATGAGCTTCGGGGAGCGCGGACGCATCGCTCGAAGCCGATCGGCTACTTCGGTCGCCGACTCAGGGCGATCGGAGGGGTTCTTGGAGAGGAGCTGGAGGATCAAGTCGCTCAGCGGTAGTGGTACCTCGGGGCGGATCTCCTGCGGAGGTCGGGGCTCATTCGTGGCGTGCTGAAACACCAGGTGCCAGATGTTGCCGTGAAACGGCCGGTCGCCGGTCGTCATCTCGAAGAGCACGCAGCCCATTGAGTAGAGATCGCTCCGCTCGCCTGGTGAACCGTCAGACTGCTCCGGGGCGGCGTAGGCGGGCGTGCCCGCCTGAGCGGTGGCCCTGCCGTCCTCGATCACTCTGGCGATGCCGAAGTCACAGACCTTGGGGCGATCGCCGGGCAGGAGCATGATGTTGGCCGGTTTGATATCCCGGTGGACGACCTTCTTGGCGTGCGCGGCGCTGAGCGCCTCGGCCAGCCGAGCACCGATGGTGATGACTCGGCCGATGGGCAGACCACCCCGATGCTCCTTCATCACCTTTGCCAGGTCCTTGCCGTGGAGAAGCTCCATGACGAAAAAGAGCTGCCCGTTGTCCTCGTCGGCATCGTGGACAACGACGATGCCGGGATGTTGGAGCTGTCCGCAGAGTTTGGCCTCGGCGCGGAACCGCTCGACCCGTCGGGGCTCGGGATCGAGGTGGCTCGGGAACACCTTGACAGCTACCTCGCGGGAAAGCCGCAGGTCGTAGGCATTCCAGACCTCGCCCATCGCACCGGCGCCGAGCTTTGAATCCAGGCGGTACCGACCAGCCAATGTGACCCCGGCGAGCACGACACCCTCCTGACTTCCGTCTCTTGAAACGCATCGTAGTTGGATGATGTCTATGCCCATTGTTGCGAGGGGGAAGACCCGCAACTGATGTGGTGCCCGTGGTCGGTTGCCGATCTCTTCGCAACGGCGGGTGGCACGCCGTGCCCAATCTCAACGAATCTCTGGACCTCTGCGTTCGGCAGATCGATATCCTCGAAGGGCCATGAGCACCGACCAGCCCGTTCCCCGTGACGAAGGTGTATCCCGGCGGATGCGCTCTCAGCGTGAGTTCGACACCGGGATCGAGGTTACGCTGCGCAAACTCCTGTGGAACCGGGGTCTGCGGTATCGCGTCCACGCGCAGGTGATACCAGGAACACGGCGGAAGGTCGACCTCGTCTTCCCGAGGGCCAAAGTCGCCGTCTTCGTCGATGGATGCTTCTGGCACGGCTGTCCGCGCCACTACACCGCGCCGGCCAACAACAACAGCTGGTGGCTCAAGAAGGTCACCGTCAACCGAGCGCGAGACATCGACAGCTTCAAGCGGCTACGCGCAGCCAACTGGCGTGTCATACGAGTCTGGGAGCACCAGGATCTTGTGCTGGCCGCCGACAGGATCGAAGTACTCGTTCGTGCGGGTGGGAAGCTTGATATGTAGGCAAGAGTGTCCGCCACCGGGCTGAGTGTGTCACTGGCCGGGTCAGTCCGGCCTCGTTCATGATTGCGTCGCACGTGGGCACCATTCGGGCCGCGGCAACCCTGAATGTGGCGCCTGGTGGTCACGCCTTGAAGAAGCCAAAAGTCGATCAGTGCCCGAGACCACATGATGCGCTGCGGGCAGGGCGCGACAAATCACTGCAACGCCACCTTCATCTCTGAAAGAGGTGCCCTATGCAGTGCTTCTGAGTCAAGGTGGTGGAATCGTGACCCCAATCTTTCGTGCTCATATCAGATGCGCATCAGTGGAGAGGGCTGGTTTCGCAGGGCTGATAGTTGAAGATCCTCTTCGGAAAAATGTTCAACTAGTTGAGAGGGATGTAAGTGCTCAGAATTCGCAAATTAGCCGTCTTCGTCGATGCCACTACCTTGGCCTGCTCCTTACGCTGACCCGTGGCCCGTTCGATGGCATCCCATCCGACAAAGCAGTCAAAGCTATTACTAAACCAGCAGCGTCGATACCCAACTGAAGCCAGATATTCCCGGTGTGATGGATTATCTGGCAGATGCCACCACTATTCCTGTCATAACCCTTCACTTATTGAGTTATGCACAGAACTCCAAAGGTGACGGAAGTCCGACCGCTGGCTGAAGTCTCATGGTTCAAGATCTATGTGGATCGCTCATGCGGAGATACTCCACGCAAGATCATAATTGCGATCAGCGTTAGCCAGGATCAACACGGCTGCTTCATGGATCTGGACCTACAACCAGCACCACATCAACGACGCCAATCCGTGATGGTCATGACGGGCGAGAGGCGGGCATCCATGAAGCAGCATCATGTCCCCGGCCTGATGCTTGTCGCTGCCCTGTTTCTGACCGCCTGCGGCGCCCCTCCGACGCAGGCCACGGAATCGGGACGTCCAGTTGCGGCAGCCGAGCGGATCGGGACTCTCGACGTCTCGCTCCTGCGGGTGTCGGAATCCGACTTCCCCGCGTACGACACGCCCGAGGCGCTCGCGGCGGACAGACCGATCGTCTTCGCCGGTGTGATCGACGGGTGGCAGCAGGGCCCTGCAACGGAGACCTATGCAGGCGGCCCTCTCGACTACCGCGTCATCCTCCGTATTCGCATCACGCAACCACTCAAGGGCGTCAAGGACACCAGTTCCCTCGCGGCCGGTACCGCCTACATCGCGCTGGACCAGGGCGCCGTCATTCGGGATGATTCCCTGCCCGCCGGCCGATGGAAGCCGGGCAAGAGCATCACCGACTTCGAGAAGGCCATGCCCTCCGGCACCAAAATCCTCGCCTACCCCCGGGAGATGCCAAAAGAGGCACTGACCGGCCCCATCAAGCTAGGTGGCGACGGGCTTCCCAGAGGTGCCCGCCTGATGACGGTCCCGCCCCAAGGACTGGTACTCGAAGATCCGGGACTGACGACACAACGGGCCACCGGCCAAACGTCGCTCGTAGGAGGCCGCGAACCCCTCGGAGTCGGAGGCAGCGGTTGGCTGGAGCCGAAGAGCATGGACGAGCTGATCGCCCGCCTGCGGCAACACGGCATCACGGAATAGCGACGCAGAACCGCAAGATGGCTGGTCAAGTTTCGGGCCGACTCTGACGCGCCCAACCCCAGCCGGGCTCCAGCTCAGACTGGCCACGCGAAGGGATCGGGCGAGTCCGTCCAGGCCGGGCGCGCTGGAAAGCGCGTAAGTACCGCCCCGGCCGACTACCACCACGCGGATCGGGTCGTCGGTCAGATAGGCCAGGAGTTGCGGATGCTCCACCGGGTGAAGGAGTGGCCGTCGTGACGATGAAGTCCTCGTAGCCGGAGGTGATGCGGCGGGGGCGGCCTCCCTCTCAGCGGTTGTGTCGAATGCCGTGCGGTGTTAGAACCGCAGGGGTGTCTCGCAGACAACCACGGCAGGCGGCTCGCCGAATTGCCACGGTGGCTGCCAGGGCCAGGGCCAGGGCACTGGTGGGCGGCCCCGGAGCTCAGGTGATCAAGCCTGTTCGTAGGCGTTGGTTGATCCCCCTGGTTGCGGCAATCGCATGCGTTGGCTGGGCTGCTACGAACGCGAGCATTCCGGTTTGGGGCCGCTGGGTTCTGACCGGGATCTTTCTGGCCGGCACAACGGGGCTCGGCATCGGTGTTCTGGTCGGGCCTGCCGCTCGCCGCCTCGCCGGGGAAAGCCGTCCACCTACCGAGGACGAGTTGCGGCAGATGACCGTCAGCGAAAGGGTGGAAGCGGTCAACGCCGCCCGTCATACCCTGATCCAGGCTGCCACCGGCCTGGTCGTCATCGGTGGGGTCGTTTTCACCGGCCTGAGCCTGTGGTTCACGGCACAGTCGCTAGACGCGTCACTTCAAGCTCAGCGAACCGCCGAACAAAGCCAGATCACCGACCGCTACACCAAGGCCGTGGAACAACTCGGCTCGGCAAAGCTCGACGTCCGGCTGGGTGGGCTTTATGCCTTGGAACGGTTGGCCCAGGACTCCACTCGTGACCATCAGACGGTCTACGACGTGCTGGCCGCCTTCGTCCACGAGCACGACCCCAGCGTGAAAGTCCGCGATGACGACCTGCCGCTTCGCCCCGCCACCGACGTTCAGGCCGCGCTGACGATCCTCGGACGTCGGGACACCAGGCAGGACAAGCAGGGGCAGGGGCATTATCTGAAGGGCATCCGCGCCCAGGGAGCGGACCTGCGGAGAGCGAACCTAAGCAAGGCGGACCTGACCGAGGCCAACCTGAACGGCGCGGATCTGGCCGAAGCGCGCCTGACGAATGCGCGCTTGGTGGATGTGCGCCTGTCACCCGCGTTCCTGAACGGAGCCGACCTGAGTGGTGCCGACATGCGCAGTGCGAACCTGACCGGCGCGGACCTTCGCACGGCCAACCTGCGGGGTGCCGATCTGCGTCGAGCTGATATGAGGGGCGCTGACCTGCGCGGACTGCCCGCAGATGTGGTGAAGCAGATCAGGGCGCAAGCGCGTTTCGACAAGGACACTCGCTTCTGACACCACGCGCCCCTGCAAGAGAGGGCTGGGGTCTCGGCCTTCATGAATGGGAGGGCAACTAGCTGCACTGCATGCAAAAAGGCCGCTTCCGATCTTCGGAAACGGCCTTCTAGTTGGGTCGGGGTGGCGGGATTTGAACCCACGGCCTCTTCGTCCCGAACGAAGCGCGCTGCCAAGCTGCGCTACACCCCGGTCGCACGCCGGTCTTGCGCGTGCTTGGGAAAGTCTAGCGGACTTCGCGGGTGCTTGTGACCGCATATTCCGTCAGCGGCGCGGTACCAGGGTGAGCAGGGTCGCCTCCGGGAAGCAGGCGAAGCGGACCGGGGCGTACGGGGAGGTGCCTAGGCCGGCGGAGACGTGGAGCCAGGCGTTGTCGTGTGTGCTCAGGCCCTTGACGCGGGCCCGGTCGATGCCGCAGTTGGTGACCAGGGCGCCGTAGAAGGGGATGCAGAGCTGGCCGCCGTGGGTGTGGCCGGCGAGCAGGAGCTGGTAGCCGTCGGCGGCGAAGCGGGTCATGTTGCGGGGCTCGGGGGAGTGCATGACGCCGAGGCGTAGGTCGGCGTCCGTGGGGGCGGGGCCGGCTACCAGGTCGTAGCGGTCGCGGTCGATGTGGGAGTCGTGGATGCCTGCCACTGCTACGTCCAGGTCCGCGACCTTCAGGCGGGCTGTGGTGTTGTTCATGTCCAGCCAGCCTTCGGCGGCCATGCCTTCGCCCAGCTCTCGCCACGGGAGCGACGGTACGTGCTGGCGGCGCTCGTTGCGGGAGGTGCGCCACAGGTAGCGGGCGGGGTTCTTGAACACGGGCGCGTACAGGTCGTTGGAGCCGTATACGAACAGGCCGGGGCGGGACAGGAGCGGCTCCAGGGCGTGGAGCAGCGACGGTACGGCGTCCGGGTGGGCGATCGAGTCGCCGGTGTTGACCACCAGGTCGGGTTCGAGGGAGCCGAGCGAGCGTACCCAGTTGATGAGTTTTTTGCGGCCGGGCGTCAGGTGCAGGTCGGACAGGTGGAGGATGCGCACCGGGCGCTGCCCCCGGGCCAGGACCGGAACGTCGAATCGGCGCAGCCGGAACCAGTTGCGCTCGACGACCGAGGCGTACCCGAGCCCGGCGATGCCGAGGCCCAGCAGGGACAGTGGTATGGCGGCGGCTTTCCTCACGTACTCATGATGCCCGACATCCGGCACGAGAGGTGCCGCTCAAGCGGCAAGATGGACCGCATGAGCGCATTGAAGGACAAGCTGAAGGCCGATCTGACGGCCTCCATGAAGGCCAAGGACGAGGTCCGCCTCCGCACCATCCGGATGGCCCTGGCGGCCGTCAACGTCGAGGAGGTTTCGGGCAAGCAGGCCAGGGAGCTCAGCGACGACGAGATCGTCAAGGTGCTGACCAAGGAGGCCAAGAAGCGCCGCGAGGCGGCCGAGGCGTTCGGCAACGCCGGGCGCGCCGCGCAGGCCCAGGCCGAGCTGGACGAGCAGGCGGTGCTGGAGGCTTACCTGCCGGCGCAGCTCTCGGACGAGGAGCTCAACGCGCTGGTCGACGCCGCGATCGCGGAGAGCGGCGCGACCGACCCCAAGGCGATGGGCGCGGTCATGAAGGTGCTCAACCCGAAGGTCGCCGGCCGCGCCGAGGGCGGGCGAGTCGCCGCCGCCGTGCGCGCGCGCCTGTCCGGGTGATCAGCGCTTCGTCCGGGTGATCAATGTCTCGTTCGGGTGATCAGCATCTCGTTCGGGTGATCGACGTCGCGTTCGGGTTATCAATAGCCATCCCGTACGGCGAAGCCGCCGCCACCCACCACCCGCCGCCGCCCCGCGGGGCCGCGCTTCCACGCCCGGCAGTCTGACGGGCGGGCCGCCGTGACGTCGCCCCCTTGGCCAGCCGCCCCGGCAACCAGCCCAGCCAAGGCCAGGCCGTACCGGAAAAGACGAGGCCGTACCGGAAGGGCAAGGCCATCTCAGAAGGGGCAAGGGCAGGAAAGGGCGGGCCCGTACCCCGAAAAGGGTCCTGAAACGCGTTGAGAGGCCTCTCAGAGGCCTCTCAACGGTTTGGTGGCTAGTTGCCCGGGGTGATGGGTCCGAAGTCGCCGTCGTCCATGTTGAACATGTCGAACGGATCCCCGCCCCTATCGTCAGGTTCGCCGTCCCCGCCCCGGTCCTTGTCCTTCTTGACCGGTTTGGGCGCGCAGATGTCGCCGCAACCCCCGAAGCGCTCCATGTTCACCGCCTCGAACTCCGCCGGCTCGATCCCCTTCAGCGCCGCCATCATGGACTGCTTCCAGATCGGGCCGGAGATGGAGGCGCCGTAGACGTAGGAGTAGCCGCGGCCGCCGATGGTGACGCCCATGAGGCGGTTGTCGAAGGCGCCGCGCGGGTCGCCGATGCTGACGGCGGAGGAAAGGTTCGGGGTGTAACCGGCGAACCAGGCGGCCGTGTAGCCGTCGGTGGTGCCCGTCTTGCCCGCCGCGTCCCGGCCGATGCCGCCGACGCCGCTCATGGTGCCCTTGGTGAACACGCCGGACAGGATGCCGCTGACGGCGTCGGCGACCTCTTCGTCCATGACCCGCGTGCACTTGGGCTTGAACCGCTTGGCCTTGCCGTAGCGGTCGACGATCTCGGTGATGGCCAGCGGCTTGCAGGACTGGCCGCGCGAGGCGAAGACGGCGTAGGTGCTGGCGACGGTGACCGGGTCGGTCTCGTTGATGCCGAGCGTGAAGGTCTCGAACTCGCGCAGCGGCTGTCCGTCGGCGCGCTTGAGGCCGAGCTTCTTGGCCATCTTGACGGTCTTGCAGAGGCCGACGCGCTCTTCGAGCTTCATGAAGAACGTGTTGACCGAGCCCCACGTGCCGGACTGCAGCGTCTTGAAGCCGCCGCCGCCCTCGCTGGAGTTGCGCACCTGGTGGGACGGCTCGCCGACGCGGTTGCCCTTGCAGTCGCGGAAGGCGCCGTAGCTGGGCGCGTTGTAGCCGGCCGGGGAGGGGAAGCCGTCGCCGTACTTGTAGCCCTCTTCGAGCGCCGCGGCCAGCGTGTACGGCTTCGCCGTCGACCCTTGCTGGAACCCGCCGCCGCCGCCGTGCTTGGCGTCGGCCACGACGTTGTAGCTGATCTCGTTCTTCTTCTTGTTGTTGCCGAACTTGCGGCTGGCGGCCATGGCCTTGATCTCACCCGTGCCCGGTACGATCATGGCCTGCGAGGCGACCGGCTTGTCCTTGGTGCTGACCCAGTTCTTGATCGCCTTCTCGGCGGCCTTCTGCATCTGCGGGTCGATCGTGGTCTTGATCGTCAGACCGCCGCGTTGCAGGAGCTTCTTGCGTTCCTCGGGGGTCTTGCCGAAGTCCTCGTTGTTGAGGATCTCGTACTGCACGTAGAGGCAGAAGTACGGATACGGGCTGGTCTCACAGCCGCCCGGGAACTTCGTGTCCTTGTAGCCGAGCTTGGTGGCCTTGGCGGCGTCACGCTCGGCGGGCGTGATCTTGCCGAGCTGAGCCATCCGGTCCAGGACGATGTTGCGCCGCTCCAGGAGCGCCGCGCGCGACTCCTTGCTGACGTTGGGGTCGGTCCTGTTCGGATTCTGTACGGCTCCCGCCAGCGTGGCCGCCTCGGCGAGGTTGAGCTCGGCGGCCGACTTGCCGAAAAAGCGCTTGGAGGCGGCCTGGACGCCGTAGGCTCCTGCACCGAAGTAGGCGATGTTGAAGTACTTCTCCAGGACCTCGTCCTTGGTGTACTTCTTCTCGATCGCCAGCGCGTAGCGCAGCTCGTTGAGCTTGCGCGAGACCGTCGGCGCGATGGCGGCGGCCCGCTCGGCGTCGGTCTCGGCGGCGTTGAACAGCACCTGCTTCACGTACTGCTGCGTGATCGAGGACCCGCCCTGGGTCACGCCACCGGAGGTCATGTTCTTGAGCAGGGCGCGGATGGTGCCCTCGATGTCGATGGGACCGTGCTCGTAGAAGCGGAAGTCCTCGATCGAGATCAGCGCCGTCTTCATGATCGGAGAGACCTTGTCGAGCGTCACCGACTGCCGGTTCTCGAAGAAGAACTGGGCGATCTGCTTGCCCTTGGCGTCCTTGAGCACTGTGCGCTCGGGAAGCGGAGGTTCGTCGAGTTCCTCCGGCTTGAGGTTGAGATCCTCCATGGCTGACTTGGCCGTCACCCCGGCGCCGCCCACTGCGGGCAGCGCGATGGCGGCCGTCAGCACACCCGCGGCCGCCCCCGCGGCGATGAGCCGGATGACGTTCGTGACTGGTGATGAACGATCTTTGCCCTGAGCTTGCACAGGACCAAGAGTACGTCGAAAGAGTGTCGTTATCGGTAACCGAACCCCATTTCGCCTTGACTGGAAGGGGTGACTAGTCATTCCCGGTCAACACTCGGGCGAGAAATTGGTCCTCTGGGGTCTGTCGGCCCGAACGTCTCGTTGCATACGTTCTCCTCTGCGGCAACTGAATACGGAGGCTCGGCGCCCGCGCCCGTCGGCCCCAAGTGACGACTGACCACCTAAGGGGAGTGGGGTCGAAATGTGGATCACGGATTGGACCTCCCGTGCCGCCTGTCGAGGTGCGGATCCGGACGCGTTGTTCGTCCAGGGAGCCGCGCAGAACAGGGCTAAGCTGATCTGCCGAGGATGCCCGGTCCGTACCGAGTGCCTCGCCGATGCGCTCGACAACCGCATCGAGTTCGGGGTGTGGGGCGGTATGACGGAGCGGGAACGGCGGGCGCTGCTGAGGCGACGGCCAGACGTGGACTCGTGGCGGGAGCTGCTCGAGTCCGCGAAAGAAGAGTACGAACGGACAAACGAGCTGATTGCGGGCTAACCCCGTGTGAGAAGCACGGCCGGCGAGCGTCGGCCGTGCTTTCATGCTCCCGAAGCCAGGAGCTCCCCGATCTGGTGCAGACCCGCCAGGTCGTGGACGTCCTCCGACATGGCGCGGACCTGGACGACAGGCACCGTGGGGTGCGCGGAGACGAAGTGCTCCTGCTCCCGGTGCTCACGGGCCGCGAGCTGCATCCGCCCGGTGTGGAGCCGCAACACGGCGGCGGTCAGCTCGTGCTCGCCCTTGGACTCCAGGTCCTCCGCCGCTGCCGCGCTGCGCGCCGCCGAGATGCCCGCCGCGGGCGAGAAGTGCACGCGGTTGACCACGAGCCCGGCCAGCGGCATGCGTTCCTCCGCGAGCCGTTCGACGAAGTACGAGGCCTCGCGCATCGCGTCGCGTTCGGGCGCGGCCACCACCACGAAGGCGGTGCCGGGCGCCTGCAGGAGCCGGTAGGTCATCTCCGCCCGCTGCCTGAACCCGCCGAAGACGGCGTCCAGCGCGGAGACGAACGTCTGCAGGTCCTTGAGCACCTGCGCGCCCAGCAGCTTGGTCATCGCGCCCGCGACGAGTCCGAACCCGGCGTTGAGCAGCCGGAAGGCGCTGCGGCCTCCGGCCTTGGCGGGCGCGGTGAGCAGCTTGATGAAGCGCCCGTCGAGGAAGCGGCCGAGCCGTTCCGGGGCGTCGAGGAAGTCCAGCGCCGAGCGTGAGGGCGGGGTGTCGACGATGATCAGGTCCCACTCGTCCGAGCGGCGCAGCTGCCCGAGCTTCTCCATCGCCATGTACTCCTGCGTGCCGGAGAAGCTGGACGACAGCGACTGGTAGAAGGGGTTCGACAGGATCTGCCTGGCCCGCTCGGGGTCGGCGTGGGCCTCGATGATCTCGTCGAAGGTCCGCTTCATGTCGAGCATCATCGCGAAGAGCTGGCCCCCGCCCTCGGCGGTGTGCACCAGTCTGGGGGTGTTGTCCAGCTCGGAGAGGCCCATGGACTGCGCCAGCCGCCTGGCCGGGTCCACGGTCAGCACGACCGCCCCCCGGCCGCGCTCGGCGGCCCGCAGGCCCAGCGCGGCCGCGGTCGTGGTCTTGCCCACGCCGCCGGCGCCGCAGCAGACGATGATGCGGGTCCCGCGGTCGTCGAGGATGGCGTCGACGTCGAGGGGGGCGGGCTTCTTCACGCGGCTCCCTGGTTTCGGATGCTTGCGGCCAGCTCATAAAGGCCGGCCAGATCTACACCGTCGGCCAGCAGGGGCAGCTCGTACCTGGGCAGGTCGGCCTGGTCGAGAGAGGCCCGCTCGGCGCGCTCGATCTGGGTACGGCGAGCGTGCTCGACCACCTCTCCCACGAGGGATTCGGCCACCGCCGCAGCGTCGGCCCCGTCGGCCAGCCCGGCCGCCTTGAGCCCCAGTGTGAGTTCCCCCACGTCGAATCGCCCCTTGACAGCGGAGTCAAGTACGGCCTGCGGGAGGAGTGATTCACGGACCATATTGATGAAAATTCCGCCAGGCGGAAGTCCGGCAGAACGCAATTCGGCGAGGCCGTCCAGCGTCTCCTGGACCGGCATCTCCTCCAAAAGCGTGACGAAGTGCACGGCCGTCTCGGGGGACTTCACCACCCCGCTCACCAGGTCGGAGTGGTTCTTGATCGGCCCGACCTTGGCCAGCCCGGCCACCTCCTGGGTGACGTTGAGGAAGCGGGTGATCCGGCCGGTCGGCGGCGCGTCGAGCACCACGGCGTCGTAGACGCGCTTGCCGTTCTTGGCCCGCCTGCGCACGGCCTCGGTGGTCTTGCCCGTGACCAGGACGTCGCGGAAGCCCGGCGCCACCGTGGTGGCGAAGTCGACGATGCCCATCCGGGTCAGCGCGCGGCCGGCGCGGCGCATGCCGTAGAACATCTCCATGTAGTCGAGCATGGCCTCTTCCGGGTCGATGGCCAGCGCGTACACGTCGCCGCCGTCGGGGGCCACCGCGATCTTGCGCTCCTCGTAGGGGAGCGGTGGCAGGTCGAAGATCTGCGCGATGCCCTGCCTGCCCTCCACCTCCACGAGCAGCACCTTGCGCCCGCCCGCGGCCAGCGCGAGGGCCAGCGCCGCGGCCACCGTCGTCTTGCCGGTGCCGCCCTTGCCGGTGACGACGTGCAGTCGCACGCCGTCCCAATCGGTGTCCCGAGAGTCCACGATTCGAGGCTACCTGGCGGTCACTTACTGAAAGCTCCTGCGGGGCCTTTGAGCTCCGTCACACTACGCTGAGCCGCATGAAGAAATGGGAGTACCTCACAGCCCCGCTGCTGATCCACAACACCAAGATGATCCTGGACAACTTCGGCTCCGACGGCTGGGAGCTGGTCCAGATCGTGCCGGGCCCCAACGCCGAGAACCTGGTCGCGTACTTCAAGCGGGAGAAGGCGTGACGACCCCCGAGGAGAGGATCGCCGAGCTCGGGCTGACGTTGCCCGAGGTCGTGCCTCCGCTGGCCGCCTACATCCCGGCCGTGCGCACGGGCAACCTCGTCTACACCTCGGGTCAGGTGCCCATGGTGGAGGGCAAGCTGGTCGGCTCCGGCAGGGTCGGCGCCGACCTGACGGCCGAGGAGGCCGCCGGCCACGCCCGCATCTGCGCGCTGAACGCGATCGCCGCCCTGAAGTCGCAGGTCGGCGATCTGGCGCAGATCGTGCGGATCGTCAAGGTCGTGGTCTTCGTGGCCAGCGCCCCCGACTTCACCGGCCAGCCGGGCGTGGGCAACGGCGCCAGCGACCTGCTGCGCGACGTCTTCGGCGACGCGGGCGTGCACGCCCGCAGCGCCGTGGGGGTGGCCGCGCTCCCGCTGGGGGCCTCGGTCGAGGTGGAGCTGATCGCCGAAGTTTCCTGACGGACCGGATATGTCACCATGACCGAGTGATGTTCTAGTTGGAGGTCATAGTGACTGGTATCCCCCTGCCGAAGGATCTGGCCGAACGCGCTCGCGACATCGCCGCAGGACGCATCGAACCGGTCCCCGCCCGGGACGCCGCCACCGTGGTGATCCTCAGGGAGGGGCCGTTCAGGGAGGGGCCGTTCAGGGAGGGGCCGTTCAGGGAGGGGCCGTTCAGGGAGGGGCCGGAGGTGTATCTGCTGCGGCGCAAGACCACCATGGCCTTCGCCGCGGGCGCCTACGTCTTCCCCGGCGGCTCCGTGGACCCGCGCGACACCGACCACGCGGTCGCCTGGGCGGGGCCGTCCCCCCGGGAGTGGGGCGAGGTCTTCAACGCCGACGAGCGCACCGCCCGCGGACTGGTCTGCGCGGCGGTCCGCGAGACGTTCGAGGAGTCAGGGGTACTGCTCGCCGGACCCGGCACCGATTCCGTGGTCGCCGACACCACCGGCGCCGACTGGGAGGCCGACCGCCTGGCGCTGATCGACAGAAGCCTGGCCTTCGCCGACTTCCTGGCCAAGCGCGGCCTGGTGCTCCGTTCCGACCTGCTGAAGCCGTGGTCGCACTGGATCACCCCGGTGATCGAGGAACGCAGGTTCGACACCCGGTTCTTCGCCGCGGTGCTGCCTCCCGGCCAGCGCACCCGCGACGTGGGCGGCGAGGCCGACCAGGTCGCCTGGAAACGCCCGTCCGAGGCGCTCGAACTGGCCCGCGACGGCGAGATCTTCCTCATGCCGCCGACTTACCACACGCTGAACGAGCTGGCCGCCTTCGCTTCGGTGACGGATGCGCTGGCCGTACAGCGAAAAATCATCACGATTCTCCCGCGAGCGGTAGAAATCGAGGGAGAGATGCGGTTGATGGTGTCATGAGCGGTCTCTACATTCCGATCGACACCCCCGACGGATCCCGTACGGCTCACGCCGAGAACCTCCTCGCCCCCAATCCGGGCATGATGACCCTCGACGGCACCAACACGTGGGTCATCGGCACCAACGAGGTGATCGTCGTCGACCCCGGCCCGTCGGACGAGTCCCACCTCCTCCGCGTCGTCGCCCACCTGGGCGAACGCCGGGTCCGCCACATCCTGCTCACCCACGGCCACCACGACCACAGCGGCGGCGCCAAGCGCTTCGCCGAACTCGTCGGCGCTCCGGTCCACGCCCTGGACCCGTTGCACCGCCTGGGCTCGGAGGGCCTCACCGACGGCGACGTGGTGAAGGCCGGAGGGGTGGAGCTCCACGTGTACGCCACGCCCGGTCACTCCTTCGACTCCCTGTGCTTCTGGCTGCCGGAGGACCGCGCGATGCTGACCGGCGACACCGTCCTGGGCCGCGGCACCACCGTCATCGCCCAGGACGGCGGCCTGACCGACTACCTCCACAGCCTGGACCGCCTCAGGAAGACCGCCGAGGACCTGGGGGCCGACGCCCTGCTGCCCGGCCACGGCCCCGTCCTGGCGAACCCGCTGAGCGCGCTCGACGGCTACATCACGCACCGCCGCGAACGCCTCGACCAGATCCGCCAGGCCAGGAAGAACGGCGCCAGGACCCCGCGCGAGGTCGTCGAAGTGGTGTACGCGGACGTGGACCGCTCCCTGTGGCCGGTCGCCGAGATCTCCGTCCGAGCCCAGCTGGACTACCTGGCCGGCGAGTGACCGCCTCAGGGCTCGATGAGGCCCACGGCGAACGCGTAGTCGTCCAGGGTGAACTGGGTGATGCCGGTCATGCGCAGGGCCTGCACCCGGACGGTGTAGTTTCCGGGGATCAGCGGTGCGGAGAAGCGCTCCAGGGCGTGCGCCTCCTCGGCGTCACCGGGGCTGTCGAACCTGTAGTCCGTGCTCGCGACCGGCTGCAGTTCAGTGGTCGCCCCCGCGGCGTTGACCACGACGATGCGCACGGAGCACCAGCCGGTGGCGGTGCCGACACAGACGGACTCGGCGGTGAAGCGGGCGTCCACGAACCGCGTCGTCCCCGCCGGCACGGTGACGTTGACCGACGCGGTCGGGATATTGCCCCAGGCTCCGACCGTCTGGGCGGTCCAGGGGCTGTTCTCGCCGGTGAAGTGCTGCGCGCTGGTCTGCGTGCCATTCTGGGAACTGGGTACGGCGCCGGCCGACGTGGCCAGCAGCGCGAGCGCACCGGACAGCGCCACCGTGGTGAACGCGGACTTGACGAGTCTGGACAACGGGATTCCTCTCTGCCCGCGCGGAGCCGTGCGCTCCGCGACCGGTCGTTCCAGGAATCACGCTGACAAGAACGTTGTGCCTGGTGAAGCCGCTGCGGAATTATCCGGACAAACCCGTACGCGCTTAGGTCGCGGGACGGGCACGCGGTGTGAAGAGCGCCACCGCCACCAGGGCGATGACGGTCAGCGGCACGCAGATCAGGAGGATCCATCGGAAGGTCGCGTATTCGGCGATGACGGCGCCGATCACGGGCCCGGAGATCAGCCCCAGCAAGGCCACCACCGCCGGGATCGCCACCACCGGCCACCACGTGGTGCCCCGGAAATGCGTCCTGGCGAGCTCGAACCCGGCCCGCAGCACGATCGCGGCCGCCAGCCCCTGCCCGAATCGGCAGGCGATGAGCATGCCGGCGTTCTCCGTGAAGGCGCCCAGGGCCGAGACCAGGCCGAAGGCGGTCAAGCCCCATACCAGCACGTTCAGGCGGCCCTTGGCGGGGATCAGCACGCCCAGGAGAGCCACGGGGTAGGCGTAGGTCAGCATGACGTCGGTCGCCGGGGTCAGGGGGAGGTCCGATCCAGCGGCGTTCAGCACGGTCCAGTTCACCGAGAAGATCGCCACGCATAAGGTCAGCGCCGCGATCATCTGCCATCGTCCAGTCATCGCTGGACCATAATCATGCGCGGTTGACAATCACTAGCAGCCAGGTGGTCCGATCCGTTTGAGTGTGCGCGTCACCGGGGCTGTCTCCATCGTCTGGATGGCGTCCAGACTGGCTATCCGCTCGGTCAGGTAGCGGTAGAGGTCGGCGTTGTCCCGGCAGATCACCTCGGCCATGAGGTTCGTGGCGCCCGTGGTGACGCCGACGAACGAGATCTCGGGATGGGTGGCCAGCGCTTCGGCGACGGCTACCAGGCCCGCGGGCCGTACCGACATCCAGAGCCTGGCCTGCGCCCGGTAGCCCAGAGCGCGCGGATCGAACTCGAGCTGGATCAGCAGCGCGCCGGAGCGGCGCAGATGGTCCAGCCGCCGCCGGACCGTCGACTCCGACCAGCCGGTCGCGGTGGCGAGATCTGCATGGCCCGTGCGCCCGTCGGCGGCCAGCGCGTCCAGCAGCGCGTGATCGGCCGAGTCGGTAGTGACCTGATCTTCGGGGCTGGACGTGAACCTGAGTCGTGCGGCGCGTTCTTCCTCCAGAACGGCCAGCCCCGCCCATCCACCGGGGATCACGAAACCGTGCAGGAGCGAATGCGCGCTCAACCCGAGAACCTTCCCGGTCCGCGGCAACCTGTCCAGCAGCGACGCCTCGCCGGCTTCGAGACGGGCCTGGGTGAAGCAGGAGATCTCGGTGCCGCCGGAGAGCAGATGGACATAAAACGTGTCGGCGCGACCGGCCAGCGCGGTGCCCAGGGCCAGCGCCGCGTCAGGGGTCGTACGCAACCGGATGGTCCACGAGGTGTAGCCCAGCCGCGCTCCGTCGGCGCCGCCCACCACCCGGATCGCTCCGGTGGAGCGCAGTTTCCGGTAGCGGCGGGCGACGGTCTGCTCGGACACGTCCAGGACCTTGGCGATCTGGCTGAACGGCGCTCTGCCGTCCAGTTGCAGAGCGTGTACGAGTCCTTCGTCGACCGAATCCACCGGCCGAGGCTATCAAGATGGAGGAATCCGCCGTCCTTCGCCCTGTCACTGGCGGGGTGGCGATGACGGCGGCGAGGCTTTCGCCCGTTCCCCGAATCGAGGCGAAAGGTGATGAGGATGATCCTGGTGACTGGTGCCGGCGGCAATGTCGGAGGTCAGGTTCTGGCCCAGCTTGCCCGGCGTGGGACAGCCGTACGGGCGATGACCCGCAGCCCGCTGACCGTGAAGCTGCCCGAGGGCGCTGAGGCGATGCGCGGTGATCTCGCCGATCCGGCGAGCCTGGAGGCATGCGTGGACGGGGTGGAGGCGGTCTTCCTCATGTGGCCCTTCCACAACGCCGGGCCGATGGCGGGGATTCTGGAGGTGATCAAGCGCCATGCCTGCCGCCGCGTGGTGCTGTTGTCGTCCGGGGCCGTTCAGGACGGGCCGGCCCCAGAGCGGAACACCAGCCCGGTGGGCCGCTCGCACGCCGAGGTCGAGCGGCTCCTCGCCGAGTCCGGCCTGCCCTGGACCGTGCTGCGACCGAGCACGTTCGCGGCCAACGCGCTGTGGTGGGCCGGCCAGATCCGCGCCGGTGACACGGTCGCCGGGCCGTACGGGGCGGTCGCGATGGCGATGCTGCACGAGGCCGACATCGCCGCCGTCGCGGTACACGCGCTGACCGAGGACGGACATGAGCGGGCTTGTTACCGGCTAACCGGGCCACAGGTGTTGACCCAGGCCGGACAGGTACACATCATCGGCCAGGCACTCGGCCGCCCGTTGCGGTGGCAGGAGTCGTCCCGAGAAGAGGCCAGGCAGCGCCTGCTCGCCGACGACTCCTTCCCGGATTCCTTCGTGGACGTCCTGCTTGACGGCTATGCGGCAATGCTCAACGCGCCCGCGCCCACCCTGACCAGCACGGTGGAAACGGTGACCGGCACTCCGGCACGCACCTTCCACCAGTGGGTACTCGACCACGCCGAAGCCTTCACTCCGCGCTGAGGGGAGTTGGAACCTGGCCTCGCTGGTGCGATCCCTCCGCCAGGTGAGCTATCGGCACTTCGCCGGTTGCCAGGAGGGCAGGATCAACGCTGGGGCTGTTCAGCGCGCGAGGGCGGTGCTCGGAGTCCGGGCATCCCGAAGGCGCACAGCGGTAGCTGGGCAACGCTCGGGGTCCGGGCATCCCGAAGGCGCGTAGCGCCCCTGGTGCCTTTGTGGCGGTGGCTGGGCGGCGCTCGGGGTCCGGGGGCCGGAAGGCCCAGGCTGGGGCTTGGCCCCCCACTTAGAACTGCCCGAGCCTTTTCGCGCGGAGCGCGCCTTTGCGAGGACCTTGCTCTTGCCTTTCGCGGAGCGCGACCCTGGTGAGGACCTTGCCTTTGGGGCTTGGTTAGCGGGAGCGGTTGTGGAGGCGGTCCATATCGAGGATCACTACCGCCTTGGCCTCGATACGCAGCCAGCCTCGCTGGGCGAAGTCGGCCAGGGCTTTGTTCACCGTCTCCCTGGAGGCGCCTACCAGCTGGGCCAGTTCTTCCTGGGTCAGGTCGTGGTGGACGCGCAGGCCGTCGTCGGTCTTGGCGCCGAAACGTTCCGCCAGGTCGAGCAGTTGCTTGGCCACGCGTCCCGGCACGTCCGTGAAGACCAGGTCGGCCAGCACGTCGTTGGTGCGCCGCAACCGCTGGGCCAGGGCGCGCAACAGGTGCAGGGCCACTTCGGGGCGGCCGGTCAGCCAGGGGCGCAGGTCGTCGTGGCCCAGTCCGGCCAGCCGTACATCCGTGAGAGCCGTGGCGGTCGCGGTGCGCGGGCGGGGATCGAACAGCGACAGTTCGCCGAACATCTCGCTCGGGCCGAGCACGCTCAGCAGGTTCTCGCGGCCGTCCGGGGACTGTCGGGAAAGTTTGATCTTGCCTTCGAGCACGACGTAGAGACGGTCGCCCGTCTCGTTCTCATGGAAGAGCGTCTGTCCCTTGGACAGCTGGACTTCGGTGATGCTCGTGCGCAGCGCCGCTGCGCTCTCACGGTCGAGCGCGGCGAACAGGGGGGCCTTGCCCAGCACGTCTTCGGTGTTCACTCTGCCTCCTCTGCTGCCATTGTGACTCACCCCACTCCCCGCCACGCACTTAGGCTAGGGAGATGCCCACTGAGTCGAGACTCGCCCTGGTGCGCAGGGCGCGCCGGATGAATCGCATCCTGGCGGAAACCTACCCCGACGCCCACTGCGAGCTCGACTTCGGTAACCCGCTTGAGCTGCTGGTCGCGACGATCCTCTCGGCGCAGTGTACGGACAAAAGGGTCAACATGGTTACTCCAACCCTTTTCGCGAAATATCCGACAGTGCAGGATTACGCCGCCGCCGACCGTGCCGAGATGGAAACGATCATCAAGTCGACCGGCTTCTTCCGCGCCAAGACCAATTCGATCATCGGCATGGCCCAGGCCGTCTGCGACCGCTACCGAGGCGAGGTCCCCGGCAAGCTCAAAGATCTCGTCACCCTGCCCGGCGTGGGCCGCAAGACCGCCAACGTGGTCCTCGGCAACGCGTTCGGCGTGCCCGGCCTGACCGTCGACACCCACTTCCAGCGCCTGGTACGCCGCTTCGGCTGGACCGAGGAGACCGACCCGGTCAAGATCGAGCACGTGGTCGGGGAGCTCATCCCCAAGCGGGAATGGACGATCTTCTCTCACCGGGTCATCTGGCACGGCCGCCGCATCTGCCACGCCCGCAAGCCCGCCTGCGGCGTGTGCCCGCTGGCCGTGCTCTGCCCCGCGTACGGCACCGGCCCCACGGAGGAGAAGGCCGCCCAGAAACTCGTGAGACCCGGCCCGTTCTCCTGATCGAGAAACAACCCGGTGGGAAGCTGCGAGGGCTCGATCGCGTTGGAGGTGTTCGTGACGCAGGTGCCCGACTGGCTCGACCAACTGGCGGCGAAAGCCGTACAAACTCCACCTCCCCGAGAGATGCACCCGCCCGCCAACGGCGCAGGCAGGCGGGCGGCGGTGCTGATGCTGTTCGGCGAGGGCCCCTTGGGGCCCGACGTGCTGCTGATCCAGCGCAGCTCGCGCGGACGCAGGCACGCGGGTCAGCCCGCCTTCCCCGGTGGCGGCGTGGACCCGGAGGACGGCGGCCCGGTGCGCGCGGCGCTCAGGGAAGCCGAGGAGGAGACCGGACTTATGCCCCAGGGGGTGACGGTCGTGTGCACGATGCCCGAGGTGTACATCTGGCGCAGCGACAACCGCGTCACCCCCGTTCTGGGCTGGTGGCACGCGCCGTCGGCCGTGCACGCGGCGGCCCCCGACGAGGTCGAGTCGGTGGAGCGCGTGCCGGTCGCCGAGCTGGTGGATCCCGGCAACCGGGTGACGCTGCGCCATCCGGGCGGCTACGCGGGCCCGGCGTTCAGGGTGCGCGGGATGCTGGTGTGGGGCTTCACCGCCAGCCTGCTGGACGGGGTGCTGGGGATGAGCGGGTTCGCGCGGCCGTGGGATCCGTCAGTGACCGAGGATCTGCCGCCCGAGGCCGTCAAGCTGGCCCGCCGAGGTTAGGGCGGCGTGCCGTACGCCGGGATCGTCGTCGCCGACGGCCAGGTAGCGCAGGATCGGCAGCGACCGGAGCCTGAACGCGCTCAGGTCGGCCATGATGTGCACCCCCAGCAGCCGCTCAGCCGCGCTCTCCGCCGCGCACAGCCGTCTGGCCAGGGTGAAGGACTCTGAGTCCCCACGCGCTCGCAGCGCGCTGATCGCGCGCCTTCTGACGGGTCCTGCGGGGTCCGGGTCGGTCAGGGCCGCCTCGACGATCTCGCGCACGCTCACGCCGTCACGCTAACCCGGAGGGTAAGCCCGTCCTGGCCGAACGCGTGCACACTTGACCCGGTTGCTGGTTACCTTTGAAGCGTGCGCGGTGATCTGCTTGACCTCATCTTGATCGGCCTCGTGATCGCCTTCGGGATCTCGGGTTACCGGCAGGGCTTCATCATCGGCGTCATGAGCTTCGTGGGGTTCGTGGGCGGGGCCGTGCTCGGGGTGTTCATCGCGCCGCCGATCTCCAAGGCCGTGGTCAGCGGCCCGACCGAGCAGGCACTCCTCGCCATCGTGATCGTCTTCCTGACGGCGACGATCGGCCAGTTCGCCTCCTCGACGATCGGCGCGGTGGTCCGCTCGCACGTCACCTGGGAGCCGGCGAAGCTGGCCGACGCGGTGGGCGGCACGTTCGCCAGCGCGCTGTCGGTGCTGGTCATCGCGTGGCTGATCGGCTCGCTGATCGTCTCGACGTCGTTCACGCCGCTGGTCACCCAGGTGAAGGACTCGCTGCTGCTGACCACGGTCGACGACGCGATCCCGCAGGCCGCGCGCAACTGGCAGCAGCCGTTCAAGCAGTTCATCGACAACTCCGAGTTCCCGCCGGTGTTCGACGCGATCGGCGGCGACCAGCTGGTGAACGTCGAGCCGCCCGACGTCAGCGTGCTGCAGGGCGCCAAGCTCAAGAAGGCCCGCGCGTCGATCGTCAAGGTCCAGGGCAACGCCGAGAGCTGCAACAAGCACATCGAGGGCACCGGCTTCGTCTACGAGCCCGACCGGATCATGACCAACGCGCACGTGGTCGCCGGCGTGACCCGCGACCTGGAGGTCATCGACCAGGGCGGCAACAAGCATTCGGCGACCGTGGTCCGCTACAACCCGCAGCGCGACATCGCGATCCTGCACGTGCCCGGCCTCAACCTGCCCGACCTGGAGTTCGACGGCCAGGCCAAGAGCGGCGACAGCGCGATCATCGCCGGCTACCCCAAGGGCAAGGGCTTCACCGCCGAGCCGGCCCGCATCCGCAGCAAGATCCCCGCCAAGGGCCCGGACATCTACCGCAGCATGAACGTCACCCGGCAGGTCTACCAGATCCGCGGCAAGGTGCTGCCCGGCAACTCCGGCGGCCCGCTGCTCACCGTCGACGGCAAGGTCTTCGGCGTGATCTTCGCCGCGGCCATCAGCCAGGAGGAGACCGGGTACGTCCTGACCGCCGACGAGGTCCGCCCCGACGCGACGGCAGGGCGCGCCGACGTCAGCCCGGCCAGCACCCAGCGCTGCGACTAGCGGAATCACCGCACGTCGAAGCCCAGCGCGGCGGCCACCACCGTCGCCTGGAACGAATCGATGATCGCCTTCTTGACCGTGGTGACCTGCGGGTCGAGCGCGGCCAGGTCGCTGCCGCGCAGGTCGCAGGCGGTCAGGTCGGCGCTGTGGAGCCAGGCGCCCGACAGGTCGCTACGCAGGATCTCGGCCTTCTCCAGCCGCGCCCCCGTCAGGTCGGCCTCGCGCAGCCGCACCCCGTGGAAGGCGCTGCCGCGCAGGTCGGCGCCGGGCAGCCCGACGAACGACCAGTCGCCGCCCTCGACCTTGAGCAGGCCGTAGGTGCAGCCGTCGAACATGCTGCCGGTGAACTTGCACGCCCGGAACGTGGCGTCGAAGAACGAGCACCGCCTGAACGTGCAGTTGACGAAGCTGGAGTCGTCGTGCTCGGAGACGTTGAAGCGCACCTGCGAGAAGGTGCACTCCTCGAACGTGGAGCCGCGGTTGATCATCTCGGTCATGTCGACGTCGACGAACAGCACGCGGCGGAACGTCTCGTGGTCGAGGTCGCGGCCGTCCCACTCGCCTGACCTGATCGCGGACTCGGTGGGCGGGGCGGGCACGCCGTGCTTGCGTTCGGCCATGCCCGTGAGGCTAGCCGCGGGCTACGACAGTTCGAGCTCGCGCAGGATCAGGGCGATGGCCGCGCTCGCGTCGCTGTCCTCGCCGAAGCCGGTGGCCGCCCTGCCCACCTGGTCGTACGGCGGGCCGTACCCCTGGATGCGGGCGGCGCCGCGGCTGAAGAGGGTCAGGGCCCCGCGCCCGTTGCCCCGTTGCAGGTGGGTGAGGCCGACGCAGATCTGCGCCAGGCCCTGCCACAGCTCGCGCTCCTCGTCGGGGGCGCATTTCCAGCGGCCCTCGAACACCTCGTGCGCGTGGAAGGGCTTGTCCTCGGCGAGGAAGCGGCGGCCGTCGTCGAGCGCCTGCTCGGTGGTGGGTGCGTAGTCGTCGGGGACGCGGGCCACCCCGGCCGTGCCGTACGGCATGGGACGGCCGAACTCGTCGCGGGGGCGTGCGTTGCGCGGCCTGCCCTCGCTGTCGCGGTCTCTCATCGATCAGGCTCCGGGTCGGCTAGCCACCCGAGCAGCTCAGCGTCGAACTTCTCGGGGGTCTCCTCGTGGGGGAAGTGCCCCGCTCCCTCGATCAGTCTCCAGCGGTACGGCGCGGCGACGTAGCGGCCGGAGCCCTGCGCGGTGCGCGGCAGGACGCAGGTGTCGAGCACGCCGTGCAGTTGCAGGGTCGGCGACTCGACTGCGGTGCGCATGGCCTTGGAGTAGCGCATGCCGTCGGGCCGCAACTGGGAGCGGCCGAACCAGCGGTGGTACTCCAGGGCGAGGTGGGCCACCGCGGGGATGCGGAAGGCCTCGCGGTAGGTGCGGCCGGTCTCCTCGTCGGGCCAGCCGGGCCGCGACCAGGCGTCCAGCAGGCTGCCGACGAGCGCGCCCCCGTGGGCGACGAGCCGCCGCTCGGGCAGGATCGGCAGCTGGAAGCGCAGGGCGTGGCGGTTGGCCCTGAACTGTCCGGGGGAGAGCAGCGTGCGGCGCAGGCGGCGCGGGTGCGGTGCGCCCACGGTGACCAGCCTGCTGACGCTCTTGGGGTCCATGACGGCCATGGTCCAGGCCATCAGGCCGCCCCAGTCGTGGCCGACGACGATCGCGCGGGTCTCGCCGAGCGCCCTGATCAGGCCGCTGGCGTCGCCGGCCAGGGTGGGCAGGTCGTAGCCGCGCGGCGGCTTGTCGCTGCCGCCATAGCCGCGCAGGTCGACCGCGACCGCCCGGTAGCCAGCGCCGGCCAGGGAGACGAGCTGGCGCCGCCAGGTCCACCAGAACTGCGGGAACCCGTGCAGCAGCAGCACGAGCGGCCCCTCACCGGCCTCCACGACGTGGAAGCGGGTGCCGCCCGCGTGCACGCCGCGGTGTGTCCAGGGTCCCTCGATCTGGACGAACGCCTCGTCAGGTGCCATCTGGCTTCACCGGCTCGCGATGTGTTCCGGTCAGGCCCGCGGTCGGCACCGGCACCAGGCCGTCGTCGGGGTCGGCGATCTCCTTGAGTCCCTTGATCGAGCGCGCGGTGCGCTTCATGCCGGCCAGCCCCTTGAGCCTGCGCATGCCGATGAACACCAGCAGCCCTGCGGCCAGCAGGTAGAAGACGGTCACGATGAGGAAGGCGGCCCACGTCGGCAGCCATTGGTCCAGCACGTACGCGATCGTGAACGAGATCAGGATCAGGCACAGGTGGGCCATGAACGCCGCGGCGGCGAACAGGCCCGCGGCGGTGCCGACGCGCTTGGCGTCGAACCTCAGCTCGGCCTTGGCCAGCTCGATCTCCGAGCGGACCAGCGTGGAGATCTGCTGGCTCGCCTGGGCGACCAGAGAGCCCAGGGATTCCTCTTCCGTGGTCTGCTGCATGAACGTCTCCTATCGGGGCCTGGTGGCCATGTCAAACATCATCCAGCGCCCTGCGGCGATTGCGTACCCGGAGGTTGAGGAGCACCGCTGCCAGAACCGAGGCGATCAGGCTGGCCGCGAGGATCCCCGTGGTGACGGCGTCGGCGCGCTGCGGATCGTGTCCGTAGGCGAGGCCGCCGATGAGCAGCGACACCGTGAACCCGATCCCGGCCAGCAGGGACACCGCCGCCATGTCCCGCCAGTGCAGCTCTTCCGACAGTCTCGCCAGGCCGAGCCGTACCGACAGCCAGGCGCCGCCGAAGACTCCGAGGAACTTGCCGAGCACGAGACCCGCCACCACCCCAAGAACTACCCGATCGGAGAAGATACCGCTCAGGCTCGACGAGTTGAGTTGCACCCCCGCCGACAGAAAGGCGAAGACCGGAACGGCGAAGCCCGCCGACAGCGGCCGGATGTAGTGGTCGGCGGCCTCCGAGGGCGATCGTTCCTCCGAGTCGTCGGTCCACACCCGCGTGAGCAGTCCCAGCGCCACTCCGGCGACGGTCGCGTGCACGCCGCTGACCTCGACGAAGTACCACGCCAGTACGGCCAGCGGCAAATAGATCCATACCCCCTTGACCCGCTTGTACTGCAGGAACCCGTACAAGCAGATCAGCAGCACGCCGATCGCCAGCATGATCAGGTCGAGGTTCTCGGTGTAGAAGATCGCGATGATGGAGATCGCGCCGAGGTCGTCGACGACGGCGCTGGTCAGCAGGAACGCCCGCAAGGCCGCGGGCATCGCGCTGGCGGTGACGGCGAGGACGGCCAGGGCGAACGCGATGTCGGTCGCCGTGGGAATCGCCCACCCTCGGCCGGCATCGGGCGCACCCCAGCTGACCAGCAGGAAGATGACCGCCGGGACGATCATGCCGGCGACGGCCGCGATGATCGGCAGGGCCGCCTTGCGCAGGTTGCTGAGCTCGCCGTGGACGAACTCCTCCTTGACCTCCAGGCCCGCCACGAAGAAGAAGATGGTCAGCAGGCCGTTCTGGGCCCATTTGACGAGTTCGAGATCGAGGTGAAGCGCCACCGGTCCGATCTTGGTGTCGCGGAGGGCGGCGTAGCTCTCGTAGGACACGTTGGCCCAGACGAGCGCGGCCACGGTGGCCGTCAGCATGACGATGCCGCCGATCGTCTCCGCGCGCAACGCTTCGGCGAGCGTGCGGGCATAGCGGACGGTGGGCCGGAACGGCCATACCTCGGCGGCGCGGCGCAACGTGGTTCCCCCTCGGGAGTGGCGGATTTTGGGGTCGGGTCCCCCTGTCGCCGACCAGACTTCCCGGCACACCCGTGATTAATGTACCCGCACGCATGGAGAAGGCCCCCACAGGGACTGTGGGGGCCTTCTTCTACCTCGTGCTCAGTCCTCGCTCTTGGCGGAGGGCAGCTTCTCCGAGATGAGGTTCATCACCGTGCTGTCGGCCAGCGTGGTGACGTCGCCGACGCTGCGGTTCTCCGCCACGTCGCGCAGCAGGCGGCGCATGATCTTGCCGGAGCGGGTCTTGGGCAGCTCGGGCACTACCAGGATCTGGCGCGGCTTGGCGATCGGGCCGAGGGTCTTGGCCACGTGGTTGCGCAGCTCGGCGGCGATGTCCGCGCTCTCCTCCACGCTGCCGCGCAGGATGACGAAGGAGACGATCGCCTGGCCGGTGACCGGGTCCGTCGCGCCCACGACCGCCGCCTCGGCCACCTTCGGGTGGCTGACCAGGGCCGACTCCACCTCCGTGGTGGAGATGTTGTGGCCGGACACGAGCATGACGTCGTCGACCCGGCCGAGCAGCCAGATGTCGCCGTCCTCGTCGCGCTTGGCGCCGTCGCCGGCGAAGTACATGCCGGGGAAGCGCGACCAGTAGGTGTCGATGTAGCGCTGGTCGTCACCCCAGATCGTGCGCAGCATCGACGGCCACGGCTCGCGGATGGCCAGGTAGCCGCCGCCTCCGTTGGGCACGCTCTGGCCCTGGTCGTCGACCACGTCGGCGACGATGCCCGGCAGCGGGCGCATCGCCGCGCCCGGCTTTCCGCTGGTCACGCCGGGGAGCGGGCTGATCATGACCGCGCCGGTCTCCGTCTGCCACCACGTGTCCACGACGGGGGTACGGCCGGCGCCGATGTGCTCCCGGTACCAGACGTATGCCTCGGGGTTGATGGGCTCGCCCACGGAGCCGAGGATGCGCAGGGACGACATGTCGAACTTCGCGGGGATGTCGTCGCCCCACTTCATGAACGTCCGGATCGCGGTGGGCGCGGTGTAGAGGATCGTGATCTTGTACTTCTGCACGATCTCCCAGAACCTGCCGCGGTGCGGGGTGTCGGGGGTGCCCTCGTAGATGACGCTGGTGGCGCCGTTGGCGAGCGGGCCGTACACGATGTAGGAGTGTCCGGTCACCCAGCCGATGTCGGCCGTGCACCAGTAGATGTCGGTCTCGGGCTTGAGGTCGAAGACCGCGTTGTGGGTCCAGGACGTCTGGGTGAGGTAGCCGCCTGTGGTGTGCAGGATGCCCTTCGGCTTCCCGGTGGTGCCGCTGGTGTAGAGGATGAACAGCGGGTCCTCGGCGTCGTGCGGCTCGGGGGCGTGCTGGTCGCTCTGGCGCTCGACGATGTCGGCCCAGAAGACATCGCGGTCGTACGTGGAAATTTCCTGATTTGTCCGGCGGACGACGAGCACGTGCTCGATCTGCGGGCACTCGGCCACGGCCTCGTCCACGGTCGGCTTGAGCGCGGACGGCGCGCCCCTGCGGTAGCCGCCGTCGGCGGTGATCACGAGCTTGGCGTCGGCGTCGTCGATGCGGCTCTTGAGCGCGCTGGCCGAGAAGCCGCCGAAGACCACGGAGTGGACCGCGCCGATGCGGGCGCAGGCCAGCATCGCGATCGGCAGCTCGGGGATCATCGGCATGTAGATCGCCACGCGGTCGCCCTTGCCGACACCCAGCTCCTGGAGCGCGTTGGCGGTCTTGTTGACCTCCCGCTGCAGGTCCGCATAGGTGAGGGTACGGCTGTCGCCCTCAGGCTCGCCCTCCCAGTGGTAGGCGACCTTGTCACCCCGCCCGGCCTCCACGTGGCGGTCGACGCAGTTGTAGGCGATGTTCAGCTGTCCGCCGACGAACCACTTCGCGAAGGGCGGGTTCCACTCCAACGTGGTGTCCCAGCGCTTGGCCCAGGTCAGACGGTCTGCGGCACGCTCCCAAAACCCGAGACGGTCGGCCGCCGCCTCGTCATACGCTTCGGCTGTCACGTTCGCGGCCGCGGCCAGGTCGGCGGGTGGTGCGAACCTGCGGTTCTCGTGCAGCAGGTTCGACAGCGCCTGGGGCTCGGTGCCAGGGGTTTCCGGGGCCACCTGAGTGCTCCTTCTATGGCCAGATTGGTTAGGTCGTGTCCCACTTCACCAGGTGGCGGGCGGCTCACACAAGAGGTCTAGACAGGTCCGTACCAGCCGTGGCGCTTATCGCTCGTCATTACAGTCGCTATTGAACCGTTGTCATCTTGAAATCTCAGAATGATGGAACGGGCCAATTTGTCGGGGTTTATGGGCCCCCTCAGCCGCCCCGCGAGTTACCCACAGGTAAGGTCGGACGCGTGAGTGACCCTCTGGCCGCAGTCGCGCGGCTTCCCGGCGTTCCCGAGGCCGTGGACGAGGCCCGTGAAGCCGTCGACCGCCTTTACCGGCATCGGGTGTTGAGGCGGGCCCGTCCCGCGGTTTCCACCGAGTCGTCCCTGCGTGGTGCGCGGGCCTCGGCGGCGCTGGAGGGCGCGGACGTCACGCTGGACGCGCTGCGCCGCGACGAGGTGTCCGACCCGATCGTCCAGGGCGCGCTGCGGGCCTCCGTCGAGGTCGGCCGGCTGGGCCCGACCTGGCGCAAGGCTCCCCGGCAGGTCATGGCCCGCCTCCACTCGGTGGCCGCGGCCGGCCTCGTCGGCCAGGACGCGCTCGGGCGGCCGTCGGCGGGAGGACCGCGGCTGGACGCCCTTTTCGGTCTGCTGGAGACGCCCACCAAGGCTCCGGCCCTGGTCCTGGCCGCGATCGTGCACGCGGAGCTCGCGGTGCTGCGGCCTTTCGGCAGCGCTGACGGGATCGTGGCGCGCGCCGCCGAACGGCTCACGCTGGTGGAGTTCGGCCTGGACCCGAAGTCGATCGTCGCGGTCGAGGTGGGGCACCTTGAGCAGGACTACGAGGCCGGGCTCAAGGCGTACGTGGACGGCGGGGTGGCCGAGTGGGTACGCCAGTGTGCCGCTGCGGTAAGCCTGGGTGTCCGGGAGACCACGGCGATCTGCGAGGCCATGCAGCGCGGCTGAACATAGCTGACGGCGCCTCGCTAGTGAGACGCCGTCTGCCGCGCATCACACCGGGTTACCAAGCGTGCACCTCAATTCGTCGGATCGGGTCAAGCCCGTCTCGACGCGCCTCCCGCGGCTGGTCGCGCGTGGGTACCCGGCTGACGCACCCGGACAAGTGGTCCGTGTCCCCTTTCTACGTCGGATTCGCCCTGATGGGAACCCCTGGGACCAAGACCTTTACTGCGGCGTGGGGCACCGGTCCGATCTCTGCCTGCCGTACGGGCGGGGTCGCGGGGTGACCTCCGCGGGATGATCACGCTGAGTGATCTCCTTTATGTGATCGTTAGCTTCCGAGGAAAAAACTTAGCGAAAATGCGAGATTGCTCCTCGACGAAACTCGAGTCGATCGGGCAGCATACGGTGGTATCTCCCGAAACTGGAGCGACTGTGCATGGGTTTGCTTTGCAAGTCCCTTGCCATGCTCTGGTTAAGTGTTGAAAGCTTTCTTCTGAAACGGGACCGGCTCTACCCCCCCGGAGCCGGACCGATCAGGCGACCCCCGCTCTCCCCCCCGGCGGGGGTCGCCCCTTTTCCACAGTCGGCGGCCCCATCCACAGAATCCCGCTCGGCTCCCCGCCCCGCCCCCGCCTCCCCGCATGGTTGTCCTCCCAACCCGCCCCGGGAGGCATCCGATGCACCGTCCGCTGGTCATCACCGAGGACCAAGACCTCATCGACGACCTCGTCCGCGTGGCCGCAGCGGCAGGCACGCAGCTCGACGTCGCGCACAACCCGGCCGTCGCCCGCCCCTACTGGGGCATCGCCCCGGTGGTCGTGGTCGGCGACGACCTGGCGGGGAAGGTGGCGGAGACCGCCCCGCCCGCCCGTGAACGCGTCTTCCTGGCCGCCCGCGAACCCGCCGACCCCGGAGCCTGGCGGCGCTGCGTGGAAGTGGGCGCCCAAGCCGTCATCGACCTGCCGCGCGACGAACGCCGCCTGGTGGAGGAGTTCGCCGAGGCCCTGGAGCCGGCCTCCCGCGCGGGCGTGGTGGCCTGCGTGGTCGGCGGCCGAGGCGGCGCCGGCGCCAGCGTCCTGGCCTCCTGCCTGGCCCTGAAGGCCTCGGCTGACGGCCTCGCCACCCTCCTCGTCGACGCCGACCGGCTCGGCGGCGGCATCGACGCGCTGCTGGGCCGCGAGGAGGCCCCGGGCGCCCGCTGGAGCGACCTGCTGGCCAGAGAAGGCCGCATCAACGCCGGCGCCCTCTCCGCCGCCCTGCCCGCCTTCGGCGACCTGGCCCTGCTGAGCTTCGGCAGAGGACGGGCCGCCCCGGTCCCGCCGGCCGCCATGCGCGCGGTGCTCGAAGCGGGGCGGCGCGGCTTCGACCTCGTCGTGGTCGACCTGCCGCGCCACCTCGACCCCGCCGCCGCCGAAGCCCTGGCCAGGGCCGACACCACGTTCGCCGTCGCCACGGCCGACGTGCGCGGCGTCCTGGCCACCGCCCAGGTCGTGCACGACGTGGCCGAACACACCGCCGACATCAGGGCCGTGGTCAGACCGGGCGCCCTCGACGAACGGGCCGTGGCCCACAGCCTCGACCTCCCGCTCGCCGGCACCCTCCCCGACCACCCCGGGCTCTCGGCCGTGCTCAACCGCGGCGAACTCCCGCGCCTCGGCCCGCGCACCGCCCTGGGCGGCCTGTGCGCCACGCTCGTCCACACGCTCGCCCAGGACCGCTGATGGAGTCCCCGCCCACCGACCTCGTCGAGGCCGTCCGCGCCCGGCTGGCGCGCACGGGTGTCGAGCCGAGCGCCGCCCAGGTCGCGCTCGCGCTGCGCGCCGAGAAGTCCGTGTACGGCGACGCCGAGATCCTGGCCGTCGCCCGCGCGCTGTGCGCCGACCTGATCGGCGCCGGGCCGCTGGAGCCCCTGCTGGCCGCGCCCGACGTCACCGACGTCCTGGTCAACGGGCCCCGCGAGGTCTGGGTCGACGACGGCGGGGGGCTGCGCCGTACCCGGGTGGCCTTCGCCGACGACGCCGCCGTCCGCAGGCTGGCCCAGCGCCTGGCCGCCGCCGCGGGGCGCCGGCTGGACGACGCCTGTCCGTACGTGGACGCCCGGCTGGCCGGTGGCGTACGCCTGCACGCCGTCCTGCCGCCCATCGCCTCCGGCGGCACGTGCGTTTCGTTGCGGCTGCCGCCTCGGCGGACGTACACGATGGACGCCCTGGTCGCCGCGGAGGAGGCGGCCGCCGTTCTGCGCCGCATGGTCGCCGCCCGGCTGGCCTTCCTGGTCACCGGCGGCACCGGCACCGGCAAGACCACACTCCTGTCCGCCCTGCTGTCACTCGCCGATCCCGGCGAACGCCTGCTGCTCGTCGAAGACTCCGCCGAACTCCGCCCGGAACACCCGCACATGGTGCGGCTGGAGTCGCGCCCGGCCAACCTGGAGGGCGCGGGCGGGATAGGCCTGCGCGATCTCGTACGGCAGGCGCTGCGCATGCGGCCCGATCGCGTGGTGGTGGGCGAGGTCAGAGGCGCCGAGGTCGTCGACCTGCTGGCGGCGCTCAACACGGGGCACGAGGGCGGTTGCGGCACGCTCCACGCGAACGCGGCGGCCGACGTGCCCGCGCGGCTGGAGGCGCTGGGGTGCGCGGCCGGGCTGAGCAGGGAGGCCGTCCACAGCCAGCTCGCGGCCGCGCTCGACGTGGTCGTGCACCTGGCCAGGAGCCGCGCCGACGGGCGGCGGCGGGTGGCGGAGATCTGCCTGCTCGACCGGACGCCGTCCGGGCTGGTGGAGGCACGGACGGCCATGACGATCTGCGAGGCCGGGCTCGTGCGGCTCGGCCCTGCCTACCGGCGTCTTGAGGAGGCGTTGTGAACGCCCTCGTCGTGGCCGCCCTGGCGGTCGGCGGATATGTCTGGCTGTGGAGCGGGTTCCGGCACGCCGCCGAGGTACGGCTGGCGCGGATTCTGGGGCGGAGATCCGCGGTCCGGCTTCGGTGGGCGTGGATGACCCGGCCGGTCCGGCGGCGGCGTTCGACGGCTGATGAGTGGCATCGGGCCTCCATCGAGCTTTGTCACGCTCTGTCCGCTGAGCTGGTGGCCGGACGCACGCCGGGGGAGGCGTTGGCGCGGGCCATCGCCTCGGTGGAGGTTCCCGGCGACCTGCGTGAGGTCACGGCGGCGGCGCGGGACGGCGGTGACGTCGCCGCGGCCCTGGTCGCCGCCGCTCCTGAGCAGGGTGGTGAGGGGCTGCGGCGGCTGGCGGCCTGCTGGAGCGTTGGGGTCGGGGTGGGCGGCGGGATGGCGGCGCTGGTGGAGCGGGTGGCTCTCGCGCTGCGTGCCGCTCAGGCGCATCGGCAGGACGTGGCCGCCCAACTGGCCGGGCCGCGGGCCACCGCTCGGTTGCTGGCCGGGCTGCCTGTGCTGGGGGTTGGCATGGCGGCGGCTATGGGGATGCGTCCGCTGGACTTCCTGTTCGGTGGGGTGCCTGGGCTGGCCTGCCTGGGGGCGGGGGTTCTGCTCGACATCGGCGGCCTGTGGTGGACCGGCCGCATGGCCAGGGCCGCGCTCGCCTCTTGATCCGTTCTTAAGGAGCTTGATCCGTTCTCGAGGAGCTGATCCGTGCATCTTCTGGCTGTTCTGTGTGCTGCTGTGGCCGTCTGGGTCTGGGTGCCTCCGGACACGGCCGCCCGTCGGCTGTCGCGCCTCCGTCCGCCCGGTGAGGGCTCGGCGCTTGACCCTGCCGAAGAAGTGCCTCGCTGGCATTCCTCCTCGGCCACCTGGCCTCCTGATCGGCGCACGCTTGTGTCCTCGGCTTGCGCCGGGCTTCTGACTGGGCTGGCGGTCGGCGGTGTGGTGGGTGTCGTCGCCGGGGTTCTCGCGGCTTTGGGGGCCGGTTGGGTGTTGCATCGGCAGGAACCTCCCGCCGTCCGGCTGGAACGTCGGCGGATCGCGGCCGACCTTCCCTTCGCCGTGGATCTGATGGTCGCCTGCCTGCTGGCGGGGCAGCCGGTCAGCGCCGCTACGGAGACCGCGGCCGGGGCCGTACCCGGGCCGTTGGCGGCCCGCCTGCTGTGGGTGAGCACCCAGCTGCGCCTGGGGGCGGACGCGGAACCCACCTGGGCCTATCTGGCCCGGGATCCGGCCACCGCGCACCTGGCCCGCGCCATGACCCGGGCCGCCCTCAGCGGGGCGCCCGTGGCCGACGTTCTCACCCGGTTGGCTGACGATGCCCGGGAGGCGGCTCGCGCCGCATCGCTGGCCGCGGCGCGCAGGGTGGCGGTGAAGGCGGTGGCGCCGCTGGGGCTGTGCTTCCTGCCCGCGTTCGTCCTGCTGGGAGTCATCCCGATCATCGCCGGGCTCGCGTCCACGATCGTCCTGCCTTGATCTCGCCGCCCGGTTATCCACAGCTGTGCGCATCCCCAAGGCCGCCAATCCCCAGAACCTCGTTCGGCCGATCGTCACCCACCCCCTCTCGGCGACTCTTGGACTCCCGCGCCGGTCAAGCCCCCAGCGCCCAACCCCAGGAGGCCCGATGAGCACCACAACCATCCAGCGAGACATCGCCGCCAAACCCCCCGCCCCGCCCTACCCCGAACCCCCCGAGGCTCCCCACCCCAACCCCAGCGTCGCTGAACCCGGCGCCCCTGAACCCGGCGCCCCCGACACCCCCGAACCCGGCGCCCGCGACACCTCACACCCCGATCACAGCGCCCGCGACACCCCAGAACCCGATCCCAGCGTTCCCAACATCCCAGAGCAGGCATCGCCAGACCTCAAGGCCCGCTACCGCCGCCTGTGGTCAGAAACCCGATCTCGTTACACGGCAACCAGGCCCGACGCCGGTATGTCCACCGCCGAATACGCGGTAGGCACGCTGGCCGCCGTGGCCTTCGCACTCCTGCTCATCAAGGTCATCAACAGCCCCGAGATCCTGGACGCCCTCACCGCCCTGGTCGACCGGGCACTCAACTCGGCCGGATGACGATGCGTACCTGGTGGCGTCCAACGCAAGCGCGGGCCGCCACCCCCTCCGCGTCGCGCGGCTCGGTAACCGCCGAAACCGCCGCCATGCTCCCCGCCCTGATCGTGGTACTGGCCGCAGCCCTCTGGGCCGTCCAGGCAGTAGGCGCCCAGCTGGAATGCGTAGACGCCGCCAGAGCCGCAGCCCGCGCCGCCGCCCGAGGCGAACCCCTGGACAAGGTCCAAGAAGCCGCCCAATCAGCCACCCGCACCGGGGCCCGGGTCCGCATCACCCGCTCCCAGCAATTGACGAAAGTCGAGATCACCATGGACGTCCGCCCCAGCTGGGCCACCCGCCTGCCCGTCGTCACGGTCACGGCCTCCGCGACAGCAGGCACCGAACAATGACCGACAACCCCCACCAGTTCCCTCCCAACCGCACTCCCAGCGATCACAGCGCCGGCGCCAACGGCAGGGGTGGCCGCGACCAGGGCTCAGCCACGATCTGGGGTGTTGCTCTCATGGCACTGCTCATGTCCGTGGCCATGACCCTGGCCGCGGTCGGCTCCGTCCGCGTGGCCAGGCACCGGGTGTACGCGGCGGCCGACCTGAGCGCCCTGGAAGCGGCCCGCCTGGCCCTGGCCGCCCCGGACCAGGCCTGCACCCGAGCCGAAAAGGTAGCCACGGCCAACGCCGTACGCCTGACCCGCTGCACCATCACCGACGAAACCGCCGACGTCTGGACATCCCTGGAAATCACCCTCCCGGGCATAGGCAAACGCACCCTCACCGGCCGAGCCCGCGCAGGCCCCTCCTGGATCACCGCAGAACCCACAACCCACCCATGACGCCCGCTCCGCCCCAGCCCTCGTCCCCGCGCCCGCCCCTGCAGCGGTCCCGCCCCGGTCCCAGCCTCACCGTGGACAGCTCGCGACCCGTGCTCCGTCCGCGTCGCACCCCGTATCCGCGAACCGTCCGTAAGCCGGACCCGCCAACCGAGTTCTGCCGCATAGCCGTGTCCGGCGCGGTCGTGGCCGCTTTTCGGCTCGGCGTCTGGGGTGTCTCGGGGCCGGGCTTGTGGTCGGTTGCGATGCCGCGTACCAGGGTGGTTTGGGGGTTATGGGTGGGGTTGTGGGGGTTGGTGGGAGGTAGGTCGCAATCGAATCACGACTTCTTGGACGCGGTGTCCAAGAGCTGGATATCTGGCGTAAGGTCGCGCTTACCCTCGGTTCATGCCTTCTGGGATTAGGCCTGGGAACGGCGCATCTCAGTCGCTATGGTCGCCGGGGAACCGGCACTTCCGGCCGCCCTGACAGGCGGCACGAGGCTCTCCTGAAGGGATGCGTCGTGACGGTGGTTGGCAGACTGATGACCGCCACGCTGGTCGTGGCCGGGTCCATCGCGCTTGGCGGCGGTACGGCGCTGGCCCAGGGGCAAGCGTTCGTACAGGGGCAAGGGTTTGCCCAGGCGCAAGGGAACGCGCTGGATGGGCAGATCACGTCGCCCTCCGATGGCCAGGTCGTCAGTGGTGGGTCGGTGCCGATTTCCGCGCGTACCCGGTTGGCGCAGTTGAGCATGGCGCTCTACGTCGAAGGGCCGTCCACGCCTCGGCAGAAGGTAGCCAGTGGGGGCGCGAACCAGACGTTGTCGGGGACGTTCGACGCCGGGGATGCGCCCAACGGGAGCTTCACCGTGACGCTCCGGGGTGAGATCAGCGGCAGCACCTATGAGACGAGCACGTTCAAGCTCCGGCGGGCGGCGGCGGCGCCCAGTGGGGTGGACGCCACGTTGCGGGGCGCGGACAAGGTTGTCGTGACCTGGAGCAAGGGCAGGGAGCCCGATCTCCAGTCGTACGAGGTGGCCACCACCCAGTCCGGGATCGTGGGGCGGATGTCGGCCGACGAGGCGTGCGGTGGGGGCACCTGCAAGGCGACGCTGGCCGTGCCGCCCAAGGCCGCCGGGCAGCGTGTGGGGTTCACGGTGAAGGCGTACCGGGGCGATGGTGACGGTGGCTCGATCGGATCGGGCAACTCGGGCGCGGCCTATGTGAACGTGCCCGCGCCGCCCGCCGCCAAGCCGACCACGAAGAAGGCGACCACCGCCCCCACCACCAAGCCGCAGACCAACAAGAACGGCGTCGACGAACTCCCCACGATCCCTAACAACAAGAAGAAGACCGAGCCCAAGACCACCAACCCCACCGGCAAGGTCACCGCACCCAAGAACGACACCAAGCTCCCGGCGATGCCGGAGACCGACAAGAACGGCAACCTGCCGCTCCCCACCGCCGACGAACAGTCCAAGGACGACGGGCTCGCACCGGCCGCCGACGAGAGCCAGGCGCCTGCCGACAGCAAGGTGACGGCGCAATCGTCGGAGTCGCCGCTGGGCAGTGTGGGGCAGTACGGGCTGTATGTCGCGGCCGGCCTTGTTCTTCTGCTGGTCGCCGTTCACTTCGGCGCTTGGGCACGGCGGCGGTCGCTGGCCAGCGCGGGCGGTCCGGGCGGAGGGTCTGGCGTCGGGGTTGGCGGGGGCGGCGGGGGCGGGTATGACGGGCCGCCGTCCGGTGACAGCGTGCCGTCCGCTACGACTGCGCCTCGTCGTCCGGCTGTGGTTCTGGCGGTGGCCAAGACCCGTCCCAAGCGTGATCAGCCGGGCGACCCGGCCTCATCTCGGGTGACGGGGTCGCCGCAGGTCTCCGGCCTGACGAGGGCGTCCGGTGCGCCGTCAGGTTCGGCCTCGGCGTCCGGTCCATTACCGGATGGACAGGTGCCAGTGTCCGGTTCGGTGGGCGCGGTCGAGGCCGGTCGGGGGGCTGTGGAGCCGCCTGCTGCCTTGCCGTTGTACCTGAGCGCCGATGACATTCGCACCGCGCAGAACCAGGCCGACGCCGCCCGTCACGAGCCGGTCCGTATTGCTCTGCCTAGTTCGGCGGTGACCGTGATGCCGGAGTCGTCGGTGCCTGCGCCTGCCGTACGGCTTGAGGATCGTTGGGATGACTACCTGCCGCCGACTCCCCGGGCGATGGAGGACAGCGGGTTCTGGGAGCGCCCCCAACCAGGCGACTTCTGGACGCCCGACGAGCGCGTGGAGAGCTGACCGCCCACCTCGTCGCTCTGCGGCCTCTTCTCACGTCCGCACCGGCCTCTTCTCGCGTCCGCACCGGCCTCTTTTCGCGTCCGCACCGGCCTCTTTTCGCGTCCGCACCGGCCTCTTCTCGCGTCCGCACCGGCCTCTTCTCGCGTCCGCACCGGCCTCTTTTCGCGTCCGCACCGGCCTCTTCTCGCGTCCGCACCGGCCTCTTTTCGCGTCCGCACCGGCCTCTTTTCGCGTCCGCACCTTTGAAGGGCCCTTTTTCTCTTACGGCCAGCCAACTTGCCCCACCCGCCGCACGGGGCTCGTGGCGTTCCAGGGTGACGGTCGTCGGCCGCGCATGGTCGGCCGCCGTTACGACGCACTGTGGGTCGGTCGCCGTGGCTCCGGATGCCCGAATCGCCCTGCCTTGATCGTCAACTGGTCCGTACCAGAGCGACCTCCGGCGGCTCCCCGGGCAGTCGCCAACTGCCTTGCTCCTGTGCAGGACCCTGGCTCGCTCCTGTCCAGCCGAGCCTGGGCACTCGCCAACCGCCTTGCCCCTAGCAACTGACCGCGCGGCACCTAGTCACCCGCCTCTCGGCTGGGCTCTGGCGGCCGATCTTGGACCGCCTGGACGGGCGGTTGCTCCGGGATGGCTCAACGCTGCTGTTTGTCTGGGATTGCCGGGTAGTGGGTGGGTTGTTGGCTTGCCGTACTGGATGTGGAGGGTTGTGGGGGTTAGGGGTCTAGGAGGGTGTCCAGGAGGCGGAGGGCGCCGGGTTTGCTTAGGGGTTCGTTGCCGTTTCCGCATTTGGGGGACTGGATGCAGGATGGGCAGCCGCGTTCGCACTCGCAGGAGCGGATGGCTTCGCGGGTCGCGGTGAGCCAGTCGGTGGCTCGGGAGTAGCCGCGTTCGGCGAAACCGGCGCCGCCTTCGTGGCCGTCGTAGACGAAGACGGTCAGGAGGCCGGTGTCGAAGTGGAGTTCGGTGGATACGCCGCCGATGTCCCAGCGGTCGCAGGTGGCGAACAGCGGGAGTAGGCCGATTGAGGCGTGTTCGGCGGCGTGGGCGGCTCCGGCCAGGTCGAAGCCTTCTTCCGCGAGGGCGGCGATCGTGTCCGCCGGGAGGGTCCACCAGACGGCTCGGGTGCGGAGGGTGCGTGGGGGGAGCTCCAGGGGCTCGTCGCCCAGCATTTCGCCGGAGTGGAGGCGGCGCTTCAGGTAGGAGACGACCTGCCGGGTGACCTCTACCTCGCCGAACGTCAGGGTGCCCGGGCCGATCGGGGTGGTGCGGAGGGATTTGAGTACGCGGATCTCGGTGATGTCGCGGGCGAACGTCGAGTAGTCGGGCTCGGCCGCGCCCACCAGGGCTACACCGGCCTCCAGGTCCAGCTCTTCCACCAGGAAGGTTTCGCCCTGGTGGAGGTAGACGGCGCCGGTGTGGACGGTGGTGTGGGCCGAGGGCTCGTCCACGGTGCCCAGCAAGCGGCCGGTTGTGGACTCCACGACCTGGACCGGGGCTCCGCCGGCGCCTCTGATGTCGGCTAGGTCGGTGGCGCGTTCGCGTCTGGTCCAGAACCAGCCGGCGGACCTTCGGCGGAGCAGGCCCTGCTCCACGAGGTCGTCCAGGACTGTCGCGGTCGTGTCGCCGAATGTCGCGAGATCCTCCTCCGCCAGCGGGATCTCGGCGGCGGCGGCGCAGAGGTGGGGGCCGAGGACGTACGGGTTGTCCGGGTCCAGGACTATGGCCTCCACCGGGCGGCCGAACAGGGCTTCCGGATGGTGGACCAGGTAGGTGTCCAGGGGGTCGTCGCGGGCGATCAGTACGGCCAGCGCGTCCTGGCCGTCACGGCCCGCCCGGCCCGCCTGCTGCCACAGGGACGCCCGGGTGCCCGGCCAACCGGCGATCAGGACGGCGTCCAGGCCGGAGACGTCCACGCCGAGCTCGAGGGCGTTGGTGGTGGCCAGGCCTATCAAGGTGCCGGCGCGCAGGGCCTTCTCCAGCAGGCGGCGATCCTCCGAGAGGTACCCGGCGCGGTAGGCGGCCACCTTGTCGGGCAGACCGGCCAGATCTGCCCATAGGTCGGCGTGGACAGCTTGGGCTGAGGCGGTGGTGTCTTCGGCCGGGAGGCTGCCTGGGGTGCGGTCTGCCGGGGTGTGGGCCGGGGTGGTGGCTTTCGGGTCGTGGGCCGGGGCGCTGGTTGTGGGGCTGTGCGCGGTGCGTCTTGCGCCGGGCTGCGCCGTCGGGGTGTTCGCCGCACCGGCGCCGGTGCGGCGGGGGGAGGGGACATCGCCTGCGCCCGTCGGCGCGGTGTCGTCTCGGCGCGTCGGGAGGCCGTTGTCCGGAGCGTCTGCAGCCGCGTTGCGCGGGGTCGGAGGGCCGTCGTTCGGAGCGTCTGCAGCAGCGTCGCGCGGGGCCGGGAGGCCGTCGTCCCTTGCGTCTGCAGCGGTGTCGCGCGGGGTCGGGAGACCGTCGCCGGGAGTGGCTGGATCGGTGTCGCTTGGGGTCGTGGGTGGACCGGAGGGTGTTGGGGTGGCCTGCGGAACCGTCCCGGTTGGGGGTGTGGAGACGGAGATTTCAGGGAGGGTGTCGGCGGGAGGGGTTGGTAGGGGGATGTCCTGGAGGGGGTCGGCGGAGGGTGTGAGGGCGGCGATGTCTTGGAGGGCGTCGGCAGAGGGGGTGGGGGTGGAGATGTCTTGGAGGGTGTCGCCTTGGGGGGGTGGGAGCGGGACGTCCTGGAGGTTGGGGAGTTGGGTGGGGAGGGAGGCACCGGGGAGGGGGCCTAGGTGGGCGCCGTGGGGGAGGGTGGCGGCGACGTCGGCCAGTTTTGCGCGGGCCGACAGGGCGACCGTCTCGGCTCCTCGGCGGCTGCGGACGAAGGCGAGGGTTCGGATGTCGGCCAGGACCAGGTCGGCGAGGAGGTCGGCGGTCTCGGCTGTGGCGGTGCGGCGGATCGGGGCGCCGCCCTCGCCCCGTAGCTCCGTCAGAGGCGGTTCCCACAGCGCGAAGGTGGTGGACCCCTTGGGCGAGGCGTCCAAGGTCACCTCGTCCATCTCAAGCCCCGTCAGCCGCCTCCCGAACACCCCCGGCTCACTCGCCGTCGCGGAGGCGAGCATGAAGACGGGCGCGGAGCCGTACCGGCCGCACACGCGGCGCAATCGCCGCAGGATCTGGGCCACGTGGGAGCCGAAGACGCCGCGGTAGCCGTGGCACTCGTCGACGACGATCATGCGCAGGCGGCGGAAGAAGGCGGACCACTGGGCGTGGCGGGGGAGGATTCCGCGGTGGAGCATGTCGGGGTTTGTCAGTACGTAGTTCGCGTGCTGGCGGACCCACGTACGTTCCTCGAAAGGGGTGTCGCCGTCGAAGGTGGCCGGCCGTACCGCGGAGATGCGGAGTTCGCGCACGGAGCGGAGCTGGTCGGCGGCGAGGGCCTTGGTGGGGGTGAGGTAGAGGACGGTGCCGCCGTTCAGGCAGGCGGCGATCGCGGGCGTGAGGTACGCGAGCGACTTCCCGGACGCCGTGCCTGTGGAAATGATCACGTTTCGGCCACGGTGCGCCAGGTCAGCCGCCTCGTACTGATGAGGCCACAAGCCCGTTACACCCTGGTTCGCCAAGCGCGTAACCAGGAGTTCCGGTGCCCATTTGGGCCATCCCACTTGACCCGCCTGACGTGCTGGAACATGCTCCACATGGGTGACGCGCTCATGACGTGCGGGAACGCCGAGCAGGTGCTGGAGGAGTGGACCTGGCCGGTGTGGGGAGGAAGCGGAGGAAGTCACTGTTTCCAGTCTGGCATCCGTGGGCAAAGTCGCCGGGAATCGTGATTTCGTATAGACACAAGGCAGACGCGTGGTTGAATGCCGCGCGTCAGGGTCCGACAGTCGGGAGCCCCGCTCCAGACTGCCAGGCCCGCAAGGGTACTTTCGCAGGCGAGGCGCTGGAGGATCTGTGGATCTGAAGCTGGATCACCACAACGAGGACCGACTCACCATCGTGGAGGTCGAGGGTGAGATCGATGTCTACACCGCGCCCAGATTGCGTGAGCTTCTGATCGACCTGGTCAACAAGGGCAACTTCCACCTTCTCGTGAACATGGAGAAGGTCGACTTCCTGGACTCGACCGGCCTTGGCGTCCTGGTCGGCGGGCTCAAGCGAGTTCGCGCGCACGATGGCTCTCTCGAGCTGGTCTGCACGCAGGAGCGCATCCTGAAGATCTTCCGGATCACCGGTCTGACGAAGGTCTTCGGGATCTACGCTTCGGTCGACGAGGCCAAGGAAGCTCACGGCAAAGACAAGTAGCCATGGCTACCGTCGAGCTGACGTTCAGCGCCCTCCCCGCCCACGTGCGGACCGCCAGGCTGGTCGCCACGGCCATCGCCCGGCGTACCGGTGTGGAGGAGTCGCTGCTTGACGAGGTCAGGCTGGCCGTCGGTGAGGCTTGCTCCCGGGCCGTGGAGGCGCACCGCGCCCACTGCCCGGGTGAGCCGATCCGCATCGAGCTTCGCGACGATTCCGGCCGCTTCGAGGTCACGGTCAGCGACCAGGCCCCGAGCGACGAGATCCAGCAGGAGCAGCCGGTCGATCTGGGCACGCTCTCCGATTCGTTCATGTCGGGTTTCGGCATCGCGGTGATCGCGGGGCTGGCCGACGATGTCGAGGTGTTCCCCAGCCCCAAGGGGATGCGTATCAGGATGAGCTGGCCGGCCTCCCTCAACGGCCGCGCCTCCTGAACTCCGGCGCCTGCCCCGAAAGGGACACGCTTGCCGGACTTGGTCGCTTGTCCTAAAAGGACACGCCTGTGACAGGGGATGCGCGCCCACACCCGTGGGTGCGCGTCCCTGGGCACATCACCGCCAGAGTGGGCACCCGTCTTTACAACGTGCCCTGGCGGTGTTGTGGTGCGCGTCAGGTCCCGGGGCGCGTGTCTTCACGACGCGCCTTAGGGGGACAATGTCCGTGGATGTGCGGTTCAAGCCAGCCCCACTCTAGGGGGTTCAAGCCTGCCCCACCCAAGGATGGAACCCACGCTACGCGGACGCGCAAGCACGTCCCGGCGAGGCCAGGCGGGGGAAGACAGGGCGAGGCAGGGTAGCGGCCGAGCAAGGCAACAGCGGAAGAGGCCCGGGTAGGGCAACGGCAGTCGCGGCCCGAGCAAGGGCGGGATAAGGCGGCCGGGCAAGGGCGGGGCAGGGCGGCGGTGGTAGCGGCTGCCGAGTGAGAGCAGGCGGGGAAGCCCGGCGGTGGTAGCGGCCGAGCCGAATGAAGCGGCGGTGGTAGCGGCCGGGTGGGGCGGTGACTGCCGGGCGGGGCAGGGCGGCGGCGGGTGGCCGCTGGGCGAGGCGGTGGTGGTGGCGGTCGCGGAGGGGTGGAGCGGGCGGAGTCTCCAGGGGGACGGTTCTGAAGCCGCATGTGCCCGGCCGGCGTGACGGGGCCCGGTGACCACCCAAGGCTTACCCTGGTTTCGGACAACACTTTTCTAGAAGTTGTCATGACCGTAAACCCACGGACATAACCCAAGCCAGTTCCCAAATCGGGTCCCAGTCTGGGGCTTACTGGACGTGGGCATAATTGCCCTCCTCAAGAGCCTTCATATCCGCGGAACCCCTGCGTAGACTCCCCCGCACCGGCCAAGGTGATCCGGCGACACTGCGGACTCAACCGGAAGCGGCACCCATTACCCGGATGGTGCCGCACCAACCGAGAACCTTGCAGCACCGCCCGGGCAGGACGTACCGGTCTTGCCGAGGAGAACGGATGTTTAGGCACTACCTGGCTGCCGAGCCAGCGTCGAATCTGACCCTGAGCGGAAGCAATCTGACCATCGTGGTCGTGGTGGCCGCCGTGGCACTCATCGCATTGGCCGTCGCCGGCGGCCTCGTACGCGAGGTGCTGGCGGCCGACCAAGGCACGGAGCGCATGCAGAACATCGCGCGTGCCGTACAGGAAGGAGCAGCCGCCTATCTGAAGCGGCAGTTCAAGACTCTCGCTATTTTCGTCGTCATCATCCCGATCGTGCTGTGGTTCCTGCCCGGGGCCACGGATGTGAAGATCGGCCGCTCGATCTTCTTCATTGTCGGTGCGGGCTTTTCCGCATTGACGGGATTCATGGGCATGTGGCTGGCCGTACGCGGAAATGTGCGTGTGGCGGCGGCGGCCCGAACGAGCGGTGAGAAGCGCGCCATGCGCATCGCCTTCAGGACCGGCGGCGTGGCCGGCATGTTCACGGTGGGCCTGGGCCTGCTGGGTGCTGCCGTCGTCGTGTTCCTCTACCAGGGCGACGCGCCCGGAGTGCTCGAAGGCTTCGGCTTCGGCGCGGCGCTGCTGGCCATGTTCATGCGTGTCGGCGGCGGCATCTTCACCAAGGCCGCGGACGTCGGCGCCGACCTGGTCGGCAAGGTCGAACAGGGCATCCCGGAGGACGACCCACGCAACCCCGCCACCATCGCCGACAACGTCGGTGACAACGTGGGCGACTGCGCGGGCATGGCCGCCGACCTGTTCGAGTCGTACGCGGTCATGCTGGTCGCCAGCCTGATCCTGGGCAAGGTGGCATTCGGTGAGCAGGGACTGATCTTCCCGCTCATCGTGCCGATGATCGGTGTCGTCACCGCCATCATCGGCATCTTCGTCACCGGCCTGCGCGACAAGGACCGCAACGGCATGGCGGCCATCAACCGCAGCTTCTTCATCTCCGCCGCGATCTCCGCGGTGCTCGTGGCCGCGGCCGCCTTCTGGTACCTGCCGAGCAGCTTCAGCGGCCTGGCCGGTTCCTCGGTCCAGTCCGACGCCGACCCGCGGATCATCGCGATCGGCGCCGTGCTCGTCGGCCTCGTGCTGGCCAGCGCGATCCAGCTGCTCACCGGCTACTTCACCGAGACCAACCGGCGTCCCGTCCAGGAGATCGCCGAAAGCTCCCGGACCGGTGCGGCGACCGTCATCCTGTCCGGCATCAGCGTCGGCCTGGAGTCCGCGGTCTACTCCGCACTGATCATCGGCGGCGCCGTCTACGGCGCGTTCCTGCTGGGCTTCGGCAACGTGACCGTGGCGCTGTTCGCGGTCGCGCTGGCCGGAACCGGTCTGCTGACCACCGTGGGCGTCATCGTCTCGATGGACACCTTCGGCCCGGTCTCCGACAACGCGCAGGGCATCGCCGAGATGTCGGGCGACGTCGAGGGTGAGGGCGCCCGCGTCCTGACCAGCCTCGACGCGGTCGGCAACACCACCAAGGCGATCACCAAGGGCATCGCGATCGCCACAGCGGTGCTCGCGGCGACCGCCCTGTTCGGCGCCTTCAAGACCGCCGTCCAGGGCGAACTACCAGATCCGTCCACCTTCGGCCTCGACATCGACCAGCCGAACGTGCTCGTCGGCCTGATCATCGGCGCCGCGGTCGTCTTCCTGTTCTCCGGCCTGGCCATCATGGCCGTCGGACGGGCGGCGATGCGGGTGGTCTACGAGGTCCGCGACCAGTTCCGCAAGAACCCCGGCATCATGGACGGCACCGTCAAGCCGGAATACGGCCGCGTCGTCGACATCTGCACCCGCGACTCGCTCCGCGAGCTGGCCACGCCAGGTCTGCTCGCCGTCATGACCCCGATCGCGGTCGGCTTCGCACTGGGCTACGCGCCGCTGGGCGCGTTCCTGGCCGGTGCGATCGCCTGTGGCACGCTGATGGCGGTCTTCCTGGCCAACTCGGGCGGCGCCTGGGACAACGCCAAGAAGCTCGTCGAAGACGGCCACCACGGTGGCAAGGGTTCGGCGGCGCACGAGGCCACGGTCATCGGCGACACGGTCGGCGACCCGTTCAAGGACACCGCCGGCCCGGCCATCAACCCGCTCATCAAGGTCATGAACCTGGTGGCGCTGCTGGTGGCCCCCGCCGTCGTCCTCTACGCGGGCAACCCGGCCGTGCGTATCGGGGTGACGACGTTCGCTGTCGTGGTGGTCGTCGTGGCCATCGTGATCAGCAAGCGCCGCTCGGTGCCCATCGACACCACCTCCGACAACGACCGCGACCCGGCACCAGTCGCCTCGTAGCGGTTCTGGATTTCCTCAGCCGCTTTTTGCGGTACTGCTCGGAAAGGCGTCCGTCGCTTGCGGCGGGCGCCTTTTCGCGCCCTCAAACCCTTCAACCTCGCCCTTCTGTTACGGCAAAGCCGCCGCCCCCACCCCCCGCCGCAGTGGGCGCGCGCCGATCGTCGGGCGCCGCGCAGGTCGCACGTGGTCATCGCCGCCACGACGCCCGTTGACCAGCCGCCACGGCAAGGAACAGCCCGAGCCAACCCAAGGCCCAACAGCCCGAGCCACCCATAGGCCAACAGCACGAGCCCACGGTCTGACCGGAAACCAGGGGCGGGTGGGTGCCGGGGCGGGGGGGTTGGGTGGGAAACTGGGCGGGTGGAAGAGAAGCGGCCCAACGGTGGCAGGACGCTGGCCCTGATTCTGCTGGCCATGGTGGTGATCCTGGGCGTTCTCGTCGGGCTCGCCGTCTGGGCGTCGAGAGGGTGAGTGGCGTGCGTACCCTCATCGTGCTGAGGCATGCCAAGGCTGCCCAGGTCCCCGGGCTGGCGGATCGGGATCGGCCGCTCACCGAGCGGGGTGAGCGGGACGCCGGGCGGGTCGGTGATGAGATCCGGGCTCTGGGGTACGAGCCTGACCTGGTGCTCTGTTCGCCGTCCCTGCGCACGCGGCGTACCGCTGAGCTTGCCTTTCCCGATCGGAGCGTCAGCTTCGAGCGGGACATCTACGAGGCCTACGCCGATGACCTGCTGGCATTGGTGCGGTTGCAGGATCCGGAGGCGGAGACACTGGTTCTGTGCGGGCACAATCCTGGGGTTCATGAGCTGGCGCTCGGGCTGGCGGGTGGGGATTACGGGTTCCGGCCGGGGGCGTTCGCGGTGATCCAGACGGGTTCGGCCTGGGTAGACCTCTGGCCAGGGGAGGGACGCCTGGTCACGCACTGGGATCCCAAGCAGGCCTAGGAGCTACACCGGGGGCGGATCCATGCGGGGGGCCGTTCGTTCGCTGAGGCGTGGATTCGAGCTGCCCGCCCGGCCGCCCTGGGGGTACGGGCTGCTGTGCGGGGTGGCGATCGCGCTCCCGCTGGTGATCGGGACCGTGGCCGGGATGCCGCAGGCGGGTGGGCTGGCGGCGCTGGGGGCGTATTTCACGGCTTTTGGGGATTCCTACGGGAAGCCGTATGGGCAGCGGGCCAGGAATCTCGCCGTCAAGGTGGGACTGATCGCGGCGGGGTTCTGGCTCGGGACGTTGATCGCGCCGCAGCCGTGGTGGGCGGTCGGGGTGATCGGGCTGGTGGCGGCGGCCGGTGGGCAGTGGCGGACCATCGGGATGCCGCCGGTGCTGGCCGTGGTGACCGGGTTCTACCTGATCCCTCGGGTGGGGTTCGACGGGGCCCTGATGGTCGGGCTCGGCGGGATCGAGTTCTGCGTGCTCGCGCTGGCGCTGTGGCCCGTGCGGCGGCTCGATCCGCTGAAGGACGCCTTCGACGAGGCGGTCGAGGCGCTGGCGGACATGCTGGACGGGCTCGGACGGCCCGAGGAGGACTGGGCTGAGCTGCGGGAGCGCGGGTCCCAGGCGCTGGACGACGCCGCCACCTCCTCGGCCGCGTATCGGGGTGGGGCGGATCTCGACCGGTCGCCGGACGCGTATGTGCAGACGCTGGTGCGGATCTTCCACGAGACGGTGGCGCTGCGGGCGTTCCGGGCCGAGGCGGGTGCGGAACGGCAGGAGATCGACAAGGTCGTCGCGGCGCTGACGGCCGCGTTGCGGCAGGTGGCCGAGGGCAGCGTCGTGGGCGTGCCGGTCGCGATGGCGGCCACGGCCGACTTCGCCGAGCACATCTCGCGGCTGCGGGCGCGGCAGCTGTCCGACCCGGAGTCGCTGCGGACCGTCGCGCTCCTCGGTCAGGTACGGCGCTGCCTCGACCGGATCGCGGTGGCGGTGCGGACGATCGGGGTGTTCACCAGCGAGGGCATCCAGGCGCCCGCCCGGCTGCCGAGGTTCACCTGGCAGCTCAAGTTCGGCGACGAACCCGAGCACGCCGGGCGGCTCGGCATCGCGGTGGCCGCCTCGATGGCGTTGATGGTGGGCATGCACGAGCACTACGGCAAGTGGTTCGTGTTCACCGTGATGATGGGCCTGCGCTCCACCTATGGCGACACCGTGGACCGGGTGGTGCTCCGGGTCGCCGGGACCGTGGTCGGCGCCGGTGCGGCGGCGCTGGTGCTGGCGGCGGTGCCGAGCGAGTACACGATCGTGGCGACGGTGCTGGTGTTCGGGACGCTCGGGTTCGCGCTGCGGGAGGTCAGCTACGGGTACTGGACGGTGTTCGCGACGCCGCTGGCGCTGCTGCTGACGGACTTCTCGACCCGGCTGGACTGGGAGGCCGCCGGAATCCGCCTCGTGCTGACCGCGGGCGGCGGCGTGCTCGCGCTGGTCGCCGCCCGGCTGCTGTGGCCGCGCGGCGAGGCGAGCGGGATCAAGGACCTGACCGTGGACCTGCTCACCGAGCACGCCGCGGTGATCCGCGCCCTGGCCGAGCGCGACCTCGACGCCATGGCCGAGCGCACCGAGGCCGCCGGTCAGGCCGCCGACCGGCTCGGCGCGTCCCTGGACCGGCTGGAGAAGGAACCCCACGGACGGGCGCCCGAGGAACTACGCGTCGCCCTCACCCTGTCCAGGAAGCTGCGCGACGACGCGCTGCTGCTGGCCGCTGTGCTGAGGGGTTCCGAGGTGGGCTCCGACGCCACCACCGCCGTGCTCGACGCGGTGGCCGACCGGCTGGTGGCGAGCGCGCGGGCCGTACGCGACAACACGCGGCCTCCGGAGGAGGACGCCTACGGCGACGGGCTGGACGAGGTCGCCAGCCACGTCGACGAGTTGCTGGAGGAGGCGGCCGAGGGCGAGCCTTCGTCGGTACGGCGGGCGTTGCGCCACGCAGTCACCGCCCACCCGGCGCTGCGCACCCTGAACGCCGACGCCCTCGAGCTCGCCCGATCGGTCACCCGGCGCTGAGCCGCCGCGGTCAGTTCGGCGCCAGGACGTTGTCCTCGGCGTCGGCGGCCTCGACCTCGTCGCGGGAGATGCCGAGAAGGTAGAGGATCACGTCCAGGTACGGGGAGTTGACGGCGGTGTCGGCGGCCTGACGGACGACGGGCTTGGCGTTGAAGGCGATGCCCAGCCCGGCGGTGGCGATCATGTCGAGGTCGTTGGCGCCGTCGCCGATCGCGACCGTCTGGCTGATCGCGATGCCGGCCTCGCGGGCGAAGCGCTCCAGCGCGCGCGCCTTGCCGGGACGGTCGACGATCTCGCCGACGACCCGGCCGGTGAGGTGGCCGTCGACGACTTCGAGGACGTTCGCCGCCGAGTAGTCGATGCCGAGGTCGGCCACCAGCGAGTCGGTGATCTGGGTGAAGCCGCCGCTGACGATGGCGAAGCGGTAGTCCAGGCGCTTCAGCGTGCGGACCAGCGTCCGGGCGCCCGCGGTGAGGACGACCTCCTGGCGCACCTGCTCGAACACCGACGCCGGCAGCCCCTCCAGCAACGCCACCCGGCGGCGCAGCGACTCGGCGAAGTCCAGCTCGCCGCGCATCGCCTCCTCGGTGACCCGCGCCACCTCGTCCAGGCAGCCGGCGTGGGCGGCCAGCAGCTCGATGACCTCGCCCTGGATGAGCGTCGAGTCGACGTCCATGACGATGAGCCGCTTGGCCCGCCGCGACAGGCCCGTGCGCTGGACGGCCACGTCCACCTTCTGGGCGGCGGCCTCGGCGGCCAGCTCGACCCGCAGCGCGTCGGGGTCGGCGCCGGACACGGACAGCTCGATACAGGTGACCGGCCACTGGGCCAGGCGTTCGATGCGGTCGATGTTGGCGCCGGCGGCGGCGATCCGGCCCGCGATGCCCGCGATGGCGGCCGGAGGGAGCGAGGGGCCGAGCACGCTGACCGACAGGCGGCCGCGGCGGCGCTGCTCCTTGGTGAGGGAGCCGGTGGAGAGCTCGACCTCCAGACCGAGGTCCTCCGCGGTGCGCTCGACGGCGGTCCACATGGCGCCGAGCGTGCTGCCGGTGCCGGTGGAGGGGCCGCCGACGTAGGCGACGAGCACGCCGAGGGTGAGACGGCCGCGGATGACGACCTGTTCGATGTCGGAGACGGTGACCGGGAAGCCGGCCAGGACGGAGAACAGGCGGCTGGTGACACCTGGCCGGTCGGGGCCGGTGAGCGTGATCAGGAGGGTGCGCTGGTCCACTTGAGCCACGGTACTGCGCGGCATCCCCTGCGCGCTCACCGGCCCGACTTTGGCGCGCTCTTCAACCTCGCCTATCCGTTACGGCAAAGCCGCCGCCCCCACCTCCCGCCGCAGTGGGCGCGCGCCGATCGTCGGGCGCCGCGCAGGTCGCACGTGGTCCCCGCCGCCACGACGCCCCGTTGACCAGTCGCCGCGGCAAGGAAAGGCAGGGCTGGACAGGCCAAGGGCAGGACAGGAGGGGGGCCTGGAAGGAGCCGCCGGGAAAGGGGCCGCCGGGGCGAACCCCGGTGTCGCCGGGGTTCGCTGGGGTCGTGTCAGCGGACGATCTTGGTCTTGACCTTCTTGCCGTAGAACCAGGACTTGAAGCCGCCGATCCGGTCGATCTCCTCCTTGTCCATGTTCTCCATGCCGATCGGGATGTCGTAGACCAGTGCCCCGAGCTGGGCGGTGGCGGTGCCGCGAGTGCCCTTCTTCAGGGTGACCTGGATGTCGAGCCAGTCGGTGTCACCCTTCTCCAGCTCCCACGGGCCCCAGCACCAGAAGCCGGTCGGGTCCCACTCGCACTGGGTGCCCTTGGGGCCGTTGTAGCGCAGGCCGTTGACGATGCCCTTGGGCAGCTTGCCGCCGACCCAGTAGTAGTCGGCCTGGTGGGGGCCGGTGTTGAGCACGTCGATCCGGTACCGGATCTTGCCGCCGCGCTTCACCGTCTTGGGCGCCTTGACGCCCACCTTCATGATCGAGTAGGGCTCGTCCGCGGCCTTGGTGGCGACGGTCGTGGCCGTGGCGGCGGTGTTGGCGGCCGCCGGGACGGCCGGAAGGATCATGGCCCCCGCGACGAGCGCGAAGGTGGCTACCTTCGTGATGGAGTTGCGCATGCAGCTGTCTCCGTGAGGAAAGTGGGACGAGGAAAACCCCCCGTGAACGTCGGCTGTTCCTATCACGCAGGCAAAATCTATGTAAAGCAATTACTTCTGAATCAAGTGCACATCACCAAACTCATGCCACAAATACCCCTCTCGAAGCGCCTCCGCGTACGCCTCCGCGAGCGTCTCCCGTCCCACGAACGCCGTCAGCATCAGCAGGTGGCTCGACCTCGGTTCGTGTAGCCCGGTGATCAGCCCCGTGACCGCCCGAGGCGGCGTGTCGGGCGTGACCAGGTGCCTGGTCCATCCGCTCGACGCCCTGACCAGGCCGTCGGCGCCGGTCGCCGTCTCCAGTGCCCGCACGACGGTCGTGCCGACGGCGACCACGCGCCCGCCGTTCCGTCGCGTGAGGTTGACCAGGCGCGCGGTGTGCTCGGGCACGTCGTAGCGCTCGGCGTAGGGCGGCTCGTCCTTCTCCGGGGAGGCGACGCCGGTGTGCAGGGTGATCGGCGCGACCCCCACGCCCCGTGACACGAGCGCCGTCACCAGCTCCGCCGTGAACGGCCGCCCCGCGCTCGGCATCTCCGCGCTGCCCGGCACGGTGCCGAACACGGTCTGGTAGTCGGCCAATGGCCAGTCCCGGTCCACGTAGGAGTAGCGGATCGGCACGCCCTTCCCGGCCAGGTACTTCTCCACGTCCTGGTCGAGCCGCGCCCGCCACAGCCGCGGGGTCTCGCGTTCGATCAGCCTGAGCGTCGCGTTGCCCGGCAGCGGCAGCCATTCGCCCGGTTCGCCGCCGCCGTAGGGCTCGGATGCCTTCGCGGTACGGCGCCGCAGCTCCACCAGCCACGTCCCGTCCTCGCGGGCGGTGGAGAAGTGCACCGAGAGCCGGTCGAGCCGCACCGCCGCGGGAAGCGTGGCCGAGTTGTTGACCACCACGAGGTCGCCGGGATCCAGTTGGCCGGGCAGGTCGATGAACGGGTGATGGGTGTGCGCGCCGCCCCTGCTCACCAGCAGGCGTACCCCGTCGCGGGACAGACCGCGGGCCTCGGGCGGCGCGTGGGCCTCCAGCGCGGCGGGCAGCCGGAAGTCGAGACCCGAGTGCCCGCCGTCCAGGGTGGCGGTCATTGCAGGTTCACCCGCCCGCTGGCCGGGCGGCGCTTGATGAGGTCGTGCAGCGCGATCGCGACCCGCGCCGGGTCGGCGGCGCCCGCGGCCTCGTCGGCGCCCACGGCATCGGCCAGCATCCTGGTGTTCATCTCGCCCGGATCGGCCCACCAGACGGCGACGTCGGGCTCTTCCGCGGCCAGGACGTTCGAGAGTTGCTCCAGGGCCGCCTTGGTGGCGCCGTAGCCGCCCCAGCCCTCGTAGGCGCCGGTGGCGGCGTCGGAGGTGATGTTGACGATCGCGCCCCTGGCGGCCCTGATCGCCGGAATGGTCGCCTGGATGAGGGAGAGCGGGGCGATCACGTTGGTCTCCAGCAGGACGCGGAACGCCTCCAGCGGGTAGCCCGCGATCTTGGGTAGCGGTGTGGCGCCGAGTCCGCTGGCGTTGTTGACCAGCAGGTCCAGCGAGGGGACCGCCTTGGCCAGCCGTTCGCGGTGCTCGGCCTCGGCCACGTCGCCGGGTATCGCGGTGGCGCCGATCTCGGCGGCGACCTTCTCCAGGTCCTCGGCGCCGCGTGCGGTGAGGACGAGGTTCCATCCCGCACCTGCCAGGGACCTCGCGAGGGCGAGGCCGAGACCGCGGGAAGCGCCGGTGATGAGTGCGGTGTTCGTCATGGTTCGACGCTAGAAAGGCGCGGCCCGCCGTACATCGGGCTGAAGTCCCGCCCGGGACTGGGCACATCGACCTAGGACCATAGAGTGGTCGGGTGACCCCCGATCGCGACGAGATCCTGCAGGCCGTGAGCTCGGCCGTGCTGGCGGTCACCCGTCACCTGTCGGTGCGCGAGGTGCTGCAGGTCATCGTGCGCTCGGCGCAACGCCTGCTCGACGCCCGTTATGCCGCGCTCGGCGTGCCCGACGAGGACGGCTCGTTCGCCGAGTTCGTCGCCGAGGGACTGACCGACAAGCAGTGGGACGCGATCGGCCCGCTGCCTCGCCAGCATGGCATGCTCGGCGCGATGCTCCAGGAGGGGACCCCCGCGCGGCTGCCCGACCTGCGCGAGGACCCCAGGTTCGAGTACTGGCCGAAGGCGCACCCGGTCATGAAGGACTTCCTCGGTGTCCCGATCCGCGACGGCGACGAGGTGCTCGGCATCATCTTCCTCGCCAACAAGCGCCAGCCCGGCGGTTTCACCCAGGACGACCAGGACCTGCTCACGCTGTTCGCCGCGCACGCCGCGATCGCGCTCACCAACGCCAGACTGTACGAGCAGGGCCGCGAGCTGGCCCTCGTCGAAGAGCGCAACCGCATGGCCCGCGAACTCCACGACGCCGTCACCCAGAAGCTGTTCTCCCTGCGGTTGACCGCCCAGGCCGCGGCCACGATGCTGCGCACCGACCCCGACCGGGCCGCCGCCGAGCTCGACCGCGTCCAGAAGCTGGCCGGTGAGGCCATGGCCGAGCTCCGGGCGGTCATCGTCGAGATGCGCCCGGCCGAGCTCGACCGCCACGGCCTGAGCGAGACGCTGCGCAAGCACGTACGCATGCTCGACCGGCTACAGCCCGCCGCCATCACCTTCGACAGCGACGAACTACCGCCGCTGGACCCGGCGGTCGAGGTCGTGGTGCTGCGGGTGGCACAGGAGTCGCTGCACAACGCGCTCCGCCACTCGGGCGCCACCCAGGTGTGGGTGCGGCTGGCGTACGACGGTGGCAAGCTGGCCCTCTCGGTGGCCGACAACGGCACCGGCTTCGACCAGGCCGACTCCAGAGGGCTCGGGCTGGCATCCATGAAGGACCGGGCGGAGTCGGTCGGCGGCACGCTGACCGTCGGCTCGTCCCGGGACGAGGGGACCACGGTCCTGGTGGAGGTGGGGATTTGATCAAGGTGCTGATCGCCGACGATCATCCGGTGGTACGGCAGGGCCTGCGCACCTTCCTCGACCTCCAGGAGGACATCACGGTCGTGGGCGAGGCCGGAGACGGGCAGGAAGCGGTCGACCTGGTAGGCGAGCTCAAGCCCGACGTGCTGCTGCTCGACCTCAAGATGCCGGTGCTGGGCGGCCTCGGCGCCCTGGAACGCCTGACCGGCTCGCCGACCCGGATCGTGGTGCTCACCTCGGTCAGCGACCGCTCCGACGTCGGCCCGGCGATGCGGGCGGGGGCGGCGGGCTTCCTGTACAAGGACGTGGACCCGTCGGCGCTGGTCCAGGCGGTCCGTGCGGTGCACGGCGGCCAGGTCCTGCTGGCCCCCGAGGCGGCCGAGGCCATGCTCGGCGCCGGCCCGGCCACCCCGGAGATGCACGTCCCCGGCCCAGTCCAGCTGACCGAACGCGAACGCGAAGTCCTCACCCTGATCGCCGCCGGCCGCTCCAACCGGGAGATCGCGCGGGCGCTGACGGTGGCGGAGAAGACGGTCAAGACACACGTGTCGAACGTCCTCATGAAACTCGGCGTCCAGGACCGCACCCAAGCCGCCCTCTACGCCGTCCGCCACGGCCTCGCCTAACCCACCCCAACCACCCGGCCAACCGCCACCGCCGGAACCCGGGCACAGCTACCCGGTCGGCCGTCATTGCTGGATCCGGGACGCAACCACTGGACCTCTTGGCGAGACCCCGACCCGACTACCCGGTCGGCCGTCATTTCCGAACTCGGCCGCAACTACCCGGCCAGACCTCCATGTGGGACCCCGGCCCGACTACCCGGTCGGCCGCCACCGCCGGAACCCGGGCCCAACTACCCGGTCGGCCGTCGTCGCCAGCTCCCGGGTAACTGGCCAGACCTCCTTGGCGGGCTCTTGGGTGTGCACATCTCGCAAGCTCGGGGGAAACGAGGGGTTGGTCGCGCGCCGGGGAACGGGGGTCGGTGCCCGGTGACCGGGCGCCGTTGCGGCGCCCGGCCCTGTGCGGGTCCAGTGGCGTCTTCCTGGAGGCCGCCGGCCATGGTCGGCGGGTGGCGGCTCAGTCGGCTTGCCGTAAAAGAAAGTGACGCCCTTAGAGGTCCTTCTTGTGGGTTATGTGTCCTTCTTCTTGTTGGACTCCTCGTGCACCACCGGCGGGTTGTAGTCCTTGACGACCGGGGGAGGCGTCCAGCCGCGGGTGGGGCGTTTGGGGGGCCAGACGATCTTGGTCTTGGTGGTCTTGAGCCACTTCCAGCCCTTGATGCCGATGCGCTCCAGCTCTTCCTCGTCGATGTTCTCCGCGCCCAGCGGCACATCGAAGGCGATCACGCCGAGCTTGGCCACGGCGGTGCCCTTGGTGTTCTTCTTGAGCGTCACCTGGAAGTTGAGCCATTCGGAGTCGCCGACCTCAAGGGCGTAGCGGCCCCAGCACCAGAAGAATTGGCCTTCCCAGTTGCACTTGGTGCCCTTGGCGGCGCTCCACCGCAGCGTCGGCACGACGCCCTTGGGGACCTGGCCGCCGACCCAGAAGTAGTCGGCGTAGTGGGGGCCGAGGTTCTTGGCCTTGATCTTGTAGAGGATCTTTCCGCCGCGCTTGGTGCGGGTGCTGTATTTGACGCTGACCTTGAAGTTCGAGTACGGCTCGCGGGCGGTTTGCGGAACAATGGTGGCGTTTGTAGTTGCCTGGGCGGGTATGGCGGTCAACCCGGTGACGGCCAGGCTCGCGCCTAAGAGCATGCTGAGAGACTTGCGCATATGCGGCTCCCCCTACGGTGCTGGAAATCCCAGATTCTTCAGCTGACTATTGCCGAGGGCAAATATCCCACAAAGAGTGATGATCTTTCGTGATCTGGCGGTGCTTGCGCGGGTTTGGGGTTGCTGGCCAGGCTTGTCTTGGGGGTTTCTGCGTAAGGGGGAGGGATACGTGCCGGATTTGCACCCCTTACAGCAGGGTGATCCAGTATCGCTGGGGAACTATCGGCTCTTAGGCCGGGTGGGCAAGGGCGCGCAGGGAGTCGTTTTCCAGGGCCAGGGCCCTGACGGCGAGATGGTCGCCATCAAACTGCTCAACACCCGGCTCGACCGTCCGGGCATCGACGGCGAGCGGTTCATGCGCGAGGTGGCCGCCGCCCGCCGCGTCGCGCAGTTCTGCACCGCGCAGGTCATCGGGGCGAACATGGACGGCGAATGGCCGTACATCGTCTCCGAGCTGGTCGACGGCGTCTCGCTGCAGCGGCTCGTCCAGACCGAGGGACCTCGGCGGGGCGGCGCGCTTTACCGGCTGGCCGTCGGCACCGTCACCGCGCTGGCCGCCATCCACCGGGCCGGAATCGTCCACCGCGACTTCAAGCCCAGCAACGTGCTCATCGGCAGCGACGGCCCCCGGGTGATCGACTTCGGCATCGCCAGGGCGCTGGACTCGGCGATCACGATCAGCAGCGGGGTCGTGGGCACGCCCGCGTACATGTCGCCCGAGCAGATCTCCGGCGAGCGGGTGGGACCGGCCGGCGACATGTTCAGCTGGGCCCTGACGATGACCTTCGCGGCCACCGGCCGGCCCGCGTTCGGCCAGGACAGCCTGCCCGCCGTCATCTACCGGGTGATGAACGAGGAAGCCGACCTCTCCGCCCTTCCCGACAACCTCCGCACGATCGTACGATCCTGCCTCAGCAAGCGCGCCGACGAACGCCCGACGGCCGCCGACACCCTCTTCGCCCTCCTGGAGAACGAGGGCCCCATCCCGGAGCGCGACGCCGACGTGGCCATGACCACGGGCTCCCAGGTCGCCGCCGACCCGCCCTCCATCCCACCCGCCCATGCGCCGCAGGGCCCGGCGGGCTTCCCGCCACCCGTGGCACCGACCGTATGGGCCAACCCTTCCGGCGGGTACGGCCGGCCGTACTCACAACCAGCCGCCCAGCCCACCCCGGGCCGGCACCCCCACGCCACACCACCCACCCAAGGCCCGCGCCCCAACGCCGCGCACCCGAACGCCGCGCAGCACCAAAGCCCAAGCCCGCACCCGAGCCCACACCAGAACGCGCACGCGAGCGCGCACCCTCACCCGGGCCCGCAGCAGGCCGGTCCGCCACGGCCTCCCTCGCTGCCTCCGGGTGACAATGACGCGTTCTTCAAGGGCGTCCCGCAGAGCCCGGCCACGCGCAAACGCACCGGCCTGGTCACCGCAGCCCTGGTGATCGCCCTGGCCATGAGTGCGACGCTGCTGGTCGTGGTGCCGAGGTGGTTCGCCTCCGGCGAGCCAGAGCCGGACAAGCAGAGCGTCGCGGGCGTCACCACCTCGATCACTCCGACGCCAACCCCAACCCCAACGCCGACACCGACCCCAACGCCCACACCCACGCCGCCACCGCCCCAGGTGGTCCCGGCCCTGGGCAAACAGGACGGCAAGTCGCTCAAGGGCCACTCCAAAGCCGTTCAGACCGTCTCCGCGATCACCATCGCCGGCAAACTGATGCTCGTCTCCGGCGGCCAGGACGGCCAGGTGCGGATCTGGAACGCCAAGAACCACAAGTACGTGGCCAGGCTGAAGGGCCACAGCCAGGAGGTGTACGCCGTCGCCTGCCTGACCATGGGCAAGACCCCGATGGCCGTCTCCGGCGGGTACGACGGAACGGTCCGCCTCTGGAACCTCAAGACCCGCAAGGGCAAGGTCCTCGGCTACCACGGCGACTCCGTCTACGCGGTAGCGGTCGGCAAGGCGGGCGGCAAGTGGTACGCGGTGAGCGGCGACGCGAACGGCATGCTGAAGTTCTGGGACCTGGGTAAGAAGAAGCAGGCAGGCAAGACCGTCCGCGCCCACTCCCGATCGGTCAACTGGCTGGGCGTGGGTCGCGTCGGCGAGCGCGTGGTCGCCGTCTCGGCCGGTGAGGACAGGACGCTGCGGCTGTGGGATCTGGCCAAGCGTAAGAAGTACGGCAAGCCGTACAAGGGGCACACCAAGGGCGTCTACTCGATCGCGGTGGGCGCGCTGGACGGCCGCCCGGTGGTGGCCTCCGGCGGCAAGGACAACAAAATCCGCCTCTGGGATCCGAAGACCGGCAAGTCCATCGGCAAGCCGATGACCGGGCACAAGAAGATCGTCTACTCGCTGTCGTTCGGCGTGGTGGGCGAGCGGGTGGTGCTGGTCTCGGGCAGCACCGACGGGACGATGCGGCTGTGGGATCCCAAGACCCGCAAACCGCTCGGCAAGCCGGTGAAAGCCCACAAGAAGGGCGTCCTGCTGGTCGCCGTGGTGACGATGTCGGGCAAGCCGGCCATCGTCACCGCCGGGAAGGACAAGCAGATCCGGCTCTGGAAGCTCACGGGTTCCTGATCGGCTCGAAGATCGCGTGGTGGGCGGCCACGGTGGCCCGCCGTACCGCGTGGTCGAGCTGTCGCAGGGCCGCGGACCTGGTCGCCATCTGCGCGGAGGTCAGCCCGAGGCCCTCGTCGGCCAGCCGGAGCATCACCGCCAGCCGCGCGGCCAGCGCGGACACGCGGTGGGCGCGGCCCGGGTAGCCGGGCGCGAGCTCACCGCCCGCGCGCTCCAACTGGCCGGGGTGGGCCTGGCCCGGCCCTTCGACCGAGGTGAGCGACTCGGTGGCGGTCCGGATGGCCTCGGCCAGATCGCGTTCGGCCTCGGCCACGGAGGGCAGGTCGGCGCGGACCGGCCCGGCCGGGTGCACCGTGAACGCGGTGCCCTGGTAGGAGGAGCCGCGCAGGTCGGGCTCCGGGACCAGGCCGACGTTCCGCTCGGCGAGTACGGCTATCGCCGCCTGCCCGGCGTCCACCGCGGCGGCGTTGAAGTCTGGCGGCCCGGACAGCCCCAGCGGGTCGCCGGGGGCCGGGAGGGCCAGCCGTACCTCGTGGAGACCTTGCGAGCGCAGGTCGGCGAGGTGCACACGGAGGGGGACGGTGGCGATCAACGTGGGTCCTGCGACGGACTCCACCTGGTCGGCGGCCTCGTCGAGGCCCACGTGACCGGCAAGCCAGGCGTTGCCCCAGGCCACGAGTGCGGGGGAGACAGGTGATTCAGCGCGCACTGATCCACGATATGTGCTCGCCCTGCAATAGGTTTGTCCCGTGCGTTCCGGCAACCGGGACAATCGGGCGCGAGGAGGTACCGGGGATGGGCGGTCAGGTGCTGCGGCTACAGGATGTCGCCGTCAGACGCGACGGCGCGACTCTCCTGCGTGGCATCGACTGGACGGTCAACGAGGACGAGCGCTGGGTGGTCATCGGGCCGAACGGCGCGGGCAAGACCACGCTGCTGCAGGTGGCGGCGACGCTGCTGTTTCCGAGTGAAGGTCTGGTCGAGGTTCTGGGCGAGCGGCTGGGGCAGGCCGACGTCTTCGACCTGCGTCCGCGGATCGGGCTGGCCAGCGCGGCGCTGGCCGAGCGCATCCCGGGCGAGGAGAAGGTCATCGACCTGGTGCTGACCGCGTCGTACGCGATCCTCGGGCGCTGGACGGAGGAGTATGACTCCAACGACGTCACCCGCGCGGTCGAGCTGATCGACATGATGGGCGCCGCCCATCTGATCCGGCGCAGGTTCGGCACGTTGTCGGAGGGCGAGCGCAAGCGGGTGCAGATCGCCCGCGCGCTGATGCCGGACCCCGAGATGCTGCTGCTCGACGAGCCGGCCGCCGGGCTCGACCTGGGCGGGCGCGAGGACCTGGTGCGCCGGTTGTCGTTGCTGGCCGGGGACCAGCGCTCGCCGACGCTGGTGCTGGTCACGCACCATGTCGAGGAGGTGCCGAGCGGGTTCACGCACGGGCTGCTGCTGAAGCACGGCTCGGTGGTGGCGCAGGGGCCGCTCGACGTGGTCATGACCGCCGACAACCTCTCCCGCACCTTCGGTGTGCCACTGTCGCTGGACCGCAGCGCCGAGGGCCGCTGGTATGCGAGAGCGCACTAGATCGTATTTGTGCGGTTACCGACCGCCTTCGGATAAAACCAAATAGGATCTCCGTGGTCGGGACCCCCACGACTTTCCGGGAGCGTGCCATGGCCACGGAGCTCATCGTCATCCTTGTCGTGGTCGTGCTGGTGGGCCTGGCTCTCTACCGGACCGTCCGGATCATCGGGCAGGCGACCGCGGCGATCGTCGAACGGCTCGGCCGCTACCACCGCACGCTCGGTCCCGGCCTCAACCTGGTGGTGCCGTTCATCGACCGGATCAGGGACGAGATCGACCTGCGTGAACAGGTGGTCTCCTTCCCGCCGCAGCCGGTGATCACCTCCGACAACCTGGTCGTCTCCATCGACACCGTCATCTACTTCCAGGTCACCAACCCCAAGGCGGCCACCTACGAGATCGCCAACTTCATCGTCGCCGTCGAGCAGTTGACCGTCACCACGCTCAGGAACGTGGTCGGCGGCATGGACCTCGAAAGCACGCTGACCTCCCGCGAGGAGATCAACACCGAGCTGCGCGGGGTGCTCGACGAGGCGACCGGCAAGTGGGGCATCCGGGTCAACCGGGTCGAGCTCAAGGCGATCGACCCACCTTCCTCCATCCAGGACTCGATGGAGAAGCAGATGCGCGCCGACCGCGACAAGCGCGCCGCCGTGCTGACCGCCGAGGGCCAGCGGCAGGCGGCGATCCTCACCGCCGAGGGCGAGAAGCAGGCGGCGGTGCTGCGGGCGCGCGGCGAGGCGGAGGCGGCCGTGCTGCGCGCGCAGGCCGACGCCGAGGCGCAGGCGATGCGGGCCAAGGGGCAGGCCGACGCGATCGGCATGGTGTTCAAGGCCATCCACGAGGGCAATCCGACCCAGCGGCTGCTGGCCTACCAGTACCTGCAGACGCTGCCCGAGATCGCCAAGGGCGACGCCAACAAGGTGTGGATCGTGCCGTCGGAGATGGGCAAGGTGCTGGAGGGCCTGGGCGGTCTTTTCAGCCCACCGAAGGACCCGACGTAAAAAGAAATCTCCCAGGTCTCTAAGCTCGGGAAACGAGTTCTGAGCGAGGAGGGGCAGTGACGCCGTGGGAGGTGGCCGCGGTGTGCGCGGCCGGGGTCGGGGCCGGAGCCATCAACGCGGTGGTGGGGTCGGGGTCACTGATCACCTTCCCCGCGCTGGTGGCGGTAGGCGTGGACCCGGTCGTGGCCAACGTCTCCAACAGCATCGGCCTGGTGCCGGGCTCCTTCACCGGCGCCTACGGCTACCGCGCCGAGCTGGCCGGGCAGCGGCAGCGGCTGGTCAAGCTGGGCGTGGCCTCGCTGATCGGCTCGCTGATCGGCGGCCTGCTGCTGCTCTGGCTGGACCCGGACGTCTTCCAGATCGTGGTGCCGATCCTGATCGGGCTGGCCTGCGTGCTCGTGGTCATCCAGCCCAAGCTGAACGGCTGGCTGTCGGCCCGGCGTGAGCACGCGCACCCCGACGGCGGCGTCGTCCTGTGGCTGGGCGTGCTGGGCGCGGGCGTCTACGGCGGCTACTTCGGCGCCGCCCAGGGCGTGCTGCTCATCGGCCTGCTCGGCAGCTTCCTCGCCGACGGCCTGCAGCGGGTCAACGCCGCCAAGAACGTCCTGTCCCTGATCGTGAACGGCGCGGCCGCCGTGCTGTTCATCCTGGTGGCGGAGGTCGACTGGTGGGCCGTGGCCGGGATCGCCGTGGGCGCCACGATCGGCGGCTACATCGGCGCCAAGGTCGGCAGGAAGATCCCCGCTCCGGTGCTGCGCGGCATCATCGTCTGTGTCGGAATCGCGGCGATTATCAAACTAGTGTACGCCTAAAAATAGGTCTTTCTGGGTATAAATCCAGACATGAAGGGTGACTGGGTAGAGATCGTCATCGACGCCGGGGGAACCCCGCGCACCTACGAAGTCAAGGCCACCCGCGCCGGCCGCAGGGTCGAGGTGGCCACCCGCCGGGGTCTGGTCGAAGTCAGCGAGGTGACCAGGAGCGGCAGCGCCGTACGCACCGCCCGGTTCATGTCCAGCCGCATCCTCGCCCTGGTCGAGCACCCCGCCGATCAGCGGAAGGCGTCCGCGTGATCGCGTGCCCACTCCCGGAATGACCGAGGCTCCCGGCCGGTCAGCACCCGCACGGTGTTGGTGACCGGCTCCGGTGAGTCCGCGAACTCGCCCCACGCCTTGAGCTCCGCGTCCACGTACTCCTCGTCCCCCCAGGCCCGCAGCAGGTCCGGCCGCGCCACCTCGGGCGCCAGTTCCTCCCACCGCACCTCCCTGCCCACCGCCTCGCCGAGGACGCGCACCTGCTCGACCTGGGTGAGCGCCTCGGGCCCGGTGAGCGCGTAACGCACGCCGCCGTGCCCCGCCGAGGCCAGCACGTGCGTGGCGACCGCCGCCACGTCCCTCTCGTGGATCAAGGACCTCCTGGCCATCCCGTACGGCCGGCGCACCACTCCGCTCCGCACCTGATCGGCCAACGCCAAGGTGTCGGCCGCCAGGCCGCCGGTCCGCAGGAATGTCCAGGAGGGACCGGAATGCTCGATCAGCCGCTCGATGTCGGCGTGGAAGCCGTGGGTGTGGGTCGAGAGAAAGACCACGCGCCGCGCGTGCCTGGCGATCAGCTCGATCACCGGTGCCGCCCGCTCCGCGTTCGGCGTCGGCCACACGAGGAAAACCGTCTCCACCCCGTCGAGGCGTACCGGATCGAGTAGGTCGACGTCCTTCCCGGACAGCCCCCGCACGGGCACTCCCGCCGCGCTCAGCGAGGCGAAGACGTGCCGGCCGACATGGCCGGAGGCTCCGGTCACCAGAATCTCGCACATAGATGGACCGTAGAACCTCAAGTAAGCTTTAAGTCAACCTCCCGGGCGCACCTGGATGGTCCCGTCGCGCCTGATCCGGGTCTCGAACGTGGGCGCGGGAGCGGTCGCCGGGCCGTGCTTGACGGTGCCGTCGCCGAGGCGGAAGGTGCTGCCGTGCCAGGGGCAGACCACGCAGGCCTCGCCGTCCTCCACGACCAGGCGGCCCTGGTGCAGCGGCCCGGCCAGGTGCGGGCAGCGGTCGGCCAGCACGGTCACCGACTCGCCGGTGCGCAGCACGAACAGCTGGATGTAGCCGAGCCGGCGCGCGACCGGCCGCCCGCTCGGCAGGTCCTTGAGCAGGCAGAGGTCGTGCCAGCCGAGCGGCACCAGGTGCGAGACCTGCGGCGCGTGGTTGGCGCCCGCCGCCTGCCGGTAGGCCAGGTGGCCGCCGAGATAGCCGCCCACGCCCGCCGCGCCCAGCCCGAGGAACGACAGGATCCGCCCGCCGCGCTCGTGGCCGCGCAGCCGGGCCAGCAGGGAGGCGGAGAACAACCCGAGCGCGCCGACGTTGGCCAGCAGGTGCACGAACCCGACCCGCTGCTGCTCCCGGTGGAGCGAGGACCAGTCGGTGAGCCCAGCGGCGGCGGTCGGCAGCGCGCCCGCGAGACCGGCCGCCAGCAGCAGCCGGACGGCCCGCCGGTCGGCGTCGGCCACGTCCAGGACACTCGCCGACAGCCAGCAGCCGAGCGTCACCGTGGCCAGCGGAGGGTGCAGCGGCTTGCCCGTGGGCACGCCGTGAAGCAGATCGCGCAGCCGCCCGGGGCGGACCTTCTCGCGTACGGCCTTGGCCAGCACGCGGATCGGCTCGTCCAGGGCTCTGGTCTTCTCCAGCCGGTCGGCCAGGTCGACCGGCCCCACGAAACGCCGCAAGTGCCGACGTCTCGCGCGTACTGTCTCTTTCACGACAAGTGCCCTACCCCGGGCATGGGCCGGTCACTCGGACAGGTGCCCTCTGGCGACCGACAGCTCCACCAGCTCCAGCGCGTACACGCCCAGCGAGGCCGAGCCCTCCTCGATGATGCGCACCTTCTCCCGCACCTGCGACGCCTTCACCTTGAACAGCGGCCAGGTGCCGCCCTCGGTGTGGTGGTTGGCCAGAATCGGCGCGAACCGGTCGAGCGCCTTGGCGAAGCGTGACTCCACCGTCTGCCTGGCCTCGAACTCCTCCCACAGCGCCCGCATCTGCGCGCCCTGCTCACCCGGCAGCATGGAGAAGATCCGGTCGGCGGCGGCCCGCTCGGCGTCGGCCTGCGCCGCCACCGCCTCGGCGTCGTAGATGAAGGTGTCACCCGCGTCGATCTCGACCAGGTCATGGACGAGCAGCATCGCGACCACGCGCTGGATGTCGGTGCCCGCCGGGGCGTGCTCTCCCAAGATCATGGCCAGGAGTCCGACATACCAGGAGTGCTCTGCGTCGTTCTCCCTCCGCGAACCATCCATGAGATGGTTGCGGCGGATCACCCGCTTCAACTTGTCGATCTCGACGGCGAAGGCGATCTGGGCGTTCAGGCGGTCCTCTTCTGGCGCGATAGTCACGCGCGACACCCTAATGTGCGGTGATCACACCGGTTGGCAAAATCGTGACCGGAACCCCGTTGAACACTGCGTTTCCGGACGGCAAATCCACGGTGGACTCGTCGGTCAGCGTGTTCGCGCTCACTCCCGGGTGCTCGGCCGCCACGCTCTGTGTACTGCCCGCGTGCCCCCAGCCATGCGGCAGGCTCACGACGCCCGGCATGATCGTGTCGGTCGGCTCCAGCGGCACGGTCAGCTCGCCGGTCGCCGACCTGACCCTGGCGTAGCCGTCCAGGCCGAGCCGGTCCACGTCCGCCGGGTTGATCTGCAGCGTGCACAGGTTGCTGCCGCCGACCAGCGGCGCGACGTTGTGCATCCAGCTGTTGTTCGAGCGCAGGTGCCGGCGCCCGATCAGCAGGAAGCCCGGCGGCTCCGCGCCCAGGCCGTCGCGCAGCCGTTCCACGTCGTCGATGAGCTGCGGCGGCGCCAGCTCGACCCGCCCCGACGCGGTCGTCAGCAACTCGGGCAGCCGGGGCTCCAGCGGGCCCAGGTCCAGGCCGTGCGGGTTGTCGAGCAGCTTGCGCAGCGACAGCTCACCGCGCCCCGACCACTCGCCGTAGGGGCCGAGCCGCAGCATCATGTCCAGCCGCCGCTCGGCGCCTGACTCGCCGTCGAGCAGCGCCGCCAGCTCGCCGGCGTCCCTGCCCTCCACGCCGGAACCCGGCGTGGACACCGCCTTCTCCAGCGCCTGCCCGATGATGAACGCGTCCAGATCCCCGTCCAGCCCCGACGCGATCACCGCCAGCCTGGCCAGGATCATGCCCTCGGACGGCCGGTCCGCCAGCGGCAGCAGCGGCCGCGAGTACCTCGTGTAGTTGCGCACCGCGAACCCCAGCAGCGCGAAGTCGTAGTGTCCCGCCTGCAGGACCCTCGGCGGCGGCAGGATGACGTGCGCGTGCCTGGTCGTCTCGTTCAGATACGGATCGACGCTCACCATGAACGCGAGACCGCCCAGCGCTCCGTCCAGCCGCCCGCCGTTCGGCGCGGACAGCACCGGGTTGCCGGCCACCGTCACCATGCAGCGGATCTGGCCCTGCCCCGGCGTCTCGATCTCGTCCGCGAGCGTCGCGACGGGCAGCTCGCCGTTCGCCTCCGGCAGGTCTCTGACGCGACTGCGCCACCTTCCCGTCTGGTACGGCTTGCGCCGCCGCCCGCCCTCCGTGGCCGGCATCGGGAACATGACGCCGCCCGGCCGGTCGAGGTTGCCGGTCAGCACGTTGACCACGTCCACCAGCCACTGGGCCAGCGTGCCGAACTCGGCCGTGCACGTGCCGATGCGCGCGTAGACCGCGGCCGTGGGGGCACCGGCCAGCTCGCGGGCCAGCCGTACGATCACCTCGGCCGGAACGCCCGTGCGGCGGGCCACGACGTCGGGGGCGAAGTGCTTGGCGGCCTGCGTGAGCTCGGCCAGCCCGTTGATCTCCTGCCGCACGTCGGTCAGGTCCTCGGCCAGCAGCGTGTGGACGATGCCGAACAGCAGGTACGCGTCGGTGCCCGGACGGATGAACACGTGCTCGTCGGCCAGCGCCGCCGTCCGGGTGCGGCGCGGGTCGACGACGACCAGGCGGCCGCCGCGCCCGCGCAGCGCCTTGAGGCGGCCGGGGAAGTCCGGGGCGGTGCAGAGCGAGCCGTTGGAGTCCAGGGGGTTGGCGCCGAGCATGAGCAGGTAGTCGGTGCGGTCGAGGTCGGGCACCGGGATGCTGAGCGGGTGGCCGAACATCAGCCCGCTGGACACGTGCTTGGGCATCTGGTCGGCGGTGCTGGCGGAGAAGACGTTGCGGGTGCCGAGCGCCCGGATCATCGGCGCCGCGTAGAGCGCTCCGGCCATCGTGTGGGCGTTGGGATTGCCCAGATAGACGCCGAACGCCTCCCGCCCGTGCTCCTCGGTGACCCTGGAGAAACCCTCCTGGACCGCCGCGAAAGCCTCGTCCCAGCCGACCTCCCGCCACAACTCGCCCTCGCGGACCAGCGGCCGGGTCAGCCGGTCCGGGTCCTCGTCCAGCTTGCCGAGGCTCGCGCCCTTGGGGCAGATGAAGCCCTTGCTGAACGGATCCTCCTTGTCACCGCGCACGCTCGTCACGTGCCCGCCGTCGTCGAGAGTCAGGGTCAGGCCGCAGACGGCTTCGCAGAGCGGGCAGGTACGGTGCACGGTCGTCATGAGAACTCCTGAGTTCGCTATCCAGACTCATCTTGACCTTTTGCCGTCCCGTCGTGAAGACCCCAACTCGCGACCGCGAAAGCCCCACAAAACCCTGGCTGGGCTTTGTGGGGCGGAAGCCCCGGAGCCCCCGCGGTCTCCGGGGCTTGCTCGGTGTTTCAGCCCACTAGGGGCACGAGGAGCGTCTGGGGAAGATCAGGCGGCTCCTCGACGTCGGGCCTGAGGCTGACCCAGGCCCTTCGGCCGTAGAAACGGTCAAGTCCGGGGGAGGCGGCGCCCGGGACCCCGTCTCTGCGTACGGTCTCCACGATGAGCAGGCTGGCCCACTTGCGGTGCCGGTAGACCCGCGAGCTGCGTGCCCAGCAGGCTGCCGCGATCTCCTCGGCGTAGGCCTCGAACTCCTCGGCGGAGATGCCCGCCCTGGTCATGATGAGCGCCTTCTCGCCGGTGACGGTCGGCGTGATCCACAGAACCAGGGGGATGCGGCCCGACCTGGTGTGCATGGTGGTCTCCAGGCAGGTCCGCTGCAACCGGTGCCGGGTGATGACGCACCAGAAGTGGCCGACGAACCAGCCGCGCCCGTAACGGGTGGCGGCCGGAAAGGAGACCGCGCTGCTCAGCATGATGAAGGGGAGCCAGACGCCGTCCTGGGTGGCGGCGACGACCGCCAGGACGAACAGGGCGAGTGCGGCGATCAGCAGGAGCTCGGTGCGGATGCGCCACAGGGCGGTGAGGATCCCGGGGCGACCGGCCGGGGGAAGGTCCTCGTATCCCGGGTAGATCTGGTTCCTGGGGTTCCTGGGGGACATCTAGGACACCTCCTCGGGAACTCGGGCTGTGACCTTGAGCTGGTCGAAGCGTGGGTCTCGGTAGCAGCGTGCTCCGAAGCCGGTTCTTGCCACGGTCCAGCCTCGCCGGTGGGCGAATTCGTCTGGCTCCATACAGATTTCCCGGTCGGCCCACGCGATGAGTTCCTGGATCCGGGACTTGATTCGGCTCAGGCCCTTGGTACCTTGTGAGTACATAGAAGACCCCTTTCGCGGCATTACTCGAGGTGGCTTCTTTCGCCGGGCCGAGTGCTGCAGCCGGGTCGTCGCAGGGTGGCAGCCCTTGAGCGGCGGGTTGGCAGTCAGCTTCGGTCCGGCATTTCTGTGCTCGAACGAGCTACGACGCGGCGCTACTTTCTTTTGGTGTCCTTCCGGCAAACGGCCTCCCTGGTGTTGTTGCACGTATCCGGGACGGCGACGTTGCCGGAGGAGCGGCCGTGGCCGCACGCGGTCAGCGGGAGATGCGGGGTGCGGGGCCGTATGTCCACTTCGGCCTCCCTTTTCCCTCGTCATCTCCTCCTGGCCTGATCGTCCTCCCGGGCCGTGCATGCTGCAATACTCTAAGCAAGAGAAGATTTACATTTCTTCGCATCTTGCTACCTGGCTTGCGGTGCAACTTGCATCAGAACTGTCAGAGGCTTGCCAGGTGCACTCCGGGTAGCACCAGCGAAGGTTCTTGCCTCCACCGTCCTCCCGTGGAACTCTTTGAGCAAGCCCAAGTGGCACTACACGTGCAAGTTGCAGTGTAAGATTGGGTGGACGGCCCAGAAACCCGGGCTCCAAACGGTCCTTTACCGCTACACCTTCATTCCCGATGAGGAGAGTGGACGGTGCCATCAGAGCAGGGCAGCCCGACTGTCCGCAGGCTCAGGCTAGGCCAGGAGCTGCGCCTACTTCGTGAGCGCCGAAAGCTGACCGGGGCCAAGACCGCCGAGCGCCTCGGCTGGTCGCCCAGCAAGGTGTCGAGGATCGAATCCTCCAAGACCATGCCAAGCACCGAGGACATCGAAGCGATGGCCCGGTTGTTCAAGGTCGACGACGAGAAACTCGACGAACTGCTGGGGCTCCTAAGGGATGCCGACCAGCGCGGCTGGTGGGAGGATTACGAGGACGCCCTGCCCTCGGAATACACGACATTCCTTGGGCTGGAAGCAGAGGCCATCGCTCATCGCGGCTGGGAACCCCAGCTGGTGCCGGGCCTATTGCAGACCGAGGACTACGCCAGGGAAGTCATCCTGGCGACCCGGGGCATCGCGCGGATCACGCACAGCGGTGTCCGGAGTCGTGTCGAGGCCCGCCTCGACCGGCAGCAGCGTGTCCTGCACAGATCCGATCCGGCCGAGGTCTCCGTCGTGCTGGACGAATCCGTGCTCACGCGGCGTTTCGGTGAGCCCTCGGTGATGCGTGAGCAGCTCGGACACCTACTGGAGATGTCCCTGCTTCCTCACGTGAGTGTCCAGGTGCTGCCCTTGGACGGCGAGCATCCTGTCAACACCGGTGCCTTCGTCCATCTCAAGTTCGTGGACCTCGACGATGCTGTTTACTTGGAGCTGCTCTACGGGGCTCGCTTCGTGGAAGCGCTTGAACTCGTGGCTGACTACGAGCAGGCATTTGAGCATCTTCGAGCCACGGCCCTGTCCGAGGACGAATCTCGGGTACTGGTCCAACGCAAGATCATGCAGTGGCGGTAGGGCCACTACAAAAAGCGCAATCAACACCAAAGGGGCTGTTGAAGCGCTATTCAGGATAAGGAACAACCAATGGACGTCACGCCCGCCTGGCGGAAAAGCCGTTTCTGCAACGGCAATTCCGCGTGTGTTGAATTCGCTCGCCTGGCCGACGGCAACGTCGCGCTGAGGGACAGCAAGGAGCAGGACGGACCGGTCCTGGTCTTCACTCCTGAGGAGTGGGACGCCTTCACCCTCGGTGTCCGTGCCGGCGAGTTCGACATCGACACGCTCGCCGTAGGCGCATAGATCAGAGCGGCCCGTGCACGTTGCTGACCACAACTTACAGGACCGCTCCGATAAGGGCTCTGACCAGCCCATTCGTTGTCTCCGACCAGCCCTGCACGAAGACGAAGACAATCATGGCACAACCAAGGTCATCTCTGGCAATGGGTGCTGGTGATCCGTTGCCAAGCTTCCACCCTGATGGCCACGCGAACCCCTGACCGCCGCCACCATGCCCGCGCCCTGGTGGCTGGCGAGGAAACACCCACGCGGCCCGAGCCCCTCATCGTGGCGCTCCAACCCCTTATCTCGTTATCTCGTTATCTCGCTCGCGAGCCTGCGCGCCGCCGCACGACCTCGCGTACCCCTCGTGACGAACGCGGGCTCACCCATGACATCTGCGCGCTCTTCGGTACTGCGCCGCCACCCACCCCCGAAACCACCCCAGTCCCCCCGCCACCCCACAACCCCGCCAACTCCCCACACCCCCAAGCCCTAACCCGGCCCCTTCGCTCCGGACCGGTGTTGACCCGTCCCGGCGTTTGCCTGTCTCACGGGATCGCGTTGCCAGAGCCGCCGCCCGCCTTGCCACGCACCACGCGACGCGGCCCGGCCACCTCCACGAGAGCCCCGCGCCACGCCAGCCAGGCCACACCGAGCCGCGTGCCTCTGAGTCGCGTGCCCATGCGCCGCCCCGCTCGCCAGAGGGCCCGTGCCGCCACCCGACGCCGCCCAGCCACCGCGCGCCACCGCTTGACGCTCCGTGGGCCGCGTCGATGCGCTCACGCGGAGCGCCGTGCCGGTGCACCGATGCTGTGCCGCCCGCCCTGACGTCCTGGTGGGCGGTCGTGGGTTGGGGGCATGCCGCAGTGCCCGGGGGCGAGGGGCTGGGCACTGCCGGAGGGGAGGTCTGTGCCCACGGCAGAGCATGGCCGGTGAGGTCCGGGGCCCATGGCAGGGCGCGGACAGAGGGGGTCGGGGCCCGGGGTGGGCGCGACCGGGTGGGGGTCGTTGGTTGGGTTAGGACACCAGGGCGTCCAGGTCGTCTTCTGGGAGGCCCAGGTCCACCCTGATGCGGTACCGGGTGCGCAGGAGGGCGACGTGTTCTGGGTCGTCCTTGTCGCACGACAGCACCGCCTGCGTCGCCCACTCCAGGCCGCCCCTCAGGTCGCCATAGGCCACCAGGGTTTCGGCGATGTTGTGGGCGGTGGCCGGCTGGATGGCCGGCTCGGCACGCAGGGCTTCGATGATCTCGCGGGCCTCGTCGGGACGCTCCAGTTCGAAGAGCGTGTCGGCGATCCCGGCGCGCGGATCGATGCTGGCCTCGCCGCCGTCTTCCAGCGCGCGCTGGAAACAGTCCATCGCGCGCGCCGGCTGTCCGGCAGCGCGCCACTCCTCAGCCGCAAGGACCAGGATGGACGCTCGGGAGACGTCGCCCTCGGAGTAGTCATGGGCGAGATCGTCGAGCTGCCTGGCCAGCGAGCTGTGGTCGTCTGCCAGGAGGGCCCGCTCCAGCAGGCGATCAAGGTGCTCACGGGTCACATACGCCACACCGCCGAGACTACCGAGCGACCAGGTGTCTTTGCTGGGCAATACGCAGGGCGAGACACGCACAGATTGAGTAACGCCTGGTACAACTCTGGTCACAGTCCGCGTGTTGTCCCAGGCGGCAGGGCATATAGCCGTCGCGCGAACCGCGACGGAGGGGGCTGTGATGGGCTTGTCCAAGCAGGTGACCTTCTCGCTGGCGTGTGCGGTGGTGCTGTCCGCGCTCATCCCCGGAGCCGCCGGCTACCTGTCCGCCCGCGTCGAGTCGATCGAGGCGGCCGAGCGTAATCTGCACGCCCAGGAGGCGCGGCTGAACGCCCGGCTCGCCCGCGAGACCAGACCGGTCTCCTACCCGGCGCCGTGCGACGTCCAGCCTGCCAGGCCGATACGCGAGCAGCCTGCCCCGGCGGCGTTCGTCCCGGCCCCGGAGTACAAGCCCGACTTCAAGCCCAGAAAGCGCGAACGCCAGCCGGTGGTGGTGCCGCCCGCATGGCTACCCGAGTGACGACGGACGAGGGGCAATGCGGGAAGGAAGGCTCCCTAGCGGGGAGTGAGCGGCGGTCGGAGGGGCTGAGATCGCTCCGAAGGGGCCGCGTGGAGGTGGGTGGCGTGTGGTGGGGGCCGGGGTTGGTGGCCGGGTGGACGCGACCCGCACGACTGATGCTCGGGTGGTGAGTTAACTGTCGCTCTGGGGTGACAGGTGGCGGAGCTGGCGGGAGAGGTAGCCGCGGACCATCTGCTTGGCGGCGTCGATCAGCTCCGGTGACCCGTCGGGGTCGCGGCGGAAGGCCAGCTTGAGCACCGCGTCCCCGGCCTCCACGGCGACCAGCACCCCGATGTCCAGTTCGTCGCTGTCGGCCAGGCCGTACTCCTTGAGCAGGAGGCCGCGCAGCCGTCCGGCGATGACCGCGTTGTTGTCGATGTCGACGTCGAGCAGGTTGAGGTCGACGGCGTCGCCGAAGTGCAGGCTTTTGAAGCCTGGAACGGTCCTGTGCATGTCGACGTACTCGTCGATGATCGCGTCGACCGCCTCCCACCAGCCGCGGTAGTCCTCTTCCATGAACCTGCGGCCCACCCTGGAGACGAACTGCTCCACGTTGCGCCTGGTCAGCTCCTGGGTGATGGCCCGCTTGTCGGGGAAGAACTGGTAGACCGAGCCGATCGCGACTCCGGCGCGTTCGGCGATGCGGGTGGTGGAGAGCGCCTCGTAGCCGATCTCGTCGAGCAGCGCCGCGCAGGCGTCGAGCATCCGCTCCACGCGGCGCGTGCTTCGTCGCTGGGTGGGCCTGCGGCGCAGCGGCTGGGGCTGCGAACAGTCGTCGTCGTGAATTTCGGGGGTGGACACGAAATCCATCTTCCCCCGAAGCGGGCGATCGTTACCGTCCAACGACGGGATTTCTCACGACACCGGATAACCGGGCGAAAGCCCGCATCGCCGAGGGCGAGATCCGCGACATCGCATATCCGATTTTCCCCTCCACATTGACCGGGACAACCGCCTCATTCCGGTGTACGGCCCGCAGGATGTGCGCCGCCACCCGCTCCGGCGGATACCCGCGCCGCTGGAGCCCCAGCTCGGCCAGCTCCCGCAGGTCGGACCCGACATAGGTGGCGTTGCGGGCGATGGCCGTGGACACGAAGCCGGGGCAGACCGTGGTCACGCCGATGCCGTGGCCGGCCAGCTCCGCCCGCAGGCAGTCGCCGAGCATCTTCACCGCCGCCTTGGACGTCGAGTACGCCGGCAGTTCCCGGGTCGCCACGAAGGCGGCCAGCGAGGCGATGTTGACGATGTGGCCGCCCTCGCCGCGTTCGACCATCTGGCGGGCGAAGAGCCGGCAGCCGTGAATGACGCCCCAGAGATTCACGTCGAGCGTGCGCCGCCAATCGTCGAGGGAATGGTCAAGGAACGGTCCGGCCACCGCGATTCCCGCATTGTTCACCACCACATCCGGCACGCCATACTGTTCCGCGATATTTCCGGCGAACTCCTCCATGGCCGTGGTTGAGGCGACGTCGAGTTGGACGGCGTGAGCCGTACGCCGGAAATCTTTGCCGATGTCCTCCGCGACCCGCACGGCCGACTCGTGGTCGAGGTCGGCGCAGACCACCTCGGCGCCGTGTGCGGCGAAGGCGCGCGCGGTCGCCCGCCCGATGCCGCTGCCGGCGCCCGTGATCACCACCAGGCGATCCTGGTAGGCGCCGCGGCCCTCGCGCACACGGTCGCGGCGCAGCGAGCGGGTGGAGGCGCCGCCGTCGACGTGCGCGGAGAACTCGGCGATCATCCTGGCCACGGCCTCGGGGTGGCTGCGCTGCGCCCAGTGGCCGGCCGCCAGCCTGCGGTGCCAGAACTCCGGCGCCCACTGGCGCATCGAGGCCAGCAGTCTGGGGGAGACGAAGATGTCGCGGCTGGTCTCGATGAGCTGGACCGGCACCTCAACGCCGGGGTCGGCGGGGGTGCGCAGGCGGGTGAGGAAGTTCTGGCGGTAGAGGCCCAGGCCGTTGCGGCCGTCGCGCTTCAGGGTGTCGGCCGGGTGTCCCTGCCTCGGCTCGATGCCCTCGGCCAGCCGCATCGAACGCGCCAGCGCGCGGGGCAGCGGGCCGCGCCAGGCCAGTTCGGGCAGGACGGGGAGCTGGAAGGCGCCGATGTACCAGGACCTGGCGAGCTGGCCGGCGACCTCGCGGCGGCCGCCGTAGCGCAGGAAGTGGGCGGCTTGATCGAGGCCGGGACCGCCGAACGTGGTGAAGGAGGCGGCGCGCTCGCGGATGCCGGGGCGGCCGATCGCCTCCCAGCACTGCAGCGAGCCCCAGTCGTGTCCGACCAGGTGGACACGCGGCTTGCCGATCTCGTCGAGCACCGCGCCGAGGTCGGCGGCCAGGTGGTCGAAGGAGTAGTGCCGCCGGTCGCGTGGCGCGCCGGAGCTCCCGGCGCCGCGCACGTCGTAGCGGACCACGTGGTAGCGGTCGCTGAGCAGCCCGGCGACCTCGTCCCAGACGCGGTGGGTGTCGGGGTAGCCGTGGACGAGCAGGATCGTGGGGTTCTCCCGCTCGCCTTCCTCGAAGAGCGCGAGCCGTACATCGCCAGACGGTATTAGACGCACGGTCCAATGATTAACGGGCGGACAGTCCTGTGCAAGAGCGGAGCGCCTTCCAGCTCGTGACGGCCTGGGTGCGGGCGGTGCCGGTCAGGGGGATGGGGGTGCCGCCCTGGATGGAGGCGGGGGTCCACTGGTCCTTGATGACCTTGCGGCCGTTGATCGTCAGGGTGAGGACGCCGCTGGGGCTGTTGCCGTACCAGAGGAAGTTGCCCAGGCCGTAGTTGACGTAGGACCTGCCGAGGTAGCCGCTGCCGAGCAGGACGTGGGCGTGGCCGCCGACGATGACGTCCGCGCCGGCCTTGGCCAGCTTGGGGGCCAATGAGCGCTGCGCGGGGTTCGGGCAGGTCATCCGCTCGGTGCCCCAGTGGAGGTAGACGATCACCGTGTCAGAGGTACGGCGGGCCTTCCTGACCTCCTGGATCAGCCGTTCCTCGTTCTTGGCCGAGGCCAGGCCGCCCTGGGTGTCGGTGGCCGTCCACGCCTGGATGAACTCGGCGTCCAGCACCTGGGTGGCGCCGATGATCGAGACGCGGTTGCCGTTCACCGTGGTGCGCCACGGCTTGTAGGCGGCGGCCGCGTTCCTGCCGATGCCCACGACCGGGTACTTCGAGCGCTTGATCGCGGCCAGCGAGTCGGTCAGGCCGGTCTGCATGTAGTCCATGCCGTGGTTGTTGGCCATGCTGACCACGTCGATCCCGGCCGCCTTCAGCGCGGAGAACGCGGTGATCGGCGCCCGGAAGGTGAACTGCTTGCCCGGCGCCTTGGTCCCGCCGGTCGTGATCGCCGTCTCCAGGTTGACCATGGCCAGGTCGGCCCGGCTCAGCACCCTGGCGATCGGGCCGAACGCGGTGCGCGGGTCGCCGTCCAGGCGGGCGCGTAAGACGCCCTCGAAGTGCACGTCTCCACCGAAGGAGATCGTGTACGGCTCCCGCTCCGCGGCGGTCTTGGTCGGCACCTCGGGGGAGGTCGGCATCGACTTGCGCGCGGGGGACTTATCCGGGTCCGACTGGGCTGCGGAGCATGCGGCCACGGTGACGGCCACGGCTAATGCCAGGAGGGCAGGGCGGTGTCTCATCTATGGCTACTTCTCCTCGATCCCACACTTCAGGGATTGAGCATGCCATGTCAGACGGATTCGCGGGTGTGTGCGGTCAACCACACCACTCCGGAGCGGGTGGTCTCGTTCGCGGGGGTATAGATGATCATGCGGGTTTCGGTGGCCGCGTCGCAGCTGAAGTTGGTGGTGGTGAAGTGGAGCTCGCCGACGGCGTCGTTGACGAAGACCTTGTCGCGGCGTCCGGGGTCGGCCACGTCCTGCCGCGCCCACATCCGGGCGAACTCGGGGCTGGCCGCGACCAGCTTCTCGGCGAACTCCTTCCAGCAGGGGTCGTGCGCGTGCCTGCTGTAGGCGCCGCGGAAGACGGCGACCGCCCGCGCCAGATCCTCCTCGCGGTTGACCAGTCGGGTGAACAGGTCGTCGCGGGTGAAGGTGAGCCACAGGGTGTTCGGCTCACTGTCGACGATCTCGGGGAAGATCGCGGCGTACGCGGCGTTCCAGGCGAGGATGTCGTGCCGGCTGGTGGCGATGCAGGCGGCCATCGGGCTGAGCTGGTGGAGGATCTGCCGCATCTCCGGGGTGACCCGGCCGGAGTCGGCGACGGGCACCGGATCCTGGTGTCCGGCCAGCCTGAACAGGTGAAGGCGTTCGGCGGGGTCGAGCTGGAGGGTGCGGGCGATGGCTTCGAGCACCTGGATGCTGGCGTTGATCGGCCGTCCCTGCTCCAGCCACGTGTACCAGGTCACGCCCACCCCGGCGAGCTGCGCGACCTCCTCGCGGCGCAGGCCGGGGGTGCGCCGGCGGGTGCCGGGCGGAAGGCCGGCCATGTCGGGGGTGATGCGCTCGCGGCGGCTGCGGAGGTAGGCGGCGAGGTCGGTCCGCTTCATAGCCAGGTACCTCCAATACCAGGATAAATGGGCTCTCGTTACTGGTATCCAGTGTGTCGCAATCTGGTAGTCATGACTACTGCCACCCTTGCTCCCCAACAGGAAAGGACGAAGACCAGCGGAATCCTCCTGGCGATCATCCTCGTCGGGCAGTTCCTGGCCATCCTGAACGTCAACATCGTCAACGTCGCCATTCCGACCATCGAGCGCGACCTGCACTCCTCCGGCGCGGGCCTGCAGATGATCGTGGCGGGCTACACCATCGTCTACGCCGTCCTGCTGATCACCGGCGCGCGGGTCGGCGACCTCTTCGGCTACCGCAACACCTTCCTGGCCGGGCTGGCCTTCTTCACCGTGACCACGCTGGGCTCCGGCCTGGCGCCCACCACCGGGTGGCTCGTGGTGTTCCGGTTCGCGCAGGGCGCCGGCGCCGCGCTGATGATGCCCCAGGTGCTCACGCTCATCCAGCGCAACTACCACGGCGCGGCCAGAGGCCGGGCGATGGGCCTGTGGTCGGCCGTCGTCAGCGGAGGCATCGTGGTCGGCCAGGCGCTCGGCGGCATCATGCTGGGGCTCGGGCTGGGCTGGCGGGTGCTGTTCCTGGTGATGGTCCCGATCGGGGCCATTTTGCTGATCGCCGGACTGCGGGTGCTGCCGGCCGACGGGGGCGGCGGGCGTACCGGCCTCGACCCGCTCGGGCTGGTCACGCTGTCGGTGGCCGTCCTGTTGTTCGTGGTGCCGCTCGTGCTCGGCCGCGACCTGGGCTGGCCGGTGTGGGGCTGGATCTCGATGGGGCTCAGCGCCGTGGTCTTCTACGTCTTCGTCCGCGTGGAGCGCTGGGTGTCGGGCCGCGGGGGGCGGCCCCTGGTCGATGCCTCGGTACTGCGGGCGCCGGGCATGCGGCCCGGACTCGGGGTGCTGTTGTTCGGGCCTGCCACGTGGGGCGCCTTCTTGTTCACCTCGGCGCTGCACCTGCAGGGTGAGCTCCGCCTGACGCCGTTGCAGTCTGGGCTGATGCTGGTGCCGTGCGCGGTGGCGTTCGCCGGGGTCGGGCTGCTGTGGCCGCGGCTGCCCGCCAGGTTGCAGCGGACGCTGCTGCCGTTCGGGTACGTGGTGGCGGCGCCCGCCTACTTCGGGCTCGGGCTGGTCGGCGGGGGCGGCTGGCCGTACGCCGTGCTGAGCGCGCTCATCGGCGCCGGGCTGGGCGTGCAGATCGCGGTCACCAACCTGGCCACGCAGTCGGTGTCGGACGAGTACGCCGCCGACGCCAGCGGCGCGCTGCTCACGGTGATGCAGTTGGGCCAGGTGATCGGGGTGGCGACCGTGGGGACGTTGTTCATGGCGCAGGGCGAGGGAGCCACCGCGGTGGCGCTGGCGGGGCTGGCCGTACTGGCCGGCTTGTCCTCTCTTTTCCTCGCCAGACCAAAACTTGGATGACTCCTTTACTTGAATCATTCGTGTTTGGGGCATAGGTTGCGAGGAGAGGGGCACCCGTCAGGGTTCCCGTCCACGTCCGGATTTCGGGAGGACCTCGCGATGACCACCAGGCCAATCAGCACCGACGGCGCCGGCATCCCCGCGCCGAGCGACGAGCACTCGCTCTCCGTCGGACCGAACGGCCCTCTGCTGCTTCAGGATCACTACCTGATCCAGAAGATGGCGCACTTCAACCGCGAACGTGTCCCGGAGCGAGTGGTGCACGCCAAGGGCGGCGGCGCCCACGGCGTCCTGCGGATCACCGAGGACGTCAGCCAGTTCACCAAGGCCAAACTTTTCCAGCGGGGCAAGGAGACGCCGCTCTTCCTGCGCTTCTCGACCGTGGCCGGTGAACTGGGCTCCGCCGACACCGCGCGCGACCCCCGCGGCTTCGCGATCAAGTTCTACACCGAGGACGGCAACTACGACCTCGTCGGCAACAACACGCCGATCTTCTTCATCCGCGACCCGCAGAAGTTCTCCGACTTCATCCACAGCCAGAAGCGCCGCGCCGACAACCACCTGCGCGACAACAACATGCAGTGGGACTTCTGGACGCTCTCACCGGAGTCGGCGCACCAGGTCACCTTCCTCATGAGCGACCGCGGCACCCCGGCCAGCTGGCGCAACATGCACGGCTTCGGCTCGCACACGTTCCTCTGGTACAACGCCGCCGGCGAGAAGTTCTGGGTCAAGTACCACTTCAAGACCGACCAGGGCATCAGGAACCTCACCGCGGCCGAGGCTGACGCCATGGCCTCAGCCGACCCCGACCACCGCATCCGCGACCTGCACCAGGCCATCAAGACGGGCCAGCACCCGTCGTGGACGGTCAACGTGCAGGTCATGCCGTTCGAAGCGGCGGCCGACTACCGGTTCAACCCGTTCGACCTGACCAAGGTGTGGCCGCACAGCGACTACCCCGAGATCACGATCGGCACGATGACCCTGAACCGGAACCCGGACAACTACTTCGCCGAGGTCGAGCAGGCCGCGTTCGAGCCGTCCAACCTGGTGCCGGGCATCGACACCTCACCGGACAAGATGTTGCAGGGCCGCCTGTTCTCCTACCCCGACACCCACCGGTACCGGATCGGGCCGAACTACCAGCAACTGCCGATCAACGCGCCGGCCGTACCGGTGAACAGCTACAACTTCGACGGCCCGATGACCTTCCGCAACCAGCAGGACCCCGTCTACGCGCCCAACAGCATGAACGGCCCCGCCGCCGACCCGGCCCCCTACGCCGGAGCGAACTACAACGTCGCCGGCGAGATCATCCGATCGGCCTACACGCTGCACGCCGATGACGACGACTACGGCCAGCCGCGCGCCCTGTGGGAGAACGTGCTGTCGGAGACCGACCGCGAGCACCTGGTCGGCAACATCGTCGGCCACGCATCCGCGCCCGAGGTCACCGCGGAGACGAAGAAGCGCGTCGTGGAGTACTGGAGCAACGTCCACAAGGACCTCGGCCAGGGCGTCTCCCAGGGCCTCGGCCTGTCCTGACCCCCGGCACGAGCGAAGGGCCGCGACCTGGCAGGTCGCGGCCCTTCCCATGGCTCGCGGACGGCGGGCGCGCGCCGCCCGCGCGGTCAGCTCAGCCTGAGACCGTTGAGCAGGTCGGCGATCCCCCCGGTCACCGGCTCGCTCTCGGGCACCGGCACCGCCTCCAGCGCCTTGCCAGGCGCCTCGGGCAGCTTGCCGGTGATCTCGTCCGTCACGGCCTCAGCCGGCTGCGGCAGGGAGATCGGGGCTTCCACGCCGGCCACCAGGCCGGACGCGTCGGGCAGCGCGGGCACCTCGCCCGCGACCGGCGCCGGCGGCAGCGCCGCCAGCGTGCCGGGAAGCGCCGGGGTGTTGGGCAGACCCGGCAGATCGGGCGCGGTGGGCACGCTCGCCACGCTCCTCAGGCCCGCCACACCCGGCGTGCCGGCGGGCATCGACGGCGCGCCGGCGGCCGCGGCAACGCCGCCCAGGTCCGCCAGGCTCAGGACCGCCGACGCCTTCGACAGGCCCGGCAGGCCCGCCTTCCTGGCCAGCGTCTCGGCGGACATCGCCAGGTCGCTGTCCTTGGGCGCGGTCATCCGCTCGCCGTAGTTGCCGCTCATCCGCAGGTCGAGCACTTCCTCGCAGACCGAGGCCACCGTGGTGGGCGCCCGCAGGGCCGCGACCCTGTCGGTGCAGTAGTCCGCACCCAGCGCGGGGCCCGCGACCAGCCAGCTCACCCCCGTGGTCAGAGTGGCCACCGCAAGGATGCTCCGGATGCTCCGAGATACCACTTCACGTCCCCCTGATCGTTTTCGGTGATCCGACGAACGCTGAAGCTAGTCACGCGGCCGGGGCAGGGAGGGGTGCTTGCCCGAAGGGTGGGCCAGACCTTACCCGGCCGCCCCGGCCGGAGATCGGCTTTGACCTCAGGCGGCGCGCTCCACGGTGAGCTCGTCGTCGCCCAGGTCCACCCGGACCGTGTCGCCGTCGACGACCGCCCCGGCCAGCACCTGCCTGGCCAGCTTGTCGCCGATCGCCGACTGCACCAGCCGCCGCAGCGGCCGCGCGCCGTACATCGGGTCGTAGCCGGTGAGCGTGAGCCACTCGCGGGCCGCCGCGGTGACGTCGAGGCTGATGCGCCGGTCGGCCAGGCGATGGGCGAGCCGGTCGATCTGCAGGTCGACGATCCGGCCCAGCTCCTCCGAGCCGAGGGCGTCGAACAGGATCACGTCGTCGAGCCGGTTGAGGAACTCCGGCTTGAACGCGTTGCGCACCGCGCCCATCACGGCCTCGCGCTTGGCGCCGTTCTCCAGCTTGGGATCGACGAGGAACTGCGAGCCCATGTTGGAGGTCAGGATGAGGATCGCGTTGCGGAAGTCGACCGTGCGGCCCTGCCCGTCGGTCAGCCGGCCGTCGTCGAGCACCTGCAGCAGGATGTCGAAGACCTCGGGGTGCGCCTTCTCGACCTCGTCGAGAAGCACCACGGTGTACGGCCGCCGCCGCACCGCCTCGGTGAGCTGCCCGCCCTCCTCGTAGCCGACGTATCCAGGAGGCGCGCCGACCAGCCTGGCCACGCTGTGCTTCTCGGAGTATTCGCTCATGTCGATCCGGGTCATCGCCCGTTCGTCGTCGAACAGGAACTCCGCCAGCGCCTTGGCCAGCTCGGTCTTGCCGACGCCCGTCGGGCCCAGGAACATGAACGAGCCCGTGGGCCGGTCGGGGTCGGAGATGCCGGCGCGGCTGCGGCGTACGGCGTCGGAGACGGCCCGGACGGCCTGGGCCTGTCCGATGAGGCGGCGGCCGAGCTCCTCCTCCATGCGCAGCAGCTTGGCGGTCTCGGCCTCCAGCAGGCGTCCGGCGGGGATGCCGGTCCAGGAGGAGATGACCTCGGCGATGTCGTCGGCGCCGACCTCCTCCTTGACCATCGGCTGGGACTCGGCCTCCTGGGCGGCGGCGCCGGCGATCTCCAGCTCCTTCTCCAGCCTCGGGACCTCGTCGTAGAGCAGCTTGGAGGCCTCGGCGTAGTTGCCGTCGCGCTGGAAGCGCTCGGCGGTGCTGCGGGCCTCGTCGAGCTGCTTCTTCAGGTCGCCGAGCTTGTTGAGCCCGGCCTTCTCCCGCTCCCAGCGGCCGACCAGGGCGTTGAGCTCCTCCTGGCGGTCGGCCAGCTCCTTGCGCAGGCGCTCCAGGCGCTGCTGGCTGGCCTCGTCGGTCTCCTTGGAGAGCGCGAGCTCCTCCATCTTCATCCGGTCGACGTTGCGCTGGAGCTGGTCGATCTCGACGGGCCGCGAGTCGATCTCCATGCGGAGCCGGGAGGCGGCCTCGTCGACCAGGTCGATGGCCTTGTCGGGCAGGAAGCGGTTGGTGATGTAGCGGTCGGACAGCGCCGCGGCGGCGACCAGCGCGCTGTCGGCGATCACGACCTGGTGGTGCGCCTCGTAGCGGCCCTTCAGGCCGCGCAGGATCGCGATGGTGTCCTCGACGGTCGGCTCGCCGACGTAGACCTGCTGGAAGCGCCGCTCCAGCGCCGGGTCCTTCTCGATCCGCTCGCGGTACTCGTCGAGCGTGGTCGCGCCGATCATCCGCAGCTCGCCGCGGGCCAGCATCGGCTTGAGCATGTTGCCCGCGTCCATGGCGCCCTCGGCGGCCCCGGCGCCGACGACCGTGTGGAGCTCGTCGATGAAGGTCACGACCTGCCCGTCGCTCTCCTTGATCTCGGAGAGCACGGCCTTGAGCCGCTCCTCGAACTCGCCCCGGTACTTGGCGCCGGCGACCATCGCGCCCAGGTCGAGCGAGATCAGCCTCTTGTTGCGCAGCGACTCGGGCACGTCCCCGGCCACGATGCGCTGGGCCAGCCCCTCGACGACGGCGGTCTTGCCCACGCCCGGCTCGCCGATCAGGACCGGGTTGTTCTTGGTGCGCCGGGAGAGCACCTGGACGACGCGCCGGATCTCCGAGTCGCGGCCGATGACCGGGTCGAGCTTGCCGGTCCGGGCCCGCTCGGTCAGGTCGACGCCGTACTTCTCCAGCGCCTTGTAGGTGTCTTCCGGGGTCTCGCTGGTGACGCGGGCGTTGCCGCGTACCTTCTCGAAGGCGTCGAGCAGCGCGTCGGGCGTGGCGCCCTGCGCCTTGAGCAGGTCGGCGGCCTGGCCGCCGTCGGCGGCGAGCGCGACGAGCAGGTGCTCGGTGGAGACGTACTCGTCCTCCAGCCGCTTGGCGCGCTGCGCGGCCGTGTTGATCACGGTGAGCAGCTGGCGCGAGCTCGACGGCGCCGACACCGTGGCGCCCTGCGCCTTCGGCAGCGCCGCGAGCAGCTCCTCCGACTTCGCGCGGATCGCCTTCCAGTCGGCTCCGACGGCCTCCAGCAGAGGTACGGCGGTGCCGCCCGTCTGGGCCAGCAGCGTGGTCAGCAGGTGAGCCGGCGCGATCTCCGGATTGCCCTCGGCGGCGGCGCGCCGCATGGCCCCCGAAAGCGCCTCCTGGCTCTTCTGGGTGAGCTTGTAGTCCATGTGTTCTTACGCCCCCGGTGGCAGCTCGTAGCGGATCAACGCCCTCACCATCTGCATCTCGGCCCTGAGCCGGTGAACCTCCTCACGCAGCCGCAGGGCCTCGTTCTCCAGCTCGAGGATGCGCTTGATCCCGGCGAGGTTGATGCCCTCTTCCTGGGACAGGCGCTGGACCTCGCGGAGCATGATGATGTCGCGCGTGGAGTAGAGGCGGCCGCGTCCGGCCGTGCGGCCGGGGCTGACCAGTCCGAGCCGGTCATACTGCCTCAGCGTCTGCGGGTGCAGTCCCGAGAGCTGCGCGGCCACCGAGATGACGTAGACGGGGGTGTCGTCGGACAGGTCGAAATAATTGGCGTCCATCGGCTTACTCGCTTCTGGCTCGCTGGATGAGTTCGGCGCGCGGGTCGTCGCCCGCGGTGGCCGTGCTGAACTCCGTCAGCAGATCGCGCGACTTCTCATCGAGCGTCTCAGGAACGAGGACTTCGACGCTGGCGAGCAGGTCGCCCTTGGTGCCGTCCTTGCGGGTGACGCCGCGGCCCCGGACGCGGAACGTGCGCCCGTTGGGCGTGCCCGCGGGGATGCGCAGCGTGACCGGCAGGCCCTTGAGGATCGGGACCTTGATCTCGGCGCCCAGCGCCGCCTCGCTGAACGTCACGGGAACCGTGATGGTCAGGTTGTCGCCGGTCCTGCCGAAGACGGCGTGCGCCTTCACGTGGGTGACGATGTAGAGGTCGCCGGCGGGCCCGCCGTTCTCGCCCGGCGCGCCCTTGGCCTTGAGCTTGACCCGCTGGCCGTCGCCCACCCCCGCGGGGATGCGCGCCTGGATCGTGCGGGTGCTCTTGGCCCGGCCGCTGCCGTCGCAGTCGGGGCAGGGGTCGTCGACGATCAGACCACGGCCCTTGCAGTCGCGGCAGGGCTCGGAGAAGGCGAAGTTGCCCAGGTTGCGGCTGGCCGCGCCGGTGCCCTCACAGGTCGGGCAGACGCGCGGCGTGGTGCCGGCCTTGGCCCCGGTGCCGGTGCACGACTTGCACGCGGCCGAGCTGGTCAGCCGGAGCGAGACCGTGCTGCCCTCCACCGCCTCGGTGAAGGTCAGCGTGACCTCGGACTCGATGTCCTGCCCGCGCCGCGGCCTGGTCGTGCTGCTGGTGCGGCCGGTGCTGGAGCCACCCCGGTTGAACAGCCCGCCGAACAGGTCGCCGAGCCGCTCGCCCGCGCCACCGCTGCCGCCGCCCTGCTGGCCGGCGGTGCCGCCGAACAGGTCGCCGAAGTCGAACGGGAAACCGCCACCGCCCGGACGCTGGCCGCCGACGCCGGACCCGAACAACGTCCGGGCCTCGTCGTACTCCTTGCGGCGCTTGGTGTCCGACAGGATGTCGTTGGCTTCGGAGATCTCCTTGAACTTGGCCTCTTTGACGGAGTCACCCTGGTTGGTGTCGGGGTGATACTGCCGGGCCAGCTTCCGGTAAGCCTTCTTGATCTCGTCTGCGGTGGCGGTCTTGGGCACACCAAGGACGGCGTAGTAGTCCTTCTCCAGGTAGTCCTTGGTGCTCATCGATGGCCCTTCGTCCTAGTTTTCGTCGATGTTGTCGTCAGCCGATGAGTCGTCCGGCTCCGCCACGGCCACTCGCGCCGGGCGCAGCACCCGCTCTCCGAGGCGGTACCCGGACTGCAGCACCTCGATGGCGGTGGGTTCGGACACTTCCGACGAGTAGCTGTGCATCAGCGCCTCGTGGATGGTCGGGTCGAAGGGGTCGCCCTTCTGCCCGAACGAGCTGAGCCCCAGCTTGGTGACGGCCGCTTCGAGCGACTCGGCCACCTTCGCGAAGCCGCCGGTGAGCTCGCCGTGGTCGCGGGCCCTGCCGATGTCGTCGAGGACCGGCAGGAACTCGGCGAGAATCCCGGCCATGGCCTGCTCGCGGACCGCCACGCGATCGCGCTCGACCCGGCGGCGGTAGTTGGTGTATTCCGCCTGGAGCCGCTGGAGATCCGCGGTGCGCTCAGCCAGCAGGATGGTGTCGGAGCCGGGGGCGCCGCTTGAGCTCGACTCGGCGCCGCCGTTGGCGGAGCCCGCGCCGGGCGCGGGGCTCGTGCCCGCGCCGGCGGCGTCCTGGGAGTCGGACCCGGCGCTCTGGCGCGCCTGGCCCGTCTCGGGGTCGATCTTGCGGTTGTCGCGGATCACCGGCTCGTCTGCCCCCGGCATCACTTGTCCTTCTTCGGCTGGTCGTCGTCGACGATCTCGGCCTCGACCACGTCGTCGTCGTCGCTCTTGTCCTGCTCGGGGCCGGGCGTGGCGTCCTGCGGAGCGCCCTCGCCGCCCTGCTGCTGCTGGTTCTGGGCGTAGATCGCCGAGCCCATCTTCTGGCTGACGGTCGCCAGCTTCTCGGCGCTCGTGCGGATGACGTCGGTGTCGGTGCCCTCAAGAGCCTTCTTCAGCTCGGTGAGCGCCTCGTTGACCTCGGTCTTGATCTCGCCCGGGACCTTGTCGTCGTTCTCACGCAGGAACTTCTCCGTCTGGTAGGCCAGACCGTCCGCGTTGTTGCGGACCTCGGCCTCCTCGCGGCGCTGCTTGTCCTCTTCGGCGTAGGACTCGGCCTCGCGCATCATGCGCTCGATGTCGTCCTTCGGCAGCGCGGAGCCGCCGGTGATCGTCATCGTCTGCTCCTTGCCGGTGCCGAGGTCCTTGGCGGAGACGTTGACGATGCCGTTGGCGTCGATGTCGAAGGTGACCTCGATCTGCGGGATGCCGCGCGGCGCCGGGGCGATGCCGGTCAGGTCGAAGGTGGCCAGCTTCTTGTTGTAAGAAGCGATCTCACGCTCGCCCTGGTAGACCTGGATCTGCACCGACGGCTGGTTGTCCTCGGCCGTGGTGAAGACCTCGGAGCGCTTGGTCGGGATCGTGGTGTTGCGCTCGATGATCTTGGTGAAGATGCCGCCCTTGGTCTCGATGCCCAGCGACAGCGGGGTCACGTCGAGCAGCAGGACGTCCTTGACCTCACCCTTGAGCACACCGGCCTGCAGGGCGGCGCCGATGGCGACGACCTCGTCCGGGTTCACGCCCTTGTTGGGCTCCTTGCCGCCGGTCAGCTCCTTGACGAGCTCGGAGACGGCGGGCATGCGGGTCGAACCGCCGACGAGCACCACGTGCGCGATGTCGGCGACCTTGATGCCGGCGTCCTTGATGACCTGGTGGAACGGGCCCTTGGTCCGCTCGAGCAGGTCGGCGGTGAGCCGCTGGAACTCGCTGCGGGTCAGCTTCTCGTCGAGGTGCAGAGGCCCCTCGGAAGAAGCGGTGATGTAGGGCAGGTTGATGTTGGTCTCGGACTGGCTGGACAGCTCGATCTTCGCCTTCTCCGCGGCCTCGCGAAGACGCTGGAGAGCCATCTTGTCCTTGGCCAGGTCCACGCCGTGGGCGTTCTGGAAGCGCTTGACGAGCTCGTCGACGACGCGCTGGTCCCAGTCGTCGCCACCGAGGTGGTTGTCACCGGAGGTGGCCTTCACCTCGACGAAGCCGTGGCCGTCCTCCTGGCCGACGTCGAGCAGGGACACGTCGAACGTGCCGCCGCCGAGGTCGAAGACGAGGATGGTCTGGTCCTGGTCCTTGTCGAGCCCGTAGGCCAGAGCGGCCGCGGTCGGCTCGTTGATGATGCGCAGGACGTTGAGGCCCGCGACGGTGCCGGCCTCCTTGGTCGCCTGACGCTGGGCGTCGTTGAAGTACGCCGGGACGGTGACCACCGCGTCGGTGATCTTCTCGCCCAGGTACGCCTCGGCGTCCTGCTTGAGCTTCTGCAGCACGAACGCGCTGATCTGCTGGGGGGAGAACTTCTTGCCGTCGATCTCCTGGGACCAGTTGGTGCCCATCTCCCGCTTGACGGAGCGGATGGTCCGGTCCACGTTGGTGACGGCCTGTCGCTTGGCGACCTCGCCGACCAGGACTTCGCCGTTCTTCGCAAAGGCGACCACGGACGGCGTGGTCCGCGAGCCCTGCGCGTTGGCGATGACGGTGGGCTCACCGCCCTCGAGGATCGAGACGACAGAGTTGGTCGTCCCCAGGTCGATACCTACCGCACGTGCCATGAGTACGTCCTTGTAGTCAAAGTTGAGTCCGTTAGGCTCAACTTACGAAGCCGAGTGGCCTTTGTCAAACGAGTTGAGCCTACCCGACTCAACCCGAATGAGCGTGAAAGCATTCCGCGGCATCGGGCAAGAACGGGTGTGATCGTGCACAACACGCGTAACGGGGCAGATCGGCTGGGGGTTCCACCCGATCTCTTCGCCCGATACTTCGGCGAGATCCACCGCTACATCGCCCGCCGCCTGACCGAGGACGTCGCCGACGATCTGGCCGCGGACGTCTTCGTGGCGGCGCTGCGCGGCGGCTACGACCCGGCGGCCGGCGAGGTCAGGCCCTGGCTGTACGGCATCGCCACCAACCTGGTCGCGCGGCACCGCCGTACCGAGAGCAGGAGGTGGAAGGCGCTGGCCCGCGCGGCCGAGCGCGACTGGGACGACCGGGAGGACGCCCTCCTCGACCGGATCGACGCCGCGCGCTACACCGGGCCGCTCGCGGGGGCACTGGCCGGGCTGAAGCGGCGCGACCGCGACGTGGTGCTGCTGGTCGCGCTGGCCGGGCTGAGCCACGCCGAGGTGGCCGCGGCGCTGGACATCCCCTACGGAACCGTCGCGTCCCGGCTCAACCGGGCGCGCAAGCAGCTGCGTGAGGCGCTCAAGGAGGAGTTCGGTGGAGTCGATGGATGAGCTTGAGTTGCTCGCGCGTGCCCTGCCCGACGCCCGGCCGCCGTCGGACGAGGTCGTGGCGAGAGGTCGCGCCAAGGTCGCGGCCGCGCGGACCCGGCCGCGGGCGGGCCGGCTCGCGTCGCGAGGGAGCTGGGTGCGGAGGAGCTGGCTTTGGGCGGGGCTGGCGACGGCGGCGGTCGTGGCGGTGGTCGTCGCGCTGGCCGCGAACCTCGCGTTGGCGCCCGCGCCGGTGCTGGCCCCGCAGCCCTCTCCGAAGCCGGGGCCGAACCAGGCCATGCTCGACCTCGCCGCGCGCATCGAGAAGCTGCATGAGCCACCACGACGGTACTGGCGGACATCCCGGATGTTCAGCAACAAGACGCTGAACGAGCAATGGGTGCCGCGGTCGGCCGGTGATCAGACCGTGTTGTGGCGGATGGGCGGCGGCAAGTGCGTGTGGAGCTTCAGCCGCGACCAGGGTGGCAAGTACGGTGACGCGAGCGTCGCGGACTTCACCATGGCCGATCTCGCGGCGCTGCCGGCGGAGACCGAGGCTCTGGAGCGGAAGCTCCGGGAGTACCACCGGATCTGGAACGAGCGGGGTTTCCGCGACTCCTTCGCGGAGTTCGCCCCCGTGCTCGGCAACATGTTGTACATGCCGATCAGTCCCCAGGTGCGGGCGGGGGTGCTGCGCGTGCTGGCCGGGCAGCCCGGCACCAGCGTGCACGGCACCGCGATCGATCCGCTCGGCCGCGAGGGCCTGGTCGTGGACCTGGGCAGGGAGGGCGGGACCGTCAACGACGTGCCGGTCCGCTACCGCCTCTTCATCAACCTCCAGAACGGCGCCTGGCAGGCCAGGGTCGCCTACGCCGTCAAGGGCGGCAGGATCGTCTCGTACGACGCGACCACCGTGAGCGGCTGGACGGACGTCCTTCCGCGGATACCGAAGAGCTGTCCGCGCAAGGGTTGAGCCGTCAGCGCACGAAGTCGGCGGTGTGGGTGCGGGCCCAGGTTTCGAAGGGGCGGGCGGGGTGGCCGGTCAGGTCTTCGACGGCCGTGGTCAGGGAGGCGGGCACGCCGTCGCACGACTGCCACCAGTCGAGCAGCGCGTCGGCGTAGGCGCCCCGGACGTACTGGGACACCTCGGCCTTCCACTCCTCGCGGGTGACGTGCTTGACGGCGATCTCCCGGCCGAGCGCGCGTCCCAGGATCTCCAACTGCTCGGTGAAGGTGATCGACTGGGGTCCGGTCAGCGTGTACGCGCGGCCGCCCAGCCCGGGATCGGCCAGCACCGCCGCGGCGCAGGCGGCCACGTCGTGCTCGTGGATCGCGTCGCTGTGCGCGCCGGGGTACGGCAGGCTGACCGGCTCGCCGGACTTGATGGCCCACGACCATGCCGTCGCGTTGCCGGCGAACGCTCCGGGGCGCAGCAGCGTGGCCGGGATCGGGGAGCGGAGCAGCGCGTTCTCGGCGTCGAGGTGGGAGACGGCCAGGGGGTTGGCGGTGGGGTCGTCGGCGAGCACCGAGGAGGAGGAGAGCAGCACGATGTGCCGCACGCCCGCCTTGGCGGCCTCGGCGGCGAAGGCGTCGGCGTGGGCCGGCTCGGCGTAGAGGAAGACGGAGCTCACGCCGTCGAGCGCGGCGGGAAAGGTGTCCGGGTCGGTGAGGTCGCAGCGGACGGTCCGGGCGCTGTCGGGCGCGCTGGAGGCCGCGCGGACCGGCAGGCCGCGTTCGCGCAGCATCGGGATGAGGGCGCGGGCGACGGCGCCGCGGCTTCCGGTGACGAGGGTGGTCATGCTGGGGTGTCCCTTCAGGACGATAGGATGAGTGCGTGGCGCAAACATTGCGCCACGCACGTAATTTAGCCGAGTGGAGGCGCACGGTGTCAAACCGCGCGGAGTTGTTCGACGTCCTCGTCGCCGAGAGCCAGCGGCACTACGCGGCGTACGTGCTGTTCAACCAGGCGCTGGCCGACAGCCTCGGCATTCACCCCACCGACCTGCAGTGCGTCGTGCTGCTCGACCTGGAGCCCGGTCCGGTGACCACGGGCCGGGTCGCGACGCTCACCGGGCTGACGCATGGGTCGGCGACCCGGCTGGTCGACCGGCTGGAGAAGGCAGGCCTCGTCGTACGGCAGGCCGACGAGCATGACCGCAGGCGCACGCTCGTCGCGCTGGCACCCGCGGCCAGGGAACGGATCGGAGCCGCCTGGACCGAGCCGGGCACCGACTTCGGCCAGGCGCTCACCGGCTACTCCGAGAGCGAGCTGGAAGTGATCGTCGACTACCTGCGCCGCACCGGTGAGGTGGGGCGCAGGCAGGCCGAGCGGCTGGCGGCCGGCAAGCGGGCCGTCAGGTGATGGGGGTGTTCATGTCGGTGGTGAGCTGGGCGGGGGTCAGCGCCCTGTTGTAGATCCGCACCTCGTCGATGAGGCCGTTGAAGTGCTCGCCCCAGACGGCGTTGCCGCCGATGCGCAGCACGCCGTTGTCGGTCCGGATGTTTCCTGACGCGGTGACGGAGCTCACCTCCGTCCCGTTGACGAACAGCTTCAGGTTGGCGCCGTCGTAGGTGGCCGCGACGTGGGTCCAGGTGTTCAGGGGCAGGGAGGCGGGGCCGTAGAGGCCGCGTTCGGAGGTGGTGTGGATGGTGCTGTGGGCGCGGTCGTTGAGGTCGAGGGTGTACGCGAGGTCGTTGCCGAACTGCTTCATCACGATCGTGCGCCAGCCGGTGCCGACCACCGGCCTGACCCACGCCTCCACGGTCATGCCGCCGGTCAGGCGCAGGCCCGGGGAGTCGGCGACCGTCACCCAGCTGCCGGTGCCGTTGAACGACAGGGCGTTGCCGTACTTGCCGGTGGTGGTCCAGGAGGTGGCGGTGGAGGCGCCGTTGTTGCCGCTGCCCGAGGAGTCGGCGACGGTGACGCCGGTGCCCTCGTTCATGGCGTACGCGGCCACCAGGCCCTGGCCGGTCGGCGGCGCGGTCACGGCCGCGCTCACCTCGCCGGACGAGGCGCTGGTGTTGGGTACGGCGTCGAAGGCGCGCACCCGGTAGTAGTACGTGCCCGCGGCCAGGCCCGAGTCGGTGAACGACGTGGACGGCGTGGAGCCGACCTGGTTCGCCCCGGACGGGGTGAAGTTCGGCGTCGCCGAGCGGTGGATCGTGTAGCCGTCCACGCCCACGTTGTCCGTGGAGGCGGTCCACGACAGGGAGGCGAAGCCGGCGCCGCCGGTGGCCGCAGGGGAGCCGGGCGCGCTCGGGGCCTCGGTGTCGGGCGGTTGCGGGGTGCCGATCGGAGTGTTCATGTCGGCGACGAGCTGGGCCGGGGTCAGCGCCCTGTTGTAGATGCGGACCTCGTCGATGAGGCCGTTGAAGTACTCGCCCCAGACGGCGTTGCCGCCGATGCGCAGCACGCCGCCATCAGTCCTGATATTTCCTGACGCGGCCACCGATCCGGCCTCGGCGCCGTTGACGTACAGCCTGAGCGTGGTGCCGTCGTAGGTGGCCGCGACGTGGGTCCAGGTGTTCAGCGGCAGGGAGCCGGTGCCGTAGAGCCCGCGTTCGGAGGTGGTGTGGATGGTGCTGTGGGCGCGGTCGTTGAGGTCGAGCGAGTACGCCAGGTCGTTGCCGAACTGCTTCATCACGATCGTGCGCCAGCCGGTCGTGGTGGTCGGCCGGATCCATGCCTCCACGGTCATGGCGTTGGTCAGGCGCAGGCTCGGGGAGTCGGCGACGGTGACCCAGCCCGAGGCGAACGACAGGGCCTTGCCGTACTTGCCGGTCTGGGCCCAGGTGGTCCCGGTCGTGGTCCCGTTGTTGCCCGAGGGCGAGGCGTCGCCGACGGCCGTGCCCGTGCCCTCGTTCATCGAGTACGCCGCCACGAGGCCCGGCTGGCCCGTCACGGTCTGGTAGGTCGCGGTGTAGGTGGCCGCGCTCGCCGGGGCGGTGATGTTGTGGGCCGCGGCGCCGCCGTCCGACCAGGAGACGAAGCCCTGGTCGCCCTGGGGAGAGGGCGCGGACAGGCCGACGCTCGAACCGACGATCACCGTCCGGGTGAACGGCGCGACCGTCTGTTCGGCGTTGAAGCCGAGCAGCAGGCCGGGCGGGTTCGTCTGGAAGGTCAGGTTCACCGTCTTGGGCTGCAGCAGCACGCTCTTGGTGTCGGTCAGGCCGTGCGCGTCGGTGACGGTGAGCTTGAGCTCCAGGTGTGACGGGTACTCGTGGTCGGGCGCCTGGAAGGAGCCGGAAGCGCCGGTGAACGTGGTGATCTCGTGCTCGTGGCAGCCGCCGGGGCAGTGGTGCATGATCAGCGACCAGTGCATGCGGGAGCCGGGGATGGTGCCGTCCTGGGCGTCGGTGCCGGTGCCGGAGAACCCGATCGACTCGCCCACCGCCCAGGTCGTCGCGGCGGTCGGGGTGGTGATCGCCGCGGTGGGCGCCGTGTTGCTGACGTTGATCGTCACCGTGGCGTCGCCCTGGCCGCCCCTGCCGTCGCTGACGCGCAGCCGTACCGTGTGGGAGCCCGGCTGGGTGTAGGTGCGCGAGGGGGTGGCGGAGGTGGAGTCGTCGAGCTCGCCGTCGCCGTCGAGGTCCCAGGCGTAGGTGAGCGGGTCGCCGTCGGGGTCGGAGGAGCCGGTGCCGGAGAAGTTGACGGCCAGCGGGGCCTCTCCCGAGGTCGCACTCGCCGTGATCGCGGCCGTCGGCGGGTTGTTGTCGTACAGGTAGCGCACGACCGTGCCGGCGTTGTAGTCCACCGCGAACAGGTCGCCGTTCGGCCCGGTCTCCAGCTCGACCGAGCCGACCCCGGAGTCGAACGTCGTGATCGTCGCGGGGTCGGGCAGCCCGTTGGCGCCCTTCGTCATCACCCACACGCACGAGCGGCTGTAGTCGGAGAAGAACAGCGCGCCGTCATACGCCGGCGGGTACGGCCCGCCCGGGTAGAACGCCACCCCGCTGGCCGAGGAGTTGCCGCTGGGGCAGGGGTCGTTGGGCGCCGGCCGGGTGCTGTGGTTCCAGCCGAAGTACGGTGCGGCGTGCGCGGACGGGCCGGCCGCGTAGTAGTTCTCGCACAGGGTCAGGTTGAGCGCGTCGTAGCCGCCCTGCCGGTTGGCGCCTTCGTAGCAGGGCCAGCCGAAGTTCGTCACGCCCGAGGTCGGGGAGGCGACGCGGTTGATCTCCTCCCACGTGGTCCAGCCGACCTCGCCCAGCCACATCTCCGGGGTGCCCGGCCGGTTGGTCAGCCGGAACGGGTTGCGCAGGCCATTGGCGACGATCCTGGCGGTGTTCTGGTCGGCGCTGCCGGCGTTCGGGTTGCCCGCCGCGGCGGCGCCGGTATCGGGGTTGACGCGGATCATCGTGCCGTCGAGGCCGCTCGGGTCGCCGCTGGTGCGCACGTCCTGGGCGCGCAGCGCGCCGCCCTCGGCCGACGGGGGCGACAGGGCGGTGCCGACCGAGTTCGGCGGGTCGCCGCAGGGGTTGTCCGGGGTGATGTCGGAGCTGGGCTGGTTGTCCTGGCCGTAGTCGGCGAAGTTGAAGCTGGCGCCGTCGCCGCCGGTCGCGTAGAGCATGCCGTCGGGGCCGAACTGCAGGTCGCCGGTGGAGTGGCTGGGGTGCTGCTGGCACCAGTCGGTGATCAGCGGCGTCTCCGCGCCGGCCGGCGAGATGACCGAGAGGCGGCCGGTGATCAGGCAGCCGTCACCGGTGGGTCCCGGCGGGCTGGGGCAGGGGTCGTCGGTGGCGCCGGCCGTACCCCATCGTGGAGCGTTCCCGCCGGGGACGGCGTCGCGGGCGTACAGGACGTACAGGCGCGGGTCGGCGGGGAAGTTCGGGTGGAGCGCCATCCCGAGCAGGCCGCGGTCCCAGAAGTTGTGCACCTGGGTGCGCAGGTCCGCGTAGACGGTGGGAGTGGTGTCGGTGAGAGAGTCGAAGACCTTGATGATCCCGCTCTTCTCGGCCACGAACACGCGGCCGTCGGCGGCGAACTCGATGTTCGACGGGCGCGTCAGGCCGCTGAAGACGACCTGTTTCTGGAACTGGGCCGGCAGGGCCTGCGCGGGTGGCGCGACCAACGCGACGATGCCGGCGGCGAGTAAGAGCACGGACGTGAGCGCACGTAAGAGCCGTGTCAAGACAAACCCCCCAGTGACCGTTTGTCTTGATCTATGCAATAAATCGCTTGGAAGTCACTGGGGATGTCCTCATCTGGACATGTCGTGAATTATCGGAGCTTGGCGCCGTCGACGATCTTCCGCTTGCCCAGCGGCGCCTTGAGCTTGACGGTCGTCGTCTTCTGGATGGCGATCATGATGCAGGCGACGTCCTTGGCCTTCCTCGGCGTGCCCTCGTACAGCGTGATCGTGACCTTGCCCCGCGTCTCCTTCACCTTCACCCGGGCGAGCACCGTGCACGGAGCCACGCCCGACTCCCAGGTGAGCCTGACCTTGCGGCCCTTGTCGAACGACTTGGCCTTGGCGAAGGGAACCTTCCTCGTGTTGATCGTGTCGGCGACCGGCTTGACCGGCTCCGGGCCCTTGGCCGGGGCCTGTTCCACGGGCGCCGAACTCACCGGGGCGGCCTTCGTGCCGCCGGGGGCTGCCGTCTGGGGCGGCGCAGCCGTACCGCAACTCGTTACCAGAACCAGGCATCCAGCCAGGAGGATTGTCCGCATAACCTTTCGACGGATCCCGCGTCGTACAGGTTCAGCGGTGGCGCTGAAGTTAAGGTGAGGGACGTGCTTCGTCAGGCCCTCATCGCCGTCTCCAAGAGCGAACGCGCCGAGCGCGTCGTCGCCTCCTCGCCGCTGACCAGGGATCTGGTCCGGCGCTTCGTCGCCGACGACATCGGCGCCGTCGTCACCGAGCTGACCGACCGGCGGCTGCTGGTCACCGTCGACCATCTCGGGGAGGAGGTGCGCGACCGGGCGCAGGCCGACGGCGCCGTGCGCGCCTACCTTGCCGTGCTCGACCGGCTGCCGCCCGGCGCCGACGTCTCGGTCAAGCTCACCGCGCTCGGCCTGCGCCTGTCCGAGCAGCTCGCGCTCGACAACGCCGCGACCATCTGCGACGCGGTGGCGGGCCGGGGCATCACGCTCACGCTCGACGCCGAGGAGCACGACACCATCGCCGGGCTGGAGTCGGTCCACGCCACGCTGCGCAAGGAACATCCCGGCGTCGGCATCGTCGTCCAGGCGTACCTGCTCGACGCCGCCGAGCGCTGCGCCCGCCTCGACGGCGCGCGTGTACGCCTGTGCAAGGGCGCCTACACCGCCCCCGGCGCGTACACCTCCGCGCGGGAGATCGACCGCTCGTTCGTGCGCTGCCTCAAGATCCTCATGGCCGGGAGCGGCTACCCGATGGTCGCCACGCACGACCCCCGGCTCATCGAGATCGCCTCCGCCCTCGCCGTGCTCAACGGCCGCGACGCGACCGCCTTCGAGTTCCAGATGCTGTACGGCGTGCGTCCCGCCGAGCAGGAGCGGCTGGCCGGAGTCGGCGCCCAGGTCCGCGTGTACGTGCCCTACGGCTCCGACTGGTACCCGTACCTGATGCGCCGCCTGGCCGAACGGCCCGCGAACCTCGCCTTCTTCGCCCGTTCCCTGCTCTCCAGAAGCTAGCTGCGGCCCGCCCGGTAGGCTGCGGCCAGCGTCTACACCAGCGAGGGACCTGACATGATCGCGATTCTGGGCACGGGCAAGATGGGCGAGGCCCTGCTGTCGGGGCTGCTGCGTGCCGGGTTCAAGCCGGGCGACATCGTGGCCACCGCGCGCCGGTCGGAGCGTTCCCAGGCGTTGCGCGAGACCTACGGCGTGCAGACGGTCGCCAACCCCGAGGCGGCCAAGATGGCCGACACCATCATCCTGGCCGTCAAGCCGCAGGACATGGCGGCCCTCCTGGCGGAGATCGCCCCCTACGTCGCGGCCGACCGCCTGGTCATCTCGGCCGCCGCGGGGATCACGACCTCCTTCGTCGAGGAGCGGCTGGACGTGGACGTGCCGGTGGTCCGGGTCATGTCCAACACGCCGATCCGCTTCGACGAGGCCATGAGCGTCATCTCGGCCGGCGCCCACGCGGGCGAGGAGCACCTGCGCCGCACCGAGGACCTGCTCAAGCCCGTCGGCAAGGTCCTGCGCATCCCCGAGTCGCAGCAGGACGCCGCCACCGCCCTGTCCGGCAGCGGGCCCGCGTACTTCTTCTACCTGGTCGAGGCCATGGTAGACGCCGGCATCCTGCTCGGCATGCCCAGGGCGGCCGCCCTCGACATGGTCACCCAGTCGATCGTCGGCGCCGCCATCATGTTGCGCGACTCCGGCGAGCACCCGGTCATCCTGCGCGAGGCCGTCACCAGCCCCGGCGGCACCACGATCGCGGCGATCGCCGAACTGGAGCGCCACAGCGTGCGCGCCGCCTTCCTGGCCGCCATCGAGGCCGCCCGCGACCGGGGCCGCGAACTCGCCTCAGGCTGAGCGCCCACCCCCCACTAACAGGAAACTTTCCTGTGTGGGGCAGGATGGGCGGCCATGTGGACCCGGGACTTCCGTCTCTTCTTCGTGGCCAGGACGGTCTCCATGGCCGGATTCGCCATGATGCCCGTGGCCACCGCCCTGGGCATGCGCCAGGCGGGCCACGGGGCCACCGGCGTGGGCCTGGCGCTGGCCGCCACCTCGGCGCCGATGGTCGCGCTGATCCTGTTCGGCGGCGTCCTGATGGACCGTTTCACACCCCGCCGGATGATGATCGGCGCCGACGTCGCCCGGGTCGCCACCCAGGCCACCACCGCGGTCCTGTTCATGACCGGCAAGCCCGCCCTGTGGCAGATCCTGGTCCTGTCCGCGGTCAACGGCGTCGCCACCGCCATGTACAGCCCCGGCGTCGCCGGAACCATCCCCAGGATCACCGCCGACATCCAGAAGGCCAACGCCTCGCTCCGCGTCTCCGAGTCGATCATGATGCTGGCCGGGCCCGGCCTGGCCGGCGCGCTGGTCGGGCTGGCCGGCGTCGGCACCGTGTTCGTGCTGGACGCCGCCGGGTTCGCCGTCAGCGCCGTCTGCCTGCTGCTCATGCGGGTCCGGGTGCCCCGTGTCGAAGCCGCCCGGCCGATGCTCCACCAGCTCAGGGAGGGCTGGCAGGAGTTCCGCTCGCGCACCTGGATGTGGAGCGTCATCCTGATGTGGATGATCTTCGGCATCACCCTGTTCGGGCCGCTCATCCCGCTCGGCTCCGAGCTCATCACCGGCGCGCACGGCGAGACCGCCTACGGCCTGGTCCTGTCCGCGGGCGGCGCCGGCACCATCGTCGGCGGCCTGGTCGCCATGCGGGTGCGCCCCGCCCGCCCGCTGGCCGCCGGCGCGACGGGCATGCTGCTGTTCGCCCTCGAACCGCTCACCATCGCCCTCGGCGCCCCGCTCCCCGTGATGATGGCCGGACACCTGCTCGGCGGCGCCGCGTGGGGCTTCTGGTCGGTCATGTGGGCCACCAGCATCCAGACCAACATCCCCGGCGACGCGCTCAACCGGGTCAGCGCCTACGAGATCGGCGGCTCCGTCATGGCCATGCCCATCGGCAACGCCGTCGCCGGGCCGGTGGCCGGCTTCGTGGGGGCGGAGAGCGTGCTCGGGTTCTCGGCCGCGATCGCGGTGTCGGGGTGTCTGGCGCTGCTGGCCGTACCGGCTGTCCGGGGGGTACGGCAGGCAGCTCCCCGACCGGTCGAGGCGGACGCCGTGTGAGGGGCGCGTGACCCTCTCTTTACGATGGGCCGGGTGACGATCCGTCGCGGATTACCCCCGCTGCTCGTCCTTCTCGCTCTGACCGGCTGTTCGGCTGACGCGCCGCCCGCCGTACAGCTCGCGGAAGTCAAACGCGCGCCCGTCACCGAGGTCGTCGAGGCCCCGGCCACGATCGGCGCGCGCGCCACCGCCACCCTGCGCTCGCCCGCGCAGGGCACCGTCGCCAAGCTGTACGTCAGCGACGGCGACCACGTGAAGAAGGGCCAGATCCTGGCCAAGATCCGCTCCCCGCAGGCCGAGGACCAGCTCAAGCAGGCCAAGAAGGCCGCCAAGCCGGCCCGCACGCCGTCGATCGGGATGCCGCGGATCCAGCTCGCCGCGTTCGACACCTCCGCGCTCGACCGCAAGGTCGGCGCGCACTTCACCAAGGCCGCCCGCGAGGCCAGGAAGATCGACGACCCGCGGGCGCGCAAGCAGGTGATCGCCGCCGTGGACCTGGCGCGCACCCAGTACCGGGCCCAGTCGAAGGCGCTGGCCGGCATCACCGCGCAGCTCGGACGGAGCATCTCCCAGGTGCTCGCGCAGACCGCCGGCGGCCTCAGCGCGTCGATGTCCTCGCTGCAGGCGGCCTCGCTGACCCAGGCCAGGGTCGCGGTCAAGGCCGCCGAGGGGACCGTCAAGGCACTCACGATCAAGGCCCCGTTCGCGGGCGTCGTCACGCTGGGCCGCGCCTCGGGAGAGAGCGGCGCCGCCACCCCCGGCCTGAGCGATCTGCTCAGCCAGCTGCCCGGCGGCGGGCAACCACTCCCGAACCTGCCCTCCAACGGCGCCGGGACCGCCGTCGCCACCGGCGTCCCCGTCTCGTCCGGCGACTCGATCATCACCGTCACCGACATCTCCAAGCTCACGATCTCCGCCGACATCGACGAGACCGACATCCTCCTCGTGAAGGAGGACGCCGAGGCCGAGGTCGAACTCGACGCCGTCCCCGGCGCCACCTACACCGCCGGGGTCGCCGGGATCGGCGTCACGCCCATGCAGTCCAGCACCGGCGGCGTCAGCTACCCCGTACGCCTCAGCCTGGGCGCCGGAACCTTCGACGACGGCACCAAGGCGCCCGCCCCCAAACCGGGCATGAGCGCCGTGGCCCGCCTCATCGTCCGCGAGTCGCCCGAGGCCGTCTCGGTGCCCGCCTCGGCGATCGTCAGCAGCGGGCGCGAGAGCGTCGTGTGGGCCGCCGCCGGCGGTGTGGCGCAGCGGCGCGTGGTCAAGCTCGGGGCCCAGGGCGAGGCCGTGGTCGAGGTACTGAGCGGGCTGTCGGTGGGCGAGCGCGTGGTGGTGAAGGGCGCTGATTCCGTACGGCAGGGCCAGCAACTGCCATGACGGACCCGGCGTTGGAGGCCATCGACCTCACGCGGCGCTACCAGCTCGAAGGCGTGTCCGTCGAGGCGCTGCGCGGCGTCACGCTCCGGATCGACCAGGGAGAGTTCGCCGCCATCATCGGCCCGTCGGGCTCCGGCAAGTCGACGCTCATGCACCTGCTCGGCTGCCTCGACCGGCCCTCGTCCGGCCAGCTCCGCGTGAACGGCGTGGAGATGTCCGGCCTGTCCGACACCGAGCTGGCCGAGCTGCGCAACCGGACCATCGGCTTCGTCTTCCAGTCGTTCCATCTGCTGGCCAGGACATCGGCGTTGGAGAACGTGGCGCTGCCGCTGGTCTACCGGGGCATGGGCAAGGCGGAGCGGCGCGAACGCGCACGGGCCGCGCTGGAGGCCGTCGGCCTGGCCCACCGGCTCGACCACCGCCCGTCCCAGATGTCCGGCGGCGAACAGCAGCGGGTCGCCATCGCCAGAGCTTTGGTAGGCGAGCCCACGGTATTGCTGGCCGACGAGCCCACCGGCAACCTCGACACCCGCAACGGGGCCGAAGTCATGGCCATGCTCGACCGCCTGAACTCCGACAGCGGAGTCGCCATCGTCCTCGTCACCCACGAACCCGAAATCGCCGCCCACGCCCGCCGCCAGATCCACGTCCGAGACGGCCTCATAGAACTGGACACCTCCACCCCCTCCCCAGCCCCCCACCCCGAGACCAACCCGCATCCCAAGAGCGCCCACCCCAAGCCCACCACCCACCCCGAGCGCGCCCACTCCGAGGGCGGCGATGCTGAGAGCGGCCGCCCTGAGGGTGACCACCCTGAGCGCGATCGCCCCGAGGTTGACCACTCCGAGCGCGACCATTCCGAGAGAGGTGCATCTTTCGGGACCGGGGGTTCTGAAACCGGGGACCGTTCGAGGGAGGAGGGGCGGTGAGGGCGCGTGAGGCGTTCGGGATGGCGTTGGAGGCGCTGCGGGTCAACCGGATGCGCAGCCTGCTGACCATGCTCGGCGTGATCATCGGTGTGCTCTCGGTCGTGATCCTCGTCTCCGTGGGCACCGGCGCGAAGGACACCGTCGAGCGGGAGATCTCCGGCCTGGGCAGCAACATCATCCTGATCGTCCCCGGCCGCCTGAACGTAGGCGCCGCCCCCACCCAGAGCCGGTTGGACCTGACCGACGTGGCATACGTACGCCGCGTGGTGGGCGATCCGGGCAAGGTGACCGTGTCGCTGCAGTCCGGCGAGACGGTGCGCGTGGGCAGGGCAGAGGTGTTCTCCACCATCGTCGGCACCGACGAGAACCTGCCCAAGATCTTCGCCCGCCCCCTGGACAAAGGCCGCTACCTCAGCGAAACCGACGTCGACACCCGCCGCCGCGTCACGGTCCTGGGCTCAGAGGTGGCGAACAAGCTCTTCGGCGACATCGACCCGATCGGCCGCCAGGTCTCGATCTCCGGCGCCCGCTTCCGCGTGGTAGGCGTGTACGCCCAGCTCGGCTCCGCCTTCGGAGTGGCCAGAGACCAGGAAATCCACATGCCGGTCACCACCGCGCAACGCCTGCTCGGCATCCCCCGCATCAACGGCATGGCGGTCGGCGCCAGCGGCCCCGACGAGATCGAGCCGCTGCAGCAGAAGGTCGTGGACGCGCTGGTGGACCGCTACCCGGGAGAGCACTTCTCGGCGGTGACCCAGACCCAGCTCCTGGGCACCATCGGCACGGTGATCAGCATGCTCACCGGAGTGCTGGCGGCCATCGCCGGCATCTCACTCCTGGTGGGCGGGGTGGGCGTGTCCAACATCATGCTGGTGAGCGTCCGCGAACGTACCCGAGAAATCGGCCTCCGCAAGGCACTGGGCGCCCGGCAGGGCGACATCCTGCGCCAGTTCCTGATCGAAGCGGTCCTCCTGACCACGATAGGCGGCCTGATCGGCATAGCCCTGGGCGTGGGCGGCGCCCTGGCCATAGCCACCTTCACCCCCGTCCCCGCCTCCATAACGTGGTGGTCGGTGGCACTGGCCTTCGGCGTCTCGGCCGCGGTAGGCGTCTTCTTCGGCGTCGCCCCGGCCCGCCGAGCCGGCAAACTCGACCCCGTAGTAGCCCTGCGCGCCGAGTAACCCACCCACACACCCCACCGCCCCGAGACGGCCGCCCACCCCTGTCCCCGCCGCTCACCCACAGCTGTCGCCCCACTGCCCTCACGCCCCGGCTGCTCCGCTCGCCCTGCTTGCGCGGGCTACACGCGTGGGTTGGTCCGCCCGCTCATGGGTGTGGGACCGCTGCCCTCACGCCGCGCTCGCGCTGTCCGGCCGGGGGGTGGGCGCTAGGCGTCGCGGCGGCGGAGGAGGGCGGTGCCGGCCAGCAGGATGACGGCCACCCAGATCAGGTACACCGCGAAGCCGGTCCATGGGGCCAGTCCGGCGGCTCGGGGTTCGACCATGGTGAGCTGGAGGCCGGCGTTGGAGGTGAAGTGCTGGGTGACGATCTCCCCGACCCTTCCCGGCAGCAGGCTGGTGAGCTGGGGCAGGACCAGGGTGAGCGTGATGACCGCGACGATGGCGCCGGGGGTGTGGCGGATCAGGGAGCCCAGGGCCAGGCCGAACAGGCCGCTGGCCGCCAAGTACAGGCCGGCGCCGGTTACCGCTCGCAGCACTTCCGGGGCGGTGATCGAGGTGTGAAGGTCCTTGATGGACAGCACGCCCTGGCTGACGAAGAAGGCGGCGTAGGCGGTCACCAGCCCCACGACCAGTGCGGCGATGGTGAAGACGACGGCTTTGCCGTACAGGAAAGTCAGGCGTTGCGGTACGGCCTGCAGCGACGTCCTGATCATCCCGGTGCGGTATTCGCCGGAGATGACCAGCACCCCCAAGGTAGCCATCGCGATCGCGCCGAACGGCAGCGCGACCAGCGCGATCATCACCGCCTGCGCCGCGGAGCCGGTGGCGCCGGCCGAGGCGTTGGACACGGCGCCCCAGGCGATGAGCGCGCCGAGGCCGACCATCATCAGGAAGGCCGCGACCAGCGTCCAGACCGTGGAGCGCAGCGAGCGCAGCTTGGTCCATTCGGAGCGCATCACGTCGATCATGAGGTGTATTCCAGGCTGTCCTTGGTCAGCTCCATGTAGGCCGCCTCCAGCGTGGGCTGGACGAAGGTGAGCTCTTCGAGCGGCAGTCCGGCGCGGGCGGTGAGCGTGCCGATCTCCAGGGGCTGCATGCCGGTCACCCGCAGGTGGTCGTGGTGGAGTTCGCCCACCTGGAGCAGCTGGGCGACCTCGGCCAGGCGCGGCGAGCGTACCTTGACGAAGCCCTGGGAGCTGCTGCCGATGAAGTCGGCCACGCTGGTGTCGGCGATCAGCTCGCCCTTGCCGATCACGATGAGGTGGTCGGCCGTCTGGGCCATCTCGCTCATCAGGTGGCTGGAGACGAAGACCGTGCGGCCTTCCGCGGCCAGTTTGCGCATGAAGGTACGGATCCACAGGATGCCGTCCGGGTCGAGCCCGTTGACCGGTTCGTCGAACAGCAGGATCTCCGGGTCGCCGAGCAGCGCGGCGGCGATGCCGAGCCGCTGGGACATGCCCAGCGAGAACCCGCCGATCCGCCGCTTGGCCACCTGGCTGAGCCCGACGCTCTCCAGGACCTGCTCGACCCGCGAGGCGGGCAGGCCGTTGCTCTGGGCGATGGCCAGCAGGTGGTTGCGCGCGCTGCGCCCGCCGTGCACGGCCTTGGCGTCGAGGAGCGCGCCGATCTTGCGGAGCGGGTGCTTGAGCTGTTGGTACGGCACGCCGTCCACCACCACGGAGCCCCCGCTGGGATGGTCGAGCCCGAGGATCATGCGCATCGTGGTCGATTTGCCGGCCCCGTTCGGACCGAGGAAGCCGGTCACCTGGCCGGGCTCCACGGTGAACGACAGGCCGGAGACCGCGGTGGTCTGCCCATAACGTTTGGTCAGGCCCGTGGCCTTGATGGAGGTCATGGATTCAAGGGTGCCGGGGAGATCGGCGGGGGGCGTCCTGCCGGAGGACCGTTCGTCTCGGCGTGAGGTAGGAGCCTGGTCCTACTCCCCGGGGCTGACCAGGCCCGCTTCGTAGGCGAGGATGACGGCCTGCGCCCGGTCGCGTACCCCCGTCTTGCCGAACAGGCTCGTCACATGGTTCTTGATCGTGGACGGCGAGACGTTCAGCCGGTCGGCGATCTCGGTGTTGGAGCGGCCCTTGGCGATGAGCACGAGCACCTCGCGTTCGCGGTCGGTCAGCTCGGGCAGCGCGGCGGGCGCCGGGCGGGGACGGGAGGCGCGGACGAACGTGCCGATCAGCCGGGTGAGCAGCCGGGGCGCGACGGCGGACTCGCCGCGGTGGACGACGCGCACGCCTTCGACGAGCTCTTCGGGCGAGATGTCCTTGGGCAGGAAGCCGCCGGCGCCGGCGCGGAGGGCGGCCACGACGTTCTCGTCGAGGTCGAAGGTGCTGAGCGCGAGCACCCGCGTCCCGGGGAGCTCGGCGGAGATCAGCCCGGTGGCTGTCACGCCGTCCATGACGGGCATGTGCAGGTCCATGAGCACGACGTCGGGCTTGAGCTCGCGGCTCCACGCGAGCGCCTCCTGGCCGTCGGCCGCCTCGGCGACGACCTCGATGTCGGGCTGTGCGTTCAGCATGAGCTTGAAGCCCGTGCGCACGAGCGCCTGGTCGTCGACCAGCAACACCCTGATCATGCGTTCTCCAGCGGCAGCAGCGCGTACACCCGGAACCCGCCTCGCCCGCGGGGCCCCGTCTCCAGACGACCGCCACACAGTGCCACACGTTCGGCCATACCGCCCAGTCCGAACCCGGATCCGGCGCCCGCGGTCCTGACCGGCGAGCCGTCGTCGAGCACCTCCACCTCGACGGCCCGGCTGAGGTAGGCGACCCGGACGCCGGCCCGCGCGCCGGGGGCGTGCTTGCGGGAGTTGGTGAGCGCCTCCTGGACGACCCGGTAGACCGCGTGGTCGACGGCGGTGGGCAGCGTCACCGGCTCGCCGTCCACCCGCAGCGAGGCGTTGCCCGACTGTTTGACCAGCTCGGGCAGGCCGGCGGCGCCCACGCCTGTGGCGGCGTCCGGGCCGTCGGTGGTGTCGGCGCGCAGGACCTGCAGCAGCTGGCGCATCTCCGACAGCGCCTGGCGGGCGCTGTGTTCGGCTGCCTCCAGGGCCTCGCGGGCCGGGGTCGGCTCGGGCGGCAGCACGGTGCGCGCGCCGCCGACGAGCGCGTTGATCACGCTCAGGTGGTGGGCGACGACGTCGTGGAGCTCGCGGGCGATACGGCGCCGCTCGCCGTGGATCGCCTCGTCGCGCATCTCCCGCTGCCTGCGCTCCTTCAGCTCGCGGCGCAGCCGTACGAACTGGCCGAGGCCCAAGCCGAGGAACGGGCCGGCGAAGCCGGTGATGACCGGCGCGACGGCGGAGCCTGGCTCGGCGGGGTTGTACTGGGTGAGCAGGCCGGTGACCGCGTAGGCCGTGCTCGCGGCCAGCCCGGTGAGCAGCACGCTCCGGCCGGCGCGATGGCGGCCCACGGAGTAGAGCGCGATCAGCGACGCGATCCCGAGAAGGACGTCGGAGGCGATGAGGATCGGGACGGCGGCGTCCAGCCCGATCACGATCGCGGCCACGGTGAGGGGGTGGCGCCGCCGCCAGATCAGCGGCAGGGAGCTGACCAGCAGCAGCATCGGCGCGACCCGGTCGACCTGCGGGATCGAGTACGCCACCCCCAGCGCGAACAGGCTGCCGACCACGAGCGGGGAGACCAGCGCGATGTCCCGCACCCAGGGGTTGCGCGCGAAGCGGACCAGCCGGGGGAAGCGCATGCCGCGGAGGATACCTCGCGATTTCCAGATCATGACGATGGGCGGTGGCGTGCGCCTGCGGTAACGTCGGCGAAAGGCTAGGAGGGAGACTCATGTCTGGTGCGGCGAGGGTGATCTGGGACGATGCCCTGACCTCCTACGACTTCGGCCCTGATCATCCGCTCGCGCCCGTCAGGGTCGAGCTGACGATGGCGCTCGCCCGCGACCTCGGCGTGCTGGAGCGGGTCGAGCTCGCTGGCTGCGCCCCGGCCACCGACGACGAGCTGGCGCTGGTGCACAAACGCGGCTACATCGAGGCGGTCAAGCGCGTCTCGGTCGCGGGCGAGCCCGACGTGTCCGCCGGGCTGGGCACCTCGGACAATCCGGCCTTCGCGGGCGTGCACGAGGCCTCCGCGCTGATCGCCGGCGCGACCCTGGCCGCCGCCCGCGCGGTCTTCGACGGTACGGCGGAGCACGCCGTCAACGTCGCCGGCGGCCTGCACCACGCCATGGCGGCCACGGCCAGCGGCTTCTGCGTCTACAACGACCCGGCCGTGGCGATCGCCTGGCTGCTGTCCAAGGGCGTATCGAAGATCGCCTACGTCGATGTTGACGTGCATCACGGCGACGGCGTGCAGGCGATGTTCTACGACGACCCGAGGGTCCTGACGATCAGCCTGCACGAGAGCCCCCGCACCTTGTTCCCCGGCACGGGCTGGCCGGAGGAGACCGGCGCCGAGGGCAGCGCGGTGAACGTGGCGCTGCCGGCCGGCTGCGGCGACGCCGGGTGGCTGCGCGCCTTCGACGCCGTGGTGCCGCCGCTGCTGCGCGAGTTCCGCCCGGAGATCCTGGTGACCCAGCACGGCTGCGACAGCCACGCCCTGGACCCGCTGGCCAACCTGATGCTCAGCCTGGACGGCCAGCGCACGGCGTACGCGGCCCTGCACCGGCTGGCGCACGAGACGGCGGGCGGCAAGTGGATCGCGACCGGCGGCGGCGGCTACGAACTGGTCCAGGTGGTGCCCAGGGCCTGGACGCACCTGATGGCCGAGGCGTCGGGCAGCCCGGTCGACCCGGCCACCAAAACCCCCGAGTCCTGGCAGCGTTTCGTCCGCGAGCGCACCGGTGAGACACCCCCGTTGACCATGACGGACGGCCGAAACCCGGAATTTCGTGACCTTTCCGGTGGTTATGATCCTGCGGATCCCATCGACCGTGCGATCATGGCGACGCGTAACGCGGTGTTCCCTCTGCACGGCATCGACCCGCTGCCCTAGGAGAGCTGTGCAGACCCGCGACGAACTCCGCGAGCACCTGGTTCGCACGCGCATCGCCGGTGACGTCGCGACCCCTCGTGAGAACAACCTCGACCACTACAGTTCGCTGGCCAACCGGGACCCGCACTACACGCTGGGCCTGACCGTCGCGCAGCCGTGGTCCTACCGCGACATCCTGGGGCTCATGGCCAAGTCGGCGGGCGTGGTGGCCGACGTCAAGCACCGGTTCGGGCAGGACACCATCGATCCGGAGCGGACGATCGACGCCCTGGACGCCATGGCCGACCGGATCGCCGCCGCGCTGGCCAAGCCGTCGCCCCGGCTGCTGTTCGCCACGGGGCATCCGACGGGGCTGCTGGCCGTACACCTGCCGCTGGCGCGGTTCGCGGTCGAGCGCGGCGCGCGGCTGCTGACGCCCGCCGAGGGCTGGACCTACTGGGGTCAGGGCTTCGGCCGCAAGCGCAAGATCCGCTACCTGCAGGACGTCGCGATGCTCGACGACCGCGGCGGGTTCGTGCACAGCCACGACCCGGCGCCGATGGTCGCGATGATCGCGGAGATGGGCGAGGAGCGCCCCGACCTCGTCGTCGCCGACCACGGATGGGCCGGCGCGGCGGGAGAGGCGGGCATCCCGACCGTGGGCTTCGCCGACAGCAACGACCCCGCGCTGTTCGTGGGCGAGGCCGAGGGCAAGATCGACGTGGTCGTCCCGCTCGATGACAACGTGCTTCCGCGCTATTACACACCGTTGACGGACCATCTGGTCACACGGGTCTCACGAGCCCTTTGAGTCGAATTCGGTCATCCCCATACCGTCTTTTCGCGCCTGCATTCCAAGAGGCTCGTCGTCCCTTTGCCAACTTTTGATGGGCCTGGGGCGACTCTTATGTGTACGAAGTTGGACAGTTCCAACGTCCTGGCGAGGTGCTCTGCCCGGCTGCTGGCCAGCGAGTTTGCTGGTTCGGCTGACAGATGGCTCCGCGAACTGAGAAAATAGGGGGTTTGCGCACTCGGAGTCCCGACTTACGCTGACGGCAGTAGACGTGCGTGAGCAATGGCACCAGTGGGGATAACCCGGAAACACGTGCGGAAGAGGCGTCCGATGGGTGCAGGCGAAAGACCTCTCAGCGAGGTGAAGTTCCTGACGGTGGCAGAAGTGGCCACGGTCATGCGAGTGTCCAAGATGACGGTGTACCGGCTGGTGCACTCGGGCGAACTGCCGGCCATTCGCGTCGGCCGCTCGTTCAGGGTGCCTGAGCAGGCGGTACACGACTATCTGCGAGAGGCCTACATCGAGGCCGGATGAGAGTTGGAGTAGCGGCGCGTTCGTACTCACGCCGTGAATACACGCCGTGGGACATGGCCCGGTCGCACGAACGCGGCCGGGCTCCCACCCCCGAGGGGCGATCTACCACCGATCGCCGGTAGTCTGTGAGCCGGCGTGCGCTCGCACGTCGATTCAGACTTGCTATCAGTTAACTGGGGGTCCCGTGGGCTCTGTGATCAAGAAGCGCCGCAAGCGGATGGCCAAGAAGAAGCACCGCAAGCTGCTCAAGAAGACGCGCATCCAGCGGCGTAACAAGAAGTAGTAGACGCAGCTGTGAGGCGCTGATGACCCGCACCGTGCTCGTCACCGGGGTCTCGCGCCACATCGGCGCCCGGGTGGCGAGCGTCCTGGCGACCGACCCGGACATCAGCCGCGTCATCGGAGTCGACACCGTTCCGCCCTCGTCGCCACCGCTGCCCTCGCTGACGCGAGACGGCGGCGGCTCCCTCGGCCGGACGGAGTTCGTCCGGGTGGATCTGCGCAGCCCCGACATCGCCCAGGTGATCGCGGCCGCGGACATCGACACCGTTGTGCACATGAGCCTGGTCAGCGCTCCTTCGCGGAGCACGGGCCGGGCACTGATGAAAGAGCACAACGTCATCGGCACCATGCAACTGCTCGGTGCCTGCCAGCGGTCGGCGACCGTGCGCCGCGTGGTGGTCCGTTCCACCACCGCGGTCTACGGCTCGTCGCCCAAGGATCCGGCGGTGTTCGACGAGGACGTGGAGCCGCACGACGGCCCCGGCCACGGCTATGCCAAGGACGCGGCCGAGGTCGAGGGCTACGTGCGCGGGTTCGCCCGCCGGCGTCCCGACGTGACCGTCTCCATGCTGCGTTTCGCCAATTTCATGGGTCCCGGCGTCGACTCGCCGGTAACCCGCTATTTCGCCCAGCCGGTTCTGCCGACGGTGTTCGGCTTCGACCCTCGGCTGCAGTTCATCCATGAGGACGACGCGGTCGAGGTGCTGCGGCGGATGGCCACAGAAGACCACCCCGGCACGTACAACGTGGCCGGGGCAGGCGTGCTTCTGCTCTCACAGTGCGTACGCCGCGCCGGCCGGTTCTCGCTGCCGCTGCCCTCACCCGCCTTCCGCGTGCTGGGCGAGATGGCCAGGAGCGCCGGGCTGGTCGAGTTCTCACCCGAGCAACTCCGGCTGATGAGCCACGGCAGGGCCGTCGACCCCGCCAAGCTCGCCGCCGAGCTCGGCTGGAAGCCGAAGTTCACCACCGCGGCGGCCTTCGACGACTTCCTCCACTCCCGCGGGCTTGGAGCCGTGCTGACATGAGCGAGCCCGATCGGGCGGCCGAGATCCTGGCCTTCCTGCGCCGGCGTCTCAACGGCGAATACGAGGTCGACGAGTTCGGCTACGACCCCGAGCTGACCGACAAGGTCCTGCTCGAACTCCTGCGGCCGATCTACCACCACTGGTTCCGGGTGGAGACCGTCGGCGTCAAGAACGTCCCCGAGGACGGCGGCGCCCTCGTCGTGGCCAACCACTCCGGCACGCTGCCCGTCGACGCGCTCATGACCCAGGTCGCGCTGCACGACGAGGCCGGGCGGGCGCTGCGGCTGCTCGGCGCCGACCTCGTCTACCAGCTCCCGGTGCTCGGCCACCTGTCGCGCAAGTCCGGCCACACGCTGGCCTGCCGCGAGGACGCCGACCGGATGCTGCGCAAGGGCGAGCTGGTCGGGGTCTTCCCCGAGGGCTACAAGGGGCTCGGCAAGCCGTACGCCGACCGTTACAAGCTCCAGCGCTTCGGCCGGGGCGGCTTCGTCGCCTCCGCGATCCGGGCCGGGGTGCCGATCGTGCCCACCGCGATCGTGGGCGCCGAGGAGATCTATCCCAAGCTCGGCGACATGAAGACGCTGGCCAGGGCGCTCGGCCTGCCGTACCTGCCGATCACCCCGCTCTTCCCGTGGCTGGGGCCGCTGGGGCTGCTGCCGCTGCCGTCCAAGTGGATGATCGGGTTCGGCGAGCCCATCCGCACCGACGAGTACGAGCCGGGCGCGGCCGACGACCCGATGCTCGTGTTCAACCTCACCGACCACGTGCGCGAGGTCATCCAGCAGATGCTCAACGAGCTGCGGCTGAGAAGAGGCCACGCCTTCGTCTGAGAAGGCTGCAACCGATCCTGCCCGGCGGGTGTTCACGAGGCGTAATCCAAGAAAGGAACCCTCGTGGACCTGCAGCTTTCCGGCCGTGTGGCCGTTGTCACCGGCGCTTCCAAGGGCATCGGCCTGGCCGTCGCCCGCACCCTCGCCGAGGAGGGCGCCCACGTCGTGGCGGCCTCGCGCACCCGCACCTCCGAGCTTCCGCCCGAGGTCGTGCACGTGCCCGTTGACCTGATGGATCCGCAGGCGCCCGCGCACGTGATCGCCACCGCCGCCGAGCGGTTCGGCGGGCTCGACATCCTGGTCAACAACGCCGGAGGGCCGCCGCCCGGCGTGACCCTGCCGCGCTTCGGCTTCCTCACGCCCGGGGACGACGACTGGCGGGCGATGTTCGAGTTCAACCTCTACTCGGCGGTGCGGGCGATGCGCGCGGCCGTACCTCTGATGCTGGAGCGCGGCGGCGGCTCGATCGTCAACGTCTCCTCGGGCGGCGCGCGGCAGCCCGCGCCGATGAACGTCGACTACAACGCCGCCAAGGCGGCGCTGAACTCGGTGGGCAAGGCCCTGTCCGAGGAGTACGGCCAGCGGGGCATCCGGGTCAACACCGTCTCGCCCGGCCCGACCCTGACCGCCTGGTGGACCAAGGAGGGCGGCGCGGCCGAGGTGCTGGCCGGGGTGACCGGCGGCGACACCGCGACCGTCATCGAGCGGACCGCGCCTGAGATGATGCGGCTGGCCACCGGACGCCTGGTGGAGCCGCAGGAGATCGCCGACGCCGTCGCGCTGCTGGTCTCGCCGCGCTCCGCGAGCACGACCGGCGCCGACTTCGTGATCGACGGAGGCTTCCTCAAGGAGCTGTGAACCTGATGGGCGGGTTGCGGCAAGACATCCCTGACTGATTCCCCACAGAAGGGCGGAGATGATCACGCAACCCGCCACCAGGGCCGCTGACGCAGAGCTCGTCAGCGCGTCCTGGACCGATCCGGAGGCGTTCGCCGAGCTGTTCGACCGCTACTCCGGCATGCTCTACAGGTACGTCGTGAAGCGGCTGGGCCCCGAGCCCGCCGAGGACCTGGTGGGCGAGACGTTTCTGGTGGCCTTCTCCCGCCGGAGGAGCTACGACACGGGCTACTCCGACGCCCGGCCCTGGCTGTTCGGAATCCTGACCAAGCTCATCTCCCGCCACCACCGCAGTGAGGCGGCCCGCTACCGCGCGATGCGGCGCGCGCCGCTCGACGGCGACGTGGAGTCCCCGGCCGACCGCGTGGCGGCCGGGGTCAGCGCGCAGGCCGCCAGGCCCGAGCTGGCCGCGGCCCTGGCCAAACTGCCGGCGAAGGACCGCGACGTCCTTCTGCTCATCGCGTGGGGCGATCTGACCTACGACGAGGTCGCACGGGCGCTCGACATCCCGATCGGCACCGTGCGCTCCCGCCTCAACCGGGGCAGGCGGAAGGTACGCGCGGCCCTGGGCGACACCAACCCGATGATCGAGGAGGAGTGACGATGGACGATCTGAAGTTGCTCCGCGACTTCGGCAGGGAGCTGGAGCAGGAGCCGCCCGCCACGCTGGTCCGCCAGCGGCGCAGGTACATGGGGACAGCGCCCAGGCGGCGCGGACGTGCCGGCTGGGCGATGATGGGCGCGGTGGCCGTCGCGACCGCGCTGGCCGTCGCGGTGCCCACGCTGCTGCTGAGCAACCGGGACCGGGCGCTGCCGATGGGGTCGGGGGACCGTCCGGTGAACGTCTCCGGCGTCCGGAACATCCTGCTCATCGGCTCCGACACCCGCGAAGGCCCGGGGAACGAGGATTACGGCCCGCGGGAGGCGCGGCAGGGGTCCAAGGCGCGGGCCGACACGATCGCGCTCGTGCACCTGCCTGCCGACCGGGGCAAGCCGACGGTGGTGAGCGTGCCGCGTGACTCGCTCGTGCAGATCGCCGCGTGCGAGGGTTCGCCCGCGCGCCGCGACATGATCAATGCCGCCTACACCACGGGCGGCGTCGAATGCCTGGTCAAGACGCTGGAAAAGCTGACCGGCGTCCGCGTCGACCACTACGCGGAAGTTGATTTTTCGGGATTCAAGAAGGTCGTTGACGCCCTCGGCGGCGTCGAGGTGACGATCAAGCAGCCCATCGAGGACCCGAAGGCGAAGCTGAGCCTGCCCGGCGGCCGCAGCACACTCGACGGCGAGAAGGCGCTCGGCTACTTCCGGCTGCGCCACACGGGCGACGGCTCCGACGTTCAGCGCATCAAGCGGCAGCAGAGCCTGCTCTACGCGATGCTGGCGAAGGCGAAGACCGCGCTGGTGACCAACCCGGCCGGGTTCCGCGAGTTCCTGGGCGCGGTGACGGCGGCGACCACGACGGACCTGAACGTGGAGGAGATGTACCAGCTGGCCACCAGCCTGCGGAAGAGCAAGCCGGTGTTCGTGACCGTGCCCTGGGCGCCCGCGCCCGACGACCCCAACCGGCTCGTCTGGAAGCAACCCGAGGCCAAGGAGCTCTTCGCGAAGCTCCGATAGTCTTATTAGACAAAAAGTCCTATAGTCGCGGGCATGCGGTACAAGGTGCTCGTGACCGGGCTGCTCCTCGGCGTCGCCGTGGGACTCGTCGCCCGGAAGAGGTCCAGCGAGACGCTCGGCGGCCAGCACGGCCGCCGGCTGCCCGTCGAGACGGACGACGGCGCCGTCATCGACGTCGACGTCAGGGAGTCCGGCACGCCCGCCTACGCCGTGGTCTTCGCCCACGGCTGGGTGCTCAACCGGCACAGCTGGCACTACCAGCGGGAGGTCCTCCCCGATGAGGCCATGCTGGTCGGCTACGACCAGCGCGGGCACGGGGCCTCCACGGCCGGCCCGGCAGGACCCTGCTCGATAGAACGGCTCGCCGCCGACCTGGAGGCCGTGATCGACGCGGCGGTCCCGCCGGGCCTGCCGATCGTCCTGGTCGGCCACTCCATGGGCGGCATGACCATCATGGGGCTGGCCGCCCGGCGGCCCGAGCTGTTCGGCGACCGGGTCGTCGCCGTGGCGCTCATCAGCACCTCGTCGGGAAGGCTGGCCGAGGGGCTCGCCGGCAGGACGGCCCCCGTGCTGCTGAACCGGCTGAAGGCCAGGGCGGCGCTCATCGACGCCAGCCCGGCGCTCCTGCGCGCCGGGACCAACTGGCCCGTCACCCGGCTGGCCGCCTTCGGGCCGAAGGCGCGCGGCCACCACGTGCGCTTCATCAACAAGATGGTCGCCGCGACGCCCACCGAGGTCATGGTCGGCTACTTCCACGCCATCCTGGCGCACGACAAGCTCGCCGCCCTCCAGGCGCTGAGCCGGGTCGAGACGCTGGTCATGGTCGGCGAGCGCGACCGGCTCACCACGCCCGCGCACGCCCGCAGGATCGCCGCCGCGCTGCCGGACGCCACGCTGGTGGTCGCGCCCGGCGCCGGTCACATGCTGGGGCTGGAACGTCCCGAACTGGTCAACGCCGCGCTCAAGGCGCTGATCCGGCGCTCACTTGGACCGGTAGTGGCGGCGTAGCGCGATCCCGGCCGCGATGCCGCCGGCGACGGCGCCCAGGCCCGCCGCTATCGGCAGCGCGGCCATCGTGGCCTTCCTGCCGGTGCGGAAGTCCTTGATCGGCCAGCCGTGCTTCCTGGCGTGCTCGCGCAGCTCGGAGTCGGGGTTGATGGCCACCGCCTGCCCGACCAGCGACAGCAGCGGCAGGTCGTTGGCCGAGTCGCTGTAGGCGGTGCAGCGGGTCAGGTCGAGCCCTTCCCTGCGGGCCAGCGCGCGCACCGCCTCCGCCTTGGCCGGGCCGTGCAGCAGGTCGCCCACCAGGTGGCCGGTGTAGACGCCGTCGCGGGTCTCGGAGACCGTGCCGAGCGCGCCGGTGAGGCCGAGGCGCTGGGCGATCACGTGGGCCAGCTCGACCGGAGTGGCGGTCACCAGCCAGACCCGCTGGCCGGTGTCCAGGTGCGACTGTGCCAGTGCCCTGGTGCCCGCCCAGATGCGGTCGGCCATGACCTCGTCGTAGATCTCCTCGCCGAGCCGTACGACGTCGTCGACCTTGCTGCCGGCGACGAAGGCCAGCGCGGTCTCGCGGGCGACCGCGATGTGCTCGGGGTTCTCGTTGCCGCGCAGCCGGAACGCGGCCTGCCCGACCGCGAACTTCAGCAGGTCGGAGGTGGTGAACAGACCGCGCGTGGCCAGGCCCCTGGCGAAGTGGTAGATGGAGGCGCCACGCATCATCGTGTTGTCGACGTCGAAGAACGCGGCGGCCTCGGGGTCGGGGTCGGCAGGTTGCGTCACGACCGCCGCCGCGGCGGCGACCTCGCCGGCGACCTGGGCTTCTGTCTCGTGTCGTCGTCGAAGTAGCCGCCTCATGCACAGCAGCTTACCTAGGCACCGCAAGGCCTTCGATGTAGTGCAAATAGGTATTCGCCTGGTCCTGCTCGGGGCCGTTGAGCTGCTCCAGCATGGGCTCGACCATGTCGCGCTGGTCCTGGGCGAAACTGTTGACCTTGGGGGAGCGCGGCTCGACCCGCTCCATCCGCTTGATGGCCGATTTCGTGGATTCGGCCATGTCACTCAGAGTAGCCGAGACGAGGGGCCCGTCGCCGGAGCCGCCGAGCAGCGCGGCCACCTCGGCGGCGCGTTCCTTGGCCGAGACCATCTCGCGCTCGGCCCGCTCCCTGTCGTCGGTGCTGAGACGTACCAGCGTGTGCTCCGCGGCCCGCTTGAGCGGGTAAAGCGTGTCGCCGGGCACCGACTGGTAGGTGAAGAAGGCCGACATCATCATGCCCGCGGCCAGGCCGAGCGTCGCGAGCTGCGACGGCCACGACAACCGCACCCTCCTGGTACGCCTGGCGTGCCGAGCCCTGCCAGGCGGCGCCTGAGCCTCGGGCACGGCGATCGCGGCGGCTTCGGCTTCAGCTTCGGCCTCGGCCGAGATCAGCCGTGTTCTCAGCCGCTCGCGGAAGTCGCCGTCCGGCCCGCCGCCCTGAGGCAGCCTGCGCAGCTCGTCAAGCTGGCCGAGAAGCCGCTCGTGCGACCCTTGCGCGGCTCCGAACGGCCATCGGCGAGGTCGCGCCCTACCCATGCCTGCTCCCTGTGGCCCCCGTCCGGTGTGACACCTGCCTAACGAGGCGCCGCGGGCGGAGGTTACGCGAGGTCGTGTTTGAGAGCCCTGGCCAGCGCCCGGATCGCACGGAACTGCAGGGCTTTGATCGCTCCACTCTTCTTCCCCATGATCAACGCGGTCTCCGCGAGAGACAGGCCGTGCAGGAAGCGCAGGACCACGCACTCCTGCTGCTCGGGATTGAGGTCTCGGACGGCGCGCAGGACGCGGTCGTTGATGATGGCCGTGACCACCGCGTTCTCCGGGATGTAAGCCCCGTCGAGCGGTACGTCGAGCACCTCGCCGGTAGTGATCTCCAGGCGGTAGCGCCCGGACTTGAAGTGGTCGGTGACGAGGTTGCGGGCGATCGTCACCAGCCAGGCGCCGAAGTCGCGGCCCTGCCAGGTGAAGTCGGCCACACGACGGAGGGCACGTAAGAATGTCTCTGAGGTGAGGTCCTCGGCCAGGGGGTGGGAGCCCACGCGGAAGTAGATGTAGCGGTAGACAAGATCGACGTAGCGGTCATAGAGCGTGCCAAAGGCTTCCGTGTCGCCGGTCTTCGCCCGCAACACCAGCGTACGCACGTCATCTGGGATCTCTTCGCGCACGGCAAGCTCGCTTGTCCGGGTGTTGCCAGCGACCGCTGGCGACAGAAGCCCGGCGAACGGCCACGAGTCAGGCATCCGGTGTCCCTGGGGGTAGGGGCTGCGGCGTGCTCGAACACTCTAGAAATCAACCGGAAATTCCACAATCCGCTTCAGGGTGGCGTCACTAGCCGTAATCGGCGGATACGGTGTGGACCGACCCGTTCCCTCTTCGGCTACCGGCTGGGAGGCATCGTCAGGCAGCATTGGAGTCACCATGGAGATCCTTGTTGCTGTCATCGCGTTCGCGGGCGCGCTCCTCGCCGCGATCGCAACCGGTGCCCTGATCCGTAGTCTTCGTGAGGAGCGCGAAGGGTGGCTGATCGCCTGGACGGTCGCCACGGCGATGCTCTGCATCGCGCTGGGCGCGATCGGCACGGGCTACCTTATCGGCTTCGGCGAGGGCACGTTCCGGATCTACCAACTGGCCGGATCCTTGATCGCCCCGCTGTGGATGGCGATCGGGCTCATCCAGTTGCTGGCGGAGAAGACGCCGCCGAAGTTCCTCGCCTGGCTGTTCGGGGTCGCGTTCACCATCGTCAGCTCGGTGGTGATCGTCTTCGACCCCGTGCTCAAGGCCACGGAGATGGCCAAGGCGCTGCCGCCCGGCTCGTCCCACTGGAGCCTGATCGCCAGCTCCGTCCTGCTCGGCTCGCACGTGATCGCCGCGCTCATCCTGCTCGGCTGTGTGGTGGTCGCCGCCCTGCGCTGGCGCAACGGCGACGACTACGACACCGACAACCTGCACGCCGCCGCCGTCATCGCGCCCTCGGCGCTGGCCCTGATCGGCGCGGTGCGCTTCGCCGTGCCCGGCGTCTTCACCACCGCGCTGCTCGTGGTGGCCGCCGCGGCGATCTGGTATGCCGTGCTGCGCCCGCTCGCGCCGTACGAGGACGAGGAGGACGACATCAAGAGCGAGAGCTGGGAATCCGCCTCCGCGGGCCGCAGAGCCGTGCCTGAGCGCACGCCGGCCCGCATGGAGGCGCAGGCGCCGCTGGAGCCCCCGCGGCCCAGGCCCTCGGGCCTGAGCGACCTCGTCGCCGAGTACCGCGCCGGTGACCAGGACGTGGGCTACAACCCGATGAACCCGGCAACCGGCCACATGAACCCGATGAACCCGATGAACTCGGCCACGGGCCACATGAGTCCCGCACCCGCGATGGACCCCGGCCCCTCGACCGGCTACATCATGAACGGCGGCGAGCAGGCCCTCGGCCGCCACAGCGGCGGCCCGCCCCAGCCCCAGCAGCCCGACAGCTACAACATGCCGAACACCGGCGTCGTCTACCCGGGCGCCGAGGTCTTCCAGCCCAGCGCGCCCCAGCCGGCCGTCGGCGGACGCCCGTCGCCCAGCATCTACGGCCTGCTGACCGTCTTCACGCTGATGGACGGATCCGGCGAGATGTTCGACCGCCTGGCCGACATGACCGTCGAGGCCGTGCGCCGCGGCGAGCCCGACACGCTCGTCTACGCCTGCCACGCGGTGAAGTCCGCGCCCCTGCAGCGCATCGTCTACGAGCTCTACCGCGACGAGGTGGCCTTCCAGGACCACCAGCGCCAGCCCCACGTCGAGCGGTTCGTCAACGAGCGCCAGGCCATGGTGCTGGCCACCAACATCATCGAGCTCAACGTCAACGCCGCCAAGGTCGTCCCCCTGCCGACGGCGCTCTTCTAACCTCCCAGGGCCGCCCGCAGGCGTTCCTCCGACACGCGCCAGAAGTCGTGCTGCACCCCGTCCACGAGCGTGACCGGAATCATGTCGTTGTACTTTTCCCGGAGCTCAGCGGAGCTGTCGATGTCCACCTCGGTCCACCTGACCCCCAGCTCAGCCGCGACTTTCGCGATGACGGCGCGGGCGTCGTCGCATAGGTGGCAGCCTTGCCGGCCGTACAGAGTGATCTCGTGCATGGGGTCAACGGTAGTGGCGACTTTGTGCGTCGGTTCACAAAGGGATTAACCTGAAAGACGGTTCGATTCCCATGACGCGGTCGAGAGGCCGCCCGTTCCCCTGGAGCTCCGGCACGTGAAGAGCCCGTCCCAGCCCCGTGACCGAGGCATACCCGAGGCAACGGTCGCACGGCTCCCGCTATATCTGCGGGCGCTGAACGGGATGGCCGAGCGCGGCATCGCCACGGTCTCGTCCGAAGACCTGGCGGCCGCCGCCGGCGTCAATTCGGCCAAGCTCCGCAAGGATCTGTCGCATCTGGGGTCCTATGGCACGCGGGGGGTGGGTTACGACGTTGAATACCTCGTGTACCAGATCTCGCGGGAGCTGGGCCTGACCCAGGACTGGGCCGTCGCCATCGTCGGCGTCGGCAACCTCGGCCGTGCCCTCGCGAACTACGGCGGTTTCGTGTCCCGGGGGTTCCGGATCGCCGCCCTGCTCGACGCCGACCCCGAAATCGTGGGCGACGACATCGCGGGGTTGAATGTTGAACACATCGACGAACTGGAAGCCGTGATCGGGCGGCGCGGGGTCTCCATCGTGGTGCTCGCCACACCTGCCGTGGCAGCTCAGGAGGTGTGCGACCGGGTGGTGTCCGCGGGCGTGACCAGCATCCTGAACTTTGCTCCTGTCGTACTTTCAGTGCCGGACAGCGTCGATGTCCGTAAGGTTGACCTATCAATAGAACTGCAGATCCTTGCGTTCCATGAGCAACGCAAAGCTGGGGGGCCACTCATGGCCGTGGACAGTCAATGAGTGTTCTGACGATCGGACTCAGCCACCGGACGGCTCCGGTGGCCATGCTCGAACGTGTCTCGGTGTCGGGGGACACTCTTTCCAAGCTCCTCTACGACGTGCAGCAGGACGTCTGCGTCGCCGAGGCGATGGTGGTCTCGACCTGCAACCGGGTCGAGGTCTACGCCGCCGTGGACCGCTTCCACGCGGCCGTGACGGCGGTCAGCAGGCTGCTGAGCGTCCATACCGGCGTGCCCGTCGACGAACTGACGCCGCACCTGTACGTCCACTATGAGGATCGCGCGGTCGAGCACCTGTTCTCGGTGGTGTGCGGCCTCGACTCGATGGTGGTCGGCGAGGGCCAGATCCTCGGCCAGGTGCGCAGGGCGCTCAAGCTCGCCCAGAAGCACGGCACCGTCGGCGCCACGCTGAACGAGCTCGTCCAGCAGGCGCTGCGCGTGGGCAAGCGGGCCCACGCCGACACGGGCATCGACCAGGCGGGCGCGTCCCTGGTCTCCGCGGGCCTGGCCTTCGCCGGATCGCTGGAGGGCAAGCGGGCGTTGATCGTCGGCGCGGGCTCGATGAGCTCGCTCGCCGCCGCCACGCTCGCCCGCGCGGGCGCCGGCGAGATCGTGGTCGCCAACCGCACCTTCGAGCGAGGCGTACGGCTCGCCGAGACGGTCGGCGGACGGGCGGTGACGCTGCGCGAGGTTCCCCAGGAGCTCGCGACGGCCGACCTTGTGATCACGTGCACCGGCGGAGGGTCGCACGTGGTCACCCCGGCCATGCTCACCGGCGGGCCGGCCGCAGAGGTGTTCCTGCTCGACCTGGCGCTGCCCCACGACGTGGACCCGGCGGTGCGCGAGCTGCCCGGCGTCACGCTGGTGGACCTGGAGACCATCCAGGAGTCGGGCATCGGCTCGCGGGAGGGCGACGCCGTACAGACGGTGCGCGCGCTCGTCGCCGACGAGCTGGCGGCCTTCCTGAACGCCGAGCGCGCGGCCAGGGTCACCCCGACCGTGGTGGCGCTGCGCAGCAAGGCGGCCGACGTCGTCGAGGCCGAGCTGGGCCGCCTGCTCATGCGCCTGCCCGAGCTCGACGACAGGGCGCGCGGCGAGGTGTCGCTGACCGTGCGGCGCGTGGTGGACAAACTCCTTCATGAGCCCACTGTGCGTGTCAAACAGCTCGCCACCTCCCCAGGGGGCGATCATTATGCGGAAGCTCTGCGCGAGTTGTTCGACCTGGATCCGAAGATGCCCGAGGCCGTGAGGGAGGTGGAGCTGTGACCCTGAAGCTGGGAACGCGCAGGAGCCTTCTGGCCATGACGCAGTCGCAGATGGTCGCCGACGGCTACACCGACGCGACCGGCCGGGCGATCGAGATGGTCGGCATCACGACCTTCGGCGACGTGACCAAGGCGCACCTGGCGCAGCTCGGCGGCACCGGCGTGTTCGTCAGCGCGCTGCGCGACAAGCTGGTCGATGGCGAGATCGATTTCGCCGTCCACTCGCTCAAGGACCTGCCGACCAAGCGGGACGAGCGCTTCACGCTGGCCGCCCTGCCCACCCGCCACGACCACCGCGACGCGCTGGTCGGCGCGCACAAGCTGGCCGACCTGCCGTCCGGCGCCAGGGTCGGCACCGGCTCGCCGCGCCGGGTCGCGATGCTGCGCGCGCTCAGGGCCGACCTGGAGTACGTCCCGATCCGCGGCAACGCCGACACCCGGATCGGCAAGGTAACCTCGGGCGAGCTCGACGCCGTCGTACTCGCCTCGGCGGGTCTGACCAGGATCGGGCGCGACACGGAGATCGCCCAGATCTTCGAGGTCGAGGAGATGCTGCCCGCGCCCGGCCAGGGCGCGCTGGCGGTGGAGTGCCTCGCCGACCGCGCCGACCTGATCGCCTTCCTCGGCGTGCTCGACGACCCGCGGACGCGCTCCGCGGTCGCGGCCGAGCGCGCCGTTCTGTCCGCTCTCGAGGCTGGGTGCTCCGCTCCGGTGGGTGCCTTCGCCGCTGATGACGGGCAGACTTTGAACCTGACCGCCGCCGTCGTCTCGCTCGACGGCCAGGCTGCGGTCCGCAAGTCCGCCGCCGGCTCCTCCTCGGACGCCGATCGCCTGGGCCGCCTGCTGGCGGCCGAGATGCTCGCCGAGGGAGCCGACAGATTGATGGGGGAGCATTCCCATTGAGCGCCGATAGTCCCACCTCCGGTTTCGTGGCGTTCGTGGGTGCGGGTCCAGGTGACCCGAACCTGCTGACGTTGCGTGGTGCCGAGCTGCTAGGCAAGGCCGACGCGGTGGTCCTCGACGAGGACCTGTTCGGCCCGTTGCTCAAGCACTGCCGCGAGGGCGTCGAAGTGGTCGAGGGCGACTACCTCAAGCGTGCCGGTGACGGCGGGCTGGTGGTACGCCTGTGCGAGGGCGACCCGATGCTGTTCTCCTCGATCACCGAGGAGGTCGCCGCCTGCACCGCCGCCGGGGTGGACTTCGAGATCGTGCCCGGTGTGCCGCCCGCGACCGCGGTGCTCACCTACGCGGGCATCCCGCCGGCGGACGATGTGCCGGAGTTCCGTGTGGTCGACGCCGCGCAGGACCAGGACTGGGCCTCGCACGCCGCCTGTCCCGGCACGCTGGTGATCTACAACGGCATCGGCGACGCGGTGGCCATCGGCAAGGCGCTCATCTCGGGCGGCAAGCCCGACAGCACGCCGGTCGCGGTCAGCAGCAGCGGCACCACCACCGAGCAGTTCACGGTGGCGACCACGCTGGGCAGGCTGCAGCCCGACCTGAAGCACGCCGGGTTCACCGAGCCCGCGCTGATCGTCGTCGGCGATGCCGTCGGGCTGCGCGACAAGCTGTCGTGGTTCGAGACCAAGCCGCTGTTCGGCTGGCGGGTCCTGGTGCCGCGGACCAAAGAGCAGTCCAAGGCGCTGTCGGAGCAGTTGCTCTCCTACGGCGCGGTGCCCGACGAGGTGCCGACCATCTCGGTCGAGCCGCCCCGCACGCCGCAGCAGATGGACCGGGCCATCAAGGGCCTGGTCACCGGCCGCTACGAGTGGGTCGCCTTCACCAGCTCCAACGCCGTCAAGGCGGTGCGCGAGAAGTTCGAGGAGTACGGGCTCGACGCGCGGGCCTTCGCCGGGCTCAAGGTGGCCGCGGTGGGCGAGGCGACCGCGCGGGCGCTGGTCGAGTTCGGCGTCAAGCCCGACCTGCTGCCCTCGGGCGAGCAGTCGTCGGAGGGCCTGGTCGCCGAGTGGCCGCCCTACGACTCGATGCTCGACCCGATCAACCGGGTGCTGCTGCCCAGGGCCGACATCTCCACCGACACGCTCGTGGCCGGGCTGACCGAGCTGGGCTGGGAGTGCGACGACGTCACGGCGTACCGGACCGTGCGGGCGGCGCCGCCACCCGCGCCGATCCGCGAGGCGATCAAGGGCGGCGGGTTCGACGCGGTGCTGTTCACCTCGTCCTCGACCGTGCGCAACCTGGTCGGCATCGCCGGCAAGCCGCACAACGTCACCGTCATCGCGGTCATCGGCCCGCAGACGGCCAAGACGGCCGAGGAGTTCGGCCTGCGCGTGGATGTCATGGCGGACAAACCGTCGGCCTCCGCGCTGGCCGCCGCCCTCGCCGAGTACGGTGCTAAGCAGAGGCAGGCGGCGATCGCCGCGGGTGACACCCCGCGTAAGCCCTCGCAGAACCGCCGTGGGGCACGCCGCCGCAAATAGGAGTTTCGTCACATGAGTGCTGAGTTCCCCGTCGCGCGTCCGCGGCGGCTTCGCCGTACCCCTGTCATGAGACGGATGGTCGCGGGCACGCGCCTGCACCCGTCGCAGCTGATCCTGCCGGCCTTCGTGAAGGAGGGCATCGCCGAGCCGCAGGCCGTGGCCTCGATGCCCGGCGTCTATCAGCACACCCGCGAGTCGCTGCGCAAGGCCGCCCACGAGGCGGCCGAGGCGGGCGTGGGCGGGCTGATCCTGTTCGGCATCCCGGCGGTGAAGGACGCCCGCGGCTCGGCGGGCGACGACCCCGACGGGATTCTCCAGCAGGCGCTGCGCGAGGTGAACGCCGAGGTCGGCGACGCGATCGTGGTGATGGCCGACACCTGCCTGGACGAGTTCACCGACCACGGGCACTGCGGGGTGCTGACGCCCGGCGGTGAGGTCGACAACGACGCCACGCTGGAGCGCTACGCCTCCATCGCGGTGGCGCAGGCCGAGGCCGGCTCCCAGATGGTCGCCCCGAGCGGGATGATGGACGGCCAGGTGGGCGTGATCCGCGCCGCCCTGGACGGTGCGGGCTTCTCCCACATTCCGATCATGGCCTACACGGCCAAGTACGCCTCGGCGTTCTTCGGTCCCTTCCGCGAGGCGGCCGAGTGCGCACCGCAGTTCGGCGACCGCGCCTCCCACCAGCAGGACCCCGGAGGGCCGCTGGAGGAAGCCATGCGTGAGGTACGGCTGGACCTCGCGGAAGGCGCCGACGTGGTCATGGTCAAGCCGGCGATGTCCTACCTCGACGTCATCCGCCAGTTCCGCGACAGCGTGGACGTGCCGGTGGCGGCCTATCAGGTCAGCGGCGAGTACTCGATGATCGAGGCGGCGGCGGCCAACGGCTGGATCGACCGCGAGCGGATGATCATGGAGTCGTTGATCGGCATCCGGCGCGCCGGAGCCGACCTGATCCTCACCTACTGGGCCACCGAGGTGGCTCGGCGTCTCTAGGTGGGGGTTTCCCGCTCACCCCTGCGACCTGTGCGTTAGAGTGCGATAACAAGTGCTGGTGTGTCCCAGGTGGTGCGTTGGAGCCCCGGGGTCAGGGACCTCCTCAGGCGCGCGGGAATTTCGAACGGGAGTCACCATGGTCGGGGTACCACTCGCTCGGCGTACGCGGAAGCGGGCCGCGAAACTCACGCGCCCGACCAGGATCGACACGGTGCTGAGCTATGCCGCTCTCGGCTGGCCCAGCGCGCCGGGGGCGCACCCGCTGCGGCACGGGCCGCGCGCGTGCTCCTGTGACCGCCTCGGCTGTCCGGACCCCGGCGCGCATCCGCTCTCCCCGGCCTGGCATCTGCAGGCCACGACCGACGCCACCCAGCTCACCCGCTGGTGGCAGCACGAGCCCGACGCCAATGTGATTCTCCCCACGGGACGCGTCTTCGACGTCTTCGACGTACCCCTGGCGGCCGGACTCGCCGCGCTCACGCGCATCGACGAAGCCGGCTCCCGCTCAGGCCCGGTCGCCGCCAACGGCGACCGGGTTCTGTTTTATGTGGCCACGCGCGGCAACCCGGACGACGAGGACGAGTGGTGGTCCTGCCATCTCGACTGCGACCCGGCGACCATCGACGACACCCCGGGGCTGCGCTGGCACTGCCGCGACAGCTACGTGCTCGCGCCGCCGTCCACGCTGCCGACCGGCCAGCCCGTCTCCTGGCTGCGCCCGCCGGACGGCCGCCCGCTCCCCGACCCGCTGCGTGTTCTGGAGCAGCTCACCGACTGACCGGGCTCGGGTGCCGGCCTCTACCCTGTAGGGGTGAGCCGTACTGACAAGTCTGAGAGCCTGTTCGACCGCGCCAGGACCGTCGTGCCCGGTGGCGTCAACTCGCCCGTGCGCGCCTTCGGCGCCGTCGGCGGCACGCCGCGCTTCATGGCCGACGGCCAGGGCCCCTACATCACCGACGTCGACGGCAACCGCTACGTCGACCTGGTCTGCTCCTGGGGGCCGATGATCCTGGGCCACCGCCACCCCGCCGTCGTCGAGGCCGTCTCCGCGGCGCTCTCCCACGGCATGTCGTACGGCACCGCCACCCCGGGCGAGGTCGAACTGGCCGAGGAACTGGTCTCCCGGATGGCCCCGGTGGAGAAGATCCGGCTGGTCAGCTCCGGCACCGAGGCCACGATGAGCGCGGTGCGCCTGGCCCGCGGCTTCACCGGCCGTTCCAAGGTGGTGAAGTTCGCCGGCTGCTACCACGGCCACGTGGACGCCCTGCTGGCCTCTGCCGGCTCCGGAGTGGTGACGTTCGGGCTGCCCGACACCCCCGGCGTGACCGGCGCGTCGGCGGCCGACACGATCGTGCTGCCGTACAACTCGCGCGAGGCGGTCGAGGAGGCCTTCGCCGCCGCCGAGATCGCGTGTGTGATCACCGAGGCGTGCCCGGCGAACATGGGTGTGGTGCCGCCCGCGCCCGGCTTCAACGCGTTCCTGAAGGAGATCTGCGCCCGCAACGGCGCCCTGCTGATCGTCGACGAGGTGCTGACGGGCTTCCGCGTCTCCCGCTCCGGCTGGTACGGCCTGGACCCGGTCGACGCCGACCTGATGACCTTCGGCAAGGTGATGGGCGGCGGCCTGCCGGCTGCGGCCTTCGGCGGGCGGGCCGACGTGATGGCCAACCTGGCGCCCGAGGGCCCCGTCTACCAGGCGGGCACGCTGTCCGGTAACCCTCTGGCCTGCGCCGCGGGCCTGGCCACGCTGCGCAACCTCGACGAGGACGCCTACGCCCGGGTTGACGCCGCGGCCGCCACGGTCGCCCAGGCGGCCGCCGAGGCGCTGTCGGCCGAGGGCGTGCCGCACCGGCTGCAGGCGGCGGGCAGCCTGTTCTCGATCTTCTTCACCGACCGCGAGGTGAACGACTTCGACGCGGCCAGGAGCCAGAACACCGCCGCGTTCACCGCCTTCTTCCACGCCATGCTCGACCGGGGCGTCTATCTGCCGCCGTCGGCGTACGAGGCGTGGTTCCTGTCGGCGTCGCACGACGACGAGGCGCTCAACCGCATCGGCGACGCCCTGCCCGCCGCCGCCAAGGCCGCCGCCGCGGTGGCCTGACCCGGCCGGATATTCGGAGGCGGCGAGCAGGCTCGTCGGCTACTGTCGAAGCCATGGTGATCACCTGGCGTCGCCTCACCGAGGACGACTTCCCGCTGGTGAAGCAGTGGCTGGAGCGGCCGCACGTGGCCCGGTGGTGGAACCACGAGACCTCGGCGGAGGCCGTCGCGCGCGACTTCGGCCCGGCGGCCCGGGGCGAGGAGCCGTCGGAGGACCTGCTGGTCTTCCTCGACGGCCGCCCGCTGGGTCTGGTGCAGCGTTCCCGCTACTCCGACTACCCCGAGTACGCCGAGGAACTGGCCCCGATCCTCGAGGTGCCCGGCGGCGCGGTCAGCATCGACTACCTGATCGGCGACGAGGAGCAGGTGGGCAAGGGCCTGGGCCCGTCGATGATCCGCGCGATCGTCGAGTTGACCTGGGCGGACCCGGAGGCGACGTGTGTGATCGTCCCGGTGTCCAAGGCCAACAGGGCCTCGTGGCGGGCGCTGGAGAAGGCGGGCCTGCGCCGGGTGGCCGAGGGCGAGCTGGAGCCGGACAACCCGGTCGACGACCGGGACCACGTCATCTACCGGCTCGACCGCCCGGCCAGTGCCGGTGAGGGCGCCGGCGAAGGGGCCGAGCGGGGCCGCGTACCGGCGTAAAGGACGCCGCAGACGATGAGAACGGCCGCGCCCGCTTTGACCCAGCCGATGGGCTCGCCGACGAACAGCGCGGCCGAGGAGATCCCGAACACCGGGATGAGCAGCGTGTAGGGGGCGACCACCGAGGCGTCGTAGCGGTGCAGCAGCCAGCCCCAGACGCCGAAGCCGCCGAGCGTGGAGATGAACGCCACGTAGCCCAGCGACAGCCAGCCCTCGAGCGGGGCGCTCAGCACGGGCACGCCTTCGACCGCGAACGACAGCAGGAACAGCGGCGGCGTCGACAGCGCGCTCACCCACACCATGAAGCGCAGCGAGTCGGGCGGCGCGGCCCGGCGCTGCATGATCGTCCCGACGCTCCACGAGGCGGCGGCGGCCACGCACAGCATGAAGGCGCCGAACGGGCCTGATGCGCCGAAGTCGACGGCGACGAGGACGAGGCCGCCGAGCGCGAGGGTCAGCCCGGTGATCCGGCGGCCGGTCAGCCGTTCGCCCAGCAGGGTTACCGCGAAGACGACGGTGAAGAGCGACTGGGCCTGCAGCACCAGTGACGCGAGTCCGGGCGGCATCCCCGCCCGCATGCCGATCAGCAGAAAGCCAAACTGACCCACTCCAACCGCCGCCGCGACACCCGCGACCCAGCGCCACGGTACGCCCGGCCGTCCCACGAACAAAAGCGCGGGGAAGGCGGCCAGGGCGAACCGGAGCGCCGCGTACAGCAGAGGCGGGAAGTGGCGCAGGCCCACTTCCATGACGACGAAGTTGAAGCCCCACACGGCCGCGAGGCCGACGGCGAGGGCCAGATGGCGCGGCCTCACTACTTGGAGGCGGGCTTCTGGGCGCGGATGCGCTGCTCGCGGGCCTGCTCGGCGAGCTTCTTGAGGTAGGAGGTCTCGGTCTTCTGTGCGGTGTTGTTTCTCATGCATATATTTTCTCTCGCTACACAATCAACCACAAGCGAGACTTTCTACGCTAAACCCTTTAGGATGGCTTACGAGAGGAGGCTCACATCGGATGCTGGATCTGAATCGGCTCAAAGCCCTGCACGCGGTGCACGTCTACGGCTCCGTGGGCGCCGCGGCCGACGCCCTCATGGTCACGCCCTCCGCGGTGTCGCAGCAGATCGCCAAGCTGGAGCGGGAGACCGGCTCGCGGCTCATGGAGCGCAACGGGCGCGGGGTGCGGCTCACGGACGCCGCCGGACTGCTCGCCGAACACGCCGAGCGCATTCTGGCCCTGGTCGAGACCGCCGAGGCCGACTTCGAAGCGCTGCGCGGCGAGGTCGTCGGCAAGCTCCACGTCGGCTCCTTCCCGACGGCCGCCCGCGGCCTGATGCCGCCCGCGCTCGGCGCGCTGCGCGAGCGCCACCCCGACCTTCAGGTCCTGCTCAACGAGCGGGAGCCGGAGCGCGTCGTGCGCGAGGTCGCCAGGGGCGAGCTCGACCTGGGCGTCGTCCAGGACTGGCTCAACCGGCCCATGGCCATCCCCGACGGGCTGTCCAAGGCGATCCTGCTCGACGACATCGCCGACGTGATCCTGCCCGCCGACCACCCCCTGGCCGACCGCAGGGAGATCGAGCTGGCGGAGCTGAGCGGCGAGCGGTGGGTCAGCTCCTCGCCTGGCACCATCTGCCACGACTGGCTGGTCTACACGCTGCGCAGCGCCGACCTCGAACCGGAGATCGTCTCGATGGCCGACGAGTACCCGACGCAGATGGCGCTGGTCGCCGGTGGCCTCGGCTGCGCGATCGTGCCCAGGCTGGGCCGCGACTGCATGCCGTCGCGGGTGCGCGCGATCCCCACCCTGCCCCGGCAGACCCGCCGCATCTACGCCATCTGGCGCACCGACGCGGCCCGCCGTCCCGCCATCCGAGCGATGGTCGAAGCCCTGAAAGAGGCCGGAACCCTCAACTGAGCCCTCAGCCCGGGCTCAGCTGAGCCCTCAGCCCGGGCTCAGCTGAGCCCTCAGCCCGGGCTCAGCTGAGCCCTCAGCCCGGGCTCAGCTGAGGGCTCACGCGGGGATCAGCTGAGGGCTATCGTCACCACGCCGCCGAGGATCACCCCGGCGGCCAGGAGCCTGCGGCGCAGGTCACCCTCGGCCAGCAGCCTGCCGCCGAGCAGGACCGCGATCAGCACGCTGATCTCCCGCGTCGGCGCCACCACGCTGACCGGCGCCATCGTGAACGCGAACAACACCAGCAGGTAAGAAAGCGGGATCAGCACGCCCGCACCCAGCACGTGCCAGCGGTGCTCGCGCCAGATCCCCCCGATCAGCCGCCGCCGACCGCCCCTCAGCATCGCCGGGGTCAGCGCCAGCGCCCGCCCCGCCTCACCCAGGTAGTTCAGCACCAACGGCGCCACCGCGAACGCGCCGACCACCTGCGCGTCCCACACCGTGTACGCGGCGATGAACACCCCCGTCCCCAGCCCGAACCCGAGCCCACGGGCGTCGGCCCGGCCACCGCCGCTCATCATGAACACCCCGATCCCGACCAGCGCGATCCCCGCGACCCCGGCGATCCCTGGCCGCTCGCCCAGGAACAGCACCGCCACCAGGCTGGCCAGCATCGGCCCGGTGCCCCGCGCCACCGGATACACCGTCGACAGGTCGCCGTACCGGTAGCCGCGCTGCAGCAGCACGAAGTAGCCCAGGTGGAGCGACGTGCTGACGCAGACCACCGCCACGTCGCTCCACCGCACCGGAGTGCCCGTGACGAGCAGGAACCCGGCGAACACCGGAGCCCACATGACGGTCGAGGCGACCGCGACCAGCCAGAGGAAGATCAGGCCGTCGGCCTGGGAGGCCTTCTTGCTGAGGAGGTTCCAGGTGGCGTGCGCCACGGCGGCGACGAGGACGAGAGCGAGGGCCCAGGCGTTCAAGCGGTGAGCTCCTTCCGGGTGTGCGGATAGGAGCCTCCAGGCTTTTGTCCCGTCAGCTGTACGGCCCAGGGCCGCGGCGCCGCTCGGACCTGTCCGCCGGCCCTGGTTGTGTGTCATCAGGACGGACCGGAACGCGGAACCCTAGGCGCAGTCAAGGCGACTTTACCGTCGGTGCCCTTTTCGGACGAGACCGGGTCGCCTATCGGCGCCATCGAAACGGATAGGCTGTCCCACACCATGGCTGAGACCACCGTCGTTCACCTGCTGCGCCACGGTGAGGTGCACAATCCCCACGGCATCCTTTACGGCAGACTTCCCGGCTACCACCTGTCCGAGACAGGTCAGCAGATGGCCGAGATGGTCGCCAAGGCCGTCGCCGGCCGCGACATCGTGGCCCTGTACTCCTCCCCGCTGGAACGTGCCCGCGAGACCGCAGCGCCGCTGGCCACCGCGTTCGGCCTGACCGTGACGGCCGACGACCGGCTGGTGGAGGCGGGCAACCTCCTGGAGGGCCGGACCGTCGGCGCCGGCCTGGCGATCCTGCGCAGCCCGCGTAACTACCGCTACTTCTACAACCCGTGGAAGCCGTCGTGGGGCGAGCCGTACCTGGAGATCGTGCAGCGCATGCGCGGGGTGATCGAGGACGCCCGCGCCGTCGCGCGCGGGCACGAGGTGGTGCTGGTCAGCCACCAGCTCCCGATCTGGGCGATCCGGCTCGCGGCCGAGGGGCGCCGGTTGTGGCACGACCCGCGGCGGCGTCAGTGCTCCCTCGCCAGCATCACCAGCCTCACCTTCGACGAGGACCGGCTGATCAGTGTCGGCTACAGCGAGCCGGCCGGGTCTCTGCGGAAAGGTCAGCGTCCGCCGGGAGCCTGAGCCCTGGTGTTCGGGGCGTGTGACCTCGCCGGTAGAGTTGCAAGCTCTACCGGTTGTAGTACAAGGAGATCATCCTCCCGTGCGCGCGACGTCCCTCGCCCTCGCCCTGCTGACTGTCCTGGTCGCGGGGTGTGCGGTCAACCAGAGCGGCCAGCCGCAGGCCGGTGACACCCGCTTCATCGCCGGCGACGGGAGGATGCAGGTCTTCCCCGCCGCCGAGCGCAAGCCCGCCCCCGCCGTCGAAGGACCGACGCTCGACGGCGGCACCGCCTCGCTGGCCGGGCACAAGGGCAAGGTCGTGGTGATCAACTTCTGGGCGTCGTGGTGCGGGCCCTGCCGGGCCGAGGCGCCGGTGCTCAAGGACGTCGCGGCCAAGACCAAGGCGAGCGGCGTGGAGTTCCTCGGCATCGACTTCAAGGACCGCAAGGCCGACGCGATCGCGTTCGAGCGCACGGAGCAGTCCGGCTACCCGAGCATCTTCGACCAGCCCGGCGAGGTGGCGCTGTCCTTCCAGGGCACGGTGCCGCCGGCGGCCATCCCGTCCACGCTGATCATCGACAAGCAGGGCAGGATCGCGGCCAGGGCGCTGGGCGCGGTGAAGTTCACCGACCTGATGAACACGGTCACCAGGGTCCGCGATGAATGAGGTCGTGGCCTCGGGGTCGCTGCTGCTGGCCGTGCCGATCGCGGTGCTCGCCGGGATCGTGTCGTTCCTGTCGCCGTGCGTGCTGCCGCTGGTGCCGGGCTACCTGTCGTACGTGACCGGGATGAGCGCCGACCCCAAGCGCGGGCGGCTGGTGCTGGGCACCGTGCTGTTCGTGGCCGGGTTCGCGGTGGTGTTCGTGCTCAGCGGGGCGCTGTTCGGCGGGCTCGGCTCGCTGGTGCTGGGCAACGCCCAGGTGATCACGCGGGTGCTCGGGGTACTGACGATCGTGCTCGGGCTGGCCTTCCTCGGACTCGTGCCGGGCTTCATGCGGGACGTGCGCATCCACCGCAAGCCCGCCGCGGGGCTGGCCGGGGCGCCGCTGCTCGGCATCGTGTTCGGGCTCGGCTGGACGCCGTGCATCGGCCCGACGCTGGCCGTCGTGCTCGCGCTCGGGCTGAACGAGGGCAGCGCGGCGCGCGGCGCCACCCTGGCCGTCTTCTACGCGCTGGGACTCGGGCTGCCGTTCGTCGGGGCGGCGCTGGCGTACAGCAGGGCGTTGCGGACGTTCGCCGCGATCCGTAAGCACTCCCAGCTCATCACCCGCATCGGCGGGGGCATGATGGTCGCCGTCGGAGTCCTTCTCGTCACCGGGTTGTGGGGACAGATGATCGCGAGCCTGCAGGGGCTCATCGGCGGATTCCAGCCGGTGATCTGATGGCCGTTCAGGAGATGGAGAAGCAGGCGCCCACGCCGCCCGGGTTCGGCCCGGTGGCCTGGCTGCGCTGGACGTGGCGCACGCTCACCTCGATGAAGACGGCGCTGCTCCTGCTGTTCCTGTTCGCGCTGGGCTCGATCCCCGGCTCGCTGATCCCGCAGCGCGGCGTCGAGCCGGACAAGGTCGCGCAGATCTACCTCAACGACCCGGTCCGCGCCGAGTGGTACCAGCGCTTCCAGCTCTTCGACGTCTTCAACTCGGTCTGGTTCGCCGCGATCTACCTGCTGCTGTTCACCTCGCTGGTGGGCTGCATCGTGCCGCGTACCACGACGTACTTCAAGGAGCTGCGGCGCAGGCCGCCCGCCGCGCCCCGCCACCTGTCGCGCCTGCCCCACCACACGGTCCTCGACGAGGGGCTCACCGTGGAGGTGGCCGCCCGCCGGCTGCGCAAGCTGCGCTTCCGCGTCGAGACCGGCGACGGCTGGGTCTCGGCCGAGAAGGGCTTCCTGCGCGAGACCGGCAACCTGCTCTTCCACGTCTCCCTGCTCGGCCTGCTGGTCGCCGTGGGCATCGGCGCGGTGTTCGGCTACCGGGGCAACGTGCTGGTCGTGGAGGACGAGGGCTTCGCCAACACCGTCGCCGCCTACGACCGGTTCATGCCGGGCAACCAGGTCTCGGCCGAGTCGCTGGAGCCGTTCTCCTTCACGCTCGACGAGTTCAAGGCCTCCTACCAGGTCGGCGGCGACCCGACGAAGATCGGCCAGCCGCTCGACTTCTCCGCCCACCTCAAGGTCAAGGACGCGCCCGGCGCGCCCCAGCGCGACTACGAGCTGAAGGTCAACGAGCCGCTGGAGATCAACGGCACCCAGACCTACCTGATCGGCAACGGCTACGCGCCGTTCTTCCGCATCACCGACGGAAAGGGCCAGGTCGCCTTCGAGGGCGCGGTCCCGTGCCTGATCGAGTTCCCGGCCACCCGCGTCTCCGGCTGCGTGCTCAAGGCGCCCGACGCACAGCCGGGTCAGCTCGGCTTCCTCATGCGCTTCCTGCCGACCGTCGCGCCCGCCCAGGGCGGCGGCTTCACCTCCAGCTTCCCCGGCGACCTCATGCCGAGGGTGCAGGTCCTCGGCGCCTTCACGGGCGACTTCGGGGTGCGCTCAGGACGACCTCAGTCGGTGTACGAGCTCGCGCCGCCCGAGATCATGAAGAAGCTCAAGCCGCTGGTCATGGGCTCCACGGCTCCCAAGCCGCTGGCCCCCGGCCAGTCGTTCGACCTGCCCGACGGGCTCGGCAAGCTGGAGTTCGTCGCGGTCAAGGAGTGGATGACGCTCCAGATCGCCTACGATCCGGGCCGGGTGCCCGCCCTGCTGGCCGCCGGGCTCGCCACCGTGTCCATCGTGTTCTCGCTGGTGATCCGCCGCCGCCGGGTGTTCGTCCGGGTCAAGGACGGCACGGCCGAGGTGGGCGGCCTCACCCGCACCGAGGGTTCCGCAGCGGGCTTCGCCGAGGAGTTCGCCGACATCGTCAAGGTCCTATCAGCTGGAGACAAGGATGTCCGCTGAAGTACTGGCCGAGGCGAGCGACCAGCTCGTCGTCGGTGCCGTGCTCCTCTACCTCGCCGCCATGATCGGCTTCGCTCTGGAGCTGGCCTACGGCAGGGCCCGCACCGACGCGCCCGCCAAGGGCCGCGTCAAGCAGCCCGTGACCGTCGGCGCCCCGCAGGACGAGGCTCCCGGCCAGGTCGCGGTCCCCGCCGACCCCGAGCCGCCCGCCTGGGCGGGCACCGCCGGCAAGGTGGGCATGGCCCTGGCCTGGGTCGGCTGGGCGGCCAACGCCTCTGCCATCGTCACCCGGGGGCTGGCAGTGGAGCGCTGGCCCTGGGGCAACATGTACGAGTTCGTGGTCGCCATCTGCCTGGCCGCCGTGACCGCGTTCCTGGCCACGCAGCTGCGCACCAACGTGCGCTTCCTCGGCCCGTTCGTCATGGTCGTGGCGGTGCTCGGGCTCGGCGCCGCGGTGAAGTTCCTCTATACCGCCGCCGGTCCCGTGGTGCCCGCGCTCAACTCCTACTGGATCGCCATCCACGTCTCCGCCGCGATCCTGGCCAGCGGCCTGTTCATCGTGGCCGGCGCGGCCGGGGTGCTCTACCTCATCCGCGGCGACGGCCTCTCACGCCTGCCCACCCGCTCTGACCTGGAGCGGGTCGCGCACCGCGCGATCGTCGTGGCCTTCCCGATCTGGACCTTCGCGGTGATCGCCGGCGCGCTGTGGGCCGACAAGGCGTGGGGACGCTACTGGGGCTGGGACCCCAAGGAGGTCTGGTCGTTCATCACGTGGGTGGCCTACGCCGCCTACCTGCACGCCCGGGTCACGGCCGGATGGCGCGGCAGGGCCGCCACGATCGTGCAGCTGGTCGCCTTCGCCTGCCTGATGTTCAACCTGGTCGGCGTCAACATCTTCCTCGGCGGCATGCACAGCTACGCCGACGTCGGCAACTAGCGGCTCATTCCTCCCCGCGCATCCGCTTGTCGAGGTCGCGCAGGAAGTCCGGGTCGTCCTCCGGTCCCTTGGGTGGATCCTGGCGCGGCGGCGCCGGGGGCCGAGGCATGCGCAGGGGACCGTCCTCGGCGGCGCCACGGGTGGGCCTGCCGAGCAGAAACCACAGAAGCCCGCCTACTACGGGGACGAGGATGATGACGAGCACCCAGAGGGTCTTTGGCACGTTCCGCACCTCGTCCTCCGGCGTCGTGATGACGTCGAACAGGGAGTAGAGCCAGAAAGCCAGCACCGCCAGGGTGACCAGGACACCTGCCATGCCCGAACTGTAAGCCATCCGAGGCGTGATCGTGCTTGCTCGGTGTCCCATTTCGGATGACTCGGGAAGATCGGCCGCGTACCGTGGAACCGGATCAGGTGGAGCGGAGGGGTTTCACCTGATGGGCAGGGTGGTCTAGGGGTGAGATGGCCTTCTCCAGCGACAAGGGCCGGCATCGACGTGGACGTTGGTGGCGGCGCGGGTCCTACCTCTTCTCGCGCCGCGGTGACGCGCCGCCGGAGGCGGACCGCTCGTTCTGGTCCCGTGACACGCCCGCTGAGGGCTTCCGCGAGGCCGAGCGGCAGCATGCGCAGCGGCCGCCCGGGGGAGACGCGCCGTCCTTCCGTGGACAGCCTCAGGCCGAGCGGAGCGGGTGGCCGTTTCGAAGACGCGAGCGACGCGAACGCGTCGAGCGTGCGGAAGAGGCGGAGCAGGCGCGGCGGCCCGAGCGGGCCGACGAGCCCGGCTGGCGGCGCGAGCGGCTGCCCGCCGCGGTCGTGGAGCGGCCGCAGTACACCTGGCACGACTTCGAGCTCACCGACCTGCCGCCGCGCGCGCAGCCCAACCGGCCCGAAGCGCCCGTCCAGGCGGACGGCTTACGGCACTGCGGCGAGCTGGAAGCCGTCCTGCACCGCCAGTGGGACGCCCGGCTCGGCCCGCCCTCACCGGAGGCCGTGCGCGCCGTGGAGAGCCTCGCCCGGCTGCCCGAACGGCTGAAGCGCAAGCTCGCCATCGGCCTCGAAGGCATCTACGTCGGCGCCGGCGGCGTCCCCGACCTCGACGACATGGGCTACCTGCGCGGCGCCCCGCTGCCCTCCGGCAAGGCCTCCTGGGACATCTGCGCCGGCGCGTACGGCGACCGCAAGATCGTCGTAGGAGATCGGCCCTCTCCCACACCCGACGTGATGATGCACGAGGTCGGCCACGCTCTGGACGACATCGACTCCCCGCATGGCGATTGGGTCTCCGACTCGCCCGAGTTCGTGGCACTCTACGAGAAGGCCGCTCCCATGCTGGCCTCCGCTTTCCACCGGCAGGGCGGGGGACTGGGCCGCAAGGAGTTCTTCGCGGACGCCTTCGCCGCCATCTCCTCGCGCCAGCGTCCCGCGCTGGTCGACATGCTGGGCGGTGACACGCGGATGGCCCTCGACGTCATGTTGTTCTTCAACCGGCGCTACGGAATCTAGGTGATGAGCGATGTACGTCATCCGGCTCGCTGACGGGACCCTGCGCGTGCCGCAGAGCCTGACCAGTGAAGACGGGCGTCTCATCGGCAACGCGTATGTGGAAGTGGAGCCCGGGGATCCCGACTACGAGCGATGGCTGCCGGAGTCGTGCACCGAGGAGGAGGCGGCCGAGCGGCGTGCGCGCTGGGCGGCGGAGAACGACGAGCTGGAGCAGGAGTTCCTGGCCTTCAAGGCTGAGCAGGAGGACGCCTGACATCGGGGGACAACCCTGACCGACGGGGGGTGGTGGTCACCGCGACGGCCTGAGGGGTGGAGGCCGGGTCGTGGTTCGGGTCGTCCGGGCAATGTACGTAGAGGGCGTGGGCACGCGTGCCGGGATTCAGCGCGGGGTGGGGCGCTCGTTTCGGTCCTCGGCCACTGGGGGCCGGGCCGTACCGGCGAGAAGAGCGTGCCTGTGGGATCCGTGGCGGTGATCCTGCGGCGCAGGATCACCGACCTGACGGAACGTCAAACGCGCGGGGACTCACCTGCCGGCCGTTCGGCCGTAAGAACATCCTCGCCTCTAAGAAGGGCGTGCACTTCCGACTCGCGGAAGCGACGGTGCCCTCCGGGGGTGCGGATACTGCTGATGCGGCCTGCCGCAGCCCAGCGTGTAACCGTCTTTGGGTCTACCCGGAAGAGGGCGGCAACCTCTCCTGGGGTCAGCAGACGCTCGCTGCTACTCTCCACCAATCTCTCCCCCTCGCATCCCGCTTCCTGCCAGCGGGCGGACAGGTAACCAGTGTGTCGAGCGAAGCCTGATTTATCCGTGGTTTTCGACAAAGATCACGGGTTGTTATCGGCTGACTGCCCGATTGTTATATGATAGAGCCTCTTTGGGGCTCTCGTGGGTGTTTCTTTACGAAACACCCTGACTGGGAACAGTAGCAGTGCTCGCGCCCGATGCGAAGAGCGGCAGCGGGTACGGCCCGCAGGGGCACGACCAGGGGCGAGTAACCTCTGACCTGTGCATCCCGTTCTCGTTTACACCGCGTCGCGCATCGGCTTGTTCATCGTGACCCTCGGTGTCCTGTACTTGCTCGGACTGCAAAATCCGCTGGTGCTGATCCTGGTGGCTTTCCTGATCAGCGGTGTGGCCAGCTACGTCCTGCTGTCCAAGCAGCGTGACGCCATGAGCGCCCGCATCAGCGACAAGATCGACCGGCCTAAGCCGCAGGACGACTAGGGCAGAGGGAACATGCCAATCCGGGCATGGTACTCCCGTCCGAGTCGAGTTGTGTCACTACCAACGAGTAGTCCGCGGTTGTACGCCAGAAATGCCTTGACGCCGATACCGCGTTCACGTCCCGGATTCCACCCGAGCGCCTTTCCGGTGCGCGGATCGAGGGCGGCGATGCCCTCTCTGGGCGCCGCGCCGGGGCCCGCCGAGTCACGGCCGCGCGGGTTGTCCATCCAGCGCTGATGCCCGCCCACGTAGACGGCAGCGCCGGTCGCCGCGACCGAGTAGAGCGAGTCGCCGCCGGTGTAGTTCACCCAGGTCGGCCTGACCCGCTGGCTCCTGGTGTAGGTCTCGAACCTGGCCGCGCTGTCGCACAGGCGGCGCGTGTCCCCGTTGCCGCCGGTCGTGACGACCACGAAATAGTCGCCGCCGGGTGACAGGTCGAGGCCGCGGACATAGCTGGGGAAGACGTCCTGGCACTGCGGCTCGTACGCGGCCGTGCGCCAGTTGGCCACCCGGGGCGTCGGCGTGGAGATGTCGATCACGCCCAGTTGGGGCCGGGGCTCGCCGTCGAGCGTGGTGAAGCTGCCGTCGATTACCAGCCGGTCGGCGCTCGCGGCCAGCGCGTGGACCTTGACCTTGGGGGTGCGGGGCAGGCCCGGTTCGATGGTGAAGCGCGGGTCGGCGGCGCCGGTCGTGGCGTCGAGCCTGGCCAGCGCGGTTCTCGGCGAGGTGAAGTCGCCGCCGGTATAGAGGTGGGCGCCGCGTCTGGCCAGCGTGGTCACGGCGCCGCCGGACACGCGCGGGGCGAAGCCGCGTACCGTCGAGCCGTCGGACAGGCTCAGGCGGGTCAGCGCGCGCGCCCGCGTGCGGTTGACGGACGGGAAGTCGCCGCCGACGTAGACGGTGCCGTCGGCGCCGGCGGCCAGCGCGTGGACGGGACCGGCGACGACCGGGGCGAAGTCGGCCAGGACGTCGCCGGTGGCCAGGTCGAAGGCGAAGAGGTTGCTGCGGGGGAAGGTGGTCGTGCGTCTCGCGTCGGCTACCTCGCTGAACGAGCCGCCCACCACCACGGTGCCGCCCACCAGGGCGATGGTGTTGACGATGCCGTCGAGGACGTGGGGGGTGGTGTCGGCCGGGTTGGCGGACACCACGCGGGTGTGCGTGACAGGGGCCATCGTGATGACCGCTGCAAGGGTGACACGCGCGAACATTCGCCAAGTTCTAGCAGACAGTGCGTTATGGAGCGGCTACTTTCCGTTCATTGTCGGGATAGGGCACACGCGATGAGGGCCTTACGGGCGGGGGCAATAGGCTTGCCGCATGACCCGCGCTCAGTTGGACAAGCAGCCGCACGAGGTCGCCGCGATGTTCGATCGCACGGCCCGGCGCTATGACCTCGTCAACGATGTGATCTCGTTCGGTCAGGTGCGCTACTGGCGCAAGGCGGTCGCGGCGGCCGTGGACGCGGGCCCCGGGGAGGTGGTCCTCGACCTGGGCGCGGGCACGGGCACCTCCACCGACAGCTTCACCACGCTGGGCGCGCGGGCGATCGCCTCCGACTTCTCGCTGGGCATGCTGCAGACCGGCGTGCGCCGCCACGGAGGCAACGCGCTCAGCGGCCCCGGCATCCCGTTCGTCGCGGGTGACGCGATGCGACTGCCGTTCGCTGACGACAGCTTCGACGCGGTGACGATCTCGGTGGCGCTGCGCAACGTGCACGACACCCCGGTGGCGCTGCGCGAGATGCTGCGCGTCACCAAGCCGGGCGGCCGGCTGGTGATCATGGAGTTCTCGCACGTGACCGTGAAGTCGTTCGACCTTTTCTACCGGGAGTATCTGATGAAGATGCTGCCCAAGGTGGCCAAGGTCCTCGGCTCCAACGACGACTCCTATGAGTATCTGGCCGAGTCCATCAGAGACTGGCCGGATCAGCCGTCGCTGGCCAGGATCATTCAGGAGGCGGGCTGGGAGCGTGTCGCCTGGCGCAACTTGAGTCTCGGCATCGTCGCCATGCACCGCGGCTTCAAACCCGCCTCATGATCGGGACCCCCGGCTGCCACTTTGCCCCGTAAAAGCGTTAGACTGCGGGCCGACAAGTTTGTGAAGGGGTTCACAAAGGAACGAAGGCGCCATACCCCACGGCCTTCGAGCGTGTAGGACAGGACAAAGTCCAGTGACCGTGCCAGCAGCCGTACGCCAAGCGCAGGAGCTCGCCACGAGAGAGCGAGGCACGATGCCAACGAGTGGTGAGCGGGCGCGACCATGAACACAGTTGACGCCGACGTCATCGTCGTCGGCGCCGGTCCCTCAGGCTCCGCGACCGCGTTTTACCTGGCCCGCGCAGGGCTGGACGTGCTCCTCCTGGAGAAGACGCGTTTCCCCAGGGAGAAGGTCTGCGGAGACGGCTTGACCCCACGCGCGGTCAAGCAACTGCAGAACATGGGCGTCGACATCGACGGACCCGGCTGGATCAGGAACAAGGGCCTGCGGGTCGTCGGCGGCGGGCTCCGCTTCGAGCTCGACTGGCCGCGGCTCGACAGCTTCCCCGACTTCAGCCTGGTCCGCACCCGCCAGGACTTCGACCAGATCATGGCCGCCCACGCGGTCAAGGCCGGGGTACGCCTCATGGAGGGCGTCAACGTCACCGGCCCGATCCTGGACGACCGCAGCGGGCACGTGACCGGTGTCACCACCAAGGACGGCGCCACCTACCGCAGCCGCCTCGTCGTCGCCGCCGACGGGAACAGCACGCGCATGGCGCTCGGGATGGGGCTGCACAAGCGCGAGGACCGTCCGATGGGCGTGGCCGTACGCACCTATTTCCAGAGCCCGCGCCACGACGACGACTACCTGGAGACCTGGCTCGAACTGTGGGACCAGGACACGCTGCTGCCGGGCTACGGGTGGATCTTCCCCGTCGGCGACGGCACCAGCAACGTCGGGCTCGGCCTGCTCAACACCAGCGACGCCTTCGGCAAGATCGACTACCGTGAGCTGCTCAAGCGATGGTGCAGGAACATGCCGGCCGAGTGGGAGTTCACCGAGGAGAACATGACAGGGCCGATCCGCGGCGCGGCCCTGCCGATGGCCTTCAACAGGCAGCCGCACTACACCCGTGGCCTGGTGCTCGTCGGCGACTCCGGCGGCGCCATCAACCCGTTCAACGGCGAGGGCATCGCCTACGCCATGGAGACGGGCGAGATCGCGGCCGAGGTGATCGCGAAGTCGCTTCGCGGTACCACTCCCGCGCAGCAGGAACGTATCCTGCGCACCTACCCGCAGGTCCTCAAGGACGCGTATGGCGGATATTTCACCTTGGGCAGATTGTTCGTCGAAGCGATCGGGAAGCCAGGTGTGATGAGCTTCGGTACGAGGCACGGGCTGCCTCACCCGAGGCTGATGCGCTTCGCGCTCAAACTCCTTGGTAATCTCACCGACCGGCGAGGCGATGCGTCAGACAGGATCATCAACGCACTCTCGAAGGTCGCCCCACCAGCATGAACCGCAGACCCACCCGGCAAACTTATAGGTCAGACTGCGCGCCCGCGCGCGTTGCGACAGAAGAGGAGGCGTAGCGATGGACCTTTATGTGCCCATCCTGGTGCTCGCCATTCTCGCGGGAGGCTTCGCGATCTTCTCGGTCGCGGTCGCTCCGTTCACCGGTCCCAAGCGCTGGAACCGCGCCAAGCTTGACGCCTACGAATGCGGCATCGAGCCGACGCCCCAGCCTGTCGGTGGCGGACGCTTTCCGCTGAAATACATGATCACCGCGATGCTGTTCATCGTGTTCGACATCGAGATCATCTTCCTTTATCCGTGGGCGGTCTCCTTCGCCCCGCTGAAGGGCGCCGACGGCCAGGTGATCGCCTCGGGCCTCGGGGTGTTCGCGCTGGTCGAGATGGTGCTGTTCATCGTCACCGTGCTTGTCGCCTATGCGTACGTGTGGCGCCGCAAGGGTCTGGACTGGGACTGATTATGGGACTTGAAGAGAAACTCCCCAGCGGGTTCATCCTCACCACGGTCGAGCAGGCCGCCGGCTGGGCGCGCAAGAACTCCGTATGGCCGGCCACCTTCGGCCTCGCATGTTGCGCCATCGAGCTGATGGCCACCGGTGGCCCCCACTTCGACCTGGCGCGCTTCGGCATGGAGCGCGCTTCGGCGTCTCCCCGCCAGGCCGACCTGATGATCGTCGCCGGCCGCGTGTCGCAGAAGATGGCGCCGGTCGTGCGCCAGATCTACGACCAGATGGCCGAGCCCAAGTGGGTCATCTCCATGGGCGTGTGCGCCTCCAGCGGCGGCATGTTCAACAACTACGCCATCGTGCAGGGCGTCGACCACATCATCCCGGTCGACGTCTACCTGCCCGGCTGTCCGCCGCGGCCGGAGATGCTGATCGACTCGATCGTGAAGCTGCACGACAAGATCCAGAACATGAAGTTCGGCGCGCACCGCAAGAAGCAGATCGACGAGCTCGAACTGCAGGCCCTGCGCACCCTTCCGCTGATCGACCAGGGGGCGGGGAAGTGAGCGACAACCTTCCCGAGGTACCAGAAACCGAAGTGCCGCAGACGCCCATCGCCCGGCAGGGCATGTTCGGCGCCCACGACACCGGCGACACCTCCGGCTACGGTGGCCTCGTCGTACGGCGAGCCCCCGAACTGTCCACCCCCCGCCCCTTCGGCGGCTACTTCGACGCCCTGGTCGACACCCTCGACCTGGACGACGCCATCGAGCGCGTCGTCGTCGACAGGGGCGAGCTGACCCTCCACGTCAAGCGCGAGCGCCTGGTGGAGGTCCTGCGCAAGCTGCGCGACGACGCCGACCTGCGCTTCGAGCTGTCGCTCGGCGTGACCGGCGTGCACTACCCGCACCTGCAGGGCGAGGAGCTCCACTCGGTCGTCCACCTGGCCTCGATCACCCACAACACCCGGGTGCGCGTCGAGACCTGGGCGCCGGACGCCGACCCGCACATCCCGTCGACGGTCGCCGTCTACCCGACGCACGACTGGCACGAGCGCGAGGCGTACGACTTCTTCGGCATCGTCTACGACGGCCACCCCGCGCTGACGCGGATCATGATGCCGGACGACTGGGACGGTCACCCGCAGCGCAAGGACTACCCGCTGGGCGGCATCCCGGTCGAATACCGCGGCGCCACGATCCCCGCGCCGGACGAGAGGAGGTCCTACGCATGAGCGAGCTACGTCGAGCTTCATGCGTTGACGACCCAAGGGAGGATCACTCGTGAGCACGGGTTATGACGAGGCGACCGAAGGCAAGGTCTACTCGGTCAGCGGCGGCGACTGGGACGAGGTCGTCACCAGCGCGCGCGACTCCGAGGAAGAGCGCCTGGTCATCAACATGGGCCCGCAGCACCCGTCCACGCACGGCGTGCTCCGGCTGGTCCTGACCCTCGACGGCGAGACGGTCACCGAGGCGCGCGGCGTCATCGGCTACCTGCACACCGGCATCGAGAAGAACATGGAATACCGGACGTGGACCCAGGGGACCACGTTCGTGACCCGCATGGACTACCTCGCGCCGATCTTCAACGAGACCGCGTACTGCATGGGCGTGGAGAAGCTGCTCGGCATCACCGACCAGGTCCCCGCGCGGGCCCAGGCCATCCGCGTGATGATGATGGAGCTCAACCGCATCGCCTCGCACCTGGTCGCGATGGGCACGTTCGGCATGGAGCTGGGCGCGACGACGCCGTTCCTGTTCGGCTACCGCGACCGCGAACTGATCATGGATCTGTTCGAGTACATCACCGGCCTGCGCATGAACCACGCCTACGTACGGCCCGGCGGCGTCAGCGTCGACCTGCCCGCGGGCGCTGTTGACAAGGTGGGCGAGTTCCTCAAGGAGATGCCCAAGCGGATCAAGGACGTCCGCAAGCTTCTCGACGAGAACCCCGTCTACGTCCGCCGCACCAGGGACGTCGGCTACCTGGACCTGACCGGCTGCATGGCGATGGGCGTCACCGGCCCGATCCTGCGCGCCGCCGGTCTGCCCTGGGACCTGCGCAAGTCGCAGCCCTACAGCGGATACGAGACCTACGACTTCGAGGTCGCCACCGAGCGCGGCTGCGACGTCTACTCCCGCTACCTGGTGCGCATGAAGGAGATGGAGGAGTCCCTCAAGATCATCGAGCAGGCTCTGGACCGGATCGCCGGTCCGCTCAAGGGCAAGCCCGTGATGATCGAGGACAAGAAGATCGGCTGGCCGGCGCAGCTCGCGCTGGGCCCCGACGGCCTCGGCAACTCGCCCGACCACATCGCGCACATCATGAGCAGCTCCATGGAAGCCCTGATCCACCACTTCAAGCTGGTGACCGAGGGCTTCCGGGTGCCGGCCGGCCAGGCGTACGCCTCGATCGAGTCGCCCAAGGGCGAGCTCGGCGCGTACGTGGTCAGCGACGGCGGCACCCGGCCTTACCGCGTGCACTTCCGCGAGCCCTCCTTCACGAACCTGCAGGCCTTCCCCGCCATGACGGAAGGCGGACAGGTCGCCGACGTGATCGCCGCGGTGGCTTCTATCGACCCGGTTATGGGAGGTGTTGACCGGTGAGCTTTTCACCGGAGGTCCGCGAACGTCTTGAGCGGGACGCGAAGGAGATCATCGGGCGTTACCCGAAGACTCGCTCCGCGCTGCTGCCCCTGCTGCACCTGGTGCAGTCGGAGGAGGGTTACGTCTCCGACGACGGCCACGAGTTCTGCGCGGAGATCCTGGGCCTGAGCAAGGCCGAGGTGGTGGGCGTCTCGACGTTCTACACCATGTACAAGCGCCGCCCGGCCGGAGACTTCCACGTCGGCGTCTGCATCAACTCCCTGTGCGCCGTCATGGGCGGCGACCAGATCTGGGAAGAGCTGTCGGAGCACGTCGGCGTCGGTCACGAAGAGGCGACCGCCGACGGCAAGGTCTCGCTGGAGCGCATCGAGTGCAACGCGGCCTGCGACTTCGCCCCGGTCATGATGGTCAACTGGGAGTTCTTCGACAACCAGACGCCCGACTCGGCCAAGCAGCTCGTCGACGACCTGCGCGACGGCAAGAGCATCTCGCCGACCCGCGGGCCGAAGAAGCTCTGCACCTTCAAGGAGGCCTCGCGCGTGCTCGCCGGGCTGCCCGACGAGCTGGCGGGCGACGGCCCCTCGGCCGCCGGAGCCTCGCTGGAGGGCCTCAAGGTCGCCAAGGCCAACGGATGGAAGGCCCCTGAGGCATGAGCACTACGCTGACGCCGGTCCTGACGGCAAACTGGGACCAGCCCAACTCCTTCACGCTGGAGGGCTACGGGCCCTACGACGCGGCGAAGAAGGCCCTCGGCATGGACCCCGACGCGGTCATCCAGGCGGTCAAGGACTCCGGGCTGCGCGGTCGCGGCGGCGCGGGCTTCCCCACCGGCATGAAGTGGGGCTTCATCCCGCAGGGTGACGGCAAGCCCCACTACCTCGTCGTCAACGCCGACGAGTCGGAGCCGGGCACCTGCAAGGACATCCCGCTGATGATGGCCAACCCGCACTCGCTGGTCGAGGGCATCATCATCACGTCCTACGCCATCCGCGCCAACCACGCCTTCATCTACGTGCGCGGCGAGGTGCTCCACGTCATCCGCCGGCTGCACGCGGCCGTGCGCGAGGCGTACGAGAAGGGCTACCTCGGCAAGGACGTCTTCGGCTCCGGCTATGACCTCGACCTGGTCGTGCACGCGGGCGCTGGGGCGTACATCTGCGGCGAGGAGACGGCGCTGCTCGACTCGCTCGAAGGGCGTCGCGGTCAACCTCGGCTCAAGCCCCCGTTCCCGGCCGTGGCGGGCCTGTACGCCTCGCCTACTGTCGTGAACAACGTGGAGTCGATCGCCAGTGTTCCCTCGATCGTCACCAACGGCGCCGACTGGTTCGCCGGGATGGGGACGGAGAAGTCGAAGGGCTTCGGCATCTTCTCGCTGAGCGGGCACGTCACGCGGCCCGGCCAGTTCGAGGCGCCGCTGGGCATCACGCTGCGCGAACTTCTCGACATGGCCGGCGGCATCCGCGCGGGCCACGAGCTCAAGTTCTGGACCCCGGGCGGCTCCTCCACGCCGATCTTCACCGCCGAGCACATGGACGTGCCGCTCGACTTCGAGCAGGTCGGGCTCAAGGGCTCGATGCTCGGCACCCGCGCGCTGCAGATCTTCGACGAGACCACCTGCGTGGTCAGGACCGTGCTGCGCTGGACCGAGTTCTACGCCCACGAGTCCTGCGGCAAGTGCACGCCCTGCCGCGAGGGCACCTACTGGCTCAAGCAGGTGCTCAAGCGCCTGGAAGCCGGTCAGGGCACCGAGGAGGACCTGTCCACGATCACCGACATCGCGGACAACATCCTCGGCCGGTCCTTCTGCGCCCTGGGCGACGGCGCGGCCAGCCCGATCCACTCGTCGGTGAAGTACTTCCGCGACGAGTACCTCAAGCACTTCGAGGTCGGCGGCTGCCCGTTCGACGCGAAGAAGTCCACTGTCTGGGGTGACCAGTGACGACCACCGCTGTAGAAACCTCCCTGGTGACCCTGAGCATCGACGGCTTCCAGGTCAGCGTCCCCAAGGGCACCCTGATCATCCGGGCCGCCGAGCTCCTGGGCATCCAGATCCCGAGGTTCTGCGACCACCCGCTGCTCGACCCGGCGGCCAACTGCCGCCAGTGCCTGGTCGACATCCCCGACGCCGGCAACGGCCGCGGCTTCCCCAAGCCGCAGCCCTCCTGCGCGATCGAGGTCGCCCAGGGCATGGTCGTGCAGACCCAGCTCACCTCGCCGGTGGCCGAGAAGGCGCAGCGGGCGGCGATGGAGTTCCTGCTCCTCAACCACCCGCTCGACTGCCCGGTCTGCGACAAGGGCGGCGAGTGCCCCCTGCAGAACCAGGCGATGTCCAACGGCCAGGGCGAGTCCCGCTTCCACGAGCACAAGCGGACCTTCCCCAAGCCGCTGCCGCTCTCGACGCAAGTCCTGCTCGACCGCGAGCGCTGCGTGCAGTGCGCGCGCTGCATCCGCTTCTCCGACCAGATCGCCGGCGACCCGTTCATCGACTTCTTCGAGCGCGGGGCCAGGGAGCAGGTACGGGTGGCCGACGGCCAGCCGTTCGAGTCCTACTTCTCGGGCAACACCGTCCAGATCTGCCCGGTGGGCGCGCTGACCGGCGCCGCCTACCGCTTCCGCGCCCGCCCGTTCGACCTGGTCTCGACGCCGAGCGTCTGCGAGCACTGCGCCTCCGGCTGCGCCCAGCGCACCGACCACCGCCGCGGCCGGGTCACCCGTCGGCTGGCCGGTGACGAGCCGCAGGTGAACGAGGAGTGGAACTGCGACAAGGGCCGCTGGGCGTTCACCTACGCCACGCAGCCCGACCGGCTGAAGACGCCGCTGGTCCGCAACGAGGAGGGCGTGCTCGTCCCGGCCTCCTGGCCGGAGGCGCTGGCCGTCGCGGCCGAGGGCCTGGCCGCGGCCCGGGGCAAGACCGGCGTCCTGCTCGGCGGCCGGCTGACCGTCGAGGACGCCTACGCCTACTCCAAGTTCGCCAGGCTCGCGCTAGGCACCAACGACATCGACTTCCGCGCCCGGCCGCACTCGGCCGAGGAGACCCAGTTCCTCGCCCACGCCGTCGCCGGCAAGGGCATCGAGGTCTCCTACACCGACCTGGAGAAGGCCCCGGCCGTCGTCCTGGTCGGCTTCGAGCCCGAGGAGGAGTCGCCGATCGTCTTCCTGCGCCTGCGCAAGGCCTGGAAGAAGCACGGCCTGAAGGTCACCTCGATCGCGCCGTTCGCCGCCAAGGGCCTGGCCAAGATGGGCGGCACGCTCATCCGCACCGCCCCGGGCGCCGAGGCCGAGGCCATCGGCGACCTCATCGGCACGCTGGCCGAGGGCACGATCGTGCTCGCCGGCGAGCGGCTCGCCACCGCCCCCGGCGCCCTGTCGGCTCTGGTACGGCTGAGCGCCGCCACCGGTGCCAGGGTCGCCTGGGTCCCGCGCAGGGCCGGTGAGCGGGGCGCCATCGAGGCCGGCGCGCTGCCGAACCTGCTGCCGATCGGCCGTCCGGTCGAGGACGAGAGCGCCAGGGCGGAGATCGCCAGGGCGTGGGACGTCGCCTCGCTGCCGGCCACGCCGGGCCGCGACACCGACGGCATCCTGGCCGCAGCCCTGGCCGAGGAGATCGACGCGCTGGTCATCGCCGGCGTCGACCCCTACGACCTGGCCGACCCGGCCGCCGCGCTGGCGGCGCTGGAGAACACGCCGTTCATCGTCAGCCTGGAGATCCGGGCGAGCGCCGTCACCGACCGCGCCGACGTGGTGCTGCCCGTGGCGGCCGTGCAGGAGAAGTCCGGCACGTTCGTCAACTGGGAGGGCCGCGGCCGCTCGTTCGAGGCGCCCATCAGGGTGCCCGGCCTGCAGAGCGACCTCCACGTGATCGGCAACCTGGCCGACCGCCTGGACGTGCACCTGGGCCTGCCCGACGCCAAGGCCGCCCGCCGCGAGCTCGGCTCGGTCGGCGCCTGGCACGGCAGCCACGTGGCCGCGCCCAACGTCGGCGGCGGCGCCGCCGGCACGCCGCAGGCGGGTCAGGCGCTGCTGGCGACCTGGCACCTGCTGCTCGACGACGGCCGCCTGCAGGACGGCGAGCCCTACCTCGCGGGCACCTCCCGCGCGGGCGAGGCGCTGGTCTCCGAGAGCACCGCCGCCGAGATCGGCGTGGGCGACGGCGACAAGCTCGTCATCGGCGACGCGATCACGCTGCCGGTGCGCATCGCCGAACTGCCCGACCGTGTGGTGTGGGTGCCGGCGAACTCCGGCGGCAGCTCGGTCACCCGCGACCTGCGCGCGGTGTCCGGCGACATCGTCACGATCGGGAGCGCTTCATGATCCTCCTCGCCACGGAACCGACCCTGGCCGACTTCGGCAAGGATCCGCTCTGGATCACCATCGTCAAGGCGCTGATGCTCTTCGTCTTCCTGATGCTGGGGATCCTGTTCGGCGTCTGGTACGAGCGCAAGCTCATCTCCAAGCTGCAGAACCGCATCGGCCCTAACCGGGCGGGCAAGTTCGGCCTGCTGCAGTCGGTGGCCGACGGCCTGAAGATGGGCCTCAAGGAGGACCTGTTCCCGAACACGGTGGACAAGGCGCTCTACCTGATGGCTCCGGTCATCATGGTGATCCCCGCGTTCCTGGCCTTCTCGATCACGCCGTTCGCCGGCATGGTCAACCTGTTCGGGGTCCAGACGCCGCTGCAGCTCGTCGACCTTCCGGTCGCGGTGCTGTTCATGCTGGCCATGGGCGCCATCTCGGTGTACGGCGTCGTGCTGGCCGGGTGGTCGTCGCGCTCGCCGTACGCGCTGCTGGGTGGTTTGCGGAGTGCGGCTCAGGTGGTCTCCTACGAGATCGCCATGGGACTGTCCTTCGTCGGCGTGTTCCTGTTCGCCGGGACGCTGTCCACCTCGGAGATCGTCAAGGCGCAGGCCACGGGCGGGGAGTTCTGGGGCATCCCGATGCCCTCCTGGTACGTGGTGCTGCTGCTGCCGTCCTTCCTGATCTTCGTGATCTGCGGCTTCGGCGAGGCCGCGCGTATCCCGTTCGACCTGCCCGAGGGCGAGGGTGAGCTGGTCGGCGGTTTCCAGACCGAGTACTCGTCCTCGCTGAAGTTCGCCCTGATCATGATGGGCGAGTACCTGCACACGTTCACCGCGTCCGCGATGGCGATCACGCTGTTCCTTGGCGGCTGGCAGGCGCCCTTCGGCCTGCCGGACGAAGGCTGGTGGGGGCTGCTCTGGTTCTTCATCAAGTTCGTCCTGGTCTTCTCCTTCGTGGTCTGGGTACGCGCCTCACTGCCGCGGGTCCGCTACGACCAGCTGATGTCGCTGGGCTGGAAGGTCCTCATCCCGCTGAACCTGGCATGGATCATGCTCGTGGCCTCGGTCCGGGCGATCATGTACGTCAGGGAGGGACCGACCTCCGGCTTCGAGGGCAGCATGGCGGTCGTCCTGACGATCACCGCCATCGTGGTCCTCGGCGCGCTCGGCATCTGGGCCCGGTTCGACACCGTCAACCAGCGCCGCAAGGAAGCCGAGAAGGCCAAGATCGCCGCGGAGTTCGAAGAGCTGGACCGCGAGCCGACCGCCGGCGGATTCCCGGTGCCGCCGCTCGATCTGCCGCACTACCACGGGGTGCAGCACAAGGAGGTTCCCAGTGGGACTAACTGATTGGCTGAACCCCGTCAAGGGCTTCGGCGTCACCTTCCACACGATGTTCAAGAAGCCCGTCACGGTGAACTACCCGGAGGAGAAGCGGCCGACGGCCCCTCGCTTCCACGGTCGCCACCAGCTCAACCGCTGGCCCGACGGGCTGGAGAAGTGCGTCGGCTGCGAGCTGTGCGCATGGGCCTGTCCGGCCGACGCGATCTACGTCGAGGGCGCGGACAACACCGAGGAGGGGCGTTTCTCCCCGGGCGAGCGCTATGGGCGCACCTACCAGATCAACTATCTGCGGTGCATCCTGTGCGGTCTCTGCATCGAGGCTTGCCCGACTCGCGCGCTGACCATGACCAACGAGTACGAGCTGGCCGACACCAACCGTGAAAGCCTCATCTACACCAAGGAGATGCTGCTCGCACCGCTGACGCAGGGCATGGAGCAGCCGCCGCACCCGATGCGGCTCGGTGAGACCGAAGAGGACTACTACCGCCTGGGACGGACCAATGGGTGAGCAAGTCACTTTCTGGGTGCTCGCCGTCGTGTCCGTGGCGGCAGCCCTGGGCGTGGTGTTCAGCCGCAAGGCGGTCTACTCCGCGCTGATGCTGGGCGGCGTCATGCTCTGCCTGTCGGTGCTGTACGCGGCGCAGGACGCGCCGTTCCTCGCCGCGGTGCAGATCATCGTCTACACCGGCGCCGTCATGATGCTCTTCCTGTTCGTGCTCATGCTGGTGGGCGTCGACTCCTCCGACTCCTTCGTGGAGACGTTGAAGGGGCAGCGCTTCTGGGCCGCGATCGCCGGGATCGGGTTCGCCTCGCTGATCATCCTGGCCGTCGGCAACGTCGTCTTCGGCAACGCCAAGGGCCTGGCGGCGGCGACCGGTCAGGGCGGCTACATCCGCTCGCTGGCCGGGCAGATCTTCACCCGCCACGTGTTCGCCTTCGAGGTGACCTCGGCGCTGCTGATCACCGCCGCGCTCGGCGCGATGGTCCTCGCCCACCGCGAGCGGCTCACCGCCAAGGCCACGCAGAAGGACCTCTCGCGCGCCCGGTTCCAGGGCGACCAGCCCTCGCCGCTGCCCGGCCCGGGCACCTACGCCCGGAGCAACGCCATCGACATGCCGGCGCTGCTGCCCGACGGCTCGGTCTCCGAGAAGTCGGTCAACCGCTACATCGCGCGCTACGACGTCGAGCACGGCCACCTGCCCGCCGACCCGAAGCTCGCCGAGGCGATCAAGCACTCGGTCGAGGTCGAGGAGGAGTCGAAGTGACGACGCAGTACCTGATCCTCTCGGGGCTGATTTTCGCCATCGGCGCGCTCGGTGTGCTGATCAGGCGTAACGCGATCGTGGTGTTCATGTGCGTGGAGCTGATGCTCAACGCCTGCAACCTCGCGTTCGTCACCTTCGCCAGGCAGAACGGCAACCTCGAAGGCCAGATCATCGCGTTCTTCGTGATGGTGGTGGCCGCGGCCGAGGTCGTGGTCGGTCTGGCCATCATCGTGACGATCTTCCGAACCCGCAGGTCGGCGTCCGTGGACGACGCGAACCTGCTGAAGTACTGAGGGGTGACTGGTGGATCCCGTTAAGATCACCGATTACGTCGGTACCGGCGTAATCGGTGTGTCATGGCTGATGATCGCCTTGCCACTCCTCGGCGCCGCGATTCTGCTGGTTCTCGGCCGGATCACGAACAAGTGGGGACACCTGCTGGGCGTGGCGATGTCGCTCGCCTCGTTCGTCGTGGCGGTGCTCGGGTTCGTGGAGTTGCTCGGGCTTTCCGAGGACGCGCGGCGGCAGGCCGTACATCTGTATGAGTTCATCCCCGGCATGGTTGACATGGGGCTGTTGATCGACCCCTTGTCGCTCAGCTTCGCGCTGCTGATCACGGGTGTCGGATCGCTGATCCACATCTACTCGATCGGCTACATGTCGCACGACCCCGACCGGCGCCGGTTCTTCGCCTACCTGAATCTGTTCGTCGCGGCGATGCTGCTGCTGGTGCTGTCCGACAACTACGTCGGGCTGTTCATCGGCTGGGAGGGCGTGGGTCTCGCGTCCTACCTGCTGATCGGGTTCTGGCAGTTCAAGCCGTCGGCCGCGGTGGCGGCGAAGAAGGCGTTCATCGTCAACCGCGTGGGCGACTTCGGCCTGCTGGTCGGCATGTTCATCATCTGGACGTCCTTCGGCACGCTGGCCTTCGGCGACCTGCAGGGCAAGGTGGGCGAGGCCTCCTCGGGCACGCTGACCGCGATCGGGCTCCTGCTGCTGCTCGGCGCGTGCGGCAAGTCGGCCCAGCTGCCGCTGCAGTCCTGGCTTCTGGACGCGATGGAGGGCCCGACCCCGGTCTCGGCCCTCATCCACGCCGCGACCATGGTCACCGCCGGCGTCTACCTGGTCGTCCGCTCGGGCGCGTTCTTCGAGGCATCGAGTACGGCTTCGCTCGTCGTCACCATCGTCGGTGTCGCGACCCTGCTGGCCGGCGCGATCATCGGTTGCGCCAAGGACGACATCAAGAAGGGCCTGGCCGGCTCGACGATGTCGCAGATCGGCTACATGATGCTCGGCGCCGGCCTCGGCCCCGCCGGGTACGCCTTCGCGATCGCGCACCTCATCGCGCACGGCTTCTTCAAGGCCGACATGTTCCTCGGCGCCGGTTCGGTCATGCACGCCATGAACGACGAAGTGGACATGAGGAAGTACGGCGGGCTGCGCAAGCTCATGCCGATCACCTTCGCCACCTTCATGGTGGGCTACCTGGCGATCATCGGCTTCCCGTTCCTGTCCGGGTTCTACACCAAGGACGGGATCATGGAGACGGCCATGGAGCACGGGCAGTGGATGGGCTGGCTGGCCGTGCTGGGCGCGGGCATCACCGGCTTCTACATGTCCCGCATGATCTTCATGACGTTCTTCGGCGAGAAGCGCTGGGACAAGGACGCGCACCCGCACGAGTCGCCCTCGGTCATGACCGTGCCGCTGATCCTGCTGTCGCTCGGCTCGATCGGCCTGGGTTACTACCTGATCAGCGACAACCGGTTCATGAAGTTCCTGGCCCCGGCGGTCGGCCTGCCTGAGCGGCTGCCCGAGTTCCACCTCTTCAGCACCACCACGGTGGGGCTGTCGTCGCTGGCCCTCGTCGCCCTGGGCGCGGGCTTCGCCTGGTACAAGTACGGCAAGTCCGAGGTTCCGGTCCTGGCGCCGCGCGGTTCGTTCCTGACCGTGTTCGCCCGGCGCGACCTGTACGGCGACGCACTCAACGAGTCGCTGTTCATGCGCCCCGGCCAGTGGCTGACCAGGATCGCCGTCTTCTTCGACAACCGCGGCGTCGACGGCCTGGTCAACGGGCTGGCGGCGGCGATCGGCGGGACCTCGGGCCGCATGCGGCGGCTGCAGACGGGCTTCGCCAGAACGTACGCGCTGTCCATCCTGTTCGGTGCGGCCCTCCTGGCCGGCGCCCTGCTCCTCGTTGGGAACATCTGATGTCACCCTGGCTCCCCATCCTCATGGCGGTGCCCGTCCTGGGCGCGGTCGTGGTGGCCCTTCTTCCCAAGGGCAGCGACAAGCTGGCCAAGCAGGTGACCCTGCTGGTCTCCCTGGTCGTCATGGTGCTGACGCTCGTCATGGCGGTGCAGTTCAGCCCGCGCGGCGACCGCTTCCAGTTCGTGGCCGAGTACAACTGGATCCCCAGCTTCGGGGTCAAGTTCGGCGTCGGGGTGGACGGCGTCGCGCTCGTGCTGATCGCCCTGTCCGTGGTGCTGGTGCCGATCGTGGTGCTGGCCTCGTGGAACGACGCGGACGGCGTGAAGACGGCGGACGGCACGGTCATCGCGCCGAAGAGGTCGGTCAAGACCTACTTCTCGCTGTTGCTGGTGCTGGAGACGATGATGATCGGCGTCTTCGCGGCGACCGACATCTTCCTCTTCTACATCTTCTTCGAAGCCATGCTGATCCCGATGTACTTCATGATCGGCTCCTACGGCGGCGCCCAGCGGTCCTACGCGGCCGTGAAGTTCCTGCTGTACTCGCTGTTCGGCGGCCTGCTCATGCTGGTCGCGGTCATCGGGCTGTACTTCGCGGCGGGCAAGGGCACGTTCATGTTCCCCGAGCTCGTCGGCGCCATCCAGGACCCGGCCACGCAGAAGTGGCTGTTCGCCGGATTCTTCATCGCCTTCGCCATCAAGGCGCCGCTGGTGCCGGTGCACACGTGGCTGCCCGACGCGGCGGCCCAGGCTCCGGCGGGCGCGGCCGTGCTGCTCGTGGGCGTGCTCGACAAGGTCGGCACGTTCGGCATGCTGCGCTTCTGCCTGGAGCTCTTCCCCGAGGCGGCCAAGGCGTTCACGATGCCGATCGTGGTGCTGGCGGTGATCAGCATCATCTACGGCGCGATCGTGGCCATCGGGCAGACGGACATGAAGCGCCTGATCGCCTACACCTCGATCTCGCACTTCGGCTTCATCGTCATGGGCGTCTTCGCGATGTCCCAGGTCGCGCAGTCCGGCGCCGCGCTGTACATGGTCAACCACGGCTTCGCCACCGGCGCGCTGTTCCTGGTCGCGGGCTTCCTCATCTCCCGCCGCGGCTCGCCGTACATCGCCGACTACGGAGGCGTGCAGAAGGTCGCGCCGGTGCTGGCCGGGTTCTTCCTGGTCGCCGGTCTGGCCGGGCTGTCGCTGCCGGGGCTGTCGTCGTTCGTCAGCGAGTTCATGGTGATGGTCGGCACGTACTCCAGCCAGGCGTTCGGATCCGGCGGCCTCGCGGTGGCGGCGATCGTCTCCGCGGTGGCGGTCATCCTGGCCGCCGTCTACATCCTGTGGATGGTCCAGCGGGCGCTGAACGGCCCCACGGCCGAGTCCGTCAAGGGCTTCAAGGACCTCAACGTCCGCGAGGTCGTGGTGCTCGCCCCGCTGGTCGCCCTGATCATCGGGTTCGGCTTCTTCCCGAAGCCGCTGCTCGACGTGATCACCCCGTCGGTGCAGCACACGCTCACCAACGTGGACGTCAAGAACCCCGCCATCGCTGAGAAGGGGGCCGGAGAGTGAACGGCTTCGAGGCGCCGACCATCGAGTACGGGCAGCTCGCGCCGCTGCTGCTCGTCTTCGGCGCGGCCTGCATCGGCGTCCTGGTGGAGGCGTTCGCGCCGCGCTACCTGCGCAAGTCCATCCAGGTGCCGCTTTCGCTGCTGAGCCTGATCGGCGCGTTCGCGCTGGTCATCGTGCAGGTGGCCAGGGGCGGCGTGCCGACCACGGCATCGGCGATGGGCGCCGTCGCGGTGGACGGCCCTTCGTTGTTCATCTGGGGCGTCATCCTGGTGCTCTCGCTGGGCGCCGTGCTGATGGTCAACGACGACGGGCACTTCGTCGCGTCGGCGGCGGCCGTACCCGGAAGTGCGGATGAGGAGGAGGCGGAGACGAGCGGTGGCGCGCACACCGAGGTCTACCCGCTGGTGCTCTTCGCCGTCGGCGGCATGCTGCTGTTCGCGGCATCGCACGACCTGCTGGTGATGTTCGTGGCCCTTGAGGTCATGTCGCTGCCGCTGTACCTGCTGTGCGGGCTCGCCCGCCGTCGCCGCCTGCTGTCGCAGGAGGCCTCGCTGAAGTACTTCCTGCTCGGCGCGTTCTCCTCGGCCTTCTTCCTGTACGGCATGGCCATGATCTACGGCTACGCCGGAACGGTCAGCCTGCCCGGGATCAGCCAGGCGATGTCCACCGGCTCGCTCATGGATCCGCTGCTGCTGCTCGGCTTCTCGCTGCTCGGCGTGGGCCTGCTCTTCAAGATCGGTGCGGCGCCGTTCCACGCGTGGAAGCCGGACGTCTACCAGGGCGCCCCGACGCCGATCACCGCCCTGATGGCCTCCGGCACGCTGGTGGCGGCCATGGGCGCGGTGCTGCGGGTGTTCTGGGTGGCTCTGGGCAACCTGGACTGGGACTGGCGTCCGGTCATGTGGGTGGTCGCGGCGCTGACGATGATCGTCGGCGCGATCCTGGCGATCACGCAGACCGACATCAAGCGCATGCTGGCCTACTCCTCGATCGCGCACGCGGGCTTCCTGCTCATCGGCGTGATGGCGACGTTCGAGGCCGCGGAGAAGAACGCCGCCTCGCTGTCGGCGATCCTGTTCTACCTGCTGGTCTACGGCTTCACCACCGTGGGCGCGTTCGCCGTGGTCACCATGGTGCGCGACCCCGGCGGCGAGGCGGGTCATCTGTCCCGCTGGGCCGGACTCGGGAAGAGATCTCCGCTGCTTGCCGGTGTGTTCGCTTTCTTCCTGCTGGCTTTCGCTGGTATCCCTCTGACCAGCGGGTTCTTCGGAAAGTATGCCGTGTTCGCGGCTGCCGTGAGCAGTGGCACACAGACCGGAGACTCGATGGGCGCGTGGATGACCGGCCTGGTCGTCGTGGGTGTCATCGCCTCGGCGATCGCGGCCTTCTTCTACGTCCGCGTCATCGTGCTGATGTTCTTCAGCGAGCCTGCCGCCGACGGCCCCACCGTGGTCGCGCCCAGCATGGGCACCGCGGTGGTCATCGGCGTCGCGCTGCTGGTTACGGTAGGAGTCGGGCTTTTCCCGCAGCCCGCACTCGACATCGCCAACCAGGCTGCGTCCGGCCTGTTCATTAGATAGGGGTATCTATGTCCGCGCCACCGGTTGTTGATCTGCCCATTGAGGACGAGCGGTTGGCGCAGGACATCGCCAGTGGGCTGAACGCGGTCGAGAAACTGCTGCGCTCGTCGGTCGAGAGCGAGGACGCCTTCGTCACGGAGGCGTCCAAGCACCTCATCGAGGCGGGCGGCAAGCGGTTCCGCACGCTGATGCTGCTGCTGGCGGCCCAGTTCGGCGATCCGTCCGCGCCCGGCGTCGTGCCGGGCGCGGTGGTGATCGAGCTCACGCACCTCGGCTCCCTCTACCACGACGACGTCATGGACGAGGCTCCGGTACGGCGCGGCTCCCCGTCGGCCAACGCCCGGTGGGACAACACCGTGGCCATCCTGACCGGCGACTACCTGTTCGCCCAGGCCTCCGACCTCCTGGCCGACCTCGGCCCCGACCTGATCAGGGTCCAGGCGCAGACGTTCTCCCGGCTCGTGCAGGGCCAGATCAGGGAGACGATCGGCCCGCGGGCCGGCGACGACCCGGTCTCCTTCTACATCAACGTGCTGGCCGACAAGACCGGCTCGCTCATCGCCGCCTCCGGGCGGTTCGGGGCGCTGCTGTCGGGCGCGCCCAGGGGCGTGGAGGAGCGGCTGAGCCGGGCCTGCGAGGCGATCGGGGTGGCCTGGCAGCTCGGTGACGACCTGCTCGACGTGGCCTCGACCTCGACGGAGTCGGGCAAGACGCCCGGGACGGACCTGCGCGAGGGCATCCGCACGCTGCCGGTGCTCTACCTGCTGGCCTCGCCCGAGGACTCGCGGCTCAAGACGCTGCTGTCGGGGCCGGTGGCGGAGGAGGACCTTGAGGAGGCGCTGACGCTGCTGCGGGCGCACCCGGCGATGGCCCAGGCCCGTGCGGAGCTGGACGCGTGGGTGGACCGGGCGCGGGCCGATCTGTCGGGCCTGCCGAACATCCCGGCGAAGGACGCGTTTCTGGCTCTGTGCGACTACGTGGTGGAGCGCTCGGGCTGATTTTTCGGGTTATTTCAGGGAAAAATACGGTCGAAGCGTAGGTTGCGGCGCGGTCGACCGCCGTCGCGGCGGTCGACGACCAGATGGTCCTTTGCCTTGGTGACCTGGACGACGACCTGCTCGTCTCTGAGGTGGCCTCTGGTCTCGAAGGTGTACGCGCCGCCGTCGCGCGTGTAGCGGGCCGTGTGGACGCTGGCCGGAGGGTCTTCCCGGCGGAGCCAGGTGGCGATGAGCGCTCCGCTCTGGGGGGTGGCGGCGGGCCGTACCAGAACATCCAGGACGAGACCGTCGGGATAGAAGCGGAAGACCTGCTCCTCTCCGGCGTAGATGCCGTCGAGCACGGTCAGGCCGCCGTCTTGACCAGCTCGGCGGCCCGCTTCCGGTTGGCCCGCGCGGCGCTGATGCTGTCGTAGGTGAAGACCGACAGGGCCAGCCACACGATCGAGAACCCGATCCAGCGGCTCGGCGGCATGGTCTCCTTGACGATCAGCACACCGCACAGGAACTGCAGGATCGGCGCGATGTACTGCAGGACGCCGATCGTGCTCAGCGGCACCCTGATGGCCGAGGCGGTGAAGAACAGCAGCGGCACCGCGGTGATCAGTCCCGCTCCGGCGAGCAGGAGCGCGTGGCCCGGGTTGGTGTGGCCGAACGTGGCCTGGCCCGAGGCCTCCAGGTAGACCAGGTAAGCGAGGGCGGGCGTGAGCAGCACCAGGGTCTCGACGGTGAGGCTCTCGGCGGCGCCGACGTTCGCCTGCTTCTTGACCAGCCCGTACACGCCGAAGCTGACGGCCAGCGTGAGCGCGATCCACGGCAGCCGTCCGTAGTCGAGCGTGAGCACGACCACGGCCAGCATGCCGAACCCCACCGCCGCCCACTGCAACGGCCGCAGCCGCTCGCGCAGCAACAGCACACCGAACAACACGCTGACCAGCGGGTTGATAAAGTACCCCAAGGCTGCCTCGACGACGTGGCCGGTGTTGACGGCGTAGATGTAGGTGCCCCAGTTGACCGTGATGATCACGGCGGCCAGGGCCAGCAGGGTGAGCTTCCTGGGCTGCTTCAGCAACTCCCTGAACCACGACCAGTGCCGCCTGACCGCGAGAATGACGACCACGGCCACCAGTGACCAGGCCATGCGGTGGGCGAGGATCTCAAGCGCCCCCGAGGGCTTGAGGAGCGGCCAGTAGAGGGGGAACAGTCCCCACATCGCGTAGGCCGCGACCCCGAACAACACACCACGCTTCTCGTCAGGCATGTAGCCCATTTTCGGACATTACATGCTTAAACACAAATGCGTACTACTATGTGGGACTATTTAGGCGGTCTTAACTGTTGGCGTCTCTGTATCGTGGAGACCAGGAGGTGCACCATGGGTTGGCTGTTCGGCAGCAACAAGACATCTATGGTCCGTCAGGAGGACGCCCTGCCGGGGCGCTCCGCCCGGATCCCGGTGCCCTCGCGGCACGCCGTACTCGACGCTCCGCTGGCTCCGCCGTACCCGGAGGGGCTGGAGATCGCCGACTTCGGCCTCGGCTGTTTCTGGGGCGCCGAGCGCAAGTTCTGGCAGACCGAAGGCGTCTACACCACCGCGGTCGGCTACCAGGGCGGCTACACCGAGAACCCCACCTACGAAGAGGTCTGCACCGGCGCCACCGGCCACACCGAGGCCGTCCGCGTGGTGTACGACCCGGCGAAGGTGTCGTACGAAGAGCTCCTCAAGGTTTTCTGGGAGAACCACGACCCGACCCAGGGCATGCGCCAGGGCAACGACGTCGGCACCCAGTACCGCTCGGCGATCTACTACCACTCGCCCGAGCAGGAGAAGTCCGCACTGGCCTCCAGAGACGCCTACCAGGCCGTCCTGAAGTCATCCGGCTACGACGAGATCACCACCGAGATCGCCCCAGCCCCCGAGTTCTTCTTCGCCGAGGACTACCACCAGCAGTACCTCCACCGCAACAAAAACGGGTACTGCGGGATAGGCGGGACTGGGGTCGCCTGTCCGGTGGGGCTGACGTCTGGTGAAGCCTGAGTCCAGGTTTCCGCAAGAACCCCGCGAGCACTTGGAGAGCATTCGTATCCGTCCGGGGATGTACGGCTTGGACGGCTCATATCGGCTGCTCACCACGTACGTCGCGGGGTTCGACGCGGGCAGTGACGGCACACTGCTGCAAGGGTGCAGGGAGTGGCTGATCGTCCAGGTCGGCGGGGGTAACAACCTTGTCTGGCAGGCCCTGGTTCTCATGCTCGCCTTCCCCGACTCGGCGAGCAGACCCTGTTTCTGGCCGACGAATGAGGAACAGAACGCTGTTGCCGTCGAGGCACTGTTCCTAGCGTTTAAGCGGTTCTTCGCCGATCGCGATGATCGGGTGAACGGCCTGGAGCTGATCCAGGCCGACTACGATCAGTGGCTTCTGCGACAGCCCTGGGCCGCTCCTCCTGAGCGCCAGGCCGGTAGCCCCCAGTAGCTGCGGCGACAATCTTCTCTACAGGGTCAAGGGCTCGCTGCGCTCGCCTCGGGACCGCCCGCCCGCTTAGCGGCCTGGCGGGCTTGCGCATGCGGCCCTGGGGGGCCGTACGCGCCCGCCGCCGCACACGGGCGGTCGGTCCCGAGCAGCGGGCTTCCTATGTCTTGAAGAGCTCTGCCGCCCCGCTTCCGGTGCTCGGGCCTGGCGGCCCTGTGCTCCGGGTCGGGTTGCCATCGAGCACCTCGGGTGACGGGTCGCGATCCTTTCGGGCCACGCCGCGCAGTCTGTTCACGCGAAGAGGCCAGCGGGTTTCAGCCGCCAGGTGCTTGCTGAGTTCCTCCAGGGTTCGCCCACACCGGACGTTCGACAGACCAGTGTGCTGTGGGGCAGGGACGGCACGGAGTGCATACCAGCCACCGCCAGCGGCATCCTGGATCTCCCAATCGGGGAATTCTCTGGCCAGCTCACCAGCGGTCATCGACATGCTGGTTCTTCGGTTTCCGAGAAGGTGCGCGAGGCCCGCAGGTCGGCGTATCGCAGCGCCACACGATGAGCGGTTCGGACTGGCTCCAGGGTTGAATGCCAGGCATAGATCGCCCGTCTGCCCTTGGGGGCCCAGCCTGTGCGCCACCAATAGAGGCGCTCATCGCACCAGACGAGCAGACCCGACCAGACAGACAGCACTGCGAGGCCGTAACCGTCGTTCACGTCGGTGGGGATTCCGTGGCGGTCCAGCGCGTGTTGAAGGTCCTGGGCTGCGCTGAGTGCCTGCGAGGGTAGCGGGGGTTGCGGCTCCATCACCAGCATGATTGGCCTCCTGACCTGCGGTATCGCGTGTCAGGAAGCACCGTAGGCGGTCAGAGTCAGCGGACCCCGCACTCTTGTGGAGCCAAGGAAGCCGCACAAAAGTGCGGGTCAGATGATGCCTGCGCGCTGGGCCAGGGGGCGAAGTTGCGGTGTGCTGGCGCGGTGTTCGCGTTTGAGGAGTTGGGTCAGCAGGTCGCGCGGGCGACCGCCGTACCTGACGAGTTCAGGAGAGAGGCGCTCTGCTTCCAGGAGCATGTTGACCGAGGCGGCGTCCTTACGTTGGACCGCGTATGCCCGGGCGAGGTCGAGGTGGATCTGAGAGCGGCGTCCAACAAGGCCAGGTGCGAGGGTGGAGAGGTCGAGGCGCTCGCTTGCGGCGATTGCCGTACGCGAGTCGCCGGAGTCCGCTGCCGCTGAGATCTCATGGATGATCACGTTCGTCATTCCGAACGCGGTCCAGAAGTCGTTGCGATCTTCGCCGAGGGTTTCTGCTACCTGCCGTGCTTCGTCAAGATGCTGCCGTATCCCGGCTTGGTCGTAGGCCGCTGCCGCAGCGGTGACGGCGACGAGGTGAAGGCCGCCGAGGACCGGACGTGTCCTGGCTCCTGGAGTTCTGCGCAGTGCTTCGCCAGCCCGGCGGACCACCTCCAAAGCCTTGCTGATCTCGCGCAGCCGTACGAGGACGTATCCCAGCCGGTATGCACTCACGGCAGCGAGGAGTGGTCGCTCTGCCGCCTGCGCAGCAGCCAGTGACCGATCGGCTGCTACCCAGGCAAGTTCGGGTTCCCCGACACGGCGGAGCGTGGTCGTCGTGCAGTGGTAGGTGAGGGATCTCAGGGAGTGATAGGCCCGCCGACCCCGCGAAGGTGCGTGCCGCGAACCGAGCTCGGTAGCGATGATCAAGCGGGGGAGGCGCTTGCCCACCTCGTCGTAGCGGGTTGCCTGGTAGAGGCGGTTCACCTGGCGGATCTCATGTCTCAGCCACAGGATGCTCTCGACGGACCCGCCTGCCAGCCGATGATCGATCATCGCCGAGAGCCCGTCGTATCCGAGCATGGCTTGGCGGATGCCGGTTGCCGCTTCGTAGCGTGTCATGGTGGTGCTCTTCTTCGTGGCGAGGTCATCGACACTCAGCCCGAGGATCTCGGCCAAGGCGGTAATGACCGCGTGGTTGCTCACATCCCGCTGCCCGCGCTCTACCTGGCTGAGCCAGCTCTCCGATCGGCCAACCAGGCCAGCGAGTACGGCTTGCGACAGACCCCGACGACGGCGGGCACGGGCGATCTTCTCGCCGATCTCTCGCCGGGCATCCATGGCATCACTCCTGCGCCTGTCGCCCCCCGACTACGGCTTGCAGCTCTTCCATCACCTGTTCCCAGGATGGCATGCGCGCATCCGAAGGGGCATCGGGATCGAACATGACCTGGACGCCCATGTCCCGGAGTGCTTCCACACTGCGAGCGAAGGCCGAATGCCGCGCGAGTGCGGTCTTGAGCATCGGGACTGCCAGGATCGGCACGCCGAAGCCCATGACCTCGCAGAGGAGCCCGACGGCGAAGGTGTCGGCAATGCCGGTAGCCCATTTGTTGATCGTGTTGAATGTGGCGGGCGCCACGATCACGGCATCGGCGGGAGGCAGCCCCTTGGGTTCGCCGGGCATCCGGTAGGTGCTACGCACCTGGTCGCCGGTGAGCCGCTCAAGGTCGGGCACGTTCACGAACCGCTCACCCATCGGTGTCGTCACCACGTGGACCGTCCACCCTGCGTTCTGAGCCAGGCTGACAAGGTTGTGGAGGCCGGCAGCCGGAGGCGCTGCGCACGCGACGACGTAGAGGACACCGGCGGTGGGTTCCATATGGCGTGATCCTAGCCAGCAATATCTCAACCCTCCAGCAAGCTGGGCAGTCAGCCATTCGGCACTGGCGGGGGTCGCCGCTCGGGGTTTCGCAAAGGTGTTTGAGCAGCTCAGTAGGACGTCTTGTGAGAGACGCGGTCCACGCCGGTCAAGATCAGAGTCGCTTCCGCCCGAAGGTTGGGCATGGGGCCGCCACGACGACAGATCAGTGACGGTGCGATCTCCAACTACTAGAGTACTGATCTGTAATACCATGGGCGCTCTCCATGGGCACTGGAGGCGAAGGTCGGATGATAACGAATCTCAGGCTTCAAAATTTCAAGGCATGGGAAGATAGTGGTTTCATCAAATTTGGCCCAATAACTGCCTTCTTTGGCAGCAATTCTTCTGGGAAGACTAGTTTTCTGCAGAGTTTGTTGCTACTCAAACAGACCGCCGAGTCTGCGGATAGAGGCCGCGTCTTCGACCTGGGCGGACCGGCCTCTCTTGTCAGCCTCGGAACCTTCAATGATATTACCTTTCAGCATGATTCCGAGCGTACAGTTGGTATCGACATTGGCTGGCAAGAAGATTCGGATTTCGAGATCCGAAATACCGAGACGAAGAAGCGAGATGCCATCGCCGCTAGTCGCGACTTGAGTCTTTCAGTCCTAGTTCGAGAACTGAGATCTTTCCCTGTTGTGCAGCGTGTCGAGTATGGTCTCGGCGACCTTCGCTTTTCACTGACGCGCAGGGGCGGAAAAGATGAATACTCGCTAGATTCTAATAGCTACCCATTCAAGCGCGTGTCTGGTAGGCCTTGGCCATTGCCGTCGCCCGGAAAATTCTACAGTTTCCCAGATCAGGTGCGAGCGTATTATCAGAATGCCGCCTTCCTGTCTGATCTAGAGCTTCAGTTTGAGAACCTCTGCGGCAGGATTTTCTATCTCGGTCCCCTAAGGCAGGATCCGGCGCGGCAGTACATCTGGTCGGGTGGTAGACCTGTCGATGTAGGTAGGAGAGGCGAGCTCGCGGTCGAGGCTCTTATCGCCTCCCAGTCTGACGGAAAAACAAATGCGCGCGGCTTTGCAATTCGCAAGGACGGGCCTCGTCGCACTAAGTTGATCACTGTCGAAGAGCATGTGGCTATATGGCTTCAAGAGCTCGGCCTAATCCATTCCTTTGCAGTGGAGTCTGTGGATGACAGAAGTACTCTCTATAGAGTGCAAGTAAGACGGTCTCAGGGCAGTACGCCAGTGCTTCTCACGGATGTAGGCTTTGGGGTTAGCCAGGTGCTACCCGTGTTGGTCCTCTTGGCATATGCGCCGGAAGGCTCTACCGTTCTTCTTGAGCAACCCGAGATCCATCTACACCCAGCAGTACAAAGCGGGCTAGCAGATGTGGTGATCGAGGCCGCAAAGGTTCGAAACATTCAAGTAGTGGTAGAGAGTCATTCCGAGCATTTTCTCATGCGCCTGCAACGCCGACTCGCTGAAAAGGAGATTGGCAGAGGAGTGACACTAGAATCGGAAGACTGTCTCCTCTACTTCTGTCATGCTGATGGGTCTGCTTCTACGATCAGCCAGTTGACGCTGGACTTGTTTGGAAACATCACGAACTGGCCGAAGGATTTCTTCGGGAACCAGTTCGAGGAAGCCGCTGCGATGAGTCGAGCAGCGCGGAGGCGAGCAATCGAAGAGAAGTCGGCTTGAAGCACCCAGACCGTGTCGTGATCGACACTAATGTGCTCATCGTTTCCAACGGGAAGGCTGAGCATGTTACGGACGCATGCGTGAATAGTGCAATCGAATTTCTGGAGCACGTGGAAGCGCACGGGGTTGTCGTTCTCGATAGCTCGTGGCACATCTTTGATGAATACGAGAAGTATTGCTCGTTCAAAGGGCAACCGGGGGTTGGCGATCGCTTCTTTCTGCACCTGCATCGCACTCAGGCTGATCCCCGTCACGTGCAAAAGGTTGAGATAAGCAAAGATGATCAGGGTTCCTATTTGGAGATTCCGGACGGCTTACGAGCGTTTGATCCCTCTGATCATAAATTTGTGGCTGTAGTTATCTCGGACGAACACAAGTCGGTCATTGTAAATTGCGCCGACTCGGATTGGAAGGAGGCGGCGCAGGAGCTAAAACAGCATCGAATCGTGGTCGTAGAATTGTGCGATATTTAACATGTGATAATGGTCCGCAATTAGGTATTGAGGACTGCTTCTGAGGGACTTCTGCCGGCTGCACACTCCGCCATGGTCAAAGCGGGGTCGGTCTCTCGTTGGCGAGCGATCAACCGGGCGGTGGCGATGCGTTGTCGGGCTACCTTCGTCCAGAAGGGTTCACCGTTGCGGAGGCCGTTTCCGGCGTAGCGCCACTCGGCAACTGTGAGCGTCTCGGCGGGGAGCGTCAGCCCGGTCAGGAGGCGGGCTTGTTCGGCTCGGAAGTCCGCGCGTGCCTGCCGTAGGTCTCCGAGTCTGATCGAGTAGTGGCGGGACTTGGTGGAGAAGTGGCCTCGGTAGCCGAGCATGTGAGCCCACTGCCGCAGCAGCAGGTCCCTGTGGTCGGGAAGTTCGGCCAGGCTGAAACAGGTGTAGATCATGCGACGAGCATGCTCGGTGACGGGAAGCCGGGCGATCTCCCAGGACTGGCGAATTGGGCGATCTACGGTCCCTGCCGACTCAGCCCCCTTGGTGGCGTACTTGGCGACATAGGCAGCCACGCGCTGATCGCTGACGCCGTCGAGTTCGTTGAAGACGTACACCGGGCGGATATCGAGTTGCCTGCCCCACTGAGCGTCCTGTGCGGCTGTCTGGCGGATGGCTTGGTCGAGCAGCTCGACCGTGAGCTCTTCGGGAGGGCGGTCGGTCGGGCCGTCCGGTCCGTCGAGGCGGATCACCGCGTGGAAGTGGACCAGGCCGCGAGCTTGGTACTCGGCGACCTTGGCGTACGACAGCCGAGCCGTACGGCGGAGCTCGGCGCGAGTGATGCTGAGCAGGCGGGCCAGGGTGGACGGCATGGCCTTGGTGAACTCTCTCCAGAGCGCACCGGCGCGGGCGTTCCACAGCACGGCCCCGATGTAGTCGTAGCAGTCGACGCAGAGCGGCTGCCCCACTTGCGGATCGTCGCGGTCATGACGTTGCCCGCACCCCTCAGGCCGCCCGTGTGGACAGACCGGTCGATCGCGACGCGGACGGCATGGCGCGGACTGCCGGTGAGCGTGGACTGCGCCGAAGGAGGGGGCGGTGAAGGTGGCGAAGACGCGGGGGTGCTGGCTTACCTCCTCTGGCACGCCCTTGCCGCCGCGTAGGCCAGAGATGATCAGGTGGTAGGTGTCGTCCTTGTAGGTCGCCGAGCAGGCCGGGCAACGGGAGGCACGGCGGTTTCCGCAGGCGGTGAGCAGGTATCCGGTCGGCTCATCAGCGGTTCGGTACACGTCGAGCACTTCACCCGTGCGGCGGTCCAGAGTGAATCGCTCTCCGTGCAACCGCACAGGCTGTGCACAGCCACCCGTGGCGTAGACCATGCGTTGCCAGCGGGCGAAGTCAGGCATGGCCGCACGGTGCAGCGCGGCCATGATGTCCGGCGACAGGGTCATGCGGCATCCCTCCCGCGTGTGTCGTCGGGCCGGGTGCCAGGGGCGACGCTCACCCCGAAGATCGTGGCGATGCGTTGCCATTTCTCCTCCGACCAGCGAGGAGAGCGGGTGGCTTGGCGTCTGCCCCACTCCTGGGCAGACGCGAGGGTTTCAGGGTCCAGGTGGCCTCCTTCCCGAGAGGGTGGAGTCACCGATCGCCGGACGATCGCGACGAGCACACCGACGCCGGGCAGCAGAAAGTGAGCTGTCGGCGTGGTGCGCAGCAGCGAGAAGATCAGTGGTGGAGTGCGGCGAGAGTGTTGGTGGCGCGCTCTACGTGTGGACACCTACCGCCGGGCCGGGGCCCTCCGACGGATCATCGGTATTCAGTAAGTCGTGTTGTGCCCGGAGTCTTGATGCGCCTGAGACGGTTCGCCGAGATGCTCGCTGTGTCGTGCCGTGCGGGGAACGGAGACTTTGTGCGTAGATCGGTTCTACCACCATCATCGCCTGGGTATGCGGGCCACATGCCCGACGGGGGCTCCTGAGGAGACGTCCCTTGGCATCCAGTGGCGTACGGCGGTGTCCGTAGACGTCCGGCTACATGCGGCTGCACAGACAGAAAGGTAAGTGAGCTGTGGCCGACGAGTAAGGCCACAGTTTCTCGAAGACGTCCTGGACGTCCTGTGGTCAGCCCTCGCGCCAGACCGGCTCAAGCAGGTCAGGGTTAAACTTCGCGCGACCCTTACCGCTGGGATAAATGATCACCGCATGCAGTGCCTCGCGGACGTACGTGCGCTTCACGGTGAGAGGCAGTCCACCCTCTTCCTCGGGCAAGAACCAGCGCCGTCGAATCTCGCTGACATCGGTGTGCGAGCGGCTTCGCTGCCTCTGGATCGATGCGGTGAAGTTCTGGGCTTCGGTCCGAAGACGGGCGATCTGCTTCTCCAGTTCCGCAGCGGTGGAGAAGAACAGGTCGTTGCTGACCTTGCCCATCGTCCACTGCGTCCTGAGCACGTCCAGGCGGTCTTTCGCGCCGTCGTACTCGTCCTGCTTCGGCCAGTCGGACGGCTCATCGGAGGAAGCGAGTTGGGCCTCTTCGAGCTTGGCCAGCACCGCTTCTGAGATGTAGAGATCCACCATGTCACCGCGCCGCCCGAGCCCGCCGCAGCCGCCCACGGTCTTGCCCGGGCAGATGTAGATGTGCTGCACACAGTCCTTGCTGTGGGTCACGCGGAGGGACGTGTTGCAGAGCGAGCCGTCATCCTTGGCGCGACCGCACCGGAGGAAGCCGGTCAGCAGGTAGTTGGGCTCGCGGAAGTCCCGCGCGAGCACGTGGCCGATGCGTCCGTCGCGGTGGATGTAGTGGCCTTTGCGGGCATCGAAGATGCTCTTGACGGCCATCCACTGTTCGGGAGTGACGATCGCCTCCCATTGCCCAACGACTGGGTTGCCGTCGGCCCCACGCACCAGCTCCTTGCTGATCTCTCGCCAGCCGCAGATGCGCGGATTGTTGACTGTGATCTTGAGTGAACTCGGCGTCCAAGCGTTGCCGAGCGACGTCTTCACTCCGTCTCTGCGCCACTGCTCGGCGATCGAGTAGAGCGAGCGGCCGGAGATCAGATCGAGTACGGCTTGCCGTACCAGAGGCGCTTCGACGGGGTCCAGCGTCAGGCGGTCAGGCTTCCAGCCGAAGGGCCGAGTGCCGCCGACGGGCATGCCTTGCTCGGCGCGGGTCCGGTGCGAGCGACGCATGCGGCGCTGCATCTTGCGGACCTCCATCTTGGAGATCACCGCACCGAACAGGCCCATGCTCTCGGCGTCCTCGTTGTAGAGGTCCTTCGCACCACGGGCATCGGCGAAGACTCGCCCGTCCTGGTAGGTGATCGCTTCCGCGAAGCGCTCGTAGTCGCCGGGGCGACGGGCCAGCCGGTCTTCGGCAACGATGACGACGCCTTGCACCGCCGTGCCGTCTGGCAGTTCACCGGCTCGCAGTGCCTTCAGCATCGCCTCGAAGTCGTCACGGACGACGTCCGCCTTCGCTGCCGACTTGTCATTGTCGGTGTACTCGTGGACGACCTTCCATCCGAGCCGGGCAGCGGTCTCGCGGTTGAGCTTGTGCTGGTCCTGAACTCCGTGTTCATCCCGCCTGACGTCGGCGGAGATGCGAGCGTAGGAGACGACGGGGATCTGCGCCATGGTGACCTCCGCAAGAATTATTGCGCCAAGCAAAGGTCTATCACCAGCAGTACCTGTTCAAGGTCCCGAACGGCTACTGCGGCATCGGCGGCACCGGCGTATCCTGCCCGGTCGGCCTGACCTCCGGCGAGGCGTAGACACGTGTAGCGGCTGGCTTCTGCGTAGAGCCGGTTGACCGGCGACATCTCGTCGCGGGTCGCCGGCGTCTCCTGCCCTGCTGGCCTGACGTCCGGTGGGGCGCTGATGATCGAGGGGATGCGCGTGCTCGGTTAGAGAAGCCCGCGCTCGCGTGCCCACCGGACAAGGTCGCGGCCGGTGCAGGGAAGACGCATACCGGAGTGTCGCAAGGCGTCCACGTGGCCGCAGATTTCAACAAGGGTCATTTTGCCCAGCCGGTGGAGTCGCGTCAGAAGCCAGACCGTGCCGTGCACCTCAAGCCCGCGTTTTCGGCCGACCTTGGTCGCGTCGCGGTCATCGGTGATGGCGATCAGGCGCTGTATCTCGGCAGCGGTGAAGACGCTGGCTTCGCCCAGGTTGTGGTCACCCGCACCAAGCACATCGACCCATTGCCCAAAGGCGATCAGCTCCTCGTCGGTATCTTGCGGCAGGATGCGCAGCCATTCGAGATCGGTAATGGATCGCAGCGACGGATACTCGCTGGAGTACTTGTCGACCTCCCTGGCGACGATGTGTGTGGTCGACATGGTGGAGACGCTGACGCCGAGCACGTCGAGACGGTCGGACTTGGCGAAGTGGTGGAGCACCATGGCGTCGACCACCAGCGGGGGAGCGGGTCATCCGATGTCGCGGCCGTCACGGAGTCTCATCTTCTTCGAGCCTCGGTGGTAGGTCCGTGGAATTTCTGAGCTGCCCGTGCATTAATTCCAGTGCTCGATCGCTGCTGATGTGACCAAGTCGGTACGCCGTCATCACGGCGTGCGCGAGGCTCGGAGGCACACGGATGGAATCGAGGTCGGGCTGCGGCGCCCAGCCCAGGGAGTCTCGGAACTCCGCGAAGGTGGGTAGGCATGGTCGCAGCTTCTTCTCCTCGCTCGGCGTTATGGCCTCCGCGGCTCGAGCTTGCCGAAGGGTGAGGCTCCAGGAGGTGCGGTATTCGGCCGCCAGCCGTACGAGCATGGACCGATCTGGCGCGTCTCTGCCGCCGACGGCATGCCTGATCGCTTCCACCGGCAAAAGCAGCTCTGCGGCGAAGGTGTCGACCATGTTTTCGCGTTCCACCCGGGAGGCGCTGACTGCTATATCTGTCGAGTATTCGTCGCCCAGTATGAGATGACCAAGCTCATGGGCGGCGGTGCTGCGTCGACGGCCGGGGTCGCCATTGAGGCTTACCACCGCTGCGGCTATGTCGCCGTCCACTGCCGACGCCCCGTCTCCCGGCAGGTCAACTACCAGAATGTACTGACCGCACCTCTCGCTGAACTCGGCCATGGAGTCGATGGGGCTGCTTCCCAGGTTGAGCTCGGTTCTCAGCCACCGCGCGGCCGCCGCGGCCGTAAGAGGTCCGTCGACCTTGCCTGGGTACTGCCTGATGGGATTCGGCTGGAGCATGTTCAGCGAGATGAGAAGCCGGATCTCTCTTATCCACGAAGCCAGTGTGCTGTCGATGCGATAGGAGGCTTGCGTGGCGACTGTCGTGGTGTCCTCGGCCAGAGGTGTTCGATGGGACATCACCGCTGGTGGCGCATTGAGAAAATGACCCAGAGGCAAGTCCAGCGCACGTGCGAGCCGAGAGAGCTCCAGTGCGTCAAGCCGCCTCGTACCGGCCTCGATCTTGCTGATCATGGTTCTGTCGAGGTCGGTCTTCTGGGCCAGCTGTTCCTGTGACAACTGCATGGCCAGCCGAGCTTCGCGAACCCGATCCCCGATGTCGTTCCAGTCGAGGGTGCTCATGGTGCGATAATCGCACACCCGAGGTGGCGGGTACACGGTTGGGCGGAGGTCTGGGGATAACTTTGCTCGGGGTGGTGCGAGGCTGGATCGATCGTGTGGGGAATGGCTTTTGGGGGAGATTGATCTATTGTGCGCGGTGAGGGATTACTACCTTTCGTGCTTTTTCCGTCCTGGAGGATTGTCGGCCTTTCGCCCCCGAAGTGGCTGAGTGGGCGGCCACCCGTGTGTAGCGGCGGGCTTCGTTCCCTTCATCGGTCTGCTCGGCCTGCACGGAGCCGACCAGGCGGATGATGGCGGGCCGGTCGGGCGGCGCGGTGACCGATCTCCTTGTTCAGCCGTTCCTGTGGATAGATCTGTTTCTCGATCTCGCGGAGGAAGGCGGCGAACGGCAGCAGATCCTCGCTGGTGGCGTCCAGATGCTTGTACGCGGCTGGATACCTGGCCTCCAACGCGCCGATCATCCAGGCGTGCTGGGCTGACACGTACTGCCTTTGAGTCAACCGGGTTTGAGGTCTCGGCTTTTGGGCTGAGCGGCTCGGTCGATCGTGGGTCTGGGCAGGGTTACGGGGTGGCGGCGGTGACGGGTATCTCGAGCACTGTGGCTTGGGTGCCGTCGGCGTCGGTGAGGTGGTCTTCCAGGGTGGGGCCCGCGATGGTGAGGCTGTGGCGGTTTAGCCAGGCGAACAGGTCTTGCCCGGCGCGGACCACGTCTGCTGAGGATGGGACGACGGCTCGGACCACGGTGCGAGTGGGCAGGGTGATGACGTCGCCGACCTGATCGGTGGTTACCGCGGCGTGGAAGGCGCCTGTGGGTTGTTCTCGGAGCCAGGTCAGCAGGGTTTCGGGTGGTGATGGGCAGAGGGTGGTTAGTTCGGATGGGTGGTTGAGGTGCAGGTGGCGGACGCGTAAGTGGCGTGGGGGGACTTTCGCTTCCTGCGGCAGGATCGACATTGGGGTGGTGAGGTGGTCTTCGGCTTGGGCTGCGGTGGCGGCTAGGGCGGCAATGTCGTGGTGGATGTTCGTCACTATGTCGGTCAGCGCTTGACGCAGCTGGGCTTCGGGGGCTTCCAGGAGGTCGGCTATCTGGCGTAGGGGGAGGCCGAGGCGTTGTAGACCGCGGATGCGTTCGAGCCGGGACAGCTCGGCCACGCCGTACCAGCGATAGCCGGTTGTGCGGTCGACTGCGGCGGGGATGAGCAGGCCGATTTTGTCGTAGTGGCGCAGTGTGCGTTCGGAGACGCCGACCATGCGTGCCAGTTTGCCGATCCGCCACATGGCGTTGCCTCTCCCGGCTTGTTGACTCTGTCCCTGCGGCAGAGTTTTACCGTCACCGACATGACCGATTCGAACGCTCGCGGCCGGCTCATTGGCGCGCTGTTGTTGGCCTCGTTGGTAGCCATGGTCGCTGGTGCGGCTGTTGTGGTGCCATCGGGGTTGTCCCTGAGTCCGGCTGACCCCGCTGGTGTGCTTCACGCCGTACGCATGCAGGTTGGGTTGCATCTGGCTGAGCTGGCTCTTGATGTGCTGGGCTGGCTGGGCTTGTTCGCGGCGGGGCTGGTTGTGGCGGCTGGTTCGGCCCGGACGTATTTGGAGATTCTCGCTGGTGGTCTGCTGGCGGGTGCGGGGCTGGCGGGGTTGCTTCATGACGGTGGGAACCTGGCCATGACCCAACTGGCCGCCCGCCCTGCGGCTCCGGGCGTTGCCACTGTGGCGTTCGCGGTGCTGCTTACTGCCAAGTGGATGGTCAACCTTGCCGGGCTGCTGTGGGTTGCTGCCACTGTTGCTGGGGCTGTGGGGCTTGCTATGCCTGCTTGGCTTCGGGTGGTTGGCGTGGGGGCGGCGGTTGCCGGGCTGGTCGCGGTTGCGCTTCCTTGGACGACCGGGGTTGGCGGGCCTACGGTGGCGCTGGAGCGGGTTGGGTATGTGCTTCTCCTGCCGATCATGATCTGGTACGGGATCCTGGGCTGGCGGTATCTGGCTGTTCGTCCCGGGAGTGCCGCTGGGCTGGGTTGAGCGTTACTGAGGCGGCCCAGATTGCCTGCCTGGCGGTGCCAGCACCTTCGGGGGAATGTGCGCACGAGCGAAGTGAGGCTCACTCGGCGGGCGAGAAGTGGTGATGACTGAGCGGATCGCTTGGGCTGATCTGCGGGAGCGACGGCTGTCTGAGCCTGGGGCGGCGGAAGCCTACGACGCTGCCCGTCTCGCCTTTGAACTTGGTCGGGCGGTGAGAGAGATGCGGGAATCTCGTGGGTGGAGTCAGAGTGAACTGGCTCGTGCGGCGGGCCTGACACTGTCTGTCGTGGCCCGGTTCGAAGAAGGGGGCACCGTTCCGACGTTGCCGGTCCTTGGGCGGCCGGCTTGGGCTCTGGATGCCAATTTGGAGGTACGGATCAGTCCGCGCGCGTCCGCAGGTTGAGCTTGTGTTTATCGCGCGACATGAAGAGCTGTCGGCGGGAGTGCCTGGGCCGAGGTGTCTAAAGGGGTCTCGTGCCTTCGGCGGTGGTGCTTGGTTCTTCGACCCATGAACGTGATGGCGGAATGCGCAAGCCGCGCGCCGGAGGTGCGCACGATCAAGGCGTCCGAGCGGAGCGAGGCCCATTGGATCAGGGTGGGGTCCAACTGGCCAACCACCTAGCTGGGCAACGGGTGGGCCTGGGCAGGGCGTCCGACCGGAGGGAGGTCCTTCAGGGGTCGGGGCTTGGCCCGACTGGAAGAGCGCGCGGAGCGGAGCGGAGGACCTTGCTTTTGTTAGGTGCCACAGGAGTGGCTGAGGTGGGTGGCTACTGCGGCTTGGGCTGCCTCTGCTGGGCCGTTCGCTATTGCGTCCAGGAGGGCTCGGTGTTCGGTGATCAGGCGGTCGCGGTCCTTGTAGACGTCGCGTAGGCGGACTACTCCGAGCTGGGTTTCTGCGGCCAGGGCGTTGTATAGGCGGTCCAGGCGGGGGCTGCCTACTGCTTCTATCAGTGCCTGGTGAAGGGCCATGTGTTCGGCGACTATGGCCGACCATGGGGCTTCTTCTGGGAGGGACTCCAGCTTTGCCAGTGCGGATTCGGCGGCCTCTACTCTCTTGCCTGCCAACGCCTTGGCCATCAGGTCTTCCAGGGGGCGGCGGACGTACATCAGGTCGTTCAGGTCGTCGAGCGTTACCGTGCGGACTTGGGCGCTGCGGTTGCGTTCGCGGCGGAGCAGGCCCTCGTGGACCAGTACGGCCAAGGCCTCGCGAACCGTTGGGCGGGCCACGCCATATGTGGCGGCGATTTCCTGTTCGGGGAGTGGGGTGCCGGGTTCGAGTTCGCCGGACAGGATTCGGCTGCGTAGCGCTCCGGCCAGCGCGTCGACGGTGGACACGGGTCTGAACGGCACCCTGGCACTCTAGCGGCTCACCGGACGGGGTTCGGGGAGGGCTACGGTCACCAGGCTGATCGCCAGCAGGGCCAGGCCGAGGATGGAGAGCAGGGCCAGGCGTTCGCCCAGGACCACCACGCCCAGGAGGGCGGCTACGGCAGGCTCGGCCAGCGCCAGGGTGGCGGCTGTGGCTACCGGGGTGGTGCGGAGGCCTCTGCCGTACAGGAAATAGGCGAATGCGGTGGTGCCCAGGCCCAGGTAGAGGACGGCGGCGAGGCTGCTTGGGGTGGTGAGCCAGCCGACGCCCTGCCACAGGAGGATGGGGAGGACGATGACGGCGGCGCCGCCGAACATGACGCCCATCACGGCGTTGGACGGCAGGCCCTGGGAGATGGCGCGGGCGGCGGTGACCGCGTAGTACGCGTAGATGAGGCCGCCCAGCAGGGCGAACAGGATTCCGGAGAGCACCTGCCCGCCGGCCTGGGCGCCGCCGCCGGCGATGAGGGCGGCGCAGCCGGCGATCGCGGCGGTCGTGGCGGCCGACCAGCGTGCGCTGGGGCGCTGGCCGTGGAGCAGCCACGAGAGGAGGCCGGTGAAGACTGGGCCGCTGCCGATGGCGACGACGCTTCCGATCGCGACGCCGGTGCGGCTGATGGCCGCGAAGAAGCACAGCTGGTACGCCGCCACCGCCACCGCCCCCAGCAGAAGGCCCGGACGCAGGGCGGATCTCAGCTCCGACGAGGCCAGCAGGGCCAGCGCCGCGCCGCCGATGACCAGGCGGGCGGCGGCCAGGGCCACCGAGTCCGCGGAGATGAGGAGGCCGGCGGTGCCTGCCGTACCCCAGAGGACGGCGGCGCCGACAACGGCGGACGGACCATTGCGCATACCAGGATTGTCTGACAAACAGACAATCCTGTCCAGGGGATCAGGTGGCGGGAGTGACGGCGCTGATCTACGCTCGGGTGCGTGGACAGCGAGAGTCTGGCCGCGGCCGCCCTGCTCTCGGCGCTGAGCCGGGCCGCGGGAACCCTCGCCGAACTGCGTCATCCGTTCGTGCGGAGCGCCCCGTTCACCTATCTCGCCCCACCCGCCGGCGCGGTCGCGGGCACCGTGTTCACGCTGCCCGACGGGCGGGAGGTGCGTTTCGCCGTCTCGGTCGCGGTGGCCGACGGCGTGTATCGCGTGGACGGCGAGGCGATCGTGGAGGACGAGCCGCTGGTCGAGCTGCCGCGCGAAAGCGTGCCGACGGTGGAGGAGGCGCTCGTCCTGCTGGATGAGTACACGATCGAGGTGGCCGGGTCCGCGGTGCGGCTGCTCGACCGGTTATTGGAGGATCTGCGCTAGTCGGTGGCCAGGCGGGCGTGGCGTTCGACGTCGTAGCGGACGCCGTCGTAGCTGAGCTTGGCGCGCTCGATGCCCTCGGCCAGGAATCCGGCCTTGAGGGCGACCTTGCAGGAGGCGGGGTTGTTGACGCGGTGGCCGAGTTCGAGCCGGAACAGGCCGCGCTCCTTGAACGCCCACTCGGCCAGCATGGAGGTGGCGATGGCGGCCACGCCCCTGCCGCGGGCCTCGGGGACGGTCCAGTAGGAGACCCAGCCGTTGAGGTGGCGGTCGATGCCGGTGACGGCGACGTTGCCCGCGACCTGGCCGTCCAGTGTGACGGCGAACGCGTGCCCGACCCCCTCCCAGGCGGCGATCCAGCCCTGGGCGTCCTTGAGGGTGATCATCGGCCAAGGCGCCTGCCTGCGCATGTCCTCGGACTGAAAGGCTTGGAGCACCGCGGCGGCGTCCGCGTCCCGCCACTCCCGCAGCTCTATCCCTGTCAAGAAATATCCCCCCTACTGCCGACTTATACGGATATACCCCATCACAGGCGCTGACTTGAGCGGTCGCTCAGCCCCATCTACCCTGGGAAACCCACAGAGGAGTGCCGCTGCCGATGTCCACCACCACCCGCGCCAAGCTGCTCGACGCGGCCCTGGCCACGCTACGCACCCAGGGCATCGCCGGCGTCTCCGCCCGCACGATCGCCACGACCGCCGGAGTCAACCAGGCGCTGGTGTTCTACCACTTCGGCAGCGTCGACCAACTGCTCGCCGAGGCGTGCGAGACCGGCTCCACCGAGCGGGTGGCCCACTATCGCGAGCGCTTCGCCGCCGTGACGACCCTGGGCGAGCTGCTCGAACTCGGCCGCGCCATCCACGACGAGGAGCGGGAGTCCGGCAACGTCGCCGTGCTCGCGCAACTGCTGGCCGGCAGCCAGACCGACGACAAGCTGGCCCCCGCGACCGCCGCCGGCCTCAACCTGTGGGTCGTGGAGCTGGAGCTGACACTGGCGCGGGTGCTGCGCGAGACGCCGCTGGCCGAGCTGGTGGACGTGTCCGGGCTGGCGCGCTCGGTCGCCGCCGCGTTCATCGGACTGGAACTGTATGAGGGGGTCGACGCCGACGGCGCCGCGAAGGCGCTGGACTCGCTCGAACAGCTCGCCGTGCTGGTGAGCGTCCTGGACGAGATGGGCCCTCTGGTACGGCGGGCCGTACGCGGCAGGCTGCGCAAGGCGGCGGCGCGCGGATGATCGTGCCGGAGGTCCGACGCTACGTCTCGATAGCCGACCGCCTGCTCCCCGGCCGGATCACCGGCTTCTACGTGGTCGGTTCCACCGCGCTCGGCGCCTTCCGCCGGGGCCGCAGCGACATCGACTTCGTGGCCGTCACCGAGGGCACGGTCAGCCTCCCCCGCCTGCGCGCCCTGCAATGGACGGCCAACACCCCGGACGGCCTGCGCCAGCTGGCTCGCGGAAACTGGGCGATCCCGGGCACCGTCAACGGCGTGTTCGTCCCCCGCGAGGAACTCACCCGGCCGGTCACCCTGATCAGGCCCGTCGCCTCCCACAGCGGCTCCGACTTCAGGGCCGGCGCCGCCTTCGACGTGAACCCGGTCACCTGGAAGATCCTGCGCGAACACGGCATCCCGGTACGCGGCGCCGAACCCGCCGAGCTGGGCCTCGACCCGGAGCCCGCGCGGCTGAAGGAATGGAACCTGGCGAACCTGCGCGGCTACTGGAAGGGCCTGGCGGAGCGGACGGCCCGCCGCGCGAAGCCGTCGCTGGTCGCGCGGAAGACGGGCATGGCCTGGACGGCGCTGGGACCGCCGCGGCTGCACCACACGATCGCCACCGGCGGGGTGATCTCGAAGGAGGCCGCGGGCGAGTACGCGCTGGACGTCTTCGACGCCCGCTGGCACCCTTTCCTGCGCGACGCCCTCGCCTATTGGCGCGGCGGCCCGCCCGCCGCGGTGCGCCACCGCGAGGCCGCGGAGTTCGTCCTTCACGTGATCGCCGACGCCGAGCGCCTGTGAGGCTTAGACCAGGCTGGAGTAGTCCTTCAGCTCGATGTCCGTGGCCGCCTTGTCGCCCATCTTCGTCATGGCCGCCAGCAGGAAGCGGTACTTGAAGATCCAGTTGCGCATCCTGATGCCGCGCCTGGTGGCCGGCGCCAGGTATCGCCCGGCGTTGCCGTTGCGCGCGATCTTGGCGTAGTCGCGGAAGGCGTCCTCATAGGCCTGGTAGGCGGTCCGGTGGTCGCCGCCGGCCGAGGCCAGCTCGCCCGCCAGCACATACGCCGCGACCATCGCCAGACCGGAGCCGAATCCGCCCAGCGTGTTGCCATAGGCGGCGTCGCCGATCAGCACCACGCGGCCCTTGGCGTAGTGGTCCAGGCGGACCTGGCTGATCGAGTCGAGGTAGACGTCCTCGGCCGCGGCCAGGACCTCCGCGCTCCGCCAGCCCATCCCGCGGCAGTTCTCCCGCAGCACCCGCTTCATGTCCGCGGCGGAGTGGCGGTCATAGGTCAGTTCGCCCGCGGCGAAGACGAACATCGCCCCGGCCTTGGGCCCGCCCGTGGCCAGCATCCGGCCCGGCTCGTTGTACATCTGCCCCGGCCCCTCGAACCGCTCCGGCAGGTCGGCCAGCGCGTAGTAGTGGCCCAGATGGGTGACGTAGTCGGACTCGGGGCCGAAGGCCAGCCTGCGCACGTTGGAGTGGATGCCGTCCGCGCCCACGACCAGGTCGTAGGTGCGCGGTGCGCCCCGCTCGAAGGTGACGTGCACGCCGCCCCCGGTCTCGGTCAGCGAGGTGATGGAGTCGCCGAAGACGTACTGCGCGCCGGCCTTCGCGCTGATGTCGTACAGGATGCGGGCCAGGTCGCCACGCTTGATCTCCAGGTCGCCGCCGGTGAACGAGCCGGGGATGACCGCCAGCTCGCGGCCGTTCGCGTCGACGATGTGCTGGTCGGTGCCGCCGGTCTGCTGCCGCCGCACCTCCTCCAGGATGCCGGTGCGCTCCAGCACGAGCAGGTGCGTGTCGCCCTTGAAGTCGACGGCCTGGCCGCCGGAGCGCAGTTCGGGCGACTTCTCCACGACGGTGACGTTGAAGCCGTAACTAGCCAGCCAGTAGGCGAGGGCGGGGCCGCCGATGCTCGCGCCGGAGATGAGGACGTTGGTGTTCTTCATGTCCACGAGCTTCGGCGGGGGCGCTGACAGTCCGGCGACGGCCGGCTGACGGTCACGACAGCACTGTCAGCGCCTCGTCCCTGCTCAGCGCCGCGCCCTTCGCGTACTGCGTGGCGAACCGCTCGGCGCCGATCGCCAGCGTCGCCGCCGCGGCCACCTCGGCCACGGCGCGGTCGCCGGTCACGGCCATGCCGCGCAGCGCCACGGCCGCGCCCAGGAGGTAGGCGGCACGCTCCGCCGTACCGTCGAGAAGGGCGAGGCCGGCGTGGCCCTCGACCACGGTGGCCAGGTCGCCGGCCAGCGAGCGCGAGATGCCGGTGAGCGCCTCGGCGTGCAGCGCGCGCGCCCGCTCGGGGTCGCCGTCCCGCACGGCCAGGCGCGCCAGAGCGGTCTGCGCGAACGGCCGCAGGCCCTCGGTGACGTAGACGCCGGGCTGGGTGACGGTCAGCACGCTTTCGTAGTGTGCGCGGGCCGCGGCCAGGTCGCCGCGCACGTCGGCCAGCTCGCCCAGCGTGAACTCCACGGTCGCCGGCCGCCCGGTCGTGCGCGCCAGCTCGGCGGCCCTGGCCAGGTCGGCGGCGGCCGCGTCCTGGTCGCCCTCGCGCAGCAGCCCGCCGGCCCGGCGGCACAGGATGTCCACGACCTCGTCGTCGGCGCCCAGCTCGCCGAGCAGGTCGAGGGCCCGCTGCCACAGCTCGCGCGCCCGCGCCCATTCGCCGCGCCAGCTCGCCAGCGTCGCCAGCGACTCCAGGCCCTGCGCCATGCCCCACCGCTCGCCCACGGCGGTGAAGCTGGCCAGCGCCGACTCCAGCCCGCGCTCGGCCTCGGCCAGCCGCCCGTCGAGCTGGTGGATCAGCGCCTCGCCGAGCACGGACACCGCCCTGCTCCACGGCTCGGGACCGAGCATCCGCTCGCGCCGCCGCCGCTCGACGCCGGCGCCGCCGGGCCCCGCGACCATGCCCCACAGGACGGTGCCGAACGGGTAGCGCAGCGTGCGGTCCAGCGTGTTCATGATCGCCTCCGCCCGCGCCCACTGCTCCTGCCGCACATCCGGTACGGCCAGCAGCACGCACAGCACGTACTCCTCACCCAGCTCGGCCGGAGGCTCACCCACCTGGTCCAGCAGCTCCCGCGCCGACGCGGCTGCCTGCCCGCGCCGCCCGCTCAGGAACCAGTAGGCCGCCTGCGCCCCGGCCAGCCGCAGCCCCATCCCGGGATCGTGGTGGACGGCATGCCGCAGCGCCGCCTGCAGGTTGGCCTGCTCGGCGGAGAGCCGGGCCAGCCAGTCGAGCTGCTCGGCCCGCAGCAGCCAGGGGTCGGCTTCCCGCACCAGTTCCAGAAAATAGGCGGCATGCACGTCCCGGGCGGTATCGCCGGCCTCCTCCAGCTTCTCCGCGCAGAACAGGCGGACCGTCTCGTACATCCGGTACCGCCCGTCGGCCGCCTCCACGAACGACTTGTCCACCAGGTCGGCCAGCACCTCGCCGTCGCCGCAGACCCGCTCGACCGCCTCCAGCCCGGCCCCGCCCGCGAACACGCTCAGCCGCCTGGCCACCACCTGCTCCTCCTCGCTGAGCAGGCTCCAGCTCCAGTCGACGACCGCGTGCAGCGTCCGGTGCCTGGCCGCGGCGGTCCGGTCGCCGCGCGAGAGCAGCTTGAACCGGCCGTGCTCGGCCAGCCGCGCGGCGATCTCCGCCACGGTGAAGGAACGCAGGCGCGCCGCGGCCAGTTCGATGGCCAGCGGCGAGCCGTCGAGCGCCGTGCAGATCTCCACGACCTCGGGGCCGGGCTCGAACCCGGGGCGCACCGCCGAGGCCCGCTCGGTGAACAGTCGCACGGCCGGGGCCCGGGTCCACTCGCCGGGCGCCGCCCCGGCGGGCGGCAGCGCCAGCGGGGCCAGCGGGACCAGCACCTCACCGGTCAGCCCGAGCGGCTCGCGGCTGGTGGCCAGCACGGACAGCTTCGGACAGGCGTCGAGCAGCCGCCTGGTCAGCAGCGCGGCCGCGGCGACCACGTGCTCGCAGTTGTCCAGGACGAGCAGCAGGTCCCGGTCGGCCAGCGCGGACACGATCCGCTCGACGGGGTCCTGCGGCTGGAGCAGCCCCAGCCCGGTCTCGCGCACGCCCAGCGCGCCCATCACCGCGTGCGGGACCAGCCCGTCGTCGGCCACCGCCGACAGGTCGACGAAGCAGACGTCCCGGCCGCCCCGCCGGGCGGACTCCAACGCCAGGCGCGTCTTGCCGGTGCCACCAGGGCCGGTGATCGTGACCAGCCGGTCGGTGAGGGTGGCGAGCCGGTCCAGTTCGGCCTCGCGGCCGACGAAGCTGGTCAGGGGAGCGGGCAGCCTGCGGCTCGCGCGGGGGGCGACGGCGCGCAGCATCGCCAGGTGGAGTTCGGCCAGCTCCGGCGAGGGGTCGGCGCCCAGCTCGTCGGCCAGCAGCCTGCGTCCCTCCTCGAAGACCTCCAGGGCCGCGGCCTGCTGGCCGCCCGCGTGCAGCGCGCGCATGAGCTGGCCGCGCAGCCGCTCGCGCAACGGGTGCGCGGAGACGAGCTGCCGCAGGGAACCGACTGACGTGCCCGCGGGGAGTGCCAGTTCGGCCTCGATCAGGTCTTCCGTCGCGGCCAGCCGTACCTCGTCGAGGCGGGCGACCTGCGCGCCGGCGTGGGCCACCTCCGGCAGGGCGGGGCCGCGCCACAGCGCGAGGGCCTGCCGGAGCGTGGCGGCGGCACGCTCGGGCTGGGCGGCGGCCAGCAGCGCGCGGCCCTCGGCGGCCAGGTGCTCGAAGCGGTGGGCGTCCACGTCGTCGGGGTCGACCGCGAGCCGATAGCCGCTGCCGTGGAACTCGATCAGGTCGGGCGGGAGCTGCCGCCGCAACCGGGAGACCTGGGCCTGGATCGCGTTGACCGCGCCGGCCGGCGGGTTCTCGCCCCACTGGCCGTCGATGAGCCGCTCGGTGCTGACCAGCCTGCCCGCGTCCAGCAGGAGAAGGGCCAGCAACGCTCTGGGACGCGGGCCGCCGAGCGCGACGGGTGCGCCGTCCTCGCCCCTGACCTCCAACGGCCCCAGGACTCCGAACCGGGGAGCCGACATGCCCCCAGCCTACTGACTGCCATAAATCCCCAATGGCGAAGTTCGGGGTGTCGCGCGGCTCGGGCTCTACCGCGTCGTGGCCCCGTGCCGCTGGCGAACCTCCGCCCACCGCAGGTCGACCAGCTTGAGCTCGCCACAGGCCGGGATGCGCCAGGCGCACCAGGAGTCGGCGCTGGCGTGGACGACGTGCTAGCCAGGCGGTCGCGGTCGCCGGTCCGGTCCCAGGCTCGCCGGTGGGCCAGGCTCGGGGCATCTACCAGGGGGCTCAGGGTGACAAAGGGTGCTTCTCGCCTTCGATCCGGCAAATGTCGGGCGGCTCTGCTAGACCTGTGGGCATGGGCGTAACCGTTGACGAGTTCCTGGAGTTGCTCCATCGGCTGCCCGAGCACGAGCTCGGCGACGGCGGCGAGTGGACGAGCACGAAGGTCCGCGGGCGCGGTTTCGGCTACCTGTGGGAGCGCACGCGGACGGTCGGGCTCAAGGCCACCATCGAGGAGCAGCTCGCGCTCGTGGCCGAGCGGCCCGAGGTGTTCGAGGTGCAGTTCACGGCCGGGCGGTTCGGCTGGGTCGTGGTGCACCTGGACCGGATCGACGCCGACGAGCTGTGGGAGCTGGTCGCCGAGGCGTGGTGCCTGACGGCGCCGCAGGAGATGGTGACGGCGTTCGAGGCCACGCTGGGGCTGGTCGACAGCCCATGATCGCCGGCACACGGTTCACGATGGCCCCATAAGCACGTATAAGCGCAGACCCTTGCGGGACGAGGTCCCGAGTCGCGAGAATCGCGCCCATGCACGGCAACCCGATGCCGGACTCCTACGTGTACGTAACCGAGGAGGGCGTCACCCGTCACTACGCCGACGGCAGCGTGGAAGCGCTGGCGTGGGAGGACGTGGTCGAGGTGAGGGTTGTCACCGAGCCCGGGGCCGACGTCCTCTATATCCTGCTGGATCGTGACGGCGAGGGCTGCGTCGTGCCGAGGTCGGCGACCGATGCCACGTTCCTTGCGCGCCTGCGCTATCTGCCGGATTTCGATCTTGACCGACTGACCGTCGCGGCCGAGTCGGTGCACGACGGGGTTGTGGTCGTGTGGCGCAGTCCGGATCCGCCGTCCGCATTGCCAGATCTTGAGTATGACTAGATCCTGAATTCTGGCCCTATCGCTGGGTTTCCAGTGGTCAAACAGACATTTCTCCTGTTCCTCGCTGCATCTTTGGACCGTTCCGTCAAGGTCTGAAATCTGCGCCCTGGCGTCCGATTGTGGACATAGTGCGTTATTCCCCAGCATGGAATCGATCTTTACTCTTTAGTGGGGGCCGCCGCCCTTGAGTTCATGTGGGATGTGGGTAAACCCATGCGCTTCAAGGAACGTCACGTTATTGCGGTGCCGAGAGTTGCAGGTGGGGTGTTATGAGGGTGGGGATAGGGGAGTCCGATGTCGTGCTCCTCCATGCCGTGCCGCGTCACGCATCCAGTATCTGGACGCGGGCGTATCTACGGCTCTTATTACTGGGCGACGTCGCCTGCGCGGTGGTCTGCTGTGCCTTCGTGTTCGGGGTACGGCTGGGCTTCGGCGCGTACATTCCGGCGGAGGAGTTCGCGCTGGGCGTCGGGCTGCTGGTGGCCTGGCCACTGGCCCTGATGCTGGGCGGCGCGTACCGTCAGCGAGCCCACGGCGAGGGCACTGACGAGTTCCGCGCGGTGTTCAACGGCGGTGTCGGGCTGATGGCCGCGGTGGCCATCGGCGCCTACGCCACCCAGACGGCCGTCGCGAGAAGCTTCGTCATGGCCACGCTGCCGCTGGCCATCATGGCCACGCTGTTCTTCCGCTACCGGATGCGCAAACGCCTGCACAGCAGGCGGGCGGTCGGCGACTACATGCGCCACGTCGTCGCGGTCGGCCACCGGGAGGCCGTGATCGACCTGGTGGTGACCTTCCGCCGCCAGCCGCACCACGGCATGGTGGTCGTGGGCGCGTGCCTGCCGCCGGGCGCGATGGACGCCGACCTCGAGGGGACGCCGGTGCTCGGCTCCTTCTCCGACGTGGCCGACGTCGTGGCCAAGGTCGGGGCGGACGCCGTCGCGGTGCTGGCCTGTCCCGAACTCGACGGGACCACGCTGCGCAGGATGGCGTGGAGCCTGGAGACGGCCAGGACCGATCTGTTCGTGGCTCCGGCGCTCATGGAGGTGGCCGGCCCGCGCATCAGCATCCGGCCGGTCGCCGGGATGCCGCTGCTGCACCTGGAGCATCCGGAGTTCGGCGGGGCCAGACGGGTGGTGAAGAACGCCTTCGACCGGGTGGTCGCGGCGCTCGCCGTGCTGCTGCTGTCGATTCCGCTGCTGGGCATCGCGCTCGCGATCCGGCTTACCAGTCCGGGGCCCGCGTTGTTCCGCCAGACCCGGGTGGGCAGGGACGGCACAACCTTCCAGGTCCTGAAATTTCGGACCATGGTGGTAAATGCGGAACAACTCAAAGACACGCTTCTCGACGAGAACGAGTTCGACGGCGTGCTCTTCAAGATTAGGAACGATCCACGGATCACCCGGGTAGGCGCTTTCCTGCGCCGCTACTCGATCGACGAGCTGCCCCAGCTGCTCAACGTCGTCGCCGGGGACATGTCGCTGGTCGGCCCGCGCCCGCCGCTGCCGGAAGAGGTCGCCAGGTACGGCATAGACGTACGCCGGCGCCTGGTCGTCAAGCCGGGTATGACCGGATTGTGGCAGGTCAGTGGCCGTTCCGACCTAACCTGGGAGGAGTCGGTACGGCTCGACCTCAGGTACGTCGAGAACTGGTCGCTCATCCTCGACCTGCAGATCCTCTGGAAGACCTGGTCGGTCGTCACCCGTGGAGAAGGGGCCTACTAGCCGTGAAAGCACTCGTCCTCGCCGGAGGGTCGGGGACCCGGCTCAGGCCGATCACCCACACCTCGGCCAAGCAACTGGTGCCCGTCGCCAACAAGCCGGTCCTGTTCTACGGGCTGGAGGCGATCGCCGCGGCGGGCATCCGGGAGCTGGGCATCGTGGTCGGTGACACGCACGCCGAGATCGAGGCGGCCGTCGGCGACGGCTCCGCGTTCGGGCTGGAGGTCACCTACCTTCGGCAGGAGGCGCCGCTCGGGCTGGCGCACGCGGTGCTGATCGCCCGCGACTTCCTGGGCGACGACGATTTCGTCATGTACCTGGGCGACAACTTCATCGTCGGCGGCATCAGCGACATCGTGTCCGGATTTATGGCCAAAAAGCCGGACGCGCAGATCATGCTGACCCGGGTCGGCGACCCCCGCCAGTTCGGCGTCGCCGAACTCCACCCCGACGGCGGCGTCAAGAGCCTGGAGGAGAAGCCGCAACACCCCAAGAGCGACCTGGCCCTGGTCGGCGTCTACCTCTTCACCGCCGCCGTGCACGAGGCGGTGGCCGAGCTCAAGCCGTCCTGGCGCGGTGAGCTGGAGATCACCGACGCCATCCAGTGGCTCATCGACCGGGGCTACCACGTGGAGTCCACGACCATCACCGGCTACTGGAAGGACACCGGCAACGTCGAGGACATGCTGGAGGTCAACCGGCTGGTGCTGGAGTCGATGGAGCCTGCCGTACAGGGGGAGAGCCTGGACAGCGAGCTCATCGGACGGGTGCGGCTGGAGCCCGGCGCCCGCGTGGAACGCTCGCGCATCGTCGGGCCCGCCGTCATCGGGGCGGGCGCGCGCGTCGCCGACAGCTACGTCGGCCCCTTCACCTCGATCGGCGCCGACTGCGTGATCGCCGACAGCGAGATCGAGTACTCCATCGTGCTGCCCAGGGCCTCCATCGAGGGCGTGCGGCGCATCGAGGCCTCACTCATCGGCCACGACGTCCAGGTCACCCCCGCCCCGAACACCCCCCGAGCCCACCGCCTCGTGCTGGGCGATCACAGCAAGGTCCAAATCCATGATCGAACGTAGTGAGAGAATAATTAGACACAGCATGAAATTCATGAGCTCGATGGAGTCGAGCTCATGAAGATTCTGATTACCGGGGGAGCGGGGTTCATCGGCTCGGCGTACGCGCGCATGTGCGTGGACGACCGGGCCGAGATCACCGTCCTCGACAAGCTCACCTACGCCGGCGACCGGCGCAACCTCGACGAGGTGCGCCACACGTTCGTGCACGGCGACATCTGCGACGGCGCCCTGCTCGACGAGGTGGTGCCCGGCCACGACCTGGTGGTGAACTTCGCCGCCGAGTCCCATGTGGACCGCTCTATCGACGGCGCCGCCGAGTTCGTGCGCACCAACGTGCTCGGCACCCAGGCGCTGCTCGACGCCTGCCTCAGAGCCGGCACGCGCAAGGTGGTCCAGGTCTCCACCGACGAGGTCTACGGCTCGGTGGACATCGGCTCGTGGACCGAGGACGCGCCGTTGCAGCCCCGCTCGCCGTACGCGGCGGCGAAGGCCGGCGGCGACCTGATCGCCCGCGCCTACGCCATCACCCACGGCCTGGACGTCTCCATCACCCGCTGCGGCAACAACTACGGCCCGCGCCAGTACCCGGAGAAGCTCATCCCGCTCTTCGTGACGAACCTCCTGAAAAACCAGAAGGTCCCGCTGTACGGCGACGGCGGCAACGTCCGCGACTGGGTCCACGTGAGCGACCACTGCGCCGGCATCCGGCTCGTGGCGGAGAAGGGCGAGGCGGGCGAGGTCTACCACATCGCCGGCACCGCGGAACTGACCAACGCGGAGCTGACCGGCCGCCTGCTCGAAGCCTGCGGCAAGGACTGGGACATGGTCGAGTACGTGACCGACCGCAAGGGCCACGACCGGCGCTACTCGCTCGACGACTCCAAGCTGCGCGCGCTCGGCTACCGGCCCGAGGTCGCCTTCGACCAGGGCCTGAAGGACACCGTCCGCTGGTACGCCGAGCACGGGAGCCGGTGGAGCGACTGATGCGCTGGCTGATCACCGGTGGCGGCGGCATGCTCGCCACCGACGTGCTGGAGCGGGTCGCGCTCACCGGGGAGCCGGTGATCGCCCTCACCCGCGCCGACCTCGACCTGTCCGAGCCGCGCGCGGTGCGCGACTTCGTCTGCGCCTACCGGCCCAGAGTGGTGGTCAACTGCGCCGCCTGGACGGCCGTGGACGACGCCGAGAAGCACGAGGACGAGGCCCTGGCGGTCAACGGGACGGCGGTCGAGGTGCTGGCCGACGCCTGCGTGCGGGCCGGGGCCCGATTAGTCCAGCTCTCGACGGACTACGTCTTCGACGGGCGGTCGGCGCGGCCGTACCGGGAGGACGACGAACCGAATCCGCTCAACGCCTACGGGCGCGGCAAGCTCGCCGGCGAGGTCGCCGCCGCAGGCCACTACGTGGTCCGCACCGCCTGGTTGTACGGCGCGGCCGGCCGTAACTTCGTCAAGACCATGATCCGCCTGGCCGGTGAGCGCGAGTTCGTGAACGTGGTCGACGACCAGCGCGGCCAGCCCACCTGGACGGCCGACCTGGCCGACTACCTCGTCCGGCTGGCCCAGTCCGACCAGCCGCCGGGCGTCTACCACGGCACCAGCGCCGGCGAGACCACCTGGTACGGCTTCGCCCGCGAGATCTTCACGCTGCTCGGCACGAGCCCGGATCGGGTGCGGCCGATCACCACGGCCGACTACCCGATGCCCGCCGTGCGCCCGGCCAACAGCCTGCTCGCCAGCACCAGAGGCGAGCAGCTACGCGACTGGCGAGCCGCGCTCCACGCCGCCTGGCCGGTGCTGGCCACGAGAGCTGGTCATCAGTGCAGTCCCGCGTAGAACTTCTGGCACGCGGCGTAGGAAGGCAGGAGCCCGGACTCCAGCGCCGCCTTCAGCGTGGGCGCGGCCGCGTCCTTGTCCGACAGCAGCGGCTCGTCCACCGGCCACGTGATGCCCAGGTCGGGGTCGAGGGGGTGGACGCCGTGCTCGCCGCCCGGGTTGTAGCCGGAGGAGCACAGGTAGAGCACCGTGGCCTGCTCGCTGAGCGCGAGGAAGGCGTGGCCGAGCCCTTCGGCGATGAGCACGGCCCGGCGCTCGTCGGAGTCGAGCCGCACGGCCTCCCACCGGCCGAAGTCGGGGGAGCCCTCGCGCAGGTCCACGACGACATCGAGGATCGCGCCGGACACGCACATCACGTATTTCGCCTGTCCGGGCGGCACGTCGGCGAAGTGCACGCCCCGCAGGACGCCCGCCTTGGAGACCGAGCAGTTGACCTGCACGGTGTCGAAGGGTCTGGGCAGGTCGGCGGTCCGGTAGGCCTCCAGGAAGGCGCCGCGAGGGTCGGCGTGGACGCGCGGGGTGAACTCCCACGCACCGTCGATGCTCAGGGGCTTCATGGGGCGCAGCATCACACAAACACTCCTGAAAGGGCTAGGTCGAAATGACCACCGTCTTCTCCACGGGCAGCTGTAACGATCTGCCCGCCAGGCCCGACGAACTCGCGGTGGACCACGAGGCGGGAGTGAGCTGACATGATCGTTTGCCGACTCTGCGGGTCGGGTGCGATGGCCGGTGTCGTGGATCTCGGCGCGACGCCGCCGTGCGAGCTGTTCCTCACCGCCGACCGCCTGGACCAGCCCGAGCAGACCTTCCCGCTGCATCTGCGGGTGTGCACGGACTGCTGGCTGGCCCAGCTTCCGCCGCTGATCACCCCCGAGGACACCTTCACCGAGTACGCGTACTTCTCCTCCTACTCCTCCTCCTGGGTGGAGCACGCCCGCCGCTTCGTGGACGGGCTGACGCTCTGGCCGGACTCGTTCGTGGTGGAGGTGGCCAGCAATGACGGCTACCTGCTGCAGCACGTGGTCGAGCGCGGGGTGCGCTGCCTGGGCATCGAGCCGTCGGCCAACGTGGGCGCGGCCGCGGTGGAGAAGGGCGTGCCGACGCTCACCGAGTTCCTCTCGCCCGAGGTGGGGCGGCGGGTGCGCGAGGAGCACGGTCCCGCCGACGTGGTCGTCGCCAACAACGTCTACGCGCACATCCCGGACGTGGTCGGCTTCACCCAGGGCCTGCGGGCACTGGTCGCCGACGACGGCCTGGTCGCGATCGAGGTGCAGCACCTGCTCACGCTCATGGAGCTGAACCAGTACGACACGATCTACCACGAGCACTTCCAGTACTACACGGTCGCCTCGGCGCAGCGCGCGCTGGCCAGTGGCGGGCTGACGCTGGTGGACGTGGAGCTGCTGCCGACGCACGGCGGCTCGATCCGGCTGTGGGCGAAGCCGTCGGGGGAGCCGTCGGAGCGGGTGGCGGACGTCCTGGCGCGGGAGAAGGCCGCCGGACTGCACGAGATCTCCGGGTACGCGAACTTCGCCGCCCGCGTCGCCAAGGTCCGGCGCGACCTGCTGCGCTTCCTCATCGACGCCGCCGACGCGGGCAAGACCGTCGTCGGGTACGGCGCGCCGGGCAAGGGCAACACCCTGCTCAACCACTGCGGCATCCGGCCGGACCTGCTGGCGTACACGGTGGACCGCAACCCGTACAAGCACGGCAGGTTCACCCCCGGCAGCCGGATCCCGATCCTGCCGCCGGAGGCGATCGAGACCGACCGGCCCGACTACGTGCTGGTCCTGCCGTGGAACCTGCGTGACGAGCTGGTCGAGCAGCTCTCCTTCGTCCGTGAGTGGGGTGGCCGGCTGGTCTTCCCGATCCCCAGGCTGGAGGTCGTCGAGTGAAGGTCGTCCTGTTCTGCGGAGGGCGCGGCACGCGCATGCGGCACGAGGGCGTGGGCGGCGACATCCCCAAGCCCATGCAGCTCGTCGGTCCCCGGCCGCTGCTGTGGCATGTGATGCGCTACTACGCGCACTTCGGTCACAAGGACTTCATCCTGTGCCTGGGCTACGGCGCCCAGCACATCAAGGACTTCTTCCTGACCTACCAGTTCGCGCTGCGCGACGGCAGCATCGAGATGCTGGAGACCGACATCTCCGACTGGCGCATCTCGCTGGTGGACACCGGCCTCGACTCGCCGATCGGCGAGCGGCTGCGCCGGGTGCGCGAGCGCCTGGACGGCGATGAGATGTTCCTGGCCAACTACGCGGACGTGGTGGCCGACGCGCCGTTGCCCAAGATCATCGACAGCTTCGCCGCCTCCGGCGCGGGCGCGTCCATGATGGTGGTTCCGCCGACGTCCAACACCTTCCACGTCATCGAGATGGGCGAGGAGGGCCTGGTCGGCGGCATCACCCCGGTCAGCGAGATGCCGCTGTGGATCAACGGCGGCTTCTTCGTGCTGCGCCAGGAGATCTTCGACCACATCCCCGAGGGCGGCGACCTGGTCGCCGACGGCTGCATGGAGCTGGCCAAGCGCGGCCGCCTCCTGGCCTACCGGCACCGCGGCTACTGGCGGCCGAGCGACACCGTCAACCAGCGCCTGGAGCTGGACAGCTCGTGGAGCCGGGGCGAGCGTCCGTGGGCGCTGTGGGAAGCATGATCGGACTCAGGCCGGGCCGGTCCGGACGGATCGTGGCACTCGGCGCCCATTGCGACGACCTCGCGATCGGCGCCGGCGCCACGCTGCTCACGCTGGGCGCGACCCGCGTGGACGCGCTCGTCCTGTCCGGCGGCGGCACCTCCAGGGAGGACGAGGAGCGGGCCGCGCTGAAGGCGCTCTGCCCGGAGGCCGAGGTGCACGTCACCGTCCTGGACATCCCGGACGGCCGGCTGCCCTCCCACTGGGAGCGGGCCAAGAACGCGCTGGAGGAACTGCGCGCCGCCACCGACCCCGACCTGATCCTGGCGCCCTGGACGGGCGACGCCCACCAGGACCACCGGGGCCTGGCCCAGCTGGTGCCGACGACGTTCCGCGACCACCTCACGCTCGGCTACGAGATCGCCAAGTGGGACGGCGACATGGGCCGCCCCAACGCCTACCATCCGATCGCGCCCGAACTGGCCGAGCGCAAGATAGACCTGCTCCACCTGCTCTACCCCTCGCAGCGGCGGCGCGCCTGGTTCGACCGCGAGGCCTTTCTCGGCCTGATGCGCCTTCGCGGCATCGAGTGCAACAGCCGCTACGCCGAGGCCTTCCATGTGAACAAGCTGACGATCGACCTGTCTGGAGACTGACATGCGGGTACTTCTGACCGGACACCAAGGCTATCTGGGCACCGTGATGGCCCCGGTCCTGCGCGCTGCGGGACATGAGGTGACCGGCCTGGACTCCGGCCTGTTCGCCGACTGCGTGCTCGGCCCGGCGCCGGACGACCCGCCCGGCCACACCGTGGACCTGCGTGACGTCGGGCCCGACGTCTTCACGGGCATCGACGCGGTGGCCCACCTGGCGGCGCTGTCGAACGACCCGCTCGGCTCACTGGCGCCACAGCTGACCTACGACATCAACCACCATGCCTCGGTACGGCTGGCCGAACTGGCCAAAGCCGCCGGCGTGCGCCGTTTCCTCTATGCCTCCACCTGCTCGGTCTACGGCGCCTCCGGCGGCGACGGCCTGGTCAACGAGGACGCCCCGCTGAAGCCGGTGACCCCGTACGCCGAGTCGAAGGTGCGCGTGGAGGAAGATCTGGCCAAGCTGGCCGACGACGACTTCTCGCCGGTGTACATGCGCAACGCCACCGCCTTCGGCTTCTCGCCCAGGCTCCGGGCCGACATCGTGCTGAACAACCTGGTCGGGCACGCGTTCCTGACCGGGGAGGTGCGCGTGCTGTCGGACGGCACGCCGTGGCGGCCGCTGGTGCACGCGCTGGACATCGCCCAGGCGTTCGCCCTCGCGCTGGTCGCGCCGCGCGGGGCCGTACACGATCAGCCCTTCAACGTCGGCACCGAGCGCAACAACGTGACGGTGGCCGAGATCGCGCGGGAGGTGGCCGGCGCGGTGCCCGGCTCGCGGCTGACGATCACCGGCGAGGCGGGCAACGACCCGCGCTCCTACCGCGTGGACTTCGCCAGGATCCGGCAGGCCATGCCCGATTTCGAGGCGGGCTGGACCGTGGCCGCCGGAGCGGTCGAGCTGGTCGAGGCCTATCAGCGGCACGGCCTGGACAAGCACGCCTTCGAGCGCCGTTTCACCCGCCTGGCCCGCCTGGCCGACCGGCAGGGCGCGGGCACGGTGGACGGGACTTTGAGGCCGTGAGAGAGCTGGTCGAGCGCCTTTATCCGATCTGCCGCAGCATCACCGGCGACGGCGTCCGCGAGACGCTGGCGATCATCGGCGAACACCTGCCGCTGACGGTCTCCGAGGTGCCGACCGGCACCCAGGTGCTCGACTGGAACGTGCCGCAGGAGTGGAACATCCGCGACGCCTGGATCAAGGACGGGTCCGGCCGCAAGGTGGTCGACTTCCAGGAGCTCAACCTGCACGTGGTCGGCTACAGCGTGCCGGTGCGCGGCACGTTCACGCTGGAGGAGCTGCGCCCGAGGCTGCACACGCTGCCCGGCCTGGTGCCCTACCGCACCAGCTACTACAACCAGACCTGGGGCTTCTGCCTCACCCAGGAGACGCTCGACGCGATGGACGAAGGCCCCTACGAGGTGCTCATCGACTCCACGCTGCGCGACGGCAGCCTGACCTACGCCGAGCACGTCGTCCAGGGCGAACTCGACGACGAGGTGCTGATCTCCTGCCACACCTGCCACCCGTCGCTGGCCAACGACAACCTGGCCGGCGTCGCGGTCGCGGTGGAGCTGGCGAAGAGCCTGGTCAGCCCCCGCTACACCTACCGGTTCATCTTCGCGCCCGGCACCATCGGCGCGATCACCTGGCTGGCCCGCAACCGCGGGCGGACCGAGCGGATCAAGCACGGCCTCACCCTGGCCTGCGCCGGCGACCCCGGCCCGCTCACGTACAAACGCAGCAGGCGCGGCGACGCCCCGATCGACCGGGCCGTCGCCCACGTGCTGCGCGAACGGCCGCACACCCTGCTCGACTTCTCGCCCTACGGCTACGACGAACGCCAGTACTGCTCGCCCGGCTTCAACCTGCCGGTCGGCGGTCTGACCAGGACCCCGTACGCCGGCTACCCCGAGTACCACACCTCGGGCGACAACCCGGGCTTCGTCACCGAGGAGGCCATGGCCGACACCCTCGACACCCTCAAACAGGTGGTCGAGGTCCTGGAGGGCAACCGCGCCTACCTCAACCTCAGCCCGTACGGCGAGCCGCAACTAGGCCGGAGAGGCCTCTACGCATCACTGGGCGGAAGGAGTGACACGAAACAAGCCCAGATGGCGATGTTATGGGTGCTGAACCTCTCCGACGGCGAACACACCCTGCTCGACATCGCCGAGCGCGCGAACCTGCCGTTCTCGGCGGTGGCCCAGGCCGCTGTCGCGCTGCATGGCGCGAGTTTGTTGAAGGAGAAGACGTGATGGAGCTCCGGGTCGGGGACCTGGTGGAAGTTCGGAGCGAAGAAGAGATCCTGGCCACCCTGGACGATCGGGGCGAGCTGGACAGCCTGCCGTTCATGCCGGAGATGCTCAAGTACTGCGGGCAGCGCATGACCGTGCACAAAGTGGCGCACAAGCTCTGCGACACGATCGAGAAGGGACGCATGCGCAGGATGGAGCATGCCGTACATCTGACCGGGGCGCGCTGTGACGGCGGCGCGCACGGCGGGTGCGGGACGGCCTGCTCCATCTACTGGAAGCACGACTGGCTGAAGAAGGTCACGCCCGCGGATCCGGTGGGGGAGGCCAGGCCGGCGCCGAAGCTGCTGCCGCTGCTGGACGCCAACACGCTGAAGGGCCCCGACCGCTTCGCCTGCCAGGCCACCGAGCTGCTGCGGGCGGCGCCGACGTGCGTGCGCTTCAGCGACGTCGGCCAGTACGTGACCGACGTGAAGAGCGGCAACGCGGGCGTGCTCGCGACCGTGCGCACGATCACGGTCGGCCTGTTCAACCACTGGCAGCGCTTCTCCCGCAAACTGCCCAGGCCGTTGCGCATCAAGAACGGCATCAACTGGGGTTTCGTGCCGCCTGGCACGCTCAAGCGCACCCCGTCCGGCGAGCTCGACCTCAAGCCGGGCGAGCTCGTGCGGGTGCGGCCGAAGGCCGACATCCTCGCGACGTTGGACGCCAACCGTAACAACAAGGGCCTGGGTTTCGAAGAGGAGATGGCCAGGCACTGCGGCAAGGTGACCAGGGTCCGCTCACGGGTGGAGGTCTGCGTCGACGAGCGTACAGGCGAGTTGCTGACCATGAAGAGCCCGTGCATCACGCTCGAGGACATCGTCTGCGCGGGCGCTTACAGCGTCAACTGCCCGCGCGAGTTCGTGCCGTTCTGGCGGGAGATCTGGCTGGAACGTGTCAACGAGAGCGAGAACCATCAGTGACATCCATAGGTCAGCAGGCCGGTCGCGGCTTGCGCTGGGGCCTGGTCGGGAACCTGATCACCCGGGCCGGGTCGTTCACCATGGGCCTGGTTCTGGCCCGCCTGCTGACCCCCGAGGACTTCGGCGTGTTCGCGGTGGCCATGGCCGCCACCGCGTTCGTCATGACGGTCAAGGACCTCGGCATCATGGCCGCGGTCGTGCAGTGGCGTGGCAAGCTCGAAGACGTCACGCCGACCGCGACCCTGCTCTCGTTCGTCTCGGCGATCATCCTCTACGGGATCTTCTGGCTCGGCGCCCCTTACTACGCGGCCGCCTCGGGCGCGCCCGAGGCCACCGGCGTGGTCCGGCTGCTGACCGCGATCATCCTGGTGGAGGCCTTCACCGCGGTACGCAGCGCGGCCATGCTGCGCCGCTTCGAGCAGGACAAGCTGACCACGGCCATCGCGATCGGCTTCGTGGCCAACGCGGCCGTGGCGATCTCGCTGGCCAAGGCGGGCGCGGGCGCGTACAGCTTCGCGTGGGGCCAGGTCGTGGCCGCGGTCATCACCGGCGTGATCGTCTTCTTCTGGGCCAAGCTGCCCGGCAGGATCGCCTTCGACCGGCCGATCGCGGTCAAGCTGATGAAGTTCGGGCTGCCCTCGGCGGCGGGCGTCGGGCTGGAGAGCGTGCTGCTCAACGCCGGCTACATCGTGGTCGGCGCGGTCATGGGCCCGGACTGGCTCGGCTACTTCCTGCTCGCCTTCAACGTCTCCAGCTGGGTGCCCGGCCTGATCGGCAACGCGATCAGGAACGTGGCCATCCCCGGGTTCTCCCGCATGGCCGAGGACGGCGGCAAACGCCTGTCCGACGGGGTACGGCGGGCCACCCCACTGCTCTACACCGCGATCCTCCCGTTCGCCGTGATCATGGCCACCCTCGCGCACCCGCTCATCGACCTGCTCTACGGCGAGAAGTGGGGCCAGTCGGCCGGCGTGCTGCGCTGGCTGGCGGTGGTCATGGTGGTCAGGATGCTGGTCGCGCTGACCTACGACATCCTCACCGCGCAGGGCGCCACCAAGGCGACGGTCTGGATGAACCTCGGTCACGCCTTCGTGCTGCTGCCCGCGCTGATCGTCGGCGCGCACCTGGACGGGATCAGGGGCGCGGCCATCGGCCAGGCGGTCGCCTCGGTCGCCGCGGCCATGCCACTGGCCGTGTTCTACCTGCGCAGAGCGGGCGTGGACCTGCACGGCATCCTGCCGTCGCTGCTGCGTCCGACGCTCGCGGCCGTGCTCGCCACCGCCACCGCGTTCGTGATCGAGCGGCTGGTGAGCGGACCGGCGGTGGTCGAGCTGATCACCGCGGGCGGCGCCGCCATGCTCGTCTACACCCTTGTCGTCGTGCCCGTTCTCAGGAAGATGCCCTCTTTCGGGAAGAAGGAAGTCGCGTCATGACCGTCTCCATCGGCCTGCCCGTATACAACGGCGCCGAGCATCTGGCCGAGACCGTGCGATCGATCCTGGCCCAGGATCACACCGACATCCAGCTGGTCATCTCCGACAACGCCTCCACGGACGGCACGCAGGAGATCTGCCGTGAGCTGGCGGCGGGCGACGAGCGCGTGCTCTACCACCGGCAGCCGCGCAACCTGGGCACCATCCCCAACTTCATGACCGCGATGGAGTTGTCGACGGGCGACTATTTCCGCTGGATCGGCGATGACGACCGGATCGAGCCGAACTACGTCTCGCGCGTGCTCCGCGAGTTCGAGCGGGACCCGAGGGTCATCCTGGTGACGCACCAGACCGCTTACACCACCGAAGGCGTGACCACCACGGCCCGCTACGAGGGCGCCGAGCTGGGTTCCGACGATCCGGTCGAGCGCTTCGCCGAGCTGCTGCGGCTGCTGACCGAGAGCTACACGATCATCGACCCGCTCTACGGGCTCATGCGGCGCGACGTGGCGGTGAGCATTCCGCGGCCGATCCTGGTGCGCGAGGACGAGCTGGCGGCGGCCCGCTACGCGCTGGCCGGGCCGTGGGCGCACGTCAACGAGGTGCTGGCGGCGCGGATCTGGATTCCGGCCCGCATGCTGAAGATGTCCCAGCGGCACGAGCTGCCGACCTGGCGCGGCGTCTTCGCCAACGTGATCTTCACCCGCGAGCTGCTGCGCGCGGCCGAGGAGGCGGGGCTCGACGCCGATCAGCGCCGCCGGGCTCGGGCCGCGGTCTACAAGCACTACGCGGCTCGGCAGCGGATGTTGTTGCGCCGCCGTACGCGCCGTCTCATGCGCCTCATTCCGGGCATGTAACGGATCGCCCCATATTGCCGAGATATATAGCAATTAATTGGGGCGGGGAGCACGAGAAAGTTCAACCCATGACGTCAGTCTTCGCATGTAGCACCTTTGACGACGACGCTCGCCGGGATCTCATCTTCAAGGGGGAGATCTTCACCTTTCCGGCCACGGCCGCCTCGACCGAGCTGATCGCGTTCGCGCGAGAGCTGATCGAGGAGGCGTTCGCGGGCAGGAACCCGGAGACCGCGCAGTTCGAGATGCCCGTAGAGGAATTCGCCGGACTGCTGTCCGACCTGAAGCCGCGGTTCATCCACCACCGGCGGTGCAAGGAGATCCTCCCCAAGATCTTCGAGGAGATGGGCATGAACCTGGAGCGTACTTACTACGACGTCCCCCGATTACGGACGTCCACCTCCGACCACTACCTCGACTCGGGCATCTCCTACGCCTACCACGCCCACCGCGACTGCTGGTATTCGGCGCCCTTCAGCCAGGTCAACTGGTGGATCCCGGTGTTCGAGGTGGTGCCGGAGAACGTCATGGCCTTCCATCCGCGCTACTTCGACCGGCCCGTGGCCAACGGCAGCGCCCGCTACGACTACGGCGAGTGGAACCGCGTCGGTCGGCCCACGGCCGCGCGCCACATCCACTCCGACACCCGCGAGCAGCCCAAACCGGAGGAACCGCTCGACCTGCTGCCCGAGATCAGGATCGTGCCCGAGCCCGGCGGGATCCTGATGTTTTCCGGCGCCCAACTGCACTCGACCGTGCCCAACACCTCCGGGCGCACCAGGTTCAGCATCGACTTCAGGACGGTGAACCTGGACGACGTGCTGGCCGGAAGAGGCGCGCCGAACGTGGACGCCGCGTGCAGCGGCACCACACTGGGCGATTTCATGCGGGCGAGCGACCTTGAGCGGATACCGGAAGCCGCGCGTGCTATGTAACGACAAGCCCCATTGGAACGATGAAATCGTGTTGGGGGCCAGCGTCCCGGGCACTGAGGGGGAGACCGGCACGTGAATTTCTGGAAGGCGCTCCTGCGCCTCCTCCTGCAGAAGCGCATTGGGATCCCGGTCGCCTTGGCCGCCGTAGGCGTCGCGGCGGCGACCTTCGCCGTCATCCCGGTCCGCTACATGTCGAGCACCATCATGATGGTGTCCCCGCCGGTCAACGGCGGCATCGTCAACCGCAACGCGGTCAACCCGGGCGGCGGCGGCAACCCGCTGCTCATCCAGACCGAGGGGCTCAGCACCGCCGTCGCCACGCTGGTGCTCGCGCTGAGCGTCGAGGAGACGCGGGTCGAGCTGGGCGCGCCCAAGGACGGGCCCACCGAGCTGGTCGTCAACGACGGCAGCACCAGCCCCCGGCTCATCGGCATGGACGGACCGTTCCTCTACGTGGAGGCCACCAGCACCTCTGCCAAGGCGTCGGCGGACGTCGTGGCCAAGGCGCGCGAGCGGCTGATCCGCGAGCTCGACGGCCGGCAACGGGAGCTGGGCGCGCCGACCGCCACGTACGTGGTGCTCATGGACATCGTGCCGCCCACACCGCCCGAGTCGGACGCCATGGACAAGTTCATGGGCGCCGCGATGGGCTTCGTGATCGCGATGTTCCTCGGGATCAGCATCGTGTACGGGCTGGAGCGCCGCCGTGCCCGGAGGCGGGTGGCGCGGGCGCCGGCCGTACCGGAGAAGGAGCTTCCGCGAGAAGAGCTTCCGCGAAAAGAGCTTCCGCGAGAAGAGCATGTCGTCCACGCGCAGATCCCCGAGAAACGCCCGGATCCCGCGGCCGACGAGGACGACATGCCGACCGACTCCTTCCCCGCCGTGGTCGCCGAGGAGACCTCCAACGGCAACGGCAAGGCCAAGGCGGAGGAGCCCGAGGACGAAAGCGAGCCCGAGGACGCCGTGGCCACCGAGCGCGGCGGCTGACGGGAGCGTCATGGACTTCTGGAGCACGATCGGCGTGCTGTTCCGGCGCTGGTATGTGGTGCTGCCCGCGTTCGCGCTGGCGGTCTTCGTCTCGCTCGCGGTCTACCGCACGGTGCCGGTGCAGTACGCGTCGAACGCCGTGATCGCGCTGACCTTGCCCAAGAACGGCGGGGTGCTGCCCTACAACCCCAAAGAGCCGAACCCGGAGCTCAACCCGCTGATCGTCACCGAGCGCGGGCTGACCGCCACGGCCTCGATCCTCATCGCCGCGCTCAACTCGCCCGACGTGGCCACCGACCTGGGCGCGCCGCCCGGTGGCGCGGTCGAGCTGAGCGTCAACAACGGCAGCAGCAACCTGGAGGCGATGGCCAACGGGCCGCTGGTGTACATCGAGGTGGAGAGCCCGTCGCCGGACCTGTCGCGCGAGCTCGTGCAGCGGGTCAGCGCCCGCGCGCGGGTGGAGCTGCGCGAGCGGGAGATGCAGGTCGCCGCCCCGGCCACGACCTACATCGTGGTCACCGACGTCGTGGCGCCCACCGCGCCCGAGCCCCGGCTGGCCCGCAAGTCGCGGGCCATGGTCGTGGCGCTGGCGCTCGGCGGCATGGCCGCGCTGACCTCCGCCTACGCCGCGGAGAGCTTCGCGCTGGCCAGGCGCAGACGGGTGGCCAAGGACACGGGCCTGCCCGAGGTGGTCATGCCCGAGCGGGTGCCCTGAGCATGGCCATCGACTTCCGGCCCGCCGGGCTGCCCAGCCTCAACGGGCACCGGCCGGTGAAGGTGGCCGACATCGACGGGATGTTCGCCGGCCCGCGCGCCGACGGGGCCACGATCGCCTGCATCTACATCGTGATCCTGTTGATCACGCCGGCCGCGCTCATCGTGCGCGGGCTGCCGCTGTCGGTCACGCCCGCGGCGATCGTCGGCATGATCGGGCTGGTGCTGTGGCTGATCACCCAGCTGACCACCACGCTCGGGGCGGCCAAGGGCCGCAACATGGCACGCTCCGGCCTGTTCCTCTTCTTCACCGCGAACCTGGTCAGCTACGGCTACGGCACCTACCACTGGCTGCCGTCCGACGAGCTGAACCTGGCCGACCAGAACCTCTTCCTGCTGCTGGCCAACCTGGGCATCGGGCTGCTGGTCTGCGACGGTGTACGCGGGATCGAGCGGCTGAACCTCGTGCTGAAGGCGGCGGTGGCCGGTGGCGCGATCATCGGCGTCATCGGCGCGATCCAGTTCGTGACCGGGTTCGACATCACGCGCTACCTGGTGCTGCCCGGTCTCCGGCTGAGCTGGGAGGACCTCTACGTCTTCGAGCGCGGCTCGGTGCGCAGGGTCGCCGCGACCACCGCGCACCCGATCGAGTTCGGCGTGATCAGCGCGATGCTGCTCCCGATCGCCGCGCACTACGCGCTGCGCGCCAAGACCCTGGGCCAGCCGTTCCTGCGCTGGTGGGCGTGTACGGCGATGATCGGGGCCGGGCTGATGTTCTCGGTCTCGCGCTCGGCGGTGCTGAGCCTGGTGGCGATCGGCGCGGTGCTGGTGTGCGGATGGACGTGGAAGCGGCGGCTGCGGGCGCTGGCCGTGCTGGCCGGCTTCCTCGCGGTGATGAAGGTCGCGGTGCCCGGCCTGCTGGGCACCTTCCTCGACCTGTTCGTCAACTTCTTCACCGACTCCAGCGTGCAGTACCGCACGCACGACTACGGCATCGCCATCGCCGAGATCGAGCGGCATCTGTGGCTGGGGCGCGGCACCGGCAGCTGGTATTTCCCGAAGTATCAGGTGTTCGACAACCAGTACATGCAGACCGCCATCGACCTGGGCCTGATCGGCACCGCCATCTACGTGATCATGATGGCCCTGGGCATCGCGGCCGGGATCTGGGCCAGGCGGCTGAGCAGGGACCCGCACGTCCGCGACCTCGGGCTCACGCTGGGCGGTGTCATGCTGGCCCCGATCGTGGCCTCGGCCACCTTCGACCTGCTCGCCTTCGCCACCGTGACCGGCCTGATGTTCCTGCTGATCGGAGCGTGCGGCGCGCTGCTACGCGTCGCCAGACAGGAGGCTCGGCAAAGACAGGAGGCTCAGCCCATGCAGGCCAGCGGCCCGACCACCCCGGTCACCCGGTAGGCGTCGTCGATGGTCACGAGCTTGTTGTCGCGCCAGTCGACGTTGGCGCACTGGACCTCCGCCGGTTTGTAGTCCCAGGTGTTGTCGACGAGCAGGTTGTTGCGGAAGATCACGTACCCGCCGATGTCCCAGAGCTGGATGCTGAACGTGCCGCCCATCAGCAGGTTGTTGGTCATCACGATGTTCTCGGCGTCGGGGTTCTGGGTGCGCGGGATGAAGATCGGCGCGTTGTGGTCGACGACGCCGCGCTGGTCGATGGTGTTGTGGTCGAAGACCAGGTTGCTTCTGCCGTAGTAGCCCTGGATGCCGTCGGAGTGGTCCTTCGGGTTGGAGCACAGGTCGATGAAGGAGTCCTGGACGACGATGTTGTCGCCGGAGAAGCGGATGCCGTCGCCGTGGTTGCGCACGTGCACGCGGACCGCGGTGAACTCGCCGTCCCCGATGCCGGGCAGGCTGTCGCAGCCCTGCTCGGGACCGACCGTGCTGTCGCTGATCGTGAAGCGCTTGAGCTTCCTGTCCTTCTCGTTGAGGATGCGGCCGTCGATCACGCTGTTGGTGATCACCACGTCGTCGGCCAGGACGACCAGATCGCCCTTGATGTGCACGCGGTCGAGCCGCCGACCGGCCACGTCGACCCGGTGGGCCTGGCCGCTGTCGTTGAGCACCGCCTCGGTGAGCTTGGTGCCGGGCGGCACGCCGGTGCAGGCGGCCGTCGGGTGGTCGGGACAGGCGCGGCCATCCGGGGCGACGACCTGGCGCGGGCCCAGCGCGGTCGGCTTGCTCGTGGACTTGGGCGTCGGCTGCGGCTTGCCGGTGCTGGTCAGCTGGGAGGCGCTCGGCGACGGGTTCGCCGAGGCGGTCACCGTGACGGTGACCGTCGGCCCGCCTTGCGGGGTCAGGGCTCCGCTCGACGGCACCTGGCCGCCGGCGGCCGAGCACGCCGCCGTCATCACCAGCGCGGCGAGCACGGGCAGGCCCTTGAACAACCGTCGCATCGCAGCCACTCCTTCAGGTCAGGCGGTCGAGCAGCCGCGCCCACGATCCGGCGGCGAGGTCACGCGCGCTGACCGCCGCGGGAGGCAGCGGCCAGTCGATCTTGAGGTCCGGGTCGTCGTAGCGGACCGAGAGGTCCTCGGACGGGTCGTGCTCGCGGTCGATGCGGTAACAGACGTCGGTCTGCTCGGTCAGGGCCTGGAAACCGTGCAGGAATCCAGCGGGCACGTAGAGGGTCAGGAAGCTCTCGTCGTCGAGCGTGACCGCCAGGCTCCGGCCGAACGTCGGCGAACCCGGGCGGATGTCGACGAGCATGTCACGGACCGCCCCTCGCGCACATCTCACCAGTTTGGCCTCCCCGCGCCCCGCCCGCCCGTGCATTCCGCGAATCGTGCCCTGGCGCGAGCGCGACTGGCTGTCCTGGACGAACGCGGCCGGGTCGATGCCGTGCTCGGCCGCGAGCACCGCGTCGAACGTCCGCGTGAACAGGCCCCGATCGTCACGGTGCGGTGTCGGAACGAACAGCAGGACCCCGTCCAGGGCGGTCCGCTCTACTCTCATGGTCGGCCTTCCGAAGGGAACGACAGGTGAATCCCGTCGCCAGCATCGTCATCCCCGCGCACAACGAGGAAGCGGTCATCGCGGCCGGGCTCGACCGGCTGCTCGACGGCGCGGCTCCGGGCGAGTTCGAGGTGATCGTGGTGGCCAACGCCTGCGCCGACGCCACCGTATCGGCCGCCGCCCGCCCCGGCGTTGTCGTGCTGGAGACGCCGGTCGCGGGCAAGGCCAACGCGCTGCGGATGGGCGACGCCGCCTGCGGCGTCTTCCCGCGCGTCTACGCCGACGCCGACGTGGGGCTCGACGCGGACTCCGCCCGCGCGCTGGCGGCCGTGCTGGCCCGCCCTGGGGTGCTGGCCGCCGCGCCCAGGCCCGTCTGGGACCTGGACGGGGCCACGTGGGTGGCCGGGCGGGTGCACCGCGTGCACGACGCGCTCGTGGCGCCGCACCGGGCGCTGGCCGGCGTCGGCGTCTACGCGCTGGGCAAGGAGGGGCACGCGCGCGTCTTCCCGCTGCCTGACGTGCTGTCCGACGACGGCTGGGTGCACGCCAGCTTCGCGCCGCACGAGCGCGTGGTCGTCGACGGCGCGACCTCGCTGGTGCGTCCCGCGCGCTCGGTCCGCGCGCACCTGCGCCGCCGCGTGCGGGTGCGGCTGGGCAACCGGCAGCTCGCCGAGCTCGGCCGGCCGGTCAACGCGGTGCCGCTGCGGCTGGGCGATCTGGGCGCGCTGCTGCGCGCCCGCCGGGTGAGCGTGCTCGACGCCGGCTGCTACCTCGCCGTCCTCCTCGCCGACCGTCTCCTGACCCGGGTACGGCGCGGCCGCCCCGCCGACTGGGGCACCGACACCAGCAGCCGCTGAGCTCATGACGAGGCGACGGCGGCCTCGTAGGCGGCCAGCAGAGCGGTGCGCGAGTTCGCCCAGGACAGCGGGCCCGACACCCGGGCCTGCCCGATCTCGCCCATCCTGCGGCGCTCGTCCGGGTCGTCCAGCAGCAGCGCGATCAGCTTGGCGAACTCCGACTCGTCGTTGGGCGGCGCGTACCTGGCCGCGTCGCCCGCCGAGACCCTGGCCTCGCGCAGGTCGAAGGAGACGATCGGCCGGGCCATCGCCATGTACTCCATGATCTTGTTCATCGTGGAGACGTCGTTGAGCGGGTTGAGCGGGTCGGGCGCCAGGCAGACGTCCGCCGTGGACAGGTAGCGCAGCAGGTCCGCGTCGGGGATGCGGCCGGTGAACTCGACCACGTCGTCCAGCCCGAGCGTCCTCGACAGCTCGACCATGGCCTCGAAGGTGTCGCCGCCGCCGACGAAGACCGCGTGCCAGTCAGTACGGCCCAGCTCGTCGCGGAGCTTGGCCAGCGCGCGCAGCGCGTAGTCGACGCCGTCCTGCGGCCCCATGACGCCCAGGTAGCACAGCAGATGGGGGCGGCCCTTCTTGAGCTCGGGCTCGGGCGGCACCTCGTGGAAGCGCTCGACGACGGGGGCGCTGCGGACCACGAAGACGTCCTCCGGCCGCTTGCCGCCACGGGTGAGCGCCACCTGCCGGTAGGACTCGTTGGTGGCGATGACGACGTCGGCGACCCGGTAGGTGGCCCGCTCCAGGGCGCAGACCGCCCGGTAGAGCAGGTCGCGGCCGCGGGTGAAGCGGGACTCGTACAGCTCGGGGATGAGGTCGTGCTGGTCGAAGACGTAGCGGCTGCGCCAGCGCAGCTTGGCCAGGAGGGCGACGAGGAAGAAGAAGTCGGGCGGGTTGCAGCCGTGCACCACGTGGACCGGGCCCACGCGCCTGGACAGGCGTAACGTGTGCCACAGGGCGGTGCCGTACTCCTTGAGATAGCCCTTGGGGCCGCCGGTCGCGGCGGTCAGCGGGTAGCGGTGGATGGTGATGCCGTCGATGACGGCGTACGGCTCGGTGTCCTGCTTGGCGCCCTGCGGGCAGATGACGTGCACCTCCCAGCCCGCGTCGCGCAGCGTCGTGCTCTCCTGCCAGACGCGCCGGTCCATCGGCACGGAGAGGTTCTCGACAAGGATCAGCGCTTTCCTACCAGCCAAGGCCCACATATCCAGGTTCAGCCCGCCGCTGCTCGGCGTCGGGCAGGCGGACGAGGTCGATGACCGGGCGGTCCCCGGCGCGCGTGAGCACGTCGAGCACGGCCTGGTCCTTGCAGCCGACCACGCACACCTCGGCGTGGTCGAGCACCTCCTGCGCGGAGTCGGTGAGCAGGTCGGCCAGGTGCGGCAGGCGCTGCTCGACGTAGGCGCGGTTGGCGCCCATCAGCCGCGACAGGGTGACGTTCGCGTCGTAGATGCGCAGGTCGTAGCCCTTGCCGAGCAGGCGCTCGGCCATCTCGACGAGCGGGCTCTCGCGCAGGTCGTCGGTGCCGGGCTTGAACGACAGCCCGAACAGCCCGACCTTGCGGCGGTCGGCGCCGATGACCAGGTCGATGGCGCGCTGCAGGTGCGCCTCGTTGGCGGGCAGCACGTGCGACAGAAGAGGCACGGACACGTCGGCCCGGCGCGCGGCGTAGACCAGGCCGCGCAGGTCCTTGGGCAGGCAGGAGCCGCCGAAGGCGAAGCCGGGGCGCAGGTACGCGGGGGAGACGTTGAGCTTCCTGTCGGCCAGGAAGATGTCCATGACGCGGTGGGAGTCGATGCCGAGGGCCTGGGCGACGGCGCCGATCTCATTGGCGAAACCAATTTTCACCGCATGGAATGCGTTGTCGGCATATTTCGTCATCTCGGCGACGGGAATCGGGACGCGGAATACCTCACCCGGTAAATCCCGGTATAACGCGGCGACCAGATCTCCCGTCTCACGATCGGATTCCCCGATCACCGTTTTCGGCGGATCGAAGAAGTCGCGCACGCTGGTGCCCTCGCGCAGGAACTCGGGATTCACCGCCACCCCGAAATGAGTCCCCGCCTTCAGGCCCGAGGCCCGCTCCAGGATCGGGATGAGCAGGTCCTCGCAGGTGCCCGGCAGCATGGTGCTGCGGAAGACGATCGTGTGCCTGCGCGTGCCGTCGAGCGTCCGCCCGATCTGCTCGGCCACCCGTTCCAGGAAGGCCGTCGACAGGCTTCCGTTCGCCGCCGACGGCGTTCCCACGCAGATCAGCGAGAGGTCGCTGGCCGCCACGGCCGCGACCGCGTCGGTGGTGGCGCGCAGCCTGCCATCCTGCACCACCTCCCGCGTGAGCTCGCCGATCCGCTCCTCCACGACGGGTGCGAGCCCGCGGGAGATGAGCTCGGCCTTTTCCGGATTGACGTCCACTCCGACGACCTCGTGGCCCATCGAAGCGAGACACGCGGCCGAGACGCAGCCGACGTATCCGAGGCCGAAGACGCTGATCCTCATCTGCCCTCCAGACAAGCAAGGGCAGCGCATCCCCCCGCCCACGTCTCGGATATCGATACCTGCGCTTGGAACGTTACGAGAGCCCGCAGGTCGTGATATTTACGGGTGATGAGCGAGCTCGTAGTAACTCGCAAGAGGCTGGATTCACTGACCGGGTTACGGTGGATCGCCGCCTTCGCGGTCTTCGGTTTCCATATCCACGCGGCCGGGCTGACCAGCGACCCGGCGCTCAAGGCGGTGCTGTCCGCCCTTTTCTCGGCGGGCGCCGCCGGTGTCCCCTTCTTCTTCATCCTGTCCGGGATGGTGCTGACCTGGTCGGCGCGGCCCGGCACCTCTCCCGGCGTCTTCTGGCGGCGCAGGGCCGCGCGGGTCCTGCCCAACCACGTCCTGACCTGGCTCGCCGTGCTGGCATTGCTGGCCGTCTCCGGCGCCGCCGTCTCGGCCGGCCCGGCGCTGAGCGGGCTGGTGCTGCTGCAGAGCTGGGTGCCGGTCGAGGCCTACTACTTCGGCGGCAACACCCCCGCCTGGTCGCTGTCGTGTGAGCTCGCCTTCTACGCGGTCTTCCCGGTGCTGCTGCCGTTGCTGCGGCGCGTGCCCGCGCGTCTGCTGGGCTGGGTGGCGGGCGGGATACTCGCCGGCATCTGGGCGGTGCCGCTGCTCTCCCAGCCGATGGGTGATGACATCGCCTACTGGTTCGTCTGGATCTTCCCGGTCACGCGGGCGCTGGAGTTCGCGCTGGGCATCGCGCTGGCGTTGCTGGTCGCCTCCGGGCGCTGGCGGGGGCCCGGCCTGCCGGTCGCGGCGGTGATCGCGCTCGCGGCCTATGCCACGGTGCCGTTCGTGTGGGAGCGCTGGGGGTGGGTGGCCTGGACGGCGGGGCCGTTCGCGCTGCTGATCGCGGCCGCGGCGACCAGCGACAACCTGGGGGAGCGGGTGTCCTTCCTGGCCTCGCGGCCCATGGTGTGGCTGGGCGAGATCTCCTTCGCCTTCTACCTCGTCCACCAGCCGGTGATCAGGGTGGCGGGGCGGCTGGTCGGCGGCGACCGGCCGGTTCCCCTCGTGCTGCTGGCGGTCGCGGGCATGCTCGCGCTGGCGCTCGCCGCCTCGTGGGCGCTCTACCGGTATGTCGAACGGCCGCTGGAGCGGCGGCTACGTTAGGCGGCGCTTCATCCGGCTCAGCGTGGGCCTGGCCCGCTCCAGCGCGGTGCGGGCGGCCCGCCGTACCGGATTGCGGGTGACCAGACCTTGACCCACGGTCGTCTCGCCCGTCTTGGCGCGGCGCTTGTACTCGTCGTCGCCGCGCCCGAGGTCGATGCGCTCCACCCCCAGGGACGGCGCGGCCAGCACCAGCTCACGCAGCAGGATCCAGCCCGGCGCCAGCTTGGCGTGCTCGGGGTCGTAGACGGGGAACCACCAGTGCAGCACCCCGCCGGACCTGATCCCGAAGTGCGCGGCCAGCAGGTGCGGGCCCGCGTGCAGGGTCGACAGGATGCCGGAGAAGTCCGGCTCGCGGGTGTGCAGGAGCAGCTTGAGCAGGTCCGTGCGGTCGGGCTCGGCGAAGTAGTCGCGCGCGCCCGTCGCCCGGTACTGGGCCCGCTTCAGCTCGATCACCCGCGCCAGCGCGTCCTCGTTCACGCTGTCGGCGGCGAAGCGCACCGGCCCCAGCTCGCGCCCGGCCTTGGCGGCGCGCCTGCGCGCCTGCCCCATGTTGTCCTTGCCCGCCTTCGACGCGCGCGCGAGGTAGCCGTCGAGCCCGCCCTCCACCTCCACGTACGGCGAGGCCCGCCGGGTGGCCGTCCACCGGTCGAACCCGGCCACCCCCTCCACCAGGTGGTCGAACTCGAACGCCGTCACCCCCTTGCCGAGCAGCCGCAGCGGCTCGAAGGCGGTCCCCGGCGCCAGCAGCGGCCCCTGGAAGTCCACTCCGGGCCACCCGGCCGGACGCAGCGTCGAGCCGATCAGGTGGCAGGCCAGCAGCGCGTCCTCGCCCACGGCCACCTGTACGGCCCGGCCGCTCGCGTGCACCGCGGCGGCGAAGCGCGGATGGAAGAAGGGACTGTCCAGCGCCGGATTGGCCGCGCGCAGCCCGTGCCAGGTGTCGAGCTGCTCCAGCGTGAGCTCGTGGAACGGCAGCAGCCTCATTGCGGCAGGCTCTTCCAGCGCCGCGCGGGCCGCAGCAGCCAGGCCACGCACTCGCGCGAGGTCTTGCGCCCGGTCAGCGCCCGCGCCACCTCGCCGAGCAGCACGATCAGGAAGTACAGCCCCCCGGCCAGCGGGCCGCGCCGGCGCCTGAACAACGTCACCTTGTTGATCATCAGCAGCGCCGCCAGCGACGGGTTGACCGCCGAGTCGCCGCCGATGTGCTCGATGACCGACGCCGGCTCGTACCAGGTGGTCCAGCCGTGGTCGGCGGCGCGCAGGCAGTACTCGGTCTCCTCGCTGTAGAGCAGGAACGACTCCTCCCACGGACCGAGCTCGGCCAGCATCCGCGCCGACATGCACAACGCCGCGCCGGTCGCCCAGGCGACCTCGCGCGCCTCGGCGTACTCGCTCGGGTGCGTCACCAGCTCGCCCAGCCTGCCGAGCCGGCCCGCCCTGATCCCGCCGATGGCCGCCTCCACCACGGCCCGGCCGATCGACGGCAGCCGCCGCAGCGACGGCTGCAGCGAACCGTCCGGATTCACCATGTACGGCGCCGCGATCCCCCGCCAGGCCGCCTCGGCCAGCGGCAGGATGGACCCGGGCCGCAGCCTGCAGTCCGGGTTGATCAGGTAGACGGCGTCCAGTTCGCCCAGGTCGAGCGCGGCAACAGCGGCGTTGAAGCCCGCCGCGTACCCCGCGTTCGAGCCCACCTCCACCACCCGCGCCCCGCCGGCCTTCGCCAGCGCCACGCTGTCGTCCTTGGAGGCGTTGTCGGCCACCACCACGTCGATGAGCTTCACGCCCTCGGAGCCCGCGACGATCGAGCGCAGGCAGCCCTCGATCACGTCGGCGCTGTTGTAGGTGACGATCACCACCGCGACCCGCTTCATCCGCGCGTCCTTTTGTAGAGGCGGGCGCCCAGATCGCGCAGCGACGTCCCGGCGTGCAGGACCCGCTCGATCCACGCGCTGTCCAGATCGTGCTTGAGGCTCGTGCGCGCCTGCAGCCAACCGCCGGCCCTGGCCCGCCCGCCGTCGCTGGTGTACGCCCGGCTCACCCCCGCCCGCCTGAGCCTGGCCAGCACGCGGCGGTCGTAGGAGCCGAACGGGATCGCCACCCGCGACACCCGGCGCCCGGACACCTCGCTCAGCACCGCGTGCGCCTGGGCCAGCTCCTGATCGGCCTCGCGCGCCGAGACGCGCCGCCAGTCGCGGTGCGCCCAGCCGTGCGAGCCCACCCGCATCCCTGAGGCCACCAGCGTCCGCACCCCGTCCTCGTCCAGGCGGCCCGGCTTGCCGAGCTCGCCGGCCAGCACGAAGAACTCCGCCTGCAGTCCCCGCTCCAGCAGCCTCGGCAGCGCGATCTCCAGGTCGGAGTCGTTGCCGTCGTCGAAGGTGATCCGCACGTCGGGCCGGTTCACCACCGCGTCCATGACCTGCTCGAACCGCTCCACGCTCACCCAGGTCAGATCCTCGCCCGGATCGAGCGTCCGGCAGGTCTCGCCGATGCCGTGCACGGTCAGGTTGACGACCGAATCCCCCACATGCCCCTCCCAGGTCAGCTTTAGGTAATCGGGCGGTGGATGACCCCGTTACACCGCGGCCAGCAGCTTTTGCAGGTGCAGGCCCCTGTTCACGTCGATCTCATGGGGACGCCACTCGCGCACCGCCGCGGCGAACTCCGCGCGCAGCGCCGCCCTGGTCGGCTCGGAGTCGCCGGCCAGGGCGGCCAGGTCCAGGCGGAGCTCGCCGTGCGGGCCGTACATCTCGTAGATCGTGCGCTTGCCGACGCCCGGCACCTGGCCCGAGAGCGTCAGCTGGCTGACCGCGCCGCCCTCGTGCAGGCAGGTCAGCATGTGCACGGCCGAGCCGGCCGCGCTGACCTCCTTGATCGTGCCGAGGGCGGCGTCGAGCAGGTCGAGGCCGTGCGGGCCGGTGTTGTAGAGGACGCCGCCCGTGGTCCGCCAGGGGCTGTGGGCGAACGTGCCGTCGCGGAACTCGTTGGTGAGCTGACAGGCCCGCCCGCCGTACAGGCTGGTCTCGGCGCACGCGCGCAGGAACGCGCGCACGCCGGGACGGAAGCGGTTGGTGAGCGTCAGCATGCTCGGCACGCCCGCCCGCTCGATCTCCGCCGCCACCCGCCCGGCCGCCGCGACGTCGAGCGCGAGCGGCTTTTCGAGGAGTACGGCCCGGCCCGCCCGCGCCGCCCGGACCGCGAGAGTCGCCTGCACGTCCGGCGGCACAGCGAAGACCACGGCGTCGCAACGTTCCAAAAGCTCGCCGAACGTGGCGAACACCGGCGCGCCGACCCGCGCCGCGTTGCCGGGATCGCGCGACCAGACTCCCGCCAGCCGCGTCTCGGGACCCGCGGCGAACGTCGGCGCGTGAAACGCCCGCGCCCACGGCCCGGCGCCGGCCAGCCCGACCGAGACCGTCACGCCTTGATCGCGATCAGCGATTTGGTGAGCCCCGCCACCCTTTCGGCCCTCATCCGCGCGGTGGGGAAAAGCAGCGCCATTTCCGCGCGGCCGATCAGCTCGATTTCCAGCGCGTCCTGGAGCGCGGCCGACCAGTCGGGGGACTTGGTGTGCACCAGCGGCCAGCGCCGGTTGATCCGGGCCCGGACGTTCAGCGGCAGGAATTGGTAGAAAGGAAAAAGCACATGCGGCTCGACCGGAAAGTATCTGTAGGGCGTCTGGACCCAGAACCGCCCGGCGAGCGAGTGCACCGCGTCCGCGAACGCCTGCCGCCTGGCGTAGCCGCCCACGTGCTCGATCACCGCGTTGGAGAAAACCAGGTCGTAGTCGTCGCCCAGAATACGTTTGGGCAGGTCACAGGCGTCGCCCACTTCCGTCCTGAGCCAGCTCGGCAGCTCCTGGTCGTCGTGCGCCAGGTTGATGACGTGGACGCTGGCCGGTTTGATCGGGGCGCGCATCCAGGCGGTGGCGGTGCCGCCGAGGTCGATGACGTTCATCTGTCCCAGGTCGGGAAAGCTTTCGGCCACCCAACGCCAGCGGCGCGCCCGCGCCTTTGCCGCGACGGAATTAGGTCCGTCGACGAATAAATTCCGCAAGGGAGATCCCACCGCGTCATCTTCGCCTACGGACTGCCACCGCGCCAGCGTTCTACCCAGGTAGGCCACCTTCGGCCATCTTGCTGTAGTTCTTTCCGAGAGGGCGGCCGGGGATCGGCTTGGCGATGAGGGCGACCGGGATGAAGAAGCAGATCTGGCCGATCGTGAGGATGAGCGTCCAGAGCGCCTTGTCGTCGTAGAGTGCCGCCGCCCTGGAGTACAGCTCGTCGGGGACGCGTTCGCCTGACGGGTTCGGGGTGAGGACGGCCTCCACGAGTTCCAGCGCGACCCGTTCGGCGTCGGTGAAGTAGGGGGCGTCCCGCCAGGACGGCAGGGCGGCGATGCGCTCCTCCGTCTCCCCGGCCTTGCGGAGCAGTTCGGTCTGCCGGACGGTGTGGTACGTGCTGCCGGCGATCTGCCCGGCGCGCAGCTGGACCAGGATCACGGTGACGGCCGGGATCGAACCGTTGTGGGTGGCCTTGTTCATGGCGCCGGCGACCGTACCCACCTCGGGGAAGAACTGCATGGGGTCGGGCAGGCGCGACTCGAAGGATGCGGACATGGGCTTCTCCTTTTTCCCGGCGGACGTCTCGGAGTACCGACGGGACAGCTGCCGGGAATGTGAGGCCTCACATTTCGGCTGGCTACGTCGTCGGATTGATGACAGATCCGTTTTGGCCGTCGAGGAGTCACCCGTGTTCCTGCGTTTCGCGATCATCCTGCAAGCCGTGACCCTCTTCAGCGCCCCGATCACCGCCGGGCTGCTGCTGACCACGCCCAGCGGACGGGCGCTGCACAGCGTCTCCGCGTACTCGGTGTTCGCCGCGGGGCTCGTGCACCTGCTCGCGGTGATCCTGGTGTGGCGGCGGGGTGGCGGCGCGCCCAGGCCAGTCCTCTATTCGGCCGGGTTCTTCGTGCTCGTGCTGGCGCAGATCGCGCTGGGCATCGCGCAGGCGGTGACCCTGCACCTGCCCCTGGGCGTGCTGTTGTTCGGCTACAGCGTCGTTCAGCTCAGCCAGCTGCCGTCCTTCCGGCGTATGCGCGTGGCGCCCGACGGCCTCTGAGTGGTGGCAGGCCGGTGTCACCGGTCTGCCACCCCCTCGATCAGGACTTTCTTTGCTGGTCGGCGTACCAGGCGATCGTGTTCTTCAGCCCGTCGACGAGTGACGTTCTGGGCTGCCAGCCGAGTGCCGTCCCCGCCGGGCCGACGTCGGCGATGTGGGCACGGTCCAGCCGCCGGTCGGGCAGCGCGCCGTACTGGGGCGTGATCGGGCTGGCGGCGAGACGATGGAGCAGTTCGATCGTGTCCCTGATGGACACGCCCACCCCGCTGCCCACGTCGTACATGCCGCCGGCGGCCTTCTCACTCTCCGCCGCCGCGACGAACGCCTCGATCACGTCGTCGATGTAGATCCAGTCGACCAGCCTCGAGCCGCTGCCGATCCGGGCTGAGCGCCCGTTGAGCAGCTCCGTGGTCACGTACGGCACCAGCTTGGCGGTGTCCCGCTGGCCGGGGCCGTACACCATCGCGATGCGCAGCACGGACACGTCCACCGACCAGAGATGGTGGAAGAGCCGTGCGTATACCGTCGCCGCGGACTTGGCCGCGGAGTACGGCGAGTGCGGCACGCTCTCCTCGGAGCGCATCTCCTCGATGGACCCGGCGAAGACCAGCTTCATGGGCTGTCCGGCCGCGGCCGTGAGCAGGTTGACGGCGGCGATCAGGTTGCCGTCCAGCATGGCTCTGACCATGCCGACGTCCCTGATCCCGGTGACCTCACTGGCCAGGTGGAAGACCAGGCCGGGCCGGATCGTGCCCAGGAGGTCGGCGGTGGGCCCGGCCTCGCGCAGGTCGCACTGGTGCCAGATCTCGGCTCCGACCTGGGGCTGGGGCTGCCTGCTTACCGCGTGCACCTCGGCGCCCAGCAGTTCGAGCCTGCGCGCGAGGTGCGATCCGATGAACCCGCTGGCGCCGGTGACCAGCGCGCGAGTCCCTAACCATTGCCGCATTCTCTTTTCCCTCCTTCATGACATGTCGGAACGTGCCTGAACGGAGGGGCGGCGGCCCCCTCGGACTTGGCGGGGGGTGGCCGGGATTATGAGGGTCGGGGTCGGGCCCGGCCCTGGCGAGCCGCCGGCGGCATCGTGTGCGGCGTCGCGGGACGTACCTGCGGATCTCCCTGCGCCGTCGTTGCGGCCGCGCGGCGGCGGTGGCCGTGGTGATGGGCGAGGAGCGCTTGGGTGAGCAGTGCGCGGGCTGGGCGTGCCGTGGAGTCCTGGACAGGCGGCACGGGTGGCCGCCGCAGTCGGGTTCGACCGGCGCCTGCTCGGACTCCACGACGGAGACGTACGCGGATACCGCCGGCGGGAGTGTTACCGCCGGTAAGCCGAGGAATGCGGCTGCCAAGAGCAAGATGGCAGATAGCACGCTCTTGGCAGCCAAATGAGTCTCCGCGACAGGGGTTCTGCTACGGAGTTATTGTCGGCTCGGCTCAGCCGATGCGCCAGGTGTCGCCGCCCAGCAGAAGCTCGCTGAGATCGCCGGGGCCCTTGGCGGACGCCGCCTGCTCCAGCTGCTCGGCCATGAGCACGTCGTAGGCCGGGCGGTCCACCTGCCGGAAGATGCCGATCGGCACGTGCTCGAACGCCGGCTCGTCGAGCCTGCTGAGCGCGAACGCCAGCGACGGGTCCGGGTGGTGCGCGTCGTGGACGAGGATCTGGTCCTCGCTCACCGAGTCGCGCGCGACCACCTCGATGCCGCCGTTGGCCGCCCTGACCACGGCCTTGGACGTGCTCACGATCGGCTGGTCGTGCTCCAGGCGCAGCGTGATGTCGTCGCGCAGCTCGGGGTCCTTGAGCGGCTCGAAGGCGTTGTCGTTGAAGATGTTGCAGTTCTGATAGATCTCCACCAGCGACGTGCCCCGGTGCGCGGTGGCCTCGCGGAGCACCGCCTGCAGGTGCTTGCGGTCGGAGTCGATCGTGCGCGCCACGAAGGACGCCTCCGCGCCGATGGCCAGCGAGATCGGGTTGAACGGCTTGTCCAGCGAGCCCATCGGCGTCGACTTGGTGATCTTGCCGACTTCGGAGGTGGGCGAGTACTGGCCCTTGGTCAGCCCGTAGATCCTGTTGTTGAACAGCAGGATGTTCAGGTTGACGTTACGGCGCAGCGCGTGGATGAGGTGGTTGCCGCCGATCGACAGCGCGTCGCCGTCGCCCGTGATCACCCACACCGACAGGTCGGGACGGCTGGCCGCCAGCCCCGTCGCGATCGCCGGCGCGCGGCCGTGGATCGAGTGGAATCCGTAGGTGTTGAGGTAGTACGGGAACCGCGAGGAGCACCCGATGCCGGAGACGAAGACGATGTTCTCCCGCTTGAGCCCCAGCTCGGGCAGGAAGCTCTGCACCGCGGCCAGGATCGCGTAGTCACCGCAGCCCGGGCACCAGCGCACCTCCTGGTCGGACTTGAAGTCCTTCAGCGTCTGCTTCACGTCGGTCTTGGGGATGAGGTTCAGCCCCTTGCCGTTGACCAGCTCAGTCATTTCTCGATCACGTCCTGAATGACTCCGGCCAGCTCCTCGGCCTTGAACGGAAGCCCGCGTACGCGGTTGTAGCTGATGATGTCCACCAGGAACTTCGCGCGCAGGAGCAGGGCCAGCTGTCCCAGGTTGATCTCGGGCAGCAGCACCTTGTCGTAGCTCTTGAGCACCTCGCCGACGTTGGCGGGCAGCGGGTTGAGGTGGCGCAGGTGGGCCTGGGCGACCTTGCCGCCGGCCTTCCTGATCCGCCGCACCGCCGCCGCGATGGGCCCGTACGTCGAACCCCAGCCCAGCACCAGCACCTTGGTGCCGTCGTGGACGTCGTCGACCTCCAGATCGGGGACGTCGATCCCGTCGATCTTGGCCTGGCGCAGCCGGACCATGAGGTCGTGGTTGTTGGGGTCGTAGGAGATGTTGCCGCTGCCCTCGGCCTTCTCGATGCCGCCGATGCGGTGCTCGAGACCCGGCGTGCCGGGGACGGCCCAGGCGCGGGCGAGCGTCTCGGTGTCACGCTTGTAGGGCAGGAACTCCTCGTCGTCCGTCTTGACGGCGAACTCGGTGGAGATGTCCGGCAGGTCGGAGACCTCGGGCAGCCGCCACGGCTCGGAGCCGTTGGCGAGGTAGCCGTCGGACAGCAGGTAGACCGGCGTGCGGTACTTCACCGCGATGCGCGCGGCCTCGATGGCCGCGTCGAAGCAGTCGCTCGGCGAACTGGGCGCCACGATCGGCACCGGCGACTCGCCGTTGCGGCCGAACATGGCCATCAGCAGGTCGGTCTGCTCGGTCTTGGTCGGCATGCCGGTCGAGGGGCCTGCCCGCTGCACGTCCACCAGGATCAGCGGCAGTTCGGTCATGACCGCGAGGCCGACCGTCTCACCCTTCAGCACGACGCCGGGACCCGACGTGGTGGTCACGCCCAGCGCGCCGCCGAAGGCCGCGCCCAGGGCGGCGCCGACACCGGCGATCTCGTCCTCGGCCTGGAACGTCCGCACGCCGAACTTCTTGTGCTTGGACAGCTCGTGCAGGATGTCGCTGGCCGGGGTGATCGGGTAGGAGCCGAGGAACAGCGGCAGCTTGGCCTGCACGCTCGCGGCGATGAGGCCGTAGGCGAGCGCCTGGTTGCCGGAGATGTTGCGGTAGACGCCCGGCGCCAGCTTGGCCGGCTTGATCTCGTAGGAGACCGAGAACGACTCGGTCGTCTCGCCGAAGTTCCAGCCCGCCTGGAAGGCCGCGATGTTCGCCTTGGCGATCTCCGGCTTCTTCGCGAACTTCTGCTCCAGGAACGTGATCGTGTGCTCGGTCGGCCGGTGGTAGAGCCACGACAGCAGGCCCAGCGCGAACATGTTCTTCGAGCGCTCGGCGTCCTTCTTCGACAGGTCGAAGCCCTCAAGGGCCTTGACCGTGAGGGAGGTCAGCGGCACCGCGTGCACCCGCCACTCCGCCAGCGAGTCGTCCTCGAGGGGGTTGCCCGTGTAGCCGACCTTCTGCAGGTTGCGCTTGGTGAACTCGTCGGTGTTGGCGATGATGTCCGCGCCCCGGGGAAGATCGCCGAGGTTGGCCTTGAGCGCGGCGGGGTTCATCGCCACCAGGACGTTCGGAGCGTCCCCCGGCGTGAGGATGTCGTGGTCGGCGAAGTGCAACTGGAAGCTGGACACACCCGGCAGCGTTCCTGCGGGGGCGCGGATCTCGGCGGGGAAGTTGGGCAGCGTGGAAAGGTCGTTGCCGAACTCCGCGGTGCCCGCGGTGAAGCGGTCGCCGGTGAGCTGCATGCCGTCGCCGGAGTCACCGGCGAATCTGATGATCACACGGTCGAGTTGCTGAACCTGCTTCGTCACGGCGCCTCCTTGGCGGGCGCGGTGTGCTCGCTGGTGCCCTCGCTACGCTCGGTCACGAGTCCTCCTCGACGCGCCATTGCGCGGGAGCGGGCGCGGTCTCTGTTTCCATGCTAGATCCTCGGGAGGGTCAAGACGTTTCCTCGCCGCACAATGCGGGTAAACGCGTTGAAATTTAGGGGTGGCGGGGGAGAACGACTAAGGGTGACACAGCCCGGACGCGAGCCTGCCGAGATCGACGTGCAGGCGGGCGAAGAGGGTGGTTCGGGTCACGAGCGCCAACTATACGTCCCCCCAAAGCTTGGGCTACGTCAGGGGCTGCTTGCGTGAACCGCTCGCCCCCGACAGATACAGGCGTCCGGCCTGCATCCCAGCAGAGCCGTACAACTCTGGAACGGTGACGAAGGTGTAACCCTTCCCGCGCAGTCTTTTGAGGATGTCCGGAACCGCGTCAACGGTCGTGCGGTGAATGTCGTGCATCAGGATGATCGCCCCAGGGTGCGCGCCCTTGACAGCCCGCCCGGCCACGACCCCCGCCTTCCTGTCACGCCAGTCGCGGGTGTCGACGTCCCAGTTGACAAGCGAGACCCCGAGCTCTTTCGAAACCGCCAGAACATCCTTACTGATCGCCCCGTACGGCGGCCGGACCAGCGTCGGCCGCTCACCGAGCGTGGCCGTCAACGTGTCCTGGGTCCGGATCAGCGAGTCGGTGATCTTGCTGCTCGACAGCTTCGACAGGTCGCGATGAGCCCAGCTGTGGCCGCCGACCAGGTGTCCCTCGCCGCTCATCCGGCGCAGGAGGTCGGGCCGGGCCGCCGCGTTGACGCCGACCGTGAAGAACGTCGCGCGCGCCCCCGCGTCGCGCAACGTGTCCAGCAGCTGCGCCGTGTGCGGCCCCGGCCCGTCGTCGAAGGTGAGCGCGACGCACTTCGTCTTCGCGCAGTCAACCGTTCCCGCCTGGTTGCTGGTCGCCTCCGGGCTGTGCGTGGGCGTCACCTTCGGCGTGGTCTCCGGCGTCGGCGGCGCGGCCGCGCGGGCCGCCTCCCGCGCCCGCCGTCCCGCCGCCGACAGCAGCGGCTCCACCTCGGCAGCCGGTACGGCTTCCGCCACCCTCCCCAAGGAGCAGGCGCCGACCTGGCAGTCGTCGAACTCCACCACGAGATCCCCGTCGCGGTTGAAGGCCATGGAGTCGAACAACTCGGGGTCGGCCGCCACCCCGCCCGCCCCGCGGGACTCCAGCAGCCGGTTCACCTTCTCCGCCAGCGCGCCCAGCGCCGCCTCGCCGCCGAGCAGCCCGGTGGAGGGGAAGGCCTGCTTGCTCCGGCCGTCGTACCAGAACGTCCGGTTGGCGTTGCCCCAGTCGGCGCCGTAGAACTCGCCGGTGCGCAGCCGTACGGCGATGGCGGCGTCGGAGGCGACGGGCAGTTGCCAGTCCACGTTGAGCTCGGGCCGGGGGGCCGGTCCGTCCTTGGCGGTGGACTCGCGGAAGGCGCGCAGCTGGCGCTCGGCCTCCTGCCTGACCTTGTCGTTGAGCGGGTCGGCGCCCTTGATCTCGGGGTAGGTGATGTGCACGTAGCGGCCGCCGCCGTCCCCCTCGGAGAGGGTCTTGGTGACGAGCCCGTTGACTGCCGACGGGGTCACGAAATCGATCTTCGTCGGCTCGGCGGGGACCTTGTGGTCGCCCTCGGGGGAGGCGGTGGCCATGCCGCAACCGGCGACGGAAGCGGCAATCAGCGCGATTCCTCCGAAGAATCGCATTCTGTGCATGCGGGCCAGGCTATGGGGGCTCTTTTAGCGCTTTACCTTCCCTTGGGAATCTTGGAGTCGAGCCTTTAGCGGGGTATGTACGTAAAGGAGTTGCGTGCCTACGATGTGATGGGTGCGGGATCTAGGACCGTCTACGGGGTTCATCCAGTCGACTCTTCTGCAGCGCAAGCTCCATGACCTGGTGCCGGGCGGTGCGCACACCTACGCGCGCGGCGACGACCAATATCCGGAGGGCATGGCTCCGGTGCTCGTGCGCGGCCGGGGCGCGCGGGTGTGGGACGCCGACGGCAACTGCTTCGTCGAGTACGGCATGGGCCTGCGCTCGGTCACACTCGGCCACGCCTACCAGCCGGTGCTCGACGCCGTCCGCGACGTGCTCGACCAGGGCCTGAGCTTCAGCCGCCCCACCGAGCTCGAACTACGGGCCGCCGAGGACTTCCTCGCCCCGCTGCCCGGCGCCGACATGGTGAAGTTCGCCAAGAACGGCTCCGACGCCACCTCCGGCGCCGTCCGGCTGGCCCGCGCCTACACCGGCCGCGACCTGATCGCCGTCTGCGCGCAGCCGTTCTTCGCCACCGAGGACTGGTTCGTCGGCGCGCTGGAGATGAACGCCGGCGTGCCCGAGTCGACCAGGAAGCAGACACTCCGCTTCGCCTACAACGACCTCGGCTCGCTGCGCGCGCTGTTCGACGAGCACCCCGGGCAGATCGCCTGCGTCATCATGGAGGCCGCCACCGCCCTGGCCGAGCCCGAGCCCGGCTTCCTCGAAGGCGTGCGCGCCCTGTGCACCGAACGCGGCGCGCTCCTCGTCTTCGACGAGATGATCACCGGGTACCGCTGGGCCTACCCCGGCGCCCAGGAGTTCTACGGCGTCCGCCCCGACCTCGCCTGCTGGGGCAAGGCCATCGGCAACGGCTTCCCCATCTCCGCGCTGACCGGCCGCCGCGAGGTCATGGAGCTCGGCGGCCTGCGCACCGACCGGGCCCGCGTCTTCCTGCTGTCGTCCACCCACGGCGCCGAGACGGTGTCGCTGACCGCCCTGCGCGCGGTCATCCGCGCCTACGCCGAGCACGACCCCGTCGCGGTCATGGAGGAACGCGGCCGCGCGCTGGCCGACGGCGTCAACTCCGCCGCCCGCGAACTCGGCCTCGCCGACCACGTCGCGGCCGTCGGCCGCCCCTCCTGCCTGATCTTCACCACCAAGGACGCCGAGGGCCGGCCGTCACAGCCGTTCCGCACGCTCTTCCTGCAGGAACTCCTGCGGCACGGCGTCCTGTGCCAGTCGTTCGTGGTCTCCGCCGCGCACACCCCCGACGACATCGAACTCACCGTCGAGGCCGCCCGCGCAGCCATGCTCGTGTACGGCAAGGCCCTGGAGGACGGCATCGGCCGCTTCCTGAACGGAGCCCCGGTCGCCCCCGCCCTCCGCAGCCGCGCCGCCCCTCGCCGGGTGCGCTGACGACGGTTACGATCAGCCCATGGACAGCTACTACGGCAACTACGCTCTGGTCGCCGCGCTGCTGCTCATCGGCGTGGCCATCGTGGCCGGCGCGCTCATGGCCAACCGCCTCCTGCGCCCGACCCGGCCGACCGCCGAAAAACTCACCACCTACGAATGCGGCGTCGACCCGGTGGGCGACGGCTGGGCCCAGTCCCAGATCCGCTACTACGTCTTCACCTACCTCTATGTGGTCTTCGCCGTCGACGCCGTCTTCCTGTTCCCCTGGGCCACCGTCTTCGCCGCCCCCGGCTACGGCATGACCACGCTCGTGGAGATGTTCGTCTTCCTCGGCTTCATCGCCCTCGGCATCCTGTACGCCTGGCGCAAGCGCGTCCTGACCTGGACCTAGCCCCGGATAGAGTGCCCCATGACGTCATGGCGGGACCGGCTGCGCACGCGGCTGGCCGAAGGGCTCCACGACGAGGTCACCAACGGTTCCGCCACCGGCGGCCGCCTCGTCCGGCTGGCCTCCTACGCCGCCGCGCTGCTGGTGCACCTGCTGACGCTCGCCCTCGTCGCCGCCGGGATCTGGCTGATCACCCGGCCCGGGTTCATCGGGATCATCCTCGGCGCCGGGGCGCTCGGGCTGGCCTGGCTCATGGCGCCGCGGCCGGGGAAGCTGCCTGACGGGGTGGCGCTGGGCCGTACCGACGCGCCCGAGCTCTTCCGGCTCGTGGACGAGATCGCCGCGGCACTGCGCGCGCCCCGCCCCCACATGATCGTGGTGACCGGCGAGGTCAACGCCGCCTACGGCACCTACGGCCCGCTGCGCCGGCGCTTCCTGGAGCTCGGCTATCCGCTCTGGCTCGCGCTGACCCCGCAGGAGCGGATCGCGGTGCTCGGGCACGAGGTCGCCCACTCGGTCAACCAGGACACCCGGCACGGATTCGTCGTCGGCTCCGCGCTGGGCGCGCTGGCCGAACTGCGCGAGACCGCCCGGGTGGACGGGGACAACCTCACCTTCGGCAAGATCGTGGTGGCTCCGCTGCGGCTGGTCGTCGGCTGGTTCCACACGGCGCTCGAACTCATCACCTACCGGGCCACGCAGCGAGCCGAATACCGGGCCGACCTCATCTCGCTGCGCGTGGCCGGGTCGGAGGCCGCGCTCGCCTCGATCGACAAGGGGTTCTGGGCGCTGCCCCACCTCACCGACTACCTCGGCACCCAGGCCCACCAGGTCCGCGGCGACCTGTGGGCGGCGGTCAGGTCCTACGTGGCCGACGTGCCCGAGGACGAGCGCGAGCGGCGCCGCTTGGCAGCGCGCCAGCGGGAACTACGCGTGGACACCACCCATCCGCCCACCCACCTGCGGCACGACCTGCTGGCCGGCCGGCCGTACACCGAACCGACGGTGCGCGCGCCACGGATGGAGCCCATCGACCGCGAGCTCGACGAGGCCGCGCGGCGGATCGCGAACGAGATCGTCGACAACGCGCGCGCCGCGCTGTACATGTAGGGGGCTCTACTCTTCCGCCGCCACCCGCGCGAGAATGGTCAACATGGCCGATCTTCCGATGCCCACCGTGGGGCCGATCTCGCGGCTGGCTCCCAAACCCATGCGGTTCATACTCAACTGGGGGCGGCGCTACTCCCTGTGGGTGTTCAACTTCGGCCTGGCCTGCTGCGCGATCGAGTTCATCGCCACCTCGACCAGCCGCCACGACTTCATCAGGTTCGGCGTCATCCCGTTCGCCAACGGGCCCAGGCAGGCCGACCTCATGATCGTGTCGGGCACCGTCACCGACAAGATGGCGCCCGCCGTCAAGCGGCTCTACGAGCAGATGCCCGACCCCAAGTACGTGATCTCCTTCGGCGCCTGCTCCAACTCCGGCGGGCCCTACTGGGACTCCTACTGCGTCACCAACGGCGTCGACCAGATCATCCCCGTCGACGTCTACGTGCCCGGCTGCCCGCCCAGGCCCGAGGCGCTGCTCTACGGGATCATGAAGCTTCAGGAGAAGATCGCGGGGGAGAAGCTCAGCGACCGCTACATCTGGTCGCGCGCCCACCAGGAGGACGTGTGAGCTTCTCTTCGTGGGGCGAACGGGCCCAGCTCAGCGAGTCGTACGGCGAGCACACCGTCGACGTCGCCGCCGCCGACTGGACCGAGGCCCTCACCTACGCCCGCGACGAACTCGGCTACGAGTTCTTCGACTGGCTGACCGGCGTCGACGACCCGCCGGAAGGCTTCTCCGTCGTCGCCCACGTCTACAACCCCGCCGAACGCGCCCGGCTCCTGCTGCGCACCTGGGTGCCCCGCGCCGAGCCGCGCCTGGCCTCGGCCGTCGGCGTCTACCGGGGCGCCAACTGGCACGAGCGCGAGACGTACGAGATGTTCGGCGTCACCTTCGACGACCACCCCTACCTCGTGCCGCTGCTCCTGCCCGACGGCTTCGAGGGCCACCCGCTGCGCAAGGACTTCATCCTGGCCGCCCGCGTGGCCAAGGCCTGGCCCGGCGCCAAGGAACCCGGCGAGTCCGCGCCCAGCCGCCGCAAGACGCTCCCGCCTGGAGTACCCGCCGACTGGGGCACTGGAGGTTAGGCCACATGCTTGACGTGATCTTGCGCTTCGCCGTCATCCTCGCGGTGTTCCTGCTCCTGCCGCTCATCATCGGACAGACCGAGCACAAGGTCATGGCGCACATGCAGTCACGGCTCGGGCCCATGTACGCCGGAGGCTTCCACGGCTGGGCCCAGCTCATCGCCGACGGGGTCAAGTTCGCCCAGAAGGAAGACGTCATCCCGGCCGCGGCCGACCGCCGCATCTTCATGATCGCCCCTGGCGTGGCGCTGGTGCCGTACCTCGTCGTGCTGATCGTCATCCCCATCGACAAGAACGGCTTCGGCGTCAACCTCGACCTCGGCCTGTTCTTCGTGCTGGCCGTCATGGGCATCGGCGTGCTCGGCTCGATCATGGCGGGGTGGGCCTCGGCCAACAAATACTCCGTGCTCGGCGGCATGCGCTCGGCCGCCCAGCTCATGTCGTACGAGCTGCCGCTCGTGCTGGCCGCCTCCTCCGTCGCCATGGCCGCCGGGACCCTCTCGCTGCCCGGCATCCTGGACCAGTGGCAGTGGTGGTGGCTGCCCTGGCAGGCCATCGGCGGCGTCGTCTTCTTCCTGGCCGGCCTAGCCGAACTCCGCCGCCCGCCCTTCGACATGCCGATCGCCGAGTCCGAGATCATCATGGGCCCGATGACCGAGTACACCGGGATGCGCTTCGCCCTGTTCATGCTCGCCGAGTACGCCGGAATCGTCGTGCTCTCCTTCCTGACCACCGTGTTGTTCCTCGGCGGCTGGCACGGCCCCCTCCTGGCCGGCTGGATCTGGACGCTGATCAAGGTGTTCCTGCTGGCCTTCCTGGTGATCTGGATGCGCGTCAGCTTCCCCCGGCTGCGCGAGGACCAGCTGCAGAAGCTGGCCTGGGTCGGACTGGTGCCGCTGGCCCTGGTCCAGCTGGCGCTGACGGGGGTCGTGAAGGTGCTGCTTTGAGCTCGCTGCGCTCCGGTCTGACCGTCCTGTCCTGGTCCTCGGGCGAACTGCTCATCTCCCCTTCGTCGGTACGGCTCACGCCCGCCGCCCTGTTCCACTACCGCTACGAGCAGACCACCATCGGCGCCAACGGCCTGCCCACCTACGAACTGACCGTGACGGGGCTGGCGGTGCTCGACCAGGACGGCCTGGTCCTCGCCGACCTGCCCGGCGACTGGGAAGGCGTTGCCGCCTTCGCCCAGGAAGGCGGAGTTCCCGTACACGCGGCGCTCGACGCCCCCGCCGCCCGGGTCCGGGCCGTGCTGGCGGCCCGCGCGCCTGGCTGGAGACGCATCGTCGGCGTTCCGCCCGCGCCGCTGGCTCCCTGGCGTAAGCCGGTGGCGATCGGGCTGGGGGTGGTGGCCCTCGGGGTCATGATCTACCTGACGTCTACCGGGTTCTGGTACGTGTGGCGAGGGTTCTCGACGATCGGCCGGTTGCTGATCGATGTGGCCGAGATCAAGTGGCTGATCTTCTTGTTCAGCCCGCTGCTGTTGTTCCTGGCCCCAGTGCGCGAACGCCTAACCCGCCGCAGTGTCCACAAGGGCCTGATAGTCGGATCGACAGGCGGCCTACACCTAAAACTCACCTCCGGCACCCTCTACATCAACCGAGGCCCCCAAACCCTCGCCGCCCTCCCCACAACCCCCCACCACCCCCTCCCCACCCCAATTACCCCCACGCCCTCCTCACCGACTCCCCCCACACCCGCCCCGTCCACGCCCGCTCCCCTCACCCCGTCCCCACCAGCTCCTCCCACACCCGCCCCGTCCACGCCCGCCCCGTCCACGCCCGCCCCGTCCACGCCCGCCCCGTCCACGCCCGCCCCGTCCACGCCCGCCCCGTCCACGCCCGCTCCCCTCGACCCCTCCACGCCCACTTGCCCCACGCCCGCAGAGCCGCTACTTTCTCCGGTCGCGGAGTCGCCGCCCTCTTCGGTCGCAGAACTGCCACCCAGTCCTGCAGCGGAGGCCCGCAACGCGCAGCTTCCCGAGGCGCTCCCACCATCCACACCCGCGTCCGCTTCGCCCGCAGACCCGGCGCCGATCCCCGATGCCCAGGCGCCGTCGAATCCCGTGGACAGGCCGGAGCCCGAGGGCAGGGCTGAGGGGCTCGCCGCCCGGCTGTTCCTCTACCGCTACCGGGACCTGGCGGGTCTAGTAGTCCTGGACGCCGATGGACACCCGGTCCACCACCTCCCGGGCCCCTGGTCACCCGAGCACGTCAACCGGTTCGCCGCCCGCCACAACCTCCCCCTGGAGATCCGCACCCTCACCCACGACGAATACCTGGCCCTGACCACCCAGTCCACCGACGCCACCACGTAACCCACTCACACCCACCAGCACCCGCTCACACCCACCAAGTAGCCCGGTCACACCCACCCAGCACCCGGCAACCCGCTCACCACCCCCACACAAGCACCCAGTCAGTGCACGATCGCCAGCATCACCTCTGAGGCCGACGGCCGTTCCCCGGGGGCCTTGTTCAGGCACGACCCGATGACCCCGCGCAACGCAGGCGGCAGCGGCGACAGATCCGGATGAACCGTGAGCACCCTGTTGAAAACCGCAGGAACCGTGTCCTCGCCGAACGCCGGACGCCCCGTGGCGGCGAACACCATGGTCACCGCCCAGCTGAACACGTCGGAAGCCGGACCCACCGCCTCACCCGTCAGCTGCTCGGGCGACATGTACGGCGGTGTCCCGACCATCTTCCCCTGCGTCACCGTGACCTGGTCCAGCGCTCTGGCGATGCCGAAGTCGATCACCCGGGGACCGTCCGAGCCGATCAGGACGTTGCTCGGTTTGAAGTCCCTGTGGACGACGCCCGCCTTGTGGATGGCCGCCAATGCACCGGCTGTGGATAACGCGAGCCGTACCAGACTGTCCTGATCGCGCGGACCGTGCTTCTTGACCAGCTGTTCCAGGGACGGTCCCTCGACGTACTCACTGACGATGTAGGCGTGCTGGCCGGTGATGTTGACGTCGAGAAGCCGAGCTGTGGAGAAGGTCGCCACCCTGCGCGCCGAGTCGACCTCGCGGGCGAACCGCGCGCGGGCCGTCTCGTCCACCAGATCGTGCAGGACCTTGACCGCGACCCGGTTGCCGTTGGGCGCCGTCGCGAGATACACCGCGCCCTGGCCGCCGCGGCCCAGCAGGTGGAGGACGCGGTACGGCCCGATCCAGCCGGGATGTCCGGGCTGGCTCTGGAAGCCGGTGTGGCCGGGCGGCGGCTGGTAGGTGGGGGTCGTGACCCGATGGTGCAGGTCCATCGGGGGCTTGACGCGGGCCTTGGCCATGAAGGGGACCAGGATGCCGCTGTGGATCACGCCGCCCAGCCAGCTGATGCCGAAACCGATGGTGATCAGCGAACGCATCGGCTCGGGTATCTGCTCGAACTCCTCGTATCCCGCGATGGTGATCAGGAACGAGCCCACGAACACCGTGTAGACGACGGCGGCGATCGCGTGGAAGGTGCTGCGCAGCCAGAAGGCGGCGAAGCCGATGGTGAACGGAGTGGCCAGGCCGCAACTGATGAAGGGGAGGATCGCCCAACCCACGAAGGCAGCCCAGATCCCGGCGCTGGGGCGGGGGACGGGGTGGGGGTGTGGCATGCCGGAACACTATCGGTCGGGGGTGACAGGGCGAGGGGGAGCGGCTCTCCTGTGGATAACTCGGGGACAGCCTGTGGATGTCTGTGGAAAAACTGGGGACAACAGTCTGGCTCATTCACCTCAGACGCATAGTGCGTCATGATGTTGAACCATGGTGCGGATACCGGGAGTAGGACTGGCAAAGGGGCTGTCCATCACCCTGCGCCACATGCTGCGCAGATCAGTGACGCAGCAATACCCCGAGGTCAAACCCGCCCTTCCAGCGCGCAGCCGCGGGGTCATCGCGCTGGTCGAGGAAAACTGCACCTCCTGCATGCTGTGCGCCCGCGAATGCCCCGACTGGTGCATCTACATCGACTCCCACAAGGAGACGCTCCCCGCACCGGAAGGCGGCCGCCCCCGCCAGCGCAACGTTCTCGACCGTTTCGCCATCGACTTCGCCCTCTGCATGTATTGCGGCATCTGCATTGAGGTGTGCCCGTTCGACGCGCTGTTCTGGTCGCCCGAATTCGAGTACGCGGAGGGCGACATCCGCAACCTTCTCCACGAGAAGGAGCAGCTCGGGACATGGGTCGAGACCGTCCCGCCGCCGCCGGCCCACGACGCGGGCGCGGAGCCTCCCAAGGAACTGACCGCCGCCCCCCGCCGCCCATCCGGTACGGCAGGCCCCTCCGCCAGGCAGGCGCCCTCAGACACCCCCACACCCCGCCGAACCCCCAGAACCCGCGACACCCCAGAGGCGAAACCGCCCCCAGAAGGCTCTACGGAGGCAACGCCCACAGATAGCTCGTCCACAGATGGCTCGTCCACAGCGAAACCACCCGCTGACCGGACACCCCCAACCGCAACGCCCCCACAGACTTCACGTGCCGAGGCAACACCCCCAGAGGCTTCACTCCCCGAGGCAACGTCCCCAGAGGCGACCCCCACAGAGGGATCGCTCACCGAGGCGACGCCCACAGGCGCGAAGCCTACGGCGGAACCGCCCGCAGGAACGGCTCCAGAACCGGCGGAAGAGCCCACACCCCCCGCTAGCGCGCCCAAGACAGAGGCCGAGGGCGGGCAGTTGTCCACAGGCGAGCAGTCCGGCGACAAGTTGTCCACAGGTTCGGGCGAGTCGTCGCGGCCGCCCGATTCGGGGGAGCAGACTTCTGCCGCGAGCCCGCGCAGGCGGCGGATGGCCGATCCACGGTCCATCCGTCCACCTGGGCAGCTGCAGTCCGGCGAGACACAGGAGTCCGAGGAGGATTCGTGACCGAGGCGGCGCCCTTCCTGCCACCCACCACGCAAGAAGTCGTGTTCTTGCTCCTGGGCGCGGTGGCCGTCGGATCGGCGCTGCTTGTCGTCACCACCAAGCAGCTCGTCCACGCCGCCCTGTGGCTGGTCCTCTGCTTCGGCGCCCTGGCCGGCGGCTATCTGGTGCTGACCGCGGAGTTCGTCGCCTGGGTGCAGGTGCTGATCTATGTGGGCGCGGTGGTGGTGCTGCTGCTGTTCGGCATCATGCTGACGCGCGCTCCCATCGGACGCTCGGCCGACCTCGACAGCGGCAACCGCGTCGTGGCCGCCGTCGTCGCGCTGGCGACGGCCGCGGTCCTGGTCACGGTCGTGATCGACGGCTTCCGCACGGCGTACGCGCCGCTGAAGCCGGGTGAGGGCGCGGCGGGCGAGCTGGGCGCGAGCGTGTTCAGCACGTGGGTGCTGCCGTTCGAGGCGCTCTCCGTGCTCCTGCTCGCGGCGCTGATCGGCGCCATCGTCCTGTCCCGCACCGACATCCGCGGCGCCCCGCCGTCCGCGGGCGAGGCCGGCGGCGATCCGGCTCCGGCTGAAGGTCCCGGGGGGCCCTAGTGCACATCGTGTACCCCGCGGTCGTCTCCGCGTTGCTCTTCTCCATCGGCGTCTACGGCGTGCTGGCCAGACGCAACACGATCCTCGTGCTGATGTCGGTCGAGCTCATGCTCAACGCCGTCAACATCAACCTGGTCGCGTTCGACATGTGGCTGGCCGACGTGCTCCACAGCGGTCAGGTGCTCACGCTGTTCATCATCGTGATCGCGGCGGCAGAGGTGGGTCTCGGCCTGGCGATCGTGCTCGCGCTCTTCCGCAACCGCCAGAGCGTCGACCTCGACCGCCTGCGCGCCCTGGCCGAACCCGCCGACCCGGCCACCACAGCCGACGGCGACAACGGCGCGGGCGGCGACAACGGCGCGCGTGCCGACGACCACCAGCCCGCCGGACTCGACACGGTCACCTCACCCCAGCTCACCGCACGCGGCAACGGCGCCTCCGACCAGGGCGACGGCGTCGGCCGGCCCGGTCACCCCGCCAGGCGAGGAGGCAACGCATGAGCACGACATCCTCGCCGTTCCCCCTGCTGATCGTGGCGCTGCCGTTCCTCGCGGCCTTCGCGGGCCTGCTCCTTTCCCGCTGGCCAAGAACTCGTCGACCACAACCGGGGGCCGCCGAAGCGAAGGGGCAGGAAGCAGGCCACCAGCACCGGGGAGGCAACCGGCGCGCGGCCTGGATCGCCGTCCTTCCCACCGCCGTCTCGGCCGCTCTGGCGCTCTGGCTGGCGGCCGCTCAGGGCTTCGCGTTCTTCGCCGAACGCGCGGTCGATCCGGTAGGCGCCGACTACGGCGAGATCGTCACCGGTACGGTCCCCATCACGCTGACCCTCCAGGCCGACGCCCTGTCCGGTGTCCTCGGGGTCCTGGTGACCCTGGTGGCGCTGGCCGTACAGGTCTATTCGGTGGGTTATCTCCACGACGACCGGCGCTACCCGTCCTACAGCGCCTTCATCAGCCTGTTCACCAGCGCCATGCTGCTCGTCGTCTACTCCGGCGACCTGCTGGTCCTGTACGTGGGCTGGGAGGTCATGGGCCTGTGCTCCTACCTGCTCATCGGCCACTGGTGGGAAGACCGGTCAAACTCCAGGGCCGCCGTGAAGGCCTTCCTGGTCACGCGACTCGGCGACGTCGGCTTCCTGTTCGGCATCTTCGTGCTCGGCATCTCGGCGGACAGCTTCCGCATCGCCGACGTGCTCGCCAAGGTGCCGGAGATGTCCACGGCCACGCTGGTCACGGCGACCATGCTGTTGCTGGCCGGGGTGGCGGGCAAGAGCGCCCAGGTGCCGCTGCACACCTGGCTGCCCGACGCCATGGCCGGTCCGACGCCGATCAGCGCGCTGATCCACGCCGCCACCATGGTCGCCGCCGGCATCTTCATCGTCGCCAGGCTCTTCCCCGCGTTCCTCGGGGCCAGGCCCACGCTCGACGTGCTGGCCGTCATGGCGGCGCTCGGCATGCTGGGCGCCGCCCTGGCCGCGCTGGCCCAGGACGACCTCAAACGTGTGCTCGCCTATTCGACGATCAGCCAGCTGTCCTACATGGCCGGCGGCCTGGCCGCGGGCTCCGACCACGCGGCCATCTTCCACCTGCTCACGCACGGCGCGTTCAAGGCGCTGCTGTTCCTGTGCGCGGGGGCGGTCATCCACCACGTCGGCTCCAACCTCATGAGCCAGATGGGCGGCCTGCGCCGTGAGCTCCCGGTCACGTTCGCCGCGACCACGATCGGTTTCGCCGCCCTCATGGGCCTGCCACCGGCCAGCGGATTCTTCAGCAAGGACAGCCTCCTGCTGGCCATGGACGGGGCGGTCAGCGGCGCCGCCCTCACCGACGCCGCCGCGCTCCTGCTCTACGCCAGCGCCCTGGCCACCGTCGTCGTCACCGGCGCCTACTCGGCCCGCGCCTGGTTGCGTACGTTCTTCGGACCCGGACGCACCATCGCCCTGCCCGAGCCGCAGCCCGGCACGGCGCACGTGGTCGACACCCGCGAGGCGCCGCCGACGATGCTGATCCCCATCGTCCTGCTCGCGGTCCCCGCCCTCCTGCTGGGCTTCGCCGGCGGCCTCCACCTCGACGTCGGCGTGGCCACGATCAGCGTGGTGCTGGCGCTGCTCGGCTCCGGAGTCGTCTACGCCTTCTGGCGCGGCGATCCGGTGGCCGACCCCGCGCGTATCCTCGGGCCGTTCCGCGTCCCGTGCGAACGCGCCTTCTACGTCGACTCCGTCTACGCGGCCCTGTTCGTCCGCCCGATCCTCGCGCTGTCCCGGCTGGTGGTCAGCACCGACGACCGGGTCGTGGACGGCGCGGTGCGCGGCTCCGGCCGCACGGCCCGTGGCCTGTCGGGGGTCCTGCGCCTCGCGCAGAACGGCAACGTGCAGCTCTACGTCAGCGGCGTGCTCGCCGGAGTGCTCCTGATCGTCGTCGGGGCGGTGATGTTCGCATGAGCGGGCTCAGCTGGCTGCCTGTCGCACTGCTGGCCGTACCTCTGCTGGGTGCTCTTCTGCTGCTCGCACCCCCGCCGGCGCTGCGGCGGACGCTGCGCCTCTACGGCCTCGCCGTCTCCGGCGTGGTCCTGGTGCTGGCCGCGATCATGGTCGCGACTTTCGAGTACGGCCAGGCCGCCCGTATGCAGTTCACCCTCGACCTGCCGTGGATCCCCGGCCTGGGGGTCAGGTTCCACCTGGGAGTCGACGGGATCTCGCTGCCGCTGGTCGCGCTGACCGCCCTGCTGACGTTCCTGTGCTTCGTCTACCTGGGCGTCGGCGACGGCCGCGGCCAGGGCCAGCTGCTCCGCCCCAGAGCGGGCGGCAGCCGGCCGAGGGCGCTGGTGTTCACGCTGCTGGTGCTCGAAGTCGGCATGATCGGCACCTTCCTGGCCCTGGACCTGCTGCTGTTCTTCGTGTTCTTCGAGATCGTGCTGATCCCGATGTACTTCCTGATCGCCGTCTGGGGCGGCAAGGCCCGCCGGGCGGCGGCGGTCAAATTCATCCTCTACACCCTGCTCGGCTCGGTCGTCATGCTGCTGGGCCTGCTGTTCATCTGGGCCCAGGCGGGCACGCTCGACATGGTGGAGCTGGCCGCCCGGCACGGCGCCGGAATGTCCAGGGCGGTGCAGGTGATCGCGTTCCTGGCGGTCGGCATCGGCCTGGCGGTGAAGACCCCGATGTGGCCTTTGCACACCTGGCTGCCCGACGCCCACACCGAGGCGCCGACCGTCGGCTCGGTGCTGCTGGCCGGTGTGCTCCTCAAGATGGGCACCTACGGCTTCGCCAGAATCGCCATCCCGGTCCTGCCCGAGGGCGCCGCCGCACTGGCGCCGTGGCTGGGCGCGCTGGCCGTGGTCGGCATCATCTACGGCTCCCTGGCCTGCCTGGCCCAGCGCGACCTGAAACGGATGATCGCCTACTCCTCGGTCGGCCACATGGGTTTCGTCCTGCTCGGTTTCGCCACGCTGACCACCGTGGGCATCAACGGCGCCCTGTTCGCGAACGTCGCCCACGGCCTCATCACCGGCCTGCTCTTCTTCCTGGCCGGAGCGATCAAGGAGCGCTACTCGACCGCCGACATGCCCTCGATCACCGGCCTGCTCGCCACGCTCCCGCACCTGGGCTCGGTGCTGACGTTCGCGGCCATCGCCTCGCTCGGGCTGCCGGGCCTCGCCGGGTTCTGGGGCGAGATGCTCGCGCTGCTGGGCGCGTTCGATCCGGCCGAGGCGCTGTCACGGCCCCTGTTCCTGACGTTCATGGTCATCGGAGGTCTGGGCGCGGTGCTGACGGCCGCGTACTTCCTGGTCATGCTCTCCCGCGTGACCCACGGACTCCCGGGCAGCAAGGCCGTACCCGTCCCGCCCGGCACCGTCCTGGCCGCGTCGGGGCCGGGCGATGAAGCGACCGGCCCAGAAGCCTCTCTCGCGATCGGCCCGTCCGACGAGACCGCGGACGCGCGCCTGGAGAAGACGGGTGAGCGGATCGGCCTCCTGTCCCACATGCCCGACATCCGCCGCTACGAGATGGCCGCCTGGGTGCCGCTGATCGTGCTGATCCTGCTGTTCGGCCTCTGGCCCGGACTCCTGCTCTCGCTCACCACACCCGCCGTCGAGGCGCTGCTGGGGGTCGTGTCGTGATCCAGTCGATCGACTACTTCGCCATCGCGGCCCCGCTGATCCTGGCGCTGGTGGCGGGCCTGGTGCTGCTGCTCGACGCCTTCCTGCCCGCGACCCGCCGGGTGCGCACCGCGCTCGGCCTCGTCACGCTGACCGGCCTGCTCGCCGCCCTGGCCTTCGTCGTGGCCCAGTCCCCGGCGGCGGCCCAGGGCCTGTCCACGTTCTGCGTCCCGAAGGCACTCAACACCGGCCCCACGCCCATGTGCTCCTTCGTCGTCGACCACTACACCGTGGTCTTCGCCGGTCTGGCCCTGGTGGCCGGGGTCGTCGTGGTGCTGCTGTCGATGACCGAACTCGCGGGCGGCGGCATCCCGGTCGGCGAGTGGTACTTCCTGCTCCTGTGCACCCTGGTGGGCGCCGTCGCGCTCCCCGCCTCCCGTGACCTGATCATGCTCGTGGTCGCGCTCGAACTGGTCTCCCTGCCGGTCTTCGCCCTGACGGCGCTGAAACGCTACGACGGCCGCGGCTCGGAGGCGGCGGTGAAGCTGTTCGTGATGTCCGTGGTCTCGACCGCCGTCATGCTCTTCGGCGTCTCCCTGCTCTACGGCATCACCGGCACCGTCTACCTCAACCGCATGGCCGCGACCCTGAGCGGCCAGCTCCCGGCCCCGGGCGCCCCCGGCGCGCTGCCCTCGGTCGTCGCGGTCGGCGTGGTCCTGGTGACGGCGGGCTTCGCGTTCAAGATCGCCGCCGTCCCGTTCCACTCCTGGGCCGCCGACGTCTACCAGGGCGCGCCCATCCCCATCGCCGCGCTCCTGTCGGTCATCTCGAAGGCCGCCGGATTCGCCGGACTCATCCTGGTCCTCGTGGCCGCCCTGCGCGGCCAGGCGGCGACCTGGTCCCCGTTGATCGCCATCCTCGCCGCCCTGACCATGACCGTGGGCAACCTGCTGGCCATGCGCCAGCGCTCCGCCGTACGCCTGCTCGCCTGGTCCTCGGTGGCCCAGTCCGGCTACATCCTCGCCCCGCTGGCCATCGCCGCGGGATCGGGCGCCGCCATCGCCGCGTCGATGGCCTACCTGGTCCTGTACGCCGCCATGAACCTGGGCGCCTTCGCCGTGGTCATGCTCGTCTCCCGGAGCAGCCCGCGCAACGAGCTGAACGACTACCGTGGCCTCGCCTTCCGCACACCGGTCGCGGGCATCGCCCTGGCCTTCTGCCTGATCTGCCTGGCGGGCCTGCCGCCCGGCCTGGCGGGGCTGTTCGCCAAGGTCGTCGTCTTCCGCGAGATCGTCGAGGGCGGCCTGGGCTGGCTGGCCGTCGTCATGGCCGTCAACACGGTCATCGGCCTGTATTACTACGTGGCCTGGACCGCCCGCGTCGTCACCCCGGCCGCCGCTCCCGCCCACAAGCTCGCCCGGATCCACCCGGCCACCTGGGTCGCCGTCGCCGCCACCCTGGCGGTCGCCGTCCTGTTCTCCGCGGCTCCGCAACTGGTTCTCACCCTGACCACGCTGACGGGCTGACACCGTCGTACGGCGAGCGCGTGGGGCGAATGGCCAACCGAAACCACGGATCGCCGTGCGACAGGCCGACCACGATGAACACTCTGTGGCCGTCGCGTCACGCCTGCTCAACTCGGTGAGCACGGGACGACTCCATCGTCCACGGTCTCACATGATGAGAAAGGCCGCCGCGACGGAAGGCATTTTTGAACACACGACCCTTTTTCGGCAGGGTTGATAAATGTGGCCGTGCGGTTAATGGTAGTTTCAATTTGAATTGGATTGCCCGTGACGACCCGGTCGGCCTGAATTTTGTGTCTTTCCAGCAGCTTGCTTGCCTGTTAACTTCTCTGTGGAATCAACGATCGCGGAGGAGAGGCAATGCTCCACATCGAACTCGACGTCTTTTCTGGACGTCCGAATCCGCACTGGAAGCTCACGGCACGCGAAGAACGCGAACTCATCGAACGGCTCAAGGCGAATCGTTCCGGGCTACGCCAGGTCAACGACGTCGAGTCCAAGCTGGGTTATCGCGGAATGGTCGTGACCGCCGACCGGTCAAGCCAGGAACGCCTCACCGCCTCCGGCCTGCCACCGAGCTTCCGCCTCAGGGAGGCCACCGGCCTGCAGGTGTCGGACGTGACGGAACGCTGGCTGTTACACACCCCCGGCGCGCAGTCCACCATCTCACCCGAGGTCGGCGGCGTCGTCGATCTGACCATCGGCTCCCCGACGGCACAGCAGGAAGGCGGCGGCCAGGCGATCGCGGCCTGCGCGACCTGGTCGTCCACCTGGGCAGACCTCAACACCTTCTGGAACGGCGCCCGCCGTCCCACGAACAACTGCTACAACTTCGCCTCCAGTCTCGCCACCGGCACCTTCGCGCAGCCCGGCCGCGGCACCGGCAGCATCTTCACCGCGCTGACCATCGCCAACATCAAGGCGGCGGTGTTCCGCGACGGCTACACCAGCGCCTGCAACGACGACAGATTCGTCAGCTACGTCTGCATCTGGCCGGGGACGGACTTTCACTTCTACCACCGGATCGCCGATTACTCCGGCAGCCTCCAGCGCTGGGCGCACAAACCAGGAAGCACACCGGCGACCAACGTCGACAATTCCGGACTGGCCATTACCAATCCGGTGACATGCAACCGGGGGCCGTATACAGTGGACGGATCTCCGTACATCTATCCCCGGGTAAATCCGCGGTCCACTATCAACTAGTCAGGGGTTCCAGTGGCTGTCCGGCTTGTTCTCGCGGTGATCGGAGTTTCGCTGTCCATGTTCGCCTGCGGCAATTCTGGCGCCGAGGGCGACTCGCCGAGCGTGGCGACAGTCGAGATTTACTCAGGTCGGCCGAATCCGAGCTGGACCCTCGACAAGTCCGCGCGCTCCGCAGTGGTCACAGCGGTGGACGACCTGCGGGTGGACGAGGGACTCAAGCCACCGGACGAAGGCAAGCTGGGTTTCCGCTGGATCGAGGTGACCGGTCTGGACACCTCGCACGGCCGCGCGGCACGGGCCAAGGTGGCCCCGCGCGTCGTCGCCCTGGAACTGTCGGCCGATCGGCGGGTGGTCCTGCTGGCCGACCCCGAATCGCACACACTCCAGGAGCTGCTGCGGCACGCCGCGGGCCATGTTGACGCCGACGTGCTCAACCTCATCCGTCAACAGATCCGCTAACGGAGGGCACCAATGTCCGAATCAGTCTCACGTCGTACGATCATCGCCGGCATTCTCGTGGGCAGCGCCGCCGCGTTCGCCCTGCAGTCGGAGGCGCTCGCGGGCGCCCCCACCGGCGCCGTCGAGTCCTGGCTGCTGACCACGGCCAAGTTCTGACGAACCAGCGGCGTCACGTGGACCCATGGCCAGGAGGGCACCGCCCGGCAACGGACCGGTAGCAGGCCATGACTCCCGCCGCACTGACCAAAGCGAAGGGCCCCTGGTGCGCTTAGGCGCAGACCAGAGGCCCTTCGTACTGCGTGTGGCAGGTCCAGGGTTCGAACCTGGGTAGGCTAAGCCGACGGATTTACAGTCCGCTCCCATTGGCCACTCGGGCAACCTGCCTTGTCAGACCCGCTTGCGCGGCGACAGGTAGAAGAATAGCGGACTTTCGAGGTGGACGTGACATCAGAATGTCCTGCTTGTGGTCGGGGGTCAGCGGCGCTTCGCGACGGTGAGGAGGACGGCTGAGTCCTCCACGGCCTCGACCGCGTGTACGGCCTGCGGAATGATCAGCAGGTCCCCGGTCATCCCGTCCCAGGACACGCCGTCGGACAGGAGTTTGACCCGGCCGGACACGACGTAAAGGGTGGCTTCGCCGGGATTGTTGTGGTCGTCCATGCGGGATCCGGCGGCCAGGGCGATCAGGGTTTGGCGTAGGACCTGTTCGTGCCCGCCGTACAGGGTGGTGGCGGAGCGGCCGCTTGAGGCGACACGCGCGGTTTCGAGCTGGTTGCGGGCTACCGCGGTCAATGACTGCTTGTTCAAAGGTTCCACCTCTCACCATCCTGGTCGTGGGTATTCCCGCAGCTCACCCCCATCTCCCCGGCCAAGGCTCGGGTAAACGACATTTGACCGGCAGAGCGCCGCGCGCGGATGCTGGCTAGGCTTGTCAGGCTTATCAAGGACTATCGGGCCGCGGCGCCCGTGCGGGCTATCGAGAGTGTAGAAGGCCGAGTCCGCCGTGACTTGGCCCGTCTGAGAGGTTTCGGGCATTGGCAGACTCGTCATTCGACATCGTCAGCAAGATCGACCATCAGGAGGTCGACAACGCGCTGAACCAGACCGTCAAGGAGATCGGGCACCGCTTCGACTTCAAGAACACCGGCGCTTCGATCAGCTGGTCCGGCCAGCAGAACATCGAGATCAAGGCGAACAGCGAGGAGCGCGCCAACGCCGCCCTCGACGTGTTCAAGGAGAAGATCATCAAGCGGGGTCTCTCGCTGAAGATCCTTGACTCCGGCGAGCCGAAGCTGTCGGGCAAGGAGTACCGCATGATGATCGCCCTCAAGGAGGGCATCGACCAGGAGAACGCGAAGAAGATCTCCAAGCTGATCCGCGACGAGGGCCCCAAGGGCATCAAGGCGCAGATCCAGGGCGAGGAGCTTCGGGTCAGCTCCAAGAAGAAGGACGACCTGCAGGACGTCATCACCCTGCTCAAGGGCAAGGACCTCGACGTCGCCCTCCAGTTCGTGAACTACCGCTAGCGACGCTCGGGGCACACCGTGCCCCGAGCCGCTCGCCCACCTTTTCAGAGGTACGGCGGCCGCTCCGCCATTCCCCACCACACGGGCACCCGATCCCGTGGCCGGCCCAAGCACCACACCCCCCGAGAGCCGCACCAGGCCCTGCCCTGCCCGCGACGTGCCGTCCCGAGACGCGCCGTGCGAGGCTCCGACCTGCCCTGCCCGCAACGTGCCGCCCGCCACGCGCTGTGCCGCTCGGCTGAAGGGGCAGCGCCAGTCCTGAGGTCATGTCCCGTGCGTGCCGCGCCACTCCGGACGAAGTTCACGTCGCTTCGAATCCGTGGTCCCGGCCAAGGCTTGTGCGGTGAGGCTCGGGCCGAGGGTGCCCCTGACCGCTCCGGCCCAAGGCTTGTGCCGTGTTGCTCGGGCCGAGGGTGCCCCTGACCGCTCCGGCCCAAGGCTTGTGCGGTGAGGCTCCGGCCGAGGGTGGCCCTGACCGCTCCGGCCCAAGGCTTGTGCCGTGTTGCTCCGGCCGAGGATGTCCCTGACCGCTCCGGCCAAGCTCCACCCCTGCTGACGGCCCCTTGACCGCATGCCGTACCCCTGACTGGGGGTTGTGGGCTTGTGGGGGTCACAAGTTTGCGCAGGTCAGCGTCTCCAATATCCGGTCAAGTCGGGGAACGGGGGATTTCCGGAACGCCGTGCGGGATGGTGGAGCGGGAACGTTGAGGTAGGGGATGGACGTTGGAAGTGGTGAACCCAGACCACGGAAGGGGGAGCCTTGCGTCGCAACGGTGTGCGCACTGCCGTGCTACTTGGCGGATTGTCGGCAGGAATCCTCGTCGTGGGCACCTGGGTGGGTGGCAGGGTCGGGCTGCAGATCGCGGTGCTGATGGCGCTGGGCACCTCCGGCGTCGCGTATTTCTTCTCCGACCGGATCGCGCTGTCGGCCATGCGGGCCCGGCCGGTCAGTGAGGTCGAGCAGCCGACGCTTTACAAGATCGTGCGCGAGCTGTCCACGGAGGCGCGGCAGCCGATGCCGAGGCTCTACATCTCGCCGACGGCCCAGCCGAACGCCTTCGCCACGGGCAGGAGCCCCAGGCGGGCGGCGATCTGCGTGACGTGGGGGCTGACCCGGCTGCTGGACGAGCGGGAGCTGCGCGGGGTCATCGGGCATGAGCTGTCACACGTGTACAACCGCGACATCCTCCTCTCGTCCGTCACGGCGGCGCTGGCCACGATGATCACCTGGGTCAGCTACGTCGCGGTGTTCTTCGGCGGCTCGGACGACGATGAGGGCCCAGGGTTCCTGGGGGCGCTGCTGATGATGGTGCTGGGCCCGGTGGCGGCCGGCATGGTGCAGATGGCGATTTCCCGGACACGCGAGTTCCAGGCGGACGAGTCGGCCGCCCGGCTGACCGGCGACCCGCTGGCTCTGGCCTCCGCGCTGCGGAAGATCGAGATGGGCGCCCGGCGGCTGCCGTTGCCGGAGAACAGCCGCCTGACCTCGGCCTCGCACCTGATGATCGCCAACCCGTTCAGCGGATCGGGACTCGGCCGGATGTTCTCCAGCCACCCGCCCACCTCGCAGCGAGTGGCGAGGCTGGAGCGAATGGCGGGCTACCGGCGCTGAGGCGGCTCCGGCACAATTGGATCATGGGGTTACGTATGCGGCTCACCGCGGCCGAGCAGCGTGTATGGAAGGCGTTCGAGACGGGCGCCTGGGCCGAGTTCGCCGACCCCATCACCGGTCCCGGCTGTACCGCCGGCCAGAACGCGCCCACCGACGGCGAGACCTGGGGCCCCGAGCGCACCGTGCGCGGCGAGGTCATCTCGGCCCTGCTCCTCGGCGCTCACGAACCCGACGCGGGAACCGCTCCTGCCGTACGGCTGCGCGGCGCCCGCATCACCGGCCAGATCGCCCTCAGAGGGGCGAACACCGCATACGAGCTCGCGGTCAGCGGCTGCCACCTGGAGGAACCGGTCGACTGCGCCGGCGCGACCACCAGGACGCTGCGGTTCACCGACTGCCACCTGCCCGGACTGCGCGGCAGCGGCATGCGGGTGGCCGGGCACATGAGTTTGTCGGGTTCGATGGTGACCGGCTCGATCCGGGTGGCGCGGGCGGTGTTCGAGAGCGGCCTCTGGCTCGGCGGCACGAAGATCACCACCACGGACGAGTGGGCGCTGTGGTCGGGCGCGATGGTGGTCGACGCCGGCCTCTACCTTAACAATGCCGACATCACCGGCGGCCTACGCCTGGTCGGGGCGCGGCTCAACGGCGGCCTGTTCATGAGCAACGCCACCATCCGCAACCCCGGCAAGGACGCGCTGGCCGCCGACAACATCACGGTCGAAGACATCTTCGAAGGCGACTTCCAGGCTTTCGGGGTGGTACGCCTGCGCGGCGCCCGCGTCAACGGCACCCTGTCGATCACCGGCGCCATCCACAGTCCCGACACGCCGTACGCGCTGCACGCCAGCCACATGGAGGTCCGCGAACTCGTCCTCAAGCCGGCCGAGCCCATCGAGGGCGTTGTCAGCCTCGCCCACTCCCGCGTCGGCACGCTCCGCGACGACCCCGACACCTGGCCGGAAAAGCTCCGCCTGAACGGCCTGGTCTACGAAGCACTGCGCGGCAGCGGCGTCACCAAGCGCATCGACTGGGCCGGACGGGATCCGGCGGGGTTCCGGCCGCAGCCGTACGAGCAGCTCGCCGCGTGGTGCCTGCGCGACGGGAACGAGCATCTGGCCCGCCGCACCCAGCTGGCCAAGCTGCGGGCGCGCCGCCGTACCTCACCGCTCAGCGGCCGTATCTGGGGCAATCTCCTCGACATCACCGTCGGGTACGGCTACCGCCCCTGGCTGGCCTCGATCTGGTTCGTGCTGCTGCTGGTCGTGGGCACGGTCGTGTTCGCCCTGAACCCACCCAGAGCGCTCAAGCCAGCGGAAGCGCCCGTGTTCGACGCGTTCGCCTACACCTTCGACCTGCTGCTGCCGATCGCGGCATTCGGGCAGCGGGAGTTGTTCGATCCGGCCGGTTGGACCCAGGGGCTGGCGTACGGCCTGATCGCCGCCGGGTGGATCCTGGCCACCGCGCTGATCGCCGGAGCTACCCGGATTCTCCGTCCGGTGTGATCTTGCGAAGAATGGCCGGAAGGTCCACGGGGAAGATGGTCTCGTCCGTCGCTTCGAGTTCCTCCAGGCTCCACCAGCGGTGTCCCAGCGTGGTGTCCTTCTCCACGTCCTCCATGTGCTCGAACGAGACTTCCGCGCCGGTCACCCGGATCGCGAAGAACGTCTGGTCCTGCGTGATCGCGTACTCGGCGAAGTTGAACGAGATCGTCCCGGTCGCCAGCGGCCCGGTGAACTCACCGGCGGGCGCCGCGATCCCGGCCTCCTCGAACAGCTCCCGGACCGCCGCGTCCAGCAGCGTCTCATCGGCCTCGGCCGCGCCGCCGATCGTGAACCAGAACGGCTCATCCGGCCTGGCCGGATCGAACCCGTGCAGCAGCAGGACCCGGCCTTCGTCGTTGATGGGGAGCGCGCGGCCGGTGAACCGGCGCAGGGGGATCTTCGTCACGACCGACAGCTTAAGCCGCCTCGCGTTTCAAGGTCGGCGATCACCGCGAACCGGGCATAGAACGTCGAACTCATCGGCAACTAGCCTGGCCTGGTGAAGGTCCTCTACGTCATCGTCTGCGCCGCCGCGCCCGCCTCGGACGTCGGCCGCCTGGTCGAACTGGCCCAGGACGCCGGATGGGCCGTCCAGATCGTCGCCACCCCGCAGGCCCTGGACTTCATCGACGTGCCCGCGCTGGAGCTCCAGACCGGCCAGGCCGTCCGCAGCCGCTACCGCAAACCCCACGAACCCAAGCCACCCAGACCCGACGCGATCATCGTCGCCCCGGCCACCTTCAACACCGTGAACAAGTTCGCCCAGGGGATGACCGACTCATACGCGCTCGGCCTGCTCGCCGAGGCGCCCGGACTGGGGATCCCGGTAGTGGTGCTCACCTTCGTCAACGCGGCACTGTCGGCCCGCGCGCCGTTCATGCGGAGCGTGGAGAGCCTGCGCGCCGAGGGCGTCGTGGTGGTGGAGGGCTCAGACGGCGAACAACAAACCCAGCCCTGGGACCTGGCCCTCAGAGAACTCACCCCACCCCAATGATCCAGTACGGCCCGCCGCCCCCAGTTGCCGGGACACGCGGGGTCCCGCTCCACCCAACGGCTAGCCCGAGGGGTGTGGGCCAGGCGGGGTGGCCCGGGGCCTTGGGGCGGGTGCGGGAGGTACGGTACCGAGGGCTGCCGAGCGAGCCCCGGTGGACCGTCGCGAGCTGTCCCGGAGACGACTACAGCGCTGGGCCGTGGCGGTGGTGATCGTGACGTGTGCCCGTGTCGCCAGCGGGGTTGGGCCAGGGAGTCTGCGGGCCAGGCGTGGGGTGCTGCGGGAAGTCCGCGGAGTTGGCCCCGGGAGGCCGTAGGCCAGGGCTGGGGTGCCGCAGGAAGTCTGCGGGCCAGGGCTGGGGTGCTGCGGGAAGTCGGTGGGCGGTCGCGACGCTTTGCGTGACGCCGACGGCGGTTAGGCCCGGAAGCCTGCGGGCGGGACCGGGCGGCTGTGGGGCGAGGGCAGGTGGCGTTGAGCCGGGGGTGGCCTGCGAGGGGTTTTGGGTGGAGAAATGCGACAAACCGGCGCCTCGGGTTGAGGTGCCGGTTCGTGCGGTGTGTTGCAGGAGTGTCTGCCCTGCGGAGAACCCGGGCCGCGTGTGGAATCGCGGCTGAGGCGCGGTCGGCCGGATCGGGAGGTGGCCTGGCCGCGGCCGAGTGCTAGCGGGTCTCGCGGTGCGCGCGGTGGGTGCGGCAGTTGGGGCAGTACTTCTTCAGCTCAAGCCGATCCGGGTCGTTGCGCCGGTTCTTCCGCGTGATGTAGTTGCGGTGCTTGCACTCCTGGCAGGCCAGCGTGATCTTCGGCCTAACGTCGGTGGCAGCCACGTGGGAGTGCCTTTCTACGTTCGGGACATGGACATACCCGTGCCCAGGCCAGGTGACCTGAGAAGGGCCGTAGCGGAGGCCGGACTTGAACCGGCGACACAACGATTATGAGCCGTTTGCTCTGCCTGACTGAGCTACTCCGCCTGGAGCCGGGCGAAACAACCCGGACCCGTAGAGGATACCCGACCTCGGGAGCACATACGTACATGACCTGGTCAGGTGGGTTGACCTCATCTATGCCTCACCACTGAACTCATAACAAAAGCCTCGACCGAAAACTTCCGGTGAGGCCTGGTGAAGCTGGAGCCCCCAAACGGAATCGAACCGTTGACCTTCTCCTTACCATGGAGACGCTCTGCCGACTGAGCTATAGGGGCCTGTCCGCAGGCGCTGTCTGCGTTGCGGACAGGTGTAACCATACACGGCAGTCAGCGATGATGCGAACTGGTTCCAGGCAATCTCAGGGTCACCACGGCACCCGTGTCCGTGTTGCCGAACTCCAGGTCAGCACCCAGCATCCGGGCCTGCCCGGCGGCGATCGTCAACCCCAATCCGACCCCCGTCCCGCGGGCGCGAGCACCGCTGGCGAACCGCTGAGGACCATGTTCTCGCAGTACGGCCAGCATGTCCGCCGGGAACCCCTGCCCATGATCCGCCACCCGCACCGTCGTGCCGTCCACGGTGACCGTGACCGGCGGCCGCCCATGGCGCACGGCATTGGTCACAAGATTGGCCAGAATGCGCTCAACCCGCCGCGGATCGGTCTCCACCTCAACATCCCGCACCACCACCACCCGCACCCCGGCGCCCCCGCTCGCCGGGTAATCCGTCCCAGGAAGGGCGTCGCTCGGAACGGGGCTCCCTTCGCAAGCCGCCTCCGGGAGGGCGCTGTCGTTCGCGTGGGTGTGGTCCAACCCCGGCGGCGGGGCTGGAGTATCGGGGTTGGGGGTGTCGTCGTCCGGCGTGGAAGAGCGGGGGTGTTCTGGAGCCGCGTGGTCGGGTGTGGCCGTCGAGGGGGTGGGCGCGGGGGTGGCGTGGGCGGCGGTGATGGCTCGGTGGGTCAGGGCGCTCAGCAGGCGGCGTTCCAGGGTGGGTTGGTCGGTGTGGGCGTCCAGGCGGGCCACTTCGAGGATGTCTTCGACCAGCCTCGCCAGTACGGCGGCGCGGTCGCGGACCAGCTCGGCAGGACGGCCGGGAGGCAGCAGTTCGGCGGCCGTGAGCAGGCCGGTGACCGGGGTGCGCAGCTCGTGCGCGATGTCGGCTGTCACGCGGCGTTCCGCCTCCAGCCTGGCCTGGAGCGCGTCGGCCATCTGGTCCAGCGCTCTGCCCACCGCCACGACCTCGTCCCCCCGCCAAGCGCTCCTCGAACGGGAGGACACAGACACGACCGCGTGGTCCGCTGGCGGTGGTGCGGAAGAGGGCGATGACGGGCCGACAACCGGTGAGCCGGGCGTGGGCGGGCTCCCGGATGGCGCGGGCGCGAGTGGGTCGGGCGTGGATGGGTCCCCGGGTGGCGCGGGCGCGAGTGGGTCGGGCGTGGAGAACGCGGTGGGTGGCGCGACAAGGGCCGGGGGTGGGGTGACGCGGGCGGTCAGGTCGCCGGAGGCGATGGTGGTGGCGGTTCGGGAGACGTGGCGGAGGCGGCGGCTCAAGCCTGTGGCCACCGCGATCCCCGCCAGACAAGCCACCAACGTGGCCAGCGCCCCCGAGGTGAGCAGGGTGCGGTCGAGGGCGGCCAGCTGGGCCTGTTCGGGGTGGTAGGGGCGGGTTAGGGAGACGGTCTTGCCGGACAGGGTGGTGGCGGCCCAGAGGGTGTCGCCGTCCAGGTACGTGGCTCGGACCGGGCGGGCGGTGATCTCGCGGGACAGCGGCGCGGGGACGGGGCCGACGGTCAGGCCGGCGTCCTGGCCCTCCGCCTGGCGGGCCAGGAGCGACTGGAACTGGCCGTCGAGGGTACGGCGCGCGGTGTCGAGCTGGGTGTCGGCGGTGCGCAGGTGAACGAGGACTCCGATGGCCGTGGCCACCGCCACCGCGGTCAGAGCCAGCGACAGGGCGATCTTCAGGCGCAGGCTCATGAGCGCCTCAGCTTGTAGCCGAACCCGCGTACGGTCTCGACCCGGTCGTTGCCGATCTTGAAGCGCAGGCGCTGCACGTGTACGTCGACGACGCGGGTGTCGCCGTCCCAGGCGTAGTCCCAGACGTTCTGCAGCAGGGTGTCCCGGGACAGGACGATCCCGGCGTTCGCCGCGAACTCCAGCAGCAGCTTCAGCTCGGTCGGGGTCAGGGACAGGAGGGTGCCGCCCCGCCGTACCTCCATGGACTGGGTGTCGATGGTCAGGTCGCCGAACGTCAGGACGGCGGGGGCGCTCGTGGCGGCGGCGCGGCGCAGGACGGCGCGGATGCGGGCGTGCAGGACGCCCAGTTCGAACGGTTTGGTGACGTAGTCGTCGGCGCCGGCCTCCAGGGCGTTGATCACGTCTATGGCGTCCGACCTGGCCGAGATCATGATGATGGGGACGTCGCCCGCCTGCCTGATGCGCCGGGCCAGGCTGACGCCGTCGAGGTGGGGGAGCATGATGTCGAGGAGGGCCACGTCGGGAGGCTGGCGTTGGAAGGCGGACAGGCCGGACAAGCCATCCGATGCCGTGCGTACGGCCAGGCCGTGGCGTTCGAGCGCGAGCTGGGTGGCCTCGCGGATCACGGCGTCGTCCTCGACGAGCAGAACGTCGGTCATCGGGGCGGCACCTCCAGCTTCTGGTCGGTCAGGTCGTCCTTGATCTTGTGGCCGGAGGTGACGGTGAAGCGGGCGTAGTAGCCGGTGCGCTCGAACCGCGTCAGGCCGGTGAGGGTGATCGTGGCGGGGTAGCCCTTCTCGCAGCCGGGCAGGCACCAGGTGCCGCTCACTTGGCCGGTGCCGACTGCTTGCTCGCCGCCCCAGGACTGCCAGCGCACGCCGTTCATGCTGCTGAACTCGGTGAGCGCGAAGTCCGACGGGCGTTGCAGGGCATCGCCCATGTAGGCGACGACGTAGACGGGACCGCGGGACTCCGACGGCGGCGCCGGGCCCTCGACCCGGACTCCGCCGGCGGCGCCGCAGGCCGCCGTGAGGGCGAGCGCGAGGAGCGTCAGAGCCTGTTTTCGCATGTCAACGAGGGTACGGCGGCGCCCGTGTCGGTTATCCTGCAGCTCTGTAACGACGGTCCATCGGTAGCGCGATCACTTCGCACAGGTCGGCCAGATCCACGTGCTTGGCGACGTCGGCCACGGACAGGCAGTCGGCGATCAGCCAGCCGTTGCGCCGGATCCGCAGCACCTGGCGGCCGGCCCGCGTCGCCGGGACGACCTCGTAGCCGCGGGGGCCCACCCATCGCCTGTCCATAGCGGCACAGATTAGACCTCAGGACTCTCAATTTTCACGCAGCGACTCATGCCTCCTGGGCATCGTGAGTCAGTCAGAACCGGTAGTAACCGGCGAAGCCCTTCTTGTCGGCGATGTCATCGACGCGGATCTCGGCGCCGGTCTCGGGGGCGTTCATCATCTTCCCGCCACCAAGGAAGATCCCGACGTGATGCGTCTTAACGCGCTTTTTCGTGATTTTTCCGAAGTACACGAGGTCGCCAGGCTGCGGCTTCTTGACCCGGTACATGCGCCGCACATGGTCATCAGTGTTACCCGGACCGAGCACGTCGGAGCCGTGCGCCAGCGCGTACACCCACCTGGTGAACCCCGAGCAGTCCAGCCCCCTGGTCCTGGCGGCGGGACAGGGCTTGATCTTCCCCTTGTAACCGAGGCAGGTGCCCTTGGACGGGCCCGGCTCGTCGGCGTGCCCGCCGCCCCAGGAGTAGGTGATGTCCTTGCGCTCGATCTCGTAGGCGAGCCTGACGATGTCCGGCGCCACCCACTCCCTGATGGGGGCGGAGGCGGTGGCCAGCAGGAGCACCAGGGCAAGCGCGGGTAGCAGTCCCCGCCGTAGCCGCCCCGACACCCGCCAACGCCTCCGTTAATAGGGAAAGACGGGATACATCCTCATCGAAAAGGCGCAAGATCGCGCGCTCAGCGAGCCTTCAGGTTCAGCTCCACCGTTCCGACCGTGAACCGCATCCCCACGCTCCCCTTGGCCGGAGCCTTCGTGGTGAACGTCAGCCGCACCTTCTGTCCCCGGTTCAGCTTGGCCACCGTGCACTTCACGGCCGTGCCGCTGAACTTGCAGCCGGGCGCCTTGACGACCTTCTGCCCGCCGTACGCCCGACCGGAGATCTTGATCGTGCCGGCGGGGTGCGGGCCGGTGTTGGCGATCGTGATCGTGTACGAGCGGCGGCTCTTCGCCTGGCCGGACACCGTCAGCTCGACCGCCGAGATGGCCAGCTCCCTGAGCTCGGACTCGCTGCCGTTGAAGGAGTTCTGCCCGCCGGCCAGCGTGCCCTTGTCGGCCGACTGCCAGAACGTGTGCCTGTCCCAGCTCTTCGGCAGCTCGCCCGGATCGGCGCCCCAGCGGGCCAGCCAGAGCGGGTTGGCCTTGAATTTGGCCGAGTCGCCGGTGCACGTCTTCCACCAGCTCGCCGTGGTGTAGATGATCGCCTGGCGTCCGGTGCGCTGGTGGTAGCGCTTCGTGAAGTCCTTGACCCACGTGACCATGTCCTTGGGGGACAGGCCGTAGCAGTTGTCCTTGCCGTTGCGGTCCTTGTAGGGGTTGTCCTCCAGGTCGAGCACGCCCGGCAGGGTGATGCCGTCGCCGGTCCAGCGGCCGCCGTTCTGCACGAAGTACTCGGCCTGGGCGGCGCCGTCCGACTCGTGCGGCTGGGCGAAGTGGTACGCGCCGCGGATCAGCCCCGCGTCGGCGGCGCCCTGGAACTGGGCGGAGAACGTGGGGCTGACGAAGTCGCCGCCCTCGCTGGCCATCACGAACGCGAACTTCGCGCCGCCCGACGCCACGCTCGCCCAGTCGACCTCGCCGGTCCAGTTGCTCACGTCGACGCCGGGCACGCCGTCGGCGGCTTGGACGGGTAACGCGTTCGCGCCATAACCGACCGCGGCGAGCGCCGCGGCCACCAGAACACGCTTCACGAAGGGGTCCCCTTTTCACCGATTAGGCCCCAGATCTTCCCGGAGTACGGCAGGGCCCCGCAACCGCCGACAAAGGTCATCGCGAAATTTCCTGAAATCCCAGGTCGGAGCGCCATTTCGAATGATGGCCGACGTAGCGTTTCCGCAGGTCAGCGCCGTATGTGAATGTCACGTTCGCGTTTGCCTAAACCCCGCTGACCTGCGCAGACTTTGGGGAAATCCGCCCGCCTCCCAAGCAAGGGGCTGTTTGCCATGCCCATCATCAGTGCCCGGGGACTCACCCGGAGCTTCACATTGAAACGAAAAGAGACCGTCGACGCCGTACGCGGCATCGACCTCGACATCGAAGACGGCCAGCTGGTCGCCTTCCTGGGCCCGAACGGCGCGGGCAAATCGACCACCCTGCGCATGCTCACCACGCTGCTGCCGCCCACGAAGGGCAGCGCCACGGTGGCCGGGCACGACATCGCCACCGACCCGTCCGGCGTCCGCGCCCGCATCGGCTACGTCGGCCAGAAGAACAGCGCGGGCGAGAACTACCGCGTCCGCGACGAACTCGTCGCCCAGGGCCGTTGCTACGGCCTGCCCATCCCGCAGGCGCGCCGCCGCGCCGACGAGGTGCTCGACATGCTCGACCTCACCAAGATGGCCAAGCGCCGGCCCGGCACGCTCTCCGGCGGCCAGCGCCGCCGCCTCGACCTCGCGATCGGCCTGGTACACGAGCCCAAGCTGCTCTTCCTGGACGAGCCGTCCACCGGCCTGGACCCGACCAGCCGCGCCGAGGTCTGGTCGCACATCCTGCGCGTGCGCGAGGAGATCGGGATGACCATCTTCATGACCACCCACTACCTCGAAGAGGCCGACGCCATGGCCGAGCGGGTGATCATCATCGACAACGGCCGGATCATCGCCGACGGCACCGCCGAGCAGCTCAAGAACGACCTGGCCGGCGACCACATCATCCTGACCACCCCGGACGCCGCCCGCGCCGCCGAGCTGACCGGTGGCGAGGCAGACGGCGCCACCGTGAAACTGCGCGTCCCCAACGCTCCGGCCGCGCTGCCCGAATGCCTCAGAACCCTCGACGCGCACGAGATCAAGGTCACCGCGGCCGAGACGAAGCGCCCCACCCTCGACGACGTGTTCCTCGCGCTTACCGGAAGGAGCCTGGCCGATGACGACGTTCCTGCGTGACACGGCGACGGTCTTCACCAGGGAGTTCACCCCGTCGTTGCGGAATCCGACGACCCTGGTCTTCGAGATGTTGCAGCCGCTGCTGTTCCTGTTCCTGTTCGGCTCGCTGCTGAAGGGGGCGACGGACACCTCGTGGCAGTGGTTCGTGCCCGGCATCCTGGTCATGATGTGCCTGACCGGGCCGATGGGCTCCGGATACAACCTGCTCACCGAGGCGATCGGCGGCTCGCTGGAGCGCCTCATGGTCTCGCCGCTGAACCGCACCGCCATGCTGGTCGGCCGGACGCTGAAGGAGATGGCGGTCCTGTTCCTCCAGGCCGTGCTGATCATCCTGCTGGCGCTGCCGCTCGGCTTCGAGCTGCACCTGGCCGGGGTGATCCTGGGCCTGGCGCTGCTGATCGTGCTCGGGGTGGGGCTCGGGTCGCTGTCGTTCGTGCTGGCGCTCAAGTCGGCGCCGGACGGCACGATGTTCTATCTCGTCACGCAGTGGGCGCTCTTTCCGCTGCTACTCCTGTCGGGAGTGCTGCTGCCCGTGGACTCCGGCCCGGCGTGGCTGCGGATCGTCGGATACGTGAACCCCGTCAAATACCTCGTCGACGCACAACGTTCGCTCTTCTCCGGTCAGCTGGGTGATATCTCTGTCTTGTACGGCGCAGCGGCCGCCGGCCTGGTGGCCCTGATCGGCCTCTATGCCGGAACCAGGGCGATGCGCAAGGGCATCTAGACCCCGGAAGGGGTGACGACATGTCGAGCGAGCGCGACGACCTCGTCCAGACGCTGGACAAGCACCGAGGGTTCCTGCGCCACACGGTCCAAGGGCTCACCGACGAGCAGGCGGCCCTCACGCCGACGGCCAGCGCGCTGTGCCTGGGCGGCCTCATCAAGCACGTCGCGAACGTCGAGCAGCGCTGGGCCCGCTTCGCCACCGGAGGCGCCGAGCACATGGAGAGCGTGCCCGTCGACTGGGAGGGCCAGTTCAGGATGGACGCGGGCGACACGCTCGACGCCCTGCTCAAGCACTACGAGTCGGTGGCCGAGGCCACGAACGAGCTCGCCCGCACGCTCGACCTCGACACCTCGCACGCGCTGCCCACGGCGCCGTGGTTCGAGCAGGGGGCACGCTGGTCGGTGCGCCGCGTGATGCTCCACATCATCGCCGAAACCTCCCAGCACGCCGGCCACGCCGACATCCTCCGCGAGTCCATCGACGGCCAGAAATCCATGGGATAAGCCCTTAAAAGCGCACCATCCCTTACGGCTCCGCCACCCCACCCCCACCCGCCGCCGTGGGCCGGCGCCGATCGTGGGGATCGCTTCTCACGTCGGACGTGGCGCCCACCGCAACGGCGCCACGTCAGCCACCCAAGTGGTCAACCTCCCTGAGAACACCTGACAGAAGGACCTCCCTCCTCGCCTCGACGAGAAAGGAGGAGGGCGTTGAGGTGAGGAGACGGGTCCTCGTGTTTAGGCGTTGTCTGTGACCGGCCAGATGGTCATGGGCTGACCGCGAGGAACAGGAACGCCGCGAACAGCACCAGGTGGACGCCGCTCTGCAGCAACGTTGCCCGTCCCGGCACCACGGTGAGGGTGGAGACGCCGACCGTCAGGGCGAGCAGCACCATGTGGGTGCCGCCGAGCCCCAGCACCAGCGGCCCGTCCAGCCAGATCGAGGCGAGCGCGATGGCCGGGATCGTCAGGCCGATGCTGGCCATCGCCGAGCCCAGCGACAGGTTGAGGCTGATCTGGAACTGGTCGCGCTTGGCCGCGCGTACCGCGGCGATGGTCTCGGGCAGCAGGACCAGCAGCGCGATCACCACGCCGACGACGGCGTGCGGCAGCCCGGCCTCGGAGACGGCGCTCTCGATGATCGGCGACTCGACCTTCGCCAGGCCGACGACGGCGACGAGGGCGACCAGGAGGAGGGCGAGGCTGACGAAGGCGGTTCTGGTGGTCGGCCTGGGCGCGTGCGAGTCCGGGGGCGTGGGCTGGCCGTCGTGGGTGACGGGGAGGAAGTAGTCGCGGTGCCGTACCGTCTGGGTGAGGACGAACAGGCCATACAGCGCGAGCGAGGCCACGGCGGCGAAGGCGAGCTGGCCGGGGGAGAACTCGGGGCCCTGGGCGCTGGTCGTGAACGTCGGCAGCACGAGGCTGAGCGTCGCGAGCGTGGCCACGGTGGCGAGCGCGCCGCCGGTGCCCTCGGCGTGGAACGCCACGACCCGGCGCCGGAGCGTGGCGGCGAGCAGGGACAGTCCGACGATGCCGTTGCAGGTGATCATGACAGCGGCGAAGACGGTGTCGCGGGCGAGCGACGCGGTCTTCTCGCCGCCGCTGATCATCAGGCTGACGATCAACGCCACCTCGATCACGGTGACCGCGACCGCGAGCACCAGCGAGCCGAACGGCTCACCGACGCGGTGCGCGATGACCTCGGCGTGGTGCACGGCAGCCAGGACCGCCCCGGCCAGCAGCACCGCCACGATGATCACGACGACCATCGGAGGTTCCCGTCCCCACGTCAGAGCCAGCGCCAGAAGTGCGAGGAGAGGGACGGCGGTGGTCCAGTTGAGGAAACGGCGCATGGTATAGATCATGCCCTAAGTGGAGTGTCTGTTCACTTGTGTCCGGTTGGGCGATCGGGCATCAAGGGTCATCGTGCGGCAATGCCGAGGCCGTCGCGGGTGCGGGCGGTTCATGATGGAGTCGGGACGGCGACAGCCGAACCTTGTTCTGTTACGGTCGGGTCGAAAGCTCAGGAACGCGTGAAGGGGCACGAATGGCCTTGAACCGTGATTTCGTGGGGCGGTCGTATGCGTCCGCCGCGCCGTACGAGGTCAGCCGGGTGAAGATCCGCGAGTTCGCCGCGGCGATCGGCGACCACAACCCGATCTACCGCGACCGGGACGCGGCCCAGGCCGCGGGACATCCGGACGTGGTGGCGCCGCCCACCTTCCCCATCGTGTTCAGCCTGCAGAGCGGCGGTGAGGCGCTGGCCGATCCCGAGCTGGGGCTGAACTTCGCGATGGTGGTCCACGGCGAGCAGCGGTTCGAGTACACGCGGCCGATCTACCCCGGCGACGAGCTGGTCACCCGATCGACGATCACCGACATCCGCAGCGCCGGGCGCAACGAGCTGCTCACGATCAAGAGCGAGGTCAGCACCGTCGCCGGCGAGCCCGTCTGCACCACCTACAACACCATCGTCGAGCGTGGAGGGGCGGTCTGAGATGACGGCGACGGTCAAATACGACGAGGTCGAGGTCGGCCAGCAGATCCCCGCGGTCGACTACCCGGCGCGCCGCCTCAACCTGGTCATGTACGCCGGCGCCTCCGGCGACTTCAACCAGATCCACTGGAACGAGCGGTTCGCCAAGACCGTCGGCCTGCCCGACGTCATCGCGCACGGCATGTTCACGATGGCGCAGGCGGGACGGTTCGTCACCGACTGGGCCGGGGATCCCGGCGCGGTCGTCGACTACGGGGTGCGGTTCTCCTCGATGGTGGTCGTGCCCGACGACGACCAGGGCGCGACGATCACCGTCAGCGGCGTCGTGGAGGAGAAGCTGGAGGACAAGCGGGTCGTCATCGCCCTGGTGGCCAAGTCCGCGGACGCCAACGTGCTGTCCAAAGCGCGTGCGGTGGTTCAACTGTCCTGATAGAGGCGGCCTGTCCCGGGGTAGGGCGGTCCGTATGAGTGAAGTGCCGCACCACGTCATCGAGCTGGCCGAACAGCGCGTGAAGGCGAGGGCGGAGCGCGACTACGCGCTCGCCGACGAGCTGCGCGCCCGGATTGAGCACGAGGGGTGGCTGGTCAAGGACGCCCCCGACGGCTACACGCTGAGCGAGAAGCCGCCCTACACCATCTGGCCGACCGTCCGCTCGATCCCGATCACCGGCGCCACCGACGCCGGCCCGCCCCGCCACCTCAACCCGCGGGCCGTCGGCCCCACCTCGGGCACCGGCCGCGACACGACCGGCGGCGGCGAGGGCTCCGCCGGGGGTACCGCGGGTGGCGCGGGAGCCCAGCAGGATCCCGCCGCCGAGCTGGGCTTCTCCGGCGATCCCCAGTCCAGCGGGGCGCCGGAGGACGACATGCTCCACGCGCAGCGGATCTGGGACGCCAGCCTGGCCGCCAACCGGCTCGACGACGCCGGGGTGAACCAGCAGCGGCAACGCGCCGAGATCGCCGACGTCACCGTCTCGGTGGGGCTGATCGCCGACGGCCGCCCGGACGACGTGCGCGCCTGTGTGGAGGCGCTGCTGGAGCACACCGACGCCGCCGTGCTCGCCCTCGACCTGGGCAACCGCGACGGCGTGGGCGACGTCCTGCACGAGTTCGCCACCCGGCGGCCCGAGCGGGTGACCGTCTGGCACGTGGCCGAGCTGCCGCACTGGTTCTGGGGGTCGGCAGGGTGGGGCGCCTGCCGTACCACATTGTTGCGGTTGGACACCTCGGACGTGCACGTCCTGATGGAGACCTCCACGATCCTCACGGGCGACGCGCTCACGCCGCTGACGGCGGCGATCCAGCGCGGCGCGGTCGCGGCCGGGTGGAAGGGCGCCGACCCCGACGCGGACGGCCACACGTGGTACGAGGCCGGTCCCGGCCGGGTCCGCGCGCTGATGGGCTACCTGATGGCGGTACGGCGGGCCGAAGCGCTGGCCGCGATGCCGCAGGAAGCCCGCTACTACCGCAACGCGGACCTGGAGCTCTCGCTCGGCTTGGACGGCGAGCTGGTGGTGCCGCAGGAGACGCTCCCCGTGCACGGGCTGCGCCACCACGGCTACCACGACGTCGACGAGGACTACCGCGAGCGCGAGTCCCGCCGTACCTATGACCGGGTGCTGCGGCTGCTGCGCCCTTCCTGACGGCGCGTCACTTCAGGTCATGCGCGCGGCCCGGCGGCTCCTTGAGCACGGTCAGCTGCCACTGCAGGTCGGCTCCCGTGGGTGAGGTGGGCTCAAGATGGTTGGTGAGCCGAACCCCCATCCCAAGGGTGTCGGCCGCGCGCACGGCCTCGATAATGCTGTCGATGTCCGTGCTGCACACGATCTTGACCGTGGCCTGGGCGGAGCGATCGTCCTGCGAGTCGTCACCATGGGACATTGAGCCACTCCTGTTCGAGAGGACGGGGGCTTTCCCCACTTACTGAGCACGTCCGAGATGGGCCCGATGAAGCAACCGCAGTGGGCCACGCCGCCAGAGCCCTGCTTCCAGCAGCGCGGCCAGGCCAAGGGCCAGCACGATGGCGGTGGCCGCCCAGGCCCACGTCGACGCTTCCGGCTGTCTGGCGATCGCCCACCACGGGACCAGTCCGCCTCTGCCTCCCCGCCCGGACTCGTACAGAGGGACCAGCAGGACCACGGGCAGGACCCAGCCGAGAGACCTCCCCAGCAGCGCGGCGGACAGGCATGCGACGCCCGTCCAGAAGACTATATTGCGCAGGACCAAGGGGATCAGCTGTGCCGTGTCACTCAGCAGGAGGCCGGCGACCGCGGACAGCAGGGCGATGACCGACGTCAGGGCGACGCACGCGAGGTCGATGACGTGGACCTTCCTGGCGGCCACCCTCTCGGCGTCCATCATGGAACTGCGCACGGCCAGAGCGGTGACGCACGCATAGGGGACCGGCGCGAGGATGGCGAGCGGAAGAGTCGCCTGGTCGCCCGGCAGCAGCAGGAGGTTGCGTCCCCATATCGCGACCGTCGCGCACAGACACAGGAGAGCCGCCCACAGCGGCACCAGGTGCCTGGTGCGCACGAGCCAGACGAGGGCGGTCACGCCTTCCGGTCTATCCACCGCAGGCTCCCATGATGGTGATCTGCCGTCGCGCCCACTGGACCTGCTCAGCTCTGGCCAGCTTCAGTGTCGAGCCCACTTCCTGGCGTCCGGCCGAGGTCAGGGCGATGGAGTCCCAGTAGGCGTCCTGCAGCCTCCCCAGGTGGCTTGAGCTGATCCAGGTGTCCAGCTTGGCGCGTGCTTCGATGCGCCGACGGCCCGCGACCTCGCTCTCCTCCGCGCCGCAGTCCTTCAACAAGGCCCAGGTCAGCCTGAAGGACTGCAGCGAGCCGAACGCCTCTCCCGTGGATCCCGCGACCACGCCGACGAACACCGTGGATCCGCCGGCGATCGCGAGTCCCTCCTCGGCCACTACGTCGGGGTAAGGAAAGACGTGGCGCGTCGTGTCGATCAGCGCCTTCGTGGCCTGGAGCGCGCCGGGCAGCCGCGCGGCGTTCTCCGGCCACAGGCACACCCGGGTTCGCTCGACGAGGCCGCAGACGGGATCTTCGGCAGGCGCGCGGGCCTGCTGCGGGGGACCGAGCGCGACCACCGCGAGCACCGCGAGCCCGGCTGACCCCGTCGCCATGAGCGGGCGCCACGCGGGGCGCCGCCCCACCACGGTCCGCGCGCTCACGAAGAGCGCGGCGAACACACAGGTGATCGCAAACGCCACCCGGGCCGCGAGAGCAGCCGGGCTGACCTCCTTGTTCGCTTCTCCGAAGTAGGGCACGAGCAGCGACATGACGAACAGGGGAAAGAAAGAGAGAAACCCGGCGACCGGTGGTGCGAGGCGGCTATTCACCGTGCTTCCGACCGCGTGCCCGAGCGCGGTGACGATAATGGTCGCCGCGAAACCGAGCAGAAGATATGAGGGCCACAGGGACCCGGGCGGAGCCATTCGCGCCGTGACGAATCCGGCGATCAGCGAAACAACGGCGAGCACGATCCAGGAGAAGACGAGGGAGCTGAACAATTGCACGGCTTCGATCTGCCATCGGGGACGAGCGGCGCCATTCAGCAGATCCGCGGTGCCCGTCCGATGCACCCGCTGGGCCGCCCACGCGGCCACGGCGGCCACGGCGACGCCGGGCAACTGCGTGGCCGCGGCTATGACCTGGACGCTGGCCTCGGGCCACACCGCGTGCCAGGTCTCCCGCTCCCGTAAGAGAACCGCTATGGCGAGGGCGCTGATCGGAAGGACGACCCAGAGGAAGGGAGATCGCCGGAGCTCCATGCCCAGGACCCTGATCACGCGCGGACCCTCTCGTCTCTGAGCACGGAGATGTAGCCACGCTCCAACTCGGTGTCACCCCGGGCCCCGTCCACGGCGGCGCCGATGAGTTCGTCAGGCGTGCCGGAGAAGCCGAAGGCTCCCGAGGCGATGACGTGGAGCCGGTCGCAGATGGCCGCGACGTCTTCGACCAGATGGGTGCTGAGAACAATGGTGGCCTCGGCCGAGACCCGCCGCATCAGCTCGCGGAACGCCAGCCGCTGCTCCGGGTCCAGCCCGACGGTGGGCTCGTCCAGCAGAACCAGCCGGACGCCGCCCGCCACCGCCTGGGCGATGCCGGCCCGCCGCAGCATGCCGCCGGAGAGCGCCTTCATCTTGGTCTTCGCCTGGTCGCCCAGATCCACTGCCTCAATGGCGTCCATGGCCGCTTCGCGGGCCCGCCTGCCCGGAACCTGACGCAGCCACAAGCAGTAGCGGACGAATTCGTAGAGACTGAAGTTCGGATAGTATCCGAACTCCTGCGGGAGAAAGCCCAGGTGTCTTCGCGCGGCGCGTACGTCGGCATCCCCGTCAAGGCTCTTCCCGAAAAGCTGAACCTGCCCGGACCTCGGTGGGAGTACTGTTGCCAGTGTGCGCAGCAGGGTTGTCTTTCCCGCGCCGTTCGGCCCGAGAAGCCCCACAATGCCGCCGTCAATCTCGATCGTCAGATTCTCGATGATCGGATTTCCGCCATAACCCTGCGTCAGATTATCGGTGCGTATCGCAGGACGCATCAATTCAACCCCTCGCGATGGGACGGCCGGCCCGTCTCGGCCGGCCGTCCTATATGGAACGGGAACGAGTCACGCTTCGTGCTCCGGCGGCAGGCCGGTCACCGGGTCAGCCCCAGCCGTAGACGAAGTCCCAGCCGACCAGAGTGTTCGCGCAGGTCTGGGTCAAGGCCCAGGTCTGGTACTGCTTGGACGTCCAGATGTCGGTCTGCCAGTCGCAGTCCCACACACCTCGCGACCAGTTGTTGTCCGCGCTGCCGCTCCTGATGCAACCGAGCGCCGCCGATTTGCTCTCCGGAATAACTCGCTTTCCGTCGCAGTCCCAGCGGGCGAGGGCGGAGTTGGTTGCCTCGGACGGGGGTTCGGCCCAAGCGGGTGTGCTTCCGGCCGTGAACGCCGCCATCGCACAAATGGCGGTGGTCACCGCTAAACGCTTGATGCGCATGCGGTAGACTCCTTTCTGCATCGTTGATGCCCACGGGTGGGGGTTCCCTACCAAGGCCCCACCCGTGGACTAACGCTTAATCGCGAAGGAATTGCAGGTGCGCGCATCCTTCTTTATGAGGATGTGCGCCGCGTGGGCTCAGGACACCACGGATCGGACCAAGGCCGGGTCAGCCCCAGCCGTAGACGAAGTCCCAGCCGACGAGTTCGGTGTTGCAGCTCTGCGTCAGCGACCAGGGGTAGTAGCGCGGCCCCGTCCAGATGTCGCCCTGCCAGTCGCAGTCCCAGACTCCCCGCACCCAGTTGGTGTCCGCCGGGCCGCTCCTGCCGCACTGGAGAAGTGCCGCCTTCACCGTGGGGTTCACCCGACGGCCGTCACAGCTCCAGTTGGCGAGGGCGGAGTCGGGCTGAGGCTGTGCCGTGGTCGCCTCGGACGGGGGTTCGGCCCAAGCCGGTGTGCTTCCGGCCGTGAACGCCGCCATCGCACAAATGGCGGTGGTCACCGCTAAACGCTTGATGCGCATGCGGTGGGCTCCTTTCTGCATCGTTGATTCCCGCTGAACGAGGTTCCCTACCAAGGCTTCGTTCGCGAGATCGCCGCGGAGTTGCGGCGTGAATTCCGCGAAATCACTTCCGTGGAATCCATTGGAACCTTATTTTGGAACCGAAATACTGTCAAGAGTTCTTTTCCGCGCTTACCGTTCGATCGATGCGTGTGAGCACATGGGCGGGCCTGTCGATGCCAAGGGCCGTGCGCAGCGCCTTGATCGCCCGAAGCACACAGTACATTTCACGCAATAGCTCTAAAGATGTCAACACGAATCCAGAATTCATCTGACTCGGCGACGGACCGGCTTATCTACATTCTTACTACATTTGCCCTTGGAGATTGGTCGCTCGGATATGTGCACGCAGTATTCATGGGATTCGGCTGTCGTCATTGACGCTTGGCAGCGTGGGGGAAGGTGTTCGCGGGCTTCTGGACGGCTCGATCCGGGGCCGGGCCGCCGGGTGTCCGTGCATGGCGGGGGGCTCATAAGCTAGGGCCCCATGGAGATGCTGGCGCCGTACACCACGCTGGGCCTGGGTGGCCCGGCTCGCGAGTTCGTCGAGGCCGCCACGGCGGAGCAGCTCGTCTCCTTCGTGGCCGAGGCCGACCGCGACGGGGTTCCGACGCTGGTGCTGGGCGGCGGCAGCAACCTGGTCGTGCCCGACGAGGGCTTCGACGGGCTGGTGATCAAGGTCGCCTCGACCGGTGTGCGGGCCGAGCGCGACGGCGGGCAGGTGCTGCTCACCGTCGAGGCTGGCGAGGACTGGGACGCGCTCGTGGCCCGCGCGGTCGCCGAGGGCTGGTCCGGCATCGAGTGCATGTCCGGCGTCCCCGGCCTGGTGGGGTCCACGCCGATCCAGAACGTCGGCGCCTACGGGCAGGACGTGTCACAGACCGTCCGCTGCGTGCGGGCCTACGACCGCAAGACCCGGCAGGTGGTGGACATCGAGGCGCGGCGGTGCGGGTTCTCCTACCGCGACAGCGCGTTCAAGCGGGACCTGTCGCGGCACGTGGTGCTGGGCGTCACCTACGTCCTGGACATCTCCGATCTGTCGGGCGAGGTGGCCTACAAGGAGCTGGCCGCGCGCCTCGGGGTGCCGATGGGCGAGCGGGTGGGGCTCGCGGACGCCCGCGCGGCCGTCCTGGCCCTGCGCAGGAGCAAGGGCATGGTGCTCGACCCGGCCGACCCCGACACCCGCAGCGCCGGATCGTTCTTCACCAACCCGATCCTGGCCCCCGCCCAGGCCGCCGAGCTGGAGTTGCGCGCGCCCGGCCATCCTCGCTGGGATCTGCCTGACGGCACGGTGAAGGTGCCGGCGGCGTGGCTGATCGAGCAGGCGGGCTTCCCCAAGGGCTATCGGCGCGGGCCCGCGCGCATCTCGACCAAGCACACGCTCGCCCTCACCAACCCCGACGGCGCGGCCACCGCGGCCGACCTGCTGGCGCTGGCCAGGGAGGTGCGCGACGGCGTCGCGGAGAAGTTCGGGGTGCGGCTGGTCAACGAGCCGGTGATGGTCGGCTGTGAGCTCTGACACCCTCACCTGAGGAACATCGGCGGGGATCGGCCTGTTAAAGTTGTCGAGATATTCCGAAGGGGAGTAGTCCCAAATCACGTGATCGACACACTGGCGTCTCGACGCCCGGTCACGTGGGCCTTCACAGGCGGACGAGACCTTCGGCCTGGCAGCCATTGCCGGGCCGAAGAGTCGTGCCCCGACAGGCGCTCCGGTCCGGTTCGTAGGAATGAGGACCGTTGGAAGCGTTCTGGATCAGTCTTGTGGCCATTTTCGTGGCGGAGCTGGGTGACAAGAGCCAGCTGATGGCGATGACGTTCGCCACCCGGTTCAAGGCCTGGCCGGTGTTGGTCGGCATCACCATCGCCACCACCGTCGTCCACCTGCTCAGCGTGGCCGTCGGCGGGCTCATCGGTGACGCCCTGCCCACCACCGCGATCTCCATCGCCGCCGGCATCGCCTTCCTCGGCTTCGCGCTGTGGACGCTGCGCGGCGACGAGCTGACCGACGAGGAGTCGAAGAAGGCCCAGCGCACCACCAGGAACGCGATCATCGCGGTGACGGTCGCGTTCTTCCTGAGCGAGCTGGGCGACAAGACGATGCTGGCCACGATCGTCCTGGCCACGCAGCACGGCTGGCTCGGCACCTGGATCGGCTCCACGGTCGGCATGGTCGCCGCGGACGCCCTGGCCATCGTGGTCGGGCGGATCCTCGGCAAGCACCTGCCGGAGAAGGCCATCCGCTACGGCGCCGCCGCGGCGTTCGCCGTCTTCGGCATCATCCTGCTGGTCGACGCCATCTGGTAGCTCAGGACGACAGCAGCGACAGCCGGTACGCGGCCGCGGCGGCCTCGCCCCGGCTGGAAACTCCGAGCTTGGCCAGGATGTTGGAGACGTGCACGCTGACCGTCTTCGCCGAGATGAACAGCTCGGCCGCGATGTCGCGGTTGCTGCGCCCCAGCGCCACCAGCCGGAGGACCTCCAGCTCCCGGGGCGTCAGCAGCTCCGACGTCGCGGACGGCGCCGAGGCGCCCACCCGCCGGCCGAGCATCTCGATCTCCTCCACCAGCGGGGTGGCCCGCAGCGCCTCGGCCAGCGGCTGCGCCACCCGCAGCCGCGTGGCCGCGCCCTCGCGGTCGCCCGACTGGGCGGCGATGGTCGCGGCGTGCAGGAGGGCCTTGGCCTGGGCGTGCGGGCGGCGCAGCCGTTCCCACGCGGCCGCGGCGGCGTCGAAGTCGCCGGTGTAGGTCAGGCGGTAGGCCTCGGCGGGCGGGCCCGAGATGCGGAGCGTGGCGGCCACTTCGGCGGCGTGGCCGCGCACGTGCTCGGACAGCGTGGGATCGATGGCCTCCGCCTGGTCGCAGACGTGGCTGATGAGGGAGAGCAGCCGCCAGCCGAGCGCCGACTTGCTGGACTGCGACGGCCGCGACAGCACCCGGTGGGCGACCTCCAGCGCCGAGTCGGGCTCGCCCTTCAGCAGGTGCCAGCCCATGTGCAGGCGGGAGCTTGAGGTGATGTCCTGGACGAAGTCCTCGGGACGCTCCTTGAGCACGCCCAGCTCGGACAGGGTGCTCTCCAGCGTCGACAGGTCGCCGCGCGACATCGCGATGTCGGCCTGGACGCGCAGGATGTGGTGGCGGGTGCGCAGGCTGGGGCCGAACCGCAGCGAGCGTTCCGCGGTCTCCAGCGCCTCGTCCCAGCGGCCGAGAAGTTCGAGCGCCTCGGCGCGGTTGTTGAGGATGAAGACGCCGGTGGTCCTGATCAGGCCGTACTTCTTGGCCATGCGCTCGCCCTCGTAGGAGAGCTCCAGCGCCTCTTCCGAGCGGCCCAGGTCGTTGAGCGCGTCGATGTTGTTGCCGACCGAGCGCAGGATGAGGCGGGGCGAGCCGATGCGTTCCCCTATCTCGCGGGCGCGCTGGTTGGTCTCGTACTGCGCGATGCTGCCGCCGGCCATGGCCTGGCCGAGGGCGAGGTTCATGAGCAGTTCGCCCTCGAGGAACTCGTCGCCGATGTCCCTGGCGATGAGCAGTCCCTCCTCGCACCGGGCGGTGCCCTCCTCGACCTCGCCCTGCAGCATCAAGTGCTGGCTGAGCTTCGTCAGCACCTCGGCGCGCGGGCTGCTGCGTTCGGGGACCAGCGCCAGGGCCTTGTGGAAGTCTTCGACGACGCCCATCTTGCCCTTGGAGATCTTGAACCCGGCCCAGCGCACCATGAGCATGGCCACGCGGTCGGGCTGGGTGCCCTCGTCGAGCTCGGCGAGCGCCGCCCGCACGAACTTCACGCCCCGATCCACCTCGGCGCTGTTGCCGGCGGCCAGCGCGGCCTTCTCCAGCACGTAGGAGTGGTCGGCCTCTATGCGCGCGGCCGCGGCCGGCACCTTGTCCCAGAGCATGAGCACGCGTTCGAGCAGCGGGATCGCCTCGGCGTAGGCGAAGGCCTTCATCGACTTGCGGGCCGCGTCCCAGGCGGAGATGAGGGCCCATTCGTCGTCGCGCGCGCCGTACCAGTGGTGGGCCAGCTCGACGGCGGCGCGGCCGGGCGGGACGAGCTTGCGGTCGCGGGAGATCTCCTCGGCGTAGCGGGCGTGCAGCCGCTGGTGCTCGCCGGGCAGAAGCTCCTCGTGTACGGCTTCGCGGATCAGCGCGTGCCGGAAGACGTAGGCCCGGTTGTCGGCGATCTGCAGCACGTTGCCCGCGATGGCGGGGCGCAGCGCGGACTCCAGCTCCAGGTCCGACAGGCCGCTGACGGCGGCGAGCAGGGCGTGGCCGATCCGGATGCCGCCGGCCGCGGCCACCCGCAGCACACGCTGGGTCTCCTCGGGCAGGCGCTCGACGGCGCTGAGGATGAGGTCCTGCATGGAGTCGGGGAAGGCGCAGTCGCCGTCGGGGTCGTCGAGCAGCGCCTCGACGAACAGCGGGATGCCCTCGCTGCGCTCGAAGACCTTCTCGACCCTGGCGTACTCGGGGACCCGGCCCAGGATGCCGGTCATCTGCTCGGCCACCTCGTCCTGCGACAGGCGGGGCAGGTCGAGCCTGAGCACGCCCCTGACCCGGCTCAGCTCGGCCAGGACGGGGCGTAGCGGATGCTGGCGGTGCAGGTCGTCGGATCGGTAGGTGAGCACGATCAGGACCTGGGCTGCGGCGAGGTTGCGGCTGAGGAAGGCGATGAGGTCGCGGCTGGAGCGGTCGGCCCAGTGGATGTCCTCGATGAACAGGATCGTGGGCCGGGACTCGGCGAGGCGTTCCAGAAGGGTGAGGAACTGCTCGAACAGCCGCGCGCGGCCGGTGTCGGTGTCGCCGTCGACCGTGGGCTCGCCGAACTCCGGCAGCAGCCTGGCCAGGTCGCGCTCGGCGCCCTCCGGCAGGAGCCGGGCGATCCTGGAGGTGCCCATCTCTCTGACGAGCTGCCTGAGCGCGGCGGTGAACGGCGCGTAGGCGAGGCCGTCGGTGGACAGTTCCACGCAGCCCCCGAAGAGCACGTGGGCGCCGTCCTGGGCGGCTTGATCGGCGAAGCGCTGCACCAGCCGGGTCTTGCCCACACCGGCTTCGCCGCCGAGCAGCACCGCTGTGGCTGTGCCCTGCCTGGCCGCGTCCAGGGCCTCGGCGAGGTGGGCGAGTTCCGCTTCCCGCCCGACGAAGACGGGACTCACCGTACGTCCCAGCATGTCATCCAGCATGTCATGCCTTACCTGTAGCTTTCGCCGCATTTATTGGGAGGCACTGTGGCCGCTCGGGCCGGAGGCGGCGGGAGGTCGGGGGGTTTGCCGGGGGACGTTCCGTGGGGTCAAGGGGGATGAGAGGCCCGGCCGCGAGGGAGGTTGCGGCCGGGCACTCTTGCGGGGGTCATGACGCGCGGCGCTTGCCGAAGACCGAGCGGCGCTCGGACTTGTTGCGGCGCTCCGCCTCACGTACCTTCCGGTGCTCGGCGGCGGCCCGCCGAAGCTCACTGGCCTGGCTCTTCATCAGCTGGAAGTCGAGCTCGGGGTTCATTTCGTTCTCCTTTGTCGTCTGCACCCCTAACAGTCCTCCTAAGGCCCTCCCAGCCACATCGGTCGGATGCCTTATCTCTTGCCGAACCATCGGCTTACCCCTACCTAGGACACCCCTGCGACCTGCCTAAGGCAGGCCACGATGAGGCCCCATGAGACGCATCGCGATCGCCGCGCTGACGTTGTTCTCGCTGGTGGCGGCGGTGCCCGCCGAGGCAAGGGAGACGGGCTGGCGGGTCTCCAGGACGGACGGGTCCCTGGGCGGCTATCAGGACGTGGGCGCCACCGGCGGCGACGACGCCTGGGTGGTCAGAACCGGGCAACCCCTGCTGCGCTGGAACGGCAGAGCCTGGCGGAACACGGCGGGTGGGGCGGCGCCGTACCTGGTGACGGCGGCGGGACGGGGCACGGCCTGGCAGTTCGTGCAGAGCCCGGCCCGGGTGGACGCCCGCCAGCTGACCGGCGGCAAGTGGTACGAGCGCCCGATCGAGGCCGAGGGCGCGCACGCGACGGCGGCGCTGGCCACGGGGCCATCGGAGTGCTGGGCGGCGGGGCTGCGGCTCGGCCCGCGCGGGCTGCGCGACGTGGTGTGGCACTGGAAGGGCAAGGGCTGGTCGGAGGTGGCCGCCCCGCTGCCGATCACCGACTTCGCCGCCTCCTCCCCGAAGGACGTGTGGGCGCTCAGCAGCCTGGGGGCCGAGTCGCCGGCGCACGCCGCGTCGGTCCTGCGGCTGACGGGCTCGGGGTGGCGGCGCTCGCCGGTGCCGTCGATCTCGCTGCCCAGCCGGTCGCGGGTCGGCGACGCCTACGCGGAACTGCACGACATCGTGGCGCTCGGGCCGGACGAGGCGTACGCCGTGGGCGGAATCTCCTTCATCATCGGCGAGGAACGGGTCATGCGTGAGGCCCTGGTGCTGCGCTGGAACGGCACCTCCTGGATCCGGCTGGCCCACCGCCCGGCCGGGACCTCCTACGCGAGGGTCGCGCCGGACGGCGCCGGAGGGTTGTGGCTGGCCACGCGCCGCCAGGACCTGCCGGACGTGCTCACCCACTACCAGGGCGGACGCTGGACGCGGACCCCGGTCGGCAAGGTCACGCTCAACGGCCTGGCCAACGTGCCGGGAACCAGGACGATGTGGGCCACGGCCGAGACGCGTGAGGCTGGAGTGACGCGCCAGCTGATCCTCAGCTATCGGTGACCTGATCCGGTTTGGAGGTAGCCTGCCCGGTCGGCGATGCTGTGGGGGTGTCAACTGTGACTACCTCGCTCGCGGACGTGGCGGCATCCGCCACCACCCTGCGGGCCTTCCTGCACGGCCTGCCCGGTGTCGACCGGGTCGGCGCGGACCAGCGAGCGGCGATGCTCGGCACCCGATCCATCAAGACGACCGCGAAGGCGCAGGCCATCGACCTGGCCATCTCGATGGTCGACCTCACCACGCTGGAAGGCGCGGACACGCACGGCAAGGTGCGGGCGATGTGCACCAAGGCGATGCGTCCTGGTGGCGGCGCGCCTCGTGTCGCGGCGGTCTGCGTCTACCCCGACCTGGTGGCCGTCGCCGCCGAGACGGTCAAGGGCTCGGGGGTGAAGGTCGCCTCGGTGGCCACCGCCTTCCCGAGCGGGCGCTCCTCCCTGGAGGTCAAGGTCAGCGACACCGCGCTGGCCGTGGCGGCGGGCGCCGACGAGATCGACATGGTGATCGACCGCGGCGCCTTCCTGGAGGGCCACTACCTCAAGGTCTTCGAGGAGATCGTCGCGGTGAAGGCCGCCTGCGGCCAGGCGCACCTGAAGGTGATCCTGGAGACGGGCGAGCTGGCGACCTATGACAACGTACGGCGCGCGTCCTGGCTGGCCATGATCGCCGGCGCCGACTTCATCAAGACCTCCACCGGCAAGGTGGCCCCGGCGGCCACACTCCCGGTGACCCTGATCATGCTGGAGGCCGTGCGCGACTTCCGCGACGCCACCGGCCGCCAGGTGGGCGTGAAGCCCGCCGGTGGGATCCGCACCACGAAGGACGCCATCAAGAACCTGGTCCTGGTCAACGAAACCGCGGGTGCGGACTGGCTGACGCCCGAATGGTTCCGGCTGGGCGCCTCCTCGCTACTCAACGACCTGCTGATGCAGCGAGAGAAGCTGGCCACCGGCCGCTACGCGGGCCCCGACTACTTCACCTTGGACTGACGATGGCCTTCGAATACGCGCCAGCGCCCGAGTCGCGCGATGTCGTCGACATCAAGCCGTCCTACGGGCTGTTCATCAACGGCGAGTTCGCCGAGGGGTCAGGCACCCCCTTCAAGACGATCAACCCGGCGAGCGAGGAGAAGCTCGCCGAGATCGCCACCGCCACCTCCGACGACGTGGACCGCGCGGTCCAGGCCGCGCGCAAGGCGTTCGGCGTCTGGAGCGCGCTGCCCGGCTCCGAACGGGCCAAGTACATCTTCCGCATCGCCCGCATCATCCAGGAGCGGGCCCGCGAGCTGGCCGTGCTGGAGTCGCTCGACAACGGCAAGCCCATCCGCGAGTCGCGCGACGTGGACGTGCCGCTGGTCGCCGCGCACTTCTTCTACTACGCGGGCTGGGCCGACAAGCTGGAGCACGCCGGGTTCGGCCGGAGGACGACAGACGGGCACAGTGGTGCCAAGCCGCTGGGTGTGGCCGGTCAGGTCATCCCCTGGAACTTCCCGCTGCTCATGCTGGCCTGGAAGATCGCTCCGGCGCTGGCCTGCGGCAACACCGTCGTACTCAAGCCGGCCGAGACCACCCCGCTGACCGCGTTGCTGTTCGCGGAGATCTGCCAGCAGGCGGACCTGCCGCCCGGCGTGGTCAACATCGTGACGGGCGCGGGCGAGACCGGGGCGGCCGTCGTGGCGCACCCGGACGTCAACAAGGTGGCCTTCACCGGCTCCACCGAGGTCGGCCGCATCATCGCCCGCACCGTCGCAGGCACCGACAAGAAGCTCACGCTGGAGCTCGGCGGCAAGGCCGCGAACATCGTGTTCGAGGACGCGGCCGTCGACCAGGCCGTCGAGGGCATCGTCAACGGCATCTTCTTCAACCAGGGTCACGTGTGCTGCGCGGGCTCGCGGCTGCTGGTGCAGGAGTCGGTCCAGGACGAGCTGCTGGCCGCGCTCAAGCGCCGGCTCGGCACGCTGCGGCTCGGCGACCCGCTCGACAAGAACACCGACATCGGCGCCATCAACTCCGCGGAGCAGCTGGCGAAGATTCGTGAAATGTCGGAAATTGGGGACTCGGAAGGCGCGGAGCGCTGGTCGCCCCCGTGCGACCTCCCGGAGAAGGGCTTCTGGTTCCCGCCGACCGTCTTCACCGGCGTCGCCCAGTCCCACCGCATCGCCCGCGAGGAGATCTTCGGGCCGGTGCTGTCCGTGCTCACTTTCCGCACCCCGGCCGAGGCCGTGGAGAAGGCCAACAACACCCCGTACGGGCTGTCGGCCGGCGTCTGGACCGAGAAGGGCTCGCGCATCCTGTGGATGGCCGACCGGCTGCGTGCCGGAGTGGTGTGGGCCAACACCTTCAACAAGTTCGACCCCACCTCGCCGTTCGGCGGGTACAAGGAGTCGGGCTACGGCAGGGAAGGCGGGCTCGCCGGGCTGGAGGCGTACCTCGATGTGTGAGCACAAGCGTGGCAAACGCCGGGCCCGCCGCGGGCAGGCCACCCGGGGACACGCCTTCGCCAGGGCCGGACGGCCGGGCCGTACCGGGTGGTTCGCGCACCGCTGCGGTGTCAGCAGGTGCGGTCAGATCTTCGCTCCTGTGCAGCTGACCCAGGAGATCACGTGGAGGGGGCGCGGCGATGAGTAGGTTGTCCGTACGCAAGACCTACAAGCTGTTCATCGGCGGGGCGTTCCCCCGCTCCGAGAGTGGAAGGTCCTACGTCGTGACCTCGGCCAAGGGCGAGTTCGTGGCCAACGCGGCGCGTGCCTCGCGCAAGGACGCCCGCGACGCCGTGGTGGCCGCCCGCAAGGCGTTCCCGGGCTGGTCGGGGGCGACGCCGTACAACCGGGGGCAGATCCTCTACCGCGTCGCGGAGATGCTGGAGGGGCGGCGGGCGCAGTTCGCCGAGGAGCTGGGCGGGCCCAAGAAGGCCGCGGCCGAGCGGGTGGACGCGGCCGTGGACCGGCTGGTCTGGTACGCCGGGTGGTCGGACAAGATCGCGTCGGTGCGCGGGGCGGCGAATCCGGTGGCCGGGCCGTACTTCAACCTCTCGACGCCGGAGCCGACCGGGGTGGTCGCGGTCGTCGCGCCCGCCGACCCGCTGCTCGGGCTGATCTCGGTGATCGCGCCGGTCATCGTCACCGGTAACACGTGCGTGGTGGTGGCGTCCGAGAACGCGCCGCTGCCCGCGATCACGCTGGCCGAGGTGCTGGCCACCTCCGACCTGCCCGGCGGGGTGGTCAACCTGCTCACCGGGCATCAGTCGGAGCTGGCCCCGTGGCTGGCCGCGCACATGGACGTCAACGGCCTGGACCTTGGCGGGGTCGAGGATGCTGACCTGGCGCTGAAGTGCGAGCAGGAGGCCGCCGAAAACCTCAAACGCGTCTTCCGCCCGGCTTCCGAGGACTGGTCCTTGGATCCGGGGCTCTCTCGCATGACCCGCTTCCTCGAAACCAAAACCGTCTGGCACCCAGTCGGGATCTGACTCTGGTTTTTTGGGTCTCGGTCTGTTGCGGCCCTTTTAGGGCCTCTATCCGTTACGGCGAGCCCCCGCCCACGCCACCCGCCGGCGTGGGCGGGCGTCGATCGTGGGGGTCGCTTCTCACGTCGGACGGGGTGCCCGCCGTCACGGCCCTTCGTTCACCCCCTCGACCGGCCTACCGGGGCCACCAGGGCTATCTGGGCTATCTGGGCGGGATGTGGTGGGTGTGGTGGAACAGGTCGGTCGGGTCGTAGGTGGTCTTCAGGTCCCTCAGGCGGTCGTATGTGCTTGGGTCGAAGGCCTTTTTGACGTTTTCTTCCGTCGCGTGGGCGGCGAACAGGAAGTTCAGTGCTTTTCCGCCGGTCGACCAGGGGCGTAGGGCGCCTTCCAGCTGGGCGTGTTCCGGGGTTACCTCGGGGCCTCTGGAGACGATGCCGTAGATGTATGCCGCGTCTCGGTTGCCTATGGCGTTCGGTGTCATGGGTGGGCGGGACAGGGCTCCGCCCAACTGGCGGATCTCCAGGATGTTCGTGGTCAGGGATCTTGCCGCCTCCACCGCCTGGGGTGGCAGTTCTCTCAAAAGGCTGTGGGAGGACTGGGAGGCCACCGGGTCGGTCGGGTCGTTGTGGATGACGCCGGACTGGGTGTACGGGATCTCGTCCACCTTGTCCATCAGGCGCGGGCCGTACGCGCGGAGTTGGTCTGTGAGGTGTTTGCCCTCCTCGGCCGGGCCCAGGTACGCGATGCGGATGTGTGTCGCCCGGCGGCCGCGTAGGGGTTCGGGGACGAACGGGGCGTCGGGGAACGGGATGACCGCCACCGACGAGGTCATCTCCTCCGGGACCGCGGCCACCCATTCGCGCCAGGCGTGGACCGCGTCGAAGCCGTCGAAGAACATCGCGCCGCCGTACAGCGTCTTCACCGGGACCAGGGCGATTTCCATGCCCGTGGCCACGCCGAAGTTGCCCCTGCCGCCCAGCAGGGCCCAGAACAGGTCGGGTTCCTTGTCGGGGGTGGCCAGGACGAGTTCGGCGTCGGCGGTCACCACCTCTATCGCCCTTACCTGGTCGGCGGCGTAGCCGTGTTTGCGGGCCATGAGGCCGATGCCGCCGCCGAGGGTGTAGGAGAGCGCGCCTACCGCGGGGGCGGCGCCGGACAGCGGGGCCAGGCCGTGGGGGGCGGCGGCTTCGATCACCTTGGACCATGGGGTGCCCGGCTCGACCCAGGCGGTCGCGGCTGCCGGGTCCACGCGGACGCCGTTCATTCTTCCTGTGGTGATGAGGACGCCGCTGTCGGCCGCCGTCGCCAGGCCGTGGCCGGTGGCCTGGACGGCCACTCGCAGGTTGCGGGCGGCGGCGTGGGCCACCGCGGCGCGGATGTCGGCGGCGTTCTCCGCGGCGAAGATCACGTCTGGGCGATGGCTCGCGGAGAGCTGGAAGCCGGTCCGTTCGCTGTCGTATTGGTCGGAGTCTGCGGTGATGGTGTGAGCCATACGGCCATCCTGCCCAGGGGCTTTCCATAAGTCCAAGAGCTGGTTCTGCTCGTAGCTATAATCCACAGTTATGGAACTGCGGCAGCTTGAGTACTTCGTCTCGGTGGTCGAGGAGGGCGGCTTCACCAAGGCGGCGGTCAAGCTGCACGTGGCGCAGCCGGGTGTGAGTGCGCAGGTCAAGCAGTTGGAGCGGGAGCTGGGGCAGCCGTTGTTCGACCGGTCGGGGCGCAGTGTGACGCTGACCGAGGTGGGGCGGGCGGTGCTGCCTTACGCGCGGGCCGCGCTGTGGGCGGTGACCGGGATGCGTGACGTCGTGGACGAGTTCACCGGGCTGCTGCGGGGGCGGGTGGTCATGGCTGTCGTGACCGCGCCCTGGGCGCTGGATCTGGCCGGGCTCCTCGCGGGTTTTCACGCCAAACATCCGGCTGTGGAGATCACGCTCAACGAGATGGATCCGATCACCCTCGCCGAGGCGCTCGCGGCTGGGCAGGTGGACCTTGCCCTGCTTGGGCTTGGGGCGCCGCTGCCTGCCGGGGTGGAGACTCAGGTGGTCATCGATCAGGATGTCGTGGCCGCTGTCAGGCGGGGGCACTCGCTGGACGAGCGGGACTCCGTCACCGTGTCGGAGCTGCGGGATCTTACGTTGATCACGTTGCCGCCGGGGACCGGGTTGCGGTCCGTTCTTGAGGCGGCCTGTGCCGGGGCGGGGTTTCGGCCTCGGGTGGCGTTCGAGGCCAGTGAGCCGTACTTCCTGGCCAAGCTGGCCGCTCATGGGCTGGGGGTGGCGATCCTGCCGCGTTCGGCGGTTTCGCGGTACGACGACCTGCACGTGCTGGAGATCCGGGAGCCCGCCATGCGGGGGCAGATGGGGCTGGCCTGGCGTACCGACCAGCCCGCAGGGCCGGCGGCCCGCGCGCTGGTCGAGCACGCCAGGGCGGCCATGGGTTAGCTCGCCGCCGGCGCCATGGCCGCTGGCGTGCGGCGGTAGGTGGCCAGCGTGAAGAGCACCGCGGCCACGCTCAGTCCCGTGGCCAGGATGATGACGCCGGCTCTGCCGTACCACTCCAGGGCCAGGCCGCCGGTGAGGCCGGCCACGAACAGGCCCGCGTACTGGGCCGACGAGAGCAGTCCCAGTCCGATCGGCACGCTGTCGGGAACCGCGGCGACCGTCCGGTACTGCTGCGCGGGCGCGACCAGCCAGCCCACCGTTCCCCAGAGGAAGGCCCAGATCAGGGCGATCGGCAGCGACAGGTTCGCGAACGGGATCAGGGCCAGGAAGATGGTGGCGGCGACCAGGCCCAGGAAGACCATCCGGCGTGGGCCGTAGGCGTCGGTGAGGCGGCCGCCCAACTGGTTGCCGATGATCCCGCCCAGCCCCCACGCCCACAACACCGCGGGGAGCGACAGGTCGAAAAGCGAGCCGATGTAGGTGTAGGCGGTGAAACCTGCGGAGAACATCAGCAACTGGGTCGTCAGCACCGCCGCCACCCGCCGGTCGGCCAGTGGCGCGAAGCGGTCGCGCAGCCGTCCGGAGGAGGGGATCGTCACCTCTGGCACCAGTACGGCCACGCCGATCAGGCCCACGACGCCGAGTCCCACCACCAGCCAGATCGTCGAACGCCAGCCGCCCGCCCCGCCGAGCCAGGTGCCGAGCGGCACCCCGATCGCCGAGGAGACGCTGAGCCCGCCCATCACCAGAGCGAGCGCCCGTCCCCGGCGTTCCGGAGAGGTCAGCGCGTTGGCGACACCGGACGCTGTCGGCGTGAACATGGCCGCCCCGGCCGCCGCGATCACCCGCGTGGCCAGGATCAAGGGGTAGGTGGGGGCGATGGCGGTCAAGGCGTTGCCCAGGATGAAGACGACGAGGGCGATCAGCAACAGGCGTTTGCGCGGCAACCTGGCCGTGAGCGCTGCCAGCACGGGCGAGAGGATGGCATAGGCCAGCGCGAACACCGTCGCCAGCTGCCCGGCCGCCGCCACGGAGATCTGCAGGTCACGGGAGATCGGGGGGAGAAGCCCCGCCGTGACGAACATCCCCGTCCCAACAGCGAAATTTCCCACAGCAAGTGGATAAAGCCTCGAATTCACTCCCACTACGCTGGCTTATAGTTGGATGGTTGTCAAACAATGGAACTGAAGTAGAGTGACACCATGCGCCAGCTTCCGCACCCGGACGCGAAGGACATCCAGCTCACGGAGGTGCTGAGGGTCTTGGGGGACCCCGTGCGGCTCGAACTGGTCGTCAAGCTCGCCGACGGCCGCGAGCTGTCGTGCTCCAGCGCCGGGGACGACCTCGACATCCACAAGTCGACGCTGTCGCACCACTACCGCGCGCTGCGCGAGGCCGGCGTCACCAGAACCCGGCTGAACGGCCGTGAGCGCATGCTCAGCCTGCGCCGGGACGACCTCGACGCCCGCTTCCCCGGCCTGATCAACTCCATCCTCACCGCCGCCCACCCCGCCTAGCCGCCATGCCCACCCCACCCCAACCCCCCTCACCCAACCCCACCCCCACACCCAAGCCCGGCCCGCGCGACCCCTCCGACCCCGTCGCGCCAACCAGGCCGTCGGTCACGCCTGATCCGGCCACCGCCACACCCGACCTTGCGGTCTCGGCCGAGCCCGCCCCGGGCCACGCCTCCGGCCATCCGGCCCCGGGCACGCTTTCCAGGTCGTCGGGCACGCCTGGCCTGTCGGCCCCGGCGGCGTCAGCGGGATCGCAGGACACGCCCGATCCGGCCGCCACACCCGACCTTGCGGTCTCGGCGGAGCCGGGGCCGGGCGACGCCCCCGGCCTTCCGGCCACGGGCGTGTCGACCGGGCCATCGGGCACGCCTGGCCTGCCGGTCTCGGCGGCTTCTGGGTCGGGTGACGCCTCCGGCTCTCCGGCCACCGGTGTGCCGTCCGGGTCATCGGGTGCCTCTGGGGTGTCGACCCAAGCGGTGTCTGCTGGGTCGGGTCGGATGGGCGGGGTGGCGGCGCCTGGGGATGGGTTGCCGATTGTTGGGGTGTTGGGGGAGTTGGCAGGGGTGCTTGAAAGGCACGGCTGTGCGGTGCTCACCGCGCCTCCTGGCACGGGCAAGACCACGGTGGTGCCTCTCGCGCTGGCCAAGGAAGGGGCGAGGGTGCTGGTGGCCGAGCCGCGGCGGCTGGCCGTACGGGCGGCCGCGCACAGGATGGGGGTCAGCTACACGATCAGGGGCGAGCGCAAGGTGGGCCGTAACCCCATGGTCGAGGTCGTGACCACAGGCGTGCTGCTGCAACGCCTCCAGCGCGACCAAGAGCTAACCGGCGTGGACGTCGTCATCCTCGACGAGTGCCACGAACGCCACCTGGACGCCGACACCGCACTCGCCTTCCTGCTCGACGTCCGCGAGACGCTACGCCCGGACCTGCGCCTGCTGGCCACCTCGGCGACCGCCGACGCCGCGCCGCTGGCCCGCCTGCTGGGCGACGCGCCGATCGTGGCGGCCACCGGCGCCCTGTACCCCGTCGAGACCGTGTGGGCGCCGCCGCCCCGACCCATCGCGCCGCCGCACGGGCTGCGGGTGGATCCCGGGTTGCTGTCCCACGTGGCCTCGACGGTACGGCGGGCGCTGGCCGAACGGCAGGGTGACGTGCTGTGCTTCCTGCCCGGCGTCGCCGAGATCGGCAGGGTCGCCAGGATGCTGGCCGACGAGGACGTGCAGGTGCTCCAGGTACACGGCCAGGCCCCAGCGCACGTCCAGGACGCCGTGCTGGCCCCCGCCACCGCCCGCCGGGTCGTGCTGGCCACCTCGGTGGCCGAGTCGAGCCTGACGGTGCCCGGGGTGCGCGTGGTGGTGGACTCGGGGCTGGCCCGCGAACCGCGTACCGACCACGCGAGGGGGCTCGGCTCGCTCACCACGGTCCGCGCCTCGAAGGCGGCGGCCGTGCAGCGGGCGGGACGGGCGGGCCGTGAGGCGCCCGGCGCCGTCTACCGCTGCTGGACCGAGGCCGAACACCAGCGTCTGCCCGACCATCCGCAACCCGAGATCGCCCTGGCCGACCTGACCGGTTTCGCCCTTCAGGCCGCCTGCTGGGGCACTCCGGAAGCCACCGGCCTGCGCCTGCTGACCTCGCCGCCGCCGGCCGCGATGTCCGCCGCGGCCCGCACACTCGAAACGCTCGGCGCCCTCGAACCCGAGAGCTCGCGGGTGACCGATCGCGGGCGGCGTATGGCGCAGGTGGGCGTGCACCCGCGCCTGGCCAGGGCGCTCCTGGACGCCGGACCCGGCGCGGCCGAGGTGGTCGCCCTGCTGTCCGACCAGCTTCCCAGGGACGCCTCCGACGACCTGGCCGAGGTGTGGCGCTCGGCCCGGAGCGGCGCCCTGCCCCGCTGGCGCAAGGAGGTCGAACGCCTAACCCGGGCCGCCCCGGCGACGGGTTCACGGCGCGGCTCCGTTGACGCGGTGGCCGGGGTGACCGTGGCGCTGGCGTTTCCGGAGCGGGTGGCGCGGCGCAGGGGCGGGGCGTATCTGATGGCGTCCGGCACGCAGGCGCAGCTCGGCGAGGGTTCGCGGCTGGCCGAGGCCGAGTGGCTGGCCATCGCGGTGGCCGACCGGCCGGCGGGGTCGGCGACCGCGCGGATCCGGCAGGCCGTGGTGATCGACGCGGACACGGCCCGGCTGGCCTGCGAGGTCACGGTCGAGGACGAGGTGGCCTGGAAGGTGGCGCCGGGGGAGCGCCGCGGTGACGTGGTGGCGCGGCGGGTCGAGCGGATGGGCGCGATCGAGCTGGGGTCCAGGCCGCTGCCGCGCGCCGAGGTGCGGGAGGCTCTGCTGTACGGCCTGCGTACCGAGGACGTGCTCACCTGGACCCCCGAGGCCGTGGCCCTGCGCGAACGCCTGGCCTTCTGCCATCGGGCCGCCGGCGACCCGTGGCCGGACATGGACGCCTTGCCCGATCTGGCCGAGCAGTGGCTGGAGCCGGAGCTGTCGCGGGCGCGCCGCCGTTCCGACCTGGAACGCATCGACGTGGCCACGGCGCTGCGCAGGCTGATCCCGTGGAGCCGGCGGCTGGAGGAGGTCGCGCCGGAGCGGATCGAGGTGCCGAGCGGGTCGCGGATCCGCGTCGACTACTCGGGCGGGCAGCCGGTGCTGGCGGTCAAGCTGCAGGAACTGTTCGGCTGGGACGACGCCCCGAAGATCGCCGGGGTGCCGCTGCTCATCCACCTGCTGTCCCCGGCCGGCCGGCCGGCGGCGGTGACGGCGGACCTGGCCTCGTTCTGGCGCGAGGGCTACCGTGCGGTACGCGCCGAGCTGCGCGGGCGCTATCCCAAGCATCCCTGGCCGGAGGACCCGTTGACGGCGAAGGCCACCCGCCACACCAACGCCCGGATAATGGGGAAATGACCGACGAGAGGGTGCTGGCGGCGGCGCGCAACAACGCCGAGTGGTGCGACCTGATGTCACGGGCGCACGGAATCACCGGACGCTTCGGCCCCGCGGTGTGGAGCAGCGACCGCAGGACGCCGCCCTACTACCCCGACGCCGTCACCCTCGACCCCGCGGCCACCGCCGCCGACGTGCTGGACGGCATCGACGCCGGCCCGTGGGCCTCGGTGAAGGACAGCTTCGCGACGCTGGAGCTGGACGGCGGGTTCGAGGTGCTGTTCGAGGCGAGCTGGATCCACCGGGAGCCGCCCGGGGCCGAGGCCGTGCCGGGCGAGGTGAGCTGGGAGCGGGTCGAGGACGCCGCCGCCCTGCGCGCATGGGAGCGGGCCTGGAGCGGCGGCCAGGACAACGAGCTGTTCCTGCCCGCGATCCTGGACGGGGCCACGGTGCTGGCCGGGCGGGCCGACGGCGAGATCGTCTGCGGCGCGGTGCTCAGCGGGGATGAGCGGGTGGTGGGCGTCTCGAACGTGTTCGCCGCCGGTCGCGACGTGGACGACGCCTGGGCGGGCGTGCTCGCGATGGCCGCCCGGCTGTTCCCCGGGCGGGCGCTCGTCGGGTACGAGAGCGACGTCTCGGCCGCGGCCCGCCACGGGTTCACCGCGATCGGGCCGCTGCGCGTCTGGCTCCACGAAGGTCAGTAGCGCCCCGCCGTACAGCCAAAAAAGGCGCGCGCTAGAGGGCGTCGCGCCAGGTGGGGGCGGTGAGGACTTCGGCGGGGCGGGTGCCCACGCCGAGGTCCTTGAAGCCGCTGGACGTCCCGACGCACACCACAGGCCCGTCGAAGGTACGGCCCAGCGCACGGTAGGCGGCCAGGCCGGCGGCGCCCGAGAGTTCCTGCCAGATGCCCTGGCCGGCCAGCTCCCGCTGGGCGGCGCGCATCGTGTCGTCGCCGACCGGCAGCGCCAGGCCGCCGCTGTCGCGGACCGCGCGCACGGCGCGGTGGCCGCCGACCGTGCACAGGATGGCGTAGGCGTCGGAGGGGCCGGCGTCGACGATCGTGGCGGGTTCGCCGTCGGCCAGCGCCCGCGCGGTGGGGGCGCCGGCGGCGGGCTCGCAGGCGAACATGAGTGGCGCGTCCGTCGTCGCGCCCGTGCGACGCAGCTCGGTGAAGCCCTTCCAGACGCCGTAGAGGAGCTCGCCGTAGCCGGTCGGCGTGAACACCGCCGCCGGGACCCGGCCGAGCTGCGCGAACAGCTCGTAGGCGATGGTCTTGTAGCCCTCGGGGCCGTAGGGGTGGCCGGTGTGGGTGACGGTCTGGTTGCTGACCGGGTGGTAGCCGAGCTCGTCGACGATGTCGCGCAGCAGCGGCCAGCGTCTGTCCGCGTCCACGGTCAGGACCTTCGCGCCGTACGCGCGCACGAACGACTGCACGGCGGGCGGCGAGTCGGCGGAGGCGAGTACGACGGCCTTGAGCCCGGCGCGGGCGGCGTAGGCGGCGGCCGAGGCGCCGTGGTTGCCGGAGGAGGCGACGACCACGCCGGGGGCGCCCGCGGCGAGGGCGGCGCTGACGGTGACGCGGTTGAGGCGGTCCTTGTGCGACCAGGTGGGGTTGCGGGACTCGTCCTTGAGGTAGACGCCGTCGTCGAGCTCCAGCAGCGGGGTGCCGCCCTCGCCCAGGGTGGGCGCGTGGAGCGGCGGCAGCAGCGGCGCCCACCGCGCGATGTCGGGCAGCGGCGCCTGCTCGAACAGCCCGGCGGGCACCCGGTCGTAGTCGTAGTCGACCTCTAGCGGGTAGGCCAGGGCGTCGGTGCTGGTCTTGGGGCAGCCGCGGGTGAGCGGGGGGACGAGGGGATAGCTGATCGAGGGGTCGCCCAGTGAGCGCTGGGCGACGGCAAGCGATGGCGCGGTCACGCGTTCGAGCCTAGTGGGCTATCATTGTGATATCACTTCGATACCAAGGAGTCGCGATGGAACGACGTGCCTTCCGCCTCAACGGCTTCCTGGCCCTGCTCGGGGCGCTCGCCCTGGCCGTGGTGGCGGGGCTGCTCCTGCTCAACGGCGGCGTGTCCGGGCTGGTGCTCGCGATCGTCCTCGGGCTGGTCGTGCTGCTCGTGCTCACCGGCTTCGCGGTGATCAACCCGAACGAGGCCAATGTCGTGCAGTTCATGGGCCGCTACGTCGGCACGGTCACCGACCCGGGCCTGCAGTGGGTGCTCCCGCTCACCACGAAGCGCAAGGTCACGCTCCGGGTCCGTAACTTCGAGACGGCCAGGCTGAAGGTGAACGACGCTGACGGCAACCCGGTGGAGATCGCCGCCGTCGTCGTCTACAAGGTCGCCGACGCCGCGCGGGCCGTGTTCTCCGTCGACGACTACGAGGAGTATGTCTCGATCCAGTCGGAGGCCGCGGTGCGCCACCTGGCCACCACGCATCCCTACGACTCGCACGAGGAGTCCCGCACCAGCCTGCGCGACGGCGCCACCGTCGCCGAGGAGCTCACCACCGAGCTGCGCGAGCGCACCGAGCTGGCCGGGATCGAGGTGCTGGAGGCGCGCATCACCCACCTGGCCTACGCGCCCGAGATCGCCCAGGCGATGCTGGTCCGCCAGCAGGCCGCCCAGGTGGTCGCGGCCCGGACGCGCATCGTGGAGGGCGCGGTGGGAATGGTTCAGCTCGCGCTGGACCGGCTCGCCGCCGAGGGCGTGGTCGACCTCGACGAGGAGCGCAAGGCTCAGATGGTCTCCAACCTGCTGGTCGTGCTGTGCGGCGACCGCGCGACCCAGCCGGTGGTGAACGCCGGCAGCCTCTATGCCTGACAAGAAGAAGCTCCTGCTGCGCCTGGATCCGGCCGTCTACGACGCCATCGCCAAATGGGCGGCCGACGACCTGCGCAGCGTCAACGGGCAGATCGAGTTCGCGTTGCGCCTGGCCCTGAAGGAAGCCGGTCGGGAGCCTCGCACCGAACGCTAGAAACCTGCAGACTCTATGCATGTTGTGGGCAGGAAGGTCCGCCGTGGAGATCGCGGCAGCCGTACGGCATGGGGACGTCGCGCCGGAGACCGTCGTCGAGGAACATCTCCAGGTGATCGCCGAGCGCGATCCACGGCTCGGGGCCTTCCGCCTGGTCAGGGCGCGCGCGGTCGAGGAGGCGCGGGCGGTGCGCAAGCGCCGCGACCTGGCCGATCTGCCCCTGGCCGGCGTGCCCGTGGCGGTCAAGGACAACCTGGAGGTGGCGGGCGAGGCGTGCCGCCACGGCTCGGCCGCCACGTCCGCCGCCCCCGCGCGCGATGACCATCCCGCCGTCGCCCGCCTGCGCGCGGCGGGCGCGGTCGTGGTGGGCCTGACCAACCTGCCCGAGCTGGGCCTGGTGGGCTTCGGCGACAGCGCCTTCGGCACGGTGAGAAACCCCTGGGACCTCTCCCGTACGGCCGGTGGCTCCTCGTCCGGCGCGGCCGCCGCGGTGTCGGCCGGCATGGTCCCGATCGCCCTCGGCAACGACGGCATGGGCTCCCTGCGCATCCCCGCGGCCTGCTGCGGAGTGCTGGCGCTGAAGCCGGGTCCCGGCGTGGTTCCGCCGCCGGTCAACGACTGGCGGGGGCTGACCGAGAACGGACCGCTGGCGTGGAGCGTGGCCGACCTGTCGCTGACGTTGTCGGTGCTGGCGGCCGATCAGGGCCTGGCCGAGTCGTGGCGGACCGGTTCGCGGACGGAGCCGACGCGCCCGATGCTCCGCTCGGTCTGGGCCGACGACGGCGACGACGAGACCTGGGAGCACCGTCCGATCCGGCCGGACGCGCACGGCCCCTTCGACCTGCGCGTGGCCTACGCGCCGCAGCCGCTGCCCGCCGGCCTGTCGATGGACCGGGAGTTCCGGGCGGCGGTGGAGGCGGCCGCCGAGACGCTGCGGGTGGCCGGGCACACGATCGTGGAGCACGAGGAGCGCCTGCCCGCCTGGCTCGGACCCGCCACGATCGCCGCCTGGCTGGCCCGCTCGGGCGAGGCCGCCGACGGGCTGGACCGCGGCCGCCTGGAGCGCCGCAGCCGCGCGCTCGGCCGGGCCGGACGGGTGCTGGCCAGGCTCTCGCTCGACGGCACGAAGGGCAGGGAACGCTGGCGCGACTACGGGGCCGACCGCTGGTTCGGCGACGCCGACGTGCTCATCACCCCGACGCTGGCCGCGGTGCCGCCGCGCGCCGACGGCTGGGCGCGGCGGGGCCTGCTCAGCACGGTGCTGGCCAACGCCAGGTACGCGCCGGCGACGGGCCCGTGGAACATGTGCGGCTGGCCGGCGCTGTCGGTGCCGATCGCTACCCACTCGACGGGCCTGCCGATAGCCGTGCAGCTCATCGCGCCGCCCGGCGGCGAACCCCACCTGCTCGGCCTCGCCGCCCAGCTGACCACCGCGCATCCGGCGGTCCGCCCGCCGGGCCACTCGCTTTAGGTGGGCATGGGCGAGATCCAGCCCAGCGCGATGCACAGGAAGATGAACGCCCCGAGCGCGATCCGGTAGATGACGAAGCCGGTGAAGCGGTGGGTGCTGATGTAGCGCAGGAACCAGGCCACGGCCGCGTAACCGACCACGAACGAGATGATCGTGGCCAGGATCGTCGGCCCCCACGCGGGCGCCTGGCCCTCGCCGATCTCGGTCAGCTCCAGCAGGCCCGACGACAGCACCGCCGGGATGGCCAGCAGGAAGGAGTACTTGGCCGCGTCCTCGCGCCGGTAGTCCAGCAGGAGGCCGGCGGTGATGGTGCCGCCGGAGCGGGAGACGCCGGGGATCAGCGCCAGCGACTGGGCGAAGCCGTACACGATGGCGTGGGTGAAGCTGAGGTGCTTCTCCAGCGTGAGCTTGTTGCGCGCGGTGCGGTCGGCGAACCACAGGATGATCGCGAAGACGATGAGCGTGGTGGCGATGATGCGCAGGTCGCGGAAGACGGTCTCGATCTCGGTCTTGAACAGCAGGCCGAGCGCGCCGATGGGGAGCGAGCCGACGATGATGAACCAGCCCATCCGGGCGTGGAACTCGCCGCGCAGCGCGGGTGTCCACAGGGAGCGGGTCCAGGTGGAGATGATCTGCCAGAGCTCCTTGCGGAAATAGATCAGGACCGCGGTCTCGGTGCCGAGCTGGATCACCGCGGTGAAGGCGGCGCCCGGGTCCTCCCAGCCGACGAGTTCGGAGACGACGCGGATGTGTGCGCTGGAGGAGATCGGGAGGAACTCCGTCAGGCCCTGGATCAGGCCCAGGACAACAGCTTCGAGCCAGCCGATCACGCGTATACCCTCCCACGCCCGTCTCTTTGACGAAGCGAGGTTATCGGTCGTTGGGGTTGGGTGGTGACAGCGTTGCTTCGGGGGAGCGTCGATGCGTCCGGAAATTTCCGGAAATTTCTGGAAATGGGTGTCATCCGGTTGGGGCGGTCCAGACCGTAGTAACAGTGATGGACACTTTCGCCGAGTACGTGATGACGCGGTCAGCGCGGCTGCGCCGTACCGCCTATGTGCTGACCGGCGACTGGGACACCGCGGACGACCTCGTCCAGACCGCGCTGGCCAAGGCGTGGACGGCCTGGCGGCGGATCGACGGTGACCCCGATCCGTACGTCTACCGCATCCTCACCCATACCCACGCCTCCTGGTGGCGGCGGAGGTGGCGGGGCGAGGTGCCGACCGAGCGGCTGCCCGAGACCCCGGGCGGCGACTTCTCGGCCGAGGCGGAGGAGAAGGCCGCGGTGTGGGCGGCGATCCGGGAGTTGTCGGGACGGCAGCGCGCGGTGATCGTCCTGCACTACTTCGAGGAGCTGACGCTCCCGCAGTGCGCCCATGTGCTGGGTTGTTCGCTCGGCACCGTGAAGACGCAGCTCGGCAGGGCGCTGGCCAAGCTGCGCGTACATCCGGGCATCCGGTCCGAGGAGGCGGCGCGATGACGTTCACCGAGGACGACCTGCGGGCGCTGCTGGACGAGCGCACCGCACCCGCACCTGAAAGGGCGACAGACGTGACCCAGATCGTACGGCGCGGCCGCCGGATGCTGATGATCCGGTGGGGGATGGGCGCGGCGCTGGCGGGGGCCGCCGCGCTGGTCGCGTTTCTGGTGGTCCCCGGTCAGAGTCCGAACGCGGATCCGATCCCGGTGGCCGCCGCGACCCCCTCGGCGACGCCGTCGCGGACGCCCGAGCGGCAGCCCGCCCTCACCCTCGACGGCAAGGACCGCTCCGCCGCGCTCGCCTCCGACAAGTCGGCCGTCGGCTACGACCTGAAGCTCACCCCCAAGTCGTCCGACCTGGTGGTGCGGTGCGAGGAACCGGGTGCCTGGGTGGCCCTGTCGTTCAAGGGCGGCGCCCAGAAGGGCGCCACGGCGCGGTGCGCCGGCCGCGGGACCCGGTTCGAGCTGTCCGGGAAGGCCAAGAGCGTGCGTGTCTGGGTGTTCCCGGCCAACGCCCCGGTGGTGGACCGGCCGCTCAAGGACTGCGTGCTGGTCGAGAAGGAGAAGGGGCTCTGCGACGGCAAGTACGCCGCCGCAGAGCTCATCCGGTATGACGTCGCCCTCTCGCTCGCGGCCGACCTGGGCGCACAGCCCGGATCCTGGTCGGCCGCGGTCTACGACCGGCCCTAGACCTTCCACGCCGGAGCCGCCTGCTTGGCGTACTCGGTGAAGTCGCGGGCCGGCCGGCCGAGGGCCTGCCGTACCCCGTCGGCGAGGTTTTCGTTACGGCCGTCGAGGACCTCGGCGAACAGCGCGTTGAGACCGTGGGCCTCGTCCTCGGGCACGCCGGCCGCGATGGCGCCGGCCGCGAACTCCTCCGGCGTGACCGAGACGTAGGCGACCTCGCGCCCGGTCGCCGCGCTGATCTGGGCCGCGGCCTCGGCGAAGCTGATTAGGCGGGGTCCGGTCAGCTCGTAGACCTTGCCGGCGTGGCCGTCCTGGGTCAGCGCAGCGGTGGCGACGTCGGCGATGTCCTCCACGTCGACGAAGGGCTCGGTGACCTCGCCGGCGGGCAGCGCGATGGTGCCGCTCAGCACGGGCTCCAGGAGCCAGCCCTCGTCGAAGTTCTGCATGAACCAGGAGCAGCGCACGACCGTCGCCTCGACGCCGGCGCCGAGGACGACCTGCTCGGCCTCCTGGGCGAGCTCCTCGTTGCGGCCGGACAGCAGGACCAGCCTGCGCACCCCCGCCGCGACGGCGATCTCGGTGAAGGTGCGGATCCGGTCGAGCGCGCCGGGGAAGGCGAGGTCGGGGTAGTAGGTGATGTAGACGGCGTGGACGTCGCGGACGATGGGCGCCCAGGTGGAGTCGTCCTCCCAGTCGAACGCCGGGCGCGAGCCCTTGCGCACGTCGAGGCCCATCGCCTCGAGCCGCTCAACCACGCGGCGGCCGGTCTTGCCGTTGGAACCGAGAACCAGAGTCGTGTTGTTCGTCATGCCTCATAGTTAAGCGGCTGCGAATGAGACTGGACATGGTTGAAACGCGCCATTCCATATGCGATCGTCTCAACCATGGACCAGCTTGCCGCACTCCTCGACGGGCCACGCGCCCGGGGCGCATTTCTGCTGCGTGCCCTCCTGGATCCGCCCTGGTCGATGCGGGTGGAGGACCAGGCGCCGCTCACCCTGGTGGGCGTGGTCAGGGGGGAGGCGTGGGTGGTGCCGCGAGACAGCCCGCCCGTCCCGATCAGCCCCGGTGAGGTGGCGATCGTGCGCGGGCCGGACGACTACGTCGTGGCCGACCGGCCGGGCACCACACCCCAGATCATCATCGGGGCCGACCAGCACTGCACCACGCTGGACGGCGAATCGCTCTACCAGTCCATGGACCTCGGCGTGCGTACCTGGGGAAACAGCGCCGACGGCGACACCATCATGATCGTCGGGACCTACGCCATGGAGACCGAGGTCGGCAAACGACTGCTGGACGCACTGCCGAAACTCCTCGTGCTGCCGGGCGGGCCGCTGATCGGCCTGCTCGGCGCCGAGATGGTCCGCGACGAACCCGGCCAGGAAGCCGTGCTCGACCGGCTGCTCGACCTGCTGCTGATCTCCACGCTGCGCTCCTGGTTCGCCGACCATGAGGCGCCCGCCTGGTACCGCGCCCAGAGCGACCCGATCGTCGGCAAGGCCATGCGCATGCTCCACAACAACCCCGCCCACCCCTGGACCGTCGCCTCCCTGGCCGCCGAGGTCGGCGTCTCGCGCGCCTCGCTGGCCAGGCGCTTCACCGAACTCGTGGGCGAGCCGCCGATGTCCTTCCTCACCGACTGGCGCCTCGCCCTCGCCGCCGACCTGCTGCGCGAGCCCGGCGCCACCATCGGCTCCGTCGCCAGGAAGGTCGGCTACGGCAGCCCCTTCGCGCTCAGCACCGCCTTCAAGCGGGTACGCGGCGTCAGTCCCCAGGAATACAAGGTCGGATGAAACCCCTGGTGCTCGTCGACATCGACGGCGTGCTCAACCCGCTCGGCCGGCCGTCCGCGGACTTCCGGCGCTACCGGTGCGTGCTCGAAGGCGAGACCTACACGGTCCACCTCAACCCGCGGCACGGCATCTGGCTGCTCGAACTGGCCGTGCGGGCCGGCGCCGAACTCGTGTGGGCGACCACCTGGGAACACCACGCCAACGAATGGATCGCCCCCCGCCTCGGGCTGCCCGCCCTGCCGGTCATCCGGGTGGCGCAGGATCGTCCCAGCGAGGTGGGCGAGATGTTCAAGACGCCGCACGTGGCCGAGTACGTGCGGGGGCGGCCGTTCGTGTGGTTCGACGACCTTCTGTTCTCCGCCGACGAGCGCTACCTCAGGGACCACCCGGACGTCGGCGACTTCTTCCTCGTCCAGATCGACCCTAAAACCGGACTGACCAGGCAACATTTCGACCTCGCCACCGAATGGCTCACCCTGTCAGGGTTTTCTCAGGGTCCATAGTGGAACGCGAATCACCTCGTTGTCCGTTTTACCAGGTGAGTTCGCAACCAATGAAGGAGCGAGATGTACCGCTCGAAGGAGCACAGGATTCTGGCCGGCGTCTGCGGCGGCATCGCGGACAAGCTCGGCTGGTCGCCCACTCTCGTGCGGGCGCTGTGGCTGCTGCTGTCGCTGCTGCCCGGCCCCATGTGGGTGCTTTACATCATTCTCTGGATCGTCCTGCCCAACGGCCCGCGGAGCTACGCTCACTAGTATGAAGTCGCGCCCGCTCACGCTCATCCAGGACGATCTCGTCGACTACGACCAGGCGATGGAACGCATGACCGACCTGGTCGGTCAGCGGCAGCGAGACGAGCGGGGCGACACGCTGTGGTTGCTGAGCCACCCGATGGTCTTCACCGTCGGGCGGCGCACGCCGCTGGAGCACCTGCCCGACCCCGCCCGCGGGGTCCCGGTCGTGGAGACCGGCCGGGGCGGCCAGCTGACCTACCACGGCCCCGGCCAGCTCGTCGGATACCTCATCGTCAAGCTCGCCGAGGACGAGGGCATCGTCGACTACGTCCGCGAGGTGGAGCTCCGCCTCGTCGAGGCGCTGGGCAAGCTCGGCGTGCCCGCCGAGCGCCGCGACACCCCGCCCGGCCACGAGCTCCTGACCGGCGTCTGGACCAGCGAGACCAGCCGCAAGATCGTCTCGATCGGGATGCGGCAGAGCCGCGGCGTCACCAGCCACGGCTTCGCGCTCAACGTCGACGGCGACCTCGAACCCTGGGACTGGGCGGTGGCGTGCGGCATGCCCGAGGTCGACATGACCTCGGTCAAGCGCGAGCTGGACGCCGCCACCATGACCGAGGTCCGCGAGACCGTCGCGACCGCCTTCGAGGCCGCCCCTTAGGGAGTGGGAACCTCGTCGACGTTACGGCGGGGCCCGGCAAACCAGTTCTTGGCCGACAGCGTCCACCACAGGGCGATGCCCGCCAGCACCACGCCCACCGCGAGCGGCGCGTAGTTGACCGCCGTCCAGGTGAACTCGGCGTTGCCCGGAACCCCCTTCGGCGAGACCGGCATGATGAAGTAGATCGAGATGACGATGATCTCGATGATCGCGATCCAGTTCAGGACCTTGTACTTCGAGCCCAGCGTCCACGGCCCCGGCACGAACGCGGCGCCCTGCTTCAGCCGCAGCCAGATCGGGATCAGGAAGGCCAGGTAGAGGCCGATGACCGCGATCGACACCACCGCGAGGAAAGCGACCGGCGCGGCCGTACCGGGAGGGGCCCACAGGGCCGGGAGCGTGATCAGCAGCGCCACGCCGCAGCCGGCGAGGATGGCGTTGACCGGGGTGCGGTTGACGTTCACCTTCGACCACAGCCGCCAGCCGGGCACCGCGCCGTCCCGCGAGAACGCGTAGGTCATCCGCGACATCGAGGTCACGCAGCTCATCCCGCAGAAGAACTGGCCGAGCGTCGAGATCGCCAGGATCAGCGTCGCCGGAGCCCAGTCGAGCGCGGTCGTGAAGATCGTCGCCACCGCGCCGCCGCTCTCGTTGATCGCGTTCACGTCCGTGGCCGCGAACAGGAACGCCAGCAGCACGATCCAGCCGCCGATCGCCGAGTAGAAGATCGACTTCCACAGGCCCTTGGCCGCCGACATGGCCGCGCCCTGCGTCTCCTCCGAGACGTGCGCGCACGCGTCGAACCCGGTGATCGTGTACTGCGTCAGCAGGAAGCCCAGCGGCAGCACGTAGAACCAGAACGGCAGGCCGCTCGTCCCGTCGCCGAAGCCCGAGTTGTTGATCGTCTCGGTGAACACGAACGAGACCGACTGGTGCTGCTGCGGCAGGAAGATCAGCAGCCCGACCACCACCGCGGCCCCCGCCACGTGCCACCAGACGGAGATGTTCTGCAGCACGGAGATCAGGCGGTGGCTGTAGATGTTGATCAGCGCGTGAAGGATGAGGATCACCGCGAAGAAGCCGAATACCCTGGCCAGGCTCGGCTCCCAGCTGGGGAAGAACTGGGTGAGCGTGAGGTCCAGGAAGGTGGCGCAGCCGTAGTCGACCGAGGCGGTGACCGCCACCAGGCCGACCAGGTTCAGCCAGCCGGTGAACCAGCCGTGGATCGGCTTGCCGAGCTTGGCCGCCCACCAGTAGATGCCGCCCGCCGTCGGATAGGCGGAGACGAGCTCGGACATGCAGAAGCCGATGATCAGGATGAAGATCGAGATCAGCGGCCAGCCCCAGGAGATGGCGACCGGGCCGCCGTTGTTCCAGGCTTGGTAGAAGGTGGTGAAGCAGCCGGCCAGGATGGAGATGATCGAGAAGGAGATGGCGAAGTTGGAGAAACCGCTCCAGGTTCGTGCGAGTTCCTGCTTGTAACCCAGCTCGGCGAGTCGTTTGGAATCCTCATCCACAGTCATGTGGTCTCCTCGGGGGGTTCTTTGGTCTACCTCTAGACCAATTCGATCCTCCGATCAAGCGGTTACACGAGAGTTTCAAGGTAGTAAGGGATCCTCTTGGTGTTTCGCCCCCAAGCGAGGCCCTTGCCCGATCCACACCCGATAAGCCCGCTACCCAGGCAAGGTGCTCCGCTTCGCTCCGCGCGTTTTGTCGGGCCCCACCCCTTGCCCGGCTAGGTGGTCAGCCAGTTGGAGCCCACCCGACAGGCGAGGTCTAGCTGTGGTGCGCGCTTCGCGCGATGGGGGCAAGGCTGTTGCTTCCAGTCGAGCCGAGGCTCGACCCCGTGTCGGGCCTCGCTCCGCTCGGGCTGTCTTCTGGGAGTCCCACCCCTTGCCCGGTTGGGTGGCTGGGCGGTTGGAGCCCACCCGACAGGCGCGGTCCAGCTGTGGTGCGCGCTTCGCGCGATGGGGCAAGGCCGAGCCAGAGCGCAACCAGGTGCCTGGATCCCCTGAACCGCCTGCCAAGAGGCGCGCACTAGGCCAAGCCACCCGCCCCTGCCGTAGCGCGTCGACGTACCGTCTGGCCCTGTCTGTGTTAAGGCCGCTCTCCCTGCCGACCTGGACGATCGCCTCCTGGCGTTGACCGTCGGCGATCAGGCGCAAGACCTGGGCGAAGGGGAGACGGACACGATCTCCCGAGTGACAAGCTCACCATCCAGAAGAGACGCCGGAGCGAGGACATCATCCTCATAGAAGCGCATGTGCAAGGAGAGATCGAACGCCGAGTCACGCACCCTCCGGTCAAGCCATCGGATGAATTGCGTCGGCACGTGGAACTCATCCGCGTGGATCTCCTGGCGTGATGTCAGCGCCCAGCCGGAGCGTCGTTCCTCAGGACCGCGACGCTCAAGTGCCGAGAACAGCACCCCGCGGATTCTGGCTGCCGCCCCACGCTGGGCCAGCGCCGGGTACCGCACCGCCGCCCAATAACCTTCCCCGCTCTCCACGACCCTGGGATCGTCCAGGTCGTCGATGAACTCCTCGGGAAAATCGGTCACGATGCTGAACTCCTCAGGCTCCGGCCCAAGCCCAAGGTGCCAGCGGAGCTCCGCCACTTCGGCTTCCGAAAGGTCATCGGGAAGATCAGCTGTCACCAGCAGTTCGTACAAGTCCGCCATGCCTGGACATCTTCACATAAGCGATCACGACGGGAGGTGGTGATCTAGCATCCGGGCATGCTCGTCGTCCTGGTGAACGGTCTGCCCGGCTCGGGGAAGACCACGTTGGCCCAAGCGCTGGCCCGCGACCTCGCGTTGCCCCTTCTCAGCAAGGATCGGGTGAAGGAGACGCTGGCCGACGTGCTCGGTGCCGTCCCGCCCGACGGTTCCACCCCGGTCGAGTGGAGTCGCAGGCTCGGTACGGCCGCCGGTGAGACCCTCTGGACCCTGCTGGCCGACGCGCGCGGCGGTGCCGTACTGGAAGGTCCTTGGTTGCGGGATCTGCGGCCGGTGGTTGTGGATGGGTTGCGGCGGGCGGGGGTGGCGGCTGCGCAGGAGGTCTGGTGTGACGTTCCTGCGGATCTTGCCCTGCGGAGATATCGGATGCGTTTGGGTAGGCATCCGATTCATCTGGACTCGCGGGTGGATGACGAGCTTTGGCGTCATTGGGTACGGCAGGCGGAACCGCTCGCGCTCGGGCCTGTGCATCGGGTGGACACGACGGGGCCGGTTGATGTCGCGGCGCTGGTTGAGCGGGTGGTGGGCGCCTCGGTCAGGTGATCGTGTCTGTCAGGGCTTGGCAGAACGCCTTCAGGTCGTCGGGTTTGCGGCTGGTGATCAACGTGCTTGGGGCTTCGGTGTCCACCACGAGTTCCTTGTCGACCCAGGTGGCGCCGGCGTTGCGGAGGTCTGTTTGCAGGCTGGGCCAAGAAGTCAGGGTGCGGTTTCGGACGACGTCGGCCTCTATGAGGGTCCAGGGTGCGTGGCAGATGGCCGCCACCGGCTTGCCGTTGTCGAAGAAGGCGCGGACGAAGCTGACTGCCTGCGGGATCGTGCGAAGGAGGTCGGGGTTGGCCACGCCGCCGGGGAGTACGAGGACGTCGAAGTCGGCGGCGCTCACCTCGTCCACGGTGGCGTCCACGGCGAAGACGTCGCCCTTGTCGAGGTGGTTGAAGCCTTGGATGGAGCCGGGGGCGGTGGAGATGAGGCGTGGTGTGCCTCCGGCTTGTTTGACGGCTTTCCAGGGTTCGAGCAGTTCGATCTGCTCTACGCCTTCAGGGGCCGCGAGGAATGCGATCGTCTTTGCCTGCATGGTGGTGTCTCCCTTTTTGGGCCCCCTTTCCGATTGATGTGGAGATATGCGTGAGGGCGATCAGGGCGTACCCGGCTATGAGGAACACGATGCTGAATCCCAGTGCTGCCAGGACATAGTCGATGAAACTGATCTCGGTCAGGTTCAGGTGGCGGCGGGCCATTCTGACTGGCAGATCCGGGGCGGTGAGCAACACCAGCACCGCGTATCCCAGAGGGAAGGCCAGCCACTTGAAGGGGTCGGTCCATCCTGGGCGGCGGGTGTGGGCGAAGGCGGTCCAGTCGATCAGGACCATCAACGGCGTTACGCAGTGGAGCAGCAGGTTGCGGGCGGATTGGGGCAACGGGAGGGCGAAGAAGGCGACTACTCCGGTCACCACCAGATAGAGGGTTACGGCGCCGCGGACCGACGGGCCGCCTTCGCGGCGGGCTGCCAGGAGCCACAGGTAGTAGGCGGCCAGCACGGTGTTGCTCTGCACGGTGAACGTCACCCACGGGTTGCGTAGTTCGACCAGTGCGAGTGCTACTCCGGTGAGCGCCGCCGCAACCAGGAGGATTCGCCATAAGGTGCGTATGATCATCTGCCCTAGCGTGCGCGATTCGGCGGGTTGGGACAACCGATGGCTACGGGGTCTCAGCGCCGTGTGGGTCAAAGGCGACGCGCTTTCTTTCTGAACCCGTGCCATCTGAGCGACATCGACGACTGGTTCCAGGCTTGGCGCTCACGCATCGGCCCTGCGTTCTGACGGCTGGCGACGGAGTATGACGTAGTGAACCGCTCCGGCCAGCGTGGCGCCGGCGGCGTACCAGAAGAGGTCGGGTGGGTTGAAGGTGCTGCCGAGCAGTGGGCGCAGGACGGTGGGGATGCCGGCGATCTGGGCGAACTCGATGGCCCAGCTCAGCCCGCAGGCCAGCAGGGCGGCGGTCCAGGGGCGCACGTGCGGGCGGATGAAGACGATCACCAGGTAGATCAGCACGGTGTAGAGGGCGTCGCCTGAGTATTTGGCGAAGGGGCCGGAGAGCAGCGCGCGTACGCCCAGGCCCGCGGCCACGGTGAGGACGGCGGCCAAGGCGATCGGACGGCGGGGCATCTCCAGAGACTAAATGGTTTCGACCGGGGTGCGCCCGGCTGGCTAGCATCAATGCACGTGAGCGCGACAATGGTGGTGAAGGACCTGGCGGCTGGGCACGGGGAGCGGGTGTTGTTCTCCGGGCTCGATCTGGTGGTGGGCCCGGGTGACGTGATCGGGCTGGTCGGCGCCAACGGCGCGGGCAAGTCGACGTTGCTGCGGATGCTCGTCGGGATCGACGCGCCCGAGGAGGGCGAGATACGGCTGAGCCCGGCCACGGCCGTCGTCGGCCACCTGCCGCAGGAGCCGGAGCGCCGGCCGGGGGAGACGGTCAGGGCGTTCCTGGCCAGGCGTACGGGCGTGACCAAGGCACAGAAGGATCTCGACGCGGCGACTCAGGCCATTGTCGAGCAGGCCCCGGGCGCCGACGACGACTACAGCGTCGCCCTGGAGCGCTGGTTGTCGCTGGGTGGCGCGGATCTGGACGAGCGGGCCGAAGAGGTTGCGGCCGAGCTGGGGCTGAAGATCGATCTGGATCAGCCTATGACGACGCTGTCCGGCGGGCAGGCGGCTCGGGCCGGGCTGGCGTCTCTGCTGCTCAGCCGGTATGACCTGTTCCTGCTCGACGAGCCCACCAACGACCTCGACCTCGACGGGCTCGACCGGCTGGAGGCGTTCGTGCGGGGGCTGCGGGCGGGCACCGTGGTGGTCTCGCACGACCGTGAGTTCCTGGCCAGGACCGTGACGAAGGTGCTGGAGCTGGACCTGGCCCAGCAGCAGGTCAACCTGTTCGGGGGCGGTTACCAGGCCTATCTGGACGAGCGGGAGGTGGCCCGCAGGCATGCGCGCGAGCAGTACGAGGAATATGCCGAGACCCGCGCCGGGCTGGAGGCCCGCGCGCGCACGCAGCGGGCGTGGATGGAGAAGGGCGTCAAGAACGCCCGCCGCAAGATGCCCGACAACGACAAGATCGGACGCAACGCCCGCATCGAGACCACCGAGAAGCAGGCGGCGAAGGCCAAGCAGACCGAGAAGATGATCGACCGTCTCGACGTCGTGGAGGAGCCGCGCAAGGAGTGGGAGCTGCGGATGGAGATCGCCGTGGCGCCGCGCGCGGGCGCCGTCGTGGCCACGGTACGCCAGGGCGTGGTCCGGCGAGGCGGCTTCATCCTGGGCCCGGTCGACCTGGAGATCGGCTGGGCGGAGCGGGTGGCGATCACCGGGGCCAACGGCTCGGGCAAGACGACGTTGCTCGGCGCGCTGCTCGGCCGGATTCCGCTGGACGAGGGGCACGCGGCGCTGGGTCCCGGCGTCGTGGTCGGTGAGGTGGACCAGGCCAGAGGGCTGTTCGTGGGCGAGGAGCCGCTGATCGACGCCTTCACCCGCGAGGCGGGGCTGGTTCCGGGTGAGGCGCGTACGCTGCTGGCCAAGTACGGGTTGCGGGCTGGGCATGTGCCGCGCGCCGCCGCGACGCTCTCACCCGGTGAGCGGACCCGTGCGGCGCTGGCGCTTCTGCAGGCCAGAGGGGTCAACCTGCTGGTGCTCGACGAGCCCACGAACCACCTCGACCTGCCGGCGATCGAGCAGCTGGAGTCGGCGCTGGCGAGCTACCCGGGCACGCTGCTGCTGGTGACCCATGACCGGCGAATGCTCGAGGCCGTGCAGGTGGATCGCCATCTCAAGGTCGACGCCGGGCAGGTCTTTGAAAATTAACACCGCTCCAGGAAACGAGAATGAAACAATTTTCCGCCACTCGTTGACACGCGACTACGGGATGGTGTGCCTTTCTCTACACAGGGAACCCCCCGCCTGAAGGTGAGGCACACATGAAAAAATGGCTCGCGCGCCTGTCGGCGCTGAGCGTGGCGCTTGTCATAGCAGGTCAGGGCCAGATGGCCCTTGCTCAGGAACCGGCGGCGGGGAAGAAGATCGTCCGCGTTGGCGCGACCCAGGCCGTCGACTCGATGAATCCCTTTCTCGCGGTCCGGCTGATCTCCACCTCGGTTCACCGCTGGATGTTCGGCTACCTCACGGTCCCCGACTCCAAGACCCTGAAGCCCAGCCCTGACCTCGCCGAATCGTGGACGTCGTCGCCGGACGGCCTCACCTGGACGTTCAAGATCCGGCAGGCGAAGTGGTCGGACGGCAAGCCGGTCACCGCCGACGACGCCGCCTGGACGTTCAACAAGATCATGACGGACGAGGCGGCCAAGACCGCCAACGGCCCGGCCGTCGAGAACTTCGAGAGCGTCACCGCCGCGGGCCAGGACCTCACCATCAAGCTCAAGGCCCCGCAGGCCTCGATGCTGGAGAACCCCATCCCGATCATGCCCAAGCATGTGTGGGAGGGCGTCACCGACATCGCCAAGTTCGAGGCGGAGCAGTATCCGGCCGTCAGCAGCGGGCCGTTCATCGCGACGGAACACAAGAAGGACCAGTACGTCAAGCTGAAGGCCAACCCCGACTACTGGCGCGGCAAGCCCAAGATCGACGAGCTGCAGGTCATCTTCTATGACAACCCGGCCGCCGCGATCATCGGGCTCAAGAAGGGCGACATCGACCTCATCGGCCGCCTCGCCCCCTCCGACTTCCAGGCGCTCGCCGGTGACGCCAACATCGAGCAGTGGAACAAGCAGGGCAGGCGCGCGGCGTACCTGCAGATCAACCACGGCGCCACCACCACCGACGACAAGCCCGTCGGTGACGGTCACCCGGCGCTGAAGGACCCGAAGGTCCGCACCGCGCTGCACCACGCGATCGACAAGGCCAAGCTCGTCGCCGAGGTGCAGAACGGCCTGGCCAAGCCGGCCGACGGCTCGATCGTGCCGCCGATGTACACGGACTTCTTCTGGGAGGCCGCCGGCGAGGAGAAGATCTCCTACGACCCGGCCGTCGCCAACAAGATCCTCGAAGAGGCCGGCTACAAGAAGGGCGCCGACGGCGTCCGCACGATGCCCGACGGCAAGAAGAAGCTCGAGTTCCGCTTCAGCATCCACACCGACACTCCCGTCGAGGACAAGCTGGCCGAGTACCTGACCGGCTTCTTCAAGGAAATCGGCATCACGCTGACCACGAACCGGCTGGACTCCAGCAAGTTCACCGAGGAGACCGGCGTCACCGGCCTGTTCGACATCGCGATCAGCGGCTGGTCGGTCAACCCCGACCCCGAAGAGGTCCTGGCCACGCACCTGTGCAGCCGGCGGCCGAACGCGGCCGGCGAGGGCGGCGGCACCGAGTCCTTCTACTGCAACCCCGACTTCGAGAAGCTCTACCAGGAGCAGCTGAAGGAGCTCGACCGCCCCAAGCGCGCCGAGATCATCAAGCAGATGCAGAAGAAGCTCTACACCGACGCCCCGGTGATCGCCATCTACTACCCGAACGACCTTGAGGGCTACCGCAAGGGCACGATCACCAGCGTCACCTCGATCCCCGAGGGCGACGGCATCATCTACGGCGGCAGCAGCTACTGGCCCTTCTACACGCTGGACGCCAAGGCCACCGCGGCAGGCGGCTCCGGTTCTGGCGCGGGCGGCTCCAACACCGGCCTGATCATCGGCATCGTGGCCGCGGTCGTCGTGGTCGGCGGCGTCGGATTCTTCCTGGTCAGGCGGCGCAAGGGCGTCGCGGACGAACGCGAATGACAGCACCGCTCGAAGCCATCGAGCCCGCCGCCGAGCAGGCGGCGGGCCCCGGTGACGAGCGCCCCGCCTACCGGGGCCCGCTGCGGTACGTAGCGGTCAAGGCGGGCGGGGCGGTGCTCAGCATCGGCATGGTGATCATCGGCACGTTCTTCCTGTTCCGCATGCTGCCCGGCGACCCGGTGCGGGCCCTGGCCCAGGGCAGGAACATGACACCGGCCCAGCTCGACCTCGAACGCCGCCGGCTCGGGCTCGACAAGCCGCTGTTCGACCAGTTCCTCGACTTCCTGACCGGCACGCTGCGGCTGGATCTGGGCACCTCCTACGAGTACAAGCGCCCGGTCCTCGACCTGATCGTGGATCGCCTGCCCGCGACGATCCTGCTCGCCGGGACGGCGCTCGTCGTCGCGGTCGGCCTCGGCGTCTGGCAGGGCACCAAGGCGGGCTGGCGGCGCGGCAGCCGCTTCGACCGCTTCTCCACCAGCACGTCGCTGATCTTCTGGTCGGTGCCGACGTTCTGGCTCGGGCTGCTGCTGATGATGGCGCTGGGCAACGGCATCGGCCCGATCCCGGGCATCTTCCCCACCCGCGGCATCGAGAGCGTGGACGCGCCCGACGGCTTCGCCTACGTCCTGGACGTCGGCATGCACATGGTCCTGCCCGTTCTCACGATGGTCGGCGTCGTCTACGCCCAGTATCTGCTGGTCATGCGCTCGTCGCTGCTGGACGAGGTCGGTCAGGACTACATCACCACCGCACGGGCCAAGGGCCTGCGCGACGATCAGGTACGGCGCCGCCACGCGGTGCCCAACGCCCTGCTCCCGACCGTGACGCTGGTCTTCATGCGCATCGGCTTCGTCGTGGGCGGCGCGGTCACGGTGGAGGCCATCTTCACCTGGCCGGGACTCGGGCAGCTGTTCTACCGGGCGATCAAGGTGCCGGACTTCACGCTGATGCAGGGCACGTTCATGCTGCTGTGCGTCTCGGTGATCCTCATGAACACGCTGGCCGACGTGGTCTACCACGTCCTCGACCCGAGGGTGAGGTCGGCATGACCACGGTGGCGTGGGCGCGCAGGAAGATGGCGTTCGGCCGGTTCTGGACCACGTTCCGCCGCCAGCCGGCCGGTGTCGTCGGGCTGGGCATCCTGGTGGTCGCGGTGGTGCTGGCGCTGATCGCGCCGCTGTTCATCGACGACAGCGTGACCAGCGTGGTCTCGGACACCGGGAAGAGCTTCGGCGCGCCCGGCACGGACAGCGCGCTGGGCAACGACGAGTCCGGGCGCTCCATCCTGGAACTGATCTGGTGGGGTTCGCGGACCTCGTTGCTCATCGGGTTCCTGGCCGCCGCGCTGGCCATGGTGATCGGCACCGTGATCGGGATCGCGTCAGGGCACTTCCGCGGCTGGATCGGCGCCGCCCTGATGCGGGTCACCGACTGGTTCCTGGTGCTGCCGTCGCTGGTGACCGCGCTGGTGCTGGCCGCCATCCTGGGCGGCAGCATGACCACGATCATCGTGGCGATCGGGGTCACGGCGTGGCCGTCCACGGCGCGGCTGATCAGGGCGCAGACGCTGGCGGTGGAGGCGCGGCCGTACATCGAGCGCTCGAAGGCGCTCGGCGCGGGGCACTGGCACGTCATGACCAAGCACGTGCTGCCGAACGTGGCACCGCTGCTGCTGGCCAGCACCACGCTGGAGGTGGCCAGCGCGATCGTCACCGAGTCCACGCTGGCCTTCCTCGGCGTGAGCTCCAACAAGACGTCGTGGGGGACCATGCTGCGCGGCTCCTACGACTGGAACGCCGCCTCCAACGGCGCCTGGTGGTACATCGTCATCCCCGGCCTGTGCATCGTCGCCGTCGTGATGGCGTTCACGCTGGTCGGCCGGGCCCTGGAAGCCGTGCTGAACCCGAGGTTGCGATGAGCCTGCTCGAACTGGACGACGTCTCCGTCACCTACCGGATCGCCTCCGGCGAGGTTCCGGCGGTACGCGGGGTCTCGCTGAAGCTGGCGGCGGGCGCGGCGCTGGGCGTCGCGGGCGAGTCGGGATCGGGCAAGTCGACGCTGGCCATGTCGCTGCTGCGGCTGCTGCCGGCCGACGCCCGGGTCACCGGCAAGATCCTGCTCGACGGCGAGGACGTGCTGACCATGAAGTGGGGCCGCCTGCGGGCGGTGCGCTGGGCGGAGGCGTCGATCGTCTTCCAGGGCGCGCAGCACGGCCTCAATCCGGTACGCCGCATCGGCGACCAGATCGCCGAACCGCTGCTGGTGCACGGCCTGGCCAAGCCGGAGGGCGCCCGCAAGCGGGTCGCAGAACTGCTCGACCAGGTGGGGCTGCCGTCCTGGCGGGCGCGCAGCTACCCGCACGAGCTGTCCGGCGGGCAGCGGCAGCGGGTCATGATCGCGATGGCGCTGGCGTGCGAGCCCCGGCTGATCATCGCCGACGAGCCGACGACCGCGCTGGACGTGATGGTCCAGGCTCAGGTGCTGACGTTGATCAAGGAGCTGGTGGCCTCCCAGGATATCTCCCTGATCATGATTTCTCACGATTTGTCGGTTCTGGCGGATGTGTGCGGGCAGCTGGCCGTCATGTACGCCGGCCGCATCGTCGAGAACGGCCCCTCCCACGAGGTCTTCCACGACGCCCGCCACCCCTACAGCAAGGCGCTGGCCGCCGCCTTCCCGACCGTCGGCGACCCGGTCTCCCGCATGGCGCCCAAGGGCCTCGGCGGCGACCCGCCCGATCCGATGCGGCTGCCCGGCGGCTGCTCGTTCCATCCCCGGTGCCCGGTGGCGGTCGAGGCCTGCCCGACCCTGGACGTCGAGCTCTGGTCCGCCGGCGCCGGCCGTACCGCTGCCTGCGTGCACGTGAAGGAGGCGTCATGACCGAGACCGAGACGCCCGTGGAGCATGCGGCCGCCACCCGCACCACGCTGCTGGAGGCGCAGGACCTGCACGTGGACTTCGCCTCGCGCGGGCGGCGCGCCCGCGCCGTCGACGGCGTGAACCTGGCCATCGGCGAGGGCGAGATCGTCGCGCTGGTCGGCGAGTCCGGCTGCGGCAAGACCACGCTCGCGCGCACGCTGCTCGGCCTGGAGCGCCCGAGCTCCGGCACCGTCCGGTACGGCGGCGCCCCCCTGTCCTACGACTCCCGCTCGCTCAAGGCCTACCGGCGCGAGGTGCAGCTCGTGCTGCAGGACCCGACCGGCTCGCTCAACCCCCGCCACACCGTGTACGAGGCGGTCGCCGAAGGTCCGCGCATCCACGGCCTGCCCGACGAGGAGAAGGTCGTCGCCGACGCGCTGTCACGCGCCGGGCTCCGGCCGCCGGAGCGCTTCTTCCTGCGCTACCCGCACGAGCTGTCCGGCGGCCAGCGCCAGCGCGTCGTCATCGCCGGGGCGCTCGCGCTCAACCCGCGCGTCCTGGTGGCCGACGAGCCGGTGGCCTCGCTGGACGCCTCGGTGCGCGGCGAGATCCTCGCTCTCATGCTCAAGCTCCGCGCCGACCTCGGCCTGTCGGCCCTGGTCGTCACCCACGACCTGGGCCTGGCGTGGAACATCGCCGACCGGGTCGCGGTCATGTACCTGGGGCGCATCGTCGAGTCCGGCCCGGTCGAGCAGGTCCTGACCGCGCCGCGGCACCCGTACACGCAGGCGCTGATGTCGGTGCTGCCCGAGTCGCCGGAACGCGTCATCCTGACCGGCGAGCCCCCGGACCCGACCCGCATCCCGGGCGGCTGCCGCTTCCACGCGCGTTGCCAGGTGCTGGCCTCGGGCAGGGCGGAGGAGGCCGGGGTGGCGGCCAGGTGCCGGACCGAGCCGCTGGAGATCCTGCCCGCCGTGCCCACCGCCCAGGAGGCCTGCCACTACGCGGCGCTGAACCCCTGATCAGCCCAGGTCGGCGTCGTGCACGAGGATGGCGGCCACGAGCGCGGCCCCGCCCAGGTAGGCGGCGACGTCACGGCCGCGCCGCAGGGTGGCGCCCGCGTAGTAGGAGGCCAGCATGATCGGCGGCCAGATCCCCAGCCCCGCGTACGCGGCCGCGCCCACGACGGCCAGCGGCCACCACACGCGCGGGGGGAAGACTCCGTGGTGAAGCGCTGGAAGTAGGTGAGCGGAGGCTCTCCGCGGAGAGCCCCCGATGGCTCAGAAAGCGGCCGCGTTCTCCTGCGCCCACTGGGCGAAGGAACGCGCCGGGCGGCCGGTGACGCGCTCGACGGTGTCGACTACCGTGTAGCCGATCTCGGGGGTGTTGCCGAGGGCGTCGACCAGGAACTCGATCAGCTCGGGGCCCATGCCCTTGGCGGCCCACATCTCGCGGGCCCCGGCCTCGGTCAGCTCCTCGAAGGCGACCTCCTTGCCGATCGCCGCGCCGAGCTGGCGGGCCTTCTCCTCGGTGGTGACCGCCTCGGGGCCGGTCAGGACGAGCTCCTGGCCGTCGTAACCGCCGTCGACGAGCACCTTGGCCACCACCGCGGCGATGTCGCGCTCGTGCACCATCGCGCTGAGCCGCCCGCCGAACGGCTCCTGGATGACCTCGCCGGCGCGGACCGTCTCGGCCCACCACTGCTTGGTGTTGGACATGAACTCGACCGGGCTGAGCAGCGTCCACTCCAGCTCGCTTCCGGTCAGCGCCTGCTCCAGGGGGCCGTCGGCGCGACCGCCGAGGACGGTGGCCCGCCGTACGCCGTGCTTCTCGGCCAGCTTGACGATCAGGTCGCCGTTCTCCAGCGGCTCGTAGTTGTCGCCGGCGAAGTTGATCAGGTGGACGGCGGTGACTCCGGCGAAGGCGGCGTCGAGGGTCTCGGGCTGCGCGAGGTCGCCGACGAAGACCTCGACGCCCTCGGGCAGACCAGCCTTCTCGGGGTTCCTGGTCAGCGCCCGCACCTGGTGGCCGGCCTCAAGCAGCTCGGCGACGATGTTGCGGCCGACGGTACCGGTGGCGCCGGTGACGAGGAAGGTCATGGGAAGCTCCTTCTGAAGAGTGCGGAACGGAACGTTCTGATATCACTCTAACAGAACGGAACGCTTTATTCCACATAATTCTTCAGCGAGATGGCGTTGGCGGCCCGGCCGATGCCGCCCGCGATGCGGTCGATCATCGCGTCCTTCCAGGGCAGGCGGGGGAGCAGCTTGATCATCTTGAGCTGGAACCAGATCATGCCGGCCGACGCCAGGACGATGCCCTTGATGTTCGTCGGGCCGAGCTTCTGGTTCTCCTCGACGAAGTGCCGCATCTCGCGCTCGTAGCCGTCCAGCGAGCCGCCGGCCAGCTCGCCCGCCAGGACGTACGCGCCGACCAGCGCCAGGCTGGTCCCCTGGCCGGAGGCGGGCGAGGCGCAGTAGCCGGCGTCGCCGACCAGCACCACGCGGCCCTTCGACCAGGAGTCCATGTGGATCTGGGTGAGCGTGTCGCGGTAGAAGTCGTCCGACTGGCGCACCGCCTCCAGCAGCTTGGGCACCTCCCAGCCGACCCCGGCGAACGCCTCGTGCACGTCCTGCTCGCCCGACCACATGAACAGCGCCTTGGCGTCGCCGTCCTGCTTGGTGCTGTAGACGTTGGCGGTACGGCCCGGCGCCAGGTGCACCGCCTCCTCGCGGTCCAGGCCCAGGTGGTTGGGCACGGTGGCGATCGCGATCTGGTAGCCGAGGTCGCGGGCGAACTGCTTCTCCTCGCCGAAGGCCAGCTTGCGGACGTTGGAGTGCACGCCGTCGGCGCCCACGACGTAGTCGAAGCGGCGCGGCGCGGAGCGCTCGAAGGTGACGGTCCCGTCCTCGCCGATGGCGGTGATGGAGTCGTCGAACACGTACTCCACCTCGTCGCGGGTCAGCTCGTAGAGCAGTTCGGTGAGGTCGCCGCGCATGATCTCGGCGTCGTCCTTGTGCCGGCCGCCGAACAGGTCGGCGTCCATGGTGGCCATGACCCGGCCGCGGGCGTCGTAGTTGGTCGCGATCGTCATCTCGGTGCTGTGCGCCCGCACGGCCCGCAGCAGCCCCATCCGCTCGATCACGGTGAGCGCGGCGCCCCGGATGTCGACCTTGTAGCCGCCCTTGCGGATCTCGGGGGCCCGCTCGACGACGGTGACGGTGAAGCCGTGGCGGCGCAGCCAGTAGGCGGTCGCGGTGCCGGCGACGCTGGCGCCGGAGATCAGGATGTTCGTCATGTCCTGAAAGGTACACCCGTCTTAGACGCTTGTGCAAGACGTTTGTGCTAATCTTCTGCCATGGGAAATCGCGAGGAACTACTGGCCGGTGCCAAGAGATGTCTGCTGGAGAAGGGCTACTCGCGCACGACGGCGCGCGACATCGCCAACGCCTCAGGGGTGAGCCTGGCCGCCATCGGCTACCACTTCGGCTCCAAGGACACGCTCATGAACGAGGCGCTGTTCGACGCCATGCGCGAATGGGGCGACGAACTGGGGGCGACGCTCACCGCCGACCTCAAGCCGGACGTCACCCCGCTCGAACGTTTCGAGAGCGCCTGGGACCGGGTTGTCGACTCGTTCGAGCGCATGCGGCCGCTCTGGGTCACGCAGTTCGACCTGCTCGGGCAGATCGACCATCTGCCGGAGGTCCGGGCGCAGCTCGTCGGCGTGATGGGCGAGGCGCGTACGGGGCTGGCGGAGTTGTTCCAGGGCATCGACCCGGCCGCCGAGCCGGAGCGCGCCCGCCTGGTCGGCACGTTCTACCAGGCCATGCTGACCGGGCTGCTGGGCCAGTGGCTGCTCGACCCGGCGAGCGCGATGAAGGGCCGCGACGTCGTCACGGCCCTTCGCTCGATCGTGTCCTAGAAGGCGCTGATGGTGGCGGGCGCCCGCTCGGCCCTGCTCAGCGTCCGGATGACCGCCGTGGCCCCATGCCGGTGTACGGCCAGCCGCGCCAGCAGGTCGACGACCGGATCGATCACCGCATCCGGCAGCTCGGGCGTCTCCAGGCCCACGCTGGCCGCCAGGTCGTCGGAGTGCACGACGATCTCCATGAGCCGCGTGAGCAGGAAGTCGTCCAGCCGCAGCGACCAGCCGTTCCAGTCGAGGTGCACGACCCGGTCGGCCGGCTCGGCGGGCAGCGCCGCGGTGAGGTGGGCGAGCACCTCGGCCATCCGGCCGGCCAGCACGCCGGGACCGCAGGCGGCGATCGACTCGCCGCCCTGCCGGATGGTCAGGTTGCTCTCGTGGTCGAGCCCGGCCTCGACCCAGGGCGAGCTGATGTAGTGCTCGATCAGCGCGATGGGCGGCTGAAGGCCCGGTCGTGGCAGCACCTCGTCCACCCTGACCAGTTGGTGACCCAGATGTCCGGCCAGCCCGCGGACGCTGAACTCGGTCAGCGCGCTCGGCTTCTCCCACGCGGCGGCGACCGCGGGGTGGCCGAGCAGCGCGACCGCCGAGCCGGCGGCGATCAGGTAGGACTCCCGAATCTCACCCATGCGCATGCCTTTCGGAGGGGTCAGGTCGTTACTCGCGCCAACACTATCCCGCCGACTATCAGCGCCAGCGCCGCCATCCTGCCCACGGACACCGGGTCGTCGTTGAGCACGATGCCGAGGACGATCGCGCCCACCGCGCCGATGCCGGTGAAGACCGCGTAGGCGGTGCCGACCGGCAGCGTGTTCATGGCCAGCGACAGCAGGAACACCGCAGCCGCCATCAGCAGCAGGCTGACCAGCGTGGGGATGGGCCGGGTGAAGTTCTGGGTGGGCTTGATGCTCTGCGACCAGGCCACTTCGACCAGTCCGGCCAGGGCGAGGATGAGCCAGTTCACTTGGACGCCTCCTTGAGTGCGGCACGGCGCGACTCCTCGTGCTGCTCGCGCAGGTGCGACAGCCGGGGGTCGATCAGGGCGTTGGCCAGTTCGGTGCTGATGAAGGTGACGTCCTCCACGTCGAAGTGGCCCTTGAAGAAGTCGCGCAGGTAGCGCTCCTGGTAGTCCATGGGCTCGCGGACCGTCCCCGGGCCGTAGGCGCCGCCGCGGGCGGAGGTCACCACGAAGCGGCGGCCGCGCAGCGACATCTTCGGGAAGGTGATCTGGTCGAGCCAGGCCTTCAGCGACGACGGGATCGAGTAGTTGTACATCGGGGTCCCGATCAGCACGACGTCGGCGGCGACCACCTCGTCGAGCAGCGGCTTGAGCGTCTGCCAGGCCTCGTTCTGGGCCGGGGTGGAGACGGCCTCGCCGTACCGGGAGATGTCGGTGATCTCGTGCCGGAGCACGTGGTCGCACAGCTCCGTCCAGGCCTCGGTGATGTGCGGGACCGGGTCGGCGGCCAGGTCGCGGTAGACGTAGCCCTCGCCGGGGTGGGCGGCGCGCCAGGCGTCGGCGTAGGCGCGGGACAGCTCACGCGAGAAGGAGGTACGGCGGGCGCTGGCGTCCAGGTGAAGCAGCATGGGTCTCTCCGGGGTTAAGTGGACGAACTGTCCGCTTAAACGGACGCACTGTCCGGATATATTCCTGGGTATGGAAAGAGCCGATGCCGCCCGCAACCGGGCCAAGATTCTGCGGGCGGCGGCGGAGTTGTTCGCCGGCCGGCCGCCGCAGGACGTCACCATGGAAGAGATCGCCAAGGCGGCCGGCGTCGGGCGGGGCACCCTCTACCGCCGCTATCCCGACCGGGCCGCCATCGCCGTCGCGCTGCTGGACGAGCACGAGCGCGCGCTGCAGGAACGGCTCATCCAGGGCCCGCCGCCGCTCGGCCCCGGAGCGTCGCCCGCCGAGCGGCTGGCCGCCTTCTACGCCGCGATGTGCGACCTGCTGGAGGACCACGCCCACCTGGTGCTGGGGACCGAGGTGGGCAGGCAGCGCTTCGAGACCGGGGCCTACGGCTTCTGGCGCGTGCACGTGCGCTCACTGCTGACCGCCGCCCGCACGCCGGGAGCCGACGCACTGGTGGACGTGCTGCTCGCGCCGCTGGCCCCGGAGGTGTACACGTACCAGCGGCGCGAGCGCGGCCTGACCAAGAAGCAGATCGCCGACGCCCTGTCCCGGCTGACCGCCGCCCTCTAGCTCAGGGCGCGGTGGATGGCGGCGCGGACGAACGAGCGGGCCAGCATCGCCCGGCGGGCGCGGCCGAGCTTGGGGCCGGGCGTGCCGTAGCGGCGGGCCCTGACGTCGGCCACCACCCGCTCCGGCGCGCCCAGCTCGGCGAGTACGTCGAACGCCTCTCGTTTGGTGATCAGGCGGTTCTCCCTGAGCGTGACCGTCGCCCTGGCCACCGTGATCAGGCCGAGGTCGACCCAGATGTCCTGCAGCCAGCGCTTGAAGCCGTCGGTCTTGAGCAGCCAGAAATCGGCCAGGTCGGCGCGGATGAACGCGTGCAGTTCGGCGTCGCTGACCTCGGGAAGCAGGTCAGGGACGGCGGTGCCGTACAGCTCGACGGGGCTGGAGTGCAGCTCGCGGCGGGTCACGGCCGTGACGGGGCGGTGGAACAGCTCGCCGTGCGCGGCGGTGAGGTGCTGCGCGGTCAGGTCGGGCAGTTTGTCGCGGACGATGTAGGAGCAGTGGAGCAGTTCGGGGAAGCCGCCGTGGATCTCCTCCAGGCGGGTCGGGTCGGCGACCGGGGACTCGACGACGGCGATCAGGTCGAGGTCGCTGCGGCCCGGCTGGTAGTCGCCGGCGCCGAGCGAACCGTGCGCCCACAGGGCGAGCAGCGGGACCTCCCGCCTGATCTCGCCGAGGAAGCGCGTGAGCAGCAGGTCTGTCTCGGTGTGCACGTCAGACGCCGAACAGGGCGCTGACCGACTCGCCCTCGTGGATGCGGCGCATCGCCTCGGCCAGGGCGGGTGCGATGGACAGGACGGTCAGCTTGCCGCCGGACTTGTGGCCGGGCACGGTGTTGGTGCAGACGATCTCCTCGACCTCGGGCCGGTCGCTGAGCCGTTCGATCGCGCCGCTGGAGAACAGGCCGTGGGTGCAGGCCACGCGGACGCTGGTGACGCCGCGCTCCCTGAGCCGGTCGAGCAGTTCGATCATCGTGGTGCCCTTGGCGATCTCGTCGTCGAGCACGATCACGTCCTTGCCCGCGACGTCGCCGATCACCGAGCTGATCACCACCCGGTCGTCGCTGAAGCGCTGCTTGGCGCCCATCGCGACGTCGGCGCCGAGCCGTCGGGCGAAGGCCGCCGCCTCCTTGGCGTTGCCCAGGTCGGGGGAGACCACGACGGTGTTGGACAGGTCATATTGCCGGAAGTGGACGGCCAGCTCCCGCAGCGCGTGCAGGTGGTCGACCGGCACGCTGAAGAAGCCGTGGACCTGCGGCGAGTGGAGCGTCATCGTCAGCACGCGGCCCGCTCCCGCGGCGACCATGAGGTCGGCCACGAGCCGGGCGCCGATGGAGATGCGCGGGGCGTCCTTCTTGTCGGAGCGGGCGTAGGCGTAGTGGGGGAGGACGACCGTGATCCTGGCTGCCGAGGCGCCGCGCGCGGCGTCCAGCATGAGCAACAGCTCCACCAGGTGTTCCTGCGTGGGCGGGACCAGGGGCTGGATCAGATACACGTCGCGCTCGCGGCAGTTGGCCTGCAACTGCACTTCCAGGACGTCGTTGGCGAACCGTTTCACGCTGACCGGGTGCAAGGGGGTGCCCAGATGGGCGCAGATCTCCTCGGCAAGCTCGGGGTGGGCACTTCCGCTGAAGACAGTGATGTCGCGCACGCCACGCAGGATAATGGTCGGCGAGTTGACCACGCTTCGCGGTCGTGAGCTGCCATAACGTAGCGGCCATGCAACTGTCCCGTGGCCTGCGCCTGCTGATCGGCACCGCCGCCGCCGTCGTCGCGCTCGCCGGGATCAAGCACATGAGCCAGATCATCGGGCCCGCCTTCCTCGCGCTCACGCTGACCATCGCGGTCAGCCCTCTGCGCAGGTGGCTGGCGCGCAAGGGCGCGCCCGGCTGGGTCACCGTGTTCGTGCCGCTGGCCACGGTCATCGTCGTCATGGGCGCCCTGGCGCTCTCGCTGGTGGTGGCGCTCGCCCAGCTCGCCACGCTGGTTCCCACCTACGCCGCCAAGTACCAGGAGCTGCTGGCGTCGCTGACGACCGAGCTGGGGCGGCTCGGGATCACCTCGGAGCAGGCCAAGGCGATCTTTAGCGGGCTGGACATGGGTCAGCTCGTCAAGGCCGCGCAGGGCATCCTGACCGGGCTGCTCGGTGTGATGTCGGCGGTCGTGCTGATCGTGCTGCTGTTGTTCGGGATGAGCCTGGACGCGAGGTTCGTGCACGGCGCGATCCAACGGCTGTCGCCGTCGCCGCTGGTCTCGGCGCTGGCCGGGTTCGCCAAGGGCACCTGCAACTACCTGGTCGTCTCGACGTTGTTCGGGCTGGTCGTGGCCGTGCTGGACACGGTGGCGCTGGCGATACTCGGGGTTCCGCTGCCGCTGCTGTGGGGACTGCTGGCCTTCATCACCAACTACATCCCCAACGTCGGCTTCATCATCGGGCTGGTGCCTCCGGCGCTGCTGGCGTTGCTGGCGTCGGGCCCGGCCACCATGCTGTGGGTCATCGCCGTCTACTGCGTGCTCAACTTCGTGATCCAGTCGGTCATCCAGCCCAAGTACGCCGGAGCCTCGGCCGGGCTGTCGACCACGCTGACCATGCTGTCGCTGCTGGTGTGGGCCTACGTGCTGGGCGCGCTGGGCGCGATCCTGGCGGTGCCGCTCAGCGCGTTCGTCCGGGCCGTGCTGCTCGACGCCGATCCGGCGACCCGGTGGGCCACGCCCCTGGTCGCCGGGCGGGAGATCACTCCCCGTCCATGAGCCCGAGCTGCTCCAGCAGGTCGGCCGGGTCCCAGTACTGACGGAAGTCGGCGATCTTGCCGTCCGTCAGCTCGGCGAAGATCGCGCCGCGCAGCTCCAGGCGGCGGCCGGTGGGCTCGATCTGCAGGTCGTCGTCGAGCTTGAGCGGGCCGGTGTGCAGGGCGGTCATCGTCCACTCCGCCACCACCGGGCCGCCGGGGAACTCGACCGGCACCGCCCGCACCTGAATCTCCGACAGGGCGTCGCTCCTGCCGACGGCCTCGGCGATGAGGTCCTCGATCGAGGCGATGTCCTCGCCCGCGCTCCAGCCGATCACGTTGGGCGAGTAGAACTTCCGGATCGCCGAGGCGTCGCCGGTGGCCGACGCGTTGAGCGCGCCGAGCAGGATATTCGTAGCTTGAGCCATAAGTGGGTTCTTATCCGGAAACGGGGCAAGGACCGCTCAAGTCCGGGTCATGGCATGACGTAATGGTGCATCACGGCCGGATGGCCGGTGTCACGAAGAGCCTGGCGACGGTCAGTGCCCGTGCGCTGCCGACGATCTCGGCCACGGCGGGGTCCAGATCCTCGGGCACCAGGCCCACGTGGCCGACGACCGCTCCTGGGTCCACGGCGATCCACGCCCGGTCCATGGACGGCGGAGCCAGCCAGCCACGCGGATCCGCAGGCCACGAGACCGGGTAGCCGTCGGCCTTCTGAACCTCGGCCAGCGCCTCGACACAGGCGTCCAAATCCGCCTCCAGCCTCGCCCTGATCATCCGTCCACCGCCGCGGGCGTCAAGACGTCACCGCGGCGGGTGTCAGGGCGTCCAGGTTTGGTAGCACCTTCCAGGCCAGGGCCAGCGCGTCGGCGGCGGGCGGGTAGACCGGGTGGGGGATGGCGAGCACCCGCATGCCGGCGGCGTGCGCCGAGCGCAGGCCGTTGCTGGAGTCCTCCACGGCCGCGCACCGCTCCGGCGCCACGCCCAGGGCGTGGGCGGCGGCCAGGTAGCCGTCGGGGGCCGGCTTGCCGCGCTCGACCTCCTCGGTGGAGACGGTCGCGGTGAAGTGCTCGCCCAGCCCGGTCTCCGCCAGCACCGTGTCGATCAGCGCGCGGGGCGAGGAACTGGCCAGGCCCAGCGGCACGGCCGCGGCCATCCGCGCCACCGCCTCGACGGCGCCGGGCAGCAGCGGGACGCCCTTGTCGTGGTAGCGGGCCTTCATCTGCTCGATCACGCCGCGCGCGATCTCGTCCGGCGGTAGGTGCACGCCGAGTTCGTGCAGGTAGGCGGCCCACTCGCCGGTGCTCATGCCCATCAGCCTGGACTGGGTGTCGGGTTGCCAGGCGCCGCCGTGCCCGGCGACGAAGGCGCGGCGTACCTCCTCCCAGACGGGTTCGGAGTCGACGAGCACGCCATCAAGGTCGAATACACAGGCTTCCACCACATCAGGGTACGAGCAGGCCCCAGTAGACCCCCCACGGGATGAAGACGAGGCCGGCGACGGCGGTCAGCCGTACCCGGAAGGAGGCGGCGCGCCACTGCGTGAGGCAGGTCAGCGCGGCGACGGCGGCCACGGCGGCGAACAGCTGGGCGGCGAGCCAGGACAGCGGGCGGCCCATGAGCAGCGGACCGGCCTGCACGCCGCGCGAGGTCGACGACATCAGCATCGAGACCAGCGTGTACGCGAACGCGACCAGCGAGAGCGACCCGGTGATGGCGACCAGGCGGGCGGCCCAGCTGCCCTGGCCGAGCGGCCGGATGGTGTAGGCGAGGTAGGCCAGCAACAGCAGGACCATGACGCCGATCTGCAGCTGCCACGACTCCCACCAGGCCGAGGGCGGCGTGTCGACGCTGCGCGGCTGGGCGGGCAGCGGCTCGTCGACGGCCGCCGGGACCTTGCCCGCGGCGACCTCGCGCACCCAGGAGCCCACGGCGTCGGCGTAGCCGGGAGTGAGCGTGCCCGAGCCCTGGTGCAGGGAGTGGCCGGCCCCGGCGAAGAACTTGACGGTGAGCCCGGCGGGGATGTTCGCCCGGAAACGTTCCGCGCTCTCGGCGGGCGGCACCTGGTTGTCTTCCGCGCCCCACAGCGCCAGCAGGGGCTGCTTGATGCGACGCAGCTCGGGGGCCGGGTCGTGATAGGCCGAGGCGAACAGTCCCGCGTCGGCGGCGAGGCGGTGGAAGGTCCGCGCGTACGAGCTGCGCAGCGAGCCCTTGATCCCGGCGCGGTCGAGCTTGTTGGCCGCGTTCCACGACTGGGTGCGCAGCGGGCTGAGCCCGGGGCCGCCCACGGTGACCAGGAAGTCCACGGATTGGCTCCGGTTGGCGGCGATCGGCGCGACCCAGCCGCCCTCGCTGATGCCCCACAGCCCGGCCCGGCCCACCGAGGGGTGCTTCTTCAGCACCGCGAAGGCGGCGAGGGCGTCGTCGGCCAGCGCGTAGTAGTCGCGGCGGGTCGTGCTGTAGCCCGCGCTGCGCTTGTCCGGGGCCAGGACCACCAGGCCCTGGCGGGCGAAGGCGTCCGCCTCCGCCTGGAGGTCGCGCCAGCTGTTGCCGCCGCCGGAGCCGTGCAGGAGCACCAGCCCCGGCCGCTTGCCCGCGGGCTCGGCGGGTTCGAAGACGCGGCCGCCGAGCTTCTGGCCGTCCTGCGTGGTGAAGGTGATGTCGGTGGTCTTCACCTCCGCCTGGGCGGCCGGGGTGTGCAGGGACAGGGCCAGCAAGGCCGTGGCGACGAGTTTCATGAGGGTCCTTCTCTCGGCGGAACGCCACCAAGTCTCGAAAAATCGGGCTTTGGGGGCATCGCCGGTGCGGGCGATCTGCGTACTGGGTCGCGCGGGGGATTTCGGCGCCCGCCCGCAAGGGGATACTGAGGCCTTGTGTCCGAAATGTTCCGTAGCTGGGAGCGGCGGGCCGCCGCCTGGCTACGCGGGCTGCCGCCCCTCGTCGTCGACTTCGCCATCGCCCTGCTGGTGCTGGTCGGGCAGAGCGTGCCCTTCTTCTACGCCACGCGCAGGCTCGGCCCGGAGCCGTGGAGCATGGTCGAGTACTGGCCGGTCCTGCTCGGGGTGGTGCCGCTGCTGGTGCGCCGCCGGTATCCGCTGACCGTGCTGACCCTGTGCGTCGCCTCCGCGGCCATCTACTCGCTGCGCGACCCCGACCTGCCGCCCCAGCCCATCTGGTACGGCTGGCTGGTCGCGCTCTACACCGTCGCCGCGCTCTCGCCCCGCTGGAAACGTTCCGTGGCGATCGTGCTCAGCATCACGCCGGCCTTCGGCGTCTCGCCGGTGACCTTCATCCGCGGCGTGCTCACCGCGCTCGGCGCCTACGCGCTGGGCCGGGCCACGGTGCACTACCGCGAGCGCGCGGCGCTGCTGGAGGAGCGGGCCGTCGAACGGGAGCGGGCCAGGATCGCCCGCGACATGCACGACATCCTGGCCCACGGGATCAGCATCATGATCGTGCAGGCCGAGGCGGGGCCGCTGGCCGTACGGGCCGCTCCGGAACGCGCGGAGAAGGCGTTCGAGGCGATCGGCGCGGCCGGGCGCGACGCGCAGGCGCAGTTGCGGCGGATGCTCAACCTCCTGAAGGAGGAGGAAGGCCCACGCGCCCCGCAGCCCACGCTCGACGGCCTGGCCGACCTGGTCGCGCGGGTCTCGGAAGCCGGCCCCACGGTACGGCTGGCCGTTACGGGCACCCCGTCCCCGCTCCCGGCCGACGCCGAGGTGGCCGTCTACCGGATCGTGCAGGAGGCGCTGACGAACATGGTCAAACACGCGCAGGCCACCAGCGGCGTGGTCCGGCTCGACTGGAAGGACGACGAACTGCTGATCACGGTGGCCGACGACGGCCGCGGCCAAGCGCCGGGGACGGGCGGCGGCCACGGGCTGATGGGCATGCGCGAGCGGGCCGCCGCGTACGGCGGCGCGGTGGCCGTGACACCGGATATTTCGGGATTTGAGGTTGTAGTGAGCTTGCCGATCGGAGACCAGCAGTGACCATCACCGTCGTCGTCGCGGACGACCAGGAGCTCGTCAGGAGCGGGTTCGCGCTCATCGTGGACTCCCAGCCCGACATGTCGGTGGTGGCGGAGGCGGCCAACGGCCGCGAGGCCGTCGAAGCCGTCCGCGCGCATGCCCCCGCCGTGGCCCTCCTCGACATCCGCATGCCCGAACTCGACGGGATCGCGGCCGCCCGGATCATCTGCGCCGAGACGCCGACGAAGGTCATCATGCTCACCACCTTCGACCAGGACGACTACGTCTACGACGCCCTCCAGGCGGGCGCGAGCGGCTTCCTGCTCAAGGACGTGCGCAGGGACGACCTGGTCCACGCCGTACGCGTGGCCGCCGGCGGCGACGCCCTGCTCGCGCCCGCCGTCACCCGCCGCCTCATCGACGACATGGTCCGGCGCAACGCCCGCCCCGGCCCGCCGCCGCGCTCACTCGACCCGCTCACCGACCGCGAACGCGAGACGCTCACCCTGCTCGGCCGCGGCCTGTCCAACGCCGAGATCGCCGCCACCCTCGTGGTCAGCGAGCACACCGTGAAGACGCACGTCAGCAACGTGCTGAGCAAGCTCGGCCTGCGCGACCGGGTCCAGGCCGTCATCGCCGCCTACGAGAGCGGACTGCTGCGCCCCGGCACGTCAGGGGTGCAGTGACAGGCCCTTGAGCAGCTTGTCCACCAGGTTGCGCGGGCCGTAGACGGCCAGCCCGACCAGCGCCAGGTCGTCGGCGGCGACGGCGCGGACCGCCGCCCGGTTGTCCGCGTCGTGCCCGGTCTTGAACATCTCCTCGATGAACACCGCCGTCCCCACCCCCTTGGCCACCGCCTTCTCCCTGACCGGCCGCAGGTCGTCGGCGGCGTAGACGAGCACCGGCTGGCGGAACAGGGGCAGGTATCCGTTGTCCGAAGCGTCCGCGTAGGGCTCGCCCATCGTCTCCGGGTACGCGCCCGCGACCGCCCCGGCCAGGAACGCGGTCACGTTGAGCTTCTGCCAGGTGGCCAGGTCGGGGCGGACCACGATGGCTATCTTTGTATCGAAACGCATGCTCGTCAGCATGGCCCCGCCGTACCGGAGACGTCTTGAAGGCTCGTGCGCAGGACTGGTCGAGCTACTGGCGCGCGCCCGATCGCCCGCTGGAGGCGATGCACGCGCACTTCGTCGAGCACGTCTACCACCGCCACAGCCACGACAGCTACTCCTTCGGCGTCACCGAGGACGGCGCGCAGTCCTTCAGCTGCCGCGGCGCCGCCCACACCAGCGCCGCCGGCATGATCATGGCGTTCAACCCCGACGAGCCCCACGACGGGCACTCCACCACGGACCTGGGCTTCACCTACCGCATGGTGCACATCGGGCCGAGCCTGGTCGAAGGCGCCCTTGCCGACCTCGCCGGAGGGCGCGCGGGACTGCCGCTGTTCGCGGCGCCGGTGGTCGCCGACCCCGTGCTCGCGGGCGCGCTGCGGCGCCTGCACACCGCGCTGCTCGACGACCGCGCGAGCGCCCTGCGCCGCGACGAGTTGCTCGCCGACACCCTCGCCGCCCTGGTACGGCGGGCCGCCACCACCGCCCCCCGCCTGATCGCCGCGGGCGCCGACGACCAGGTCGCCACGCTCGTCCGCGACCGCCTGCACGCGGCGTTCCTCGACGACGTGACCGCCGACGACCTGGCCGAGGCGGCCGGCCGCAGCCGGTTCGCCGTCTACCGCGCCTTCCACGCCAAGTACGGCATGGCGCCCAGCGACTACCAGCGCCAGCTGCGCCTGCGCGAGGCCCGCCGCCTCATCGCCGGCGGCCTGCCGATCAGCCATGCCGCGATCGCGGCCGGTTTCTCCGACCAGAGCCACCTGACCAGGTGGTTCACCCGCGTCTACGGGCTGACCCCGGGCGCGTACCAGCTGTCAAGCACTCTGGCATAACGTGATGCTGGGACCAGATGTTATGGTCCGGCCACCGCCGTTCACCGGATCTTCAATCATGCGCTTCACCTGCGGAAACGCTCATTCTCTCCTGCTGCCATAACGCGCCGTTCCTAACAGGTTGATATGCCCGGAAAGGCGACTTTCCCCTTTACGTTGACGGCGCGCCCCCCAATTCGAGGAGAGAAACCCCATGCTCCGCAGGCACGTCGTGGGGATGAGCGTCGCGCTCGCCCTCACCCTTGCAGTCGTCCCGGTGGTGGCCTTCGCCGCCTCGGCCGGCGAACCCCCCAACCCCTATGCGCAGGCGCTCGAACAGGCCGCCGTCGTCGCCAACCCCGACCCCAAGGTCGTCGCCGCCCTCCAGCGTGACCTCGGCCTGACCGCTGACCAGGCGCTGGCCCGGCTGGTCAACGAAGCCGCCGCCGCCCAGGTCGAAGCGGACTACTCCGCCCGGCTGGGCAAGAACTTCGGCGGTCTCTGGGTGACCGGGCCGACCGCCGAACTGGTCCTGGCCACCACCCAGTCCGCAGGCTTCTCGCAGATCACCGACCTGGGCGCCAAACCGGTGCTGGTGTCCCACTCGGTCAACGATCTGAAGGCCGTCACCGCCCGCTTCGACAAGCTGGCCCGCCGCATGCCCGCCGGCGTGCACGTCTGGTACGCCGACATCACCGCCAACAAGGTCGTGCTCCAGGCCAAGGACCTCGTCGCCGCGCAGAAGTTCGTCGACTCCAGCGGCGTCAACGCCGCGCTGGTCCAGTTGCAGAAGTCGGAAGAGCAGCCCAGGCCGTTCTACGACGTACGCGGCGGCGACGCCTACTACATCGGCAGCAGCAGCCGCTGCTCGGTGGGCTTCGCGGTAAACCGGCCGGGCAGCCAGGGCGGCTTCGTCACCGCCGGCCACTGCGGCAACACCGGCGCCACCACGACCGGCTTCAACCGCGTCGCGCAGGGCACCTTCCGCGGCTCGTCCTTCCCGGGCAACGACTACGCCTGGGTCGAGGTCAACAGCCAGTGGACGCCCACCAACCTGGTCAACGGCTACAGCCAGGGCAACATCACCATCACCGGATCGACGCAGGCCGCGGTCGGCGCCTCGATCTGCCGCTCCGGCTCGACCACCCAGTACCACTGCGGGACGATCGGCGCGCACAACACCAGCGTCACCTACCCGCAGGGCACCATCACCGGCGTCACCCGGACCTCGGTCTGCGCCGAGCCCGGCGACTCCGGCGGCTCCTTCTTCTCCGGCAACCAGGCGCAGGGCGTCACCTCCGGTGGCTCCGGCAACTGCTCCAGCGGCGGAACGACCTTCCACCAGCCGGTGAACGAGATTCTGCAGACGTACGGGCTCACGCTGCCCGGCGGCACCGGAACTCCGACCTCCACCCCGACCTCCACCCCCACCGGGACGCCTCCCGGCGGGACGTGGGCACCGTGGACCGCTTACGCGGCGGGCGCGACCGTCACCTATGACGGCGCCTCCTACCGCTGCCTGCAGTCCCACACCTCCCAGCCTGGCTGGACACCGCCGGCCGTCCCTGCCCTCTGGCAGCGGATCTAGTCCGGTAGGCGAGCGCCCCCGGAGCGGCGGCTCCTGGGGGCGCTCGGTCATTGTTTGGCCAGGGTGACAGTTGCCATGCTCACCCCGTCAGGGCTGGCAACTTCCCCATCTAGGCCATATCCCACCTGCGAAATAGGCTCCGCATTTGGCATGTCACCCGCGGGGCGGGGCGTCGAGGTGACACACCTCCCGGCGGGTACTCACGCAGCCCTTCAGGGAGGTTTCTCAGTGCCGAGCAATCCCCGCTTATCCGTCGCCGGACGCTTAGCCGTGGGCACCGCTGCCCTCGCACTCGTCCTTTCCGCGGCGCCGCCCGCCATCGCGGGCCCGACACCGGTGGACAAGTGGCGCGTCACGCCGCTCACCGGCGGCCAGCTCGTCGACGGCGACAAGTCCGCCACCGGCAAGCTCGCCAAGAACGACGCCGCGCTGCTCAGCGCCACCAGCGCCGGTGAAGTGAACGTGATGGTCAAGCTCGACTACGACGCGCTGGCCGCGTACCGAGGCGGGCTCAAGGGCCTGCCGGGCACCAGCCCGTCGGTCACCGGCAAGTCGCTCGACGTGCGCGGCACGGATGCCAAGAAGTACGAGTCGCACATCACGAAGATCGAGAACGACTTCCTCGCCGCCCTCGGCAAGGACGTCCCCGCAGCCAAGGCAGGACAGAAGCTCAGGGTCGTGTACGGCGGCATCGCCCTCCGTCTGCCCGCCAACCAGGCCAAGAACCTGGTCAAGCTGCCCGGCGTCGCCGCGGTACAGTCCGACGCGCCCGAGCAGTTGCTCACCGACTCCAGCCCCGCCTTCATCGGCGCGCCCACCATCTACAACAAGCTCGGCGGCGCGCCCAGCTCCGGCAAGGGCGTCAACGTCGGCATCCTCGACTCCGGCGCCTGGCCGGAACACCCGTCCTTCGCCGACCCCGGCACCCTGCCGGCGCCCGGCCCCACCAAGGACGGCACGCCGCGCATCTGCGACTTCGGCGACAACCCGCTCACGCCGACTCCCGACGTGTTCGCCTGCAACAACAAGCTGATCGGCGGCGGACCGTTCCTGGACACCTACAACGCCGTCATCGGCGGCGAGGTGTACGGCGACTCCGCGCGTGACTCCAACGGCCACGGCACCCACACCGCCACCACCTCGGCCGGCGGCCCCGTCGCCGACGCCAACCCGCTCGGCATCAGCCGCGGCCCCATCCACGGCATCGCGCCCGCCGCGCAGGTGTCGGTCTACAAGGTCTGCGGCGCCGAGGGCTGCTTCCCCTCCGACTCCGCGCAGGCCGTCGGCCGGGCCATCCTCGACGGCGTCCGGGTGATCAACTTCTCGATCTCCGGTGGCACCGACCCCTACAGCGACCCGGTCGAGCTGGCCTTCCTCGACGCGTACGCCGCCGGTGTGCTGGTGTCCGCCTCGGCCGGCAACGCCGGACCAGGCGCAGCCACGGTCAACCACGTCAGCCCGTGGGTGACCACCGTCGCCGCCTCCACGCAGACCCGGACGTTCCGTTCCACGGTCTCGCTCAAGGGCTCAGGCACCAACACCGCAACGGTCTCCGGGTCCACGGTCACCGCGGGTGTCACCACTCCGGCGCAGGTGGTGCTCGCTTCGGCGCCGCCGTACTCGAACGCGCAGTGCACCACGCCGGCCCCGGCAGGACTGTTCGCCGGGAAGATCGTCGCGTGTGAGCGCGGGCCGAACCGCGTGCTCAAGGGCTTCAACGTCAAGCAGGGCGGCGCCGTGGGCATGCTGCTCTACAATTCCACCCCGCTCGACATCATGACCGACAACCACTGGCTGCCGACCGTCCACCTGGACAAGCCCGACGGTGACGCGCTGCTGGCGTTCCTCGCGGCCAACCCCGGCACCACCGCCACGTTCGCGCAGGGCACGAAGACCACGTGGCAGGGCGACGCCATCACCACGTTCTCCTCGCGCGGCCCCGGCGGCGACTTCCTCAAGCCCGACGTCACCGCGCCCGGCCTGCACATCCTCGCCGGCACGACGCCGACGCCGGAGAGCCCGCTCGAAGGCCCGCCCGGCAACCTCTACCAGTCCATCGCGGGCACCTCGATGTCCTCGCCGCACGTGGCCGGCTCCGCCGCGCTCGTCTTCGCCCTCAACCCGACCTGGACGCCCGGCCAGGTCAAGTCGGCGCTGGAGAGCACCGCGACCACCAAGGTCACCAAGCAGGACCGGACCACCCCGGCCGACCCGTTCGACTTCGGCGGCGGGCGCATCGACCTCACCAAGGCCGGCGACCCCGGCCTGACCATGGACGAGAGCGCCGCCAACTTCGTGGCCGCCGAGACCGACACGCTCAACCGCATCGACCTCAACCTGCCGTCGGTGAACGCGCCCACCATGCCCGGTGTCATCACCGCCAAGCGCACGCTCACCAACGTCACCAACAAGACGCTCACCTTCACCGCCACCGGCACGACCGTGAACGGCGCGCACATCGCCGTCCTGCCGCCGCTCGTGGTGGTCAAGCCCGGCAAGAGCGCCAAGATCGAAGTCGTGATCGCCGCGCCCGAACTGCCCGACGGCCAGTACTTCGGCCAGGTCAACCTCAAGCAGGTCGGCGGCTCGCGCAACCTGCACCTGCCGGTCGCGTTCTTCCGCAAGGAAGGCGCCATCCCGATCGACCAGACCTGCGCCCCGGCCGCCATCCCGCGCAACACCGGCGAGTCGGTCTGCACGGTCTCCGTCCAGAACAACACCCTGCAGGACGCCGAGGTCACCGCGCTCAGCACGCTCGACAGCAAGCTGCGCCTGAACTCGGTCACCGGCGCCACCAAGGTCGGCAGCCAGATCGCCACCACCAAGCAGACCCTGGCCGCCCGTCAGCCCGACCGGCCCGGCATCGCCCCCGGCACCAGCCCGGCGGGCTACCTGCCGCTGTCCGACTTCGGCATCACGCCCATCGCCGTCGGCGATGAGCAGGCGCTCAACTTCACCGTCCCGCCGTACGTCTACGCGGGCAAGACGTACAATCGCATCGGCATCGTCTCCAACGGCTACAGCGTGGCCGGCGGCACGAACGGCAGCGAGGACATCTCCTTCACGCCGCAGACCCTGCCCGATCCGGCCCGTCCCAACAACGTCCTGGCCTCGTACTGGACCGACCTCGACGGCACCGGCGCCCCGGGCATCTACGCCGCGACCCTCACCGACGGCGTCAGCACGTGGCTGGTGCTCGAATGGCGGGTCAACCTTTTCGGCACCACGGCGCAGAAGGTCTTCCAGCAGTGGATCGGCGTCAACGGCACCGAGGACATCAGCTTCACCTACGACCCCGCCAACCTGCCCGGTAGCCCGCCGGCAGGCTTCGGCCTGACGGTCGGCGCGGAGAACGACGAGGGTACGGCCGGCGGCCAGATCGCCGGCCCGCCCACCACCGACCTGCGCGTCACCAGCACGCCCGGCGCGCCCGGCGGCACCCTCACCTACACCATGAAGGTGAAGGGTGTGGCCAACGGAGTGGGCTCGGTCACGACGGCCACGTCGACACCGCAGGTGAAGGGCATCACCGTGGAGGTGGACAAGATAACCGTCCAGTAATCCGTTAGTCCGTCATGAGGGGTCCGGCCGCGCGCCGGGCCCCTCATCCATGTGCCGGGGCTTGTCGGCCCGCACCCACATCACCCCCGGCAAGGCGCCGACCTCCACCCCGGGCCCGTCCGCCACCACGACCACCTGGCCGGGCCTGAGCTCCCTGAGCACCGTCAGCCCGGGAACCTCCGCGACGACCGCCCGGAACTCCCCCGGAGAGCAGTCGATCCCCACGACGTACGCGACTTTGGCCATCTCCCCACGCTACTTGCGGAGCGCTCCGCTCCGCTTTAGAGTGCTTATCGGAGCGATTCGCTCCGATAACTTGCTGGAAGGGATGCCCCGTCATGGAAGACACGATCCGTCAGCTGGTGGCCGACGCCTCCCGCCACCAGAGCGACCCCGAGCCGTTCCTCGCCCTGCACACCGACGACACGACCCTCGTGAACTTCGGCGGCCGCCGCGTGGTGGGCAAGGAAGCCCTGGAGGAGGCCATGAAGGCGGCGCTGGCGACGCCGCTGGCCAAGGTGGTGACGAGTGCGGAGGTGGCCGACATCCGGTTCGTACGCCCTGATGTGGCGATCGTCGGTGTCCTGAAGCGGGTCTCCGACGAACGGGACGGCGCCAACGACCCCCTGCACGCGACGGAGGGCTGGCTCACCTACGTGGTCGTGCGGAACGACGGCACCTGGCAGATCGCCTCCGCCCAAACCACCCCAATTCTGTAGGGCCCTTGGACGTCCCGGAAGGTTTACGATCCGTGAGCCGCGGGGGTTTCCATGAGCCGTCAGGGAAGACGGCGAGCCGCTCCTGACCCTTAGCGCGGATCGATACGAACGGACGAGATCAGCACGTACACCGTCGAGATCTGGAAGATCACCGCTATGGTCCCCTGAAGCAGGAGCGCGCCCCGGCGGCTCCTTCCCCGATGAACACGGATGGCGATGACGAGCAACGCCTGGTTGTGACGCTGAAACGAGAGGAGGCAGCAGTGAGCTCAGGGGAACATCATGCGAGCTGGCGCAAGAGCAGTTTCAGCGCGGCGAACGGGGCCTGCGTGGAGGTGGCGGGGCTGCCCGGTCGGCAGGTGGATGTCCGCGACTCCAAGAAACCGGCCGGAGATGTGCTGGTCGTCTCTGCGGACGAGTGGGGCAGGTTCGTGAGCTCCATCAAGGCCGAACCGGGCTGGTAAGCACGCGAGCAGCCGCTACGTCAGGGCAAGATCCTGAATGCATGGGTCATGTCGCCGACCACGTGATCCGCTTCGCGGCCGGCGTCGGGCAGGTTGTCGTGGTCCACCCAGATGGTCCGGAGTCCCGCTCCGCGGACGCCTTCGGCACCAGAAGCGGCGTAGGCGTCCACAGCGTCGGCCAGGCCGGTTCGGTGGATCTTTCCGAGTTGGTTGTCGGCCATGCCGTTGGTGACGATGCCGACCTTCCAACCCGACTCCCGAAGCGTCCTCAGGCCACGGAGCACCTCTGGGCAACATGTCACGAGGTACGGCATCCGCCGCCGGTAAGCCGCCCACAGCACCTCCACCGGATCGGCCAGGCCGAACCGCTCCCTCACGAGGTCGAAGAAGACGTTCCGGTGGGGATGGCTCTGCCGTTCGAGGGCGACCAGCACCTCGACGGCGTCCGCGCCGAGAGCCCGAGTTTCGGCGAACTCCTCGGCCCAGGCCCGGTCGGGCCACCTGGGAAATCTACTCGATCAAGCGTCCTAGCAGGGCATACGCTTGCTGCTGTCTCACGGCCTGCGACGGAACAACCGCGGAGCAGGGACATGATCGGAGGTGCGGGTGGCCATACCGAAGAAGGGCTCTCGGCTCATCACCGTCGATGATGTCGTCTACCGCTGGCGAATCCGTCACAAGCCCACCTACGGACAAGGCATCGGCGAAAGTCCTCTGAGGCTCGCCGTGCAACTGGCCGACGCACCAGGCAGAGTCCTTCTGGTCTCCCTGCGCTGCCACCGCCCCGACACCTGGCTCGGCGAAGAGGCGGCAATGGTGCGCCCGGCCCTCGTTGCCATGGCCATCACCAAAGCACTCCACTCGGGCTGGCTTCCCAGCCAGCGAGGCAGCCAGGTACGCCTCGACCTCTCACGCGATGATCTGGCTGGGTTGGCGGAGATCCGGCCCGCACTATCCTTCACGAGATTCCGGGCATGACCGCGATGGGTCTACCCAGCCAGTCCGACGTGTCCACCGCTTCGGCCAACCCTGTCCGCTGGATCTTGCCGGCAGGACACTGGATGAAGTCCGCGCTCCCCGGCCCGAATAGCGTTTCCACAGGTCTAGAGGTTGCGGGCGATCACCAGGCGTTGGATTTGGTTGGTGCCTTCGAAGATCTGCATGATCTTGGCTTCGCGCATGTAGCGCTCGACCGGGAAGTCGCGTGTGTACCCGTATCCGCCGAACACCTGCACGGCGTCTGTGGTGACCTTCATGGCGGCGTCCGTTGCCACCAGCTTGGCCACGGATGCCTGCCGGCTGTAGGGGAGGTCGGCGTCGCGGCGGCGGGCGGCGTCGAGGTAGGTGGCGCGGGCGGCGTCCACGGCGGCGGCCATGTCGGCCAGGACGAAGGCGAGACCCTGGTGGTCGATGATTTTGCGACCGAAGGTGGTGCGTTCTTTCGCGTACGCCACTGCCGCGTCCAACGCCGCCTGGGCCAGGCCTGTCGCGCACGCGGCGATGCCCAGCCTGCCTGAGTCCAGGGCGCTGAAGGCGATCTGCAGGCCCTGGCCTTCGGTGCCCAGGAGGCGGTCGGGTTCCAGGATGGCGCCGTCCCAGTGGGCTGTGGTGGTGGGGATGGCGTGCAGGCCCATCTTCTCCTCGGGGCGGCCGAAGGTCAGGCCGTCCACGGCGCCGGGGGCGAGGAAGCAGGAGATGCCTCGGTTGCCTTCGCCGGTGCGGGCGAAAAGGGCGTAGAAGTCGGCTATGCCGCCGTGGGTGATCCAGGCTTTGGTGCCGGTGATGCGGTAGCCGTTCTCGACCTTCTCGGCTTTGCAGGTCAGGGCTCCGGCGTCGGATCCGGCCTGGGGCTCGGACAGGCTGTAGCCGCCGATCTGGCGTCCGGCCAGCATGTCGGGCAGCCACCGGTCGATCTGTTCCGGCGTGCCGTACTGCTTGAGGGGGAAGCAGGCGAGCGTGTGGACGCTGACGGCGACCGCCACGGCGGCCCAGCGGGCAGCCAGCTCCTCGAGGACCTGCAGATAGACCTCGTACGGCTGGCCGCCACCACCCAGTTCCTCGGGATAGGCCAGCCCGAGCAGCCCTACTTCGCCCAACTTCGTGAACAGGCCGGTGGGGTAGGTCTCGGCCCGTTCGTGTTCCTCCACGCGGGTCGCGAGCTCCTTGTCGGCCAGCGTGCGCGTGAGGTCGAGCAGGTCGTGCGCGTCCTGGTTGGGGAGGAGGCGGGATACGGCCACGTGTCTGTCTCCGATCTCAGAGTCCGGCCAGGGCCTTGCGGGCGCGCTCGCGGAATTCCGCGACCCGGGCGAGCTTGATGTCCTCGTATCCGCGGATCATGTCAGGCAGCGCGGCGATCTCAGCGACCGCCTCTGCGCTCGTACCCGCTGAGAGGGCCTCGCGCACCAGGGTGCGGTATTCGTGGATGAGCTCGCGCTCCACTCGGCGCACGTGAGCGTAGCCGAAGGGGTCGAGCGCGGTGCCGCGCAGGAAGCGCGCGGCCCGCAGCGTGCGGAACACCGGCTTGGCGGTACGGCGCAGCTTGATCTTCCGCTTCATGCCCAGGGCGCGCAGGATCGGCGGGTGGAGCATGACGGCGACCTTGTCCTCGGGGGCGAACTCGGTTTCGAGGTGGAGCCGGGCGACCTCGTACTCGTCCTTGTAGGCCATGAGCTTGTACAGGCCCTTGGCGTAGGCGATGGCGACGCCCTCGTCGTCGGCGAGTTCGGCGATCTGCTGGACGTCGTCGGAGTAGGTGCGGGCGTAGTCGGCGTTCTGGTAGCCGGTGAGGTCGTCGGTCCTGATCGCGAGGATCTCGGCGAAGGACTGCGTCTTCTCCTCGCTCGGCTGCTGGAGCGCGGCGGCCCGGCCGTGGGCGAAGGCGGCGAGGTTCTTCTCGACGGCCGCGCCGTTCAGGCGGATCGCGCCCTCGATGGCCGTGGCGCTGATCGGCAGGCAGCCGTGCTGATAGGCGGCGCCGACGAGCAGCATGTTCGCCGGCATGTGGTCGCCGAACAGTTCTTCGGCCAGCGCCTGCGCGTCGAGGTAGAGGTTGGCCTCGGAGCGGGTGGCGGAGTCGACGCGTTCGACGGCGGCCTGCGCGCCGGGCACCACGGCCCGGCCGGTGACCATCTCGGCCGTCGGCACGACCGCTGTGTTGATCACGGCGACGGTGTGGTCCTTGGCGAGCACGCCCAGGTTGCCTTCGGCGGCTGCGCCGAGCAGGTCGAAGCCGATCAGGACGTCCGCCTTCGTGGCCTTGACCGAGCCGGTGATCGGCTCCGGCGAGACGCGTACGTCGCTGATGACCGGGCCGCCCTTCTGCGCCAGCCCGGTCTGCTCAAGACCGGCGGCGTGCAGGCCGTCGAGGTGCGCGGCCATCTGCAGGATCTGCGAGACGGTCACGACGCCGGTGCCGCCGATGCCGGGCATGCGCAGCGTGACCGCGCCGGTGAAGCGGGGCGTGGGCTCGGGCAGCCCGGCGGGCGGCGGCGGGAGCGGCTTGCTCTTGCGCGGGCCCGGCTCGACCAGCAGGAACGACGGGCAGTCGCCCTTCAGGCAGGTCAGGTCGGAGTTGCACGAAGGCTGGTGAATGCGGGTCTTGCGCCCGAACTCCGTCTCCACCGGCTGAACCGACAGGCAGGTGGACTTCTCCCCGCAGTCGCCGCAGCCTTCGCAGACCCGCTCGTTGATGACGACCAGTTCGGCCGGGGTGGGCAGTTTGCCGCGCTTGCGTAGCCGGCGTTCCTCGGCGGCGCAGCGGTCGTCGTGGATGAGCACGGTGACGCCGTCCACCTTGGCGAGCTCGCGTTCGGTGTCGGCGAAGTCGTCGCGGTGCCGTACCGTCGCGACCGGATCGAGCCGCACCCCGCGATAGGCGGAGGGGTCCGCGGTCGTGATCACCACGCGGCGCACGCCCTCGATGGCCAGCCACCGCGTGAGCTCGGGGATGGCGAGCCGGCCCTCGGCGCGCTGGCCGCCGGTCATGGCGACCGCGTCGTTGTAGAGCAGCTTGTACGTCATGGACACCCCGGCGGCCACCGCGGCCCTGATCGCCAGCGAGCCGGAGTGGTGGAAGGTGCCGTCTCCGAGGTTCTGCACGAAATGCCGGTCCTCGGTGAACGGCGCCAGCCCGATCCACTGCGCGCCCTCGCCGCCCATCTGGGTGAGCCCGAGCTGGGTGCCTCGGCCGTCGCCGTCCAGCGCGATCATGGCGTGGCAGCCGATGCCGACGCCGACCAGCGTGCTGTCGTCGGTGCGGGTGGAGAGGTTGTGCGGGCAGCCCGAGCAGAAGTACGGCGTGCGCGCGGCGACCACCGGCAGCATCCGCGACCGTCGAGCGCCCTTACCCGAAACGACGCCGAGTCCCAGCGCCTTGGCCACGTCGGCCGCGCCGACCGTCCCGCGCAGCGGCAGCAGCCCGCGGACCTTCGGCACGTGCGCGCTGCCGTAAAGCGCCGCCTTGAGGTGGTTCTCCAGGAACGGCACCTTGTCCTCGACGACCAGCACCTCCTCCAGGCCGTCGAGCATGCCGAGCAGGTCGTCGCGGTCCAGCGGGTACGGCATGCCGATCCGGATCAGCCGGATGCCCAGTTCCTCCAGGTCCGCCCCGGCGTCGGCCAGGGCGCGCTGGGCAGCGGCGAGAGCCGTACCGGAGGCGACGATTCCCAGTTTGGCCTGGCGGGCGCTGAACACCACGCGGTTGATTCCCGCGGCGCGCGCGTAGGCGCGGGCGAGGTCGAGGCGGCGGGTGAGCAGGTCGTACTCGGCGTCCAGCGCGGCCGGTCCGACCAGCGTGGGCGGCTTGGTCTCGGCGCGGTCGTGGGCGGGCAGTTCGGGGCGGAGCGCGTCCAGGTCGACGGTGGCGGAGGCGTCGGCCACGTCCGCGACGATCTTCAGCCCGACCCAGAGGCCGCTGGCCCGCGACATCGCCACCGCGTGCAGCCCGAACTCGACGATCTCCGCGACCGTTCCGGGCACCAGCAGCGGCATGCACATGCTCTGGCACATCGGCTCGCACGAACTGGGCACGGTCGAGGACTTGCAACCGGGGTCGTCGCCGATCCACGCGACCGCGCCGCCCTTGGCCGCGGTGCCGGCGATGTTCGCGTGCCGGATGGCGTCGGCGGCACGGTCGAGGCCGGGGTTCTTGCCGTACCAGAACCCGGTGATGCCGTCGTGCTTGCGCCCGGGTGCAAGGCCGAGAAGCTGGGTGCCGGCGACGGCCGTGGCCGCGAGCTCTTCGTTGAGCCCCGGCCTGAAGACGACGCCGGCAGGATCGAGGTGCCTGGCGGCGCGGGCCATCTCCAGGTCGACGCCGCCCAGGGGCGAGCCCTGGTAGCCGGAGACGAAGACGCGCGTGTCGAGCCCGCGTTCCTCGTCGATGCGGCGCTGTTCCAGCGTGAGCCGTACCAGAGCCTGGATGCCCGAGAGCAGCACGCGCCCGTCGAGGGCCGTGTACTTGTCTTCCAACGCCACCATGCGCCAAGTGGAGCAATCCCGGTGGTCCTTGCACAAGTATCAGGGTACATAATGCGATAAAGACGCAAATTGTTTGCGAGGCCTGGCTCTTCGCGTGGCCTGGTTTGCGTGAGGAGCGCGCGTGAGCGAGATCGACGAAATAGACCACCGGCTGCTACGGCTGCTACGCGAGGACGGCCGCCGGACCTTCTCCGAGATGGCCACCGAGGTGGGCCTTTCGGTCGCGGCCGTCAAGCGGCGGGTGGACCGCCTGCGCGAAGCCGGCGTGATCACCGGCTTCACCGTGCAGGTGGACTACGCCAAGCTCGGCTGGGGCATCGAGGCCTTCACCGAGGTCCGCTACTCCGGCGCCACCCCGGTCAGCGAGATCCTCCGCTCGACCACCGCCGTGCCGGAGATCCAGGCCGTCTTCACCATCGCCGGCGACCCCGACGCCCTCATCCACTTGCGGGTACGCGACCTGGACCACCTCCAGCAGATCATCGACGGCCTGCGCAGAACCGGCAACGTCACGGGCACCAAGACCCTGATGGTGCTCGGCTCCTGGACCCGCGACGCGGCCCGCGTCCCCCGCCGGGGCGCCTAAAGCAGCCGCCTGATCTCGCCGTAGGCCCGGTAGAAGCCGCCGCGGCCGGCCGAACGCACGCCGTCCACCACGTACCGGGCGCCCGCCTCGCGCACCGTCTTCGGGAACTGCACGTTCCACGACTCGTAGCCCGGCGTGACCACGCGCACCCGCAGCCGCTCGCCCTCCTTGACGCACTCCACGATGACGCCGTCGCCCGCACCGGTCTCCAGCACGGTCTCCAGCACCGCCGACGGCTCGACCACCTCCAGCGACGCCGCCGCCTTCACGTCCACCGGCTGCGGCACGTCACCCGCGCGGGCCGCCGCGATCGCCGCCTCGCTGGCGTCGATGCAGGCCAGCGAGCCGTCCGTGGTCACGATGTAGAGGCGGTCGTCCAGGAACTGCATCGAGAACGCCGAACCGCACCCGGTCGCCAGCTTCCACAACCGCTCACCGGAGGCGTCGAAACAGTAGACCGAGGAGTGGTTGTCACCGGCGAACACGTGGCGGCCGCCCGGCGAGGTGGCGCAGGAGTAGACCGCGCCGTCGCACTGGTAGACCGCCTCCACCCGGCCATCGCCCTTGGCCAGGCGGTGGACGGTGCGGCGGGCCGTACCCGCGTAGACCGAGTGCTCCTCCTGCCAGCCGAACAGCACGTGGCCGGCCACCGTGTTCTCCCAGACGAGCGTGCCGTCGGCGGTGTCGTAGCGGGCGACGCCGTTGGAGTGGCCGTGGTAGACGGCGTCCTCGTCACACCTGACCATCCAGGCGGAGTCGCCGCTGCCCGAGCGGGCCCACTGGAACTCGTCCTCGTAGTCGATCGTGGTGATCCGGCCCGCCCGGTCGGAGACGCCGAGCACGCCGTCGTTGATGTCCAGCCAGTAGATGTCCACGTCGGCGGCGATCTCGTAGGCCGATCTCGGCACCTTGCCGCTCAGGTCGTACACGCGGCCGTCGTCGCAGCCGGCGTAGATCCAGAAGTCGTCGGCCACGATGCACTTGACCCCGTCGGGCAGCCGGAACCGGCCGGTCACGGTGCCGGAGTGGGTGACGGTGTAGACGTCGCCGCGCTGGTTGCCGACCCAGCAGCGCTCGCCGTCCACGAAGATCCCGAACGCGGCCGCGCCGCTGTCGAACCGCCACAGCACCGGGGCCTGCTGGGCCGTCGAGCGGGTGCTGGCCATGGCCCTGCGCGTGATGGCCCGGCGCTGCCGCACTCCGCGTACGGCGGGGGCGTACCCCTTCCGGGTCTTCTCCCCGATCTTCTTGGCCGCGGCGGCCTGGGCCTTGGCTTCGCTGGGGAAGGCGGTGACCTTGGTCTGACCTGACTCGCCGATGCGCCCGTAGGTGATGGTGACCTGCGTGCCCGCGACGGTCACCTCGTAGTACTTGTGCGCTCCGCCGCCGTCTTCAGACAGCTCCAGGTAGGTCATGTGCGCTTCTCCAGTTTTGCCAGGACTTGATCCATTTGTCCCGGAGACTAGAGCAAACCGGCGACAGAATCGGCCAACTTGGGGCGGTGCGTCCGCACCTGGGCCGAGGATCCCAGCCCTGTGGCCACGGTGGTGTTCAGCTCCCCGGAAGACGATCACGCCTGTGCGGTGGCATCTCAGCGGGTCCTTGAGAGACCTTGGCGCACCGTTCAGACATGAGACGATGCCTTCCGGAACAGAGAACCTCACGTACTGCGAGTAAGCGGAGATATCCGCCTGCGGCGATATGGTTCCGCTGTGTCCTTGAACAACACCGACGCCGTATGGGAGAGCCTGCGAGCGACGCGCTGGGCGCCACCCGGCGGTGCGGTGGCAACTCCAGAGCGCCGAAGGACTTATACGTTCGCGCTGGAACAGGCCGAACAGATGTTTCGAGCTGCCGAAGGTGTCGGAACGGCCACACGGCCCTTGCTGGTCTTCTATGGATTGAGCCAGGCGGGTCGAGCGATCGCCGCTGCGGCGTCGGCGATCACAACTGCCGACGGCTGGCGGCTTGAAGGGCATGGCATCCGTACTGTTTCCAAGACCCTGAGCGGACCACTCCCCGATGTGCTGGTGGCCAGCGACAAGGGCGGAAGCAGGGGAAGTTTCGTTCGGCTGTCAGAGATCCTTGATTCGCCGCTGTTCGCGGACAAGGTGAATCCGCTCGCATTGAATGCTCTGTGGGATTGTCTGCCGGAGAATCGGGTGGCTCCGCTGCGGGACACAGGTACGTCACGGCGGACGCCACTGTACGTAGCCCACCTCTCCCTCAACAGGGAGCCGCATCCCCTGGCGAGTGCGCCAGTGGCCTACTTTCCTCCGTGGGTCGTGAGTTCACCCGAGGGCGGCCAGACTTTGGTTGATTATCTGGCCGCATTCTCTGATCAGGTGCGTGAGTTCCACTCTTTTGTGAGAGTCGGCCACGATCCCGATGCCGCTCCCGACTTCTCCAGTCATCACGATGGCTGGGGAGAACTGCGAATGAACTGGATTCTTCCGCATCAGAAATCCGGCACTTTCGCCGAGCGAGTCAAGCACCTGCGTAGCATCGGGCGAACCTACGACGGTGACATCTACTTCTTTCCGGCAGTGGGCGATGCCGGGCAAGGGCGCGGCCTGCATCCGCTGATGTCCTGGTGGGCGGTGCTGCACACGCTGTCCATGCTGGCCCGCTATCAGCCGGCCGAGTGGGCGGAGCAGATAGACGTGGACGGCAGTTCTTATGCCGCCCCGGTCGAGAGCCTGTTGAAGCGCGCGATGCAGGTCGTGCCGAGGCTAGTGCGGGAGACCATCGAGGAAGTGGCCTAGTTCCGCGAGGCTGTTCTGATCATCCAGAGGTCGGTGGGGTCTTGGGCGTAGGTGGTGAAGCCGTGGCGTTCGTAGAGGCGTTGGGCTGGGCTGTCGCGTAGGACGTTCAGGCGGAACACCCCTTCGTCCGTCAGCACCTTGTGGAGGATGGCGGTGCCCACGCCGCGTCCCTGTGTTGTCGGGGAGAGGTAGAAGTGTTCCAGCCACACCCCGTCCTCAGCCGGTCGCAGGGCGATGCTGCCGGCGAAGGCGCCGTTGACCTCGACGATCGAGGTGTGCTCGGGGAGGAAGGCGGTTTTGAAGCGCTGGCGGACCCGGGTGGGGTCGAAGAGGCCGAGGCGTTCCAGGTCGGGGCGGAGGACTATGGCGCGGAGTTCGGCGATGGGGTCGGCGTCGTCCGGTACGGCGGGGCGTAGCTTCCAGGTCAGGTCTGGCTCAGAGGTCAACGGAGAACTCCACCTGGATCAGCGGCCGGCCGTCGCCGAAGTCGTGGTCGCGCTCCGCGCCCGTCTCCGCGAAGCCGCTCTTGGTGTAGAAGCGCCGGGATTGCGGGGTGTCGCGCAGGGTCCACAGGTGGGCGCGGGTGAAGCCGTCGTTCTTCAGCTGGGCGAGGGTGGCGGTCATCAGGGCGGGGGCGACGCCGGTGCCCCAGCCGTCGGGGTGGGCGTAGAAGCCGTGGACCTCGGCGATGCCGTTCACCGTCTTGGAGGGGCCGAACCAGGACAGGGCCAGCGGGCGGCCGTCGCCCTCGGCGACCAAGATCGTGTCCTGGAGGGGGGAGAGCCGGGCGTGCCAGCGGGTACGGCGGCTGCTTACCTGACCTGCGGCGAAGGCCGGTTCGAAGAACGGCGCGTAGGCGACTCCCCAGGAGTCGGCATGGATTTCGCCGAGGACGTCCCCGTCTTCGATCGTCGCGTGTCTGATGGTGATGACCACTGTGCAACTCTAGCCAAATGCGGACAATTCTCATCACCGGCACCGTGGGTGCGGGCAAGACGTCGGCGGCTGAGGGGGTCGGCGAGTTGCTGGCGGCCGCCGGGACGCCGCACGGCGTCATCGATCTGGACGCGCTGTCGCAGGGGTGGCCGCCGCCCGAAGGAGACCCGTTCAACTTCGGGCTGACGGTGCGGAACCTGCGCAGCCTGGCGGCGAACTTCCGTGACGCCGGCGCCAAGTGGCTGGTGCTCGCGGGGGTGGCCGAGAACGGCGAGCAGCGCGGGAGGATCGCGGAGGCCGTGGGCGGCGAGCTCACGGTCTGCAGGTTGCGGGTCGATCTGGCCGTCGTCAGGGAACGGCTGGCCGGCCGGCACGTGGACGACCGGGAAGGGCTCGACTGGCACCTCAAGCGCTCCGGCGAACTCGACCGGATCCTGCGCGAGGCCCAGGTCGAGGATGTCGTCGTGGACGGCTCCGGCTCCGTGACCCAGGTGGCGGCGGAGATCCTGAGAACGATCTAGTCCCACAGCGGCAGGCGGGTGCCAGCGGACTTCTCCACCGCCGCGTGGTACAGGGCTTGAGCGGCGGCGACGTCCTGGATGGCGGTGCCGGTCGAGTCGAAGACGATGATCTCGTCGGCCGACACCCGGCCAGGCTTGGCGCCGGTGATCACTTCGCCGAGTTCGGCACGGACCGGGGTGTCCGGGCGGTGGTGGAGTTCGCCCACCTCGGCGCACTGGTGGGTGACGTCGGTGACGAGGGCGGCCCCGGCCAGCAGGTCGGCGTTGAGTTCGCGTTTGGCCGGAGCGTCGGAGCCGATCGCGGCCACGAGGCTGCCGGGCCGTACGTCTGCCAGGGAGAGGTAGGGCGTGGTCGACGGCGTCAGCGTGACGACGACGTCGGCGGCGCGGGCGGCGGCGCCGGGGGAGGGGGCGGCGGTGAGGTCGTGCGCGGCGGCGAACCGTGCGGTCTTGTCCGGGTCGCGGCCCCACACGAGCACGCGGGAGATGTCGCGGACGGCGCGGATGGCCGCGACGTGGCTGGCGGCCTGCGCGCCGGTGCCGAGCACGGCGAGCGTGGCGGCGTCGGGCCGGGCCAGATGGCGTACGGCCACAGCGGTTGCGGCGGCCGTGCGCAGCCGGGTGACGGTGGCCGATTCGAGGAAGAGGACGGGCTGCCCGGTGCCGCCGTCGAACAGCGCGATGACGCCGACGATGCTGGGCTGCCCCAGCGTGGCGGGCCGGTCGTAGAAGCAGGCGCCGATCTTCACGCCCACGACGCCGCCGTGCCCACTGGCCTTGATGTGGAACTCGCCCGGCGGGCTGTCCAGGTGGGCCAGCCGGCTGGGCAGGGTGCGGCCGAGGGCGTAGTCGGCGAAGGCGTTCTGCACGAGGTCGATGTAGTCGGCGGGCGCGAGCAGGCGCTCGACCTCCGACTGGGTGAGCATCAACATGGTCGTCAGGCCCCCACGGTGCCGTCGACCGCTTCGCGCAGGAAGTCGGCGTGGCCGTTGTGCCGGGCGTACTCGTGGATCAGGTGGAGCATCACCATGCGCAGCGACACGTCGGCCTCCCAGCGGGCGTTGTAGGCGGTCAGGTCCAGGGAATCGGCCGCGCGTTCGATCCGGCGGGCGTGCTCGACCTCGGCCTCCCAGGCGCCGAAGGCTTCCGCGCGGGTGGCGCCGGTGGCGTCGTAGGCGGTCTGGAAGTCCCACAACGTCGCCGACCACACCATCGGCAGGTCCTCGCCGCCGACCACCCGGCGGAACCAGTGCCGCTCGACCTCGGCCATGTGCCGCACGAGCGCCATCAGTGACAGCGTGGACGGCGGCATGGATTTACTGCGCAGCTGCTCGTCGGACAGGTCGTCGCACTTCAAGGCCAGGGTGGCGCGGTGATAGTCCAGATAGGACCGGAGCATCTCGCGTTCGTCGGCGATCAGCGGGGGTCCCACGCGCTCGGTCGTCATTCCGAGAGGCTACGAGGCCTTGACGCTGCGTGCCAAGCCGAGGAGACTCCACTACATGTCGCTATAGTATTTTATTTCGAGGAGCACCCCCATTCCATGAGCGCCATCCTCGCGCTGGCCGCGTTCATCGCCGTCATCGTCATCTGGAATCTCGCCTTCAAGCGCAACATCGCCGAGTCGATGTTCGTCGGCTTCCTGGCCTGCACCGCCTTCGCCGGCCTGGGCGCGCCCGCGCTCGCCTGGGAGAGCCTGATCGAGGGCATGAAGTCCGAGGTCACGTACGCCGCCCTGACCTTCGTCTTCGTCAGCGAACTGCTGACCAGGATCGGCCTGATCGGCCGGCTGATCGACATCCTCAGCTCGCTGCTCGGCCGGCACCGCGGCGGCGCGCTCTACGCGGCCACGGTCGGCTCGGGCGCGTTCGGCGCCGTGGCGCACAACGGCGCGGCCATCGCCGCCACCATCGGCTCCATCGCCATCCCGTGGATGAAGCGCTCGAAGACCAGCGGCGACACCGCCGCCCTGGTCATCTCCGGCAACGCGGGCGTCGGCGCCGTCTTCCCCTTCAGCGGCGCGTTCTTCCTGCTGCTCGCCGCCCCGACGGTCGCGCCGGTGCTGAACGCCGACCAGATGATCGTGCCGATGTTCGTGGTCGCCGCGTGGACCGTGGTGATGCGGCTGGGCATCGCGTACGTGATCGTCCGGCGGCGCGGCGTCGACCGCATGGACCCGAGCGACGTGCACCCGCTCGCCGAGACCCTGCGCGCAGGCTGGCCGTCGCTGCTGGTGCTGGCGGCGGTCGCGCTGCCCATCCTGGCCACCGCGGGCGCGGGCGCGCAGTGGGTCGTCAACCGGATCGGCGAGGACGCGGCCGACACCATCCCCGTGCTCTTCTGGCTGCCCATCTTCATGCTGGTCGTCGGGGTGATCGTGGGGTGGCGGAGGCTGCCGCGCCGTACCGGCGAATGGTGGGCGATGCTCGGCGAGATCAGCCCGAAGTTCGCGGTCGTGGGGCTGACCATGGTCTCGGCCTTCGCCGCGTCAGCGGCTCTGTCGACGCTCGGCCTGGGCGAGCAGCTCGCGCCGCTCATCCAGCGGATGCAGGGCGTGCCGGCGCCGATCGTGGTCGTGGTCGTCGGCCTGGTCGTCCTGCTGGTGTCCGGGCCGCTGAGCACGACGGCCACGATCGCGGCGGTGGGCTCGGTCGGGTTCCTGGCGCTGACCGGCGCCGGCATCGAGCCGCACCTCGCCTACGCCGCGCTCATCGTCTGGGCCAGCGCCGAAGGCTGCTCGCCACCCGGCGCCGCCCCGCTCTACGTCGCCGCCGGGATCGCCGGCAGCGACCCGGTGAAGATCTTCAGGCCGGTCATCGGCTACTACCTGGTCCCGTCCTTCGTGGCCGGGATCGTGGTCGCGCTGAGCCTGCTGTGGATCCCGTTCTAAAGGAGGAAGTCCATGTACGCGCTGCTGCTCACCGTCTTCAGGCTGCTGCTGATCACCTTCGTGCTCGGCGGCGTGGCCGTGACGTTCTTCCAGGTGGCGGGCATCCTGATCGCCAGCCCCGGTCTGACGTCGTTCTTCGGCGGCGACTTCGCCGACTGGACCTGCGTCGTGGCCGCGCTGGCGGGGATCGTCTCGTTCCTGCAGCTCTACACGAAGGACGCGAAGGACACGGAGGAGCTCGTCTAGCCGGCGGCCACGACGGGCGGCTGCTTTCGGCGCCGGTTGGCATTCTGCAGATGTTCGCGCATCCGGATCGAGGCGATCTCGGGGTTGCCCTCCACGAGGGCCTCGTAGATCGCGCGGTGCTCCCTGGCCGCGTGCTCGGCGCCGGTGTTGTGGAGCCGCGAGAAGAGGCGGAACCGCTGCACCTGGCCGTTGAGCGAGCGGTAGGCGGTCTCCAGGAAAGGGTTGTCGCACTGCTGGGCGATCAGGCCGTGGAAGCGGTCGTCGGCCGCCCAGTAGGAGCGGAAGGAGCTCGGCTCGGTGTCGGCCAGGCCCACCGAGCGGTCGAGCTCCTCGACCGCGTCCAGCAGTTCTTCCAGGAACTCCGGCGTGGTGCGCCGGCAGGTCTCGTAGGCCAGCGCCGGCTCCAGGACCAGCCGGGCGTCCATCAGCTTGCCGATCTCCCTGTCGGTGAACATCGGCGCGACCCGGTAGCCCTTGAGCGCCTCGCGGACCACCAGGCCTGTGTGCTCCAGCCGGGCGAGGGCCTCGCGCAGCGGGGTCTGGCTGACGTCGAGTTCGCGCGAGAGGGCGCCGATGTTCAGAGGGGAGCCGGGAGCCCGCTTTCCGGTCATGAACTGGTCGAGCAGCACCTCGTACATCTGGTCGGCAAGGGGCTGCTTCTTCTTGCGGGCCTCGGACATCACGTTCCTCTCGTCGAGCCGATTATCTCAGGCGATCGGCTCTAGAATTTATCGCTATAGTATAGTTTTGATGGAAAGGATCTTCCTCATGCGTGTCCTCGTGACCACTGCCTGGCTCCAGCCCGGCGACCATGTCGACCGGCTGCTCCAGGAGGAGGGCTTCGAGGTCGTCCACAAGCGCTCCGGCCGGCTCGTCGACCTCGTGCGGGAGGTGGACGGCGTGGTCGCCGGCACGGACGCCTTCACCGCCGAGGTCCTCGCCGCCGCCCCGAAGCTGAAGGTCATCGGACGCACCGGCGCCGGCTACGACAACATCGACACCGAGGCGGCCACCGAGCGCGGCATCGCCGTATGCCCGACTCCTGGCGTCAACCGGCGCGCGGTCGCCGAGCACACCCTCGCCCTGATGCTCAACTGCGCCCGGTCGCTGCCCCAGAACATCCTCTCGGTCAGGAGCGGCGGCTGGGAGCAGCCGAGCGGCCGCGAGCTGGCGGGGGCGACCCTGGGCATCGTGGGTCTCGGCGCCATCGGCAAGTCGGTGGCCGAGCTGGGCACCCTGCTCGGCATGGAGGTGCTCGCCTACGACCCCGACCTCGACCTCGACTTCGCCACCCGGACCGGCGTGCGCGCCGTCGCGCTGGACGAGCTGCTGCGCCGCGCCGACTTCGTCAGCCTCCACATCTTCCTCGACGACTCCACCCGCCACCTGATCGACGCCGCCGCGCTGGCCACGATGAAGCCCACCGCCTACCTGATCAACACCGCCCGCGGCGGCGTGGTCGACGAGGACGCGCTGGCCGACGCCCTCGAACGCGGCGAGCTGGCCGGCGCCGCGCTCGACGTGGTCGAGGTCGAGCCGCTGCCCGCGGCCAGCCGCCTGCGCGAGCACGACAACGTGATCGTCACCGCGCACGTCGGCGCCGCCACCACCGAGTCCCGCGCCCGCTCCGGCCGGATGGCCGCGCAGGCGGTCATCGACGTCCTGAACGGCCGCGCCCCCGCCTTCACCGTCAACCCCCAGAAGGGGTCCTGACATGCGCTTCGACGCGAACCTGAAGTGGTTGTTCACCGAGCTGCCGTTCGAGTCACGCTTCGACGCCGCGGCCGCGGCCGGTTTCGAGGGCGTCGAGTACCCGAACCCCTACGACCACGACCCCGCCGTCCTCGCCGGCCGCCTGCGCGAGGCCGGGCTCGAACAGGTGCTCATCAACACGCCGCCGGGCGCCGACGCCTGCCGCGCCGACGGCTTCCGCGAGGGCTTCGCCCAGGCGATGGAGTACGCGCTCGCGCTCGGCTCCGGCCTCGTCCACGTCCGGGCCGGCGCCCTGCCCGAGGGCGTCAGCCGCGAGCGGGCCGAGGCCCGCCTGGTCGCCAACCTCGCCTGGGCCGCCGGCCAGTCGCGCGGCAGCGGCGTACGCCTGGTGCTGGAGGCCCAGAACCACCGCGACAGCCCAGGCTGCGTGCTGCGAACCCAGGCACAGGCCGCCGCCGTGGCCGAGGCGCTCGACGCCGACCACGTGGGCGTGCTGTTCGACCTCTACCATGCCCAGGTCGACGAGGGCGATCTGGTCACCAAGGTGCGCGAGCTGCTGCCGTACACCTTCCACTACCAGGTCGCCGACCCGCCCGGCCGGCACGAGCCCGGCACCGGCGAGATCGGCTGGCGCGCGGTCTTCGGCGCCATCCGCGAGAGCGGCTACCGAGGCTGGATCGGCTGCGAATACGAGCCCCAGGGCCGCACCATCGACGGCCTCGGCTGGATCGAGGAGCTGGCCGGATGACCCGCGTCGCGCTGATCAGCGCCACCCCCGCCGCGATCGCCCCGGCCGTCGCGGGCCTGGCCGACGCGTTCCCCGAGGCCGAGCCGTGGAACCTGCTCGACGACAAGCTCCTCGCCGACGCCCGCGCGGGCGGGCCGAGCGCGCGCATGTCCGCCCTCATCGGCTACGCGGTCGACGCGGGCGCGCACGGGGTGCTGCTGACCTGCTCCCTGTACGGCGAAGCCGCCCGCTCGGCCGACCGAGGGGTCCCTGTCCTGGCCCCCGACGACGCCGCCTTCAAGGAGGTGGCCGAGTCCGGCTACCGCCGCGTCCTGACCGTGGCCAGCCTGGAAGAAGCGCTGGCCGACTCGGTCGCCCGGCTGACCGGGGCGGCGCCGGGCGTGGCCGTGGACGGCGTGGTCAGTCCCGCCGCCTTCCAGGTCACCGACGCACGGGCGCTGGCCCGAGCCCTCCACGACACCTGCGCCCCCTGCACGGACCGGGTGGAGGCGGTGGTGCTGGCCCAGTACTCGCTGGCCCCGGCCGCCGCCGAGCTGGCCCGGTCGCTCGGCCTCCCGGTGATCTCCGGCCCGCACACCGCCGCCGCCGCGCTCCGGCGCGCCGTCCTGGAGGGCGAGCGGCCGTGATCGGCGCCATCGCCGACGACGTCACCGGCGCCACCGACGTCGCGGTCGCGCTGCACCGGCACGGCCTGCGCACCCTGCTCTTCTTCGGCACCCCGCTCTCCTTCGGCACCCCCGACGCCGAGCCCGATCTTCCCCCGCACGACGCCGTCGTCATCGCGCTGAAGACGCGCACGGCCCCCCGCGAGCAGGCCGTCGAGCGGTCGCTGGCCGCGCTGGACTGGCTGCGCGCCCACGGCGTCGGCCAGGTCTACTTCAAGTACTGCTCCACCTTCGACTCCACCCCGGAAGGCAACATCGGCCCGGTGCTCGACGCCCTGGCCGACGCACTGGACGCGCCGCTGGTGCCGATGACCCCCAGCTCACCCGAACACGGCCGGACCCAGTACCTCGGCTACCTGTTCGTGGGCGAGCGGCTGCTGTCGGAGTCGCACATGCGCGACCACCCGCTCACCCCGATGACCGACTCCTACCTGCCGCGCGTCCTGGAGGCCCAGTCCGCGCACCGGGCGGGAGTGGTCCCGCTGGAGACGGTGCGCGGGGGACCGGCGGCCATCGCAAAACGACTGGCCCACCTGCGGAGCGAGGGCGTCCGGTACGCCCTGCTGGACGCGGTCGAGGACGGCGACCTGGCCTCGGCCGGGCAGGCGCTGGACGACCTTGCGTCGGCCGGGCAGGTGCTGGGCGGCCTGCGGCTGGTCGCGGGCGCGGCCGGGCTCGCCGCCGGGCTCGCCCTGGCCCACGAGGTCAGCAAGATCCACGAGGTCGCCGGGGACCCGCCCGCGCGCGTGCCGGCGGGGCGCGCGGCCGTACTGGCGGGGAGTTGTTCCGCGCGCACGCTCGAACAGGTCCGCGCGGTGATCGAGCACGGTCGGCCCGCCCACCGCCTGGACGCCCTCGCCGAGCCCGACCCCGACCCCGAGGCGCTCGCCGCGAACGCCCTGACCTGGTACGACGCGCAGCGGCCCGAGGACGGCGCCCCGCTGATCTACTCCAGCCTGCCCCCGGCCGAGCTGCACGAGGTCCAGCAGGCGCTGGGCCGCGAGCGGTCGGCCGAACTGCTGGAGTCCGCGCTGGGCAGGATCGCCGCCGGCCTGGTCGAGCGGGGTGTCACCCGGCTGGTCGCGGCCGGTGGCGAGACCTCCGGCGCGGTCGTGCGCGCGCTCGGCGTCACCGGCGGCGTGATCGGGCCCGAGGCGGCCCGCGGCGTCCCCTGGATCTTCACCCCGTCCCTCACCCTTCTGCTCAAGTCGGGCAACTTCGGCGAGCCCGGCCTGCTGCTCGACGCCACACGAACGGAGACCCCATGAAGTTGTTCAGCACCCTGGCCGTGAAGAAGGCCTTCGACGACGTGCTCCTCGGGGAGTTCACCGGCCGGACCGGCATCGCGGTCGACGGCGTCTACGATCCGACCACGCAGCTGATGGCCCGCATCCGGGCAGGTGAGCGCCCCGACGTGATGATCGCGGTCACCTCCGCCTTCGACGAGCTGAACGGCTCCGCCGTCCTCGACCTGTCCACGAAGACGGCGATCGCGAAGACCGGCGTGGGCCTGGCGGTGCCGCCGGGCGCGGAGCTCCCGGACGTCAGCACGCTCGACGCCTTCAAACGGGCCCTGCTCGACGCCCGCAGCGTGGCCTACTCGCGTACCGGCGCGAGCGGCATCTACTTCGCCCGCCTGATCGAGGAGCTCGGCATCGACAAGGAGGTCAACGCCCGCGCCACCGTGATCGACAAGGGCTTCATCGCGCACGCCGTGGTGGACGGCCGCGCTGACGTGGCGATCCAGCAGCTCAGCGAGCTGCGCTTCGTCCCGGATGCCCGGATCGCCGGGCCGTTCCCCGCCGAGGTGCAGCATTACAGCGAGTTCTCCGCCGTGGCCGCCACGGCGGCGGACGGCGACGCAGCCGCCTTCCTCGCCTTCCTCACCTCCGACGAGGCCCGGCGAGCCTACGAGCAGACCGGCCTGGAGCTGCCCTGACCGGTCACAACCAGCCGCGTTCCTTGGCCCGGGTGCCGATCTGGAAGCGGCTGGCCGCGCCGAGCCGTCCCATCAAATCGGCGACATAACCCCGGAAGGTGCGCACCGACACTCCCATCGCGCGCGCCGCCACCTCGTCCTTGCCGACCCGGTCGAGCAGCTCCAGCACCCGCCGCTCCAGCGAGGTCGGGTCGGCGTCGTCGGGTTCGAGGTCGGTGGCGCGCCGCCAGGTCTGCTCGAACAGGTCGATCAGCGTCACCACGATGCCGGGCGCGCGGATCATCAGCGCCCCGAAACCCGGATTGTCCGGCCGGATCGGCACGAACGCCGTCTGCCTGTCCATGATGACCAGTTGCTGGATCGGCTCGTCCACCACCCGGTGCCGGTCGCCCGCCCGGTGGATCTCGTGGAAGTACGCCGCCACCTCCGGGTTGTCCAGCGTGGCGCGGTGCACGATGGTGCGGTGCCGTACCCCTGAGCGCAGTTCGGCCAGGGTTCGCTCGCGCACGCGCGGATCGACCCCGCGCCGCTCGGGGTGCATGGCCAGCAGTTCCTGCGACTGCCGGGACATCCGCCAGATCCGCTCCTGCGTCTGCTCCAGGCCCTCGATGCGTTCGACGTGCTCGATGGGGCCGCCCGCCGCCTGCTCGGCCAGGAGCGCGGGCATCGCGGCCGTGACCCGGCGCAGTTCGCCGCCGACCTCGCCGAGGCGTTGCTCGATCAGCCGCTCCATGGCGGCGTGCGGCGCGGTGGCGGCGACGCCGCCGTCGGGGCCGATCTCCAGCAGGCGCAGGCCGACGAGGCGCTGAATGGCGGAAGCCTCGAAGCCTTCGGCGCCGGCGCCCGGATTTCTCAGGAAGAAGCGGTATACCAACTCGTCAGACGCCGAGACTCCGAGGGCGTCCAAGCTCATGGCGCCAAATCTAAGGGGTGCGGGCGCGTACGCCCGCACCCCCTTGTTCAGTTCACGTTGATGGTGAACGTCGAGGTCGTGTTGCGGATGTCGGTGTGGTTGTTGCTCAGGCGCAGCCCGTTGAACGTCACCGAGCCGACCGCCGGACCCTGGCCGGGCTCGGGCAGCTCGTTCGCCCACAGGCCGAAGCCCGACTTGGCGTCGAAGGCGTCACCGGACTTGCGTGCGCCGCTGATCGAGATGTCGGTGAGGACCGTGTCGGTGATCGGGTTCACCGGCTGGCCGCCCAGATACTGCGTCTGGAACATGATCCCCGAGTACGTCGGATCCACGATGTCCACGTCGCTGATCCTGATGCCCTGGAACACCTTCGACGCGGAGAACAACCAGATCGCCGGGAACGTCTGCTGTCCCCAGAAATGCCCGCCCGCCCGGACGATCGAGATGTTCTCGAACCGGGTCGGCGTCGGGCCGAAGCCCCGCATCTGGATGCCGAAGTCCAGCGAGCTGACCGTGATGCCGGAGTAGACGAGCGTGTCGGCGATGTAGATGTTCCTGAACACGTTGTTCTGCCCGCCGTACACGGCCACGCCGGCCGCCCGCCAGGTCAGGGTCGAGGTCAGGTTCTCGTAGACGTTGCCCGTCTGGTCGGCGTTGTTGATGTCGATCGCGGCGAACAGCGCGAAGCTGTCGTCGCCGGTGCCGCGCGCCTCCACGTTCCTGACCGTGTTGTCCGAACTGCCGTTGGTCAGGTTGATCGCGTCGGCGAACGTGTCACGCACCCGCGAGTTCGTCACGGTCAGGTTGCGCATGTTGGTGCCCCAGAGCATGCACATCTGGTGCTCGACCCAGACGTTGTCGATGGTGACGTTCGCGACGCCGTTGAGGTCCCAGACCTTGCCGGGGCCGTCGTTGCGGATCACGTAGTTACCGAACGAGGCGAACCCGCTGAACGACGAGCCGCCGGCCGAGCTCTGCACGTCGAACCCGACGTTCGTGTTCTCCTGCCCGGAGGGCGACAGGAACCGGGTGAACCACGGGCCGGCGCCGGTGACCTTGACGGCCTTGCCGTACACCTGGAACTTCTGCGCGGTCGCGTAGTCGCCCGCCGGCAGGTAGACGCCCACGAGCGCGGGGTCCTGGCGGGCGCGGTCGAGCGCGTTCTGCACGTCCTGGTGCGTGAATCCAGCCGGTACGGCATAGCGTGCCGGATCCGGGTTGCCCTGCGGCGTGGCCTGCTCCAGGTTGATGAAGTCGATCGCGAACGTGCCGCCGTTGGCCGCGTCCTTCTGCAGCTTGATCTTGCTGCCCTGCGGCACGGTGGTGCCGAGCGTCACGTTGGCCTCGTCGTAGATGTGGCGGGGCGGGCCGGCGCCGGGCGAGTTGCTCGGGTTGGCCTCGGGGCCGTAGAGCCACGCGTACTTCGAGGTCAGGTTGATCGCCTTGAGGAAGGTGCCGTTGACGTAGACGTTCAGGGTCGAGTTGGTGCCGTCGGGGATGGAGTAGCGGGTGACCAGCGTGTTCGCCGGCGCCCTGGTGGTGAACTCGACCGAGGAGCCGGTGGAGTTCAGCAGCACCGCGCGCCGTCCCGAGGCCTCGCCGGCCGGGTCGCCGATGGTGCGGTTCGGGCCGACGAGCTGCGCGCCGCCCGCGGGCACGCCGTCCTCGGCCTCGTACATGTCGTAGGGCAGGTTGGCGCCCCGGCCCACGAACAGGGTCTCGGTCGTGGTGTTGTTGGCCCGCTTGACCGGCAGCTCGTTGGCGTCGTCGGCGATGACGGTCTTGACGGTGTACTTGCCGTTGGCCGCGGTCCAGGTGCCGAGCGTGATCGGCGGGGCGGTGGCGCCGGCGTTGATGACGCCGGAGTGGGAGCCGGTCAGCGTGCGGATGACGGTGCCGGCCTCGTTGGCGACGGTCAGTGTGACCCCGTGCGCGCCACCGGCCGAGGCGAGGTTGCCCTGGTTCTTGATCGCGACGGAGAACGTGACCGTGTCACCGGCCGCCGGGTTGCCCGGCGACCAGCCGACCGGCGCGGCGATCAGGTCGGAGCTGTCCACGGGCCGGACGGTCAGCGGGGTCGGGTTGTTGTAGGTGTTGTTGCCCTCGTTCTGCTCGATGACGGCGTTGCCCTCGTCGACCTTCGCCGACAGCGGGTACGAGCCCGCGGGGCGGGTGCCGATGCCGGCCGACACCGTGGCCGAGGCCCCGGCGGCCAGCGCGGCAACGTTCGCGGTGCCCACCTTGGCGGTGCCGAGATACAGGTTGACGTCCGTGGCGCCGGAAGGCACGGTGCCGATGTTCCTGACGGTGGCCGACAGGCTGATGGCGTCGCTTTCCACCGGGCTCGCGGGGGAGGCGGACATGCCGGTGACGGTCAGGTCGGGGTTCGGCGCCGGGGTGCCGATCACCTGGAACTCGGCCACCTGGCCGTTCGGCGCCCCCGTGTTGGCGCTGAACGACAGCCGCACGCCGGCCAGGCGCGCGTTCAGGGGGATCGTCACCGTGTTGCCGGAGGCCGGGTTGAAGGTGTAAGCGGCGCTTTCCTTCCTGACGGTGTAGTTCGAGGTGCTCTGGTCGCGGCCGAGCACCTGGAGGGTCTGGGTGCGCGTGCCCCAGACGGCGTCGGGGTTGAGCTTGAGCACCACGGAGGAGACGTCGGCGTTGGAGCCCAGGTCGACGGTGAGCGTGTTGGGGTACCCGCCGCCGCCTTCCCAGTAGGTGGCGAGGTTGCCGTCGTTCGCGTTGGCCGGGACGTAGACCCAGGTGGAGCCGCTGGCGGTGATCGGCTTGTTCAGGGCGAGGTTGGTGCCGCCACCGCCGTCGCCCGACCGGGTGACCGTGTTGCTCTCGGGGGAGCGGTTGTTGGCCGCGTCCTTGGCTTGCACGTAGTAGGAGACGGTGGAGGTGGGCGGCTGATTATCCGTATACGTCAGGATGTTTCCGGCGACTGTGGCCCTTAGGGCGTTGTTCGCGTAGATCTCATACCCCGTCACGCCCACGTTGTCGGTGGAGGCCTGCCAGGTCAGCCTGATCTGGCCGCTCGTCGGCTCGGTGAAGGCCAGGTTGCCCGGGGCCGTCGGGGGCTGGGTGTCAGGCCCTGTCACCGGGCCGTACACCTCGAACTCCGAGATCTGACCCGCCGGCCAGCCGGTGTTCGCCGTGATCGACAGGCGCACGTAGCGGGTGCTGACCGCGGTGATGTCGATGGTCGCCGTCGGGCTGAACGTGCGGGTCGCCTGGGCGCCGATGGTGGTGAAGGTCGTCCCGTTGGTGCTGCCCTGCACGGTGATCGTCTGGGTACGGCTCGGCCAGCTGCTGGGCAGCTTGAGCACCAGCTGACTGACCGTGACCGCGGAGCCTAGATCGACCTGGATCCATTGGGGGAAGGCGTTGTTGGCCGACTCCCAATACGAGGCCTGGTCGCCGTCGGTGGCCTTGGAGGCGGGGTAGACGTCGGTGAAGCTGCTGGCCGTAGCGGGCTTGCCTAGAGCGAGGTTGGGGCCTGCCTGGGCTTGGGCAGGATGGGGCGTCAGAACGAAGGCTAAGGCGAGTGCGAGTAACGCAAGGATGCGTCTCATGGGTGGGCCCTTCGTGACGGGGGGTGGCCAAACCATAAGATGACGAACAAATGTCCGCAATATTTCGACTGGATTGCGCAAATTTTCGACAGGCGTGCGGGAGCGTTCCAAGGGGTGGTGGGCTGGCGCGATAGGCCGGGAAATCCCCAGATGTGTGCGCAAGGGCTTACGTCACAGCCCCGCAAGCCCACGCAAACCCATGACGTGCTTTTGCACCGGGTGTCATGCCCTGCGCTTGCGGACCCCTGCACCCCTGCCCGTGCTACTCCCGCGTCTGTGGGTTCCCGCCTACCCGGGTGCCTTTGTGGGCGGACTGGGGGACTGCGGGTTCCCGCCTACCGGGTGCCGTTGTGGGGCGGGTTGCGGGTCGCCGACATCTCGCCCGGATGGCGGGTTTGTAGGGCTGGATGGGCGCGAGGTGGGGTATGGGCTGCTTGTGCTTTATGTCTTTGGGTTTGAGCAGACCGGTGTAGTGCTGAGCGACCTCTACTTCATCGACCCGAAACCAGCCAAAGGCCAGGAAGGTCCCGAGCATGGCGTCCGCCTGGAGGTCAGAGAGCTCGAGCGGGGCGCGCTCAAAGGGACGATCTACTCGGCCCAGCCCATCGCCGTAGGGCGGCCCATCTGGCGGGTGGACCTGCTGGAGTCGGTGGATGGTACGCCGGGCAGCTTCGACCGGACCCACCACCATCCGGAGTTCACCGGATGGGACCCGAGCTCACGCGTCTTCGACCGGGCGCTCACCGCCGACCCCTTGGGTTGGCTGAGCGACCGGCTCACCGAGGCGGCCGGGCCGCTGGCCGTGCTCGACGAGGCGGATCGGGGCGCGCTTCGCCGGGCCGTACCGGAAATCGTGGAGGCTGCGGGGCGGCTGCTCGACGGTGTGCGCGCGGGCGCACTCGGCACCGCCCCCTCCTCCGGCGCGTCCCTGACGGACGCGCGGGCCGGTTGGCTGTAGCTCAGAGCTTGACGAGCTTGGCGTAGGGCACCGTGATGCGAAGGGTCTCCGTGCCGAAATCAACGACAACGGCGACATCCTTCTCCACCCGGATGACCGAGCCCAACCCGTATTTGTCATGGCTGACCAGGTCCTGCACCTCGAAGTCGGGCATCGGAGGCGCAGGGGCCTGAGGGACGTTGAAGGGACTTCCTGGCAAGGGACGCCGGACCGCGGCTGTTCTGGGTTTCATTACGATAAGTATGAGCCCATTTGACACGCGGCGGGGGATTTCTGGATATCAATCCGTACTCGGCGGCCCTCGCCAGCCCGTTTCCTCGCCCAGCGCCCGGCTGCGGCGGCAAAAATTTACCTGGCCAGAGCCTTGATCCAGCGGTAACCGACCAGGTCAGGCACACTTTCCGCCGCTCGCGGGCCGGCCGTTCCGCCGAGATCAGGTAGTCGCGGAACAACAGTGCGTAGCCAGTGGCGTTCGCGCAGGTACGACCACGAGCTTACGGCAGACAGCCCCGCCGGATACCCCAGAACCGTTCCGCCACTCCGATGGGCGTTTCTACGCGGTACGCCGCCGGTGGAGCAGGGCCTCGACCATCGACGTGAGCAGGAATCCCATGGCGACCAGCGCCAGACCGTGCTCGACCCACTGAGCGGCCAGCCCCCAGCTCAGCGACTCGGCCAACAGGCTCTGCGGCACCCCGGTGGCCAGGCCGATCACGTGGGTGAGGACCACCCAGCCCGCGACGGCGCCCATCGCCCCCACGGCCCACGGGGGGTATCGGTCCACGGACAGGGAGTTGCCGAGTCGGATCGCCGCCAGAGCGCGGTTAATGGCCATATGCTCCACTATGGCACTTCCCGGTTGACCTGACGCCGGTGTCAACGTTCTAGCCTCCTGGCCATGAAGTTCGGCATCAGCTACAGCACGCCCTACTACGGCGTCGACCCCCAGAAGATCGTGGCCTTCGCCCAACTGGCGGAGGAATGCGGCTTCGAGTCGATCTACCTGCCCGAGCACATCGTCCTGTATCCGGGGGCGAAGGTCGGGACGTTCGAGATACCGCCGGCGCTGCCGTACCTGGACCCGCTCGACTGCCTGTCCTTCATCGCCGCCGCCACCGAGCGCATCCTGCTCGGGACTGGGGTACTGCTGCTGCCGTACCACCACCCGGTGATCCTCGCCAAGCGCCTGGCCACGGTCGACGTACTGTCCGGCGGCCGCATGCGCCTGCTCACCGTCGGCCTGGGCGCGCTCCCCGGCGAGGCCGAGGCGATCGGCGTCGACTTCACCACCCGAGGCCGCCGCGCCGACGAAGCCATCGACGTCCTACGCCTGTTGTGGGCAGGCGGCGAAGAGGGCGTCAGCCACTCCGGCGAGTTCTTCTCCTTCACCGACCTGGTCAGCTTCCCCAAACCCCACCAGACCACCCGCCTCCCCATCCACGTAGGCGGCTCCAGCCGCCCCGCCGCCCGCCGCGCCGGCCGCCTGGGCGACGGCTACTTCCCCGGCGGCCGCCCAGACCCAGCCCAGTGGGACCTCGTCCGCGCGACAGCCGCAGAGTCCGGCCGCAACCCAGACACCCTCGACTACACCAGAACCGCCACCATCGACATGTCCCCAGAACACCTGGCCGACCTGACCCGCGAAGGCGTCACCCGAGTCGTCGTCAACACCCCGGCCACCTCACTGGAGCAGCAACGCAAGGACCTGACCGACTTCTCCCACCGCTTCGGCCTGTAGTTCGTTCTGTCGGTGACGGCTGCGATGATGCCGCTGTGTTCAAGGAGGACTCTTCCCGCACGGTCAGGCGTGCCCTGGCGGCCCGAAGCGACGCCCCGGACGTGCTACGCGCACTCGCCAGGGACCCAGACCGGAAGACCCGTCAGATCCTTGCCGAAAACCCCGCCTGCCCTCCGGACGTCCTGATCGCCCTGGTCGAAGATCCTCACCGGTCGGTCCGGTGGTCACTGCCGGATCACCCAAGCGCCGACGTCGAGCTCCGCCGTATCATCTGCCGATCCACCGACGAGGTCCTGCGCCGACTGCTCGCCGAGAGGCCAGGACTGGATGAGGAGACGAAAGCCACCCTGGTCAGGGACCACTCTCCAGACGTCCGAGCCGGCATGGCCGCGAACACCGACGACCCGGCTACCCTCGCCTTGCTGGCGGCCGACGCCGACCCCAAGGTCCGCGCCGGAGTGGCGCTGAACGCGCTCGCCACGACAGATCAACTGCGGCTTCTCGCGAACGACAAGTACGCGGTCGTCCGCGCAGTAGCGGTGAAGTCAGGAAACCTCCCCCACGACGAACTGCGACGCCTTGTCCACGATCGCTCGGTCAACGTGCGCTGGTGGCTGGCCACCGGGTCCACCACCCCGCGATCCATCCTGAGAATGCTCGCCGACGACCCTCATCCCGACGTGGAATCCCAAGCCCGAGCAATGCTCAGGGACGACGCCTGATTGGTGGGTATGTTGTGGATCATGCTCATTGATCTCATGGACAGAACGGCCCTGGTCACCGGCTCTACTCAAGGTATCGGGGCGGCGATCGCGGCGGGGCTGGCGCGGGCCGGTGCCCGGGTCGGGGTCAACGGGCGGGGGCGGGAGTCGACCGCGGCCGCGGCGGCCCGGCTGAGTGGCGAGGTGCCGGGTGCGCAGATCGTCCCGGTCGTGGCGGACCTGGCGACCGAGGAGGGCGCCGCGGCGGCTGTTGAGGCGTTGCCGGACGTCGACATTCTCGTCAACAACCTGGGGATCTTCGAGACGCGGCCCGCCCTGGAGATCGACGACGCCGAGTGGCGCCGCTACTTCGAGGTCAACGTCCTGGCGGGTGTACGGCTCACGCGGGCGTACCTGCCGGGCATGATGGAGCGCTCGTTCGGCCGGGTGCAGTTCATCGCCAGCGACTCGGCCGTCGCGATCCCCGCCGAGATGATCCACTACGGCATGAGCAAGACCGCGCTCCTGGCGATCTCCCGCGGCTTCGCCAAGGCCGCCGCCGGCACCGGCGTCACGGTCAACTCCGTGATCGCCGGCCCCACCCACACCGGCGGCGTCCAGGACTTCGTCTACCAGCTCGTCGACCGCGACCTGCCGTGGGACGAGGCGCAGCGCGCCTTCATGCGCGAGCACCGCCCGCAGTCGCTGCTGCAACGACTCATCGAGCCGGAGGAGATCGCCAACCTGGTCGTCTACCTCAGCTCGGAGCAGGCCTCGGCGACCACCGGCGGCGCCCTCCGCGTAGACGGCGGTTACGTCGACGCGATTCTCCCCTGACGAACAGGCCCGGCCGGTGGATACGTTCGCGTCCATGGGCGACAGAACAAGATCACTGACTCTGGCCGACGTATCCACCGCCTTGAACATGGCGCTCGACGCCGCGTACCCCGGGATGTCCTATCGCGTGTGCGGCAGGCGCCGCACTCCTGCAGGGCGTCCCGCTCCCCGCCGGCGACATCGACATCCTGTTCGCCGGCAGGGAAGACGTGGACACGTTCGCCGCGGCGCTCTCGGCCTTCCCCTGCCTGTACGCCGCCTCGTGGCTCCCCGAAACCGCGCAGTACTTCGCCAGGTTCGACGTGAACGGCGTCGACCTGGAGTTCAGCACGGTCGAACGGCCGGCCGACTCGGACGCCCTGGAATGCGTGGGCAGCGGCCCCTGGCAGCACCACGTCCTGATCACGTGCGGCTCTCACCAGGTGCCCGTCGTCCGCCTGGAACTCCGGCTGGCCACCGAACTTCTGCGCGACCGGCCGGACCGGTACGACCCGCTCCTGAACCACCTGAACACGCACGGATTCGACGCCGACCTGCTGGAACGCGCGATGGACGCCCACGCCATCCCCGCCCACCTCCGGCGGCTGGTCCAAGCCCGCCTGTAGCTACGGCACCAGCAGCAGGCGCACGTCCTCGGCCTCCGGCACGTCGAGCCGGTCGAAGATCGTCAACGCCTCGGTCAGGCAGGCCCGCGCCCGCCCCGGCTGCCCGAGTTCGCCAAGCGCCCGGCCGAGCACCGTGAGGGCCATGCCCTGCGCCCACTCGTCGTCCGCCTTGGTCAGCACCGCCAGCGCGTCCTCCGCATGCTCGACCGCGCGCTCGGAACTACCGACCAGGAGGTAGGTCTCGGCCATCCGGAACAGCGTCGCCCCCTCCCACCCCAGCTTCTTCAGCATGCGATGTTCGGCCAGCGCCTTCTCCAACTCGGCCAGCGACTGCTCTGGGTATCCCGCCTGCCGCAGGACGATGCCCAGCTGGTACGAGGCTCCCGCGTCCGGCCGGCCGTCGCCCACCTCCAGCATGATCTTCTCCGCCTCCCTGGCGGCGTCGAGCGCCTCGCCCATCCGCCCCAGATCAGCCAGCACGCGCGCGAGGTTCCCGAGCGTGATCGCCAGGTTGGCCAGGTCACCGAGCGATCGGAACACCTCGGCGGCCTGCTCGTACCAGCTCGCCGACTCCGCCGTCTCCCGCCTGCTCATCGCACTGCGGGCCAGCAGGTTGAGCGAGTCGGCGTACGTGTCCAGATCGCCGTGCTCCAGGCTGAGATCGCGCGCGGCCAGGCCGTCCTCCGTCGCGGCGTCGAGTCTGCGCCTGCTCACCCAGGTGAACCCGCGCACGCACCGGGCCTGCGCCTCCAGGACCCCGTCCGAACGGTCCGCCGCCGCGGCGACCAGCAGGTCGCACAGCCGCTCATAGCGGGCGGTGTCGGACTCATAGCCGATCACGTCGATGGTCATGTCGAGCAGGATGATGGCCTGGCGCAGCTCGCCGCCGGGGGTGCGCGCGGTCTGTTCTAGGCAGCTGAGCAGGCCTTGCTCCTCCTCGTCCGCCCAGTCGACGGCGGCGCTCTCGTCGGCGAAACGCAACCCGCCCGACCGCGTGACCACTTTGTCCGGCCGCAGGTCGCCCAGGAACGTCAACCGGAGCGCCCCGGCCACCGTGGCCAGGCAGAAGTCCAGCATCCTGGCGAGCGCGGCCTGCCGTACCCCCGAATCGTCAGGGCGTGACCTGGCGTAGATCTTGAGCAGATCGTGGAAACGGTAGCGGCCGGGCGAGGGCGACTCCAGCATGCTCAGGTTGACCAGCGCCTCACACACCTCCTCGGCGTCCGTCTCCGGCAGATCAAGCAGCGCCGCCGCCACCGGCAGCGAGATCATCGCGGCATCCGATACGGCCAGCAGCCGGAACGCCCGCGCGTGCGCCGCGTCGAGCTGGTCGTACCCCAGCGAGAACGTCGCCTCGACCGCCAGATCGCCCACCCTCAGCTCGGCCATCCTGCGCCGCTCGTCCGACAGCCGGTCGCGCATCGTGGCCAGGCTCCAACTCGGCCTGGCTGCCAGCCGCGCCGCCGCGATCCTGATCGCCAGCGGCAGGAACCCGCAGGCCGCGACCAGGTCCATCGCGGCCCCGCGCTCGGCGGAGACCCGCTCCTCCCCGACGATCCTCGCGAACATCAGCAGCGCCTCAGCCGGCCCCAGAACCTCAAGGTCCACCTGCCGCGCCCCGGACAGTCCGGTCAGCCGCGCCCTGCTAGTGACAATCACCCCGCACTGGGCCGACCCGGGCATCAGCGGCCGTACCTGACCAGCGTCAGACGCATTGTCGAGCACCACGAGCACCCTCCGGTCGGCCAGCGCCGTCCGATACTCAGCCGCCCGCTCGGCCAGATCCTCCGGCGGCTCCTCCTGCCCGAGCGCACGCAGAAACGCCCCGAGCGCCACCCCGGGCTCGACCGGCCGCGCACTGGATCCCCGCAGATCGACAAACAACTGCCCGTCGGGATAGTGCCCGGCCAACCGATGAGCAGCATGTACGGCCAGCGTCGTCTTGCCCACCCCGCCCGCCCCCGACACGGCCGAGACGACCAGAGCCGAAGCCTCACCGGAACGCAGCGCGGCCACCATGCCCTCCACCTCGCGCTCACGCCCGGTGAAGTCGGCCACGTCGGACGGCAACTGCCTGGGCACCTGCCGCGGCGTGACACGTTCGGCGGGGCGGCCGAGTGCCGCGTCCGCGCTGATGATCCGCTGATACAGCTCCGCCAGCTCCGGCGACGGGCTCACGCCCAGCTCCCGGTCCAGCAATTCGCGGGTGTCCGTGTAGACGCCGATCGCCTCGGCCTGCCTGCCCGCCAGGTAGAGCGCCAGCATCAGCAGCCCGCGCATCCGCTCATTGGTCGGGTGGTCGGCGCACAGCGCGGTGAGCTCCGGCACGATGTCCGCATACTTACCGCTATTCAGGTCGGCGTCCAAGCGGCACTCAAGCGCGGCCAGCCGCCGCTCCTTCAGCCGAGCACGCTGCGCCTCAGCGACAAAACCATCCAGACCGGCCAGCGGCTCTCCTTGCCAGAGGGCGAGCGCCTCGGTGTAGCGCCGCTCGCCGTACAGCCGCTCGAACTCGGCAACGTCGCGCTCACCGCCCAGCAGGACATAACCATGCCCAACGGACGACAGCACCTCCGCGCCGAGCACCCCGCGCAGCCGCGAGATGTAGGTCCGCAACGTGCTGAGCGCCGTGCGCGGCTGCTCCTCACCCCACACCGCGTCGATGAGCTGCTCCGGGCCCGCCGCCCTCCCCTCAGCCAGCAGCAGTACGGCCAGCACCATCCGTTGCTGCGGCGAGCCGAGCTTCAGTTCCTTGTCATCGCGCCAGGCGCGCACCGGGCCGAGCAGCGAGAACCGCAGGTCATCCGCCATCGTCCATCCTCCCGACTGGCCCCCTACTTCGGCTGGTTGAGGTAGCCGCAGGGGTCCGCCACTTCTGTGCCTCCCTCGGTACAGTCGTGGCCCCGATGGCCGCCGGAGGGTGATCTGGGTGCCGCAATCGTAGAGGACCCAGTTGCTTGCCTTCTCCGTCAGGAGCATCACCTTGTCCCGATCCTCCGTCAGACCCTCGCCATAGCCGCCTTGAACCCACGGCCCCCGCTCGGTTCTTGAATTCGGCCCTTCCCACGAACGCGTTGCCGTTCTTGTGGATGTCGTCTCTTACGGAGGTCGTCTGCGTTCCAGGCCGTTCCCAGGTTGAGAAGGACCGGCAGTTCGACGGCCAGCTCCTACTTCCCGGCCCTGCTGGCGTTGCTTCTCCGCGACATCCCGAACGGGACGAGCAGCCCGAAGATCGCGACCGCCGCCGCTCAGGTCCGCTCCCGATTCCGCGAACGGGTCTGGAGCGCTTAGTGAACATCTACCTGGCCTCGGGCGGCGCGGACGTCATGGTGCTGCTGCCCAACGTTGCCGCCAAGACTGCGACAGCGCGACTTCAGGAGGTCCTGACGGGTTCATAGCGCACCGACCTGAGACCTGCTGTCACTTGGGAACAGCGATGATCTGGACTTCACAACGCGCTTAGCTGGTCGAAACGCCGACCCTGAGCGACCGTGGTTGCCCCTCGTCACTTCTCCAACTGCACGACGGTCAGCCTATGGCCATGGAACGCCGATCACTCCTGGCCCAGGACCGGGAACAGCTCTGCCACGGCAAGTAGAGCATCAATGATCGCGGGGATGTCCGTTTGCTCCAAGCCGTCGATCTCGAACCGGAGGGTATTCAGCATTGAGGGATCGTCCGCAATCATCCGTGTGACGGTGAGTGAACCCGTTGGACGACATTCCACGATGAGCTCCACCCAGTGCTCCATCGACGACAGCACTGCGCGCCCCCGAACCCGTTGGTGGATGCTCTGTAGATCCACCCGCACCTCGCTCAGGAGACCAGCGGCGATCTTGGCTGTAAAAGCCGCCGACGTGTACAAGGACAGGAGAAGTGAGCCAGTTCCGTCCCAGAAGTCGGCGGTGACCGGGGTGCATGCGACCGACGACTCGGATCTCCACATAGTCGGCCCGCTTACTCCTACCAATGACGACCTCTGCGGAGCCCCATACGCTCATCCTGCGCTCACCCCGCAGAAGCGGGCGAGGCTGCGCTCACCTGCCTGATTGTCACGAGCCGGAGTGCCCGTCGGAGGCCTATTCCTTCTTGGGTTTGCTGCTCTGGTGCCAGGGGTGGTTCTTGTACCGGAGGGCGTCAATCAGAGTCCGGCTGTAGCCGCTGGCCTGCACTACCTCGTCTATCTTCTCGGCGCGCGCATGCGGCGGAAGAAGCTGCTGAATGAGGCCGGCAATCTGGGCGCGGGTCTTCTGGAGCTCGCCCGCCAGGTGACGCTCTTCTTCGCCCAGTCTGCGAAGTTCGGCGTACCGCCCGTCGGACGGTGTGCTCTCGGACATGTCGACACTGTAAGGCTTGGCGCCCGTGTCCTCCCGGCGCGCACTTCCTCGGGCGGGACCGGCCCCAGACCGCATGCCCGTGCAGGGAGGGCCGCGCTATGCGGTAGGCAGCCACCGCCCGATGTCTACAAGAACAATTCGGCAGCGCTGGGGCGATGTCTTGGGCTGCCTCCTGAGTTGCGTGCATGAGTTCGACGAAGTCGGCGATGAGTTTGGAGCTGGCTGCGACGGTGGCGAGGGCGTTCATGGTGTGAGGGCTGCCGTCGGTTTCGACGACGATGGCGCCTGCTTCTCTGGCGGTGAGGATGCCGGCGGCTGTGTCCCAGGGGTTGTTGCTGAGCCTGATGTAGGTGTCGCCTCTCGCGCAACGCGGGCACGCCGTGAGCATGCGCGTGGTCCAGTCCGCCTGATCGTCCCGTCCGCTGTAGACCGACCGCAGGAGAAGAGTGCCAGGACCGGAGGCGCCGGATGGAGCGCCCCACCGGACGAACGATCTTGTACCGTGGCTCAAGTTTGCCCGGAATGCGCCCGGTCGATCGTGGGCGGGATGATCAGACTTCCACCCCGGCCACCTACGGCCTTGGCCAGCGCAGGCCGATCATCCCTGGAGCTAGAGTGCCCCCGGTCGGAGGCGTTAGGTTGAAGCAGCACAGATCGAATGCTCGACTCGGCCACGGCGAAGGGGCGAATGCCATGGAGATTCGTCCGAAAGCCTGGGGTAAAGAGTCACGCAGCGACTTGCTTAAGTGGACTGCCTTTCTCGTGTTCTTCTTTCTGGCGATGCTGGTCAGCGACTACATCACCGGCGGGCCCGAAAGGATCACGGAGGCGTACCTTACAGTGCGTCCTCTCACGCTCGCCTTCTTCTGGTTGATCGGGGTGGTGTTTATATGGCGACGGGGCTATCTCCGCGATCTCAGACGCCAGTCCGATTCAAACGGAGTTAAGGAATAAGGCGTGAGCCAGTCTCGTAGACGGGTCGGCATCATGATGTTGAGGGCGGTCACCGTCGCTAGCGCGCCGCGCGCGTAGCGCTCCTCGTGCCGCCACATTCGCCGCTGCGAGCGGCTCACTGGATGGCGCAAGCTCTTCGAGGAACACGCGCAGCACCTTTGGATCAGGATGGGATCCAACTGCCTAACCGCTTGCTGAGCAAACGGGCGGTTCAAGAATGGCGCCCGACCGACGGAGGGCGCTTTCAGCGGGCGAGACTCCGGCTCGGCAGAAAGAACATCCTGAAGCCTATTTGTGCGCAGCGCTCCAGAAGTGAAGACCCTGGCCTTTGGTAGCCGGCGATAGGAATGGAACTGCGCTGTCAGCTTGGCAACGGCGCCTATTCACGGGCCTGGACCCTGAGTTCCCTGTTCAGCGGTGTCCTCGGGCTGGTCGTGAGTCACCGTGGTTGACCTCTGATCGCCAGGGCTAACGGCCCGAGGATCAGCCTGTTACCTGGGGGTTCATGCCTCGTACGGGTCAGATAGAGCCATGACCTGGCGCATAGGAATGCCCTTGCGGTCCGCTACTTGGAGACGCTCCCGGACTTGTCTAGGCGTCCGTGGCCGAAAGCCCGGACCCTTGCAACCGCACGAGTGGAAGTCCAAACCGGCATACAGGACGGCACTCAATGCTCGCCAAGCTCGACCATCACTCCGGGGCGGTGCCGCGAAGTCTCGCCCGGCGTCAATCATGGGTTCCTGGCAGCGATTGCAGAGGTGAGGTCGCGCTTCTGGGCGTCGCTTGGCAGTCGCACGGCAGGGCAGACACACGTAGTGGACCTTGTAGGTGTCCGCGCTATACCGGCACATGCCGCAAGGCTACGTGAGTGTCGGCGCACCACACATACCCCGCGCCTGATCATCCCGCCTGCCATCGTCCTGCCGAAGGGGACGCGGGCCAGGCAGGGCTACGGAGATAAGATGAAGCTGATTGCTGTGCGACTGGGCACGCCATCCGACATCCTTCCCCGAGCGCTATTCGACGAGCGTCCACCCCCGGTTCTGAGCCGTGATCAGCTCTCGTATGAGAGCGCGGGCGTTGGAGTCCTGTTCCGCGATCAACTGCAAGGTGCCAACGGCCTGCCCGACTCGCTCGACAATTGCCGTGATGACTTCGATCGTCTCTCCTTGCTGATCGGTATACGACTCATAGCCTGGTTCAGGTTGGAAACATCCCCACCAATCGAGCAGGACACATAGAGCCGCCTGCCTCGGAGATCCAGGACAATCGGTGATGATTTCGAGTAATACGTCGGTGCCGGCTACGGCTGCTGGATAGAGCGTCCCGGCGTGATCGTTTCCTACTGTGGACCGAATGCGGGCACCTTGGTCCGGGCCATTGTGAGCGCTCCTTTGCAAGGCGGCAAAGGCCTCCGCGACTGCTTCGGGCTGATACCACTTCGGCCCCGGAATCGCCGCCCAATCCACAATCTGAGGGCTCATGAGGGCAGCGTACGTCACGCCCTTTTGGCCCGTCTCTCGAGCACCAGAGCCTGTCAGCTTGGGAATTACAAGGATCACGGCTTGCGGGGACGCTGAGCGGAGCGTACGGCCGGACGTGAACGACCGTGGTTGACCGCTCGTCACCCTGTCCTATTGCACGACGATCATGCACAGATCTCTTGCTGTGCGGGTCCGGCCGTGGTGGGCTCCTGCCGTGAGTCACGATTGGTACCCCGGCGAGCTCGCGCTTCCTCTTGCCTTCCCGAACCGCCGCTTCCGCCTCTGGAGCTACGTGCCCATGCACAGTGGCCTTGTTGTGCGGACCGAGTTCGAGCCTGACCAGCCCCATGTCGAACTGCTCTTCCAGTCCGTCCACCTGATCAACCTTCCGCCAGGATGAACGGGCTCATGGTCGCTGTCGGGGAGAGCAGTGAAGGCTCGGTTGTCGGTGATAGATCCACGAAGTTCGTGGGCACGACCGCGGTAATGGGCCCTCGGAGAGTTGGTCACGCCGATCCTGCTGCTGATGACTTTAGGCCTGTCGATCCTTCATCCCCGACGATCGATCCTTTGCCGAGTGGGTGCTGATCAGCCCATGCTCTCGGGAGTCAGGATGCACGCAAGATGTTGGCGTCGATCTGGCTGACAGGTGCTGCCTAGGCTGGCTCTGGATGCCGTGTTCGCACCCGCCTTTCGGTCATGGCTTAGCTGATGGCGCCAGCTCTTTTAGAGGAATGTGCGGAGCGAAGCGGAGCACCTTTGGGTCAGGGTGGGATCCAACTGCCTGACCACTTAGGTGGGCAACGGGTGGGGCCTGAAAGGGCGCCCGGCCGAAGGGAGGACCTTCAGGGGTCGAGCCTGCGGCTCGACTGGAAGAACAGCCTGAGCCCTTTAGGCGCGAAGCCCGAGCAGTGGAGCGGGGTGTGGGGGCCGCGCCCCCACTGAACACAGCCTGAGCCAATTGGCGCGAAGCGCCTCAGGAGCGAAGACCTTGCTTTTGGAGCGGGTGACGGGAATCGAACCCGCGCTGTCAGCTTGGGAAGCTGATGTTCTGCCATTGAACTACACCCGCGTCGGCCGAACGCCGCGCCCCCCACTGTAGCGGAAACCAGCCGTCCCCAAGCAACCCCGCCCCACCCCCGCAACCACGATAGGTTGCTCTACGTGCTGCTTTCAGACCGCGACATCTTCGCCGAGATCGACTCGGGCCGGCTGAGCCTGGAGCCGTTCGATGAGGACATGATTCAGCCGTCCAGCATCGATGTCCGGCTTGATCGATTTTTCCGTGTCTTCGAAAACCATAAATATCCGCACATCGATCCCGCCGTCGAGCAGCCCGATCTCACCCGCCTCGTCGAGCCGGACGGCGACGAGCCGTTCATCCTGCACCCGGGCGAGTTCGTCCTGGCCTCGACGTACGAGGTCATCACCCTGCCCGACAACCTGGCCAGCCGCCTGGAAGGCAAGAGTTCGCTCGGCCGCCTGGGTCTCCTCACGCATTCGACGGCCGGTTTCATCGACCCGGGCTTCAGCGGCCACGTCACCCTTGAGCTGTCCAACGTCGCCACCCTCCCCATCAAGCTCTGGCCCGGCATGAAGATCGGCCAACTGTGCGTGTTCAGGCTGAGCTCGCCGGCCGAGCACCCGTACGGCGCCGAGAAGTACGGCTCCCGCTACCAGGGCCAGCGCGGCCCCACCCCGTCGCGCTCGTTCAAGAGTTTTCACCGGACCAAGATTTAGACCGCAGTTCCACGAGCCCGGGAATCACCAGCGCCACCAGCGGCAGCACCGCGGCGAGCGCGCTGACCAGCAAGACAGGCCTGGCCCCGACGGTGTCCACGAGCACACCGGTCGCGACCAGGCCGAACGGCGTCAGCCCGAGCACCGCCACCCATTCCAGCGAGGCCACCCGGGCCTGCCGCCCCGGCGGCACCTCGCGCAGCATGCCGATGACCCATTCGATGGCGGCGACCTCCAGCCCGACCCCGGCCAGCAGGAAGCAGGTGAACACCGGCCAAGGCGTCGTCGAGGTCAAAAGCGACAAGGGCACCAGCCCGTACGGCAGCAGCCCCAGCATGGCCGTGAGCCCAGGACGAGGCCCGGGCCGGAGGAGGGCGATGACGGCCCCGATGAGCCCGCCGAGTGAGAGCGCGGCCAGCGACAGCCCGTAGATGGCGTCGGCTTCGTGCAGCGGCAGGAAGTTCCACTGCAGTTTGGACGCGGTGGCCGGAAGCAGGACCTGGGCCGGGGCGACGATGAGCGTCTGGTGGAGGGCGAGCACCGCGATCACCGCGGCCATCCAGGGCCGGGACCAGACTTCGCGCATGCCTTGGCGGATCTCGTCCATGAGGGGGTGGCGCGGCTGGGCGGGCAGCACGGGTTCGCGCATGAGCCAGATGAGCCCGGCGCTGACGCCGAACCCGAGCGCGGCGGCGAGGAAGGCGGCCCATGGGCCCCACGCGACGACGATGGCCGATCCGGTGAACGCCCCGAGCAGTGATCCGCCGCGCAGGGAGACGCTGGTCATGGCGATTCCGGTACGGCGGTGCCGTTCAGGAAGAACGGTTGACAGGACGCCCTGCAACGCAGGGCGGAAGAACGCCTCGCACAGTCCGCCGAGGAAGACGGCGACCCCCATGAACGGCGCCAGCGGCCAGATCGCGACGACGAGCGCGATGACGACGAGGCCGAGTTGGGAGCAGGCCATGACGACGCGGCGGGGGAGCCGGTCCGCCCATACGCCGCCGAAGAGGGCGAAGCCCACCAGGGCGATCAGGCGTCCGGCCAGGACGAGGCCGATGGCGGCGGCGCCGTACCCACCCCGGACGAGTGAGATGACCACCGCTATGGGAAAGATGTAGTCAGCCGCCACAGATGCGGTGAGACTGCACCAAAGCAGACGGAAGGCGCGATCTCCCAACACTCCGGCGGCTGGCCGCATATGTCACCAGGATGAGCCATAACTCGCTCAAAAACCAGCAAAGCGGACGTCGGCAAAATGGTGATCAAGGTATCCGTAGGGCCGGTGTCCGGCAAGGGATGGAGGGTAGCCACACGATGAAGGGGACATGAAGTTCGCATTTTGCCTGGTAACCCGTACTCTCTTCCACGGACCATCCCCGCACATCTGGAGAACGACGTGCGCCTGCGTCTCACGCCTCGTGAGGACAGCTACTACGACCTGTTCGCCGACTCCGCGAACAACCTGGTCACGGCATCCCGGCTGCTGGTGGAGATCATCAGCGACGGCTCGGACCGGGAAGCCCTGGCCGAGAAGATGCGCGCTTGCGAACACGCCGGTGACGAACGCACTCATGCGATCATGAATCGGCTCAATGAGAGCTTCATCACCCCATTCGACCGCGAGGACATCTACCGCCTCGCCTCGAACCTCGACGACGTGATGGACTTCATGGAGGAGGCCTCCGACCTCATCGTCCTCTACCAGATCGACCACCTGCCCAAGGACGTCATCCGGCAGGTCGAGGTCCTGGAACGCGCGGCCGAGCTCACCGCCGAGGCGATGCCACGGCTGCGCTCGATGAAGAACCTGAACGAGTACTGGATCGAGGTCAACCGCCTGGAGAACCAGGGCGACCAGGTATATCGGCGCCTTCTGGCCAAGCTCTTCAGCGGTGAGTACGACGCGCTCACCGTCATGAAGATGAAGGAGGTCATCGACCGTCTCGAAGAGGCCGCCGACGCCTTCGAGCACGTGGCCAACACGATCGAGTCGATCGCGGTCAAGGAAAGCTAAGTGGACCTCACGCTCGCCCTCGTCATCGGCGTGGTCGTCGTGGCGTTGATCTTCGACTACACCAACGGCTTCCACGACGCGGCGAACGCCATCGCCACCTCGGTCTCCACCAGGGCCCTCACGCCAAGGGCAGCCCTGTTCATGGCGGCGGCGATGAACTTCATCGGCGCGCACCTGGGGACCCAGGTCGCGCAGACCGTCGGAAAAGGCATCATCGACGCCCCACAGGGTTCCCACGGTCTGGTGGTGGTCTGCGCCGGTCTCATCGGCGCGATCACCTGGAACATGGTCACCTGGTACTTCGGACTGCCCTCCTCCTCCAGCCACGCCCTCATCGGCGGCCTGATCGGCGCGGCGCTCGCCTCGGCCAGCGTCGTCCACTGGGACGGCGTCGTGGAGAAGGTCGTCATCCCCATGATCCTGTCGCCGATGGTGGGCTTCTCGCTCGCCGCCGCGATCATGATCGCAATCTATTGGATCTTCCGCAACGCGCAGCCCGGGAAAACCAACCGCGGCTTCCGTTACGCGCAGACCGTCTCCGCCGCCGCCATGGCGCTCGGGCACGGCCTGCAGGACGCGCAGAAGACGATGGGCGTGATCTTCCTCGCGCTCACCGTCGGCGGCTACGCCTCCCCGACGGACCCGATCCCGCAGTGGGTCATCCTGGCCGCCGCCGGGGCGATCTCACTCGGCACCTACGCGGGTGGCTGGCGCATCATGCGCACGTTGGGCCGGCGCATCATCGCGCTCGACCCACCGCAGGGCTTCGCGGCGGAATCCGCCGCTGCGACCGTCTTGTACGGCGCGGCCATCGGCTTCGGCGCCCCGATCTCCACCACCCACACCATCACCTCGGCCATCATGGGCGTCGGCGCCACCAAGCGCCTGTCGGCCGTGCGCTGGGGGGTGGCCGGCAACATCGTGACAGCCTGGATCCTCACGATTCCGGCTGCGGCTCTTGTCGCGGCTCTGTCGTACTTCGCGCTTCACTGGCTCGTGGAGTAGCGGCGTACATCACGTCGACGTCCCATCGGCTGAACCCGAGACCCGAGTAGAGCCTGATCGCGGCCGCGTTGGCCTCGTCCACATAAAGCATGACCTGGGCGAGGCCGCGCGAACGCAGATGGCGCAGGCCCGCGACGGTCAGCGCCTTGCCCAGGCCGGTGCCCTGCTGGGAGGGATCGACGCCGACGACGTACACCTCGCCGAGCGGCTCGTGCCCGTGCTCGTCGGAGCCGTGGACCTTGGTCCAGTGGAAGCCGACCAGCCGGTCGCCGCGGAAGGCCAGGAAGAATCCGGCCGGGTCGAACCACGACTCCGCCTCGCGCCGCAGCACGTCCTCCAGCGTCCACGCCCCCTGCTCGGGGTGATGGGCGAACGCCGCCGCGTTCACCTTGAGCCAGGCCTCCTCGTCGCGGCCGGGGACGAAGGCGCGCAGCCGTACCCCTGAGGGCATCTCAAAGGACGGCAGGGGCGCGAACAGCGACCGGCGCATCTGCCACAGAGAGCGAACCCTCTCAAACCCCATGGAAGCCGCCAGAGCCCCCGCACCGGCATGATCTCCGTGCGCCCACAGCCGCAACTGACCACCGGTGACGTTCAGGACCTCGCTGAGCAGCCGCTTGCCATGCCCTTTTTGGCGGTACGCCGGGTCGATCACCAGCTCGCCACTCGGACCCTCGACCTCGTCGGTGGGGTCCACATGGGCATACCCGGCCAGGGTGTCGTCGTCGTAAAGCAGGAGCGAACGGGCGCGGGCGTCGCCGCCGTAGCGCAGGTGGAGCATCACGTGCTCGTTCAAGGGGCGGACGCCGTCGGACTCGGTGGCCGCTTCCACGACACTCAGAACGTCGGCGATTTCCTGTTCAGCAAGTCGTTCCGCGACCTTCACATGCACGCTCATGCGTCGAACTCTAGGCGTCCGTATGGCAAACAACGCCAGGGGGCTGGCCGATGAATCGTTACCTTTGCGACATGGGTTGCATGGATTGCGGCCGTAACGTCTTGGTCCATGACGTCTCGATCCCTCCTCCGGCTTGCGCTGGCCGGAGCCATGGCCGCCGGCGGGTTCGCCTTGGCCATCACCCCCGCGGACGCCGGTAAGACCACCGCCAGAACGGTCCCCGTGCGCCTCCTAGCGCTGAACGACTTCCACGGCCACCTCGAGCCGCCCACCGGCTCCTCCGGCCGCATCGTCGACGAGAACGGCCAGACCGTCGACGCCGGTGGCGCCGCCTACGTCGCCGCCCACATGAAGCGCCTCGCCGACCGCAACACCATCGGCGTCGCCCAGGGCGACCTCATCGGCGCGACGCCGCTCATCTCGGCCGCCTACCACGACGAACCCTCCGTCGAGTTCCTCGGGAAGATCGGGGTGAAGGTCTCCGCGGTCGGCAACCACGAGTTCGACGAGGGGTACGCCGAGCTGCGCCGGATCATGAACGGCGGCTGCCACCCGGTCGACGGCTGCTCGCCCGCCGGCCAGTGGAAGGGCGCCCAGTTCGACTACGTCGGCGCCAACGTGCTGTTCAAGAACCGGAACGAGAAGTCCGACGCGCTGGCCGGGCTGTCCTCCACACCGCAGGCCAAGCAGCTGCTCAAGGACTGGGGCGTCCCCGCGCTGCCGCCGGTCAGCATCAAGTGGAAGAACGGCGTGCCGATCGGCTTCATCGGCCTGGTCACGCAGACCACCCCCGGGATCGTCACCGCCGAAGGCATCAAGGACCTCAAGTTCGTCGACGAGGTCAAGGCCGCCAACGTCGCCTCCAAGCTGCTCAAGCTCATCGGCATCAAGGCCCAGGTCGTGCTGGTGCACGAAGGCGACCAGGTGAACGCCGGGCAGTCGCCCGACGCCTGCAGCGCCGTACCCGGAGCGGGCAACCGCATCGCCACGCAGGTGGACGCCGAAGTCGACATGATCCTCAGCGGGCACTCGCACCAGGCGTACAAGTGCACCGTCAAGGACCCGGCGGGCAACGACCGTCTGTACTCGCAGGGCGGATCGTTCGGCCGCGTGATCACCCAGGTCGACTTCCAGGTGGACACCCGCAGCCGCGACATCCTCCGCAACACCGTCATCGCCGACAACCACATCGTGACCCGCGCCATCACCGCGGACCCCGAAATTTCCGCCTTCGTCCAGATGTGGAAGGACCGGGTCGCCCCCGTCGCCAACAAGCCCGTCGGCAAGATCACCGCGGACATCACCAACGCCGCCACCCCCACCGGCGAAACCCCGCTCGGCAACCTCATCGCCGACGCCCAGCTCGCCGCCACCAAGACCGGCGGCAACGCGCAGGTGGCGCTGATGAACCCGGGCGGCGTTCGGGCGCCCTTCACGTTCGCCGGATCGCCGGCGGGTGAAGGCGATGGCGTGGTGACGTATGGGGAGGCCTTCACCGTTCAGCCGTTCAACAACCTGATGCAGGTCGTCACGCTGACGGGGGCGCAGCTGAAGACGGTGCTGGAGCAGCAGTTCGTCGGTGGTCCCAACGGCCAGCCGTTCCAGAAGATCCTGCAGCCTTCGGCCAACCTGACCTACACCTACAGCCGGAGCGCTGCCTGGGGTTCCAAGATCCGCGACCTGAAGATCGACGGCGCGGCTGTTACCGACAGCCAGCAGGTCAGGGTGGCGGCGAACAACTTCCTCGTGGGTGGTGGCGACGCGTTCGCCGCCTTCAAGGACGGGACGGAGGTGTGGAGCGGGCCGCTCGACATCGACGCCCTGGTCACCTACCTCACCGCGAACCAGCCCATCGCGCCTCCGGCGCTGGGGCGTATCACGGCGGTCGACTAGCGGCGTGGGGTCGCGTCACCCGCAAGCCCGGTCATCTCAGGCTGAGTCTTGTGGGAACGCGGCCCCAAAAGCTCGGTCTTCGCAATGGGGCGCTTCGCGCATAGGGCTCAGGCTGTGTCTTGTGGGGCCCAAAGCTCGGTCTTCCCTGTGGGGCGCTTCGCGCCATGGGGCTCAGGCTGTGTCCAGTGGGGGCGCGGCCCCCACACCCCGCCCAAAAGCTCGGGCTTCGCCCCTGGGCGCTAGGCGCTTGAAAGGCTCAGGCTGTTCTGATTCCGATCGAGGGGCTGCCGCCCCTCGAGCACCCCGCCCCGTCGGCCGTCTGAACCGATCTCGCCAAGGCTGAACAAGCAACTTGGCTGAGAACCCCGCGTGGACCCAGGAGCTCGAAGTGGGTGGCGGCATGGTGCCAGCGGGACACCAGCACTTCGGACCGTTAATCCCTGATCTTGCGAGCCACCGGCGGCACGCTCCCCGTGGAGCCGGTTGTTATGGTCGCTGGTTGTGGCTGATGATCTGGGGCTTCCCATTCTCCCGACGTCCGTGCCTGGGCTTACCCTGCGCCCGCTTACGGTCGACGACGTGGAGGCGTACCACGAGTTGATCGTGCGCAATCGCGAGTACCTGACCCGCCACGGCGATTATGAGGAGATGAAGGTCGCGACGCGGGAGTCGGTTGCGCGGGATTTCGAGGGCCCACCCGACTGGAATCTGCGGTTTGGTCTTCGGCTTGAGGACCAGCTTGTCGGCAGAGCTGATATCAATCCGGTTGATCCGCCCCGGTACTCGATTGGTTACTGGCTTGATGAAGGGGCGACGGGCAGGGGATATATGACTGCCGCCTGCGCCGCGTTGATCGATTTTGCTCGGGTCAGGTTGGGGGCGACGGATGTGTTCGCCGGGGTGACGCATGGCAATGACCGCAGCGTGGCTGTTCTGGAGCGACTGGGGTTTTGCGCGGTGGCCGACTTTGAGCGCTACACCAGGTTCTATCTCTCGTTGCACGCGGACCAGGGGTGATCGAGGGTGAATGACTCTCATTAGGGGAGCAGCGAGGACGAGCCAGTGACTCAATGGCAGCGCATGTCGAGTCCGGGGTCGTGGAATCCGTCGAAGAACTGCACGATGACGGACTTGTAGTCGTCCTTCCACGATCTGCTCGGGTTGACGTACACAGTGCCGGATAGCTCGCGGCCCTCGACGCCCTCGACCGCGGCGGATTCGTAGTAGCGCGCGATTTCGGCATCGGGCAGCTTCGTGAGCACGGGCATGCGGACTAGGTAGTCGCAATGATTGCTGTTGCCCGATTGGAGGCCGACAGTGCCTTGAATGGTTGTCCCGATATCATGCTCCGTGTCGGGCGGGAGTGGGAACATACTCACCCGCTCCTCCAGCCGAGCCAGCTTCTCGTCGTTTCGCCACTCGGGGACCTTGAACACCAGGACGTAGGCGACTACGGGGGCGAGGAGCGCCAGGCACACGAAGAACGGCCATCTGCTCCGTTGTTCCGGTAACGACTTCGGGACTGTCCCAGTCAGCACCATGCAACCCTCCAGCGCACTCGCGAGTGATCACCATTCAACATCACGGACCAGTGTCGGAGCCGATGTGCGGACGGCGGAACTGTGCGGGTTTCGGGTTCTTCCGAAGTGCCATGAGCGTGGGCCGATCCAAGAGCCTTGGCTTGCTCTCTCCTGGCAGGCCGTGAATGGGGCCGTCACCGAACACAAGTCTTCACGCGAACACACGTGCCTTGCCGGACCGCTCGTTGGAGGTGAGCTTGGCGCTTATGGCCGCCGCTCTGTGGGTCGGAACCTGTATGGCAATCCGCCAGCCCGACAGCCCCACCACGGTGGAACGGGATATCCCAGCGTCATGCTGTCTGCCACTCGGCTTTGTGATTGCCTGCTGCAGGCTGAGCGGGTGTCACCTGAACCATCAGCATCGGCTGGATCCACGGTTTCGTGGACTGTCACCGGGGTTTCGAGGATCGGGGTTAACGCCGCCACGCCTGCCGAGTTCGATGTAGCCCAACGGAAGGGCGCGCTTTAAGCCCAGGCTGTTCTCATTTCGACCGAGGGGTTGCCGCCCCCGGATCACCCCGCCCCCGGATCGCCCCGCTCCGGGATCGCCCCGCTCCGGGATCGCCCCGCTCCGGGATCGCCCCGCTCCCGGATCACCGCCCCGTTGACCGCCTAAGGCGTCGACGAACCAACCCACCAAGAGTGGACAAGTAGATTGGCCAGCCTCAGACTTTCGGGCCCTCTCGCCTGTACCTCTCATGCCTGATCGCCAGCCGTACGGCCCAGTAGATGATCAAGAACAGCGCGATGGCCGGAATGATCCAGCTCGTCAGAAAGAAGACCTCGTTCACATTGTTCCCCTTCCAGGTGCGTGTTGTGAGTATGGCTAGGCGGCCAGGCACTCGGGTGATGATCACGACTTTCAGGGCAGAGCGCTGCGGACTGTCACCATTCGCGGCTTGAGAGCCATCCAACCTGTGGGACGTTGGCACCGACGACCCCAACCGGTCCACGACAATCAGATCGCCGTCGAGAGCGCGGCTCGGATCTCCAAGTGAAGGGACACAAGTGACCCCAGGTGACACGGGCGGGAGCCGTCGGCGTGTGGCGCTGGTGACAGGTAGTTCGCGCGGGCTGGGGAGTGCCATCGTGCGGCGGCTGGCCGGGGACGGCATGGCCGTCGTCGTCAACGGGCCGCCCGGCGACACCCAAGCCCACGATGTCGCCCGCACAGTCCGCGACAGCGGCGGCACCGCCGAAGCCTTTCTCGCCGATGTCACCGACGAGCGGCAGGTCGCCGAACTGGTCGCCGCCGTCACCACCACCCTGGGCCCCATGGAGGTGCTGGTGCTGAACGCCACCGGCCCCCAGCCCGAAGCTCCCCTGACCGACGTCACCTGGGCGGACCACCTCGCCCAGCTTGAGTTCTTCGTCAAGAGCCCAGTCCTTCTCGGCCGCCTGGTGATCGAACAGATGCGGGCCAGCGGCTTCGGCCGGATCATCCAGATCGACTCCGAAGTCGCCCACCGGCCACCCCCGGGCCGCTCGGCTTACGCGACCGCCAAGAACGCCCAGATCGGCCTGACCCTCAGCTGGGCCCGCGAACTGGCGCCCGACGGCATCACCGTGAACACCGTCGCGCCGGGTTTCATCCCGGTCGAGCGCCATGCCGACGTAACGGCCGACATCAGGAGCGCCTACCGGGCCTCGGTTCCCGCGGGCCGCATGGGCACCGCCGACGACGTCGCCCATGCTGTGAGCTTCCTGGCCTCGGAAGGCGCCGGTTTCATCACCGGCCAGCGCATCGTGGTCGACGGCGGCCGCAGCCTCGGAACCTGACCGCCGTCCGAGTCCTGACCCGCGCATCCCGGCGACGCCGCCCACCGAAACCCGAGCATCCCGTCGTCGCTGCATGTGTCACGTCGGCGGGACGCGGGCACGCGACACCGGCCCGGCCCGGTCCGGCCTCGTGAGACATGGCGAACCCGACGCAGAAGGCCTGAACGGCGCCGCATACGATCGGCCCATGCCGCGCTTCGAGGTCGTCACCCTCATCCACGCGCCTGTGGAGTTGGTCTTCGACACCTCGCTGTCGGTGGAGACCCACACGTCCTCGATGCGGGCTTCACAGGAACGAGCTGTCGCCGGAGTCACCTCGGGACAGCTGACTTTGGGCGATCAGGTGACATGGCAGGCCCGGCACTTCGGGATCGTCTGGCGGCTGACTTCGACGATCAGCGCCTTCACCAGGCCGTCGTTCTTCGTGGATGAGCAGGTGGCGGGGCCGTTCCACCGCTGGCATCACGCGCATCACTTCCAGGCGACCACCGATGGCACCGTCATGCGGGACATCATCGATTTCGCCGCCCCTTTTGGCCCGCTCGGCGTGCTCGCGGAATTCCTTGTCCTACGCCGTCACATGACCAAGCTGATCCTGCTCCGCAACCAGCACATCAAGGCGCTCACTGAGGCGGCGACCCACAACGCCGGTTGAATGTCCCGCCAGCCATGAGAAAAGGCGCCGAACCCGGCGCAATCACCTGATCAGTCGCGCACTGCTTTCGTCTGCGAGATCCCGTTGCCGGGCAACGCCCAGGCAGGGGTTAGAGGCGCGCTAGGGGTCTGTTTCGTGCGGCTGGGTTGTGATCTCGGGGGAGATTGCCGCGGGCCCGTGGCTGTGGGTCTGCGGGTAGTTCGGCGTGGGCCCCGACGGTGCACGGGGCTGAGTGGTGTGGGCTGTGCGCGAGTGGTGTGGCCAGGGCTGCGCGCGAGGTGATTCAAGAGGCCAAAGCGTGGGGGCCGACAAGATCGCTGCCAGAGCCATTTCGGGATATTGCCTGCTGTGTCCGGTTGGATGTTGGCCGGAGTCGCGGCCTGTTCGGGGTGGTTCAGGGGTGCGGCCTGTCCCGTGTGATTCGGGGTGCGGTGCGCGGTGATCTCGGCGATGCGGCTCCAGGCCGCCATTGTCTGTGGCGTTCGTGCTCTGCCGTTGCAATACCTACGGCTGCAGATCGACGGGAGTGCGGTGGCAGGTGCAGGCTGGCGCCGTGGCAGGGCAGGGATGGGGAAGGGGTGGCACGTGCCTGCCTGGTGCGGGGCCGCGCCAGAGCGTGTATCGCCGCTACCAGCGCCCAGACCTGGGGCCAGGGTCAGTGCGTTGAGGTGCAGGAGGAGGCGAGCGTCGGTGGTGTTGTCGGTGCTGTCTGGCAGGCTCCGCCCTACAAACGATCCGCCCTACAAAAGGGTCTGTCGTACACGGGATCAGCTCCACAAAGGGATCCGCCGTACATGGGATCCGCCATTCAGAAGGATCGGCCGTGCACAAAAACGGAGGACCGGGTGTTACGTAGGCGCAAAGCGGTCAGTGATGCCGAAACGGCTGATGTCATGCGGTGGCTGGCGGAGGTCTTCGTGGAGGAGACCCGCAAGGACGGCTACTCCTTCGACTGGGATCCGGCCCTCATCCACCACCTCGACAACTACCTGCTGGAGTTCGTGGCGTCCGATCCACCGTCAGACGTCAAGCACAGTGTGATCATGGGCGTGGGCGCCTACTTAGGGGAAATGATCGTCCGTCATGCAGGCTGGTCGTGGAGCTATGACAGGAAGGGCAGCGAGGCGACGGTCACGAGCCCGGACGGGCTGGTCGGGTACCCGCACAGCAAGGTGGCCAAGCGGATCGAGTTCGGCCCCGAGCACAACCTGGAGGCGTTCTTCACCTACGCGATAACCGGCGAGGCCCCGCATGGCTCGACGGCGCGGGTGTACAAACCGTCCTGGTGGAAGCGGCGGCTACGAGACCAGGGATGAGTCTCCGCGTTCTGGGACGAATCTGTAGCCGACGTTGCGGACGGTGCCGATCAGCGACTCGTATTCGGTGCCGAGTTTCGCGCGTAGTCGTCGCACGTGTACGTCTACCGTGCGGGTGCCGCCGAAGTAGTCGTAGCCCCACACCTCCTGCAGAAGCTGCGCGCGGGTGAAGACGCGGCCGGGGTGCTGGGCGAGGTACTTGAGGAGTTCGAACTCCTTGAAGGTCAGGTCGAGGACGCGGCCGCGCAGGCGGGCGGTGTAGGTGGCCTCGTCGATGGACAGCTCGCCGCTGCGGATCTCGTCGGGTACGTCCTCGGTGGAGGACAGGGACAGGCGGCCGGTGGACATGCGCAGGCGGGCCTCGACCTCGGCGGGGCCGGCGCTGTCGAGGAGGACGTCGTCTACGCCCCACTCGGCGGTCATGGCGGCTAGGCCGCCTTCTGTGACGATGACCAGCAGGGGGACGTCTATGCCTGTTGTCCTGATGAGGCGGCAGAGGCTCTTGGCGTGGGCGAGCTCTTTGCGGGCGTCGACGATCACGGCGTCGGAGGGTGGGGCGTCGATGAGGGCGGAGGCCTCGGCCGGCGCGACGCGTACCGAGTGGAGCAGCAGGCCGAGCGCCGGCAGCACCTCGGCCGACGGCTCCAGAGCGTTCGTCAGCAGGAGCAGGTTGCTCATAACGGCCTCCCCAAAACGCGCAAGGACCCGGGGGCTACGTCGCCCAGGTCCCATACGTGAGGATAACCCAAGGGAATCTCGCGTTCATTGTGCGTCCACCTGTTGAACAGTGAAACACGCGTGTTAACAGGGGCGCACAATGGACCGGACACGATTGTGAGGAGCCTATGGCCACGGGAAAGGTTCGATATTGGGCGGCGGCGAAGGACGCCGCGGGGGTCGCTGAGGAGCCGTTCGAGGCCGTCACTCTTGGTGAGCTCATGACGAAAATCACAGCCGGTCGCGACGATCTGGCCAGGGTGATGCGGCGTTCGTCGTTCCTGGTGGACGGCGATCCGGTGGGCCGGCGGGCGCATGACGACGTGGTGCTGGGCGAGGGGGTGACGGTGGAGGTTCTGCCGCCGTTCGCGGGCGGGTGATCTCCCGCTATTTCCGGGCACTGGTCGGTAAGCTCAATGTCCCCCGTGTCAAAGGAGCCCGATGCGCAAGCTGGTCATTTTCCTGATCGTGCTGATCGTTCTCCTTGTCGCCGTCGACCGGGTCGCGGTGGCCGGCGTCCAGCGTGACCTGGCCAACCGGATCGGGGCCGCCGCCGACCTCAGTGGCACGCCCACGGTGACGATCGCGGGCATCCCGTTCCTGACCCAGGCGTTCGCGGGCCGCTATCCCGAGGTCCGCTTCGACCTGGGGACGCTCACCTATAGCGGTGTGCCCATCCGGAACCTGCACGGGGTCGCCTACGGGGTCACCGCGCCGCTGTCCGACGTGATCCAGAACACCGCGGACGTCCGCGCCGAACGGCTGACCGTCAGCGGCACCGTGAACAGGGCGACGATCGACAAGTTCGCCCCGCCCGGCGTGAAGATCTCGGGCAACGGGCAGCGGCTGGTCGCCTCGGGTGAGGTGCCGTTCGGCGGGCAGAAGGTGAAGTTCAGTGCCGAGCTGAAGGTGGAGATGACCGACGGCGGCATCAAGCTCGTCGCCACGAAGATCCAGGGCGTGCCGAGCCAGCTCGCGCAGTTCGTCACCTACACGATCCCGTTCAAGGGCAAGCTGCCGTTCGACGTGAAGGTGACGGGCGTGAAGAGCGTGGCCGACGGGCTGGAGCTCTCGGCCGAGGGAAAGAACGTGCCGCTCCGTGGATGAGGACAAAGCCACCGGCGACGTGGGTGGGGACAAAGCTGGCGCGGTGGGTGGGGACAAAGCCGCGGGTGACGTGAGCGGGGACAAGACCGCCGGTGAACCACCTGGGGGCAAGGCCGCGGGTGAAGTGAGCGAGGACAAAGCTGCCGGTGAACCGGCTGGCCGTGCCGTACGTGATGAGGGCGTGAGTCCAGCTGGCACCGCCGACGAGGAGCTTGTACGCACCCTCTTCGACGAGCACGCCGGGCCGCTGTATGGCTACGTATTGCGACTTACCGGAGATTCCGGCCGGGCGGAGGATGTCGTGCAGGAGACGCTGCTGAGGGCTTGGCGGCATCCCGACGCGTTGTCCGGGCGTCCGATCCGCGCGTGGCTGTTCACGGTGGCACGCAATCTCGTCGTCGATCAGCACCGGGCGAGGAGGGCCAGGCCGCCCGAGACGGGTGACGAGGCGCTGGCCGTGATCCCCGCAGACGACGAGCTGGAGAAGGCCGTCGAGTCGTGGGCCGTGGCCGAGGCCCTCGCGGCGCTGCGGCCGGAGCACCGCGAGGTGCTCATGGAGGTCTACTACCGGGGGAAGTCCGTGAAGGAGGCATCGGCCACGCTCGGCATTCCGCCGGGCACGGTCAAGTCCCGCACCTACTACGCGTTGCGGGCGTTGAAGCTGGCGCTGGAAGAGCGGGGGTTGGCGCCGTGAGGATGACCTGTGAGGAGGTACGGCTGTCGCTGGGCGCCCACGCGCTCGGCGCGCTCGACCCCGAGGAGGCGCTGGAGATCGACACCCATCTCGCCACGTGCGAGGCGTGCGGCGCGGAGCTCATGGAGCTCGAAGGCGTGACCGCCTTTTTGGGCAAGGTCTCCGAGCGCGACGTGGAACTGGTCGCCAGCCCCCCGCGCCAGGTGCTTGACCGGCTGCTGAACGACCGGGCCAAGCGCAGCAGGCGCGGCCGTGTCCTGCTGGCCGTGGCCGCGTCCGCCGCGGTGATCGCCGTCGGCGGCACGATCTGGACGACCACGGTCGGCCGCGAGACCATCAGCTCGACGGCCGCGGGCCCGGAGCACGCCGAGCACGGCCAGGCGGCCGCCCCGGACAGCGACGTCCAGCGGGACAGCAGCGGCTTCGCCGCCAGCGCGAGCCCGGAGCCGCGGATCGCGGCGAGCAAGAGCGCGTCGGAGTCGCCCACCGCGGCGACGCTGAACGCCCCCGCCGGCAAGGAGTTCAAGGGCGCCAACGGCGCCAGGCAGGCCACGGTCATGGCGGTGCCCGCCGAGGGCGGCACCGAGCTCAACCTCACCGTCTCCGGCGTGGCGGTCGGCACCCAGTGCCGGGTGATCGTGCTCGGCGAGGGCGGCAAGCGGGAGACGCTGGACGGCTGGGAGGTCAGCCGGGAGAACTACGAGAAGCCGCCGGTCTTCCAGCTCAAGACGAAGCTGCCGCTGGACTCGATCCGGTTCATCAGGATCGTCGACCAGGACGGCAAGCTGCTGGTCCACACCAAGACCGAGGCGTAGGGAAGAACCACGGCCCGGCGATGGTTGGCCATGAGCGATGACGGGTTTGTGGGTGGCGCTCGGCACACTGGCGCTGGGCTTGGTGATCGGGGTGGTACGACTGCGCCGCGACGGAAGAATGCGCGAAACGGCCACGGACAAGCCGGCAGACGTGCTGACGGAAGGGCAGATCGGCGCGCCGCTGGGGGAGCGGGCGACGCTGGTGCAGTTCTCGACCGCGTTCTGCCAGCCGTGCCGCGCCACGCGCAGGATCCTGACCGAGGTGGCCGAGCTGGTGCCGGGCGTGGCGCACGTGGAGATCGACGCGGAGTCCCGGCTGGATCTGGTGCGGCAACTGGACATTCTGCGCACCCCGACGGTCCTCGTCCTGGATAGGTCGGGAAAAATCACAAAAACGGCGTCGGGGCAGCCCAGGAAGGCTGACGTGCTCGCGGCTTTGGGCACAGCGGTGTCTCAGGAGCCGGACGAGATGTGACAGATGGCGAGACGTCGATGTAGTCTCATCGACATGAACCCCACGACAGAGCTGCTGACGAAGCGGCGCGCGGTAGATTTCTGCCGCGTGGCCACCGCGCTCTGTCGCGCTGCCTGAGGACGGTCTCGCGGACATTCAGGTCCGCCCCAACCCGACCCCTTCAGGAGCATCCAGCGATGCGTGCCGACCCCAGAGCGCTGCGCTTCGGCGCCGCGATCACGACAATGGTCCTCGTCCTAGTCCTGGTGACCGAGAGCCCCTGGCTCCTGGCCGCCCAGGCGGTGGTTTTCGCACTCGGTACGGCGGGTCGCTCGCCGTACACCATGCTCTTCAAGACGCTCGTCAAGAGCGCTCCGAAGGAGACGGAAGACGCCCGCCCGCCACGCTTCGCGCAGGTGGTCGGGCTGGTCTTCGCGGGTGCCGGGCTGATCGGTTTCTTCACCGGGATCACGCCGCTCGCCCTGGTGGCGACGGCAGCGGCCCTCCTCGCCGCCCTCCTCAACGCAGCCTTCGGATTCTGTCTTGGCTGCGAGATGTATCTGCTGATTCGCCGTCTACTGCCCGCCGCCAAAATGGAGGTTCCCCAATGAGCCGCTCCGCCGTCCTGGTGGATGCCGACTGGGTCGAGGCCAACCTCGACACGCCCGGTGTCGTACTCGTCGAGGTCGACGAGGACACCAGCGCCTACGACAAGGGCCACATCCGTGGCGCCGTCAAGATCGACTGGAAGTCCGACCTGCAGGACCCGGTCCGCCGCGACTTCGTGGACAAGGCCGGGTTCGAGGCCCTGCTGTCCGAGCGCGGCATCTCCAACGACGACCAGGTCGTGCTCTACGGCGGCAACAACAACTGGTTCGCCGCCTACGCGTACTGGTACTTCAAGCTCTACGGGCACGAGAACGTCCGGCTGCTCGACGGCGGTCGCAAGAAGTGGGAGCTCGACTCCCGCGAGCTGGTCAAGGACGTGCCGGCCAAGGCCGCCACCACCTACGTCGCCCAGGACCAGAACAGCTCCATCCGCGCCTTCCGCGACGACGTCGTCAGCGCGATCGGCAAGCTCAACCTGGTCGACGTGCGCTCGCCCGACGAGTTCACCGGCAAGCTGCTGGCTCCCGCGCACCTCCCGCAGGAGCAGGCCCAGCGCGCCGGCCACGTGCCCACCGCCCGCAACATCCCGTGGTCGAAGTCGGCCAACGACGACGGCACCTTCAAGTCCGACGACGACCTGCGCACCCTCTACGGGGAGGCCGGCGTCGACTTCGGCAAGGACACCATCGCCTACTGCCGCATCGGCGAGCGCTCGGCGCACACGTGGTTCGTGCTGCACGAGATCCTCGACCAGGCCAACGTCAAGAACTACGACGGTTCATGGACCGAGTACGGCTCGCTCGTGGGCGTACCGATCGAGCTAGGAGAGGCCCGCTGATGTCTGTTGTATCTCAGGGTTGCGCGGCGCCGGAGCAGACCGCGACGCTGCCCGCCGGGATCGACCTGTCCACCCAGGCCGTCATCCAGGGCGTGGTGACCGGCGCGGGCACCGCCTACGCGCGACTGCTCGACCACTCGGGCGAGTTCACCGGCGAGGTCGTGGTGTCCGACGAGGGCATCTTCCGCTTCTTCGCCGCTCCCGGCGACTGGACGGTCCGCATCATCGCGGGCGGTGGCGTCACCCGTGACGTCCACGTCTCCGCCCGCCTCGGCGAGGTCTCGCAGCTCGCCGTCGCCGTCTGAGTCACCGTCCCCCTCCTGGCGGGCCCGCTCTATGCGGGCCCGCCTTTTTGTGCGGCGCGCGTTACGGCGGTTCTCTGCGTTCGGGCGGTTCTATGCGTTACGGCTACCGCCCCCCTACCCGCCCCGCCGACGTCGGCGGGCGCCCGTCGAGCGCCGGTCGTGAGGGCTCACGGGTAGCTCGCCGTTACGCCGCGTGGTGGGCCGGAGCGCGGCGAGTGCAACCTCCGCGTAGGCGATGGTGTTCTATGGAATGTGATTGACATGGAATGCCGTGATCCGGTGCGCAAAGCGCTGCTCGACGACCTCGACGAGGGGTTCGGCGAGCTCTTCAACGCTTACCGGGGTCTGGTGTTCTCGACCGCGCTCCGCCTGACGGGCAAGTGGGCCGATGCGGAGGACCTGACGGCCGAGGCGTTCCTGCGTGCCTACCGCGCGCTCGCGGACTACGACCAGGACCGCATCTCCGAGCTGCAGCCGCGCGCCTGGATCGTCACGATCGTGATGAACGTCTGGCGCAACTGCGCCCGGCACAAGTCCCGCAAGCCGCCACCGCATCTGTTCGACGAGCCGGTCGAGACGCTGGATCCGGGCGAGGGTGTGGAGGAGGCGGCCCTGCGCCACGAGACCGGCGACGAGCTGGCCGATCTGCTGGTCCAGCTGCCGAGCGACCAGCGGGCGGCCGTGGTGCTGCGGCACGTCGTGGACCTGCCGGTCAGCGAGATCGCGACGGTCATGCGGATCCCGCAGGGCACCGTCAAATCGCATATCTCACGAGGCCTGAAGCGGCTGCGCACACTGGGAGGTGCCCGATGACCCACGACCCGATCATCACCGGACTCGCGGCACTGGCCGCGGAGCCGCCGCACGATCTCTACGACCGGATCGCCGCCCGCTGGACCCTTGTGCCGGGCCCGATCGGCGAGCTGTCGGTGGCCTTCACCGATCGCGGCATCGCCTACGTGCACCACGGCGACGGCTTCGCCGAGACGTTCCGCCGGCGGTTCGGCCGTCCGCTGGTGCGGGCCGAGCGTCCGCCCGCCGGGCTGGTGCCGGCGCTGCGCACGGGCCAGGCGTCCGGGCTTGAGGTGGACCTGCGCGGGATCAGCGACTTCCAGCGCGACGTGCTGCTGGCGGCGCGGACGATCCCGCGCGGCGAGGTACGCCCGTACGCGTGGATCGCCGCCAGGATCGGCCGGCCCAAGGCGGTCAGGGCGGTGGGCACCGCGCTGGGCAACAATCCGGTGCCGCTGCTGATCCCCTGCCACCGGGTGACCCGCTCGGACGGCGTCCCCGGCGAGTACGTCTTCGGCGCGAGCGCGAAGGAGGAGGTGCTGGCGGGCGAGGGCGTGGACCTGGCGCGGATGCGTGAGCTGGCCGGTTCCCACGTCTTCTACCTGGGCAGCGACACCACGGGTGTGGTCTGCTTCCCGACCTGCCACAACGCCCGCCGGATCACGCCGCCGCACCGGGTCGGCTTCCGCACGCTGGCCCAGGCCGAGCGGGAGGGCTACCGGCCCTGCAAGGTCTGCCGTCCGGGGTAGCGGATGAGCAGGCTGGCCTGCACGACGTCGGGGCCCTGCGCCCGGTAGGTGTGCGGCCCGTCGGAGGTCCAGCTGATGTGGTCGCCGGGTCCCGCCGTCAGCGGCGCGGACGCCGGCCCGGCGACCAGGGTGCCGTGGAAGACGGTGAGGTGTTCGGTGACGCCCTCGTGGTGGGCGGGCGAGGACTGGGTGGTTCCCGGCGGGACGCGCAGCCGGTAGAGCTCGTAGGTGACCTCCTGGTCCTCGAACACCTCCAGCAGGGTGGCCTCGACGGCGGCGCCGTACATGACCTGGGGTTCCGCTGGGGTGTCGAGGATAGCGGCGATGGGGACGCCGAGCTGCGCGGTGATCGCCCAGAGTGTTTCCAGGGTGGGGTTGCGCTGGCCGGTCTCGACGCCGGAGAGTGTGGCCTTGCCGATGCCGGCCCGTCTGGCCAGCTCCGACAGGGAGACGCCGCGGGCCTCCCGTAGCCTGCGTACGCGCTGGCCCACCTCGCGCGGGTCGCCGTCGAGCGCCGGCCGGGATTCCATGCCGCCCATCTTGCCCTCTCGCCGTCGAGTTCACTACTGTTCCATAAATGGAACGAACCATCCTGAGGCCGGTCATCGCCGGCATCGTGACCGCGGTGGTGGGCTTCGCCAGTTCGTTCACCGTCGTGCTGGCCGGGCTGCGCGCCGTCGGCGCCGACTCCCGCCAGGCCGCCTCCGGCCTGCTCGCCCTCTGCGTGGCCGTGGGCGTCACGACCATCGTCCTGTCTGTACGGCACCGCATGCCGATCACCGCCGCCTGGTCCACCCCCGGGGCGGCGCTGCTGCTGTCCACCGGCCCCGTGGACGGCGGCTACGCCGCGGCGATCGGCGCGTTCCTGGTCTGCGGACTGGCCATCATGGTCACCGGGCTGTTCCCCGCGCTCGGCCGCCTGATCGCCCGCATCCCGCAGCCGATCGCCGGCGCGATGCTGGCCGGCATCCTGCTCAAGCTGTGCCTGGCGCCGGTGGCCGCGGTCGCGCAGGTGCCGCTCATGGCGATCCCGGTGATCGTGATCTGGGCGCTGCTCTACCGGTTCGCCCGCATGTGGGCGGTGCCGGGCGCGCTGGCCGCCGCCGTCGTGGCGATCGTGGTGACAGAGTTGTCGATGCCCTCACTCACCTTCGACGCGGCGCCCGTGGTGGCGCCGGCCGTACCGGCCTTCACCGGCGCCGCCATGGTCGGCATCGCGCTGCCGCTCTTCCTGGTGACGATGGCCTCCCAGAACGTGCCGGGCATGGCCGTCCTGTCCGGGTACGGCTACCGCCCGCCGTTCGGCGAGGTGCTGCTGACCACCGGGGCAGGCACCGCCGCAGGGGCTTTCCTCGGCGGCCACGCGATCAACCTGGCCGCCATCTCGGCGGCGCTCGCCGCCGGGCCCGACGCCCACGAGGACCCGGCGCGCCGCTGGGTCGCCTCGCTGACCTCGGGCATCTCCATGGTCGTCCTGGGCCTCGGTTCTGGCCTGGCGGTCGCACTGGTCCTGCTGGCCCCGCCGGTGCTGATCGAGGCGGTGGCCGGTCTGGCGTTGCTCGGCGCGCTGGCCGCCTCGATCACGGCGGCGTTCAGGGCCGGGGTGGAGAGCGCCGCCGTCACCTTCGTGGTGACCGCCTCGGGAGTTTCCTTCTTCGGCGTCGGCTCGGCCTTCTGGGGCCTGCTCGCGGGCGGCGCGTTTCACCTGTTGATGAACTACAAGGACAGCTTCCGCTCGACTCGCGTCACCGAGTCGGCGTAGTCGGGCTCGGCGGCCATGGCCGCGGCCATCCGCAGGTGCGGCAGCGCCTGCTCGGGCTTGCTCGCCCGCTCCAGCGTGCGGCCCAGCAGGAACCGGGCATAGTGGTCGCTCGGGTCGCGTTCGACCAGCGTGCCCAGGGTCTTCTGGGCGCGGCCGAGCTGGGCGGAGTGGAAATAGGCGCGGGCGGCGAGCAGGAGCACGCCGGGGTCGTCGCCGTGCTCGTCGAGCAGCGGCTCCAGCATGTACAGGGCTCCGAGCGCGTCCCGCTGGCCAAGCAACCGCTCGGCGTAGCGGTAACGCTCGATCTCGTTGAGAAGCGTCATGGACGGTTGAACAATCAACTGATTGGCGGCATTCCGCGATGTGGATGCGCCCATCCATGACAGACCGCTACGATTCTGCAGATGTCCGGATCGTCTGGTGTGGTGGCACCCCCTCAACCCGGGCCGACACCGGCTCAGCGAGTGCCCTCGCCGTACTCGCTGCCCCTGCACACCCTGCGTCTGGCGGGCAAGTGCGCGTTGCCGCTGGTCCTGTGGTTCTCCGCGGGCGAGGCGGCCCGCTGGGCGCTCCTCTACATCGCGACCGAGATCTCCCACGGCGACTTCCGCCAGGCCCGCCTGGTGGCGACCATCACACTCATGACGATCATCGTCATGCTGGCGATGACCGTCATCACCGGGATGATGCTCTCCCTGCGCGCCGCCATGTGGGAGAGCGCCGCGCGCCGGGCCGACGGGGCCGAGGACGAGTCGTTCTGGTCGTCACTGAACCGGATCGCCCCCGCGTTCGCGGTCATCTATCTCGCCTGGGAGCTGTACAAGCCCGACGCCGCGGCCTTCCTGGCGATGGACTCGCTGCACAACCTGGACGACAACTTCTACAACATCATCCTTGGCAACATCGCCAACGGCACGGAGGAAGAGGTCACGTTCCGCGGCGGGCTGGTCGGTCTCGACTGGCGGGTGTCGCTGGCCGCCATGGCGGTGGCACTGGGGCTGCGGATGTTGTTCGAGCGGCGGGTCGAGCGCGGGGGCGGCAAGCTGGCCGGTGTCGCGACCGCCTTCGCCGAGTTCGCCTTCATGTTCTGCGGCCTGAACGCGGTCTTCACCTTCGGCGCGCTGCGTGCCGACTGGGCCGAGCACCGCGTCGTGGTCTCCGAGGCGGGGGACATCGTCGCCCAGGCCAAGGAGAGCGTCCCCGGCCTGGAGGCGTTCTGGGGCTGGCTGGGCGAGACGTGGCCCTTCATCGTGGACGCCCTGGTCATGCCGCTCACCTGGCTGGCCGTCGCCGTTCTGGTGTTCGGCGGCACGGTCGACGACACCCGGCGGGCAGTGCGTGGCACCCGGCTGGCGGGCGGCGTCGACAGGCTGGAGGGCTCGCACGAGGTCACCCAGCGGTCGGTCAACCGCATGGTCGGCGGATTCCAGGAGCGCTGGGTCCCGGTCGTGAACGCCTTCCGCGTCACGGTCAAGGGCGGTGCGACGCTCTTCGGGCTGATGTGCGTGCTGTTCGTGGGCATCCGCGTCGGCGCGGACTATCTGGACAGGGCGGTCAGCACGTTCATCGGCTCGCCCACGCCCTACATGTGGCTGTGGGTCAGCTGGCCCGTGGACTTCGTCAAGAACCTGCTGGTGACCGTGCTCACCTACTGCCTGCTGGCCGCCACCTTCGACATCGCGGCGACCAGGGCCAGGGCCCGCGGCGAGGACATCACCGCCTGAAGACGATCACATCGTTGCGGCGGTCCTTGTCCAGGTTCTCCTCGTCCGGGGCGAAGAGCTTCTCCGTCGGGGTGTCCATGCGGTAGGTGATGTTCGGCTCCAGGTTCAGCTGGACCTCCTTGCCGACCGCCGCCGGGACGACCGCCATGGCCAGGTAGCTGTACTCCTTGCCGACCTCGTGCTTCTCGGTCGGGGTGTTGTCCTCGTAGATCTCGGCCATCCACGTCCGCCCGCCGGCGTCCTTGAGCTTGAGTTCCGGCTTGGCGGTGAGCACGGCGCCGGTGTCGTCGGTGGCGGAACGGGTGACGGTGATCTTCAACCACTGCTTGTCGGGGGTGTTGTGCCTGCTGCCCGGAGGCGCGGTGGTCGGTTCGATCGCCGACTTCCAGGACACGTGCTCGTAGGTGAGCGTCTGGCCGGGCTCCGCCAGGTGCACGGTCGGGCTCGGGCGGCCGCTCTTGTAGAACAGGTACCGGTCGGCGGTCGGCGCGCCGAGGGCCACCACCAGGGCGACGACCGCCCCGACGCCGAGCAGGAGGCGGCGCGACCTGGGCGGCGGCGCGGCGGCGGGCGGCGTCTCCTCCGGAGGGGTCCACGGCGGCTGCGGCGGCCTCGGAGGCAACGGGCCCGCGCTCGGGATGGCCGGGATGGGCTGCGTCGAGCTGTCGGTCGGCTCGGCGGGAGCGGGCGGCCACACCTGCTGGTCGGCGTGGATCCCGGGCCGGGGGCGCGGTGGCGTCGGTGCGGTGGCCCGGCGCCCCGGACGCCGAATCGGAGCCGCCGGCGGCTGCGGACGTTGCGGGGGCTGGCCGGCGGGCGGGGCGAACCAGTCGCGCTCTGAATCGTTCGTGCTCATCGTCTACTTCTTCTCGCCCAGCGTGTACACGTCCTGAGGGGCGGCCGCGAACTGCTTGGCCGCAGCTTCGTCGATGCCCAGGTCGACCTCGGCCGCCGGCAACGTCGGCTCGCTGTAGAAGGCGTTCGTGGGCGCGACGAACGAGGCCTTGGCACCGGCCAGCGCGTCGGCGGGCACGTCGAACACGAACACGCCCGAGGTCCACCAGCCCGGCTGGCTCCACACGTTCGCCAGCGTCTTGCTCCTGTCGACCTTGTCCGTGGTGTCGAAGCGCCGACCGTCGTCGGCGACCAGAACGGGCGGCCGGATCTTCAAGGGCTCCTGCGGCACGGTCGCCGAGGTCTCGACCACCAGGAAGACATTGCCCGTGACGGCGGTCTTGTCCGCCACACGAATGGACTTGGCCGTCTTCACGCCGTCCACCCGGATGGTGAACCGCCCGGTGGCGACCTCCTCGCCCTTGTCTCCGGCGCTCACGAGCGGCATCGACATCTCGTCGGCGCTCAGGCCCAAGGTCTGGAGTCCGACGGCGCCCGCGGCCAGCGCGAGGCCCACGATGGCGCCGAGAACCTTGGAACCGCCCCCGCGGGCGGGCGCGCGGCGTCTGCGCGAGGCCGCCGGCCGCTGGTCGGTCGCGGTCACGGCGCCCCCTCCTGCTTCACCGGGGCCTTGATGGTGTAGAGCGCTTCGATGGTGCGCTTTCTGGTGAAGGGGTCTTCCTTTTCGACAGGCATCCAATTCGTCGTGCGGAAGAGGGGGTGCTCGGTCTTCTCCAGCTTGGACAGGCTCAGGGCCACCTCGGGCGGAGCCTGGGCCGCCTTGTCCAGCTCGTAGCGGACGGTCACGTTCGACGGGACCCCGGGATGCAGCTGGGAGCTCTTGCCGTCCTCACCCGAGGGGATGAAGGCCTGTGCGCCCCACTGCGACTTGATCTCGGGCGTCATCTTGATCAGCGTTCTGGCGAAGCCGGTGCCGGCGCCCGTCGAGCCGGCGCCCATGCCGGTCGGGATCGTCGTGTCGCTCTTGTTCGTGACCTTGAAGAGGATGTCGAGATACCGCCGGTCCTCCGCGAACTTGCTGGCGGCTCGCTGGACGGTGATCCTGGCCTCCACGAACTCGGTCTCGTACAGGCCCTGGTCGATCTTCTGGCCGGCGGCCATCTGGGGCGGCGGCTTGTCCGGCGTGGTGTCCAGACCGCCGAGCAGGGCGGTGACGCCGACGGCGGTGAGGATGACCAAACCGATCGCGGGCACCACAACCGGGCGTTTGGGGGTGCTTGGCGCGCCGGAGGGTTCCGTCATGGACAAGGATGGTAATAGGTCGCGCTTGTACCATCTGCCGCAATGGTCCCATCCCTGTGATGGATTTGGCGGGAACCCTGCCCGAATAGGGGTTCTAGCTCTTACGCTGTCACGAGCGGCCGACGACGAGGTCGCCGCGGGACAAGGACATATCGCAGCCGGAGGGTCACGTGACGGACGTGCATCCCGAGCATGCGCAGCTCCAGGCCGACCGGATCTACCTGGGCTGGCAGTACGTCCTGCTGCACCCCGACCCCGGCCCCCCGCCGAAGCGGCCTTCGCCCATCGGCGACACCGGCGATCCCGCCGACGCCGCGGAACAGGCCCGGGTCGACACTGAGCTGCTGCGGCGCGAGAAGCTCCAGGAGGATCTGCTCAACCGGCCGGTCCGGATCTTCCGCATCTTCATGATCTTTCTCACGTTGCTCATCTTCGCCCTCGCGCTGCTGGGCTACCTCGACTGGTCGTTCGCGCTGATCGGGTTCGTGGCCGCGGGCGGCGTCGCCGGAATCTGCAGCTACGCGCTGCTGCAGGGCGACCGGGCGGTGCGCTACCGGGTCCTGGAGCAACAGGCGCGCGACGACCGGGTGCGTCAGGAACGTGACAAGGAGTTGTTCCGCGCCCAGGAGGAGCACGCCCAGCGCTACCGCGAGTGGCAGGAGGTCAAGGACCGCCACGACCGGCAGGTCAACTGGTACGCGGTAGCCGTACCGGATGAGATCGACCGCATCGACGTGGCAGGCGGGACGTTGCCCGGATGGTCGGCGCTGATCACGCTGATCGGCGCCACCCGGCTCTACAGCGGCGGGCACCTGACCGTGCTCGACCTGTCCGAGGGCGCCATCGCCAAGGACCTCATCGAGCTGGCCAGGCGCGGCGGCGACGACCCGCTCGTCTGGGTGCTGCCCGTCGACCTGCCCCGGCTGGACCTGGGGGCGACGCTCAAGCCCGAGGCGTTCGCGGACGTGCTGGCCCACGTGGTCAGCGTCAGCGAGGAGCACCGCACCACCCGCGACCTCAGCTTCGACAACGCCATCCTGGAGCGGGTGCTGGAGGTCCTGGGCGAGAACGCCACGATCAGCCAGGTCACCGCGGCGCTGCGGGCGCTGGCCCAGGTGGGCGACCCGCGCGATGACCTGAGGTTCGGGCTGATCACCGCGACGCAGCTGGAGCGCATCGGCACGCTGTTCGGGCGCGGCGTCAGCGACCGCGTGGTGATCGAGCGGGCGTGGGCGCTGGAGTCACAGCTGCGCAAGCTCGAAACCCTCGGCACCCAGGCCGTACGGCTGCCGCCCGCGCGCCTGCGCGTGGTCAGCATGGACCGCCAGGCGGGCGTGTTCGGCAACCGGGTCCTCGGCACGTACGTGGCCACGGCGCTGACCCACATCCTGCGCCAGTCGCCCGCCTCCGAGCGGCCCTGGTACCACACGATCATCGTCGCGGGCGCTGACAAGCTCCGCGGCGACGTGCTCGACCGGCTCATGGACGCCTGCGAGACCTCCCGCACCGGCCTCGTGCTGACCTACCGCTCGCTGACCCCCACCGTCAGGGAGCGGCTCGGGCGCGGGCACGCGGCGGTGGCGTTCATGCGGCTGGGCAACGCCGAGGACGCGCGGGTGGCCAGCGAGCACGTCGGCACCGAGCACCGGCTGGAGCTGGCCCAGCTCACCGAGACGATCAGCGCCTCGGTGCCGGGGCTCGACGGCGGCTACACCTCGACGATCTCCCAGGTGGAGGAGTCGACGGAGGAGCGCGACGACAACCGCACCGACCTGGCCGGGGACATCACCGAGTCGACCGAGTGGGGCAGGACCGCGACCAAGATCGGCGAGAAGGAGCGGGTGCTGCAGCGCTCGCGGGAGTTCCTGGTCGAGCCGCACCAGTTGCAGCAGCTGCCGACGACCTCCGTGATCGTCACCGACGCCACCGCGGAGGGCCGCCGGGTCCGCCTGGCCGACGCCAATCCCGCGATACTGACCTTCCCCAAAACCACGCTTGGCGAGCTGGAGGACGTCCGCGACGCCGTACTGGCGCAGAACGGCAACGAGGACCCCGGCGAAGAGCCGCCCCCGAACCTCGGCCCGCCCCCGCCCCGTCTGGACTGGCGCAAGGAGAGGTAAGGACCTTCCCAAATGACCGGTCCACACGCCGAATGGAGGCGGACTTTACTAAGAACCATCTGTGGGGGATGAGATGCAACTAAGCGGACCCTGGTACAGAATCCAGTCGATCGCCGCACCCTCGCGAAGTTCATCGGCGGAGTGGGACTTCGTCTCCATCCTGCCGGCCGTGCTCTCGGCGGCCCAGCGGCAGCGGCCGTTCGTCATCGGCTGGCTCTCGCGCGGCTCCGGCGCGCCGCTTGAGCTGATCACCAACGCCGGGCCGCTGTCGCCGCCCCGTCAGCCGCGCCGCGCCCCGGGGCCAGAGGGTGCGCGCGGACCGCAGCCGCTGCTGTTCCCCGGCGGGGCCAGGGGCGTGCAGCTGGGCGATGAGTGCCTGGCCGACCTGTCCGACCTGGTGTGGATGCCCTGCCCGGGACGCCAGGCGCCGCCGCTGAACGCGCGCAGGGAGTACGACCCCGACGAGCTGAAGCGGCCCACGTTGTTCGAGTCGACGCTGGTCACGCTCATGTCGCGGCCGTTCGCCTGGCTGCTGGTGGCCGAGCCGACCGACATGCTCGACGCGGAGGTAGCCCACCTGCGCACCCAGCTCAACGTCCTCAGGCAGTACGGCGACGCCTCCGAGCGCTCCAGGTTCGACGCCGAGCGCGCCGAGAGGCGGATGCAGGAGCTCGACGCCTTCCGCGAGGCCGGGCTGTGGAACGTCAGGGCGCTGGCCGGAGCCGCCACCGCCGACGAGCTGCGCCAGCTCGCACCCGTCCTGGTCGGCTCGGTCGAGATCGGCCACCACCCTTACCGGCTGCGCAGCGCCGCCGGCGCCGTCTACGCGCTGCCCGAGGCACTCAGCCTGAACCTGCAGGACCCGGGCGACGGCGCCGCCGCGCCGTTCGCGGCCACCGCGGGCGCGCTGGCGGCGCTCGCCGGGTTGCCCAGGCGGGAGGTGCCCGGCCTGCGCGTGCTGGACGCCGGATTCTTCGACGTCACCTCGGAAGCCTCCGAGGCGGGCGAGCTCGACCTGGGCGAGATCCTCGACGGCCAGGACCGCGGCGTGGGCGCGTTCCGGGTGCCGCTGGCCACGCTCAACCGGCACGCCTTCGTCACCGGCGCGACCGGCTCCGGCAAGTCGCAGACCGTCCGGCACCTGCTCGAACAGCTCAGCGCCACCAGAATCCCCTGGCTGGCCATCGAACCGGCCAAGTCGGAGTACCAGGCCATGGCCGGGCGGATCGACACCCCGGTCACCGTGATCAACCCGTCGGCGCCGGACAGCGTGCCGTTCAGCGTGAACCCGCTGGAGCCCGAGCCCGGTTACCCGGTGCAGGCGCACATCGACATGATCCGGGCGTTGTTCATGGCCGCCTTCGACGCCGAGGAGCCGTTCCCGCAGATCATGTCGCTGGCGTTGCAGCGGGTCTACGAGGCGACCGGCTGGGACGTCGTCACCGGCGGCGCGGTGCCAGGCTCGAAGGTCCCGCCCAGCGTGCCGACGCTGGAGCAGCTGCAGCAGCACGCCATGGACGTCATCCAGGAGATCGGCTACGGCCGCGAGGTCCAGGCCGACGTCGAGGGCTTCATCTCGCTGCGGCTGCGCTCGCTGCGCGTCGGCTCGGCCGGGCGCTTCTTCGAGGGCGGCCACCCGGCGGACATCGGCGGCCTGCTCGAACGCAACGTCGTCCTGGCCATCGAGGACGTGGCCAACGACGAGGACAAGGCGTTCCTCATGGGCACGCTGATCATCCGGATCGTGGAGCACCTGCGGATGCGCGCCCGAGGCGAGAAGTCCGGCGGGCTGCGGCACGTGATCGTGATCGAGGAAGCGCACCGGCTGCTGCGCGACCGCGGCGCGGGCCGCGCCTCCACCCACGCCGTCGAACTGCTCGCCGGAATGCTCGCCGAGATCCGCGCGTACGGCGAGGGCATCGTCGTGGCCGAGCAGATCCCGACCAAGCTCGTCTCCGACGTCGTCAAGAACACCGCGCTCAAGGTCGTGCACCGGCTGCCGGCCGAGGACGACAGGCAGCTCGTCGGCGCCGCCATGAACCTCAGCGACGAGCAGTCCCGCCAGGTCGTCTCGCTGCAGCCGGGCGCGGCCGCGGTGTTCGCCGACGGGATGGACCGGCCGCTGCGGATCATGGTGCCGCTCGGGGAGTCGCGGGAGAAGGTGCTGCCGGGACCGCCGCCGCCGATCCGGGGGCGGCGCTCGGCGGCCTGCGGGGCGGCGTGCCGTACCGGACAGGCCTGCACGCTCGTGGAGCTGCGGGAGGCGGACGTGCTCGCGGGCGCGCCCGAGTGGGCGTGGTTGCGCATCTGGTGCGACACCGTCGTGCTGGCCTTCGTCGGCAACCGGCCGCTGCCCGGGGTGCCGCGCGCGCTGGCCGGGGTCTGGGCCGAGGTGCCGGCCAGGCGGCGCGAGTGCCTGCTGGCCACCCTGGTCGAGCGGGCGGTCAGCAGGCGGGCGTGGGCGCTGCGGAGCTGGTTCGACCCGGCGCTTCTGGTGGAGAACGCGGCGGAGACGGCGGCCAAGCTGCTCAACGCGGCCGAGAGCGGCGGCGAGCGGCCGGGGCCGTCGTGGGTGATCCCGCAGGTGCGGTGGCTGCACGAGGTGGACAGGCTCTTCCCGTTCGGGCATCCGGCGCCCGACCTGCGCGCGCCCGCGCCGCCGCTGGAATACGCGCTGTTCGGCACCGGAGCCTCCACCGAACTCGTGCGCAGCGAGCTGCTCGGCCACCGGGCCAAGGCGCTGCGCCACCACCCGCTGTCGATGGAGATCGACCACAACCGGGCGCTGGCGTGGCGGGTCATCCTGGGCGACGACGAGAACGAGGCCGTGCAGCGCGACATCCTGACCGTCGCGATCGGGATCGAGACCGCCGCGCGGCTGCGGCACGTCGGGCAGATGATGGGCGCGGGGTGGCTGGAGAGCGTGCTGTCGTGGCCGCGCCGGTTCGTGCTGCCGTTCGAGAATGGCGGCGCGCCCGAGATCACCTTCGCCGAGTCTGGGTAGGTCTGCCCGTGTGCGACTGACCGTGATCGGAATATTGCTGGTTGTGGCCGCGCTGGGCGCGGTGTGGGTGCTGGCCGACACCTTCGTCAGGCCGCCCATTTCCGGGCTGGTGCCCGCGAGCCCGCCGCCGGTCGAGAGCGCGCGGGTCGTGTGGGTGAGCGACGGCGACACGATGGTGGTCTCGCCGGTCGACGGGCAGTACGCGGGGCGTGAGCAGCGTGTCCGGCTGATCGGGATCGACGCGCCCGAGATGCACCCGTCGCCGCAGTGCTGGGCCAAGAAGTCGACGGACGCGTTGCTGAAGCTGGCGCCCCGGGGGTCGATCGTCACCATCGCCTTCGACGAGCGGAAGTTCGACGACTACCGGCGGCAGCTGCGTTATGTGTGGAATGCCCGGGGTGTGCTGGTGAACGAGAGCCAGCTGGCCGAGGGGAACGCCTTCTTTCTTCGCGTGTGGCCGAATGTGGCGTACGAGAAGGAGTTCCGGCAGCAGGCGGAGCTGGCGCGTACCGGCAAAAAGGGCTTGTGGGGCGGTTGTCCCGATCCCCGGCCGCCCGTCCACGGCGGGAATCCGGCGGTGACGCCGAGGACCGGCCAGCCTTGACTAGGATCCATAACCATGACCCAGCTTCCCCTGCGGGCTCAGCTCGCGAGTGCCCTGGGGCGCAGTGCCGCCACCTTGTCCAGGATGACCGGACGTGGCGACGGTTCGGTGATCGGCGGCCGCGTGGGCCTCATGCTGGAGCCCGATCTGCTGCGCCAGCTGGCGCGCGACCGCAGGCTGGCCCTCATCAGCGCCACCAACGGCAAGACCACCACCACCCGGCTGATCACCTCCGCGCTGCTGGAGATGGGCGAGGTGGCCACCAACGCCTACGGCGCCAACATGCCCGCCGGGCACGTCTCCGCGCTGTCGCAGCACAAGGACGCGCCCTACGGTGTGCTGGAGGTCGACGAGAAGTACCTGCCCGAGGTGCTCGACACCACCGGCGCGGGCGTCGTCTGCCTCATGAACCTCAGCCGCGACCAGATGGACCGCGCCGCCGAGATCTGGCTGCTGGCCCAGAAGTGGCGGCGGGCCCTGTCCGGCAAACCCACCCACGTCATCGCCAACTGCGACGACCCCCTCGTCACCTGGGGCGCCTCCACCGCCGCCAAGGTCACCTGGGTCTCCGGCGGCCAGCGCTGGAAGGAGGACAGCTGGTGCTGTCCCGAGTGCGGCGGGCCGCTCGATCGTAAAGACAGGCACTGGGCCTGCCGCGAGTGCACCTTCCACCGGCCCGAGCCGCAGTGGATCCTCGACGACGACGCCGTGATCGACCCGCGCGGCCAGCGCTGGGTGCTCGACATCCAGCTGCCCGGCGCCGCCAACCGCTCCAACGCCGCGATGGCCCTGGCCGTCGCCGAGGCGTTCGGGCTGCCGGTCGAGCGCGCCCTGCCGAGGCTGCGCGAGGTCACCTCCGTGGCCGGCCGCTACACCACCGTCGAGCGCGACGGCCGCCACGCCCGCCTGCTCCTGGCCAAGAACCCGGCAGGCTGGCTGGAGGCCTTCGACGTTTCCGACCCGGCGCTGCCGATCATCCTGTCGGTCAACGCCCAGGGCCCCGACGGCCGCGACACCTCCTGGCTCTGGGACGTCGACTACCGCATCCTGCGCGGGCGGCCGGTGTTCGTCACCGGTGAGCGCCGGCTCGACCTGGCGCTGCGGCTCGACGTCGCCGACGTGCCGTTCGTGCTGGCCGACACCTTCTCCGAGGCCCTCGCCGCGCAGCCGCCCGGCCGGGTCGACGTGATCGCCAACTACACCGCCTTCCAGCAGATCCGATCGGAGTTCGGCCGTGCCGTCTGACAGCACCCTGCGCATCGTCTGGATCTACCCCGACCTGCTCAGCACCTACGGCGACCAGGGCAACGCGCTGGTGCTGGAGCAGCGTGCCCGCCGCCGGGGCATCGACGCCGAGGTCGTCCACGTACGCTCGGCCGACCCCGTGCCGGAGACCGGCGACATCTACCTCATCGGCGGCGGCGAGGACCGCCCCCAGATCCTCGCCGCTGAACGGCTGCGCCGCGACGGCGGCCTGCACCGCGCCATCGCCCGAGGGGCGGCCATGCTGGCCGTCTGCGCCGGCTACCAGATCATGGGATCCACCTTCGGCGGCGAGGAGGGCCAGCCGGTCGACGGCATCGGCGTCCTCGACATCAGCAGCACCCGGGGCCCCGCCCGCGCCGTGGGCGAACTCGTCGCCGAGGTCGACAGCGCGCTCAACCTGCCCACGCTGACCGGCTTCGAGAACCACATGGGCGTCACCCAGCTTGGCCCCGGCGTCAAGCCGCTGTCCCAGGTCGTCACCGGCGTGGGCAACGGCAACGGCTTCGAGGGCTGCTACGCCGGCCACGTCGTCGGCACCTACCTGCACGGCCCCGCCCTCGCCCGCAACCCGGCCCTGGCCGACCTCCTGCTGACCTGGTCGGCCGGCGACCTCCCGCCGCTGGACGACCGCTGGTACGAGGCCCTGCGCACCGAACGCCTCTCCGCCGTCCTGCCCCGTTGACCGGTGCGGAGGCCCCGCGGCTCGACGTGTGGGACCTGTGGCGCAAGTGCTTCACCGGCCACTCCTCTAAGGAGGTCCGGGAATATGCCGGCCGGCTGGTGCCCTACCTCATGGAGCAGCTCGCGATCCCGGGGCTGCCGCGCCGGGCGCTGATCCTCAGGCTCCTGGCCGAGGTGGCCGACGGCACCGGCGCCCTGGACGACTTCCGCGACCCTGATCTGCCGCCGGAGCCCGACCACGCGGCAGTGGCGCGGGCGGGCATGCTGGCGGCTCTGGAGACGCCGATCCGGCTGCTGGACGACCCGAAGCGGAAGGTCGCCATCAGGGCCGCGTACCTGCTGAGCCGGCTGCCCGACGGCGCCGCCCGGAGCGTCGGCCCGTTGAAGGCGCGTGCCTCCACAGGACACCTGGACGTGCGGGCCGCGGCGGTGCTGGCCGTCGGGATGCTCGCCGCCCGCGAGAACGTGGAGTGGTTCCGGTCCCTGTAGCACCCCGTCTTACGCGTGGCGGCCGCCGCGGGACTGGCCAGGGCGGACGTGTCCGAGCCCGATCCCGAGGCCGTGCGGGTCGCGGCCGTCGGCGACCCCGTCTTCAAGCGGCTGCCGCCGGAGCTGCGGCTGTGGGACGCCTTCCAGGAGTCCGAGAAGTGGCACCGCGCGCTGGCGGTCGAGCTGGCCACCAGGGAGCGGCTCAAGGGCTGGGGCCAGATAGAGGTCAAGGACGCGGTGCTGCGCTGGCGTACGGCCGCGCGAGAACTTGTCCCCATCCTTGTGGACAGAGCGCCCGAGACCTATCCCGGCGACTTCCCCGGCCTGGTCGAGATCGTCGCCGAGGCGGGCGAGGTGTCGGCGGAACAGGCCGACTTCCTGGCCGAGGCGGTCCGGGCGATGGCCCCGCACGCGGACCGGCTGCTGACGGGCCTGGACGCCTTCCTGCGCGGTCCCGAACTGAGGGGGAACCGCGGCTTCGATCTGGTCGAGGTCATCTACGCCCTGGTGGACTGGGGCGAGGCGGCGGCGCCGTTGCTCCCGGCGTTGACGACGAAGTTCCCGCGCTACGGGTATTCGATCATCGTGCTGCCGCTTCTGGGGGCGATCGGGCCTGCCGCCGCGGAGGCGGTGCCGCACGTCAGGGGAGTGCTGGACGACGAGTCGGAGCGGCCGGACGCGGCGTGGGCGCTCTGGCGGATCACCGGCGATCCCGGCGACGTGGTCGCGATCATCACGGCACGCCTGGCGGAAAGCGGTCACAGCGCACGTGATCTGGCGCCGCTGCTGGAAGACCTCGGGCCGGTGGCGGCGGGCGCGGCGCCGCGTCTGCGGGCCTTGCTGGACGACGAGGTCGACGGCTTCCGGTGGGACCGGGTGGGCATCGCGCGGGCGCTGTGGGCGATCACCGGTGATGCCGACGGGCTCGTCGAGCCGCTTCTGGCCGCCGTCACGGTCCGGCCGCTGCCCGATGACACCATCACCTACCCGAGCGAGGGCTTGCGGGCGGTCGAGGCGCTGGGGTGGCTGGGGAAGGCGGCGGCCGAGGCGGTGCCCGCGCTCCAAACCATCGCCTCCGGCCCCGCCCGGGTGACCCACTGGGACGCGCACCTGGACGACCGCTACCGGCGGGCGGCGGCCGAGGCGCTGGGGCGGATCGAAGGTCAGTAGATCAGCGCCTGAGCGCCCTCCGCCACCGCTTCCTCGACGAAGGCGGGGGCTCCGGCGATGCGCACGCCGTCGATGAGGTCGTCCACCGTGATCTCGCGGCGGGCGGCGCACTGGGTGCAGACCGTGACGCGGCCGGCGGCCAGGACCACGTCCAGCAGGTCGGTCAGGGGGGCGGCGTGGGGGAGGCTGAACTCCTTGGCCCTGCCCGGCAACGCGAACCAGGAGGCCTCGCCGGTCAGCCAGAGGGATACGGAAACACCGCTGGCCAGGGCGGCCGCGGCGACGGTGAAGGCCTGGTTGCACCGCTCGGGGGCGTCGGCCCCCGCGGTCACTTTGATCACCAGTGATCGTGCCATGCAGGCCACCCTACGCCTCCTCCGCCGGCCCTCAGAACCGCACCCACGGGCGGGGTGCGAGGGCATGCCGTACCCCGGGAACGGCGGGCGACGGAGAGTAATGTTGGGCGGCATGGAAACCCCTGAGGCACACCCCGATCTTGAGCACATCTCCTTCCTGCTGGGCAGGTGGGAAGGCGCCGGAGTGGGCGGATATCCCACGATCGAGAGCTTCAACTTCGGGCAGGAGATCGAGTTCGGGCACAACGGCAAGCCGTTCCTGGAGTACGTGAGCCGGACCTGGCTGCTCGACGAGGACGGTAACCGGGTGCGGCCGCTGGCCACCGAGTCGGGCTACTGGCGGGCGCGGCCCGAGCGGCAGCTTGAGGTGGTGCTGGCGCATCCCACGGGCATCGTGGAGATCTACCTGGGCGAGGTCGTCTTCCACAAGATCGAGCTGCGCACCGACGTGGTGGCGCGGACGGAGTCGGCCAAGGAATACACGGCGGGGCAAAGGATCTACGGGCTGGTCAACGGGAACCTCATGTGGGCCTATGACATGGCCGCCGCCGGACACCCGCTGACGTCCCATATGTCGGCGGAGCTGAAGAAGGTAGCTTGAGCGGATATGACTACCCCTTTCACCCCTGATGTCGTCGAGGCGATCAAGCGCCACATGAACGACGACCACACCGACGACGCGCTCATCATCGTGCGCGGGCTGGGCGGGCGGCCCGAGGCCACCGAGGCGGTCACGAGTGACGTGACGGCGGAGGCGATCGAGTTCACGATCGACGGGGGCGAGAAGCTCAACGTGCCGTGGGGGGAGACGCTGACCGAGCGTCCCCAGGTGCGCAAGGCGGTCGTGACGCTCTACCGCGAGTCCTGCGAGAAGCTCGGCATCCCCTGGCGGAGCGAGCACTAGGAGAGAAAAGGCGAAAGGGCCCCGGGCAGGCTCCGCCCGCTCGAGCGGGCGGGCTGGATGGGCCATGGGTCGGGATGGACCTCCCGCCCCCCAGCAGCCGCGGGGCCCCGGTGGTTGCCTCGAATTTCGCCGAAACGACGCGAGACAATGGAGTCCGCTTCGTTAGCGGACAACCACCTCGCTAGCCCAACTATGAATCACCATTGTTTGGACCACCTCCTTTCCGCGTGCTGACGACGCTATGCGAGGCTCCCGAACCCGGGCAAGCGATTATTCTCAGGGCATGACGGAGACGCAGTGGCACGAGGAACTCCGCGCCAAGGGCTACCGGGTCACGCCGCAGCGGCAGCTGGTGCTGGAAGCGGTCAAGGACCTTGAGCACGCCACCCCGGAGGAGATCTGTGTCAAGGTCCGGGAGACGGCGCGCGGGGTGAACATCTCCACTGTCTACCGGACCCTGGAACTCCTCGAAGAGCTGGGCATGGTCACCCACACCCACCTCGGCCACGGCGCGCCCACCTACCACCTGGCCGCCGACGCCGACCACGTGCACCTGGTCTGCCGGGGCTGCGGCGAAGTCGGGGAGGTCGGGCCCGAAATGGCGGAAGGCCTGGTCAAAGGGCTGGACGACCAGCTCGGGTTCGTCGCCGACGTCCATCACCTGACCGTCTTCGGGCTGTGCCGCAACTGCAGATAGCCTGGAAGGCATGCGTAGCCCTCTGCTCGATCTCCCCGGCGCGGTCGCGGCCGAAGCCCCCGACGCCGACGTGGCGGCGCACTACGGCGACCTGTTCGCCGAACAGCGCGCGCTGATCAAGGGAGAGGCGGTCGTCGACCGCAGCAATCGCGAGATCGTCCGCGTCTCCGGGGCAGACCGGCTGAAATGGCTCAACGATCTGACCTCCAACAAGCTCGACACCCTCAAGCCGGGGGAGTGGACCCAGACCCTCATCCTCGACCTGCAGGGCCGCGTCGAGCACCACCTCACGCTGGTCGACGACGGCGAGGCCGTGCTCGCCCACGTGGAGCCCGGCGCCTCCGAAGCGCTGATCGACTACCTCGACAAGATGCGGTTCATGCTGCGCGTCGAGGTCTCCAGCGCCGACGCCGAACTGGCCGTGATCTCCACCGCCGACGGCGACCGCTACATCCCGCGCGCCGAGCTCGGCGCGGGTCTGGGCCGCATGGCCGGGATCTGGGCGTACGAGGCGCTGCGCATCGAGCGTCACCAGCCGCGCCTCGGGCTCGACACCGACCACAAGACCATTCCCCACGAGGTGGGCTGGATCGGCGAGGCCGTACACCTGACCAAGGGTTGCTACCGCGGGCAGGAGACGGTCGCGCGCGTGCACAACCTCGGCCACCCGCCCCGGCGTCTGGTCTTCCTGCACCTCGACGGCAGTGTCGACACGTTGCCGCCGCACGGCGCGCCGGTCATCTTCGAGAGCCAGGAGGTGGGCGCGGTCGGTTCGTCGGTCCGTCATCACGAGCTGGGGCCGATCGCGCTGGCCATGGTCAAGCGGACGGTCCCGGTCGACGCCACGCTGCTGGCCGGCGGCGTCGCGGCCACGCAGGAGATCATCGTGCCGCCGGACGCGGGCCGCAACGTCAGCATCGACCCGGCCATGCGCCGCCGCATCCGCTAGCCCATCCGGTTCCGCCAGTCCATCCGCTACGGCAGGCCGCGAAGGCCATCCGGCGCGGCGGGGCAGCTCACTCCTCCGCGCAGGTCACCTTCGCGGCGCAGGTGAGCCCTCTGGCCGCGCCGGTGACCGTGATCCGGGTCGACTCGGGCACGGTCAGCACGTAGTCGGCCGCGCACCCGTCGTCGCACGCGTAGGCGATGCGCAGGTGCTGGGCGTCCTCCCAGGACTCCTCGTGGCGGCGCCCGCCGGTCCAGCTGAGTTCCCGCTTGATGGCCACCCGCTGCCGTCCTCCGGCCACGACGGTGAGCCGTACGGGCCCGTCGGCCTCGATGGTCAGGTCGGTCCCCGGGAGCTCGTGGTAGCCGAACGTCGTCTCCGCCTGCGGCACGGGCGCCGGGCCCGGCTCGCGGCCGAAGGCGTGGACGGTCAGCGCGGCGACGACGAGCGCGGCCCCGGCCAGCACCCAGAGGATCTTTCGCATACCAGAACGATAGGAAGCGCCGCCTGCCTGGGGACATGGCGGTGGATGGCCGGTTTTGGGTGGGGCCAGCCCCACCCTAGACGTCGATCACCAGCGTGATGGGGCCGTCGTTGACCAGCGAGACCTTCATGTCGGCCGCGAAGCGTCCGGTCTCGACGTGCGCGCCGAGCGCCCGCAGTTCGGACACCACGGCCTCCACGAGCGGCTCGGCCACCGGTCCCGGGGCGGCCGCCTGCCAGGTGGGGCGGCGGCCCTTCCTGGTGTCGGCATAAAGGGTGAACTGGCTGACGACCAGCATCGGCGCGCCGATGTCCGAGCAGGACTTCTCGCCGTCCAGGATGCGCAGCCCCCAGAGCTTGGCGGCCAGCTTGCGCGCCTGCTCCGCCGCGTCCGTGTGGGTAACGCCCACGAGCACGAGCAGGCCCGGCTCGTCGATCGCGCCCACCGTCTGACCGTCCACGACCACCGAGGCCGTACTCACTCGCTGCACCACCGCCCGCATGGGAACACATTCTCGCCCATCCGTAGACTCCTGATGAAAGGGGGCGAGGAATGTCGCTCGTTGTGGAAGTTGTCCGATCCGGGTTCGTGGAGTCCACGCATCTGGCGCGGGTGCTCACCATGGACGCGGACGGGACGCCGGTCGACGCGCACGGCGCGGTCCACGTGCCCGCCTCGCCGCGCTCGTCCATGAAGCCGATCCAGGCGCTCGGCATGCTCCGCGACGGGCTCTCGCTGGAGGGTGAACTGCTCGCGCTGGCCTGCGCCTCGCACGCGGGCGAGCCGTACCATGTGGACGGGGTGCGCAAGATCCTGGCCGGGGCCGGGCTGGACGAGTCGGCTCTGCGGTGTCCCGAGGACTATCCCGAGGACCGGACGGTCACCGATCGGGCCCGCGTGTACATGAACTGCTCGGGCAAGCACGCCGCCATGCTCGCGACCTGCGTGCTCAACGACTGGCCGCTGGACACCTACCTGGAGCCCCGGCATCCGCTGCAGCGGGCGGTGCGGGCGACGGTCGAGGAGCTGACCGGCGAGCGCGTGGCCGCCTCCGGGGTGGACGGGTGCGGGGCGCCGTTGTTCTTCGTGTCCATGGTGGGGGTGACCAGGGCGTTCCGTGCCCTGCCGCTCGGTGGTCCCGGCAGCCACGAGCGGCGGGTCTTCGACGCCATGCGCGCCTATCCGCAGTGGACGTCCGGCACGCACCGGGACGAGGCCAGGCTCATGCGGGCCGTACCGGGACTGATGCTCAAGTCCGGGGCCGAGGCGTTCGACGCTTTCGTCTTCGAGGACGGGCGGGCCGGCACCGTCAAGATCGAGGACGGCTCGTCGCGCGCCCGCACGCCCGTCACGGTCGCCGCCCTGCGCCGCCTCGGTCTGTCCGGCCCCGACCTGGACGTCCTCGCCACGGGTGTCCTGTACGGCGGCGGCCGCCCGGTCGGCGAGATCCGGGTGCGCCCATAAGGCACCCGGTCAGCCGCGCAGGATGTCGGCGACCTCCCGCTGGCCCTTCTTCACCGCGTGCTGCAACGAGGTGACTCCATCACGGTCGGCCAGCTCGCGGTCGGCGCCCGCGGCCAGCAGCAGGCGGACGATCTCCTGGTACTTGGCCGAGCCGTCGCCCAGGATCACCGCCTCCAGCAGGCCGGTCCAGCCGAGGTCGTTGACGTGGTTGACGTCGATGCCGGTCTTCAGCACCTCGCGGACATAGTCCACGTGACCGCGTTCGCACGCCGGGATCAGGGAGACGCCGCCGTAGCGGTTCCTGATCGTCAGGTCCGGCTTGGCGGGCAGCAGCACACGCAACATCGCCACGCTGCCGGTCACACCCGTCACCAGCCACGGGGTGTCGTGCTGGGCGTCCAGCGCGTTCGGGTCGGCGCCGGCGGCCACCAGGATCTGCGCGACCTCCACGTGGTCGGCGGCCGAGGCCAGCAGCAGAGCGGTACGCCGGCGGCCGTCACGGGCCTCGAGATCGGCCCCTTCGGTCACCGCCTCGCGCACCGCGGCGGCTTCACCTGCGGCGGCGGCGGTAAGCAGTTGTTCGTCAAGCACGTCTGATCCTTTCACGGCTGTTGGGGAGGTAACGCCCGGAGCGGTCGATACCGCCGCCCGGTCACCACCTCCGCCACAGGCCGCCGCCACGAGCCCTAGTCCCGCGAGCAGCAGCCCGCGCCTGCCAACCCCACTCACGCCCCCATCCTCTCTCCCTTTCCCACCTTTTTGGACAGAACGGGATATATCACTCAAAAGGGTTGCCGTCGGATGGGGGGCGTCCGCGGGCATCAGCCGAGTCGGCCCTGGACGGCCTTCAGGCCGGCCTGGGCGATGGCCTCGTCGATGTCGCCGCTGGGCGCGCCGCCCACGCCGATCCCGGCGATCGGCGCGCCGCCCGACGCGACCGGGACGCCGCCGGCCAGCAGCAGGGTGCCGGGGATGGCGGCCAGCGCCTGGTTCTTGGACAGGGCGCTGGTCGGCTGACCGAAGGACACCGCGGTGAACGCCTTGCGCTTGGCCGACTCCTCCGTCTGCGGCCCGGCGCCGTCGCCCTTGAGGATGAGGCGGGTGGCGCCGGAGCGGTCCACGATGGCCACGGTCACGCGCTGCTTCTGCTTGGCCGCCTCCTTCTGCACCGCGTCGGCGATCTTGAGGGCGGCGTCGGCCGACAGCACGTTGGTCTGGACGACCGCGGGCGCGTCCGGCGCGGCGGCCTGCGCGGCGGTGCTGGTGGCGCCACCGGCGACGGCGAGGGCGGCGAGCGAGGCGGCGGCGAGGCGGGTGCGGAGCTTCATGGTGTTCCTCCAGGTCAGTGGTCGGTTCGACGAGTTCCAGACTGCCGGGGGCAAGCGGCCGCGCCATCGGGAGAGCGGTCGATGCGTGGGAGAGAATCGGTCGAGGGGCGGGTCAATCGATCGGTTGATGCGGGCGCCGGGGGCGCCGCCTACGCTCGCAGCACGGCGAGGGGGTGAGATGGAGCGGATCTGGCTCAACCGGGCGATGCACGCCGGCTTCTTCCTGTTGCTGGCCGCCTCCGCCTCCCGCCTGGTGGTACGCCACGCGATGGACCTCACGACCATCGCGGCCCTGGCCGACGCCGGCCTGCTGGCACTCGTGTACGCGGGCGGCGTCCTGCTGTGGGAGCGGCTGGGCCGCAGGGGACGGCTGATCTGGCTGGCGGTGGTGCTCGGGTGCTGGCTGGTGCTGGTGGAACTGGCGCCGTCGTTCGCCTGGTGCGCGATCCCGCTGCTTTACCTGTGCCTGCGGCTGCTGTCGCTGCGGATGACGCTGGTCGCCGCGGCCGTGCTGACCGTCGCGGTGATCGTGGCGCAGATCAGCCTGTCCGACCGGTTCGACCCGAGCCTGGTGCTGGCGCCGATCGCCGTGGCGGCCATGACCATCGTGATCTTCTGGGAGCTGAGGAAGGCGGGAATCATGCAGGAGCGCGAGCGCCTCTCGCGGGAGATCCACGACACCCTCGCCCAGGGGCTGACCAGCCAGCGCATGCTGCTGCAGGCGGCCGAGCGGGTCTGGGAGTCCGACCCGGATCAGGCCCGTTCCTACGTCAGGACGGCGATCGAGGCGGCCGGGGAGAACCTCGACGAGGCCCGCCGGTTCGTCCGCGACCTCGGGCCGGCGCCGCTGGCCGTGCGCTCGCTGCCGGAGGCGCTGACGGCGCTGGGTGCGGAGTTCCGGCTGGAGGGCACGGAGTTCCCGCTGGCCGACGGGACGCAGGCCGTACTGCTGAGAGTGGCTCAGGGAGCGGTGGCGAACGCGCGTGAGCACGCCCGCGCGAGCCGGGTGATCGTGACGCTCGCCTATCTCGACGACGAGGTGACGCTGGACGTGTACGACGACGGGGTGGGCTTCGACCAGACCATGGCGGTGACCCGCCCGGGGCGCGGCTACGGCCTGCGGGCGATGCGCGACCGGGTCGCCGAGGTGGGCGGCACGCTGACGGTGGAGAGCGCGCCGGGGGAGGGCACGGCGGTGGCTGCGAGGATTCCGGTATGAAGCTGTTCCTGGTCGACGACCACCCGGTGGTCAGGGCGGGCATCGCGGCGCTGGTCGGCGGCGAGGCCGACATGGAGATCGTGGGCGAGGCGGAGAACGCCGACGACGCCCTCCGGCTGATCGCGCTGCGCCGTCCCGACGTGGTGCTCATGGACCTGCAGCTCGGCGACGGCCCCGACGGCGTCGCGGCGACCAGGAAGGTGCGCGCGCTCGACGACGCGCCGCAGGTGCTGGTCCTGACGACCTACGAGACCGACGCCGACATCGTGCGCGCCATCGACGCGGGCGCCACCGGCTACGTGCTCAAGGCCTGCCCGCCGGACGAGCTGTTCCAGGCGATCAGGGCCGCCGCCAGGGGCGAGACGGCCCTCTCGCCCAGGGTGGCGACCCGCATGATGCGCCGCATGCGCGACCCCGGCCCGGCGCTCACCACCCGCGAGATCGAGATCCTGGAACTCCTGGCCCGCGGGGCGGGCAACAAGGAGATCGCGAAGGCCCTGTTCATCACCGAGGCGACGGTCAAGACCCACCTCAATCACGTGTACGGCAAGCTCGGCGTCGACACCAGGACCGCGGCCGTCAGCAAGGCCGTCGAGCTCGGCCACATCCGTCTATAGGATCACCTGCCCGATCCTGTCCACCGTCTCGAACGGGTCACCGGCGCCGATCCGGTTCTTGGTGATCCCGATCGCGAGCCCGGTGGCCCGGTCGGCGAAGGCCGCGGTGCCGCCGCTGCCGCCCATGCCGAAGTACGTGGGCCGGTCGAGCACCTGGGTCAGCCCGACGGAGTACCCGAGCCCCCAGGTCGCCTGCATGCCGACGACCTCGTCGGTCCCGGTGGCGTGCACCGAGGTGACCTCGGCCAGCCGCGCGGCCGGGATCAGGCCGTTGAGCAGGGCGTCGTACATGCGGGCCAGGCCCCTGGCGGTGGCCGTGGCGCCGGCGTCGCTGGTCAGGACGTCGGGCCGGTTGCTGAACGCGGCGTCGGGCAGGGCCGCCATCGGTGCGGCGGTGTAGCCGTCCACCACGCGGAAGAACGGGATCTGCGCCGTCATCTCCGGTGTCAGTTCCATCGGCGGGCCCTCGGGCTCCTCGATGACGGCCAGGCGCGGCAGTTCGGCGGCGGGCACGGCCAGGTAGAGCTCGTCGGCGACGCCCAGCGGCAGCGCGACCTGCTCGCGCAGGACCTGGGAGACGGTCCTGCCGGACGCCCGGCGGACGATCTCCCCCATGATGTACATCCAGGACTGCGGGTGGTAGCCGATCGTGGTGCCCGGCTCCCACCAGGGCTTCTCGTCGGCGATGGCCGCGCACATCTTGTCCCAGTTCGCGATGTCCGCCGCTGTGGTGTCCACGGGCACGCCGGGCACGCCCGCCCGGTAGCTGAGGGCATGCCGTACGGTGGCCCGCTCCTTGCCATGGGCGGCGAACTCGGGCCAGTACTCCGCGATCGGCGTGTCGTAGGCGAGGACGCCCTGCTCGGCCAGCAGGTGCACGACCGTGGCGATCATGCCCTTGCCGGTGGAGGTCACGTAGACCGGGGTGTCGGAGGTCATCGGGCGGCCGGTGGCGGGGTCGGCGAGACCGGCGACCGCGTCCACCACGAGCTCGCCCCCTCGGTACACGGCGACCTGGACACCGCGCTCCACACCGGTCTCCACGAGCTCGTCGATCGTGGCCTGTACGTTCTTCTGCAGATCAGTCATGCCCATATGACGAGGCATCGCCGGAAAAGGAATCGGGCAGTCCCATCTCCGGGAAAAGTTCGTTGCCGAAGGTGGTGATCTCGCTGATCAGCGGCCCTTCCATGCGGAAGACGCCGAGCCAGAACGCCGAGAAGAGCTCCTCGCCCGGCCGGCGCAGGTACGCGGCGATCGCGGGCTGGCGGTTGACCCGGGCGGGCAGCACCCGCCAGTCGCCCCACGAGCCCTCGCCGGACATCTGCGGGCCCCACGAGGAGACGAACGCGTCGCGGCCGAGGATCCACCCCGGGGTGGGCGGCATGGTCTGCCAGACGTCCGACTTGAGCAGTGCGGGCAGGACCGACGGATCGCCCTGTTCGAGCGCGTGGATGTACGTGCGCACCACGGCCAGCTCGTCGGCGCTGCCCGAGCTCATCCGCTGGGTCGGCAGGTGCTCGCGCAGCACCGGCCTGGCCCGCTGCAGGGCGCTCTTGACCGCGGTGACCGTCGTGTCCAGCGCCTCGGCGGTCTCCGGCGCGGACCAGCCGAGCACGTCGCGCAGGATGACGACGGCCCGCTGCTTGGCGGGCAGGTGCTGGATCGCCACGAGGAAGGCCAGCTCGATCGTCTCGCGCTCGATGACCGAGTCGAGGAGGCCGTCCGGGTAGGGGCTGATCCAGGGCACGTGGGTGGAGACCGGCCACGGCATCCCCGCGTCGGCCGCCATGGGCGTTTCGAGCGGCTCCGGGCGCCGGGGGTGGGCGCGCAGGAAGTCGAGGCAGGCGTTCGTGGCGATCTTGTACAGCCAGGCCTTCAGGTTGTCCGGCGGCGCCTCGCGCTTGCGCCAGGCGCGCAGGAACGTCTCCTGGACCAGGTCCTCCGCCTCATGGTAGGAGCCGAGCATCCGGTAGCAGTGAACGTGCAACTCCCTGCGGTGGCGCTCCAGCTCCTCCGCGTTCACAGCGAGCGCAGCTGCCGGGTGGCGGAGATCGCGCCGGAGGTGGTGGTGGTGAAGGTACGCATCGAGCCGGCGAACTTGGACAGGTCCCATTCGGCTGGCCCGTGGTACCAGTACAGGTTGTCGGCCTGGTGGCCGTTGCCGGTGACCGAGGCCACCACCCGCGACCAATGCTCCACGCCATCAAAAATCACGGCGTAGGGCAAGTATCGCGAAAAAAGCTCGACTCGGTGCTGTTCGGGGACATTGGCCAGTTCGCCGGAGAACAGGTATTGCCGGAAGCTCAGCGTGTGCGCCAGCGCGGCCGAGCCCTTGGCGGTCTTGGCCGGCATGAACTGCCCGCCCACCGCCAGGGCCGCCCCCGCGATGATCAGGGCCAGGCCCAGCAGCCCGTAGGTGGTGAACCAGGCCAGCCCCACCGTGGCCAGGATGCCCGCGCCGATGAGGACGAAGCCGATCGTGGTCCAGCGGGTCCGCTCGGTGTCGGGCCGCCGGGCGAACCACCCCTGCCGCACGACATCCGCATACAACTCATCCCGCACTTTCCCGAGATTTTTCGCGAAAGATCCGGACAACTCGGAGAGCAGGACGGCGTCCCGGCCCTCGAACACCGCGTCGTACAACGCCTTCTCGTACGGCAGCAACGCCTCGACCGGCGCGGTCGGCAGCCTGACCAGCGTCCAGTCCGGCGCGTCGTAGGCCTGCCTGGGCCGCTCGTCGATCCGCAGGTACCCGCGCACCGCCAGGTCCACGATCGTCGCGGTCACGTCGACCACGTCGGCCTGTTCGTCCACGAGCGTGCCGATCTGGCCGGGCCGTACCCCGTCAGGCGGCGAGAAGTGCCCGTTCTGCACGGGGTCGATGGAGTTGTCCTGACCGGCGATCCGCGCGTCCCGCCCCCGCGTCCAGTACAGGAGCCCGATCCCGCCCAGCATCAGCACCAGCAGCGCGGCCAGGGCGCCGCCGGTGATCCCGTTGAGCGTGAACGCGCCGGCCAGCGAGAAGCGGCGCTCCAGGATGGGCGTGCCGGAGCTGGTGCCCTTGGGATAGCCGACCACGACGGTGAGGGCCTCGCCGGGCGCGAGGTTCTCCTGCTCGAAGTCGGCCTGGGTGGCGCCGTGGTCCATGGAGGCGCTGGTGCAGCCGATGGCCGAGGTCAGCTCCCCGGCGAAGCACGACAGGTTCTGCACCATGCCGGCTCCGGTGACCTTCACCGTGGCCTTGGAGACCGGGACGTTCCAGCCGTTGACCGCGAACCAGCGCAGCTCCTCCACGCCGCCGGACGGCGTGACCGTGCCCTTCACCTCGTAGGTGACGGTGGCGGGGGCCTTCACGGTGAGCACGTCACCGGCGAGCTGGCCGCCCTTGACGTTGGCGATCTGGTAGACGCGGTCGTTGCCGTCGTCGTAGCGGGTCCTGGTGAGGAAGGTCCGCTTGACCTCGCCCGTGCCGCCGATCTTCTCGCTGACCTGGAGCACGCCGTCCTTGCGCAGCTCCAGGCTGACCTGGTCGGTGATCGGTGCGGCGGCCGCGCTCGCGTGCGCGGGAACCGCGGTCAGCGTCAGGGCGGCGGCGCCCAGCAAGGCCAGCGTCAGCCTGATTCCGGTCATGGCGGCAAATCGTATCGGTTCGCCCTATGTCTGGCAGGGGTATGCCTCTGACCAGGGGGAATGATGCTGATCAGGCCGATGCTGGCGGTCAGCGGGGAGCTGCCCATCGCGTCGCAGGAGGCGGCGTGGGCCGCCGAGTTCAAGTGGGACGGGGTACGCGCCGTCGCCTACCTGCTCGGCGGTGAGGTACGCCTGCTCTCGCGCAACGACCGCGAGGTGACCGGCGCCTATCCGGAGCTCCTCGCGGACCTGGCCGGTGCGCGGAACATGGTGCTCGACGGCGAGGTCGTCGCGCTCGACTCGTCGGGGGCGCCGGACTTCGGGCGGCTCCAGTCGCGCATGCACGTCCGGTCGCCGAGCCGGTCGCTGCTGGCCACGGTGCCGGTCCTGTACCACGCGTTCGACGTGCTGCACCTGGACGGGCGGTCGACGTTGCGCATGCCGTACGAGCGGAGGCGGGCGCTGCTGGAGGAGCTGGCCCTGGACCGGGGGCGGGTGCGGGTGCCGCCGTCGTTCCCCGGCAGCGCCGGCGTGGTCATGGACGTGGCCCGCGAGCACGGCCTGGAGGGCGTCGTCTGCAAGCGGCTCGACTCGCCCTACCTGCCGGGACGGCGCAGCGAGCTGTGGGTCAAGGTCAAGAACACGCTGATGCTGGACGTGCTGGTCGGGGGCTGGAAGCCGGGTGAGGGCCGCCGGTCGGGGACGATCGGGTCGTTGCTGGTGGGCGTGCCCGACGCCGGCGGGCTGCGGTACGTGGGTCACGTGGGCACCGGGTTCACCGAGCACATGCTGCGCGACCTCTCGGCCCGGATGGCGCCGCTGGTCCGCCCGGCCTCGCCGTTCGCGGGGGTGGCGCCCGAGCCGGCCCACTGGGTGGAGCCCCGGCTGGCCGGCGAGGTGGAGTACGCCGGCTGGACCAGGGACGGCGTCCTGCGCCACCCCACGTGGCGCGGGCTCAAAGAGTGATCGCGTCGGCCGCGCGCCGCACGCTCTCCTCGGAGGCGGGCCCGACCGGGTTCTCCTTGGCCAGCGCCTGGTTGAGCTCGACGTACTCGCGCATCCGCTCCTGGTAGCGCCCGAACCCGCCGCCCGCCGCCATCTCCTCGGCCAGCACGTACGCGCCGACCATCGCCAGGCTGGTCCCCTGGCCCGACTTCGGCGAGGCGCAGAAGGCGGCGTCACCCACCAGCGCGACCCTGCCCCTGTGCCATTCGGGCAGGTGGATCTGCGCCATCACGTCGAAGTAGAAGTCGCCGGCCGCCCACATCGCCTCCAGCAGCTTGGGCGTGACCCAGCGCAGGTCCGCGCAGGCCGCCGCGAGCAGCCGCTTCTGCTGCTCGGTGTCGCGGTGGTCGTAGGCGATCGGCTCTGACTCGAAGCCCAGGTTCACGACCAGCTCGCCGTTGCCCCTGGCCGGGTAGAGGCCGAAGCCGGCCGTGCCCTCGCGGTGCCAGACCTGCCAGCGGTCGAGGTCGAGGAAGTTCTCGGCGCGGAACAGCCCCAGGTAGGTGCCGAGATGCTCCACGAACTGCCCCTCCTCGCCGAAGACGAGCGCGCGGGTGTTGGAGTGCAGGCCGTCCGCGCCGACCACCATGTCGAAGGCGCGCGGCGCGTTCCTCTCGAATCTCACCTGTACGGCGGAGCCGTCGTCGTCGAGCGAGTCGATCGAGTCGCCCCACAGGATCTCCACACCCTCCACCGCGCCCAGGAGCAGCCCCATCAGGTCCTCGCGCATGATCTCGATGTCCGGGCTGTCCAGGCGGCCGCCGCTGAAGGTCGACTCCTCCGAGCGCATGACCTCGTTGCCGTCGCCGTCCATCACCGACATGCCGAGCATCTCGGTCTTGAGCGCCCTGGCCGCCTCCAGGACCCCCATGCGCTCGGCCACGGTCAGCGCCGCGCCGCGGATGTCGATGGCCTGCCCGCCGCCGCGCGGCGCCGGGGCTCGCTCGACGAGCGTGACCTGGGCGCCGCGCTCGCGCAGCCAGTAGGCCAGGACCGTGCCGCCGATGCTGGCGCCGGAGATGAGGACGTTCACGATGGTTCTCCCGTTCAGTCGTTGACGCTGTACGCAGACTGACTGTACACAGTACGCACAGGCCGTGCAACAGGCATTTCTGCTACCTTCTGTACTAGAACAGGAGGCTCCCATGACCCCGCCCTACATCCGGATCGTGGCCGACATCAAGCGGCGCGTCGCAGAAGGCGAGCTGAAGCCGGGCGACAAGGTCCCGTCCACCCGCGGCCTGGCCCGCGACTGGAACGTCGCGCTGGCCACGGCGGCCAAGGCGCTGACGCTCCTGGCCCAGGAGGGCGTGATCACCTCCGAGCCCCGCGTCGGCAGCACGGTCGCCGGCGGGCCCGCTCGCGACCGCACCCCCACGCCCTCCGACCTCACCCGCGAGCGGATCGTCAGGATCGCCATCGAGATCGCCGACGCCGAGGGCCTGGCCGCGCTGTCCATGCGCGGCATCGCCGCCAAGACCGGCGCCGCCACCATGTCCCTCTACCGCCACGTGGGCGGCAAGGAGGACCTGGTGCGGCTGATGGCCGACGCCGCCTACGGTGAGTTCGACTACCCGCTGCCGCTGCCCGAGGGCTGGCGGGCCCGGTTCGAGCTGTCGGCGCGCGGCCTGTGGGCGCTTTACCGCCGCCATCCCTGGCTGCCGCACGTCACCGCGCTGACCAGGCCGCTGATCGTGCCCAACCTGATGCGGCACGCCGAGTACGCCCTGGCCTCGCTGGACGGCTATGGGCTCGACGCCCTGACCAGGCAGAACATCCACGTGCTTGTCTACAACTACGTGCAGGGCGTGGCCGTACACCTGGAGCGGGAAGCCCAGCAGGACGCGGCCACGGGCATGGGCGACGACGAGTGGATGGACGCGCAGGGGCCCGGACTGGCGGCCCTGGAGGCCTCCGGCGCCTACCCGCACTTCGCCGCCGTCGTCGCCGGGCTTGGCGACGACTACGACCTCGACCTGGACGCCTTCTTCGAGTTCGGCCTGACCCCGCTCCTGAACGGCCTGGCCACCCTCATCGAACCCTCGACATGATCAACGTCGAGGCCGCCAGCTGACATGCCGATCACCGTCGTCGCCCTGTCGTAACCGCCGGAGGTGTGAGGTCAGTCGGAGATCGCGATGCGCAGGCGGCGGAAGCCCTTGCCCTTGCTCTCGATCTTGGTGACCTTGATCCGGCCGATCTGGGCGGTGGAGCCCACGTGGGTGCCGCCGTCGGCCTGGGTGTCGAGGCCCACGATGTCCACGATGCGCACTTCCTCGACCTCTTCGGGGACGAGGTTGGTGGCGGTGCGGATGATGTCGGGGATGTCGAACGCCTCCTTGCGCGGCAGCACCCGGATGTCGATGCGCCGGTCGGCGGTGACCTCGGCGTTGCAGGCGTCCTCGACCGCCTCCTTGAAGCCCGGCGGGACCTCGGGGAGGTTGAAGTCCATGCGGGCGGTGAACGGCTCCATGTTCCCGCCGGTGACCAGTGAGCCGTAGTCGCGGAAGACCACCCCGCACAGGACGTGCAGCCCCGAGTGCGTGCGCATCAGCGCCGAACGCCGCTCGTCGGCCACCGCGGCGCGCACCACCGTGCCCACCGGGGGCACCGGATCGCCCTCGGCCGGGATCAGGTGGAGATCGTCGCCTTTGCGTACCCCGGCGATCCGGGTTTCCACGCCCAGCCAGAGCAGAACTCCGTGATCGGCCGGCTGACCGCCGCCGCCTGGGTAGAATGCCGACCTGCTCAAGACGATCCCGTCGGGCGTCGAGTCCAGCACGACAGCCTCGAATTCGCGCAGGTTCTGGTCGGACAGCTCGAGACGCTCAGTGCGCCCGTAGAGGTCGGAGCTCATGTCCGGCAGCTTAGAGCTCATGAGGTGGTCATGCGCGGCCTGATGCATCGACAGCTGATCGCACCGGCCGCCCTGATGATGGCGTTTTGTTCCGGATGCGGCAGTGCGGCGGGCGAGACGGCGGGCCTGGACCCGACCCCGGTCCCGCAGAAGTCCACGCCGGTGCTCATGTTCGTCGGCGACAGCTTCACCGTCGGCTCCGGCCCCGTCCCCACCTGGAGCTCCTACGCCGCCGAGACCGCCCGCCTGCTCGGCTGGCAGCCCGTGATCGCCGGCGCGGGCGGCACCGGTTACATCAACAAGGGCCGCGTCGGCCGCAGCTTCCAGGACTCCTTCGACGCCGAGCTCTCCTGGCGCCCCGCCCCCGACCTGCTCGTCATCTCCGGCGGCCACAACGACCGCCGCTGGCCCACCCTGGGTGTACGGCGGGCCGCCGCCAGACTCCTCTGGACCGCCCGCGCCCGCTGGCCGGAGACCCGCGTCGTCATGGTCGGCCCGATCTGGCTGGCCGACGCCCCGCCCAAGGCCTACGCCGTGCGCGACGCCCTGGCCGAGGTCGCCGCCCGCGAGGGTGTCACGTTCCTGGATCCGCTGAAGCAGCGCTGGGTCACCGGCCGCCGCTCCGAGGTGTTGCTCCCGGACGGCGTCCACCCGACCTTCACCGGCCACGCCCGCCTGGCTCAGTGGCTGTCGGCGGCGCTAGGCCCGGCGGCGGTTCACCAGGGGCCGTAGGGGCCGTTGTTGCCGCCCCGGCCGCCCATGCCCTTCACGGCGGGCTTGACGTCCACGATGTAAACCGTGGCCGCGATCACCGCGAGGATCGAGAAGAGGCCCAGGCCGATGCCGATGAACGCGGCCCCGCCGACCACCATGAACGCGTTGAAGTAGGACCAGGCGCCGGCGGCCGAGAACAGGGTGGCCAGGCCGAGGATCAGCAGCCACAGGTTCTTCTTCAGCTTGCCCGCCGAGACGAAGGCGTTCGGCGTCACCCGCACCGCGTGGATCAGCGCATAAACCGACATGCCGAAGATGCCCGTGGCCAGCACCAGGAAAAGGATGTTGAGAACGCCATTGATCATGCTCATGTTGGCTCCGCCCCAGGCTGCGTTGTCGCGCCCAGCCTAGTGCGCAACTCGGGCATGCGGGCAACGAAAGAGCCCGCCCCGGACCGGGACGGGCTCCTCGTGACGCACGCTCAGGCTTTTGCCTTGGGGGTGCGGGTGGTCTTCTTGGCGGGAGTGATGGGGGTGGCGGTAGCCGGCTCGGCGGCCTCGGAGACCTCCTCCAGCTCCAGCGCGGCCTCGCCGCTGACCTTGCTGACGACCTTGCGGCCGCGGCTGGCGAACTCCTCGTAGACCTCGGTGGCCTTGTGACCGAGCTCACCGGCGTAGGCGCGGGCCTTCTCCGGAAAGTCCTTCGCGAAGCCCTCGGCCTTGCCGGTGAGCTCACGGGCCCGCTCCGGCAGGTCCTTGGCGATCTCGCCGCGGCGGGCCTGCAGCTTCTGCAGCTGCTCGGGCAGCTCGCGCAGCTTCTCCACCGCGAAGTCGCCGGCGCCGGCGACCGCGTAGAACGGCTTGGACTCGGTCAGCTTCTTGACCTCGGTTGCAAGCGTCATGGGTTAACCTTCCTTGGTTTCCTGGGTGACGGTGCTGTTGCCGGGGTTCGCCGCGAAGGGTTCGAGAGCGGCGAGAAGATCCTCGGGCAGCGTTACGTCGTCCGATTCCGGGTCGCGCTGGGGATGGGCATTCTGGGAGGTCTGCCCCTCCTCGGCGCGGTTCTCCTTGCGGAACGATTCATAGATATCAATGAGCACCTGGCGTTGCCGCCCGGTGATGTGCGTGTCGGCCCGGATCGCCGCTTCGACGTCGCTCGGCGGCTCTTTGTCCTCGATGAGGCCCGCCTGGACGTAGAGCGCCTGCGCCGAGATGTGGAGACCCTTCGCGATCTGGTTGAGGATCTCCGCGCTCGGCTTGCGCAGCCCGCGCTCGATCTGGCTGAGGTAGGGGTTGGAGACCCCCGCCGCGGCGGCAAGCTGGCGCAGCGAGATCTTCGCCTGCTGCCGCTGCTCGCGGATGTACTCGCCGATCGAGCCGACCTTGGGTAGTGCCATGCCCGTAGTCTACCCAAAGTGCTTGCAATTGCAAACGCTGAGCTAGCAGATGCAAGCACTCAGAGCGGGATCACCCAGAGGCTGGCGGCGGAGACCAGCAGCGCGGCCGACAGGCCGAGGTAGCCGTAGCGGAAGTGGGGCTGCAGCTCGGGATCGGGCTTGACCAGGCGGTTCACCCGGGCCATGACGTTGGCTGCGGTCACGCTGCCCAGCATTCCGTGCGGGGTGGGCATGGCGCCGGCCGTACCAAAACGCAGGAGGGCGGTGGCGAGGCGCCGGGGTGAGCAGTAGCGGCGGGCACGGTCGTCGGCGGCCATCTCCACCAGCAGCTCGACCTGCGCCTGAGCGTCGCGCACGACCTTCGACCAGGGCAGCACGCGGCGCAGCGCGCCGAACGGCAGCAGCACCAGGTCGTGACGCTCGCGCACGTGCGCGGCCTCGTGGGCGAGCACGGCGGTCAGCTCGTCGTCGGACAGCAGCTCCATCGCGCCCGCGCTGATCACGACCTGCGAACGCAGGCCGGGCACGCAGTAGGCGGCGGCGCCCGGATGGTCGAGCACGCGCACGCCGGGCACGAACGGGTCGTCGCGGGCGATGAGCGCCAGCAGCGTGCGGTGGCGGCGGCGGGCGCGCAGGGTCTGCGCGGCCGCGGTCAGGGTCACGGCCACGAGTACGGCCAGCGCGGTCAGCCCCGCGACCAGCGCGAACAGATGCGGCCCGTCCCAAGGCGACACCGGCTCGCGGCCCTGCGCGACGGCGATCAGCCCGTGCAGGAGCCCGCGGTCATAGGGCTGGACGGCATAAGCCAGCATCGACCCGGTGGTCGCCAGCCCCCAGGCCAGCCCGAGCGCCTGCCACAGAACGATGGCCACGCGGGGCGCGCGGTAGGTCCAGCAAGCGGAGGTGAAACGCCAAGCACCGAGCGCGCACGCGGTCGCGAGCGCAGCCAGCGCGGTGGCGGTGATCACTCGTCCTCCAGCTCCGTAAGGGCCTTGCGCAGGATCTCCGCCTCGGAGGCGGGGACCGCCTGGGCGAAGCGGGTCAGGGCGGCCGAACGGTCGCCCGTCATTTCCAGAGCCTCCAGCATAAGCTCGGCGATGTACGAGTCGCGGCTTTCCGCCGGTTCGTATCGCCACGCGCGGCCGTCGCGGATGCGCTTGAGGAAGCCCTTGCGGGTAAGACGGTCGAGAACGGTCATGACCGTGGTGGGGGCGAGGTCGCGTTCGGCGATGAGCCGGCCGACCTCGCGGGCTGTCAGCGGGCTGCTCTGCGCCCAGAGGATGTCCATGATGCTGCGCTCAAGCTCGCCAAGACCCTTCACACGCTCCAGCGTAGTACTACAGGTTGTCGAGCAGCCATTCGGGAGGTCGGTGAGATGGACATCACTCTGGTACAGGGAGATATCACCACGCAGGAGGTCGACGCGGTGGTGAACGCCGCGAACTCCTCGCTCTTGGGCGGCGCGGGGGTGGACGGCGCCATCCACGGGCGAGGTGGTCCCGAGATCCTGGAGGAGTGCCGGCGGCTGCGCGCCTCCTCCCACAGGGGCGGGCTGCCCACCGGCCAGGCCGTCGCCACGACCGCCGGACGGCTGCCGGCCCGCTGGGTCATCCACACGGTCGGGCCCGTGTACGCGCCGGGGGAGGACCGCTCGGCGCTGCTGGCCTCGTGCCACCGCGAGTCGCTGCGGGTGGCCGACGAGCTCGGCGCGCGTACGGTCGCGTTCCCGGCGATCTCCACGGGCATCTTCGGATGGCCGATGGCCGACGCCGCGAGGATCGCCCTGGAAACCGTCTCGGCTGCGGAAACGTCGGTGGTGGAGGTGCGGTTCGTGCTCTTCGACGCCACCGCTTACGGCACCTTCAACGACTTGATTATGAAATTTGCCAGGAAATCGTGACATCTCACGACTTGTCGTGTGAGGAGGGGCTGAGGAAGATCAGCCAGTGGCGGACCAGGGGATGGTCAGCTCCCCGAGCCGCCACCTGGTCCGTCCGCCCAGAGGCGCATGCTGGGGGACGGGCCAGGTGGCTCCCAGCGTCTCCACCGCCGCCAGCCAGCGCTGACGCAGGCCGTGCGCGCCATAGGGGGCGCTGACCGCCCAGGCGTGGTCCCAGTCCTTGAGGAAGGCGTGGATGCGCTCACCGGGCACGTTGCGGTGGATGAGCGTCTTGGGCAGCCGGTCGGCCAGATCGGACGGCCGCTCGAAGGCGTCGAACCTGGCCGAGAACGTCAGCGTCCGCGGGCCGTTCCTGTCCAGGCCCACCCAGACCGCCCGGTGCCCCACCTCCGAACACGTGCCCTCCACCAGCACGCCGCCGGTCGCGAGCTTGGCGCACAGCTCCTGCCAGTAGTGCCACGCGTCGGCCTCGCCGTACTGGCGAAGGACGTTGAAGGCGCGCACCACGTCCGGCGGGCGCGGGACCGGCAGCTCGAAGCCGCCCAGCCGGAAGGACAACCCCTCGCGCTCGTACGGCCGCGCCAGCGCCACCCGCGCCGGATCGATCTCGATGCCGATCACCTCGACGTCGGGACGGATCCTGCGCAACCGGGTGAACAGCTCCAGCGTGGTCGTGTGCGAAGCCCCATAGCCGAGATCGACCACCAGCGGGCGGGCGGCGGCGCGCAGGACGTTGCCGTGCACGGCGGCCAGCCAGCGATCGGCCCTGCGCAGCCGGTTGAACCCGGTCGTCCCCCTGGTGATCTCCCCGACCGGCCTACGCACTTACGCGGTGCACCTTGTGCTGGGCCGCCTGGGCGCGGGGGCGGATGACGAGGCGGTCGACGTTCACGTGCGCGGGGCGGGTGACGCACCAGGCGATCGCGTCGGCCACGTCGTCGGAGGAAAGCGGGTCGGGCACACCGGCATAGACGCGGGCCGCGGCCTCCGAGTCGCCACGGAACCTGGTCACCGCGAACCCCTCCGACCGCACCATCCCCGGCGCGATCTCGACGACGCGCACCGGGCTGCCGACCAGCTCCAGGCGGAGGGTCTCGACCATGGCCGTCTGGGCGTGCTTGGCCGCGCAGTAGCCGCCGCCGCCCTCGTAGGAGACCAGCCCTGCGGTGGAGGTCAGCATCACCAGCACGCCGTCGCCGGACTCGACCAGCTTCGGCAGGATCGCCTGCGTCACCCGGAGCGAACCGAGGACGTTGGTGTCGTACATGCTCTGCCAGTCCTCCAGCCGCGCCTCGGCCACGGTCTCCGTCCCGAGCGCGCCGCCCGCGTTGTTGACCAGCACGTCGCACCGCTCCAGCCCGGCCACGAAGGCGTCCACGGACTCACTGGAGGTGACATCGAGCTCCACCGCCCGGATGCCGGGGACCTCGGCGGCCAGCTTCTCCAGCCGGTCCAGCCGCCTGGCGCCCGCCACGACCTCGTACCCCTCCGCGGCCAGCCGCCGCGCGGTCGCCGCCCCGATGCCGCTGCTCGCACCGGTCACCACTGCCGTCTTCGTCATGCCACCCATCCTTCCACGCACCCCCAACCCCCACCCGTCCCCAGAACCCCCACCCTGCCCCGCCTCCCGTGCCCCGGATTAGCCCCGGCGTCGGCCGGGAGGCCCACCTCGGACCTCCGGATTGGCCCCGGGCGTTGCCTGGGAGGCCCACCCCCCGCCCTCGGAGTTGCGGCTGGGCATCACCAGGAAGGCACACCCGGACCTCCGGAGCAGCCCCCAGCCGTCTAGGAGGCCCACCCTGGACCGCCGGAGTAGGCCCTGAGCGACGCCCGGAGGCGGAGCCCGTGCCCTGGGCCTCCGGGGAGGTGGACGGCCCGGAATGCGGCGTCTCGGGGAAGTGGTCGGCCCGGGGTGCGGCAAGCGGTGCCATGAGCCGCGTGCCACGGGCGGCCGTGGGTTGCTCGCCATGTGGCCTTCCCGGGGTGGGACCGCTCGCCGGGAGGTGTCGTGGTGGGCCAAGCGGTGGGTTTGGGGGCTGGCCGGGGGAGGTGGGAGCGGGTGGGTCGGGGGTGGGTGGGTTTGGTGGGGTTTGGGGGTGGGGTTCGTCAAGGGGTGTAGGGGTGCCCCTGGGTTTGGTCTGGATGTTGGGTTGTCGGTGTTTGTCGGGAATGCGGCTTAGGTCCGCCTGGTTGTAGCCAGGTTGGAGGTGGTGACGGTGAGGCGTCGACGGGTCAACCGCGTGGCGACCATCAGCATGCACACATCCCCCCTGGACCAGCCGGGCACCGGCGATGCGGGTGGGATGAACGTGTACATCGTCGAATCCGCCAAACGACTGGCAGAACTGGGCGTCGAGGTGGAGATCTTCACCCGGCAGACCGGCAGCGCCCTGCCTCCGGTGGCGGAGATCGCGCCGGGCGTCTCGGTCAGGCACGTGACGGCCGGGCCGTACGAGGAATTGGATCGCGCCGACATGCCCGGCCAGCTGTGCGCGTTCCTGTCGGGCGTGCTGCGGACCGAGGCCATGTACGACCCGGGCCGCTACGACGTCATCCACTCCCACTACTGGCTGTCCGGCCAGGTCGGCTGGCTGGCCAAGGAACGCTGGGGCGTGCCGCTGGTCCACACCATGCACACCATGGCCAAGGTCAAGAACCTCCTGCTGGCCGCCGGCGACCGCCCGGAGCCGCCCGCCCGCGTGCTCGGCGAGGAGCAGGTCGTCGAGGTCGCCGACCGCCTGGTCGCCAACACCTCCGACGAGGCGCGCGAGCTCAAGGACCTGTACGGCGCGCCCGACGACCGCGTGGCCGTCGTCAACCCGGGCGTCAACCTCACTGTCTTCCAGCCCGCCTCCCAGGGCGCCGCCCGGCGCAGGCTGGGGGTGCGGCAGGATGCGCACCTGCTGCTGTTCGTGGGCAGGATCCAGCCGCTCAAGGCCCCCGACGTGCTCCTGCGCGCCGCGGCCCGGATGTTGATCGAGGACCCGTCGCTGCGTTCGCGCCTCGTGGTCGCCTGTGTCGGCGGCCCGTCGGGCAACGGCCTGGCCCGCCCCGACGTCCTCGTCGACCTGGCCGCCGAGCTGGGCATCGCGGACGTGGTCCGGCTCGTGCCGCCGGCGCCGCAGGAGGAGCTGGCCGACTGGTACCGCGCGGCCGACGTGACCGTGGTGCCCTCCTACAGCGAGTCGTTCGGCCTCGTCGCCCTGGAGTCCCAGGCTTGCGGCACCCCGGTGGCCGCGGCCTCGGTGGGCGGGTTGCGCACCGCCGTACGCGATGGAGTGTCTGGACTGCTCGTCGACGGCCACGACCCGCAGGACTGGGCGCTGGCGCTGCGGCGCTTCGTCACCGCGCCGCGCTGGCGCGACGGCCTCGCGTCCGGCGCGCGCGCCCACGCCGCCGCCTTCGGCTGGCAGTCCACCGCGTCACGCCTCATGGAGGTGTACGCGGGCGCGCTGGCCCACCTCCACCGGATGCCGGTCGCCGTCAACTCGTAGGGTGTGGGGGCGGGAGCGAACCCGACGCAGTGAGCGAAGCGGCCCGCGACCGGAGGGAGCGGTCCGCGTAGCGAATGAGGAGGGTGAGTGACCCGGTGAACACGCGCGAGGTTGTGGAGGCGGCGCTGAAGGCCGCCGAGGTGCCCTTCGAGGAGGAACGGCCGGGCGCGTTCGTGGTCACCCTGCCCGGCAAGCGCAAGCTCGCCACCGTGACCTGGCTGGTCATCGGCGACCAGGCCATGCTGGTGGAGGCGTTCTTCTGCCGCCAGCCCGACGAGAACCACGCCCAGTTCTACCGCTTCCTGCTGTCCAAGAACGGCGGCATGTACGGCGTGCACTTCGCCCTCGACCCCGTCGGCGACGTCTACCTCGTCGGCCGGATCCCCCTGGACGCCATCAGCGAGCAGGAGATCGACCGCCTGCTCGGCTGCGTCCTGACCTACTCCGACGACTGGTTCAACAGGGCACTCGAGCTCGGCTTCGCCTCCACCATCAAGCGCGAGTGGGAATGGCGGGTCAAACGGGGCGAGTCACTCAAGAACCTCCAGGCGTTCGCCCACTTCGCCGACCCCGGCTCCTAAGATTGTCGCCATGGCGACTTTGGTGCTGCTAAGGCATGGCGAGAGCGATTGGAACGCCAAGGGGCTGTTCACCGGCTGGGTGGACGTGAGCCTTTCGGCCAAGGGCGAGGAGGAGGCCAGGCGCGGCGGACGCCTCCTGACCGAGGCCGGCGTGCTGCCGGACGTGGTCCACACCAGCCTGCTGGTGCGGGCCATCCAGACGGCGCAGCTCGCGCTGGGCACGGCCGGGCTGGCGTGGCTGCCGGTCAAGCGTTCCTGGCGGCTGAACGAGCGCCACTACGGCGCGCTGCAGGGCAAGAACAAGGCGCAGACGCGCGAGGAGTTCGGCGAGGAGCAGTTCATGCTGTGGCGCCGCTCCTACGACACTCCGCCGCCGCCGATCGCCGACGACGACGAGTTCTCGCAGGCCGGCGACGCCCGCTACGCCTGGCTGCCCGACGAGCTGCAGCCGCGGACCGAGTGCCTGAAGGACGTGGTCGACCGCATGCTGCCGTACTGGTACGACGAGATCGTGCCGGACCTGGCGGCGGGCCGTACCGTGCTGGTGGCCGCGCACGGCAACTCGCTGCGCGCGCTGGTCAAGCACCTCGACGGCATCTCCGACGCGGACATCGCGGGGCTGAACATCCCGACCGGCATCCCGCTGGTCTACGACCTGGACGCCGACTACAAGCCGGTCAAGAGCACCTATCTCGACCCCGACGCCGCGAAGGCGGCCATCGAGGCCGTGGCCAACCAGGGCCGCTGAAAACCCATGCAGGGGCTACCCACCGATCCGGGTAGCCCCGATCTGGTTTCCTAGCCGGGCCGGGAGCCGGTGACGAGGTAGACGACGTCGCGGGCGACCCGTACCGAATGGTCGGCATAGCGCTCGTAGTAGCGGCCGATCAACGTTATGTCGATCGCGGGCTCCACGCCGTGCGCCCAGTCCTTGGACAGGATCCTGCGGAACAGCCGCCGGTGCAGCTTGTCCATCGCGTCGTCGTCCTGCTCGAGCTCCAGCGCCGACTCCACGTCGCGCGAGGCGACGGAGCTGCCGGCCTTGGTGATGAGGTTCTCGGCGATCTGGCCCATCTCCAGTATGGTCGCGCGCATCTCCGGCGGGATGGCCGAGTCCGGGTGGCGCAGGCGCGCGACCTTGGCCACGTGCCCGGCCAGGTCGCCCATGCGTTCCAGGTCGGTTCCCATGCGCAGAGCGGTGATCACCATGCGGAGGTCGACGGCGACGGGCTGCTGCCGTGCCATCAGCTCGAAGATGGTGGTCTCGATCTCCGCGAAGAGCCTGTTCACCTCCTCGTCACGGGAGATGACGCTCTCGGCCAGCTGTAGGTCGGCGTCGAGGAGGGCGGTGGTGGCCCGCGAAATGGCGGACCGGACAAGCCTGGTCATTTCCACCAGTTTGTCCGTGAGGGAGTCAAGTTCTTCATGGTACGCGTCGCGCATGTCGTCACGGTACGTGTAGATCTGTGAACGAACCCCGACCGCAAGGTGAACTTTCCGGGAAAGGACCGTTCATGCGCAGGTAGAGGGTCTGTTACGGCTCACGGGCCACCTACCATCGAAGACATGAGTGAGATGGCCCTGAGCTTCGCGGCCCTGGCCGGCTTCGTTGTGGGAGCCGTGGCCGTCCTCTTCTATCGCAACCAGATCGAGACGCGCGCCAGAGACGAGAACACCGACGACACCGAGACCGGTGCCCTGCCGCAGGGCGTCGCCTCGGTCCTCGCGGTGCTGCCCTCCTCGGCCGTCGTCCTCGACGCCCACGACCGCGTCCTGCGCGCCAGCTCGGCCGCCCGCGCGTTCGGGCTGGTCAAGGGCGACCGTCTCATGGCCGCCGAGCTCCTCGCGCTGGCCCGGCAGGTCCGCCGCGACGGCGAGATCCGGGAGAGCGAGATCGACGTGGCCGGCCACAAGTTCGGCCAGGAGACCACCTGCTTCGCGGTACGCGTGGCGCCGCTGGGCTCCCACGGACAGGTCCTGGTGCTGGCCGAGGACCAGACGGAACGCCGGCGGGTCGAGGCGGTCCGCCGCGACTTCGTCGCCAACGTCAGCCACGAGCTCAAGACCCCCGTCGGCGCGCTCAGCCTGCTGGCCGAGACCATCCAGGACGCCGCCGACGACCCCGAGGCCGTCACCCGCTTCTCCGGCCGCATGCAGCACGAGGCGGCCCGGCTCACCTACCTCGTCCAGGACCTGATCACGCTCAGCAGGATCCAGGGCGCCGAACCCATCCCCACCCCCGGCCAGGTCGCCATCGACGAGGCCGTCAACGACGCCATCGACCACTGCAACACCAAGGCCGTCGCCAAGGACATCACCCTCGTCTCCGGCGGCACGGAAGGGCTGCGCATCTGGGGCGACGACGAGCTCCTCGTCACCGCCCTGCGCAACCTCATCTCCAACGCCATCGCCTACAGCCCCGAGCACACCAGGGTCGTCGTCAGCGTCAGGCCGGCCGGCGACTCCGTCGAGATCAGCGTGAGCGACCAGGGCATCGGCATCCCGGAAGAGGCATTGGAGCGCATCTTCGAGCGCTTCTTCCGCGTCGACGCCGCCCGCTCACGCGCGACCGGCGGCACCGGCCTGGGCCTGGCCATCGTCAAGCACGTCGCCGTCGCCCACGCGGGCGAGGTGTCCGTGTGGAGCAAGGAAGGCTCCGGCTCGACCTTCACCCTCCGCCTGCCCGCGTTCGGCGGGACGGCGGTTGCTGTACCACCTTCGATTCCCCTGGAGGCAGTCCAATGACGCGCGTTCTCGTAGTGGAGGACGAGGAGTCGTTCTCCGACGCCCTTTCGTACATGCTCCGCAAGGAGGGCTTCGAGGTCTCCGTCGCCGCGACCGGCCCCGAAGCACTGGACACCTTCGACCGCAACGGCGCCGACCTGGTCCTGCTCGACCTGATGCTCCCCGGACTGCCCGGCACCGAAGTCTGCCGCTCGCTGCGCCAGCGCTCCAAGGTCCCGGTCATCATGCTGACCGCCAAGGACAGTGAGATCGACAAGGTGGTGGGTCTTGAGCTGGGCGCCGACGACTACGTCACCAAGCCCTTTTCGTCCCGCGAGCTCGTCGCCCGCATCCGCGCGGTGCTGCGCCGCCAGGGTGACGTCGTGGAGGAGCTGGAGAGCGCCGTCCTGGCCGTCGGCCCGGTCCGCATGGACGTCGACCGGCACGTGGTCGCGGTCCGCGGCGAGCAGGTCCAGTTGCCGCTGAAGGAGTTCGAGCTGCTCGAGGTGCTGCTCCGCAACGCCGGTCGCGTGCTGACGCGCGGCCAGCTCATCGACCGGGTCTGGGGCGCCGACTACGTGGGCGACACCAAGACGCTCGACGTGCACGTGAAGCGGCTGCGCGCCAAGATCGAGGCCGATCCGTCCAACCCCCGCTGCATCCTGACGGTGCGCGGTCTGGGCTACAAGTTCGACGCCGTGGAGGAGTGACCGCCCAGGGCTCGCGCCCTGGGCGTCGTGCTTTCTCCGGTACGGCGGGCCGCCCGGCGTACCGGAGAGAAGGCTTTTAGTGCCCGCCCGTCGTGGCCGAGTGGCTGGCGGAGGGCGAGGGGGACGGCGCGGGGGTGGCGCCGGGGGCCGCGGGGTAGGCGGCGAACTCGCGGCTGCGGGTGACCACGGGCACGTGCAGGTCGACCTGGCCCGCCTTGGCGAACTGGACGGACAGGCGCACGCTCTCGCCGCCGTGCAGCGGCTTGGACAGGCCCTGGATGATGATCTGGGGCGCCGGCTTGCCGGTGCTGGTGAGCACGCCGGCCGGGATCGTGACGGGCGCCGTCAGCTTGGCCGCGCCGACGTCGGAGCTGACGGCCTGGATGGAGTCACCGGCGGGGCTGATCACGTTGAGGTAGACGGGGGCCTGGCCGCCCTGGGCGAGCTGTGCGCCCGCGTCGGGGCCGAGGATGAACGCCTGGGGGATCTGGACGCCGCGGGCGCCGTACGCGCCGTTCTCGATAAGGGCACCGGCTTCGACGGGTGCGTACGGTTTGTTGGTGTTGGCGTCGAACCCAGCGGCACAGCCGGCCAGCACGGGGGCCGCGAGGAACGCGGCGGCGGCGACAATCCAGCGACGGCTGGTCACGGGGGTAACTCCTAGGTCTCGCGCGTGCGTGTGAGTGGGCAGCGCCCACCATATCCGGCCTATTCCATGGTCATATCCGCGCCCCTGCAGGTCATTCGGTATGTCAGCATTTGTGATTCACAGAGTTGAAGGGATGTCAACCCCTAATATGCGGCTTTGACCTGCAGTTATGGTGATTTCACTGTTCCGGGAGGCTGTGGATGCGTGGTACCCTGGAGTACAGCGGAAGGGGTACTTGTCACATGACTTTCCAGGTCGGCGACACTGTCGTCTACCCCCACCATGGGGCTGCTCGGATCGAAGCAATCACGACCCGAACCATCAAGGGTGAGGAAAAGACCTACCTGGTGCTCAAGGTCGACAAGGGCGACCTAACCGTCCAGGTGCCAGCAGAAAACGCAGAACTTGTCGGCGTACGTGATGTTGTCGGCCAGGAAGGCCTCGAGCGGGTTTTCGACGTTCTTCGGATGCCGCACACCGAGGAGCCGACCAACTGGTCTCGCCGTTACAAGGCCAATCTAGAGAAGCTCGCTTCCGGCGATGTCAACAAGGTCGCCGAAGTGGTTCGGGACCTGTGGCGGAGGGACCGCGAGCGCGGCCTGTCCGCGGGTGAGAAGCGCATGCTCGCCAAGGCCAGGCAGATTCTCGTGAGCGAGCTCGCACTCGCCGAGAAGACCAATGAGGACAAGGCCGAGGCCCTGCTCGACGAGGTCCTCAACTCCTGAACGCGCAACTTCCCCGGGTGGGCGTCGGTATCGACGTCCACCCGTTCGCATCTGGGCGCGAACTGTATCTCGCGGGCCTGCACTGGCCGGGCGAGACCGGGCTCGACGGCCATTCCGACGCGGACGCGGTCGCTCACGCGGCCTGCAACGCGCTGTTGTCGGCGGCCGGCATGGGCGACCTCGGCGCCGTCTTCGGCACCTCCGACCCCCGCTGGGCGGGCGCGTCCGGCGCGGTGCTGCTGGAGGAGACCGTACGCCTCGTGCGCGAGGCCGGATTCCAGATCGGCAACGTGGCCGTCCAGGTGGTCGGAAACCGGCCCAAGCTGGCCCCGCGGCGCGCGGAGGCGGAAAAGGTCCTGAGCGCGATCGTGGGCGCTCCGGTGAGCGTCTCGGCGGCGACGACCGACGGGCTCGGGTTCACCGGCAGGGGCGAGGGAATCGGCGCCATCGCCACGGCTCTCGTGGTGAACCTCGCGTAGCCGTTAAGCGTCTTATGTCGGGATGCGTTGAGGTATCCCGGCGGGTGGCGCCATTGCCCGCCGACTCAGGGGTGCGGCGGTCCGTCACTGGCGCGGTACGGACCGCCGCGCTTCCCATGCGTAGCTCTCCGTGATGTCGGGTAAACCCTTTGTGAAGCGGCAAGTGGATCTGGGGGGACCTTGTCATGATCGGAGCCATCGTCTCGGCGATCGTCATCGGTGCCATCGTCGGCGCGCTCGGCCGGCTGCTGGTGCCGGGCAAGCAGAACATGTCCATCGGCCTGACGCTCATCGTCGGCATCGTGGCCGCGCTGCTCGGCACGCTGATCGCCCAGGTGTTCGGCTGGGCCGACACCCGCGGCATCGACTGGCTGGAGCACATTCTCCAGCTCGTGCTCGCGGTGGCCGGCGTCTGGTTGGTGGCCCGCATGCAGGCCACGCGAGGCTCGGGAACGTCAGGTCCCGCCGCGTAGGCATATTCACGGACGACGGGGTAGACCTCAGGCTGTGGGTGTGAAGGTCTCACACTCACCGGGAGGTGCCCACATGACCATCCAGTCCATCCTCGGCGCCATCGTGATCGGCGCGGTGATCGGCGCAATCGGCCGGCTGCTGATTCCCGGCAGGCAGGCCATCGGGTGGATCCTCACCATCGTCGTAGGAATCGTCGCGGCCCTGGTCGGCACGCTCATCGCCCAGGCGATCGGCGTGGAGAACACCTCGGGCCCCGACTGGATCGAACTCGTCCTTCAGGTCGTCCTGGCAGTCGTCGGCGTCGGCCTCGTGGCGGGACTGCGCCGCAGCCGCAGCCGCGGCGGCAAGATCTAGACGGCGGGATAGACGGTCCCCGCGACCCCGCCGAACCCCAGGCGCGAACCATCGGCCGCGGGGACGGAGGCGGAGACGCGCACCATGTCGCCGTCGCGCAGGAAGACCCGCTCGGAGCCGTCAGGCATCCCGAGCGGGTCCCTGCCGTTCCAGGTGAGGTCCAGGAGCGTGCCGGCGCCCCCGATCGGCCCCGTGGTCAGGAGATCGCCCGTGCGCACCGGAGAGCCCGTCACAGAGGCGTGCGCGAGCATCTGCGCGCCGGTCCAGTACTGCCCTTGGTACTCGGGCTTGGCGACCGTCAGGCCGTTCAGCCGGATGTCCAGCTCGGCCCTGATGGCCACGTCGTCCTTGATCGCCAGATAGTCGGCCGGCTCGGGGTCCTGGACCGGCTGGGCCGTACGCGCGTGGTTGAGCGCCGACAGCGGCACCACCCACGGCGAGATCGTCACCATGAACGCCTGCCCCAGGAACGGCCCCATCGGCCGCGCCTCCCACGCCATCAGGTCCCAGGCCCGCCAGGCGTTGACCAGCACGGCGCCGAAGACGTGGGCGGGAAATTCCGAGGTGCTCAAGGGGTACGGCGGCGCCGACGGCACGCCGACCACGTATCCCAGCTCGGCCGACAGGTCCAGCTTGGCCGTCGGGCCCACCTGGCCGCGTCTCAGCTGGCCGCTCGGGCGCACGACCGGCGCCCCGGACACGGTGACGGCGGCGGCTCTGCCGTACTGGCCGACGGGCATGTGCCGCCACGTGCGGGGCAGCGGGTCGCGCTCGGGCGGCAGGAACATGCGGCCCACGTTCGTGGCGTGCTCCAGCGACGTCTGGAACAGCAGCAGGTCCGCCACGTTGAACGGCAGGTGCAGCCGCACCTCCTTGATCGGCGTCAGCGCCGGGAGGACGTGCGGCCTGCGGCTCTCGTCGGTGAGCAGCTCCAGCAGGTCGGCGCGGACGTTGTGCCACACCCTCGGACCCGCGGCGAGGAAGGAGTTGAGCGTGCCGCTGGCGAACCAGTACGCGGGCGGCAGCGCGCCCTGCGTCGTGAGCAGGTGCATGTCGAGGACGTATTCGCCGATCGCCACCCCCACGCGCGGCAGCTCCCCGCGGCGCGAGAACACACCGAAAGGGAGGTTGAGCAGAGGGAAGTCGCTTCCCTCGGGGACCGGCACCCACGACATGATCGCCACGGCTGGCTGATTCCCTCACCCGGGTCAGGGGGCCGTGGGCGTACGGTCAAACTTTCATTCCTCAGGCGGTAACGGGGTGCTGCGCAGGCGTCCCGAGGGCGCCTGGGCCCCGTCACGCTCGCTGTCGTCGGCCTGCTCGGGGCCGTGGCCGGGGTCGGCGACCTGTGCCTCTTCGGTTTCCACTTCCGCTTCCACGAACACCCTCACCGGCTGGGTGTCGGCGTCCCGGTCGGTGACCTCGGGCGTCCTGGGGTGCACGAGCACGTCGGTCGGCTTGACGCGGTCGCCCCAGCGCACGGGCTCAGCCTCTTCTGTCTCAGGCTCTTTTTCCGGCTCGGGTTCCGGTTCCGGTTCTGGGGCCGACCAGCGGGTGACCCGCTCCGACAGTGGCGGCTGCTCCTCCGTCTTCGGTGGTTCTGGCCGATGGAAGGGCACGATGTCCGGCTCGGGCTCCGCCTCCTCTGGTACGGCCGCGCGTCCCGCCTGCACGTGCTTGATCAGGAGCAGCCACAACCACAGCGCCACGGCCAGCATGATCCATGGGGCGAGGGCCGCGCCCAGGGCGGCCTGCCGTACATCGAAGGAGAAACGCAGCGCCGTCGCCACGTTGACCGCCGCGGCCGCGACGATCAGCAGCACGAGCGCCGCCGCGGCCTGGGCGCGCACCAGCGGCCGGGCCGCGCGCAGCAGCAGGACGCCGGTCAGCGCGACCACGAGCACCGCGTCGAACGCGGCCGGATAGAGGAACGCGAGGTCAGACCGGGCCTCGCCGAGGATGGCCAGCTCACGCAGGTCGTCGAAGGATAGGGCGCAGGCGGCGCCGGTCAGGGCGGCCACCGCGAGTCCGGCAAGGGCGAGGCCCAGGCGGCGCAGCGTGGAGGGGGGAGTCACTTCCATGGCGATTTCGAGACTACAGAAGAATGGGTGACAGCAAGCGATCAAGGGAGATTCCATGGCAGAGCTCTCCGACGAGGTGCGGAGGCTGTTCGACGGCCCCAACTACGCGACGGTGACCAGCATCAATCCGGACGGCGGGCCGCAGTCGACGGTGATCTGGGTGCGCCTGGACGGCGACGACATCCTGTTCTCGACCGTCAAGGGCCGGCGCAAACCGCGCAACTACGAGCGGGACCCGCGCACCAGCATCGTCGTCATCGACCCCGACAACCCCTTCCGCTACGCCGAGGTACGCGGCGTTGTCACCCTGGAAGACGACCCGGCCGGCGACCTCATCCAGGAGCTGTCACGCAAGTACACCGGTGGGGCCTGGGAGGAGCATGCGGGGGCGGAAAGGCTGATCGTCCGGGTACGTCCGGAGAAGGTCTTTCTCAAGGGGTGATTGTCGGCATGCGACGCCACCCGAGGCGTTAGCCTTTCTTCCGTGAGCCTGCACCTTTACGACACCAGCACGCGCGCCATCCGTGAATTCGTTCCGGTCGAAGCCGGCCGGGCGTCGATTTACCTGTGTGGGGCCACCGTGCAGGCGCCCCCGCACATCGGGCACATCCGCTCGGGCGTCAACTTCGACGTGCTCAGGCGCTGGCTGACGCGCTCCGGCTACGACGTGACCTTCTGCCGCAACGTCACCGACATCGATGACAAGATCATCAGGGTGTCGGCCGAGGAAGGCGTGCCCTGGTTCGTCGTGGCCGAGCGCAACCAGCGCGCCTTCACCTGGGCCTACGACACGCTGGGCTGCCTTCCGCCCACCGTCGAGCCGCGCGCCACCGGCCACGTGCCCGAGATGATCACGCTGATGGAGCGGCTGATCGAGCGCGGCCACGCCTACGCCTCGGGCGGCGACGTCTACTTCGACGTGCGCTCGTACGCCGACCGCTACGGCTCGCTGTCCAACCAGCGGCTGGAGAACATGCGGCCCGCCTTCGACTGCGACGACGACTCCCACAAGCGCGACCCGCGCGACTTCGCGCTGTGGAAGGGCGAGAAGCCGGGCGAGCCGACCTGGCCGACGCCGTTCGGCCCCGGGCGGCCCGGCTGGCACCTGGAGTGCTCGGCCATGGTCACCAAATACCTGGGCCCCACCTTCGACATCCACGGCGGCGGGCTCGACCTGATCTTCCCGCACCACGAGAACGAGATCGCCCAGTCGCAGGCCGCCGGCGACGGCTTCGCCCGCTACTGGATGCACAACGGCATGCTCAAGATCGGCGCCGAGAAGATGAGCAAGTCGCTGGGCAACTCGCTGCTCATCCCCGACCTGGTGAAGAAGGTGCGGCCGGTCGAGCTGCGCTACTACCTGGCCGTGCCGCACTACCGCTCCTCCATCGAATACTCGGAGGAGGCGCTGCTTGAGGCGGCAGCGGCGTACCAGCGCATCGAGGGCTTCGTGACCAGGGCCGCCGAGGTCATCCACGACGTGGACGCCGACGCGCCCCTTCCCCAGGCCTTCGTCGACGCCCTCGACGACGACCTCGGCACCCCACAGGCCGTGGCCGTCATCCACGAGGTCGTCAGAGAGGGCAACGTCGCGCTGTCCAAGGGCGACAAGGAGGCGGTGGCCCGCCTGCTGGCCGAGACCCAGAACATGCTCGACGTCCTCGGCCTCGACCCCCGCTCGCCCCAGTGGCGCACCGGCGGCTCCGACCTCAAGCCCGTCGTCGACGCGCTGGTGGCGGTGGCGCTGGAGCAGCGCAAGGCCGCCAGGGAGCGCAAGGACTATGCCGCCGCCGACGCCATCCGCGACCAGCTGACCGCCCTCGGCATCGTCGTCGAGGACACCCCGCACGGTCCGCGCTGGGAACTGGCGCGCTGAATTTCGCCGGTACCCTTGGTCCCATGGCAGCAGGTGGTAGGGCGTCCGGTCGACCGGCGAAGAAGAAGGGCCCGGCCAAGGGCACCGGTGGGCAGAAGCGGCGCAGCCTTGAGGGCAAGGGCGCGACGCCGCCCGCCCACATGCGCCACTGGTTCAAGGACAAGTCCCGCGAGGAACGCATAGCCCGCGAGGCCAAAGGCGGCGCCGGCCGGCAACCGGCTCGCCAGCGCCGCTCCGAGGACGCCCCCGAATACATCGGCGGCCGCAACCCGGTCCTGGAGGCCATGCTGGCAGGCGTCCCCGCCAGCGCCCTCTACGTCGCCCAGCGCCTGGAGAACGACGACCGGGTCCGCGACTCCATCAAAATCGCCGCAGAGCAGGGCATCGCCCTGCTGGAAGTAAGCCGCGACAAACTCGACCGCCTGACCGAAGGCGCCGTCCACCAGGGCATCGCCCTGCAGATCCCCGCCTACGACTACGCCCACCCCGACGAACTCGTCACCCTGGCCGCAGACGCCGCCGAAGTCCCGCTGATCGTGGCCCTGGACGGCGTCACCGACCCCCGCAACCTCGGCGCCATCGCCCGCTCCGCCACCGCCTTCGGCGCCCACGGCATGCTCATCCCCTCCCGCCGCTCCGCCGGGGTCACCGGCGGCGCCTGGAAGACCTCCGCCGGCACCCTCGCCAACCTCCGCGTCGCCCGCGCCGCCAACCTCACCGCGGCGCTGCGCGAGTACCGGGAAGCCGGGCTCTTCGTCGTGGGGCTTGACGGGGAAGGGGACGTGGAGATCGGCGACGTCTCCCTCTTCACCGAGCCCCTCGTTGTCGTGGTCGGGTCGGAAGGGAAGGGGTTGTCCCGGTTGGTGCGGGAGCAGTGTGATGCGCTGGCCAGGATTCCCATGCAGGCCGCGGCCGAGTCGTTGAATGCTGGGGTGGCTGCTGGGGTTACCTTGTACGAGGTGGCTCGTCATCGGCGCGGGTGACCGTCTACACTGGTGGGCCGTGCCGACGTAGCTCAATCGGCAGAGCATCTGTCTTGTAAACAGAAGGTCAGGGGTTCGATTCCCCTCGTCGGCTCTGCACTTCGAAGGCCCTTCGGGAAGATCTCGAAGGGCCTTTGTGATCTCCACAGTGCAACCTCTCCGACTTCTGCCAGCCCTTCCTGCGATGATCCTTCCTTCTCGTCATGGCCGATGGAGGTCAAGCATGGTTGATGAGGTGGCGCAGCAGACATATCTGCACTACAGGCAACTGCTCGACGGCAGTTGGTTGGGAGAGGCCCTCTGCTGGACGGTCTTCGTGCCTCACGACGGGTCTGCGTTGAGTCTCGCGGAGACTGGTGAACGGGTGAGTGAGGCAGGACACTACGAGGTCTATGAGACGGACACCTTCGAGCATGAGGAGGTGTTCCTCGACCTGTCGGATGACGCGCCTTGGGCGATGCTCGTCGATCGCTCGGATCGGTACGTGGCACTTTTCGAGTACAACGGATTTCAAGGCGTCTACCCGCCGGTTCTTCCCCGGCTGAGCGCGGGAGGGCGAGCCTACAGCGCCTACTGGAACGTCAATGCCACCAATTCGGTTGGCTTTGCCGTTGACGGCGAGATGGTGCTCTCGTTCAACGCCATGTACGCCGAGGAAGCAACGGGGCTGCCAGAGTGGGATCAGTGGCCGCAGGTGCAGGCCGTCCTTCCCTATTTCGATTGGCAGAAGGGGGAAAGCTGGCGAGCGGCCGCTCTAACCGCCATCGAACTCGCCACAGGAGCGAGGCTGAGTGAGGAGTGGCTTAGCGAAGCGCCGTCCTTTCTAATGGGCCGATCGAACGAGCAGGCCCCCCGGTTAGGTCCTGCTGGTGATGTGTCATGAGTTGGGCTGGTTCTTATCGAGGCTGGCGTTCAGTCGGTCAAAGGCCTTGCGGGTCTCCGGGGATCTGGGTGTAGACGTTCATGGTCACGGAGATCTGCGTGCCTGAGGATGTGCATCGCCACCCGTGGATGGACGTCGAGCGCGGCCAGGAGTGAGGCGCAGGTGTGCCGGGTGTCGTGGACGCGGATGCGTGGCACTCCGGCGCTATTGCAGTGGGCGTCGAAGGCCCGGCTGAGGTTGCGTGGTTCGATGGGCGTGCCCCACTTGGTGGTGAAGACAAGGCCGGAGTCTGTCCACTTGTCTCCCGCCGCGTCGCTGGCTTCCTCCTGGATCTTCTGGCGGCTGCGCAGGGCGGCGATGCACATTCCGAGGAGGGACCGCGAGTCCGCGGAGCGGTCGGTCTTGGTGGTCTCCCGGTGCAGGAGCTGGCCGCCCACGCGGGTGGGCGGCGGGCGATGTGCACCTCCTCGCCGTCGAAGTCGACGCAGTCCCAGGACAGGCTGAGCACCTCACCACGTCGGAGGCCGAGGAGGAGGATGAGGACGTAGGCCGCGTAGATCGGATCGCCCTGGGCGTGCTCTAGGAAGCGCCGGGGCTCCGTCGACGCTCCAAACGATCTTTTGGCGGGACTTCTTCGTCTTGTCCGCGATCGGGGTCTCGGTCAGGGCCGCGACGTTCTTCGTGATCAGCTCTTCGCGAATCGCCTGGTTCAGCGCGGCCCTCAAGGTGCGGCGCAGGCCGATGATGCTGGGCCGGGCTGGGTAGCTCTCGCAGTACTCGCCGACGGCACAGCAGCGGCGCTTGGATGCCGGGCGGCTGTGATCCTTCTTCTTGCGTGAGGAAGCCCACCCCGGCTTTTGCGCAGCATTTCTGCTTTGCCATAGCGCGTTCGTGGTCTTTCTTCTGTGCGCGGTAGGTGCAGAGCTTGGGCAGCATGTTGATCCAGAGCTGAACGTCGCGGACGCCCCCTTCCTGGTCTTCTGGCCGTCCGGGGGTGGTCACCTAGACGTAGTCGGCCGAGCCGCCCATGTAGTGGGAAGACCGAACCCTCGTTGTTGGGCTCGAGTACCACGGTGCTTGGGGCTCTTCCGGCGTTGCGAGAACGGTTTGGTTGGCATCACGCAGCTTCCTTCGCTCGTATGACGGCTCACGAGGTCATGCGTGCTCTCCGCGCGAAAGGTGCCATCTACACCGTCTGGGGCTTGGGCGGCTTCGTCAGCCGGCCCAGCGACGGCGAAGGCTCAGATCAACTCTGTAGCGGCGAGGCGTTCGCGCGTCCAGTAGATCACTAGGTTGTCGTAGACCTGCCCTGGGAGATGCTTGACGCCTATGACCGGTGGTTTCGGCTATGCCGTTGCGGGGCGGTTGTGGGCTTGCCGTTCTGCGGGAGGCGGGGGTTGGCGCTGGTGGATTTTCTGTTGGGTAGGCGTTTCCTTCTGATGGTGGCCGCCGATCTGCCCGAAGCGCCGTCGCGCGATAGCGTTTCGTCCGTGATGGAAAACGGCGAGATCGAACGGGGCGAGCAGACTGCAGTGGCGCCTGATGTTGACCTGGGGTGTTCTTCTCGCGTGGTCTTGCGGCGTATCACCATGCACGATCAAGACGAGTTTCTTGAACGAGTTCGTGCCAGCGTCAAGCTGAACCTGCCGGCGACTCCAGACGCGTTCCAGGCGTTCCTCAGTCGCTTTGACGAGGGACGATCCGCCGAAGGGTTGCTGGTCTGTCTCGTTGAGACTGGTGCCATCGCGGGCAATGTCAATATCAACAGCATCATTCGTGGATGCTTCCAGAGTGGCTCGCTGGGGTACGCCACCTTCACGCCCTACGCGGGTCGCGGGTACATGTCAGAAGGTCTTGGCCTGGTGCTACGGCATGCGTTCGAGGAGCTACGGCTGCATCGGCTGGAAGCGCAGATTCGGCCCGATAACCGGGCTTCCATCAAACTGGTCCAGCGCTACGACTTTCGTTACGAAGGTTACTCGCCCGATCTTCTGTTCATCGATGGTGAGTGGCGTGGTCATGGCCGATGGGCCCTCACCAACGACATGCATGGTGTCGTGCCCATCGCTCCGCATCCGACACTGCCCAACCACTGACGCTGCTCGCTGGTGAGGTCGTCTCGACTTGCGTAAACCGGGCCCAATCGAAATGCGGCTTTCGGTGAACTGGATTATGCTTCAGGGTTTCCGGGCGGCTGAACGCCGCTTATTTAATGTCAGTGATGGATGCCTGCGGCGATCAAAAGCGCACCGCCGAAGACATATGCGAGTCGCGTCAGCTGGGCTCGACTCTCGCCTTTCCTTGTGGCCCGGCGAAGAGGAGTTACTCCCGGCCCGGAGGGGCCCTGGTAAGGGGTCTGCTTCCGGCTGTGGGGCGGCGCTTTGGTGGTGGGAATGGGTGGCCTCACTCCTCCTTTTTCAAGGGGTGGGGGTTAGCAGTAGGCGATGCCTGCCACTGCGAAGGGGCTGTTGTGGTACGGCGTGTATTCCGATCGCTGCCCGGGGGTGACGCAGGGGCTGACCTCGCTCCAGGAGCCGATTTGGGGGGTGGGTTGGGTGACGTGGATTCGGACGCCGTAGCCGCCGGTGCCGTATGCCCAGGCGGTCTTGATGCCCTCGTGGCCGGCCGTACAGCTGGCTGGGTGGCTTGGGCGGGGGTGGCGATGATGGCGAGGGTGGCTGCGGCGAGGAGGGTCGCTGTGGATAGGGCTGTGGGCTTTCTCAAGCGCATGTGGTGACTTCAGGGGTGCACTTTTTGGAAAGCTTCCTAATAGAAAGTGGGCGTGCTTCGCCTGGAGTCAAGGCTGTGTGCCGCTGTTGGTCGCTTTCGGGGTGATCTTGGGGGTGGGGCTTCACTTTGAGGGCTCGCCCGGCTGTTGGGGATTTGGGTGGGTGAGGTCGGCTGTGGTCGGCGTTGCGGGTGGTGCGCGGGGGAAATGCCAAGGAAGATGTACGGCGGGCAGACCTTGCACCGGCTCTGACGTGCGAAAATGGTCAAATGGGGGATAGGGAAGAAATCTATCTTCGGGTAGACCCAAACGATTCGCTGCGTGACGCGTACGACGACCTGTTCGTCAGGACCCAGCCAGGGGCACTGGAGCATCGGGAGTACCTCGCGGGCCGCTACTGGATCATCTTTCGGGATACCGGGCAGACCCGAGACGGGACGGATGGGAACATTGTTCGCATCTTCGAGCTCACGACGAAGGTCGTGCGCACAGCGCACTAGCTGAAAAGTGGCCGCGCCACGTCTTTCTGGGCAGATGGCACATGTAGGCGCATCTTGCCATTCACCTGCGGACTCGTGGGGCGGGTGGGAAAGATGAGGGCATCCGCTGACCCGGTCAAGGCGAAGCGGACACCCCCGGCTCAGGAGATCTTGCAGATTCATACCCTGGGCCGGGGGTGGCGGTGATCAGAGGTCAGTGGCGATGATGGTGTCGATGTTGCGTTCGGCCAGTGCGGTGATGGTGACGAACGGGTTCACGCTGGTGTTGCCTGGGATCAGCGCGCCGTCGATGACGTAGAGGCCGGGGTAGGCGGTCAGGCGGCCGTAGTTGTCGGTGGCTTTGTTGAGTACGGCGCCGCCGAGCGGGTGGTACGTGAGATGATCGCCCCAGATCTTGTAGATGCCGAACAGGTCGGTCCGGTAGATCGTGCCCTCTTTCGCGTTGATCTTGTCGAAGATCGTTTTGGCCATGTCGATGGACGGTTGTTTCCACGCTGTCTGCCAGTTCAGGTCCACCGAGCTCGTCGCGGAGTTCCAGGTGAAGGCGGCTCTGTTCGGATTCTTGGTGATCGAGAGATAGAACGAGGCGAACGTTTCGATTCCGGTCGGCAGCGGGGCCACCTCGGCGAAGGCGCCGCCGGCTGACCAGTTGTCTATGCCGGAGCAGGGGATCGTCGACTGGAGTTTGCCGGTCGGGTCCCAGAGGTGGTTGGCGCGGCCGCACATGACATTGCCGTTGTCGCCCCAGCCCTTGCCGATCTCGTTGTTCAGGTTGGGTAGCGCGCCGGTGGCCTTCAGCTTCACCAGGAGCTTGCTGGTGCCGACGCTGCCCGCCGCGAAGAAGACGCGGTCGGCGGTGACGGTCTTGGTGGCGGTGGTGGCGCCGCTGGTGTTGAGCTGGTCGATGACGACGGTGTAGCCGCCGCCGGACGCGGGGGTGACAGAGGTGACCTTGTGGAGAGCGGAGATGGTGACCCTGCCGGTCGCCCTGGCGCGGGCTAGGTAGGTCTGTTGCAGGGATTTCTTGCCGTGGTTGTTGCCGTAAAGGATCTCTCCGGCCAGGGCTGACTTGGTGGCCGTTCCGGCGGCCTCCCGCTTCATGTAGTCCCAGTCGTAGACGTCGGGAACGAAGACGAACGGGAATCCGGAGCGCTGCGCGTGCTTACGGCCGACGCGCGAGTACTGGTAGCAGGCGGTGGTGTCGAACCACGCGGGATCGATGAGGCCGACGCCCAGACCGGCGTTGGCGCGGGGGTAGTAGGTGGCGTACATCTCGTCGGCGTTCACCGAGGGAAGCACCGTGGCGAAGTTCTCGCGCTTGGGCGTCACGGCCATGCCGCCGTTCACCAGTGAGCCGCCGCCGACGCCGCGGCCCTGGTAGACGGTGATGCCGCTGAACTCCTCCGCGTCGAGGATGCCCGTGTAGCGAGGAATGTCGCGGTCGATGGGGAAGCCGAGGAAGTAGTTGAGGGGGGCCTTGGTGCGCGTACGCAACCAATAGGAGCGCTGGTCGGGGGCGAGCGTGCTGCAGAAGATCTTGCCATCGGGGCCTGGCGTGTCCCACGCCATCCCCATTTCCACCATGTGTACGGCCACGCCCGCCTCTGCCAGGCGAAGGGCGGCGACGGCTCCGCCGTACCCGGTGCCGATCACCAGGGCGGGCACGCGCTCGCCCGAGGTGATGACGGCGGCGCGTGCCGCGGGGGCGCGACCGGCCAGGACCGCGGCGCCCAGGAGAGAACCGGTTCCAGCGATGAAGCCACGACGGGAGACACCCGACATGTATCACTCCTCACTCTCGACGGATTCGCGCCTTGACATCACTTGGTGCGGGCGGGGTCGCCCCGGGTCGGCTCCGTGGTCTCACGCTGGGCCGATTCGGTGGGCGGGGGCTCGCACGGGATTCACTCGGGTTCGAGCGTGGTGGGCTCGGGCTTGTTCGGCTTGGTGGTGGGCTTCGGCCCGTGCGGCTTCGGCCCTGTGGTGGGCTTGGGCTGGTGTGGCTTTGAGCCTGTGGTCGGGTTGTGTGGCTTCGGAGCTGTGGTGGGCGTTGGGCCGCTTGCGGTGGCGGCTTTGGCGCTCACTTTCTGGCGGGCGAGGCTCCGCTGGGCAGCTTGCATACGGTGTCGAGGCCGAGCACGCGGTTGAGGCGGCCGAACGCCAGCCAGGAGCCGATGCTCATGCTCAGTTCGACGATTTCGAGCTGGGAGTACTGGGCCGTCATCCGGTCCCAGAACTCCTCGTCCAGGGCGTGGTGGTCGAGGGCGTAGCGTTCGGCGTACTCGGCGGCCAGACGGGTGCGCTCGTCGAAGGCGTCGGTCGTGCGCCAGTCGGTCACGGCGTCGGCGAAGGTGTCCTCGACCTTCTGCCCGTCGCGCTCGGTCCGCCAGTCGAGGCAGAAGACACAGCCGTTGATCTGCGCGATCCGCAGCCGGGCCGCCTCGAACTCGCGCAGCCCGAGCGTGGTGTGGGCGTACACCGACAGCGAGAAGTGCGAGGCGGCGGGGCCGATTCCGGGCACCATCTCGCCCCAGACGTACTCGATGGCGTCCTTGCCCTCGGGAATGTCGATCCTCATGTCAGCCTCCCCGGGCCCGCGAGCGCGGCGGCGACGCGGCGTCGCCGGGAATGTCGGTTGTCATGTCAGCCTTCCGGGCCTCAGGGGCACGTCGAGGGCGTCGTACAGGCCGGGTTCGGCGGCCAGGAGCCAGTCGATGGCGCCGATCAGCCTGCCGACGGCGGTGGCGTTGCCGCCGGCGGAGCGGTTCCCGTCCTCGTCGGTGGCCTCGACCGTGACCTCGATCCGAGGGCGGCCCTCGATGACCACCCGGTGCGCGCCGACGCCGTCCGGCGGTGTCGGCCAGTCGGGGGCGCAGGAGGCGTGGATGCGGGTGACGTGCTCGATGACGATGCGGGGCGCGCCGCCGATGACGCCCTGGACCTCGAAGCGGACCGCGCCCTGGGTGCCGGCGTCGAACTTGCCCATCGTCACCGTGCTCACCGTCGCGTCGAGCGCCCGCCGGTCGACGGTCTCGCGGATCTCGTCGAGCTCAACGCCGAGGGCGTGGGCCATGAGCCGTATCTGCCCGCCCCAGACCATGGACGGGATTGTCGGCGCGAGCATGGGCGGCTCGTAGTCCATCGGCTGGCCCATGCCGACCAGGTAGCGGACGGAGTCCTCCTGGTCGTAGGTGGAGTAGTCGAAGATCTCCTGGCAGCGGATGACGTCCACGACGGAGCCGAGCCCGCTGATCAGCAGCGGCAGCACGTCGTTGCCCCAGCCGGGGTCGACGCCGGAGACGAACAGCGAGCCGCCGCCCTCGGCGATGGCCGACAGCACGGGCTCACGGAGTTCGGGCGGGGCGTTGCGCTGGTCGTAGAGGGCGTAGAGGGAGGGGGTGACGACGACGGCGCCGGCCCTGATGGCCTTGACGATGTCGGCGAGCGCCTCGTCGGGGCGGATTTCGCCGGAGGCGGCGTACACGACGGCGTCCGGGCGGGCCGACAACGCCGCTTCGGCGTCGGTGCTCGCGGTGACGCCGAGGTCGCGGCCGAGGCCGGCGAGCTCTCCTGCGTCGTGGCCGACCTTGTCGGGATTGTGGACGATCACTGCGGCGAGTTCCAGATCCGGGTTGGCCTCGACGGCGCGGATGGCCGCGCGGCCGACATTGCCGGTACCCCAGACCATCGTGGAGACCATGGGCGGAGCGTAGCAAGCGCTTGGTTCGGTGTACAGGGCCTAACATCGGGGTCGGAGGGGGATGGAGATGAAGATCGGCGAGCTGGCCAGGCGGGCCGGTGTGAGCGAGCGGTCGCTGCGTTACTACGAGCAGCAGGGCCTGCTGGTGGCCGGCCGTACGCCCGGCGGGCACCGCGACTTCCCCGAGAGCGCTGTCGACCGGGTCATCCGGATTCAGGAGCTGTTCGCCGCGGGGCTGCACAGTCGGAAGATCGCTCGGGTGCTGCCCTGTATGCGCGACTCCGACGGGGGCCCTGCCGCCATCGCCACTCCTGCGCTGGTGGACGAGCTCACGCTGGAACGTGACCGGATCGACGGGATGATCGCCGACCTGGTCCGCTCCCGGGAGGTCCTCAACGACGTGATCGCCGCGGCCGCAGGCGGCGACTGACGGGTTCGCCACGGCTAGTTCCTTTGGCGTCCGGTGAGGTGGTCGCTGGGGTGCCCCGTGGGGGTGTTCGGGGGGCTTTGGCGGGCGTCCGGCGAGGTGGCGGGTCAGGCGCGCAGTGGGGTGGCGGCGGGTGATCGGCACGGTGGCCCAGTGAGGTGTTCGGTGGGGCGGTGGCCCGGTGGGGTGGCGGGTGCGATGTTCGGCAGGGGTGGCCTGGGTGGGTGTCCGGTCGGGCGTGCGGTGGGGTGGTGGTCCGGTGGGGTGAGCGGTCGGGCGTGAGGCGTTTGGCGGGGTGGTCGGTGAGGGTGTCTGGCGGGGGTGGTTGGTAAGGCGGGTGGGTGGTGAGGCGGGTGGGTGGAGGCGGTCTGATGGGTGGTTGGTAGGGCCGTTGGGTGGGGGTGTGGCTGGGTGGGGAAAGGTGGCTTACCGTTTGGGTGCTTCCTTGTTGCTGGGCGAACCCGGCGGCCGGGCGATCCGTGCTGGGAGTGTCCCGTAGTCGGATGGGAGGAACGTTCCCATGCGCAAGCACCTGGCAGTCGTCGGCCTCACGGCGGCTGCCGCCCTACTGGGCGGCTCCATCCCGGCGGCCGCCACCGCCCCACCGGCAGCCGTCTTCACCCCAACGGCAGCTGTCTCCACCACAACGGTTGCCACTACAACGGAAGCGGCCGCCCCAACGGTCGCCGGCCCAACGGCAGCGGCCGCCTCGACGGTCGCCACTACAGCGGCGTCCGCCGCCACCACATCCGCCTCCACCACATCGGCGGCTGATTATCGGGCGAGGAGGGTCAGGCTTAGCGGCAAGCAGGAAGTCCCGGGTCCTGGTGACCGGAATGGGTCGGGCGCCTTCTTCTGGCGGGTTCACGGGAAGCGCCTGTGCTACGTCCTGACCGTGAGGAAGATCCACCCGGCCACCGCCGCCCACATCCACCGCGGCGCCAGGGGCGTGGCCGGTGACATCACCGTCACGCTCAGGACGCCGTCCGACGGGTCGACGAAGGGCTGCGTCAGGGCGGTCAAGCGGCAGAACGCCGCCAACGCCGCCACCACGCTCACCTGGAGCGAGCTGCGCGCCATCACGAGGTGGCCGCACCGCTACTACGTGAACGTCCACAACAAGAGGTTCCCGATGGGCGCGGTACGCGGCCAGCTCCGCTGACCGCTTGCTCCAGTTCCCTGGGTCGGTTAGGGGGCTGGCCCCTGCTCCAGTTCCCTGGGTCGGTTAGGGGGCTGGCCCCTGCTCCAGTTCCCTGAGTCGGTTAGAGCTGACCACGTGCTCCAGCCCCCAGGGACGACTGAGGAGCTGGTCCCCTGCTCCAGCTCCCCGGGGCGGCCGGGGAGCTGGAGCCCGTTCACTCGGCGGCGAGTCGTTCTGCCTCTTCGTGCAGCACCGCGATCAGCGTCAACTCCAGCTGCAGGTCGCTGAGCTCCGGTGCCGCGAGGCCGTCAAGCAGGCGCATGCGGGCCTCCCTTTGCTGGGAGACGCCTCAGCAGTCACAGAGGTTTACCCGGAAGGCTCTTTGAATCTTTCCCAGGCGGACTGCTTGGTCATGCTGAGCGAGGCGCCGATGCGTTCCCAGCTGACGTTTCGGCCTCGCAGATGCGATACCCAGTCCCGCATGTTGTCGTTGATCTGGGCCTGGACGGCGGCGATCTTCGGCAGGTGGTCGAGGATCTGGTCGTCGCTCATCGTCTCCCACATGGGCAGCCGCGGCTCGGTGCTCTCGGCCAGTTTCTCCTCTTCGAGGATCTGGTCGCACAGGGCCACGCACGAGTCGCAGATGTGGACTCCGGGGCCGGCGATGAGCTTGGCCACCTCGGTGCTCTTCTTGTGACAGAAGGAGCAGTGCAGCTTGTCTTTCCAGTCAGGCATGGCCTGACGTTAACCCGTCAGGCTACTCCTGACAAGCCATCGTCGAGGAGGGCTTTCTGCTCCTCGTGGATGCGGCAGCAAAGGGTGACGTAGGCGTCGAGCACCTTGTCGTAGGCGGCGCGTGCCTGGTCGACCTGGGCGCTGAGCGCGACGATCCGCTCGGGGTCGCCGTGGCGCTCGGCCTCCGCGAGCATCATGCGCGCCTCCAGCACGATGTCCTCAGCCCTGGTCCTGGTACGGCGGAGCAGTTCCGAACATTCGTAGAGCTCCTTCAGCCGCGCTGAAGCGAGGATGTCCTCGGCCGCGTAAAGCACCTTGGCCTGGGCCACGAGCTGCTTGTAGAGACTGTTTCCCATAACCTGCCACCTCCCGGTCAAGGTTGCCTGAGTGTAGACGCGCGAGCCTTGAGCGCGGATCACGGCCGTGGCCAGGGGGTAGGGCACTGTTCCCTTCGGGGTTGTTCTTATCCCCCGGGTGGAAGAAGTGCTTCCCCTGAACGGAATTCGATGCTCCACATAGCCGCTGATAAGGCGATTTAGCCGGAAATTTCGACAGGTGCGGCGGAGGAAAACGGCACACCAAGAGGCCCGATCGCCCACGCGAGAGCCGTTCCTCGTCACATACTGAAACGGAGTACAAGCAGATTGTGACGGCTGAGGGGCGCGGCTGTGGCTGATACGACGACGGGGTGCGACGAGGATGCGGCGGACGTCAGCGTCATCATCCCGGCCCACAACTGCAGGACCTACCTCGACCGATGTCTGACCTCCGCGCTCATCCAGCGCGTGAAGAAGGAGATCGTCGTCATCGACGACGGCTCCGACGACGGCAGCGCCGAGCTGCTCGACCTCTACGCGACCTACCACCGCAGCATCGTCAAGGTCGTCCACCAGCCCTGCTCGGGCGGCGCGGGAAAGCCGCGCAACGTCGGCCTGGAGCACGCCACAGGCCGCTATGTGTTCTTCTGCGACGCAGACGACTACCTCGGTGCCGAGGCGCTGGAGCGCATGGTCGCGATGGCGGACCGCAACGGCTCCGACATCGTCCTCGGCCGCATCGTCGGCCATGGCAGGCGCGCGCCGGTGTCGATGTTCCAGCGCAGCGCCGACCGGGTGGAGCTGGGCGAGAGCGCCGTTTACAACAGCCTGAGCTGCTTCAAGCTGTTCCGCAGGGAGATGCTGGAGCGCCACACGATCCGCTTCGCCGAGGACCAGCTCATCGGCGAGGACATCCAGTTCTCCGTGCATGCCTACTGCCACGCCGAGACGATCTCCGTGGTCGCCGACTACGACTGCTACCACCTCACCGCCCGCCCCGACGGCAGCAGCATCATGCAGCAGCCCGGCAGCCGCGACCCGATCTCCTGGCTGACCATGATCCGGGCCCCGATCGAGCTCATGACCAGGCACATCGAGCCGGGCCCGCTGCGCGACCATCTGCTCAGGCGGCACTTCAGGCTCGACGCCTTCGCCCAGCTCGGCGCGCCGTTCCTGGAGGCCGACGACGTCCGGCGCAAGGACATCGCGGCCGAGGTGGCGGCGCTCTGCGACGAGTACCTGACGCCGGGCGTGGCCGAGCGGCTCAACAGCACCGACCGCCAGCGCCTGGCGGCACTGGGCGACATCGAGCGGCTGCTGCGCCTGGCCGACATCGAGAGCGCGACCGTGCTGCGGCGGCTGACCGGGCTGCGCTGGGAGGCCGAGCGGCTGCTGGTGACCGGTACGGCCCGGCTCGAAGGCATGCGCGACAACGACGGCGTCTCGGTCATCCTGCGGGCCAGGCACGACCCGGCCGGTGAGCTGGTGGTGCCGGCCGAGTGCGAGGGCGGCGAGTTCACCGTGCGCATCGACCCGGCCCAGCTCGCCTCGGGTGTGTGGGACGCGTATGTCGCGGTCGAGCTGGAGGGCGTGACCCGGCTGGGCAGGCTGGGCGCCAACCGCGAGGGCGGGCTGGCCAGGCCGTCGCCCCGGCTGATCGGCAACGTGGTGGCGCTGCCGTACTTCACGAGGGACAACGGGAACCTCAGCCTGGACGTCGGCGGGCACGTGCTGGCGGTGCCCGGCAGCGTGCGCATCACCAGGACGCGCTGGGGGCTGGGGCATCGGCTGCTGCTCGACGGCGAGATCACGGTCGGCGGGTCGGCGGTGGAGGCGGGAGCCGTACGCGGGCTGGTGTGGAAGGAGCGGCGCACGGGCAGCGAGCGGACCGAGCGCGTGACCGCGCTGCCCGGCGGGGCCTTCGCGGCGCGGCCCGCGGTGGGCCGGTTCGCGCCCGGCACCTGGGACGCCTATCTGGAGCTGGAGCTCGGCGGGCCGCCCGCGCGCTTCCGGATCGAGACCGGCGCGGTGGGGGTGCCGGCGGCGCGGCGCTGGTGGCGGGGCGCGGTGCTGCGGAGTGTGCGGCCGTATGCGACTTCGGGGCGTGGACGGCTGAGCACGGTCGTGCGGAAGCTGACGCCGAGAGCGATTCTCCGGAGAATTCTTCGCTAAATGCCATCTATGTGCAGGTGCAAGGCGATGCCTTATCGTAAGGACGTTATCCCCCCTTACTGAGAGGCAGGAGTCGTGCACGTTCCCGATGGCTTCTTCAACGCGGCGGTGTCCATCTCCGCCGGGGTCGTCGCGGCAGCGGGGGTCGCGGTCTGCCTGCGCGGCGCCCGGCGCGAGCTCGACGACCGGACGGCGCCCATGGCGGGCCTGGTGGCGGCGTTCATCTTCGCCGTCCAGATGCTCAACTTCCCGGTGGCCGCCGGCACCAGCGGTCACCTGCTCGGCGGCGCGCTGGCCGCGATACTCGTCGGTCCGTACACAGGTGTCCTGTGCGTGGCCGTGGTGCTCCTGGTCCAAGGACTGTTCTTCGCCGACGGCGGACTGACCGCACTGGGCGTCAACATCACCATCATGGGCATCGTGACCGTCCTGGTCGGCTGGGGCGTCTTCCGGCTGATCACCCGCTTCGCCGCGGGCAAGGGCGCGATCACGGTCGCCGCCTTCCTGGCCGCGCTCATCTCGGTGCCGGCCTCGGCGCTGGCGTTCACCGCCCTGTTCGCGATCGGCGGCACCGCGCCGATCGAGGTCGGCGCGGTGGCCGCCGCGATGGGCGGCGTGCACGTCCTGATCGGCATCGGCGAGGGGCTGATCACCGCGGTGACCGTCGGCGCCGTCCTGGCGGTCCGCCCCGATCTCGTGTACGGCGCCGCCGGCCTGGCCAAGCCGCTCGTGCTCCGCGGCGCCGACGGCTCGATCACGGAGGCCCCCGGAAGGCCGGACACCACCGAAAAGGCCGGGGTGCGACCGTTCGTGCTGGGCGGGCTCGGCGTGACGCTGATCCTGGCGGGCGTCGTCTCCTTCTTCGCCTCCTCCTCGCCCGACGGGCTGGAGCGGGTGGCCGAGGACAAGGGGTTCATCGACCAGACCACCGACCATCTGTTCGGCACGTGGGCGCTGGCCGACTACGGCGACGTGGGCGGCATCCCGGTGGGTGTCGCGGGCATCATCGGCGTCGGCCTGACGCTGCTGGTGGCGGCCGGCATCGCGTACGCGGTGCGCGGCCGTAAGGTCAGGGCCGAGGCGTAGGCCATGGGCGCGGGCCATCACCACCAGCTCTACCGGCCGGGGGCCTCGCTCGTGCACCGGCTGCCGCCGCAGTGCAAGCTGCTCGCGGTGCTGGCCTTCGCCATCGTGGTGGTGGCCACGCCCCGCGAGGCGTTCTGGGCGTTCGGATGCTACGCGCTGCTGCTCGGGGCGGTGGCGGCTTTGGCGCGGGTGCCGCTGACGTTCATCGCCCGGCGGATGGTGATCGAGTTGCCGTTCGTCCTGTTCGCCTTCCTCATCCCGGTCATCGGGATGGGGGAGCGGACCACCGTGCTCGGGCTCTCGCTGAGCGTGCCCGGCCTCTGGGCGGCCTGGAACATCCTGGCCAAGGCCTCCCTCGGCGTGGTCGCCTCGATCCTGCTGGCCGCCACGACCGAGCCGCGGGCGGTCCTCATGGGCGCGCAGCGGCTGCGGGTGCCGTCGCTGCTGGTGCAGATCGCCATGTTCATGCTGCGCTACATGGACGTGATCGTGGACGAGATGCGCAGGATGAAGGTCGCCAGGGAGTCGCGCGGGTTCGAGGCGCGCAACATGCGGCACATCCCGGTGATCGCGCGTTCGGCCGGGGCCCTGTTCATCCGCTCCTACGAACGGGGTGAGAGAGTGCATCTGGCGATGCTGAGCCGGGGCTACGACGGCCGGATGCCGGTCGTGCAGGAGTTCTCGGCGAGCGTGCGGCAATGGGTGATCGCGCTGGCGCTGCCCGGCGGGGCGCTGGCCGTACTGGGGATGATGGCGTGGTGAACTACTCGCTGGAGGTCAAGGACCTCGCCTACGCCTACCCCGACGGGACGCAGGCGTTGTTCGGGGTGGGCCTGGCCGTCGGGCGCGGCGAGCGGGTCGCGCTGCTGGGGCCCAACGGTGCCGGCAAGACGACGCTCGTCATGCATCTCAACGGCATCCTCACCGCCGGGCACGGCACTGTCACCGTCGCGGGCACCCCGGTGCGCAAGGACACGCTCAAGGAGATCCGGCAGCGCGTCGGCCTGGTGTTCCAGGATCCCGACGATCAGTTGTTCATGCCGACGGTCCGCGACGACGTCGCCTTCGGCCCCGCCAACGCGGGCGTGCGCGGCGAGGAGCTCGAACGCCGGGTCAAGAACGCGCTCGACCGGGTCGGCATGCTGGAGTTCGCCGACCGGCCGCCGCACCACCTGTCCTTCGGCCAGCGGCGGCGGGTGGCGGTCGCGACCGTGCTGGTCATGGAGCCGGAGATCCTCGTGCTGGACGAGCCGTCGTCCAACCTGGATCCGGCCGCGCGCAGGGAACTGGCCGAGATCCTGCGTTCGCTGGAGGTGACCGTGTTCATGGTGACGCACGACCTGCCGTACGCGCTGGAGCTGTGCGAGCGCTCGCTCATCCTGTCGGGCGGCGTGATCGCCGCCGACGGGCCCACGCGCACGCTGCTCGCCGACCCCGACCTGCTCGCCGCGCACCGCCTTGAGCTGCCGTACGGCTTCGCTATACCCGCGGAACGTGGATGACGATGAGCCGGTCACCGGCCCGCAGGGTCTGGGCCTGAGGGTCGGCGTAGGTCAGCAGGTCGCCGCCACGGGCCACCGCGATGACCATGCCGTCGCACTCGGCCGGCGACTTGCCCACCTCGTCGGCGGTGACGTCGCGCTCGTACAGGTCAAGGCCCTTGCCGAAGACGAGGAAGTCCTCGATGAGCGCGCTGATCGCCGGGCTCTGCGTGGCCACGCCCAGCATCCGGCCGGCGGCCTCGGACGAGGTGATGACCACGTCGGCGCCGCTCTGCCTGACCAGCGGGTCGTTCTCGGCCTCCCGCACCGCCGCGACGATGGTCGCCGACGGGTTGAGGCTGCGCGCCGTGAGCGTCACCAGGGCCGCGGTGTCGTCGCGCTGGACGGCGATGATGACCTGGGCGGCCGTCCTGATGCCGGCGCGGTTGAGCACCTCGCTGCGGGTGGCGTCGCCCTGCACGCCCACGAAGCCGTCCTCCGTCGCCTCCTCGACCAGCGCGCGGACCGGGTCGATCACCACGATCGACTCCTTGGCGCGTTCGTTCTCCAGCAGCGTGCGGATCGCCGAGCGGCCCTTGGTGCCGTAGCCGATGATCAGTGTGTGGTCGTGCAACCTGGACCTCCAGCGTCTGATCCGGAAAACGTCGCGGGTGCGTTTGGTGAGCACCTCAAGGGTGGTGCCGACCAGGATGATCAGGAAGGCCACGCGCAGCGGGGTCACCGCGACGATGTTGACGATCCGGGCGGTGTCGGTGACCGGGGTGATGTCGCCGTATCCGGTGGTGGAGAGCGAGACGGTCACGTAGTAGAGGGCGTCGAGCAGCGAGACGGTGCCGTCGGCGTTGTCGCGGTAGCCGTCCAGATCGACCGCCACCAGCAGGAACACGGCGCCGAGCACGCCCAGGGCCAGCGCCATGCGCCGCAGGACCGCGCGCAGCGGGCTCATCGGCGCGGACGGCAGCTGAACGCCCGGCTCCGCCTCATCCTCCCGCATAGGGGCTGATCGTAGTTTGTGCATGCCCGCTTATCGGGGATGTCCAAGTACAGTGGCTCATCGAGGAGGGGCCGAACATGAAGCTGCGGCTTGCGCGACACTCGATGGGCGACGCCGTGGTGGTGGCCGTCGAGGGTGAGCTCGATCTGTTCACCGCGCCCTTCCTGCGCGACGAGGTGCGCGATGCCATCAAGCAGGACAGCGCGCGGCTGGTGCTCGACCTGCAGCAGCTCTCGTTCATGGACTCCAGCGGGCTGTCGGTGCTGATCGAGGCGTGGCGGCTGGCCACCGGCGAGGGCGGCGGCGTGTCCCTGGCCGCCCCGCAGGCGCCCGTGGCCCGCATCCTGCGCACCACCGGCCTTGACCGGCGGATCAAGGTCTACTCCGACGTCGACAGCGCCGTCGGCGGCATGTGACCGTGAATTAACCCACCCCGAGTAGAACTTCATTCGGTTGTCGGGTTAGGGTCCGGGATATGGACGTCAACGGATCTGCAGCAATCATCTCCGGCGGTGCCAGCGGCCTCGGTGAGGCCACCGCCCGTGAGCTGGCCGCCCACGGCGCGACCGTGGTCATCGCCGACCTCAACGAGGAGCGCGGCAAGGCCATCGCCGACGAGCTCGGCGGAGTCTTCGTCAAGACCGACGTGTCGGACGAGGAGCAGGTGCAGGCGGCGGTGGACGCCGCCGTGGCGACCGGCAAGCCGGTCCGTGTGATCGTGAACAGCGCCGGAATCGGCTGGGCCGAGCGGACCGTCAACCGTGACGGCGCGCCGCACAGCCTCGGCAGCTACCGCAAGGTCATCGAGGTCAACCTGATCGGCACGTTCAACCTCATGCGCGTCGGCGCGGCCGCCATCGCCAAAACCGAGCCCGTCTCCGAGGACGGCCACCGCGGCGTCGTCATCAACACCGCCTCCGTGGCCGCGCTGGAGGGCCAGACGGGACAGCTCGCCTACTCCGCCTCCAAGGGCGGCATCGTGGGCATGACGGTCCCGGCCGCGCGTGACCTGGCGGCGATCGGCGTACGCGTGAACACGGTCTGCCCCGGCATCATCGACACCCCGATCTACGGCTTCTCGCCGAACTCGGAGGAGTTCAAGGCCAAGCTGGTGGCTCCGGTGGTCTTCCCGAAGCGCATGGGCCGTCCCGACGAGTTCGCCCACCTGGTCCGCTCGCTGATCGAGAACGACTACATGAACGCCGAAGTCGTCCGCTTCGACGGCGGCATCCGTTTCCAGCCCAAGTGAGGTCGCGTGTCTGACTCTGAGGTTCTCGTCGAGGAATCCGGCAACGTCGCCGTCATCACGATCAACCGTCCGCGGGCCCGTAACGCCGTCAACGGCGCGGTGGCCCGGGGCATCGCCGCGGCCCTGGACGAGCTCGACGCCCGCTCCGACATCTCGGCATACGTCCTGACCGGGGCGGGCGGCACCTTCTGCGCGGGCATGGACCTCAAGGGCTTCCTGTCCGGCGACTTCCCGGTGGTCGAGGGCCGCGGCTTCGGCGGCCTGGCCGAGGCGCCGCCGAAGAAGCCGCTGGTCGCGGCCGTCGAGGGGTACGCGCTGGCCGGCGGGTTCGAGCTGGCGCTGTCCTGCGACGTGATCGTCGCCTCCGAGGAGGCCAAGTTCGGCCTGCCCGAGCCCAAGCGCGGCCTGGTGGCGGGCGCCGGCGGCGTCATGCGGCTGCCCCGCCGCATCCCCTACCACGTGGCCATGGAGATCGCCCTGACCGGCGACCACTACCCGGCCGCCCGCCTGTACGAGCTGGGCCTGGTCAACCGGATCACCCCGGCCGGCGGCGCCCTTGAGGCGGCGCTGGAACTGGCCAGGAAGATCGCCGCGAACGCACCGCTGGCTCTGGCGGCGACCAAGAAGGTGATCATCGAGTCGCAGGACTGGTCCCTGGAGGAGATGTTCACCAAGCAGGGCGCGATCGTCGGGCCGGTGTTCGGCTCCAAGGACGCGATGGAGGGCGCCGCGGCCTTCGCCGAGAAGCGCGCCCCCAACTGGAAGGGCGAGTAGAAGCCTCCTGAGGGCCCTCTCCGCGAGAAATGCGAAGAGGGCCCTCAGCGCGCGCATGAGAATTCCTGCGTACGGTAAAAGAGAAGTCAGTCGACCCCGCAGGAGCGCGCATGAACGGCCAGCCCGAAGGACGGTCCCGCTTCCGTGGCATGCTCGCCGAAGCGGCGGGCGCCGTGATCTTGCTTGTCGTGGCGGTCGCCGCCATGTGGGCCATCGAGGTCGTGGACTACGTCCTGCCGGCCAACCTGGACGACTACGGCATCGCCGGCTGGCAGCCCTCGGGCCTGATCGGCATCGTGTTCGCGCCGTTCCTGCACGTGGGCTTCGGCCATCTGATGGCCAACTCGCTGCCGCTGCTCATCCTGGGCTTCCTGGCGGCGGTGCGCGGGCTGGGCCGGTTCGTGGCGGCCACCCTGCTGATCATCCTCGTGGGCGGGCTGGGCACCTGGCTGACCACCCCGCTCGGGACGGTCGCGGTGGGCGCCAGCGGTCTCATCTTCGGCTACTTCGGCTACGTGGTGGCCCGCGGCATCTTCGACCGCAGCATTCTCGACATCGTGATCGCGGTGGGCGTGGCGATCGCCTACTACTCGATGCTGCTCGGCGTGTTGCCGAACCAGCCCGGCATCTCCTGGCAGGGCCACCTGTTCGGGCTCATCGCCGGCGTGGTGTCGGCGTGGGTGCTGCGCCGGCGCCGGAGCTCGCTCACCGCCTACTAGTGCACCAGTTCCTTGGTCCGCTCGGCGGGGGAGTGTGACAGCAGCCGGTCGATCCACGCCAGCCCGATCGCCGAGGCGACGAAGGCCAGGTGGATGAACGTCTGCCACATGATCTTGTTGTCCGGAATCCAGCGCGCCTGGATGAACGTCTGCAGCAGGTGCACCGACGAGATGCCGATGATCGCGGTGCCCAGCTTGACCTTGAGCACGTTGGCGTTGACGTGGGAGAGCCACTCGGGCTCGTCGGGGTGCCCGTTGAGGTTGATCCGTGAGACGAACGTCTCATAACCGCCGACGATGACCATGATGAGCAGGTTGGAGATCATCACGACGTCGATCAGCGCGAGCACGGAGAGCATGACGATGACGTCCATGCTCGGTGTCTCGCCCGTGGTCAGCCTGGTGAAGCTCGCCGCGACCGGTGAATGGCCAGGGTCGCCGGTGACGACCGTCTGGATCAGGTGCCACAACTCAACCAGGAACTGCCACACGTAGACGCCCTGCGCCACGATCAGCCCCAGGTAGAGCGGCAGCTGGAGCCAGCGGCTGGCAAACATCAGGTACCCCAGGCCCAACGGCCGTCTGGGATGGGACGTCACTCCGGTCAACCCCCGTCACGTGCGTGCGTTCTCGCACAACTTTACGGAATATCGACATCACTGGATGCCGCGGGGGTTTTCCGGCAAGAATGTTTCCTGTGGCAACCCTGGGATCCCTGGAACGCGCGATCATGGACGTGTTGTGGGACGCCCGCAAACCGCTGCTCGTCAGGGAAGTCCTGGCCAGGCTGAACAAGGACAGGGCGCTGGCCTACACCACGGTTCAGACCGTGGCCGAGCGGTTGCTGAAGAAAGGGCTGCTGGTGCGCACGCCGTACCGGAACGCCTTCAGGTACGCGGCGGTGCACAGCAGGGACGAGCACGTCACCAGGCTGATGCTCGAAGCACTCTCGGCCAGCACCGACAGGCTGCCGGTGCTGGCGCGCTTCGCGCAGAGCGTCGAGGACGCCGACGCGCTCGCCCTGCTGGAGGAACTCCAGGCCAGGCGGACGGGTCAGAGGCGCTCGACCACGTAGTCGACGCAGGTCGTCAGCGCCTCGACGTCGGCCGGGTCGATGGCCGGGAACATCGCCACGCGCAGCTGGTTGCGGCCGAGCTTGCGGTAGGGCTCGGTGTCGACGATGCCGTTGGCGCGCAGCGTCTTGGCGACCTCGGCGGCGTCGACGTCGTCGTTGAAGTCGATGGTGCCGACGACCTGCGAGCGGAACTCCGGCGCGGCGAACGGCGTCGCGAAAGCGGACTTCTCCGCCCACGCGTAGAGGCGCTGGGAGGAGTCGGCGGTGCGGGCGGTGGTCCACGCCAGGCCGCCGTTGGAGTTCATCCACTCGATCTGGTCGGCCAGCAGGAACAGCGTGGCCACCGACGGGGTGTTGTAGGTCTGGTCCTTCGCGGAGTTGTCGATCGCGACCGGCAGGCTGAAGAACTCGGGCACGTAGCGGCCGGAGGCGGCGATCTCCTCGACCCGGGCCAGCGCGCGCGGCGACATGATCGCGATCCACAGGCCGCCGTCGGAGGCGAAGCTCTTCTGCGGGGCGAAGTAATAGACGTCGGTCTCGGCGATGTCGACGGGCAGCCCGCCGGCGCCGGAGGTGGCGTCGACCAGCACCAGCGAGTCGTCGGAGCCGACCCGCCCGATCGGCATCGCGACGCCGGTCGAGGTCTCGTTGTGCGTCAGGGCGTAGACGTCGACGCCCTCTTCGAGCACGGCCGCCGGGTGGGTGCCGACCTCGGACTTGATGATCGTCGGGTCGCCGAGCCAGGGCGCCTTGCTGACGACGGCGCCGAACTTGGAGGAGAACTCGCCGAACGACAGGTGCTGCGACCTCTCGCGCACCAGCCCGAAGGCGGCGATGTCCCAGAACGCGGTGGTGCCGCCGTTGCCCAGCACGACCTGGTAGCCCTCGGGCAGCGAGAACAGGTCCGCGAGGCCGGAGCGCACGCGGCCGACCAGGCTCTTGACCGGCTTCTGGCGATGGGAGGTCCCCATGACGCTCGCTCCGGCGGAGGCGAGCGCGGCCAGCTGCTCGGGTCGGACCTTCGAGGGCCCGCAGCCGAAGCGGCCGTCTGCGGGCTTGATGTCAGCGGGAATCACGATGTCAGCCACCTGCCCAAGCGTACTGAGCCGCGACGGATGGCTTGGCCCGGGTCCGGGATTTGAGACGTGTCTGAAGTGCCGTGACCTGACGTACGGCTGCCACGCGCCGCGGCAGCCGTACGAAGCAGGCTTCAGATGAGGCCGGCGACCTCGGCGGCTCCGGGCACGTCGCTCAGGGGGCGGGTTGCCGGGCCGGTGTAGTTCGCGCTGGGGCGGACGAGCCTGCCCGTGCGCTTCTGCTCCAGGATGTGCGCGGCCCAACCGGCCGTGCGGGCGCAGGTGAACATGGAGGTGAACATGTGCGAGGGCACCTCGGCGAAGTCGAGGACGACAGCGGCCCAGTACTCCACGTTGGTGGCCAGAACCCGGTCGGGCTTGCGGGCGTGCAGCTCTTCGAGCGCCGCGGTCTCCAGCGCCTGCGCGACCTCGTAGCGGGGCGCGTCGAGCTCCTTGGCGGTACGGCGCAGCACGCGCGCACGCGGGTCCTCGGCGCGGTAGACGCGGTGACCGAAGCCCATGAGGCGGTTGCCCTTGTCCAGCTCGCTCTGGACGTACTTCTTGGCGTCGCCGAGCTGCTCGACGCCTTCGATCATGTGCAGCACGCGGGCGGGGGCGCCACCGTGCAGGGGACCGGACATGGCGCCCACGGCACCGGAGAGCGCGGCGGCCACGTCGGCGCCCGTGGAGGCGATGACGCGGGCGGTGAACGTGGAGGCGTTCATGCCGTGCTCGGCGGCGGAGGTCCAGTAGGCGTCGATGGCCTTGACGTGCTTGGGATCAGGTTCGCCGCGCCAGCGGACCATGAACCGTTCGACGATGGTCTTCGCCTCGTCGACGCGGCTCTGCGGCACCATCGGCAGGCCGAGGCCACGCGCCGACTGCGCCACGAAGGAGAGGGCCATGACGGAGGCGCGGGCGAGGTCGTCGCGTGCCTGCTCGTCGTCGATGTCGAGCAGCGCCTTGAAGCCATAGGCGGGAGCCAGCATGGCCAGGGCGCTCTGTACGTCTACGCGGATGTCACCGGAGTGAACGGGGATCGGGTACGGCTCCGCCGGGGGAAGGCCCGGCTGGAACTTGTTGTCGACCAGCAGGCCCCAAACGTGCCCGAACGGGACACGGCCGACCAGCTCCTCGATGTCGACGCCCCGGTATCGAAGGGCGCCCCCCTCTTTGTCCGGTTCCGCGATCTCGGTCTCGAAGGCTACTACGCCTTCGAGGCCGGGTTTGAAGTCGGACATTCTCGGCCGCCTCCCTTTCTTGATGTCGAGATACCGGCGCGTCAATTTAACCCCCTGCCATCGGGTGCTTCGTCTTCGGGCACGCCGAAACGCAATCACCGCTGGTGGGGGCGGTTGTGTGGGATCGCCACCAAGCGCGCAAGAATACCGTCTCGTGGATGCCACCTCGCTGTCAGGGCTGCGCCGCTCGTACGAAGGCGAGCCCCTGCTCGAAGCCAACGTCGCCGCCGACCCCATCGCCCAGTTCGCCGTCTGGTTCCAGGAGGCGCTCGACGCCGGCCTGCCCGAGCCCAACGCCATGGTCGTCGCCACCGCCTCGGCGGGCGGCCGGCCCAGTGCCCGAACGGTCCTGCTCAAGGGCTACGACGAGGACGGTTTCGTCTTCTTCACCAACTACGAGTCCCGCAAGGGCCGCGACCTGGCCGAGAACCCGCGCGCGTCGCTGCTGTTCCCCTGGCACCCGATCCGCCGCCAGGTCCGGGTCGAGGGCTCCGTCGTACGGCTGTCGCACGAGCGCTCGGCCGAATACTTCAACTCCCGCCCGTACGGCTCCCGCATCGGCGCCTGGGCCTCCAGGCAGTCGGCCGTGGTCCGTTCCAGGGAGGACCTGGACCGGCGCTACGACGAACTGGCCGCCCGCTGGCCGGAGGATCCGCCGGTGCCCGACTTCTGGGGCGGTTATCTGGTGGTGCCCGGCGAGATGGAGTTCTGGCAGGGCCAGCTGGACCGTCTGCACGACCGGCTCCGCTACCGGCGCGCGCACCCCGGCTGGGAGCTGGAGAGACTTGCCCCTTAATGTGCCTTAGGTGGCAATCGGGGATTTGATCAAAAGGTACCTAGTAGACACCCGGCCACTGCAGGTGCCCGCCTACCGGCGGCTTTGGATCGGCCAGACCGTCTCCCACGTCGGCCTGGGCGTGACCGTGGTCGCCGCCAGCCAGCAGGTGTGGGTGCTCACCCACTCATCCCTGTGGGTCGGCTTCCTCAGCCTCGCCAACCTCATCCCCCTCGTCGTCTTCGGTCTGTGGGGCGGCGCCGTCGCCGACGCCATGGACCGGCGAAAGCTGCTGCTGATCGGCTCGCTCATCGCCTGGGCGAGCACCCTGCTCATCCTCCTGCAGGCCCTGCTGGACCTGCGCAACGTCTACCTGCTCCTGGGCCTGATGGCGGTCAACGCGACGGGCTTCGCCATCACCTCGCCCACCAGGGGCGCCATCATCCCGAGGATCCTGCCGCCGGAGCGCGTGCCGGCGGCCAACGCCCTGCAGTCGCTCGTCTTCAGCGTGGGCGCGGTCGCCGGTCCGATGCTCGCCGGGGCGGTGATGGCCGTCTCCGGGTTCGCGGCCGCGTACGCGATCGACGCAGTCTTGTTCAGCGCCGGGCTCTACGCCGCGTTCAAGCTGCCGCCGCTGCCGCCCGTCGGCGAGGTCACCCGGCCGGGCGCGCGGGCCGTCCTGGACGGGCTGCGCTACATCCTGGTCACGCCGGTGCTGCTCATGTCGTTCGTCGTGGACATCATCGCGATGGTGTTCGCGCTGCCCAGGGCCTTGTTCCCCGAGCTGGCCGCCACCCGGTTCGGCGGCTCGGAGCTGGCGCTCGGCTGGCTCAACGCGGCTATGGCGCTCGGGTCGTTCACCGGCGCGCTGTTCTCCGGCTGGGTCGGCCGGGTCAGCAGGCAGGGGCTGGCGCTCGTCCTCGTTATCGCCCTGTGGGGCCTGTCGGTCGCGGCCGCCGGGCTGGCGCAGTCGCTCTGGCTGGTGGTGGTGTTCCTGGCGCTGGGCGGGGCGGCCGACGTGGTGTCGTCGGTGTGGCGGCAGTCGATCCTGCAGCTCTACGCGCCCGACGAGATGCGCGGCAGGCTGCAGGGCGTCTTCATGGTGGTGGTCGCCGGCGGGCCGCGGCTGGGGGACGTGCGCGCCGGGGCCACCGCGACGGTGTTCGGGCTGGCCGGGGCCTGGATCGGCGGCGGGCTCGCGTGCGCTGTGGCGGTGTTGCTGGTGGGGCTGGCGGTGCCGGGGTTCAGGAACTACCGGGCGCAGCGGCGGTGATCGGGAAGGAACCGGGCCGCACTATTGTTCCCGTCCTTTGCCATCGTCGGTCGTTCTCCCAATAGGGTTCCCTTTGACCTCTGTGCCCGCCGCGGACGGGCTCAGTCCCCGCCGGACCGGCGTAGCATCAAGATGGGAGGAGCCTTGACCGCACACGGCCTGATCGACACCACGGAGATGTATCTCCGCACGATCTACGAACTCGAAGAGGAGGGCATCGTCCCTCTTCGCGCCCGCATCGCCGAGCGGCTCCAGCAGAGCGGCCCGACTGTGAGCCAGACCGTCGCCCGTATGGAACGTGACGGCCTGGTGAAAGTCGAAGGCGATCGCCACCTCGCCATGACCGACCTCGGCCGCACCCTGGCCACGCGCGTCATGCGCAAGCACCGTCTCGCCGAGTGTCTGCTGACCCAGGTCATCGGGCTGCCGTGGGAGGAGGTGCACATCGAGGCCTGCCGCTGGGAACACGTCATGTCGGAGTCGGTGGAGAGCCGCCTGGTCACGCTGCTCGACAACCCCACGGTCTGCCCGCACGGCAACCCCATCCCGGGGCTGGCCGAGCTGGGCGCGCACGAAGCGGATGAAGCAGCAGATAAGCCTCTGGAGGCCATGGCCGATCTTGCCGGACCCCGCGATATGGCGGTTGTCGTGCGGCGAATTAGCGAACAAGTGCAAAGCGATCCCGCTGTGATGCTTAAACTCAAGCAAGTTGGGATACAACCCGGACGCGAGGTGACGCTCGCGGCGAGCGACGACGGTGTGCGGGTGACAGGTGACGGAGACGCGAACGGAACTCCCGCGGAACTTCCGCGTGAGGTTGCCGCGCACGTTTTCGTCTCCAGGCGCTGACGCGCGAGCTTCTGCTTGGTTGAATCCCTCAAGGGAGAACCCTCCACTCCCCCCGGCCATGACTGTTGCAGGAGCGCCCGTGGTTCGCTTTTCGCATAAGCCTCCCCGAGGAGTGGTCTCCGGATGAAACGATGGGGGGATCTGTCACCGGACGCGGCTGATCATTTGGCAGCCGGGTCGGTGCTGGATCACGCGGAGATGGCCGTCGTCGTGACGGACAGGTTCAGTAACCTGCTCTACTGGAACCCCTTCGCGGAGAAGTTGTTCGGCCGCCCCGGCAAGTCGTCGAGCAGGGAGACGTCCGTCCTGTCCCTCGGGATCATGGAGAAGGACCACCCGCTGGCGATCGAGCTGGCCAAGCACGTGCTCAAGGGCGGCGTGTGGGAGGGCACCTTCGACGTACGGCGCGGCGACGGCACCATCATCTACGTCCGGGCGCAGGCGGTGCCGCTGCGCCACCCGTCCGGCTCGGTGACCGGCATCGTCATCACCGCCCGCGAGGCCCTGCGCAGCAACGAACGCGAGAAGGACCGCTTCGGCCTGCTGGAGCGCATCGGCGAACGGCTGGCCGGCTCCCTCTACGTCGAGGAGACGCTGAAGCGGGTCGCCGAGATGCTGGTCCCGCAGTTCGCCGACCACTGCTTCATCGAGCTGATGGAGGGCGAGCGCCTGGTGCGCCGCGTCTCCCAGCACGTGCAGGGCTGGACCCCTCCGCCGGGCACCTGGAAGCCGGTCGGCGCGGAGATCCGCTACCCCTCCGGCCACTACGCCGACACCGCGATGCGCCGCCAGGAGACGATCTTGGTCGAGGACTTCGCCACCAGCAGCTTCCCGGCCCCCCACGAGGGCAGCGCCCAGCTGTGCGGCGAGGTCGGCATGACCTCAGCCATCGTCGCCCCGCTGTGCGTGCGCGGGGAGACGCTCGGCCTGATGTACCTCGGGCTGTCCAACCTCACCGACCGCCGCAGCCCCCACTACGACGCCTTCGACCGCGACTTCGTGGGGGCCATCGCCACCCGCGTCGCGCTCGCGATCGACAACGCGCTGCTGTTCGAGGAGGAGCGGCACACCGCCGAGTCCTTCCAGAAGCACCTGCTGCCACGCGCGCTGCCGCAGCTCGACGGCCTGGAGATCGCCGTCCGCTATTATCCGGCGGCCCCGCTGGCCTCCCACGGCCAGGGCATCCAGACCCAGGTGGGCGGCGACTGGTACGACGTGATCCCGCTGTCGGCGGGCCGGGTCGGCATCGTCATCGGCGACGTCGAGGGCCGGGGCGCCAAGGCCGCGGCCATCATGGGCCAGCTTCGCGCCGCGCTGCGCGCCTTCGCCCAGGACGACAAGTCGCCCGCCGACATCCTGGCCAGGCTCGACGAGTGGACCCGCATCATCGCCACCCCCGAGCAGGACGACAACGGCACCGAGGTGAGCATCCCGCCGATCGTCACCTGCCAGTACCTCGTCTACGACGCGTGGTCGCGGCAGCTCTCGTTCGCCAACGCCGGCCATGCGCCGCCGTTGCTGCTGGTCGACGGCCAGTGCCTGGAGATGGACATCGAGGAGGTCGGCCAGCCGCTCGGAGTGCGGGCCAAGAACCTGCACGCCGACCTGGTCTACAAGGAAGAGACCCGCACGTTGCCGCCCGGCGCCGCGCTGCTGCTCTACACCGACGGGCTGGTCGATCGTCGTCCCACCCGCGACGGCCGCGTCCCGACCGACGAGGAGACGCTGGGGATCCTCTGCGAGAAGCTGGCCAAGGCCACCGGCGACGACGTCGAACGGGTCGCCGACGCCGCCACGGTCGCGGTGCCCGGCGAGATCGACGACGACATGGCGATCCTGGTGCTGCGCTCCAGCGACATCGATCTGGACGTCGAGGAACGCACTTTCCCCGCGCAGCCGATCATGGTCGGCGAGGCCCGCCGGATGGCCGCCGAGGCCTTCACCGGCTGGAACGTGCCGGAAGAGCGCGCCGAGCTGGCCTGCCTGCTCGTCTCCGAAGTCGTCACCAACGTGGTGCTGCACGCCGCCACCGCGAGCGTGCCGCGCCGGGAGCTGGTGGTCGAGGGGCCGCCGCTGCCGTTCGAGGAGTCCTGGGACATCCCGTTCGAGGACGAGGTCATGGGCGACAAGGAGTTCACGCTCCGGCTGCGCAGGGGCGAGGAGTCGGTCTGGGTCGAGGTGTTCGACCAGGATCTGCGCCTGCCGCGCATCCGCAGCGCGGGCGAGAACGACGAGGGCGGGCGCGGCCTCTACCTGGTCGACCAGCTCGCCAAGCGGTGGGGCTCGCGCCCGACCAGGGAAGGCAAAGCCGTCTGGTTCGAGATTCCCACGCGCAGCCGCTGAGTGGTTGACTCGTCGGCATGGAGCTGGCCTTCGAACGTCGTGGCACGGGCGCGCCGCTGATCCTCATCCACGGCATCGGGCACCATTGGCAGGCCTGGTTGCCGGTGCTCGACCGGCTCGCCTCCGGCCGCGACGTGATCGCGATCGACCTGCCGGGCTTCGGGGTCTCGCCGGGGTTGCCGGACGGCACGCCGTACACCGCGGAGTCGCTCGCGGACGCGGTGGAGAGCTTCTGCGCGCTGATGGGGGTGCGCGAGCCGCACGTCGCGGGCAACTCGCTCGGGGGCTACATCGCGCTGGAGCTGGCCTCCCGCGGAGTCGTCCGTACGGCTACCGCCCTCTCGCCGGCCGGTTTCTGGTCGCGTTCGGAGCTGGTGTGGTGCCAGACGGCGCTGCGCGCGCTGCGTTCGTCGGCCCGGTCGCTGCCCTATGAGCAGGCGGCCAGGGCGGCGGAGAACCCGCTCGGCCGGGCGGTGTCGGCGGGCCTGCTGGTCGCCCACCCGTCGCGGCTGACGCCGACCGCGCTGATGGCGGCCACCCAGGCGCTGGCCGGGGCGGCCGGGTTCGACGAGACGCTGGAGTCGTTCGCCGGCCTGATGCCGCCGGCTCCGCCCAAGTCGCCGATCACGATCGCGTGGGGTGAGCACGACCGGTTGCTGCCGCGCAGGCAGGCGGTGCGCGCGGCCAAGTGGTCGGGGCAGCGGGTGAAGCTGCTCAAGGGCTGCGGGCATTTGCCGATGAGCGACGACCCCGAGCTGGTGGCCCGCGTCATCCTCGAGTCCAGCTGAAAACAAGCGCGCTTTCCTGACCTGGCTCGTAAACTGTGGGTGATCACTCGAGGACGCACGCCTGACGAGCCGGCAGGACGCGATGGCGCACTTCGTGGACGATTCCTGGCAGCACCTGGTCATGGACGGCTGCCTGCTGCGCGAAGGCGGACAGGAGCTGCCGATCATCGTGCTGCTCGGTCCAGCGGGCACGGGCAAGGGCGCGCTGGTCAGGCACGTCCGCGACCGGGTGGTGACCGAGCCCGCCTCACCCGCCGCCCTGGTGAGCCTGCGCGATCAGGACGACGAGCAGCTCCCGGTGTCGCGGATCGTCGCGCGCGTGGCCCACGGGCTGATGCTGAGCTCCCGCGTGAAGCTGCCCAGGGTCGTGTTCACCCTGCACGTGCTGGCGCTGCGGCCGGGCAGGCGCAGTGACCAGGCGGTGCTGAAAGAGCTCGACGGGCTGGTGGACGGCACGGCGCCGAACCCGCCGGAGTTCCTGGACCCGCTGCGCGAGCTGCTCGGGATGGTGCCGCAGATCGGGCAGTTCCTGGCGGGCGGAGTGTCGCTGCTCCGGCTGGCGCTGCTCCGCAAGCGGATCGCCGTCAGGCTGCTCAACCGCAAGGGCAGGACGTGGCTGACCGCGGAACTGCACGAGGGCAACCTGGTGACGCTGGCCAAGCGAAACCAGCAGGGTGGCGCCGACCTCGCGGAGGATTCTCCCGCGGTGATCCTGTGCAAGGCGCTCGTCGCCGACCTGCGTGAGGAATACACCAAGCCGGGCCGCCATCCGCGCAACTGCCTGCTGATGCTGGAGGGCGCCGAGACCGAGCGCGGCCAGGTGTTCCTCAAGGCGCTCAAGCTCGCCAAGGGCGACGACCCGCTGGTGGTCGTGGCGACCTCGCGATCCTGGGTGCCGGTGGGCGGCGCCTGGGCGCGACCCGGCCTTGGCGCGCCCGACCGGCCGCAACCGCCGACGCTGTCCGAGGCCGCTCACTCCGACTGGCTCGCCCACCGGAGTGCGGACGAGGACCGGTGGTGGTATCCGGTGCGGATGCCGCCACTGCTCACGTCCGGCAGCGAGCGCCGCCACGCCGCCGCGATCGACCGGCTGACCGGCGGATACCGGCAGGCCGCCCTGGAACTGCTCGGCGTGGCCGGGTCCGCGCCCGACGACGACGCCTTCCGCTCGGCCCTGCACCGAAAGGACGTGCTGCGCTGGCCGGAACGGCTGCACCTGCCCAACCTCGGCCACCTGTCCGGCTGGGCGGCCGCGCGGCACGTGGAGGACGCGGAGAACGCGCTCGGCGGCCCGCCGAACCTGCGTGACCTGCTGGGCGACGCGCTCTGGCTGAGGCACGACGGCGAGCTGGGCACGGTCATCCACCCCTGGTTGAAGCGGCTGCTGCTACACCGGCTCAGCGAGGAGCAGTGGGACCGCACGCACGAACTGCTGGAGTCCTTCTGCCACGACCGGGAGGGCGAGGTCTACTACCACGCCCTGGCCCGCGTACGGCCCGGCGACGCCGGAGGGCACCTGGCCCGCGTGACCGCCTGGCTGGACCGGCGGTTCGATGAGCTCGACGCACGACGCGCGCTGCCGGAGTGGATCGCCCAGTTCAACCTGGTGACCACGGCCCCGAGCCGGCTGCCGCTGGATCAGGGTCTGGAGGACCTGCACGACTCGCTGGTGACGGGCGCGGAGGAGGGGCCGGACGACTGGAGGGCCCGGATCAGGACCCTGGTCGTGGACCGCTGGTTCTGGAACGACCCCCTCCTCGACCCCTCGGGACGGCGGCGCGAGGACATCTGGCACGGCCTGATGAACCTGCGCGAGCACTCGAAGGCGAGCAGATCCGTGCTGAAGCGGGAGGCGGACCGGTATGTCGCGCAGGACTGACGGATTGCCGGTCAAGGATTCCTTCCGCCGCGGGCGGCGCCGCCGGCGGATCGCCCTGGGGGCCTCTCTCGTGGTGCTGGCGCTGGTGGCGGCCGTGGTGGCGGTCATCACGTTGCGGAGCGTGCCGCTGACCGACGACCCCACGGCCTTCGGCGACGACCTGACCGAGGTGATGGAGCGCATCCGGCGGGAGAACGCGGAGGTCGAGAGGAAGCATCCGGACGCGCACGTCACGATCGTCGCGCTGCTGCCCATGTCGGGCGAGGTGTCGGAGATCTCGATGTCGCGCCAGACCATCCGGCACGGGTTGCAGGGCATCTATCTGGCCCAGCTCTGGCGTAACCGGCTGGAGCAGGCGCCGCCGTACATCAGGGTGCTGGTGGGGAGCAACGGGCCGGGCGACTGGGCGGCGACCTTCGCCGACCTCGAACGGCGGGCGGCGGGTGAGCGCATCGTGGCCGTGACCGGGCTGGGCGCGAGCACGGAGAGCACCCGCAGGTCGGTCGCCGACCTGAGCGAGCGCTACTACGGGATGTCGGCGGCGGTGATCACCTCCGACGAGTTCGGGCCGTTCAAGGGCCTGGCCAGGGTCGCGCCGCTCAACAGCGACCAGGCCAAGGCGGTGCTGCGGCTGGCCAGGCACATCAACCCGAAGCTCAGGGCGACCGTGGTCAAGGACAGGAACCGGGACGACAGCTACAGCAAGACGCTCGGCGACCACTTCACCCGGGAGCTGACGGACAAGGAGGTCGAGGAGACGCTCACGTTCGACGCGGGGGCGGGCTCGCCGGGGACGGTGCTGGGGCTCAACGCGGAGCGCATCTGCACCTCGGAGGCCAACACGGTCCTGTACGCGGGGCGCGCGGACCATCTGCCGGCGCTGATGGCGGGGCTGAGCCGGCACGCGGAGTGCGCCGACCGCGGCATCACGGTGATCAGCGGTGACGACGTGGCCGAGCTGGCCCGGCCGGTCAAGCAGCCGATGTGGGGTGACCAGGCGATCCGGCTCTTCTTCACCGCGCTGGCGCACTCCGAGGGAGTCACGCAGACGGGCGGGCCGGTCATCGCGGACATGAAGAAACGCTTCGACGATGTCACCCCGAACGCCTACAACGTCCTCTACCCGAAGGAGCCGCTGGACGACGGCATGGCCATCGTGCACCACGACGCCATGTACCTGGCGATCAGGGCGGTGGAGAAGTTCGCCGGGGAACTGCCGACCGGGCGCGACATCGCCAGCGTGCTGACCAGCGGCACGCTGACCGTGGCCGGCGCCAGCGGGCCGTTCACGATCGGCGACGGCGGCGACCCGGTGGGCAAGAACATCCCGGTGCTGCAGCTCGGGCCCGACGGCAGCGCGACGTTCTACCAGTGGGCGCAGACGGCTAGCGCATCGTCTGTCCCCAGACCAGGAGCATGACGAGGATGAAGACCAGCATGATGCCGAGGTAGCCGACGGGGCCCAGGCGTAAGGCCCGCCGGACACGGTTGAGACCCCAGGCGAACAGCAACGCCAGGAAAACCAGGAGGATCAGACCGCCGTCCATAGGGCCAGTATGGCCAATTTTTCGGTCTAAAAGCCGAAAGAGCGGCCGATGATCTCCTTCATGATTTCGGTGGTTCCGCCGTAGATCGTCTGCACCCGGCTGTCCAGCCACGCCTTGGCCACCGGGTACTCCATCATGTAGCCGTAACCGCCGTGCAACTGCAGGCAGCGGTCGATGACCTTGTTCTGCAGCTCGGTCGTCCACCACTTGGCCTTGGCCGCGTCGACGACCGACAGCTCCTTCTTGTTGAGCGCCACCACGCACTTGTCCACGTAGTGGCGGGCGATCTCGACCTCGGTGGCCAGCTCGGCCAGCACGAACCGGGTGTTCTGGAACTTGCCGATGTTGCGGCCGAACGCCTGCCGGTTCTTGCAGTATTCGATCGTCATCTCCAGTACGGCTTCCGCCGCTCCCACCGCCACCACCGCGATCGACAGGCGCTCCTGCGGCAGGTTGTTCATCAGCTGGAAGAAGCCCTCGCCCTCGTTCGGGCCCAGCCGGTTGGAGACCGGCACCCGGACGTTGTCGAAGAACAGCTCGGCGGTGTCCTGCGCCTTGAGCCCGACCTTCTCCAGGTTGCGGCCGCGGCTGAAGCCGTCCATGCCGCGTTCGACGACGAGCAGCGTGGTGCCGCGCGCGCCCTCGTCCGGGTCGGTCTTGGCGACGATCACGACCAGGTCGGAGTTGATGCCGTTGGTGATGAACGTCTTCTGGCCGTTGACGACGTAGTGGTCGCCGTCGCGGATCGCGGTCGTGCGGATGCCCTGCAGGTCGCTGCCGGCGCCCGGCTCGGTCATGGCGATCGCGGTGATCAGCTCGCCGCTGACGAAGCCGGGCAGCCAGCGCTGCTTCTGCTCCTCGTTGGTCAGCTCGACCAGGTAGGGCGCCACGACGTCGTTGTGCAGGCCCCAGCCGAGGCCGGACGCGCCGGTCCTGATGATCTCCTCGGTGATGATCGCGTTGTAGCGGAAGTCGGTGATGCCGGCGCCGCCGTACTCCTCGGGGACGGCGAAGCCGAACATGCCGATCTCCCCGGCCTTCTTCCAGACCTCCCGGGGGACGATGCCGTCCTTCTCCCACTGGTCGTGGTGGGGGAGGACCTCGCGGGTCATGAACTCGCGGACGGTCTCCTGGAAGAGCAGGTGCTCGTCGTCGAAGAGGTCTCGCTGCATCTGTTCGCCTCCAACTCGGATGGATGGGCAACAGAATACGATTCTGTTACTCGGAGGTATACCCGCTTTCCCACCGTACGGGGCGGCAATGGCCCCCCGGTAGATTCATCCGCATGTTGCATGGTCGGGGGGATGAGCAGACGGCCGTCGAGCGACTGCTGGACGCGGCCCGCGCCGGTGACAGCGGGATTCTGGTGATCCGAGGGGAGCCCGGGGCCGGCAAGTCCGCCCTCCTGCGGCATGCCGCCGAGCGGGCCGGCGACCTGCGGACCCTGCGCGGGGCCGGGGTGGAGTCCGAGGCCGAGCTGCCGTTCGCCGCACTCCACCTGCTGTTGCGCGGCGAGCTCGGCCGCCTGGACGCGCTGCCCGAAGCTCAGGCCGAGGCGCTGCGGGGTGCGCTGGGGCTCGGCGCGCTCGCCCCCGAGAACCGTTTCCTCGTCGGGCTGGCCGTGCTCAGCCTGCTCGCCGAGATCGCCGGGGACGGCTCGCTGCTCTGCGTCGTCGACGACGCGCAGTGGGTCGACCAGGCTTCACTCGACGCGCTCGTCTTCGCCGCCCGGCGGCTCGACGCCGAGGGCATCGCGCTGATCTTCGCCACCCGGGACGCCGCCGAGCCCGCCGGGCTGCCCGAACTCGTGCTGCGCGGCGTCGACCGCGCCGCCGCCACGGCGCTCCTGCCCGCCGACCTCGCCCCCGCCGTGCGCGAGCGCATCCTCGACGAGGCCGACGGCAACCCGCTGGCCCTGCTCGAACTGCCCGCCGTCCTCACCCCCGAGCAGCGGGCCGGGCGGCTGGCCCCCTACACCAAGATCCCGGTCACCAGCCGGGTGCGGCAGGCGTTCCTCGGACAGATCACCGCGCTGCCGGAGGCCGCCCAGCTCGTGCTGGCCGTGCTCGCCGCCGACGACACCGGCTCGCTGGGCGTGGTGTTGCGCGCCTGTGAGGAGTTCGGGGTTGGGGTCGGGGATCTGGAGAGCGCGCGGCGGGCCCGGCTGGTCGAGGTCGCCGGGCAGGAGGTGAGCTTCCGTCATCCGCTGATCCGGCCCACGGCGTATCAGAACGTGCCGCTGACGACGGCGCTGGCCGTACACCGGGCTCTGGCGGGTGCGCTCGACGGGCGCGAGCACGCCGACCGGCGGGCGTGGCACCTCGCCGCCGCGACTGCCGCGCCCGACGAGGACGTGGCCGCCGAACTGGTGCGGGTCGCCGAGCGCGCGCAGACGCGCGCGGGTTATGCCGCCATGGCCGCCGCCTACGAGCGCGCCGCCGAGCTCACTCCCGACCCCGACCTCCGTTCGGTACGGCTGGCCGCCGCGGCCGTGGCCGCCAGCGACGGCGGCCGGTTCGAGCACGCCGCCCGGCTGGCCGACCGGGCCAGCGACATCGGCGACCCGCTCGCGCTGGCCCACCTGCTCCAGGTACGCGCGCACGTGCACGTGGACAAGGGCGCCTACGCCGAAGCGGCCCGGGTGATCGTCGAGGGAGCCGGGCCGATCGCGCTGCTCGCCCCCGAACGTGCCGCTTACCTCTACCTGGAGGCGATCCGGTGCGCGTGGTTCGGCGCCGCGGCCGGGCCGGCGCTGCGGGCCGCGGAGCTGATGCCGCCGGTGGACGTGCCGCTGGTGGGCGGGGCGCTCGGGCTGGCGGAGATGATGGGCGGGGAGGCGCCGAAGGCGGTGGCGTCCATGGGCCGCCTGCTCACCGATCCCGATATTTCAGGACTGGGGATCCCGGGGCGGCTCTTCCTCGCCCATGTGGCGCTGGCGTCCGGACGGCCCTCGCTGGCCGACGAGGTCGCCGCGCGGGCCGTCGCCGACTGCCGGGCGCGGGGGATGGACGGCTGGCTGATCGTCGGGCTGGCCGCGCGGATGCAGGCCCTGGCCTGTCTCGGGCGTTATCAGGACATGATCGAGGCGCGGGAGGACGGCACGCCGCTGGTCGGCGACCCCGCGCTGCTGGACGGGCCGCTCGCGTTCGCCCACGCCGAGCTCGGGGACGAGGAACGCGGGCGGGGCGGTGGTGGAGCCTTGGGGGCGTGGGCTCTGGGTCGGCTGGAGCTGGCGCTCGGCCGGCCGGAGGCGGCGCTGAAGGCGATGGAACCGGTGGCCGGTGCGGCTTATGCGCCGTTCTCGCTCTTCATGTTGCCGGACCGGGTCGAGGCCGCGCTCCGGGTCCGGGACACGTCGGCGGCCGAGGCGCTGGCGGGACGGTACGCGGAGTGGGCCGAAGCCGTGGGGCTGCCGTCCGCGCTGGCCGTCGCCGCCCGGTGCGCCGCGCTGGTCGCCGATGACGAGGAGCGGTTCGCGCTGGCCGTACAGCTGCATGAGGGGGGTGAGCAGCCGCAGGAGGAGGCGCGCACGCGGCTGCTCTACGGCGAGTGGCTGCGGCGGGCACGCCGGCGGGCGGAGGCGCGCACGCAGCTACGAGCGGCTTTGGCCACTTTCGACCGGCTGGGGATGAGCCTGTGGGCCGAGCGGGCGCGGGCCGAACTGCGGCTCACCGGCGATGTCCCCGCCGCGCCGCGTCGCGCCGACGATCCGCTGAGCGTCCTGACCGCCCAAGAGCGCCAGGTGGTACGGCTGGCCGCCACCGGCGCCTCCAACCGGGACATCGCCGCCCAGCTTTACCTGAGCCCCCGAACGGTCGGATACCACCTGTACAAGGCCTATCCGAAGCTGGGGATCGCCGCCAGGTCGGAGCTGGCGGCGCTGGTCGGCTAGGGCCTGAGCAGGCCGTAGAGGGAGTTGATCTTGGCCTGGTCGGCGATGAGCGGGAGCTGGTCGAAGCTGAGCTGCCAGTCCGTCGTGACGCCCCATCGGTCGTCGAGCCGTTCGATGATGCCGAAGCTCATCTTCTGGCCGTGCTTGGGGGTGACCGTGCCGTACCACTCCACGTACGTGGAATCGCCCGCTCTGACCGCCTGGCCGGGCTGGAGCTGGAGTTCGCCGACCTGGGCGAAGAACGCGTTCAGGTAGGCCAGCTTGCCCTGGGCCGTCCTGAGCGCGCGGCCCTCCAGTCCGGTGCCCTTGAGCGGCGCGCCGGTGAGCGGGGCGAGGAGGGCGGCTGCGTCCTTGCGGTTCCATGCCTGGCCGCGGGCGACGAGCGCGTCCGGGCTGATGGCGGGCCTGCGGCCGGACTCGGCCTGGCCGGTGTCGGCCACGGCGCCGAACAGGTTGCGGACGGCGGGGTCGAGCTTGGTGAACCACGTATACCGGTCGTAGTAGCGGCGGCCCTGGACCACCTTGCCGTCGTCGGCGATCAGGACGCGGTAGACGGCCGGGTAGGAGATCGTGTGGCCCTTGATCGTGACCTCGTTGGCCGCCTCGAACATCACCGCGGGGCCGTCCACGCCGATGCGGGTGCCGTGGAAGCGGAAGTCGGGGGCGAGGGTGAGCGTCCCGGTGATCGCCCTTTCGATCTCCGCCAGTCCCTTGGTCGGGGGGAGTTCGGCGGCGGCCGGCTCCCAGAGGGTGGCGTCCTTGTCCCAGATGTCCAGATAAAGCGGGACGCGCGATAGGGCGTCGGGCGCCTCCTTGCCGAACGCGACCTGCCGCTTGATGAAGCTGCAGGCGTTGGGAGAGACCCAGCCGGTGGCCTGGTCACAGACGCTGGTCTGGGCTTGGGCCGGTGCGCTCAGCAGCCCCACCGCCAGCATCGCTCCGGCCAGCATCGCCGTCTTCTTCATCGCCGTCTCCCTAAGTCGTTGCGCTGGGCCGTTCGCCCGTCGCTTGATCGAAATTACGGAGATCGGCGGAGGCCGGAATCTGTCATCGTGACGGTAGTGACACGGCTTCATTACAAGTCCTGCCCGGCACCACATATCGCCGCGTTGGCGGGCGTTCCGCCCCTAAGATCTACCGTTGGTATGCCTGGGTGATCGGAGTGACCCCGTGAGTCAGTGGCGCAAGGCAGTGGTTGCCTCTTCGGTCGGGTTAGCCGCGTCCGCGGCCTTCGTGGTCGGGCTGTCCGCGCCCAGCCAGGCCGACACGCTCGTGGCGACCTACCGGTGCACCGGTGGAGTGGCCGGTTCGATTCCGGTCGAGCTCGAAGCGGGCATCACCCCTAAGATCAACTCCGCGGGTCAGCTCGAGGTGGGCTGGTCACTCAAGTACCTGGGCGATCGCCGGTTCGGCTCCCCGGGCTACTTCGCCAAGGGCTCGCTGCTCAACCTGGAAGGCGTCGTCGACATCACCGGCGCCTGGGACGGCCAGCTCCGGCCCAAGGGCGGCAAGGAACAGGCCGCGCTCGTCCCCGGCGATCAGCTGGTCGTGCCGGAAGGCCTCTCCGACGCCGGCTCGGTGCAGCGCCCGGGGAAGGTCAGGGTCGTGCCGGGCGCGCTCGTGGTCAGGTTCACGCCCGCGCAGGGCGAGGTGATGGTCAACAACAACCGGCCGGCGATCGAGTACACCGGCGGCTGGTCGCGCATTTCCACCGAGGAAGAGTTCGGCGACCACCTCAACGACCTGCACACCACCACCGCGGTGAACGAGGTGGCGAAGCTGGCGTTCACCGGCACCCAGGTCGAGTACATCGGCCGCCGCGAACGGGACCTCAGCCCCATCCAGATCCGCGTCGACGGCCAGCCGATCACCGACCCGCTCGTCGAGCCCGGCAAGGACGTCAACGGCACCCCGATGACCGGCACCAAGGCCAAAGAGGTCCTCTGGAAGTCACCGGAGATGGCCTACAAGCAGCACACCATCGAGGTCGAGAACACCGCCGCCGGCCGTGCCTACCTCGACGCCTTCAAGGTGATCACCGGCGCGCTGCCGTCGCCGCCCAAACACCACGAGGCGACCTGCGCCCTCGTGAGCGGCGGAGGGGGCATCGACGTGGTCGTCCCGGGCGCCCCGAGCAGCCCGCCCCCGACCACGCCCACACCGACCAGCACCCCCACCGGCACGAACAGCCCCACCAACACCCCGACGACCACGCCGCCGAACAACAACGGCGACAACCGGGACCCGTGGCACGTCGGCGTGGTGCCCGGCGCCGTGAACACCGCGACGACCCGCGCCTCCGCCACACCGACCACGACCCGCTTCATCAAGGCCCAGGTGGTCAAGACCCCCAAGGGCGGGGTGGACACCGGTGAAGCGCCTGCGGAGGCGACGGGCGGGCCGTACGGGCTGATCGCGGGTGGTTCGGCCCTGCTGCTGGTCAGCGCGACGGGCGGCTTGCTGGTACGGCGGCGCCGCGCCGAGCACGCCGGAGGAGCGAAGTGATGAGTGAGCAGAAGAAAGCCATGAACCGGGCACTACCGGGTCTGCTGGTCGCCGGCTCACTGGCCGGAGTGGTCGCGGTGACGGTAGGCGTCCTCCAACTGGCCCCGAGGGTGGAAGGCGGCCCCAGCGGCGTCCTGGCCGGAGCCGCAGAACCCCGCCAGGCCGAGAACGGCGAGCAGCCGACCCCGATCGAGATCCAGAACGCCGGCGCCTTCATGCTCTCCCCGACCGTGGGCCCGGGCGGCAAGGACGTCCCGCTGACCCCGGCCAAGCTGGAGGCCCCGCCGCCGCTGGCCGCCGTCCCGACCGTGGCCCCGATTCCCCCAGCGAAGAAAGCGGCGAAGAAGGCCCGCCCAACACGCATCAAGATCCCCAAAATCAAGGTGAACGCCCCCATCGCCGGCGTAACCCTGGATGCGAAGGGCGCCCTGGGCGTCCCACCCCTGACGAAGCCGAACCTGACCGGCTGGTACCGCAACAGCCCCATCCCCGGCGGCATCGGCCCGTCGATCATCAACGGCCACGTCAACACCCGCAAGGGCCCCGCGGTCTTCAACCGCCTGGCAGAGCTGTCGAAGGGCGACCCGATCTACGTGTACCGCTCGGACGGCAAGGTCACCCGCTTCACGGTGAGCGGCATCGAGCAGGTCAGCAAGTCCACGTTCCCCACGAACCGCGTATACGGCAACACCACGGACGCCCAGCTTCGGTTGGTCACCTGCGGCGGCGTGTACAACAAGTCCGCCCATCACTACGCGGACAACGTCATCGTGTATGCCACCCTGTCCAAGAAGAAGGGTTGACCAACGCTTGGGTCCGGTTTTCAGGTTTACAGGAGATTTACAGGGTCAGTTCGTACGATCTCAACCTAACCGTGACCAATCGCTGGAATCCTGGTACGCCTGTTGAACCTGCGCTGAAACGGAGATAGACAGTGCTGACGTCCAAGGCGCGGCGCCGCCTCGCCATCAAGACATCCGCCATAGCCGTTCTCGGTGCAGGAATCTTCGTGGGCGTTCCCGCCCTGGCCAGTTCGATGGTGCCCAAGCCCGTCACCTACATGTGCAAGAACGTGTTGAACGCTGCCGCGCAGCCAACCGAGGTCAAGTTCCAGATGGACCTGGCCGGCCCATTGACCGCGGTGTCGCCCAGCGCGACGGCGGTGGTCACCTGGAAGATGACACTGCCCACTCCGTCGTTGCCGGCTCCGTCCGCGATCGCCGCGACCGAGCGTGTCGTCGTAGACGCCGATGTCGTCGTCACTGGGACGCCCAATCCCCTTCCGACCGAGACCCGCACTGTAGGGGCGTCGAGCACGCCCGGTGCTGTGGCGTCGGGTGCGCCGATGCCGTTGCCGACCATCCTGGTGTCGCTCACTCCGACCGCTCGGGGAACCATGGCGGTGATCCCTCAGGACTTCGCGCTGCTGGTCGGGCCGACCAGCGCCGCCGGGTCCGAGCTGGACTGGTACACCTGTGACATCGCGCCGGGGAAGGAGGCCGAGGCCACGGCGGCCGCGGCCCTGGTAACTGTCGCGACCGGCACGCCCACCTCGACCAACACCTCGACGGGCTCAACCACGCCGACTCCGACGTCCACTCCCACCACCACGCCCACTACCCCCAAGCCCACCAAGACCACGACGAAGTTCGTCACCGAGACGCCCAAGGACAACAACGGGAAGGTCACCAAGACTCCCAAGGCTGGGGCGGACACCGGTGGTGGTGGGGACATGGGGCCTGATGGGCGGATGTTCATTCTTACTGGGTCTCTGCTCATCTTGGCCGCGGGTGCCGGTGGGTTGATGATCCGGCGGCGCGGGCTCAATCGGGGCTGAGGGTGGCCGGGCAGGGTTCTCAGGGTGGCGGGTTGCGGATCACGTTGATCCTGGCGGCCATCGCCGGAGTGGTGACGGTCGTGGCCGGGCTGTTGATCGTCGCGGGGTCGCCGCAGGAGTACGGGCTGGCCCGGGACAGTCTTGATCTTGGGGCGCAGCCGGATGGGAAGAACACGGGGGCGCCGCAGCAGGCGTTGTTCAAGGCCGAGCCCACGGTGCCGCCGCCGCTTCCGCCGATCAATCCGGCGCCGGCCATGTTGCCGTCCACGCCCAAGAGGATTGTGATCAAGCGGCTGGGGATCAACGCGCCCATCTCGTCTATCGGACTCGATAAACGGGGGGCCATCCAGGTTCCGGCGATCGACAATCCGAACCTGGTGGGCTGGTACCGGCATGGGCCGACCGCGGGTGAGGCGGGGCCGTCGGTGATGCTGGGGCACAAGGACACGCGGCGCGGCACCGCCGTGTTCAGCCGCTTGTACGAGATCCGCAACGGCGACACCATCGAGGTCAAGCGGCAGGATGGCGTGACGGCGGTGTTCACCGTGGGCGGTGTGGAGCAGGCGGCCAAGACGACCTTCCCCACCCAGCGCGTCTACGGCGACCAGGGCGACAACGCCCAGCTCCACCTGATCACCTGTGGCGGCTTCTACAACCGCAACATCGGTCACTACACCGACAACATCATCGTCTACGCGACAATGACGAGCTCCTACAGAAGCTGAGGACACGCGCATGGGCTGGATGGCGAAGCGGCGACTGCGTACTGGCCCTACGGCGGCGGTGTCCGCCAAGCCGGATCCGGCCGAGCTGCTGCGGATCGTGCAACTGGCCGACCCGGACGCCCGTGCGGACGGCGGCGACATTCTGGCCGCGGACACGAGGATCCACGCCGCGGTCGAGGCGGAGCCTGAGCTCGTGGGCGGGGAGCTGGAGACGGTCTGGGCGCTGCGGGTGGCCGCTGAAGGGCCGTTGCCTTTCGACTACTTCGATCGCTACCTGGCCGAGGGGATCGCGTTCCGGCTGGGTGGGCTGGCGGTGTGCCGCGGTGAGGTGAGCGATCCGTCCGACGAGGACGTGCAGCGCGGCGCCGCGGTCATCCTCCCGGTACGGCCGGCCGACGAGGAACTGGCCGAGCTGCTCGAAGCCGAGCCCGGTGAGGACGACGCCTTCGAGGGCGCCGGGTTCCGCGCGGTGGTGGTGCCCCTGAAGACGCGGCCGCCGGCCGTACGGGATCTGCTGCCTTTCGCGACGGAGCTGACCGCGGTGGAGCTGCGCGGCGACGACCTGGAGAAGGTCGGCGCGCTGGCGCTGTCGCTGGCGGAGGGGCTGCAGGGCATCGCGGTGGACCGGTGGTGCTTCCGTATCGACGCCCCAGGGGACCTCCTGTAGAGCATCGTTCTGTTGTAGTCTGCCCAGTAACCGAATATTGCTCGGTTTCATGGAGGGCACTGTGGCAGAGGCGTACATCGTCGGGGCGGTCCGGACCCCGGTCGGCAAGAAGAAGGGCGGGCTTTCCACCGTCCACCCCACTGACCTGGCCGCGCAGACGCTGAAGGCGCTCATCGACCGCACCGGCGTCGACCCAGCCGCGGTCGAGGACGTCATCATGGGCTGCGTCATGCAGTTCGGCCCGCAGAGCATGGACATCGCGCGCAACGCCTGGCTCAGCGCGGGACTGCCGGAGACCACGGCCGGTGTCACGATCGACCGGCAGTGCGGCTCCTCGCAGCAGTCGATCCACTTCGCCGCGCAGGGTGTCCTGTCCGGCACCCAGGACCTCGTGGTCGCCGCCGGTGTGGAGTCGATGAGCGTCGTGCCGATGGGCTCGTCGATCACGGCGGCGTTGGAGAAGGGCATGCCGTTCCCCTTCGGCGAGATGTGGGTCGAGCGGTACGGCAAGCAGGAGATCTCCCAGTTCCGCGGCGCGGAGCTGATGTGCCAGAAGTGGGGTTTCACCCGCGAGCAGCTGGAGCAGTTCGCCTACGAGTCGCACCAGCGCGCGGCCAAGGCCATCGCCAACGGCCACTTCAAGGACCAGATCGTCCCGGTCAACGGCGTGCACGACGACGAGGGCCCCCGCCCCGACTCGACGCTGGAGAAGATGGCGGGCCTGAAGACGCTGAAGGAGGACGGCGTGATCACCGCCGCCACCTCCTCGCAGATCTCCGACGGTTCCGGCGCGCTGCTCATCGCCTCGGAGCAGGCGGTCAGGGACCATGGTCTGACCCCGCGCGCCCGTATCCACCAACTCGCGCTGACCGGTGACGACCCGGTGTACATGCTGACCGCGCCGATCCCGGCCACTCAGAAGGCGTTGAAGAAGGCGGGCATGTCGATCGACCAGATCGACGTCACCGAGATCAACGAGGCGTTCGCGCCGGTCCCGCTGGCGTGGATCAAGGAGTTGGGCGCCGACCCGGCCACCGTCAACCCGAACGGCGGCGCCATCGCCCTGGGCCACCCGCTGGGCGGCACCGGCGCGATCCTGATGACCAAGCTGCTGCACGAGCTGGAGCGCACCGGCGGCCGGTACGGCCTGCAGACGATGTGCGAGGGCGGCGGCCAGGCCAACGTCACGATCATCGAGCGCCTGTAGAGCACCGCGGGACGCCGCCCCGGGGCACCGACCCGGGGCGGCGAACTCCTGGAATGATCTTGCGCATACTCAGCCCAGTTCTAGAGGGATCTCCGGGTAGCAAGATCGCGAAGGAGGTGCCTCATGTTCGGTGCGAGCAGGCGGCAGGTATTGATGGCGATGGGGGCGGTGCCGTTCCTGGCCGGTCCGCCCATCGACGGGTGTGTCGAGCTCACCCACAAGGGCCGCAAGATCAAGATCTGCCCGTCGGGGCACGAGATGCACGGCCTGCTCAGCAGGTCGGTGTTCGTCGACGGCGTCGCGCTGGAGTTGATGGAGCAGGGCGGCCGGTTCATCAGCGAGCTCAACATGTACTCCGGCCACCGCACGCTCAAGGGCGCGGCGCTTGAGGCGGTCGAGCTGCTGCGCGGCGCCAAGCTGGTCGACCGGCCGCCGGCGCCGAAGGTGAAGCTGGAACAGCCCGATTCCGGCGGCCGCCGCCGGGCGACCCGACTGCGCAAGAACGCCGCCGCGCTGAGCTCCGCCGAGAAGTCCGCGCTGGTGGACGCCTTCCTGCGGCTCAAGCGCAGCGGCGCCTACGACTACTTCGTCGACCTGCACCGCCGGGCCTTCGGCGAGCACGGCTGGAACGCCCACATGCACGCCGGCTTCCTGCCCTGGCACCGGGCGATGCTGGCGCACTTCGAGACGCAGCTGGGGGTGGCGCTGCCGTACTGGGACTGGACGGTGCAGCAGAGCGCCGGGGCGGCGCCGTTCACCCCGGACTTCCTCGGCGGCAACGGACGTCCGGGGGACCAGCAGGTGATGGAGGGGCCGTTCGCCTTCCGCAACGGGCAGTGGCCGCTCAACGTCCGCGAGGACAACAGGGAGTTCCTGCGCAGGGAGTTCGGCGCCGGGGCCGACCGGCCGTCCGGGGCCGGGCTGGTCGGCCAGGCGCTGGCCACCTCGCTTTACGACCAGGCGCCGTACGACTCCTCGGCGAGCGGCGGCTTCCGCAACCTCGTCGAGGGCTGGCCGGGCGGCCCGGTCATGCACAACCGGGCCCACGTGTGGATGGGCGGCAGCATGCTGCCCGCCTCGGCGCCGAACGACCCGGCGTTCTTCCTCAACCACTGCTTCGTGGACAAGCTCTGGGCCGACTGGCAGGCCAGGCACGGCTCGGTCGCCCACTTCCTGCCGGCCGAGCTGATCGACGTGCCGGTGGAACCGTTCGCAAGCGAGGTCGGCTGGACGATCACGCCGCGCCAGCTCCTCGACCACAGCCAGTGGTACACCTACGACGGCGCCCCGGCCCTGTGACAAGCAGGACCGGGGCGCCGGCGGTGTTCGCGCCCATGGCGTGGAGGCGCTTCAACTACCCATCCAGGTAGTGGCTCTTGGTGCTCCGACAGTAGGGGAGCGATCATTGAGGGCGCAACGGGTTATCGGCCGACGCCCGGAGTCTCTCTCCCAGCGTGCGGATGTGGTCGACGAGTTCGGGCGGCTCGTGCGTCTCGAAGCGGAAGCCGAGCAGCCCCACCCACAGCGCCAGTTCGTCCAGCGAGTCCGAGCCGGTGCTGACCATGCAGGTGTGCTCGTCGATCGGCTCGATCGCGCCTGAGGTCGCGGTCATGCGCTCGCTCACGGCGCTGGCGGGTCCGTGGACGGTGAAGCGGCCCTGGTAGCGGTAGGGGGCGCTGGCGATCCGCCGCGAGGTGTAGCCGGCCAGGTCGTCGGCGGGCAGGGGGCGGGGCTGGAAGCGCGGGCCGTTCGGGCTGAGCAGGGTGAGCCGGTCGACGCGGTAGGTGCGCCAGTCGCGCCGCTCGACGTCCCATCCGACCAGGTACCAGCGCCGTCCCGAGTGCACCAGCCGGTACGGCTCCGCCGTACGCCTGCTCGGTGTGCCGTCGTGCGCGCGGTAGTCGAACCGCAGGCATTCCCGCGCCCACGCGGCGGCCGCGATCGCGGACAGCACGCCGGGATCCACCGCCGGACCGCCCAGCGGCATCGGCACCGTCACCGTCTTGAGCGCGTCGACCCGATGCCGCAGGTGGGAGGGCAGCACCTGCTCCAGCTTGGCCAGCGCCCGCACGCAGACCTCCTCCAGCCCGGCCACGGTGCCCCCGGCGCCGGTACGCAGCCCGATCGCCACCGCGACCGCCTCGTCGTCGTCGAGCAGCAGCGGCGGCAGCCGCGACCCGGCCCCCAGCCGGTACCCCGGCGCGCCCGCGGTGGCGTTGACCGGGTAACCGAGCTCGCGCAGCCGGTCCACGTCGCGCCGGACGGTACGCATGGACACGCCGAGCCGCTCGGCCAGCTCGGCCCCCGACCAGTCCCGGTGGGTCTGCAGGAGACCCAGCAAAGAAAGCAGCCTCACAACCTAGGACGTTACCTGACCTAGGCGGTTCCTAGAGTTGTGCCCATGAAGCCCTTCCACATCGACATCCCCGACGCCGACCTCGCCGACCTGCGCGAACGCCTGGCCCGCACCCGCTGGCCCGACGAACTACCCGGGACCGGCTGGTCCTACGGCGTCCCGCTCTCCTACGCCCGCGAGCTCGCCGCCTACTGGGCCGACGGCTTCGACTGGCGGGCCCAGGAAGCCGCGTTGAACGCCCTCCCGCAGTTCACCACCGAGATCGACGGGCAGAACATCCACTTCGTCCACGTCCGCTCCGCCAACCCGGACGCCCTGCCGCTGATCATCACCCACGGCTGGCCCGGCTCGTTCGTGGAGTTCATGCGGCTCATCGAACCGCTGGCGCAGGACTTCCACGTCGTCGCGCCGTCGATCCCGGGCTTCGGCTTCTCCGGCCCGACCCGCGAGAAGGGCTGGGACCTCAAGCGGGTGGCCAGGGCGTGGGCGGTGCTCATGGAGCGCCTCGGCTACGAGCGCTACGGCGCGCACGGCACCGACACCGGCTCGGTCATCGCACCGGAACTGGGCCGGGTGGCGCCGGACAAGGTGGTCGGCGTGCACGTCAACGGCGGCCTCGGCTTCCCGACGGGCGACCCGGCCGAGCTGGAGGGCCTGACGGAGGCCGAAAGCGTACGGCTGGCGACATATCCGGACACGGAGGCCCTCGGCTACGCCATGATCCAGTCGACCCGTCCCCAGACCCTCGCCTACGGCCTGCACGACTCCCCGGCCGGCCAGCTCACCTGGATCGCCGAGAAGTTCCACGAGTGGGCCGGCGTCGAAGTGGACCGCGACCAGCTTCTCACCAACATCAGCGTCTACTGGTTCACCGGTACGGCAGGCTCGGCCGCCCGCATCTACAAGGAGGGCGCGGCGGCCTGGGGCGGGCGCAGCCCGTACTCCGGAGTGCCCCACGGCGTCGCCGTCTTCCCCGGCGACCCCGGCGTGCGGCGCGTCGCCGAACGCGAGCACAAGGTCGTGCACTGGGCCGAGTACGACCGAGGCGGGCACTTTCCCGCCATGGAGGTGCCCGAGGTGCTGGTCGCCGACCTGCGCACGTTCTTCCTGTGAGAAAACACTTCGGCCGCCGCGGATCGCGCGGCGGCCGAAGGGCGGGCGGGAGGAGGTCGCCCGCTGAGGGTGGCCTACTTGATCGAGCCGGCGGTGAGACCGCCGACCACCTTCCGCTCGATGAGCGCGAACAGGATGATGACCGGGATCGTGGCGATCACCGACCCGGCGAACAGTCCCTGCCAGTCCACCGAGTACTGGCCCATGTAGGAGTGCAGCGCCACGGGCAGCGGCTGGTTCTCCGGGCTCGTGGTCAGGGTCAGCGCGACGACGAACTCGTTCCACGCGGCGATGAACGTGAAGATCAGCGCCGTGATCACGCCCGGCATGGCCAGCGGGAGCGTGATGCGGAACAGCGCGCCCATCCGCCCGTTGCCGTCGATGAAGGCTGCTTCCTCCAGCTCACGGGGGATGCTGGAGAAGTACGCGTTGAGGATCCACACCGCGAAGGCCAGGTTGAACCCGCCGTTGACCAGGATCAGCGACCACACCGAGTCCACCAGCCCGAACTGGAAGAACTCCCGGTAGATGCCCACGACCATCGAGGTCGGCTGGAACATCTGCGTGACCAGCACCAGGATCAGGAAGAACGTGCGCCCCCTGAAGTTGTGCCGCGCGGTGTAGTAGGCGGCCGGCAGCGCCACGATCAGCACCAGCAACGTCGAGCCGATCGCGACCTGCAACGAGACCAGCAGGTTGTCGGCCAGCCCGCCCCGCCAGAACCCGCCGATCGCCGACAGGTCCCAGGTGTCGGGGAACCACTGGGCCGTGCGCAGCTCGCTCTGCGGCCGCAGCGCGATCAGCACCATGACCAGGTACGGGAAGAGGAAGACGAACCCGATCAGATAGGCGAGCCCGGCGATGAGCGTCGTCTTGAGCCGCGGCATCGAACGCGAACGGCGCGGGCGCTGGTGGTGGTGCCGCCGGCTCAGCGGGGCGGGAGCGGTCTGCATGCTCACCTACGCCACCTCCTTGTTCCAGCGGGAGACCCGCAGGAAGATGATGGTCAGCACGATGACCATGCCGAAGTTCACCACCGACATCGCCGCGGACGCCCCGATGTCGGAGCCCTTCAGGATGTACATGAAGATCGTGGACGTCGCGGTGTCGTAACCCGGCTGGCCCTTCGTCATCGCCCAGATGATCGGGAAGCTGTTGAAGACGTTCATGACGTTGATCAGCGCCGCGACGGTCAGCGCGGGCCGCAGCAGCGGCAGCGTGATCGACCAGTAGGTGCGGAACTTCGAGGCGCCGTCCATCCTGGCCGCCTCGTAGATGTCGGCCGGGATCGTGGCCAGGCCCGCCAGCAGCGCGTACGTCGTGAACGGCACCGACACGAACACCGCCACGAAGACCAGCCACGGCATCGCGGTGGAGGCCTGGCCGAGCTGGTCGGCTGAGGTGCCGCCCATCGCGCCGAGCAGCCCGAGCGAGCTCGGCTCGATGCCGAAGGTGTTGTTCAGGAAGACGCCCAGGTCACGCCGGATCAGGTTGATGACGCCGACCTCGGGGTCGAGCATCCACTTGAACACGATCGCGGTCATCAGCACCGACGCCGCCCACGGCGCGATCAGCGCCCAGCGGGCCAGCTTGCGTCCCGGGAACTTCTGGTTGAACAGCTGCGCCAGCAGCAGGGAGATCAGCACGGTGAGCGCGACGACCGCGATCACCCAGATCACGCTGCGGACCATGATGTCGCCGAAGTCCTTCGAGGTGAAGACCTTCGTGTAGTTGTCGGGGAAGTTGCCCTCCCGGACCACGCCGAACCGGCTGATCTGCAGGAACGACGAGCGGATCATCTCGATCACCGGCCAGATGACCACCCCGGCGATCAGCAAGACCGCGGGCCCGACCCAGGCGAGCGGCTCCAGCTTCTTCATGCGAACCCTTTCATGGAGGTACGGCAGGCGCCCGGCACCGAGCCGCCTGCCGTACACACCTCGACCGGTCAGCCGGTCTCGGCGACCTTCTGGAGCTCACCGAGCGTCTTGGCCGGGTCCTTCACGGCGCCGCCCATGGTCTGCTTGATCTGGGTGTTCAGCTCAGACCACTTGGGGTCCTGGAACGGGTAGAAGCTGGCGTTGGGCAGGCCGTCGAGGAACGGCTTGAGCTTCTCGTCGCCGGAAAGCTTCGTGATGCCGCCGTTGGTCACGGGCAGCAGCTTGTAGAGGTCCACGATCTTCTCGGCGGCCGGGCCGGTGTAGAAGAAGTCGAAGAACTTCTTGATCTCGTCCGGGTGCTTGTTCTGGTTGAACGCCATGATCCAGTCCATGACGCCCAGGGTCGTGTTGAGTGGGCCGGTCTTGCCGGGGATCGCCACGACGCCGTACTTGTCCTTCACGGCGCCCTTGTCGAAGATCGGGATGGACATGGGGCCGCCGTTGGCCATGCCGACCTTGCCGGCCGCGAAGTCCTCCCAGACCGTCTTGCGGTCCTTGGTGCCGGGGTTCGGGCTGGTCAGGCCGGCGTCGACGAGGCCCTTGACGTAGGTGAAGGTCTCGACGTTCGCGGGGGAGTTGATCGCCCACTTGCCGGCGGCGTCCTTGTAGCCGCCGCCGTTGCCCAGCATCCACAGGAACGCCTCGGCCTGCGCCTCCTCCTGGCCCAGGGGCAGGCCGAAGGGCTGGCTGACGCCGGACTTCTTCAGCTTCTCGGCCGCGGCCTTGAGCTCGTCCCAGGTCTTCGGCGGCTCGGCGATGCCGGCCTTCTCGAACAGTTCCTTGTTGTAGAACAGCGCGCGGGCGGAGGAGACGAACGGCAGGCCGTACGCGGCGCCGTCGACCTTGCCGAACTCGGCGAACTTGGCCAGCAGGTCCTGCTGGACGTTCGGGGAGACGATCTCCTCGACCTTGTGCAGCAGGCCGTCCTTGACGAAGCCGGAGTAGTCGCCGGTCTGCAGGATGTCGGGCGCCTGGCCGTTCTGGACCATGGTCGCGACCTGCTTGTCGATGTCATTCCAGTTGATGACGGTGACCTGGACCTTGATGTTCGGGTTGGCCTTCTCGAACTCGGCGACGACCTCCTTCCAGAAGTTGTCACCGGAGTTCGGCGCGCCGGGGCCGTCGCCGTAGTCGGCCGCGACCATCTTCAGCGTGACCGCGCCGCCGGCCGCGGCCGTGTTGCCGCCGTCGGCCGGCGTGCCCGAGCTTCCGCCACCGCCACAGCTGGACAGGACCAGCATGGTGGCCAGGCCGAGAGCGGCGCCGCCCACAAGCTTGATGTTCACCGTAGATACCGCCTTCTCGTCGGACGGGTCACGCTGGTCCGTACCAGCCCCGGACCCAGCCCACAGGGTTTGGGGGTGCGAGAGCCACAGCTCACCGCGTTTGCGTCAGAGTAAGCCTCTGTTCAGCAGCCGGTCTATACCGGTAGGTATCGGTTTGAAAACTTCCAAACGCACAAACCGGCATAACCGGTCTAGACCGGGTGTGTCAGGGGATCTTTCTCCGCACGTTCTCCCCGCCCTCGGGCGAACCGATCCACGGGCCCTCGACCGACGGGTCGAGGATGCCCTCTTCGAGGAAGGTGTAGCGGCCTTCCAGGACGTAACGCGCCAGCCGTACCTCCTGCGCGTCGTTGTTGTCCCAGAGTGTGGAGAAGAGTGTCTGGATACGGCGGCTGGCCTGCAGGCAGAACGTGTCGGCCAGCTCCTGCGGGCGCCGGCCCAGGTCGGCGGCGTCCTCCCTGGCCTTCACGCAGGCGGCCGTCATCGCGAACAGCTCGGCGCCGATGTCCACGATCCGGCCGAGGAAGGCCTGCTTGTGCTCCAGCCGTCCCTGCCAGCGCGACATGCCGTAGAAGAGCGAGCGCGCCAGCTTCCTGCTGGTCCGCTCCACGTAACGCAGGTGGCGGGCGAGCGGGCCGAAGTCGGGGTACGACGCGGGCAGCGAGCCGGAGCCCGCCACGAGCGTGGGCAGCCACTTGGCGTAGAAGGCGGTCGCCCGCCGGAGCGCCTGGGTCCGCTCCTGGCGGGAGGCGTCCGGGTTGATCAGCTCACCGGCGGCGCTCAGATGGGCGTCGACCGCCTCGCGGGTGATCAGCAGCTTCATGATCTCCGAGGAGCCCTCGAAGATCCGGTTGATCCGGGAGTCGCGCAGCATCTGCTCAGCGGGTACGCCCCGCTCGCCCCTGGCCACCAGCGAATCGGCGGTCTCGTAACCGCGTCCGCCCCTGATCTGGACCAGTTCGTCCAGGGCGGTGTAGGACAGCTCGGTGGCGTAGAGCTTGGCCAGCGCCGCCTCGATGCGGATGTCGGTGGCGGCCGAGTCGGCCATGCGCGCGGTCAGGTCGCAGACGGCCTCCAGCGCGTAGGCGGTGGCCGCGATGAACGCGATCTTCGTGGCCACGGCCTCGTGCTCGCCGACGCTGCGCCCCCACTGCACCCGTGCCGAACTCCACTCGCGGGCGATCTTCACCGCCCACTTGGCGTTGCCCGCGCAGGTGGCGGGCAGCGAGAGCCGTCCGGTGTTGAGCGTGGTCAGCGCGATCTTCAGCCCTTCGCCCTCGCGCCCGATCAGGTTGGCCGCGGGCACCCGCACGCCGGCGAACGTCGTGACCCCGTTCTCGATCCCGCGCAGCCCCATGAAGGTGTTGCGCCGCTGCACCGTGATCCCCGGCGAGTCGCCCTCGACCACGAAGGCACTGATCTTCTTCCCGGTACGCGCCATCACGACGAGCAGGTCGGCGACCACTCCGTTCGTGGTCCAGAGCTTTGTCCCGTCGAGGACGTAGTCGTCCCCGTCCTTGGTGGCGGTGGTGGCCAGCCGGGCAGGGTCCGACCCCACGTCCGGCTCAGTCAGAAGAAACGCCGATATTTCGCCCTTTGCGCAGCGTGGGAGGAATTTCCGCTTCTGCTCCTCGGTGCCGAACAGCTTCAGCGGCTGCGGCACCCCGATCGACTGATGCGCCGACAGCAGCGTCGCCAGCGCCGGGCAGTACGACCCGACCAGCATGAGCGCCCGGCAGTAGTAGAGGTACGGCAGGCCCAGCCCGCCATACTCCTCGGCGATCGTGATCCCGAAGGCCCCGAGCTCCCTGAACCCGTTGACCACCTCGTCGGGAACGACCCCCGTCCGCTCGATGACCGCCGGATCGACCCGCGTATCCAGGAATCTCCGGACGGCCCGGACGAAGTCCTCCCCCCGCTTGGCCGCGTCGTCGGGCACCGCCTGAACCGGATAGACCAGATCCAGCCGGAAATCCCCGAGGAACAGCTGCTTCGCGAAGCTCGGCCGGTTCCACTCCGTCTCACGGGCCTGCTCGCCGAGCTCTCGTGCCTTGGCATAGTCGCTCATCTGCGCCCTCCCGCCGACGTTACGCCCCCGTCGCGGATGTCGGAAGGCGCGGCCTAGTACGTGGAGACCTCGATGAGGTTGTTGTCGGGGTCGCGGAAGTAGACCGACGTCATCTCGCCCAGCGCGCCCGTACGCGGCGCCGGCCCCACCTCGATCGCCACCCCCGAGGCGCCCAGATGCGCGATGACCTCCTCGATCGGCACCGCGCTGACCAGGCACAGGTCAGCCGACCCGGCTGTGGGCCTGGCGGCCTTGGGATCGATCTCGTGCCCGGCGGCGTGCAGGTTGATCTTGTGCGGCCCGAAGCGCAGCGCCCTGCGGCCGCCGCCGAACACGACCGGCTCCATCCCCAGGACCTCGGTATAGAACGTGATGGTCCGGTCGACGTCGGCGACGGTCAGGACCAGGTGATCGAGACGCTCGATGCGGATCATCCGGCCACTCTATTTTGTCGGGACCACCGGCTACTGTGTGGCCGTCACTACGGACCCAGGGGGCTTCATGACCACTCTCGCCGACCGGCCCAACACCGCGCTGCTGGTCATCGACGTGCAGAACGGCGTCGTCACCGGCGCCCACGAGCGCGACGCGGTCGTCGCCAACATCGGCGACCTCGTGGACAAGGCCAGACGCGAGCAGGTGCCCGTCGTGTGGGTGCAGCACTCCGACGAGGACATGGCCCTGCGCAGTGACAGCTGGCAGATCGTGCCCGAACTGGTGCCCGACGCGGCCGAGCCGCTCGTGCACAAGCTCTACGGCGACTCCTTCGAGGACACCGACCTGGAGGACATCCTGTCCGGCCTCGGCATCGGCCATCTCGTGGTCGTGGGCGCGCAGACCGACGTCTGCGTCCGCTCCACGCTCCACGGCGCCATCGTCCGCGGCTACGACGCGACGCTGGTCAGCGACGCGCACACCACCGAAGACCAGTCCGCCTGGGGCGCGCCCGCGCCGGAGCAGGTCATCGCCCACACCAACCTCTACTGGCGCTACCAGACCGCGCCGGGGCGCAAGGGCGGCACCGTGGAGACCAAGGACGTGGCCTTCGGCTGAGTCAGGACTGGGGGACCCGGGCCACGCAGAAGACCGTCTGGCCGAAGGGCGGCCGGATGAAGCGCTCGATGAAGCGGGTCGTCGGCACCACCGTGCGGTCGTAGATCTTGACCAGACGCGGGTCCGGGTAACCCACGCCGCCCCGGCGGACCGCGGCCCACCAGGCGATGCCGCCGAGGAAGTTGATCGGCTTGCACACGTCGATGTCCAGCCCGGCGCGCATGACCGTCTGGGTCAGCGTCTTGGGCGTGTAGCGCTGCACGTGGCCGACCTTGCGGTCGAAGTCTCCATAAAGCTGCATGTAGCCGGGCACCCAGATGATGATCCGGCCGCCGGGCGCCGTGACCTTGGCCAGCGAGCGCAGGGCCTCGGCGTCTTCCTCGATGTGCTCCAGGACGTTCATGAGGACGACCGTGTCGACCTGGCCCTCCATCGGGACCGGGTCGGGCAGCGCGAAGTGCAGGACCTCGATGTCGGAGTTGTCGGCGAAGCGCTTGTTGAGCTGGTCGCAGCAGTAGGGGTCGAAGTCGCTTACCACCAGCCGGTCCAGCCGCGGCAGGAACTGCTCGGCGAAGTGCCCCAGCCCAGAGCCGATCTCCAGCATCGAGCGGCCGACATGCGGTGCGACCATGTCGAACTCGTACTGCCGGTAGTTCTTGGCCTCGTCGCCACCTAGGTGGTTCTCCAGGGCCTCGTCACCGGCCGCCGGTTGCACTACACGGTCATACCCAGAAGACATGAGTCCTTGTTTCCTTCAAGGGGCTACGGATCTGCCAGAGTCTAGTGCCCGCTTAACGATGAGGCTCACCTCTTCCGCTGCGGGGCCGCCATGCGGTGGAATCTGTCTCGTCCATGGACGACGACGAGGCGATCACCCGCGCGCTGTCCGGCGACCTGTCCGCCTACGAGGCGCTGGTCGCCCGCTACAGCGCGCTCGCGCACCGCACCGCCGCCATGCTCGGCGCCGGTGACGAGGCCGAGGACGTCGTGCAGGAGGCGTTCGTCAAGGCCTACCGCCACCTGGCCTCCTTCCGCCGCGACGCGCCCTTCCGGCCGTGGCTGCTGCGGATCGTCGCCAACGAGACGCACAACCTCACCCGCTCGCGCGGCCGCCGCACCGAGCTGGCGTTGCGGGCGAGCATGAGCGCCGACGCCGCCGCCCCCGACGACCCAGAGGGTACGGCTGTCGCCACCGACCGCCGGGCCCGGCTCCTGGAAGCGGTACGCCGGTTGCCTGATCGGGAACGTCAGGCCGTGGTCTGCCGGTACTTCTTACAGCTGTCGGAAGCGGAGACCGCCCAGGTGCTCGACTGGCCCCTGGGCACCGTCAAGTCCAGCACCCATCGTGGGCTGGCCAGGCTAAGGGAGGAGGTGGGCCGTGACCTCGCATGAGTCGTTCGACGATCTGGAAGCCGAACTTCTCGCGCTCGGCGACGCCGTCGACGTGCCCGCGCCGCCTCCCTCCGACGTGGCGGCAGCCGTACGCGCCCGCCTGGAGGCCGATGGCAGCACTTCCACCGACGACGCTTCCACCGAAACCGACCACGGCGCTTCCGGCGGGGCCGAGGGCGGCGATGCCGAGCAGGTGGGGCCGCCTGAGGAGCTTGCGCCGCGCGGCGGACCCAGCGCGCCCGAGGATGGCGCCGGGGCGGCTTCACCTGTGCCGGGCGAGCCGGGTTCTCGGGGGCGCCGTGGTGTTTTCCGGCGGCCGCCTGGGCGGGAGGATGGGGCGCGGCGCCCGGGCAGGCGGCGGCGGTTGGTGATCACGGCGGTTGTGGTCGCGGTCGTGGTGGCGATCACGGCGGGCACGCCGCAGGGCAGGGCGGCGGTCGCGCACATCCTGCGGCTGGCCGGGATCGAGCTGCGCATCAGCGACACCCCGCCGGTGGCCGTGACGCCGACACCGCTGCCGGGCGAGCGCACGGTCACCCCGGATCAGCTCGCCGGTCTGGTGAAGTTCCCGGTCAACCGGCCCAGTGTTCTGGGGGAGCCGGACGAGGTCAGGATCAGCGACAAGGGCCGCGTGGTGTCGATGTTCTGGGGCGGCGTCAGGCTGGACCAGTTCGACGGTGGGTTCAGCCCGGTCTTCCTCAAGGAGATGGGCGAGCCCTGGCCCGACAACGTCCCGCTCCGCTACGGCGAGGCGTGGTGGATCACCGGCACCCACCGGCTCAGCTATCTCAAGCGCGGCGACAACACCCCGCTCCCGCTGCGGCTGGCCGAGGAGACCCTGCTGTGGGAGCGGAGTGGCATCGGGTTCCGCCTCGAAGGGGTCAAGGACAAAAACCGGGCCGCGGAGATCGCGAACTCACTCCGCTGACGGCGCCGCCAGCCAGTCGTCCACGCCCTTGAGCATCTCCTTGCTCACCGACTCCGGGGCGGCCGACGACCTGATCGACTGCCTGGCCACCTCGGCGATCTCGGCGTCGCGGAAGCCGTACACCTCGCGAAGAAGCTCGTATTGGCGCAGCAGGCGCGCGCCGAACAGCAGCGGGTCGTCGGCGCCCAGCGCGATCGGCACCCCGGCCTCGAACAACCTCCGCACCGGCACGTCGGCCACCCGCTCGGCCACCCCGAGTCCGACGTTGGAGGTCGGGCAGACCTCGCAGCAGACCTGGCGGTCGGCGAGCCGTTCCATGAGCCGCTCCGACTCCGCCGCGCGCACGCCGTGGCCGACCCGGTCGGCGTCGAGGTCGTAGACGCACTGCTCGATGCTGCGCGGGCCGAGCAGTTCGCCGCCGTGGGGCAGTGACAGCAGGCCCGCGCGCTTGGCGATGCGGAAGGCGCGCTCGAACTCCCTGGCCGCGCCGCGCCGCTCGTCGTTGGACAGGCCGAAGCCGACGACCCCGCGGTCGACGTATTGGACGGCGAGCCTGGCCAGCGTGTTCGCGTCGAGCGGGTGGCGGGTCCTGTTGGCCGCGACGATCACCGCGACGCCGATCCCGGCGTGCGTGGCGGCCCGCGCGGCCGCGTCGAGCATCAGCTCCAGCGTCGCGGTCAGCCCGCCGAAGCGCTGCTGGAAGCCCGACGGGTCGACCTGGATCTCCAGCCAGCGCGAACCCTCGGCGGCCTCGTCCTCGGCGGCCTCGCGCAGCAGCCGGTAGACGTGCTCGGGCGTGGACAGCACGGACCTGGCGATGTCGTAGAGCCGCTGGAAGCGGAACCAGCCCCGCTCGTCGGTCGCGCGCAGCCGCGGCGGCCAGTCCTCCTCCAGCGCGTCCGGCAGATGCAGGCCCTGCGACCTGGCCAGATCGATCAGGGTCGAGTGGCGCATCGAGCCGGTGAAGTGCAGGTGCAGGTGGGCCTTGGGAAGCATGTGGAGCGGGCGGTGCATCTCCTTATTCTTCCACTCAACTTCCCGGCGGGTTCGCGTGTTGTGGAAGGCGAAAGGGGACCCCGCTGATGACGGATGAAGACGAGGCGGCCTTCGACGAGTTCGTCGCCGCCAGAAGCACCTCGCTGCTGCGGACCGCGGTACTGGTCTGCGGCGCGTCGGCGCACGACGCCGAAGACCTGGTCCAGGGCGCACTGGAGAAGGTCTACCGGCACTGGCCGAGGATCCGCCGCGACAACCCCGACGCGTACGCGCGCAAGGTCGTCGTGAACGCGGCCATCAACAAGGCCAGGCGCCGCCGGGTGCTGCAGGAGATCACCTTCGCCCGGCCGCCCGAGACCGCGGCCGGCTCGCCCGACGTGGATCTGCGCGACAGCCTCATCGAGGAGTTGCGCAGGCTGCCGCCCAGGATGCGGGCGGTCCTGGTCCTCCGCTACTGGGAGGACCAGTCGGAGAGCGCCACCGCGGCGCTGCTGGGCTGCTCGCTCGGCACCGTGAAGAGCCAGGCGGCCAGAGGACTGGCCAAGATGCGCGAGAGCGTCAAGGAAGGAGTGTTTCGATGAACGTCGAGGAAGAGCTCAGGGAGGCGATGGCCAGGCACGTCGCCGACGTCCACGCGCCGCCGACGCTGGGGAGCTCCGTGCGCCGCGCCCGCCGCCGCCACGCCATCAGATTTCGTACGGCGGGAGCCGCCCTGGTCACCGCGGCGGTGGCGGTGACGGTGCCCGCGGTCATCACCTCCAACGAGCCCAAACCGGTGACGGGCAACGAGACCGCCTCGGCCGTGGTCAAGACCAAGGTCACCGTGCCCGACGTGAACGGCCTCAAGCTGGATCAAGCGGTCAAGACGCTGAAAGCCGCCGGGCTACAGGTCGACGACATCGCCGAGATCCCCCAGTTCGTCACCGCGCAGAAGCCCGCCGCGGGAGAGGAAGTCGAGCCCGGCACCAAGGTGACGCTGACCTCCGCCCTGCAGGACCTCGGCGACCTGGGCGACGGGCGGGAGTTCGGCGGGATCCGGGTGGGATATCTCCCCGAGGGCCTGTCCTGGGGCAACTGGTCGGGCAAGGACGGCTTCGGGAAGAACTCCTACACCACCTCTTTCGACGAGCCCAACAAGGACGGCTTCTACTCCATCCAGATCGTCGTCTACGAGGGCGACGCGGCATCGTTCGTCGGGAAGCGGCTGGCGGACTTCCCCGGCCAGGGCGCGGAGACGGTGGAGGTCAAGGAGAAGAAGGCCTACCTGGCCAACGTGTCGGAGGGCGGTGAGGTGGCCAAGGTGGGCGCGTACACCGAACCTGAGGGCGGCACCCACACCATCGGCTGGAAGCTGCGCGACGGCCTCGCGGTCGAGGTCATGATGAGCCAGTTCCGCGTCAAGAGCATCGGCAAGGACAAGATCAAGGACGAGCTGGTCAAGATCGCGGAAGGAATTCATCCGATCTCCGAGTAAAGTGCGCCCGAAACTGGGGATCTACCGGGTATGCATTCGGGGCAGTGGTGGCGTGCCGCGTTCTCGGTCCTGGCCCTGGTGTCGTCGGTGGTGGCGCTCTCCCTGGTGTTCTCCGCAGATTTCGGACAACAACCGCGACCCGCGCCGCTGCCTCCCGCTCCTGCTCTGATCAAGCCCACCACGATCGCCGTCGTGTCCGACAACTTCTGGCTCACCTACCTTCCCGCGGGCCTGGAAAGGACCGGCGGCGGGGTGATCGCCCAGGAAGAGGGCGTCGACGGCGGCTGGGCCCGCTTCGGAACCGGCGAACACACGGTCGAAGCGCAGGTCGAACACGGTACTGTCGCTGCTGAGTGGGAGACCTACCGCAAGCGGGCCGACCTTGAGCGCGCCCGCGAGACCACAGTGCGCGGCAAGCCCGCCGTGGTCGGCGCCCATCCCGAAGGCGGCAAGATGATCGTCTGGCTGGAACGCGTCGGCACCGGGGCGTGGATCCGCGTCAGCGAGTCGCTGGCCAAGGAGCTGCTCGCTATCGCGGCCTCGGTGAAGGCTCCGGTGGGAGACTAGGCACCTTTTCCGGAAGGCGGACGATGCGGCGGTTGGCAGCGGTGGCGCTCGTGCTCGCTCTGGGCGGATGCGGCACCGCCGTACCTGAGAGCCGGGTCGTCCCCAGCCCCAGCCCGGAGCCCGTGCGGGCGACGGTGCTCGGGTGCGGCGAGCAGCGGATCACCTACACCGTGCCCGCCGGGCTCAAGCGCGGCGACACGGTCACCCGCATTCCCGGCCTGTCCAGCCGGTACGAGGCGCAGAGCGTCGCCTTCGGCAGCGGCGACGACACCCTGTGGATCGGGGTGGTGTGCGGGGTGCACTCGGCCCAGCGGTTCGTCACGCTGATCGGCGACTCGCGGCTGAGCACCCATGAGGGGCGGCCGGCGCTGCGCTGGAACACCCGGGGCAGCGTCCGGCACTTCATGTGGCTCGACCGGCCCGGCCTCGCGGTGTACATCGCGGCGACGCCCGACCTGGCCGACCAGATCGCCACGGTCGCGTCCACGATCGGCGCCGGATAGCACGCCCACTGGTACGGACCGCCCGGATGACCCTGATGGGCCTGATGGTCCGCCTCAGCGGCCCGCCTCAGCGGCCCGCCTTGGCGGCCCGCCTTGGCGGCCCGCCTTGGCGGCGGACCGTTGGTGGGTTAGTGGGCCTCTGACAGCAGCTTGGCGATGCGGCCCACGCCCTCGGCGAGGTCCTGGTCGCCGAGCGCGTAGGACAGGCGGAAGTAGCCGGGGGTGCCGAAGGCCTCGCCCGGGACCACCGCGACCTCGGCCTCCTCCAGGATCAGCTCCGCCAGTTCGGCGGAGGTCTGGGGGCGACGGCCGCGGATCTCCTTGCCGAGCACGCCCTTGACCGACGGATAGGCGTAGAAGGCGCCCTTCGGCTCCGGGCAGAACACGCCCGGGATGTCGTTGAGCAGGCGCACCATCGTCTGGCGGCGGCGGTCGAACGCCTCGCGCATCTCGGACACGGCCGACAGATCACCCTTGACCGCGGCCAGCGCGGCGACCTGGGCCACGTTGGAGACGTTCGAGGTGGCGTGCGACTGCAGGTTGGTGGCGGCCTTGACGACGTCCTTCGGGCCGATCATCCAGCCCACCCGCCAGCCGGTCATCGCGTAGGTCTTGGCCACGCCGTTGAGGATGACGACGTGGTCGGCAGGGACGTAGTGGGCGATGCTGGTGAACTCGGCGCCGCCGTACACAAGATGCTCATAGATCTCGTCGGTGACGACCCAGAGGCCGTGCTCGCTCGCCCAGCGGCCGATGGCCTCGACCTCGGCGCGGCTGTAGACCGCGCCGGTCGGGTTGGACGGCGAGACGAACAGCAGCACCTTCGTACGCTCGGTGCGCGCCGCCTCAAGCTGCTCCACCGAGGCCAGGTAGCCGGTGGACTCGTCGGTGACCACGTCGACCTGGACGCCCCCGGCCAGCTTGATCGCCTCGGGGTAGGTGGTCCAGTAAGGGGCGACGACCAGGACCTCGTCACCCGGGTCCAGCAGGGTCGCGAACGCCTGGTAAACGGCCTGCTTGCCGCCGTTGGTGACCAGGACCTGGGCGGCCTCGACCTGGAAGCCCGAGTCGCGCGCCGTCTTCTCGGCGATGGCCTGCTTCAGCTCGGGCAGGCCGCCGGCCGGGGTGTACTTGTGGTTCTTGGGGTCGCGCGCGGCCTCGACGGCCGCCTCGACGATGTAGCCGGGCGTGGAGAAGTCCGGCTCGCCGGCGCCGAAGCCGATGACCGGGCGGCCCGCGGCCTTCATCGCCTTGGCCTTGGCGTCGACGGCGAGGGTGGCGGACTCGGAGATCGCGGAGATTCGTGTGGAGATGCGGGGTCGGGTGGACATGGCTCCATGCTCCCACGATGCTGTTTCACGAGGGCTGTGACCTGGGCGATCGGATTCGGTTCGACGTAGCGGGGTATTGACCCGTAGACTCTCGCCTGGTCCTGCCGCCGCATGTCGAGCCGCGGTTCGGTCCGGGCAGTGAGCCGGCCGGGGTAGTCTGGTTGGCGACATAGGGCACTAGCGCAATTGGTAGCGCACCGGTCTCCAAAACCGGCGGTTGGGGGTTCGAGTCCCTCGTGCCCTGCGAGTGCGGTCCGCGCAGCTTGGCGTGAAAGCGCGCCGCAATCTGCGTTGGATACGACGGATCAGGTGAGGACTGTGGCGATCGACACGCGCGGCGAGACCGCAGGCAAGCCTAGTGGCGAGAAGAAGACCCGCACATCTCCTGCCCTTTTCTACCGGCAGGTGGTCAACGAGCTGCGTAAGGTCATCTGGCCGACACGCAAGGATCTCATCACCTACACCACGGTCGTTCTGATATTCGTTCTGATCATGGTTGGGATCGTCTACGGCCTCGACGCCGCCCTGGGCTGGGGAGTCATCCGCGTCTTCGGCGGGGAATAACCCTTCGCCACGCGATTCGACGAAAGAGGAAATGTCACCGTGTCCGAGTCTTCATTCCCGGCCGACGAGCCCCGCGAAGAGTGGGACGCCGAGCCGGAAGAGGCCGCTGACGAGGCTGCCGAGCCCGCCGACGACGATGTCGTCGCCGAGGCTCCTGCCGCCGATGAGGTCGATGAGGCCGAGGACGACGACGAGGTTTCCGCCGCCGTCGATGAGGTCGAGCTCGACGAAGACGAGACCGGTGACGACGCGGCCGGAGACGACGAGGCCGGGGAAGACGCCGAGGACGAGGACGCCGAGGAAGTCGACCCGGTCGAGGAGTTCAAGCAGTCGCTGCGTGGCCAGCTCGGCGAGTGGTATGTGATCCACTCCTACGCCGGCTACGAGAACCGGGTGAAGTCCAACATCGAGAGCCGCAACGTGTCGCTCAACATGGAGGACTACATCTTCCAGGTCGAGGTGCCCACGCACACCGTCCAGGAGTTCAAGAGCGGCAAGAAGGTCCCGGTCAAGGAGCGCGTGCTGCCCGGCTATGTCCTGGTGCGCATGGAGCTGACCGACGAGTCCTGGGCCGCCGTGCGTAACACGCCCGGTGTGACCGGCTTCGTCGGCCTGTCCAACAAGCCCTCTCCGCTCAGCCTCGACGAGGTCGCCAAGCTGCTGGCCCCCGAGCCGAGCGAAGAGGCCAAGCAGACCAAGACCAAGGCGGCCGCCGGCCCCACGGTCGAGTTCGAGATCGGCGAGTCGGTCACCGTCATGGACGGCCCGTTCGCCACTCTGCCCGCCTCGGTGAGCGAGATCAGCCCCGAGTCGCAGAAGCTCAAGGTGCTGGTCTCGATCTTCGGCCGCGAGACCCCGGTCGAGCTGTCGTTTAACCAGGTCTCCAAGATCTGACATACACTGAGTCGTTCGGCTGGCCGTCCCTCGCGAAGGGCGGCCTTCCGACATGTTCGGCCAGGTACCCGGCCGAACACATCACCTATCAGGACCCGGAGTAGGAAAAATGCCTCCGAAGAAGAAGATCGCGGCCTTGGTCAAGGTCCAGCTCCCCGCTGGCCAGGCCACCCCGGCCCCGCCCGTCGGTACCGCCCTCGGTCCCCACGGCGTCAACATCATGGACTTCGTCAAGCAGTACAACGCTGCGACGGAGGCTCAGCGGGGCAACATCATCCCCGTCGAGATCACCATTTTCGAAGACCGCAGCTTCACCTTCATCACGAAGACGCCCCCGGCGCCCGAGCTGATCAAGAAGGCCCTGGGCCTCGACAAGGGCAGCGCGGTCCCGCACAAGGAGAAGGTCGGCAAGCTCAGCCGCGAGCAGCTCCGCAGCATCGCCGAGACCAAGATGCCGGACCTCAACGCCAACGACGTCGAAGCAGCGGAGAAGATCATCGCCGGCACCGCCCGGTCGATGGGCATCACCGTCGCCGACTAACCTTCCGACCACCGTGGAAGGGCCGCGCTGGCCCGCACCACAGACTCCACCACAGGAGATTGCCATGCAGCGCAGCAAGGCGCACAAGGACGCGGCGGCCAAGGTCGACCGCGACAAGCTCTATTCTCCGGCCGAAGCCGCCAAGCTGGCCAAGGAGACCACCACCACCAAGTTCGACGCGACCGTCGAGGTCGCGCTCCGACTGGGCGTCGACCCTCGCAAGGCCGACCAGATCGTGCGCGGCACGGTCAACCTCCCGCACGGCACCGGTAAGACCGCCCGGGTCCTGGTCTTCGCGACCGGTGACCGTGCCGAGGCAGCCCGCGAGGCCGGAGCCGACATCGTCGGCGCCGACGAGCTCATCGACGAGATCTCCAAGGGCAACCGCCTCAACGAGTTCGACGCCGTCGTCGCCACCCCGGACCTCATGGGCAAGGTCGGCCGCCTGGGCCGCGTGCTCGGTCCCCGTGGCCTCATGCCCAACCCGAAGACCGGCACCGTGACGCCCGACGTCGCCAAGGCCGTGACGGAGATCAAGGGCGGCAAGATCGAGTTCCGCACCGACCGGCAGGCCAACCTGCACTTCATCATCGGCAAGACGTCGTTCCCCGAGCGCCAGCTCATCGAGAACTACGCCGCCGCGCTGGACGAGGTGCTCCGTCTCAAGCCGTCGGCCGCCAAGGGCCGTTACGTGAAGAAGGTCACCTTCTCCACCACCATGGGCCCCGGCGTCCCGGTCGACCCCAACGCCACCCGCGGGCTCACCGCGGAGCTGGACGGCTAGCCGTACCGGCTGCAACCGCTCAAGGCCCTGCCGTTCATACGGCGGGGCCTTCTGCTTTTCCGGGCTCGGTCCTCCGCGATTTCGTGAGGGCGCTTCGCGCCAGGACGGGTCCTTCGGGGAAGATCGTTATTGCTCTATGCTCCTGATTGGCAACACTGAGTGATCATCTCGTGTCTGGGGGAGTCATGAGCGTCAGGGACATCGCCACCGGTCTCGTCGTCGCCGCCCTGCTGTCCGGGCCGCACCCGGCGATGGCGGCCGCCGTAGAGGCGCCGCCGTGCACAGGGGCAGGATGCTTCAACAAGGACCCGCTCACCACCGGGTGCGACAAGGACGCCAGGCCGATCGCCGAGGTGTGGTTCCGCGACCGCCTGCTGCAGGGGTACTACAGCCCCTCCTGCAAGGCGAAGTGGGCCACCGTGATCGGCGCGCCGCTGGACCGCAGGATCTACGTCAGGACCAACAACGGCTCGCCGCTGTTCGAGAACATGGTCCACCACGTCGCGTGGACGAAGATGGTCGACGGCACACGTCCTGCGGAAGCCTGCTTCGAGAACACCTCCGTGTGCGCGAGGCCGACAGTGGGCCAGGCGCTCTTCTGACACTCAGGGCCGCGTCTGCCAGAGTGCGCCCACCGGTACGGCGAGCATCCGGTCTCCGAAGGAGAAGGTGTCGGCGCCGGTGTGCAGGACCAGGCCGGCGACGAAGTCGGGGCCGACGCGCTCGGCGACATGACGGAGCCCCTTGAAGTCCTCCGGTCGTACGGTGGACGCGGCCTTGACCTCGATGCCCACCACCTGGCCCTGGCGGGTCTCAAGGATGGCGTCCACCTCGACCTTGTCCTTGGTCCGGTAGTGGTAGAGCTCGGCCAAAGTGTCCGACCAGGTTGTCTGCCTGGCCAGCTCCATGAGGACGAAACCCTCCAGCAGTGGGCCGAACGCGGAACCTGGCCGAAGCAGGCCGCGGGCGTCGGCGCCGAGGAGGTTCGCGGCCACCCCTGAGTCCACGAAGGCGATCTTGGGGGTGTGGATGGCCCGGCTGCCAATGTTGCTCGACCAGGCGGGCACCCGCTTCACCAGGAAGACCTCTTCGAGGAGCGCGAGGAACCGTGCGGTCGTGCTGGCGGGCAGGCCGAGATCGCGGCTCAGGCTCTGGATGACGAGCAACTGGCCGGACCTGGCCGCCAGTAGCCTGATCAACGCACGCAGCTCTGCGGTGCGCTCGATCTCCGACAGCTGCATCACATCGCGGTTGATCAGGTCACCGATGTAGGAGTCGAAGAAGCGTTGCCGGCGACGGGGGTTGGTCCGGGTGACCGCCTCGGGGTAGCCGCCGCGTACCAGGCGTTCTGCGTAGTCCGCTCGGGAGACCTGGGAGTGGTGCCTCAGCGCGGGGCCATGGGTGAAGATCGCATCGATGAAGCTGTCGGGCTGTCCGTCGATCTCACCTTGGGCGAACGGCCAGAGCTCGATCGTCTCCATGCGGCCGGGCAGAGTGTCCGGTAGTCCGCGTAGTGCGAGGAGGCGTGACGAGCCGGTGAGCAGATACCTGCCGGGCCGCGGGTCCGCGTCTACCTGGGACTTGATGGCCAGGAGCAGTTCGGGGGCTCTCTGGATCTCGTCGATGACCATTCGCTCGGGAAAGTCGACGAACCCGCCGGGATCGCTCAGTGCGGCCTGCCGGGTCAAGGCGTCGTCCAGGTCACGCCACTCGGTGCTGCTTGACTTCGCCAGCTGTCGGACCAGTGTGCTCTTGCCCGTCTGCCGGGCGCCGTTGACCAGGACGACGCGGGTGTCGGCCAGCGCGTCCGTGACCGCCTGCTCGGCGTGGCGCCGTACCAGCTGTCCGTGTGGTGTCGTGACCATGGGTTCATGATGACACCCGTGGTGTGATGGTCGCCATGATCACGGTGGGATGGTCGCTGGGGTGGTGGTGAGATGGTCGCCGTTAGGCCCGCTTCGGCGGAGAGGGCGCTGGCCGGCTTGGGCTGCGGGCAAGCCGGGCCGGCCGGCCTCCTTGTGCCGCCGTAGAGCTGCGGTGGCAGGGGTCAGGTTGCGGGGGTGGGGTGGGGGAGGCTGAAGACGAGGATGCGGGTGCCGGTTCGGGTGCCGGGCTGGTGTACCGAGCCGGGGTGGTAGTGGAGGAACGACCCGGCGGGGAAGGTCTGGCCGTTGTCGAGGAGTTCGCCTTCGGCCACGTAGATGAGTTCGTCGGTGGCGTGGTGGTCGGGTTCCGGCCAGGTGGTGCCGGGGGCGAAGTCGAAGGCGCGGGCGGCCAGGGCGCCGCCGGGCAGGCCGCGGCGGACGATGCCGGGGGCGATGTCGCTGGTCTCCACGGTGTCGATGACCACGTGGGTGAGCTTCGGGATTTCTGGCATGGGGTCATCGTGACGGGTGGCGAAAAGGGCCGGACAGTGGCTGGAATGTCATCTCTGGGTATATTGCTGCCATGATCAGAGTGGTCGCGCTGGTACACCCTCCGCAGGCGCCGTTCGAGCTGGCGTGTGTCACGGAGGTGTTCGGACTGCGGCGGCCGGGGATGCCCGCCCGCTACGACTTCGGCATCTGCGCCCTCGAACCCGGCCAGGTGCCCACCCTCGGCGGCTACACGATCGGGGTAAACGACGGGCTGGAGGCGCTGGAGAGCGCGGACACCGTGGTGATTCCGGGCTGGCAGGTGGACGACGTTCCCGGGGAGATCATCGACGCGGTACGGCGGGCGCATCGCCGTGGGGCGCGGATCGTGTCCATTTGTTCGGCGGCGTTTCTGGTGGCCGAGGCCGGTCTGCTCAGTGGGCGGCGGGCCACGACGCACTGGCGGCGGACGGAGGAACTGGCGCGGCGGTATCCGGACGTGACGGTGGATCCCGACGTTCTCTATGTCGATCACGGTGATGTGGCGACTTCGGCGGGGACCGCCGCTGGGCTTGATCTCTGCCTGCACATCGTGCGGAACGACCACGGCGCCGCCTACGCCACGGAGATCGCCCAGCACATGGTGATGCCGCCGCGCAGGGAGGGCGGGCAGGCGCAGTTCGTGCGTCCGGCGCCGGCGGCCGAACGCGACGGGTCGCTGGGGGCGGTGCTCGACTGGGCGGCGGGGCGGCTCGACCAGCCCCTCACGGTCGGGGATCTGGCGCGGCGGGCCCGCCTGTCGCCGCGTACGTTCGCCCGCCGGTTCGCCGCCGATCTGGGTGTCAGTCCTGGTCAGTGGCTGCTCGCCCAGCGGGTGGACGCCGCTCGCGAGTTGCTGGAGCGGACGCCTCTGCCCGTTGAGACGATCGCCGCCCGGGTCGGGCTGTCGTCGGCGGTGAATCTGCGGCGCCATTTTCACGCCCGCCTCGGCACCACCCCGGCCGCGTACCGGAGGACATTCGGCACATAGAAAGGCTCGAAGGGGCGTGCGACAGTGGAGGGCATGGACTACGTCACTCATTTTCGTCGCGAGGTCCAGGCGTTCGAGGCCGCCGGTCGGCGGGTGGCCGGGCGGGAGGCGCCGCCCGTTCCGTCCTGTGCGGGGTGGACGATGTCCGACCTGGTGATGCACCTGTCGGGCGTGCACCGGGTGGTGGCGGTGGTCATCGAGGAACGGCTCGCGCAGCCGCCGGATCCCAGCGGGCTGGGGCACCTGCTGCCCGCCGACACCGAGGGGTGGCCGCTGTCGGAGCAGACGCCGAGCCTCGGGGTGTTGCCGGTCGGCTTGGTCGACTGGTTCGCGGAGGGCGCCGCCGTACTCGAAGCCGTGTTTTCCAGGACCGCGCCCGACGAGCGGGTGTGGACGTGGTCGGCGGAGCAGACGGCGGGGTTCTGGTTGCGGATGCAGACGATCGAGGCGGCCATCCATCGGTGGGACGCGGAGAACGCCCTGGGCGAGCCTGCGGACATGGACGCCGAGATGGCCGCGGACGCCGTGGCGCAGACGTTCGAGGTCATGGTTCCGGCCCGGCGGGCGTTGAAGCAGGCGCCGCCGGGGGCGGGGGAGACCTTCCGGTTCGTGTGCGACGAAGGGGCGTGGACGGTGCGGTTCGAGGGGGATGAGCTGCTCGACGGGGGTTCGCCGGACCTTGAGATCGCCGGTACGGCGTCGCAATTGATGTTGTTCCTGTGGCACCGGATCCCCGCCGAACGTCTGGCCGTCTCCGGAGACCCCAAGCTGGTCGACCGCTACTTCGAGCTGGCGCCGCCCGTGTGATCGCGGACAGATGTGGAGAGGCTGTGCAGATCTAGGGGATTCCCCCGAGGTTTCCCTGGGTTTGTGCGGGGAAGCCGCCAGATCGGTGATTCGCCACATAGGGTCGGAGGCATGGTGAAGCGTAGGTTTTCTCTCGCTGCCGCTGCGGCTGCTGCCGCACTGGTGGTAGCCGGGGTAGCAGGTTGTGGATCGACGGCGCAGCCCATCCAGGTCAACCTGGCCGCCTCGGAGGTGCTCACGCAGGCTGCGCAGAAGACCGAGCAGGTTTCCAGCTACACCGTTGACGCGGTGGTCAACGCGACGGACCCCAACGGGCAGAGCGGGAAGCTTCAGGGCCGGATGCTCTACCAGGGCAAGCCGACACTGGCGATCGACCTCACCGTCGACACGGCGGGATTCGGTGACCGCGAGCTGCCGGGCGGGGCCAGGGCGGTCCTGCAGGGCGACGTCGTCTACGTCAAGGTCGACGCGCTCAACAAGCTCGTCGGAGCCACCAAGCCGTGGATCAAGGTTTCGCTCAGCGAGGCCGACAGCCGCGGTGAGGTGCAGCAGTATCTGGCACAGGTCCAGCAGTTCGACCTGGCGGCGGTCACGAAGATGGTCACCGCCTCGAAGGACGTCAAGCAGGTCGGCACCGAGAGCGTGAACGGCGTCGACACGACCCACTTCAGCGGTACGTTCCCGGTCGAGGCGGCGGTTCTGCTGCTTCCGGCCGACGAGCAGCAGCGGGCCAAGGAGAACCTGGCCGAGCTGAAGGACGTCAAGTTCGACATCTGGGTCGATGGTCAGGGTCTCCCGGCGAAGCTCCAGCTCAACGGTGAGAAGCAGGGCGGCAAGCTCGACGCCACCCTGTTCTTCAAGGGCTTCAACCAGCCCGTCAACATCGAGACTCCGCCCGCGGACCAGGTCGGCGAAATGCCGTCGAACGTCCCCCAGCCGAGCCCGTCGAACTCGTAGCGACAACCCACAAGAGAACATCGATTTGGAAACTCGGCGACCAGCCCGTAGTCTGGTCGTTGCCGAAGACCGCCGGTTGTCACCTTGGCCAGTCCTGGTGACCGAAGGATCCGCTTCTTGCGGACGGCCCGCGCAGGTGTGATACGAGTTTCCGCACACGATGAGTGTGTGTGAAGCCCCGTGCGCCCTGCGCCCGGGGCTGTTCTCATTTCTGGGCCTTCTCCGGCGGAACATCCTGGAAGGAGGCCCATGGCGAGGCCGGATAAGGCGAGCGCGGTCGCCGAGCTCAAGAGCGAGTTCGTTGGAAGCAGCGCAGCCGTTCTGACCGAGTACCGCGGTCTCACCGTCGCCCAGCTCAAGGAGCTGCGCGTTGCACTCGGTGGGAATGCGAAGTTCGCCGTGGCGAAGAACACCCTCACCAAGATCGCTGCCAACGAGGCCGGTCTGACGGGCCTCGACGGCCTGCTCAGCGGCCCGACCGCGATCGCCTTCGTCAGCGGCGACGTCGTCGAGGCTGCCAAGGGTCTGCGTGACTTCGCCAAGGCCAATCCCCTCCTGGTGATCAAGGGCGGTGTCCTCGACGGCAAGACGCTGGACGCCACGGAGATCACCAAGCTCGCCGACCTGGAGTCGCGCGAGGTTCTCCTCGCGAAGCTGGCCGGTGCGATGAAGGCGAAGCAGTCCGCTGCTGCCGCCATGTTCGCCGCGCTGCCCACCAACATGGCTCAGCTGGCCGAAGCCCTGCGCGCCAAGCGCGCGGAGGCCGGCGAGTAGCTGGGGGTTGCCGCACTTAACCGCGGTCCCGATCCACCTTTAAAGCACATCCATTACGGAGGAAAACATGGCGAAGCTCAGCACCGACGAGCTGCTCGGCGCGTTCAAGGAGATGACTCTTCTCGAGCTCTCCGAGTTCGTGAAGGTCTTCGAGGAGACCTTCGACGTCAAGGCTGCCGCCCCGGTCGCCGTCGCCGCCGCTGCCGCCCCGGCCGCCGGTGGTGGCGAGGCCGCCGCTGAGGAGCAGGACGAGTTCGACGTCATCCTTGAGGGTGCCGGCGAGAAGAAGATCCAGGTCATCAAGGAGATCCGCGCGCTGACCTCCCTCGGCCTCAAGGAGGCCAAGGACCTGGTCGACGGCGCTCCGAAGTCGGTCTTCGACGGCAAGGTCAACAAGGAGCAGGCCGAGAAGGCCAAGGCCGCCCTTGAGGGCGCCGGCGCCAGCGTCACCGTGAAGTAACTTTCACGCTTCCGAAGAGGCGGCCACACCCAGGTGCCGGGTGTGCCGCCTCTTTCCGTTGTGGTTCGGCCCGTGAACTCAGGCGATTTTCATGGCCGTCTCAGGCGGGGTGCCTAGCGTCCGGTTCATGAACTGGAAGGTGATCGGGCTGCTCGGTGGCGCCGCCGTACTGTATGTGTGGGGTCTGGGGGCTTCCGGGTGGGCCAACCCGTACTACTCGGCCGCCGTGCAGGCGGGTGCCCAGAGCTGGAAGGCGTTCTTCTTCGGCTCCTCCGACGCGGCCAACGCGATCACCGTGGACAAGACGCCGGCCTCGCTGTGGCCGATGGTGTTGAGCGCGCGGGTGTTCGGGGTGAACGCGTGGAGCATCCTGGTGCCGCAGGCGCTCATGGGCGTGGCCTCGGTGGGCGTCGTTTACGCGAGTGTGCGGCGGCGGGCGCCGGAGTGGGCGGCGCTGCTGGCCGGGGCGGTCATGGCGGTGACGCCGGTGGCGGTGCTGATGTTCCGGTTCAACAATCCGGACGCGTCGCTGGTGCTGCTGCTGTGCCTGGCGGCGTACTGCCTGGTGCGGGCGCAGGAGGGCGCGGCCACGCGGTGGGTGGTGGCGGCGGGGGCGCTGGTCGGGTTCGCGTTTCTGGCGAAGATGTTGCAGGCGTTTCTGGTGCTGCCGGGGTTCGCGCTCGTTTACCTGATCTGGGCGCCTACGTCATTCGGGCGGCGGGTTTGGCAGCTTTTGCTGGCCGGTGGCGCCATGGTGGTGGCGGCCGGGTGGTGGGTGCTGGCGGTGGCGCTGGTGCCCGCGGGCGAACGGCCGTACATCGGCGGGTCGCAGGGTGACAGCGTGCTCGAACTCGCGCTCGGCTACAACGGCATCGGGCGGCTCAACGGCGACGACTACGGCGGGCTCGGCAACCTCAACCAGGAGGCCGGGTGGTTCCGGCTGTTCGACACCGAGGCGGGCGGGCAGGTCTCGTGGCTGCTTCCGGCGGCGCTGGTGCTGCTGGTGGCGGCGGTCTGGGTGACGCGGCGGGCCCGGCGCGACGACCCCGTGCGGGCCTCGCTGGCGATCTGGGGGAGCTGGCTGCTGGTGACCGGGCTGATCTTCAGCCTCATGCAGGGCATCTTCCACGCCTACTACACGGTGGCGCTGGCTCCCGCGATCGCGGCGCTGGTCGGGCTGGGCGCGGCGGTGCTGTGGGAGCGGCGGGCGTTCCCGGTGCTGGCCTCGGTGATCGCGGTGAGCGCGGTGTGGGGGTACGTGCTGCTTTCCCGGAGCTCGGAGTGGAACGCGTGGCTGGGGCCCGTGGTGCTGGTCGCCGGGCTGGCTGCGGCGCTCGGGCTGGCCGGGGCGGGCATGATCTCCGGGTATGGGGGCGCCAGGGATCGGATGATCTGGGCCGTGGGCGGCGTGGCCGTACTCGTGGTGCTGGCCGGACCGGCGGCGTACGCCATGGACACCGCGGCCACCCCGCACACGGGCGCGATCCCCTCGGCGGGCCCCTCCACAGGCGGCCAGGGCTTCAGAGCCCTGGGGAGACAAGGCAGGGGGCCGCAACCGGACGGAGGCAACCGGCCGATGGACGGTCGCCGCCCCGGCGGTGGGGGGCGGGGTGGGTTGCTGGGGGCCGTGACTCCCGGCGCGGAGCTCATCGCTCTGCTCAAGGCCGACGCCGCCCGCTACACCTGGGTGGCCGCCACCGTGGGCTCCAACAACGCGGCCGGACACCAGCTGGCCACCGGTCTGCCCGTGATGGCGGTGGGCGGGTTCAACGGCACCGACCCGGCCCCCACCCTCGCCCGCTTCCAGCAGTACGTGGCGGAAGGGCGTATCCACTACTTCCTGCCCAGCGGCCTCGGCAGCGGCCCGGCCGCCGAGATCGCCGCCTGGGTGGAGGAGACGTACGACTCCGCCACGGTGGCCGGTACGACGGTGTTCGACCTGACCAGACCCCGATAACCGGCCAGTAACAAGTTATTAGAATCTGTTCCAATTCCACGGAACACGGCTAACGTGATGGGAACTTGAAAGTAAAGTGTGCGTCACGTTACCCCATGCTCGCGGAAGGTGACCGGTGGGCGTCGAAGTCGTGGTCGAGGGGCTGACCAAATCGTTCGGTCGGCAGGTCATCTGGCAGGACGTCTCGCTGACGCTGCCCGCGGGCGAGATCTCGGTGCTGCTCGGCCCGTCCGGCACCGGCAAGTCCGTGTTCCTCAAGACGCTCGTCGGCCTGCTGCGTCCCGACCGCGGCCACATCTGGATCGACGGCTACGACCTGGCCAACTGCAGCGAGGACAAGCTCTACGAGCTGCGCCGGCTGTTCGGCGTGCTCTTCCAGGACGGCGCGCTGTTCGGCTCGCTGAGCCTGTTCGACAACATCGCCTTCCCGCTGCGTGAGCACACCAAGAAGAGCGAGAGCCAGATCCGCCAGATCGTCATGGAGAAGATGGAGCTCGTCGGCCTGCTCGGCGCGGAGTCCAAGCTGCCCGGTGAGATCTCCGGCGGCATGCGCAAGCGCGCGGGCCTGGCCAGGGCGCTGGTGCTCGATCCGGAGATCATCCTGGTCGACGAGCCGGACTCGGGGCTCGACCCGGTGCGCACCGCGTACCTCAATCAGCTCTTCGTCGATCTCAACACCGACTTCGAGGCCACGTTCCTCATCGTCACCCACGACATCAACACCGCCCGCACGGTGCCCGACGACATCGGGCTGCTGTTCCGCCGGGAGCTGGTGATGTTCGGCCCGCGCGAGATGCTGCTGTCGAGCGACGAGCCGGTCGTGCGGCAGTTCCTCAACGCGCGCCGCCACGGCCCGATCGGCATGTCGGAGGAGAAGGACGTCTCCGAGCTGGAGGCCGAGGCCCAGCTGGGCCACGACCCCGGCGCGCTGCCGCCGATCCCGCCGCAGCTCATGCCCACGGGCAACCGGGTACGTCGCGGTCAGCAGCCGCCCGGCGCCTGGCTGGCCGCCCACGGGGTGATCCCGCCGCAGGGCTCGTTCATCGACGACCGCGGGCGTAACTGGCTGGAGGAGTACCCTCGGCTGGTCAGCGCCCATCTCAACGGCGTCAGGTAACCCCCGCACATGGACGGACCGGCCTTTTTCGCGGTCCCGAACGACTACTCTCCGCACTCGAAAGGACGCGACACGTGATCAGGGCGAGCGGTGCTTTCGTGGCGCTCACGCTCGACACCCTGCGGGCCGTGCCCAGGCGGCCGTTCCACTGGCGGGAGTTCCTGCAGCAGGCCTGGTTCATCGTCAGCGTCAGCGCCCTGCCCACGGCGCTGGTGTCCATCCCGTTCGGCGCCGTGCTGGCGCTCCAGGCGGGCAACCTGATCCGCCAGTTCGGCGCCCAGTCGTTCACCGGCGCGACCGCCGTGCTCGGCATCGTCCGCGAGGCGAGCCCGGTCGTGACCGCGCTGATGATCTCGGGCGCGGCGGGCAGCGCCATCTGCGCCGACCTGGGCGCGCGCAAGATCCGGGAGGAGATCGACGCCCTTGAGGTGCTCGGCATCGACCCGCTCCACCGCCTCGTGGTGCCCAGGGTGGCGGCGTGCGCGGTCGTCGCACCCCTGCTCAACGGCCTGGTCACCACCGTGGGCCTGATCGCCAGCTACCTGTTCAACGTGATCGCCCAGGGCGGCTCGCCCGGCTCGTACCTGCAGTCGTTCAACGCGCTGGCGGAGCTGTCCGACCTGTGGATCTCCGCGGTCAAGGCGCTCGTCTTCGGCGCCACGGCCGGGATGATCGCCTGCTTCAAGGGGCTGAGCGCGGCCGGCGGGCCCAAGGGCGTCGGCGACGCCGTCAACCAGACGGTGGTCTTCGCGGCGATGGTCCTGTTCGCCGAGAACTTCCTCATCAGCGCGGCGGTGTGGTGATGTCACTCAACAAGCAGGGCGAGTTCTACACCAAGGCCTTCCTCCAACTGCCCCGCTCGCTCCGCTACCGCTCCGAGATCCTGCGGCTGCTGTCGGAGGTGAGCCTCGGCACCGGCGGCCTGGCCGTCATCGGCGGCACGATGGCGATCGTCGCGTTCATGACCTTCTTCGCCGGCACCGAGGTCGGCCTGCAGGGCTACACCGCCCTCGACCAGATCGGCACCTCCGCCTTCGCCGGGTTCCTGTCCAGCTACGTCAACACCCGTGAGATCGCCCCCATCGTGGCCGCCATCGGCCTGTCGGCCACCGTCGGCGCCGGCTTCACCGCCCAGCTCGGCGCGATGCGCATCAGCGACGAGATCGACGCGCTGGAGGTCATGGCGATCCCCTCGGTGCCGTTCCTGGTGGGCACCCGGCTGATCGCCGGCTTCGCCGCCATGCTGCCCCTTTACGTCCTCGGCCTGCTCGCCTCCTACGTCGCCACCCGCCTGATCACCACCGTCCTCTACGGCCAGTCGACCGGCACCTACGACCACTACTTCGACCTCTTCCTCGTGCCGTATGACGTGCTCTGGTCGCTGGGCAAGGTGGTGCTGTTCGCCGTGCTGGTGATCCTCGTGCACTGCTACTACGGCTTCCACGCCTCCGGCGGCCCCGCGGGCGTCGGCGTCGCGGTCGGGCGGGCGGTGCGCGCGGTGCTGGTCGCGGTGAACGTGGCCAACGTCCTGCTCGGCCTGGCCATCTGGGGCACCACGACCACGGTACGGCTGGCCGGATGAGGTACGGCGCCGCGTTGCTGGCCCTGATCGCCGCCTTCACGGCGGTGACCGCAGCCGCGTACCTCAAGGTGTTCTCCGGCGCGACCACCGTGACCCTGTCGGCCCCCAGAGCCGGTCTCCAGCTCGGCCCGCGCGCCGACGTCAAGATACGCGGCGTCCTGGTCGGCGAGGTCACCGCCCTGAAGGCCACGGCCGGAGGCGCCGAGCTCACCCTCGCCCTCGACCAGCCCGTCGACCGCGCCTCCACGGCCAGGCTCCTGCCGAAGACCGTCTTCGGCGAGAAGTACGTGGACCTCGTCCCGCCCGCGACCCCGACCTCCGAGCTGCGCGACGGCGACCGCCTGATCGCCCCCGCCGCCGCCGTCGAGGTGGCGCAGGTGCTCGACCGGCTGCTGCCGCTGCTGCGGAGCATCCACCCGGAACGCCTGGCCACCACGCTGACCGCGCTGGCCACCGCGCTGGAAGGCAGAGGCGCCAGAACCGGCGCCACCCTCGACAAGGCCGAGCACTACCTCACCCGGCTCACCCCCCACCTGCCGGCGATCCGGCGCGACATCACCGCCCTGGCCGACGTCACCGACCTGTACGGCCAGGCCGCCCCCGACCTCCTGCGCACCCTGGCCAACTCCGCCGCGCTGAGCAGAACGATCACCGGCAGGGAGGCCGAGATCGACCAGCTCGCCCGCGTGGTCACCAGGAGCGCGGGCAAAACCGACGCCCTGCTGACGGTCAACGAGACCGGTCTGGTCGGGCTCCAGCACGTGTCCAGGCCCGCTCTCGACCTCGCCGCCCGGTATTCGCCGACCGTGCCGTGCGTGTTCCAGGGCCTGGACCGCCTCCGGCCGCTGCTGGACGAGGCGTTCGGGGACGGGCGGGTGAAGGCGGTGCTGGAGCTGGTCAGGCCGGCGCCGCCGTACAGGGAAGGGGCCGACGCGCCCGCCTACCGCGACACCAGGGGCCCGCGCTGCTACGGCCTGCCCCGCCCGAAGGTGCCCTTCCCCGGGGTGCGGTTCGCCGACGGCACCCAGGACCTGGCGGAGCTGATGCTGAGATGACCACGCTGAAGGCGGCGATCAAGCTCGGGCTGTTCGGACTGGCCACGACCCTGTGCGTGGCCATGCTGGCGATCACGATCTCCGGGACGCAGTTCGCCGCGGCGAGCGTGTACCGCGCGGTGTTCACCGACGCCACCGGGCTGCGGCCGGGCGACGACGTGCGGGCAGCGGGCGTGCGCGTGGGCAGGGTGGAGGAGGTCTCGCTGGCCGGGACGCGCGCCGAGGTCTCCTTCACCGTCCTCGAACGCACCCGGCTGCCCCGCGGCGTCATCGCCGCGATCCGCTGGCGCAACCTGGTCGGCGACCGCTACCTCGCGCTGTCCACCGGCCGAGGCGGGCCCGGCGCGCTGCGGCCCGGCGAGCTGATCACCGACACCCGCCCGGCGCTCGACGTCACCGCGCTGTTCAACGGCTTCCGCCCGCTGCTCAAGGCCATCCGGCCCGAAGACGTCAACAAGCTGAGCTGGCAGATCGTCCAGGTGCTCCAGGGGGAGGGCGGCACCGTCGACAGCCTCCTCGGCCACGTCGCCTCGCTCACCGGCACACTCGCCGACCGCGACGCGGTCATCGGCCGGGTGATCGACAACCTCACCGCGGTGCTCGCCGAGATCGCCGGCCGCGAGGATGACTACAGCGAGCTCATCGCCGACCTGCGGTCGCTGGTCAGCGGCCTGGCCGGGGACCGCAAGGCCATCGGCGACTCCCTCGCCGCCCTCGACCGGCTCGCCGGCGTCACCGCGGGCTTCACCGAACGCGCCAGGCCCGACATCAAGGCCGGAATCCGGCACGCCGACAGCTTCCTCGCCGCGCTCAACGAGGAGCGGGCGCTGATCGACAAGACGATCAAGGACGTGCCGATCCGGCTCAACCAGCTCACCCGGGCCGTCTCCTACGGCTCGTGGTTCAACTTCTACCTCTGCTCCCTGGACGTCAGGGCGGGCGTGACCACCACGCCGAAGATCGTCAACGAGAGCCGCCGATGCCGCTGACCCCCTTCCGCCACCGCGACCCGCTCCCGCTCGGCATCGCCGGACTGGTCGCCGCCGCGGCGCTGGTGGCCGGTGCGCTGGCCGTACCCCAGTTGAAGACCGGCACCGTCTACACGGCCGCCTTCGCCGAGTCGGCGGGGCTGCGGCCGGGCGAGGACGTCATCGTGGCCGGGGTGAAGGTCGGCGAGGTGAGCGAGGTCGAACTGGAGGGCGCGCACGTCCGCGTCGGCCTGCGCCTGGAGCGGGAGGTGCCGCTGGGCTCGCAGACCCGCGCGCACATCCGGCTGGCGACGCTGCTCGGCTCCCACCACGTCCAGCTCGAACCCCACGGCCCCGGCCGCCTCGACCGCGCCATCCCGATCGAGCGGACCAGCGTGCCGTACGAGATCATGCCCGCCCTCGGCGACCTCGCCGACAGCGCCGCGCGCATCGACGCGGGCGCGCTCAAGAGTGCGCTCGACACGCTCGCCCAGACCCTGGACGGCTCCTCCGAGGAGATCCGCGCCTCCGTGCGCGGCCTCGGCCGCCTCTCGCGCACCGTCGCCTCCCGCGACGACAAACTCCACGATCTGGTACGGCACGCCGAAACCGTCACCGGCCTGGTGGCCGATCGCAACCAGGACCTTCGCGCCCTGATCAAGGACGGCGACCTCCTGCTGCGCGAGATCTCCGCCCGCCGCGCCGTCATCCACAGCCTGTTGACGAACACGCTGGAGTTGACCGCCGAGATCGACGGCCTGATCGCCGACAACCGGACCACGCTCAAGCCCGCTCTGCGGCAGTTGCGGGAGTTCGTCGGGCTGCTGCGGCGCAACGAGGAGAGCCTCGACCGCTCCCTGCGGCTGCTGGCCCCCTTCACCCGGCAGTTCACCGACGCGGTCGGCAACGGCCGCTGGTTCGACGCGATCGTGCAGAACCTCGTGCCGCTTCCCGCCTCCGTCCAACTGCCCGACCGCACCCTCGGAGGCCTGGCGCCGTGAAGACGCCCGTCGCGATCATGGCCCTGCTGCTGGCCGCCGGCTGCGGCTTCGAGGGCGTCCAGTCGCTCCCGCTGCCCGGCGGCGCCGACCTCGGGCACAATCCGCGCGAGGTGACGATCGAGTTCGCCGACGCGCTCGACCTCGTCCCGCACTCGCTGTGCAAGCTCAACGACGTCACCGTCGGCAAGGTCACCGCGATCGAACTGGCCGCCGGCTGGCGGGCCGAGGTCACCTGCACGGTCAGGGCCGACGCCGCGCTGCCCGCCGGGACCGGCGCCGCGATCTCCCAGACGAGCCTGCTCGGCGAGAAGTTCGTCAAGCTGGTCCCGGCCGGCGCCGGCAGCCTGAACGGCCGCATCCCGCTCAGCCGCACCACCCAGACCGCCGAGGTCGAGCAGGTGCTCGCCGCAGCCTCGCTGCTGGTCAACGGCGGCGGCCTGGAACAACTGGCCACCATCAACACCGAACTCGGCGCCATGCTCGACGGCCGCACCGGCACCGTCAGGAACCTCCTGCGCCGCCTCGACGCGTTCGCCGCCGCGCTCGACGGCTCCAAGGGCGACATCGTCCGCCTCATCGGCAACCTCGACCGGCTCACCGCCACCCTGGCAGCCCAGCGCCAGACCCTGCGCGCCGTCGCCACCGACATCGGCCCCGCCGTCAAGCAACTGCGCCGCCAGCGCGCCGACCTCACCCGCATGCTCACCGCCCTGGCCCGCCTCGGCCGCACCGCCACCCGCGTCGTCACCCGTTCCCAGGACGACACCCTCGCCAACCTCGCCCACCTGCGCGCCCTGCTCGCCGACCTCGACCGCGCCCGCCACGAACTCGCCGCCAACCTGGGCACCGCGCTCACCTTCCCCTTCCCGGGCTCGGCCACCGGCCTGCTGCGCGGCGACTACGGCAACGTCGACGTCACCGTGGACCTCACCCCGTCGACCACCCTGGACAACTTCCTCGGCAGGAGCCCGCGATGAGCCTGCGGATCAAGCTGGCCGCCTTCCTCGCCATCAGCCTCGTCGCCACCGCGTACACGCTGGTCCGCTACGCGCGGGTCGGCGCCGACCTGTTCGAGCCCGCCTACCGGGTCGGCGTCGAGCTGGCCGAGGCGGGCGGCCTGTTCGAACACGCCGAGGTCACCTACCGCGGCGTCCAGATCGGCCGCGTCGAGTCACTGTCCCTCACCGCCGGCGGGGTGCGCGCCGTGCTCCGCCTGCGGCCCGAGCCGCCGGTGCCCGCCGCGGGGCTGCTCGCCGTCGTCGCCAACCGCTCGGGCGTGGGCGAGCAATATCTCGACCTCCAGCCTTCTGGTACGGCGCGGCCGTACCTGGAGGAAGGCGACACGATCGCCAGGGAACGCACCGCGCTGCCGATCACCACCGCCCAGTTGCTCGGCGACGCCGAGCGGCTGCTGACGTCGGTGGACTCGCGCGACGCCGAGACCGTCGTGACCGAGCTCGAACAGGCCTTCGGCGGCAACGCCGCGCACCTGCGGCGGCTGCTGACGGCGGGCGAGGAGCTGACGGAGTCGGCCGTGGAGGTCCTGCCCGAGACGGTCACGCTGATCGAACAGGGGGAGAAGGTGCTGCGCACGCAGCGGGCCGAGGGCGGGCACCTGAAGGCGTTCGCGCGCGACCTCGCCTCGCTGACCGGCTCGCTGCGCGAGGGTTCCACGGACCTGGAGCGCACGATCGACGCCGCCACGCCCGCCGCGCGCTCGGCGGAGAAGCTCGTGGACGGACTCCAGCCGCACCTGCGGCCGCTGCTGGGCAACCTGATCGTCGGCGGGCGCACCGTCTCGGCCCGGGTCGCGGCGCTGCGTCAGCTGCTCATCGGCTTCCCGGCGGGCGTGGCCGGGGCCTTCACCGTGGTCGGCCGCGACGGGCTGCACTTCGGGCTCAACCTGAATCTCAACGTGCCGCCGCCGTGCACGCGCGGCTACGAGGACGTGCGCCGCCGCTATCCCCGGGACACCCGGGTGAAGACGGTCGACCCGCGCGCGACCTGCACCGAGCCGGACGGCTCGCCGACCGGTGTGCGCGGGGGTGCGGATGTGCCGCCGCCGGGCGTACCGCCGTCGATCCCGGGTCTGGAAGAGTGGCTCGCGGGTAATGATCCGGCGATCAGGAAGGAGCGGACATGACAGGCACCGCCTCTCGGTCCGCCGCTTGGCTGACGATCATCGTGCTCGGGGTGCTGGCGCTGCTGCTCGGCGGGCTGGCGCTGTGGGTCAGCGGCGAGCTCCGCGGTGAGCAGGCCACCGACGACGACCGGGCCGCCGCGCTCGACGCCGCGGGCACCCACGCTGTCAACCTGCTCTCGCTCAACTACAAGACCGTCGACGCCGACCTCGGGCGCATCCTGGCGACCTCGACCGGGGCCGCGCGGGCCGAATACTCCGCCAACGCCGCCCGGCTCAAGGAGACCACGATCACCAACAAGGTCGTCCAGCACGGCGTGCTGCGCGCCCGCGGGCTGGAGTCCATGACGGGCGGCATCGCCAAGGTCCTGGTGGTGGCCGACGTCGAGATCCGCTGGGAGGGCTCCAAGAACGCCCCTCAGGAGCGCTTCTACCGCTGGTCGATGGACGTGACCAAGGTCGGCGGGGTCTGGCTGGTGTCGAAGGCGGTGCAGGTGCTGTGAAGGCCGTGGCGATCGGGGTGCTGGCGGCGCTCGTACTGGGGCTGTCGGTGGCCCTCTGGGTGATGTGGACGGATCTGGGGCACCTGCGCGACGGGCAGTCCGCGGGCGTGGAGGCCATGGCCGCCGCCAAGGCCGTGGCGCCGGACCTGTTGTCGTACAACCACCGCACGATCGAGCAGGATCTGGCGCGGGCCGGCGAGCACACCACGGGCCAGCTGACCACCCACTACAAGGAGCTGGCCACCACCCTCGTGCCCACCGCCAAGGCCCAGAAGACCGTCCAGACGACCGCCGTCGCCGGGGCGGCCGTCGAGCGGGCGGAACCCGACCGGGTAGAGGTTCTCCTCTTCGTCAACACGGGTACGGTCAAGGAGCTGCCGGGCGAGGCCGAGCCCCAGCAACAGATCACCCAGAACCGCGCCAGGTTCGTCATGATCAGGACAGCCGGCCGGTGGCTCGTCGCCGACCTGTCGACGCTGCTGGGCACCGCCTGAGGCCCCGGGCGCGGCGCGTCCTTCAATTGTTATCAAAATTCAGGTTTAGCGAGTCCTTGCCCAGGGGTATCCCAGTCACTGCTACACCGGTTGTCGGCATGGGTTCGACCCTCGGTGTGACGGAGCGTTAGCCGTCCCCGTTCGCGGGTATCGTCTTGGGCCTGACGGTAGGCGCCCGATCACGCAGGGGAGAAATCCCAGCGTCCTGGCCCTGACCCGGCGGAAAGTCGGGGTTGTGGGCTTGACGTTTGCGTCCGAACGGGCGATGCTGCGACCAACGTGAAGCATGCAGCGAGAGCGAAGTGGACAGGCGTGTGCCGTTCGGCTACACTGCCCCTTTGCGCTGCCCTTTGACGACCCGCGATGCTTGCTCACGTTGCGAGGTTGTCTGGCGTGCGTGTAGTCAGTCCGCCGCGAGCCCTCGGAAGGACATCTGTTGGCAGCCTCGCGCAACGCCTCCGCCGTACCCGCTGGTCCCAATCGCGTTTCGTTTTCGCGTATCCAGGAGCCCCTCGAAGTTCCTGATCTTCTCGCCCTGCAAACCGAGTCCTTTGACTGGCTGCTGGGCAACGAGAAGTGGAAGGCCCGGGTTGAGGCGGCTCGTCAGGCCGGGCGCAAGGACGTCCCGACCCAGTCGGGCCTCGAAGAGATCTTCGAAGAGATCAGTCCCATTGAGGACTTCTCGGGGACCATGTCCTTGTCGTTCCGCGACCACCGGTTCGAGCCGCCCAAGTACTCAGTAGATGAGTGCAAAGACAAGGACATGACCTTCTCCGCCCCGATGTTCGTCACGGCGGAGTTCATCAATAACACCACTGGCGAGATCAAGAGCCAGACGGTGTTCATGGGCGATTTCCCGCTCATGACGCCGAAGGGCACCTTCATCATCAACGGCACCGAGCGTGTCGTCGTCTCCCAGCTGGTCCGGTCCCCGGGTGTCTACTTCGGCCGCAGTGTCGACAAGACCTCGGACAAGGACCTGTTCGACTGCCGTGTCATCCCCTCGCGGGGTGCCTGGCTGGAGTTCGAGATCGACAAGCGCGACAGCGTCGGTGTGCGCATCGACCGCAAGCGCAAGCAGGCCGTCACCGTGCTTCTCAAGGCACTGGGATGGACCACCGAACAGATCCTCGAGCGCTTCGGCCAGTACGAGTCGATGCGGGCCACCCTGGAGAAGGACCACACGGCCGGCCAGGATGACGCCCTGCTCGACATCTACCGCAAGCTCCGTCCGGGCGAGCCGCCGACCAAGGAGTCGGCGCAGACCCTGCTGGAGAACCTGTACTTCAACCCCAAGCGCTACGACCTCGCCAAGGTCGGCCGCTACAAGATCAACAAGAAGCTGGGGGTCGACAGCGAGATCACGCAGGGCACCCTCACCGAAGACGACATCGTCTCCACCATCGAATACATCGTCCGCCTGCACGCGGGCGAGGAGTCGATGCCGAGCGCCCAGGGCGACCGGATCGTCGAGACCGATGACATCGACCACTTCGGCAACCGCCGCCTGCGCAGTGTCGGCGAGCTCATCCAGAACCAGGTCCGCCTGGGCCTGGCCCGCATGGAGCGCGTCGTCCGCGAGCGGATGACCACCCAGGACGTCGAGGCGATCACGCCGCAGACCCTGATCAACATCCGCCCGGTCGTCGCCTCGATCCGGGAGTTCTTCGGCACCTCTCAGCTGTCGCAGTTCATGGACCAGACCAACCCGCTGGCCGGCCTGACGCACAAGCGGCGTCTGTCCGCGCTCGGCCCCGGTGGTCTGTCGCGTGAGCGGGCCGGCTTCGAGGTCCGAGACGTGCACCCGTCCCACTACGGCCGGATGTGCCCGATCGAGACGCCGGAAGGCCCGAACATCGGTCTGATCGGCTCGCTGGCCTCCTACGGCCGGATCAACGCCTTCGGCTTCGTCGAGACGCCTTACCGCAAGGTCGTCGACGGCAAGGTGATCGAGCAGGTCGACTACCTGACCGCCGACGAGGAAGACCGCTTCGTCAAGGCGCAGGCCAACACGGTGCTCAACCCTGACGGCACCTTCGCCGAGTCGCGCGTCCTGGTCCGCACCAAGGGCGGCGAGACCGAACTCGCCCGTGCCGAGGAAGTCGACTACATCGACGTGTCGCCGCGCCAGATGGTGTCGGTAGCCACGGCGATGATCCCCTTCCTGGAGCACGACGACGCCAACCGCGCGCTCATGGGCTCCAACATGCAGAGGCAGTCCGTGCCGCTGCTGAAGAGCGAGGCGCCGCTGGTCGGCACCGGCATGGAATACCGTGCCGCGACCGACGCGGGCGACGTCATCAGCGCCGAGAAGGCCGGCGTGGTGGAGGAGGTCTCCGCCGACTACGTCACCGTGATGAACGACGACGGCACCCGGACCACTTACCGTGTCGCCAAGTTCAAGCGTTCCAACCAGGGCACCTCGTTCAACCAGAAGCCCATCGTCGTCGAAGGCGACCGGGTCGAGGTCAACCAGGTGATCGCCGACGGTCCCTGCACCGACCAGGGCGAGATGGCCCTGGGCAAGAACCTGCTCGTGGCGTTCATGCCGTGGGAAGGCCACAACTACGAAGACGCGATCATCCTGTCGCAGCGTCTGGTGCAGGACGACGTCCTGTCCTCGATCCACATCGAGGAGCACGAGGTCGACGCCCGTGACACCAAGCTGGGCCCCGAGGAGATCACCCGGGACATCCCGAACGTCTCCGAAGAGGTCCTGGCCGACCTCGACGAGCGCGGCATCATCCGCATCGGCGCCGAGGTCGTACCCGGCGACATCCTCGTCGGCAAGGTCACGCCCAAGGGCGAGACCGAGCTGACCCCCGAGGAGCGGCTGCTGCGCGCGATCTTCGGCGAGAAGGCCCGCGAAGTGCGCGACACCTCGCTGAAGGTGCCGCACGGCGAGCAGGGCAAGGTCATCGGCGTCCGCGTGTTCTCCCGTGACGAGGGCGACGAGCTTCCCCCCGGTGTCAACGAGCTGGTCCGCGTTTACGTGGCCCAGAAGCGTAAGATCACCGACGGTGACAAGCTCGCCGGCCGTCACGGCAACAAGGGCGTCATCTCCAAGATCCTGCCCGTCGAGGACATGCCGTTCCTCGAGGACGGCACGCCGGTCGACATCATCCTCAACCCGCTGGGCGTGCCCGGCCGAATGAACATCGGGCAGGTGCTCGAGGCTCACCTCGGCTGGATCGCGGCCCGCGGCTGGGACATCTCGGGCCTGACCGAGCAGTGGGCCGAGCGCCTGCGCGAGAAGGGCTTCGAGCAGGTCGCGCCGCGCACCAACGTGGCCACGCCGGTCTTCGACGGCGCCCACGAGGAGGAGATCGTCGGTCTGCTCAGCAACACCCTGCCCAACCGCGACGGCGATCGCATGGTGCAGGAGAGCGGAAAGGCGCTGCTGTTCGACGGCCGCTCCGGCGAGCCGTTCCCCTACCCGATCGCGGTGGGCTACAGCTACATCCTCAAGCTGCTGCACCTGGTGGACGACAAGATCCACGCCCGGTCCACCGGCCCCTACTCCATGATCACCCAGCAGCCGCTCGGCGGTAAGGCCCAGTTCGGTGGCCAGCGCTTCGGTGAGATGGAGGTGTGGGCGCTGGAGGCCTACGGCGCGGCGTACGCCCTGCAGGAGCTCCTGACCATCAAGTCCGACGACGTCCTCGGCCGAGTCAAGGTCTACGAGGCCATCGTCAAGGGCGAGAACATCCCCGAGCCCGGCATCCCCGAATCCTTCAAGGTCCTCATCAAGGAAATGCAGTCGCTGTGCCTGAACGTCGAGGTGCTCTCCAGCGACGGCATGTCCATCGAGATGCGCGACACCGACGAGGACGTCTTCAGGGCCGCCGAAGAACTCGGTATCGACCTGTCCCGGCGTGAGCCGAGCAGCGTGGAAGAAGTCTGAGGGGGAGATCGCACATGCTAGACGTCAACTTCTTCGACGAGCTCCGGATCGGGCTGGCGACGGCCGATGACATCCGCCAGTGGTCACACGGCGAGGTCAAGAAGCCGGAGACGATCAACTACCGGACTCTCAAGCCGGAAAAGGACGGACTCTTCTGCGAGAAGATCTTCGGCCCGACCCGCGACTGGGAGTGCTACTGCGGTAAGTACAAGCGCGTCCGCTTCAAGGGCATCATCTGTGAGCGCTGCGGCGTCGAGGTCACTCGCGCCAAGGTGCGTCGTGAGCGGATGGGCCACATCGAGCTGGCCGCGCCCGTCACGCACATCTGGTACTTCAAGGGCGTTCCCTCGCGTCTCGGCTACCTGCTTGACCTGGCCCCGAAGGACCTCGAGAAGGTCATCTACTTCGCGGCCTACATGATCACGCAGGTCGACGCCGAGATGCGCGACCGTGACCTGCCCTCGCTCGAGGCCAAGATCTCGGTCGAGCGGCAGCACATCGAGCAGCGTCGTGACGCCGACATCGAGACCAGGCAGAAGAAGCTCGAAGGCGACCTGGCCGAGCTTGAGGCCGCGGGCGCCAAGGGCGACCAGCGCCGCAAGGTCCGCGAGGGCGCCGAGCGCGAGATGCGCCAGCTGCGCGACCGCGCGCAGCGCGAGCTCGACCGCCTGGACGAGGTGTGGAGCCGGTTCAAGAACCTCAAGGTCCAGGACCTCGAGGGCGACGAGCTGCTCTACCGCGAGATGCGCGACCGCTTCGGCCGCTACTTCAAGGGCGGCATGGGCGCGCAGGCGATCCAGGACCGTCTGACCAGCTTCGACCTCGACGCCGAGGCCGAGAACCTGCGCGAGACGATCCGCAGCGGCAAGGGCCAGAAGAAGGCCCGCGCCCTCAAGCGGCTCAAGGTCGTCTCGGCGTTCCTCAACACCACCAACTCGCCCCGCGGGATGGTGCTCGACTGCATCCCGGTCATCCCGCCGGACCTGCGCCCGATGGTGCAGCTCGACGGTGGCCGGTTCGCGACCTCCGACCTCAACGACCTCTACCGTCGTGTGATCAACCGGAACAACCGCCTCAAGCGTCTCCTTGACCTCGGCGCTCCCGAGATCATCGTGAACAACGAGAAGCGGATGCTCCAGGAGGCCGTCGACTCGCTGTTCGACAACGGCCGCCGCGGCCGCCCGGTCACGGGTCCCGGCAACCGTCCGCTCAAGTCCCTCAGCGACATGCTGAAGGGCAAGCAGGGCCGCTTCCGCCAAAACCTGCTGGGCAAGCGCGTCGACTACTCCGGCCGTTCGGTCATCGTCGTCGGCCCGCAGCTGAAGCTGCACCAGTGCGGTCTGCCCAAGCAGATGGCGCTGGAGCTCTTCAAGCCGTTCGTGATGAAGCGCCTGGTCGACCTCAACCACGCGCAGAACATCAAGTCGGCCAAGCGGATGGTCGAGCGGGCCCGCCCGGTTGTGTGGGACGTCCTCGAAGAGGTCATCACCGAGCACCCCGTGCTGCTCAACCGCGCTCCGACGCTCCACCGCCTGGGTATCCAGGCGTTCGAGCCGCAGCTGGTCGAGGGCAAGGCCATCCAGATCCACCCGCTCGTCTGCACCGCGTTCAACGCGGACTTCGACGGCGACCAGATGGCCGTGCACCTGCCGCTGTCGGCTGAGGCCCAGGCCGAGGCACGCATCCTGATGCTCTCGACCAACAACATCCTCAAGCCGGCCGACGGCAAGCCCGTGACGATGCCCACCCAGGACATGGTCATCGGCCTCTACTGGCTGACCACGCAGAAGGAGGGCGCCCTCGGCGAGGGCCGCGTCTTCGGCTCCGTGGCCGAGGCCCAGATGGCGTTCGACCGCCGCGAGCTGGACATCCAGGCGAAGATCCAGATCCGGCTCAAGGACGTCTTCCCCGCGCGCGACTGGGTCGCGCCGGAGGGCTGGGAGCAGGGCGACCCGATCCGCCTGGAGACGACGTTCGGCCGGTGCCTGTTCAACCAGACGCTGCCGCCGAACTACCCGTTCGTCAACTTCCAGGTCGGCAAGAAGCAGCTGTCCACGATCGTGAACGAGCTGGCCGAGACCTACCCCAAGGTCGAGGTCGCGGCTTCGCTCGACGCGCTCAAGGACGCCGGCTTCCGCTGGGCGACCCGCTCCGGTGTCACGATCTCGATCGACGACGTCGTCGCGCCGCCCAACAAGGCCGAGATCATGGAAAACTACGAGCGCCGGGCCGACAAGGTCCAGCGCGAGTACGAGCGCGGCCTGATCACCGACGAGGAGCGCCGCCAGGAGCTCATCGAGATCTGGACCCACGCCACCGCGGACGTCGAGACCGACATGGTCAACGCGTTCCCGGCGACGAACCCGGTCTGGATGATGCTCAACTCCGGCGCCCGCGGTAACAAGATGCAGGTGCGTCAGATCGCCGGTATCCGTGGCCTGGTGTCCAACACCAAGGGTGAGACGATCCCGCGTCCGATCAAGGCCTCGTTCCGCGAGGGCCTGTCGGTGCTGGAGTACTTCATCTCCACCCACGGTCAGCGGAAGGGTCTGGCCGACACCGCCCTGCGCACCGCCGACTCGGGTTACCTGACCCGTCGTCTGGTGGACGTGGCGCAGGACGTCATCGTGCGCGAGATCGACTGCGGCACCGACCGCGCCGTCCCGCTGCACGTCGGCGAGCGCGACGCGTCGGGCAACCTGGTCAAGGCCGACAACGCCGAGTCCAACGTGCACGGCCGCATCCTGGCCGAGGACGTCGAGGTCGACGGCAAGATCATCGCTCCGGCGGGTGTCGACATCAACGACATCCACGTGACCGACCTGGTCAACGCCGGGATCGAGACCGTGCGCACCCGCTCCGCGCTGGTGTGCGAGGCCAAGATCGGTGTCTGCGCGACCTGCTACGGCCGCTCGCTGGCCACCGGCAAGCTCGTGGACGTCGGCGAGGCGGTCGGCATCATCGCCGCCCAGTCGATCGGTGAGCCCGGCACCCAGCTGACGATGCGTACCTTCCACACCGGTGGTGTGGCCGGCGCTGACATCACCCACGGTCTGCCCCGTGTCCAGGAGCTCTTCGAGGCGCGCATCCCCAAGGGTGTCGCCCCGATCTCCGAGGCCGAGGGCCGCGCGCGGATCGACGAGACCGACAAGACCCGCAAGGTGGTCATCACCCCGGACGACGGTTCCGAGGAGATCGCCTACCCGGTGTCGATGCGGTCGCGTCTGCTCGTCTCGGAGGGCCAGCACGTCAAGGTCGGCCAGCAGCTGATCGCCGGTGCGGTCAACCCGAACGAGGTCCTGCGCATCATGGGCCCGCGCGAGGTGCAGCTGCACCTGGTCGCCGAGGTCCAGCAGGTGTACCGCTCGCAGGGTGTGTCGATCCACGACAAGCACATCGAGATCATCGTCCGCCAGATGCTCAAGCGCGTGAACGTGCTCGAGTCGGGCGACACCGACCTGCTCCCCGGCGAGCTGGTCGAGCGTCCCCGCTTCGAGAACATGAACCGCGAGACCGTGGCCGAGGGCGGCCAGCCCGCCGCCGGCCGTCCGGTCCTCATGGGCATCACGAAGGCGTCGCTGGCCACCGAGTCGTGGCTGTCGGCGGCCTCCTTCCAGGAGACGACCAGGGTTCTGACGGACGCGGCGATCCACGCCAAGTCCGACTCGCTCCTGGGCCTGAAGGAGAACGTCATCATCGGTAAGCTCATCCCGGCCGGCACTGGCATGCCCCAGTACCGCAACATCCGGGTCGAGCCGACCGAGGAGGCCAAGGCCGCGATGTACACGGTCGGCGGCTACGACGGCTCCGCCGCGGACTACACGTTCGGCACCGGGTCGGGCGAGGCTGTGCCGCTGGAGGAGTACGACTTCGGGCAGTACAACCGATAGGCCCGTCGCGCTAGACGGTTAGCGGAAGCGCCCGAGATCTCCGGATCTCGGGCGCTTCCGCGTTCCCCGGGCTACACAGGCTGGGGAGAGACCACATGCACCGCCGCGGCGCTGTGACGGGCCGTCCGCGGCCGCACCCGGGCTACGCCATCCGCCTCCACGACCGAAGGCGACGCCTCGTCCTGGGCGGGTTCAGGGGGAGGGCTTGTCGTTCCCGCGTAGAAGGTTGGTGTAAGGAGGGCAGAACAGTAGCCCGGAGCGGGTAAACTTGGCGCGGAGTCTGCTACTGACCACGGCGCGAAACATATCGACGCGCAGCCGTTTTGACGTGCTGCGCGGGGCTAGGTAGTCTTGCCCTTCGTGCCCGTGTATTCATGGGCTCTCACGCGTGCGCTCGCAACGGCGCGGCGTGGCCTCCCCCTGGCGTACTTCTGCGCGGGAGTGTGGCTCTGTAAGAGCGCGACACGCCCGACCGCGTGGGTCGAAGCAGGGGAGAAAACCGCAGGTCATGACACCGGCAGTACCTGCGAAATGCACAACCTGACGTATCACCGGCATAGGCATGAACGGAGTGGCAGTGCCCACTATTCAGCAGTTGGTCCGCAAGGGCCGGCAGGACAAGGTCTCCAAGACCAAGACTCCTGCCCTAAAGGGGAGTCCGCAGCGTCGCGGCGTCTGCCAGCGCGTCTACACCACGACCCCCAAGAAGCCCAACTCGGCACTGCGCAAGGTGGCCCGTGTCCGCCTCACCAACGGCATCGAGGTCACGGCCTACATCCCGGGTGTGGGTCACAACCTGCAGGAGCACTCCATCGTGCTCGTGCGTGGCGGTCGTGTGAAGGACCTGCCGGGTGTTCGCTACAAGATCATCCGTGGCTCGCTCGACACCCAGGGTGTCCGTAACCGCAAGCAGGCCCGCAGCCGCTACGGCGCGAAGAAGGAGAAGAGCTAACTATGCCTCGCAAGGGTTCTCCTGGCCGCCGTCAGCTCATGTCTGACCCGGTTTACAGCTCGCCGCTGGTTACGGCCCTGATCAACAAGGTGCTGCTGGACGGCAAGCGCTCCATCGCGCAGTCGATCGTCTACGGCGCCCTCGAGGGTTGCAAGGACAAGACCGGCAACGACCCGGTCATCACGCTCAAGCGTGCCCTCGACAACGTCAAGCCCACTCTTGAGGTCCGCAGCCGCCGTGTCGGTGGCGCGACCTACCAGGTCCCGGTCGAGGTGCGCGCCTCGCGCAGCACCACCCTGGCCCTGCGCTGGCTGGTGCAGTACTCCCGCGCCCGCCGTGAGAAGACCATGACCGAGCGCCTCATGAACGAGCTCCTCGACGCCAGCAACGGCCTGGGGGCGAGTGTCAAGAAGCGCGAGGACACCCACAAGATGGCCGAGTCCAACAAGGCCTTCGCCCACTACCGCTGGTAACAGCGGGTTCGACGAGACGACGAGGACGCGAGAGAAGTGGCCGCAACGACCGCTCTTGACCTGGCCAAGGTCCGTAACATTGGGATCATCGCCCATATCGATGCGGGCAAGACCACGACGACCGAGCGCATCCTGTTCTACACCGGCATCAACTACAAGATCGGTGAGGTCCACGATGGCGCTGCCACCATGGACTGGATGGAGCAGGAGCAGGAGCGCGGCATCACGATCACGTCCGCCGCGACGACTGCCGAGTGGGACGGTCACACGATCAACCTGATCGACACCCCGGGCCACGTCGACTTCACCATCGAGGTTGAGCGCAACCTGCGCGTCCTCGACGGCGCTGTCACCGTGTTCGACGGTGTCGCGGGTGTCGAACCGCAGTCCGAGACGGTGTGGCGGCAGGCTGACCGCTACGGCGTCCCGCGCATCTGCTTCGTTAACAAGATGGACCGCGTCGGCGCGGAGTTCCACCGCTGCGTCGACATGATGGTCAGCCGTCTGGCGGCGACGCCGGCGGTCGTCCAGCTTCCGTGGGGCGTCGAGGCCGGCTTCAAGGGCGTCATCGACCTCATCCGGATGAAGGGTCTGCTCTGGAGCGAGGAGGCGGCCAAGGGTGAGATGTACGACGTCGTCGACATCCCGGCCGACCACGCCGAGATCGCTCGCGAGTGGCGCGACAAGCTGGTCGAGACCGTCGCCGAGAACGACGACGAGCTGATGGAGCTCTTCCTCGAGGCCGTCGAGCCCACCGAGGAGCAGCTGATCGCCGCCATCCGGCGCGCGACGCTCGCCAGCGCCATCAACCCGGTCCTCACCGGCACCGCGTTCAAGAACAAGGGCGTGCAGCCCCTGCTCGACGCCATCGTCGCCTTCCTCCCCGCGCCGACCGACATCCCGGCCTTCAAGGGCCACGCGGTCGGCAACGAAGAGGAGATCATCGAACGGCACGCGGACCCGTCCGAGCCGTTCTCGGCCCTGGCCTTCAAGATCATGAGCGACCCCCACCTGGGCAAGCTCACCTACCTCCGCATCTACTCGGGTTCGCTCGAGACCGGCTCGCAGGTGCTCAACCCTGTGAAGGGCCGCAAGGAGCGGATCGGCAAGATCTACCAGATGCACGCCAACAAGCGCGAAGAGCGCCCGTCGGCGTACGCCGGTCAGATCGTCGCCGTCATGGGTCTGAAGGACACCACGACCGGTCACACGCTCTGCGATGTGAGCAACCCCGTGGTCCTCGAGTCGATGACGTTCCCGGCTCCGGTCATCAACGTCGCGATCGAGCCCAAGACCAAGGGCGACCAGGAGAAGCTGTCCACCGCCATTCAGCGGCTGGCCGAGGAGGACCCGTCCTTCCGCGTCCAGCGTGACGAGGAGACCGGTCAGACGATCATCTCCGGCATGGGCGAGCTCCACCTGGAGATCATCGTCGACCGCATGCGCCGCGAGTTCAAGGTCGAGGCCAACGTCGGTCGTCCGCAGGTCGCGTACCGCGAGACCATTCGCCGCAAGGTGGAGAAGGTCGACTACACCCACAAGAAGCAGACCGGTGGTTCCGGTCAGTTCGCGCGGGTCATCATCAACCTCGAGCCGCTCGGCGAAGGCAACGACGGGTACGAGTTCGAGAACAAGGTCTCGGGTGGCCGCGTCCCGAGGGAGTACATCCCCTCGGTCGACGCCGGCGCCCAGGAAGCCGCCGAGTTCGGCGTGCTGGCCGGTTACCCGATGGTCGGCGTGAAGGTTACGCTGACCGACGGTGCCGCGCACGACGTCGACTCCTCGGAAATGGCCTTCAAGATCGCTGGCTCGATGGCCTTCAAGGAGGCCGCGCGCAAGGCGGACGCTGTGCTTCTCGAGCCGATGATGGCCGTCGAGGTCACCACGCCCGAGGACTACATGGGTGACGTCATCGGTGACCTCAACGGTCGCCGCGGGCAGATCCAGTCGATGGACGAGCGCGCAGGCGCCCGGGTCATCACCGCCCTGGTTCCGCTGTCCGAGATGTTCGGCTACGTGGGTGACCTTCGTAGCAAGACGCAGGGCCGCGCGAGCTACAGCATGCAGTTCGACTCCTACGCGGAGGTGCCTCCCGGCATCGCCAAGGAGATCGTCGCGAAGGCCCGGGGCGAGTAGTACGAACCCCGGAGTCCCTGGTGAGGCGGTGCTAGCCGCCTCACCGCCCAGGGGCCGGGTAACTTCCCGGGCCCGAGTGTGAAGTAAGTCAGTCAGATTCTCTAAGGAGAGAACCAGTGGCTAAGGCCAAGTTCGAGCGGACTAAGCCGCACGTGAACATCGGCACCATTGGGCACATCGACCACGGCAAGACCACTCTGACCGCGGCGATCACCCAGGTGCTGCACAAGCGCTTCCCCGACATCAATGAGGCGACCCCGTTCGACAAGATCGACAAGGCGCCCGAGGAGAAGGCGCGCGGCATCACGATCTCGATCGCGCACGTCGAGTACCAGACCGAGAAGCGCCACTACGCCCATGTGGACTGCCCCGGTCACGCCGACTACGTGAAGAACATGATCACCGGTGCCGCGCAGATGGACGGCGCGATTCTGGTGGTCGCGGCGACCGACGGTCCGATGCCCCAGACGAAGGAGCACGTCCTCCTGGCCCGCCAGGTCGGCGTTCCCTACATCGTCGTGGCGCTCAACAAGTCCGACATGGTGGACGACGAGGAGATCCTGGAGCTCGTCGAGCTCGAGGTTCGTGAGCTCCTGTCCGCTCAGGAGTTCCCCGGCGACGACCTCCCCGTGGTCCGCGTCTCCGCGCTCAAGGCGCTGGAGGGCGACACCAAGTGGGAGGACAGCATCATCGAGCTGATGACCGCTGTCGACGAGAACGTCCCCGAGCCGGTCCGTGAGACCGACAAGCCGTTCCTGATGCCGGTCGAGGACGTTTTCTCGATCACGGGTCGCGGCACCGTCGTCACCGGTCGTATCGAGCGCGGTGTGGTCAAGGTCAACGAGACTGTCGACATCATCGGCATCAAGGAAGACAAGACCACCACCACGGTCACCGGTGTCGAGATGTTCCGCAAGCTGCTCGACGAGGGCCAGGCCGGTGACAACGTCGGTCTGCTCCTGCGTGGCATCAAGCGCGAGGACGTCGAGCGCGGTCAGTGTGTCATCAAGCCGGGCACCACGACCCCGCACACCGAGTTCGAGGCTCAGGTCTACATCCTGGGCAAGGACGAGGGCGGCCGCCACACGCCGTTCTTCAACAACTACCGCCCGCAGTTCTACTTCCGTACGACGGACGTGACCGGCGTGGTGAACCTCCCCGAGGGCACCGAAATGGTCATGCCGGGCGACAACACCGAAATGCGCGTTGAGCTGATCCAGCCCATCGCCATGGAGGACGGTCTCAAGTTCGCGATCCGTGAGGGTGGCCGCACCGTCGGCGCCGGTCGCGTGACGAAGATCCTGAAGTAGCACGATTCGCCGGGGCGGCGGTCGGCCTCATTCACAGGGCCGGCCGCCGATCCGCGAAAGCACCAGCACGGCTCCACGCAAAGCCGTGATCTCGCAGTGGCTTCGGACGACCGCAGGTTGTGACCGAAGTAACTGCCGGATCACGGAAGAAAACGGCAGATCATATGCGTCTGCTACGTGGGGTTATCGGGCGGTTTCGCCCGTATGAACAGCGGCAACAGGCCGCACGATACTTTTTCAGACGACAGCGAAGGACACCGAGGCCACTATGGCGGGACAGAAGATCCGCATCCGGCTTAAGGCCTATGACCACGAGGTCATCGATAGCTCGGCCAAGAAGATCGTCGAGACGGTGACGCGGACTGGCGCGAAGGTCGCGGGCCCGGTGCCGCTGCCGACCGAGAAGAACGTGTACTGCGTCATCCGCTCGCCGCACAAGTACAAGGACAGCCGCGAGCACTTTGAGATGCGCACGCACAAGCGGCTGATTGACATCATCGACCCCACGCCCAAGACCGTCGACTCGCTCATGCGTCTCGACCTCCCCGCGGGCGTTGACATCTCGATCAAGCTCTGAGGGAACGCACTGACATGGCTAAGACGATCAAGGGCGTCCTGGGCAAGAAGCTCGGCATGACCCAGGTCTTCGACGCGGACAACCGGATGGTTCCGGTGACCGTGGTCGAGGCCGGTCCGTGCGTGGTGACCCGCGTCCGCAGCGCTGAGAAGGACGGCTACTCCGCCATCCAGCTCGGCTTCGGGCAGGTCGACCCCCGGAAGGTCAACAAGCCGCTCGGCGACTACCTGCGTAAGCACGACATCACCCCGCGCCGTTACTTTGCGGAGATCCGCACCGACGACGCGAGCGACTACACCCTCGGCCAGGAACTGCTGGCCGACACCTTCGAGGCGGGCCAGTACGTTGACGTGACTGGCAAGTCCAAGGGCAAGGGCTTCGCCGGTGTCATGAAGCGCCACGGCTTCAAGGGCCTGGGCGCCTCGCACGGTACGCAGCGCAAGCACCGCTCGCCGGGTTCCATCGGTGGCTGCGCCACCCCGGGCCGCGTATTCAAGGGTCTTCGCATGGCTGGCCGGATGGGTAACGTCCGCACCACCGTGCAGAGCCTCAAGGTTCACGCCGTGGACGCCGAGAAGGGCCTCATCCTGATCAAGGGTGCGATCCCCGGCGCCAACGGCAGCCTGGTCCTCGTCCGTACCGCTGCCAAGAAGGGGGCTGCCAAGTGAGTACCACTATTGACGTCCTCGACGCCAGCGGCGCGAAGACCGGCACGGTTGACCTCCCCGAGAACATCTTCGGGGCCAAGGTCAACGTTCCGCTGATCCACCAGGTGGTCGTGGCCCAGCTCGCCGCTCGCCGGCAGGGCACGCACAAGGCCAAGACCCGTGGTGAGGTCCGCGGTGGCGGCAAGAAGCCTTACCGCCAGAAGGGCACCGGCCGCGCCCGTCAGGGTTCGACCCGCGCGCCCCAGTTCGCCGGCGGTGGCGTCGTCCACGGTCCGGTTCCGCGCGACTACTCGCAGCGGACCCCGAAGAAGATGAAGGCCGCCGCCCTGCGTGGCGCCCTGTCCGACCGGGCGTCCGGCAACCGCGTTCACGTGGTCAGCACGCTGGTCACGGGGGAGACCCCGAAGACCAAGGCGGCCCTTGAGGCGCTGCGCAAGATCACCCAGGCTCCGCGCGTTCTCGTCGTCGTCGACGAGGCCGACGAGCTGACCTGGATGAGCCTGCGCAACGCTCCGGAGGTCCACCTGCTGGACGCCGGGCAGCTGAACACCTACGACGTGCTCGTCCACGACGACGTGGTCTTCACGCAGGAGGCCTACGACCAGGTCGTCGCGCGGCTTTCGGTCGAGTCGAGCAAGAAGGAAGACGCCTGATGGAGAAGATCGCCGACCCGCGCGACGTCATCATCAAGCCGGTCGTCTCCGAGAAGAGCTACGGCCTGATCGATGAGCACAACAAGTACACGTTCCTGGTCCGTAAGACCGCGAACAAGACTCAGGTGAAGATCGCCGTTGAGCAGATCTTCGGGGTCAAGGTCAGCAGCGTGAACACCATCAACCGGCAGGGCAAGCGCAAGCGCACCCGCACCGGTTTCGGCAAGCGTCCCGACACCAAGCGCGCGATTGTGAGCCTGGTCGAGGGCGACCGGATCGACATCTTCGGTCAGATCGCCTAGTGCTTGCCGTACATAGCTAGAAAAGGGCGAACCGCCGCACATCCGTGCGGCGGGCTCTCCCATGTAACCGACAAAGGATGAACGAAAAAGATGGGCATCCGTAAGTACAAGCCGACGACCCCGGGTCGCCGCGGGTCGAGTGTCTCGGACTTCTCCGAGATCACCCGCAGCACGCCCGAGAAGTCGCTGCTTGCGCCCCTTCACAGCAAGGGCGGCCGCAACGTACACGGCCGGGTCACCGCGCGCCACCAAGGCGGCGGTCACAAGCGCGCCTACAGGATTATCGACTTCCGCAGGCATGACAAGGACGGCGTTCCCGCCAAGGTCGCTCACATCGAGTACGACCCCAACCGGACCGCCAACATCGCTCTGCTGCACTATGCCGACGGTGAGAAGCGCTACATCATCGCTCCCACCGGCCTCAAGCAGGGCGACCGGATCGAGAACGGCCCTTCGGCCGACATCAAGCCGGGCAACTGCCTGCCGCTGCGCAACATCCCGACCGGTACCTTCATCCACGCGGTGGAGCTCCGTCCGGGCGGTGGCGCCAAGCTGGGTCGGTCCGCCGGTGCGCAGATCCAGCTGCTCGCCAAGGAGGGCCAGTACGCCACGCTGCGTATGCCTTCCGGCGAAATGCGCATGGTCGACGTGCGTTGCCGCGCGACTGTCGGTCAGGTGGGCAACGCCGAGCAGGCCAACATCAACTGGGGCAAGGCCGGACGTATGCGGTGGAAGGGCAAGCGCCCGACCGTCCGCGGTGTCGCGATGAACCCCGTCGACCACCCCCACGGTGGTGGTGAGGGTAAGACCTCCGGTGGTCGCCACCCGGTCAACCCCAAGGGCAAGCCCGAGGGCCGTACCCGTCAGGCGAACAAGGCCAGTGACAGGCTGATCATCCGCCGTCGGTCCAAGAGGAAGAAGCGGTAGGAGCAGCCACAATGCCACGTAGCCTTAAGAAGGGCCCCTTCGTGGACGACCACCTTCAGAAGAAGGTCGAAGTCCAGAACGAAAAGGGTTCCAAGAACGTCATCAAGACGTGGTCGCGCCGGTCGATGATCGTGCCCGACATGCTCGGTCACACGATCGCCGTGCACGACGGCCGCAAGCACGTCCCGGTGTTCGTCACCGAGTCGATGATCGGCCACAAGCTCGGCGAGTTCGCACCCACGCGGACGTTCCGCAGCCACGTCAAGGAAGACCGCCGCAGCCGGCGATAAACAGCCTTCAGAAGTAAGAGGAGTAAGCGATGGAAGCCAGGGCTCAGGCGCGGTTCGTCCGTGTCACGCCCCTCAAGGCCCGCCGCGTGGTGGACCTTATTCGCGGGCTGCCCGCTTCGGAGGCGCAGGCCGTGCTGCAGTTCGCTCCCCAGGCGGCGAGCGAGCCGATCTACAAGGTGCTCTCGAGCGCGGTAGCGAACGCGGAGCACAACTTCAAGCTCGACCCCGAGACGCTCGTCGTGAGCCGCGCGTGGGTCGACGAGGGCCCGACGCTGAAGCGGTTCCGTCCGCGTGCCCAGGGTCGCGCCTATCGGATCAACAAGCGGACGAGCCACATCACCGTGATCGTGGAGTCCCGCGAGCCGAAGGGAAGGACCCGATAGTGGGCCAGAAGGTTAACCCGCACGGGTTCCGCCTCGGCATCACGACCGACTTCAAGAGCCGGTGGTACGCCGACAAGCTGTACAAGTCGTACGTCGCCGAGGACGTCGCGATCCGCCGCATGCTGCAGAAGGGCATGGAGCGGGCCGGCATCTCCAAGGTCGAGATCGAGCGCACGACGGACCGCGTGCAGGTGGACATCCACACCGCGCGTCCCGGCATCGTCATCGGCCGCCGCGGCGCCGAGGCGGACCGCATCCGTGGTGACCTGGAGAAGCTGACCAAGAAGCAGGTTCAGCTCAACATCCTCGAGGTCAAGAACCCGGAGATCGACGCTCAGCTGGTGGCCCAGGCCGTCGCCGAGCAGCTGTCCAGCCGTGTCTCGTTCCGCCGTGCCATGCGTAAGGCGATGCAGTCCTCCATGAAGTCCGGCGCCAAGGGCATCCGTGTCCAGTGCTCCGGTCGTCTGGGCGGCGCTGAGATGTCCCGGTCGGAGTTCTACCGCGAGGGCCGGGTGCCGCTGCACACCCTTCGCGCGGACATCGACTACGGCTTCTACGAGGCCCGCACGACCTTCGGCCGGATCGGCGTGAAGGTCTGGATCTACAAGGGCGAGGCTCCGACCAGCCGCGCCGAGCGTGAGGCGGCTGCCGCCGGTGCTCGCGCCGGCCAGCGTCGCGAGCGCGACGACCGTCGTGGTGGTGGCGGCGGCGACCGTCCGCGTCGTGGTGGTGGCGCCGGTGGCGCTCGCCGCGGCGGCGGTGGCGGTGGCCGTGGCGACCGCGCCCCCCGCACCGAGGCGGCCGCACAGGCCGCCCCCGAGACCGGCCCGGCTGCGCAGCCGGGTGCTGAAGGGAGCTGACCATGCTGATCCCGCGCAGGGTCAAGCACCGCAAGCAGCACCGGCCCGACCGCAGTGGCGCCGCCAAGGGTGGCACCAGGGTCACGTTCGGCGAGTTCGGCATTCAGGCGATTGAGCACTCTTACGTGACCAACCGCCAGATCGAGTCCGCGCGTATCGCGATGACCCGCCACATCAAGCGTGGTGGCAAGGTGTGGATCAACATCTACCCCGACCGTCCCCTCACCAAGAAGCCCGCCGAGACCCGCATGGGTTCCGGTAAGGGTTCGCCGGAGTGGTGGATCGCCAACGTCAAGCCCGGACGCGTGATGTTCGAGCTGTCGGGTGTCGCCGAGCCGGTGGCTCGTGAGGCGCTCAAGCGCGCCATTCACAAGCTGCCCATGAAGTGCAAGATCGTCAAGCGTGAAGTGGGTGAGGCGTGATGGCCAAGAGCCTGACCGCCGGCGAGCTGCGGGTGGAGGACCAGGACACCCTGGTCCAGAAGCTCAAGGAAGCCAAGGAGGAGCTGTTCAACCTCCGCTTCCAGTCAGCGACCGGTCAGTTGGAGAGCCACGGGCGGCTGCGCGCCGTTCGCCGCGAGATCGCCCGCATCTACACCGTGATGCGCGAGCGCGAGCTCGGCATTGTCACGGTGGTTGAGAAGGAGTCGAGCGATGGCTGAGACCGAGACCACTGAGACGACGCAGCGGACCTTCCGCAAGGTCCGCGAGGGCCTGGTCGTCAGCGACAAGATGGACAAGACCGTCGTCGTCGCCGTCGAGGACCGCGTCAAGCACCGTCTGTACGGCAAGGTCATCCGCCGTACGACCAAGTACAAGGCACACGACGAGGCCAACGCCTGTGGCGTCGGCGACCGCGTGCTGCTCATGGAGACCCGCCCGCTCTCCGCTACCAAGCGGTGGCGCGTGGTGGAGATCCTCGAGAAGGCCAAGTAAGGCCTGCTCGGATATATGCGCGCCTCGTGGGGGCTGTCTCGACAGCCCCCATGACGGCGTCCAAGGACGTGGCCGTCGTACGGCTGCCGCATCGCCTGCGGTGCGGCCTCTCTCGCTGAGAGGGGCTGTGGCCGGGGGAACAAGACAACGACAGGTTCCGCCAGGCTCAGCTCGCTGAGAACCGGCGCGACTAACAGGAGTAACAGTGATCCAGCAGGAGTCGCGACTCAAGGTCGCCGACAACACGGGTGCCAAGGAGATTCTCTGCATCCGCGTTCTCGGTGGCTCGGGTCGACGCTACGCGGGTATCGGCGACGTCATCGTCGCCACGGTTAAGGACGCCCTCCCCGGCAGCACGGGCGTCAAGAAGGGTGACGTGGTCAAGGCCGTCGTCGTACGCACGGTCAAGGAGCGCCGCCGGCCTGACGGCTCCTACATCCGCTTCGACGAGAACGCCGCCGTCATCATCAAGGACAGCGGTGACCCTCGTGGCACTCGTATCTTCGGCCCGGTCGGCCGCGAGTTGCGCGACAAGAAGTTCATGCGCATCATCTCGCTCGCTCCGGAGGTGTTGTAATGCCGAAGTTCCTGCACGTGAAGAAGGGTGACCTGGTTCAGGTCATCGCCGGCAAGGACAAGGGTGCCAAGGGCCGGGTCATCGCCTCCCTCCCGCACGAGGACCGTGTGGTGGTCGAGGGCGTCAACCTGATCAAGAAGCACTCGAAGGAGACCAACCAGGGTCCGCGTGGCGCCAAGCAGGGCGGCGTGCAGACCATGGAGGCCCCCATCCACGTGAGCAACGTGAAGAAGCTCAAGGACGAGAAGCCCGCTGAAAAGCAGCCCGCCGACGAGAAGTCCAAGAAGGCCGGCGACGCTTCGGAGGGTGAGGACAGCTGATGACTGCCACGACCACCGAGACCGAGCGCCCGACGCCGCGCCTCAAGACGAAGTACCGCGAGGAGATCATCGCGAAGCTTCGTGAGGAGTTCGGCTTCGAGAACGTCATGCTGGTGCCCGGGCTGACCAAGATCAAGGTCAACATGGGTGTCGGCGAGGCCGCTCGCGACTCCAAGCTGATCGAGGGCGCTGTCCGCGACCTCACGGTGATCACCGGCCAGAAGCCGGCCGTCGTCCGCGCCCGCAAGTCCATCGCGCAGTTCAAGCTGCGCGAGGGCATGCCGATCGGCGCGCACGTGACCCTTCGCGGCGACCGGATGTGGGAGTTCCTCGACAGGCTGCTGTCGCTGGCGCTGCCCCGTATCCGTGACTTCCGCGGTCTGTCGCCGAAGCAGTTCGACGGCAACGGCAACTACACCTTCGGTCTGACCGAGCAGGTCATGTTCCACGAGGTCGACCAGGACAAGGTCGACCGCCCGCGGGGCATGGACATCACGGTTGTGACCACCGCGAAGAACGACGACGAGGGCCGGGCGCTGCTGAAGCTCCTCGGCTTCCCTTTCAAGGAGGCCTAAACGATGGCGAAGAAGTCGCTGATCGCCAAGGCGGGGCGTAAGCAGAAGTTCGAGGTCCGGGCCTATACCCGTTGCTCTCGCTGTGGCCGTCCCCGCGCCGTCTACAGGAAGTTCGGCCTGTGCCGTGTCTGCTTCCGCGAGATGGCGCACCGGGGCGAGCTGCCCGGCATCACCAAGTCCAGCTGGTAGGTACTCTGAGGGGCGGCCGTTCTCCGGCCGTCCCTGGAGTGCGCCAGCCGTACTTTCCAGATATATCCAAATGGGGCGCTCCGTCGGAGCGCCCGTGACCACGCCGAAGGTCCACCGGTAGAGCGCGGAGAGGTAGCCGAAGCGGACACTGAGGGAGGCATTCGCCCACCCCGAGGTGCGAGCCGAGGCGGACTCGACCATCAGAAGCGCTTCACCGACTGGAAACCGCGGCGAGGAAGGCCGTTGGCCATGACGATGACCGACCCGATCGCAGACATGTTGACGCGTCTGCGCAATGCGAATTCGGCATATCACGACAGCGTGACCATGCCGTATTCCAAGATCAAGGCGCACATCGCCGAGATCCTCCAGCAGGAGGGTTACATCCAGGCCTGGACCGTCGAAGACGCCAAGGTCGGAAAGAACCTCGTGGTGGAGCTCAAGTTCGGGCCGAGCCGTGAGCGTTCGCTCGCGGGGCTGCGCCGGGTTTCCAAGCCCGGGCTGCGTGTATATGCGAAGAAGGACAACCTGCCTCGCGTTCTGGGCGGGCTGGGCGTCGCGATCATCTCGACGTCTGGCGGGCTCATGACCGACAAGCAGGCCGGCAAGCGTGGCGTGGGCGGCGAAGTCCTCGCCTACGTCTGGTAGAGGGGAGGAACACAGCATGTCGCGAATCGGACGGCTGCCCATCCCTGTGCCCAGTGGCGTAGACATCACGATCACCGGCCAGGACGTCCAGGTCAAGGGCCCGAAGGGCACGCTTTCTCACACGGTGGCCGAGCCCATTTCGGTGGCTCGCGCCGATGACGGGACCATCTCGGTCTCCCGTCCCAATGACGAGAACAAGGTCCGTGCGCTGCACGGCCTGTCTCGCACGCTCATCGCCAACATGGTGGAGGGTGTCACTCAGGGCTACTCCAAGAGCCTTGAGATCGTCGGTGTTGGTTACCGCGTTCAGGCCAAGGGCCCGACGCAGCTGGAGTTCGCTCTCGGCTTCAGCCACCCGGTGGTCGTTGACGCTCCCGAGGGTGTCTCCTTCCGCGTCGAGAAGCCGACGCTGTTCCACGTGGACGGCATCGACAAGCAGAAGGTCGGCGAGGTCGCCGCGAACATCCGCAAGCTGCGCAAGCCTGACCCGTACAAGGGCAAGGGTGTGCGGTACCAAGGCGAGCAGATCCGCCGCAAGGTCGGAAAGGCTGGTAAGTAGGCATGGCTGGCAAGACTGCGTACAGCAAGCACACGGCTGCCCGCACCGTCTCGCGGGCCCGCCGTCACGGCCGCGTCCGCAAGAAGGTCGTCGGTACGGCGGAGCGTCCGCGCCTCGTCGTCAACCGCTCGACCCGGCACCTGTTCGTCCAGATCGTGGACGACTCCAAGGGTCACACGCTGGTCAGCGCCTCGACCATGGACGCCACGCTGCGTTCTGCCGAGGGCGACAAGACCGCGAAGGCCAAGAAGGTCGGCGAGCTCCTCGCTCAGCGGGCCAAGGATGCCGGTATCACCGCTGTCGTCTTCGACCGTGGTGGTAACCGCTACGCGGGCCGTATCGCCGCTCTGGCGGACAGCGCCCGTGAAGGCGGGCTCGAGTTCTGATGAGGAACCGAGGATCGCAACTGATGGCAACAGCTGAGAAGAGGAACCACTGATGGCTGCAGCTCCGCGTCGCGGTGGCGGCACCGGTGGCGAGCGGCGGGACCGTCGCGACGACCGCCGCGGTGGCGCCGCCGACAAGGGCGTTTCGTACATCGAGCGCGTAGTGAAGATCAACCGAGTGGCCAAGGTCGTGAAGGGTGGTCGTCGCTTCAGCTTCACCGCCCTGGTCGTCGTCGGTGACGGCAACGGCATGGTCGGCGTCGGCTACGGCAAGGCCAAGGAAGTCCCCGCGGCCATCGCCAAGGGTGTCGAAGAGGCGAAGAAGCACTTCTTCCGCGTTCCTCGCATCCAGGGCACCATTCCGCACACCGTGCAGGGCGAGGAGGCGGCAGGCGTCGTCTTCCTGCGTCCGGCCTCGGCCGGTACCGGCGTCATCGCCGGTGGCCCGGTGCGCGCGGTCCTGGAGTGCGCGGGCATCCACGACGTGCTGTCCAAGTCGCTCGGCTCGGACAACCCGATCAACATCGTGCACGCCACGGTGGCGGCGCTGCGGGGTCTGTCGACTCCCGAGGCGATCGCGGCCCGTCGTGGCCTGCCGATCGAGGACGTCGCTCCCAAGGCGATGCTCAAGGCGCGCGCCGAGGGTATTGCCGAGGCTGCCGCGGCGGCTAAGGCGGTGAGCTAGTCATGGCACGCCTGAAGATCACTCAGGTTCGCTCGAAGATCGGTGGCAAGCAGAACCAGCGTGACTCGCTGCGTTCGCTTGGCCTGAAGCGAATCGGCGACGTCGTCGTCAAGGAGGACCGTCCCGAGATTCGTGGGATGGTCTCCGTGGTGACGCACCTCGTCGTGGTGGAAGAGGTCGACTAGTCATGACTGACAAGGCTCCGCTCAAGATTCACGACCTGCGTCCGGCCCCCGGATCCAACAAGTCGAAGGTCCGTAAGGGCCGCGGCGAGGCGTCCAAGGGCAAGACCGCGGGTCGCGGCACCAAGGGCTCGCGGGCCCGCACGACGGTTCCCCTCGGTTTCGAGGGTGGCCAGGTGCCGCTGCAGCGCCGTCTGCCGAAGCTGAAGGGCTTCTCCAACGCGCTGTTCAAGACGACGTACCAGGTTGTCAACCTGGACAAGCTCGGCGAGCTGTTCCCCGACGGTGGCGAGGTCACCGTCGAGACGCTGGTCGCCAAGGGCGCCGTCCGCAAGAACCAGCCGGTGAAGGTCCTCGGCACCGGTGAGATCTCCGTCGCGGTGAACGTGCAGGCACACGCCTTCTCGGGTTCCGCGAAGGAGAAGATCACCGCTGCTGGTGGGTCCGTTACCGAGCTGTAAGACCGCTATGACGAGGCGTGGGGGCCCTGACCATGGGCCCTCACGCCCGTAGTGCGTTAGAGTTCGCGAGACGGCAGGCATCTGTCCGGCTCGAATTGACTTGACACTTCAAATGGCAGATCCCCGCACCATCGCATACTCACACCGCCACCATGGCGCGCAGGAGGGACCGTGCTGACCGCGTTTACCCGGGCGTTCCGGACGCCGGACCTGCGCAAGAAGTTGCTCTTCACTCTGGGCATCATCGCGCTGTTCCGACTCGGCTCGGTTCTTCCGACTCCGGGCGTTCACGTCCAGAATCTCGCGACCTGTCTCGAACAAGCACGAGACAGTTCCGCCGGCAACATCTATGGAATGGTGCAGCTGTTCAGCGGCGGCGCCCTTCTGAAGTTGTCGGTTTTCGCGCTGGGCATCATGCCGTACATCACCGCGAGCATCATTCTGCAGCTGCTCGTCGTCGTGATCCCCCGACTAGAAGCCCTGAAGAAGGAGGGGCAGGCCGGGCAGACGAAGATCACGCAGTACACGCGTTATCTGACCATCGGCCTCGGCATTCTCCAGTCGACCGCCTTCATCGCGCTGGCCCGTACCGGCCAGTTGTTCCCGCAGTGCCAGCAGGAGATCCTGCTCGACCCGGACAACATCTTCGGGATCGTCACGATGGTCATCATCATGACGGCGGGCACCTCGGTGATCATGTGGCTTGGTGAGCTCATCACCGACCGCGGTGTCGGCAATGGTATGTCGATCCTCATCTTCACGCAGGTCGTCGCGGTCTTCCCGTCCGAGCTGGCCAACATCTTCCAGGCGAACAAGTTCACCTTCGCCGCCGTTCTGGTGGTCGGCATCTTCATGATCGCCGCGGTCGTCTTCGTCGAGCAGGCTCAGCGCCGCATCCCCGTGCAGTACGCCAAGCGGATGGTCGGGCGCCGGATGTATGGCGGCACTTCCACCTACATCCCGCTGAAGGTGAACCAGGCGGGCATCATCCCGGTCATCTTCGCGTCGTCCCTGCTCTATCTGCCGCAGCTGCTCACGTCACTCTTCGCCAACGCGGAGAGCCCGAACGCGGTCGTGCAGTGGATCTCGCAGAACTTCGTGACGGGCGACACCCCGATCTACATGATCACGTTCTTCCTGTTGATCGTGTTCTTCACGTACTTCTACGTGTCGATCACCTTCAACCCCGTCGAGATCGCCGACAACATGAAGAAGTACGGTGGGTTCATTCCGGGTATCCGCCCGGGACGGCCCACGGCCGAATACCTCAACTTCGTGCTCACCCGGTTGACGGCGCCCGGCTCGCTCTATCTGGGTCTGATCGCCATGGTCCCGATCGTCGCCCTGGCCATCGCCGGTGCGAGCCAGAACTTCCCGTTCGGAGGGACGAGCATTCTCATCATGGTTGGCGTCGGCCTGGACACGGTGAAGCAGATCGAGAGCCAGCTCCAGCAGCGTAACTACGAAGGTTTCCTGCGCTAGTGAGGCTGGTTCTGGTCGGGCCCCCCGGAGCGGGTAAGGGGACACAGGCCCAGTACATCGCATCAAACCTGTCCATCCCGAAGATCTCGACAGGTGACATTTTCCGTGCCAATGTCTCGGGCGGCACGGAGCTCGGCACGCTCGCCAAGACGTACATGGACCGCGGCGACCTCGTGCCCGACGAGGTCACGATCGCCATGGTCCGCGACCGGCTCCGTGAGGACGACGCGCAGGACGGTTTCCTGCTCGACGGCTTCCCCCGCAACGTGTCGCAGGCCGAGGTGCTGCGCGACATGCTGAAGGACTGGGAGCTGGGTCTCGACCTCGTGCTGGAGCTCGTGGTCGACGACGAGGAGGTGGTACGCCGGCTGGCCGGCCGGCGTACCTGCAGTCAGTGCGGGCGCATCTGGCACGTCGAGTTCGACGACAAGAAGGACGACGTCTGCGACGCGTGCGGAGGCAAGCTCTTCCAGCGCGACGACGACAAGGAGGAGACCGTCAGGCACCGCCTGGAGGTCTACCAGGAGCAGACGGCGCCGTTGGTCTCCTTCTATGCCAAGGACGACCTTCTCGTGGGTGTCGACGCCACCGGTCCGGTGGAAGAGGTCACGCAGCGGGCCATGGAGGCGATTCGCCCTTACATGGGATAGCGATCAAAGTATGCGAGGTGGCGCGGGATTCCGTGCCACCTCGCGGCTATTGTGGGGGAATTGACCTCCCGCGTCCGCCCGTTGAAACACCCTGGGGGGTGCCACACGTGTTCAAGAAGAACCGGCATGGAATTCAGATCAAGTCGCCCGAGCAGCTCGAGAAGATGCGGGCGGCCGGCCTGGTCGTCGGGCGTACGCTCGATCTGCTGAAGCGTTCGGTACGGCCCGGCATGACGCCGCTGGATCTTGACGTGATCGCGGAGAAGGCGATCCGCGAGGAGGGCGCCATCCCGTCGTTCAAGGGCTACCAGGGCTTTCCCGCGACGATCTGCGCCTCGGTCAACGACGAGGTCGTCCACGGGATCCCGACCAACGCCCGCCAGTTGCGCGAGGGCGACATCATCTCGATCGACTGCGGCGCGATCCTGGACGGCTGGCACGGCGACTCGGCGGTGACGGTCGCGGTGGGCGAGGTGGCGCCCGAGCTGGTCGAGCTCATGCGGGTGACGGAGGAGTCGATGTGGCGGGGAATCGCGGCACTCAAGGTGGGCGCGAACCTGTCCAATATCGGCTTCCAGGTGGAGAAGTACGTCAAGTCCCAGGGCCGCTACGGCATCCCCCAGGAGTACGGCGGGCACGGCATCGGCACCGAGATGCACATGGACCCCTGGATCGCCAACCACGGCAAGCCGGGCCGCGGGCCGGTTCTGGAAGAGGGCATGTGCCTGGCGATCGAGCCCATGGTCAACCTGGGCGGAGCGCGTACACGGGTGCTGGCCGACGAGTGGACCGTCGTGACGATGGACGGTAAGCCTTCCGCGCACTTCGAGCACAGCGTCGCGGTGACACATAATGGTCCTTGGGTGCTAACCGCCCTCGATGGGGGCAAAGAGCGACTAGCACAGCTGAACTAGCGGCCGGGAGTTGAGTGTGATGGCGCAAAGCCCTGAGATGAGGGCGTCCGACGTCGACCGCGACCGGGTGGCCGCAGTCCTGCGTGAACACACGGCACAGGGCCGCATCACCATGGACGAGTTCAACGATCGGCTTGAGCAGCTGTACCAGAGCAAGACCTACGGCGAACTGGCCAGGCTGACGGCCGACCTGCCCGACGTGGACCTGCGGGCACGGCCCGCGAAGGCGGTCGGATCGGCGTCGCCGGCGCCCAAGCAGGGCATGCATCCCGGGATGCGCGGCGCCTGGGGCGCATGGGCGGCGGCCAGCGGCATCAACTGGGTGATCTGGCTGATCGTCAGCGTGACCTCGGGAGACTTCATCTATCCGTGGCCGCTGTGGGTGATGGGGCCGTGGGGTGTGATCCTTCTGCTGAGCACGGTCTTCGGCAGCGGGCCGCGCCGTACGTAAAAGTGGTATGTGTGCATTCCTGCGCAGATCGGGCGGGTTCTGCTTCCTAACGTGAGCGGTGTCGGCAACAGCCGGCCCAACTCCCGGAGGAAGACAGATGCGTAAGTTCCTCGTAGCAGCAGCGATCGCGGGCTCCGTCGCCAGCGGTCTCGCCCTCGCCCCCGCCGCCCAGGCGAGCGCCGACACCTCGAGCTCGGCCGGCTTCTGGGGGCCGTACTTCTCCAGCAACGGCGGCAAGGCCTACGCGAAGGGCCGCACCTCCAAGGACAGCAACGGATACGTCCACACGACCTGGTCCGGCAAGGAGAAGTTCGGCGGCGACAAGAAGTACGGCTACGTCTGGTTCGAGTACTACAAGGGCGGCAGCTGGCACAAGTTCTACCGCCACTGGAACGGCTCGGGCGGCGACAGCTGGAAGGCCAAGGGCATCAAGAAGATGTACACCTACACCTGCTGGGGCAAGAAGCCGAACCACTACTGCGGCTCGAAGCACCGCATCTACTAGGGGATTCCCGCACAGAGCCCGTCCGTGACCTGGTCACGGGCGGGCTTTGCCCTATATCCGGAGCGTAAGACGCACTCTTTACCGCTGGTGCCAGTTGGCGGCGATCAAGAGGGGTAGATGATCTTTGACCAGCGAACCGGCGCTTTGGGGGGACAGATTGAGACGTGTCCTGCTCGGGGTGCTGGTGACCGCGTTCTCCACTACGGGGGCTTCGTCTTCTGAGCCCGGGGTGAGTGTTTCGCCCGCCAGTGCTGGGCCTGGTGAGCGGGTGACCGTCTATGTCCATTCGTGCACGGCTGTGGATCAGGTTGTCGCCTCGTCGATGGCGTTCGCCGGGCAGCATGTGCGGCTGGGGCGTGGTGGGAGTCCCGGTGGGTGGGTGGGGAGCGTCGAGGTTCAGGACAAGGCGGTCAGCTCGGTGCATGAGGTGACTGCTCGGTGTTCGGATCGGCTGGTCAGGACCTATCTCACTGTGCGTGGCCATCCTCGGCGCGGGCCGGAGACCGGAGGGGGCGGGCTGGCCATTGGCGCCGGTTCTGCCTCTTCTGCCGGTTCTGGCTCTTCTGTCGGTTCTCTCGCTTCTGAGGTCGCGGGTTCTGAGCTCGCCGACCCCACGCTTGCGGACTCCACGTTCGCGGACTCCGCGCGCGCGGGGGAAGAGGCGCGGGCGCCGTGGCTGGCTGGGGCGCTGGCCGTGCTGGTGCTCGCGGCCGGGGGCGGTGGGCTGGCCGCCTGGAGGCGGTGGCGCGGCTCGCGTGACGCCGCGCCCTAGAGACTCGTGCCCGCCCGGCGCCGCGTGTCGGCGGTCGTCGGCGGCGGGCGGGCACGTGATCGTCGCTGTGGGGCTCGTTCTGGGCCTTTCCTCCTGTACGGCGCAGCCGCCCGCCGTGCCCTGGGAGGTGGCCGGCGGGCGGCCTGCCGTACCGGGGAGGGGGTGGCCGCGGCCGCTCGCGGGAGAGTTGAGCAGAGCCGAGCCCACGCGGGTGCTGATCCCGCGCCTCCATGTGAGCGCGCCGCTCGTGGTGCTCGGGGTGGGTGGCGACGGGGCGCTGGCGGTGCCGCCGCTGGAGCACGGGAATGTGGCCGGATGGTACGGCGGCGGCGTGACGCCGGGCGAGCGTGGTTCGGCGGTGATCGCGGGGCATCTCGACACCAGGCGGGGACCGGCGGTCTTCGCCCGGCTGGCCGAGTTGCGGGCGGGGGACGTGGTGGGCGTGGTGCGCGCTGACGCGAATGTGGCGGTGTTCGTCGTGGAACGGCTGTCGCGTGCGCCGAAAGACCGCTTCCCCGCGGAGGAGGTCTACGGGCCGGCGGACGCGGGCTGGCTGCGCCTGGTGACGTGTGGAGGCAGCTTCGACCGGGTCCGGCGTACCTATAGTGACAACGTGATCGTGCACGCGCGCTTCCGAGCGGCTTACGCGAGCGCGGACTTGCGCTAAACTGGCGCATGGTTGTGTCAGGACACCTGGCACGCGTTTCGCGTTTTTAGCTCAGGTGTCGTACACTCCTTAGTCGGCTCACTTTGACTCTCACGCGTCGGCGATCCTTGCCGGTCGCCGCTCTCTTCGAAGCGTGATGTCGCGGCTGCAGTGAACCGAAACCTCAGACGACCGATCAGTGAAACGCGAGGGATTTTGGCCAAGAAAGACGGCGCCATCGAGATCGAGGGCACTGTGGTTGAGTCGCTCCCGAACGCCATGTTCCGGGTGCAGCTCGACAACGGCCATAAGGTCCTGGCCCACATCAGCGGCCGGATGCGGATGCACTACATCCGAATCCTGCCTGACGACCGGGTAGTCGTTGAACTGAGCCCCTACGACCTCAGTCGTGGGCGGATCGTCTACCGATACAAGTAGCGACGGAACCCGCAGCTCTGCGGGGATGTTCCGGCGTTAGTCGCGGGTTTCGGCCCGCGCGAGGAAACACGTCTGAGGATACGAAGGACAATGAAGGTTAAGCCGAGCGTCAAGAAGATCTGCGACAAGTGCAAGGTGATTCGCCGGCACGGTCGCGTCATGGTGATCTGCGACAACCTGCGCCACAAGCAGCGTCAGGGCTAGTCGCGGTAAGGCTTCTCCGAGTCCGACACCCGTAAAGGGGTGGCGGGCTCGACGCATGAGCAGCCTGAAGTAATCGCGTGCCACACCCACATCAGTGGGACACCCTCGGTCGGAGGCCGAGGCCCTCACCCCGGGCATGGGGAGGGGCAGTGGAGCGCAAGACCTCCGCCACAGAGAAGGAGAATGCCCGACCATGGCTCGCCTGGTTGGCGTCGATCTCCCCCGCGAAAAGCGGCTGGAGATCGCTCTCACCTACATTTTCGGAATCGGCCGCACCCGGGCCCTTGAGATCCTCAAGGCCACCGGCGTCAGCGGCGACCTCCGCGTCCACCAGCTCTCCGACGCTGAGCTCGTCCCGATGCGTGACTACATCGAGACGAACTACAAGATCGAGGGTGACCTGCGTCGCGAGGTCCAGGCCGACATCCGTCGCAAGATCGAGATCGGTTGCTACCAGGGCATCCGGCACCGCAAGGGTCTTCCGGTCCACGGCCAGCGCACGCAGACCAACGCGCGCACCCGTAAGGGCAAGAAGAAGACCGTCGCCGGTAAGAAGAAGCCCGGTAAGAAGTAGTTCGCGCAGCCGCGGACCGAAGACCTCAGGAGTAATGGCTAACAATGCCTCCTAAGAGCCGTCAGGGCGCACCGAAGAAGGTGCGCCGCAAGGAAAAGAAGAACGTCGCTCACGGGCACGCCCACATCAAGAGCACGTTCAACAACACGATCGTCTCGATCACCGACCCCAACGGGAACGTGATCTCCTGGGCCAGCGCCGGCCACGTGGGTTTCAAGGGCTCCCGTAAGTCCACCCCGTTCGCCGCACAGATGGCCGCCGAGAATGCCGCCCGCCGCGCCATGGAGCACGGCATGCGCAAGGTCGACGTCTTCGTGAAGGGCCCCGGCTCCGGCCGTGAGACCGCGATCCGTTCGCTTCAGGCGACCGGGCTCGAGGTCGGCTCCATCCAGGACGTGACCCCGGTTCCGCACAACGGCTGCCGTCCGCCGAAGCGCCGCCGCGTCTGACACCCAGGAGATATTGAGAAATGGCTCGTTACACGGGCGCGGACTGCAAGCTCTGCCGTCGGGAGAAGACCAAGCTCTTCCTCAAGGGCAGCAAGTGCGAATCCGCCAAGTGCCCCATCGAGATCCGTCCTTACCCGCCGGGTGAGCACGGTCGCGGTCGTCCCAAGGAGTCTGAATACCAGCTCCAGCTTCGTGAGAAGCAGAAGACCCGCCGCATCTACGGCGTCCTCGAGAAGCAGTTCCGCAACTACTACGAGGAAGCCAGCGCCAAGACCGGCAAGTCCGGTGAGGTGCTTCTCCAGATTCTGGAGAGCCGTCTCGACAACGTCGTCTTCCGCGCCGGGTTCGCCCAGTCGCGTGACGCCGCCCGCCAGCAGGTGCGCCACGGCCACATCCTGGTGAACGGCAAGAAGGTCGACATCCCGTCCTACCGCGTTCGCGAGCACGACATCGTCGAGGTCCGCGAGAACAAGCGCAACCTGCTTCCGTACGAGGTGGCTCGCGCCACCGCCGGCGAGCGCACGGTTCCGCCGTGGCTCGGCGTCGTGCCGGAGAAGCTCCGCGTCCTGGTTCACCAGCTGCCCGTCCGCGGTCAGATTGACACCCAGGTCCAGGAGCAGCTGATCGTCGAGTACTACTCCAAGTAGTCACTCGCCTCTAAGTGGAGTACGGCATGCCGTACTCCACTTAAGCTGTTATGGAGAGCGGCGTCATATAGCGGTCGCCGCACTACAAGGGGAGATCCCACATGCTGATCGCTCAGCGTCCGACTCTTCTCGAAGAGTCGCTCGACGAGACCCGGTCCCGATTCGTCATCGAGCCGCTGGAGCCGGGCTTCGGCTACACCATCGGCAACGCGGTGCGGCGCACGCTGCTGTCGTCCATTCCGGGCGCGGCCGTCACCAGCATCCGCATCGAGGGCGTGCTCCACGAGTTCTCGACCGTGCCGGGGGTCAAGGAGGATGTCACCGACATCATCCTGAACCTCAAGGAACTGGTCGTCTCCTCCGAGCACGACGAGCCGGTCGTCATGTACCTGCGCAAGCAGGGCCCGGGTGAGGTCACCGCCGCCGACATCGCGCCCCCGGCCGGTGTCGAGGTGCACAACCCCGAACTGCGCATCGCCACCCTCAACGGCAAGGCGAAGCTGGAGATGGAGCTGACCGTCGAGCGCGGTCGCGGCTACGTCTCCGCCGCGCAGAACAAGCAGCCCGGCCAGGAGATCGGCCGCATTCCGATCGACTCGATCTACTCGCCGGTCCTCAAGGTCACCTACAAGGTCGAGGCGACCCGAGTCGAGCAGCGTACCGACTTCGACCGTCTGATCCTGGACGTCGAGACCAAGGCCGCCATGAAGCCGCGCGACGCCGTGGCATCCGCCGGCAAGACGCTGGTCGAGCTGTTCGGCCTGGCTCGCGAGCTCAACGTCGAGGCCGAGGGCATCGACATCGGCCCGTCGCCGACCGACGCGGCCCTGGCCGCCGACCTCGCGCTGCCGATCGAGGAGCTGAACCTCACGGTTCGTTCCTACAACTGCCTCAAGCGCGAGGGCATCCACACTGTGGGCGAGCTAGTCGCCCGCAGCGAGCAGGACTTGCTCGATATAAGGAATTTCGGCGCCAAGTCCATCGAAGAGGTCAAGCAGAAGCTCCACGAGATGACGCTTGCCCTCAAGGACTCCCCGCCCGGGTTCGACCCGAGCGCGGTGGCCGGTGGCGGCTACGACGACGACGACAGCGCGTACGTCGAGACCGAGCAGTACTAAGCACGTCCCCGCCGCTCCTCTCGGGGTGACGGGGTTCGCACTGGTTGATCGCGGGCGCCCCTTTGCGGGGGCGCCTGGCGGCCCGACTCCGGTACCTCGTACGGCCGGGGCGGGTTCATTCTCAAGGAGAACGCAATGCCCAAGCCCACCAAGGGTGCACGTCTTGGCGGCAGCCCGGCTCACGAGCGGCTGATCCTGGCCAACCTCGCCACCGATCTGTTCCGCTACGGCCGGCTCACCACCACCGTGACCAAGGCCAAGCGCGTCCGCCCGCTGGCGGAGCGCCTGATCACCAAGGCCAAGAAGGGCGACATCCACAACCGTCGCCAGGTGCTGACCGTCGTCAAGGACAAGGGCGTCGTCCACCACCTGTTCACCGAGATCGCCGTGACTTTCGCGGAGCGTCCCGGTGGCTACACCCGGATCACCAAGATCGGTAACCGTAAGGGCGACAACGCGCCCATGGCGGTCATCGAGCTGGTCACCGAGCAGCTGAACCCGGTCACCGTCTCGCGCACCACCCCGGCCGCCGAGGCAGCCGCCGCTCCCGCGGCCGCCGCCGAGGTCGTCGAGGAGGCCACCGAGGCTGAGGCTCCCGAGGCCGCCGCCGACGAGGCCCCCGAGGCTTCCGAGGCTCCCGCCACGGAGACCGAGGCGAAGAAGGACAAGGACGAGGCCTGATCTTTCAGGCCGTCAACGGGCCCGGACCCCTCTTGTGGGGGTGTGGGCCCGTTTCGCATTCAGGAGGATGACATTTAGGAGGATGACATCGTGGTACGGCTCCGCCTCGACCTCGGCTACGACGGCACGGACTTCTCCGGCTGGGCCCGTCAGCCGGGGCGTCGTACGGTGCAGGGCGAGATCGAGGAAGCGCTGACGCGGATCCTGCGGCTGCCCGAGCCGGCCTCGCTGACGGTCGCCGGGCGGACGGATGCCGGGGTGCATGCCCGGGGGCAGGTGGCGCACGTCGATCTGGACGAGGAGTCGCTGGGGCAGTTGGATCCCCGTGGCGGTGCGCCTGCGGGACGGGCTGAGAGGCTTGCTGCGCTTGTGCGGAGGTTGGCGGGGGTCCTGGCCGCCGATGTACGGATATTTCGCGTCTCGGTGGCTCCTGAGGGCTTTGACGCGCGATTCTCGGCTATGTCCCGGCGGTATGCGTACCGGGTTTGTGATGCGCCGGGTGGGGTGGACCCGTTGGTGCGGCGGGAGGTGGTCTGGCATGCCCGGTCGCTGGACGTCGAGGCCATGAACGCGGCGGCCGTGCGGCTACTGGGTGAGCACGACTTCGCGGCGTTCTGCAAGAAGCGCGAAGGGGCTACGACGATTCGGGAGCTGCAGCGGCTTGAGTGGGTGCGGGATGGGCGCGGGCTGCTGGTCGCCACCGTGGTCGCGGACGCGTTCTGCCATTCCATGGTCCGGGCGCTGGTCGGGTCGTTGATGGCGGCCGGTGACGGGCGTCGGGCGGTGGAGTGGCCGGGGGAGGTGCTGGCGGCAGCCGTACGGGATTCTGGGGTGCACGTGGCGCCCGCCCACGGCCTGTGCCTGGAAGAGGTCACGTACCCGGCGCCCGACGAACTCGCCACCCGAGCAGCAACCACCCGCCGAGTCCGCACCCTCTAACCGCCCCACCGCACTCTTCGCACCCGCCGGACTCCCCGCGCCCTACCGCCCGACGTGCGCCCCGCGCTCGTCCGCTGGCGCGGCCATGCCCGCCGCGCCCCTCATGTCTGCTGCGGCTCCACACCGACGCACGCCGTCAGCCGGTGCGTGTGTTCTGACCATGACGCGCGTCCGCCCGCGCCTCCCCGCCCGCGCCCGCACCCACTTTGGGGGTACGGCTGCTGCCCACCCACTCTACGCGTCGTCCCGGCCAGGGCGGTCCGGAGGCGGCTGCGGGCCCAGACGGGTCTTGGCTGCCCATGAACCCGTGGCTCCAGGCGAGAGGCCCGCCCGTAGCTGCGCGCTCCCTGCCCGCACCTGCGGCTCCGGGCGAGAGTCACGGCCGGAGCAGGTTGTGCTTCTTGATGGCATGGGTTGCCCGCTCGTGGCGTCGAGCGGGGATGTCTGTCCCGGGTAGGGGGTTGGGTTAGCTGGCGGCTATTCGGCGTTCCAGGACCTTGGCGGTTTGGTCGCGGAAGCCGCCGCTGATCTTGCCTAGGCCGGTTTCCTTCTCTGTCGGGGTGTGGCCGTCGGCGTAGGTGGCGTAGCTGAAGACGATGTAGCGGCCCCAGACCAGGCCGGCCGCGTAGCCGCCGGCGATGTGGATGCGGTCGCCGCCGCTGCCCGCCGAGCCGGGGAGGGCGCGGAACCAGAGGTTGCGGCTGAGGTTCTTGGCCTGGTCGGCTTCGACCGCCGCCTCCTTCGTGGGCAGGACCGCGAGGCCGGTGGTGACGGCGTAGCGGCGCTTGCTGTCGACGTACGTGGCGCGCAGGACGCGGCTGCAGTCCTGCTTGCGCAGCGCGTCGGCGAACGGGCCCGCGGCGACCTTCTCGCAGTTCTCGGCCATGCTGGTCTTGACCCTGGTGAACGACCTGCCGCCGATCTTGATCTTCTTGGCGGGGAAGGCTTCGGTGAGGGCGAGCTTTTTGGGGTCGGTCTGCTCGGAGTTCAGGACCGAGGCACCTGCGGTGTCGTCCGGTGGGTCGGTGGTCGCCGTGGTGGAGGGTTGCGTGGTGGCGGGGGGTTGTGAGGCTGCGGCGTCGGCGGGCTTGGAGCCGTTGATCGACCGGTAGGCGAAGAACGCGCCGGTTGCCACGCCTGCCAGGACCAGTACGCCCAGTGCTGCCAGGAGGACCTTCTTGCCCTTGGCCGGTGGTTGCTGGGGGCCGGGGTGGCCTGGTTGCGGGGGTGTGGCGGGGCCGCCCGGGGTGAACAGGCTGCCCGGCTGGGTCTGACCCTGCTGACCGGCGAAGGGCTGGTTGCCGAAGGCCTGGCGGGCCGGTGGCTGGAAGTTGTGCGGTGGGGCTACTGGTGGCTGTTGGGGTGCTGGGTTGTTCGTCGCCGGAGGGCGGGGGCCGGGGAAGGCGGGGATGCCGTGGGGCGGGGTGTCCGAATCGGCCGGGGGCAGCGCCATGGGCTGCCTCGGGGCGGGGAGCGCGGGCTTCGGGCCCCAGACCTCGGGCGGGAAGGGGAGCTCGGGCAGCTGGTGCGGGCCGGTGTCGTCGGACTGCTTCATCGGCCACACCGGGATGTCGCCGGGCTCGGCCTGGCGGGCCACCGGGAGGGTGAGACCGGGATCGGACGGCTGATTCGGACCGGCGCCCGGGTGTCCGGGGGGCTGGTTCGGTCCCGCGCCCTGGTGTCCGGGCGGCTGGTTCTGTCCTGTGCTCGGGTGTGCGGGTGGCTGAGGTGGGCTTTGGTGTCCAGCGGGCTGAGGTGGGCCGCCTGGGTGTCCGGGGGGCTGGGGTGGGTTGTTTTGGAGGGCTGGGCCGGAGTGCTGGGCGTCCTGGGGGTTCGCGGGTACGGCGGGCGTACCCGGCCACGGGGCTGGGGGTTCCAGGGCGTCGTAGTCGGTGCCGGGGATGGGCTCGCCGGTCGCCGCCGGCCATGGGGGCACTGACGAGTCGGTTACCGGGGACGGCCATACCTGCATGCCCGCCGCGGCGGCGGTGAAGCCGGGCGGGGGTTCCCAGGTGGGGTCGCCGGGGGGCGGGGTGTCGGACGGGAGTTCCGGCTTGGGCCAGGAGGTCCTTGTGAGCTGGGGGTCGTCGGGCTCGGGGTCGGCGAACCAGTCGTACTCGGCTTCCTCGCCGGGGACCTCCCACGGCTTCGCGCCCGGGAAGGCGGGCAGCTCGGGCAGGTCGGCGGTGGGTACGGGCTCCGGGGCCGGGGGCGCAACGTTCCACGGCCGGACGTCGGCATGCGGCGGCCCGGGCAGGGGGTTGGCCGGGTTGGTGTCCGCGGTGCCGGAGTCCGGGGCGGGGCTGGGCGGCGGCGGATACCCGAGCGCGTCCGTCGGCGTGGGCTGGGGGCCGCCGCCACCGGGGGTGCCATATGCGGGCGCACCGGACGTGGGCGCACCGGACGTGGGCGCACTGGACGTGGGCGCACCGTGCGGGCCGGTGTTAGGGGCTGCGCCGTATTGGGGCGCCCCGTGCGGGCCGGGGTCGGCAGAGGCGCTGTGCGGGCCCGTGTCGGAGGGCGGGCCGAGATGGCCGGGGTGCCAGTGCCTGGTCTGACCGTCGTCGGGCAAGGCGGACTCGGGTGACGCGTGCTCGGGCAGGCCGTGGTCGGGCAGGCCGTGCTCGGGCAGGCCGTGCTGGGGGCCGCCGCCACCGGGGAAGCCCGCTGCTGGCTGAGCTCCGCTGTCAACGGAATGTCCGGGCAAGGGCAGGGCGCCGTTGTCGCCGAGAGGCACGGGGCGGCCGGTTGCCGGTCTGGTGGTGCCGGGGGGGTCGGGCCACGACGGGGGTTCGGGGGCGGGGAGGTTGGGGGGTGGGCCTGGGTAGACGGGGATGGGGGCGCCGCCGGCACTCGGCCACGGTAGGCGCTCCGCCGTCTCCTGTTGGTCGCCTTCGCCACCTTCCGTTACGGCGTCGCCGTACAGGATGGGCGGGGTTGTTGGGTCGTCGGCGGGTGAGAGGAGCTGGCCGAAGCTCGGCGGCGGTGTCGACGCCGGAGTGACCGAGCTGTCGGTCTCGGCGCGCTCGTGCTCGGACCCGGGTTCCTGGCCACGCATATAAGGGAGCCTAGCGAGAAGGTCGAGATCGTCATGCCGGTATGGGCGTTCCCGGCCGGATCGACCGCCTGATTTGTCCGATAAAAGCGTGCAGTGGGGGATTCAGTTCGCGGGGTATCCGCTGAGGGAGCGGGCGTCCAGGGCCTTGAAGGCGGTCGCCTTCGCGATGTCGTCGGCCACCTGGGCGAGAGTCTTGGAGGTCTTCTTGGTCGGTTCCGAGCCGTCCTTGTTCTGGAACCAGACCATGATCGCGTAGTGGCCGTGGGTCCAGATCTCGGCGGCGCCGGAGCCCGATCCGATGTACTTGGTGACCGCGTCCTTGCCGGGCAGCGCCTTCACGTACACCGAGCGCTTGTCCTTGCCGCCCGCGGCGGCGACCTTCTTGGCGGAGGCGGTGTTGTTGAGGTTCGCGACGCCGATGGTGCCGATGACCTTGCCGGCCTTGTCGCGGAAGCTGGCGCGGACCACCTGGGTGCACTTGCCGGACTTCAGGGCCTTGGCCAGCTTCTCGCCGTTGGCGGCGTCGCCGCACTTCTTGTCGGTCTTGGTGATGGTCATCTCGTAGGAGCGTCCCTCCACCGTGAACTTCTTCTGGGCGAAGAGCTCCTTGACCGTCAGCGGCTCCGGATCGTTCTTACGGTCGCCGGCGAAGCCGAACTCGCCGGGCGGCGCCGACGGCAGCGGCGCGGAGGTACGGCGCGCCGTCTCGGCCTGGCCGGGAGTCTTGGTGTTCCACATGATGACGAGGCCGCCGGCGAGCAGCCCGAGCACGGCCAGTCCGCCCAGTGCGAACCACAGCGGCCCCCGGGAGCGCGGTCCCTCGTCGTAGGGGCTCCACATGGTGCTCTGCCGTGTGGTCTCGGTCGCGGCCGAGGCCTCGTCTTCGCCGCCGGTCGATCGCTTCTTGGGGAAACCCATGCCGGGAGATTACCGCGTCAGCGGTAGCCGAAGTCCTGGGTCCACCACAGGCCGGTCGGCCCGTTGGCGACTCCGACGCCGATGGCGACGATGTCGCAGTTGAGGATGTTGCCCCGGTGGGAGCGGTTGGTCAGCCATCCGCTGACCGCCTCGTCGGGGGTGGTGTAGCCGCTGCCGATGTTCTCGGCGGCGCCCTGGCGGTAGCCCGCGCGCTCCATCCGCTCCCACGGCGAGGAACCGTCGGGCGAGACGTGGTCGAGCTTGCCCTCGGTGGCCATCTCCTTGGAGTGGGCGCGGGCCGACCGGGTCAGGCGGGTGTCGACGCGCAGCGGCCGGCAGCCCTTCTTGACCCTGGCGCTGTTGGTGAGGACGACCACGCGGCGGGCGAACTCGGGCTCCAGCCGTACCACGGGATCGCCGAGGATCTGCGTGGGGTGGTCCTGCGGGAAGAAGCCGGAGATCTCGCTCGACGGCGAGGGCAGCGGCTTGGCGGTCGCGCGGCCGTGCGGCTGCGAGGGGGTGGTCTCGCGCGGGATCGGGGCCGCGAACTGCTGCTTCTTCGGCGTCGGTACGGCTGTCGCCGCCGCGGGCGGCACGCTGTCGTTGAGGTAGAGCTGCTCGGCCGGCGGCGCGGCGTCGGTCAGGCGGCCGATCAGCACGCCGGCGAAGACCGCGGCAGAGAGGCACGCCAGCACCCCCAGATGGTTCCGGCGCCGGAAAGTCCGCTGGGTCAGCCGGGTGTGAATGCTCTGCCACATGCCGGAGCCAACGATAGGGATGAGCGGTGGTGGTAAAGAAGGGATTGCCGGGAAACGAAATAGAACCGTTCTGTGTCGGGTAGACTCGGCGCTGGTTACCGGTAGCTCTTGGAGTGAGGTAGCCTAGTCAATCGTTGTGTGCATAGGTCCAGAGCGACCGATGCGCGGCGCGTCCGGCGTCATCTCCCATGAAGCCTGTTGAGGCAGGGAGACGGAAGGTCCGGGCTGTCGTGCGCCCGCACCGACCGACAAAGGCGCTGACCGATTCCGGCAGCGGTAAGAAGACGCCGAGCAAGATAAGGCTAACGACCGTGCGCACGTACTCACCGAAGCCCGCTGACGTCGAACGTCAGTGGTACGTCATCGACGCGACCGATGTCGTGCTGGGCCGGCTGGCCAGCCACGTCGCGACCCTGCTCCGCGGCAAGCACAAGCCGATCTTCGCCAACCACGTCGACACCGGTGACTTCGTCATCGTCATCAACGCGGAGAAGATCGCGCTGAGCGGTAACAAGCTTGAGCAGAAGAAGGCTTACCGCCACTCGGGCTACCCGGGCGGTCTGCGTTCCGTGACCTACGGCGAGCTCATGGAGAAGCGCCCCGACAGGGCGGTCGAGAAGGCCGTCAAGGGCATGCTCCCCAAGAACTCCCTCGGCCGGAAGATGGCGAAGAAGCTCAAGGTCTACGCGGGTTCCGAGCACCCGCACCAGGCCCAGCAGCCCGTGCCGTTCGAGATCACCCAGATCGCCCAGTAGTAGTTCGAAAGATTTAGAGGAGAACCGTGGCTGAGCCCACCGGTGTCGAGACGGCCGTCGTCGAGGCCGAGCAGGAGGACTTCTCCACCGAGGAGTTCCCGTCCGAGTACACCACCGAATCCGCCGCCAGCGCCGACGCCCCCGTGCGTAAGCCCGTCACCACGGGCAACTCGTACGGCACCGGCCGCCGCAAGGAGGCGATCGCCCGCGTGCGCATCGTCCCCGGCACCGGCAAGTGGACGATCAACGGTCGTTCGCTGGATGCCTACTTCCCGAACAAGGTCCACCAGCAGATCGTCAACGAGCCCTTCGTGGTGCTCGGTGCCGAGGAGGCCTTCGACGTCATCGCCCGCATCGACGGTGGCGGCGTGACCGGCCAGGCCGGTGCTCTGCGCATGGGCCTGTCCCGCGCGCTGAACGCCCTGGACCCGGAGAACAACCGCCCGCCGCTGAAGAAGGCCGGCTTCCTCACCCGTGACGCGCGCGCCACGGAACGGAAGAAGTACGGCCTCAAGAAGGCCCGCAAGGCTCCGCAGTACAGCAAGCGCTAAGTGGGGCGCCTTTTCGGCACCGACGGGGTGCGTGGGGTCGCGGGTCGCGACCTCACGGCCGAGCTCGCCATGGACCTTTCGGTCGCGGCGGCTCACGTCCTCGGCGATGCGGGCGCGTTCGCCGCGACCGGCCACAAGAGGCCTGTCGCGGTCGTAGGCCGGGACCCCCGGGCTTCAGGTGAATTCCTGGAGGCCGCGGTGGTCGCCGGCCTCGCGTCGTCCGGAGTGGATGTGCTGCGCCTCGGCGTGCTGCCCACCCCGGCCGTCGCCCACCTCACGGCCGCGCTCGGCGCCGACATCGGCGTGATGTTGTCGGCCTCGCACAACCCGGCGCCGGACAACGGCATCAAGTTCCTGGCCAGGGGCGGCTTCAAGCTGTCCGACGCGGTCGAGGACGAGATCCAGCGGCGGCTCGGTGAGGCGTGGAACCGGCCCGTCGGCTCGGCCGTAGGCCGGGTCAGAGACGCCTACGGCGAGGCGGACCGCTACATCTCGCACCTGCTGACCACCGTCCAGGGCAGCCTTGACGGGCTGAACGTGGTGGTCGACTGCGCGCACGGCGCGGCGCACATGGTGGCGCCGGAAGCGCTGGTACGCGCGGGCGCCCGGGTGGAGGCGATCGGCGCCAGGCCCGACGGGCTCAACATCAACAACGGCTACGGCTCGACCCACCTGGACAAGCTCCAGCAGGTGGTCATCTCGCGCGGCGCCGACCTCGGGGTCGCCTACGACGGCGACGCCGACCGCTGCCTAGCGGTCGACCACACGGGTGCGATCGTCGACGGCGACCGCATCATGGCGGTGCTGGCCAGGGCGATGCACGACGAGGGCACGCTGGCCAACGACACCGTGGTGGCGACCGTGATGTCGAACCTCGGCTTCAAGCTGGCCATGCGCGAGGCCGGGATCAACGTGATCGAGACCGCGGTGGGCGACCGCTACGTTCTCGAGCGCATGAAGGCCAACGGCTACAACCTCGGCGGTGAGCAGTCGGGCCACGTCATCATGCTCGACCACGCCACCACCGGTGACGGCCTGCTGACCTCGCTCCACCTGCTGTCGGTGGTCGCGCGGACCGGCAAGACGCTGCGTGAGCTGTCCTCGGCGATGACGGCGCTGCCGCAGATCCTCATCAACGTCAAGGACGTCGACAAGGGCAAGGCGTCGGTGCCCGAACTGGTCGCCGCCGTGGCCGCGGCAGAGGCCGAACTGGGCGAGACCGGCCGGGTGCTCATCCGGCCGAGCGGCACCGAGCCGATGATCCGGGTCATGGTCGAGGCCTCGTCGGAGGACCAGGCCTCGCAGGTCGCGGGCCGCCTGGCCGACGTGGTCCGCACGTCCTGCTCGTAGAGGTTTTTCAAAGGGGTACGGCGGGCGCCGTGCCCCTTTCCTCATTCCACCCGCCCATCGGGATAGACCCGCACCTGGGCCCGCCCGGGTGGCTCTTGCGCCACTGGTAGAAGCCGAGGCCGGCGGTCAGTAGACCGCCGGCCAGGCCGATCAACGCGACGATGATCTCCGTCCCCACGCAGGGGAGTGTCTCACTCGTCTCCGGTGAGGGAGAAGGCGCGCAGCCGCAGCCCCGCCCAGACGACGGCGCCGACCGTGACGATCACGATGGCCGGTATGGCCCAGCCGATCGTCACCGCGGTCTGGTCGATGAACGCCGAGGTGGAGATCTGGTCGGCGATCGCCTGGGCCCACTGCTGGATGGAGAAGTTCTGGGCGCCCTTGACGAAGCTGCCGACCATGCCTTCCCAGATCAGCGCGTAGATGACGCCGATCGTGACCGCGTGGCGGGTGAGGACGCCGAGCAGCAGGAACAGGGCCGCGTACGCGATGCCGCCGAGCAGGGAGCCCAGGGCGAACCCGAAGGCGATGCCGTCCTCGTTGCGCACCAGCAGCCAGGCGGCGAAGTAGGTGGGGACGGCGGCGAAGACGGCCAGCATGGAGGCGGCGACCAGGAACTTCGTCTGGGCGATCACCGGCCGGGAGATCGGCTTGGACATCAGGTGGATGATGGTGCCGTCGTCGATCTCGGGTGCGATGACGCCGGTGCCGGCGATCAGGCCGAGCAGCGGCAGCATGGTGGCGATCGCGAAGTTCTGCATGAGCAGGATGGCCGAGCGCTGGTCGGCGCCGCCGGTCAGGCGCAGCAGGACGGCCAGGCCGATGAGCGCGAGCGGCAGCAGGAGCAGCAGCAGGATGCGCCGCCTGCCGAGCAGCGCGCGGTAGGTGATCCCGGCAACCACGGTGTTCATCAGGTGCTCCGGTTGATCAGGTAGGAGAAGACGCTCTCCAGGTCCTCGTCGACGGGGGAGACCTGGTGCAGGTTGATGCCCTCGGCGCGGGCGACGCGCGGCAGGAGCCAGGCGAAGCGGCGGAATTCCACCGCCTGCACCTCCAGGCCGTCGGGGCCGAGCGTGACGCCTCCGGAGGAGGCGTCCACGATGAGCGCGGCGGCCAGCTTCCTGTCGTCGCTGGACTTGATGCGGAACAGGTGCGGGCGGTCGGTCATCAGGCGGCGGATCTGCCGGAAGTCGCCGGAGGCGGCGTGGCGCCCGGCGACGAGCACCTCGATGTGCTGGGCGACCCGCTCGACCTCTTCGAGGATGTGCGAGCTGAACAGGATGGTCTTGCCTGCGGTGCCCATGGCCCGGATGAGGTCCATCAGGTGCATGCGCTGGCGCGGGTCCATGCCGTTGAACGGCTCGTCGAGCAGCAGCACCTCGGGGTCGTGCACGAGGGCGGCGGCGACCTTGACGCGCTGGCGCATGCCCTTGGAGTACGTCTCGACGCGGCGGTCCTTGGGCCCTTCCATCTCGACCGTGGCCAGCGCCTTCTGGGCGGCGCTGATGGGGTCGGACAGGCCGTGGAGCTTGGCGGCCGACAGCACGAACTGCCAGCCGGTGAGGAAGCCGTAGACGCCTTCGCGCTCGGGCACGAGGCCGATGTTGCGGTAGATGCGATGGTTCTTCCACACCTTGGTGCCGTCGAGCGTGACGCTGCCTCCGGACGGGCCCAGGAACCCGGCCATCATGTGCAGGAGCGTCGACTTGCCCGCGCCGTTGGGCCCGAGCAGGCCGGTCACGCCGGGCCCGATCGTCATGGTGACGTCGTTGACGGCCACCACGTTGCCGTACCAGCGCGAGACCTGGGAGAGCTCGAGTTTCATTGGGCCGCCGCCTTCCGGTAGCGCAGGGCCAGCACGCCGATGGCGAAGGCGATCAGCGCGAGTGTGATCAGCGCGGGGGCCGGGCCGGGCGGGTATCCGCCCTCGGAGTTGGGCGTGCTGCCGAACAGCCACACCTGGACCGCGTCCAGCAGCCAGAACGGGTTGAGCAGCCATGCCCACCGGGCCGCGGCGTCCTCGTTCAGCGAGAGCAGCGTTCCGTAGATGACCGGTACGGCGGCCAGCGACAGCAGGTAGACGGCGATGACCGAGGCCACGCCGAGCCCGCGCCGGGGCGTGAGCGAGGCCAGCGCCAGACCGAAAGCGGTCAGCAGCACCGACAGCAGCAGCGCCACGGTCAGCGCGCCCAGGTATTCCTTGGTCTGCGGCGGCCCCGGCAGGTCGATGAGCAGTTCGCCGACGTAGATGAGCGTGAGCGGCAGCGCCACCAGCATGAACAGCGCGGCCGTCATCGCGATGACCTTGGCGCTGACGTACTGCACGACCGCGACCGGCCGCGAGAGGTAGAGCGGCAGCACGCGGTAGCGCAGGTCGGGGGCGACCACGGTGGGCGCCTGCGCGGCCAGGAAGATGGCGATCACCGGCTGCATGATCACCGCGAACGCGCTGTAGGCCATGCCGCGCTGCTGGAGCAGGGCCATCATGGCGATGCTCACGACCGCGGGCAGCAGCATGATGATGGCGAGCAGGAACGGCATGATCTTGCTGCGGGCCGTACGGCCGAGGCCGAAGATGCCGCGCAGGCTGTGCAGCGTCAGCGCCCGCGTCGCGTAGCCGGGGCCCAGTCGCGGCCCGTCGTAGTGGCGGTAGCCGATGTCATAGATCTCAGACGACATCCGCGGCCTCCTCCCTGAAGACGTCCTCGATGCGGTGGCGGCCCTGCTCCATCCGGATGAGGCACAGGTCGAGGTCGACCACGGCGTCGCGGATGGCGTCGAAGGTCTCCGGTCCGCTCACCTTGACCAGCAGCAGGCGGCCGTGCTGGGTGACCTGCTGGCCGTGCTCCGCCAGCCGTTCGGCCAGGGGCTGCACGCCCTCCTCGACCTCGACGGTGAGGCTCTGCGTGGCCTGGGTGAACTCGGTGATGGCTGAGGAGCGCAGCAGGCGGCCGGCGTCGATGACGATCACGTGGTCGCAGATGCGCTCCAGCTCGCCCAGCAGGTGGCTGGTGACCAGGACGCTGATCCCGAACTCGGTGCCGATGCGGCGGATCAGCGCGAGCATCTCGTCGCGCCCGCGCGGGTCGAGGCCGTTGGTGGGCTCGTCCAGGAAGATCATCTTAGGATCGTGTACGAGCGCCTGCGCCAGCTTGACCCGCTGCTTCATGCCGGTGGAATAGCCGCCCATGGCGCGGTAGCGCTCTTCGGCCAGCCCCACGTGGCGCAGGACGTCGGCGGCGCGCTCGCGGGCGGCGGTGCGCGGCAGCCCGGACATCTGGGCGAGGTGGACGACGAACTCGGTGGCCGACACGTCGGGCGGCAGGCAGTCGTGCTCGGGCATGTAGCCGACGATGCGGCGGATCTGGGTGCCCTGCGTGGTCACGTCGAGATCGAGCACCTTGGCGCCGCCCGCGGAAGGCGGCAGCAGGCCCAGGAGGATCTTGATCAGTGTCGACTTGCCCGCGCCGTTGGCGCCGACCAGGCCGGTGACGCCGGTTCCGACGTCCACCGTGAGCCGGTCGAGCGCGGTGACGGTCGGGAAGCGTTTGGTCAGCCCCTCGGTAGCGAGGATGTGCATGATCCGGACACTACCCTCCGTGGCCATGCCCTGGCCTCCTTCAATCGGAGGAGTGGCGTCCTACTTGAGGCCAGACTCTGCGCTGGATCAGGAGGGTGACGGTGCCGGCCAGGACCATGCCGAAGATGTTGACCGCGAGCTGCCAGACCGGACCGGCCACCTCCGCCCAGTCACCCACCGCGAGCGCCACGGCGAGGTATCCGGCGGCGGGCACGGTGGTGACCGAGATGAAGACGCCGATCAGCGCCGAGGACTTGCCCGAGGTGATCGACAGCACACCGGCGACGCCGGCCAGCAGCGCGACGATGAACGACCAGCGGTCCGGCTTCACGATGAACTTCACCTCGTCGTTGATGTCGAGGTTCGTGATGTCGATCCAGCCGAGCCAGTGGGAGACCAGCGCGCAGGCGAAGGTGATCGCGATCGCGACGGTGAAGCCGATGAACAACGTCCGCAGCGCCTCGATCACCAGGTGCCACCGGCGCAGCAGGAGCCCGAAGCAGATCGCCGCGACCGCGCCGAACTCGGGCCCGAGCACCATCGCGCCGACGATGAGGATGGGCGAGTTCTGCAGCGCGCCGATGCCGGCCAGCTGCGTGGCGATGGCCAGGAACGCCAGGTACGCCCACGTGATCCGGGAGTCGTTGTGCACCCGCTGGGACAGTTCCTCCCAGACCACGGCGTCGTCGGGGTCGCCCGGCGCCTCCTCGACCGCCTCCTCGGCGACCCTGGACAGGGACAGGTCGATGTGCTCGATCGCGATCGATCCTTCGTCCTCCAGCCACTTGAGCCTGGACAGGGCCTCGTTGGCCGACTCCCGCGCGGTGTCGCAGAAGATGAGGTCGCCGGCGGGCTCGCGGGCGGCGCCGGGCAGCACCACGATGTTGGTGACGCCCAGGCACTCCTCCAGCACGCTCAGCGCTTCGTCCGTACGGCTGGGCGGGCAGATCAATCGAAGATGTAGCACGGGGCCATTGTCGTAGATTCGACGTTGACGTTCTGTTGAACGGGTCCCTCCAGGCTGTGCCCATGTCAATTCGCATCTGCCACGTCGACGGCGAGGACTGCTGGTTCGCCGACATCGACGACCAGGGCTGCCAGGGTCGCTTCGCCGTCTACGTGATGGGGGAGAGCGGGGGCGACGACTTCACGTACGGCGCAGCCGTATCCGCCTGATCGAGTGGTCGGCGCCCTTCTGCAGGACCAGGTCGGCGCGGCCGCGGGTGGGGGCGATGTTCTCCACCAGGTTCCGCTCGTTGATGTCGCGCCAGACGTTGACGGCGAAGTCGGTGGCCTCTTCGTAGGAGAGTTCGGCGATGTACTTGAAGTAGGACTTGGGGTCTTCGAAGGCGGTTCTGCGCAGCTTGTGGAAACGGTCGACGTACCAGGTCCTGATGTCCTCGACCTTCGCGTCCACGTAGATGGAGTAGTCGAAGTAGTCGTTGACGGCCAGTGAGGTCGGGGGAGCCGGCTGCAGGACGTTGAGCCCCTCGATGATCAAGATGTCGGGGTCTTTCACGATCTGGTGGGCCCCGGGGACGATGTCGTATTCCAGGTGGCTGTAGACCGGGGCGCGTACCTCGCCCATGCCCGCCTTCACCTCGGCCACGAACCGCACCAGCGCCCGCCGGTCGTAGCTTTCCGGGAAGCCCTTGCGGTGCATGATGCCCTTGGCTTCGAGAACCTTGTTGGGGTAGAGGAAACTGTCGGTGGTCAGCAGCCCGACCTTGGGGTGCTCCGGCCAGCGGGCCAGCAGCGTGTGCAGCAGCCGCGCCGTCGTCGACTTGCCGACCGCGACGCTTCCGGCGATCCCCAGCACGTACGGCACGCGCGGCCCCGGCTTGCCGAGGAAGGCGCTCAGCACGTTGCTGCGCTGCTTGGACCCGGTGTAGTGCAGGTTGAGCAGCCGGGTGAGTGGGAGGTAGATGTCGGTGACCTCGGCGAGATCGATGGGATCATCGACGCCGCGAAGGGCTTCCAGCTCGTCTGCGGTGAGAGTCAAGGGCGTGTTCTTGCGGAGATCGCTCCACTGCTCCCTGCTCAGTTCCACGTAGCCGTTGTTCACGTTGGCAGCGTAGCGACGGCGTACAAACCGGGTCTCCAGGGGTGCCCCGCGAACCTCTCCACAGCCTGTGGATAAAACACGGGGATTACCGGAGCTTGGTACGGGGAATGATGTACCCCCTTGGCGAGGTCTGACATAGGCCACGATCTTCCGCGCACCTTAACATCCGGTGAACAACGTCACGGAAGGTCTGCACTATGGATCGACGTCGCTTTCTCACTGGAGCCGGGGCCGTCGCGGCGGGTGTCGCCGGACCGTTCGCCGGGGTCGCCGAGGCCGGCGCCCGGGGCGGCGTACGGCCGGTGCCCGGCTACGGCCCGCTCAGGCCGGTGCCCGACGCCCGGGACGGCCTCGTCAGGCTTTTCCTGCCGGACGGCTTCCGCTACCGCTCGTTCAACGCGGCGGGCGAGACCTTCCCCGACGGCAGCAGGGTGCCGGGCAGGCACGACGGCATGGCCGCCTTCCGCGGCCCGCGCGGCAGCACGATCCTGGTCCGCAACCACGAGGTCAACGGGCCGGTCGGCGCGTTCGGCGACCCGGCCAGGGCCTACGATCCGGCCGCCGGCGGCGGCACCGCGACCCTGCGGGTGACCCCGTACGGGGAGGTGCTGGCCGGCGGGCCCTCGCTCAACGGCACGATGATGAACTGCTCGGGCGGTCCGATGCCGTGGGGCGCCTGGGTGACCTGCGAGGAGACGGTCAACGGGCCGGACGTGGGCAACGACTTCTCCGGGGGTGACAACTCCAAGCTCACCCAGAAGCACGGCTACGTGTTCGAGGTGCCGATCACCGGTGTCGCGCGGCCGGTGCCGATCCGGTCGGCGGGGCGCTTCGCGCACGAGTCGGCGGCCTTCGACCCGGTCAGCGGGGCGTTGTACCTCACCGAGGACAACTTCGGCTTCCCGTCCGGCTTCTACCGTTACCTTCCGCCGAAGCATCCGCTCAGGGCCGGGCGCATCCTGGACGGCGGGCGGCTGGAGATGCTGGCCGTACGGGATGAGGACGGGAAGGATCTGTCGGCGGGACAGCCCGCCGGCGCCGTCTACCGGACCCGCTGGGTGGAGATCGCCGAGCCGGACCCGGAGTTCACCGGCACGCCGTCCAACGACACGGCGGTGCGGGCGGTGAGCCGGCAGGGGCTCGACCAGGGCGCGGCGATCTTCTCCCGCCTGGAGGGCGCCGTCCATCACCACGGCACCGTCTACTTCGTCTCCACCCAGGGCGGCGCCACCGGCGACACGCCGCCGTCCGGGTTCGGGAAGGGCCGAGGGCAGGTCTGGGCGTACGAGACGTGGAGCGGCCGGCTGAAGCTCGCCTACGAGTCGCCCGGCTCAACCGTCCTGGACCTGCCCGACAACGTCACCGCCAGCCCGCGCGGCACGCTGGTGCTGTGCGAGGACGGCGCAGGCGACAACTTCCTGCGCGGCCTGACCCGGCGCGGTGAGATCTTCGACTTCGCCCGGCTGGCGCCCGTGGCGGGCGATCCTGGGGCGGAGTTCGCGGGCTCGACCTTCGGCCCCGGCGGGCGGACCCTCTACGTCAACATCCAGTCGAACCAGGGCGTGTCGTTCGCCATCTGGGGACCCTGGCACCGGGGCGGCTTCTGACGTGAACGACGTGCGCGGGCATCCAGAACGTTCGCATCCCGCGTACGTCGTGCGCTATGCTGGTGGGCACGTGAGAGGAGTTTCACATGCCCGCCCAGAAGCAGCCCATCCCCTCGGTGTGGACGCGCCCGCGCCGCCAGCAGCAGCAACCCGCCCTCAGCCGTGAGCGCATCGTGGCGGAGGCCGTGAAGCTCCTCGATGAAGAGGGCATGGACAACCTCAGCATGCGCACGCTCGGCACCCGGCTCAACGCCGGCGCCACCTCTCTGTACCGCCACGTCGCCAACAAGGACGAGCTCATCGAGCTCGTCGTCGACGAGGTGTACGGCGAGCTGCGCGTGCCCGAGGCCGGCGGCGACTGGCGGGAGGCGGCGTTCGCGTGCGCCGACAGCCTGCGCTCGATGATCCTGCGCCACCCGTGGGTGGCCTCGGTCCTGGGCCAGGTCGGCCTGGCCGAGCTCGGCCCCAACCTGATGCGTCAGACCGACCGCATGCTGGCCATCTTCAACCAGGCCGGGTTCGAGCTCGACGAGGCCAGCCAGGCCATGAGCACGCTCATCTCCTACGTCATCGGGATGTCGACCTCCGAGGCGGCGCTGCTGTCGATGCTGGCCAGGCTCGGCCAGACCGAGGAGGAGCTGGAGGCCCAGATCCGCGCGGCGGCCGCGGAGACCAACCGGGAGCTGCCCCGGCTCCAGGCGCTGGACGAGCACATCCTGAAGGACGGCGGCGGCCCCGCGGCGATGCGCGACCGGGACTTCCGCTACGGCGTGGACCGCATCCTCGACGGCCTCGCGACCCGCCTGCCCTAGCCTGGAGACATGATCCTGGGCATCGGGGTGGACGTGGTGGACGTCAAGCGGTTCGCGGCGGCCTTGGAGCGCACCCCGGGGCTGCGCGGCAGGCTGTTCACCGAGGACGAGCAGAAGGGCCGGGCCGTCCACTCCCTGGCCGCCCGCTTCGCCGCCAAGGAGGCCGTCGCCAAGGCCCTCGGCGCGCCCGACGGCCTCGGCCACCTGGAGGCCGAGGTCGTCTGCGACGAGAACGGCCGGCCAGAGCTGCGCGTGCGCGGCAAGGCCGCCGAGGTCGCCTACGGCCTGGGCGTCAAACGCTGGCACCTCTCGCTCTCGCACGACGCCGGTGTGGCGATGGCCTATGTGATCGCGGAGGGATAGCTTCTGATCATGCTTACCGCCTACACCGCCGATCAGATCAGGGCCGCCGAGCAGGCGCTCATGGCGCGCCTGCCCGACGGGACGCTGATGGAGCGCGCCGCCGCCGGCCTGGCAGCCTGCTGCGCCGCCATGCTCGGGCGCGTCTACGGGGCGCGGGTAGTCCTGCTCGTCGGCAGCGGCGACAACGGCGGCGACGCCCTCTATGCCGGCGTACGGCTGGCGCGGCGCGGCGCCCAGGTCGAGGCGGTCCTGGCGGGCAGCAAGGTGCACGAGGCCGGGCTGGCGGCCCTGCGGCAGGCGGGCGGGCGGGTGCGCGGCATCGAGGCCGTGGACCGGGCGGACCTGGTCGTCGACGGGCTGGTCGGGATCGGGGTGACGGGGGCGCTGCGCGAGCCGTACGCGAAGGCCGTGGCGCGGGCGAACCAGGGGCCGGGGCTGGTGGTCGCCGTGGACGTGCCGTCCGGGGTGGACGCGAGCACGGGCCGGGTGCCTGGGGCCGCTATACAGGCGCACGTGACGGTCACGATGGGCGCCTGCAAGACCGGGTTGCTGATCGACCCCGGCGCCGGCTACACCGGGCGGCTGGAGCTGGTCGACATCGGGCTGGGCGCGTACCTGCCGGATCCGGACGTCGCGGCGCTCACCGACGGTGACGTCGCCGACCTGCTGCCGGAGCCGGGCGCGGAGTCCGACAAGTACCGCAGAGGCGTGGTGGGCGTGGCCGCGGGCAGCGAGGAATACACGGGCGCCGCCGTGCTGGCCGTCGGCGGGGCGCTGCACGCCGGGGCCGGGATGGTGCGCTACGTGGGCACCGCCGCGCCCGTGGCGCAGGTGCGCTCCCACTGGCCGGAGGCGGTCATCACCGAGCTGCGCGAGCCCTCGCTCGACGGCGTCGGCCGCGTGCAGGCGTGGGTGCTCGGCCCCGGGCTCGGCACCGGCGACTTCGCCCACGAGCTGGCCAGGAGGGTGCTGGCCAGCGACGTGCCCGTGCTGGTGGACGCCGACGCGCTCACGCTGGTCTCGCGCGACCCCACGCTGCTGCGCCGCAGCGCGCCCGTGCTGATCACGCCGCACGCCGGGGAACTGGCGCGGCTGATGCGGGTCCCGCGCGAGCGCGTCGAGGCGAGCAGGCTGGAGCACGCCCGCCGGGCGGCGGCCGACCTCGGCGTGACGGTGCTGCTCAAGGGCTCCACGACGCTGGTGGCCGAGCAGGACAGGCCGGTGCGGGTCAACCGCACGGGCACCCCGGCGCTGGCCACGGGCGGCACCGGCGACGTGCTGGCCGGGGTGGCGGGGGCGCTGCTGGCCCAGGGGCTGAGCTGTTATGACGCCGGGTCGTGCGGGGCGTACCTGCACGGGCTGGCCGGACGGCTGGCCGCCGACGGGGCGCCGCTGGTCACCGCGGACGTGGCCGCCGCGATCCCGGCGGCGATCAGGTCGCTCTCCTAGCTGCAAGCGGGCTGCGATCGAACCTCGCTCAAGCATCGAGTCCAGCTGACACACTGGAAAGATGACATCTCCTGCCGAGGCCCGCATCGATCTGTCCGCCATCAGGCACAACGTCGCCGTGCTCACCGAGCACGCCGACGGCGCCGCGTTGATGGGCGTGGTCAAGGCCGACGCCTACGGGCACGGGCTGGTGCGGGTGTCGCGGACCCTGCTCGACGCGGGGGTGGGCCGGTTGGGCACCGCCACGCTGAGCGAGGGGCTGGCGCTTCGGGCCGCCGGGATCACCGCTCCGGTCACGTCGTGGCTGCTGACGCGGGGCGGGCCGTACGAGGAGGCGCTGCGCGCGGACGTCGAGCTGTCGGCGGCGGAGACGGGGCTGCTGGGGGAGATGGCCGCCGCGGCGCGTGCCACCGGCATCACCGCGAAGGTGCACCTGGAGGCCGACACGGGCATGAGCAGGGGCGGTTCGCCGCTCGCCGCCTGGCCCGAGCTGCTGGCCGCCGCGGCGGCGCTGCGGGCCGAGGGCGCCGTCGAGGTCGTGGGCCTGTGGTCCCACTTCGCCTGCGCCGACATCCCCGGCCACCCCTCGATCGAGGCGCAGCTCGACGCCTTCGACCAGGCGCTCAAGATGGCCGACCAGGCGGGTCTCAGCGGCTCCCACGTGATCAGGCACATCGCCAACTCCGCCGCGCTGGTCGACGTGCCGCGCGCCCGCTTCGATCTGGTACGGCCGGGCATCGCCCTCTACGGCCTGAGCCCGATCCCCGAGCGGGGTGATTTCGGTCTGCGCCAGGCGATGACCCTGGTGGCCAGGCTCGCCCTGGCCAAGCGCATGCCGGAGAATTCCGGAGTGTCCTATGGGCACCTTTATGTCACAGATCGCGAGACAACGCTTGGCCTGGTTCCCCTCGGGTACGCCGACGGGATCCTCAGACACGCGACGGGGCGGGTCGAGGTGCTGGCGGGAGGCCGTCGCAGGGCGATCGCCGGCCGGGTGTGCATGGACCAGTTCATGATCGACGTCGATGACGACGTCATCGCCGCAGGGGACGAGGTCGTCCTGTTCGGACCTGGCAAGGACGGCGAGGCCACCTTGCAGGAATGGGCGGATAACCTCGGCACGATCACGCATGAGATCGTGACGAAGATCGGCGCACGCGTGCCGAGAGTTTATGAGGGGACATGACGACGACAACACGGCGGAAGGTTGGGATCGCCGGCGCGATCGTCGGCGCCGCTTCGGCGGGCGTCGCGGGGCTGGCCCTGGCCAAGCGCCTCGCGGTGGGCCGGATCAGGCTGCGCCCCGACTCCGAGGCCAGCGAGCCCTTCGGCGAGCTGCGCGGCCGAGAGCGCACCCACACCACCTCCGACGGCATCGACCTGCACGTGCAGATCGACGGCCCCGAGGACGCGCCGCTGACGATCGTGCTGTGCCACGGCTACTGCCTCAACCTGGAGTCCTGGCACTACCAGCGCCGCGACCTGCGTGAGGACTACCGCCTGGTGCTGTGGGACCAGCGCTCACACGGCCGCTCACAGCGCGCCGCCCCCGAGGACAGCACGATCGACCGGCTCGGCGACGACCTGGCCGAGGTGCTGGAGCGCTTCGTGCCCGGCCCGTGCGTGCTGGTCGGCCACTCGATGGGCGGCATGACCATCATGGCGCTGGCCGACCGCCACCCCGAGCTGTTCGGCGACAAGATCCGCGCCGTCTCGCTCATGGCCACCAGCGCGGGAAAGCTGGCCGAGCTGACGCTGGGCCTGCCCGCGATGGTCTCCAAGGCGGTCCACAAGATCGCACCGGGCACGATCTCCCTGCTCGGCAAGCGCGGCTCCTTCGTGGACAAGACCCGCCACGCCGGCAGCGACATCGCCTTCCTGATCACCCGCTTCGTCGGTTTCGGCGACTCCAAGAACGTCAGCCCGACCCTGGTCGACTTCGCCGAGTCGATGATCCGCGCCACCCCGACCGAGGTGTTCGCGAACTTCTACCCGGCGCTCATGGACCACGACAAGCTCTCGGCGCTGCACGTGCTCGACCCGGTGCCGACCGCGATCCTGGTGGGCGACAAGGACTGGCTCACCCCGCCCGAGCACGGCAGGGCGATGGCCGAGGCGCTGCCCAGGGCGAGCTTCACCGAGGTGGCCGACACCTCGCACCTCATCCAGCTGGAGCGCCCCGCCGTGATCAACGAGGCGCTGCGCGATCTGATCAAGGAGATCTAGTGGAAAGGCTCGCCACCGCCGAGGACATGCGCGCGTACGGCGCGCGGCTGGCCGCCCGGCTGCGCGCGGGAGACCTGCTGGTGCTGTCCGGCCCGCTGGGCGCCGGGAAGACCACGATGGTCCAGGGGATCGCCGAAGGCCTGAAGGTCCGCGGCCCGATCACCTCGCCCACGTTCGTCATCGCCCGCGTGCATCCGTCGCTGTGCGAGGGGCCGCCGCTCGTGCACGCGGACGCGTACCGGCTGGGCGGGGACCTTGAGGTTGACGACCTCGACCTGGACGCCTCGCTGGAGGAGTCGGTCACGGTCGTCGAGTGGGGCGAGGGCCTGGTGGAGGGCCTGTCGGAGGACCGGCTGGAGATCCACATCGACCGGGAGGGCGGCGACGACGTCCGCCTGGTCAGCCTGCGCGCAGTGGGCGAGCGCTGGGCCGACACGCCGTCTGATCGCGTAGAAGAGTAAAACGCTCCTCAGGCCCCGGCAACCCTGGCACCCTTGACGAGTATCGACATTGGCGTAAATCATGATCATTGGTCATGGATTTACCTAGATTTTCTGGGTATCAGGTGGGGCGGTATCCACAATTCTGGTGGATGCTAAGGGAAGTCGGCGGAGTGGGGTGCGGCCGTGCTCAGGGTCAGGCAAGTCGCGTGCGCAGGTGCCATCGTCATGATCGGCGTCGTCGGCTGCACAGCCGACGCCTCGACCGAACCCACAGGCTCGCCCACAGGGAGTCCCACCACGACCGCGACCACCTCCCCACAGGCCACCGCGAGCGCCACCCGGGCGCCCATCGACGTCCAGCTCAACCCCGACCGCGTCACCGCCGGCGAGACCTCCAAGGTCTGGATCCTGGCCAACTGCCCGGTGCCCACCGGTGGGCCCGCGCACGTCGGCACCGCCTCGTCCAACGCGTTCCTGTCCGGCGTCACGCTCAACCCGGTGCCGCCCGCCACCCCGTCGGCCAGCCCAGCCACCGCCACAGCGACCCCCGCGCCCGTCCCCTGGGTACGCGGGCAGGCGTCGGTCTCCGGCACCGTCAAACGCGGCAACTACACCGTCGACGTCAAGTGCGACGGCACCAGCCACACCGGCAAGGCCACGCTGCGCGTGGTCAGGGCCACCGATGACACGCCCACCGGCGTGCCCACCAAGGCGCCCAGGGCGGGCGGCGGCGGCACGTTCGGCCAGGACGCCGGTGACGACTCCTCGATGCCGATCGGCCCCGTCGGCGTGATCGTCGGACTGGCCCTGGCGGGCGGCGCCGTACTGATCCTCAAGCGCCGCCGGGCCTGAGCATGGCCCGTGCGGGACGGATCGTGCTGGCGGGCGCGATCACCGGCCTGGTGCTGGTGGCGTTCGGCAAGACCGTGGAGAAGAAGGCCGAGGCGGTGGTCCCGGAGAGCATCGGGATCCCGTCGATCGACGTGGACGCGCCGCTGATGAAGCTCGGGCTGACGAAGGACGGCGAGGTCGAGCTGCCGCCGTACGAGAAGCCCAAGCTGGCCGGGTGGTACGAGAAGAGCGCGGTCCCGGGGGAGAAGGGCGCCTCCGTCATCGTCGGCCACGTGGACACCAAGACCGCCCCGGCCGTCTTCTACAAGCTGCGGCACCTGCGTAAGGGCCAGATCGTCCGGGTGGAGCGCAGCGACGGCAAGACCGCTGAGTACAAGGTCGACTCGGTCGAGCAGGTGCACAAGAACGACTTCCCGGCCAAGCGCGTCTACGTCGACGACGGGCTCAAGCTGGTCACCTGCGGCGGAAAATTCGATTACGCCAAGGGCGAGTACGACGATAACGTCATCGTCTATGCCTCCCCCGCCTGATGCCTCCGGAGTAAGAGTTCCCTGGTCGGAGGTGGCGGCGCCGGTGCGCGCCCGGGTCGAGCACGTGCTCGGCGGGCGCGTGGCCGAGGCCGTCACCCAGACCGGCGGCTTCTCGCCCGCCACCGCCGCGCGGCTGCTGCTCGACACCGGCCGCCGCGCCTTCGTCAAGGCGGTCGGCCCCGGCGTCAACGACCGGGCCACCGCCCTCTACCGCGCCGAGGCCCGCGTGGCCGCCGCGCTGCCGCCCAGCGTGCCCGCGCCGCGCATGCTCACCTCCTTCGAGCAGGACGGCTGGGTGGTGCTGCTCTTCGAGGACATCGACGGCCGTACACCGGCGATGCCGTGGCGGCGCGACGAGCTCGACCGCGTCCTGGCCGCCGTCGGCGATCTGGCCGCCTCGCTCACCCCCGCGCCCATCGACGTGCCGCCCATCGCCGAGATCTTCGGGCCGATGTTCCACGGCTGGCGCCAGCTGCTCGGAGAGGACCACGACGGGCTCGACCCGTGGATCGTCCGCAACCTCGACGCCCTGGCCGAGCTGGAGCCCGGGTGGGAGGGCGCCGCCGCCGGCGACACGCTCGTCCACGCCGACCTGCGCGCCGACAACGTCCTGCTCACCGACGAACGCGTCTACGTCGTCGACTGGCCCTACGCCTGCCTGGGCGCCCCCTGGTTCGACCGGCTGGCCATGCTGCCGTCCGTCGCCATGCAGGGCGGCCCTCGTCCCGCCGAGCTGCTCACCGACCCCGACCCGGCCCTGACCTGCGTCATCGCCGCCCTGGCCGGCTTTTTCGTACGGCAGAGCCGCCAGCCGCCGCCCCCCGGCATCCCCACCGTCAGGGCTTTCCAGGCGGCGCAGGGCGAGGTCGCCGTCGACTGGCTTCGCCAGCGAACAGGATGGTCATGACGCGGGGCCGGTAGGCTCATTGTTCGTGCTGGTCCTGGCTTTCGATACCGCGACACCCGCCGTCACCGCCGCTCTCCACGACGGTGACCGCGTGCTCGCCGAGTCCACCACGGTCGACGCGCGCCGCCACGGCGAGCTCCTCGTGCCCACCATCGAGAAGGTGCTGGCAGAGGCTCGGGTGCGGCTGCGCGACGTGACCGCCATCGTCGCCGGCACCGGCCCCGGCCCCTACACCGGGCTGCGGGTCGGGCTGATGACCGCCCAAGGGCTCGGCACCGCGATCGGGCTGGCCGAGGTCTACGGCGTCTGCACGCTCGACGCCCTCGCCTACGGCACCCGCCGCGACGAGCCCTTCCTCGTGGTGACCGACGCGCGGCGCAAGGAACTGTTCTGGGCCCGCTACGACGACGCGCGCACCCGGGCCGAGGGGCCTTACGTGGACAAACCTGCCGACATTCCGCGAGGCGGGCTGCCGGTCGCCGGTGCCGACCTCTATCCGGAGGTGCTGGGGGCCGCGGTGGCGCCGCCGTACCCCTTGGCGGGGTTTCTGGCCGCGCTGGCGGCCGAGCGCATCGCGGCGGGGCAGCCGCTCGACGAGCCGCGCCCCATCTACCTGCGGCGGCCCGACGCGGTCGAGCCCAAGGCGCCCAAGAAGGTGACCGACAGGGAGCCCAGGCGGACCAGGGAGCGGGCGTGAGACTGCGGCAGATGACCGACGCGGACCTGCCCGCGGTCATGGCCATCGAACGCGCGACGTTCCCGCTGGACGCGTGGAGCGAGGGGATGATGCGCGGCGAGCTGGCCGACCAGCCGCGTACCCGGCACTACGTCGTCGCGATGCGCGACGACGGCGAGATCGTCGGCTACGCGGGGCTCGCCGCCGCCGGCGACCAGGCCGACGTGCAGACCATCGCGGTGCTGCAGGACCACCAGGGCCGCGGCATCGGCGGCGCGATGCTGACCGAACTGCTCGGCGAGGCACGCCGGCGCGGCGCCAGGGAGATCTTCCTGGAGGTCAGGGCCGACAACCCGCGGGCCAAGGCGGTCTACGAACGGTTCGGTTTCGAGGAGATCGGCCTGCGCCGGCGCTATTACGACGACGGCACCGACGCGGTCATGATGAGAAGGAAGCTGGATGGCTGACAAGGACGAACCCCTGGTCCTCGGCATCGAGACCTCGTGCGACGAGACCGGCGTCGGGATCGTACGCGGGCACACGCTGCTGGCCAACACGATCGCCTCCAGCATGCACGAGCACGCCAGGTTCGGCGGCGTGGTGCCGGAGGTGGCCTCGCGGGCGCACCTGGAGGCGATGACGCCGGTCGTGGAGGGCGCGCTGGCCGAGGCGGGCCTGACCTTCTCCGACATCGACGCGATCGCGGTCACCGCCGGACCCGGGCTGGCCGGGGCGCTGCTGGTGGGCGTGGCCGCCGCCAAGTCGTACTCGCTGGGCCTGGGCGTCCCCCTCTACGGCGTCAACCACCTGGCCGCCCACGTCGCCGTCGACCAGCTCGAACACGGGCCGCTGCCCAAACCCTGCATCGCCATGCTGGTGTCCGGCGGTCACTCGTCGCTTCTCCTGGTCCCCGACGTGGCCCAGGACGTGATCTCCCTCGGCTCCACCGTCGACGACGCCGCCGGCGAGGCCTTCGACAAGGTCGCGCGGGTCCTCGGCCTGCCCTTCCCCGGAGGCCCCTACATCGACCGCGCCGCCCGCGAAGGCTCCGCCACCGCGATCGGCTTCCCCCGCGGCAAGATGGACGACGGCACCCTCGACTTCTCCTTCTCCGGACTGAAGACCGCCGTGGCCCGCTGGGTCGAGGCCCAGGAGTCCGTCCACGTGCCCGACGTCGCCGCCTCCTTCCAGGAGGCCGTGGTGGACGTGCTGACCCGCAAGGCCCTTCAGGCGTGCAAGAAGTACGACGTGAAGGACCTGCTCATCGGCGGTGGCGTCGCGGCCAACTCACGGCTGCGCGCGCTGGCCCAGGAACGTTGCGACAAGGCCGGCGTACGGCTGCGCGTGCCCCGCCCCGGCCTCTGCACCGACAACGGCGCCATGGTCGCCGCACTGGGTTCGGACCTGGTGGCGGCCGGAATCACCCCGTCGGCGCTGGACATCCCGGCCGACTCGTCCATGCCCGTCACAACCGTCCACGTGTAAGCCCACGCCTGGAGGCCCATGACACAGGGACGCCACCGAGGCTGAGAGGGCATCGGTGGCGTGGGGGTAGATCTCGGAGCGCCGTGTAGGTGCACTGGTCCCTGGGGGTTTTCGGCGCCGCGCGGTGGGGTGTTGGTCGGTGGGGTTCGGCGCCGCGCTGGACGGCGGCCAGCGCGGCGCACGGAACCCGGTCAAGAGCGGAGTTGTCACGGCGAGCACCCCGTGAGCCCTCACGACCATCGCTCGACGGACGGTCAGGGGTATGGCGGGGCGGGTAGGTGGGCTTCTGCCGTAACAGCTCCGAAAGCTCTTAGTCTTTGGAGCGCGTCGGACGGAGCAGCGCCTCGGCGAGGGCGAGCATGGTCTCCTCCAGGGCGCCGAGGCGCTTGGTGAGGTCGGTGGAGGCGTCGGTGACGGACTGGGTGAGTTCGTCGCGGTCCGGGCGGGCCTCGATCGTGGCCGAGAGTTCGGCGGAGGCGGCGGCCAGGCGTTCGTCGATGGCGTCGAAGCGCTTGACCTGCTCGGTCGTCTGCGAGTCGAGCAGTTCGCCGACCCGGTCGGCGATCGCCAGCGTCGCGGGCAGCTGGCCGACGCGCTGGTTGACCGCCTCGACCCGGTCGTCGACGCCCTCCAGCTGCTCGGTGCCGCGGGTGAGCTGGGTGTCGACGCCGTCGAAGCGGGCGACCACGTGCTCCTCGACCTCGCCGAGGCGCTCGTCGAGGGATTCGAAGGCGTTGTCGAGCTTGTTGAAGCGGCCCTCGGTGCGCGTGGCGGTGTCGGAGCGGTGCTGGTCGGCGGCGGCCAGCCACTCGTCGACGATGGTGACCCGCCCGTCGAGCGTCTCGAAGCGGGCCTCGATCCGGCCGTCGAGGTCGCCGATGCGCTTGCCCATGTGGTTGTCGAGGTCGCCGATGTGGGTGCCGAGCTCGCCTACACGCTTGTCGAGGCCGCCGAGGCGGTTGTCGACGCCGCCGACCCTGCCGTCGATGCCGTCGAGGCGGGTGTCGATGTCGGCCAGGCACTCGTCGGCGGTCTCGATGCGGCCGTCGACGCTGTTGAGCCTGCCGTCGACGGCGATGAGGCGGCCGTCGACCCGGTCGACCCGGCTGTCGAGACCGTCGAGGCGGCCGGACAGGCGCTCCTCCGCCGTCCCGACCCTCGCGTCGACCTGCTCGACGGCGCCCTTGAGCTCATCGCCGACCGCGTCGATGCGGGTGGTGAGCGTGTCGGACAGGTCGGCCATGCCGCCCTCGATCCGGTCGGTACGCGCCACCAGCTCGCCGATGGACTTGTCGAGCCTGGTGAAGCGGTTGGCCGCCGCCTCCATGCTGGAGTTGAGCTGCCCGAGCTTCCCGGCGAACTCGCCCAGCCGCTTGGCGATGCCCTCGGTGCCGTCGAGCACCGTCTGCAGCCGCTTGAGCGCCTCGTCGACGCTCTCGCCGACCGTGCCGACGTCGGCCCACAGGCTGGGCAGCTCGATGACGGGGCTGACGCGCTGGCTGACGTTCTCGACGCGGGCGTCGACGTTGCCGATCTGCTCGCCGACGGCGTCGACGTGGTCGCGCACCGCCTCCACGTGCTGGGCGAGCCCTTCGGCCCAGATGGGCGGCTTGGCGGAGATGTCGTCGAGGCGGCCGCTCACGGATTCGAGCGTGCCGCTCAGGCCGCCCAGCTCTCGCTCGCGCACCTCGCGCAGCAGCCACTCCATGCCTTCGAGCCGCTGGCGGATCTCGTCGAGCACGGCCCCTTGGGTGCGCTGCTCGTAGACGTGGTCCTGGGCGGCGCGCGCGAGTAGTTCCCGCATCCTGTCGGATATGGCGGTCTGGCCGCCGGCCTGCAAAAGGGTGGTGTGATTGGAATGATCCACCGAAAGCTCCTTCACTCGCCGACGGAGTGCCGCGCAGCGGTGGGATAGGTCCGGTTTGCAATGACTGAAGGAGAACGCGGTAATCCGCTATAGGGGGGAGAACTCCCGCGCGTCCACCTTAGCCTTTGGATCAAGGTCCGTCGGGGGGACTGGAAAAGATCCTGTTTTGTCATTTATGCAGGTGGGAGCCCCAGGCAGATGAGAACAAAAGGATGGTTCATAATCCGCGTGAGGATGATTACTCCGGACTTGTCACCGGAAAGTCTCAGGTCTCGCCGCAATCGTTCGATGTCCACGGCTGAGCCACGCTTCTTGATGGTGACATTTCCTATTTCGCGGGCCCGGAGTGCCGCCCGCAGCCGCTTCAGCGAGAACGGCAGCGCCTCGTCCACCTCATACCTGGACGCCCAGGGCGTGTCCACCGGCTCGTCCCCGGTGATGTAGGCGATCATCGGATCCGCCAGCCGCCCGCCCACCATCTCGGCCACCTCGCCCACCAGATGGGCCCGGATCGCCGCCCCGTCGGGCTCGTAGACGTACCGCCCGAGCTCGCCCACCGCCGCCCGCACCCCCGTCGGCGTGAGCGTCTGCCCGCCCGGCAGCAACGTCGCCCTGCGCCCCGCCTGCCCGGGAGTCCAGAGCGCCGCCTCCTTGACCTCCCCCTTGTACGAGACCCACTCCGCCTCGGCCGCCTCCGGTATGTACTCGTACGGAATCCCCGGCGCCACCTTCAGGCACGACATCCGCGCCCGCCCCACCAGATCCATGACCACCGGCCACGGCGGCGAGTAGGCCTGCGGATCGAAAGTCCTCCCTCTCGCGGTACGGCGGGCCGGATCGGCGAACAACGCGTCGTACTCCTCCGGGGCCACCTCCGCCGCGTCCCCCACCCGCACGCGTACCCGCTCCCCGACCCCCAGCGCCTCCGCGTTCGCCCGCGCCACGGCGGCGGTGAGCGGATCGAGCTCGACGGCGTCCACGTGATGCCCGGCCCGCGCGAGCTCCAGCGCGTCCCCGCCGATCCCGCAACAAGCGTCCGCCACCCGCGCCGCCCCACGAACCGCCGCCGTCAGCCGCCGCGCCCGATGCTTCGCCACCTCGGCCCGGGTGGACTGCTCCAGCCCGTGCGGCGTGAAGTACATCACCCGGGCGTCGTCCCCGAACTTCGCCACCGCCCGCTCCCTGAGCCCGGCCTGGGTGAGGGCGGCCGAGGTGAGCGCGCTGTCGTAGGTCTTCCTGAGCCGCGTGGCCGCCTTGACCGGATCGCTCCCACCCAGCTCGACCGCCTCGTCCAGAGCCTTCCGGCCACGCGGCGTCAGCAGATCGAGAAAGGCGTCGAGGTCCACGTCATCTGACGTTAGTGCACGTGCTCATCTCAACAGATCGGCGAAGTCGACCTCGACGGGGAACGGGGACTTGGCGGTGAGCCTGCCGTGGTGGGTGGCGTCGGCACGGTAGAAGTGCGTGACCTCGTCCAGCACGTAGCTGAGGATGACGGGCTTGCCTTCCTCTTCTTCGACCAGCCAGAAGTGCTTGATGCCGGCGTCGGCGTAGATCCGGGGCTTGACCTCACGGTCCCGATACTCGGACTCGGGGGAGACCACCTCGACGACCAGGTGGACGGCCTCCGGGGGGTAGGACGTGGCGTTGTGGCTGTCGGCAGCTGTGTCGATCACCACGATGTCGGGGCAGGTGCGCTGTCGCTTGCCGATCTTGATGTCCATCCGTGTGGCCACGGCCAAGGACTCGGGAGCCTGCTGCCTGAGCGCGTATGCGAGCTTCTGGACGACGCGTTCGTGGAAGCGGCGTTGGGGGGACCTGAGAATGAGGGTTCCGTCGATGAGCTCGACGTGCTTGAAGAGATCCAGCTCGCCGTCTGGCCCGTCCTGCGGCAGGAGGTCGAGATCGTCGGCCTTCCAGCCTCCGTCGGGCGGGTGCGGCCAGTTGGCCAGCACGTCTCTCGGACGGTCCGTCGTGGCGGTCACGTCACTCACAGTAGCGGTTGTGGTGGCAGCGATCACAGCTCCGTGTCGCCGAGGGAGACCAGGAGTTTGCGGAGGGTTTCGGCCAGGGCTTTCTGGTCGGCGGGGGTGAGGGCGGACAGGAGTTCGGCCTCGTTGGCGACGTGGAGGGCGAGGAGGTCGCCGGCCAGGCGTTCGCCTTCGTCGGTCAGGGCGACCAGGACCATGCGGCGGTTGCTCTCCAGTGGCCAGCGGCGCACCAGGCCGCGTTCCACCAGGCGGTCCATGCGGTTGGTCAGGGCGCCGGGGCTGACCAGGGCGGAGGCGGCCAGGTCCTTCATGCACATGGTGTGCTCGGGGTTGCCGCGCAGCAACGTGGCGAGCATGTCGAACTCCCACGGCTCCAGCCCGTGCTCGGCGAAGAACTCCTTGATGCCCCGCTCCAGCAGGCGCGAGGCACGGGACAGGCGGCCCACCACGCCCATCGGGCTCACGTCCACGTCGGGGCGGGCGGCGGCCCACTGCTTCGTGATCGCGTCCACTGCGTCTCGCATGGTTCGCACACTATCAAAAACTTTGAGGTTGAAATGTTCGGGGGCGCGGGCTACTGTCCTCCACGTCGAAAGTTTCGATGTCGAAGTGTTTGGGGTGGAAGAGCGATGAAGGTTCTGGTGCTGGGCGCGACCGGGTACGTCGGGGGCGCGCTCGTCGAGGAGCTCGCCGGGCGCGGCCATGAGGTCGTGGCCCTGGTACGGCCGGCCGCGGACGGGGGCAGGCGGCTGCCCGCCGTACCGGAGGAGAGGTATGGGGACCTGGCCGACGCGGCGTCGATCACCGCGGCCGTGACGCAGGACGTCGACGCGGTCGTGCACGCGGCGCAGCTCACCGGCGACGAGGCGAGGGACCTGCAGGTGATCGGGGCGCTGCTCGGCACGGGCAGGCCGGTGGTGTACGTGAGCGGCGTCTGGGTGCTCGGCGCGACCGAGGACGGGCACGAGGAGAGCGCGGCCGACCCGATCCCGATCGTGGGGTACCGGCCGAAGGTGGAGGATCTGGTGCTCGGCGCGGGTGGCGTGGTGGTGCGGCCCGGGCTGGTGCACGGGCGTGGCGGAGGGATTCCGGTGATGCTGCGCGGCTGGGCGGCCGAGCGCGGGAGCGGGGTGCACGTGGGCGAGGGCGGGGAGGGTTCGACGTTCGTTCACGTGGACGACCTGGCCGAGCTGATCGTGACGGCGGTGGAGAAGGGGCGGCCTGGCACGGTCTACCACGGGGTGGCGGAGGAGCACGTGCCGCTCGCGCTGGTGGCAGCGGCCGCGGCGGGCTCGGTGGGGGTCGGTGAGGGGGCTGACGTGGTGTCGTGGCCGGTGGCGGAGGCGGCGCAGGTCGTGGGCCTGCCGTTCGCCGAAGCGCTCGCGCTGAGCCAGCGTGTCAGCTCTGCGCGAACCCGCGCGGCGCTCGGATGGGCCCCCAGCAGGCCAGGTATCCTCTCCGAGCTGCGAGAAGGCTCTTATGCGCGCTGAGCCGGTTCATGTTGACTGTCAAGCCCCTCTTGCATATGTTTCGTGTTGGCACTCTCCCCTTGAGAGTGCCAACGTGCGACGAGGCAGGTCTACCACCCGCGACGGCAGGCCCCGCTGGTCGCCTCTTCTAGATCATTCAAATCTGAAGGGGAGGTCCGATCGTGACGACCGCCACTAAGGTTCCCGTTAAGCCGCTCGGCGACCGCATTGTGGTCCAGCCGCTTGAGGCCGAGCAGACCACCGCTTCCGGCCTGGTCATCCCAGACACCGCCAAGGAGAAGCCGCAAGAGGGCAAGGTCCTCGCGGTGGGCCCCGGCAACTGGGACGAGGACGGCGACAAGCGGATTCCGCTTGACGTCGCCGAGGGCGACATCGTCCTCTACAGCAAGTACGGCGGCACCGAGGTCAAGTACGGCGGCGAGGAGTACCTCGTGCTCTCCGCCCGCGACGTTCTCGCGATCATCGAGAAGTAAGCCGGTATGTGTCGGGCCCCGGACGCAGCTCTCAGCAGAGGCGACCGGGGCTTTCGACGCTAGGAGAGGACTTTCAACCAAATGGCGAAGATCCTGGAGTTCGACGAGGACGCGCGGCGCGCTCTTGAGCGTGGCGTCAACGCCCTCGCGGACGCCGTGAAGGTAACCCTCGGCCCGCGTGGCCGTAACGTCGTCATCGACAAGAAGTTCGGTGCTCCGACGATCACGAACGACGGCGTCACCATCGCTCGCGAGATCGAGCTGGAAGACCGCTACGAGAACCTCGGCGCCCAGCTCGCCAAGGAAGTGGCCACCAAGACCAACGACATCGCGGGTGACGGCACCACCACCGCGACCGTCCTGGCCCAGGCCATGGTCCGCGAAGGTCTGCGCAACGTCGCCGCCGGCGCCTCGCCGCTGTCGCTGAAGCGCGGGATCGACAAGGCCGCCAAGGCCATCAGCGACAAGCTGATCGCCAGCGCCCGCGAGGTCGGTGACAAGAAGGAGATCGCCAACGTCGCGACGATCTCCGCCCAGGACTCCAAGATCGGCGACCTGATCGCCGAGGCGTTCGACAAGGTGGGCAAGGACGGCGTCCTCACCGTCGAAGAGTCCAACGCCATGGGCATGGAGCTCGAGTTCACCGAGGGCATGCAGTTCGACAAGGGCTACCTGTCGCAGTACATGGTGACCGACCCCGAGCGCATGGAGGCCGTCCTGGAGGACGCCTACGTGCTGCTCACCCAGAGCAAGATCGCCTCCATCGCGGACTTCCTGCCGCTGCTGGAGCAGGTCGCCCAGACCAAGAAGCCGCTGTTCGTGGTCGCCGAGGACGTCGAGGGCGAAGCCCTGGCCGTCCTGGTCACCAACAAGATCCGCGGCACGTTCACCTCCGTGGCCGTCAAGGCCCCGGGCTTCGGTGACCGTCGCAAGGCGATGCTTCAGGACATCGCCATCCTCACCGGCGGCCAGGTCGTCGCCGAGGAGGTCGGCCTCAAGCTGGAGCACGTCGGTCTCGAGGTGCTCGGCACGGCCCGCCGCATCGTCGTCACCAAGGACGCCACCACCATCGTGGACGGCGCCGGCGACGCGCAGGCGATCGAGGACCGGGTCAAGGAGATCAAGCTCGCCATCGAGCAGTCCGACTCCGACTGGGACCGCGAGAAGCTGCAGGAGCGCCTGGCCAAGCTGGCCGGCGGTGTGTGCGTGCTGCGAGTCGGCGCCGCCACCGAGGTCGAGCTCAAGGAGAAGAAGCACCGTCTCGAGGACGCGATCTCCGCGACGCGCGCCGCGATCGAGGAGGGCATCGTCTCCGGCGGCGGCACCGCGCTGATCCACGTCGGCAAGGAGCTGGACGACCTCGGCCTGACCGGTGACGAGGCCACTGGCGTGGGCGTCGTCCGCCGCGCGCTGGTCGAGCCGACCCGCTGGATCGCCGAGAACGCCGGCCTCGAGGGCTACGTCGTCACCCACAAGGTGGCGGAACTGCCCGCGGGCCACGGCCTCAACGCCGCGACCGGCGAGTACGGCAACCTGATCGACCAGGGCGTCATCGACCCCGTCAAGGTCACCCGCTCGGCGGTGCAGAATGCGGCGTCCATCGCCGGCATGCTGCTCACGACGGAGGCCCTGGTGGTCGAGAAGCCCGAGGAGGAGGCCCCCGCCGCCGGCGGCGGACACGGTCACGGCCACGGCCACTGATCGCTTCCTGGCTCTTTCAGGTCGCCACTGATCTTCCTGAGGTCGCCACTGACCTCTTGAGGTCGCCACGGCCCGCACCGCTCGCCGGTGCGGGCCGTTTCGCTGTCTTCTTGCGTGTGTGTGCTGGTTCTTCCACGCGTGCTGTCTTCTGCGCGTGCGGTTTCTGCGCGTGCGGGTCTTCCGCGCTTCTGCGCGTGCGGTCTTCTTCCGGGGCTTGTCTTCTGGGGCTGGGGGCCGTTTCGAGGGGCTCGCCGTCGGCTGGGCTGGTCGTTCGGGGTGAACGGCGCGTTCTCGGGGTGGGCGTCTGTGCTGGGGACGCCCCTGGCGGGGCTGGGGTGCGTTCTGCGGCCCTTCCACTACGGCCGAGCCGCCCTACCCCCACCCGCCGCACAGGGCCGGGCTCCGTCCAGGGTGACGCTCCTCCGGCGATGCGGGGCCGGTCGCCGTTACGCGCGTATTGTGCCCGTCTGGGTGGTTCATGCCTATATATGAGTTTTTATAGCGATGAGGCGGATGTAGCGCATGAGGTCCGGTGGGCGATCTTATGCGTAGAGGCGGCGGCCGGTGGATGTCCAGATGTGGAAAGTTGGGTTATTGCGGTAAACCAACCTATGGAGTAAAGCGTCTCGCGCCCGTGACAATTTTCGCGCATTTCGGGGAATCGGGTGAAATATTCCGACTCCATATAAAGGCTTAGTGTGGTCGTCCGATTACGGGTAGTTATCGTCTCTTCAATGTGACCAATCCGTAGCCGTTCGCCATGACGACAGGCCGGACCAGGGCGGGCATCATGCCTAACGTGAGCGAGGGAAGCGTCGCCGACGCCAAAATTGGGGTAAGGCTCGCGTCGAGACTTCCGGCACGGACGGATGACTCCGACCTAAGAGAACTGACGAGCCTCGCCGTTGCGGGCGATCGTTCTGCGATCGAATCCCTGCTCGGCGAGTTGCGGCCGATGGTGGTGCGCTATTGCCGCGCCCGGCTGGGCCGGGTTTCTGGGCAATATCACATTGCAGATGACGTGGCCCAGGAGGTCTGCATCGCGGTGCTGTCCGCACTGCCGCGCTACCGGGACATGGGCCGGCCCTTCGCCTCCTTCGTCTTCGGCATCGCCTCGCACAAGGTGGCCGACGCCTTGCGGAGCTCGGTGCGCTCCGCCGTACCCACGCAGGATCTTCCTGACGGGCCCGACGAGGGCCCGGGACCGGAAGAGACCGTGGTCCGCTACATCGAGGTCGAGCACGCGCGGCGGCTGCTGGCGCGGCTGCCCGCCAACCAGCGCGAACTCCTGCTCCTGCGGGTGGTGTCAGGACTGTCCGCCGAAGAGACCGGTAATGTACTCGGCATGTCACCAGGAGCGGTCCGCGTCGCCCAGCATCGGGCGCTGGCCAGGTTGCGGCAGATGGCCGAGCTGGAGTCGGCTTGACGCCGGAGGAACCCGTGGAGGGCGCGGCCGCGTACGGCGACCGGCCGCCCCCGAGCTCAACCGCCCCGTCGCCCCACGCCCCGGCCGACCCGCCATCCGGCGGCTCGGCCCCTGTGGCGGCTGACGACCCGACCGGACTTTCCCCCAAGCTCTCGGACGCTCCTTCGCCCGAGGGCTTGTCGGTATGTGCCCGTTCTTCTGAGCTGAACTCTTCTGGGCTACAGGAGCCTGTCGGGCCCGTGACCACGCCCTGCGGCGCGGCATCCGGTGCGACTGCGGTCGGGGCGCGGGTTCCCGCGCGGGCCGAGGAACTGGGGCACCGGGCGCCCGTTGACGAGGTTGTCGGCGAGCGGGCATCTGGTCTGACAGCGGCAGGGGAGTCGGTGTCGCACGGGCTGGCGGGTGAGACGCGGGACTCCGCGGAGCTGGCGGCCGGGGAGCGTGTGTCCGTTGGGCCGGTGGCCGGGGAGTCGGTGTCGCACGGGCTGGTGGGTGCGGCGCGGGACTCCGCGGAGACGGCGGCCGGGGAGCGGGTGCTCGGTGGGGCTGTGGCCGGGGAGTTGGAGCTTGGGGGGTTGACGGCTGAGGAGCAGACGGATGCGTTTCTGGATGCTCTGGCGCTCGGGTATCAGCCTGATGCCACGGATCCGGCGCTACGGCTGCTGGCGGCGTTGCGGCATGACCTCGACGATCAGCGGCGCTCTTCGGTGTCCATGACGCCGTCGACGTAGCCTCTCGCGTACTCCCAGGTCACGTAGTCGGCGGGGTCGGGGTGGTAGGCGGGCTCGTGTACCTGCGGGCGGCCCTTGTCGATCATCTGGCGGAGGTTGCCGCGGAGCAGCTCCCAGTCGAAGAAGTGCTGTTCGCCGCATTCCGGGCAGTCCAGGACCAGTCCGAGTACGCCCTGGGGCTCCAGCAGCGAGCGAAAGACTTCCACGTCGGCCAGGTCGGTGATGGCCTCTTCGCGCTCGGCCGTCGTCAGCGGCTCCGGGTCGTCGAATTCGCCCATGGCCGAGGAAGGATCGTTCGGATCGTCCGCGAACGGGTCGCGGGGGACGTCTTCCAGCACCTTTCCACCATAGTGACCTAACGCAGCCTGGGCACTAATAAGCACCGCACCGACCCCTTGTGCCGCATTCACCCCGGGGCCACAGCTCCCGAAATACCGGAAACCTCCCCACCAAAGGGCTGGCCAAGCCCCGGGTCCGCCCGGCCGAACCACATTCAGGTCTGAGGGTCGGCCCTCGGGTCCGTTGGCGGCCTTCCGGGTTCGGGTTGCCCTCTCGGGTCTGACGGTCGGCTACGCCGGGCTTGGGTCGGCTTCCTCGGGTCCGTGCGTGGGCTCCTCCGGGTTCGGGCTGGTCCCCTCGATTAGTTGGTCGCCTCGGTTAGCTGGTCGCCTCGGTTAGTTGGTCGCCTCGGTTAGTTGGTCGCCTCAGCTAGTTGGTCGCCTCAGCTAGTTGGTCGGGTTGTGCTCGGGTGTGCTGGTCGGGCTGTGCTCGGGGCTGCTTGTCCCGCGGAGCTTTGGAGCTCACCCTGCGGGTGCGCGGCTCTACGGCGGGGTCCCGAGGGCGCTGCTTCTCTGGGCTGGCCCGTGTGTGCGTGCTGGCGGTGTCCGGGACGGTGGCACGGGCCGTGGCGGTGGCGCGGGCCGCACGGGAAGGTGGCCTTGAGGGTGCGGGCGTGCCGGAAGGTGGGCTTGAGGGTGCGGGCCGTACCGGAAAGTGGCCTTGAGGGTGAGGGCGCGGGCCGTACCGGAAAGTGGCCTTGAGGGTGAGGGCGCGGGCCGTACCGGAAAGTGGCCTTGAGGGTGCGGGCGGGGGTTAGCCGAGCCAGCCTCGGCGGGAGGCTTCTACGCCGGCGTGGAAGCGGGACTGTGCCCCCAGTTCGGCCATCGCGTCGGCGAAGCGGGCGCGGACGGTGCGGACCGAGACGCCGAGCTGGCGGGCGATCGAGTCGTCGCACATGCCCTGCGCCGCCAGCCGCAGCACCTGGACCATGCCGTCGCCCCGGCGTCCCCAGGGGAGGGGGACGGAGCGGCTCCACAGTTCCTCGAAGAGGGAGCGTAGGACGCCGACCACGATGGGCGCGCGGACCAGGTAGAAGTTGTAGGCGTGGTCGGGTAGGCCGCCGCCCCAGAGCGCGGGGAGACCGGCTGCTTCGGGGCCCGCGGTCATGAACCAGCTGGGCACGCGGTCGAGGGTGCGGACCCGCCCGCCGGATTCCAGCAGGCGGGTGAGCTGGTCGCGGACGCCTGGCAGGGCAAGCGTGGTCACGGGGATCACCGCGCGCATGCTGAGCAGGCGACGTCTCTGGGCATCGATCCACGGGTCGGCAAATTTGCGGACAAAGTCGGTCATGGTGCGTTCGTCGGGGATGGCGATCAGCAACTCCAGCGGAGGAGCCTGTACGGCCATGCCGACCACGCTCTCGTAGAGCACATCGGCCCCGCTGACCAGTTCGACCGGAAAAGGGCCGCTCTGGTAATGGCGGCCGGCGTCGTAGTCCCGGATGAGGCCGCGGATGGAGCCCAGGGCGGAGTCGATGCGACGGCTCTCCTCGGCCAGCCGGTCCAGCCGCTCGGCGATCAGCCGGCCGAGTGCGGCGGCCGGGTGCCGGGCGAGGTATTCGCCGGACCGCTCGTCCACCACGCCCAGCCTGACGAGGTCCTCGAGCTGCCTGCCTACCTTGTCGGCCGGGCCGTCCATGGCCTCGGCCAGCTCGGCCAGCGTGGCGCGGTGCAGGCGTAGGACCGCGGTGTACAGCGCGGTCTGTGCCGGGTCGAGGCCCAGCGTCTCGAGTGGATCGGAAACGGTGGTGGGCTCGTTACGCATGTGGGGGGCTCCGTAGGGGGGACACGGGCGTGCGGCGAGGATAACCCGGCTCCGGACCTCTGTCCGGGTGTTGCTCTGACTCCTTCGGCGGGGGGTGCAACTTCGTGCAATTGCACGTTTTCACATTGCGGTGTGCCCATGAGTAACGCAGGCTTAACCCAGCGTCGGCATCACAGGTCGGGCGACGCGGCCATCAGGACGCGGAGGGGGGTTCGGTGGCGTAAAGCGCGTCCGACCAGATGCCGGTGGCCGGAGGAACCGGGCGGATCACCGACCGGCCGGTTCCTCCGGCACTTTTGTGCCCTCTCCGGGGGCGCCGGGGAGGCGGCGGTCCGTGGGGGTCATCGTCCCCCCGGCGCGTTCTCCCCACCATCGTGCTCCCCCATCTTGCGGACCCGCGCGGTTTCGTTTGCAGGCAGGCCCTAAACTTGTCGCATCAGCGCATTGGCAGGAGGGGGCCGCAGCATGTCCAAATTCACCCAAACGGGGTTGACCTTCGATGACGTGCTGCTCGTGCCGGGGTATTCGGATCTCCAACCCGGGGAGGCGGAGACCGTCACGCAGCTGTCGCGCAACATCCAGCTCGCCATCCCGCTGGTCTCCGCGGCCATGGACACGGTGACCGAAGCGCGCATGGCGGTGGCCATGGCCCGGCAGGGCGGCATCGGCATCCTGCACCGCAACCTGTCGATCGAGGAGCAGGCCCAGCAGGTCGACCTGGTCAAGCGGTCGGAGGCGGGGATGGTGACGAATCCGGTCACCTGCACTCCGGACGACACGCTGGCCGACGTCGAGAAGCTGTGCGCGACGTACCGGATCTCGGGCGTGCCCGTCACCGACCGCGACGGCATCCTCGTCGGCATCGTCACCAACCGTGACATGCGCTTCGAGACCGACCAGAGCCGCCCGGTGCGCGAGGTCATGACGGCGATGCCGCTGGTGACCGCGCCGGTGGGTGTGTCGCGTGACGACGCCTTCTCGCTCCTGCGCAGCAACAAGATCGAGAAGCTGCCGCTGATCGACGGTGACGGCCGGCTGCGCGGGCTGATCACGGTCAAGGACTTCACCAAGAGCGAGCAATACCCGCTGGCCACCAAGGACGCGGGCGGCCGCCTGGTCGTGGGCGCGGCGGTGGGCGTGGGCCCCGACGCCGAGCTGCGGGTCAAGGCGCTGATCGAGGCCGGTGTCGACGTGGTCGTGGTGGATGTGGCCCACGGCCACTCCAAGGGACTGGCCGACATGATCGCCACGGTCAAGGCCAACAGCAGGGTCGACGTGATCGGCGGCAACATCGCCACCAGGGCGGGCGCGCAGATGCTCGTCGACGCGGGCGCCGACGCGGTCAAGGTGGGCGTGGGCCCCGGCTCGATCTGCACCACCCGCGTCGTGGCCGGGGTGGGCGCGCCGCAGGTCACCGCCATCCATCAGGCCTCGCTGGCCTGCGGTCCCGCTGGGGTGCCGGTGATCGGCGACGGCGGCCTGCAATATTCGGGCGACATCAGCAAGGCCATCGCGGCGGGCGCCGACGCGGTCATGCTGGGCTCGCTGCTCGCCGGGTGCGAGGAGTCCCCGGGCGAGCTGATCTTCATCAACGGCAAGCAGTTCAAGTCCTACCGCGGCATGGGCTCGCTCGGCGCGGTCCGCAACCGCGAGCGCGGCGGCATGTCCTTCAGCAAGGACCGCTACGCGCAGGCGGACGTCGGCGGCGAGGACAAGTACATCCCGGAGGGCATCGAAGGACAGGTGCCCTACCGCGGCCCGGTCTCGGCGGTGGCCCACCAGCTCGTGGGCGGTTTGCGCCAGGGTATGTGGTACTCAGGATGCCGCACGATCGCGCAGATGCACTCCGACTGCGAGCTCATGCCGATCACCGCGGCGGGCCTCAAGGAGAGCCACCCGCACGACATCCAGATGACCGTTGAGGCTCCCAACTACCACAGAAGGTAAAACATGACTCAGGTGGAGATCGGCCGGGGCAAGACGGGCCGCCGGGCGTATGCGCTCGACGAGATCGGCCTCGTGCCCTCGCGGCGTACCCGTGACCCGGAAGAGGTCTCGATCGCCTGGCAGATCGACGCTTACCGGTTCGAGCTGCCTGTCGTGGTCGCGCCCATGGACAGTGTCGTCTCGCCGGCGACCGCGATCGAGATCGGCCGCCTCGGCGGCCTGGCGCCGCTCGACCTCGAAGGGCTCTGGACGCGTTACGAGGACCCGTCGCCGCTGCTGGAGGAGTGTGCCGCGCTCGACTCGGCGGCCGCCACCAAGCGGCTGCAGGAGATCTACGCGGCGCCGATCAAGGAAGAGCTGATCGGCCGGCGCATCGAGGAGATCCGCGCCTCCGGCGTCACCGCCGCCGTGCGGCTGTCGCCGCAGCGCACCGTGCAGTATCACAAGACGGTCATCGACGCGGGTGTCGACATCTTCGTCATCCGCGGCACCACCGTCTCGGCCGAGCACGTCTCGGGCAAGGCCGAGCCGCTCAACCTCAAGCAGTTCATCTATGAGCTCGACGTCCCGGTGATCGTCGGCGGCTGCGCCACGCACACGGCGGCGCTGCACCTCATGCGCACCGGCGCGGCCGGCGTGCTGGTCGGCTTCGGCGGCGGCGCCTCCCACACCACCCGCAACGTGCTGGGCGTGGCGGTGCCGATGGCCACGGCCATCTCCGACGTGGCGGCCGCCCGCCGCGACTACATGGACGAGTCCGGCGGCCGGTACGTGCACGTGATCGCCGACGGCGGCATGGGCACCTCCGGCGACATCGCCAAGGCGATCGCCTGCGGCGCCGACGCGGTCATGGTCGGTTCGCCGCTGGCCAGGGCGGCCGAGGCACCGGGCCACGGGTTCCACTGGGGCTCGGAGGCGCACCACCCCGACCTGCCGCGCGGGCGCCGGGTGGAGTTCGGCACGGTGGGCACGCTGGAGCAGATCTTCCACGGTCCGTCCAGCGTGGCCGACGGCTCGATGAACCTCATGGGCGCGCTGAAGCGCACGATGGCCTCCACCGGCTACTCCGACATCAAGGAGTTCCAGCGCGTGGAGGTCGTGGTCGCGCCGGTGCAGCGCTGACGTCCGCGACACGAAGGACCCGCCCCCTCGGGGTGCGGGTCCTTTTTCGTGTACGGCTAGCCACGGGTGAACCAGGTGACCTGGGCCCCGTTGTCGAAGCTCTCCCGCTGGGTGGGCGTGAACAGCGTCGGGTCGAAGCCGCCGGAGAAGGCGGCCACGCCGTCACCGGCCACGACCGGGTAGCTCTTGATGATCAGCTCGTCGATCTCCGGGAGCACGCTCGCGGCCAGCTTGCCGCCACCGGCCAGCCAGACGTCCTGTCCGGTGTCCTCGGCCTTGAGGCGCCTGACCAGCCCGATGGGGTCCTCGGTGACCAGTTCGACGGCCGGGTCGTCGATCTTTCCCAGGGTGGTGGAGACGATGTACTGGCGCAGGTGGCCGTACGGGCTGGTGACATTGATCTCCAGGGCGGGGTCGTAGGTGCCGCGGCCCATCACGAGGGTGTCGAAGCGCTGGTTGGGCGCGCCTTCGAGGCCGACGTGCGCGCGTACGTGCGTGGGCAGGGTCTCGGGGTAGCGGGCGTTGATCCAGGCCGACATCTGGTCGGAGACCGGGTAAAAGTCCCACTGGTTGGAGGGGCCGGCGATGTAGCCGTCGATGGAGACGCCGACGTAGTAGACAAGCTTTCGCATTTTAAACTCCGCGTGTAGTACTCTGTTTGAAGTGGTCTCAACGTAGTACTACAGATGGAGTGGTGTCAAGTGCGGAAGAATCCTGAGCGGCGGCAGGCGTTGGTCGACGCCGCGATCGAGGTGCTGGCCAAGGAGGGGGCGCGCGGGCTGACGTTCCGCGCGGTCGACGCGGCGGCCGAGGTGCCGACGGGCACCGCGTCCAACTACTTCAGCAGCCGCGACGACCTGCTGACCCAGGCCGGCGGACGCATCTACGAGCGGCTGCTGCCCGACGACGAGACCATGGCCCAGCTCGACGTGGGAGGCCAGGATCGCGCGCACTTCGCCCGGCTCATGCACGAGCTGGTCGACCGGATCATGGCCTTCAACACCGGTTTCCTGGCGCTGCTCGAACTGCGCCTGGAGTCCACGCGCCGCCCCGAACTGCGTGAGGTCGTCACCAAGCGCATCCGCGCCGACGTCGACCAGAACATCGCCAACCACGCGGCCTCCGGCCTGCCGGGTGACTCCACCACGGTCGTGACGCTGATGCTCGCGCTCAACTGGCTGATCATGGAACGGCTGACGCTGCCCGGCCTCTTCTCCGAGCAGGAGGCGCACGAGCTGGTCGACGTGCTGGTGGAGCGGCTGATCGCCCGTTGACATCTCATTAGATAGTGCTACTATCTAACTCGAACGAGATGAGGTGCGACATGATCACTCCTTGGGTGCCCGGACCCGCCGCCGGCCATGTGGGCGACGTGCAGGTGATGGCGTCCCGGTTCGAGCTGAAGAGCCTGGCCCAGGTGCCCGGGTTCCTGTTCCAGGCGATGCGGATGTTGCTGCAGGCCCGGCGGAGCGCGGGGGCGGTGGGGGCCACGTTGAAGGCGGCGCCGTTCAAGAAGACCTTCTGGACGCTGTCGGCGTGGACGGACCGCGCGGCGCTCGGCGCGTTCGCCGGGGCGCAACCGCACCGCGGCATCGTCCAGGCGTACAAGAACAGCATGGCGGCATCGACGTTCGAGTTCTGGACGGCCGCCGCCCCGGCAGGCTGGGACGAGGCGCACGAACGCCTCAAGGACGGCGTGGCAGGGTGACGCTCACGCTCAGGCCGCCGTCGGGCAGCGCGCCGAGATCGAGCGTGCCGCGGTGGGCCCGGACGATGGCGGCCACGATCGACAGGCCGAGCCCGAGGCCGTCTCCCGAGGCCCGCCGCCCCGGCTCCAGGCGCTGGAACGGCTGCAGGAGCATCGGCACCTGCTCGGGCGGGATCACCGCGCCGGAGTTCGCGACGCGGAGGGTGGCAGCGGCGTCCTCCGCGCCGGTCTCCACCGTGATCCAGCCGCCCGGCCTGTTGTACGTCACGGCGTTGTCGACCAGGTTCGCGACCAGGCGTTCCAGGAGGGCGCGGTCACCGGAGACCGGCGCGGGGGCCAGCGTCGCGCGCACGCCCGGATGGTCCAGGAACGGCTCGGCGACCGCGGCCAGGTCGAGTGGTTCCCGCCGATCGAGGCCCTGCTGGCCGCGGGCCAGTGTCAGGAGCGCCTCGATGAGCCGCTCCTGGTGCCGGCCCGCGGCCAGCAGCCTTTCCAGTACGGCCCGCAGCGCCACCACGTCGGCGTCCGGATCGGCCAGCGCCACCTCGGCCATCGCGCGCTGAAGGGTCAGCGGCGTGCGCAGCTCGTGCGAGGCGTTGGCCACGAAGCGGCGCTGCGCGGTGAAGGCCGCGTCGAGCCGGTCGAGAAGCTGGTCGAAGGTGTCGGCCAGCTCCCTGAGCTCGTCGTCGGGCCCGGTCGCCGACAGGCGGCGGTCCAGCCGGTCGGCGGTGATGCGGCGTACCGTCGCGGTCATCACGCCCAGCGGCCGCAACGCCCGCCCGGCGACCAGCCACCCCAGCCAGAGGGAGGCTATCGCCATGGCGCCCAGCGCGATCAGCGAGTTGACCAGCAGCCGCGTGGACGCGGCCGGGTCCCGGAGGCCGCCCAGCCTCGGCTCCTGGAGGGTCACAGCCCGCGCGGCTCCGCTGCCCGGCAGGACGGGGGCGGCCGGCGGGCTGGGGAAGGGGGAGTGCTCGACAAGGAAATAGGTAAGCACGACCAGCAGCGCCCCGGCCACCACGAACAGGCCGCTGTAGAGCACGGTCAGCCGAAACCGCACGGTCCTCATATGCGGTATCCGGCCTGGGGGATGGTTTCGATCAGCGGCGGGTCGCCGAGTTTGCGGCGCAGGCGGCTGATCGTCACCTTCACGGTCTGCGTGAACGGGTCGGCGAACTCGTCCCAGCCCCGCTCCAGCAACTGCTCCGCCGAGACCACCGCGCCCTGCGCGGCCAGCAGCAGCTCCAGCACCGCGAACTCCTTCGGGCTCAGCACTAGCCGGCGTCCGTCGCGGGTGGCGACCCGGGTGGACGGATCCAGCTTCAGCCCGCCCCTCGCCAGCACCGGCGGCAGCGCGGGCCGCGCCCGCCTGGCCAGCGCGCGCACCCGGGCGACCAGCTCGGCGAACGCGAACGGCTTCGGCAGGTAGTCGTCGGCGCCGATGCCCAGGCCGGTGACCCGGTCGGAGATCGTTCCCGCGGCGGTGAGCATGAGCACCCGCGCCGGGCAGCCCCCGTCGGCCAGCGTCCTGCAGACCTCGTCACCGTGTACGCCGGGCAGGTCGCGATCCAGGACGACCACGTCATAGGCGTTGGCCGCCGCGCGTTCCAGCGCCGCGTGGCCGTCGAAGACCACGTCCACCGCCATGCCCTCGCGCCGCAGCCCGGCGGCGACCGTCAGCGCCAGTTCCTCGTGGTCCTCGACCATCAGCACCCGCATGACGCCCCAGAATGCCCCGCCCCCGGTTACAACCGGGTAACCGCCGACCCTGTCGGCCCAATCGGGGAAACCGGCTGGGGTGCCCGGCATGGCAGTGGGGACACCACCGGGCAAGGCGGAGCGTGGGATTGGGGCAAGAGTTCGGGCCTTGAGGGGTGACGTGGGCCGTTGCGGTGGGGACCACGTCCGACGTGAGAAGCGACCCCCGCGATCTGCGCGCGCGCACGACGGCGGGTGGCGGTGGGGCGGCTTGCCGTAACGGATGGAAGGCCCTGAACAGAAGCGAGAATCAGGCGCGGATGACTTTGACGCCGGCCTCGGAGATTTGGTCGAAGAGCGCGTCGGAGAGTTGTTCGTCGGTGACGAGGGTGTCGATCTCGGACAGGGGGCAGATGCGGGCGAAGGCGCGTTTGCCGATCTTGGATGAGTCGGCGACCACCACCACCTGCGCCGCGCGGCTGACCAGCAGATGGTTGACGCTGGCCTCGCCCTCGTGGTGGGCGGAGGCGCCGAGTTCGGCGTCGAGCGCGTCCACGCCGAGGAACGCCGCGTCGAGCGTGACCTGGTCCAGGACGCCGTTGGCCAGCGGGCCGATGAGCTCGTAGGACTGCTGGCGGGCCACGCCGCCCGTCACCACGATCTTGACGTGCTGGCGGACGGTGAGCTCCGAGGCGATGTTCAGCGCGTTGGTGACGATGGTGAAGCCCGACTCCAGCGTCGACTGGGTGGCGAGGGTGCGGGCCAGCTCCGAGGTGGTGGTGCCGCCGTTGAGGCCGATGACGGCGCCGGGGTTGACGAGTTCGGCGGCGGCCGCGGCTATGCGGTGCTTCTCGTCGGCGTGCCGGGCGGTCTTGTAGCGCAGCGGCAGGTCGTAGCTGACGCTCTGGGCCACGGCGCCGCCCCGCGTGCGCATGAGCATCTGCTGCTGGGCGAGTTGGTCGAAGTCGCGGCGGATGGTGGCGGTGGAGACCTCGAGCGCCTGGGCAGCTTCCTCTACGGAGAGACGGCCCTCCTGGGCGAGCAACTCGAGAATCGCGTTCCATCTGTCATACCTGGACACGATTTGCCTCCTAGGTGATCCGTCAGGAGCAAGCGTGGCACAACCGAGGAGGTCAGAGCGAACAGTGCAGTTTCCTGCTTCATTCTGGTATAAAAAACGCAGAAACAATCACCCCCGGAGGTAAGTGGTGACCACCCACACCGAGGCAGAGATCGCCTCTCAGCCCGACTGCTGGCGCCGTGCCGTCGAGAACGTTCCCGTCGACGCGCTGCCGCGACCGGGAGAGCGCGTCGCCGTCGTCGGCTGCGGGACCTCCTGGTTCATCGCCATGGCGTACGCCACGCTGCGCGAGCGGGCCGGGCTGGGCGAGACGGACGCGTTCGCCGCCTCCGAGGCGCCCACCGGACGCCGCTACGACCGCGTGCTCGCCCTCACCCGCTCCGGCACCACCACCGAGGTGCTGGAACTGCTCGGCAAGCTCGGCGACACCAGGACCACGGCGATCACCGCCGACCCGAACACCCCGATCATGAGCGCCGCCGAGCAGGTGATCGTGCTCGACTACGCCGACGAGAAGTCCGTCGTGCAGACCCGCTTCGCCACCACCCAGCTCGCCATGCTCCGCGCGAGCCTCGGCGAGGACCTCACGCGGGCGATCGACGACGTCGCTGAGGCGGTGGCCGCGCCGCTGCCCGAGCAGCTGGTCGAGGCCGAGCAGTTCAGCTTCCTCGGCTCCGGCTGGTCCGTGGGCCTGGCCCAGGAGGCAGCGCTGAAGATGCGCGAGGCGTCCCGGTCGTGGACGGAGGCGTACCCGGCCATGGAGTACCGCCACGGCCCGATCAGCATCGCCGGGCCCGGCCGGGTCACCTGGATGCTCGGTTCCGCCCCGGAAGGACTGCGCGAGCAGGTCGAGGCCACCGGCGGCGGGTTCTTCGAGTCCTCGCTGGACCCGATGGCCGAACTCGTCCGCGCCCAGCGCGTGGCCGTCGCGCGCGCCTTCGCCCGCGGGCTCAACCCGGACGAGCCCCTGCACCTCACGCGATCTGTGATCCTTTCTTCATGAGCATCACTGCATCCGTCACTCTCTCCGACGCCCGCATCGTGAGCCCCGAGGGGGTTCACGACGGGTGGCTGACCATCGAGGACGGCCGGGTCACGCACGTCGGGCAGGGCCCGGCGCCGCGTGACGGTCACAGTCTGGGCGGACGCCACGTCGTGCCCGGGTTCGTGGACATCCACAACCACGGCGGTGCGGGCGGCTCCTTCCCGACCGGCGACCAGGAGACCGCGCGCGACGCGATCGCCCTGCACCGGAAGCACGGCACCACCACGATGGTGGCCAGCCTGGTCAGCGGGCCCGTGAACGGTCTCGCCGCGGCGGCCGCCTCGCTGGCCGACCTGTGTGACGACGGACTGCTGGCCGGGATCCACTTCGAGGGTCCCTACATCTCCAAGGACCGCTGCGGCGCGCACGACCCGACCGCGTTGCGCGATCCGTCGCCGGGGGAGTTCGCCGGGCTGGTGAAGGCCGGGCGCGGACATGTGCGCATGGTCACCATCGCCGCCGAACTGCCCGGTGCGCTCGACACCATCCGCGAGGCCGTCGGCTCCGGCGTGATCGCCGCCATCGGCCACAGCGACGCGACGTTCGAGCAGACGCAGGCCGGGATCGAGGCGGGTGGCAGCGTCGCCACACACCTGTACAACGCGATGCCGGCGCTGGGGCACCGCGCCCCCGGGCCGATCGCCGCGCTGCTGGAGGACGAGCGGGTGACCGTCGAGCTGATCAACGACGGGGTGCACGTGCATCCGGCGATGATCAAGCTGGCGTTCGACGTCGCGGGGCCGGGCCGTACCGTGCTCATCACCGACGCCATGATGGCCACCGGCCTGTCCGACGGCGTCTACAAGCTCGGCAGCATGGACGTCAACGTCGCCGGCGGCGTCGCCCGGCTGGTCGAGGGCGGCTCGATCGCGGGCAGCACGCTCACCATGGACGTCGCGTTCCGGCGCGCGGTGCGGGTGGCCGGGCTCACGTTGTCCGAGGCGGTGAGCGTGACCTCGGCGACCCCGGCACGCGTGCTCGGCCTGTCCGACCGGCTCGGCACGATCGCCGCCGGCAAGTTCGCCGACCTGGTGGTGCTCTCCGCCGACCTTGAGGTGGAGGGCGTGATGCGGCGCGGAATCTGGACCACGGAGCCCTGATGATCGTCACTGTCACCCTCAACGCCGCCCTGGACACCACCTACCGGGTCGGGGCCGTGGACTGGGACGGCGTCAACCGCGTCTCGGCGGTTCACCGGCGGGCGGGTGGCAAGGGCGTCAACGTGGCCCGCGTGCTGGCCGCCCTCGGTCACGACGTGCTGGCCGTGGGCCTCGCGGGCGGTCCGACCGGCCAGGCCGTACTGTCCGAACTGGACTCCGCGGGGCTCGCGCACGCCTTCACCCCTATCGCGGGCGAGTCCCGCACCACCCTGGTCATCTCCGCCCATCCCGCCGACTCGTCGGGTGCGGGGGTTTCGGCTGGTACGGCGGCGCCTGCCGCCGGCCGGACGGCGTTGTTCAATGAGCCGGGTCCCGAGGTGACGCCCGAAGAGCTACGAAATTTCGTGATGTCGTTTGAAACGCGGGTCAGGGCGGCCGATGCGGTGGTGATCTCGGGGAGTCTGCCCGGAGGCGTGCCTGCCGACTTCTACGCCACGCTGGCCCAGATCGCCGCCCGCCACGGCGTGCCCGCCATCGTCGACGCCGACGGTGAGCCGCTGCGCCACGCACCCGCCGGACGGCCCACGATCGTCAAGCCCAACCACGAGGAGCTCGCCAGGGCGGTGCCCGGCGGCACTCCGGCCGAAGGCGCCCAGGCCCTGCGCTCCCGGGGGGCCGAGTCGGTGGTGGTGTCCATGGGCAAGGACGGCCTGCTGGCCGTCACGCCGGAGGGGGACTTCCGGGCCCGCATGCCGTACACGGTGGCGGGGAACCCGACGGGCGCGGGCGACGCGTTGGTGGCCGGGCTGGCGCTGGGCCTGGTCGAGGCGGCCGCCTGGCCGGACCGCCTCCGCCGAGCCGCCGCCCTCGGCGCCGCCGCGGTCGCCGCACCGGTAGCAGGCGACTTCGACCACAACGTCTACACCGACATCCACCCAAAGATCGACATTTCCAAACCCCACCCACCCACCAGCCCCACCCACCCAACCCACCAGCCCCACCAGCCCAACCTGCCAGACCCACCCGACTAGGCCGATCCGCCCGACCTGCCCGCCAGACCTGCCAGACCTGCCAGACCTGCCAGACCTGCCAGACCTACCGCCACACCCGCCCGACTTGGCCGACTTGGCCGATCCGCCCGTCGGATCCGGCTGTCAGACCCGTCCGACCGACGGACCGCTGATCAGGCGTCCGAGCCACCCGCCCGTCCGACCTGCGCCCGAGCTGTCCGCCCAAGCGGTCCGCCCAAGCGGTCCGCCCGACCCGCCTGACGGGCGGATCCGCCGGTCAGGCGGGTCGGGCGGCTCGGGTCGGGTGACCCGCATGACCCAGCAAGCGCCCCAGCCCGGGGCACCACGATCTGAAGGAGCCCGTCATGCCCCTCGCCGGAATCGGCGACATCATCGCCAGCTCCCCCGCCGGCGTCGGCGCGTTCAATGTGATCCAGCTGGAGCACGCCACCGCCATCGTGGCCGGCGCCGAGGCCCTGGGCCTGCCGGTGGTCCTGCAGATCAGCGAGAACTGCGTCCGCTACCACGGCGCCCTCGCGCCCATCGCCCGTGCCTCGATGGCCGTGGCCGAGCTGGCCAAGGTGCCGGTGGCCGTCCACCTGGACCATGCCACGCGGCGTGACCTGGTGGAGGAGGCGGTGGAGCTGGGGATCGGGTCGGTGATGTTCGACGCCTCGGCGCTGCCCGACGAGGAGAACGTGCGGGTCACGGCCGAGGTGGCGGCGTACTGCCATGAGCGGGGTGTCTGGGTGGAGGCCGAGCTCGGCGAGGTCGGCGGGAAGGACGGCGTGCACGCGCCCGGCGCGCGCACCAAGCCGCACGAGGCGGTCGACTACGTGGCCCGCACCGGCGTGGACGCCCTGGCGGTGGCGGTCGGCAGTTCGCACGCCATGACCACGAAGGACGCCGTCCTCGACCTGGCCCTGATCGCCGAGCTGCGCGCGGCGGTGCCGGTCCCGCTGGTGCTGCACGGCTCGTCGGGGGTGCCCGACGAGACTCTGAGCGCGGCGGTACGGCAGGGCATGAAGAAGATCAACATAGCCACCCACCTCAACAAGGCGTTCACCGGCGCGGTCCGCGACTACCTGGCCCGCGACGAGAAGGTGGTCGACTCCCGCAAGTACCTCAAGGCGGGCCGCGATGCGGTGGCCCGCGAGGTGACGCACCTGCTGAAGGTGCTCACGACTCCCGCATGAACCGGAGGAACGCCTGAGGGTCGTCCAGCCAGGGAAAATGCCCGGCGCCCTGCTGGACGGCCATGACCCCGCGCGGGAACAACCCGGCCATCTCACGGACGACCTCCGGCATGGCTCCCATGTCGTACTCGCCGGCCAGCAGGCGCACCGGCCCCTCGAAATCGCCCAGGGCGGCCCGGGTGGACGGCGGGTCGAAGGCGTCCCGGCCGTAGACACGGGCGGCGTCGTCGTTGCGCAGCGCGTCCTCGGCGACGACGCGGGCACGGGCGGCCTCGTCCCAGCGGCCCCAGGAGAACGGCGCGATGGCCGGCCAGTCGTCGGGCCCGCCGCGGCCTTCGGTGATGTTCACCAGCGCGGCATGGGCGCCGGCGAACCAGGGCTCGTCCTTCCTGAGCATGGCGAACGCGCGCCGCTGTTCTCCCGACGGCATGAGGCCGACGGCGAACACGCTGGGCGTGATGAGCGTCAGCGACCGTACGCGCTCGGGGTGGCCGGCGGTGTAGAGGACCGCGAGGTTGGCGCCGGCGGAGTGGGCGAGCAGGTCGAGCCGCTCCAGGCCGAGGTGGCGGCGCAGGGCTTCCACGTCGGGGACGAGCCGGTCGCAACGGTAGGTGGAGGTGTCCTCCGGTACGGCGGAGCCGCCTGTGCCGCGCAGGTCGAGCATGACCAGGCGCCGGTCCGCTGACAGCCCGCCCAGGTCGCCGAGGTAGCTGGAGGCCGACATGGGCCCGCCCGGCAGGCAGACCAGCGGCTCGCCCTGGCCGAACTCGTGGCGGGCCAGGGCGGTTCCGTCGTCGGCGGTGAACATCGTGGTGGAGGTCATGGCCGACAAGCCTGGACGAACGAGGTCACGAAACGAAGCGGCGCCGTAAAGGAAGGAGAAGGGGGGAATAGGGTCGGGAGGGATAGCCGACGGCCAGGACGAGCGGCAGGGGGACAGATGTCGGGTAAGGGCGCACTCGGGCCGGATGACCGGACGGCGGCGCTTGCGGCCATGGGGGAGCGGGAGCTCGATCTCGTGGTGGTCGGCGGCGGGGTCGTGGGCGCCGGGGTGGCGCTCGACGCGATCACGCGCGGGCTGCGGGTCGGAGTGGTGGAGGCCAGGGACTTCGCCTCCGGCACCTCCTCGCGCTCGTCGAAGCTGATCCACGGCGGCCTGCGCTACCTGGAGCAGCTCAACTTCGAACTGGTCCGCGAGGCGCTGCAGGAGCGGGCGCTGCTGCTGCAGCGGATCGCGCCGCACCTGGTACGGCCGGTGCCGTTCCTGTTCCCGATGACGCATTTCGGGTGGGAACGGCCTTACGTGGGCGCCGGCGTGGCGCTGTATGACACGCTCGGTTTCGCCTCCGGCCAGAACAGGGGCGTGCCCGGCCACCGGCACCTGTCGCGCAGCCGCGCGCTGCGCCTGGCGCCGGCGTTGAAGAAGACCTCGTTCACCGGCGCCGTGCAGTACTGGGACGCGCAGGTCGACGACGCCCGCTACGTGATGACGCTGCTGCGCACGGCCGCCTCCTACGGCGCGCACGTGGCCCAGCGCGCCCAGGTCGTCGGCTTCCTGCGCGAGGGCGAGCGCGTCACCGGCGTCCGGGTACGCGACCTGGAGAGCGGCGCCGAGCTGGACGTGCGCGCCCAGCAGGTGGTCAACGCCACCGGCGTCTGGACCGACGACATCCAGGAGCTCGTCGGCGGCCGAGGCCAGATCCACGTACGCGCCTCCAAGGGCATCCACCTGGTCGTCCCCAGGGACCGCATCCACTCGCGGACCGGGATCATCCTGCGCACGGAGAAGTCGGTGCTTTTCGTCATCCCGTGGGGCCGCCACTGGATCATCGGCACCACCGACACCGAGTGGACGCTCGACAAGGCCCACCCGGCCGCCTCCCGCGTCGACATCGACTACCTGCTCGACCACGTCAACGCGGTGCTGTCGGTGCCGCTGACGCGCGACGACGTGGAGGGCGTCTACGCGGGGCTGCGCCCGCTGCTGTCCGGCGAGTCGGAGGAGACCTCCAAGCTGTCGCGCGAGCACGTCGTCGCCCACCCGGTGCCCGGACTGGTGATGATCGCCGGGGGCAAGTACACGACCTATCGGGTGATGGCCAAAGACGCGGTCGACGCCGTCGCGCACGGCCTCGACCAGCGGGTGCCGCGCTCGTGCACCGACCGCGTCCCGCTCGTCGGCGCCGAGGGCTACCAGGCGCTCTGGAACGGCCGCCAGCGCCTGGCCGCCGAGTCCGGCCTGCACGTGGCCAGGATCGAGCACCTGCTCCAGCGGTACGGCTCGCTCATCCACGAGGTCCTGGCCCTGATCGAGGACGACCCGTCGCTGGGCGGCCCGCTCAACGGCGCCGACGACTACCTGCGCGCCGAGATCGTCTACGCCGCCACCCACGAGGGCGCCAGGCACCTCAACGACGTGCTGACCAGGCGTACCCACATCTCGATCGAGACCTTCCACCGCGGACTGGCCGTGGCGCACGAGGCCGCCGAGCTGCTGGCCGGGCCGCTCGGCTGGGACGACGAGCAGGTCAAGCGCGAGGTGGAGTATTACACCAAGCGGGTCGAGGCCGAGCGGCTGTCGCAGGAGCAGGATTCCGACCAGGCCGCCGACGCGATCCGGCTGGGCGCGCCGGAGATCGTCCCGATCCCGGAACGGTCGTGATCGAACCGTTCCGGGCGGGTAAGTATTCGCATTACGTAGGTCCTACGTATAGGCGTCGCCCCTGATCGTGATCGATGTTGGCTGTTGATCCCGATCAGGAGGACCTTCATGCGACGACGCATCCCGGTACTCGCCTTGCTCGCCGGCGCCCTAGCCTTATCCGGCGCGGGCGTCGCCTCCGGTGAACAGGCCCAGCAGGCCCCGCCGGCGACGCCTGCCGTACACGGCGACGACCACGGCAAGCCTGACATCGACAACAGGAAGGGCGAGGTCAGCCCGCCCGCCCAGGCCAGAAGAAGCGGCACGGAGACCGTCCGCTGGAACGCTCTCGGCACCGCGGCCGTGGTCACGGCCGACAAACCGCTGGCCGAGGGCCTCTCGTCCGACCCGGAGCAGGCGGCGCGCGCCTATCTGGCGGCCAACCCGCAGCTCTTCGGCGAGGCGCTCGGCTCGTTGGAGAAGGTGGCGGTCAACCCCATCGGCTCCGGCTTCGCCGTACTGCTGAGGCAGAAGTTCGGCGACCTTCCCGCGGGTGCGGACGGCATGGTCGTGGTCGGCGTCCAGGGCGGCAAGGCCGTCTACGCCTCCTCCTCGCTGTCACGCTCCACGGCCACGCCCCCCGCGGCCGCGATCACCGAGCAGCGGGCGCTGGAGATCGCCGCCCAGGACGCCGAGATCGACCTGGCATCGGCGACGACCAAGCAGGTCACCGCGGTGGCGGTGCCCGCCGGCGAGAACGTGCACCGGGCGTTCCAGGTCGTGCTCATCGGCAAGGACGTCGGGTACACGACCCACGTCGACGCGGTGAGCGGCGCGATCCTGCTGCGCGAGAGCCTGGCCGACCAGTTCGACCCGGAGTGGTCGGTGTTCCCGGCCAACCCGCCGGCCGACTACTCCTCGACCGACAACCGCCAGCGCTGGTGCTTCACCCCCGGTCCCGGCTGCGCCCTCGTGGTCGGCGGCGACCCGGCCACCAACAAGGCCTGGGACGTGGACCACGCGACGGACACGCCCACGAACACGAGCCTCGGCAACGCGGCCCGCACGTTCGAGAACCGCGCCAGCGGCGACCCGTTCACGGTCGGCACCCGCAGCAACGTGCTGACGCCGAGCCGCAAGTACGTCTACCCGTGGACGAACGCCTGGTACAAGGCGTCGTGCAACCCGGCCGTGCTCGACCAGCCGGGGGAGGCCGACCTTGAGGCGGCGATCTCGAACCTGGGCGCGATGCACAACCGCATGCACGACTGGTCCTACCGGCTCGGCTTCACCGAGACCGCGTGGAACATGCAGGTCAGCAACGGCGACCGCGGCGGCCTCGGCGGCGACCCCGAGCAGGGCAACGCCCAGGCGGGCGCGAAGGTCCTGAGCGTGCGCGACAACGCCAACCAGATCACCGGCCCCGACGGGGTCGCGCCGATCACGAACATGTACATGTGGCAGCCGATCGCCGGCTCCTTCTACTCGCCGTGTGTCGACGGTGACTACGACATGTCGGTCATCGGGCACGAGTACACGCACGCCATCTCCAACCGCATGGTCGCCGGCCCCAACGCCGGCCTCAGCGGCGCGCAGGCGGGCGCGATGGGCGAGAGCATGTCCGACCTGTTCGCGATGGAGTACCTCTACGAGAACGGCTTCCGCCCGCGCGGCAACACCCCGTACGTCACCGGCGGTTACGCCACCGGCGACGCCGAGCGCGGCATCCGCAACTACGACATGTCCAAGTCGGACCTGAACTACAGCAACATCGCCTACGACCTGGTCGGACAGCAGGTCCACGCCGACGGCGAGATCTGGTCCTCGACCCAGTTCGACGTCCGCAAGGCCTTCCTCAAGAGGTACGGCGACGCCTCCGCCCGCGTCCAGCGCGACTGCGCCGAGGGCCGCAGGGCCATCGACAAGTGCCCGGGCAACCGCCGCTGGATCCAGCTCCACTTCGACGCGTTCCTGCTCACGGCCGTCGGCACGCTCAGCTACGTCGACATGCGCGACGCGATGCTGGCCGCCGACCGGCTGCGCTTCGACGGCAAGAACCAGGACATCATGTGGAACGCCTTCGCCGAGCACGGCCTCGGTGACGGCGCCACCAGCAACGGCACCGCCGACCCCGACCCGGTGCCCAGCTTCGTCTCCCCGCACGCCAAGAACGCCACGTTCACGCTGAAGCCGGTCGGCGAGTCGAAGGACGCGGCGGTCCGCCTGTACGTGGGCGACTACGAGGGCCGCGTGGTTCCGGTGGCCGACACCGACCCGGCCACCGCGATCGACGAGACCTTCCAGATCGTGCCCGGCAAGTACGACTTCGTGGCGGTCGCGCCGGGCTTCGGCCACACGCGCTTCTCGCTGCCGGTGCTGCCGGGTCTGAAGCTGCCGCTGCCGTTGTCGCTGAGCCGTAACCACGCCTCCGCCGCGGCGGGCGCGACGGCTTCCGGCGACGGCGTCAACCAGGCCAAGCTCATCGACGAGACGGAGGCCACGAACTGGGCCTCGCTGACCGGCCCCGTGGCCGGCAAGAACGTCATCGTCGACCTGGCCGGGACCGCGCCGGTGCGCGTGGGCCGGGTCCAGGTCAGCGCCCTGCTCCGGCCGAACATCGGCGACCCGGCCGACCCGGGCCCGCAGAACCGCTTCTCGGCGCTGCGCTCGTTCGAGATCCTGGCCTGCGACGCCTCCACCGGCGCCGACTGCGCCAACCCGGCGAGCTTCCGCAAGGTCTACACCAGCGCGTCCGACGCGTTCCAGACGGCCAGACCCCGCCCGCGCGGCGCCGACCTGCTGATCGAGTCGTTCCGGGTGCGGTCGTCGAAGGCCACCCACCTCATCCTGCGTACGGTGACCAGCCAGTGCACCGGCAACCCGGTTTATGCCGGTGAGCAGGACCAGGACCCCAACTCCGCCACCGACTGCACCACCGCCAGCCCGCTGGCCGGCCACATCAGGGCCGCCGAGCTGCAGGCGTTCACCCACTAGGAAACGTTCGACCGTAGCCCCGCCGCATGCCATGCGGCGGGGCTATTCGGTGTTTCCCGGGAGTTGCCTTCGGGAGGTCAGGCCGAGTTTGCGCAGGGCGTTGGCCACGTGCACCTCGACGGTCCTGGGCGACAGGAAGAGGCTCTCGGCGATCTCCCGGTTGGTCAGCCCCTGGGCCGCCAGGCCGATCACCTGCTCCTCGCGCGGCGACACCGCGCCCTTCGTCTCGGCCGGCGCCTCCACCCTGCGGTGCAGCCTGCGCCGGACGCCGGGGGTGATCGAGTCGTAGACCGCCTGTCTGGCCAGGGGCTGGCGCAGGCCGTACCGGCCGGGGGAGGGCTGGTGGAGCAGGCCCCGCCGTACCGCCTCGGCGAGGCCGCGCTCGCTCTGCTCGGGCGGGAGGCCGGCGACGGCGGCGAGCGACCGCTCGCTCGCCGGCTCGTCGACCACCGCGGCCGCCTGCACGATGCGCCGCGCCGCGACCGGCAGCGCCTCGATCTTCAGCAGTACGGCGTCGCGCAACGCGGGCGGTGTCCCGGGGCCCCGGCCTTCGGCCAGCATCCTGGCCAGTTCCTCGATCGCGAACGGCACCCCGAGCGTCAGCGGCCACAGATCCGGCGGGTCGGGCAGCAGGTGCTTGGCCAGCAGCGCGGTCTCCTCGACGTCCAGCGGCGCGAGGGACAGCTGGGTGTGGCGGATGTGCGGCGGCAGGTGCGAGCGGAACCCGGCGACGGGGAAGGAGGCGTCCTCCGGCCGGTAGGTCAGCAGGAGGTTGGCCCCGGCGGGCAGGCAGCGGGTGAGGAAGGCCAGCAGTTCGCGGCTGTCGGGATCGATCCAGTGCACGTCCTCGACGACCAGCGTGATCGGCTGGAGCGCGTCGATCAGCGACAACACGGCCCGGAACAAACGATGCCGCTCGACCTGCGGGTCCTGGACAGGAGGCGGGTCGAGCGGCAGGAGGTGGGAGAACTCCGGTAACAGGGGGCGTAAGGCCCCGGTGACCGGGTTGAGGCCGGGCGGGAGGTCGGCGTCGCGCAGGGCCTCCACGATCGGGCCGAACGGGAAGCGCATGGGGTGACAGCTGCCGACCAGCAGGGGGCTGGACAGTTCGTGGAGCAGGCGCGTCTTGCCCACGCCCGCCTCGCCGTCGATCAGGACGACCGCGGGTGGGCGGGCGAGGACGGCCGACACCTGGTCGAGTTCTCGCTCTCGTCCCACGAAAGGCATCCGCACCCCCAACATCACGGTGTCAGTGGATTTTTCACCATTAGTTGGGGACTGTCCAGATCCGTTTACGTCACCGGGATCCACGCCTTCTCGGCGAGCGTGGTGGCGTCGTTGACCTGGACGCCTTCGTAGGAGACCGTCCAGAGCTCGTCGCCGATCACCATCGCCCGCTGGATGCCGGGCTGGTAGGTGTATTCCTGCTGCGTCTGCTTCGGGTGCTTGACCATGCCGAGCTTGGTGACGCCGCTCTGGTCCACCTTCATCACCATGGCGCCGGTGGTGTTGTCCTTGTAGCCGGACAGCGGGATCACCGTCAGGCCGGTCTTGGGCCAGTACAGGAACGCGTGCGGGTCCCACTCGGCCTCGGAGCCGGAGTCCTTCTGGAACATCTGCGACAGCCGGCGCGGGCTGGCCGGGTCGCTGACGTCGAACAACGACAACTGAGTGCCCAGCGTGCGGCCCTTGTCGCTGGCCTCCTGGCCGACGCCGATGAGCCGGCCGTCGCCCGCCGGGTGCAGGTAGGCGGAGTAGCCGGTGATCTTCAGCTCGCCGGTGACGCGCGGGGCGGCCGGGTCGCGCAGGTCCAGGGTGTAGAGCGGGTCGACCTGGCGGAAGGTGACCACGTAGCCGACCGGGCCGATGAAGCGCACGGAGTAGATGCGCTCGCCCTTGCCCAGGCCGCCGACCTCGCCGACCTTGTCGAGGGTGTCGGCCTTGAGCACGTAGACGGCGCTGGAGCTGGTCTTCTGGTCGGACTGCGTGGTGGCCACGCGCAGGTTGCCCTCGAACTCCGACAGCGAGTACTGGTTCAGCAGGCGGCCGGGGACCTTGCCGGAGGAGACGTACTTGGGCGCGCCGGCCTGGCCGACGTCGAAGCGGTGGACCTCGGTCTCCTCGGGCGGGATCACCGGGGTGGGCCGGGCCGGCTCGGTGGGATCGACGGGCGGGGCGTCGGTCGGGGAGGCGGTGGGGGTGTCGGTCGGGGTGGAGCTGGGAGTGGCGCTCGGGGTCGCGCTGGGGGTGGGCTCGGTCGGGGAGGGCTCTTCCGCGGGCGCCTGGGCGGTGGAGGCGGTGTCCGGGGTCGCGGCCGGGGTGGGGGGCGGCTCCACCGCGGTGTCCTCCAGGATCACCGGACCGCTGGGCCACCACCAGCGCGGGTTGCTCGCCACGTACAACGACTGGCCGGTGCCGTAGACGGTGTCGCCGTCGGCGGCCAGGCTGATCGGGTCGGTCCCGGCGGCAGTCACGCCCTGGGCCAGGTCGAGGCTGTGCACGGTCAGCAGCGAGGTGCCGGTGTAGTCGGCCGGGTGGCTGACCCGCTCGCAGGCCACCGAGTCCTTCTTGACCGTGCCGTTCTCGTCGGTGATCTCGATCTTGGGCAGCCAGGCGTCGACGGGGGCCTGCCGTACGACCTCTTGGTTGATCTTCTTGAGTTGTTCCTCGCCGATGCGGTCCTTCGGCTGCGGGAACTTGATGTCCGGCTGGCTGCGGGTCACGATGCGGACCGTCGAGCCGACCATGCGGGCGTCCACGTGCTCACCCTGGGGGCGTACCGTGCTGAGCACCTTGGGCTTTCCGGACAGGTCGACCAGGATGTACGCGGTCTGCATCTGCGGGGCGAAGCGCTTTTCCATCATCGCCATGCCGCCGCGGTAGATCACCAGCACGCGGTCGCCGGAGATGAGCAGGTCGCCGCTCATGAAGCCGCCCGGCTGGTCCTGCTTGACCAGTTCGAGCTCGGCCGTCACCTTCTTGGTCGCGGTGTCGATCACGCGCAGCTTGCCGTTCGTGACCGTGAAGACGCGGTTGCCGTCGGTCTTGACCAGGTCGGGCTCGTCCACGCCGGCCTCGTGCACGTTCGTCGTGGAGTGCTCGGGCGTGGCCTTCGCCGTCATGGCGGTGTCCGACTGCATCATCTCGCGCGCGCCGAACGGCTGGATCCCGGGGCCGAACCCCCACGGGCCGACGTTCTCCGCCGCCTTCTGTCGCAGCCCGGCGAGCATGTCGTCGCAGCTCGAATAGGCGACCAGGCGCACGTCCTTGCTCAGGTCCAGCGGCGCCGGCTCCGGCGTCTGGGCGGTGGAGGTGCAGGCGGCGGCGGCCGTCGCCAGGGCGGCGACGGTCAGTGCCGTGCGGATCAGCGTCTTCATGTCCTCCATGACGGATGGCCGGGCGAAGCGGTTCAGGAGCCTCGTGTCGGATTGATGGTGAAAGTCGGGCTGAACTCCACGTCGTCGGAGACGTCCAGCAGTTTGCGGCTGAGTTTGCCGTCGAAGCCGACCACCTGGATCTCGTCGCGCGGCGCGTCGTCCTGCTCCCAGCAGAACAGGTTCGTGTTGTCGTACCAGCCGAGCACCTTGTCGCAGGCCGAGGTGAACTTGCGCACCTGGGTGCCGGTCGCCGCGTTCCACAGGCAGTGGTCGCCGTCGTCGCCGCCCGGGCAGTTGGTGACGAACTTGCTGCCGTCGGGGGAGAAGACGTCCTGCGTGCCCGAGGGCAGCTCGCCCACCTCGGCGAGGTCGCGCACGGCCTTGCCCGAGGGGCCGAAGAACCGCAGCCCGGCGTCCTTGCCGTAGACGGCGATCACGCCCTTCTCCTCGGCGTCCCATCCGTAGCCGGACTCGCGGACCTGCGGGTCGCTGACCTTGCTCAGGCGGGCCTTGCCGCTCGCCACGTCCACGACCGCGAAGCCGAGATAGATCCAGTTGCTGCCGATCTTCTTCTCGAGGTTGAGCAGGATCCGCTTGCTGTCCTTCGACCAGCTCGCGATGCTGCTGATCTCGGGGCGGCGCACGGTCTTGACCGTGGTCCTGCCGCCGCCGGCCCGGTCGGTGATCACGATGTAGTCGTAGCCGTCGGAGGTGTAGTTCTGGCCGCGGCTGGCCATCATCGTGCCGTCGGGGGACAGCAGGGTCTCCTCGTTGTCGCCGTAGCGCTGGAACCCGCCGTCGAGGCCGTCCCTGGCGTAGTCGACCCAGTTCTTGCCGCTCTTGTCGTAGACCTCGTAGGACGTCAGCGTGATCGGGTCGGTGGTGCTCTCGTGCAGGTAGATGCTGGCGCCGGGCAGCTTCGTCCGCTTGATGTCGGCGGGGGGCGTGCTCTTGGTGCTCGCCCGCTTCTTGGCGCTCGGCTCCGGTGTCGACGAGGCCGCCGTCGTCCCACCCTGACTCCACGGTACGGCCAGCGCCACGCCCCCCAGAAGCAGGAGCGCCACGCCGATCGAGATCCCGATGAGCAGGGGCGCCCGCCGCTTCCGCCCGGACTGATTGGTCGGCGCCGCCCCCCAATGCGACGCCCCACCCATGCTCTGTCCACCCATGCCCTGGACGGCTTGGCCTGGTGCCGACTGGCCAGGCGCGGGCCAGCTCTGTCCGGGATGTCCTGGTCCGGTGGCAAAGGGTCCCTGGCTGCCGGGTCCTTGGCTTCCGTGGCTCTGGTTCGGGGGGCCTGTCGGGTAGGGCGTCGGCTGGGGGTGGATGGTCGCCGCCGCCGCGCCCTGCGCCAGCATGCCCCCGGCCGACGGCACCGGATGTTGCAGCAGCCGCATCATGACCTGCTCGGCCGTGGGCCGCAGCGCGGGGTCCTTCTGCAGGCAGGCGCCCACCACCTCACGCAGCGCCCCGTCCAGCGCTCCGAGGTCGGGCGGCTGGTTGAGCACCCGGTTGATGACCGCCGGCATCGTGTCGTTGCCGAACGGCGGCCGGCCCGTGGCGGCGTACACCATCGTGGCGCCCCACGCGAACAGGTCGGCGGAGGGTCCGACGGGCTGGCCCATGAACTGCTCGGGCGGCATGTACGACGGCGTCCCCACCGCCATGCTGGTCAGGGTGGAGGTGGCGTTCAACGCACGGGCGATGCCGAAGTCGATCACCCGCGGCCCGTCGGAGCCGATGATGACGTTGGCCGGCTTGAAGTCGCGGTGGACGATCCCGGCCTGGTGGATGGCGGCCAGCGCGGTGGCGGTGCCGATGGCCAGGCGGTGCAGCGCGGATCCGGCCCGCGGCCCCTGCTCCTGGACGATCCGGTGCAGGGAGGGCCCGTCGATGAATTCGCTGACGATGTAGGGCCGCTCGTTCTCGACGCCCTTGGCCAGGACGGTGGCGGTGCAGAAGGGCGCGACCTGCTCGGCGACCTGCACCTCGCGCATGAACCGCTCGATGCTGACGGCGTCGCCGGCCAGCTCGGAGCGTAACCACTTGACGGCCACCTCGGTGCCGGCCGGGTCGGTGGCGAGGTAGACGACGCCCTGCCCGCCCTCGCCCAACCGGCCCAGCAACCGGTACGGTCCCAGCCCTTCTGGGTCCCCTGGTCTGAGCGGCGAGAAAGACGGCATGATTCGAATTCTGGCCTCATATTGCGATGGACGACAAAACTACCGGCCAGTAGCTATCCGGAATATCATTCGGTCATGCATGTGACCCGGCAGATCACCGCCCCCTTCACCGGCGAACAGATCGCCGAACTCCCCATCTCGGACGGCGACCACGTACGCGCCGCCCACGAGAAGGCGAGGCAGGCTCAGACCGCATGGGCCGCGCTGCCGGTCGCCGAGCGCGTCCGCCCGTTCCTGCGCCTGCACGACGAGATCCTCAACCGCCGCGACGAGATCCTCGACATCGTCCAGAACGAGACGGGCAAGGCCAGGAAGCACGCGTTCGAGGAGGTTCTCGACGTGGCCGGCTGCGCGCTGCACTACGCCCGCCGCGCCGCCCGGCTGCTCGCGCCCAAGGGCCGCAAGGGCATCTTCCCCGTGGCCACCCAGGTCACCGAGCTGCGCCAGCCCAAGGGCGTCGTCGCCCTGATCACCCCGTGGAACTACCCGCTCTCGCTGGGCGTGACCGACGCCATCCCCGCGCTGCTGGCCGGCAACGCGCTCGTGCACAAGCCCGACACCCAGACCGCGCTGTCCACGCTGTGGACCGTCGACCTGCTGGCCGAGCTCGGCATGCCGCGCGAGATCTGGCAGATCGTGCTCGGCGAGCCTGCCGACATCGGCGACGCGCTGCTCGACGGGGCCGACTACGTGGCGTTCACCGGCTCCACGCGCGGCGGCCGCAAGATCGCCGAGGAGGCGGCCAAGCGGCTCATCGGCTGCTCGCTGGAGCTCGGCGGCAAGAACCCCATGATCGTGCTCGACGACGCCGACCTCGACGTGGCCGCGCACGGCGCGGTCCGCGCCTGCTTCACCAACGCCGGCCAGCTCTGCCTGTCGGTCGAACGCCTCTACGTGCACGAGTCGCGCTTCGACGACTTCGCCCAGCGCTTCGCCAAGCAGGCCAAGAACCTCAAGCTCGGCGCGGGCTTCGACTGGTCGGTCCAGATGGGCTCGCTCACCTCCCGCCGCCAGCTCGACACGGTCAGCGCGCACGTGGACGACGCGATCGTCAAGGGCGCGAGCCTCCTGGCCGGCGGCAGGGCCCGCCCCGACCTGGGCCCGTTCTTCTACGAACCGACCATCCTCACCGGCGTCAGCGAGAAGATGGAACTGTGCGCCAACGAGACCTTCGGCCCCGTCGTGGCCCTCTACCCGTTCACGAGTGACGAGCACGCCGTGGCCCTGGCCAACGACACCGTCTACGGCCTCAACGCCTCCGTCTGGACCCGCGACCTGGCCAGGGGCCGATCGGTCGCCGCCCGGCTGAAGGCCGGCACGGTCAACGTCAACGAGGGCTACGCCGCCGCGTACGCCTCCTACGACGCGCCCATGGGCGGCATGAAGTCCTCCGGCCTCGGCCGCAGGCACGGCGCCGAGGGCCTGCTGCGCTACACCGAGGCGCAGACCGTGGCCTCCCAGAGCACGCTGCTGGGCTTCGAGGCGCCCTTCGGTCTCGGCGAGGAGACCTGGGCCGAGCTCAGGGCCACCGCTTTCAAAGCCATGCGGAGGCTGCGCATCAAATGAGCGACTTCGACGTCCTGGTCATCGGCTCCGGCTTCGGCGGCAGCGTCTCGGCGCTGCGGCTCACGGAGAAGGGCTACTCGGTCGGCGTGCTGGAGGCCGGCCGCCGCTTCACCGCCGCCACGCTGCCCAAGAACTCCTGGCGGGTACGCGACTTCCTGTGGGCGCCGTGGCTCGGGCTCAAGGGCATCCAGCGCATCCACGTACTCGGCGGCGACCGGGGCAACCGCGTGATGGTGCTGGCCGGGGCCGGTGTGGGCGGTGGTTCGCTGGTCTACGCCAACACCCTCTACGAGCCGCTCGACCCCTTCTTCGCCGACGCGCAGTGGGCCGGCATCACCGACTGGAAGGCCGAGCTCGCGCCCCACTACGACCAGGCCAAGCGGATGCTCGGCGTCGTCGTCAACCCGACCACGACCCGCGCGGACGAGATCATGAAGAAGGTCGCCGCCCGGATGGGCGTGGCCGACACCTTCCACCTCGCCCCCGTCGGCGTCTACTTCGGCGAGGACGGCGTCGACCCCTACTTCGGCGGCGCCGGCCCCGCGCGCAACGGCTGCCTGGAGTGCGGCGAGTGCATGACCGGCTGCCGCCACGGCGCCAAGAACACGCTCACCGAGAACTACCTCTACCTCGCCGAGAAGGCCGGCGCCCGGGTCTACCCGGAGTGCACGGTCACCTCCGTCCGTCCGCGCCCTTCCGGCGGTTACGTGGTGGAGGTCCGCAAGACGGGTTCGGTACGGCTCCGCCGTACCTTCACCGCCCGGCAGGTGATCTTCGCGGCCGGCACCTACGGCACCCAGCGGCTGCTTCACAAGCTGCGCGGCAACGGCGCGCTGCCCCGGATCTCCGCCCGGCTCGGCGTCCTGACCAGGACGAACTCCGAGGCGCTGCTCGGCTTCGAACGCCTGGCCGTGCACGGCGAGAAGCTCAACGGCGGCGTCGCCATCACCTCCTCGATCCACCCCGACGCCGAGACGCACATCGAGCCGGTGCGCTACGGCAACGGCTCCAACGCCATGGGACTGCTGCGCACGCTGCTCGTGGACGGCGGCCAGAACCGGTGGCGGGTCTTCGGCCGGGAACTGGCCGCGCAGCCGCTCAAGGCCCTGCGCCTGCTCAACCTGCGGCACTGGTCGGAGCGGTCCGTCATCGCCCTGGTCATGCAGGCCAAGGACAACTCGATCTCGGTGACCCGCACCCGCTGGGGGCTGCGCGCCGCGCCCGGACACGGCGAGCCGAACCCCACGTGGATCCCGGCGGGCCACGACGCGGTACGCCACGCGGCCGAGGAGATCGGCGGCCTGCCCGGCGGCTCCTGGCTGGACCTGTTCGACATCCCGGCCACCGCGCACTTCCTGGGCGGATGCGCGATCGGCGGCTCGGCGGAGCACGGCGTGATCGACGCCTACCACCGCCTGTACGGCCACGAGGGCCTGCACGTGATCGACGGCTCCGCGATCTCCGCCAACCCGGGCGTCAACCCGTCGCTGACCATCACCGCGCAGGCCGAGCGGGCGATCGCGCTCTGGCCGAACGCCGGTGAGCCGGATGCCCGGCCGGCTTTGGGCGCGCCGTACAAGAGGCTGGAGCCCGTCGCGCCGCGCGCTCCCGCGGTGCCCGACGCCGCCCCGGCGGCGCTGCGCCTGTACGGAATATCCAAGCGGCCCGGCATGTCGTAACGCGGTATGCGGATCCAATACGTGGGCGGCCCGACCGCCATCCTGGAGATCGGCGGGCTGCGCCTGCTGACCGACCCGACCTTCGACCCGCCCGGCGACTACCCGGTCGGCAGCGGGCTGACCAAGACCGAAGGGCCGGGCGTGGCGATCGCGGAGATCGGCCCGATCGACGCCGTCCTGCTTTCCCACGACCAGCATCCCGACAACCTCGACACCTCGGGACGCGAGCTGCTCGCGTCGGCGCCGCTGGTGCTGTCCACGCCGAGCGCCGCCACGCGCATCGCCGCCCAGGCGCTGCCCAACTGGAGCGAGGTGGAGCTGGGGCCGCTGACGATCACCGGTGTGCCCGCCCAGCACGGCCCCGACGGCACCGAGCACCTGGTCGGCGAGGTCACCGGGTTCGTGCTCAGGGGCGACGGCCTGCCGACCGTCTACGTCAGCGGCGACAACGCCTCCCTCGACGTCGTACGCGAGATCGCCGGGCGGATCGGCGAGGTGGACGTGGCGGTGCTGTTCGCCGGAGCCGCGCGCACCCCGCTCATCCCCGACGCCGACCTCACCCTCGGCAGCCGCGACGCCGCCGAAGCCGCCCGCGTCCTGGGCGCGAAGCACGTGGTGCCGCTGCACTTCGAGCACTGGGCGCACTTCTCGCAGGGGCGGGCGACACTGGCCGAGGCCTTCGCCGACGTGGACGGCGTGCAGGTGCTCGCCCCCGGAGAGTGGGCCGTCACAGAATCGTCTTGAGCAGCCCCAGCGGCGGCGAACCGAGGTCGAGCATGGCCTTGTGGAAACGCTGCAGCGTGAAGGCCGGGCCCCACTCCCTGCGCGCCTGCTCACGCAGGTCGAGGATGAGCAGCTTGCCCCACGTGTAGCGGCCGTAGGTGGGATCGAAGGAAGCGCGGCGGGCCTCCGACAACGCGGCGGGCCCGGACAGGTGGGTGTCCGCGGCGAAGCGGCGGGCGCCCTCCTCCACCGTCATCTGCCCGGTGTGCACGCCGATCGCGCAGGCCAGCCGGGTCACCCGCACGAGAGCCTCCAGCCAGACGCCGATCTCGAAGCGCGGGTCACCGGCCTCGAAACCCTCCTCGACGCAGACCTCCTCGACGTAGTGCGCCCAGCCCTCGGCGAACGCCATCGACTGCAGCAGCCTGCGCACGTCGCCCTTCGCGTGACGCAGCGCCCGGCCGTGCGAGAAGTGGCCGGGCGCGACCTCGTGCACGTTGATCGCGGGCAGCGTGGTGTGGCTGAACACCTCCAGCCACTCCTCCTGCTCCTCGACCGGCCACGAGGCGTCGGGCGGGGTGATGTAGTACCAGCTGGGACCCTCGGGCTCGCCGGGGGAGTTCCAGCACATCATCGCCATCGCCCAGCGGCGCGACTCGGGCGCGAGGCCGACCAGGCACTCGCCGTCGTGGTAGGGCACGAGGTCCTTCTCGCGGGTGAACGCGATGGCCTTCTCGGTGCCGATCCTGGCCGCCTCGATGACGCCGTCGGCGCCGGGGTGCTGCTTGACCAGCTCGCGGGCGACGTCCAGCGGCCTGCCGGTCTCGCCCAGCCTGGCGACGGCCTCGGCCAGCAAGGCGTGGAGGCGGTCGCGCTCGGCGTCGGCGCGCTCGGCCAGCCGGCCCAGGTCGACGTCGACGCCCTCGGTGCTGCCCATCAGCCGGGCCAGCGCGGGACCGCCCAGCGAGGCGTCCGGGTCGCCGACGGCGGCGGCCCGCTCGACGTGCGCGACCAGCAGCCGGTGGGCGTCGAGCGCGGCCGCGTCGGTGACGCCCGCGGCCAGGCCCTTGACCGCTCCGGCCAGCGCGGTGGCGACCGGGGCGCTGACCTGGTCGAGCGAAGCGATCGCGCCCTGGACCGCGGCCGGCCACGCCTGCAGATGAGCCGCCCTGGCGGCGGCGCGGTTCGCCTCGGGGGCGTAGTCGCGGTCGTAACAGGCCAGGTCGAGGTTGGACAGGTGCGGCAGCGGGTTGCGGCGATGCAGCTCAAGCTCGCCGAACTGCACGCGCAGCCCCGTCTCGAAGGCCGTGAGGTGTTCGGCGTCGTACGGGTCGTCGGGCAGCGTGCCCTCGCCCAGACGAGCCAGGCCGGACCGGACACCCTCGGGGGAGAGGTCCTGAATCCGGCCGTCGTACTCGTGCCTGCCGCCCATCTCGCGGGCCTCGGCCATGATCAGATCGGTGACAGCGCGGAGCCGGGGATCGAGTTCGGTCATGAACTCGACGCTAACGCACACCCTTGATCTTCAGTACGGCCAGCGAGGCGATCAGCGAGACCACGATCCCCACCGTGAAAAGGGTGGTGTAGCCGCCCATGGTCACCAGGAAGGCGGCGAGGGCCGGGGCGGCGATCTGCGGGCCGGCGTTGGCGATGTTGAGCACGCCCATGTCCTTGCCGACCTCGTCCTTGTTCGGCAGCACCTTGGTCACCAGGGCCATGTCCACGGCCATGAAGATGCCGAAGGCGACGCCGTGCAGGACGTTGTAGATGAGCATGCCCTCGAAGGTCGGCATGAGCAGCGGGATGCCCAGCGTGATCGCCGAGGCCAGACCGGCGATCAGCGCGAACATCCGGAACCGCGCCACCTTGTCCGACAGCGGGCCGATCAGCACCACCGCCAGGAACGTCGCGACCTGCCCGACGAGCATGAGCAGCCCCATCTTGGAGACGACCTCGGCCTTCGGGATCTTGATGAAGTCCTCGAGCAGGAAGAGGTTGAAGGTGAAGATCATCATGTAGCCGAGCATGAGCCCGAAGCGCCCGATGAACGCCCACAGGAAGTCCCGGTGCCGCAGCGGCCGCACGAACGCCGCGAGAAACTCGCCCATGTCGAACGGCTGGCGCGGCAGCTCCGTGGACGAGCGGTCGGGACTGGCCAGCACGATGAGCAGGGCCGCGGCGACCAGAACCCCCATGACCACGTAGTACGCGCCGCCGTCGGCGAGCTGCGGCATGCTCATGAACATCAGGGCGGCGGCGATCGTGGCCACCGGCGTGCCGAGGCCGAACAACGCCGAGAAGGTACCGTAGCGGCGGGCCGGCACCCGGTCGGGCAGGATCGCGGTGATCGCGGCCTGGTAGCCGTTCATGATGAGTTGCACGCCAGCCCAGCTGATGCCGAGCATGAGCACGCTGGCCGCGTTGGCCTGCAGCAGCAGCGCGAGGACGCCGACGGCGACGCAGCCGAGGATCCAGGGGGAGCGGCGGCCGAACCGGGAACGGGTCCGGTCGGAGATCTGGCCGAAGATGGGGTTGGCGATGGTGGCCATGAGCGGGCCGATCGAGTTGGCCAGCCCGAGCGCGGCCACGTCGTTGGTCCCGGTGATCAGCTGGACGTGGCGGGGCAGCAGGAACGCGCCCACTCCGACCCAGAGGAACATGACCGCGACGTTGGCAAGGGGGAGCGTGAGATAGAGCGGTCCGAGGTGGAATCCGCGATCCTCATCTGCCGTGGGGGCTTTGCCCTGAACATGGGTCATCGACCAGGACCTTTCCAGCTGTGGTGATACGTATCACCGACGATTGCTCTGGACTGTAGGTCGCCGGTCCGCGTGTGACAAGACGCGCGGCCAAGTTGTTACTAGCTGGACTTAGGAGCTGGACCTGACGATCAGGCGGGGGCCGTAGATGCTGATCACCGACCCCGGCTCCGCGGTGCGGTCGCCGCGGACCAGTTCGTCGATGTAGGCGGCCATTCCGGCCGGGGTCGCCGTGGTGTCGAAGTGGACGCTCGTCAGGCGGGGGCGTACCAGGGAGGCGAGCAGCAGATCGTCCGCGCCGACGATCGCCACGTCCTCGGGGACCCGGACGCCCGCGTCCTGCAGCGCGCTCATCAGCAGCAGCGCGTACTCGTCGTTGTAGGCGAAGATGCCGTCGGGCAGGTCGTGCCTGGTGGCGACCGCGCGGGCGGCCTCCTCGGTGAAGGCCAGGTCGATGCGCTCCGCGTCCGGCGCCACCTGGCGCACGCCGCGCAGGCGGCCCACGCCCATCAGGTCGACGCCCTCCTCGCGGGGGACGATCGCGGCCAGCCGCCTGCGTCCGCGTTCGGCCAGGTGGCGGGCGGCGCAGGCACCCACCGACTCGTGGTCCATGACCACCGCGGGCACCAGCGGGGACGGGGCGTCGGAGAAGCCGATCACGGTCCGGGTGCCCGAGGCGCGCAGCAGGTCCACCGAGGCCCTGGTGAGCCGGTCGGCCTCGACGATGATCGCCGTCGGGCGCAGCCCCGCCCATACCTTGGCCGCGGGCACGCCCTTGAGGTGGCGCTCGCCGTACTGGACGAGGGTGTAGCCGCGCGGCCGGAGCTCTTCGCCGAGGTCGTCGAGCAGATCGCGGACCAGCCCGCCGGTGCGGGCGGGGGACAGCGGGACCAGCACGATGCCGCTGCGGCCGGTGCGCAGGGTGCGGGCGCTGGCGTCGGGCACGTACCCGAGCCGGGCGGCGGCGTCGCGCACGCGCTGCCTGGTCTCCTCGCTCACCCGGGCGTTGGGGTTGTCGTTGAGCACGTAGGAGACGGTGGCCTGCGAGACGCCGGCGGCCCTGGCCACGTCCACGCTGGTCGGCGGTCTGTTCGAGGTCACAGTCTTGTCCAGTCCATCGGTGGGATGCTATCAAGCGCTTATACGTATAACTATCGAGGCGAGGCCACTGTGAAGCTGCACACGCGCGAATGGGGCACCGGCGACCGGGTCGCCCTGCTGATCCATGGCATCATGGCCGACTCCCGGTGCTGGTGGCGAGTCGGGCCCGCACTGGCCGAGCGCGGGTACCGGGTCATCGCCGTCGACCTGCCCGGCCACGGCGCCAGCCCCCGGGCCGAGCACTACACACCCGAGACGCTGGCCGCCTCCGTCCTGGAATCGGTCCCGCCCCGGCCCGCGCTCGCCGTCGGCCACTCGCTCGGCGGCCTCACCCTCGGCGTCGCCGTCGACCGCCTCATGCCCGGCCGGGCGATCTACTCCGACCCCGCCTTCCGGCTGCCCGTGCTGGAAGGCGGCATCCCGATGACCGACCTGATGGCACAGGCGGCCGGCGCGACGGCCGAGGAGATCGCGGCCATGCACCCCGGCTTCTCGGCCGAGGAGGTGGCGGTCGAGGTCGAGATGCTCGCGTGCTGGGACCCGCAGACGGCGCTGTCCCTGAGTGGGCTCGCGGGCACCGACCTCACGCCCGCGCCGGTGGTGCCGTCGCTGGTGCAGGTGGCTGATCCGTCGTTTTTGGTGTCACCGGAGTTCCAGGAGGAGCTGGTGGGGAAGGGATTCGAGGTGAGGATGGTCAAGGGAGCCGAACACACGATCCACCGGCACCTGTTCGACGACTTCATGACGGGGTTGGACGGCTGGCTCTGAACTCCCGGCAGCGCGGAACCCGGAGCCCGCGCTGCCGGGCCCCCACCCCACTCACCCGCCACCCCGCCTCCGCCACCCGTACCCACCCGCGTGCGCCACCCCGCCACTCCGGCTCCGCCGCCCGCGCCCCGCCTCCCACGCCACACGGCCCAGCCCCCGCCGCCTGGCCACCCCGCTCCTCCGCCTGCGCCCACAATCGGCCCTGGATCCTCGCTGCCCGTGTCGTGCCGCACCTCCCGGGTCACGCGGCCTTGTCCCGCCGCCCGGTTTCGGGGTGTGGCCTTCCCCCGGCCAGTTCTGGGGTGTGGTTGGTCTCGGTCCCTTGAGGGTCTTGCCTGGTTTGGCCTGTGGGTCGCCTTGGTCCTGTGTTATCGCCGCGTGTCGGGTGGGGTTAGGCGGGTGATTTCGTCCAGGAGGTGTTCCAGGTGGGTGTCGTCGGTTGCCGGGTTCATGACGGTGACGCGGAGGTGGCGGATGCCGTTCAGGATGGTTGAGGTCAGGTAGAAGGTGCCGTCGGCCATCATGCGCTCGCGGATCCCGGCCGGGTCCGCCGTGCCGTACCGGAAACAGACGATGTTGCTTTCCGGCTCGTACGGCAGCGCGAACCCCGGTCGGCGGCGAGCCAGCTCCCAGAAGCGGTGGGCGGCGGCATAGCGGCCGGCCACGAAGTCGCCGAGTCCCCTTTCGCCCCGCCAGGCGAGGTTCAGGAAGATCTTCAGCCCGAGCTCGGCCTTGGTGCACTCGACGGTTCTGCCGATCAGGTCGAAGCCCTGGTCGCCGTAGAAGATGTAGCTGGCGTCCTGCTGGAAGGCGGCGTCCAGGGCGCCTTCGCGGCGGACCAGGACGGCGGCGGCGAGGGAGGACGTGCGGAGCATCTTGTGGGCGTCCCAGATGAGGGAGTCGGCCAGTCCGACGCCGTCGAGCAGGTGGCGATGGGCGGGGCTGAGGAGGGCTGAGGCGCCGTGGGCGCCGTCCACGTGGAACCAGATGTCCCGGTCGCGGCACCATTGTCCGACCGCGCGGAGGTCGTCGTGCAGGCCGGTGCCGGTGGCGCAGGCGGACGCCACCAGGGCGATCGGCCTTTTTCCCGAAATTTCGGGGAATCGCTCCACCGTCAGGCGGCCCAGGTCGTCCGTCGGCAGCTCCACCACCGCCTTCTGGCCCAGGCCCATGATCGAGGCGGCCCGGGAGACCGAGTAGTGCGCCGACGGCGGCGCCAGGATCACCAGGTCGGCGGGGGTGCCGTCCGTCCAGGCGTCGGGCGCTGCGTGCGCGCGGGCGGCCAGCAGGGCGGTGAGGTTCGCCAGCGAACCCCCGTGGGTCAGCACGCCGGCGCCGCCCGGGAAACCGGCCTTCTCCAGCATCCACCGGATCACCTCGAACTCCACCGTGGCCGCCGCCGCGCCCATCTCGTAGATGGCCATCGGGTTGTTCGTGGCGCCGTGGATGAAGTCGGCCAGCGCGGCGGGAAAATCGGGAGAGGCGACCTGATGGGCGAGATAGGCGGGGTGGTGGAGCCGTGTCCCCTCGCTCAGGAAAGCGTGGAGGAAGTCCTGGTACGTCTCCGCGCTCAGCCCGCCCTCCCGGATGAGCTCGGCCAGCCGGAGCTTCTCGGCGATCTCCGCCGGCGGCCGCTGCCGCACCACGGGCACCTCGCCGCGCTGGCTCTCCTCGACGTAGGCGGCCAGTTCGCTCACGGTGACGGCCGCAGCTTTGGTGAAAGCCTCAACATCCCACATAACCCGAAATATCCGCTCTCAGCAGGACGTATGGCTAGATTTAACGAATATGAGGGACCAGTCGGGGCGCACGGCCGAACTCGATTCGATTGACCTGGCCATTCTGGCCGAGTTGCAGAACGACGCTCGGCTGCCCAACAAGGACCTGGCCGAAAAGCTCGGCGTGGCGCCCTCCACCGCCCTGGAGCGGGTACGCGCGCTGCGCCGCCGGGGCGTGATCACCGCCTTCCGTGCCGACGTCGACATCGCCCGCCTCGGCCGCCCGCTGGAAGCCTTGCTGGCACTCCGGGTACGCCCGCACACCGCCCAGCTCTCCGACCCGCTGCGCCGGTTCGTCCTGAGCCTGCCGGAGACCATCACGCTCTTCAACGTCGCCGGCCCCGAGGACTTCCTCGTGCACGTGGCGGTCGCCGACGCCGCCAGCCTGCACCGGCTCGTCCTGGAGAAGTTCCTGGTCCGGCCGGAGATCGTCCACCTGCAGACCACCTTGATCTTCAAGACCGAAAAACAGGCGGTGCAACGACCCTCCGAACTGTGAGAATGTCCGCCATGTCCCTCCGGATCACCACGCTGGCCGAGCGTCCCGAGTTCGCCGAGTCGTTGTGGGGCATGGACACGGCCTGGCCCGAGTTCATGCTCAACGACCCGATCGCGGACTTCTTCTACGCCGTCGCCACCACCCACTACGCCGACTACGTCCTGGTCGCCGACGACTCCGACGAGCCCGGCCGGATGGTGGCGCGCGGCTGCATGATCCCGTTCACCTCCCGCGACGGCGAACTGCCCGAGGACGGCTGGGACGCGGTCATCAGGCGCGGCTGGCTGACCAGGGACGGCGGCAGGACGCCCGACGCCGTCTCCGCCCTGGAGATCACGATCAGGAAGGACCTGCTCGGCAGCGGACTTTCCGGTCACATGGTCGCCGCGATGCGCGCGCGGGCCGCGGCCCTGGGCTACTCGGAACTGCTCGCGCCGGTCAGACCCAGCCAGAAGCACCTGGAACCACACACCCCCGCCACCGAGTACGCCTTCCGGACCCGTGCGGACGGCCTGCCGTACGATGCCTGGCTGCGCGTGCACGTCCGGGCCGGCGCGAAGGTGGTGAAGGTCGCTCACCGCTCGATGACGATCTCCGGCACGCTCGGCGAGTGGCGCGAGTGGACCGGCCTGCCGTTCGACGCCGACGGCCCGGTCGAGGTGCCCGGGGCACTCGTCCCGGTGCACTGCGATGTCACCCACGATCACGCGGTTTACGTCGAACCGAACATCTGGGTGCGACATTCGCTCTGATAACGTTCTTGGTGCCAAGCGAGCGCTCGGGAGGCTGGCGTGCGGGAACTCTCCGGCAAGGTCGCAGTGGTCACCGGAGCGGCGAGCGGCATCGGCCGGGCGCTCGCGGTCCGCCTGGCCGAGGAGGGCATGAGCCTGATGCTCGCCGACGTCGACCCCGGCGGGCTGGCCGAGACCGCCGCGCTGGCCGGACACGGCAGAGTGCTCACGCAGATCACCGACGTCTCCGACGACGCCGCCGTCCAGCACCTGGCCGCGCGCACGTTCGGCGAACTCGGCGCCGTCCACGTGCTGTGCAACAACGCCGGCGTCTTCCAGGGCGGCCACATCTGGAACCGCGCCACCGAAGACTTCGCCTGGCTCCTGGGCGTGAACCTCTGGGGAGTGCTCCACGGCATCCAGGCCTTCGTCCCGCGCATGATCGAACAGGACACCGAAGGCCACATCGTCAACACCGTCTCGGTGGCGGGGTTGTTCGCCGCGCCGTACACGGCGGGATATGCCGTCAGCAAGTACGCGGCGTTCGCCGCGTCGCAGACCCTCGCCCAGGACCTCGCGCTCACCGGCTCCAAGCTGAAGGTGACCGCGCTGTGCCCCGGCGCGGTGCGCACCCAGATCAACACCTCCGAGCGGGTACGGCCCGCCGACCTCCTCATCGGCCGCACCCGCGACGACTACGCGGCCCAGGGCCTCATCGACGCCATCATGGAGCGGGGCATCGACCCGGCGGACGTGGCCGGGCAGGTGGTCGAGGCGATCCGCGAGGAGCGTTTCCTCCTGCTCACGCACCCCGAGTACGCCAAGGGGCTGCGTGACCAGCTCGAAGCCCTGCTCGAAGGCGCCCTTCCGCCGCTGCCCAGCTACGAGTGACGACCGCGCCATCCGCAGCGGGGCGAGGCGCGGGGGCCGATACACTGGGTGCACCGCATTCGCTGTTGGAGGGTCTGTCTCGTGTCTGAGTTCGACACTGTGCTCGTGGTCGACTTCGGTGCGCAGTATGCGCAGCTCATCGCCCGCCGCGTGCGCGAATGCCACGTCTACTCGGAAATCGTCCCCTCGTCGATGCCGGTCGAGGAGATGCTGGCCAAGAAGCCCAAGGCGATCATCCTGTCGGGTGGACCTTCGTCGGTTTACGCCGACGGGGCGCCGGCCGTACCGGATGGGCTGTTTGAGACGGGTGTGCCGACGTTTGGCATTTGCTACGGCTTCCAGGCGATGGCACGTTCCCTAGGCGGCGAGGTCGCCCGCACCGGCGTGGCCGAATACGGCGGCACCGCGCTCGACGTGCTCAGCGAGGGCGTGCTCTTCGCGGGCCTGCCCGACAAGCAGAAGGTGTGGATGTCCCACGGCGACAGCGTGGCCGCCGCGCCCGCCGGCTTCGTGGTGACCGCCTCGACGTCCGAAACCCCCGTCGCCGCGTTCGAGGACACCCTCCGCGGCCTGTACGGCGTGCAGTTCCACCCCGAGGTCCTCCACTCCGAGCACGGGCAGGCGGTGCTCAAGCACTTCCTCGACGCGGCCGGATGCCGTCCGAGCTGGACCATGCTCAACATCGTCGAAGACGCCGTCGAGGCGGTGCGCCAGCAGGTCGGCGAGGGCCGCGCCATCTGCGCGCTGTCCGGCGGCGTCGACTCAGCCGTGGCCGCCGCCATCGTCCAGCGGGCCATCGGCGACCGGCTGACCTGCGTATTCGTTGACCACGGCCTGCTGCGCAAGGGCGAGGCCGAGCAGGTGGAGCGCGACTTCGTCGCCGTCACCGGGGTGAAGCTACGCGTGGTGGACGCCGCGGACCGCTTCCTGAAGGCCCTGGACGGCGTGACCGACCCGGAGGAGAAGCGCAAGATCATCGGCCGCGAGTTCATCCGCGTTTTCGAGGACGAGCAGCGGGCCATCATGGCCGACGGTCCGGTTGATTTTCTGGTGCAGGGGACGTTGTACCCCGATGTGGTGGAGTCGGGCGGCGGCACCGGCACCGCCAACATCAAGTCCCACCACAACGTGGGCGGGCTCCCCGACGACCTGCAGTTCCAGCTCGTGGAGCCGCTGCGGACCCTGTTCAAGGACGAGGTACGACGGGCCGGCGAAGAGCTCGGACTGCCGTCGGCGATGGTGTGGCGGCAGCCGTTCCCGGGGCCTGGGTTGGGGATCCGGATCATCGGGGCGGTGACCAAGGAGCGGCTGGATCTCCTGCGCGAGGCTGACGCGATCGCCCGGGAGGAACTGTCTCGGGCCGGGCTGGACCGGGAGATCTGGCAGTGCCCGGTGGTGCTGCTCGCCGACGTACGGTCGGTGGGGGTGCAGGGGGACGGGCGCACCTACGGCCACCCGGTGGTGCTGCGGCCGGTCACCTCTGAGGACGCGATGACGGCAGACTGGGCCAAGGTGCCTTATGACGTGCTGTCGCGCATTTCGACCCGGATCACCAACGAGGTGCGAGAGGTCAACCGGGTGGTGGTCGACGTGACCAGCAAGCCTCCGGGCACCATTGAGTGGGAGTAAAGGCTAGGTGCTCGCGTTGCTCGCGCGTCTGGCCTAAGGGCAAGGTGCTCGCTGCGCTCGCGCGTCTTTCTAGGGCCCACCCGTTGCCCAGCTAAGTGGTTGGCCGGTTGGATCCCGCCCCGGCTCAAAGGTGCTCGCTGCGCTCGCGCGTCTTTCTAGGGCCCACCCGTTGCCCAGCCAAGTGGTCGGGCAGTTGGATCCCACCCGACAAGTGGCGCTCGCGCGTTCAGCCTCGCTCAATGCACGGATGGGTGGTGCAATCCTGCCCAGGAGCAGTGGATGCCAGTGGCCCGGCTAAGGTCCCTCGTCCCTCGGTGGATTGCCGCTCGTCAGCCCGTCGAGGGGATTTCGAGCCCCTCCTCCTGGCTGTCCGGGGTTGTCAGGACATCAGCGGGGACACCTGAAACTGCCCCTCACCCGGCGATGCTGGACACATCAAGGGAGCGGTACACCCGGGTTACCCGACCCCATCCCATAGATCGGCCCTGCGCCGTAGCCTGAGACGCCAGGCACGTCAGAAAGGTGCAAGCCTTGATCGACGACGGCAGCGGCCCTCAGAAGCGCCACCACCCACAGACCATCGGGCAGCGGCTACGCCGCCTACGCAAGAAGCGCGGACTGACTCAGCCGGAGCTGGCACGCAAGGCCGGCGTCAGCCTGGACCTCGTCTCCAAGCTCGAACGCGATGTCCGCGAGTCCATGTCCTGGACCTCCATGATCAAGCTTGCGCGTGCGCTTGACGTCGACCCGGGCTACATCGCCGGCAAAGGCGGTCATCTCGAACCCGTCCCCGGAGCCGCCGTCCTCACCGTCCGCGACTCGGTCATCAGCCCTGGCCTGCTCCCCGGCCTTCACCCGGACCACGACGGCGAACCCCCAACCCTCGACGACCTCTGGCAGCTCATCGAGCGAGGATACGGAGCCTACTTCGCGGGAGAGTTCGGTGTCCTGGCCGCCGGCATCCCCCAGCTCATCGCCGAGAGCCGACTCCTCCAATCGGCCGACCCAGCCGCAGCTGCGGGCCCCCTGTCCCACGCCTGGCAGCTCGCCGCGTCGGTGCTCGTGCACACCGGCCGAGACGACGCCGCGGCCATCGCGGCAGAGCGTGCCGTGGGTGCCGCCAAGGACGGCGACGACCCGTGGCGGCTCGCCACCCACTACGGCATGTACTGCTGGGTGATGCTCCACCAGGGCCGACTGGACGAGTCCGAACGACTCGCCGTCTCGGCCGCCGCCGACATCGAACCATCCATGAGTCGCGCATCAGGCGAGCAGGCCGCCGCCTGGGGCGGCCTCATGCTGCACGCCGCGGTCGCCGCAGGCACCCGCGGTGACGCCGAGGACGCTGACGAGTACCTCCGGATCGCCGGTGCGGGTGCCTCGCGCATCGGCACCGACCGTCGCGACTACTGGACGTCGTTCGGGCCCACGCACGTCGCGATTCAGCGCACCCACATCATGACCGCGCTCCAGCGACCCGAAATCGCCCTGCGCGCGGCCCGTCAGGTCGATCGCACGGGCCTGTTCAAGGTCCAGTACGGCAGGCATCTGCTCAACGTCTCCCGCGCGCTCCTGGACCGGAACCGCAGCGACGAGGCAGAGGAGGTCGCGTCCCGCGCGCAGGGCCTGTCGACGGAATGGTTCCGGCATCAGAGCTTCGCCAAGACGCTCACGTTCGACCTCGTTGAGCGGAAAACGCGCCTCAGCCGGCCACTCCGCGACTTGGTGACCGCATTCGAGGACCCCGCCTGAACGAACCCGTACGCCCTGTCCGGGTTGACGTATCCGTCAGACCCGAATCCGACAGCCTGTCACTGTGACCTGCGTCATGCCGGGCCTAACGTGCTGCTCATGGGATATCGGGACACGAACGAACTGCCCGGATGGCCGGACGGGGACGAACTCGACCGGCTCCGCAGGGAGTTCCCCGCCTGGCGGTTCTGGCGCGGAATGGACGAACACCAGGCCCCCACGACCTGGTACGCCACTCGCACCAACGACGTGCCTGTCGAGGCGACCGGCGGCCGCCCTGGCCTGGAGCGGACTGTGGGGGCCGGCTCCCCCCCTCGAACTGCGTCTTGTAGTCCGGCGACAGGACACGCTGCGAGGGGAACTGGACCTCGACGGCCAGCCGTCAGGGAGCGTCCGATGACCCAGCGCGGCGAACTGCCCTTCCAGATGTCCGCCGCTGGCTCGCCGTCCTCACCCGAGCGGCAGCTGGACTCCTGCGGCAGGACTGGGAAATTCACGGTCGACCACGCCAGGGGACTGCCCGACTGCGCAGGCTCCTTACCCCGGACCTCGCACGGGCCGGGATCAGCGCGACGATGACCGCTCCGTCCGCCGCCGAGCTTGTAGCCCGCCTGGGGCATGAGGTGATGCGGTTCCAGGCCATTCGCCAGGCGGACCCCGATGATCGCCCGGCCGTAGCGGACCCCCAAAAGCTGTCATAGCCGGGCGGGTGGTGGAACTGTCCCGCTCTAGAGGGGTGACGAGGCAGGACCACCACCCACACAAGCGTCCGGCTACTGCCATCGCAGGACCGGCCCCGCGGGACCACCAGCCCGCAGGCCCTCACCCGCCCGGGATCTACTCCCATGGTTCCCGGCTGACGTTGGCCCCGTCCGGCCCGCAGTGTCGAGACTGACCCGGGCGAGGCCGTTCCGTCTCATCTGGAGGACCCATGAGCGCGGCACCACCCGCATTGGACTTCGTCTGGGCAGAGATCACCGGCAAATGCCAGCTGGCCTGCACCCACTGCTACGCCGACTCTGGTCCAACCGGCACTCACGGCGTCATGACCATCCACGACTGGCTCACCGCGATCAACCAGGTCGTACGGCTCGGCGCGCGCATGATTCAGCTCATCGGCGGCGAACCCACCCTGCACCCCGGCCTGCCCGAACTGGTCGGCCACGCACTCGGTCAAGGGCTGGAGGTTGAGGTGTACACCAACCTCGTGCACGTCACGCCCTCGATGTGGGACATGTTCGCGCAGTCCGGGGTACGGCTCGCCACCAGCTACTACACCGGCGACGCCGACCAGCACCAGCAGATCACCGGCCGAAAGACCCTGCACCGCACCCGCACCAACATCGCCCAGGCCATCGCCCTGGGCATCCCGCTCCGCGCCGGCGTCATCGACGTCCAAGACGGCCAGGACGTTGACGCGGCCCGCGCCCAGCTCGCGCAGCTCGGCGTGACCGACGTTGGCGTCGACCGGATGCGACTCCTCGGCCGGCCCGCGCGCGGCGCCTGCGACGCCTCGGAGCTGTGCGGCCGTTGCGGTGACAGGAAAGTGGCCATCCTGTCCAACGGCACCGTGGCACCCTGCCCTCTCGGACGTTGGCTTTCCGCTGGCGACATCCGCACCGACTCGCTAGCGTCCCTTGCGGGACAGGTCCAGCAGCTCGCCCGGCAGGCGATCAGCCCTGGCCGCCCGGATGCCTGCCGGCCACCATGCGAACCCCAATGCCATCCAGGCCAAAACCAATGCGCACCGGACAAGGACGGATGCGTCCCTCAGTCGAGGTGCAACCCATCCGAGCCGTGCAAGCCGAAGAACCCGTGCAAGCCCGACGTCACACCACCAAAGAAGTGATCATGGTAGATGCTTCGCGCTACGCGGAGAGCGTCGAGGAGTTGATCGCCTACCTCGTGAGCGAGCACGTCCTCACCCCTGGCGCATCCGGCGTCGAGCGCCTCATCCAGGCGCTACGGGCCGTTCCCCGTCACCTCTTCGTGCCGCCGCGCGCATGGGCCTCGCCGCAGGGCTGGCGTGGTGAGGAACGCGTCATCGACGCGACCGCCGACTACGGCGACTGGTGGGATGCCGCCTACACCAACACGGCCATCGTCACCCAGCGAGACGACGGCGCTGCCGAACCCACCGACAACGAGCGCCTGCCCACGAGCTCGCTGTCATGCCCGTACATCGCCATGACGTGGCTGCGGGAGCTTGAGGTGGACCGCCGCCACTGCGTCCTCGACATTGGCACCGGCACCGGCTGGACCGCCGCCGTGCTCGCCCACCTCACAGACGACAATGTGGTCAGCATCGACATCGATCCGGCCATCACGCAGCAGGCCGAGAAGAATCTTGCCCTCACCGGACTCTCTCCCACGATCATCACAGGAGATGGCGCAGCAGGGCACGCGGTCGGCGCACCGTACGACCGAGTCCACGTCGCGTGTGGGGTCAGCGACATCCCCTACCCGTGGATCGAGCAAACCCGGCCCGGCGGCGTGATCGTGCTGCCGTACATGCCGCATCCGCACGCGTGGGGCGCCCTGCTACAGCTACGGGTCCGTGACGACGGGTCAGCGATCGGCACATTCCGGGACTCCGGCGGCTACATGATGATGCGTTCCCAGCGCCCTGGCAGATGGCCGGCGTACTCCGGAGACAGCTTCGAGAGCACAACCCAGGTCGATCCGCGCGAGATCTGGTCGGCCCTCGACGCCGGATTCGGACTCTCCCTGGCGTCCGCCGCACCACACATCATCATCACCGGCAGCGGATGGGAACAGTCCGACGACTGGTCAGGCTGGGTCATGCGTCTGCGGGATCTACGCGGCGATGGCTGGGCCGTCGCATCGGCCCGCCCTGGTGAGGACACAGACGTGGTGCAGACCTGCGCCCGCCAGTTGTGGACGCAGTTGGAGACGGCGTTCATGGAATGGCTGTGCGCAGGACGGCCAGACAGGTCCGCGTACCGGATGCTCGTCACCCCGTCCGGGCAGGAGGTGCGGCTGACCTAGATCGGGTCACGGCCTGATCCGGCGGGCCCGCGAACCCGCACGCACCTGCCGTTCCCCGGATGTCTACAGCGGCGCGTCGTAGCGATCATCTGGACGTCGAAGCACCAACGCGTTCTCGCCCTCAACACCGCGATCCAGAACTCCGTTGATGGAAGGACTCACAGGGCCATGATGGAATCTGTGCCCGTTCTCATCGAGACGCTCAAGCGAATCGTCACCGGTGTGATCGATGAGGTGCGGCCTGGGCTGATCAAGGCAGCGCTGTCTGGAGAGCATGCGGACCGAACCAACTCCAGGCATAAGGACAACTTCCTGTCCGAGTTCGACCTGCGACTTCACGACCGCTACCGAGAACTCCTGTCGGACGCGCTGCCATCCTTCGTCTACGCCTCGGAGGAGGCCGACCCGCAGGTGATCGGCCCGCATGCGGACCCTGACCTGTGTGTCCTGGTCGACCCGCTGGACACGAGCGAGATGGCGGTCCGGTCGCTCTATGGCTACACACACGTCATGGTCTACTCACGCAGCCTGCGCCGGCCCATCGCCGCTGCGGTGGGTGACATCTTCCATGAGCTTCAGGTGTACATCGCGGCGCGAGATGAGTCCGGGGTGGATCATGCGTGGTTGATCGAGCGTGATGGCACAAGCCATCCCCTTCGTCTGAGCCGTTCCGTGCCCCTGCGGGAGGCGCTGGTGACCAACTTCCTCATGAAGCCCGACCGCTTCGGCGCGCTCGCCGAGCAGGGCCGACTGTTCGAGGAGCTTGGGAGTTCAGGCCGTGGCCGTATCGGAGTTGATTTCGGTTCGATCAGCCTGTGTCATGTGGCCGCGGGTTTCACCGACTCGGTGATCGAGTTCCACAAGGGCTTCGCCGTATGGGATCTTGCGCCGGGCCACTACATTCTCAGTGCCGCGGGCGGGGTTGTGGTGGATCTTCGCGGACGTGCGATTCCGCTGGACTATGGGTTCGCGACCGTGGCCGAGATCGTGAAGGCCATGGACGACAGGTACAAGTTCGTGGCCGCGTCCGCCATGCCTTTGGCCCAAGAGGTCGTGGCAGCCCTGTCGGAGAATCGGTCGGACAGGGCGCGTACTCACTTTCCGCAGCCCTAGCTAGCAGCGTCCCATCGGGGCCACTATTCCGGACGTGTTGACCAGTAGGCCGGACATCGCCGCGGAGACCTTCATCGCTCGTGAGGGTGCGAAGGCCTGAGCCGACCGGTTGCTCACGTAGTTCCTGAAGGACTTCTTGGTCGACGTGCCGACGGGAAAGCCCGCCGCCGTCAGCACGGCCAAGCCAGCATCGTGACCATGGCTGCGGCCGCCTGCGTCAGGTTGGAAGGCAAGTGTCGCGGTCTCCTCTACGAGGCCCTCAGCACCATGAGGCCGTGCCCGGCAAGGTGCTCGCCGCGCTCGCGCGTCTTCCCGGGCCTACCCGGCTATGGGGTTAGGCAGTTGGAGTCCCTGCGCCCGTGCGAAGGAACGGGCGCAGGTCGCCAAAGGTGCCGTGTTTCCCGCCCGGCGACGGTGAATCCATGACCCCTAGCGCGGACGTATTACGGGCAGGTGCCGCCCATGAAGGGAACCGGAGATGACCAAGTTCCTCCACAGGATCGCCGCAATCCTCGCTGTGGTGGCAGTTAGCGCGGTGATGTTGTCCCCGCCGGGCGCGGCGGCCGTCGCACTGTCCGCGCCGGAGCCGTTGCGTGTCGACAGTGTCACCGCGACGCAGATCGCCTTCCACTGGTCCCAGAACACCTCGGGCAGCGTGGGTATCCTTCGTGCCCGGGTTTACCAGAACGGGGCTCTGGTCACGACCACGCGGTTGCAGCGCTACACCGCTTCCGGGCTTGTTCCGGGGGCGACCTACTCCTTCCATGTCATCGCTGCCGATGACGGTGGGAACACCTCGCCGCCGAGCCGTACCATCACGATCACCACGCGCGGACCGGGAGTGGTTCCGCCCGGACCGGCGAACCTGCGTGCCACCGAGGTGGCGGCTGCCCGGGTCGGGCTCGCTTTCGAGCAGCCTGACGACAGCTGGGACATCGGGCACTACGAGATCCTCGATGGGGCGACGGTCGTCGCCACTATCGGAGCCGGAGCCTTCAGCGGGATTCCGACGATAAATCTGGCCTTGCGGGGTCTTGCTCCGCAGTCTTCTCATTCCTATGTGGCGCGGGCCGTTCGTGGGGCCATAGGGGTTTCGCCTTCGTCCAACACCTTGACGCTCAGCACGCTTCCGCGAACGGACCTGGCCGCGCCGTCGGCTCCTACCGGGCTGGTGGCGAAGGTGGACAGGTACGCGTGCTTCTCTGTCGTGCTTACCTGGACTCAGTCGAGTGACAACGCCGATCCTCAGTCGGCTGTCGACTACGAGATTCTGGTCAATGGCACGCACGAGGGGTGGGTGCGCGGTGTCGGGACACACCTCATCGGCATCGTGCCTGTGGGGAACAACACGATCGCGGTCCGGGCTGTGGACAGCTCGGGCAACACCTCGGCCTCGGCCATCACCACGTTCCTGCGTCCGCCTGATTGCGGCGACGACGCCTGACATTTCACCAGTCCAGCCCACGGCGCCTGTCTTGGGCTGGACTGTGCTGTCTCCGTCGAGGTGCTCACCATCCAGCACCTGGAGGAGGCCGACGCCCTGGCCGCCGAGATCTGGGTGATCGATCACGGCACCGGGGGCGGGAGCTTCACCTCATGACCCGAGGCCGCAGCCACCTGGTGTCCCGGCCCTTCCGGGCCGATCCATGTGTTCAGAGCGGCCCGGGGTGCCAGTGGGCCCCTGGCCCCGGTCAGCCGGGCAGCACGCAGATTTCCTCGAGTTCGCCCATGGGGTCACCCCTGACGGTACGGGGACATGGCGCGATGACGGCTGGCAGGAAGACGACTCGTCCCTCAAAATCGCTTGGATGCCGCCTGGGCCGTCGAGCGCTCTGTGGACTGCAGGTCAGTCGCGACGGTGTTGGCCAGAGGTGCATCTCCCCCAGCGAAGCGCCCGTGCTGCCCCGGCCAGGAGGCGCTCGCCGCGCTCGGGCAATGCTGTGGTGGTGCCCAGGGTCGGGCGGTGGCGATGCCATACAACCGGATGGCGGCGCTCATGGCTGGGTGGCGGTGCTCACATCCGAGTGGTGGCGCTCATCAGCGGGTGGTGGTGGTCCGGGGGGTGCGGAGGGTTGCTGCTGTTGCGATGAGTAGGGCTGTGAGCAGGACGATTGCCATGAAGACCTGTCCGTGCAGGCCGAGCACGAAGACGGTGTGGTCGGCGAACTCGGGGTCGTAGGTGGCGGTGCCGGGGAACAGGAGTGCTCCGATCATGCCGAGCCATGGAACAGACAGGACGGCGGCGGCGGGGAGCAGGGTGTTGCGGGCTCGCCGGAGCGCCAGGATCAGGCCGGTCAGGCCGAGGAGGACGGTCATCACCATGTACTGGGCATCGTGGAACTTGGCGTGGGGTGGCCAGGCCGGGTTGAACGCGTGTTGTGCCGCGAGCTCAGGGATGACCAGGTCGGCGAGTACGGCTCCGGCGGTCGTGATCGCCGCGACGGTGACGATCAGGATGCGGGGGAGGAGAGACATCAGATCGTCCAGGTGTAGGTGGGGGTGAGTGAGCGGTTGAAGAACATCTTGGGCAGAAGGGGCAGGGCCGCGTCCCGCAGAGTGGTCATGGGGGTGGACGTCCAGTGTGCGGGGGCGCCGACCTGGCGGGAGCGGCGGACGATCATCTGGGTGCGGGGCCGGCGGGCGCGGTCGTAGGCGGCCAGGCCCGCGCGCGGGCCGAGGGTGTCGAGGGTGTGGGCGAGCGTGACGGCGTCTTCGAGCGCCTGGCAGGCGCCCTGGCCCAGGTTGGGGGTCATGGCGTGGGCCGCGTCGCCGAGTAGGGCGACGTTTCCTGAGACGTATGTGGGGAGCTTCGGCAGTTCGTGGGTGTCGCGTTGGAGCACTGCCTCCTCGGCCACGGACTCGAGGAGTGCGGGGATGGGCCGGTGCCAGCGGGCGAAGCGTTCGCGGAGTTCGTTCAGGCCGATGTCGGAGCCGGCGGGGGCGTTGGCCATCACGTAGCAGTAGATGCGGCCGTCGGGCATCGGCAGGTAGCCGAAGCGTTCGCCTCTGCCCCATGTCTCCACGCTCTCCTCGACGGGCTGGGGTGGGGCGATGAAGCGCCAGGTGGTGTAGCCGACGTAGCGGGGACTGGACAGGCTGGGCCAGAGGGAGCCGCGGGTCACGCTGTGCACGCCGTCGGCGCCGACCACGACGTCCGCGGTGGAGACGCCGCCGCTGTGGCGGACCGTGCCGTCGGGTCGCACCTCCTGTACGGCGGTGCCGGGCCGCAGAGCCTCCGCCGGCACGGCCGCTCTCAGCAGGCCGATCAGGGCGGCCCGGTGGACGGTCACCCACGGGCCGAAGCGGCGCTTGAGGTCGTCGACGTCGTTGCGGATCAGCCAGTCTCCCCGGCTGTTGCGGATGCCCGCGGGCGGACCGGCCAGCACACCGGCGCGCAGATGCTCGCCCAGCCCGAGGGCGTCCAGGGCGCGCAGGCCGTTGGGCTGGATGCTGAGTCCGGCGCCCACCTCGGTGAACTCGGCGGCGCGTTCGAGGACTTCCACCTGTATTCCGCGCTGGTGCAGGGCGACGGCCGTGGCGAGCCCGCCGATGCCCCCACCCACAATGATCACTTTCATGCGCACGTCCCCTTAGAGGCTCTAAGTTCTTTAGAGTCATTAAGTAAACATAGAAGCCCTAAGAAGTCAATCGAGCCTGCTCCTCCCGTCGTAGTGCCAGGCCCGGATCTGCCCTGGACGTGGTAGCCGGACGAGCGACCGGAGGGCGATGATCGCCTGTGGCTCCGCGGCGATGATTTCCCCATGTGAAGCGCCCGTGCCCCCAGGTGCGGCTTTCGTGAGGAGACATCCGTTGCCTGTCCCACCCCGACGACTCGCCATCACCTTCGCCCTCGTCCTCGCCGCCGCGACCGCGGGATCAGGGATCGCCTCCGCTGAGAGCGGCACCGGTGGCTGGGACGCCACCTGGACCGCCTCGCCGCAGCGGCCGGGCGTCAACTACACGCCGAACTGGTCAAAGGAGGGTTTCGCCCAGCAGACGGTTCGCCAGGTGGTCCGGGTCAGCGTGGGCGGTGTGGCGGCTCGGGTGCGGCTGTCCAACGTCTACGGCACCACCCCGCTGAAGGTCGCGGGGGCCACGGTCGCGCGTGCCGGGGACGGCGCAGCCGTCCGGCGGGGGTCGGTCCGGCATCTCACCGTCAAGGGGGCGAGGTCCTTCACCGTCCCGGCCGGGGCCGAGCTCGCGAGTGATCTGGTGCCGCTGCCGGTGGACGCCTTGAGCTCGGTCACGGTCACGCTCTACTTCGCCGCGCCGACCGGGCCTTCGACCTACCACGCCCAGGCCATGGCGCCCAGCTACCGCGCGAGCGGCGACCACCGGGCCGACGTGGGCGGCGCGGCGTTCACCGAGACCACGGTGTCCTGGTACTACCTGAGCGGGGTTGACGTCATCGGTGGTACGCATCGCCGGGGCGTGGTCGCCTTCGGAGATTCGCTGACCGACGGCTACGGGTCCAGACCGGGCGCCGACAACCGCTATCCCGACGAACTGGCAGAGCGACTGGCCGCCGCCGGTCGGCCGCGTGCCGTACTCAATCAGGGGATCGGCGGGAACCGGGTGACGGTCGACTCGATGCAGCTCGGTGACAAGGGCACCTCGCGGTTCGGGCGCGATGTGCTGGGCCAGCCGGGCGTGGGCACGGTCATCGTCCTGGAGGGCATCAACGACATCGGGATGAGCCGGGCGCCCTCTCCTGGCGGCGCTCCGCCCACCGATGTCTCCGCGCGGCAGCTCATCGCCGGGCACCGTGAGCTGATCCGGCAGGCGCGGGCCAAGGGGGTGCGGGTCATCGGCGCGACCCTGCCGCCGATGAAGGGTTCGCAGTACTACGACGCGGTCAGCGAGGCCAAGCGGGATGAGGTGAACGCCTGGATCCGTACGGCGGGTGAGTATGACGCGGTGGTCGATCTCGACCGGGTCCTCGCCTCGTCGTCGGACGGGGACCAGCTTGATCCTGCCTATGACTCCGGTGACCACCTGCACCTCAACGATGCCGGGTATCGCGCGGTGGCGTACGCCGTCGATCCTGCGGACCTGCGCTGACGTGACCCCCTGACCCGGGGTCCGCAGCGGGGGGACTCCGGTGATCCCTTCCCTTCGCGGGGGCAAGGGATCACCGGTGCTCTAGCGGAGGTCGTGGCGATCGGCCCAGGCGGCGATGGCTGCCGCGATCCTCTCCGGCTGGTCTTCGGTGGCGTGGTGGCCGGCGGCGCCGGCGTATTCGATCTCCAGGGCCGCGACCGAGGACTTGCTCCACTCGGCCACCTCGGGGGTGATGAGCAGGACGAGCGAGCCGTCGAAGGTGAGCAGGAGCTTGGGCGTGTCGTGGCTGGCCGTGAGCCACTTTCCGTAGTGGGTGACGCGGTCGGCCACGTCCGCGGGATCGCCGTCCAGCGGGATGGACCGGGCCCAGGCCAGGATCGGGCGGCGGCTCTCGGGGGTGGGGAACGGCGCCAGGTAGGCCGCCTTCTCCTCCTCGCTGACGGGGGTGAGGACGCCGCCGGTGTAGGCGGTCTGAATGAAGTAGTCGCTCCCGAGGACGAGTTCTTCGCCCTGGGGGGAGCGGATGGCTTCGGAGCGGGCGCGTGGGCCGTCGCCCAGTTCGGCCCAGGACAGGGGGCGCAGGAAGGTTTCGAAGACGGCCACGCCGCGGACGTTCTCGGGGTGGCGGGCGGCTCGGTCCAAGGCGAGTGCGCCGCCCCAGTCGTGGCCGACGAGCACCACGTCCTCCAGGCCGAGCGCGTCGAACCAGGCGTCCAGGTAGCGCGCGTGGTCGGCGAAGGTGTAGTCGATGTCGGGCTTGCCCGAGCGGCCCATGCCGATCAGGTCGGGCGCCAGCAACCGGCCCTCGCCGACCAGCGGGAGCACCTTGCGCCACATGTGGGAGGAGGCGGGGTTGCCGTGGAGGAAGACGATCGGGGTGCCGGAGCCGGTGTCTTCGTAGTGGATGGTCGAGCCGAGAACCTCGATGGCGGGCATCATGTACTCCGTTAGTCGGATAAACGTTAGTGACATGAACGAAATTACATCGTTAGTGCCACTAACGCAATAGCCTGTGGTTCATGGAGAAGACCCCGGCCCGCCTCAGAAGGGTGCCGAGCAGACTGCTGGGCCTCGCCGCCGCCCAAGCCGACCGGGTGGTGAACTCCGGGTTCGCCGAGCTGGACGCGCGCAAGTGGCACTACAGCGCCCTGGTCGCCCTGCACGACTCCGGACCTGCCAGCCAGGCCGAGCTGAGCGACCGGACCGGCATCTACCGCAGCGATCTGGTCGCCGTCATCAACGAGCTGGCCGAGCGTGGGCTGGTCGAGCGTACGCCGGACCCGGACGACCGGCGCCGCAACGTCATCTCCCTGACGGAGGCGGGGCGGGAGCAGTTCGTCCGGCTGGAGGCCGCGCTCGTCGCCATGCACGAGGAACTCCTCGCCCCGCTGACCGAGGCCGAACGAGAGCAGCTGATCGACCTACTGGTCAAGCTCGTGTTCCCGCAGTAGGCCGTTCAAACGGCGGAGTGGGCTTCTTCCTTCAAGGACTTCGGAGCGTGCTTGCGCGGCAGCATCACGATCGCCGCGATCAGGCCCACTACTGCGATCCCCGCCGATGCCATGATCGCCGCCTGGTATCCAGCCGTCAGCGCCTCCGGTGAAGAGGCAGGGCCGGTGACGGTGGTGGCCAGGGAGACGAGGGCGGCGACGCCGATGGAGATGCCCACCTGCGGCGTCACGTTGAACAGGCCGGACGCCAGCCCAGCCTCCTCCGGTGTCGCCTCGGCGGTGGCGGCGATGGTGACGGCGACCACCAGGAGGCCGAAGCCGATGCCGGTCAGGAGTTCGGGGGCCAGGAGGGTGCCGAGGAAGGTGCTGGCGGGGGTGATGCGGAGGTAGGCGACGGCTCCGGCGGTGATCAGGGTCATGCCGGTGACGGCGGTGGCGCGCAGGCCGAACCGGCTGACGAACCGGCCGCCGAGTGTGGAGGCGGTCAGGGCGATCGCTATGGAGATGGCCACGACCGACAGGCCGGCTTCGGTGGCGGAGTAGCCGAGGACGTACTGCGTGTAGAGGGTGAGGATGACGAACAGCGGCTGGGCGGCGGCGGCGACCAGGAACATGATCGTGTTGCCCGCGCGCAGCAACGGCTTGCGGAAGATCGAGAGCGGCATCAGCGGGTTCTTGGAGCGAGACTCGACGACCAGGAACAATGCCAGGACAGCCAGGGCCAGGCCGCCCAGCGGCAGGGAGGACTCCACCACGGCGTACATGAGCAGGCCGAGGCCCGCGGTCGAGGTGACCGCGCCCAGGACGTCGAAGCCGCGGGCGCCGGAGGGCGGGACGTGGGGGAGCAGGCTCAGGGCGAGGACGGCGACGACGACGCCGACCGGGACGTTGACGTAGAAGACGGAGCGCCAGCCGAGCCAGTCGGTCAGCACGCCGCCGAGCACGACGCCGGTCGAGGCGCCCACGCCGCCGACCGCGCCCCACAGGCCCATGGCCCGGTCGCGGTCGGGGTCACCGTTGAAGATGGTCATCACCAGCGACAGCGCGGCGGGCGCGACGAGCGCCGCGGCCACCCCCTGTACGGCCCGCATCGCCACGACCAGCACCCCGCCGGAGGCGAGCCCGCCGAGCAACGAGGCGAGCGCGAACAACAACATCCCGGCGACGAACACCCGCCGCCGGCCGAAGAAGTCGGAAAGACGCCCGCCGAGCAGCAGCAGGCCGCCGAACACGAGCGAGTAGGCGGTGTGCACCCACGACAGCTGTTCCTGGTCCATGCGCAGGTCCTGGCCGAGGAGCGGCAGTGCGATGCCGACGATGGTGGAGTCAAGGATGAGGACGAACTGGGTGGTGGTGAGGAGGGCGAGGGCTGTCCACTTGTTCTTCACGATGCTTCCTTAGGGAACGACTTGTAACAGTGGACATCGTGTGTGACCATCAAGGTCCTACGGAAGAAGGCACTTTCATGTCCCAGGGGAACACCGATGTACCAGGCCAGCTCAAGACGCTGGCGGACGCCCAGGCGCTCATCGAGTCGGGCCAGTGCCCGATCCCGCCGCGCGAGATCCTTGACCGGATCGCCGGCAAGTGGGCGATCCAGATCATCGTGGTCGCGTCCCGGGGACCGGTCCGGTTCACGGAGCTGGAGCGCACGGTCGAGGGCGTCAGCCGGCGCATGCTGACGCTGACCCTGCGCAACCTGGAGCGCGACGGCATGCTGGAGCGCACGGTGTATCCGACGGTGCCGCCGAAGGTGGAGTATCAGACCACGCCGATGGCGCTGGAGCTGTATGAGGCGCTGCTGATGGTGACCAACTGGTCGCGCAAGCACAGCGCCTGCGTCGCGCTGGCGCGCGAGAACTACGACCGGCGCTTGAACGAAGAGGCCAGCAGCGGCAGCAGCATGACGCCGACGAAGATCGGCGTGGCCATGTAGCGGAAGTCCTGGGCGGAGATGTTGGCCAGGATCGCCAGTTGCTGGCCCAGGACGATGGCGGCGACGCCGAGCACGTACCGGTTGCGCAGCGACCAGGCGGCCAGCGCGACCGCGAGGTAGGACAGGTACGCCCAGAGCGCGCCCCGCCACAACATCCAGTCGACGGCCTTGTTGAGCGTAACGTCCAGCCAGGTGCCGGCCAGCGAGTTCAGGCCCTGGTTGAGCGGGCGCAGGGTGAAGATCTCGCGGCCCCGGTAGTCGGGCACCTGGTCCTCGCCGATGTAGGAGTCGGCGTTCGGGCGGCGGGAGAAGCGGTAGGTGTCGCCGCCGGTGTCCTCGTCGTCGGCCCAGAGCTGCCAGGCGATCGCGCCTCTGCACAGCCGGGTGTCCACGACCAGGCCGGGCTCCTTGACCAGCAGCCGCTTCCACAGGTCGAGCAGCTCGGTGGCGTGGGCGTCGGCCTGCGGCCAGCTGAAGTCACCGCGCCAGATCAGCGGGTTGATCGTGTGGCAGGTGCCGCCCCTGTCCCAGCGTCTGAGCGGCGCGATGGTGGCGAGCATGGCCCGGTCGCTGTTGTCGAACAGGTCGGGCCGCTCGTGGAAGGCGACCGCGATGTCGCCGAAGGCGGTGTGGTAGACGTACGTCTTGCTCGGCGCCGAGATCCCGACCAGCGGGAAGATCAGGTTGCTGAGCAGCAGGGGGATGGCGGCGGCCGCGGTGCCGAGCAGCGCCAGCCGTACCCGCAGAAGGGGCACGACGAGCAGGAGTGCGGCCACGGCGATCGCGACGACCAGGAAGCCGTTGGCGCGGAAGAGGCCCAGCAGCGTGAACAGGGCGGCCAGCGCGGCCAGGCGGCTGTTGGTGAGGTCGCGGTCGGCGGCCACCCGCGCGCAGACGCCGGCGATCGCGACCGCGCAGATCGTGAACGGCACGTCCTTCCACAGCGCGACCGAGAACGCGCCGAGCGGCGGCAGGAACGCCAGCACGATCGCCATGGCGTTGGTCCAGCGCGGCGGCGCGCCGAGCGCGATCAGCGCCCGCGCGAAGAACGTGAGCGTCAGGGCCGTCGCGGTCGTCTGCAGCAGCGTCACCGCGCCGAGATCGCCGGTGAGCCACATGCTGAGCCACAGCACGGAGTCGTAGAGGACCGAGTGGTCGCTGATCCACGGTCCGGCCAGGGTGTGGCTCAGGTAGAGGACCGAGTCACGGCTGAACAGGCCGGGGTAGAAAGCGGCCCACCAGCAGAGCAGCACGAGCTGGATGGGCAGGAACGTGGAACGGAGAACGCGCATGATTCCTGAGGCCGGGGAGAGTGCACCTGAGCGCAAACCCTACCCGCCCATTACGGATATACCATTCCCGGTTCCAGTTTCTTGCCGCCGGCCAGCTGGGGCACGGTGACAAGTGTGTAGCCGCGCTTCTTGAGCTCCTTGATGATCTCCGGCATCGCCCGCACGGTCTGCGGGACGGTCTCGTGCATGAGGATGACCCCGTTGCGCTTGGCCAGCCTCAGCACCGCCGCCTTGATCTTCTTGACGTCGCGCGACTGCCAGTCGAGCGTGGTGCCGGTCCACATGACCTGCGACATGCCCTCCTGCGCCGCCAGCTCCACGATGCGCTCGTCGGTGTGCCCGTACGGCGGGCGGAACATCTTCGGCGTGATCCCCGCCACCCGCTCGACGATCTCCTGCGTGGACCGCAGCTCGGTCGTGACCTGCTCGTCCATGAGCGAGGGCAGCGACGGGTGCCCGTAGGTGTGGTTGCCGATCGCGTGCCCGTCCGCGACGGTCCGCTTCAGCACGGACGGCCGCCGCTCCACCTGCTTGCCCATGACGAAGAACGTCGCCTTGACCTTCGCCTTCTTGAGCACCTTGAGCAGCTCGGGCGTCGTCTTGCCCGGCCCGTCGTCGAACGTCAGGGCCAGGCACTTGGCCTTCGCGCAGTTGACCTTCGCCGCCTGCGCGGGGATCGCGGGAAGGACCGTTCCCGCCACGAGCACCGCCAGCACCGCCACTCCACGCCCGACCACCGGGCACCACCTCCCCTTCACGAACCCCCGGCAAGTGTGGCATATCCCCGATATTCATCTTTCGCATCGTGCGACGGGAATCGAGGGAATCGACGGAATCACAGCCGGGGGAATTGATTGCCCCAGCATTGGTATGTCGGGAGGTCAATCCGCCGCGCACCCCCGCCGATCGGCGAGAGGGTCGAGGGCGTGCGCCTGCTCACTCCTCGCCTCTCGCCGGTCGCGACCGCCGCGGAGCCCGCGGTCCGGGCAGGGAGGGCGGCGCTGGTCGCCTTCGGCGTGTACACGGTGCTCCTGCCGCCGGCGCTCCTGGTGCCCGCCCTGGCCGGCGCCGACCCGTTCACGCTGCGCGGCACCCTGTTCCCGCTGGCCGTGGGCTTCATGCTGGCCGTGCCGCTGCTCGCGGTGGCGCTGATGTGGCGGCGCCCGGCCGTCTACGACGTCGCCGCCGCCGCGTTCGCCGCGTGGACGGCGCTGGCCATGCGCGTGGCCCTGCACGGCACGCCGTTCGGCTTCGACGGGCTGTCCGGCGACATGGCCAGGATGGCCTCGATGGCCACCAGGTTCAGCGTGGTCGCGGCCAGCAGCGACGGCATCGTGGAGGGCGTCGCCGCCGAGTACCCGCCGCTCTACCCCTGGCTGATCGGCCGCACCGCCGCGCTCACCGGCATCCCCGCCTGGCAACTGCTGGCCGAAGCGGAGATCGTCTGGACCTCCGCCGCCGTCGTCGCCGCCTACGCCCTGTGGCGCCGCACCACCACCGCCCCCGTCGCGCTGGCGCTCGCCGTCTTCAGCCTGGTCGCGTTCTCCTACCCGTGGAAGGCCTACGAGGTCTTCGCGCTCGCCGTCTTCATCCCCTGGGCGCTCGGCACGCTGGCCGCCCGCCCCGGCGGGCGGATGCACTGGCTCGCCTCCGGGCTGCTGCTCGGCCTCATCGTCCAGCTCTACCTGGGCTTCTTCCTGTACGGCATAGCCGGCCTGCTGGCCCTGGTCGTCTCCGCCTTCTGGCAGAGCGCCGACCGGTGGGGCCTGCTGTGGTACTTCACCAGGGTCGTGGCCATCGGACTGGCCGTCTCGGCCTGGTACGTGGCGCCGTACCTGGTCACCGTGGCCACGACCGGCGGCCAGAACGTCGCGGACCTGTACGCGACGCCGGCCGTCGCCGCCTCCTCCTTCCCGTTCATGCAGCCGTCCTTCCTGGGCGCGGTCGAGGCCGCCGGCCTGGTCGGCGCGGTCGTGCTGCGCAACCGGACCTGGTGGGGCCTGCCGATGGCGCTCCTCATCGCCGGCACCTACGCCTACCAGGGCGCCTACGCCGTCGGCTTCGTGTTCACCGGGCACACCGGGATGGCACACCACTCCATGCACCTGCTGCACGGCCTGCTGCTCGCCTCCGGCGTGCTGTCGCTGACCTGGCTCGTGCCGAAGTTGCCGGTGAAGCCGTGGGCGCAGGTGGCGCTGGCCGTCTGCGTGGTCTGGTCGGGCAGCTACCTGTGGCGGGCCTGGTCGCCGGTGCCGGTGGGCTCGGCCGCCGCCTCCCACGCCGAGGGCGTGCACGCCGCGCGGGCGCACGCCGAGCCGCTGCCCGACGGCAGGATGCCCGTCACCGGCGAGGCCGGCCGTGAGGAATTGCGCCAGTTGGGCGTGGCGCAGCCCTCGGCCTTCCCCGTCGCCGAGATCCGCCGCGCCGTACGCGAGCACTACGGCCCGCACGTGCGCCCGCGCACGCTGGCCGTCGACGAACGCCTCTACTCCTACCTGCCCTGGCCCGGCTACCTGCCCGTGGTCAGGACCGCCGCCCTCAGCGTCGTGCGCTGGGACGACAGGTACGCCGAGCTCCAGCGGCTGGCCGCCATCACCGACCCGGAGCGGTTCGCCGCGGCCACGCGGGTGAGCAGGTTCGGCGGGATCGACGTCTTCGTGCTGTGGGCGCGCAAGGGCGCCTGGACGTGGCGGCCCGTGCTGGCCGACGGCAGCACGGCGCAGTTCTCCCCGGTCCAGTTCTCGCCCCGGCACTTCGCGATCGTGCGCGATCTGCCCGGCGGGATCGTCGTCGCGATCAGGCTGCCCGATCGTCAAGTCTCGGCAAGGAGTGAACCAGGACCATGCCGAGGCGCAGCGTGTGCGGCCCTGGAAGCCCATGCTTCCTGACAGGGAGGGGGAAGCGATGCGGGTACTGATCATCATTCCTGCGTTCAACGAGGAACAGTCGATCCGGCTGGTCATCGGCGAACTGGAAAGGGCCTGCGGCTACGCCGACATCCTGGTCGTGGACGACGGGTCCGCGGACTCCACCGCGGCGCTGGCGGAAGCGGCCGGCGTGGCCGTGCTCCGCCTTCCCTACAACCTCGGCGTCGGCGGCGCCATGCGCGCCGGCTACCGCTACGCGCTGGAGCGCGGCTACGACGTGGCCCTGCAGGTCGACGCCGACGGCCAGCACGACACGCGCTACATCGGCAAGCTGGTCGCCGCCGTGGAGTCGGCGGACATCGTGATCGGATCGCGCTTCGCGGGGGCGGGCACGTACACGAGCGCGAAGTTCGCCAGGCGCCTGGCGATGCGGCTGCTGGCCATGGTCGTCTCCGGCCTGGCCAGGACCAAGCTGACCGACGTGACCAGCGGCTTCAGGGCCGCCAACCGGAAGGCGATGGCGATCTTCGCCGTCCACTACCCGGTGGAGTACCTGGGCGACACCGTGGAGTCGCTGGTCATCGCGGTCCGCAGCGGCTGCGTGATCAGGCAGATCCCGGTCAAGATGCGGCCCCGCGAGTACGGCACCGCCAGCCAGTCGAGCCTTCGCGCGCTCGTCTACCTGGTCAGGGCCGGTGTGGCGCTGGGCCTGGCGCTGATCAGGCGCTGGGAGCCGGTCTCCGCGGCCGAGGTTCCGGAGAGGGCCGGAGTATGAGCGTCTACATGCTGGGCCTGGTCGGCGCCGTCGTCACGGTCTCGATCGTCTTCGAGATGCTGCGCCGCCGGAAGCTGCGTGAGAAGTACGCCACGTTCTGGGTGCTGCTCGCCGGGGTGATCGTGGTGATCGCGTTGTTCCCCGACGTGCTGGCCGGGGCCGCCGCGATGCTCGGCGTTCAGGTGCCGGCGAACCTGCTGTTCTTCCTCGGCAGCCTCGTGCTGCTGGGCGTGAACGTGCAGCTCAGCTCGGAGCTCGGCCGGCTGGAGGAGCGTACGCGGACGCTGGCCGAGGAGGTCGCCCTGCTGCGCCTTTCCAGCCGCGAGCACCGCTGAGCATGACCACGTTCAGGAGCCTGCTGCGCTTCCTGCTGGTCGGCGGGCTGAGCTACACCGTCGACCTCGGCGCCCTCTACCTGCTGCACAGCGTCCTGGCCGTCGGCCTGGCCCCGGCCACGCTCCTGGCGTTCCTGCTGGCGCTCGTCGTCAACTTCGCACTCAACAGGTCGGTGTCCTTCGCCGCCGCGCCCGGCCGGATGCGCCGCCAGTTCCTGCGCTACTGCACGCTGTGCGCCGTCAATTACGGTCTCACCCTGGTCGGCGTGCTCGGGCTGGTCGAGCTCGGCACGCACTACCTGGTCGCGAAGACCGCCATGGTCGGCGTGGGCGTGGCCGTCAATTTTGTCCTCTGCCGCTACTGGGTCTTCCCCGCGGTGAGCCATCGGAGTGAGCGACCTGACTACCATCCAAGCGTCCCCGTCTGAGCGGACCGCGATCGCGGCGAAGCCGTCCAGGATCGACCGGCTGCCCGCCCTCGTCTTCACCGGCTGCCTGGTGGTCTACCTGCTGTGGTGGGCGGCCTTCTATCCCGGCCTGATGAGCTGGGACTCCATCACCTACGTGTGGCAGGTGACGACCGGCAACTGGCGCGCCGACCACTCGGTCCTCTACGACGCGCTGGTGTGGCTGTCGCTGGCCGCGACCGGCGACCTGGCCGCGCTCACCCTCGTCCAGGCCGCCGCCGCCGCGCTCACGCTGGCCGTGCTCGCGTGCGTGGTGCGCGACTTCGGCGTCCCGTGGGCGTGGTGCCTGGCCGCCGCACTCGCGGTGGCCGCGCTGCCCGCCACCGGCACGTTCGTGGTCACGGTGTGGAAGGACGTGCCGTTCGCGCTGGTCCTGGTGCTCATGACGGCGACGCTGGGCCGCCTGGCGCTGCGCCGCCGCTCGTGGCCGCTGATCGTCGCGCTGGGCGTGGAAGTGCTGGTCCTGTGCCTGCTGCGCAACAACGGCTTCCTGTTCGCCGCCATCGCGCTCGCCCTCGCCGTCGTCCTGCTTCCCGGGGCGCGGGTACGGCTGGCCGGCGCCGCCGCCGTCCCCCTGGCGACCGTCTACCTGGTCACCGCCTACGCCTACCCGGCCATGAGCGTGGACCCGGTCCGCCCCTGGCTGAGCTACGCCACCGCCTACTCCGACATCGCGGTCACCTACGCGCGCCGCCCGGCCGCCTTCAAGGAACGCGACCTGGCGCTGATGGCGCAGATCGCGCCCCTGGAGCACTGGAAGTCCAACGCCAACTGCCTCAACGCCGACACCACGCTGCGCCCCGGCTTCGACGTCGCCCGCGCCGACCGGCTCTACAAGAAGCTCGTCGGTCTGTGGGTGCGGCTGATCAAGCGCGCCCCGGACGCGGTCACCGCCGCCCGGCTCTGCCGCGGCTCGGTGGCCTGGGTGGCCTTCCCCGCCCAGCCGGGCGAGCGCGTGCTCGTCGGCCTGCCCAACGTCCCCGCCGACCTGTACGGCTGGCGCGCCTCCGGCCAGACGATGGCGGCCAGCCCGTACCGGCCGATCCTGGCCACGCGCCCGCTCTCGCAGCCGCTGCACGACGCCGCGGTCTTCGTCAGGGGCCTGTCGCTGACCGAGCAGTTCGAGTGGCTGCTGTGGCGCGGCGCGACCTGGTGCTACCTGGTCTACGCCGCGGCGGCCGCGCTGGCCTGGGCCGGCAGGAGGCAGGCGGCGCTCGTGCTGGCGGCGGTCGTGGCCGGGCACCAGCTCGCGGTGACGGCGGCCATCCCGGCGCAGCTGTTCAGGTACATGGCGGCGCCCATCATGATCGGGATCATGCTGCTGCCGATCCTGGTGGCGGTGATCGCCAAGCGGCTGGGGAGACCGGCCGGCGAAGGTCAATAGATCGTCTGCTTTTCCTCTCCTCCCCGCCAAGCGACCCGGTGATCGGGTCGCTTCTGGCCATGCTGACATGCGGTTGCACGTCAATCGGGAGGAAGCTTCGTGACGCCTGCGCTCAGCGTCGTCGTACCGTTCCACAACGTCGAGCCCTACCTGGAGCACTGCCTGTCTTCGCTGGCGGCCCAGGAGTTCCCGGACCTTGAGGTGATCTGCGTCGACGACGGGTCAAGCGACCTCAGTCCGGTGATCGCCAAGGACTTCGCGGGCCGCGACCGCCGCTTCACGCTGCTCCAGCAGCAGCACAGCGGCCCGGGACCGGCCCGCAACGCCGGCATCGCGCTGGCCACCGGCCGCCTGCTGGCCTTCGCCGACGGCGACGACTACGTGCCGCCGGAGGCCTATTCCACGCTGATCGAGAGCCTGGAACGCACCGGCTCCGACCTGGCCTGCGGGAACGTGTGCTGCTTCGACTCGGTGAGCACGTGGCGCTCGCCGCTGCACGCCGACATGTTCGCCGCGACCGTCGAGCGCACCCACGTCAGCCGCATGCCGGTGCTCATGACCGACAGGACCGTGTGGAACAAGGTCTACCGGCGCGCGTTCTGGGACGCCGCCGAGCTGGCCTTCCCCGCCGGCTACTACGAGGACACGCCGGTCGCGGTCCCCGCGCACGTGCTGGCCGACACCGTCGACGTGCTGAACACCGTCGTCTACCACTGGCGTCAGCGCGACTCCGGAACTCGCTCGATCACGCAGAGCCGGCGCGAGCGCGGCCATCTGGAGGACCGCGTCTCCACGATCGAGACCATGCGCGCCTTCCTGGGCCGCGACCACGAGGCGCTGCTGCCGCTCTACGACCAGCACGTGCTGCAGAGCGACCTGGTGCCGTTCCTGAAGGCGTTCGAGTTCGCCGACGCCCGCTGCGACGACTACCGCGAGCGCCTCTTCGACCGGCTCGAACCGCTGCTGGCCGCGATCCCGCGCGGCGTCTCCATGTCCCTGCCGTGGCTGGAGCGGCTCGCCTACCACCTGGTGCGCACACGCGACGCCGACGAGCTGACGCGGCTGCTGACCCACCGGCGCACGGGCCGGGCGTTCGCCGTCCGGCGCCGCTGGCCCAACTTCTACGTCGACCACCCGCTGCGCCGCAAGGGCGGGGTGCCGGCGCGCCTGTTCCGCGTACGGCCGGCCGAGCTGACGCTGCTCGCGCAGGCCGACCGGGTCAGCGAGGCGGGCGCGGGCTTCCGGGTCGCCGGGCACGCGTACTTCGAGGGGCTCGACACCGCCGGCTCCAAGATCCGGCTGTGGCTGCAGCCCGGTGACGGACGCCGTGTGGAGGTGCCGGTCCGCCGGGTGAGCAGGCCGGACGTCAGCGAGGCCCACGGCTGCGAGCCCGGCGTCTACGACGACTCGGGCTTCGAGGCCGACCTCGACGTGACCGGACTGTGGACGCCGGCGAGCTCGGCCACCACCTGGGAGGTCCAGGTGGAGGTGCGCAACGGCCGCGCGCACGCCGAACTGCCGCTGGCCCTGCCGGCCCGCGTGCTGCCCGCCCAGTCGCTCAATCGCTGGCTGTCGCGCTCGGCCAAGGTCGAGACCATCAGGAGCAAGGGCCACCTGGTGGTGCGGGCCAGGGCGGTGCGGGTCGTGGCCGAGTCCTGCGCCGACCTGCCCGGCGGGCTCGAACTGCGGGGCCGCGTCTTCACCGCGGTCCGTACGGGGGAGCTGACCGCGGCCGACACCACGACGCGGCTGCCGGTGGAGTTCGAGCGCGGCAAGGACGGGACCGGCTTCCGCGTCCTCATCCCGCACGACGCCGGATTCTCCGGCGCGGTGTGGCTGGAGAGCGGCAAGGAGCGCTTCAAGATCTTCGCAGCCGAGCACTGGGCCGACGGCTCCGGCGCCACCCCCGGCGGCGAGCGCTGGCTGAGCGCCACCAGGACCGGCGCGCTGACCGCGACGAGCAGGGAGCGGCGGCCCGCCGTACTGTCCGCCGAATGGAGTGACGCGCGCTCGCTCACGCTGCGCGGCCACTACCGGGGTACGGCCAGGCCAGAAGGCTTCCGGCTGGAACGCACCGGTGGCGGCGGCGTCCACGAGCTGCCGGTGACGTGGGAGGGCCAGAACTTCACCGTGGAGCTCGACCCGGACGCCATGCCGGTCTTCGGGCAGAGCCTCCCGCTGGCCCCGGGAACCTGGCAGCTCACGGCGGCGACCGACGCCGGCCGGGCCGCGGTCGGCCTCACCAACAGCGCGCTGCGCGAGGCGGGGGCCGAGGTCACCGTGGGCGCGCACGACCTGCGCCTGCAGTCGGACGCGGAGGACACGGCCGAGCTGCGGGTCCGCGCCGTCGCGGCCACGGGCAAGGCGGCGCTGCAGCGGGCCCTGGAGAAGGACTATCCGCGCCTGCGCGCCCTGCCCGTCCTCGACCTCGCGGTCTTCGAGTCCTGGGAGGGCCGCCAATACTCCGACAACCCCCGCGCGATCTACGAGGAGCTGCGCCGCAGGGGCGACGCGCGGGAGTGCGTCTGGGTCACCGCGGACGGCCGGTTCGAGCCGCCCCCCGGCGCGCGCACCGTGCTCAGCGGCAGCGCCGCGCACGTCGAGGCGCTGGCCAGGGCGGCGCTCATCGTCTCCAACGACTGCGCGCCCGAGTGGTTCGTCGCCCGCGAGGGCCAGAAGTACGTCCAGACCTGGCACGGGACCCCGCTGAAGACGATCGGGTTCGACGCCAGGCGGCACACGTTCCCGGCCGCCGTCGACTACGCCAGGCGCCTGGCCGACGACGTCGCCAGGTGGGACCTGCTGCTGTCGCCCAGCCCGTACTGCAGCGAGGTCTTCCGCCGCGCCTTCGGCTACCGGGGCGAGATCGCCGAGGTCGGCCAGCCCCGCAACGACCAGCTGCGCCGCCCGCCCGCCGAGGGCCTGAGGGAGCGGCTCGGCGTCCCGCCGGGCAAGAAGACCATCCTGTACGCGCCCACGTGGCGTGACGACGAGATCGGCCGGGGCGACCTCTACCGGATGAACCTCATGCCGGACCTGGCCGAGATGCGCGAAGGGCTGGGCGATGACCACGTGCTCCTGGTCCGCGCCCACTCCAAAGCCGCGGACGCCATGCAGCCGCTCGGCGAGCCCGGCTTCGCGATCGACGTCAGCGCCTACCCGGAGATGGCCCACCTGCTGGGCCTGGCCGACGTGTTCGTCACCGACTACTCGGCCGCGCTGTTCGACTTCGCGGTGACCGGCCGGCCCATGGTGTTCTTCGCGCCCGACCTGGCCAACTACCGCGACCACGTACGCGGCCTCTACCTCGACTACGCCGACGGCACGCCGGGCCCGGTGGCCGCCACCACGGGGGAACTGGTCGCGGCGGTCAGGGCGGCCGAGATCGGCTACGACGCGGCCTTCCTGGAGAAGTACTGCCCCCTGGACGACGGACAGGCCGCCGCCAGGGCGGTGGACCGGATTCTCGGCTGAGACGCCAAATCTCGGCAACGGGAGCCCCGGCTGATCGCGATGCCGGCGCCACGCCCGGTACGTCCTCAGGATGCTGGACCCATGGGTTGCCCGAAGATCAGTATTGTCGTCCCCTTCTACAACGTGGAGCGATACCTCCGGCCCTGCCTGGAGTCGCTCGCCCGGCAGACGCTGACCGGCATCGAGGTCGTCATGGTCGACGACGGCTCGCCCGACGGCAGCGCCGTCATCGCCAAGGAGTACGCCGCCCGCGACCCCCGTTTCCGCCTGATCCAGCAGGAGAACCAGGGGCTCGGGCCGGCGCGCAACACCGGGGCGCGCCAGGCCGCCGGTCAGTACCTCGCCTTCGCCGACAGCGACGACCTCCTGCCGCCCCAGGCCTACGACCTGCTCGTCAGCTCGCTGGAGAGCACCGGCTCCGACCTGGCCTCCGGCGACGTGCGCACGTTCGGCGCGAACGGCGTGCACCGCTCGTGGCTGCCGCGCGGGCTGTTCCACGCCGACCGCCTGCGCACCCACGTGCGCAGGGACAACCGCCTGCTGTGGGACCGCTCGGCGTGGAACAAGGTGTTCCGCCGGACCTTCTGGGACGCGCACGGTTTCGCCTTCCCGCCGGGCCTGTACGAGGACGTGCCGGTCACCATGCGCGCCCACGTCGCGGCCGGGACCGCCGACGTGGTCAGGGACGTCGTCTACTACTACCGCCGGCGCGACGGGGCCGGCGCGCCGTCCATCACCCAGCGCGACGGCGACCTGACCAACCTCCGCAGCCGGGTCGGCGGCCTGCACGAGGTGGCCGGCTTCTTCGCCGCCGAGGCGCCCGAGCTGAAGAACGCCTTCGACCGGACCGTCCTCATCGGCGACGTCCGGCGGGTGATCGAGGCGCTGCCCGCCGCCTCTCCCGAGGACCGAGTCACCTTGCTCGACCTCGCCGCCGGATACCTGAACACGGTGGACGCGGCCGTCATCGCCGAGCTCAGCCCCGCCCACCGCGCGAAGTACTCGCTGGCCGCCGACGGTGACCTGGACGCGCTGCTCAGGGCGCTGCAGGCCGAGCGCCGCGCCAAGGAGCCCGCCGGCATCGTGCGCCGGGGCCTGCTGCGCCGCCGCCTGCTGCACGACCTGCCCGAGGCCGGCGGACGGGTGCCCGAGCCGCTCCTGCGCGCCGAGCGCGACCTGTCGCTGCGGGCCAAGGTCGACGCGGCCGCCTGGCACGGCGAGACCCTGCGCATCCGCGGCCACGCCTACATCGAACGGCTGGAGATGGCCGAGCGTGACGGGCTGCGCGCGTGGCTGCAGGACACCCGCTCCGGCACCCGGGTCACGCTCAAGCTCGCGCGCGAGCGGCGGCCCGACGTCACCGCCGCCTCCGGGCAGTCGCACGTCTGCCTCGACTGGTCGGGCTTCACGGCCGAGGTGCCCGCGTCCGTGCTGAAGACAGGAGACCGCTGGGCTCCCGGCACCTGGGAGCTTCGCGTAGCCGTCACCGCCGGGGGACAGGCCAGGGAAGGCCTCGCCGGCCTGTCGCCCGACGTCGCCGAGCGCCGCCCGGCCGCCCGCGCCGTGGGCGAGCGCTGCTGGGTCCGCCCGCTCTTCACCGAGTCGGGACGTTTCCAGATCCGGGTCCGCAAGCCGAAGGCGGTCGTCACCACCTGCCGTCCGACCGTGGACGGGCTGCTCGTCGAAGGCTGGATCAGGCGCCTGGCCAGCGCGGAACCGCCCGCCCTCGTGCTCACCAGGCGGCGCGACGGGGCCGAGCTACGCCGCCTGGCCACCTTCACCCCCGAGGACGAGCGCCACCAGACCTTCACCGTGACGATCCCCGCCGCCGAGCTCGCCGACCCGCCGAGGAGCCCGCTCGCCGACCCCATGCTGTGGGAGGGCGAGGACAGCCGCTGGAGCCTGTCCTTCGAGGCGAGCGAGGAACAACTCCCGCTCGCCGCCGACGACCTGCCGCCCGTCCGCGTGCGCGTCGGCGAGCAGGAGGCGGTCCTCACCCAGACCGGGTACGGCTCCGCCGACCTCGTCCTGCGCCCCCACCGCCCCGTCCTGGCCGAAGCCCACTGGACGGCCGCCGGCGAACTGGTCGTCACCGGGCACCACTTCGGCGGCCCGGCCGGGCTGCGGGCCGGTCGGCGGATCGAGGGCGACGCCCACCCGTTCGAGGTCACGTGGGACGGCGACTGTTTCCGCGCCGTGCTGAACCCGGCCGGCATGCTGCCCGGCGCCTGGGAACTCCTCGACGACCACGGCGGCCCGGTCGTCACCGACGGCGCCGCACCGCTGCCCGCCGCCCGCGTGCACGACGACCTGGAGTACGCGCCGCGCTCGGCCGACTCCGGCGCGCTCCTGCTCAACATCAGGCAGGCGCTGGCCGACGACGAACGCGGCCGGTACGCCCGCCGCGTGCTGGAGCAGGAGGTGTATCCGGCGCTGCGCCGGGAGCCGGTGCGCGAGTGCGTCGTGTTCGACAGCTGGGAGGGCAAGCAGTGCTCCGACAGCCCGCGGGCCATCTTCGAAGCCCTGGCCGGGAGCGGTCTCGACCTCGTCTGGGTGCGCAGGGAGGGGCGCTTCGCCGTACCGGTGGGGGCGCGGTCGGTGGTGCGTGACAGCAGGGAGCACGTCGAGGCGCTGGCCACGGCCCGCTACATCGTGGCCAACAGCACGCTGCCCGCCTGGTTCAGCAAGCGGCCGGGGCAGGTCTACACGCAGACCTGGCACGGCACGCCGCTGAAGCGCATCGGGTTCGACATGGACGCCGTGCTCAGCGCGGAGGGCGCCGCCTACCTGGAGCGCTTCGCCGCCGACGTGCGCCAGTGGGACCTTCTGATCTCGCCCAACGCCTTCAGCACGCCCATCATGCGCAGGGCCTTCCGCTTCGAGGGCGAGGTCGTCGAGTGCGGCTACCCGCGCAACGACGCGCTGCTCGCGCCCGGCGCCGACGAGCGCGGCAGGGCGGTGCGCAGGGCGCTGGGCGTGCCCGACGGCAAGCGGGCCGTGCTCTACGCGCCGACCTGGCGCGACGACGAGCACGCGCACGGCCGCTACCGCTTCGACCTGCGCGTCGACCTGGACCGGGCCAGGGCAGAGCTGGGCGATGACACGGTGCTGCTGGTGCGCGGGCACAGCAACGTCACCGCCGGGATCCCGGCCAGCGACGGGTTCGTGGTGGACGTGACCCGCCACCCCGACGTCGCCGAGCTCTACCTGGCCGCCGACGCGCTGGTCACCGACTACTCCTCGGTGATGTTCGACTTCGCGGTCACCGGCAAGCCCATGGTCTTCTTCACCTACGACCTGGAGCGCTACCGCGACGAGCTGCGCGGGTTCTACTTCGACCTGGAGGCGGGGGCGCCGGGGCCGCTGGTGCGCGACTCCGAGGCGCTGATCGGGGCGCTGGCCGACCTCGACGGCGTCACGGCCGACTACGCGGCGGCTCACCGGGGCTTCCGTGAGCGGTTCTGCGAGCTCGACGACGGCGGCGCGGCGGCGCGGGTGGTGAACCGAGTCTTCGGCCGCTAGCGCCGAAGTCCGCATCTGACCTGGAGGTCCATCTTGGCCCGAGTGAGCATCGTCGTCCCGTTCCACGATGCCGAGCCGTACCTGGCCGCCTGTCTGGAGTCGCTGCAGGCCCAGACCTGGCGGGACTTCGACGTCGTCATGGTGGACGACGGTTCGTCCGACGACGGCGCCGCCGTGGCCGCCCGCTTCGCCGCGGAGGACCGCCGCTTCCGGCTGTTCAGGCGCGGGCACGGCGGCCTCGGGGCGGCCCGCAACACCGGGGTGGAGGAGGCCGGCGGCGAGTTCCTGGTCTTCCTGGACGGCGCGGACCTGCTTCCGCGCCACGCGCTGGAGACCATGACCGCCATCCTGGACACGACCGGCTCCGACCTGGTGTCGGGGAACGTGCGGCGCTTCACCTCCCGCTCGGTCCACCCCTCGGGCCCGCACCGCGAGATCTTCCGCGACCCGCGCCTGCGCACCCACGTCACCCGGCACGAGATCCTGCTCATGGACCGGCAGGTGACGAACAAGATGTGGCGGCGCGCGTTCTGGGACCACTACGGCCTGACCATGCCGGAGGGCGTCCCGTGTGATGACACCTTCGTGGCCCTGCGCGGCCACTTCGGCGCGGGCTCCGTGGACATGACCTCGGTGCCCGTCTACCTGTGGCGCGAGCGGGAGGAGGGCGCCGGGGAACGGGCCAGCGTGAAGACGGTCGAGGACAGGGTCGGCTTCGTCCGCTGCGTGCGCGCCTTCCTCGGGGGCAACGGCTGGGGTGACCGGATCGACGCCTGGGACCACATGGTGCTGCGGAGCGACCTGCCCGCCCTTCTCGGCTCGCTGCCGCACGGCGATCACGACTACCGCGCCCGCTTCCTCGACCTCACGGGCGACTACCTCGCCACGGTACGGCCCCGCGTCCTGGCCGCCCTGCCCGCCGACCGCCGGGCGAAGTGGGAGCTGGTGCGCGCCCGCCGGATCGACGACCTGCTGGAGTTCCTGGAATGGGAGGCGGCCACCAAGGCGGCCGCCCGGGTCCGCGGCCGCCTGCACGCCTATCACCTCGACCCCCCGGTCGCGCTGCCGTACTCGGCCACCCGGCTGCACCACAGCGACCTGGAGGCCACCCACAAGATCGACTCCCTGCGCGCCGAGGACGGCCGGCTGGTTATCGAGGGCCGCGCCACCCTGCGCCACCTCAGCCCGCTCAAGCGCATCCACCAGCAGGTCCGCGCCCACCTGGTCGACGACGGCACCGGCGCGCGGATCACGCTGCCGGTCACGACGTTCCTCACCCGCTCGATCACCACCCCGGGCAAGGACTGGAGCGGCTTCCGCACGGTCATCGACCCGGCGGCGCTGCCCGCCGGGGCCGCCGACTGGCACGTCGAGCTCACGGTGACCAACCGGGGGCGGCGCAGGAGCGCCAGGCTGGCCGAGTCGCCCGGCGCCCAGCCGACGCGCGGCGGGATCTTCGAGACCGCCCACGGCCAGGTCTGGTTCTCGTGGTCGGAGACCGGATGCTTCCGCGTCCACTCGGGAAAACAGGCGGCGGCGGTCACCGCGCACCGGCTCGACGGCCACGGGCTGATCTTCCGTGGGGAACTGTCCGGACCCGCACCCGAGGTCGTGCTCATCAGGACTCCGGGAGAGGTCGTCCGGCGCTGTCCCGCCGTCGTGCGCGGGAGCACGATCGAGTTCGCCGTGGACGTACGCGACCTGCTGCCCGCCCGGGGCCTGGCCGACCCGAGACTCGACACCACCGCGAGCTGGCGGGCCGAGGTGCCGGGCGTGGGCCCGATCAGCCTGGCCGCCGAGGGCGCCCGGCACGCCGTCGGGGGCCGCGACCTCATCGTCGAACGCGCGCCCACCGGCCACCTCACCCTGCGCGAACAGCCGGAGACGCTCCACCTGGAGTCGGCCGCCTGGGACCATGACGGCGCGCTGGCCCTGAGCGGCTCGCTCATCCGCGGCGGCGACGGCCGGGTCGAGCTGACGGCCAGGCACGCCAGCCACGGCGCCGACGTGCGCTTCCCGGTGACGATCGCGGGCGGGCGGCTGGAGGCGCGGGTGCCGGTGCTGCGCGTGCCCAGGTTCGACGGGGCGGTGCCGCTGCCCGCGGGGGCGTACACCCTGAGTCTGCGCATGGACGACGGGCGGCCGCTCAAGCTGGAGGTGCGCACGCCCGCGTGCGGGATGCGGGCCGGGGGACGCGAGCTGGAGCTGACGGCCGGGGGCGGCGGCGAGGTCGGGCTGAAGGTCGGCTCCGACCTGACCAAAGAGGAGCGGGGCGAGCGCAGGCAGCGCAGGCTGCGCGAGGTGCGCTACCCGCGGGTGCGGAAGGAGGAACTGCGCGAGGCGGTCTTCTTCGACTCCTATACCGGCAAGCAGTTCTCCGACAGTCCCAGGGCGATCTGCGAGGAGCTCGCGCGCCGCGGCGCCGGGTTCGACCTGCTGTGGAACGTGCGCGACGGGCAGGTGGAGCTGCCGGCCGGGCTGGTTCCTGTGCGGACCAACAGCGCCGCCTATTACGAGGCGCTGGCGCGCAGCCGCTACGTGATCACCAACGCGCACCTGCCCAGGTGGTTCCGCCGCCGGGAGGGCCAGGTGGTGCTGCAGACCTGGCACGGGACCGCGCTGAAGCGCATCGGCTTCGACATCGAGACCGTCAGGTTCGCCCGCGCCGACTACAAGGAACGGCTGCGCGCCGAGGTGGGCCAGTGGACGCACCTGCTGTCGCCCAGCCCCTGGTCCACGCCCGTGCTGCGGGGGGCGTTCCGGTTCGAGGGGGAGGTGGTCGAGGCGGGCTACCCGCGCAACGACGTGCTCCACCGGCCGGAGGAGGCCGAGGCGGTGCGGCGGCGGCTCGGCCTGCCGTACGGGAAGAAGGTGGTGCTGTATGCCCCGACCTGGCGCGACGACGACTTCTCCGCACGCGGGAGATACCGCTGCGACCTGCGGCTCGACCTCGCCAGGATGGCCGCCGAGCTCGGCGATGAGCACGTCTTCCTGCTGCGGGCGCACCCGAACGTCACCGACCGGCCCGGCGTGTCCGGCGCGCGGGTGATCGACGTGTCGGCCTACCCGGACATCCAGGAGTTGTTCCTGGTGGCCGACATTCTGATCACCGACTACTCCTCGGCCATGTTCGACTTCGCCGTCACCGGCAAGCCCATGCTCTTCTACACCTACGACCTGGAGCACTACCGCGACACGCTGCGCGGCTTCTACTTCGACTTCGAGGCCGAGGCGCCGGGACCGCTGCTGCGCGAGACCGGCGAGGTCATCGCGGCAGTGGCGGGCATCGAGGAGGTCAAGGAGAAGTACGCCGGGCTGTACGCCGCCTTCGCCAGGACGTTCTGCCCCCTGGACGACGGCCTGGCGGCGGCCCGTGTGGTCGACCGAGTCTTCCGGGATGGTCAAGAAGCGGCATGGAAATCTTCCAGTAGTTCCAGAGAGTAATCGGTTCCCGACCGTGAGTGGCCATGCTGGAATCCATGAGGACCTATTCGCTCGATGACGTCTACGCGACACGCAAGCGGAGAGACTCCTGGTGGACCGTGTACTTCGTGGACCCGGTCGCCTGCCGGGTCGCGTTGATCGTCGCCAACCGCACGAGCGTCACACCCAACGCGCTCACGGTCTTCTCGCTGGTCCTCGGCCTCGTGTCGGCGGCCTGCTTCGCGGTTGACGAACTGGCCGCGGGGGCGGTCGTGTTCTACCTCAGCTTCATGATCGACTGCGTCGACGGGAAGATCGCCCGGCTGAAGGGCACGGGGACGCCGTTCGGCCTGTGGCTCGACTACGTGGGGGACCGGGTCCGGGTGGTGTTCTGCGCCACCGGGCTGGCCGTCGGGCAGTACATGCTCACGCACAACGTCGAGTTCATCGTGCTGGGGGCGGCGGTAGCCGTACTGGATCTGTTCAGGTACGTGAACGCGCCGCAGATGAAGCGGGTCCGTGAGGCGATCAGGGAGGGCATGCCGCCCAAGCCCACGGTGTCCGAGGAGGTTGTCGTCCGGCCCGCGCGCCACCCGTCGTTCATGCGCAGGCTCAACAAGTACCTGGCGCGCCGGCGGGTGCGCTCCCATCTCATCAGCGGAATCGAGTTCCACGCCGCCGTGTTCGTGGTCGCGCCCCTCATCGGAGCGGCGGCGCTCATCCCGGTCTCGGCAGCCGCCAGCGTGCTGCTGCTGGCCAACGAGATCTTCCTGGTGTATCGCATGTGGCTCTTCGCGCGACGCTTCGCCGTCGTGTCCTCCCAGGAGAGCCGAGAGCACGTTCTCGTCTAAGTTTTCGGGGGTATCGAAGCTATGTCGGATCGGCCGATATTCGTCATCGGGTGTCCACGTTCAGGGACCACGATGCTGCAGCTCATGCTGCATTCGCACCCGCGGATCGCGGTGCCGCCGGAGACCCGCTTCCTGGTCCCGGCCTACTACCGGCGCCGCATTTTCGGGGACCTGCGGGTCGCCTCGGCGCGGCAGGCGCTGGCGCAGTGGATCGCGACCGACAAGAACACCAAGTTCCGCGAGCTCAAGATCGACAAGGACGAGTACGTCCAGGAGTCCGCCGACGGGCCCGGCTCGCTCGGCTCGGTCATCGGCACCGCCTTCAGGATGTACGCCGACCGGTTCGGCAAGGCCCGCTGGGGCGACAAGCGGCCCAGCTACGTCAAGCAGGTCGACCTGCTCCTGCGTCTGTTCCCCGACGCCCAGTTCGTCCACCTCATCAGGGACGGCCGCGACTGCGTGTCGTCGCTGAAGGAGATGCCCTGGTACACGCTGGACTCCTTCCACGCCGTCTCCACCTGGGCCGAGGCGATGGACGCCGGGGCGAAGCTGCGTAAGTCGATGCCCGAGGACAGCTACTACGAGCTGCGCTACGAGGACCTCACCGAAGACCCGACCACCGAGATGAAGAAGCTCTGCCACTTCCTCGAGGAGGACTTCGACCAGGCGATGCTCTCGCCGCGCGAGGCCGCCCAGGTGGCGGTGCCCGTCCACAAGGTGTGGCACAGCAACACGCACGGCGAGGTCACCAAGTCCCGCGTCGGCAGCTGGTCCACCCGCCTGGAGGACTGGGAGATCGCGCTGTGCGAGCAGGTGCTCGGCGAGCGCCTGGAGGCCATGGGCTACGAGCTCAGCGGCACCGAGAAGGCGGCCAAGGAGCACGTGCTGGCCTTCCAGAAGACCATGCAGAAGCGCCGGGCCTCGCGCATGCGCAAGGGCATGCGCGACCGCATCAACCGCCTGCGCGAGCCCAGCCCGGTCGCCGCCCTGCTCACCACCGGCCAGCGCGCCCTGGCTGGCATCCCGCAGCAGCGCGCGGAAACCCCGCTGACCGAACGCGTCTGACCCATCTCTTCGACCACGGCGGGGCCCGCGGGCCCCGCCGTCCGCGTTCACCGGGTCATGTGGGCGAAGAGGGTTTCCCAGCGGTCGAGGACCTGGTCGAGGCGGAAGGCGGCGGCGCGGGCGCGGGCGGCGGCGCCCAGGCGGCGGCGTTCGTCCGGGGAGGACATGAGGTCGGACAGGGCGGAGGCGAACTTCCGCACGTCTCCCGCCGGAACGAGTTCCGGGCCTGTCGAGCGGACGCCGCCGGAGACGTCGAAGGCGACCGCGGGCACGCCGTGCGCCGCCGCCTCCAGCAGGACGACGGGCAGGCCCTCGTGCTCGCTGGTCAGGGCCAGGACGGCGGCGTTCATGTACTCGGCGGGCATCTGCGCGGCCGGCACCCGGCCGCGGAAGACGACGCGGTCGGCGACGCCCTCACGTTCGGCGTGGGCGCGCAGGCGTGACTCCTCGGCGCCGTCGCCCAGCAGGTGGAGTTCCCACCCGGGGTTGCCGGTCCGGGCGAACGCGCTGATCAGGCGGTCGAAGCGCTTGACGCCCTCCAGCCTGCCCACGCCCAGAACCCTCGGGTTGCTCAGCGGGGAGGTCTTCGCCGGCCAGGCGGCCAGCGGGTTGGGCACGGACCAGGTGTTCGGCAGCAGCGCGTGCTCGGAGAACAGCCAGGCGTCGTCATCGCTCAGGAAGACGGCCTGGTCGAGCTCGGGGTAGTGCCTGCGGATGGAGCCCAGGTGCCAGGAGCCGCGGGCGTGCTCGTACGACCCGTGGTACTGGCCGATCGGGCGCAGACGGCGCGGCAGCATCGGGACCAGGCGGGTGACCACGCCGGGCGAGGTCAGCACGGCGAAGCCGGGCGTCACCGACTCGAAGACGGCGCGCAGCCGGCGGTCGGCGGCCCGGCGGGCCAGCCGGCCCTCGGGTCCCATGGGGCCGCGGCCGACCACGTGCTTGCGGTAGCGCGGCTCGGCCACGTAGCGGAACGGCGTGGCCGCCCGGTGCAGGCCGATGACGTGCACGTCGTGGCCGCGCACCGCCAGGCCCTGCGCCAGCGTGTGGGTGACCTGCTGGATGCCGCCGAGCGTGTCGGCGTCCATGCACGCGAAGACGATGCTCACCGCGTCCCCCAGACCACGGAGCGGTCGGTGACGGGCTGTTCCAGCGGCACCGCGAAGAAGTCCTGCACGACCCGGGCCGAGGCGTTGCCCCGCTCGTCGGCGCACCACAGCTCGCGGAAGGCCGCGTACTTCTCCGCGAACGACGTGTGTACGGCCGGCAGCGCCCGAAGGCAGGTGATGACGTCCTCGGTGCTGGTCAGGCAGGGCCCGGGGGCGATCGACGGCAGGTCGTGGTAGACGCCGCGCTCGGCCAGGCGGTACTCGTCCCAGTCGTCGATGTAGAACAGCATCGGCCGGCCGGTCACCGCGTAGTCGCACATCACGGAGGAGTAGTCGGTCAGCAGCGCGTCGGAGGCCAGCATCAGGTCGTTGATCTCCGGGTAGGCGCCGGCCGGGCGGACGAAGTGGCGTACGTGCTGGGGGACGTGGTAGCGCTCCACCGGGTGGGTGCGCAGGATCATCACCCAGTCGTCGGCCAGCTCTTCGGCCATCGTCTCCAGGTCGACGCGGACGGATCTGCCGCTGTTCTTGGCGGTGTCGCGGTAGGTCGGGGCGTAGAGGAGGATCTTCTTTTCCGGGGGTAGTTCGAGCTCCTCCCACACTCTGGGCACCGGTTCGCCGCGGACCAGGGCGTCGCAGCGGGGCGTGCCGTACCGGTAGAGCGGGCCGGTGTAGCCGTTGGACGGGACGAAGACCCGCGTGAACTCCTCGCTCGGCGCGATCAGCGCGTCCCAGCGGGCGACGGCGGCCCGCCACTGCTCGCGCGGGCCGGCGAAGTCGGCGCGCAGGTCGGGCGCGTCGAAGCCGATCGACTTGATGCCCTGGCCGTGCCAGGTCTGCAGGTAGCGGGTGCCGCGCGGCTTGGGGTAGTCGAGGGGGAAGCCGTGGCTGTCGACCCAGATGCCCGCGCGGGCCATGGTCCAGATGTGCCGCCAGCTCATCCGGCGGACCAGGCCGGCGTCCTCGGGGAAGTTCTTCCTGCCGCGGGCCACCGACCAGATCACCCCGATCGGCAGCTCCCGGCGGCGCAGCTCCTCGTAGATGGCGCGCGGGGAGCCGGTGTAGCCCTTGCCGCAGTCGGACTCGAAGAGCGCCAGGTCCTTGCGCCGCGGCACGACCTTGATCAGCGCCTTGTAGACGCGCAGCTTCATGGCCGGGGTGCTCACCCGGGCCAGGACCTCGCGTTTGATCTTGCCGGCCAGCCTGCGCCGGATCGACGGGGCGGTGATGCGCAGAAAGGCGGACGAGCCCGCGGCCTGGACGGTGAAGCCGTTGAGCGGGATCGGCTCCAGGTTCGGGTCGACCAGCAGCCGGTCGGCGGTGGTGTGGCCGTCGCGCTCGCGGGTGAAGCCGATGCGCGGGTCGCCCTTGCCCTCGGGGGTGAAGATGATCTCGCTGACGTAGCCGTCGCCGCTGGGGTGCGGGTGGATGGGGAAGCGGTGCCCGCCGTAGGTCAGGAACGCGCTCCATTCGGTGGGCAGCGCGCCGAAAGGGTCGTAGGTGTGGACGGTCATCGCGACCCGGCCGGCGTCCGCGGCGATCTCGGTGACCTCGTGGCGTAGCCGCGCGGCGCTGAAGGGCAGTTCGGCCAGGCGCAGGCGGGTGATGTCCATGCCCGGGGTGAGCGTGGTGCCCCAGTAGGTGCGGCCCTCGTGCCGGATCGCGGCGCGCGGCGGGGCGGCGGCGCCGGTGAGGGAGCGGACCGCGACCCGCAGGTCGTCGATGCGGTCGTCGAGGATCAGGTGGCAGCAGACCCGGGCCATCGGCTCCATCCGGTCGATGACCTCGTGCGGGATCGTCGCCAGGTAGGGGCGGACGACCGCGGCGAACTCCTTGACCCACACCAGGTCGCGGGCGGGCAGCGGGTTGAGGTAGACGCGCAGGTCCTGGCGGAGGAAGCGGTGCTGGCGCTCGGGGAGCAGGTCCTCGCGCCCGTGGTCGCGCAGGATCTTGTCGCTGCGCTGGGCGGCGATCATGCGGTGCCGTACGTTGTCCATCTCCTTGATGCTCAGGGAGATCGACGTGGGTTCGGCCGCGCGGTGCCAGTGGTAGATCACCCAGGGGACGACCGCGAAGCGCCGCGAGGTCGCGTAGAGCTCGGTGGCGAAGACGTGGTCCTCGTAGTGGATGTCCTCGGGGAAGCGCAGCGCGTTGCGGCGCAGGAACGTGACGTCGTAGAGCTTGTTGGTGCTGAAGGAGTCGAGGAACAGCTCGGGGTCCTCGGCGATGCCGTTCACGATCCGGCGGCGGGCGAACAGGCGCGGGTAGTAGCGTTCCAGCCGCCCGCTGGGCTCGTAGTAGCGGGAGATCTGGCCGGAGACGAAGTCGGCCCCGGTGCGTTCGATCTCGGTCAGCAGGCTTTTGCAGGCGTGCCTGGGCAGCTCGTCGTCGCTGTCCAGGAACATGATGTACGGGGCGGAGGCGGCGTCGATGCCGTCGTTGCGCGGGGCCCCGCAGCCGCCGCTGTTGATCTCGCGCCGCAGGTAGCGGACCCGGGGGTCGGCGCGCTCGAAGGCGCCCATGGCGCGGGCGGTCCCGTCGGTGCTGGCGTCGTCGACGACGATCACTTCGATGTCGCGCAGGGTCTGCCTGAGTACGGAGCGCACGGCCCTGGGCACCCGCTCGGCATCGTTGAAGGTGATGATGACAACGGTGCAGTCCGGCATGCCCATCTCCCCCGAGAAGTCGAACACTCGGGTTCAGGCATTCCCCCTCTTCGGGTGATGTGTCCGGACTTGATGGTGTTTTTACCGCTGATCTCGCCTTAACTACCGCAAAAAACGCCTGATCAGCCAGATGATCAGCGCCACCAGCGCCACCCCGCCCACCAGCGGCGCGACCCGCTTCAGCAGCGGCGCGCCGGCGACCTCCAGAAGGTCCAGCGCCTCCTCGTCGGCCGTGCGCGAGGTGCGCAGCGTCCCGGTCGGGTGCGTGTCGGCGACCGCCGGGTCGGGGACCGCGCTCAGGTGCCGCTCCTCGTCGTCGTGCGAGCCACTCCCCGGTACGGCTGCCGCCTCCGTCCCCGACTCGGCCAGCAGCTCCGCCAGATTGGCCGCGAACCGGTCGATCAGCTTCGCCCCGACCTCGGCCATCACGCCCTTGCCGAACTGCGCCGGCCGCCCCGTCACGTTGAACGTCGTCTCCACGCTCACCGCGCTCGACGGGCCCGCCGGGGTCAGCTTGGCGACGACCGTGGCTGAGGCGGTGCCCGAGCCCCTCGCCTCCTTGCCCGACGCCTTGATCGTGAGCGTGTGGGCGTCCTTGTCGACGTCCTCGAAGCGGGCCGCGCCCCGGTAGGTCACGGTGATCGGGCCGACCTTCACCTTCATCCTGCCGGTGAACTCGTCGCCCTCGACGATGTCGAGCGCCGCGCCGGGCAGGCAGGGCGCGACCCGTTCGACGTCGAGAAGCACCGCCCAAGCCTGCTCCACCGGGACCGGAACCGTGAACTCGTGCTCGAACCGCATCGCCATCGACGCCTCCTGTTTGCGACATTACGCCGGAAAGGGGGCACCCCGGAAGGGGCGCCCCCGACGGGCCTACGGAGTTCCCGCCGCCGTCCTGACCGCGCGATGGGTCAGGACCCTGGCCAGGTGCCGTCGGTAGTCCGGCTGCGCGTGCAGGTCGGCCGGCGGCGCGGTGTCGGCCGACGCCTCCTCGCAGGCCTGCCGTACGGCCTCGCCGAGCTCCACGCCCTGCAGAGCGCTCTCCGCGGCGCGGGCGCGCAACGGGGTCGTGCCCATGTTGCTCAGGCCGATCCTGGCCTCCTGGATCGAGCCGTTGGAGCGCCGCACGGCCACGGCCACGCCGACGATCGCCCACGCCTGCACGGTGCGGCGGAACTTCTCGTAGTGGAAGCCCCACTCGCCGGCCAGCTTGGGGATCTTGACGCCGACCAGGATCTCGCCGGCCTCCAGAGTGGTCTCCAGGTAGTCGGCGAAGAAGTCGGCCGCGGCTATCTCCCGCTCGCCCTCCGCCGACCTGGCCACCAGGACGCCGTCCAGCGCCAGGACCACGGCGGGCAGGTCACCCGCCGGGTCGGCGTGGGCCAGGGAGCCGCCGAAGGTGCCGCGGTGCCGTACCGCGGGATCGGCGACCGTGGCGGCGGCCAGCGCCACCAGCGGGCAGCCCGCGCGGACCACGGGCGAGCGCAGGACCTCGTCGTGCGTCGCGAGCGCGCCGATGAAGACGTGATCGCCGCGGTCGTGCACGCCCGTGAGGCCGGGCAGGCGGCCGATGTCCACGAGCGTGGTCGGGTAGGCCAGGCGAAGGCGCAGCAGCGGCAGCAGCGACTGCCCGCCGGCCAGCACCTTCGCCTCGTCGTCCGCGGCCAGCGCCTGGCAGGCCTCCTCCAGCGTCGCCGGGCGCAGGTAGTCGAACTGCGCGGGGATCATGACAGTGCCCTCCAGATTCGCTCGGGCGTGCAGGGCATCTGGACGTCGTGGACGCCGCGCGGGCGCAGCGCGTCCACGATGGCGTTGACGACGGCCGGCGTGGAGGCGATCGTGCCGGCCTCGCCGACACCCTTCACCCCGAGCGGGTTGGACGTGGCCGGCGTCTCCGTGCGGTCGGTGACGAACGCCGGCAGGTCCGCCGCCGACGGCACCAGGTAGTCGGCCATCGTCGAGGTCAGCAGGTTGCCCTCGGCGTCGTAGACGGCCTCCTCGTAGAGCGCCTGCCCCACGCCCTGCGCGATGCCGCCGTGCACCTGGCCCTCGACGATCAGCGGGTTGACCACCTTGCCGACGTCGTCCACGGCCACGTAGGAGCGGATCTTCGTCATGCCGGTCTCGGTGTCCACCTCGACCGCGCACAGGTGGGTGCCGTGCGGGAAGGAGAAGTTGTCCGGGTCCACGGTGGCGTCCGCGTCCAGCCTCGCCTCCACGCCGTCGGGCAGGTCGTGGGCGGCGAACGTGGCCAGCGACAGCTCCTGGATGGTCTTGCCGCTGTCCGTGCCGCGCACCCTGAACGTGCCCTCGCTGAACTCGACGTCGTCCGGCGCGCACTCCAGCACGTGCGCCGCGATCTTCCTGGCCTTCTCCTTGACCTTCTCGCACGCCGCCAGCACGGCCACGCCGCCGACGACCAGCGAGCGCGAGCCGTAGGTGTCCATGCCCTTGTGCGAGATCGCGGTGTCGCCGTGAATGACCGAGACGTCGTCGAACGGCACGCCGAGCGCGTCGGCCACGATCTGGCTCCACGCGGTCTCATGCCCCTGGCCGTGCGGCGACGAGCCGGTGACCACCTCGACCTTGCCCGTGGGCAGCATGCGCACCGAACCGTGCTCCCAGCCTCCGGCCCCGTACGACAGGCTGCCGAGCACCCGGCTGGGCGCCAGACCGCACATCTCCGTGTACGTCGAGACACCGATCCCCAACTGCACCGGATCGCCCCGGTCGCGCCGATCGCCCTGTTCCGCCCGCAACTTGTCGTATCCGAACAGGGACAACGCCTTGTCCGTGGCCGCCTCGTAGTTGCCCGAGTCGTAGGTCAGCCCCGCCACCGTGGTGTACGGGAACTCCTCGTGCCTGATCCAGTTGCGCCGGCGCACCTCGATCGGATCCAGGTTGAGCTCGGCGGCCAGCTCGTCCATGACCCGCTCGATGGCGTACGTGGCCTCCGGCCGCCCCGCGCCCCGGTAGGCGTCGGTCGGCATCTTCGTGGTGAAGACGCCGGTGCAGTTGAAGTCGTAGGCGTCCATCTTGTAGATGCCGTTGAACATGAACGCGCCCAGGATCGGCACGCCCGGCGTCACCAGCATCAGGTAGGCGCCCATGTCGGCCAGCAGCTCCACCCGCAGCCCGCGGATGCGCCCGTCGGCCTCGGCCGCCAGCGTGACGTGCTGGATCTGGTCGCGGCCGTGGTGCACGGTCAGGTTGCCCTCCGAGCGCGACTCCGTCCACTTGACCGGCCTGCCGGTCTTCCTCGTCAGCAGCAGGCAGAGCACCTCTTCTGCGGTGACCTGGAGCTTCGAGCCGAACCCGCCGCCCACGTCGGGGGCGATCACACGCAGCTTGTGCTCGGGGATGCCGGTCGTCAGCGCCAGCATCAGCCGCAGGACGTGCGGGATCTGGGTCGCGCTCCACAACGTGAAGCTCTCGCCGTCCGAGGTGGCCATGACCGCCCGCGGCTCCATCGCGGTCGGTATCAGCCGCTGCTGGATGTAGGTGCGGTCGATCAGGACCGGCGCGTCCCGCAGCGCCGCGTCCACGTCGCCCTGGGTAAGCCGCCAGGTGAACGCCTGGTTGCCCGCCTCGTGCACCTTCGGGCTGCCCTCGGTCAGCGCGTCGTTCATGTCGAGCACCGGCGGCAGCGGCTCGTAGTCGACCTCGATCGCGTCCAGCGCGTCGGCCGCCTTGTACCTGTCGGTCGCCACCACGCAGGCGACCGCCTCACCCACGTAGCGCACCTCGGACACCGCCATCGGCGGATGGTCGGGGATGACGATGTCCTCGCTGACCGGCCACGCGCACGGCAGGCTGCCCTGCTCCTCCGCGAAGTCCGCGCCTGCGTAGGCGGCGATCACGCCCGGCAGGCCGCGGGCCGCGGACACGTCGACCCTGGTGATCCGCGCGTGCGCCATCGGGCTGCGCAGGAACGCCACGTAGGCCATCCCGGGCAGCTGCATGTTGTCGGTCCACTGTGTACGGCCGGTGAGCAGGCGCGCGTCCTCCTTGCGCCGCCTGGCCGTGCCCACCTCGGTCATGGCGTCTTCACCGCCATGTCCTGCGCGCCCCGCCGTACCGCTCTGACGATGTTGCAGTAGCCGGTGCACCGGCAGAGGTTGCCCTCCAGGCCGTGCCTGATGGACTCCTCCGACGGCTCCGGGTCGTCGCGCAGCATGTCGATGGCGGCCATGACCATGCCGGGCGTGCAGTAACCGCACTGCAGGGCGTGTTCCTCGTGGAAGGCGCGCTGCATGGGGTGCAGCGTGCCGTTGGCGGCCAGGCCCTCGATGGTGGTGATCGCGGACCCGTCGGCCTGGACCGCGAGCACGGAGCAGCTCTTGACGGACTTGCCGTCCAGCAGCACCGTGCAGGCGCCGCAGTTGCTGGTGTCGCAGCCGATCGGGGTCCCGGTCTTGCCTAGCCGGTCTCTCAGCAGATGGACGAGAAGGAGCCGCGGCTCGACTTCCTCCTCGTACGCGATTCCGTCGACGGTGATGGCGATTCGGGGCATACGTCCTCCCTCTCAGGGGGGCAAGGCGGACACTCCCGAACGTACGCCGGTGTTTGTACCGGTCAAGGGTCACTTACGGCGAGTGATCCTCGCGACGACCGCCACCAGCCCCGCAAAACCTAGCCCGACCACCATCAGCGCCACCAGCACCGCCGCGTCCGTGATCGAATCGGTCGCCAGCAGAATGCCCAGCACCACGAACAGCAGGCCGCTCAGCAACGCCATCCAGTCGGTCCTGTGCAACTGGCGGGGCTTGTCCACATCACGCGGCACGCCGGACCTCCACATCGCCCATCCCGCCGCGCAGGTTCAGCACGATCGTCGAGACCGCGCCCTTCGGCGGCGTCTCCGGAGCCAGCACCTTGTCGAACTCCACGTCCACGCCGCCGCGCAGCGACTGGTCGATCGTGATGTCGCCGACCTTCGCCGTCGCGTGCACCTCCACCCGCGCCGACGGCGGCACGATCACCATCAGCTCGCCGACCGAGACCGAGGCGTTGAACTCCGCCGTCGCGCCCGGCTCCAGCTTCAGCTCGGACAGGTCCAGCCGGCCTTCGCCCACGCCCACGTCGTAGTTCCTGCTGGCCTCCGCCATCGTCAGCGGGGTCCAGTCGTAGTCGCCGACCTTGTTGGGCAGGCCGCCGACGATCAGGCCGCTGGCGATCACGATCGCTACCAGCGTGCCCAGGGCCACCAGGCCCGCACCGCGTCCCCACCAGGCCGCGACCAGCAGTCCGGCGCCGATCGTGATGAGCACCGCCGCGCCGACGGTGGTCGGGTTCACGCCTTGGGCCGACCCTGATTGGACAGCCACGAGGATCCCTCCAATGATGAGTGCCAGGAGCACGGTGATCACGCCGATGAAGGAGCGTGGCCGCTTCTTCTTCGTCGGCGGCGGGACCGGCTTGCCGTACAGGGCAGGGTCGTAGGGAGAGTGCCCGGGCCGCTTGGCCGGGTCCAGTGGCTGGTAGGGGCCGTGCGGGGCGAACGGCTCGTGGTGCGGGATGCGCGGCACGCCCTCAGCGGGGCGCGGGCTCCCGCCCGCCTGACGGGCCGCGCGCTTCTCGCGCATGATCGCCTCGACCCGCATCATGGCCTCCTCGCGGGTCGGCGGCCTGTCCCGCGCCGCGTGGACGCGCGGGGGCCGGTGCTCGCGGGGCTCCTCGGGGAGCGGCTCGCCGTAGCGGACGGGCTCCTCGCGGGTGGGCGGGTCATCGCGGGTGACGGTCTCGTGTTGCGCGCCAGAGTCTTCGCGGGTGACGGGCTCGTCCAGTGCGACAGGCTCGCTTTGTGTGACGGACTCTTGCCTGGTCACGGGCTCGTGCCGGGTTGTGGCGTCCTCGTGGGGCACGGGCTGCTCGCGGGTCGGCGCGCTCTCTGCGGGTTCCGCGTTGTGCGGGGTGTAGGGCCGCTGCGGGGTGTAAGGCCTCTGCTGCGTGTACGGCGGAGCCGCCGCCTCGGCCGCGAACGCCACGTCGACCATCGACCGGCCCGGCTCCGGGCGGCCGTAGGGCGGCGGCACCGGGGGAGTGGGCCGGGGCGAGGCGGTCTGCCTGCGGCTCAGCCGTTCCGGCATCGAACGCGCCAGCGCGAGCAGGTCCACCCCGTTGGCATGCGCGGTCAGCAGCGAGATGACCAGCACCAGACCGACCACCAGCGTGCCCGTGGCCAGCCAGACCGTGGTCAGGTTGATGCCGAGCCCGAACGCCAGCACCGCGGTCATCATCGCCAGCACGGCCTCGGCGTCGAAGTCACGCCGGGTCCAGTGCTCGATCATGCCGGGCATGCCGCGCGTGTCCTTCATCAGCATGAAAGCCGCGATGTAGAGGAAGAACCCCACACCGGAGCCGAACAGCAGGATCCCGAAACCGACCCGGAACACCACCGGATCGATCCCCGTGTGCCTGCCCAGCCCGGCGCACACCCCGGTCAGGATGCGCCCTTCACTGCTGCGGCGCAGGACCCGGGCCTCGTACGATGGAGCTTCCGTCATGTACTCCATCGTGACGGCACCCGCGCGCGCTCGCATCCGGGACACCCCTGAGCCGACCCTGGGGGTTGTTCCCTGATGCCCGCACCCCCGCCGACATGTGACTATGTCGGTGTTATGGCTGACCAGAAGACTCTCGCAGAGCCCGGCACCGCCGAGGCGCCCTATCGCCGCATGCGCCGGCGCATGGACGGCCGCCTCGTGGGCGGCGTCGCGCACGCGCTGGCCGACCAGCTGAAGCTGGACCCCATCGTCATCCGGCTGGCGTTCGTGCTGCTGTCCGCCGTGGACGGCGTGGGTGCGGTGGCCTATGCGGTCCTGTGGATGGTGACGCCGCGGGAGGAGCACGAGGGGCCGCCGCCCTCGCGCGACTGGAGCCAGCTCGCGGCGTTCGTCGCGATCGGGGTGGCGCTGTTCGCCTTCGGCTGGATCAGCGGCGCCTCGCAGGGCGGCATCGGCATGATCCCGTTCGCGATCGGCGGCATCGGCGCGCTGATCCTTTGGCAACAGGCCGACCCCGACCGCCGCAGGGAATGGATCGCGGGCGGCACCAAGAGCATCCGCAAGAACCGGGCCCGCACGCTGATCGGCATCGTCCTCGTGGTCGCGGGCGGCGTCGGCTTCCTCATCGCCCAGGACGAGCTGCAGGACGCCACGCCCGGCCTGCTGTTCACCGTCGTGGTGGTCGTCGGGCTCGTGGTGATCGTCGCGCCCTGGCTGGCCGGCCTCTGGAAAGAGCTTCAGCTCGAACGGCGGGAGCGCATCCGGCAGGAGGAGCGGGCCGAGATGGCGGCGATGGTCCACGACTCGGTGCTCCACACGCTCACGCTCATCCAGCGCGTCGCCCACGACCCGCGCGAGGTCGCCAGGCTCGCCCGTTCGCAGGAACGCGAGCTGCGCAACTGGCTCTACCAGCCCAAACAGGACGCCGACGCCACGCTGGCCGCCGCCGTACGCAGGATCGCGGCCGAGGAGGAGGACGCGCACGGCGTCCAGATCGAGGTGGTCTGCGTCGGCGACATCGACATCGACGCCGAGGGCAAGCTCGCCGCCCTCCTGAAGGCCTCCCGGCAGGCGATGGTCAACGCCGCCAAATACTCTGAGAGCCAGTCCATTTCCGTTTACGCGGAAGTGGAGGGTGAAGAAGTCACCGTTTTCGTGAAGGATCGGGGTAAGGGCTTCGATCTGGACGAGGTGCCGCTCGACCGGATGGGCATCAGGGAGTCCATCATCGGCAGAATGGAACGGCACGGTGGCAGCGCCAGAGTACGCACCGAACCGGGCGAGGGCACAGAGGTGATGTTGACGATGAAGGTGGCGAAGCGTGATTAAGGTCCTGATCGTCGACGACCACAGGCTGTTCCGCTCCGGGGTACGCGCCGAGCTGGGCGACTCCATCCAGGTCATCGGCGAGGCCGAGGACGTCGACTCGGCGGTCAGGGCGATCGCCGAGATGGAGCCCGACGTCGTGCTGCTCGACGTCCACATGCCGGGCGGCGGCGGCCAGGAGGTCCTGCGCCGCGTGCTCGGCTCCGGCGGTCAGGTGCGGTTCCTCGCCCTGTCCGTCTCCGACGCCGCCGAGGACGTCATCGGCGTCATCAGAGGCGGCGCCCGCGGCTACGTCACCAAGAACATCAGCGGCAAGGAGCTGACCGACGCCATCCGCCGCGTCTCCGAGGGCGACGCCGTCTTCTCGCCGCGGCTGGCCGGGTTCGTCCTGGACGCCTTCGCCTCCTCCGAGGCGCCGCCCATCGACCCCGAGCTGGACTCGCTGACCCAGAGGGAGCGGGAGGTGCTCCGGCTGATCGCGCGTGGGTACGCGTACAAGGAGATCGCCAAGGAGCTGTTCATCTCGGTGAAGACCGTGGAGACGCACGTGTCCTCGGTGCTGCGCAAGCTGCAGCTGTCCAACCGCCACGAACTCTCCCGCTGGGCCACCGCCCGCCGCCTGGTCTGACCCCAAGGACTTCACGAGCCGATAACCCACAGGGCGGGACACCGCGGGGTGTGACGCCACGCCGGGTGGAGGGCGGTGTGGTGCGGTGATGCCGTGGGCTGGGTTCCGCGGGGGTGGTTTTCCCATGGGTGGCGGGGTTCCGGGGCGGTCCGGGTAGTTGGGGTGGGACGCCGCCGGGCGGCGAGCTGCTGGGTGGGACGACGCCGGGCCGCGAGCTGCCGGGCGGGAGCGCGTGGGGGCGGAGCGTGCCGGGTGGAAGGCCGTGGGGCGCGGTGTCGCCGGGCGCGGGTCCGAGACGCGGTGATGCCGTGGGCTGGGGGTCCGTGGGGTGGTTTCCCAGGGGTGGCGGGTTTCCGGGTGGTTGGGGTGGGGGTGGGCTGGTGTTTGGGGCTAGATCGTGCGACATTTCGAGGTATGGGCAGGGACGTGCCAGTCGTCGTGTTCAGCCGAGAAGACCGCAGGACATATCGGGAAAAAGTACGACGATGTCTGGACGTTTTTGCCCAGATGCTGCGGGAATCCCGCTTCGAGCTTGAACGCCCACTCGCCGGGCTGGAGATCGAGCTCAACATCGTCGACGAACACGGCGAAGCCGCGATGCGCAACGCGCAGGTCCTGGCCGCCATCGCCCAGCCCGACTGGGCCACGGAGCTGGGCCAGTTCAACATCGAGATCAACATCGAACCTCAGGGGCTGGACGGCGAGGGCGCCCTCGCCCTGGAGAACGACGTGCGCTCCCGCCTCAACCACGCCGAGTCCAGGGCAAGGTCGGAGAACGGGCACCTGGTCCTGATCGGCATCCTGCCGACCCTGCGCGAGCAGGACATCGGCGAGGGCACGCTGTCGGCCAACCCGCGCTTCCGCCTGCTCAACGAGCAGATCTTCGCGGCCAGGGGCGAGGACCTGCACCTGCTCATCGAGGGCGTCGAACGGCTCGACACCCATGCCGACAGCGTGGCCCCCGAGGCCGCCTGCACCAGCGTTCAGCTTCACCTCCAGGTCAGCCCCGAGGCCTTCGCCGCCCACTGGAACGCCGCCCAGGCCATCGCCGGAGCACAGGTGGCCGTGGCGGCGAACTCGCCGTACCTCTTCGGGAAGGAGCTGCACCGCGAGACCAGGATCAGCCTCTTCGAGCAGGCCACGGACACGCGCCCGGCCGAGCTGAAGGAGCAGGGCGTGCGCCCGAGGGTGTGGTTCGGCGAGCGGTGGATCACCAGCGTGTTCGACCTGTTCGAGGAGAACGTCCGCTACTTCCCCGCCCTGCTGCCGCTGGTCGAGCACGAGGACCCGCGCGAACTGCTGGAACGCGGCCTGATCCCGCACCTGCCCGAGCTGACCCTGCACAACGGCACCATCTACCGCTGGAACCGCCCCGTCTACGCCGTGGTCGACGGCGCCCCGCACCTGCGCGTCGAGAACAGGGTGCTGCCCGCGGGCCCGACGGTCCTCGACGTGGCCGCCAACGCCGCGTTCTACTACGGCCTGATGGCCGTCCTGCCTTATGCGGAGCGGCCGATCTGGAGCCAGATGTCGTTCGCCGCGGCCGAGGACAACCTCAACACCGCCGCCCGGCACGGCATCGACGCCCGCCTCTACTGGCCGGGCGCGGGCGAGGTGCCTGCGGTCGAGCTGATCCTGCGCCGCCTGCTGCCGATGGCGTACGAGGGGCTCGAACGCTGGGGTGTGGACAAGTCGGTCGCCGAGCGCCTGCTGGGGGTCATCGAGGGGCGCTGCCTGACCGGGCGTACGGGCGCCACGTGGCAGGTGGAGAAGGTCGAGGCGATCGGCGGCGACCGGCACGAGGCGCTGCGCCTGATGACGCTGGAGTACATCGAGCGCATGCACACCAACGAGCCGGTCCACACCTGGCCCGTCTAGGTGAGCAGGCTCTCGCCCAGTTCGGTGATCGTGTGCATGACGGAGTTCTCCTCGCGGCTGCTGGTGATCAGGCCGGCCGCGCGCAGGATCGAGGCGTGCTGGCTGGCGGAGGAGGGGGAGATGTGCAGCAGCCGGGCGAGCTGGGTGGTGGAGCGGGCGCTCCTGGTGGCGCGCAGCACCGCCGCGCGGGTGGGGCCGAGCAGCCCGGAGACCGCGTCGTCCGCCGCCTCGCCCGAGGGCAGCAGCCACGCGCCCCGGTGTTCGACGGGGTAGACGAGCACGGGCGGCAGGCCGGGGTCGGCGAGGCTGACCGGCGTGCCCCAGCAGAACCACGACGGGATCAGCAGCAGCCCCCGCCCGCCCAGGTGCAGGTCCCTGTCGACCGGGTACTCCACGTGCAGCACCGGCGGCAGCCACCGCATGATCGGCCGGAGGCTGTGCAGGACCGCCTCGACGCCGCCGGAGTGGAAGGCGCGCAGCCGCCGCGCGTGGTCGGCGGCGACCTGGTTGCGCACCTGGCCCCAGTAGGGGGCGACGGTGATCCGGTGCAGGGAGCGCAGCGCGCCGGCGACCTCGTCCATCGTCTGCGCGTCGGCGCGCGCGAGGTCCCTGGCCCAGCCGGTACGGCCCGGCAGCCGGGAAACCTCGTCCCTGACCCTGGTGCCCGGTGTGGACAGCAGGCTGTCGAGCCCGTCGTCGAGTGTGCCCCCGTTGCCGGGCGTGAGGAAGTCGGGGAAGTAGGGCCGGGGCGGGGCCAGCGAACGCAGCCCGCCCAGTGGTTCCGCGGACAGCCGCGGGGCCACCTGCGTGAGCCAGTCGGCGAAGAAGGTACGGCCGCGCCGGCCGTACAGCCGATGGAGACTGAAGACCGTCTCCCAGAGCGGATCGGCGGAGGACGCCAGGCGGGTGCGAGCGAGGTCGTCTCCGGTGAAGTGAATGCGTAACATGCGACCGGCCTCTTCGGTGGATCGTGTCGCCATTATGACCAGAATTTTCGTCATATCGGTGTCATAAGCAGGGTCTTTCGGTTGTGGTCGAAAGAGGGTGACCGGGGCGGGGGCGATGGGTGAGGCTGAGCGCCATGTTCCGCGTTCTCGGCCCGCTCGAGATCACGGTGGGTGAACGGCTGGCGCAGCCCCCCGGGCCGCGCCAGCGAGAGCTCCTCGCTCTGCTGCTGCTGCGCGCCAACCAGGTGGTCTCGATCGGCACCATCGTCAGGCTGGCCTGGGGCGAGCGGCCGCCACCCACCGCACGACGGCAGGCCCAGAACTGCGTGGGACGTCTGCGCAGGCTCATGACCGACGTCGGGCTGTCCCCGAAAACGATCGTGACGACCCCGGGAGGCTACCTCCTCAAGGTCGCCGACGATCAGCTGGACATGCTCGCGTTCCTGGCGCGGGCCGACGAAGGACGTGCCCTCGCGGGGGCAGGGCACGTCTGGAAGGCGAGCAGACGCTACCGGTCGGCGCTGGCGCTGTGGCGCGGGCCCGCCTTCGACGGGGTCGAGCTCGGGCCGCTGACCGGAGAGGTCGAACGGCTCGACGAGCGTCGCCTCGCCGTACTCGAAGACTGCCTGGACCTGGAGCTGAAGCTCGGCAAGCACGCGGCCGTCGCGGACGAACTGGCCGTGCTCGTCTCGCGGCACCCGCTGCGCGAGCGCATGTGGGGACAGATGGTGCTCGCCCTCTACCGCTGCGGCCGCGAGCACGAGGCACTGATCGCTTTGGAACGCGCCCGCGCCCGCGCCCGCTTCGAGCCGGGCGAGCGGCTGCTGGAGATCGAGGCGGCGATCCTGCGCGGCGACGCGGGTGTCCCCGAACGGCCCGGCAGGCTGCCCGCCGACCTGCCCGACTTCACCGGGCGCGAGGAGGAGACCGGCGCGCTGGCCGCTCTGCTGAGCCGCGAGGCCGGAGCCGTCGTGTCGGGGGAGCCGGGCATCGGCAAGACCGCGCTCGCCGTGCACGTCGCCCACCGCGTCAACGGCAGCTACCCCGACGGCCAGCTCTTCGCGAGCCTGCGCGGCAGCGGTCCGGCCGAGGTGCTGGCCGGGTTCCTGCGGCGGCTGGGCGTGCCCGGGCACGCGGTGCCCGACGGGATCGAGGAACGCGCCGAGCTCTACCGCAACAAGCTCGCCGGGCGGCGCGCGCTGATCGTGCTCGACGACGTGGCCGACGCCGCGCAGGCCCGCCCGCTCCTGCCCGAGGCCCCGCGCTGCGCGGTGCTCATCACCAGCCGCTCCGGCCTCGACGAGCTGACCGGCGGCTCCCGGCTGCCGGGATTGGGCGGGATGTCGGCGGGCTCCGTTCTGCCCGGGCTCGGAGGTCTGGCGGATGAGGCGTTTCGCTCGGAACCGGGAGGAATGGCGGAGGGGGCCTTCCGCTCCGGTCTGGGCGACGCGACCGCCGGACCGCCCGGGTCCGGGCCCCTCCCGGCCCGGCCGGCGTGGCCGGCCTGGGCGGGGATGTCCGGCTTCGGGGCACGCCAGAGCCGCCCGAGCGCGCCCCGCGCCGGCCTCTCGCTCGTCGAGCTCGCGCCGCTGGAGAACGGCCCCGCGATGACGCTGCTCGCCAAGATCGCGGGTGCGGGCCGCGTGGCTGCCGAGGTCGCCGCGGCGCGCGATCTGGTACGGCACTGCGGCGGCTCGCCTCTGGCCATCCGCGTGGCGGCGGCCCGCCTGACCGCCGAGCCCCGGCTGCCGGTGAGCTGGATGGCCGACCGGTTGTCCGGCCACGCGATCCCCCGAACCCCGCGCTCCGACGGCCAGGACCCCGAGGCTTTGGGCTGGCCCGCCGCCGAGGTGCTCGGTCTCGGGTATGCCGGGCTGCCCGAGCCCGCCCAGCGCTTGTTGCGCCTGACCGGCCTGGTCGAGGCCCCGGACTTCGCGCCCTGGGTGTGCGCCGCGCTCCTGGACGCCGACCTCGCCGAAGCGGAGGAAATGGCAGAACGCCTGGTGGAGGCCCAACTGCTGGAGCGCACCGGACCGGCGCGCTACCGGCTGCAGGACGTCGTCCGCCGGTTCGCCGCCCGGCGTACCGGCGGCGACGAGCGGGCCGAGGCGCTGGGACGGCTGCTCGACGGCTGGCTCGTCCTCGCCGACCAGGCCAACGGGCTGCGGTTCGGCGGCGGCAGCGGACCGCCGGAAGGACGCTGGACCCCGAAGGGCGTCGCCGTGGGCGATCCGGCCGACTGGTTCGAGAGCGAGCGTCCCGGCCTCGTCTCCGCCGTACGGCAGGCCGCTGCGGAGGGCCGCGCCGAGCACTGCTGCCGCCTGGCCGTCGCCCTCGCCCGCTTCCTGGAAGGCGCCGGCCACCTCGACGATCTGGCCGAATGCCTGAGATTGGCACTGGCCGCGAATCCGCAGAGTGAACCAGGGCACACTTGGGCATTGTGAACCACGTGAAGCGTCCCCTCGCGCTCGTCGTGCTCATGGCGCTGTTGTCCGCCTGCGGCCTGGTCCCCGCCCCGTCCATGGACGCCACCGGCAAGGACACCTTCGAAGACGACGTGAACTCGGCGAGGGTGCTGAGCGAGGAGTACTGGAAGCAGCAGTTCGCCGCGCTGGGCCGGACGTACCGGCCGGTCACGGAGTTCGTGGCCTATGAGGGCGAGGGCGGGCCGAGGTGCGGCGGGCAGCCGTCCGTGCCGAACAACGCCTTCTACTGCCCGGCCGGGCACTTCATCGCCTACGACGCCCGGTGGATGCGCGGCCTGTGGGAGGAGATGGGTGACGGCTCCGTTTATCTGATCATCCCGCATGAGTTCGGGCATGCCGTACAGGCGCAGCTCGAAACGTCGTTCCAGCTCAACGTGCAGCAGGAGCTCCAGGCGGACTGCTACGCGGGCGGCACCCTGGCGGCCCTGGTGAAGTCCGGCGCGCTCCGCGCCGAACCCGGTGACGAGCAAGAGCTCCTGCTCAACCTCGCCGCCGCCGGCGACCCCGACGAGGACTGGTTCAACCCCCAGGCACACGGTACGGCCGAGCAGCGCCAGGCCTCCTTCGCCGTCGGCTACCGCGATGGAGTAGGCGGCTGCTGAGAAGTACGACCACGGGATGATGCGCGCCGCCGCCGACCCGGTCTAGCGTGGTGCCATGCCGTTGGGAGAGATCAGCTGGCTGCGCAGGGGCGCCTGCCGTACCAGCGATCCTGAGCTGTTCTTCCCGCTCGCGCCGAGCCCCGGGCAGGAGGCGCGGGCCAAGGCCGTTTGCGCCGGGTGCCAGGTGCTCGACCAGTGCCGCGACTACGCGCTGAGCGCCGGCGAGTCCGAGGGCATCTGGGGCGGGATGACGCCGGTCGAGCGCCGTCGCGCCCGCTTTCCCACCGGCTGGCACAGTCCGGCCGCCAGTTAGCCTGCAGTGGTGCTGCTACGTTCCCTCGCCGTGCTCACCGCGGCCAACATCCTCAACAACCGGATCGCCCCCCGCCTCGGCCCGCTGACCTCCGCCGCCGCCACCGCGGCGCTGGTCGCGATGGCCCGCAGGTCCGGGCTGACCTGGGAGGATCTCGGCTTCCAGCACGGCCGCAGGGGCGCCGTGGCCGGTGGCGCCCTGTTCGCTGCGGTGGCCGTCGTCTACACCGCGGGCATCTCCCACCCGAAGACCCGCCCCCTGTTCCACGACGACCGCGCCCTGTCCCTGACCCGCGCCAGAGTCCTGGAGGAGGCGCTGGTGCAGGTCCCGTTCGGCACCGTGCTGCTGGAGGAGGTCGGCTTCCGCGGCGTCCTGTACGCCGCCCTGCGTCGCCGCCACGGCACGGTCGCGGCGACGGCCGGATCCTCAGCCGTGTTCGGCCTGTGGCACATCCTGCCGTCGATCGACATGGCCAAGGCCAACCCGGCCCTGGGCGCCCTGACCGCCGCCGAGTCCCCCACCCACCTCGACACGGCGCGGGTGGTGGCGGGCAGCGTGGTGTCCACGGGGGTGGCCGGCGTGGCCTTCTGCGAACTCCGCCGCCACGCGGGCCTGGCCGCCCCAGTGCTCCTCCACCTGGCCACCAACTCCCTGGGCTACCTGTTCGCCCGCCTGTCCACCCGCCTGCCGGCCCGCCTTTCAACACCCTCCGAACCCCCGACCGCCTGACAACCCGCCCACGCCCCGGCCTCACGGGCTGCCTGCGCCCCCTTGCCCTGGCGCGGGTAGTTGGGGGGTGTTCCCGGTCGGGTGGGTAAGGGGGCGTCGTGACGGCGCCCGGCCCCGTGCGGGGTCAGAAGCGTCCCCCTGGAGGCCCTCAGCCATGTGCGGTGGGTGGGGGTGGGGGTGGCTGCGCCGTAAAGGATGGAAGGCTTTTAGGCGGTAGAGACGATCTGGAACGGCTCGGCGGCGCGGCCGGTGGGGAGGCCGGCGGTGGCGCCGTTTTGGAGGAAGCGGTCGCGGACAAAAGCCTCGAACCCCTCCCGATGCGACACCTGGCTCACATGGGACAGCAGCGCGGCCACCTTGCGGTCGAGGGCGTCGGTGATGTCGACCCAGTGGTTCGGGGTGGAGCCGCCGTTGAGCCACACCTCGCGCACCGTCCACTCCGTCAGGCCCTCGTCGCGCAGCAGCTCCGGGAAGGCGTAGGGGTTGCGCGCGTCGGGGTAGACGGCGTCCAGCGCGGCCCCGCCGACCGCGCGGTGGTCCGGGTGGCTCGGCGCGATGAACTGGTAGTTGCGGTCAGGATGGTGGGTGATGACCAGGTCCGGGCGTACCTGCCGGATCACCCGGGCGATGTCGCGCCGCAGCTCCAGGGACGGCACGACGCTGCCGTCGGAGTAACCGAGGAAGCGCACGTCGGTCACGCCCACCGCCTTGGCGGCGGCCGTCTGCTCGGAGCGGCGCAGTTCGGCCATGCCGGCGTTGTCCTGGGTGCGCTCGTTGCCGCCCGCGTCGCCGTCGGTGACGAGCAGGTAGGTGACCTCGACGCCCCGATCGACCATGAGCGCCACAGTTCCGGCCGCGCCGAAATCCGCGTCGTCCGGGTGTGCGGTGACCACCAGCACCCTGTTGACCTCGTTCTCCGCCAGCATGGCATCCCCTTTCCGATCTCTCCTTGGGCACAACCAGAGGGCCCCAGTCGGCATTCCGAGTCACGATTGTCGGTGGGGCGTCCTAACCTAGGGGCGTGCCGACCCAAGTCTCTCTAGACCACCCACTGCTCGACGGCCTCAACCCGCAGCAGCGCGAGGCCGTGATCCATCACGGCAGCCCGCTGCTCATCGTCGCGGGCGCGGGATCGGGGAAGACGAGGGTGCTGACGCACCGCATCGCCTACCTGCTGGCCGAGCGCAAGGTCCACCCGGGCGAGATCCTCGCGATCACCTTCACCAACAAGGCCGCCCGAGAGATGAAGGAGCGCATCGACAAGCTCATCGGCCCCCGCTCCAAGGTCATGTGGGTGATGACCTTCCACAGCGCCTGCATGCGCATCCTGCGCAAGGAGGCCAAGCGGCTGGGCTTCCCGTCGAGCTTCTCGATCTACGACCAGGCCGACTCGCAGCGGCTGATGGCGATGGTCTGCCGGGAGATGGACCTCGACCCGAAGCGCTACCCGCCGCGCGGCTTCTCGGCCCAGGTGAGCAACTACAAAAACGAGCTCATCGACTACGAAACCGCGATCGACCGGGCGAGCAACCACCTGGAGAAGACGCTCGCCCAGGCGTACAAGGCCTACCAGCTCAAGCTGACCGAGGCCGGCGCCATGGACTTCGACGACATCATCATGAACACGGTGACGCTCTTCCAGCTCTTCCCCGAGGTGGCCGAGCACTACCGGATGCGCTTCCGGCACGTCATGGTCGACGAGTACCAGGACACCAACCACGCCCAGTACATCCTGATCAGGGAGCTGGTCGGCCACCCCGAGCTGAAGACGGCCGACGGCGAGCTGGTCCGCACCGGGTCCGACATGTCGGAGCTGTGCGTGGTCGGTGACGCCGACCAGTCGATCTACGCCTTCCGTGGCGCGACGATCCGCAACATCCTGGAGTTCGAGCGCGACTATCCCGACGCCCGCACGATCCTGCTGGAGCAGAACTACCGCTCCACCCAGAACATCCTGGCCGCCGCCAACGCGGTCATCTCCCGCAACGAGGGCCGCAAGCCGAAGAACCTCTGGTCCGACCAGGGTGACGGTCCCAAGATCGTGGGGTACGTCGCCGACAACGAGCACGACGAGGCCATGTTCGTCGCCCAGGAGGTCGACCGGCTCTCCGACGAGGAAGACGTCAAGCCCGGCGACGTGGCCGTCTTCTACCGGACCAACGCCGCGTCCCGGGTGTTCGAGGAGATCTTCATCAGGACCGGCCTGCCGTACAAGGTGGTCGGGGGGGTGCGCTTCTACGAGCGCAAAGAGGTCAAGGACCTGCTCGCGTACCTGCGCGTGCTGGCCAACCCGGCCGACGTGGTGTCGATGCGGCGCATCCTCAACGTCCCCAAACGCGGCATCGGCGACCGCGCCGAGGCGATGGTCGAGGCGCTCTCCTCGCGGGAGAACATCACGTTCTGGGACGCGCTGCGCCGCGCCGAGGAGGCCTACGGCATGGCCACCCGCTCCCTGAACGCGGTGCGCGAGTTCGTGGCCATGCTGGAAGAGCTGATCGCCAAGGCCGAGGGCGTGCCGCCGTCCGCGCTGGCCGAGGAGATCCTGGTCGCCACCGGCTACCGCGCGGAGCTGGAGGCGTCCGAGGACCCGCAGGACGAGTCCCGGCTGGAAAACCTCAACGAGCTCATCTCGGTGGCCCAGGAGTTCGAGGAGGCCAACCCGGAGGGCACGCTGGTGGAGTTCCTGGAGCAGGTGTCGCTGGTCGCCGACGCCGACCAGATCCCCGAGGCCGACGGCGGCCAGGGCGTGGTCACGCTGATGACCCTGCACACCGCCAAGGGCCTGGAGTTCCCGGTGGTCTTCCTGACGGCCATGGAGGACGGCGTCTTCCCGCACATCAGGTCCCTGGGCGAGCCCAAGGAACTGGAGGAGGAACGCCGCCTGGCGTACGTGGGCATCACGCGGGCGCAGCAGCGCCTGTACATCACGCGCGCGGCCGTACGCAGCTCATGGGGCGCCCCGTCCTTCAACCCCGCCTCCCGCTTCGTCAACGAGGTACCGGCGGCGCTGCTCGACTGGCGTACCGACCCGGAGAAGTCCGCCAGGACCGCCGCCGTCCGCCGCGACCCGACCCCGGCACCGGCCAAGAAGACCTCCCGCGCGGTCCCTAACCTGACGCCGGGGGACCGGGTGACGCACGACGCGTTCGGCCTGGGCACCGTGGTGTCGGTGGACGGGGTGGCCGAGCGCACCAAGGTCAAGATCGACTTCGGGAGTGGAGGGGAGAAGACGCTGCTGCTGGCGTACGCACCCCTCGAAAAGCTCTAAGGGCATCGTCCTCGCCATGGGAGCGCTGCGCGCCTGAGGGGCTTGGGCTGGTTTGTGTGGGGAGCCTAGCTCCCCCACGCCCCCTTGCCGGGGGCCCCGGACCCCCGGGTGTGGGCCGGGCGCGGCGCGCTAGGTGTCCGGCCTGTAGGGCTATGGTCGGGTGTTCGCTGACATTAGCCGCGTCGATTGACGAACTCGCCACCCACGGCACGGCAATCGAAGCGGAATTGAGGAGAGCGCCGATGGAGATGTCCGACATCACGCGTGCGATCGCGGCTGCCACTTCGATAGCTGAATCGCTCGGCCTAGCAACCGACGACGCGACCATTCTCCACAACTCGAACAAGCTCACACTGCGGTTGACGCCGTGCGACGTTCTTGCCCGGGTCGCGCCTGTGGGACAAGAGGTCGCACAGTTTGAAGTCGAACTCGCCCAACGGCTCGCCGAGCTCGGATCCCCGGTGGGCCTCCTGGAGCCCCGGGTGGAACCGAGGGTGCACACGCGCGACGGCTTCGTAGTGACGCTGTGGACCTTCTACGAGCCCGCGACACCTCACGTCTCACCAGCCGACTACGCCGAGGCGCTGGAGCGGCTGCACGCCGGCATGCGCAAGGTCGACGTGCCGAGCCCGAGCTTCATGGACCGGGTCACGGAGGCGGAAGACGTCGTCGCCAACCCGGATCGCTCGCCGGAGCTCGCCGACGCGGACCGTGTGTTCCTCAGCGGCAGGTTGGCAAGCCTGCGCCGGGCGATCGAGGACCGCGGCGCCGTTGAGCAGTTGCTGCACGGCGAGCCGCATCCAGGCAATGTGCTCAGCACCAAGAACGGCCCGTTGTTCATCGACCTGGAGACGTGCTGCCGGGGCCCCGTCGAGTTCGACCTCGCGCACGCTCCCGAAGAGGTCTGCGAGCACTACCCGAACGTCGACCAAGAGCTGCTGGACGACTGCCGGCAGCTCGTCCTCGCGATGGTCGCAGCGTGGCGCTGGGAGCTCGGCGACCAGTTCCCGGATGGGAGGCGATTCGGGGAAGAATTCCTCCGCTTGCTGCACGATGGTGCACCCGGGCCGACCCTCGACGCGGTAACCAGGCAACTGGGCAGCAGGTAGAAGTCACCGAAGGTTCGGGGTGTCGCGGGTCCATCCGGGCGGCGAAATAGTCGCGGGCGGTGATTGCGATCAGCCAGGGTTTGAAGCGTTCAGGTTGGCGTCTCGGATTCCTTGAGCGCGGCGCAGCTGGTGTGGTTACCAGAGCCAGCGATCGAGGAATTCTGCCCAGATGAATCCTTGGTAGCTGTCGAAGGCGGGTGGGTCGATCGCCTTGAGTTCGTCGGCGAGGCGCTGGAGTTCGGTCAGGGCCTCGTCTTCGTGTTCGTCGGGGTCGTTGAGGATGGGCGATTGACTGACGTGCCGGCCGTAATGGTGCAGGGTGCGCAGCCAGAGATCGATGGTGGAGTTGGCGAACCAGGCATCGCCGCCCGGCAGAACGTAATAGACGATGCCGGTGTTTGGCTGGGTTCCGAAGGACCAGGTCAGACCCGGTTTGATGTCGCCGTGGTGGTTGCGGGTGAGCCTGTAGAGCGGTTCGGAAGTCGTCGTCAGCGTGGGATGGGGCTCGGGCTGGAAGTCGACGTGCTCAATGAGCTGATCGACGATGGGGATGCCGGTGCTGATGAGTGTCAGCTTCTGGCTCTCGGGGATCTGCCAGTCGGCAATCGCCGTGCGATTGGCGCGGATGACTCGCTGGGCTCCAACCCAGGAAGCCAGGTCGTGGAAGGTCGGCATTCAGGCTCCGGGGGCTTATCCGGGGCTGCGGCGCCTCGGAGATCTAGGAGGGGAAGTGCCTCGCGGAATTGATCGACAATGCCTTCGACGCCTTCGACGAGATCATGATTTTAGAGGTGGCGGCGCGACGATGTGCGCCCCGAGCTCAAATGCCTTCCATTGGCGAACTGCTCAACCGTGCTTTGATACGGCATCGCTTCCAAGCTGCCACATTTCATAATTGGAGAAGAAGGCCGGGACCACGCGGTCCGTGAAGAACACCAACGGCAAGCGAGATCCCTGGACAAGACCGGGCTGAAGCGTGCCCAGAACGGAACTCGGCCTCGCGATCCTCGACCTCGTGCGGCCCCGGCGCACCACGACCATCACGATCAACGGCGCTCAACAGACTTTCCCTCAGCGAAAGGCGTCCATGCCGGTCAGCTTGGCGGAGAGCTCCCAGAGCCGCGCCGCGCTCACCGGGTCAACAGCCCACGGCTTGACCCCGCCGACGAGCATGTCGTCCGTGGTCGCGGGCGCGGCGACCGAGCAGTCCTGGCAGTAGGCACCGCCGAGCCCGTCGAGCGCGGGCGAGGTGGCCGCCCACGTGGCGGTCGCCGCCCCCTGGGCGGGCGTCTTGAACCCCTCAGCCGGCCGCCCGTCGGCCGTGATCCACCCCTGCGCCACCTGCTCCTCGTGCGGGATACGCCGCTGGAGTGGCGTGAGAATACTCCCCGGATGTACGGCATGCGCCTGGATCCCCAGCCGGTCCAGGTGCACGGCGAACAGGGCGTTGGCCGTCTTCGACTGCGCATAGGCCAGCCAGTGGTCATACCCGTAGTGGAAGTGCGGATCGTCCCACCGCATGTCGGAGAGGAAATGCCCGGACGAGGTCACCGAAACCACCCGCGTAACCCCCGGCACCAACGCCGACCGCAGATGGTTGACCAGCGCGAAGTGCCCGAGGTGGTTGATCGCGAAGTGCGCCTCCCACCCATCCCCGACCCGGGTCTCCGGCCAGGCCATGATGCCCGCGTTGGCGATCACGATGTCGAGCGTCGCCACCGGCAGGGAGAACCCCCGTACACTCCCCAGATCCGCCAGATCAAGCGGAAGAACATCCACCCGATCGATCCCGAGCAGCGCCCGCCCGGCCACCTCGGTCCGCCGGGCGGGCACGATCACCCGCGCCCCCGCCCGGCTCAACGCCCGGGTGATCTCCAGCCCCAGCCCCGAGTACCCGCCGGTCACCAGCGCGTTGGAACCCCGCAGGTCCACCCCGTTGAGCACCTCGTCGGCCGTGCTCCATGCCCCGAATGTCGTCATGCCGAGGAGGCTAGAATCTAGAGTGCGCTCTAGGTCAAGGAAGGGTTCCTGATGTCCCTGTCGATCGGTGACGTGTCACAGGCCACCGGCCTGAGCGTGCACGCGCTGCGCTTCTTCGAGCGCGAGGGCCTCTTCCTGCGCGACATCCCACGCACACAAGGAGGCCAGCGCGCCTACGAGCGGCCCGACGTCGACTGGCTCCTGCTGTGCAACCGGCTGCGCGAGTCCGGCATGCCGATCGCCACCGTCAAACGCTTCGCCGACCTGGTCAAGGAAGGCCCCGGCAACGAGCCCGACCGCCTGGCGCTCCTGCGTGAGCACGAACGCCAGGTCGAGGCCAAGATCGACGAGCTGCGCGCCTGCCTGGCGGTGATCCACGACAAGGTCGTCGTCTACGAGCGTCACGTCGAGGCCGGCACCGCCACCGGCCTCTGGTCCCCGCCACTCGATGCGGAACCGCGACGACCCTAGTAGGATCTGCCTACGATGGAGTGGTGTCGGAGACAATGATGAACGGCCTGCCCGAGTGGGCGTCGGATCCCCAGACGCTCACCCTGACAGAAGACCGGTACGACACACTCCCCGATCAGGTGCGCAAGCTCATCGAAGTGATCGACGGGAACGTGATCTTCTGCCAGAGCGGCACACCGGAGCACAGCGACGTGTGTCGGCGGCTGGCCAATGCGCTGGAGGCCGCGAAACCCGAGGAGCCCTGTCAATGGGTTTCCACTGACATCGACATGTACTTCGTCAAACGCCGCCGGTTGGACGGAAAGCTGTCTTTCCGTCGCCCCGACGTCCTTGTATACGGGTGCATCGAACGAGGTGGCAAGGTCGCGACCACGGACGCCGAGCTGGTTGTCGAGGTCGTTTCCCCGGGATCCGGATACACCGACACCGTCGACAAACTCGCCGAGTACGCTCACGAAGGCATCCCGATCTACCTCGTGGTGTATCTGGATGACGAGTTCTACGTGCGTTCCATCCGGGAGTACCGCCTGGACTGGCCAAGCCGTACGTACCGCTTGGCCGAGACCCATGAAGGCGTTCTGGAACTCGAGCGGCCCTTTCCCGTCAGCGTGCCGTTCAAGGAGCTCGACGGCTGAGGTCGCCCCAGCATCTCAACGGGGGAGGGCGCTGCCCTTTTTCCACTCGGTCCAGTTGAGCTGCCAGTAGCTCCAGCCGTTGTTCCAGTCGAGCTTGCGCTTCGTGCCGGTGATCTTGATGACGTCGCCGCGCTGGGCGATGCCGTAGAACCACTTGGCGCCCGCGGGGGTGGCGCGTACGCAGCCGTGGCTCTGGTTGCTGCGGCCGAGGAAGTGGTAGTAGCCGGCGCTCTGGTGGACGTACTCGCCGCTGTCGGAGATCCGCACCGCCCAGGGGATCTCCTCCTTGTAGTAGCGGGGGTCCTTGGGGTCGGTGACGCCGAGCCACGAGGAGGTCATGGTCTCGACGGGCTTCTTGTTCATGGCGAGGTGGATGCCGCTGGTGGTCAGGTAGACGTCGACGCCGTTCTTGACCAGGCCGCCCTTGCCCGCGCTGATCGGGATCTTCTTGGCGAGCTTGCCGTCGCGGGTGACGCGCATGACGTGCTTGCGGGTGTCGACGACGGAGATGTTGGCGGGGCCCACGGCGAAGCGCTGGGTGACGTCCTTGACGGACTCGTTGCCGGGCAGCTTGCTGAGCTGGGCGGTGAACGTGACCTTCTGGTGCGGCTTCCAGTAGAACTTGGTGCGGTAGATGACCTTGCGCGCCGACACCCAGCGCCAGGCGCCGTCCACGGGCCGCTCCGACTGGACCTGCAGCAGCGCCTCGACCGCCGCCTTGTCCTGCACGTCGCGGTCGAACGTCACGATGATGGGGAAGCCGACGCCGACCTTCTCCTTGTCCTGCCCCATCGGGGTGATGTCGGCGATATCCAGCTTTTTCGCAGCGGCGGGGGTGACGGCCGCGGCGGGCTTCGCGTGCGCGACAGAGGGTACGGCCAGCAGGCCGCATGCCAGCGCGACGGCGACGAACAATCTCACTTGGGTACTCCGGGGACAAAGAGGGTGGTGCGTTCCAGAAGTAAGACAAGTGACGGGTGTGGTTGGTGCGTCCGATCCGGGTAACGATCTTGCAACGGCTTTTGGCGTGGGGCTTGGGCCGCGGTGGGTAGGGTGCGGGCTGTGCGAGTACTCATCAGCGGTGGAGCAGGCTACATCGGCAGCACGATCGCCTCGGCGTGCCAGGACGCGGGCATCGCCCCGGTCATCCTGGACAACCTGGTGACCGGTCGCAGGGAGTTCGCCGAGGGGCGGGACTTCTACGAGGGCGACATCGCCGACGGTGCCCTGATCGACCGGATCTTCACCGACCATCCGGACATCGAGGCGGTCGTCCACTGCGCCGCGCTGATCGTGGTGCCCGACTCGGTGGCCGACCCGGTCGGCTACTACCGCGCCAACGTCGCCAAGAGCCTCGACTTCGTCGACCACCTGCTCAGGAACGGCTGCCGCCGCCTGATCTTCAGCTCGTCCGCCTCGATCTACCAGGCCGGCGACGACTTCACCGTGGACGAGCAGTCCGGCCTCGACCCGCAGAGCCCCTATGCCCGCACCAAGGCGCACTGCGAGGCGATGTTCGCCGACATCGCGGCCACACAGCCGATCGACGTGCTGTCGCTGCGCTACTTCAACCCGATCGGCGCCGACCCCAAAATGCGCACCGGCCTCCAGCTACGCCGCCCGAGCCACGCACTGGGCAAGATGATCGAGGCGTACGAGCTGGGGGAGCCGTTCCAGATCACCGGCACCGGCTGGCCGACGCGCGACGGCTCCGGCATCCGCGACTACATCCACGTCTGGGACCTGGCCACCGCACACGTGGCCGCGCTCAGGCGCTTCGACACGGTCATCTCGCGGGCCCACGTGATCAACCTGGGGACGGGGGACGGCACGACCGTGCGGGAACTGGTCGACGCCTTCAACGCGGTCGTGGACCGGCCGGTCGAGGTGGTCGAGACCACCGCCAGGCCCGGGGACGTGGCCGGCGCCTACACCCGCAGCACGCTGGCCGGGGAACTCCTGGGCTGGACGGCCGAACACTCGGTCGCCGAGGGGATCAGGCACTCGCTGGAATGGGCCCGGATCCGGGACACCCGCCTGGCGTGAACGCCGTCGGCCGGCCAAGGGGGCGGCGTCACGGCGAGAACCACGTGAGACTGCCGGGCGGCGCTGGAGGCCGGACGTGGGTACGGCGGGGCGTGGTGGGCGCGGCACCGCCGTAACAGCTGAAACCGCCGTAAGAGCTGAAACCGCTGTAACGGCAAGAAACCGCCGTAGCGGCGAGAAACCGCCGTGACGGCGAGAAACCGCCGTAGCGGCGAGAAGTTGCCGTGACGGCGAGAAATTGCCGTGACGGCGAGAAGCTGCTGTGACGACAAAAGCTACGGCGGGCGCGCTGGATGCGGCCCGCCGTAACTAGGAAAACTGCCGTAACTAAGAGAAAACTGCGGAGCGGTTACTTGGCGACGACGTCGCCGTTGGGGAGGGTGAGGCCGTCGGGGATCTCGCTGGTGCCGTCCTTGAACTCGGTGGTGACGTCGTCGGCGGGCGGCGCCGTGATCGTGACCTTGGAGCCCCAGCCGGTGTAACGGGTGTCGACGCTCAGCGTCTCCTTGCCGTCGGCGTCCATGCCGATCGCGACCGGCGAGTACGTGGTGACCAGGCGCTGCGGCAGGCCCTTGCCGTCAAGCTGCAGCTTCCAACTGATGACGGCCTTCTGCTGCTTCTTGGTGGGCTTGTCGAAGAGCGAGGCCCGGTACCAGGCGGAGACCTTGTTGAGCTGCCCGACCGTGATGGCGCCCGCGTAGCCACCCTTGATCGCCTTGCCGCTCTTGAGCAGGGTCTTCAGCGTGTTCGGCTCGGTGATGTTGACGATCTGGCCGTAGAGGCCGGTGAGGCCGCCGGTCGGGCCCTTGGGGAACTTGATCCACGTCTTGTCCTCGGGAAGCAGGGTCCCGAACATGCCGCCGGAGATGTACGACGTGGTGCCGATGCGGATGGTCCGCTCCGCCGCGAAGAGGCCCTTGAGCAGGTCGGGGGCGTCCTCGGGCAGGTCGGACTGCTTGAAGTTGAACTTGCCCGTGATGTCCGAGGCGGCGAGGCCGGCCTTGGAGAAGGCGAAGGTGCCGGTGCGGCGCATGAAGATCTGGCGCTGGCCCCGGTCGGCGAGGATGGTGCGGTCGACGAACTTCACACCGGTTCCCGCGACGAACTGCTTCTTAAGCGCCACAACGGGGTCCTTGGGCGCTGCCGCCTGAGCGGGGGCGGCGGTGAGGGCTGCGGCGGCCACGGTGAGGGCGACGCCGGCGAAGATGCGCTTCATGGGGCCGAAGCCTGGCAATCGGAGATCACGGCACGGTCTCCTTAAACCCATCTGTTATGGGAGTTTCTATGCAGAATCCATGCAGAACTCCGGCCCCATGAGCCCCTACTGCACCGTGCCGTCGTCGCTCGGCGGCACCGCGACGTAGTTCTTGTCGATCGGCGTCGGCGGCTTCAGGATCTCCTTGACCAGGTCATCGATGCTGATGACCGACTCGGCGGTCGGCGTCTTGACGGAGATGTCGGCGCCCCAGTCGGAGTACCTGGTCTCGGTCGTGCCCCTGATGGTCGTCTTCTTGGTCAGCGGCATCGTCCAGTCGATCGCCAGCCGCTGGGGGAGCTGTCCCTCGCCGAGCGTCAGCCGCCACGAGATGCGCGACTTGCCGATCTCGCCGTACGAGATTCCGGGCATCAGCGTGCGGAAGGACGGCGAGACCTTGTGCAACTGGGCGAAGGTGAGCGAGCCTCGGTAGCGCGGGCCGGTGTGCTTGCCGGTGGCCAGCAGGTGCTTGAGCGTGGCCGGCTCGAGAACGTTGATCAACTGGTCGCCCATGACCGCGAAGGACGGGTCGCCGTCGCCGCGTACCCAGAACTTGTCGTCGGGCAGCAGCCGGGAGAAGAGTCCGCCGTGGATGTAGTAGTGCCTGCCCGTGCTGACCATGTACGTGCGCTCGGTCACCAGGTCGACCGCGTCGGCCATCTCCGGGTACTTCTTCTTCTGGGCCGCGAGTTCCTTCTTGAGCGCCGCCGTCAGCACCGGGGTGCGGTCGCCCTCGGCGCCCGTGACGCCCTTCGGCCCGAACGCCACGACGGCCTCGCGCACGGCGCCGACGTAGGCCTCCTTGTCGATCCAGGTACGCGTGGTCTCCTTCACCCTTACGCCCTGACCGGCGACGAACTGCTTCTTGAGCGCGTCCACCGGTTTGACCTGGGCGAAGGCCGGAGAAGCCACGACCATCGCGGCGGCCGCCGCGGCAACGGCGATCAATCGCCTCATTTATGCCCCCTTATTGACATATGCCAGGGCATCATCGCGGGGTGAGATCACCGTCACATCACGGGATTCGCGTGACCCGATGACCTGGGCAGGTCAAGCTTGGGGCTAGGCTTCGTTGGCGGAAAACGCCCGGCACGCACGGGGTGGCCCGGGCCGTCGAACACTCAGTCGGAATAGCAAGGACGGACCCTCGTGGACCTGTTCGAACATCAGGCGAAGGAGCTCTTCGCGGACTACGGCATCCCGGTGCCGCGCGGCATCGTCGCCCACACCGTGGAGGAGGCACGCGCGGCGGCTGAACAGCTGACCGGCCGTGTCGTGGTCAAGGCCCAGGTTAAGACCGGTGGGCGCGGCAAGGCCGGCGGTGTCAAGGTGGCCGACGACGCCGCCGACGCCGTGGAGAAGGCCACCGCCATCCTGGGCATGGACATCAAGGGCCACACGGTCCACAAGGTGCTTGTGGAGGAGGCCAGCGCGATCGCGGAGGAGTATTACTTCTCCTTCCTGCTCGACCGTGCCAACCGGACGTTCCTTGCCATCTGCTCGGCCGCGGGCGGCATGGACATCGAAGAGGTCGCCCACAGCACCCCCGAGAAGGTCGCCAAGGTGCCCGTCTCGGCCATCAAGGGCATCGACCGCGCCACGGCGCGCGAGATCGCCGTCGCCGGCGGCCTGCCGGAGAAGTCGCTGGACGGCGCCGCCGAGCTCATCGAGAAGCTCTGGTGCTGCTTCGTCGACGAGGACGCCACGCTGGTCGAGGTCAACCCGATGATCCTGTCGGCTGACGGCCAGGTGAAGGCGCTCGACGGCAAGGTCACGCTCGACGACAACGCCGAGTTCCGCCAGAAGGACCACGAGAAGTTCGCCGACAAGGCGGCCGAGGACCCTCTTGAGGCGAAGGCCAAGGAGAAGGACCTCAACTACGTCAAGCTCGACGGCAACGTCGGCATCATCGGCAACGGCGCCGGCCTGGTCATGTCCACGCTCGACGTGGTCGCCTACGCCGGCGAGGCCTTCGCCGGCAAGCCGTCGCCCGCCAACTTCCTCGACATCGGCGGCGGCGCCTCCGCCGAGGTCATGGCCTCCGGCCTGGAGATCATCCTCTCCGACCCGGCGGTGAAGTCGATCTTCGTGAACGTCTTCGGCGGCATCACCGCCTGCGACGCCGTGGCCAACGGCATCGTCGCGGCGTTCAAGCTCCTGGAGGAGCGCGGCGAGGCCGTGACCCACCCGCTGGTGGTCCGCCTCGACGGCAACAACGCCGCCCTCGGACGGCAGATTCTGCACGACGCCAAGCTCAAGGGCGTCGAGCTGGTTGACACCATGGACGACGCGGCCAAGCGCGCCGCCCAGCTCGCTGCGGTAGGTGCGTAATGGCAATCTGGCTGACCGAGAACAGCAAGATCATCGTCCAGGGCATGACCGGCGGTGAGGGCACCAAGCACGCCAAGCGCATGCTCGCCTCCGGCGCCCGCGTCGTGGGCGGCGTCAACGCCCGCAAGGCCGGCACCACCCACCTCGACCTGCCCGTCTTCGGCACGGTCAAGGAGGCCATGGAGGCCACCCGCGCCGACGTGTCGGTCGTCTTCGTGCCCCCGGCGTTCACCAAGGACGCGGTCAAGGAGGCCATCGACGCCGAGATCCCGCTCTGCGTGGTCATCACCGAGGGCGTCCCGGTTCACGACTCCACCGAGTTCTGGGCCTACGCCGTCGAAAAGGGCAACAAGACCCGCATCATCGGTCCGAACTGCCCCGGCATCGCCTCGCCCGGCGCCTCCAACGCCGGCATCATCCCCGCCGACATCACGCCCCAGGGCCGCATCGGCCTGGTGTCGAAGTCCGGCACGCTCACCTACCAGCTCATGTACGAGCTGCGCGACTTCGGTTTCTCCACCGCGGTCGGCATCGGCGGCGACCCGGTCATCGGCACCACGCACATCGACGCGCTCCAGGCGTTCCAGGACGACCCGGGCACCGACGCGGTCGTGATGATCGGTGAGATCGGCGGCGACGCCGAGGAGCGGGCCGCCGCCTACATCGAGCAGCACGTCACCAAGCCCGTCGTCGCCTACGTGGCCGGCTTCACCGCGCCGGAGGGCAAGACCATGGGCCACGCCGGCGCCATCGTCTCCGGTTCGGCCGGAACGGCGCAGGCCAAGAAGGAAGCCCTGGAGAAGGTCGGCGTCCGGGTCGGCAAGACGCCGTCCGAGACCGCCCGGCTGATGCGGGAGATCATGCAGGCCCGCTGAGCTCCACCGTTTTTCGCCGAGCCCCCGTGTCGCCCTTCCCGGCGCGCGGGGGTTCCGGCTTTCTCAGGTGTACGGCCCCGCCCACCCCGTCCAGATCTTGCTGGTTGGAAGGCGTAAAGGGGACTAATACCAGTCGGGACGGCGCGGCGATGGGGGTGTAGGCGTCAAAGTTGAGGAAAATAGGTTCCCGTGACGGCGCTACTCGACCAGCTACGGACGGCTCCCCGCGCCGTCCTCGGCAAGATCCCCGGGGTCACTGGCGACGACGATGAGTCCAGGCGGCCGCTGCCGGTGTCGGGCATGCTGGCCGCCGCCTGCACGTTGGGCGTCGGGCTGGCGGTCCTCACCACCCTCACGCTCATCGGCTGGATGGCGGCGCCCCGCGGGGCGTTGGGGCAGGGGTTGCCGGGGGTGTTCCGCACGGCGGCGCAGCTCTGGCTGGCCGCGCACCACGCCGGGTTCGCGATTCCCGGTGGGCGGGTCGGGCTGCTGCCGCTGGGGTTGCTCGTGCTGCCCGCCTTCCTGTTGTACAAGGCCGGGCGGTGGATGGCCAGGGACGCCGACCTGCGGTTGCGGCTGCCTGCCCGGCTGCCCAAGAACTCGCCCAAGGAGAAGGCCAACGCCCGTCGCCGGGCCCAGCTGATCCTGGTGGCGCAGGCGGGGGTCTCGCTGGCGGCGCCGTACGCGCTGCTGGCGGGGTTGATCGCGCTGGTCGCGCGCAACGACATCACCCAGCCCTACATCGGCGAGGCGCTGCTGTCGCACTTCCTGCTGGCCTTCGTCGTGGGGGCGCTGGCCACCGCGCGGACGATCGGGCCGTGGCGGTCGATGTTGCGGCTGCTGCCCGAGCGGGTGCGCGCTGTCACCGTGGGTACGGCCGTCGCCACCGCGATCATGCTGGCCGGTGGGCTGGTGCTCGTGGTCGTGGCCGTCGCCCTGAACTTCGGCGATGTCAGGGCGCTGTCCGGGCAACTGTCGACCGGGTTCGTGGGCGGGGCGCTGCTGCTGCTCGTTCAGGGGCTTTATCTGCCCAACGCCGTGGTGTGGGCGATGTCGTACATCGCCGGGCCGGGGTTCGCTTTCGGCACGGGTACCCTCGTCGCGCCCACCGGGGTGCAACTCGGGATGGTGCCCAGTTTGCCGCTGCTCGGGGCGTTGCCCGACAGCGGGCCCGTGCCGGCGCCGATGATGGCGGTGATCGCGCTGCCGTTCGCGGCCGGGGCGGTGGCCGGGGTTCTGGTGGCGCGGATCGCGCCGTCGCCGTCGTATGAGGTGGCTCCGCTGTGGGGGTTCTTCTCCGGGGTGAGCACCGGGCTGGTGGCGGGGTTGCTGGCGGCGTTGTCCGGCGGGCCGCTGCGGGGTGGGCGGCTGGCCGCCGTCGGGCCGTCGCCTTGGGAGGTCGCGCTCTCGGTCTGCCTGGAGGTCGGGGTCGCCGCCGGCATCTCCGCCGGGGTGGCCAACTGGCTGCTGCTGAACCGAAAGGCACGCAAGCCGCTGGACAGGGCGGCCACGCCGGTGCGCAAGGCCGGTGCCGTACTCGCCAAGGCCGCCAGCAAGGTCGGCCTGGCGGAAGCCGACGCGCGCCCGCTGCCTGGGCACTGGATGGACGCCACCGAGGCGGACACGCAGGCCATCCCGGTGATCCGCGACGACTGGCAGGACGAGCACGCGTCGGCGGCCGGGGCCGACACCGCCCCCCACCTCCGCCGCGAACCCGACCGCCCGCCGCGCCGCGACATCATCGACGAGTCCGACGACCGGGGCGGCCACGTCATCTACATCGACCCTTACGCCTGGGACCGCGACTAAGGGTCCCTGAACACCAGGCCCAACTACCCGGCCAACCCCTTGGGGTCACACCCCGAGGGGACAAGCCCGCCAGGGTGCTTGCGCCTCTGGGCACGCGCAAGATGGCCCGGAGCACCCACACGCAACGCCCTGGGGCCAGAGGCTCGGAGGCGGCCGGTGCTCGTGGGATGCGCCGCAGAGCGGACACCCTCGGCGCTTGCCTGCCGGGGCTTGGAGCACCCGATGGCCGTCGTGCAGGAGCCCCGGAGGCCGCTGAGGAGCCCGGGTGGTTGGGGTGTCGGAGGCTGGAGTCCGGGTGGCCGCGGGTGCTGGGGCCCTCGCGGGCTTGGGGCAGCGCCGGAGGGCCGGAATCCGGGTGGAGGGGGTCAGGGTTGGACGGTGTTGAGGATGCGGAGGACCTCGGGTGGGAGCTTCTTCTCCGTGGCGGACCGGAACTGGGTGTAGCACTCGCCCTGCGACGCCACCGTCCCAGCCCCCTTCATGCACTCCTGGTAGGCCGAGTACTCGTCCATCAGGTACAGCTGCAACGCGGTCGCGATGGCCGACAGCACGAGGGCCACGGTGGAGACGGCGATGCCGCCGGTCGCGGTCCCGGTGGGCTTCTTGGAGGCGCGTAGCAGCGGCAGCGCCCGTATCCCCGTCATCATGGCGAAGACGGCCATCACCAGCCCGGCGAGGGGCAGCATGAACGTCATGGCCAGCGCTGCGATGGACAACCAGATCGCGCGGCGTCCCGCGGATTCCGCGGGCTGCTGGCCTGCCGGCGCCTGAACAGGTGTCGACACCTGACCTCCTCTGCGTCGCCGGGCGAGTGAGCAGATACGCTGTCAGCCCATCCCGGCTTCCAATTTGGAGTGCGCGTGTCTAAGGCTGGGCGGCTCGTCGTCCTCGTTTCCGGCTCTGGAACCAACCTACAGGCCTTGCTGGACGCTTCCGCCGACCCGGCGTACGGAGCGTGTGTGGTGGCGGTGGGTGCGGACCGGGACGGCATCGAGGGTCTCGCCAGGGCGGAACGCGCACAGGTCCCGACGTTCGTGGAGAAGCTGCGCGATCATCCCACGCGGGCCGTATGGGATGAGGCGCTCGCGGCGCGCATCGCGGAGTACAAACCGGACCTGGTGGTCTCGGCCGGCTTCATGAAGATCCTCGGCGCCCCCACGCTGGAGGCGTACCCCGTGCTCAACACCCACCCCGCGCTGCTGCCGTCGTTCCCCGGCGCGCACGGGGTGCGTGACGCGCTCGCCCACGGCGTCAGGGTCACCGGCTGCACGGTGATGCTGGCCGACGCGGGCGTCGACACCGGCCCGATCGTCGCGCAGGAGACCGTGAAGGTCCTCGACAGCGATGACGAGGCGACGTTGCACGAGCGCATCAAGACCGTCGAGCGTGAGCTGCTCGTCGACATCGTGGGCCGCATGGCCCGAGAAGGCTGGACCGTCCACGGGCGGACAGTGATCATTGGAGGGGCGCGTGACTGAGCGCAGCGAGGGAACAGATCAACACAGCACACGGTCGTTCAAGGCCGACGAAGGAGGCCTTGGGCGACGCATCGCAATCAGGCGGGCGCTGATCGCGGTATACGACAAGTCGGGGCTTGAGGAGCTCGCGCGGGCTCTCGACGCCGCCGGCGTCGAGATCGTCTCCACCGGGGGTACTGCTGCCGCCATAGCCGCGGCCGGCATCCCGGTCACCAAGGTGGAGCAGCTGACCGGCTTCCCCGAGTGCCTCGACGGCCGGGTCAAGACCCTGCACCCGCGCGTCCACGCGGGCCTGCTGGCCGACCTCACCAAGCCGCACCACGTGGCCCAGCTCGATGAGCTGGAGATCGACCCGTTCCAGTTGGTCGTGGTCAACCTGTATCCGTTCCGGCAGACGGTGGCCTCGGGCGCCTCTCCGGAGGAGTGCGTGGAGCAGATCGACATCGGCGGCCCCGCGATGATCCGCGGCGCCGCGAAGAACCACGCCACCTGCGCGGTCGTCGTCGACCCGACCGGGTACTCGGGGATCCACGCGGCCTTGGAGGAAGGCGGGTTCACGCTGGAGCAGCGCAGGAGCCTGGCCGGCGCCGCGTACGCGCACACCGCCGCGTACGACGTGGCGGTGGCGACCTGGTTCGCCGAGGTCTACGCCGGTGACGGCGGGTTCCTGGGCGCGACGTGGGAGCGCAAGGCGGTGCTGCGCTACGGCGAGAACCCGCACCAGCAGGCCAAGCTCTACACCGAGGGCGAGGGCGGCCTGGCCGACGCCGAGCAGCTCCACGGCAAGGAGATGTCCTACAACAACTACCTGGACGCCGACGCCGCCTGGCGCGCCGCCTGGGACTTCACCGAGCCCTGCGTGGCGATCATCAAGCACCAGAACCCGTGCGGCATCGCCACCGGCGCCGACGTGGCCGAGGCGCACCGCAAGGCGCACGCCTGCGACCCGGTCTCCGCCTATGGCGGCGTGATCGCGGTCAACGGCGAGGTCACGGCTGAGCTGGCCGGGCAGATCGCCGAGGTGTTCACCGAGGTCGTGGTGGCTCCGGCGTTCGCCGATGACGCGCTGGCCGTACTGACGAAGAAGAAGAACCTGCGGCTGCTGGTCTGCCCGCGGGGCCCGGCGAACCCGACGGAGTTCCGGCGCATCGACGGCGGGCTGCTGGTGCAGCAGGTCGACCGGGTCGACGCGCCCGGCGACGCGGCGGTGCGGTGGGAGCTCAAGGCGGGTGCTGCGGCTTCGCCGGAGGTGCTGGCCGACCTGGAGTTCGCGTGGCGGGCGAGCCGTTCGGTCAAGTCGAACGCGATCCTGCTGGCCAGTGACCGCGCCACGGTCGGCGTGGGCATGGGCCAGGTCAACCGGGTCGACTCCTGCCGTCTCGCGGTGACGCGGGCGGGCGAGCGGGCCGCCGGTTCGGTGGCGGCATCCGACGCGTTCTTCCCGTTCGCCGACGGGCTGCAGGTGCTGATCGAGGCCGGGGTGAAGGCGGTCGTGGAGCCGGGCGGGTCGGTCCGCGACGAGGAGGTCATCGCCGCCGCCGAGAAGGCCGGCATCACCCTCTACTTCACCGGGACCAGGCACTTCTTCCACTGATCACGCTGAATCCACACCTGGGCTTCCGGGTGTGGATTTTGTGGTTAAAGGGCGGCAAAACTCCGGTTACCCTGATGGCTTCGTGCCGGTTCCTTCCCCCGGAGTGCCTCGATGCTCGATGTGATCCTGCGCGCCTACGTGGCGACGATGGACTTCGCGACCAGCCCGTTCGTCCTGGTGGCGCTCGCCTTCCTCGGCGCGTACCTGGGCGTGAAGGCCGTGGAGCGCATCCCGTTCACGCGCCGCATCATCGAGCGGCGCGAGGCTCAGGCGGCGGAGCGAGAGTAGTCCAGGCGAGCCGGGCGGCACCGGCGAGGGCCGCCCGGACGCCGAGCGTGGTGGGGCGGACCTCGACCGCCTTCACGAACGCCAGTCCGGCCACCTCCCCGATGGCGCGGTCCAGCGGGTCGAACAGAACCTTTCCCGCCCCGGCCACGCCGCCGCCGATGACGACGGTGCTCACCTCGACCGCGGCGGCCATGGAGACGATCATCGCGGCGAGCGCGCGGGCGCCGCGCTCGAAGGCGGCGACGGCCGTCGCGTCGCCGTTCTCGGCGTCGGCGGCGAGTTCTTTGGCGTCGGCGCCGGTCCAGCCGTGTTCGCGGGCCCAGCGGGCGAGGTTGGGTCCGCTGGCGTAGCGTTCGACGCAGCCCCGGCCGCCGCACTCGCATTCCTCGCCGTACGGGTCCACGGTCATGTGACCGACATGTCCGGCGTTTCCGGTGGGGCCGAGCAGCGGGACGCCGTCGATCACCAGTCCGCCACCGATGCCGGTGGACACCACCATGCCGAGCAGCGACGCGCTGCCCCGGCCCGCGCCCAGCCAGTGCTCGCCGACCGCGAAGCACTGCGCGTCCCCGGCCAGCACCGTGGGCAGCCCGGTGAGCTCGCGCACTCGGTCGCGCAGCGGGAAGCCGCGCCAGCTCGGCATGTTCACCGGGCTGACCGTGCCGGCGACCGCGTCGAGCGGCCCGGCGCTGCCGATGCCGACCGCCAGCGGCCGCGGTCCGCCTTCGGTGACCTCGCGGACAAGGCGGGCGAGCGCGCCCATCACGTCGTCGCGCGGGGTGGGGACGGTGCCGTCGCGCAGCACAGCCCCCCGGTCGTCGACCATCGCGGCGGCCAGCTTGGTGCCGCCGATGTCGATCGCGAGGACGCCGCCCATCAGTGCTTGTGGTGGTTGTCGGGCTGGCGCGGGTCGCCCGGGTGTTCAAGCCCCGGCACGAGCTCCACCCGCTCGGCCCGCAGCCCGTCCAGCCACCGCGCGAACGCGCGCCGCCGTGCGGCCTCCTCCAGTCCCTCATCAGGTACGCCCGCCTGACCGGAGGCGGGAAGGGCGACGGCCACATGCCAGCCCAGGGCGTCCTTGACCCGGGCCAGGGTCCCATAGGGCTGCCCGGCCAGGGCCTCGGCCACGGCGGCCGGCAGGCTGGCGAGCGCGATCTCTCCCAGGGATTCCAGCTCCTCCGCGGACCAGGCGGCGGGCGGTTCGGCGTAGAGGCGGTGGCGCACCTCGGCGACCTCCCCGGCGGGCCTGGCCGGCCGAACCCGCCAGGCCGCCGGAACCTCCGCCCGCACGTGCTCGAACAGCGCCTTCACCCACGGGCTGCCGTTGTAGGCGGAGGCGTTGATGGAGCCCAGCTCGACCGCGGCCAGCCGGTCCAGGGCCGGACCCTCGACCGGGGGCAGCCCCAGCCGCAGCGCCTCGTCCTCGCACAAGACCTCGGTCAGGATCACCTGGGTCAGCCAGCGGGCGAGCTGCCGGTCCTCCGAGCTGCCCGGCACCGGCAGCGCGGCGCTGAGCGGCCCGTCGCGCAGTTCGGCGACGCGCCGGTCGAGGGGTTCGCGGGGGATCGGCCGGCCGTTGACCCAGCCGATCACCGGGCCCACGCCGGGCGCGGTCGGCGCGCCGGTCGCGGGCGGGCGGGTACGGACAGGCGCCGGCTCGACGCCGTGCCCATGCCCATGCCCATGCCCGTGCCCATGTCCGTGGCTCATCGGGATACCTCCAGCCGGACGACCGGCGCGTACTGGCACCGGCCGAACCACATCACCTTCGCGAGAGCCCAAGCATGACCGGACGCCGCGTCCTGTGGCACCTCCACGGGGAAGTCCACCTCGACGCTCTGCCCGGCGGGCACGGTGAAGCCCTGGATGACCTGGGGAAGCATCTCCCACGTTCCCCAGGGCGCGGCCAGCTGGGCCTCGCCGCGGATCTCGCCGGCGGTGGTGTTGGCCAGCCGTACCGTGACCGTGTCGCGCGCGCCGGGACGGAGGGAGAGCGACTCCGCGGCCATCGTGATCGTCAGGCCGGTGGCGCGGCCCTCGGTGGCCTTGGTGCCCTGGGCGGCGGCCCAGTCGTCCTCGGGGGGCGTGCCGGCCACCGGGAGTTCGGGGGCCTCGCCGAGTGCCACGGTGGCGACGTCCTCGATGAGCTGGCCGTGGGCGTGGGTGCGGGCGGAGACGTAGTGGAGGCCCTGGCCGGGGGCGGGGGTGACGGTGGCGGTGAAGCGCACGTGGCCGTCGGGCTCCAAGCGGAAGGGGCGGCGCTCGGGCGTCACGGCCCAGCCGTCGGGGACCTGGACGTCCACGACGCCCTCGTGCGCGTGGCGGCCGGCGACGACCACCTCGACCTCGAACGGGCCGGTGGGCGTGACCAGGCCGGGGGTGACGGCGACCGACAGCGGCAGGTAGCCGAGCGGCGCCGGGCCCTTGTTGTGCAGCCAGTAGCGGCTGTAGACGGGCTGGACGATCTCCGCGACCGCGCCGGACTCCGCCTCGCCCAGCGGGACGGGCGCGATGAACGTCGCCACCTCCGAGCCCGCCAGCTCCAGCGAGGCGCCCGGCGTGCGGGAGGATTCCAGCAGGTCGGAGCGGACGAGCCCGTCCAGGGGAAGCACGGGTGAGTCCAGGGCGGCCGTGGAGCCCAGCCCGGTCGACTCCACCAGCCGGATCGTGACGCCGTCCGGCCGGTCGAGGGCGCCGTGGGCATGCGGGTTCCCGGTGGCCTTGACGGTGCCGAACAGCACGTCGCGGGCGGGCGAGACGCTCAGCAGCGCGTGGGTGGGCGGCAGCGTGCCCGGCTGGGCGTCGACCACCCGGGGCAGCATCGGCGTGACGAACTCCTGCCCGGCCGCCGGCAGGTTCAGCGCCCGCCAGTCGCCCTGCCCGGCCACCAGCGAGTAGTGGAACTCGTGCGTCCAGTGCTGCAGCTGGAACCCCGACCCGTCGGGCGTGGTACGGCGGGGCGGATCCAGCCAGATCCCCGAAGGCCACCCGGTGCACGAGCGCATCAGTGACAGATGCAGCGCCCCCGAAGGATCCACCGCGAACCCGGGCAGCCCGTAGGTGAGCAGGGCCACCGTCCGGTCCTCCAGCTCCTCGGCGCCCGCCGGGCAGACGGCCGAGATCCGCGCGTCGGCCAGGTCGGCCACCAGCTCGCTCACCGGCCCGGCCACGACCAGGGCGGGCAGGGAGCGTACGTCGCGCAGGTCCGCGCTGGGCTGCCACACCTCGGCCAGCGGCTTCTCGGCCGGCACCCAGACCAGCGGGGCGCCGGACTTCAGCGCGTCCAGGTAGGCGGGGTCGCTGCGGGAGAGCAGCTCGTCAGCGAGGGGGTTGTCCTGCGGGCCGCCGATGATGACGCGGAAGTCGGGCAGGTTCGAGTCGACGTCGAGCCAGCCGTACCTGCTGCCCGATGCGGTGGAGGTGGTGGCGGTCACGCCCGCGCGGGCGAGCGCCACGACCAGCTCGCGCGCCTTCGGCGCGTCCTCCAGGGACGGGACGACCACCTCGGCGACGCCGAGCGCCCGCGAGCCCGCGTCGCCGAGGTCGACCCGGGCGGTCGCGGACAGGCCGAACCAGGTGTTGGCCGGGTTGTCGAGCGTCCAGGGGTGCACGGCGGTGTCCACGTCGGGCAGCGCGAAGCCGCGGCCGACGACGGCGCCGGCGACGTCGGAGACCGGCAGCGCGCCGGGCACGCCCGCGGGGAAGCTCACCCGCAGGAGCCGGTCGGCGCCGGTGTAGTCGAGCACGCGGGTGCCGAAGTCGATCCGGTCCGAGCCGGTCAGCAGGGTGATCGTCTGCTCGTAGCCGAGCTCGCCGATCCGGCCGGTGACGATCAGCCGCTGACCCAGCGGGCTGGTCTCGGCGCGTACGGTCGCGGCGGTCGTGCCGGATCCGGTGGACTGCCCGTTGGGCATGAGGTGCCAGGGGCCCTCGCCCATGTCGGGGTGGGCCGGGTACTCCTCGTAGAGGCGCAGCTCGTTGCCGAGTCCGGTGAGGATCTCCCGGCCGGCCGCCTTGTCGCGCACGGAGGTGAGCGTGCCGCCCTGGGCGGGGTCGGCCTGGATCCGCCAGCGCTCGTTCTCGATCGTGGTACGGCTGTCGCCCACCCACGCCCCGCTGTTTCCTGAAATAACCGGATAAGTGCGCCAGCCCAGCGACGGCACGTCCTCGGCCAGGAAGGTCGTGGTGCCGTCCTCGGTGACCGAGGGCACGCCCTCGACGGTGAGGCCGGGCGCGAGCCGTACCGACACCAGGCCGGCGCGCGCGAACGACAGCGTGTTCGTCACCACGACACCCCGGCCGTCGGCGGAGATCTGCCCGGTCAGCGCGTCGAGCGCCTGGTCACGGGCCTCGGCGGCCAGGTCGTACGCCTCGCGCCAGCCGGTGAGCAGGTCGATGTAGACCTGGTCGGACTCCGAGCCGGTGATCGCGTCGTGGTGGGCGCCATAGGCGAGCTGCCGCCAGACCTTGTCCAGCGCGGTGTGCGGGTAGCCGCCGTGGCCGAGCAGGCTGGCGAACACCGACAGCCGCTCGGCGTCCAGCGCGGCCACCTCGGCGGCGCGCTGGGCCTGCTTGGTGTCGATGTAGGAGACGTCCTTGCCGGTGTAGATGGGGTTCATGTCCCGGGTCTGCGGGCTGAAGGAGGTGACCTCGGCGCGCACGGCGTCCAGGAAGTCGCGCGGCGTGCCGCAGACGAACTTCGGCCACACGTAGTGCCCGGCCCAGGTGCGGTGGATGTCGGTGACCCATTTGTTCGGCGGCGTGTAGTCGGTGCCGACGGGCAGCAGGATGTTCTTCGAGGCCGCGACGGGCTTCAGCGCGCGGTAGAGCTCGAAGACGGCCTGCGTGGCCTCCTCCAGCGACGGCGAGGAGTCCATCCACCAGCCGGCGGAGTAGTGCGCCGGCATGTAGTGCGTCAGCACGCCCAGCCCCGACGGCGAGATCCACTCGAACTCGCTGGGGAACTGCATCAAGGTGGCGTCGTTCTTGGCCTCCTTGAAGTTCTTGCTGATCGGGCCCCACTGGTGGAACGGGCCGCGGGCCCAGGCGCTGCCGGTCAGCCCGGCGGCGGCCAGGTAGCCGGGGAACTGCGGGTCGTGCCCGAACGCGTCGAGCTGCCAGGCGGTGCGCGGGTCGCCGCCGAGGATGTCGCGCTGGTAGCCGACGCCGTAGACGATGTTGCGGATCGTGGTCTCGGCGCCGGTCAGGTTGGTGTTGGGCTCGTTGTAGGTGCCGCCGAGCAGCTCGACCCGCCCGGCGGCCATGAGCTCGCGCAGGTCCTTCCTGCGCTCGGGGTGGGTGTCGAAGAACGGCTTGAGGTAGTCGACCTCGGCCAGCACGAACTTGTAGTCGGGGTCGCGCAGCGCCAGCTCGATGTGCGCCTCCACCAGCGCGAACGCGTTGCGCTCCCAGAGCGGCCGGGTCGTGGAGTCCCCGGACAGGAACTCCCACGGGCTGGTGTAGGCGGCCTGCGTGTTCCACCAGACCGGGTCGTAGTGGAAGTGCGAGACCAGGAACATCGTCCACCCCGGCTCCTCGGCGGTGAACTCGGCCTCCAGCACCTCCCCGCCCAGCGTGACAACGATGGACACGACCGTCCCCGGAGCCGCCGAGACGTCGAGCGGCACCTCCACGACCACCTCGCCGTCGCCGCCGGACACACTCGCCGGCCGCGCCTGGACGACCCCCTCGCCGCGCACCTCCAGCGCCTGCTCCTGCTCGCCCTGAGCGGCTCTGACCTTCAAGATCTGGTACGGCGCGGCCTCCGACCCCACGAACAGATCGGTAGATTCCACGGACAACAGTCGAGCGGGCAAGGCGATCTCCTCGCTGGGGGCGACGCTGACGCCGTCACGATAAGCGCTCGCCGAACCGATGGCAACGTTGTCATCCGATCTTGAATGACAACGATGTCATTCTGGCTGGCCAGGCACATCCCCTACCCTTACCCGAAACCGCTGTCCGATCCGAGGTCCCCGTTGTCAGCACCGCTCCACCGCCGTCCGACCATGAAGGACGTGGCCCAGGCCGCGGGCGTCGCACTGAAGACCGTCTCGCGCGTCGTCAACGGCGAGTCCACGGTCGCCCCCGACACCCTCGACCGGGTCCAGCAGGCCATCACCGAACTCGGCTACCGCCGCAACGAAGGAGCCCGTCAGCTGCGCCAAGGCCGCTCCCAGGCGATCGCCATGGTCGTGCGCGACATCGCCGACCCGTTCTTCGCCGCCATCGGCCGCGCCGTCGAGACCCGCGCGGAAACCGGCGAACTCGTCGTCATGATCGGCTCCAGCCACGACGAACCCGCCCGCGAACGCGAGGTCGCCCTCGGCTTCTGCGCCCGCCGGCCCAACGCGCTCATCATCGCGCCCATCGCCAAACGGCAGGACTACCTCCTGCCCGAGATGGCCGACGGGCTGCCGGTCTGCGCCGTGGACCGCCCGGCCCAGGGGATCGCCTGCGACGCCGTACTGTCGGACAACACCGGCGGCATCCGCGCGGCCGTCGACCACCTCGCCGCCCACGGCCACCGGCGCATCGGCTACCTCGGCGACGACCCAGCCGTCTTCACCTCCCGCGAGCGGGTGGCCGGCTTCCGCGCCGCCATGGCCGCCCGCGGCTTGCAGGTCAACGAGGACGAGGTACGGCTCGGCGCCCCCGCCCCCACCTCGGTCGGCGCCGCGCTCCGGACCCTGCTCGACCCGTCCGACCCGGTAACCGCGCTGATCACCGCCAACAACCGCCTCACGGTCGAGGCCCTGCGGCAACTCGACCACGTCGAGGACCGGCCCGCCCTGGTCGCCTTCGACGACCTCGAACTCGGCGAACTGCTCCGCCCCGGGCTGACCGTCGTGGCCCAGGACCCGGAGGCCATCGGCAACGCCGTCATGGACCTGCTGGCGTCGCCGCACCCGGAACCCCGCGAGGTCCGCATCCCCGTGACGCTCATCCCCAGAGGCTCGGCGGAGTTCCCGCCGTGACAGGATGGCGTGCCATGACGGCAGTGAAACTCGACGGCAAGGCCACCGCCGCGAAGATCAAGGCGGATCTGGCGGCCAAGGTGGCCGCCCTGAAGGACCGGGGCATCACCCCCGGACTCGGCACCGTCCTGGTGGGCGAGGACCCCGGCAGCCAGATCTACGTCGCGGGCAAGCACCGCGACTCCGAGGAGATCGGCATCACCTCGATCCGCGTCGACCTGCCGGCCACGGCCACGCAGGCCGAGGTGGCGTCGGCCATCGACGAGCTCAACGCCGCGCCCGAGTGCACCGGTTACATCGTCCAGCTCCCGCTGCCGAAGCACCTGGACACCATGGCGCTGCTGGAGCGCATGGACCCCGCCAAGGACGCCGACGGCCTGCACCCCGTCAATCTGGGCCGCCTGGTCCACATGGTCGACGCGCCGCTGCCCTGCACCCCGCACGGCATCGTGCTGCTCCTGCAGGAGTACGGCGTCCCGCTGAAGGGCGCCGACGTCTGCGTGGTGGGCCGAGGCATCACCGTGGGCCGCTCGCTCGGCCTGCTCCTGACCCGCAGGAGCGAGAACGCCACCGTCACCCTCTGCCACACCGGCACCCAGGACCTGGCCGGGCACGTCAGAAGGGCCGACATCGTGGTGGCCGCGGCTGGCGTACCCGGGCTGATCACCGCCGACATGGTGAAGCCGGGCGCTGCCGTCCTCGACGTGGGCGTCTCCCGCGTCGACGGCAAGATCGCCGGAGACGTCGCCCCCGACGTCGCCGAGGTGGCCGGTTTCCTGACCCCCAACCCGGGCGGCGTGGGCCCGATGACGCGTGCCCTCCTGCTGTCCAACGTCGTGGAATCAGCTGGACGTACGGCGCAGCCGTAGCACGGCCAGGGTCATGAAGACCGCGGTCAGGGCGAGCGTCCAGACCGCGGTGACCAGGGCGGCGTCGCCCGCGTCCCGGCCGGAGAACCAGGCGCGGAGCGTGTCGATCATCGCGGTGACCGGGCTGTGGTCGGCGAAGGCGCGCACCGGGCCCGGCATCGTGGCGGTCGGCACGAACGCCGAGCTGACGAAGGTGAACGGCAGCACCCAGACCAGCCCCAAGCCCTGGGCCGCCTCCCCGCTCCTGGCCATCAGCCCGATCCACGCAGCCACCCAGGAGAAGGCGAAGCCGAACGCCAGCAGCAGCCCGAACCCCGCCGCGATCAGGCCGGGCGAGCCGTGGAAGCGGAAGCCGACCAGCAGCCCGCAGCCGAGCATGACGGCCAGCGTGATGGCGCTGCGCAGCACCTCGGATGCGATGCGGCCGAGCAGCACCGACGAGCGGGTCATGGGCAGCGAGCGGAAGCGGTCCATGACGCCTCGGCTCATGTCCTCGGCCAGGCCGACGGCGACCGCGCCGATCGAGCTGAACAGGATCATCTGCACGAAGACGGCCGGGATGAGCGCCTGCACGTAGTCGCCGCCGGGCACCTTGATCGCGCCGCCGAAGACGTAGGCGAACAGCAGGATGAAGACGACGGGCTGGATCAGCGCGTACATGAGCAGCAGGCCGGGGGCGCGCACGATGCGCCTGGAGTTGCGGCCGGCCATCAGCCAGGCGTCGCGCAGCCACCATCGCGGGCCGGTCAGCCGGTTCACGAGTCGCCTCCGGTGAGGGCGAGGAAGGCGTCGTCGAGGGTGGGGCGGCGCAGGGCCAGGCCGGTGATGGGCACTCCGGCGGTGTCGAGGTCGCGTAGCAGGTCGGGCAGCGCGCTCTCGGCGACGGGGACGGTGACGGTCTCGCCTTCCAGGGTGGGGCGGGCGCCGTACCTGCTCATGACCTCGGTCGCGGTGGGGGCCTGGCGGGGGTCGGCGAGGACGACCTCGGCACGCGCGCCCCCGGCGCGGGCCTTGAGCTGCTCGGGGGTGCCGGTGGCGATGGCCCTGCCCCGGTCGATGACGGTGACGGCGGAGGCCAGGCGGTCGGCCTCCTCCAGGTACTGGGTGGTGAGCAGGATCGTGGTGCCCTGCTCGGGCAGCCGCCGGATGGCCGACCACAGGGTGCGGCGCGAGCGCGGGTCGAGCCCGGTGGTGGGCTCGTCGAGGAAGAGCGCGCGCGGCCGGGTCATCAGACCGGCGGCCAGGTCGAGTCGGCGGCGCATCCCACCGGAGTACGTGCCCGCCCGGCGTCCGGCGACCCCGCCCAGCTCGAACGCGCCCAGCAGCTCGTCGGCCAGCCGGTGGGCCTCCTTACCGGACAGCCGGTAGAGACGGCCGACGAGCACGAGGTTCTCGTGCCCGGTGAGCAGGTCGTCCACCGCGGTGAACTGCCCGGTCAGCCCGATGAGCGCGCGCACCTGGTACGGCTGCGCCGTCACCGACCTGCCGCCCACCTCGGCCCGCCCGGAGTCCGGCCGCAGGAGCGTGGCCAGGATTCTGATCAAGGTGGATTTGCCGGCGCCGTTGGGCCCGAGCAGCGCGGCGATCGAGCCCTCAGCCACGTCCAGGTCGAGCCCGTCCAGGGCGACGACGCCCCGGTAGGCCTTGCGGAGGTTCTCGACCCGGATCATGGGGCGCCGTCCCGGCACAGGGCGTCGATGAGCTTGGCCAGAGCCCGCTGCGCACTGGCCGAGGAACGCGGACCGACCGCGGCCAGCGAGGCGACCAGCGCGGACGCCTCGCCGGGCGTGAAGGTCAGCGGCGGCAGCACGGAGCGGGCGTCGATGGCGTAGCCGCCTCCGGGCCCGCGCTGGGAGACGACGGGCACCCCGGCCTCCATCAGGTCGGCGAGGTCGCGCTCGATCGTGCGCGCGCTGACGCCCAGCCGGCGGGCCAGCGACCCGGCGGTGAGCGCCCGGGGCGCGGTGGCCCTGAGCTCCTCGATCAACCGGTGCTGGCGTTCTACGCGGGGGACCAGCGCGTGGATGCTGATGAGCATGACTCCACGCTAAGGACCGGTACCCGACAATCCCATGTCGGTCTTCGCTGCTACTAATGGCGATATGACGCCGCTCTCCCTCCGCCAGCTCAACCGGACTCTGCTCGAACGCCACTTCCTGGCCGAGCGCACCGGCAGATCCGTGATCGACGTCATCCGGCACGTCGTGGTGTTGCAGGGCCAGGAGCCCAACTGGCCGTACGTCGGGTTGTGGTCGCGGGTGGCGGGTTTCCGCCGCGCCGATCTGGAGTCCTTGGTCGCCGACCGCACGGTGGTGCGCTCGACGATGGTGCGCAGGACCATGCACCTGGCCGACGCCGCCGACTTCGCGTGGCTGCGGCCGAGCGTGCGGCCCATCGTGGAGGTGGCGCTCACCCACCCCTACTACGCCGACGAGATCGCCGGGGTCGACCTGCCCGCGCTGGCCGAGGCGGGCCGGGCGGCGCTGACCGGGCGCAGCCTGACCCGGGGCGCGCTGGCCGAGGTGCTCGCCGAGCGTTTCCCCGTGCCGGTGCCCAGGCGGCTGGCCGACGCGGTGGAGCTGCTGCTGCCGCTGGTCCACACGCCGCCGGCCGCGGCCTGGGGGCGGTGGGGGAGCCCGTCCGGCATCGAGATGGCGCTGGCCGAGGAGTGGACGGGCCGGCCCATGGAGCCGGGACCGGCGCTGGAGACGCTGGTGCTGCGCTACCTCGCCGCGTACGGCCCGGCCACCGTGATGGACATCCAGGCCTGGGCCGGCGTGACCCGGCTGCGCGAGATCGTGGACCGGCTGCGGCCGAGGCTGGCGGTGTACAAGGGGCCGGACGGCAAGGACCTGTTCGACCTGCCCGGCGCGCCGATCGCCGACCCCGACCGGCCCGTGCCGGTGCGATTCCTCCCGGCCTTCGACACCGCGCTGCTCGGCCACCGCGACCGCACCCGGGTGATCAGCGAGGAGCACCGCAGGCAGTTCGCCAAGGGCGCGTCAGGCGGCGTGCCCATGTTCCTGGTGGACGGCTTCGTCCGCGGCACCTGGTCGGTCGCCCAGCAGGACGTGGTCGTGAAGCCGCTGACCCCGCTGTCGGAGGAGGAGGAAGCCGCCGTGGCCGAGGAGGCACGGCGGCTGCGCGAGTTCGTCCGGGCTCAGTAATAGCCCTCCACCGGGACGCGGGCCTCGTCGAACAGCGCCGGGCCCTCCAGGCGCACCTCCACCGGGGTGACGACCGACTTGAGGCCGTCGAGCTGGGCGCCGGACAGCGCGTAGACGACCCGGCCGAGGCCGGAGCGCTCGATCGCGCCGGTGCACATGCCGCAGGGCTGGCAGCTCGTGTACATCGTGGTGGCCGCCGCGGCGGCCGGGTCGAGCTCGCGCGCCGCCCAGCGGGCGAGCTTGAGCTCGGGGTGCGCGGTGATGTCGCCGTCGGTGATCGTGGTGTTGTGGTCCTCGACCAGGATGGTGCCGTCGGCCGCGGCCAGCAGCGAGCCGAAGGGCGGGTTGCCCGAGGCCCGGCCCTTGGCCGCCAGCGAGATCGCGCGGCGCAGCAGAAGTTCTTCGTCGGGTGTCACAGGTGCTCCCATCGTGCGGAGACGGTGGCCAGGGCCTGCCAGGCCACCTCTGGGTGAAGGGTCTCGTCCGGGTCGCCGTTGAACGGGTCGAGCAGGACGCTCTGGGCGCCGAGCGAGCGTAGCTCCTCCAGGTCGCCGAGGATCTGGCCGATCGTGCCGACGCCCGCCGGGCGGTCCTGGCCGGTCTCGGGGGAGTCGGTCAGCCGCAGGACGATGCGCGGGGCCAGCGCGGGCGCCGGCCGTTCCAGCTCGTCGGCGAGCTCGCGCAGCCGCGTCAGGCGCTCGCGCAGCACGGCCGGGGTGAGCCGCAGCGGGTGCCAGGCCTCGCCGAGCAGGACCGCCCGGCGCAGCGCCGCGTCGGCGCTGCCGCCCACCCAGATCGGGATGTCCCCCTCGCCGTAGTCGCCGGTGTCGGCCCACGCAGCGCGGATGGTCCGCAGGTGCTCGTCGGTCAGCTTTCCTCGCGCCTGGTACGGCACGCCGAGCGCCTCGAACTCCTGCCGGGCCCACCCGGAGCCCACACCCAGCACGAACCGCCCGCCGCTGAGCCGGTCGAGGTTGGCCGCCATCCGGGCGACCAGCAGCGGATGGCGGTAGGGCACGATGAGCACAGTGGTGCCGAGCCTGACCCGCTCGGTCACCCCGGCCAGCCAGGACAGCGTGGTGAAGGGCTCGTAGAAGGGCGCGGGATACTGCGCGGCCACGTCGGGGGTAATGGCCACGTGGTCGGAGACCATGAGCAGCCCGTAACCGAGCCCCTCGACGGTCTGCGCCCACCGCCGCAGAGTGGCCGGATCGGTGCCGGGCCCGAAATTGGGGACGTTAACGCCAAGTTCCACCTGATCAGGCTATCCACGGGCGACCTGGGGCCGGAAGGCCGAGCCAACGGGATACCCGGCCGATCGCCGGGAATCCGCCGGTATTTTGGTCCCATGGCCGTGAATCTCGACGCCACCGACTGGGCGATCCTGTCCGAGCTCCAGCGTGACGGGCGCATCCCGCTGTCCGAGCTGGGCCGGCGGGTCAGCCTGAGCGCCTCGGCCACCACCGAGCGGGTCAGGCGCCTGGAGTCGACCGGCGTGATCACCGGCTACTCCGCCGCGGTCGACCTCGCGGCGGTCGGCTACGCGGTCCTCGCCATCGTGCGCCTGAAGTACCCGGGCAGCCATCACGAGCCCCTGCACCGGCTGCTCGGCCGGCGCCCGGAGATCCTGGAGTGCCTGCGCACCACGGGCGACGACTGCTACGTGATGAAGGTCGCCGCCTCCTCGATGGCGCACCTTGAAGAGATCGTCAACGACCTGGCCGAGTTCGGCAGCGCCAACACCAACCTCGTCTACAGCCAGACCCTGCCCTACCGGGGCCCGAACCCCCGGCGTTAGCGGCCCTGGTAGCGGTCGGTGGCCTCCCGCGTGGCGCGGATGGCGGCGTCGGCGGTCTCGTAGGTGCGCTGGGCCAGGCCGACGAAGATGCAGTCCACGATGAGCAGCTGGCTGATCCGGCTGGCCAGCGCGCCCGGCCGGAACGCGGTCTCGCGACCGGCCGAGACCAGCGTGTGCTCGGCCAGGTGGGCCAGGGACGAGCGCGGGTTGTTGGTGATGGCCACGAGCGTGGCGCCGGCGTCCTTCGCGGTCTTCGCCGGGACCAGCACGTCCGGGGTCTCGCCGCTGCAGCTGATCGCCACCACCACGTCGTTCTCGCGCAGCAGGGCCGCGCTGGTCAGCGCCAGGTGGGCGTCGCAGAACGGGTGGGTGGACAGGCCTATGCGCAGGAGCTTCTGCGACATGTCGGTGGCGACCAGGCCGGAGGCGGCCACGCCGTACACGTCCACGCGGCGGGCCCTGACGATGGCCGCCACGACCTCGTCGAGCTGGTCGGGGTCGAGCTGGGCCGCGGTGTCGGCCAGCGCCTCGTACTCGGCCCTGGCCACCTTGGCGATCACGTCGGTCAGCGGGTCGTCGGGGCCCAGGTCGCCGGGCACCAGCCGCTCGGGCTCCTTGGCCACCGCGGCGGCCAGCGCGAAGCGCATCTGCGAGTAACCGGCGAAGCCCAGCGCGCGGGCGGTGCGCACGATCGTCGCCTCGCTGGTGCCGGAGACCGCGCTGAACTCCGTGATCGTGCTCCTGACCACCAGGCCCGGATCGTCGAGGATGATCCGGGCGATGGCCTGCGCGGCGGGGGTCAGCGACGGCAGTACGGCCCGCACCGCCGCCACCGGGTTGGCCGGCTCGCTCACGTGGTGAGCCATTCCGCCGCGGCCTCGGCCGAGACGCGTGAGAGCCCGTTGGTCGCGACGAACGCGGCGCCCGCCGGCTCGCCGGGAATGCCGGTGTCCACGACGACCGCGTCCGGGCGCACCCGCACGGCCTGCGCGATCCGCTCCCTGACCCAGGCGTGCCGCGCCGAGTCGTGCACCACGAGCACCACGGGCCGTTCGTCGAAGGCGGGCAACTCGCCCTCGGCGGCCATCACGACCCGCTCGGTGCCGGGCAGCCTGGCCGCCAGCGCCGCGGTCAGCCCGGTCGGCGTCGAGGGGTCGACGGCCTGGTTGAGCCGCGTGTTGACCTCGACGACGAGCGGCGCACCGGCCAGCGTGGCGGCGCCGGTGACGGTCAGCGCCGCCCTGGCCGCCTCCAGGCCGACGCCGGGGTCCTCGGCGGCCGAACGGTCCTGCTTGCCGTACCACTCGGCGATCGCGCGCACCCGCGCGGCCGCTTCCGCCAGGCGCGACTCGGCCAGCTCGCCCGAGAGCACGGCGGCCGTGATCGCGTCGCGCAGTTCGCGCAGACCCTGCTCGGTGGTGATGCCGACGCAGATGGCGTCCACGCCCGCGGCGAGCGCGCGCACGGCGATCTCGCCGGGCGTGTAGCGGGCCGCGACGGCCTTCATCTCGATCGCGTCGGTGACGAGCATGCCGTCGAAGCCGAGCTCCTCGCGCAGCAACCCCGTCAGCACGGTACGGCTCAGCGTCGCCGGCAGCGACGGGTCCAGGGCGGGCACCAGCAGGTGGCCGCACATGACCGAGCGCACCCCGGCGTCGATCGCCGCGCGGAACGGCGGCAGGTCGCGCTCCCACAGCTCCTCCACGGTGGCGTGCACGGTGGGCAGCGCCAGGTGGGAGTCGGTGATGGTGTCGCCGTGGCCGGGGAAGTGCTTGGCGCAGGCGGCCACCCCTGCGCTCTGGAGGCCGCGGATGTAGGCGACGGCGTGCCGGGACACCAGGCCGGAGGTGGGGCCGAAGGAGCGGACGCCGATGACCGGGTTGGCGGGGTTGGCGTTGACGTCGACGGAGGGCGCGTAGTCGAGGGTGACGTCGGCCTCGGCCAGCATGCGGCCGATCTGCCTGCCGACCCGCTCGGTGAGGGCCTCGTCGTCGGCCACGCCGAGCGCGCGGTTGCCGGGGAAGGAGCTGCCCGACCTGGCCTCGAAGCGGGTGACGACGCCGCCTTCCTCGTCGACGGCGATCACGGTGTCGGGGTTCTCGGCGCGGATCTGGGGGATGAGGTGTTCGCTCGGGAGGTTGCGGGCGAACAGTACGGCGCCCCCCAATCCCTCGCCGAGCGCCCTGCGCAGCCAGTCGGGGGCGGTGGTCCCCTCGAAGCCAGGCTGGAGCACGGCCATGGCGAGTCGGTGGAGGTCAGGCGACATACGGCATTTTCCTTCACAATCGTTGATCTGAAGGTAATTTTCTGTCATCGTCGCCCCAGACACAACCACTTCCCGAGAGGCCACCCCCCAAATGCCCAGCAGACGGACCGTTTTCAAGGGTCTCGCCCTCGCCGCCGCAGCCTCCGTCGTCCCCCTGCCCGCCTTCGCCGCGGCCGACTACGTGCCGCCGTTGCGTCAGATGCGCGGCATGTGGATCGCCTCCGTGGTCAACATCAACTGGCCCTCGAAGAAGGGGCTGTCGGTCGAGGAGCAGAAGGCCGAATACCTGGCCTGGCTCGATCTGGCCGTCGAGCGCAAGCTCAACTCGGTGTTCGTGCAGATCCGGCCCACGGCGGACGCGTTCTGGCCGTCGCCGTTCGAGCCGTGGTCGGAGTGGCTCACCGGGGTCCAGGGGCAGGACCCGGGCTACGACCCGCTCGGCTTCGCGGTCGAGGAGACCCACAAGCGCGGCCTGGCCTTCCACGCGTGGTTCAACCCCTACCGGGTCTCGATGCAGCCCGACCCGGCCAAGCTCCACCCCGACCACCCCGGCCGCAAGAACCCCGACTGGATCCTGCCGTTCGGCGGCAAGCTCTACTACAACCCGGGCATGCCCGAGGTCCGCAAGTTCTGCCAGGACGCGATGCTCGACGCGATCACCCGCTACGACATCGACGGCCTGCACTTCGACGACTACTTCTACCCGACCAACACCACGGCCTTCGACGACAGCGCCGCCTTCGCCAAGTACGGCGCCGGCTACCCCGACCTGGCCTCCTGGCGGCGCGACAACGTCGACCTCATGGTCTCGGAGATGCAGCAGCGCGTACGGCAGGCCAAGCCCGAGGTCTCCTGGGGCATCAGCCCGTCGGGCATCTGGCGCAACAAGGCCAGCGACCCGCTCGGCTCCGACACCGCCGGCGGCCAGTCCTACGACGGCCTGCACGCCGACACGCGTGGCTGGGTGAAGAAGGGCTGGCTCGACTACATCGCGCCGCAGCTCTACTGGTACATCGGCCAGCCGCCGGCCGACTACGCCAAGCTGGTGCCGTGGTGGTCGGACGTGGCCAAGGGCACCGGCACCATGCTGTGGATCGGTCAGGCGGCGTACAAGGCGGGCGACCCGGCCCAGGCGCCGCAGTGGCAGGAGACAGGCGAACTGTCCAAGCACCTCACGCTCAACCGCAACCACCCGGAGATCACCGGCGACATCTGGTTCAGCGCCGGGGACGTCCGGGCGGACCGCCTCAAGTCCGTCACCACCGCGGTCAACGACCACCACCAGCGGCCCGCGCTGGCGCCGCTGCTGCCGCGCCTGGCTGGCGGGCGCGCGCCCAGCCGCCCGGTGCTCGCGCTGGCCCGCAAGGTCAGGGACGGGGTCGAGGTCAAGATGGTGGCGACCGGGCGCGACGAGCCGTTCCAGTTCGCGGTCTTCCGCTCAGCCACCCGGCTGACCTCCTTCGACGACGCGCGCAACCTGGTGGCCGTGGTGCCGGGCGACCGGATCGTGCGCTGGACCGACCCGGACGGCAAGCGGGGCGACTACTACTACGTGGTGGCGGTGGACCGGGTGAGCAGGACGTCCCGGCCCAGCAATCCTTTCCGAGTGGTGTTTTAGGGAGATTTATGCGGGTTCTTGGGTTGATGTCGGGCACTTCCCACGACGGGATCGACAGCGCCATCGTCGACTGGTCGATGGCGGACGGCCTGCTCACCGGGACGATCCTCGCCACCGGCGAGCGGCCCTACCCCGGCGGCCTGAGAGCCCGCATCGTCGCCGCCCTCCCGCCCGGCGACGTGAGCTTGGGCGATGTGAGCATGGGAGAGGTCTGCGCGCTGGACACGCTGATCGGCCAGGAGTTCGCCGAGGCCGCCCGGAGCGCCGGTCCCGCCGACCTGATCTGCTCGCACGGGCAGACGTTCTTCCACTGGGTCTCCGGCGGGCAGGTCCTGGGCACGCTCCAGCTCGGCCAGCCCGCCTGGATCGCCGAGCGCACCGGGCTGCCGGTCGTCTCCGACGTACGCGTGCGGGACGTGACCGCCGGTGGGCAGGGCGCGCCGCTGGTGTCCTACCTCGACCTGCTCATGCTCAGCGGGATCGAGGGCCGCTCGGGGGCGCTCAATCTCGGCGGCATCGCCAACCTGACCGTGGCCGGGGCGGCCATCGCCTACGACACCGGGCCGGCGGGCGCGCTGATCGACGCGGCGGCGCCGCCGTACGACAAGGACGGGGTGCTTGGCGCGGCGGGGACGGTGGACGAGGGGCTGCTGGAGGTGCTGCTCGCCGAGCCGTACTACGGCAAGGCGGCGCCCAAGACGACGGGCAAGGAGCTGTTCACGCCCGGGTACGTGCGGCGGGCGCTGGCCGGGCGCGCCGAGATCGCGCGGCCCGACCTCGTGGCCACGCTGACCGCGCTCACGGCCGAGACCGTGGCCGCCGAGATCCGGCGGCACGAACTCGACACCGTCGTCGTCTCCGGCGGCGGCGTGCGCAACCCCACGCTCATGGGCATGCTGCGCGCGCGCACGACGGCGCGTCTCGTGCCCAGCGACGAGCTGGGCGTGCCCTCGGACGCGAAGGAGGCCATCGCCTTCTCGCTGTTCGGCTGGCTGACCGCGCACGGTCTGCCGGCCACCGTGCCCAGCTGCACGGGTGCAGCCGGGCCACGCGTCCTGGGCACGATAACGCCGGGTTCCGGGCCACTTGTGCTGCCGGAACCCCTCGCCGAAGCCCCGGTAGCGATCCGATTCCTATGAAGCCCTGCGCCCCGCCGCCGATGGTTGCTCGGTGGGGGAGCCTGACCGCTGTGGCGGCACCACGGGGGTGGGGCGGACCAGACCCAGCGCGACGACCTCGTTGGCCAGCCGCGTGCGCCGGTTGGTGCCCTCAGGGATCCTGAACTTCTGGTACAGCCGCAGCAGGTGCTGCTTGACCGCGGCTTCGGTCACCACCAGGTCGTCGGCGATCTCCCTTGCGGTCGCCGGTGCGACGAACGCCTCGTCCGACAGCGCGGGCCGGCACAGTGAGGTCAGCACGTCGACCTCTCTGCGGGTCAGCTCCGGTGCCGCCGCCCTTCTCAGCTCCACCTCGGGGGTGAAGTCCTCGCGCGGAACCCCGCCGATGCGGCCACGCGCGGCGCCGAAGGAGACGACGTCGCCGTCGTCGAGAACCCTCCGGGCGATCGGCCTGCCGTTCACCCGCGTGCCGTTGCGGGACAGGCCCAGGTCAACGACGTACAGGTAGGGTCCTCTCCGGACGAATTCGGCATGGAGCCGAGACACGCTGGGATCGGTGAGTCGGATGTCGACACCGCGACCTCTGCCGACCGTCGTGATCTCGGGGCGCAACGGGACGACCTCGCCAGTGTCCTCGATGCGTATGAACGGCCCCTCCACGGCAGTTCCCTTCCGTTAGCGGACGCAGCGTGAGACGGCGGCAGTTCCTCCTCGGGTAGCCCGCCGTAACTATTACTACAGCTCCGGCTTACCCAAACGAGGGGATGCGGAATCGCCTTTGCCATAAGGAGAATCCAGCGTGAAATTGGTCTGGACCTTTGCGGACGGTTTTGCCAGCTCACGGGTAGACTTCCAGCGACGATAAGCGGAGGAAACACTCGTGGCGGGACATCCGCCGCGAAGAGCGGATAACTCCGCCACAACCGCGAGCGGAGCGAGCCAAGGAGCACGATGGACAAGCCCACCAAAGGCCTGGCCGACGTCGTAGCCGCGTCCACAGCGCTCAGCGACATCGACGGGAAGGCCGGCCGCCTGTTCTATCGGGGATACGACATCCACGATCTGGCCGGCCGAGCGACGTTCGAAGAGACCGCCCATCTGCTCCAGCGCGGTACGCTCCCGAACCGCGCCGAGCTCCAGGCCTACGGTGACGAGCTCGTCGCCGGGCGCGAACTGGGCCCGCTGGTCTCCGCCAACGTCGCGGAGATCGCCGAAAAGCAGAAGCCCATGGAGGCGTTGCGCTCGCTGGTCTCGCTGGCCAGCGCCGACGACCCCGACCGCGACTCGATCGAGCCGGAAGCCGACCTGCGCAAGGCCGCCCGGCTGACCGCCCAGCAGCCGCTGCTGGTCGCCCGCTACCACGCCGCCCGCTCGGGCAAGGGTGTCCCGGAGAGCGACCCGGCCCTGAGCATCGCCGGCAACTTCCTGCACCAGGTGACCGGCCGTACCCCTTCCCCGCGCGAGGCGGAGATCTTCGACGCCTGCCTGGTGCTGCACGCCGACCACACGATGAACGCCTCGACGTTCGCCGCCCGCGTCTGCGCCGCGACGCTGTCGGACATGCACTCGGCCATCGTGGCCGCGATCGGCACGCTGAAGGGCCCGCTGCACGGCGGCGCCAACGAGCAGGTCATGAAGACGCTGGAGTCGATCTCGCCCGACGGCGTGGCCCAGACCGTACGCGACAAGCTGGCCGCCGGCGAGAAGATCATGGGCTTCGGCCACCGCGTCTACAAGACCGAGGACCCGCGCGCCACGCACCTGCGCAGGATGTCGGAGGAACTGTCCGGCGACGAGCCGAAGTTCTACCGGATGTCCAAGGAGATGGAAGAGGTCGTCTTCGAGACCAAGGGCCTCTACCCCAACGTCGACTTCTACGCCGCCTCGGTCTACCACTACCTGGGCATCCCGACCGATCTGTTCACGCCGGTCTTCTCCATCAGCCGCATGTCCGGCTGGACCGCTCACGTGATCGAGCAACACGCGGACAACCGGCTCATCCGGCCCGATAGTGAGTACATCGGGGAACGCGACCAGAAGTGGAAGCCTATTGACGAACGATGATCTGAAGTGGGGGCCGTTTCCGCTGGTGCTGGCGGGAGCGGCTCTCGCCATGCTCGCGATCTTCTTCGTGGACGGCGAGTGGGGCGCGTTCGCGCTCGGCGCCGTGCTGATGGTCGCCGCCGCCCTGCGCTTCGCCGGGTACGGCGGGCTCATGGCGATCCGGACGAGGAAGACGGACATGGTGGTCTACGGGGGAATCGGCGTGGGCCTGGTGGCCGTCGCGATGTTCCTGGAATACGGCAGCGTGCTCAAGCCCGCCGTGCTCCAGCTCCTCGGGGGAGGATGACAAAGGGCGGCGAGCCGGAGCCCACCGCCCTTCCGATGTCGCCTAGAGGCTCTCGATCGCCTGGTTGAAGGTCTTCGACGGCCGCATCACGGCCGCGGCCTTGGCCGGGTCCGGCTGGTAGTAGCCGCCGAGGTCGACCGGCGAGCCCTGTACGGCCAGCAGCTCGGCCGCGATCGCCTGCTCCTGCTCGGCAAGGGTCTTGGCCAGACCGGCGAACGCCGCCGCCACCTCGGCGTCGTCGGTCTGAGTGGCCAGTTCCTGGGCCCAGTACAGGGACAGGTAGAAGTGGCTGCCGCGGTTGTCGATCGAGCCCAGCTTGCGGGCCGGCGACTTGTTCTCGTTGAGGAACGTCGCGGTCGCCCGGTCGAGCGTGTCGGCCAGGATCTGCGCCCGCGCGTTGCCGGTCGTGCGCGCCAGGTGCTCGAAGCTGGCCGCCAGCGCCAGGAACTCGCCCAGGCTGTCCCAGCGCAGGTAGTTCTCCTTGACCAGCTGCTGCACGTGCTTGGGCGCCGAGCCGCCCGCGCCGGTCTCGAATAGGCCGCCGCCGCTGAGCAGCGGGACGATCGAGAGCATCTTGGCGCTGGTGCCCAGCTCCAGGATCGGGAACAGGTCGGTCAGGTAGTCGCGCAGCACGTTGCCGGTGACCGAGATCGTGTTCTCGCCCTTGCGGATGCGCTCCAGCGAGAAGCCGATCGCCTCGACCGGGGCCATGATCTCGATCTGCAGGCCGCTGGTGTCGTGCTCGGCCAGGTAGCCGTTGACCTTCTCGATGAGGCTGGCGTCGTGGGCGCGGGTCGCGTCGAGCCAGAACACCGCCGGGTCGCCGGTGGCGCGGGCGCGGGAGACGGCGAGCTTCACCCAGTCCTGGACGGGGATGTCCTTGGTCTGGCACATGCGCCAGATGTCGCCCTGGCTGACCGCGTGCTCGAGGACGGTCTCGCCGGCGGAGTTCACCACGCGTACGGTGCCGGTGGCCGGGATCTCGAAGGTCTTGTCGTGGCTGCCGTACTCCTCGGCCTTCTGCGCCATGAGGCCGACGTTCGGGACCGAGCCCATGGTCGCCGGGTCGAGGGCGCCGTGGGCGCGGCAGTCGTCGATGACGACCTGGTAGATGCCGGCGTAGCTGCTGTCGGGGATGACGGCGAGGGTGTCGGCCTCGTTGCCGTCGGGGCCCCACATGTGGCCGGACTGGCGGATCATCGCCGGCATCGAGGCGTCGACGATGATGTCGCTCGGCACGTGCAGGTTGGTGATGCCGCGGTCGGAGTCGACCATGGCCAGCGCCGGGCCTTCGGCGAGCTCGGCCTCGAACGACGCCTTGATCTCGTCGCTCGCGCCGCTGAGGATGCCGCCCAGGCCGTCGTTGGGGCTGAGACCGGCCTGCGCGAGGGCCTCGCCGTACTGGGCGAAGGTCTTCGGGAAGAAGGCGCGCACCACGTGGCCGAAGATGATCGGGTCGGAGACCTTCATCATCGTGGCCTTGAGGTGGACGGAGAAGAGCACGTCCTCGGCCTTGGCGCGGGCGATCTGCGCGGTGAGGAACTCGCGCAGGGCGGCCACCCGCATGACCGAGGAGTCGACGATCTCCCCGGCCAGCACGGGTACGGACTCACGCAGGACGGTCGTGGCGCCGTCGTCGCCCACCAGCTCGATGCGCAGCTCGGTGGCCTCGGGCAGGATCGCGGACTTCTCCGAGGAGCGGAAGTCGTCGGCGGTCATGTGCGCCACGTCGGTCTTGGAGTCGGGCGACCACGCGCCCATTCTGTGCGGGTGCTGCTTGGCGTAGGCCTTCACCGAGGCGGGGGCGCGGCGGTCGGAGTTGCCCTCGCGCAGCACCGGGTTGACGGCGCTGCCCTTGACCTTGTCGTAGCGGGCGCGGATGTCGCGCTCCTCGTCGGTCTTCGGGTCCTCGGGGTAGTCGGGCAGGTCGTAGCCCTGCTGGCGCAGCTCGGCGATGGCCGCCTTCAGCTGCGGGATCGAGGCCGAGATGTTGGGCAGCTTGATGATGTTCGCCGCGGGGGTCTTCGCCAGCTCGCCGAGCTCGGCCAGGGCGTCGCCGATGCGCTGGCCCTCCGTGAGCCGCTCGGGGAAGCCGGCGATGATCCGCCCGGCCAGCGAGATGTCCCGGCTTTCCACCCGCACTCCGGCCTTGGCGGCGTACGCCTGGATGACCGGCAGGAACGAGTACGTGGCCAGCGCTGGGGCCTCGTCTGTGTGCGTGTAAATGATGGTCGAATCAGTCACCGGATGTCCGCTCCACGTCTGAGATTGCTTGACATCAAGATATCCGGTGGCCGCCCCGCCCGCGACCTGGCCGTGGCCGCCTCGGGTCCCCGGCTTGGTGATCTCTTTTGGAGTGTTCCGGAGTGGTTCCGGGGAGCGATGGGGAGGTCACAGGGCGTAATTGACGATCGCGTCATGAGGGAGGTTCCCGATGCGTCTGGGTGTTCTCGGGTTGGTCGCGGTGGGCGCGATCGTCGGCGGATGCGGCTCGCAGCCGGCCGTGCAGACGGTCAGCAAAGCCGACGCCGCCATGAAGGTGCAGCAGGCCAAGCAGGCCAAGGCCGCCGCCGCGGCCAAGGTCAAGGCCAACGAACTGGGACAGGTCCCGGTGCTCATGTACCACCGGATCGTGAAGAATCCCGGCTCCGACGACGACAGGACGCCGGAGAAGTTCCGCGCCGACCTGGAACGGCTGGTGCGCGACGGCTACGTGCCGATCACCGCGGCCGAGTACGTGACCGGGAAGATCGGCATCCCCGCCGGCAAGCACCCCGTGGTGCTCACCTTCGACGACTCCTCGCCCTCCCAGCTCGCCCTGGACGACCTCGGCGTCCCCAGGGCCGACACGGCGGTCGCCATCCTGCAGGACGTGGCCGCGAAGAACCCCGGCTTCCGCCCCGTCGCGACCTTCTACGTCACCCGCGACATGTTCGGCAAGTCGCTGAAGGAGGAGCAGGCGCAGACGCTGCTCTGGCTCAAGGACAACGGCTTCGACATCGGCAACCACACGCGCGACCACGTCAACCTCGGCACCCGCTCGCAGAAGGAGGTGGCCGAGCAGATCGCCGCCATCCGGCAGCAGGTCCACTCCCTCGCCTCGCAGGACCCGGTGACGCTGGCCCTGCCGTACGGGAGCCAGCCGCGCAAGAAGGAGTGGGCGCTGCGCGGCAAGGGCAGCGAAGGGGCCTACAACCACAGCGGCGTCTTCCTGGCCGGGTACACGCCCGCGCCGGCGCCCTACACCAGGACGTTCGACCCGCTCGGGATCCCGCGGATCAAGGCGATGGACAAGAAGGGCGACTGCTCCCAGTTCTGCTCGACGGCCTGGCTGGACTGGCTCAAGAACAACCCGGACATGCGCTTCACCTCCGACGGTGACGCCGAGACCGTGGCCTTCCCCAAGTTCAAGGCGCCGTTCCTGCGCAAGAACTTCACCGCGCGGGCGCTGCCGTACTAGTCCAGGCGGCCGATGACCGTTGACAGCCCCCGCTCCTCGACGCCTCCGGGGAGCGGGCGGCCGGTGGTCAGGTCGACGACGGTGTAGGCGACGCGGTTCACGGGGCCGCGCAGCCGTACGAGGAGGGTGTCCTCGCCGGTCCAGCGCAGGATCGTGGTGATCGTCCAGCCCGCGGGCAGGCGCGGGGTGACGGCGCGCTCCCTGCTGATCAGGATGCTCGTGGTGGTCACGGACGTGGGCGTCACCTCCCTGGTCAACGTGGCGAACTGGCGGCCCGAGGGTGACAGGACGCCGTCGGAGGACAGGTCGCCGGGGGCGGTGAACCTGCTCAGCCTCTTGCCCTCGGGCGAGCTGACGGTGAAGAACGTGACGTTGACCTGGCCCGGTGTGTGGTCGTCGGGTTTCAGCGTGGAGGTGATCACGCCTCTGGAGGTCCAGGCTCGTGCCACGCCGTTCAGCCGGTGTACGCGCCCCGTGGCCAGATCGGCGACCTCGCGCCCGGCGGCCAGGTGGCGGCCGTCGAGGGAGAAGATCGGCTCCTCGCCCTTGACGGACAGCGGCGTGACCTCGCCGGTCATCAAGTCGTGCAGGACCAGCCCCTTGCCACGCGGGTAGGTGGCGCGGGTGCCGTCGTCGCTGAGCACGAACGTGTCCTGCGCGCTCGCGCCGGGCAGCCACCACTGCTCGCCGCGCGTGGAGACCAGATGCCATTGCAGGCAGGGGCCGCTCTGGTCGGGGCATTCCGGCTGGTACGCGTAGCGGATGGGCGCCGGGGCCGGGCCCCTGAGTTCGGTGGCCGGAGGCAGTGAAGCGGTGCTGCCGGGCATGCCCTTCGCCAGGGGAAGGCCGGCTTCCTGCTGCCACAGGGGCAGCGTGACCCACGCCGCGATCACGAGCACACCGGCGGCCAGACCTCTGCGGATCACGTGACCCTCCCCACGACCACGGGCCGGCCGGGATCCGGCCAGTCCACCAGGCGCCGCGCCGTGCCGGTCCCCGGGTCGATCAGGTAGTGGCCGGACGCGTCGGTCTTCTCCAGGTCGGCGCGCAGCAGCAGTAGCCGGCCGTCCGCGGACCAGCCCAGCAGGTCGCGCTCGTAGCTGGGGCCGGGGAGTTGCAGCGGCTCGCGGGTCAGCACCTTCGCGGTGGCCGGGTCCATGGTCAGCACGTCGGCGGAGGTGACGACGGCGAGCGTCTTGCCGTCGGGCGAGAGCCGTACGTCGAGGGAGGGGTCGAAGGGCGCGCGGGACACGACCTTGCCCTGCGGGTCGAAGGTGACGAGCTCGGTCGCAGGCGCGCCCGGCAGGGTGCGGGGGCCGGTGGTGGCGACGATCCGGCCGCCGCCGATGCCGATCACGCGGGCAACGCCGGGCAGGGGCGTGGCCGATCCGGTGGGCGTGTGGACGAGCGTGGCGCCGACCGTGGCGTAGGCGCCGTCGTGGGAGAGCAGGATCTCGCCGGTGCCCGGGACCTCACGGACGTCACTCTTGCGCAGGTCGCGGTGGACGAGCCTGCCCGTGCCGAGCTGCCGGTAGATCACGTGGAGGCCGTCACCGCTGAGGGCGAGGGGTCCGCGCGTGTCGGCCTCGGCGAACGTCGTTTCCCGGTCGGGAGGCACTGGATAGAGCGCCCATCTGACGGGGTCGCTCACGGTTTTGGCGAACTGCACAGGCCCCGCGACCAGGGTGAGCGGCACCGGCCGCACGGGCGTCGGCAGCTCGGCGGAGATGAAGCCGAAAGCCGGCCAGAGCGCCGCCGCGATCCCGAACGCCATCAGCGTCCTGGCCGAGCTGATCCGGGCGGCGAACTCGGCGCCGACCAGGTCGCTGGTCCCCGCGGGCACCGCACGCCGGTGCAGGTCCCTCAGCACCAGATGGACGGCCAGCAGCACGAGAGCCGGAATCGCCACCCAGAGCCGTTCTGGCACCGCCGTCTCCCGGGTGAACGAGCGGACCACGAGCACCGCGATGACGCCCCAGCACAGGAGCGCCGACAGCCGCCAGCCGACCGTGAGCGCCCGCGGCGTGAGGCGGAGCCGTTCACCGAAGAATCGAGGCCGGGTGGCGGCGAGCTGGATCTCGGAGACGAGCACGCCGGCGAGCCAGCCGTACAGCAAAAAGGGGAAATTCAGATTTCCCAGGAAGAAAAGCGAGAGGGCGCCGCCCGCGGCCAGTCCCGCGCCTCGCCACGAGCGGACCGCGCGTAGGTAGGCGATCGTGTTGTCGCCGTTGTAGGGCGTGATCGTCAGCCGGTGCCGTTGGGCGAAGCGTTCCAGGTTGGCGCGGGGAAGGGAGCGCGCGCTCAGTGCCAACCCGGAAATGACGGCTAATACACCAATGGCCGTGAGTATCAGCAAAGGTGGTCTTTCGTCATAGCCCGGGAAACTAGCAGAATGCCGACGTGATTCCGAGTGAAGTATTGGACCGCCTCAACCCGTCGGCGGCGGCCGTGAGCGCCCGATGGCCGGTCGTGATCGGCATCGCCCTGACGCTGCTGCTCGCCTTCGGCTGGGGACTGATCCCGCGGATCACCCACCACGAACCCGACACGGCCAGCGCCAGGCTCGTCACCGACGAACTGGGCAGAGTCCACGGGCGCGTCGACGCCATGACCCACACCTTCACCAACGAGGCCCTCTACCCGATCACCCTGACCGGGGCGGGGGTGCGGGCTGAGCACTTCAGCGTCGTCGGCGCCGCGCTGCCGAAGGTCGTGCCCGCGGGCGGCAGCGTCGAGGTCGAACTTCTGGTGGAGTACACCTCCTGCCTGGAGGCGGCGGAGGAGACGGCTCCGGTGATCCTCGACGTGTCGGCGTGGTGGGGCAGCGCGCGGGTGGCCGCGAGCGTGGAAGAGGACGCCGCGCCCGTCCGGTGGCACGAGATGTTCAGGGAGTCGGGCTGCTAGGACTTCACCGAGAACGACAGCGCCCCCGAACGGCCCAGCCGTTCGATGAGCGGCGCGCCCATCGCCGCGGCCGTCGTCACCTGCCCCGCCACCTGGGGCGTGTCGTCGAAGGCCAGGCACAACGCCGCCTCGGAGACCATCGTGGCGGCCCCGCCGTACCCGGGATCGCGCCCGGAGACCTCCGTGACCACCCGTGCGCCGCCCCCTTCGCCGAGGAACGTCAGCTTGAACCAGCTCTTGGCCCGCTCCTCCGGAGTGGGACCATCGCCCGGCTTGAGGCGGTTCAGGAGCCATTCGCGCGTGGGCCTGAGCTGGGCGAGCATCCCGAGGGCCGTCGCGCCCCCGGCCAGCGCCAGCGCGCCCGGCAGGCGGCGCACGCTCATGTACTGGCGGTAGGTGAAGTCCGGGCCGTAGCGGTCGAGCGCCCAGGCGGAGCGGCCCACGATCTGCGGGTCGATGGTGGGCATCGGCAGGGCGTACCCGCCCACGAACCTCGGCAGGCCGGGCAGCACGTCCACGGAACGCCCGCGCGGCCGGGTCTCGGCGGCGCGGCGGCGCAGGCCCGTCTCGGCCATCTGCCGCGCCCGCGACATCGAGGTCACCGCCGAGTGGAACGTCCCGCCCGAGGGCCGCCCGCCGCCCCGCAGGAACGCGCTGACCTTGAGCGGCACGCCTTCCGGCAGTTCGCCGACCGTGTAGAGGACGCCGAGGTCGTAGGGGATGGAGTCGAAACCGCAGGCGTGCACGATCTTCGCTCCCGAGGCGGCGGCGCGCTCGTGGTGGAGCAGGTACATGCGGTCCACGAACTCCGGCTCGCCGGTCAGGTCGACGTAGTGGGTCCCGGCTTCCGCGCAGGCCGCGACGAGCGGCTCGCCGTAGCGGACGTAAGGGCCGACGGTGGTGATGACCACGCGCGCCTGACGGGCCAGCGCGGCCATCGAGGCGGCGTCGTCCACGTCGGCGACCAGCACGGGCACGCCGTGGCCGAGCGCCTCCAGCCGGCCCCGGTCGCGGCCCGCGACCGCCCAGCCGAGCCCCTCGATCCCGGCCAGATAACGGGCGATGAGCTTTCCGGTGTAACCGGTGGCGCCGAAGAGGACGATGTCATGCATGGCGACAGAATGTCATTCCAGTCAGCCGCCGAGAAGCCCGTCCGCGACGTCACGAACGGTTAACGGTTCCCTGAGAGCTTCATGAGCGTCGTAAAGTTTGCCTCGTTGGGATTTGTATACACGTGGGGATGGTCAATGCCGCAGATCGCGCCGCTCGTCGCCGGCGATCCCGAGCAGCTGGGCTCGTTCCAGCTGACCGGACGCGTGGGCGAGGGCGGGCAGGGCATCGTCTACCTGGGCGTCAACGAGCAGGGTGAGCGGGCGGCGATCAAGCTCCTGCACATCAAGTTCAGCGGTGACACCATCGCCAGATCCCGGTTCGCGCGGGAGCTCAAGGCGGCCGAAAGGGTCGCCTCCTTTTGTACGGCCCGCGTCCTGGAAGCCGACCTCGACGGCAACACGCCCTACATCGCCAGCGAGTACATCGACGGCCTCCCGCTGCGCGAGGTCGTCGACAACGATGGCCCGATGCGCGGCACCGCCCTCGACCGGCTGGCCATCGGCACCGCCACCGCGCTGACCGCGATCCACCACGCCTCGATCGTGCACCGCGACTTCAAGCCGGACAACGTGCTGATCGCCGCCGACGGCCCGAGGGTGGTCGACTTCGGCATCGCCCGCATCATCGACTCCACCGGCACGATCACCAGCCGCGCCATCGGCACCCCCGCCTACATGGCGCCGGAGCAGATCGCCGGCGACGACGTCGGCCCCTTCACCGACGTGTTCTCCTGGGGCGCGACGATCGCCTTCGCCGCGACCGGGGTCACGGTCTTCGAGGGCAGTTCGATCGCGGTGGTGCTCAACCGGATCCTCAACCACGAGGTCGACGTCAGCGCGATGCCCGAGCCGCTGCGCGGGGTGGTCGCCTCGGCGCTGGCCAAGGATCCGCAGGCGCGGCCCACGGCCGACCAGCTGCTGCTGCGGCTGCTGGGCCAGCCGGAGACCGCGGGCGCCTCCACGGCGGTGCTGTCCAGGGGCGCCGAGGTGGCCAGCGACGACACCACCCCGTTCACCCGGGTACGCACCACGCTGGCCGACGCCCGCAAGCCCGCCGAGCCGGGCGAGTCCGGGATGCCTGCTCCCCCCAGCCACACCGGTCACCCGACGCAGCCGCCGCCGGCCGTACCGGAGCAGGCGCCCACGAGCCTGTCGGAGCGCCCCCCGATGCGGCCGGCGCCGCAAGGGAGACGGGGCGGCCCGGGACGCTGGATCGCGGTGGTCGTGGCGCTGGTGGTGCTGGCCGCCGCCGCGGTGCTGGCGGTGCTCAACGACTGGCCGGTGGCCTTCGGCGCGCAGCCGCCGTCGGAGTCGGTGAACGGCGGGAACACGCCGCCCCAGCCGGGCCCGTTCACCTCCGTGATGGACAAGATCGCCAAGACCGGGAAGCTCACCGTCGGCGTCAAGGGCGACCTGCCGGGCATCAGCCTGAGCCAGGGCGGATCGTTCCAGGGTTTCGACGTGGACCTGGCCGGCCTGATCGCCAAGGCGCTGGGCGCCAAGGACGTGAAGTACGTGCAGGTCGGCCGCTTCGATCGGGCGACCGCCCTGAGCACCGGCAAGGTGGACCTCGTGGTCGCCACCTACTCGATCGACCGCGACGAGGAAGTGCTGTTCGCCGGGCCGTACTACGTCGCCCACCACGACGTGCTGGTCCGGGCGGGCACCGCCAAGAAGCTGGCCGACCTCAAGGGCATGAACCTCTGCGCGCCCCCGAGCCCGTCCACGCGCAGCGTGCAGGACCGGGTCGAGGTGACGCCCATACCCGCCGCCCACTACGCCGAATGCATGGACATGCTGAAGAGCGGCAAGGTCGACGCGGTCCCCGGCGAGGATCTGCTGCTGGCGGGGTTCGCCGACCGTGAGGTGAGCATGCGTTTCGCCGTGCTCGGCGCCCGGCTCAGCAGCCAGCGCTACGCCGTCGGCATGGAGCGCGGCGACGCCAGGACGTGCAAGGCCGTCTCGGGGGTCATCGCCGGACTGCAGCGCGACGGCACCATCAAGAAGCTCGTGAGCAGGCATTTCGGAAACGTGGATTTCAAACCGCAGCTGAACCCGACCGAGATGGAACCCTGCGGATGACGACCGGGTAACATCCGAAAGTCAATGATTCATCCTGCGAGTTAGGGGAAGGCCATGGCCACGCCCGTCAAGGTAACCGTCACCGGTGCCGCCGGTCAGATCGGCTACGCGCTGTTGTTCCGCATCGCGTCGGGGCACCTGCTCGGCGCCGACGTTCCGGTGAAGCTGAGCCTGCTGGAGATCCCGCAGGCGGTGAAGGCGGCCGAGGGCACCGCGATGGAGCTCGACGACTGCGCGTTCCCGCTGCTGTCGGGCATCGAGATCACCGACGACCCCAACGTCGCCTTCGACGGCGCCAACGTCGCCCTGCTGGTCGGCGCCATGCCGCGTAAGGCGGGCATGGAGCGCGGCGACCTGCTCGGCGCCAACGGCGGCATCTTCGGCCCCCAGGGCAAGGCGATCAACGACCACGCCGCCGACGACATCAAGGTCCTGGTCGTGGGCAACCCGGCCAACACCAACGCGCTCATCGCCCAGCAGAACGCCCCGGACGTCCCGGCCGAGCGCTTCACCGCGATGACCCGCCTCGACCACAACCGCGCGCTGTCGCAGCTGGCCGCCAAGCTCCAGATCCCGGTCACCGAGATCAAGAAGATGACCATCTGGGGCAACCACTCGGCCACGCAGTACCCCGACCTCTTCCACGCCGAGGTCGGCGGCAAGGTCGCGGCCGAGCAGGTCGACCACGAGTGGCTGAAGGACACCTTCATCCCGACCGTCGCCAAGCGCGGCGCCGCGATCATCGAGGCCCGTGGCGCCTCCAGCGCGGCGAGCGCGGCCAACGCCGCGATCGACCACGTCTACGACTGGGTCAACGGCACCGACTGGACCTCCGCCGCCGTCGTCTCCGACGGTTCCTACGACGTGCCCGAGGGCCTCATCTCCTCCTTCCCGGTCCGCGCCGCGGGCGGCAAGTGGGAGATCATCCAGGGCCTGGAGATCGACGCCTTCTCCCGCGAGCGCATCGACGCCTCCGTGCGCGAGCTCGCCGAGGAGCGCGACGCCGTCAAGGGCCTCGGCCTCATCTGAGCGTCCCCGCCGAAAGGCGCGCGTCCGTTCCGGGCGCGCGCCTTTCGCTTTCGGTACGGCTACCGCGTGTCGCGAGGATGATCACCCGCGTCAGCACGTTCAATTGAGGCGTACTGCACGGGGGGTCGTTCATGCGGCGCAAGATGCTCGCCGGGTTCATGGGAGTCATGCTGGCGGGCGTTCCGGGGCTCGCCCACGCGGGGCCGGGATGGGGCGCAGCCGACCTCTCCGTACGGCTGACCGCCCGCCCGGGTGTCGCCCAGCCCGGACAACCCATCATCTACCGGGCAGAGGTCGGCAACGCCGGACCCGGTGACGCCGTGCTGCCCGTGCTCAGGGTGACGCTGCCCACCGGCGTCGAGGTCGTCGGCGTCGACGTGGCCACCTGCGCGAGGGGTGTGAGCGCGTCCGAGGTGGTGTGCACCTCGCCCATGGACATCCGGGCGGGCGGCACCGGCGGAGTCACGATCACCGGCATCGTCCGGCCGGACGCGCGGGGCCCGCTGAAGGCGGCGGCCACGCTCACCTCCGAGGTGCGCGACGACGACGAGAGCGACAACGCCGCCACCGTGTCGACCGCCGTGGACGAGGGCGCCGACCTGAGCCTGAGCCTGTCGGGCCGGGCGCGCGGCGGCACGTTCGCGATGACCGCGCTGGTGCGCAACCGCGGCCCGCACATGGTCAGGGACGCCCGCGTTTACCTCAGGACGGGCCGCGCCAGGCTGGTGTCGGCGTTCGGCGCGCGCTGCGCGGCCCAGCCGGGCTATGTGGCGTGCAGGCTGCGGGCCGTCGGCCCTGCCGAGCGCCTGCGGGTACGGCTCACGCTCAGGGCGCCCAGGCGGCCGGTCAACGCCAGCGCCGGCGTGTACTCCAGCCGCCTCGGCGACCGGCGACCGGCCGACAACCGGGCCCGGCTGCGCGTCACGGCGTGAGTTGTTCGTGCAGGTGGCAGTGGGGAGGCGGGCTGGGGGCCGGAGCCGGTGGCGACGTCGCGAACACCACCCCGGCCGCGGCCAGCGTGCAGCCACCTGCGACGAGTGCCACGAAGAGCACTCTAGGTGAAAGCATCCTCACATTTCGGTATCACAGCACATATCCCGCGGGGCTATGGCTCATATGCGGGAAAGCGCACTCCAGGCGTCGGAGACGATGGTCGGCAGGTCGGTCCGCTCCGCCTTCCAGCCCAGCTCGGCGCGGATCTTCTCCGATGAGGCCACGAGCACCGCGGGGTCGCCGGGACGGCGCGCGCCGAGCTTCTCCGGGATCGCGTGGCCGGTCACCTCGCGGCAGACGTCGATGACCTCCTTGACCGAGAAGCCGGTGCCGCTGCCCAGGTTGTAGATCTTGTGCTCGCCCTCGGTGACCGCCTCCAGCGCCAGCAGGTGCGCCCTGGCCAGGTCGGAGACGTGGATGTAGTCGCGCACGCAGGTGCCGTCGGGGGTGGCGTAGTCGGTGCCGAACACCTGGATCTCCGCGCGCTCGCCGGTGGCGACCTTGAGCACGTTGGGGATCAGGTGGGTCTCGATGGCGTGGCGTTCGCGGAACATGCCGTAGGCGCCGGCCACGTTGAAGTAGCGCAGGCTCACCGCGCCCAGGCCGCGCAGGGCGGCGAAGGCGGTCAGCGTCATGTCGACGGCCAGCTTGGTCTCGCCATAAGGGTTGGTCGGGCGGGGCGGGTCGGTCTCCATGATCTGGTCGTGGATCGGCTCGCCGTAAACAGCGGCGGTGGAGGAGAACACGATGCGGCGCACGTCCTGGGCGTGCATGGCCTCCAGCAGGGCGAGCGTGCCGCCGAGGTTGCGCCGCCAGTAGAGCTCGGGCTTCTCCACCGACTCGCCGACCAGGGACTTGGCCGCGAAGTGCAGCACCGCCTCCTGGTTTTCCAGCGCTTCGTGGGAGTCGGCGATGTCTCCCTGGATGAACCGGGCGCTGCCGGGAACCGCGTCCCTGTGTCCGGTGGAGAGATCGTCGAGCACGGTCACCTCATGGCCCGCCTCGACCAGCTGCGCCGCCACGACGCTGCCGACATATCCGGCACCTCCGGTGACCAACAGTCTCATGTGCACTCCTGGTGAAATATGTTGGATTTTGTACGGCTTGCCGTTCAGCATACGCGGGAAACTCGTTGAGTACGCTGCCAACCACCATGTTTGACACCGTCGCGGCCAACGTCGCCCTGGTCCTGCTCTTCATTCTCGTGGGCGGCTTCTTCGCCGCCGCCGAGATGGCGATGGTCTCCCTGCGGGAGAGCCAGGTCCGCAAACTCGCCAAGAAGGGACGGCGCGGCGAGCGGGTGGCCAAGCTCGCCCGCGACCCCAACCGCTTCCTGTCCGCCGTCCAGATCGGCGTCACCGTGGCCACGATGTTGTCGGCGGCGTTCGGCGCCGACCGGCTCGGCGCGGCCCTGGGGCCGAAGCTGCGCGAGTGGGGCGTGCCCGAGGCCGTGGCGCCCGCGCTGGCCCTCGTGCTGGTGACGCTGGCGATCTCCTACGTCTCGCTCGTGCTCGGCGAACTGGCGCCCAAGCGGCTGGCCAGGCAGCGGGCCGAGGGGCTCTCGCTCGTGGTCGCGCCGTTCCTGGACTGGATCGCCACCCTGTCGCGGCCGATCATCTGGATGCTGTCCAAGTCGACCGACGGCGTGATGAAGCTGCTCGGCGGCAACCCCGACGCCGACCGCGAGCAGATGACCACCGAGGAACTCCGGGACATGGTCGTCGGCCACAGCGAGCTGACCCTCGACGAGCGCAACCTGATCGCCGAGGTGTTCGCCGCGGGCAAGCGGCAGTTGCGGGAGGTGATGCTGCCGCGGACCGAGGTGGAGTTCATGGAGGCCGACACGCCGCTGGCCGAGGCGGCCGTGCTGGTGGCGGCGCTGCCACACTCCCGTTTCCCGGTCTTCCGCGAGTCCTACGATGAGATCCTGGGCTTCGTCCACGTACGCGACCTGCTCGACCCCGTCCTCACCGGCCGGATCGAACCCATCAGCGAGCTGGTGCCCATCCGCCCGATCAAGCTGGTGCCCGCCTCGAAGCGGGTGCTGAGCACGTTGTCGGAGATGCGCGACGAAGGACACCACCTGGCCATCGTCGTGGACGAGTACGGCGGCACCGCCGGGATCGTCACCCTGGAAGACCTGGTCGAAGAGCTGATCGGCGACATCAGGGACGAGTACGACATCGAAGACGACACGGTCATCCTGCCCGCCGGGGAGATCGAGATCGACGGCCTCACCAACCTCAACGACTTCGGCGCCCAGACCGGCATCCGGCTGCCGGACGGCCCGTACGAGACGCTCGGCGGCTTCGTCATGGCCATGCTCGGCCACGTTCCGGCGGTGGGGGAGAAGGTGGAGATCCCCGGTTTCGAGTTCACCGTCACCGGACTGGACGGCCGGAGAATCTCCCGGGTCAGGGTGAAACGCCGACCGGGCCTGATCGAGTCGCAGGCGAGTGCGGATTCCTGACACAATTGCCAGCTATGGCCAGACCTCGTGTTCTCTCCGGCATCCAGCCCACGGCGGACTCCTTCCACCTGGGTAACTACCTGGGCGCCCTCCGCCAGTGGGTGACGTTGCAGGAGACCCACGACGCCTTCTACTGCGTGGTGGACCTCCATGCCATCACCGTGCCGACCGAGGCCGCCGCGCTGCGCCGCCGTACGCGGGTGGCCGCGGCCCAGTTGTTCGCCGCGGGCCTCGATCCTGAGCGCAGCACCGTCTTCGTGCAGTCGCACGTACGCGAGCACACGGAGCTGGCCTGGGTGCTCAACTGCCTGACCGGGATGGGCGAGGCGGCCCGGATGACCCAGTTCAAGGACAAGTCGGCGAAGTTCGGGGAGAGCGCGGCCAGCGTCGGCCTGTTCACCTACCCGATCCTGCAGGCCGCGGACATCCTTCTCTACCAGGCCAACAGCGTGCCGGTCGGCGCCGACCAGAAGCAGCACCTGGAGTTGACGCGCGACCTGGCCCAGCGTTTCAACCACCGCTACGGCGACACGTTCACGCTCCCCGCCCCGCACATCCTCAAGGAGGTCGAGAAGATCACCGACCTCCAGGAGCCGACGGCGAAGATGTCGAAGTCGTCCTCCAGCCCGGCGGGCATCCTGGACGTGCTGGAGCAGCCCGGCCCCCTTCGCAAGAAGGTGATGCGAGCGGTGACGGACACGGGCAGCGAGGTCGTCTTCGACGAGGCGAACAAGCCCGGCATTTCCAACCTTTTGCGGATCCACTCGGCTTTGACCGGGACGTCGATCGCCGAGCTGGTCGCCCGGTTCGACGGGCAGGGATACGGGACGTTCAAGAAGGAAGTGGCCGAAGCGGTGGTGGAGACCTTCACCCCGATCCGGGAACGCACCGAGAAGCTGCTGTCCGACGAGACCGAGCTCGACAGGCTGCTGGCCATCGGAGCGGGCAGGGCGCGCGACGTGGCCCAGCGGACCATGGTCCAGGTCCGCGACCGGGTCGGCTTCCTGCCCACCTCCTGACGCGGGTGCCGCCCGCGGTGATCAGGTGACCGCGCCGCGGGCGATGTAGAGGTTCATGCCGGTGAAGTCGACGGTGACGTTGTACGGCTTCCAGAAGCAGTGGGAGAACCAGCCCATCGTGTCGAACCCCGTCCCGTAGGGCCGGGGCACGTTGACCGGCTGGTTGGGGTTCGTGTAGCAGTAGACGTCCCTGGCGACGGCGCCGCCGACCCGGATCTCCTCCGGGTAGCAGGGATAGACCACGGCCGGGTGGCTCTGGGCGAACGTCCCGATCTGGCGGTCGTGGTCGGTGCGTACCCCCAGTTGCTTGGCCGTCTCCCCGCGCAGGCCCGCGGCGATCTCGCTGCCGCCGCCGAGGTTCACGCCCACCACCCCCGTGCGGGAGCCGGCCGCGCCCGCGAAGCTGCCCGTGGTGTGCAGATACTGCTCACGGGCCAGCCACAGCGGCAGAGGCTCGGCGCCGGCGCGTGCCTTCCTGGCCGCTTCAGGGGTACGGCGGCGCAGGATCAGCTGCCGGCCCGCATAGTCGAAGGTGGTCAGCAGGTGGTAGAAGACCCACGTGCCGATCAGCCCGTCGCTGTCGGCGCCGACGTCCTCGCCCGACTCCGTCGCCGACCAGCCCACCGGGACGTTGCGCAGCTCGATGCCGCCCAGCTTGAACGACTCCAGAATCCCGTAGTACGCCCAGATGGCGCCGCCCTCGAAGTCGACCTTCTGACTGGCGACCGGGCTCAGCCCCGCCTCCTTGGCCACCGAAGCGGTCAGGCCCAGATTCGGCGCGCCGGTGTAGAACGAGAAGCGCTTCGCCGGCCCGCCGTTGACCGAGGCCTCGACCAGCGGCAGCGGGTCCACCTGCTTCCACGGCACCCGCGCGATGTCGCCGTGGACCTGATACGCCTCGCCGCGGACCGCCGCGAACCACTTGGCGTAGCCGTCCTCGCCGGCCGCCTTCCAGTGCGGTGCCGACTGGGTGAGCTTGTCCTGCCGGATGTAGCAGTCGGCCAGGTAGTAGTGGGCGTCCTTGTCGCCGGGCGCCAGCCGGATGGCCAGCTTGAGGTACTTCTCCGCGTCGCCGAACTTGTTGCCCAGCAGCCCCACATAGCCGCGCTGGCGTGCCGCGTGCACGTTCCCGGGGTCCCTTTTCAAGATCTCCTCGTACGCGCGGCCGGCCTGCTCGAACTTCCCCGCCTTGAACAGCGCGTCCGCGTCGCCACCGCTGGCCAGCGCCGTGCCAGCCCCGCCCAGCAGCGGCGCGGTCGCGGCGGCGCCGGCCAGCAGGGTGGCGCCCCGCAACAGCGACCGCCGGTCCCATTTCCCGTCGTTAACCACGCCTTCTCCTTCATCGTCGTGCCCAGTCACAGTCAGCTCCGGCCGGTTCGTCCACTGTCGGCCGGTCGTGACCCCGCTTCGTTCGCGGCGTGTCTTGGTTGTGTGACAGTCGCGGAGGCGTGAGCGACGGGTGTGGGGTGCTGCAGGACGGTGCGGGTACCGGCCGGCGCGGGCCTCAGCGCACCGCGGACGGTGAGGACGGGAACGGCGCGCCGTGCCCGGGCACGATCGTGTCCGCCGCCGCCAGCACGCGCTCCCGGCTGGCCCGCAGCTGCTCGCGATCCGGCGCCACCGGGTCCTCGGCAGGTCCGTCGGGACGCCACCACAGGTCGCCGGCGAAGGCCACGACGCCGCCCGCCGTACCGGCGAGAAGGGTGATGTCCTCGGCGCTGTGGCCGGGGGTGGCCAGGAGCTTCAGGGACGGGGTCAGTTCGTGGCCGTCGGGGTCGCGGTCGTGCCAGGCGTGGCCCTGGTAGACGGCCTTGTGGTCGTGGACGCGGGCTTGGGGGAACAGGCCGGCGTTCATGATGTTGTCGGGGTGGTGGTGGCTGAGGATGACGTCGGTGATGTCGGCGAGGGAGAGGCCGAGGTCGGCGAGCGGCTTGGTGATGGCGGCCGGGTCGGCCACCATGCCCGGGTCGAACACGATGTGCAGGTCGCCGTCGGTGATGTAGGAGACGGTGGCGGCGACGCCGGGGCCGGTCGAGCTCGTGTAGCCGACGTGCAGGATGTGGTGGACGGCGGTGCGTTCGCGGGGCGCTTCGGTGCTCATGGGGCAAGCATGTCGGGATGACCGATGGCGAAAAAGTGGCCAATATGCCGTCGAAGGCGGTATTCATGCCATCCATGGGATTCACTACGGTCGCGGCCTATGCGCCTGACGGGGTGACGGCGCTCGGGCTGGGCGTCGTGGGCGAGCTGTTCGGCGGGTTCGACTTCGCGGTGTGCGGCGCGCGGCCGGGGCCGGTGCGGACCGACCTCGGGCTGCGGCTGCCGGTCGAGCATGGGCTGGAACGGCTGGCCTCGGCCGATCTGGTGCTGTCGTTGCCCGGCGACGCCTTCCGGACGACGCCGCCGGAGGCGGTGCTGGATGCCTTCAGGGCCGCCCATGAGCGTGGGGCGATCTTGGCGGCGCACTGTGTCGGCGTCTTCGGGCTGGCCGCCGCCGGGCTGCTGGAGGGGCGGCGGGCCACCACGCACTGGCGGTTCGCGGGGGAATTGGCCGCGCGGCATCCGGGGGTCAGGATCACGGCGGCCGAGCTTTACGTGGACGAGGGGCGGGTTCTCACGGGGGCGGGCGCCGCGGCCGGCATCGACCTGGGACTCCACCTGATCAGGCGCGAGCACGGCCCGGCCAGGGCCAACACGATCGCCAGGGAGATGGTCACGCCTCCGCACCGCGAGGGCGGGCAGGCGCAGTACGTGGCCGCCCCGGTCCCCGCCGACGGCGACGACGAACGGCTGGCCGGAGTGCTCGGCTGGGCTCGCGGGCACCTGGACCGGCGGGTGTCGATCGACGAGCTGGCTGCCAGGGCGTTGATGAGCAGGCGGACGTTCGCGCGCCGGTTCAAGGCGGCCACGGGCGGTTCGCCGCACGCCTGGTTGCAGGCCCAGCGCCTCGACTTGGCCGAGGAACTGCTGGTCACGACCACCCTGTCGATCGAGGAGATCGCCAGAAGGACCGGTTACGGCTCCGCCGCCCTGCTCAGGGAGCGGTTCGTGGACCGCCGCAAGGTCTCACCCCGCGAATACCGCAGAACCTGGTCCGCCTAGCGCACCCCGCGCTCCGGCTGGCGCCCGCCTCCCGACGATCAGCGTCGGCCAGCGCACCCGCCTGCAGGTGATCAGCGTCGGCTAGCGCACGCGTCGCCTGCCGACGATCAGCAGGATCTCGCGCAGTGCGTCGGCCGCCTGCCGTACCACGGGCTCGGGCACCCCCGCCAGCACGTCCGTGTTGGCGCGCACGGCCGTGTCCAGCGCCGAGGTGGCGACCTTCAGCCCCTCGGGGGTGAGCTGCACCCACCGGCTGCGCCCGTCGCCGTCGTCGGCCGAGCGCTCGACGTACCCGGCCGTGGTCAGCCGCTGGAGCACGTTGCTGGTCCCGCCCGAGGTGAGCATCAGCGATCGGGCCAGCTCACTGGGCTTCATCCGGTACGGCGGTGCCGTACGCGCAAGAGCGGCCAGCACGTCGAACTCCGCGTAGGTGAGCCCGAGCGCGGCCAGTTCCCCCTTGAGCGCCTGCTCGAACAGCATGTTGATCCGCGACATCCGCTTGCTGAGCTCGAGCCCCGCGATGAGGGACGGCGCCATGCCCGCCGCCTCCCAGCGGGCGGCCAGCGCGTCGACCTCGTCATGTTCCACGCGACCGAGAATACCGCTCACCATATTGCTTTTCTAAAAGCTTTCTCTATAGGCTTCGAGTCATGAGAATCCTGATCAAGAACGGGACCGTCATCGACACCCACCCCACCGCGGCCGTCCTCGGCGAGCTGGACGTGCTCGTCGACGGCGAGACCATCGCGGCGGTGGGCGAGAACCTGACCGCCGAGGACGTCGAGGTCATCGACGCCACCGGCCGCCTGGTGCTGCCCGGTTTCGTGGACAGCCACCGCCACACCTGGCAGGCCGCCTACCGCGCGGTGGTGGCCGACGGCGACATCCAGGACTACTTCCGCACCGTCCTGGGCGAACTGGCCCCCGCGCTCACCCCCGAGGACGTGCACGCGGGCAATCTGGCCGGGGCCCGCGAATGCCTCGACGCCGGAGTGACCACCCTGCTCGACTGGACACAGGTGACGCACACCCCGGAGCATTCCGACGCGCTCGTCGCCGGGCTCCGGGAATCGGGCATCAGAGCCGTCCTCGGTTACAACCCCCAGGATCCGGGCGACGAGGCCCGCCGCGTACGCGACACCCACTTCCGCACGCCGGGACGGCTGACCATGGCGATCGCCGCCCTGGGCCCGGAGATCGCCGGCGAGGAACGCGCCCTGTGGGAGTGGCGGCTCGCCCGCGACCTGGACCTCCCGGTGACCGTCCACGCCGGCAGCCAGGGCGCCGACAGCGCCGGGCGGGCGCTGGCGTTCCTGCACGGCAACGGCCTGCTGGAGCGGCCCACCACCTACATCCACGGCGTCGACTACGCCGACGACGACCTGAAGCTCATCGCCGACACCGGCGGCAGCGTCTCGATCTCGCCGGTCGACGAGCTGACGCTCGGCATCGGCTACCCGATCACCGGCCGGGCGGCCGCGGCCGGAGCGCCGGTCTCGCTCAGCGCCGACACGGTGAGCTGCGGGCCCGGCGACATGTTCAGCCTGATGCGCGCGGCCTTCGCGATGGAACGCGGCCTGGGAAACCTCGCCTTCACCACCCGGGACGTGCTGCGGATGGCGACCATGGGCGGTGCGCAGACGGTCGGTCTCGCCGACGTCGTCGGCTCGCTGACCCCGGGCAAGCAGGCCGACATCGTGCTCCTGCGCACCGACACCCCCGGCATGACCGGCACCCGCGACCCCATCGGCGCGATCGTCCTCAACGCCGACACCAGCGCCGTCGAGACCGTCCTGGTCGCCGGCCGGGTGGTGAAGCGCGCCGGAGCGCTGATCCCCGCCTGAGCCCCGGCGTGGCCTGCTCCCCGGGCGGCTCGGGGCAGTGCCACACTTGATCGCCGGGTCCGCGGCCGGTACAACGACCGTCATCAGGGCAGTCGCCTTGGAGGACCACCGGAACGCGCTGGAGTTTCCCGAGCGATGGCGAACCTGATCGAGAAGGCCGCGACGTGGCGCGAGCGTGCGATGCGGACCGTGGACCACTGGAGGGTACGCCGGCCGGGCGTCGACCACCTGATCAGGACGGTCCAGCGCTACCAGTTGCAGTTCGGCGACCGGCTGGCCGGAGCGGTCACCTACTTCGCGTTCCTGTCGTTCTTCCCGCTGATGGCGCTGGCCTACGCGGTGTTCGGCTACGTCCTGTCGGTGAGCCCCGAGCTTGAGCTGGCGCTCAAGCAGGTGATCGCCGAACAGCTGCCGGGACTGGCCCCCGCGCTGAACCTGGAGGACATCGCCCAGTCCAAGGCCACCGCCGGGATCATCGGTCTGCTGGGCCTGCTGTACGCCGGGCTCGGCGCGATCGACGCGCTGCGCGGGGCGCTGCGGGAGATGTCGATGACCACGGCCGCGCCGCTGAACTTCTTCCTCGGCAAGCTGCGCGACCTGAGCTCGCTGCTGCTGATCGGCGTGACCATGCTGGTGTCGGCCGGAGTGGCCGTGCTCACCTCCTCGGCGACCAGCAAGGTCACCGCGTGGCTGGGCTTCCAGCACGACGATCCGGCCGCGACGGGCTCGGTGTGGCTGGTCGGGCTGCTGGCCAGCGTGGCCGCCGACTGGCTGCTGTTTGTGATCTTCCTGGGCTGGGTGGCGCGGCCGACCCGGCCGTTCAAGGCGATCGCCCAGGGCGCGCTGCTGGGCGCGATCGGCTTCGGGTTGCTCAAGCAGCTGGCCACGCTGCTGCTGAGCCACACGCTGAGCAACCCGGTCTACGGCACGTTCGCGGTGCTGGTCGGGCTGTTGATCTGGATCAACTTCTCCGCCCGGCTGGTCCTGTACGTCGCGGCCTGGACCGCCACCACCGGCTTCGCCCCACCGCCCTCACCCACCCCGATACCCTCGAACGGCAACGGCGAGCAGACGTGAGAAGCCGGCGCCAGGACCTGCCCCTTGTCCCGCCGGCGGACGATCAGGACCTGGCCGTTCTGCGTCCGCGGGCGCTCAGGACCTGGCCCTGCTCCTTCTGCGGAAGATGCCGAAGCCCAGCCACACCAGCCCGAAGAACAGCCCGCCGCCGATCACGGCCATGCCGACCGTCCGGCTCGTGTCGGTCTGCTTGGCCGCGGCCGAGTCGAGCAGCGGGGCGCTCACGGGCGGCTGGGAGGCCGTGGCCTGCTGCTGGACGGGCTCGGCCTGGACGGGCAGCGGGTCCACCAGCTGGCCGACGGGCGTGACCTTGCCGCGGGCGGCGAAGCCCCAGTCGAGCAGCTTCTCCACTTCCTCCCAGAAGTAGCCCTCGTGCCGCATGATCGTCACGATGATCGTGCGGCCGTCGCGGCTGGCGGCGCCGACGAAGCTGCCGAGGGCCTTGGACGTCCAGCCGTTCTTGACGCCGACCATGCCCTTGTAGCGCCAGAGCAGCTTGTTGTGGTTGCTGATCTCGTAGAACTTCTTCGGCGCGGGGAATTTGGCGGTCTTAGTGCTGATATATCGCCTGAAATCGGGGTTGGCGAGGCCGGCTCGGGCGATCAGCGCCAGGTCGTACGCGGAACTGCTCTGGCCCGGCTTGTCCAGGCCGCTCGGCGTCTTGGCCACCGTGTCGTTGGCCTGCAGGCGCTTGGCCTCGGCGTTCATGTCCCGCATGGTCTTGGCCAGGCCGCCGTTGGCCTCGGCCAGCGCCATCGCGGCATCGTTCCCGGAGGACATCATCAGCGCGCGGAACAGGTCGTGCACCTTGTAGATCGGCTTGGTGGACAGACCGACCGCGGAACCCTCCTGGTTGACGGCGTTCGAGCTTGGCTTGATCGTCTTGCCCGCCTCAAGCTTGGGGATGAGCGTGAGCGCGGTCAGCGTCTTGAGCGTGCTGGCAGGAAGGAAACGGCCGTGCGGGTTCTTGGCCGCCAGCACCTGCCCGGTCTCCGCCTCCGCGATCAGGAAGGACGTGGCCTTGGTCTTGGGCGGCGCCTTGACGCCGTCCGGCACGACGAGCCCGCGGCCGCCGAGCCGGTCGCCGCCGATCGGGCCGCCGGAAGTCGCGGCCGCACCGGCAGGCGCGCCCGCATATGCGGTCAGGGAGACCGTCGCGAGGAGTGCCGTGGCCGGCACCAGTTTCGTCCACATGGCGGTCTCAGCGTAGCTTCGAGTCGTAGCCCATGTGCGGTCACATCCCCCGATGATCCGCCCCTGATACTAGAGAAGTGGTTATGTCGCGAAAGATCGCCGGATTCCTGGTCGCGCTCGGCGCGTTCATGATCTTCGAGTGGATCAACCTTGGGTTTAACCTGGCAGACGGGCACAAAACCAGCTTCTACGTGGTCCACGGCATCCTGATCGCCGTCAACCTCGTGCTGGCCGTGATCGTGGGAATCATCGGATGGAAGGGCCTCAGAAGCAGCCGCCGCCCGAAGTCCGGCTAACCGCCGCAGAGGGCCAGCCGCGTGGCCCGGTGGAGTTCGTCGGCCTCGTCGCGCGAGTTGCCGATCGAGGTGAAGCCCAGCTTGCCGTGCTCGGGGATGGCCCCGAGCAGATGCAGCACGTTCCCGGTACGGCGGGCCGCGTCGAACCCGAGCCCACGCTCCTCCACCATGCGCACCACCTCGCCCGGCGTGCGCCCGCGCAGGCACGCCGCCGAGCAGTTGTCCGTGGCCGTGTAGTACTTGGGTTGCGTGCCGTCCATCAGCAGCCCGGTGGCCGGATCGTAGGTGGCGCCGGTGGTCAGCAGCGCCGCGCCGAACGGGTGCGTGGTCCCGCCTATCCGCAGGTTGATCTCGCACAGCAGGGCCGCGTACCCGGAATCGGCCTTGAGCGCGAAGAAGTCCATCCCGAACAGTCCCACCACGCCGCGCTCGGCGAGGATCGCGGCGATCCTGGCGGCCGACTCGCCCACCTCGTGCCGGTACTCGGAGCGGGCCGGGAACGTGCAGCCCTGGTAGACGTCGGCGTTGGGGCCGCCGAGCACCTGGTCGTGGGTGGCCACGACGGCGTGGTGCCCGCCGGGCGTGATCCTGGCCAGCGCGCTGGGGAAGAACAGCGGCCGGTGCTCGATGAACTCCTCCACCACCGCCCCGCGCTCGGTGATCTTGGCGGAGAAGGTCTCCCACGTCTCGCCGTCGGCGGAGAAGCGTGTCCGTGACCAGTCGCTCTTGGTGACGATCGCGTTCCCGAGCCCGGAGTAGCCGTCGTTCAGCTTGACTATGACGCGCTCGCCGGGCAGCGAGAAGACCGCGTCCTCGATCTCGCCCTGGTGGTGCAGGTCGCCGAAGCCGCGCGCCATGGGCACCGCGGCCTCCGTGCCGACCTCGCGGGCGCCGCTCTTGGAGCCGTAGTAGGCCAGCGACATGGCCGGGCCGTAGATGGGCACGTTGAGCGACGACGCCAGCCGTTCCTCCAGGTCGCTCATCACGAACGGGACCATCCACGCGTCGCCGTCGATCGCCTTGCGTATCCGGCGCAGTACCTCGGGCCGGGCGAGCAGCGTTCTGGTGAGCGGCTGGGAGCGGGTGTCGTCCAGGCTGATCATCGTCAGCCGCCTGGCGGCGTCATCCGGGTCGGGTAAGAAGCCGAAGTAGTAGGAGACGATGTCCGGATCCACGGGGGCGGAGGAGACGTAGACCACCTTGACCCCGGGCCTGCGGAGCGTCAGCAGGAGGAACAGGAGCCGCTCCTCGTAGCACCTCGCGCCGGTGATCCGGCGCAGCTCATCCTGTGGAAGGGAGAGCGAGGGCACGACCACCAGGGTCCCCTCACTCGGCTCGAAGATGCTCAACTGTGCATGCTTCTCCCCGAACGGGATATTAGTGATCATATTGCGAGTGAAACACCGATTTATCGCAAAAGCAGCCATCGTGGCCGTGTCATGACCAAGCCGGAAGGTGACAGGATTCGAAACCGCGCACAAGTTTGGGAGTAGCGACAACGGGTCACCATCTAATGATCCCTTGTGACTATTTCCGGGGTGGGACCGCCGGTCACTCAGCGTGGTGACCTGCGGTTACGGGCATGCCGTCGGCCAACTTTTGGTGTAGTTGTCCACGAGAGGGCCACCCGGAGCGATAAAGTCAAAGCATCGCCATCGGGTGCACGGCTACCGCTGACCCCCAGACCGCGGATGATCGTCCCGATCGGGTGTTGATCACCAAGCGACGCGGCTGCAACCGCAGTGCAAGAAATGACGAAGAACAGCGCAATCGGCTGTGCGAAGCTGGGTAGAGGCGCTCGCACGCCGCTTTTCGACGGGACGGTGAACGATGCGGGGACGTGAGCTGCGGGGGGAACTCGACGCGTTCCTGGCGGAGACGGAAAAGGACCTCGTGGCGTTCCGCCGCGACCTGCACATGCATCCTGAACTCGCCTTCGCCGAATACCGCACGACCCAGCGGATCGCCGAGCGGCTCAGCGCCGTCGGCCTGGTTCCGTCGGTCCTGCCGCGTGGCACCGGTCTGATCTGCGACGTAGGCAGCGGCGACGGTCCGACCATCGCCCTGCGCGCCGACATCGACGCCCTACCGCTGCAGGACGAGAAGGACACGTCCTACCGCTCCACCGTGCCCGGCGCCTGCCACGCGTGCGGCCACGACGTGCACACCACGATCCTGCTCGGCACCTCGCTCTTCCTGGCCCAGCAGGCCGCGGCCGGTCTGCTGCCCGGCCGGGTCCGGCTGATCTTCCAGCCCGCGGAGGAGCTTCCCGGCGGCGCCCTGGAGGTCATGGCCCACGGCGGCATCAGCGGCGTCGACCGCATCTTCGGCCTCCACTGCGACCCACGCGTCGACGTCGGCCAGATCGGCCTCAAGTCCGGCCCGATCACCAGCGCCTGCGACCGGCTGCTCATCCGCGTCTCCGGCCCCGGCGGCCACACCGCGCGCCCGCACCTGACCGCCGACCTGGTGTTCGCGCTGGCCAAGATCCTCACCGAACTGCCCGCCGCGCTCTCCCGCCGCGTCGACCCGCGCTCCTCGCTGAGCCTGGTCTGGGGCCGGGTCGAGGCCGGCTCGGCGGCCAACGCCATCCCCGACGATGGCGTGGCCGAAGGCACCGTGCGCTGCCTCGACGAGAACGCCTGGCACGCCGCCCCCGACCTGATCAAGGCACTCCTGGAGTCGGTCGCCGGCGCCTACGGCGTAGAGGCCACGATGGAATACACGCGCGGCGTCCCGCCCGTGGTCAACGACGAGGTCAGCGTCGAAATGCTCGCCGAGGCCGCGGAACGCGCCCTGGGCAGCGCCAGCGTCGTCCCGACCCAGCAGTCGCTCGGCGGCGAGGACTTCGCCTGGTACCTGGAGTCGATCCCCGGCGCCTTCGCCCGCCTCGGCACCCGCTCGCCCGAGAACGGCGTCACCTACGACATCCACCAGGGCACCTTCGACGTGGACGAAAGCGCCATCCCCACCGGCGTCCGCTTCATGGCCACGACTGCCCTCACTGCCCTCTTTGAGGGCGCCCCTGTTCTTCCTCTGTCCTCTCTCGCTTGAGTGCTCTGGCCTTTTACGGCTTCGCCCAGGTAACCGCCGCCCGCCGACATCGCCGGGCGGCTGTCTTTTCCACGCTCATCGGGCGCTCGGGCCGACCACCGCGACGGCCGCCCTCTTGACCCCACCGGCCCAACCCCTCGACCAGTACCCAAGCCCAACTCCCTGGCCAGCACCAAAGGCCAAGCCCTTGGCCAGTACCCAAGCCCAACCCCTGGCCAACGCCAAAGGCCGAGCCCTCGGCCAGCACCAAAGGCCGAGCCCTCGGCCAGCACCCAAGCCCAACCCCTGGCCAGCACCAAAGGCCGAGCCCTCGGCCAACGCCAAGGGCCAAGCCCTCGGCCAACGCCATGGATCTGGTCTTGGCCAGCGCCGGGCAGGCTTTCCCTGCACCAGCGCTGGCCCACCCGGTTGCCGGGGCGGAGTGTCCCTTCCTTGGCCGGGTCCGCACACCGACCCCGGCCCTTGTCCTTGACGGTCAGGGGTTGGGTGTTCGCAGGTCAGGTAGGGGGTCGTTGGGTGGTTGGGGGGTTCTGGGTCCGAACCCAGGGGGTTGCTAGTTCAGGGAGCCGAAGACGATCGGGAGGCGGAGGGAGGACAGGCCCGGGGTTACCCGGATGTTGGTGCCCGCCGGGTATCGCAGCGTGTAGTCGTGGTCGGTCGACAGGATGACCACGCCCAGTTTGTGGCCCTTCTTGAACAGGTAGTCCTGCGGCTGGAAGTCCCACGTGAACGTGTACTCCTTGCCCGGCCGCAGCGGCTCGGTGCGGTCCATGCGGTTGCGGTTGCGCGCGTCCAGCCAGCCCCGGGAGACGATCTTGTAGGGCGTCTCGGCCACCGCGTGCGTACGGATCGCGGTGCAGCCGGTGTCACCCGGCACGCCCTGCCCGTAGCACCACGTCTCGCCGGTCGGCACGAGGGCGCCGGTCGGTCGGGAGTCGGTGCCGAAGTCCACCAGCAACGCGGTCAGGTACGGCGACGCGCCCTTGGTGAACGAGGCCCGCAGCGAGATCTTGGGTGTGCCCGAGACGCGGACGTCGGTCTTGAGTTCCTTGGTCACGTAGGCCAGGCGGTTGGGGTCGGCCGCGGGGACCGTCTCGACGAGCTGCTCGGCCGTACGCGCCTTCTGGTCGACGAACGACTCGCGCGCCGACAGCGGCCGGGGCAGCAGCCCGAGCTTGCCGCCCGAACCCAGCCACAGCGGGATGTTCGCGCTGCCCGGAATCGGCCACGAGGCGTGCTGACCCCACTGGCCGGGCGCGATCTCGACGTCGGCCTGCGGCTCACGCATGATGCCGCTGTCGATGTTGTAGAGCCACTGGTCGAACCAGCCGTGCAGCTGGCGCAGCCACTCCTTGGCGCGCAGGCTGAACGGGTCGCGGTGGGTGCCCTGGTGCAGCCAGATCTTGCGGGGGATGTTGCGCTTGCCGAGCGCGTCCCACCACTGGACGGCCTGCTTCGTCTTGACGTTCCAGTCGTTGAGCCCGTGGGCGACGAAGACGCTGGCCTTCACCTTGCGCACGTCGTTGAGGTAGTTGCGGGCGTCCCAGAAGGGGCTGTAGTCGCCGGTGATCCGGTCCTGCTCTGCCTCGATGCGGTCCATCAGGGCGCCGCAGACCGCTTGGCCGTTCTGCCTGGTCAGGACGTAACGGGCGAGCACGTCGGCGTCTTCACCCTGGTAGCCGCCGGGCGCGAGGACGCCGCCGTTGGCGCGGTAGTAGTCGTACCAGGAGGAGATCGCGGCGATCGGCACGATCGTCTTGAGTCCCTGGACGCCGGTGGTGGCCACGGCGTTGGGCAGGGTGCCGTTGTAGGAGGTGCCGATCATGCCGACGTTGCCGGTGGACCAGGTGGCCGCGACGGGGTTGCCGGCGGCGTCGAAGCCGCGGGCGCGGCCGTTCAGCCAGTCGATGGCGGCCTTCGGGCCTGCGGTCTCGGCGGGGTCGCCGGTGGTCGGGCAGCCGGTGGCGCGCCCGCTGCCGATGTTCTCGACGAGCGCGATGGCGTACCCGCGGGGCACGAAGAAGTTGTCGTAGTAGCCGTCGAACGGCCCGGCGTCCTTCACCGTCAGCAGCGAGCGCAGCGTGCTGGGCAGCGGGTTGCCGTTCTCGTCGACGTCGACGGGGTGGTTGGCGACGTCGTTGCCGCCGGCGTAGTAGGGGCTGGCCTCCATGATCACGGGCACTTTGAGGCCCTGGTCGGTCTCCTTGGGCCGCAGGATGTCGACGGCGACCCGGTCGGGCTGTCCGTCGGCGTCGCTGTCGGTGCCGGCGACCTCGACGAAGACAGTCTGGGTGATCGCGTCGGCGCGCGAGAAGACTGGCTGTGTCGCGTTGTTCTCGATCTTGATCGTGGGAGTGTCCGCGGCTGCCGGTGTCGCGGTCAGCGACGCGATGAGCAGCAGCGATACGGCTAACGCCGTCCTGCGAAGCATGAGTGGCTCCAGGGAAGTGTGACGACCTACGACCGTAATCTCTGCCACTTGACGAGTCACGGCAAGATCTTGACAACCTCAAAAGTTGGGCAAAGGTTCATGTCCTGGATCCAGGTCACAGACGCGACTGATGTCGATAACGGAGCGGTTGCGGAGCGCTGTACGGTTTGGTATGCGCTGGTCAAGCAACTATCTTCCGAGCAGGGTTGCCGTGCATTTCTTCGCGCCTGCGATGAAGTTTGACGGCGGGGAAATGGAAGGGAGTCGCCTTGCTCAGCAAGCGATTCGGCAAGACGGCGATCGGCACGCTGGCCGGCGCCATGCTTATGGCGGCAGCGGCGTGCGGCGGCAGCGGCGGGGGGACCACCGCGAGCACCGCTCCGAGCAGCGGTGCGGCCAGTGAAGCACCCCAGGAGGGCGCGCTCAAGGTCGGCCTCGCCTTCGACGTCGGCGGTCGCGGCGACAAGTCCTTCAACGACGCCGCTTACGCCGGCCTCGAGAAGGCGAAGACCGATCTCAAGGCCGAGATCAAGGAGCTGAGCCCCGCGGGCGACGGCTCCAACCGCGGTGACCTGCTCCGTCAGCTCGCCGACGCCGGCTACAACCCGATCATCGGGGTCGGCTTCGCCTACGGCGAGGACATCAAGAAGGCGGCGACCGAGTACCCCGAGATCCAGTTCGCGGTCGTGGACTCCGCCTCCAACGCGCCGAACGTGACCGGCCTGCTGTTCGCCGAGGAGCAGGGCTCCTACCTGGCGGGCGTCGCCGCGGCGACCAAGGCCAAGAGCGGCCACGTCGGCTTCGTCGGCGGCGTCGAGAACGACCTGATCAAGAAGTTCGAGGCGGGCTTCGTCGCCGGCGTGAAGTCGGTCAAGAAGGACGCCAAGATCGACATCAAGTACCTCACCCCCGACGGTGACTTCTCCGGCTTCAAGGCCCCCGACAAGGGCAAGGTCGCGGCCGAGAAGATGTTCCAGGACGGCGCGGAGATCGTCTACCACGCCTCCGGCGACTCCGGTCTCGGCGTCTTCCAGGCGGCCGCCGCCGCCAAGAAGAAGGCCATCGGCGTCGACTCCGACCAGCGCCTGACGGTCAAGGAGGCCGACCTGCAGTCGGTCATCATGACCTCGATGATCAAGCGCGTCGACGTCGGCGTGTTCGAGTTCATCAAGGCCTTCCAGGGCGGCGCAAAGGGTGGCAGCAACGTCACCTACGACCTGAAGGTCGACGGCGTGGGCCTGGCCACCACCGGTGGCGAGGTCGACGACATCAAGACCGAGATCGACGCCGCCAGGGAGAAGATTGTCTCCGGCGAAATCCAGGTTCCGTCCAAGCCGTAACCTGGGTAGGTCAGTCTTGATCGAGGGCCCGGGGAGCGGACCCACCGTCCACTCCCCGGGCCTTTGCTCTATCCACCTTGGCTCGTTGGAGACCCACATGAGCTCGGAGCGAATCCGACGCAGTGAGCGGAGTGGACGGCTGAGGGACGATGCCGGCCGCGCAGCGAATGAGGAGCGGTGAGCGACCAATGAGTCCGCGAATCCGACGCAGTGAGCGGAGTGGACGGCTGAGGGACGATGCCGGCCGCGCAGCGAATGAGGAGCGGTGAGCGACCAATGAGTCCGCGAATCCGACGCAGTGAGCGGAGTGGACGGCTGAGGGACGATGCCGGCCGCGCAGCGAATGAGGAGCGGTGAGCGACCAATGAGTTCCGACACGCTCGCCCCGGCGCGACCCGCCGTCGAGCTGGAGGGCATCACCAAGCGGTTCCCGGGCGTCGTCGCCAACCACGACATCCGGCTCGCCATCCAGCCCGGCACCGTCCACGCCATCTGCGGTGAGAACGGCGCGGGCAAGTCTACCCTGATGAAGATCCTTTACGGCATGCAGAAGCCGGACGAGGGCCAGATCAGGGTGAACGGCACAGACGTCACCTTCCGCTCGCCCAGCGACGCGATCAACGTCGGCATCGGCATGGTCCACCAGCACTTCATGCTGGCCGACAACCTCACCGTGCTGGAGAACATCGTCCTCGGCGCCGAGCCCAAGCGGGCCGGCCGCCTCGACGTCGCGCGCGCCCGCAAGCGGATCAAGGAACTGGCCGAGGCCCACGGCCTGCGCGTCGACCCCGACCGCCTGGTCGAGGACCTCGGCGTCGGCGACCGGCAGCGTGTGGAGATCCTCAAGGTCCTCTACCGCGGCGCCCGCATCCTCATCCTCGACGAGCCGACGGCCGTGCTGGTGCCGCAGGAGGTCGAGGAGCTCTTCGACAACCTGCGCGAGCTCAAGGCCGAAGGGCTCACCGTCATCTTCATCTCCCACAAGCTCGACGAGGTGCTCGGCATCGCCGACGCGATCACGGTGATCAGGCGCGGCACCACCGTCGCCAGCCTGCCGCGCAGCGAGATCAGCAGCGCCCGTCAGCTCGCCGAGCTCATGGTCGGCAGCGAGCTGCCCACCCCCGAGACCCGCGAGTCGACCGTCACGGAGACCGTGGCGCTGAAGGTCGACGGCCTGTCGATGGAGTCCGACGGCTTCCGTCCCGTCCCCAAGGGCACCTCCATCCGCCTCTACGCCGACAAGCTCAAGGCCGAGGGCAAGCGCCTCCTGCTGGACGACGTCTCCTTCGAGATCCACAAGGGCGAGATCCTCGGCATCGCGGGCGTGGAGGGCAACGGCCAGTCCGAGCTGATCGAAGCCATCATGGGCATTCGCCAGGCGCACGGCGGGATCAGCCTGGCCGGCCAGGACATCAGCGCCTGGTCCACCCTCAAGCGCCGCGAATCCGGCATCGGCTACATCCCCGAGGACCGCCACCGCCAGGGCCTGCTGCTCGAAGCCTCCCTCTGGGAGAACCGGGTGCTCGGCCACCAGACGCAGAAGCCCGCCAGGAGCGGCATCTGGATCAACCGCCGCGCGGCCAGGGCCGACACCCAGCGCATCATCAGGGAGTACGACGTCCGCACCCCGGGCGCCGACACCCTCGCGCTCGCGCTGTCCGGCGGCAACCAGCAGAAGCTCATCGTCGGGCGCGAGATGAGCGGCGAGCCCGCCTTCCTCATCGCCGCGCACCCCACCAGGGGCGTCGACGTGGGCGCCCAGGCGGCCATCTGGGACCACCTTCGCGACGCCCGTGCCGCCGGCCTCGCCGTACTGCTGATCTCCGCGGACCTCGACGAGCTCATCGGCCTGTCCGACACGCTGCACGTGATCTACCGAGGACGGCTCGTCGCCCGCCTCGACCCGTCCGACGTCACGCCCGAGCGGCTGGGCGGCTACATGACCGGCGCCATCACCGCCACCGAGGAGATGTGATGCCCGCAGGGCTCTATCGCGCGCTGCTGACCTTGGCGGGTGCGGTCGTCGCCATCGTGCTCGCCATCGCGATCTCCAGCGTGGCGATCCTCGCGGCCGGCGCGAATCCCGGCGACGCGTTCGCCGCCTTCTTCAACTTCGGCGAGACGACGCGCGCCGTGGTCAACTCGATCACGACCATGCTCAACCGGGCGGTGCCGTTGTTCATCGCGGGCCTCGCGGTCGCGGTCGGCTTCCGGATGAACCTCTTCAACATCGGCGTCGAGGGCCAGTACCGGCTCGCGGCGGTGGTGGCCGCCTTCGTCGGCTCCACGTTCGTGGCGCCCGCCTGGGTCCAGATCCCGGTGATCATCGTGGTGGCGGCGGCCGTCGGCGGCCTCTACGCCCTGATCCCGGCGGTGATGAAGGTCGGCCGCGGGGTGAACGAGGTCATCTCCACGATCATGCTCAACTACATCGCCATCAACCTCGCCGCGTTCCTCGTCCGCGGGCCGTTCGTCGGCCCCCGGCCGGCAGGGCAGCTGACCATTTCGACGCCGCAGCTGCCGGAGTCGGCGTGGTTCCCCAACCTGAACTTCATCTTCGAGATGTTCGGTCTGCCCGCCCCCCGCGGCGGCGGCCTGTGGGGCTTTCTCGTCGTGGCGATTCTGCTGGGCATCGGCCTGTGGATCGTGTTGGAGCGCACCCGGTTCGGCTTCGACATCAAGGCCAGCGGGCTGAACGCCTCCGCGGCCCTGGCCTCCGGGGTCAACCCGAAGAAGATGGTCATCTCGGCCATGGTGCTGTCGGGGGCGATCGCCGGGCTCATCGGCCTGCCCGAGATCCTCGGCTCCACGCATGCCTACAACACGAACTTCACCCCCGGCCTGGGCTTCCTGGGCATCGCGGTGGCGCTGCTCGGGCGCAACAAACCGGCCGGCATCGCGATCGCGGCGCTGCTGTTCGCCTTCCTCGACCGGGCACAGGGGCCGTTGCAGTTCGCCAACGTGCCGCCCAGCGTCATCGTCATCATGCAGGGCGTCATCGTCCTCCTGGTGGTCATCTTCAACGAGATCACCAGCCGGATGGCACTGCGCTCGGAGGAACGGCGAGCCGCCCGCCGGCTCGGCACCGACAAGCCTGTTGAGGTGGCAGCATGACGCGGGTCCGCAAGTACCACCTGGCGCTGATCGGCGTCTCGATGCTGATCCTCATCGTGTCGGTGGTCCGGGTGATCTCCGGACAGAACGACATCACCTCGTCCGGCACCTTCACGGCGGCGCTGATGCTGTCCGTGCCGATCGGCCTGGCCGGTCTTGGTGGTCTGTGGGCCGAGCGCGCGGGCGTGGTCAACATCGGCCTCGAAGGCATGATGGTGCTCGGGACGTGGTTCGCCGGCTGGGCCGGATACCAGTGGGGCCCGTTCGCGGCGGTGGTGGCGGGTCTCCTCGCCGGCGCGCTGGGTGGTCTCATCCACGCCATCGCGACCGTCGGTTTCGGCGTCGACCACATCATCAGCGGTGTGGCCATCAACCTGGTCGGCCCGGGTATCACACGCTTCCTGTCGGAGGTCCTCTACAAGGAGGGGACCCCGGCGGCCGAGGCCGGAGCGGGCATCACCACCTCACCGGCGATGTCCGGCGAAGCCTGGCACTTGAGCCTGCCGTGGCTCTCCTCCGGGCCCGATCTGTTCGGCACGCTGGAGCGCACCCACTGGTTCCTCATCTCCGACCTGGCGGGCATCCTCGGCGGGCTCACGCGCAACGTGGACGTGCTGGTCGTCCTGGCGATCATTCTGATCCCGCTGACCTTCTTCGTGCTCTGGCACACCGCCTTCGGCCTGCGCCTGCGCTCGGTGGGCGAGAACCCGTGGGCGGCCGAGTCGCTCGGCGTCAACGTCTACGGGTACAAGTACATCGCCGTCGTCATCTCGGGAGCCATGGCCGGTCTCGGCGGTGTCTTCCTCGTCTTCGGCGTCACCAAATACGTCGAGGGCCAGACCGCGGGCAAGGGCTTCATCGGCCTGGCCGCCATGATCTTCGGAAACTGGCGCCCCGGCGGCCTGGCGCTGGGCGCCTCGCTGTTCGGATACGCCGACGCACTCAAGATCCGCACCTCCGGAGCGGTCACCTCGATCTTCCTGTTCGGCGCGATCCTGTTGCTCTTCTACCTGGGCAACAAGATCCGTCTCCTGGTCCGTCCGAACCAGCCGGTGGAGCTGGGCGGCAGGACCGCCAAGGATTACACGATCATGGCCGGCGCGGCAGCCGCCGCCGTCATCCTCATCTGGATGTGGATGGTCATCGACCAGTTGCCCAATGAGCTCGTCTTCATCACCCCGCACGTCCTCACCCTGCTCGTGCTCCTGGTCGCCTCGCAGCGCCTGCGCATGCCCAAGGCCGACGGCGTGCGGTACCGCCGGGGGGAACAGCACTGATGAACATCGACTGGGACGGTCTGCGCGATGAGGCGCGGACCGCGATGCGCAACGCCTACGCGCCCTACTCCAAGTTCCCGGTCGGGGCGGCGGCCGTCGTGGACGACGGCCGCGTCGTGACCGGCTGCAACGTCGAGAACGCCTCCTACGGCCTCAGCCTGTGCGCGGAGTGCGGCCTGGTCTCCGCGCTGCACGCCTCGGGTGGCGGCCGGCTCGTAGGCTTCACCTGCGTGGACGGCCACGGCGAGCTGCTCATGCCGTGCGGCCGCTGCCGTCAGCTCCTGTACGAGTTCGGCGGCGACGACCTCCTGGTCGAGACCCCCGACGGCCCCAAGCGCATGGCCGAGATCCTGCCGTACGCCTTCGGACCCGACGACCTGACCAAGGGAGCCTGATGGACGCCATCGAGGTCATCGTCGCCAAGCGCGACGGCCGCGAGCTGACCACCGCGCAGATCGACTGGGTGATCGACGCCTACACCCGGGGCGAGGTGGCGCACGAGCAGATGTCCGCGCTGGCCATGGCGATCCTGCTCAACGGCATGGACCGCCGCGAGATCGCCGAGTGGACGCAGGCGATGATCCGCTCCGGCGAGCGTATGGACTGGTCGATGCTCGACCGTCCCACCGCCGACAAGCACTCCACAGGCGGCGTCGGGGACAAGATCACGCTGCCGCTGGCGCCTCTGGTGGCCGCCTGCGGCGCGTACGTCCCGCAGCTGTCAGGACGGGGGCTCGGCCACACCGGCGGGACGCTCGACAAGCTGGAGTCGATTCCCGGCTGGCGGGCTTCGCTGTCCAACGAGGAGATGCTGGGCGTCCTGCGCGGCGCGGGCGCGGTCATCTGCGCCGCCGGAACCGGCCTCGCGCCCGCCGACAAGAAGTTGTACGCCCTGCGCGACGTCACCGGCACGGTCGAGTCGATCCCGCTGATCGCCTCGTCCATCATGTCCAAGAAGATCGCCGAGGGGACGGGCTCGCTGGTCCTGGACGTGAAGGTGGGCTCCGGCGCGTTCATGAAGACGGTGGAGCGTGCCAGGGAGCTCGCCGAGACCATGGTGGCGCTGGGCTCCGACGCGGGGGTCCGTACCGTGGCGCTGCTGACCGCCATGGACCGTCCGCTGGGCCTGGCCGTGGGCAACGCCCTGGAGGTCGAGGAGTCGGTCGAGGTCCTGGCGGGCGGCGGCCCGTCCGACGTGGTCGAGCTGACGGTACGGCTGGCCCGCGAGATGCTGGAGGCCGCCGGGATCACCGGCAAGGACCCCGGGCAGGCGCTGAAGGACGGCTCCGCCATGGACGCCTGGCGCCGCATGATCTCCGCCCAGGGCGGCGACCCGGACGCGGTCCTGCCGAGGGCGGCCGAGACGATGACGGTGGACGTGCCGGAGTCCGGTGTGCTGACGCGGCTGGACGCGTACGCGGTGGGCCTGGCGGCGTGGCGGCTGGGCGCGGGCCGGGCCCGCCAGGAGGACCCGGTCTCCTTCGGCGCCGGGATCACCCTGCACGCCAAGCCGGGCGACCTGGTGCGGGCCGGGCAGCCCCTGATGACGCTGCACGCCGACGAGACGGCCCGCTTCGCCCGCGCCCTGGAGGCGCTGGAGGGCGGTTACGCGGTGGGCGCGGCCGGCGAGGAGCAGCTGCCGCTGATCATCGACCGGATCGTGTGACGAATGCACACTGATGGGTGACGGATGCCTATGGGCCCGTCACCCATCGCTCGTTACCGTGGCTCTGACCCTCTCGGCGCACGATGGGACGGAGCACCATGAGAGCATCCAGCCTGGCCGTGGCCCTGAGCGCGGCGGCGCTCGTCGTCTCGGCGTCCGCCGTGCCGGCGCGGGCGGCCGTCAGCGACGCCGTGTGCTTCAACGGGCAGCGGACCGCGACCGGCGGCGGCTACTACAAGGTGACGGCGGGCGGCTGCGACGGGCACAGCGGCACGACGGTCACCATCCGCTTCGGCCCCGCGGCGGGTGACTACTCGTGCGGGTGGACGTTCGTGTGGAACAGCCAGCTCGGCGCCGAGAACTGCACGCTGGTCTGAGAAATAAGCGGGCGGCCCCGGGTGTTCACGCTTTCTAGTTAAACTTTCAACTAGAAAGGGCGTCCAGCCATGGCCGTCGAGCATCTGTTCATGCTGATCATGGGTGTCGTCATCGCCGCCGCAGTCGCGCTCACTCCGCTGGCCCTGGCCCTGCGGGGCATCAGGAGCGGTGAGTGGCCGGTCCTGCACCGCAGGCTGGTCATCTGGCGCGGGTTCATCGTGCGTTGACGCGGTGCTGGCTCGGGCGGATGCCCAGGGTGCGCTTGAAGGCCACGCTGAGCGCGTAGGCGTTGGAATAGCCGACCTGGCGGGCGATCACGTCCACGGTGTCGTCGGTGCTCGCGAGCAGGTCGGCGGCCTGGCAGATGCGCCACTCGGTGAGGTAGGCCATGGGCGGCTGGCCGACGAGTTCGGTGAAGCGCTGGGCGAAGGTGGCGCGGGAGGCTCCGGACTCGCGGGCCAGGCCCTCGACGGTCCACGGCCGGGCCGGATCCTCGTGGATGGCCCGCAGGGCCCGGCCGATCAGCTGGTCGGAGTGCGCGGCGTACCAGGACGGGGCCTGTGAGTCGGGGCGGTCGAACCACTCGCGCAGGCTGGAGACGAGCAGCAGGTCCAGCAGGCGGTCGAGGATGGCCTGCTGGCCCGGCTTGTCGCGGCTGATCTCGGTGACGATCATGTCCATGGTCGCGCACCGGCCGTCGCCGGCCGGGATGAGGGCCACGCGGGGCAGGGCGTCGAGCACCCGCTGCGACACGCTGCCCTTCACCTGGAAGGTGCCGGTGAGCAGGACGGTCGAGCCGAGGTCGCCCGCGTAGCCGCACATAGCCAGGCCCCCGGCGTCGCCGCCCTCGGGTGTGGTGCACACCTCGGCGTTGTGGATGACGGCCATGGGCGCGGTCTCGGGGCAGTCGGCCACCGTGTACGGCCCGGGCCCGCGCACGACCGCCACGTCCTGGGTGCCCAGCCGGACCGGCGAACCGCCCTCGGGTGTCACCCAGGCCTCGCCGCTGAGCATCGTCAGCAGCGTGAGCGGCGTCCAGTCCATGAACCGCAGCGCCCACGGGGCCCGCACGTACGACTGGTCGAACAGCGCCCCCGCGGGCCGGACATCGTGCAGCAGGCTCGACAGCGCGTCTTCCATGGAACCGAGTCTAGACGCTCGAACATCTTTCCTGGACTCCCAGCCATTCAGAGTCCGACAGCCGTCGGGTTGACTGGAACGTATGACAGAGATCCTGGTACTGGGCGGCACCGGCAAGACCGGCCGCAGGGTGGTCGCGCGGCTGCGTGAGCAGGGCTTCAGCCCGAGGGCGGCCTCCCGCTCGGGAACGCAGCGCTTCGACTGGCAGGACGAGACGACCTGGGAGGCGGCCGTCGCGGGCGTACGCGCGGCCTACCTGGTCGACGCGCAGACCAGCGACGCGGCCGAACGGCTGCGCGCCTTCGGCGAACTGGCCGTGGCCCAGGGCGTCGAGCGGCTGGTGCTGCTGTCGGCGCGGGTGTGGGGCGAGTTCGGCGAAGGCGGCGGGCTGGCCGGCGAGAAGGCGGTCCAGGAGTCCGGGGCGGAGTGGACGATCCTGCGCCCGACCTGGTTCGCCCAGAACTTCAGCGAGGATCCGCTGCTCAGCGAGCCGGTGGCCGCGGGCGAGGTGAGCCTGTCCACCGGGGACGGGCGGGAGCCGTTCGTGGACCTGGACGACGTCGCCGACGTGGCCGCCGTGGCGTTGACGGAGCCCGGCCACGCGGGGGAGATCTACGACCTGTCCGGGCCCGAGGCGATCACCTGGGGGGAGGCGGTGGCGGAGATCGCGCGGGCGGCCGGCCGTACCATCGTCTTCAGGTCCGTGGACGGCGAGGAGGTACGGCGGCAACTCGTCGCGCGCGGATACCCCGAGGCGTTCGCGACCGGGGTGGAGAGCCTGTTCGAGCACATCAGGCTCGGCCGGGGCGCGGTGCTGTCCGACGGTGTGCGGCGGGTGCTCGGCCGTGAGCCGGGCACCTTCCGCGCCTACGCCGAGCGGACCGCGTGGGGGACCGGCGCCTAGGAGACCGGGACCGGGACCGGGGCGTCGGAGAAGATCTCCAGGAGCACCGCGCGATGGGTGGGCAGGGCCTCGGCGTACCGCCGGCGGCCCTCATCCGTGATCATCACGAAGACGCCCCGCCGGTCGACGTCGCAGACGAGCCTGGTGACCAGATCGGCCTTCTCCAGGCGGGCGATCACGCGGGAGAGCGCGCTCTGGCTGAGGTGGACCTCGCCGCAGAGCGCCTGGACGCGCAGCTTGTCGTCGTGGCGGATCATCCGGTCGAGCACCTCGAACTCACTGGCGCCCAGATCGTGCTTCTCGCCCAGCTCGCGCTCCAGCGAGCACATGGCCTTCGCGTGCTTGGCCAGGACGTAGTGCCAGGTCCCGACCACGAACTCCTCGTCCATGACGCGGAGGTTACCATCCCGATAAATCTCATGCAATGGAATTAAATGCTGTTGCATTTGATGCAGTTGCATGTAATGTTCCATCCCATGTCCACTTCCTCTTCCCGTTGGGGCGCGCTCGTCGTGCTCTGCGCAGTGATCTTCCTCGACGCCCTCGACGTGTCGATGGTCGGCGTGGCGCTGCCCGCCATCCAGCACGACCTGGGGCTCTCTACTTCTTCTCTGCAATGGGTTGTCAGCGGATACGTGCTCGGATATGGCGGTCTTCTGCTCCTTGGCGGCAGGACGGCTGACCTGCTTGGGCGACGCAGGGTGTTCCTGGTCGCTCTGGGCGTCTTCGCGGTGGCCTCCCTTCTGGGTGGCATCGTCGACGACGGCGCCCTGCTGATCGCCGCCCGATTTGTGAAGGGCGTGAGCGCGGCGTTCACCGCGCCCGCCGCTTTGTCGATCATCACCACGACGTTCCCCGAGGGGCCGAAGCGCAACAAGGCGCTGAGCGTGTTCACCGCCTCGGGCGCCAGCGGTTTCTCTCTTGGCCTCGTCTTGTCCGGTGTGCTGACCCAGCTGGGCTGGCGCTGGACGTTCCTGATGCCGGTGCCGGTCGCGATCATCGCGCTGATCGCCGCGCTGAAGGTGCTGCCCAAGGTCAAGGAGGAGCGGGCGGAAGGCGGCCACGACCTGATCGGCGCCGTGCTGATCACCGCCTCCATGCTGCTGCTCGTCTTCACCGTCGTGCAGGCCCCCGAGGCCGGATGGACCTCGCTGCGCACCCTCGGCTCACTCGCCGTCGCCGTCCTGCTGCTCGGTCTGTTCGTCTTCGCCGAACTGCGGATGAAGCACCCGCTGGTACGGCTCGGCATCCTGCGCTCCGGCCCCATCGTCAGGGCCAACCTCGGACTGGTGATCCTGTTCGGCTCCTACGTCGGCTTCCAGTTCGTCGCCATGCAGTACTTCCAGAACCTGCTCAAGTGGTCGGCCATGGAGACCGCGCTGGCCTTCCTGCCCGCCGGAATCCTGGTCGCGCTGACCTCCACCAAGATGGGCGACTTCGCCGACCGCTTCGGCACCGCCCGCCTGATCACGATCGGCTCGGCCGCGCTGGCCGCCGGATACGCCTTCTTCTTCGTCGGCATCTCCACCGCGCCCAGCGTGCTCGGGATGGTGCTGCCCGGCATGGTCCTGCTCGGCATCGCGTTCGCGCTGTCGTTCCCGTCGCTCAACATCCAGGCGACGAACGGCGTCCACGACGACGAGCAAGGGCTCGCCTCCGGCCTGCTCAACACCTCGGGCCAGGTCGGTGGCGCGGTCGTGCTCGCCGTGGTCACCGCCGTGCTCACCTCGGGCGGCACCCTGTCGATCGAGGCCCTGCGCGGAGGGATCGTGGTCTCGCTCATCCTGGGCGTGGTCGGGCTCGGCATCGCGCTGACCGGCCTCCGCTTCCGCTCGGCGCCGGCTGTCAAGGCCGACGAGACCAAGGTGTACGAGACGGTCTGACCCAGTTCGTGAAGGGCCCCGCCGGGTGCGGGGCCCTTTCGCTGGGCATACACCGGGTATGCGGCCCACACGCAGCTTCGCGGCCCTGCTGTGCCTCGCCGTACTGTGTGGATGCGGTACGGCCCGCACCGGCGGCACCACGGCCACGGCCAGTCCTCCGACCGGCGCGCCCACCACCGGCGCGCCCACTTCCACCACCAGCTCGCCGCCCGCCTCCCCGCAGGAGCCCGCCCCCACCGGCACCGCGGAGATCGAGGTCGACCGCTCCGGCGGCGTGGCCGCCGTCGTGACCGGCGTCCGCTACGCCACCCACCCGAACTTCGACCGCGTGGTCGTCGACCTCAAGGGGAAGATGCCCGGTTATACGGTCACCTGGGTGGACGAACTCGTCGAGGACGGCTCCGGCAAGCCGATCGACGTCGAGGGCGGCGCGTACCTGCAGGTGATCATCACCCCGGCCGACGCGCACACCGCCAAGGGCAAGCCCACCTGGACCGGCGGCCCGATCTTCCAGGCCGACCTCGGCAACGTCAGCAGCGTGGTCAAGACCGGCGACTTCGAGGGGCGCGTGGGGGTGGGCATCGCGCTCGACCGGCGCGCCGGGTACGAGGTCACCGAGCAGCACCGGCCCAACCGGCTGGTCATCGACGTGGCACACTGACTTCCGTGGTCAGAAAGATCGAAGGGGCGACCCGGATTCCGGTGCCCGGCGGCAAGGTCATCGACGAGCATGTCGGCCGCGTGAACAGCGGCGACGAGGCGATCTCGATCGCCCACATGGTGGCGCCGCCCGGCTGGGACGAGCCCGCCCAGACGCCCGAGTTCACCGAATACACCGTGGTCCTGCGCGGCACCGTCCTCGTCGAGCACGCGGAAGGCACCACCGAGGTGCGCGCGGGCCAGTCGATCGTGACGGAGGCCGGGGAGAAGGTCCGCTACAGCTGCGGGCCCGAGGGCGCCGAATACGTCGCCGTCTGCCTGCCCGCCTTCTCGCCCGACGCGGCGCACCGCGACTAGCGCCCGCTACATCCGATGTAGCGCCCCCTGAGTGAGAACGGAACTGCTCACCAGGAGGACACCATGACCATTCTCGTGACCGGCGCCACCGGCAGCGTGGGCCGCCACATCGTCGCCCAGCTGGTCGAGCGGGGCGAGCGCGTACGCGCGCTGACCCGCGACCCGTCCCGCGCCACCTTCCCCGCGGGCGTCGAGGTGGCCGCCGGAGACCTCCAGGTCATCGAGTCGCTGGCGCCCGCGTTCGACGGCGTCACCGCCCTGCACCTCATCACCGTGGGCGGCGAGGGCCTGCCGCTGCTGCCCAACGGCAAGGAGATCGTCGAACTCGCCGCCAAGGCCGGGGTCGAACGCGTCTCCGTGCTGAGCAGCTGGGACGAGGGCAGCGTCGAGGCGGCCCTGCGCGAGAGCTCGCTGCCCTGGACCCAGTTGCAGGGCGTGGAGTTCATGGCGAACGCCTTCGACTGGCAGGACGAGGCGCGTGCCGACGGCGTGATCCGGGTCTTCGGCGACCACCCCGGCGCCCTGGTGCACGAGGCCGACATCGCCGCCGTGGCGGTCGCCGCCCTGACCTCCCCCGGGCACGAGGGCCGCACGTACCTGCTCACCGGTCCCGAGCTCACCACCCCCTCCGAGCGGGTACGGCTGCTCGCCGAGGCCACCGGGCGCGATCTGCGCTTCGAACCGCTGACCGAGGCGCAGCTCCGGGAGCGCATGGCCGCCTGGGGGATGGACGAGGAGACCATCGAGTTCGCGGTCATGCTCGGCACCAACCCCCCGGCCGCGGGCTCCACGATCCTGCCCACGGTCCAAGAAGTCACCGGCCGTCCCGCCCGCACCTTCGCCCAGTGGGCCCAGGAAAACGCCGCCGCCTTCCGCCCCTGACCCCACCACCCAGAACTCCCACAGCTGACCCGGCCGCTGACGGGTCCGAGGCGAGGTGTTCCGGGGATCCGGGCGTCGGGCATCTCGGGTTCTCGGGGATGGGGTGTTGGGTTACCAGGTCCAGGTGATGGGGTCGGGGGGTTGGTAGCGGCAGGTGGCGCCGGTGGAGATGCTGGCGCGTAGGTGGGCGGCCAGGTCGGGGTGGCGGTCGTCGAGCTGGCGCAGGGTGTTGCGGATGCGGTTGGTGACGGCCTTGCGGGCCCGCTCCGCCTCGTCGCCCAGCCGGCGCGAGCGGCCGCCCAGCCCCACGGCCTTGCGGAGTTCGGACAGCAGCGCCTGCCGTTCGGCGTCCAGGGCGGCGACCTGCTGGTCGTTCCCGCGCACGGAGGCCCGGTCGATCTCGTCGTCCAGGAGCTCCAGGCGCCGCCGGTACTGGGCCTTGGCCTCGTCGTCGAGGACCGCGTCGCCGCCCATGCGCCGGGCGGCCACCGCCTCGGCCCCGCCCGCCGGGTTCAGCAGCTCGACGGCGGGGATGTCGGTGCCAGGACTGCCCATCAGGGTCCTCAGGTCACGCAGGCCCTTGGCGTCGGGGAGATGGGCGGTGCGGCCGGCGAAGGTCAGCGTCCACACGTCGCCGTCCAGCCGGAAGACGCTGGCCGCGCGCTGCGGCAGCCGTACCCGCATCCCCAGCTCTTCGGCCTCGCGGGCGACGTCGGCGAGCAGCGCGCCCGGGTCCTCGCCGGCGGCGAGGAGGGCCTCGGCCAGGTGCGCGCGGGACAGGACCGACCACGGGCGGGAGCCGAGGCGGTCGGCGGCGCGGTAGGCGGCGGTGAAGCCGTCGGCTGCGGCGCGCCAGCGGCCCTGGGCGGCGTCGAGCACCGCGGCCCAGTGCTCGAACGGGCCGTCCACGACGATGGTCGAGGTCACCGCCCACTGCCCGAGGTGGGGGGCGATGGCCTCGCGGGCGTTCTGGCAGAGTTCGGGGTCTTTGGAGAGCGCCGCGGCCTGTGCCTGGAAACGGAGCCAGAGCGGCGCCATCCAGGTCAGCAGGTCCTCGCCGCCGGCCATGAGCCGGGTCAGGTGGTTGAGCGCGCCGCGGGCGTCGCCGCGTTCGGCGGCCGTGACGCCGGCGAAGAGGGGCAGGTTGGGGCTGCGGGCGGCGCGCATCTCGGCCAGCAGCGCGTCGGCCTCGTCGAAGCGGCCCTGGAGCAGGGCGGCCGAGAGCATCTGGGTCCAGCGTAGTTCGGCGCCGCTGACGTAGGGCTGCTCGCCGAGTTCGCGGGTGGTCTCCGACAGCGCCCTGGCCTCGTCGAAGCGGCCTTGGAGCAGCGCGTGCCTGGTCCTGATCACCATGGCCTCGTGCTCGAACAGCGGCAGTCCCGAGCGCTCGGCCTGCCGGAGGAAGTCCTGGTCGGCGGCGGTGTGGGCGGGATCGCCGAGTTCGAGCAGCGCGCTGGCCCGCCAGGACAGGGCGTGGAGCAGGTGCTGGGTGTCGTTGGCCCTGGTGGCGACCTCGGCCAGTTCGTCCGCCAGCGCGACCCGCTCCTCGGCCGTGCCCGGCCGCCAGATCGCCGACAACCGGGCCAGCAACGTGAACCCCAGCGCCTGATCGTCACCCGCGTGCCTGGCCCGGTCGGCGGCCAGGCCGCTCAGCTGCTCGCCCACGTCGTCAGCGGACGTGGAGGCGGCCTCGCCGCGCACCAGCCGCCGGTGCGCCTCGCGCACGAAGTCGGGGAAGCCGAGGTGGTAGAGCTTGAGCGCGGCGTGGGCGAGCAGGCCGGGGTCGTCGAGCTCGCGGGCCGCCGCGATGGCCGCCTCGATCGCGCGTCCGCCCTCCTCGTGCTCGCCGATCCGCTGCAGCGTCAGCCCGAGGTCGAGCTCGATCCCTGTACGGCGGGCCCGCTCCGCCCCGGGCACCAGCTCCAAAGCCCGCCGGTAGTGCCCCACGGCCTCCTCGTCGGCCAGCCGCGCCTCGGCGTCCAGGGCGGCGGCCAGCAGAAGGGCGGGCGCCTCAGGCACCTCGGCCAGATAAGCGTGATGGGCCAGCGAAGCCGGGTAGGCGGCCGTGGAGCCGAGCGCGGCCAGCGCCGCCGCGTGCCCGGCCCGCCTGCCCGCCTCGTCCAGCTCCGCGTAAAGCGTCTCGCGCACCAGATCGTGCACGAACGCGTGCCGCCCCTCTCCCAAGGGCGCGACCAGCTTGGCCGCCACCGCCTGCCCGAGCGGCACGGCCACCCCCCGCCCAACACCCGCCGCCACGCCCGGCGCCGAACTCCCCGCGCCCCGCCCCACGCTCGCGGCCAGCACCTCGTCCGCGAACTCCCGCCCCAGCACCGCAGCGGCCCGCAGCGTCTCCCGCACCTCGCCCGACAACCGCGACAGGCGGCGTTCCACCGCCGCGCGCACCTCGGCCGGGATCGTGTCCAGCGGGCTGCCGCCCTGCCACAACCGGGCCGCCTGCTCGACGAAGAACGGGTTGCCGCCGGTGCGCCGGTGGATCTCGGTCACCAACTCGTCGTCCGGCCGCAGCCCGGTGGTCCTGGCGACCAGCTCGCCGACCTCCTCGCGGCCGAGGCCGGACAGGGCCAGCGTGGTCGCCTTCAGCTCCGGTGGCAGCTCCGCCTCGCCCTCCCGGTACGTGCCGATCACCAGGATGCGTTCGAACCAGGCGTGCCGTACCACGAACTCCAGGAGTTTGAGCGAGGCGGCGTCGGCCCAGTGGAGGTCCTCCAGCACGATCACCACGGGCCGCTCGCGGGAGAGGGCGACGAGCTGGGCGGTCACCGCGTCGTAGAGCTCGAAGGGGGTGCGCGCGGACTCGAAGACGTCGGCGGCGGGGTTCAGCCTGCGCACGACCTGCACCCACGGCCAGTAGCCGGGGGCGCCCTCGCCCTCCCAGCAGGCGGCGCTCAGCACCTGGGCGCCGGCGGCCACCGCGTGCCCGGCCGCCTCGGCGACCAGCGTGCTCTTGCCGACGCCCGCCTCGCCGGTCACCAGCACCAGTGAGCCGTGGCTGGTGAGCGCGCGTCCGACCTCGCCGCGCAGAATCGCGGCGGGGTGTTCTCGTCCGATGAGGATGGCCATCAAGGCACATTATGATGGCGAGATGAGCCAGCAGCCGACCCCAGACGAGATCAGGCGCGCGCCGAAAGTCCTGCTCCATGACCATCTCGACGGCGGTCTGCGGGCCGAGACGATCGTCGATCTGGCCCGCGAGTCCGGCTATGACCGGCTGCCCACCAACGACCCGGCCAACCTGCGCGAATGGTTCCAGGAAGCGTCCGACTCCGGCTCGCTCGTGCGCTACCTGGAGACCTTCGACCACACGGTCGGCGTCATGCAGTCGCGCGAGTCGCTGGTCCGGGTGGCCGCCGAGTGCGCCGAAGACCTGGCCGCCGACGGCGTCGTCTACGCCGAGGTGCGCTACGCGCCCGAGCAGCACACCACCACCGGGCTCAGCCTCGACCAGGTCGTCGAGGCGGTGCTTGAGGGCTTCCGGCAGGGCTCGGAGGGCCGCGGCATCAAGGTCGGCACGCTGCTGACGGCCATGCGCCACCAGGCGCGTTCGATGGAGATCGCCGAGCTGGCCGTGCGCTACCGCGACGTCGGCGTGGTCGGCTTCGACATCGCCGGGGCCGAGGCCGGATACCCGCCCACCCGTCACCTGGACGCGTTCGAGTATCTGCAGCGGGAGAACGCGCACTTCACCATCCACGCGGGCGAGGCGTTCGGGCTGCCGTCGATCTGGCAGGCGATCCAGTGGTGCGGCGCCGACCGGCTCGGCCACGGCGTCCGCATCATCGACGACATCACCGTGGCCGACGACGGTTCGGCCAAGCTCGGCCGGCTCGCCGCGTACGTGCGTGACAAGCGCATCCCGCTGGAGATGTGCCCGACCTCCAACCTGCAGACCGGCGCCGCCGCCTCCATCGCCGACCACCCGATCGGGCTGCTGCGCCGCCTCCACTTCCGGGTCACGGTCAACACCGACAACCGGCTCATGAGCCGCACCAGCGTCTCGGAGGAGTTCGTCAAGCTGGTCGAGGCGTTCGGCTACGGCTGGGATGACCTGCAGTGGTTCACGGTGAACGCGATGAAGTCGGCGTTCATCCCCTTCGACGAGCGGCTCGCGCTCATCAACGGTGTGATCAAACCGGGGTTCGCGCAGCTCAAGTGGCAGTCATGAAACAGGCCTTCCGCTCCAAGTTCGCCTATGTGCTCGGGTGGGTGTGGGTGGTGTTCGTCGCGGCCAACGCCGTCGACCTGACCATGCGCTACTCCGGCAAGTCCTCGATGGTCGCCGGTGCGGTGCTGGGCGTGCTGACCGCGCTCATCTACCTCATCGCGCTGCGCCCGGTCACGCTGCTGCAGGAGCGGGCGCTGACCGTCCGCAACCCGTTCCGCACGACCGTGATGCCGTGGGCGTCGGTCGGCGACGTGACGGTCTCGCACGCCATCACCGTCGGCCAGGCCGGCGGCGAGGAGTCCGTGCGGCTCTGGACGCCGACCGCCACCGCCCGCGAACGCGCCAAGGCCCAGGGCCGGGGCTTGGCTCCGGCCAGGCGCGGCCGGCTCAGGACCGAGCCGACCGTGACCAAGGCCGAGCAGGCGGCGCAGGAGGCGTTCGCCGGGAAGACCCACGCCGACTGGGTGGGCGACCAGATCACCGAGCGCGCCGAGGCGGCCCGCCACCGCAAGCAGGAGGCGGGCCCGGTGACCACCACGTGGGCCGTCGACTCCCTGGTGGTCGTCGGCGTCGCGCTGGCCCTGGTGGTGGCCGCCGTCATCGTCCCCTGACCGCTGCAGGCGTCCCGCGACCGCTCAGCAGGCGTCCCCTGACCGCTCAGCGGGCGCGTGCGGCGAAGCGCCGCATGCCGTCCTTGGCGATGCCCGACTCCTCCACCTCCCGCGCCGCCTCCGTCTCCCGCGCGAAGGCGCGCTCGACGTCCTCAAGCGCGGGCCGCAGCAACCTCAGGTGTACGGCTGTCGCCGTCCCCGGCTCCGTCCAGCGCTCGACCAGGCCGACGGCCGACTCCACCAGCGACTCCGGCGCCACGATCTCGTCCAGCAGCCCCGCCGCCAGAGCTTCGCCGGCGTCCAGCCGGGCCGAGTCGAGCACCATCCGCAGCGCCCGGCCGCCCACGACGCGGTGCAGGAGCAGGCTGGAGGCGTTGGAGATCGACAGGCCGATGCCGTTCTCCGGGAGGAAGTAGCCGGCCGAGGGGGAGCCGACGCGGGAGTCGAAGCACAGCGTCCACTCGGCGGCGCCGCCCACGGCCAGTCCGTTGACCGCGGCCACGACCGGCACCGTCGTCTCCAGCACCGCCCTGGTCAGGTCGTGGAACGTCTCGACCTCCTCCAGCAGCGACTTGCCCGCCGCCTCGTGCAGGTCTTCGCCGGCGCAGAAGGCCCGGCCCTCGCCGGTCACCACGATGCCGCGACCGCCGTGGCCGTGCTCGCGGACCGCCGCCGCCAGCCGTAGCCGCATGTCGGAGGTGAGGGCGTTGAGCTTCTCCGGCCGGCGCAGCGTGATCACCGTCACCTCGCCGCGCGTGCTGACGTCGATCATGTGGTCTCCCTCGGGGTCTCGATGGCGATGGACCCGGCGCGCTGGTCGCGTTCGGGGTGGAGCAGGTGGCGTTTCTCGATGCGCTGGGACGGCGTGTAGGAGAAGCCGGTCACGAACTCGACGAACGCCGGGATCTTGAACCTGGCCAGCCGTTCGCGGGCGTGCGCGATGACCTCGGCGGCCGTGGTGCGGTCCGCGTCGTGGCCGGGGTTGAGCTGGATGAACGCCTTGGGCAGCTCGCCCCACAGGTCGTCGGGGACCGGGACCAGCGCTGCCGCCCGGACCGCCGGGTGCTGGGCCAGGACGGTCTCGACCTCGGCGCAGGAGATGTTCTCGCCGCCCCGCCGTACCATGTCCTTCAGTCGTCCGGCGTGGTGGATGTAGCCGTGCTCGTCGCGGAAGCCCAGGTCGCCGGTGTGGAACCAGCCGTCGCGGAAGGCGTGGGCGGTGGCGTCGGGGTGGTTCCAGTAGCCGCGCATCATCGGCGTGCCGCGCACCACGATCTCGCCCGGCTGCCCGTCCTCGGCCAGGACCTTGACCTCCTTGCCCGGCGGCGCGCAGCCCATGGCGCCGGTGCCGACCGTACGCTCGTCGTCCGGGCGGACGAGCAGGTCGGAGCCGCTCTCGGTGGAACCGTACAGCTCCCGCCAGGGCGCGTCCCAGCGCTCCTCCAGCGCGGCGTGCAGCTTGGCCGGGATGCCGGAGCACATCACCAGCCGCATCCTGTTGTCCCGGTCGAGCTCGTGCGGCGGCTGCTTGAACAGCAGCGTCGGCATCGTGCCCAGCACGTACGTGACCGTGGCCCCGTGGCGGCGGGCGGCCGGCCAGAACCCGGAGGCGGAAAAACGCGGCAGCACCACGAGCGGCACCCCGGCCACCAGGCACATGAGCGCCATCCACTGCGGATCCATGTAGGAGAACGGCTGCGCCACCATGACCACGTCGTCCTCACGGAAGCCCACGTGCTCGGCCATGATCTCCGCGGTACGCGTCCAGTAGTCGTGGGGCAGCATGCACGCCTTCGGGAAGCCGGTGGTGCCCGAGGTGTAGGAGAAGGTGGCGATGTCCCAAGGATCGATCGACACCTCCGGCGCCTTGCCCGCGCGCTCCTCCAGCACCGGCACGCCGACTTCGCGGATGAACGGGGCGTAGTCCGGCGAGGTCAGCGCCACCACCGCGCCGGAGTCGCGCAGCACGTGGGCCAGATCGGCCGAGCGGTAGCGGGCGTTGACCGGGACCGTGATCGCTCCGGCCTTCAGCGCGGCCAGCCAGCCGATGGGCCAGCCGGGGACGTTGTCGAGCATGATGGCCACGCGGTCGCCGGGCCGTACGCCATGGTCGGCCAGGGCGCCCGCGAGCTGGTCGGTGCGCTCGTCGACCTCGGCGAACCCGAGCGTGCGGTCGGGAAAGATCAGGAACGGGCGGTCCTTATGGAGTCGTGCGGCCTGCCGGAGCAACGCGGGGATCGTCATGGGGCTCCCATGGGTATTCGGGCAGCAGGGTGAGATCAAGCCGCATGGTCACCTGGGCGGGCGAACGGACCGCGGCCAGCCCGATCGCCACGAACTCGGCGCACACCTGCTCCAGCGTGGACTCGCCGTCGGGGCGGTACCACTCGCTGGTGCCGGTGCACATGGACATCAGGGCGAGCCTGGTCAGCTTCTGGTCGGCGACGTGGAAGGCGCCTTGCTGGACTCCGTCGGCCAGGGCGCTCTTCCAGCGCTGCTCGTAGAGGTCGCGCAGGGCGATGATCTCGTCGCGGGGGCTGGAGCCGGTGGTGAGCGAGCGCAGTTCGCCGTCCATGACGCGGGTGGTCATCGGGTTGAGCGCGTGGATGGCGGTGAGCGAGGTGATGAGCGCGGCCAGGCGCTCGGCGGGGTCGCGCAGGTTCGCGAGCTGGCGGTCGGTGGCGTCGATGAGGCCGAGCTGGCTCAGCCGCATGAGGTCGGCGAGCAGGGCCTCCTTGCTGGCCACGTGGTGGTAGATGCCGGCGTTGGTCATGTCGACGGCCCGCGCGAGGTCTCTGATGCTCGTCGCCGCGTAGCCCTGGCCGGCGAAGAGCCGCATCGCGGCGGTTCTGATGCGTAGTCCTGTATCCATGTCTCCTACCGAACGTTTGGTAGGAGCCTAGCCGACCGAACGATCGGTAACCAGTGCCATTCTTGACCTCCTCGAGCCATCTGATTAGGTAAGGCTTACCTAACCATAGAGTGGAAAATCGTGAAGCGCGGACTTGTGGCACTACTCGGAGTGGCGGTGATCGCGCTCGCGGGCTGCGGAAACGCGCAAGGCTCCGCGGCCGCCCCCGCCACCTCGGCCGCCACGCCGTCCGCGCGCATCGTCCCGCTCACCGGCGACGTCGCCGAGATCGTCTTCAAGCTCGGCCTGGCCGACAAGGTCGTCGGCGTGGACCTGTCCGCGATGGGACTGCCGGAGGCCAAGGGCAAGGCGCGGATCGGCTACCAGCGGGCGCTGGCGGCCGAGGGCATCCTGTCGCTCAAGCCCAGTGTGCTCGTCGGCACCGAGGACGCCGGGCCGCCCCCGGTGATCGAGCAGTTGAAGGGGGCCGGGATGCGGATCGTCCTGGTGCCCACCGGCGCCGCCTCGGTCGACGAGGTGCCCGGCAAGATCGAGCAGGTGGCCGAGGCCGTGCGCGAGCCCGGCAAGGGCGCCGCGCTGGCGGCGGCCGGAGCCATCTCGTTCGTCGGCCTGGTGGTGCCCCACCTGATCAGGCTGGTCGCCGGTCCCGGTCACCGGGTCCTGCTGCCCGCCTCCGCGCTGGCCGGAGGGTGCGTGCTGGTCCTGGCCGACCTGGTCGCCAGGACCGTCGGTCCGCCGGCGGAGCTGCCGATCGGGGTGCTGACGGCGTTGATGGGCGGGCCGTTCTTTCTGGTACTGCTCCGCCGTACGCGCAGGAGGCAGGGCGGCCGGGCCTGAGTGCTCAGGTGGCGTCGAAGGAGGCCACGATCCGCTTGCCGTCGGTCACCTGGATCCTGCCCTCGTGCATGAGGACCGCCTCGCCGTCGCCGTCCCCGTCATAGTCGCCGCTGGTCAGCGGGGTGCCTGTTGCGCCGGGGAGCGGTTGCCCGGGGCCCAGGCCGTCGGGACCGCCCCAGTGCACCCGTGGGAGAGAGCCGCCGTCGGCCCGGCCGAAGATCAGGTCGTCGTGGCCGTCGCCGTTCAGGTCGGCCGCGATCGCCTGGCCGTTGGCGCCCTTGAACCGGCGCTCCCGCCCGTCGCCGTAGTAGACGGTCAGCGTGCGGTCCACCTCGGGCGGCTCGGTCTCGTCGCCCGGCTCGTTGTTACGCGAGCCGTCGTCACCGGCGGCCAGATCCCTGACCCCGTCACCGTCGAAGTCGCCGAAGGCCGCCGCCATGCCGGGCGTGAGCTTGCGTGCCTGCGCGGCGGGCCCACCGCGGCGACCGGCGAGCAGCCAGCCGGACCGCTGCTCGCCGTCGTCACCCTCGAAGGCCACCAGCCCGCTCGGCCACCCGCCGATCCGGTCGGCCGTCATGTGCCAGAACTCCTCCCCGGTGGGAGACGCCCGGACCGTCCGCCGAGCCGGCGTCCCCGCCCGATCGAACGGCCCGAACAACAACCCCAGCCCCGGACCGGAAGAGCTGGGGTTCGGGCCAAGGTCGGAGGGGGTTTCGCCTGGCAAGGCCATGGCGATGTCGGCGGCGCCGTCGCCGTCGAAGTCGCCGGTGATCGCGCGGTGTGTTCCGGCGTCGCCGGCGACCGGGGGCCGGATCGGGGTGGGCAGCGCGTCCGCCGGGATCCCGGCCGGGCCGCCCCAGAACACGCTGGGCAGCATCGGCCGGTCCTGGCCCTCCGGCGCGCCGAAGGCGAGCACGTCACCGTAGCCGTCGCGGTCGAGGTCGGCGTGGAGGCCGCCGTCGATGAGCCACGGGACGAACCTGCCCAGCACGGTACGCCGCCCCGGGCCGAGGCCGCGGCGGGAGCCGTACACGATGACCAGGCGTGCGGGGTCGGCCGTGTCGAGCTGGAAGGCCAGGTCGGAGAAGCCGTCACCGTCGACGTCATCGGGCCGCGCGCCCGTCGCCCGCGCGGGCCCGGACGGGGAGGCCGACGGCCCGGACGGGGAGGCCGAGGGCACGGATGGAGAGGCCGAGCGCGGGGGTGACGAGGACGGGGGTGACGACGACGGTGGCGCGGCCCCGCACCCCGTGAGCAGCAGGATCACGACGAACAGGGAGGTTCGGGGCATGCGGGCATCGTAGTGTTGACCCTGACACCGTGTGAGGGGCTACATCTGGGGGCGTCATGTTCAGCATCGGAGACTTCGCCAGGCTGGGGCTGGTGTCGGTGCGCATGTTGCGCCACTACGACGCGATCGGGCTGCTCAGGCCCGCGCACGTGGACCCGGCCACCGGCTACCGCTCCTACCAGGCAGCCCAGCTGTCCAGGCTCAACCGGATCGTCGCGATCAAGGACCTCGGTTTCACGCTGGAGCAGGTGGGCGCGATCCTCGACGACAAGGTGAGCACGGAAGAGCTGCACGGCATGGTACGCCTGCGCCGCGCCCAGATAGAGGAGCAGATCAGCGCCGATCTGGCCAGGTTGCGCGGGGTGGAGGCGAGGCTCCGCACGATAGAGAGGGAAGGGCACATGCGCACCGACGAGGTCGTGCTCAAGAAGGTCGCCCCTTTGCGGGTCGCCGAGCTCAGCGGCCGGGCGGCCAGTTACGACGGCGAGGACATCGGTCCGGTCATCCAGCCGCTCTACGCCGAGCTGATGAAGCGCCTCCACGAGGCGGGCATCAAGATCACCGGGCCGGGCTGCGCCTACTACCTCCAGCAGGACGACGGCACCGTGATGGTCCACGCCGCCGTCGAGGTGGGGGTCTCCGAGGGCGCCGACGTCGACTTCCTGAACCTGCCCGGCATCGAGACCGCCGCCACGATCATCCACACCGGCTCGATGGAGAACGTCGGCCCGACCATGCAGGCTCTGGCCCACTGGATCGAGGACAACGGCTACCGCGCCCTGAGCCTGTCGCGCGAGGTCTCACTCCACTGCCCGGACAACCGCGACGAATGGGTCACCGAGCTGCAGATCGAGGTGACGTGATCGAGCTGGAGCGCCACCGCAAGGAGCTGGCCGGGTACTGCTACCGCATGCTCGGCTCAGGCTTCGAGGCAGAGGACGCCGTCCAGGAGACCCTGACCAGGGCCTGGAAGACGTTCGACCCCGAGCGCGGCGCGCTGCGCCCCTGGCTGTACGGCATCGCCACCAACGTCTGCGTCGACATGCTGCGCAGCGCCCGGCGCCGGGCCCGCGCCATGGACCTGGGCCCGGCCGCCGAGCCCGGCGCCGACCTGGGCGTGCCGATCCCGTACGAGCGCTGGGTCTACCCGATGCCCGACCAGCTCATGGACCCGGCCGAGCTGGCCATCTCCCGCGAGTCGGTACGGCTGGCCTTCGTGGCCGCGCTCCAGCACCTCCCGCCCAGGCAACGGGCGGTCCTGATCCTGCGCGACGTGCTGGCCTGGTCGGCCGCCGAGGTGGCTGACCTGCTGGAGACCAGCGTGGCCGCGGTCAACAGCGCGCTCCAGCGGGCCAGGGCGACCCTGCCCGCCACGGCCGAGCCGCGCCTGGAGGTGGACGAGGATCTGCTGGCCCGTTACGTGGACGCGTTCGAACGTTTCGACGTGGACACGCTGGTCGCCCTCACCCACGAGGACGCCGTCGAGTCGATGCCGCCGTTCGCCTGGTGGCTGGCGGGCCGCGAGGCCATGCGCGCGGTGCTGGTCGCCTCGGGCGGGGAAGGCTGCCGGGGCAGCAAGCTGGTGCGGGCGGGCGCGAACACGTTCGGCCAGTATCTGAACGGCGAGGCGTTCGCGATCGTGATCCTGGAGACGTCAGGCGGCCTGATCAGGGGTACGACCACGTATCTCGACCCGAATCTGTTCCCGTTGTACGACCTGCCGATGAGTTTCGGGGGTCCCGACCGTAAGTAAGAGCATGGACATCATCGAATTCCCCGAGCGGCACTACGTGGCCGTCCGCAAGACCATCACCCTGACCACGTTCGGCGTGGTCGCCGACCGCATCCCGGAGATCTACGGCTGGCTGGTCGCGAAGGGCGTGGCCATGGAGGGCGCGCCGTTCTTCCGCTTCCACGTCATCGACATGGAGGGCGACCTGGACGTCGAGGCGGGCGTGCCGGTGGCCGGGCCGGTCGAGGGGGAGGGCGACATCGTCGCCGCCACCCTCCCCGCCGGCCGCTACGCCAGCGTCCGCCAGGTCGGCCACCCCGACCAGCTCTTCCCGGTCATCGAGAAGCTGCGCAACACGCCTGGCCTCGTCTTCGACATGACCGAGGAGGCCGACGGCGAGCACTGGGGTTCGCGCCTGGAGATCTACCACACCAACCCGGCAGAGCAGCCCGACATGAACAAGTGGGAGATCGAGCTGCAGTTCAGGCTCAAAGACCCAGCGTGACCTTGAGGTCGGCGGCCAGGGCGGCCAGCCCAGCGGCTGCCTTGGTCCTGGCCGCCGCCACCTCGTCCTCGACCGGCACCACCACTTCGAGGTAGCACTTGAGCTTGGGCTCGGTGCCGGAGGGGCGCACCACCACCCGCGCCCCGTCAGCCAGCCGATAGCGCAGCCCGTCGGTCGGCGGCAGCCCGCCCTCGCCCTTGGCCAGGTCGTCGATGCCTTCGACCACGCGCCCGCCGAGCTCCTTCGCGGGCTCGGCGCGCAGCCGCGCCATCGCGCCGGAGATCAGCGACAGGTCGTCCACGCGCACCGACAGCTGTGAGGTGGCGTGCAGGCCGTAGCGCCTGGCCTGGTCGTCCAGCAGGTCCAGGAGAGTGCGCCCGGCCCGCTTGGCCTCCGCCGCGATCGCGGCCACGGTCAGCGCCGCCCCGATCCCGTCCTTGTCGTGAACAGGCAGTCCGGCATCGGAGCCGACGCTATAACCCAGCGCCTCCTCATAGCCATAGACCAGGCCCTCTCCGGCCCGCATGATCCACTTGAAGCCGGTCAGCGTCTCGGTGTACCGCACCCCGTGCGCCGCGGCGATCTTGCCGAGCAGCGTGGAGGACACGATCGTGGTCGCCACCAGCCGGTCGCCGGTGGTGTTGGCGATCACGTACTCGCCGAGCAGCGCGCCCACCTCGTCACCGGTCAGCATCCGCCACGAGCCGTCGCCCACCGGCAGGCCCGCCGCGCACCGGTCGGCGTCGGGGTCGTTGGCCAGCACGAGGTCCGCGCCGACCTTGGCGGCCAGCGCCAGCGCCAGGTCCATCGCCCCCGGCTCCTCCGGGTTGGGGAAGGCGACGGTCGGGAAGGCCGGGTCGGGGTTGCGCTGCTCCTCGACCGCCATCGGGCTGGCGAACCCCGCCGCCAGGAACGCCCCGGTCAGCGTGCCGGCGCCCACGCCGTGCAGCGGCGTGTACGCCACCTTCAGCGCCCGCGCCGTGCCCAGCGGCAGCGCGGTCACCGCCTCGATGTAGTCGTCGAGCAGGTCCTCGCCCAGCTCGGTGAAGGTCCCGGGGGCTCCGTCGAGCCCCCTCTCCTCGTACGGCGCGCCCAGCGGCAGCCCGTCCACCCGGCCCACCGCGTCGATCGCGGTGGAGATCTGCCCGTCGACGGGAGGCACGATCTGGGAGCCGTCGTTCCAGTAGACCTTGTAGCCGTTGTCCCTGGGCGGGTTGTGGCTGGCCGTCACCGTGACCCCGGCGTCGGCGTCCAGGTGGCGTACGGCGAAGGCCAGCACCGGCGTCGGCAGCGGCCGGGGCAGCAGCGAGGCGTGGATGCCCGCGCCGGTCAGCACCGCGGCGGTGTCACGGGCGAACACGTCGGACTTGTAGCGGGCGTCGTAGCCGATCACCACGTGCTTGCCGGGACCCAGCACCGCGGCCAGGCCGGCGGCCGCGCGCATGACCGTGACCCGGTTCATGCGGTTGGGGCCGGCGCCCAGTTCGCCGCGCAGGCCGGCCGTACCGAACTCGAGTTTGGCGCCGAAGCGGGCCGTCAGCGTGTCGAGGTCGGCGCGCTCGATGAGGTCGGAGAGCTCGGCGCGGGTGTCGGGGTCGGGGTCCTGGGCCAGCCACGCGCGGGCCTGCTTCAGCAGGTCGCTCATACCCGGTCGACCACCTTGGCCAGCAGACCGCCCATGCGCGCGGCGGTGGCCTTGCCGACCTGGAGCACCTCTTCGTGGTTGAGCGGCTCGCCGGCCAGGCCCGCCCCGGGGTTGGTGACGAGGGAGACGCCGAGCACCTCAAGACCGGCCTCGCGGGCGGTGATCGCCTCCAGGACGGTGGACATGCCGATCAGGTCGCCGCCCAGCGTGCGCAGCATGCGGATCTCGGCGGGCGTCTCGTACGTCGGGCCGCGGAAGGCGACGTAGACGCCCTCGGCGATGGCCGGGTCGATCTCGCGGACCAGCGCGCGCAGCCGCTTGCTGTAGACCTCGGTCAGGTCGAGGAAGGTCGTGCCGGTCAGCGGGTTGGCGCCGGTCATGTTGATGTGGTCGCTGATCAGGACCGGGTCGCCGACGTTCTGCGTCTCGGGCCGCAGGCCGCCCGCGGCGTTGGTGAGCACGACCGCCCTCACCCCGGCCGCGGCCACCGTGCGGATGCCGTGGACCACCTTGTCGACCGGGCGGCCCTCGTAGAGGTGCGTGCGCCCGAGCAGGACCAGCGCGTGGCGTCCGGCGTCGGTGCGGACGACCCGGATCTTGCCGCCGTGCCCGGCCACCGCGGGTGGCGCGAAACCGGGCAGGTCGGTGAAGGCCACCTCGGTGACGGTCTGTCCGAGCGCGTCGGCGGCGGGAACCCAGCCGGAGCCCATCACGAGGGCCACGTCGAAGGTGTCGACGCCCGCCGCGCCCTTCAGCGCGGCGGCGGCGTCCTGTGCCAGGGTGTAGGCGTCGTTGCTCACCTCAGTAGTTTAGGAGCAGCCTGTCGAGCACCCTCACACCGAACTGCAGGGCCTCGACCGGCACCCGCTCGTCCACGCCGTGGAACATCGCGGCGAAGTCCATGTCCTTCGGCAGCCGCAGCGGCACGAACCCGAAGCCCCGGATGTTCAGGTCGGCGAAGAACGTCTTGTTGTCGGTCCCGCCCGACATGCAGTACGGCACCGCCCGCGCCGTCGGGTCCTCGGCCTTGAGCGCCGCGATCATCGACTCGACCAGCGCCCCGTCGAACGTGGTCTCCAGCGCGATGTCGTGGTGCACGAACTCGCGGCGTACCTTCTCGCCGATCAGCGAGTCGACGGTCTTGAAGAAGTCCTCCTCGTGGCCGGGCAGGAAGCGCCCGTCGACCACGGCGGTGGCCTGGCCGGGGATCACGTTCGACTTGTAGCCGGCGCCGAGCTGGGTCGGGTTGGAGGTGTGGCTCAGCGTCGCGCCGACGAAGCGGACCAGCGGCCCGATCTTGTCCAGCACGTTCTGCGGGTCGGCCGGGTCGAACGGGATCTGGAAGGCGTCGGCCACCTCGGTGAGGAACGTCCGCACGGTCGGCGTCAGCGTGATCGGCCACTCGTGGGCGCCGATCCTGGCGACGGCCTTGGCCACCTCGGTGACGGCGTTGTCGGAGTTGAGCATGGAGCCGTGCCCGGCGGTGCCGTCGGCGATCAGCTTCATCCAGGCCAGGCCCTTCTGGGCCGTCTCGATCAGGTAGAGCCGCAGCGACGGGTCGACCTCCAGCGAGTAGCCGCCGACCTCGCTGATCGACTCGGTGACGCCCTCGAACAGCTCGGGGTGGTGGGCGGTCAGATGCTTGGCGCCGTAGACGCCGCCGGCCTCCTCGTCGGCCACCCACGCGAAGACGATGTCCCGCTTGGGCTTCTTGCCCTCACGCTTCATCTGCCGCAGTACGGCCAGCATCATGGCGTCCATGTCCTTCATGTCCACCGCGCCACGGCCCCAGATGTAGCCGTCGCGCACCTCGCCGGCGAACGGGTCGACCGACCAGTCGGCGGCGTTGGCCGGCACGACGTCCAGGTGACCGTGGACCAGCAGCGCGGGCAGGCTGGAGTCGCTGCCCTCCACCCGGGTGACGACGTTGCCCCGGCCCGGCTCGCTCTCGATGTAGGTGGACTCGATGCCGACCTCGTCCAGCCTGGCCATGACCACTTCGGCGGCGGCCCGCTCGCCGGGACCGGTGCCGTCACCGTAGTTGCTGCTGTCGACGCGGATGAGCTCCACGCACAGGTCGGCTACTTCCTTCTCAGCGGGCGTCATGTTCTCTCCAATGTGAGCAGACCGGACTTGCGGAGGTGCCCGCGCTTGTGGGCGCGGGTGATGAGCGTGACGTTGACGTCGGTGACGTCGTCGATCGGGCCGACGACGTTCGTGAGGAAACGGTAAAGGTCGGCCTCGTGTGCCGCGACCACCTGGACGATGACCGAGTGGGTACCCGAGGTGGCGGCGCAGTAGCGCACGTCCGGATGCGCGGCCAGCGTCAGGCCGACCTGGTCGAGCCCGTGCGGGCGGACCTTCAGCCAGATCTGCGCCTCGACCTCCAGGCCGAGCAGCGCCGGCTCGATCTCGGCGCGCAGGAGCAGGAGCCTGCGGTCGAGCAGCGAGGCGACCCGGCGGCGGGCGGTCGGCAGCGAGACGTCCAGCCGCTCGGCGATCGCGGTGAACGCGGCCCGGCCGTCGGCGACCAGCAGCTCGGCGATCTCCTTCTCCAGCGGGGAGAGCCCGTCCTGGTCGGGCAGCGGCCCGGCGCTGTAGACGGGACTCAGCTCGGCGACCTCCTCGGGGGTGAGGAACGGCGCGTGCCACTCGGCCACGGTGGTGAACGTGTGCAGGACGACCTGGGTGCGCGTCTGCAGGACGCCGCTGATCTCGGTGACCTCGGAGGAGACGATGTCGTGCAGCATGTCCCTGCTCGGGGCGACCAGCTCGCAGCCGAGATCCGCCTCGCCGGTGAGGGAGTAGACCGAACGGGTGTCGCCGCGCTCACTCAGCGCCGCCGCCACCTTGGCCGACGCGCCGGGCTGCACCTGGACGTGCAGATGGACCGGACGGCCGTGGCCGGTGCGCAGGTCGTCGTAGATCGCGGTGACGCGGACCATGCCCTCGTTGATGACGCGCTGGAGCCGGCGCGCGACCGTGCGCTCGTGCTCACCGATCACCCGGCCGATCTCACCCCAGGACGCGCGCGGGCTGACCTGCAGGGCCGCGATCAGGCGCCGGTCGAGAACGTCCATTGAGAACCGTTTCTATGTCGGGTTTGTAAATAAATCTCTGGATGTTTGACTATTTCGGTCGTCCACTTGCACAGTAGGGCACCACCTCACCTGTAAGCAAAGGAGCCCCTGGTGGCAACCTCACCTGCGACTGAGTCGCCGCTCGGCATCCCCAGAAGCCGTGTCCGCCAGCTCATGGCAGCCAGCATCGGCAACGTGGTGGAGTGGTACGACTGGTACGCCTATGCCGCCTTGGCCGCATATTTCTCCGTCCAGGTCTTCCCCAAGAGCGCGGACGCCTCCCTCGTGCCCCTGCTGGCCACGTACGGGGTCTTCGCGGTCGGGTTCTTCATGCGGCCGCTCGGCGGCCTGCTGGTCGGCTCGTTCGCCGACCGTTTCGGCCGCAAGGCCGCGATGACCTTCACCATCGTGCTGATGGGCGTCGGCTCGCTCATGCTCGCGATCACTCCTACCTATGAGGCTGCGGGCGTCCTCGCCCCGATCATCCTCACGCTCGCCCGCCTCATCCAGGGCCTGTCGGTCGGCGGTGAGTTCGCCGCCGCCACCACCTTCCTCGTGGAGTCGGCGGGGCCCGGCCGCCGCGGCCTGTTCTCCAGCTTCCAGTACGTCAGCACGACCATCGGCCAGCTCCTCGCCTTGGGCCTGGCCGCCGGGCTGGGCGTCATGCTGGCCGAATCCGACATGAACGGCTGGGGCTGGCGCGTCCCCTTCGTGATCGGCGCCGTGCTCAGCCTCGTGGGCCTGTGGATCCGCAAGGGCGCCGACGAGACCTCGCAGGTCGCCCAGGAGATCCAGGAGGGCAAGGTCGCCCAGCCCAAGCTCTTCGACTTCCTGCGCAACTACCCCAAGCAGGCCGCCCTCATCGTCGGCATCACCGTCGCCGGCACCGTGGCCTACTACACGTGGACCACGTTCCTGCCCACCTACGCAAACATCACCGTCGACTTCTCCAAGACCGAAGCGCAGCTCGTCGGCACGATCTCGCTCGTCTTCTTCATGATCCTGCAGCCGCTGCTCGGCATGCTGTCGGACCGGATCGGCCGCAAGCCCCTGCTGATCACCTTCGGCGTCGGCTTCACCCTGCTGCCGGTGCCGCTCCTGGGCATGCTCGACAACACCTTCGCCAGCCTGCTACTCATCCAGTGCGTCGGCATGGTCTTCCTGGGCTGCTTCACCTCGATCTCGGCCGCGGTGAACTCCGAGCTCTTCCCCACCCGGGTGCGGGCCGCGGGCGCGGGCTTCCCGTACTCGCTCACGGTCGCCCTCTTCGGCGGTACGGCTCCGCTCATCGGGACCGCGTTCATCGACGCCGGAAACCCCGGGGCCTTCCCCTGGTACATGTCGGCGCTGGCCCTGATCTCGACGCTCGTCTACGTCTTCGCCCTGAAGGAGACCAAGGACCAGCCGCTGCGCTGACCGTCCCGGCGGCACACCCGGGCGTGTTCACGCGCGCCCGGGCGTGTCGCGGGCGGGGTCAGAGAGACGTGCAGGGACGGCCGCGCAGTTCCTTCACGTAGTCGTCCGGCGCGCCGGCCTTCTCGGCGGCGTCGGCCAGGAAGCCGAGATAGCGGGCCGGCGGAAGGCCGCCCTCATAGGCGTCGAGGACGTAGAACCAGGCGACCAGCTCGCCCTCCAGCGTCTGCACCCGCAGCCGCACCTTGTGGTAGACGCCGCGCGCCGCGCCCTCCCACTGGTCGAGCGAGTCTTCGTCGAACTCGGGCACGTCGTAGAGCACCACGAAGACGTGCTCGTCGGGATCCTCGACGATCGTGGCCAGCGCCTCGGGGCCACCGAACGTCAGGCGCCAGCCCTGCAGCCAGCCCGCGCTCCGGACTGGAGAATGCGGCGCCCGCAAGGCCATCTGCCCGGGGTCCAGGTTGCTGCCGTATGCGGCGTAGACAGGCACAGCAGCTAAGACTAGCGCCCCGGCCCCCGCCCCGTTCGCCTGCTGCTCAGGACATGCGGAAGAATGGGACACGTGACTAGGATCGTGATCATCGGTGGCGGACCAGGCGGCTACGAGGCGGCGCTGGTAGCCGCGCAACTTGGCGCGGAGGTCACGATGGTCGAGCAGGACGGTCCAGGCGGCGCCTGCGTGCTCACCGACTGCGTGCCGTCCAAGACGCTCATCGCCACCTCGGTCCGCAAGCAGGCCCTCATGGACGCGCCGTCGCTCGGCGTCTCCTTCTCCGGCGGGCTCGACGGTGACGCCGGGGTCGCGCAGGTCGATCTGCCGCTGGTCAACAAGCGGGTGAAGGAGCTGGCCCAGGCGCAGTCCATGGACATCGAGACCAGGGTGGCCGCCGAGGGCGTCGAGATCATCAAGGCGCACGGCCGCCTCGTGGACCCGCAGGTCGTCAAGGCGGGCGAGCGCACGATCAGGGCGGACGTGGTCCTCGTGGCCACCGGCGCGACCCCGCGCATCCTGCCCGGCGCCGAGCCCGACGGCGAGCGCATCCTCACCTGGCGCCAGCTTTACGACCTCGACGAGCTGCCCGAGCACCTGATCGTCATCGGCTCCGGCGTCACCGGCGCCGAGTTCGCCGGCGCCTACCGCTCCCTGGGCTGCGAGGTCACGCTCGTCTCCAGCCGCGACCGCATGATGCCCAACGAGGACGCCGACGGCGCCGAGGTGCTGGAGGAGGTCTACCGCAGGCGCGGCATGAACGTCATGGGCCGCTCCCGGGCCGCCTCGGTGACGCGCACTGCGGACGGCGTCCTGGTCACGTTGGAGGACGGCCGCGTGGCCGAGGGCTCGCACGCGCTGATGACGGTCGGCATGGTCCCCAACACCACCGGCATCGGCCTGGCCGAGGCCGGCGTCCAGCTCGACCGCAACGGCTTCATCAAGGTCGACAAGGTCTCCCGCACCTCAGCGCCGGGAGTCTACGCCGCGGGCGACTGCACCGGCGTGCTCATGCTGGCCTCGGTGGCCGCGATGCAGGGCCGGATCGCCGTCTGGCACGCGCTGGGCGAGGCCGTCCAGCCCCTCCGCCTCGCGACGGTGGCCTCCAACATCTTCACCGACCCGGAGATCGCCGCGGTCGGCGTGGCCCAGCGCTCGATCGAAGCAGGCGAGATCGAAGCCAACGTCGTCAAGCTCCCCCTGGCAACCAACGCCCGAGCCAAGATGTCGGGCTTCAACGACGGCTTCGTCAAACTCTTCTGCCGCCCCCACACCGGAATAGTCCTGGGCGGCGTAGTAGTGGCCCCCAGAGCCTCAGAACTGATCCTGGCGGTCTCGGTAGCGGTCCAGCAGCGCCTGACAGTAGACCAACTGGCCCACACCTTCGCCGTCTACCCATCCCTGTCCGGCAGCATCACCGAGGCAGCCCGCCGCCTCATGCAACCAGAAGCGGCAATAGGCATCTGACCGGCTCGCCGGGTCTTACCTCTTACCCGGTCGAGGTGGGCCGTATCGGCGGCGCGTTTGTCCGACGTGAGAAGCGACCCCCACGATCGGCGCCAGCGCGGGTCGGCGGGTGGCGTGGGGGCGGCTTGCCGTAACCGCTAAAAGGCCGTCAACACTCGCAACCGCTGGAAGGCTTTCAACACCCGCAACCGCGACAAGGCTCTCAACACAACGGGCGCGTCCTCCAAGAGGACGCGCCCGCAGTGTTTATCAGATGAGACTAGATGAGTTACCAGTCGCCGCCGCCGAAATCGCCGCCGCCGAAGTCGCCCCAGCCGCCGCCGCTGTCGCCGCCGCCGAAGTCGCTTCCGCCGCCACCGAAGTCGCCGCCCGCGCCGGCGTCGGAGTAGCCCGCGCCGTAGCCGCCCATGCCCCAGCCGCCCATCATGCTGCCCATCATCGTGCCGATGAACATGCCGGTCATGATGTCGCCGAAGCCGCCGTAGTAGCCGTAGGCGTACGGCTGGTAGGCCGGGCCCGCGTCATAGTACGGACGGCGCTGGCCGTCGACCATGACCTCGCGCATCTGCGGATCGAAGCCGCGCTCGACCGCCTCGGCGTCCTGTGCGCAGGCCGGCACTTCGCGCACCGCGCCGCCGGGCGGAGCCCAGGTGACGTCGCGGACGGACGGGCCGTGCTGCGGGTTGAAGAAACAGGGCGCGCGGCGCTCGGGCACCGGCTGGTTGCTGACCTTGGCCTTGACGACGGCCAGCGAGTAGCGGCCGTCCTCCAGCGTCTGGGTGACCTCGCGGATCTGGTCGGACCGCTCGATCGTGGCCAGCTGGGTCTTGGCCTTCTCGTAGGAGTCGAGCGCGTGCTGCCACTCGTCGATGTGCTGGCCGCCCTCACCCGCGAGGGTGACGTCGGTGTCGAGCGAGGTGATCTCCTCACCGAACTTGGTGACGTCCTCGTCGACGGTCGTCTTGACCATCGCGAGTTCCTTGGCCTGCTTCTCGGCGAGCTTCTTCTTCTTGTTCTTGGAGTAGAGGAAGTAGCCGCCGCCACCCACCAGGGCGATGGCGCCGAGACCGATCAGCGCGCCGGTGCCGCTGCCGCCACTGCTGGGCGAACCGGACGACAGCGCGGACTTGCTCTTGCCCTCGGCCAGCAGGTTGATCCGGTTGACGAACTCCGTCATGCCAGCGGCGATGTCGGAGTTGTTGCGCGTCGACAGGGTCGCGATCTGACCAGTCTGGTTACGGCCGAAGTTCGATCCGGCGAACAGGGTCTTGCCGTCGAGCACGGCGACGGTCACGCGGGCGTTGTTCTTCGCCGCGGCCGTCGCGTTGCCCAGGGTGGTCAGGTAGGTCTTCACGTCGGTGACCGAGCCATCGGGCAGCGCCGCGACGTAGATGTCGCTCTTGGAGTCCTTCAAGGCGGACCGGATCTCCGACTGCTGGTCGGATGTCAACGCGGAGCCGTTCTCCACGAAGAGCGGATCCTTCTTGTCCTTCCAATAGGACAGGACGGTCTGGGCGTCAGGCGGCGCCGCGGCGTGTGCAGCGGGGGACAGCGCGAATACAGCGAGTAGACCGGCGATCAGAGCCGCGGTCGCGGCCCCCGCTCGGCGCAGCGAGTGGGTCATGGGCAGCTAGCCTCCTTCGCCCTTCAGGACGAACGGGCGGTCGGGAAAGTTCCTCATCTCGCACGTTACCCGGCTGGAGGGCATCGGATGGGCGTTGCGCGGGCTCGGAACCCTCAGGCGTCCTTGATCTCGCAGATCGTCGCGCCCGAGGTGACCGTCTGCCCGACGGCCGCGGCCAGGCCGGTGATGACGCCCGACTTGTGCGCGGTGAGCGGCTGCTCCATCTTCATGGCCTCCAGCACGACCACCGTGTCGCCCTCCGCCACCGTGTCGCCGTCCCCGGCCACGACCTTGACGATCGTGCCCTGCATCGGGCTGACGAGCGCGTCGCCGCCGGCCGCCGCCTTCTTGGCGCCGCCCGCGCCGCGCTTGGGGGCCTTGGTGTTCGCCGAGGGCGTACTGCCGGCCGTAGCCAGACCGGCGGGCAGGACCACCTCCAGGCGCTTGCCCCCCACCTCGACGGTCACCGTCTCCCGGACGGGGGCCTCACCGGCGGCGATCTCCCCTGAATAGGGCGGGATCGTGTTGTCGAACTCGGTCTCGATCCACCGGGTGTGGACGGCGAACGGCTCGGCGGTGAAGGCCGGGTCCTCGACGACGGCCCGGTGGAAGGGCAGCACGGTCGGCATGCCGTCGATCTCGAACTCCGCCAGCGCCCGGCGCGAGCGCTCCAGCGCCTCGGTACGGCTCCGCCCCGTCACGATCAGCTTGGCCACCAGCGAGTCGAACGACTGGGGCACCGTCATCCCCGCCTCGTACCCGGAGTCGAGCCGCACACCGGGCCCCGACGGCGCCCGCAGCACGGTCAGCGTCCCCGGCGCGGGCAGGAAGTTGCGCCCCGCGTCCTCGGCGTTGATCCGGAACTCGAAGGAGTGCCCGCGCAGCGCCGGGTCGTCGTAGCCGAGCGCCTCGCCGTCGGCCACCCGGAACATCTCGCGCACCAGGTCGATGCCGGAGACCTCCTCGGTGACCGGGTGCTCGACCTGGAGCCGGGTGTTGACCTCCAGGAAGGAGATCGTGCCGTCCTGGCCGACGAGGAACTCGCAGGTGCCCGCGCCGACGTAACCGGCTTCGCGCAGGATGGCCTTGGAGCTGGTGTAGAGGGTCTCGACCTGCTCGGCCGACAGGAACGGGGCCGGCGCCTCCTCCACGAGCTTCTGGTGGCGGCGCTGGAGCGAGCAGTCGCGGGTGCTGACCACGACCACGTTGCCGTGGGTGTCGGCCAGGCACTGGGTCTCGACGTGGCGCGGGCGGTCGAGGTAGCGCTCGACGAAGCACTCGCCGCGCCCGAACGCGGCCACCGCCTCGCGCACCGCCGACTCGTAGAGGTCGGGGACCTCCTCCAGCGTGCGGGCCACCTTGATGCCGCGGCCGCCGCCGCCGTACGCGGCCTTGATGGCGATCGGCAGGCCGTGCTGTTCGGCGAACGCGACGACCTCCTCGACCCCGGAGACCGGGTCCTTGGTGCCGGCGACCAGCGGCGCGCCCACCTTGGCGGCGATGTGCCTGGCCTGCACCTTGTCGCCCAGCGCCGCGATGGCGGCGGGCGGCGGGCCGATCCAGGTCAGCCCGGCGTCGATGACGGCCTGGGCGAAGGCGGCGTTCTCGGACAGGAAGCCGTAGCCGGGATGGACGGCGTCGGCGCCCGACTCGGCGGCGATCCGCAGCAACTTGGCGATGTCGAGGTAGGTCTCGGCCGGCGACTGGCCGCCGAGCGCGTAGGCCTCGTCGGCGGTCTTGACGTGAAGGGCGTCGAGGTCCTGCTCGGCGTAGACGGCGACGCTGGCGATGCCCGCGTCCTTGCACGCGCGGGCCACCCGTACGGCGATCTCGCCCCGGTTGGCGATGAGAACCTTGTGCACCGGTGTCTTTTCCTTCCTCGACAAGCTGGAACGGAGTTTATCTACCGAGGTACGCCCCTCCGTTGACGTGGACCACCTGCCCCGTCAGATGTCTCGCACCGGGCGAGGCCAGAAAGAGTACGGTCTCGGCCACGTCGGCAGGTGTGGCGGGTCGCCCGTTGCGCGTGTTGTTGACCCTGGCCCTGATGCCGTCCTCGGTCAGGCGGCCTCGGAAGAACTCGGTGTCGACGACCAGGCCGGGGGAGACGACGTTGGCGGTGACGCCGCGTGGGCCGAGCTCGGCGGCCAGGTCGGCGGTCCACGACTCGACGGCCGCCTTCGCCGCGCCGTACGAGCCTGAGCCGGTGCCGCGGGCGGCGATGGAGCCGATCGAGATGATCCGCCCGCCCTTGCCGAAGCGCGGCAGCAGCGCGGTCGTGACCAGGACGGCGGACAGCAGGTTGGCGTTGAGGTTGGCCCACCAGGCCGCGGCCACGTCGGGGAGTTCGCCGGACGGCTCGCGGTCGAGGTTGGTGTTGCCGCCCGCGTTGTTGACGAGCACATCTACATGGCCGGGCAGGTGGGCCTCGGCGTCCTTGACCGCGGCCGGGTCGGCGGCGTCGAAGGCCACGTGCGCGGCGCCGAGCCGCTGGGCCGCCTCTTTCAGTACGTGCTCACGGCGGCCGGTGATCGTGACGCGGTCACCGAGCGCGATGAACGCGGCGGCGATCGCGTACCCGATCCCGGTGCCGCCGCCCGTTACGACAACCTCGCGCATGGGGACGAAGCTCCTCCAGGTCAGAACAATCCTCTGGAAGACCATAACCGCTCGGCATAACTGGGGGCGATGGGCCCCTCTGATGCCTATGGTGAGGGCGCTCTCTCGTCGCGACAGCAGGAGGCAACCATGAGTCAGGGTCTGCTCGGTGGCAACCCCGCGGAAATGCAGCAGATGGCGACCCAGTTCACGCAGCAGTCGGAGACGGTGCGGGCCACCATGGCGGCGCTCGACCGCGAGGCCGCCAAGGTGGGCACGGCCTGGACGGGTCCGGGCGCCGACCGCTTCAACGGTGCCTGGCAGACCTACCGGGCCTCCTTCCAGCGGATGGCCGAGGAACTCCAGGAAGCGGCCCGGGTGATCAACACCTACCGGGGCAACATCGAGTCCGCCACACGCTGACCCGCCACGGCTCCGCGGTCCCGGGCCGCGGAGCCGTACCGGAAGGCCGCCCAAACCCGAACCACAGCCCGCCGGCCCGCCCAAAGCACGCCAGTCCGCGCAAAGCACGCCAGTCCGCGCAAAGCGCGCCAGGCCGTCCAAAGCCGGGCCAGGTCTTCCAAGGCGGGACCGGATAGGGTGAACGGCCATGATGGGTCGCGCCTTTCTGGTCAGCCTGGTCGCGCTGCAGTTCCTCGCCGCGCCCGCCGCGGCCCAGGCCGCGCCTGACGACTGCGACCCGGAGAAGGGCAACTTCCAGCCCGGCGTCTCGTGGGCGCAGCAGCGCATGGACGTGCGGCGGGTGTGGCCGCTGACCCGGGGCGACGGCGTCAAGGTGGCCGTCATCGACAGCGGCGTCGATCTGACTCACCCGCAGATTCCGGTGTCCGGAAAGGCCGACCTGACCGGCAAGGGCTACCGCGACTGCGTGGGCCACGGCACCGCCGTCGCCGGCATCATCGCCGCCCGCGACATGAAGGGCGTCGCCTTCCACGGCATGGCGCCGAACGTGAGCCTGATGTCGTTCAAGCAGTCGCACGACGGCAAGGGCGAGCTCAGCCTGCTGGTGAAGGGCATCAAGGCCGCCGCCGACCTCGGCGCCGAAGTGATCAACATCTCGATCCAGGCCGAGCACCACCCCGCGCTGAAGGCCGCCGTCGACTACGCGCTGGCCAAGGACGCGGTGATCGTCGCCGCGGCGGGCAACATCAGGAAAGAGGACCGCACGGAGAGCGCCGCCTACCCCGCGGCCTACGAGGGCGTGCTCGCCGTCGGCGCGGCCAACAAGCAGGGCGTGCGCTCCGACTTCTCCAACTCCAAGACGCCGGTGGCCGTGCTCGGCCCCGGCCAGGAGATCACCGCGACCTGGCCCGGCAAGTCCTACCAGGCCGATCTCAACGGCACGAGCTTCGCGGTGCCGTACGTGACGGGGGTGGCCGCGCTGGTGCGCGCGCGTTTCCCCCACCTCAACCAGGAGCAGGTACGGCGCCGCGTCATCGCCACCGCGGAGGGCTCCACCGGCAAGGGCACCGGCGCCGGCATGGTGAACCCGATGCTGGCGGTGACGATGGTGCTGCCGTACGAGCCGGTGAACGCCCCGGTGGTGGCCCCGCCGCCGCCCGCGCCGATGGGCAGGGACGCGGTGGCCAAGGCGCCGCCGGTGGACCACGACGCGATCGCGAAGGCCGGGATCATCGCCGGCGTCGCCACGCTCCTGGTGATCCTCGTGATCACCGCCCGGGTCTTCATGCCCATGAGCCGGAGGCGGGCCCGCGGTCCGGTTTAGTGTCACTACGGCGTCTTGACAGTGAAATGTCGGATCGTAACCGAAACTACTGATACATATGGGACTTTTTTGGTTCAATGTGTCTCGATCATGACTACTCATGAAAGAGACGGCCAATGACGCCTTTGCGGCCGGAGGATCCCCCGCAGATCGGCGAGTACACCCTCATCGGCTTCTTGGGTGAGGGGCCTCGCGGGGCCATGTATGTGGGCCGGGCGGAGGACGACGCCCCCATCAGGGCGATCAAGCTGCTGCCGCCCGAGCCCGAGGTCACACCCGAGGCTCTCGCTCGATTCACCGCCGCCAAGCGGGTCTCGAGCTCCTATATCGCACGTGTGCTCGACTCCGGCTGGCACGAGGACCGGCCGTACCTGGTCCGTGAGCACGTCGAGGGCCGCAGCCTGGCCGCGACCGTGGCCGAGGACGGCCCGCTGGCCGAGGACGCGCTCGAACGGCTCGCGCTCGGCATCCTCACCGCTCTGTCGGCCGTGCACCTGGCGGGCATCGCGCACCGCAGCCTGACCCCGCACAACGTGATCATGGGCGCCGACGGCCCGAGGGTCACCGACGTCGGTCTCGGCGACCCGGTCGGCGAGGTCGGCTACCAGGCGCCGGAGCAGATCAACGGCCTGCAGTACGGGCCGTACGCCGACGTGTTCGCCTGGGGCGCCGTCGTGGCCTTCGCGGGCAGCGGCGAGCCGCCGTTCGGCCAGGACGGCCAGGCCGTGCTCAACGCCGAGCCGCACCTGCCCTTCGACGCCGAGCCGCTGCACCGTGTCGTCCGTGCCGCGCTGGCCAAGGGCGTGCACCAGCGGCCGACCACCTACACCGCGCTGCTGCAGCTCCTCGGCGACACCGGCCCGGCCAGCGGGATGATCCCGCCGCCGCCGGAGGTCCGCCCGGACGCGGAGACGATGATCCAGCAGGAGCAGCCTGTCCAGGGGGTGCCGGTGCAGCCGGGGCCGGTGGTTCCGCCGGCGCCGTTCCAGCAGCAGGGGCCCTCGTGGGGGGCGCCGCAGATCCCGAACCAGCAGCAGCCGCCGCTCAGGATGGAGCCGCTGACCGGCGCCGCCGTCGGCGCCGAGCGTCCGCGCAAGCGTTTCCCGCTCGCCCTCGTGGCCGGGCTCGGCGTCATCGCGCTGCTGTCCGGCGTCGGGCTGTGGGGCGCGGGACAGTACGCGGAGATCCAGCCCGTCGCGCAGTCGGCGGCCAGCGGCAACAACGTGGTGAAGATCCCGTCGGTCGCCGGCGACTCGGGCACCGGGACGGGCGGCGTGCCCTCCGCGGGTGTTCCCGCCGACGGCCAGGGTCAGCCCGAGCAGCCGCAGCCCACGATCACCGTCCCGTGGGCGGTCACCTCGCCGCCGCTGGACGACGACGGCGTAGGGCCGCTGGTGCTGCCGACCGAGTGGCCCTCGGCCAGTGGTACGCCGTCGGTGCCCGAGCTCACCTCGCCGCCGACGCCGACCGCCGCGCCCACGGTGCCCGCCGTACCCACCACGCAGCCCACGCAGCAGCCCACGGCTCAGCCGACGACGGAGAAGCCGCGCAAGGGCTCGGGCAAGCCGTCGCCGACGGCCACGGTGACGAAGACCGTGGAGCCGTCGGACAAGCCCACTCCGACGCCCACGCAGAAGCCGACCGAGGAGCCCAAGCCGACTCCAACGCCGACGCCGACGCCCACCACCGAGGAGCCGAAGCCGACTCCGACGCCGAAGCCCACGCAGAAGCCGACGGAGGAGCCCAAGCCCACTCCGACGCAGAAGCCCGAGCCGGAGAAGCCCAAGCCGACGCCCACGCAGAAGCCGGAACCGCCGAAGCCCGAGCCGGAGAAGCCGAACCCGCACACGCCGACCGCGGCCTGTGGCGGCGGGTTCTCCATCCAGCGCAGTCAGTCGTTCGCCGGCGGCACCACTTACCAGCTGTACAACAACAGCACGGGTGAGAACTGCGTGGTCACGATGAAGACCACCAACGTCGGCAAGGCCAGCCCGGTCAGCGCCACCCTGGAGGTTCAGGGCGGCGGGTCCAAGACCGACAGCGGCAACTTCGAGTACTACGCGGGTCCGGTGAAGCTGCCGGCCAAGGGTAAGTGCGTGCGGTTCTCGGGGAGCGCCGGCTCCGCGAGCACCAGCGCGGGCTGGGCCAACTGTGGATAACGGACACTTCGGTTAGCGAACACGAAAGCGCCCCCCGGGAGGAACCGGGGGGCGCTTCTCCTTTTAGTAGCCGCTGTATCCGGCGCCGGTCTTCATGCCGACCACGCCGGGCACGTTCGAGACCGATCCGTACCTGCTGACCGCGTAGCGGACCCCCGCGATGATGTTGTCCACCGGGTCGTAGATCTTCGTGTGGCCGGGCAGCGCGTGGGAGTTGAACGTCGGGTCGATCGTCTGCATCAGGCCCTTCGAGGGGTGCCCGGCGGCGGCGTTGGAGTCCCACAGGTTGATCGCGTGGGGGTTGCCGCCCGACTCGTGCTGGATGATCATCCAGATGTCGTTCGGGTTCATCTTCTCGACCGGCACGCCGTTGGCCTTGAGGATCTCGATGGCCTGGTCGATCCACTCCTTGACCTTGCCGGTCGGCGCCGGGCCGCCGCCCGCGGGGGGCGGCGGGCCACTGGGGCCGTAGCCGCCGACGTTCCGCCCGCCGCCGCCTCCTTGGCCGCCGGAGCCGCCGCCGTTCTTGCCGTAGTCCTCGGTGGGCTCCCAGACGATCGTGCGGCCCTTCGCGGGCGTGAACTCCTCCTTGGCGATCTCCGGGATGGCGGCGAAGGTGAGCGGCCGGCCGTCCAGGAAGCCGCGGATCGCCGTCTTGGCGGCGCTCACGTCCTTCTCCGCCTTGTCGACGTGCACCTTGGCGTCGATCTCCGCCTGGTCGATCAGCGGCTTCGTGCCCGCGTCGCAACCCGCCTCGGTGGCGTCCTTGTTGTTGGCGAAGTAGGTCGTGTGGTAGTTGGCCATGTCGGTGGTCAGCTTGGTGGCGATGCCGTCCACGCCCGACTTGGCGTCGCGCAGCGAGGACGCCGCCGTGTCGAGGGAGGACGCGGCGTTGGACAGCAGCAGGTAGAGGCCCTCGCCGGCCTTGCCGTACTTGCGCATGTACTCCACGAAGGCGTCGGCGGAGCGGCCGTGCCAGGCCTCGTCCACCACGTTGACGGCGCGGCCCAGCGAGCCCACGTAGTCGTCGGTCTCGTCCGAGATGCCCCGCCACGACTTGGCGATGGCGTCGAGGGCCGCGGGGTCGCCGGTGACCTTGCGCTGGAGCGCGGCGATCCTCTCCGGTACGGCCGGCGTCGCGCTCACGACGTCGCCTTGTGCGCGTCCTTGACGTTCTGCTCCACCGCGCTGAGCCCGATCTCGACGTCGTGGAGCTTCCTCCTGGCCTGGTCACCCTCGTTGATCAGCGTCGACCAGACCTCGTCCACGATCTTGGCCAGGGATTCGGAGTCCTTCAGGTGCCCGGCGACCTCCGCCGGGGTGGCCTTGCGCTGGATCTCGACCGTGCCCTCCTTGTTGTAGGTGGGCTCCTTGCCGCCGTTGTTCTCCAGCCTGACGTCCGCGTATTGGTTCTTGGCCTTGTAGATGGCAGTTCGGCACTCGTCGAGCGCCTTGTAGTGGATCTCGAGGTTCGCCATTTCCTACTCTTCGGTCTCCGGTGGGGTGAGGAAGGCGGTCTGGATGAGGCGCGTGCCGAACTTCCTGTCGACGAGGGTGCCGCGTCCTGGAGGCAGCGGCTGCGCCCGTACGTTGTTGAACAGGTAGCCCTCGTCCTTGCTGCCCGACATGATGAGCGCGGGGCTGGCCATGTCCTTCATCCGCTGGATGACGGGGTCGAACATGGCCCGGCCGGCGCCGCCCATCTGCCGCGAGATGATCACGTGCAGGCCGATGTCGCGGGCCTGCGGCAGCAGGTCCACCAGCCCCAGCAGCGGGTTGGACGAGGTGGCCACCAGGTCGTAGTCGTCGACGAAGATGTAGAGGTCGGAGCCCGCCCACCAACTGCGCGAGCGGAGCTGGTCTGGGGTGAGGTCGGCCGGGGGCAGGCGGCTGAGCAGCGCGCCCTTGGCGTCGTTGACGATCTCGGCGGCGGCCGCGCTGGAGGCGGCGTAGCCGATGCGGTGGTCGCCGACGGCCGCGTCGAGCAGCGCCCGGCGGTAGTCGATCATGATCATCATGGCCTGGGCCGGCGTTTGCCTGGCGACCAGGCTCTCGGCCACGAGCCGCAGCAGGTTCGACTTGCCGCTCTCGTTGTCGCCCAGCACGATGAAGTGCGGGTCGTTGTCGAAGTCCAGCAGCGCGGGCTGGAGCGTCGCCTCGTCGATGCCGATCGGGATCTGGTGCGGCGCCGCCTGGTCGGGGCCGGGCAGCGTCGAGACGGGCAGCACGGCCGGCAGCAGGCGTACCACCGGGGCCTGGGGGCCCTTCCACGCGTCGCGTACGGCCTGCACCAGCCCGCGTACCCCGTTGGCCAGGTCGTCGGGGGTCTGCACGCCGTCGATGCGCGGCAGCGCCGACAGGAAGTGGAATCCGTCCTTGGTGAGGCCGCGGCCCGGGACGCCCTCGGGCACCGCCAGGGCCTTCTTCCTGTTGACCTCGGACTCGTAGGAGTCGCCGAGCTTGAGCTCGATCCTGGTGCCGAACAGGTCGCGGATGCTGGGGCGGAACTCCGACCACTTGTTGGTCGAGGCGATGACGTGGATGCCGTAGCCGAGCCCGCGCGCCGCCAGGTCGGTGATGGTCGGCTCCAGGCCCTCGAAGTCCTGGCGCAGCGTGAGCCAGCCGTCCACGAGCAGGAAGACGTCGCCCCAGCCGTCGCCCTCGATCGTGCCCTCCGCCAGCATCCGGCGGTAGGCGGTGATCGACTCGATGCCCTGTTCGGCGAAGCCGCGCTCGCGCTGCTCCAGGATGGCGGAGATCTCGGCGACCGTGCGGCGTACGCGGTCGCCGTCCAGGCGGGTGGCGACGCCGCCCACGTGCGGCAGGCCCTCCAGGGACGCCAGCGAGCCGCCGCCGAAGTCCAGGCAGTAGAACTGCACCTCGCGGGGCGTGTGCATGAGCGCCATGCCCGCCACCAGCGTGCGCAGCGCCGTGCTCTTGCCGCTCTGGGTGCCGCCGGCCAGGCCGACGTGGCCGCCGCCGCCGGACAGGTCCAGCCAGAGCGGGTCGCGGCGCTGCTCGAAGGGCTTGTCGATGATGCCGACGACGGCGTGCAGCTTGCCCCTGCCCGGCCAGCCGGCGGGGGACAGGCCGAGCTCGGGGGTGACCGTCAGCGGCGGCAGCAGGTGCGCCAGCGTGGCCGGCTCGGCCAGCGGCGGCAGCCAGATGCGGTGCGCGACCGGGCCGTGCTCCGACAGGCGGTCCACGACGACGTCCAGGAGGCTGTTCTGGCCGCCGCCGGCGGGTTCCTCCTGCTGGTCCTCCTCGTTCGGCTCCGGCGCGGGCGGCTCGTCCTCTTCCGGGAGGGGGACGAAGGCGGTGCCGTACTCGAAGATCTGGTGGGAGGGCGCGCGGCCGTCGGAGGTGACGGCGCCGGAGGGGTCGGCGACGTAGGCGCCGGAGACGTAGGCGGCCTTGAAGCGGGTCATTCCGGTCGTGTCGAACTTCAGGTAGCCGTTGCCGGGCGCGGACGGCAGCTCGTACGCGTCGGCCACGCCCAGGACCACCCGGCTCTCCATCGCCGAGAAGGTCCGCAGGCCGATCCGGTAGGACAGGTGGGTGTCCAGGCCGCGCAGCCGTCCCTCTTCCAGGCGCTGCGAGGCCAGCAGCAGGTGCACGCCGAGCGAGCGGCCGAGGCGGCCGATCATGACGAACAGGTCGATGAACTCCGGCTTGGCCGACAGCAGCTCGCTGAACTCGTCCAGCACGACGAACAGCGTGGGCATCGGCTGGAGGTCGGCGCCCTGCTCGCGGGCGCGCTCGTAGTCGCGCAGCGAGGCGTAGTTGCCCGCCGAGCGCAGCAGCTCCTGGCGGCGCACCATCTCGCCGTGCAGCGCGTCGTGCATACGGTCGACCAGCGGCAGCTCGTCCTCAAGGTTGGTGATGACCGCGGAGACGTGCTTCAGGTTCTCCAGGCCGAGGAAGGTCGCGCCGCCCTTGAAGTCGACGAGGACGAAGTTGAGGATCTCCGACGAGTGCGTGATCGCGAGGCCGAGCACCAGCGTGCGCAGCAGCTCCGACTTGCCGGAGCCGGTCGCGCCGATGACCAGGCCGTGCGGGCCCATGCCGCCCTGCGCGGACTCCTTGATGTCCAGCTCGACCACGCGGCCGTCGGCGCCGAGCCCGATCGGCACCCGCAGCCGGTTGCGGCCCGCGCGCGGCTGCCAGGTCACGGCGGGGTGCAGCCTGCTGGGGTCGCCGACGCCGAGCAGGTCGGTCAGCGAGGTGTTGACGCCCAGCACGTCCTGGGCCTCGCCGCCGCCGGACACGGCCGAGGCGCGCAGCGGCGCCAGCTGGCGGGCCAGGCCCTCGGCCCGCATGAAGTCGAGCGCGTCAGGGTCGCCGAGCCGCGTGGTGGAGCGCTTGCCCGCGTGGTCGATCTTGACCATGTGGAACCCGTCAGCCTGCACGTCCAGGCGGAGCATGCTGCGCTCCTCGACCACGCCCGTGGACTCCGACAGGTCGATCACGGTGACGCCCTGGATGGCGTCGGTGCCGAGCTGGGAGTCGTGCGGCACGATCCCGCCGTCCACGATCACGACGTGGTACGGCAGCGCGTCCGCGGCGCCCCCGGCCCGGAACCTGGCCCGCTCCTTGAGCTCGTCGCCCACCATCTGGTCGAGTTCGCCCATGTTGTCGGTGATCAGCCGGACCTGGCCGGCCCCGTCGCGCGCCTCCGGGTGGAGGGCGTGGGGCATCCACTTCACCCATTCCCAGTGCGGCATCCACTCCTGGCCGGCGCAGACCATGACCCGCATGTCGTCGGGGGAGTGGAAGACGGCGAGCTGCGCGATGACCGCCCTGACCAGCTCGCGGACGGCCACCGGGTCGCCGCTGAGGTGGATGCGGGCGAAGGAGTTGAGCGCGACGGCGACCGGGAGCTGCGAGACCGTGGAGTGGGCGCGGACGAACCTGCGCAGCGCTCCGGCCGACAGCGCGTCGAGGTCCTCGACGGGCTTGGAGTCCGGCGGGACGAGCTGCACGGCCAGCTTCTGGACGCCGGTGCCGAGCCGTACCGTGCCGAAGTCGTCGTCGCGCGGACGGCGTTCCCACAGGCGCGGTCCCATGGCCACCCACCACAGCGAGTCGGGCGAAGGGCCGCTCCATTCGAGCGCCTCGCGCTGCTGGACGGCGGCCTTGCGGACCTTGCGGCGGATCTGGGCCAGGTAGCGGAAGTAGTCGCGGCGCAGGCCGTTGAGGCGGTTCTTGCGCTCGCCGGCGTTGCGGCCCATCTGGCCGATGGACATGCCCAGCATCGAGACGGCGAACAGGCCGCTGGCAACGTACATGAGCGGGCTGGCGTTGCCGCCGGCGGTGAACATGAGCCCCATCGCCGCGCCGCCGGCGAGCATCGGCACCCAGGTGAGCATGCCCATCAGCCCTGCGGGCTGCACCTCGGGGATCTCGGGAGGCGATTCCAGCAGAATCTCCCCTCGGGGAGGCTGCGGGCTGGGCCGGCGTTCCGGGCGCCGTACTACAACGATGCTCACTTGCGGTGAAACCTCCTGTCGCAGATCACCTTCATACCAGATGCAATGTCCCGATATGTTCGGCCTGTCCCTTGGAGGAGGAACGGTCGTGACTTCGCTTGCCCATCAGCCGATACAGCATCCGATGCAACAGCCGATGCAACCCGTCCAGCAGGGCGCGTTGCCGCAGGCCCCGGCCCCGCTGACACCCCTTTGCCATGTGACCGTCGTCGCCCCGCGCCGCAGGGCCGACCTCGCGCTCCCGGCGGACATCCCGCTGCCACACGTGATGCCCGGCCTGTTGCGCGCGCTGGGGGAGGCGGGCGGAGAGGCGGCCGCCGACCCCGGCTGGGTGCTGCAGCGCCTGGGCGGCGCGCCGCTCGACCTCGGGCAGTCGCTGGGCGCTTTGGGGGTGCTCGACGGGGAGATCCTCTATCTGCGTCCCCGGGAGGCGGCCATGCCCGCCGCCCTCTTCGACGACGTGGCCGACGTGGTGGCCACCGGCGTGAAGGACGGTTCCGGACGCTGGGAGCAGCGCCACACCAAGACCATGGGCGTCGGGGTGGCCGCCGGGCTGCTCGCGCTCGGGGCCCCCGCGCTCATGCTGGCCGGCGGCTCCGCGGTGAGCCTCGCGGTCGTGTCGGGGATGCTCGCGCTGGTGCTGCTGATCGTCGGCACGGTGTTGTCGCGGGCCGTGGGCAACTCCTCCGCGGGCGCGCTGATCGGCTACACGGCCCTGCCGTACGCCTTCCTCGGGGGTCTGTTCGCGCTGAGCTCGGGGGTGGTCGGCGCGCCGCAGCTGCTCGCCGCGCTCGCCTGCACCGCGCTGGTGGCCACGCTCGGCGCCGCGCTCACCTCCGACGGCGTCGCGGGATTCCTGGGTACGGCTGTCGCCACGGTCGTCGGCGCGATCGGCGCGGCCGTCGTCATGATCTTCGATGTCCCGGCGGCCGGCGTGGCCTCGATCGCCGTCACGCTGCTGATCGCCTTCAGCCCGATGGTTCCGGGCATGTCGTTCAAGATGGCCAGGGTGCCGCTGCCCGAGCTGCCGACCAACGCCGAGGAACTGCGCGCCGACAACCAGCGGCTCGACAGCGCGGCCGTGCTGGAGCGGACCGGTCAGGCCCGCCGCTACTCCACCGGAATGATCATCGGCCTCGCGCTGACCGCCGCCGGGGCGCTCGTGCTCCTGGTCATGGAGGACTCGTGGATGGCCGTGGCGATGGCCGCGGTGCTCTGCCTGGCGCTGCTGCTGCGCTCGCGGGTCTACCACGGGCTCGGGCAGCGCGTGTGGCTGATGGTCACCGGCGTGGCCGGGCTGGTCGCCCTGGGCGTCGGGATGAGCGCCGGCATGGGGACGGTCGCGGCTGCCGGGCTGGCGCTGGGGCTGCTCTGGGCCGCGCTGCTGGCGCTCGGGCTGGGGCTCTGGCTGCCCACCGGGCGGCCGTCACCGTTCTGGGGCCGGGCCGGTGACATCGTGGACGTCATCCTGATCGTCGCGCTCTTCCCGCTCGCTCTGGGCGTGCTGGACGTGTACTCGTGGATCCGGGGGCTGTCCGGCTGAGGGTTCTGGGCCGCGCGTGGGTCAGCGGTCGAAACGGCCGTCGTGGTCGCGGGTACGCATGCGCTGGAGGCGGTCGACGCGGGCGTCGCTCTCGCGGGCGAAACCGTCCTGGAGGTCCTCGAACTGCCGCATGATGTCGGCCGGGTCGGCGTTCTCGCCGGGTGGCAGCAGGGCGCGGGTGGCGCGGTCGAGGTCGTCCTGGGCGGCGGTGACGGCCTCGACCACCTGCTCGGCCAGCTCGGCGGAGTCGAGCCGCATCGCGCGGGCCTCGATCTTGAGCTTGCGGATCCGGCCATCGTGGCCGACGGCGGCGCTGATCATGCCGCTGCGGCTCTCGCCGGTGCCCGAGGTGTCCTTCAGCCCTTCCATGGCGTCGAGCAGTTCGCGCATGCCGCGCTCGCTGGCGCGGACCAGGTCGTCGAGGTCGTGTTCGCTGTACTCCATGAGGGGAAGGCCACCGGCGGCGGGTTAACCAATGGCGAGCGGCGCCTGACGCCCCGCTGAACCGATCATGAAAAACGGCGCTATCGGCAGGGATGGCGCTAAATGTCGGCAAGAATCCGGATTTGTGGCTACTAACTCGTCGGTCAACGGCCTCGCTGCCCTGCCCCAGCAGGAGGTCTACGTGACCTCCTCGGCCATCGCCCACCTGCGTTCCCGGGTCGACAACGAGCTCGCGGGAGCGGTCACCTTCGTCCGCGACCTGGTCGAGACCACGCGGGTGGACGGGATCGGCTTCGGGCCGCTCGGCGGACTGATCATGGGCGGCGCGTACGAGGACCTGCGCGACTGGGCCGACTCGACGCTCGGCGAGGCCCGGGGCACGGTCGACGGCTGGTCCTCCGGACTGGAGCTGGCCAGGCGCAACTGGCGTACCGCCGAGGACGCCAGCAAGGTCAGGTACCGCTGATGAGCGTCCCACCCCCGCCGAAGCCCACCGGCCCGCCGCCCGGCCAGCCGGTTCCGGCCGCGCCGCCGCCGGCCGCGCCCGCCACCCCTCCCGTCACTCCGGCGGCCACCCCTCCCGTCACTCCGGCCGGTGCCCCGGCTGCCACTCCGGCCGGTGCCCCCGCGGCCGCGCCGGCCGCCGCCGCGCCCGCCTCGTCGGCCGCGGCCGTTGAGTCGTTCGGCCAGCGGGTGCACACCTTCCTGAAGCGGGTCGGCAAGATCGGGCTCGGCCTGACGCCCGCGATCGTCATCTCCGCCGGCATGATCGCCAACGAGCCCGGCATGGCCCAGGCCGCCAGCAACTGGAAGAACGGCGTCGCCGCCCGCCTGGACGACGGCATCAAGCAGCTCCTGCCCCAGCTCATCAGCACCTCCAAGGACGGCTGGATCGCCCGCGACCGCGAGGAGTTCGAGCGGGTCCTGTGGATCTTCCATCGCGAGATCGGCGCCCTGCGCTCCACCCTCGGCGACATCGGCGGCATGATCGACGAGGTGGCGGCCAGTTACCGCGGCTTCTGGCTGCGGATGGCCAACCTGGGCGTCGCCGCCGTGGCCCTGCTGATCTTCGCCAAGCGGCTGCAGGCGCTGCCCAACACCGTGGTGGCCGGGATGCTCCTGGAGAAGTTCGTGACGCTCGGCGTGAACGCGACCACCGCGATCCTGACGATGCTGCTGTCGTCCACGCTGAAGTCCGCGGGCGAAGTGATCACGACCGTCGTGAAGAAGCGGCACCAGTTCGGCTACGTGATCCCCGGCGGCCAGGCGGCCATCGACTTCACCAGCATCACCTTCGACTCGGCCAAGTACCCCTCGTTCAAGGCGCCGCCCAAGCCGGGCGCGATGCCGGACGGGCACGAGCACTTCGACTGGATCGAGCCCAAGCAGGTGCCGGTGCCGCTGGACAAGCCGTAAACCTTTCGGGCAGGCTGCTCCGAGCGTTTGATCCTTTTTGGCTGGCTTTGGAGGGGCTTCATGGAAGAAGGGGAGTTCCGGGCCGAAGACCTGGACAAGGTCCTGCGGTCGAACGAGCGGCAGTTCGCCCGCGTGGGGGAGCTCCAGCAGACCCTGGGCGAGCTCATCGGGCGCGGGGAGGACGAGCACGGCCTCGTCTACGTCGAGTACGGCAGCGCCGGCCTGCGCGAGCTCAAGCTCCACCCCAAGGCGATGCGGCTGAGCTCCGCGGAACTCGCCGACCTGATCAAGCTCGTGATGGCCGACGCGGCCGCCGACCTCCAGCGCAAGGTCACCGAGGCCATGGACGCCGTGTTCGGCGACCAGAACCCGATGAGGTATGTCGACGACCCCGAAGGCATGCTCGCCGACATGCGCTCCGCCGAGTCCGCCTACAACCGCGTCTACGAGGACGCGATGGGCGAACTCGACAAGATCCGCGACCGCATGGAGATGTGAGCAGTCCGCCCTGGAGCCCGGCCCCGCCTCAGGCTCCGTCGATGCGGGTGGGGCTGATCTGGTGCGGAACGGCCCAGACGTCGCCCTCCGGGTCGTAGATGTCCCGCTCGCGCTCCGAGCCGCCGCTCTCCGCGCCTCCTGCCGCCGGCATGAAGGGCATGAACGGTGAACCGGTGCCGGGCGTACCGCCGCGAAGGACCGCCGGCGCCGCGCCCGGACCACCCGTCGCGCCGGTGCCGTAGCCCGTGCCGGGCGGCGGCTGCCCGTTGGTGATCACGCCCGTCGGGGTGAACGGGTTGCCCGTGGCCGTCGGGTTGTACGGCGTGGGCGTCGGGGTGTTCGTGGTGGTCGTGGGCGGGGTGCCGGGCGGGTTGCCCGTCGGGTTGTTCTGGAAGTCGGACAGCTCGGTCTGCGGGTCCGCGCCGATCACCGGGGGCACGCTTTCCTGGTCCTGACCGGGCTTCTGGTCCCCGGGCTTGTCGTCACCCGGCTTCTGGTCTCCGGGGTTCTGGTCGCCAGGGTTCTGGTCTCCGGGCTTGTCGTCCCCGGGCTTCTCGTCTCCAGGGTTGTTGTCTCCGGGCTTGTCGTCGCCCGGCGTCTTGTCCTCAGGGCCGGGCTTGTTGTCACCGGGGTTCTGGTCGCCGGGCTTCTGGACGCCGTCGTTCCCGGTGCCCCCGGTGCCCCCGGTGCCTCCAGTCCCTCCGGTGCCGCCCGTGCCGTCGTTGCCGCCCTGCCACGTCCCGTCCTTGCCGGTGGGCACGTTGGAGCTGCCGCTCGGGTCGACGTTGGGCGCCTTCTGGGTGGCCACCTCGATCGGCGCGATGGCCGGGAAGTCGAAGGCCAGTCCGTCGGCGAACTGCCCGTTGTAGGTGATGATCTCGTCGTTGAGCGCCTTGAGATGCGCCCGCGCGGCCTCGTCCGGCGTCTTCGGAGTGTTCGTCGCCGGGTCGCCCGTCGTGCCGCCGACCTCGCCAGTCTTCTCCGGCGTCGTGCTTGAGGGCATCGTGGTGCGGTACTGGCGCAGCGTGTGCGCGTAGGCGGACAAAGGCGCCGCCGTGTGCATCATGGCGTCGCCGATCGCGCCCGCGGTGGCGTGCAGCGCGCGCAGGGTGTTCTGCGCGGTCGTCGCGCCGTCGTCGCGCCACACCTTCGCCAGCTCCGTGGCCGCACGGGTCAGGGCGCCCTTGAGGCCCTCCTCCGCCGCGTTGGGGTTGCCGTCGGGCGGCCCGACCAGCTCCATCGCGGTCAGGAACGCCTGCCCCGCGGCGGCGACCTTGTCCGGGTCGGTCGCCTGGAGCAGCCGGTCGATCTCGTCCCTGGTCAGCGTCTTCTCTTCGAGCTCGCCCAGGTAGTCGTAGATCCGGATGGGCTCCCAGCCCTTGTTCTCAGCCATTGCCGATCCTAAGCACTGCTGTCCCGATGGCCTTTTTCATAGTTCTGCACAGCCTTCTCGATGCCTTCGACCAGCTTCTCGACATGGTCGATGAGCATCAGGTACTTGCCGTTGAGCACCTCGTGCGCCTGCGTGGCGTTCTGGCCGAAGTAGTTGGCGACGTCCCACTTGCCGGTCTGCTCCGGGCCGATGTAGCCCGCGGTCTTGAGGTCCGAGGGGGTGCCGCTTCCCCCCGCGCTCAGCTCGCCCGCCTTGCCCTTCAGCGCGCCCAGATCCTCCCTGAGCACCTTGAGAATCTGCTTGACGCGCGTGTGGTCGATGTGCGGGCCGTCGTGGTCGCCGTACCCGTCCAACCCCGGCCAGTTGGGGGTGAGTTCCAGCGAAGGGGGCGCCTGGCCCCAGTCGTCCGGGGGCCTCATGCCTTGCCCTTCGACTTGTCGTTGATCAGCGGGATGGTGGTCTTCTGGTCGCTGGAGAACACGTCGTCGTCCTCGAGCAGCCAGGTGCTGCGCTCCCGCTCCTCCTCGTCACCCTTGTTGCCCGCGCCGGTCATGGGCATCATCGGCGTCATCGAACCCGCGCCGCCGTACGCGCGCATGGCCCCCATCGCGCCGTTGCCGTTGCCGGGACCTCCGCCCGTGCCGCTGAAGGTGCCGTTGCCCACGTTGGCGTTGCCGTACGTCGTGGCCGGGCCGCCGGTGTTGTTGTAGGCGGACAGCTCGGGGTTGTACGAGGCCAGGGTCGTGTCGGGGCCGTTGGGGGCGCTGAGCGCGTTGGGGTCGAAGCCGGGGGTGCCCGGTAGCTTCCCGTCCGGTGCGCCGCCGTTGAGGTCGCCGCCGTCGCCGGTTCCGTTGCCGGGCCCGTTGCCGTTGAGGCCGTCTCCGTCGAGTCCGGAGCCGTTCATGCCGGGCAGGCCGGAGCCGTTGAGGTTGCCGTCGCCAGGCAGCTTGCTCGTCGGGTCGAACGGGTTGTAGCCCGGCAGTTCGCCCGGCTTGCCGGCGTTCAGGTCGCCGTTGAGGTTCGGGTCGACGCCGTTGAGCGCGTTGGGGTCGAAGCCGATGTTCGCGCCGCCGGGCAGGCCGCCGCCGTTCGGGAGCTTCCCGTTGTAGGGGGTCAGCTCGGGAACCTTGGGGTTGATCGTGAACTCCGGCGTGTCCGTCCTGAGCGAGACGGGGAACAGCTCATTGTTGATCTTGGTGATCTCGCTCAGCTTGTCGATGTGCTGCTTCGCCAGCTTGCGCTCCTTCTCCTCCTTGGACTCGCCGAAGAGGTTGGCGAAGGGGGTGTCGGAGAACAGCGAGGTGATGCCGCCCAGGATCGTGCCGGTGACCGCGCCGATCACGGCTCCGGGGACCGCGCCGACGCCGCCGGCGAAGAACCCGACTCCCGCGCCCACGGCGGTGCCGGCCGCGCCGCCTTCGAAGGCGGCCTCCAGGAAGGAGATGTCACTGCCCGGGTCCTTGGGCACGCTCTTGCCGCTCATCGCGGTCAGCACGACGGCCTGCGAGACCAGCGCGGGCGCCACCCCGTGCGGCTGACCGCCGGATTCGACGGCGATGGCCGTCGAGATGTTCTGCGCGGACTCCTTGAGCCTGCGCAACTGGGCCTTGACCGTCGTGGCGTCCTCGCCGGCCGACCAGGACTTGTCGAGCGCGACAAGGTTCCTGTCGATGACCTCGATCAGGTTGTCCAGCCGCTTCTTCGCCGAGGAGAGCTCCGCGGCCGCGTGCTTCAGCAGCTCGGGATTGTTCTTGCTCAGCGTGTCGCGGAGCATGTCGAGCGTGGCGCCGTCGAACTCGGTGTCCTCCATCGGCACCTTGATCGGCGAGTCGTTTACGGCCACGGACCCCCCTTCCTCAGGCCTAGACCTGGGCCGTCTTCCCCGTTCCGCCGGTCTCGAAGTCGTTGAAGTTCTTCAAGGCCTGCGTAAGCAGCAGGATGGCGTTGCCGACCTGCATGTTGATGTTCGCGTACTGGGTCGTAACCACCCCGATCGCCTGGGAGGTGCTCTGCTGGAACGTGAAAGCGGCGGGCCAGAAGCCCGCGAGCGCGTCGGTGTTCCCGCTGAGCTGCGCCACATACCCGTCCTTGCCCAGGACCGGCTTCATGCCAGGGGTTTTGGTGCCGTTCGGGTTGTTGGGATCGAGCAGCCCGAGAGCCTCTTCCAGGTCTTTCCGGGCATCCTCGATCGCCTTGCGGCTGACCTCTACGCCGCCAGAATCTGCCACGATCCCCCCACGCCGTGCTTAGCGACCGTCGAAGATCTGGGAGTTGACCTTCTCGACCTGCCGCATGTTCATGCTGGTGATGTTGATGTTCTTGGCCAGCAGGTCCACGAACTGCGCCAGGTCCTTGGCCTCGGTCTGCCAGGTCACCTTGACGCTCTCGTAGACGACCTTGGCCTCGCCCTGCCAGATCGCGGTCTTCTTGTCGAGCTCGGTCTGGAGGGTCTCCAGCGTGGTGACCAGGTTGCGGAAGGCGGTACCGAACTCGGTCTCGCCCTCGGACAGGCCACCGTAGTTGATCTTTGTTACGTCGTAGATGTCCTCAGACACGTGATCTCCAGTACTGGGAGGTTAGAGCGGGGTTCAGCGGGTGACCGGTGCCTGGTTGATCAGGTTGGCGATGCTGTTCAGCGCCTCGGTCCGCTCGCGGTTGAACTCGGCGTAGTTCTTGCCGCTGCCCTGGATGCTGGTCGCGAGGCGACGCAGGCTGCCCAGGATGACGTCCATGCGCTCGTGCCACTTGATGTGCACGGCGTTGAAGGCGGCATGCGACTCGCCGACCCAGTTGGACTTGAGGGAGGCGCCAGCCATGTCCAGATTCAGCTGGATCTTCCGGATGTCCTCGGCCGCCTTCTCGATGAGGTGCATGGCGGCGGTCAGATCGGCTTGGCTTACTTGAGTCTGCGGCTCGGCTCCCACGGTTCTCCTTCAGCTGGTTCGCGGTTGCGCCTTGACGCGACCTGCTGACATATCACGTCAGACAATGTCGGCGCTTTGGTCACATTAGTCACCTTACGTCGCAGCTTGCCGGGAAGATCAGGTTAACTTTTCGTAACAATTGTGCTTCGATATGGCGTTGTGCCTGCTCAGTGCGATTTAGGACCACAAAGGCGGCCAAAGGCTGCATGTCCGGAAGTTTCCTGTACGGCACGCGTGGGATGGGCGTAACGTATGTGATGGATGTGATCGGCCTTTTGGGGGAGTAGTGGCGGAAACGACGGGTTCTGGCGCGTCTGATCCCTTCGCTGGCATCACCTCGGCGACCTCAGCCGTACCGGATCCCAAGACCAAGGACTCCGGCTTCGAGATGAAGCCCGAACAGGTCAAGAACATCGGTGGTCAGATCGGTGGTAGGGGCGGGGACTTCACCATCCTCAGCAACCGGACCAAGGTGATCGACATGCCGCCGTTCACCTTCGGGGTGGTCGGCGCCGGCATCAACGTGGCTCACCGCGGCACCGTCGACAAGGCCGCCCAGGCTCTCGTCGACGGCAAAGAAGTCGTGGAGTCCTACAAGAAGGCGCTCAAGGACGTGGCCGACCACGTCGACCAGGCGCACAAGGCGAGCAAGCTGGAGAAGGAGCCACCGGCCGGCCCCGAGATCAAGCCTCCGGCCGGCCCCGGCGGCATCAAGCCCCCCGGCGGTCCGGGCTTCGACCCCAAGGGCTTGGACAAGATGGGCGGCCCAGGGCCGAACGACATCAAGGTGCCCGGACCCGATGACATCAAGGGGCCCGGCGACCTCGGGAAGAAGCCGTCCGACCTGGACGACCTGATCCCGAAGGACCCCAAGGACCCCGACAAGATCGACGTGCCGAAGCAGCCGGGCCTCGACGACCTGGGCAACCGGCCGGGCACCGACACCCCGAACCCCAACATGCCCAACCCGAACCTGCCGACGACCAACACGCCGAACCTCGACACCGGTGACCTGGACAAGAAGTTGCAGGACGCCAAGACGGACCTGGCGGGCGTGGATCCGAAGGTGCCCGGCCTGAACGACCTGGCCAATCGGAACCCCACCCTGCCGGACGGCCGCCTTCCCGGCGCGCCCACCAGCACCGGCACCGGCGGCTTCTCCGGCGCCGACAACGGGCTGGGCAGAGGCTCGGGCGGCGGCTCGGGCGGCTTGGGCGGTGCCGGCGGCATGGGCAACATCGCCAAGGCGCTCAACGGCGGCGGCATGCCCATGATGCCGATGGCCCCCATGGGCGGCGCGGGCGCCGGAGGCGACGGAAACCAGGACCGCGAACGCACCACGTACCTCTCCGAGGACGAGGGCGTCTGGGGCGGCGACGAGGACATCGCCCCGCCCGTACTCGGCAAGGAGTGACCTGACGGCATGGCCTACGAGGACGACTTCGAACGCTTCCGCAACTCCTTCGCCGTGGCGGGGACGACGCTCCTGGTCCTGCCGTACGCCGCGCCCATCGTGGCGATCATGGGCTTGGTGATCGCCGACCCCGCCATGATGGCGAAGGCGGCCGAGGAGTGGCACAAGGTAAGCAAGCCCATCGTGAGCGACCTGATGACTCTGACGGGGGCGAAGCAGCAGCCGAAGGACTTCCATCCGCCGATGCTCCCGCCGGTGTCCAGCATCAAGGACCTGCGTGACGACGTCATGGCCATGGTGAACTCCGCGGGCAAGGACCAGGTCTGGGTGGGAGAGTCCTACGAGGCGTTCCAGGCCAAGGCGCAACTGCTCAACGAAGGACTGGACAAGCTGGACCGTCAGGCGCGGGGCACGGGTGACTCGCTCAAGGTCTCGGCGGACGTCGTTCACATGGTCGCGGGTTGGATGGAAGGAATCGCGGCGATCCTGCTGGCGCTGGCGGCGTACATCACGGCCTGCGTGGTCTATCCGCCGATGCTCGCGGCGGCCCATGGGAACGCCATGCGGATCGTCAGCAATATCGGCTTCACCATCAACAAGTTCTTCGCGAATCACTCCAAGGCCATGTGGAAGATCACGGCACTGGTGGCCCTCGCGTCGACGATGATGGGGCAGTTCAGCGAGCACCTGCCGCAGATGATGGCGATCAATGCCAAGCCGCCCGCTCTCATCGAGGCCAAGGCGGTCTGGAACCCGGCGGAGCTGACGATCACCGACGACCCGATGCCCAAGGTGCAGGCGCCCGACACGAGCATCATGCCCGAGATCGGCTTCTAGCCGGTCGAGGGGCACCTTCCCTCAGCAGGGGCCCGGTTTGGGGTGTCTCTGTCGGCTTCGTAGATCTCCGGTCGGCGGGCGGCTTCTTGGTGGCGTGGGGGAGCGCGCCGCCCTCACGGGGCGGGGGTCCTTTGTCGTGCCTTCTGGTGGTTGACCCTGTCTCGCTACCTGCTTGCCACGGCCAGGGGGGACAGGGCGGCGGCGGGGTCGAGTGCCGGGCCGGTGGGGATCTGCTGCAGGAGGTTGCTGGGCACCGGGGCGACGTCTCCGGGCTCGAAGCCGAGCTTGGCGATCTGGTCGCCTGACTGCAGCGGGTAGCGGACGCCCTGGTCGCTGATCAGGAAGTAGGTGGTGATTGACCCGAGCTGTCCGTCGCCGGGGAGTTGTCCCGCCACGACCGCTGTGCCCGGAGGCAGCAGGATCTGGTCCACGCGGTCCTGGCCGCCGCTCGACGCCGGGATCGGCAGGGCCATCGAACTGCCTCCGGTGATCCTGGCGGCGAAGGAGCCCTTCAGCGTGTCGCCGTACACCGAGCACAGGGGTGCGGTGGCTGGCAGTGTCATCGCCTTGGGGAGGGTCTCGGGGAGCCCGGCGCCGGCGATCTGCTGGCGGGACGGGGAGGCGTTGGCGGAGGCGGCGTCGATCTGGATCGGCTGGGCGCTCCGGTTGCCGTACGCCTTCTTCGTGGCCGGGTCCTCCAGCAGGAGCAGGGCCTGGGTCTCGGTGATCGCGGCCAGGCCGTCGGGGAGGAGCACGTACCAGCGGGAGGGGCCGCCGGTCACCGACGGCACCTTGAACACCTGGCCGACGATCGCGGTGACCTTGCCGTCCGGGCCGCTTACCTTCTTGCCGCGTTCCGGCACCTTCGGCCCCGCGAAGTCGACGCCGACCTTGACCGCGTTGAGCCACGAGGCGGGGACCTTGCGGGGTTTGGCGTTGAGCGCACTGACACCGGAGTCGTTGATCCGCATGCGCTGGTTGTTCCAGATGGCCCACTTCTGACCGTGGTCGTCCATGACCACCATCACCCCGGTGCCGACCGGCCGCCCGCCGACGTCGATCCCGCCGATCATCGTCGTGTACTGCTTCACGCCCCCCGCCGGGTCGGGCCCGTCCACCACACAGACCGACCAGGGCGCCTTGACCAGCTTGTCCCGAGGCGGAAGGGAGTCAGGCAACCCCTGGATGCCGACCAGCGGCCCCCTGGCCAGCTCGTCCAGCGACGCCGACGCCACGCTGCGCGTCTTGACGTCGGGGGTGTCGAGGATCAGGCGCGCCGAGACATAGTTCGCGACCGGCAGCAGCCTGCTCTGCTTCTGGCTGTAGACGTATTTGGCGCCCGTCTCCTTCTCCACCAGGAGCTGGCCCGCTTCGGTGAGCTTCGTGGCACCACCAGGACTGACCAGACCCCAGATCCCGAACACCGCCATGATCAGAACGGCTACCAGAATGCCGCCGAACATCGCGATGTTCTGGCGGCGCAGGGGCGACTCTGGCACATCCGGCTCGGCTTGCAGCAGGGCCATGCCCAGGCGTTGCTGCATCAGGCGGTGCGCTTGGTAGAGGTCCTTCTTGGTCTGCATGTCACCTCTCCCCGATCACACGACGCGCCCCAGAGTAGTGGTGAACCACCTTTCCCCGGACAACACCCACCTTTCTCCCAACCACCACCCCCAACCACCACCCCCAACCACCACCCCCAACCACCACCCCCAACCACCACCCCCCACCACCACCCCCAACCACCCCATCCCCCGCCTCGGTCCCGGCCACCGCGCACCTGCCAGCCACCCGCCTGTCCACTAACCGCTCCACGTTCCGCGCCACGCACTCCGGGCGTCTGGCGTGTCCCGGGCCCATCTTGGGTGTCTCACGCCTCGGGTCCCGCATCCCGCGCCCCAGGCCCACACGCCTCGTGTCCCGTGCCCTCGCGCTCCACGTGCCCCCGTGCCCGCCCCCAGGCCCGCCGCCTCACGTTGTCGTGCTCTCGTGCCGGTGGTCTCGTGCCCGGTGGTCTCAGGCTTTTGAGGCCCGGCAGCCCGCTGGTCCTGGCCTTTGCCGGGTGTCGGGCCAGCGCGCTGTTCTGGTGTCGGGGGCGGCTTGCGGTACCGGCTGAGGTGTTCTTGGCGTGGGCTAGCGGAGGCGGTTGGTGAGGTTGATGGTGTTTTGGAGGCTGCGGGCCAGGGCGTCTTCGGCGGCGGTTGACAGGGTGGTCACGGTGTCTTCGAGGTCGGCGGTGGTGCCCAGGGAGTTGGTGACCAGGTCGGCGGCCTGGGTGCGGAGGTTGGTGCGGGCGGTTTCGATGGCCTCTTGGATGGTTTGGGCCAGCATGTCGGCGCCCAGTCGCATCGCGCGTGGGCCGATCTTGAGGTCGTGGACGCCCTTCAGCTCCGAGTACGCCACCGTCACCTGGCCATCCGCGGCTTGTCCCCGGCCGGTCAGCTCCGCCATCTCCTCCTGCACCTGGCTGAGCGTGGTGAGGAAGTCGCCGGTGAAGGTGTGCAGTTCGTCCGGGTCGAAGCCGAAGGAATGCCTAAGGTCGTCGTTCAATGTCCTCGTATCCCTGGTACGCGCCGCTTTCGTAGCGATCTGGCAGAAGGTGGCCGGTGGGCATGCGGCCGCTGATCACGTCCATGGCGCCCTTGGCGGCGGCGCCGAGCTGCCACTTGTTCGGGGTCAGATCGTGGGGAGACGTGGGCATGGGGCGGGGCTGGCCCTTGGTGCCCGTTCCCGCGCGGGCGTCCCGGCCCGAGAACAGCGGTGAACGTCCGGTCATCATCTTCGCCGTCAGATTGCGCTCCACATGGTTGGCGAACCCCCACACCAGCGCCGGACCCTGATTGATCGTCGCCTGCCGCAGGTCGAGCAGTCCCTGCCGGTCGCCGGTCAGGCTGTCCTTGGTCACCTTGGCCCCGAGACCGGTGGCGATGGCCGTCGCGATCCCGTTGAGCGCCGCCGTCAGCCGCGCCTCCTGCGCCTGCAACCGCGCGAACAACACCCGCGCCTGCTTGCCCGCCGCCACCTGCGCCGCGACGAACCCCACCCCGCCGCCGAACGACGCTCGTATCACCTGTACGGCAAGCCACACCAACCGCAACACAACCGCCGAGGTGTAGACGATGAACGCGAACAACAACGAAGCACTGATAAGCAACATGATCCCGAGCAGCCGCGCCGACATCTCCTCGGACAGCAGATCGCTGCCGAGGGTAAGCATCCAGGCGTCGAAGTCCCGGCGATCATCCCCCGGCCACTGCTCGGCACTCAGCCCGGCCATGAGGTCCGCGATGTTCGTCCGCCCTGTCCAGAGATCGCCCGCCGCGTCCTCAAGCACCTGGTACGCCGCCGCCAGTGCACCCGTGTCGTATTGGTGAACATAGAGCTTGCCCAGCAACGGCCACCCGCCCCACACGACCGCGCAGGCGGCGGTGGCGAGCCCGATGTTGGCATGCGCCAGGTACTTCCCACAGGCCAGCGCGGTGACGGTCGCATCCGGGACGCGCTGCCAGGGATCAGGCATCGAACGTCCTCGGCGACACCGTGCTGGCGTCCTCTCCCCGCTTCCAGTTCTGCCGCCCGTCCATGAGCTTGGCGCTGGCTTCCGAGACCCGTTGCACCCGCCGCCTCACACGTTGCGCCAGATACCCCTCGGCCTCGGTGTAGGCGGCGAACAGGCTCAGCGTGAACGCGGTCGGCGTGGCCTCGATCACCCGAAGTCCCACGATCTTCTCCAACGCCTGGACCAGAGGCGGCGCCCCTTGCTCGGCCAGATCCTCGGCCAGCCGCCGTACCCGGCCCCGGTCCATCCCCGTCTCACCCCAGGGCGAAGCCGCTTCGTCGTCCCTCCACCGCGGCTCGGCCGCACTCATCCTGGGCGAGGCGCCACTGGGCCGTGGGTGTCCATGATTGAGCAGGCTGCCAAGATCGGGCATTGCATCCCCCTTTCCCCCAAACACAACCACTTCATCCGACCCGCTCCGGCGATCTTGACGCCCTCCCTACACCCCATTGACGCGTTCCCAACGCCCAGGGCCCCGGCAACCCGCCCCACGCCCGCCGAGGCCCCCACCCCAACCGGCCAACGACCGTGGCCCCCTCCCAAGCGCACAGCAACGGGCCGACGACTGTGGACCCTCCCAAACCCACGCCAACCCGCCTACGGCCACGGACTCTCCCAACCCCACAGCGCCCCGGCCCACGACCGCGAAGACCCTCCCGACCTCTGCTCGACAACCCGGGATGTGAGCAGGGCAAGCCATCTGTGGGCCCAGGAATGGGTGATGGAGCGGTCGTGGATCTGGTGGTTTCCGGAACGGGCCTTCGGGCGGTCTCAGTGGGGCAGGTTGGGAACTTGCGGAGGGGTTCAGGTGGGGAGGGCGGTTTGGATGGGGGTGGTGGTGCCCATGGTGAGGAGGAGGCCGCGGCCCGGGGGACCGCCTACGGCGCCGCGCGGGAGCCGTACCGTGAAGAGGTCGCCGTCGGCCGGGCTCTGGATGGACAGCAGCAGGCCGGTGCGGGACTTGCGGGCCTCGGCGACGAAGCCGCGATAGGCCGTCGCCAGGTCGCCTGTCGCGCCGGCGATGATCAAGCCGTGGTCGCCGTCCCGGCCGGTGCGGAGGATCTCGTCCAGGGCCATGCCGAGCGGTGCGTCGGGGTTGATGAGTTCGGCATCGTCGACGATCACCACGTAGCTGGTCAGCGGGGCCACCAGGTCCAGGAGGCCGGTGCCGTTGCCGTCCAGGATGGCGGTGGCGCCTTCGAGGTCGCGCAGCGGGCTGCGGCGGGGGACCACCGCGATCACCGGGGTGTTCCGGGCGATCAGGGAGCGGGCGGAGGTCAGCAGGGCCGAGGAGCGGCCGGACCGAGGCGGGCCGGCGATCACCGCGCCCGGACCGTGGGCCAGGAGGTCTATGCCCAACGGGGCCAGGGCGTCGCCGCCCGCGCCGAGCAGGGCCCAGAGCGGGGACGGGGCGGTGAAGGACGGGCGCAGGGCCAACGCCTGGTCGGCGGTGATGCGCATGGGGAGGGCGTCCACACGCAGGGGGTGCTGGTCTTCGTCGAGGCCGGCAGGGGTGGCCGATCTGGACAGTGTTTGCAGGGCCGCGACCTGGGCCTGGCCGGACGGGTCGTCGGTCAGGAGGGCGATCTGGTTTTCCACCACGCCGTGTTCGCCGGTGGACAGGGCGCGGCCGGGGGGCATGGCGGCGGGGAGTTCCTTGAGGGGGAGCCCGGCCAGGGCGTAGTCCGCCTGGTCGGCAAGGCGGAGGATGAGGCGGTCGTCGAAGACCGTGGAGACCTGGCCGAGCAGGCTGGAACGGTCACCGGTCACCACCGCCCGCAACCCCACCGCCGGGCCCTCGCGCAGGAGCTGGAGGAGGGCTTCGGTGAGCCGGCCGTAGTCGTACGCCTCAAAAGCGGCCACGTACCCCTCCCAGCGGTCGAGCATGAGCACCAGCCAGGGCAGCCGGTGTCCCGCCGCCCGGCATTCGGCCAGGGAGGCGTGGCCGGCCTCGGCGAGGATCTGCTGACGGCGGCCCACCTCGGCGCGCAGGCGGGACAGGAGGCGTTCGACCCGGTCGAGCTGGTCGCGGGTGACCACGGCGCCGCAGTGTGGCATCGCGACCAGGGGGAGCAGGGCGCCGGAGCCGCAGTCGATGGCGTGCAGGTGTACGTCGGCGGGGGAGGTGCCGGCCGCAATGGCGCCGGCGATCGTCCGCAACGCCGTGGACCTGCCGCTTCGCGCGGCGCCCGCGATGAGCAGGTGGCCGCCGTGCGCGAGGTCGAGGGTGAGCGGCCGCCGGTCCTGCGCCCAGGGACGGTCGGTGGTGCCGAACACCAGCGGTTCCACCTCGCGGAAGTCACCCGGCTCCGGCGTCTCCCGGTCGAACGGGAGGACGAGCTGGTCGGGCAGCGGCTCCAGCCACGGGCTCGGCTGGGGCGGCACACCGGCCAGCCTCGCGGCCTCCGTCAGCGCGTCGGCCAGCAGGGTGAGGTCGGTGACGGCGGAGGTCTCGGCGGGCTCCGGGGCCGCGGGCAACGACCTGCCGAGAGCACGCCAGTCCAGATCGACCACACGGACCGCGCGCCGCCTGCCGTCCTCGTCGGTGGCCGCGCCGGGCGCACGACCACCCACCCGCCCGGTCTGTACGGCTACCGCCGCCCCAGCCCCCGACTTCACATAGCAGCGACCCGGCGCCGACTTGGGGATGTGGGCCGCGTCCGGCAGGTCGATCACATCCGTGGACTCGACCGGCTCCGTCACCCGCAGCGCGATCCGGAGCGAGGTGTTGGCCTGGATGTCGGCCGTCACGACCCCGGCCGGCCGCTGGGTCGCCAGGATGAGGTGAACCCCCAGCGACCGGCCACGCCGCGCGATGTCGACCAGCCCGGCGACAAAGTCGGGCAACTCCGCCACCAGCGCCGCGAACTCATCAATGATCAGCACCAACCGCGGCATAGCGAGCGGGTCTTCCCCGGCCACCCCCCGATCGAGCGGGTCATCCCCGGACAGGTCCCGGTCGGACCGAGCCTCCCCCGGCAAGTCCCGATCGGACCGAGCCCGTCCGGCGAGCACCCCAGGACTGAGGCCGTCCGCAGAGGAAGCCACGTACGGTCTGCCGAGCCGTGAGCCGGTGATGTCCCGGGGTCCGGGAGGTGGCCGGTGGAGGTCGGTGTAGTCGTCGATGTCCTTGGCGCCCGCATCAAGCAGCAGCCGCTCGCGCCGCCTGATCTCCGCGCCCAGCGAGTCGAGCGCCCGCCTGGTCAGATGCCCGTCGAGGTCGCTGACCATGCCCACCGTGTGCGGCAGCCGGGCGCACTCCTTGAACGCCGCCCCGCCCTTGTAGTCGATCAGGACGAACGCCAGCTGGTCAGGCCGGTTGGCCACGGCCAGCGAGCAGATCAGCGACTGCAGGAGCTCCGACTTCCCCGCGCCCGTCGTCCCCGCGACCAGCCCATGCGGACCGTCGACGCGCAGATCGATCGGGAACGCGCCCTCGGGCCCCATGCCGATCAGCGCCCTGGTGGACCCGGTGTCGCGCCATCCGGCGAGAACGTCCTGCCCAGTCGGGGCACGCAGGCCGAGCAGGTCGAGCAGGCGTACCGACTCCGGCAGGTTGCCCGACGGGTCGTCCCTGCTCACGTCGCGGATCGGCGCCAGCGACCTGGCCAGCCGGTCGCACCACTGTGGGGACACCTGGTCGGCCAGCACCGCGCCGATGGCGTCCAGGCCGCCGCCGCGCAGGCGTACCAGACCGTCGGCCCCGCACGTCGCGACCGTCGCGCACTCCTCGGGCAGCAGGCGCTGGTCCTCGTCGAGCGCGAGCGTGAAGACGCCCGCGCGCGGGCCGTGGCGCAGGACCTGCGGCATGCCCGGCAGCCCGCGCAGGGCCTGGGCACCGTCGAGGACGACCAGGACGTCGTAGGGACGCTCGTCGTAGGTGGAGAAGGCGGGAGGTTCGGGGCCGCCCAGATCGTCCCAGCCTGTGGGGATCTTGCCGAGCTCTGGGATGGCGGTGTTCTGGCGTTCGTCGATGAGGGCGGCCAGCTCGGACACCCGCCGCGCGGCCGAGTCGGGATCGGCGCCGATCAGGACAAGACAGTCTTCACCGCCGCGCGGGGCGCAGTGGGGCAGCCAGCGCACCCAGCTCCAGCGCCGCTCCCCGTCGGCATGCGCGGACAACACCACCACGGCCAGGTCGCGCGGGCTGTGCAGGGTCGCGGCCTGGCCGATCAGCCAGCCCGCGAGCGCGGTCGACGTCTCGCGCGGACCGGTCACCCCGGCCACGCCGAGGCGGCGCATCGGGAGCGCCACGGGCACGCTGGCGCACATCGGCGGGTCCAGCCGGCCGCCGCCGCTCTCCTCGACCAGCTCCAGGTTGGCGGGCAGGTCGGCCAGGCCCACCCGCAGCCGCAGCGCGTCGGGGTCGTGGATGCGCCGCTCCCACAGCCGCCTGCGCGGTCCCGTCGCGGTCAGCAGCACCTCGGCGGGATCGGGGGCGTCGGAACGCCGCGCCACCTCGTCGTCTGCACGGGCCCGCTCGACCGCCCGCTCATACTCCGCCAGCCGCTCCTGATGCTCGCGCATCGCCTGGCGGTGCTGCTTCCTGCCGTGACGCCGGTCGCTCCACCACTGGCCGATCATGATCATCGGGGTCATCAGCGCGATGAGCAGGAAGTACGGCTGACGCAGCACCAGCGCCAGCACCACTCCCAGCACGGCGGGCAGCAGCGCGGCCAGCAACTGCAGCCGCATCCCCTCGTTCTTGCGCGGCTCCGACGGCCGCTCGAACCTGCGCTCCGGCTCCGGACGCCGCAGCCTCGGCGGCCGGTTATACGCCACACCACCCTCGGGAGCCGGCGCCAGATGGGCGTCCCGCGGCTCCACCGCCCCCAGCGCGAACACCGAGGACCCGCACGTCAGCAACGCGTGCTCCGGCCAGTCGGCCGCCTCGGCCAGCGGCTTGCCGTCAAGCTCGGGCGGCCCACCAGGCCAAACGGCCCGCAGATCGTCGTCGGCAGGGGCAAGATAGCGCGCGCGCTCCGACGCCTCCCAGCGGTCGGCCTCGCGCTGGTCGTCGCGCTCGGCCAGCTCGGCGAGCTCCTCTGCGTAGCGGCCCTTGATCCGCCGCCGCCGCGGTCCCGGCGGCGGCTCCCTGCGCACCGGCTCGATCGTGATCGATTCGGGCGTGATGCGCAGCGTCGCCGCCTCAGGCGCCAGCACAGGATCCGGTACGGCTATCGCGCACATGGCATCGGAACCGATCACATGCGAGCCCAGGCTCAGCCGATGGACCGCTCCCGCCCCCGGACCACCCACGATCCGCACCTCGGCCACGCCGAGCGGCTCCTCGTTGAGGGTCGCGCGGGCCAGATGGCGCTCAAGCGTGATCCGGTCGCCGTCATGAAGCACCGCCCTGGCCAGCGCCCGCGAGTCGACCTGCCGCCCGCCGCGCCACAGCGCCGGACCCTCCTGCCCCAGCCCGTCACCCCGCTCGGGCTCGCGCTGCTCGGGAACGCGCGGGATCGCCCGCTCATGATGCTGCGGGTACGGCGGCGCCGACGACATCCCATAAGGCGCCCGGGACCGGGGCAGCTTGACCACCTTGGCCAGCGGCTCCCGCCCCCCGTCGAGGGCCTCGGCCACCCGGGCCACGGTGACGCCGTCGTCGAGCTCGACCACCACGTCACGGTCGCCCTGCTCGCCGAGCACGGTGAGCATGATCCGCATGTGCCGTCTCCTCGCAGGGGGTCGGACCTCGGCGTCACGGTAACGCCAGAAGTGAGGTTAGGCCCGTGGATTGACGGCACGGGCATGATCGGGCTTGCCTGTGGACAACTAAACGGACCTGTGGAAAACATGGGGAGATTTTGCCAGGACTTGGGCCGCGGCCTGTGGATAACTCTGTGGACGCATGCGCTGACCAGGGCCTGGGCCAGGGGGAGCTTGGGGATTGACGGGCGCGTCGGGGCCTCGACGGGCCGCCGGGTGGCATGGGCGGTGGGCAACGAGCGGCCGATTACGGAGCGTGACGGTTTCGGGGAGGGTGGAGACGACAAAGACAGCGAAAAGCCTCCGAGGCGAGGGGAGGCGTGGGCGTGGTGAGGAAGCACCGGTGGGCGTGGGCGCGAGGATGCGCTGACGGGGTGGGGAGCTGACGGGGTGGGGAGGGGGCCGCCTGAGGGGCGTGGGCGTGGTGCGGAGGTGCATGGGGGGCCGTGGACGCCAGGAGGGGCTGGGGGCGAGAAGGGTGGCGGGGAAGCGCCTGCGAGCCAAAGACCGGCGGGGAGGTGCTTGCGGTGCCTGTGGTGTGAGGGAGGTGCTTGCGGTGTGGGGGTGTGAGGGAGGTGCTTGCGGTGTGGGGGTGTGAGGGAGGTGCTTGCGGTGTGGGGGTGTGAGGGAGGTGCTTGCGGTGTGGGGGTGTCTGTTGGGTGAGGGGGTGCTGACGGGTGGTGGGGGGTTAGGGGGATTTTGGGGGGTGGGTTTTGGTGTGGAGGGCGTGGGCTTTTTCTTCCAGGAGTCCCGCATAGGCGTCCACCTCGGAGGTCACCGCCGCCAACCCGCTGGCCGCCCGAGCAGCCTCCCGGCCACCCTCCGCGACACCCGGGCAGAAGCCACCCGCCCCACAAACGCCCGCACACCAGGGCGAGCAAGGAACGACCGCACACGACTGGCCATGCCCGAATGATCCCACAACCTGAACCCGTTCAGAAGATCCCCAAATATCACATCAAGATCCCCCGCACAGTGACACCTGTGACTCCTGTGATTTCTGCGCCCTGTATCACGAAATTTCGGTCTGAATCAACCAACCCAACCCAACCGGTCTACCGATTTGGTGTTGACAGGCCCCCACCTGCGAAACGAGCATTGGTCACCGCATTCCCGCCCCACTCCCGCACGTGGGTGCACATAATGGCGTGAATTCTACAATTTCGCATATGGGAGCCCCCCACCCATGAGGACCAGTGAGAAACCCGCCACGAATTCGGCGGGGCCAAGTGGCGCGCTCTCCGCCGAGCGCAAGCTCCCCGTACCCCCACGCGAGCGCAAGCCCGCACTGGCCGCCCTAGCCGTCCTCCTGATCCTGGGCGGCGCCCTGGCGACCACGCTTCTGGTGATGCGCAGCGGTGACCGTATTTCGGCGGTCCGGGTGATCGAGCAGGTGGGCGCCGGACAGCAATTCACGGAGCAAGCACTGGAAGAAGTCCAGATCGCCGACACCGGCATTGCTTACGTTCCGTGGTCGCAGCGCGGAGAGGTGATCAAATCGTTCGCCTCCGTCACCATCCTGCCCGGCACCTTGCTCACGAATGACATGGGGATAAACGCCAGTAAGGAGCTGGGACCGGGAAAGGCCAAGGTGGGATTGGCCCTGAAACCCGGGCAGATGCCAGAAGGCCTTGCAAAGGGTGACCGTGTCCAGGTCGTGCACGTTCCCAGCCGCAGCGGCACGGAGCGGTCCAGGGTTCTCGCGGCGAGCGCGCTGGTCCACGGCGTCGGGGAGAAGGGCCTGGTCACCGTGATCGTCGACACGGCCGTCTCGGCCGAGGTGGTCGGCTACGCCTCCAGCGGGGAGATCGCCGTGGCCGAACTCCCGGGGGCCCGCTGACGTGGCGCTGATCGTGCTGGCCGCCGACAAGGGCGCGCCGGGCGTCACCACCGCCGCGACGGCCCTGGCCGCCGTGTGGCCGAGGGCGGTGCTGCTCGCCGAGTGCGATCCCGCGGGAGGAGATCTGGCCTACCGGCTGCCGGCCGCCGACGGCGGCGTGCTCAACCCCGGAAAGGGTCTGCTCAGCCTGGGCGCGGTCGCCCGCAGGGGGATCGAACCCGCCCAGATCCACGAGCACACCCAGAAGATCGTGGGAGGGCTCGACGTGCTGGCGGGGCTCACGCACGGTGAGCAGGCGGCGGGTCTCACGTGGCTGTGGGGGCCCCTGGGACGTTCGCTGGCGGGCATGCCCAACGCCGACGTCATCGCCGACTGCGGCCGCCTCGGAACTTATCCACAGGTCAACGACCTCATCAACGAGGCCGCGGTGACCGTCCTGCTGACCAGGCCCAGCCTCGACCACGTGGCCCATCTGCGCGAGCGCCTGTCCATCACCAAGGCCCACGGCGTCGTGGTGATCGCCAACCCGCGCCGCTACCGCGCCTCCATCGAGGAGGTACGCCGCGTCGTCGGCCCGAACGTCAAGTTCGTCCACGGCCTGGCCGACGACCCCAAGGGCGCCGAACTCCTACGCGGCGAATGGGGCGGCCGACTCGACCGATCTCTCCTCATCCGTACGGCACGCGACCTGGCGGGAAGGCTGGTGAGCTACCAGTGATCGACCACTCCCTCGTCAAGCGCTTCCGCCAGGACGTGGGCGACCGCCTGGCCCACCAGCGCCGCATCGACCAGGCCAACGGCCTGCCCGCGATGACCGGCGAGGACGAGCGCCAGTTCGCCAGGGCGCTCATCTCGCAGGTCCTGGAGGAGCACGCGCGCGGCGAGATCGGCATGGGCCGCACCCCGCCGACGATCGAGGAGGAGGAGGGGCTGGCCGCGGGCATCCACGCGGCGTTGTTCGGCGTCGGCCGCCTGCAGCCGCTCCTCGACGACACCGAGGTCGAGAACATCGACATCAACGGCCACGACAAGGTCTTCGTCTCCTACGCCGACGGCCGCGAGTCGATGCACGAGCCGGTCGCCGACTCCAACGAGGAGCTCGTCGAGCTCATCCAGATCCTGGCCGCCTACTCGGGCCTGTCGAGCCGCCCGTTCGACACTGCCAACCCCCAGCTCGACCTGCGCCTGCCCGACGGTTCCCGGCTGAGCGCCGTCATGGACGTCACGGTACGGCCGGCCGTCTCGATCCGCCGCAGCCGCCTGGGCAAGGTCTTCCTGTCCGACCTGGTCGGCAACGGCACGCTGACCCCGGACGTCGCCAGATTCCTCCAGGCGGCCGTCAACACCCGCCAGAACATCATGATCGCCGGATCCACGAACGCGGGGAAGACCACGCTCCTGCGCGCCCTGGCCAACGAGATCCCGTCCGGCGAGCGCCTCATCACCGTCGAGCGCGCCCTGGAGCTGGGCCTCGACCAGTTCCCCGAGCTCCACCCGAACGTGGTCGCCTTCGAGCAGCGCCTGCCCAACTCCGAGGGCCAGGGCGAGATCACCATGGCCGAACTGGTCCGCAGAAGCCTGCGCATGAACCCCAGCCGGGTCATCGTCGGCGAGGTGCTCGGCGACGAGATCGTCACCATGCTCAACGCGATGACCCAGGGCAACGACGGCTCCCTGTCGACCATCCACGCCAACTCCAGCATGGAGGTCTTCAACCGCATCGCCACCTACGCGCTCCAGGCCAACGAGCGCCTGCCGATCGACGCCACCCACATGCTCATCGCCGGCGCCATCGACTTCGTCGTCTTCATCGAGAAGCACAACGACTACGACCAGGGCGGCCGCCTGCGCCGGTTCGTCTCCAGCGTGCGCGAGGTCAACGGGTGCGACGGCCGCGTGCTGTCGAGCGAGATCTTCGCGCCCGGTCCCGACGGCGCCGCCGTACCCCATGCTCCCGTGCAGGCCGACCTGGGGAACTGGTGATGATCAACCTCGACCCCTTCACGATGCTCGCGGGCGCCGCCACCGGCGGCGGCCTGTTCCTGCTCTTCCTCTCCCTGTACGGCATGCGTCCCCACCCCGGCAGGCCCAAGCGCGAGGTCATCAGGATGCTGACCACCCGCACCGCCATCGCCGGCGTCAGCGCCGCGTTGATCATGGTGGTCACCGGCTGGCCGGTCGTCGCGGTAGGGGCGGTGCTGCTGGTGTTCGCGTGGCGCGGGCTGTCAGGAGGCGCCTCGGAGGAACGCGGGGCGATGCGCCGCCTGGAAGGGCTGGCCGCCTGGACCGAGTCGCTCCGTGACACGATCGCCGGCGCGGCCGGGCTCGAACAGGCCATCCCGGCCTCGATCAGGGCCGCCGCGCCGATGCTCAGGCCGCACCTGCGCGGGCTGGTCGACCGGATGCACTCCCGGATGGCGTTGTCCGACGCGCTGCGGCTGTTCGCCGACGAGCTGGACGACCCTTCGGCCGACCTGGTGGTGGCGGCGCTGATACTCAACTCGCGGCTGCGCGGGCCGGGTCTGCGCGACGTGCTGGGGGCGCTGGCCGTCTCGGCGCGCGAGGAGCTCGACATGCGCCGCCGGGTCGAGGCCGAACGCCGCTCCACCCGGCGCAGCGTGCAGATCGTGGTGATCACCGCGCTCGTCTTCGCCGGGCTGCTGGTGGTGTTCAACCCCTCCTACGTCAGCGAGTACAGCTCGTGGCTGGGGCAGGCCGTGCTGCTCGTGGTGGCCGGGCTGTTCGGCGCCGGGTTCGCGTGGATGCGGCGCCTGGCCAGGTTCGACAAGCCGACGCGGCTGCTGGCCCCCCAGGTCGCCGCTGAAGTACCCCAGGCGGTGAAGCATGGTTGAGGGTGTGCTGGCGGGCGGCGCGTTCGGGCTGGGCGCCTTCTTACTGCTGCGGGCGCTGTTCCCGGCCAGACCCGGGCTGGTGGCTCGGCTGCTGGCGCTGGACGCGGTCCGCGAGGACGCGGGCGCGCCCCGGCTGCAGCTCGTCCTTCCCGACGAGGAGGTCAGCGCGTTCCGCCGCGGTCTCGGCGTGCGGCTGGCCCGTTTCCTGATGTCGCGGGGCTGGGAGGCGCGCTCGATCCGGGCGGACCTGGCGCTGGTCGGGCGCTCGTTCGAGGGCTTCCTGGCCACCAAGGTGCTGCTGGCGGCGGCCGGGCTGCTCGCCTTCCCCGTGCTGCTCGGCTGGCTGGTGCTCATGGAGTGGGGCACCTCGCTGGCGATCCCGTTCTGGGCCGCCGTCGTGGTGGCCGTGGTCTTCTTCTTCCTGCCCGACCTGCAGATACGGCGCGATGCCGCGGCCCGGCGGCGTGACTTCCGTCATGTCGTCGGCGCCTTCCTCGACCTCGTGTCGATGAACCTGGCCGGCGGACGGGGCGTACCCGAAGCGCTGGTCATGGCCGTGTCGGTCAGCGGCGAGCAGCCGAACTGGGCGATGTCCCGCATCCGCGACGCGCTGAGCGGCGCGCGGATCGTCGGCATCACCCCCTGGCAGGCGCTCGGCCAGCTCGGCGAGGAGATCAACGTCGACGAGCTGCGCGACCTGTCCGCGGCGCTGGGCCTGGTGGCCGACGACGGCGCGAAGGTGCGCGCCTCGCTCACCGCCCGCGCCGCCACCCTGCGCCGCCGCGAGCTGGCCGAGATCGAGGGGCGCGCGGGCGAACGCTCGCAGTCGATGCTCGTCGCCCAGCTGCTGCTCTGCGCGGGCTTTGTGATCTTTCTCAGTTTTCCCGCCGCTATGAAGATGTTGGGGTCCTGATGCTGAACCATCCTTGGGTCGTTTACCTGGTCGCCTACCTAGGCGTGCGCGTCCATCGCGCGCGCACCGCACCCTCGCGCGGCGCCTCGGCCGTCGAATGGGTGATCATCACCGCGATCATCGCCGGAGTGGCGCTCGGCCTGGCGACGTTGATCAAGACACTGGTCGAGCAGAAGCAGAACGAGATCCAGAACAGCTTCGGCAATGGCGGCGGCGGTGGCGGCAAGGAATGACCGCGGCGCCACGGTCGTGGAGCTGGCGTTCCTCATGCCGGTCATCCTGGCCGTCGCCCTGCTCATCGTGCAGGTCGCGCTCTGGTTCCACGGCAGGCAGGTGGCCGAGGCCGCGGCCAGGGAAGGCGCGCGGGTCGCCAGGTCGGCGCCGGTGAGCGGCGGCTGGGAGGAACCGGCCAAGGCCAAGGCGAAGGCCGTGGTCGGCGCGATCGGCCCGCGCCTGCTGACCAACGCCGACGCCGCCACCTCGACGAGGGAGCCCGACGAGCGCTGGGTGACCGTGACCGGCACCGCCGTACAAGTGATTCCGCTGCTGCCCGAACTGGCGTTCACCGTCAGCGCGACCTCGGGCGGCCCGGTCGAGTGCTTCCGTCCCGACGACGGCGGGCTGGACTGCGATGAGGAGTGACCGGGGGTCGATGGCGGTCGAGACGGTCATGCTCGCGCCGGTGTTCCTGCTGTTCCTCATGTTCCTGGTCGGCGCCGGACGGCTGGTGGAGGCCCAGGGCGAGGTGAACGGCGCGGCCAGGGACTCCGCCCGCGCCGCGTCGGTCCAGCGGACCATGGACACGGCCGAGACCGCCGCGAAGTCGTCGGCCGGGCAGGCGCTCAAGGGCAGCTGCCAGTCGCACGAGGTGTCGTTGTCCGGATCGGAGTGGACCGAGGGCGGCCAGGTGCGCGCCGAGGTCAGCTGCGAGATGGACCTGGGCTTCCTCGGGTTCGGCGCGACCAAGCGGATCACCGGGACGTCGGTGGTGCCGCTGGAGCAGTTCAGGAGGGTCGAATGAGCGGCGGCGAGCGGGGCTCGATGTCGGTGTTCACCGTCCTGTTCTCGGTCGTGGTGTTCATGCTGGCCGGGCTGCTCGTGGACGGCGGCGCCGCGATCAACGCCAAGCTGCGCGCCACCGACATCGCCGAGCAGGCGGCGCGCGCCGCCGCCGACCAGGTCGACGTCGAGCACCTGCGCGCCTCCGGGCAGGCCAGGCTGCTGGGCGAGAGCGAGGTGTGCGAGCGGGCCGACGAGGTGGTCTCCGCGCACGACGCCGACGAGGTCGCGCGCGGCGACTGCGCGGTCTCCGGCGGCGCCGAGGTGCGCGTCACCGTGACCGTCCGCTGGAACGCCTTCTTCCTCGGCGCGCTCGGCTTCACCGGATCGGAGATGGAGGGCGAGGCCACCGCGGCGCCGGACGCCAGATGATCCAGACCGAAACCGGCCACTCGCTGGCCTGGGCGGGCCGTTCATGACAACGCTGGAGCGAGAAGGGAGAGGCGATGCCGACGCGAGAGCCGGTGCGGCCCAGACGGGCGCCCGTGCGCATTCCGACCAGGCGGACCGCGGGTGACGTGCTCGCCGGGCTCGGGGCACTCGTGGTGCTGGTCGCGCTCGTGGGCGGCGTGCCGTACGCGCTGCTCGTGCTCGCGGGCCCGCCGATCACCGCTGAGCTGCTCGACCTCGACCTGCTGACCAGCCGCGTCGGGCCGAGCACGATCGTCGCGCTGCTGGTCCTGCTGGTGTGGCTGGCCTGGTTCCAGCTGCTGGTCTGCGTGGTGGTGGAGGTCTACGCGGGGGTACGACGGGTCGGCATGCCCGCCCGCGTGCCGTTGTCCGGCGGCACGCAGGTGCTGGCCAACAAGCTGGTCTCGGCGGTGCTGTTGCTGTTCACCGCCTCCGCCGCGGTGGTGCCGATCGCCCGGCTGGGCGCGCCGCCGCCGGCCTCGCAGCCGATCGCGACGGTCGCGCTCGCGGCCCCGATCGTCGAGGCGGAGACGGCGAAGAAGGCCAAAAAGGTGTACGTGGTGCAGCCGCCGCACGGCCGTCACCACGAGAGCCTGTGGGAGATCGCCGAGAAGTGCCTGGGCGACGGGCGGCGATATCCGGAGATCTACCGGCTCAACCAGCACAAGGAGCAGCCCGACGGTACCCGGCTGCGGATGGCCGACCTGATCCGGCCCGGCTGGGTGCTGGACATGCCGGACGACGCGCGCAACGTGCACGTCGTGCCCGCCGGGCAGGGCCGGGTGGAGACGCTCCGCGAGCATCCTGGACGCGCGGAGCCGGTCGGCAGGATGCCCGGCAAGGCGGAGAAGTCGGCCACGCAGGAGCAGGCGCCGCTGGTCAAGAAGGAGACGACGACCCCCAGTCAGCCGGAGATCACGAAAAAGCCGGAAATTTCCGGGAACACATCCCTACAGCCCGCAGAAGAGACGAGCCAAGGGCTCGATCTGGTGGACTACCTGGCGGGGGCGTCGCTCGCGGCGGCGGGCCTGCTGGTGGTGCTGGGCAGGCGCAGGCGCGAACAACTGTGGCGGCGCGCGTTCGGCCATCGCGTGGTGCGCCCGCGTGACGACGCCGCCAAGGCCGAGGTGGCGCTGAGGTTCGGCGCGGACGCGCCGGGCACCCGCATTCTCGACGTCGGCCTGCGCCTGCTCGGGGCGGAGCTTGCGGCCCAGGACCGCACACCGCCCACCGTTTACGCGGCTCATCTGTCCGCGCGCCACCTCGACCTGTGGATCCACCCGCCGGACAACAACCCGCCCGCGCCCTGGACGGTTCAGGACGGCGGCCAGGTGTGGCGGCTGCACGCGCACGAGGGCCGCCTGCTGACCGACCAGGGACCCGCCCAGCAGGGCGGCGCGCCGTACCCGGGGCTGGTCTCGCTCGGCACGGACGAGTCGGGACGGGTGCTGATCGACCTGGAGGCGGCGCAGGGCCTGATCAACATCCGCGGCGCGCAGACGACCGCGGCGCTCGGCGCGCTCGCCGTGGAGCTGGCCACCAACCGCTGGTCTGACCGGATGCGGGTCACGCTGGTCGGGTTCGGCGAAGAGCTGACCGCGATCGCCCCCGACCGGATCAAGGCGGTCGGCAGCCTCGCCGAGGTGCTGCCCGAGCTGGAGGCCACGGCCGCGCCGCGCGAGCAGGTGCTCACCGGGCGCGTCAACGGCAGCCCGCGCGACGCCCACTTCCTGCTGTCGGCGGTCGCGCCCACCCAGGAGGAGGCGCGCCGCCTGGCGTTGCTGGCCCGCAAGGACACCGCCGGATACGTGGTGCCCGGCGAGTCGCCGCACGCCACCTGGACGCTGGAGATCACCGACGACGGCCGCGCCCGCATCGCCGAGCTCGGCTTCGAGGTCGCCGCGCAGCTCCTGCCGCGGCGTCACTACAAGGCCCTGGTCGATCTCTTCCGTACGGCTGAGCAGCTCGACGGCGAGGCCATGCCCGACCCGGAACCCCTGGACGAGATGCAGCCCCCGGCCGTCGAGATCAGGCTGCTCGGCCCGATCGAGATCATCGGCCCGGAGCCGCTGGAGGCCGGGCGGATGGCGATCGCCGTCGAGATGCTGATCTACCTGGCCACTCACCCCGGCGGCGTGCACCCAGTGGTGCTCGGCGGCGTGCTGTGGCCGCGCGGCGTCCAGGCCATGGTCAGGGACGCGACCATCGCCAGGGTGGCCGACTGGCTGGGCGCGGAGCACCTGTTCACCGACGACGCCGGAAGGTTGCGGCTCGGGCCGGGCGTGCGTACCGACTGGGTGCTCTTCCGTGAGCTGGTCAGGCGCTCGCACGGGGACGTGACGGCGCGGGCCGTCATACTCGACAAGGCGCTCGGGCTGGTCAGAGGCCCGCTGCTGAGCGGGCGGCCGCCCGGCAGATACGCGTGGCTGGCCGCCGACGAGCTGGAGTACGACGTCGCGGCCGGTGTCGCCGACGCCGCCCACCGGCTGTGCGAGATCCGGCTGGCGCACGGCGAGCCGGACGCCGCCGTCGCGGCCGCGCGGGCCGGGCTGCTGCTGGCCGCCGACGACGAGGGCCTCTGGCGCGACCTGCTGCGCGCCACCCACGCCACCGGCGACCAGGTACGGCTGCGCGCCGTCGTCGACGGCCTGACCAGGAGGTCGTCGTCGCACCCGTACGGCGGCGGGATGGCGCCGGAGACCGAGGCGCTGATCGACGAACTGCTGCCGTCCTGGCGGATCCACATCGTGAGGGAGTCGTCGGCATGAGGCGCGTGCTGATCGTGTTCTGCCTGCTGGCCGCCGGGTGCGCGGCTCAGCCGGACAAGGTCTACACGCCCAGGGTCGCCCCCGCTCCGGCCGGGTCGGTGGCCTCCGCCGTACCGTCGCCGACCACGGAGACGATCGAGGTCGGCGAGAAGCTCACGGTCCAGGTCGAGTGGCCGGCGGCCGCCGACCCGCTGCTGAAGACGTTCACCGACTACTACGTGGACTCGTGGCGGGCGGTGGTCAGCGGCGACGACACCTACCTGGAGCAGGTCGAGGGGCCCGCCGCGAAGGAGTCCTACGACTGGGTGAAGGGCTTCGGCAAAAGCTCGGTGACCGGCACCGCGAAGCTTTACGCGCTGGCCGTGAGCGCGCGGATGGGCGAGGGCGCGCAGATCAACGCGTGTGTGGACGAGACCGGCCTGCGGCTGATCGCCAAGAGCACCGGCCGGGCCTACACCCGCCAGCCCTCGTGGACGCGCGAGACGTACTTGCAGGCCGCGATCACGCACCGCGGCGACGACGGCGTTTGGCGGGTCAAGGACTTCCGCCACAGCAGCGAAGGGTGTGACCGATGAACCGCCTGCTCTCGGTACTGGCCGCGGGAGTCCTGCTGCTCGACCCCGGCGGCACGCGTGGCGACGGCTTCCAGGATGGCCGCACCGCCGGTGTCCGGCTGGAGAACTCCAAGATCGTGATCACCGGCAACGGGGTGAAGGGCGGCAAGAGCGACGGCTACCAGCTCAAACGCCCCTGCTGGTACGAGCCGGGACCCGGCGCCGACGAGATGCTGAAGACCCAGGAGGACGTGCGGGCGTACTGGTTCCGGATGAACCCGAACGGGACCGAGGAGGAGTTCGAGAAGTTCCTCAAGCAGTTCAAGGACAAGATCGGCCAGCCGGGCCGCTGGTGGACGCCCGCCTACAACGAGGCCGACTCGCGGGGCCGGGCGTGCTGGGGCGGTCTGGATGAGTTCGTCTGGGTTCCGCCGGGCACGACTCCGCCCTCGGGCATCACGCTCGCCGAGCTGGCCGAGATCGCCCGTGCCGCGCTGACCGTGCCGGAGCCGAACGTCAAGCTGAACCCCGACGCCAAGAGCTACGTCAACCTGCCCACCTGGGTGTGGCTGGACGGCGTCGGTGAGACGAGCCGGTCGGTGACGGCCTCGATCCCCGGCGTCATGTCGGCGACGGTCCGGGCGACGCTGGAGGACATCAAGATCGACCCTGGCACCGACAAGCGGCGGGCCGAGGTGCGCGAGCAGTGCGGGACGAGCGGCAAGCCGTACGTGAAGGGCGGGGAGTTCACCTGCGGCGTGCGCTACCTGCAGGCCTCCGTCGACCAGGCGCGCAAGGTGTACGTGCTCACGGTCACCACGGTGTGGCCGGTGGAGGTCGTGGACGACGTGGTGCCGTTCCAGTACGCGCCCGTCCAGGTGCAGGCGCAGCGCGACGTCCCGGTAGGGGAGGTCCAGAGCACCGTCCGGCCCTAGTGGTGGTCGGCGATCACGCTGACGAGCGGGGCGAGCTCGGGTAGCCGCGCGGCCTCGTCGAGCACCTCCTTCAGCACGGCGTCGTGCGTGGGACTCGCCTCGGCCAGAAGCGCGCGGCCGGCGGGCGTCACCTCGGAGTAGATGCCGCGCCGATCGTCCTCGCACAGGTACCTGCGCAGCAGGCCGCGGTTCTCCAGCCTGGTGACCAGCCGGGTGGTGGCGCTCTGGCTCAGGACGACCGCCCTGGCCAGCTGCTGCATGCGCATGTGCCAGCCGTCCTGCCGGTCGAGCACGTCCAGCACGGTGTACTCGCTCACGCTCAGCCCGTGCCCCTTCTGCAGCGACTTCTCCAGGCGCTCCTCGATCCGGGCGTGCAGTGCGGCGAGCGTGCGCCAGCCCTGGGCGCGAGCTTCCACGGCGTCGTCGGAGATGGCCACGTTTGACCTCCCAGCTCGTTGTGTGCTCATATAGTCGGCGTGTGCAACTAATGCATGCGCCTACTAGCGTCGTCTAAGGGATATTCTATGCCTCTCGCCTTGTTCGCGCTCGCGATCAGCGCCTTCGGCATCGGAACCACCGAGTTCATCATCAACGGCCTGCTCCCCGAGATGGCCCACGACTTCGGGGTCACCATCCCCGCCGCCGGCCTGCTCGTCTCCGGCTACGCGCTGGGCGTCGCCGTGGGCGGGCCGCCGCTGACCATGCTCGGTGGCCGGTGGTCACGCAAGACCATGCTGCTCGCGTTGATGGTGTTGTTCATCGTCGGCAACCTGCTGTCGGCCCTCGCGCCCGACTACGGCGTCCTGATGGCAGGCCGTCTCCTGGCCGCCTTCGCGCACGGCGCGTACTTCGGCGTCGGCTCCGTCGTCGCCGCCGACCTCGTCGCGCCGCACAGGCGGGCCAGCGCGATCGCGCTGATGTTCACCGGCCTGACGCTCGCGAACGTGCTCGGGGTCCCGCTCGGCACCTGGATCGGGCAGGCGTACGGCTGGCGCTCCACGTTCTGGGTCGTCGTCGTGATCGGCGTCATCGGCCTGGCCGGAGTCCTGGCCCTGGTCCCGCGCCAGGAACGCCGGCCGGTCAGCCTGCGTACCGAACTGGCCACCTTCAAGAAGGGCGGCGTGTGGCTGGCCCTGGCCATGACCGTCTTCGGCTTCGCCCCGGTCTTCGCGGTGATCACCTTCATCGCCCCGATGATGACCGGCGTCGGCGGCTTCTCACCCGGCGCCGTCCCCATCGTCATGGCCCTGTTCGGCGTAGGACTGGTCGTGGGCAACATCATCGGCGGCAAACTGGCCGACCGAGCGCTGATGCCCGCCATCTACGGCTCGGTCGCCGCGCTGACCCTGCTGGCCGTGGTCGTCGCCTGGCTGGCCGGCAACCAGATCGCCTTCGTCGTGGCCATCACGTTGTTCGGGGTGGCCGCCTTCGCCACGGTCCCACCCCTCCAGACCAGAGTCCTGGACGCCGCCGCAGGCGCCCCCACCCTGGCCTCGGCGGCGAACATCGGCGCCTTCAACGTCGGCAACGCGATCGGCTCCTTCGCCGCCGGCCTCACCATCGACGCGGGCCTCGGCTACACCTCACCCGCCTGGACCGCCGCCCTCCTGGGCCTGGTCGGCCTGGGCGTAGCAGGCCTAGCTGGCCTCCAAGCCCGCCGCCACACCCTGGTCACCGCCTGACAGCAGAAGCAGGAGGGCCCCGAAATCGGGACCCTCCTGCTTCTGCTAGTTGCTCAGTCGAAAAGTTCGTCTATGTGACTGATGGTGACGGCGTCGGCCAGCCAGGCGTCGAGCTGTTCGGTGTAGGTGCAGCTCAAGATGAGGTTCTCGGTGTCTTCGGGCACCTCGATGCCGCGCAGGCGCAGGAGCTTGACGATGGACTCTGCCTCACCCAAAGCCTTGCCCTTGGCGACGAACTCGGCTTGGAACTCCCGCATCATCGGGCTCTTGAACTGCTGGGTCGCCACGGACATGAGTTCCCTCCAGAACGCGATGGCTACTTCATAGGGTAGCCCTCCGAGCGCCGCGTCGCAGTAGACGGACCGCTGCTTAACGGGTATTGAGACGAGCATTTGCCGGAAAGTTTCGAACGTCACGGTGGCGTCGCTGGTTTTGCTGTGCATGATGGCCGACAGCGTCGCGAGCTCCGGCCGCTCGAGCGCCTCCTTGACGTCGGATATCACGGGAACCGACCCTGGCCCGACCATGAGCGGGAGCAGGGTCATGCCCGGATGCCCCAAGGGGATGGGCTTGCTGTACCGCTTGGTGGCGTTGGGGCAGGGACAGGCGACCAGCAGGACGACCGGGCATTTCAGCCGGGCGCGCAGGGTCGTCATGTAGACCGGCCACGACCACTCCTTGCGCTTGTCGTGCTTGAGCTGGACCTCGACGATGACGGCGAGTTGTGCCTCTTTCCTGCGCCGAAGCACCATGACGGCGTCGGCGCGGTACTCGGTTGGCTGGATGTCGGGAAAGTCGCCCGACTCCAGGCAGACCTGGTCGTGGGAGGGGATGTCCACGCCGTGCTCGCCCACCAATGTGGGTGCGAGCAGGGGGTGGTTTCTGAACAGGTCCACGAGGGACTCGTGAGCCAATGACGGCATGGGGTGAAGATTACCGACTGTTGATGTCAGATGACGGAGTGTTTCAGATCTTTGCCGACTCATGCGTCAGGAGCCACTGCTTTACCGCTGTGCCGTAGTAATAGCCGCCAAAGCCGCCGCTGCCCGGCAGTACCCGGTGGCAGGGGACGAAGGGGGCGATCAGGTTCTGGGCGCAGGCGGAGCCGGCGGCTCGGGCGGCGGTGCGGGGGAGGCCGGCGCGTTCGGCCAGTTCGCCATAGGTGACGGTGGTGCCGGGCTTCACCTCGCGCAGCGCCTTGTGCAGTGCCTGGCGCTTCGGGGTGCCGGGCTGGGAGACGGGCAGGGTGTCGATGGCCTCCAGGTCGCCGTCCAGGTAGGCCATGGTCAGGCGGGTGATCTCGCCTAGGTCGTCGACTACGTCAAGACCCTCGGACTGCAGGTTCGGGGCCAGGCGGGTGAACATGTCGGCGGGGTCTGCCGTGAAGCCGGCCGCCACCAGGACGCCGTCGCGGGCGAGGAGTGCGAGCGGGCCGGTGGGAGTCGGCAGGACTTGGGCTTCGATCATGTGGAGCTCCACAGGTGTAGGGCGGCGTAGGCGCGCCACGGGCGCCAGCGCTCGACGTGGTCGGCGGGGATGCCCAGGGCGGCCATGCGCTTGTTCAGGACGAGGTCGCCCGTGGGCCAGGCGTCGGGGTCGCGCAGTGCCCGCAGCCCGATGTACGCGGCGGTCCACGGGCCGATTCCGGGGACCTTCAGCAGTTCGGCCACCGCGTGCCCGGGCTCCTGGCCGCCGTCGAGGTCGATGCGGCCGTCGGCGACCCTTTCGGCCAGGTCTTTCATGGTCAGGATGCGGCGCGTGGTGAAGCCCAGGCCGTCGAGGTCGGCCTCGGCCAGGACGGCGGCGCTGGGGAACAGCGGGCCGTGCCGCGTGACGATCCGGCCCAGGAGCGTGCGTGCTCCCGCCACCGAGATCTGCTGGCCGACGATGGCGCGTACCGCCAGCTCGAAGCCGTCGAACGTGCCCGGGACCCGCAGTCCGGGACGGGCCGCGACCAGCGGCTCCAGGGAGGTGGCGCCCAGGGCGGAGGCGATCGCGTCCGGGTCGGCGTCGAGGTCGAGCAGCCGGCGGCAGCGGGCCACCACGCGGGCCAGCTGGCGGGTGTCGTCCAGCTTGACGTCCAGGTGGAACACGCCCGGCCCCGGCGTCAGTGTGAGCGTCCCGCCCGTCACCAGCCGGGTGTAGGTGAGCCCGTCCACGGTTTCAAGACCGGGAATCGCCCGGCTGGCCAGAAAGGCGAAAATGCCCTCCACGTCGTACGGCTCCCGCCGGTGGAGCCGCAGCCGCAACCCCGCCGCGGACGACTCGGACAGAGGCCGAGCGGAGGCGCGGAGTTCGCTGGGCGTGAAGCCGTAGGTCTCCCGCATGGTCGCGTTGAACTGCCGCACGCTGCCGAACCCCGCGGCGAACGCCACCTCCGTCACCGGCAGCCCCGTCTCGGTCAGCAACTGCTTGGCCAGCAGCAACCGCCGGGTCCTGGCCACGGCCAGCGGCCCGACGCCCAGCTCGGTCACGAACAGCCGGTGCAGGTGGCGCTCGGTGATGTGCAGCCGCTTGGCCAGCCCGGCCACGCCGGTGTCGTCGGCGGCCCCGTCGTCGATGAGGCGCAGCGCCCGGCCGATGAGGTCGCCGCGCAGGTCCCAGCCGGGGTCGCCGGGCGACAGCTCGGGCCGGCAGCGCTTGCAGGGGCGGAATCCGGCGGCCTCGGCGGAGGCGGCGTGCCGGTAGAAGCGCACGTTGCGCGAGGCGGGGGTGCGCGCGGGGCAGATCGGCCGGCAGTAGATGCGCGTCGTCTTCACCGCGGTGTAGAAGCGCCCGTCGAACCGGGCGTCCCGTGCGGAGACCGCCCGGTAGCAGGAGTCGAAGTCGAGCTCTACAGGTGCCATGTCATCGACAGTATGTGCCGGACAGGATTGGCGACTGGCGGAAATCAGACGTATGCATTGACAGGAAGATGACCATTTCCGCTAGCCTTAACATATGAACAGCTATTCAGAGGTGCAGATCGATGGCTGCACGGTAAGGGTCGTGGACGCGCCGCGGGTGGAGTCCGTGCGCTCGCGAATGCCGGGCCAGGAAGACCTCGCCGACACGGCCGAGGTGTTCGGGCTTCTCGGCGACCCCAACCGGCTGCGGCTGTTGCTCGCCCTGCTGGATGGCGAGCTGTGCGTGTGCGACCTCGCCGCGGTGACGGGCCAGAGCGAATCTGCCGTCTCCCACGCCCTGCGGCTGCTGCGCGCGCACCGGGTCGTCGCGGTCCGCCGCGCCGGCCGGATGGCCTACTACCGATTGGAGGACGCGCACGTGCGGATGCTGCTTGATCTGGCGATCGCCCACACCGGCCACACACAGGCCATTCATCCCGAGCGTGGGGGGAACGACTGATGGGATCGGGACACGGACACGGCCACGCGGGCGCCAAGCACCGCTGGCGGCTGGTCGTCTCCTTCGCGTTGATCGGCTCGTTCTTCGTGGTCGAGCTGATCTTCGGACTGATCACCGGCTCGCTGTCGCTGCTGTCCGACGCCGGCCACATGGCCGCGGACGTGGTGACGCTCGGCGCGGCTCTGGTGGCCACGCGGATCGCGAGCAGACCGGACACCACCGGCAGGCGCAGCTACGGCTCCTACCGCGCCGAGGTCTTCGCCTCACTTCTCGCCGTCGCGCTGATGATCGGCGTCGCCGTGTACGTCGTGGTCGAGGCCATCGGCCGGATCGGCGAACAGGCCGAGATCTCCACCGGCCCGATGATGATCGTCGGCGCCATCGGCCTCCTGATCAACCTGGTCGCGCTGTTCCTGCTGCGCAGCGGCGCCGCGGAGAGCCTCAACGTCAAGGGCGCCTACCTGGAGGTCATGGCCGACACGGCCGGCTCCGTCGGCGTCATCGTGGCCGGCTGGCTCGTCTCCTCCACCGGCAACCCCGTCTGGGACACGCTCGTGGCGCTGGCCATCGGCGCGTTCGTCGCCATCCGGGCCGTCGGCCTGGGCAGGCAGGTCTTCGCGGTGCTCGGTCAGCACGTGCCCGAGGGCATGAGCGCCGACGAGGTCGCGGGCGACCTGAAGGCCATCGACGGCGTCGAGGACGTCCACGACCTGCACCTGTGGACGCTCACCTCCGGCATGCACGTGGCGACCGCGCACCTGGTCGCCGAGGAGTCGCGCAGCCACGCCGTACTGGATCAGGCTCGTGACGTGCTGCGCGCCCGGCACGGGGTCGCGCACGCGACGTTGCAGGTGGAGCCCGCCAACCACAAGGGCTGCGACGAGATCGGCTGGTGACTCAGCGCTCGGCGCGCAGCGGCGAGAAGTAGATCGGCACCCAGCTGAGGGACATGAAGAGCGCGCCGGCCCAGAGCGCGGCGCGCACGCCCCACAACTCGCCGATCAGGCCCGCCAGCAGGCCGCCGACGCCGACGGCGCCCATGAGGATGAGGCGCATGGTGGCGTTCACGCGGCCGAGCATCTCATCCGGCGTCACCCGCTGGCGGAAGCTGACCAGCAGCACGTTGTTGAGGCCGGTGCGGTAGGTGAGCGCGAACCACGCGGCGGCCGAGACCCAGATCCACGCCCCGCCGTTCAGCAGCGGGACCAGCAGGGACGCGGGCGTCGTGATCAGGGAGACGATCCACACCGCGCGGCCCCGGCCGAGACGGGCGCCGACGTGGTGGGCGGTGGCCGAGCCGGCCAGCGTGCCGACGCCGCCCACCGCCAGGTAAAGGCCGAGTACCCACTCGGGGTAGCCGAGCTGGGAGACGACGAGCACCGGCAGCAGCACCGAATACAACGGGAAGCCCAGGTTCGTCATCGCGCCCTGCAGCACGATCGGCCGCAGCATGGCGTGGCCGAGCACGAAGCCGACGCCCTCGCCGATCTGCGTGGCCAGCTTGGGGCGCGGGCCGAGGGCCGGCGGGGTCTCGACGGCGGGCACCCCGCGCAGGAACACTGCCGAGCAGAGGTATCCGGCCGCGTTCAGCAGCACGGCCGCCGGGGCGCCCGCCGCGCCGACGAGCACGCCGGCGAAGCTGCGGCCGGAGATGTCCATGGCCGCGTTCGTGCCGACCAGCAGCGAGTTGGCCTCGGTCAGCCGCTCCCTGCCGACGAGTCTGGGCACGAGGCTCTGGGCGGCCACGTCGAAGAAGAGCGTGCCCACGCCGGTCAGCGCGGCCACGGCGTACAGGTGTTCCATCGTCAGCCCGCCCAGCCAGGCGGCCACCGGCACGGAAGCCAGCAGGACGGCCCGCACGAGATCGGCCACGATCATCAAGGGCTTCTTGCGCATCCGGTCGATCCACGCCCCGGCCGGCAGCCCGACGACCAGCACCGAGATCGTGGCCAGCGCGCTGAGCAGCCCCACCTGACCGGCGCCCGCGTGCAGGGTGGTCACGGCCAGCAGCGGCAGGGCGACATATCCCACCTGGGCCCCGAAAGCGCTCACGGCCGAGCCGAGATACAGGTTCCGGAATCCGGGTTCGAGCAGCAACGAGGTTGTCTTCACGCCGCCCACGATGGTGAACTACCGTCCACTATCGCGATTGATTAAGTGAGCAGCGAATCGAATGACCCTCGATCTGTCCTTCACCGCCGAGGATGTTGCCAACACCCGCTTCGCGATCTCGCCGCTGTGGGAGGTCGTGGCCAGCGTCCGCGTGCTCAAGGAGCCGTCCGGCCTCAACCGCCCCTGGGCCGAGCGGGTACGCCGCCGGCTGGCCGACGTGGACTGGAGACTGCTGTCCGACCTGGTCCCGGTGCCGACGATCTCCCTGGTCTGCTTCATCAGCCCGCCGCCCGCGACCGCCGTACCTGACCTCGAGCTGGAGCTGGCCGGACTGCTCGCCGCCGAGCACGAGGTACGCGACCAGCTCGACACCTGGCGCCACGGCGGCCCGCGAACCCCCAGGATCCAGGCGCTCCACGACGACCCCGCCGCCGGTCTGGCCCGGCTGGCCGGCGAGATCCGGGCGTACTGGGCGGCCGCCATCGCCCCCTACTGGCCGCGCATCCGCAGCCTGTGCGAGGGCGACGTGCTCTACCGCGCCAAGGCGCTGACGCAGGACGGCGTCCGCGGCATGCTCACCGGCCTCGACGACAACGTCAGCTGGCAGGGCGAGCGCCTGCGCCTGGACCACCGGTTCTGCCACGGCACGCGTGCGCTCGACGGCCGCGGCCTGCTGCTGGTGCCGTCGGTCTTCACCTGGCCGAGGATCTTCTCCATCACCGTGCCGCCGTTCCAGCCGACTCTGCGCTACTCGCCGCGCGGCATCGCCACGCTGTGGGAGCACCGCGAGAGCGACCCGCCGCAGGCGCTGGCGGCCGTGCTCGGCCGCACCCGCGCCCGCCTGCTCGCCTCACTCGACCAGCCCGCCTCGACGCGCGAGCTGGCCGTGCGCACCGGCCTGTCGGAGCCGGGCGCCAGCCAGCACCTCACCGCGCTGCGCAGAGCCGGTCTGTGCAGCGCCCACCGCACGGGGCGCTATGTCCTCTATGCCCGTACGGCTGTCGCCGAGGCCCTACTTGCTGGAGACGCCCACGCCTAGGTCGAACTCCCGGTACACCCGGGCCCAGAACCCGTCACGCAGCCACACGCGCGCCTCCGGGTAGGGGCGCAGCGAGTGCCCGAGCTCCTTCTCCGCCTCTATGAGCAGCTCGGTGTCGATGACCGTCGGCAGGATCGGCCCCGGCAGCAGGTCGCGGATGTTGTCGCGGCCACGGGTGAGGATCCACTTCTGCGCCACGTGCTCGCCCACGTCCTCCACGCGCGGCCGCGACGGGCCGAGCTTGGCCACCTGGCCGGGCTTGACCTGCGGCTTCGGAGTGGCCGGGCGACCGGCGAACACGGTGGCCGGTGAAGGCGCCGCGGCCGGCGGGGTGACCGGGACCGGCTGCGGTGCGCGGCTGAAAAAGGGTCTCAGAAAATCTGCAGAAATCACTTCAACGGTGTCGGACTCCCACACGAGCCGTTCCGCCTGGTTGGTGCCATAAGGGGGTTCGACACCCCACAGGTGTATCCGCACTCCGTAGGCCTGTGCGGCCTCGACGGCGGGCACCATGTCCTCATCGCCCGCCAGCAGGATCGTGTCGGTCACCGCGTGATGCCTGGCCAGCGCTTCAAGGTCGCTCCTGATCTGAGCGTCCACACCCTTCTGCTGGCCACGCGCGTTAAGGTTGCCCAGTCGTACCTTCACCCAGGGCAACTGTGCGATCACTCGCTGATCGACGGTGGGCACTCGGTCGCGTGCGGCGTCATACCAATAGATCCGCAGCAGTTCTCCGGAAATACGTTCCATTGCATGTTTCTGGAGGCTCTGGATGAGCTCATCCGCCGCAACCCGATATTCCTTGCGTTCCTTCGCGCCAAGCAGCACTTCACCTGCGGCGGCATACAGATAACCGACATCCACCAGGACGGCGTACTTCGCTGCCACAGGATGCGGCGTGAGGTCTGGGATGGGCATGTCGTCCTCCAGGCCGCGGCCTTAGTTGATCGGCTGACTATATACGCCTACTTTTCTAGATAGTCCCAACTCTCGGGGAAGTTGACACCCGATTCCAGGGATCCATCTAGGGTAGGGCGCTCAACCGCCAAGCCGACTTCCCTGGCACGAGTCGCCTACGCATGGCTCGGGCTGGGTTTCGCCAAGTTTCGGGCTTACGGCCCGGCGTTTGCGTGGGTTCCGGTTGCCGCGTGGTCAGGACGGTGACCAGAGCGGCGATCTCCTCGGGCGTCGCATCGCCCCGCACGACTTTCAGATGCGCTGTCACAGTGCTCTTTCGCTCTTTCGCTAGCTCCGCCGCAGATCCATCACAGTGTTGTTTGACCAGCTTGGCCCGCGGTTGTGAGGGATGTCCTCGCAGGCGGCGGGATCCCTCACTGTGTTGTTTTGACTCGCTTCGCTCGTGGGTTGTGATGGGTGTCCTCGCTAGGCTGCGGTACCCATCACTGTGTTGTTCTGACTCGCTTCGCTCGTGGGTTGTGATGGGTGTCCTCGCTAGGCTGCGGTACCCATCACTGTGTTGTTCTGACTCGCTTCGCTCGTGGGTTGTGATGGGTGTCCTCGCTACGCTGCGGTACCCATCACAACGGGATGTTCCCATGCTTCTTCGGCGGTAGCGAGGCACGCTTGTTACGGAGGGCCCGCAGAGCCTTCACCACTTGCGGCCGGGTGTCCGATGGACGGATTACGGCGTCGACATAACCCCGCTCAGCGGCGATATACGGATTGGCCAGCGTGTCTTCGTATTCGGTGACGAGCCGGGCGCGCTCGGCGTCGGGGTCGGCGGCGGCGGCCAGTTCGCGGCGGTAGAGGATGTTGACGGCCCCCTGGGCGCCCATGACGGCGATCTGGGCGGTGGGCCATGCCAGGTTGATGTCGGCGCCGAGGTGCTTGGAGCCCATGACGTCGTAGGCCCCGCCGTACGCCTTGCGGGTGATGATCGTGACGAGCGGGACGGTGGCCTCGGCGTAGGCGTAGAGGAGCTTGGCGCCGCGCCGGATGATGCCGTTCCATTCCTGGTCGGTCCCCGGAAGGAATCCCGGGACATCAACAAATGTCACGATCGGGATATTAAATGCATCGCAAGTTCGGATAAATCGTGCGGCCTTCTCTGATGCGTTGATATCGAGGCATCCCGCGAAATGCATCGGCTGGTTGGCCACGACGCCTACAGGGTGACCGTCCACCCTGCCGTAACCGACCACGACATTGGGCGCGAACTGCGCGTGGACCTCCAGAAACTCACCGTCGTCCAGCACGTGCTCGATGACCAGGTGCATGTCATAGGGCTGGTTAGCCGAGTCGGGGATGAGCGTGTCGAGCTCCGGGTCCGGCTCCAGCGCGGCTCCGGCCTCGTAGACGGGGGCCTCGTCCAGGTTGTTGGAGGGCAGGTACGACAGCAGCGCCTTCACGTACTCCAGCGCGTCGTCCTCGTCGGTGGCCAGGTAGTGGGCCACGCCGGACCTGGTGTTGTGGGTGTGGGCGCCGCCGAGCTCCTCGAACGTCACCTCCTCGCCGGTGACCGTCTTGATGACGTCCGGGCCGGTGATGAACATGTGCGAGGTCTGGTCGACCATGACCACGAAGTCGGTCAGCGCCGGGGAGTAAACATGCCCCCCGGCCGCCGAGCCCATGATCAGGGAGATCTGCGGGATCACGCCCGAGGCGTGCACGTTGCGCTTGAAGATCTCGGCGTAGAGGCCGAGCGCGACCACGCCTTCCTGGATACGCGCGCCGCCGCCCTCGTTGATCCCGATGATCGGACAGCCGGTCTTGATCGCCATATCCAGAATTTTCACGATCTTCTCGCCGTAGACCTCACCCAGCGAGCCCCCGAAAACCGTCACATCCTGTGAGAAGACGCACACCTGACGGCCGTCGACGGTGCCATATCCGGTGATCACTCCATCGGAGTAAGGCCGCTTGCCCTCCAGCCCGAACATCGTCGAGCGGTGCCGCGCGAACTCGTCGAACTCCACGAACGAACCCTCATCCAAAAGCGCTACAACCCGCTCGCGCGCGGTCATCTTGCCCTTGGCGTGCTGCTTTTCCACCGCCGCCGCCGACCCGGCGTGCGCGGCCTCGTCCAGCCGGCGCTCAAGGTCGGCGATCTTGCCGGCGGTGGTGTGAATATCCGGCAGTTCCGGCAATTCCTCAGCAGCACTCATGCCCAGAAGGTTAATCCCTCCTTCTAGGCTGGATCCATGACGGAGGCGGTTCACACGCAGGGGCTCTTCAAGCGCTACGGCCAGCAGATCGCGGTCGCGGGAGTGGACCTGGTGGTGCCGGCGGGAAGCTTCGCCGGCCTGGTCGGGCCCAACGGCGCGGGCAAGACCACCACACTCAGCATGATCACCGGACTGCTGCGTCCGGACGGCGGCCGGGCGGTGATCGACGGCCTGGACGTCTGGCGAGATCCGGTCCAGGTCAAGGCCAGGGTCGGCGTGCTGCCGGAGGGCCTGCGGCTGTTCGAGCGGCTGTCCGGCCGCGAGCTGCTCCACTACAACGGACGGCTGCGCGCCATCCCCATGGCCGAGGTCGAGCAGCGCACCGAGGAACTGCTCGGCGTCATGGACCTGCGCGAGGCCGCCGACAAGCTCGTCGTCGACTACTCCACCGGCATGCGCAAGAAGATCGGCCTGGCCGCCGCGCTGCTGCACAACCCGTCGGTGCTGTTCCTGGACGAGCCGTTCGAGGGCGTCGACCCGGTCAGCGCCAACACGCTGACCGACGTGCTCCAGCGCTTCACCGCCTCCGGCTCGACGGTCATCTTCTCCAGCCACGTCATGGACCTGGTGGAGCGGCTGTGCGACTGGGTGTCGGTGATGAGCGCCGGTCACATCGTGGCCCAGGGCCCGCTGGCCCAGGTACGCGGGGACCGTACGCTCAACCAGGCCTTCCTCGACCTCGTCGGCGGCCCGAAGCGGGCCGGTGACGCGGGCCTGACCTGGCTCGGCGCCAACGGTGCCGCGGCGGAGGAGAGCCCGAGCGCCGGTGGTGAGCGGTGAGCACGGCGCTGCTGTTCGCGCGGCTCAAGCTGCGGCTGGTCGCCGGGAACCTGCGCGGGGACCTCGCGCGCAAGCTGGGCTTCGTCTTCACCCTGCTCGCCGCGATCGCGGTGGCGGCTCTCGGGTTCCTGCTGATGAGCCTGCTGCGTCTTGCCGAGCCCGCGATGGCCACCGACCTGGCCATTCTCGCGTTCACGATGTTCTGGATCGGCTGGGCGATCGTCCCGCTGCTGGCGTTCGGGCTGGACGACACGCTCGACCCGGCCAGGCTCTCGCTGTTCCCCCTGCGCACGGGGCGGCTGGCCGTCGGCATGTTCGCCGCCTCCGCGACCGGCGTCTGGCCCGCCGCCACCCTGATCATCACGATCGGCGCGCTGGTCGGGCTGGCGAGCGGGATCGGCGGCGTGCTCGTCGGGATCGGGGCGGTGTTCCTGCAGTTCGCCCTCTGCCTGGTCACCTCCAGGCTGATCACCACGGCCCTTTCGGGCGCGCTGCGCTCGCGTCGCGGCCGGGACGCGCTGGCCGTGGCGGCCATCTTCGCGGTGCTGCTGTTCCAGTTGCCCAACCTCATCGCCAACCGGGGGCTCGGCGACCCGGTCGCGCTCATCACCAGCACCGCGGGAGTGCTCCGCTGGACGCCGCCCGGCCTGGCCGCCCACGCCATCGCCGACGGCGGCCTGATCGGCCTGGCAGAACTGCTCGTCCTCGCGGTGCTCGTGGTCCTGATCGGCTGGCTCTGGATCAAGGCGCTGGCCCACGCGCTCGTCACCGCGGACGCCTCCACCCAGTCGGCCTCGGTCCGCCGCTCCAGCGGGATCGTCGACCGCTTCCTGCCCGACGGCCCGCTCGCCGCCGTGGTCACCAAGGAGCTCAAGTACATCCGCCGCGACCCGCGCTTCCGCGTCGGCTGGTTCGCCTCCATCGTGGTCACCGGCGTGATCGCCTTCTCCATCACCGGTCAGTCCGGCGGGGGCGGCGGCCTGCCGCTGGTGATCGGGCCCGCGTGCCTGGGCGCGCTGATGCTCGCGCTGCAGTCGTGCAACGCCTTCGGCATCGACGGCCGCTCCCTGTGGATGAACACGGTCGCGTTCGGCGACGAGCGCGGCCTGCGCACCGACCTGGCCGGACGGCATCTGGCCGCGGCGCTCATCGCGCTGCCCCTGCTGGCCCTCATGACCGTGGCCGTCTCCCTGTTCGCGGGCACGCCGTCGGCCATCCTGCCCGCCGCCCTGACCGCATGGGGCGTGTACGGCGTGGGCCTAGGCGTGGCCTCCATGACCAGCGTGATCCTGCCGTACACGGTGCCCGACCGGCTCAACGCCTTCACCGGCGCCGCCCCGGGCCAGGGCGGGCAGGCGTTCGCCGGGTCGTTCGCCGCCATGATCGGCATCGCCGGGCTGAGCCTGCCGCTGGTGCTGCCGGTGCTGTTCGGGGTGGCGTGGGTGAGCGTGGCGGCCCTGCCGTACGGCCTCGCGGTCGAGTACTTCGGCCGGAGGCTGGCGGCCACGGTGGGTCACGCGCGCATGCCCGAGGTGCTGGCCGCGGTGTCCCGTCCCACGTGAGCAGTGGTCTAGTCCATTAGGTGAGACCGGTCTGCGCTCGTTCACGGGCACTCTGTACCCTTCGAAACATGACTGACCAGGCAGTTGAACGCCGTAGCGCCGCTGTCGTCGAGATGCCAGACGAGCTCCGCCGAGACGTGAAACTGCTCGGCAGGCTGCTCGGGGACGTGATCGCCGAGCAGGGCGGCAAGGACCTGCTGGCCGACGTCGAGCGGCTGCGCAAGGCCGTGATCGCCGCCAGGAGGGGAGAGGCCTCCGCCGACGAGATCGCCGCGATGGTCGCCGAGTGGGAGATCGACCGGGCGGTGCTCATCGCGCGGGCCTTCACCTGTTACTTCCATCTGGCGAACCTGGCCGAGGAGCACTACCGCATCAGGACGCTCCGGGAGCGCGACGCCGAGGGCGAGGTGCTGAAGGAGTCGCTGGCGCACGCCGTACAGGAGCTCGGCACCGCGCGCGTGCAGGAGCTCGTGGAGGAGCTGGAGCTGCACCCGGTGCTCACCGCGCACCCGACGGAGGCGCGCAGGCGCGCGGTCGTCACCGCGATCCAGCGCGTCAGCACCCAGCTGACCGAGTACAACTCGCCCGGCCGGGGCGCCTCGGAGCGCGAGGAGAGCCTGCGGCGGCTGCTGGAGGAGATCGACCTGCTCTGGCGCACCGCCCAGCTGCGCGACACCAAGCTCGACCCGCTCGACGAGGTACGCACCGCGATGGCCGCCTTCGACGAGACGTTGTTCCGGGTGGTGCCGCAGGTCTACCGCTCGCTGGACGCGGCGCTCGGCGAGGGCACCGGGACCAGGTCGCCGCTGGCGCGGCCGTTCATCCGCTATGGAAGCTGGATCGGCGGCGACCGCGACGGCAACCCCAACGTGACCGCGAAGGTCACCCGCGAGGCCGTGCTCATCCAGGCCGAGCACGTGCTCACCGCGCTGGAGACCGCCACCACCCGCATCGCCCGCACGCTCACCGCCAACGCCCAGTACGCCGCGCCGTCGCGTGAGCTGCGCTCGGCGATCTCCACCGCCGAGGACGCGCACCCCGACCTGGTCTCCGAGCTGGCCACCCGCTCGCCGCAGGAGCCGCACCGCCAGTGGCTGCTCTACGTCGCCGCGCGCATCTCGGCCACCAACCAGCGCGACCTCGACCTGGCCTACCGCGCCCCCGCCGAGCTGCTGGCCGACCTCAGGCTGGCCCAGGAGTCGCTGGCCGGGCACGCCGCCCGGCAGGCGTACGGCGAGCTGCAGCATCTGATCTGGCAGGTGGAGACGTTCGGCTTCCACCTGGCCGAGCTGGAGGTACGCCAGCACTCGCAGGTGCACGCGACGGCTCTGGCGGAGATCAGGGCGGGCGGCGCGCTGTCGCCGATCACCGAGGAGGTGCTGTCCACGATCCGGGTGATCTCCTGGATCCAGGAGCGCTTCGGCGTGAACGCCTGCTCCCGGTATGTCGTCTCCTTCACCCGTTCGGCCGATGACGTGGCCGCCGTCTACGAGCTGGCCGAGGCGGCGCTGGGCATGCGGGCGCCGGTGCTCGACGTGGTGCCGCTGTTCGAGTCGGGCGCGGACCTCGACAACGCTCCCGGTGTGCTCACCGGCATGCTGGAGATCCCGAAGGTTCAGACCCGGCTGGACACCACCGGGCGGCGCATGGAGATCATGCTGGGCTACTCGGACTCGGCCAAGGAGCTCGGTCCGGCCGCGGCCACGCTCAAGCTCTACCAGACCCAGGAGCGCCTCACCGAGTGGGCCCGCGAGCACGAGGTGAAGCTGCGCCTGTTCCACGGCCGTGGCGGCGCGCTCGGCCGTGGCGGTGGCCCGGCCAACCGGGCGGTGCTGGCCCAGGCACCCGGCTCGGTCGCCGGACGCTTCAAGGTGACCGAGCAGGGTGAGGTCATCTTCGCCCGCTACGGCCACATGGCGATCGCCAGGCGGCACATGGAGCAGGTGGCCAACGCCGTGCTGCTGGCCTCCTCGCCCACCAACGGCAGCCGTACCGCCGCTGCCGCCGCGCGCTTCCGTTCGCTGGCCGAGCAGGTGGCCTCCGCCTCCGAGGGCGCCTATCGCGCGCTGACCGAGGCGCCGGGCTTCCCCGAGTGGTTCGCGCTGGTCAGCCCGCTGGAGGAGATCGGCTCGCTGCGGCTCGGCTCCCGCCCGGCCCGGCGCGGGCTCGGCGCGCCCCGGTCGCTGGACGATCTGCGGGCCATCCCGTGGGTGTTCGCCTGGGCGCAGACCCGGGTGAACCTGCCCGGCTGGTACGGCCTGGGCAGCGGGCTGGCCTCGGTCGCCTCGGTCGAGGAGCTGCGGGCGGCGTACGAGGAGTGGCCGTTGTTCAACGCGATGCTGGACAACGCCGAGATGTCGCTGGCCAAGACCGACCGCTCGATCGCCGAGCGCTATCTCGCGCTCGGCGGCCGGAACGACTTCGCCGGGCAGGTGATGGCCGAGTACGACCTCACCCGCAAGCTGGTGCTGCAGGTCACCGGGCACACCCGGCTGCTGGAGAACCGCAAGGTGCTCTCGCGGGCGGTGCAGCTGCGCGACCCCTACGTGGACGCCCTGTCGCACCTGCAACTGCGGGCGCTCACCGCGCTGCGCAAGGGCGAGGTCTCCGAGCGGGAGGCCGAGCGGCTCTCGACGCTGCTCCTGCTGTCGGTCAACGGAGTGGCTGCGGGTCTGCAGAATACTGGGTGAACCCCCGCAGGACCCGTTCGATCGGGCCGTAGCGGTGGTGACGCATCCACCAGGCGCTCAGCAGCAGCAGAACCGTGTAGATCGCCGCGGCGACGCCGATCACCGCGATCGGCGTCAGCCTGCCGCCGAGCGCCAGCCCGTACCCGGTGAAGACGAGGCACTGCAGGATGGACTGCCCGATGTAGTTGGAGGCGGCGGCCCGGCCCGCCGGGGCGAGCGCGGCGCCGACGGCCGGCAGCCGCCGCACGAGCAGCAGGAGCGTCACCACGTACGCGGCGGCCAAGGGCAGGGACAGGATGTTGTTGAGCGCCAGGCCGACGAGTTGCAGCGCGCCCTCGTCGTGGCTGGACCAGGTGAAGAAGACGGCTGCCGGGAGGCCGACGCCGTACCCGATCCAGAGGACGCGCGGTGCGAGGCGCGCCCAGCGCTCGCGGTCCTCCAGCAGCCGCGACTTGCCCGCGGCCATGCCGAACAGGAACAACGCCATCGCCATCGGGCCCTGGCCGAACCAGACGAACGCCGCCAGCATCGGGTAGGTCTGCAGCTGGAACTGCAGGAAGCTCAGCGGGCTGCCGGTGACCTGCGCCTGCGCGGCGGCCATGACGGCGGGGTCGGGCGGCGTCGTCACGCCGGCCGAGGGGTCGAGCATGGTCAGCCCGGCGAGGATGAGCCAGATCGCCGACATGACGCCGATGATCCAGCAGCCGATCTTGACGGCGGTTCTCGGCCGGACGTTGCGCAGCGCCAGCAGGATCAGGCCGAGCGCGGCGTAGAGCGTGAGGATGTCGCCGATCCAGAACAGGATGCCCTGGGTGACGCCGAGCAGGAACAACCCGAGGCAGCGGCGGAGCATCCGCGGCTTGACCTTCTCGCCCCACGAGCGCATCTGCATCGTGAAGGAGTAGCCGAACATGAACGAGAAGATGACGTAGAACTTCGTCAGCACCAGCGTCTGGACCGTCAGGCTCACCGGGTCGCGGTTGAAGTCCATGCTGGAGATGGCCACGGACAGCCCGGGGTCGGCGAAGAAGCTGATGTTCGCGACGAGGATGCCGCCCAGCGCGAAGCCGCGGACGGCGTCGATCTCATGGATGCGCCTTAAAGCCGGCGCCGTGGTGGTCATGTCCGTGACGCTACGGACCGGCGGGGTGGCCCCGCATCCGTCCGAGGGTGCGGACGGCTCCATCCAAAGTCGGAAAGGGCCCGGCGAAATCGCCGGGCCCCTTCGTCCGAAATCCCTAGTGCACGAACTCGGCGTCCTGGCGGGCCTGCTTGGGAAGCATCAGCCCGACGAGGAAGGTGACCACGATCATGCCCGCCGCCACCGCGAAGGTGATCTCGGCGCTGCCGGTCCCGAAGAAGACGGTCCCGAGTACGGCCAGGCCGAGCGCGTTGCCCACCTGCTGGAGCGCGGTCAGCGTGCCGGAGGCCGAGCCGGTCTCCTGCGGGTCCACCGCGGCCAGGACGATGTTGAAGTACGGGCCCATGATCATGCCGCTGCCGAGGCCGACGAAGAGCAGGGCCGGAGCGAGCTGCCAGGGGGTGACGCCCGGCTCGGCCACGATCAGCAGGGCCACGACCGCCAGGGCCATGATGACGGCGCCGGCCAGCAGGACCTTGCGGCCGAAGCGCTGGGTGGACTGGGCGACGATCATGCCCACGATCATGCCGAGGGAGGAGGGGACGCCGGTCAGCGCGGCCTTCAGCGGGTCGTAGTGGAGCATGAGCTGGGTGTAGAGGCCGATGACCATGAACACCCCGCCGAAGGCGGCGAAGTAGACGGTGCCGACGGCCATGCCGGACAGGAACGCGGGCTTGCGGAAGAGCGAGGGCGCCACCAGCGGGTCGCCGCCGCGGGCGGCCCGGCGCTTCTCGTAGGCGACGAAGACGACGAGGGTGACGACCGAGGCGGCCATCAGCGCGAACGACCACCACGGCCAGCCGTGCTCCTGGCCCTGGACCAGCGGGAAGACCATCAGGACGACGCCGGCGGAGGCGAGGATCGCGCCGGGCAGGTCGAGCTTGACGCCGCCGATCGGCGGGGTCTTCGGCAGGAAGCGCAGCGCCGCGAAGACCGCGGCCACGCCGATCGGCAGGTTGATCAGGAAGATCATCCGCCAGCCGGTGCCGAACAGGTCGGCGCTGACCAGCCACCCGGCCAGGATCGGGCCGCCGATGGCCGACAGTCCCATGACCGGGCCGATCAGCCCGAACGCGCTCGCCAGCTCCTTGGGCGGGAACATCTCCTTCATCATCCCCATGCCCTGGGGGATCATGGCCGCGCCGAACAGGCCCTGCATGACCCGGGCCGCGATGATCATCTCCGGCGAGACGGAGACCGCGCAGAGCAGCGAGCCGACCGTGAAGCCGATCATCCCGATGAGGAACATCCGCCGGCGTCCCACGATGTCGCCCAGCCGGCCGCCGGTCAGCAGGCCCGCGGTCATGGCCAGGATGTACGCGGCGCCCAGCCATTGGATGAACGCGTTGCCGGCGCCGAAGTCGTTCCTCATGGTCGGGCCCGCGATGTGGGTGACCGTGGCGTCCAGCAGCTCCATGACGGAGCCGGTCATGATCACGCCCAGGGCCGGCCAGCGCCACTTGTAGGCCGAGGGCTGCTCGGGAGCGGCGGCTGCGGCCACTGGTCGGGTGTCGAGGACGGTCATGGTGTTCCTCCTGGATCGGAACGGCTTGTTCTGTTCCAACAATAGCAGAGCGGAATGCTTCATTCCACTGTTTGGTCAAGATCTTTGGGAGTGCCCCACACTCATGCGAAAGGGCCGTAGCGCTGACGCTACGGCCCTATGCGGAAAGGTTCATTCCGCGTTCCACCGCGCGAAGAAGTCGCGCACATCCTGCGCGAACACCTCCGGGACCTCGTGCGCGGCGTAGTGGCCGCCGACGTCGTAGAAGTTCCACTGGGCGATGTTCTTGTGGTCGCGCTCGGCGAAGCGCCTGATCGACTGGAAGTCGTTGGCGAAGTTGGCCAGCCCGATCGGCGCCGTGGTCGGCTCGGCGGGCTGCTCCAGCTTGGCGTTCTCGTAGTAGAAGCGGGCCGAGGAGGCGGCGGTGCCGTACAGCCAGTGGACGGCGATGTTGCTCACCGCCCAGTCGATGCCGAGCTCCTCGCCCATGAGCTGGCCCATCCAGCCGAGCAGGCCGGCGGGGGAGTCGGCGAGGGCGTGCGCGAGCGTCTGCGGGGCCTGGGACTGCATCGTGTTGAACGCGCCCATGGTCTCCCAGAAGGTCTGCAGGAACTGGACCCTGCCCATGTCCTCCTCGCTCAGCCCCTCGAACTCGGCCGGGTCGCCGGAGGGGAAGGAGAAGATCTGGGTGACGTGCAGGGCGACCGCGTGCTCGGGGTCGAGCCTGCCGATGTACGGCGTGACGATCGAGCCCCCGTCGTTGCCCACGGCGCCGTAGCGGTCGTAGCCCAGGCGCTTCATCAGCTCGGCCCAGGCGCCCGCGACACGGGCGGCGTTCCAGCCGCGCTCCGTGGTCGGACCCGAGAAGCCGAAACCGGGCACGGACGGGATGACCAGGTGAAAGTCACGCGACAGCGGCTCGATCACCTCGACGTACTCCAGGGCGGTGCCCGGCCAGCCGTGGGTCAGCACCAGCGGCAGCGCGTCCTCGTTGGCGGAGCGGATGTGGAAGAAGTGCACGTTCTGGCCGTCGATCTCGGTCGTGAACTGCGGGAAGGCGTTGAGCCTGGCCTCCAGCGCGCGCCAGTCGAACACGTCGCGCAGGTGCTCGACCATGCGGCGGACCCGGCCGGCGCTCACGCCGTAGTCCTCGCCGGCGTCGGGCAGTTCGTCGGTGTAGCGGGTCCTGGCCAGGCGGGCCTTCAGGTCGTCGAGGTCGGCCTGGGAGACGTCGATGCGGTAGGGGCGGATCTCGGCCATGGGAGGTCTCCTTCGGGAAGCGAAGCGTTCCGTTCTGATGAAACTCTATCAGAACGGAATGCTTTGTTCCACATCTAGGCGACCTTGATGCGCTCCATCCCCGCGTAGACGTTGCAGCGCTCGCCGCGCAGGAAGCCCACGAGCGTCATGCCGAACTCCCTCGCCAGGTCCACAGCCAGCGACGACGGAGCCGAGACCGCGCACACCACCGGGATGCCGGCGGCCAGCGCCTTCTGCATGATCTCGTAGCTGGCGCGGCCGCTGACCATCAGGACGTTCGCCGCCAGCGGCAGCTCGCCGCGCAGCCCGGCCCAGCCGACCAGCTTGTCGACGGCGTTGTGCCGGCCCACGTCCTCGCGCGTGGCCACCAGCTCGCCGCCCGCCGAGAACAGGCCCGCCGCGTGCAGGCCGCCGGTCTTGCCGAACACGCCCTGCGACTCCCGCAGCCGGTACGGCAGGCCGTACAGCACCTCCTGGGTCAGCCCCAGCTCCGGCGGCGCGACCGGCGAGCAGCGGTGCCGCAGCGCGTCGAGGCTGGCCGAGCCGCAGATCCCGCACGCGCTGGAGGTGAGGAAGTGGCGTTCCAGCGCGGGCAGATCGGGGATCGGGGTGTTGAGCCGGACCGTGACGACGTTGTAGCGGGCCTCGGGCTGCACATCCTCGTCGGTGCAGTAGCCGATCGCCGCGATCTCGCCCGGCTCCGCGATCCCCTCGCCGTGCAGGAACCCGGCGGCCAGCTCGAAGTCGTGCCCCGGCGTGCGCATGGTGATCGCGGCCGTCCTGCGCTCCCTGCCGGACTGCAGGCGGATCTCCAGCGGCTCCTCGGTGGCCAGGTCGTCGCGGCGGTCGCGGGCCTCGGACCCGGTGATCTCCCGGATCCGTACGCGGGTGGTGGGCCCGGGGCGCTCGCTCACAGCTGCTTCACCGTGACCAGGGCGTTGTAGTCGGGGATCTTGGCGTCGGGGGAGCGGCGGGACTCGTCCAGCAGCACGTTGCCCTCCGGCCAGTGGATCTGCAGGTTGCCGGGCATCAGCGGGGCCCGGAGCACCTTGCCCCGGTAGGTGCGCTGCCGGTCGCCGAGCGAGCTGAGCGCGGTGAGCTCCACGGGCGCGCCGTCGGGCAGGCCGAGGCGGTCGGCGTCGTAGGCGCTCATGAGCACGGCCTCGCGCATCGCGCCGTTGAAGCCGTCGCGGCGCTCGTGGACCATGCTGTTGAACTGCTTGCCGCGCCGCGTGGCCACCATGAACGACCCGTCGGGACGCTCCGGCGATGGCGGTGTGACCGGGGAGAAGGCGGCCAGGCCGTCGGCGGTCTGGAAGCGGCCGTCGGCGAAGAGGTGGCGGCCGCCGTACTGGACGTTGTCGCCGAACACCCGCAGGCCCGCGATTCCCTTGTAGAAGGGGACGGCCCGCTCGATGTCCTCGCGGATATCGGGCGTCCCTGTATAAGTGATTTTTCCGGAAATTTCCGGGCGGACGCGGGCGGCCAGTTCGGTGAAGATCTTCCACTCCGGCCAGGCCTCGCCGATCCTCGGGCCCTCCACCTCGGGAGAGAAGATGATGCGACGCTCGGTGGAGGTCTCGGTCACGCCGCCGACCATCTCGTAGCGGGTCTGCGCGGGCAGCAGCAGCACGTCGCCCGCGCTCGGCACCAGCATCTGCGAGGACAGCACGATGTCCACGTGCACCCGCAGCTTCAGCCGCGACAGCGCCTCGCGACAGTAGGCCGGATCGGGCAGCACCTCGAGGAAGTTGCCGCCGGAGGAGATCAGCACGTCCAGCTCGCCGGCGTGCGCCGCGTCGATCATCTCGGTCGCGGTGAGCCCGGGGGAGTTGGGCACCTCGAAGCCCCACATGTCCGTAAATTTCGTGGCGTTGGGTGGGTTGATCGGCAGGCCACCCGGCAGGCCCGTCGCGTACGCGCCCATCTCCGCCCCGCCCTGCACCCCGCTGTGGCCCCGGATCGGCATCAGCCCGCAGTTGTCACGCCCCACGAACCCGCGCGCCAGCGCCAGGTTCACGATCGAGCGCACGTTGTCCTCGCCGAACGAGTGCTGCGTGATCCCCATCGACCACACCAGCACCGCCGAGCGGGCCCGGCCGAGCAGCTCCGCCATGCGCAGCATCTCGGCCCTGGTGGAGCCGGACAGCGCCTCCAGCGACTCCCACGACTGGGCCGCGACGGCCTGCCGTACCTCGTCGAAGCCCTTCGTGCGCGAGCGGACGAACTCCTCGTCCACCCAGCCCTTCTCGATCAGATGCTTCAGCACCCCGTTGAGGAAGCCGATGTCGCCGCCCACGTTGACGCCGAAGAACTCGTCGGTGATCTTCGTGCCGAACACCGCCGACTCCGCGTTGGACGGCACCCAGTACTTGTCCATGCCCGGCTCGCGGTAGGCGTTGACCATCGCGATCCGGGTCCCGGCCTTCTTGGCGTGGTAGAGGTACTTCATCGCCACCGGCTGGTTGTTGGACGGGTTCGACCCGATGAACACGATCAGGTCGGAGCCGATCCAGTCGGTGTAGGAGCAGGTCGTGGCCGCCGCCCCGATCGTCTGCTTCAGCGCCACCGTCGAGGGCGAGTGGCAGATGCGCGCGGCGTTGTCGACGTTGTTGCTGCCCATCGCGCGCACCGCCTTCTGCGCCGCGAAGTAGTTCTCGTTCGGCACACCACGGCTGGTCAGGTAAACACCGAACCTCGCCTCACGCAGGTGCCGCGCCGCCACCTCCAGCGCCTCCTCCCACGAGACGCGGGTGAAGCCCGCCTCTCCCGCCCTCCTGATCATCGGGTACGGCAGCCGCCCCAGCTCCCGCAACTCCGCGCTCTTCTTGCCACGAAGCCCGGAGACGTCCTTGAGCGCCTTGTACTTCAGCGCCGGCATCGTGTTGAGCGGCAGCAGGCGCAGCCGGATGTTGCACAGGTGGATCTCGTCCATCGTCCAGTCGCGCATGCCCTGGGTCCCGAGCGCGCAGCCGTCGCAGGTTCCCTGGTTGAGAATGCGCCAGGCGTAGCGCCTGTTGCCCTTGACCGATTTGAACGCCTTCCACAACTCCAGATAGTTGTTCGGCTTGCGCAGCCCGATGCCGAACGGCCGCCAAGACGCCCAGTTACGCGGGTCAAGAAGCTTGCTCATCTCCCCATTCTCCCCTCCGCTCGAAGCTGGGGACCAGGCCGTAGGAAGATGGTGGACGTGGCTGACTCGCGTTACTCCGACCTCGATCGCCCGCCTCTGTCCCAGGGCGCGCTCAACCGCGCTCTGGTACGGCCCGGCGGCCTGTGGACCGGCATCACCGTCGTCGACAGCACCGGCTCCACCAACGCCGACCTGGCCCAGGCCGCCCGCGGCGGCGCGGAGCAGGGCGCCGTGCTCATCGCCGAAACCCAGCTCGCCGGCCGCGGCCGCCTGGGCCGGGTGTGGAACGCGCCCGCGCGCTCCGGCCTGACGTTCTCCGTCCTGCTGCGGCCGACTGTCCCGCAGGTCCGGCACGGCTGGCTGCCGCTGCTGTTCGGCGTGGCCGCCGCCTCGGCGGTGCGCCGCCTGGCCGAGGTGGACGTGCGGCTCAAGTGGCCCAACGACCTGCTGATCGGCGAGCGCAAGCTGGCGGGGGTGCTGGCCGAGCGGATCGACGACGCGGTGGTGATCGGGATGGGGCTCAACGTCTCGCTCCAACCGGCCGAGCTGCCCGTCGAGACCGCCACCTCACTGGCCGTCGAGGAGGCCGCCTGCGTCGACCGCGACCCGCTGATCAGAGCGGTCCTGCGCGAGCTGGAGAGCCACTACCGCGACTGGACCGAGGCCGACGGCGACGCCGACGCCTGCGGGCTGCGCGCCGCCTACCAGGCCTCCTGCGCGACGATCGGCCGCCGCATCAGGGTCGAGCTGCCCGGCGAGCGGGTCCTGGAGGGCGTGGCCACCGGCGTCGACCCCAACGGCCACCTGCAGGTCGAGGCCGACGGCAAGGGTCACACGTTGAGCGCGGGTGATGTCGTTCACGTGCGACCGGCACCGTAGAGTGGCACGATTTCCGCATGACTCTCCCAGACCACCACTTGACGCAGGGCGAGCGCCGCATCCGGGCCTTCAACCCGCACTGGAAGCGGCTGATCGGGCCCTTCGCCGCGCTGGTGCTCATCGTCATCGCCTCCGGGGTCGCGATCTACTTCGTGCCCGGCGACTGGCAATACTCCACCTACGGCAGGATCGCGATCGGCATCGTCGCGATCCTGCTGCTGACGATCTGGTCGTTCGTCCCCTACCTGCAGTGGAAGAACACCGGCTACGTCCTGACCACCCACCGCTTCACGATCAGCACCGGCGTGCTGAACAAGTCGACGGACGAGATCCCGCTGACCAAGGTCAACTCGGTCAGCTCCGACCAGTCGTTCGCCGAGCGCATCCTGGGCTGCGGCACGCTGACCGTGGAATCGGCCAGCGACCAGGGGCAGCTCGCGCTGCGTGACATCCCGCAGATCCAGGACGTCCGAGCCGACCTGTTCCGCGCCGTCGAGGACGTCTCCGACGGCGAGGTCGACGGCAAGTAGCCGGCGGGCGTGGAGACACCGGGCCGGCCCACGGCCGAGGAGATCGAGCGGCTGCTGGTCGGCACGCCCGCCCGCTACACGCGCGCGGAGGTGGCCGCCAAGTCCGGGGTCTCCCAGGAGCTGGCCGAGCGGATCTGGCGCGCGCTCGGCTTCGCCACGCTGTCCGACGACGCGGTGGCCTTCAGCGACGCCGACGTGGCCGCGCTCGGGCGGGTGCGCACCATGCTCGACAGCGGCCTGCTCGACGAGCAGACCGTGCTGCGCATGACCCGCGCGCTGGGCCGTACCACCGCCAGGCTGGCGCAGTGGCAGGCCGAGATCATGGTCGGCGCGATGCTGCCCAAGGACACCGAGGCCAGCGACAGCGAGCTGGCGGCGGTGCTGGAGACCGCCCAGAACCTGCTGCCCGACTTCGAGCACGTGCTCGTGCACGTCTGGCGGGCACAACTGGCCGCCGCGGGCACCAGGATGCTCGCGCTGGCCGACACCAGCGACGAGACCGAGACGGCCAAGGTCAACATCGCGGTGGGCTTCGCCGACCTGGTCTCCTTCACCCGGCGCGCCCGCGACCTCGACGAACGGCAGCTTGCGGCGCTGGTGGAAGGCTTCGAGGCGCGGGCGGCGGACGTGGTGGCCGCCCACGGCGCCCGGCTGGTCAAGACGCTCGGCGACGAGGTGCTGTTCAGCGCGCCGTCCGCGGAGGTGGCCGCGCGGATCGCGCTCGACCTGGTCGAGGCGGACGAACTACGCATCGGCCTGGCCTACGGGCCGGTGCTGCAGATGATGGGCGACGTCTTCGGCACCACCGTGAACCTCGCCGCCCGGCTCACCGCCATCGCCCGTCCCGGCACGATCGTCGTGGACGCGGGACTGGCCGCAGAGCTCGCCGGGCAGCCGGGTCTCGACGTGCTCAGGATCCGGCGTCGCCCTGCTCGGGGGCTCGGCGTGGTGCAGCCCTATGTCTTGCGAAGATCTTCCTCTTGAAAGGAAGATGACTGGCATGCCGTACGAAGTCAGTGGCGTCATCGCCAGAGGCAAGGGCCAGGAAGTATCCGTCGAGACCGTGCTGGTGCCGGACCCGGGTCCCGGCGAGGCGGTGGTGAACGTGCAGGCGTGCGGCGTCTGCCACACCGACCTTCACTACCGGGAGGGCGGCATCAACGACGACTTCCCGTTCCTGCTCGGGCACGAGGCCGCCGGCACCGTCGAGGCGGTCGGCGAGGGCGTCACCGGGCTGGAGCCGGGCGACTTCGTGATCCTCAACTGGCGCGCGGTCTGCGGCCAGTGCCGCGCCTGCCTGCGCGGCCGTCCCTGGTACTGCTTCGCCACCCACAACGCCAAGCAGAAGATGACGCTGGCCGACGGCACCGAGCTCTCGCCCGCCCTGGGCATCGGCGCGTTCCTGCAGAAGACGCTGGTCGCCGCCGGTCAGTGCACCAAGGTCTCGGCCGAGGCGCCGGCGCAGGTGGCCGGGCTGCTGGGCTGCGGCGTCATGGCCGGCATCGGCGCCGCGATCAACACCGGCGGCGTCGGCAGGGGCGACAGCGTGGCCGTGATCGGCTGCGGCGGCGTCGGCGACGCGGCCGTCCTGGGCTCCTCGCTGGCCGGCGCGGGGACGATCATCGCCGTTGACGTGGACGACCGCAAGCTGGAGCTGGCCAAGGGCTTCGGCGCCACCCACACCGTCAACTCCCGCTCGCAGGACCCCGTCGAGGCGATCCGCGAGCTGACCGGCGGCAACGGCGCCGACGTCGTGATCGAGGCCGTCGGCCGGCCCGAGACCTACAAGCAGGCCTTCTACGCCCGCGACCTGGCCGGCACCGTCGTGCTGGTCGGCGTGCCGACGCCGGAGATGACGCTGGAGCTGCCGCTGCTCGACGTCTTCGGCCGCGGCGGCGCGCTCAAGTCCTCCTGGTACGGCGACTGCCTGCCCTCCAGGGACTTCCCCATGCTCGTCGACCTGTTCCTGCAGAACCGGTTGCCGCTGGACAAGTTCGTCTCGGAGGAGATCGCGCTGGACCAGGTGGAGGAGGCGTTCGCCAAGATGCACCGGGGCGAGGTGCTGCGGTCGGTGGTGGTGCTGTGACCGTTCCGCCCGCCTGCCTAGGAGACAACGCATGATCGACAAAGTGATCACTTCGGGGACGTTCTCGCTGGACGGCGGGACCTGGGAGGTCGACAACAACGTCTGGCTGGTCGGCGACGCCCGCGAGGTGATCGTCATCGACGCGGCGCACTCCGCGGCGGCGATCGCCGAGCGTGTGGGCGGGCGCCGGATCAAGGCGGTCGTCTGCACGCATGCCCACAACGACCACATCAACGCCGCCGCCGAGCTGGACGCGCCGATCCTGCTGCACCCGGCCGACCAGGTGCTGTGGGAGCAGGTCTACGGCGACTCCGTGACGTACGAGCCGCTGAGTGACGGCGACAAGCTGGAGGTCGGCGGGATCGAGCTGCGGGTGATCCACACCCCGGGCCACTCGCCGGGTGCTGTCTGCCTCTACGCGCCGGAGCTCACCGCGCTGTTCAGCGGCGACACGCTCTTCAACGGAGGTCCGGGCGCGACCGGCAGGTCGTACTCCTCCTTCCCGACGATCGTCGAGTCGATCAAGGAGCGGTTGCTGACGCTGCCCGCCGAGACCCGCGTCCACACCGGTCACGGCGACTCGACCTCGATCGGCGCGGAGGCCCCGCACCTGGAGGAATGGATCAAGCGGGGTCACTGAAACATATCCCCTAGGGGGAATGTCCTCTCTGGTAGGTAGTGTCCGTGTGGCACACCTAACATAGGCAAGCCTTACCGAAGTGAGGTACCTTAGGCGTGCCTAACCTTATATATCGTGCGAGAGGCTTCCCCCGGATGTACGTATGCGTTTGTCGTGCTGTGACCGAGAACGAGGTCCACGACTGCATCGCGTCCGGCGCCAAGAGTGTGCGGCAGATCCGCGACACCACAGGCGCCGGCGGCGACTGTGCATCTTGCGTGCGCAAGATCTGTGCGATCCTGAAGCGGTCTGAAGAACTGACGACCGCTTAGCACGAGGGGCCCGTCCATGCAGGGCGACAAGCAGATCATCGAGTTGCTCAACGAGCAGCTCACCGCCGAGCTCACCGCGATCAACCAGTACTTCCTGCACGCGAAAATGCAGGAGAACTGGGGTTACACCAAGCTCGCCGAGCACACGCGCGCCGAGTCGATCGACGAGATGCGGCACGCCGAGCGCCTCACCGACCGCATCCTCTTCCTTGAGGGCCTGCCCAACTACCAGCGGCTGGGCACGCTGCACATCGGACAGACGGTCGAAGAGCAGCTCAAGGCGGACCTGGACGTCGAGTTGTCGGTGGTGGAGCGGCTCCGGCCGGCGATCCTGCTCATGCGGGAGAAGGGTGACGCGACCTCCGCGCGCATCTTCGAGGACATCCTCGCCGACGAGGAGCACCACATCGACTACCTGGAGACGGAGCTGGCTCTGATCCAGTCGCTGGGCGAGCAGCTTTACCTCGCCCGCTACGCGGAGCCGCCGTCCGCGAGCTAGAGGATTCACCAAGCGCCCGCCGGGGTTCCGGCGGGCGTTTCTCTTCCCTTTACGGCGAAGCCGGATCCCCGTGCGACACGCCGAGGGCCCACAAGCCCATCAGATGGGGAGGGGCATGGGGGTGTTTGGCCGGGTGGGTAAATCGCCAATAACCAACGTATATCATCGTTTGCCCAGGTCAATGGATAGGTCAACGACAAGTCAAACCGCGCGCTGTGCCCGGGAAACGATCGCCTAAGGTCCTACGATCGCTTCATGACCTGCGTACTTCTCGCCGAGGATGACACCTCGATCTCCGAGCCGCTCGCGCGCGCCCTGCGTCGCGAGGGCTATCAGGTTGAGGTGAGCCCCGACGGCCCGCAGGCCCTGGAGAGGGCCCTGTCGGGCGGCATCGATCTCATAGTTCTCGATCTCGGACTACCGGAAATGGACGGCTTGGAGGTCGCTCGCCGGATCCGGGCCGAAGGCCACGGCACGCCGGTGCTGATCCTGACCGCACGCGTCGACGAGGTCGACACCGTCGTCGGGCTCGACGCCGGCGCCGACGACTACGTCACCAAGCCGTTCCGCCTGGCGGAGCTGCTGGCCAGGGTGCGGGCGCTGCTGCGCCGCGGCACCTCGGAGACCCCGGTCGTGCAGGGCGTCCGCATCGACGCCGACTCCCGCCGAGCCTGGATGGGCGACAAGGAGCTGCACCTGACCACCAAGGAGTTCGACCTGCTGCGCGTGCTGGTGCGTGACGCGGGGAAGGTCGTCACCCGGGAGCAAATCATGAGGGAGGTCTGGGACACCAACTGGTGGGGTTCCACCAAGACCCTCGACATGCACATCTCCTGGCTGCGCCGCAAGCTGGGCGACGACGCCGCCAAGCCCCGCTACATCACCACCGTCCGGGGAGTCGGCTTCCGCTTCGAACGCGAGTAGGCGATGCGCCGCCGCCTGCTCTCCTCCACCCTGCTCGTCGCCGTCATCGCGGTTCTGCTGCTCGGGGTCCCCTTGGGCCTCGTGGTCAGCCGCCTGATCGTCGACGAGGCTTCCCAGGAGCTCAGGGCGGAGGCGACGCGGCTGGTGGGTGAGGTCGAATACGCTCGCATCCAGGACACGCCTCTCGACCCCCAGCAGCTGGAGCAGAAGTATCCAGAGCGATATATCCAGATCTACGAGCGGGGCAACCCCCCCAAGGCGACCATCGTCGGCGCGCCGCCGCCGTCCGGTCACCAGATGACGGAGGACGCCCAGTCGGAAAGCGGCATCTACGTCCGGGTGAGCCGCGACAAGGACCAGGTGGAGCAGGACGTGCGCGCACGCCTGCTCCTCATCGTGGCTCTGGCCGTCGCGGCTCTGGCCGTCGCCGTGGGGCTGGCCATCGTCCAGTCCCGCAGGTTGACGCTCCCCCTCCAGGACCTTGCCAAGATCGCCGAACGGCTGGGCTCAGGTGACGCCCGGCCCAGCAAACACCGCTACGGCATACCAGAACTCGACCGGGTGGCGGAGGTCCTCGACCGCAGCGCCACCCGGATCTCCGACCTGCTCACCCGCGAGCGGGAGTTCGCCACCGACGCCTCCCACCAGTTGCGCACGCCCCTGACCGGGCTGACCATGCGCCTGGAGGAGATCGTGGCCGCGGCCGACCACCCCGAGGTCGTGCGCGAGGAGGGCGACGCAGCCATCGTGCAGGCCGAGCGGCTCACCGCGGTGATCGACGAACTGCTCGCCGCCGCCCGCAGGCAGCGGCACTCCCAGGCCGAGCCCATCACCGTGGACGACGTGCTCGTCCAGCAGGTCACCGAGTGGGGGCCGGTCTTCCGCGGCAGCGGGCGCGACCTGCTGCTGGAAGGCGAGCGTGGCCTGGAGGCGCTGGGCACCACCGGCGGCCTCGGCCAGGTCGTCGCCTCGCTCCTGGAGAACTCCCTGCGCCACGGCGGCGGCACGGTCAAGGTCTCGACCAGCCGCAGCGACAACTACGTGGTCATCGAGGTGGCCGACGAGGGCCCCGGCATCGCCGACGACCTGGCAGGACGGGTGTTCGAGCGCAACGTCAGCGGGGGTGGCGGCACCGGTCTCGGGCTGACGCTCGCCCGCGCGCTGGCCGCCGCCGACGGCGGAAGGCTGGAGCTCGTACGGCGCCGCCCCGCGGTGTTCTCGTTGTTCCTGCGCCCGGCGGAGGAGAAGCGCCCGAGCCGGGTGGTGACCGGACCCGCCTGAGGCCTCAGCGGCCAGCGTGCGGTTCGGTCACCGCTGCCGGGTCTCGACCTCGGGCAGCTCGGCGGGGACCGGCTCCGTGGCCTCCAGGAACACCCAGCGCTTGTAGGACCAGAAGCGGAACAGGGTGCCGAGGCCGACGCCGATGACGTTGGCGATGTTGTAGCTCAGCAGGTCGTGCAGGCCGAGCGTGTAGGTGGTGAAGCCGGTCACCAGCAGCCTGATCAGCAGGGCGATGCCGTTGAACAGGAAGAACAGGAAGTATTCTCGGCCGAGGCCGCTCTGCTCGCGGTGCCGGAAGGTCCACCAGCGGTTGCCCACGTAGGCGAAGGTGGTGGAGATGATCGTCGCGAACACCAGCGAGGTCAGCGGGCCGAAGCCCTGCCGGAACAGGTTGAGGGCGACGAAGTCGACGACGAAGGCGAGCGCGCCGATCGTGCCGAACTTGGCCAGCTCGTGAACCAGGGTGGCGAACCGCTGGTAGAGGCGCTTCACAAACTCCACGTCTCGTCCTCGGTCCTTTCCGATCCACTGCGCATATCCGGCAACGTCGCTCCCAGGGTACCGGTCCAGGTCGGGGGGCGGACCCCTAGCCTCAACACGAATCATCAACCACGCACCAAACTAGGGGTCTACAAATATCGTCCTATGACGGGTATTTGCATTTCTGGGGCACTAGTGTGCGGTTCAGCTCGGGGACATGACCCCGGACGGCCATGACCTCAGGGACTCCTCCTTGCCGCGTCAACTGATCGCCCTGCTCGCCGGCCTGTCCATGGCGACGGCCGGTTGCGGCGGCACGGCCCCTCCACCGGCCGCCGGACTGACCTCGCGAACACCGTCCACCGCCCAGCGGATCGACGAGGCCACCGCCGCGCGGACCTTCGCCTCGCTCGCCGGCCTCGACCGGGCCTGGCGCGAGCGCGACTGCGCCGCGGTGGTCATCGCGACGGCCTGGGTGGAGAAGACGCTGGGCGGCCGTGCCTGTGCGGCGACCCGGAACGGCCGCCCAGCTCCTTCCCGGACCACCTACTCCGAGCCGGCCTTCCTGCTGCCGGAGGAGGGCGGCTGGTTCGCCGCTCTGGCCGGCGAGCCGGAGCCCGCCTACTTCGTCTTCGTCCAGGCCCGCGACGGATGGCGCCTCGGCTTCGGCCCCGTCCCGCTCACCGGCTCGGGCAGCGCCACGTCGCCCGTCGCCACTCCGGGCAGCGCCACGTCGACCGTCGCCACTCCGGGCGGATCCACTTCGTCGGGCGCTACCTCGTTCGGCGCCAATTCGCCCGGCGCTACCTCGTCCGGCTCTACTTCGGGCGGCTCTACTTCGGGCGGCGGGCCCGATCCGGCCACTGTGCGGCGGGCCAGGCTGGTGCCGCAGCGTCACCTGACGTACCTCACCGACCCGGCCGGGCTGTCGGGGGTGCGCTTCCCCGACGCGGACCCGGTGCGGAAGCTGCGCGACGAACTCGCCGCCGAGCCCGCCCGGGTGCGTCCCGACCGGCTGACCGTCGACGTGGAGCTCCTCGACGTGCCGCGCACGATCGGGGCGGGCGCGTCGATGCTGGTCTTCCACACGCTGCGGCTGACCTTCCGGCAGCGCGGCGCCGCCCATCCCCGGTACGGCAAGGCCGACCTGCGCGCCTTCACCGGCAAGAGCGAGCTGGACAGGCTGACCGGGATCGAGCTCGTCAGCCTGGTCACCGAGCTGACCCCGGACAACAAGGTGCGGACCGTGGCGCTGCGCAGGGACCTGGCCGACGTACGGCCGTGACAGTGGGCGACGGTATGCTCTGGGCACGTGAGCAGCCCCTCTTACCGCCCCATCGGTCCGGTCGTCGGTGTCGTGGGCGCCGGTCAGCTGGCCAGGATGACGCAGCAGCCCGCGATCGCGCTCGGTGTCGAACTCCGCGTGCTGGCCAACGCGCTCGACGAGAGCGCGGCCCGGGTGATCGTCGACACCCGCGTCGGTGACTACCGCGACCTGAGCGAGCTGCGCGAGTTCGCCAAGGGCTGTGACGCGATCACCTTCGACCACGAGCACGTGCCCACCGAGCACATCAGGGAACTGGCCGCCGACGGGCACGCCGTACACCCTGGAGCCGACGCGCTCGTCCACGCGCAGGACAAAGCGGTCATGCGCGAGCGGCTCACCGCGATCGGCGCGCCGTGCCCCGCGTGGTCGCGGGTGGCCGAGCCCGGTGACGTGGAGCGGTTCGCCGCCGAGCACGGCTGGCCGGTCGTGCTGAAGGCGGTCAGGGGCGGCTATGACGGGCGCGGCGTGTGGGTGTGCCGGGACGCCGCCCAGGTCAGGGAGGCGTTCCAGAGCGGGATTCCGCTGATGGCCGAGGCTTTCGTGCCGTTCGAGCGGGAGCTGGCCGTGCTGGTGGCCCGCTCGCCCCACGGCCAGGGCGTCAGCTATCCCGTGGTGGAGACCGTCCAGGAGGACGGCATCTGCGTCGAGGTCATCGCCCCCGCCCCGATGCTCGACTCCGAGGACGCCGCCCAGGCCCAGCGCATCGCCCTGAAGATCGCCCACGAGCTGGGCGTGACCGGCCTGCTGGCCGTCGAGATGTTCGAGACCGAGCACGGCCTGGTCGTCAACGAGCTGGCCATGCGCCCCCACAACAGCGGCCACTGGACCATCGAGGGCGCGCTGACCTCCCAGTTCGAGCAGCACCTGCGCGCCGTGCTCGACCTGCCGCTGGGCTCGCCGACCATGACAGCCCCCTACGTGGTCATGGCCAACCTGCTCGGCGGGGACGACCCCGACCTCTTCAAACGCTACGAACACGTGATGGCCCACGACCCCGCCGTCAAGGTCCACTTCTACGGCAAGGACGTGCGTCCCGGCCGCAAGATCGGTCACGTGACCGCCCTCGGCAAGGACCTCGACGAGGTACGGGCCCGCGCCCGCCACGCCGCCGTCTACCTCACGACAGGGGAATACACATGATCGGCATCGTGATGGGCAGCGACTCGGACTGGCCCGTGATGAAGGCGGCCGCCGAGGCGGTCGCGGAGTTCGGCGTCCCCTTCGAGGCCGACGTGGTCTCCGCGCACCGCATGCCTACCGAGATGATCGAGTACGGCCGGCAGGCCGACACCCGCGGCGTCCGCGTCATCATCGCCGGCGCAGGCGGCGCGGCCCACCTGCCCGGGATGCTCGCCTCGGTGACCCCGCTGCCGGTGATCGGGGTGCCGGTGCCGCTGAAGTACCTGGACGGGATGGACTCCCTGATGTCCATCGTCCAGATGCCGGCCGGGGTGCCGGTCGCCACGGTCGCGATCGGCGGCGCCCGAAACGCCGGGCTGCTGGCCGTCCGCATCCTGGCCGCCTCCGACGCGGCGCTCAGGCAGCGCATGGTCGTCTTCCAGGAGGACCTGAAGCGGCAGGCGTACGCGAAGGGCGAGAAGCTGCGAGCCGAGGCCGCCGAACTGTCCTAAGCGGCTCAGCCGCCGTCCAGCCGTGTGCGGCCAGTTCCTCGGGGGTTAGCCGCCGCCCAGCCGTGCGGCCAGTTCCTCGGCGCTTTTCCTGTCGAAACCGCCGGTGATCTCCAGTGTTCGTCCGGGAATCGGCTCCAGGACGGACGGCGCGCTGATCACCTTGCCGTCGATGACGATGGCGAGTTGGTTGCGTGGTTGGGGCAGCTGGTGGACCTTCTCGGTCAGTGCCGTGAACTCGCGCCCGTCAGCCTCGTTCAGCGTCACCTGGATGACCCACTGCCCCGACGACGCGCCGAAGTTCGCCGTCGCCTTCTCGGCGGTGACCATCGTGGCCTGGTCGAGCTGGTAGCAGGCGGCGTTGTCCTGGCTGGTGATCCAGCCGGCCGCGCAGGGCGCGGGCCGCAGGTCGAGGACCGGTTGCAACGCGAACGACTCGTTGAGGGACTTCCAGGGGAGCCTGGAGGTCGCGGCGCCGATCACCAGCGTGTAGACGACGACGGTGACGACCCCGATGTTGACGAGCACTCCAGCGACGATCGCGAGAATCGGACCGGGTTTCACGGCATCGCCCTCCGCGTAGGAATCGGCTCACCTGCCATGAGATCACAAAGTGTCGCGGGCAGGCCATCGCCGCCCGAGCTCGGCCTCGATCCCGTCGAGGATCCGCGTGAGCCCGCGCTCGAACCGTTCGTCGCCGGCCATCTGCGTGTCGAGCCGGCGGACGAAGGTTTCGGCGTCACCACCGTCCAGGAGTTGCTGGATGTGCGGGAACTCCCCGGTCTCCAGGCGTGAGGTGACGAAGGCGGCGACGCCGTTGATCCACTCCTCGCCGGGTTGCTCGGCCGGGTTGGCCTGCGTGGTGTAGCCGGCGACGTAATAGCTGATGAGCGCGAGCAGCTCCAGCTTCTCGGCGGCGTCGAAGGGCGTACGTGGAGCATCTGCGGAACGTGAGCGTGCTGTTCGAGCCGGGCACCTGCATTCACTATTCGAACCCGGGATTCGTGCTCGCCGGTCGCATCATCGAGGAGCAGACCGGCCTGCCGTACGAGGTGGCGATCCGGCGTCACCTGTTCGAGCCGTGCGGGATGCGGGACGCCACCGCCGTACAGACCCAGGCGTTCCTGCGCCACACCGCGGTCGGCGCGTTCTTCGACATGGAGACGATGGCGCTGCGCGCGACGTCGCTGTTCAGCGTCCCCGAATCGATCGGGGCCGCGGGCGGGACGCCGATCGTCACCATCGCCGACATGCTCGCCTTCGGCCGCATGCACCTGAACGCCGGAATCGCGGAGAACGGCACCCGCGTGATCGAGGCCGATTCGGTGAAGGCCATGCTGACCCCGACCTTCGACCTGGGCATTCCGCAGGCGCCGCCCATCGGGCTGGGCTGGTGGCTGGAGCCCATCGTCGGCACCACCGCCGCCTTCCACGGCGGCACCTCACCGGGCGGCAACTCGGCCTTCACGATCCTGCCGGAGTACGACACGGTCATCACCAGCTTCGGCACCGGCCCGGCCAACGTCCTGCTCCAGGACCAGCTGCACATCGCCGTGATCGAAGAGGTGACCGGACGCGCGGTGACCCCGCCCTTCGGCGGCCCGCCCGAGCCTCCCGGCCCCGACCTGGCCGGCGAGTACGGCTCGTTCCAGAGCCGCGTCACCGTCGAGGTCGACGATGACGCGCTCCGGGTCACCAACCACTTCGAGCCCTACGACGACGACCACCGAGCCACCTACGAGGCCTGTGGGGTCCCGGCCGGCGCCGCACCGCCGGTCACCTACCGCGGCCTCGCCCCCGGCCTCTACGCGCCGGAAGGCCTGGACGCGTCCGTCTTCTCCGGCGTCATCGGCAGAGGAGCCCTGCTGGCCGCCCTCCCCGCCACAGGCGACCGCCCGGCGGGACTGCACTCCGGCCTGCGTTTCACACCCAAGCGCGCGGGCTGATTTCCGAAGGGTGTCATCGAGTCCGGCCGTGAATATCATGCGGGGCATGGAAATCGGGCTGATGGCGATAGTGCTGATCCTCGGCGTGGTGGGGGCCGCGGTGGCCGTGAGCCTGGTGATGTCGGGCCGGCGCCGGGGCGAACGGAAGCCGCCGCCTTCCCTCCACTCGCCCGCGGACACCGAGCGGGAAGTCCTCCATCTGTTGCAGCAGGGAAAGACCATCCACGCCATCAAGATCGTCCGCGAGCGCAGCCGGCTCGGCCTGAAAGAGGCCAAGGACCTGGTGGAGGACGTGGCCGCGGGCCGCGGCAGGCTCACCGACCACCCGGCCTTCGCCGGCATACGCCCGTCGCTGGCCCGCCGCGGCACGGGCGACCTGGCGGGCCGGGTCCGCCACCTGATAGCCGAGGGCCACCGCCAACAGGCGATCTACCTGGTACGCGGCGAAACCGGTATGGCCGAGGACGAAGCCGAACGCTTCATAACCAGCCTGACGACCTAGGGGTTTTCCGGTCCAGGGGGCCAAGGGCGGCCGTTGCGGTGGGGACCACGTCCGACGTGAGAAGCGATCCCCCCGACCTGCGTCAGCCCGCGTCGGCGGGTGGCGTGGGTCGGGGGCTCGCCGTAAAGGATAGGAAGGGTTAGGGGCGGCCGAGCGCCCGGTAGTGCCAGGCGGCGGCGCGCCAGGCGGTGGGGTCGAGGGCGTTGCGGCCGTCGACGATCTTGCGCTCGGCGACCACCAGCCCCAGGGCTTCGGGGTCGAGGTCCACGAACTCCTGCCATTCCGTGAGCAACAGGACGACATGCGCCCCACGGACCGCATCCACCGCCGAACTGCCGTAATTGAGCTCGGGGTGGGCCTTGCGGGCGTTGTCCAGCGCGATCGGGTCATAGACGGTGACCGCGCCGCCCTGCTCGCCGATCGTGACCGCGACGTCGAGCGCGGGGGAGTCGCGGATGTCGTCGGAGTTGGGCTTGAACGCGGCCCCCAGCACGCCCACCGTGCAGCCGCGGAACGAGCCGCCGGCCAGTTCGCGCGCCAGGTCCACCATGCGGGCCCGGCGCCGCATGTTGATCGCGTCGACCTCTCGCAGGAACGTCAGCGCCTGGTCGGCGCCCAACTCGCCCGCGCGCGCCATGAACGCCCGGATGTCCTTGGGCAGGCAGCCGCCGCCGAACCCGAGCCCGGCGTTCAGGAACTTGCCGCCGATCCGGTCGTCGAACGAGAGCGCGGTCGCCAGTTGCTGCACGTCGGCGTGCGCGGCCTCGCACACTTCAGCCATCGCGTTGATGAAGGAGATCTTGGTGGCGAGGAAGGAGTTCGCGGCGGCCTTGACCAGCTCGGCCGTGGCGAAGTCGGTGACGACCACGGGCACATCACCCAGCGGTTCGTAGATCTCGCGCAGGATCTTCTCGGCCCGCTCGGAGCGCACGCCCATGACGAGGCGATCGGGCTTGAGCGTGTCCTGTACGGCGTGGCCCTCCCGCAAAAACTCGGGGTTCCAGGCCAGCTCCGCCTGGGCGCCGGCCGGTGCGAGCCGGGCCAGCTTGTCGGCCAGCCGGGCGGCGGTGCCGACGGGCACGGTCGACTTGCCGACGATCAGGCACTCACGCGTGAGGTACGGCGCCAGCGACTCGACGGCCGCGTCGAGGTAGGAGGTGTCGGCCGCGTACTCGCCCTGTTTCTGCGGCGTGCCGAGGGCGAGGAAGTGCACGTCGCCGAACTCCCCGGCCTCCTCGTAGGAGGTCGTGAAGCGCAGCCGGCCGGATTCGAGCCCGCGGCGCAGGACGGGTTCCAGCCCGGGTTCGTGGATGGGAAGCTCACCGTTCTGGAGGCGGCGGATCTTGTCCGCGTCGATGTCTAGGCCCAGGACGTCGAATCCGAGGTCGGCCATGCACGCGGCATGCGTGACTCCCAGGTATCCGGTCCCGATCACCGTGAGGCGATATGGCACGAGTGAGCTCCTTTCGATCGCCAGGCATGCTACCGGCCCTCACTACCTCGTCTGTGCCACCTGCATAAACCAGCAAACCGTACCCGCTGGTAACAAGTTGCTCGGACGTCCTAGTATTTGTGCTATGAGCTTCCCTCTCTACGCGCCGGCCGAAGAGCACGACATGCTTCGCGAGACCGTCCGCGCCCTGGCCGATGAGAAGATCGCCCCGCGTGCGGCGGAGGCCGACGAGAACGAGGAATTTCCCTGGGACGTCTACAAGGCGCTCGTAGCGGCCGACCTGCACGCCGTACACGTCCCCGAGGAGTACGGCGGAGCCGGCGCCGACGCCCTGGCCACGGTCATCGTCATCGAAGAGGTGGCCAGGGCCTGCGCGTCCTCGTCCCTGATCCCCGCGGTCAACAAGCTGGGCACCGTACCCCTGCTGCTGTCCGCGTCCGAGGACCTGAAGTCGCGCTACCTGGCCCCGGTGGCCACGGGCGAGGCGATGTTCTCCTACGCCCTGTCCGAGGCCGAGGCCGGTTCGGACGCCGCCGCCATGAAGACCAAGGCCGTCCAGGACGGCGACCACTACGTCCTCAACGGCGCCAAGATGTGGATCACCAACGCCGGCATCTCCGAGTACTACACGGTGATGGCCGTGACGTCACCCGGCGAAGGCGCCCGGGGCATCTCCGCCTTCGTAGTGGAAAAGTCCGACGAAGGCGTCTCCTTCGGTCCCAAGGAGAAGAAGCTCGGCATCAAGGCCTCACCCACCCGCCAGGTGATCCTGGACAACGTCCGCATCCCCGCGTCCCGCATGATCGGCGACCCCGGCACCGGCTTCAAGACCGCCCTGGCCACCCTGGACCACACCCGCATCACCATCGCCGCCCAGGCCCTGGGCATCGCCCAAGGCGCCCTCGACTTCGCCGTGGGCTACGTCAAGGACCGCAAGCAGTTCGGCAAGCCGATCGGCGACTTCCAGGGCGTCCAGTTCATGCTCGCCGACATGGCGATGAAGCTGGAGGCGGCCAGGCAACTCACCTACCACGCGGCCGCCAAGTCCGAACTCGCCATGCACGGCACCCCCCAGAAGGACCTGACCTTCCTGTCCAGCGCCGCCAAGTGCGCCGCCTCGGACGCCGCCATGGAGATCACCACCGACGCCGTCCAGCTCCTGGGCGGCTACGGCTACACCCGCGAGTTCCCGGTGGAGCGCATGATGCGCGACGCCAAGATCACCCAGATCTACGAGGGCACCAACCAGATCCAGCGCATGGTCATGGCCCGCCAACTCCTCAAGTAGGCCGTGCGGAATCCCGGCTTCCTTGTGCTGCGGAGGCCGGGTTTCCTCGCTTCGGGAGTGCTGTTGCCTTGGGGGTGCATCGTCGAGGGGTTGTCGGCGTATGGTTCCCAGCATGTCTGGATCATTCCGCTTCATTCCCCCGCCTTGGCCGGAATCGCGCGCGTGGGCGAACGACCTGGAAGATCAGCTGGTGAAGCATGCTGGCGAACTCGGATTCCGCCCCTCTCATGCCACCAAGGGGGACCTCGAGCTGGTTCACCAAGGTCGCCGGCAGATCGTGTACCTCAACCGCAAGCGGCTCGTGAGCCAGGTCATCGCGGTGATCGTGGCGCCGTGGTCGCCGGTGGACGAGTTGTGTGGGGTCCCCGGCGTGACCTTCAAGGGTGGATACCACCACAGCTCGAACATGCGGACCTTCCCCAAGCGGCTGAACGGCGGGCGGGACGAGATCCACTACGGCTACTCCGTGGAGTGCGCCGACCAGACCAGCTTCGCCCGCCTGCTCGACACGATCTGATGCGTCGGCGTCCTCGTGGCCGGGGTGGACGTTATTGGATGCGGTTCAGGGTCACGATGGGGATTTCCTGGAGGGCTGTGGCGGCGTAGGGGCGGTAGGCGGGGGCCAGGGTGAGCATCATGGTCCACAGGCGGGCGCGTTCGGCGCCGGTGGTGGTTCTGGCGTGGGCCTTGAAGCGGTCGGCGAGGATTTGGACGTCCACCTCCGGGTTCGCCACCGTGTTGAGGTACCAGTCCGGGAGGGGCGCGCCGTACGCGCTGCCTGATGCGACCAGGACGTAGGTGTCGGCGTCCTGGCCGAAGAACAGGCCGGTACGGCGTCGCAGCCCGCTCTTTCTGCCTACCGTCGTCAGGATGAGGTTGGTCATGCCGCCTTCCATGTACCCGTCCCGGCCGTCCGTCGCCAGGTAGCGGCGGACGTGCTCGGCGACGGATCGGTCCCTGCTGTCGGTCGTCTCGGTCATGCGGCCATGGTGTGCCCCGGGACTTCGGGTTTTCTTCAGAGGGGTTGGAGGTGGGCGAGCAGGAGCTTGACGAACAGCACGGGCGCGAGCCAGCCGATCGCCGCCGGGATCGCCAGCGGCAGCGCCAGCCCGATCGCGAGCGCGGTGCAGCCGAAGGCGACCGGCCGCCGGACGTCGGCGGGGACGCTGACGGTGATGACGGCGCCCGCGAGGGCCAGCAAGTAGACGACGGCGGCCGCGGTCCATGTGAAGCCAGGTACGACCAGGGCGAGCAGGAACGGCTGCACGTGGATGGCGACGAATCCGACGTGGTGGCGCCAGGTGCGGCCGGGCCGGTGGAAGTGCCGCTTGGCGGCGGTGGTGGCGTTGACGGCGGCCCCGCCGTACAGGTCGAAGGCCACGATCGCGATCAGCACGAGCGGCAGCGTGGACAGGCCCGCGGCATAGGCCAGGGCGGTGGCCAGGACCGTGCCGGCCACCGCGGTGGAGTAGACGACGGTGCGGTCGTGCGGGGTGGCGCCGGGGGCGATGAGGCGCTCGTCGAGTGTGCGGAGGGTGCTCATGCGCGCTCCCTCAGGCCCTCGACCACGACCTCCAGGACGGGGCCGGCCAGGTCGGCGATCGGCACCTCGGGGTCGACCAGCCACTGCAGCACCACGCCCTCGATGGCGCCGACGATGACGGTGGCGTGCGGCAGGCCGAGGCCGGGGCGGATCTGGGCGATGAGTTCGGCGACGGCCTCGCGGTAGGCCTTGTACGCGGGCCGCATGTGATCGGTCGCCCACAGGTCGAGCAGGGTTCTGGCCAGGTCGGGCGCTCCGGCGATCACGTCGATGGTGCCGCGTACCAGCAGGGCCAGGCGTTCCAGGGGCGGGTCGGTGCTGTTCAGGGCTTGGGCGACGATGGCGTCGGCGTCGGCTGTGTACTGGGAGAAGGCGGCTTCCAGCAGGGCGTCTCTGCTGTCGAAATACAGGTAGACGCTGCCTTTGGCGATGCCGGCCTCTTCGGCGACGTCGTCGATGCGCGAGGCGGCGAAGCCCTTGCGCGCGAAGACGCGGACGGCGGCCGCGAGGATCTCCTGCTTGCGGGCCGCCTTGTCCACTCGTTTCGGTGACATGCGCCTATTATGACTGACCGGTCAGTCATCGTAAAGGACTTTGATGTTGCCGCTTCCGCTTCTGGCCGTGATCGTGTCCGGGCTGTCGCCGTTCTTGACCTTGGAGCTGACCGAGCCGTCCTGGCTCTTGGCCACGACCTTGTACACCCCGTCGGGCACCGTGGTCACCACCCCGCCGTCCCGGGAGAGGACGTCGACGTTCGCCGGCCGTACCGCGAACTGCAGGTGGATCGAGCCGGAGTCGGTGCGCACGCGCACCCGGCCCGAGCGCAGGCGCTCACCGGTGACCATGCCCTCGGTCCGCAGGCGCAGGGCGCCGGCCATGTCCACCACGCGGATCGTGTCCATCGCCGCGATGTCCACGTCCTGCGACAGGCCGCTGGCGATCACCCCGTCGCTGCCCTCGACCACGAGCTTGATGCCGGGCGGCACCGCGATCCGGTAGCGTCCGCCGCAGTCGCCGATGACCATGTTGCAGTTGGCGCTGAGCCGCAGCATGTCCCCGGTCAGCGACCAGGAGGAGTTGTCCGCGTCGGCCGCCTTGCCCTTGAGCCACCGGTCGACCTTGACCACCCCCGGCGAGCCCGGCTCGACCCGGAGCCCGCCGAGCGACGACTTGATCGTGAGGGTGCCACCGGAGTGGGTGAACGTCTGCGCCGAATGCTGCTCGGGCGCGTCGAGTTCCACGCCGCAGCCCGCGAGGAGCGCGATGCCCGCGGCCATCACCGCGATTCGTCTCATGGATGAGATCGTCGCGTGGCCACCGCCTCCCGCCATCGGCCGCGCGGCCGACCCGGCATCGGCCGAACGGCCAGATTCACAGGGCTTTGAGAACCTCGTGCACGTGCCGCAGCGGGGCCGAGCCGACCGGGCGCAGCACGACGGTGTCCACCCCGGCCGACCACAGCGCGCGGACGTGGGCCACGGCCTGTTCGACGCCGCCGACCGCCATGGCCACCTCGTCCGGCGCCACCTTCAGGAACTCGCTGTACTCGGCCACGATCGGCCGCGCCACCTGCTCGGCGTCGTCGCCGACGTACAGGTGAGTGAAGGCGACGAGCTCGTGCGGCCCGTCAGCGGCGATCTGAGCGCGCACCCACGGCACCCGCGCGGCCCCGAAGCCCTCGGGGATGATCGTCCCGTCGGCCACGCGTCCCGACAGCGTGAGCGACCTGGGGTTCAGCACCCCGGCCAGCACGGGCGGCGGCTCCGCGGGCGGGTGGACGAGCGAGACGCCGTCGAGGTGGACGGCCCTGCCGTCCACGACCACACGCTCGCCGCGCAGCAGCGCCCGCACGCTCGTGATCGTCTCCTCCAGCAGAGCCAGCGGAGACGGTACGGCCGCGCCGACCTGCCGCATCCACGCCTGGACACCGTGCCCGACCCCCGCGGCCAGGCGCCCGGGGTAGAGCCTGGCCAGGTTGCCGAACTCCATGGCCAGCAGGGCCGGATTCCGCAGTGGCGCGGGCGCGATGCCGAGGCCGACGCGCAACCGCGAGGTGGCGGCCAGGGCGGTGGCGGCCGAGGAGACGCCGCCGGTCCAGCCGAGGTCCTCCACGACCCACAGGTCGTCCACGACGGTGGCGTCGAGCTCGTGGGCGAAGGGGACGAGCCGCTCGGGCGGCAGGTCGCGGTCGAACATCACGCCAAGTCTCACGGGGCCCTCCAGTAATAGCGGAACAGCCTGCCGACCTCGGAGTACCCGGCCCGCAGGAACGCGTTGGACGTGGGGGTGTTGGCCACGTCGGTGGCGGCCACGATGCGTTCGACTCCGGCCTCGGCGAGCGTGCGGGTGCCGTGGGCGAGCAGGTCGGAGACGTAGCCCTTGCCGCGATGTTCGGGCACGACGCCGATGTAGGCGATGGAGTGGTCGTCGGGGGCGACCAGGCCGATGGGCTGCTCGGCCGCGTAGCCGATGACGAACCAGTCGGGCTTGCCCTTGCGGTTGACCAGGTCGTCGTACATGGACCTGGCCTCCTGCTCGGGGCCCACGGCGGCCAGTTCGACCTGGGTGTCGTGGTCGAGGGAGCCGGCGGAGACGCGTACCAGCAGGTCGAGCAGCTCGCGCTCGGTGTGCCTGCGGGCGGGGCGGTAGGTGAGCCGGCCGGAGTCGGCGGGGATGTCGCTGCCGGAGCGCCATTCCAGCCGCACCCGCTCGACCTCCAGCGTGAAGCCGGCGCCCATCAGCGCGTCGTGCTCGACCGGCCGGTCCACGGTGGGGGTCATCCCGGGGGACAGGGCGATGTCATGGAAGATCTTGGTGATGCCGGTCTCGGCCAGGCCGCGCCGCAGCAGCGCCGCGCCGGTGGCCGGGTCGGGGCCGGGGGAGAAGTGCCACGTGATCACCGGTTGTGCGCCCCGGTAGGGGGCCCAGAAGCACACGCGGGCGTCGCCGTCGGTGAAGCACCACTCGGGCCTGACCTTGCCCTCGTCATGGGCGGCGATGAGCTGGGAGCGCGCGGGCTCGGGGAACTGATCGAACAATGCGAAAGCCTCCACGGACAAAGAACGTCAGTGGGAGCTTAGGCCGCCGTGGTCATCGTGGTGCGCGCGGCGGTGACGGTGGGACTGGTCACGAAGTGCTGGTCGAGGTTGGTGATGGTGAGCAGATGTGTGATCATGCCGGATTCCACGACCAGGACGAGCCGTCCGGACATCTCGCGCACGTGGTTGAGCGCGCCCACGAGCACGCCGAGCCCGACGGAGTCGCAGAACGGGACCTCGGTCAGATCGATCACGAGATGGGGTGGATCGGCGCCGGTCCACACCGCGTCGAGGGCCTCGCTGAGACGGGGCGCCCCGGAGACGTCTAGATCTCCGCGGGCGTGGACGACCGTACAGCCTTCCTCGTACCAGGACCTGACCTCCATGCCCGTCACCTGCCCGGATTGCTGGCTCTTATGCTTGTTTCCGGCAGATGTTCTGGGATGCGGTCTTCGTCGTAGGGGTCGCGCTGGAGCTCGGCTTGGGGCTCGGATCGCCGGACGGCTTCAGCTTCTTGATCTTCGGCTGGTCCGCGCCGATGACCACTTCGATGCCCGGGATGTCGGCCTCGCGCAGCTCAGCGCCGGGGATGGCCGCGGCCACCGTACGCGCGGAGTCGAGCCGGTCGGGGCCGTACCGGATGATCGTCTTCTTGTAGTCCTTCTTCGTCGTGTTGCCCGGCTCACCCGGCACCAGGAAGCCCGACTCCTTCAGCGCGGTCTTGGTACGCGCGCCCAGACCGGTGATCAGCGTGCCGTTGAGCACCTTGACCGAGATGCGCTCCGGCGGGATGGCCGTCGTCGCGGACGGCGACGCGCTGGGCGTCGGCTTGGGCGTGGGCTTGGCGAGGTCCTCGTCGGCGGCGATGCGGCGGAACAGCTCCTTGGCCGCGTCCTTCTCCCACAGCACGGCCGACTCGCCGGTCGGCGTCTTGAAGTCGATGTTGGCCAGGGGCACGGAGGCGAAGCGCACGTCGTCCAGCGACACGTCGCGCATCTGCGTGGCCAGCCCCAGCAGCCCGTCGTCCGGGTCGATCTTGATGGTCCTGAGCGTCGAGTTGACGAACGCGGCCAGCCGCGCCGGGTTGCCCAGCGTGCCGGCGCTGAGCGCCTTGTTGAGCAGCGCCGAGATGACCTGCTGCTGGCGGTCGATGCGGTCGAGGTCGGAGCGGATGGTCGCGCGGGTGCGCGCGTAGCCGAGCGCTTGGGTCCCGGCCAGCTCGTGGGTGCCGGCGACGAGGTTGAGCCCGGTCTTGGGGTCGTTGATCGGCACCGGTGTGCACACGGTCACGCCGCCGAGCGAGTCGACCACGTCGATGAAGCCGAGGACGTTGACCTCGATGTAGCGGTGGATCTTCAGCCCGGTCGCCTGCTGCACCGCCTTGACCGCCAGCGGCGCGCCGCCGAACTGATAGGCAGAGTTGATCTTGTGCTGGCCCTTGCCGGGGATCTCGGTCCAGGTGTCGCGGGGGAGGCTGACCACGGTCACCTTGCGGTGGTCGGCCGACAGATGGATCACCATCATCGTGTCGGTACGCTCGCCGCTTTCCCGGCCGAGCTTCAGCTGGTTCTGCTGCCGGCGGGTGAGGTTGTCGCGTTTGTCCACGCCGACCAGCAGGATGTTCATGGCGCTCGTGGGGGCTGACTCGGTGATGCCGGCGTCGACCCCGGCGATCTGACGCGGCGTCGCCCACACCACACCGGTGCCGACCAGCACCGCGGCCGACAGCGCACCCGCGATCAGCAGGTTGCGCCGCCGGGCCTTGGCGCTCTTGGGCGGCTTGCGCTTGCGGCCGCTCGCGAGCCTGACGCCTCCGTAGGCGTCGCCGCCCACGTGCACTCCCGCGTCCTCCTCGCCCGGCTCGCCCATGCACTGCCCCCTTTATCCTGCCGGAGGGATCTGGCTTTCGATTGCCTTCCTCCCCTGCTCGTACAGTAGCGTGAGGCCCGCCATGAAGCAGTTGCCCGACTCGCCGCACGCGCACGCGGATACGCGCGCCTGGCCACCCATCTCCGTCGTCATGCCCATCCTCAACGAGGAGCGGCACCTCCAAGAGGCCGTCGACATGATCCTGTCCCAGCGATACCCGGGCGAGATCGAGGTCGTGCTGGCCGTAGGACCCTCCCATGACCGCACGCAGGAGGTCGCCGACGCCATCGCGGCGGCCGACCGGCGGATCACGGTCGTCCCCAACCCCACCGGGCGCACCCCCAACGCGCTCAACGCCGCCATCGGCGCCTCCCGCAACAAGATCATCGCCAGGGTCGACGGGCACGCCATGCTGCCCGACGACTACCTGCGCGTGGCCGTGGAGACGCTGGAGGAGACCGGTGCCGACAACGTCGGCGGCATCATGGCCGCCGAAGGGATCACGCCGTTCGAGCAGGCCGTCGCGTGCGCGATGACCTCCAAGATCGGCGTCGGCGCCGCCGCCTTCCACGTCGGCGGTACGGCCGGCCCGGCCGACACCGTCTACCTGGGCGTCTTCCGCAGGGAGGCGCTCGAACGGGTCGGCGGCTACGACGAGCACTTCCAGCGAGCCCAGGACTGGGAGATGAACCACCGCATCCGCCAGACCGGCGGGCTCGTGTGGTTCCAGCCCAGGATGCGGGTCTCCTACCGGCCGAGGCCCAACGTGAAGGCCCTGGCCAAGCAATACTTCCACTACGGACGCTGGCGCCGGGTGGTCTCCCGCACCCACGAGGGCACGATCAACCTGCGCTACCTCGCCCCGCCCATCGCGGTGCTGGCGATGGCGCTCGGGCTGATCGTCTCGCCGTTCTTCCCCCTGGCGCTGATCGTCCCCGGCGGCTACGCGCTGGCCATCGTGGCCGGCTCCGCGCTGACCGGCAGCGGCCTGCCCGGGGCGGCCAAGCTCAGGCTCCCGGTGGTCTACGCGACCATGCACGTCTCCTGGGGCTGGGGCTTCCTCACGAGTCCCAGAAAGCTCGCTCGACCGCCGCGTTGAACCGCGTGAGGGCATCCGGCTCGTCCGGGCCCAGCAGGTAGGCGCGCAGCTTACGCCGCGCGCACGCCAGCGCGTCCTCCCCGTCCACGAACCCGGCCAGGGCCGCGAGGTCCTGGCCCAGCAACACCCCGGCGCCGGTCGTCGGGTAACGCTCGTGGAAGGCCTTGTCCGCCATCCCCGACACGTTCGTCACCGCGTACGGCTTGCCGCTGGCCAGGAAGTCGGCCACCACGCTGGAGATGTCGGTGATCATCATGTCCGCCTGGTTGAAGCACGCGTACAGGTCCGGCTTCGTCACCACGAGATGCTTGACCGGCGCCCTGGTCGCCCCGCCCGACGGATGCCTGGCCTTCGACCTGGCCAGCTCGGCGGCGTCCAGCATCGCCACGATCTCCGCGTGGGCCCGCGCGGCGGCCCGGTCCCGGTGCCCGGTCAGCGGATGCGGCTTGTAGATCACCCGCAGCTTCGGCTCATGGTCGAGCAGCGCCCGCACGATCCTCGGTCCCATCGTGGTCAGCGAGGTGTGGTGCAGGTCGTCCGTCCACCCTTCCCAGGTCGGCGCGTAAAGCACCGTCCGGTACGGCAGGCCCGGCCCCTCGGCCGAGATCCCCTCCAACTGGGGCCGCCCCACCTCGTGCACGCTCTCGTCCCGCACCCCGACCCTGGCCCGCCGGTACCTGTCGCGCCCGGCGGGACCGGCCACCCACACCTCGTCGTAGACCCGCGAGAACGGGTTGAACGACGCCTCCTTGTCGCTGTCGCCGTGCCCGATGAAGACGCTGCGCATGCCGGGGATGCGCAGCATGTGGATGTTCTTGCCGACGTTGGCCACGTACAGGCAGACCCGGGCGCTGGCCAGCGCGTGGAAGCCCATGAGGTCGGCCGACGACGGGATGCACACGACCGGCAGCGTGGTCGGGCCCAGCCGGTCGGCCAGGCCGCGCTCGCGCAGGACCACGATGGCCCGGCGGTCGATCCGCTCCAGCGTGGCCAGCCACATCCTGGCCTGGTAGGCGGCCTCGTTGGCGCCGCTGAAGTACAGGATGACCTCGGGGTGGTAGTCCCTGACCTGCTTGTCGACGACGGCCAGGATGCGGGCGGCGTCGCTCAGCGGGGCGGCCCGCCGTACGTAGGGGATGAGGACCAGCACCCCGGCGCAGCCCAGCAGCAGGCCGAGACCTGCTCCCGCGGCGGCGGCCGGGCCGCCCAGGGCGGCGCCGAGCACGGGCAGGGCGTCGAGGTAGAGGAAGCGCACGCCGCGGTAGTTGGTGAGGAACTCGGGCGGCGTCTTCGGCAGGTTGAGCGCGGTGACGTCCAGGTGGCGGGTGGTGACGGGCATGGTGGCGACGGTCTGGCGCAACCTGATGGCCAGGCCCGTCTGCACCGCCCTGACCCCGTGCATCGCGAACAGTCCCACGGCCAGCGCGGTGAACCACGGCGAGGCGGGGCCCGTGGTCTTGGCCACGAGGAGCAGCGCGGCCATCTCCCTGATCACGAAGCGCACGGTGACGCCCAGGTGCACCCGCGAGAGCAGGTCCACGAACGGCCTGGCCACCCGGGCCGCGGCGTGCTCGGCGAGGTAGGAGATTACGGCCACGGCGGCGAACAGCAGCGGGTGCGGCCACAGGGCGGCCAGCAGCAGGACCGGATAGCTGCCCAGAAGCACGGCCTTGACACAGAGTCTCCGCATGCGTTCGGACAGTAACAGCTTTAGGCCCCGTCGAGCCGGACGTCGATCACCTGCCCCGTCAGGTCGGAAATCAGCACGTCGAGTGAGGTCTGGGCGACGGCGCGCGGAGACAGCAGGGTGTGAGCGGGTTCCTCACCGAAGGCGCGCTCGCGCATGGGCGTGCTGGTGCGCTCCGGATTGACACAGTTGACCCGGATGCCGTCGCCCGCCCACTCGTCGGCCAGCGCCTGGGTCAGGTTGACCACCGCCGCCTTCGTCGAGGAGTAGAGGCTGTAGTCGGCGCGGCCCCTGGTGTAGCTGGAGGAGGTGTAGAGCAGCAGGCAGCCGTTGCTGTCACGCAGGTACGGATAGGCGGCGCGGGCCACGTTGACCGGACCCAGGTAGTTGACCCCGACCGTCTCGGCAATCGTCTCGTCGGTGACCTCGGCCAGCTTGCCCATGTGCAGCACGCCCGCGGTGTTGACCACGTAGTCGACCCTGCCGACCTGGGCCAGCGCCTTGGCCACCGAGGCGAGGTCCTCGACCCGCACGCCGTTCTGGGTGCGCGAGAAGGAGTGCACCTCGGCGCCGTGGCCGCGGGCCAGGTCCACCACGTCGGCGCCGATGCCGTAGCTGCCGCCGAAGACGACCACGCTCCGCCCGGCCAGCGCCTCGCGGTAGTCGCGCGGCTGCGGCGCCGGCGCGCCGGCCGCGGCGAGCTGGAAGAGCTTGTCGGCGATGTACACGTCGACCGGGTGCGTCACCTTCATGTTGTGCTCGCTGCCCGGCACGATGTAGATCGGCACGTCCGGCAGATAACGCAGCACCACACCGCAGTCGTCGGTGGCCGGCTGCTTGTCGAAGTCGGGGTCGGCGAAGGCCCGCTCGTACGCCTCGCGGATCACCGACAGCCGGAAGCACTGAGGCGTCTGCCCGCGCCGCAGCCGCGACCGGTCGGGGATGTCGCGGATGATCTCCCCGCGCGGCCCCGGCACCGCCACGACCACCGTGTCGGAGCTCGGGATGGCCACGTCCACGGCCGAATACGTCTCCAGGGCCCGAACACACTCGGTGAGGATCCGGGGCTCCAGGAGCGGCCTCACAGCGTCGTGCAGGAGCACGTTGCACTCCTGCGGGCCGAGCGCCTTCAGCGCCCGCCAGGTCGTCTCCGTACGGCTCGCGCCACCCTCAATGATCTTGCTGACCTTGCCGTAGCGGCCCCGTGCCACGATCTCCTCGACCTGGTCGGTGAAGCCGGGAGTCATCAGCACCACGATCTCGTCGATCTCCGGCGCGGAGTCGAACAGGGCCAGCGTGTGCTCCAGGATCGTCCGCCCGGCGATCTTGATCAGCTGCTTGGGCGTGTTGAGCCCGACACGCTGACCGACCCCGCCGGCCAGAACCACCCCTACAGAGCGCAACCGAGAGTCCATGCCGCGAGCGTAACGGTCTTGTTCCGTGATATCGCGTCGCCAGGTCGCTACGCTGTGTCCACGCACTCCCTCGCGACTGGGAGGAGACCTGCGCTTTGCCCGATTCACTCACGCGAGAGATCACCGCCACATCCGTGGTCGTACTCGCCACGACACCGGCCGCCACGCTCTCCTGCGCCGACGGAACCCTTCTCGACCGGATCAGCGACCAACTCGTCACGTTGCCCGTGCGCGACGTGCAGGTGCTGTCGTCCGGCAACGGGCTCAGCTCCGACCTGCGCGGCGTGGCCAAGCTGGCGCGCGTCTCCACCGGCCCCGTCGCGGTGCTGCCCGCCGACCTGGTCGCCCACACCGAGGCGCTCGCCCTGGTGCTCGAACATCCGGCCCGTGACTCCGCGGCGCTGATCAGCCACGACCCCTCGACCGCGCCCATGCGCCCGCCCGTGCGGGTCGAGGGCGGCAAGGTCGTGGCCGCGGGCAGTTCCTTCCACCTCGTCCCCGAGGCCAACGCCACCTTCCGCGGCGTCCTTCAGGCAGGCGAGGCCGACCTCGGCTGCCTGGCCGAGGTCGCCGAAGAGCTCGCCGAACTGGCCGAGACCGGCCGGCTCGGCCCGGTCAGCCCCGTCGAGGCGATCGACCTGCTGCTGGTCGGGCTGGTCCGCTACGGCGTGCGGATGCGCGCGGCGGCGATCGGGCCCCTCCACAGCGACCGGGTCACCGCGCAGTCCGCCGCCGACAGCGCCATCGAACGGCTGTCGGAGGTGGACGAGTCGCGGGTGCGGCTCAACTTCGCGGTCAAGGACGACGACGGCTTCTTCGCCACCCACTTCGTCTCCGTCTGGTCGCGCTACCTCATCAGGCCCGCTGCCCGGCTCCGGCTCACGCCCAACGCCATCACCGGGATCTCGATCGGGCTCGCCGTACTGGCCGCGGTGTGGTTCTCGGCGGGGACGCGTGAGGCGCAGGTCGCCGGAGCGGTGCTGCTCTACCTCTCGTTCGTGCTCGACTGCCTCGACGGGCAGGTGGCCCGCTACACGCGCACCTTCTCGCCGCTCGGCTCGTGGGTCGACGCGATGGCCGACCGGCTGAAGGAGTACGTCGTCTATGTCGGGCTCGCCATCGGGTACGCGGCCGGGCTGCCCTGGACCGGCGGCGGCCCCGGCGGCATCTGGTATCTGGCGGCGGCCGCGATGATCCTCCAGGTGGTCAGGCACACCATCGACTTCGCCTTCGGCGGCGCGGTCTCCGACGCCGCCCGGATCGGCTCGTCCTTCGCCCGCCCGGCGCGCTCGCTGCTGGAGTCGGCCGACGGCGGGCGCTACTCCGTGCCGAAGCAGGGGATGCTCGGCCTGGCCCAGCGCATGGAGCGGGAGAGCGTCCTGCGCTGGATGAAGAAGATCATCGTCTTGCCGATCGGGGAGCGGATGGCGCTGATCGCGGTCACCGCCGCGGTGTTCAACGCCCGCGTCACCTTCCTGTCCCTGCTCGTGTGGGGCGGCGTGGCCGCCCTCTACTCGCTCGCCGGGCGGATCGCGAGGTCGACGAAGTGATCACCATCCACATGACTCCGGTCCCCGCCAGCACCGTCGTGGCCTACCGCGACGACGGGCCGCTCTCGCGCGGCATGGGCGCGCTCGTCGCCGGTCAGCTGCCGCCGCTGCCGCCGCTCATCGCGGGCGCCTTCGTCACCGGCATCCTGCTGGTGATCGGCGTCGGCGGCGCCAACGGTCTCGCGGTGTTCGCGCCGGCGGTCACGCTGCTGCTGGCCGGACCCGGCAGCAGCGCGCCCCACGACGGACGGCTCGACTGGCTGTGCCCGCCGATCCTGCGCGTCATCGAGTACTCGTTCGTGGCCAGCTGCGGGTTCGGCCACGGGGTCCACCCCGTGCTGATCTTCATGCTGCTGGGCGCGATGGCCTTCCACCACTACGACCTGGTCTACCGGATCAGGCAGCGGGTCTATCCGCCGCCGTGGCTGACGACCTTCGGGCTCGGCTGGGACGGACGGATGATCGCCGTGTCGCTGGCCGTGCTCGTGTCGCTGCCCACGGCCGGGTTCGCGCTGCTGGCCGTGTATCTCTGGTTGCTGTTCGGCTGGGAAAGCGTGACCTGCTGGCTCGCCGCCCCCAGGTCCGGGGTGGAGGCCACGGATCTGGGGACACAGGACTGACCAGCCGAAACAGCACGGCGGGCGAGCGCGGGTGGAACAATGCCAGCGGACGCCGAAGCTGCCGCGAACGGCCGGCTGGCGCGGATTACCCTCCCAGAGTGAAAAGGCAACTAACCTTTGGGGCCTGGAGAGTAACGCTCGACTGAGGAGTGCACGTTGCTGGGAATGGTGCTGGCCGCTGGAGCCGGACGACGCCTGCGGCCGTACACCGACACGCTGCCTAAGGCGCTCGTGCCGGTCGACGGTGAGACCACGATCATGGACATCTCGCTCCGCAACCTCGCCGAGGTGGGCCTGCGCGACGTCGTGGTGATCATCGGCTACGCGGCCAGGGCGGTCGAGGAGCGCAAGGCCGCGCTGGAGGAACGCCACGGCGTCAACCTCACGCTCGTGTACAACGACAAGGCCGAGGAGTGGAACAACGCCTACTCCCTGTGGTGCGCGCGCGACTACTTCGCGCAGGGCGCGCTGCTGGTCAACGGCGACACCGTCCACCCCGTCTCGATCGAGAAGACGCTGCTGTCCGCGCCGGAGACCAGCGACATCCTGCTGGCCGTCGACGACGTGAAGAAGCTGGCCGACGAGGAGATGAAGGTCATCCTGGAAGGCGGCTCGCTCAAGCGCATCACCAAGCTGATGGACCCGGCCGAGGCCTACGGCGAGTACATCGGCGCCACGCTGATCCGCCCCGGCGCCGCCGACCGCCTGGCCGACGCGCTCAAGACCACCTTCGAGCGCGACCCGCAGCTCTACTACGAGGACGGCTACCAGGAGATGGTCAACCGCGGCGAGCAGATCCACGCCGCGCCCATCGGCGAGGTCGACTGGGTCGAAGTGGACAACCACGACGACCTGGCCAAGGCTCGCACCATAGCCGTCAATTACTGAGGGAGGCGCAGATGCCGCTTCTCGCGAGGATGCTGCCCGCGCCGCTCACCATGGAGGTACGGCGCGGCGCCGTCGCCCAGCTGGGCGCGCTGCTCAACGACAGCCGGGTGGCCACCTCCGGCAGGGTCGCGGTCGCCGTGGGCCCCGGCCAGGGTGACCACATCGAGGGTCTGATCGCCCCCACGCTGGCTCAGGCCGAGGTCTTCCGCGTGGCCGACGGCTCCGTCGACGCGGCCGTCTCGCTCGGCGCCGACCTGCGCAAGGGCGCCTACGAGGTGGTCGTGGGCGTCGGCGGCGGACGCACCATCGACGCCACCAAGTACGCCGCGTCGCTGGCCGGCATCCCCATGGTCGCGGTGGCCACGAACCTCTCCCACGACGGCATCTGCTCGCCCACCGCCTCGCTGGTCTACGAGGGCGGCAAAGGCTCGTTCGGCGTGCCGATGCCGCTGGCGATCCTGGTCGACCTCGACTTCGTCCACGCCGCGCCCGAGTCGCTGGTGCGCTCGGGGGTGGGCGACGTGATCAGCAACCTGTCGGCGATCGACGACTGGCAGCTGGCCAACGTCGAGCGGGGCGAGCCGATCGACGGGCTGGCGTGCTCGATGGCGCGTACCGCGGCCGAGGCGCTGATCGGGCGTAGGGACTCCATCGAGACCGACGCCTTCCTGACGGTTCTGGCCGAATCCTTGATCTTGTCGGGCATGTCGATGGTAATCGCAGGGTCATCCCGTCCTTCCAGTGGCGGGGATCATGAGATCCTTCATGCCGTGGATCAGCTTTTCCCCGGCACTTCCAATCACGGCGAGCTCGCCGGGATCGGCACCGCTTTCTGTTACTTCCTGCGGGATGACGCCGGCCGTCTCCAGCAGGTCGTCGACTGCCTGAGGCAGCACCGGCTGCCCGTCACGCCCGGTGACATCGGGCTGAGCGAGGAGCAGTTCACCGAGGCCGTCATGCTGGCGCCGGCCACCCGCCCGGGTCGCTACACGATCCTGGAGCACATGCGGCTGTCCGAATCCGAGGTGCGTGGACGGGTGGCGGACTATGTCCGGGCCTTCGGTAGCTGAGCTGCGCGCGGTAGCCCAGCCGGAGGGCCACCTCGACCGCAAGAACGGCGAGCACTGGGCGGGCGTGCTCTACATGCGCGCGATCTCGATCCGGGTCACCTGGCTGCTGGCCAAGACCCGGGTCACGCCCAACCAGCTCACCTGGGTGATGACGGTCGCCGGCGTCCTGGCGGGCTTCGCGATGGCCCTGCCCGGGATCTGGGGGGCGTTCCTGGCCGCCCTGCTCGTGCAGGTCTACCTGCTGCTCGACTGCTCCGACGGCGAACTCGCCCGCTGGACCGGCAAGACCTCGCTGACCGGCGTCTACCTCGACCGGGTCGGCGCCTACTTCACCGAGGCCGCCGTGCTGGCCGGGCTGGGCTGGCGGGCCTCGGAGGTGCTGCCCGACTGGTATACGGTGATGGGCTTCGCCGCCGCCCTCGGCGCGATCCTCATCAAGGCGGAGACCGACCTGGTCGACGTGGCCCGTGCCAAGGGCGGGCTCGATTCGGCCAGCGAGGCGTCGGTGGGGCAGTTCCGCTCGGGGCTGCTGGGGCTGGGCCGGCGCATTCTGTCGGCCACCAAGTTTCACCGGATCGTGCAGCCGATCGAGTTGTCCCTGCTCGCGCTGGGCACGGCCGTGATCGACCAACTGGCGGGAAACCTCACGGCGACCCGTGTACTCACCGTAGCCTGCCTGATAGCCGCGGGACTCCAGATGGTGTTGCACCTGGTGAGCATCTTGGCATCGAGGCGGCTTGCGTGAGCTCCCGTCGGAACCGCTCAGGCTCGGCGTCCGTCGTATTGATCGGACGTCCGCTGTTCGGTGGGGGTTCACCCACGGTTCCGATACGCTTAGCTCCACCAATATCAGGAAATATGCATACCAGCAGACTCGGTGATCATGAAAGAATGCTCCGCTCGTGCTCTCAACGCGTCAAGGTGATGACCCGTTGAAGATCTCGTGCGTCATCCTCACCATGGGCAACCGGGTCGCGGAGCTGAACCGGGCGGTCGATTCCGCGCTCAACCAGGTCGACGGCGACGTCGAGGTGGTGATCGTGGGCAACGGGGCCGACGTGCCCGAGGTGACGGCGACGCCACCCGAGGGCTCGGCCGCGATCGTGAAAACGGTCCGCCTTGAGCACAACACCGGCATCCCGGCCGGACGTAACCGGGGCGTCGAGGAGTGCTCGGGCGACGTCGTGCTGTTCCTCGACGACGACGGCTGGTACGCCAACCAGAAAGTCGTCGCCCACGTGCGCGACCGCTTCGCCACCGAGCCCGACCTGGCCGTCATCTCCTTCCGCGTGATGGACCCCGAAGGCGGCGTCGGCCAGCGGCGCCACGTGCCGCGCCTGCGCGCCGGGGACCCGCAGCGCTCCTCGCCGGTCACCACGTTCCTGGGGGGCGCCTCGGCCATCCGCCGGTCCGCGTTCCTCCAGGTGGGCGGGCTGCCCGAGCGCTTCTTCTACGCGCATGAGGAGACCGACCTGGCCTGGCGGCTGCTCGGCGAGGGCTACCGGATCGAGTACGACGCCGAGACCGTCATGTACCACCCGCAGGTGCCGCCGACCCGCCACGCCGACTTCTACCGGCTCAACGCGCGCAACCGCGTGTGGCTGGCCAGGCGCAACCTGCCCTGGCCGCTGGCCGCCCTCTACCTGGTCAACTGGGTCGTGCTCACGCTGGTGCGCGAACGCTCGGGCACGGCGCTGAAGGCGTGGTTCACCGGCTTCTTCGAGGGCCTGCGCAGTTCCGCCGGCGAACGCCGCCCGATGGCGTGGAAGACCGCCTGGCGCATGGTGAAGCTGGGCCGTCCGCCCATCGTCTAGAGGTCCACGGCCGCCCCGAAGGACATGCTGGCCCGCTCCACCGTCGTGCTCAGCAGGGCCCGTTTCGGCAGGCCCAGCTCGCTCAGCTCCTTGGCGATCGGGTGGTTGCCCAGCCTGACCAGGGCGCCTCCCGGCCGCACCCGCACGCCCCTCCCCGACATCTCGGCGGGGACCTTCCTCGTGACGCCGTCGCGATGGGTGTAAGCGATCAGGGGTACGGCCGGCCTCGGCACCGGGAAGCCCGGCTTCAGCAGCAGGTCGATGACCAGACGGCCGTCCTTGCGGACGATGCAGCGCTTGTAGGGGGAGGACAACCTCAGGTCGATCTCGGCCAGTTCCTTGGGGAATCCCCACATCGAACGGCCGGCCTCCATCGTGAACGACTGGTCCACAGGCAGCCAATGGATGAACGCCGCGGCGTTCCGCAGATCGGACAGGCCCCCCGCGCTCGCCGTGCCCGCCGTACCCGGCTGGCGGACCAGGAACGCCACCCCGAACTCGTGGTAGGTGTCCAGGTCGCCGTCACGGTAGTCGACGAAGATCAGCGTGCAGATGGCCTTGCCGGGGAAGACCTCGGCCACGTCCAGTCCCGAGTAGGCGATCACCGCCCGGGCGGCGTCGGCGCGTACCGGGTACATCGTGCTGCAGACCGTCGCGTCTCTCACCTGGACAGGCAGGCTCACCGTTCGGCCCTGGATCAGATGCGATGCCATGACTCCAGTACATCAATCACGGAGCGATGTGACCATTCCTGTCCGGATCCCGTCTGGTCTGATGTGACTGTCCCAGGAACGCGGAGGCCATCATCATCGAGGAGCTCTATCGCGAGCACTGGCCGCTCGTGTGCGGGTTCCTGCTGCGCCGGACCCGCGACCCCCACCTGGCCGAGGACCTCGCCCAGGAGACCTTCGTCAAGGCCACCCGGGCGATGCTCGGCTGGCGCGGCGAGAACCCTGCGGCCTGGCTGCTGGCCATCGCCCGCAACGTCCTGCTCGACCACGTGCGCCGCAGGCGGGTCGAGCTGGCCTTACCCGATCCGGACGAGCTCGGCGTCCCCTCCATCGGTGCCGACGCCCTGGAGGTACGCGACGCCCTCGACCGCCTTCCGCCCCAGCATCGGAGGCTGCTGGAGCTGGTCTACCTGGAGGGCTTCTCCATGGTCGAGGTGGCGGCGATGACCGGCAAGAAGCACAGCACGATCAAGACAGCGGTGTGGCGGGCCCGGGCGGCCTTCGCCGAGATCTATGGAGCCCCCTGATGAGCGAGCTGGACCTGCCCGACTTCGACCCCAAGGCCACCAGGAAGGCGGTGCGGCGCGGGCTGGTCAAGACGGCCTCGCTCGTGCTGGCCGGGCTGCTCGCGCTGACGCTGGTGCTGGTGGTGGCGCCGATCCTGGTGCAGAAGAGCGGCGGGCGCGAGGACCGAATCCACGACGTGTACGGGACGGCGTTCAAGATGTACAACCCGGGCTACCGGGTCGTGCTCGGCGAGTGCTGCGACACGACGCCCTGGTCGTCGAGCCTGCCGCTCTCGGCCAGTCAGCTCAGGGCCTACGGCGGGTTCTCCAGCAGGGTGGAGGTGCCCTACAAGATCACGACGAATCTCTTCGGCGGGCTGGAGCACCTGCCTTTGGGCAACGAAGCCAACACCACGGTGTCCACCGCGCTGAGCATGGTCGGCCACAAGTCGCCCATCGGCAAGGACGGCGCCCGCGAGGTCCTCGCCGGGCTGCCGAAGAGCATGCGGGTCATGGCCCTCGTGGAGTTCAACCAGCCCGCCACGGCGGAGCAACTGGTCACCTTCGGCAAGACCTACCAGACCTGCCCCGAGAGGATCGTCTACGAGGCCAGGCCCGGATCCGTGCCGATCACCTTCGCGTCGATCATGTGGGATCGCACGCCGGTGCCGCAGAAGTCGGGCTCGTGCTACGACACCCCGCCGGACGTCCTGGCGGAGTTCCGCTCCTGGGACAAGATCCTCCAGGACTCCGACGCGGCTGACCTGCGCGCCTTCGACCTCACCCTCGAACGCGTCCGCAAGGCCGCCAAGGACGGGCTCGCCTACGCCTACATCGACCAGGGCGTGCCGGTCGAACGCCTGCGCAAGCTGCTGGAGGATCCGCGGGTGCGTTCGGTGGGGCTCATCGACGCGACCTTCGACATCGTCCGCTTCTAGACGTCGCCCGCTTCTAGACGTCGCCCGTTTCTAGACCGCCCCGTTTCTAGACCGCCAGTGAGTGCGCCACCCCTGCCAGCGACTCCATCCGGGCCACGAAGGCCGGGGCGTGGTCGGGCCAGTGGTGGTGCAGGCGGGCGTAGGTGTGGCCGCGGGCGCCCATGTTGGCCCTGCGGTCGGGGTCTTCCTTGAGGTCGAGTACGGCATGCCGTACCGAGTCCACGTCAAAAGGGACGACGAGCCCGCAGCGAGCGGTCTGCACCAGCGTGCCCGACTGAGGAGTGGTGATGACGGGCACGCCACGCCCCATGTAGTCGAGCACCTTGGTCGGTACGCCCGTGACGTCGGCGGGCGCCAGGGAGATTCCGGCCAAGGCGCCCTCGACCATGCGCAACGCGTGGCGGTTGGGCACATGGCCGTACCAGTCGAGCAGGCCGACCCGCTGGGCGTCGCGCAGCAACACCCGCGCCTCGCGGTCGGCCTGGCCGATGAGATCGAGGCGGATGCCGTGCGGCACCAGCCGTTCGGCGAGCGCGATGAGCTCGGCGGCGCCGCGCTCCGCCGTCAGACGACCGAGGTGGACCACCCTGGTGTCGCCGGGAGGGGGAGGGGCGGGCGACACCAGAGTGGCCTCTGGCACCACGGATGGCGAGATCACGTGGTGGCGGCGCTCCGCGCGTGCGGCCCGCCGGGCGTCTGCCGGTTCGCGCACGTCCCAGACCACCGGCGGGTGCCGGTAGGGCAGGGCGCGCAGCAGGTCGGAGTCGTGCACGAGCAGCAGGTCGGCGCCTCTGACACCGCGGCGCAGGGCGGCCCGCGCCCGGCCGTGCCCGGCTCCGCGCGGTACGTCGATCGCGGTGATCGGCAGCGGTGGTGTCACGTTGAAATAGGTGAACGGCGCCACGTACGTGATGTCGTGGTCCGCATCGAGGAGTGCGCGGATCTGCCGATGCATGATCCTGGCATCCTCGGGATGATGGTCAATCGTCGCGACACATACCCGCATGTCTCTGATGCTGAGGTTTGCCCGGGTCAGTCAGGTGAAGGGCGGTGGAACTGACGATTAACTTCCGGAGGGACGGCGGTATAGCCAGGTCAAGCGTGGCTCAAGAACCCACTTGAAGACCGTTCGCGTCTCGGGCAGGCACAGGACGATGGCCAAGGCGAACGCACTGGAGGCGATCGCGAGCACGCCCAGCGGGCCCTGCAGCCAGGGCAGGTCGAGCCAGCCCTGGTCCTTGGCGATCAGCACGGGGATGCCGTGCAGCAGATAGGCGTAGAGCGTGCGGGTGCCGAGGTCGGAGTACCAGGTTTCGCCGCGCGGGACCAGCGACAGCACGGCGAAGCACATCGCCAGCGAGCAGACCAGCAGGCCGGTGCGCACGCCGAGGCCCATCCACCACGACAGGTCCATGTCCTGGTAGCTGTGCTTGAAGTAGAACGGCTTGAGCGTGGGGTCGAACCGGGCCACCAGGATCGAGCTGGCCGCGGCGCCGACCAGCGTGACCGCCGAGACGATCTTGATCCACTTCCGGTTGAGCAGCTCGAAGTGCTCGGGCCGCATGACCAGGCCGATCACGAAGAAGGGCAGCAGGCCGAAGAAGCGGTCCATGCTGAAGTCGCCGCTGATCTGCGAGAACCCGGCGAACAGGTAGATCGCGATGGCGACCGGGATGGGGAACTTCATCCGCTTCCACACCGGCGTCGACAGCCGCCAGAACAGCAGCGCCAGCAGATACCAGTTGAGCCACGCCGGATCGATGATCGTCAGGCTCCACTTCTGCCCGACGGCGGTGCGGAGCACGGCGTAGCCGACCTCGACGATCACGTACGGGATGACGAACGTGTCGACGAGCTTGTTGGTCTTGGCGTTGGAGTTCCAGAAGTTACGCGACAGGTAGCCGCTGATCAGCACGAACAGCGGCATGTGGAACATGTAGATGAAGATGTACAGCGACCGCGAGGAGTCGGTGTTGAGCGTCGGCACCAGCGAGTGGCCGACGACCACCAGCGCGATGAGCACGAACTTGACGTTGTCGAGATACGGGTCGCGCTTCTTGGCCGGCGGCGGATCCTGCTCCCGCTCGCCCTTCTCCTGTCCCCAGAAATCCGCGTCCTGCCCCGGCAGCGGCCACCGGTTCTTGGCGTCGGTGCTGTCCTGCTGCTCGATGGTGGTGGCAGGGACGGAGGACCGGGTGTCAGTCACGTGGCAGACGCTCAGTTCGTTCGGGGTCGGGGGAACGCGACCGCCTGTCTCGACTGACGCCTGGACGACGTCGTACGAGCGCAGTCGCCGACCTCACAACTTTAGCGCCGCAGGACACTCCTGTCTCGGAAGGAGCGCCAAGAACCCCCTATCCACAGGGAACTTGGAGGTTTAGGAGATGCACACGTTGGACTGGTTGGCGCTCACGGTGTTCTGCTTGACGTCCTCGGAAACCTTGGTCACCTTCACGCCCTTCCAGTCGTCGCCGACGATCAGCTGGATCACCGGCGGCTTCCCGCCGTCGACGGGCTTGCCGGCCGGGACGGTGGAGGTGTAGGGCTCGGTGGTCAGCGGCTCGACGCCGCCCTTGGTCGGGGTGACGGCGGGCGAGGCCGCCTTGCCCACGACGCCGGCGTAGTCGGCGCCGTTGGTGGCCTTCTTGCCGTAGCGCAGCTCGGTCTTGGCCACGCTGCCGGTGGCCGGCTTGTAGTTGCCCAGGCTGACGACCCGGAAGCCCTCCTTGGTCAGTTGGTCGGCGACCTCCCTGGCCTTGCCCTGGGTGGCGGTGCCGTTGAGGACCTGGACCTGGACCTGGTCGGGCTTGAGGGCGAGCTTGGGCTTCGCCGACCCGGTGGGGGTGGGCTCCGGCTCGACGATGTCGACGTCGGTCTTGATCATGTTGAAGAGCTCGTTGGCGGCGGGCTGCTTCCAGACGACGCGGTTGGCGTCGGCGGGGTCGGCGCCCCACGGCACCGTGATGAACTTGACGTCGCCCGCGGTCATCTTCGCCGCGCTCTGCGCGATCTGGATGAGCTTCTCCGGGTCGTCGGCCAGGCCCGGGTCCATGGTGACCGACTGGCCGGCCGCCTTCACGAAGCCGGACAGCTTGGGCACGTTCGTCAGCAGCTCGCCGCTGGTGGCCTTCGCGACGACCTTGCCGAGGAAGAGCTGCTGGCGGCGGATGCGCTGGATGTCGCTGCCGTCGCCGTAGTTGCGCAGGCGGACGAAGCCGAGCGCCTTCTCGCCGTCGAGCACGCTCTTGCCCGGCGGCAGCACCAGCTTGGACTTCTTGTCGTTGACGCCGCTCTTGAGGCAGATCTCGATGCCGCCCAGGGCGTCGACGATGTTCTTGAACCCGCTGAAGTCGACCTCGGCGAAGTGCTGGATGGGGATGCCCGTCAGCGTCTCCAGCGTGGAGATCGTGCAGGCGATGCCGCCGGCGTTGTAGGCCGAGTTGATCATGTCGCGGTGGGGCGGCATGATCGCGCCGGTGGTCTCGTTCTTGCACCGAGGGATGTCCACCATCGAGTCGCGCGGGAAGCTGATGAGCTTGGCGCCGTCGCGGTTGGGCGAGATGTGCATCAGGATGATCGTGTCGGTGCGCTTGCCCGCGCCTCTGCGGGCGTCGAGCTGGCCGTAGCGGGCGTTGCCCTGGCCGTCGCGGGTGTCGGAGCCGACCAGGAGGATGTTGAGCGCGCCGGTGGAGTTGGCCGGGCGCGGGTTGAGGATCTGCTCGTTGACGTTCTTCTTGTTGATGGAGCCGAGCGCGTCGCGGTAGAGCGTGTAGCCGGTCAGCGAGCCGGCCACGACCACGCCGGTGAGCCCGATGCTGACCCAGGCCAGGACGCGCATCTTGTTGGGCCCGCCGCCGCTCTTGGCACGGCGGCCGCGGGGCGGCTGGTCGTCGGGGGGCGGAGGCGGTGACGCCGCTCGACGCGGGCCGCGCATGCCACCCGGGTCGGTCTGGGCGTTCCTTCTGTCCTGGACGGACACACTCCGATGGTCACTCATACGCCCCCCTCAGCTCCAACACGGCCCTCCTCTATTCGAAGAAATCGCCAGGCCGTATCCAGCTGGCTCGGTCGCACACTTGCGGCACGAGACTAGGTCACGTACGGCATGCTCGGAGCCATGAACGACCGAATCGGTCGTGACCCCAGCGTGATGTTACAGGGCCAAAGCATACTCAGAGCTGGACATTTCGTGGAATATCATCGTGAAAGTCTTTACGCTTTTGCCAGGTCGGAGCGGGTGCGAAGGGCCAGAGCAAGACACGCCAGAGGTACGGCGGGCAGCACGTACCGGTAGTCGAATTCGGCCACAGCCGCCGGAATCACGAGCAGCGCCACCGCCGTTGACCAGGGCACGATCCACTCCAGTTCCGGCCGGCGGCGGATTACGGACAGCACGGGCGGCGCCAGCAGCACCAGCAGCAGAACGGTCCCCGGCAGCCGCGCCACATCCTGATAAGCCCGCATCCACCCCGCGTACGGCTCCACCACCCGGGTCGCGATCGGCCCGCCCTCGTAGCGCTCGGCCAGCTCCGCGCCCAACTGCGCCGCGTGCCTGCCGGGCGGGCCCGGCTGCCGCGACGGGAACTCGTAGTAGTCGTAGATCTCCTGGTCGGGGTAGACCGGGCGGCCCCAGGTGAACGTACGGGCCAGCTCGGAGGCGATCGAGGCCGCGTAGTCCAGCGGCTGCGAACGGATGGCCAGCAGCGCGAACCGCCCCGCCAGAGCGTCGTTGGCCCGCGAGAACGTGATGCCGGGCAGCCTGACCAGCGGGGTGTCCTGCGACCAGACGTACTCCTGCGAGGGCGGGCGGCGGTCCGGCGGGCGCGGGTCGCAGAGCACGCGCAGATCGGGCGGCGGGTCCATCTTCTGGCAGTCGGCGAACGACTGCGTCCTGGCGTAGAGGAAGACGCCGTTGGCGCCGACCAGGCCGGCGCGGTCGTAGGTGGCGTAGAACCAGCCCATGTACGCCATGACCGGAACCAGGGCGGCCGCCAGCAGGACGCCGGTCAGGGCGAGCTGCCTGCGGATCAGGAACCAGCAGGCCAGCAGCACGACCAGGGGCTGGCCGATCGTCCTGGTCAGGGTCGCGGCGGCCAGGAACAGTCCGACGGCGGTCGCCGTGCGCCAGGTCGTCCGGTCCCGGATCGCCAGCACCACGGCGGCGGTGACCAGGAACATGAACAGGGTGTCGGAGACCAGCAGATGTTCCAGCTCGATCTGGTACGCGTCCAGGAGGACCGGGGCGGTCGCCAGAGTCCTTACCCAGGGGCGGGCCCTGCCGGCGGCCAGGTAGATCATGACCCCGACCGCCAGGCCCATGAGGTGCTGCACCGCTGTCACGGCGGCGAAGCTGCCGAACGGTTCCAGGAGCTTGAGGAACATGGAGTAGCCGGCCGGGCGTACCAGGTCGGGGCGGGGGCGGAAGACGGTGACGATGTAGGTGTAGGAGTCCGGGAACCACAGGGCCGGACGGAACCCGAGCATCGCCAGCAGTCGCAGGACGGCACCGGCGGCGAACAGCCCCACGAACCAGCGGTGCCGCTTTACAACCCGGACGACCGCCGCCGCTGTCTTGGCGGCCGACTTTCCGAGGCCGGGTCCTTCGGCCGCCGGGGCCGCTGCGCCGGGCTCCTCCGGCGTCGGCATCGCAGCGTCGAGTTCCTCCGACGTCGGCACCGCAGCGCCGGGCTTCTCCGATACCGGCACCGCCGCGCCGGGCTCTTCCGGTGTCGCCTCCTTCAACGGCCCTCCCCTGTTCACCGCCGTCCGGCCGTACGCTACCGGCTTCCATACGTTTCGCGATCTCAGGCGGGCGTGTTGTCGGCCCCGTTGGATACCCTCGCGATCAGCGATGGCACCCTCCCGGCTCCGGCCCGACGAGACGCGGAGGCCGTCGGCGGGCCGGGTGCTCGCGACGGCCTCGCTGCTGCCTGCCCTGGCGGTGGCGGGCTGGCTGCTGGCCGGGCTGCCGCTGCTGATGGCGGGGGCGTTCCGGCCGGTGTTCACGGTGGTGCTGGCGCTGCCGGTCATCGCGCTGCTGTGCTGGGCGGGGCTGCGGCTTCTGCCCGAGGCTGTGGAGGCGACCGGGCGGCAGACGGCCGGGGTGCTGACGATCGCGGTGGGCTCCGGGGTCTTCAACGCGATCTTCCACAGCGAACAGCTCATCGTCCGCCGCGACCCGGCCACCTACGCGCAATACACCGCCTGGATCGCCGAGCACGGCTCGCTGCCCATCCCGTACCAGGAGCAGGCCTTCGGCGGCCCCGACCCGGCGCTCGTCTTCGACAGCGTCGGCTTCTTCGACTTCGGCGGGGCGGTGGTGCCGCAGTTCATGCCGGGCCCGCCCATGCTGTTCTCGGCGGCCGACTGGCTCGGCGGCCTGCTGCTCGGGCCCCCGGTGCTGGGGGCGCTGGCGGTGCTCACGGTCGGCGGGGTGGCGGCCCGGCTGGCGGGCGGCCGGTGGGCGCCGGTGGCGGCGCTGGCGTTCGCGGTGAGCATGCCGATCCTCTACACCTCGCGGACCACGTTCAGCGAGATCCCGTCACTGATCCTCCTGTTCGGCGGCCTCTCCCTGGCCCACGACGCTCTGACCCGCATCTGGACCCCCCACCCGACCGGCCGACCGCGTGTCCTTGCGGCAGGGGGGAAGACCCGGGGTACCACCGCCACGCACGTCCTGCCCAGGCAAGAAGACCCGGCCGTTCCCGGCAGCGGGAGCACCGCGAGCGCGACGACCGGTGATGCCAAGACCCTCACGAGCGAAGAAGCCGCTCCGGAGCTCAGCACCGCAGCAGACGGGTCCGGCTCCGCAGGGGCAGTTCCCGGTGGGGTTCGGTGGGTTGCCGGGCTGGCGGGGCTGGTGTTCGGGTTGGCCACGCTGGTGCGGATCGACGGGTTGCGGGATGTGCTGCCCGTGCTGGCCTTCGCGGGTCTGCTGGTCGCCATGAGCCGGTTCCGGCGGCCGGTCGGCGTGCTGGGGTTGCCGCTGCTGGGCGGGCTGGTGGTGGGCGTTGGGCTGGGGTTCCTGGCGGCTTACACGTTCGCGCGGCCGTATCTGGCCTATCTGTCCCGTTCGGTGGTGCCGCTGCTGTTGATCTGCGGCGTCGTTCTGGTTTTGACGGTTGTGGGTACTGCTGTCGCCCCCCGCCTGGCCAGGATCCGGCTGCCGAGGCGGCTGCCGGAGATCGGTGCGGCGCTGGTGGCCCTGGTGATGGTCGGCTTCGCGGTGCGGCCGTGGGTTCAGACGGTGCATCGGCAGCCGGTGAGCGGGGACGACGTGCGGACGGCGCGGTTCATCGAGCAGACGCAGAAGGCCAACGGCCTGCCGGTCGACGGAACACGGCTGTACTTCGACGAGTCGCTCTACTGGGTGATCTGGTACGTGGGCGTCCCGGTCGTGGTGCTGGCCACGGTGGCGGCCGCCGTTCTGGTGCGCAGGCTGCTGCGTGACGCCTCCGCGTTCGAGTGGCTGCTGCCGCTGGCCGTCATCGGCTGGACCACCGTGACCACGCTGCTGCGTCCCGAGATCACGCCTGACCAGCCGTGGGCGGCGCGCCGCCTGGTTCCGGTGGTGATACCGGGGCTGATCGTGCTGGCGGTGTGGGGGCTCGACTGGGTGCGCGATAAGATCCGCAGGCTCGGGTATGGCTCGCGCGTCCAGGCCTGGACGGCGGGCGTCGGGACGGTTCTCATCCTGGTCCCGCCGGTCATCACCTCCATCGGCACCGCGTTCACCCCGATCGAGCGGGGCGAGCGCGCGGCCGTCGAGGCGATGTGCCGGGCGATCCCGCGCGACGCCTCCGTCCTGATCATCGAGCGGGTGACGGCCGACCGCTTCACCCAGGTGGTGCGTGGCATGTGCGGCGTCCCGGCCGCCGATGTGCGCCGGGAGCAGGGCTCGGACACGGCCAGGAGGGAAGACGTCGACCGGCTGGTCGCCGGGGTGGAACGGGCCGGCCGCACCCCCGTGATCCTCGCGGCGGACGCGGACCAGGTGCGGTTCTACGGCCCGTTCGAGCAGGTCATGGCCCTGTCCACGCGCCAGGACGAACGTTCGCTGACCGAGCCGCCCAACGGCACCTGGAGCCTCCGGATCAACGTCTGGATGTCCAACCCTTAAAACCCCATTTGACCTGGATCGTGGGTGATCGCGATTATGTGTCGCCATGAGGCGTACGTGGGTGGTCGCGGCGTTAACGACGGCGCTGGCGACCAGTGGAGTGGGCTCGGCTGCGGCCGACACCCCGGAGGACAGAACTCTGGGCGAGACCTCGGTGAACGAGGCTCCGGAGAGCAGGGACGCCGAGCCGGGCGCCGGTGACGTGAGCGTGGAGTCCGGGACCGGCGCCGACGGGGTGGTCGCGGCCGCGGTCTCGCCGCTGCAGACGCCCAAGGCCGCCTGGCCGGTGACGGGCCGCCTGACGGTCTACCTGTGCTCCAAGGCCAGTCTCCAGAAGAAGTGCGACGGCCGCGGGCCGACCGATGAGCAGAAGCGGAAGATCGAGCGCCTGCTGAAGCGGCTGTCGGGGCTGTCCGGCGTGCGGTACGTCTCCGAGGACGAGGCCTACCGCAACGCCCGCGAGGACGGCCTGCGGGTGCGGAAGGGCGCCATCCCGGCCTCCTTCCGGGCGGAGGTCAAGGTCCCGGACGTGAAGCTGGGCCCGAAGCTGGAGAAGCTGCCCGGCATCACCACGGCCAGGGTCTGGCGGACGGACTTCTGGGCCGGGAGGGCGCAGGCGAAGGTCGAGCTCTGCGGTCCGGCCAACTGCCCGGGTCGTGGCGCGATCACCGACCACGAGCGGGACGCGGTCTTCGAGGCGCTGCGCACCCTGCAGGGTGTGAAGAAGGTCTACCTGGAGTCGCGCCGGCACGTGATCGACAACTGGCGGCGCGTCACCTACGAGAGCAGGACGCCGGTGGTGGGGGAGATCTTCCATCTCACGCTGACTGACTCGTCGGTGTTCGAGCAGATTCGGCCAGCTCTGCGGGGTCTTCCGGGGGTGGATCAGGTTTCCCGGCATCGCTGATGTGGACGCCGCGTTGTGCTGGGCAGAGTACCCTCGACCGACGTGAGCACGCCTGAGACCCCCCAGAGTGGACCCGCCGTGGAAGAAGCGCCGTACGTCACGATCGTCCTGCCCTGCTACAACGAGCAGGATCACGTCATCGACGAGGTCGAGCGAATCACCAAGGCGATGGACTCCAGCGGCTACACCTACGAGCTGGTGGCCGTCGACGACTGCTCGACGGACGCGACGCTGGCGAAGCTGCAGGAGGCCGCCCCGCGATTCCCGAACATGCGGATCCGGGCGTTCCACCGCAACGGGGGATCGGGCACCGTACGCAGGATCGGCACCCAGGAGGCGCGCGGCGAGATCGTCGTGTGGACCGACGCCGACATGACCTACCCGAACGAGCGCATCCCCGACCTGGTCCAGATCCTGGAGAAAGACCAGACGATCGACCAGGTCGTGGGCGCGCGCACGTCGGAGGAGGGCTCGCACAAGCTGCTGCGGGTGCCGGCCAAGTGGGTGATCAGGAAGGTCGCCGAGAAGCTCGCCGGCCAGAAGATCCCGGACCTCAACTCCGGTCTGCGGGCCTTCCGCAAGTCGGTGGCGCGGCCGTACCTGCGGCTGCTGCCTCCCGGGTTCTCATGTGTCACGACGATCACGCTGTCGTTCCTGTCGAACCAGCACGACGTCTACTACCTGCCGATCGGCTACGCCAAGCGGGCGGGCAAGTCGAAGTTCAGCTTCGTCTCCGACGCCTACCGCTACATCCTGCAGGTCCTGCGGATGATCATGTACTTCAACCCGCTGAAGGTTCTGATGCCGCCGGCGTTGTGGCTGGTCGGCATCGGGATCGTCAAGGGCGTGTGGGATATGGTCCAGCATCCGTTCTACTTCCCGGCCAACACCGTGATGATCTTCCTGTCGGGCATGCTGATCGGCTCGGTCGCGCTGCTGGCCGACCTGATCGTGCGGAGCAGGGGCGAGTAGGTGCGGATCGCGATCGTCGGCCCGACGTACCCGTACAAGGGCGGCGGGGCGCAGCACACCACCGAGCTGGCGCACCGGCTGAGCGCGTTGGGGCACGACGTGGTGATCGAGTCGTGGAAGGCCCAGTATCCGGGCTTCCTCTATCCCGGTCAGCAGACGATCTCGGCTCCTGAGGGCCGGCCGTACCCGAAGACGCTGCGCAGGCTCGACTGGCGGCGGCCGGACGGGTGGGTGGCGTGCGGGCGGCGGTTGCGCGGCGCCGACCTGGTGATTTTCGCGGTGCTCAGCCCTGTGCAGGTGCCTGCTTATCTTGGGATTTTGTATGGCTTGGGCCTGAGGAGCTTGCGACGATACGGCATGGCGGGCAAGGCCACGGCTGTGGCTCTTTGTCATAACGTGTTGCCGCACGAGCGCAAGCCTTATGACAGGCCGCTGATGAAGGCGCTGCTCAAGCGGGTCGACCGGGTGCTGACGCACTCCGAGCAGCAGGCGGCGCTGGCCGGGGAGCTCACATCCAAGCCGGTCCGGGTGGCCGCGATGGCGCCCCACCTTCCCTCGAAAAATGCCGAAAAATCGGGGGAAGTGCACAACAATCTGCTCTTCTTTGGGATCGTCCGGCCGTACAAGGGGCTGGATCTGCTGCTCAGGGCGTTGCCCGACGGGGTCGGGCTGACCGTCGCCGGGGAGTTCTGGGGCGGGCTGGAGGAGACCGAGCGGCTCATCGCGGAGCTGGGCATCGGCGACCGGGTGGAGCTGCGGCCCGGGTACGTGGCCGCCGAGGAGGTGCCGGGGCTCTTCGCCCGCGCCGACGCTCTGGTGCTGCCCTACCGCAACGCCACCGCCAGCCAGAACGTGTGGCTCGGCCACGAGCACGGCGTCCCGGTGATCGCCACCCGCGTGGGCGCGCTCGCCGACCACGTCACCGACGGCGTGGACGGCCTGCTGGCCGAGCCCGAGGACGTCGAAGGGCTCAGGAAGGCGATCGAACGGCTCTACGCCGACCCGGTCGGGTTGCGCTCCGGGGTCAAATCAGTGGATCCCGAGCCGTTCTGGTCGGTGTACACGGCGGCCTTGCTGGACTCCTGACGGCCCAGCAGGAAGGCGACTCCGGCCGCGGTGGCGTCGGCCAGCGTGAAGGCCACGCGCGACAGCAGCGCCACCGCGAAGGCCGCGCCCGTGCCGATCAGCGGGGTGAACACCAGCACCAGCGCGCCCTCGCGCACCCCCACCCCGGCCGGCACCACGAACGTCAGCAGCCCGGTCGCCCAGGCGAAGGCATAAGCGCCGGTCGCCAGCACGTAGAGGTCCCACCGGCCGGCCAGCAGCATGGTGTGCACGCCGTAGATCAGCCAGCCGAGCGCCGTCCACGCCACCGCCACCAGCACGGTACGGCCAGACACCACGCTCCCGTGCTTGTTGTCGCGCCCGCTTCGGGCTCCGTTGGCTCCTTCGTCGCTCTCTCCGCCCGAGCTCCTGCGCTCGAGGGGCTCCTTGCGCGCCAGCCGCAAAGCCAGGTTGAGCCCCCAGGTCAGCACCTTGGGATGCAGGCAGACCACGATGACCGGCACGATCAGCAGCAGATACCAGGCCTTGCGCAGCGCCTCGTGCGTGGCCAGCGTGGCCGCGGCGATCGTCAGCGCCACCCCGAGGTTGATCACCAGCGAGAGCGAGATGCAGGCGAACGTGCGCCGCGGCGGGCTGCCGTGGTCGCGCCCGAGGTCCATCATGGCCGCGTAGGCCCAGACCGAGCCCGGGATGTATTTGCCCAGCTGGCCGACGAACATGATCCGCCCGCTCACCCGCAACGACAGCGGCGAGCCCAGCCCGGCCAGCACCTCCCGCCAGGCCACCAGCATGCAGAACTGCCCGGCCAGCACCGCGGCGAACGCCCCCGCCAGCGCCCAGGGCGACAGACCGGACAGCGCGGCCGTGGTCTCGTCCCAGTTTCTGGCCAGGCCGTACCCGAGGAATCCGAGCGCGACCAGCGCGAGCAGGACACGCAGCAGGCGGCGGAGCATTCGCCAAATCTACGCGCGGTTGGCGATGATTAGCCAGACGACGAGGCCGATGAGCGCGGCGACCGCCAGCACGGTAAGGGTGATTTTGACCCAGCTGTAAGGGCGCTGACCCTGAACCTCCCCGGTGACGCCGTTGATGAGCACCTGGTAGGTCTTGCCGCCGAACAGGTAGCAGCCGATCCACACCGGCAGCAGCAGGAGCTTGAACCTGACATCGGTGTACGTCGTGTCGACCGTGCTCACGCGCTGCTCGTCGCCGCCGATGTCGCGGCGGCAGTCCTGCTCGATGACCTCGGCCATCTCCTGCTTGGCGGTCTCGATGCCCTGTTCCGGCTCGACCTCGTAGCGCAGGGTGTGGTGGCCGGAGATGTAGGCGGGCTCGAAGGGGAGCGCCTGGCCGGTGGGCCACGGCTCCAGCTCGGCCAGCTGCTCGGGGGTGACCCGGTGGGTCGCGGCCACGAGCACGTCGTCGAAGTGGCGCGAGACCGTGCCGGAGGCCGGCCACCAGCGGGTCTTGCGCACCCGGCGGGTCTTGGTCTGGCCGTTCTCCGTGTAGGTCTGGGTGACGTAGTAGTGCTCGCCGCGCGAGCCGGTGTAGTCGGACGTGGTGCCGGAGTCGAAGGTCCAGTGCGGGACGTACGTGGATTTCATCGACTCCGCCTCGCTGACCTTCTTGAGGCGGTTCGGGGCGAACCAGCGGGACTTCACCCACCCGCGCAGCGCCGTGCGCGAGCCGTTCTTGTCCAGCGCGAACGGGACCACGGCCTCAGGCGCGATCTGGTCGCCCGCCGTGGTGTCCGCGACCAGCGCGGCGCCGCAGAACTGGCAGCTCTTCGACAGCGCGTCGCTCTCCGTGCGCGCGCCACACCCGGGACAGGCACTCTGGTGTACGGCTACCGCCGCCACCCGCGGCTTGGCCAGGAAGGCGGCGTAGTCGTGTTCGCGCACGGCCCGTGCCGGGGCGGCGATGCGCTGCTCGAAGCCGCAGTAGGGGCAGCGCTGCACGCTGGTGCCCGGGGCGTAGGCGACGCTCGCGCCGCAGCCGGAGCACGGATGGGTGGTCTGTGCGGGGGAGGACAAGGTCCGGAGCCTTTCTGCGGTCTTCAGGCGGGCGGCAGCGGCGGGGGCGTGTGGGCGAGCAGCCCGGCCAGCTCGGGGACGTCCCGGGCGGGGGCCCACTGCGCCATCCCGGCCTTCCACACCAGCGTCTCGGGGGTGAGGCCGGAGAGCGCTTCCTGGTCATAGGGGCCCTTGCGCTCGCCGCCGACGCCCACGTACCACTGCGCGGAAGGCAGAGGCGGCGGTGCGGCGGGCGGGGGCGCGGCGGGTGGCGGGGTGAAGGCCGAGGCGGCGACCTGCTGGCCGGCGACCATGCCGACGCCGAGTCCCATGGCCCCGTTGGGGTTCTCGGCGGCGGCCTCCACCGCGTTGGCCGCCTGGAACTGGGCGTAACGTCCCAGGTCGCCGACGATGCCCATCTGGGTGCGCTTGTCCAGCGCCTGCTCGACCTCGGGCGGCAGCGAGATGTTCTCGATGCTGAAGTTCGGGATCGAGATGCCCACCTCGGCCAGGTCGGCGCTGAGCACCTCGGCCAGGCGGCGGCCCATCTCGTGCTGGTTGGCGGCCAGGTCGAGCACGGGCACCCCGGCCGTGGCCAGCGCGGGCGCGAGCCGGCTGACGATCATCTGGCGGAGGTAGCCCTCGACCTCCTCGGTCCTGAACTGCTGGTCGGTCCCGGCCAGCTCGGTCAGCAGCTTTCTGGCGTCGATGACCCGGGCGGAGTAGGCGCCGAAGGCGCGCAGCCGGATCGGGCCGAACTCGGCGTCCCTGATCATGACGGGGTTCTGGGTGCCCCACTTGAAGTCGCTGAACTGGCGGGTGCCGACGAAGTACACCTCGGCCTTGAAAGGGGAGTGGAAGCCGTGCTTCCAGCCCTTGAGCGTGGACAGGATCGGCAGGTTCTGGGTTTCCAGCGTGTACGTGCCGGGCGGGAAGATGTCGGCGATCTGGCCCTCGTTGACGAAGACGGCGACCTGCGACTCGCGCACGACCAGGCGCGCGCCCATCTTGATCTCGTTCTCGTAGCGGGGGAAACGCCAGACGATGGTGTCGCGGCTGTCGTCGAGCCATTCGACGATGTCGACGAACTCTCCCCGGATCTTGTCGAACACGCCCACATTTCCCCCCATGGTCGGAAATATCTGGCGGGCACGCTACCAAAGGGCGTTTGACAACTGGTTAACGCGCGAGCCCGGTACCCTTGGGCAGCGTGGCCGGGGCCAACCCGGCGCACCGAGCGGAGTGGTCGCGAGGAACGAGCGCCCGCGGAGAAGGAGGAGCGGCGAGCGACCCATGAGCAGGCAACAGCAGCTCGAATACTCCGAGTTCCAGGCGGCGATGCTCGACGAGGGCAAGCGCCGCCGCAAGGCCGCGAAGATCATCGCGGTGCTGGAGCACTTCCACGGGCCACTCGCGGGGCTGACCGTGGGCGACGTGGGCTGTTCCGCCGGTTTCATCGCCGACGAGCTGGCCGACGCGGGCGCCAAGCACACGCTGGGCATCGACATCGACGTGCCCGGCCTGCGCAAGGCCGCCGACCGCTTCGGCGAGCGGGTGGCGTTCGTCTGCGGTGACGGCACGGCGCTGCCGTTCCCCGACCGCTCGGTGGACGTGCTGGTCTTCAACCACATCTACGAGCACGTGGTCGACCCCGACGCGGTCGTCGCCGAGATGCACCGGGTCCTGGCCGACGACGGTGTCCTCTACCTCGGCCTCGGCAACCGGCTCGGCATCATGGAACCGCACTACAAGCTGCCGTTCCTGTCCTACCTGCCGCCGTCGCTGGCCGACCGGTATGTGCGCGCCTTCGGCCGCGCCGACCACTACTACGAGCGCTTCCGCACCCGGCGCGGGCTCAAGCGCATGCTGCGCGCCTTCCACGTCTGGGACTACACCTTCCCCGTGCTGGCCACGCCGACCCGCTTCGCCGGTGGCGAGCTGTTCCCCGGCGTGCTGGGCAAGGTGGTGCGGGCCGTACTGGCGAAAACACCCCGTGAGGTGCTCAAGCTGCTCCTTCCGGTCGTGCCGACCTACCTGTGGGTGGCCACCAAGACGCCGCGCCGTCCGCGCGGCGCCGCACTCCCGCAGCCGCCGGAAAGAGTGCTTTGAGTACGGCGGAGCCGCGCACGGCCCGCCGCTCCGTGGTGAAGAGGGTCGTCAGGTTCGGCTTCCTGGCCATCGCCCTGGGCTTCGGCACCTGGGCGGTCGCCTCGCAGTGGGACGCCGTGGCCGCCGGGTTCGCGAAGCTGTCGTGGCCCATGGTGGCCGCCTCGCTGGTCGCGGTCGTCGCGGCGCTGCTGGGCGCGATGCTCACGTGGCGCACGCTCCTCGCCGACCTGGGCTCGCCGCTGCCGTTCAGGCCGGCGGCCAAGGTCTTCTTCGTGGGCCAGCTCGGCAAATACATCCCCGGCGCCGTCTGGCCGGTGATCGCGCAGATGGAGATGGGCCGCGACCTCGGCGTCCCCCGCGCGCGCAGCGCCGCCGCGTTCTTCCTGATGATGCCGATCCAGCTGGCCACCGGCCTGCTCGTCACGCTCGGCACCCTCGGCTGGGACCGCTACGGCTGGCTGCTGCTGGCCCTGCCGGTGATCCTCGTGCTGCTGGAGCCCAAGGTCATCAACGCGGTGATCGGCTTCGGGCTGCGCAAGCTCAAGCGCGAGCCGCTCGAACGCCCGCTCACCCGGCGCGGCATGCTGACCGCGCTCGGCTGGGCGCTGGCCGGGTGGACCGCCTACGGCGTGCACCTCTACTTCGTCGCGCCGCAGACCGGGCTGCTCTTCGCGATCGGCGCGTTCGCGCTGTCGTGGTGCCTGGGCATCCTGACGTTCGTCGTGCCCGCGGGGGCGGGGGTGCGCGAGGTGGCCATGGTGGCGGTGCTGTCACCGGTCATGGACAGAGGCTCGGCGATCGCCGTGGCCCTTGTGTCAAGGATTGTCATCATCGTCGGCGATCTGATCTGCGCGGGTATCGCCGGATTCGTTGCGCGTCGCGACCGTGTGTGATTTGGACCACGCTTTTGGGGACGCTGGTCTTAGGCTGAACAAGAGAGGGGGACAACCGGTCCCACGTTGATCTTGAGGGGAGAAGATCTTCGTATGCCTCGTGTACTTGTCGACGCCGCCGCGGTCCCCGCTGACCGCGGTGCGTTGATCCGATATGTAGACGGCCTCATCGGCGCCCTTCACCGGGCCGGGGCCGACCTGGTGGTGGTCTGCCAGCGCTCCGACGCGGAGCGTTACGGCAGGCTGGCGCCATCCGCGCGGATCCTGCCAGGACCCGTCGCCATCACCAACCGGGCCACCAGGCTCGCCTGGGAGCAGACCGGGGTACCACTGCTCGCCCGGCAGACCGGCGCCGACGTGATCCACGCGCCCTATTACTCCATCCCGCTGCGCTCCGGCCTGCCGACCGTGGTGACCGTCCACGACGTCACCTGGTTCACCGAGCCCGACCAGCACGACACGGTCAAGGCATCCTTCTTCCGCTCGGCCACCCGCACCGCGGTGCGACACGCCCGGCGGGTCATCGTGCCGTCAAAGGCCACCCGCGACGAACTCGTCCGCGTCCTGGCCGCCGACCCCACCCGCATCGACGTCGCCTACCACGGCGTCGACCAGGAGATGTTCCACCCGCCGACCGAGGAGGAGACCCGGCGCGCGGCCGAGCGGTGCGGACTGCACGACCAGCGCTACGTCGCCTTCCTCGGCGCGCTGGAACCACGTAAGAACGTTCCCAACCTCATCCGCGGCTTCGCCATGGCGGTCAAGAGCCTGCCCGACCCGCCCGCGCTGGTGATCGGCGGCGGCGTGCACGAGGACGACGTCGACGCCGCCTGCCGGGAGGTCGAGGCCACGGTCAGGGTCATCCGCCCCGGCTATCTGCGCAGCCCCGACCTGCGCGGGTTCCTCGGCGGCGCGCTGGTCGTGGCCTTCCCGTCGAAGGGCGAGGGGTTCGGGCTCCCGGTGCTGGAAGCCATGGCCTGCGGCACTCCCGTGCTCACCACCCACCGCACCTCGCTGCCCGAAGTGGGCGGGGACGCGGTGGCGTACAGCGAGCCGGACGCCGACAGCATCGCCACGGCGCTCGGCCAGCTCCTCGCCTCCTCCGAACGAAGGGCGCAGCTCCACCGGGCCGGACTGGCGCGGGCCCGGGAGTTCACCTGGGACGCCTCGGCCGAGGCACATCTCAGCTCCTATCAACGGGCGGTCGAATAGTTGGATAACCTCGCGGAGTGATGGAGAGCTCTTTGCCAGACCTCGAGGCGATCCTCCTGGTCGGTGGCCAGGGCACACGCCTGCGCCCGCTGACACTGGGCACGCCCAAACCGCTGCTGCCAACCGCCGGTGTGCCGTTCCTGGCGCACCAGCTCGCGCGCGCCCGCTCGTTCGGGGTACGCCGCATCGTGTTCGCCACCTCCTACAAGGCGTCGATGTTCGAGCCGGTCTTCGGCGACGGCGCCGACTTCGGGCTCACGCTGGAGTACATGACCGAGGAGACGCCCCTCGGCACCGGCGGCGCCATCCGCAACGCCGCGCAGGCCCTGACCGTCTCCTCCGACGCGCCCGTGCTCGTGCTCAACGGCGACATCCTGTCCGGCCACGACATCGGCGACCAGATCCGCGACCACGTCGACCGGCAGGCCGCCGTCACCCTCCATCTCACCGAGGTCGACGACCCCACCCGGTTCGGCTGCGTGCCCACCGACTCCACGGGCCGGGTCACCGCGTTCCTGGAGAAGACCCCCAACCCCGTCACCAACCGCATCAACGCGGGCTGCTACGTCTTCACCCGGTCGGTGATCGACTCCATCCCGGCCGGAGAGGTCGTGTCCGTCGAACGGCAGACCTTCCCCGGGCTCATCGAGTCCGGCGAACTCGTGCTCGGTTACGCCGACCGCACGTACTGGCTGGACGTCGGCACACCGGCGGCGCTCGTCCAGGGCTCCCGCGACCTCGTCCTCGGCAAGCTGGCCTCGCCCGCGCTACCCGGCCCGACCGGCGAGCACCTGGCGTTGCCCGGCGCCCTTCTGTCTCCGGAGGCCAAGGTGGTGGGCGGCACCGTCGTGGGCGCCGGTGCCCAGGTCGAGGCGGGGGCCACGGTGACGGGCAGCATCCTGCTGGACGGCTGTGTGGTGGGCGCCGGTGCCACGGTGACCGACTCGGTGGTGGGCGCTGGGGCGCGGATCGCCGCTGGTGCGGTGGTATGTGACGCGCTGATCGGCGACCGGGCCGTGGTGGGAGCGGGCAACGAACTGCAGGCCGGCATCCGGGTATGGCCCGACGTCCACCTCCCGGACTGCGCGGTCCGCTACTCCAGCGACGTCTAACCCACCCACCCCAGACCCGCGCTCCCTGAACACCGGGGGCGTGGGTTGTCGCGTGCGCAGGGTCCCTCCGATGGGACGGACACGCGGCGCCCGGACACCCGGCGCCCGGACACCCGGCGCCCGGACACAGGCGCCTGGACACCCGGCGGAGCGCCCCGCCGGGAAGCGGTGGACCGGGAACCAGAGGGTCACGCCGGCGGTTTCGTGGCAGAGGGCTCGCCGGGAAGGGAGCCCGGAGGGCCGGTGCCGGGGGTCTTGGCGTGGGTGGGGTTAGAAGGTGCGGTAGTCGCGGATGGGCATGCGGGGACCGCGGGGCGGGGGGCGGAGGCCGGTGAGGCCGATCAGGACGGTGGCGCGGTGGCGGTGGCCGGTGTAGGGCTCCAGGAGGCGCATCATGCCGGGGTCGTCCGCCTTTTCGCCGGTCAGGGCGTAGCCGACGATTTTGGCCAGGTGGTAGTCGCCGACGCTGACGGCGTCCGGGTCGCCGAAGGCGCGTTGGCGGACCTCGGCGGAGGTCCACACGCCTATGCCGGGGAGAGCGCGCAGGAGGCGGTCGGCTTCCGCGCTGGTCGATGCGGACTCTAGTTTTTCCACGTGCCAGGCCGCTGTGGCGATGGTCTTGGCTCGTACGGCTTCCGCACCCGACCGGTGCCAGGCCCAGATGGGGATTTCGCGCCAGACTCCGGGTTCCGGCACTACGCGCATGCCTTCGGGAGCAGGGCCGGGGGCGGGTTCGCCGTAGCGGTTGAGCAGCCAGCGCCAGGCCCGCCACGCCTCGCGGCCGACGACCTTCTGCTCCAGGACGGCGGGCACGAGGGCTTCCATGACGCGGCCGGTACGCCCGATCCGCAGGCCCCGATGCTTCCGGAAAACGTCCTCCAAAACCGCATGTTTCACGGTAAATCCGGAAATGTCGTCGTCGCCCCCCATCAACCCGGGCAACGTCTCCAGGAGCCAGTCCGCACCGGGGCCCCACGCGTGGCCGTACACGGTCGAGGACTTGAGGGAGACGCGCAGGGTGCCGGGGCCGGCGGGCGTGCGGGACGTGCGCCAGATCGCGCCGTCGCGCCCCTGCCGCCAGGTGGGGTCGCCGCCGCCGTGCCGGTGCGGGCCCACGACGAGGCCCACGTCAACGGGCTCGTCGGGCGTCCACGCTCGCTCTTTCACGCCTCCAGTGTGCCCGTACCCGCGCGGCCTGGACGACCGCGCGGGCCAGGGGACGGCGTCAGCCGTACCGGATCAGGAGGGGAAGCCCCATCCTGGGGTGCCGGGCTTCGGCGGCGTGAACTGCCGCAGAGACCTGACCTCGGACGGCGGGACCGCGGGGCAGCGGGCGCCGGGCGCGGGCAGGCGCTGGGTGAGCAGGTACGCGTCGATCGTCCCGGTCGCGCAGGCGCCGCGGCCGTAGACGATGTGGCCCCAGCCTTCGTAGGTGAGCAGCCGGCCCGAGCGGCCGAGCTGCCGCGCGGTGCCGAGCGCCCACGGGTAGACCGTGGCCGGGTCGTGCAGCGAGTTGGCCACCAGCAGCGGGGTCTTGGTGCGGACCTTCAGCTCGTGCTGCGGGTTGGGGATCGGGGCGGGCTGGCCGAGGCAGGAGACGACCGGGAAGATCGCCAGGCTGCTGTAGCGCATGTCGGGCGCGATCTTGCTCTGGCGGCGGACGTGTGAGTTCCACTCGCGGAAGTCGCGCACGGGCAGGCGGAAGTCCTGGCAGAAGATCTGGAACGGGTTCGGCTGGACCTCCTGTGCACGGTCGAGGGCCGGGGTCAGGGTGCCCGTGCTCAGCGTTCCGGTGCTGAGCAGCTCGTCGATGCCCTGGGAGAGCTGCGGCCAGCCGCGCGGGTCGTAGAAGTTGCCGACCGCGAAGCCGATGATGTCGAAGGCGGTGAGCTTCACGCCGGGCTGTCCGGGGGCGTGAATCTCGCCGCGGTCGGCGCGGGCCAGGAGGTCCTTCCAGATCGCCCGCAGGTCCTTGCCGTGCTGCAGGCAGGAGGTCTCACGCTTGCACCAGGCGGCGAACTCGTTGAACGCGTCCTGCGCCCCCCACGTCTCGGTGTCCATGAAGCCGCGGGTGCCGAGGCTGTGGTCCATGGTGCTGTCGAGCGTCAGCGCGCGTACACGCTGGGGGAAGTTCTCGGCGTAGAGCTGGCCGAGCAGGGTGCCGTAGGAACCGCCCCAGTAGGTGATCTGACGCTCGCCGAGCGCGGCGCGGAAGGCGTCGAGGTCCTTGGCGGTGCTGAGCGAGTCGACGTGGTCGAAGACCGGGCCGGTGCGGGCCCGGCAGTCGGCGCGCAGCCGCTCGTTGTAGGCCAGCCGCTCGTCGAAGTCGGCCTGGTTCCGCATCAGCGGGTGGGGCGACTCGGCCAGCACCGCGGTGGAGCAGAGCACCGGGTTGCTGCGGTTGGTGCCGCGCGGGTCGAGCCCGACGACGTCGAAGCGGCGCAGGAGCTCGGGGCTGAGGTACTGCGGGGCGAAGAGCACCTCTTCCACCCCGGACCCGCCGGGCCCACCCGCGCCCAGCACGAACGCGCCGATCCTGGCGGACGGGTCGGTGGCCTTGCGCCGCGCCACGCCGACGTTGAAGGTGCCGCTCGCTGGGTTGTTCCAATCCACGGGTACGGCCAGCGTGCCGCACTCGACGGCCGGATCCTCGGGACACGGAGCCCACGCGACGGACGGCTTGGCGGGCGTCGCGGCCGAGGCCGTGGGCGCCAGCAGGGACAGGGGAACCAACAGCCCTGTTAACAGGGCGGCGAATCTTCGCATGACTTGATCATCAGTTGCGGAACCCGGTCAGGGAAAGGGACTTGAGGAGGGTTGGAGGAGTAGGTCGTAGGGAGGAGTGGGCGTCATACCGAGGGCTGGGTGCGCTACAGAGACTCAGAGGGTCGTATCGTGCCGCTATGACTGTGGTCAGTGATTCCGCTCTGCGCAGGGCGCTCGCCCGCGCCCGCGATGGCAAGGCGCTCGACGTCACCGAGGCGACCGTTCTGCTGCACGCCCGAGACGGGCACCTCGACACTTTGCTCGAACACGCCGGACGTGTGCGTGACGCCGGGCTGCGCAACGCCGGGCGGGACGGGGTGATCACGTACAGCAAGAACGTGTTCATCCCGCTGACCCGGTTGTGCCGCGACCGCTGCGGCTATTGCACGTTCGCGACGGCCCCGCACAAGCTGCCCGCGCCGTTCCTCAGCCCCGACGAGGTGCTGGAGATCGCCCGGCAGGGCGCCGCGCTGGGGTGCAAGGAGGCGTTGTTCACGCTCGGCGACCGGCCGGAGGACCGCTGGCACCAGGCGCGCGAGTGGCTGGACGCGCACGGCTACGACGACACGATCTCCTACGTCCGCGCGATGGCGATCCGGGTGCTGGAAGAGACCGGCCTGCTGCCGCATCTGAACCCGGGCGCGCTCACCTGGCGCGACTTCCAGCGGCTGAAGCCGGTCGCCGGGTCGATGGGGATGATGCTGGAGACCACCTCCACGCGGTTGTTCACCGAGAAGGGTGAGGCCCATTACGGCTCGCCGGACAAGGACCCCGCGGTGCGGCTGCGGGTCCTGGAGGACGCCGGCCGCACGAACGTGCCGTTCACGACCGGCGTGCTGATCGGCATCGGCGAGACCGTCCAGGACCGGGCCGAGTCGATCTTCGCGATCAGGAAGGTCGCCCGCGAGTACGGCGGCATCCAGGAGGTCATCGTCCAGAACTTCCGCGCCAAGCCGGACACGGCGATGCGCGGCATGCCCGACGCCGACCTGCGCGAACTGGCCGCCACCATCGCGGTCGCGCGGCTGGTGCTGGGCCCGAGGATGCGCATCCAGGCGCCGCCGAACCTCATCGGCGGCGAGTTCGAGCTGATGGTCAGGGCGGGCATCGACGACTGGGGCGGCGTCTCGCCGCTCACCCCCGACCACGTCAGCCCCGAGCAGCCGTGGCCGCAGATCGACGACCTGGCCGCCCGCACCGAGGCCACCGGGTACGGCATGCGCGAGCGCCTGACCCTCTACCCGGAGTACGTGCTGGCCGGCGAGCCCTGGACCGATCCCCGCGTGATGGCGCACATCAGGGCGCTGGCCGACCCGGAGACCGGCCTGGCCAGGGAGGACGCGGTGCTGACGGGCATCCCCTGGCAGGAGCCGGACGGCGGCTTCTCCGCCTCGGGCCGGGTGGACCTGCACACCGCCGTGGACACCGAGGGCCGCACCAACGACCGCCGCGACGACTTCGACCACGTCTACGGCGACTGGGACGCGCTGCGCGAGCGGCTGCCCGCCGCGGCGCCCGCGGCGATCCTGGGCGACCTGAGCCAGGCGCTGCGCCGCGCCGCCTCCGACCCGGCGGGCCTGAGCGACGCCGAGGCGGTGGCGCTGCTCGGCGCCGACGGCGAGGCCCTCGACGAACTGGCCCGCATCGCCGACGACCTGCGCCGTGAGGCCGCGGGCGACGACGTGACCTTCGTCGTCAACCGGAACATCAACTTCACCAACGTCTGCTACACCGGCTGCCGTTTCTGCGCCTTCGCGCAGCGGCGTACCGACGCCGACGCCTACACGCTCAGCCTCGACCAGGTCGCCGACCGGGCCGCCGAGGCGTGGCAGGCGGGCGCGACCGAGGTCTGCATGCAGGGCGGCATTCACCCCGACCTGCCGGGCACCGCCTACTTCGACATCGCCAAGGCGGTCAAGGCGCGTACTCCGGACATGCACGTGCACGCGTTCTCACCGATGGAGGTGGTCAACGGGGCCAGCCGTACCAACCTGTCGATCGAGGACTGGCTGCACGCGGCGAAGGAGGCCGGGGTCGACTCGCTGCCCGGCACCGCGGCGGAGATCCTGGACGACGACGTGCGCTGGGTCCTGACCAAGGGCAAGCTGCCGACCAGGGAGTGGGTCGAGGTGATCACCACCGCGCACAAGGTCGGCCTGCCGACGACCTCCACGATGATGTACGGCCACGTCGACAACCACCTGCACTGGGTCAAGCACATCAAGCTGATCAGGAGCCTGCAGCAGGAGACCGGCGGCTTCTCGGAGTTCGTGCTGCTGCCGTTCGTGCACCACAGCGCCCCGATCTACCTGGCCGGCATCGCCCGGCCCGGCCCGACCGCGCAGGAGAACCGGGCCGTGCACGCGCTGGCCAGGATCCTCCTGCACGGCTCGATCAAGAACATCCAGTGCTCGTGGGTGAAGCTCCAGGACGACCTGTGCCGGCAGGTGCTCCAGGGCGGCGTCAACGACCTGGGCGGCACGCTGATGGAGGAGACGATCAGCCGCATGGCCGGTTCCGAGAACGGCTCCTACAAGACGATCACGGAGATCGGCGAGATGGTCGCGCCGACCGGCCGTCCCTTCCACCAGCGCACCACCGAGTACGGCCGGCCGGACGCGGAAAGGCTGGCCGCTTCGGCCAAGAGCGACGGCGTCTGCCGTAGCGTCCTCAGGATCGTTTAGTTATAACAAGTTCTACCTGACCTTGCGCCGCCCCCGGGCGGCGCTGGGAGAATCGTCACTCCCGAATGGAGAGGTAGCACCGTGCGGTTGGCTCGACACCGCGCCGCTCCGGCGCCTGAGCAGCGGCGGAGGCAGGCGCTCGGCCGGGGCGTGCTGGCGGGGCTGGCGGCCGTGGCGGTTCTGGTCGCCGGTTTCGTGGTCGTCTTCGGCGGTGGCGGCCCCCTGTGCTCGACACGAGAGCCTGTTCTGGTCAGTGTGGCGGCGGCGGTGGACGTGGCGCCTGTGGCGATGCTGGCGGCCGAGCGCTTCAACGAGACGAAGACGGCCACGGGCGGGCGCTGCGTGCTCGTCCAGGTGACCGAGCAGCCGCCCGCGACCGTCCTGCGCACGCTGATCGGCGACCGCGCGGGCGTGCTGCGCCAGCGGCCCGACGGCTGGATCGCCGACTCCTCCGCCTGGATCCGGCTGGCCCGCAAGCAGGGCGCCAGTGCGCTGCCGGCCGGGCAGAGCACGGTGGCGACCTCGCCGCTGGTCTTCGCCACCCGCCAGTCGCTGGCCGAACGCTTCGCGGTGGGCAGGACCGAGATGAACTGGCGCATGGTCTTCCCCTCGACCGTACGCGGGCGGCTGCGCCCCAACGAGAACGAGCCCGACGTGGTACGCGTGCCCGACCCCTCGCTGGCCGGAGCGGGCATCGCCACCGTCGCCGCGGCCAGGGACGTCGTCGGCACCGGCGCCTCGGCCGACCGGGCGCTGACCGCGTTCGTGCGCTGGGCGCAGGCCGGCTCGGCCCCCGACTACCGCTCGATGCTCGCGGCCGTGGACGACCGGGCGTTCTGGCAGCGGCCCGTGGTGATCGTCCCCGAGCAGTCGGTGTACGAGCACAACCGGCGGCCCTCCGCCGACCCGGTGGTCGCCTTACATCCGCGCGAGGGCACCATCAGCCTCGACTACCCCTACGTCGTCACCGCCACCGACCCCGAGGTGGCCGAGGCCTCCACGGTCTTCGCCGACTGGCTGCGCGGCGACGAGGCGCAGGACCTCGTGCGCCGGGCCGGGTTCCGCTCCGGTGACGGCACGCTCGGGCCTATCTCGCCGGGACCGCAGATCCCCGTGGAGACGCCGCGCACCCGGCCGTCCATCTCGCCGACGGAGATCGACGCGGCGCTGCAGGCCTGGAGCAGGCTGGCGCCGGCGACCAACATCCTGGTGCTGGCCGACACCTCCAAGCACATGACCGACCGGCTCGGCACCGCGCTGGCCGCGGCGAAGATCGGGCTGCAGCTCTTCCCCGACTCGACGCACATGGGGATGTGGGAGTTCGCGGACACGCTGGGCCGTACCAAGGGATATCGCGAGCGGGTGGGGCTCGGACCGATCAACGAGCCGGAGTCCGGCCAGGTCGTACGGCGTGGCCGCCTCGACGAGCTGACCTCGGCCATCACCGTCCACCCCGACCTGGACAGCTCGCTGCACGACGCGATCCTGAGCGGCTTTCGCGAGGTCGGCGGCGAGTTCCGCGAGGAGATGAACAACACGCTCCTCGTCATCACCTCGGGCCGGGACGACGGCAAGGGCCTGACCCGCCGTCAGCTGCTCGACCGGCTGCGCGAGGAGTGGGACCCCGACAAGCCCGTGCAGATCGTCATCATCGCCTTCGGTTCAGGCGTCGACCGCGCCGGTCTGTCGGAGATCACCACCGCCACCAACGGCTCGCTGCACGTCGCGCAGGAGCCGGGGGAGATCATCGAGGTGTTCCTGGCCGCGCTGGCGCGCCGCCTGTGCCACCCCACGTGCAAGACCACCTGAGGGGGGCCGCGGGCACCCGCCACCCGCCGCACGGAGCGGGTGCCCGTCCACAAAGACCGCTAGGGGCCTTGGGGAACTTTCATGCGGCGGCGGAGGTGTGCCACCACCGTGTCCAGCGACCACGGGCCGCTCCCGATGAGAACGAGGATCAGGAACGACCAGCAGAAGAGGGCGGCGAGCTCACCGCCGTTGATGAGGGGAAACAGCCCCTTGGGCTGGTGGACGGTGAAATAGGCGTAAGCCATCTCACCCGCGGCGAGGAACGCCGCCGCCCGGGTGGCCAGTCCCAGCAGGACGAGGCCACCTGTGACGAGTTCGATCACCGCGGCCCACCAGGACGGCCATTCTAAGAAGGCCGGTGGAGTGCCGCCACGAGGTCCGCCGAGCACGCCGAAGAGCTTGGCGGCACCGTGACAGGCGAACAGCAGCCCGACCACGATGCGGAACAGTGACACACCCGCGTCACGAACTTGCTGCTGCATGGATTCAGATCCGCTGCCAAAGAGCCGGGACATTGGGTGGTTCCCATCCCGCTATCGCGGTGTGCGACTGGAGGCAACGGTAGGACTGTCCGGCGTAGGTGACGGTGTTGCCCGGTGCGTAGGCGGTGCCTGCCGCCCAGGTGCCACCGGGGTTGGTGGCGGTGGGAGTCGGTGTCGGAGTGGTGGGGGTGGGCGTGGGGGTCGGTGTGGGAGTGGGGGTGGGCTGGCCGGGGCCGCCGCCGATGTTGACGTCGACGCAGGCGTAGAACGCCATGGCGGTGTCGGCGATGTTCCAGATGGCGAGGACCTTCTGGCGGCCGCTGAAGCCGGACAGGTTCACGTTGTGCGTGACCGTGGCTCCCGGTTGCTGCCCGTTTCCTGCGACGTAGCCGACGCGGGTGCCGCCGATGTAGTACTCGTACGACAGCGTCGCGTGGCGGGCGGTGAACGTCCAGCTGAAGCTGGTGGACGAGCCGACGTTCGTCACCGGCCACGGCTTGCTCTCATCGCTGAGCGGAGCCCAGCGTGAGTCGCCCGCGTGGCAGTTGCGCTGGCCCTTGGCGCCTTCGACGCTCTGCGGCTCCCAGACGATGGGTCCGCAGTTCTGCACCTTGCCGAGCTTGCAGTTGTACTGCCTGCTCGGGGGTGAGTTGACGTAGCCGTGGGCGAGCGCGGGGGAAGCGACGAAGATCGTGGCGGATATCGCCACGAGCATCGCGCTGGCTAACGTGAGCACCCTTCTCATAAAAATGCTCCTCTACATGGGGGGATACCCCGAACATAAAGGAAAGTTTCCTAAGGGTAAATGCCTGCTTTACCCCTAAGTGCTGGGAAGAGTCAGATCAGCGCAGCACGATGCGGGCCGCAAAATCTTGGGGCTCCCGGTCCGCGGGGGTCTCGGCGGGATGCCCCACCGCCACCAGAGCGATCGGCCGCCAGCCCTCGGGAAGATCCAGGATCTCCTCCCCGCCGCCCGGCGGCAGCCACGCCGAGCCGAGGCCCTCCATCGCGAGCTGGATCAGCAAGCTCTGCACGGCCGCGCCGGCCCTGGCCGCCGCCTGCTCGCCCGGCTCCGTCACACAGGCCACGACCAGGTACGGGGCCTTCACCAGCTTCTCCCGTACGGCCGGCGACTCCACCAGGGCGAACCGGGTGTGCCCGGCGCCCGGGGCGGTGAAGGCGGCCTCGACGGCCTGCCGTACCAGCCACGGATCGACCGGGTCGTCGGTGAAGTCGCGGATGGTGCGGCGGGCGGGGACGACGTCGCGGGAGCCGTAGCGGAAGAGGTCCTCGTCGGCGGGGCGGATCAGCGGGCGCACGCCGGGACCGTCCTCCCGGGTCAACAGGTGCGCCAGGCCGCGCACCACCGCGACCGGGACGCCCGCCAGCTTGCCCTTGACCAGCTCGGCCGCCGCGGCGATCTCGTCGGCCAGGGCGGTGACGGTGGCGTTCAGGGGGTTGCCGTAGGAGTCCTCGCCGCCGCGGAAGTCCTCAAGGGGGAGCACGCCGGCGGCGCCGATGGCCACGTCGGTGAGGCCGTTGCGCCACGGGCGGCCGAACGTGTCGGAGATGATCACGCCCACGCCCCGGGGAAGGCCGGCGCGGATGCGCCGGGCGGAGGCGTCGCTGTCCTCCGGCAGGAGCAGGACCGTGCCGGGGGCGACGTTGGAGTTGTCGACGCCCGCTGCGGCCATGACGAAGCCGTGGCGGGTCTGGGCGATGACCATGTCACCGCGCCTGGCCACGACGCGCTCGGTCTCCTCCTCGATGGCGGCGGTGCGGTCGGGGGCGTCCCGGAGACGGTTCTCGGCCTTGCTGACGATCTTCGAGGTGATGACCACGATGTCGCCGGGCCGCAGATCCGCCCCCTTGAGCAACGCGGCCAGGTCGTCGCCGGGGCGCACATCGGGCAACCCCAGAACCGGCACCACCCGAACCTCCCCGGGAACACCCCCCTCCAGGGAAACCCCTTCTAGGGAAACCCCCTCCAGGGAAACCCCTTCCGGGGAAACCCTTCCTGGGACGGCCTCTCCAGGTGGTCCTGGGACGGCCTCTCCTGTGGCAGCTCCTTCGGGGATGGTCCCCTCTGGGGAAACCCATTCCGGGGCGGCCCCTTCCGGGTGTGCTGGTTGGGGGGCCGGGGTTTCGGGGGTGGTCATCGGTTGAGGTCCAGGGCCAGGTCGAGGGCGGCGCGGGCGATGTCGGCCGCGGCGTCGGCGTCGTGCATGATCAGCGGTCGGGCCTGCACCCGGATGCCGTCCACGGCCACCCCGTCGTCCTCCGGCGCGACCAGCCAGCCGTCGACCAGGTCCGCGCCGTAGAGCTCCAGCACCGCCTGGGCGCTGGTCTCCACCCCGATCGCGGTCAGGCACGCGTCGGCCATGCCGCGCACGGGCGCGCCGCCGATGATCGGGGAGACGCCCACCACGGTCTTGGCCAGCAGCGCGTCCCTGATGCCGGGCACCTGGAGGATCGTGCCGATGCTCACGACCGGGTTCGACGGCGGCAGGATCACCACGTCGGCCTCCTCGATCGCCTCCAGGACGCCGGGCGCGGGCCGCGCGGTGTCGGCGCCGATCAGCGCGATCGACTCGGCCGGGATCGAGGCGCGCAGCCTGACCCACCACTCCTGGAAGTGGATCGCCCGCCGCCCCTGCTCGTCGGTGATGACGACGTGGGTCTCGCAGCGGTCGTCGCTCATGGGCAGCAGCCGTACGCCCGGCCGCCAGCGCGCGCACAGCGCCTCGGTGATCTGCGAGAGCGGGTAGCCCGCCTCCATCATCTGTGAGCGCACGATGTGGGTGGCGAAGTCACGGTCGCCGAGCCCGAACCACTGCGGCTCCACGCCGTACGCGGCCAGCTCCTCCTTGACCGTGTGCGTCTCCTTCTCCCGGCCCCAGCCCTGCTCCTCGTTGATGCCGCCGCCCAGCGTGTACATCACGGTGTCCAGGTCGGGGCAGACCCGCAGGCCGAAGAGGGTGATGTCGTCGCCGGTGTTGCCGATGACGGTGATCTGGGCGTCGGGGGCGGTGGCGCGCAGACCGCGCAGGAAGCGGGCGCCGCCGATGCCGCCGGCGAGGGACACGATGTGCATGTCGCCCAGTCTTCCATCTGTCCCAGAGGTCAGTCTTACCCCTCCCCATGCCAGAAAAATCCTCGCAATGAGGGACATGTGAGGAATGAGCCTCCTGGGTTCCCCGCCGCGTAAGTCGGTCATGTGGCAAACTCACTGCGGGCCAAAGGGCTCGATGGGGGTAGTTGTGAGCAAACTTGACGTCGCCCGGCTGAAAGAGCCGGCTGCCTGGATCATGCTGGCTGCCGGCGTCACGTCCACGCTGGTGGCCGTAGGCCGGTTTCTGATCGGCGGAGACGGCGCCTATGGATCGAGCATCGGCCTCACCGAGCGCGGCGCCATCTACTTCTCCAGCCTGACCAGCCCGGTCACGATCGCGCTGCTGATCGGCGCGGTGCTGCTACTGACGAAGTTGGGCACCCCGGCCAAGTCCGCCGGGCCGGTCACGATGGTCGCGGCGATCACGCTGTCGGCCATGGCGCTGTTCGGGGTCCTCGCGCTGTTCGTCGCCCTTTTCGCGGGCAACGGCTTCCGCTCCATCCTCGAACTCCTCCTCACCGGCCTGCCCACCCTCGCCCTGACCGTCCTGGCCGCCCTCTACCTCATGCCGCAGGCCCTGCCCGCGCGCCGTCCGGTGACGACGTTCTCGCCGCAGCCCGGCTTCGGCCAGCCTCAGGGGTACGGCCAGCAGAGCTTCGCCCAGCAGCCCGGCTTCACTCCGCAGCCCGGATTCGGCCAGCCCGAATACGCGCAGCAGCCCGAATACGCCCAGCAGCCGGAGTACGCCCAGCAGCCCGCCTCCGGCCAGGCATTCGCCCAGCCCGCCCCGGGCCAGCCCTACGGCCAGCAGCCCGCATCGGGCCAGCAGCCCGCCTACGCCCAGCCCGGCACGGGTCAGCACGGCTTCTCCCAGCCCGGCACAGGTCAGCCCAGCGCCGGTCAGCAGGGCTTCGGCCAGCCCGGCACAGGTCAGCCCAGCGCCGGTCAGCAGGGCTTCGCCCACTCCGGCACAGGTCAGCAGGGCTTCGGCCAGCCCGATAGCGGCCAGCAGGGCTTCGCCGGTGCCGACCCCGGCCAGCAGCCCGGCTACGCCCAGCCCGGCGCCGGTCAGCCCTACGCCCCGCCCGGTCAGCCCCCCTTCGCCCAGTCCGATCCGGGTCAGCCCTTCGGCCAGCAGGGTTTCGGGGCCGAGCAGGACGCGTACCAGAACTTCCAGCAGCCCGCCGCCCCCGAGCCGCCCGCGCCGCAGCCCAGAGCCGCGCTCCCAGCCGCCCCCGAGCCCCAGCAGTACAACCCGGAGCCCCAGCAGTACAGCCAGGACTCCCAGCCTTACAGCCAGGACCCCTACAGCCAGGAGTACGCCCAGCCCGCCCAGAGCGGCGCGTACAACACGCCCGGCTACTCGTCGCAGGACACCCCCAACGTCTACGCGCCGGAGCCCCCCGCCCAGAACGGCTACGACACGGTCGACACCACGCCCCCCAGCAGTGGCTACGCCCCCTCCGACACGGTGCCCCCCTCGGGCGGCTACACCCCGTCGGAGACGATGCCCGACTCCGGCTACACCCCGGCCCCCTACGTCCCGGCCGACAGCCAGCCGGACGTCTACCGCCAGCAGCCCCAGTCCGGCGCGTACGCCGACCCCAACCCGTACGCCCCGCCGCAGAACCAGGACGCCTACTCCACCCCGAGCTCGTTCGCCCCGCCGGAGCCCACCCCCTACGCTCCGGCGGCCGAGGCCCCCAACCCGTACGCGCCGCCCCAGGACGGTCCGGCGGGCGCGCCGTATTATGAGCGCCCGCCCGCGTTCGAGCAGCAGGGCCAGCCGTTCACCGGCGTGCCGGGCCAGGAGTTCGCCCAGCCCCAGCAGCACTACCAGGAGCCGGACCCGCCCGTGGACCCGCGCTCCCAGCAGTTGCTCGACGCCTACCAGCAGGCCGAGCACTATCAGCACTCGACCGCCGGCACCGCACCCGACCTGCGTGTGCCGGACTACACGGGACAGGCGGGCCCCTACGACGACCCGTTCGGGCACCCCCAGCAGCAGCCCCCGGCACCTCAGCAGCCGCAGCAGGCCTACCAGCCCGGCTGGAACGGCGGCGAGTCGCCGGCCGAGTCGACCGTCCGGCTGGACCAGTCGATGTTTCGCGGCGGCGACGCGCTGAACGACCCGCCCAGGCAGGGGGACGACCCGATCGACCCCACCGCCATATACACCCCCAACGAGCCTCGCAGGTAAGGAACTGACAAAGCAGAGCTAGAGAGAAGGTGGGCCACGGGCGGGCGTCAATCCCGCCCTGGTACGGTTTCGACCGCCGAGAGCGCGGAACACGCCAGGTCAAGGCCATGGTTCATGGAAACCGCCGGGCGCGAACACCACATGCCAAACACACCGGGGCGAGATCTGGTCTTTCCCCGGATACCGGCATGCCGCTTGACGTCACGTACGGCACGCGCGTGTAATTACAACCATGTTGTTACGCCTTCCAGTGGGTGGGTAATAGGAAGGCGTTCATGGGGGGCTCCATTGCGGGCGGGCGGCAGGGAGGTGCGCAGTGACCGATCTGGTCATCGCACAGGACCAGCTTGATGCGGAAGAACTCGGCTGGCAGGAGCGCGCACTTTGTGCGCAGACGGATCCGGAGGCGTTCTTCCCGGAGAAGGGCGGCTCCACACGCGAGGCCAAAAAGGTCTGCCGGACGTGTGAGGTCCGAGCCGAGTGCCTGGAATACGCGCTGGAACACGACGAGCGGTTCGGCATCTGGGGAGGGTTGTCCGAGCGGGAACGTCGGCGGATCAAGCGCCAGGCCGTATAGGCGGATATCAGGTTCAGGGGTCACGCGGCATCGTCCGCGTGGCCCCTCGCCATTGTGGTCACCGCCTTGTGGTCACCGCCTTGTGGTCAGCGCCTTGTGGTCAGCTCAGCCGTGGGTGTCGAAGCCCGGATCGACCTCGTCGGGCGAGCGGCCCAGCAGGAACGCCACCTGCTCCACCACCGTGTCGTGCACCAGCGCGCCCAGCGTCTCCCGGTCACGCGAGCGGGCCTCCAGCGGGCGGCGGTAGACCACCACGGAGGCGGGCTGGGCGCCGCGGGCCGGCTCGGCGCGGCCGAACGGGATCGGGCCCGAGCGGCCGGGACCGTCGCCGAGTTCGCTCAGCGGCGGCACCTCCTCGACCGCGAACTCCACCGCCGCCAGCTGCGCCCCCCAGCGCGGCTTGAGCCGCTCGACCGCGTCCAGGACGAAGTCGTCGAAGCGCTCGCCCCTGGACTTCGCGATGGGCACGTGGGAGGGAGCCAGCGGGCCTCGAAGGCCGCGACCGTGGCGGTCACGGCGTCGTGGAGTCATCCCCACAGTTTACGAGGAGCGGCCGCCGTACTGCAGCATTGGTACAGGTGGGTGTAAAGCCTGCGACAGGTGTCCGAATTGTGGCGACACGCTCGTTAAGAGCGCTCAGATAGTGGCGCCTCGGACTCTTACCAGATACGGTCCCTCCGTGAGCCCCGTCCGCCGCTGTTCCCGCACCGCTTGCAGCCAGCCTGCCGTCTTCACGCTCACGTACGTATACGCCGACTCGACCGCTGTTCTCGGCCCTCTGGCGACGTACGCCGAGCCGCACTGCTATGACCTGTGCGCCGAGCACGCCGAGCGGCTCACCGCCCCCCGCGGCTGGGAGGTGGTGCGGCTGCCCACGGACGGCGCCTCACCCAGCTCGGACGATCTCGAAGCGCTCGCCAACGCCGTCAGGGAAGCGGCCAGGCCGAGTCCCTCCGGCACCGAACCCGTCGGCCAGGGAGTCGAGGTCGGCCGCAGGGGCCACCTGCGCGTGCTCCGCTCCGCCCAGCAGCAACGCGGCGACCGGTAGGCTCGTCTCAACGACGACCTAGGAGCTGGAGTGGGCGATCTCGCCAAGATCTTCAAGGCCTACGACGTACGCGGCGTGGTGCCTGACGAGCTGGACGAGCCGATCGCCGAAGCCGTGGGGGCGGCCTTCGTCGACGTGACCGGCGCGACCTCGCTGGTCGTGACGCGGGACATGCGCGCATCGGGAGTCGCGCTGGCCGGAGCCTTCATCCGGGGGGCCACCGGCCGCGGAGCCGACGTGATCGACACCGGGCTCGGCTCCACCGACCTGCTCTACTACGCCAGCGGCAGCCTCGACCTGCCCGGCGTGATGTTCACCGCCAGCCACAACCCGGCCCGCTACAACGGCCTGAAGATGTGCCACGCGGGCGCGGTGCCGGTCGGCGCCGACACCGGGCTCACCGCCGTGCGCGACCGCGCCGCCGAACTGCTCGCCTCCGAACTGCTCGCCCCCGGCTTGGAGCCGGGCGCGACCCGCGGCTCCGTCACCGAGAAGGACCTGCTCCAGGGCTACGCCGCGCACCTGCGCGGACTGGTCGACCTGAGCGCGATCCGGCCCCTGCGGGTCGTGGTCGACGCCGGCAACGCGATGGGCGGCCACACGGTGCCCGCGGTCTTCGACGGCCTGCCGATCGAGGTGACGCCGCTCTTCTTCGAGCTCGACGGCACCTTCCCCAACCACGAGGCCAACCCGCTGGAGCCGGAGAACCTGGTCGACCTGCAGCGCGCGGTCATCGAGACCGGCGCCGACCTCGGCCTGGCCTTCGACGGCGACGCCGACCGCTGCTGGGTGATCGACGAGCGGGGCCGCTCGGTCTCGCCGTCGGCGGTCACCGCGCTGGTCGCCGCCCGCGAGCTGGCCAAGCACCCGGGCGCCAAGATCATCCACAACCTGATCACCTCGCAGGGCGTGCCGGAGATCGTCCGCGAGCACGGCGGAGTCCCGGTACGCACCCGCGTGGGCCACTCCTTCATCAAGGCCGAGATGGCCGCCACCGGCGCTGTCTTCGGCGGGGAGCACTCCGCCCACTACTACTTCCGCGACTTCTGGTTCGCCGACTCGGGGATGCTGGCCGCCATGCACGTGCTGGCCGCCCTCGGGGAGCAGGCGAGCCCGCTGTCGGAGGTCGTGGCCGCCTACTCGCGCTACCACGCCTCCGGTGAGATCAACAGCACCGTCGCCGACCAGGCGGCCGCGCTGACCAGGGTCCGCGAGACGTTCGGCGGCCGGGGCTCCTTCGACGAGCTCGACGGGCTGACCGTGAGCGGCTCCGGCTGGTGGTTCAATCTGCGTGCGTCCAACACCGAGCCGCTGCTCAGGCTCAACACAGAAGCGGCCGACGAAGGCAAGATGACGGCGATCAGGGACGAGGTCCTCGCCGTCGTGAGGAGTTGAAAGTGAAGATCGACGACTGGCTGCTCGAGATCCTGGCCTGCCCGGCGTGCAAGTCCGCGCTGCGTGCCGAGGCGGAGGCAGACGAGCTGGCCTGCACCGGATGCGGTCGCGTCTATCCCGTGCGCGACGACATCCCCGTCCTGCTGGTCGACGAGGCCAGGACTCCGTGAATTGGGAGTCCGACCGGCTCGATGACCAGCGATTCCTTACCGACAACGATCCCGGCGGCATGCTGCTGGCGGTCGCCGCCTCCGCCGCGCAGGTGCGGATGGGGCAGCGCGCCGCTGCCGAAGCCGGCCTCGCGGAGCTGCGTGGCCGGCCGAGAGCCGTCGTGGTCGTGGGCATGGGCGGCTCGGCGATCGTCGGCGACATCCTGGCGGCCGTCGCCGGTCAGGGCGCGCCGCTGCCGATCCTGACCGTCCGCTCCTATCAGCTTCCCGGCTGGGTGGGCGCGACCGACCTGGTGTTCGCGGTGTCGGCCTCCGGCGGCACCGAGGAGACGCTGTCGGCCGCCACCGAGGCGGTCAGGCGCGGCTGCACGCTCGTGGCCGTCGCCTCTCCCGACTCGCCGCTGGAGTCGGTGGCCAGGCAGGCCGGCGGCATCTTCGTGCCGGTGTCGGCGACCGGGCAGCCTCGGGCCAACGTGTGGCTGCTGGCCGTACCGCTGATCGTGGCCGCGGCGGGGCTGGGGCTGGTGCGCGCGGACGAGGCGCTGATCGAGGGCGTGGCGAAGTCGCTGGAGGACATCGCGCACCGCTGCCGTCCCTCCAGTGAGTCGTTCATCAACCCGGGTAAGCAGCTGGCGATGGAACTTGCCGAGAGCGTGCCCATGATCTGGGGTTCGTCGCAGGTGAGCGGGGTCGCGGCGTACCGGATGGCCTGTCAGCTCAACGAGAACGCCAAGTATCCGGCGGTCTTCGGCGAGCTGCCCGAGGCCAACCACAACCAGGTGGTCGCCTTCGACGGCCCGCTGGCCAAGCGCGACATCTTCGCCGACGACGCCGGGCGCTCGCTGCGGCTGGTGATGATGCGGGACGCCGACGAGCACCCGCAGGTCACCCGGCGGCGCGAGGCGTCGGTGCGGATGGCCAGGGACCGCGACGTCGCGCTCACCGAACTCACGGCCGAGGGCGCTCATCCGCTCGAACGGCTGGCCTCCCTCATCGCACTCGGCGACTTCGCCAGCACCTACCTGGCGCTCGGTTATGGCATCGATCCGACCCCAGTGACAGCGATCACAGAACTTAAGGCAAGAATTTCCCAATAAGATCCGGGGATTGATCGATCGACCTATGAGTGGAGATTCCCAGTGAGCGCGAGTGGCGGTACCAAAGCGATCGTCGCGGCTCTGGCCGCGAACCTGGCCATCGCCGTGGCCAAGTTCGTGGCCTTTGTTTTCACCGGCTCGTCCTCGATGCTGGCGGAGTCCATCCACTCGGTCGCGGACTCGGGCAACCAGGCCCTGCTGCTGATCGGTGGCAAGCGGGCCCAGCGGGAGCGGACCAAGGAGCATCCGTTCGGCTATGGCCGTGAGCGCTATTTCTACGCGTTCGTCGTGGCGGTGGTGCTGTTCACGATCGGCTCGGCTTTCTCGATCTATGAGGGCATCCACAAGCTGGGCTCGCACGAGCCGCTGGGGAACCTCAGCTGGGCCATCGGCGTGCTGATCTTCGCGATCATCGCCGAGAGCTTCTCCTTCCGCACCGCGATCAAGGAGTCGAACTTGGTGCGCGGCAACCAGGGCTGGGTGGAGTTCATCCGCCGCTCGAAGTCGCCCGAGCTGCCGGTCATCGTGCTGGAGGACCTCGGTGCGCTGCTCGGCCTCATCTTCGCGCTGTTCGGCGTCTCGATGGCGGCCATCACCGGCGACCCCGTCTGGGACGCCGTCGGCACGCTGATGATCGGTGTGCTGCTCGGCATCATCGCCATCATCCTGGCCATCGAGACGAAGTCGCTGCTGCTGGGCGAGGGCGCGTCGCCCGACGTCGAGCAGCAGATCAGGTCGGCTCTGGAGAACGCCCCCGAGGTCACCCGCGTGATCCACATGCGCACGCTGCACCTCGGGCCGGAAGAGCTGCTGGTCGCCGCCAAGATCGCGGTCGAGCACGACGACACCGCGGCCGAGGTGGCGCGCGGCATCGACGAGGCGGAGCAGCGCATCCGCGCGGCGGTGCCGATCGCCCGGGTCATCTACCTGGAGCCGGACCTGGACCGCACCCCGTCCGCCTGACGCACGCCCCGGCTGGGTCTCCTATTCGGGGGCCCAGACGGCGGTGAAGAACGGGTGGTCCGCGGTGCCCGACACCTGCAGAGCGGCCGGGTAGTAGCCCTTCGGGGCGATCTGACGGAGCTTGGTGCGGTAGGCGTCCGGGGTGAGGTCGCCGTAGTGGAAGTAGGCGCTCTTCTCCTTGCGCCACACCGTGCTGTACCTGCGATCCGGGGTGGCCGCCACCATCGTCGGGCGGTAGCCCCGCGCGTGCAGGCGGTCGTAGGCGCGCTTGTGCCGGGCCCACCCGAGGTCCACGGTGGCCTGCCAGGCGGGGGTGCCCACGTTGGGCTCCCAGACGGCTGCGTAGCGGCGGTTGCCGGCCGGGCCGTAGGCCGAGACCCAGCGCAGGGTCATGCGGCCGCGATCCTGGTAGTGGCGGAGCTTGTCCTGGAACTGGGCCTTGGTCATCCGCCAGAAGCTGTGGTTGACGGCGGGGCCGTCCTGCTTGACCAGCACGCCGGCGTACTTGGCGTTCTCCCACGCGCCCAGCCCCGCGATCAGCTTGAGCCGGTAGCCGGCGGCCGTCGCGCGGGTCAGGAAGCGCTTGGCGGCGTCCGGGTTCAGGCCGTGGAACAGCCGCAGGGCCGGCCCCGGGCGCTTCACCCACACCGCCGTATATCGCTCGCCCGGCGCCAGGCTCAGCGACGTCGGCCGGAACCCGGCCGCGACCAGCTTGGCGGCGCGGGCGGCATGCGCGGCCCGGGGGAGGTTGTAGTAGATCCGCACGTTCCCGGTGGTCTGGGCTTTCGGGTACGGCGACGCGGGCTCGGCCGTCGGGGGCCGGGTGTTGCCTGGCTCCGCGGACTTGCCCGGTTTGCGGGTCGGGGCGGTGGAGGGGACCTCGGTGGCCTGTCCGGCGGACTTGCCCGGCGGTGGCTCGGTGCCGGGTTGCCGGGCGGCGGCGGTGACTCCGGGGTCGGGGGTGCCGGCCGTACCGGAGTCGAAGGCTCTGACCGCGAAGACGCCGCCGACCGCGGCGGCGACACCCACCAGCGCCCCCACGACCCGCACGGCCCTCCCACGGGCTCTCCCGCGGCTGCCAGGCGTCTCCACCCGGCCCGGGGCGGCCGTCTCCTGACTTGGTGCCGCCTCCGCGGGTACCGGCTCGACCGCCTTCGGCCTGCCGATGGGCGGGAGGTGGCCGACGGTGGTGAGTTCGAGGAGGAGGCCGGCCGCGGTGGGGCGGGCGGCGCAATCCTTGGCCAGGGCGGCGGCCACCGGGGTGCGCAGGGGCTCCGGCAGTGGCGACAGGTCGGGGGAGTCGTTGAGTATCCGGTGCATGACGGCGGGGATCTCCGCCGCGTGGAAGGCGTGGCGGCCCGTGGCGGCGAAGTACACGACCGCGCCCCAGGCGAACACGTCGGAGGGCGACTCGGCGCGGTGGCCGAGGAACGACTCGGGGGCCAGGTAGAGGGGCGTGCCGACGACGTTGCCCGAGGTGGTGGCTGTCATGTCGGAGGCACGCGCCAGGCCGAAGTCGATCAGGCGCGGCCCGTCGGGTCCGAGCAGCACGTTGGCCGGCTTGAAGTCGCGGTGGACGATCCCGGCCCGGTGGATGGCGGCCAGCGCCATCATGAGCCCGGAGGCCAGCCGCATGAGGGGTTCGGGCGCGAACGGGCCGGCGGTGGAGACGGCGCGCGCGAGGCTGGGGCCCTCCACGTACTCGCTGGCGATGTACGGCCGGGGCCCGTCGAGCGAGGCGTCGACGATGCGGGCGATCCAGGCGGGGGAGACGCGCTGGGCGGCGGCCAGTTCCTTGGCGAAACGGTCGCGGAGCTGCGCGTCGCCCCTGGTGTGCAGCACTTTCAGGGCGAGTTGCCGTCCGTCGGCGGCCTCGGCGAGGTAGACCACGCCTTGGCCGCCGTCGCCCAGCCGGCCGCGCAGGCGGTAGCCGGCGATCGTCTGCGGATCATCAGACGTCAGGGGCTGCATTCACGGGATATTAGAGGAATCGGGCTACTCGTGCCCGGTCAGGCAGGATGTCCCGGCGTCGGTCTGGTCGAACAGACACCGGCCTTCCTTGTCCAGCGTCACGACCTTCTTCACGGCCTTGAACTGCAGCAACGTCTTGCCGATCGTGTGCAGGACGCGGGCGTCGCCGCCCACGCCGAGTCCGTAGACGGTCCGGCAGAATCGCAGCGTCGCCGTTCCTGAGGCAATCTTCAGCTGGAAGTCGGCGCCGCAGTCGGAACGGCCGCGGATCTGCGCGCCCAGCTCGGAATGGAGGCCCCGGCTCTTCTCCGCCTTGGTGGGGCCGTTGATCAGCTGTTCGACGGAGAAGCGGGCGACGCCCCGGTCGGGCGCCTTGCGGATCACGGCCACGGTCTTGCCGGGGATGCCGAAACCCTTCGAGAAGTAGACCTTGACGGTCTGAGCGGTGCCCGCGTGCGCGGGTGAGATGGCCAGGACCACTGCCATCAGCAGCTCTTTCATGCTTGTTATGACGCAATCAGCGGACGCTTGGTTGGCACCGTCACCCGCCCGCGCGAGGCGGTCCCCGGCGCGGTGAGATCGGCGCCGAGCAGCCCGGCCACCGTGTACAGATGCCAGACGAGCGCGGGCTTGACCAGCCTGCCGCCGTCGAAGAGCGCGGGCACCTTGTCCAGGCGCACGATCTCGCCCAGCCGGGCGCACGCGACGATCGTCTCCCGCAGTTCCTCGGCGAGCTCCTGTCCCGGTTCGGTCCGCCAGTTCCAGGGCTTGGGCTTCGGGGCGGTGATGTGCCGGGTCGCCTTGTGCCGCCAGCGCGCGAGCAGGCCCTCGGTGCGGAAACGCCACGGCCGGCCCTCCAGCGGCACCTCGGCGAGCGCGGGCGCGAACGTCCTGATGAGCCGGTGGACCAGCCGCTCCGACCGGCGGACGCCCGGGTCCATGCCGAGTGCGGCGCGGACCACCCGGTTGTCCAGGAACGGCTGCACCGGCGTGCCCTGGCGCAGCATCGCGGCCCGCGCGGCGGCGTGCCAGCGGCCCACGCGGAAGCGCACGTACAGGTGGTCGGGCACGTGGAGGGCGTCCGAGCTCCAGGCCAGATCCTCGGCGTGGGCGTTGGCCGTCTCGGTGAACAGGCCGCGGTTGGACAGGAACAGCGTCTCGGTGCGCCGGAGCACCGCCTCGGGCGTGGTCTCCTCCATGCCGGACAGGTAGCCGCCGCGCAGGATCTCCCCGTTGTGCCCGCCCAGCCGGGGGACGGCGCTGTAGGGGGCGTCGGCGGTGATGTTCTCGTAGGCCGACAGCATGCCCTCGCAGGCGCGCAGGATGTGATGGACCCGGTCGGCCGGGTGCACGACGGACAGTTCGTTCGCGGTGGTGAGGACCGGTGTGGTCACCTCGTGCTCCACGCCGAGCGCCGCGGCCACCTGGCGGGCCACCACCACGTCGGGATGGTCGTCGAAACCCGAGGTGAAGGCGCGGAACGGGATGCCCGCCCCGTGCAGCAGCGCCGCGATCAGGCGGCTGTCGCGGCCGCCGGTCAGCGTGACGCGCACCGGGTCCGGGCCGCCTGCGAGCGGGCGCACCGCCTCCAGCATGCGCTCGGCCACCTGCGCGGCGCCGGTACGGCCACGCCCCACGGGCAGCGGCTCGGTGGTCACCGTCAGCCGGTCGCCGATCTCCAGGGTCGAGGCAGGAGGCAGGGCGCGTACCCCGGCGTAAGGGGTTTCCTCGGACAGGAAGTAGCCCTGTCTGGCCACGGACTGCAGGGCCGCCATGTCGTAGCGGACGCCGTCGTGGGCGGCCAGCCGTACCAGGAGGGCGCGGTTTCCCACCACGAACAGGTCGGGCGTCTCGGCGTAGTAGACGGGGTCGGCGGGCGCGATCGAGGTCGAGGCGGTGATGCCGTGCTCGTGGGCGCGCAGGAGGGCGAAGCAGCCGGGCTGTCCGGCGGCGGGTCCGTCGCCGGGGTCGCCCGGATGGTGCCCGGCGACGACGGTGATGCCGCCGGGGCCGGACGGAGGCTCCCAGCCGGGTTCGTTGGTCCAGGTCAGCACGTGCACGCCGCCGTTCCCCGCGGTCCACTCGTGCGCCCTGACGCGCTCGGGGGCGACGGGGAAGGCCGCCGCGATCGACTCGCGGGCGCGCTGGACCGCTTGGCCCAGGGCCTCCTGGCGATGTGGACGTGCCGAAACTGCCAGGAAAACCCTCATGACGCCCCCCGACGCGCTAGCGATCACCTTTCCTGGGGTTGGATGCGGGGGACTGTCCGGAAGTTCGCAAAAGGCGGAGCGCCTTCTCCTTCTCGAAGTCGAGCGCGCGCCGCGGTGCCTGCAGTCGGCCGATGCGAATGCCCAGCTCACGCACGGCCTGGGCGACCGCGGGCTCGCTCAGCACGCGCAGCGCGAAGGCCAGTTCGGCGGGGGAGACGTCGAAGCGCCGCTCCAGGTCCACGCCCTGGGCGACGGCCTGGAGTTCTTCGTCACCGAAGCGCCGGTGAGCGCCCTGCTCGCGTACCGGGGGCAGAAGGCCCAGCGCTTCGCGGTATCTGAGCATTCTGGGCGACATTCCAAGGCGCTTCGCAGCCTCCGTAATCCGCATTCTTACATTCTTACGTCAGATTCGGGGTCTGTGAGTCGCGACCGGCTTCATCTGGTGCCTAAACTCGCAGGCGACAACTTCGTGATACGAGGGGAACCCAGATGGACTTCAAGGTCGCCGACCTTTCGCTGGCCGAGTTCGGGCGCAAGGAGATCCGGCTCGCCGAGCACGAGATGCCCGGCCTCATGGCGGTACGCAAGGAGTACGCGGCCTCCCAGCCCCTGCGCGGCGCGAAGATCATGGGCTCGCTGCACATGACGATCCAGACCGCCGTGCTCATCGAGACGCTGGTCGCGCTGGGCGCCGAGGTCCGCTGGGTGAGCTGCAACATCTTCTCCACCCAGGACCACGCCGCCGCCGCGGTCGTCGTCGGCCCCAACGGCACCGTCGACGACCCGCAGGGTGTGCCGGTCTTCGCCTGGAAGGGCGAGACGCTGGAGGAGTACTGGTGGTGCACCGACCAGGCGCTCGCGTGGCCGGGTGGGGACGGCCCCAACATGATCCTGGACGACGGCGGCGACGCCACGCTGCTGGTCCACCGGGGCGCCGAGTACGAGAAGGCCGGCGCCGTGCCCTCCGCCACCGACAGCGACCCGGAGGAGTGGCACGTCATCATCGACCTGCTCAAGCGCACGGTCGGTGACGAGAAGCGCTGGACCAAGACCGCCGAGCGCATCAAGGGCGTCACCGAGGAGACCACGACCGGCGTCCACCGCCTGTACGAGATGTTCAAGAACGGCACGCTGCTGTTCCCGGCCATCAACGTCAACGACTCGGTCACCAAGTCGAAGTTCGACAACAAGTACGGCTGCCGCCACTCCGTCATCGACGGCCTCAACCGCGCCACCGACGTGCTCATCGGCGGCAAGGTGGCCGTGATCTGCGGCTACGGCGACGTCGGCAAGGGCTGCGCCGACGCGCTGAGGGGCCAGGGCGCCCGCGTCATCGTCACCGAGATCGACCCGATCTGCGCCCTCCAGGCGGCCATGGACGGCTTCCAGGTCACCACGCTGGACGAGGTCGTCGGCATCGCCGACATCTTCGTGACCACGACCGGCAACTTCGACATCATCCGCGCCGACCACATGGCGAAGATGAAGCACCAGGCGATCGTCTCCAACATCGGCCACTTCGACAACGAGATCGACATGGCCGGCCTGATCAAGACCGAGGGCATCGTCCGCAACAACATCAAGCCCCAGGTCGACGAGTGGATCTTCCCTGACGGCCACAGCATCATCGTGCTGGCCGAGGGCCGCCTGATGAACCTCGGCTGCGCCACCGGCCACCCGAGCTTCGTCATGTCGAACTCCTTCACCAACCAGGTCATCGCGCAGATCGAGCTCTTCGCGAAGACCGAGGAGTACCCGATCGGCGTCTACGTCCTGCCCAAGCACCTGGACGAGAAGGTCGCCCGCCTGCACCTGGACGCGCTCGGCGTCAAGCTCACGACCCTCACCAAGGAGCAGGCCGAATACATCGGCGTCGACGTCGAAGGCCCCTACAAGCCGGACCACTACCGTTACTAATTTCTGAGTTACGGCAAGCCATCCCCACCCCACCCGCCGACCCGCGCGGGCGCCGATCGTGGGGGTCGCTTCTCACGTCGGACGTGGTGCTCGCCGTTACGGCGCCCCCTTGACCGCCTGGGTGGTCTTGGGGGCGCCGCCGTACATGGGAGAAGTCGATGGAGCTCGGAGAGCGCAGGATCAGTTGGGCGGCTCGGGCCATGCCTGTGCTGACGGCCATCGGGGCGCGCTTTGACGATGAGAAGCCGCTTTCCGGGTTGACCATCGCGGCCTGCCTGCATGTGACTGCCGAGACCGCTGTGCTCATGGGGGCCTTGCGGGCCGGCGGCGCGCGGATCGCCCTGGCGGCGTCCAATCCGTTGTCCACTCAGGATGATGTGGCCGAGGCGCTGGGTGGGTATGACATTTCGGTTTATGCGCGGGCCGGGGTGGATCGGGGGACCTACTACCGGCATATTCATCAAGCGTTGGATATTTCGCCTGATCTGGTGCTTGATGATGGGTGTGACCTGGTCAACATCCTGCACACCGAGCGGACTGATCTGCTCGGGCAGGTTTCCGGGGGGTGTGAGGAGACCACGACCGGGGTCATCCGGTTGCGGCAGATGTCGGCCGAAGGGGCGCTGCGGTTTCCCGTTGTCGCCGTCAACGACACTCGGACCAAGCGGATGTTCGACAACCGCTATGGGACCGGGCAGTCGACGCTTGACGGGATCATGCGCGCCACCAACACCATGCTGGCCGGCAAGACCGTGGTCGTGGCCGGGTTCGGCTACTGCGGGCGTGGGGTGGCCGAGCGGGCCAAGGGGCTGGGCTCCCGGGTGGTCGTCACCGAGGTGGACCCGGTCAAGGCGCTGGACGCCACGCTCCAGGGCTACGAGGTCATGGGGATGGGGCGGGCGGCCGAGGAGGGCGACGTGTTCATCACCGTCACCGGCAACCGCGACGTGATCAGGGGCGAGCATCTCGCGGTGATGAAGGACGGGGCGATTCTCGCCAACGCCGGGCACTTCGACGTGGAGATCGACGTGCGGGCGCTCGACGGGCTCGGCGTGGAGGTGCACCGCGGGGTGCGGCCCAACACCGACGAGTACGTGCTGGCAGACGGGCGCCGCCTGCTGCTGCTCGCCGAGGGGCGGCTGGTCAACCTGACGGCGGCCGAGGGGCATCCGGCGGCGGTCATGGACCTGTCGTTCTCGGCCCAGGCGCTGGCCGTGACCTGGCTGGCCAAGGAGCGATTCGGGCTGGCTCCGGGCGTCTACGACGTACCAGGGGAGATCGACGTGGAGGTCGCGCGGCTCAAGCTGGCCGCGACCGGGGTGGAGATCGACACGCTCACCGCCGAGCAGGAGGAGTACCTGCACTCGTGGCGTTACGGCTCCTGAGTGTGTGACAGAAAGCGGACAAACCCAAGTTCGATCACAAGATAGGCGGATAATTCGGGGCACTCCCATCCGTAGGAGGCCTCCGGTGAGAATCACCGTCTTATCCTCCCGCCTGGCTGCCATAGCAGCTCTGGCTCTGGCCACCGTCATGGCCGGGACGCCCGCGAACGCCGCGGACGACGTCGTCAAGAGCGACAACATCCGTCTGGAAGCGCACCTCGGCCTGCCGGCGGGCGCCGCCATCAACAGCGACCTCGCCTTCCAGGGCGACTACGCCTACGTCGGCAACTTCAACGGGTTCTCCATCTACAACATCAGGAATCCCAGGTCGCCCCAGCTCGTCAGCTCGGTGAGCTGTCCGGGCGGCCAGATGGACGTGACGATCCTGGGCGACATCCTGGTCACCTCCGTCGACTCCTCCCGCAACAACGACTCCTGCCAGAGCACGCCGCAGAGCGCGACGGTCAAGGAGTCCTGGGAGGGCGTGCGGATCTTCGACGTCAGCGACAAGACCAACCCCAGGTACGTCAAGTCGGTCGAGACGAACTGCGGCTCGCACACGCACACCCTGGTGCCGGCCAGAGGACGCGACGCCAAGAAGTTCTTCTACGTCTACGTCTCCTCCTACTCGCCCGCGGCCAACTTCCCCGACTGCCAGCCGCCGCACGACAAGATCTCGGTCGTGAAGGTGCCGATCGCCAACCCGGCCGCCGCCTCCCTGGTGGGCACGCCGGTCGTCTTCCCCGACGGCGGCAACGAGACCCAGCCCGGTCTGCTGCTGCCCACCAGCGGCTGCCACGACATCACCGTCTACGCCGAGAAGGACATCGCCGCCGGCGCCTGCATGGGCGATGGCGTGATCTTCGACATCCGCGACCGGGAACGGCCACGGATCAAGGCCAGGACGACCGACCCGAACTTCGCGTTCTGGCACTCGGCCACGTTCAACAACGACGGGAACAAGGTCGTCTTCACCGACGAGCTCGGCGGCGGCACCGCGCCCATGTGCACCGCCGCGCAGGGCCCGAACCTCGGCGCCGACGCGATCTACGAGATCCGCGGGCACCGGCTGGTCTTCAAGAGCTACTACAAGATCTCCCGCCTGCAGACCGACCAGGAGAACTGCGTCGCCCACAACGGCTCGCTGCTGCCGGTCAAGGGCCGCGACATCATGGTCCAGGCGTGGTACCAGGGCGGCCTGTCGGTGTGGGACTTCACCGACTCCTCGCGGCCCAAAGAGATCGCCTTCTACGACCAGGGTCCGGTCGACCCGACGCAGCTCGTGCTGGGCGGCTACTGGTCCACGTACTACTACAACGGCTATATCTACGGCAGTGAGATCGCCCGCGGGTTCGACGTGCTCAAGGTCGACGACCGGCGGACGAACCCGGCCAACCGCGTGAAGCAGTCCCTGCTCAACGCGCAGACCCAGTCCCGCTATCCCGAGCGCGGCTGGTAAAGCCCTTCTCCGGGGTACGGCCCGCGGCCCGGCGGGCCGTACCCACTGAGAAGCTTCTAGAGCTCGCCCTGGATCTGCTGCATGCGGCGGATCTCGGCCGCCTGGGTGACGCCCACGTCGTTGGCCAGTTCCTCGACCCTGATGTGCGAGCCGCCCTTGAGCACCTGCTCGGTCATCGTGAGCGCGCCCAGGTGGTGCTTGATCATCAGGTCCAGGAAGAGCTTGTCGAACGCCTTGCCGGTGGCGGCCTTGAGCGCGGCCATCTGCTCCGGCGTGGCCATGCCCGGCATGCCCTGGTGCTGGGCGTGGTGCTCGGGCACCTTCTGGCTCTGCTCCTGGAGCCAGGTGGTCATGTACTGGATCTCGGGGCCCTGGGCGTCCTTGATCCGCGCAGCGAGACCCTTGACCCTGGCCGCCTCGGCCCGGTTCGGGGCGAGCACCGACATGTCCAGCGCTTGGCGGTGATGGATGACCATGTCCTGCATGTACTTGATGTCGGCGGCGTTGGCCGTCGGCGACGGTACGGCGGTGACGGCCTCGGAGGGCGACAGCGTCTTGGCGTTCTCCCCGGGGCGGCCCGGCGCGATGACGGGAGCCGTGGAGTCGGCACGAGGGGGTGTCTCCTTCTCGCCGGTGCAACCGGCGAGGGCGACAACCGCGCCCATGACGACGATGAGCGCGACGCGCAACTGGCCTCCCTGACTACCCCATGCCGTAGAAGCGCACTCTAGACGACGACCGCGCCGGTTGGAAGACGGCAAATTGCTACAAACTTTGACAGCTTGCGTGCTGGTCAAATGACCGTTTTCGTACGAAAATTTCTTCATTTATGCCCCCTTTATAGGAGGACTGAGTGTTATCCCCCCGCAGGGCCCTCATCGTGCTCGGTGCCGCCATCGCCCTGGTCGGAGGTGTGCTGCCCGCTCAGGCGGCCGACATCCCCGCCCCCGGTGAGGTGGTCATGAGCGACAACATGCGGCAGGTCACGAACGTGCCGAAGCCCGCCGCGCTCGCAGACATCCACACCGACATGGCCTTCCAGGACAACTACGCCTACGTCGGCAACTACTACGGCTTCTCCATCTACGACATCCGGCGGCCCTCGCGGACGTCGCTGGTCAGCACCGTGATCTGCCCGGGCGGCCAGATGGACGTCTCCGTCTACGGTGACCTGCTCTTCGCCGCCGTCGACTCCTCCCGCAACGACGACTCCTGCAACAGCACCGGACAGAGTGCGACGATCAAGGAGTCCTGGGAAGGCGTCCGGATCTTCGACATCAGCGACAAGCGCAACCCCAAGTACATCAAGTCGGTCGAGACGAACTGCGGCTCGCACACGCTGAGCCTCGTGCCCGGTAAGGGCCACGACCGCCGGCGCAACCTCTACGTGTACGTCTCCTCCTACAGCCCCCGGGCCGACTTCCCGGACTGCGGCGTACCGCACGACAAGATCTCCATCATCAAGGTGCCCCTGCGTAACCCGACGGCCGCCGCGGTCGCCGCCACGCCGGTGCTCTTCCCCGACGGCGGCAACCCCGGGCTTCCGCTGCCCTACCCGGACGGCAAGTCGGCCACCAGCGGCTGCCACGACATCACCGCTTACGCCGAGAAGGACATCGCGGCCGGCGCCTGTATGGGCGAAGGCATCCTGATGGACATCTCCGACCGCCTCAACCCCAGGGTCACCGCCACCGTCCGTGACGACGTCAACTTCGCGTTCTGGCACTCGGCGACCTTCAACAACCGGGGCGACAAGGTCGTCTTCACCGACGAGCTCGGCGGCGGCTCCCGCGCCACCTGCAACGCCACCATCGCCAACACCCGCGGGGCCAACGCCTACTACGACATCCGCAGGGGCCAGTTCCAGTTCAAGAGCTACTTCAAGATCCCGCGCCCGCAGGCGGACACGGAGAACTGCGTCGCCCACAACGGCTCGCTCATCCCGGTCAAGGGCAAGGACATCATGGTCCAGGCCTGGTACCAGGGCGGCATCTCGATCGTCGACTTCACCGACTCGGCCCGCCCGAAGGAGATCGGCTGGTACGAGCGCGGCCCCGACAACACCGCCCCCGCGCTGTCCGGCGGCTTCTGGTCGGCCTACTACTACAACGGCTACATCTACGGCTCCGACTTCAACCTCGGGCTCGACGTGCTGTCGATCGACGACCGGCGCACCGACCGGGCGAAGCACGTGCGCCTGGACAGCCTGAACCCCCAGACCCAGGCCTCTTACCCCGACCGTGGTCACGGTCACGACCACGACTGACCAGGAGGACTCTCTCTTGCTGTTGTCCAAGTCACGGCGCTTCCTCGTCGCGGCCGGTGCCGCCGTCGCCTTAACGGCGACGGCGCTGCCCGCGGCCGCCAACGACATCCCACCGGTCGACACGGTGGTGACCAGCCCGAACGTTCAGCACGTGCTCAACGTGCCGAAGCCGGCACCGATCGCCGCCACCATCAACACCGACATCGCCTTCCAGGGCAACTACGCCTACGTCGGCAACTACGGCGGCTTCTCCATCTACGACATCAGCAACCCGAAGCGGACCAAGGTCGTCAGCTCGGTCGTCTGCCCCGGTGCCCAGATGGACGTCTCCGTCTACGGCGACCTGCTCTTCGCCGCCGTCGACTCCTCCCGCAACAACGACTCCTGCAGCAGCACCGGCCAGAGCGCCACGATCAAGGAGTCCTGGGAAGGCGTCCGCATCTTCGACGTCAGCGACAAGGCCAACCCCAAGTACATCAAGTCGGTCGAGACGAACTGCGGTTCGCACACGCTGACGCTGGTGCCGGGCAAGGGCCACGACCGCCGGCGCAACCTGTACGTGTACGTCTCGTCGTACCTGCCCGCGGCGAACTTCCCCGACTGCGCGCCGCCGCACGACAAGATCTCGATCATCAAGGTCCCGCTGCGCGACCCGACGGCCGCCGCGGTCGCCGCCACGCCGGTCGTCTTCCCCGACGGCGGCAACGAGACCCAGCCCGGCCTGCTGGTGCCCACCAGCGGCTGCCACGACATCACCGCCTACGCGGAGAAGGACATCGCGGCCGGCGCCTGCATGGGTGACGGCGTGTTGTTCGACATCCGCGACCGGCTCAACCCGAAGGTGACCGCCAGGACCACCGACCCGAACTTCGCGTTCTGGCACTCGGCGACGTTCACCAACGACGCCAGGAAGGTCGTCTTCACCGACGAGCTCGGCGGCGGCGGCGCGGCCACCTGCAACGAGGCGACCGGCCCGACCCGCGGCGCCAACGCCTACTACGACATCCGCAGGGGCAAGCTGCAGTTCCGCAGCTACTTCAAGATCCCCCGCCACCAGGCGGACAGCGAGAACTGCGTGGCACACAACGGCTCGCTCATCCCGGTCAAGGGCAAGGACATCATGGTCCAGGCCTGGTACCAGGGCGGCGTCTCGTTCGTGGACTTCACGGACATCTCGCGGCCGCGTGAGTTCGGCTACTTCGAGCGGGGCCCGGCCAGCCAGGGTGGCGGCGGCATCTGGTCGGCGTACTACTACAACGGCTACATCTACGCGGCCGACTTCCACAACGGCCTCGACGTGCTCAAGGTCAACGACCCGCTGGTCCGCGGCGCCGACCGCGTCCGCACCGACCGCCTCAACGTCCAAACCCAGCAGTCCTATCCAGATTGGGGCTGGGACCACTAACGCTTTTGTCTCGCCGAACCCAAGGCTCGCCCCCACGCTTTTTGTGGGGGCGAGCTTTTTCTTCCGGGGTTCTCGACCATGCCGATGCGCGGCTTCTCGTCGTGGGTGGCTTTTCCGTCACGGCCTTCCATCCCCTACGGCAAGCCGCCCCACCGCCACCCGCCGCCGTGGGCCGGCGCCGATCGTGGGGGTCGCTTCTCACGTCGGACGGGGTCGGACGCCGTAACGGTCAAGATTGCTGACATAGTGGGACATCAGGTGATCAGGGGAGGTCTGTGTGGTGTCCAGAGTCGGCAGGGTCCTGATGTCCGCGGTGGCCGGGCTGGCGCTGCTGGGAGCGGTGCCCGCCCACGCCGCCGAGAAGCCCAAGACCAGTGCGAACGTCAAGCATGTGGCCAACGTGCCCAAGCAGGGGCCGTTCGCCGCTGAGGACGCTTACAACACTGACCTGGCGTTTCAGGGGCGGTATGCGTATCAGGGGAACTACAACGGCTTTACCGTCTACGACATTGGTGATCCGGCCAAGCCGAGGGTTGTGAGCCGGGTTTCGTGTCCCGGGGCGCAGAACGACGTGTCGGTTACCGGGAAGCTGTTGTTCCTTTCCGTGGACGAGTCGCGGTCCGGTGATTCCTGTGCCAGTGACTATGGGTCGCCTACGGACAAGGGTGCTTGGGAAGGCATCCGGATCTTCGACATCTCTGACAAGGCTCGGCCCAAGTACGTCAAGGCCGTGAAGACCGCCTGCGGGTCCCACACGCACACGCTGGTGCCGGACAAGAAGGGCAAGGCGGTCTACCTCTACGTGTCCTCTTATGGGCCTGGGGACATCCTCGCTGGATGTAAGCCGCCGCACGACAAGATCTCCATCGTCAAGGTGCCGCTGGACAAGCCCACCGCGGCCAAGGTCGTCGCCACGCCCGTGCTCTTCCCCGAGCAGTCCGGCGGGCCGACCACCTCCGGCTGCCACGACATCACCGTGTACCCGGCCAAGGACCTCGCCGCCGGCGCCTGCATGGGCGACGGGGTGCTGCTCGACATCGCCGACCGCGAGAAGCCCAAGGTCACCAACCGCGTCACCGACGAGAACTTCGCCTTCTGGCACTCGGCCACGTTCAACAACACGGGCACCAAGGTGTTCTTCACCGACGAGCTCGGCGGTGGCGCCGCGGGCGTCTGCGACAAGGCGACCGGGGCCGAGCGGGGGGCCGACGCCGTGTACGACATCTCCGGCGGGGAACTGGCCAGGCAGGCGTACTTCAAGATCCCCCGCAGCCAGGACAAGCGCCAGAACTGCGTCGCCCACAACGGCTCGCTCATCCCGGTCAAGGGCAAGGACATCATGGTCCAGGCCTGGTACCAGGGCGGCGTCTCGTTCGTGGACTTCACCGACCCGGCCAAGCCGCAGGAGATCGGCTTCTTCGAGCGGCCGCCGTTCAAGGGGCGTGACATCGCGGGCTCCTGGTCGGCGTACTACTACAACGGATACGTCTACAGCAGCGACATCCAGAAGGGCCTGGACGTGCTGCGCATCGACGACCCGCGCACCGACCCGGCCAAGAAGGTGAAGCTCAAGGTGCTCAACACCCAGACCCAGTACGGCTACTAGGCGGGCGGCGCGAACCCGCCGGGCGTGACGCCGGGCGGCTCCTCCGGCCTGCTGTAGTCGGGCAGCGCCGCGGGCCGCCGGTCCACCCCGGGGCCCGCCTGCCCGTTCCAGGGTTGTGCCACCGGTTGCTGGGGCCCCGGGTAAGCGGGTTGCTGAGGCGCCGGAAAGGTCGGGCCCGGCTGCCACCCTGAGCTGGGCGTGGGTTGGGCCGGCTGTTGCCCGGGTGCCTGCTGTCCCGGAAGTGCCCAAGGGTTCGGTGAGACGGGTCCCGGGGCGCGCGGTGGTGGCGGCGGCGCCTGCCAGGGCTGGGGCCGGGGTGCGGGTGGTTGCTGCTGCTGGGCCCATCGACCCGGTGGTGCCGGTGCGGGCTGGGGCCATGTGGTTGGAGGGCGGGTGTGGCGGGCGAGCCGTATCTCCTCGCGGCGGCGGCGCTCGGCCAGGACGGCGCTCAGGTACGCGTGCGGCGGCGCGCCCCCGGGGGCGGCGGGCGAGACGTAGGACGCGACCTGGTTGGCGATCCGCACCCCCATCTCATGCTGTACGGCGGGCGCGAGGTCGTACCAGCGCGACAGGTACTGCCGGGCGGCCGCGGCCACCTCGTCGGGCAGCTGGGACAGCTCCAGCGTCGTGGCCCAGGCGGCCAGCGGCGGCGGCATCACGATCGCCTGGGCGGTGTCGCGCGGCGCTCGCTCCGAGATCACGATCGTCCCGGCGAACACGTCGCCGAGCCGCTTGCCGCGCTGTGAGACCAGCGACGAGATCAGGGCCGGGGCGCCGGAGAACATCCAGAACTCCATCACCCCCGCCAGCCCCCGCATCAACGCCTGCCGGAACCGCTCGGGGCTGCCGTCGTCACCCACCACCCGCAGGCCGAGCGCCATCTTGCCCAGGCTGCGTCCGCGCGTGGCCGTCTCGAAGATGACGGGGTAGCCGACGATCACCAGCACGACCATGACGATGTTGGCCGCGGCGAACAACGCGGTGTCGCTGATGCCCGCGAAGTTGATCAGCAGGACGGCGAACCCGATCATCAGGACGCCCTGGACCAGCATGTCGATCACGACCGCGACGGCCCGCGAGGGCATCTGCGCCACGCGTACTTCGACGACGACGGCGTCTCCCGTCACAACCTCGGACATACCGGGAGCCTAGTCGGTGACAATGGTCGGGTGGATATCGACGCGTTCATCGCCGCACACCGTCCCACCTGGGATCGGCTGGAGCATCTGGTCAAGCACCGCGGCCGGCTGACCGGGGCGGAGGTGGACGAGCTCGTCGAGCTGTACCAGCGGGTGTCGACGCACCTGTCCATCGTCCGCTCGGCCTCGACCGACGCGATGCTGACCGGCCGCCTGTCCGCCCTGGTGGCGCGGGCGCGCTCGGCGGTGACGGGGGCGCACGTGCCGGCGTGGCGGGAGTTCGCCCGCTTCTTCACGGTGTCGTTCCCCGTCGTGGCCTATCGGGCGCGGTGGTGGTGGCTGGGGGCGACGGTGGCGTTCGTCGCCGTGGCGTGGGCGATGGGCGCGTGGGTGGCCGACAACCCCGAGGTACAGCGCGCGATCGCCACACCGGAGGAGATCACCCAGCTCGTCGAGCACGACTTCGCCGACTACTACTCGGAGAACCCGGCCGCGTCCTTCGCCAGCCGGGTGTGGATCAACAACGCGTGGGTGGCCGCGCTGATGCTCATCGGCGCCATCTTCATGGGCCTGCCGATCCCGTACTTCTTGTTCCAGAACGCCGCCAACGTCGCCGTCTCCGGCGGGCTCATGGCTTCCCGCGGCAAGCTCGACATCTTCTTCGGCCTGATCACCCCGCACGGCCTGCTGGAGCTGACGGCGGTCTTCCTGGCCGCGGCGGTGGGACTGAAACTGGGCTGGACGGTCATCGACCCGGGCCCCAGGAGGCGTGCCGAGGCGCTGGCCGAGCAGGGCAGGGCGGTGATGAGCGTGGCGATGGGCCTGGTCGTGGTGCTGTTCGTGTCCGGCCTGATCGAAGCCTTCGTCACCCCGTCCGGCCTGCCGACCTGGGCCCGGATCGCCATCGGCGTCCTGGCGGAGGCCGCCTTCCTGGCCTACGTGGTCTACTACGGCCGCCGGGCCGTACGCGCCCAGGAGACCGGCGATGTGGAACGCGCACCCGACCTCGCCCCCACGGCCTGACCTCAGGTTCAGACGCGGCTCAGAGGCGGCCGGCGGCCTTCAGAGCGAGGTAGGCGTCGGCCAGGGCGGGGGCGATGTCCTCGGGGGCCGCGTCCACGACCTCCACCCCGTGGCGGCGCAGCCTCGCGGTGATCCGGCGGCGTTCGATTCGGGTGTATTCGGCGGCCGCGGCGTCGTAGACCTCTTCCGCCGTGTCCTTTCGGCCTGCCATGTCGGCCACCGCCGGGTCGGACACTCCGGCCACCAGGACCAGGTGGCGCGAGGACAACTGGGGCAGGACCGGCATCAGGCCCTCGTCCAGCGCCGACGCGTTCAGGTCGGTCAGCAGGACCACGAGGCAGCGGCGCTTCGCGCGGGACAGGATGTTGGCCACCATGCCGGGGGAGTCCGCCTCGATCAGCTCGGCCTCGATGGGGGCCATGGCGTTGACGAGCGCGGTGAGCAGTTCGGTGCGGGAGGCGCCGGAGACCCAGGCGCGCACCGCGCGGTCGTAGGCCAGGAAGTCGACGCGGTCGCCGGCGCGGGCGGCCAGGGCGGCCAGCAGCAGCGCGGCGTCCATCGACCAGTCCAGGCGGGGCCAGCCGGGGACCGGGCGGGCCTGGTCCGTGGGGGCGAGCGACTCCAGGGGCGCTCTGCCGGTGTCGCCGGTCAGCGGGACCGGGGCGGCGCCCACGCGGCCCGCCGACGTGCGGCCGGTGTCCAGGACGATGAGGACCCTGCGGTCGCGTTCCGGACGCCACGTGCGCACGACCACGTCGTGGCGGCGGGCGCTGGCCCGCCAGTCGATGGAACGCACGTCGTCGCCGACCACGTACTCGCGCAGCGAGTCGAACTCGGTGCCCTGGCCGCGTACCAGCGCCGGGTGCTGGCCTTCGAGCTCGCGCAGCTTGGCCAGGCGCGAAGGCAGGTGCTTGCGGGACAGGAACGGCGGCAGCACGCGTACCGACCAGGGCACGCTGTGGGCGCCCTGCCTGGCGGCCAGGCCGAGCGGGCCGACGGAGCGGACCGTCACCGAGGCGGAGGCGCGGTCGCCGCGCCTGGTCGGGTTCAGCGTCACCACCAGGCGGCGGCGTTCGCCCGCGGGCACGTCCAGCTTCAGCTCGCGCGGGGCGGCTCCGGCCGAGGGCGGCCAGGCGTCTCTGAGCACGCCCCGGACCGTGCGGGGGCCGGGGTTCTCCACGGTCAGCTCGACGGTGCCGGTCTGGCCGAGCCGTACCAGATTGTCGCCTGAGCGGTGGAAGCGCAGCGTGCGCACGGAGCCCGCGAGCACGAGGTCGGCGGTGATCGCGGCGGCCAGCACGAGCAGCCAGCCGAGCAGCGCGAACGCGGGCTCGGGCGCGAGCAGCACCACCACGATCCCCACCGCCGCGACCAGCGCGGCCCGCCCCGTGAGAGCCATCAGCGCGGAACCGGGACCGACGCCAGGATGCCGTCGAGCAGGCCGTCGGCGGTCGCGCCCTCCAGCTCGGCCTCCGGCCGCAACTGAATGCGGTGGCGCAGCGCCGGACGGGCCAGCGCCTTGACGTCGTCGGGAGTCACGTACGGCCGGCCGGACAGCCACGCCCACGCCCGCGCGGCGGCCAGCAGCGCGGTGGCGCCACGCGGCGAGACGCCGAGCTGCAGCGACGGCGAGGTTCGGGTGGCCCGGCCGACGTCGACGATGTAGCCGAGCACCTCGGGCGCCACGTGCACCTTCGCGACGGCCTCGCGGCCCGCGGCGAGGTCGTCGGCGGTGGCGACCGGCTTGATCTCCGACAGGTCGCGCGGGTCGAAGCCGTTGGCGTGGCGCTGGAGCACCGCGATCTCCTGGTCGCGCGGCGGCAGCGGCACGGTCAGCTTCAGCAGGAACCGGTCGAGCTGGGCCTCGGGGAGCTGGTAGGTGCCCTCGTACTCGACGGGGTTCTGGGTCGCGCACACCACGAAAGGGTCGGGCAGCATGCGCGCGCTGCCCTCGACGCTGACCTGCCGCTCCTCCATCGCCTCCAGCAGCGCGGCCTGCGTCTTCGGCGGCGTGCGGTTGATCTCGTCGGCGAGCATGAGGTTGGTGAAGACCGGTCCCTCGCGGAACTCGAACTCGGCGGTCTTCGCGTCGTAGATCAGCGACCCGGTCACGTCGCCCGGCATCAGGTCGGGGGTGAACTGCACCCGCTTGAAGTCCAGGGCCAGCGCCGACGACAGCGTACGCACCATCAGGGTCTTGGCGACGCCCGGCACGCCTTCGAGCAGCACGTGCCCGCGGCACAGCAGCGCGATGACCAGCCCCGTCACCACCGCGTCCTGGCCGACCACGGCCTTGGACACCTCGGCACGCAGCGCGCCCAGCGCTTCCCTGGCCGAGTCGCCCCGGGCGGTGGCGGCGACGCGCGTCGTCTCCTCAGTGTTCACGCACGATCCTTTCGATGAATTCCAAGTATCGGGCCAGGGCGACGAGCCCGGCGTCGTCGGCGGGCGGCGGGCCGTAGAGCGCGCCGCCGACCTGATGCGCGTCCTGCCCCGTCCGTACGGCGACCGCCGCCACGACCTCGTGCTGACCGGCGCCGGGCGCGAGCCCGACCCGCGGCGTCAGCCGGTCGATCGTCCCGGCCCTGAGCACGGCGGCGGCCCGCTCCCTGGCCCGCCTGGCCCGGTAGAGGCGGCCACGGCCCTCGACGGTCTCGGCCGCACGCACCACGACGGGCAGCTTCTCGGCGACCACGGGCCCGAGCCTGCGCCCGCGCCAGTAGGCGGTGACGAGCACGGCCAGGCAGGCGGCGAGCACCGCCCACGGCACGGTGGCGGGCATCAGCTCGCCCAGCGACTTGCCGCCGGGCCCGGCCAGGCTGCCGGTCGGCGGCTGGTCGGGACGTACCAGCCAGGTGACGGCCGGCTTGGTTCCGAGCAGGTTGAGCGCGAGCGCGGCGTTGCCGTCCTCGGCCAGGTACTGGTTGGTCATGAACGTGCCGTCGCCGAGCACGGTGACCGTGCCGCCCTCGCCGGGCGCCTGGACCAGCGCCGAGCCCTTCTCGCCCGGATAACAGCCGTTGGCGCCCCTGAACAGCTCGCCGCCCAGGTAGGCGCTGCCCGCGGCCCTGGCGGCCGGCAGGTCGCACTCGGGCTCTCGTGAGCGCACCCGGGCCGACTCCGACTCGGGCGTGATGGTGGGAGCCAGCACGCCGAGCCCGTCCAGGCCGCCGACGATCACCCGGTCGCCCTGGAGCTGGGCGAGCTGGTCGAGTTGCTGCCAGTCGAAGTAGGCGGTGTGGGTGACGAGCAGGAGTCTGCCCTCGCCCTTGGCGAGCGCGGCCTCGATCGAGTCGACCCTGTCGACGGTGACGCCGCGCTTGCGCAGCAGTTCGGCCAGCGCCTTCGAGCCTTCCAGCGAGGTGTCGGCCGGGTCGAGGCGGCGTGCCTCGCGCGCGCCGGGCGCGAGGGCCACGCCGATGATCGCGGTCACCGCGACGAGCGCGCCGAGCACGATCCAGAACCGGCCGGCCCGCCACAGCGAACCCGTGGTGGGCGAGGTGCTCACGCTCATGCCAGCACCGGCTTCGCCGCCTGGAGCCGCTGGTCCAGGGAGGTCATCGCCTCGTAGGCGGCCGGGGTGCCCGGCACGTCGCCGTAGGTGACGTCGTCGAAGGAGCGCGCCGCCGCGGCCAGTTCGCCGGCGAACGGGGGCAGCGCGGCCCCGGCCTCGGCGGCCAGTTCGTCGGCGGTACGGCCGGGCATGCCGTTCACCAGCGCGCGCTCCTCAAGGTCACGGGCGATGGCGCGCAGGCGTTCCTGGAGCGCCTCGCTCCAGTGCTGCTCGGCGGCCAATTGCTCGGCGATGGCGCGGTGCTCGGCGGCGGTCAGCGTGCGGTCGTCGAAGACGAGGCCGGCGCCGGGGGCGTTGCGCCGGGACGTCTTGCGCAGCCGCCAGACGACCAGGGCGGCGACGCCGAGGATGATCAGCCCGATGAGGATCGCCGCGATGACGCCGCCCGCGGCGCCGCCGCCCGTCGCGGCGTCCAGCAGGTCGCCGATGAACTGCTGGACCACGCGGGTGACGCGGGCGAGCAGCCCCTCCTTGTCGTACTCGGGTCTGAGCAGCTCCTCCGCGGCGCGCCGTCGCGCCTCGTCCCGGCCTATCGGGGTCACGACCGGGCGGCGTTCGACGGGTGCCAGAGCTCGTCAGCGGAGGAGTGCACCCACCCCTGTCGCTGCTGTTCGATCGCCGCGGTCTGCAGGACCAGGTCGAAGGCCTCGCTGCGCATCCTGCGGTCGGCGTAGAGCAGACCGGCGACCGCCGCCTGGAACGGGTAGACGATCATCGAGGCCAGCGTGGAGCCGATCGCGATCAGGACGGCGCTGATCGCGATCACGCCGACGCCGTCGGCGCCCGTCACGCCGAGCAGTTGCGCGGCGAAGGAGAAGGGAATGCTCAGCACGCTGCTGACCAGGTAGGCCAGGATCCCGGTCAGGAGCAGGATGCCGAGCACGCGCCAGAAGTCGCCGGAGACGAGCCGCCACGAGCGCTTCATGGCCTCGACCGGCCCGCGGCCCTCCAGCACCACGATGGGCGCCGCGAAGGCGAACCTGGCGTTGAAGAACAACGCGTAGGCGGCGTACAGCAGGAGCATCAGGAGGCCCAGCCCGATCAGGCCGAACGCGCCTTCCGCCGAGCTGGTGTTCAGGCCGAGGATGACGAACAGCGCCACCAGCGGCACGACCGGCGCCAGCATCACGAGACCGACCAGCGCCACGACGCCGAACAGCGCCAGGATCCTGCCCTTGACCAGGTTCCACGCCTCGCCGGGCGTGATCTTCCCGCCGAAGACGGAGCGGCCGAGGATGCGGGTCAGGATGCCGGTGAGCACGGTGGTCACGATGAAGCCGACGACCGCGGAGATGAGGATGCCGCTGTAGCCGGCGACGACGGTGCCGATCATCCCGCCGCTGCTGATGCTCTCCGGGTCGCGGCTGAGCGTGCTCAGCTGGCCGTTCATCACCGCGGTGGCGATCGCCACCGGCACCGAGGCCAGGGCGGCGGCCAGCGCCGACATGCCGAGGATGGCCTTCGGGTTGGAGCGGATGAACTTGATGGAGCCGTCGAGTATGTCGCCGAGCCCCAGCGGGCGCAGCGGGATGATGCCGGGCCGCAGGTGCTGCGGCGGCGGCATGTGGCCGTATCCGGGCGGAGGCGGCAGCTGCTGGTACGGCTGCGCTCCGGGAGGCGGCGGGGGAGGAGGAGGCTGTTGCCGCGCGCCGTAGGGCGGGGGCGGGGGCGGCTGCTCACCGTACGGCTGGCCGTAGGAGACCGGCTGCGGCCCGGATCCGGGCGCGGTCCATGGGGAAGCCGGCGGCGCGCCGTAGGGTGGGGGCTGCTCGGCCGACCATCCTGGTGGCCGCTCGGGCGAAGGACCGTCTGACATATCCCAATCCTGGCATGGTGGGCGACTCATTGGGGTCACGCGGTCGTTTCGCCCGGCTGAACTGCCCCTGCATTCCAGGGTGTTTCCGGTCCGGGCAGAACGTCAGGGATAGCCGAAAGTCGGCCCGTTACCGCAGACTGAGAAGGTGGACGCCGCTGCAAGTCTAAAATTCGGCTTTTGATGTGCTGGAGTCACACCCATGAGCTGGGCAAGGGTAACCTACAGCAATCATGCGGGTATGTCCCACAATGCGTAGAACGAATGAGGGGCCATGAAAGGTCGCGTGCTGGTCGTCGACGACGACGCCGCTCTCGCCGAGATGCTTGGCATCGTGTTGCGCGGAGAAGGCTTCGAACCATCCTTTGTCTCTGACGGCGACAAGGCCCTCGACGCGTTCCGGGATACACGCCCGGACCTGGTTCTGCTCGACCTGATGCTGCCGGGGGCGGATGGCATCGACGTCGCGCGCAGGATCAGGGCGGAGTCGGGGGTTCCGATCGTGATGCTCACCGCCAAGAGCGACACGATCGACGTCGTGCTCGGACTCGAGTCCGGAGCCGACGACTACATCGTCAAGCCGTTCAAGCCGAAGGAACTCGTGGCTCGGGTACGCGCGCGGCTGCGCCGTACCGACGAGCCGACCCCCGAGATCCTGCAGATCGGCGACATCACCATCGACGTGGCAGGCCACTCCGTCAAGCGCGGCGAGGAGACCATCAACCTCACGCCGCTGGAGTTCGACCTGCTCGTCGCGCTGGCGCGCAAGCCGCGCCAGGTCTTCACCCGCGAGGTCCTGCTCGAGCAGGTCTGGGGCTACCGGCACGCGGCCGACACCCGTCTGGTCAACGTGCACGTCCAGCGGCTGCGGGCCAAGATCGAGAAGGACCCCGAGCACCCGGAGATCGTGGTGACCGTCCGCGGCGTGGGATACAAGGCGGGCCCGGCCTAGCGCCGGACCACCCCGAGCCATGCCCCCGACGACGAAGAAGGCCGGCCGCCGCCGTACGCTCCGCCAGATACTCGGCGGCGTACGGCGGCGGACCCGGCGTGCGGTGGGCAAGGTCCGGCGCGTCTGGCGCCGCTCACTCCAGCTCCAGGTGGTCACCAGCACGCTGGTGATCTCCATGACGGTGGTGGCGGTGCTGGGCGCGTTCCTGTTCCAGGAGATCAACGAAAGCGTCGTCAACGGACGCGCCCGCGCCGCGATGAACGAGGCGCTCAGCGACCGCACCCAGATCCTCGCCGCCCTCGCGCAGAAGCAGCCCGAGGACGCCAAAGCCGGAGAAGCCGGCAAGAAGCAGCCGCCCCACCCGCTCGACCAGGTGCTCAACGCCATCGCCGGCGTCAGCGAGAACGCCCCGCGCCTGCGCTACGACCTGCTCGTGCTCAACCCCCACGAGCCCGGCAGATCCCGCGCCATCGGCAACGTCAACCCCGCCGACATCCCGCTCCAGCTCAGCGAATACCTCGATCGCGACGTCAAGCGGCAGAAGTTCGACCAGCCCCACTCGTGGCTGACCACCATCCCGGTCAAGGGCGAGCCCCGACCCACCCTGGCCACCGGCGTCGTGATCAGCGTCCCCGGCGACACCGGAATCCAGAACTACGAGCTCTACCACTTCTTCCCGCTCACGCAGGAGGTGGAGATGCTCACCTCGGTGCGCCAGCTGCTTGTCGTCGTGGGCGTGGGACTCGTGCTCCTGCTCGCCGCCATCGCCTACCTGGTCGCCCGTCAGGTCGTCACTCCGGTACGGCTGGCCCGCCAGGCCGCCGAGCGCCTCGCCTCGGGAAAGCTCGACGAACGGCTGAAGGTGCGCGGCGAGGACGACCTGGCCCGCCTGGCCACCTCCTTCAACGAGATGGCGGCCAACCTCGCGCTGAAGATCCACCAGCTGGAGGAGCTCTCGCAGGTCCAGCGGCAGTTCGTCTCCGACGTCTCGCACGAGCTGCGCACCCCGCTGACCACCGTGCGCATGGCCGCCGACCTGCTCTACGACGCCCGCGAGGACTTCGACCCGATGGCCTCGCGCTCGGCCGAGCTCATGCAGGCCCAGCTCGAACGCTTCGAGTCGATGCTGGCCGACCTGCTGGAGATCAGCCGCTACGACGCCGGCGCCGCCACGCTCGACCTCGACTCCACCGACGTGCGCGACGTCGTCCTGCGCGCCATCGCCGACTCCGAGGCGCTGGCCGAACGGCACTCCACCCGCTTCGAGCTGCGGTTGCCCAGCGAGCCCTGCATGGCCGAGATCGACAGCCGCCGGGTCGAGCGGATCCTGCGCAACCTGCTGTTCAACGCCATCGAGCACGGCGAGGGCAAGGAGATCGTGGTGTCGGTGGGGGCCGACAGGGACTCGGTGGCGGTAGCCGTACGGGATCATGGGGTTGGTCTGAAGCCCGGCGAGGACAACATGGTCTTCGACCGCTTCTGGCGGGCCGACCCCTCGCGGGCCAGGACCATCGGCGGCACCGGGCTCGGCCTGGCCATCTCGCGCGAGGACGCCACGCTGCACGGCGGCTGGCTGCAGGCGTGGGGGCAGCCGGGCGACGGCTCGCAGTTCCGGCTGACGCTGCCCAGGGCCGCCGGGCTCGACCTGAAGGGCTCGCCGCTGTCGCTGGTGCCGCCCGAGGTGGAGATGCGCCGCACCTGGCGCGGCCACATGACGCCGGTGCTCACCCCGGCCACGGGGGATCTCCATGACGAGTAGCAGACGGGCCCTGGCCGCGGTGCTGACACTCGCGTTCGTGCTGTCGTGCGGCTGCGCGGTCATCCCGGTGGGCAGCCCGACCGCGGCGGAGGAGGCGGTGGGCGGGGACCTGACCAAGCCGTTCGTGCGCATGATCGTCTCACCGCCCAGGAACGACTGGACGCCGCGGAAGGTCGTCGAGGGGATGCTGGCCGCCATGGCCGCCTATCCCGACGACCCCACGACGCTCCTGCAGTACATGACGCAGAAGGCACGCAACGCCTGGCGTCCCGTGGGGCCGATCACCGTGATCGACGAACCCACGTTCAAGGAGGACAACGGGGCGGTACAACTCACCACCAACAAGATCGCGCGCATCGAGGACGACGACCGGTACGTGTCCGACGGGGAGAAGCTGGCCCGGACCTTCTACCTCAAGAAGGAGGCCGGCGGCTGGCGCGTCGACAGCGGGCTGGAGAACGGCCTGATGATGCGGGCCAGTGACGTCGACCGGGCCTACCGCCCCACGCTGCTCTACTACCTCAACGGCGCGCAGAAGCCGGACGGGCTGCTGGTCGCCGACGCGGTCCACCTGCGGCTCAAGCCGGGCGAGAACCTCGCGGAGACCATCATCGAGCGGCTGCTCAAGGGACCGAGCAGCGCGCTGCGCGGCGCCGTCGGCACCGCGCTGACCGGCAACGTCGGCGTGGACTCCGTCACCGCCACCGACGACAAGGTCGTCATCAGCCTCAGCGGCGCGCCCGCCCTGGCCGACACCGACGCCTTCAAGGCCCAGCTCCGCGCCAGCCTGGAGAAGGTCACCGCGGCACAGCCCATCGACGTGCTGCACAACGGCGAGCCGTACATCCTCGGCATCCAGCCCAACGACGCCCAGGCCTGGTATCCGTCCGCGAAGAGCCCCTCCTACTACACCACCGGCGGCGCGGTGCACTACACCAGCCCCGAGGGCGCGGGCAACGCGGTCAACGGCCAGGCGGGCAAGCCCAACGGCTACGTCGGCCAGGCCCTTTCCAAGGACGGTGACGAGGTCGCCGCGGTGGGCGCCGACGGCATCTACGTCGCCCCGGTCAGCCCGAACGGCGAATGGCAGCGGGTCATGGAAGGCCGGCTCACCTCGCCCTCCTGGCATCGCGACGGGTCGCTGTGGGCGTTCGAGAAGGGCTCGGGCGCCGTGCTGCGCCGCGACCCCGGCGGCGCGCCGACGCGGGTGGCGGCGCCGGACCTCGACGGCAAGGACGTCACAGAGCTGCGGATCTCGCGCGACGGGGTACGCGTGGCCGCCGGGGTGGGCGGCAAGGAAGTGCGCGTGGGGGCCATTACCGGAGGCAGCCTCGGGCTGATGCTCGGCAACTTCCAGCGACTTTTGACGGTCCGCCAGGGCGAGACGGTCAAGGACATCGCCTGGCGCGACGGCGAGCACCTGCTCGTGCTGGTCTCGGGCAAGGCGGGGCAGACGCTCATGGAGATCGACGTCGGCGACGGGGAGACGGCCACGCTGACCTCGGACAAGCGCCTCGACTCGATCGCGGCGCTGGGGCCGCAGATCATGGCGGGGACCCTGGACGAGGCGACCGGCGGCCCGGCGGAGATCCTGGAGTTCAAGGACCAGCAGGGGTGGGTCACCAAGGTCAAGGAGACCTCGCAGGAGCCGATCTTCCCGCTGGGATGAGGCTTGGAACCGGGGCCCGCGAACTGTCGGTGAGGCGCGGCATGCTGTGCGTCATGTTGACGGCGACGAGAACTGTCGGTGACGCCCGGCATGCTGTGCGTCATGTTGACGGCATTGCTCGACGTGCTGGCGCCGCAGGTCTGCCTGGGATGCGGTCTGGCCCATATGGGGCGGGTGTGCGATCGGTGCCTGGCCGGGTGGGTCGGCTCGGTGGGGTCGCGGATGCCGGTCCCGGTGCCCGCCGGGCTGCCCCTCTGCTGGTCGGCGGGTGACTACTCGGGGTCGCTGCGGGAGGCGGTCCTGGCCTACAAGGAGCGTGGACAGACCGGGCTGGCGGCGCCGCTGGGGGAGGTGCTGGCGTACACGGCTGTCACGGCTTTGGACGCGCTGGGCGGGCCTCGTGGGGGTGTCGTGGTCGTGCCGGTGCCGAGTGCGCGGCGGGCCGTACGGGGGCGTGGGCACGATCCGGTGGGGCGGCTGGGCGCCCTTGCCGCCTCGATGATGCGGGCGGCCGGAGTGCGGGCCGCGCTGGTTCCGGCGCTGGCGCAGGCGCGGCGGGTGGCCGACCAGGCGGGCCTGAGCGCCACGGAGCGGGCCGCCAATCTCCGGTCGTCTCTCAGGGTCACCGGTCGGCTGCGCGGCGCTCCAGGGGCCTCTGCGGTCCTTGTGGACGACATCGTGACCACCGGCGCCACGCTGGCCGAGGCAGCGCGGGCATTGCGGTCGGCGGGGGCGGAGGTGGTGGCGGCCGTGACGATCGCCGCGACACGCCGAAGATCTTGAAACGCTTTACCATCACGCTCGGTGAGAACCTGTGTCAGTGGCCCGTCTCACCTCGGGGCCACATCTCCGTTGCCTCGTCGGCGCGCTCTGGCAGCTCACCCCTCTGGAGGGGTGCGTCCATAAGGGATACGGCCCCACCAAAAGGGGCATCTCATGGCTCTTGTAAGGCGGGAGAAAATCACGGAAAGTGATCCTTTGGCCGATCCTCCGGCTGACATTCCTTCCCGATGCGGATAGCGTTCTGACATGGCACCCGTTCGGGTCCGTGGTTGCGCAGAGCCGGGGCTCCCGGCTCTGCTAGCCGATGCCAGCCGCAGGCAAAACGGTCCACGTAAGGCGACTTTTTGTCGACTGATCACGGTGCGGCTTAGGGGTAAGTCCTGCCTTCCCGAGGGTCCAGATGTCCCTCGTCAGGAGAGAAGGGCAGTAGTGGCAGCAGAGCTGCGAAACCCTCAGCAGGCGAATGTGGGGTCGAAAACCAGGTCGGCCGGGCGGGTGCCATACACCGAGTTCCCGGTAACGAATCGTCGGAAGAGGGTAACGGTGACAGAAAGGCAGACAGAAGGCCCCGCCCGGCAGGCACGTCGTCGGGTGCTCTTTCTCAGTCGTTAGACGAAGGGGGGCTGTTGCATGGACATCATCGTCAAGGGCCGGCACACAGGAGTGAGTGACCGGTTCCGCGACTTGGTGACGACCAAGCTGGCCAGGATCGAGCGTCTGGACAACAAGCTCATTCGAGTCGATGTGGAGGTGTCGAAGGAGCGCAATCCGCGCATCACCGACCAGCGTGAGCGCGTCGAGCTGACCATTCACTCCCGAGGCCCGGCCATCCGCGCCGAGGCGTCGGCCGACGACCGATTCGCCGCCCTCGACATCGCACTCGACAAACTGGAAGGCCGCCTCAGGAGGCTGGCCGACCGCCGTAAGGTCCACCACGGCAACCACGCCATCCCCTCGGTGGCAGAGCTGACCGCGACCCTCGGCGACGTCGCCGAACCGGCGCCGCGGAAGGCCAAGGTGGTCCCCGAACAGGCAGAACCCGAACTGGACGACCTGCCTGACGACAAGCAGTACGACGACATCGTCCCCATCGAAATGGACGGCGACGGTCCGCTCATCGTCCGGGAGAAGAATCACAAAGCGGAACCCATGACCATCGACCAGGCCCTCCTCGAGATGGAGCTGGTCGGCCACGACTTCTACCTGTTCCGTGACAAGGAGAGTGGTCAGCCGAGCGTCGTGTACAACCGGCGCGGCTACAACTACGGCGTGTTGAGGCTCGTCGAGCCCTGATCGCCGGATCAGAAGATCTTCTCGACCACCCTAGGACCGCGGCACCCGTGCCATCATTGGCGGTTCAACGGCTCTGGCCCCCCACGAGGAGGAGACGTGAGCGAGCGAAGCGTTCGCGGCTGCGAACTCCAAGCCCTCCGGCGAGGAGTTCCCATCGGCGAGCCCACGCGAAGCGACGACAACACCGTCGCGCGGCCGATCAGGGAGGCCGTGTGATCGAGCGGATCATCGACAGGGGCGCCGTGCGTGACATGCCGCGCGGCGCCCGTCACGGGCAGGACAGGCCGCACGCGGCGGTCGCGGAGCCGAAGGAGGCTCCGTGACCATGCGGGGCAGGCGAGGGTACTCGGCCGACGACCGGCTGAGGAGGCTCCGTGACTGACAGCGGCGAGACCCCCACGCCGGAGAGAGACGAGCCGATCCGCGTGCTGATCGTGGACGATCACGAGCTGATCAGGCGCAGTCTCGCGCTGGCACTGGCCGCTGAGGCCGACATCGAGGTCGTCGGAGAGGCGAGCGACGGGCAGGAGGCGGTCGAGATGGCCGACCGCCTCATGCCCGACGTCGCGCTCATGGACGTGCGGATGCCGCGCCAGGACGGCATCGAGGCCACCAAGGGCATCAAGGCCTCGGTCCCCAGCACGCGCATCATCATGCTGACCGTGAGCGACGAGGAAGAAGACCTCTTCGAGGCCATCAAGGCCGGAGCCACCGGCTACCTGCTGAAAGACGTCCAGATCAACGACGTCCCGGACGCCGTGCGCGGGGTGCACGAAGGCCAGTCCCTCATCAACCCCGCCATGGCCGCCAAACTCATCACCGAGTTCGCCAACATGAGCCGCAAGGAGGCCGAACGGCCACCCCAGCTCCCCGTCCCACGGCTGACCGAGCGCGAGATGGAAGTGCTGCGCCTGGTGGCCAAGGGCATGAACAACCGGGAGATCGCCAAGCAGCTCTTCATCTCGGAGAACACGGTGAAGAACCACGTCCGCAACATCCTGGACAAGCTGCAACTGCACTCGCGGATGGAGGCCGTGGTTTACGCGGTGCGCGAGCGCATGCTGGAAATCACCTGAGCTTCCACCCCGCCCAGCCACAGACCAGCTAGCCACAGACCAGGGGGATCGCTCCCACCCCGGGCCGCGATCCCCACCACCCACCCCAACATCGCCCCGCTGGCTTCACCGGCCCCACCCCCTTCACCACCGGCCCGACTCCCGACCTTGGCCACGGCCTCACCTCGGCCACGGCCTCACCTCTTCCACGGCTGGCCTCACCTCGACCACGGCCACGGCTTGAGCCCGGCCACACACGTGACCACCGGCCACATGCCAGGGTTGTGCCCAGCAGCCTGGTGGGACGTCTGCCGGGCATGGCGGCAATCCATGCGCCCGGCCACCCGTGTGACGCAGGCCTGGTCGCCAGGCCATCGGCGGTAGTCCTGTGTGGCCCCTTGGTCGCCCATCCGGCCTTCTGAGACGCCGCATGTGCTGTGTCAACGCGCTGCCCAGGGCGCCATCCGGGGAGCCCGTTCACCAGGGCCGGGTTCGACGGCATTCCCGGATCCCGCCTGCGGGATCGGGTGCCCGGTGCCGGTCCGCCGCGTCCGGGTGCGCGTGTTTGCGCCATCTCGGTGCCGCGTGACTTACCGGCATCCCGGTGGAGCTGTCTCGGGGGATGCCGGTGGGGAAGCGGGGTGTTAGGCGGGGGTGGTTTGGAGGTGGGTGGTTAGGGCCGGGTCGGCGCGTTCTATTCGGACTGTGTCGCAGCCGACCCAGGAGGCCGCCTCCCACAGTGCCTCGCGGACCGAGTCGGCCCACTTGGACACCGACAGGCCGGGTTCGAGGCTGATCTGGCGGGCCACGAAGGTGGTGCCCTCGCGGCCCGGGTCCACGCGGCCGATGAGTCTGCCTCCGGCCAGGATCGGCATGGTGAAGTAGCCGTGGACGCGCTTGTGCTTGGGGACGTAGAGCTCCAGCGTGTAGTCGAAGCCGAACACGCGTGACGTGCGCCCCCGGTGCCAGATGAGCGAGTCGAACGGGGAGATCGGCGTCGCGCGGTGGCGGCCGCGTGGGACGGATTCCAGGGCCACCGGGTCGGCCCAGGCCTTGGCGGGTTTGCCCTTCTGGGCCCAGCCGGGCACCTCTACCGGGACCAGTCCGGCTGCGCCGTTGGCCAGGGACTCCTCCAGGATCGAGCGGTGGTGGTTGCGCACGCGCAGGAAGTCGACGAGGTCGGTGGTGGTGGCCACTCCCAAGGAACGGCCGGCCACACCCGCCAGCCGTACGATGCACTCCTCGTCGGTGAGGTCCTGGGCGAGCAGGTCGGCGGGGACGGAGCGTTCGGCCAGGTCGTAGACGCGGCGCCAGCCGATGCGGCGGGTGCAGACGAGTTCGCCGATGTCGAGCAGCCACTCCAGGCCGATCTTGGACTCGGACCAGTCCCACCAGGCGCCGCCGTTCTTGGCGCCGCCGACGTCGGAGGTGGTGATGGGGCCGCTCCGCCGTACCTGATCGAGGAGCTTTTCCACGCCGTCGGGGACCTGGTGCCAGCGGAAGCGGCGCTCGCGGTACGCCCGGCGGCGGAAGGAGTAAAGCGGCCAGTGCTCGATGGGGAGGATGCAGGCGGCGTGGCACCAGTATTCGAAGCTCTGGGCCGGGTCGTGCCAGTAGGCGCGCTCGACCTTCTGCCTGCCCACCGCGCCCAGGCGGGCGTAGGCGACGAGCTCGTGGGAGCGGGCCAGCACCGAGACGGTGTCGAGCTGCACGGCGCCGAGTCTGCGGAGCACGGCGTGGGGGCCGCCCTTGCGGCCGTCGGAGCCCAGCAGGCCCTGGGCGCGCAGGATGATCCGGCGGGCGTCGTCGGCGGTCAGAAGCATGTCGGGAATGTTAACGGGGGGCACCGACAGAACGGGGCCGACGGAACGGGGGACCGACAGAACGGCGGGCACCGGCATGTTCGCCGAGCGCCCGCCGTCGTGGATGTCCTATCGGTGGTGTTCCGCTCGCATGCCGACCCGCGGCGCGTCGATGACGACGTCGGACATGATGTCGAACACGAGAGCGAGGATGGCGCCCACGACGACGAGGCCGATGCCGATCCAGATCATCAGCCAGCTCTCGACGGGCATGCCGACCCCGGCGACGATGAAGCCCGCGAGGGCGACCGTCACCGCGAGCCACGACGACGCGCGGCCGGCGTGATTGCCTAGGTTTTGTCCGCCTGACATGGCCTTGTCCTTCCTATGTTCTCCCGCCAGCCAGTCATTGGTGCGAGATCGGTCTACTTCGGCATACGCTCTGCCGAAACACCATTCTCCCAGAAGGGGGATGCGGGTGGCCCGTCGCATTGGCTGTGTCTGGTAGCGAGACCGCCTACGATGGCAACGGGGAAGTTTGTCTCGGCCTCTCCTCCTGGCGGCGCCGCCGGGGTAGACCTGCGAGGAGCTTTACATAAAGTGGCAGCCATTCTCGACAAGATCCTACGCGCCGGCGAAGGCAAGACCCTCCGCAAGCTGAAGCGCATCGCCGATCAGGTCCACTCCATCGAGGACGACTTCAGGAGTATGTCCGACGCGGAGCTGCGCGCGCTCACGGACGAGTACCGACAGCGCTACGCCGACGGCGAGTCCCTTGACGATCTGCTTCCCGAAGCGTTCGCGACCGTGCGCGAGGCCGCGAGGCGCGTTCTCGGCCAGCGTCACTTCGACGTGCAGATCATGGGTGGGGCGGCGCTCCACATGGGCAACATCGCGGAGATGAAGACCGGTGAGGGCAAGACCCTGACCTGTACTCTCCCGGCGTACCTCAACGCGATCAGCGGCAAGGGCGTTCACGTCATCACCGTGAACGACTACCTGGTGCGTGTCGGCGCCGAGAACATGGGCCGCATCTACCGCTTCCTGGGCCTCGACGTCGGCATGATCCTCTCGGGCCAGCAGCCCGACGAGCGGCGCAAGCAGTACGAGGCTGACATCACCTACGGCACCAACAACGAGTTCGGCTTCGACTACCTGCGCGACAACATGGCGTGGTCGCTGGACGAGTGCGTGCAGCGCGGCCACAACTTCGCCATCGTCGACGAGGTCGACTCCATCCTCATCGACGAGGCCCGTACGCCGCTGATCATCTCCGGCCCCGGCGAGCAGTCCGGCAAGTGGTACGCCGAGTTCGCCAAGATCGTTCCCAGGCTCCGCCGCGGCGTCGAGGCCAAGAACCAGGGCGAGGAGAGCACCGGCGACTACATCGTCGACGAGAAGAAGCGCACCGTCGGCATCCTCGAGGACGGCGTCGCCAAGGTCGAGGACTGGCTGGGCATCGACAACCTGTACAAGCCCGAGCACACGCACCTGATCGGCTTCCTGAACAACGCCCTGAAGGCCAAGGAGCTGTTCAAGAAGGACAAGGACTACATCGTCGCCGAGGGCGAGGTGCTCATCGTCGACGAGTTCACCGGCCGCATCCTGCACGGCCGGCGCTACAACGAGGGCATGCACCAGGCCATCGAGGCCAAGGAGAGCGTGAAGGTCAAGGACGAGAACCAGACGCTCGCCACCGTCACCCTCCAGAACTACTTCCGCCTCTACGAGAAGCTGTCCGGCATGACCGGCACCGCCGTCACCGAGGCCAACGAGTTCCACCAGACGTACAAGCTCGGCGTGGTCCCGATCCCGACCAACCGCCCGATGATCCGCAAGGACCAGGCGGACGTGGTCTACAAGACCGAGGACGCCAAGTTCGCCGCCGTGGTCGAGGACATCGTCGAGCGCAACAACGCCGGCCAGCCGGTCCTCATCGGCACCACCTCGGTGGAGAAGTCGGAGCGGCTGTCGAAGGCGCTCAAGCGCCGCGGCGTCCAGCACGAGGTGCTCAACGCGAAGAACCACGCGCGTGAGGCCGCGATCATCGCCGAGGCGGGCCGCAAGGGCGCCGTCACCGTCGCCACCAACATGGCCGGACGAGGCACCGACATCATGCTCGGCGGCAACTCCGAGTTCCGCGCCGACCTCGAGCTCCGCGCCAAGGGCCTCGACCCGGTCGAGACCGCGGAGGAATACGAGAAGGCCTGGCCCGAGGTCCTGGAGAAGACCAAGACCGCGGTGAAGGCGGAGCACGACGAGGTCACCGACCTGGGCGGCCTCTACGTCCTCGGCACCGAGCGCCACGAGTCGCGCCGCATCGACAACCAGCTGCGCGGTCGCGCCGGCCGCCAGGGCGACCCCGGCGAGTCCCGCTTCTACCTCTCGCTCGGCGACGACCTGATGCGCCTGTTCAACTCGGCCCGGGTCGAGATGATCATGACCAGGCTCAACATCCCCGACGACCAGCCGATCGAGTCGGGCATCGTCTCCAAGGCCATCGCCTCCGCCCAGCACCAGGTCGAGCAGCAGAACTTCGAGATCCGCAAGGAAGTTCTGAAGTACGACGAGGTCATGAACCGCCAGCGCAAGGTCATCTACGCCGAGCGCCACCGCGTCCTCGAAGGTGCCGACCTGCACGAGCAGGTGCGCGGCTTCATCGGGGAGGTCGTCGAAGGCTACGTGGCCGGCGCGACCGCGGAGGGCTTCGCCGAGGAGTGGGACCTCGACAAGCTGTGGAAGGCCTTCGGCGAGCTCTACCCGGTCTCGCTCAAGCTGGAGGACTTCATCGAGGAGGCGGGCGGCCGCGAGGAGGTCACCGCCGAGCTGATCACCGCGAAGGTCAAGGAGGACGCGCTCAACGCCTACGTCCGGCGCGAGGAGGAGCTCGGCGCCGAGGCGACCCGCGAGTTCGAGCGCCGCGTCATCCTGTCGGTCCTCGACCGCAAGTGGCGCGAGCACCTCTACGAGATGGACTACCTGCGCGAGGGCATCGGCATGCGGGCCTACGCGCAGAAGGACCCGCAGATCGAGTACCAGCGCGAGGGCTTCGAGATGTTCTCCGGGATGCTTGAGGGCATCAAGGAGGACTCGGTCGGCTTCCTCTTCAACATCGAGGTCGAGGTTCAGGAGAACCCGATCGTCGAGGAGGAGGACGAGATGATGGCGGAGACCCGCTCGATCATCGCGCGCGGCCTGCGCGGCCCCGAGCGTCCCACCGAGCTCGAATACTCCGCGCCCGGCGAGCAGGGCGAGGTCGAGCACACCAGGGTCCGCACGACCGCCGCCGAGCGCGCCGCCTACGGCAACGTCGAGCGCAACGCGCCGTGCCCGTGCGGCTCGGGCAAGAAGTTCAAGCGCTGCCACGGCGACCCCAAGAACGCCGCCTAGCGCACCGCGACAGGCCCCCGCTCCCCACCTCGGGCGCGGGGGCCTTTCCGTTTCCTTCTCTTCGGTACGGCGGGCGTCTGCGCTGCCCCGTCAGGCGGTCTCGAAGTCGGTGCACACCCACTGCACTCCCCGGCGCTCCAGGCGCACGGCCAGCACCCGGCTGCGGTCGCCGCCGTGCACCAGCAGGCACATCTCGATCGCCCCGTCCCGAGGCTCGTTGACGTGCGGCACCCCGACGAACGGCGGCCGCCCGGTCTCGATCATGCGCCCGGCCTGGAGCAGCTCGTTGTAGGCCCGCTCGGTGAACCGGTCGGCGAGGTTCTCGGCCGGTCGCCGCCCGGCCAGCACCTCGGCCAGCGCCTGCCCGAACAGCCGCAGCCGGCGCTCGTCCGGCAGCGCCCCGGCCGGGCCCCAGATGAACGGCTTGAGGGCCAGCGAGCCGTCGACGCGGGGCCGGTCGCCGTCGTAGGGCGGCTCGGGCAGCGGGAGGATGGCGATTTCCGGGGACACGGCGCTCCTTCAGGGGGTTGGATCGGCGTCGTAAGAAGGAGTTTTCGGCCACGCCGTCAGATACTCCGGCACCCGACTTTCTCGCCGGGGCCACCGATATGCGGAGAATGGCGAAGAAGATCATCTCGGGTTGGAGCCCCAGGATGGGCGAGCATGATCGCGTTAAGGACCGGCCGCACGGGCTTGCGACCGGCGCGAAATCCTTTCGGACGCAGTGAAACCGGCGGTCAGGGTGTGGCGGAATCCGCCGGACTGGCACTGCTGGGGGTGTCTTCCGGCTCGCGTCCGGGTGTGGGGATGTTCAGACGCCGGATCAGGAACGAGAACAACACGTAATACAGCGCGAAATAGGCGAGTCCGATCAGGATGATCAGTCCGAGGCCCCACGTGTTGGACTTGCTGGCGTTCAGGAGCATGTCGAACAGTCCGGCGGAGAAGTTGAAGCCGAGGCGTGTCTCCAGCGCCGCCATGAGCGCCATCGCCGCACCGGTGAGCAGGGCGTGCGCGACGAACAGCAGCGGCGCCACGAAGATGAACGCGAACTCGACCGGCTCGGTGATCCCCGTCACGAACGCGGTCAGCGCGCCGCCGACCATGATGCTGCCCACGGCGGCCCGCCGGTGCTTGGGCGCCGCGCGCCAGATGGCCAGCGCCGCGCCGGGGATGCCGAACATCAGCACCGGGAAGAAGCCGGTCATGAAGATGCCCGCGCCCTGCTGGCCGATGGCGTAGCACTTGAGGTCGCCGGCCGCGTGGACGCCGTTGACCGTGCACTCCGGGATGACGGTCCAGACGATCGAGTTGACGAAGTGGTGCAGGCCGAGGGGGATCAGGAAGCGGTTGGCGACGCCGTACACACCGGCTCCGAGGGCGGAGTTCGTGGCCAGCCAGTCGCCGAAGCTGGTGAGGGCCTGGCCGATGGGCGGCCAGATGAGGCCGATGAGGACGCCGAGCAGCAGCGCGGCCACCGCCGTGACAATGGGGACGAACCGCCTCCCACCGAAGAAGGCCAGCCAGGTGGGGAGCTTGATGCGGTAGTAGCGCTGCCAGAGGACGGCGGCCACGAGCCCGATGAGGATGCCGCCGAGCACGCCGGTGGGTTGCGCGGAGGCCGCCTGGTTGATGACCCTCGTCCCGTCCATCAGCGTCTGAGTGACTTTGTCGTGTACGGCCGGCGCACTCGACTCGAAGAACATCCGCCGCGTCACCTGGTCGAACACCAGATACCCCACCAAAGCGGCCAGAGCCGTAGACCCATCCGCCTTCTTCGCGAACCCGATCGCCACCCCCAGCGCGAACAGCAGCGGCAGGTTGTCGAACAGCGCCCCGCCCGCGGCCGCGAAGATCGCCGCGACCCGGTCGAGGAAGGCGTTGTCGGTACGGCCCAGCAGATCGTCCTGCCCGAACCGCAGCAGGAGACCGGCGGCGGGCAGGACGGCGATGGGCAGCATGAGGGAACGACCGATGCGCTGCAGGACGGCGAAGGCCGACGACCAGAAGGACGTGCCGGCTTCGGCGCTCGTGGTGCCCATGGTTCCCCCCGGAAGATCAGCCGGGGGATGCAGGATTCCTACCACGCGCACGCACGGCAAAAACAACTACCACACCGGCCCCACACCCCACGCCAGACACCCACCGCCCAGGCTCGCCACCTCCGCGTGGGCCGCCCCTCGGGGCCTGCCACCGGCCGCGCGGGCCAGCTCGAGCGCGCCATGCCCGCATCGGTGTCTCCGGCCCGCGCCTTGCCCGCCCAGGGCTCCTCCGGGTGGTCGCGGTCGGGTGGGAGACCACCGAGGGGTGCCCTCCGGGGTGAGGTCCTCCGGGTGGGGCGTTCGCGCGTTAGGTGGACTCCCGCGAGGCAGCCCTCTTCGGGGGGCTCGGGCTGTCTGGGGTGAGGCTGCGGGGAACCCGCGCTCGCGCCTAAGCCCGGTGGGTGCTAGGGGTCTCGGGATTGGGTGGGGGTGGTTGTGGTTTCGCCGGAGTCGAGGTCGAGTTCTGGTTCCCGGCCCGGTGTCATGAAGTTGAAGCGCCGGATCAGGAACGTGAACACGACGTAGTAAACGACGCCGTACACCACACCCAGCACGAGGATGCCGATGACGTTCTGGGTGTTGGACTTGCCGATGTTGAGCAGCATGTCCAGCAGCCCGGCCGAGAAGCCGAAGCCGAGCTGCCCTCCGATCAGCGCGGTGAGCGCCATCGCGAGCCCGGTCAGCAGCGCGTGCACGACCAGGAGGACGGGGGCGACGAAGATGAACGCGAACTCGATCGGCTCGGTGACGCCGGTGACGAAGGACGCCAGTGCGGCCGAGAGCATGATGCCGCCGACCGTGGCGCGCCGGTGTTTGGGGGCCGCGCGCCACATGGCCAGCGCCGCGGCGGGCAGCGCGAACATCATCACCGGGAAGAACCCGGCCATGAACTCCCCGGCGTTGGGGTCGCCGCCGAAGTAGCAGTTCCAGTCGCCGCTGAGGACCCGGCCGCCGACTTCGCATTGCGGCACGACGTACCAGACGATGGAGTTGACGAAGTGGTGCAGGCCGAGCGGGATGAGCAGCCGGTTGATCAGGCCGTAGATGCCCGCGCCGAGCGGGCCGAGGTTGGCCAGGCCCTCTCCGGCGTGTGAGATCCATTCGCCGAGCAGCGGCCACGCCCAGCCGACGATGACGCCGAGCAGGAGGGCGACGATGGAGGTGATGATCGGCACGAACCGGCGCCCGCCGAAGAAGGCCAGCCAGGAGGGCAGTTTGATGCGGTAGAAGCGCTGCCAGAGCATGGCCGCGACCAGGCCCATCATGATGCCGCCGAGCACCTTGGTGGGGTTCTGCAGGCCGTAGTCGATGATCTCCTTGATGCCCTCGGGTGTGGACTCCCTGATGAGCACGGTGTCGCGGATGCCGGAGCCGAAGAACATGACCTTGGTGACGCGGTCGAAGACCAGGTAGCCGACGACGGCGGCGAGCGCGGTGGTGCCGTCGGCCTTGCGGGCGAAGCCGATGGCGACGCCGACGGCGAAGATCAGGGGAAGGTTCTCGAACAGGGCGGATCCGGCGGCGTCGATGACCGCGGCGACGCTGCTCATCCAGGCGAACCCCGCGACGTCGGCCAAGCCGCCGGGCTTTGGGCCGTTGGAGCCGAGCATGTCGGGCTGGCCGAAACGCATTAACAGCCCGGCCGCGGGCAGCGCGGCGATGGGCAGCATGAGGGAGCGGCCTAACCGCTGCAGCACGTTCATGACGCGGGAGAGCGGCGATGGGGCGGCCGCTGTGGTCTCGTTCACTGCGGGAGTCCTCAGCGTCGAGCGGGCATTTCCAGGATGGTGCGCAGCTGGTAGCGGTCGGCCCGGTAGGTGGACACGCCCAGCTCGGCGCAGACGCCGCCGGAGAAGGACCGGCGCTGGAGCAGGAGTACGGCTCCGCCGCGCGGCAGCTTCAGCAGGTCGGCGTCGCTGGGGTCGGCGATGCCGCCGTCTATGGTGAGCTCGCCGGCGTCCATGACGAGGCCGTAGCGGCTCTCCAGCAGCTCATACAGGGATCTGTCGGAAAGGTCGTGGTCGGCAAGGTTGGGGGCCAGTTTCACCGGGATGTGGGCGCGTTCGATGGACAGGGGCTCCCCGTCGGCGGTACGCAGCCGCTCGATGAAGTGGACCTCTTCGCCGGGCTGGATGCCCAGCTCCTTGGCCAGGTGCGCGCTGGCGCGCACGACGCGGCGGTCCAGGTCGCGCGAGCCGGGCTCCATGCCGCGGGCGCGCATGTCGTCGGTGAACGAGGTGAGCTGGAGTGCCAGCTCGATCTTCGGGCGGGCGACGAAGGTGCCTTTTCCCGGCACCCGGTGCAGCCGTCCCTCGGACACCAGGTGGTCGACGGCCTGCCGTACCGTCATTCTGGACAGGCCGAAACGCTGGCAGAGCTCGCGCTCGGACGGGATCGCCGCGCCGATGCTGAGCTCGTTGCTGTCGATGAGGTCCAGCAGGATCTCGCGCAGCTGGAAGTACTTGGGCACCGGGCTGTCCGGATCGATGTGCGCCACGGATCCTCCCCTCGATCTGACCTGGTCGATGAGCTATGGTTCGTACTGGTCTAGTCCGGACTAGACCACATGCCGGAATTATCAGTCAAGCCGATGAGGACAAGATGACCACGAAGATGCGCAGCGAGATCGCCGAGCAGCCCGCGGCGCTGCGGGCCACCCTGGACTCCTTGCTCCCCCGAGTCGATGAGGTCAGGGCGCTGGGCGAGCAGACCCGTCAGCTGCTCTTCATCGCGCGCGGCACCTCGGACAATGCCGCAGTCTACGGGCGCTACCTGGTGGAATCACATGCGGGTCGTCTCTCCGCGCTCGCCGCCCCGTCCATCGCGACCACCTACAAGCGCAAGCTCGACCTCGACGGCGTGCTGGCCGTGGCGATCTCGCAGTCGGGCCGCACCGAGGAGATCGTCGAGACCCTGGCGTGGGCCAAGGACTGCGGCGCCAAGACCGTGGGCGTCACCAACGGTGGTCCGGACAGTCCGCTCGCCCAGGTCGCCGACCTGGCGCTGGTCACGCTGGCCGGCGAGGAGAAGGCCGTGCCCGCGACCAAGACCTACACCACGCAGCTGGCCGCGCTGGCCGTTCTCGCGCTGGGCCTGGGCGCCGACGTGGACGCCGACGACCTGCAGAAGGTTCCGGACGTGGTGGAGAAGCTGATCACCGACCCCGGCGACCTCGACGCGGTGGTCGAGGGCCTGGCCGACAAGCCGGGCGTGGTCGTCTCCGGCCGCGGGCTGGCGTTCTCGACCGCGCTGGAGACCGCGCTCAAGCTCAAGGAGGCCTGCTACCTGCACGCCATGGGCCTGTCCTACGCCGACCTCCTGCACGGTCCGATCGCCGTGGTCGACGCCGACACCCCCGCGCTGCTGGTCGCCGCGGAGAACAGCCCCACGCTGTCCGGCACCGTCGCGCTCGCCGAGCGCGTCGTGGCGGCGGGCGCGTCCGCTTTCACCATCGGCGGGGGTACGGCTCTCGCCGGCGCGGGCACCGCCGCCCTGAACGGACCGGACCTGCCCGAGTGGGTCGCCCCGATGGGCCTGATCGTGCCCGGTCAGCTGCTCACCGAGTCGCTGGCCCGCAGGCTCGGCATCGACCCCGACGCGCCGCGCGGACTCAACAAGGTGACCCAGACCGACTGATCACGGAGCGTCGTTTAGCCTGGTCGGAGAGTATTCAGGAGGAGGACCGGATGGCGACGGACGTTAACGCGATCATCGCGGGACTCGGCGGCGCCGAGAACATCATCGAGATCGAACCCTGCATCACACGCTTGCGCACCGAGGTGCACGACGCCTCCAAGGTGGATCAGGCCGCGCTCAAGGCGGCCGGAGCCCACGGGGTGATGGCGGCGGGGAACGTGGTCCAGGTAGTCGTGGGGCCGGAGGCCGACACGATCGCCAGCGACATCGAGGACATCATCGGCTAGAGGGCGAGACCATGACGACTGTTCTCGCCCCGGTCGAGGGGGCAGCAGTGGGGTTGGCGGCCGTGCCCGATCCGGTCTTCTCCGCAGGCATGGTGGGGCCGGGCACGGCCATCGACCCCTTGCGGGGACCGGGCAAGGCAGTTGCCCCGATACCCGGAAAAATCATGAAATTGCATCCGCATGCCTACGTCATCGTGGGGGACGACGGCAGAGGCGTGCTGGTGCACCTGGGCATCGACACGGTCCAGCTCAAGGGGGAGGGGTTCCAGTTGCTGGCGGCCGAGGGGGACCGGGTCAGCGCCGGTCAGCCGGTCGTCGCCTGGGACCCCGCGGCCATCGAGGCGGGCGGTCGCTCGCCGGTCTGCCCGGTGGTCGCACTGGACGCGGCGGCCGAGTCGGTGACCGGCGTCGCGGAGGGGGAGGTACACGTGGGGGACGAGTTGTTCCGGTGGGAATAGACTGCGCGCTTTTTGACCTTGACGGGACGCTGATCAACACCGAAGCCCGGAGCATGGCCATGTGGCAGTTGCTGCTCGACAAGCATGACGTCAAGCAGGACGTCCGTGTCTTCATGGGCCGCAGGGGCCGGGACGTGATCCCCGAGGTGTTCCCCGGCCACGACATCGAGGAACTGATCCGCGAGGTCTACAGCTACAACGACCACCCGGAGCTGCCCGCGATCGTGCCGGTGCCCGGCGCGGCCGAGCTGGTCCGCAAGGTCGCCGCGTACGGCTCGCCCATCGGCCTGGTCACCTCGGCCGGCCGCGCGTGGGCCGAGCAGCGCCTGGCACAGGTGGGTGTGCGCGAGCTGATCAGGGTCATCGTCGCGGCCGAGGACGTGGCGGTCGGCAAGCCGGACCCGGCGGGCTTCCTGCTCGGGGCCGAGCGGCTGGGCGCCGATCCTGCCGACTGTGTGGTGTTCGAGGACTCGCTGGCCGGGATCGCGGCGGCCAAGGCGGCCGGGATGCGCTGCGTCGGCGTCGCCACCTCGCACGCCGGCGACGAACTGGCCCAGGCCGACCTCGTGGTGGCCGATCTCACAGCGGTCGACTGGCCGCCGTTCACCTAAGGTTCAAACTGGTCTGGACCGCCATCATCAAGGAGGAAAGTCTCATGGCAGAGCGCAAGGCCGTCATCGCCGCGGAAGTGGGCCTGCACGCCCGTCCTGCGGCGACGTTCGTGCAGACGGCCACCAAGGCCCCGATCGACGTCACGGTCGGCAAGGCCGGCGGTCCCCAGGTCAACGCCAAGAGCATCCTGTCGGTCATGGGGCTGGACGTCCGCCAGGGCGAGACCATCCTGATCACGGCCGACGGCGAGGGCGCCGAGGACGTATTGGACGAGCTCGTGAAGATCGCTGAGACGCCGTGACCGAGCGCAGGAGCTCGGACCGAGAGAGCGAGGGACGAGCCAACGAGGGCCGAAGCGGGCGCGACCGTATGCGCGGCACGGGGGTCAGCCAGGGGATCGGTCACGGTCCCGCGTACGTCCTGACGGCCTCGGTGCCCGAACCCCCTGCGGGCCAGACCTTCACCGGCGAGGCAGCCCAGGAGAAGGAGCGCGCGCTGGCCGCGCTCAAGCAGGTCGCCGGGGCCCTGGAGGCCCGCGGTGACAAGGCGGGCGGCGAGGCCAGGGAGATCCTGCAGGCGCAGGCCCTCATGGCCGAGGACCCCGGCCTGATCGTGGGCGTCAAGTCGCTCATCGACGGCGGCCTGGCCGCGCCCAGGGCGGTGTACGAGTCGTTCGGCAAGTACCGCGACCTGCTGGCCAAGGCCGGAGGCTACCTCGGCGAGCGGGTCGCCGACCTCGACGACATCCGCGACCGGGTGATCGCGCAGCTGACCGGGCAGCCGCTGCCGGGCCTGCCGGTCGAGGCGGCGGAGCCGTACGTGCTGATCGCCCGTGACCTCGCGCCGGCCGACACCGCGCTGTTGTCCAGGGACGTGGTGGCCGCGTTCGTGACCGAGGAGGGCGGGCCGACCAGCCATACCGCGATCCTGGCCAAGGCGATGGGCGTGCCCGCCGTCGTGGCCTGCGCGGGCGCGACGACGATCAGGCCCGGCGCCCGGGTGCTGGTCGACGGGTCCACCGGAGAGGTACGGCTGGAGCCGTCCGACGACGACGTGGCCACCGCGGTGGACGCGCAGGAGAGCAGGCAGGCCGCGATCGCCGCGGTCCGCGGCCCCGGCCGGACCAAGGACGGGCACCGGGTGCCGCTCCTGGCCAACGTCGGCGGTCCGGGAGACCTCGACCCAGCGCTGGCCAACGGCGCCGAGGGCGTGGGCCTGTACCGGACCGAGTTCCTGTTCCTGGACCGCGCGCAGGCGCCCTCGATCGAGGAGCAGGAAGACGCGTACCGGGCGGTGCTGGAGGCCTTTCCCGCCGGCAAGGTCGTGGTGCGGACGCTGGACGCCGGGGCGGACAAGCCGCTGGCGTTCCTGAAGCCGTCAGCGCCGGAGCCGAACCCGGCGCTGGGGGAGCGGGGGCTGCGGATGTTCCGCCTGCATCCGGAGGTGATGGCCGTGCAACTGGCAGCGCTGGCCGCCGCTGCCCAGGGCGTCGATGCCGAGCTGCAGGTCATGGCGCCGATGGTGGCCACGGCCGAGGAGGCCAGGTGGTTCGCCGGAGCGTGCCGGGCCGCCGGGCTGCCGAGCGCGGGCGTGATGATCGAGGTGCCGGCTGCGGCGCTGCGCGCCGACCGCATCGCCCAGGAGGTCGACTTCTTCTCGATCGGGACCAACGACCTGTCGCAGTACACCTTCGCCGCCGACCGGCAGGTGGGCGCGCTGGCCGGGCTGCAGGACCCGTGGCAGCCGGCGCTGCTCGACCTCGTCGCCGCCACGGCCACCGCGGCATCGGACAACGGGCGGCCGTGCGGGGTGTGCGGGGAGTCGGCGGCCGATCCGGTGCTGGCCTGCGTGCTGGTCGGGCTCGGGGTGAGCACGTTGTCGATGAGCGCCACCGCGCTGCCCGCCGTACGGGCCGCGCTGGCTTTGAGCACGCTGGACGAGTGCGGGCGCGCGGCGCACGCGGCGCGGGGGCAGGCGACGGCGCGGCACGCGCGTGCGGCGGCCCGCTCCAACCTGCCCGGACTCGCGGAGCTCGGACTTTAGTCTCCTGCGGCACTTGCACGGCTTCGCCCGGATACCTTGTTGGACATGGTTGGACGCATCGGCACCGCAGGCATGCTCGTCTTCGCTCTGGCCGCGTGCGCGGGCGGCGGCGGCGGACCCGCGACGCCGAGCTCCGCCGCGGCCGCCGCCCAGCCGAGCCCGGCCACCTCGCAGAAGCCCATGGGGGACGAGGTTCAGCGGCTGGTGAAGGCGATGAGCCGGGAGGAGAAGGTCGGGCAGCTGTTCATGCCCGTCGTGTACGGCACCGCCGCCGACACCGTCTCCGGCGAGAACCGGGCCAGGTTCGGCGCCCAGACGCCCGCGAAGGTCGTCGCCAAGTACCACCTCGGCGGCGTGATCCTCTTCCCGGCGAACGTCAAGAGCACCGCCCAGGTCGTCAAGCTCGCCAACGGCCTGCAGGACGCCTCGAAGCGGGTCCCGCTGCTCATCGGCACCGACCAGGAGAACGGCCTGGTCTCGCGGATGTCGGCGCTGATGACCGATCTGCCGAGCGCCGACCGGATCGGCGCCACCGGGGACACGGAGTTCTCGCGGGCGGTCGCCAGGGCCACCGGCGACGAGCTGAAGGCGCTCGGGGTCAACCTCGACTTCGCCCCGGTGGCCGACGTGAACCTCAACCCGCGCAACCCGGTGATCGGCCGGCGGGCCTTCGGCGACGACCCGGCCAAGGTGGCCAAGATGGTGAGCGCGGCGGTCAAGGGCTTCGGGGACGCCGGGGTGGCCAGCACCGCCAAGCACTTCCCCGGCCACGGCGACACCGCGACCGACAGCCACACCGGGCTTCCGGTGATCAAGCACACCCGGGCGCAGTGGGAGAAGCTGGACGCGCCGCCGTTCAAGGCCGCGATCGACGCGGGCGTGGACGCGGTCATGAGCGCGCACATCGTGATGCCGAAGCTGGACGACTCCGGCGATCCGGCCACGCTGTCCAAGCCCATCCTGACCGGGCTGCTGCGCGACAAGCTCGGCTTCAAAGGCGTGATCTCCACCGACGCCCTGAACATGGGCGGGGTGCGCAAGAAGTACGGCGACGGCGAGGTGGCGGTACGCGCCGTGCTGGCCGGGGCAGATCTGCTGCTCATGCCGGCCGACTTCCCGAAGGCGTACAACGCGGTGCTGGGGGCGGTGAAGTCGGGCCGGATCACCGAGGCGCGGCTGGACGCCTCGGTGACCCGGCTGCTCACGCTGAGGAAGAACCGCGGCTTCCTGACCGAGGCGCCGAGGGCCTCGGCGGAACAGGCCGCGAAGGTGCTGCGCTCGGCCAAGCACAGGAAGCTGGCCGCCCGCGCCGCCGGTTAGTGCTCGGCGCGCAGGCCGCCGGCGATGTACATGGCCGAGAGCATGGTGAACAGGTACGCCTGCAGGATCATGATGAACAGCTCGAAGGCCGTCAGCAGGATCGTCATCACCACGCCGAGCAGCCCGATCGGGGCGCCCAGCGGGCTGAGCTTCTCCACCAGGAACCAGAAGCCCACCGAGCTGAAGAAGGCCAGCAGCATGTGGCCGGCGAACATGTTGGCGCAGACCCGGATGGCGTGCGTGGCCCAGGAGAACAGGAACTGGTGTGCCAACTCCATGGGCGCGTAGATCCCCAGCGCCCACTTGGGCAGGCCGGGCGGGACGGACATGTTCTTGAGGTAGCCGGTGAAGCCCTGGTGCTTGACGCCCAGGTAGACCTTGAGGATGAGGACGGCGACGGCCAGCACGCCGGGGAAGGCGATGTACGAGGAGGCCGGGAACTGGATGAACGGGACCAGGCCCACCAGATTCCAGGTCAGGATCAGTAAGAACAGGGTGAACAGCAGGCCCATCCAGCGATCGGTGTCGGCGCCCAGGAACGGCTTGGCGATCTGCTCGCGGACGAAGAAGTAGACGTACTCCCCGGCGTTCTGGACGCCGCGTGGGACGATCTTGGGCTTGGCGAAGGCGGCCCAGCAGAAGGCGATGACGAGCCCCGCGCAGGCGACCGCGAGGAGCACGGGTTTGGTGAACCAGAAGGGGCCGCCGTCGATGATCGGCGGGAAGACGAAGATGTCCGGACCAGGGGCGCGATAGTCGTCGATGGTCACCATGCGGTCACCCTAACCAGCGTTAGGTTGAGCCCGATTAACCGGTTATGTCCCGCCCGCGCCCGGCCGCGTTTCGCGGGGAATTACCCTAGAACGATATTCCATCACCGGGAGGTCTCCGTGGTCGCAGGGGTGCTGATCGACTGGGGCGGCGTGCTCACGACGAGCCTGTCCATCGCGATCGCCAAGTGGATCGAGGCCGACCGCATCGACGGCGCCCACTACCGCACGGTCATGCGCGGCCTCGTCGACCACGCCTACAACGGCGACGGCGAGAGCGTCGTGCACGCGCTGGAGCGCGGGGAGATGTCGGGAGCGGCGTTCGAGCGGGACCTGGCGGCGCGGCTGCGCACCGTGGACGGGGCGCCGCCGGTCGCGGAGGGGCTGCTGGAGAGGATGTTCGCGGCGTTCGACCGGGTGGACGTCATGTACGACATGCTGCGGCTGGCGCGGAGCGGGGGGATCAGGACCTGCCTGCTGTCGAACTCGTGGTCCAACACCTACCCGCGCGACGACTGGGACGAGGTCTTCGACGCGGTGGTCATCTCGGGCGAGGTGGGCATGCGCAAGCCCGAGCCGCGCATCTTCCACCACGCGCTCGACCTGGTGGGCCTGCCTGGCGGGAACTGCGTGTTCGTCGACGACATCGAGGCGAACATCACCGCCGCCCGCGGCCTCGGCATCGCCGGTATCCACCACCGCGACGCGGACACGACCATCGCCGAACTCGAGACGCTCCTCCGGCTGCCGCTGCGGCGGGCATGATAGAGCTCTTGATTTCTCGGAAAGGCACATCATGCGCGTCTATCTGCCGTGCACGCTCCCCGCGCTGGCCAAGGCCGTCGCCGCGGGAGAGCTCGGCCCGGCCCCGTTGATCGGCTACGCGGTCACCCCCGCGCTGACCGAGTGGTACGCCTCGGGCGACACAGAAGAGCTCGAATACGTGGCGCTCACCGAGGCGGCCCGCGCCTCGCTGCGCATGCTCGCGGCCGACCGCGCCGACGGCGTGGACGCCGCTCCACGGCGGGTGGTGGTCGCGGCCGAGGTCCCCGACGGGGGTCTCACCGTGGGCGTGGACCTGGCCGAGCGTGCGAGGGTACGGCTGGCCGATTCGGTCCCCCTGTCCAAGGTGGCCGCGGCCCACGTGGACGACCTCTACGCCATCCCCGACATCGAAGCGGCCATAGCCGCCCTCTCGGCCGCCGACGACGGCGACGACGACGCCCGCTTCACCGTGGACGGCGCCGAGGCGCACGAACTGATGTGGTATGCGACCCAGGAGATCCCTGACCTCTTCCGTTAGGGTCGTCCCAATTCGGAGATTGTTCTTGACTCTTTCGTGAACATCCCTTGTAGGCTGCCGTGGGTTTACACGTCGGGTAACACGAAGGAGTCAGTCTCAGTGAGAATCCGAGCAGCAGTAGCCGGAGTGGCGGCCACGGGGGCGCTTCTGGCCATGATGTCTCCCGCCGCGCACGCCGCTCGGAACTACGACAAGCAGGACCCGTACAAGACCGGCTGTGCCGCGTCGGGGATCGTCTCGAAGCAGAGCACGCTGGTCCAGAAGGGCTCGGGCAAGAAGTACGGCACGATCAAGCTGATGTGGTCGCGCAAGTGCAAGACCAACTGGGCCGAGGTCTGGGTTTCCCCGCTCGACACCGGCATCATCCGCGTCATCCTGACCAAGCCCAACAGCAACGGCAACAGGATGGTCCAGTTCACCTACGGCAAGGGCAACGGCGGCCACCACTGGGGCGACATGATCGAGGGCGCCAAGATCTGCGCCTGGGGCTACGCCGTGGCCAAGCACACCAAGTCCTGGGCCAACGGCAAGACCGCGCAGGCCTGCGGCTGATCACCCTGGCTCGCGGCTGATCAGCACGCGGGGGAGCCGCGGCCTTAGGGTCGCGGCTCCGTCCTGTTCACCGGAATGTCGGGGTCGGCCGATAAGCTTGTGATGACATGACGAAGCACATCATCTGGGACTGGAACGGTACCCTCTTCCACGACATCGACGCGGTCGTCGGGGCGACCAACGAGGTCTTCAAGCCCTACGCACTGCCCATTCTCGACGCCGACGGCTTCCGTGCCGTCTACACCCGCCCGATCTGGCTGGCCTATGAGCGCATGCTCGGCCGCGCGCTCGAAGACGGGGAGTGGGAGCGGCTCGACGTCGGCTTCCACGATCACTACTTCCGCCTGAGCGTCGCCTGCGGCCTGGCCGCCGACGCCCTGGCCACGCTGCAGGGCTGGGACGGCACGCAGTCGCTCTGCTCGATGGCGCCGCACGCGCACCTGGTCCCGATGGTCGAGTCGTTCGCGATCCATCAGCACTTCACCAGGATCGACGGGCTGCTCGGCACCACCGGCGGCGAGAAGGCGGCGCATATGAGCGCCCACCTGGCCGCCATCGGCGTCGAGCCAGCCGACGTCCTGGTGATCGGCGACAGCGTCGACGACGGGCTGGCCGCCCGGCACGTCGGCGCCCAGGCCGTCCTCTACACCGGCGGCATGACCACCAGGGCCGACCTCCAGGCCACCGGCCTGCCCGTGGTCGACACCCTGGCCGACGCCCTCTCCTACGCCTGAGAGGTCACGTCGTTGACCTGAGCGGCGGGGATCGGCATCGTGGGGTCGGTGGGCAAGGTGGAAGAGACGCGTGACGGGGTCGAGTTCAGCAATCTCGGCCAGCCGCTGTTCGACGGGGCGGAGGCCACCAAGCGGGACCTGGTCGACTACCTGGACGCCGCGCGCGACCAGATCGTCGCGGCGCTGGCCGGGCGCGCCCTGTCGGTGATCAGGGTGCGGCCGGGGCAGCCGCCGTTCATGCAGAAGAACCTGCCCAAGTACGCGCCGGAGTGGATCGACAGCGTCACCCAGTGGGCGGAGAGCTCCCACCGCGAGGTGCGCTACGCGGTGTGCGGCGACCGGCGGACGCTGCTGTGGTTCGCCAACCAGCGGGCCGTCGAATACCACCCGTCGCTGTTTCTCGGGGACCGGCCCACGCATCTGATCCTCGACCTTGACCCTCCGGCCGAGGACGGGGCGTTCTCGCTGGCCGTACAGGCTGCTCTGCTGGTGCGTGAGGCGCTGCGGGCGGACGGGCTGGAAGGGGCGGTGAAGACCAGCGGCGCCAAGGGCGTGCACGTGTTCGTGCCGGTCGCGGCGGACACGGGCGTCGAGGACCTCGCCGCGGCGACCCGCGCGGTCGCCGCGCGCGCCGAGCGGCTGGACCCGGCGCTGGCGACCACCGCGTTCATCCGCGAGGACCGCGGTGGCAAGGTCTTCCTGGACTCCACCCGCGCGGGCGGCGCGACCGTGGTCGCGGCCTATAGTCCGAGGGTACGGCCCGGCGCCCCCGTCTCCTTCCCCGTCCCGTGGGCGGACCTGGACCGGGTGAGCCCGTCGGACTTCACCATCCACACCGCGCCCGGCCTGCTGTCCGGCGCCGACCCGTGGGCGGAGGCCATGCCGGAGCCCCAGCGGCTGCCCGACGACCTCGTCGCCGAGGGCCACACGATCCCGATCGCCCGGGTCCAGGCCATGCACGAGGGCAAGCGGCGCGCCGCCCGCGCCCGCAAGTCGTCCTGACCGCTCAGGAGTGCCGCAGGAGTGCGGGGATGGGCGCGAGGAACATGGCGCAGACGTAGGCGGACAGAGGGAGCAGCGTGAGCGTCGAGGAGATCGCGAACACGCTGAGGCACGGCAGGTCGGCGCCCGATCCGGCGAGCAGCACGAGCGTGCCGATGACGAGCCCGGCGCCCGCGGTCGCCGCGGTGGCGAAGCCGATGAGCCGGTCGTAGACCATCATGCGGCGGATGCGCCGCCGTCCCTGGGTGGCGACCTGGGCGCCGGCGGACTGGCGCAGGTAGGAGCGCAGCCGGCCGAGGGTCGCGCAGCTCGCGACGGCGCCCACCGTGGTGGCGGTCATGCCGAGCGTGGCCAGCGCGATGCTCAGGACGCCGGCGTCGGCGCTGCGGCGGGCGGCGATGTCCTGACGGGTGTAGACGTTGTAGCCGGAGCCCAGCGCGTCGGCGACCTGGTCGCGGACCGGTCCGGCGAGTGAGGCCGAGTCGAGCGTGACCTGCAGGCCGCTGAGCCTGATCGGGCTGACGAGTGCGGCGGCTTTCTGCGGTTTCAGGCCGAGGGTTCCTCTGGCGATCATGCTCTTGTCCATGTCGACCTGGAGGAAGCCGCTCACGCGCAGGTGGACCGGCGCGCCGTGGGAGTCGGTGACGGTGACGGTGCTGCCGACCTGGAGCCCGTAGGAGTCGGCGGTCGCGTCGTCCACGACGGCCTCGCCGTCCGTGGTGGGCGGCTTGCCGTGGACGATGGGAAGCATGGGCAGGCCGTTGGCGGGCAGCGCGACGACCTCCATCGGGGTGGCGTCGGCCAGCGGCCAGTTGGCCTGGACGGTGCCGCCGCGCACCTCGCGCACGGCGCTGACACCGGGGAGTGCGCGCAGGGCGGCGATCGTCCGGCCGGGGATCTGCGGGGGTTCGCCCTCGTGCGGGAAGCCCGCCGGCAGCACCGCGAGGTCCATGCGCTCGGACGAGAAGCACTGGGTCAGCCGCCCGGATTCCGTGCCGTTGCCGATCCAGGCGCACACGATGAGCGCCGACCCGGTGATGACGGCGGCCAGGCAGGCCGCCAGGCATAGCATGTGACGCCCTATAGCGCACTTCCACATAGCGTTAACCTCCGTAAATCACGCTATGTTGTGAAATGTCGCTTATCGTCATCCCCAGAGATGGTCATGGCAACCATCTTCACGCTGGTGGCTCATCGAAACGCTGAGGCCGTACCAGGTCGTTCTCGTAGGCGAAGATGATCAGGCGGCTGCGGTGCGGCAGGTGCAGCTTGCCGAGCACGTTGTCCACGTGGGTACGCACGGTGACCGGCGACAGCGACAGCCGCTCGGCGATCTGGGAGTTCGTCAGCCCACGCGCCACCAGCGTGAACACCTCCTGCTCCCGCCGGGTCAGCTCGTCGAGGCTGCCCGCGGCCACCGGGGCCTCGTAGAGCTGCGGGCGGTAGTCGTCCAGCAGGCGCTTGGCGAGCATGGGGGAGACGTAGGCGCCGCCGTCCGCGACCGTGTGGATCGCGCGCAGCAGTTCCTCCGGCGGCGCGTCCTTCAGCACGAACCCGTCAGCCCCCGCCGCCAGCCCCGCCCTGACCAGGCCGTCCTCGTCGAAGGCGGTCAGCAGCACCACGCACGTGCCGGGGAAGTCCGTCCGCATGCGGGCGGTGGCCTCGATCCCGTCCATGCCGTGCATGCGCACGTCCATCAGCACGACCTCGGCCGGCGTCTCGCGCAGCGCCGCCAGCGCCGCCGCGCCGTCCGACGCCTCGCCGACCACCAGGACGTCCGGCGCCGACCGCAGCACCATCCGCACGCCCGCGCGGATCAGCTCCTGGTCGTCCACGAGCAACACCCGCAGTGGGTTCTCGCCGTCAGGGCGCATCGCCGCTCTCCTTCGCGTACGGCAGGCGACCCTTGGCCGCGTAGGACAGTCGGATCGGGTACGGCAGGCGGGCCTCGACCACGAAGCCGCCCCCACGCCGGGCGCCGGCGCTGAACTCGCCGCCCAGCGCGCACACCCGCTCCCGCAGCCCGACCACCCCGTTGCCGCCGGCCGGCAGGGACACGGCGGCGAGCGGGCCACCGCCGTCGTCCTCGACCCTCACGTAGGCCCCGGTCGCGGTGAAGGCGGCGAACACGGAGACCGCGACGCCGCGCCCGGCGTGCTTGAGCACGTTGGTCAGCGCCTCGCCGACGACCTGCTGGGCGGCCAGGAGCACCTCGTCCGGCGCGGTGTCCGGCTCGCCCTCGACGCGTACCGCGATGTCCGGGACGCCGCTGCGCCGCATCTTCTGGACCAGGTCGTCGATCACCTCGCGCCAGGGCCGGGGGCAGGAGCCGGCGCGCAGGGCGCTCACCAGCTCGCGCATGTCGTGCAGGGCGGCGCGGCCGCATTCGGCGATCTGCGCGAGCGCGGTTCGCGCGCCGGCCGGATCGGCGTCCAGCCCCAGCCTGGCGCCCTCGGCCTGCGTGATCATCACGGTCACGTTGTGCGCCACGCTGTCGTGCAGGTCGCGGGCGATGCGCAGCCGTTCGCGGTCGACCGCCTCGCGGGCCTCGCCCTCCCTGGCCCGCTCGGCCAGCATCAGTCGCTCCCTGATGCCCTGCATGACCATGCGCTTGGCCAGCACGTACCTGCCGGCGAACCAGACCAGCACGATGAACAACAACTGGTTGGCCACCCACGGGAACGGCATCGTCGCCGCCGGGTAGAGCACCGCCCAGAAGACCTGGCCGGTGCAGGTGATGATCAGCGCGGGCAGTGAGACCACGAGATGGCGGCTCACGGCGAGCGTCGCCAGCGCGACGCAGACGCTCAGGTCGGCCAGCAGCGGTGGCCAGCCGTTGAGGATCTGGAGCAACGCCAGGAACGACACCAGCGTGAAGACGCCCACCGGGTACAGGTGCCGCCAGGGCATCGGCGCCAGCAGGGCGACCGTCATCCCCAGGTCCGCCCAGGGCTGGTAGGGCGGCCACAGGTTCGCCAGCAGCCAGCTCACGACGCCCAGCGGGACGATCCAGAACAGATCACCCGCCAGGAATCGGGCCGTCGGCCGGAGGCGTGCTGTGGCACTCACGGGGTCAATATAAGTTTCCCCAGATCAGAAGCTTGATCAATTCTTGCGTGTCGCCATGATGAGCGGGTTTCTTCTCACAAAGCATCACTACCGGCAATCATGCTTAAATGCCCTCGCGGGGCAGCTTCGCGGGGGCGGGAGCCGTACCCTGACATGGACCCCCTCAGGAGGCTGCCATCAACCGCCTAGTGCTCTGGAACATCGACCTCACCCTGGTCGATGTCGCGATCGTGACCCGCGACGCCTACGCGGAGGCCTTCCGGGTCGTGACCGGGCGGCCATTGGTCAAGCTGGCACCGGCGCTGGGGCGGCCCGACTCCGAGATCGTCTTCGAGACGCTGGCCGTCAACGGGATCGTCGCCGAGGACGCCCACCTGCCCAAGTTCCTGTCGGCGCTGGCCACGGCCTTCGCCGACCGGCGCAAGCGGCTGGCCGAAGAAGGGCGGATGATGGCCGGGGCCAAGGACGCGCTCAAGGCCGTGGCCCGGCTCGACGGGGTCATCCAGACGGTGCTGACCGGCACCATCAAGAGCAACGCGGTGCACAAGCTCAAGGCGTTCGGGCTGGACAAGCACATCGACTTCGACCTCGGTGGCTATGGCGAGGAGGTCTACCCGAAGGCCACCTTGTTGCAGGTGGCGCAGGGGCGGGCCAAGCAGCGGGCCGGCACGCCGTTCACGGTGGCCAACACGGTGGTGATCGGCGACTCGACCCGCGACGTGCAGGCGGCCAAGATCGGTGGGGCGGCGATGATCGGTGTGGCTTCCGGGCGCTCCATGGCCTCGGAACTCCGTGAGGCCGGGGCCGACCTGGTCCTCCCTGACCTGACCAACGCCTCCGAAGTCGTCGCCGCCGTCGCCGGCCTCACCTCCCCCCTCGACCGCAAAGCCGTCTAACCCCACCCCCAACACCCCACCGCCCCCAGCCCTCAACTCCCCGGCAACAGCGCCCTCAACTACCCGGTCTCCCCGGCAGCGGCCGGGCACAACTACCCGGCAGATCGAGGGGATGGCGCACCGCTTTCGGGGTGTCCCCGCGATCCCGAAAGCCGTGGTCCCGCCACCCCAGCCCGCAACTCCCCAGCAACAGCGCCCTCAACTACCCGGTCTCCCCGGCAGCGGCCGGGCGCAACTACCCGGCAGATCGAGGGGATGGCGCACCGCTTTCGGGGTGTGCCACGGGTTCCCCTCGCAGAGCGTGCACAACTACCCGGTCTCCCCGGCAGCGGCCGGGCACAACTACCCGGTCTCCCCGGCAGCGGCCGGGCGCTACTACCCGGCAGATCGAGGGGATGGCGCACCGCTTTCGGGGTGTGCCACGGGTTCCCCTCGCAGAGCGGGCACAACTACCCGGTCTCCCCGGCAGCGGCCAGGCACAACTACCCGGTAGGCCGAGGGGGTAGGGCACGCGAGTCCGCTGGGTGGTGGAGCAGGGGTCCGGTGGGCGCTTTTGGGGTGTCCCCGTGATCCGAAAGCCCTGGGGTGGTTAGGTGGGGTTGGGGAGGTTGTTGAGGAAGTAGGCGGCTATAGGGGCGGCTACTGCGGAGCCGGCGCCGCCTCCCTCTACGAGGACGGAGAACGCCAGGTCCCCCTTGTAGCCGATGAACCACGAGTGGGCCGGTGGTTCCTTGCCTGAGCCGTACTCGGCGGTGCCGGTCTTGCCGGCCGTACCGGCGGGGAAGGGGGCGGCTTGGGCGGTGCCTTCGCTGACTACGGCGGGCATCAGGGTGCGCAGGGCCTTCACCACGCCCTCCTCCAGGGGGCGGCGGGTCTCGCCTTCCGTTGGGATCAGGCGGGCGGGGACCAGGCGGGGCGGGCGCCAGGTGCCGGAGGCGATGGCGGCGGCCACGGTGGCCATGTTCAGGGGTGAAGCGAGGATTCGGCCTTGGCCGATGGAGGCGGAGGCGAGGTCGGTGTCGTCCTTGGCGGCGGGGAAGTCGGCCCGCACGGCGGGTACGCCGGGGTTGATGGGCACGCCGAAGCCGAAGTCCCCGGCCACCTTGGCCAGCCGGGATGCGCCGAGCGAGTCCACGGTCATGGCGCCGAACGTGGTGTTGCACGAGTGGGCGAAGGCGTCGCGGAACGGCAGGCTGCCGTAGTCCTTGTAGCCGGCGTTGTGGAAGGGGAAGCCGCCGATGTTCTGCTCGGCTGGGCATTTGACCGTTTGAGCCGCTGAGACGCCGTCGGCCACCAGTGCGGAGGCGGTGACGACCTTGAAGGTGGAGCCGGGCGGGTACTTGCCCATGAGCGCCCGGTCGAACCCGCCCCGGTTGTTGACGACGGCCAGGATCTCGCCGGTCGAGGGGCGCAGGGCGACCAGTGCGGCGGGTTTCTTGGTGAGGCGGAGCGCCTTCGCGCCGGCCGCGTGCACGCGCAGGTCGAGCGTGGTCTGGAACGGCTCCCGCTTAGCCGCGCTGACCTCTTCGAGGGTTTTGACCAGCTTGTCGCCGTCCTCGTACAGGTTGATCTTGGCGGTGTTGGGGACGCTCAGCCAGTCGACGTACTTCGCCTTTAGCCCGGCCACGATCTGTTGTACGGAACCGGGCACGCCGGTGGAGTCGATGCGCGTGCCGCCCGCCGCCAGGACGGGCACGCTCTCGTCCTTGCCGGTCACCAGCCGCAGCGACCTGCCGGGCTTGAGCTCGGGGTGGATGGTGGCGGGCGTCCAGGCGACCTTCCAGCGCCGGTCCTTCTCGATCAGCCGGAGTTTGCCCTCGTAGTCCAGGTCGGGCCCCCGCCCGGTGAGCTTGGCCCCGAAGGTCTCGTAGCCGAGATCGGCGGCGCTCGCGGCGAACACCCCGCCGCTCCTGATCGCGGCGAACGACTGCCGTTCCAGCTTGAGGTCGCGGCGTACCCGCTCGTGCCACTCGACGAAGTCCTTGGGCGGATCCGCCACCAGCGCCTTCATGGCGGCGTAATCGTTGCTCGACCAGGCCGCCAGGTAGGCGTCGGCGGTCTCCTCGGCCGAGCCCTCGGTGCGCAGGGCCCAGACGACGCCCCCCGCGGCGACGGCCGGCACCAGCAGTCCGGCGACCACCCACGGCCACCTGCGCCGCCGTCGCCGTGGCGGTGATCCTTCCTGCCGCAGCTCGCCCAGCATCGGTCCCCCTGTCATAGCCATGACGCAGAGAACACCAGACTCCACCAAACCATGTCCAATATTGATATAGGACCAGAGTAGATATAAATGTGGATATCATCGCTGGCCATGGACCTTGTCCGGCACCTGCGCTACTTCACCGTGGTGGCGGAGGAACTTCACTTCGGCAACGCCGCCATCCGGCTCGGCATGGCCCAGCCGCCGCTCAGCCAGCGCATCAAACGCCTGGAGGAGGAGCTCGGCGTGCGCCTGTTCGACCGCTCCGCGCGCCAGGTCCGCCTGACCGAGGCGGGCCGCCTCCTGCTCGGTGAAGCCCGCGAGATCGTCGCCCGGGTCGACCGCCTGCGCGAGCTGGCCAGGCACGGCGAGGGCGCGGTGCTCAAGGTCGGTGTCCCGCCCGACCTGGCCGCCGCGGTGATCGCCGCCCTGGTCGCGGGCTTCCGCGAGAGCCATCCCGAGGTACGGCTGGCGCCCGCCGAGATCTGGACGGCCGACCAGGTGGCCGCCCTGGCCGGGGGCACGATCGACGTCGGCGTCGTCCGCCACCCGGTGACCGCCCCCGGCCTGTACTTCGGCCAGACGCTCGTCCAGCCCCAGGGCGTGCTGCTGGCCGAGGGCGACGAGCTGGCCCAGCGGGCCGAGGTGCACCTGGCCGACCTCGCCGGACGTGAGCTGCTCATGCCGCCGAAGGAGGGCGAGCCGGGCATGCACGCGGAGGCCCTGGCAGAATGCCGTCGCCGTGGGTACGTTCCCGCGCAGGTGCACGAAGGGTCGGGTCTCGGGCTGGTCATGGCCGGGGCCGCGGTCGCGTTCGGGCCACGGCAGGAGTCGCCGGGGCTGGCCTGGCGGCCGCTGATCGGTTCGCCGCTGTCCTACCGGATCTCCACCGCGTGGCGGGTGGCCTCCGACACGGTGGCCGACTTCTCGGCGGCAGCCGTACGAACACTGAAGGAGAGCGCCGGGATGGCGGAACAGAGCTCGGCGCCCGTGCGGCGGGTCAGCCGCAGGCCGGGGGCGCTGGCATGAACGAGATCGAGCTGGGCGAGGTGTTCGCGGCGGCCGGGGTCGAGGGGTGGCTGCACGCGGTCGACATCGACGGCGGGCGCGAGTGCGGCTACCAGCCGGACGCGACCAGGCCGATCGCCTCGGTGTTCAAGGTGCCGTTGCTCGTGGAGCTGTGCAGGCAGGCCGACGCGGGGCGGGTCGATCTGGCCGAGCGGGTGCTGGTGCCGGTGGCCGGGCGTACGTCGGGGCCGACGGGGCTCTCGGCGATGCGGGACGAGGTGTCGATCTCGCTGCGCGACCTGGCGTACCTGATGATCGCGGTCAGTGACAACGCCTCCGCCGACGTGCTGGTCGAGCGGGTGGGGCTGGAGGCGGTCAACGCCATGCTGGCCGGGTTCGGGCTGGACGCCACCCGGGTGACCATGAACGGCGCGACGATGCTGGACAGCATGGCCGAGGACAGCGGGCACGCGTGGCCGTTCCAGGACGTCGAGGAGCTGGCCCGGATGCGGGCGCTGGACCCGGCGCGGACCAACCGCGGCACGCCGAGGGAGCTGACGCGGCTGTTCGCGATGATCTGGCGGGACGAGGCGGCCTCGGCGGAGTTGTGCGGGTGGATGCGCGAGGTGTTCGCGCTGCAGGTGTGGCCGCACCGGCTGGCGGCGGGCTTCCCGTACGACGACGTGGATGTGAGCGGAAAGACCGGCACTCTGCCGACTATTCGCAATGAAGCGGGGGTAGTGGAGTATCCCGATGGCGGTCGCTACGCCGTGGCCGTTTTCACCCGATCGTTCAGCCCCGCGGTGAACCAGCCGAGGGCCGACGCGGTCATCGGCACCGCGGCGCATATGGCGGTGGACCACCTAAGAAGGTAGCGGGATGTGTGGGCGGTCGAGTGTGACTTTCCACCTGGTGAACGACAGGATGGGCGCATGGTTGAGGAAGGTGCACTTGTCTGGGAGCCGACCGCCGAGGTGGCCGGGCGGGCCAAGCTGACTGCCTATCTGCGCGAGCAGGACCGGATCGGCGCGCGGTACGAGGACGTGTGGCAGTGGTCGGTCGACAGCCCGGCGGAGTTCTGGCAGTCGATCTGGGACTACTTCGGGGTGGTCGGGGAGCGTGGTGACGGGCCCGTCATCACGGGAACGATGCCCGGCGCCGAGTGGTTCACCGGCTCCTCGCTGAACTACGCCGAGAACGCGCTCGCCAGCGGCGAGGGCACCGCGGTCGTCTTCGTCTCCGAGGACGGCGCCCGCCAGGAGATCGGCTACGACGAGCTGCGCTCGGAGGTGGGCAGGGTCCGCGCCGGTCTGGTGCGGCTCGGCGTGGGGCGCGGCGACCGCGTCGCCGGCTACCTGCCGAACATCCCGCAGGCGCTCATCGCCTTCCTCGCCACCGTGTCGCTGGGGGCGATCTGGTCGGCCGGTTCGCCCGACTTCGGGGTGCCCAGCATCGTCGACCGGTTCCGGCAGATCGAGCCCAAGGTGCTGATCGCGGTCGACGGCTACGCGTACAACGGCAAGAGCTTCGACCGCTCGGCCGCGGTCGCCGAGATCGCCGCCATGCTGCCCTCGCTGCGCGCGACCGTGTGGATCCCGTACCTGACCGCCGCCGAGGAGGGCCGCCCGCCGCAGCAGGCGGAGCCGGCGCCCGGCCACGCAGCCGCGGTGCCGTCCGGCGAGGTGGTCGGCTGGGAGGGGCTGCGCGCCGAGGAGGGGCCGCTGGAGTTCGAGCGCGTGCCCTTCGGCCACCCGCTGTGGATCGTGTACTCCAGCGGCACCACAGGACTGCCCAAGCCGATCGTGCACGGGCACGGCGGCGTGGTGCTGGAGCACCTGAAGTCGCTCTCCTTCCACCAGGACCTCGGTGAGGGGGATGTGTTCTTCTGGTACACCACCACCGGCTGGATGATGTGGAACTACCTCATCGGGGCCCTGCTGGTGGGCGCGGTGCCGGTCCTGTACGACGGGGCGCCCAACGACCTGTGGACGATCGCCGCCGCCGAGGGGGTCACCTACTTCGGGGTCGGCGCGCCGTACATCATCTCCTCGATGAAGTCCGGTGTACGGCCGGCCGGCCTCGACCGGCTGCGGGGCATCGGCTCGACCGGATCGCCCCTGCCGCCCGAGGGGTTCGCGTGGGTGGCCGAGATGTTGCCCGGCGTGCCGCTGGGCTCCTTCTCCGGCGGCACGGACGTGTGCACCGGCTTCGTCGGCGCCACCCCGCTGCACGAGATCAGGGCGGGCGTGATCCCGTGCCGCTCGCTGGGCGCGGCGATCGCCGCCTTCGACCCGACGGGCAAGCCGGTCATCGGTGAGGTGGGCGAGTTGGTGCTGACCGCGCCGATGCCCTCGATGCCGGTGATGTTCTGGAACGACCCCGACGGCGAGCGCTACCGCGACAGCTACTTCGACGTCTACCCCGGCGTCTGGCGGCACGGCGACTGGATCAAGATCAACGAAGACGGCTCCTGCGTGATCTACGGCCGTTCCGACTCGACGCTGAACCGCGGCGGCGTGCGGATGGGCACCAGCGAGTTCTACCGGGTCGTCGAGCGCTTCGAGGACATCGCCGACAGCCTGGTCATCGACACCGGGCAGCTCGGCCAGGAGGGCCGCCTGCTGCTCTACGTCACGCTGGCCGAGGGCTCCACTCTCACCGACGAGCTGGTGACGGCGCTGAAGACCACGCTGCGCGAGGAGCTGTCACCCCGGCACGTGCCCAACGAGATCCGCGAGGTGCCCGGCATCCCGCGGACCCTGTCGGGCAAGAAGCTGGAGGTGCCGGTGCGCAAGATCCTGCTCGGCGCCCCCGTCGAGCAGGCCGCCAACCTCGACGCCATGGCCAACCCCGAGGTGCTGCGCCACTTCAGACTCTGACCGTCGCCAGCGCCCGGCTCCAGGCGACGACCTGGTCGAGCATCGCGGTGACCTGGTCCTCCTGATGCGGGCGCGGCCTGAAGACGCTGAAGTTCTCGAAGTCGGCGTGCAGCAGCAGCTCCACGCCGGCCTGCACGTTGGCCACCTTGACCTGGCCGAGCACCTGCCGCAGGTGCTCGGCCGCGCGTACGCCGCCGCTCACGCCGTAGCCGACCACTCCGGCGGACTTGTCATGCCATTCGGAGTACAGGAAGTCGATGGCGGTCTTCAGCACGCCCGGGGTGCCCCGGTTGTACTCCGGGGTCACGAAGACGAAGCCGTCGTATCCGGCGATCGTCTCCGACCAGACCTTGGTGTGCGGGTGGTCGTAAACGCCGGAAGCCGCCGCCGCGGCCAGCGTCTCGTCGAGGTGGGGCAGCTGATGGTCCTTGAGGTCGACCAGTTCGTACGCGGCGTCGTCGCGCTTGGTCGCCAGTTCGTGCACCCAGCGGGCGACGGCCTCGCCGTTGCGGCCGGGACGGGTGCTGCCGATGATGATGCCGATCTTCGTCATGCGTTCCAGAGTAGGAAAACGGATGAAGACATCCAATGCGCTGCCGTCTGCATTTTATACGTGAGCGTCTCGCGAGCTATACTTCCGGTGTGGATCTGCTGAGTGACGTGATCGCTTCCATGCGCGTCGGGCGGGCAAACTCGGTCCGGGTCGAGTGGCGCGCCCCCTGGGGCCACGCCTTCCCCGCCGCGGCGGGTTCGGCCGGTTTCCAGGTGGTTCTGCAAGGTTCGTGCTGGCTGCTTCCGCCCGAGGGCGAGCCCATCGCGCTCAGTGTCGGCGACGTCGTCTTCCTCCCACAAGGCCACCCTTACGTGCTGGCCGACTCGCCCGACAGCGCGGTCGCCACGGCCGACTGCGGCGAGGCGGGGCCCGAGCTGTTCGCCTCCGCCGTCATGGGCGGCGACGGCTCCAGCACGGTGCTGCTGGGCGGCGGTTATCGTCTCGACCCCTCCAGGCTCCACCCGGTCCTGCGCTCACTGCCCGAGGTCGTCCACCTGCCGGCCCGCCTCGGCCACCACCCCGAGCTGCGCGCCGCCGTCGACCTGCTCGGCGCCGAGATCGACCGGCCGCGCGCCGGGGCCGACCTGCTCGTCTCCTCGCTGCTCGACATGCTCCTGCTGCTGATCCTGCGCACCTGGTTCGACGGCTCGCACGAGCACTGCAAGGTCGACAACTGGGCGCGGGCGCTGGCCGACCCGTCGATCAGGTCCGCCCTCGACGCCATCCACCGCGACCCCGCCGCGCCGTGGACGGTCGAGTCGCTCGGCCGCGAGGCGGGACTGTCGCGGGCCGCCTTCTCCCGCCGCTTCACGCAGCTCGTCGGTCAGCCGCCGCTCGGCTATCTGACGTGGTGGCGGCTGGGCACCGCCGCCCACCTGCTGCGCGAGAGCGACGCGCCGCTCGGGGAGATCTCCGCGCGGGTCGGCTACGGCTCGGAGTTCGCCTTCGCCAACGCCTTCAAGCGCGAGTACGGCCTGGCCCCCGGCAGGTTCCGCCGCGAGTCGTGCCGGCTGCCGACGATCAGCGCGCTCCCAGATGCGGCAGGCACGGCTCCAGCCCGGTGATCGTGTAGCCCTCCTCCGGCTTCCAGTCCTCGCGGGCCATGCGGAAACGCCTGCTCGGCACCGCCTCGCCCTTGCGGTTGTCGACCTGGACGCCGTCCTCCCGGTAGCCGAGCTTCCTGGTCACGCCGAGCGAGGGCAGATTGTCCTCGAACGCCACCGTCCTGGCCCAGCGCGCGCCCAGCCCCTCGAAGGCCAGGTGCAGCGCGGCCTTGCGCATCTCGGTGCCGATGCCCTGGCCCTGGAAGCGATGGCCCAGCCAGGATCCGGTGACCACCTCGCGGGTGACCGCGAAGTCGACCGCCGCCACTTCCTGTGTGCCGACCACCTGGCCGTCGCGTACCACCACGAAGTTGGCCGTCCAGTCCTCCGGCTTCCAGGTGCCCCAGGACTTGAAGTGGTAGAGCACCGTCGCCTTGGCCCGCTCCTCGGGCTCGGCCTCGGTCCACGGGATGACGAAGGGCATGAATCCCTCCGCGTGCACGCCTTCGGCGGCCCGTTCGGCCAGCTCGTCGAGCTCTTTGAACGACGGCATGTGGAGCTGGAGGTTCGGGGTGGTGATCCGGAGATCGAACAGGGGCCAGTGACGCATGCATGCAGGTTTATGCCAGCTAGACGCCTTGAGGCAACCGAAATACGCGGCCCGGGTCGTAGGTGGCCTTGACCTCGGCCAGCCGGGCGGCGTTCGGGCCGTAGTAGGCCGAGCGCCACGCGCGCAGGTCGGGGTCGACGTAGTTCACGTAGGCGTGGTCGCCCAGGAACGCGCGCATCTCGCCGTGGACGCCGCGCAGCCAGGTGCGGGAGGTGCCGTCGGCGTAGTACTGCACGCTGTAGAGAGCGGCCCGGTGCGGGAAGGCGGTGTCGCGCACGCCCACCCGGCCGATGGCGCCGCCGAACGCGTCCAGCAGGACCGCGTGCTGCCCCGGCCCGGCCACCCAGGCGACCAGCTTGGCGATGCCCGCGGTGGGGAGCTTGCCGTAGGCGAGGTGCGACTTGGCGGAGAACGTCGTGCGCAGCCCCGGCCCGCCGGCCATGATCCGCATCGCCGTCAGGTACGGGACCACCCGTGCCGTGCGGGCCTGCGGCTGCCCGACCTTGGCCACCAGTGCGGCGAGGTGCCGGTTGAGCCCGGTCAGGCCGCCCAGGAAGGTCCCGGCCAGCTGGACGTGGAGGCCGCTACGGTCGCGTACCAGGTGCAGGGACGACCACAGCTCGTCGGGCGCGCCCGGCGCCCAGTCCTGCCAGGCGGCGACCGCTGCGGCCGCCTTCGGCCAGGGCCAGCGCAGGTAGAAGTGGCCGATCTCGCGCGCGGTGTGGGTGCGGAACGTGAACGAGGTGACGACGCCGAAGTTGCCGCCGCCACCGCCGCGGCAGGCCCAGAACAGCGCGGGATGCCGGTTCGCGTCGCAGTCCAGAATCCGCCCGTCGGCGGTGACCACCCGCGCGGACACCAGCCGGTCGCAGGTCAGCCCGTACTTCCTGGACACCGCCCCGATCCCGCCGCCCAGCGCCAGCCCGCCCACGCCGACCGTGGGACAGGAGCCGGCCGGGATGCTCACGCCGTGCCTGGCCAGCTTGGTGTAGACGTCCATGAGCCGGGCGCCGGGCCCGATCGTGGCCAGGCCCGCGCGGTGCGCGACGCCGTCCATCCGCGACAGGTCGACGACGAGGCCGGAGCCGGTGGACCAGCCCGCGTAGGAGTGCCCGCCCGAACGTGCGGTGACCGCGACGCCGGTGCGCCGGGCGAACGCCAGACATTTCGCAACATCTTCCGATGTTTCGCAGTACGCGATGCCGCCTGGGCGGATGCCGTCGAAGGCCGGGTTGAACAGCCGCTTCGACCGGTCGTACGCGGCGTCGCCGGGGCGAACCAGGGTGCCCTTGAGCCCGCGGCGCAGGCCCGCCCAGTCGGGAGGCGCGGTGGAGAGGGACAGGGGGACCAGCGCGGCGGCGCCCAGAAAGTCACGGCGGTTCACAGCTCATGTGACGAGGCACGGGCCCGACGGGTTGGTTACGACTGCATCACCTTCGTGTCAGCGCGGTGACGGCCCCGTGTCAGGACGGTCGGCGAGGGTGGACGCCATGAGCGAATCTCTCCACACCCTCCCGGCGATGCCGGCGGCGCGTCAGCCCGGCTGTCCCTTCGACCCGCCCAAGGAGCTGGTCGAGGCCCGCGACCACGGCCCGATCAGCCGCTTCACCTTCCCCGACGGGCACGAGGGCTGGCTGGTCACCGGCTACGACCTGGTCCGATCCGTCCTGGCGGACTCGCGGTTCAGCTCGCGCAAGGAGCTCATGCGCCACCATCCGCTGATCGACTTCGGCGACGTCGAGGTGCCGCCCGCGCCGCCGGGTGAGTTCCTGCTGATGGACGACCCGCAGCACAGCCGCTACCGCAAGCCACTGGCGGGCAAGTTCACGGTACGGCGCATGCGCCTGCTGACCGAGCGGATCGAGCAGGTCACCGCCGAGCACCTGGACGCCATGGAGAAGGCCGGGCCGTCCACGGACCTGGTGACCGCGTTCGCCAAGCCCATCCCCGCTGTCATGATCTGTGAGCTCCTCGGCGTGCCCTATGCGGACCGGGGTTCTTTCCAGGGGAACGTCGAGAAGTTCATGGACGGTCAGACCCCCGATGACGAGCTGATCGCGGCCTACACGGCGGTGCAGACGTATCTCGCCGAGCTGGTGGCGGCCAAGCGGGCCAACCCGACCGACGACGTGCTCAGCGATCTTCTCGACGGTGATCTGACCGACGAGGAGCTGCGGGGGGTCAGCCTGATCCTGCTGGCGGCGGGGCTGGACACGACCGCGAACATGCTCGCGCTGGGCACGTTCGCGCTGCTGCGGAATCCTGCGCAGCTGGCCGCTCTGCGCGCCGACCCTTCGCTCACCGAGCGGGCCGTGGAGGAGCTGCTGCGGTATCTGACCGTGGCCAAGTCGTCCATGCGGACGGCGCTGGAGGACGTCGAGCTGGGCGGGCACACCATCCCGGCGGGTTCGGCGATGATCCTGTCGTACCACACGGCCAATCGCGACCCGGAGCGGTTCTCCGACCCGCACCTGCTTGACCTGCGCAGGCAGGACGGCGGGCATCTGGCCTTCGGGCACGGTATTCACCAGTGCCTGGGGCAGCAGCTGGCCAGGATCGAGATGCAGGTCGCCTTCGCCGCGCTGATCCAGCGCTTCCCGACGCTGCGGCTGGCCGTACCGGCTGAAGAAGTTGATCTGCGGCCGGAGACGGCCGACATCTTCGGGGTCAACAGCCTTCCGGTCACCTGGGACGTGTGACCCGCAGGTCCTGGTAGCGACGTGCGCGGCGGCCGGTCATCCCGGCCGTCGCGCATTTTTGCCGCCCCGATCTGGGGTAACACCTGGATAACGTCCCATCTACACGTGTTGCCAATCCCGGAAAGGCGGACGAATACTGCGAAATCAACACGAGTTGATTCAACCGAAGGGCGAACCCGCAGTGGTCACACGCCGTGATGTGGCACGACTGGCCGGCACCTCAGAGGCCGTCGTCAGCTACGTGCTCAACAACGGGCCGCGCAACGTCGCCCCCCATACCCGCGAACGGATCCTGCGCGCGATCGACGAGCTCGGCTACCGGCCGAACGTCGTGGCCAGGTCGCTGCGCACCAGCCGTACCCACACGATCGGGCTCGTCGTCCCCGACAACGCCAACCCGTTCTTCGCCGAGCTGGCCCGCGAGATCGAGGACGTCGCGTTCGAGCACGGCCTGACGCTGCTGCTCGGCAACGCCATGGACGACGACGAGCGCGAGGCCGCGTACGTGCGGACCCTGATCGACCGGCAGGTCGACGGCCTGATCCTCATCCCCGCCCACGGCCCGCGCGCCTGGCGGTCCCTGCTGGCCGCCTCCCGGGTGCCCTGCATCGTGCTGGACCGCGAGCTCGACGACACTCCCGCCAGCCACCTGCTGCTCGACAACGAGGGCGGCGCCCACGAGGCCACCAGCCACCTGCTCGGCCACGGCCAGCGGCGCATCGGCTGCGTGGCCGGTCCCAAGGACATCCACCCCACCGTCGACCGCGTCGCCGGGTGGGCGCGGGCGCTCACCGAGGCGGGGCTCGATCCGTCGCGAATGCCGCTCGCGCACGGGCCGTTCGGACGGCGGCAGGGCTACCTGAGCGGGCGCGAGCTGCTGTCCCAGGAGGACCGGCCCACGGCGCTGTTCGTGACCAGCGACGAGCAGGCCATCGGCGTGATGCGCGCGGCGGCCGAGCTGGGGCTGACCGTCCCGGGTGACGTCGCCCTGTGCTCCTTCGACGGGATCGCCGCCTCGTCGTACACCGTGCCCGCCCTGACGACCATGCGGCAGCCGATCGAGGAGCTCGGCCGGCGCGCCGTCGAGCTGCTCGCCGCCAAGATCGGCGGCGAGGTCACGCCGGGGGAGCGGGTGGTGCTGGAGGCGACGCTGATCCGGCGCGGGTCCTGCGGCTGTCCCGACCCGGTGGGCGGAGTGGACGATGGCTGAGCCCCTGGAGAGCATCCGGTACGGCGAGCCGGCCGGGAGGGCGCCACATGCGCCCTGACGGACTCTGGCACCCGCGCCTGCTGCAGATCCTTTCGGCGGCCGGGCACACCGACCTGATCGTGGTGGCCGATCCCGGCCTGCCCGTGCCGCCCGGCGTCGAGACGGTGGACCTCGTCTGGCGCAGGGGCGAGCCGGCCTTCCTCCCCGTCCTGCGCGAGGTGCTCGCCGAACTCGTCGTCGAGACCGCCTACATCGCCGAGGAGTCGCCCGACGGCTTCCTCGACGGCGTCCTGACCCGGCCAGAACGTATCCCGCACACCCAGCTCAAAGGGCTTGCCGCCCAGGCCCGCGCGGTCGTCAGGACCGGCGAGGCCACGCCGTACAGCAACGTCGTGCTCCAAGCGGGCGTTCCCTTCTGAAGGAGACACCAGATGAACAAGAAGATCGTCGTTGTGGCCGGTCTGGCCCTCGCGCTCGCCGCGTGCGGCAAGGAGGGCGGCGGCACGACCGGTGGAGAGAGCGCCGCCGCGCCCAAGCCCGGTGAGAAGCCGGGCGTGTGCTTGGTGATGAAGTCGCTGGCCAACGAGTTCTTCCAGCAGATGCAGAAGGGCGCGGAAGAGCATGCGGCCAAGCGCGGCGACCTCACGCTGAGCGTCGTCGGCATCCAGAACGAGACCGACATCGACAACCAGGTCGCCGCGATCGAGAAGTGCGTGACACAGCAGGCCAAGGCGATCGTCATCGCCCCGGCCGACTCGCGCGCGCTGGTCGCCCCGCTCAAGCGCGCCGTCGACTCCGGCGTGAAGGTCGTCAACATCGACGTCCAGCTTGAGGAAGGCGCGATGAAGTCGGCCGGGATCGCGGACAAGGTGCCGTTCGTCGGCCCTGACAACCGCGAAGGCGCCAAGCAGTCCGGCCTGGAGCTGGTCAAGGCCGTCGGCAAGGACGCCGAGGTGGTCATCCTGGAGGGCAACCCGGGCGCGGCCAACGCCACCCAGCGCAAGGCCGGGTTCGAGGACGCGATCAAGGAGGGCGGCCTCAAACTGGTCGACTCCAAGACCGCCCACTGGGAGACGAACGAGGCCCACACCGTCTTCGGCAACATGCTCACCGCCCACCCGAACATCAAGGGTGTGCTGGCCGCCAACGACAACATGGCGCTCGGCGCGCTCAAGGCCATCGAGGAGCAGGGCAAGAAGGAGCAGATCAAGGTCGCCGCGTTCGACAACATCCCGGCCATCGCCTCCTACGTCAGGAGCGGCGCGGTCGTCTCGACCCTCGACCAGTACGGCGCGCAGCAGGCCGCCAACGGCATCGACTACGCGATGAAGATGATCGCGGGCGAGAACATCAGCGGCTGGCAGAAGACCGAGATCAAGCTCATCACCAAGGACAACGTCGGATGATGCGGGTCACCGGCCTCGTCAAGCGCTTCCCCGGCGTGGTGGCGCTGGACGGCGTCGACCTGGACATCCGGGCCGGCGAGATCCACGCCCTGGTCGGCGAGAACGGCGCCGGCAAGTCCACGCTGGTCAAGGCGCTGGCCGGGATCCACCCGCCGGACGGCGGCTCGATGACGCTGGACGGCCGGCCGTACAAGCCGGGCAGCGCCGCCGACGGGCTGGCGGCGGGCATCTCGGTCGTTCATCAGGAGCTGGCGCTGCTGCCGTACCTCACCGTGGCCGAGAACCTCTTCCTGCGCGCGCTCCCGCGCAAGGCCGGAGTGGTCGACCGGCGGCGGCTGCGCACGGACGCGGCGGCGTTGCTGGCCGAGATCGGGCTGGACGTCGCGCCCGACACCCCCGTCGAACGGCTCGGCATCGCGCAGATGCAGCTCGTGGAGATCGCCAAGGCGATCTCCACCGAGGCCAGGCTCCTGATCATGGACGAGCCGACCGCGACGCTCACCTCGCGCGAGTCCGGGCGGCTGTTCGGCATCCTGCGCGGGCTGCGCGAGCGCGGCGTCGCGATCGTCTACATCTCGCACCACCTGCAGGAGGTGCTGGAGCTGGCCGATCGGGTGACCGTGCTACGGAACGGCCGCAGCGTCGTCAGCCGTCCCATGGCCGGTGTCACCGCGCCCGACCTGGTGCGGGCGATGGTGGGGCGGGATCTGGCCCAGGAATATCCGCCGCTGCCGGAGCGGGCGGCGGGCGAGGAGATGCTCAAGGTCACGGGGCTGCGGGTGAGCGGCTTCGACGGGCCGTTGTCGTTCTCGGTGCGGGCAGGGGAGGTGGTGGGGTTCGCCGGGCTGGTGGGGGCGGGCCGTACCGAGGCGATGCGCGCGATCTTCGGCGCGGACACGGCCTTGGCCGGAACCATCGAGCTTCACGGGCGTAAAGTCCGAGTCCGGCACCCCAAGGACGCCGTGCGGCACGGCATCAGCCTGCTCACCGAGGACCGCAAGTCACAGGGCCTCGTCCTGGACCTGCCCATCAGCGCCAACGTCACCCTGGCCAAGCTGCGCGGCGCCCTGCTGTCCTTCAAGCGGGAACGCGCCCTCGCCCAGCAGTACGGCAGCCGCCTGCACCTGCGCTCGGCCGGAGTCTCCCAGCACGTGCGCACGCTGTCCGGCGGCAATCAGCAGAAGGTCGTCCTGGCCAAATGGCTCAACGCCGGATCCGACGTGCTCATCGTCGACGAACCCACCCGAGGCATCGACGTAGGCGCCAAATACGAGATCCACGAGCTCCTGCTCGGCCTGGCCGCCGAGGGCAAAGCCCTGCTCGTCGTCTCCTCCGACCTGCCCGAGCTGATGGGCATCTGCGACCGCATCCTCGTCTTCTCCCGCGGCAAGATCGCCGGAGAGGTGGCCAGAGCCGACTTCGACGCCGAGCACATCCTCACGCTGGCCTACTCCGGCTACCTCAAGAACGGTGAAAAACCATGATCAAACGGCTCGTCCTCGGCGAGGCGGGCATCGGTGTCGCCCTGGTGGTGCTCGCGGGATTCTTCGTCCTGGCCGCCCCGAACTTCGCCACCGAGCAGAACCTCCGCAACATCATGACCCAGATCACGCTGAACACCGTGCTGGCCGTCGGCATGACGTTCGTGATCCTGGTGGGCGGCATCGACCTGTCGGTGGGCTCGTCGATGGCGCTGTGCGCCGTCGTCTCCGGCACCATGATGGCCGGATCCTCATCCCCCGCGACCCTGATCGGCGCGATCCTGGTCAGCGTGCTCGTCGGCGGAGTCGTCGGCTGGCTGAACGGCTTCATCTCCGAACAGTGGCGGGTCCCGTCGTTCATCGTGACCCTGGCCATGCTCAACATCGCCCGCGGCGCGGCCGAGCGCTACACCGACGCCGCCACCATCTACAACCTCCCCGCCGCCCTGAACGACTTCGGCACCCTCACCCTGATCGGCATCCCCGCCGTGTTCTGGGTGGCCGTGCTGCTGGCCGGAGCCGGGTGGTTCGTGCTGTCCAGGACGGTGTTCGGGCGCCTCATCTACGCTACGGGCAACAACGAGGAAGCCGTACGCCTGTCCGGGCACAAGACGTCCCGCATCAAGATCGCGGCCTTTGTCATCGCCGGGTTCACCGTCGGCATCGCGGCGATCCTCTACATGGCCCGCCTGAACATCGCCAGCCCGATCCTTGGCCAGGGCTACGAGCTGAACGCTATCGCGGCCGTGGTGATCGGCGGGGCTTCGCTGATGGGCGGGCGCGGTTCCATGGTCGGCACCTTCTTGGGCGCCTGTCTGCTGGGTGTCCTCACTAACGGGCTGTTGCTGATGGGGGTGTCCGACTTCGAACGCCAGATCATTACTGGGCTGGTCATTCTGGTGGCTGTGGTTCTGGACGCTTACCGGTTGAGGTTGGCCCGCAAACTCGCTGTCACTCAACCTGCGCAGCCTGCCGCTCCCAATCCGGTGGCGTCCTGACCTCGACCTGGTTGTTGGGTTAGTCCCGCTAGCCTGCCTTCCGGCCCCGGGCATCTGGTTGACGTCCGGGGCTTGGCCTATCGGCTCCGCCGGTAGATCGCCTGTTGTCATGCGGTGCCCACCCGTCCGGCCAGCTTTTCTGGGCACCGCGCCGGTTTGGCGTCACCTGGCCGACCAGGCAGAGGAGGAATCTGCTACCAGCGGCAAAGGTAAAACCTACGGCGACTTTGACCTTCCCGCTGTGCCCGACGTAGGCGCGGTTTGAGGATGAGGGAATGCGCAGAGCTCGCTCCCACTGGGTGCTACCGGTCGCGTTCGGCATCATCGGCGCAGCGGGTGCCGCCTTGGCTGGTGCGTTGGCGGAGGGCACTCCTGCCGCCGGCGTAACGGCGGTGGTTGGGGGAACGGTCGCAGCGGTTGCGGGCTTGGTACTGGATCGCGGCTGGGAGAGGCGGGAAGCAAAGAAGACGCAGGAACGCGAGGACGAGGCTCAACGTGAGCGGGCGCGCGCAGGTCTGCGCGCGACCCAGGAGCCGATGGCCTCTGAAGTGAGTTTGACGGGGTTGCAATCCGGTGCCCGGGATCGATCACACACTGCGCCGGTTGGGGGTGGGCGTGATCGGGCCGACCACCCAACCGGGCAACGGGTGGGAATCTCAAAGCAAGGCAGCCCGAGCGGAGCGAGGCCCTACAGGGGTCGGGCCTCGGCCCGACTGGGAGTGCGCGCGGAGCGTAGCGGAGCACCTTGCATCGGGGCGGGCTCCAACTGCCCAACCACTTGGCCGGGCAACGGGTGGGCCCAGAGTAAGACAGCCCGAGCGCAGCGAGGTCCGAGCTTTTCAGGCTAGGCGGAGGGCAAGGGCGGGGCACATGCCTACTGCTCGTTTGGCCTCCTTCAGCATCCATTCCGGCACTGGCCGGAAGCTTGGGTAGCCGAAATCGTCGAGTTCCACGAACTCGGGGAGTAGGTGGGCGCACAGGCCGTGGCCCTGGCAGCGGGTCCAGTCGACGCCCAGCCTGTACTCCGGTTCCGCCACCTCCTCGGGCAAGGGCAGGACGCCGCGCACCGGGCGGCCGCAGCTTCCTCCGTCCTGGTGGGCCGCGATGTCGTCGGCGAACACGTCCAGTGCCGACAGGATGAACCGCGCGGTCCCGTCCGGGTGGAAGCAGGCGCCGCGTCTCTCGATCGCGCGTACGGCCCGCCGTACCGCATCGGGGGACCCCGACCCCCCCGCCAGCGAGCCCAGCGCCCGGGCGACGTCCGGCAGCCCTAGCCGGCACGGACCGCACTGACCCGACGACTGCGCCGACAGGTACGACGCCACCCGCGCGGCTTCCCCGAGCGGGCAGGTGGCGGTGCCGATGGGGACGACGATCCCGGCCCCGAGTTCTCCTCCGGCCAGTTTCATGCCCTCGCGGGAGATGGTGGCGGCCGCGGCGGCCGCGGGGTCTAACCAGGCTCCGTGGTAGCCGCCGACGAGCACGCCGTCGCCGGGTTCCGCGTCGCACAGGTCCAGTACGGTCGCCAGCGGCATGCCCGCCGCCACCTCGACGACCGACTCGGACGCGGCGCCGCCGCTCACGGTGAGCAGCAGGGTGCCGGGTTCGCGGGAGGTTCCGGCGTCGGCGTAGCCTTCGGTGCCGAGCTCGGCCAGTACGGCGACCTGCGCGTACGTCTCGGCGTTGGACAGCAGTGTCGGCAGCCCGTTGACGCCGGAGCTGCTGGCCCGCTTCTTGCGTCCGGGTGGCGTCGCTTCGAGCCCGTTGACCCCGCGCACCAGCGCGCCGCCCTCACCGGACACGAACCGTTCCGGCAGCCCGACGACGCGGATGCGCAGGTGGCTCTCTTCGGCGCCGGCGACGGCGGCGGCCTTGCGTTCGGCCACCGCCGCCGCCATGGACCCTTCGGCCACCTCGCCCTCGACGGTGGCGATGACCACCTCGCGGGCGTGGAGCGCCTCGGCGGCGAGCACCGCGCCGTCGAGCACCAGGTGGGGCGTGCGGACGAGGAGCATGGCGTCCTTGGAGCTGGCCGGCTCGCCTTCGACGGCGTTGACCAGCACGACGCTCTCGCGCGCGCCGGCCGCCTCGGCGACGGCCCGCATCTTGCGGGCGAACGGGAAGGCCGCCCCGCCGCGCCCCCTCAGGTCGACCTCCTCGACCTGGGCGAGGAGGTTCTCGAGGTCGCGTGGGGCTGGTGTGCCGTGGACGGTGCGGTGGGCGGGCAGGTCGAGCCGCCGGCAGTGGTCGAGGCCGGCGGTGAGCCTGGCGGGGCCGAGCCGCTGAACGCGCGGCACCCTGTGCGGAATCATCGGTGGGACTCCTTTCTCAGCCCGCCGCCCGGAACTTCCGGCGAGCGGCGTCGAGGCTGACGGGCGCCTCGGTGACCTTGGGTTCGGTGCGCGTCTGCGGCACCGCTTCCGGCGTCTCCACCGGTTCTGGTACGGCCGGCGGCCGCACCATCGTGGCCACGACCCGTACCAGCAGAGCCGCGCCCACGGCCGCGAGACAGGCCACGTACGACCAGCTCACCCATGCCGATGGCGCCCGCCCGGCGGTCAGCCCGTGCAGGACGGCGACCGGCCAGGCCAGGTACGCGCAGGCGTGCAGCGAGCGCCAGATCCAGGGCTGCGGCGAGCCGGCGAACATGCCGCGCAGCAGCCCGCTGGTGGCGGAGATGACGAGGAGCCCGGCCGCGATCGCGCCCAGTACCGGCGGCCGTTCGATCTTCAACGCCACGTGCACTGCCAGTGCCCCCATCCCGGCCATGGCCACGATCCGGTGGGCGAACTGGGCGTACACGCGGTGGCGGGCGGACAGGAAGACCCGTTCGGTGGCGATGAGGCCGAGGGCCACGGTCGCGGTCAGCGTCACCAGAGCGATCACGCCTACGTAGAAATCGAGGAAGCCCAGCAGTTCCAGCCCGCGTGGCGATCTGGCCAGCGCGTAGCCGGACAGCAGCAGTGCGGTGATCCCGGCGGTGAGGCCGAGGCGGACCGGTCGCGTGTCCAGCTTGGACGGCGCGTGCCGGGGATTTCGTCGGTGGAGCATGCGTTCCTCCCAGGGTCGGTTGAGGGTGCGACTCGGGGGAGCGCCGTCGCCGGGGGCGCCTAGCAGCGGCGCCCGCGGTTGATGCAGTTGACGGCGAAGGCCATCAGCCGGTCCGGCATCACGTTGGCGAAGTCGGCGTGGTCGGTGACCGGGTTGTGCTTCTGTTCGGGGAAGGCGTCGAGGGCGTAGGAGGCGCCCTGCGGGACGGTGTAGGTCAGGACCATCCGGAGCTGGGGTACGGCCCGGGTGCCCTGGGGGCATCTGCCCTGGCTGGGGAAGACCACGTGGGTGCGGTGGTTGGCGCTGTCGGTGTTCTGCCCGTCCCAGCAGCTGGGGAAGTCCAGGACGCGGACGACCTGGCTGAAGCGCGGGCACAGCGGGTACTGGGTGGTGATCCGGTTGGTGAAGCCGGTGCAGGTCCATTGGGCCCGCGCGTTGGCGCCGCCGTTCGTGGCGGCCTTGGCGTCACCGGTGATCAGCCTGAGGAACCTCGGCATGGCGACGACCCGGCTGTTGGACGCCGCGCGGAACTGCAGCGTGACCGAGCGGGGGCGCAGCACGCGGCCGACGTTTCCGTCCGGGTCGCTGGTGTTGTCGTCGACCTTGCGGTCTCGGAGCACCGGCCAGAAATATGTGGATTTGTCGCCCAGGCGGCAGGTGGTGCCGGCGGCGGCGAGGCTCTGGTCGGTGGAGAAGGCGTCCGTGGACAGGTTGCCCACGTAGTCGTGCAGGTGGTGGGCGCCGTTGCGGACACCCGGCGCGACGATGAAGTTGTCGGGGTTGTTGTGGCCGTTGCCGTTGGTGCCGCACGCGGACACGAACGAGCCCCTGGCCTGCAGGAGGTTGCCGCGCGAGTTCGGCCGCACCCGCCTGATATCGATGAAGTCCTCCACGAACGGTCCCAGGTCGGCGCACTCCTCCTCGGCGCTGTCACTTTCGCTGGGGGAGGGCGACGGCGAGGGGTCCTGACTCGGGTCCTGGCTGGGGTCCTGCGACGGGTCCTGACTCGGGTCCTGGCTGGGGTCCTGGCTGGGGTTCTGTGACGGGGTGCGGGTGGGCGCCCTGCTGGGTTCCCGCGATCGGGTACGGCTGTCCGCCTGCTCGGGATCCGGAGACAGGATGCCGCCACCCGCGCCGAAGTCGTCCTGCTGGTCCTGGTTGCCCTGAGGGTCGCCTTGAGGGTTGCCCTGCTGGTTCTGGTCGCCTTGCTGGTCGAGCTGGGGGTTGTCCTGCTGGTTCTGGTCGTCCGGGTTCTGCCGGTCGGCCTGGCGGTTCTGGGACTGCTGGCGGCCCTGCTCGGCCGGATCGCAGTGGTCGGCCCGCGCGGGGACCACGCCGATGACGGCCGCGGACACCAGCCCGCCGGCCACCAGGGCCAGCGCGGACACGACCGCGGCCACAGGTTTGGATCTGCTCATCGCATCTCTCCTTGGGTTAGCGCGGTGCCTGAGGTTCGGGCAGGTCGGAGTAGTTGACCAGGCCGATCGACTCCAGCAGCGTCATGTGCCTGAGCACCGCGGCGTTCGCCTTGGCGGCGAACTTCCTGACCTCGTCGTTGCGCGTTCCCGCCCGGACGGCCGCCACGACCGCGAAGACCTTCCCGTGCGCCTGGCGCAGCAGGTTGGTGTACTCGCGGTCGTAGTCGGCGGCCGAGGCGGCGGAGATCTGCGCCATCCAGGTCTGCTGGTCGGCCGAGGCGGTGCTGGGCAGCGCGACGTCGAGCTCCGCTGCCACGGCTCTGACCTCGACGTCGAGTTTGAGGTGGTCTTCGATGATGTGCCCGGCGACCTCCTTGAGCCGGGCGCTCTGGCCGCGTTGCTGGGCCTGCTGGCTGGTGGGGATCTCCCAGAGTCCGGCCTGCCGTACCTTGATCAGAAGATCGCGGTCGGCCGGCCCGAGCGGGCCCGAGTCCGTCATCGTCCAGCCCGCCTGCGCTGTTGTGCTGCCGGGAGGCAGCACCAGCAGGACCGTCACCACGGCCGCCACGGCGAACGAGCCGAGCATGAAGAACTCTCCCGCCCCCAAACGGCGGCGAAACCTACGCATGGTCGGGGATACGCGGGTTTGCGGGGGGCGGTTCACCTCTTGGGGCGAGATAGTCAGAAATGACTGGAGTTATCGGAGTGACTACCGAAGTGGTAACGAAGGTGTAAAGATGTGGGCCGTGCTAGCTCACTTCGACGGTACAGACGCCGACGAGGAGCATCGCATCTTGGTGCTCTACCAGGAGTTTCGCGGCCCGCTTCTGCGTCACGTGCGCAAGGCGACCGGAAACGACCTCCAATGGGCGGAGGACGTCGTCCAGGAGACGATCGTCCGCGCCTGGCGGAATTCGGCGAGACTGCAATGGGAACCCAGCCTCATCTGGGCGTGGCTGCTGACAGTGGCCCGCCGTATCGTGATCGACGGGCGCCGCCGCCGCAGCGCCCGGCCGCAGGAGGTAGAACCCCCGGAGGTGGATACCGTCGCCGTGCCCGACGCCTCCGATCGCGCGCTGTCGGCGATCGTCGTCGCGGACGCGCTGCGCGCTCTGTCGGACGAACACCGCGAAGTCATTGAACAGACCTACCTACGGGATCGTACGATAAGTGAAGCGGCGGAGATTCTGGGGATCCCGCCCGGCACTGTCAAGTCCCGTCTCTACTACGGGATCAGGGCACTGCGCGAACTTCTGCGTGAGAAGGGGGCAGCTGGCTGATGCACCACGAGGTGGCGGCTTATGTCCTCGGTGTCCTGGACGAAGAGGAGCATGAGGCGTTCGAGCGCCACCTCGACGCGTGCCAAGACTGTCAGGTGCAGCTCAGGGAGCTGAGTGAGGTTCCCGAGCTGCTGGACGAACTGAAGCATTCCCCCACCGCCTCGGAAGACTCACATTGACGTAGGGGTTCCTTTTGAGGTGGTATCGGTACGGCCGGTAGAAGTTGGGGGAGGTGCCCGGTGGGGTTCAACGCTGATCCCCCGGACAGGCGGTTCGGCGAAGAGGGCGGGCAGCTGTCCTACGGTGGCTATTTGCGCCTGACGGAGCTGCTCGCACAGCAGCAACCCCAATCGCAGGCCCCGGACGAGCTGCTGTTCATCACCGTGCACCAGGTCTACGAGCTGTGGTTCAAGCTGCTCCTGCACGAGCTGGAGGCGGCCCGCTCGGCCATGTTCAACGGCGAGCTGTGGCAGGCCCGGCACGTCTTCCAGCGCGTGCACTCCGTTGAACGCGTGCTCGTCGAGCAGGTCCAGGTCCTGGAGACGATGACGCCCCAGGACTTCCTGGAGTTCCGCTCGAAGCTGTCACCGGCCAGCGGATTCCAGTCGGTGCAGTTTCGCGAGCTGGAGTTCCTGTCCGGCGCCAAGGACGCCCGCTATCTCGACCGCCTCAGGGACGCCAGCGAGGAAGAACTCGCCAGGCTCCGCAGGCGGCTCATCGAGCCCTCGCTGTGGGATGCTTATCTCACCGCCCTCTCCCAGCGTGATCTGCCGGTCTCCGACGCGGAGATCATGGATTCGCTGCTGGCCGTGGCGAGGGACCGCCGGTCGCACGACGACCTGTGGCAACTGGCCGAAGACCTGCTGACCCACGACGAGACCGCTCAGCTTTGGCGGATGCGGCACGTCCAGATGGTCGAGCGCCAGATCGGCACCAAGTCCGGCACCGGAGGCTCGACCGGCGCGCCCTACCTGCGAGGCAGGACGCGCCTGCACTACTTCCCCTTGCTGTGGGAACTGAGAGCCTGGCTATGACCAGCCAGGCGATGTTTGGCAAACCCTCACAAAGGAGTGAGAGCGAGATGCCGCTCGACGAGGCCAAGGATGAGCTGCTCCAGCGAGCCGCCCAGAGATGCGCCGCCGGAAACGACCATGTGACCCCCGACGAGGCGCTGGCTTTCCTGCGCGTCTACTACCGGCATGTCGCCCCGGAGGACCTGCTCGACCGCAACCCCATTGACGTGTACGGCCCGGCGATGTCGCACAAGCAGCTGGCCGAAGTGCGCCCGCAGGGCAGGGCGGTGGTCAGGGCGTTCACCCCCACTTTGGAGGACAACGGCTGGGATCCCGGCCATTCGGTGGTCGAGGTCGTCACCGACGACATGCCGTTCCTCGTGGACTCGGTGACGATGGAGCTGGACCGCCTCGACATCGGCATCCATCTGGTCGTCCACCCGCAGATGCGGGTACGCCGCGACATGACGGGCAAGATGCTCGGCCGCGGCCAGGAGGACGTGACCGGGCAGATGCTGGTCGAGTCGTGGATCCACATCGAGATCGACCGGCAGGCCGACCCCGAGGTGCTCAGGGGCCTTGAAGCCGACGTCCTGCGCGTGCTGTCGGACGTGCGCCACGCGGTCGAGGACTTCGCCAAGATGCGGGCCCTCGCCGTGCAGACCGCTGAAGACCTCACGCTCAATCCGCCGCCGCTGGAGCCCGCCGAGGTCGAGGACAGCCTCGACCTGCTGCGCTGGCTGGCCGACGGGCACTTCACCTTCCTCGGCTACCGCGAGTACCGCCTGGAGGAGACCGAGGAGGGCGACGCGCTGCGCTCCCTGCCCGGCGCGGCGCTCGGCATCCTGCGTGACGACCGGGTCGGCTCGGAAAGCTTCTCCACCCTGCCGGCCGAGGTACGCGCCAAGGCCCGCGAGAAGCAGCTGCTCATCATCACCAAGGCCAACTCGCGGGCGACCGTCCACCGGGCCGCCTACCTCGACTACATCGGGGTCAAGCTCTTCTCGCCCGACGGCGAGGTCGTGGGCGAGCGCCGCTTCCTCGGCCTGTTCACGCACGTGGCGTACAACGAGTCGATCTCCCGTATCCCGGTGCTGCGCCGTAAGCTCGCCGAGGTGCTGGACCAGGCGGGCCTGGCCGCCGACAGCCACGACGGCAAGGACCTCATCGAGATTCTGGAGACCTTCCCGCGCGACGAGCTGTTCCAGACCTCCGTCGAGCAGCTGGTCCCGATCGCGATGGGCGTGCTGCGGCTGCGTGAGCGCAAGCAGGTCCGGCTGTTCCTGCGGCGCGACGACTACGGCCGCTACATCTCCTGCCTCATCTACCTGCCGCGCGACCGCTACACCACCAAGGTCCGGCTCAAGATGCAGGAGCTCCTGCTCAAGGCCCTCGGCGGCAGCTCGCTCGACTACAGCGCGATGATCGGCGAGTCCGCGCTGGCCCGTCTGCACCTGGTAGTGCGGGGCGAGCGCGGCAAGCAGCTCCCGCCCCCCGGCGTGGACGTCGAGGAGCTGGAGTCGCGGCTGGCCGCGATCACCCGCTCCTGGGAGGACGACCTGGCGACCGCCCTGTCCGAGATGACCTCGGAGGAGGAGGCGCCGGGGCTCATCCGGCGCTACCAGTCGGCCTTCCCCGAGGGCTACAAGGCCGACTTCCCGCCGAAGATGGCCGTGGTCGACCTGCGCCGGCTGGAGCAGCTCGTCGGCGCGACCGACGGCGAGGTCGGGATCAACCTCTACGAGCCCTACGACGCCGCCGAGGGCGAGCGCCGGCTCAAGATCTACAAGCTCGGCACCCCGATCTCCCTGTCCAAGGTGCTCCCGCTCATCCAGCGCCTCGGCGTCGAGGTGGTCGACGAGCGGCCGTACGAGGTCGACAGGGACAACGACCCGGCCACCAAGAACGCCTGGATCTACGACTTCGGGCTGCACTACACACCCTCGCCCGAGGTCGACCGCAACGACTTCAAGCGCCTGTTCCAGGACGCGCTCGGCGCGCTGTGGAAGGGCGAGATCCAGGCCGACAACTTCAACGCGCTCGTGCTGTTGGCCGGGCTCACCTGGGAACAGGTCGAGATCCTGCGCGTCTACGCCAAGTACCTGCGCCAGGCCGGCACCACCTTCAGCCAGCGCTACATGGAACGTGTGCTCGGCGGCAACGTACGGCTGGCCAGGCTGCTGGTGCGCCTGTTCGAGGCCAGGCTCGACCCGCGGCGGGCCGACGACGTCCGCGCCGACCTGGTCGAGGCGCTGACCGAGGAGATCCTGGGCGCGCTGGACGAGGTGGCCTCGCTCGACGAGGACCGCATCCTGCGGGCCTACCTGGAGATGATCCAGGCCACCCTGCGCACGAACTACTTCCAGTCCGGTGCCGACGGGCAGCGCAAGGCGTACATCGCGCTGAAGTTCGACCCGCTGGCGATCAGCGTGCTACCGCTGCCCCGGCCGAAGTACGAGATCTTCGTCTACTCGCCGCGGGTCGAGGGCGTCCACCTGCGCTTCGGCAAGGTCGCGCGCGGCGGCCTGCGCTGGTCGGACCGGATGGAGGACTTCAGGACCGAGATCCTCGGCCTGGTCAAGGCGCAGATGGTGAAGAACACCGTCATCGTGCCCACGGGCTCCAAGGGCGGCTTCGTGGTCAAGCGCCCGCCGGCCGGCGGCGGCAGGGAGGAGCTGATGGCGGAGGGCATCGACTGCTACCGCACCTTCATCTCCGGCCTGCTCGACGTCACCGACAACCTGGTCGACGGCAAGGTCGTGCCGCCGCCGGACACCGTCAGGCACGACGGTGACGACACCTACCTGGTCGTCGCCGCCGACAAGGGCACCGCGACGTTCTCCGACATCGCCAACAGCGTGGCCAAGGAGTACGGGTTTTGGCTCGGCGACGCGTTCGCCTCAGGCGGGTCCGTCGGCTACGACCACAAGGCCATGGGCATCACGGCGCGCGGCGCCTGGGAGTCGGTGAAGTACCACTTCCGCACCACCGGCGTGGACATCCAGCACACCGACTTCACCGTGGCCGGCATCGGCGACATGTCCGGCGACGTCTTCGGCAACGGCATGCTGCTGTCCCAGCACATCCGGCTCCTGGCCGCCTTCGACCACCGGCACATCTTCATCGACCCCGACCCCGACGCGGACCGTTCGTTCGCCGAGCGGCGCCGGTTGTTCGAGCTGCCGCGCAGCTCCTGGGCCGACTACGACGCCGAGCTGATCTCGGCCGGCGGCGGCGTGTTCCCGCGCACCGCCAAGTCCGTCCAGATCTCCCCGCAGATCCGCCAGGCGCTGGGCATCGCCGACGGCATCACCTCGATGGCGCCCAACGACCTGATCAGCGCCATCCTCAAGGCCCCGGTCGACCTGCTGTGGAACGGCGGCATCGGCACCTACGTCAAGGCCTCCACCGAGTCCAACGCCGACGTCGGCGACAAGGCCAACGACGGGCTGCGGGTCAACGCCGCCGAACTGCGCTGCAAGGTCATCGGCGAGGGCGGCAACCTGGGCTTCACCCAGCTCGCCCGCGTCGAGTTCGCGCTCAACGGCGGCCTGGTCAACACCGACTTCATCGACAACTCCGCCGGCGTCGACACTTCCGACCACGAGGTCAACATCAAGATCCTGCTCGACCAGGTCGTACGCGACGGCGAGCTGACCGACAAGCAGCGCAACCAGGTCTTCACCTCGATGACCAACGAGGTCGCCGACCTGGTCCTGCGCGACAACTACAACCAGAACGTGGTCCTGGCCGCAGCCCGCGCCCAGGGCCCCGAGATGCTCCACATCCACGCCCGCTACCTGCGCAAGCTGGAACGCGACGGGCTGGTCAACCGCGAGCTGGAGTTCCTGCCGTCGGACAAGCAGCTCGCCGAACGCCGCCAGGCCAGGCTCGGCCTGACCGCGCCGGAGTTCTCCGTCCTGCTCGCCTACACCAAGCTCGTGGTCGACGCCGAACTGCTCGGCTCCGACCTGCCCGACGACCCCGCGCTGGCCTCGTGGCTGGTGTCGTACTTCCCGTCGGCGCTACGCGAACGCTTCCGCTCCTACATGGACGCGCACCCGCTGCGCCGCGAGATCATCACCACCTGCGTGGTGAACGAGCTGGTCAACTCGGCCGGAACCACGTTCATGTTCCGCCTCGGCGAGGAGAGCGGCGCGTCCACGCCGGACATCGTGCGCGCCTGGCTGGTCACCCGTGAGGTCTTCGACCTGGCCAGCTTCTTCCGCGCGGTGGAGTCGCTCGACAACAAGGCCGACACCTCCACCCAGATCGCCATGCTCCTGGAGGCCCGCAAGCTCGCCGAACGCGGCACCCGGTGGCTGCTCAACAACCGCCGCCCGCCGATGGACCTGTCCGGTTCGGTGAACTTCTTCGTCAAGGGCGTCAACGGGCTCCTCTCGCACATCCCCAAGCTGCTCACCGGCCCCGACCTGGCCGCCTTCGAGGAGCGCCGCGACGCGTTCGTGGCCCGCGGGGTGCCGATGGAACTGGCCGAGCGGTCGGCCTCGATGGTGCCCGCCTACTCCACGTTCGACCTGGTCGAGGTCAGCTCGCTGACGGACCGGCCGGTCAACGAGGTGGCCGAGGTCTACTTCGACCTCGCCGACCGCCTGCAGCTCGCCCAGCTCCGTGAACGCGTCATCGCGCTGCCCCGGGACAACCGGTGGAACGCCATGGCCCGCTCCGCGCTGCGCGACGACCTGTATGCCGCGCACGCCTCCCTCACCCGCGACGTCCTGGCCCACACGGCGCCGGGCGCGTCACCGGAGGAGCGGCTGGCCCGGTGGTCGGAGTCCAACTCGGCGGCGGTCGGGCGGGCCCGCCAGACGCTGTCGGAGATCTGGGAGAGCGACAACTTCGACCTCGCCACCCTGTCGGTCGCCCTCCGCGCCATCCGGACCCTGGTCTCGGCCAGCAACCTGCCACACGCGGGGTGACACCTGACGGTCCCGGGTCCGATCTGGGCCCGGGACCGGTCAACGGCGCGGCGTCGCGGCGCGCTGCCACGTCCGACGTGAGAAGCGCCCGACGATCGGCGGCCACCCGCTGCGGCGGGAGGCGCCCACTTGGCTTGCCGTAAGGGATGGAGAGGGGTTAGTCACCAGAGGCGCGCGTGACGCCGCCGTCGTGGGCGATCACTTCGGCGCGCGTTGGCGCGGACGCCGGCGGGACCGACGTCGCATATTGGTGGATCTCCGACACCTTCAGCGACCGCCGCAGCTTGGCGTCCGAGATCGCCCACCGCGCGTCGTCCGGCACCGGGATGCCGTCGCTCTCCGCGCTCTTCGTCGCGGGCGTGGTGGTGGAGGTCCTGGTCAGCGAGTATTGGATGAGCGCGCCGCCGTCCTTGGTGCGCAGCGAGAACACGGGGTTCTCGCCCGCGCTCAGGATCGAGTCGTAGGTGAACCCGTCCTGCTCCCAGCGCGCCCGGTCCTCGGCGATCTGCGAGGCGATGTCCGTCGTGTACGGCCCCGCCGACAGCAGATCGGCGGCCACCCCACCCGAGCCCGCCTCGGCCACCGTGGCATGCAGCGGCGCCATGAACTTGGGCCCGATCAGCACGCCCTTGTCGTCCGGCGGCACCGCCGTGGCATACCCCTGGGCGTCCACCTCGACCTCCGGCGCCTTCTCCCCGGGCAGCAGCCGCGCCGCCGAGCTCAGCCGCCACTTGTCGCTCGACTTCGCGAAGATGAGGAACGTCGGCTGCCCGTCGCGCGGCACCAGCACGCTGAACCACGGCGACGTCGCGTCCGCGGGGAAGCGCGGCACGAGCATCGTCGGCTGCCCCCACGTGTGCAGCGGCGGCCGGCCGCCGCTGGAGTCGAACGCGGCGGAGGTGAGGTCGCGCAGCCCGTCGCGGGTCAGGTCGACGGCGAACCTGAGGTCGCCGGCCCGGCGCAGCACGTCGTCGGTCGCGGTGATCTCGGTGAAGATCTCGCGCGCCTCGTCCGGCGTGATGGCGGGCGCCTCGGGCGAGGTCGTGGGCGTGGCGGTGACCGGTCCGCCGGTGACGTTCGCGGCCCGCGTGGGCGTGGTGTCAGGGGAGCCCGAGCAGGCGACCGTCGCGGCCAGCAGGCCGGCGGCGAGCGCCAGCACCTTCCGCCGACCGTAAGCACGCACCTCGCCATGTTATTCGGGCGGGCGAGGGTCGCGTACCCTTGGGAGACGTGGCACTCATCGATCCGGCAGAAGAGATCAACGAGCTCGCGGGCACGCTCCGGAGCATTCAGGACGTGCTCGACCTCGACGCGATGCGCAAGCAGATCGCGGAGCTGGAGGAGCAGGTCGCCGCGCCGGATCTGTGGGACGACCCCGACCAGGCGCAGAAGGTGACGAGCAAGCTCTCCCACCTTCAGGGCGAGCTCAACCGGGTCGAGGGCCTCAGCCGGCGCCTTGAGGACATCACCGTCCTCTACGAGCTGGCCGCCGAGGAGGGCGACGAGGACACCCGGGCCGAGGCCGATAAGGAGCTGGCCACGCTGCGCACCGACATCGGCGCGATGGAGGTCCGCACGCTGCTGTCGGGCGAGTACGACGCGCGCGAGGCGCTGATCACGATCAACTCCCAGGCCGGCGGCGTCGACGCGGCCGACTGGGCGGAGATGCTGCTGCGCATGTATCTGCGCTGGGCCGAGCGCAAGGGCTACTCCACCGAGGTCTACGAGACCTCCTACGCGGAGGAGGCCGGCATCAAGTCCGCCACCTTCAGCGTCAAGGCCCCCTACGCCTATGGCACGCTCCGCGGCGAGCACGGCACCCACCGGCTGGTCCGCATCAGCCCCTTCGACAACCAGGGCCGGCGACAGACCTCCTTCGCGGGCGTGGACATCGTCCCCGTCGTGGAGCAGACCGACCACATCGACATCAACGAGGACGAGCTCCGCATCGACGTCTACCGCTCCAGCGGTCCCGGCGGCCAGGGCGTCAACACCACCGACTCGGCGGTGCGCATCACCCACCTGCCGACCGGCATCGTGGTCTCCTGCCAGAACGAGCGCTCCCAGCTGCAAAACCGCGCCACTGCGATGGTCGTGCTGCAGGCCAAGCTGCTGGAGCGCAAGCGGCAGGAGGAGGCGGAGAAGATGTCGGAGCTGCGCGGCGCCACCACCACCTCATGGGGCACGCAGATCCGTAACTACGTGCTGCACCCGTACCAGATCGTGAAGGACCTGCGCACGGGCACCGAGGCGGGCAATCCGACCGCCGTGCTCGACGGCGACCTGGACGGGTTCATCGAGTCGGAGATCCGCTGGATGCGCCGTCAGGAGTCAGGCGCCCATTAGGTGCCTGGCCGCGAGGGCGAAAAAGAGGAGCACGAGCAGCACCAGGATGATCACGGCGGGTGAGAGCCCGCCGAATCCGTGCTGGTGCATCCGGTCGCGGTTGGCGCGGCAAAGTGCGCAGCGGCCCTCGATGACCGGATGGGCGCAGCGCGCGCAGACGAGGTCTTCGCAACTCATGTCAGCCCCAAGTGTAGCCGCACAATCGTTTTGTTTCCGTTATGGACGTTCCATGCCAGTCTTCCCCCTAGACTGTGCTCTGGCCAATCGGAACGTCGATCATCAGTAAAGATGGACGCCCCCGGTGGGCCGCGGCGGGAAGTGGGCATGTGCCACCCTTGCTTCCGTCCTGACCCCTAGACTGGCATGCCGTGATGCTCTCGTGATCCATTTCGATAATGTCACCAAGGTCTACGCGAACCAGAACCGGCCCGCTCTCGACCACGTCTCCGTTGACGTGGACAAGGGCGAGTTCGTGTTCCTCGTCGGTCCGTCCGGATCAGGCAAGTCCACGTTTCTCCGCCTGATCCTCAAGGAAGAACGACCCAATTCGGGTGCGATCCATGTCGCCGGCAAGGATCTGGCCCGTCTGTCGAACTTCAAGGTGCCGCACCTGCGCCGCCGTATCGGCTGCGTCTTCCAGGACTTCCGCCTGCTCCCGAACAAGAACGTCTACGAGAACGTGGCGTTCGCGCTCGAGGTCATCGGAAAGCCGCGGCGGTTCATCCGCAAGGTGGTCCCGGAAGTCATCGAGCTGGTCGGCCTCGAAGGCAAGGCACACCGCATGCCCGACGAGCTGTCCGGCGGCGAGCAGCAGCGTGTCGCCATGGCCCGCGCCTTCGTCAACAGGCCAATGATCCTGCTGGCCGACGAGCCGACGGGCAACATCGACCCCGCGACGAGCATCGGCATCATGAAGGTGCTCGACCGCATCAACCGGACCGGTACGACGGTCGTGATGGCCACGCACGATGCGGCCATCGTCGACTCCATGCGCAAGAGGGTCGTGGAACTCGAGGACGGCAAGATCGTCCGCGACCAGTCGCGTGGCGTCTACGGCCAGGCGTACTGACAGGGAGTTACAGACACAACATGCGGGCGAACTTCATCTTCTCCGAGGTCTGGATCGGCCTCCGCCGCAACCTGACCATGACCATCGCAGTGATCATCACGGTCGCGGTCGGCATGGCGATGCTGGGTGTCGGCCTGATGATCAACACCCAGGTCGGCATGATGAAGACCTTCTGGTACGACAAGGTCGAGATCTCGGTCTTCCTGTGCAGCAAGGACTCCGCCATGCCCGCCTGTAAGGGCAAGGGAGCCACCCCGGCCCAGGTCGAGACGCTCAAGGGCGAGATCCAGGGCATCCAGGGTGTCAAAGACGTGATCTTTGAGAACCAGACGGAGGCCTACAAGAACTTCCAGCAGTCCTTCGGCAGCAACCAGGCGCTCGTCCAGGCCGCCCGGGCCGAGGACATGCCGGAGTCGTTCCGCGTGAAGCTGCACGACCCCGACAACTACCAGCCGGTGATCCAGGCGCTGACCGGGAAGACCGGCGTCGCCCAGGTGATCAACCACAAGGACCTGATCGGCAAGTTCTTCGAGATGCTCGACACCCTGAGATGGGCCGCCGTCATCGTGGCCATCGTCCTGGTGCTCGCCGCCGCCCTGCTGATCGGCAACACCGTCCGGTTGTCGGCCTACAACAGACGCCGGGAAACGGGCATCATGCGCCTGGTCGGGGCCTCGAACCTGTACATCCAGCTGCCGTTCGTCATGGAAGGCGTCATCGCCGGCCTGGTCGGCGGCGTCGTCGCGGCCGTCATGCTGATCGTCACGAAGGTCTTCATCTTCGAGGCACTGTCCAAGTACCTGGGCACCTCCACCGCCCTGGGCTGGGACTCCGTGGCCTCGGTCATCTCGGCCACGATGGTGATCGGCGTGTTCATCTGTGTGCTCGCCTCGTTCGTGACGCTCCGCCGATACCTCAGGGTGTAGCGGAACGCCGGTACAGTCGAACCATGCCACGTGAGACCGGGCGGAAGGTCATCGCCCAGAACAAGCGTGCCCGGCACGACTTCCACGTCGAGGACACCTTCGAGGCGGGGCTCGTGCTGCAGGGCACTGAGGTGAAGTCGCTGCGTGAGGGCCGCGCCTCACTCGCCGACGGCTATGCCAGCATCGACGACGGCGAAGCGTGGCTGATGAACGTCCACATCCCCGAGTACGCCCAGGGGACGTGGACCAACCACACCGCCCGCCGCAAGCGCAAGCTGCTCCTGCACCGCAAGGAGATCGACAAGCTGGCCGCCAAGACGAAGGAGGGCGGGCTGACGATCGTGCCGTTGGTCCTCTACTTCAAGGACGGCAAGGCCAAGGTCGAGATCGGCATCGCGCGCGGCAAGAAAGACTGGGACAAGCGGCAGACCCTGGCCGATCAGCAGGCCAAGCGCGAAATGGCCAGGGCCCTACGGCAACGCAACCGATGAGCAGGGCCCGCCGTATCCTCGCCGCGGCCGTCACGCTGACGGCCGCGAGCATGACGCTGACCGGCTGCTTCGAGGAGCCGTCGGCGCACGACGCCGTGCGCGACTTCCTGGTCGGCTGGCAGTCGGAGGACTACGAGCTGGCCGCGAGCCGCGCCGACGGAGACCCGGCCGTCGTGCGCAAGGCGCTCGAAGCCGCCAAGCTCGACCTTGACGCCGCCTCCTTCCGCTTTCGTGTGAAGTCACTCAACCGGCAGGGCGACGCCACGACCGCCCAGTTCGGCGCCGAGGTGGACCTGGGCGAGAACAGCCCGTTGTGGGAGTACGAGAGCACGCTTCCGCTGCACCTGGTCAACGGGGTGTGGAAGGTGCGCTGGTCGCAGTCGGTGCTGCATCCGCAGCTCAAGGACGGGCAGCGGCTCGCCGTACGCCCGAGCTCTGAGCCCCGCCAGAAGGTCGTCGACCGCACCGGAGAGGCGCTGCAGCGGCCCGGCAGGCTCTACGTCGTCGGCGTGACTCCGTCCGCGCTCGGCGACGAGACCTCAAGCGTCGTCAAGCAGCTGGCCGCGATCACCGGCTTCGCCGAGGACCGGCTGCTGAGCCGGGTCAGGTCCTCGCCGCCCGGCGACTTCGTGCAGCTCGCCACGTTCGGCCGGGACCGCTATCTGCAGGTGCAGCAGAAGATCGCGGAGATCCGCCCGAAGGTCCACGTCCAGCCCCAGGACCAGCCGGTCGACCCGGCCCCGCCGCGCGACATCGTCGGCAAGGTCGGCGCGCTCACCCCGGAGACCGAGGTCAAGCTCGGCGGCCCGCAGCGCGCCGGCGACTCCGTGGGCCGCAACGGCCTGCAGAAGGCCTACCAGAACCACCTGACGGGCTCCACGAAGACCCAGGTGATCACCCTCGACCTCAAGACCGGCGAGGACGTCGCCGTCCTGAAGGAGTGGCCCGGCCGTCCCAACGGCCCCGTCCACACCACCCTCGACAGCCTCACCCAGCAGGCCGCCGACGCCGCCGTGAGCACCACCCAGTCCGGCACGCTCGTCGCCGTCAAGGCCTCCACCGGTGAGGTACTCGCGGTGGGCGCCAAGGACATGGGCCAGGTCAAGGACGCCCTGGGCGGCAAATACCCGGCCGGCACCGCCTTCTCCATCGTGGCCGCCGACGCGCTGATCAAGGCGGGCGTGAAGCCCAGCCAGCGGCTGCGCTGCCCCGCCGAGCGGACGGTGGGCGGCGCCAGGTTCGTCTTCACCGGCCAGACGCAGCAGCCCGCCGCCACCTTCCAGGAGAGCTTCGCCAGCGGCTGCGTGACCGCCCTCGCCTCGTTGGCCCGCCGGGTAGGGGCCGAGCAGCTCAAGCGCAGCGCCGAGGCCTATGGCATCGGCGTCAACTGGCAGCTCCCCCTCAAGGCGTTCACCGGCAAGATGCCCAGCCTGGTCACCGACGCGGAGAAGGCCCAGGCCATCGCCGGCCAGAACGTCGAGGTCAGCCCGCTGACCATGGCGCTCGTGGCCGCGGCGGTCAAATCCGGCACCTGGCGGCCGCCGTCGCTGGTGACCAGCCCCGACCGCCCCGACCCCGCCGCCGAACAACTCGCCACCAAGCCGCCCGCGAGCGTGCCGGTCGATCCCGCCGTCCGCACCGCCCTCACCGCGATGATGAAGGCGGGCGTCGCCAGCTCACCGTCCGCACAGGCGGGAGCGGGCAGAGTGTACGGCGTGGCCGCCGCCCTGCCGAGCCAGCAACTCGGCTGGTTCGTCGGCTGGCAGGGGGATGTGGCGGTAGCCGTACTCACCAAGAACTCCGACGCCGCGGCGACGGCAGGCCGCTTCTTCGGAGCGCTTCGTAACCCTAGGTGATTTTCTGATGACGTTGAGCAACCAATCCGACCCCCGGCTGCGTCTTACTGGATGACTGGGCCCGCTCGGGGGGTTGCGGACTCAGTCACCGCGACGAGACAGGACTTCATCTCGGGGGAAGTCCTGCCGTCCGGACCGGCTCGACCCTGCCGGTCGACCCCGGGGACGCGTGCTGCTGTGCCGCGTCTCCGGGGTTTCGGCATGTCCGGCGGAATATGAGTTGGCGTTGGTGGCGTTGTGAGGAGTATCTTCTTGTTGCTCGGCCGCTTCGGTGGCCGTGTTGACAACAGAACATGGGGGTGACTGGCTTCGACTTCGACTTTGCAAGTCAGGGGAAGCGGGCCGAGGACGGCGGACATAACCTCGTTAACACTGTGACCGCAAACAATAAGTGCCAATAAGAAGCACTCTGAGGTCAGCCAGGGTTCCCTGGCTCTCGCTGCCTAAGTAGCGAAACCTCTGTCAGCCTGGGCACGCCCTCGGCTCAGGACCTGGCATCGTTAGAGGGCTCCACCGCTCGACCCGGCCACGGGGGAGAGCGGGAAAACAAACAGTGGCTGAGCCTGTCGGCGACGCGCCTGCGTGAGCGCCGGGGCTGAGAAAGCGTTAAGCAGGCTGCGCCCGGAGAAGCCCTGATTTGGGGTTGAAGGACGCGGGTTCGATTCCCGCCACCTCCACCAGCATGGTCTTGCCCTCTGCGCCCTTCGGGCGTGGGGGGCAAGTCTGTTTTTCTGGCCTTATGGGCATGCTTCGCTCCGCGCGTCCCTCCAGTCGGGGCACAGCCCCGACCCCTGTGGGTGCTTCGCGCGCTCTTTCTGGCCCGCCCGTTGCCCGGCTGGGTGGTTGGGCAGTTGGAGCCCACCCTGGTCAATGGTCCTCGCTGCGCTCGGGCGTCTTGATCGGGCGCGCCTGCGGCGCACGGCTTGCGCACTCGGTCAGCATGTTCAGGCGTCGATGGAGCTGAACTGGTGCTCTGAACACGGGCGAAAGGCGCTGAACTCCACGCCGGTTGCGGGCTGGGCAGTTGGGCGGATGCTCTGATCGACGTGGCGCGTCCACGCGTGAGGCCCGGAGGGTATGTGTGCGGGATGTCGTGCGCGCAGACATGCGCTTGCCTGTCGTCCAGCGGTGTGCGTCACCTGACACGTCTCTCGTCGCGCCGAACGATGAGATCGCGGACTCCTGTTTCTTCCCTTCAGCCTGATCTCGACGGTAGAATTCTTCTGTGCCGAGGTGGAAAGGTGGACTCCCGTGAGTTTGAACATCAAGAACGCCGAGGCCGAAGAGCTCGCACGCAAGCTCCAGCGGCTGACGGGAGAGAGCCTGACGCAGACGGTCATCGTCGCGATGACCGAGCGGCTGAGGCGTCTCGAACAGCGGGAGACGGACAAGGCGGAGCGGTTGCTGGCGATCGGCCGGGACATGGCGCGACGCATGGGTGAGGGCTACACGTCCCAGGATTTCGACGCGATGTTGTATGACGAGGCGACGGGGCTGCCCAAGTGATCGTCGATTCGAGCGCGATCATCGCGATCATCACCGCCGAGCCCGACGCTGCTGTCTTCGCCAAGGCGATAGCGGAGGCCAGGTCTGCCCGAATGTCGGCCGCGAACTGGTTGGAGGCTTCGATCGTCGCTGACGGGCGGGGGGATCCGGTGGTTCGCCGTGAGTTCGACGAGCTCATCGCGCAGGCTGACATCGTGGTGGAAGCGGTGACGTTGGAACAGGCCCGTATCGCCCGGGAGGCCTATCGTGACTTCGGGCGGGGCAGCGGTCATCCGGCGAAGCTGAACTTCGGCGACTGCTTCGCCTATGCGCTGGCGAAGGATACCGGGGAGCCGTTGCTGTACAAGGGCAATGACTTCTCGCACACAGACCTGCCCTCTGCTCTCTAGAGCCAAGGCGTGTCCCATCCAGCGGCTAGTCTGACCGGTTCCTGTTGATGCTTCGCGCTCTTTCCGGGGCCTGCCCGTTTGCCCGGCTGGGCAGTTGGAACCCTGTTCCATGGACCTCGCTCCAAGCACGCCTGCGGTGCGAGGCTGGCGCGTTCAGTCGGCATGTCAGTCGTTGAAGGCGCTGAACTGGTGCTCGGAACACGGGCGGAAGGTGCTGAACTCCACGCCGGTTGCCTCTTCGCTTCGCGTCCGGCTCTTGACGGCCGGACGCGAAGTTGAGGGGGCGTCAGGAGATGGTGAGTGTGCCGTTCGCGTTACGGGCGCACGAGACGGTCGCGCGTGGCGCTGCGGTGAAGGCGCCGGCGAGGCACTGGCCAAGGACTACATGGCCTGCGGCGTTCGGGTGCCAGGACTCCTGGCAGGTCTGGAAGTGGGTGACGCAGGTGTTCGCCGCCCGCTGGATGCCGATCTTGTCCCAGCCGGACAGGCTGGTGATGAACGTGCCGGACGGGCCGTCCATTACCCGGACCGGTGTGGCGAGCGCGCCTGTCGGGCTGTTGGGGTTCTCGCAGAGTCTGGCGCCGTCGAAGGCCTGCTGGACGTCCAGCACGCGCACATCGGCCGCTGGGCGTTCGGCTGCCAGTGTGCTGTGCGCGTTCCTGACCAGGGAGCCGAGGTTCTGGGAGAACACATGGCCGGGGGCGAGGCTGGCGCGGTGGATCGGGCAGCCGGCGGCGTACCGTTCGGCGCCGAGGGCGCGGAACTTGTCGCGGGTGTCGCTGCGGTTGTCCTCTTCGTGGTACTGCGAGGCGATCTCCGGGGGGAGTGGGTTGGTGTAGGTCTGCAGGATCACCTGGTGGATGCCGTCGGCGTCGACTTGGGCGAGGGTGTCGAGGATCTGGCGTAGGGCCGCGGTCGTTTCCGTGGTGGCGGCGGCTACCTCGGCGTTGGTGGCCAGGTCGGAGGCGGTGCAGGGCTTCTGCGGTACTTCGCCCTTCAGGTAGGCCCAGAACTCCCACCAGCCGGTCCAGGCGTCGGCGATGAAGCGGTTGGCGCACAGCGAGGCCACGTCGCCGAAGGTGAACTGGGTGTTGTTGGAGCCGAGGCCGACGAGGACGACGTCGATGTCGTGCGTCTGGGCGACGGCGCGCAGCTGGTCGAGTTGCGAGGCTACGGCGCGGCCCTCGGCTCGGGCGCTTGAGGGGGCGGCGATGTCGGCGGGCTGGCCGCCGGAGCACGCGAGGTTGAAGCGTTGCTGGATACCCGGGAGGGACGCGGTGAACAGGGAGGCGTTCGCCGACCGGTGACAGAAGTAGGCGTTGCTGTTGGCCGCGGACCAGCCGGGGAAACCCTGTGACGTACCGGAGGTGTCGACTACGGGCTGGTAGTTCCCGGCGCCCTCTCCGCTGACGAAGCTGTCGCCGAGCGCGACGGCGGCGGTGGGCAGAGCCGCCTGCGCCGGTCCGCCCTGGACGACCTGGATGCCTGCCGCGCTCACCAGGAGCATGGCAACCGCGGCGGCACGCTGGAGTAACCTCAAAACCGCCTCATTTCCTACTAAATAAGTACGAAATAGCGCATGAGTGGATCACAACATGCCGCACCAACGGCGTCAACATCTCCCAGGGGCCACGCTGATGACTGGCCGCCCCGGGCGGAGTTCAGTGCCCGGTTTTGCCTTCGTGGAGGCTGGAAGGGGCGGGCATCCTCGACGAGCGCGGTATCGGCTCGTCCGGCCATCCAAAGGTGTGGCCAACTGCTAGGTCGTGGCCAACCCCTCGTAGGGCGGACGGTGTGCGAGGGGTGAGCGAGCGCGGGGCTGTTGATGATGCTTCCGGCCGGATCGTGGGTGGTGGACATTGTGTGAGATCGGAGTTGGATGCGAGTCATGGAAAAGAGTCAGCCTCCCTTAGGTTCGCAATCCACTCGGCGCGCTTTCCTCTTCGTCTCCGCCGCCACGGCGGCCGCGGCACCCCTTCTCGCGGACACCGCGTTCGCCGAGGTCAACCATGGTCACGTCCCAGGGCCGGGGCGGCCCGTCACCCCGCAGAAGCCTGAAAAGGAACTGCGGAAACTGTTGCGTGAGATCGACCGCGAGCGCCTCAGGGCCACGGTCGGACGGCTGACCCGGTTCGGGACCCGGCACACGTTGTCCAGTCAGACCGATCCGGTAAGGGGCATCGGCGCGGCCACCGAGTGGGTGTACGCGCAGATGCAGGCCATCGCCGCCACCTCCGGCGGCCGGATGACGGTTCAGAAGCAGTCGTTCGTCCAGCCCGTCTCCCCGCGCATCCCGGCGCCGACCACCATCACCAACGTCATCGCGACCCTGCGCGGAACCGCCGCGCCCGAGCGGGTGTATGTGATCACCGGTCACCTCGACTCCCGCGTCACCGACGTCATGGACTTCACCAGCGACGCCCCTGGCGCCGACGACGACGCCTCCGGCGTCGCCGTCGTGCTGGAACTCGCCCGCGTCTTCGCCACCCGTCAGACCAGCGGCACGCTGGTGTTCGCCGCGGTCTCGGGCGAGGAGCAGGGCCTGTACGGCTCGACGCACATGGCCGCCCAGATGAAGGCGGCCGGTACGGACGTGCAAGGCATGTTCAGCAACGACATCGTCGGAGCCAGCTCCGCATGGGACGGCAGCCGCCCCGATCCGCGCACGCTGCGCCTGTTCGTGGAGGGTGTGCCCACCGCTGAGACCCCGGCCGAGGCGTCCGTCCGTCAGTCGATCGGCGGCGAGAACGACGGGCCTTCACGTCAGCTGGGCCGCTTCGCCAAGGACGTGGCGGAGAACGACGCGACCGACATGAAGGTCTGGGTGATCTGGCGGCGCGACCGCTTCCTGCGCGGAAGCGATCACATCCCGTTCCTGCGCAACGGCTACCCGGCGGCCAGGTTCACCGAGCCGCGCGAGAACTTCAACCACCAGCACCAGAACACTCGCGTCGAGAACGGCGTGCAGTTCGGTGATCTGACCGAGTTCCTGGACTTCGACTACCTCACCCGGGTGGCCAAGGTGAACGGCGCGACCTTGTGGTCGCTGGCCCAGGGGCCGGGCACCCCGAAGAACGTCAAGATCGTCACCGCGGCCCTCACCAACGACACCACCCTCACCTGGAGCCGCGGCACCGATGCCGGTCTGGCCGGGTACGAGGTGGTCTGGCGGGAGACCACGTCGCCGTACTGGACCCACGCCATCGACGTCGGCGACGTCATCACGGCGACGATCGGGCTGTCCAAGGACAACGTGCAGTTCGGTCTGCGCGCGGTGGACCGTGAGGGCCGGCGCAGCCCGGTCGCGTTCCCGCAACCGGCCACGTGATCGACCCGGCGCGAGGCGGGAACCCGGGCACCTGCCTCGCGCCGTGGCGGGGTCTCGCCGTCATGCAGCCGGGTCACGTAGCCGTTGATCAGTCCGGCCGTGCTGTGCGGCGTGGCCAGCGGGCCCGGGTGGAGGAGCTCAAGCGCTCCGGCTACGAGCGCGACGGCTACGTGGTGCTGAACCGCCCCTCCGGCCCGTGGTCGCGACCGCAAGGGCCGCGATCACGGGCGATGATCTGCTGGGCTACTTTCTGGTCGAGGCGCCGGTGAGCAGCGGTAGCTTGACCGAGGTGCCGCCCAGGTCGACGGTGACCTTGGCGCCGGTGCCGGGTTCGGCGTCTTCGCCGCCGGTGTCGTTGAGGTTGGCGTCGTCGTTGGTTCCGGTCAGGATCAGGCCGAGGCGGTGCCCGGCCTTGAACTCGTAGTCCTGCGGCTGCAGCTTCCAGGTGATCTGGTACGCCTTGCCCGGCGTCAGCGGCGTCGAGTGGCTCAGCGACTTGTGGTTCTGGGCGTCGATGATTCCGCGGGTGACGACGTTGAAGGCGGAGGCCGCCGTGTTGTCGGCGGCCTTCAGGTAGCAGCCGTCGTCGTCGCTCGTGCTCTGGCCGACGCAGTCTTCGCCGCCGATGAACTTGAGGCCGTGCGCGCGGTCGGGGCCGATCTCGCGGTAGTCGATGCGGGTGTCGGTGCCGTAGTCGACCAGCAGGACACCCAGGTTGGCGGCCGGCTTGTCCAGTTTGACGCGCATGGTCACCGTCGGAGTTCCGGACAACCTGGTCGCGGTCTTCAGGGGCGAGGTCAGGTAGGCCAGCCGGTTGGTGTGGGTGGTGGCGGGGTTCTCGGACATCGCGATCTCGGTCCTGGCGAGGTCGACGTAGCCGCCGGTGCCCGTGGACGGCGTCCCGGCCAGTGAGCCGTTCTTCTGCGGTCGCAGGGTGACGGTCTTGGCGGGTGCGGGCCACTCGGCCTGCGTGATCCAGCGGTCCGGTCCGTGCTGTACGTCGATGCGGGGCCGGCGCAGGATGTCGTTGTCGACGCCCATGAGCTCGTGGTCGAACCACTTGTGCAGGGTGTCGACCCACACGTCGCGGCGTGCCCAGAAGGGGTCGAGGTGGGCGTACTGCGTCACCCACGCCTTGCGCTGGACGTTGCCGGGCAGGGCGGCCCACCAGGTGGAGAACTGGCTGGCGACCACGTTCCGGTCCTGGAATCCCATCACCGAGAAGACGCTGGCGCGCACGTCGCTCGCCTTGGACAGCGGCCCGTTGACGTAGTCGCGCTCGTGCCAAAACTTGTTGTGGTCGCCGGTCGCGTCGTCGGCGTCCTCCTGCATCTTCTGCCGTACGGCCGCGCACTTCTCGTCCGGGTCCTTGTCCACCCGCTTGGCCTGCCAGGCCGCCGCGCCCTTGAACACGGTGAGGGTGCCGTTCGCGCGCCACATCTCATAGCCTCGGCTGAACGACGCCACCGGCACGATCGTTTCCAAACCCCGCACACCGGTGCCGGCGAGGGCGACGGCGAGCGAGCCCTCGTAGGAGTGACCGATCATCCCGGTACGCCCGGTGGTCCAGGTCGCCTTGACCAGGTCGCCCTTGGCGTCGTAGGCGGTGGCCCGGCCATTGAGCCAGTCGACGACCGCCTTGCCGCCCAGCACGTCCGACGGACCATAGGTGGTCGGGCAGCCCTCCGACAGCCTGGTGCCGATCATGTCGACGGACACGAACGCGTAGCCGCGCGGCAAGAAGTAGTTGTCGTAGAACATCGGGAACTTCGTGACGTTGCCGTTCGCGTCGTACTTCTTCTTCTCAACCTCGAAACCGACACCGGGGTCGTCGTGGTACGGGCTCTCATGCATGATCACCGGGACCTTGAGGCCGGAACCGGACTCCTTCGGCCGGATGATGTCCACGCGGACCAGGTCCTTCTTGCCGTCACCGTCGCTGTCGACGGTCGACTGGACGCGGACGTGCTCGCGGATCGCGTCCTCATAGGAGAAGACGGGCTGGGTGCGACCGCCGGAGACGTCGATCGCCGGCTTGTCCACCGCGGACGCGGCGGGGGCCGCGGCGGCCACGAGGGCGCTCGCGAGTACCGCAATCACTGAGTACTTCATGGCGCCACGGTTGTGGGCCGCGCTGATACCGGGCCGTCGCGCCGCTGACACGACCGCTGACACGGCTAAACCGCAGGAGTCGGTGGCTCCAGCATGGGGACGAGGAACCGGCGGGCCACAGCGGCCAGCTGTTCGTCGTCGTCCAGGTCGACGATCGCGCTGGGGATCGTCAGGAAGGAGGAGGAGATCCGCACCATCATCTCGGCCACCAGGTCGACGTCGAGGTGGGCCGAGACGTTGCCCGCGCGTTGCTCGCTGCGGAGCTGGCCGGCGACGAAATGCCGGACCGTGGCGAGGGTCTGGCCGCCGTCGGCGGTCATGGAGGGGACCAGCAGGTCGGGTTCGGTGGCGATGAGGCCGCCGATCAGCGGGTTGCCGCGGATCGCCCGCAGCGAGCTGACGAAGCCGAGGACCACCCGGTCGGCGGCGGTGCCGGCTTGTTCGATGTCGATGAGGAACTGGTCGAAGTAGCGGCGGAACTCCCGGCGTACCACGTGTTCGACCAGTGTGTCCTTGGTGTCGAAGCGGCGGTAGACGGTGATGCGGGAGACCTTCGCCAGCCGGGCGACGTCCTCCATGGTGGAGCGCCTGATGCCCATGCGGCAGAGCTGCTCGTACGCCGCGTCGAGAATGCGCGTCCGCAGCTCGTCGGTGTCGTCGACGCGCTCGACGGCGTCGACGTAGGCGCGCTCCAGCAACGACTCCGAGTCTGACGGCGCCATGAATCCGGACAGCACTGATTCCTCCTGTAGGGATTCTGCCTCAAACGCGGTCTTGTGATGCCCGTCACCCTGTGCTCTGATGATGATACACGGACTCAAAAGTTGTATCTCCGTATCATTCTAGGCCCTGAGTGGACCCCCCACCTCGAAGGAGTGCGGAGCATGGCAGAGTTGAGCAGGCGCGAGGCACTGATCTCGGGCGCGGCCTTGGGCGCGCTCGGCGCGTTAGGGGCGGCCTCTCCGGCCCAAGCCCTGACAGGCGACTGGGGCTGGCCCGCCAGTGGTTCGATCGCGGGTTCGGGCAGTGGCGCCGACCCGCGCTGGGTGTGGGACGAGGTGGCCGATCCGCTGCTCGCCTCACTGTTCGAGCGCGGCGTCATCCCCGAGGTCAACCGGCTGCTGTACGACTGGAACCGCAACGACCAGCCCCTGCCCGCCGGACTGCCGGAGGATCTGCGGGCCTTCATCGAGCAGGCGCGTCAGCTGCCGTCGTGGGCCGACCCCGCCAAGCTGGACGCCGGGGCGAGCTTCCACGCGCTCAAGGGCAACTACCTCGTCGTCCTCACCATCGTCGGCGCCGGGATGCTGGCCACCGCCATCCCCAAGGAGGCCCGCGCGGTCTACTACTCCGCCGGCGGCGCGGATCTGAAGGACCGGATCGCCAAGACGAACATCCTGGCCTACGCGGTCCGCCCCCGGAACGCCTGGGGCCCCGGCGGCACGGCCGTGGTCGAGGCGGTGAAGACCCGGCTGGTGCACGCGGCGGTACGGCACCTGCTGAAGTCGTCCCCCCACTGGTCGGGCCCCATCCCGATCACCCAGGAAGACATGCTCGTCACGTGGCACACGCTGGCGACGTACTCCATGCGTGGCCTGCGGGAGTGGAAGGTACGCATGTCCGCCACCGAGACCGAGGGATACCTGCACTCGGTCCAGATGCTGGGGCACATGCTCGGCATCAGGGACGAGTTCCTCCCCGCCACCTGGGACACCTCCTACACCCAGTCGGACCTGGTCCTGCCCAGGAACATGGGCTCCACCCGGGAGGGCGTGGAGCTCAACGCCATCCTGCGGGACATGCTCGCGGAGCTGACCAGCCCTGGCGGCATCGACAAGCCGCTCGTCAACGCGTTCTCCAGGTATCTGACCGGCAACCAGGTCGCCGACTGGAACGGCATCCGCCGCGAGCCGCTGTGGGACCCGGTGGTCAAGACCGCCTGGCCACTGCTGGTGCGCTTCCGGGAGGGGCTGATCGGGCTGCCGCTGGTGCCCGCCTCCGCCTGGCTCCTGGACGAGATGGTCAAGAAGTGGACCACCTACTACCTCACCCGCGGCGCGCAGACCAAGATCGTGATCCCGACGGGCAACCGGCCCGGCTGAAGCTAGGGGCGGGCTTCATCGGGATATGCGGGCAGCTCTCGCACTGCGGGGGATGTTTCCCATCCCATCACGTCCCGCGAGGCGTGCGCCACGAAGTCGGCGAGCAGCAGCCGGCTGTTCTCCAGCTTCGCCTGGAACTCCGGCCGTGACAGGCCGGGACGGATCTCATCGATCGCGTCGAGGGCGTTCTGGGCGCTGGCCGTCACGTCGTTCTCACCGGCGACGATCTGCGCACGGAAGAGGGCGTGCAGCGCGACTCCCTGGGCCTGGTCGCTTGCCGCGCGAGCCTCGCTGTAGGCGGAACCTCCGGAGTCGTCCTGCCGTCGGTACCACCGCGTGGTCCGTGCCTGCCGGAGGGTGGTCGCCGCCGCGGCGAAGGCGCCGTAGGCCTCGATCCGCTCCTGTCTCAGCTGGGAGCTTCTGAGTCGCTTCTCGCCATGATCGGACGCACGCCGTTGTAACCAGTAGGTGACGATAGATCCGAGGAGAGTGCCCACAACGGCGACTGCTCCGGCCAGTACGGTCTCCATGGCCTCATATGATCACATGCGGCTCATCGTCGCGCTGGGCCGTCGCGGATGACGTCACGTACGGTCGCCGGCCGTACTCCGGGATCGAACTCGGCCAGCCACCACGTCGCGCCCGCCTTCGCGTACGGCGCGGGATCGGCGCCGGGCGGCAGGGCCAGGGCGATGTCGTAGGGGCCCGTCTGGCCGTCGCGCAGTTCGGCGAGGGTGGCGGCGACCTCGGCGAGCTGGTCGGGGTGTTCGAGGTTGGCCGGGAAGAAGCCGTCGAGCCGGGCGGCGCGGCGGATCGGCTTGATGTTGCCGGGGAACCCGGCGGCCCACACCGGCACGCCGGGCCGTTGAGCCGGCCGGGGGAGGAACGTGAGGTCGTCGACGGTGTAGTGCTCGCCGCGATGGCGCACCGGCGCGCCGGACCAGGCGGCGGACAGGATCGTCAGCGACTCGTCGAGCATCTGCCCGCGCCGCCGGTCGTCGAGTTGTTCGCCGGTCCTGGACAGCTCGCCGCCGTACCGGTCGCTGCCGAGGCCGACGCCGAGCGTGAGGCGGCCGCCGCTGAGCCGGTCCAGCGTCGCGGTCTCCCGCGCGAGCTTGGTGGGGCGGCGGCGGGCGAGCGGGGTCACCATCGGGCCGAGCCGTAGCCGCTCGGTCGCGGTCGCGATCGCTGCCAGCACGATCCACGGGTCGGCGACCGGTCGGACCGGTCCCCGCCAGGACAGCTGATCCCACACGAAGAAGCCGTCCCACCCGGCTTCCTCCGCTTCGGCGGCGAGGCGGGCGATCACTCGCGGGTCGGCGAGTTCGTCGAAGAGCGGCAGCCAGAGCGCCGACCGCAGGTGGTGTGTCATGTCTGCCACGCTAGGCAGCGGAATCAATCGTGAAAAGCGATGATTTCCGATTGAGTCAATCGTAACGAGCTATGGTGGTACGCGTGTCCGACATCGAGCTACGCCACCTGGCGGCGATGGCCGCCATCGCCGAGGAGGGTTCGTTCGGCCGGGCGGCCGCCCGGCTCGGCTACACCCAGTCAACCGTGAGCCAGCAGGTCGCCGCGCTGGAGAAGGCCGTCGGCGGCCTGGTGTTCGACCGGCCGGGCGGCCCTAAACCCGTCCGCCTCACCCCGCTCGGCTCCGTGGTGCTCGGCCACGCCAAGGACCTCCTGGCCAAGGCCGACGCGCTTACCGACGCCGTGGACCGCTTCAAGGCGGGCGACGGCCGGATCGACATCGGCACCTTCCAGAGCGTGTCCAACGTGATCCTGCCCTCGGTGGTACGGCGACTGCGTGCCGAGCACCCCGGCTGCGACATCAGGCTGTCGGAGGAGGAGCCGGACCAGCCGCAGCTCGGCGACCTCGACCTGCTGTTCTACGACGGCCGCGTCGACGGCGACGTCGAGCACGTCAAGCTGCTCGACGATCCGTACCTGCTGGTGGCGGGCGCCGGCGACTTCCCCGACGGGCCGGTCCCGCTGAACCGGCTCGACGGCGCCCCGATGGTGGCCTGGCCGCTGATCTGCGACCAGACCCTGATGGAACAGGCCATGGCCCGCGGCGGCGCCCGCCCGCAGGTGGTGTTCCGCAGCGCGGTCAACGACACCCTGCTGTCGATGGTGCGGGCCGGTCTGGGTTCGGCGGTGCTGCCGTGGCTCGCCATCCGCGGGGCCGGCGTCTCATCCGACGACCGGCTCCGCGTCCACGAGCTGCGGCCGTCCCCGCCGCCGCGAGAGATCTACCTGCACTGGCGGTCCGGCCGCACCCACTCACCGCTCGCCGGCCGGGCCATCGAGATCGCGATCGAGGTCGCGGGCGAACTCGCGCCGCCGGCCGGTGCTTCAGACGGGTAGAACCTCCCGCTTGGACGGGGCCGGGGTGAAGTGGATGGCGATGAGGAGGTTGGGGACCCAGCACAACCAGGCGATCGCCACGTAGGCCGTGGTGAAGTCGAGCGTGATGAGGTCGGCCGAGGCCAGCCCGCCGTACGTGAGGAGCATGAGGCGCAGCGTGACGGCGGAGAAGGTGAGGGCGAAGCTGCGGATCATCCAGCGGCGGTGGTCGGCCACCCGGCCGGTGAGGATCATGCGGAGGCCGACCGCGCCGGTCACCAGCCAGCTGATGGCCAGGCCGGCGAAGCCCACACTGGCGATGGGGCCGCCGTGGGCGGTGGGCGCCAGGAGGAGGCCGCCGATGCCGCCGGCCAGGCAGCCCAGGAGGTAGAGGATTCCGATGGCGCGGTGGAGGCGGGGCAGGCGGCGCCGTATCGCTCCGACGAACTGCAGAGGTCCGATCGCAAGGGCGACGATCGCACCGGAGACGTGCAGTCCGAGGGCCAGGACACGTTCGACGTAGATCTCGCGTTGCTGCTCGAAGTACACCGCCGGGTCGAAGGTCAGGTATTTCGCGGCGATGGAGACGATGAACAGGGATAGCACAGTCATGAGGGCCCAACCGGCCCAGCTGATCCGCATGTGCACAGCATGATCCGGGCGCGTTCGGCCGGGCATCGGGTGCGCCCCTGAGTACTTCCCTGGGGTCACCCCTGTCTCATCTCAGGGGGCGGTTGGAGGGGTGAGACCCGCATGGTTGAGCATGGAGGCATGTCGCACGAGGCCGATTTCTTCGAGAGCTTCCGAGGCCGCCTGGAGGCGATCGCCTACCGGCTGCTGGGGTCGGCCGGTGACGCCGAGGACGTGGTGCAGGACACCTTCCTGCGGTGGCACGCGGCGGACCGGAAGCTGATCGAGACGCCCGAGGCGTGGCTGACGAAGGTGCTCACCAATCTCTGCCTCACCCAGCTCGGCTCGGCGCGGGTCCGGCGGGAGACCTACGTGGGGCATTGGCTGCCGGAGCCGGTCCTGGCCGGGGATCGTATGCTCGGCCCGGCCGACACCGCCGAGCAGCGCGAGTCGGTGTCGCTGGCGATGCTCACCCTCATGGAACGGCTGTCGCCCAACGAGCGCGCCGTCTACGTGCTGCGCGAGGCGTTCGGATACCCGCATCGCGAGATCGCGGAGATCCTCGACCTGACCGAGGTGAACTGCCAGCAGGTTTACCGGCGCGCCAAGCAGCACCTGGCCGCCGGGCGCTCCCGGGCAGAGGTCGACGCGGGCGTGGCGGAGAAGATCGTTCAGGGTTTCCTCGCCGCGACGCTCAGCGGCGACACCGAGCCGCTGGTCCGGCTGCTCACCGATGACGCGGTCAGCGTGGCCGACGGCGGCGGCCGGATTCGGGCCCGCAGGACTCCGGTCGTCGGCGCGCCGGACATCGCGCGTTATCTGGCGCACGTGTTCCGGCCGACCGACGCCAAGCGGGCCATCCTCGGCGGGATCGATCCGGTCTTCCACGCCGTCGTCGTCAACGGCGGCCCCGCCCTGCTGATCCAGGCCGGGGAGCGGATCTTCGGCCTCGTCTGCCTCGACGTGGGTCCCGACGGGGTCGAGGCGATCCGCCTTCAGGTCAACCCCGACAAGCTCGAGCGCTTCACCCGCCAGTGGGCGGCCGCCGGGCCGCACCAGCCGCTCGTGGCCACGTGGTGAGTCACGTCACGTTCCTTCGCTGTCAGGGATCGGGCGGCTGTCCGGTTCAGGAGGTGAACGCAGCCGACAGCGAAGGAACGGGAACACGTCATGAGCAAGGTTTGGTTCGTCACCGGGTCGTCGCGCGGGCTCGGCCGTAGCTTCGTCGAGGCGGCGCTCGCGCGCGGCGACAAGGTGGCGGCCACCGCCCGGAACGCCGGAAGCCTGGACGGACTGGTCGCCGCCTACGGCGACGCGGTGCTCCCGCTGGAGCTGGACGTGACCGACAGGGCCGCGGTCTTCGAGAGCGTGAAGCTGGCCAAGGAGCGCTTCGGGCGGCTCGACGTCGTGGTGAACAACGCCGGATACGCCCAGATCGGCGCGGTCGAGGAGCTTACCGAGCGGGAGCTGCGCGACCAGTTCGAGACGAACCTGTTCGGGGCGGTCTGGGTTGTCCAGGCTGTGCTGCCCCACCTGCGCGAGCAGGGCTCCGGGCACATCGTCCAGCTGTCCTCGGTGGCTGGGCTGGTCGCCATGCCGCTCGGGGGCGCGTACCAGGCCTCCAAGTGGGCTCTCGAAGCGCTCAACGAGACCCTCGCCCGTGAGGTCGCGGGGTTCGGGATCAAGGTGACCGTGATCGAGCCCGCCGGGTTCGCCACCAGGGACGGGAAGAACCCCGATCCGCTCGACAACGGGTTCATGGCGGAGACCAGCCCGGCCTACGACGATGTGCGGCGGAGCCTCGCCGGGGTCATGAAGAATCAGCCTTCCGGGGACCCGGCAGCCGCGGCCCGGACGCTGCTCACGATCGTCGACTCGGCCGAGCCGCCGCTGCGGGTGCTCTTCGGGCAGGGCTTCTATCCGATGATCCAGCAGGTCTACGCCGACCGGCTCAAGACCTGGGCCGACGGGCAGGACCTTTCGACGGCGTCCCACGGCGGACTACTCCCGCCGTCGTAGTCGGGCCCGCCACTGGTGCGGGGGCGGTAGCGGCAATTGACTTCGCGGGTACGACGCCCCTGAGCTGCGGTCCGACCACGATTGCGGCATGACAATCTCGGTCGGCGCGCGAACGGGCGCCACCCTCGCCACGGTGGCCGTCGTGCAGTTCATGGTGTCGCTGGACCTGTCCGTGGTGAACGTCGGGCTGCCGCAGATCGCGGCCGGACTCGGCTTCAGCGCGGTGGGACTGACCTGGGTGATCCACGCCTACGCGCTCACCTTCGGCGGGCTGCTCCTGCTCGGCGGCAAGGCGGCCGACCGATATGGCCGCAAACAGGTTCTTCTGCTGGGGCTCGGGCTGTTCGGCCTCGCCTCGCTCATCGGCGGCTTCGCCCAGGAACCCGGCCATCTGGTCGCCGCCCGCGCCGTCCAGGGCATCGGGGCCGCCGCGCTGGCTCCGGCCGCGTTGTCGCTGCTGGCCACGACGTTCCCGGCGGGCCGGGCGCGGGTGCGGGCCTTCGGGATCTGGAGTGCCACCAACGCCGCGGGCGGCGCGCTCGGCGTGCTGATCGGGGGACTGCTCACCGAGTACGCGAGCTGGCGCTGGGTGATGTTCGTGAGCGTGCCGATGGCCGCCGGTGCGCTGGCCCTGGCCTGGAGGGGTGTCGCCGCCGGCCCGGCTGGGGTTCGCGGTGGTCGCCCGGACGTGCTCGGAGCGGTCCTGGCCACGGCCGGGGTGACCCTGCTGGTGTTCGGCGTCGTGCGTACCGAACACCACGCGTGGACCTCGCCGACCACGGTGACGACGCTCGCGGTCGCGATCGTGCTGCTGGTGGCGTTCGTCCGGGTCGAGCTGACCACCCGGCGCGAGCCGCTGATCCGGCTCGGCCTGTTCGCCAACCGGTCGGTGCTCGCAGCGAACCTGTTCCAACTGCTGGTCGGCGCGGCCATGGCCGCGTCCTTCTACTTCGCCTCGCTCTATCTCCAGCGCGTGCTCGGCGCGGGTCCGGCGCTGACCGGGCTCATGTTCCTGCCGATGGCGCTGGCGGTGATCGCCGGGTCCGTGCTCGCGGTCAAGCTCGGCTACCGGGCCGCGCCGCGGACGTTGCTGGTCGCCGGCGGGCTGCTGACCGGGGCGGGGTTCGCCTGGTTCGGGCTGATCACCCCGGACGGCGCCTTCCTCACCCACGTCCTGGCGCCGTCGATCGTGATCGGCGTCGGGTTCGGGCTCTGCCTCGGGCCGGTCGTCGCCACGGCCACCACCGGCGTCGCGGCCCATGAGAGCGGCACCGCGTCGGGCCTGCTCAACAGCTCACGCCAGATCGGCGCCTCGCTCGGGCTGGCCGTGCTCGGCACCGTGGCGCACCACCGCACCGGCCAGGTCGTCACGCCCCAGACCCTCACCGACGGCTACGCGCTCAGCCTGACCGTCTGCGCCGCGCTCCTGGCCGCCGCCGTCCTCATCGCCCTCACCGTCCGGCCCAGGAAGGTCGTCCCGGCATGACCGTCACCCCGATCGATCTGTTCGCCTCCTCCCTCCATCTCCACCAAGACGGCCGGGTCAAGGCCGGGACGCCCGACCAGGACGGCTGGCGGCTGACCACCGTCCACGCGAAGACCGGCGCCGACGTCCACGCCGACCACTGGGAGATCCACCCCGACGCCGAGGAGCTCGTGTCCTGTCTCATCGGGAAGATCCGCCTCTATCTGCGTCCGGAACGGCCCGGCCAGCCGGAGGAGGAGATCAGGCTGATCGCCGGAACCGCGGCCGTCGTCCCGCGCGGCCGCTGGCACCGCATCGAGCTGGACATCCCCAGCAACATCATGGCCGTCACCCTGCCGCGCGGCAGCCGTCTGGAGAAGCGATGAACGCCACCGAGTCGCCGAGCATGACCCGGCTGCTGCGGCCGCATGTGCCGAGCTTCGCGGCCGTGGTCGTCCTGCAGGTCATCGGCGCCGTCGCGGGGCTGGCGCCGCTGCTGGCGGTCGTCGAGCTGGGCCGTACGCTGCTGTCGCCGGGCCCGCTCGACCACGGCCACGTCTGGACCGTCGTGATCGTGGGAGCGGCCGGGTTGTTCGTCCGGCTGCTGTTCACCGCCGCGTCCTCCGGGATCGGGCATCTGGTCGACGGCCGGGTGCAGCTCATGTTCCGCCGGCAGCTGGCGGCGCGGCTGGGTCGGGTGCCGATCGGCTGGTTCTCCCGGCGGCACAGCGGCGAACTGGCCAAGGTGGTCGGCGACGACGTGAGCGCCGTGCACCCGTTCATCGCCCACACCCCGGGCGAGCTCGTCTCCGCGTTCGTGGTGCCGCTGGTGTCGCTCGTCTACCTGTTCACCGTCGACTGGCGGCTCACGCTGATCACGCTCGTCCCGGTCGTGCTGGCCCTGGCGCTGGTGCCCCTGATGATGACCCCGGCCAGGCTGCGCGAGCAGAAGGCGTTCGACGCGGCCATGGGACGGATCACGAGCTCGGTCGTCGAGTTCGTGCAGGGGATCGCGGTGGTGAAGGCGTTCGGCGGATCCGGGCGGGCGCACCGCAGGTTCGTGACGGCGGTGGACGAGTTCGTCGGCATCTTCTCCCGGCTGGTCTACGGCATCTCCGGGATCGGCGCGGGCATGCAGGTGGCGTTGTCGCCGCCGTTCGTGCTGCTGGTGGTGCTGGTCGGCGGCACGTTCCTGATCACCTCCGGAGGGCTCGCGCCCGCGGACCTGCTGCCCTTCCTGCTGCTCGGGCTGGGACTCACCGCCCCGGTGGCCGCCCTCGGCCACGGCTTCGACGAGATGCAGGCCGCCGGGCGCGCGGTCGGCCGGATCAAGGACGTGCTCGCGGTGCCGTCCCTGCGCGAGCCCGCCCACCCGGTCACGCCGCGGGGGCACCGGGTGGAGCTGCGCGACGTCCGCTTCGGCTACGACGACGATCACGAGGTGCTGCGCGGAATCGACCTGGTCCTGGAGCCCGGAACGGTCACCGCCGTCGTCGGCCCGTCGGGTGGCGGCAAGTCCACGCTGGTCCAGCTGCTGCCACGGTTCTTCGACCCGAGCCACGGATCGGTCCTGCTGGGCGGAGTCGACCTGCGCGAGCTCGGCAGCCGCGACCTCTACCGGACGGTCTCCTTCGTCTTCCAGGACGTGCGCCTGCTGCGCGCCTCGGTCACGGACAACATCGCGCTGGCCGTACCGCACGCCGACCCCGACGACGTGGTACGCGCCGCGCGCATGGCCAACATCCACGAGCGTGTGCTCGAACTCCCGCGGGGCTACGACACGGTCATCGGCGAGGACGTGAAGCTGTCGGGCGGCGAGGCGCAGCGGATCTCGCTGGCCCGCGCCCTGCTCGCCGACGCGCCCGTCCTCGTGCTCGACGAGGCGACCTCCTTCGCCGACCCGCACACCGAACAGGCGGTGCGCCAGGCCCTGGCCAGGCTGGCGGGCGAGCGCACGATCCTGGTCATCGCCCACCGCCTGGAGACGGTCGCCGACGCCGACACCGTCGTCCTGCTGGAGGACGGCGTGATCGTCGAGCGTGGCGCGCCCGCCGAGCTGCTGGAGCGGGGCGGCAGGTTCGCCGCGTTCTGGCAGTCCCATCGATCACCGCAGGGAGACGAGCTCTGATGATCCGCATGCTGCTTCGTGTGCTGGGCGATGAGTACGCCCGGCCGTTGCGCCGCACCGTGGCATTGATGACGGCGACCGCAGTGGCCGAGGGGCTGTCGTACGCACTGCTGGTGCCGGTGCTGCGGGCCTTGTTCGGGAGCACGCCGGGGGAGGCCGTGCCCTGGCTGGTCGCGTTCGGGGTCGCGGTCGCGCTCTACGCGGCGCTGCGCTACTTCAGTGATCTGTCCGGATTCCGGGTGGGGATCTCGCTGCTGCGCGGCATGTACCACCGGCTCGGCGGTCACCTGGCCCGGCTGCCCATCGGCTGGTACGACGCCCGGCGCGTCGGCCAGGTGTCGGTCCTGGCCGGTGAGGGCGTTTTGCAGGCGATGAGCGTGATCGCGCACCTGCTGTCGCCGTTCATCGCCGCCGGGGTCACACCGCTGACGATCGTGGCCGTGATGCTCGCCTTCAACTGGCAGATGGGGCTGGCCGCGCTGGTCGCCGTGCCGGTCGTGGCGGCGATCCAGGTCTGGTCGGGCCGCTCGGTGGCCGCCGCCGACGCGCGGACCGCGGAACGCGGCCACGAGGCGACCGGGCGGGTCATCGAGTACCTGCAGGCCCAGCCGGTGCTGCGCGCCGGCGGCCGGACGCACGAGCGGTTCCGGCTGCTGGACGACTCGCTGCGCGAACTCCAGCGGGCCGCCCGCCGTACCGTTCTGTCGGCGTTGTCTGGCGCGGTGGCCATGACGCTCACCGTGCAGGCGGTGTTCACCGCGCTGCTGGTCCTGGGCGCCTACCTCGCGCTCGGCGGCGGCATCGGGGTGGCGGAGGTGCTGGCCGTCCTGGTGCTGGCCGCCCGCAGCGCCGACCCGCTGCTGTCACTGTCGGACATCGGCGGCAAGGTACGCGGCGCGCGTGCCGAGCTGGCCAGGCTCGACGCGGTGCTGCGGACCGAACCGCTGCCGGAACCTCGCGAACCGGCCCTGCCGGGCAGCCACGACCTGGAGTTCGAGTCCGTCACCTTCCGGCACGGCGAGCGCACCGTGCTCGACGAGGTGTCACTGTCGGTGCCGCAGGGACAGCGGCTGGCCGTGGTCGGGCCGTCCGGCGCGGGCAAGAGCACGCTGCTGCAACTCCTCGCCCGCTTCTACGACGTGGACGCCGGCGCCGTCCGGCTGGGCGGCGTGGACGTGCGCGCGATGAGCTCCGAGGCGCTGATGGAGCGGATCTCCTTCGTCTTCCAGGACGTCTACCTGTTCGACGGCACCATCGAGGAGAACGTACGGCTCGGCCGCCCCGACGCCGACGACGCCGACGTGCGGGCCGCGGCCACCGCCGCCCGGCTGGACGAGGTGATCGAGCGGCTGCCCGGCGGCTGGGCCACCAACGTAGGTGAGGGCGGCGCGCTGCTGTCGGGCGGCGAGCGCCAGCGGGTCTCGATCGCGCGGGCGCTGCTGAAGGACGCGCCCATCGTGCTGCTGGACGAGGTCACCTCCGCCCTGGACCCGGTGAACGAGGCGGCCGTTCACCAGGGGATCGAACACCTGATGGCCGGCCGTACCGTGGTGATGGTGGCGCATCGGATGCGGACGGTCCGGCGCGCGGACCGCATCGTCTTCCTCGACGACGGCGGGATCGTGGAGGAGGGCGGCCACGACGAACTGCTGCGCCGCGACGGCCGCTACGCCGCCTTCTGGAACGTCTCGCTGAACAGTTCCTGAGTCAGGCGGGGGCCGGGACGTAGGAGAGGTTCAGGACGCCGGTGTCGAAGGTCACGGAGTTGGTGAGCTTCAGCGGGTGGGTCGGGGTGTCCTCGAACAGCCGCTGGCCGTGGCCGACGACGATGGGGTGGACCAGCAGGTTCAGCTGGTCCAGGAGGCCGTGGGCCAGGAGCCAGCGGACCGTCGTCGCGGAGCCGGACATCTGGATGTCGCCCTCGGTCCGCTCCTTGAGGTCGCGGATCTGGGCGGCCACGTCGCCGGAGATGATCGTGGTGTTGTTCCAGTCGGCCTTTTCGAGGCTGCCGGACACGACCCACTTGGGGCTCTCGTTGAGCGACCTGCCGGCGTCCGGATCGGCTTCGGCGGTCGGCCAGTAGGAGGACCACTCGTCGTACAGCTTGCGGCCCATGAGGTAGCCGGCGGCGCTGCCCATGCCCTCCATGACCACGGCGCCCATCTCATCGCTCCAGTACGGGAAGTGCCACTTGTCCGGCGACTCGACGACGCCGTCCAGGGAGATGAAGAAGCTGGAGATGATCTTCGCCATAGCGGGGCTCCTTAGGTCGTGCGGTACGAGTGGGAGGGTAGGCGGGAACAAGCGGTCAGGTCTTGTACAGAAGCGACAGCGGCTCCGGCGAAGGCGGGTCGGCCAGCTGCGTGGCGGTCCGGCCGACGAAGCGGCTCAGTGAGCGGGCCAGGTGGGGCTGGTCGAAGTAGCCGAGCTCGTGGACCACCTCCTGGGCGGGCAGGCCCTCCTGGAGAAGGATCGCCGCGTGTCTCGCTCGGTCGATCTGGCGTACGGCGCCGCGGGTCAGCCCGGTGGCCGCCAGGAACCGTCGCTGGAGCGTGCGGTCCGAGACCTCAGGCCGGGACCCGTCGAGCGCGGCGGCGACGACGGGGTCGCGGGCCAGGACGTCCTCGCGGACCAGCCGCCGGACCAGCGCCTCGGCGTCGTCGTAGCCGGGCAGGCGCCAGGTCGAGCCCTTCAGCCAGAACGAGCTGCCGGTCGTGCCGGGGATCGGCGCGGAGTTGTCGACGAGCCGGTCGATGGGCAGGTGGGGCATCGCGGTGCCGAGCGAGAAGGTGATGCCGAAGAACGTCGCGTCCTCGGGCACGGGCGCCGGGCGCGCCCGCGTCTCCGGTCCCTGTACGGCACCGCACACCTGGCTCCGGTGCTCCCAGAAGACGAGGTCCCATCGGGCAGCCGCGACGGACATCATCTGGGCGACGCCGGAGCTCCGGCTGCGCCATATCCGATCGATGTAGGGCGAGTCGGAGGCCCGGCTTTCGACGTGCAAGCCCATCGCAATCCCTCCTGGCCGCCGAGCAGGCAGTCTGACATGTGCGAAGCGTCCGGCAAAAGCGGTATCTGGCTAATGTGTGTCCTGCGATGAACGGTACGGAACGGGTGGTGGGCGGGTACACGCTGCGGCGGTTGCTCGGCCGGGGCGGCATGGGCGAGGTCTACCTCGCCACCGGGCCCACGGGCGGCATGGCGGCGGTGAAGCTGATCCATCCGCAGCTGGCCAGGGAGCCGGCGTTCCGGCGGCGGTTCGAGCGGGAGGTCGCCGCGGCGCGCAGGGTCGCCCGGTTCTGCACCGCCCCGGTGATCGACGCCGGGCTGGACGGGGAGACCGCCTACCTGCTCACCGAGTACGTGAAGGGCCCGGATCTGGCCGCCGCCGTACGGGATCAGGGAGCCTTCGGCGGCTCGAACCTGGAGGCGCTCGCGGTCGGCATCGCGACGGCGCTGAGCGCGATCCACGGGGCCGGAGTCGTGCATCGCGACCTCAAGCCGTCCAACGTGCTGCTGTCGCCGCTCGGGCCCAGGGTGATCGACTTCGGCATCGCCCAGCTCGTGGACGCGCAGAGCCTGGTCAGCCAGGCCGTGCTGGGGACGCCCGCGTTCATGGCGCCCGAGCAGGTACGGGCCGAGCCGGTGACGCCCGCCGCCGACGTCTACGCGTGGGGCGGGGTGATCGCGTTCGCCGGGACCGGGCGGCTGCCGTTCGGCGGTGGTGCGCCGCACGAGGTGCTGTACCGGATCGTCAACGAGGGACCGAACCTCGACGGGCTCGACGAGCGGATGCGCGGGCTCGTGGAGTGGGCGCTGGCCAAGGACCCGGCCGCGCGGCCCACGGCCCAGCAGTTGCTCGACGCGCTGGTCGGGACGCGGCGGTCGGCTCCGGCCGAGGCCAGCCAGGTGGTCGAGCGCACCTGGACGGTTCAGGAGCCGCCTGTTCGTCGCGGGCGGTGGAAGTGGTGGCTGGCCGGTGGGCTGGCGGTGCTGGTCGCGGGTGGGGCGGCGGTCGCCGTACCGGCTGTGCTGGGGGAGAAATGGCCGTATCAGGCCGGGTTCGGTGAGGCCTGGGCGGTGGGCGCGTCGCAGGGCGGCGAGGCGCGGGTGGACGGCGCGGCGTACGTGCTGACGGCCAAGCCGGGGTGGCGGCTGTGGAAGTCGGCGCCCAGGGAAGAGCCCGAGCGGGGGGTGACGGTCAGCGCTCGGGCGAAGATTGAGGAGGGCGCGGGCGAGTTCGGCGTGTGGTGCCACGGGACCGAGCGGGCGGGCGACCGCTACGAGTTCTCGGTGAGCGCGTCGGGGCAGGCCACGATCGTCAAGCGCCGCGCGGGCGCCGAGCCGACCATCCTGTACGGCCCCGCCCGCGTCAAGCCCACCACCGAGACCCGCGTCACCGCCCGCTGCACCCGGGAGAGCGGCAAGGCCGCCCTGGGCATGTGGGTCGACGGCCGCAAGGTCGGCGAGGTGAACGACACCGACCAGGCGCACCTGAACACGGTGGCCGGCGTCCACGCGGCGCCGTCCGGCGAGCGGGCGATGCGGGTGCGGTTCAGCGCGTTCACGCTGGAGCCGGTCGAGCCGTGAACGACGCCGTGGCCTTCGGGGTGCTGGGGCCGCTCCTGCTGCCGGACGGCGCGCCGCCGCCCGGTCCGGCCAAGCATCGGGCGCTGCTGGCCGCGTTGCTGCTGTCGCCCGGCCGGATGGTGCCGATCGAGCGGCTCATGGCGCTCGTGTGGGACGGCGAGCCGCCCGCGTCAGCCGAGTCGGTGCTGCGCGTGTACGTGAGCGCGCTGCGCAAGGTCGTCGCCGGGATCCAGACGGTTCCCGGCGGCTACCTGCTGGCGGTCGAGCCGGAGCGGGTCGACTGGCACCGGTTCGAGCGGCTGGTGGAGCGGGGGCGGCGGGCCAGGGAGGCGGGCAGCCTGGCCCAGGCGGCCGATCAGCTGCGGGCCGCGCTCGGGTTGTGGCGTGGGTCCGCGCTGGCTGACGTGGACTCCGGTCAGTTGCGGCGGGCGCATGCCGTACCGCTGGAGGAGCTTCGGTTGCGGGCGCTCGAAGAGCGCGTGGAGCTGGACCTGTTGCTCGGGCGCGGCGGTGAGGTGGTCGGCGAGCTGCGGGCGCTGGTCGGCGCCTACCCGCTGCGCGAGCGGGCCTGGGCGCAACTGATCACGGCGCTGCGGCTGGCCGGGCGGCGGTCCGAGGCGCTGGATGCCTATCAGGAGGCCCGGCGGGTGCTCGTGGACGAGCTCGGCCTGGAGCCGGGCGCGGAGCTGCGGCAGGCGCACGCGGACGTGCTGGCCGGGCAGGAACCGTCCGCGCGGACGCCCAACGAGACGCCGCCCGACATCGCGGACTTCACCGGGCGGGCCGAGGTGCTGCGCTGGATCCGCGAGGCGGTGCCGATGGCGGGTGGCGCGCCGGTCCACCTGGTGCTGCACGGGGCGCCGGGGTGCGGGAAGAGCGCGGTCGCGGTGCGCGCGGCGGCGTCGGCGGGCGGCGAGTTCACCGGCGGCGTGCTGTTCGCGACGTTGCGCGAGCGTGCGCCGGGGGCGGTGCTGGAGGATCTGCTGCGCTCGCTCGGGTGTCCGGAGGGCGGGGTTCCGGCAGCGGTGACCGAGCGGATCCGGCTTTATCGGAGTATGACGGCGTCGCGGCGGCTGCTCGTCGTGCTCGACGACGCCTCGGGCGAGGCCCAGGTACGCCCGCTGCTGCCCACGGGCGCCGGGAGCATGACGCTGGTCACGAGCCGCTCGCCGCTGTCGGGGCTGGAGGCGTCCAGGGCCTGGGAGCTGGGCGTGCTCTCTCCACAGGAGGCGCTCGACCTGCTCGCGGTCGTCGCCGGACGGCAGCGGGTCACGGCGGAGCCCGAGGCGGCGGCCAGGATCGCGCTGCTGTGCGGGCACCTGCCGCTCGCCCTGCGCGTGGCCGGATCCCGCCTGGCCAGGAAGCCCGGATGGACCCTTGAGCACCTGGCCGGACGGCTGGGCGACTCGCGGCGTCGCCTGGACGAGCTGAGCGCGGGCGACCTGGCGGTGCGGGGGAGTCTCGCGCTGGGGTACGACGGGCTGGGCGACCGGGAGCGCTCGCTGTTTCGCCGCCTGGGCGCGCTGTCGGCCCCCGACGTCGCCCCATGGGTCTTCGGCGACCTGGAGCCGCTGGCCGAGGCGGGACTGCTGCAGTCGCGCGGCCTCGACGAGTCCGGCCAGGAGCGCTACGGCTGGCACGACCTCACCCGCCTCTACGCCGCCGAACTCCTGGCCGCGGAGCGCCGCGAGGTGCTGGCCGGAGTGGCGGGAGAGATCCTCGACCGGGCCAGACGGGCCAGGCAACTGCTGCTGCCCGCCGAGCCCGGCTCCGGCCGGACCGTCGCGCGGACCGAGGAACAGGTGCTGGAGACCACGCTGCTGCGCGAGTCGGCCGGATGGCTGCGGTCGGAACGACGGTTCCTGTCCGCGTGCGTGACCGACTTCCACGACGCCGGGCTGCACGAGGCCGCCTGGCGGCTGGCCTTCTACCTCGCGCCGTTCTACGAGCTGGGCGCCCATCACGACAACTGGCACCAGTCCACGGCCACCGGCCTGGACGCCGCCCGATCAGCGGGCCACCGGCAGGGCGAGGCTCTGCTGCTGCGCGGCCTGGCCGACCTGCACCGGATCGAGGGCAACCCGGAGGCCGCCGCGGCCGCGCTGCGTGCCGCCCAGCCGCTGGTCGAGGGGCTGGAACTGGCCCGGATCACGCTCAGGCTCGGGCTGGTGACGGGTGACGAGCGCGCGTACGCCCGCTGTCTGGCCGTCTTCGAGCAGGCCGGAGACCAGCGCGGCAGGACGGACACGCTGCGCGCGCTCGGCGCGCTGAAGGGCGAGCGGGGGCTGCTGGAGGAGAGCCTGGCCGGATACCTGGCGCTGGGCGATCCGCGCGGCGAGGCCGAGGCGCTGCTCGACCTGGCGAACCTGCACCTGTCGGCGCGTCGGCTGCCGGAGGCGCGCGAGTGCGCGGAGCGCCGCCTGCGGATCAACCGGCGGCTCGGCGACCGGCTGCCGGAGGCGTACGGGCTCCTGGTGCTGGCCAGGATCGCGGGTGCCGAAGGCCGGCCGGATCCCCGTGCCGCGTCCGCCGCCCTGGAGATCTTCCAGACGTTCGGCGACCGCAAGGGCGCCGGACAGGCCCTGCTCGCCGTGGCTGAGGCGCATCTCGACCTCGATGAGGTGGATGCGGCGGTTGAGGGGCTTGAGCGTGCCAGGGGAGAGTTCGTCCTGCTCGGCGATCAGCGTGGCCTCACCGAAGCGGAAGGGCTGGCGCGGGAGGCGCGGCGGCGTCGCGGGCTATACGGATCCTGAATGGCGGTTCTAGGCCTTGAGTTCGCCCAGGGTGGCCGTCACGGTGTCGGTGGAGCCGTCGGGTCTGATCACCTCGACCTTGACCTGGTCGCCCGGCTTGAGGGTGGTGAGGATCTCCGACAAGTCGGACATGGTGGGCGTGGGCTTGCCGTTGACCGAGACGATCACGTCGCCGGTGTCGATGCCCGCCTTCGCCGCCGCCCCACCAGGCTCCACCCCGGCCACCGCCACGCCCACGGGCTGCCCGTTCTCGCCCAGGACAGTACGGCCCCTGACGCCGAGTGCCGCGCGGTGGCTGTTGGTGACCTTGCCGCTCTTGACGATCTGGCCGGCGATGTCCGCGGCGGTGTTGCTCGGGATGGCGAAGCCGATGCCCGGCGCGGCGCCGCCGCCGAGCTCCGGGTCGGTGGCGGCGAGGGTCGGGATGCCGATCACCTGGCCGCTCATGTCGACCAGCGCGCCGCCGCTGTTGCCGGGGTTGATCGCGGCCGAGGTCTGGATGGCTCCGGCGATCGTCGCGCCGGGTGAGCCGGGGTTCTGCGGCTCGCTGACCGTGCGGCCGAGCGCCGAGACGATGCCCTGGGTGACGCTGCCCGACAGGCCCAGCGGGTTGCCCATGGCCAGGACGAGCTGGCCCACGCGCAGCTTGGACGAGTCGCCGAACGTGGCCGGCTTCAGCCCGTTCGGGTCCTCCACCTTGATCACCGCGAGGTCGCCGGCCGGGAACGACGAGACGAGCTTGGCCTTGCGCGGAGTGCCGCCGGTGGCCAGCGACACCTCCATCTCGGTGGCCTGGCCGACGACGTGGGCGTTGGTCACCACGTGGCCGGAGGTGTCGTACACGATGCCGGAGCCGAGCCCCACCTTGGTGGTGATCTGCACGATGGACGGCAGCACCTGGCTGATGACCTGCTCGTAGCCGGATTCCAGCTCGCGGGTGCCCGGGGCGGCCTGAGGGGTGCCGCCGGACGGGCTGCCGGACGGCGTGGCCGTACCCGTGCCCCGTGGTGTGGACGCGCCGCACCCGGCGGCCAGAACGACGGCGAGACCCGCCGCGATCAACCTCATACGAGGGTATCTTCCCAGGTCAGGCGGAAAGATACTCTTCTCTGACGTTGCTCCTGCTGAGCTTGCCGGTGGGGGTTCTGGGGAGAGACGTCCGGTACTCGATGAGCCGCGGATGCTTGAGCCGGGCCAGCCGGGGCTCGCAGTGGGCCAGCAGCGCGGCGGTCAGCGCCTCGTCCGGGGTCGCGCCGGGCGCGGGCTGGACGAGCGCCACGACCTTGTGTCCCCATTCGGGGTCGGGCACGCCGATCACGGCCACGTCGGCCACCGCGGGATGTTCCAGGAGCGCCGCCTCGATCTCGGCCGGGTAGATGTTGACGCCGCCGGAGATGATCAGGTCGGTCCTGCGGTCGAGCAGGAAGAGGTAACCGTCCTCGTCCACGTAGCCGATGTCGCCGGGGGCGTAGGCGCGCTCGCGCATGGCCGCAGCGGTCTTCCCGGGGTCGCCGTGGTACTCGAACCGGTTGATGCCGCCGATGTACACCAGGCCGGGCGCGCCGGGCGCGGCCTCGCCGCCGACCTCGTCCACGATCGTGAACGACATCCCGTCCAGCGCGCGGCCGACCGTGCCCGGACGCTCCAGCCACTCCCGCGAGGAGACCATCGTGGCGACCGCCGCCTCGGTGGAGCCGTAGTACTCCCACAGCACCGGGCCCAGCCACTCGATCATCGCCTGCTTGGTCGCGGGCGGGCAGGGAGCCGCGCCGTGGTACAGGTGGGTGAGCGAGGACAGGTCGTACTTCTCCCGATCCGGTACGGCCAGCAGCCGGTGGAACATGGTCGGGACCATGAAGGCGTTCGTCACCCGGTACTCCTGGATCATGCGCAGCGTGGCCTCGGCGTCGAAGCGGTCCGGGGCCACGATCGCGTGGCCGTACTGCAGGGCCATCATGACCTGGCCGTAGGGGGCCGAGTGGTAGAGCTGCGAGCAGACCAGGTGCACGCCGTCGGCGGGCAGGCCGAAGTGCCGCCAGCTCTTGCGCATCAGGATCGGGTGGACGTCCTCGGGGGAGAGGTCGAGCAGCCGCCTGCGCACGCCCTTGGGACGGCCGGTGGTGCCGGAGGTGTAGAGCATCATCGATCCGGCCCTGCGGTCCTCGGGCGGGGTGCCGGGCAGGTGGTCGAAGCGGTCGCCGATCGGGCCGCGGAAGACCGCGGCGGTGCCGCAGTCGGCGATGATGTAGTCGATCTCGTCGTCGGTGTAGTGCCAGTTGACCGGCACGTGGTAGGCGCCGATCTGGTAGGTGGCCAGCATCATGGCGAGGGCGTCGAGGCCGTTGCGCAGGACGCTGACGACGGCGTCGCCCCGCTCCACGCCTTCGCTGCGAAGGCCGTGGGACAGGCGGTTGGCGCGTTCGTGCAGGGCGCCGTAGGTGGTCGGCTCCTCTCCCAGCAGGGCGGGACGTCCGGGGTCGGCGGCGGCGATCTCGTAAAAGCCCCTCATGTCAGGCGAGACTACAGAATTAGATTCTGTCCCGGGAATAGTCTCAATCTCGTCTAGCCTCGACGTCATGGCGGACGTCGGCGACCAAGTGCCCACCTACGATGCTCCGACCACCCCCTTTCAGCGGGTGGTCGTGCCCGCCGACGCCGAGCCCGACGACACCGTGCAGATGCCCAGGATCGTCCTGCCCGACGAGCCGGCCCCCGATCCGGACCCGGAACCCGAGGTCGACGACACGACAACGGCCTATGTCCGCCGCCCCGTCATCAAGCCCGCCTCGAAGCCGGTGGAAAAACCAAGCTCGAAACCCACGGAGAAGCCTGCCGCGAGGCCCGTGAAAAAGCCCGCCGCGAAGCCCGTGGAGCAACCCGCCGCGAGGCCCGTGGAGCAACCCGCCGCGAGGCCCGTGGAGCAACCTGCCGCGAGGCCTGTGGAGAAACCTGCCGCGAGGCCCGTGGAAAGACCGGTCGAGAAGCCCGTCGTGAAGCCTGCCGGACGGCCGGTCGAGAAGTCCAAGGCGGCGGTCGAGACGGTGACGGTGCCGCGCGTGTCGCCGCCGCGCATGCCGATGATCCCGCCCCCGCCCAAACGGGGCATCAGCGAGATCCCCTTCCGGGTCGTCTACATGGTCGGCGCCGTCATCGCCACGATCATCGCCGTCCTGCTCATCTTCGTCTTCTTCTCCGGCGACACCCCCGACGCGAACCCCACCAGGGCCACCTCGACCGCCAGCCTGGCCGGGGCATCCCCGTCCGAACTGGCCCTCCCTCCGGCCCCGGAGGCCAAGGCCTTCCCCGCCTACAAGGGCAAGGCCGCGGTCGTGATCGGCCTGGTGGCCGACACCAAGACGGGCATCGTGTATCCCAGGCTCGGCACGCCGTGGCAGTCCAAGTCGTACGCGCCGTTCACCGTGGCTCAGCGGATCGGCAAGGTGGCGCAGCCGTACACGATGATCGTCTCGGCGAAGTACCCGATCGCGGCCCCCAAGACCAAGCCCGCGGAGGAGTCCGGCTACCGCGAGCTGGCGGTGCGGGCGGCGCGCTGGTCGCTGCGCACGCAGTTCCCGGCGGGCTCGACGCTGGCCTGGACGGGCTCGCAGCCGCTGGCCACGGGCAAGGGCTGGCTGCTCGGCTATCAGGTCACCTATGGCGCGAAGTCCTCGCAGGCGGTGGTGGCCGTGGTCGAGGTGGGTAAGACGAAGCCCGCGATGATGCTGGCGACCGTCGCCGACGGCCGCAAGACGCAGTGGCGCGATCTGACGACACTTCTGAAAGGTGTGCGCCCGCTATAGACAGAAGCATCCTCTAGAATATGGTTCTGCCATGGCATGGGACGCGCTGGAGGATGAGTAATGGCGATCGGGTTGAGCGAGGAGCACGAGGCGCTCCGCGAGTCTGTCACCGGCTGGGCGGAGCGCAACATCCCCGCCGAGCTGCTGCGATCCGGCCCTGAGGCCGATGCTGGGGAGCGCCCCGCGTTCTGGTCCGGGCTGGCCGAGCAGGGGCTGCTGGGCCTGCACCTGCCCGAGGAGTACGGCGGCTCCGGCTACGGGCTGCTTGAGGCTGCCGTCGCGGTCGAGGCGCTGGCCGAGCGGATGGCGCCGGGGCCGTACGTGCCGACGGTCCTGGCCGCCGCGGTCGTCCACGCCTCCAAGCAGCACGCGCTGCTGTCCGGCCTGGCCGACGGCACGCTGACCGGCGCCGTCGCGCTCGGCTCCGCGCTGACGGGCGAGCGCGCCGCCGACGGCTCCCTCGTCGTCTCCGGTACGGCCGAGCCCGTCCTGGGCGGCGCGATGGCCGACATCCTGGTCCTGCCGGTGTCCACCGGCGACGGCGAGGAGTGGATCGCGCTCGACGCCTCCGCGGCCACGGTGACGGCCGTCAGGTCGCTGGACATCACGCGCTCGGTGGCCAAGGTGGAGGTGGCGGCGGCAGCCGTACCGGCTGAGCGGGTTCTGGACGGGGTCGAGGGTCCCGACGTGCTCAACCTCGCCGCCATCCTGCTGGGCGCCGAGGCGGCGGGCCTCGCGTCGTGGTGCGTGCGGGCCGCCTCCGACTACGCGAAGGTACGCGAGCAGTTCGGCCGGCCGATCGGCCAGTTCCAGGGCATCAAGCACAAGCTCTCGCGCATGCTGGTGGCGCTGGAGCAGGCCAGGGCCACCGTCTGGGACGCCACCCGCGCCGAGGGCCGCGAGCTGGAGTACGCCGCCGCGATCGCCGGCGTCATGGCCCCGGACGCCGCCGTCCAGTGCGCCAAGGACGCGATCCAGACCTTCGGCGGCATCGGCTACACCTTCGAGCACGACGCCCACCTCTACTACCGCCGGGCGCTCACCCTGCGCGCGCTGCTCGGCCCGAGCGCCGAGTGGGCAGCCTCGGTCACCGCGCTGGCGCTGCAGGGCGTCACCCGCGAGATGGAGATCGACCTGCCCGAGGGCGCGGAGGAGCTGCGCACCTCGATCCGCGCCGAGATCGCCGAGCTCGCGAAGCTGGAGGGACAGGAGCAGAAGCGGGCGCTGGCCACCCAGGGCTTCGTGATGTCCCACCTGGCCAAGCCGTGGGGCCGCGCCGCCAAGCCGCTGGAGCAGGTGCTCATCCAGCAGGAGCTCAAGGCCGCCAAGGTCAAGCTCCCGCAGATGATCATCGGCGCGTGGGTGGTGCCGTCCATCGCCACGTACGGCACGCCCGAGCAGCAGGAGCGCTTCCTGCCCAAGACGCTCAGCGGCGAGATGATCTGGTGCCAGCTTTTCTCCGAGCCCGGCGCCGGATCCGACCTGGCCAACGTGCAGATGAAGGCGGAGAAGGTCGAGGGCGGCTGGCGCCTGAACGGCCAGAAGATCTGGACATCGGTCGCGCATGTCGCCGAATGGGGCATCTGCATCGCGCGTACCGACCCGTCCAAGCCCAAGCACGACGGCATCACCTACTTCCTCGTCGACATGAAGGGCGCGGGCGTCACGGTCCGGCCGTTGACGGAGATGACCGGCGAGAACCTGTTCAACGAGGTCTTCCTCGACGACGTCTTCGTCCCCGACGACCTGGTGGTCGGCGAGGTCGACAACGGCTGGCGGGTGGCGCGCAACACGCTGTCCAACGAGCGTGTCTCGCTGTCGTCCGGCTCGGGCGGGACCGGCTCGTCCGTGTCCGACCTGCTGGGCCTGACCTCCCGCCTGGGCCGCGAGCTCACCCCGGTCGAGGCCGTGGAGCTCGCCGGCGTCATCTGCGAGGGCCACTCGATCAACGCGCTCTCCCTGCGGGTCACGCTCAAGCAGCTGGCCGGAGGCGAGCCCGGCGCCGACGCGTCGGTGCGCAAGCTGCTGTCCACCTCGCACGCGCAGCACGTCTCGGAGACCGCGGTCGGCCTGCTCGGCGCCCAGGCCGTGGTCGCCGCCGACATGAAGCTCGGCGACGCCGGCTACTGGAACCGTGCCGTGCTGGCGACCAGGGCCATGACCATCTACGGCGGCACCACCGAGGTGCAGCTGAACATCATCGGCGAGCGCATGCTCGGCCTCCCTCGGGACCCCGAGCCGGGCCGCTAGCCGGAATCATCGGGTACGGCCCGGCCGGGCCGTACCCGAGACGGTTCAGCGGCGCGACCACCGGCCGGACTCGTAGGTGTCCACCGCGCGGCCGAGCCGCGCCAGCTTCTCCGTGTAGGTCACGGGGATGAGGCCGGGCTCGGCGGGCGGACGGTTCGCGTCCACGTACTGGGTGCCGAGGTTGGTCAGGGCGACGACGATGTAGTGCCTGCCGTCCTTGCCGGGCAGCGACCTGACGATGCCGGCGTCGGCGCCGGAGTTGCCGACCCAGCCGGTCTTGTGCGAGTAGGTCACCTCGGCCTTGGCGTTGCAGGGGCGTACGTCGCGGCCGAACTTGTTGCCCGCGACGGTGACGGTCCCGTCGGCGCCGATCCAGCGGTCCGCGACGGCGTGCGGGATGCCCGCGGCCGGGTACGCGCTGCCGCACCGGTTGGCCGAGGAGAGCATGTCGTTCCAGCCCTGGGCGCCGAGGTGCCGCTTGAACACCTGGCGGGAGGACGCGCTCAGCACCGCGCCGGTCACCGGCTTGCCGGCCGGAGTGGTCCACGCCCTGCCGGGCAGGCCGTTGACCAGGGCGAGCAGCTTGGCGGTGTCGAGCGAGCTCATCGTGACGGGGTTCGACCAGCGCCCGCCGGTGGCCGGGTTGGTGTTCTTGAACTGCAGCGTCTCCAGGCCGAGGCTCTGGAAGGTCTGGTTGAGCTCGTCGACGGCGCCCTTGTCGTGCAGGAGCTTGACGAGCGCGCAGGTGGCGGGGTTGTTGGAGGAGGTGAGGGAGGCTTCGAGGTAGTTGGCGACCGTGTTGCTGGTGTCGCCCTGGCACAGCGAGCTGGTCTCGGTGGGACGGTAGTCGTAGGTGTCGGCCAGCGCGACGGTGCCCTTGTCGACCAGGCGCAGCACGCCGAAGGCGACCATCAGCTTCAGCACCGAGGCCGGGTAGGGCGACATGAAGTCGATGGGCGCCTGCTCACGGCCCGGGACGATGTCGATCGTGCCCTTGCCCTGGTTGGCGTACCAGCCGTTGTCGTCCCACTGCCGCCAGCGCACGGCGCTGGTGTGGAAGTTCCCGTCGACGGGGACGACGACGCCCCGCGGGTGCTGCGGGCTCATCAGCACGGTGCCGGAGGAGACCGGCCTGCCGAGCCGGTCGAGTTCGAGGACGGTGACGTCGAGCTGCGGCTGCTGCGTGATCGGCTGCGGATCGGCCGAGGCGAACAGGCGGGCGTAGTCCTCGGGCGGCGTGGCCTCCTTCTCCTCGGCGGAGGAGGCGAGCACCCGTGCCTGGGAGGAACCCGGCGGGGCCAGGTCGAGCACCTCCTGGAAACGCGCCCGGTCCATGGCCTGCTGGAGGAAGCGGGCGACGTGCCCGCTCTCCGCTGCCTGGGCGGGCATCGTGGTGAGGCTCAGGAAGAGAGTGCCGGCGGCGACCCCCGCGGCGGTTCGGCGGCTCTTCTGAAGGAATGACATGTGACTTGATCTTATTTACCGATCTTGGTTGGCGGCTACCGGTTCGCCGATTCGGGGATGTCAGGGGGTGACCGGCTGCAGCGGGATGGGGGTGCCGGTCTTGGCGGGCATGGGCACGCCGACCCTGATCTCGCCCACACAGGGCCGGGCGCCGTCGGGGGAGCGGATGGTCAGCTCCTGCCCGCCGCCCTTCACCGTGGCGTACGTCCAGCCGAGGTCCTTGCCCGTCTCCGCGTCGGCCGATCCGGCGCCCAGGCCGACGGTCAGCCGGGCGGGGCGGGGGTTGAGGTAGCTGACCTGCACGGTCCAGGTGCCCTGCGGCAGGGGGAGCGGGAGGCGGAAACGTTCCGGGGCGGAGCCGATCGGGCGGCAGGCGGTTCCCGGCGGGACGGTCAGGCCCTCGATGTTGACCGGGCGCAGCCGTCCGCGCTCGTCGAAGGTCATCAGGTTGCGCAGCGGGCCGTCGAGCTGCCGGACCCAGGTGACCGGGCGGGCCGCGATCGGGCCGAGGACCTTGGAGGCCAGCGCGTAGTCGTAGAAGAAGATCGGGTAGACGACCTTGGCGGGGACGTGGGTGTCCAGGACGACGAGGTCGGCGGGCGCCCTGCGCAGCGCGACGCGGCCGGTCTCGATGTAGGACTTGACGTTCTCGCCGAGGGGCAGGCGCGTGTACTGGGTGATGGACCAGATCGAGCCCGCGGCGAAGACGGCGGCCAGCGGGATCCACACGATCCGCAGCGGGCGCTCGCCCTCGCGCGGGATGAAGGCCAGGGCCACCACGACGGCCAGCAGCGAGGCCGTGGGCGCGATGTAGCGCAGCTCGAAGCCGCCGAGGTCGGGCCCGAGCTGCTCGATTCTGCCGATCATGACGGGGACGACGTCGGCCGGCAAAAAGTACCCGAGCAGCATGAGCCATGCGAGCCACGCGCGCCGCCGGAAACGGATCGTCAGCGCCACGACCAGCGCGGCCACGCCGAGCCCGGCCCAGACGGCGGCGTCCGGGGTCGCGGCGATGGCGTAGTCGTCGCCGATCGGGTGCCAGCGCCAGGGGCCGCCCAGGGAGGAGGCCACCAGCGAGCCGGAGAACAACCGCCAGGCGAACGCCGCCGCCACGGCGAGCGGGGGCAGGCTGGGCTGGACAGTGTCGTTGGTGAGCTGCACGGAGGTGAACACGGCCGGGAACAGGATCGCCGCGTACCCGGCCACGATCGTGGCGTACAGGGCCCAGGCCGGCCACTGCCACTTCCTGACGCCGCCGAGCCAGCCCGCGGTGATCACGAAGGCCAGGACCGGGATGAACGGGGCCTTGACGAAGAACACCATCGCGAAGACGGTCCAGCCGGCGGCGGCAAGGGCGTGGCGCAAGCGCCGCGTGCGCACGTAGAGGACGTGCGCGGCCAGGGCCATCGGCAGCGCGACCTGGAACGGGAGGGTCTCGATCACCACTGCCCACCAGGACAGCGACGAGATCGTCATCGGGGTGAGCAGGTAGAAGGCGAAGGGGATCAGGATGGCGGGGCGGGAGCCGTACAGGAGGAAGAGCAGGCGCAGCAGGGCCAGCGCGGCCGCGCCCATGAGCACGATGGTGATCACGTGCATCAGCACGTCGTTGTAGACGCCGAGGCGGCCCATCGCCCAGTGCACGCCGAACGGGCCGGGCATCAGGTGCCCGTACTCGGCGCGCATGAGGTAGTCCCAGGTCAGGTCGTTCTCCAGGCCGCGGGCGATGAAGGTGAAGTCGTCCTGCCTGAAGTAGGTCCTGCGGACCAGGTCGAACTTCCAGACGAGCTGGACGGCGACCATGACCATCGCGGCAGCGAGCACGCCGTCGCCGCGCAGCCACTGCCTGGGCTCCACCACGGTCTCGCTCGCCGCCGTCACGCATGAAGGCTAACGACGCCGTTGATCCTGATGGAATGGGCGTTGTCCGGTTGTGATGTGGTGTTATATCGGAATGTTTCCGCAGGTGTCGCGCTATGGGTGGTGGGCTGCCCTGCTCGGCACCGGCCTGGGCGCCCTCTGCCTCGGGCCCGGACTCGCTCCCGGGTACATCCTCATCCAGGACATGGTCTTCGTCCCCGACCCGGTCTTCTCGCCGTTCACCTTCGGGCTGGCGGGCGGGGCGCCCCGCGCGGTGCCCAGCGACCTGGCGGTCACCGTGCTGGCCCAGGTGCTTCCCGCGGACCTGGTGCAGAAGCTCGTGCTGCTCGGCGTCTTCGCGCTGGGGTGTTCCGGGGCCGCGCTGCTGGTGCCCGGGGCCGCGCTGGCGCCCCGGCTGGTCGCGGGCGCCTTCTACGTCTGGAACCCCTACGTGGCCGAGCGGCTGCTCATGGGGCAGTGGGCGTTGCTGCTCGGCTATGCGGGGCTGCCGTGGGTGGTGCTGGCGCTGGCCCGTGGGCGGTTGCCCGCCGTCGCGCTGCTGCCCGCCGCGGTGGGCGGGTTCGCCGCGATGATCGTCACCGCCGTCACGGCCCTCCCTGTCGCCCTCTCCGGTACGGCGAGGCTCTCCGGTACGGCGAGGCTTCCCGGTACGGCTCAGCGGTGGAAGCGGGCCGGAGGCGTGGCGCTGTTGCTGGTGGCGTTCAGCCTGCCGTGGCTGGTGACCGCGCTGACCAGGGCCGACGGGCTGACCGGCGACCCGGTGGGGGTGGACGCCTTCGCCGCCCGCGCCGACGGGCCGTTCGGCACGGTGGTGAGCCTCCTGTCCCTGGGCGGCATCTGGAACGCCTGGGCCGTCCCCCCGGGCTTCGACCACCCGGTGACGGCGGCGGCCCGGCTGGCCCTGGTCCTGGCGGGCGTCGCGGGCTTCTGGCTGACACTCAAGGACCCGAAGCAACTGCTCAAGGACCCGAAGCAACCGCTCAAGGACCCGAAGCAACTGCTCAAGGACCCGAAGCAACCGCTCAAGGACCCGAAGCAACTGCTCAAGGACCCGGAGTCGCGTGAAGGGGCCGAGGCGGTGCGGTTCGGGCCGGGGCTTGTGGTGGCGGCTGGTCTGGGGTTCCTCATCGCCTGCCTCGGGGTCACCGAGCCGGGCCGGGACCTGCTCAAGTGGCTCATCGGGGTCTGGAGCGGGTTCGCGGTGCTGCGTGACGCCCAGCAGTATCTCGCCCCACTGGCCCTCCTGGCCGCCGTCGGCCTGGGGATGCTCACCGCCCGGGTGACCTCGCGCTGGGCCGTCGCGCTGGCGCTGGTGCCGCTGGCCGTGGTGCCGACGCTGGCGTGGGGGGCGTCGGGTGCGCTGGCGGCGGTGCCGTACCCGCTGAGCTGGGTGGAGGCGCGCGAGGTCATCGGCCGGGACCCCGTGAGGGGCGATGTGCTGGTGCTGCCGTTCGAGTCCTACCGGCGCTTCCCGTGGAACGGCGATCGGGCGGTGCTCGATCCGGCGCAGCGGTTCTTCGCCACGCCGGGCCGCGAGGTGGTGGTCAACGACTCCGTCAGGGTCGGCGAGTTGGTGGTCGGCACCGAGGACTCGCGGGCGAAGCGGGTGGCCGCGGTGCTGGGTGATCCTCGGCGGCTGGCGGAGGAGGGCATCAGGTACGTGGTGGTGGACGCGGGGACCTCCGGCCTGCCTGGTGCCCGGCTGGTACTGGACCGCCCGGAACTACGGCTCTACGTCGTGGATCTATGAGAAGCGCGTCGGCGCGCGGGTGGCGTCGGCCAGTTCCATCACGGTCGCGCCGGTCTCGGCTTCGAGTGCCGGGGTGTAGCCCCCCGCTCGCAGGGCTTCCAGGGTCTCCCGCTCCGACGCGGCGCTGATGAGCACCGTCGGGGCGATCCGCCGCAGCCCCAGCCGGCGCAGGGAACGAGCGGCGGCCAGTTCGGTCAGCAGCGCCTCGTCGTCCGAGCGGATGCAACAGCCCGAGCGCACCACGCGCATCCGGCCGTGTGTCCTGCCGACATCGTTGATCAGGTAGACCAGTGGCTGAGGAAGCTCGCCCTGGGCGACGGCGGCCAGTGACTCGGCGAGGGCGTCCGGGTCGGTTCCCGCGTCGAGCGCGCGGCGTACCGACGCGGTGCTGAAACGCCACACGACCGCGTGTCCTTCCGATTCGCGTGTGGCGACGGATCCGAGGAGCTCGGCCAGCGACGCCTCCGGCGGGCCGGAGACCACGGCGGTCAGGTCGGCCTGGAACCGCGCTGTGGTCGCGGGAGGGGGCAGCAGATCGGCCAGCACAGCGGCCAGGTCCGGCAGCGGCTCTTTCAGGACCTGCGGGTATGAGGCGCCGGAACGGAGCAGTGCGAGAGCTGCCCGGCCGAGGGCGGTGAGCGCGCCGTGCGCGGTGACGCCGAGGTGTTCGGCCTCGTTCATCACCGAGGCCATCTGGGAGGCGTTCTCCGGCGAGCCGTCCACGACGAAGGGACGGTGCCAGCGCGCCGCCGCGAACAGGTAGGCCATGTCCCGTTGCTCGTCGAGGCCGTGGCCGTCGGGGATCGCGGCCAGCGATTCGAGCACCGCGAGGCGCAGGTCGGGGGCGGCCGGATCGTGCACGAAGGAGATCGCCGCCGGCGGCTCCTCGTCATCGGGCCACCAGGTGAGCAGCCCGGGCAGAGTGGCCCAGGCCGCGATCACGGGAAGCAGCCGTCCGGCGGGGGAGCGGCCGAGCCATTGATCATAGGCCGAGGTCGGCACGACGCGAACGGTGGGCGCGGGCTCGGGCCGACGCCGCCGGCCGGACGGCTTCTCGACCGGGTCGGCGATGCCGCCGAGCAGGTCGGCGGTGAAGCACAGGTCGACGCAGAACCTGACGATCGCCTCGTCGAGGGCGATCGACTTGGCGATCCGTCTGACGTCACGGACGGCGACGCCGCCGTTCTTCCTCATGGTCAGTGGCGTCGCCGAGCACGCGCTGACCACCCGCTCCAACTGCCCGGCGAAGGCGGTGGCCTGGGCCTGGGCCGTCGCACGTGCTCGCGTGACGGCGGGCGAATCCGGCGGCGGCGCGGGCGGCAGCGGATCGAAGAGGGCGAGCCGGTCGCCACGGATCGCCAACGCCACCTCCGCGGGCATCTCGGCGAGATCGTGCTGACCAGAGGGCAGGACGAGCCCGCGGGCGGCCAGCCAGTCGGTCGCGGGGTCGCGCGCGCCCCCTTCGCGGAAGGTGTACCTGGCGGGGCCATAAGGGCTGGCCCCGACGAAGACGTGAGTGGCCAGGTAAGGACCCTCGAAGGCCAGGGTCTCCAGCAATTCGGCGGCGTCCGCGGGGGCGAGCGCGAGAACGCCGCCGAGCAGGGCCCGCTCCGAGAGCGTCGCGACGATCTGCTCACGGGCCGCGGCCCGGTTGGACGCCTTGGCGAGCCCGAGGCCGGCCGCGACCTGATGTACTTCGGCGGCGTTGAAGTACGCGTCGATCAACTCGGCCGCCGGGCGGCCCAGCTTGAGGCCGCCGGAGACGGGAGCGCGGACCTCGGCCGGGAGATCCAACCCGTCTGAGCTTTGGTGGAGCAGTTTCCGCTCCGCCAAAGAGGCCAGCAGGGACTTGGCGACGGGGAGTGCGGAGGGCTCGAACATCCGCAGCACGTCCGCTTCTGGCACCGGCCGAGGGCCGCGCCACCAGGAAGCCGGCGGAAGCGGACCGTGCCGTTCGGCGGCCACCCAGGAGATCGCGGCGAGGATCTGATACTCCGGCAGCGTGCAGACATGGAAATCCACCGGTCAAGGGTAGCGTCGCCGGTTTACGGATGAGGTTGACACGCCTGGTAGACAAGTCCGGAATATTAAGATTCCATCTAGCTACTTCCGAGTAGCTAGAATTGGTTCTAGGTTTGTGACGGCCCCCACATCACAGCCCGCAAGAGGAGGAACCCCCCGTGATCAAGATCCTCTTAGCAGCGATCATCGGCATCGCCGTGGCCGCTCTGGTGACGACGGTGACAACCGTCTCGCTCACGGGTTCTACCGCGACACCTGTCAACAGGCCGCTTTACAACTACGGCGACCGGTAAGCCGCACGTCATGCCGCCGTCCCGCCGAGGGGACGCGCGGGTAAGCCGTACACCACTGCTTGAGATCGTCGTCCCTGCCTACAACGAGGAACGACGACTCCCCGGGGGCCTCCTGCAGCTGTGCGCGAAGCTTGCCCAAATGCCGTTCCCGGCCGCCGTCATCGTCGTCGACAACAACAGCACGGACACCACAGCCGAGATCGTCAAGACGTGGCCGGAAGGCGAGGTTCCGGTCCGCCTGATCGCCTGCCCCGTCCCCGGCAAGGGCGCCGCGGTGCGGGCGGGACTTCTGGAGACGCGGGCCCCGCTGGTCGGGTTCTGCGACGCTGACATGGCCACCGACCTCGACGCCCTCGACGTGGCCGTCGGTCTGCTGCTCTCCGGAGAGCGCGTGGTCATCGGCTCGCGGGCGCACACGTTCTCCCAGGTCGAGAACCGGCACAGCCGGGTCCGCGAACTGGGCGCCGTGGGCTTCCGCGCGCTCGCCCGCCGGCTCGTCCGCGGGGTGAGCGACACCCAGTGCGGCTTCAAGTTCTTCGACGGGCGGCTCGCCCGCGAGGTGGCCGCACGCATGCGCACGCCCGGATTCGCCTTCGACGTGGAGTTCCTCGCCCGCTGCGCGGCGCTCGGCTCCGCGGCGATGGAGATCCCCATCCAGTGGCACGACATGCCGGGATCGCGGTTCTCCCCGGCCAGGCACAGCGCCGGGATCCTGCTGGAGCTCGGCGGGATCTGGCTGCGGCTGCACGCCGAGTCACGCGGCGTCGTACGCCCGGCGTGGGAGCACGCGCCCGACCCCGTCGGATATTCGTGATCCCGTCCGAACTCATCCCGTCCGAACTGGAAGGACTGCGCGTCGCCGTCGTCAACTGGCGGGATCCGTGGCACCCGGCCGCCGGCGGCGCCGAGACGTACGCCTGGCAGATGGCCAGGCGCTTCGCCCGCGCGGGCGCGCGGGTGCGCTTCGTGACGGCGCGCGCGCCCGGCCAGGCCCGCCACGAAACCGTCGACGGGGTACGGCTGGCCAGGATGGGCGGCCTGTTCACCGTCTACCCGCTGGTGCTGGCCTGGCTGCTGCGCCGCAGGACGAGGTTCGACGTGGTGCTCGACTGCCAGAACGGCATCCCGTTCTTCACGCCGTGGGTGCTGCACCGCCGTACCAGAGTGATCTGCGTCGTGCACCACGTGCACGACCGGCAGTTCGACGTGCACCTGCCGCGATGGCTGGCCGTGCTGGGCTGCTTCCTGGAGGGGCCGGCCTCGCGCTGGACCTACCGCCGGCGGCGCAGCGTCGCGGTCTCGCCCTCGACGGTGGCGGCCATGCGCGAACGGCTCGGCTGGCTGGGCCCGATCGACATCGTCCCGAACGGCGTCGAGCCGAGCACGGATGGCCAGGCGGCGCGCAGCCGTACACCCAAGCTCGTCTGCGTGGGCAGGCTGGTCGCGCACAAGCGTGTTGACCTGCTGCTCGACGCCGTGCCCGAGCTGCGCGAACGCTGGCCCGAGCTGACCGTGGACATCGTCGGCCGCGGCCCCGAGGAGGAACGGCTGCGCGCGCGGCTGCCGGAAGGCGTGACCATGCGCGGCTACGTCTCCGAGGAGGAGAAAGAGCGGCTCATCTCGACCGCATGGCTGCAGGTCAACGCCTCGCAGGGCGAGGGCTGGGGCCTGTGCGTGCTGGAGGCGGCCGCGCTCGGCGTGCCCACGGTCGCCTTCGACGTGGACGGGCTCAGGGACGCCATCCGCCACGGCGAGACCGGCTGGCTCGTGTCCGAGGGCGCCGACCTGGCCAAGGGCATCGCCGCCGCGCTCGACGAGCTCGACGAGTTTGACGGCGCGCAGGGCGCGAGCTGCCGCCGCTGGGCGTCGAGGTTCCGCTGGGACAACAGCGCCGAACGGCTGGCCACGCTGGCGCTGGGCCGTCCGGTCGCGCCGATGCGGGTCTCCGGTTGGGAGCGGTCGTGAACGACACCCCAGTCAGCGGGCGGGCCAGGCACCGGCTCTGGCTGGCGATCTGCTGCCTCGGCTTCGCCGTCCTGGCGTTCACCACCAGTCCTGGCGACATCATCGCGGACACCAAGATCGACCTCGCGCTCAACCCGGTCGGCTGGCTGGAACGGCTGGCCCACCTCTGGGACCTCCAGCACTTCGGCCAGCTCCAGAACCAGGTCGCCGGCTACCTCTTCCCCATGGGCCCGTTCTTCGCCCTCGGCGAGCTGATCGGCCTGGACCCCTGGATCACCCAGCGGCTCTGGCTGACGTTGCTCATGTGCGTCGCGTTCCTCGGCGGGGAACGGCTGGCCAGGCAGCTCGGCATCGGCAACCCCGGCACGCGTGTCGCGGGCGCGCTGGCGTACGCGCTGGCGCCCCGGGTGCTGTCGATCATCGGCGAGATCTCCGCCGAGTGGCTGCCCGCCGCGATGCTGCCGTGGATCCTGCTCCCGCTGCTGACCGCCGCCGAGACCGGCCAGCGGGCCCGGGCGGCGATCAGGTCGGGCCTCGCCGTCGCCCTGTGCGGCGGCGTCAACGCCGTCGCCGTGCTGGCCGTGCTCATCGCCCCCGTGCTCTACATCGTGACCAGGCCCAGGCCCGTCCCACGCTGGCGCATGCTGGCCTGGTGGAGCGGCGCGGTCGGCGTGGCCACGCTGTTCTGGTGGCTGCCGCTGCTGCTCGTCGGCCGCTACGCCTTCTCCTTCCTGCCCTACACCGAGACCTCCACCGCCACCACGCAGGTCACCTCGCTGACCAACGTGCTGCGCGGCGCCTCCGACTGGGTGCGCTTCCTGACCGTCAACGGCGTGGAAACCCAGCCCGCGAGCTTCGCCATCGCCACCTCAGCGCTCATGATCGTCGTCACCGGCGTGATCGCCGCGCTCGGCCTGGCCGGCCTCGCCCACCGCGACCTGCCCGCGCGCGGCTTCGTGATCGCGCTCTTCCTCGTCGGCGTGACCGCGCTGACCGCCGGCCACATGAGCGCGCTGGAGCCCGTCGTCGCCGAGCCCGTGCGCTGGCTGCTCGACGGTCCGCTGGCCCCGCTGCGCAACCTGCGCAAATTCGATCCTCTGGTACGGCTGCCGCTCGCCCTCGGCCTGGCCCACCTGCTCGTCAAGGTGCGCCTGCCGGTCAAGGCGGTGGCCGCGACCGCCTTCGCCTGCCTGGTGCTGCCCGTGTTCAACGTGGGCCTGGGCGCTCCTGGACACTTCAAGGAGGTCCCGCTCTACTGGCGCCAGGCCGCCGCCTGGGTCAACGAGAACGCCGGCGGCGAAGGCGTCCTGGTCGTGCCCGGCGCCAAGTTCGGCGAGTACCTGTGGGGCCGGCCCATGGACGACCCCATGCAGCCCATGTTCGCCGCCCGCTGGACGACCAGGCAGGTGACGGCGGCCGGCTCGATCGGGCTGAGCCGGCTGCTCGACGCCGTCGACCAGCGCTTCGCGGCCGGGCACGGCTCGCCCGGCCTGACCGAGGTCCTGCGCCGCATGGGCGTGCGCTACCTGCTCGTCCGCAACGACCTCAACCGGGCCGCCATCGCCGGCGCCTACCCCTCCAGGATCTACGAGGCGCTGCGCGAGTCACCCGGCATCACCCGGCTGCAGTCGTTCGGCGGCGAGGTGGGCGACACCAAGACCGACGACGCCGAGAACTCCGTCGACTGGCCCTTCCCTGCCCTGGACCTGTATGAGGTGTCGGGCAGTTCGGGGGCGGTCGGGGTGCTTCCTGCCGGCGACGCGCTGGCCGTACACGGTGGGCCGGATTCCTTGCTGTCCATGGGCGACCTCGGCCTGCTGGGAGACTCGCCCGTCCTGGTCAACGGCGACGCCGGCACCCGCGAGGCGCCCACCGTCGTCAGCGACGCGCTCCGGCTGCGCGAGCGCCACTTCGGCGAGATCCGCTCCAACTGGACCCAGACGCTCACCGCCGACCAGCGCGAGGACTTCACCGGCGTACGCGCCCTCGACCTGCTCGAAGACGGCTGGCTGGACGACACCGCCACCGCCGAGTACGAGGGCGTCTCCGCCGTGACCGCCTCCTCCTCGGCCGCCGACGCCGGGGCCGTACCCGGCATCAGCAGTTCGGGACGCAGCCCTTGGGCCGCCCTCGACGGCGACTACGAGACCAACTGGGAGACCAGCGGCTGGAAACCGCCCACCGGCGAGTGGCTGCGCCTCGACTTCCCCGCCGAACGCACGCTGCCCGGCATGAAGGTGACCTTCACCAACAACGTGCTGCTCGGCCAGTCCATCAAGACCGTGGCCGTGGAGACCGAGAACGGGCGGATCGTCCAGGACGTCCAGCAGACCAACAGCCCCCAGAGCCTGCGCGTCCCACCGGGCACCACCGGGTGGGTACGCATCAAGGTCGTCGCCACCACCAGCCGCTCCTGGAACTTCGTCGAACGGGTCGGCATCAGCGAGATCGCCATCCCCGGCCTGCTGCCCGGCCGTACCATCCGGCTGCCGCAGGCCACCGGCGACGTCTACGTCATGGACCGCGGCGTCGACGAACGCCCCCGCTGCATGCGCAACCAGGCCCGCTGGATCTGCAACCCCCTCCTGGAACGCCCCGGCGAGGAAGGAGCCGGCTTCGACCGCACCTTCACCGCCGCCGAGGCCGCCAAGAACGGGCTGACCGGCTTCGCCGTCCTACGCGACCCCGCGCTCGTCGACCGCTACACCCGCCTGACCGACGACCTCCCCTCCGTCAAGGGCACCTCCCAGGTCAGCAAGGACCCCGTCGTCGCCCCCCGATCCGCCTTCGACGCCGACGCCGGCACCACCTGGATCCCCGCCGGCCCCGACGCCGAACCCGCCCTGACCATCGGCTGGAAGAAGCCGAAGACGATCTCCCGCATCCAGATCGCCCGGCCCGGCGGCGACAAGGAACCCCTCGACGTCATCGTCAGCGGCGACAAGGGCGCCACCCGCGGCGCCCGCGTCGACGCCGGCGGCAACCTGGTCTTCAAGCCCATGACCACCCGCACGCTCAAACTCCGCTTCTTCGCCGCCTCCCGCCGCCTCCAGGTGACCGAACTGATCATCCCCGGAGCGACGCCGGCCAGCCGTCCCGAGGGCATCCCGTTCCGCCTGGGCTGCGGACAGGGCCCCACCCTTCAGCTGAACGGCAAGCCCGTCCAGACCAAGGTCAGCGGCACCTACGCCGACCTGCTGGAACAGCGGCCCGTCCGGTTCGTCAGCTGCGCCAAGGCGGCGATCTCCCCGGGCGCCAACCGCGTCAGGATCCCCGGCTGGGAGCCGTGGGCGGTGTCCAGCCTGATGGTCGGCTCGCTGCGGCCCGGCTCACCCGCCGTCGCCGGCGCCGCCGTACAGGGCACCTGGACGCCGTCCCTGCGCGAGGTACGCGTCACCGCGCCCAAGGACTCCTTCCTCATCGTCAACGAGAACTTCAACGAGGGCTGGCGGGCCGAACTCGACGGCCAGACACTGCGGCCGGTGCGGATCGACGGCTGGAAGCAAGCCTGGGAACTGCCCGCCGGCACCACCGGGACCGTCCGCCTCGAGTACCAGCCCGACCGCACTTACTGGCTGGCACTGGCGGCCGGGCTGGCGGGCATCGCCTGCCTGGCCCTGCTGGCCCTGGTCATGCGTGGCCCCCGTCCCGAGCACGTCCTCCAGACCGCGCCCGCTCACTGGTCTCGGCTGGACCGGTGGCGGGTGCCGTACGTGATCGTGCTGGGTCTCGCCTTCGGCGGCTGGGTGGCCAGCTGGCCCGGCATGGCCGCCGTCCTGGCCACAACCGCCCTAACCCTCCTAACCCGCCCCCACCCCACCCACACCCAGAGCCGTACTATCCCCCAGAGCCGCACCCCCGCGCCCTCACCCGATCCCACCCCCGTGCCCTCTGGCACCTCCGCGCTCCCGCACGCCCACACCGCCACACCTGCCCACGGCGGCGCCCTCTCGTCTCCGCAGTCCCGCACCCACGCGCCATTGCCCGGCCACGAGCACGCGCCTGTCCCGACACCCACCACGTCCCCTGCACCGGCGTCCGTGCCAATGCGCGGTTCGGCCGCAGTCTCCGCCTCGGCAACCTTGCCCGGCACTGCTACCGAGGCTGTGGTTCCTGGGCAGGCGGCGGGAGGCGTACCCGTGGCAGACCAGGGGCGGAGGGGTGGCCGGATCGCGGGGATGGTGGCGTCGCCGTGGTTGGGTGCGGTGCTGTTCGTGCTGGCGGCGGCGTCCGTGGCGGCCGGGATCCGGCTGGATGTGCCGGTCCTGGCCGACCAGGTGGCTCAGCTGATCGCCTGCGCCGCCATGGGAGCGCTGTTCGGGGCGCTGGTCACCGTGCCGCCCCGGAGGGCTCCCGAGCCGGAGGTTCCGGCGGTGGAGCAGGAACTCGCCGCCGCAACCCGCTGAGCCGCAAGGCGTTCTCCTCAACAAGGTGGTAGCTCCCCGCACTGATCAGCAGCGTCCCGATCAGCGTGAAGGTCGCGACAGGCCAGAAGTTGCCATTGAACGGCTCCGCGTCCGTCACCTTGTAATACAAAGTGATCACCGGCGCATGCCAGAGGAACACACTGTAGGAGATCCGCCCCAGGTAAGCCGAAACCGGATTCCCCAGAACCCGATGCCGCAAAGAGTCAGCCCGAGGCGCCAAGGCGAACGGCGCCACGATCAGCACCGCCACCGCTGTCTCCAACACCATCCGCCAGAGCGACTGCGAAAGCGAAGGCAACGTCAACGTACGCGGCCCCGCCAACTCGGTACTGAGCATCGCGTAAAGCAGCACAGCCAGCACCAGCAACTGCGGCGCCAGCGAGTCCAGAGCCCGTGACTCCTTGATCCACACCGAAAGAACGGCCATGGCCATCCCAGCGGCGAAGTAGATGAGGTGATGCGGCAACCACAAGGCCATCTGCGGCTGATCCCACACATGCGCAGCCACCACAGTGGCGATAGAGATCACCGGCAGTACAGCGATGCCGCCCAACAGCCGAACCGGCCGATTCCCACGCCGAGCCCAAACCCCCAGACACCAGGCGATAAGCGGCAAAGCCAGATAGAAGGCCAGCTCAATAGGCATGGTCCACATCTGATAGAGCCCGTCAGGAGCTTGCCCCTGGGCGGTGTAGTTCTGGAGCATCAGCATCCAGGTGGCCCAGCCGAACCCGTCGAGAGAACTCCAGGCCCACAACGCCAGCGCAGTCACCAGCCAGTAGGCAGGAAACACCCGCAAAAGCCGCCGCCACAGGTAGCGCGGCGTACCGGGCGCCTGAGTCCCCTCGATGAACGCCTTGGCCCAAGGCCGAAACAGCAGCAACCCGGAGAGCAGAAAGAAGATCGGCACCGCGATGCCAAGCCGCGTGGTCATCCACGCGAACATCCCATCCCGATAGATGACCCCGGTGTTCCCCCCCACATGCAACAGCCAGACCCCCAGCGCCGCCAACCCCCGAATCCCATCCAACGCCGCATCCCGCCCGCCCCCGCCCCCCAAACCGCGCACCGAGCCCACCTCAACCCCGCCACCATTTACCGACTGACCGGTGGCTTCCAGCGGGGCCGCAGCACCTGCCGACCGGTTGGTAGGTGCCGAGGGCTGGGGCGGCCGGGTGCCTGCCGACTGGTCGGTGGGTTTGGCGGCGCGGGGTGTTGTCCCGGTGCCCGCCGATGGGTTGGTAGGTACCGGGGGCTGGGGCGGTTCGGTGTCGTGGGGTGTTGCCCCACCACTTGCCGGCTGGTTGGTAGGCGGGTTGGGGCGGGGGCCCGGGTGGGTGTCGGGGGTGGGGTGGGGGTTGGGGCGGGGGTCCGGGTGGGCGTGGGGGGTGGGGGTGCCGGCTACGAGTTTGTCTTTGGGGGGTTTTCTCACGGGCGTTTCCTCAGGACGAGCACCAGGTTCCACGTTGCGAACTCCCTGACGAGCGGGACCTTCAGCATCGGGCGGTACCACCAGGGCAGGTAGCGGGGGATCGCGTCCACCAGGTCGACCTCGCTGGTGGTTCGGGCCCAGCGGAGGCCGGCGGCCACCGAGACCGGGTACAGGCTCTCCTTGTACCGGTTTTTCGGGGGTTTGCCGTGTTTTTCGTGGTATTTCCGGGCGGCCAGCTCCCCACCCAAGTAGTGCCACGGCGACGTCTCGTGCCCACCCCACGGCGACAGCCAGTTCGTGTAGGCGAGGAAGATCAGGCCGCCTGGTCTCGTGACCCGGGCCATCTCCGATGCCATCCGCCAGGGGTCGGGCACATGCTCCAGCACGTTCGAGGAGAAGCAGACGTCCACGCTGCCGTCGCGGAACGGCAGGTCCATCGCGCTGCCCAGCAGGCCGCCGCCCGCCAGCTCCCCGGCGTTCACGTCGACGCAGACGCAGCGTGCGCCCCTGCGGCGGAACTCGCGGGCGAAGTATCCGGGGCCGCCGCCCACGTCCAGCACCGTGCTGTCGTTCAGGTCGGCGTACCTCACCAGCTGGGCGGCGGTGTCGGCGGCCAGCGTCGTGTAGTAGGCGTCCCCGTCGCTCTGCTCGGAGCGGAAGGCGCGGAACAGCCGTAAGGACCGCGCGAGATCGGCGCGTACCGGAGTGTCTCCCATAACCCAACCCACGTTAGAACCTGTTTCTATCGATTTGGTTGCGGCTCTATACCGCCCGGTGACGCATGTCACTCACTGTCATACTTTTGTCCCCTAGCGCCGGGTCATACGACAACACGTTCTAGGAGCCGTTGATGGGTCGCATTTCCACGCTTGTTCTCATCGGGGTCGGAGCGTTCTTCATCGCATTAGCCCCGCTGGTGAAGTTCTGGGCGGCGGAAAAGATCATCGCCGCCCCGGCCAACCAGTTCGGCATCACCCGGCTGACGGCGACGGGCGCGCAGTACTTCTCCAAGCAGGACCTCAAGGTCCTCACCGCCGATCTCGACATCATCGTCACGACCCGCGGCGACGTGAAGGAGTCCAAGGACGACGTGGTCGTCTGGGACGAGGCCACGGTCGTCAACGACGTGACCAACCGGCGCCCCCAGATCGACCTGTCGGACCGCCGCAGCGCGTTCGACAAGTACACCGGCGCCGGCGTGAACTGCTGCGCCGTCAACGTCAAGAAGGCCCCGGTCACCCTTGAGGGCCAGATCTACAAGTTCCCGTTCGGCGTGGAGAAGAAGACCTACAAGGTGTTCAACTCCAGCGTGCAGAAGGCCTTCGACGCCACGTTCGTCCGCGAGGAGGCGGTGAACGGCCTGCCCGTCTACGTCTTCGAGCAGCAGATCCCCTCCACCAAGACCGAGACCCTCACCGCTCCGGCCTCGGTGCTCGGCATGACCGAGGAGGGCGACGTCCAGGTTGACCGCTACTACGACGGCAAGGTCACCTTCTGGATCGAGCCGGCCACCGGAGCCCCGGTCAAGCAGGAGCAGCAGCGCCACGAGGTGCTGAAGACGCAGGACGGCGTCGAGCGTTCGCTGGCCTTCGTGGCCACGGCGAAGATGACCGACCAGACCGTCTCCGACCTGGTCTCCAGCGCCCAGAAGAGCAAGAGCCAGATCAACCTGCTGAAGAACATCATCCCGCTGGTGCTGCTGATCGTCGGCATCGCCTTCGTGCTCGTGGGCGTCCTGCTGGGCCGCCGCGCCGAGCGCTGACACAAGTCGAGAAAGGCCCGTCCCTGAAGAAGGGGCGGGCCTTCCGCATTCCCACCACGAAGCGTAGTTAGAACACGTTCTTGCAAGATGTTACCCGTCAGTACCGACGTGATGTTCTAGAGTAGAACGTGTTGCAATTAGCCTGATGACGGGATTAACGTCAGGCCATGCGGACCCGTGTCACCGAGATGTTCGGGATCGAACTGCCGATCTTCGCCTTCAGTCACTGCCGGGATGTCGTCGCCGCCGTCAGCCGGGCGGGCGGCATGGGTGTCCTCGGCGCCCTCTACTTCACGCCGGAAGAGCTCGAGATGGAGCTCAAATGGATCGACGACCACGTGGACGGCAAGCCGTACGGCGTGGACGTGGTCATGCCCGCCTCCTACGAGGGCGCGGACTTCGCGCCCGAGGATCTCGTCGGCAAGCTGCAGGGGATGATCCCCGAGGGGCACCGCGCGTTCGTGGAGGACCTTCTCCAGCGCCACGGCGTCGCGGAGTCGTCGGCCGACGCGGGCAGGGTCCTGCTCGGGTGGACGGACGCCACCGCCAGGCCGCAGGTCGAGGTGGCGTTGCGGCACCCGATCGCGCTGCTGGCGAACGCGCTCGGGCCGCCGCCCGCCGACGTCGTCGACTTGGCGCACCGGCACGGCGTCAAGGTGGCCGCGCTGGCCTCCACGCCCCGCCACGCGCTCAAGCAGGTCGAGGTGGGCGTCGACGTCGTGGTCGCCCAGGGCACCGAGGCCGGCGGGCACACCGGGGAGATCTCCACGATGGTGCTGATCCCGCAGGTCGTGGATGCCGTGGACGTTCCCGTGCTGGCCGCCGGCGGCATCGGCAACGGGCGTCAGATGGCGGCCGGGATGGCGCTGGGCGCGGAGGGCGTGTGGACCGGCTCGCTCTGGCTCACCGTCGAGGAGGCCGACACCCCGGCCATGGCCAAGGCGCGCATTCTCGAAGCCACCTCGCGCGACACCGTCCGTTCGCGCAGCTGGACGGGCAAGCCCGCGCGCCTGCTCAAGAACGAGTGGACCGACGCCTGGGAAGCCGCGGACTCCCCAGGGACGTTGCCGATGCCGCTGCAGTTCATGCTGGTGTCCGACGCGCTGCGGCGGATCGGGCGATCTGACGCCGCCGAGCTGGCCACGTTCCCGGCGGGTCAGATCATCGGCATCACCAATCAGGTCCGGCCGGTCAAGGAGGTGATGTTCGGGCTGGTGGAGGAGTACGTCGAGGCGATCGAACGGCTCGGCGGGATCACGGAGTCCTGACGGAGACCGAGTCGTACCCGCCGCCGCCCGGGTAGTGCCAGGCGCCGGTCAGGGTGTCGCCGTCCGCGCTGAACGAGCCCCGGTAGTAGGCGGGCGAGCCCTTCTCGCCACCCCAGATCGTCAGCGTGTCGCCGTCGAGTTCGTAGACGTAGTCGTAGGTCTCGCCGCCGGAGCCGTAGTAGCGGGACTTGACCTCGTCGCCGGGCTTGTCCGCGCCGAACGGCATCTCCCGGCCGATGACCTCCATGCCCAGGACGGGGCCGGACTCGCTGTCCATCGCGATGTCCTGGATGAGGAACTTGCGGCCTTCCATCCAGCGGTAGGTGATCGTGCCGGTGGTGCCGCCGGAGACATTCCAGGTGCCGATGAGCCTGTCGTAAGTGTTCATGCCCCTATGACCGGGCGGCGCGCGGAAAGGAATCGGTCTCAGTCGAAGATTCTTTCCGGCAGTCCGAACGCGGGCAGCGTCTCCGGCCCGAACGTGGTGATCTCCGCGATCAGGCCGTCCTCGATGCGCAGCACGTCGAGGTTGACCGCGGTGAAGAACTCCTCGCCGGGCCGCCGTACGTAGTTGGCCACGGCGGGCATCCTGTTGGCGGTGGTGGTACGCGCCCGCCACTCGCCCCACGCCCCCTGGCCCGCCATGACCGGCGCCCACATGTCGAGGATCGCCCGGCGGCCGGGGAAGAACTGCATCGACGGCGGCATGGCCTGGATCGCGTCCTCGCGCAACAAGGTCGCCAGCGTGCCCATGTCGGCCTTCATCGACGCCTCGACGAAGCGCTTGAGCACGACCCGCTCCTCGGCGCTCGGCTCAGTGGCGGCGGCCCACTCGCTGCGCCGTTCGGGAAGATGTTTGCGGAGCGTGGCCCGGCCACGCTGCAGCGCGCTCTTGACGGACGGCACCGTCATCTCCAGCGTCTCGGCGGTCTCCTCGGCGGGCCAGCCGAGGACGTCGCGCATGACCAGCACCGCGCGCTGGCGCGCCGGAAGATGCTGGATGACCGCCAGAAAGGCCAGCTCGATGGTCTCCCTCGCCACGGCCAGCTCCTCAGGGAGCTGTTGGTCGGGGTACGGCTCCAGCCACGGCACATCCGACAACGGCGCCTCGGACAGCACCACGTCCTTGCGTTTGGCCAGAAGGTCGAGGCAGACGTTGGTCGCGATCTTGTAGAGCCAGGCCCGGTAGGTGGAACGCCCCTCGTAGGTGTCGGCCCGGCGCCAGGCGCGCAGCATCGTCTCCTGAACGGCGTCCTCGGCCTCGGTGTAGGAGCCGAGCATGCGATAGCAGTGGACGTGCAGCTCACGCCGGTGCTGCTCCGCCTCCTCCACCGCCATCCCGCCACCTTCTCAGATGGGAACGACCACGACCAAATCCTCCAGCCCGATGAACTCGCCGGTGTTATGCGTGTAGAGGGGCAGGCCATGAACAGACGCCACCGCAGCGATCATCAAGTCCAGGCGCCTCGGCCGCGGATCGCGCTTGGCTGCGACTGTCAAAGCGACCAGGGTTCCGTATCGAGCTGCGGCCTCGGCGTCAAAGGGCAGCGCGTCGAAGTCAACGGCCGCCGCCAGCGTCTCCATACGGACCGCACGCGCGGTCTCGGTCTTCGCCATCACGACACCTTGATGGAGCTCGGCGAGGGTGATGGTGGTGATCTCCGAGATGCCGGGGAGGTCCTCAATGGGGATCTTGACCAGGTCTATGACGACATAGGTGTCGATCCCCCACGTCGCCGGTCCCAGGGGTCGTCGTCGACACGATCTTCGTTGCCGAAGAACTCGTCGGCTTCCTGCCGCATTTCCGCGTAGTCGACCTTCGGAAGGTGGCGGCGGTGTGCGATGAGTTCTTCGGTGCTCAGATGCCGCCTGCGCGGTATGGGGCGCAACTCAGCGATCTCGACGCCGTTACGGGTGATGTGGAAGATCTCGCCAGCTTCGACCTGATCCATGACGGCGGCCGAGTTGTCGCGAAACTCTCGTTGAGTGATGACCTTCACCATGGCCACCACCGTAGCGATGTGTAGCCGGCGTGCTACACGCCTCGGTAGGTGGCGGGGCGCTTTTCCTTGAAGGCGCGGGAGCCCTCGCGGGCGTCCTCGGAGCCGATGACCGGCCAGCCGTACTCGTCGGAGACCTTCAGGGCCTCCGGCTCGGCGAGGCCGAGGGTGTCGCGATAGGTGCGCAGGATCGCCTGTACGGCCAGCGGCCCCGACGCCGCGATGTCGTCGGCGATCTCCCTGGCCACCGCCAGCGCCCGGCCGTCGGCGACCACGCGGTTGACCAGGCCCATCGACAGCGCCTCGGCGGCGGTCACCGAACGGCCGGTGAGCAATAGGTCCATGGCGTGGCAATAGGGGATCTGGCGCGGCAGCCGGATCGCCGCCCCGCCCATGGGGAACAGCGCGCGCTTGGCCTCGAACAGCCCCAGCGTCGCCGACTCGGCCACGACGCGCAGGTCGGTGCCGATGAGCAGCTCGGTGCCGCCCGCGACGGCGTAGCCCTCGGCCGCGCAGACGATCGGTTTCGTAGGCAGGTCCTCCCGCAGCAGGCCCTTCCAGTGGAAGTTGGGGATCTGTGCCGCCCGTGCCTGTACGTCCGGGTCCTGGGACGGCTGGCCCATGGCCTTGAGGTCGGCTCCGGCGCAGAACGTGCCTTCCGCCCCGGTCAGGACGGCCACGCGTACCTCGGGCTCGGCCGAGACATAGGCCCAGGCCGAGGCCAGGCCGATCAACATGTCGGAGGAGAGCGCGTTGCGGGCCTCCGGCCGGTTCATGGTGACGATCACGACGTGGCCGTCGCGCTCGATCCGGCAGTGCGGGGTGCTGATCGGCAGGAGTTCCACGGGGCAACCTCCGGAAGGCGCTGAGTTATCAAGCGCTTGCTAGGTTACACGGTGAGGTGCGCGTAGACGATGACGTTGTCCTCGTAGTGGCCCGTCGCCGGATCGAACGCGCCGCCGCAGGTCACCAGCCGCAGCTCCGCCCCCTCCGTCGCGCCGTACACCTTCTCGGTGGGGAAGGCGTCCTTGTCCACCCGCTCCACCGAGTCCACGGCGAACTCCGCCACCGAGCCGTCCGCCCGTTTCACCGAGATCGTGTCGCCCTGTCCGAGCGTGCCGGCCTTGTGGAAGACCGCTGGCCTGCCGTGCGCGTCCACATGCCCCAGCAGTACGGCCGGCCCGTCCTCACCCGGCGTCGGCCGATGCTTGTACCAGCCCACCAGCTCCGGCCGGTCCAGCGGCGGCACCTCCACCGACTGGTCGGGCTCGAGTCCCACCGGGTCGATCGGCGCGTCCTTCACCCCGATCTTCCCGATCGAGACACTGACCGGCTCCGACCTCTTCAAGGCCGTGTCCGCCTCGGCGAACATCGGCGCCTGCTGTGGTGCCGCGGCCGCGGGAGCCTCGGCCGCCTGCGCGGGCAGAGGCTCGCCCTTGAACGAACCGGCGACCGCCAGGCCGCCGGAGAACACCAGTACGGCCGCCGCGGCCTGGACCAGCGTGCTCCTGATCATGACTGTTCCCCGATCGGTCGACAAAGTGAGGAAGGGGCACGGCCCGCGTGCTGCCGGGCCGTACCCCCGAGGAACGGCCCGACCAGGCGGCCGGGCCGTACCCGAGAGGAGCGCCCCGCCGCCAGAACGGACCGCACCTCTGAGAGGCGCGGCCCGGCGCTGGGACGGACCGCACCTCTGAGGAGCGCGGCCCGGCGTCAGGCCGGGGCGCGCTCCACGATCAGGCCTCGTCGGTGCGACGGCGGACGAACAGGGCCGAGCCCGCGCCGCCCGCGATCAGCATGCCGCCGAGCGCCACCTCGCTGTAGTTGGCGTTGCCCTGGGGCAGGCCGCCGCCGGTGTCCGCGCCGCCCTTGGGGGTCAGCGTGAAGCCGCTGGCCCGGTAGCGGGGCTTGACGGTGAGCTTCGCCCAGTCGGTGGCGCCGTTGGCCAGCTTGGCCTTGAACCAGTAGGTGCCCGCGCGGGTGCTGGAGGGCACGTGGAACTTCTTGGCGCCCACGCCCGACTTGCCGACCTTCACGGTGAACCGCTTGCCGGACGGGTCGGTGATCGTCGCCTTCGTCGTCTTGCCGAACGACGAGGTGGCCACGATGGCGGTGAACTTGCCGCCCGCGTGCACCTTGTCCGGGTCGAGGATCAGCGCGAGCTGGGTCTGCGGGTGCCGCTTGACCACGGTGAGGCGTGCCGAGGTGCTCTGGCCGCTGTCCAGGGAGGCCCGGACGGTGTAGCCGCCGGGACGCGTGCCCTTGGGCGAGGTCAGCTTGACGTGCGCCTCACCCCAGGCGTCGACACGCACGACGTGCTTGCGGCCGGCCGGGTCGGTGATGGTGACCGGGGTGCCGGCCTTGACGTTCGTGGTGGTGACGGCGGCGTAGTAGGTCTGGCCCGCCACGATCTTGCTCGGTGACAGGTCCAGCTCCAGCCCGGTCACCGGCACCGGCTTGACCGGGCCCTTCACGGTGATCGAGGTCGAGGCGGTCCCCACGGTACGGCCCGCGGCGTCCTTGAACACGACGTCGACCGGGTAGACGCCGGGCTTGGCGTCCGGGCGGATCGGGACGGTGCCGGTCCTGGTGGTGCCGAGCGTCATGTTCTCGGTGATCTTCGCCCAGAACGCCGGCGACTCGATGTACGCGTCGGCGGCCTTGCCGGTGACGGTGTAGGAGACCTTGTCACCGGGCTCGGCGGCGCTGGGGCTGACGGCGATGCCGTACTTGACCTCGGCCGACTTCTCGACGGTCAGGGTCGTCCTGGCGTAGGAGCCGTCGGCGAAGTGCGCGTCGACCGGGTGCTCGCCGAGCTCGCCGGAGACGCGGACCTGGAAGCGGTACTCCTTGTAGCCGGCGGGGACGTTCCACGAACCGGGGGAGAAGGCACGCGAGGTGATCGCCTTCACGTCCGGGCCGTCCGACTTGACGGTCACGTTGACGATGTCGCCGGGCTGGGCGGTGGCCCGGTCGACGGTGATGCTCGTCTTGGCGGCGGCCGGCTTCTCGACGGTCAGGATCGCGCGGGCGGAGGAGCCGCCGGCGAAGTGGGCGTCGACCGGGTACTGGCCGGGGGTCTCCGACACGCGGACCTGGAAGCGGTACTCCGTGCGGTCGCCCGGCACGTTCCAGGACGGCGGGTTGAAGCCGCGCGAGGTGATGGCCTTGATGGCCTCGCGCGTGGAGGTGACCGAGACCGTGATGGTCTCGCCCGGCTTGGCCGTGGTGGAGCTGAGGGTGATGGAGCCCTTCTGCTCCACCTCCTTCTCGGAGGCCTTCGCCGAGGGCTTGGCCGAAGGCTTCTCGGAAGGCTTCGGCGCGGGCTTGTCAGAGGGCTTCTCGGAAGGCTTCTCGGAGGGCTTCGACGAGGGCTTGTCGGAGGGCTTGGGCGTCTCGACCGGCGCCTCGGGAGAGCTGGTCTCGACCGGGGCGACGGGGAGGTCCGTGGGGGTGTCGGCGAGAGCCGGGCTCGCGGTGAGTACGGCGAGGCCGAGGGCACCGGCGGCTGCCAGGGACTTGTTGAAGCGCATGTTCTCCCAATCGATGAGGCGGCGCGGAGTTCAGGAGACCCCCGTGCTCGGGAACACGCCGCCTCGCGACGAACATCATCTCGCAACAAAAGTGACAGAAGTGACCAAAGTGGACAAAAGCCAAGTTTCTTGACTATTTCATTACGTGTAGGCAGGTAAGCGCCCAAATGGGTAACTCTAGCGGAGTCGTGGGGCACGGCGAGACTCGTGTGAAATCAAGCGCTTGCTCGGGGGTTTGCTCGCGCGTTACGCTCGCCTGAGGCTCTACCCCCCGACACGAGGGAGCGCGATGGGCACGCTCGGATTCTGGCGGCTGGCGCAGGCTGATCCCGGCTGGATCGCCGCCGTGGACCCCGACGGCACCGAGCATCGGGCCGGTGACCTCTTAGCCCGTTCCAACCAGCTCGTCCACGGCCTGCGCGAACTCGGGCTCCAGCCCGGCGACGGCATCTGCGGCCTGGTGCCCAACGGCGCCGACGGACTCGTCCTCTATCTGGCCGCGCTCCAGGCGGGCTGGTACTACACCCCGGTCAACTGGCATCTCACCGGCCCCGAGATCGCCTACATCGTCGAGGACAGCGAGGCCAAGGCCTTCATCGTCGACCCGCGCTACGCGGCAGAGGGCAGCAGGGGCGCCCAGGTCATCGAGCCGCACCGCCGCTTCGCCGTACAGCCGATCGAGGGTTTCCGCCCGATCACCGACCTGACCGAGGGCCGGCCCACGACGGCGCCGCAGGACCGCACGGCGGGCGCCACGATGCACTACACCTCCGGCACCACCGGCAAGCCCAAGGGCGTCCGGCGGAAGCTGAGCGGCCTGGACCCCGACGACGGCGCGGAGCTGATGACGTTCCTGCTGACGTTGTTCGGCATCACGCCCGGCCGGCCCAACGCGCACCTCGTGACCGCGCCGAACTACCACACCGCCGTCACGCAGTTCGGCGGTACGGCGCTGCACATGGGCCACACGCTCGTCTACATGGACCGATGGGACGCCGAGGAGACCCTGCGGCTGTGCGAACGCCACGGCGTGACCAACTCCCACATGGTCCCCACCCACTTCAAGCGGCTGCTCACGCTGCCCGCCGAGACGCGGGAGAAGTACGACCTGTCCTCGCTGAAGTGGATGATCCACGCGGCGGCCCCCTGCCCGGTCCCGGTCAAGCACCAGATGCTCGACTGGTGGGGCGAGGTGGTCTACGAGTACTACGCGGCCACCGAGGGCGGCGGCACGCTGGCCACGCCCCAGGAGTGGAAGGCGCACCCGGGCACGGTCGGCAAGGCCTGGCCGATCAGCGAACTGCTCATCGTGGACGACTCGGGCGAGCCGGTGCCCACGGGCACCCCCGGGACGATCTACATGAAGATGATGGGCGTCGCCTTCGAGTACAAGGGCGATCCCGACAAGACCGCGGCGAACCGCCTCAAGGACCACTTCACCGTCGGTGACATCGGTTACCTGGACGAGGACGGCTTCCTGTTCCTCTGCGACCGCAAGGCCGACATGATCATCTCAGGCGGCGCGAACATCTACCCGGCCGAGATCGAGAACGAGCTCATGATCCACCCCAAGGTCGCCGACGTCGCCGTCTTCGGCATCCCCGACGAGGAGTGGGGCGAGCAGATCAAGGCGGTCGTGGAGCCCGCCGAGGGCTGCGAACCCGGCCCCGAACTGGCCGAGGAGATCCTGGCCTCGCTGGAGGGACGGCTGGCGCGGATGAAGTGGCCCAAGTCCGTCGACTTCATCGCCGAGATGCCCCGCGAACCCAACGGCAAGCTGCTCAAGCGCAAGCTGCGCGCGCCCTACTGGGAGGGACACGGCCGTGCCATCTGAGCCCTTGGTCGCCGACCACGTCCTGGAGTTCCCCGGCGGATACACGCGCACGACGGGCCCGGTCATCGGCAGGTTCCTGACCGAACTGCGTGACGGGCGGATCGTCGGCGTCCGCACGGCGGCGGGGCGGGTGCTGGTGCCGCCGCTGGAGTACGACCCGGACAGCGGCGACGCGGTCACCGGCGAGTACGTGGAGGTCGGCCCGGCCGGCACCGTCACCGCCTGGACCTGGGTGGAGACGCCGCTGGAGCAGCATCCGCTGGACCGGCCGTTCGCCTGGGCGCTGATCCGGCTGGACGGCGCCGACACGGCGCTGGTGCACGCGGTGGACGCGGGCAACGCGAAGGCGCTGGAGGCGGGCACGCGGGTGCGTCCCGTCTGGAGCACCAACCGCCGGGGCCACATCACCGACATCTCATACTTCGCGCCCGAGGTGACGAAGATCGTCTCGCCGGTGAAGGCAGCCTACAAGATCACCGCGAGCAGGTCGCTGACCCACTTCCTCGAAGGCGTCAAGCGCGGCGTCTTCGTCGGCTGCCGGTGCGCGAACTGCCACAAGGTGTACGTCCCCTACCGCCTGTCGTGCCCGGAATGCGGGATCGCGATCACCGACGAAGTGGAACTGCCGGACACCGGCACCATCACCACCTTCGCCATCAACAACCTGCCCGACCCGCGCGCCCCCGAGGTGCCGTTCGTCTCCGCCTACATCCTGCTCGACGGCGCGGACGTCCCCATGATCGCCCTCGTCGGCGGCGTCCCCGCCCACCAGGTCCGCCAGGGCATGCGGGTACGCGCCGAATGGGTGCCCGAGGCCGAACGCACCCTGTCGATGTCCAACATCCGGTGGTTCACCCCCACCGGAGAACCAGACGCGGAGCTCTAATGCGGGACGTGGCCGTCGTCGCCTTCGCCCAGACCCACCACACCGACCACGACACCGGCGTCTCGGAGCCGGAGCTGATCCTTCCGGCCATCGACGAGGTCCGCGAGAAGACCGGGCTGCGCTCCTTCGGCTTCACCTGCTCGGGCAGCTGCGACTACCTGGCCGGAGCGCCGTTCTCGTTCGTCTCCGCGCTCGACGCGCTCGGCGCCTGGCCGCCGATCTCCGAGAGCCACGTCGAGATGGACGGAGCCTGGGCGCTCTACGAGGCGTGGGTACGCCTGCAGCACGGCGACGTCGACACCGCGCTCGTCTACGGTTTCGGCAAGTCGTCGCTCGGGAACCTGCGCACGATCATGACGCTCCAGCTCGACCCGTACTACCTCGAACCGCTCGGGCTCGATCAGCTGTCCATGGCGGGCCTTCAGGCCTCGGCGCTGGGCGCGCCTCAGGAAGAGCTCGACGAGATCGTACGGCGCAGCCGTGCCGACGGACGGGCCAATCCCTACGCGCTGGACCTTCCGCTGGAAGGCGGCGAGCCACCCATCACGGACGGCGCCGCGGCGGTGGTCCTGGCGGCCGGGGACAGGGCCGGGGAGCTGTGCGCGAACCCCGCCTACATCAGGGGCATCGCCCACCGGATCGAACCCCACTACCTGGGCATGCGGGACCTGTCCCGCTCGGTCTCGGCCGCCGACGCCGCACGCGCGGCGGGGGTCGGCAAGGGCCGGGTCGAGGTCGCCGAGCTGCACGCCCAGTTCGCCCACGAGGAGATCATCCTCAGACAGGCGCTGGAACTGCCAGCCGAGACCGTGATCAACCCCAGCGGCGGCCCGCTGGCCGCCAACCCCGTCATGGCCACCGGCCTGATCCGCATCGGCGAGGCGGCGAGCCACATCCTCGACGGCCGGGCCGCGCGCACCGTCGGCCACGCCGCCGGGGGCCCCTGCCTGCAGCACAACCTCGTCACCGTTCTGGAGGCATGATGGGTAACTCTTGCGCGGTGATCGGCGTCGGGCAGACGTACTACACGACGAAGCGGCGCGACGTCTCCATCGCCGGGCTGGTGCGCGAGGCCGCGCTGCGCGCGCTGGAGGACGCCGGGCTGACGTTCAAGGACATCGACGCCGTCGTCGTCGGCAAGGCGCCCGACCTGTTCGAGGGCGTGATGATGCCCGAGGCCTACCTGGCCGACGCGCTCGGCGCCGCGGGCAAGCCGATGATGCGGGTGCACACCGCAGGATCGGTCGGCGGCTCCACCGCGCTGGTCGGAGCCTCGCTGATCCAGGGCGGCGTACACGACCGGGTCCTCGTCGTCGCCTTCGAGAAGCAGTCGGAGTCGAACGCCACCTGGGCCCTGTCGACGCACCTGCCGTTCAACGCCTCGCTGGTCGTGGGCGCGGGCGGCTACTTCGCGCCGCACATCCGCGAGTACATGCGGCGCTCCGGCGCGCCCGAGCACATCGGGACGCTCGTCGCCGTCAAGGACCGCCAGAACGCGCTGAAGAACCCCTACGCGCACCTGAAGATCCCCGGCATCAACCGCCAGATGGTCGAGTCCACGCCCATGCTCTGGGAGCCCATCCGCTACCTGGAGACCTGCCCGTCCAGCGACGGCGCCTGCGCGATGGTGCTCGCGTCGGAGTCGGCCGTGACCGGCACCCCCGCATGGGTCCACGGTACGGCGATGCGCTCCGAGCCGATCTTCCGGGCCGGTCGCGACACGGTGAACCCGCAGGGCGGCAAGGACTGCGCCGCCGACGTCTACCGGCAGGCCGGGATCGCCGACCCGCGCAGGGACATCGACGTGGCCGAGACCTACGTGCCGTTCTCCTGGTACGAGCCCATGTGGCTGGAGAACCTCGGCTTCGCCGCCGAGGGCGAGGGATGGAAGCTCACCGAGTCGGGCGCGACCGCGCTCGACGGCGACATCCCGTGGAACGCCTCGGGCGGCGTCCTGTCGTCCAACCCGATCGGCGCCTCCGGGCTGATCAGGTTCGCCGAGGCGGCGCAGCAGGTCCGGGGGATGGCGGGGGAGCACCAGGTGGACGGCGCCCGGCGGGCGCTCGGCCACGCCTATGGCGGGGGAGCCCAGTTCTTCGCGATGTGGGTCGTCGGACGGGAGAAGCCCTGATGGAGTTCAACCACGCGGACCTGTTCGAAGCGCTCGCCGACCAGATCGGCGAGCGGGTCGCGGTCGTCTGCGGCGACCAGCGCCGCACCTACGCCGAGCTGGACGCCGAGGCGAACCGGCTGGCGCACTACCTGGAGAGCCTGGGCGTGGGCCCCGGCCAGCACGTGGGCCTGCACCTGTACAACGGCGTCGAGTACGTGGCCGGGCTGCTGGCCGCGCTCAAGCTGCGCGCGGTGCCGATCAACGTCAACTACCGCTACGTCGAGGCCGAACTGCTCTACCTCTACAACGACTCCGACATCGTGGCGCTGGTCTACGACGTGGAGTTCGCCGGCCGGGTGGCGGCCGTGGCGCCCGAGGCGGGCAAGCTGCGGCACCTGATCTCGGTGGGCGGGGAGGCCGTCGGGGCGGTGCCGTACGAAAAGGCGCTGGAAGGTCAGCCGGAGACGCGCGGCTTCCCCGAGCGCAGCGGCGAGGACGTCTACATCATCTACACCGGCGGCACCACGGGCATGCCCAAGGGCGCGATGTGGCACGTCGAGGACCTGTTCATGGCGTTCGGGGGCGGCAACCCGTACGGCGAGCCGCGCGCGACCCCGCAGGAGGTCGTCGACGAGGCCGTCAAGGCGAACCCGATGGTCATGATGGCGGCGCCGCCGCTGATGCACGGGGCGGCGCAGATGGGCACGTTCATCGCCTGGTGGATGGGGGCGACGATCGCGTACGTGCGCCGGTTCGAGGCCGGTGACGTGTGGCGGACGGTGGAGCGCGAGCGGGTGTTCACCATGAACATCACCGGCGACGCGATGGCCAGGCCGCTGACCGAGGCGCTGGAGGCCGGCTCCTACGATCTGTCGTCGTTGTTCGTGATCAGCTCGACCGGCGCGATCCTCAGCGGGACGGTACGCGACCGGCTGCAGGAGCTGCTGCCGAACGTCATGATCCTCGACAACTTCGGCTCCACCGAGTCCGGCTACACCGCCTCCGGCGTGGCCGGCTCCACGCCCGAGAAGGGGCTGCGCTACCAGCCGAACGCCACCGCCAACCTGGTCGTGCTGGACGAGAACCTCAAGCCGGTCCCCGAGGGGCAGCTCGGCACCGTGGCCAAGTCGGGCCGGGTCGCCTTCGGCTACTACAACGACCCGGAGAAGACGGCCCGCACGTTCGTCACCGACGCCGACGGCACCCGCTGGCTGCTGACCGGCGACCTGGCCACCGTGGACCCCGACGGCACCGTCAACATCTTCGGCCGCGGCTCCCAGTGCATCAACACCGGCGGCGAGAAGGTCTTCCCCGAAGAGGTGGAGGCGGTGCTCAAGGGGCATCCGGCGGTCTTCGACGCGGTGGTGACCGGGATTCCGGACGAGCGCTGGGGCAGCAGGGTGGCCGCGGTGGTCGAGCCCAGGCCGGGGGTCGAGGTGGCCCCGGCCGACCTCGACGCGCACTGCAGGGAGCGGCTGTCGAGCTACAAGGTGCCGCGGACCTACGCGTTCGTGGAGGAGATCATGCGCTCGCCCGCCGGAAAGGCCGACTACCGCTGGGCGCGCGAGACGGCCGAACAGGCGTGGCGGTGAGCGCCATCGCCACAGGGCCTCTATAGAGTTCCATGACCCCCCGAAACAGTCATCTATGTCGGGGGAAGAGTGGACGCGCTGCTGTTCGACTTGTTCGGGGTCATCGCGCCGGGCCAGACCGCGCAGGACCGTGCCGGGATCGAGGCGGCGGCGGGTATCAAGGGATCGGTGTTCTGGAACGCCTACTGGGACGCGCGCGACGGCTACGACCGGGGCGAGCTGACCGGGCGGCAGTACTGGCAGGCGGTGGGCGAGCGGCTGGGACGATCGTTCGACGACGCGGACACGCTGGTCGCGCTGGACGTGGCCAGCTGGAGCCGGGTGGACACCGAGCTGATCGCCTACATCCGGACCCTGGCCACCCGAGGCATTCGCGTGGGTTTGCTATCCAACATCCCCAGCGACTTGTCCCAATATTTCGCGACTTATCATGCCGAAGTCTTCAAGATCTTCGATGTCCTGGGACTGTCGTGCCTGATCGGCCACGCCAAGCCTTCACCCGAGGCGTACCTCTGGTGCGTCGAGCAGTTCGGCCTGCCCGCCGACCGGATCATGTTCGTCGACGCGCGCCCGGCCAACGTGGCGGGCGCGCTGGCCGAGGGCATGCAGGCGCACCACTACACCTCGCTGCCCACCCTGCGGGCGCACCTGCTGGCGCGCACGTACGGGATGCCTATGCCTTCTCGCCGGTGAGCAGCGCGGCGAGGCCGATGTAGATCACGCCGCTGCCCACGTCCAGGCGCCGCCTGGCCTTGATCGAACGGCGCATCCGCCCGGCCAGCGCCGACGAGGCCAGCGCGACCACACCGTCGGAGGCCAGGCCCAGGACCACCCAGATGGCGCCGAGCAGCAGGATCTGCGGCCCGATCGGGCCCGTCTCCGGGCTGGTGAAGTTCGGCAGGAAGGCCAGGAAGAAGATGGCCGTCTTCGGGTTGAGCACGTTGACCACGAACCCCTCCCAGAACATCCGCCGGCGCGACTGGACCGGGAACTCGACCGCTTCCTCCTCGGCGGGCTTCGACAGCAGCTTCCTGACCCCGAGGAACAGCAGGTACGCGACGCCGGCGAACTTCACGATCGTGAAGGCCGTGGCGGAGGCGGCCAGCAGCGCGCTGATCCCGAGCGCGGCGGCGGCCACGTGGACCAGCGAGCCCGCGTGCACCCCGAGCACCGACACCATCCCCGCCGCCCGGCCTTGTGCGACGCTCCGGGTCACGATGAACAGCACCGCGGGTCCCGGCACGACCAGGATGGCCAGCGTGGCCACTGCGAACAGGGCAAGAGTCGAGATGTCCGGCATAACCCGAGCGTAGGGTCCACCCCACCCCAACCGCCACAACTTTCCCCACCCCGCCCCTCAACCCCCCTCACGCCCTGGCCTGAGCCGCCGCCCTGAGCACCCGCGCTGAGCGAGACCGGGATGAGGCCCGCGAGGTGAGACCGAGGGTGAGGCCCGCGAGGTGAGACCGAGGGTGAGGCCCGCGAGGTGAGACCGAGGGTGAGGCCCGCGAGGTGAGACCGAGGGGCTCTGGCCGGAGCGTGAGGCCGGGGGCTGAAGGCGGGGGCTGAGGGAGGGGGCCTCGGTCTCACGCCGCGGGTCTCGTGTCCCGGTCTCGGTGTCTGGCCTTACGTTTTGGGGTCAGGTTGGGCAGGCTTCGGTGAGGGCGGCGAGGAGGGCTTCTGTGGCGGGTGGGTATGGGGGGTCGCCGTAGGTGGCGGCGAAGACGTGCCGGGTCGAGCCGGGTATCTCGGCCACCTCCACCGCCGCGCTCCGGTGGGCGCTCAGCGCCAGGCCGGGCAGCACCGTCAGCCCCATCCCGGCCGCCACCAGCGCCTGGACGGCCACGATGTCGTCGCTGGTGAAGGAGATGCGCGGCTCGAAGCCCGCCTTGGCGCAGATGTCGAGCAGGTGGCTGCGGCAGCGGTCGCAGCCCGCGATCCACATGGAGTCGGCGTGGGTGGCCAGCGGGCCGGGGGGTTCGGGGGAGACCAGGTAGCTCGGGTCGTCCAGCAGGTGGAGCATCCGGACGCCGGTGTCCTCGGGGGCGGTGTCGTCGTAGCGGAACATGACCGCCACGTCCACCCGTCCGGCGCGCAGCAGCCGCAGGGCCTCGGGTGGTTCGGTCTCGATCAGGCTCAGTTGCAGGCCGGGGTATTCGGCTGACAGGCGGCGTACCGCTCGGGGCACGAAGGTGCCGAGGGCGGAGGGGAAGGCGGCCAGCCGTACGCGGCCGGAGCGAAGGCCCACGTGGGCGGCGAGCTCCTCCGCGGTGGCGTCCAGGCGGGTGATGATCTCCGCGGCGCGTTCGGCGAGCAGGTGCCCGGCCTCGGTGAGGCGGATGCCGCGCCCGACGCGCTGGATGAGCTGGGCGCCGGTCTCGGCTTCCAGGCGGGCCAGGTGGTGGCTGACCGAGGGCTGCGAGTAGTGCAGCTCCTTGGCGGCGGCGGTGACGGAGCCCTTGCGGGCCACGGCGACCAGGACGCGTAGCCGCGTGACATCAAGCATGTCTATGAATATCCCCAAATACTTCTGTTGGACCTATGAATCTCATTAGAGCACTGTAGAAGGGGAAGGCGGAATACCACCATTCCCTAGGGGGAAACCATGGAAATCATGCTGGCCAGGCCCGGACTCGACCAGCTCGTGTCCGGAATCAGGGACATCGTGGCCAAGGACCTTTCGCCGAGAGACACCGCCTTCGCCGTAGCGGACTTCCTGCGGCTGAACCTTCCCGGCCTTGACGTGCTCACCGACGAGGAGCGCGCGGGGGACCCGGAGACCTACCGCTCCTTCCCGTTGCACACGCAGGAGGAGTTCTCCGTCGTGGCCGTCGTGTGGCGGCCCGGCCAGCAGACGCGCATCCATGACCATGTGTCCTGGTGCACGTTCGGCATCCTGAGTGGCGTGGAGTACGAGACGCTTTATCGGGACATGGGCGACCACCTGGTGGAGATCGGCCGCGCCGCCAACCAGCCGGGCGAGGTCAGCGGCTTCGCGCCGCCCGGCGACATCCACAAGGTCGAGAACACCAGCGACGAGATCGGCGTCTCCCTCCACGTCTACGGGGCCGACGTGGGCAGGCTCGGCTCCAGCGTCCGCCGCTACTACGACCTGCCGATCCGCTAGCCGATAAGACCCGAAGGGCCGCCCAGCACACCCGGGCGGCCCTTCGCCGTTTCAGTAAGCGGCTATTGACATCCTCCGACGTGTGGCACTACTAAATGCATTTAGTTCCTTACGTCCAACCCAGGGGTGCCATGGCCAGCGAGACACCTCCGACGATTGCCGACGTTGCGCGCCTGGCAGGCGTGTCGAAGGGCGCCGTTTCCCTGGCGCTCAACGACAAGCCGGGCGTCAGCGACGAGACCCGCCGCCGCATCAAGCAGGCCGCCCAGGACCTCAACTGGCGTCCCAGCATCCACGCGCGGGCGATGCTGAGCTCGCGGGCGTTCGCGGTCGGGCTCGTGCTCGCCCGCGACACCCGCCACCTGGCCGTCGATCCGTTCTTCGCCGGCTTCCTCGGCGGGGTCGAGACCGTGCTGCAGGGCAGCGGTTCGGTGCTGGTGCTGCAGGTCGTGGGCGAGGACGAGGAGGTCGAGGCCGCCGCGTACCGGCGGCTGGTCACCGAGCGGCGCATCGACGGCGCGTTCCTGCTCGACATCCGCGACGGCGACCAGCGCCCCGCGCTCCTCGGCGAGCTCGGGCTGCCCACCGTCGCGGTCGGTCCCGCGGGCGCGGACTACGGGGACATGGCCGCCGTGGGCGTGCGCGACGGCGACGGCATCGCCGCCGCGGTCGACCATCTGGTACGGCTCGGCCACCGCGACATCGCCTTCGTCGAGGGCGCGCCCGCCTACCGGCACTCCACCTCCCGCCTTCAAGCCTGGAGCCGGGCCATGGAGGGTCACGGGCTGCCCGCCGTACTGCGAGATGCCGGGCATTTCACCGGCGACGGCGGCGCGGCCGCGACCAGGCGGCTGCTCGAACACGGACCCACCGCGATCGTCTACGCCAGCGACCTGATGGCCATCGCCGGCATGTCCGTGGTCAGGGAGAAGGGCCTGGACGTGCCCGGCGACATCTCCATCACCGGCTTCGACGACAACCCCGAGGCGGCGCACCTGCATCCGCCGCTGACCACCGTCCGCCAGGACCCGATCGGCATCGGCGCGATCGCCGCCGAACTGCTCCTGGCCAGGATCGACGGCCGCCCGGCCGATCCCGACCCCCCTTCGCCCGAGCTGATCGTGCGGGCCTCCACCGCGCCACCGCGGGTCACCCCCTAACACCGAAGGAACCCCCATGCCAGAATCCCGTCACCTGTCCCGGCGCGGCTTTCTCGCCGGCGCCCTCGCCACCTCGGCCCTGGCCGCCTGCGGGACCTCCAAGAAGAGCACCTCGCCCGGCAAAGGCGCCGAGCTGACCCACTGGGACCAGATGGTCAGCCAGGAGCCCTGGATCAAGAAGGAGATCGAGCTCTTCCAGGCCGCCCGTCCGGACATCGTGGTCAAGCGCACCCAGCAGGCCAGCGGCGACCTGGAGAAGCTGCTCGACCTGGCCTGGCGCGGCGGCAACGCGCCGGACGTCTTCAAGGTGCCCAGCGACAAGCTCGACGACTACGTGGAGGAGGGCCGCGTGCTGGCCCTCGACAAGTACGCGACGCTGGAGTGGCAGAAGACCTTCCCCGCCTACTCGTTCGTGGAGGGCGTCAACGCCATCAACGGCAAGGTGTACGGCGCGCCGTTCGACGGCGAGGCCCCCTGGGTGCAGCTCTACGTGAACAACAAGGTGTTCAAGGACGCCGGCCTCGTCGAGGCGGACGGCACCGTCAAGATCCCGAAGACGTGGGACGAGGTGACGCTGTTCGCCGAGCAGATCGTGAGGAAGGGCAACGGGAGCGTCCACGGGATCGGGTTCGGCAACAGCGCGTTCGCGATGATCCCGTGGTGGATGGAGCTGTTCACGGCGGGGGCCGGGTATCCGGGTTCGGTGCCGCCCGGCTTCCCCGGCGGGCTCGACCCGCGTACCGGGAAGTTCACCCGGAGCACCGACCGGGTGGTCAGCGACTTCCTCACGCTGTTCCTGGAGTGGAAGACCAAGGGCTTCATCGTGCCGAACGCGCTCAGCGTGGACGACGAGATCTCCCGCCAGCACTTCGCCCGCGGCAAGTTCGGCATGATCGTCGGCGGCGTCTGGAACCAGCCCGGCTGGACGGAGCTCGGCTTCACCGACTACTCGGTGACCACGCTGATCACGCCGGAGGCGCAGCAGAAGAGCTTCTTCTACCACGGGCCCGGCAAGTACAGCCTGGCCATTTCCGCCTCCACCAAGAGCCCGGACCAGGCGTGGGAGTGGTTCAAGTGGTACCACGGCCTCGACGCCGGCAGCAGGTGGGTGCAGGAGCTGAAGGGCGGCCTGTCCTCGCACCCCGAGGCCAACGACCCCAGCAAGATCGACTTCGCGCCCTTCGCCGCCTATGTCGGCATGGCCAAGCTCATCCTGCCCGGCCCCAGCCCGGCCCTGCGCAACCCGGCCACCGCCAACGTCGTGCCCAAGAAGATCACCCCGGACTTCGACGCCATCACCACCGGCCTCTACACCGGGCAGATCAAGGACCTGTCCGGAGCGCTCGCCAAGCTCGCCGAAGAGCAGGAGCGCGTCTTCACCGAGGCGCTGGACAAGGCCAAGAAGAAGGGCCACAAGGTGAGCCTGGACGACTACGTGTTCGCCGACTGGGATCTCACCAAGCCCTACAAGTGGGACATCCCCGAGTACATCGGCGCCAAGTAGGGATGGCGACGGCACAGCTCACCCGGGTGAGCGCCCCCACCCCCGCCACCCAGCGCCCCGGCCCCATCCGCCGCCACGGCTGGACCTACGTCTACCTCGCCCCGTTCGCGATCCTGACCTCGGTCTTCGTGATCTACCCGATCTTCGCCTCGCTCGGCTACACCTTGTACGAGTGGGACGGGCTCGGCGAGCCCACCGACTTCATCGGGCTGCGGAACTTCGCCGACGTGGCGGCCGACGAGTTCTTCTGGAGCTCCTTCCGGCACGCCGCCATGTACACGCTGGTGCTCGTGCCGGTGCAACTCGTGCTCGCGCTGGCGCTGGCCCTCGTGCTCAACAACCCCAAGCTGCGCGGCTCCACCTTCTACCGGGCGATCTACTTCCTGCCCGCGGTCACCTCGGTGGCCATCGTCGGCATCGTGCTCAAGCTCATGCTGTCGAACTTCAGCGACGTGCTCAGCCGGCCGCTGATGGCGGTGGGCCTGACCGACCAGCCGCTCGACTTCCTCGGCAACCCCGACACCGCGCTCTGGGCGGTGATCGTCATCGGCATCTGGAACACGCTCGGCTACAACATGGTCTACTTCCTGGCCGGGCTCCAGACCATCCCCAAGGAGCAGTACGAGGCGGCGCAGATCGACGGGGCCGGGAAGATCGCCCGGTTCGTCCACGTCACCGTGCCCGGACTGCGCGGCGTCGGGGTGGTCATCGTCTTCCTCGCCATCATCGGCAGCCTCCAGGTGTTCGACCTGGTGATGGTGCTGACCGGCGGCGGGCCGTACTTCGCGACCGAGGTCGTGAACACCTACATCTACCACCAGGCCTTCGGCGGCAGCATCGGCAGCGGCGGCTCGGCCGAACCCAACGTCGGCTACGCCTCGGCGGCCTCGTTCTTCTTCGGGATCATCCTGCTCGTGCTCACGCTGGGGCAGATGTGGGCCATCAAGGTCATGCGAGCACGGAAGGCGGCGCGCGCATGAAGGTGACACGGCACATCCTGCTGCTGGGCTTCGGGCTCGCCTACGTCTATCCGTTCCTGTGGGCGCTCGGCAGCTCGCTGAAGACGCCCATGGACTTCCTCGACTCCGGCCTCAGCCTGATCCCGGCGGAGATGCGGTGGGAGAACTACGCCAAGGCCTGGGACCAGGCCAGCTTCGGCACGTACTTCGTCAACACGCTCGTGATCTCGCTCGTCACGGTGGTCTTCACGCTGCTGCTGACCGCGATGGCCGGGTACGCGCTGGCCAGGCACACCTTCCCGGGCCGCAAGACCCTGCTCTTCGTCATCGGCGCGACGTTCCTGCTGCCGCACGGCTACACGATCATCCCGGTCTTCGACATCGTGAAGGCCCTGGGGCTGCTGGACACCATCTGGTCGGTGATCCTCGTGCAGGTCGGCGGCGGGCTGGTGTTCGGCACGTTCATGTTCATGGCGTACTTCCAGGCGATGCCCAAGGAGCTTGAGGAGGCGGCCAGGGTGGACGGCGCGGGCTACAACACGCTGTTCTTCCGGGTGATCCTGCCGCTGTCGCGGCCGATGGCGGCGACGCTGGGGTTGTTCACGTTCATCGGCTCGTGGAACAACTTCTTCCTGCCGCTGGTGTTCACCCTGGGCAAGCCGGAGCTCCGCACGCTGGGAGTGGGCCTTTATGCCTTCACCAGCCAGACCTCCACCAACTGGACGCTGCTGTGCGCGGCCGCCATCATCTCCCTCGCGCCCATCGTCGTGGTGTTCGTCGTCGCCCAGCGCTACGTGGTCGACGCCATCGCGGGTGCCGTGAAGGCGTGAGCGGCGTCAGAAGTTGCTCACGACCGCGGTGAACACCTGGTCGATGCTGCCCGGTTTGCGGGAGTCGTAGGCGGCCGCGTTCGTGGCCTCGGAGATCTTCTTGAGCACCCCGAGGTCGGCGTCCTTGCCGTAGGCGATGGTGAACAGGCGGACCGTCTCCGCGCCCTGCTCCGTCCTCAGCTGGGACAGCAGGTTCTTCAGGGAGATGCTCCTCTTGTCCTCGTTCTGGCCGTCGGTGAGGAAGACCACGGCGTTGATCGCGTCCTGGCTCTGGGTGTCTGACACCCGGCGGTGGGCGGCGAGCGCGGTGTCGTACAGGCCGGTGCCGCCCTCGGGGGTCAGGCCCTCGATGCGCCGTCTGATCTCGTCGCGGTGCCCGGGGGTCATCGGGGCGATCTCGGCCAGGCGCAGATGGTCCTTGTCGCCGTCGCGTCTGAGGGAGAACATCCAGAGCCCCACCCGGTCGGCGGGGCCGAACTGGGGAAGCGTCTTCACGGCCGCCTGCCGGGCCAGTTCGAGCTTGCTCTTGCCGGTCTTGGGCGCCGGCGCGCCCATCGAGCCGGAGGTGTCGATCACGAGCAGCACGTTGGCGGGCTTGCGGAGCTCGGTCCAGCTCTGGAGCACCTTGTCGAGCACGTCCGGCGCGGGCGGCTTGAGCTCCTTGGCCGGCTGGCCGGGCAGCAGGCCGTTGGCCTCGGTGATCAGCTTGCCCGGGGTGCCGTCGTGGCGGCGGAAGGCGTACTCGGCGAACCGGGCCTGCTGTTCGGGCGCCTGCAGATATTTCACGAAGTCGGCGGCGGCCTGTGCTTTCGCCGGGTTGAGCAGGGCGAAGGGGTTGTCGGAGTAGAGCGTGCCCTCCTTCGGGTAGATGGCCACCAGCGGGACCTTGGGCTTGGCGTGCTTGCCCAGCGTCTTCGGGTCGCCGGTCGGGTTGCCCTGGTTGTAGTCCCATACGGACTTCTCCTCGACGGTCACCGCCGAGATGTAGGTCAGGCCGGCGCCGGCGTCGTCGGCGCGGCGCAGGTTCGACAGGAACGTGAGCGTCGTGTCGCCGTAGTGCACGATCGAACGTTCCGTCGCCTGGACGAACCTGCGTGTCGCGGCGTCGGCCACGTTCTTCCCGGTGAGGTCGCCGGACAGGCCGGTGGCGGCGAAGTAGGCGCCGACGGTCGCGTTGAGGCCGGAGGTGGAGAAGTTCGGGTTGGTCTTGCCGAGGCGGAAGCTGCCCCACTCCGGATGGCCGTACTTGGCCCAGCCCTGCCCGGACAGTTCGAGGACGTCGGACCAGCCGAGCGCCTTGGCCGGCCAGCCCAGCGCCTCCGCCATGGGCCGCGGCATCGCGATGACCAGCGGTGTCCTGGCGATCGACGGGTTGTCTTCGGCGACCGGGGAGGGCTTGCCCGCGGCGGCCGCGCGCTGGCGCAGCAGCGTCAGCCAGCTGCTGCCGGCCGGTGACCAGACGTCGGGGCGGGGGCCGTCGAGGCGTTTGTCCCAGGTGGTGGCCAGCGCGGTGAGCGCGGCGCCGCTGGCCTTGGTGACGACGATCACGTCGGCGCACGGGGCGCCGCTTGTCTTGCGGCCGTTGTAGGCGGCGGCCATCTTCCTGAGCAGCTCGGACTTCTCCGGCGATGCGAGGACCCTGAGCTTGGCGCCGCCGTCCTCGCAGGAGTATTGCCGGGCCGGTCGCGGGGCGGCGTCCGTCCCGGCCCCGACGAAGATCACCCGCAGTGCCACGACGAGCCCGCCCGCCAGGATGGTCACGACGATGAAGGGCGCTAACCGGCGCCTCCGCCGCTGAGTCGGTGCGTACACCCCAGCCTCCCCGTGTCGCTACCTGTCCGACGAACGAGAACCCCGCGGAGTTGCAGCGCGCATTCGTGGGTGTACGCTGAAATTTGTACTGACTGGTCAGTTCAAGAGGTGAGTGTCGTGATTGTCGCCAAGGGGTTGGCGGTGGACGGGGTGTTTCCCGAGGTCACGTTCGAGTCCGGGAAAGGGACTCTGACGGTGGTCGCGGGTCCGGCGGGCAGCGGGCGGACGAGCCTGCTGCTCACGCTGGCCGGCCGGATGAAGCCGACGGGAGGCACGCTCAGCGTCGCCGGGCACACCCGGCCGCGCGCCATCCGCAAGGCCGCCGCACTGGCGCTGGTCGACGGGGTGACCGACCTCGACCGCTCGCTCACCGTGCGCGAGCATCTGCGGGAGCGGCGGCGGAAGCCGTACACCCAAGCTTTGAAGAGGGCGGGCGTGGTCGCGGACGAGCGCGCGCTCACCCGCGAGCTCGACCGCGAGCAGCGTGTACGGCTCGGCCTCGCCCTTGCCCTGCTCGACGAGCCCCAGGTGATCGTCGCCGACAACGTGGACCTCGGGCTGCCCGACGACCGGCGGCTCGCGGTCTGGCAGGCCCTGCGGGACCTGGCCGCGGCCGGGCACACCGTGGTGGCCTCGGCCGTCGAGGCCCCCGCCCGCGTCGACACCCTGGTGGAGCTGTCATGAAGGCGATGTTGCGCTCCCGGCTGACCAGGGCGGCGCTGGCCGCCGTGGTGGTGCTGCCACTGCTCTACGCGGGCCTGTACCTGTGGTCGTTCTGGGACCCGCAGGGCAACCTCGACCGGGTGCCGGTGGCGCTGGTCATGGAGGACCGGCCGGCCACCGTGGACGGCAAGACCGTCGACGCCGGCAAGGAACTGGCCGACGAACTGGCCGATCGCGAGGTCTTCGACTGGCGCCGCACGACCGCTCAGGAGGCGGCCGACGGCGTCAACGACGGCAGCTTCTACCTGTCGCTGACGATCCCGCGCGACTTCAGCGCCAACCTCTCCTCGCCGTCCGACGACAAGAGCACGCCGTCTCCCGCCCAGCTCGGGCTGCGGGTGGACACCGGGCGCAGCTACATCGTCGGCACCATCTCCGACGCGGTCTTCAACGAGGTGCGCTCGGCCGCCGCGCGCACCGCCGTACGCGACTACTTCGACAAGGTCTTCGTCTCCATCGGCGACATCCACGACAAGACCACCGAGGCCGCCGACGGCGCGGGCGAGCTGCGCGACGGCACGGTCAAGGCCGGTGACGGCGTCTCCCAGCTCAACACCGGGCTCGGCAGCGCCGAGGACGGCGCCGAGCAGCTCTCGGTGGGCCTCAACAGCGCCAACACCGCCACCGGCAAGCTCCAGAACGGCTCCGCCAAGGTCACCCAGGGCATCGGCAAGGCCACGGACGCGATGGGCAAGCTCAAGAAGGGCCTGGACGAGCTGGGCGACGGCGCGGGGAAGCTGGCCGACGGCAACCGGCAGGCGTACGAGCAGGTGCACGCGCAGCGCGGCACGGTCAACCAGCTCGCCGACAAGTACGTGCCGGTGCTCAACGAGTACGGGCCCAGGGTGGCCGAGTCGGCCAACGCGGTCGCCGACGCTGCCGACCAGCTCGCCGACGGCCTGGAAGGGCTGGCCGCGCGCACCGGCGGCAACGCCCAGGAGGCCGCGTCCCAGGCGCGGGCCGCCCTCGACCTGCTGGACGGCGAGTCCGACCCGCAGCTGCGCGACCTGCTCAGGAGCACGGCGAACGCGGCCGAGCGCGCCGCCGAGCAGGCGGGCCAGCTCCAGGAACGCCTCGGCGGCACCTCGACGCTGCCCGAGCGCGCCCGCGAGCTGGCCGCGAACGCGCGCAAGGTCGCCGCCCTGGCGCCCGAACTCGGCCCCAAGCTCGACCAGGTCAGGGAGCAGGTCAACGCGCTCGACGCGGGCCTGGCCAAGCTGGCCGACGGCGCGGCGAAGCTGGACACGGGCGCCACCAAGGCCGGGCAGGGCGTCACCAAGCTGCACGCCGCCGCCACGAAGCTCCAGGACGGATCCCAGCAGGTCACCGACGGGATCGGCAAGCTCGGCGGCGGACTGGTCAAGCTCGGCGACGGCGCCACCCAGCTCCACTCGGGCGTCGGCAAGCTGCACGACGGCGCGGGCAAGGTCGACGACGGCATGAACAAGCTGACCAAGGGCTCGCAGGACCTCGCCGACGGCCTCGGCGACGGCGCCGAGAAGATCCCCGACTATTCCCAGCAGCAGCGCGAGTCCCGCACCGACGTCATGAGCGATCCGGTACGGCTGGCCAAGACGGTCGACAACGAGGTGCCGAACTACGGCACCGGATTCGCCCCGTTCTTCCTGCCGCTGGCGCTGTGGGTGGGCGCGATGATCGCGTTCATGGTGCTGAAGCCGCTCAACCAGAGGCTGCTGGCCGGCGCCTCCGGCCCGCTGCGGATCGTCATGGCTGGCTGGCTGCCCGCCCTCGCGCTGGGTGTGGCCCAGGTGGGTGTGCTGCTGGCCGTGCTGAGGTTCGCCCTCGGGCTGGAGGCGGCGCACTGGGCGGGGGTGGCCGGGCTGCTGCTGCTGACCGCGGCGGCGTTCATGGCGATCGTCCAGGCGGTCAACGCGCTGCTCGGCGCGCCCGGCCGGGTGGCGGCGCTGGCGCTGCTCATGCTGCAGCTGACCTCGGCTGCGGGCACGTACCCGATCGAGACCTCGCCCGGGTTCTTCCAGACGATCTCGCCGTGGCTGCCGATGAGCTGGGTGGTCTCGGCACTGCGCCGGCTCATCAGCGGCGGTGATCTGACCGTGGTGTGGCAGGCTTGCGGGGTGTTGTCAGCCTTCCTCCTGCTCGCGCTCGCGCTGACCGCGCTGGCCGTGGAGCGCAGCCGCGTCTGGTCCGTGAAGCGCCTGCACCCGGAGCTGTCGCTGTGAGTCGCGCCGACACCCGCATGAAGGTGTTCGGCGCGGCCGTCGCGCTGATCGCCGAGCAGGGCTACTCGGCCACGACGGTCGACGCGATCGCCGAGCGGGCCGGGGTGGCCAAGGGCACCGTGTTCTACAACTTCGGCAGCAAGGAAGGGCTGTTCGGCGCTCTGCTGGAGCACTCGATCGGCAAGCTGGCCGAGGCGCTGTCGGAGGCGGCGGTGGGCTCGACCGCGCTGGAGCGCCTGGACGCCGTGGTGCTCGGGCAACTGCGCTTCTTCGAGCAGTACGGCCCGTTCGCCCGGGTCCTGCTGGCCGAGATGTGGCGCACGGCCTGGCAGGAGGCCGTGGCCCAGCTCCGCGCGCGGGCCCTCGGCGTCTACGCCGAGGTGCTGCGCCAGGCGGCCGACAGCGGCGAGGTCCGTGCCGACCTCGACGTGGAGACGGCGGCCACGGCCATCTTCGGCATGGTGCTGACGGTCTCGATCGAACGCCGGGTCATGCACCCGGAGCGTCTGCTGGAGGAGACGCACGCGACGCTGGTCGAGCTGCTGCACGGCAGGGTTCGCTAACCGGGACCTGTAATATCCCGGTTATGCGGATCGGTGAAGGGGTGGAGTGGGGGCTGCACTGCTGCCTCACGCTCGCGTGGCTCGGTGAGCGGCCGGTGTCGACGGCCAAGTTCGCGACGTTGTTCGAGCTGCCTCCCGCGTACCTGAAGAAGAGGTTGCAGGCGCTGGTCAGGGCAGGTGTGCTCACCTCCGCGCCGGGGGCCAAGGGCGGTTTCCTGCTGGCCAGGGCGCCCGAGCGGATCACGCTGATGGACGTGGTGACCGCGCTGGAAGGGCCGGACGAGGCGTTCCGCTGCACCGAGATCCGGCAGCGCGGGGTGGAGCCGTCGCCGGAGTTCGCCCGGCCGTGCGGGGTGGCCACCGCCATGCGCAGGGCGGAGCTGGCCTGGAGGCGGGAGCTGGCCGGGCAGACCGTGGCCGACCTCGTGGCCACCGCGCCGCCGGGCGCGGCGGCCCGGATGCGTCAGCGGTTCGACCGGCTGTAGTTTTTCGTGAGGAGAATAGGGATGTCTACTATCCCGGTTAGAAGCTGGGTGCTGGCGCTCGGCACGTTCGCGGTCGGGACCGACGCCTTCGTGGTGGCCGGGTTCCTGCCGGAGATGGCCGCCGATCTCCGGGTGTCCGAGGCGGCGGCGGGGCAGTCGGTGACGGTGTTCGCGTTCGCCTACGCGCTGGGCTCGCCGGTGCTGGCCACGCTGACGGCCCGGGTGCCGCGGCGCGGGCTTGTGCTGACGGCGCTGGTCGTGCTCGGGCTGGCGAACCTGGGGTCGGCGCTGGCGTGCGATCTGGGTGTGCTGATGGTGACGCGGGTGGTCGCCGCTCTGGGCGCGGCCGCGTATACGCCGAACGCGGGCGCGGCGGCGGCCGCCCTGTCCGCGCCTCGGCACCGGGCGCGGGCGTTGAGCGTCGTCGTGGGCGGGCTGACGATCGCCACCGCGCTCGGCGTGCCGCTGGGCAGCCTGGCCGCGCAGCAGCTCGGCTGGCGGGGCGCGCTCGCGCTGGTGGCCGTGCTCGCGCTGGCCGCCGCGCCCGCCGCCCGCGCCGTGCTGCCCGAACTGCCCGGCAACCCGCGCGTGCCGTTGCGCGAACGGCTGGCGGTGCTGCGCCATCCCTCCGTCGTGCGTGTGCTGCCGCTGACCGTGATGGGGATGGGCGCGGCGTACACGGCCTACGCCTACAGCGTCCCGGCGCTGGCGGGCGTCGGAGTGGGGGCGATCGGGCCGATGCTCTTCCTGTACGGCGCCGGCGCCGTGGCGGGCAACCTGCTGTCCGGCCACGCCACCGACCGGTGGGGCGCCCGACCTGTCCTGGCCGCGGGATACACGGTCATGGCGCTCACCATGGCCGCCCTGGCCTGTCTGGCCTGGCTGGCCGCCTCGGGCGTGCGGCTGCCGGTGCTGGTGGGCGTCCTGATGGCGGCGTGGGGCGCGAGCAGCTGGTGCCAGACCCCGCCGCAGCAGCACCGCCTCATCACCGCCGCCCCGGCGGAGGCCGCGCTCCTGGTCTCCCTGAACTCCTCGGCGATCTACTCCGGCATCGGGCTGGGCACCGTACTCGGCGGCCTGGCCCTCACCGCCGGAACCACCTGGCTGTACGGCGCCGCCGCCCTGCTCGCCACCCTCTCCCTGGCCTACACGGCGCGGCAGGCCGATACCGAGATGTCGTCTTGACGACGGCGGACCCGCGGGAGAAGTGTGGAATGCCGCGGATCGAGGAGATGGGCATGTCCAGGAGCTGGTTCATCGTGCCGGCCGCGCGGCAGGTGCCGAAGGCCGTGGCGCACGAGCAGACCGTGACACCTGAGCAGGCCCTGCGGGGCCGGAGCAGTGAGATCCCCCGCCTCAAGCCCGTCGAGAGCGCCCACCCCGTCGAGAGCACGCGCCCCGTCGAGAGCGCCCACCCTCTTGTGCCGTCGCCGCCCGAACCGCTGGCCGCGCGGATCGAGCGGCTGACGGCGGCCGTGGAAGAAGTGGAGCGCCGGCCGCCGGCGACGCACCGGACCGCCCGGGCGCAGCGCCTTCTGGCCGAGGTGGAAAGCCTGGTTGAGGAGGTCCGGCCGAAGCGGCAGTGGAGGGCGTTCGAGCCGGTGGCCAAGCCTCCGGCCGAACTGGCGGACCTGAGGCAGCGGCTGGAGGCGGTCATCGCCCCGCCGGCCCCCGAGGCGAAGCTGACCGCGGGACGGCAGGACGCGGACGGCGTCACCGTCGAGGAGACCGTGCTGGACGGACGGACCCGCAAGGTGGAGATCGACGGGTCCTTCGGCGTGGTGGTCGGTGACGACAACCGGCAGAACAACCACTTCCACTACGAGGTGGCCGACCGCCCGGTCTCGCTGCCGGAGGTGCTCACCGCGACGCCCGCCCTCGAACGCGCACTGGCCAACCTCATCGAAGATCCAGGGAACGCCCGTGCAGCGCGCACCATGAAAACCCTCCTGGAACAGCAGGCCGACACGCTCCTGTCCGGCAAGAGCGCCATCACCACCACGTCGGAGCCCAAGCGCGCCCGGCTGACCGGCGTGCTCGGTCCCGGCGGCGAGATCGTGCTGACCCGGCCGCAGGGTCTCGTCGTCGGCAGGGGCAACGTGCAGAACAACCACTTCCACTTCCGGGTGGAAGAGCCGAAGGCGCTCCTGGCCAGGGCCCTGGCCCAGAACGCGGGCGCGCTGAAGCGCATCGCCGAGACCTACGGCAAGCCCGGCACCCGGGGCGCCGACCGGGATCTGGGCGCCATGCTGGCCACGCTCATCACCGCGAAGCCGCAGGTGAAGCAGGTCATCGGCAGCGCACCGGCCAGGCGGGTGCGCAACGCGACAGGCGTCACGCTCGGCGCGCGCAACATCCGCACCGACACGATCCACCCCCGGCTCCGCTACACGCGGAGGGTGGCCGTCCGGGACTAGCGCGCGCCGAACGTCGCCAGCAGGGGAGACACCAGGTCGACGGCAGGGCTGATGTCGGAGCGCCACGCGTCGGTGTCGCGCAGCCTGAGCAGGGACAGGTGGGAGCCGTCGCGCAGCACGCCGACGGCCAGGTGACCGGGCCGCCACCGGACGCTCATGCCGCAGTGCCACCTGACCAGGCCGGTCCGCACGGTCATCTCGGTGACCAGCACACAACCGTGCACGTCATCGGGCCAGGTCACCTTGGCCAGTTCCGTGGGGAGGTCGCCGCAGCCGAGAGGGGTGAGCGGCACCGCCAGGAGGGCGTCCGGCGGCAGGTCCGTCAGCGCGTCCAGCGGGTAGGCGGTGTCGAGGTAGGTGTCGCGGTCGGTCAGCGCGTAGAGGCGGTGGAGGCCGTCCCACCCCTCGGCATCGGCGTCGCGCTCGGCGGCGATCACCGCGGCCGCCAGCGCATCGTGACCTGCCATGCCGGGATCATCCCGCCGGACGGCCGCGAGGGATAGCCCCTCGCCGGTCAGAGGTAGGACTCCAGGCGGTCGGCCAGGTCCTTGGGACGCGACAGCATGGGGGAATGGCCGCCGTCCATCTCGTCGGGAACGACGCCCAGCCGTTCGCGCACCATCCGGCGCATGAACGCGGCCTCGAACCACCGGTCCTCCCGGCACAGCAGGAACCGGGTCGGCACGTCCGGCCAGGCGGCCAGCGGCCACGGCTCCAGCAGCGCCTTCTCCTTGTGCTCGCGCCCGGTCGAGACCACCTCGGCGGCCAGGCCGGGGGGCACGTCCTGAAGGAACAGCGCGATCTCGTCGTCGATGTCCTTCATGCCGAAGCCGGTGTTGGCCCACCAGTCGGCCGGCGGCTCGCCCGGGACCGGGACCATCGCCGCGACCAGCACCAGCAGCTTCGCGGCCGGCAGCCGGTCGCAGACCAGCGGGCCGATGACGCCGCCCCACGAGTGGGCCACGACCACGACGTCGTCACGCGACCCGAGCGCCCGCACGACCGTGTCGGCGTAGTCGAGCAGCCCGGCGTCCGGGTCCTCAAGCGGCAGGTCGACGGCGACCGTCTCGTGCCCGCGCGAACGGAGCTGGGCCTCCAGGAGCCGCCAGTGCCAGCCGTTCCCGCCGCCGCCGTGGATCAGTGCGAATGTGGCCATGTGCCCCATCCTGACAGCCGGTCACAGCGCGTCCAGCACCATCTGTACGAAGACCAGGTTCGTCACCACGTGGACGAACACCGGCACCCACAGGTTGCGGTAGCGCGACCACAGGTAACCGGTCAGCAGCCCGAACACCCCCTGGAAGGCGATGATCGTGGCGATGCCGAGCAGCGGGTTCCCGGGGTCGATCCGGCTGGTGTGCATGAACGCGAACAACAACGAGGAGGCCATGATCGCCGGCCACCTGCCGAACAAAACCTCCAGGCGGGTCTGCAGCCACGCCCGGTAGAAGAACTCCTCCAGCACGCTCGCGGTCAGCAGCGTGAGCAGGGAGAGCACCACGAGCGTGACCATGTCCGGCAGCTCACCGGGCGGCGGCGGCGACAGCGGCCCGATCTGTGACAGCACGAACCAGGCCACCACGGCGGGCAGCGGCGCCAGCCACGTCACCGGCTTCGGGATCGCCCTGGCCTTCGGCTGTCCTCCGCGGATCAGCCGGAAGGCCACCAGCGGGACGACCAGCAGGCAGACGACCTTCGCGCCGTGGTAGAGAAGGCCCTGGGCGAACGGCGCGGCGATCGCCATGAGCACGGCGGCGCCCACCAGAACCTGCGTCTCCCTGACCAGCCGCGCGCGGGGCAGCTCCTGGAGCGGCAGCGGCGGCTCGGTCTTCGGCGGCACCAGCATCGCCAGCACGATCGCGGCCAGCGCGGGCACGAAGGCGGACCACAGGGAGATGCTCGGCGCGCCGGAGCCGGACGCCGGAACGATCTCGGTGTGGCCGGTCAGCACCAGCCAGCCGTACGCCAGGACGAACAGCGCGCCGCCCGCCACCGCGAAGGTGAGGCGCGGACGGGACGTCTGGGACACAGTGGAGCGCATGAGGACCATCATCTCGGGGTCCGGTTCACCTGACAGTCCCCCAAAAGCAGGATGCCCTGGCCTGCTGGTGATGATCTCCCACTGAAAGGTGTCACGTGAAGAAGGCCCTGGTCACCGGTTCCAGGTACGCCTTCTACTCCTTCGTCGGCCTCAAGCCCGACGGCAACAGCAAGCTCCACATCACCTCGACCCGCTTCGACGAGCCCCGGGCGCTGAAGCTGGTCGGCGCGGTCGGCACCACCGTCTCCTGGCACGCCGCCGCGGGCGACAAGGTCACCACGTACGTGGGCGGCCGGGACAAGGCGCTGATCAAGAAGGTGAGCCGCGCGTTGCGGGCGGCCGGGTTCAGCGTCGCGGCCGAGGTGCCCCAGGAGATCGGCGGCGACGGCCCCCGCGACATCGCCAACCGCAACCGCCGCGGGATGGGCGTGCAACTGGAGATCAGCAGAGGACAACGGGAGCGGTTCTTCGAGGACGGCAAGCTGGCCAGGGCCTGGGTCGAGGACCCCGCGCACCGGACCAAGGACTTCCACTCCTACGTCGCGGCCGTCAACCGCGCGCTGCGATGAAGCTGCGACAAAGCCGAAGGGCCCGCCCCCCCGGCGGGGGAGCGGGCCCTTGACGACGCTAGACGCCGAGAGCGGAGGGCAGGCTCAGCTCGTGGAGGAACAGGGCCTCCGTGGTGGCGATGCGGCGCAGCTCCTCCAGGTCCACCCGCTCGTTCGGGGCGTGGATGGCCGCGTCCTCGTCCTCCGCGCCGAACAGCAGGATCTCCGCCGCGGGATATTGCTTGAGCAGCGTGTTCACCAGCGGGATCGAGCCACCGGCGCCCACGTCGCGGGGCGGGCGGCCGAAGGCGCGGTCCATGGCCCGGTTGAGCGCCGAGCGGGCCTTGCCGCCCGAGTCGGCCTGGAAGCCGGAGCCCACCGTGAAGTCGGTGAAGCCGACCTGCGCGCCCCACGGGGTCGCCTGGCGCAGGAAGTCGACGACCGCGTCCACGGTCGTCTTGGGGTCGGCGGCCGGCGGGATCCGGACCGTGACGCGCGCCCTGGCCGTCGGCTGGACGGCGTTGACCGCGCCCGACACCGACGGGACGTCCAGGCCGGTGACGGTGATCGCGTACGACGACCAGAGGCGGTCGGCCAGGCTGCCGGAACCGACCAGGCTCACGTGGTCCAGCACACCGGCGGTCTGGCGGAACTCGTCCTCCGACGGGCCCTGGCCGAGGAACGTGCCACGCGGCAGGCCGGGGACGCGGATGTCGCCGTTGTCGTCGTGCAGGGTGGTCAGCATGCGCATCAGCGCCGCCAGCGCGTCGGGCGCCGCGCCGCCGAACGAGCCGCTGTGGACGGCCTCCTTCAGCGTGCGCACCTCGATGGTGAAGGCCGCCATGCCGCGCAGCGACGTGGTCACCGACGGGTCGCCGATCTTCGGGTTGCCGGTGTCGGCCACCACGATGGCGTCGGCGCGCAGCAGGTCGGGGTTGCGCTCGACGAAGGCCTCCAGGCGCTCGCCGGCATATTCCTCCTGGCCCTCGATGATGACCTTGATGCCCACAGGGAACTGGCCCTGGAAGGCACGCAGTGCGAGGACATGGCTGATGATGCCGGACTTGTCGTCGGCGGTGCCCCGGCCGAAGAGCTGGCCGTTGATGAGCGTCGGCTCGAACGGCGGGGTGCGCCACGCGGCCGGGTCGCCTGCCGGCTGCACGTCGTAGTGCGCGTACAACAGGACGGTGGGGGCGCCGGGAGGCGCGGGGGCCTCGCCGTACACCGCGGGAAAGCTTCCCTCGACCGCGATCTGCTGGACGCGCGGCAGGCCGGCGGAGCGTAGCAGTTCCTCGGTCGCGGCAGCCGCGGCGTGAACCGGCTCTGCGGGGTGCCCGGGAAAGGCCACGGAGGGGATGGCGGCGAGGCGCTTGAGTTCCTCGACGGCCTGCGGCATCGCGGCGGCGACGGCGCTCTCGATCTGGTCAGGAGTCACGGGACGGTCCCCCGGGTCGGTCTAACAGTACAACTCATTGGATCACAGAAGGTTCCACAGGGTGGAAACCGACCAAGCTAATCTACCTGCGGATTTCGTTGCCGTTACATATAGGTTCTACGGATCTCGGTTTTCTTGCATATTGGTGCGACGCTTTCACTTGGCAATACCCCAGGTGAAAGGGCAGACTGTTGGGAGCTCAGACACGAGGGAAGATAACCATGACGCAGCCGGAATCCGACATCCTCAGGGCCGCGCAAGACAACCTGTGGCTGCACTTCACCAGGCACAGCGCCTACCAGCAGAACGAGATTCCCACCATCGTGCGTGGTGAGGGCTCCTACATCTACGACATCCACGGCAAGCGCTACCTCGACGGTCTCGCGGGGCTCTTCGTCGTCCAGGCCGGGCACGGGCGCAGCGAGCTCGCGGAGGCCGCCGCCAAGCAGGCCCAGGAGCTGGCCTTCTTCCCGCTGTGGTCCTACGCGCACCCCAAGGCGATCGAGCTGGCCGCGCGCCTGGCCGAGCACGCGCCGGGCGAGCTCAACCGCGTCTTCTTCACCACCGGCGGCGGCGAGGCGGTCGAGACCGCGTGGAAGCTGGCCAAGCAGTACTACAAGCTGGTCGGCAAGCCGCTCAAGCACAAGGTCATCAGCCGCCAGATCGCCTACCACGGCACCCCGCAGGGCGCCCTGTCGATCACCGGCATCCCCGCGTTCAAGCAGATGTTCGAGCCGCTGGTACCGGGCTCGATCCGGGTGCCCAACACGAACTATTACCGCGCCGAGGAGATCTCCGGCGTCGCCGGGATGACGGCGGAGGAGTACGGCCGCTGGGCCGCCGACCGCGTCGCCCAGGCCATCGAGATGGAGGGCCCGGACACCGTCGCCGCCGTCTTCGCCGAGCCGGTGCAGAACGCGGGCGGCTGTTTCCCGCCCCCGCCCGGCTACTTCCAGCGCCTGCGCGAGATCTGCGACGAGTACGACGTGCTGCTCGTCTCCGACGAGGTCATCTGCGCCTTCGGCCGACTCGGCACCATGTTCGGCGGCCAGAAGTTCGACTACGTGCCCGACATCATCACCTGCGCCAAGGGCATGACCAGCGGCTACTCGCCGATCGGCGCGATGATCGCGCACGAGCGGCTGTTCGAGCCGTTCAAGAGCGGCGACACGATGTTCGCCCACGGCTACACCTTCGGCGGCCACCCGGTCAGCGCCGCCGTGGCCCTCGCCAACCTCGACATCTTCGAGCGCGAGGACCTGCTCGGCCACGTGACCCGCAACGAGCCCGTCTTCCGCGGCAGGCTCGAAAGCCTGAAGGACCTGCCGATCGTCGGCGACGTGCGCGGCGCCGGGTACTTCTGGGGCATCGAGCTGGTCAAGGACAAGGACACCAAGGAGACCTTCGACGCGGCCGAGTCCGAGCGGCTGATCCGCGGCTACCTGTCGCACGCCCTCTACGACGCCGGCCTCTACTGCCGCGCCGACGACCGCGGCGACCCCGTGATCCAGCTCGCGCCGCCGCTGATCGCGGGTGAGAAGGAGTTCGACGAGATCGAGTCGATCCTGCGCTCCGTCCTCACCGAGGCGTGGAAACGCCTCTGACACCCTCCGTCCGGCACAGCGTGGTGCCGGAGAACGAAAGGAACGACCCATGAAGATCGGCGTGCCTGCCGAGGTCAAGAACCACGAGTATCGCGTCGCCGCCACCCCCGCGGGAGTCCACGAACTGACCCGCGGTGGCCACGAGGTTTTCGTCCAGCGTGGTGCCGGACTCGGCTCGTCCATCACCGACGAGGAGTTCCTCGGCGCGGGCGCGAAGATCCTCGACACGGCCGACGCCGTGTGGGGCGAGGCGGACATGGTGCTCAAGGTCAAGGAGCCCATCGCCCAGGAGTACCACCGCATGCGCGAGGGCCAGGTGCTGTTCACCTACCTCCACCTCGCCGCGGGCAAGGAGTGCGCCCAGGCCCTCCTGGACAACAAGGTCACCGGCATCGCGTACGAGACCGTCCAGGTGGGCAACGCCCTTCCGCTGCTCGCCCCGATGTCGGAGGTGGCCGGTCGGCTGGCTCCGCAGGTCGGCGCGTACAACCTGATGCGGTTCAACGGCGGGCGCGGCGTGCTGCCGGGCGGCGTGCCCGGCGTCTCGCCCGCCAAGATCGTCGTCATCGGCGGCGGCGTGTCCGGCCTCAACGCGGCGCAGATCGCCGTCGGCATGGGCGCCGACGTCACCGTCCTCGACACCAACGTGGACCGCCTGCGCTTCATCGACGCCATCTACCAGGGCCGCCTCAAGACCCTGGTCTCCACCTCCTACGCCATCGAGCGCGAGGTCCTGCAGGCCGACCTGGTGATCGGCGCGGTCCTCATCCCCGGCGCCAAGGCCCCGACGCTCGTCTCCAACGAACTGGTGTCGCGCATGAAGCCGGGCTCCGTGCTCGTCGACATCGCCATCGACCAGGGCGGCTGCTTCGAGGACTCCCGCCCGACCACGCACGCCGAGCCGACGTACATGGTGCACAACTCGGTGTTCTACTGCGTGGCGAACATGCCGGGCTCGGTGGCCAACACCTCCACCTACGCGCTGACCAACGCGACCCTGCCGTATGCGGTCAAGCTGGCCAACCAGGGGTGGAAGGCGGCCCTCAAGAGCGACCCCGCTCTCGCCCTCGGCCTCAACACGCACCACGGCGCCCTCACCAACGCTCCGGTCGCCGTCGCGCTGGGTCTTCCGTCCGTTTCCGTCGCAGAGGTCCTTGTGTAGTTCTTTCCGTTACGGCCAGCCCGGTTGCCCCCACCCCCGCACGGGGCTGGGGGCATTCCAGGGGAACGGCAGGCAGGCCGCGCGTGGCCGGCCGCCGTAACGTGCGCCCCGCCGGCTGCTCGTGTTAGACGGGGTTTTCCGGGGTCTGGTCGAGGATGTCGTCTGGGGTCAGCTGTTCCCGGGCTGTCGTGACCGCCCAGCGGTGGCCGAACGGGTCTCGGATGACGCCGTACTTCTCTCCCCAGAACGCCTCCTGCACCGGCATCTCCGAGACGGCGCCCGCGTCGAGGGCACGCCGTTCGACCTCCACGGGGTCGTCGATCTCCAGCAGGATCAGCACCGGACTGCCGCCCACCGTCGGCGGCGCGAGCGCGCCCAGTTCGGGCGTCTCCTCGCTCACCAGCAGCCGCCCGTCGCCGACCTGCAGTTCGACGAAGAGGATCACCCCGTTGGGCAGCGTGTTCCTGAACACCTCCACCGCCCCGAACGCGGCCTTGTAGAACGCGATCGCGCCCTCGGTGTCGAGCACGAACAGATGCGGGCTCAGCCCCCGCGGCCTCAACGTCGTCACGTGACCAGTCCAGCCTCTCGTGCGGCCGTCACCATGCGGGCCATGAGCTCGGCCTCGGCACGCGCCGCAGCCTCGCCCGCCTGGGTCAGCCGGTAGTAGCGGCGCCGGGCGTCGTGGGGGGCTGCCGGATCGCCTTCTTCCGTCTCTTCCACCAGTCCGTCGGCCAGCAGCCTGCTGATGGTCCGGTAGAGCGTGCCCGGACCCAGTTTGACCGCTCCGCCGCTCACCTGCTCGACGAACCGCATGATCGCGTAGCCGTGGGCGGGTTCACCGGCCAATGCCAGGAGCACGTGGAACCCGGCGGTGGTGAGCATGGTTGACACCATAACACCACAGTGGTTATATCCGACTTGGATATAACCAAGGAGAACATAATGACGATCAACGTCAACAAGGTCACGCTCTACGTCCAGGACCAGGCCGCCGCCCTCGACTTCTGGACCCAGAAGGTCGGCTTCGAGGTCACCACCGACCAGCCCTACGGCCCCGACACCCGCTGGATCGAGGTCTCCCCGCCCGGCGGCGGCGTCGGCCTCGTCCTGTTCAAGGCCGGCCCCGACTGGCCGACGCTCAGCCAGGAGCAGCCGAACTACGTGCTGTTCGACACCGAGGACATCGTCAAGACCCACGAGGACCTGGCCGCCCGCGGCGTCCCCTTCGACGCCCCGCCCGTCGAGGAGCCCTGGGGCTGGTCCGCCGTCTTCCTCGACAACGAGGGGCATCGGTTCCACCTCAGCCAGCGCTGATTCGGGCTCACCATCCGTTACGGCTCCCGCCACCCCACCCGCCCCGCCGACGCGGGCGCGCGACTGTCGAGCGATGGTCGTGAGGGCTCACGGCGTTCCCGCCGCAACAACTCCGCCCTGGGCCGGCTAAAGGGGCCCATAGAACAGCCGGAGCCCGGTTCTGGCGTCCAGGACTGGGCGGTTGCCCAGAGGGCTGCTCAGTTTGACCGGCTGCTGGATGATCGTCGCCGGCATGTCGCACTTGGCGTCAGAAGGCAGGATGCGTGGCTCGACCACTACCGCGTCCGGTTCCTCGCGGACGTTCATGCCCAGCAGGCGGTCGCAGCCCAGGCTGATGAGGTGGATCGTCAGGGTGTTGTTCTTGGCCTCCTCGAAGCTGCCGTCGAACGGCGTCGTCGGGCCGAGGCCGGGTGGCATCAGGTCGACGGCCGCGTCGGCCACCGCCACCTGCCGGATCGGTCCCGGCAGTCCGTCCACGTCGAAACGCCAGGCCGGGGCCTCGGCTGGGCCCCGATGGGTGCTCACGGTGACCTTCTCCAGGGTCACCCTTGTCACCTTCGCCTGTTCGCACTTCGAGGGGTCGTTGCCCGTTTCCTCGCTTAGCCGTTGTCGTTGTTCCTCGGTGATTCCGCCCTGGCATACCGGGTTCACCGACGGCCTACCGGGGATGGCCCGGGGGTTGGCCACGCGGTAGGCGGCGATGTCCGCCGGCATGAGCGGCACTTCCAGCGTGTGGCCGTCGGCCCAGCGGATGGTTCCTGTCGCCGGGCTCGGCACGTCGGGCTTGTCGTAGACCAGGCCGAGGTCCGGGTTGCCGAAGCGGGCCGCGGCGACCTCCGGAGACATGATCGTCAGGTCCTGTCTGGGGTTGAAGCCGGACTGCCAGATCGCTCCTGGGCCGCCACGCCAGGTCATCAAGGCTTGTTCCGCCCGGCCTGCGAAGGACGCCGACAGGCCCGCTTCGTTCCTGCCGTTCGGCACCGCCACTGCCAGAAGCGCCAGGATCACGAAATATCTGATCATCAACTCCGCCTACGATCACCATCACACCACCCGTAAGACGCGCCACATGGGCCCACCGGCTCACGGGTTGGGGTGACCGGAGAAGGATCTGTGCGCCTGCCCAACGGTGAACGGGTGATCTGTGCGCCTGCCCAGGTGCAGGGTCAGCGGAGGCCGAGGCGGGTGCGGAGGTCGCGGGCCGTGGCCAGGACGTGGGTGACCTCGCTCGGGCTCGGCCACGGGGCGGAGCCGGGGCGGATCAGGGTGGTGCGGATCGAGGCCAGGTGGTCGATGGCGCCCGCGTGCAGGCCGCTCCGTTCGACCAGCCACACCACCACGTCGGCGTGGTCACGCAGCGGACGGGTGACGAGGTCCCAGGTGCCGAGGATCTCGGTCAGCTCGGCCACGCTCAGCGCGACCCCGCTGCGCCGGCCGGTGGCGGCGGCGGCGAGTTCGGCGCGGGCGTGGAGTTCGGGCTCGGCCAGGCGGTCCCAGGTGGGCTGGGGCGGGTCGGCGAGCCACTGCTCGGCCTCGTGGTTGTGACCGGCCGCCGACAGCAGGCCGCCCAGCTCCATCGCGGCCCTGTGATGGCCGGACAGCGCGGCCTGGCGGAACCAGTGCTGGCCCCCGGCCAGGTCGCCGAACTCGGCGATCAGCAGCAGGCCGAAGTTGAAGGCCGACTCGGCGTCGCCGCTGGCCGCCGCGCGGCCGAACCAGTGGCTGGCGGCCGGTGAGTCGCTCAGCTCCACGCAGACGAAACCGGCCATCCGCTGGTCTTCCAGGCGTCCGGCGTTGGCGGCGCGCTCGAACCACGCGCGGGCCGTGCGCAGGTCGCGCCGGGACAGGGCGATGCCGCCGAGCTGGGAGGCGGCGCCGGGGTGCTCGCTCTTGGCGGCCAGGCGGTAGTAGGCCTCGGCGCCCTCGGGGTCGCGGCTGGCCTGCAGGAACAGGCCGAGGTGGTAGGCGGCCTCGGCGTGGCCGCCGCGCGCGGAGAACTCCCACCACTGGACGGTCTCCTCGTCCTCGCCCGCCGAGTAGGCGAGGAAGCCGAGGTCGTGGCCGGAGGCGACGTCGCCGTCGGCGGCGGCTCTGCGGTGCCAGTCGCGGGCCGCGGCCTGCTCGCCGGCGTCCTCGCAGAGCAGCGCGAGGCGGCGGGCGGCGGTGCGGGAGCCGGCGCGGGCGGCCTTGTCGAACCAGGCCTTGGCGCCGGGCAGGTCGCCGCGCTGCTCCAGCAGGAGCGTGGCGAGGTTGAGCGCCGCCTCGGCGTCGCCGGTGCCCGCGGCCAGCTCGTACCAGGACACGGCCTCCTCAAGGCTGCCGTGCTTCTCGTGCCAGACGCCCAGGTTGTAGGCGCTGTCGATGTTGCCGGCCGCCGCGGCGCGCTCCCACCAGTGCCGCGCCGCGGAGCGGTCGCCGCGCTGGGCGTAGAGCTTGCCCAGGCGATGGGCCGCCTGCGGGTCGCCTGACTGGGCTTCCGCGATCAGCTCGGGTTCGTCTCCGGTACGGGGCGCCGGAACGGCCGCCTCCGCCACCTCTCCTTGCCACCACGCCATCCACTCAGCGTGACATGTATTCAAGCGACTGCGGAATGTAATCGCTGAGCTGGTCCCTACGAGAAGCGAATGAAACCCGAGTACATGCCCATGGAACAGACGTAACGCAGGGTGCCGGGGGGCTGGGGCGGGAGCCGTACCGTGGCGGGAAGGGTGTGGTCGCGGCCGGCGAGCGTCACCGTGCGGGTGCATCCTTGGTCGGCGAGGTGGAAGGTGACCTGCACGGGCACGCCCGCGCGCGCCCCGACCATCGCGGGACGGTAGCCGTCGCGCATCGCCCAGATGTCCACCTTCTGCTCGCCGCGTGCGGTCATGGCCAGCACGGGCGCGGGGGAGGTGGGGAGCCAGCCGCCGAGGCTGACGCCGGAGCCGATCGTCCACAGGCCGACGGCGATCGCGGCGGCTCCGGCGAACGCGGCCAGGCGGGTGCGGGACAGTCTTCGCAGGATGTAGCCGAGCAGGGCGAACGCCGGTGAGGTGCCCACGACGAACCCGGCCATCACCGCCGCCCCTGACAGCGCGGAGCCGGTCGAGACGGCCACCATCTCGGTGCCGAGCGTGACGCCGCACGGCAGCAGGATCGTCGCGGCGCCCATGATCGGCGCGGCGGCCCGGCGCGGGGTGCGGTGCGGGGTGCTGTGCGGGGCGCTGTGCCGCGCGCAGGCCGGGCGCCGCCGGATCAGCCGGACGGCGAAGGCGATGACGGTGATCCCGGCCGCGACGAGCAGTCCCGCGCGGGCCTGCGGCGGCAGTTGCACGGCGGAGCCGAGCCAGCCGAGCAGCGCCCCGGCCAGCACGTACGCCGCCAGCCGTCCGGTCAGGAACTGGGCCACCAGCCAGGGCCCGGCCTTGCCGTGGTCGCAGTCTTCACAGCATCCGGCGCCGGTGAGGCCGACGAGCAGGCCGCCTTGCACGGCGGTGCAGGAAGCCGTCCCCGCCACCAGTCCGGCGGCGAGGCCACTGACGAACAGCGCGCCCGGCCCCATGCTCAGGGTGAGGGGGCCGGGGTGTCGGGCCGCATATACGCAGCGTAACCCGCGTCTGTCAAATGCGGCCAGTGACACTTCTTTCACTCTGCGGAGCGCTCGGGAAGTGGAGCGCTTAGGAGCGGAGCACCGACATGCGCTCCATGTACTCGTCGTCGCTCATCTCGCCGCGGGCGTACCGCTCGGCGAGGATCTGCTCGGCCGACGCCGTGGGACTGGCGGTCGCGGTACGGCGCGGCCCCCACCGCCCGGTGCGCTTGGCCCAGATGACCAGCCCGACCACGGCCACCCAGAACAGCCCCCAGAAAGCCGGGAAGATCGGGAAAAAGTGTCCATACATGTCGCTCTCCTCCTTCGGTGTCGTACCTCCAGAGTCGACGGGAAACCGGGCGGGCGAATCAGACGGCGGTCGCGCTCCTCTGTACAACGCTGGCCGTATCCCTATACTCCCGCTCGAAGGGAGTGATAGGGAATGGACTTCACCGTAAGCCAGGTTGCCGACCTGCTGGATCTGCACGTCAAAACCGTGCGCGGCTACGTCCGCGAGGGCCGGTTGAAGGCGGTGAAGGTCGGCAAGCAGTACCGGATCTCCAGGGAGGACCTGGAGTCCTTCACCGGCGCGCCGCTCGCCTCACGTCCCCGCCAGGACCGCTACGTCGAGGTGTCCACGATCGTCCAGGTGGAGGCGATCAGCCGCCTCGACATGGACCGGGTGAGCACCGCCGTGCTGGGCAGCGCCTCCGGGCTGCGGGTGGAGATGATCTACAACGAGGAGCGGGCCAGCCTCAAGATGATCATCCTGGGCGGGCCCGGCGCCACCGCGGACGCCCTGCGCATGGTCGAGGCCCTGACCTGAAGCGCCCTTCTCAGAGCCAGCCCGGCTTGACCAGCCCCGACTCGTAGGCGATCACCACGAGCTGCGCCCGGTCCCTGGCGTGCAGCTTCATCATCGCCCGGCTCACGTGCGTCTTCGCCGTGGCCGGTGACATGAACAGCTTGGCCGCGATCTCGTCGTTGGTCATCCCGGTGCCCACCAGCGACAGCACCTCGCGTTCCCGGTCGGTGAGCTGGTCCAGGCCCTCGGTCGAGACCGGCGCCTTGGCCCGCGTGGCGTACTCGGCGATCAGCCGCCTGGTCACGCTCGGCGACAGCAGCGCCTCGCCGTCGGCCACCACCCGGACCGCCTGGATCAGCTCGGCCGGTTCCGTGTCCTTCACCAGGAAGCCGCTGGCCCCGCCGCGCAACGCCTCGAAGACGTACTCGTCCAGCTCGAACGTGGTCAAGATGATGATCTTCGGGCCCGGCGGCATCTGGCGGGTGGCGGTCAGGCCGTCGGTGCCCGGCATCCGGATGTCCATCAGCACCACGTCGGGGGTGTGCTGGGCGGCCAGCCGTACCGCCTCGGCGCCGTCGGCGGCCTCGGCCACCACGCTCATGTCGGGCTGGGCGTCCAGCAACGCCTTGAACCCCGCGCGGACCAGCGCCTGGTCGTCGGCGAGCAGCAGCTTGATCATGCGTTCTCCTCAGGTAGGGGCAGCCGGGCCTCGACCTGGAAGCCGTTGCCGACCGGGCCGGCGACCAGCGAACCGCCCAGGGCGGCGGCCCGCTCGCGCATGCCGGGGATGCCGTTGCCGCTGCCGTCCTCCGACAGCGGGGCGGGCGAGGTGGCGCCCGTGTCGGTGACGCGGACGATCAGCTCGGCCGTGCCGTACTCCAGCCTGACCGTGACCTTCGCGCCGGGGGCGTGGCGCGTCACGTTGGTGAGCGACTCCTGCACGATCCGGTACGCCGCCCGCTCGACCTGCGCCGGAAGGGGCCGCGAGCCCACGCGCTTCAGCGTGACGTCGAGGCCGGAGCGCTCGATGAGGTTGTCCAGATGGTCCAGGCCCGAGGTGGGGGCACGCGGGGCGCCCTCGCGCAGCACGTTCAGGACCGAGCGCATCTCGCCGAGCACCTCCTTGGAGGCGGTTTTGATCGTGGCCAGCGCCGTCCTGGCCTGGTCGGGCTGGTCGTCGATGAGGTGCAGCGCGGTCGAGGCCTGGACGTGGATGAGCGAGATGTTGTGCGCCAGCACGTCGTGCAACTCCTGCGCCATCGTCAGGCGTTCCTCGCTGGCCTGCCGCCTGGCCTCCTCCTCTTCCGCCCTGGCCCGTTCGGCCCGGCGTTCGCGCAGGATCCTGACCAGCTCGGCCATGACCATGAGGAGCATCATCGCCGTGGAGATCCAGATGGCGTGGAAGAGGCTGCGGTTGCCGATCGCCCAGGCATAGACCTCGAAGAAGCTGAACATGCCCGCCGCCAGCAGCCAGGCGACCAGCCGCCGCCCGTCGACCACCAGCCAGAACAGCATCACGCCGGGCGTGAAGAAGATCGGCCCGTAGGGGTAGCTGCCGACCAGGTACGCGCCGGTCACGAACAGCGTGATCACGGTCGTGGCGACCGGGTAGCGGCGGCGCACGAGAATCAGCGCCGGACCGACCAGGAGCAAGGAGTAGGCGTACCAGTCGAGCGCCGCCCGCTCCAAACGCTGCCCCCACTCGGCGCCCTGGCCGATCACCACTTGGGCGACGGCCAGAATGAGCGCCAGATAAGGGTCGAGTCGGGACTTCACGGTCCCACGCTATTTCACACCCCCTGACCAGCGCATCATCTGGAAGTGGCAGGGGGCCCTACCACCGGAGGCGTACCTGGGCCATCGTGGAGACCATGCGCCGAGTGATCGTTCCCGCAGCAGCAGTCCTCGTCACGCTCACCACCGCGCCGCCGGCCATGGCTGAGCCCCAGCAGAAGGTCCCGGTCGCCGAGGGGTACGGCGGCGCCGTGTCCACCGTCGACCTCGACGCCAGCAAGGCCGCCGTGGCCGTGCTGAAGAAGGGCGGCAACGCCATGGACGCGGCCGTCGCCGCGGGCGCGGTCCTGGGCGTCACCGAGCCATATTCCTCCGGGCTGGCCGGAGGCGGCTTCATGGTCTACTACGACGCCTCCCGCCGTAAGGTCTACACGATCGACGGCCGCGAGACCGCGCCGCGCGCCATGACCTCGACCTCACTCGAAGGCATCCCCTTCGAGGAGGGCGTCACCAGCGGCCTGTCCGCGGGCGTGCCCGGCACGGTCGCCCAGTGGGAGACGGCGCTGCGCCGCTTCGGCACCATCAGCCTGAGACAGGCGCTCAAACCGGCCATCGACGTGGCCTCCAAGGGCTTCGTCGTAGACCAGACCTTCCACGACCAGACCGCCGCGAACGCCGCCCGCTTCAAGGACATCGCCTCCACCGCCAAGCTCTACCTCCCGAACGGCGCGCCACCGCCCGTAGGCTCCGTCTTCCGCAACCCCGAACTCGCCGACACCTACCGCGAGCTCGGCAGACGAGGCACCGACTGGCTCTACGACGGCCGCCTCGGCCAGGAGATCGTGGCCACGGTCAAGAAGCCGCCGCTCACCCCCGGCACCACGCGCAACGTCCGGCCCGGCCTCATGGAGATGTCCGACCTGCGCGCCTACCGCGCGCTGATGCGCGAACCCACCCACATCGAGTACAAGGGCCTTCAGGTGTACGGCATGGCGCCCCCGTCATCCGGTGGCTCCACCGTCAGCGAGGCGCTCAACATCCTGGAAGCGCTGCCCAGCGTCGGCCTGCACGAGTACCTGGAGGCGTCCAGGCTGGCCTTCGCCGACCGGGGCAAGTACGTCGGCGACATCCCCGGCGTCCCCATGCGTGAACTCCTGTCCGACGGCTTCGCCAAAGAGCGCTCCTGCCTGGTCGGCGAACGCGCCATGGCCCACCCGGCCGCCCCCGGCTCGCCCGACGGCTCCTACTCCGACTGCGAGCGGCCCACCGGCGCCGCCCCCGACGTGACCGACGAAGGCCCCGAGACCACCCACCTCACCGTCGCCGACAAGTGGGGCAACGTCGTCGCCTACAACCTCACGATCGAGTCCACCGGCGGCAACGGCATCGTCGTGCCCGGCCGCGGCGTCCTGCTCAACAACGAGCTGACCGACTTCACCTTCGGGCCCGCGCCCGGCGACCCGAACCTGCCCGCCCCCGGCAAGCGCCCCCGCTCCTCGATGGCGCCCACGCTGGTGTTCAAGCACGGCAAGCCGGTGCTGGCCGTCGGTTCGCCCGGCGGGTCCACGATCATCACGACCGTGCTGCAGATCCTCGTCAACCGCTACGACCTGGGCATGAACCTGCCCGACGCGCTGGCCGCCCCCCGCGCCACCCAGCGCAACACCGCCGCCACCCAGGCCGAGCCCGCCTTCCTCACCCAGCACGGGGCCGCGCTCGAGGCGCGTGGGCACGTGTTCGCGCCGAACCCGGAGATCGGGGCGGCGACCGGGCTGGAGTTCCTCGGCCGGGGACGGGTCCAGGCGGTCGCCGAGCCCGCGCGGCGCGGCGGCGGGAGCGCGCTGGTGGTGCACCCGTCCCGATGACCGAATCCGAGAGTGACACCCCCGAGCCTGGGTCTCAGGCTCGGGGGCAGGTGCGACACGTTGTCGTGTTGATGCTGGAGAACCGGTCGTTCGACCACATGCTCGGCTACCTCCCGCACCCCGATCCCGGGTATGACGGGTTGCGGGGCGGCGGGCCGTACACCAGCCCGGGCTGGGACGGCGGCCCGCCCGTGGCGGCCTCGGCGGACGCGGGGCCGCTCGCCACGATGGACTTCGACCACTCGCACGACGCGGCGATGGAGCAGCTCGGCGGCGGCTGGGTCAGCGCGCACGAACGCAAGGCGCGCGGGCTGGCCGAGCCGAAGTTCGGCGGGCTGCTGGGGCCGCTGATCGGGTGGCTGTATCCGAAGTTCGCGAAGAAGGAGCCGATCTTCGGGGTCGGGCCCGAAGTGATGCGCTGCCAGGATCCCGCCGGGGTGCCGGTGCTGGCGACGCTGGCGCTGGAGTTCGCGGTGTGCACGCGGTGGCACTGCTCGGTGCCGGGGGAGACCTGGCCCAACCGCAACTACCTGCACGCCGCCACCTCCGACGGGATGACCAACATCCAGCCGCGCTTCTACACCGACCCGACCATCTTCGAGACGCTCGAAGCGGCGGGACACGGCTGGCACGTCTACCACGACGACGTGCCGCAGGTGTGGGCGTTCTCCAACCTGTGGAACGGCGCCGACCGGATCGCCCGCTGGTTCGACATCTCGGAGTTCACCGCCCACGCGGCGGCCGGAGAGCTGCCCGCGTACTCCTTCATCGAACCCAACCACCGCCCCCCGGTACGCCTGAACGACCGCCCGTCCAACAGCCAGCATCCCGGCAACAACCAGACCAAGGACCAGGTCGGCGACTCGACCGACTTCGCCCGCGCCGAGTCGCTGGTCGCGGCCGTATACGAGGCCCTGAAGTCCAACCCCGAGGCGTTCGGCCAGACCGTGTTCGTCATCACCTACGACGAGCACGGCGGCCTCTACGACCACGCCCCGCCGTTGACCGGCCTGTCCGACCCGGGTTCGTCCCCCGGACTGCTGACCCGCATCCTGCGCCTGCTCGCGCACAAGAAGAGCGCCGCCTTCGACTTCTCCTCCTCGGGCGTCCGGGTGCCCGCCGTGATCGTCTCCCCTTTGATCCCGAGGGGCACGGTGAGCACCACCCCGATGGAACACGCCAGCGTCCCCGCCACGCTCCGCGCGCTGTTCGCCCCCGACCGCCCACCCCTGACCACCAGAGACGCCGCCGCAGCCCGCTTCGACCCCCTCCTCACGCTGCCCACTCCCCGCACCGACCTCCCCGACCTGACCCGCTACGCCCTCCCGCTGGGCGGCGCCTCACCCTCCGAAGGCGACCCCGCCCACGCCACGACCGCCGGCCCCCAGCCCCCTCGGGACCACCTGCCCGACCACTGCCGCGACCTGGCCGTACTGGCCCGCCGCGTCCGCGCCCGTCTCCGCGGCCGCCCTGCGGTCTTCGCGGGGGTGAGCTGGCGCGCCCGCGACCACCGCGCCCTGACCCAAGCCCTCCCCGCCTTCCGCACCGCCGCCACCAAAGCCCGCCAACCCTGACCCCACACCCCAACCCCACACCCCAACCCCACACCCCAACCCCACACCCCAACCCCACACCCCAACCCCAACCCCAACCCCAACCCCACACCCCAACCCCACACCCCAACCCCACACCCCAACCCCAACCCCGACGTCTCGCGCCCCGCACCACCGCGTGCCCCGGGCACGCCACACCCCCGGGACACGTCCCATCCCGGCACGTCACGTCCCCGCGCTCGGTAGGCGCACCCTGGGATGCGCCCCCCGCGTCTTGGCCTCGGCGTAGCGCGGGCGTGCCTGTGAGCCGTGGGTCGGGAGCCCCTGAGCCGTGGCCGGGAGGTGGTGGTGTCTGGTACGCCCGGGGTCGCGTCGTGGGCTGGCAGGTGCTCGTCAGAGGCTGGTGAGGTGGGTGTGGAGGCGGCGGGCTTGGCGGACCAGGTCGCTGGTGCGGGTTCGGGTGGCCAGGTCGGTGATGACCGGGAGTTCGCCGCGTGCTCCCGCCCAGGCGGCCGCGTCGGCGGCGAAGGAGACCAGGCGGGTGTGGGTGGTGGTGGCGCGTTCGGCCTGGAGGTAGGCGGGGAGCAGGCCGGTCATGACCCGCCACACCTCCTGGTGGGCGCCCAGTTCGGCAAGCTCCTGGAGGGTTCGCAGGGCTTCGGGGAGATGGCCTCTCAAGCGCGGGAGGAGGGCGGCGAACTGCCTGCCCACCTCCTCCGCCGGCAGGTCGCCCGAGGCCGCCATCCACAGGAACGGCTCCTTGGGTGTGGCCCTCCCGCTGTCCCCGCCCAGCAGCGACCAGGCCAGCAGCAGTGCCATGCCCGGTCCGCCCGGTCCGTCGGCGAGTGCCAACCGGCGCAGGTCGTCGGTGTCCGGCCGGGCGATCGGCCAGGAGGACAGCAGCCCGTACACCGACCGCGCCGCCACCAGCTCCCGGTATCCGGCCAGCGCGGGCAACAGCCGCTGACACGACTCGCTGCTCGTCCGCGAGGTCAGCAGGTCCGCGAGAAGGTCGTGGTCCTCCGGGGCGAGGGTGATCTCGGCCAGGATGCGCGGGTCGTTCCCGTGCGTCGTCCATCGCAGCGTCACCTGCGGCTCCACGGGCCGGGCGGTCAGCCGCGCCGCCACCATCCGCCCCGCCTCGCCGGGCAACCGTTGCGCTCGCGCCACCACCGTCCGCGCTGTCTCGCCTCGCAGCTGTTGCTCTCGCGCCACCATCTGCCCCGCCTCGCCGGGCAGCTGTTGGGCTTGCACCGCCACCGTTCGCGCTGTCTCGACGGGCGGCTGCTGGGCTCCTGCCGCCACCGGTCGCGCTGGCTCGCCGGGCGATCCGTGAGCTTGCGCCGCCATCTCGTCGGGCACTGATCGGCGGAGTCGCAGGAGTGCCTGTCGTAGGTCGAAGGGGAGTGGGGCGATGTTGTCGGCCGCATAACCTTCCAGGCGTTCCACCAGCACTGCCGCGTCCAGCCCGCCGTCCTCACGGCTCGGGGTGGCCAGCAGGTACGGCGGCAGCCGTTCGTCGAGCAGGGCTTGGTAGACCTCCGCGAAGCGGGCCAGCGGCATGTACAGCGAGGCGTCGCAGTTGGCGGGGTCGGGGACCCGCTCGGTGAGTGGCTTGATGGGGACGCCGCCGAGGCTGGACAGCATCTGCTCGGCCTTGGGGCTCTGCGCTGTCGCGGGGTGGCCTGCCCGGGATGGAGCGGTGTGTTCAGCGCCTGGTTCGGCCAGTTCTCTGGCTATTGCGGAGACCCAGATGGCGGGCTTCGTCCATGGCGACTTCCAGTACAGGAGGTCGTGGAAGTCGGCGGACAGTGGTGTCAGGGCCGCGGTCAGTGCGGCGCGGTCGGTCGCCGCCTGCCGGACGAACGTGTCGAGCCACTGCTCCTGGGCCGTCCAGTCGTATCGCGCTGGCGGGGCGGTCAGGTCCTGTGGCGAGGACTCGAAGAGGCCCGGCTCTGGGGCAACTGGTAGGGGGCGGGGTGGCAGTGGTGCGGGGGTCTGGTCCGGGGAGTTGGCCTCGCCGCCGAAGGCCGTGGCGAGGGCGCCGCCCTGGTCTGCTGGTAGGAGCTCGACGGCCTGCCTGATCGTTTCGGCGCCCAGCGGGGTGAAGCGGGCGGCGTGTTTGACCGCCAGCTTCACCGCGCGCTCGCGGACGACGGCGGACTCCCCGGCCAGCGCCGTGGCCAGCGCGGACGCGTAGTCGTCGAGGTCGTGGGCGGGGTCGCGCAGCAGGCGTTCCAGCCAGCTCAGCCCGGCGCCGACCAGCTTGCTCTCCTGCCGGAACAGCAGGCCGAGCACCGCCTCGCCCGCTCCGTGGGCGGGCAATTCGCCCAGCCTGCGCACCCGCTTGAGGGCCAGCTCGGCCACGTTGCCGGGCGCTATGGGGAGCAGCCGCAGGTAGTCGTGTCCGTGCTCGGCTACCTCGCCGTCGGTGGGGTCGAGCAGGTCGTGCAACCGGATGAAGAAGCGCAGGTCGGCCGCCTGCCCGCCGCGCAGGAAGCGGCGCACGCAGCCCGACAGCAGCGCCTTCCTGGACACTCGCGCCGCGCCGGTCAGCGATCTCGCGGTCAGCTTGTGCAGCGCCTTCGGCCAGTCCGTCGAGTCGCGCAGCGCCCTGCCCACGCCCTCCGACTCGAACAGCCGCGGCACCATCGCGTCGAGCAGCCCGTCCTTGGCCAGCGTCGCGGACGACGACGGGGTGGCGGCGGCCAGCCACGCGAGCGTCAGCGGGTCGTGCTTGGGTGGTTCGGCTCCGGTACGGCGCAGCATCTCCAGCACGAGGCGCACCTGGTTGTCGGCCTCCGGCCGGGCGCCGCGCAGCCGGAGCGCCAGCCGTACCGCGAGATCGGACTGCCAGGCGGCGGGGCGGGCCGACAGGACCGCGACCAGCTGCGGGACGTCGTCGATCGACCCCTGCCAGCGGTTGAGCGGGCGGCGCAGCTCGCGGCGGTTGAGCCAGGCGGCCACGGCGGCCGCGCCCGGCAGAGTGGCGGCGCCGGCGACGCGCAGCGGCTCGATCCAGCGCTCCATGATCTGGGGCCGCATGAGGTGCTGGGCTTCGGGGAGGCTGTGGACCGGCACGTCCAGCTCGTCGGCGCGGGCTTGGAGCACGTCCCACTTCTCGTGGTGGCGGTCGAGGCGGCGCTCGTCGTCCTCCTCGCCGATACGGCGCGCCACCGGCAGGTACGCCGTCAGCTGCGCGGCCACCTCGCGGCGCTCGTCGTCGCCGAAACCGGCGGCCAGCAGGGCCACCGCGTGCATGTCATAGGCGTCGACGGCCTTGCGGACCGCCTCCCAAGCCCCAGTCGTCATGCGGAAGACTTTAAAGATCGTCACCGACAGTTTTCGGAGGTGCGTTCGTATGCCCGGAGTCAGTAGATGAGGTCGTAGGCGGCCGGGTCGACGCGGAGGGTGCGGGCCCAGTACTCGAAGGTGAAGCCTGGCCAGACCGTGCGGTTGACGCCGTGCTCGTCGAGGTACCAGGACTTGCAGCCGCCGGAGTTCCAGACCAGGGGGTCGAGGCGCTGGTGCAGGCGGTCCTGGAAGGTGCGCTGGTGGCCGGGTTTGACGTCGATGGCCCTGGCCTGCGTCTTGGAGAGGAGGCGCAGGCAGTTCATGACGTAGCGGACCTGGGACTCGATCATGAAGACGACCGAGTTGTGGCCGAGGCCGGTGTTGGGGCCGAGCAGGAAGAACAGGTTCGGGAATCCGGCTGTGGTGATGCCGTAGTAGGTTTCGATGCCGTCCTGCCAGGCGTCCTGGATCTTGCGGCCGCCCCTGCCGACGATGCGTTGCTCTTGCAGCGAGTCGGTGACCTTGAAGCCGGTGCCGTAGACGATGACGTCGACCTCGTGCTCGGCGCCGGTCGCGTCGACGATCGAGCGCTCCCGGATCTCGGTGATGCCGTCGGTGATCAGGGAGACGTTCGGCCTGGTCAGGGTCGGATAGTAGTCGCTGGACAGCAGGATGCGCTTGCAGCCGATGGTGTAGTCGGGGGTGAGCTTGGCACGCAGCTCCGGGTCGGGGACCTGGCGTTCGAGATGCCTGCGGGCCATGGTCTCGTGGATCTTCATCAGCCGCGGGTCCACGGCGAAGCCCACGGCGCGGGTCTCCAGGCCCCAGTAGATGGTGTTGCGCAGCAGGCGGGCGGCGCCGGGCAGGCCGAGTGCCCTGCGCATGGCGCCGGGGATGGCGAAGTCGGGCTTGGCCTGGATCCAGGGCGGGGTGCGCTGGAAGAGGAGGAGCTCGGCGGCCGAGGGCGCGATCTGGGGGACGAACTGGATGGCCGAGGCTCCCGTGCCGATGACCGCGACGCGTTTGCCGGCCAGGTCGGCGGAGTGGTCCCAGGCGCTGGAGTGGAAGGACGGCCCGGCGAAGACCTCACGTCCCTTGATTTCGGGAAATTTCGGGATGTGGAGGGCGCCGATGCCGGAGATGACGGCGTTGGCCCGGATCGTGGCGCCGTCCTCGGTGGTGATCTGCCATTCCCTGGCCTCGTCGTCGTATTCCAGGCCGGCGACCTGCTTGCCGTACCGGATATGTGGCCCGATGCGGTACTTGTCGACGCACGCCCGCATGTACTCCCAGATCTCGTCCTGCGGGGAGAACATCCGCGACCAGCCGGGATTCAGCTCGAACGAGAAGGAGTACATGTGCGACGGCACGTCGCACGCGCAGCCGGGGTAGACGTTGTCCCGCCAGGTCCCGCCCAGGTCGGCGGCCTTTTCGAGGATGACGAAGTCGTCGTAGCCGGCCTCCTTGAGCTTGATCGCCATCCCGATGCCGGCGAACCCCGAGCCGATGATCACGATTCCCGGCTTAGTCACTGGCCCTCCTGTAATTTTCGAACGTTTAGGGAAAGGAACTCGGCGTGCGCCGGGGAGATCGCGATGTAGTCGAGCGCCTGCCGTAAATCGCCCTCTTGGCTGGGGTGGAAGCCGGGCCGCAGATATTGCGGTACGGCCAGCGCCAGGCTGCGCAACGTGGGCACGCGCCCCTGGCGCGCACGGTAGAAGTAATGCGTCCATTTCGCCCGCAGCCGCCCGCGCAGGATCGGGTCGTTGGCCATCAGGAACCCGGCCCCCCGCTTCAGCAGCAGGACGATCATCGGCCCGGTGACCATCATCGTCCGCGTGCGCCGCGCGTAGGAGCCGTCGAGGTGCATGAACAGGTCGAACGCCACGCTCCGGTGCTCGACCTCCTCGGCCCCGTGCCAGCGCAGCAGGTCCATCATGACCGCGTCGGCGCCCGCGTCGTCCAGGGGCCGCGCGTCCAGGATCCACTGCCCGAGCACCGCCGTGTAGTGCTCGATGGCCGCGATCAGCGCGACCCGCTCCTTCAGCCAGTACGTCCGCGCGATCGGCGGCATCGTGTCGTCGCCGAGCATCCGCTCGAAGATCCACTCGATGTTCTCGACGTACGGCCCGGGGTCGAGCCCCTGGTCCTTCATGTGCTCCAGCACGCGCTGGTGCGCGACCGCGTGCGTGCCCTCCTGCCCCATGAACCCCTTGACCTCGGCTTTCAGCCGCGGATCCCGGATGTACGGCAGCGCCTGCTTGAACACGTGCACGAACCAGCGCTCACCGGCCGGGAGCAGCATGTGCAGCACGTTGATCAGGTGCGTGGTGAACGGGTCGCCGGGCACCCAGTGCAGCGGCGTCTCCTCCCACGAGAACCTGACCCGGCGCGGCTTGATCGAGGTGTCGGTCATCGGGACTCCCAGCGGCGGACGTGGGGAAGGTCGTCATCCAGCCAGTAGGCGTCGTCCTCGGTGACGACCAGCAGTTCCTCGAACTTGGCGCCGACCGTGTCGCCGGCGGTGCCGAGATGCGGCTCGACGGCCCACAGCCCGGGGGTCGGCGGATGCTCACTGGCCTTGCCGCCCGCCCAGAGCGGTGAGCGGCCTTCCAGACGTTCCTTGACGAGTTCGCGCCCGATGGTACGCAGGGTCCTGACCCCGAAGGACTGGAAAACCACGAAACGCGGCCCGCCCAGGCGAATACGGGCGACCTGATGCCCGATCACCCGCCCGGGATAAACCTTGTGCCGGTTTCGGTGCCCTTGCTCGGCGATGAGCCGGTCGACTTCCGCGTAGATATCGCGAAAGGTACGGCGGGCCCGTACCAGCTCCAGGATCTTCCCCCGGAACCCGGCCAGATCCCGATCCAGCCCGTCCCAGTCGGCGTTGTCCCCCAAGCGCCCCGAATACCCGATGTCGGCGACGTACCCGTCCCTGACCGGCGCGCAGTCCAGGACGAAGGGCATGCCCTCTTCGAGCCTTTGCGACGTAGGCAGGAACTGGGTCGGGACCCGAAATTTCCGGAATGCCGTGCGCTCACCGAACCATGCGAACGGGACGTGGAACCAGTCGTCCGCGCCGTGCCGTTCCAGCCACTTGCGCAGGGCGGTGGCGGCCATGCGCTCGGTCACTCCGGGTTCGAGCCGCGCGGCGACGTGCTCGGCGCCCCGATAGGCGAGCTGCTGCAACTCGCGGAACCGGTCGAGGTCCGCAGTCTTATTGGACACATTGTCCAATGTAGTCAGCCGAAGTTGCCGGGTCCAGAGTGAGCCGGGTCACATCGCACGCTCGTGCTCCGCCGGATGTGCGGGTGGTGGGGGTGACGGCGTTGGGACGCGCTCGATCGCCGGGACGGCGGTATGGCCAACGTGCGGGCGACGGCGTTGGGATGGGCTCGATCGCGGAGGGCCGGGATGGCCGACGTGCGGGCGACGGCGTCGCCATGCGCTCGATCGCAGGGAGGGTCGGTCAGGCCGGGTGCGGGCCGCTGTGGTTCGTGCGGAGAGGGTGTGCGTTCGCCGTCATCTGGCCGACGTGATCTACGCGCGCGCGGCGGGCGGGGCTGTTTTGGGCACACGAAAAGCGCCGAGAGCGGGGCCGTCGGCGCTTGGCTTTGTCGGAGTCGGTTACTTCAGGATGAGGTAGACCGCCACCGCGATGATCGCGAGGACGACCACACCGGCGATGATGGGAAGGGTCGCCGAGCGCTTGCGCGCGCCGTCCTGCTCGCTCTGCTGTGCGAACGCGCGGAACTGCTGCGTGTTGCCGGCCGGGTCGAGATGCTGGTCAGACATGCGCAGCACTCTAGCCGGAACAGCTGAGCCGTTTGCACCTTTTGCCAGGACTGGTAGGTGTCGGCCGGTGGGTGCCCCTGATGACGGACCACGCTGCCCGGCGGATACTTTTGAAGCATGCTCAGGACCCTCTTCTCCCCACGACTGATCGGGCTGCATCTGCTCACGATCGGGGTCCTGATCGCCTTCATCCTGCTCGGACGCTGGCAGCTCGGGGTCTTCCAGGACTCAGGCAAGCCGCACGCCGCCACCGATCCCGCGCCGGTCGCCGTGGACGGGCTGGCCAAGGTGGGCGCCGGGTTCGAGAGCGCGGCCGTGGGGCGCAAGGTCACCGCGCAGGGCGTCTACGACGAGGCGCGGCAGCTTCTCGTCGCCGACCGCAGGCCCAGCGTGGACACGCCGGGCGGCAACGTCGCGCGGGACGAGGGCTTCTGGGTGCTCACGCCGCTCCGGCTCGCCGACGGGACGCTCATGCCCGTCGTGCGCGGGTGGGTGGCGTCGGCCGGTGACGCGGGCGCCGCCGTACCGGCTGGGAACGTGAACGTGTCGGGGCGGCTGCGGCCGCCGCAGGGGACCGACAGCGTGCAGCGGCGCGCGGAGGGACTGCCCGCGGGGCAGGTGCAGACCGTTTCCACGGGCGAGCTGATCAACCTGTGGAAGGGCGAGAAGGTGCGCAACGGGTTCGTCGTCGCGCAGCCCGCCTCCGGGTCTCTCGCGCCGGTCACGGTGTCGCCGCCGATCGTCGGCGGTACGTTCACGTGGCGTAACGCGGCCTATGCGGCCAACTGGTGGATCTTCGCGGGGTTCGCCGTCTTCATGTGGTTCCACTTCGTACGCGACGCCGTACGGGGTGATCGGGGCCGTGCTCGACAGTCCCCTGAGATGGTTCTGGAAGGTTAGGAAAACAAGTGGAGTCCGCCCTCAAGCCTTTCCGGGTGCTCGCCTACATGGTGGGCGTGATGCTGCTCGTGCTCTGCGTGGGCATGTTCCTCAACTACGTCGTCCGGGTCACGTGGTGGCCGGGGCTGATCATCGCGCAGGTGCACGGGTTCCTGTACATGATCTATCTGGTCACCGTCATGAACCTGGGCATGAAGGCGCGGTGGAGCTGGCCGTACATGCTGGGCATCATGCTCGGTGGGACGGTGCCGTTCCTGTCGTTCTACGTCGAGCGCAGGGTGACCCAGCGCGTGCAGGGCGCCCTGGCGCAGGCCTGAGTACGGCGAGGGCCTTTCTCCAGGCCCTCGCCGTTTTCGTTAGCTCAGTTGCCGATGCCGCGCTTGCGCACGCGCTTGAGGCGCTCGCGCTGAGACGGGTCGAGCATGAAATAGCCGACCACCGGAGCGGCGACCACGCCGAGGACGACCAGCAGGGTGACGAAACCCGGCAGGAAGATCAGCGAGAGCAGTACGGCGGCGCCCGCGCCTATGGCGTACTTCTGGACTGGCGACATCCTCAACTTCCTCCGAACGCGGAGCGCGCGCCCCGCCTCACTCACATTGTGCGTCTTCGGTCCAACGAGTGGGGGACCGATGGGGTTCCATTCACGATATGTCGCGTGGGTCGAGGCTCTGGGAGATGGTCAGGAACTCCTGGCGTAGGGGAGCCGGGGCCGGTCTGGCCGCCGGGTCGCCGGCCAGCAACGCGTACAGTACCGCCGCCAGCGCGCCCGCTCTCGTCAGCGGCGCGCCCGGCGCCGGCGGCAGCCCCTCGACCGCGGCGAACAACGTCGCGCCCAGCGACCACATGTCCGCGGCCGGTCCTGTCGCGCCCTCGGGGGCGGTGTAGGCGGAGATCCCGTTCGGCATCAGCGGCGGGCTGAGAATGGCCTGGCCCGACGGTGACAGCAGGATGTTGCCGGGACGGATGTCGCCGTGGTGCTCGCCGCGAGCATGCAGCCCTACCAGCTGATCCAGTACGGCCAGCCCGATCGCCGCCACTTGGACCGGGGGGAGTGGGCCGGTGGTGCCGATCACCTGATCCAGCGCCCGGTCCACCGGGGTGGAGCCTGGGGCGGCGTGACGTGGTCTGTGCTGGCTGGGCGCGGGGTCGTAGGCGACCGGCCAGGAGGGCGACGGGTACAGCATGTCACTGAGCGGCGCGGGCTCTACAGGTGGCGTCGGGTAGTTCTGGGCAGGTGGCGTCGGGAAGTTCTGGGCGGGGGGAGTGGGAAAGCCGTCGGACGGAGGCGTCGGGAAACCGTCGGCGGGCGATGCGGGGAACGCGGCTACTGGTGGCGTCGGGTAGGAGTCGTCGGCCGGAGGAGGGAAGGGCCCGGGGGCTTGAGGTGGCGGGAAGGGGGCGTCGGGCGGCGTGGGGAAGGCGTCCGGGGACTGCGGCGCGAAGGGTGCGTCCATGGGCGGGGCGTCCATCGGCCGGGGGGAGGGGGCACTCGGCGCGTTTGGGGGCTGTGGGAAGAGGGCGCTCTGGGGTGGGGCGTCCTGTGGGTGTGGGGCGTCCTGGGGTGGTGGGAAGGGGGCGTGCTGGTCGTGGGTGGGTGGTTCGGGGGTGGGCGTGATGATGGGCGGTGCGGTGAGCGGGGGCTCGGTGGGTGGCGGGTTCTCGGGGGCGGGCGGGGACTGGCGGCGTCGGCCGAAGACCTTGCGCAGGCCCAGCAGGCGGGATTTGGCGGGCGGGTTGGGCGCCTCGCCCTGCGGTTCTGGCGCGTCGGGGGCCGGGCCGCTCTGGTCACTGGGGTGTGAAACTTCGCCACCGGGGTGCGCTACTTCACCGCCGGGGTGTGGGACGACGGGGGTGCCCATGGGCGGGGTCTCAGCCGCGTGACCAAGCACAGGCGGCGCCGTCGCGCCGGGATAGCCGAAGCCCGGACCCGCCGGCTGATCGGGGGCGGGCGGCGACGGGTGACCGAAGGCGGGAGTCGCCGGGTCACCGGGGTGGCCTGAAGGTGGCGCGGGGTGGTCGAAAGCGGGCGACGGGGGGCCGGAGGGGGGCGCGGGGTGGCCGAAGGTGGGAGGGGGTGAGGGGATTGTGGGGGTTGGGGGGAAGCTGCCGGTGGTGGGGACCGAGAGGGGGTGGGTGGTGGTTATGGGGTGGTTCAGGGCCAGGCGGGTCAGGGTCGACGTGATGTCGTCCAGGGACGGCGGTCCGGCGGGGTCGAGCATGGCGCGGATCAGGGCGCGCAGCGGCTCGGGGTCGGTGGCCGGTGCGGCGCCGGGCGGGCGGCCCTCCACCGCGAAGTGCAGGGTGGCGGCGAGCGACCACAGGTCCGCCGGTGGGCGCAGGCCGGGGTGCGGCAGGCCGAAGCCGGTCAGCACGGCGCGGCCGGTCGCCGTGAGCATGACCTTGCCGGGGTTGAGGTTGCCGTGCACGATCCCGGCGCCGTGCGCGGTCGTCAGCGCCTCCAGGAGGCAGAGCCCGGCGCGGGCGGCCTGGAGCTCCGGCAGGGGCCGCTTGGCGTCGACGGTACGCGCCAGCGAGGCCCCGGACACGAACTCCGTGACCAGCCACGGACCGCCCTCCTCCTCCACAAGGTCGAGGAGTGGGACGATCGATGGATGCCGCAGCTGGAGCGCCCGCCGGGCCTCCTCGGCCGGCTGCGCCCGCATGTCCCTGACGGCGACGTCACGGTGCGCCACCTCGTCGAAGGCCAGCCGTACCGTGCCTTCGCCCAAGGGGTTCAGCAGCCGATAGCGCCCGGCCAGCTTCATGCTTTCTCCCATTTCGAAACGCACGATAGCGGGATATCTCCGGGCATAGCCATGCGCGGGGGGTACACCGATGTGTTTACCCGGAATCGTGCCTGGTGAGGTGGGCTGGTGCCCAGCCTTCCCGGCACCCTCGACAGCATGCGCAAACTCCTTCCCGTCGCCCTCATCCTGGCCGCCGGCTGCCAGGCCGCACCGCCCGCCGTACCTCAAACCGGTCAGCCCAGGACGGACACCAGCATCGCGTGGGCGCCGTGCGGTCCGCGTGAGTGCGCGACCCTGGAGGTGCCACTCGACCATGCCCGGCCCCAAGGCGAACGCATCACGCTGGCCCTCACCCGCATGCCCGCCCGCGATCCCGGCAAGCGGCTCGGCAGCCTGGTGTTCAACCCGGGCGGCCCCGGCGCGACCGGCCTCGACTTCCCGCGGGTACTGACCAGGGCGCACGACACCCTGGGCGAGCGCTACGACCTGATCGGCTACGACCCGCGCGGCGTGGGGGAGAGCAGTCCCGTCCGGTGCCTCACCAAGGAGGACCTGGCCATCGCCTTCGCCGCCGACCCCACCCCGGACACCGACCGGGAGAAGGATGACGCCTTCGCCGCCGCGAGGAAGGTGGCGACCGCCTGTGAGAAGGCCGCCGGGCCGCTCCTGCCGTACCTCGGGACCAGGAACCACGCGCGCGACCTCGACCGGATCAGACAGGCGCTCGGCGAGGACAAGCTCACCGCTTTCGGGCTGTCGTGGGGCGGGTCGCTCATGGCCACGTACGCGGACCTGTTTCCGGGCAAAGTGGGGCGGCTCGTGCTCGACTCGCCGGGCAACCCGACGCTGAGCCAGTTCGAGGTGATCAGGCTCCAGATGGCCGGCACCGAGAAGGGCCTGCGCCGCTTCGCCGACGCGTGCGGGGCGCGGGCGGACTGCCCGATCGGCGCGACCGGCGAGGAGGTGCTGGAGCGCTTCGACCGTTTCCTGGACAGGGGCCTTCCGGTCGGCGAGCTCACCGAACCCGCCGCGCGGCTGGCCGTCCTGTACGGGCTCTACCGCCCCGACGGCTGGCCCAAGCTGGAGAACGCGCTGGCCAAGGCCTACAAGGGCGACGGAAGGCCGATGCTGGAGATGTCCGCGTGGCTGGCGGGCGGCAGCCAGGAGAGCGGGTTCAGCAACTTCCAGGACGCCAACATGGCCGTCAACTGCGCGGACTACACCGAGAGGTACGGCAGGCGCGACCTCGACCGCCTGGCCGCGAAGATCGCCGTGGACTCGCCCAGGTTCGGCCCCTCATCGGTCTGGCAGACGCTGCTCAACTGCGCCTACTGGCCCAAATCCGCCGACCCGCACGCCGGCCGCCTGAGCGGCGCGGGCGCCCCGCCCATCCTGATCGTCGGCAACACCGGAGACCCCGACGGCGTCTACGAGTACGCCAGTGACCTGGCCGGGCAACTCTCCTCCGCCCGGCTCCTCACCTGGGACGGCGACCGCCACGGCGCCTACGGCGGCAAGAACGCCTGCGTCGACGCCGCGGTGGACGCCTACCTGCTCAAGGGCGCTCTTCCCGGGCCGGGGAGCCGCTGCCGCTGAGCCAGCGCTCCTGGGCCTCGTGGAGCCTGCGCCACAACTTCTCCCGCTCCCGCGCGCTGACGTCGGCCATGGGCAGGCCGAACACGTCGGCCAGCGCGGCGAAGTAGTCCGCCTGGGTGGTGATCGTCGTGCGCAGCGAGCGGTCGCCGATCCTGGTCAGCACGAGGCCGCGCATGGTGTCCACGCCACCGGCGTCGCGGCGCTGCACGACGGCGATCCGGACGAAGCCCGACTCGGGCGAGGTGGTCAGCTCGCGGTGCTTGTCGGCGAAGTCCGACATCTGCGCCGGGGCCGGGCCGAAGTCCATGCCGATGAACGAACCACGCGGGTCGTGGTCGAAGCGCCAGCCGCCGGGCGCGATCTCCGAGGGGCGCAGGCCGTACTCGAAAGGTCCTTGACGATAGGTGCCCGCGACCAGGGGGAGCGGCTCGCGGATGGCGTCGCCGAGCCCCAGGTCGACCAGCCACTCGCCGTCGGGCAGGCGGACCGTCAGGACGAGGTGATTGCCGGCGAGGTGCGGTCCGGTGGCGGCGTCCTGCTGGGCGCCGGCGAAGTGCTTGGTGACCTCGTAGCCGAGCGCCGTGACCAGAAGGGAGAAGGCGCCGTTGAGGTGGTAGCAGTAGCCGCCCCGGCCACCGATGATGCGGTTCGCCGACTCCAGCGGATCGACCGTGGTGGGCCGGCCGAGCCAGATCTGCAGAGCCTCGTAGGACACCCGTTCGATGTGGGCGATGTGGAGTTCGCGCAGGTTGTCGGCGCTGGGCGGGGCGTTGAGTAGGTCGGGGCGGCCGATGCGGGAGAGGTAAGCGGCGACGTTCACGTGCACAAGTCTGCACGGGATGTCCACAAATTGCGGAGTGTCGTCTGCACAGTCCCCTTCTAGGCTTCGAGTCGTGAAAAGGGTCCTGGTCGTCGAAGACGACGAGACGATCGCACGCGCCGTACGCGACCGGCTGGCCGCCGAAGGCTTCGACGTCCAGGTGGCCGGCGACGGCGAGAGCGCGATGACCGCCTACGGCAGAGCCGAACCCGACCTGGTGATCCTCGATCGCCTGCTGCCCGGTCTCGACGGTCTCGAGGTGTGCCGCCGGATGCAGGCGGCACGCCCGGTGCCGGTCCTCATGCTGACGGCGCTCGGCGAGGAGACCGACGTGCTGGTCGGGCTGGGGGTGGGTGCGGACGACTACATCGCCAAGCCGTTCAGCATGCGCGAACTGGTCGCCAGGATCCACGCCCTGCTGCGCCGGGTCGAACGGGCCGCCCAACTGGCCGCCGAGGACACCGTGATCCGCGTCGGCGAGGTGGAGATCGACACCGCCGCCCGCCGCGTGTTCGTCGGGGGACAGGAGGCCCAGCTCACCAGGACCGAGTTCGACCTGCTACGCCGCCTCGCCGAGCGGCCGGGGCAGGTCTTCGAGCGCGACCGGCTGCTGTCGGACGTGTGGGGCTTCTCCGAGGCCGCCGCCACCAGGACCGTCGACAGCCACGTACGGGCGCTGCGCCGCAAGCTCGGCCCGGACGTCGTGCGCACCGTGCACGGCGTGGGCTACGCCCTGGTGCGGCGATGAGGCCGCTCGACTTCCTCGGCCGCATCAAGGTCAAGCTGGGCCTCGTCATCGTGCTGGCCGTGGGCGTGGCGTTCGTGGTCAACGAGGTCGGCATCAACTCCGGCTACTCGCGTGACGTACGCATCGCCGTCGCCGCCGTCCTCGCGCTGATCATGGTCCAGTGGCTGGCCAGAGGCATGACCAAGCCGCTGCGCGAGATGGCATCGGCCGCCCAGACCATCGCCAAGGGCAGCTACACGCTCCGCGTCCGCGCCACCTCGCGGGACGAGGTGGGGGAGCTGGCCAGGGCGTTCAACGCGATGGCCGCCGACCTGGCCGAGGTCGACAGGCAGCGCCGCGAGCTGATCGCCAACGTCAGCCACGAGCTGCGCACGCCCATCACGGGGCTGCGGGCCGTACTGGAGAACGTCGTCGACGGTGTCTCCACCCCCGACCCCGTCACGATGAGCACCGCGCTCGCCCAGACGGAACGGCTCGGCCGCCTCGTCACCCAACTGCTCGACCTGTCGCGGCTCGACTCCGGCGCCCGCCTGATCGAGCCCGAGGCGATCGAACTCGGCCCCCTGCTCGAACAGGCCCTGCGCGAGGCGGGCCTGGCGCGCGAGGACGTCCGGCTGGAAGGGCGGATCCCGCCCGGCCTCGTGGTGCGCGCCGACCCCGACCTGCTGGCCCAGGTGCTGGCCAACCTCCTCGACAACGCGGTACGGCACAGCCCGCCCGGCGCCCTGGTCACCATCGCGGGGGCGGGCCAGGGCGCAGGGGTGCGCATCACCGTCGCCGACCAGGGGCCGGGCATTCCGGCCGAGGCCAGGTCGCGGGTGTTCGAACGCTTTTCCCGGCTGGACTCCGGCCGGGCGGCCGACTCGGGGGGCTCGGGGCTCGGGCTGGCCATCGTCAAGGAGATCGTCGAGCTGCACGGTGGCTCCATTCACATCGGCGACGGCACCGGATGCCGGATGGTCGTCGACTTACCGGGGAGGACCACGATGGCGGAAACATCGGTCGAGACGGGGGAGGAGCGTCCGCTGGAACGGGCACTCCCCGAGCCGGCCCACCCGACCCCCGAGGAGGCTGTCCCAGCCACCGAACAGGCCCCAGCGGCGGCCACGGCAGCAGTGACGGCAGAGGCAACAGCAGAGGCAACAGCGGAAGACCCGCCCGTGTCACAGGATGAGCCGACGGTGGCCGCCGGAGATGTCCCCGCAGAGTCGAAGGACAGTGTGGCGGCCAAGGTGACGGTCGGGGCGAGCGAGGGGGTCGTGGCGGCCGAGGCCGTGGCGGTCACTCGCACCGGCCCGATCACCGTGCCGGTCGAGAGTGCGCCCACCCGACCGGTGCCGGTCGGGGCGGGCGCGGCGGTGCGGTCTGGGCCGGGGGAGGGGGCGGGCGGCTCTCCGGGCGCAGCGGGTGGGCAGCGGCAGCCGGGGAACTGGCTGGGGCGGTTGCTCTGGGGGATCTTCCTGGGGTTGCTGGCCGGGTTCCTGGTCGGGTTGTTCGCCGCTGTGGTCATGGGGGTCGCGTTCGGGGGTGTGGCGGCGCTGGTCACGCTGATTCTGGCCACGGCTGCGGGCGGCGCCGTGGGGTCGGTGGTGGCCGCGGATACGGCGGCGCGGCAGCCGTACAAGCAGCCGAGACCTCCGCAGCCCCTCGCGCCGGGCGCCTACGGACCCCCGCCACCCCCCTACCAGCCGCCCCCGCTGCTGCCGAAGCCCGAATTGCCTGAGACGCCGCGCTGGCTGCTTCCGGCGGCGGCGGGCGCGGGGGTGTTCGCCGCCGTGGCGCTGCCGGACGCGCAGAGCGGGCTCGGGCTGGTGCTGGTCGCGCTGGTGCTCGGGGCGGCCGCGCTACCGGCGGTGCTGCGCAGGGCGACGCCGTGGACGCTGGCGTTCGGGCTGACCGGCTACTGGCTGATCTCGACGGCGGTGATCAGGGACGCCGACTGGCTGGTCCTGCTCATGGTGACGGCCGGGGCCGGGCTGATCGCGCTGGCGGTCTCGGGCGCGGGCACCGGCTGGCTGGGCGTGATCAGGGGCGGCATGTCGGTGGTGCTGGCGCTGGGCCCGGTGCCCTGGCTGCTGTCGGGGCCGCTCAAGGGCCTCGTCGCGCGGCGGCGGATCATGCCGACGCTGGCGGGCGTGGGCATCGCGGTGGTGCTGGTCGCGGTGTTCGGGCTGTTGTTCGCCTCGGCCGACCGCGTGTTCGCCAGGTATCTGGAGCGGCTGACGGCCACGCCCGACTGGATGGAGTCGCTCCCGTCGCGGATCGTGCTGTTCGCGGTGTTCGGGGCACTGCTGTCGGCGCTGGTCCTGGTCGCGCTGCGGCCGGTCAGGGACCCGGTCGGACCGGGCGTCAAGGTCACGGTCGCGCGGTCGGTCTGGCTGGTGCCGCTGACCGCGCTGAACCTGCTGTTCGGGGCGTTCGTGGCGGTGCAGATCAGGTTCCTGTTCGGCGGCGCGGCGACGGTGCTCAACACCGAGGGCCTGACCTACGCCGAGTACGCCAGGGAGGGCTTCTTCCAGCTCGTCCTGGTCAGCATGATCGTGCTCGGCATCGTGGCCGTGGTCGGGGGCGTGCTGCGCACCGGCCGTCGCGAGCGCTGGGTGCTGGCCGGTCAGCTGGGCGTGCTGTGCGCGCTGACGCTGGTCATCCTGGCCTCGGCGCTGCATCGCATCGACCTCTACACCGAGGTGTACGGGCTGTCGCGGCTGCGGATCTCGGTGCAGGCAACGGTCTGGTGGCTCGGCGTGGTGTTCGCGCTGGTGCTGCTGGCCGGGGCGGTCCGGCTGGCGGGCCGTGGCTCGGGCTGGCTGCCGCGCACGATCGTCCTGGTGACAGCGCTGGGCCTGGGGACCTTCGCCATGGTCAACCCCGACCTGCGCGTGGCCGAGACCCAGGTCGCGGTGCGCGGCGTGGCGCAGATGGACTCCGACTACCTGGGCGACCTGGGCGCGGAGGCCGTGCCCGCGCTCGTCAGGCTGCCGGAGCCCCAGCGCAGCTGCGTGCTGTTCAACGTGGTCAAGGCCAACGGCCTGGACCGGCCGGACCCGTGGAACGGCTGGAACCTGGCCCGCTCGCAGGCCAGGGAACTGCTCGCCAAGCAACCGGTCAACGTCCGGGCCAACTGCGTGCCCGGCACCAGGGGCAGCTAGGGCACCCAGTGGTTGCCGGAGGCGACGATCATCGACTGGAGCTGCACGGTGGCCGCGAAGTAGTCCTTCTTCCCGATCTCCCGCGAGGTGAGGTACGCCCACAGCTTGTCCAGCCAGGCCTGCCCGTCCGGCTGGACCAGCGCGGCCACCGCGAACGGCGCCACGAACGCCGGCTCGGGACCCTCCTCCAGCGGCTTGCCGTCCAGGGTGTAGCCGCCGGCGATCTTCTCGGGGTCGCCGACCTTGGAGATCCAGGCGCTCATCTTGCGCGCGGCGGCGGTGGAGGCGGCGTCGCCGCTGGTCACCGCGTCGGCGCCGATGCGCCACGGGTCGCGCAGGGCGTTCCAGTTGTAGTCGCCGTCGTGCGCGTCCTCCAGCACCTGGCCCTTGACCGGCTTGCCGTTCTTCACGAAGTCGGGCAGCAGGCCGGTCTCGTTCGGGATCTCGGCGATGAGCTTCTGGTGCGCCTGCCGGATCTCCGCCCAGGCCGGGTCGATCTTCTCGAAGGCCCGGAAGTGGTCGATCATCCAGTCGGAGGTGCGCGAGACCTTCGACAGCGGATCGTCCTGGGTGGCCCAGTCGCCCAGCTTCACCAGCTTGGTGTCCGGGTTCACCTCCGACTCCTTGATCGCGGCGATCCGCTTGACCGCCTTGTCCCGGTAGTCGCCACCCCACTGCCGCTGGGCCATGAGCAGGCCGTAGGCCACGTCGAGGTCGCCGTCGGTGGCCGAGTCCGAGCCGTTGACGCTCTTGCAGTTCTTGTCCTGCTCGGCGGCGAGCAGGTCGGGGTTGTTGACCGACGGGTGCGCCTCGACGTAGGTGAGGATGCCGTCGAACAGCTCCCTGTCGCCCATCGTGGCCGCGATGACCAGGCCGTAGCCCTGCGCCTCGGCGACGTACGGGTGGTCGGCGTCCGGCGAGATCACCTGCAGCGAGCCGCACTTCGCGGTGACGAAGGCCGCCTTCCACTTGCCGTAGTAGTCGCGCACCTGCCCGTCCGCGTCGCCCTTCGGGCGCAGCACACCCTGCGCGTACGGCACGCGGTGGCTGCCGAAAGGCACCGGCTGCCCCACGGGAGCGGCGTCCGCCGAAGGGGTGGCGCGAGGCTGCGCACCCGCGCATCCGGTGGCGCCGGCTATCAGGACAGTGAGGGAAAGGATGGTCAGGCGGCGCACGGGTGTCCCTTCTGATGAGTCGCCAGACGGTATGAGAACGGCAGCCCGGGTGCCAAATCAGGTTTAATCCTTGAGTGGCTTTCGATGTGATCATCAGCGGTGCCCGGGTGCTCGACGGGACGGGCGCGCCGCCGTACCGGGCCGACGTGGCGCTCAGCGGCGATCGCGTGGCCGCGGTCGGCCGGCTGGACGGCGCGCCGGCGGCGCGGGTCGTGGCGGCGGCGGGCCGGTTCGTCGCGCCCGGGTTCATCGACTGCCACGCGCACGGCGAGGCGGCCGTCTTCGACCCGGCGGTGCAGCTCGCGGCGCTGCGGCAAGGGGTGACCACGTTCGTGCTCGGCCAGGACGGGCTGTCGTTCGCGCCGGGCTCGGCCGCGACCGTGGCCTATGCCACCCGCTACTTCACCGCCGTCAACGGGCGGCTGCCGCACGAGGGGCCGCTCTCGGTCGGCGAACTGCTGGACGGCTACGACCGGACGGTCGCGCTGAACACCGCCTACCTGTTGCCGCACGGCACGATCCGCTACGACGTGATGGGCCCGTCGCCCAGCGCGGCCGGGCCCGCCGAGATCGCGGCGATGCTGGCCAGGGTGGAGCGGGGGTTGAGCGAGGGGGCCGTCGGGCTGTCGAGCGGGCTGGAGTACCTGCCTGGCCGCTACGCCTCGGCCGGGGAACTGGCCGCGCTCTGTGCTCCGCTGGGCGGCCTGCCGTACGTCACTCATATGCGCGCTTATGGCGCGAAGGCCGCGATCGGCATGGACGAGGTCGGCGAGATCGCGCGGCTGTCGGGGGCGGCGGTGCACGTCTCGCACCTGCACGGACCGGCCGGCGTGCTGCTGCCGCTGGTGGAGCGGGCGCTGGCCCAGGACGTCGACCTGACCTTCGACACCTACCCCTACCTGCGGGGGAGCACGATCCTGGCGATGGTCGTGCTGCCGCCGTCGGTGCCGGGGGCCGAGGTGGACCGGGCGATCGAGATGCTCGCCTCGCCCGACCTCGACGCCTGGTGGGCCTCGCTGGAGGAGACCTGGCCGAGGCTGACGATCTCGCACGCGCCCGGCTCCGCCTGGGCCGAGGGGCTGACGATGGTGGAGGCGGCGGCCCGCGCCGAGCTGCCGCCGGCGGAGTTCTGCAAGAAGCTGCTCATCGACACGCGGCTCGAAGCCGGGTGCGTGACCGCGCGGCCGGACGAGGGACCCGAGGGGGAGGAGTCGGTCCGCCGGATGCTGCGCGATCCCGTGCACACCGGCGGCTCCGACGGCATCTACGTCGGCGGCCACCCGCACCCGCGCGGCTGGGGCGCCTTCGCCCGCTTCCTCGGACGGCACGTGCGCGAGCTCGGCGACTGGACCTGGCAGGAGGCGGCCGTGCACCTGGCCTCCCACCCGGCCCGCCGCTTCGGGCTGGCCGAGCGCGGGCTGGTGCGCGCCGGGTCGGCTGCCGACCTGATCGTCCTGGACCCGGCCAAGGTCGGCGACGAGGCCACCTACGCCGCGCCGCGTACGCCGGCCTCGGGGGTGGACGACGTGTTCGTCTCCGGCGTCCAGGTGCTGGCGGGAGGCGAGCTGACCGGGGCCACCCCAGGCCGGGCGCTGCGCTCGCGTTGATAGGGTCAACGCGGATGAATGGGGGCATCGTGCAGGGAATTCTCGCGGAGTCCGAGCTGCCGTTGATGGTCGTGCACCGCGCCGCGCTGGAGCACAACGTGGCCACGATGGCCGCCTTCGCGCGCGGCCACGGGCTGGAGCTCGCGCCGCACGCCAAGACCCATCTGTCGCCCGAGATCTCCGCGATGCAGCTCGACGCCGGAGCCTGGGGCCTGACCGTGGCCAACACCCGGCAGGCGCGGATCGTGCGCGGCTTCGGCGCGAGCCGGATCATGGTGGCCAACCAGGTCGTGGACCCGGTCGGGCTGGACTGGCTGGCGGCCGAGCTGGAGCGCGACCCCGGGTTCGACTTCCTGTGCTTCGCCGACTCGCGCGAGGGTGTGGACATCCTGCGCGCGCACGCGCCGGCGCGGGGGTTCCGCGTGCTGGTGGAGCTGGGGCACGCGGGCGGCCGCGCGGGCTGCCGGTCGGTGGACGAGATCGTCGATCTGGCCGGATACATCCAGACCGTGGAGGGTGTGTCGCTGGCCGGCGTGGCCGGGTACGAGGGCGCGCTCACCTCAGCCGGAGAAGTCCGGAAATATCTGGGCCTGCTCCAGGACGCGGCCGAGTACCTGCGGGTCAAGAACCCCATCCTGACCGTCGGCGGCAGCCAGTGGTTCGACGTCATCGGGCGCGAACTGGTCGCCGCCCAGGCCACGGTGGTGCTGCGCAGCGGCGCGTACGTCAGCCACGACGACGGCTACTACCGCGAGCGCACCCCCTTCAACCGGATCGACGGCGAGCTCCTCCCGGCCTTCGAGATCTTCGCGCACGTGCTGTCCACGCCCGAGCCCGGCCTGGCGATCGTCGGCATGGGCAAGCGCGACGCGCCCTACGACGAGGGGCTGCCGGTGCCCAGGCGCGAAGGGCTGACCGTCGCCAAGATGCAGGACCAGCACACGGTCGTGCACGGCGACGGACTGCGCCCCGGTGACGTGCTCTCCTTCGGCATCTCGCATCCCTGCACCGCCTTCGACAAGTGGCGCGCGCTGCCCCTCGTCGATCCTGACTACCGCCAGGTCGGCACCATAACCACGCATTTCTAGGAGATCTCGTGAAGAAGGAACTCAGGACCAACGACGGCGCCGCTCCCGTAGGCGCCTACTCCCAGGGCCTCGTGGTCGGCGACTTCGTCTACACCTCGGGCGCCGGGCCGCTCGACCCGGTGACCGGCGAGGTCGTCGGCGACGACGTGGCCGCCCAGACGCACCAGACGATGAAGAACCTCGGCGCCGTCCTGGCCGCCCACGGGCTCGGCTTCGACGACGTGGTCAAGGCGACCGTGCACCTGCAGCACCTCAAGCGCGACTTCGCCGCCTACAACGAGGTGTACAAGTCGTACTTCAACCAGCCGTTCCCGGTCCGCACCACGGTGGGATCCGACCTGCTGGACATCCTTGTGGAGATCGACTTCGTCGCGCACAAGAGCGCGTAAGGTCAACCCGTGGACAGTTCGGTATACGTCTTCGTCGAGGACCTCCGGGGTGAGGGCGTCGACAAGGTGCTCGACCGTGTCGCCGGATACGGCACGGCCGGCATCACCGTGGGCGCCGTGCACCACGGCTCCCGCGACGTCACCCCGCACGGGCTGTCCCGGCTGACCCTGCGCCACGACGGCGCCCACTTCGTCCCGCCGCACGACCTGTTCTCCGGGCTGCGCCTCACGCCGGTCCCCGGCTACGCGGACGCCCTCGACGGCGTCCGCGAGGCCTGCTCGAAGCGGGGACTGAAGCTCCACGGCTGGACGGTGTTCCTGCGCAACCTCACGCTCGGCACCCGGCATCCCGACGTGACCGTGCGCGACTGCTTCGGCGACCGCGGCTCGCTCACCGACCTGTGCCCGGCCCACCCCGACGTGCGCGAGTACGCGGTGGCGCTGGCCAGGTCGGTGGCCAGGCTCGGCGTCGACAGCGTGGTGGCCGAGTCGCTGCACTTCCGGCCGCTGCGCCCCGAGCGCTCCTTCGTCCCGCTCGGCCCGATGGACAACTACCTGTTCGGCCTGTGCTTCTGCGACTACTGCATGCGCCGCGCCACCGACCTGGGCGTCAACGCCGAGGTGGCGCGGGACGAGTGCGCCAGGATCGTCGGCGGCGTCTTCGACGGCGACCCCGCCGCGCAGGGCGAGGTGACCAGGGCCGCGCTGACCGCCTACGCCGGTCCCGACGTCGTGGCCTACGCCCGAGCCCGCTCGGAGACCGTGACCACGCTGGTGTCCGAGGTGGCCTCCGCGGTGGCGGAGGAGGGTTCCAAGCTGGTGTTCATCGACTACACCGGCTCGGTCAAGGGCTACCGCGACGGCCTGCCGTCGCCCGGCCTGGCCGCGCACGACGCCTGGCAACTCGGCGTCGACCTGGTCGCGCTGGGCGACCTGGTGCCCGCCTTCGGCGTGCTCGCCTACGCCCGTGACGCCGCCCGGGTGGCCGACGACGTCGGCGCCTACCTGCGCTCGGTCGGCAAGGACCGGGAGGTGCGGGCGGTGCTGCGCCCCGGCTACCCCGACAGCGACTCCACCGACCGGCTCGTGGCCAAGGCGCTCGGCGCCAAGGCGGCGGGCGCATCGGCGGTTGACTTCTACGCCTATGGGCTGGTGCCGCACCCGGTGCTCGAACGCATCCCGGCGGCGCTGAACGAGGCTAGCTGACCCCGTCGAGCACGGCCGCGACCGCCTCGGCGGCGAAATCCTTGCCCAGCGGCAGGCCCCTGAACACCGCCCTGGTCCACATCGCGCCTGCCAGCAGGTCCATGACGAGCATCGGGTCGGTCGACTCGGGGAGTTCGCCGCGCCGTACCGCGCGCTCGAAGACCACGCGCTCGCGGGCGAGGCGGTCGGCGAAGAAGCGCCGCGCGTCGATCTCGGGATGGTGTACGGCGGCGCCGAGCGCGGCCACCGCCACATCCCGCCCCGGCGGCTCGGTCAGCAGCACCCCCAGCGCCTCCACCAGCGCCACCAGGTCGCCGCGCAGCGATCCGGTGTCGGGCACGTCGAAGTCGAGCATGTCCGCCTCGACCAGCGCCGCCGCCAGCAGGGCGGCCTTCGAGGGCCACCAGCGGTAGATCGTCGTCTTGTTGACGCCCGACGTCTCGGCGACGCCCTCGACGGTCAGCCCGTCGTAGCCCTTGTCGGCAAGTAGCCGCAGCGTCGCCGCGAAGATCTCCCGCTGCTTCCTCGGTGCCATGCGGGCTATTTTCTCCCGGTGAGCGCGGTGACGACGCCGAGTCCCAGGTAGACCACGCCGGAGAAATAGCGCAGCGCCCGCGCCTTGGCGGCCAGCCGGTGGCCCAGGGCGCCCGCGGTGAAGGCGTAGATCATGTCGGAGAGCAGGCCGAGCACCATCAGGACGGCGCCGAGCGCCACGATCTGGAGCGCGGGGGAGCCCGCCGACTGGTCCACGAACTGCGGCAGGAGCGCCAGGAAGAACAGCGTGACCTTGGGGTTGAGGATGTTGATGACCACGCCTTCGAGGAACACCTTGCGCAACGGCTGCGGCTCCGGCGCCTGGGCGTGCTGCTCGTCCTTGCTGGTGAGCGCGCGGATGCCCAGGTAGAAGAGGTACGCGACGCCGGCCCACTTGACGATCGAGAACAACGCGGCCGACTGGGTGATCACGTAGGAGAGACCGGCGGCGGCGGCGAGTATGTGCACGAGCGTGCCGGCCTCCACCCCGAACGCGCTGGCCAGCGCGGCCGAGCGCCCCTGGGCCAGGCCGCGGGCGGCGATGTAGAGGTGATTCGGCCCCGGGATGACGACCAGGGCCAGCGCGGTGACGGCGAACAGGGCCAGGGTGGGAAGGGCGATCATGCCTCCGACAGTAGAGGAGGCTTGGTCCACACGCTGAGTCCAATGGCGTGGTGTCTCAGTGGACCAATACTTCGCCGCGCACCGCCCAGGCGCGGGTCCGCAGGGTGATCGAGCCGTCCGCGGCCACCGGCATGCGCTCCCTGATCCGCTCCCGCAACGCCGCCCTGCGCTCCTGCGGCAGCGCGGCCGCGTACGCCGGGGCCGGGCCCTGCCCGGCGAGGAAGGGCCGCCAGTAGTCGTCGAAGTCCCGGAACACCGCGTCCACGTCGATCGCCTCGACGTACACTCCGGCCAGCCCGGCGCCGTTCCACAGCGCCCGCAACGGCTCTGGACGGCACAGCGGGAACCTGGCTCCCTCGTCCAGCGCCCCGGCGTCGGGATCGAGCTCCACCGCCGCCGACCAGAAGGCCCTGATCACGTCCATCCGCCGGGCGTAGTCCCAGACGTAGGCCGCGACCGTGCCGCCCGGGGCGGTCACCCTGGCCAGCTCCGCCACCGCCGCCGCCGGATCGGGCACGAAGTTCAGCACCAGCCCGCTGACCGCCGCGCCGAACCGGCCGTCCCCGAACGGCAGCGCCCGCGCGTCCGCGACGGCGAACCCGGCCCGCGCGTCGGTGACCAGGTCCCGCGCGTGCCGGACGAATCCGGCCGACGGATCGGCCCCGGCGACCCGGTCCGGCGCGGCGGCGGCCAGCACCGCGGCGGTCAGCGCGCCGGTCCCGCAGCCGGCGTCCAGCCAGCGCCGCCCGGCCGGGACGCCCAGCCGGGCCACGAACGCCGCCGCCACCGGACGGCTCCACCGGCCCATGTAGCCCTCGTAGGCGTCGCCGACCGCCCAGATGTCCGCACCCATGCTCGAACGGTATCCACGTTCAGCCCGGATGCACGATCCTCCCGCCGAAGACGGTGAGATCGACCGGCGCGTCGACGAGCTCGTCCGGCGCCGTCGCGGCGCTCACGCAGAGGTCGGCGACCTTGCCGGCGCTGACCGTGCCCTTCCAGCCCTCCGCGTGGTCCTGCCAGGCGGCCGCGCGCGTGTAGGTGCCCAGCGCCTCCTCCAGCGTCAGCCCCTGACCCCGCCGGGCGACCAGCGCGACCACCCCGGCCCGCCAGTCGGGCCCGGTCACCGGCGCGTCGGAGCTGCACGCGGTGTTCACCCCGGCCGCGAGCGCCGAGCGCGCGGGCCACTCCCGCTCCACCCAGTCCGCGCCGAACAGGGCGCGGGTGGTGTCCGACTCCATGGCCTGGAGCACCGGCTGCAGGTTGATGCCGTAGCCGAGCCCGGCGAGCGTGGCCAGCGCCGCCTCGCCCGCGAACTGCCCGTGGATCAGATAGTGCCGCGCCCCGCCCGGCAGCGCCGCCAGCGAAGCCGTCACCGCGTCGACGCCCTTGCTGCCCACCACGTGCACGCCGAGCTGGTGACCGGCGGCGTGCACCAGGCGCATGATCTCCTCCAGCTCGGCCACCCGCTCGGCGTCGCTCTCCCCGCGCGTGCACAGCGCGCCGTGCCCGCCCGACGGGTACGGCTCCCGCATCCACGCCGTCTCAGAAGGCGGGATCCCGTCGGCGAACACCTTGACCCCCAGCAGCCGCAGCACCCGGGGATCGACCCCGTCCAGCCGGGGCGGATCGGCCAGCCACGCCCGCGTGTCGGCTGCCGAAGCGCCCGACATCGGGCTCGGCAGGCCCAGCACGCTCACCCGCGCGGTCAGCTCGCCCGAGCGGGCCAGCCCGGCGTAGGCGTCCAGCGCGGCGGAGCTCATGCCGCCCGCGAACGCCTCCTCGCCACCCGGCCCGAGACCGGGTTCGGTGAAGCTGGTGATGCCGAGCCGGTTGAGCTCGGCGACCACGTCGCGCACCACCGCGGCCAGCCCGCCCTCCGGATGCGGCACCGCCCGCATGACCAGGCTCTGCTCGCCGTGGTGCAGCACGCCTTCGGACGACTCGACTCCGGCCAGGCGCAACGCCGTGCTGTTGGCCCAGACCGTGTGGCCGGAGAAGTCCTGCAGGACCACGGGATGGTCAGGGGCGGCGGCGTCCAGGTCGGCCGAGGTCATCGCCCGTCCCGCCGCCACCTCCGCCAGCCGCCCCGGGTGCCAGCCGATGCCCCTGATCCAGGCGCCCGGCTTGGCGTGCCGTACCGCGTGGGCGACCTCGGCCTGAACGGCGGCGACCGAGCCCAGCGCGACGTCCAGGCAGAACGGCGGCCGGTGCAGCCCGTAGCCGACGGCGTGCAGGTGGGAGTCGTTGACGCCGGGCAGCAGCAGCCGCCCGCGCAGGTCGATCACCTCGGTGCGGGGCCCCGCCCACCGCGCGGCCCGCTCGCCGACGTGCACGATCTCGCCGTCGCGCACCGCCACCGAGCTCGCGTACGGCAGCGCCGGATCCATGGTCAGGACCCGCCCGTTGACCAGCATCAGATCCGCGGTCGTCATGCCCGGTCCTCTCCCAGGTAGGCGCGCCGCAGCGCGGTGTCGTCCGCGCGCAGCGGCCCGGGGTCGCCGCTGTAGGTCAGGGCGCCGCGCGACAGCACGTACGCGGTGTCGGCCAGGGCCAGCGCGGCGTGCGCGAACTGCTCCACCAGCAGCACCGCGCACCCGGCGTCGGCCAGCGCGCGGATGACCGGCAGCAGCCGGCGCACCACCGCGGGGGCCAGGCCCATGGACATCTCGTCCAGCAGCAGCGCGGCCGGTTCGCGCAGGATCGCGCGGGCCAGCACCAGCATCTGCTGCTCGCCGCCGGACAGCAGCCCGGCCCGCACCTCCAGGCGGGGAGCGAGCTCGGGGAAGAGCGCCAGCGCCCGGTCCGGGTCGCCGGCCAGCAGGAGGTTCTCGCGGGTGGTGAGCGTGGCGAAGACGGCCCGGCTCTGCTCGACGTGGGCCAGGCCGAGCCGGGCCCTGCGGGTGCGCGGCCGTCCGGTCAGGTCGTGGCCGTCGAGCGTGATCCGGCCCGAACGGCTGGGCAGGATGCCGGAGACCGCCTCCAGCAAGGTGGTCTTGCCGGCGCCGTTCGGCCCGAGCAGCACGCTGACCTGCCCACGCCCGGCGTACAGGCTGACCTCGCGCACGACCGGCTGCCCGCCGCGCGCCACGGTCAGCTCGTGCAGGGAGAGCGTCACGCCGTCACCTCCTCGCCCAGGTACGCGCGCAGCACCCGGGGGTCGGCGAAGACCTCGGCGGGCGGACCCTCGGCGATGACGCGGCCGAAGTCCATCACGCTGACCCGCGAGCAGACCGCCCGCACGAGGTCGAGGTCGTGCTCGATCAGCAGGACGGCACAGCCGAACCGCTCCGGCGCCGCGCGCAGCCACCGGCCGAGCCGCTCGGTCTCGGCGTGACCGAGCCCGGCGGCGGGCTCGTCCAGCACGGCCAGCGCGGGCCGGGCCAGCAGCGCCCCGGCCACCTCCAGCAGCCGCCGGGTGCCCACGTCCAGGTCGGCGATCGTCCGCCCGGGATCCACGGCGACCAGGTCGCCGAGCGCCTCGGCCAGGTCGCGGGCGGTCAGCGGACGGCGGGCGGCGAAGCGCAGGTACTCCCCGGCGGTGAGGCCGGTGGGCACCCGATCCTGCTGGAACGTCCGACGCAGGCCCGCCCGCGCCCGCAGATGGGCGGGACGGCCGTTCAGGTCGTGCCCGGCCAGCTCCACCGCGCCCGTGCAGGCGGTGAAGCCGGTGATGGCGTCGACCAGGGAGGACTTTCCCGCGCCGTTCGGCCCGACCAGGCCGTGCACGCTGCCCGCGAGCACCTCCAGGCCGACGTCCTGAACGGCCGCCACCTGCCCGTAGCGCACGCTCAGCCCGGTGATCAGCAACGCCGTGCCGGTGGCGGCCTGGGGAACGGCCTTGTCCACGAGCGGAACCGGCGCCACCGGAAGGCGGCGTCCACCCCGCCGCCGTAAGGCGGCGCGCAGCGCGTCGCTGATGCCCGCGCCCTGGGTGAAGGCCTGGATGGCGCCGACGGCGAAGACCACGTTCGCCCACTGCTGCGGGATGCCGAACCGCCGCAGCAGCTCCGCGACCAGCACGCCGAGCGCGCCCCCGATGAGCGCGCCCTCGGCGTGGTGCGCCCCCGCCATGACCGCCACCGCGTACGCCGTCAGCGACTGGCCGGGGTCGAAGTTGCGCGCGAGCAGCATGCCCAGCTGCCCGGCCAGCAGTGCCCCGGACAGCCCCGCGATGAAGGAGCTGACCGCGAACGCGCTCAGCTTGGCCCCCGGCACGCTCGTGCCGGCCGCCGCGGTGGCCCGCTCCGACTCGCGCAACGCCCGCCACGTGGCGCCGAACCTGGTCCGCCGCACCACCGCCAGCGCCACCGCGACCAGCGCGAAGACCCCGACGCAGAACAGGAAGTACTGCCGCTCCGAGCTCAGCCCGGCCGGCCGCCCCACGCTCAGCCCCAGGTCCACGCCGGGAAAGGAGGCGGCGGCCAGCACGATGTCCACGGTCGCCGCGAAGCCGAGCGTGACGATCGCCAGGTGCACCCCGCGCAGGCGCAGCGCGGGCAGCCCGATGAGCAGCCCGAACGGCACCGCCGCCAGCCCCGCCAGCGGCAGCCACACGTAGAGCCCGCCCGGCACGCCCCACAGGTTGAGCTGCGCGGTGCTCCAGGCGCCGATCGCGGCGAAGGCCGCCTGGCACAGCGAGACCATCCCGGCCTGCCCGGCGATCACCCCGAGGCTCTGCAGGAGCACGCCGGAGATCACCGCGGACATGGCCAGGAAGACCCAGTAGGCGGGCAACGCGGTGGCCATGCCGTACGCGAGGAAGGCCAGGGCGAGGACGGCCAGTCCCCAGCGGACGGCCCGGTCAGCGGGCGGCATCCCACACCTCCCCGCGCCGGCTCCACAGCAGCAACAGCAGGATGGCCGCGAACGGCACCGCGTCGCGGTACTCGCGCACCGCCGCCGAACCGGCCAGCAGACCCTCCAGCAGGCCCAGCGCCAGGCCGCCCAGCAGCGCGCCCGGCAGCCGCGTCAGCCCGCCCGCCAGCGCCGCGGCGCAGGCGGGCACGATGAGCATGCTGAGCGAGAGGATGTCGCTGGAGCGCACCGGCGCGACCAGCAGCAGCACGAGCGCGGCCAGCGCCCCGGCGGCCCCCCAGAGCGCGACCGCCGGCCCGCGGGTGCCGATGCCGAGGAGCTCGGTGGTGACCGGCCGTTCTGCCATCGCGCGCAGCCGCAGCCCGAGCGAGGTCCGCGCCAGCAGCAGATGGGTGCCGCCGCCGATGAGCACCGCCAGCGCGATCAGCGCGGGCGTGCCCCAGGTGACCACCACCCCGGCCAGCGTGCCCACCGGAGCGCCGGCCGGGTTCCACAGCACCCGCGGGGTGTCGCCGAACAGGATGTAGGCCAGCGCGATGATCCCGATGAGCTGCGCGATGGAGACCGCCGTGCGCAGCTGCGCGCCGCTCCCGGCGAACCACCGCACCATGACCGCGCCGCACCCCGCCGACGTCAGCGCGCCCGCCGCCACCCCGCCGACCGCGGCCATCCCGTACGGCAGGCCCGTCTCGGCCAGCGCGGCCATCACGTAGACCCCGGCCATGCCGGTGGCCGCGACGGCCAGGTTGACCGTGGCGGTCAGCCGGTACATGGCGGTGAGCAGCAGGCCGAGCGCGGCATAGGTGCCGCCGGCGGCCAGCCCGGAGACGAGGCCCTGGAGCATCAGCCGAGCGTCCCCGGATAGCGCACCCACTCGGGCGTCACGACCTGCCAGGCCCCGCCGCGCAACTGAACGATCTTCCCGGCCCGGTTGGACCGGTGCTTGGCCGCCGCGCCGAACTCGTACGCCGTGCCCACCAGCGGATTCTCGATGGGCTTGAGCGCCTTGAACGCCTGGGCGGCCGACTCGCGGGTGATCGCGCCCTTGATGCCCTTCAGCGTGTCCACGACGTAGGTGGCGGCCAGATACCCGCCCTGGCCGAACGAGGTCAGCGGGACCTTCTTGGCCGCCATCAGCTCGCGCCAGTCCTTCAGCACCGCCGAGCCCGCGTCGGTGAACGGCTCGAACTCGGCGTTGGCGTAGGTGCCCTCGCCGTCGGGGCCGAGCGCCTTGGCGACCGCCTCGGTGTAGGGGGCGGTGGTGAGCAGCCAGTCGATGCCGGTGACGTTCTGCTGCTTGACCACCTTCATCCAGGCGATCGCCATCGGCTCGGTGCCGTTGTAGAGGACCGCCTGGCAGCCGGCCGAGCGGGCGCGCAGGACGAACGGCGTCGGGTCGGAGTCGGGCTTCACCGTGCGGTCGTCGAGCGTGAGCTTCTTGCCGGTCAGCTTCGACCAGCTCTGTACGGCGCCGCCGTACGCGTCGTTGGTGTTGCCGAGGATCGCCAGGAACATGCAGACCTTGTCCCGCTTGAGCACCTCGGAGGCGTAATACATGTTGATCGCCATGTTGAGGTACGGCCCCGTGTTGACCGGCGAGATGGCCGGCGACTCGAAGCAGGTCGGGTCGACGCCGGTGCCCTGGACCGCGACGATCGCCGACTGGACGTAGAAGGGCGCGTTGACCGCGCAGTCCAGCAGGCTGGCAGAGCCGGCCAGCAGCACCACGCCCTGGTTGGTGACCAGGTCGCGGGCGGCCTGCGCGGCGGCCGCCGGGTCGCCCTTGTCGTCGGCGACCAGGTACTCGATCTTCTGGCCGTTGATGCCGCCCTGCTCGTTGACCCGGTCGAAGACGGCCTTCGCGGCGGCGGAGGAGTCGGGGAAGGTGACGGGCCCGCTGAGCGAGCTGACCGCGCCCACCCGGATGACGCCGGTGCCCGGAGCGTCCCGGCCGGTGGTGGGGGTGTCGGCGAGCCCGCAGCCCGCCAGGGCGGCCAGCAGTAAGACGGACAGCGTCCTGGAAGCGATCATGACGATGGGACCTCTCGTGCGTGAAGTGCCCTACGCGCTCAGGGCCTTGGCCACCAGCGCGGTGTCGGTGAACTGCTCGAAGCTGACGGCCACCCCGTCCCGCAGCTTCCATACATGGGTGAAGCGGACCCGCATCGCCTTGCCCGTGGCCCGGTAGACGCCGCTGTAGAAGCCGATCACGACGATGGTGTCGCCGCCGTCCACGTACTCCTCGGGGTCGGCCCGGTAGTCCGCCCATTCGCCGCCCAGCCGGGAGAAGACGCCGTTCAGCACCTCCTCGCGGCCCACGTACGTGCCCGCGTACGGGAAGCCGGCCATCTCGGTCCAGCGGGCGTCCGGCGCGAGGAGAGCGAGGATGCCTTCGACGTCGCCGCGGGCCGAGGCGGCGTAGGACTCACGGACGGCGTCCAGGTTCTTGCCGGTCATGGCAATCCTTCCTCCATGAAGTCGTCTATGAAATCATATAGCTTTCCTCATCGTCCGAAAAGGAGCTGTCCCGATGGAGAGCGCTGACGTGGTGGTCGTCGGAGCTGGGTCGGCGGGGGCGGCGGTCGCCGGGCGGCTGGCCGAGGTGGAGGGGCTGTCCGTGCTGCTGCTGGAGGCGGGCGGTCCTGACGGCAATCCCGACATCCACGATCCGGGCGGGGTCTTCCGGCTGTGGGGCGGCGCGGAGGACTACGACTACCTCACCACCCCGCAGGCCGGACTCGGCGGGCGGCGGCTGCACTGGCCGCGCGGGCGGGTGCTGGGCGGCTCCTCCTCGCTCAACGGCATGATCTTCGTACGCGGCAATCCGGCCGACTACACCTGGGGGCCGGGGTGGAACTGGCCGGAGGTGCTGCCGGTCTTCAAGCGGATGGAGGACTTCGACCGGGGCGCCTCCGAGCATCACGGGGTGGGCGGGCCGGTCCGGGTGATGTCCGACTACCGCCCGCATCCGGTCAACGCTTCGGTGGTCGAGGCGGCTGTGGGGCTCGGCCTGCCGTACAACGAGGACTGCAACGGCGCGGCGCAGGACGGCGCGGGCTTCTGCCAGCTCACCGTCAAGGACGGGCGGCGGCACAGCACGGCTGCGGCCTATCTGCGCGGCGGCCGGGTGCGGATCAGGACCGGAGCGGCCGTGACCAGGCTGCTGTTCGAGGGGTCGCGGTGCGTCGGGGTCGAGATCGGGCGGGGCGAGCGCGTGTACGCCGGGCAGGTGGTGCTGAGCGCCGGCGCCCTGGAGTCGCCCCGGCTGCTCATGCTCAGCGGCATCGGACCGGCCGCCGAATTACGCCGACTCGGCGTGCCGGTGCGGGCGGACCTGCCGGTCGGCGCGAACCTGCACGACCACGCGCTGGTCCCGGTGATCGTGGAGGCCCGCGGGCCGGTGCCGCCGCCGGTGCCGGGGCTGCCCGTGATGCACAGCCAGCTGTTCTGGCGCAGCCGCGGCGGCCTGCCCGCGCCGGACGTGCAGCCGCTCTTCTTCCACGTGCCGTTGTACGACGAGACGATGAGCGGGCCGCCAGACGCGTTCACGCTGATGGCCGGGATCATCCGGCCGGAGAGCCGGGGCACGCTCCGCCTCACCTCGGCCGACCCGGGCGCGCCGCTGCTGGCCGACCCCGCTTACCTGCGCGAGGAGGCCGACCGGCGGTGCATGCGGGCGGCGGTCGAGCTGTGCAGGGAGATCGGGGCCGAGCTGGGCCGCGAGCTCTACCCCGGCGACGCCGATATAGCGGCCTACATCGAGCGCACGCTCGTCACCTACCACCACCAGGCGGGCACCTGCCGGATGGGCACGGTCGTGGACCACCGGCTGCGCGTGCTCGGCGTCGACGGACTGCGCGTCGCCGACGCCTCGGTGATGCCCGCGGTCACCTCGGGAAACACGAACGCTCCCGCGATCATGATCGGGGAGCGCTGTGCGGACCTCGTGCTGTCAGAGCAGTGACTCGATGGTGATCGGGAACGAACGCACCCGCCGCCCCGTGGCGTTGTAGACCGCGTTGGCGATCGCCCCCGCCATCCCGACCATGCCGATCTCCCCGATGCCCTTGATCCCCAGCGGGTTGATGAACGGATCGTCCACCTCCACCGTCTCCACCATCACCTCGGGCACGTCGGCGTTGACCGGCACCAGGTAGTCGCCCAGGCTCGGGTTGGCCCAGCGGCCGAAGCGCGGATCCATGTGGCTGGCCTCCAGCAACGCCTGGGACAGGCCCCAGATCATGCCGCCCATGAGCTGGCTGCGCGCCGTCTTCTGGTTCAGCACGCGGCCGGGCGCGAACACCCCGGCCATCCTGCGCACCCGCACCACCCCCAGAGCGGCGTCCACGGCCACCTCGGCGAACTGGGCGCCGAAGTTCAGCAGCGCGTGCTCGTCGTCGACGCGGTGCTGGTAGGTGCCCAGGTACTCGGTCTCGGGGACGAAGTTGCGGCCGAGCATCTCGCCGTAACTCTCCGACCCGGAGGGGCCGACCATGACCCCGTCCACGACGTCGACCAGCTCCGGGTCCGCGCCGTGCAGCGGCGAGCCCTCGTCCTGGACCGCCTGGGCGACGAGCTGCTCACGCAGCCCTGTCGCGGCCAGATGAACGGCGTTGCCGCCCGCCGTGGACCCGGTCGAGCCGACCGAGGCGGCCAGGAACGGCAGCGACGTGTCGCCGTACTCCACCCGGACCATCTCCAGTGGCAGCCCGAGCCCCTCGGCGGCGATCTGGGTGAGCACCGTCGCCGCGCCAGTGCCGATGTCGGAGGCGGCCGTCTGGATGACGGCGGTGCCGTCCGCATACAGCCGGGCCCGCGCCCGCTGCGGATTCATCAGCGGATAGACGGGATAGATCGCCGTGGCCATCCCCATGCCGATCAGCCAGTCACCGTCGCGCCGCATGCCGGGCCGTGGGTCGCGATCGCCCCAACCGATCAGCTCGGCGCCCCGCTCGTAACACTCCTTGAGCCCCTTGCTCGACCACGGCCGCCCGCTCACCGGATCGACGTCCGCGTGGTTGCGCACCCGCAGCTCGACCGGATCCAGCCCGGCCCGCTCCGCCAGCTCGTCCATCGCGCATTCCAGTACGGCCAGCCCCGCCGTCTCACCCGGCCCGCGCATGAACGTGGGCGTCATCGTGTTGCCCTTGATGAGGTGGTAGACGGCCGCGAAGTTGTCGCAGGCGTAAAGCTCGCCGGAACCGCTCAGCGCGGGCTCGGCCCAGTCGTCGTAGGCCGAGGTGATCGACAGCTTCTCGTGGCGGATCGCGGTCAGCCGTCCGTCGGCGGCGGCGCCGAGCGTGATCGTCTGCTCGTTGTCCTCCCGCAGCCCGCACCCCGTGAACATCTGCTCGCGCGTCAGCGCCAGCTTGATGGGCCTGTGCATGATCTGTGCGGTCATGGCGGCCAGCGTCGGATGCGCCCAGATCATCGCCTTGGCCCCGAAACTGCCGCCGACGAATCGTGTGATCACCCGGATGCGTGAGGCCGGGATGCCCAGCAGGCTCGCGACCGTCATCTGGGTGGCGGTCGGACCGTGCGTCGCGTCCCACAGCGTGAGCTGCCCGTCGTCCCAGGAGGCCACCGAGGCCGACATCTCCAGCGGGTTCTGATGGTTGGCCGAGAACGTGAACGTGGCCTCCACTGTGAGTTCGGCCGCCGCCAGCCCCGCTGCCACGTCGCCACGGCCCATCTCGCCCGGTGCCAGGCCTGCCAGGATCTTCTCCGGCACATAGGACCGGTCGCGGCCCTCGTCGATCACGGTGATCGACTCCGTGCGTTCGTAGGTGACGTCGAGCAGTTCGGCGCCTCGGGTGGCTGCGTCCAGGGTCTCGCCCACGACGATGGCCACCGGTTGGCCCGCGTAATGGATCACCGGGTCCTGCATCGGGAAGAAGCTCTGACCGTGGGCGACGGTGCCTGCCAGCGAGAGCGTGAGAACCGGCTGCGTGGCCACCTTCGGAAGATCCTCATGCGTGAGTACGGCCAGCACTCCTGGCTCGGCCATCGCCCTTGACTTGTCGATGCCGGTTATGCGGCCGGCTGGGATCTCGGAACCGGCGATGACGGCGTGGCGCATGCCCGGCAGGGAGATCTCGGCTGTGTACTTGGCGGCGCCGGTTACCTTGGCGTGGCCGTCCACCCGGGTGACGGGCTGACCGATCAGTGTGGTGGTCATGCCGCGCTCACCTTCTCCAGCGCTTTGACGGTCCCGTTCATGCCGTCCAGCGCTTTCGCGGTCCCGTTCATGCCGCGCTCACCCTTTCCAGGACCCGCACGATCGTGCGTTTGGCCAGCTCGATCTTGAAGGCGTTCTGCGGGTGGGGCACGGCCGGGGCCAGTTCGGCCGAGGCTGCCGCCTCGAAGGCGTCGCTGATGGCCGGGCCGCCGGTCAGCATCTGTTCTGCCGCTCTGGCCCGCCACGGCCGGGTGGCCACGCCGCCGAGCGCCAGGCGTACCTCGCGGATGACACCGTTGGTGACCGTGGCCGCCACGGCCGCCGAGACCAGCGCGAACTCGTACGACTCCCGGTCACGCACCTTCCAGTACAACGACGTACGCGCCACCGGGGCGGCCGGCACCTCGATCGCGGTGATCAGCTCGCCGTGCTCGATCGGGTGCTCGCGCTCGGGCGCGTCTCCGGGCTGCAGGAAGAAGTCCTCCAGCGGCATCGCCCGCTCGCCGTACCGGCCCTGCAGGTGGATCACCGCGTCCAGCGCCACCAGCGCCACCGCGACGTCGGACGGATGCGTCGCGAAACAGTGCTCGCTGGTCCCGAGTACGGCATGCCCCCGATGAAACCCACCCTGGGCCGCGCAACCGGAACCCGGCTCCCGCTTGTTGCACGGCATACCGGCCTCGCGGAAGTAGCCGCAGCGGACCCGCTGCATCATGTTGCCGCCCATCGAGGCCATGTTCCGCAACTGCGCCGACGCGCCCAGCTCCAACGCCTGCACGAGCATCGGAAACCGTTCCCGCACGCTGGGCGTCGCGGCGACGTCACTCATCCTGGCCAGCGCCCCCAGCCGCAGACCGCCGCCCGGCAGGTCCTCGATGGTGTTGAGCGGCAGATCATTGATGTCGATCAGCCGTCGCTCCCGGGCCACACCGATGCGAAGCATGTCCACCTCGGTGGTCCCACCGGCCAGGAACCGGCTATCCGGATCGGCCCCTTCGGCCAGCGCGGAGGCTACGTCGCCGACTCTGGCGTAACTCATGGCATGCACTGGTTACCTGCCTCGATGTGTTGGCACGTGCTCTTGACCGGTGCCTCTGGTCCTGTGTGCGCTTGGCCGGTGTGGACTCGGCGTATGCGCGCTTGCCGGGTGGGCTTGGGTGGTGTGCGTTTGGCTGGTGTGCACCGGTTTATTGGTGCTCGCCATCACGCACCTCCCGGATCGCCTGGCGGATGTGCGGGTAGGCGGCGCAACGGCACAGGTTGCCGCTCATCCACTCCGCGATCTCGGCGTCGTTGCCGGCGTGGCCCTCCTCCAGCAACTTGACCGCCGACATGATCTGCCCCGGCGTGCAGTAACCGCACTGCAGCGCGTCACAGGACAGAAAGGCCTCCTGCATCGGGTGCTCGACCAGACCCTCGATCGTGGTGACTTCCCTGCCCTCACACGCGACCGCCAACGTCAGACAGGAGACCACCCGGCGCCCGTCCACCCAGACGGTGCACGCGCCACATGCGCCCTGGTTGCAGCCCTTCTTGGTGCCGGTGAGGTCCAGGGTCTCGCGCAGGGTGTCCAGCAGGCTGGCCCGTGGCTCCACCTCGGCCACCAGGGTGGCTCCGTTGACGGACAGGGACAGCTTCGCGGGTTCGGGGCCGCGCTCGATCTTCTCCAGCGGACCATCCATCGGGGCTCCTCAAACGTTCTCCTGGCCCTTCCTCCAGCAGTGTCCAAGCCCCCGGGTCTTCGGTGAGCAAAGCCCGCCCCACTCTGGGGGTATTTGTCCCCCAATCCTCCCCTCCGCCCGTCTCTCCACCCCGCGCCCCGCCTCGCCCCTCCAGCCCGGCGCCTTCGCCCTCCACCTCCGCCCTCCACCTCCGCCCTCCACCTCCGCCCTGCGCCTTCGCCCTGGGCCTCCGCCCGGTCTCTCCACCTGCTGCCCTGCGATGCCGCCCTCGCTTCCGGCCCTCCACCCCTACCTGCGGCTTCGCCTCGCGGACTTACCTCCGGCCCGTCTGTCTCCGACCGCCGCCATGGCCCTCCGCCTCCGGCGCGTGGCCCCGGCCTCCGGCCCTCTGCCTCGGACCGCTGCCTCGTCCTTCCGCTTCACCTTGCCGCCTCGGCCTTGGCCCTCCTCTGGGTTTCATGTCGTAGCCCCTTCTGGGCTCTCCGTCCCTGAGTACGCCTCTGGCCCCGGTCTGGCTTGTTGCTGGTCAGGGGTAAGGAGGGACCACTTAGGGGGTGGACACAGGCCGTTACGGTGGCCAGCCCGTCCGACGTGAGAAGCGATCCCCCCGATCGGCGCGAGCGAACGGCGGCGGGTGGCGGGGGTGGGGCTGTGCCGTAAAGAATCATGATTCTGTTACATATAGAGTGACGTGGATGAACAGTCTTCTTATCGGACGCTCGGCTGAGCTGAGGAGACTAGTTCGCGTGCTCGAAACCGCCGGCGACGGCACCGCCGGCGTGGCGCTGGTCGGCGGCGACGCTGGCATCGGCAAGACCCGCCTGACCTGCGAACTCGTGGCCCAAGCCCGCGAGCGCGGCTTCAACGTCATGATCGGCCAGTGCGCCGAACTGGGCGATGCCCTCCCATACCTCCCCCTGGCCGACGCCCTGCGCGGCGCCGACCCCACGCTGCGTGCCGCCATCGCCGAGCGCCCCGTCCTGGAGCAGTTGCTGCCGGGCGGCGAGTCCGCGCCGTCGTCGGGCCTCACGCAGCAGCGGCTGTTCGGCTCGCTGCTGGGCCTGCTGGCGGCGGTGCAACCGGTGCTGTTCGTGATCGAGGACCTGCATTGGGCCGATCGTTCGACCCGCGACCTGCTGGTGTTCCTGAGCCGCATGCTCCAGAGCGAGCGCGTCTGCCTCGTCGGCACCTACCGCACCGACGACCTGCACCGCCGCCACCCCCTGCGCTCCGTCCTGGCCGAGCTCAAGCGCCTGCCCGCGGTCACGGCGGTGGACGTGGGTCCCATGCCCTCAGCTGAAATCTCCGACTATGTCGCCACATTCGGTGACATGGACCGTCGCGAACTCAGCGAGATCGTCAGCCGCGCCGACGGCAACCCCTTCTACGCCGAAGAGCTCTACGCCGCCCTCTCCGAAGGCGAAACTCTCCCCGACGGCCTGGCCAGCCTGCTGATGTCCCGCGTCGAGGTGCTCTCCGAGCCCGGCCAGCGCGTCCTGCGCGCCGCCGCCGTCGCGGGCCGCCGCGTCGAGGACGTGCTCCTGCGCGACGTCTCCGGCCTGCCACTCGCCGACTTCGAGGAGGCCGTGCGCGAGATCGTCTCGCGCGGACTCCTCAGAGTCGACGGGTACGGCTACGCGTTCCGCCACGCCCTCCTCCAGGAAGCCGTCTACACCGACCTCCTGCCGGGCGAGCGCACGAGGCTGCACGCCACGTTCGCCACCCGGCTCACCGCGCCCGCCGAGCTTGCCCACCACCACCTCGCGGGCCACGACCTGTCCGGCGCCCTGACCGCCTCCGCCGAAGCCGGTCGCCAGGCCGAACGCCTCGGCGCGCCCGCGGAAGCCCACCGCCACTACGACCAGGCGCTCAGCCTCTGGGACCGCGTCCCCGAGGCCGAGTCCCTGGCCGGCGAGGGCCGCGCCGAACTGGCCCTGCGCAGCGCCATCATGGCCGCCGACAGCGGCGACAACCACCGCGCCGTCAACCAGCTCCGCGCCCTCCCGCAAACTTCGCAGGTCCACGAACGCCTGGCCTACTACCTGGCCGAACTGGGCCAGGACGACGCCGCGGTAGAAGCCGGCGAAGCCGCCGTGGAAACCGCACAGACCCCGGCGGAACTCGCCCGCGCCCTGGCCACCAGCGCCCGCGCCCTGGCCTGGACCGACCGCCACGCCGAAGTCGCCCCCCGCGCCCGCCGCGCCCTGGAAGTCGCCCGCTCCGCCGGCGTCCCCGACGCGGAAAAGGGCGCCCTGATCAGCCTAGCCCTGCTGTCGGAACTGGACGGCGACTTCTCCACCGCCGCCGCCCGCTACGAGCAGGCCACCTCCCGCACCTCCGGCATCCTCGCCATGGACCTGCGTGCCGAGTTCGCCCGCGCCCGCCTCCTGTACGAGCAGGGCGACCTCGTCGAGGCCGCCTCCGCCACCGACAGCGGCATCCGGCTGGCGGAGGAGAACGGGCTGAACTGGAGCACGTACGGCACCGACCTGCGTTTCCTCCGTTTCCTCATCCATTACGTGGCCGGCGAATGGGACGACGCCGAACGTGTGGCCGGTACCTTCGGCGCCCGCGTGGGTACGGTGCCCGAGGCGATCCTGTCGTCGTTCGCCCTGTTCGTGGAGGTGGGCCGCGGACTACCTGCCGTGGGCCCCCGCATCGACTGGCTGCGCCCCTTCTGGTCCAACGACCTCGTCACCTACATGGCACGCGGCCTGGCCGCCGAGGACGCCCTGTGGAAGGGCGACCCGACCGCCGCGTGGGAACACGTACGGGCCTGTTTGTCGCAGCTCATCCCCGCCGACCCGGCCAACCTGCGGATCTGCGCCGTCGGGTTGTGGGCGTTGGCTGAGCTGGGCCGTACCGACGAAGCCGACGACCTGCGCGAACGCGCCCGCACCGCGGTCGCGGGCCCGGACGGCAAACGCGGCCCCATGGGCCTGGAGGGCCGCGCGTGGGCACTGCGCGTCGAGGCCGAGTGGGTACGCGTGCAGGGCCGCCACGACGTAGCCCTGTGGCAAAAGGTAGTAGAAGCATTCGACTACGGTTTTGTATACGAAACAGCCCGAGTCCGCTGGCGCCTGGCCGAAGCCCAGCTGGCCACCGGCGACCGCGAATCCGCGCAGGCCACCTGGATCCTCGCCCGGGACGCCGCCGACAACCTGAAGGCGGTTCCGCTGGCATCGGCGCTGGAGGAGTTCGCCCGCCGAGCCCGCTTCCTCACCGCGTCAACCGACGGCTCCCTAACCGCCCGCGAACTGGAAGTCCTCCGCCTGGTAGCCGACGGCCTCACCAACCGCGAGATAGCCGAGCGCCTCTACATCGCCCAGAAGACGGTAAGCGTCCACGTCTCCAACATCCTGGGCAAACTAGACGCCTCCACCCGAACCCAGGCCGCCGCCACCGCCCGCTCCCGAGGCCTACTAACCGACCAACCCGCCTAGCCAGTACGGCCCCGCTACGAACAGCCAGCGCTTCAGCGACGAGCCCGAGCAACCCGATCTTCAGCTACGAGCCCGAGCAGCCAGATCGCGAACCACCTGAATCAGCTCAGCCGGATCGAACGGCTTGGTCAGATAGGCGTCCACCCCGATCCCGAGCCCCCGGCGCCGATCGTCATCCTGCGCCCGAGCCGTGATCAACACCACCTTGATATGGCTAGTGGCCTCATCAGTCCGCAGCCGATGTGCTGTCACCCACCCATCCAGGCAGGGCATCATCACATCCAGAGTGACCACGTCGGGCATGACATCAAGCACACGATCCAGACAGTCCGCACCATCGGTGGCGGTCGCTACCTCGAACCCCTCCAGGGTCAGGTTGACCGCGATGAGCTGCCTGATGACCTCGTCATCATCGACAACCAGAACTCTGCCCAGTACCTCGCCCACGGCCACGAAGTTAACCCGTGACGGGGTGGTCACGTGCGGTTTTCGATGGATGTGTGCCCGGAGCTTTATCGTGTGCGGAGTGGTGGCAGGATGCTGATAGCCTTAGGGCTCGTTGGAGCCCCCTTAGCTCAGGGGATAGAGCACCGGCCTCCGGAGCCGGGTGCGTAGGTTCGAATCCTACAGGGGGCACCCATTACCAGCCAGGCCAGACGCCGTCTGACCTGGCTTTTTGCTTGATCGGCCGCGATATCGGTCATGCCACTTGGCGACAGCCGTAGACGCTAAATGACGACCGCCACGGGCAGCCCACGGGCAGAGATCATCCAAGGTCGTCACGGGCTTGGTTCATGCGGTCGATCCAGACGTCGTCGTAGTCGGCCATGCAGCGGTGGTAGATCCTCTGCAGCACCTCGACGCTGTGGCCGGCCCACTCCGCGACTTGGGCGGCTGGCACGCCGGCGGTCAGCCGCCAGGTGACGCCGGCGTGGCGCAGGTCGTACGGCCTGGCCATGAGCGGGGAGGCGACTTGCTCGGGGGTGAGCGCGAGGGGCCGCAGCTTGGCCCACAGCCTGGAGTAGGTGGACTTGGGGATGGGCTTGCCGCTTTCGGATCGGAAGAGGCGGCCGTCGTAGGCGACGCCGTACCGTTCGATGTGCTGGCGGAGAAGGGCAACCAGCTCGGGCGGGATCGGAACGGCCCGGACGGCTTTCCTGGGGCGGTTCTTGAGGCCGCGGTCGTCGTGCAGCTGGCCAGTGTCGGTGTAGTCCTTGCCCACCTCGGGTGTGGTGGCGTCCAGCATGAGCTTTCCCCATCCGGTCTGGGGGAGTGTGCAGTTCACATCGCGCAGACGGATGGCCTCCGCGGGCCGCATCATCGCGAAGTACAGGCAGCCGAAGAAGGCGACGAACCTGCCGCCCTGGCGCTGGCCGACGTAACTGCACGCGATGAGCGCCTGGCCGACCTGGCGCGGATTGCCGACAACCCGCGGGTCGACGGCGAGGTCCATTTTGGGCTGGGCCCAGTCCTGTTTCACCGCGGGGGAGTCGAGCGGGTTGTCCCGCAGCCGCTCGCGGGCGACCGCGAAACGCAGGCTGTTGTAGAACACGCGACGCATCCTGCGGTGGTATTCGGGTGCGGCTTGGCCGCCGTCAAGTTTGGTGCTGCAGGCCGTCAACGCCTTGTCCAGGGTGCGGCGGGCGGTCAACTCGGTGATCGGTATCGAGTTGCGGCGGAGCCATGCCAGGGCAGTCTGCAGTTCTTCGGGCGCCTGCTTCTCGTCTCGGGAGGGGATGAACGCCCATCTCAGGGCCGCACGCAAAATCGGGATGGCCGGTGCGCCGCGCTTGTCGAGAACGAGCACGGGCGATACTGCGAGCATCGTTTCGATAATGGAGCGTCGGGAGTTGGGTGACGCCTTGGGCCACTTCATCTCCACGTAGTCGACCGTGTGGACGAGCCACGTAACGGCCTGCTTTTCCCGGTGCATTGAGTCGGGTAAGCCGCTATCGGTGTCGAACGCTTCCCCGGCGCGGGCGGCGGTGACGAGCTGGGAGCGGAAGGAGTCGGCCAGACCGGTCGTGGTGAATGCCTCGTTGAACTCGAAGCGCTCCACCACCCAGCGGACAATGTGGGGGCGGCGACGGCCTTTCCTGGTCTGGATATTCCAGAAGCGGACCTGATAGCTCTTCATGCAGCCGCCTGGGCGTCAAGCCAGGCGTCCAGCCAGTCACGGCGGATGCGGATCGGTCCGTTTCTCGCGAGCCGGACCGCCTTGGGGCCAGTTCCTTGCTCCCGCCAGCGGTCCCACGAGCGCCGGGAGATCCGCAGCTCTGTGCATACTTCACCAACGGTGAGCCACTCGTGCTTCGTTGATCGGGTTGCGGGCATGGCGAAGTGCTCCTTCGGGAGGGCCGGGGGCTGGTTGTCAAAGACGCTGACTCGCCGAGCGGATTCGGGCGGGAACTATTGGGTCGCTCGGGCCGGAGTGCGGGGGCGTTTGTGCGCGCTCCTGCTGGAGAGGGCTGAAACATCTCCGCAACTCCGCAACTCCGCATGATCATGTTTGACCTGGGGAAACGCTTGCGGAGATAGAAAATTCTGGAGTGACTCCATCTCCGCAAACGGCCTCTATCTCCGCAGATTTGCGGAGTTGCGGAGATGGCGATTTTTGGGCTCGACCCATCTCCGCAACCATCTGTGCAGGTCGAGGGCATGTTTGCGGAGTTGCGGAGTTGCGGAGATGCTTCAGCGCTTCTCGTTCGGACGGCAGGTTTCGGTCAGGCGCTTGCATCGCATTCCACCCAGAACACGGCGCGGTCGCCGCGGTCGTTCTTCCCGCCCCGTAGGACGTAGTCGCCCCGCCACCGGCCAGCCTGCCCGGCCAGGAGGCGACCGAGGGACAGGGCGTTGGGCAGGCGGCCGGTATGGGTGGTGATGAACTGGCCGTCCCACCGGTCGTGTTCCTGGTTGGCGAAGTAGTCGGGTTCGGCCGATCGGCGCAGTTCGGCCGCGGTCATGGGCTCGGTGCCGTGCAGGGTGTGCCAGCAGGCCAGGAACGCGCGCCAGCGGGTTTCGTCTTCGTCGATGGCGCGCACGTCGGCGGCGTTGGCCAGGAACCCGGTGATGCCGTGATGGGCCAGGAACCCGCCGAGGGCTTGGGCCCAAGGGGTGAACTGGCGCATGGCCAGCGTCGCGGCCTTGGGCGCGCCGGCGCGGGTCCAGTCCAGCACCAGGATCAGCAGGTGGTACAGGACGGTGTGCTGGTTGGCCGGGGCAGTGATCCACTGGTCCAGGTGCGGGATGCCGAACTGGGTCTGGTCGCGCTGTTCGGGGCGGGGCATGTCGGGGTCGAGATGGACGCGCACGGTTCGTGAGGCCATGTCGCCGCCGACTTGGAGGTTGTTGCCGGTGGCCATCCACAGCCGGTCGTTGACGGTGGCGATGTTGCGGGAGGCGCCGAGCTGCCGGTCGGACCAGACGCCGGCGGTGACCAGCAGCGCCAGGGTGGGTGAGTCGATGACGGTGCCTTCGGCCAGGTTGTCCCAGACCACGACGCCGACTTGCTCGCTGAGGACGGCGGTGATGGCCTTGCGTAGTTCTTCCTCCGTGTACGGCCAGGGCATGACGCGCTGGCCGTAGAGCATGCCGGGGCCGCCGGTGAGGATGCTTTTGCCGGAGGCGGGCATGGTGGCGTCGATGAGGGCGAACGGGGTGAGGCTGCCGGTGAAGTGCCGCAGGATCGGGGTGGCCAGCAGCGCCACGTAGTTGGCCCGGTCGGCCGGGCTGGACCACGGGAAGTCGCGCAGGAAGCGCTCCAGCAGGAAGGCGCGGGCGGCGGCCACCTGGTCGGCGGTGGGCTCGTCCGGGATCGGGGGCAGGGCGACCTTGGCCGCCAGATACAGCCCGGTCGCCTTGTCGTAGCCGACCTCCTGCAGCAGGGTGCCGTCGCGGCGCAGCACCGGGGCGCCGATGACTCCGCGCAGCGGCGGCAGCTCGGGCCAGGTCTTGCCGGCCAGTACGGAGGCCAGGATGTCGCGCGGTGGGGTGACCTCCTCCTCATACCATTCCTCTCCGTCTTGGCCCTTGCGGGTGCGCAGCCGGTAGACGTAGGCGTGTTCGGCCAGCAGCCCGGCCAGCGTGGCGGGGGTCAGCGGGCTGGCGGTGACGGGCAGGGGCGAATCCTCGTCCGCGGCCGGGCTGGTCTGCCCGCCGGAGACGGTCTCCATGTGGACCAGGTCCCCGGAGGAGACGTAGGTGTCGGGCAGCAGCCGGTCAGCCAGCGCGCCTTTCAACACGCGGATGGTTTCCGGGCCGGAGCCCACCTTGACGGAGTTGGCGCTGGCCGCGCTCATGCAGGTACCACCCGCGGCCGCTGTGCGCCCCGGCGGAACCCGGAACGGATGGTCCGCGCGGCCTCGCCCGGCGTGAGGCCGGTCTGCACGGCCGCCTCCAGCAGCTGGACCTCGGTCGTGGTCTCGTCGAGGGCGCCGCCGGCCACCAGCTGGCCGAGCGCGACGGATGCGCCCCACAGAGTGGTGTTGCGATTGCCGTCAGTCCGGGATGCGGCGATACGGTCCAGGCACCCGGCAATGGCAGCGTCCAGGTAGGCGCCGCGGCTTCCAGACCGCCGAGTGACGGGGGCGGCGGGTCGGGCAGGGGCCGGTACAGGTCGCAGGCGCTGGGCGAGCCAGCCCGGCAGCGGCGCTGGGGCAGCTGCGTGCAGCACCTGATAGCTGCCGGTGCCGTCGGGCAGGTCGACGTAGCTGCCGGGGCCGACGACGAGCCCGCCGGCCGCGCGGGTGTCGATTTTCCAGCCGAGCCCGTTGCCCTGGTCGCCGGAGGTGTTGCCCAGCTGCGGGCCGTCGGCCGGGGCGGTGAAGTACAGATGCAGGCCGCCGCGCCTCGTCCTGACCTGGAAGGTTTCCCAGGGCACGGGTTGCCCGGCCTGCTCACACAGGAGGGCGAAGACGTCGGCGCCGGAGTGGACGCCGGGCTGGCGCCAGCGCTCGGGCGGTTGTTCGCCCGGCTTGGGGGTGTCGAGGTCGATCACCACGAGGTGGCTGGGGCCGCAGGCGATACCGATGTTGTAGGGGCGGCGCGCCCAGATCCGTCCGATCACCGCCGGGTCGGCGGTGGCCAGCCGCTTCCAGCTCATCCCGGGCAGGGGCACCTTGTCGCCGGGGGTGAGGGGGAACACCCACCAGTCGCGGGCGGCTGCGGCCAGGGCGTATCGCAGGGTGTTGGGGGTGGGCATCGGTCGTTCTCCCTTGCAAGTGCGGGGGACGTCAGACGCCGGGGACGGCCTGACTCCCCTGGGGACGAGCCCGGGGGGAGTCAGGCCGACAAGGTCAGAGCGGTCCGGACGTCGGAGAGCAGCACGACTCGGGGATGATTGCTGTGAGGGCGGACGCTGACTCCGTTGCGGCCGAGCAAGGCGGCCATGACGGAGGTTTCCCATCTGAAGCGGGGCCCGCTGGGGCAGACCGGGAGCCGCCAGGCGATCTCATCGACGGTCAGCAGGGATTCGCCGTCGAGGAACGCATCCGCCACCCGGGCAAGCATGAGTTCGTCGCCGGGCCGCGGCCGGACGACGGCGGCGGCTGGCGCGGAGGCGACCGCGTGCGTTGGCGTTGCGCAGGCGCGGGGTTGCACGCCGCACAGTGGGCAGCGGCGGGCCGATCCGCCTTGGCGCTTGAGCGCGCGTTCGCGCGCCCGGTTGCCTGGCCAGGTACGCGCCAGCGTCCAGGTGATCCCGGCATCCCGAACGACGGCCAGCAGCCGCGCTCCGCGGCCGGCCGCATGCTCGGCTAACCGCAATGCCGGGTAGTTAAGGCGCTTGGGCGGTTGTCGATTCGGGTTCGGTAAGGACGTCGATGGCGATGGCCGCTCGGTGGTTGGTGCGGTCGGCC